>CAWDME010000024.1:0-47541 GCA_963803335.1 uncultured Solirubrobacteraceae bacterium | reverse complement strand
TTGATCAGCGACGGCGGGCGACCCGGGATCGGGACCAGCGCGGATTCGCGCGGGACATCCATGCGCGGGATCGAGCTCAGCAGACCCCACGTGTACGGATGCTCGGGCGTGTTGAAGATCGTGTCGGCGGTGCCCTGCTCGACGATCCGTCCCACGTACATGACCGCGATGCGGTCCGCACAGCTCGCGCGCCCACCCCGAGGTCGTGGGTGACGAGCAACAGGGCGCTGTCGGGCTTGGGAGCCGGCTGCGCAGGAGGTCGAGGATCTGCGCCTGGATCGTCACGAATCGAGAGCTGTCGTCGGTTCGTCGGCGACGATCACCTCGGGGTCGTTGATCGAGCGCGGACGCGATCATCGCCCGTGGCGCAGCCCGCCGGAGAGCTGGTGCGGGTAGGAGTCCGCGCGGCGACGCGGCTCCGGGATCCCGACGAGGCCGAGCATCTCGACGGCGCGGTCGTACGCCTGCGCCTTCGACACGTCGCGGTGCTCCTGGATCGCCTCGACGATCTGGCTGCCGACCTTGTAGAACGGGTGCAGCGACGACAGCGGGTCCTGGAAGATCATCGCGATGTCGTCGCCGCGGATCGTGCGCAGGTCGTCGTCGGACGCGCCGAGCAGGTCCTGGCCGTTGAAGCGGACGGTGCCGGAGATGTGCGCGTTGCGCGCGCGCGTCAGCCCCATCACCGTGAGCGAGGAGACCGACTTTCCGGACCCGGACTCACCGACGATGCCGAGCGTCTGCCCTCGATCGACGGTGTAGGAGATGCCGTCGACGGCCTTGACGAGCCCGTCCTCGGTCTCGAAGTGAACGCGGAGGTCCTCGACCTCCAGCAGCGGTTCGGCCATTAGTACCTGACTCGCGGATCGATGAAGGCGTAGAGGATGTCGACCACCAAGCTCATGATGACGATGAAGAATGCTCCGAAGAGGACGGTGCCCTCGATCTGCGGGAGATCGAAGCGCACGATCGCCTCATAGGCGAATCTCCCGATCCCCTGGATGTTGAACACGGTCTCGGTGAGGATCGCGCCGCCGAGCAGGATG
Organism: uncultured Solirubrobacteraceae bacterium; assembly: GCA_963803335.1. Lineage (GTDB taxonomy): Bacteria > Actinomycetota > Thermoleophilia > Solirubrobacterales > Solirubrobacteraceae > DASSUW01. The sequence continues at coordinate 46,495 of CAWDME010000024.1, read as the reverse complement.
CCGATGTCGAGCCCGAGCAGCGTGACGATCGGCGTGATCGCGGACCGCACGCCGTGTTTGAAGATGACGCGGCGCTCGGAGAGGCCCTTCGCGCGGGCCGTGCGTATGTAGTCCTCCTGCAGCGTGTCGATCAGGTTGCCGCGCAGGAAGCGCGCGTAGATCGCCGCGAACGAGGCCGCGAGCACGAACCACGGCATGATCAGCGCCTCGGCCTTTCCGGGGATCGTGTGGGCGTCCTGATAGGCGCCGCTGCCGGGCAGCAGGCGGAAGCGCCCGATGCTGTCGTCGAACAGGAACAGCGCCACGAGGCCGAAGAAGTAGACCGGGGCGGAGATGAAGATGAGCGCGATGCCCATCGACAGGCGGTCGAGCAGCGAGCCAGTCTTGATCGCCGAGATCATGCCGATCGGGATACCGATGCTGAGCCAGATGACCACCGCGCCGCCCGTGAGGAAGATCGTCGCGGGCATGCGGGCGAGGATCTGCGGCAGCACCGCCTGGTTGGACTGGTACGAGTAGCCGAAGTTGACGCCGTCGCCGCCGACGAACGGCAGGATGTCGCCGAGGTAGCGGACGAACTGCACCGGGGCCGGGTCGCTGAGGCCGAACTGCTTGCGGATCGACTCGACCAGCTCGGGCGATGGCTGCCGGCCTGCGCGCAGGACCGCCGGATCGGCGGCGGGCAGAACCGTGAAGACGATGAACGTGACCAGGGTGACCACGAACAGCAGGAAGACCACCCATATGAGTCGGCGGACGATGTACGCAGCCATCCCTCGTTCCCCGTGCGCAGATTAGTCGGACCGGGCGGGCCCCGCCACGTGTGTGGCGGGGCCCTCCGGAACAGCGGTTACTTCAGTGACGTGAACGCCAGGTCCCACTGGCCGAGGAACTCGCTCGCAACGCCGTTGACGTTCGACGAGCGGATCCCTGGGGTCTTGTCCCAGACCCAGTCGACCGCCGGAGCGAGCTCGGTGAGCTTCTTGTCGATCTCGCCCCACGTCTTCCCGCGCTCAGCCGGGTCGACGACGGTCTTGGCGTCGTCCATCATCTTGTTCAGCTGCGGGTCGTTCAGCGGCGACCAGTTGGAGTTACCGGTCTGGAGGATGTTGGCGCCGTTGAAGGTCGGATCCAGATACGTCTGGGCATCCGAGAAGTCCTTCAGCCAGCCGACGTTCGGGCAGATCGCGACCTTGGCCGGCGGCGAGTTGCAGAACTTCGGTGCAAACACCGCGTCCTGGGTCACCAGCCGCAGCCGGATCTTGAAGCCCATCTTCTCGAAGTTCTCCTTCGCCACCTCGGCCGCCTTCTGCGCGACGCCCTCAGAGGTGCCGACCATCAGCAGCTCCGGCTGCCCTCGTACTTGCCGGAGGCGTAGCCCGCCTTCTTGAAGTACTCGGCCGAGAGAGCCGGGTCGCCGGACGGGTGCGACATGAAGTCGATGCCCGGGCCCTTCAGACCACCGGCCTCGTCGAAGCCCGGCACGCCGGGCGGGATGAAGTGCGTCGGGATGTCGCCGATCAACGCGCCACCGCGGGTGAGGCGCATGGCCTCGCGGTCGAAGCCGGCGATCACCGCGCGACGGACGTTGACGTCGTCGAACGGCTTGATCGTGGTGTTCATCGCGACCCAGCGGCCACCGCCGTTCGGCACCAGCACGAGCTGGTCCTTCTTCGTCTCGGTGACCTGCTTGAGCACGGCCGGCGGCGGCGAGAAGTCGCCGTTGATCATGCTCTGGCCGTCGAGGATCTTGCGCGACGCCACGGTGGTGTCGTCGTTGCCCTGCGGCATGTCGATCTCGTCCAGGTAAGCCGGCTTGAAGTCCAGGCTCTTGTCCCAGTTCGGGTTGCGGACGAGGTGGATGTCACGGCCGGCCTGGTAGCCGGTCGCCTTGCCGGAGGCGTCGTTCGCGATCATGTACGGACCGGTCGCGACCTGGTTCTGGCCGTAGCTCGACGGGTTCTGCTTGTCGAACTTGGCCGCGTACTCCTCCGGCACCGCGGCCGACAGCGGCAGCGCGAGCGCGCCGGCGAGGACGCCGCCGACACCCTTGGTCAGGTGGAACTCGATCGTCGTGTCGTCGGGCGTCTTGATGCCCGAGATCTTCGTTCCCGGCTTGGCGCCGACCTTCGCGCCCTCGAGGTCGCCGAAGTAGGCGCCCGCATAGCCGTTGTTGACCGTGTTGAAGAAGCCGCGCTCGATCGCGTACTTGACGTCCTTGGACGTGACCACGCGGTTGACCGGCGGCGAGAACTTCACGCCGGACTTGATCTTGACCGTGACGGTCTTGCCGTCGTCGGAGATCTGCGGGTCGGACTCGGCCAGGTCCGGGACCTGGTGGACCGCGTCGTCGGGCTTGTAGTTGTAGAGCGACTTCTGCGTCGCTGCATTGATCTGGAAGCCCATCTGGTAGTACGTGATGCCTGGATCGATGTTGTCCGTGTCATCGGTCCAGAGCTCGGTGAGCTTGCCGCCCTGCTTGCCCTCGGCGGGCGTACCTTGGTTCGAGCTGCCCTCGTTACCGCCGCTGTCGTCGCCGCCACAAGCGGCCACGCCAAGGGTGAGGGCGAGCAAGACGCCGAGGATGATGGTCCACTGGAAGGACCGTCGCATGAAGCGTCCTTTCATGAGTTAGCTGGAACTACTGGGGTGAGAGAGGAAGGCCCCTGGGGTCATCTCGACTTCGTGCCCTTGGGGTTGAGGGCATCCTGCAGCCCGTCGCCGACCAGGTTGAAGGCCAGGACGGTCAGGAGAAGCGCCATGCCCGGGAAGAACATGAACCACCAGGCGTCGCTGAAGATCGAGACGGCGTCTGACAGCATGGCGCCCCAGGACGGGCGCGGAGGCTGGACGCCGACTCCCAGGAACGAGAGCGCGGCCTCCAACAGGATGTTCGCTGGGATGAACAGCGACGAGTAGACGATGATCGGCGCCACGAGGTTGGGCAGGATGTCGCGGAACATGATCCGGCCGTTCCCGGCCCCGAGGGAGCGCGAGGCTTCCACGAACTCCTTCTCGCGAAGGGAGAGCACCTGGCCACGGATGATGCGCGCGACGTATGGGGTGTTCGCGAGCACGATGATCGCGATCACCACCGAGAGGCCCGGTTGGATCAGGCCGCCGAGGCAGCCCTGCTGACCCGAGCACGCGGTCGCGACGCCGAGGCCGAAGAGCAGGACCGGGAACGCGAGCATCACGTCGAGCGAACGGGCGATGAACGTGTCGGTCCAGCCGCGGTAGAAGCCGGCCATGATGCCGAGGATGGTCCCGAAGAAGACCGACAGCCCGGTGCCGACGAAGGCGACCGTCAGCGACACCTGCGCGCCGTAGAGCACGCGCGAGAAGACGTCGCGGCCGATCGTGTCGACGCCGAAGATGTGGTCGCTGCTCGGGCCCGTGGGGAGCCCGAAGTCGTCGAGCGCCTTGGTCTCCTGCACGTTCGGCGGCGGGGCACCGAGGAGCTTGGTGATCGGGCCGGCGAAGATCGCGGCCAGGACCAGCGCCACGATGAAGCACAGCGCGACCATGGCGATCTTGTCCCGACGGAACCGGCGCCAGAAAAGTTGAAGTGGGGAGCGTGCGGCGACGGCCTGCTCGCCGCGGACCATCTGGTCAATGCCAGGATCCTCTGCATGCAGAAGGTCGCTCGCTCCGGCGCCCGTGCTCATACAGGCGCCTCTGCGCTGAGTGCTGCGATGTTCAGTTGGGTACCTCCTCCGAGCGCGCGCACACAGGCGCGGGCCGGCGCTTAATTCCCCTTTAAGACCTAACAACCTACAAGGTGGACCGCGGAACCCCATCTGCTTCCGCGAACCCTTGAGTTCGCAGGTCACACGAATGTTCCCGAGACCCCTCCTCGGAGGATCTGCGCGGGGAGCATAGTGCTCCGATGCAGGTTTGCGTTGCGCGAAGATTAAGATGTGCGGCTGACTCACCTCGCAAGCTCGGGTGAGCGCCTTGATTAGACGTGCGGGCCCCGATAGCTCAGCCGGATAGAGCGACTCCCTCCTAAGGAGTAGGCCGCTGGTTCGAATCCAGCTCGGGGCGCTATTCGCGGTCGGGACGGTCCGGGTAGACGTCGTCGATCGTGGTAAGCGGCTCGTAGGGCGCGCCGTCGGCCGCGCGCACGATCGCCGCGCCGCCGCCGGCCAGCCGGTCGAGGACCGCGATCACGCCGCACACGTCGTGGCCCTCGGCGCGCACCGCCTCGATCGCCTGCACCGTCGACCCGCCGGTCGTCACGACGTCCTCGACGATCAGGCAGCGCTCGCCCTGCGCGAGCGGCGGCCCCTCGACGCGGCGCTGCAGACCGTGCTGCTTGGTCTCCTTGCGCACGAAGAACGCCTTCACGTCAGCGCCGCCGGCGAGCGCGGCACAGGCCGGGGCGTCGGCGCCCATGGTGAGGCCGCCGACCGCTGTCGCCTCCCACTCGAAGGCGTAGGCGGCAATCAGCTCACCGAGCGCGCCGAAGCCGGCCGGTCGCAGGATCGCCCGCTTGGCGTCGACGTAGTACTGGGCGGTTGCGCCGGAGGTCAGCGTGACCTCGCCGACCACCAGCGCGTGACGGCGGAGTTCGTCGATCAGGGTGTCGCGTGCAGCCATGCCCCCTATGGATACACGTCGACGATGTCGCCCATCCGGACCCACGTGAAGATCGACCACGCGCTCGGGATCGGAACGCGCAGGCAACCGTGGCTCGCGGCGAACGGCGGGACGTCGACGTACCCATGGATCGCGTAGCCGCCGATGAAGTAGCTCGAATGCACCATCCCGTGCGAGTTCGTGCCCGGCGACTTGCGGTAGACGTGGAAGCTGCCGAGCACCGTCGGGGTCGACGGCTTGCCGGAGGACATGTGGTAGATGTGCTGCGGCTCGCCGTGGTCGATCAGCACCAGCACCTGCCTGGACAGGTCAGCCTCGACGTGGTGCCCGTGCTTGGGGAAGCGGACCTTGAAGGCGCCGCGCCCGGCCAGCACTCCGCGCACCACCGCCTCGGACGCGCTGAACGTGCGCGCCATGCCGGTCATCTTGCGCCACGCCATCACCGCGCGCGCGGTCGCGTCGTCGTAGATACCGCCGCGCGAGGTCGAGTAGTGCAGCTTGGCCAGCCCCTTCTGGAGCAGCCGCACGACGACGCCGCCGTTGCCCGCCTCGGGCTTGACCACGTAGACCTTCTGCTTGTTGCCGCGCGTGGTGAGCAGCTCGGGGGTCTCGAAGTGGACCGCGGTGACCGTGATCCGGCCCTCGGCCTTGGCGCGGAACGGCGTCTCGAACAGACCGACCTTGCCGCCCTGGGTCGGCTTGAGCTTCTCGACCTGCTGGTGGATCCGCTTGCCCTGGCGGAAGAACCGGATCGTCACGGTCTGGCCCGCCACGTACGGGCGCAGCTCGCCGCGCACCCGCCACGAGTCGCGCGTGAACACGATGTGGCGCCCGGTGTCCCGGTAGGTCTTCTCGACCTTGAGCCGGAGTGAGCCCTTGACCGGGGTGGGAACCGGCGTGGGGGTCGGTATCGGGGTTGGCGTCGGGGTCGGCGTCGGCACCACCTGGGCAGCGGCCGTCGCCGGCAGGCCCAGCGCCGCCGCGACGGCGATCACGCAGGCACTGGCGGGGAAGCGACGCGGCGTCCGAGCCGCGTGACGAACAGGGCGATGGCGAGCGTCGTCGTGACGCTCCCGACGGTCAGCAGGATGAATCCCCACCAAGGCAGCTCCTTCGTGAAGCCGAACGAGATCGAGTTGTGGAACGAGTGCAACATGATGCACGGCAGCAAGGACGCCGTCCGCCAGAACAGTAGGCAAAGCCCGGCGCCGAAGAGTGCCAGGACCGCCACGCCGATCCAATCGCCGCCGGGCTTGTGGACGAGCCCGAAGGCCGCGCCGGTGACGATGGTCGCCACGATCACATTCGTCCGCTCCCACAGGACGCGGAACAGGAAGCCGCGGAAGAAGAACTCCTCGGCGAGCGGCGCGACGAGGCACGTCATGACCACGAAGCCGCCCAGCACCAGGATCGAGTGCTCGGACTTGAGGTCGGTGACGATGTCCTGGTCCTGGGCGTTGCCGAGGATCAGCGCCACGATCAGCGTCGCCGCCCAGAAGCCGACGTAGACGACCATCAACGTGACGAGCGCGCTGCGCCACGAGGCGGGCTCGCGCAGCCCGAACGCCGCCAGGTTCGGGCGCCCGGCCATCCAGGTGACGACCGCGATCGGGGCGGCGATCAGCACCGCATCGAGCGTCAGCGTGAGCCCGATGGTGAGCGGCTGGTTGTTCTGCAGCGTCTCGATGTCGCCGCCGGCGAACCCGATGACGATGCCGACCACCGCGCTGATGACCGTGTAGCCGAGCACCACGAGCAGCACGCCGAACAGCGGCGCCCACGCCGACACGCCGAGCGGCGGCAGCCCGTCCGGGCGCGACTCCGCGGGTGGCTGCGCCCCGGCCGGCAGCTCGGGGCGCAGCGGCGGCGACCCCGGATGCTGGTAGGAAGCGCTCGACATGGGGCCCTCAAGGGTATTGGCACAACGCTGGCAGCTCGGCCAGCGAGCTGACCACGGGCACGCCGGCCGGCGCCGGCACGGGCCCGTCCCGCGCCACGAGCACGGCGCGCAGGCCGGCAGCCAGCGCCCCGGCCACGTCCGCGTCGAGCGAGTCGCCGGCGTGCAGCGCCGCCGCGGCGGGCGCGCCGGCGAGCGCGAGCGCGTGCGCGAAGATGGCGCCGGCGGGCTTGGCGTGGCCGATCTCGGCCGACGCGACCGCGGCATCGACGAGCGGCGCCAGCCCGGTCTCCTCGAGCCGCTCCTGCAGTGACGCGTCCCAGTTGGAGACCACCACGAGCCGCACGCCGCGCGCCCGCAGCTCCCGCAGCGCGGGCGCCGCGTCGGGATACGCGCGGAACCGCAGGGCGGCGAGCAGCACCTCGACGCCGGGGTCGAACCCGAGCACGGGCGCCATCGCGGCGGCGCAGCGCCGCCGCAGGTCGGCCAGCGAAGCCGCGTCGCGGCCCTCGTGCAGGTGCGCGCGGTAGTAGGCGATCTCGGCCTTGATCGCCGCCGCCGCGACCTCCTCCGACACCTCCTCGCCGAGCGCGGCGCGCAGATGCGGCGCCGGCGGCTCGAACGTGAGCAGCGTTCCCAACGCGTCGAGGAGGACCGCTTGCGTACCCTGCCGCACCGATGCATCTTGCCGCGGTGCTCAAGGAGGACGGCGACTGGGCCGTCGTCATCGGCGCGCTCGTCGGCGCGCTGATCCTCGCGTTCGTCGTTGACCGCGCGCTCAGCCGCCGCACCGCCAAGCTCGCCGATGCGGTGACGCGCGGGCACGTGTCGCGCGAGACCGCGACGCGCCTGCGCTTCGTGCGGCGGGTGATCTACTCGGTGATCCTCCTGGCCGGCGTCGGCATCGCCCTGTCGCAGTTCAGCGGCGTCGACGAGGTCGCCGCCAGCCTGCTCGCCTCCGGCGTCGTCGCCGCGGCGATCATCGGCTTCGCCGCGCGGCAGACGCTCGCCAACACGGTGGCCGGCGTGATGCTCGCGGTCACGCAGCCGCTGCGGGTGGGCGACTGGGTCAGGTTCGAGGACCACTACGGCGTGGTGGAGGACGTGCGGCTCAACTACACGATCCTGCGCACAGCGGGCGAGACGCGGCTCGTGATCCCGAACGAGAAGCTCGCTTCCGGGATCCTGCAGAACGACACGCTGCACGTCGATGCCGTCGGCCTCGACGTGGCGGTCTGGATCCCGCCCGGCGCCGACGCCGGGCGCGCGGTCGAGCTGCTGCGCGAGGTGTCGGGCGCCGACGTCAGCATCGCCGAGACCGTTCCGTGGGGCGTGCGCCTCGCCGTCGGCGGCGACCCGGTGCCGCCCCCGGACCGCGCCGGCCGCGAGGCGGATCTGCGAGCGCGCTGTCACGCGCGCCTGCACGCAGAGGGCCTCCTAGAGGGTTTCGGCGGCCCGGCCCGAAGCTGAGGGGTGACTACACTGGGTGGTTCGCGCCGCCGCGCTTGACCGTGCCCTAATGAGCCGTTCGCAACGCTACAGGCGACGCCGCCGCGGCCGCGGCCGCCACCGCTCACAGGCCCTCATCGCCGTCATGGTGGTGCTGATCGCTGTGGGCATCGCGGGCCTCTCGGTGGTCGGCTGGGTCGTCTCGACCGCCGCCTCAGCGCCGCAGATCTCCGCGCTCAAGGAGCGCGACCCGGGCGCCAGCACCGAGGTCCTCGCCGCCGACGGCACGCGCCTCGGCTTCATCTCAGCCGACTACCTCAGCCGGCCGATCTCGATGGGCCGGATGCCCAAGACGCTCCAGCAGGCGACCGTCGCGATCGAGGACGAGCGCTTCTACAAGCACAAGGGCGTCGACTACGAGGGCATCATCCGCGCCGCCGTCAAGAACTTCATCAAGAAGAAGACGGTCGAGGGCGGCTCCACGCTCACGATGCAGCTCGTCAAGAACCTCTACACGAGCGACAAGTCGCGCAACGGGCTGGCCGGCTACCGGCGCAAGATCCGCGAGGCGCGGCTGGCCGAGCAGCTCGAGGACGAGCACAACAAGGACTGGATCCTCGAGAAGTACCTGAACACGACGTCGTACGGCACGGTCGGCGGCCAGACCGCGGTCGGCGTCGAGGCGGCCGCGCGGGTGTACTTCAACAAGCGCGCGAAGGACCTCAACCTGCGCCAGGCCGCGTTGCTCGCCGGCATCCCGCAGGCGCCGACCGACTACTCGCCGATCCTGCACAGCGCCGCCGCCCGCAACCGCCGCGACCAGGTGCTCGACAAGATGGCCGAGCTCGGGATGATCACCCAGACCGCGGCCGACAAGGCCAAGCGCAAGGGCCTCGGGCTCAACCCCTCGGACTACTTCAGCCGCCGCCGCGAGGGCTACTTCTTCGACTACGTCAAGGACGAGCTGATCAAGCAGTACGGCGTCCAGACCGTCAAGCTCGGCGGCCTCGTCGTGCACACGACGATCGACCTCGAGAAGCAGAAGCTCGCGCGCGAGGCGATCAAGTCCTACCTCGAGGGCGTCGGGCCGTCATCGGCGCTCGTGACGATCAACCCGAAGAACGGCTACATCCTCGCGATGGCGTCGTCGTCGGACTACGCCGACTCCAAGTTCAACCTCGCCGCCCAGGGCGAGCGCCAGCCGGGCTCCTCGTTCAAGCCCTTCGCGCTGATGACCGCCCTGCGCAACGGCGTGAACCCGAACACGACGACGTACACGTCGGTGTCGCCGACCCACATCGACGCACCGGGCTATGCGCCGTTCGACATCAAGACCTACGGCAACGACAGCGGCGGCACGATGAACCTTGTCCGTGCGACGCTGCGATCGGACAACTCGGTCTACATCCAGCTCGCGATGGACCTCGGCCCCCAGAAGGTGGCCGACACGGCGGTCGACATGGGCATCAAGCGCCGCCACGTGCACGGCACGCCGGCCGAGACGCTCGGCGGCCTGACCAACGGCGTCTCACCGCTCGAGATGGCCACCGCGTACGCGACGATCGCCTCCGGCGGCTACCGCAACCGGCCGACGGCGATCACCAAGGTCACGTTCGAGGGCCAGCACCACTCCGAGCTGCCGCGGCGCTGGAGGGTGCACCGCACGAAGGTGTTCCCTGACGGCGTGACCTACGAGGCGACGAAGATCCTCGAGGCCAACATCCAGGGCGGCACGGGTACGCACGCGAACATCGGCTGCCCGGCCGGCGGCAAGACCGGGACGACCGACAACAACACCGACGCGTGGTTCGTCGGCTTCACCCCGCGCCTGGCGACGGCCGTGTGGGTCGGCTATCCCGACGAGCGCGTCTTCATGAACTACCAGTACCACGGCGGCCCCGTGGACGGCGGCACGTTCCCGGCCGACATCTGGGGCACGTACATGAAGTCGATCATCGGCCACTTCTGCGGCCCGTTTCCGCAGCCCAAGGAGCCGTTCGTCACGCATCCGTTCTTCGGCGAGTACTCCACGTCCGGCGCCAACAAGCTCGGCTTCGGCTCCCGCGGCAAGGACCAGCAGCCGACGCCGACGCCGGACAGCACGAAGCCGAACGACACCAACAACAACGACAACACGGGCGGCACGCAGTTCAATCCCGACCAGTACGAGTCGCCGCCGCAGCCCACGCCCGACACGGGCACGCCACCCGGGCAGCGCTAGCCGCACGCCTGATCCACTGGTATAAACCGGCGCGTCAGACGCCGCCCCGGCGGCGTGAGCATGCGGGAAGGCAGTGCCGGCAGCACACCTCCGCATCGAGTCGAACGGCAGCGGAGGTGCTGCGACAGATGGCAACGGGTGTCGTGAAGTGGTTCAGCGACGAGAAGGGCTTCGGGTTCATCACGCCGGACGACGGCGGCCAGGACGCGTTCGTGCACTTCTCCGCGATCATGGGTGACGGCTTCCGCACGCTGGCGGAGGGGGCGAAGGTGGAGTACGAGCTCGGCGAGAGCCCGAAGGGCCCCCAGGCGACGAACGTGCGGACGATCTGAGGACCTGGCCCTTGGCGAAGGAAGAAAAGGTCGAGTTCGAGGGGGAGGTCGTCGAGGCGCTCCCGAACGCGATGTTCCGGGTGCAGCTCGACAACGGGCACGAGGTGCTCGGGCACGTCGCCGGGAAGATGCGGCGGTTCCGGATCCGGATCCTGCCGGGCGACCGGGTCCGCGTGGAGGTCTCCCCCTATGACCTCAACCGCGCGCGCATCGTCTACCGCCATCGGTAGCCGCGTGTGCGCGAGCTGCGCCTGATCGAGGCGATCCACGGCGCGCTGGAGCGCCGAGCGGGCTCACGCGTCGTGCGCTGGATCGGGGACGACGCCGCGGTGCTGCGCGCCGGCGGCGCCGCCGCGGTGTCGACCGACGTGATGGTCGACGGCACGCACTTCCGGCTCGGCGAGGGCTGGACGGCGGAGGACGCCGGCTACCGCGCGCTGGCCGCCGCGGTCTCCGACCTTGCGGCGATGGGCGCCGAGCCGGGCGAGGCGTTCCTCTCGGTGGTCCTCCCGGACGCGCTGTCGGACGAGGACGTCGTCGCGCTGCACCGCGGCGCCGAGGCGGTGGCGGCCGCCTGCGGCGTCACGATCGCGGGCGGCGACCTCGTGAGCGGGCCGGCGCTGACGATCGCGGTCACGGTGATCGGCTGGGCCGACTCGCCGGAGGCGTTCGTGGGCCGCGACGGCGCCCAGCCGGGCGACCTCGTCGGCGTGACCGGGGATCTCGGGGCCGCCGCCGCGGGCCTCGCCGTGCTCGAGGGGCGCGCGCAGGGCCCGGTCGACCGCCACCTGCGCCCGCAGCCGCGGCTCGCCGAAGGCCGCGCGCTCGCCGCCGCCGGCGTCCACGCGATGCTCGACATCTCCGACGGCCTGGCGCTCGACGCGCGTCGCCTTGCCGAGGCCGGCAGCGTGCAGCTCGAGCTCGACACCGGGGCGCTGCCGATCGCGTCGGCGACCGCGGACGTCGCCCGCGCGCTGGGGATCTCGCCGGCGGAGCTGGCCGCGACCGGCGGAGAGGACTTCGAGCTGCTGTTCTGCGCGCCGGAGTCGGCACGCGGTGCGGTCGAGGCGGCCGGCATCGTCAGCTGGATCGGCCTCGCCACGGCCGGCGTGCCCGGCGTCCGGTGGCGGGGAGATCCGTCAGCTGCGCAGTGGCGCGGCTTCGAGCACTAGGACCGTCGGGCCTCCGCCAGGAGCCGGCGCACGATGGCGTCGGCGACCTTGTGGGGGTCGACCGAGTAGCTCTCGCGCTCGATGCGCTCACGGAGCTGCTCCATCTGCATCCTCCTTGACTCGTTGCTACGTCCAAACCGGCGTCCGGTGCCGGTCTGGTATCGGATCGCTAGAGCCGTCATGTGAACATATGTCGTCACTGATCGGCGAAGGAACGATGGGGTTAGCACCCGAATCCGTTTCATCGCGGCACCGCGTCCACGAGCCGCGCGAAGACGATGATGCGCTTGGCGGCCGAATAGAGCGGATGGCAGGCCGAGAGCACGAGCCGATCATGATCGACGCGGTCGATCACCGACAAGTCGGTGGGGGGCACGATCTTCGTCCGCTCGACGCGGTAGGCGAAGCGCCCGTACGGCATCCGCAGCTCGATCCGGTCGCCCGGCTTGAGGCCGTCGATGTGGCGGAACGGCGCGCCGTAGGTGGTGCGGTGGCCGGCGATCGCCACGGTGCCGCTCTCGCCCGGCAGCGGCGTCGCGGGGTAGTGGCCGGGCCCCTTGCTGAGGTCGCCGGCGTCGGTGCCCTGGACGAACACGTCATTGACCCCGATCGCCGGCATCACGATCCGCCCCATCGCGTCGCCCGGCTGCAGGTGCCGCTTCAGCGCGCGGGCACGGAAGGCCAGCTTGCGGGCGGGATCGGGGATCTTGTCGAGCGCCCGCCGCTCGGCCGGCGCCAGCGGCGCCTGCTCGAGCTCGGTGAGGTCGCCGCTGAGCGCGTTCTGCTGGAAGTGGGCGTAGACCGCCGACACCGGCTCCTGCCACAGCAGCGTCACCCCCGCGTCGACGAGCAGGATGACGCCCGCCACGATCAGCACGCTCGACAGCGCCCGCAGGGCACGGCGGAGCGAGCGCGGGCGCCGAGCCGTGGCGGTCATCGCCGCAGCGCCGACTCCGTGCCCCCGAGCGAGCCGGGGCCTGCGTAGCTGACCGGGCCGCGCGTCCGCAGCGGCTCGGGCTCGGCGTTCGCGTGCACGCGGCGGCGCGCGCGCAGGATCGTGACCAGGCCGGCCAGGCAGGCGAGCAGCCCGGCGACGACCACGCCGACCGCGAGCGACAGCTGCCCGGAGGCGACGGCCAGGAAGCTCATCCAGGCCAGCTCGAGCGGGTTCAGGTTGAGCGCCTCCGCGTAGTAGAGGAGGACGGCGGCGAACGGCAGCAGCCCGACGGCGACGGCGGCGACGCCCGCCCAGCCGCGCAGGCGGCTGCCGGGCGCGGCCGCGAACAGCCACACGTGGGCGGCCGGGAGCAGCAGCGCCGCAGCGTAGGGGTTCACCACCCACACGAGCGCGGCGAGCAGGCACAGCAGGGCGCCGGTGGCGGCGGCCAGGCTCCCCGCCATCGGGTTCGCGCGCTCGCCCGCGCGCGCGAGGATCAGCCGGCGGACGCCGAACCAGCCGAGCACGGCGACCAGCACGAGCGAGCCGGCCGCGATCGCCGCCCCGCGATCGAACGGCGGCAGCGGCAGGACCGGCGCGTCGAGCGGCTCGATCGCGCCGGCGATGCCGAGCCCGCGCGTCCAGATCCACAGCAGCACGACCGGCAGCGCGGTGGCGCCCAGCCAGGCCATCCACGGCCCGACGGCGAGTCGGCGGCGGCGGATGCGGAAGAAGCCGTCGAGCGCGGTCAGGAACGCCGGGAGCAGCAGCGTGCCGACGAGCAGCCGCACGGCCCAGTCGGGCAGCACGTTGCGCATCGTCCCGATGCCGTGCGGGTCGCCTGCGAAGGCCGGCTCGTCGGCCTCGCGGTCAGAACCCGCGGCATCGATCGCGCTGACCGTCCGCAGCACCGTGCGGCCGAAGCGGTCGAGCCGGCCGCGGCGCACGTGCTCGTTCGCGGCCGGCCCGCGCTCGCCCGAGGAGCTGAGCGTCACGGCCGGCAACCCGGCGTCGGCGATCACGCCCTGCTCGGACACCGTGAACGGCAGCGCGCGGCGGATCCACTGCCCGATCGCGCGCGTCCCGCCGGCGCGGCCGCCCTCGGCCCGTAGCGAGTTCTCGACCGTCCGCTGCAGGCCGAGCGGCGCCGACCCGACGCCGAGCGACCACGGGACGACCGATGGCCGCGCCGTGCTCGTGCCGGCCATGTCGCCGAGGACGATCACGGCGTCGACGGGACCGCCGGACGCGTCACCGGCCCATGCGCTCGCGCCCGTGAAGCCCTCACCGGCACCGGACGTCGAGACGAGCACGAGCGTCTTGCGCAGCTCTCGCGCCCGGAACAGGCGCGCCAGCTCGAGCATCGCCGCCGTGCCCGACAGCTCGGCGAGCCCGGGCCGCGCCTGCGAGTCGCGATGGCTGATCACGACGATCTGGCGGCTCGACAGGCCCGGCCGGACCCCGATCACGGTTTCCGCGGCGCCGTTGAAGTGGCGCGTCACGCGGAACGCCGGCCGGTTGCGCTGATCCGACGCCTTCAGCGTCGAGGCGACGCGGTCCGCCAGCGCCGCGTCGTCGGCCGATCCGGTCTGGCGGTTCGGGAACGACGAGGCGAGTTCGTGGAGCGAGTTGCGCAGCGGCGCCTTGCCGCCGAATGCGCGCGCGCCGTCGAACGCATCGGCCGCCAGCGGCGAAACCAATGGTGTGGGCCGGTCCACCAGCGAGAACGCCGCGACGAACAGCGCGATCAACGCCGGCAGGAACGCGGCTCGATACACCCGGACGTCGAGCACCGAACGAGGGTACTGCTCACTATCCTCGCAATAAGTCGAATATGGCCGATCGACCACCCCGCATCCTGCTGGTAGACGACGAGCAGCCGATTCAGACGCTGCTGTCGTTCCCCCTGCAACGGGACGGGTACGAGGTCGTGCAGGCGTCAGACGGCCGCGAGGCGCTCGCGCGCTTCTCCGAGCAGCAGTTCGATCTCGTGGTGCTGGACCTGATGCTGCCGCGGATCGACGGCCTCGAGGTCTGCAAGCGGCTGCGGGCGAAGGGCTCGACCGTGCCGATCATCATGCTCACGGCCAAGTCGGAGGAGATCGACAAGGTGCTCGGCCTCGAGCTCGGGGCCGACGACTACATCACCAAGCCGTTCTCGATGCGCGAGTTCCGCTCGCGCGTGAAGGCCGCGCTGCGCCGTGCGGGGATGGCGCAACCGGAGGCCGACGACGAGGCGGCGATCGAGATCCGCGGGCTGCGGATCGACCCGACGAAGCGCACGGTCGTGCGTGACGGCGACACGGTCGCGACGACGTTCGTCGAGTTCGAGATCCTCACCGCGCTGGCCCGCACGCCCGGCCGGGTCTTCACGCGCGACATGCTGCTCTCGCGCGTGTGGGGTGACTCCGCGTATCGCGACCCCCGGACCGTCGACGTGCACATCCGCCATCTGCGGGAGAAGATCGAGGCGGACCCGAAAGAGCCCGAGTACCTGTTCACGGTGCGCGGCGTGGGCTACCGCTTCCGGGACGACGAGGAGTAGTCCCCGGCGATGATCGGCCTGCGGTCGCTGCGCAACCGGTTGGCGGTCGTGTTCGGGCTCATCGTGCTCGGCGCGATCGGGACCATCTACCTCACGGTGACGCCGCGGCTGCAGGAGCGGCTGCGCAACCAGAAGCTCGAGCGGCTGCTGCAGGACGCCCGCAGCAACGTCGAGGGCAGGACCGGGTTCGCGAACATGTACCTCGCGGGGTCCAAGGAGCCACCACTCCCTCGCCGTCAGGTCAACCAGGCCGCAGCGGGCGCCAACGCCGAGGTCCTGATCCTCAACAACCTCGGCAATCCGCTGTCGCTGGCCGGCAGGATCGACTCGGTCCCCGACGGCGGCCTCGAATACGAGGAGGTCACGCCGATCGCACTCGAGGCGGCCCGCACGCGCCGTCCGGTCGCATCGACCGACGCCATCCCCAACGGTCGCTACGCCGTCGTCGCGTACCCGCTGATCAAAGGGAAGAGCGTCGTCGGCGTCGCCGTGTTCGCCGGCACGCTCGACGAGGTCGAGGGCAACGTGTCGCTGATCCGCCGCCAGATCCTGGTGTCCGGCGGCATCGCGCTCGTGATCGCGCTGGCCGCCGGCTACCTCGTGGCGCGCGCGCTGTCCCAGCGCGTCGGGCGCCTCGAGCACGCGGCGCGCAAGGTCGCGTCCGGTGACTTCTCGAACCCGATCCGCGCCGACTCCGACGACGAGCTCGGCCAGCTCGCGAAGGCGTTCGACGACATGCAGAACCAGCTCGCGCGGCTGGACCGCGCGCGCAAGCAGTTCATCGCCTCGGCCTCGCACGAGCTGCGCACGCCGATCTTCTCGCTCGGCGGCTTCCTCGAGCTGCTCGCCGACGAGGACCTCGACGAGGAGACGCGCCGCCAGTTCCTCGAGCAGTTGCGCGGGCAGGTCGACCGGATGCGCAAGCTTGCGACCGAGCTGCTCGACCTGTCGCGGCTGGAGTCGGGCGCGCTGGAGCTGCGCCCGGAGCCGACCGACGTCGGGCAGCTCGCGCGCGAGGTGGCGGCGGAGTTCACGCCCGCCGCCCAGCGGCACGAGTCGACCGTCGCGCTCGAGCTCGACAACGACCCGATCGAGCTCGACTGCGACCCCGAGCGCGTGGCGCAGGTGCTTCGTATCCTGCTCGACAACGCCTTGGTGCACACGCCCACCGGCACGGGCGTCCGTGTTTCGGCCGACCGGGATAACGGGCACGTGCGCCTCGAGGTCTCCGACCGGGGTCTCGGGATCAAGCGCCAGAACATGCCTCACATCTTCGAGCCGTTCTTCACGTCCAACGAGGAGGCGCAGGGGGCCGGCCTCGGCCTCGCGATCGCGCGCGAGCTGGCCGAGCGGATGCAGGGGCGGCTGACGGTCCGCTCCGCCCCGGGGTCCACGACGTTCTCGCTGGTGCTGCCGGGATGAAGCTCGCCCTCGCGCTGGTCGCCGTGCTGGCGCTCGCCGCGGCGGGCTGCGGCGACAAGTCGTCGCCGTCCGCCCAGAGCACGCCCAAGCCTCCGCAGACGCGCGTCGAGGTCATCAAGTCGATCGGCAAGGAGGGCGGGTTCGACCCGAAGGCGATCTACAAGAGCGAGTCGCCGAGCGTGGTCACCGTCGTCTCGCTGTTCGGCTCGGGCGGCAGCCTGGACTCGCTCCTCAACGGCGGCGGCGGTGGCGGTGGGAGCGGCGGCGTCGGGTCGGGCTTCGTGCTCGACGACACCGGCCAGATCGCCACCAACGCCCACGTCGTCACCACCGGCGAGGGTGACGCGATCAAGCGCGCGCGCGCGGTCTATGTGGAGTTCGAGGACGGCAACACCGTCCAGGCGAAGATCCTCGGCACCGACCCGAACGCCGACGTCGCGCTGCTGAAGATCGACCCGAACGGGCTGACGTTGCGGCCGATGCCGCTCGGCTCGAGCCACGACGTCGAGGTCGGCGAGCCGGTCGCCGCGATCGGGTCACCGTTCGGCGAGCGCCAGTCCCTGTCCGTGGGCGTCGTCTCGGCGGTGGACCGCTCGATCGACTCGCTCACCAGCTTCAGCATCTCCGGCGCGATCCAGACCGACGCGGCGATCAACCCCGGCAACTCGGGCGGCCCGCTCGTCGACGCCGGCGGGCGCGTCGTCGGCATCAACCAGCAGATCAAGACGACGTCCGGCGGCGGCGAAGGCGTCGGGTTCGCGGTGCCGATCGACGCCGTCAAGCGCTCGCTCGGGATGCTGCGCGACGGCGGCGAGGCGCGCTACGCGTACCTGGGCGTCTCGTCCGTGCAGGTCTACCCGCAGCTCGTCGACCGCTTCAACCTCGACGTCGTGAAGGGCGCGTGGGTGCAGGAGGTCAACTCCGGCGGCCCCGCCGAACGCGCCGGGATCCACGGCGGGAGCGGCGACGTCACGTTCCAGGCGCAGTCGTTCAGGCCGGGCGGCGACGTGATCACGAAGGTCGCGGGCAAGCCGGTCGAGGACTCCGCGCAGCTCGCCGACGTGATCGCCGGCTTCAAGCCGGGTGACACCGTCCCGCTCGAGATCCACCGCGACGGCAAGACGCAAGAGATCCGCGTGAAGCTCGGCGAGCGCCCGCTCAGCCGGGTCGGCGGGTAGGTTTTCCTGCGTGCTCCAAGCCGTCGCGCTGGCCCACAAGAGCCTCGCCGACTACACCCACATCGTCGGCCGCTCCCTCGTCGAGGAGATCCGTGAACTGGCGGAGCCGCTCAAGGGCCGGCGGGTCGTCCACCTGAGCGCGACCGCATTCGGCGGCGGCGTGTCCGAGATCCTCTACACGCTGGTCCCGCTGATGCGCGACATCGGCCTCGAGGTCGAATGGCAGGTGATCTACGGGCGCGAGGAGTTCTTCAACTCCACGAAGATCATGCACAACGCGCTGCAGGGCAACCCGCAGGACCTCACCGAGGAGCAGTGGGCGACCTGGACGCAGTACAACGAGATGAACGCCCGCGAGCTCGCCCGCGGGTGGGACGTCTGCATCGTGCACGATCCGCAGCCGGCCGCTCTGTACAAGCTCGTGCCGGAGAAGGCCAAGGGCTGGGTGTGGCGCTGCCACATCGACGTCTCGACGCCGAACCCGGGGACGATGGAGCGCCTGCTCCCGTACATCGAGAGCTACCCGCAGACGCTCTTCCACGTCGCCGACTACGTGCCTGACGGGATGAACGGCAACGTCAACATCGTGCCGCCCGCGATCGACCCGCTGACACCCAAGAACATGGCGTTGTCTCTCGAGGACTCCGTGTTCGTCTGCAAGCAGTTCGGGATCGACACCTCGCGACCGATGATCTGCCAGGTGTCACGCTTTGACCCTTGGAAGGATCCGCTGGGCGTCATCGACGCCTACCGGATCGTCAAGGAGCAAGTGCCCAACGTGCAGCTCGCGCTGGTCGGCTCGATGGCGTCCGACGACCCCGAGGGCTGGGACTTCTACAACTCGACGCTCGCGCACGCGGACGGCGACCCGGACATCCACATCCTCAACAACTTCAACAACGTCGGCGCGATCGAGGTCAACGCGTTCCAGTCGCTGGCCGAGGTCGTGATCCAGAAGTCGACGCGCGAGGGCTTCGGGCTGACGGTCAGCGAGGCGCTGTGGAAGGGCCGGCCGTTCATCGGCGGCAACGTCGGCGGCATTCCGCTGCAGGTCGTCGACGGCGAATCGGGCTATCTCGTCGACAGCATCGAGCAGTGCGCGGCGCGCATCCTGGACGTGTTGAAGGACCCCGCGCTCGGGAAGTCTTTAGGGCTGCGCGGTAAAGAACACGTGCGCTCCCACTTCCTCACGCCGCGCTATCTGCGCGACTATCTGAAGATCTTCCACGAGGTGTTGTGAAATGACCGCTCCCCCTTTGGTGCTGGTCTCGAATCGCGGGCCCGTCACGTTCCAGGACGACGGGTCGCTCAAACGCGGCACCGGCGGCCTCGTGACCGCCCTGACGGGCCTGGCGTCGCACCGCGACGCGATCTGGATCGCCTCGGCGATGACCGAGGGCGACGTGCGGCAGACCGAGGAGCATGACGGCCGGCCATTCGAGGTCGCGGCGCCCGAGGGCGGCGCCTATCACGTGCGCTTCGTGGCCTCCGACGACGAGGCCTACGACCGCTTCTACAACATCTTCGCCAACCCGATGCTCTGGTTCATCCAGCACTACCTGTGGGACCAGAGCAACGCTCCGGACATCCGCCGCCACGAGGTCGACGCGTTCGAGAACGGCTACCAGGTCGTCAACGAGGACCTGGCGCGCGCGGTGC
Organism: uncultured Solirubrobacteraceae bacterium; assembly: GCA_963803335.1. Taxonomy (GTDB): domain Bacteria; phylum Actinomycetota; class Thermoleophilia; order Solirubrobacterales; family Solirubrobacteraceae; genus DASSUW01. Next base: position 27,081 of record CAWDME010000024.1, on the reverse strand, counting down.
TCGATGAGATCGAGGGGGACGAGGAGCCGGTCGTGATGGTCCACGACTACCAGCTCTACACGCTGCCGGCGATGGTGCGGCGCGAGCGTCCGGACGTCTTCCTGCACCACTTCGTCCACATCCCCTGGACGCAGTCGGACGCCTGGCGCGTACTGCCCGCCTGGATCCGCGACCAGATCTACGAGGGGCTGCTGGCGAACGACATCATCGGCTTCCACACGCGCTCGTACCGGCGCAACTTCCTGCAGTGCTGCCGCGACCTCATGGATCTGGAGGTCGACATGGAGCGCGGCGTCGTGCACTGCGACGACCGCGACGTGTGGGTGCGCGCCTACCCGCTCCCGATCGACTACCGCGCGACGGAGGAGGTGGCGCGGCGCGACGGCGTGCGCGCGTTCGAGGAGAAGATCCTGCACCGCCGGCGCGAGTTCTCGATCCTGCGCGTCGACCGCGCCGACCTCTCGAAGAACGTGCTGCGCGGCTTCACCGCGTTCGACATCTTCCTCGAGCAGCACCCGGAGTTCGCCGAGCGGATCACGTTCACCGCGCAGTTGATGCCGTCGCGGACGGACGTGCCCGAGTACGCCGAGTACCTGGAGAAGATCGAGGCCCTGGTCGCGGTCGTCAACCACCGGCACGGGACGCCCGACTGGATGCCGATCGACCTCAAGCTCCGTGATGATCTGGAGGAGGCGGTGGCCTCCTACAAGCACTACGACGTGATGATGGTCAACGCGATGTTCGACGGGATGAACCTGGTCGCCAAGGAGGGGCCGCTGGTGAACGAGCGCGACGGCGTCTCGATCCTGAGCGAGAACACGGGCGCGCACGAGGAGCTCGGCGAGTACGCGCTGTCGGTCAACCCGTTCGACGTGCAGGAGCTGGCGGACTCGATCTTCACGGCGCTGACGATGGCGGCGGACGAGCGCTCGCGGCGGGCGCGCGGGCTGAAGGAGATCGTCACCTCGCGCGACCCGGGCGACTGGATCGACGAGCAGATCTCCGACATCCGGGCGAAGGCGCGGGGCGCGGCCGCGTCGGCCTAGCTGCGAACTACGGCTGGGTACGGCGTCGGGCAATCGGCCAGCGCCGGCGATCTAGCCGCCTTCAAAGCCGAACTCGGTCTGCGCGGGATCGGGCGGTGGCGGCGCGGGCGCGGCCACCGGCGTCTGTGATGGCACGGGCTGCGGCGGCGCCACCACGACGTCTTGCCGCCGCCCCACCCGGCGCTCTCGCCGCCCCGCCACCCGAGGCGCTCGCCGCCCCGCCGCCCGACGTTCTCGCCGCCGCCCCGCGCGACGCTGCTGCCGTCGCCTCACCTGCCGCCGTCCGCCCCGCGGCACCGCACGGTCCCGACCCCGCCGCACCCGCAGCGGTCTGCCCCGCCCCACCCGGCCCTCTCGCCGCCCCGCCATTCGAGGCGCTCGCCGCCGTCCCACCCGGCCACCTCGGCCCGCCGGCGCCGTCTGCGCCGACCCGCCGACGAGCGGCGTCACCGCGTTCCCGGGCGCTCGCGGCGTGGGCGCCGTCAGCCGCGGCCACGCCACCACGACGGCCCCCAGGGCGACCGCTGCCACGGCACGCCCCACGTTCCTCCAGCGCACTCGGCGCAGCACGTCGAAACCCATGGAATACCTAGGCTGGAGCGGCAGCCGGTTCGCCCCGCGCTGCTACCATGCGCCGCCGCATGGCCTCGGAAGCACCCGTCTACGACCTCATCCTGCTGCTCGACACCACGATCGAGCAGGAGCGGCGCGACACGATCCTCGCGAACGTCGAGGACGCGATCGATCGGGCCGGCGAGATCGTCGGTCGCCACGACTGGGGCAATCGCCACACCGTGTACGAGGTGCGCAAGCACGCGGAGGCGGACTACCACCTGATTCAGTTCCGCGGCTCGTCCGCGCTGCTGGAGCAGCTGGACCACAACCTCAAGATCACGGACGGCATCCTGCGCTTCCGGATCATCAAGCTCCGGCCCGGCACGCCAGCGCCGCCGGACCTGCGCCCCGCGGCCATGGCCGCCGCCGCGCCTGCTCCGACGGAGCAGCTCGAAGACGAGCTCGCGTAGCCCGCGGCTCGCTCCAGGCTCCCATTCGTCACGACTCTCCGGAGCCGTGTGAATTCTTCGCGAACGATTCGCCGCAATATGCAGCGCTGACGACGGTTACGGCCGAAGCCACCCCTAGACTCGGCATCCGAGAACTTCGAGAGGTCTGAGCAGTCGAAAGGAGCCATCCGTGGCCGCCACCAACATCAACCGGGTCGTCCTTACAGGCAACCTCACGCGCGATCCCGAACTGCGCTCCACCGGGAGCGGCACGTCCGTGTGCTCGCTGCGCGTCGCCTGCAACACGCGCCGCCGCAGCGCCGGCGGCGACTGGGAGGACAAGCCCAACTACTTCGACGTAACGGTCTGGGGCGCCCAGGGCGAGAACTGCTCGCGCTTCCTGTCCAAGGGCCGCCCGGTGGCGATCGACGGTCGCCTTGAGTGGCGCGAGTGGCAGGACAAGGAGGGCAACACGCGCCAGAACGTGGAGATCATCGCGGAGTCGGTGCAGTTCCTCGGCAGCCGCGACGACGCCGGCATGGGCGGCGGCAACGGGTTCACCCCGCGGTCCGACGTCCCGGCCGACACGCGCGACTTCGAGCCCGCCGGCGCGCCGTCCGGAGGCGGCGCCCCCTCGGCGGGTGACGACGACATCCCGTTCTAAGCCCACGGCTGCGGCGCCTCCGCGAGGGGGCGCCGCCCGCGTTTCGCTACCCTGTCGGCCTGGTCGCCGCTGCTCGTACGCGCGGCGCGCATCCGACTTCAGGTAGTCAAGAGAGGTATTCGAACGTGGCAAAGCAGCGCAGCCGGCCGACACGCCGGCGAGATCGCAAGGGCGGTCCCGGCGGAGGGCGCCGCAAGTCCTGCCAGTACTGCCGCGACAAGGTCGAGTTCGTCGACTACAAGGACATCAACACGCTCCGGAAGTTCATTTCGGATCGCGGGAAGATCCGGTCGCGCCGCATCACCGGGGCCTGCCGGCGTCACCAGAACCAGATCGCGACGGCGGTCAAGCGAGCGCGCGAGCTCGCGCTGCTCCCGTACGTGGGCGACAACCGCGAGACGCGCGACGAGCGCGGCCCGCGTGATCGCGACCGCGATCGCGACCGCGAGCGCTAGGCGGCCGACATGCCCCAGGCGATCCTGCTCCAGGACGTGGAGAAGCTCGGCGAGCGCGGCGAGGTCATTGACGTCTCGAAGGGCTACCTGCGCAACTACCTGATCCCGCGCAAGCTCGCGGAGCCCGCCACCAAGGGCTCGATCGTGGCCGCGCAGCGGCGTAGGGAGGCCGCCGACCGCGCGGTCGCCGACGCGCAGAGCAAGGCACAGGACAGCGCCGAGCTGCTCAACAAGACCGTCCTGACGATCCCGCACCAGGCGGGCGAGGACGGTCGCCTGTTCGGCTCCGTCACCGCGCAGGACATCGCCGACGCGATCAAGGAGGCCCGCGGCCTCACGATCGACCGGCACGACATCCGGCTCGGCGAGCCGATCAAGACGGTCGGCACGCGCATGGTCGAGGTCGAGGTTGCGACCGGCGTCGTGGCGTCGGTCAAGACGATGATCGTCGAGGACAAGTAACACCTCAGCCGGGCTTCGTCCCGACTTCGCAACACCTTCGCGACAATTCTGCGGAGCGAGCAGGAACGGGCCGTCGGACTCGGCCTGAGTGACCGGTCCCCGACCTAGACTCGACCGGCCCATGAGCGCTCCCGATCGCACCAACGGCCACGGCTCGCCCCACGACGGGCCCGCCCGCGGAGGGTTCAACGGGCCCGTCGCCCCGCCGCAGAACCTCGAGGCCGAGCAGTCCGTGCTCGGCGCCGTGCTGCTGTCGGACACGGCGCTGCCCGCCCTGATCATCGACGAGCGCCTGCACCCGGACGACTTCTACCGGGAGGGCCACGGCCGCATCTACCAGGCGATGCTCGATCTCCACAGCGTCGGCGAGCCGGTCGACGCGCTGACGCTCGTGGAGCACCTCAAGCAGGCCGGTGACCTCGAGGCCGTCGGCGGCCGTGCCGCGATCGACCTGCTTGCCGGCTCGGTCCCCGCCGTCGGCAACGTCCGCCAGTACGCGCGCATCGTCCGCGACAACGCGATGCTCCGCCGCCTGCTGCGCGCCTCCTACGAGATCCAGGCGCGCGTGCACAGCCACGAGGCGCTCCCGCGCGAGCTCGTCGACATGGCCGAGCGCGCGATCCTCGAGGTCGCTCACGAGGACAGCCGCAAGGACTTCCGCGCGATCCACGACCTCCTCGACGCCGAGCTCGACAAGCTCGAGCGCCTGTCGCGCGAGGGCAAGGCCATCACCGGCACCGCCTCCGGCTTCGACGACCTCGACATCATCACCGGCGGCTTCCAGCCCGGCAACCTGATCATCCTGGCCGCCAGGCCGAGCATGGGGAAGTGCCTCGCGGGCTCGGCTCGCGTGTACGACCCACGCACGGGCGCCCGCCGACGCATCGACGAGCTCGTCAGCGCGTTCGAGGCCGGCGACGACGCCGTCGTCGCCGCCGTCGGCCCCGACCTCAAGCTTCGCCCCGCCCACGTGACCGCCGCGCTCCGCAGCGGCGTCCAGACCGTGTTCCGGCTCACCACGCGGCTCGGCCGCAGCGTGACGGCAACCGCAAACCACCCGGTCATGACCCTGGACGGTTGGCGTGAACTCCGCGAGTTGGACGCTGGCTCGCGCATCGCGGTGCCTCGCCGGCTCCCGCGCGATAACGCAACGCAGCCGATCGCGGACCACGAGATCGTGCTGCTCGCCGCGCTCATCGCCGATGGCAACCTCACGCAGCGGACGCCTCGCTTCTGCTTCGGCAACGATTCCCGAGTGCTGCCTGAGGTCGAGCGCGCAGCCGCCGCGCTCGGTCTGAGGGTCGCGCAGGCGCATGGCGGCACCGCATGCATCAGCGCCGGGCGCGGCAAGGGCCCCAACCCACTGACTGAGCTGTGTCGCACGCACGGGATATGGGGGCGGCGGTCCTCGGACAAGTTCGTCCCGGACGCGATCTTCGCCCTCGACGATCAGCAGATCGCGCGGTTCCTGTCCGTCCTGTACGCCTGCGATGGCCATGTCTACCACTCGGAGCGCTACTGCCAGATTGGCTACACGACCATCAGCGAGCGGCTCGCGCACGATGTGCAGCACCTGCTCTTGCGCCTCGGGATCGTCGCCAGCATCCGACCTCTGCGCCGACAGGTCTACGAGGGAACCGACACCATCGCCCGAGAGGTCCGCATCACCTCGCGCGAGGGGCTCGACGCCTTCGCGCGCCTGGTGGCCGTGGTCGGCAAGGAGGACCGGCTCGAGCGAGTGGCGGCGACCGGCGCGCTCCGGCAGCCGAAGGTCTATATCGACACGCTGCCGATCGAGGTCTGGGACAAGATCGTCGCCGCCAAGGGAGACCGCCCGTGGGCGGATGTCAGCGCCGCGGTCGGCCACCCGCGCAACCACAACTGGCACGTGCGGTCACGTGGCATGTCGCGCACACAGCTCGCCACGCTCGCGGCCGCCACAGAGAGCCAGGAGCTCCATACTCTTGCCGCGTCCGACCTTTGGTGGGACGAGGTGGCGACGATCGAGCCGGTCGGTGAGGTCGAGACCTACGACCTCACCGTGCCGGGCGTGCACAACTTCGTCGCCGACGACATCGTCGTCCACAACAGCGCGTTGATGGCGAACTTCGCCGAGAACGCGGCGCTGGAGTCCAAGCAGGCGGTCGCGCTGTTCTCGCTCGAGATGTCGGAGTCCGAGCTCGCGCAGCGCTTCATCGCTTCGCAGGCGTCGATCAAGGGCGACGACCTGCGTAAGGGCAAGGTGCCGGCCTCGCGCTGGCCGAAGATCCTGCAGGCGTCGAACCGGCTCGCCGAGTCGCCGCTCTACATCGACGACTCGTCCGACCTGTCGGTGCTCGACGTGCGCGCGAAGTCGCGCCGGCTCGCGCAGCAGAACGCCGACGGGCTGGGTCTGATCCTGATCGACTACCTGCAGCTGATGCGGGCGAGCGGCGCGGTCGACAACCGCGTAGAGCAGATCGGGCAGATCTCCCGCGGCCTCAAGACACTCGCGCGCGAGTTGCAGGTCCCAGTCATCGCGCTCTCGCAGCTCAACCGCGGCGTCGAGCAGCGCACAGACAAGCGGCCGGTGCTCTCCGACCTTCGCGAAAGCGGAAGTATCGAGCAGGACGCCGACCTCGTGATGTTCATCTACCGCGACGAGTACTACGACCACGAGTCCGAGCGCGAGGGGATCGCGGACCTGATCATCGCCAAGCACCGCAACGGCGGCCTGGGCAACGTCGAGCTGGCGTTCCAGAAGGAGTTCCCGCGCTTCATGTCGTACGCCGGGGATGACGGCTATTGAGCGCGGCATGCCCTGACAACCACTGCGACGGCTCCGGCTTCCTCTGGGACGAGGATGGGCGGCGGGCGCGGCCGTGCTCGTGCCGGCCCAAGCGGATGGCGCGCAAGCGGGCGGCGGCCGTGGCCGGGCGGCTGCCGCGGCGGTTCCGCGAGGTGTCGTTCGAGCGCGAGCCGGTGGCGTCGATGAACGCCGCGCTGCTGCGCGAGGTCCGCACGTATGTGCGGGCGATCGACGAGAAGCTCGACGAGGGTCGGGGCATCTGGTTCGTCGGCGGCGTCGGGACCGGCAAGACGACGCTGGCGATGCTGATCTCGAAGGCCGCGATGGAGGCGCAGCGGACGGTCGCGATCTACTCGCTGCCGCGGCTGCTCGCCCTGCTGCGCGACACGTTCGCCGACGACGCGCAGTATTCGCTGAACGAGCTGATCGACCGCTTGTGCGCGGTCGACCTGCTGCACATCGACGACGTCGGCGCGGAGCAGAGCTCAGCGTGGGTGCTCGAGCAGCTCTACACGATCGTCAATACGCGCTACGAGGACGGCAAGGCGCTGCTGCTCACCACCAACCTCGACCGCGGCGAGCTGGAGGCGCAGATCGGGCACCGCACGGTGTCGCGGATCTACGAGATCTGCGGCGGCGACCCGCTGCCGATGTGGGGCGACGATCACCGGCTCCCGGTGCACGCGCGGGTGGAGACCCCGCTGGTGGAGGACGAGGACGCGATCTGGGAGGGCGCTACGCCATCGAACTACGGGCGCCGCCCCCTAGACTGACCGGCGATGGCCGGCATCGTGATCGTGGGCGCCCAGTGGGGCGACGAGGGCAAGGGCAAGATCACCGACCTGTTCGCCGAGCACGCGGACATGGTGATCCGCTTCCAGGGCGGCAACAACGCGGGCCACACCATCGTCCGCGACGACGGCGTGAAGTGGAAGTTCCACCTGATCCCGTCGGGGATCCTCTACCCCGGGCGCCTCTGCGCGATCGGGAACGGCGTCGTGATCGACCCGAAGGTGCTGACCGGCGAGCTGGACGACCTGCGTGCCAAGGGGATCGACCTCTCGGGCCTGCGGATCAGCGCCAACGCGCACCTGATCATGCCCTACCACATGCTTCTCGACCACTCGGCCGAGGCGAAGCTGGGCAAGCTGCAGATCGGCACCACGCGCCGGGGGATCGGGCCCTGCTACGCCGACAAGGCGGCGCGGCTCGGCATCCGCGTGCAGGACCTGCTCGACGAGAAGATCCTCAAGAAGAAGATCGCCGCGGCGCTCGACCCCAAGCGCCTCGCGCTGCGCCCGTTCGCCAAGTCGCCCGAGCTCGACCTGCAGTCGATGACCGAGGACTACCTGACCTACGGGCACCGCATCGAGCAGTACATCGCCGACACCGCGCGGCTCACGTGGGACGTGCTCGACAGCGGCGGCAACGTCCTGTTCGAGGGCGCGCAGGGCACGCTGCTCGACATCGACCACGGGACGTATCCGTTCGTGACGTCCTCCAACGTCGTGGCCGGCAGCGCCTGCGCCGGGGTCGGCGTCGGCCCGAAGGACATCGACGAGGTGTGGGGCGTCGCGAAGGCGTACGCCACGCGCGTCGGCTCGGGCCCGTTCCCGACCGAGCTCGACGACGAGCTCGGCGCGGCGATGCGCGAGGCCGGCGGGGAGTACGGGACGACGACCGGGCGCGCGCGGCGCGTCGGCTGGCTCGACCTCGTGGCGCTCCGCTACGCCAGCCGCATCAACGGCCTCGACTACCTGACGATCACGAAGCTCGACGTCCTGACCGGCCTGGGCGCGCTCAACGTCTGCACGCGCTACCGCGGCCCCGAAGAGGCGAGCTTCGACGCCTATCCGTACCACCAGAGCGTCATGCACCGGGCGGCCGGCGAGTTCGAGCAGCTCCCGGGGTGGGACGAGGACATCAGCGACTGCCGCGAGGAGCGCGACCTCCCGCAGGCCGCGCGCGACTACCTCGCGTACGTGGCCGACTCCGTCGGCGTGCCCGTCGGGCTGATCAGCGTCGGGCCGGGTCGTGACCAGGTGATCTGGACCGAGGCGGGGCGCTCCAGCGCCGCCGCCCGCGCGGCCACGCCGGCCTAGCCGTCGAGGATCGTCCGCGTGTCCACGATGAAGTCGTGGAGCGCGCGGTTCTCGTCGTCCCACAGCGGCCACAAGTCGTCGACCAGCCAGGCGAGGCCCCCGGTGATGCTCGCGAGGAAGCCGAACAGCAGCGCCTTCACCACGACCTCGCGCAGCACCGCGAAGCCGAAGTCGATCGGCAGCCCGTTCGCGCGCACGACGCGGATGCCGGTCGCCATGCGCCCGAGCGTCTTGCCGTTCGTGCGCGCCATCATCGCGGGCGCGTAGAGCAGCGAGACGATCGCCACGCACAGCACGCCGATGAACAGGCCGACGAGCACGGCCACGATGCCGACGGTGTCGCCGGCGAAGAACCCGATCGAGAACGGCGCGGTGATCGCGACGAGTAGCGCCGCGGCGCCGAAGCCGACGATCAGCCCGTCGATGATCTGCGCGCCCGCACGTCGCCACCAGCCCGACAGCACGTGCGTGCCGGTCAGCGGCGCGGGCAATCGCTACCGCCAGTGCTCGAGCAGGTCCGCTTCCGGCACCTCGCGGACCACCCGCGCCGGGACGCCCATCACGACGCCGCGGGGCGGCACATCATGGGTGACCACCGCTCCGGCGGCGACGAACGCCTCCTCGCCGACTTCGACGCCCGGGACGAGCACCGCGGCGCCGCCGATCCGGCAGGCGCGGCGCAGGACGGCCCCACGCAACTCGTACGAGCGATCATGGCGCGACATCGTCGAGTCGTTCGTAGTGAGCGCGCCCGGCCCCACGAACACGTCGTCCTCGACCACCGAGTACGCGGTCAAATAGACGTCGGTCTGCACCCGCACGCGCTCGCCGATCACGACGTCGTTGTCGACCGCGCTGCCGCGCCCGACGACCGACCCGGCACCGACCCGCGCGCGCTCGCGGACGAAGGCCTGATCGCCGACGATCGCGCCCGCACAGATCCGCGCGCCCGCGAACACGATCGCGTGGCAGCAGATCACCGCCCCGTCCTCGATCACGAGCGGGTCGCCCCCCGCGCGCGCGGCGGTCGAGTGACGGGCGAGCTTCGGCGGCTTGCCGAGCACCGCCCCGTCCTGCACCTCGCAACCCTCGCCGACGACGGTGCCCGGGTGCACGACCACGTGCGCACCGAGCCGCGTGCCGGCGCCGATCCGGGCGTCGTCGGCGATCACGCAGTATTGGCCGGCCTCGAAGCTCATCCGGCCATCCTACGAAGGGCCTCGACGACCCGCTCGCCGGCGCGGCCGTCCCCGTACAGCGGCGGCCGCTCGCTCGGCAGCGGGCGGGCGAGCGCGGCGAGCGCCGCCTCGGCGTCGAGATCCACGAGCTCGTTCCAGCCGGCGTCGACGGTCTCCGTCCACTCGGTCGTGGAGCGCAGCGTGACGCAGCGCACGCCGGCCAGGTACGCCTCCTTCTGCACGCCGCCGGAGTCGGTGAGCACCGCGCGCGCGTTGAGCAGCAGCGCCGTGAAGTCGAGATAGCCGAGCGGCGGCACGATGTGCACGCCGGCGGCAAGCCGCTCGCGCAGGCCCGCCGCCTGCAGCCGCGCTCCCGTCCGCGGGTGCAGCGGCAGCACGACGGGCCCGGGCACGGCCAGCAGCAGCTCGGCGAGCCGCTCGAGCCGCGCCGGGTCGTCGACGTTGCCGGCGCGGTGGGCGGTCGCGAGCACGTACTCCCCCGGCTGCACCCCGGCTGTGGCGAGCGCCTGCATGCGCTCGCGCGCCCGCGGGGCGACCATCTGCGCGACGTCGACCATCACGTCTCCGACCACGACGACCTCGCCCACCACCCGCTCGCCACGCAGCGTCTCGGCCGAGCGCTCGGACGAGCACAACAGCAGCGACGACGCGTGATCGGCGACCACGCGGTTGAGCTCCTCCGGCATCGTGCGGTCGTAGGAGCGCATCCCGGCCTCGACGTGCGCGACCGGGACTCCGGCCTGCGCACCGGCGAGCGCCCCGGCCATCGTCGAGTTCGTGTCGCCGTAGACCAGCACGGCGTCCGGCCGCTCGGTGGCGATCAGCGGCTCGAGCGCGGCCAGCATCCGCGCCGTCTGGCCGGTGTTCGTGCCGCCGCCGACGTCGAGCTGGTGATCGGGCCGCGGGAGCGCCAGCTCATCGAAGAAGACGCGCGAGAGATCGTCGTCGTAGTGCTGACCGGTATGGACGAGCACCTCCGTCGCACCGGTCCGCAACCGGTCGGAGACGGCGGCGGCCTTCACAAATTGCGGCCTGTTTCCAATGACAGTGAGTACTTGCACGGGTTTTTGGGGTAAGAAGCTGTCTAGACATGTCGACTCTCCTCGACAGCGTCCGCGGCACGGTACAAGGTGTGCTTTCCGGCGTCGGCCACGTGCTCTGGTATGTGGACTGGCAGACCGGCGGGCAGACCGTGCGCCGACGCAGCTAGACCCAGGTCGCCAGTTCGCGCTCGATCCGGCGGTCCATCCGCTCGGCGGCTGCCGCGGTCACGGGACCCGGCGCGGCCGGCAGCTCGATCTCATCGACGGCGGCAATCGGCATGACCACCCGCACCGTCGAGGCGATGAACGCCTCCTCGGCGACCGCCAAGTCTTCGAGCGTGCAGGGCTGCTCCACGGCTTCGCATTCCTCGATCACGTACGCGCGGGTGATCGAGGACAGGATGCGGTCCTCGAGCGGCGGCGTCAGCACGCGCCCGCCGGACACCCAGAAGAACGACCACGTCGGCCCCTCGAGCACGCGACCGTGCGGGGTGACGAACAGCGCCTCGTCGAACCCCTGCTCGCGCGCGAGCCGCCCGGCGAGCATGTTCGCCGCGTACGAGAGCGTCTTGAGGCCGTCGAGCACGCGCGTCGGCGCGTACGTCACCGTGCCCACGCGGGCTACCGGCGGCCGCTCGGGCAGCGGCTCGACCGTGAGGATCCGCCGCCCCCCGCGGGTGACGATCACGCGCAGGAGCCCGTCCGCAGGCCCTGCGGCCGCGAGCAGCGCGGCGATCTCCGCCTGCGTCGCGTCTCCGTCGTACTCCAGGCGCAGCCCGGCGCAGGTGCGCTCCAGCCGCGCCATGTGCTCGTCGTAGGCGAACGGCCGGCCGCCGTAGAGCCGCATCACCTCGAAGCCGCCGTCACCGCGGGTCAGACCCTCGTCGGTGACTGGGATGCGGGCCTCTTCGGCGGGCCCGATCGCGCCGTCGACGCTCGCGAGCATGAGTCGGAGGCTAGAGCAAACGCGCGAACGGCCGATGTAACAGGCAACGTGGCAGCCCCGCAACGACCCCTGCGCCTGATCCGCAACGCCGTTCGGCCGTCCCGCCGTTCCGGCGTCCCGCTGCTCGGCATCGCCGCGCTGATCGCCGCGTTCTGCATCCAGCTCGCGGTGCTCCGGCACCTCGGCGGCGTGGTGCTGTGGGCGCTGTTCGCGGCCGCCGCTGTGATCGCGTGGCGGGCGCGCAGCGGTCGCGAGGACGGCGCGCTGCTGCTCGAGTCGATCGTCGAGGGCGCCGGCGACGGCGTCTTCGTCAAGGATCTCGAAGGCCGCTACCAGCTCGTCAACGAGGCCGCCGCGCGACTGCTCGGCATGGATCGCGAGACGGTGCTCGGTCGCACCGACGAGGAGATCTTCGGCAGCGACGCGAGCGCCGAGCGCCGTGCCCGCGACGAGGCGGTGCTCGCGACCGGCGAGACGCGCCGCTACTGGCGCACGCTCTCCGGCCGCACGCTGTCGGTCGTCAAGGCCCCCTACCGCGACCACAGCGGGGCCATCGTCGGCCTGATCGGGACCGTCCGCGACGAGACCGAGATCCGCCGGCTCGAGGAGGAGGCGACGCGCTTCTTCGACCTCGCACCGGACATGCTCTGCACCGCCGGCGCCAACGGCCGGCTCGAGCGCGTCAACGACGCGTGGACCGCCGTGCTCGGCTGGACGGCGGAGGAGCTGCGTTCACGCCCGCTCGTCGACTTCGTGCATCCCGACGACCGCGCCCGCGCGGGCCGCGAGATCGAGCTGATGTTCGCCGGCGTGAGCGACGGCTGCACCCACCGCCTCGCCACGCGGGCGGGCGGCTGGCGCGACGTCGAGTGGACCGCCCGCGTGGTCCCCGATGACGACCGCGTCTACGCCGTCGCGCGCGACGTCACCGAGCGCAACACGATGCAGGGCGCGCTGGCGGCCAGCGAGGGGCGCTACCGCACGCTCGTGCACAACCTGCCGCATGCGTCGGTCGTCACGTTCGACCACGACCTCCGCTTCACGTTCGCCGCCGGCGCCTTGGCATCGGTCGGCGACGACGTGGTCGGCCGCACCCTGGCAGAGGTGTGGCCGCAGCACGCGGCGATGCTCACGCCGCGTTACCGCGCCGCGCTCGGCGGCAAGGGCCAGGCGTTCGAGATGGCTGCCGATCCGGGCGATTTCTGGGTCCAGATCGCGCCGCTGCGCAACGGCGACGGGGTGATCGAGGGCGGCATGCTGCTCGTCCAGGACATCACGGCCATCAAGCAGGCCGAGCGCGAGTTGGCCCAGGCCGAGCAGCTGTTCCGGACCGCGTTCGAGGAGGCGCCGATCGGTATGGGCCTCGTCGACCCCGCCAACGGGCGGCACCTGCGCGTCAACCAGGCGCTGTGCCAGATCACCGGCTACAGCGAGGAGCAGCTGCTCGCGATGACGGCCGACGACATGACGCATCCCGACGACGTCGCCGGCACCGCCGAGGCACGGCGAGCGCTCGTGGACGGCGCGCCGATCCACCGCAACGAGAAGCGCTACATCCACGCCAACGGGCACGTCGTCTGGGTGTCGGTGAATGCCACGCTGGTGCACGACGCCGACGGCAAGGCGAGCTACATCCTCGGCCAGATCCAGGACATCACCGACCGCCGGCGCTTCGAGGAACGTCTCCAGCACCTCGTCGACCACGACCCGCTCACCGGCCTCTTCAACCGCCGCCGCTTCGAGCAGGAGCTCGACCGCCACGTCGCGCACACGCAGCGGTACGGCGCCGAGGGCGCGCTGCTCGTGCTCGACCTGGACGACTTCAAGTCGGTCAACGACACGCTGGGGCACAATGCGGGCGACGAAGTGATCGTGTCGGTCGGGGCGCTGCTGAAGGCGCAGCTACGCGACTCGGACATCGTCGCCCGCCTCGGCGGCGACGAGTTCGCGATCCTGCTGCCGACCGGCGGCCCGGAGCTGGCCGACGCCGTCGCCGGAAAGCTCGTCCGCGCCGTGCGGGAGGAGATCACCGTGGTCGGCGCGCGCCGCGTGCGCCGCATCACCACCAGCGTCGGCGTGGCGCCGTTCGGCGCCTCCGACGTCACCGGCGAGGAGATCCTCATCAACGCCGACCTGGCGATGTACGAGGCCAAGGAGGCTGGCCGCGACCGCTTCGCCGTCTACGTCGCCGGCCGCGACGACCTGCCGCGCGTGCAGGCGCGGATGCACTGGGTCGAGCGGATCCGCGAGGCGCTCGAGGACGAGCGCTTCGTCCTGCACGCGCAGCCGATCCTCGACCTGCACACGAACACGATCGCCCAGTACGAGCTGCTGATCCGGATGGTCGACGACGACGGCGACCTGATCCCGCCGGCCACGTTCCTGCAGGTCGCCGAGCGCTTCGACCTCGTGCAGGAGATCGACCGTTGGGTGGCGCGCAAGGCGCTCGACCTGATCGCCGAGCACGGCCTGCGCGTGACGGTGAACCTGTCGGCCCGCACGCTGACCGACGACCGGCTGCTCGAGGACCTGCAGGAGGGCATTGCCCGCACCGGCGCCGACCCGGCCTGCCTGACGTTCGAGATCACGGAGACCGCCGCGGTGGCGAACATCCACCTCGCGCGCGAGTTCGCCGAGCGCCTGCGCGAGATCGGCTGCCGCTTCGCGCTCGACGACTTCGGCGCCGGCTTCGGCTCGTTCTACTACCTCAAGCACCTGCCGTTCGACTACCTGAAGATCGACGGCGAGTTCGTCTCGAACTGCCTTTCCAACCGGACCGACCAGCTCGTGATCCGCGCGGTGGTCGACATCGCCCAGGGTCTCGGCAAGGAAACGGTCGCCGAGTTCGCGTCCGACGCGGAGCTCGTGCAGTTCCTGCGCGAGCAGGGCGTTGACTACGCCCAGGGCTTCCACGTCGGGCGCCCGCAACCGCTCCCCGAGCTGCTCAAGCCCGTCAGCTGAGCGCGAAGGCCAGCGCCGCAGCGGCCGTGAAATCGATCGCCGGCTCCACGGTCTGCCACGACCGCACGTCGTCGACGTAGCGACTGCCGTGGCCGGTGAAGGCCTTGTAGCGGTCGCGCCCGCGCGGACAGGTGCGGCCCTCGTCGAAGAACTCGCCGAGCCCGTCGGAGAACAGCGCGCGGTCGTTCGGTCCGTTGACGACGGCGCCGACGAGCCGGCGCGTCGCCGTACCGTTGAGGTTGGCGACGACGTGCTGCGGGCAGCGCGGGTGGTCGCGGCCGACGCCGATCATCAGCGACGCGCCCCAGGCGTTGGCGCCGAGCGCCCAGTCGCGCTGGGCGGTGGCGAACGCGGCGAACCGGCGGTCACCGGTGAGGCGCCGGTAGAGCGCGGCCTCGGCGACGAGGCCGAACGTGTGCGGGGCGGCGTCGAAGTCGTCGTAGGTGGCGGCGGCGCGGAACGGGTCCTTGCGGACCCGTTTGGCCGCGCGCGTGAGCTGGCGGCGCAGGTCGCCGAGCAGAGGCCCCTCGCCGGGTGAGCCGGCGGCGCGCAGCGCGCGCACGAGCTCGGCGTGCGCGAGCGCGCTGACGTCGTAGAGGTTGAGCGAGTCCTCGCCCGGGCCGGACCACTTCATCGCGGCGTTGATCCAGGTCGCGGCGCGCGGATCGCCGAGCGCCTGCGCGGCGAGCGCCAGCTCGGCGCCGCCCAGCTCGAGGTCATCGTGCCACGACGACTCGGGATAGAACGCATGCGGCAGCGCGGTGACCACGTGGACGTGGTCGGTCGCGGCGGCGGCGTAGATCTGCGCGGCGGTGGCAAGCTCGCGGCTGGCGCGGGCGGGCTCGACGCCGGCGTCGAGCTGGGCGGCGAGCGCGAACGCGGCGGCCACGCGCCCGGCGAGGTTGGGCGGCAGCGGCGTGCCCGGGGCGTTGGCGCGGAACACCGGCCGGTTGCGGATGTAGCGGTTGGCCGCGCCCTTGAGCGCGTCGTCCTTCTCCGGCAGCCGCCACAGGTCGTGGTCACCGAAAAACGTGCCGCGCTGGTTGCCCGAGCCGATGCCGACCTGCAGCAGCATGCTGCCGTCGGCCTGCCATGCCTTGTCGAGCCAGGCGAGGCCGAAGCGCGCCTCGGGCTCGAGCGTCGCCGGCGCATCGGCGCCGAGCTCGCGGCGGGCGACGAGCAGCAGCGCCGCGGCGTACGCCGTCGTGTGCGTGAACTTGATGAAGTCGCCGGCGTCCATCCAGCCGCCCTCGATGTCGACCGGGCCGCCGATCTTCTTCAGCGACCGGCCGACGATGACGTCGCTGTCCGGGCCGTCGTAGCGCGGCGGCGCGTAGACGGAGGCGCGCCGGTCGTTGAGGTGCGCCGGCCGCCGGTGGAGCGGGCCGGCGATCACGTTCGCGCCGTCACGCTGGGCCTGGAAGAACTGCACGGTCTCGCCGACGCGCGGGAGCATCAGGTCGTCGCCGATGCGAAAGCGCGGTGAGGTCGCGCCCGCCGCGCGGATCCGGTAGGTCCCCGGGGTGCGCAGCATGCTCAGGTCGAGCCTCTGCACGGCGCGGAACCGCCGGTTCCAGCGTCCGCGGCTGCGCCCGGCGTGGCCCCGCAGCACGACGTGCCCGCCCGCCGTCACCGCGAACCGCGCGTGAGCATGCGCCCGCGGTGAGAGCAGGTAGGCGAGCTTGTGCTCCGCGGGTGCGTAGCCGAGCTGGTCGACCCGGATCACCGGCCGGTCGCGTGCGGCCGCTCCCCCCGGGAACGCCAGCAGCAGCGCGACCACCGCAATCTGGTTAGAGACCTTTACTCGAATGCCCTCCACGCTACCCGCTGGGGGCGCGCGGGGCAACTCAGGTACTGGGCTTCTTCTGGGATGAGGTCTCGAGCGACGCCCACTCGCCGGTCTCGCGGCTGATCAGGGCCTCGAGACGCTCGGCCAGCAGGACGGTGCGGTCGGGCGCGTCGGCGTAGTCCCCGCCGCCGACCTCGAACAGGTGCTGCTCGCGCAGCAGCGCCTCGCACGTCGCGCGATAGGCGATCCAGTTGCGGTGGAACTGGAACAGCTGCTGGATCGCCTCGATCACCACGACGCCCGCGCCCAGCGCCGCGAGCAGCACCCGGCTGCCGTCGGCCGCCGCGACGACGGGGACGAGCGCGCCGAGGATGATCTGCCCGAGCTTGAAGAGCTTGTACGACTGCTGGTTCTGTTTGGCTTTCGCGTTGTACCAGCCGATTTGGCCGGTCAGGCGCGCCCAGGTCGGCCCCTCGTGCTCGATCGTCTCGATCGCCATGCTGCGACTATCGCGCATCGGGTGTCGATCTGCCCAGTTCCCGTTCGTGTAGTAGGTGAACGAACGAAAGGACGATTTCGATGATCACCGTCGTGAACAACGTGACGCTCGACGGCGTTATGGAGAACCCCGAGGCGTGGGCCGCGCCCTACACCGACGAGGTGCTCGTGCAGCGCGCCCAGGAAGGCATGGCGCGCCCCGGCGTCATGCTCTTCGGGCGGCGCACCTACGAGCAGATGGCCGCTTTCTGGCCAAAGCAGACCGACGGCAATCCGTTCACCGAGCACCTCAACAAGGCGCGCAAGTACGTCGTGTCGACGACGCTCGAGGAGCCGCTGCCTTGGGTCAACTCGACCGTGCTCGCATTCGACGACGTCGCGCGGCTCGACGAGCCGGCCGTGATCCTCGGGAGCGGGCAGCTGATCCGCTCGCTGATGGAGCAGGATCTGATCGACGCGTTCCAGCTCAACATCCATCCGGTCGTGTTGGGATCGGGGCAGCGGCTGTTCACCGACGCCAGCGCCGCGTTTCAGCTCGTCGACGCCACGCCCACCACGACCGGCGTCGTGATCGCCACCTACCGCCGATGAAGCGCTACCTGCTCAGCATCTACCAGCCGACGGGCGGCACGCCGCCGCCGGGTCTCCTCGACCAGGTGATGGCCGACCTCGAGGTCCTCAACCGTGAGATGAAGGAGGCCGGCGCGTGGGTGTTCGCGGCCGGCCTGCACGAGCCGAGCACCGCCACGGTGCTGCGCGTCAAGGGCGGCGACGTGGTGGCGACCGACGGCCCGTTCGCCGAGGGCAAGGAGCACCTGGGCGGCATCACGATCATCGCCGCGCGCGACCTCGACGAGGCGCTGAAGTGGGCCGAGCGGCTGGCCCGCGCCACGACCCTCCCGGTCGAGGTGCGCCCCTTCGCCGGCGAGCATTGACCGAGATCGAACGTGTCTTCCGTGAGGAGTACGGCCGTGCGGTGGCGGTCCTGGTCCGCGTCTTCGGCGACATCGACATCGCCGAGGAGGCGGTCCAGGACGCGTTCGTCACCGCCACACAGCGCTGGCCCGGCGACGGGCTGCCGCCGAGCCCGGCCGGCTGGATCATCACGACCGCCCGCAACCGCGCGATCGACCGGCTGCGGCGGGAGGCTTCGCGCGACGACCGCCACGCGCAGGCCGCGCTCCTGCACGCCGGTGACGCGCCCGTCGAGGAGGGCCCGGTGCGCGACGAGCGGTTGCGCCTGATCTTCACGTGCTGCCATCCGGCGCTGGCCGAGACCGCGCAGGTGGCGCTCACGCTGCGGCTGCTGGGCGGCCTCAGTACCGCCGAGATCGCGCGCGCGTTCCTGGTCGAAGAGCCGGCGATGGCCCAGCGGCTGGTGCGCGCCAAGGGCAAGATCCGCGACGCCGGCATCCCCTACCGTGTGCCCGACGAGGCGGACCTGCCAGGCCGGCTGCGCGCCGTGCTCGCCGTGATCTACCTGATCTTCAACGAGGGCTACGCGGCGAGCTCGGGCTCCGAGCTCATCCGCGCGGACCTGTGCGCGGAGGCGATCCGGCTCGGCCGGCTGCTCGCGCAGCTGATGCCCGACGAGCCGGAGGTGATCGGGCTGCTGGCGCTGATGCTGCTGATCGAGTCGCGGCGGGCGGCGCGCACGGCGCCCGACGGCGCTCTGGTCCTGCTGGCCGACCAGGACCGCGGGCTCTGGGACCGTGCGCTGATCGCCGAGGGCCAGGCGCTCGTGCGCGCGTGCCTGCGCCGCGGACAGCCCGGCCCGTACCAGATCCAGGCCGCGATCAACGCGGTCCACAGCGACAACGGCGATTGGCGCCAGATCCTCGCCCTCTACGACCGGCTCGCCGCGATCGCCCCCAGCCCAGTCGTCGCCCTCAATCGCGCCGTGGCGGTCGGCGAGGTCGACGGGCCGGAGGCGGCGCTGGCGCTCGTTGACGCGCTCGAGCTCGACACCTTCCACCTCTTCCACGCGATCCGCGCCGATCTGCTCCGCCGCCTCGGCCGCGACGCCGAGGCGGCGGACGCCTACCGTGCTGCGATCGAGCGAGCCGAGAACGCCGCCCAGCGCCGGTTCCTCGAGCAGCGGCTCAGGGAAGGAGCGTGACGGTCACGCGCTCGGCACCGTGCACCCCCGGTGCGATCGCGAGCTCGCCGCGGGCGCCACGGTAGGCGCCGGTCCCGCCGACGACCGGAAGCGCGTAGTGGCCGCGAGTGCGGTGCGCGCCCGCCGCCGCGATCGTGCCGCCGTGGACGATGACGGTTATCTCGCTCTGTTCCGTGCCGTGGCGTCCGTTGCCGGCGACGAGCTGCGTGACGAGCTGGAAGCGCCCGTTCGCGGCGCCGGTGAGCTTCCCGTGCTCGAAGAACTGGTCCCCGATCGACGTGCCCTTGCGGCCGAGGTCGAGTCCGGATCCGCCGGTGGGCTTCGCGGTGAGCGCGAGCGTCGTGTCGCTGGTCTGGCCGCTGGCGATACCGGCCCCGGCGGCGAGGGCGACGAGGCCGATCGTGGTGATGGTGATGAGGCGATGGGTGTTCATGCCGGCGAAGCTACGGCCGCCCCACCCGGTCCACATCGGGCGCGAGGCGGCGATCGCATCGCCCGTCAGGCGTATGTCAGGTCGCCCGTAAAGCCGATGCGGGCGCCGGCAGCCGCGGCTACGTTGTCGCCGTGGTCAGGCGACTCGACGTGATCCCGGCGGTGGCGCTGTGCGCGCTCGGCGTGTTCTCGATCCTCGCCGGCTACACGGACGAGGGCCCGCTCGCGCTGACCGTGCCGATCGCGGTGACCGTGACGCTGGCGCTCGCCTTCCGGCGCCGCTGGCCGCTGGCCGTGTCGGTGGTCGTGATGGGCGCCTGGGGCGTGCAGTCGGTCGCCGCGCACGTGCCATCGGCGCTGTGGGAGCTGATCGTGCTCGTGCTCGTCGCCTATGCGCCCGGCGCCTACGCCGACGGCCGCCGGGCGATCGCTGGCCTCGTCGTCAACTTCGCGGGCATCACGCTCATCACGGCTCTCGACCCAGCGCCCGACGTGAGCTTCTTCACACCGCCCGTCTTCGCCGGCGCCCCGTGGCTGGCAGGGCGGCTCGTGCGGCGCTACTGGTCACAGGCCCGCGAGCTCGACGCGCTCAACGCTGAGCTCGAGCGGCGGCGGGCCGACGACCTCGTTGCCGCCACCGAACGCGGGCGCGCGCGGATCGCGCGCGAGCTCCACGACGTCGTGGCCCACAGCATCAGCGTGATGGTGGTCCAGGCCGGCGCCGCCGAGCAGGTGCTCCGGTCCGACCCCGAGCGGACGGCGGCGGCGCTCGAGTCGATCCGGCGCACCGGCAAGGGCGCCCTGGGCGAGATGCGGCGCATGCTCGGTGTGCTCCGCGCCGGCGAGCCGGGCCTCGCGCCCCAGCCGGGCCTGGAGGATCTTCCCGCGCTCGTCGAGCGCATGCGTGCGGCCGGGCTCGACGCCCACGTGCGGTTCGAGGGCTCGAGGCCGGATCTCGATCCCGGCCGCGAACTGGCCGCGTATCGCGTCGTCCAGGAGGCGCTCACGAACACGCTCAAGCACGCCGGCCGCGCGCGCGCCGACGTGACGGTGCGGTTCGCGCCCGCCCATGTCGAGCTCGAGGTGTGCGATGACGGCGCGGCCGTCGCGGGCAACGGCACGGCGGGCCATGGCCTGATCGGCATGCGCGAGCGGATGGCGCTCTACGGCGGTTCCGTCGAGGCCGGTCCGCGCAGCGACGCCGGCTGGATGGTGCGGGCGCGGATCCCGGCCGGCGAAGACTCGTGATCCGAGTCTTGATCGCCGACGATCAGGCGCTCGTGCGCGGCGGCTTTCGCATGATCCTGGAGAGCGCGGGCGACATCGACGTCTGCGGCGAGGCCGCCACCGGCCGTGAGGCGCTCGAGCTCGCGCGCGGCGCGGCGGTGGACGTCGTGCTCATGGACATCCGCATGCCCGAGCTCAACGGGATCGAGGCGACGCGCCGGCTGCTCGGCGCCGGCGGCCCGGCACCGCGCGTCCTCATCCTCACAACGTTCGATCTCGACGAGTACGTCTACGACGCGCTGCGGGCCGGTGCGAGCGGGTTTCTCCTCAACGACATCGACCCGCCCGAGCTGGTGCGGGCGGTCCGCGCCGTGCACTCCGGCGAGGCGCTGCTCGCCCCGGCGATCACCCGCCGGCTCGTGGAGCACTTCACGCGCCGCCCGGCACCGGGAGCGCGCACGCCGCCCGAGCTCGAGGAGCTGACCGCGCGCGAGCTCGATGTGCTGCGCGAGCTGGCCCGCGGCCTGTCGAACGGCGAAGACCACCGCCTGGACCCGGTCGCGCAGACCGAGCTTCATCAGGATCCGCGCGACATGGGTCTTGACCGTCGCCGGGCTGAGGAACAGCGCAGCGGCGATCTCGGCCTACCAGACCGGCCTCGTCGATCCGGCCGCTTGAAATATTCCTATATCGGAATATGATCGTCGGCGTGGCACGAGCAGCGACCACAGCCGATGCGTTCAACGCGGTGGCCGAGCCGCGGCGCCGGCAGATCCTCGATCTCCTGGCCGGCGGCGAGCGCCCCGTCAACGACCTCGTGCGCGTGCTCGGCATCGCCCAGCCGCAGGTCTCCAAGCATCTGCGGGTGCTGCGCGAGGTCGGAGCCGTCGACGTCCGCGACGCGGGCCGGCAGCGGCTCTACCGGCTCAACGGCCACGCGCTCAAGCCCATCCACGACTGGGTGAAGAGCTACGAGCGCCTGTGGAGCGAGCGATTCGAGGCGCTCGACGACGTGCTCGAGGACCTCAAGCGAGAGGAGCAAGGAGATGACCCCGGTGACAAGTAGCGGAAAGGCGACCGTGACGCTGCCGAGCGATGAGGAGATCCTCATCGCGCGCGAGTTCGACGCGCCCCCGCACCTGGTCTACAAGGCCTGGACGACGCCCGAGCTGGTCAAGCGCTGGTGGTCGGGCAGGCGCGGGAACGTGACGAGCGTCGAGATCGACCTCCGCGTCGGCGGCACGTGGCGGTACGTCATGGTCGCGACCGAAGGCTTCGAGGTCGCCTTCCACGGCGAGTTCCGCGAGATCGTGCCCGACGAGCGGCTCGTCACCACCGAGGTCTACGAGAGCGCGCCCGACGGCCTCGGCGACCCGCCGCTCAACGTCAACACGTTCACCGAGCTGCCCGGCGGCCGGACCCGGCTCGAGCAGCTCGTCGTCTGCCCGAGCCGGCAGGTGCGCGACATCATCATCGACTCGGGGATGGAAGCCGGGATGCAGGAGGCGATGGACGCCCTCGAGGAGGTCGCGATCTCGCTGGCCTGACCGCCGGTTCGCGGGCGGTGACCCGGGCGCTCCGTCGCCCGGGTCGCCGGTTGTGGGTCAGTGGTGCTCGTGCGCGGTGATCGCGCCGAACAGGCCGTGCGACTCGTCGTCCGGCCCGGCCGTGAACAGGAGCGTCTGCGGCGTCCCGATCGTCATACGCCGTTGCCGAACTCGAGCGCCCACAGGCCGTCGATCTGGAGCTGGCGGCCGTGCTTGTCGCGCAGCGCGCCGTCGAAGCGCCCGTGGCGCACGTCGAACGCGTTGATGCGCCCGTCGCCGAAATTGCCGATGAGCAGGTCGCCGCTCGCCTTGCCGAAGCCCTTCGGCGCGAGGGCGATCCCCCACGGGGCGTTCAGCGGGCCACGCGAGGCGAAGCGGTCCAGCAGGTTGCCGGCCGTGTCGTAGACGTCGACGAAGCCGAAGCCCGCACCGGCCACGTCGTCCTCTGCGTCCGCGTCCTGCTTGGCGTACGTGACCACGATGAAGTGGCCCGCGACCGTCTGGATGCCGAACGGCGCATACCCCTTGGGGATCCTGCGATCGGTGAACGCGCCGGGCTTGCCGGCCGGCGCGAACATGTCGTCCCAGACGTCGACGCGGGCGTTGCGGAAGTCGGTCGCGTACAGGCGCGGCCCCTTCTTGGTGTCCGCGATGGCGAGGCCCTTGTAGATCGCTCCGGGCACCGTGGCGCCGACCTGCGCCTCGGTGGAGCCGGGCGCCGGGACGTTGGAGTTCCAGCCGCTGATCACGCCGGCCTCCGAGGAGAACAGGAACCGCGCAGGCCCGCTCGCCATCCCAGAGGTCACCTTGAAGGCGTCGCCGCCGTTGAAGACAGCGCCCGTGGGCGCGCCCTGGGGGATGCTCACGACGAGCGGGACGATCGACGGCGCCGGCGTCATGTCCGTCGCGCCGCGGTACAGCGTCGAGACGTCCGTGCCGTTGTCCGCCACCCAGGCGGGCGTGGTCGGCCCGAACGCCAGGCCCCACGCGTTCACGAGGTTGGGATCGGTCAGCTCGGCAGCGCCCGGCGTGTCGGCCACGAGGTTGCGCTGATCGAAGGCGCTGAGCCCGTGGCCATGGCCGTGGCCGTGACCGTGGTGATCGTGCCGGTGCGCGGCCGCCGCCGATGGCAGCGCCGCGGCAAGGACGAGGGCAAGCGGCGCCACAAGCGTCGCCCACCACCTCCTCCTCGCGACCCGGGTGGGGACAGAGCGGGGTGCGGAGCGCATGTGAGGCCTCCTTGTGTTTCGTGGGTGCCTCGACGGGGTGGTACGCAGGCCCCTCGCGAGGGTTCGGCAGCGCTCAGGTCTTTATGTAGACAGACACGTGGCTGGGGCTGAGGTGCGTGAACGGCTCGCGGTTCCAGCCCGCGTACCGGTTCTCGAGCCGCATGCCGGCGATCCGCGCCATCAGGTCGAGCTCGGCCGGCCACGCGTAGCGCATCTCGGTCGGGCTGGCCTCGACCTTCCCGTCGTCGTGGAAGTGGTAGTGCTGGCCGCTGAGGCGCTGCGTGACCGTGTCGTAGACGTAGTACGACATGCCGCCGGGGTCGGCCCGCCACGGCAGGACGGTTTGGCCGAGCGGCAGCCGCTGCAACTCAGGCACCCGCGCCTCGATCACGAACCGCCCGCCGGGCGGCAGATGCGCGGCCGCGTTCTCAAAGCACGCGACCTGCCCGTCCTGCGAGGTCAGGTTGAAGATCGTGTTGAAGACCAGGTAGACGAGGCTGAACTCGCCGTCGACGCGCGTCGCGGCCATGTCCCCTTCGACCGCCTCGATCTCCGCGGACTTCTCGCGCAACCGCCGCAGCATCGGCTCCGAGTTGTCCATGCCGGCGACCTTGACGCCCCGCTCGGCCAGCGGCACCGCGACCCGTCCGGTCCCGATCGCGAACTCCAGCGCCGCGCCGCCGTCGGCCAGCTCCGCCAGGAAGTCCGCCGTCGCCGCGAGCAAGGCCGGGTCGAACATGCTCCACGACACGTCGTCATAGCGCGCGGCAACCCGCTCGCCGAAGTACCCCTCGTCCGCCATCACCTGCTCCCGCCTCGTTCGATCTCCGGGATCCTAGACCGGCCAGGAGTATCCGGCCTGCGTCATGTTCGCGATGGCCCGGGCGACCTCTCGCGCGTCGCCCGTGGCCGCGTAGACGGCGAGCTGCCGATCGGCGCCGTTGCCGTCGCGCATGATGCGGCGGATGCCTTCCAGCTCGCGGTCGCACCCGATCGCCCGCGCGTCAGGAGCGATGTCACGGAGCGTGCGTTCGATCAGCTGGGTGATGGGGAGCGGCCCGCCCCGGGCGAGGTCGATCACCGTCGCCCGCAGTCCATAACGCGCCGCCCGCCACTTGTTCTCATTCATCAGGACGGGGTGTCGGAAGGGCAACGTCTCGCCGGCCTGATCGGCGGCGACGTAGTGCGCCACGAGCGCCTGCACGTACGCGGTCAGCGCGACGGCATCCTCCACGCGGCTCACGGCGTCCATCACCCGCGTCTCGACCGTGCCGAAACGGGGATGCAGCCGCACGTCCCACCACGTCCGCGTGTAGTCCTCGATGCATCCGCACCCGACGAGCTCTCCCACGACAGAGGCGAACTCCTCGTAGTCGCGGAACTGCGGTGGCGGGCCAGAGCGTGGGAAGGCCGAGAAGATGAGGTGCCGGCAGGACGCGAGCCCGGTGGGCTCACCGCGCCAGAACGGGGAACTGGCCGACAACGCGACCAGCTCGCCGAGGTGCGCCTGCAGCGCCCCGACGACGCGCACTGCTCGGTCGGGATCGTCGACGGCGACGTGAACGTGCATGCCGAAGATCAGCTCCCGGCGCGCGGCGTACTGCAGGTCATCGATGAGCGCCCGATAGCGCTCGCGGCCGGTCACGCGCTGGCGCTCGAACAGGCTGAAGGGATGCGTGCCGGCCGAGCCGAGCCGCAAGCCATCGGCAGCGGCGATCGCGTGGCCATGCGCGCGCAGCCGGCGCAGCTCGCGCTCGACGTCGGCGACGCTCGCGCAGACCGGCGTGTGGAGCTCGATAAGCGACTCGAACAGCTCCTCTGACACAAGCTCCGCGAACTCGCCGTGCTGCTCCGACGCGAGGATCGGCTCGATCCGCTGGACGAGGTCCAACGACTCCCGATCGAGCAGCATGAACTCCTCCTCGACCCCGACCGTCAGTGCCGGACCCGCGCCGAAGCGGTGGTCGAGGACGTCGGCGGGTGCGCCCAGCCGCGACATGACCCTAGGCTACGACGCTACGCGGCCCAGGCCATCGGAGATCTCCCGTCGCTCACGGGGGAATATCCCGCAAGCATCACGCGACGATGCCCCCGCCAGGAATCGAACCTGGAACCTTCGGATTAAGGGTCGCCTAGGTTGGTCCGCTGTTGCGCGCGGTCGGTGACCGCGCCTGCGTGACTCATCGCTTCGGCACCAGGATCTGCGCAAGGGCTCCGCTCGAGAAGCGCTCCTCATCGACGACGTCCAGCTTCAGGTGCTCTCCCAAGTCGGCGAATGGGCTGCGGCCCGCGCCGATAGCAATCGGGACCGTCGTCAGCTGGTATTCGTCGACGAGGCCCAGGCGCGTCAGCGACTTGGCGAAGTCGGGGCCACCGTGGACCAGGACCGTTCCTTCGTCGTCCCGAGACTTCAGGTCCGCGATCTCCGCGCCCAGGTCCCCGCCGAAGATCTCGACTGGTCCCCATTCCGCCTTCTCCAGGGTGTGGGAGAAGACGGCCTTCGGCTTCTCATTCATCGCGGTTGCGATCGGTCCCTCGGACGCGGCCCAGTGCGGGCCCATGATCTCGTAGCTGCGGCGGCCCATCGCGTGAACGCCGGCCGCCTCGAGGGCGCGGCGGTTCCACTCACCCGAGTCTTCGCCGAACCACTCGAACATCCATTCATGGGTCCCGTCGGTGCTGGTGACAAAACCGTCGAGAGACATGACCATCTTGAGGATCACTTTTCTATCGCTCATGGCTGTATAGACCTACCCGAGCTCGTGAATTCATCGCTCATCGGTGGATTCGGGCTTAGAGATGCCTCCCTTCATAACGCGGCAGTCGCGGCGTCGCCGTTTCGCCGCTGTTCGAGTATCGGACGCGCCCGGAGCGACTAGTAGCCCGGCGGCGCGGTCGACGTGCTCGCAAGTGGATCGTCTGCAGCGGGCCTGGACACGGCCGGTGACTGTTGCCGGCCGTGCTCGCGGATGCGTTGGATCTGGGAGCCATCGCTGTAGGGATGACTTCGGTCGGTCAGGTTGACCCGCGCGCTCGCCAGCATCGCGATGCCGTTGAGGACGAGGATGATGCGGGTCGGCCACGGCTGCGGCAGCGCAGCGAGCACGATCACCAACGCGCCGAAGTCAGCCTCGGCG
Source organism: uncultured Solirubrobacteraceae bacterium (assembly GCA_963803335.1). Lineage (GTDB taxonomy): Bacteria > Actinomycetota > Thermoleophilia > Solirubrobacterales > Solirubrobacteraceae > DASSUW01. The sequence goes on along the minus strand of CAWDME010000024.1, from coordinate 433 downwards.
AGTGGGCCGGCGCGCAGGATGGCGATCGCCCGCTCGGGCGCGAGCGCCGGCAGTTCGAGGAGTACCCATCCCTCCGGCTCCTTCGAGCGTAGGTCGCGGCCGAGCCCAAGTCCGACGCGTAGGACGAGGTTGTCTCGGCGGAGCGTGAGTGCCGGACCTTCGGGTGCGGCCACGAACGCGCGGATTGGGAGGCCGTAGCGCCTCGCCATGAGCGCGTGCCCGGCTTCGTGAACCACCGTCGCAAGCGGCGGGAGGACCAGTGCCAGTAGGAAGTACGCCCACCACACCGGCCCGGACGACATGGCGTCCATGAACCGCTCGAACCACCCTAGGGCGTCGAAAAGCGCGTCGGCCATCGTGTTCCCATCGGCCGGCCGCGGTCGTCAACTTGAACCCGACGTTCCCGCGATGACTCGTGCAGGCCCGAGAGGAC
>CAWDME010000023.1:0-5598 GCA_963803335.1 uncultured Solirubrobacteraceae bacterium | reverse complement strand
AGAGCTGGTTGTACGAGTCCTCGGCATCCCAGCCGCCGGCGGTCCGCGCCGTCACGGAGCATCCCAGCGCGCCCGGCTTGTCCGGGCGCGTTGCCGTTGTCCCGGCGACGTAGTGATGGGCGCCGGACAGCGTGCTGCGGCGCCACCAGCGCACGGTCAGCTTCGGTTTGCCCGACCAGGGGCCGGAGACGCAGCGCAGCGTGTGGCCCTCGCGCCGCACGCGGGTGCGCTGCTTGGCCCACGGCGCGGGCTTGGTGTTCGCGGTCAGCAGCGCCTCATGCGCGTCGGCACGCTCGGACACGTCCGGCAGCCCGGCGCCGCACTCGCGCCCCTGCGTCTCACCGCCCCAGGTGACGACGGCCGCGACCGCCCAGGCGCCGTTGCGCTGGACCATCACCGGGCTGCCGCTGTCGCCGGCGCAGGCCTGCGACCTCGTCGCGGTCGTGTCCTCGGTGCACAGATGCAGCGCGGGCTGGAACAGCGTCGGCCCGTAGGCGTCCGGGCAGGCGGCCACCACGGTCTGGCGGGCGCCGAGGCCGCCCTGCGACCACGACGGCGCCGGCCCGTCGCCAGTTTCCCCGTGGCCGACGGTCAGGCTGGCCTCGCCCGTGGTTGGTGGCGCGTCGGCGATCGGGAGCGTCGCCACATCGTTCACCGGCGCCTTCAGGAGGATCACCGCGAGGTCGTCGGCGCTGCCGGACGCGTGCGGATCGTCAGGGGCGACCGGCGACGGGATCAGCCGGTAGGTCGGGGGGAAGATCGCCCCGCGCCACGGGTAGCGCTTGCCCTGGATGCGGACGCTCAGCTCGCTCGGATCGGCGCCCTGGACGCAGTGCGCCGCGGTCAGCACGCGATCGGGAGCGATCAGCGACCCGCCGCACACCACGCCGGCGCGGGTGAGGCTGACGAGCCACGGTGTCTGCTCCTGCGGGACGGGCGTGCCGTGGAACACGGACGCGGCGGCGAGCACGGCGGCGGCGAGCATGCCGTCCACTTTGCCGTGCGGCGCGCGGGCCGAGACCCGCGCGCCGTGCCGCTACGTCAGTCGGAGGCCTTGACCGCCTTGAAGACGGCGCCGGAGGACTTCTTCTCCGCGCTCGCTGCCGCCGCGGAAGAGCCCGGCCCGGTGACGCAGAAGACCGTCAGCGTCAGCGTGTCGCTCGTGGTGCCCTGGTTGTGCATGCCGCCGGTCCAGGCGAGGTTGTCGGACGTCGGACCCGAGCCGATCACCTTCACCTGATAGTCGTTGTTGGTGGTCGACCAGCCGCCGCCGGTCGGCACCTTGCCGCCCGGGCAGTAGAGCGTGCCGATGATGGCGACCCCCGGATCGATCGTGGTGGACGCGGAGACGACCTGGTAGCCGGTCATGCCCGCCGGCCCCTGGATGCCCTGGATGCCCTGGTCGCCCTTGTCACCCTTGGGTCCCGTATCGCCCTTCGCGCCCGGCGCTCCCGGGTCGCCCTTGGCACCGGGCGCGCCCGGGGCTCCCGTATCGCCCTTGTCGCCCTTCGCTCCCGGGGTTCCCGGCGCGCCCGGATCACCCTTGTCGCCCTTCGCGCCCGGGGCTCCCGGCGCGCCCGGATCACCCTTGTCGCCCGTGGCCCCGGTGTCGCCCTTGTCGCCCTTCGCGCCTGGGGCTCCCGGTGCACCCGGATCGCCCTTGTCGCCCTTGGCCCCGGGAGCTCCCGGATCGCCCTTGTCGCCCTTCGGCCCCTGCTCGCCCGGCTGGCCCTTTTGGTTCCAGGTCACCTGGGTTTCGATGTTCGAGCAATGACCCTGTAGGCCCGGCTTGCCCGGTTCGATCAACCGGATCGTTCCGAAATTGTTGAGCTTGCACGCAGTGATGACCGCGCTCCCGCCCGAGCCCGTCGCATACGCGATCCCGCCTGATACCGCGAGTGCCGCCGTCGTAGCGACCAAGATCTGGCCACGACGCGTCGAAAGAAGTGCGCGCACCCTCACAAGAACCTCCCTGTCCCGCAGCTAATGGGGTTTTGGCGCGGGCACCGTCGCACATGACGCGCAAACTCGCAAGCGGGTCTAGACCCGATTCTTCGGGCGCAGCGGCACGGCGCGCGCGGCCGCTCCGCGCACGAACGCCGCCGGCTCGAGCTTGCCCGCGAGCCGCCGCAGCTCGCGCCGCTCGTACTTCGAGAGCCGGTGCCCGCGGCGCACGAGCTCGGCCATCCGCCGCCGCTCCTCCTGGCTCAGCCCCTGCAGGTGCCGGCGCGCGAGCAGGAGGATCTGGAGGATTGCGAGAAACTTGAAGAAGGGGATGTGCTTCACGGGCCTGGTTCTACCCAGGGTGAGGCACCTAGCCGAGGATCTGGTCGAAGAACTGCAGCGGTCGAGCGCCTTCGGGTTCGGCCCGTCCGAGAGCACGACCGACTTCCCGGAGGCATCGTGGCCCGTGACGATCCGGCGCGGCGCGACGCTCATCGGCCGTCAGCGTGTACACGTGGATGACAATGTCCGGAGCCGCTCAAGTCTCGGTCGCGGCGTGGGTGCTGCTCGAACTGTGCGTCCGCATCGCGGAGGCCGTACGCGGCAAGGGCCGTCGCGACCGCGATCGCGCCACGCGCGTGTGGATCGCGATCGCGCTCGCCGCGGCGATCGTCGTCGCGGTCGCCGCACGATCCTCGCTGGCGGTGCCGGACCCGCTGCGGTTTGTGGGCCTCGTCGTGATGTGGCTCGGGCTCGCCCTGCGCGCCTGGGCGGTCGTCGCGCTCGGCGCCTCCTTCCGCACGACCGTGGAGGTCGATCCCGGCCAGGCCGTCGTCGCCCGCGGTCCGTACCGCTGGATCCGCCACCCGTCCTACACCGGGCTGCTGGCGATCGCGGCGGGCTTCGGCCTGGCCGCCGGGAGCTGGCTGTCGTTCGTCGCCTGCGTGGTCCTGCCGCTGCCCGCGATCGTGTGGCGCATCCGCGTCGAGGAAGCCGAGCTCGAGCGCGTACTCGGCGACGCGTACCGCGGCTACGCATCCGGCCGGGCGCGGCTGATCCCGCGGCTCTGGTGAGCCCTGTGACAAGCCCGGGGTGACGTAGAAGTCCAGGGTCGCGTCCCGATTGCCGCGTGACAGCTCGGCTCGTACCGTTGGGATCGCGCGTGACCCAGCGGTTTCCCAGCGGAACCCCGTCGCGTGCCTGAGCGTCCTCGTAAGGCGCGCCCGGCTTTCCCTCCGAACCCGAAACCGAGACCCAACTGATGTCCAGGCTGCACCATCCCGCGGTCGTCCTGTTCGCGTGCCTGTTCGCCTCGCAGGCCGCCCTGCTCGTGTTGTCGCCGACGCTGGTCGAGATCGCGCGCGATTTCGACGTGTCGACCGCCACCGCCGGACAGCTGCGCTCGCTCTCGGGCGCCGCCGGCGGCGTGACGGCGCTGCTGCTGGCGACGGCTTCGCGGCGGCCTGGGCTGCGGGAGCTGCTCAGTCTCGGGGCCGCCCTCGTCGCGCTCGGCTCCGTCCTCAGTGCCGCGGCACCCGCGTTCGCGGTGCTCGCGCTCGCGCAGGCGATCCTGGGAGTCGGTGTCGGCCTGCTGGTCGCGCTCGGCATCGCCGCCACGTTCGAGTGGCCGGAGCGGGCGGAGCGCGCGCACGTGCTCGCGTGGGCGATCTCCGGCATGCCGACGGCCTGGATCACCGGCATGCCGGCGGTGGGCGCGATCGCGGATCGCGGCTGGCGCGGTCCGTTTCTCGCGGTGCCGGCCGTCGCGGGTCTCGTCGCCTTCGCGCTCGTGCGCGTGCGCCCGAAGGACGCTCCGTCACGGCGCATCCCCGGTGCCGCGGCAGCGTGGCGACGCCCCGAGGTCGCGCGCTTCGCCATCGGCGAGTTGCTCGCCAACGCCGCCTGGGCCGGCGTGCTCACCTACTCGGGAGCGCTGCTGCTCGAGAGCTACGGGATCTCGCCCGGCGTCGCCGCGCTCTGCCTCGGCGCGATGGCGGTGGCGATGCTGCCCGGAACGTTCACTGCCCGCCGGCGCGCGATGAACGCCACGCCGCGGCTGCTCGCGGCGCTGACGGCGTTCCAGGCCGCCGCCGTGCTGGCCGTCGGGACCGTGCGCCCGAGCGTCGCCGTGACGGTCGCGCTGCTCGCCGCGATGGCGTTCGTCAACGGGACGCGGTCGATGATCGCCAGCGCGCTGGGCATGGACACGGCCGCCGACGACCGGATCGCGGTCATGTCCCTGCGCGCGGCGGCCAACCAGTTCGGCTACCTGCTCGGCGCCGCGACCGGCGGACTCGCCATCGCGCTCGGCGGCTTCGCCGCGCTCGGCGTCACGTTCTGCGCCCTGTTCCTGTGCACGGTGGTGATCCACCTGCCCGCGCTCGGCCCGTCGCCCGTCAGCCTCCCGGAACCGCGCCCATCTGACGCATGAGGCCGAGGTCGTCGCGGATGGCCCGGTGACCGGTCGCCTTGCCGCCGGCGACGGTCATGATGTGGCACTGCCGCCAGGCGATCGGCTTGCCGGACCCCGGGATGCCGAACAGCGGCCCCTCGTGGGTGCCGGACATCGTCCCGATGCACACGACGGTGTCGCCGTCCTGCGCCAGCACCTCGATCTCGAACTTCGCGTCCGGGAAAGCGCTCCACAGCCGGTCCATCACCTGCGCCTGCCCGGCGGGACCCGGCGGAGTGCCCGGCAGCGCCGCGTGGTTGACGTAGTCCGCGGCGATCACGTCGTCCAGCAGCGAGATGTCGCGGGTGTTGAACGCCTCCCAGTAGCGCTCCACCGCGCGCCGATCGGCTTCGCTCATCGTCCAACCCTCGCAGATTCAGCCACTCACGATCGCCGCCGCGAGCGCGGTCCGGTGGTCCCTCGCCCACGGCGGTCCGAGCCGCGCGCGGGGTCCGTGGAGGATCTCCTCCGCCCGCTCGGCGAGCATGCGCGCCGCCTGGCCCTCGACCGCCTTGGCGTCATAGAGGTGGACCTCCCAGCCGCGCCGGTCGGCGAGCTCGGCGAGGATCTGGCGGTACATGACGGCGTCGGCGCGCGCCTCCCACGGCACCCGGCGTTGCACGGCGATGTCCTCCGGGAAGTCCGGCGGCCAGGTGCGCAGCGAGATCGAGACGATCGGCACGCCCACCGCGGCGCCGATCTCGTCGAACGCGGCCGCCGCCGCCCGCGCCGCCGACGCGCGCACCTGCGCGACCAGTGCCGCCGTGGCGGCGACATCCAGCCGCGCGCTCTCGTAGTGGATCGGCGCCTCGGTCACGCCGGGCTCGACCAGCGCGATCCGCCGCCGGTCCACGACCGCGTGGTCATCCGACGCCGTGACCGCGACGGCCCACCCGAGATGATCGGCGATGCCCACGCGCACTGGCACCAAGTCTTCCAGGGTTGAAAGCCCCGTCACCCGGCCTGAGCGTGCCGTGGATCTAGTACCGCGAGCGCGGATCGACGATGACGTCGTCGACGCGAACCATGGCGCCGGGCTTCCCGTCCCGGACGCTGATGCGCAGCGCGACCAGTCGCCACCCGGCGCCGCGCTTGAGCCCGTGCATGGGGTCGAGGTTGATGCGGTCGGTCAGCTGCCATCCGCGTCCGCGCCTGGCGCTGAGGTCCCTCGCCTTGCGGACGTTGGCCTTGGCGAGGCCCGG
>CAWDME010000022.1:0-81907 GCA_963803335.1 uncultured Solirubrobacteraceae bacterium | reverse complement strand
TGGAAGCAGATGCTCGGCTACTCGGAGCCCGAGCTCGGCGACGCCCCCGGCGAGTGGCTCGGCCGCGTGCACCTCGATGACCGCGCCGCGCTCACGCAGGCGCTCGAGGCGCACCTGTCCGGCGCCAGCCAGCACTTCGAGCACGAGCACCGGATCCAGCACCGCGACGGCTCGTACCGCTGGGTGCTCGCCCGCGGGATGGCCGTTCGGGACGCGCACGGCCGCGCCACGCGTGTCGTCGGCAGCCAGACCGACGTGACGGACCGCAAGCAGGCCGAGCAGCGCCTGCAGCACGACGCCCTGCACGACGCGCTGACCGGCCTGCCGAACCGCGTGCTGTTCCTCGACCGCCTCGACCAGGCGATCCGCCGCGCCCAGCGCGCGCACCCCACCGCAGCCGCGGCGGTCTTGTTCCTCGACCTCGACCGCTTCAAGCTCGTCAACGACTCGCTCGGGCATGCGGTCGGCGACCAGCTGCTGATCGCGGTCGCGCGCCGGCTCGAGTCGGCCGTCCGGCCGCCGGACACCGTCGCCCGCCTCGGCGGCGACGAGTTCACCGTCCTGCTCGACGGCGTGACCGACGTGCACGAGGCCTCGCTCGTCGCCGAGCGCGTGCACCAGACACTGCGCACCCCGTTCGACATCGACGAGCGCGAGCTGTTCGTCGACGCGTCGATCGGCATCGCGCTCGCCGACGCCGATGCGGCGCCCGACACCGTGCTGCGCGACGCCGACGTCGCGATGTACCGCGCCAAGGCCGACGGCAAGGGCCGTCATGCCGTGTTCGACGCCCGCATGCACGAGCAGGTGATGCGCCGGCTCGACATGGAGACCGAGCTGCGGCGCGCGATCGAGGAGCAGCGCCTCGAGGTCGTCTACCAGCCGATCGTGCAGGCGGCGACCGGGCGCATCGCCGGCTTTGAGGCCCTGACGCGCTGGCCGGACAGCAACGGCGGCTTCGTCGAGCCGTCGGAGTTCGTGCCGATCGCCGAGGAGACCGGGCTGATCGTGCCGCTCGGCCGCTGGATCCTGCACGCCGCCTGTGCCCAGCTGGCGCAGTGGCGCGAGCTGCCGCAGGGCGCCGGGCTGATCGTCAGCGTCAACGTCTCGCACCGCCAGCTCGCCGACCCCGAGTTCGGCCTCGTGCTGGCCGAGGCGCTGGCCGCCACCGGGCTCGACCCGCAGGCGCTGCGCCTCGAGGTCAAGGAGAACGCGCTCAGCCGCGAGCCCGATGCCGTGCACCGCGCGCTCGAGCACGCGCACGCCCAGCACGGCGTGCGCTCGCACATCGACGACTTCGGCACCGGCGCCTCATCGCTGCGGCTGCTGCACGGCTTCCCGGGCGACGCGGTGAAGATCCACCGCGCGCTGGTGATCGGGATGGGCGTCGAGCCGGGGGCGTTCGAGATCGTCAAGGCGCTCGTGGGCCTCGCCCACAACCTCGGCCTGGAAGTGATCGCCGAGGGCGTCGAGACGGCGGCCCAGCTCGACCACCTCAGGCTCCTGGGCTGCGAGTTCGCCCAGGGCTTCCACGTCAGCGCGCCGCTGCGCCCCGAGGACGCAACGGCGCTGCTGCAGACGGTCGTGACGCTGAGCTAGGCGTCGCGGCGCGTGGTGGTCGGCTCGTCCGTGCGAGCCGTCTCGTCCGTGCGCTCGAAGCGGCCCTCGCGCGCGGCGGCCTCGTCCTCACGGCCCTGCTGGTACTCGGGCTCGTGCATCGGCCGCTCGCCGGTGGTGCCGGCGGTGTCGTCGCGGACGGCCGACGAATGGTCGTCGCGCATCGGCGCCGGGTCGTCGTCACGCATCGCCGAGGTGCCGGCGAAACGGTCGCGCTCGTTCTCGTCGATCAGCTCGTGATCGGTCATGCCCTGCTCGTGCATCTGGGCACGCTGCTCGCGCAGCTCGGCCTCCGCCCGTTCTCGCTTGGCCTCGGTTTCGGCCATGCGGGCCTTCTGTTCGGCCATTTCCGCCTCACGATTGCGCTCGGCGGCCGCTGTGCGCTCCGACTCGGCGGCACGCTCGCGGCGCTGGCCCAGCTCACGCTCGCGTGCAGCGATCTGCGCGCGACGACGGGAACGGGGCAGCACGAACGCGAACAGCGCGATCGCCAGCAGAACAACAACAACGATGGCAATGATCAGACCGGTTGACATGGTGTCCTCCCTCCGGTGGGTCCTCACGGAGGATTCCCGGCAGACTGCATTCCCATGCGGCCAACCTTCGATCTGCAATCGCACTCGATCCACTCAGACGGCGCCCTACCGGCGTCTGCGGTGGTCGAGCATGCCGCCCAATCTGGCATCGAGCTGATCGCTCTCACCGACCACGACACCATCGACGGCGTGCCCGAGGCCGAGCGGGCCGCGCGCGAGCAAGGAATCGCTTTCAGCCCCGCCGCCGAGCTGTCCGCGGTGCACGGCGACTACGAGGACCTGCACATCCTCGGTTACGAGCTCGACACGGCCGACGCGGACCTCTTAGCCAGCCTGCACGACTTCCGCGGCGACCGCGCACGGCGGATCGAGGAGATGGCCGACCGGCTGCGCGAGCTGGGCTTCGAGCTCGACGATGCGCCGCTGCGCGCCCGCCGCGACGCCGGCAAGCCGATCGGCCGCCCGCACCTGGCCGACGCGGTGCTCGCCCACCCCGCCAACGCCCAGCGACTGCAGGACGAGGGCATCGACGGCCGCAACGCGCTGTTCCCGCCGTACCTGGTGCCGGGTGCCGCGGCCTACGTCGCCCGCAGCCGCCCCACGGTCCCGCAGGCGATCGAGGTCATCCACGCCGCCGGCGGCGTCGCCGTCTGGGCGCACCCGTTCTGGGACGTCGACAACGAGCCCGAGGCGCTCGCCACGCTACAGGCGTTCGTCGACGCGGGGCTGGACGGCGTCGAGTGCTTCTACGCGACGCACACGCGCGAACAGACCGAGGCGCTCTACCGGGCGGCGGCCGGGCTGCTGACGACCGGCTCGGCCGACTTCCACGGCCCCGAGCACGAGCGCTTCAACACGTTCGGGGCGTTCGAGCTCTATGACCTCGAGCCGAACCTCGGGCCTATCGGCCGGCGAGCGTGACGGTGACGGTGTCGCCCGGCGCGAGCCGGGCCATCTCGCGGATCCCGCGCCGCAGCGGCAGGTAGAAGCGGCCGCCGTAGGCCGCCACGCTCGACTCCCACACGACGCCGTTGATCGTCACGGTCACCGGCGCGCGGGCGCGGGCGAACTCCGAGTCCGCCGGCAGCTCGACGAACACGCCCTCGTCCTCGGTCTGCACGACCGCGTCGAACGTCATCGCACCCGCTCCGCGCCGGTGTAGACGTTCACGCGGCCGCCGCGCGCGAAGCCGCACAGCGTGATCCCGCGGTCATCGGCCAGCCGGACGGCGAGCGACGTCGGCGCGCCGACGCCGACGAGCAGCGGCGCGCCCGCGACGGCGGCCTTCTGCACCAGCTCGAACGACAGCCGGCCGCTCACGCACAGCACGTGCGGGTGCAGCGGCACGAGCCCGGAGCGCAGCGCCCAGCCGACCACCTTGTCCATCGCGTTGTGGCGCCCGACGTCCTCGCGCACGCACATCAGCTCGCCGGTCGCGGTGAACAGGCCGGTGGCGTGCAGGCCGCCGGTCCGGGCGAATGTCGGCTGGCGCAGGCGCTCCGGCAGGTCGGCGACGAGGTCGCGCTCGAGCACCGGGCCGGCGGCCGCGACGGCGCTCGCCACCGCCACCTCCTCGAGCGCGCCCTTCCCGCACACGCCGCACGAGGAGCTGGTGTAGAACGACCGCGCGCGCACGTCGCGCAGCAGCGGGCCGGCGACCTCGACCGTGTTCGCGGCGAGGTCCGGCGGGGGCGCCGCGGCGCGCGGGCCGTCGATCAGCCCCTCGCCGTAGAGGAACCCGAGCGCCAGCTCCTCGTCGTGCCCGGGCGTGCGCATCGTCACGGCCAGCGGCGCGCCGTCGACTCGGATCTCCAGCGGCTCCTCGACCGCCACCTCGTCCTCGAGATCCTCTGCGCGCACGGTTGCGTGCGGCCCGTGGACGTGGACCTCGGTCATGTCTCGAGCCGGTAGGCGAGTGCCTCGAGCGCCAGCTCCTCGCTGACGTTGAGCGCGAGCCGGGCGCGCGTGTCGTCGACGAGCTCGACCTTCTCCAGCAGCGCCGCACGGTCGCGGCCCTCGGCGTCCTCGCGCAAGGCGTCGAGCCGGTCGCTGTGGTGCGCGAGCTCCTCGGCGCCGGCGGCCACGCAGGCGACGTCGCGGTACCAGAGCCCGATCAGCTGCAGCGCGTGGTCGAGCGCGCCCGTGCTCGCGCGCCGCTCGGCGCGGCGCGCGCGGTCGGTGAACTCGGTCTCGCGCCGCTTGTGCTCCTTCTTGGGCAGGTAGGAGAGCTCCTCGGCGAGCGCCGCCTCGACCTCCTCCTTCGCCGCGCCGCCGGCGGCGCGCGCCTGCTCGAGCAGCGGGCGCCACGCCCGCTCGGCGTGCGCGCGGCCGGCCAGCGGGGCGCGCGCGAACGCCTCGGCGCGGGCGCGCAGCGCCGGCCCGTCGCCGAGCGCGAGCGTGAGCGCCCGCTCGCCGTCGCCGAGCGAGAGCCGGGCGCAGGCGTCGGCGGCATCGGGCGCCACGCCGCGCGACTGCAGGCGCTGGGCGAGGGCGGCGACCGGCAGGGGGTCGAACCGCACCGGCTGACAGCGCGAGCTGATCGTCGGCAGCACCTGCGTGAGGCGGTCGGTGAGCAGCAGCAGGACGACGTAGGGCGGCGGCTCCTCGAGCGTCTTGAGCAGCGCGTTGGCGGCCTCGTCGTTCATCGTGTCGGCGCGCTCGAGCACGAACACGCGACGCGTCGCCTCGAACGGCGTGCGCGAGGCGGCGGAGACGACCGCCTCGTCGACGTCGCGCCGCAGCATCTCGTGCGCGCCGCTCGGGGCGACCCAGGTCAGGTCCGGATGCGTGCCGTGGCGGACGCGCAGGCGCGCCGACTCGGGATCGGCCGCGTCGCGCGAGAGCAGCGCCGCCGCGAAGTCCCGCGCGGCTTCGCGCTTGCCGCTGCCGGCCGGGCCGTGCAGCAGGTACGCGTGCGCGGGGGCGCCGTCGACGGCGGCGCCGAGGACAGCGGCGGCGTGGGGGTGCTGGTCGAGCACGGTCCCGATGCTAGTCGGGCCACTGGTCGGGGTTGCCGATGCAACACTGCCGCGCGTGCTGATCACCATCGAGGGGCTCGACGGCGCGGGCAAGACCACGCTGGTCGCCGGGCTGGCGAAGGCGCTCGAGGAGCGCGGCGAGCGCGTCGTGGTACTGCGCGAGCCCGGCGGCGTCGAGGTGTCCGAGCGGATCCGCGAGCTGCTGACGGACCCGGCGCTGGAGATCGACGCGCGGGCCGAGGCGCTGCTCTACGCCGCGGCGCGGGCCCAGCTCGTGGCGCAGGAGCTGCGGCCGCTGCTCGCGGCCGGCGCGACCGTCCTGCTCGACCGCTTCGTCGACTCCTCGCTCGCCTACCAGGGCGCCGGGCGCGGCCTCGGCGTCGAGGAGATCCGCACGCTCAACGTGTTCGGCACCGGTGGGCTGGAGCCCGACCGCACGCTGCTGCTGCGCATCGACCCGGCTGCGGGCCTGGGGCGGATCGCCGACCGCCCGGCCGACCGGCTCGAGCAGGAGGACAGCGCGTTCTTCGCCGCGATCGCCGCGGCCTACGACGCGCTCGCCGCCGCCGAGCCGGGGCGCATCGCCGTCATCGACGCGAGCCAGCCGCCCGAGGCGGTGCTGGCGGACGCGCTCGCCGCGCTTCAGTCCCCGTAGCCGTCGGGATGGGCCTGATGCCAGGCCCACGCGTCGGCGATCATGTCCTCGAGGCCCTTCTCCGGCTCCCACCCGAGCTCGTCGCGGACGCGGTCGCCGGCGGCGACGAGCGCGGCCGGATCGCCGGGGCGGCGGGGCTCCTCGACCGCGGGGATCTCGCGCCCGGTGACCTGGCGGGCCGTGTCGACCACCTCCTTGACCGTGTAGCCGTCGCCGGTGCCGAGGTTGTAGACGCGATGGCGGCCGGGGCGGGTCGCGGCCAGCGCCAGGGCATGCGCGCGCCCGAGGTCCTCGACGTGGATGTAGTCGCGCACGGCGGTGCCGTCGCGCGTCGGGTAGTCGGTCCCGAACACCTTCACGTGGTCGATGACGCCGGCGGCGGCGCGCAGCACGAGCGGGATCAGGTGCGTCTCCGGGTCGTGGTCCTCGCCCAGCGGCCCGCTCGCGCCGGCGACGTTGAAGTACCGCAGCGAGGCCGCGCCGAGCCCGTGGGCGCGTGACTCGTCGGCGATGATGCGATCGATCGCGAGCTTGGAGGCGCCGTAGGCGTTGACCGGGTCGGTCGCAATGTCCTCGCGCATCGGCACATGCTCCGGCTCGCCGTAGACCGCGCAGGTCGACGAGAACACGAGGCGGCCGACGCCGGCGGCGCGCATCGCGTCGAGCAGGTTGAGCGCGCCGACGATGTTGCTGCGGTGGTAGCGCTCCGGGTGCGCGACGGACTCGGCCACGAGCGCAAGCGCCGCGAAGTGCATGACGCCGTCGAAGCCCTCTTGCAGCGCCTCGTGGGTGCGACTTTCGTCGAGCAGGCTCGTTTCTATGAGGCGTGCGCCCTCGGGAACGGCCTGGCGATGCCCGCGGCTGAGGTCGTCGAGCACGACCACCTCGTGGCCTGCGCCGATGAGCTGCCGGGCGACGATCGACCCGATGTAGCCGGCGCCGCCGGTGACGAGAAGCTTCATGGCCGCGAGATGATGCCAGCTACCCTGAATCCGATGCGCGTGCTCGGGGTTCTGCTCGCGGTCGCGGCGACGCTCGTCGCCTTCTCGGCCGCTGCCTTCGCGCAGACGCAGACGCCGACGCTGAGCCCGACCGCCACGGCCACGCAGACCACGCCGACGCCGACGCCGACACCGACACCGAGTCCGACGCCGACCCTCACCCCGACGCCGACGCCGACGGTCACCCCGACCCCGACGCCGGACCCGGAGGAGGCCAAGAAGGCCAAGCTGCGCAAGCGCAAGGTCGTCAGGCGCGTCTACCGCGACTACCGGCTCGACGGGCGCATCGACAACTGCAAGCACTCGCGCAAGGCGCTCAAGCGCACGCTGCAGTCGATCAGCGACGCGTTCGACGCCGACTTCCCGGATTTCCGCGAGGCGGTCAAGGCGGCGATCAAGGACTGGGACAAGAAGCGCTGCGCAGAGCAGCAGGCCACGCCGACGCCCACGGCGACGCCCGTCCCGACGTCCACGCCGGCCCCCGTGCCGACGACCGCGCCGGCCCCGCCCCCGCCGCCGCCGTCGAGCGGCTCGATCGGGCCGGTCAAGACGCCGAAGCCGGCGAAGACGCCCAAGCCGCCGTCCGAGAGCGACATCACGCCCGTCACGCCGACGCCGACGGCGACGCCGGTGCCGACGGCCACGCCCCCCGCCGAGGCCCAGCTCGTCGTCACGCGGCCGCACCCGGAGGACGCGAACCTGACCGTGCCGATCGCGCTGCTGCTCGCCGCCCTGCTCGGCCTGCTCGCCGCCGGCGGTGCCGCGATCTACGCGCGCCGCACCGGCCGCCTCGCCGGCTGGGGCCACGCCTGGCGCGAGGCCGGCTACCGCGCCACCGGCGCCTGGGGCGACTTCAGCGACTGGCTGCGCCTCGGTCGCTAAAACGTTGCTAATGCCGCGTCTGGCGGCGCGTTTTCGCCACTACACTCGTATGTGCTGAAGGGAAGTATCCCGTCGGCCGGTTTCGTCAGAACGGCGCGCTGAGCGCCCGGAGCCGGCGGCCTCTGAGAGGCGGAGAAACCTTCGACTGATCGTCTCGACCAGCCGGAGGTTCGCTTGCCCGACCACATCTCTGCAGGACCCCTCGCCTGGGGCGCCCTGCTCGCCTTCCTCGCCGTGATGGTCGTCGTCGACCTGCGGGTCGGCTCGGCGCAGCGGCAGATGACGATTCCCACCGCCGCGCTGTGGAGCGGGATCTGGATCACGATCGCGCTCGCGTTCGGCGCGGGCCTGTGGGCGTTCCAGGGCGGCGCCGCCGGCGAGGCCTACTTCGCCGGCTACGCGATGGAGAAGGCGCTGTCGCTCGACAACGTCTTCGTCTTCACGCTGATCTTCGCCGCGCTCGCCGTCCCGCGCGCCGAGCAGCCGCGCGTGCTGCTGTGGGGCATCCTCATCGCCCTCGTCCTGCGCGGCCTGCTGATCGTCGCCGGCGCCGAGGCACTCGAGCGCTACTCGTGGGTCGCCTGGCCGTTCGCCGCACTGCTGGCGTGGACGGGGTGGCGCATCCTGCGCTCGGGCGGCGGGCACGAGGAGGGCGAGAAGATCGTGGCGCGTGTGCGCCGGCGGTTCCCGCGCGTGCAGCCCGCCGTCGCCGCGCTGCTCGCGGTGGCCGTGGCCGACGTCGTCTTCGCCGTCGACTCAGTGCCGGCGATCCTCGCCATCACCACCGACAGCTTCATCGTCTTCGCCGCCAACGCGTTCGCACTGCTGGGCCTGCGCGCGCTGTTCTTCCTCGTCGCGGGCGCCGTGGCGCGCTTCGCGTACCTGCAACTCGGGCTCGGCGTGCTGCTCATCGGCATCGCCGGAAAGCTCGTCTACGGCGAGGTCACGGGCGAAAAGCTCGCGACCTCGCTGACCCTCGGCGCGATCGTCGCCGTCCTCGTCGTCTCCATCGGCGCCTCGCTGCTCAAGGAGCGGCGGGCGCCTCAACTCCCCCAAGAGGTGTCCTAAGTCATGGGCCTGTTCATCGCCTGCACGATCCTCCCGCTGCTGTTCGGCCTGTGGGCGCAGATGAAGGTCAAGCGGACCTTCGCGAAGTACTCGCAAGTCGCGCCCCGCAACGGCATGTCCGGCGCGGACGCGGCCGCCGCCGTGCTGCGCTCGTCCGGCCTGCCGAACCTGTCGATCCGGGCGGTGCCCGGCCACCTGACCGACCACTACGACCCGCGCAACCGCACGCTCAACCTCAGCGCCGACGTCGGCGGCGCGTCATCGCTCGCCGCGCTCGGCGTCGCCGCCCACGAGGCGGGCCACGCGATCCAGGACGCGCGGCGCTACGTGCCGATGCGCATCCGCCAGACGCTCGTCCCGGCGGCCACGATCGGTCAGTCGCTGTGGTTCATCCCGGTCGTGCTCGGCCTGATCATGGGCCTGACCGGCCTGGTGACGATCGGCCTGATTCTGTTCGCGGTGATCGTGCTGTTCCAGCTCGTCACGCTGCCCGTCGAGTTCGACGCGTCGAAGCGGGCGCTGGTCGCTTTGGAGGGCCAGGGCCTGCTGGCCGCCGATGAGGTGCCGGGCGCCCGCGCCGTGCTCAACGCGGCCGCGCTGACGTACGTGGCGGGGTTCGTCGCCGCTCTCGGCCAGCTCGTCTACTTCTTCGCTCTGAGCCGCAACTAAGGAGCGAATTCGGAGGTTCCGCGCGGTAAAATAGACGGACGTTCCGCGGCCGCCGCAGGCGTTCCATCCGACCCGCGCGGAACCATCTCCGCCCCACGATTTTGCGATACGCCGCTGGGGCGGCGGAAGGAGTTCGAGATGGAGCAGACGCCGCAGACCACACTCACAAAGGACCCGCGCTCGGGCGAGGCCCTTGCGGTGCGGCGCCTGTTCACGCAGCCGGGCGTGCACCCGTTCGACACGGTCGAGTGGGAGTCGCGCACGGCCGCGGTCGGGACGTTCCGCCAGGAGAACGTCGAGTTCCCGGCCACGTGGTCGCAGAACGCCACGAACATCGTCGCCCAGAAGTACTTCCGCGGCCAGCTGAGCTCGCCGACGCGCGAGCGCTCGGTCAAGCAGATGGTCAGCCGCGTGGCCGGCACGATCGCCGACTGGGGTCGTGAGCGCGGCTACTTCGCTTCACCCGAGGACAGCGATTCCTTCGAGGCGGAGCTCACGTACATCCTGCTCCACCAGCTCGCCGCCTTCAATTCGCCGGTCTGGTTCAACGTGGGCTTCGAAGAGAGCCCGCAGTGCAGCGCCTGCTTCATCCTCTCGGTGCAGGACAACATGGAGTCGATCCTGCAGTGGAACACGCAGGAGGGCATGATCTTCCGCGGCGGTTCGGGCTCCGGGATCAACCTGTCGAACATCCGCGGCTCGGTCGAGCCGCTGGGCAAGGGCGGCACCGCCAGCGGGCCCGTGTCGTTCATGCGCGGCGCCGACTCCTGGGCGGGCACGATCAAGTCCGGCGGCAAGACCCGCCGCGCGGCCAAGATGGTCGTGCTCGACGTCGATCACCCCGACATCCGCGAGTTCATCTGGTGCAAGGCCAAGGAGGAGGACAAGGCCGCCGCGCTGCGTGACGCCGGGTTCGACATGTCGATCGACGGCGACGGCTTTCACTCGATCCAGTACCAGAACGCCAACAACTCGGTCCGGCTGACCGACGAGTTCATGCACGCGGTCGAGAACGACGAGGACTGGCACCTCACCGCGCGCGTCACCGGCGAGCCGGTCGAGACCCTCCCCGCGCGCGAGCTCATGCGCGAGATCGCCGAGGCGGCCTGGCGCTGCGCCGACCCGGGCGTCCAGTACGACACGACGATCAACCAGTGGCACACGTCGCCGAACTCGGGCCGCATCAACGCGTCCAACCCGTGCTCGGAGTACATGCACGTCGACGACTCGGCGTGCAACCTCGCGTCGCTGAACCTCATGAAGTTCCGCAAGGCGGACGGGTCGTTCGACGTCGAGCGCTTCAACCACGCCGTCGACATCGTGTTCCTGGCCCAGGAGATCATCGTCGGCCCGTCGAGCTACCCGACCGAGCAGATCGGGCGCAACGCGCGCGCGTTCCGCCAGCTCGGCCTCGGCTACGCCAACCTCGGCGCGTACCTGATGGCCAACGGCTGGGCCTACGACTCCGACGAGGGTCGCGGCGCGGCAGCAGCGATCACGGCGCTGATGACGGGTCGCGCGTACCTGCAGTCGGCGAAGGTCGCCGCGGCGATCGGCCCGTACGACCGCTATGCCGAGAACCGCGAGGCGCACAACAACGTGATGCGGATGCACCGCGACGCGTCGTACGCGGTGCCGGACGGCGCGGTGCAGGACAAGGCGCTGCTCGCCGCCTCGCGCGAGACGTGGAACGAGGCCGTCGTCGCCGGCGAGCGGCACGGCTACCGCAACGCGCAGGCGACCGTGCTCGCCCCCACCGGGACGATCTCGTTCCTGATGGACTGCGACACGACCGGCGTCGAGCCCGACTTCTCGCTCGTCAAGTACAAGGAGCTCGTCGGCGGCGGCACGATGACGATCGTGAACCGCACCGTGCCGATGGCGCTGCGGACGCTCGGCTACACCGACACGCAGGTCGAGCAGATCGAGGCCTACATCAACGAGCACGGCACGATCATCGGCGCGCCGGAGCTCGATGGCGCGCACCTGTCGGTGTTCGACGTCGCGGTCGGCGAGCGCGCGATCTCGCACGCGGGCCACATCAAGATGATGGGCGCGGTCCAGCCGTTCCTGTCGGGCGCGATCTCAAAGACGGTCAACCTGCCGCAGACCGCCACGGTCGACGACATCGCCGAGGCCTACATCCAGGCGTGGAAGCTCGGCGTCAAGGCGCTGGCCATCTACCGCGACGGCTCGAAGACCGCGCAGGCGCTGCGGACCGACGCGCAGGAGGTCAAGGAGGTCAAGGCGAAGGCCGAGGCCGCGATCTCCGCCGGCGAGGAGGTCTTCACCGCCGCCGAGGTCGAGGCGAAGGTCCAGGAGGCCGTGGCCGCGGCGATCGCCGCGGAGGCGACCCGCGCGGAGCCGACGGCCGTGCGCGAGGACATCTCGGCCGCCGCGCGCGGCGAGGCGGGCCCGGTGCGCAAGCGGATGCCGCGCGAGCGCCAGTCGCTCACGCACAAGTTCTCGCTCGGTGGCCACGAGGGCTACATCACGGCCGGCCTGTACGAGGACGGGACGGTCGGGGAGATCTTCCTGACCGACATCGGCAAGGAGGGCTCGACCCTCCGCGGCATGATGAACTCGTTCGCGACCGCGATCTCGATCGCGCTCCAGTACGGCGTGCCGCTGGAGACGCTCGTGCGCAAGTTCGCCTACATGCGCTTCGACCCGGAGGGGATCACCACCAACCCGGAGATCCCGTTCGCCAAGTCGATGCCCGACTACATCATGCGCTGGCTCGCCTCGCGCTTCCTCGACGCCGACACGCAGGAGGAGCTCGGCATCCTCACTAAGGAGGTCCGGGCCCGCAAGAGCGCCGAGGACACCGCGTCCGGCGCCACCGGCGGCTCGGCCGGCCCGACCAACGGCGGCGGCACCCCCGCCACCCCGGTCGCGCCGACCACCGCGCTTACCGACTCCCCGCCGGTCGTCCCGGCCCGCATGGTCGGCCTCGACCTCGGCCCGGCGTGCGACCAGTGCGGCGGCATGATGCAGCGCACCGGCTCCTGCTACACGTGCTCGAGCTGCGGCAACAACACCGGCTGCGGCTGATCTTCCGTCGCCATCCCGACCGAGTCTGCGAGGCCCGCCGAACGGCGGGCCTCGGTCGTTAACGGTTGTGGTTGACGGCCTCGATGTTGTGGCCGTCAGGATCGAGGACGAACGCCCCGTAGTAGCCGGGGTGGTAGGCGGCGCGCTCACCGGGCGCGCCGTTGTCCGTGTAACCCGCCTCGATCGCGGCTCGGTGGAAGGCGTCGACCGCCTCGTTCGTGTCGACGCCGAACGCGATGTGGACGTGCTCGGTCACCGGCTCGCCGGCGACGTACGAGATCGAGCCGTTGGCGGTGACGATCTGGACGTGGTCGGGCTCGTCGACGCCGATCTCGTGGCCCGTCGCCACGTAGAAGCGCCTGATGGCCGCGACGTCACGCGTGCGCAGCCACAGGTGGTCGATCGCACCGGTCTTGCGCTGCTCGCCCGTGTACACCGCTTCGACGCTGTTGCCGTCCGGGTCGCGCAGGAACGCGCCGTAGTAGTCCTCGCGGTACTGCGGCCGCGGGCCCGGCGCGCCGTCGTCGGTGTAGCCGGCCTCGACGCCGGCGCGGTGGAACGCGTCGACGAGCTCGTGCGACGGCGCGTAGAAGGCGATGTGGAGGTGCTTCGCGACGGGTTGCCCGTCGGAGACGATCGAGAAATCGCCCCAGTCGATGTACTCGGCGTCGTCCACGTGCTCGGTGCGCCCGAGCACGGCGAGGACGGTCTCGTAGAAGCGCAGGGAGGCGTCACGGTCTCGGACGCGGATGTCCACGTGGTCGATCATCGGGCCTAGTGTGCGGCAACCGAGTCTGCGTTAGGGGCGCGGCTTGCCGCTATGACGTGGCGGCAGGCTCGGGCCGCTGCACGAGCCCGCGGCCGAGCACCTCGACCGAGCCGCCGGGCGCGCAGGCCGCGATGTCGTGCTCCTCACGCTGAAGACGGCGACGCAGGACGGCGAGCGCGGGCAGGCCGAGGAGTGCGGGGATGGCGAGCAGCAGGCCGCGATAGGCGATCACCGCGACAGCCGCGTCGGTGGCATCGACGCCGTAAAGCACGAGCGTGCCGATCAGGCCGGCGTCGATGCCGCCGATCCCACCCGGGATCGGGATCAGGCCCCCGAGCTGGCCGACGATGTACGCCACCAGGAGCACGCCGACGGGTGGGATGTCGTTCCCGAACGCCGGGAAGCAGACGCCGAGCATCGCGACGTCGAAGAGCAGATAGCCGGCGGCCCCGATCACGAGCGCGAGATCCTTGCTCCGCAGCAGGCTCAGCGCCTCGTCGACGCCCGCACCGACCGCCTCCGCCGCTGCGGTGATCCGCGCGCGGACGGAGCGTTCGGCCAGCGTGCCCGCCACCCGGCGCGCGGCTACAGCAAGTGCGATCGCCAGCACGCCGACGATGGCCGGGACGACGGCGAGCACGAAGCCCGGCGAGCCGTTCAGCAGCCCCGACGCGAGCGCCAGCGAGCCGAGGATGAGAAATCCAACGTTGGCCAGGCTCGTCAGCAGGAAGAACGCGACCGTCCGGCGGGCGATGAATGCTGTCGCGAGCCCACCCCGCCGCAGGATCCACGCCCCCAGGGCGAGGCCGCCGGCTCCGCCGATCGAGAAGACGGAGTTCGCGGCCAGCTCGGACAGCCCGATCTCGGTGCTCGTCCGCCAGCTCATCCGCCGGCAGAACACCGCCCGGAACACCAGCACGTAGGACGCGCACGACCCGAGTTGGAGGACCGCCGCGAGTGCGAGCCAGCCGGGCTGGGCGCCGGCGAACCGGTCACGCAGCGAGCCCAGGCCCGGCACCAGCACGATCGTGGCCACGACCACGAGGACGATGGCGCCCAGCACGAGCAGCGAGCGCTTGAGCCGCGACGAGGAGAACTCCTCCGGGAGCGGCTCTGCCGGCGCCATCGGGAGCTCGATGTACGTAACTTCAAACGGCGCCGGCTCGCTCATCAGGCCCCGAGGTCTAGCAGCCGGCGCCGGACGCCCCGCTTATCGACACCTACCGGAAGCGGTCCGGGAACTGGGCCATGATCCCCGCGCTGAGCGTGTCCGCCATCTCGAGGATGTGGCGGTGGATGCGCTCGTAGTCGCGGATGTCGGCCGTGAAGTTCCCCGTGAGGCGGTGGGTGGCCTCGTCGAGCGTCTGGTCGAGGTGGGTCTTCATCATCGCGCGCAGGTCGGCCCGCGGCCAGTTGTGCGGGTTCGCCTTGTGCAGGAAGTCGGCGATCTGCTTCGCGTTCGCGTACCACTCGTCGCTGCGCTGCTTGATGAGCGCCTGGTCGCCGGCCTTCGCGGCCTGGAGGAGCGCGACGGCGCCGAGGATGTGCTGCTTGAGCAGCGCGGTGAGCTGGTTGCCCGCCTTGCGGCCGTAGTAGGGCTTGACGGCGTTGCCGATGTCGGTCTGGTTGCGCAGCAGGCGGGTCTCGGTCGCCGAGAGGTCCGGCAGGTCGGCGGCGAAGCTCACGATCGCCAGGCGGGTCCACGTGACGTGGTCCTCCCACAGCTTGCGCATCGCGTCGTGAAAGGCGAGCTGCTTGTGGTTCAGCTTCGCCGTCGCAGCGGCCATCGTGTGGCCGTGACCGCCCTCGGCCTGGCTGTCGCGAGCGCCGGAGACGGCGAGAACGAGCGTCGCCGCGGCGACGGCGATGAGCGCGGCCAGTGCCAGCGTCGAGCGACGTCCGGCGAACGGGGTGCTGGTCATGGTCGACCTCCTGTTGGGTGTGGCGTCCCTCCCCCGTTCAGCGTCCGCGCGCAGCGAAGTCATACGACCGGGGTGTGAGCACCATTGGCGCCCGCGGCCGATCCGGCGATAGTCGCGCGAGAACCGCGAAAGGAGCACGCGATGGCCCTGCTTCGCAGGCGTGAGCACGACCTCGGGGGCACCCGCTATCAGATGCGCGAGAGGCTCTTCTCGATCGGCGACGACTTCTGGATCGAGACCGGCGACGGCGACCGCGCCTTCAAGGTCAACGGAAAGGCGCTCCGCATCCGGAAGACATTCGTGATCGAGAGTCCATCGGGCGACGAGCTGTTGAAGATTCAGGAGAAGAAGCTGAGCATCCGCGACAAGATGAAGATCGAGCGCGACGGAGAGACCGTCGCAACGGTCCACAAAGCGATGATCACCCCGCTCCGCGAACGCTTCGCGATCGACGTCGAGCGCGGCGAGGACCTCAGCGCCAAGGGCAACATCGTCGATCACGAGTACGAGATCGAGCGCGACGGCAAGAAGATCGCCGAGATCTCCAAGCGCTGGTTCCGCGTGCGCGACACCTACGGCATCGAGGTCGCGCCAGGAGAGAACGACGCGCTCATCCTGGCCGCGACGGTGTGCATCGATGAGATGAGCCGCGGTTAGGTCATCCCGAGGCCGCGGCGCCCGGTCTCGTTGAGCTGATCCGCAGAGAAGCGGTCGGGCCACTCGCGCTCGTAGTGCTCCTCGGGGAAGTCGCTCGGGCTGTCGCCGGCCAGGAACGCCGCGCGGACGCCGGGCGCGTAGGCCTCGCTGCGCGGGCACCAGGGCGCGGCGGGGATGTACATGACGTTGCCCCAGCCCTGCTGGTCCTCGACCGGGGCGACGCCGTGGACCACGTCGGCGTGCCACCACACCGAGTCGCCGGCCTGGATGTCCGGGATGCCGGCGAACGCGCGCACGAGCAGCGGGTGCCAGCGCTCGTTGACCGGGAAGACCTGGCCGACGGTGACGCCGCACATGTCGTCCTCGGCAACGTCGGGGAGCAGCGGGCGCAGCATCATGTAGGCCATCGCCTCGGGGATCGGGATCGTGAAGAGCACGCCCTGGTCGTGCGCCATGTCCGACAGCGCGGTCCAGCCCTGGAAGGTGCGGAAGGCCGAGCACATGGTCGAGCTCGGGTACTGCGGGCCGGCCGTCCGGTGCGCCGCGTCCCACGGGTCGTACTGCTCGACCGACCCGTCGAACAGATGCCGGAACGCCTGCTGGTAGGCGCTCGTCATCCACAGATCGAGCGTGCCGACGTCGACGTGCGAGCCGAGGCCGCCGGAGCTCGCCCCGGGCGGCCGCCGGCGGATGCGATCCGGGTAGAGCGAGTCGCGGTCGGGGTCGAACCACTGCACGCCGTCGGACTCATAGGTCCACTGGTGGTTGAGGAACGACTGGACCGCGGCCATGCGGTCGCTCTGGCGGGCCTCCATCTGCGGGGGCGACCAGTAGACCGGATAGATCTCCGGCCGCGAGCCGACGCTGCCGAAGAAGTCGTCGCCCGGTCCGCGGTAGGTCTCGAAGAACCGGTTGCGCTCGACGTAGTCGACGATGCCCTGGTCCCACGCGAGCGCCTGCTCGCGCTCGAAGTGCCCGCGGACGACGATGCAGCCGCGCCGGTGCAGGCGCGCGACGACCTCCGCCGGGACCGTGCCGGCCTCGATGTCGGCGTAGTCGACGACGGGCCAGACCGGCTCGCCGCGCCGCTTCGCGGCCTCGATCTCGGCCACGCGCTCGGCCACCCGCGCCTCGACGGCGGCGAAGACCTCCTCGACTGAGCGCCCGGAGGCCTCGATCCGCGCCCGGATCGCCGCCTTCGTCTCGCGGATCGCGGCCTTGAAGTCGGCCGGCGCGGTCTCCCAGTGCGGCAGCGCCTGGATGGTCGTCATCGCCTCTCTCCCATAAGAAGGACTCCTTACTGAACGCGCAAAGCTAGCACGACTCGCACTTCTAGACAAGAGTCCTGACTAGACTTCCGCTCGTGGCCCCGACCAAGCCGTCCCTCGAGCTGCTGCGGTCGCTGTCGGACGAGCACGTGCTGCGGGCGCTGATGACGCAGCGCCGCGCCACGCGGGCCGAGCTCGCGATCGCGACCGGCCTGTCGAAGCCCACGGTCTCGGAGAGCGTCCGGCGCTTGAGCGACGCCGGCGCCGTGATCGACACCGGCGAGCGGACCACGGGGCGAGGCCGGATCGGCACCTACTACGGACTGCCCGCGACGACCGGCTGCGCGCTGGTCGCGAGCATCGCCCCGGAGGGGCTCGTGGCCGAGGCGGTCGACGTCTACGGCGACGTCGTCGCGCGCGCGAGCGCCGAGGTCAGCCGCGCACCCGGAGCCGAGCACGTGGGCCGCACGCTGAAGCGCGTCGCGCGGGAGGTCGCCGACGGCCCGGTGCGGCTCGCCGTCGTGAGCGCGGCCGACCCCGTGGACCGTGAGACCGGGCAGCTCGTCGAGCTGCCCGACGCCCCGTTCCTCGTCGGCGCGCTGGACGCGCCCACCGTGCTTGCGGACCTCGTGGACGGGCCGGTCACCGTCGACAACGACGTCAACTGGGCCGCCCGCGCCGAGCACGGCCGGCGGGACTTCGTCTACGTGTTCCTGGGAGAGGGCGTCGGCGCCGCGGTCGTGAGCGACGGAGAGGTGCGCCGCGGCCACGCCGGGCTGGCCGGGGAGATCGCGCACGTGCCGACCGTCGGCCCGGGCGGCGTGGCGATGCGGCTCACCGACGTCTTCCACGCGCTCGGCCTGCGCCGTCCCGGCTCAACGGCGATCGACGTGCCCGCGCTGCTGCGCGCCGCCGACGCCGGCACGACGGAGGTGCTGGCGCGGGCGGTCTGCGGCCTGCTCTCGGCGGCGGTGGCGCTGGCCGACCCCGAGGTGGTGCTCGTCGGCGGCCCGTGGGGTCGCCATCCGGCCGTGCTCGAGGCGATCGCGGACGAGTTCGCGCGCGCGCCGCGCCACGTCCCGGTCGAGGCCGCCACCGTGGACCACGAGCCGGCGCTGGCCGGCGCCCGCGAGGCCGCGCTGCAGCGGCTGCGCGACGCGATCGTCGCGGCCCCGCGCTGAGACGTGCGCACACCACATCGGCCAGCGCGTGCCCACGATTGCGGTACCGCTCGACGGCGAAGAGCATGCGCGAATGGCGACTCCCGACGCCGGCGAGGTCACGCCGGAGAAGCGCCGTAGCGCGTGGCTGTGGGTGAGCCTCGCGCTGGCGCTCGTCGCGATCGGCCTGCTGATCTGGGGGCTCACGGTGAAGGCCGACCGCGACAGCGCGCAGAAGGAGCTCTCCACGACGCAGCACGAGCTCGACAGCACGCAGGAGGAGCTCACCAGCACCAAGCAGAAGCTCGACACGGCGCCACAGCCCGCAGACGACGGCAGCGGGGGCCACGCTGTGCTCGCCGTAGGGACGCTGGCGGGGATGAAGGCCGTGTACGACGACCTGGCGAACGAGCTCGGCGCCACGCAGGAAGACCTCGCTGCCACCCAGGAGGATCTGGACGCGGCCAACAAGCAGGCGGAGAACGCCGCGAAGGACGCGGCAGCCGCCGAGCAGAAGGCCAAGGAGGCCGACAACGAGACCGACAAGGCGAAGGCCGAGGCGGACCAGGCCAAGGCCGAGGCGGAGGCCACGAAGTCCAAGGCGGCGGTGGCCGCCGACTGCGCGAAGGCCTACGTCTCAGCTCTCGGCGGACTGTTCGAGGGCGACAACCCGCAGGATCAGGAGGCGGCCGTGCGCGACAAGCTCGCGGGCATCACGGACGATTGCAAAGCGGCACTGGACTCGAAGTAGACTCCGCACGTGGGCTGCTTCGTCGCCCTCATCGCACTGATCTCGCCGCGGCTCGCGTTGTTCCTGCTGTGGATCTTCAGCGACGTCCTGGGCCGCGCGTTCGACAGCTGGATCGTCCCGTTCCTCGGCTTCTTCCTGCTCCCCTGGACGACCCTCTCCTACGCCGCCTTCTGGGACTGGGGCACCGGCCACCAGGTCACTGGGTTCGAGTGGTTCTTCGTGGTCCTCGCGTTCGTGTTCGACCTCAGCTCGTGGGCCGGCGGCCGGCGGGCGCGATACGGCGACTAGAGATGACTGATCCCGCGGCCCGCGTGCCCGCATGGCCGCGGACCGTGGATGCAGGGCGGTGCTCGCGCGATCGGCACAGTGGCGGAGCCACGGGCCGATTCAGTGGGTGCCGATCCTGCGCCGCGGGACGCGCCCAGGCGGGTGCGTGGGTCGCGGGATCAGTCATCTAACCAAGAAAGCGCCAAGAAATCTCCAAGGTCGCCGGGGCACCCTCCGGAAGGCGGGCAGGTGCTCTCTTTGCGTTGCGCCGAGAGAGAGGTGGTGCGCGCACGTCCTGCCCGCCGTTTTCACCGTTCCCCAGCGATGAACCCAGGCGGACCTCGGTCAGTCACGGAGGCTGACGAGGAACGGAGCCCGGGCGGCGGAAGGGAGGCCGCCGCCCGGCTCCACGGCCCGGGGATCAGGGGTGGTGCTTGGCGAGCTTGATCTTCGCGACGGCGTCGTTGCCGCCCGGGACCTCCTTGACGGAGAGCACGCGGCCGGTCGCGCCGAAGAAGCGGCCGGCGCCGTCGACGAGCTTGTCGCCATGGAAGACGAGCAGCGAGCGGCCGAGCGCGACGGTCGACGTGCAGTCCGGCTCGCCGGTCCCGAAGACGCAGCGCAGGTGCTCGCTGCCGGCGAAGCGCTTGGCGTGGTGCTTGTGGGTCCCGATGAAGTCGAGCGAGTAGACGTCGAGCACGTCGCCAGGCGCCATCTCGGGGAACGGGGGGTGATCGACGACCGTGCCGTCCGGATGCGTCACGGACATCGACTGCAGCTGCGAGAAGATCTTGATCGTCTTCGTCCGGCCGGCGGCCTGTCCGGTGGCGGGCCAGAGCGCGGCCGCGCAAGCGAGCGCCACGGCGGCGATGATGACGATGCGGATGGGTGGGATACGAGTGATGGTCATGGCGACGACGCTACGTTCGCGCCGGGCGCCGCACATCGATGCCAGCCCTGGACTTCGGCGGCCGGTTTCTCAGGGCTAGCTCTTAATGGCGCGGAGGTAGGCGAGCACCGCGAGCACGCGCCGGTGGTCGTCGTTGCTGACCTGCAGCCCGAGCTTCATGAGGATCGTGCGCACGTGCGTCTCGACCGTCTTCTCGGTCAGCCACAGGCGTCGCGCGATGCCGGCGTTGGTGCGCCCCTCGGCCATCAGCGCCAGCACCTCGCGCTCGCGCGGCGACAGCTCGCCGAGGGCCCGCACGGGGCCGGGAGCGCCGATCAGCGTGGCAACGACCTGCGGGTCGAGCGCCGAGCCGCCGTCGGCGACGCGGCGCGCGGCGTCGAGGAAGTCGTCGACGTCGAGCACGCGGTCCTTGAGCAGGTAGCCGAAGCCGCCACCGTCGGTGACGAGCTCGACGATGTGCCGGGTCTCGATGTGCTGCGAGAGCACGAGCACGCCGGTAGCCGGATGCGTGCGCCGGATCTCGGCCGCCGCGCGCGTGCCCTCGTCGTCGTAGTCGGGCGGCATCCGCACGTCGACCACCGCGAGCTCGGGCTCGTGCTCGCTCACCAGCGCCAGCAGCGCATCGGCGTCGCCGGCACGGCCGACGACCTCGTGGCCGGCGTCCTCGAGCAGCCCGGCAAGCCCCTCGCGCAGGAGCACGGTGTCCTCGGCGATCACGACGCGCATGGCAGCTGTACCGCGATCCGGGTTCCCACTCCCGGCGGGCTGTCGATCGCAAGCGTGCCGCCGTGCGCGGCAACCCGGTCGGCCATGCCGGGCAGGCCGGTCCCGTCACGCGTCACCGCACCGCCGACCCCGTCGTCGGCTACGACGAGGCGCAGCACGCCGGCCTCGCGCGCGGTCTCGACGACGATGCGCGTCGGCGAGGCGTGCTTGATCGCGTTGGTGAGCGCCTCGCAGGCGACGAAGTAGGCCGCGGCCTCGACCTCCGGCGGCGCGCGATCCTCGGTCGCCGACACCTCCACCGGCACGGCGGACGCGCGCGCGAGGTCGGCGAGCGCGGCGCCGAGCCCTTCGTCGAGCCGCGGCGGCCGCACGCCGGCCGCGATCGTGCGCAGGTCGGCGATCGCGGCCGTGACCTCGTCCACGGCCGCGTCGAGCGCGGGGTCGATGGCGATCGCGTCGCGCGGCAGCGAGCGCTGGATGCGGCGGAGCACGATGCCGAGCGTGACGAGGCGCTGCTGCGCGCCGTCGTGCAGATCGCGCTCGATCCGGCGCCGCTCGGCGTAGCCGGCCTGCGCGATCCGGGCGCGCGAGGACTCGACCTCGGCGAGCTGCAGCCGCAGCTCCACCCGCAGCCGCGCGAGCTCGACCGGCACGGCGGCCGCGTCGATCACCGCGCGCACCAGGTCGGGCCGCTCGGCGAGTGCGGGCGCATGCAGGAGCACGCCGAGCTCGCGATCGTCGCGCCCGATCACGGCGCGCGAGCGCCCGTCGGCCGGCAGCGCGTCGAGCACATGCCCGAGCTGGTTCGCGTAGGCGCCCGTCTCGGGCAGCCGGAAGATGACCTCGGCCGTCGGGTCCTGGAGCGCGAGCGCCACGGCCGCCCCCACGTCCTCGGGCTCGGCGTGGCCGTCGCGGACCTCGTCGAGGAAGTCGCGCAGGAGCTGCACGGCATCGAAGCGTGCGCGCGCGAAGCGACGGTCGACGAGGCGCTGGATGCGGTCGTGCAGCGGCCGGAACGCGAGCGCGGCGGCCAGCGTCGCGATTGCGGCCGTGAGCGCCGAGCCGCCGACGACGAGGCCGGCGAGCAGCGCGACGAGCGCGTACGTGCCCACGATCAGCGCCGTCAGGACCGCGTAGACGAGCGTGCGGTTGAGCACGCGGTCGATCGAGTAGAGCCCGTGTCGCGTGACCGCGACCGCGACGGCGACCGCGGGCCAGACCTGCAGCACCATCAGGCCGAAGAAGTCGACGGGGTCGAACGAGCCGAAGATCACCGCGATCAGCGAGCCGCCGCCCAGCCAGAGCGGCACGAGGACGGCGCCGTACGCGAGCCACAGCACCTGCCGCCGGCGCTGGTGGTCGCCCGCGCGGTACCGCGCGTAGAGCGCCACCGCACCGCCGATCAGCGACAGCAGCAGGCCGGCCCAGAAGACCCAGAAGACGGGCTCGAGGCGCTTCGACAAGGTGAACGGCATCGGGCTCGCGAGCGTGTCGCCATAGGAGGTCTCGACCTCGGGGACGAACACGAGCATGGTCACGAGGCCGGCGCAGGCGAAGCACACGAGCCAGGCGACCGGTCGCCAGCGCGGCGACGGCAAGCGCCCGTCGGGGTACACGTATGCGATCGCGAGCGGCCACAGGAAGAGGACCGGCCATTGCTGGGCCACGAGCAGTGCCCAGCGACCGGTCGCCGAATCCCGGTCGCCGTGCAGCGCGAGGTTCGCGACGGCGTCCGCGCCCAGCACCACGGCGACCGCCAGCGGGCCGACGAGCAGGATCCACGCGATCCGGTTGCCCGGCTGCCGCAGCGCGACGAAGAGCCCGACCGCTGCGGGCACGGCGACCGAGATCACGAACAGGACCGCCGACGCTGTGTTGAGCGAGTTGTGCGCACCGCGCCCGTCCGCGACCAGGTTCACGACCACCGTGGCGATCGCCGTCGCCAACGCAACGGCGGCGATGATCCACGCGATCGGTCGCAGCATGGGCGTGATGCTCTCGTATCGCCGCGCGGCAGGTCCAGAGTGCTAGCCCTGAACATCTGCCGAGCTACCGTCTAGGGCGTGCTCTTCAGGCAGGGGCTCGCGACGGCGGCCGGCGTGCTGCTCATGGCCGCGCCGGCGCAGGCGTGGACCGTGCGCTCACCCGACCGCACGATCGCGGCGATAGTCACCGTCAACCGCGGCGGCGCCACGCTGACCGCTCACCGCCGCGGCCGGACGGTGCTGACCGCGGACCTCGGACGGCTACACGCCCACACACGCGTGCACCGCGGGC
Source organism: uncultured Solirubrobacteraceae bacterium (assembly GCA_963803335.1). GTDB lineage: Bacteria > Actinomycetota > Thermoleophilia > Solirubrobacterales > Solirubrobacteraceae > DASSUW01. Next base: position 58,740 of record CAWDME010000022.1, on the reverse strand, counting down.
GCCTGCGCGAGCGGTTCACGACGCCGGCCGGCAAGCGCCGCACGCACGCGCTCGACGCGCGCACGCTGACGGTCGGCGGCCTCGAGGTGCTCGTGGCCGACGACGGCGTCGCCTTCCGGCGATCGCACCGCGCCGTCTGGCGCGCCGGCGGTGGCGCGCGGGCGTGGCTGCAGCCGTACAGCAGCGTCTACGAGAACCGCTACTCGGCAACCCGCCTGCGTGCCGCGCCGCCGCGCCGCTACGGGTTCCCGGCGCTGCTCGCGACACACGGGGCCTGGGCCCTGCTGATCGAGTCCGGCCTGCCGTACGGCGCCCCCGGCGCGCACCTGCGCGTCCGCGGCGGGCGGCTCGCCGTCGAAGGACGCTCGCGCGCCTGGCGCGTGGCGCTGATCGGGAGCCTGGCGACGGTCGTCGACTCGGACCTCGCGCTCGCGCTCGGCCGGCCTTCGCAGATCGCCGACACGAGCTGGATCCTCCCCGGCCGCGCGGCGTGGTCGTGGTGGACGGACGCGGCGAGCACGCGCAGCCTCGCGCGCCAGGAGCAGTACGTCGACTTCGCGGCAGCCGAGGGCTTCGAGTACACGACGGTCGACGCGGGCTGGGACCCGGCCTGGATCCCCGAGCTGGAGGCCTACGCGGCGGCGCGCAACGTCCGGCTGCTGCTGTGGACCGACTGGCACGCGCTCGCCGACCCGCACCAGCGCGCCGCGGCGCTCGACCGGTGGGCGAGCTGGGGCATCGCCGGCGTCAAGGTCGACTACCTGCAGTCCGACAGCGGGCGCCGCATGGCGGTGATGGAGGACATCGCGCGCGCGGCCGCGCAGCGGCACATGGTGGTGGACTTCCACGGCTGCACGATCCCCCGCGGGTTGCAGCGCACGTGGCCGAACGTGCTCGCGCTCGAGGCGGTGCGCGGCGCCGAGTACGAGCGCGACGGCACGCCCTCGAGCCCGCGCAACAACGTCGACGTCGCGTTCACGCGCAACGTCGTCGGCCCGATGGACTACACGCCCGTGACGTTCTCGGCCCGCAATCGTGTGACGACGGCCGGCCACGAGCTCGCGATGAGCATCGTCTACCAGTCCGGCCTGCAGCACTACGCCGACTCGCCGGAGAGCTATGCGCGCTACCCGACGGCCACCGCGCTGCTCGCCGCCGTGCCCGCCGCGTGGGACGACACGCGGCTCGTCGCCGGGCGCCCCGACCGCTACGTCGTGCTCGCCCGGCGCACCGGCGCCCGCTGGTACGTCGGCGCGCTCAGTGCCGGGCCACCGCGCATGCTGAAGATCCCGCTGCGCTTCCTCGCCGCGGGCGGCTACGACGCGCGCGTCATCGGCGACGACCTGGCCGCGACGGACCGCACCGTGACCGCCGCGGACACGGTGCGCATCCGCGTCGCCCGCAACGGCGGCGCGGCGGTGTCGCTCACTCCTCGTTGATGTCCTGCGCGTAGTTGGTGACCGACCGCTGATAGCGCGGCAGGTGCGGCGCCAGCGCCTCCAGCACGAGCGATACCGCCTCGCGCGCCTGGCCGGTGTCGACCAGCGCGAGCGCCAGGAACGCGCTGACCGCGTCATCGAGCTCGTCCGAGCCGGTGTCGCGCTCGGCGCGCAGCATCGCCACGCTCGCTTGCGCCTGGCCGAGGTTGCGCAGCGAGCTCGAGAGCTGGATCACCGCGCGGCGCCGGTTCAGCCCCTCGAGACCCTGTTCGAGCGCCTCGCGGTACAGCGGCACCGCCTTGTCGGGATGCCCGGTGGAGTCGAACGCGCAGGCGCGCTCGAACGCCGCTCGCGCCGGCGGCAGCTGCTCTGCCAGCCGGTCGATCCGCGCGCGGAACTCTGCTGCGCCGAGCTGATCGAGCGCGTCCCACAGATCAGCGAGTTGCCGTTCAGAATCCATTCCGAGAGCGTACGAACGACGCGAGGAGGCGCAGATGGCGGAGGCACGGCTGGAGGGCGGGGTCCCGCAGACGGCGGGCTGGTTCGTGGTCAACGCGCGCGACGCGCCGTGGACGCACAACGACATGCGCTCGATGTGCCGGTTCGGCGGGCAGGGCGAGGCGCATTTCGACGACCTCGGGATCGGCCTGTACTGGCTGCAGCCCGGGCAACCGATGTCGATGTACCACCACGAGGCCGGCCAGGAGGACTTCCTCGTGCTGCGGGGGCAGGCGCTGGCGATCGTCGAGGGCGAGGAGCGTCCGCTCGCCGCCTGGGACCTGCTGCACTGCCCGTCGCGGACGCCGCACACGATCGTCGGCGCCGGCGACGAGCCGGCGCTCGTGCTCGCCGTCGGGGCGCGCAAGGAGAAGGGCTCGGCGCGCTACCCGGTCGACCAGGTGGCCGTCCAGCACGGCGCCGGGGTCGACCACGAGACCGACACGCCGTACGCGCGCTTCACCGAACCGGAAACCGGCCCACCGCCGGAGATCTTCTAGAAGTAGTCGAGCAGCGACGGCGGCGGGCCCGCGCTCGCCGCCGCCAGGAACGAGTCGGCGCCGGCGTCGCACTCCAAGAGCCCGGCTCGGCGCAGGACCGCTGGGCCGGCGCCGCCGGCGTAGAGCACGGCGAAGCCGCGGGCGGTGAGGCGCACAGCACCGCTGCCGCCCGGCTCCAGTCGCCCCGACCCGCCGTGGAGCACGAGCCGGTGCGGGCCGGCGTTCCATGGGCACACGTCGTCCTCGATCTCGAGGTCGACGCTCCCGGACAGGTGCGGCGGCCAGCCGCGCGCGGCGACGGCGCCGGCCGCGTCGAGCAGCCGCAGCATCCACACCTCGCGCGACTCCACACGCGCGCCGACGAACGGCGCGAGCAGCGACGCCGGGTCGGGCTCGGGGATCGTCAGCGTGATCGTCGGCGCCACGCTCTGCCAGCTCCCGGGCATCGCCAGCAGCGCGGTGGTGGCCGGCGCGGTCAGCCCCATCAGGTCGCTCACCGACACGCGGCCGGACGCGTCGTAACCCGGCGCGCGGTCCCACGCGGCGTAGCCGTCGACGCTCCCGTCCGGGGCGACCGCAACGGACAGGCCGTCGTGCCGCGTGAGCACGGCCTCCGGCGACGTCCGGAACGTCGGCTCGCTGCGCTCGATCCAGCCGGCTGAGGCACGCGCCAGGGTCCGGTAGACCTCCTGCACGGCGGGCGCATCGCCCGACTCGGCGGGCCGCAGCGTCACGTCGGCGGGCATCGCGACGGCGGCGAGCGCGGACGCGGGCACGGCGACCTTCGTCATCGTCCCCACCTCCTCGAACCCGAGCCGCCGGTAGGGGCCGGGCGCTGTACGGAACAGCGTCGCGATCAGCGCGCCGCGGTCGCGCCCGTGGTGCAGCAGCCGCGTGAGCACGGTGCGCGCGAGCCCGCGGCCGCGCAGCTCGGGGATCACGACCACGCCCCCGACGCCGCAGGCCGGGATGAGCCGACCCCCGAACCAGTGAGCCTGGTGGCGGTCGATCGCGCGCGCGACGAGCCGCTCGCCGTCGAAGATCCCCCAGTTGATGCGATCGGGCTGCTCAATCAGCCAGCCCGGCGGCGGCTCGCGCTCGGAGCCGAACGCGATCCGCGTCAGCTCCCACGCGGCCGGGAGATCGTCGACGGTCAGCTCGCGCAGGTCCATGGGCGACATCGTTGCGCACGTCATACTGGTTGCGAGAGCAACCATGAGCCTGCTGCCCGACGATCTCCGACTCGGCGAGGTCCACCTCACCGTCCGCGACCTCGACCGCGCCGTCGCCTGGTATCAGCAGTCGCTGGGCCTGCGCGTGCACCGCCACGAGGCCGACATCGCCGAGCTGGGCGACGGGAACGAGACGTCGGTGGTCCTGCACGAGGACCCGCAGGCGCTCCCGGCCGGCCGCCACGCCGGCCTCTACCACTACGCGCTGCTGTACCCGAGCCGCGAGGAGCTGGCGCGAGCCGTGCTGCGGATTGCCGCCACACGCACGCCGATCGACGGCGCGTCCGACCACGAGACGCACGAGGCGATCTACCTCCCCGACATCGACGGCAACGGGATCGAGCTGGCTGCGGACCGGCCGCGCGACCAGTGGCCGGATCACCTCGGCTACGCCGGCGGTCCGAAGCCGCTCGATATCGACGACCTGCTCGCGAGCGTGGCCGGCGAGGACGTGACGCCGCAGGTCGGGCCCGGGCTGCGGATGGGCCACGTGCACCTGCACGTCGGCGACATCGACGAGGGCCTGCGCTTCTACCGCGACGCGATCGGCTTCGAGGAGAAGGCGCAGATCGCCGACTCGGCCGCGTTCGTGAGCGCCGGCGGCTACCACCATCACCTCGGCTTCAACACCTGGCGCGGCAAGGGCGTGCCGGGCGCGCCGCCACATCGAGCCGGCCTCGTGCGCTGGACCGTGCAGCTGCCGACCGCGGCCGACGTGGAGGCCGTGCGCGAGCGGCTCGACGACACGGAGCCGTTCGACGGCGGCTTCCTCGCGCGCGACCCGTGGGGCACGGCGGTCGCCGTCGTCTCCGCGACCGGCGCTGAGTAGATTCCGGCCGATGTTCAACGAGATCGGGCGCGTCGGCTTCGCGGGACTCGGCGCGATGGGCGCGGGCATCGCACGGCGACTCGCCGATGCGGGCTATGCCGTGACCGTATGGAACCGCACGGCGGCGAAGGCGGAGCCGCTCCTCGAGGCGGGGCTGGGATGGGCCGGGACACCCCGCGAGCTGGCCGGCGCGTCGGATCTGCTGTTCACGATGCTCACCGACACGCGCGCGCTCGACGCCACGGCCGACGGCGACGACGGCATCCTCGCCGGGCTGCGGTCCGGGACCGTGTGGGCGGACCTCAGCACGATCGCGCCCGATGCGAGCGTCGCGCTCGCCGAGCGCGCCCGCGAGCGCGGCGCGTTCTTCCTCGACTGCCCCGTGTCCGGCAGCCCCGCGACGCTCGCGGCCGGCCAGATGTCGGTGATGGTGGGCGGCGACCGCGAGGCGTTCGACCACGTCGCACCCGTGCTCGGCGCGATCGGCCCGAAGGTCACCTACATCGGCTCCAACGGCCACGCGATCCTCACCAAGGTCGCGATCAACCTCGCGCTCGTCGTCTCGGTGACGGCGTTCGCCGAGGGCGTCGCGCTGGTCGAGAAGGCGGGCGTCGACCCGGGGGCGGTCGTCGACGCCGCGCTCAAGAGCGTGATCGCCTCGCCGGTGCTCGGCTACCGCGCGCCGCTGCTGGTCGACGACGACCGCGTGTTCGCCGATGTCGACCTCCAGCAGAAGGACCTCGTGCTGGCGCAGGACCTGGCGCGCCGCCTGGGCGCGACCGTCCCGACCTGCTCGGCGGCGAGCGACATGCTCAGTGCCGGCCGCAGCACCGCAAAGGCGGATCGCGACTTCCTGGTCAGTGTCCACGAGGCGTACCGGCGCAGCGCGGGGCTGGCGTGATGGCCGAGCCCTATCGGACCCGCATCGAGGACGTCCCGCTCGAGCAGGATCTGCGCCGCGACGAGGGCTGGGTAGACATGCAGGTCCAGTTCCTCATCGACGCCCGCGCCGCCGGCTCCGAGCAGCTCGTGGTCGGCCGCACGGTGCTGCCGCCGGGGGCCCGCCACGAGCGCCATCTGCACCCGCACTGCGACGAGTTCCTGGTCGTCATGAGCGGGCACGGCGAGATCTACACCAACACCGGCCGCGAACCGTCGCGGGCGGGCGATGTGATCTTCACCCCGCGCGGCAACTGGCACGGCTTCGACAACACCTCCGACGAGGACGTGCTGCTGATCTGGGGCTGGAGCGGGGCGGGCTCGCTCGACGCCGCCGGCTACGCGATCCCGGGTCCCGACGAGGACTTCGAGGGGTGAGCCTGGATCCGCGGATCGAGCGCGGCACGCGGGCGATGCTCGCGCTGCGCCGCGCGCGGCTCGACGCCGGCGAGCGGCCACGCGGCTGGAAGGTCGGCTTCGGCGCGCCGGCCGCGCTCGAGCTGCTCGCCACCGATCGCCCGCTCGTCGGCTTCCTCACCGACCGCGGCCTGATCGAGGACGGCGCGACGATCTCCGTCGGCGACTGGAAGAACCCGATGCTCGAGCCCGAGATCGCCGCCCACATCGGCGCGGGGGCCACGATCGCGGGGCTGTCGGCGGCGATCGAGCTGGCCGACGTGGACGTCCCACCCGCCGACCCCGAGGCGATCCTGGCGGGCAACATCTACCACCGCCACTTCATGCTCGGGCCGGTCGACGCCGGGCGCGCCGACGGCGCCGGAATCGGTGCCCGGCTCCTCCGCGCCGGCGAGGCGGTCGCCGAGACCGACGATCCGGCCGCGCTGACCGGCGACCTCGTCGAGGTGGTCCGCCTGACCGGCGAGCTGCTCGACGCGTGCGGCGAGGCGCTGCGCGTCGGCGACGTGGTGATCACCGGCTCCGCGCTGCCACCGCTGAGCGTGGCACCGGGGGACACGGTCACCGCCGAACTGAGCCCGCTGGGCGCGCTGACCGTCGCGCTCGCCGCCTGACAGGATCCTCGGCATGGAGACGCGACTGCTGATCGGCGGGGAGCTGGTGGAGGGCGCCGGCGCCGCTCTGGAGGTGGAAGACCCGGCACGCGAGGAGCTGCTGGCGACCGTCGGCACGCCCGACGCCGAGCAGCTCGACGCGGCGATCGCGGCCGCGCGCGCCGCCCAGCGCGAGTGGGCGGCAACGCCCGCGGCCGAGCGCGCCGAGGCGCTGCACGAGGTCGCGGCGCGGATGCGCGCGCGGACCGACGAGCTGGCCGAGCTGATGACGCGCGAGGGCGGCAAGCCGCTGATCGAGAACCGCGACGAGGTCGGCTGGACCGCGAGCGCGTTCGACTTCTACGCCGAGCTGGCGCGCACCTCGGCCGGCCGCGTGATCCCGCCGGTCGAAGCCTCCCAGCTGGCGCTGGTGCTCAAGGAGCCGCTCGGCGTCGTCGCCTGCATCGTGCCGTGGAACTACCCGTTGCTCCTGCTCGCCTGGAAGCTCGCACCGGTGCTCGCCACGGGCAACGCGGCGGTCTGCAAGCCGTCCGAGCTGACGCCGCTGTCGACGCTCGCGCTGGCGCCGTGCCTGGACCACCTGCCGGCCGGGCTGGTCGCGCTGCTCGCGGGCGGCGGCGAGGTCGGCGCGCGGCTGGTCGAGGACGAGCGCGTTGACTGCATCGCCTTCACGGGCAGCGTCGCCACCGGCACGCGGATCGCCGAGCGGGCGGCCACGCGCACGGCACGCGTGAACCTCGAGATGGGCGGCAAGGACCCGTTCATCGTCTGCGCCGACGTGGCCGCGGAGATCGAGATCGCCGCCCGCGGCGGCGCCTGGGCCGCCTTCCTCAACGCCGGCCAGGTATGCACGAGCGCCGAGCGCTTCTATGTGCAGCGCGAGGTCTACGACGACTTCCTGAACGCGTTCGTCGACCACACGAAGACGCTGCAGATCGGCGACCCGATGGACCCGGCGACCGACGAGGCGATCGCGCTGGCCAACGGCACGCCGTACGGCCTCGGCGCCAACGTCTACACGCGCGACCTCGAGACGGCGATCCGCTGCGCGCGCGAGCTCCGCGCCGGCACGGTGTGGATCAACGACCCGCTGACCGACAACGACGCGGGCCCGTTCGGCGGCATGAAGCGCTCCGGCCTCGGCCGCGAGCTCGGTCAGGAGGGCCTCGACGCCTTCCAGGAGACCAAGCACGTCCACATCGAAACCAAGCTCGAGATCAAGGACTGGTGGTACCCCTACGGCTGATCCGCGCGCGTCCTGCGGAGCACCTCCACGTGACGACGAGCGGGAACAGCCACTGCCGGGCGCTCGCCGGCGTGATCGAGGAGATGAGCGCAAGCCGTAACTACGATTTGGTGCGCCTCGCCCACCGGAGGCGGAGGGCGACGATCGCATGGGATCCCTGCAGCAACTGCGCACACTGAACCGGCAGCGCCTGCTCGAAGAGCTGAGGCGCGCCGGGGCGGGCGACCGAGCTGCACTCGCCCGACAGACCGGATTGTCGCGCACCACCGTGTCCGCCCTGGTCAATGAGTGCCTCGCGGACGGGGCGATCCTGGAGGAGGCGGAGCGGCCGGTCGCGAACCGCCGGGGCCGCCGGATCGGCCGTCTGCGGCTGAACCCGCTCGCCGGCGCGGTGGTCGGAGCGGACTTCGGTCACCGCCATCTCCGCGTCGCAGTGGCCGACCTCACAGCGCGCGTCGTGGCCGAGGATGCGATCGACCTGGACGTCGATGCCGATCCGGGGGCAGCCCTCGATGCCGCGGCGACCCTGGTGACGCGGCTTCTCGCGGAGGCAAACGTGAGCGAGGGCCGCGTGCTCGGCGTAGGTATGGGGCTGCCGGCGCCGATTGACCGCGCGAGCGGGACGGTCGGCGCCTCGAGCATCTTGCCCGCGTGGACCGGGGTGCGGCCCGGCGAAGCGATCTCGCAGCGGCTCGGCCTCCCCGTGCGGCTGGAGAACGACGCGAATCTCGGCGCGCTGAGCGCGTTCACGTACGGGGCGAGCCAGACCGTCTCGGATCTGGTCTACGTCAAGGTCGCGTCGGGCATCGGCGCAGGCCTCGTCCTGGAGGGCGCACTCCACACCGGCGCTGCCGGCCTTGCCGGTGAGCTCGGCCACATCCGGGTGGTCGACGACGGCCTTGTATGCCGCTGCGGCAACCGCGGCTGCCTCGAGACGGTCGCGGCGGCCACGGCCCTCACGCGCGCCCTGCAACCCACGCACGGATCGGATCTCACCACCGCCGATGTACTGCGGCTCTCGGCGGAAGGCGATTCTCAAGCCACGACCGTGCTTCAGTCGGCGGGTCGCCATCTCGGCCGCGCGCTGTCCCTTCTCTGCAACGCGATCGATCCGGCCGTCGTCGTCATCGGCGGTGAGCTCGGGGCAGGCTCAGCGGTGCTGCGCAAGGCCGTCGCCGCCGAGCTGCGTCGCTCGGCGCTCAGTCAGGGCGGCCGCATTCCCGTCGAGGCCGCGACGCTTGGCGAGCGGGCCGAGCTGCTCGGCGCGCTCGCGGTCGCGCTGAGCGAACGGACGTGGCTCACCGACGCCGGCCTCGTCTCGCTCGACGGGGCCGCCGGCCTGGCGGTGGCGTCATGAGCACGCCCGAAACGCTCCGCTTGCAGAACGTCGCGACCGTGCTGGATGCGCTGCGCCACCGCAGCGGCGTGAGCCGGACCGACCTGGCGCGTGTGACGGGACTCTCGCGCAGCACGGTGATCTCGATCGTGGACGTGCTCGACAAGCAAGGCTTCATCGTCGAGCGCAGCGCAGAGCCGACGGGCGACCGCGGACGACCCCCGGCGCTGATCCGGCTGCATCCATCCGCCGGCGTGGCCCTCGGCGTGTTCGTCGGCCGCGAGGACGTGCGCGTCGCGCTCGTGGACCTTTCCCTCACCGTCCTCGCGCAGAACCACGCCGCGTTCCTCCTCGACACGCCGGCCGGCGACGTGATCGGCCTCATCGGCCGGCTCGCCGACGAAGCACTCGCCGAAAGCGGGCACCCCCACGACGACCTCGTTGGTGTCGGCGTCGGCCTGCCCAGCCCGATCGCGCCGGAGACGGGCGAGGTGGACGCAGCGATCCTCCACTCCTGGGCCGGGCAACCGGTCCAGGACGAGCTGACGCAACGCCTCCGAGTGCCGGTCGTCCTCGAGAACGATGCGAACCTCGAAGCGCTCGCCGAGCTGGCGATCGGGGCGGCGCAGGGGCTGCGCCACGTCGTCTACGCCAAGGCATCCTGGGGTATCGGCGGCGCGGTCATCGTCGACGGCCGCGTGCGCCGCGGCCGGCGCGGCTACGCCGGCGAGTTCGCGCACGTCCAGGTGCGCTCCGACGGGCCGCTCTGTCGCTGCGGGCGGCGCGGATGTCTCGGCCAGATCGCGTCGGGCCATGTGCTCGCGGACGCGCTGGGAGCGCTGCACGGAGAGCCCATGGACCTGGCGGCTGTCCGTGACCTGGCTATGGGCGGGGACCCCGGCGCCCATAGGCTGCTGACCGACGCCGGGCGAGAGCTCGGCGCCGTGCTGGCCGCCGTGGGGAACTGCATCGATCCCGAGGCGTACATCATCGGTGGGGAGCTCGCCGCTCCCGGCTCACCGCTGATCGACGGCGTCCGCGCCGGCATCGCGGACCGCGCGCTTCCTGCGTCCGCGACCGTGCCGGTGCGACCGGCGGCGCTAGGTCCCGTCGGCGGTGCATTGGGAGCCGCCGCGGTCGTCATCCGCTCGGAGGCGGTGCGAGAACATTTCGCCAACCTCACGGTCACATGACCGCGCTGTCGGTTTAAATTCCGTCGAAACCTTGACAAGATTCTCGGCGCCTGAGACCGTCCGCGTTCCTGCGGTCTAGGAGGAGGAGAACATGAGGGGGAAGGTCTTGCCGCGCGTGCGGTGGCTAGCTCTTGCCGGCTTTGCGATCGTCGCGCTCGGACTCACGGTCGCACGGGCGCAGGCTCACGAGACCTCTTCGTCGCCGCCCGTGAGCACGGCCGCCCCGTGGACGCCGAAGGTGACCTCGCTGGTCAACGCGCTCACCATCGACGAGAAGATCTCGCTCGTCCACGGCGGCACCGATCCTGCTCCGAAGGGCCAGGCGGGATACACGTCGAGCGTCGACCGCCTCGGCATTCCGCCCCGGCGCGACGTCGATGCGCTCGGCATCAACGTCTTCAAGGACGCGACGGCGTGGCCGACGCGTCTGGGCATAGGCGCCACGTTCGACCGCGGCGCGGCCGCCGCGCTCGGTCGGGGCGAGGGGACTGAGGGTCGCGCCCTGGACATGGACATGATTTATGGGCCGCAGATCGACCTCGCGCGCTCCCCGAACTGGACGCGGAACCCGACGACGTATGGCGAGGATCCGTTCCTGAGCGGGGAGCTCGGCGCCCAGGAGGTCGAGGGCGTCCAGAGCCGCGGGCTGATGGACGAGCTCAAGCACTTCGCGATCTACGATGACGGCTCGCAGGTGTGCAACGGGTTCGCCCCGCCGATCCCGACGACGTGCGCGACCTCGCGCGTGGTTGACGATCAGACCGCGCGCGAGCTCTATCTGGCGCCGTTCGAGAAGGCGATTAAGGAGGGCAAGCCGACCTCGGTGATGTGCTCCTACGCGCACTACCTGATCACCGGCACTGCACAGTCGGCGTCGACGTTCGCGTGCCAGAACGCCTTCGTCCTGAACACGATTCTGCGTGATCAGTGGGACTTCCGCGGGTTCGTGCTTTCGGACTACGGCGGAACGCACAGCCTGTCGATCCTGCAGGGCCTGGACACGGAGTTCCCGGGTCAGAACTTCTTCGGGGCCACGCTGAAGAACGTCGCCGACCCGGCCTCGCCGTCGTTCGACCCGGCCTACGCGCAGGCGCTCAACCAGTCGGTGGCGCGGATCCTCTACCAGATGGAGCGGTTCGGGCTGCTGCGCTGCGCCTCGGCGCAGGGCGCCGTGGCCGGCTGCTCGCTGCCGGCTCGCCCGACGCTGGACAAGGGCGCGGGTATCCGCAAGTCGCGACGGCTCGCTGAGAAGGCCGCGGTGGTCCTGCGCAACGAGGGCGACACGCTGCCGCTCGACGATCGTGACCTCGATCGCGGCGTCGCCGTGGTCGGTCCGACGGCCGATCTGCTGCCGTCGAGCCCGGGGGGCGAGCGCTCGCGCGGCTTCGGTGATCGCAACCAGATCAGCCCGCTCGACGCCCTGCGCAGCGCGTCGCGGCACTCGCACATCTCGTTCGCGCCGGGCGTCGACCGCGTCGGTACCGTCGTGCCGGCATCGGCGCTCCCCGGCGGGCTGACGCGCACGCAGTCGGACTCGAGCGCGACCCAGGTCGACCCAACGATCGACTACACCGGCGCCAAGCAGCTCACGCCGGGCGTGACGTACACCTGGACGGGCAGGCTGCAGGTGCCGCGCGACGACACGTACGCGCTCTGGCTCCAGCGCACGCCCGGAGGGATCGCGAACGGCGTGGCCGACCCGACCGGCGGCCGTGGCGGGAGCGCGAGCGGCCCGGTGTCGCTGGCGGTCGACGGGGCCAACCAGGCGCTGACGACCCCGTCCACGATCCTGCCGAACACCTACCCCGGTGGCCCGACGCTGCCCGACGGCCAGTACGAAGGCCTGGCGAACAGCGGCAGCTACGTCCCGCTCAGCAAGGGAACGCACGACGTGAAGATCACATTCGCGGTCGCCGCCAACGCGCTCCCGCCGGTGAACCTGAGGTTCACGTGGTCGCCGCTGCAGGCGTCGATCGACCAGGCGGTTGCGGCCGCGGCCCATGCCAAGACCGCGATCGTCTTCGTCGACGACGCGAACACGACCGGCGACCTGCATCCGCTCGGCGCCTACCAGGACCAGCTCGTCGATGCTGTCGCCGCCGTGAACCGCAATACGGTGGTGGTGCTCAACACGGGCAACCCGGTCGCGATGCCGTGGCTGAACAAGGTCAAGTCCGTGGTGGAAATGTGGTACCCCGGCCAGGAGGGCGGGGCCGCGACGGCGAACGTCCTGCTCGGCCGCGCGGCGGTCGGCGGCCGGCTGCCGATCACGTTCCCGAAGAGCGCTCAGGACACGCCGTTCGCCGGCCATCCCGAGCGCGACCCGAAGACGATCGGCACTATCACGTGGTCGGAGGGCCTGTTCATGGGCTACCGCTGGTATGACCAGCAGCGCATCGAGCCGCTGTTCGCCTTCGGCGACGGGCTCTCCTACACGCGCTTCCGCTACTCGGACCTCAACGTCCACGGAACGCACGACGGCGGCCTGGACGTCGGGATCACGGTGCGCAACGTCGGTCACCGCACCGGCGACGAGGTGCCGCAGGTCTATGTCGGTCCGTCGCCCAACGCTCCGGCCGGGGTCCAGCAGGCCGTGCGCAAGCTCGTGCAGTTCGACCGTGTCACGCTCTGCCCCGGGCAGGCGCGTCACCTCACGCTGCACGTCGACGCGCGCGAGCTGTCGTACTGGTCGACGGCCAAGCAGACGTGGGTGCGTGGCACCGGCCGGCGCGACGTCTACGTCGGCTCCTCATCCCGCGACATCCGAGGGCACACCTCGGCCTACCTCTAGCGATCGCCCAGCCCGCTCGGGGCCTCTTCTCCCGATCGCAGAGCAGCGAACGGCCCGGCGAAAGCCGGGTCGTTCGCTCGCGCCTACACGTCAGCGGTGCCGAGCGCCGCCCGGGCGCGGCGCCGTTCCCTTGGTGGCTCACGTCCGGGCCGTGCGAGACGTTGTAGAGGCATGTACACGACGCTCCATCCCAGCCCGGTCGGCGATCTGCTGCTGCGCGCCGACGCCGACGGTCGCCTGACCGAGCTCTACACGCGCCACGACGGCGCCACGCCGACGGAGTGGCCGTTCCCGGAGATCACTGCGCAGCTCGACGCATACTTCGCCGGCGAGCGCGAGGACTTCGCGCTCGAGCTGGCGGTGCACGGCACGGACTTTCAGAAGCGCGTCTGGGACCAGCTGCTGCAGATCCCGTACGGCGAGACGATCAGCTACTCGGAGCTCGCCCGGCGCCTGGGCGATCCCAAGCTCGTGCGGGCGGTCGGGCTGGCGAACGGGCGCAACCCGATCTCGATCATCATCCCCTGCCACCGGGTGATCGGAGCCGACGGATCACTGGTCGGCTACGGGGGAGGGCTCGAGCGGAAGAAGTGGCTGCTCGAGCACGAGGAGGTCACCTCGGGCCGGCGGCTGCCCGTGGGCTAGGCCGCCGGCTACCAGGTGGAGTCGAACATGCCGGGCCGCTGCACCGGCGGGAGCTCGCGCACGACCGGAGTCGAGAAGGCGTGCGCGGCGGCGGCGATCGGCGGGCGGGGGGTGACCAGGATGGTCATGGTCTTAGCTGCGGCGCCCGCGGCGGTTGACGCGACCGGTCTGGACGGCCGTCGCGTGAACGGTGGAGATGATGGTGGCGTTCATGGGACACATACTCCGCCCATGTGACATCTCCAACTATCGCGCTGCCTTGCGTCTGCGAGTGCGGGCTGCCGCCCCTTAAGGGCGGGCAGCCCTACCCCGTGTTTCGGAGACCCGCCGCGATGCCGGCGATGGTGGCCATCAGCGCGGCGCCGCCGGTCTCGTCGCCGCCCCGCGAGCGGGCGAGCAGCGCGACCTGCAGGTGCGAGAGCGGGTCGACCCAGCGGTTGCGGTGCGAGAGCCGGTCGCGCAGCGCGGGTGCGCCGTCGAGCAGCGCCTCGCCTTCGCGGATCGCCAGCAGCCGCGCCACCACGCGCGCGTGCTCGGCCTCCAGCGCGGGCCAGAAGCGGTCGGCGAGCGCGTCGTCGACGAGCGCCAGGTAGCGGCGGCCGACCGACAGGTCGACCTTGAAGAGCGCCATCTCGAGCGTCGAGCAGGCCATGCGGAAGAACGGCCAGCGCTCCCACATCGCGCGCTGGCGCTCGAGGTCGCCCTCCTCCAGCGCGCTGCCGGCGCCGTACCACGACGGCAGCAGGATGCGGTTCTGCGTCCACGCGAACACCCACGGGATCGCGCGCAGGTCCTCCAGTCGGCCGCCCGCCTTGCGTGACGCGGGCCGCGAGCCGATCGTCAGCTCCGACAGCGCGTCGATCGGCGAGACCTGGTGGAAGAAGCGCACGAAGTCCTCGTCGTCGACGAGCGCCCGGTAGACCCCGTGCGAGCGCGCGGCGGCGCGGTCCATCTCCTCGCGGAAATCGGCGGGTGCGGGCGCACCAGGCGCCGCGCGGGCGAGCAGGAGGCCGGACAGCTGCTGCTCGAGCGAGCGGCCGGCGAGGCCGGGGTCGGCGTACTTGGCCGAGATCACCTCGCCCTGCTCGGTGATCCGCACGCCGCCGTCGAGCGTGCCGGGCGGCTGCGCGAGGATCGCCTGGTGGGCGGGCGCGCCGCCGCGCGAGGCGGAGCCGCCGCGGCCGTGGAAGAACGCGACCTCGACGCCGTGCTCGGGGGCCTGGGCGACGAGCCGCTCCTGGGCGCAGTAGATCGCCCACTGGCTGGTGAGGAAGCCGGCGTCCTTGGCCGAGTCCGAGTAGCCGAGCATGATCTCCTGGCGGTCGCCGTGGCGGCCCAGGTGCTCGCGGTAGACCGGGTCGGCGTACAGGGCGGCCATGGTGTCGGGCGCCTGCTCGAGCGCGACGAGCGTCTCGAACAGCGGCGTGATGTGCAGCGGCGGCTCGTCCGGGCCGCCGACTCCGGCGCGGCGGGCGAGCCACAGCGCGCCGAGCACGTCCGAGACCGCGTGGACCATCGAGATGACGAGCGTGTCGGCGCCGTCGCGGTAGCGCCGGGTGGCCTGGCTGAGCGCGTGCAGCGCCTCGGTCGGCGGGCAGATCGGGCCGAACTGGTCGGCGTGCGCCTCCGCGATGTGGGAGGCGAGGATCCGCCGCTTCTGCTGCTCGTCCGCGCCGGCGAGCTCGGGCGCCTCGCGGCCGACGGAATCGTTGATCGCGTCCGCGGCAAGGCGGACGTCGAGCCGCGCGAGATGCAGGCCGAAGGCGGCGACCTGACGCAGCAGGTCCTTGACGGCGCCGTCGGCCACCGCGCTGCCCCCGGCCGCGTCACGCACGAGCTCGAGGTCGCGCCGCAGCGGCTCGACGCTCGAGTAGGCGAGCGGGCTGTCGGGCGCCTCGCCGGTCACCAGCAGGCGCTCGGAGATGTAGTTGAGCTTGGCGCGCAGCGGCTCGTGGCGACGGCGGTCGCCGAGCCGGCGCGTGATGTCGGGCATCAGCGCGGCGTCGCGGCGCAGGCTCGCCTCCAGCGCGGCGCGGCCCGCGCCCATCTCGGTCTCGCTCTGCGAGTAGCGGCTGGCGAGCCGCTCGATGCGTTCCCGCAGCAGGCGCATCGCCAGGCGCCGGTGGACTTCGACGGTGGCGGTGAACGTGGCGGCGGTCACGCCCGGGTGGCCGTCCATATCGCCGCCGGCCCAGCTGCTGAAGCGCAGCGGCGCGAAGTCGAGCGGGCGGTCGCCGAAGCAGCGCTCGAGCTCGCGCACGAGCTCGGGGACCTGGTCGAACAGCACGCGGTCGAAGAAGTGCAGGTTGCGCCGGACCTCGTCCTCGACGCCGGGGCGGGCGCGCCGCACCTCAGCGGTCTGCCACCACAGCGCGAGCGCCTCGCGCATGCGGTCGACGATCCGCTCGCGCCCGGTCGGGCCCAGGCGCGGATCGTCGAGCTCGGCGAGCAGGGCGCTGACGTCACCGGCGTGCTGCATCACCGACCAGCGCGTCGCCTCCGTCGGATGCGCGGTGAACGTGAGGTCGAGCCGCAGGTCGTCGAGGGCTCGGGCGGCGGCCTTGGACGAGCGTGCGGAGAGCCGTGCGGCGGCCTCGGCGATCGACTCGCGCTGCGGCGGCCCGCCCGCGTGCTCGTAGGTCCGGCGGCGGCGGACGCGCTCGCGCGTCTCAGCGAGGTTCGCGAGGTGCAGCTCCATCGAGCACGCGCGGATGACGTCGAGCGGATCGCCGTCGAGGATCTCGGCCGCCAGCGCCGCCGCCTCGGCCTCGGCGCCCGCCTCGCCGGCGCGCGCCCGCGCGCCCGCCTGGTGCAGGCGGACGACGGCGTTGCGCAGCGCCTCGCCGCCCTGGTCGGCGATCGTCTCCTCGAGCAGACCGGAGAGCAGGGCGGTGTCCTGGTCGAGCGCGGACGCGCCCTGCTCGCGGCGCGAGCGGATGTCGGTGACCGTCACGTCTGCCCACAGCTTGGCAAGGTCGGCGCCGCACTGGTTGGGACACTGTGTCCTAGTGTCGATGCGCACCGTGGTCGCCTGGCTCCTCGCCCTCGCCTGCGCGGCATGGGCGGCGATGCGCCTGTTCGGCCTCGAGCACGGCTTCCCGCTGGTGCAGCTCGTGGCGTTCACGCCGTACGTCACCGTGGCGGCGGGGGCCGTCGTCGTGATCGCGGTGCTGCTGCGCCGGCGCGCCGCGGCGCTCGTCGCCGCACTCGCGGCGCTGACGCTCCTGGCGGTGGTCGCGCCGCGCGCCCTCGGTGGGCCGACCGAGCCGAAAGGCGCCGCGGGGCCGACGCTGCGGGTGCTGACCGTGAATATGCGCTACGGGAAGGGGTCGGCGCCGGCGCTGGTGGCTCTCGTGCGGCGCACGCACGCGGATGTGCTCAGCGTGCAGGAGCTCACGTCGGGCCTCATCGTGGAGCTCGATCGCGCGGGCCTCGGCTCAGTGATGCCGTACTACACGCTGCGCCCGGCCGAGGACGCGAGCGGCACCGGGCTGTACGCGCGGATGCCGCTGGGCCGGCCGCCGCACGTGCCGTCGGAGCCGTTCGGGATGGTCTGGGCGACGGCGCGCGTGCGCGGCGGCCCGGCGATCGATCTCATCGGCGTCCATCCGGCCGCACCGCAGCGCGACGCCGTCAGCGACTGGGCCGGCGATATGCGGTTGCTCCCGCCCGCCGAGCCCGACGGCCGGCTCCGGATCATGGCCGGCGACTTCAACGCGACGCTCGACCACAAGGCGATGCGCCGGGTGATCGACACCGGCTACGAGGACACCGCCGCCGTCGTCGGCGCCGGCCTGCACGGGACGTGGCCCGCGGGCCGGACGTTCCCGCCCGCCGTGGCCATCGACCACGTACTGGCGGACAGGCGCATCGGCGTGCGCGCGGTGTCGATCAACGGGGTCCCGGGGACCGATCACCGCGCGCTGTTCGCCGTGCTGGTGCTGCCGAGGCGCTAGGCCTCTTCGGTCTCGGTCGGCGCCTCGGGCTCCGGGTCGTCCTCGGCGAGGATGCCGTAGAGGGAGCGGCGGGCGTTGCTGAGGATCTCGCGGGCGGCGACGACCTGCTCGGCCGTGCCGGCCTGAGCGATCTGGAAGATCGCCATGCCGACCTGCTTTGCGACCGCGAACATCTCCCAGACGTCGCTGTCGACGGACTCGCTGACCGCGTCCCACGGTGCGCCCTCCGCGCCGATGGCCGCGGCAGCCTCGTGCCCGGCGTCGGTCAGGTGGAAGAGCTTGCGGCCGTCGGTCTCCTCGGCACGGACGAGCCCTTCGTCCTCGAGCTGCTGGAGCGCCGGGTAGACCGACCCCGGACTCGGGCGCCACATGCCCTCGCTCCGCCGCTCGATCTCCTGCATGAGCTGGTAGCCGTTGCGCGGCTCCTCGGCGAGGAGCTTGAGCATCGCCGCGCGGACGTCACCGCGGCGGGCGCGCGGCCCGCCGCGGCCCATGGGGCCACCGGGTCCGAAGCCCCACGGACCGCTGAACGGGAACCCACGCCCGCCGTGGCGGGAGCGGCCGTGGTGATGGCGACCGGCCATCGCAAGCAGGCCGAGCCATCGGGGGTCGAATCGATTTTGTGCTTGTGCTGCGTACGTCATAGGTGCTCCTGGGGAGGAAGAAGGTTGTATCTACGACGCATCACGATATATCGAGAGTGTTCGACTGTCAAGACCCTGGCACGATTCGCGCCGTGATCCTCGTCGATCCCCTGCCGCGGACGCTGGACATGATCTGCGACGCCCCTACACGCGCCCGGCTCGAGGCGCTCGGGCCGCTCGTGATCCATGACCACGGGCCGATGCCGGACGAGCTCGTGGAGCGGCATCTCCCCGATGTCGTCGCGATCCTCGGGCAGACCGCGATGCCCGCGGAGCGCCTGGCGAGAGCGCCGAAGCTGCGGGCGATCGTCAACGTCGAAGGCAACTTCCTCCCGAACGTCGACTACGCGACGGCGCTCGACCGCGGCATCCACGTCCTCAACGCGAGCCCGGCGTTCGCGCTGCCGGTGGCGGAGATGGCGCTGGGCATGGCGCTCGACCTCGCGCGCGGGATCAGCGCGGCCGACCGGGCGACGCGGGCCGGGACGGAGTCGTACGGGCTCGCCAGCAACGAGCGCGCGTTCCTGCTCACCGGCCAGCCGGTCGGGATCATCGGATTCGGTGACCTCGGACGCGAGCTCCACCGGCTGCTCGCGCCGTTCCGCTGCGACGTGGCAATCTACGACCCGTGGCTGCCCGACCTCGTGATCGAGCAGGCTGGCGCCCGCCCCGCGCCACTGGACGAGCTGCTGGAAGCCGCGCGCGTGATCTTCGTGTTCGCTGCGGCCACGAGCGAGAACGAGGGCTTCCTCGGCCGCGCGCAGCTCGAGCGGATCCGGGCCGACGCCGTGCTCCTGCTCATGAGCCGCGCGGGCGTCGTGGACTTCGACGCGCTCACCGACCTCGTCGGGCGCGGGCGCCTGCGCGCCGCCACCGACGTGTTCCCCGACGAGCCGCTCGCCGCCGACAATCCGGCCCGTCGGCTCGACGGGCTCCTGCTCTCGCCCCATCGCGCCGGTGGCATGCGCGAGGCGTTCCAGCAGATCGGCCGGCTCGCGGTCGCCGATCTCGAGCTGATCATGCGTGGTCTTCCGCCTGTGGCATGCAAACGCGCCAACCGTGAGACGGCGAGCAAGTGGCGCAGCCCACCGGTTGAACAATCGTGAGGCACTAGACGAACATCCCAGTGATCCGGCGCGGGGCGACGGCTATTGTTGGCAGCACAAACATGGAGCGGCCAAACTGGAGCCTCGGATGGCTATCGGACCTCGAGCGCTCGCCCTAGCGGCAGCGTGTGTGCTCCTCTGCGCGGCGCCCGCCGCAGCCGCCGATCCGGTAGCCGAGTGGCCCTTTGACGAGGGCTCCGGGGCAGTAGCGGCCGACGTCGCGTCGCTTCATCTGAACGGCGCGCTCGCCGGACCCACCTGGATCGCCGGTGTTGCCGGCACGGCACTGCGGTTCGACGGCAACGACGCCGTCGCGCTGCCGGACGATCCTTCGCTCGAGCCTTCCCACCTCACGGTCGCTGCCTGGGTGCGCGCCTCCGCGTCGCCCGGCAAGTTCCGTTACGTGTTCTCCAAAGGCTCCAGCACGTGCCTGCGCAGCTCGTACGGGCTCTACACCGGTGAGGCCGGCGGCGCCGCGTTCTACGTGGCGGGCAATGGCTTCTTCACACTCTCGCCACAGGTCAGTCCGTCAACGATCTGGGATGGCCGCTGGCACCGGCTGACCGGCGGCTACGACGGCGCGCGCGTCCGCCTCTTCCTCGACGGCGTCGAGGTGGGTAGCGGCACGCCGGGCCCGACGAACATCGAGTACGGGCTGTCGAGCCGCGCGCCGTTCATCGGCACCTATCACAGCAACTGCGAGCTGCCGTTCATCGGCGACATCGACGATGTGACGATCTGGCGGTCGGCACTGACAACCATGCAGACCATGGCCGACGCCGTGGCTCCCGCGGCAACCCCGGGGAGCGGCCCGATCGGGCGCGACCCCGGGCAGACCGGCGCGATCGAAGCGACCAAGGGGGGCCGTACGACGCCCGCGGGCTGCACGTCGATCACCGTGAGCCGCCGGACGGTGCGCGCCGCACGCAAGACGGCCATCGTCGTGACCGTGCGCCACGGCAGTTCACGCGTCCAAGGCGCTCGCGTCGTGCTCAAGGCGCACACACTGCGCGTCGCCGCCCGGTCGGACAAGCGCGGGCGTGCGCGGTTCCGCGTACGTCCTCCCCGCAAGGCGAAGCGGCTGCGGATCGCGGTCGCGCCGAAGCAGATGACGGACTGCGGCCTGCCGGTCGCGTTCATCCGCGTGCGCGCGCGGCACTCCTAGCTCGAACGCCGGCTACGGGGCGGGGTGGCGAAGGTCATAGACCCGCAACGCCGATCCGGCCGTCCATGTCCCCGCCGAGGCTGCTCGCAATACCGCCCCCGAAGTACAGGTACAGCCGGTCGCCCATGACCAGCGGCTCCGGGTCGATGACGTTGCGCCGGTACCAGCCCGTCGCGGGCGCCGTGAAGAACGGCCGCGGGCACTTCTGCCAGACGCCTTGCCGGCGGTAGGCGAGCGCCAGTTCGCGCACGTAGTCGGCGCGCATCCGTCCGTAGACCATCAGCGTCCGGCCGCCGTAGCGGAACACGACGGGCTCGCCGAGGTCGCTCCCGTCGCCGATCACGGCCTCGCGACCCAGGAGCAGCTGCCAGTCGCGCCAGCGGCCGTCGCGGAAGCTGACCGTGCCGATGTCGGCGCCGGTCGGCCCGGCGCGACCGGCGAAGTACGCCTGGATGCCGTCGCCCCACGCGCGCAGCGAGAAGTCGGAGACGACCGCACGCCAGTCGGGGAAGCGCGGCACGGGCGCGACCGTCTGCCAGCGCAGCCCGGTCTCGCTGCGCATGAGCGCCGGGCCGCTCGGCGTGGTCGCGGCCTGCCACAGCCGCCCGCCGCGCACGAGCGTGCCGCCGTTGACGAACTCCCAGTTGCGCCTCAGGACGCGGAACGGGCCGAGCGGGCTCCGGCTCACCGCCACGCCGGTCCGCCAGTGGCCGTCCGCGCTGTGGATGTCGTTGCCGGAGAAGAACAGCCAGTAGCGGTGACGCCAACGGACGACGTCCGGATTGAGCGCGTCGACCGAGTACCACGTGGCGGCCCGGGGCGCGACGAGGATCCGCTCGGCGACGGGCCTTCCGAGATCGCACGCCGCGGCCGGCTTCGCCGCGTGAGCGGCGCCAGCGGGCAGCGCGGCGATCAGGGCCGCAACCGCAAGACCGACTGCCCGCGCGCCCTGCATGACGCGCGGGAAGCTACACGCCGGCGGGCTCGCGCTCGCGCTCGGCGGGGGCCGGCGCGGGAGCGGGCGGCGTGGCGCCGATGAGCTTCGCCGCCTGCCGCTCGGGCGCGATCTGGATCACGTTCCAGGCCAGGCCGACGCGCTTCATCCCGCGGATCAGCAGCGCCGATAGGTCGACCTCCCAGCGGCCGAGGCCGTGCGCGGCCGAGCGCGGGAAGGCGTGGTGGTTGTGATGCCAGCTCTCGCCGAACGAGGGCAGCGCGAGCCAGAACACGTTGGTCGAGTGGTCCTCGATGTCGAAGCGGCGACGCCCGAAGTAATGGCAGACCGAGTTGATCGACCACGTCACGTGGTGCAGGAAGAACGCGCGCACGAGGCCGCCCCAGACGAGGCCGCGCAGCGCGCCCTCTGCGGTGAAGCCGTGCAGCACGAAGCCGAGCACCGTCGGGATCGCCAGGCTCAGGTACGCGATCCACGGGAACGCCTTGTTGATGCGGCGCATGCCCGGGTCCTCGTACAGCTCGGCGGCGTACTTCTTCCAGTCGGACTGGCCGTGCGTTTCGAACAGCCAGCCGGTGTGCGCGTGCCAGAGCCCCTTGATGCCGTGGCCGTGGCCGACATGGGGGGAGTGCGGATCGCCCTCCTGGTCGGTGTGCGCGTGGTGCTTGCGGTGGTCGGCGACCCAGTCGAGAACCGAGCCCTGCAGGCCCATCCCGCCGAGTACGGCCCACATGTACTGCAGGCCCTTGTAGGTCTGGAAGCCTCGGTGCGTGAGCAGCCGGTGATAACCGACGGTCACGCCGAAGCCGAACAAGATGTAGGTGACGGCCATGATCGCCAGGTCCGTGGCATCGACCCACTGGTTCCACAACAGCACGATCGCCGCCAGCAGACCGAGGAACGGGACGACCACGCCGATCATGTTCGCGGTGCGTTCAGCTCTCGACATGCATTCAGGCTGGCGTACCTCGCGCCGCGTTTCTTGAGGTATTGCCGGGGCATCCGGAGCCGGTTCTTAGAGCTTGCCTACAATCTGGTGCCCAACGGTCCGATCGCATACGGCGTTTTTGGGACCTCGGGTAGAAGTTCGGTGATGACAGGCCGTTAGCGGCGCGGCGCTTCGTCGGGCCAGTGCCCGTGGGCGTCGAAGTACTCGCGCGCCGTCTCCTCGGCCTGCCGCTCCGCATCGCCCTTGGCGCCATAGCGGAACAGCACGTTCAGCAGCAGGACGGCGCCCGCTGATCCGAGGAACATCGCCCACCCGTCCCAGCGGATGCCGTCATCCCCCGTGAACAGGACCACCCAGCCCGCCACGAACAGAACCAGCGGGATCCCGTACCGGATCCCCCAGCGGACGCGCGGCCGGGCTGACACGCTCCCGATGGTAGGCGACGCCCGTCTGTCGCATATGCGACGCCAGGGCGACGTTAGGCCGCGCCGACGCGCGCGCCCGCGCCGGCCGGCTCAGTTGCCGCGGCCGCGACCGGACCGGCCGCCGCCCAGCTCCAGACGAGCAGCACCCACAGCACGGCGGGCAGCGACGCGTGCACCCACACGACCTCGGCGGGCAGCGCGTTGTAGTACTGGATCAGGCCGACGACGCCCTGCAGGCCGATGAGCAGGCAGACACCGGTCAGCGTCAGCATCAGCGTGCCGCGCACGCCGCGGGCGCGCGCGAACGCCCACAGAGCGATCGCCGCGATGCCGAGCGCCGTGGCCATGTGCCCGTGCAGGTGGATGAGCGTCTTCAGGGTCCCGGCGCCGAATGCGTCGAGCCGCTTGACGACGTCGCCGGTGCCGGCGCCGCCGGCGTGCGGCCCCGCCGCGGTCGCGAACGTGCCGGCGACGATCACCAGCGCCCCATACACCACCAGCACCCGCGTCGCGAGCGTGACGTAGCGGTCACCGCCGCGACCCACGCCGCCGCGCACGCGCCAGACGAGGATCGCGGCGGCGAGCAGCAGCGTCATCGACAGCAGGTAGTGGGCGATCACGACAGGCCACGACAGGTCGAGCGCAACGGTGAGCCCGCCGAGCAGGCCCTGTGCGACGACGCCGCCGGCGAGCACGAGCGCGGGCCGGCGCAGGTCCGGCCGCCGCGGCCGCACGCGGAACGCGAGCACACCGGCGGCGACGCAGGCGATGCCGACGACGCTCGAGAACAGCCGGTTGCCGTACTCGATCCACACGTGCGAGGACAGCTCGGGCAGGAACGTGCCGCGGCAGTCGGGCCAGCTCGGACAGCCGAGGCCGGAGCCGGTGAGCCGCACGCCCGCGCCGCTCAGCACGATCAGGACGAGTGTGGTGAGCGCGGCATACGCCACCCATGTGTAGGTGCGCAGCGAGAGCGTGAAGCGGTCCCCCATCGCCAGCAAATGCTAGGGCGGCGTGGCGGCGGCCGCCGATGACGTCCCGGCGGGGATGCGGCCCTCGGGGCACGGCTGTGCGATCCGGATCGCGCCGGGCTCGTCCATGACCGCGCGATCGGCCGCGGCGCGCGGGTTGACGATTCCGACCAGCGAGATCACCCCGCCGCACATCACGAACAGGCCGGCGACCAGCAGACCCGTGTGGAACGCGGCGACCGACGCCGCCACGACGTCCGGCGGCCCGCCGGACAGCGGCGGCACGGAGCTCGAGCCGAGCACGGACTCGAAGCGCGCCGCGACGATCGCGCCGACCACGGCGATCGCCAGCAGCGTGGCGACGCGCGAGACCTGGTTGTTGACCCCGCTCGCGACCCCGGCGTGGTGCTGCGGCACCGCGCTCAGCACGGTGTTCGTCAACGGCGCGACGGTGGCGGACAGCCCAAGGCCGAACACCAGCACGCCGGGCAGGAGATCGGTGAGGTAGTTGATGTCGGCGTCTATCCGGCTGATCCAGATCAGCCCAAGGCCGGCGACGAGCGGCCCGCAGCCCATCAGGAACCGGGGCCCGATCCGCACCGACAGCGCGCCCCAGCGTCGGGACAGCGCCCACATGACCACCGTGATCGGCAGCAGCGACACGCCGGCGGCGATCGGGCTGTAGCCGCCGACCTGCTGCAGGAAGATCGTGATGTAGAACGTCGCCGCGCCGAGCCCGCTGTAGACCAGCAGCGTCGCCAGGTTGCCGACCGCGAAGTTGCGGAAGGTGAACAGCCGCAGCGGCAGCATCGGCGCGGGCGTGCGGGCCTCGTGCCAGAGGAACAGGCCGAGCAGCGCCAGCCCGGCGATCATCGGGATGAACACGAACGGATGGCCCCAGCCGTGGGTGGGCTGCTCGGTCAGCGCGAACACCGGCCCCGCAAGACCGACCGAGGCGAGCACCGCGCCGAGGTAGTCGATCCCGCCGGTGGTCTCCTCGTCGCGGCTCTCGGGCAGCTCGCGCGCCGTGTACAGGGTGATGAGCACCAGCGGAACGTTGATCGCGAAGATCCAGCGCCACGAGGCGTACTCGACCAGCGCGCCGCCCGCCAGCGGCCCGGAGACGAACGCGACGCCGGTCCAGGCCGTCCACGTGCCGATCGCCGCGCCCCGCTCCTCGGCGCTGAAGATCGCGGTGATGAGCGCGAGGCTCGAAGGGACGAGCAGCGCCCCCGCCGCGCCCTGCAGCGCCCGCGCGGCGATCAGCGCTCCCGGGTTCGGCGCGATCGCGCACAGCGCCGACAGCGCGCCGAAGCCGATCAGCCCGACTATGAACACGCGGCGACGGCCCAGGCGGTCGCCGAGCGAGCCGCCGACCAGCACCAGCGAGCCGAGCGTGAGCAGGTACGCCTCGACGATCCACTGCTGCGCGGCGAGCCCTGAGCCGAGGTCCTCCCGGATCGCCGGCAGCGCCACGTTGACCACGGTCCCATCGATGAACACGACCGCTGAGCCGAGGACCGCCGAGACCAGCGCGCAACGCTTGGTGCGAGCCGAATACACAGCTCAACGATGCCAGACGCGGCTAGGCTGCCGGATTCGCTCCCGGAAATGTCGTTCAATGACCTCCTTCCTGGCTCTAGAGCCGGCTGCCGCACGCGCTGGCACCAGAGCTCGAGGCCGAGCTGCGATCGCCGCTGCCGTGGATGTACCCGTGGCGGCTGACCAACGAGGTCGCCATCGACCTCGCCGGCTCGGAGCTGCCAAGCGTGCATGAGACGCGCCGCGCGATGATCGAGCCTGTCGTCACGAGGCGCTACGCCGGGCCGGGCCGGACGCCAGCGTGCTCGACCTCGGCTGCAACGAGCGCTGGTTCACCCACCGCGTGCTCGAGTGGGGCGCGGCGCGTGTCGTCGGGCTCGACGTGCGCGAGGCGAACGTCCGCCGCGCCCGGCTGATCGCCGACCACTTCGGACGCAGCGAACAGCTGCGCTTCGAGCACATAGACGTGTTCGCCGCTGAAGCGCTCGGCTCGTTCGACGTCGTGCTCGTGCTCGGCCTAATCTACCACCTCGAGAACCCGGTGGGCGCGCTACGGGTTGCGCGCGCCTGCTCGCGGGGGATCGCCGTCGTCGAGTCGCAGCTCACCGCGCACAACGAGCCGATCCGGCTCGGCTGGGGCTCGACCGACGAGTTCCGCGAGACACTCGGCCACTGCAGCCGTCCTCGAGCCCGCGGAGGAGCAGGACGCCGAGGGCAACCCGGTGGCGTCGTTCGGCGGCATCGTCAGCCTCGTCCCGAACCGTGCCGCGCTGATCGAGGCGATGCACGTCGCCGGCTTCGCCGACGTCGGCAGCTCGACGCTCCGGCGCACCTGACCCGCAGTACGTCCAAGGCCACCGCGGCATCGCCGTGGGCCGTGCGGAATGCGCTACCACCGCCCGTCATCGCTGACATCAGCGGCGCGCTGCGCGAATACTGGCTCGCCCGCGCCGCCCAGCACACGCACGACTCGTACACAGGCGTCCCGCTGTCCAGTTCCCCGAGACCTGCGCACGTACGAGCATCTGCTGTGGGAGCAGGCGCCCGACACGGTGATCGAGATCGGCACGCAAACCGCGGCAGCGCGCTGTGCTGCGCGACCGCCTGCTCTACCTCGGCGCTACGGCCATATCGCGACGCCGCCACGCGTGATCTCGATCGATGTCTACCAGCACACCGCGCGCTCTAACCTCTCCCGCACCGACGGCGAGGAGATCTACTCCACCGGCGACGTGCGCTATACCTCTCGATCTCTACTCAACCTAGCTCGTCACACCGCTCCTCGTGATCTAGACTCCTCTCACGAGTACAACACGTACGCGCACTCTAGAGCTTCTCTCTTTTCTGCCTGCGTGCGTTCTTCGTCATCTAGTACTGCGTGACGTGTACTCGCTGCGACTCTATCCCTTCTGCCACGCACTCCTACCCACCCTGCACACTACTGCACCAGCAACCTCTAGTTCCTCTGCGGATCTAGTGCTCCCACCCCATTCTCCCGCATGAGCGCCGCCATCACGGTCACGGGCGTCAACAAGACGTTCCGCCTGCCGCACCAGCGCTACTCGACGCTGAAGGAGCGCGCGCTGCACCCGTTCCGCGCCCGCCAGGTCGATGAGCTGCGCGCGCTGCAGGACGTATCGGTGACCGTCGAGCAGGGCGAGTTTTTCGGCATCGTGGGCCGCAACGGGAGTGGCAAGAGCACGCTGCTCAAGTGCCTGGCCGGGATCTACATACGACCGACAGCGGCACGATGGGCGTGGAGGGGAGCCTTTCGCCGTTCATCGAGCTCGGCGTCGGCTTCAACATGGATCTCACGGCACGCGACAACGTGCTCATCAACGCGATCATGCTCGGCCTGTCACGGCGCGAGGCGCGCGACAGCTTCGACGCCATCATCGACTTCGCGGAGCTCGAGGAGTTCCTCGACCTCAAGCTCAAGAACTACTCGTCAGGGATGCAGGTCCGGCTCGCGTTCGCCGTCGCCACGCAGGTCAAGACCGACGTGCTGCTGGTCGACGAGGTGCTGGCCGTCGGCGACGCCGCGTTCCAGCAGAAGTGCTTCGACCAGTTCATGAGCCTGAAGGCGGCCGGCCGGACGATCGTGCTCGTCACCCACGACATGCACGCGGTCGAGCGGTTCTGCGACCGGGCGATGGTGCTCGAGCGCGGCAAGGTCGTCGAGATCGGCGACCCGCACCACGTGGCCCAGACCTACAACGAGATCAACTTCGGCCGCTAGCGCGGACGCCACCGGGGGCGCCCGCGAAGGCGACCAGACCGAGGCCGAGATCACCGGCGCATGGTTCGAGGACGCCGCCGGCGAGCGCGTGCCCGCCCTCGCCCACGGCGACCGGGCGCCCAATTCGTGATGGAGGTGCGCTTCCGCGCGCCGCTCGACGAGCCCGTGTTCGGCTTCACGCTGCGCCACCCGGCCGGCCACATCGTGTTCGCGACGCGCACCGACGTGCAGGAGGTGCCGACCGACCGCTACGAGGCGGGCGACGTCGCGATCGTCGTGCCTGCTTCGACAACTGGCTCGCGCCCGGCACCTACCGCTTGACGCCTTCGCTCGCCCGGGCGGGCGCGGGCACGGAGGCCCTGGACGCGCGCGTGGACTTCGTCGCGCTGACGGTGCACAGCGATCGCCCCACGGAGGGCCTCGTCGACCCGCCGCACGCGATCGCGATCGAGCGGCGATGACCGGCGGCCGCCGCTTCTGGGAGCTCACCTGGATGCTCGCCGTGACCGACTGGCGGCTGCGCTTCTACGGCTCCGCGCTCGGCTACGCGTGGACGCTCGCGCGCCCGTTCGCGTTCTTCGGCGTGATCTACCTCGTGTTCACCGAGGTCGCCAAGATCGGCAACGACATCAAGGACTACGGCATCTGCATCCTCTTCTCGATGGTGCTGTTCCAGTTCTTCGGCGAGGCCACGGGCGGATCGGTCACCGCCGTCGTGCGGCGCGAGAACCTGCTGCGCAAGATGCGCTTCCCGCAGCTCGTGGTTCCGCTCAGCACGGTCTTGACCGCCCTGATGAACCTCCTCGCCACGCTCGTCGCCGTGTTCCTCTTCGCGATCGCCAGCGGCG
The DNA here is from genome assembly GCA_963803335.1 of uncultured Solirubrobacteraceae bacterium. Classification (GTDB taxonomy): domain Bacteria; phylum Actinomycetota; class Thermoleophilia; order Solirubrobacterales; family Solirubrobacteraceae; genus DASSUW01. The sequence goes on along the minus strand of CAWDME010000022.1, from coordinate 30,261 downwards.
TCTATCCGAACTGGGGCTGGCTCGAGCTGCCGGTGCTGATCGCCCTGCTGACCGTCGTCACGACCGGGGTCGGCCTGCTGCTCTCGGTGCTGTACGTCCGCTACCGCGACGTGCAGCCGATCTGGGAAGTCGCGACCCAGATCCTCTTCTACGCCTCGCCGATCCTCTATGTAGCGTCCATGATCCCCGAGGACTGGCAGCGCCTCTATCTGCTCAACCCGATCGCGGCGGTGCTCACGCAGGTGCGGCACGCCGTCGTCGACCCGACCGCGCCGACCGTCGCGACGCTGCTCGGCGGCGCCGGCTGGCTGCTGATCCCGCTCGGGCTCACGGCGCTCGTGCTCGCGCTCGGCATCTGGGTGTTCGCGCGAGGCGGCCCGCCTCGCCGAGAACCTCTAGCGCGACGCCTTGAAGACGCGGTGCAGCAGCGCCCGCAGGTGGCGGCCGAGGAACGACTCCTCGCCGATCACGCCGCAGGCCGCACCCGCTCGAGCGCCCGCCAGCTCACCGACTCCTTGACGCGCCGTGCCTCGTCCTCCGCTCGCGCCCGCGCTGCTCGCAGGACAGCTCCGCTTGGCGCGACTCGGCGAGCACTGCGCACGTGCTCGCCTCTGCTCCAGCGCCCGTCGCCTCGCCTGCCGCTCGGCGAGCACCTCGAGCCCGTAGTCGACGAGCGTCGACTCGCCGCGGGCGCCGGCAACGCGCCGGAAGAGGCGACGGCGACGAGGTACAGCGGCTCGGGCGGACGGCCGCTCGCCAGTCGTCGCCGGCCGCTCGATCGCGAGCGTGAGGTGCTCCTCGGCCGCCGGTCCGGAGCCGCTCGATCCGCGAGCCGGCCACTGCGCGCTGGGCGAACAGCGCGACGCGCGGGAAATGGCGCCCAGCAGCGCGGTGAACTCGGCCTGCGTGAGCTCGCGCACGTGGTACGGGTTGACGAAGTCGCGCTCGTCGGAGTAGGCGCGCCGCTCCGGCGTGGACATCACGAGCAGGCCGCCCGGCGCGAGGACACGCGCGATCTCGGCGAGGACCTGCTCCTGCTCGGCGACGTGCTCGATCATCTCGAACGCCACGACGGCGTCGAACGCACCATCGGCGAACGCCGAGAGGTCCGCCGCCGAGCCCACGCGAAAGTCGACCCCGCGCGGGTAGTTCGCGCGCGCGTGCGCGACCGCGCCCTCGTCGATGTCGACGCCGGTGACCGCGCTCGCCGCTCGGCGAGCAGCGCGGCGCCGAAGCCCTCGCCGCTGCCGAGATCGAGCACACGGCGGCCGGCGACGAGTGCCGCGCCCACAGGTACCGGTGGTAGTGCTCGTAGATGACCTGCGCGTCGCGCGCCCACGGGACGATGCGCTCTCCCGTCGACTCGATCAGGCGCGGCACCTCCTTGCGCGATGGCATCGCCCGATGGATAGCAGGGAGCTCCTGCTACGTTGCTCGCCGTGTCGGGGGCGGCCATGGAAAAGGATGAGGTAGAGGCGCTGCGCGCCCGCGTCGCCGAGCTCGAGCGTGAGCTGGCCGCGCGCACCGAGCGGGCGAACGCGACGGTCGCCGCCGCCCAGGACCGGCTCTACTGGCTCGATCGCTGGCACATCGACGCCAACCGTGTGCTCGGCGACGCCGCGGGTCGCTGGACGTTCGGCATCGCGACGCGCGCGCTCCACGCGCCGCCGTCGGGACTCTCCGCCGCCTGACGCGATGAGCGAGCGCGTCACAGCGGTCGTGCCCGTCAAAGACGGGAGCCGCTTCCTGGGCGAACTGCTCGACGCGCTTGCCCGCGAGGGCGTCGATGAGGTCCTCGTCGTCGACTCCGGGTCGCCGGACGGTTCGGTGCAGATCGCGCGGGCCGCGGGCGCGACGGTGATCGAGATCGCGCCCGCGCAGTTCGGCCACGGCCGCACGCGCAACCTCGGCGCCGAGCGCGCGAGCGGCGACGTGATCGCCTTCCTCACGCAGGACGCGACGCCGGCCCCGGGCTGGTCGGCTGCCGTGCGCGAGGCGTTCGCTGTCTCGCCCGACGTCGGCGCCGTGTTCGGTCCGCACCTGCCGCGCCCGGACACGAGCCCGATGATCGCGCGCGAGCTGACCGAGTTCTTCACCCGCTTCGGCGACGCGCCGCGGACCTTCAGCGCCGGGGAGACCACGTTCCTCTCCAACGTGAACGCCGCGTACCGGCGCGCCTGCTGGGAGGCGATCCGCTTCGACGACGTTCCCTACAGCGAGGACCAGGCGTTCGGCCGGGCGCTCGCGGCGCATCCGCGCTGGCAAGGCGTACCACCCGGGCGCCGCGGTGCTGCACGCGCACGACTACCGCTCTGTCGAGTTCATGCGCCGCTACTTCGACGAGTACCGCGGGCTGCGCGCGACGATCGACTACGTCCAGCCGTTCGGCGTGCGCTCCGCGTGCGCGGTGTCCGGAGCGACGTTGCCGCCGACCGGCGCTACATGCGCGACCACGGCATCGATCGGCCCGCGCGCGCTGGACGGCGCGCTCGATCATCCATCACAGCGGCCGGAAAGCGTTCTCGGCGCTCGGCTCGCGCGCCGAGGCGCTGCCGCCGCCGGTGCAGCGCGCGCTCTCGCGCGAAGCTCGCGCCCACGAGAGCCCGGCGGCCCCTCCACCGGGCGGCGACGGCCCCCCGGCACCGGCTCGACGTCGTGCCCCGCGCGCTGCGCAACCGGCCCGCACCGCTGCTGGCGCCCTACCCGGGCATGGCGGATCGTGAGCGCCTGCACCTGGCCTTCGTCGTGCCGACGTTCGATGTCGGCTCCGGCGGCCACTACACGATCTTCCAGCTCGTCGAGCGGCTCGAGCGGAGAGGACACACGTGCTCGATCTGGGTCCACGACCTGAGCGGGACCGGCCACCAGGGCACCGGTGCTGTGTTGCGGCGCATGATCGTCGAATCGTTCGCGCCGGTAAAGGCGCCGGTGTTCCGTGAGTTCGACGAATGGTACGGCGCCGATGTCTTGATCGCGACAGGCTGGCAGACCGTGTATCCGGTCATCGAGCTTCCAGACTGCCGCGCGCGCGCCTACATGGTCAACGACCACGAGCCTGAGTTCTTCGCGACGTCGGTCGAGCGCGAATGGGCGGAGCGCACGTACGGCCTCGGCCTTTATGGGATCGTCGGCAGCCCGTGGCTGCGCAGCCTCTACGTTGACCGCTACGGCGGGCAGGCAGGGACGTTTCAGTACGGAGTGGACGAGAGCGTGTACCACCCGCGGCCCGTGACACGCCGGCGAGACACGGTGATCGCCTATGCGCGCGTGGTCACACCGCGACGGGCCGTTCAGCTCGCGTTCTTGGCGCTCACCGAGCTGCGGCGCCGGCGCCCCGGCGTCCGCATCGTCCTGTTCGGCAATAGCGAGCCGACGGGAGCCCCGTTTGACCACGAGGATGCCGGGGTCGCGAACCACGAGCAGCTCGCGAACCTGTTCGCGGAGGCGACCGCGGGCTTGTGCCTGTCGATGACCAACTACTCGCTCGTGCCGCGCGAGATGCTTGCGTGCGGATTGCCGTGTGTTGAGCTCGACCGCCCCAGCACTCGCTCGGTGTTTGCGCCCGGCGGGCCGGTGGCGCTCGCCGCATTCGATCCCGTTGCGATCGCCGACGAGCTCGAAGCCCTGCTCGACGACGAGGTCGAGTGGCAGCGTCGCTCGGAGGCCGGTCGCGCGCTCGTTCGCGGCCAGAGCTGGGACGCGGCGACTGTGCAGGTCGAGCGAGAGCTGCGCAACGCACTGCGCGCGCACGAGCCGGCTCCGGCGTGACCCGCCGCCTGCGCCCGCCGCCACCCTTGGGCGCGCTGCTGGCCGTAAGCCTGCTGCTGGCGATCACCTGGGCCTGCGTCGTGCCCGCGTTCCAGGCGCCCGACGAGCAATCGCACTTCGCCTACGTCCAGTCGCTCGGTGAGCGCTTCGCCCTGCCCGGCGGCACCGAGCGCAAGGCGTTCTCGACGCAGATGCTGCAGGGGATCGACGGCGTCAACTCCGCCCAGGTCGCGGCCCAGCGCCTGGTCAACCCCGAGTGGAGCGACAAGGTCGAGCAGCGCTGGCTGGCGACGCAGGGCCGCGCGTCTCGTGACGACGGCGGCGGCCCGAACCCGGCGTCCAGCTACCCGCCAACCGCATATGCGTGGGAGGCGATCGGGTACGAAGCCGCGTCGTCGGGGACGCTGTTCGACCAGCTGCTCGGAGCGCGACTGATGTCGGCGCTCTGGATCCCGGTCACGGCGCTCGCGACGTGGCTGCTGGCCGGCGAGATCCTCGGCCGGCGGCGCGCGCTGCAGACAGCCGCTGCGGCGGTGCCAGCGCTTCTGCCGATGTTCATCTTCATCGCGAGCTCCGTGAGCCCCGACGGGATGCTGTACGCCGTCTGGACCCTCGCGCTGTGGCTGGGCGTCCGCTGCGTCCGGCACGGCGTGCCGCTGCGCGAGGGCGCCGCGTTCTTCGCGCTGGTCGGCCTCGCGTGCACGGTCAAGACGACCAGCTACGCGCTGCTCCCAGCGGCACTGTTCGTCGCCCTCATCGGCCTGCTTTCGAGGCGCCCATGGCGGATCGCGGGCCTGCTGCGGCTCGCCGCCGCGGTCGTCGTCCCGCTGGCGGTGACGCTGGGCGCCTGGGTGGTCGGCGCGCGCGCCGGCGATCGCGCCGTGGCGGCCCAGATCACCGATTCCTCCTCCTCCGCGGCGGGGACGCCGGCAGGGACGAATTGGCGCGAGCTGCTGTCGTATCTCTGGCAGTACTACCTCCCGCGCCTGCCGTTCCAACAACGCTACGCGTTTCGGCAGGCCGGCTATCCGCTGCTCCAGGTCTGGATCACTCAGACCTGGGCCGCGTTCGGCTGGCTCGAGGTCAAGTTCCCGTCTTGGGTCTATCGCGTACTTGGGGTGCTCACCGTGAGCGTGTTCGCCGCGGGCCTCGCCGCACTCATGCGCGCCCGCCGGCTGATTGAGTGGCGCGTGCTCGTTTTCCTCGCGCTCGCGTTCCTCGCGCTGCTGGGTGGCCTGCACTGGACTGACTACCACCAGCTCGAGTCCGGCACGCCGGGCTTCATGCAGGGCCGCTACATGTTCCCGGCGATCGGCATCTTCGGGCTCGCGCTCGGCGGCGCAGTGTCGCTGCTGCGGCAACGGCGGCACGCGGGGGCAGCGGGCGCAGCGGTGGGCGCGCTGCTCGTCTTCAACCTGTTCTCGCTCGGCCTCGTCATCGATCGGTTCTATGCGTAGCTTCTTCGTCGTCTTCGCGATCGGCATGGCTGCGCTGGCGGCAGTCGGCCTCACGCAGCGCTCGAGCGTCGAGTACACGCTAGGCGTCAACCCTGCGCTGGGAGTGGCGACGCTCGAGCCCGGAGACCGCGTCTGTCAGGCCCCGATCCGGCCGCCGAGCGGGACCAGCTTTGATGCGGTCGGCTTCCGCGTCACTGGGTTCGGCAACCCCGGACCTGACATCGGCGTCACCGTGCTCGATGACGACAGCGGCGAACGCCTGGGCTCCGGCATGCTGCGCGGCTACCAGGACGCCGACCCGTTGCAGACCGAGCGCGTCGTCGACGTCGGCCGGATCGACACCCCGGCGCCGCTGCGCGTGTGCCTCACGAACAACGGATCGCAACCGGTCATCCCGATGGGCCAGGCGGGCGTCGCGTCGCCGTCGACGCAGGGGACGCTCGAAGGCCGCCCGATCCCGAACGACCTCACGCTGCGGCTGCACGGGCCGAACCGCACGCTGATCGCCCGGATGCCCGACTTCGCCGACCGCGCCTCCGTGTTCCGGGCGGGCGTCGCGGGGCCGTTGACGTACCTGATTCTCGCTCTGCTCGTGTTCGTCGGCGCGCCGCTGCTGCTCGCGCGCGGCCTGCGCCGCGTGGACTAGCGGCGGGTCAAGACGTACAGCTGCGAGAAGAACAGGCTGCGGTGCTTGACGATGCGCACGCGCTCGCGCAGCGCCCGCTGGAGCTTGACGTGGTTGAAGCCGAGGTGAGCGGTCGGCTGCCAGCGCGGCTCCAGCGCGTCGGTCCTGCGGAGCAGCCCGGCCTCGAGCTGCTCCCGGAACGACAGGCCCTCGCGCAGCATGCCGAACGCCGCCAGCGCGGCGCGCTGGACCAGGAACGCCGGCCCGACCATCGTGGGCACCGTGACGATCACGACGCCGTCGTCGGCCAGCAGGCCGAGCAGCTGCTCGGCGAATGCGGCGCGCGAGCCGTAGAGGTCCGCGGGGTCGGCGATGTGCTCGAGCGTCTCGAGCAGGAACGCCACGCGGTAGCCGCGCGGCTGCAGCTGCTCGGCCAACTCGTCCATGCCAACCCCGGCGTTGCAGATGACGGACGCGTTGGCGAGCGAGCAGCCGTCGATCACCCGCTGCGTGATCTCGACGAACCACGCGTCCTGGTCGATGGCCAGGACCTCGCCAAAGTACTGCGAGAGCGACGGCTCCATCACGCCGTCGGCGGAGCCGAAGTCGATCACTGGCGTGGAACCGAACAGGTGCCGCGTCTCCTGCAGCGCGGCCTCGAAGTGCGCCGCCTTGATGCGGGTCACGAGCCCGTCGCCGAGGTAGTTGTAGGCTGCATAGGTCGACACGCCGCCGACGTAGTCGCCCTCCACGGCGTCGTAGATCGCGCGCGGCGGCGGCTGATAGAGCTCGAACTTCAGCGGGATCAACCGCGCCCCCAGGCGAGTGCGTGGCAGACGACGCCCCAGTACGCGCGCAGCGACCAGCGCAGCGGCGCGAGCGTCGCCAGCCGACCGAGATAGGGCGAGTCGAGGTCGGGCGTCAGATGGTGGGCGAAATCCGCGGCGGAGATCGTCCGCATCGCCTGGACTGCCTGCCGCTCGCGCAGCAGCCGGGGCAGCGCCCACACGGTCTCGGCCGCGGCGGCGAGCTTCTCCGGGAGCCAGCCGCCCGCCGCGGCGACGACCAGGAGCGCGACCTCGGTAGACAGCAGCGCGGGGGCGAGCGCCAGCAGCAGCGCGCGGGGGTAGCAGCGCACGATCGTCGCCCAGCGGTTGCGCTCGAGCAACCGCCACTTGCGGGCGCCCTTGCCGAACGCATAGTCATGGTCGACGACGGCGGCCGGCTCAACCCCGAGCCGCGCCCCCGTGAGCCGCAGGCGCAGCGAGAGGTCCACGTCCTCCTGGTACATGAAAAAGTCCTCGGCGAACCCGCCCATGCGCTCCCAGTCGTGACGGGGAACGGCCAGGCAGGCGCCGGATAGGAACGCCGCCTCGCGCGGACCCACAAGCGTGCCCGGCGCCAGTGCGCCCGCCTCACCGGCCCAGGCGATCCCGGTGAAGTGGACCACCCCGCCGTTCGTGTTCACACGCGCGCCGCCGCCCGTGGTTACGAGGCCCATCCACGCGGTCCAGTCCCCCCGCGGCGCGCGGATCGCGGCGACGAAGCCCGGTGCCGGCGTGGCGTCGGGGTTGAGGAAGACGAGCAGGTCGCCGGAGGCGGCGCGGGCGCCGGTGTTGGCGCCGGAGGCGAACCCCTCGTTGGTGTTCTGCGCCAGGATCCGGGCTGAGGATGCGATCCCGCGTACGACCGCGATCGTGTCGTCGGTCGACGCGTTGTCGACGATCACGAGCTCGTCGGCGGGCGTGAGCTGCCCGCACAAAGCGGGCAGCGCCGCCGCCACCGCGGGCGCGCTGTTGTGCGTCACGACGACGACTGAGAGCCTGGCTGCAGCCTCGGTGTTCATGCGGGGGCGCATGCTAGCCTCGGGCGTCCCGGCGCCGATGCGGCCCGGCCTCGCCCTACCAGGAGCGCCGACGAGCGGAGAATCTGAGAGCGGATGACCGCAACGCTGAGCGGCCGACGACGTTTCAGGCCGCAGACGACCCCCATGGAAACGCTTCAGGTCGAACCCAGATCCTGCCTCGCCGTTGTGCCCGCGTACAACGAGGCGCCGACAATCGCTGGCGTCGTGGGCGCGCTGCAGCGCAAGACGCCGCACATCGACGTTGTGGTGGTCGACGACGGCTCGACCGATGACACGGGAGCACTGGCGGAAGGGGCAGGCGCACGCGTACTGCGAATGCCGTTCAACCTCGGGATCGGCGGCGCAGTCCAGGCCGGCTTCAAGTACGCCGACGAGCACGGCTACGAGTACATGGTCCAGGTGGACGGCGACGGCCAGCACGACCCCGGCGAGATCCCCAAGCTGTTCAACGCGCTCGACGGCGGGGCCGACATGATCTGCGGCACCCGCTTCGCCACCGCTACGGGGTACATCGCGCCGATCAGCCGCCGCACCGGCATCCACGTCTTCGCGTTCCTGCTGTCGCGTCTCCTGCGCCAGCCGGTGACGGATCCCACGTCTGGGTTCCGGCTCTACAACCGCCGCGCCATCGCGCTATTCGCTCGGGACTACCCGCACGACTACCCCGAGGTCGAGGCCGTCCTGATGCTCCACCATCACCGGCTGACGATGCGCGAGGTCCCGGTCCGGATGCTGCAGCGCGGCGGCGGCGTCTCGTCGATCACCGGGTCCGGCAAGTCCTTCTACTACATGGTCAAAGTGCTGCTTGCGCTGTTCGTCGGCCTGGGGCGCCGCCGAGCGGTGCCGGAGCCTGGAGAGGCCGCGGCCGTGGCCGCGGAGCACGGCATCTGATGGATCTGCGGCTGCAGGTCGTCGCGATCCTCGGCGCCGTCGCGCTGCTCGTCCTGGTGCTCGAGCTCGTCCGCCGCCGCGCTCTGATGGAGCGCTACGCGCTGCTCTGGCTGGCGAGCTCGATCGTGATCCTGGCCCTGGCCGTCTGGCAGGACGCGCTCACACTCCTCGCCCGCCAGCTCGGCATCTTGTCGGCCCCGAACGCGCTGTTCTTCGTGGCCCTCGGGTTCGTCCTCCTCCTGTTGCTCCACTTCTCGGCCGCGATGTCGCGGCTCACCGACCAATCGAAGGTGCTCGCCCAGCGTCAGGCCATCCTCGAGCAGCGGCTGCGTGAGCTCGAGGGGACCGTCGTGGCCAGCGAGGAAGAGGAACCTGCCCTCGAGTGGCGTCGCTGACCGGTTGCTAGGCTCGCCCGCCGCATGCCCAGCATCGACAACTCCCACATCCTTGTCATCGGCGGCGCCGGCTTCATCGGCTCGCACATCGTCGACCAGCTGCTCGAGGCGCCGGTGGCGAAGGTCACCGTGCTCGACAACTTCGTCCGCGGCACGCGCGACAACCTGCAACACGCCGTCCAGGACGAGCGCGTAGAGGTCGTCGACGGCTCCGTCATGGACCGCGAGCTGCTCGCGTCCCTGATGAAGGAGGCCGACTACGCCTTCCACCTCGCGGCGCTGTGGCTGTACGAGTGCGTGCACGAGCCGCGCAAGGCGCTCGAGCACAACATCGTCGGCACCTACAACGTGGTCGAGACGGCCCACGAGGCGGGGATCAAGAAGATCGTCTACTCCTCGTCGGCCTCGGTGTACGGCGACGCGCTGTTCACGCCGATGACCGAGGACCATCCGTTCAACAACCGGACGATGTACGGCGCCACCAAGATCGCCGGCGAGCAGTTCTTCCGGGCGTTCAACGAGCAGCACGGGCTCGACTACGCCGGCATGCGCTACATGAACGTGTACGGCCCGCGGATGGACTACAAGGGCACCTACGTCAGCGTGATCATGAAGGTCCTCGACCGGATCGACGCGGGCCAGGCACCGGTGATCTTCGGCGACGGCAGCCAGGCATACGACTTCGTGCACGTCGCCGACGTCGCGCGCGCCAACATCCTGGCGCTCACGTCCGACACCTCGACCGACCGCAACTACAACGTCGGCACGGGCGTCAAGACGACCATCAAGGAGCTCGTGGATTCGCTGCTGGAGATCACCGGCTCCGACCTCGAGCCGGAGTACCGCCCGCAGGAGCAGATGTTCGTCACCCACCGTGTGGGCAGCACCGAGAACGCCGAGCGCGATCTCGGCTTCGTCGCTGAGATCCCGTATGAGGATGGTCTGCGCTCGGTGGTCGAGTGGCGGCGCAGCGACGAGCGCCGCGCCGTGCCCGAGCAGGCGTGAGCTCACCAGCGCTCCCGATCTCCCGGCCGTTCTTCGGCGAGGAGGAGCGCGCGGCGGTGCAGCGACCGCTGGAGACCGGTTGGGTCGTCCAGGGCCCGTACGTGGCCGAGTTCGAGCAGCGGTTCGCCGAGTACACTGGGGCCGAACACGCGATCGCGACCACGTCGTGCACCACCGCACTGCACATCGCGGTGGCGGCCCTCGGGCTGCGGCCCGGCGACGAGGTGATCGTGCCGTCGTTCACGTGGGTATCGACCGCGAACGTCGTCGAGTACATGGGCGCGACGCCTGTGTTCTGCGACGTGAGCCTCGAGAGCTTCAACATCGATCCGAACCAGATCGAGCCACTGATCGGCGAGCGCACCGTCGGCCTCATGCCGGTACATCTCTTCGGGCGCGCGGCCGACCTCGGGGCGGTGCAGGCGATCGCCGAGCGGCATGGGCTATGGATGGTCGAGGACGCCGCGTGCGCGTTCGGCACGCGGCAGAGCGGGCGCCACGCGGGCACGACTGGGGAATTCGGCGCGTTCTCCTTCCATCCGCGCAAGTCGATCACCACCGGCGAGGGCGGGATGATCACCACCGCCGACCCGAGCGCGGCCGCGCTGGCGCGCACGCTGCGCGACCACGGCGCGTCGCGGTCGGACTTCGAGCGCCACGGCACGCGTAAGTCATACCTGCTGGCCGACTACGACCATCTCGGCTTCAACTTCCGGATGACCGACCTGCAGGCCGCGGTCGGGTGCGTGCAGATGGACCGCGCGGACTACATCCTCGGTGAGCGGGCGCGCCTCGCCGCCGGCTACAGCGAGCGGCTCGCCGGCCTCGACTGGCTGCGCACGCCGGCGGTGCCCGACGGCGAGTCGCACGGCTGGCAGGCGTACGTGTGCCTGTTCGCGCCCGAGGAGCCGACCGTCGCGAACGCCGGCGCGCTGCGCGAACGGCGCAACGCGCTGATGGACGCGCTCGAGAACGAGGGGATCGCGACCCGGCCCGGTACGCACGCGCCGGTCGAGACCGGCTTGTACCGGAATCGCTACGACCTGGGCGTCGGGCAGTTCCCGGCCGCACACATCGCCGAGCGCCTGAGCCTCGCCCTGCCGCTGTTCCCCGGCATGACGGACAGCGACCTCGATCGCGTGGCCGACGCGCTGCGCCGGCACGGAGGCGGATAGCCGTGTGCGGCATCGCCGGCGTCCTGGACCGCTCGGGCGCTCCCGTCCCGCTCGAGGTCCTGCGCCGCATGGGCGACGTCATCGCCCACCGCGGGCCGGACGACGCGGGGCAGTTCGTCGACGGCCCGGTCGGCCTGGCGAACCGGCGGCTGGCGATCATCGACCCGTCGCCGCGCGGGCACATGCCGATGGCGAGCGAGTCCGGCGGTCGCTCGTGATCACCTACAACGGCGAGCTCTACAACTTCCGCGAGCTCGCGACCGAGCTCGAAGCGGCGCGGCCACCACTTCCGCACCGGGCACCGACACCGAAGTCGTGCTCGCCGCGTACGCCGAATGGGGCGCCGCAGTGCGTCGAGCGCTTCAACGGCATGTTCGCGCCTGGCGATCTGGGACCGCGAGCGGCGCGAGCTCTTCCTGGCCCGCGACCGGTTCGGGGTCAAGCCGCTCTACTACACCGAGGCCGGCTCGCTCGTGATCTTCGGCTCGGAGATCAAGGCGATCCTGGCGCATCGACGCCGTCCGCGCCGAGCTCAGCCGCCCGCACCTGCTCGAGTACTTCACGTTCCAGAACATCTTCACCGACGGCACGCTGTTCGAGGGGATCAAGCTGCTTCCGGCCGGCCACCGCGTGCTGTCTGCGCCGTGACGGCGGCCCGCTGCAGCCCGAGCGCTACTGGGACTTCAACTTCGACGAGCCGGACGCCGACGGCGCTCCGAGCGAGGAGTACGCCGAGGAGCTGGACCGGCTCTTCCGCCAGGCCGTCGAGCGCCAGCTGGTCGCCGACGTCCCCGTCGGCGCGCACCTCAGCGGCGGCATGGACTCCGGCTCGATCACGGCGGTCGCCGCGCAGTCGCTGCCGTGGCTGAACACGTTCACCGTCGGCTTCGACATGCGCTCCTCCACCGGCCTCGAGCTCGGCAACGACGAGCGCGAGAAGGCCGAGGCGATGTCCTACCTGTTCCGGACCGAGCACTACGAAGCGGTGCTCAAGGCCGGCGACATGGAGCGCTGCATGCCGTCGCTGATCTGGCACCTCGAGGATCCACGCGTCGGTCAGAGCTATCCGAACTACTACGTCGCGCGGCTCGCGAGCAAGTTCGTCAAGGTCGTGCTCGCCGGCTCGGGCGGCGACGAGCTGTTCGCTGGTTACCCGTGGCGTTACTACCGCGCGGTCGTCAACGACGACTTCGACGACTACGTCGGCAAGTACTACCGCTTCTGGCACCGGCTGGTCCCGAACGCCGTGCTGCACGACTTCTTCGCGCCGGACGTGTGGGACGAGGTCAAGGACCTCCGGACGATCGACATCTTCCGCGACGCCCTGCCGAATCGCGACGCCCCGGAGTCGCCGGAGGAGTACGTCAACCAGTCACTGTACCTCGAGGCGAAGACGTTCCTGCACGGGCTGTTCCTCGTCGAGGACAAGCTCTCGATGGCGCACAGCCTCGAGAACCGCGTCCCGTTCATGGACAACGATCTCGTCGACTTCGCGCAGCGAGTGCCGGTGAAGCTCAAGCTGCGGACCTCGAGAACGTGGTCAAGCTCAACGAGAACGAGCCGGGACCCAAGACGCAGCGGTACTTCGAGCGCACGCGCGACGGCAAGCTGCTGCTGCGCAAGGCGATGGAGCAGTACGTCCCCGAGACGATCACGAACCAGATCAAGCAGGGCTTCTCCGGCCCCGACGCGAGCTGGTTCCGCGGCGACAGCATCGACTACATCGAGCGCGAGCTCCTGCACAGTGACGCGGCCATCTACGAGTTCCTCAACCGCGACCGGGTGCGGCCACTCGTGGCCGAGCACATCGAGGGCCGGGAGAACCGCCGGCTGCTCCTCTGGTCGCTGATGAGCTTCGAGCACTGGTGTCGCACGTTCCTCAAGGGCGACCACCCGTGAGGATCCTGCTCACGGGCGGGACCGGGTTCGTCGGCAGCCACCTGCTCCCCAGCCTGGCCCAACGCCACGAGGTGATCGCGATCGGCCGCCGTCGCCCGCCGGCCGATGTCGCGTGGATCGAGCAGGACCTCGCGCAACCACTCGACGAGACAGGCCTCCCGGGCGGAGTCGACGCTGTGATCCACCTCGCGCAGTCGGCGCACTACAAGGAGTTCCCGGACCGCGCCGACGACATCTACGCGATCAACGTCGACGCGACGTTCCGGCTGCTCGACTGGGCCCGGCGGGCCGGCACGAAGCGCTTCGTGTTCGCGTCCACGGGCGGTGTGTACAAGTCGGGCGTCGACCGCCTGAACGAGAGCGACCCGGTGTCGATGATCGACTTCTACGTCCGCTCGAAGTACGCGGCCGAGGTCATGGTCGGCGGGTACGCCGGATGGCTCCGGGCCATCATCCTGCGCCTGTTCTTCGTGTACGGACCCGGTCAGCAACGGATGCTGATCCCGACGCTCGCATCGCGGGTGCGAGCCGGCGATGAGGTCGTGATCAAGGGCAACCCCGGCATTCGCATCAACCCGCTGCACGTGTCCGATGCCGTGCGCGTCTTCGAGCCCGCGCTCGCGTATGACGGCAGCGGCGTCTTCAACGTCGCGGGCGAGGACACTGTCACGCTCACGGAGCTCGTGCGGCTGCTCGGCGATATCCACGGCCGCGAACCGCAGATCAGGCACGAGATCACCGATCCGCCGCCCGGCGATCTGATCGGGGACAACACCCGGATCCGCGAGGCGTTCGGCGTAGTGCCGCAGACGAGCCTGCGTGACGGCCTCGGCGGCGTCCTGTCGGCGCTCTCCTAGCTCTCCACGGTAAACGCGTGCGGCTCGCGCTCTACGACAACCTCGCGAACAACGCGTACATCCAGGGAAAGGCCTTCCACCGGATGGGCTATCCCGTCGACCTGCTGCTCAGCCCGCTCGATCCGTTCGCGATGAGCGATCCTCGCTGGGAGGATCTCGATCTCGAGCTGCCGTCCGAACGGCTCGACGCCTCCGCGCTGCCGGCGGCCGATGTGCCCCGCTGGGTCCGGCGCGGACCGCGCGTTGCGGCGTCAGGTGGGCCGCGCGGCCTTGCTGGCGCGATCAGGCGGGCGGCGCGCGCGCCCACGGCAGTGCTGGCCGCCCACCGGAGGGCGGGACGCTACGGAGGGCTGTTCGCCGCCAATCACAGTTGGGTGATCGAAGCCATGCGCGAGTACGACTGCGTGCTGACGTTCGGGCTCGGCCCGGCTGTGGCCGCCCTGGCGGGCGTTCCCTGCGTCGCGCAGGGTTACGGCGGCGACATGACCATCGTGCCGTTCGCCGACGCCGAGGGCGGCGCGGCGGCGCTGGCCGTCGCCGAGGCCAAGCTCCAGCGTGACGGCCTCGCGCACGCCGCGCGGATCGTCGCCGGCGACCCGGACTACTGGCCGTACCTGGACCGGCTCGGCCACCGGCACAAGACCGTGTTCGTTCCGACGCTGGTCGACACCGCCAAGTACACCGACGGCGAGGCGCCTGAGCTGCGCGCCGAGTTGCTGGGCGAGACCGCCCGGGTCCTGGTGCTGGTGCCGGCCCGCCAGGATTGGCGCTGGAAGGGATCGGACGCGATGCTCAGGGGCTTCGCGCAGGCGACGCGCGGCCGCACCGACGTCACGCTCGTCTGCGCCGGGTGGGGTGCCGATCTCGCCCGTTCGCAGGCCCTCGCGAGAGAGCTCGGGCTCGAACCCCGGGTCCGCTTCCTGCCGCACGCCCTGTCGAAGACGCGGCTGCTGCGCCACTATCGCGCCGCCGACATCATCCTCGACCAGTTCGCGCTCGGGTCCTACGGGACGTCCGCGCTCGAGGCGATGAGCTGCGAGCGTCCCCTGCTCATCCACCTCGACCCGGTTCGCTTCGCGCCGTTCCTCGACGAGCTCCCCCCGGTCGCGAACTGCCGCACAGCGGAGGAGATCGCGGGGGCGCTGGCGCAGCTGATCGACGACCCTTCGGAGCGCCGCGCGCTCGGCGCTCGCGCGCGCCGCTGGGTCGTCGCGCACCACGGCGACGAGCTCGTCGAACGTCAACTCGAGCTCTGCCGAGCGGCGGTCGGATGACCCATGTTCTGGTGACCGGCGCGGCCGGGCTGCTGGGTGGCGCCGTCTGCCGGCGACTGGAAGCGCTCGGCGTACCGTTCACGGCCGCGTGGTACGAGACCGAGCCGCCGTTCGCGCGCCGGTTGCGCGCCGATCTGCGCGCCCCCGGAGCGCTGGACGAGCTCGGCGCGATCGATGCCGTGATCCATGCCGCGGCGGCGCTGCCCTCCTCCCTGGACGCCAGCGCGGACGCGGCCGCGATCAATCGGGCGATCGACAGTGAGGTCCTCGCCGCCGCCGAGCGGCGCGGCGCGCGTGTCGTGTACGCCTCTGGGACGTCGCTGTACGCTCCGGGTGCCGGCCGGGCGCTCGACGAATCCGCTTCGCTGGCGCCACGTGGCCCGTACCTCGAGCAGAAGGCGGCGACCGAACGCCTCGGCGCGGCGTGGGCCGCGCGCACGGGGCTGGCGTTCACCAGCCTGCGCATCAGCGCCCCCTACGGAGAGGGGCAGCGGGCGCGAACCGTGCTGCAGCTCTTCGTCGAGCGGGCGCTGGCGGGTGTTCCGCTCGAGTACCTCGGGTCGGGGAGCCGCGAGCAGGACTTCACCTGGGCGGACGACGCCGCGGACGCGTTCGTGCGAGCCATCGAAGGGCCGCCGGGAGTGTTCAACGTGGCGAGCGGCCGGTGCGTGACGATGCGTGAGCTCGCCGAGACGGTCGCCGGCGCCGCGGACCTGGAGGCCCAGCAGGTCCGCGCGGCGCCGCGCCCGGATCCGAACGAGGGTGCCCTCGCGCGCTATGACGTCACCGCCGCCCGGGACGCGCTGGGCTGGTCGGCCACGACGACGCTACGTGCCGGGATCGAGCGCCTGCTCGACGCGCAGCCGGGCCGCCGATGAGGATCGCCGTGCTCTCCGACGTGCACGGCAACCCGATCGCGCTGGACGCGTGCCTGGCGCGACTCGGAGCCCTGCAGGTTGACGAGTGCTTCTTCCTCGGCGACGTGGTCGGCTACCTCCCGGGCGAGCAGGAATGCCTCGAGCGCCTCGAGTCGGCGGGATTCCACTGCCAGAAGGGCAACCACGAGGCGATGCTGCTCGGGACGCTTCCCCTCGATGACGAAGCCGACGCCGTGTACGGGCTCGCGGCCGCGCGTTTGCGGCTGTCGGACCGCGCGCGCGGGCGCCTGCAATCGTGGCCCGAGGCATGCCCAGTCGACCGCGACGGCCGCCGTATCCTGTTCGTCCATGGCGCACCGGACGACCCGTTGGGCGGCTACGTGTATCCCGACAGCGACCTGTCCGGCTGGGAGCGCCTGCCGCACGACGTCGTGTTCATGGGCCACACCCACCGCCCGTTCGTCACGCGGCAAGGCCCAGTCTTGATCGCCAACGCAGGGTCGGTCGGGCTCCCACGCGACGTCGGGAACCTCGCGTCGTTCGCCGTCTACGACACGGAGACCGGCGCCGCGGCGTGCTATCGCGTCGAGTTCGACGTCGATGCCGTCATCCGGCGCGCCGGCTCAGCGCTGCACGCGACCACCCGTGCATGCCTGCACCGCCGGTCACGCCAGTTCGTGGGCGAGGTGCTTGGGTGAGCCGTTCGGTCACGGCCATGATCACCGGCGTCGGCGGGGGCGGGCACGGCGAGCAGATCCTCAAGGCCCTGCGGCTGGCGGAGACGCCCTATCGGATCGTTGGCAGCGACATGTCGGCCTATAGCAGCGGGCTCGCTCAGGTCGACGAGCCGTGCATCATGCCGCCGGCCCGCGACCCCGCGTACGTTGACAGCCTGCTCGGCGTGTGCCGCGCCCAGCGCGTCGAGGTTCTGTTCCACGGGTCAGAGCCGGAGCTGCGCGTGATGAGCGAGCATCGCGACGTCTTCGCCGGGGCCGGCGTGTTCTTGCCGCTCAACCCCGTCGAGGTCATCGACACCTGCCTCGACAAGGTCCGCACGATGGAGGCGCTGACGGCGGCCGGCTTCGCGGTGCCGCCCTACAAGGCCATCCGCACGGTGGAGGAGGCCGAGGCGTTCAAGCACCTGCCCGCGGTGCTCAAGCCGTCCGTGGGCGGCGGCGGGTCCGCGAACCTCTACCTCGTCCAAGACCGCGAGGAGCTCGCCGCGTGTGCCCGTCAGCTGCTCAAGGTTCAGAGCGAGTTCATCATCCAGGCCTACGTGGGCACGCCCGAGGACGAGTACACGGTCGGCGTCCTGCTGGACATGGACGGCAACCTGCTGAACTCGATCGCGATCCGGCGCTACATCCTGTCGGCCCTCAGCAACCGCATCAAGACGCCCAACCGCACGGGGCGTAGCGACCTGGGACAGGTCCTCGCGATCTCCAGCGGCGTCTCACAGGGCCGGATCGGCCGCTTCCCCGACGTGACGTCGCAGTGCGAGCAGATCGCCTTGGCGCTGGGAGCGCGCGGCTCGCTCAACATCCAGTGCCGTCTGGTCGACGGCCGCGTGCACGTCTTCGAGATCAACCCGCGCTTCTCCGGAACCACGTCGCTGCGGGCGATGGTGGGCTACAACGAGCCGGACGCGCTCATCCGCAAGCACGTCCTCGGCGAAACGGTGGAGCCGCATTTCGCCTACGGGGAGGGCGTGATCATGCGCAGCCTCGCCGAGAGCCTGATCGCCGAGGTCGACTTCCCGGACGCTGCCGAGCTGGCGTGCAGGCCAACCGCCCGCTGACCGCGCTCCACGACCTCGGGACGCTCCCGTTCCACGTCGGGGCGAGCGCCGCGCCGTCGAACCATGGGCTGCCCGACGAGCTGGGGTTCGTCGTCGGCGTCGACGAGCGGGCAGACCTGCTCGTCCAGATGCCCGACGCCGACGTCGAGGCGCTGCTGGAGCGGGCCTATCGCATCGGCTCGCAGATCGGCACGCCGCTCGCTGCGACCGGGCTGGGCAAGCGCTGCCTGGACGACTTCCTCGGTTTCGTGCTGGCGACAGCGAGCCGCGATCGCCTCGACGGGCTGTCGGTCCTCGAGATCGGATCGGGCAGCGGCTCGCTGCTGCTCGAGCTGGCTCGTTGCGGCGCAGACGTCGTCGGCGTAGAGCCGGGCGCGACCGAGTCTGCCGACGACGAGATACCGGTGATCGCCGAACCGTTCCGCGCGGAGCTCTTCGATCGTCGCTTCGACGCGATCGTGCACTACGGCGTGCTCGAGCATGTGCCCGACCCCGTGACGTTCGCGCGCGATCAGCTTCAGGTGCTCGCCGACGACGGCTTCATCGCCTTCTCGGTCCCCGACTGCGCGCTGCCTCTGGCCCACGGCGACGTCTCGATGCTCGTCCACGAGCATTGGAGCTACTTCACGGACGCGAGCCTGGGTGCCGTCGCCGCGCTCGCCGGCGCGAACGTCGAGTACAGCCGGCCGGCGGGCGTGGCAGGGGCCCGCTACTCGGCGTGGTCGAGCGGCAGCGTGCGGGAGGTCCGGCACGACGACACAGCCGCCGGCTTTGTAGCGCAGGCGCAGGCGAACGTGGAGCGGATGCGCGCGCACATCGCGGGCGTGGACGGGTCGCTCGGCATCTTCTGCCCGGGGCGCTTCATCAACTACGCGGCGCTGCTGCGCGAGAACCTGCCGCCGCATCGCTACTTCGACGACGATCCGCTGCTAGAGGGGCGGTTTTACCCGCCGTCCACCGTGCCGATCGAGCCCCGCGCGGCGCTGCTGGCCGACCCAGTCGATCACCTGATCATCGCCTCGTGGTCGTTCGGGCGCCAGATCGCGGACTCGCTGCATGCAGAGCCGGCACTCGAAGGCGCCGAGATCGTCACGCTCGCGGAGCTGTTCCGCGCACCGTGATCCCGTAGGGATCGACGTGCTCGTGAACGACGGCCAGCCCGGCGTCCCGGAACCAGCCTCTGACCTCGTCCAGCGTGTGGCGCGTGGAGAGCTGGGGGTGATACCAGTCGTAGTTGACGACCGCGTTCGCCTCGGCGTCGAGCTCGTCGCTCCAGAAGCACTTCATGAAGAAGTGGTAGACGAACCGCTGCACGTCATAGTCGCCCGCCTCGATGCCCAGCGACGGCACGTCGGGGACCGTGATCGTGGCGCCGAGCGCTGACAGCTCCCGCCCGATTTCGGTGATGCGCCGACATTCCTCCATCGCGCGCTCGTAGGGCATGTCAGCGATCACGTCACGCACCTGATCGTCGGTGAACTCGCGCACCGGCGCCTTGCGCTTGTAGACGTAGATCGCCAGCTTGCCGCCGGGCGCCAAGAGCGAGGCGACGTTGGCGAACGCGCGCTGCGGCGAAGCGGTGTGGTGCAGCACCTCCTGGCAGTACACGAAGTCGAACGCGCCCAGATCGGACATATCGTCCAGCAGATCCCGCTGCTTCACGGTGACGTTCGGTTGCTCCCGCAGGTTCTCCGCGGCCACGTCGGCGGCCGTGAGATCGATACCCACGATCTCGGCGGCCGGGTCCGCGTAGCGGGCGAGCAGCGCGGTCACGCGGCCGTTGCCGCAGCCGGCATCGAGGATCCGCTTGCACCCGGCTAGCTGGGCACGCAGTTCCTCGGGCGACGCGAAGCCGTTACGCCCCAGGATCCAGCGGAAGAAGTTCGACCCCTCGTCGAGGGTTTGCGCGAACGCGAGATCGCGGTTGCGATGCCACTTGTCGCCGAAGCTGCGTGCAGTGTTGCCCCCGACCGCCATCAGACCGAGGCTAGCCTATCGGCGCCGGTGAAAGCCCATCTCGCATTGCTCGGCAAGCAGACGCTCATCTACGGGTTGAGCGCAGCGACGCTGCAGGCCGTCGGCCTCGTCACGCTGCCGGTGTACGCCCGCACGTTCACGCCGTCGGAGTTCGGCGTGCTCGAGATCGCCACCGTCGGGATGTCGGCCCTGCTCGTGCTCGCCGACCTCGGGATGGCCTCCGCGTCGCAGCGCAGTTACTACGACTACGGCGAGGGCCACTTCGCGGAGCGGCGGGCGGTGCTCGCGACGGCACTGGCCGTCGCGCTGACCGCGGCCACCCTGCTCGGTGCGTTGCTGATCGCCTTCCGCGTCCCGGTCTCCGAGTGGCTGTTCGACGGGCAGCGCTACACGACGCTGCTCGTGCTAGTGGCCGTCAGCCTGCCCACCGCGATCGTGGGCACCTTCTTCCGCGAAGTGATGCGGCTGCGGCTGCGCCCGTGGCAGTTCACGATCTCGGCGGTGCTCGCCGCGCTGGTGACCGCGGCCGTTGGTGTCTCGCTCGTCCTGTGGGCGGATTCGGGAATCGACGGCGTGATGGTCGGCGTGCTGTGCGGCCATGGGGTCGCCGTTGTCTTCGGGCTGGTCGTGACTGCCAGGCACATCGGCGTCCGGGTCTCGCGCACTGAACTGGCTGTGATGCTGCGCTTCGGGCTGCCGCTCGTTCCCGCCGTCGCGGCGCTGTGGGGGCTCTCGTTCTTGGACCGGCTGATGCTCAGCCGCCTCGCCGACCTCGACGACGTCGGCCAATACGCGGTCGGCAGCCGCTTCGCGTTCGTGGTGATGTTCGTCGTCACGGCCTTCGGGCTCGCCTACAGCCCGTTCATCCTCTCGCTGTACTCGGAGGATCGGGAGACGGAGCGCCACGTGCGGGCGCGGACGCTCACCTACCTGGCGATCGCGCTCACGGCGCTGTCGGTGGTGCTGGCGCTGTTCGCCCGTGAGATCACGACGGTGATCGCTCCCGGCTACGACGAGGCGTACCGCGTGGTCGGCGTGCTCTGCCTCGGGGTGACCGTCTTCGGCCTGTCGTCGATCACGATGACGGGCATCTCGTTCGCCCGGCGGAGCGGCTACTTCGCCGTCTTCTCGGGCATGGCGCTGGCCGTGAACGTGGCGCTGAACTTCGTGCTGATCCCGCCGCTCGGTGGCGTTGGGGCCGGCCTTGCGACGGCGTGCGCCTACGTCGCGCTGACCAGCCTGTACTACTGGAAGGCGCAACAGCTCTACCCGACGCCGTATGAGCCGCGCAAGTCGATCGTCGTGCTCGCGCTCGGGATCGCCGTCGTCCCGCTCGGCTGGCTGCCGCTCGGCTGGGGGTTCGTCGCGATCAAGCTGGTCGCGGTGGCCCTGTTCGCCGGCGCGGTGTACGCAGCCCGCGTCGTCGACGACGTGGAGATCGTCGAGCTCAGGTCCCTCGCCCGCCGGCTGACCGGCCGCCCACAGGCCGCGTGACCGAGCTCTCGGTCGTCCTCGTCAACCACAACGGCGCGGGCTGCCTGCCCGCGGCGCTGGAGGCGCTGCGCGAGCACACCGCGACCGCTGACGTCGAGTGCATCGTCGTCGACTCCGCGTCTTCGGACGGGAGCTGGGAGCTCGTCCCCGGCGTGTGGCCGCAGGCGCGGGTGCTGCGGTTCGAGGACAACGTCGGCTTCTGCGCCGGCTGCAACCGCGGCGCCGAGGCGGCCGCCGGGAGATACGTCGCGTTCGTCAACTTCGACGGCCGTGTCGAGGCAGGCTGGGACGCGCCGCTACGCGAGGCCCTCGCCGACCCGGGCGTATCGGTTGCCGGCGGCATCCTCGTGCGCCCGGACGGCGAGGCGCTCGAGGCGGCGGGCCTCGCGATCGCGCCGAACACCGCGACGTACGGGCGGCTGGAGGGCGCGCCGCGGACGGCCGCCGGCACCGAGCCGTTCGCGGCCGCGGCCGTGTCAGGCGCGCTGATGATGGTCCGACGCGACGAGTTCCTGGCGCTCGACGGCTTCTACGAGCCGATCTGGATGTACGGCGAGGAGGCCGACTACTGCCTGCGGGCGCCGGGACGGGTGCTCGTGACCCGCGCAGCGCGATCCGGCACGAGGTCGGCCACGCGGCCGGTGCGCACCGGTCGCTGATCCGCCTGTACTGGCCGTCCCGAAACCGGCTCATCAACGCCGCCCGGCATCTGCCGGCCGCCCAGCTGCTCGGCTCGCTCGCCGCCTCGGCGGCCTTCGATTTGCACACAGTCGCGCAGATGCGCAGCCGTCCCGCCGCCGGCGCGATTGCGCGCGGATGGCGCGACGGGCTGCGGGCGATCCGGAGCGAGCGCAGCGCTCGAACGGGCGAGGAACGGCGCCGCTCGGCGGCGCAGTTCACGTCGTTCCGGGAGGCGCTCCGGCAGCAGCGCGAGCTCGGCCGGCTGTGACCGCGCCGTTGCTAGCATCGCCGCCCCGTGGCGCTGCGTTGTCCCGCCTGTGCTGCAGTGCTACCCGGCGCGCCATCGTTGCGCGGGACGGATCGCCTGCACGGCACCCCCGGCACGTTCGAAGTCGTGACGTGCCCGGTGTGCGGCAGCGGCCTCACGCTCCCCGTGGTGCCTGAGGACCAGCTCAGCGCGTTCTACCCGAGCGACTACAACGCCTACGCACTGCCCGCTGTGCCGCTGCTGCGGGCGGCCGCGACCGCTCTGTTCCGCTGGCGCTACTGGCGTGGCCTGCGACGCCCTCCGCTGGACTCGCTCGTTCGGCGCCCGCCCGCCCGCCTGCTCGATGTCGGCGGGGGACGCGGCGACCTCGGCGTGACGCTCGCGGCACGCGGCTGGCGGGTGACGTCGATCGACCCCTCGGAGGCGGCCTGCGCCGAGGCCCGCCAGCGCGGTGTCGACAGCGAGGCGGGCACGCTGACCGCGCTGCCGGAGCGCGTCGCCGGCCCGTACGACGCGATCGTCTTCCAGCACTCGCTCGAGCACGTCGTGGATCCCTCGGCGGACCTGGCAATCGCCCGCGAACTGCTGGCGGACGGCGGGCTCGTGCTGATCACGTTGCCCAACTTCGGGAGCTGGCAGGCGCGGCGGTTCGGCCCGGCCTGGTTCCACCTCGACCTCCCACGCCACCGCACGCACTTCACGCCGCGCGGGCTGGAGGCGCTGCTGCAACGCAGCGGCTTCGAGGCGATCACGCTCAGCGCGTCCACGAGCTCCGACGGCTTGCCGATGAGCCTCCAGTACCGCCTCCACGGGCGACGAGTGGGGCCGGGCGTGCTGCGCCTGGCGCTGACCGCGCTCAGCCTGTTGGCGACCCCGCTCACGATGGCGCTCAACCGGCTGGCCGGCGCGGGCGACTTCCTGCACGCGGTCGCGCGGAAGCCGTCGTGACGTCGATCCTGCTCGTCGCGCAGCTCAGCCCACCGTCGCCGGTGGTGGCGGCGCGACGCACCGCCGGGCTGGCCAAGTACCTCGCGCGGCTCGGCCACGACGTGACGGTGCTGACGTCCGCCGCCTCGGGCGAGGGGCCGATTGAGGGCGCCGGCGCCACGGTCCGCACGCGCGACCTCGCCGCGACGCGGCTGAACTGGCGCCGTTCGCGCGCCGAGGCCGCCGGCGCGGTCGCTCCGACCGGCGCTGCGCGCGGCCTGGACACGTGGATCGTGCCCGACGTTGCGCTCGGCACCTGGCTGCCGTTCGCGTTCCCACACGCGCTCCGCCTCGCGCGCCGCGAGCGCTTCGATTGCGTGATCACGAGCGGACCCCCGGCCTCCTCGCACTTCATCGGCCTGGCGCTGCAGCGGCTCGGACTGCGCTGGATCGCCGACTTCCGCGACGGCTGGACGTTCGACCCGCCGCGCCCCCCGTTCCCGCTCGCCCTGCAGCGCCGGCTCGATGCCGCGCTCGAGCGGCGCGTCGCTCGGCGCGCCGACGCGGTGATCGGTGTGACCGAGCCGATCGCGCGCGACTTGCACGACCGCCTCGGGGCCGACGCGCACCTGATCACCAACGGCTTCGATCCCGAGGAGCGGCGAGATCCGCGGTTGGCGGACGGGGTCCTGGCCGGCGATCGCCACTCGCTCGTCCACACCGGCCGCGCCGGGATCTCGGGGCGCAGTCCAGGCCCGCTCATCGACGCGCTGCGCCTGCTGCACGCGAGCGAGCCGGAGCTCGCGGCGCGGGTCGAGGTCGTGTTCGCGGGCGCGCTGTCGGCCGAGGAGGCGATGCTGTTCGCCGACCCGGAGCTCGACGGCATGGTGCGGGCGCTCGGCGCCGTAGACCGCGGCCGGGCGCTGAGCCTGCAGCAGGCGGCGGACAGCCTGCTCGTGATCGCGGCCGGAGCGTCGGAGCGCAGCGTGGCGACCGGCAAGCTGTACGAGTACCTGACCGCGGAGCGCCCGATCCTCGTGCTCGGCGATCGGTCGGAGGCGGCGCGGATCGTCGCCGCCACCGGCACGGGCATCGCCGTCCGCGCCGGCGATGCGACCGCGATCGCGGATGCGCTGCGGCATCTGCTCGCCGGGCTGGACGTCACACGCCGCCCGGAGGCGATCGCGGCGTACTCCTGGGAGGCGCTCGCCGAACAGGCCAGCGCGCTCGTCGAGGAGGTCTGCGGGCGCCGCTAGCCTGCTTGCGATGTGCGGCATCGCTGGCATCGCAGGAGGCGCCGCGCCGGAGCCGCGGCTGCTGGAAGCGATGGCGGCGACGATGGCCGCGCGCGGTCCGGACGGCCAGGGCACGTGGCACGACGACGACGCCGGCCTCGCGTTTCGCCGGCTCGCGATCATCGACCTCGACCCGCGGTCCGACCAGCCGCTGCACCTCGGGCCGCTGCACCTCGTCTTCAACGGCGAGATCTACAACTACCGCGAGCTGCGCAACGAGCTGCGCGCGCTGGGTCACGAGTTCCGCACCGAGGGCGACGGCGAGGTGCTGCTCACCGCGTGGGCGGAGTGGGGCGAGGGCGCGCTCGACCGCGTCAACGGCATGTTCGCGTTCGCGGTCTGGGACGACCGCGCGCAGCGCCTGACTCTCGCGCGCGACCCGTTCGGCGAGAAGCCCCTGTACTACGCCCGGACGCGCGACGGCCGGCTGGTCTTCGCGTCTGAGATCAAGGCGCTGCTGCACGACCCGGGCGTCGACGCGCGCGAGGACCCGCGGGCGCTCGCCGCCTTCGTCGCGCACACCGTCATGCCGGCGCCGCCAGACAGCTTCTTCGCCGGCATCCAGCGCCTCCCGGCCGCACATGTGCTCCGGTTCCAGGCCGGGACCCTGGAGGTCGCGCGCTATTGGCGCCCCGCGCCGGTGGACGTTCCTGCGAGTTACGACGACGCGGCCGCCGCGCTACGCGAGCTGCTGCTCGACTCGATCCGCCTGCGCCTGCGCAGCGATGTGCCAGTCGGGACGTCGCTGAGCGGCGGCATCGACTCCTCGTCGGTGGTGATGCTCTCGGCCGAGCTGGCCGGCGACCACCGCCGCCATGCCTTCACCGCGCGCTTCCCGGGCTACGAGCGCGACGAGTGGCATCACGCCGAAGCGGTCGCGCGAGCCGCCCAGGTCGAGCACCACCATCCCGTGGAGCCGACGGCAGCGGAGGCGCTCGCCGACCTCGACCGCCTCGTGCTCGACCACGAGGAGCCGGTGGCCACGCTGTCGATCTACGCGCAGTGGCGGGTCAACCAGGCGGCGGCCGGCGAAGGCGTCGTCGTGCTGCTCGACGGGCAGGGCGGCGATGAGCTGTTCGCGGGGTATCCCGCCGCCGCCGGCTTCGCCGTGCGCAGCAGCGGCCCGACGGCGGCGCTGCGCGAGCTGGCGACGCGCCCGGTTGCGACGGCGTCGACGCTCGGAACGTCGCTGGCCATGGACCACCTCGGCGGCCGGCTGCGCGCCGCCTACCGCCGCCGGAGCGCCTCGCCGTACGCGGCAGCGACCGACCCCTCGCTCGGCGAGCAGCCGTCGGCCGAACCGTGGATGCGTGCCCTGACGCCGCTGCGGCGCGAGCTGAGTGTCGAGAGCTTCCTGACGATCCTGCCCACGCTGCTGCGCTACGCCGACCGCAGCAGCATGGCCCACAGCCGCGAGGTGCGACTACCGTTCCTCGACCGTCGTATCGCCGAGTTCGCGTTCTCTCTTCCTGCGACCTCCCTGTACCGCGAGGGGCGCTCGAAGGCGATCCTGCGCGACGCCATGCGCGAGATCGTGCCGGCGGACATCCTCGCCCGGCGCGACAAGGTCGGCTTCGAGCCTCCGCAGGCGCGGTGGCTGAACGAGCCCGCGTTCCGCGACCGGATCGCCGACGTGCTGCTCGACCGCGACGCGCGCTCGCGCGGGCTCTACGACAGCGCGGCGATCGAGCGCGACGTGCAGGCGGGCCGCTGGCGTGACCCATGGGCGATCTGGCGCGCGCTCAACGCGGAGCTGTGGCTGCGCGCGCTCGCGGCGGCGCCACCCGCCACGTCTCAGCTCGCGGGGACCAGCCCGTCGAGCACCTGACGCGCGACCGCGCGCGGATCGTGGACGGTCTCCACGTACCGGCGACAGGCCAACCCTGCCGCCCGGCGCCGCGCGGGGTCGGCGGCGAGCTCGCGCAGCACGCCGGCCAGCGTCGCCGGCGTCGCGCTGACGAGCGGCACCGGCGCCCCGGTTGGGTTGATCTCGTCGTCGATACCTGCCACGACCGGTTTGCCGAGCGACATGGCCTCGACGGCGAGGCCGCCATACCACCCCAGGAGCAGCTGGTCCACCACCACGTCCGCCTCCGCCAGCTCCCGCACGACCTGCTGCCGCGTCATCCCCTCGAGCAGGACTAGCCTGACGGGCACACCCTCCGCCCGAAGCGACGCAACCGCCTCGAGCACGTGTCGCGTGCCCTTGACCGCACGGTCGGTCGGCGCATGCGCGACCACCATCTCCTCCCGCTCCACGGGCTCGGCCGGCTGCACGGACTGCGGGTCGAAGCTCGCGTAGGGCAAGAACTCGGCGCCCGGCAGCCAGGGGGCCAGGTCCGGGTTGAGGTAGAAGACGCGATCGGCATAGCGCAGCGCCCGGTCGGCCGCCAGCTGCCGGTAGCCGGTCGTGGCCGCACACTGCTGCCGACGGCAAAAGCAGTGGGAGAACGGCCGCACGTCGCAGCCCTGGAAGGTCACTATCACGGTCTTGCCCAGCCGCCGCAGGAGGGGCAGCTCATCGACGACGCGACCGACCTGGCGAACCTGCAGCAGCGTCTGGCCGAAGTTGAAGTGGAAGACGTCGTAGCGCTCGATCGCCCGGGCGAGGAAGGCGCCGCGCCGCGCGAACCGGAGCGGCACCGGCTGGTCGGCGCCGGAACGCAGGTCGATGTCCGCCTGGTAGCCGAACGGGCCGGGCGAGAACACCGCGACGTCGCTGCGGAAGCCGAGCGCTCGCTCGGCCGTGGCGAGCCCGCGGGCGTGCCCACCGACGTCCGCCGGCGCGTGCAGGATTCGGAGCGGCACCGGGTCGATGGTACGAACCCCGGCGGCTAAGTTAGGGGCATGACTGACGACAGTGCGCTCCTGCGTTCTCGCTACGAAGAGTTCGCGCTGAGCCTCGACGACAAAACGACGGCGTCCGACTACCGACTGCGCGAGCTGGAGATCGATCTCGGTCTCGAGTACATGCGCGACGGCGACCGCGTGCTCGACGTCGGCTGCGGTCTCGGCGTCGCGCTGCGCGTCTACGCGTCGGCGTGGTCGATCGAGGCGCACGGGATCGACTATGCGGAGAACATGGTCGAGGGCGCCAAGCGCCGGCTCGCCGACTCGAGTCACGGCCTGCACATCGAGTTCCGGCAGGCCTCGGTCACCGAGCTGCCCTACGAGGACGCGTCGTTCGACGTCGTCACGAGCCATCGCTGCCTCATGGCCCTGCTCGACTGGGATCTGCAGAAGGCGGCGCTGGACGAGCTGCACCGCGTGCTCAAGCCCGGCGGGGTCCTGGTCCTCCTGGAGGGCACGTTCGATGGTCTCGACCGGCTGAACTTCTTCCGGCGCAAGTTCGGGCTCGACGAGATCGAGCCGGACGGGAGGGACCGCCTGCTCACGCTCAAGTTCCACGAGCGCGAGCTGCTCGAATACGTCGCGCCGTCCTGGGAGCTCATGCGCACCCAGCGCTTCGGCATGTACTACTTCCTCACCCGCATCGTGCAGCCCCTGCTCGTCGCCCCCGAAGCTCCGAGCTACGACCACGAGCTCAACCGGGTCGCCCGGGACATCGCCCGGGTCTTCCCCGATCTCGAGCACATGGGGCACCTGGTCGGCTTCGTGCTCCGCAAGCGCGCATGATCTGCCTCAGCTTCGACACCGATCACATGGACGAGGCGCGCATGCGCGAGTTCCTCGCCACCGTGGCGGTGCCCGGAGCGGGCACGTTCTTCTGCACGCAGCGCTACGAGGCACTGGGAGCGCCACACGAGATCTGTCCGCATCCCTACCTGCCCGAGGGCGGAGACTGGGACGCCGAACTAGGCATGATGCGCGCGACGTTTCCCGAGGCCCGCGGTTGGCGAGCTCATTCGTGCGTCCACAGCCACCTGCTGGCCGAGCGCATCGCCCGTGACGGGTACCTGTACGCCAGTTCCTACGACCAGCTCGGTCGGGTTGGTCCGGAGCCCAATCGCGAGGCGTGGGGCATCTGGCACTTCCCCATCTTCTACATGGACAGCCTCGACTTCTCGCTCGGGCGTTTCTGGCCCGGGAAGACGCACCGCCCGTTCGAGCCGAGCCTGATCGAGACCGCGCTGGCCGATGACGGCGTCTATGTCTTCGATTTCCACCCGGTGCACCTGATGCTGAACTCGACATCGGCCGAGGCCTATTTCGAGCGCCGGGACGCGTTCAAGGCGGGCGAGCCTCTCGACGGCCTGCGTTGCCCGGGGTACGGGAGCCGCAACTTCTACGACGACCTGTGCGCGGCGATGCGAGAGGCCAGCGTCGACAGCATGGCGATGCTCGACGCGTTGCGCGGCCGGGTCGGCGAGGCGACGCTGGGCGAGCACGAGCCGGCTTAGTGGTCCGGGCGCTCACCCTCGCGATCCGGTTCGCTGTCGACCTCGTGGTCGGGGTCATCGGGCTGGTGATCCTGCTCGCCGGCCTGCTGAGCCTGTTGGTCCCCGGCTGGCGCCGCAGCCACAACGAACGGCCGCGGCTGTTCTTCGGGACCATCCCGATCATGTCGCTCGCCTACATGGGGCGGGCGATGCAGACAGCCGGCTACACGAGCGACGTCGTAGTCGACCACCTGTACCACATCGTCAAGCGCGAGGACTTCGACCACGTCGTCTGCGTGGGCGAGCGCCACAACCTGCTCATCCGCCGTGTCGGAGACGCGCTGCTGGGGTTCGTCTTCTTCGCCCGCGCGCTGCGTCGCTACGACATCTTTCACTACTACTTCGACGGCGGCTTGCTGCAACGGACCGCGCTGTCACGGCTTGAGTTCCCATTGCTGCGGCTGTGCCGTAAGCGCCTTGTGCTGTTGCCTTATGGGAACGACACGTGGGTGATGGATCACATCCACCACCTGCCATGGCGGCACGGGCTGATGATCGATTATGCGCGAGCTTTGGGCAACCGCGCGGCGGCGATCGAACGCCGCACCCGGCGCCGGGTTCGCTTTGCCGACGTCGTCATCGGCACGCTGTGGCACGTGACCTGCCTGCCGCGCTGGGACATCCTGCCGTGCGTCTACTACCCGATCGACACCGAGGCCCTCGGGCCGGTTCCGCCGCGCACCGAAGGGACGGTCACGATCGCGCACGCGTCCAATCACCGAGGCGCAAAGGGCACCGAGTTCGTCATCGACGCGGTCGACCGTCTCCGCGCGGAGGGCGAGGACGTGGAGCTCGTGCTGATCGAGGGCGTGCCCAACGACGAGGCGCTACGCATGATCGCCGCGTGCGACATCTACCTCGACCAGCTCGTTGCCGCATACGCGCTGGCCACGATGGAGGGCATGGCGCTCGGCAAGGTGGTCGTGAGTCCGATCGAGGACCTGCCGATGTACACGATGTTCCGCCGCTACTCGTACCTCAACGAGTGCCCGATCGTGCCGGCCACGCCGGAGACCGTCTATGACGTGCTGCGTGAGCTGCTGGCCCGGCGTGAGGAGTGGCCGCGAATCGGCGCCGAGCTCCGGGCTTACTGCGAACGCCGGCACTCCTATGAGGCCTGCCGCGAGATGCTCGAGGCGATCTACGCGCGCATCTGGCGGGGCGAGGACGTCGACCTCATCAACTTCTACCACCCTGTGCACGAACGTCAGCGGCACGCGGCCACGGCTGGTTAGGTTGCAGCGCGGATCGCCGCGACCACGTCAGCGACTTGCGCGGCCGACAGCACCGGGCTGATCGGGATCGCGAGGTGGGTGCGCGCGGCCACATC
>CAWDME010000021.1:0-124871 GCA_963803335.1 uncultured Solirubrobacteraceae bacterium | reverse complement strand
TCGGGATCGCGAGGTGCGTGCGCGCCGCCTCGTCAGTCCCGGGCAGCTCGTGGTCCGGCGCGAACTCGCGCATCGCCGGCTGCAGGTGCGTCGGCACGCGGTAGTAGGCCTTGTGGCCGATCCCGCCGGCCTTCAGCGCGGCGGCGAGGTCGTCGGCGCGCTGATGGCGCACCACATACAGGTGCCAGGCCGGCTCGCCCAGCGCCCGCGGCAGGTCCACCAGCTCGCCGAGCCCCGCCTCGCGGTAGTGCTCGCCCGCGCGGCGGCGGCCGTCGGCCCACTGCTCGAGGTGCGGGAGCTGCACGCGCAGGATCGCCGCCTGCAGCTCATCGAGCCGCGAGTTGTGACCGATCAGCTCGAACGTCTGCTTGTCGCGCGAGCCGTGGAAGCGCAGCATCCGCACCCGCTCGGCGACCTCGTCGTCGCGCGTGGTGATCGCCCCGCCGTCGCCGAACGCGCCGAGGTTCTTGGACGGGAAGAACGAGAACGTCGCGGCGGTGCCGAGGCTCCCCGGTCGCCCATCCGGCCCGCGCGAGCCCGCGGCCTGGGCCGCATCCTCGAGCACCGGGACGCCGAGCGCCTCGATCTCGCGCACCGGCGCGACGTTGCCGAACAGGTGGACGACCACGACGGCCTTCGTGCGCGGCGTGAGCGCCGCGCGCACTGTCTCCGGCGTGACGCAGAACGTCTCGGGATCGACGTCGCAGAACACCGGCCGGGCGCCGGTCAGCGGGATCGCCTCGGCCGAGGCGTAGAACGTGAACGACGGCACGACCACCTCGTCGCCCGGGCCCACGCCCATCGCCCGCAGGGCGAGCGTGATCGCGTCGGTCCCGTTGCCGACACCGATCCCGTGCTTGGCGCCGACGTACTCGGCAAACTCCGCCTCGAACGCGGCGACCTCCGGCCCGAGGATGAAGCGGCTGTCGTCGAGCACCTCGGTCAGCTTGGCGTCGATCTCGGCGCGCAGCGGCTCCAAGGGCGTGCGGGTGTCGAACAGTGGGACTGAAGTCGTTGACAGCGCCACGGCTAGCTCCCGGTCAGCGCGACAGTGCGGGCGAGGCCCTCGCGGCGGGTGGCGTCGAGTGACTGCTGGAGGCCCTCGAGCACCCGCACGACGCGCAGGCCGGCGACGCCGTCGGAGATCGGCGTGGTGCCGTTGCGGATGCACTCGACGAAGTGCTGGACCTCGGTGCGCAGCGGCTCGACGTTTGAGATCCGCGGGCTCCAGATGTCGCCCGAGCGGGTGATGTACTCGCCGTACGAGTTCGAATGCTCGTCGAAGCCCTTGTCGTAGATCGTGATCTTGCCCTCGAGCGCCATGTCGTCGAACGTCGCCATCCGGGTCTCACCCACGACGGTGAAGCGACGCTCCTTGTGCGGATCGAGCCAGGAGAGGTGCAGGTGGGCGGCCAGGCCTGACGGGAAGCGCAGGAAGCAGAACACGACGTCCTCGATCGCCTCGCGCATGTAGCTCTCCCCACGCGCTTCGACCTCGTAGGGCTCCTCGCCGGCGAGGCGCAGCAGGACGGACACGTCGTGGGCGCCGAGCGACCACAGCGCGTTCTCGTCCGCGCGCAGCTTCCCCAAGTTCAGGCGGTTGCCGTAGATGTAGAGGATCCGCCCGAGCTCGCCGTCGTCGATCAGCTGCTTGAGCTTCATCACGCCCGGGTGGTACTCGAGCAGGTGCCCGACCATCAGCACGCGGTCGTTGGCCTCGGCGGCGGCCACCACGGCCTCGGCGTCGGCGGCCGACTGCGCCATCGGCTTCTCGACGAAGCAGTGCTTGCCGGCCTGCAGCACGCGCAGGGCCAGCGGCGCGTGGCTGGGCACCGGCGTGGCGAGCACGACGGCGTCGACGGTCTCGTCGGCCAGCACCTCGTCGAGATTGTCGGTGAAGCGCACGCCGGGAAACTGTTCGGCGAGGCGGTCGCGGTTGTCTGCGGCGGCGTCGCAGCACCACGCGAGCTCGGCATCCGAGAGGCGCGCGACGTTGCGCGCGATGTTCGGACCCCAATATCCCAGGCCGGCGACAGCGACCCGCAAAGGGCGTTCGGTCGTCATCGCCGCGCCAGTCTACTGCGCGGTTCATACACTCTCCGGGCGGGCAAGACCGCTCCAGCGCGCGCCTTCACGCGTTGGTACTGCCGAATGGACCGCACCCGCCCCGCCCCGACACCGGCCGCCGACACGGCCCCCCAGGCGCCCGAGACCGCCGACGTCCTCGGCGTTCCGCTCGCGCTGACGGACTACGAGGGGACGCTCGACTGGATCGACGCGACGATCGCCGGTGGCAGGGGCGGTTACATCTGCGCGTCCGCCACCCACCTCGTGATGGCAACGCACGACGATCCCGAGCTGCGCGATGCCGTTCTCGCCTCCGACCTCGTCGTCCCCGACGGCCAGCCGCTCGTGTGGGCGCTCAAGGCGCTCGGCCACGACATCGACGACCGCGTGTACGGCCCGGACCTGATGGACAAGGCCTGCGAGCGCGCGGCGCGCACCGGCCGCCGCATGTACCTCTACGGCGGGCGCAGCCACGGCGCGCTCGTCCAGCTCACCCGCAACCTGCGGCTGCGCTACCCGGGACTGAAGATCGTCGGCGGCTACGCGCCGCCGTTCCGCGAGCTGACCGACGCGGAGAAGGGCGAGGTCGCGGCCGACATCCAGCGCTCGCACGCCGAGATCGTGTGGGTCGGCATCGGCGTCCCGAAGCAGGAGCTGTGGATGGCCGAGATGAGCGCGCGGCTGTCGCGCTGCGTGCTCGTCGGCGTCGGCGCCGCGTTCGACTTCCACGGCGGCCTGATCCCGCAGGCGCCGGCATGGATGCAGCGCAACGGGCTCGAGTGGCTGTTCCGGCTCGCGCACGAGCCGCGGAGGCTGTGGCGGCGCTACCTGCGCTACAACCCGCGCTTCGTGGCCGGCTTCGCGCTCCAGTGGGCGCGAGAGCGCCTGCTGCGCCGCTAGATTCCTGTCGCGTGTACGACGTCTCGGTCATCGGCCTGGGCCGTGTCGGGCTGCCGCTCGCGCTGGCGTTCGCGGACGCCGGGCTGCGCGTGCTCGGCGTCGACAAGGACCCCGACGTGCTCGAAGCCGTGCGGGCGCGGCGGATGCCGTTCAAGGAACCGGGCACCGACGAGCTGCTGGCGCGCGTCGAGCTCGACGTCAGCGCCCGCCCCACCGACGCCGGCCGCGCGAAGGCGATCGTGCTCACGCTCGGCACGCCGACGCTGTCGCACATCGAGATCGACCTCGGCGACATCCGCTCGGTGCTCGACGACCTGCTGCCGGTGCTCACGGCGGGGCAGCTGCTCGTGCTGCGGTCGACGGTCGCTCCCGGCACCACCGACTTCGTGGCCGGCTACCTGGAGAAGCAGCGTGGCTTCACCGCCGGCGAGGACGTCTTCGTGGCGCACGTGCCGGAGCGGATCGCGGCCGACCGCTTCCTGGCCGAGATCGGGACGCTGCCGTGCATCGTCGGCGGCGTCGGCGAGGCGTCCGGCGAGCGTGCCGCGCGGCTGTTCGAGACGCTCGGCGCGCCGATCGTGCAGACCACGCCCGTGCAGGCCGAGCTGGCGAAGATCTGGACCAACATCCTGCGCTACACGACGTTCGCGCTCCCCAACCTGCTGATGATGGACTGCGAGCGCTACGGCGCGAACGTGTTCGACGTCATCGACCTGATCAATCGCGACTATCCGCGCGGAGGGATGGCGATGCCGGGGCTCACCGCCGGCACGTGCCTGCGCAAGGACTTCGCGTTCAGCGAGGAGAAGTCGAACGCGCCGGGCATGCTGCTCGGCGTCTCGCGCGTGCACGAGAGCGTGCCGCTGTTCCTCATCGACGGCGTCAAGCGCCGGCTCGGCGGCTCGCTGCGCGAGCGCAAGGTGGCGGTGCTCGGCCTCGCCTTCAAGCGCGACACCGACGATGAGCGCGACTCGCTGGCCCACAAGCTCGTGCGGCTGCTCGACCGCGAGCTGGCGGACGTCGCCGTCCACGATCCCGTGGTGGCGACGCCGAGCGCGTCGTTCGAGCAGGCCGTCGCCGACGCGGACGTGGTGTTCGTGGCCACCAACCACAGCGCGTTCGAGCGGCCGGAGGCGCTGGGTGCGATCGCCGACAGGGCCAAGGCCGATTGCCTCGTCGTGGATCCCTGGAACGTGTTCGGCGCCGCCCAGGTCTTCGCCTACGCGAACGAGATCGCCGCGCTGCGGGCGTGAGCCGCGTCCTCGTCACCGGCGGGGCCGGCACGATCGGCTCGGCGGTCGTGCGCCGGCTGCTCGGCGACCCCGACTTCGAGGTCCGCGTCTCCGACCAGCGGCCGGCGCCGGCCTGGATGCGCGAGGGCGCCTCGATCCACACCGGCGACCTGCGCGACTACGAGCAGGCGCAGGAGGCGATCCGCGGCTGCTCGCACGTGATCCACCTGGCGGCGATCGTCGGTGGGATCGCGAACTTCCACAAGCTCCCGTTCACCCTGACGCGAGGTCAACCACGCGCTCTACAACGCGGTCTTCCGCGCGGCGCTGGACGCGGGCGTCGAGCGCTTCACGTACGTGAGCTCGAGCATGGTGTTCGAGCGCGCGGAGCAGTACCCGACGACCGAGGCCTACCTGCCCGACTGCCCGCCGCCGCAGTCCGCGTACGGCTGGTCGAAGCTGGCCGGCGAGGTCTACTGCCGCGCCGCGCACGCCGAGCACGGCCTGCCGTTCACGATCTGCCGGCCGTTCAACGCGTACGGGCCGGGCGAGATGCCCGAGGACGAGCCGGGGATCGCCCATGCCGTGCCCGATCTGCTGCGCAAGTCGCTGGAGCGGCTGCGGCCGCTGCCGATCTTCGGCTCCGGCGAGCAGACGCGGACGCTCACGCACATCGACGACGTCGCGGCCGGCATCGTCGCCGCCACGGCCTCGCCGGCGGGGCTGAACGAGGACTTCAACATCTCGGCGTCGGAGGAGCTGACGGTCGCCGAGATCGCGCGGATCTGCTGGGAGGCGGCGGGCAACGACCCCGCCGAGCTCGAGTTCGAGCACCTCCCGAGCTTCGAGGTCGACGTGCAGCGCCGGTGGCCGTCGGTCGAGAAGGCGGAGCGGCTGCTCGGCTGGCGCGCGCAGATCGAGCCGCGCGAGGGGATCGAGGCGACGGCGCGATGGCTCGCCGCCCGCTGAGCGGCTTCTGGGCCGGCCGGCGCGTGCTCGTCACCGGCCACACGGGCTTCAAGGGCGCGTGGCTGACGCTGTGGCTGGACGCGCTCGGCGCGCGCGTCACCGGCTTCTCCGGGCCGCCGCCGACCGACCCGTCGCTGTTCGCGCTGGCGGATGTCGGCTCGGTTTGTGAGGACCGGCGCGGCGACGTGCGCTCGCGCGACGACGTCGCCGCGGCGGTGGCGGCCGCGCAGCCCGAGGTCGTCTTCCACCTCGCGGCCCAGCCGATCGTGCGGGCCGCCCTCGAGGACCCGGCCGGCACGTACGAGGTCAACGTGCTGGGCACCGAGCACGTGCTCGGTGCCGCGCGCGACGCGGCGATCGTCTGCGTCACCAGTGACAAGTGCTACGTGCCGGGCGAGACGGCCCATCGGGAGGGAGACCGGCTCGGGGGCCGCGACCCGTACTCGGCCTCGAAGGCGGCGCAGGAGCTCGTGGCGGCGGCGCGGCGGGCCAACGGCGTGCGCGTGGCGACCGCCCGGGCCGGCAACGTGATCGGCGGCGGCGACTGGGGGCGCGACCGGCTGCTCCCGGACCTCGTGCGCGCCGGCAGCTCCGGCGCCCCCGTCGTGCTCCGCCACCCCGAAGCGGTGCGGCCCTGGCAGCACGTGCTCGACCCGTTGGCCGGCTACCTGCTCCTGGCCGAGCGGCTGTTCGAGTCCGAGGAATGGGCCGAGCCGTGGAACTTCGGCCCGGACGGCGCAGAGACGGTGCGGTGGGTCGTGGACCGCGTACGCACGCACTGGCCGCTCGACGTGCGGGTCGAGCCGCCGGGCGACGGCGTCGAGGCGCACGCGCTGCGGCTGGACGCCACGAAGGCCCGCGAGCGGCTCGGCTGGGAGCCCCGTTTCGACCTCGCAGCCGCCCTCGACGCTACCGTCTTCTGGCACGACAGCGTCCGCGACGGGGCAGACCCGCGGACCGTGACTCTCAGGCAGATCGAGGAATTCTCTTGAGCATTGGCATCGTCGGACTCGGCTATGTGGGCCTCCCGCTCGCCGTCTCCTTCGCAGAGGCGGGCGAGCAGGTGATCGGCGTCGACGTCGACCACGCGCGCGTGGCCGAGCTGAGCAGCGGCCACTCGCCGATCGAGGACATCAGCGACGAGCGGCTGCAGGCCTCGCTCGGCGCGATCCACTTCACGACCCGCGCGGTCGAGCTGCACGAGGCCGAGGCGATCCTCGTCTGCGTGCCGACGCCGCTGACCCGCAACCGCGAGCCCAACCTCGGGCCGCTGCAGTCGGCCGCGCAGGCGCTCGCCGGCGTCGTGCGGCGCGACCAGCTGATCGTGCTCGAGTCGACGACGTACCCGGGCACCACGCGCGAGCACATGGTGCCGTTGCTCGAGGAGTCCGGCCTGCGCGCCGGCGAGGACTTCGCGCTGGCGTTCTCGCCCGAGCGCGTCGATCCCGGGCGCACGGACTACACGATGCGCACGACGCCGAAGGTCGTCGGCGGCCTCACTCCCGCATGCACCGAGCGCGCCGCCGAGGTGTACGGGCGCGTCTGCGACCACGTCGTGAGGGTCTCGACACCCGAGGTGGCCGAGCTCTCGAAGCTGCTGGAGAACATCTTCCGCTCGGTGAACATCGCCTTGGTGAACGAGCTGGCGATCCTCGCCGACCGGATGGACATCGACATCTGGGAGGTCATCGACGCCGCGTCGACCAAGCCGTACGGCTTCACGCGCTTCGATCCCGGCCCGGGTATGGGCGGCCACTGCCTGCCCGTCGACCCGTTCTACCTGGCCTGGAAGGCGCGCGAGTACGACCTCTCGACCGAGTTCATCGAGCTCGCCGGGAAGGTCAACCAGTACATGCCGTACTTCTGCATGGACAAGATCGAGCGCACGCTTAACGACGCGCACAAGCCGGTCCGCGGCTCGCGCGTGCTGCTGCTCGGCGTGTCCTACAAGGCCGGCGTCGGCGACATCCGCGAGTCACCGGCGCTGAAGATCATCCAGCTGTTGCGCAAGCGCGGCGCCGACGTCCGCTACCACGACCCGCACGTGCCCGAGCTCGTGGAGCACGGTCTGCGCAGCGTGTCGCTCGACGATCTCGACGTCGATCTCGTGGTGATCGTGACCGCGCACCCGAGCGTGGACCACGAGAGCGTGGTCGAGCGCGCGCCGGCCGTGCTCGATCTCCGCGGCACGACGCGGCACCTGGGCGCTGCTCAGCTCTGAGCGCGCCTCGGCGCCGGCCGATCTCGCTCCCCTCAATGCCCGCTGTAGACGTCACGGAGCTGCGCCGCGATGACGGAGGGCGCGAACCGCTCCCGCGCCGCGGCCAACGCACGCTCCCCCGCCTCGGCATTGGCACAGAGCGACGCCATGCGGGCAGTGAGGGCGTGGAGATCTCCGGGCGGATACAAGCCCTCCTCCGGCACGACCTCGGCAAGCCCGCCGGCGCGGGCGGCCACGACCGGCAGCCCCGCCGCCATCGCCTCCAAGGCGGCGAGGGGGAGGATCTCGGCGTACCGCGACGGCACGATCGCCAGCGCCGCCTCACGGCGCAGGGCGGCGAGCTCGTCGGCCGACACGCGGCCGACGAAGCGGACGTCGCCGCCCAGGGCGCGCAGCGAGTCGCGCGCCGGGCCGTCGCCGGCCACCACGAGCGGAACCCCCGCTCGCGAGCAGGCGACGATCGCGTCGGCGAAGCCCTTCTCCGGCGTGAGCCGGCCCGCGACGAGCGCGTAGCGGCCGTCGGCGGCACCGGAGCGGTCGGCGAACGAGCGCTGCACCGACGGGATCACGTGGGCGCGGGCACCGAGCGGTGCGCCGAGCTCACGCAAGCGCCCGAGAGCGAACGCGCTCGGGACCACGAACGCGTCGACGCTCTCGGCCAGCCGCCGCTGCCACAGCGACAGCGCGGCGCCGTAGACGACCGCCTCGGTGACCGAGCCGCGGCAGCGCAGCGCCACGCCGGGCAGCGTGTTGCGCCCGTGGCAGCGCGTGCAGTCGTCGCCGCGCGTGAAGCAGGTCGCGACCGCGCACACGAGCCGGTAGTTGTGCAGGTGCAGCACGACGCGCGCCCCCGCCGAGCGCGCCGCGGCCAGGGCGCGCCAGCCGAACGCCGGGTGCACGTTGTGCGCGTGGACGACCCGGGCGCCCTCGCGCAGGACGGCAGCCGTCACCGACTCGGGCTGCAGCCCGCCACGCAGCAGGCCGGCGGCGGCGCGCAGGCCACCCAGCCGCGCCGAGTCGCGCTCGAGCACTGAGGCTTCCTCGCCGAGCTCACCCCGGATCAGCCACGCGAGGTCCTCGACCGCGCGCTCCTCGCCTCCGGGCACGCGGTAGCGGTTGTGCAGGAGCAGGATCAGCGGCCCAGCAGGCGGTCGAGCCGCCCTCCCCAGACCACTGCCGCGCGGAACGCGGGCGGCGCCAGCCGCCGCTGCACGCGACCCCGGACATGCTTCTCGGCAAAGCGCGACGCCGACGACGCCATGTGTTCGTCGCGCGACGCGACGACGCCGCCCTCGTGCCACACCCGGACCGTCGGCAGGTAGCGCACACGCCCGCCGTGCCCGCGCATGCGCAGCAGCAGGTCCTCCTCCTCCTTGAACAGGAAGAAGCCCTCGTCGAAGCCACCGACCGCGTCGAACACCGCGCGGTCGACGAGGCACGCCGCGCCCGACACCCACGCGACGTCGGCAGGCGCGTCGCGGCGCCGCCAGTGGCTGTCGCCGGCCGCCTGCGCGAGCCGGCCGCGCAGCCCGTGCAGCTCGCCGTGATCGCGCCGGTCGACGTCGCCGCTCGCCGACAGCAGCTGCGGCCCGACCGCGACGACGTCGCCGCCGAGCGCCTCGAGAAGGCGCGCGACCGTGTGCGGCTCGACGAACCGCGTGTCCGGGTTGAGGAAGAGCACCGCCCGGGCGTCGTGCCGGGCCGCGAGCC
This sequence comes from uncultured Solirubrobacteraceae bacterium, assembly GCA_963803335.1. Lineage (GTDB taxonomy): Bacteria > Actinomycetota > Thermoleophilia > Solirubrobacterales > Solirubrobacteraceae > DASSUW01. The sequence continues at coordinate 115,772 of CAWDME010000021.1, read as the reverse complement.
GGTTGTGGCCGGCGCCGAAGCCGACGTTGCGCTCCGCCGTCTCGAACACGACGTCGGGGTAGGCGGCGGCGAGTGGCGCCAGATCGTCGCCCGACGCGTTGTCGAGCACCAGCACGCGGCTGTCGAGACCGGCGAGATCAGCCACCACGGTCGGCAGGCACGCCTCGAGGTGCCGGCGGGTGCGGTAGTTGACGACCTGGACCGCGACGTCGAGCGGCACGCCGCCATCATAGGTTTCGCGATCCCGTGAGCCGGCCCGTCCTGTTCGTCACGAACTACGCCCCGCCCTTCCGGGTCGGTGCGTTCGCCGCCCTGCACGAGCGGGAGGACGTCGTGTTCGCGCTGATCGGCGGCGATCTGAGGCACGGCGGCGGCGCGGGCGGCGAGGAGCTGCCGTTCCCGGTCGTGCGCCCGACCCAGCGCGGCGTGCTGCGGCTCGCCGCCTCCGGACGGTTCCGTGCCGTCGTCGCCGGCCTGTCCGGCCGCATCGCACTGCCGGCGGCCTACGCCGGAGCGCGCCGGGCGCGCGTGCCGTTCGTGCTCTGGGCCACGATCTGGGCACATCCGCGGACCGCCGCCCACGCGCTGTCGTACCTGCCGCTGCGCCACTTGTACCGCCACGCCGACGCGATCGCCACCTACGGCCCGCACGTGAGTGCCTACGTGCGCGCCAAGGGGGCCCGCGGACCGGTCGTGGAGGCGCCCCAGAGCGTCGACGATGCGTTCTGGTCCGGACCTTCCGAGCCCGTTCGACATGCCGCTTTCCAGGCAATGTTTGCCGGCCGGATGGTCCGGGAAAAGGGTGTGGCGGTGCTCCTTCGGGCCTGGCGTTCGTCAGGCCTGTCAGCGCCATCAGCCGCGCTGGTTCTGGTCGGCGGCGGCCCGATCCGAGCCCGGGCCGTCGCCACCGGCGCGGCCGTGCTCGCAGGCGAGGCGGACCCCGTCGCGCTGCGCAACTTCTACGCCGGCTCCGACGTTGTGGTCATACCGTCCATCCCCACCCGCGACTTCCGCGAGCCGTGGGGGCTGGTGGCCAACGAAGCCTTCAACCAGGGAGTGCCCGTGATCGCGACCGACGCGGTCGGCGCCGCCGCCGGCGGGCTGATCGAGCATGAGCGGACCGGCCTCGTCGTCCCCGCCGGCGACGCGGACGCCCTCGCGGGCGCCCTGCGCCGCCTGCACGACGAGCCGGCGCTGCGCGCCCGTTTGGGCGCCGCCGGACGCGCCGCGGTGGGCGCTTACAGCCACGCCGCCTGGGCCGACGGGATGGCGCGCGCACTGGCCGCGGCAGGCGCCGGACGCTCCCAGAACGGCTGCTAGCGTGCTCCGCTCGATGCTCCGCACGGCCATCGTCGCATGCCTACTGGCGGTTCTCGTGGGCGCGCCCGCCGCGTTTGCCGAGAGCACCCGGACAAAGATCCTGCAGGAGTGCCAGGACGGTCGCCTGACCGGCACCTACACCTCGCGCCAGATCCGCGACGCGCTCGAGCACATCCCCGACGACGTCGACCAGTACTCCGACTGCCGCGACGTGCTGCGCCGCGCGCTGCTCAATCAGGCGGGCAACAGCGGCAACGGGGGCAACGGCGGCGGTGGCGGCGGAACCGCCGGGACCGGCGGCGGGCCTGGCGCCAGCGGGCCGGGAGGCGAGCCGCTCACACCGGCGACCGACGCCGACCGCAAGGCGCTCAACAACGCAGCCGGCAGCGGCGGCCAGCCGCTCCAGATCGCCGGGCGCAACGTGACCCCCGGTGAAGGGGACCTGCGCAACTCGCTGCCGACGACCCTGCTCGTGGTCCTCGCCCTGCTCGCCGCAGCCGCGGCCGCCGCGCTCGCACCGTCCGTGTGGCGGCAGACACGGCATCCGCTCACCGCCCTCCGTCGTGTCCTCCCTGGCCGACCCGGTTAGCCCCGGCCGCCAGCGGCGGCGCTCGATCACGGTTCCGATCCCCGACATCTCGGGGAGCGGCACGCTGGCCACGGGCGTCGCGATCGGGATCGCCGCCGCGGCGTTCGCCGCCGCCGGCGGCCTGCGCCTCGAGCGAACCACCAACGTCCTGATCGCGATGATGCTCGCCGGCGCCGCCGCGGTCGCGGCCGCTCTGCTGCGGCGGCCGCGAACGGCCGACACGCCGTTCTACGGCGGCGGCCCACTGCTGGCCTTCGCGGTCCTCGCCGCCTTCACCGCGTTCTCGGTCACCTGGTCGCTCGTGCCGGGCGACTCGTGGGTCGAGGCCAGCCGCACGCTTGCCTACCTCGCGGTGTTCGCGGGCGGCGTCGCGCTGGCGCGCCTGCTGCCCGACCGCTGGGCGGGAATGGTGGTCGGGGTCGGCGCCGGCTGCCTGCTCGTCTGCGCGTGGGCGCTGCTCACCAAGGTCTTCCCGGCCGCGCTCGCCCCCGACGAGACGTACGCGCGACTGCGCGAGCCGTTCGCGTACTGGAACTCGGTCGGCCTGATGGCGGCGCTCGGCGTACCGCCGATGCTGTGGCTCGCGGCGCGCCGGTCCGGCCACGCGGCGGCGAACGCGCTGGCGTGGCCCGCCCTCGGGGTGCTGTTCGTGTGCATGATGCTGTCGTACTCGCGCGGGGCGCTGGCGGCGCTCGTGCTCGGCCTCGCCGTCTGGTTCCTCGTCGTGCCGCTGCGGCTGCGGGCGATCACGGCGCTGGCCGCCGGTGTCGTGGGGGCGGCGCCGATGGTGGCGTGGGCGTTCTCGCAGGACGGGCTGACGACCGACCGCGCGCCGATCGCCGCCCGCGTCGACGCCGGCCACGAGTTCGGCGCGCTGCTGCTGCTGATGGTCGCGGTGCTGCTCGCCGCCGGCCTCGCGCTGCACTTCGCTGATCGCACAGCGGCCACCGTCGGAACACGTGCGCCGGATCGTCGGCCGCAGCGCGCTCGCCGTGCTGGCGCTGCTGCCGGTGGTGGCGCTGATCGCGCTGGCGGCCGCGCCGGGCGGGGCCGGAGGCCAGGTCTCCAAGGCCTGGCACCAGCTCACCGACCCGAACGCGAAGACGCCGGCCAACACCCCCGACCGGCTGACCGCCACGTCCTCGGTGCGCGCCCGCTACTGGAAGGAGGCGCTCGACGTCCACGCCACGTCGCCGTGGGTCGGCACCGGCGCCGGCGCGTACGGGACCGTGCGCACCCGCTTCCGCACCGACGCGCTCGCCGTCCGCCACGCCCACGGCTACGTCGTGCAGACGCTCGCCGACCTCGGCTGGGCCGGCCTTGCCGCGTCGCTGCTCGCGATGATCGCGTGGCTCGCCGCCGCCGCGCGCGCCACCGGCGTGCATCGCCGCGCCCGCGGGCTGCCGTGGGACGCCGAGCGCGTGGGCATGGTCACGCTCGCGGTCGTGGTGATCGTGTTCGGCGTCCACTCTACGATCGACTGGACGTGGTTTGTCCCGGCGAACGCGGGCGTCGCGATGCTGTGCGCGGGCTGGGTCGTCGGCCGCGGGCCGCTCCGCGCGCGCCTCGAACGCCCAACCCCGGCGCCGCCACCGGCCCCGTGGCCGTATGCGAGCCGCCTCGCGCGAGCGGCGCACAGCGTGCCGCCGCTGCACGGCGCGGCCGCTGCGCTCGTCATCGTGCTCGCCCTCGCCGCCGCGTGGACGGCGTTCCAGCCCGTGCGGGCCGTGCACGCCGGCGACGCGGCGTTCGACCGGCTCGACGCGGGCCAGCCGCTCGCCGCCGCCGAGACCGCGCAGATCGCCACGGAGCGCAACCCGCTGTCGGCCGACCCGCTGTTCGACCTCGCCGCGATCGACCAGGCGCGCGGCGACCTCAAGGGCTCAGAGGCCGCGCTCGAGCGCGCCGTCCGGATCGAGCCTGCCACCGCCGAGGCCTGGCGGCAGCTCGGGGAGCTGCGGCTGAACGCGCTCAACGATCCGCGCGGCGCCGTCAGCGCGCTGCAGGCGGCGTACTACCTGGATCCGCACTCGTCCGACTCGACGTCCGACCTGCTGGCGGCGACTCGCGCCGCCCAGGGCGCTACGGGCGGCGCGCCCACGCCATGAGCCCGGTTCGCAGCGGCGGGGCGCCGCCCCACGCCCGGACGCGCGCGTGTGTGAAGCCGGCGCGCTCGAGCGCGGCCGTCAGCGACCGGCGCGTGTAGAAGCGCAGGTGCTGGCCGGCCGGGTCGAAGTGGGACTCGAACCGCAGCAGTCCGATCAGCGCCGCCTTCACGCGGCCGTGGAACGGCACCGTCACGAGCAGGCGGCCGCCGTGCCGCAGCACGCGCCGCGCCTCAAGCAGCAGGTGCTCGGTGTCGGCCACGTGCTCGAGCACCTCCGAGCACCATACGAGATCGACGCTGGCGTGCTCGAGCGGCAGCGAGCCGTCGGGCTCGAGCAGCCGCAGGTCGGCGCCCGGGGCGTTGTGCCGAGCGCGCTCGAGCGCCGCCTCGGCGATCTCGACGCCGACCGGATCGACGCCGGCGTCGCGTAGCGCGGCGACGAAGCGGCCGGCGCCGCAGCCGAGGTCGAGCACGCGCTCGCCCGGGCGCGCCTCGGCGAGCAGCAGCGCCCGGCGGCGATCCCACTCCCACGGCTCGGGATCCTGCGGCGCGTCCGCCCAGAAGGACTCGTATTGGGCGCGCACCGCCACGAGGGTACGCTTCCGCGGTGCGGCTGCGACTGATCCGGCACGCCACGGTGGTGCTCTCCATGGGCGGGAGGTCGATCCTCGTCGATCCGATGCTCGACCCGGCCGGTGCGCGGCCACCGATCGAGAACACGCCGAACCAGACCCGCAACCCGCTCGTCGACCTGCCCGAGCCGCCCGAGGTGGTCGTGCAGGGGATCGACGCGGTGCTCGTGACGCACCTGCACCAGGACCACCTCGACGGGACCGCGATCCGGCTGCTGCGCAAGGACGTGCCGCTGTTCTGCGCGCCCGGCGACGCCGAGACGCTGCGCGGGCACGGCTTCACCGACGTGCGCCCCGTCGACGAGAAGGCCGACTGGGACGGCGTGCCGATCGCGCGGACGGACGGCGTCCACGGCCCGCTCGGGCCGTCGCCCGGCTTCGTCATCGGCTCGCTCTACGTCGCCGGCGACACGATCTGGTGCGACGAAGTGCGCGCGGCGCTCGACGCGCACCGCCCCGAGGTGATCGTCGTCAACGCGAGCGGCGCCCGCTTCCTCCAGGGCGGCCCGCTCGTCATGACGGTCGACGACGTCGTCGCCGTCGCCCGCCACGCTCCCGACGCCCACATCGTCGCCGTGCACCTGGAGGCGATCAACCACTGCCTCGAGACGCGCGCCGACCTGCACCAGCGGCTGCACGAGGAGGGCCTGACGGGTCAGGTCACGGTTCCGGAGGACGGGGCCGAGGTGCCGCTGCGCTGACCGGGCGGCTCGGCGCGCGTACCGGTCCGCGGGCAGCGGCGCTGGTGCTGCCGCAACGTGGCCCGCCGTCTCACGTGCATCGCACCCAGTCGAGACGGTCCGCGGCCAGGTGCTCACGCAGCCCGCCACGCGCACGCTGGACAGAACTGTTGGCGGCCGCGACGCTCACCGACAGCGCGGTCGCAGTGTCTGTGGCCGACCAGCGGAGGACATCCCGCATAACCAGGCAGGCGTGCTGCTGGGCCGGCAGGTACCGGACCGCGGTCAGCAGCGCGAGCTCGACGGTCTCGTCGGCGATCGCGACGGCGTCCGGCTGCTGCTCGCGCGGGGCGGGCGCCTCGGGCACCTGCTCCACGGCGACGGGTGCCTTCCGTCGCGCGGCGAGCAGGTCGAAGCACACGTTCGTCGCGATCCGGTACAGCCACGGACGCGGCGACGAACGGCAGGTGTGCTGCGCGCGCCACGCCCGCAGGAACGTCTCCTGGAGCGCGTCCTCGGCGTCGGTAGGCGAGCGCAGCAGTCGGACGCAGTGCCGGTCCAGCTCGTCCCGGTGGCTCTCGACGATCGCGGCGAACGAGTTGTCGTCGTGCACGGTCAACACGGCGGCCATGCTGGCGGTCGTGCTCGCGAAAGGGAAAGGCCGATCCTGCATCGCGGTCGTGCCGCATCCGCATCACCGGTGCCGGGTCGGCCGGGCATACTCGGCGGCATGAGCGGCGACGTCCTCCCGTTCCCCCAGGCCCCCGACGGCGTCGAGGTTAAGCACCTGCGGGCGTTCGTCGCCGTCGCCGAGGAGCTCAACTTCGGTCGCGCCGCCGCGCGGCTGTATGTCTCGCAGCCGGCGCTGAGCCGGCAGATCCGGACGCTCGAGCGCCTGCTGGGCTGCGAGGTGCTGCGGCGCTCGACCCATACGGTGGAGCTGACGGTCGCCGGCAGCGCGCTGCTTGACCGGGCGCGGCGGCTGTTGGCCGACTTCGACGCGGCGATCAGCGCGACGCAATCGGTCGGCGGGGAGCTCGCGAATCGCATGGCGACGATGTGGGCGCCCGTGCTGGAGGTGGCGTCCGCCGATCGCGACATCCAGGAGATGCGGACCGCGTACGAGGCGTTCCTGGCCCAATCCGAGGTGCCCGAAGGCGTCGCGGTCCGGCCGGTCAACGCCGGCGGCGTCTCCTCGCTGGCACTCGGCACGGGGACCGAGCACCGGCCGGCCGTTCTGTACCTCCACGGCGGCGGCTACATCATCGGCTCGGCGTATGGGTACCGGCCGCTGGTCGGCGCGCTCGTCGCCGCAGCGCAGGTCGACGCGCTGGTGCCGGACTACCGGCTCGCGCCCGAGCACCCGTTCCCGGCCGCGCTCGAGGACGCCCTGAGCGCGTACCGCTGGCTGACCGAGCAGCCCGGACCCGGCATCGTCCTCGCAGGCGACTCCGCCGGCGCCGGACTCGTCTGCTCGCTGCTGCTGACGCTGAAGGCGCAGGACCTCCCGCTCCCCGCGGGCGCCGTCCTCCTGTGCCCGGCGGTCGACCTCACCGGCGAGTCCATCCTCTCCGCCTCGGCGCCTCCCGAGACCGTCTCGGTGGCCCGCCGGAGCGTCGACGCCTACCTCGACGGCCAGCCGGCCGACGACCCCGTCGTCAGTCCGCTGTCCGCCGATCTGACCGGCCTGCCACCGCTGCTGATCCAGACCGCGACCGGCGATCACGTGCTGGGCGAGGCGCGGCAACTGGCCGAGCACGCGTCCCGGTGCGGGGTCGACGCGCGCATCGAGCTCTACCCAGCCGACACGCACGTCTTCCACGTGTTCTGGTCGTTCCTGCCCGAGGCCGCCGACGCCCTGCAGCAAGCGGGGACCTTCATCCGCGACATGCTGGGCGACGAGCGTGCGGAGTCACGCGGCCGCACCTAGCGCGCAGCTGCGGCTGCGGAGCGGCACCGCGCGGCTCGTCTGGCCGGCGAATGACTGCCCCGTCGTAATGGTGCTCCTCGTCGAGCCGGGTGCGATGCACGAGGCCGAGCGCGTCGCACGATCGCTGGCCGCGATGCCGGGCGTGTTGTCACTGATTGCGGTCTGCCGTCACGAGCACGGGCTCGACGGCGGCGCGGGTTCGATCGAGTGGATCGCCGATCACGCAGCCCAGCTCGGAGCGGACGGACGGCGCCTGATCCTCGGCGGCGTGGGGGGCGGCGCCGCCCTGGCGGCGGCGCTCGCGATCCGGGCGCGCGATCGCGGCTGGCCGGTGGTTGAGCACCAGCTCCTCATCCACCCGCGCCTCGGCGCCGCGGCGCGCGAGCCACGGCCGATCGGCGCGCCTGCGACGACCGTCGTCGGCGGTGATCAGGACAGCCGTGCGTACCTGGCCGCGCTGCGGCGAGCGCGCGTGCCCGTCTGGGAGCTCGACGACGCGGGCCTCCCCTCGCACATGGCGTTGGTCCTAGGGCTCGCGGACTGACAGCCGGAACGTGAAGTAGTCGACGTCCCAGCCGTCGCGGGTGAGGCGCTCGGTGGCGAGCACCTCGGTGTCGAAGCGGGCCGACAGCTCGCGCACATAGGCGATGTCGCCGGAGGTCCCGAAGAAGAGCAGGATCCGGCCGCCGGGCGCGAGGTGGCCGTCTACCTCGGCGAAGAAGCGCGTGAGGGCGCCGTAGTCCTCGTCGGTGGTGGCCGCCTCGAGCACGCTGCGAGGTGCGAACCAGCGGAACGGCGGGTCGAAGACGATGAGGTCGAACTCGCCATCGACCGTGCTGAAGACATCGCTCTCGCGGACTTCGATGGAGACGCCGTTGGCGGCGGCATTGGCGCGCGCGGCGGCGACGGCGGACGGGCTGATGTCGACGGCGAGGACCGCGGCGGCGCGGGAGGCGGCGAGGATCGCGTTGACGCCGCTGCCGGTGCCCATGTCGAGCACACGGTCGTCCGTGCGCACCTCGTCGAGCACCGCCTGCCCGAGCAGATGGGACATGCGCGTGATCGGCTGGACGTCGGGCGGCACCCGGATGGTCGTGCCGAGATAGTCCACGACCTCGTCGCCGCGCGACGCGCTCTCGGCGTGAGCCCGCTCGTGCCAGCGCCGGATCTGCTCGGCGTACTCGGCGGAGACGCGGGGCCGGTAGCTCACCCGTGCTGCCAGGCGCTGTCCCAGAACGCGAGCTCGTGCTCGCTCGAGGCGCGGAACGCCCCGTGCATGCGCCGGCGGCCCGGGCCGACGACCTCCTGCGCGGCCGCATCGGTCAGCTCCCGGCACCAGGTGGCGAGTTGCCCGTACTCGTCGCTCGCGTACATCGCGATCCACTCCGCGTAGCCCTCGTGGTCCGGGAGCCCGGCGGCGGCGAGCCGCTCGCCGATCTCGGCGTAGCTCCACATGCAGGGCAGCAGCGCCGCCACCAGCTCGGCGAAGTCGCCGAGCGAGGCCGTGCGCAGCAGGAAGTCGCAGTACGCGTCGGTGGCCGGCGCGGTCCGCTCGGACTCGAGCTGCTCGGTGGTGACGCCCCAGCGCGCGGCGAACTGGCGGTGCAGGTCCATCTCGGTCTCCAGCACCGACTGCGCGAGCGCCGAGAAGCGCCGCATCCACTCCAGCCGCGGCGCGCGGGCGGCGGCAAGTGCCAGCAGGCGGCCATAGTCGATCAGGAACAGGTAGTCCTGGCGGACGTAGAAGCGGAACCTCTCCTCGGGCAGCGTGCCGTCGCCGATGCCGCTCACGAACGGATGGGCGACGTGCCGCTCCCAGACCGGAGCGGCCGCCTCACGCAGCTCCGCCGAGAAGCTCACTCGGCGCCGGCGGGATGCGGCGCTGTCAGGTCCTCGGCCGCGCCGCCCGAGTGCTCACGCGCCATGTAGTTCTCGACGTCCATCGGGTCGTCCTTGGAGCGTTCGACGACACGCAGCAGGTCCGACATCGTCGCGACCTCTTCGACCTGCTCCTTGATGAACCACTGCGTGAACTGCTCGCTCGTGAAGTCGCCGGCCTCGCGCGCGATCTTCGTGAGCTCGTTGATCTGGTCGCTCACGCGCTTCTCCTGCTCGAGCGCCAGCGTGACGGGAGCGATGATGTCGCTGAACGACGTCTGCGGAGCGGCGACGCCCGGGATCGTCACGTCGGCGTCCGCGTCGATCAGGTACTGCACCATCATCATCGCGTGGTCGCGCTCCTCCATCGCCTGGCGGTAGAAGAAGCGGGCCAGCTGAGGGAGCGTCTCCGCGTCGTAGTAGACGGCGCACGCCACGTACTGCTGGTGGGCCGCGAACTCGTGCGCGATCTGCTCGTTCAGCCGGCTGACGAAGGTTTCGGCGGGCATGACGCGCGATGCTAGCCTGCTGCGACTCGATGGGGCAGTTCAAGGTCGTCAAGACGAAGCGGCGCTGCTGCAAGTCCAACCCGCGCTGCAAGAAGTGCCCGGTGACGTGCAAGCGCCTCGAGAAGGCCGGCCGCGCCGTTCGCCAAGACAGCCGCCACTACATCGTCGAGATCGGGATCAGCAAGAAGACGCTCAAGGCCGCCCGGGCCCGCTGACGCTCGATATCCTCGGCCGGACATGGCCACCTGCCTCGTCACGGGTGGTGCGGGATTCCTCGGATCGCATCTGTGCGATGAGCTGCTGGCACGCGGCCATCGCGTGATCTGCGTCGACAACTTCGAGACCGGATCCCTCGCCAACATCCACCACATCCGCCGGCCCGAGTTCCGACACATCCACACGGACATCATCGAGCCGTTCTTCATCGACGAGCCGGTCGATTTCGTTTACCACTTCGCCTCTCCGGCGTCGCCGATCGACTACCTGCGACTGCCGCTCCACACGCTGAAGGTCGGCTCCTACGGCACGCATCACGCGCTCGGGCTGGCGAAGGAGCACCGCGCCCGCTTCCTGCTCGCCTCCACCTCCGAGGTCTACGGCGACCCGCAGGTGCACCCGCAGGCGGAGAGCTACTGGGGGCACGTGAACCCGATCGGCCCGCGCGGCGTCTATGACGAGGCCAAGCGCTACGCCGAGGCGCTGACCATGGCGTACCACCGCCAGCAGGGCGTCGACACATCGATCGTGCGCATCTTCAACACGTATGGCCCGCGGATGCGGCCGCACGACGGGCGGGCAATCCCGACGTTCCTGCGCCAGGCGCTGCAGGACCGCCCGATCACCGTGTTCGGGGACGGCTCGCAGACGCGCTCGTTCTGTTACGTGTCCGACCTGATCGACGGCGTGATCCGGCTCGCCGAGTCGGGGGCGCACACACCGGTGAACGTCGGCAACCCGCACGAGTTCACGCTGCTCGAGCTGGCGCAGACGGTGATCGAGGTGACCGGCTCGCGGTCGGAGATCCTGCACGAGGCGCTCCCCGCCGACGACCCGAAAGTTCGTCAGCCGGACATCTCGCTGGCTCGCCAGCTGCTTCGATGGGAGCCTGGAGTTGAGCTCCGGGACGGCCTGAGGCGTACGCTTGACCAGTCCGGCATCGAGGCCCTGACCGGCGTAGGCAGCACCTAACCCCGCATCAACCGCGCCCCATGCGCGTTGATGCACCAGAGCTTTCGACCTTGGCCGAAGCCCCTACACAAAGCCCGCAGCGCCCCGACTCCGACCGGGAGATCCCGACGGTGCCGCTGCAGCGCGTCGACATCCGCCGCAAGCGGCCGCCGGCGCTCGCATTCCTGCTGAGGTGGGAGACGCTGCGCAAGGCGGTGCGCGTGCTGTCGCTGCTCGCGCTCGACCTGTTCGGCGTGTTCGCGGCCATGTACGTGGCGCTGATGGTCAAGGCCGTGCTGCGCTACGACAACTGGGCGTGGGACGCCTCCTACCAGGAGGCGCGCAAGACGGTCGCCTTCGCGGGCCTCGTGACGGTGCTGCTGTTCGCACGCTCGGGCCTGTACTCCTCGCGCGCCGAGCGGCCCGGCCTGTCGCGGATCGTCTCGTCGCTGTTCCAGGTCACGGTGGTGGCGCTGATCTTCGCGCTCGTCAACGGCGAGAAGTACTCCAGCTACTACATCTTCTACGGGACGCTGACGTTCGGGATCGTGTTCATCGGCTCGCTCCGGTGGGGCTACGAGACGGTGACCGGGCGCGCTCCTGCGCGCCGCCGGCTACCGCCGCCGCGCCGTGCTCGTAGGCTCCGGGCACCACATCGAGGATGTCGCCCACGCGCTGATCGACGAGGTGCACGCGCCCGTCGAGATGGTCGGCTTCATCTCCCTGACGCCGCGACCCGACAACGGGCTGCGCTCGCTCGGGCGCTTCGAGGACCTGCCGGCCGTGCTCGACGCGCATCGCGTGCAGGAGGTCATCATCGCCGACCCCGACTTCCCGGAGGAGCAGGCGGTCGAGCTCGTCGACGCGTGCCACAAGCGCGGCGTGACGGTGCGGATCGCCCCGTCGACGATGGAGATCCTCGTCCACCGCGCCGAGTTCGTGCCGGGCGCGTCGGTGCCGCTGTTCGAGCTCCGCCCGCCGGTGTTCGACGGCTTCGACTACGCGGTGAAGCGCACGTTCGATTTCGTCGTCTCGCTCGCGCTGATCGTCCTGCTGAGCCCGCTGCTGCTGCTGATCGCGATCGCCGTCGCGGTGTCGTCGCGCGGGCCGGTGCTCTACCACTCGCTGCGCCCGGGGATCGGCGGCGAGTTGTTCTCGTGCCTGAAGTTCCGGACGATGCGCAGCGATGCGGACCAGATGCAGGCCGACCTCGAGTCGATCAACGAGGCCACCGGTGCGCTGTTCAAGATCCGCCACGACCCGCGGCTCACGCGGATCGGCCGCTTCCTGCGCCGCTACTCGCTCGACGAGCTGCCGCAGCTGTTCAACGTGATCGCCGGCCAGATGTCGCTGGTCGGCCCGCGGCCACTCCCCCAGCGCGACTTCGACCAGCTCGAGGAGTGGCACAAGAAGCGCTACCTCGTGCTGCCGGGGATCACCGGCCTGTGGCAGGTGTCCGGGCGCTCGGAGCTCGACTTCGACGACCTCGTGCGGCTCGACTTCCTCTACCTCGAGCGCTGGTCCGTGGGCCTGGACCTGGCGATCCTGCTCAAGACCGTGCCGGCCGTGATCAGCCGGCGCGGCGCGTTCTGAGTGCTCGCCGCCGCGCTGGCGGCTGCAGCGCTGGCGGCGCCCGGGAGCGTGGCGCACAACTTCGCGGTGTCGGTGGCGCACGACGGTCCGCGCCCGGCGGGCGGGCGGCTGGAGCACCGGGCGCACGGGCGCGTGGCGAAGCGCTTCACGCGCGCGGGGTTGACGGTGCGTGTGCAGCGCTTCTCGACGCCACGCGGGCGGTCCCGGAACGTGATCGGCGAGTGGACGGGCACGCGGTCGTGCCTGCGCGTGGTCATGGCCCACGCCGACACCGTGCCGCCTTCGCCGGGGGCGGATGACAACGGGTCCGGGCTCGGGGTCCTGGTGGCGCTCGCTCCCCGATTGGCGGTCGTGCGGCCACCGTGCGACGTGTGGCTGGTCGCGACCGGCGCCGAGGAACGCAACTACACCGGCTCCCCGGACCACCTCGGCGCGCTGGCGCTGACGCGGATCGTCCCGCGGGCGCGCCTGCGCTACGCGCTGTCGATCGACGAGGTCGGCCGCGGCACGCGCTTCCGCCTGCGGTCGCCGGTGCCCGCGCCGCGAAAGCGCGTCGAGCGCGAGCTCATGCGCTCGTGGGTCGACTGGCAGCGCGACGACACGACTGGCAACTCCGACCACCGCGAGTTCGAGCTCGCCGGCATGCGCGGCGTCAAGCTCGGCGTGCTCGACGAGCCGGTCCGCCACACCGCCGGCGACACGCCCGACCGATTGCAGCTCCGGGCGTTCACCCGCGTGGAGCACGTGTTGGAGGCCGTTCTCCGCCGACCGTGAGTCGACGCGGACGAACTGCGGCAACCGCGTCCCCACCCTGCCGCAGTTGGTCTGACCCGACGAGACCACCCGAGTACAGTCGCCACATGCGCACGGTCCGAGTGGCGGCGATCCAGGCGACGCCGGTGATCCTCGACGCCGAGGCGTGCGTCGCCAAAGCGATCAAGCTGCTCGAGGAGGCGGCCAGGCAGGGCGCCGAGCTGGCGGTGCTGCCGGAGACGTTCATCCCTCTTTACCCGAGCAACCGCTGGGCGAAGGGCGCGGCGGGCTTCAGCGGCTGGGACGAGCTGTGGGAGCGGATGCACGCGAACTCGGTCGACGTGCCCGGCCCGCTGGTCGACGAGCTCGCCGCGGCGTGCCGAAAGCACAAGATCCACGCGGTGGTCGGGATCAATGAGCGCGACGGCGGCTCGCTCTACAACGCGTACGTCACGCTCGGCCCAACCGGTCTCCTCCACAAGCACCGCAAGCTGATGCCGACCCAGCACGAGCGGCTGTTCCACGGCATCGGCGCGGGCACGGACCTGCAACCGGTCGAGACGCCGCTCGGGCGCATCGGTGGGCTGATCTGCTGGGAGAACCGGATGCCGCTCGCCCGCTGGGCGGTCTACCAGGGCGCGCCGCAGATCTGGGTCGCGCCGACGGCCGACGACTCCGACGGCTGGATCGCGTCGATGCGGCACATCGCGATCGAGTCCGGCGCCTTCGTGGTATCGGCGCCGCAGTACATCCCCGGCAGCGCGTTCCCGGACGACTTCCCGGTCGAGGTCGACCGCGACACGGTCTACGGCCGCGGCGGCGCGGCGATCGTCGAGCCGACCTGGGGCAACGTGATCGCCGGCCCTATCTACGACGAAGAAGCCGTCCTCGTGGCAGACTGCGACCTGCGGGCAGGGCTGCACGCAAAGCGCTGGTTCGACGCCGTGGGTCATTACTCGCGGACGGACGTCCTCTCGCCGAGCAACTGACTGCAGAGCACAGCGCGTCATGCCGACGAGTAGACGTGCGTGTCCCGCGTTCCGAGATATCGCGGCCCTTTCGGGCCTGAGCAAGCCCGGCGGCTGCTGTGGCGGGCCGGCTTCGGCCCGCGCAAGGGCGAGGCCGAGAAGCTGGCGAAGCACGGCCTCGACCACGCCGTGCACTCGCTCACGCACCCGCGCTCGCAGCGGCTGAAGGGCCCGCGCCCGCACGACGAGGACAACCACCCGCTGGCGCCGCGCGACGCCTGGGGCCACGACCACTGCTGGTGGCTGGACCGCATGGTGCGCACGCAGGCGCCGCTGGTGGAGCGGATGACGCTCGTCTGGCACGACTGGTTCGCGACGAGCAAGGACGCGGCGCCGCAGACCCTGATGCTGCGCCAGAACGCCCTGCTGCGCCGGCACGCGCTCGGCTCGTTCGAGAAGCTGGCGCTCGACGTCACGCGCGACCCCGCGATGCTGCTGTGGCTCAACGGCGTCGACAACCGCAAGGACGATGTCAACGAGAACTACGCGCGCGAGCTGATGGAGCTGTTCACGCTCGGCGCCGGCCGCGGCTACACCGAGCGCGACGTTCGCGAGATGGCGCGGGCGCTCACCGGCTTCCGCAACGACTGGTCGGATGGGCGCGGCCCGCACAACTTCCGCTACGACCGCGAGTGGCACGACAACGGCTTCAAGCGCATCCACGGACGCCGCGGCCGCTTCGACTGGCGCGACGCGGTGCGGCTGAGCGTTCGCCATCGCGAGCACCCGTCGTTCCTCGTCGGCAAGCTCTGGAGCTACTTCGTCCCGACGCCACCGCCGCGCGGCACGGCGCGGGCGCTCGAGCGGATGTACGTCGCCCACGGCCGCAACGTCCGGCCGCTGCTGGACGCGATCCTCCGCCACCCGCACCTCTACGACCCCGATCGCCGGATGGTCAAGCCGCCCGTCGTGCAGGCCGCCGGGATGCTGCGCGCGGTCGGCCGCGGGATCGACACCGACGCCTGGTCGTGGCTGTGCGAGCAGGCCGGCCAGATGCTGTTCGAGCCACCGAACGTGTCGGGCTGGGACGACACCCGCTGGCTCGACACCGCCACCTTCCGCGCGCGCTGGCAGATGGCCACCGAGATCTGCGACAAGGCGCAACTCGGCGAGAAGGCGAAGGTGTCCGCCAACCCCGCCAAGTTGGTCGCGAGCGCCGCGCACTTCTGGCACGCGCCGCTCTCGCGGGCGACCCGCGAGGCGCTCGAGCGCTACGCACACGCGGCGATGGCGTCCGCCCACGCCGACTGGGAGCGCGACACCTACCCGCGGCTGACCGAGAACGCGCTGCGCATGCTCGTCGCCGTCTCCCCCGACTACCTGACCTCGTGACCCACGACTCCCGCATCTGCTGTGCCGAGCACGCCCGCGCGGGCGCCGGCCTGCCCGCGATCGAGTCCGGCATGCCGACCCCGGCGGGCACCGGCCTGTCCCGCCGCTCGTTCCTGCTGCGCTCGGCCGGCCTCGCGCTGTCGGTGTACGGGGCCGGCAAGCTCGCCGGGCTGCCGGTGTTCGAGGAGGGGATCGCCAGCGCCGCCGGACGGCCGGGGACCGTGCTCGTCAACGTGTTCCTGGACGGCGGCGCCGACAGCCTGTCGATCCTCGCGCCGACCGGCGACCCGGACTACCGGCGCCTGCGGCCGAAGCTCGCGCTGCCCGAGAGCGCCGCCGTGTTCGCCGAGGACCAGCGGCTCACGTGGCATCCCAACGCGGCGCCGCTCGCGCAGCTGCACGCCGAGGGCAAGGTCACGGTGCTGCCGGCGGTCGGCTACGACCACCCCGACCAGTCGCACTTCGTGTCGCGCCACTTCTGGGAGGTCGGGGCGATCGACGCCGGCCTGCGCTCGGGCTGGCTCGGCCGCCTGCTCGACGTCATCGGGACCGCCGACAACCCGCTCCAGGGCGTGTCGATGGGCGGCAGCCTCGGCCCCTCACTCGCCACGACCCGCGTGCCGGTCGCGGCGGTCGAAGCTCCCGAGGAGTTCGGGTTCTGGATGCCCGGCGCGTGGGGCCCGCCCGCCGATCTCGGGCTGACCGCGTTCGCCGACGTCGGCCGCGTCCGCAAGCCGTCGCGTGATCCGGCGGTGGCGCAGGCCGCCCGCGCGGCCGCGTTCGCCGGCAGCGTGCGCTCGTCGCTGGCTCCGCTGAGCAACGACGGCAAGCCGGCGTACACACCGCAGGCCGCCTACCCGCAGAGCGAGGAGCGGTTCCCGAAGCGGCTCGCCGGTCTCGCCGCCATGCTCGCCGCCGGGCTGCCGATCCGCTGCGCGGCGCTGACGGCTCCCGGCGCCTGGGACACACATGCCGACCAGGCCAAGGAGCTGCCGGACAACCTGAAGATCACCGCCGACAGCCTGTTCGCCTTCCAGCGCGACCTCGAGGCGCGCGGGCTGGCCGACCGCGTGCTCACGCTCGTGTGGTCCGAGTTCGGCCGCCGCGCCGCCGAGAACGGGTCGGGCACCGACCACGGTGCCGCCGGGATCGGCTTCGTGATCGGCACGCAGGCGACCGGGCGGATGATCGGCGAGTTCCCCGGGCTGGGG
Source organism: uncultured Solirubrobacteraceae bacterium (assembly GCA_963803335.1). Taxonomy (GTDB): domain Bacteria; phylum Actinomycetota; class Thermoleophilia; order Solirubrobacterales; family Solirubrobacteraceae; genus DASSUW01. The sequence continues at coordinate 99,043 of CAWDME010000021.1, read as the reverse complement.
ACGCTCGACCCGCAGGGCAACCTGCGCGCCACGTCCGACTTCCGCGGCCTGTACGCGGCGCTGTGCGCGGACTGGTTCGGTGTCGACCCTGGCGCGGTGTTGCCGGGCGGCGGCTCGCTGGCGCGGCCGCAGGTGGTGCGATGAGGCTCCTGCTGGCCGTCGCGGTGGGCCTGATCGCAGCCGCCCCCGCGCAGGCGAAGCCGGCCCCGGCGCGGCTGCTCGTGGAGGCGCGCGAGTACAACCTCACGCTGTCGCGCGCGAAGATCAAGCCGGGCACGGCGATCGTCCAGCTGGTCAACCGCGGCCAGGACCCGCACGACCTCGCGATCCAGCGGATCGGCGGCAAGCGCCGCGGCAAGATCCACAAGCTGTTGCCGGGCGATCTCGGGTCGTGGGACGGCAAGCTGTGGCGCGGCCGCTACAAGCTGTTCTGCACGATCGAGGGCCACCGCGCCCTCGGCATGCGCGCGACGCTACGCGTCCGTTAGGTCCTGGTCGGCAACTCGCTTGGAAGCCGCAGTACGACGCCGCGTTCGTCGGCTTCGGCGCTTGTGAGGAGCGCGTTCGTCCGCTCCAGATCCGCGCGTGCAGACTCGAGACTCGACCAGTCGACCTCCGCTGCCCACAGTTGCGCGCGATCGACGAGGCGAACAAGCGGCGCCGGGTTTCCATTGCGCGTCAACGCCCGGAGCGCCTGAAGGTAGTCGTCGCGCAACACGGTGGGGACGATGATCCGCTGCTCGCCCGCAGCGGTGAGCTCAGCGTTCGCGAGTGCCCGCGCAACACGGCCGTTGCCATCGGCGAACGGGTGGACCTCAGCGATGAGGAACAAGGCGTAAACAGCACGGGCCAGGCCCGGTGGCAAGGGGGCGTAGCGGTCCCAGCCACGTTGCAGCGTCCCGTGGACGAGCGCCGGAGCGACGAATTCCGTGTTCCCCGCGCGATTGCGCCTGCTCTTGTACTCACCGGGGCGCATGTCAGGGCGACCGGCCATGATCCGTCGGTGGAGGTCCTTGATCACCGCCTCCAGTTCGTCCGCGTCCCGTGGTGTTCGTTTGCGCAGGCCAGGGTCGCTGACGACGTCGAACGTGCCCATGACGTCGTGCGCGTCAGCCGGCCGGTCCTGGGGAATCAATCCCTGGAACACGATCTCCTCAGCCTCCTCGACCGTGAACTCCGTCCCTTCGATGAAGTTCGAGAAGTAAGCCTCGTAGAACGCGAACGCAGACAGCTCCTCCTGGGGATCACGCGGCCTCACGGGCAGCACCTCACCATGAAGCACACCCATGAGCTCGTCGAAGAGCGGCAGGCGTTGGTCATCCCATCCGCGGCCTTCGGCCACGGCGCGCGCCTCGGAGGTCGCAAGCGGCGAGTCCACCGTGCCGAGTAGCGCCCCGATGAGCGCCTGAAGCTCGGCAAGTTCGGATTCCGCGCCGATGAGCGTCGCGATCCGAGCTGCCTCGTCGCGGAGCCGATTCAGCTCGTCCTCTCCCTGCTTGACGAGGATCTCCCGGAGCCGGGCTTCCATCTCGCTGCGCCGGAGCGTACGAGGGGTGCCAACACGCGCCCGTGAGCTGCGCATGTTGTCCAGATACCGCCGGGCGTGCGAACTCAGGAAGAGGCCGCCGCCCAGGAAGGGCTGATCGCCGTCGACCGGCCCGGGCCCACGGCGCGTGTTCAAGACGAGCCCCGGCAGTCGTACGACACGCGGCGAATCCCCGGCCAGGAACACGGACCCTTCCTCGCCCGATGGCCGCATCTCGAATGCAGTGCGATCGACGATGACCGCGCCGGGGAAGTATCCGGCGGCCACATCCCACACGCGGCGTCGGACGACCTCGTCGAGTGGATCTACGAGGTTCTTCGTGTACATGCGAGCTGCGACGTGCCGGATCTGGTCGGCGTCGAGCAGCCGCCGGATTGCGCGCGACGAACTGGTGCTCGTGAAGAAGACCTCGGGCTGCTGGTCCAACGAAAAGCTCGTGCTAACGCTCGGCATACGCACCGTGAGGGTCGAAAACGTCGTCGTAAAGGTCGCGGTTTGGCGAAAACATCGTGGTAACAGAGCGCTTGCTGGCCTGCCGTTTTCAGCTTATCGCGAGAATTTCATCAATTGGCCGCTCTTATCCTGCGATTTTCGTTCGACAGGGTCCCGGCGGGCTTCCTTATGGCGAGATTTCTCCTCGGTGGCGCAGCACGCGCTCGTCGCCGCGGCGGAGCGTCACGTGCTCGCCGTCGAGGTGCTCGAGGTAGGCCTGCGCGTACTTGCGCGACGTCCCGAGCTCGTCGCGCGCGCCGGCGAGCGTGATCGCGCCGTCGCGCTCGATTGCGGCCACGATCCGGGCGCGGACGGCGGCGAGCGCCTCGGTGTGCACGTGCATCGCCGGCCCGAGCCGGACGATCCGGCCGTGCGCGCGCAGGGCGGCGAGATCGGCGGCGGCGAACTCGCTGTCGAGCGGCGGCTCGGCCACGTCCAGGCGCGCCTCCGCGGCCAGCGCCGACTCGGTCAGCGGCGGCAGGGCGGGCGGCTCGCGCGCCGGCTGGGGCGCGGGCGCTTCGCGCGGGGTCTCGCCGCGCTCGAGCGCGGCCAGGTGCGCGGTCAGCGCCCGCGACGGCCCGTGCCGTCGCGGCGCCGGGTCGAGCACGACGCCGCCGCCGAGCGTGTCCGGCGGCGCGAGCGACCGGATCACGAAGCGGTCACCCCGCACCGGCACGATCGGCTGCTCGAGCCGCAGCTGGAAGTAGCGGCCGCCGAGCTCCACCAGCCGCGCCGGCGCCTCGCGCGTGCCGTGGTGGACGGCCACCAGCGCCGGGCGCTCGCTGAGCTGCAGCGCGGCGTCGATGCGGTACGTCGGCGCGATCTCGCCGCCGGTGACGATCACGTCGCCGCGCGCGACCTCGTCGCGGTCGACCCCCGCGAGGTTCAGCGCGACGCGCTGGCCGGCCTCCGCGCGCTCGACCGGCTGGTCGTGCACCTCCACCGAGCGCACGCGCGCCGCCCGGCCCGCCGGCTGGATCGTGACGGCATCACCGCGGCCGACGCTGCCCGCCCACAGCGTGCCGGTGACGACCGTCCCCGCCCCGCGGATCGTGAAGACGCGATCGACGTGCAGGCGCGTCCCGCCGGGCGTCCCGGCGCGGTCGGCCGCGCGCGCGGCCGCGCGGTCGAGCGCGGCGCGCAGATCGTCGAGCCCGGCGCCCGTGCGGGCCGACACGGCGACCGCCTCGGCGCCCGGAAGCAGCTCGCCCGCCTCGGCGGTCGCCCGCGCGGGATCGGCGAGGTCGGCCTTCGTCATCGCCACGACGCCGACCTCGACGCCGAGCGCACGTAGCACGGTTGCGTGCTCGCGCGTCTGCGGCATCACCCCGTCGTCGGCGGCGACGGTCATCAGGTACAAGTCGATCCCGGTCGCGCCGGCGACCATCGTCCGCACGAAGCGCTCGTGCCCGGGGACATCGACGACCGAGAGCCGACGCCCGGACGGCAGCTCCAGCGGCGCGTAGCCGAGCGCGATCGAGATCCCGCGCTCGCGCTCCTCGGGCAGGCGGTCGGTGTCGACGCCGGTGAGCGCCTTGATCAGCGCGGTCTTGCCGTGGTCGATGTGACCGGCGGTCCCGAGCGTTGCCATCAGGCGACCCCGAGCGCGGGCAGGACTTCGTCGCGCACCGTCGCGAGCACGTGGGCGCGCCGGTACGGCTCCAGCGCGGTCGCGGCGCGGGCCGATAGCGCGGGGTCGTCGAACGCGAGGCCGGCGCGCAGCGCCGCCGCCAGCGCCGGCGCCGACACCTCGGACGCCACGAGCGCGGGCGCCAGGCGGCGCGCGATCGGCAGCGCTTCGTAGGCCCCGGGGGACGGGACGGTGACGAGCGGCGTGCCGAGTGCCAAGGCTTCGAGCTGGGCGAGACCGTGGTCCTCGCGACGCGACGCGTTGATGAACACCCGCGCTCGGGCGACACGGTCGAGCCACTGCTCGCGCGGGAGCGCGCCCGCCCACTCGACGCCGGCAGGCTCCGCGATGCCGCGGCGGGCGAGCCAGGCGACGCCGACGTCGCGGTCACAGCCGCCGATCGTGAGCGTCGTGCTCGGCGCCGCCTGCGCCCATGCCTCGCACAGCAGGTCGAGCCCGCGCTTCCACATCCAGCCGATGTAGGCGACCGCTCCCGCCCGCTCAGCGCCGGGCAGCGGCTCCGCGTCGACCGGCACCGGCAGGCGCACCATCCGCGTGCCGCCGGCCACCGGCGCCGCGGCGGCCGCAGCGGCCTCGCCCCACGGCAGCAGGAGGTCGGCCGCGGCGAACACCCGGCGCTCGCGCAGCCGCTGCCACAGCCCGGTCGGCCCCGTGCGGTTCAGCGCGGTCGGCGAGTCGAAGCGCACCGCCCACGGGACCTCCGGATGCCGCAGCAGCAGCGCCGTCGTCGCGCTCGAGACGATCACCGCCCGCGCGTCGCGCGTGCCGGCCTGCGCGCGCCGCGCCGCCAGCCCCTCGACCAGGTCGATGACCGTGATCTGCCGGCGCAGCTTGCCGGTCGCCCCGAACTGCACGCGCACGAGCCGGCAGTCGGCGCCGGCCTCGGTGATCAGCTCGGCGAGCGCGTCGTCGGCACGCCGCAGGCCGAGCGTGGTGCCGAGCGAGAGCAGCGCGACGTCGACCATCAGCGCAGCGTCCCTGCGAGCGCGGCGCGCATGTCGCGCAAGCGCTGGTCGACGGGCACCGCGAGACAGTGGATGATCTGCGGGTTCTCGGCGCGGTTCAGATAGGTCCAGTTCCACTCGCCGGGCAGAAACTGCGTCGCGTCGCGGAACGCGGAGGCGCGCACCGGCCGGCACAGCCGCGGGCCACGCCCCGTGACGCGGCGCAGCGCCCGGCCCGCGCGCCCGCGCAGCCCCGGGTCGAGGGCACTCGGCAGGTCGTAGCCGAGCGCGTCGACGAGCGCGGCGTTCTCCCACCACGGATGGTGGAGGTAGTGCGTCGAGGCCCACACACAGTCCAGCAGCGCGCGGGCGACGTCACCGGCGCGCCAGACGGTCACGCCGGTGTTGGGGATCAGCTCCTCGCCGCGCTCGTGCTGGACGAGACCGAGCTGGGCATCCGGGCGAAGCGCGGCCGCGATGTCCTGGCCGGCGTCGACGATCACCGCGTCGGCGTCGATCCACAGCACGAGGTCGTACCGGTCGAGCAGTTCGCGGATCATCGAGACCTTCGCCCACGCCGGCGGCCGCGCCGGGTCGGCCGCGGTGGCCGTGATGACGTCGTAGCCGTGGCGGTCGCCGTAGGCGCGGAACGTCGGTTCCGAGACGGCGAGCAGCGCCTCGTGCGGCCCGGCGCCGATCGAACACAGCGCCTTCGTCACGCCACGAGCCCGCGGTAGACGGCGGCGACGCCCGCAGCGCAGGCGTCCCAGTCGAAGCGGCGGGCGAGCTCACGCGCGCGGGCGCCCATCGCCGCGCGGCGGTCGTCGTCGGCCAGCGCGCGGATGGCGGCGGCGAACGCCTCCGGCTCGGGTGCCACGAGCAGGCCGCTCTCGCCGTCGGCAAGCGCCTCCCGCGTCGCCGTGCCCGCGGCGGCGATCACCGGCACGCCGCGCGACTGCGCCTCCGCCACCACAAGACCGAAGCCCTCCATCGTGGAGCCGAACAGCAGCACGTCGGCACTGTCGTAGAGCCGCCATTTGTCCTCCTCGCTGACGCGGCCGACGAGCCGCACGCCGTCGCCGGCGAGCTCGCTCGCGAGCGGCCCCTCGCCGGCGATCACGAGCGACGCCGGCACGCCGGCGCCGCGGAGCGCCGCGACCGCCAGGTCCGGGCGCTTGCGCGCCTCGAGCCGGCCGAGGTAGAGCAGCCGCAGCCCGGCGCCCGGCCACGCGTCCGGCCAGCCGGCGGTCGGCGGCGGCGTGGCGACGCCCTCGGTCACCACGTGCACGCGCTCGGCCGGCACGCCGCGCGCAACGAGCTCGTCGCGCGAGTGCGCGGACACGGTGACGACCGCGTCGGCGCGGCGCGCGATCGCCGCCTCCAGCCGTGCCCAGCGCGGATACAGGTGATGGTGGTGAAGGACGACCGGCACGCGCCGGCGGGCGAGCACGCGGCCGAGCAGCAGCGCCGGGCCGGTGTGGCGGACGGAGTGGCCGCGCAGGAGGTCGACGCGACGGCCGCGGAGCAGCCAGATCACGAACGGCGCATAGACCAGCGGCGCCAGCACCCAGTGGACGGCGCGCTGACGGCAGAGCACGTCGATGCCGTGCGCGGGCAGGCGTGCGAGCAGCTCGCGCTCGTAGACCTCGCCGCCGACCGTCGAGTCGGGCCGCAACGTGTAGTAGTGCGGCCCACCAGCAGTCAGCCTCACGGCGGCAGAGTCTAGGCTCCGCCGATGCGCCGCCGCGCCCACGCGCTCGCCCGGCGGGCGCTCGGCCCGACGTATCCGCGGGCGTTGCGACGCTGGCGCGCGGCACAGGCCGCCCGGCGTGCACGTCGCGTCGCCGCCGTGACGCGCCGCTTCGTCGCCTGGCACGGGCTGACCGTGAGCGGTGGCCCGTTCGCCGGCCTCGCCTATCCCGACCGCGCGCCGATCTCGCTGGTGCCGAAGCTCCTGGGGATCTACGAGCGCGAGCTGCATGGCGCGATCGAGGCGGCGATCCGCGCCCAGCCGGGGCTGATCGTCAACGTCGGCGCCGCCGACGGCTACTACGCGGTCGGCTTCGCACGCCGTCTGCCGGACGCGACCGTGATCGCCTACGAGGCGGACGCCGCGCAGCGCGCGCTCTGCGCACGGGTCGCCGCGGCCAACGGCGTGGCGATCGACCTCCGCGGTACCGCCGAGGCGGGCGACGTGCGCGGCGCCGCGCTCGTCGTCATGGACTGCGAGGGCTGCGAGCGCGCGCTGCTGGAGCCGCCGCTCGACGCGACGATCATCGTCGAGCTGCACGACTTCCTCGACCCGGGTGTCGGCGAGGAGATCGCCGAGCGCTTCGCGGCCACCCACGCGGTCGAGATCGTCCCCACCGGCCCGCAGCCACCGCACAGCGAGCTGCTGCTGTCGGAGTACCGGCCCGGGCCGATGCGCTGGGCCGTTATGACGCCGCGCTGACCGCGCGCGCGACAAGCTCCAGCTCGTCGTCGGCCAGGGTGCGCGGGTCGAGGAGCAGGCGGCCGTTCTCGATCCGGCCGATCACCGGCGGATCCGCGGCGCGGAGGGTCGCGGCGAGATGCTCGGGAAGCGCGACCGCCGGGCCCGGCAGCTCGAGGAGCGGCAGCGCGCCGCCGCCGACCTTCGCGGTCGCGTCCACGATCTCGCCGCCCGTCGCCGAGGCAAGCCGCTCGGCCCGAGCGCGCAACACGTCGTCGGGCACCGTGAGCATCGCCAGCACCGGGATCTCGCGCCGCGCGCGCTCGGGGTCGCGGTAGAGCTGCAGCGTCGCCTCGAGCGCCGCGAGGGAGAGCTTGTCGAGGCGCAGCGCCCGCGCCAGCGGGTGCGCGCGGGCGGCCGCGACCGCGTCGGCCCGGCCGACGATGAGCCCCGCCTGCGGGCCGCCGAGCAGCTTGTCGCCCGAGAAGCACACGAGCGCTGCCCCGGCGCGGACCGACCGCCGGACCGGCGGCTCCTCGCGCAGCAGCGCTACGTCGTCGGCCAGCAGGCCGGAGCCGACGTCGTCGATCACGGGCACGCCGAGCTCGCACAGCTCCTCGATCTCGACCTCCTGGACAAAGCCGAGCTGGCGGAAGTTCGACGGGTGGGCGCGCAGGATCGCGCCCGTCGCGTCGCCGATCGCCCGCGCGTAGTCGCTGCGGCGGGTCCGATTCGTCGTGCCGACCTCGATCAGCCGCGCGCCCGCCTGCGCAATCACCTCGGGTACGCGGAAGCCGCCCCCGATCTCCACGAGCTGGCCGCGCGAGACGATCACCTCGCGGCCGGGGCCGGCGAGTGCGGCGGCTGCCAGCAGCGTCGCGCCCGCGCAGTTGTTGACCGCGATCGCCGCCTCCGCGCCGGTGAGGTCGCGCAGCAGGCCCTCAACGTGGTCGTGGCGCGAGCCGCGGCTGCCCGTCTCGAGGTCGAGCTCGAGGTTGGAGTAGCCGGCCGCCGCGCGCGCGACGGCCGCGCGCGCCGCCGCAGCCAGCGGCGCGCGCCCCAGGTTCGTGTGCACGACCACGCCGGTCGCGTTGAGCACGCGGCGGAGTCGCGGCCGCCCGGCCTCGGCCGCCCACGCCCGCGCTCGCGCGGCGAGATCGGCGTCGCTGCGATCGCCGGCCAGCAGCTCGCGCCGCCGCGCCGCCAGCACCGCCCGCGCGGCGGCTACCGCGACCGCCCGCGGAGCGTCGACCTGCGCGGCCAGCGTGTCGACGGGCGGGAGGTCGCGCGGCGAGCTCATCCCGGGAGCGTAAGGCCCTCCCGCTCGGCGATCGTCGCCGCCGACGCCATGTCCATCTGCAGCCCGTAGCGCGCCTGCAGCGCGGCCAGGGCCTCGAAGTCGCGGACCGGGACCTGCGGCGGCAGCAGCGGCGCCAGCTCGGCGAAGTAGCGCTCGAATCCGCCCGGGGAGATGATCTCGAGCAGCCGCGCCGGCTCGTCGGTGCGGTTCCAGAACGCATGCGGGATGCCGCGGGGCTTGATCACGAGGTCGCCGGCCGTCGCGTAGTGCACCTCGTCGCCGATCTGGACGCCGACCTCGCCCTCGAGCACGTACGAGTACTCGTCCTCGTGCTCGTGGACGTGCATCGGCGCGGCCAGCGTGAGCGGGGCAATCGGGTGCTCGACGAGCGAGAACCCCTCGCCGACGGCCATGTAGCGGACGCCGAGCCCGCCGAGCTCGACGCTTTCGCCTTCCTGGGGAGTGATCACGGACACGGGGAGGATTCCTTTCTTGTGAACATGTCTGTTCATCGAATATAATGGGAATCACGATGCCGCGCAAGTACGACCTCGGCCGCCGCGCCGACGCCAAGGCCGAGACCCGCCGCCAGATCACCGAGGCGGCGGTCGCGCTCCACTCCACCGTCGGCCCCGCCAAGACCACGATCAGCGCGATCGCCGAACGCGCCGGCGTGCAGCGGCTGACCGTCTACCGGCACTTCCCCGAGGAGCGGGACCTGTTCGCGGCGTGCGGTGCGCACTGGATCGCCGAGAACCCGCCGCCCGACCCGGCGCCGTGGGCGGCGATCGCAGACCCGCGGGAGCGCGTGATCGTCGCGCTGACGGCGATCTACGGCTGGTACCGGGCGAACGAGGGGATGATCGGCAACACCGAGCGCGACGCGCCCGAGCTCCCCGCGCTCGCGCAGATCGCCGACCCCTCCGCCTATCTCGACCCCGTCAAGGCAATGCTCGGCCCGCCCGAGCAGCGGGCCGCGCTCGGCCACGCGCTGGCCTTCTCCACCTGGCGCTCGCTCACCCGCGAGGGCCTGTCAGACCACGACGCTGCGGCGCTGATCGCGCGGATCGTGGCCTAAGCTGCGATCTATGGCCATCGACGACAAGGACGCCACGGACCTCTCGGTCGCACCGGTCGTCGGCCCGGACGACCCGCGGCGGTTCACCGACTCGGGGATCGAGGTCGAGCCGACCTACGGCCCCGACGACCTGCCCCCCGACCTCGACCTCGGCGCGCCGGGCGAGTTCCCGTACACGCGCGGGATCCACCCCGAGATGTACCGCAAGCGGCCGTGGACGATCCGCCAGTACGCCGGCTACGCGACCGCCAAGGAGTCCAACGAGCGGTACCGCTACCTGCTCGCCAACGGCGGCACCGGCCTGAGCATGGCCTTCGACCTGCCGACCCAGCTCGGGCTCGACTCCGATGACCCGCGCTGTCTGGGCGAGGTCGGCCGCACCGGCGTCGCGATCGACACGATCGACGACATGCGGACCGCGTTCGACGGGATCCCGCTCGACGAGGTTTCCACGTCGATGACGATCAACGCGCCCGCCAGCGTGCTGCTGCTGCTCTACGAGCTCGTCGCCTCCGAGCAGGGCGTGCCGAGCTCCGAGCTCCGCGGCACGGTCCAGAACGACATCCTCAAGGAGTACATCGCGCGCGGGAACTTCATCTACCCGCCCGTGCCGAGCATGCGGCTGACGACCGACCTGTTCGCCTACTGCCGTGAGCACATCCCGAAGTGGAACACGGTGTCGATCTCCGGCTACCACTTCCGCGAGAAGGGCGCCAGCGCGGTCCAGGAGGTCGCGTTCACGCTGGCCAGCGGCCTGGCCTACGTGCAGGCGGCGCTCGACGCCGGCCTCAAGATCGATGACTTCGCGCCGCGCCTGGCCTTCTTCTTCAACGGCCACAACAACGTGTTCCAGGAGGTCGCGAAGTTCCGCGCCGCCCGCAACATGTGGGCGCACGCGATGAAGGAGCGCTTCGGCGCGCAGGACCCGAAGTCGATGATGCTGCGCTTCCACACGCAGACCGGCGGCGTGACGCTGACCGCGCAGCAGCCGCAGAACAACATCGTCCGCGTCGCCCTGCAGGCGTTCGCCGCCGTCTGCGGCGGCACGCAGTCGCTGCACGCGAACGGCTACGACGAGGCACTCGCGCTCCCCACCGAGCGCGCCGCCAAGATCGCGCTCCGCACGCAGCAGATCGTCGCCCATGAGTCCGGCGCCACCGACACCGTCGACCCGTTCGCCGGCTCCTACTACGTCGAGGCACTGACCGCCGAGATCGAGGGGCGGGCGTGGAAGCTGATCGAGCGCGTCGACGAGCTCGGCGGTTCCGTCAACGCGATCGCGTTCATCAAGAACGAGATCGAGGAGTCCGCCTTCGGCTACCACGAGCGCTACCGCACCGAGCAGGACGTCGTGGTCGGCGTCAACCGCTACGTCGAGGACGACGCCGAGGTCGACGAGATCCTCTCGGTCGACCCCGCCACCGAGCGCGGCCAGATCGAGCGGCTGCAGCGGTTCAAGGCCGAGCGCGACCAGGAGCTGGCGGACCGCCGCCTGGTCGAGCTGCGCGAGGCGGCCGAGGGCACCGACAACCTGCTGCCGCCGCTGCGCGCCGCACTCGCGGACCGCTGCTCGGTCGGCGAGGTGTGCGGCGCGCTGCGCGAAGTCTTCGGCGAGTACCAGCCGGACATTTGATGCAGGCGGTCGTGTCCACGCCCGGCGGCGAGCGCTGGGCCGAGCTCCGTGAGCTGCCTGCGCCCGAGCCGGGCGCTGACGAGCTGCTCGTGCAGGTGCACGCCGCGGGCATCAACCGCGGCGAGCTGACGCTCGTGCAGATGCGCGAGGACTTCCGGCCCGGCCAGGAGATCGCCGGGGTCGTGGCCGCGGGGCCGCGGGAGGGCGAGCGCGTCGTCGGCCTCGCCGACTGGCACGGCTGGGCGGAGTACGCGGCCGTCCCGGAGCACCGCACCGTCCCGCTGCCCGACGACATCGACTTCGCGACCGCCGCCGCGCTGCCGATGGCGGGCGGCACGGCGCTCAACCTGATCCGCCTCGGCGGCGATCTGCTCGGCCGCAACGTGACCGTCACGGGCGCGAGCGGCGGGGTCGGCGTGATCGCGACCCAGCTGGCGCGGCTGGCGGGCGCCACCGTCACGGCCGTCTCCGCGGTGACCGACGAGAGCCCCGACGGCCAGCACCTCATCCTCGAGTCGGTCGGCGGCGCCTCGCTCGACCAGGCGATCGCCAAGGTCGCGCTGGGCGGCCTCATCCTCGTGTTCGGCAACTCCTCGAAGGAACGTTCCACCATCGACTTCCGTGACTTCGCGGGCCGCGATCGCGTCCGCGTCCAGACCTTCTTCTCGGCGCACTACGAGCACCTCGCAGCCGACAACCTGCGCACGCTGCTCGGGCTCGTGGCCGACGGCCGGCTCGACGTGCAGGTCGGGCTCCAGACGCCGCTCGCGGAGGTCAACGACGCGCTCGACGCGCTCGACCAGCGGCGCGTGGCCGGCAAGGCGATCCTGACGGTGGAGCACTAGATGCGGCGCTCGCTGCTGGCGATCGTGGTGCTCCTCGCCCTGCCGTCGAGCGCGCAGGCGGCGTTCGACGTCAGCTCGTTCACCGTCACCCCGAGCGGCCTGGCCGCCGGCTCGCACCCCGACGTGGCGATCGGGATCGGTTTCAGCGGCAACGAGCACGTGCGCGATCTGACGGTGAGCCTGCCGCCCGGCCTGGTGGGCAACCCGAACGCCACGCCGCGCTGCGCCGCGACGAAGTTCCAGACGGACACGTGCGCGGCGAACACGCGGGTCGGCACCACCTCGGTGCAGTCGACGCTGCTCGGCCTGCCCATCACGGCCAACGGCGACGTCTACAACCTGCAGCCGAACGCCGGCGAGCCGGCGCGACTCGGCGTGATCGTGCGGCCGCCGCTCGGCGCCGACAAGATCTTCCTGATCACGCACGTCGCGCTGCGCCCGTCCGACGGCGGGCTCGACTCGATCATCACCGGCATCCCGTCGACGGTGTCGGTCCTGGGTATCCAGCAGGAGATCACGATCACGGCGATGAACCTGACGCTGCTCGGGCGCCCGCAGGGAGCGTCGCAGCCGTTCATGACGATGCCGACCGGCTGCGGGGCGGCGACGGCGGGTCTCGCCGCGGCCTCGGCGAACGGGACGGCGGTCGCGAAGCAGGCCGCGCCATTCACGCCCACCGCCTGCGACAAGCTGCCGTTCCAGCCGCAGTTCTCGGGCACGATCAGCACCGGCCGCAAGCCCTCGCTGCGCACGGTCATCACCGGCCCGCCCGGCAACGCCAACACGGCGAGCGCGGCCGTGACGCTGCCGTCGGGCGTCAGCGTCGATCTCGCCGCGGCCCGGAACGCCTGCACGCTCGCGCAGCAGGCGGCCGGCCCGTGCCCGGACAGCGCGCACGTCGGCACTGCGGTCGCGCAGTCGCCGTTGCTGCCGCCGCTCACCGGCCCGGTCTCACTCGCCCAGATCGTGGGCCAGACGCTGCCGGGCGTGCGCGTGGACCTCTCCGGCGTCGTGTCGCTCTCGCTGGCCGGGACCGTCAGCCTCGGCAACGGCCTGCGCACGCAGTTCTCGGGGATCCCGGACGTGCCGCTCGCGCGCTTCGAGCTCGCGTTCACCGAGAACGCCGCGCTGGCGGCCACGAGGGACGTGTGCCGCGGCCCGCTGCCGCGGATGACCGCTGAGCTCACCGGCCACAACGGCGCCGCGGCGTCGCTGCGGGTGCCGCTGGCGGTCACCGGCTGCGTCAAGCCGATCGCCGGGCTGCGGGTGCACAAGCGCAAGCTCGTGCTGCGCGTGCGCGCCGCCCGCGCGGGCGCCGCGCTCAAGACCGTGCGGCTGACGCTCCCGAAGCGGCTGAAGGCGCATCCGCGGCATGGCCGGATCTCCAGCCGCGCGAAGCTCAGCCGCCACGGCGTGCTGACCGTGAACGCGGCCGGCGCGCGCCGCATCACGGCGACGCTCAGCCGCGGCGCCTTCAGCGGCAAGCTCGGCAAGAAGCGCACGTCCGTCCTGCGTACGGTCGACGTGACCGGCCATCCGGAGCGCCAGCGGATCACAGCGCGGCGCTAGCATCGCGCCACCATGCGCCGTAAGAGCCCCGAGACCAACGAAGAGCGCCTCGCGCAGCTGCAGGAGCTGCGCGACGCGATGATCCACCACGCATCCGAGAAGGCGGTCGAGAAGCAGCACGCCAAGGGCAAGTACACGGCGCGCGAGCGAATCGAGAAGCTGCTCGACCCGGGCTCGTTCCAGGAGCTGGATACCTATGTCCGCCACCGGACGACGGACTTCGACATGGACCACAACCGGCCGCTGGGTGACGCGGTGGTCACCGGCCACGGCACGATCGACGGCCGCCGCGTGTGCGTCTTCAGCCAGGACTTCACGGTGTTCGGCGGCTCGCTCGGCGAGGTCATGGCCGAGAAGATGTGCAAGATCATGGACCTGGCGGCCAAGATCGGCTGCCCGGTCATCGGGATCAACGACTCGGGCGGCGCGCGCATCCAGGAGGGCGTCGTCTCGCTCGGCGCCTACGGCGACGTGTTCCTGCGCAACGTCCGCTGCTCCGGCGTGATCCCGCAGATCTCCCTGGTGATGGGCCCGTGCGCCGGCGGCGCCGTCTACTCGCCGGCCATCACGGACTTCATCTTCATGGTCAAGGAGACCTCGCACATGTTCATCACCGGCCCCGACGTGATCAAGACGGTCACGGGCGAGGAGGTCGAGTTCGAGGAGCTCGGCGGGGCGATGAGCCACAACAGCAAGTCGGGCGTCGCCCACTTCGCATCCGACGACGAGGATGCTTGCCTGGAGGACGCGCGCTACCTGCTCAGCTTCCTGCCGCAGAACAACCTCGAGACGGTGCCGCGCGTGATGCCGTCGGACGACCCGTTCCGGATGGACGCCGAGCTCGACTCGGTGGTGCCGGACAACCCGAACAAGCCGTACGACATGCGCGACGTCATCCGCTACGTGGTCGACGACGGCGAGTTCTTCGAGGTCCACGAGCACTACGCGATGAACGTCGTGTGCGGGTTCAGCCGGCTCAACGGCCACACCGTCGGCGTGGTCGGCAACCAGCCGCGCTCGCTGGCCGGCGTGCTGGACATCGACGCGAGCGCCAAGGGCGCGCGCTTCGTGCGCACCTGCGACGCGTTCAATATCCCGTTGCTCACGTTCGTCGACGTGCCCGGCTTCCTCCCCGGCACCGAGCAGGAGTGGGGCGGCATCATCCGCCACGGCGCCAAGCTCCTGTACGCGTACGCCGAGGCGACGGTGCCGAAGATCACGGTCATCACGCGCAAGGCGTACGGCGGGGCCTACGACGTCATGGCGTCCAAGCACCTCGCCGCGGATTTCAACTTCGCCTGGCCGACGGCCGAGATCGCGGTGATGGGCCCGGACGGGGCGGTGAACATCATCCACCGGCGCGACATCGCCGGCTCGCCGACGCCCGACGAGCGCCGCGCGAAGCTGATCGACGACTACAAGGCGCGCTTCGCCAACCCGTACACGGCGGCCGAGCGCGGGTACGTCGATGACGTCCTGATCCCCCACGAGACGCGCCCAAAGGTCATCACCGCGCTCGAGACGCTGCAGACCAAGCGCGAGCCGGGCCCGAAGCGCAAGCACGGCAACATCCCGCTTTGAGCGCGGTGCGCACCGCTCACACGGCCGACCTCGACGACGAGACGCTGGCCGCGGCGCGGGCGCTGATGCACGACGCGTTCGGCGAGGAGTTCGAGGAGGACGACTGGCGCCATGCGCTCGGCGGCATCCATGCCCTCGCGTGGGACGGCGACGAGCTGATCGGCCACGCGTGCGTAGTGCAGCGGCGGCTGCTGCACGGCGACGACGTGCTGCGCGCGGGCTACGTGGAAGCGGTCGCCGTGCGCGCCGATCGGCGTCGCGAGGGGCACGGCGCCGCGATGATGGATCCGCTCGAGCGGGTGATCCGGCGGGCCTACGACGTCGGTGCGCTGGGCGCGACAGACGACGGCGCGGCGCTGTACCTCGCGCGCGGGTGGCAGCGGTGGGAGGGGTGGCTGTCGGCGCTGACGCCCACCGGGATTCAGCGCACTCCCGAGGAGGAGGGCTACGTCTACGTGCTGCCGGTCGACGCCGCGCTCGACCTCTTCGGTGAGCTGACGTGCGACTGGCGCGAAGGGGACGTCTGGTGATGGCCGAGTTCGTCCCCGGCGACGCCTACGCCCGCATCCTCACCGAGACCACGCAGTCGCTCGTCGCCGTGCTCGACAGCGAGGGTCGGATCCTGCTCTTCAACGAGGCGTGCGAGCGGGCGACCGGCTTCAACCGCGCGGAGGTGATCGGGCACGACGCGCGCGACTTCGTGATCCCTCCGGAGGAGCGCGACGCGTTCACCGAGTTCCTCGCCTACGTGATCGGGAGCGGCGCTTCGGCGCCACAGGTCGGTCACTGGATGACCAAGGACGGCGGCCGGCGGCTGATCGCGTGGTCGAACAAGCCGTTGGTGAGCACCGAGGGTGGCCCGACGACGATCGTCACGACCGGGATCGACCTCACCGACCGCGCACCGCGGCGCGACGAGGAGGAGCGGGCGCTCGCCGGCGACCCGTCGGCGAAGCTCGCCGAGATCGGCCGACTCGCCACCGAGCAGCGGGCACTGCGGCGCGTGGCGACGCTGGTCGCATCCGAGGCCCACGCGGAGCGCGTGTTCAGCGCCGTCTCGGAGGAGTGCGCGCGCGTGCTCGAGGTCAACGCTTCGGCGGTGCTCCGCTACGAGGACGACGCCACGGCCACGGTGGTCGGCCGCCATAACCGCGACAGCACCGGCGTCCTACAGATCGGCCAGCGCCTGACCACCGAGGAGACGACCTCGCTCGGGAAGGTGCGGCGTAGCGGCACGGCAGCGCGCGTGGACGACTGGGGCACGGCCACGCGCGGCGCGACCGGCGAGACGATGTTCCAGTTCGGCTACCGCTCGACGGCCTCGGCGCCGATCTTCGTCGCCGGCGCGCTGTGGGGCGCGGTGTCGATCGCCAGCGAGGAGCCGCTCCCGCCCGAGAGCGAGAGCCGGCTGGCAGCGTTCTGCGAGCTGGTGTCCCTGGCGGTCGCCAGCGCGCAGGCGCGCGCCGACCTCGTCGCCTCGCGCGCCCGGCTCGTGAGGACCGGCGACGACCAGCGGCGCCGGCTCGAGCGCAACCTGCACGACGGCGCCCAGCAGCGCCTGGTCTCGGTCGCGCTCGCGATCCGGCTCGCCCGCGCACGCCTCGGGCCGGAGCAGGAAGCGGCGGCCAAGCTGCTCGACGACGCGGCGCGCGAGCTCGACACCGGCCTCGCCGAGCTGCGCGAGATCGCCCGCGGCCTGCACCCGGCGATCCTCAGCGACCGCGGGCTCTGGCAGGCGCTGGAGACGCTCGCCGGCCGCCTCCCGGTACCGGTGGAGATCGACGCGCCCGAGGAGCGGATGCCCGACGACATCGAGGCCACCGCCTACTACATCGTGGCCGAGGCGCTTACGAACGTCGCCCGCCACGCCGAGGCCAGCCATGCGCGCGTGACGATCCGCCTCGAGGACGCGGTGGTGCGCTGCGAGATCGCCGACGACGGCCGCGGCGGCGCCGATGTCGCACTCGGCACCGGCATCCAGGGGCTGCGCGACCGCGCCGAGGCGGCGGGCGGCACGCTCTCGCTCACCAGCCCGCCCGGCCGCGGCACGATCGTCACCGCCACGCTGCCGCTCAACCGCTAGGGGCGAGTACGCTGGAGGCCATGCGACGGCGACTGACACCCGTCGACCGGGTCGGGGTCGACGAGCGCGCCGCGGTGCTGGGCAAGCGGTCCATCAAGGCCGAGTCCCAGCAGGCCGCGATCCGGCTCGCGATCTCGATGGTCGACCTCACGACACTCGAGGGGCAGGACACGCCCGGCAAGGTCGCGCAGCTCGCGGCCAAGGCGGTGTGCCCGGCGCCGACGCATCCCGAGGTGCCGTCGTGCGCGGCCGTGTGCGTGTACCCGAGCCGTGTGGCTGACGCGGCGCGCGCGCTCAACGGCAGCGGTGTCGCCGTCGCCTCCGTCGCCACCGGCTTCCCGTCCGGCCTGACGTCGATGGAGCTCAAGCTCGAGGAGACCCGCCAGGCGGTCGCCGACGGCGCCGAGGAGATCGACATGGTGATCCCGCGCGACGCCTACCTGAGCGGCGACGACAACCGCGTCATCAGCGAGGTCGAGCAGGTCAAGGACGCGTGCGGGCCTGCCCACCTGAAGGTGATCGTCGAGGTCGACGAGCTCGGCGGCTACGACCACATCCGCCACGCCACGCTGCTGTCGATGGAGGGCGGCGCCGACTTCGTGAAGACCTCGACCGGCAAGGTCGGCAAGGGCGCGACGCCGAGCGCAACCCTGGTGATGCTCGAGACGGTGCGCGACTACGTGCACCGCACCGGCCGCGTCGTCGGCATGAAGGCGGCCGGCGGGGTGCGCACGAGCAAGCAGGCGATCCACCAGCTCGTGCTGGTGAACGAGACGCTCGGCCACGAGTGGCTGACGCCCGACCGCTTCCGGATCGGCGCGTCGTCGCTGCTCAACGATCTCTTGATGCAGTACGAGCACGGGGAGTCCGGCCGCTACCAGCGGCCCGAGGACTTCTCGAAGGAGTAGCCGATGGCAACCACGACTCCGCGCACCGCGCTGGACTGGGAGTACTCGCCCGCCCCCGAGGCGACCGACCACATCCACCTCCGCGAGCGCTACGACCTGTTCGTGGACGGCGCCTGGCGGGCGCCGGCGGGCGAGCACTACGAGCCGACCATCAACCCGGCCACCGAGGAGCCGCTGGCCGAGATCGCGTGGGCGAACGACGCCGACGTCGAGGCCGCGGTCGCCGCCGCCCGGGAGGCGCTGCCGCGCTGGCAGAAGCTCCCCGCGCTCGAGCGCGGCAAGTACGTGTTCCGCATCGCCCGCCTGATCCAGGAGCGCGCCCGCGAGCTGGCCATCGTCGAGTCGCTCGACGGCGGCAAGCCGATCCGGGAGTCGCGCGACGTCGACGTCCCGCTCGCCGCCGCCCACTTCTTCTACTACGCCGGCTGGGCCGACAAGCTCAGCTACGGGCTCGCCGGCCGGCGTGTCGAGCCGATGGGCGTCGTCGGCCAGATCGTGCCGTGGAACTTCCCGCTGCTGATGGCGGCGTGGAAGCTCGCGCCGGCGCTCGCGTGCGGCAACACCGCCGTGCTCAAGCCGGCCGAGACGACGCCGCTGACCGCGCTGCTGCTGGCGGAGATCTGCCAGGAGGCCGAGCTGCCCGCGGGCGTCGTGAACATCCTGCCCGGCGACGGGTCCACCGGCGCGGCGCTCGTCCGCCACCCGGGGATCGACAAGATCGCCTTCACCGGCTCGACCGACGTCGGCAAGGACATCCAGGCCGCCACCGCAGGCCGCGACATCGGCCTCACGCTCGAGCTCGGCGGCAAGTCGGCCAACATCGTGTTCGACGACGCCGCGATCGATCAGGCCGTCGAGGGCATCGTCAACGGCATCTTCTTCAACCAGGGGCACGTGTGCTGTGCCGGCTCGCGGCTGTTCCTGCAGGAGAGCGTGGCCGAGGAGGTCGTCGAGAAGCTGTGGCGGCGGATGGGGCTTCTGCGCGTCGGCGACCCGCTCGACAAGAACACCGACGTCGGCGCGATCAACTCGGCCGCCCAGCTGCAGCGGATCGAGGCGCTGGTCGCCGCGGGCGAGCGTGAGGGTGCGACGCGCCGCACCGTCGCCTGCGAGCTGCCGTCGCGCGGCTACTGGTTCGCGCCGACGCTGTTCACCGACGTCGCGCCCGCGTACCGGATCGCCGTCGAGGAGATCTTCGGCCCGGTCGTCTCGGTGCTCACCTTCCGCACCCAGGCGGAGGCGATCGAGAAGGCCAACGCGAGCGCCTACGGCCTCGCCGCCGGCGTGTGGACCGACAAGGGCTCGCGCGCGCTGGCCGTCGCCCGCGCCCTGAAGGCCGGCGTCGTCTGGCAGAACACGTACAACCAGTTCGACCCGACGTCGGCGTTCGGCGGCTACAAGGAGAGCGGCTTCGGCCGCGAGGGCGGCATGGTCGGGCTGCGCCCGTACGTGAGGATCTCCTGATGGCCGAGCGCCTGCCTGTCGCCAAGACCTACAAGCTCTACGTGGGCGGCGCGTTCGCGCGCAGCGAGTCGGGCCGCCACGTCACGGCGACCGATCACGAGGGCCACCACGTCGCCAACGCCCCGCGCGGCACACGCAAGGACGTGCGCGACGCCGTCCGCGCCGCCCGCGGCGCGCTCGCCGGCTGGCAGGGCCGCACCGCCTACAACCGCGGCCAGATCCTCTACCGCTTTGCCGAGGCGCTCGAGTCGCGCGTCGACGAGCTGACCGCCGAGACCGTCCGGCTGCGCGGCCTCGAGCGGGCCGCCGCGCGGCGCGAGATCGAGGCGGCGGTCGACCACGCCGTCCACTACGCCGGCTGGACCGACAAGCTGCACGCCGTCCTCGGCGGCGTGAACCCGGTCGCCGCCCCGCACTTCAACTTCACGATGCCCGAGCCGACCGGCGTGGTCGGCGTGATCGCCCCCGAGGAGCCGGACGTGCTCGGCCTCGTGGCGGAGATCCTGCCGCCGCTCGCCGCCGGCAACGTGGTGGTCGCGATCGTCTCCGAGCGCTGGCCGCTGCTGCCGCTGCACGTCGGCGAGATCCTCGGCGTCGCCGACGTCCCCGCCGGCGTGGTGAACCTGCTGTCAGGCCTGCACTCCGAGCTCGTCAAGCCGCTCGCGGGGCACCGCGACGTCGACGCGATCGTGGACAGCACGGGCGACCCCGAGATCGTCCGGCTCGCCGCCGACAGCGTCACCCGCGTGGCGCGCGCGGCCGGCGACGACTACCTGGACGTCGCCGGCCTCGACAGCCTCACGCGGATCGAGCCCTTCATCGAGCTCAAGACCGCCTGGCATCCCGTCGGCACGTAGCTAGCGCGGGTCCCTCACGAGCAGCTCGACGTTGCGGTCCTTGCGCGTGCCGGCCTTCGACCCGCCGCCGGCCGAGCCCTCCAGCCCGGAGTCCTGCGGGTCGTTGAACGCCAGCGTGCGCGCGAGCGACGCGAGCTGCGTCGGCGTGAATGCGCTCGCTGGTCCGGGGGCGGGCGCCGCCGCCGGTGCCGCCGAGTCGAGCATGGTGCCGAACAGCGACAGCGTGCCGTCGTGGTTGTCCATGATCTCGATCAGCCGCGACTGCTCGGGCCAGTCGATGTGCGACGCGGTGTTGATCTGCCAGAAGCCGTGACCGTGCTTGCCGCGGAAGAAGCGGATCCGGTTGGCATGCGTATGGCCGGCCACGTAGGCGACCACGTTCGGGGTGCCCTCGAGCAGCGCCGCAACCGTCTTCTTGCCCTTCTCGCCGCGGTGGATCGGCGTCGACTTGCGGGGATCGCGGTCGCAGCCCGGCTCGTCGGCCGGCTGGCACTTGCCCGCCTGCTCGTCGGACCGGGTGTTGTCCATCGTCTCGATCGTGTGGTGGCCGAAGACGACGACGAGCTGGTGCTTCTTGTGGGCCGTGGCGAGCTCGCCCTTGAGCCACTTGTACTGCGGATCGTCGACGTTGCCGTTCTGTCCGCCGCCCTCGGCGACCGTGTCGAGCGACACGAACCGCAGGCCGCGCTTCGGCGTGAACGCGTAGTAGCTCGCGGTGCCCTTGGAGGCCTTCAGCTGCTTCTTCGGCGTGGACGCGAAGCCGTGCTTGCCCTTGCCGGTCATCAGGCTGCGGTACTCGGTCTTGGAGATGATCCGGCGGTCGGCGTCGGCCGCAACGGGGCTCGCGCTCTGGAGGAGCGTCTGGATGAAGGCCGGGTCGCCGAACGCCGCGAACAGCTCGTCCGCCGACTTGCCCGCGTAGACCGACGGGTCGAACGTCGCGCTCGGGAACACCTTGAAGCAGCCGGTCGCGATCGCGCGGAACAGGTCGGTGCTGGCGGGCGCGTTGCCCTGCACGAGCCCGTCGTGATTGCCGCGCGAGATGTACCACGGCACCTTCAGGCCGACAGCCTTGAACGGCGCCTGCGCGCGCTCGAGCAGGCCCGGGTAGCGCGGGAACGCTGAGTACGGGCCGGCGACCGGCGCCGCCACGTCCGGGTCCCAGAAGCCGGCCTTGCGGTCGTCCGGCGCGGTGGCGTAGTCGTCGTAGTCGGCGACACCGGTGTAGTTGCGGGCCGCCACGTCGGCGTTGATCCGGGCGATGTCAGCCGGCGAGGCGCTGCCACACGACGTGATCGGCTTGCCGGAGAACGGGTCGACGCGGCCGCCGTCGAGGACCGTGCGGAACCAGCGCGTCTCGTTGAGCTGCTGGTTGTCGGCAAGGTCGCCGGTCGTCAGGGCGAACGCGAGCTTGCCGCGCTTGCCGTTGCCCTGCTTGACCGGGCTGCGGCGGTTGGCGTTCACCCCCCGGACGATGCTGTCGAACACCTGCAGGTCCATCGCCTCCTGCGGCCGCCACGACGACTTGATCTCGCCGCCCGCGGGATCGGCGAAGTCGACGCGGGCCGGCGACATCTCGTCGGCGATCTGCGGGTCGGTGAGCTGGGCGAACATCACCAGCGAGCGCCGGTGGTGCGCGCGGGCCTTGCGCGCCGCGGCGCTGCCGCCGCGGCGCACGACGTACTTCTCCCCCTTCACGCTCTGCAGCGCCTGGTATCCGGTGCCGCCGGCCGGAGTGATCCGGTGGCTCAGCGTCGTGTCGGCGAAGGCGGCGGGGGCGTAGGCGAGCGCGAGCAGCGCCGCCAGCAGCAGCAGGCGTGGGGACATGGCGGCGATCCTATCCGGGGCGCTACTTTGCGGGGTGTGGTCAACCGCCGCCCCAAGCTCGAGCTGCGCGGCTCGAGCGCGACGCCCGAAGAGGCCGCGGCCGTGATGGCCGCGGTGGAGCAGTTCCTGCGCGACACCGCGCCGCCGCCCGCGTCCGACGAGCCCAAGGAAAGCCCCTGGGTCCGCGCCGCACGCCTCGAGGCTGTCGACCGCACCCCCCAAATGGGGTAAATACCTTGAATCAGATCAGGGTTTGGTACTTTGGGGCGCATGAGTGCCAAACCGGGTTCTCTCGAGAACCCCGAGATCCGCACCGACGTCCCGGGTCACATCATCCCGATCCTGGAGCGGGAGTTCGACGACTTCGACAATGAGGCGGAGAAGTTCCTTGCCGGTGATACGCCCGAGAACGAGTTCATCGGCTTCCGCCTGAAGCAGGGCGTCTACGGCCAGCGCCAGGCCGACGTCCAGATGATCCGCGTGAAGCTGCCGTGGGGCGGCATCACGCCCGAGCAGATGGAGACGTTCGCCGACGTGATCGAGCGGTGGGTTCCGCTCAAGAAGGGCCACATCACGACCCGGCAGAACATCCAGATGCACCACGTGCCGCTGCGCGACGCCGCAGACCTGATCCGCGAGATCTCCGCGGCCGGCCTCTCCAGCCGCGAGGGCTGCGGCAACACCGTGCGCAACGTGACGGCCGACCCGTGGGCCGGCGTCTGCCACGACGAGACCTTCGACCCGACGCCCTATGCGGGCGCCTACGTGCGCTACTTCGTGCGCCACCCGACCACGCAGCTGATGCCGCGCAAGGTCAAGACCGCGTTTACCGGCTCGGACACCGACCGCGCGCTCACCGGCATCCACGACGTCGCCTTCATCGCCCGCGAGTGCGACGGCGTCAAGGGCTTCGAGATGCGGATCGGCGGCGGCACGTCGATCATGCCGCGCGTCGCGCCGACGCTGATCGACTTCGTGCGCGCCGACGACGGCGAGTACCTCAAGTACACCGAGGCCGTCCTGCGGATCTTCGACCGCCAGGACTGGCTGCGCGTCAACCGCGCCCGCGCCCGCCTGAAGGTGATGGTCGACAAGATCGGCATCGAGGCGATGCGCGAGCTCGTCGAGGAGGAGCTGCAGGGCGACTGGGTCGACGAGCGCGACTTCGATCCCCAGCCGCGGCTGTTCCTGCACGACGAGGAGGCCAACGCGCCGGAGCCGCCCGTCCGCGCCGGCTCGCCGAACGGCGACCTGACCGAGTTCCTCGCCTTCCGGGCCGCCAACGTCGAGGCCCAGCGCCAGGAGGGCTTCAGCGCCGTCCAGGTCCTCGTGCCGCGCGGCGACCTGACGCCCGAGCAGTTCCGCGGGCTCGCCGACATCATGCGCGAGTTCTCGGGCGGCTACGCCCGCACCACCGTGCACCAGAACTTCGTGCTGCGGTGGGTGCGCGACGAGTCCGTGTATGACGTCTGGACGCGGCTGCAGGCGCTCGGCCTCGGCAATGCCGGCGCCGACCAGGTCAATGACGTCGTCTCGTGCCCCGGCACCGACTCCTGCAAGCTCGGCATCACGAGCTCGATGGGGCTCAACCGGGCGATCAGCGAGCGGATCGCGGCGATGCACATCACCGACCCGCTGACCCGCGGCATCCACATCAAGATGTCCGGCTGCCCCAACGGCTGCAGCCAGCACCACATCGGCAACATCGGGTTCTACGGCGCCTCGATCAAGGTCGGCCAGAACACGATCCCGGCCTACGTCGCCCACATCGGCGGCAACTACGAAGGCGGGGAGATCGTGTACGGCACGCGGCTGAAGGTGCGCCTGCCCGCCAAGCGCGTGCCGGAGGCCGTCGAGCGCTGGCTCCGCAAGTACGAAGCCGAGCGCGAGCCCGGCGAGGTGTTCAATGCCTTCGCCGCACGCGTCGGCACCACGGCGTTCGAGGACGCGGTCCGCGATCTCGCCATGCCCGTCGAGTTCGGCCTGGAGACGATGAACGAGTTCATCGACTGGACCAAGAAGGTCCCGTTCGAGGTCCAGCGCGGCGAGGGCGAGTGCGCGGTCTGATGGACCACCTCGAACAGCTCGAAGCCGAGGCGATCCACGTCATCCGCGAGGTGGCGGCGGAGCTCGAGAAGCCCGTGCTGCTGTTCTCCGGCGGCAAGGACTCGATCGTGCTGCTGCACCTCGCGCGCAAGGCGTTCCAGCCGGGCGACGTGCCGTTTCCGGTGATGCACGTCGACACCGGGCACAACTTCCCGGAGGTCATCGAGTTCCGCAACCGCCACGTGCCGGACATCGTGGTGGCCTCGGTGCAGGAGTCGATCGACCGCGGGCGCGTGCGCGACGAGCCTTCGCGCAACCAGCTGCAGACCACCACGCTGCTCGACGCCATCGCCGAGCACGGGTTCGACGCCGCGTTCGGCGGCGCGCGGCGCGACGAGGAGCGGGCGCGGGCCAAGGAGCGCGTGTTCTCGTTCCGCGACGACTTCGGGCAGTGGGATCCGCGCCGCCAGCGGCCGGAGCTGTGGGACCTCTACAACGGCCGCGTGCGGCGGGGCGAGCACGTGCGCGTGTTCCCGCTGTCGAACTGGACCGAGCTCGACGTGTGGGAGTACGTCCGCGTCGAGGAGCTCGAGCTGCCGCCGATCTACTTCGCGCACGAACGCGAGGTGTTCGCGCGGGACGGGATGCTCTACGCCGTCTCCGACGTGCTGCCGCTGCGCGACGACGAGGAGCCGTTCGTGGAGTCGGTGCGCTACCGGACCGTGGGAGACATGACCTGCACAGGGGCCGTGCGTTCGCGGGCGGCGACGCTCGACGACGTGGTCGCCGAGATCGCCGCCACGCGGATCACCGAGCGTGGCGAGACGCGCGCCGACGACCGCGTCTCAGAGGCCGCCATGGAAGACCGCAAGCGCGTGGGGTACTTCTAGTGCTGAGAGTCGCCACGGCGGGATCCGTCGACGACGGCAAGTCGACGCTGATCGGCCGCCTGCTGCACGACTCCAAGTCGCTGATGGCCGACGAGCTGGGCACCGCCGCCGATCTCGCGCGGCTCACCGACGGCCTGCGCGCCGAGCGCGAGCAGGGCATCACGATCGACGTCGCCTACCGCCATTTCGCCACGCCGAAGCGCCGCTTCGTGCTCCACGACTGCCCCGGGCACGCGCAGTACACGCGCAACATGGCGACGGGTGCCTCGACCGCTGACCTGGCGCTCGTGCTCGTCGATGCGCGGCGCGGGATGACCGAGCAGTCGCGCCGGCACCTGGCCATCGCCGCACTGCTCGGCGTGCCGAGCGTGACCGTGCTGGTGAACAAGATGGACCTCGTCGGCTACGCCGAGGAGCGCTTCGACGCGGTCGTGCGCGAGGTGCTCGACTGGGCTTCGCGCCTCGGGCTGGAGGGCGTCGGCTTCATCCCGGTGAGCGCGCTGCACGGCGACAACGTCGTCGAGCGCTCGTCCGCGATGCCGTGGTACGCGGGACCGGCGCTGCTCGAGCACCTCGAGGCGGTGCCCGCGGTCAACGGCGTGTCCGACGGACCGGCGCGCCTCCCGGTCCAGTACGTGATCCGCGCGGGTGACACGCGCTGGTATGCCGGCCGGCTGGCCGGCGGCACGCTGCGGGTCGGCGACGAGGTCGTCGTGCTGCCGAGCGGGACACGCACACGCGTGGCCGCGTTCGAGGACGGCGCGGACACCGCGGCCGCGCCGCGGTCGATCGCCGTGGCGCTCGAGGACGACCTCGACGTCGGGCGCGGCGACCTGCTCGCCCGCCCCGCCGAGGCGCCCGAGCCGGTGCGCGAGCTGTCGGCGACGCTGTGCTGGCTGGGTGACGCGCCGGCGCGCCCGGGCGACCGCTACGTCGTCAAGCACACGACCCGCACCGTCTCGGCGCGGCTCGAGGCGATCGAGCACCGGCTCGACATGACGACGCTCGAGCGCGAGCCGGCCGACGAGCTCGACCTCAACGCGATCGGCCGCGTCCGCCTGCGGCTCGGCGCGCCACTCGTGCCCGACCCGTACGAGCGCCTGCGCGCGACCGGCGCCTTCATCGTGGTCGACGAGGCCACGAACGACACGGTCGGCGCCGGGATGATCACGTAACAACTTCGTGATTGAGGCCGGGCCGAGCCGGCGATACCTTGGAGGCCAGATCCACTGGCGAGCGGGAGGCTGGATGCCAGATTTCAAGGTGAACACGGATGAGCTCGCCGCGGGCCGAGGTCATCACCACGTCATCGCCGGGGCCCTCGGCGGCTCGGCCGGCGTGCTGCGCGCGGCGTCGTCGTCGGTCGCGGAATCGGCGGGGCACGCGGGCGCGATGGCGGCAGGCGCCGCCTTCGGCACCGCCTGGGAGGGTCACCTGGCGAGCAACGCCGATGTGATCCGCCGCACCGGCGACAACCTGGGCGCCGCGGCCGCCGCCTACCGGGAAACCGACGACAGCCAGATGCGCACGTGAGCGCACAGCCCGGCGAGAGCGTCGAGGGGATCACCGTCCCCAAGGGCGACCCCGGCGCGCTGCTCACCGCCGGCCGTCAGCTCGAGGCGGTCGGGGTCGACCTCGGCCAGCAGGCCCAGCAGGTCGCCAAGGCGCCGACGCTGATGGGCAGCTGGGCCGGCCCCGGCAGCTCCACGTTCGCCGATCTCACCGGCACCCAGTCGAACACGCTCAGTTCCGCGAGCTTCTCGGTCCTCAACGCCGGCCTGCAGATCTCGTCCAGCGCCGACGCGCTCGAGGACGCGCAGAAGCGGGCGCAGAAGGCGATCGTGCGGGCGCAGAAGGCCCGCGACGAGATCAACGACGCCAAGGACGCGATCGGCAAGGCGGTCGACGACGAGAAGGACGCGCAGGGCCGGATGGACGCCGCCGTGATCGCGCGCCAGGCCGCGGAGATGAAGCTGTTCAGCTCGGCGCTCGACTCGCTGCTCGGCGACGGCGGCGCGCAGGCGGCGATCGACGCCGCCAACGCCGCCTACTCGGCCGCCGAGACCGACCTGCACGAGGCCGAGCGGCGCGAGCAGCGCGCCCGCACCAAGCTCAAGCATGCCGAGGACGACCTGCGCGACGCCCGCAAGGACGGCCAGGACGCGGCCGACGACGCCGAGAGCAACGGCATCGTCCTCCAGATGGTCCTGCGCACGATGCCCGCCGGCGTGCTGGGCTCACCCGGCCTGCCGTCCGAGGCGTCGATCGGCGCGGCCGGCAACGTCCCGAAGCCGCAGCCCCAGAACGTCCCCATCAGCGAGATGGAGCCGCCGAAGAACTGGCCGGGCATCGCGAAGGACTTCTTCAAGATCGGCCGCGGGGAGATGACCGCCGTCGCGGGCACGGTCAGCCTCGCCAAGTCGGCGTACAACCACCCCGAGAAGATCCCCGGCGGCGTCGCCGCGGTCGGCTCGCGTGCCTACCACGACCCAATCGGCACGACCAAGCAGCTCGTGGGCTACGACGAACTCGCCAACGGCCGCCCCTTCGACTGGTTCGGAGAGATGGGCATCGGGTTCCTCGGCGGCGGGACGGGCACGCTCCCGGCGCGGGGCTCGCGACTTACGCGCGTGATCGGATCGCCCAAGCTCCAGACGCTCGGCCGGACCCCGTTCCCGATCAACAGCCGCAAGTTCGCCGGGACGAAGATGGACTTCCGTAAGCCAGACTTCGGCGCGCGGCCGGGAACCGGGGCGCCCAACATCCCCGAGCCCACGCGACTGGATCTGGCAGCGAAGTATCCTCGGGGCGTGCGGTTTACCCGGGCTGGCTACCCGGTGTTCACGAACCAGGCGATTGACCGGGTCCCGGTGCACGGGTTAACCGGGGACCGCGCGCACGACGCCGCCCTCGCCAACCAAGCCACGCATCGCATGGAGACTCCCGCCGGCTACGTCTGGCATCACGTCGAAGACGGCAAGACCATGGAACTCGTGCCGCGCGACCTCCACGAGGCCGCCCGCCACAGCGGCGGCGCTGCTGCGATTGAGAATGGCCAGGTCGGCCTCGTCCGCCCGGGCGGCGTGTTCACGCCGTTCGAACGGGCGGGCGCCGTCGGCGGCGGGGCTGCCGGCGTCGCAGTTGGTGGGCCAGCCGTGGCAGGAGGGCAGTGATCGAGCTCAAGGAACCCCGGCCGCCTGCGCCGTCCGAGGCACTCGCGGATACGGAGCGAGGGCTCGCCGACCTCGGGCGGCCTCTGCCGCCGAGCTACCGCGCCTTCTTGGCAGAGCAGGACGGCGGTCGCCCAGTCAAGAACACGTTCAAGTTCGAGCAGCATGACCGGTGGCAGAGCAGTCGCGTCGCGGCGTTTTTCGGCGTCCTAGCGGCACCCGACGGCGACCTCACAGGCGTCGCCGGACGGGTCGGCGACGTCCCCGAGGGCCTGCTGGCGATCGCCGGCGACGAGGTCGGCAACCTGATCTGCCTCGACGGGCGCGAAGGTCGCGACGGGCCTGTGTTGTTCTGGGACCACGAGGAAGGCTTCGACGACGGTGAGGTGGACTTCAGCAATCTCTACGAGATCGCAGCCGACCTCCAGACATTCCTCGACGGCCTGACCGAACCCGAGCTGCCGCCCATGACGCCGCAGCCGGAGCGAACGGGCTGGCGGCGCCTGTTCGGCCGGTGAGCGACCTCCCGTTCGCGCTCGACGGAGGGGAGGTGCTGGATGCGGCGCCGCGGGCGCGGCTCGACGCGGGCGTGGTGTTCGGCGTGGCCGGCGACGCGCAGGCGCTGCTCACCGTGGCGTGGCTCGACGAGGACCCGGATGCGCGGCTCGACGATGTGGTCGCGGAGGACCTCGCGCGCCAGCTCTCGGCTCCCGGCACGCTGCTCGTCGACGCCGAGACGACGACGCTCGGTGGCGTCGAGTGCGTGCGGACGTTCGTGCTCGACGCCGGCGACGGTGAGCTGGTGAGCGCGAGCGAGCAGTGGCGGCTGCTGGCCGCCGGCCGGCGCTGGACGGTCACGGCGGTCACCGTGCTGCCCGACCAGCCGGTGTGGGGACCGCGGCTGGCGCAAATCGCGGCCACGTTCCGCGCGATATGACCGCGCTCGACCCCGAGACCGGCGAGCTCGTGGGCCCCGCGAGCGCCGTGCAGGCGCTGCTCGACGGGTCCGAGACGGTCGACGACGACGCGGTCGCTGCGGCGCTGGAGGCCGCTCGGGAGCCATCCTTCCGCATCTGGACCGAGGGCTTCGAGCCCGCCGCGACCGTGCTCGGCGACGGCCCGCTGTGCGTGCTCGTGACCGAGCGGCCGGGCGGTGAGCGGGGGCTCCTGCCGACCACGACGGCGCGGCTGCCGGTCGCGCTCGTGGCCTGGCTCGGCCTCGGCCCGCACCCGGTCCCCGGGCATCCACCCGTGCGGCTCCCGCCCGGGCCGATGGCAATCCTCATCGGGCGCGGCGAGGCGCACGGCCACGAGCTCGAGCCCGAGCTGGCGAACGACCTCCAGGAGCGGCTCGACGCGGGCGTCCGGCACTGGACGGTCCGCTTCCACCGCGGCGAATGGCGGCGCAACCTCGAGGTGCTGGAGGGAGCGGCCGGGATCTGGCGCGTGCGGCCGGCCGGGGAGCTCGTCGAGCTCGCGCCGACGAGCACCACCGCGATCGTGCGCGAGCTGATCGCGCTGATCGGGAGGAGCGCGAGCCGGCCCGCGGCCCCATGATTGCGGACCGGCCCGCCACTCCATCGGACTGAGCGGAGAGCCGCCCAGCTTCTGCCCCGTGACCCCAGGGAGGGCAGTTGTTCGGCGCATGTGCGGTGCGCCTCCGACCGCTTCAACGCGGCCGCCCGCGAGAACTTGCGCGAACTTCTCGTTTAAAGATCGACGTAGATGTCGAGCGCCCCGGCGTCCCTGAATCCGAGCCGCGAATAGACGCGTGCGGCGGCGTCGGTGTCGGGGTGCAGGTGCGCGAGCCGGGCGCCCTCGGCGAAGCCGCGTTCGAGCAGCCAGGCGCTCATGGCGGCGGCCACGCCGCGGCGCCGCGCGGGCTCCAGGACCGCGACGCCGCCGAGGAAGACGGCCGGGCCGGCCGGGCCGTCGCTGCGCAGCGAGTACGCCGTGCCGACGGGCTCGCCGCCCAGCTCGGCCAGCGCCGTCGTGATCCGCGGCGTGCCGAGGTGCGGCGCCGTCCACGGGCGGTAGAGCTCGGGATCGGAGCCGAACGCGGACGTGTCGACGTGCAGGACCGTCTCGAGGTCGTCGGGCCCGGCCAGACGCAGCGTGAGCCCGTCGACCGCAGGCGCGGCCTGCAGGCCGCCCGCCAGCAGACCCATCAGCCGCATGCGGAACAGGTGGCGGCCGACCTTGAACGGCATCCCGGCCGGCACGCGCACGCCCCAGGCGACGTTCCGCTCGGCGTAGAACGCCCGCGCGCCCTCGAGGTCCGAGTACGGGCCCGTGACGTCGGCGCTGTTCCACTGCGGGTGCTCCAGGCCAGAGGCCATCAGGCGGATGCCGCGCAGCGTGGCCACCCCGCCGCCGAACGGCTCGCGGAGCACTCCCTCGACCGCCCATCCGTCGGCGTGCGCCGTGCGGACGCGGGCTTCGAGCATCAGTACAGCCCCGTGGGCAGCCCACCGTCGGCCAGCGCCCCGTAGACGAGCAGCCGCGGCCGCGCGCCAAGCTCGAACACGCTCGTGCTGGCGTTGGGCGGCGAGCCGAGGTGCAGCACGTCGGCCCCGGTGAGGTGGGAGGCGACGACGCGGACGCAGCCGCCGTGCGATACGACCACCCATGAGCCGCCGGCCGCGATCAGCTCGTCGGCGACGCCCGCCACCCTGGCGGTGAAGTCGGCCCACGACTCGCCGTCGGGCGCCTTGCGCTTGCCGCCCCGCCAGTTCGTGAGCTCGGCGCCCTGCGCGTCGATCTCCGCCGCGGTCTTGCCGCCCCACTCGCCGACGTCGATCTCCCGCCAGCGCTCGTCGAAGCGGCCCGGCTGCAGGCCCATCAGCTCGGCGGTCTGCCGCGCGCGGCCGAGGTCACTGCACACGACCCGGTCTGGCGGGATCCCGTCGACCACCCCGGCCAGCGCCCGCGCCTGCTCCCGCCCGCGCTCAGACAGCGGCGGGTCGAGCTGGCCCTGAAGGCGCTCCTCGGCGTTCCAGGTGGACTCGCCGTGGCGGACGATGATCAGCCGGTCGGACATCGGGCGATCATGGAAGCAGACCGCCGGGGTAGCATCACCCGCCGCATGTTCTCGAAAGTGCTGGTCGCCAACCGCGGGGAGATCGCTGTGCGCGTGATGCGCGCGCTGGACGAGCTCGGCATCCCGTCGGTCGCCGTGTATTCGGAGGCCGACCGCGAGTCCCAGCACGTGCGGCGCGCCACCGAGGCGTACCTGCTCGGGCCCGGCCCGGCCGCCGAGTCGTACCTCAACGTCGACAAGCTGATGGAGGTCATCGAGGCCTCGGGCGCCGAGGCCGTGCATCCCGGGTACGGCTTCCTGGCCGAGAACGCGGCGTTCGCCAAGCGGCTCGAGGATGCCGGGATCACGTTCATCGGGCCGCCGGCCTCGGCGATCGAGGCGATGGGCTCCAAGACGCGCGCCCGCGAGCTGATGAAGGACGCCGGGGTGCCGATCGTGCCGGGCACGACCGATCCCGTGGAGAGCGTCGAAGCGGCGCGCAAGATCGCCGACGACATCGGCTACCCGATCGCTGTCAAGGCGGCGGGCGGTGGTGGCGGCAAGGGTTTCCGCGTCGCGCCCGAGCCCGACAAGCTCGAGGAGGCGTTCGAGGGCGCCGCGCGCGAGGGCGAGAAGTTCTTCTCCGACGCCACCGTCTATCTCGAGCGGTACCTGCCCGACCCGCGCCACGTCGAGGTCCAGGTGCTGGCGGACAAGCACGGCAACGTCGTGCACCTGGGCGAGCGCGACTGCAGCATCCAGCGCCGCCACCAGAAGCTGATCGAGGAGTCGCCGGCCCCGCTCGTCGACGACGAGCTGCGGGCCAAGATCGGCGAGATCGCCGTCGAGGCCGCCCGCGCGGTCGGCTACCACTCCGCCGGGACGATCGAGGGCCTGCTCCAGGACGGCGAGTACTACTTCCTGGAGATGAACACCCGCGTGCAGGTCGAGCACTGCGTGACGGAGGCGACGACCGGCGTCGACATCGTGCGCGAACAGATCCTGATCGCCGCCGGCGAGGAGCTGGCCTTCGGGCAGGACGACATCCGCTGGCACGGCCACGCGATCGAGTGCCGCATCAACGCCGAGGCCGCGGCAAAGAACTTCGCGCCCGCGCCCGGCACCATCACCGCCTACTTCGAGCCGTCGGGCCCGGGCGTGCGCGTCGACTCCGGCGTGCTGGCAGGCAGCGAGATCACCCCGCTGTACGACCCGATGATCGCCAAGCTGATCGTCTGGGACGCCGACCGCGAGAAGGCGACGCGCCGCATGGCCCGCGCGCTCGACGAGTTCCAGATCGAGGGCGTCACCACCCTGATCCCGTTCCACAAGGCGATCATGGCCTCCGAGCAGTGGGCCAACGGTGAGACGTGCCGTGACCTGATCGAGGACAAGAAGTGGCTCAAGGAGCTGGCCCAGCCGAAGCCGGAGCCGGCCACTGAGGACGAGGCCGAGACCGTCGAGCGCGACTATCTCGTCGAGGTGTCCGGCAAGCGCTTCGAGGTCAAGGTGCGCGGCGAGGCCGCGCCGGTCGCGAACGGGGCGGCGCCGACGGCCCGCAAGGCCCCCAAGCGCGAGCGCACATCCGGCGGCGGTGGCGGCAGCGGCGACACGCTCACCTCGCCGCTGCAGGGCAACGTCTTCAAGATCCTCGTCGAGCAGGGGGCCGAGGTCGAGGAGGGCGCCCTGATCTGCATCATCGAGGCGATGAAGATGGAGAACGAGATCACGGCGCACAAGGCCGGCAAGGTCGAGGAGCTGCCGATCTCCGAGGGCGCCGCGGTTACGGCCGGCGACACGCTTGCCGTGATCAAGTGAGCGAAGAGCTCGACGCTCTGATCCACGAGGCGGCCGAGTGGCTGCGCATCCCGTCGGTCTCGGCCGGTGCGCGCAACGAGCCCGCGCTGCGTGAGGCCGCCGAGTGGGCGCTCACGCGTGTGCTCGACGCCGGCGGGAGCTGCGAGCTGGTCGAAACCCCGGCCGGCGCGCCACTGGTGGTCGGCGAGCTGCGCGCGGGCCGCGACGATGCGCCGACCGTGATGATCTACGGCCACTACGACGTACAGGATCCGGGCGACGAGCGAGCGTGGACGACCGCGCCGTTCGAGCCCGACATCCGCGACGGCCGGCTGTACGCGCGCGGCGCCAGCGACGACAAGGGCAACTTCCTCCCGCTGCTCCACGTCGCCTGTGCGATGGCGGACGCCGGCGAGCTCGGGGTGCACGTGCGCGTGCTCATCGAGGGCGCCGAGGAGACCGGCACCGACGACGTCAACCAGTGGGTGCTGGCGGACGACCGCGGCGCCGACTGCGTGATCGTGTTCGACACCGGGATGCTCGACGAGGACACGCCGGCGCTCACCGTCGGCACGCGCGGGAACGTGTTCGTGGCGATCGAGGTCCGCACGGGCGACCGGCCGGTCCATTCCGGGATGTACGGCGGCGCGGCGCTCAACGCGTTCCACGCGCTGCACGCCGCGCTCGCGAACGTGCTCGCGCGCGACGGCCGCCTGCCCGAGCCGCTGCGCGCCGGGCTCGAGCCGCCCACGCCGGAGGAGATCGCCACGTGGGACGGCCTGCCGGACGGCGCGAGCATGCTCGCCCAGGC
This sequence comes from uncultured Solirubrobacteraceae bacterium, assembly GCA_963803335.1. GTDB lineage: Bacteria > Actinomycetota > Thermoleophilia > Solirubrobacterales > Solirubrobacteraceae > DASSUW01. The sequence goes on along the minus strand of CAWDME010000021.1, from coordinate 65,101 downwards.
GGGCGCGAAGCCGGCCGACCACACGGCCGCCGCCGAGCTCCACACGCGCACCGGCGCGGACGCGTCGCTCGACGTCCATCGCATCCAGGGCGGCCAGGCGCGCACGATCGTGCCGGAGCTCGCCAGCTGCGACCTGTCGCTGCGCATCGCGCCCGGGCAGGACGCCGCGGAGATCTCCGCCGCCTTCGAGGGCCTGCTGCGCGAAGCGCTCCCGGACGGCGCCGAGATGAGCTACTCGGCGGTGCTCGCCGACCCGTCGCGCTTCCACCCCGCCTCCCCGCCCCTGCGGATCGCCCGCGCCGCCATCGGCCGCGTGCTCGGCCAGGAGCCCGTGCTGCTGCGCTCGGGCGGCACGCTGCCGATCCTGGCGGCGTTCGCGCAGCGCGGCATCCCGGCGATCGTCTCCGGCTTCGCGTTGCCGCAGGACAACATCCACGCGCCCGACGAGTCGTTCGCGATCACGAGCCTGGACGCCGGCCGCCGCGCCGCTCGCGCCCTGTTCGAGGACTTGGCGCAGCTGCGATGAGGATCGCGCTCGCGCTCGCCGTCGGCTGCCTCGTGCTCGCACCGGCGGCCCGCGCGGACGTGGGCGCCGCGGGCGTCGGCGACCCGTACTTCCCGGGCGAGGGCAACGGCGGCTACGACGCGCTGCACTACGACCTCAAGCTCTCGTACGCGCCGCGGACCGACCGGCTCGCCGGCGTCGCCAAGATCCAGGCGCGCGCCGTCGCTGCCCTGACCCGCTTCAACCTCGACCTCAAGGGCCTGCGGGTGCGCGGCGTCACGGTGAACGGGGCGAAGGCCGCGTTCACGCGCGCGGGCCGCGAGCTGCAGGTCACGCCCGCGACGCCGCTCGCCGCCGGCGTCCAGTTCCGCGTCAGCGTGCGCTACCGGGGCGTGCCGCGCACGGTCGCCGGCTCGTCGATCCTCGCCGACCAGCCGTATGGGTTCCTCCACACTCCCGACGGCCAGTTCGTCGCCGCCGAACCGGACGCCGCCTCGACCTGGTTCCCGTGCAACGACCACCCGAGCGACAAGGCGACGTACACGTTCCGGATCACGGTGCCGAAGAACCGTCGCGTCGTCGCCAACGGCAAGCTGCGATCGCGCTCCACGCGCCACGGGCGCCGCACGTTCGTGTGGGTCGAGGACAGCCCGATGGCGAGCTACCTGGCGACGATCGACACCGGCCGCTGGAACGTCGGGCGCGACCGTACGAAGGGCGGCGTCCCCGTCTTTGTGGCCGTTGACCCGCGGCTGACGCGCGAGGCGCACAACGCGGTCCGCCACTACGTCCGCGTCATCGGCCGTGTCGTCGACTACGAGAGCACCGTCTTCGGGCCGTACCCATTCGGCTCGACCGGTGGCATCTTCGACGACGCGCGCTTCCACGGCGACCGGTTGGGCTTCTCTCTGGAGACGCAGACCAAGCCGATCTACTCGGGGAACATCGACGACCTCACGATCGCCCACGAGCTTGCGCACCAGTGGTTCGGCGACAGCGTCTCGGTCGCGACCTGGAGGGACATCTGGCTCAACGAGGGGTTCGCCTCGTTCGCCGAGTACCTGTGGCTCGACCACACCGGCGTGCAGAGCGCCCACCGCTCGTTCCGGCTCGACTACAGCGTGCCGGCCAAGTCCTCGTTCTGGAAGCTCGTGATCGCCGACCCGAAGGCCCGCAACATGTTCGACGGCGCCGTCTACCGCCGCGGCGCGATGACCCTGCAGGCACTGCGCGAGAAGATCGGCGACGCCACGTTCTTCCCACTACTGAAGGCGTGGACCGCGACGTACCGGCATGGCAACGCGAGCACGCAGCAGTTCATCGCCCTCGCCGAGCAGATGTCGGGCCAGGACCTCTCCGCGTTCTTCGACATGTGGCTGTTCACCGCCGGCAAGCCGGCCGGCTGGTGACCTTAGCGTCAGCTACGCTGACGCTCGGCGGGAAATCGAAGGGAAGGCAGGGGGATGATGTTGAGAACACGCGTGCTCGCGCTGGCCGCGACCGCTGGCGGGTGCCTGGCGTTTGCGGCGGCGGCGCAGGCGAGCCCGGGCGCCCCGGGCGTCGGCGATCCGTACTTCCCGCTCGAGGGCAACGGCGGCTACGACGCCCAGAACTACGACCTGCAGCTCGCCTACGACCCGGCGAGCGACCAGCTCGACGGCGTCGCCACGATCACGGCGCGCGCTCTGCAGGACCTCTCGCGCTTCGATCTCGACCTGCAGCAGCTCGACGTCGACTGGGTCGCGGTGGACGGCCGCCGCGCGCGGTTCGTGCGCGACGGGCAGGAGCTGCAGATCACGCCGCGCCACCGGCTGCACCGGCGCGAGCGTTTCCGCGTCAGCGTCGGCTACGGCGGCGTGCCGCAGACGATCGTCGGCTCACCGATCGTCTTCGGATCGCCGTACGGGTTCCTGCACACCGATGACGGCAACTTCGTCGGCGACGAGCCGAACGCCGCCTCGACGTGGTTCCCGTCCAGTGACCACCCGAGCGACAAGGCCACCTACGTGTTCCGGATCACGGTGCCGGAGGGCGTGACCGCGGTGGCGAACGGCCGCCTGGTCTGGTCCAAGACGCGGCACGGCAAGGCGACGTTCGTGTGGTACGAGGACTCGCCGATGGCGACCTACCTCGCCACGTTCGACACGGGCCAGTGGGTGATCAAGAACGGCCGCACGCCGGGCGGCGTGCCGGAGACCGTCGCGGTCGACCCGGTGCTGCCGGCGGTGAACGGCCAGGCCGCCGTCGACTTCTTCTTCGACACCAGCGCCGAGGCCGTCGACTTCGAGAGCCAGTACTTCGGGCGCTACCCGTTCAGCTCGACCGGGGCGATCGCCGACAACGCGACCTACAACGGCCAGCCCCTCGGGTTCTCGCTGGAGACGCAGACCAAGCCGGTCTACTCGGCGGTCCGCAGCACGAGCACCATCGCGCACGAGCTGTCGCACCAGTGGTTCGGCGACAGCGTCTCGGTGGCGACGTGGGACAACATCTGGCTCAACGAGGGCTTCGCGACGTTTGCGCAGTACCTGTGGGACGAGCACAAGGGCGTGCGCACCGCCCACGAGGCGTTCCTCGCCGACTACAGCCGGCCCGCGACGTCGACGTTCTGGAACGTGATCGTGGCCGACCCGCAGCGCGACACGATGTTCGCCAGCGCGGTCTACCGCCGCGGCGGGATGACGCTGCAGGCGCTGCGGGAGAAGATCGGCGACGAGAAGTTCTTCACGCTGCTGAAGACGTGGACGCGCACGCACTACCACGGCAACGGCACGACAAAGGAGTTCACGGCGCTGGCGGAGCGGATCTCCGGCCAGGACCTCGACGCGTTCTTCCAGACCTGGCTCTACACGGCGGGGAAGCCGACGAGCTGGTGAGCGATCTGGTGCGCGGCGGGTCTAGCGGGGCTGCGCCGGGCGAGGAGTCTTGCCCGGGCACCACGCGAGGCTCGCCCGCACCAGCTCGCGCTGACGCGCGTGCTGGTCGCGCTGCGCGGCGAGGATCTCGCGGAGCTCCGCGGCGCGCTGCTTGTTGACGGGCGGGGTGGTCATGTGCGGAGGATCGTCCAATCGGACCAGAACTTGATAGGAAGCGAGCCACCGGTTTGCAGTTCGGTTAACCCCCCATCCGGTCCAGGACCGTGACCAGATCGACGAGTGTCGTACGCGGATTGACGATCGCGAGCCGGGCCACGGTCTCACCTCGCACCGTTGTGGGCATCACGAACGCGGTGCCGTCGGCGCGCAGATCGACCGCCCAGCGGTCGTAGTCGGCCGGCTCCCAGCCGCGGCGGCGGAACGCGAGCACGCTCAGCTCGGGCTCGGCGAGCAGCTCGAGCGTGTCGCGTCGGCGGATCTCCTGCGCCCCCGCACGGGTGAGCGCGAGGGTCGCCTCGATCGCGGCCCTGAACGCGTCGGTGCCGTGGACGGCGAGCGCGAACCAGAACGGCAGGCCGCGCGCCCGGCGCGTGAGGTGCACCCCGTAGTCGGACGGGTTGTAGGCGTCGTCGTCGGCGTACAGCGCCTCGAGGTAGGACGCGTGCTGCCGGTGGGCGGCGCGGCCGAGCGCCGGGTCGCGGTAGACGAGCGCGCACGAGTCGAACGGCGAGAACAGCCACTTGTGCGGGTCGACGATGAACGAGTCGGCGTGCTCGATACCGGCCAGGCGGTCGCGCACGCTCGGCGCGCACAGCGCGGCGAGCCCGTAGGCGCCGTCGACGTGCAGCCACAGCCCGCGCTCGCGACAGACGGCGGCCACGCCCGCCAGGTCGTCGATCAGCCCGAGGTTGGTCGTGCCCGCGGTCGCCGCGACCGCGAAGACGCCGTCGCCGTCGCTGTCGAGCGCGGCGGCGAGCGCCGCGCCGGTGAGCCGCTCGCCGGGGACGTCGAGCGCCCCGGCGTCCATCACCCGCAGCATCGAGCGCACCGACGAGTGCACCTCGGCGGCGACAGCGACGCGGGTGGCGGTCGCGCCGCGCTCGCGCGCCGCCGCGCGGGCCGCGTGCAGCGCCGACAGGTTGCCGTTGGTGCCGCCCGGGACGAAGCAGCCGCCGGCGCCGTCCGGGAAGCCCGCGAGCCGCGCGAGCCAGCCGAGCGCCTCGTTCTCCGCGTGCACGACACCGGACCCCTCCAGCCACGAGCCGCCGTAGATCGAGTTGACCGCCAGCAGCAGGTCGGCGAGCGCGGAGGCGGGCGCCTGGGCGCCCGGGATGAAGGCGAGGTAGCGCGGATGGTCGATCTGGATCGAAGCCGGGATCACGGTGTCGAGCAGCAGCGCGGTCGCTCGCTCGGCGCCGAGGCCGGCGGCGGAGATCGCGGGGCCGAGCTCGTCCGGCCGCGCGGTGCGGCCGAGCGCGGGCGGGTCGGCGGCGAGCCGCTCACGCGCCGCGTCGAGGATCGCCTGCTCGAGCCGCGGATCGCGCTCGTGCAGCGTCACAGACGCGCCACGTTCAGAGCGTGGATCTTGCGCTGCTGCGCGCTGCGGCGGGCGAGCGGCAGCTTGGCCGCCTCGCCCTGCTCGAGCAGCGCCTCGAGGTAGGCGCGGTCCTCGCGGAGGATCGCCAGCGCCCGCGTGCTGTCCATCGGCGCGCCGTGCCCGGGCACGACGTGCTCGGCCTCCTCGACGAGCGGCTCGAGCCGCGCCAGCGTCGCCAGGTAGGCATCGAACGAGCCCTCGACCCACGGAATCTCGCGCGGCGACAGGTAGTCGCCGAGGACGAGCACGCCCGCCCACGGCACCCAGATGGCCATGCCGTCGACGCTGTGACCGTCGGCGGGCTGCAGCTCGAGCTCGCGGTTCCCGACATCGAGCTTGCCCGGGACCGGCAACCGCTGCGCGCTCGGCAGCGACAGCGGCCGGGGACGCTCGACGTACAGCTCGTCGTCGAACTCCCGCAGCTCGCGCTGGGCGCCCCCCGGCTCGCTCACCAGCCGCGCCGCGCTGGTCTCCGCGCACCCGAGCGGCGCTCCGGGGAACGCGTAACGGCCGAGCAGGTGGTCCCAGTCGGCGTGCGTCGCGAGCAGGCCGACGACGGTGAAACCGGCCTGCTCGGCCAGCGCGGGGAGGATGTCGAGCTCATCCGGGAACACCGGCGAGTCGATGCAGAATGCCTCGCCGGCGCTGCGGACGAGGGTGCAGGTGGTCTGGTAGGCGCGGGAAGTGGCGACGACGACGTCGGAGTGGAGCCCGACGGCCCTCACGCGGCCCCGAGTAGCCGCGCCGCCTCGAGGAGGTTCTTGACCTCGGCGGTCGGCTTCTTGGCACCCGCGTCGAGCTGCTCGCCCGAGCGATTGACCCAGATCACGGGGATCTTGGCCTTCACGCACGGCTCGACGTCGTAGTAGTAGCTCGACGCGACGTGCACCCAGCCCTTCTTGCCGCCGATCCGCCGCTCGGCCTCCTTGAAGTGCGCCGGGTCGGGCTTGTAGGAGCGCACCTGCTGAGCGGTGACCACGAGGTCGAAGTCCGTCTTGAAGTGCCGGCGCGTGAGGCCGAGCAGCTTGTCGTCGACGTTGGAGATCAGCCCGACCTCGAACTTCTTGGCGAACCGCTCGAGCTGGGTGTTGGTCTCCTTAAACGGCGGCCAGCGGGACACCGAATCGGGCAGGAAGCCCGACCGCGAAGGCTCCAGGGGCCAGCCGAGCTCGCGCGAGATGTTCACCGCCGTGCGGCGCAGCACCTCTGCATAGAGCTCGTACGATCCGCCCTTGATCTCCTGCTGCGTCTGCATGAACAGCGGGATCAGCTCTTCACGCGACAGGGTGTAGCCGTCGCGGTCGGCCTCCTTGGAGAAGGCGTCGAACGCCCCGGTCTCCCAGTCGATCAGGGTTCCGTAGACATCGAAGGTGACGAAGGTGACTTCCTTGGGCAGCGGCATGCGGCCGTGCATTGTGCCACGCGGACGTAACACGCCGTCCAGCTCGCGGCGTTAGGGAGCAATGGCTCGAACCGACGCAGAGCTCCTGATCGCCTCGCGGGACGACCCGCATGCGTTCCGGGAGCTGTACGACCGCTGGGCGGACAAGCTGCTCGCGTACTTCTACCGGCGCACGCTCGATCCGGAGGTGGCGGCCGACCTGCTCGCGGAGACGTTCGCGGTCGCCTTCGCGCGCCGGCGGCGGTTCCGCGACGTCGGCCGCCCGGGCGCGACGTGGCTGTACGGGATCGCCGGCAAGGAGCTTGCGCACTGGTTCCGCAAGGCGGCCGTCGAGCGGCGCGCGGTGCGCCGCCTGGCGATCGAGATGCCGGAGCTCGACGACGAGTCGATCGCCCGCATCGAGGCGCTGGCCGACATGGACGCGCACCGCAGCGCGCTGGCCGCGGCGCTCGACCGGATCGGGCCGGGCGAGCGCGACGCCGTCCAGCTCCGCGTGGTCGAGGAGCTCGGCTACGCCGAGATCGCGTCCGCACTCGACTGCTCCGAGGCCGCCGCGCGCACGCGCGTGCACCGCGGCCTCGCCCACCTGAACCGCCTGCTGGAGGTCGCCTCATGAGCGAGATCCCGTTCGTCAACGCGCTCGGCGACGCGATCGAGCGCTCGGCCGCCGCGCAGATCGCCGGCCGCCGGCGGCGCATCCGGCGCCGCCTCACCGGAGGCGTGCTCGTATTCGCCGTCGCGGCGACCGGCGTCGCCGCCGCCTCCGGCATCTTCGAGACCGGCACGCCCGAGCAGCTCGCCACGACCAGCATCGGCTGCTACAGCCGCGCTGACCTCAAGAACTCCGATGTCGCGGTGATCGGTGTCGATGCGCCCGACCCGGTCGAGGCCTGCCGCAGCATGCTCAACGTCGCGGGGCCGATGGTGGCGTGCGCCGGCCCGCAGGTGATGGTGTTCCCGGGCGCCCCCGGTACGTGCGAGAAGCTCGGGCTGCGGCCGCTGCCCCCGGAGTACCAGACCGCCCGCGCGAAGGTGCTCCGGCTCGAGCGCCGGATCACCGCGATCGAGCTCACGAACGACTGCTGGCGGCCGAAGGCGCTCGCCGCGCGGGTGCAGAAGCTGCTCGATGGCATGCCGGCGTGGCGCAGGTACCGCACGCGGGTCCTGACGGCGATGTCCGAAGGCCCGTGCGGATCGGTCACACACCCGGACGGCATGGGCGACCGCTCGATCGACGGGATGGTCGATACCGCGAAGCACCAGGTGCTCGTGACGCTGGGCGCCTCGCGCTCGACGCTCGACCTGCTCGACAGCCCGGTCGGCATGAGCCTGGTCCACGCGTCGACGGCACGCTGCTACGACGACGCCGGCGCCGAGGCGCTCGCCCGCGATCGGCTCGAATCGCCCCAGCACCCGGTCACCGTCGAGTTCGAGCACTTCGACGGCGAATCGGTCGAGCCGCTCCAGTCGCGCATCGACGACGGCTGCTCGGTGATCGCGGGATTCGGCACCACCGGCGACGCCAACGGGATCAAGGTTGTGATTCGCCACTGAGCGCTAGCCTTGCGGGCCGCCTATGGATCTTCTGGAGTATCAGGGCAAGCAGCTGTTCGCCCGCCACGGGGTCCCGGTCCCCTCCGGCTCTCCCGCCACCACGGTCGAGGAGGCGGTCGCCGCCGCTGACGAGATCGGCTACCCCTGCGTGATCAAGGCGCAGGTGCAGATCGGAGGCCGCGGCAAGGCCGGCGGCATCAAGGTCGCCACGGACCGGCCGGAGGCCGAGGAACACGCCGAAGGCCATCCTCGGCATGGACATCCGCGGCCACATCGTGCACGAGGTGTGGGTGGAGGCGGCGTCGGACATCGCGTCCGAGTACTACGCGTCGATCGTCTTCGACCGCAGCGCCAAGCGCCCGCTCGTGCTGCTCTCGACGCAGGGCGGCATGGACATCGAGGAGGTCGCGGCAAGCGACCCGGACGCGATCGCGCGTCTGCACGTCGACCCGCTGCTCGGCTTCCAGGACTTCCACGCGCGCCGCCTCGCGTTCGAGGCCGGCGTCGACGGCGACGTCGTACGCCCAATCGGCGCGCTGCTCAACCGCCTCTATGACGCGTTCGTCGGCGAGGAGGCGATGCTCGTGGAGGTCAACCCGCTGATCGTCACCGGCGACCGCCAGGTGATGGCGCTCGACGCCAAGGTGACGCTCGACGACAGCTCCCTCTTCCGCCACGCCGACAACGCGGCGCTGCGCAAGACCGAGGCCGAGGACCCGCAGGAGCGGATGGCGCGCGAGCGCGGCCTCACCTACGTCAAGCTCGACGGCAACGTCGGCATCCTCGGCAACGGCGCCGGGCTCGTGATGTCGACGCTCGACGTCGTCGCCCAGGCGGGCGGCAGCCCCGCCAATTTCCTCGACGCCGGCGGCGGCTCGAAGGCCGAGGCGATCACCCAGGCCGTCGAGGTGATCCTCTCCAACGAGAACGTCACCGCCGTGCTGTTCAACATCTTCGGCGGCATCACGCGCTGCGACGAGGTGGCAAAGGGCCTGATCGAGGCGTTCCGCCAGATCAACCCCACCGTGCCCTTCGTGGTGCGGCTGGACGGGACCAACGACAAGGAGGGCCGCGCGCTGCTCGCCGAGGCCGACCTGCCGAACGTGCACACGGAATCGACGATGCTCGACGCCGCGCGGCGAGTGGTGGAGCTGGCCGGATGAGCATCCTCGTCGGCAACGACACGAAGCTCTGCGTGTCCGGCATCACCGGGCGCGAGGGCACGTTCCACACGCTCAACAACAAGCGCTACGGCACCGACGTGGTGTCCGGCGTCACGCCCGGCAAGGGCGGCCAGGACGTCGACGGCATACCGGTGTTCAACACGTTCCACGACGCGGTCGCCGAGACCGGCGCGAACACGGCGATGATCTTCGTGCCGCCGCGCTTCGCCGCCGACTCGATCCTCGAGGCCGAGGACGCCGGCATCGAGCTGATCGTCGCGATCACCGAGGGCATCCCGGCGCACGACGAGCTGCGCGTCTACAACCACCTGGCGACGAACGACAACGTGCGCCTGGTCGGCCCCAACTGCCCGGGGATCCTGTCGCCGGGCAAGGCGAACGTCGGCATCATCCCGGCCGCCTTTTTCAGCGAGGGGAACGTCGGCGTCGTATCCCGCTCGGGCACGCTCACCTACCAGATCGGCAACGAGCTGGCGCAGCGCGGTTTCGGCAACTCGAGCATCGTCGGCATCGGCGGCGACCCCGTCCCGGGCTCGAGCTTCATCGACATCATCGCCCTCTACGAGGCCGACGACGGGACCGAGCTGATCGTGATGGCGGGCGAGATCGGCGGCTCGGCCGAGGAGGAGGCGGCGGAGTACATCGCCGAGCACGTCTCCAAGCCGGTCGTGGCCTACATCGCGGGCTTCACCGCCCCGCCCGGCAAGACGATGGGCCACGCCGGCGCGATAGTCTCCGGCACCGCGGGAACCGCGGCAGCCAAGCAGGAGGCGCTGGAGGCGCGTGGTGTGCGGGTGGGCCGCACACCGACAGAAGTGGCGGAGATCGCCGCCGAGATCGCGGGCTCGCTCAAGACCGCTTGACGTTCACGTCCCCACTCGCCGAGTCCCTGGCGCCCGATGTCCTGGAGCGCTTCCAGCGGTACGTGCGGGTGGACACCCAGTCGCAGCGCGACCGCGATGGGAGCCCGAGCACGCCGGGCCAGCTCGATCTCGCGCGGATGCTGGTCGACGAGCTGCACGCGGCCGGGCTGACCGACGCGGCGCTCGACGAGCACGGCTACGTGTTCGCGACGCTGCCCGGCCCGGAGGGGTCGCCGGTGATCGGCCTGCTGGCGCACATGGACGTCAGCCCCGATGCGCCGGGCGCGGGCGTCGTGCCGATCGTGCACGGCCACTACGACGGCGGCGTGATCGAGCTCCCGCATGAGGAGACCGTGCTCGATCCGGCGCAGATGCCGGTGCTGGCGAGCAAGGTCGGGCACGACATCGTCACCTCGAGCGGCAATACGCTGCTCGGTGCCGATGACAAGGCGGGCGTGGCCGAGATCATGGCCGCGGTCGCCTACCTCGCTGCGCATCCCGAGCTGCCGCGGCCGACGCTGCGCGTCGGCTTCACGCCCGACGAGGAGATCGGCGAGGGCGCGACGCTGTTCGACATCGAGCGCTTCGGCGCGCGCTGCGCCTACACGCTCGACGGCTCGCAGCCGGGCGAGCTGCAGGACGAGACGTTCAGCGCGGTCGAGGTCACGCTCACCGTGCACGGCGTCGACATCCACCCCGGATGGGCGACCGGCAAGCTCGTCAACGCCGCCCGGCTCGCCGGCCGCGTGCTCGCCTCGCTCCCCGCCGACCGGCTCACGCCCGAGACCACGTCGGGCCGCGACGGGTTCATCCACCCGTACTCGCTGCACGGCTCGGCCGGCCGGGCCGTGATCCGCGCGATCGTCCGCGACTTCGACGACGAGCTGCTCGACCGCCACGTCGCGCTGCTCACACGCACTGCCGCCGAGGTCGTGGCCGCCGAGCCACGGGCCCGTCTCGACATCGCCGTGCGGCCCCAGTACTCGAACATGCACCGCTACATCGAGCAGGACCCCGAGGTGGTCGAGGCCGCCGAGCTCGCAATCCGCGCCGAGGGGCTCGAGGTCGTGCGCGAGCCGATCCGCGGCGGCACCGACGGCTCGGTCCTCAGCGCGCGCGGCCTGCCGACGCCGAACATCTTCACCGGCGGCCACGAGTACCACTCGGTGCGCGAGTGGGCGTCGGTGCAGGACATGGCCTCGGCCGCGGCCGTGGTCGTCCACCTCGCCGAGGCCTGGGCCCCGTAGGCCCAGCTCAGCCCGCGCGCCGCTCGCGCAAGCGCGCCAGACCGGCGGCCGCCCGCTGCATGGCCTGCGGTCGGCGTCTGGCCTCGAACGCCTGCCAGACGACGTCGTAGACAGCGTGCGCGTCGAGGAAGGGCTCCAAGCCTGCGCCGCCCGGGTCGCCATAGGCAGCGAGCAGCGCGTCGATGTACGTCGCGCTGTGCCCGCGAACCCGGGCGCTCGTCACGAGCCCGGCGACATCCCACGCGACCGGGCCGGCACACACGTCCTCGAGGTCGTTCCAGCGCAGCCCGCCGTCAGTGCGCAGCAGATTCCCCATCGAGACGTCGCCATGAAGCGCCTGAGCGGGCAGTGAGCTCTCGAAGACCGCCGGCGTCAGCGCGTCCAGCTCGAGGCGCAGCCAGCCGATGTCCTCCCGCGTCAACGACGGCGACGGACGCAGCTCGGCGAGCAGGCGCTCGAGCCAGCCACGAATCTCGCTCAGCGGGGCCAGGTCACCCCGGAAGTCGGCGAGCGCCGCATGCAGCTCCCGCAGCGAACGTCCGAGCTCCCCGGGCTCCGGCGGCGGAGCCTGCGCGTCATGTGGGACGAACTTCCACAGCGTCATCCACAACCCGTCGCGCTCGTGGGGACCCGGGGGCAGGATGTCGCTCGGCGGCACCACGAGCTCACCCCACCCGGCCACGAAGGCCCCCACGGCCACCTCGCGCGCCAGCCATTGCTCGACGTCATCATGCAAGACGGCCGTCCCGGTCATCACGCGCGCCACAACCGGCGCGGGCTTCAGATGCACCAGGACGTTGCTGCCCGCGGCGATCCGCACTGCCTCGTCGCAGGCCACGCCGTGCTCACGGGCAACGGCCTGTGCGGCCGCGAGCGGCGAGTCATCGGCTGCGGGCGGCACTCCGGCGATTATCCCGTGTCGAGATCCCCCCGCGGAGGCGCGGGCCCTGGGACGAGTACGGGCAGCCGCATTGGCGATCCGTTGCCGGCGCGGCTACTCTGCGCGTCGGTGAAGTAAGCAGCCACCGCACTTCTTCTCAGACCCGGCCGGCGCGCGGCGCTCGGCGGGTGCGTGCGGTGGCCAGGCCCGATGTGCCCGCTGCGCGTCCCTGCCTTGCCCCCTTCGCCCCGCCGTCCTCCCGCCCGGTCCCGACCGCAACGGAGGACCACATGCTCAAGGCTTCAGACCTGCGCGCCAGCCACGGCGACGTCACGATCTTCGACTCACTCAGCCTCACGCTGTCCGGCACGCGCCGCAGCGGGTTCGTCGGCCCCAACGGCGCCGGCAAGACCACGCTGCTGCGCCTGCTGGCGGGCGTGACCGCTCCAGAGCGCGGCACGGTCACGCTCAGCCCGGGCGACCGGGTCGGCTACCTGCCGCAGGAGCCGCCAGGCCCTGACCTGACGATCGACCGGCTGCTCGGCGCCGCGCTCGGCGAGGTGTGGCGGCTGCGCGGCGAGCTCGAGCGGCTCGAAAGCCGGCTTGGCGAGCCTGAGATGCTCGCGCGGTACGGCGAGGCGCAGGAGCGGTTCGGCGCGCTCGGCGGCTGGGCGCTGCAGGCGCAGCTCGACGGCGCCTGCGCCGCGCTCGGCATCGCGCACATTCCCCTCGACGCGCCGCTCGGCGACCTCAGCGGCGGCGAGGCGGCGCGCGCGCTGCTGGCCGGCGTCCTGCTCGCCCGGCCGACGGTGCTGCTGCTCGACGAGCCGACCAACCACCTCGACCTCGACGGGCTCCAGTGGCTCGAGGAGTTCCTCGCCGGCTTCGACGGCGCGGTGCTCGTGGTCTCGCACGACCGCCGCTTCCTCGACGACACGGTCTCCCAGATCCTCGAGCTCGACGGCGGCACGCTGACTGCGTACAACGGCGGCTACACCGCCTACCGCGCGCAGAAAGTGCACGCCGCGGCCCGGCTGGAGCTCGCCTACGAGGCCCAGCAGAAGCGGCACCGGCGGCTCGAGGCCGACATCGCCGCCACCCGCGGCTTCGCCGTGCGCACGGAGACGACGGTGAGCCGCGCTGAGGCGCCGAAGATGAAGCGCTACGCCAAGAAGGTGGCCAAGAAGGCCCAGTCGCGCGAACGGCGGCTGCGACGCGACCTCGAGTCGGACGAGCACATTGAGAAGCCGCGGCATGTCGGCGCGCTGAAGGTCGGGCTGCACAGCGGCGGCGGAGGGCGGCTCGTCGCCGCGCTGCGGGACGTCACGGCCGGCTGGGACGGCGAGCCGCTCCTGCACGGCGTCGACCTGCCGATCCACGGCCGCGACCGCATCGCGATCACCGGGCCGAACGGCGCGGGCAAGTCGACGCTGCTGGCGCTGCTCGGCGGCGAGCTGGAGCCGCTGAGCGGGACCGTCGAGCGGCCGGTGAAGGCCGCGGTGCTCCCGCAGGGCGCCGATGCGCTGCCCGCCGACGTCGCCGCCGTCGCGTTCGTGCGCTCGCACGCCGACGTCGGCGAGGGCGAGGCGCGGCGGCTGCTCGGGCACTTCGGACTGGAGGGCGCGGCCGCGCTGCGCCCGCTCGGCCGCCTCAGCCCGGGTGAGCGGGCACGCACCGCGATCGCGGCGATGGTCGCCGCCAGGGCCGAGCTGCTCCTGCTCGACGAGCCGACCAACCACCTCGACTTCCCGTCGCTCGACGTGCTCGAGGCGGCGCTGCGCGAGTACCCGGGCGCGATCGTGGCGGTCTCGCACGACCGCGCGTTCCTCGATGCGATCGGCACCGAGCGCCGCCTCCGTGTTTGGGATGGGGAGGTCACGGAGACAAGTGCGAGGTCTTGAGGGCACGGATCGCCGGACTTCTCATCGCGTGGCTCGGGCTGTTTCTCCCGTGGCGGCACTGGAGCGCCGAGGCAAGCCACGGCTCGGTCAACGGGTTCGCGGAGTCGCGGCCGTTCTGGATCGTGCTCGCGCTCGTAACCGTGCTCGTCGTCGCGGAGCGCCGGCGCGAGCGCCGCTGGGCCGACGTCGCGCTGGCGGTCGGCGCGCTCGCGCTCGTGGCGCTCGCGGCGCGGGAGATCGCCGGCTACCTCGCCGATGCCAGCACGCTCGTGTCCGTGCGACCGGGCCCCGGGGCGCTGCTGTCGGCGGCCGGTGCGATCGTGCTGCTCGCCGCTGCGTTGCGAGCGCTGGCGCCGCGGGGGCGGGAGCTCGCGGGCGCGCTGACGGCGATCGTGCTCGTGGTCGGGTTCGCGACGCTGTGGCCGGCTTCAGACGGCCGGCCGAGCGCAGGTGGCATCGCCGATGTCGCCGACGACTACGGGTCGCTCGCCTTTCACGACGGCACGCTGTACACGCTCCAGGACCAGATCATCGACGTGCGGGCGCGCCCCGGGCGGTCCTACGACGCATACGACCTGTACAAGACCGGGTTGTTCGAGGACTACGTGGACGTACAGGGCTTCACGTTCGCAGGTGATGACGCCTACGTGATCCTCGACCACCCCGACCGCCTCGAGGTCGTCCACCCTGACGGGAAGAACCGGATCGAGGCGCAGAACGTCCACGCCGAGGCGCTGGCGCCGGCCCCCGACGGCGGCGTGTATCTGCTCACCCCGGACGGCGTCAGCGTGCTGCGGTCGGGCCGCGTGACGACCGTCGCGGATATCGACCTCGCCGGCCCCAGCGACATCGCGAGCGATGCCAAAGGCCGCGCCTACGTCGCCGACACGGGCAACGGGCGCGTCCTGCGCGTCGACCTGGGCGGCAAGGTCACCACCGTCGTCGGCACGGAAGCCACTCCGGGCTGCCAGGACGACCCGCTGGCGCTCGACATCCGCCGCTGCACGCACGTGCGCGCGCTCGCCGCGGACGACGAAGGAAATCTGTACCTGGCGCTGCGCAGCGTGGCGATGGTCGTGGGCGTCACGCCGCAGGGCCGGATGGGCGTCGTGGCGGGCATCGGCCCGGCCGGCTGGGGCGACGGCGGCGGCCGCGCCGTCCAGGCACACCTCGGCGAGGTCAACGCGCTCGGCGTCGATCCAGGCGGCGACCTGTACATCAGCGAGGACTACCGGGTGCCGCGGGTGCGCCGGGTGGCCGACCCCGCGGGCCTGATCGACGACCCACGACCCAAGCCGGCCGCCCCGAAGACGACCGACGGGTGCGCCGAGATCGCACGCGTCCGCGAGGCGTTCCTGCGGGGTACCTCGCCGACCGAGATGGACGCAGCCGTGGCCGCGCTCGGCCGCGCCGCACCGGATGAGATCCGCGATCGCGTGGACGTGTTCACCGCGTACTACGGCAGGCACCGGAACGACCTGGACCGAGCGGACAGCCTGATCTGGGCCCACAACTCGAACCAGGCGACGATCGCCGATTACGGCGAGGACGAGTGCGGGCTGATCGGCGGCTACGACGTGTCGGTCAAGGACGTCAACGCCTTCTGCGTCGCCAACCAGCGATTCGTCGACACGAACAAGTCCCTGCCCAAGCCCGGCGAGAAGCCGTCGCCGGAGTGGGCCGCGGTGCTCGACGCGGTGCCGCCGATGCTCGAGTCCGCGGACTCGCGCGTGATCGGCGACTTCGCGTCGTCGGTCTGCGTCGCCACGTGAGCGCTGCGTATCCTGGCTGCCATGGCCGACACGATCTCCTTCGCCCGCGGGGCGCCGTCGCTGGACATCGTCGACGTTGACGGGCTGCGCGAGGCGGCCCAGCTCGCGTTCGACAACGATCCGGCCGGGACGACCGCGTACGGGACCTCCGTCGGCTATGTGCCGCTGCGCGAGTGGATCGCGGAGCAGCATGGCGTGGGGGTCGACCAGGTGCTGGTCACCAACGGGTCGATGCAGGCGGACGCCTTCCTGTTCCAACTGCTCGTCAACGCCGGCGACACCGTGATCGTCGAGTCACCGACGTACGACCGCACGCTGCTCAACCTGCGCAACCGGGGCGCCGACATCCGCATGGTCCCGCTGGAGACCGACGGGATCGACGTCGACGGGCTCGAGGTGCTGCTGCGCGAGGAGGGCGTGCGGCCGAGCCTCGCCCACATCATCCCCAACTTCCAGAACCCGGCCGGCTACACGCTGAGCGCCGCCAAGCGCACCAAGCTGCTGTCGCTGGCCGCCGAGTTCAACTTCACGCTGTTCGAGGACGACCCGTATATCGCGATCCGCTTCGAGGGCGAGAGCCTGCCGACGATGCTCTCGCAGGACGAGGCCGGCCAGGTCGTGTACGCGTCCTCGTTCTCCAAGACCGTCTGCCCGGGCATCCGCGTCGGCTACCTCGTCGGCCCGCAGGCGGTGATCAAGCAGATCCAGGGGATCGCCACCAACACGTACATCTCCCCGAACATGGTCGCCCAGTCGATCGTGAACCAGTTCGCGCGCTCGGGCCGGATGGACGGCGCGGTCGCGACCGTCAAGAACGCCCTGCGCGAACGGCGGGACACGCTGGTCGCGGCGCTCGAGCGCGAGCTGCCGGAGGCGGAGTTCTCCCCGCCGTCGGGCGGCTACTTCATGTGGGTCGTCCTGCCTGAGGAGATCAACGTCGCCGAGGTCGAGACGGCGGCGGCCGAACGCGGGCTGATCTTCGTCAAGGGCACCGACTTCCTGCTCGAGGGCGGCGAGAACACGCTGCGCATCGCCTACTCCGGCGTCACGCCGGAGCAGATCGACGCGGGCGTCTCGCGGCTGGCCGAGGCCGTCCGGTCGGTTGGCGTCTCGGCATAGCTACGGGCCGCACCCCTCACAGTTCTGCGAGCTGTACGCGGGCGGCGAGTCCGTGGCGGTGCTCGTCCACGGCGGCTTCTGGCGCGCGCGCTACGGGCTCGACCTCGAGCACGCGCTCGCGGCCGACCTCGTCACGCGCGGGTGGACCGTGTGGAACGTCGAGTACCGGCGGCTGGGCGCCGGCGGCGGCTGGCCGGCGACGTACGACGACGTGCGCGCCGCGATCGAGGCGCTGCCCGTGGAGGCTTCGCGGGTCGTCGCAATCGGGCACTCGGCCGGCGGACACCTCGCCGTGCGCGCGGCGGCCGACGTTGCGCTGGACGGCGTCGTCGCGCAGGCCGGCGCGCTCGACCTCTACGAGCTGTGGCGGCGCGGTACGTCGGACCATGTCGTGCGGCAGTTCCTCGGCGGCTCGCCCGACGACGTGCCGGACGTGTACGCGGCGGCGACGCCGCGGGCCCCGGACGCGCCGCTGCTACTCGTGCACGGGACACTCGATGCGGACGTGCCGGTGGAGATCTCGCGCGGGTTCGGCGCCGGACAGCTGGTGGAGGTCGCGGACGAGGGCCACATGGAGCACCTGGACTCGGCCTCGGGCTGCTGGCGGGCGGTGATCGAGTGGCTGTGACGCGTGGCGAGACGGCGGCGCTGGACGCCGCCGACCCGCTGGCCGGCTTCCGCGAGCGGTTCGTGCTCACCGGCGAGGAGCGGATCTACCTCGACGGCAACTCGCTAGGGCGCCTACCGGTCGCCACGCGCGACCGCCTGCGCGCGCTGGCCGACGAGTGGGGCGACCGGCTGGTGTCGGGCTGGCCGGACTGGATCGACGCGCCGGGACGCGTCGGCGACCTGATCGCCGAGGGCGTGCTCGGCGCCGGCCGGGGCGAAGTGATCGTCGGCGACTCGACCACGGTCAACCTCTACAAGCTCTGCTCCGCCGCGCTGGACGCGCGCCCCGGCGCGCTGGTCACGAACGGCGACAACTTCCCGACCGACCGCTACGTGCTCGAGGGCATCGCCGCGCAACGCGGGCTCGAGCTGCGGCTCGTCGACGACTTCGAGCGCGCGCTCCCCGGCGCAGCGGTCGTGGTCGTCTCGCACGTCGACTACCGGACCGGCGCGATCGCCGACATGCGCGGCTTCACCGAGCGGGCGCGGCAGCACGGCGCCCGCGTCGTCTGGGACCTCTGCCACTCGGCCGGTGCGATCCCGGTCGAGCTGCACGCCTGCGGCGTCGAGCTGGCGGTCGGCTGCACGTACAAGTACCTCAACGCCGGGCCGGGTGCGCCGGCGTTCCTGTACGTGGCGCGCGCCCTGCAGGGGGAGCTGCGCTCGCCGATCTGGGGCTGGTTCGGCCAGCGCGACCAGTTCGCGATGGGCCCCGCGTACGACCCGGTCGACGGCATCGGCCGCTTCCTCGCCGGCACGCCGCCGATCCTCGACCTGGCGGCCGTCGAGTCCGGCGTGGAGCTGACTGTCGAGGCGGGCGTAGCGCGGCTGTACGAGAAGGCGACCGCCCTGTGCGAGCTGATCGTCGCGCTCCATGACGACTGGCTCGCCCCGCTCGGCTTCACCTTGGGATCGCCGCGCGAGCCGGCCCGCCGCGGCTCGCACGTCTCGCTCCGCCACGACGAGGCGTGGCCGATCTGCCGCGCGCTGATCGAACGCGCCAACGTCGTCCCCGACTTCCGCGGCCCCGACTCGATCCGCCTCGGCGTCGCCCCGCTCTACACCCGCTACGTCGACGTCTGGGACGCACTCGACCGCCTGCGCGGCCTCGTCGAGCGGGGAGAGCAGAAGCACGTGCCGCACGACAAGACCCGGATTACATAGTTTCGCCCTCCGGTCACGGAAACCCCACCCGTGTCCTGCGGACGACGTTACGTCAGCGCCCGTACCGTTCCTTGGCGAGCACGAGCTGCTCGGGCAGCGCGGTGCGCGGCGGGGGCGAGGGATCGGCGAGCACGGAGACGGTCTCGGACACCGAGCGGGTCAGCGTGGCGTTGCCGTCGTCGAACGCGACAACGACATGATCGGCGTCGACCTCGGCGACCTTGCCCTCCTTGCCGGGGGAGAGGCCCTCGTTCTTGAACAGGTGCAGCAGGTCCTCGGCCTCGTTCTCGAAGCGCAGGACCGTGACCTTGGCGCCCTCCTCGACATCGGCCAGCGGCACGCCCTCGATGCGGTCGCCGGGCGACAGCGGGTGGCCGTGCGGGCACGTCTTGGCGTCGCCGATCGCGGCGAGCATGCGCTCTTCGAGCTTCGGCGACATCGCATGCTCGAGCCGCTCGGCCTCCTCGTGGACGTCGTCCCACGGGATTCCCAGGACGTCGGTGAGGAAGCGCTCGATCAGCCGGTGGCGGTAGACGATGCCCTCGGCGTGCTCGAGGCCGGACTCGGTGAAGGCGAGCACCTTGTCGGTTCCGCGTGTCACGTAGCCGTCGCGCTCGAGGCGCCCGATCATCTCGTGGACCGTCGGCGCCGACAGCTGCATCGCGCGGGCGACGTTGGCGCCCGTCATGGGGAGACCTGCCTCGTGCAGCCAGAAGATGACCTGCAGGTACTCCTCTTCGGCAACGGTCGCGTGGGCCTGGGACATGGCTTGGAGCATATCCTCCGCCCGCATGCGCATCGACGCGACCACCCGCGCACTGGTTACCGGTGCCTCGCGCGGGATCGGGCGTGCGGTCGCGGCCGCGGTCGCCGCCCGCGGCGCGGCCGTGGGACTGCTGGCGCGATCCGAACCCGAACTCGTGGCGCTGGCGGAGGAGCTCGGTCCGCGCGCCGTCGCGCTGCCGGCCGACGTCGGCAACCGCGAGCAGGTGCGCGACGCGGTCGCGCGCTTCATCGAGCAGGCCGGCGGCCTCGAGCTGGTCGTCGCCAACGCCGGCATCGCCCACTACGGCCCGTTCTACGCGCAGGACGTCGACAAGGTCGAGGCGATGACGCGCGTGAACTGGCTCGGCACCGTCTACACGGTCGACGCCGCGCTCGGGCACCTGATCGACCGCGCCAACGGCCACATCGTCGTCGTCTCCTCCGGCGCCGGTCTGCGCTCGTTCCCGTGGGCGGCCGGCTACGGCGCCACCAAGTCGGCCCAGCGGGGCTTCGCCGAGGCGCTCCGCCACGAGCTCAGCGGCTCCGGCGTGTCGGTCACGACCGTCTACCCCGGCGAGATCGCCACCCACCTGCACGACCACGAGAAGGCGACGATGCCCGACTGGTACCACGGCGGCGACGCGGCGGCCGGCGGCGATCGGCTCGCGGCGGCGATCCTGCGCGGGGTAGAGCAGGACCGTCGCGCCGTCTACTACCCGCCGATGATCCGGCTGCTCGGCCTCAACGGCATCGCCCCGCGCCTCGCCGACGCGATCCTGCGCCGCTTGCGGGGTGGTACGGCCGCGCCACGTCGGGATTGAACGGATGACATCGCTGAGCGGTCGGGCGTAGGGTCGCACCAAGAGACCCTTTTCCGAGGAGGTGGAGCGATGGCCGCTCTCCGCCGTTCCATGCTGTTCGCGTGCCTCGCCGCGCTGCTCTGGTCGGCCCCGACCGCGCTCGCCGCGCCGCCGGCGAACGACGCTCGAGCCGCCGCGCAGGCGCTCGGAGGCCTTCCGGCCTCGGTCCGCGGCACGACCGTCGAAGCGACGGTCGAGGAGGGCGAGCTGACGTCGACCTGCGGGAACACGAAGAACTCGGTCTGGTACACGTTCACGGCCGACACCGGTCGGTCGATCGTCATCGCGCTCGACGCCGAGGGCGACCTCGATGCAACGATCGACGTCTTCGAGCGCCAGCGCTCGCAGGTGACGCCGCTCGAGTGCAAGAACACGAACCGCCGCGGCGCGGCCACGATCGAGATCGACGCCACGCGCGGCCGCTCCTATTACGTCCGGGTCGGTGCCCGGGCGAACTCTGTCGATGACCGCTTCCAGCTGCGCGTGGTGACGCCCGACCTGCCCGCCACCTTCCCCGGCGCCAGGCTGCCGCACAAGGGCGCCCACGCCACGGTCGACCGGCTTGCCAACCCGGACGACACGTGGGCGTTCCACGTGCGCCGCGGCCTCACGTACCGGCTGAACTTCGTCTCGTCCGGTGGCCGCTGCGCGACCGCGGAGCTGTATGCCGACGAGGCGGCGTTCCGCGGCGACCCGGTGCGGAGACTCCGCTGCGACGCCCACACCGTGTTCGCCCCGGCCAGCAGCGGCACCTACAGCGTGCTCGTGCTGGCGCCGCGCGCCTCGCGCGACCGCCTGAAGTACCGCGTACGGGTCGGCCGCGCCGGCCCGGACGACATGGCACCCGGCATCCGCCTCGCCAATGACGTGCGCGTGCGCGGGCACCTCCAAGGCAACCAACTCGACGCGATCGACCTGTACCGGTTCACGATCGCCCGCCCGAGCCTGCTCAGGATCGGCCTGCGCACCAGCAAGGACTTCGACGTGCGGCTCATGACCGATACGGGCCACCGAATCGCCCAGGGCACCGAGATCGAGCGGCGGGTGGGGCCTGGCCGCTACTTCGCCGTCGTGCGGGCGAACGACGGCGCCGCCGGGCGTTACGCACTGCGGCGCCTGGCGCGGACGATCACCCACTCGCGGATGCTCGTTGACGGCGGCCGCGCCAAGACGGTCGGCCCCGGGCAGGGCGTGACGCTCGATCTCGCGGTGTCGCCGCCCGTCAGCGGCCGCGCCGCGCTGCTGATCGAGCGCTTCGACCCGCTGGCCGGCTGGCTGTTCTTCTCGAGCCCGCGCCCCGCGGTGATCGCGGGCCACGGGCGCCTGCGGTTCGTGCCGCCGTCCGTGGGTCGCTGGCGCGTCTCCGGGGACTACCTCGGCACGCGCGCGGCCGCGCCCAGCCCGGGCGGCACCGTCCGCCTCACCGTGGAGGAGCCCTTGGGTGACTAGCTCTCGGCCTCGAAGTGCTGCCGGAGTGCCTCCACCCGCTTCTCGGCCAGCCGCATGAACTCGCGGGTGGCCGGGGAGAGGTGGGCGTTGCGGCGCGTGATGAAGGCGAACGTGTCGTACAGCGGCGGGTCGAAGGACACGCCCGCGAGCTTCCGCGACAGGCCGCGGGAACGCATCATCTGCTTCGAGGTGACGGTGTCGCCGAGCCCGCGGGCGGCGAGCTCGAGCGCCGCGGTCACGTACTCGACCTCGATCTGCGGCTCGAGCTTCACGCCCGCGTGCTGCGCACGCTCGCGCAGCTGGGTCCGCATCGGGTCGTCGGCACCGAAGCGGGCGTCGAAGAGGATCAGCGGGGCCTCGGCGAGCCGCTCGATCGTCATCGGCTCGCGCACGCGCTCGGGGTCGGCGCTGATGTAGAGGATCTCCTCGCGCATCGCCGGCTGCACGTCGAGCCCGCGATCGTCGATCGGGAGCGCCACCAGCCCCGCCTCGAGATGCCCGTCGCGCACCGCGTCGGCGACCTCGGCCGAGTTCTGCCCGATGGCGCGCACGCGCACGTTGGGGTACCGGCTGCGGAAATCCTGGAGCAGGCCGGCGAGCAGGTAGTGGTGGGCGCTGCCGAACGTGCCGAACTCGACGGTGCCGCCGGTGAGGTCGCGAATCTCGCGCACGGACTCCGCCGCCTCCTCGGCCGAGGCCAAGGTGCGCTCCGCGTGCGGCCGGAACAGCCGGCCCGCCTCGGTCAGCTCGAGGCCGCGGCCGACACGCGCGAACAGCGCGACGCCGAGCTCCGCCTCGAGCCGGCGAACCTGCTCGGACAGGCTCGGCTGGGCCATGAACAGCGACTCGGCAGCGGCCGAGAACGACCCGTGCTCGGCCGCTGCGAGGAAGTACGTGAGCTGCTGAAGAGTTATAGGCTAAACCTTCTGATGCTGCAGTCAAACAAGCATACAGCGATGAGTCACAAAGGTCGATAATGAGGACATGACACTCACCCTCATCATCCTCATCCTCGCGGTGGGAGCGGCGCTGAAGTACGGTGCCGAGGATCGGCCCGGCTTCAACGAGCGCCGGCCGCTCGCCTAGGCTTTCCCGCTCTCCTCCCCCTCCTTTTCGAGCCCCTGCCGGTTTCTGCCGCGGGGGCTCTTCTGGTTTTCTAGGGGCATGCCGCTTCCGCTCAAGCCGCCCGTGCTGCCCCAGCTCGCCCGCTCCGCCAAGGCGCTCCCCACCGGCGAGAAGTGGAGCTACGAGCCCAAGTGGGACGGTTTCCGCGCGATCGCGTTCGTCGACGGCGACGACGTCCACCTGCAGTCGCGCAACGGCAAGCCGCTCACGCGCTACTTCCCCGAGCTGAAGTTCCCGGCCGGCCGCTACATCCTCGACGGCGAGATCGTGCTGTTCGACGAGCAAGGCCGCCAGGACTTCGACGCTCTCGGCCAGCGCATTCACCCCGCGAAGTCGCGCATCGACATGCTCGCCGAGCAGACGCCGACGCGCTACATCGCCTTCGACGTGCTCGCCGACGGTGACGAGGTGCTGCTCGCACTACCCCAGCACGAGCGCCGGGCGCGGCTGGAGCAGCTCGTGGACAAGCCCGTGGACCTGACGCCGCGCGTGACCGACGCCGACGAGGCGCAGGAGTGGCTCCAGCACGCGGAGGGCGTGATCGCCAAGGAGGTCGGGGCGCCGTACCGACCCGGCGAGCGCACGGGGATGATCAAGATCAAGCGCGTCCGCACGATCGACGCGGTGGTGATGGGCTGGCGGCCCGGCAAGGAGGAAGGCACGGTCGGCTCCTTCATCCTCGGCCTGTACGAGCCCGACGGGCGCCTGCGGCCGGTCGGCCACACCTCCGGCTTCAGCGCGAAGGAGAAGCGCGAGCTGCCGGCCAAGCTCGCCCCCTACGAGACCGGGAAGCGCGGAATGGGCGACCCGAGCCGCTGGGCCAACGACCGCGAGCTCGAGTGGATCGAGCTCCGGCCCGAGCTGGTCGTGGAGGTCACGTTCGACCACACCAGCAACGACCGCATCCGGCACGGCGCGAAGATCGCGCGCTGGCGGGAGGACAAGCCGCCCGCCGACTGCCTGGTGGACCAGCTGCTGTCCTAGACGATCCGGGGAGTGCTGGCGGAGCGCGCGGTGATCTCCCCGCCGTGCGAGCGCCAGGCCTGCAGCCGGTCGAACTTCTCGCGGGCATCGAAGAGTTCTTCACGGTGGTCGAGGCCCCAGCCCGCGAGCGGCACGAGCGCGACGAGCAGGTTCGCGCCGGCCGGCGACAGCTCGTACTCCACGCGCGCCGGCACGCGCGCGTAGACGTGACGCTCGACAAGGCCGTCGCGCTCGAGCTGCCGGAGCGTCGCGCTGAGCATGCGGCGCGAGACGCCGTCGATCTGCCGCAGCAGCTCGTTGAAGCGGTGCGTGCCCGACCCGAGCCGGGCGAGCACGATCACGCTCCACTTCGCCGCGAGTACGCCAACCGCCGCCTGCAGAGCGGCTACCGAGTCCTCATCCGAGGTCGGAAACGGTACGGAGATCGGGGTGCCGGCCATGGCTTCGAGCATGACATGTACCGAGACGCGAGAACATGTCGCGAATGCCGATTCCCGAGCGCCCGGTCCTCGTGGCCCCCGATTCGTTCAAGGGCACGTTCCGGGCCTCGGAGGTGGCGGGCGCGATCGGGCGCGGGCTCGAGCGCGCCGGGCTGATGCCGCCGGACCTGTGCCCGGTCGCCGACGGCGGCGAGGGCACGCTCGACGCCCTGCTGCCCGGGCTCGGCGGCGAGATTGTGGCCGCCGACGCGCACGACCCGCTCGGGCGCGAGCTCACCGGGTGCTTCGGCCTCGTCGAGGCCGGCGGCACGGCGATCGTGGAGACGGCGACAGCCAGCGGGCTCGCGCTGCTGGCGGAGGACGAGCGCGACCCGTGGGAGGCGTCGAGCTACGGCACCGGCGAGCTGATCGCCGCCGCGGCCGCCGCCGGCGCCGCGGTGGTCATCGTCGCGGTCGGCGGCTCGGCGACCATGGACGGCGGGGCTGGAGCGCTCGAGGCGATCGAGGACGCCGGCGGCCTCGGCGGCACCCAGCTCGTGGTGCTGTGCGATGTGCGCTTGCCGTTCGAGCAGGCGCCGAAGGTGTTCGGGCCGCAGAAGGGCGCCGACGAGGCGATGGTCAAGCGGCTCGAGAAGCGGTTCGACGAGCTGGCCGGGAAGTGGTCGCGCGACCCGCGCGGCGTACCGATGACCGCCAGCGCGGGCGGCCTGTCCGGCGGGCTGTGGGCGGTCCACCGCGCCGTACTGGAGCCGGGCGCGCCGTGGGTGCTCGACGCGCTCGACTTCGACACCCGCATGCGCGCGTCACGCGCCGTGGTCACGGGTGAGGGCACGCTCGACGAGCAGACGCTGCAGGGCAAGCTGGTCGGCGAGATCGGGACCCGCGCGCGGCAGGCCGGGGTGCCGCTGCACGCGATCGTCGGGACCGACCAGCTGGACGCGTTCGGCAAGCGGATGATCGACCTCATGCGCGTGATCGAGGCGACCGACCTCGCCGAGCTGGAGGCCGCGGGCGAGACGCTGGGGCGCGAGCTGGCGGACGGACGTGCCTGAGGCCGTTCTCTTCGACCTCGACGGCGTGCTGCTCGATTCGCGCACCGCGATCGTCTGCTGTATCGCGCACGCGCTGCGCGCCCACGACGTGCCGGTCCCGCCGCGCGCACAGCTCGAGGGCTACATCGGCCCGCCGCTGATCGACGCGTTCGCCCAGCTCGCGGGCGCCGACCGCGCACACGCGCTGATGGCAACGTACCGCGAGCGCTACGTGACCTCGAGCCTCGCCGAGACCACCGTCGTCCCGGGCATGCTCAAGGCGCTCGCCGCCGTCGCCGCCCAGGTGCCGGTCGCCGTCGCGACAACCAAGCCGCACGCGTTCGCCGAGCCGCTGTGCACGCATCTCGGGCTCGCGCCCCATCTGCGCGCGATCGCCGGGCCCGAGCTCGACGCGCCCGACGAGGTCAAGGCCGTCACGATCGTCCGCGCGCTCGCCGCGCTCGGCCTGGAGCCCGGCGCCGACGTCCCGATGGTCGGCGACCGCCGGCACGACGCCGAGGCCGCCCACGCCAACGGGCTCTCGTGCGTCGGCGTGCTCTGGGGCATCGGCGACGAGGCGGAGCTGCGCGCGGCCGGCGCCGACCCGATCGTTGCCGACCCCGCCGAGCTGCCGGCGGCGCTGGGGCTCGGGCGAACTGCAGCTGGGTAGGGCGGCTGGGTTTGGGCCTTGTCGGCGGTCCTCGAGCGGCGCGGCGGCCGATCCTGCCTCCCTAAATGCCGATGTTGACGTTCGCCGGTGTCACCGGCAACGCCAGCACGAACTCCGCGCCGTCGGCGCTGGCGACGGTGACGCTGCCGCCGTGCTGCTCGGCCACCTGACGCACGATCGCGAGGCCGAGCCCTGTGCCGGGGCGCGCGCGGTCGTCGGCGCCGCGGTAGAAGCGATCGAAGATGTGCGGGAGGTCGGCGGGATCGATGCCCGGGCCGTCGTCCTGCACGATGACGCCGTGCGCGCCCGTGGAGACCGTGACGTGGGTGCCGTGCCGCGCCGCGTTGTCGAGCAGGTTGTTGACCGCGCGCGCGAGCCGGTCGGGCACGCCCTCGACCACCGCGGGCTCGAGCTCGGCGACGAACTCGACGTCGGGCGCGTGGCGCTGCGCGCGCTCGATCGCCTCGGTGACGAGCGCGTCGAGCCGCACGTCCTCGAGCTCCGGGCTCGGCTGGTCGCCGCGCGCCAGCTCGATCAGGTCGGCGACCAGCGCGCTCAGCTCCTCGGCCTGCGCCTGCACGTCGGCGATCACCCGAGCGCGCTCGGCCGGCTCGAGCTCGCTCTCGGCCAGCACCTCGATGTTCGTCCGCAGCGCGGTGACCGGGGTGCGGAGCTCGTGCGAGGCGTCGGCGACGAGCTGGCGCTGCGCGGAGATCGACCCCTCGAGCGTGTCGAGCATCGCGTTGAAGCGCGCCGCCAGCTCGCCGACCTCGTCGGCGCTCGTGACCTCGATCCGGCGCCCGAGGTCCTCGGTCTCGGCGATGTGGCGGGCCGCCGCCGTCACGCGCGTGACCGGGGCGACGAGGTGGCGCGCCGCGAGGCGCCCGAGCAGCGCGGCGAGCGCGACCCCGCCGAGCACGAGCGCCAGCAGCACCCAGCGCAGCCGCGCGAGCACCGAGTCGGTCGACTGCAGCGACCGGCCGAGCTGCAGCGCGCCGCCGTGGCGCAGCGGCACGGTGAGCATCCGCACGTGGTCGGCGCCGACGTGCGCGTCAGCTCGGAACTCGCTCGCATCGCCGGCCGCGACCGCGCGGACGTGGCCGTCGACCGGCAGCTCACCCTCACCGAACGACACGCCGCCCTCGCCGTCGCGCGGCACAAACTGGATGTAGGCCGCGCTGCCGCCGCGCCGCGTCGGCAGCGCCGGGAAGTCCTGGGGCGGCTGGCCCGGCCGCGGCTCGCCGAACTCGCGCAGCCGGCGCCCGAAGCCGGGCGGCACCTGCTCGTCGGCGCGCTGCACCAGCCGCGCCTGGTCGGTGAGCTGGTCGTCGACCTGGTTGCGCAGCTCCCCGCGCACGACGGCGTATGCGACGGCGGTGGCGAGGATCACGGCGATGCCGACCGCCAGCGCGGTCGCCACGGCCATGCGGCGGCGCAGCGGCATCAGGGCTCCTTGAGCACGTAGCCGACGCCGCGTACCGTGTGCAGCAGGCGCGGCTCCCCGCCCGCCTCGGTCTTGCGCCGGAGGTAGCCGACGTAGACGCCGAGCGCGTTCGAGCTCGCGCCGAAGTCGTAGCCCCACACGCGTTCGAAGATCAACGAGCGCGTCAGGACCTGCCGCGGATGCTCCAGGAACAGCATCAGCAAGTGGAACTCCGTGAGTGAGAGCTCGATCCGCCGCTCGCCGCGGCGGACCTCGTAGGCGACCGGGTCCAGGACGAGGTCGCCGAACCGCAGCGCAGCGCTGCCCGGAGCGCCGGTGCGCCGCAGCAGCGCGCGCAGCCGCGCCTTGAGCTCCTTGAGCGCGAACGGCTTCACCAAGTAGTCGTCGGCGCCCGCGTCGAGCCCTTCGACGCGGTCGTCGATCGCGTCGCGCGCGGTGAGCATCAGCACCGGCGTGCGATCACCCGCGTCACGCAGGCGGCGGCACACCTCGAGCCCGTCGACGTGCGGCATCGCGACGTCGAGCACGACGGCGTCGGGCGGCGTGCCGTCGGCCAGCCGGTCGAGCGCCTCGCGCCCGTCGGCGGCCAGCTCGACCTCGTAGGCCTCCAGGCGGAGCGCGCGCTCGAGCGCCGTGCGAACGGCGGGCTCGTCGTCGACCACCAGCACGCGGGTCATGAACTGATCATGACGCCCTCCTGCACACGGCCGTCCCGGAGATGCACGACGCGCGGCGCTGTGCCCGCCACCGCGGGGTCGTGCGTGATCAGGACGAGCGACAGGCCGTCCTCCCACAGGCCGCGCAGGAGCGCGACGATCTCCTCGCCGGTGGCGGTGTCGAGGTTGCCCGTCGGCTCGTCGGCGAGCAGCACGTCGGGCTCGTTGGCGAGCGCGCGGGCGATCGCCACGCGCTGCTGCTCGCCGCCCGACAGCTGCGAGGGCAGGTGGCCGGCGCGCGCGCCGAGCCCGACGCGCTCGAGCAGCTCCTGCGCGCGGGCGCGGTTGCCGCTCATCGGCACCTGCACGTTCTGCAGCGCCGTCAGCGTCGGGATCAGGTTGAACTGCTGGAAGACGAACCCGAGCCGGTCGCGCCGCAACCGCGCGAGGCCGCGATCGCCGACCGTGGCGAGATCGGTGCCCTCGAACACGACGCTGCCGCTGGTGGGACGGTCGAGCGCGCCAAGCAGCTGCAGCAGCGTCGTCTTGCCCGAGCCGCTCGGCCCGGCGACGACCACGAACTCGCCGCGCTCAATCACGAGGTCGATCCCGTCGACCGCGCTCACGCGCCCATCGCCGGAGCCGTAGGCCTTGACGACGTCGCGCAGGTGGTACAGGGGGTCCATGCAAGTCCTCTCAGTCGATGTGACGCAGGGCGACGGCGGGGCGCAGCCGGGCGGCGCGCAGGCCGCCGGCAGCACCGGCGAGCAGGCCGCCGAGCACGGCGAGCGAGATGGCAAGCACGATCAGGCCGGCGTCGACCGGCGCGGTCAGCACGACATGTGTGGTGCCGGACGTGACCTGCCCCTGACCGAAGATCGCGCCCAGGCCGGGCGGCCCGCCGCCGCCGGGCCCGCGCCCCGCGGCGGCGGGCGCGGCCTGCGCCACCTTCGCGGTCAGCTCCGGCCCGACGGCCGTGATCACCGCCGCCCCGGCGATGCCCAGCACGGCGCCGACGACGCCCCCGAGCGCGCCCTGCAGCAGCGACTCGCCGGTGAGGAGCCGCACGACCTTGCCCTGCGGCCAGCCGAGCGCCTTGAGCGTGCCGAGCTCGCGCACGCGCTTGGCGACCGACGACAACGTCAGCAGGACGGCGATCAGCACCGCGGCGGCGAGCGCCACGATCGTCAGCGCGGTCCCGAGCTTGCCGGCCAGGTCCTTGGCGCTGGTCAGCGAGCCGCCGACGCGATCGGCCAGCTCAGCCGCCGTCGTGACCTCGGCGCCGTCGATGCTCGCCTCGATCGAGCGCTTGAGCGCAGGAACCGCGTCGGCGTCGTCCGCGCGCACGTAGATGACGTTTGCGCGGCCCTTGTGGTCGGACAGCTTCTGCAGGACCGCGAGGCCGGTGTAGACGTCGGACGCCGCGCCGCCGAGCGGGGTCTGCGCGAGCCCGACGACCGTGAACTTCTTGCCGCCGAGCGTGATCTTGTCGCCGACGCCGATGTCCTCGCGCTTGGCGTAGGCGGTGTTGAGCACGGCCTCGCGGCGCGGCGACGCCGAGAACCACTTGCCGCGGGCGATCTGGCCGGGGGCGATTGCGCCGAGGCCCTGCTTGGCACCTTCGACGCCGGTGACGGTGATCGAGCTGACGTCGATGTTGCGGGGCCCGCCGAGGCCGGGTCCGCCCTGGCCCGGCTGCGGCGGCTGGCCGGTGGCGGACTGCTTGGGCACGCGGCCGGAGATGTGCAGCGACGTGACGGTCAGCCCGGCGGCGGCGTCCGCCGCAGAGTCCATCGCCGCGATCTTCTTCGCGGCGCCGGCGTCGAACGAGAGCTGGCTGGAGGCAAAGCGGTCGTCGGTGAACTTCTCGCCCGGCTGGGCCTGGTTGCGCAGGCCGAAGCGCGCGCCGCCGTTCTCCTGCTGCAGCTCTTGCCGCTCGGCGTCGGAGACGTTGTCGAGGTCGACTGGTCGCGTGACGGAGAGGTCGGTGCCGACGCCGGTGAGCGGCTCGAGCACCTCGTCCTGAGCCTTGTCGAGCCCGGATGACAGTGCGGTGACGGTGACGACCAGCGCGACGCCGACGCCGAGACCGAGCGCGGTGAGGATCGTGCGGCCCTTACGGCGGCGGATCTCCGCCCAGACGTAGGAGAGCGAGAACATGGCGCGGAAGCGTCCCCGCGCGCCGTAAGAGGCCCGGCAGGAGGGCGTAAGAGTTGTCGAAGACCTTTAGCTGGAACTGACTCGGCCGCAGCCACAATCCCCCGCATGAGCAGGCTTCTGGCGTTCGTCGCCGGTGCCGTCTCGGTCGGAGCGGTCATCGGTGTGCTCGCGATCGCGGGCGTCGTCGGCGGCAGCGACACCACGATCGTGCGCCCACCGGCGACCTCCGCACCAGCCCCGCGCGGGAGCGACTCCGCCACGCCGGTGTCCAACGTCTACGCGCGTGTCTCACCGGGCGTCGTGTTCGTCCAGGCCAACTCCGGCAAGGGCCAGCTGCCGTTCCCCGGCGGCGGCCGCGCCGCCTCGGGATCGGGCTTCGTGATCGACGGCGACGGCCACATCGTCACCAACGACCACGTCGTCGCGGACGCCACGCAGTACCGCGTGCGCTTCGGAGACAACGGCGACCCGATCGTCGCCAAGCTGCTCGGCACCGACCCGGGGGCCGACCTCGCGCTGCTCAAGATCGACCCCAAGGCCATGCCGGACAAGATCCAGCCGCTGCCGCTCGGCGCCTCTGAGGATCTGCAGCCCGGTGACGAGGCGATCGCCATCGGCAGCCCGTTCGGGCTCGAGGGCACCGTGACCAGCGGCATCGTGTCCGCGCTCGGACGCACGATCCGGGCGCCCAACGGCTTCTCGATCTCCGGCGCGGTGCAGACCGACGCCGCGATCAACCCCGGCAACTCCGGCGGCCCGCTGCTCGACTCGAGCGGCCGCGTGATCGGCGTCAACTCGCAGATCCAGACCAACGGCGGCAGTGACCAGAACTCGGGCGTGGGCTTCGCCGTGCCGGTCGACGCGATCAAGCGGGCCCTGCCGTTCCTGAAGGCCGGCAAGGACGTCCCGCACGCCTTCCTGGGCGTCCAGTTGAGCCAGGCGACCAGCGGCGGCGCCACCGTCGGCAGCGTCGTCGCGAACGGCCCGGCCGCCAAGGGCGGCCTGCGCCAGGGCGACCGGATCGTCGAGATCGCGGGTACTGGAGTGCGAGAGCCTGACGACGTCTCGGCCGCCGTGAACGCCCGTCGCCCGAACGACGAGGTGCGCGTGGTCGTGGAGCGCGGCGGCGAGAGGCGTACCCTCACCGTGAAGCTCGGCGAGCAACCCGAGAAAGTCAGCAACCCCTAGGAAACGGAGACGATGGCGTGACAGCCGAAGAGCGGCGCCTGCGGGCACTGGGGCGCGAGGACGACGAAGCGAGCCCCTCCCGCGATGCCCACCATGCGCTGGAGAATGCGCTGTTCGAGATCAAGCGCGTCATCGTCGGCCAGGAAGCGATGCTCGAGCGCGTGCTCGT
The DNA here is from genome assembly GCA_963803335.1 of uncultured Solirubrobacteraceae bacterium. Classification (GTDB taxonomy): domain Bacteria; phylum Actinomycetota; class Thermoleophilia; order Solirubrobacterales; family Solirubrobacteraceae; genus DASSUW01. The sequence continues at coordinate 33,427 of CAWDME010000021.1, read as the reverse complement.
GGCGCTGCTCGCCGGCGGCCACGTGCTGCTCGAGGGCGTGCCCGGGCTCGCGAAGACGCTGACCGTCAAGACCGTCGCCGACGTGCTCGGCGGCTCGTTCAAGCGCCTGCAGTTCACGCCCGACCTGGTGCCCGCTGACCTCGTCGGCACGCGCATCTACCGGCCGGACACCGGCGGCTTCGACACCGAGCTCGGCCCCGTGTTCTGCAACTTCCTGCTCGCCGACGAGATCAACCGCGCGCCCGCCAAGGTGCAGTCGGCGCTGCTCGAGGTCATGCAGGAGCACCAGGTGACGATCGGCCACCACACGCACCCGGTGCCGCAGCCGTTCCTCGTGCTCGCCACGCAGAACCCGATCGAGTCCGAGGGCACGTATCCGCTGCCCGAGGCGCAGGTCGACCGCTTCATGTTCAAACTCGTCGTCGACTACCCGCACCCGCGTGACGAGGTCGCCGTGGTGGAGCGCTCCCTGGACGGCGGCGGCCGGGCGCGCCAGGTGCTCACGCCGGAGACGCTCGCCGACCATCAGCAGGCGGCGTCCGCGGTCTACGTCGACCGTCGCGTCATGGAGTACGCCGTCGCGCTCACCACCGCGACGCGCGACAGCGGCGAAGAGGGCTGGGTCGAGTTCGGCGCCAGCCCGCGCGGCTCGATCAACCTGGTCCACGCCGGCCGTGCGCTGGCGCTGCTGCGCGGCCGCGACTATCTGCTGCCGATCGACGTGCGCGACCTCGCCCGCGACGTGCTGCGCCACCGCATCGTGCTCACGTACGAGGCGCTGGCCGCCGGCGTCGACGCCGACCGCGTGCTCGACGGCGTGCTCGAGAAGGTGCCGATGCCGCGCATCGAGCTGGCGGAGGACCACGCGCGGTAATGAGCTTCCGGGAGCCGCTCCTGCTGCTGGGGCTGGCGCTCGTCCCGCTCGCGCTGGTCGCCTATGTCGTGGCGCAGCGCCGGCGGCGGCGCTACGCCGTCCGCTACACGAACGTCGACGTGCTCGCGTCCGTCGCCAAGCGAGTCGGCTGGGCGCGCCACGTCCCGGCCGCGCTGGCGCTGCTCGCGCTGGCCGCGCTGCTCGTCGCCCTCGGGCGACCGGAGCGCACGGTCGCGGCCGAGCAGCGCGCGGCGACCGTGGTGATGGCCACCGACACGTCCGGCTCGATGCTCGCCAAGGACGTCGCGCCGGACCGGCTGACCGCCGCCAAGAACGCGGGCAACGCGCTGGCGAACAAGCTCCCGCGCGACTTCCGGCTCGGCCTGGTCAGCTTCGGCACGACGGTCTCTCAGCTCGTCGAGCCCACGACCGACAAGGCGCGCGTGAAGGCGGGCGTCAACTCGCTGAAGTTCTCCGGCAAGACCGCGATGGGCGACGGGCTCGATCTGGCGATCGACGCCGCCCGCACGCCGGTGACCGACCCGAGCACCGGCCTGCCGCGGCGTCTGCCCGCCGCGATCGTGCTCCTGTCCGACGGCGCGAACTCGGTCGGCCAGGACCCGCTGACCGTCGCCGCACGGGCGCGCAAGCTCAAGATCCCGGTCTACACCGTCGCGCTCGGCACGCCAGACGGCTACCTCGAGCACCACAAGCAGGACGGCACGGTCACGCGCACGCGCGTCCCGCCGGACACGGGCACGCTGCAGGAGATCGCGCGCACCACGCGCGGGCGCTTCTACCAGGCGTCCGACGCCCAGCGGCTGACCGAGATCTACCGCAACCTCGGCACGCGCTTCTCGACCAAGAAGGAGAAGCAGGAGGTCACGGCGGGCTTCGCGGGCGCCGGGCTCGCGCTGCTGTTCGCCGGGATGGTCGTCGCCGTCTTGCGCGGAGGGCGGCTGCCGTGAGGGCCTTCCCCACCGTCGACCGCACGCCCGAGCGGCCCGGGCCCGGGCCGGTTCCGCCCGCTGTCCTGCGCTCGCTCGACCTCGCGGTGCTGCGCCGGGTCGAGAGCCTCGTGCCCGGCGAGCACCTGACGCCGCAGGTCGGCGCCGGCACCGAGCTGGCGATGATCCGCCCGTACTTCCCGGGCGACGACGTCCGCCACATCGACTGGAACGTCACCGCGCGCATGCGCGAGCCGCACGTGCGCGTGCACGTGGGCGAGCGCGCGCTGACGACCTGGATCGTGCTCGACACGTCAGCGTCGATGACGTTCGGGACCGCCGACCGCCGCAAGATCGACGTCGCCGAGGGCGTGGCGCTGGCCGTCGGCCACGTCGCGTCGCGGCGCGGTAACCGGCTCGGCGTCGCGTCGTTCGGCGCCGGCGCCCCGAAGGTGATGCGCCCGCGCCAGGGCCGCCTCGGCCTGCTGCAGCTGCTCGCCGAGCTGCGCGCCGAGCCCGAGGAGGAGAACGCTGGCGCGACGTCGCTCGGCGGCGCGCTGGCCGGCGTCGCCGCGGTCGCGCGGGCGCGCGGGCTGCTCGTGGTGGTCTCCGACTTCCGCGGGGAGCGAGACTGGGAGGGCGTCCTGCGCCGCCTGCGCGCGCGCCACGGCGTGCTCGCGGTCGAGATCCGCGACCCGCGCGAGATGGAGCTGACGGCGGTGGGCGACCTGTGGCTGGTCGACCCGGAGACCGGGCGCCAGTTGCAGGTCAACACGAGCCGGCGCAGCGTGCGCAAGCGGTTCGCCGAAGCCGCGGCGGCCGAGCGCGAAGAGGTTGCCGCGATGCTGCGGCGCGCCCACGCGGACCACCTCGTCCTGTCCACCAGCGGCGACTGGCTGCGCGATCTCGCCGGCCACCTGCGGCGCTTCCACGGTGGCCCGCCGGCGGTGAGGGTGCGATGACGTTCCGCGATCCCGCGATGCTCGCCGGGCTGCTGCTGCTCCCGCTCGCCGCGCTCGCCTACATGTCGTTCCAGCGCCGGCGCCGCGCCGAGGCGGCCACATTCGCCAACCCGGCCCTGGTGCCGAACCTCGTCACCGGCCGGCCTGGTTGGCGCCGCCACCTGCCCCCGCTGCTGATCCTGCTCGCGCTCGGCGTGCTGGTGATCGCGCTCGCGCGGCCGCAGAAGACCGTCGCGGCGCCGCAGCGCGCGGCCACGGTGATGATGGTCACCGACACGTCCGGCTCGATGAACGCCGAGGACGTCGACCCCGACCGGCTGACCGCCGCCGTCAAGGCCGCCCACAAGCTCACGGACCAGCTGCCGGAGAACTTCCGGCTCGGGCTCGTGACGTTCGCCGACTTCGCCGACGTCCAGGCGCCGCCGACGACCGACCGCGATCCGGTGAAGGCCGGGCTCGATCGCCTGCACGCCGAGGGCGGCACGGCGATGGCCACCGGGCTCCAGCGCGCGCTCGAGCTGGCGCGGACCCCCGTCCCCGACGAGAGCGGCACCGGCACGCAGCGCCTGCCCGCGGTGCTCGTGCTGCTGTCCGACGGCAAGGACACCCAGAGCGGCATCTCCCCGCTCGAGGTCGCCCAGCAGGCCAAGCAGCTGCACGTCCCGATCTTCACGATCGCGCTCGGCACACCGGACGGTGAAGTCGCCGTGCGCGACCAGTTCGGCTTCGTCACCCGCATCCCGGTGCCGCCTGACACCGAAACGCTGCGCGACATCGCCCGCACCACCGGCGGCAAGTACTTCGCCGCGCCCGACGCCGCGCGGCTGCAGTCGATCTACGAGAACCTCGGCACCCGGCTGTCGTCCAAGCCGGTGGAGCGCGAGGTCACGGCAGCGTTCGCCGGCGGAGCGGTCCTGCTCCTGCTGGCCGGAGGGGCGCTCTCGCTCTCCTGGTTCGGTCGGGCCCTTTGATGGGTAGGCCGGATTTCGGTACCTAACCTTGAGGGAGGCGAGGAACCATGGAGGCAGCAGCGCGCCTAGGTGGGCAGCGCGGGGGCGACACGCAGTCAATTAAGACCGTCGTCGCAGCAAGCTTCATCGGAACCACGATCGAGTGGTACGACTTCTTTCTTTACGGCACGGCGGCAGCGCTCGTGTTCGGGGATCTGTTCTTCCCCAATGCGGAGCCGCTGATCGGCACGCTGCTGGCGTTCAGCACGTATGCCGTGGGCTTCGCCGCGCGGCCATTGGGCGGCGTCGTCTTCGGGCACTTCGGCGATCGCATCGGCCGCAAGGCGATGCTCGTCACGTCGCTCCTGATCATGGGCGCGGCGACGTTCGCGATCGGACTGTTGCCGACGTACAGCTCGATCGGCATATGGGCGCCGATCCTGCTCGTGTGCCTGCGCTTCGCGCAGGGCATCGGCGTCGGCGGCGAGTGGGGCGGCGCGGTGCTCATGGCCGTCGAGCACTCCCCGAAGGGGCGCCGCGGGTTCTTCGGCTCGTGGCCGCAGATGGGCGTCCCCGCCGGTCTGCTGATCTCGACGCTCGTGTTCAAGCTCGTACAGTCCAACACGACGGAAGCCGCGTTCTCGAGCTGGGGCTGGCGCGTGCCGTTCCTGGCCAGCGCGATCCTCGTGATCGTCGGCCTCATCATCCGCCTCAAGCTGATGGAGTCGCCGGCGTTCGCGCGCGTGCAGGAGACCGAGACGCAGGCCCAGAAGCCGATCGTCGACGTCGTCCGCAAGTACCCGCGCAACGTGTTCACGGCGATGGGCATGCGGATGGCCGAGAACGGGTGCTTCTACATCCTGACCGTGTTCACCCTCGCCTACGGGGAGGACGAGCTCGGCCTCGAGAAGGACACGATGCTCAACGGCGTGATCATCGCCGCGGCGCTCGGGCTGATCACCGTGCCGCTGTGGGGCTGGCTGTCCGACCGCTTCGGACGCAAGCCGCTGTACCTGACCGGCGCCATCATCACGATGGTGTGGGGCTTCCCGCTGTTCGGGCTGATGAACACCGAGTCGCCGCTGCTGATCGCGCTCGGGATCGTGGTCGGCGTCAACATCGGCCACGACCTCATGTACGGGCCGCAGGCCGCATACTTCGCCGAGCTGTTCGGCACCCGCGTCCGCTACAGCGGAGCTTCGCTGGGCTACCAGCTGGCATCGGTGTTCTCGGGCGGTGTGGCGCCGCTGATCGCGACTGCGCTCCTGGCGGCCGGCGGGTGGCAGCTTGTCGCGCTGTACATGGCCGGCCTCGGCGTGATCTCGGTCGTGGCGACGATCTTCGCGCGCGAGACCTACCTGAACGACATCGACACCGACGACCGCGAAGAGGAAGAGCTCGTGCGCGAGAAGCGCTTCGACCGCGAGCGGTTCGCTGAGCGGGAGACCGCCGGTACGAGGTGAGCCACGAGCAGGTCTTCACACTCGAGGCGACTCCGCTCAAGTACGGCCGGGGAGCGGCGAGCGACGCCGGCTGGGAGCTGGAGCGCCTCGGTGTGAAGCGGGCGATGCTGGTCAGCGACCCTGGTGTGGTCGCGGCCGGCATCACCGACCGCGTGCGCGCGGCGATCGAGGCGTCCGGGATCGCGGTGGAGGTCTGGTCGTCGGCGCGCGTGGAGCCGACCGCGGACTCGTTCGCCGAGGCCGCCGCGTTCGCCGTCGAGGGGGACTTTGACGGCTTCGTCGGGCTCGGCGGCGGGTCGTCGATCGACACCGCGAAGGTGTCGGACCTGATCTCGACCCACGGCGGCGAGATCATGGAGTACGTCAACCCGCCGGTCGGCGAGGGGCGCAAGCCGCCGTCGCCGCTGCGGCCGCTGCTGGCGATCCCGACCACCTGCGGGTCGGGCGCCGAGGCGACGACGGTGGCGATCCTCGACATCCCCGAGCAGCGAGTCAAGACCGGGATCTCGCACCGCTACCTGCGGCCGGACCAGGCGATCGTCGACCCGTCGCTGACCGAGTCGCTGCCGGCCGAGGTGGTCGCCTCGTGCGGGCTCGACGTGATCTGCCACGCCGCCGAGTCGTACATCGCCAAGCCGTTCTCCTCGCGCGATGCACCCTCGTCACCGGGGGATCGTCCGCCCTATCAGGGCGCGACGCCGATCTCGGACATCTGGTCGGCCAAGGCGCTGGAGTACGGCGGGCGCTATCTGCGCGACGCGGTCGGCGGCGACGTGGAGGCGCGCGGCTGGATGATGCTGGCGGCCTCGCTGGCCGGGATCGGCTTCGGCGCGGCGGGCGTGCACATCCCGCACGCGTGCGCGTATCCGATCGCCGGGCTCAAGCACGAGTATCAGCCGGCCGGCTATCCGGACGACCACCCGTTCGTCCCGCACGGGCAGTCGGTGATCGTCACCGCGCCGGCCGCGTTCCGCTTCACCTACGAGGCGGACCCGGAGCGCCACCACCGCGTGGCCTCGCTCTTGACGGGCGAGCCGGCCGAGGGCGTCGACGCGCTCCCGAACGCGCTCACCGAGCTGATGCGCGACGTCGGGGCGCCGATGGGCATCGGCGAGCTCGGCTACGGCATCGAGGACGTCGACGACCTGGTCGATGGCGCTTTGAAGCAGCAGCGCCTGCTCGTCATCGCGCCGCGCGAGGCAGGCCCCGAGGACCTCGGCGCGATCCTACGCGCGTCGCTCTAACAACTCCGTCATCACGGCCTCGTACACGCCGGCGCCGTTGCGCTCCTCGGCGATGCGCGTGTTGGCGGTGATCGCCTCGCGGATCGTCGGGTCGCGCTCGACGCCGTTGGCGACGAGCCAGAACGTGCGCACGACCTCGGCGGCGCCCATGTCCTCGCGGCTGTCGCCGATCGCGATGCAGTCCTCGCGCGCGTAGCCGCGCACGCGCATGTGGAAGGCGACGGCGTTCGCTTTCGACGCTCCCACGGGAACCAGGTGATACGCCTTGAAGTCCTCGAACCCCGGCCGGATCGGATGGATGCCGCCGTTGTCGACGAGGCGCAGCTGCTCGTGGCCGTGCTGCTTGAGCAGCTCGTCGGCCTCGAGCGCGTCGATGTCGCCGCGGAACAGATGGCTGACGTCGCGGTCGCGGTGCCATGGATCGTGGTACTCGAGCCGGCCGGTGTAGTGCTCGAGCAGCAGCTCCGGCGCGCCGGTGTCCGCGATCTGATCGAAGATCGTCTTGCCGTCGCGCGGCACGAGGTCGCCGGTCAGCCAGTGCAGCTCGCCGTCGATGACCACGCCCGCCCCGGCCTCGAACGCGTACGAGCGGATCCCGAGAAAGCGAGCGTCGTAGAAGCAGGTCATCTGCCGGCGGCCCGAGTAGATGACCACCTCGACGTCGGCGCGGGCGCACGCCTCGAGCGCCCGGGCGCCGAGCAGCGAGAAGCCGCCGTCGCCGTCGCGCAGGAACGATGCCTCGGCGCCGAGCAGGGTTCCGTCGAGATCCACGTAGACGCAGCGCACCAGCCGCCTAGCATGGCAGCGTGGCCATCGTCCGAGACATCGAACCGTGGGATGAGCTCCTGCAGGCCGGGAGGGACGACGAGCGGCTCGTCATGCAGGCGTCGCAGCACCCGAAGCCGGCGCAACTCGCCACGATCCCGGAGGAGCTGCACCCGGCGGTCGCCGACGCCCTGCGGGCGCGCGGGATCGACTCGCTGTGGGCGCACCAGTCCGAAGCGCTGGCCGCGGCCTGGGCGGGGCCGACGATCGTCACCACCGGCACCGCGTCGGGCAAGTCGCTGTGCTTCAACCTCCCGACACTCGACGTGCTGTGTCGCGACGCGCGGGCGCGGGCGCTGTACCTGTACCCGACCAAGGCGCTGGCGCAGGACCAGGCGCGGGCGCTGAACGCGCTCGGCGTCGAGCGCGCGCGGCCGGCGATCTACGACGGCGACACCCCGCGCGAGCAGCGGTCGGCGATCCGCCGCCGGGCCAACATCATCCTCACCAACCCCGACATGCTGCACCTCGGGATCCTGCCCAATCACCCGGCGTGGGGCGACTTCTTCGCGAACCTGGCGATGGTCGTGGTCGACGAGGCGCACGTGTACCGCGGCGTGTTCGGCTCGCACGTGGCGAACGTGCTGCGGCGGCTGCGACGGGTCTGCGACGCGTACGGCACCGCGCCGCGGGTGCTGCTCGCGTCAGCCACGATCGCCAACCCCGGCGAGCTGGCCGAGCGCCTCACCGGGCTTGACGACATCACGGTCGTCGACCGCGACGGCGCCCCCGCCGCCAAGCGCACGATCGCGATGTGGAACCCGCCGATCGTCGACGAGAAGACGGCGGCGCGGCGCTCAGTGCTCGCCGAATCGGCCGACCTCCTCGCCGACCTCGTCAGCGAGGAAGCGCGCACGATCGTCTTCATGAAGTCGCGCAAGGCGGTCGAGCTGATGGCGCGCTTCGCGCAGCTCGAGCTGGCCAACCGCGGGCGGCAGGATCTCGCCGACCGCATCGCGCCATACCGCGCGGGCTACACGTCGCAGCAGCGGCGCGAGCTCGAGGCGCGGCTCGTGGCCGGCGACCTGCTCGGCGTCGTGTCCACTGACGCTCTGGAGCTCGGAATCGACATCGGGTCGCTGGACGCGGCGATCTGCGCCACGTTCCCCGGCACGGTCGCCTCGCTGCGGCAGATGTGGGGCCGCGCTGGGCGGCGCGGCCGCGGCCTGGCGCTGTACGTGGCCGGCGAGGACGCGCTCGACCAGTTCTTCTGCCGCCATCCCGACGAGTTCCTCGACCGCCCGGTGGAGGCGGCGATCCTCGATCCGTTCAACGAGCAGATCCACTCTGCCCACATGCTGTGCGCGGCGCACGAAGGGCCGCTGGAGGCGGCCGACGCCGAGTTCCTCGGCCCGCGCTGGCACGAGTTCGCGGAAGCGCTCGTCAGCGGCGGCGACCTCCGCCGGCGCCCGGACGGCACGTTCGTGCCGCGCCACCCGGAGGAGTTCCCGGCGGGCGCCGTGTCGCTGCGCTCGGCGAGCCGCGACGCCGTCGTGATCGTCGACAGCAGCTCCGGCGAGCTGATCGGCAACGTCGACGTCCAGCGCTCGATGAACACCGTCCACGACGGGGCGATCTACCTCCACGGTGGCCGCTCGTACGAGGTGAGCGGGCTCGATCTGTCCAGCCGGCGCGCGCTCGTGCAGCCGTTCGACGGCGACTGGTACACGCAGCCCAAGCGCGAGACCGACACCTGGATCGAGCGGCTGATCGAGAGCCGGCCGGCGCTCGGCGTGACGCTCTCGTTCGGCACCGTCGTGGTCACCGAGCAGGTGCTCGCCTACCAGAAGAAGCGCCTGTCCGACCACGAGGCGATCGACCTCGTGGCGCTCGACCTCCCGCAGACGTCGTTCGCCACGCAGGCGCTCTGGTACGAGTTCGGTGACGAGGTCGCGAACATGCCGCTCGACGCGATGCTCGGCTCACTGCACGCCGCCGAGCACTCCCAGATCGCCGTGCTGCCGCTGCTCGCGATGTGTGACCGCTGGGACATCGGCGGCCTGTCGACCAACTTCCACCCGCAGACCGGCAAGCCGACGATCTTCATCTACGACGGGCACCCCGGCGGGATCGGGATCACCCGCCGCGGCTACCAGCAGTTCGAGGCGCTGGTCGACGACGCGCACCGGCTCGTCAGCGAGTGCCCGTGCGAGAGCGGCTGCCCGTCGTGCGTGCAGTCGCCCAAGTGCGGCAACCTCAACGAGCCGCTGGCGAAGGCGGGCTGCGTTCAGCTGATGGGGCGCATGCTCGCCGCGTAGCCCTCGCGGATCGCCTCCCAGCGCTCGCGTGGCCAGTGGGGCCAGTCCACGCGCGTGCCGGCATCGAGCCAGTCGGCGAGGAAGTCGAGGTGCACGTGCCAGCCCGAGACGTTCTCCGGCACGTGTTCGTCCGGCATCGCGAGCACGACCGTCAGCGCGAGGTCTGTGGCGGCGCCGTCCGCTCGCAGTCGCCAGGTCACCGTCCCTTGCATGTCCGTCTCGAGTACGAGCAGGTGCGGCGGGTCGATCTCGGTGACGGTCCCCTCGGCGACCACCCCTTCGTCGTGCTGGTTGCCCTCGGCGTCGTCGGTGTTCAGCCACTCGAGCCGCACGCGGCCGCCTTCGTTGCAGGTCGAGGTCGGCGCGGGCCAGCCACGCCTCGATCTCGGCCGGCTCGGTGATGGCCGACCACACGCGGTCGATCGGGTGGTTCAGCCGCCGCTCGAACCGGATCTCGTGGCGGCCGTCGGCGAGCGTGGTGTGGGTGCCGTTCATCGGTCCTCCGTTTCGTCCAGGTGGCGCTCGAGGGCGTCGAGGCGGTCGCCCCACAGGCGCCGGTAGGGCGCGAGCCACTCCTCGATCTCCGCCAGCGGCTCCGGGCGCACGCGGTAAAGGCGGCGCTGCGCGTCGATCCGGACCTCCACCAGCCCCGCCTCGCGCAGTACGCGCAGGTGCTTGGAGACTCCGGGCTGGCTGACCTTCAGCGTGGTCACGAGCTCGTTCACGGGGCGCTCGGAGTCACGGAGGAGATCCAGGATCCGGCGCCGCGTCGGCTCGGCGAGGACGTCGAAGGTCGAGGCCATGGCGATTATATTACTAGATAGTTATATGCGTTGCCAGGCATACTGTGACCGTGGCGGGTTCGTTGACGATCTGCATGTAGGTGAAGCGCGCGTGGAGTGGCAGGCGAACCCGTCGACCTCGACGACGAGCCTCTCCGCCCGCCGCAGGAAGTCGACCTCGTAACTGGTCGACTCCGGCCAGGGCGCATAACTTGCCAACCTTCGCGCGGCGAACGAAGGAATCGCCCGGATTCCGCAGAATCGATGCACTTCGGCGCGCGAAATTGAACGAACGCGTGCAGCCGTTGAGCGGATCGGTGTCCCCACCGACCCTCACTACGTGCGCCGTTCGCTCGCAGTCCTCATCGCTGTCGTGGCTACCGCGGCGATTCCCGCGACCGCGCACGCCCAGTCGACCGGCGGCACCGGGTACACGCCGCTGGCAGCGACGGCGTTCACGGTCGCGCCGGGGACGATCACGCCCGGGGCGACGCTGACGGTGCGCTATCGCGTGACCGCGAAGGCGAAGCGGGTGCGGGTGCGGCTCGACCTGCTGCCGGCGCACGGCGGCAAGCCGCAGGCCACGCGGCAGCTCGGCCGCAAGCCCGCCAACCGGCAGCTGGCGGCGAAGTGGCGGCCGAAGATCGAGACGGCGGGGGACTACGTGGTGCGGCTGCGCGCGACGATCGTCGGCAAGCGAGCGCACGCGTCGGCCACCAGCCCGGTGGAAATCCAGGCCGCGCCGGTGACCGCGACGGCAGGCGTGTTCCCGGTTCAGGGCGCGTACGACTTCGGCGGCGTCGACAGCCGCTTCGGCGCGGGCCGCGAAGGGCATAGCCACCAAGGCCAGGACATCGCCGCCGCCGCCGGCACGCCGATCGTGGCGCCGCGGGCGGGGACGATCTTCTGGCGCGCCTACCAGGCTGATGGCGCCGGTCACTACGTCGTCCTCAGCGGCGATGACGGTCGCTCGTACGTGTTCATGCACATGCAGACCGGCTCGGTGCTCGTCGACAAGGGCCAGGCCGTGACGGCCGGGCAGTCGCTCGGCGCGGTCGGCGCGACCGGCCACGCCGACGGCCCGCATCTGCACTTCGAGATCTGGCTCGACGGCTGGTACGCGAGCAAGGCCTCGCACCCGATCGACCCGCTGCCAGACCTGCTCGCCTGGGCCGGCTGAGGTACGGTCGGCCGCGATGGCCGTCCACTCGATCCTGCCGCCCGAGCTGACCCGAGTCGTCGACGAGGTACTGAGCGCCAAGGGCGTGCCGCACGTGGCCCACGGCGACGGCGACCCCGTCGGCGCCGCGGAGCGAGCGGTCTCTGCCGGGGCGCGCGCGGTGATCGGACCGTGGCGGTCCCGGGCGGTCGCCGAGACGCTGGAGGTCACCGCGCCGGCGGGGCTGCCGCTGTTCGCCCCGGTCGCTACCTGGGTGGGCGTCACGCGCGACGACGAGCCCGGCTCCGACGACGACCCGGCCGACCATCGCGGCACGGTGTTCCGCCTGGTCGCCCGCGACACGGTGGTGGCGGAGCGGATCGCGCAGCGGCTGCGCGATTCGGGTCAGGGAGCGCGCCTGATCGCCGGCGCGCACGAGTACGGCATGCAGGTGGCGGCGCAACTCCGCCTCGCCGGCGTCCCGCAGGGCGACGACGTGATCGTCCTGGTCGGCCTGCCGGGCGAGCCGGAGAACGACCGCGCACGCGAGCTCGCGCCGACGCCGATCATCGCCTTCGACGGCATCCAGGGCGAGGCGTTTCCGGACCAGGAGGTGACGATCGCGCTCGTCTACGCGCCCGGTCCGACCGGCGTCGCCGAGGTGCGAAGAGCCGCGGAGATCGCGGCCGAGACCGCCGACCTCGAAGAGATCCGTAGCAAGGGCTTCGACGAGCACGGCGACCCGCTCGATCCGCTGGTCCGGTTCGAGACCTACGCGCCGTAGCGCAGCGCCGCCCGCGCCGCCCAATACCCGCACATCCCGTGCACCCCGCCGCCCGGCGGCGTCGACGACGAGCACAGGAACACACCCGGCAGCGGCGTCGAGTAGCGCAGCGCGAACAGCTGGCGCCAGTCCTGGAGCCCGCCGTTGATGTCGCCGCCGACGTGGTTGGCGTTGCGTCGCTCCACGTCGACGCTGTTCATGGCCGACCGTGCCAGCACGAGCTTCGAGAAGCCGGGCGCGAACCGCTCGACCTGCGCCTCGATCTCCGCGGTCATGTCACGCGTCGACCCATTCGGGACGTGGCAGTACGCCCAGCCCGTGTGCTTGCCGGCGGGCGCCCGTGACGGGTCGCATGCGGTCGCCTGCACGAGCAGCACGAACGGGCGCTCCGGATGCTCGCCGCGGGCGCTGGCCGCCTCGCTGGCGACGATCTCGTCGAGCGTCCCACCGAGGTGCACCGTGCCCGCCCGCGAAACCTCTGGCGCCGCCCATGGGATCGGCCCGTCCAAAGCCCAGTCGAGCTTGAAGACGCCCGGGCCATAGCGGAATCGGCGATAGCGGCCGGGCAGCCCGTCGGCCATGGCGAGGAATTGACGCGGTGTGACGTCGAGCAGCACGGGCCGATCGGAGACCTCGTCGAGCGACGTCACGCGCCGCCCGGTCTCCACCGACCCGCCGTACGCGCGCAGCACGTCTACCAAGGCGTCGGCGAGCCGCTGCGACCCGCCGCGCGCGACCGGCCACCCCACCGCGTGCGCGCTCGCCAGCAACACGAGACCGAACGCGGCGCTCACCGGAGCGGTCAGCGGCAGCATCGAGTGCGCCGCGCAGCCCGCCAGCAGCGCCCGCGCGCGCTCGCCGGCGAAGTGGGAGCGGGCGACCGCTGCTGCCGAGCGCACGGCATCGCGCCCGAAGCGCGCCATCAGCCACGGATGCCGCGGCACGCGCAGGGGCCCCAGCACGGCGCTGAACAGCTCGTCGCGCACGAGCGGCTCGAACAGCCGCCGGTAGGCGCGCTCGTCGGCGCCGAGGCCGGCCGCCGTCTCGGCCACCGACCGCGCCGCCACCACGGCAGTCCCATCGTCGAACGGATGCGCCAGCGGCGCCTGCGGCTGGACGAGCTCGGGCAGCGGCAGCTCCCGCAGGAACGGCGACGCCAGCGCCAGCGCGTGCACCGTCGAGCACAGGTCGTGGACGTAGCCGGGCAGCGTCAGCTCAGCCGAGCGGCAGCCGCCGCCCACGGTCTCCTCGGCCTCGAGCACCGTGACCGCCCGGCCCGCCCGGGCCAGGACGATCGCGGCCGCCAGGCCGTTCGGCCCAGAGCCGACGACGACGGGCATGTCCTCGCGGAGACTACGAGGCGTAGCCGTGCACGACCCGGAAGGGGTACGGCTGCGGCTCGGCCTCAGCGGCGGCGCGGCGCTCGGCGAGCAGCCGCGTCATGGCCTCGGCCGGAATCGGACGCGAGACGTGGAAGCCCTGCGCGAGATCGCAGCCGAGGTCCTCGAGCCGGCGCCAGGCCTCGTGCGACTCGACGCCCTCGGCCACGACCCGCAGGCCGAGGTTGTGCGCGAGGTCGATCGTGGAGCGCACGATCGCGGCGTCGGAGGCGTCGTGCGGCATGTCGATCACGAACGACTTGTCGATCTTGATGCCGTCGACCGGCAGGCGCTTGAGGTTCGCCAGCGACGAGTAGCCGGTGCCGAAGTCGTCGACCGACAGCGAGAGGCCGATTGCGCTCAGGCGCTCGAGCGTCGCCTTGGCGCGGGCCGGGTCGAGCATCAGCATGCTCTCGGTGATCTCGAGCTCGAGCAGCCGCGCGTCGACCCCACTCGCCTCCAGCAGCCGGGGGATCTCAACGGCCAACTGCGCGTCCAGGAAGGAACGCGCAGAGAGGTTCACGGCGACCGAGAGCTCCTCCCCCTCCTCGGACCACCTTCGTACTTGCCGCAGGGCCTGCTCGAGCACGTGCGACGTCAATGGACCGATGAGGCCGGTCTGCTCGGCGATCGGCACGAACTCCGAGGGGCCGATCAGCCCGAGCCGCGGGTGCTGCCAGCGGGCCAGCGCCTCGACGCCCACGATCTTGCCCGTCGTGAGCTCCGCCTTGGGCTGGAAGAAGAGGATGATCTCGCCGTCGGCGATCGCCGAGCGGAGCGAGCCGGCGAGCGACAGGCGCCGCGGGCTGTAGCGGTCGAGCTGCGGCTCGAACAGCACGTGGCCGCGGCCGCCCTCCTTGGCCGCGTACATCGCGATGTCGGCGCGCTGGTTGAGCTGCTCGACGTCGTTGCCGTGCTCGGGTGCGCAGGCGATGCCGATCGAGGCGTCGACCTCGAGCGTGAGGCCGTCGATCGAGAACGGCTCGCGCAGCTGGGTGAGCAGCCGCTGGGCGACCGCGCTGGCCTCCTCGTCGCCCGCGAGGTCTCCGAGCAGCACGCCGAACTCGTCGCCGCCGAGGCGGGCGACGGTGTCCTGCTCGTCGATCGAAGCGTCGAGGCGCTCGGCGACCTCCTGGAGCAGCCGGTCGCCGGCATGGTGACCGAGCGTGTCGTTGATCTCCTTGAAGTGATCGAGGTCGATCAGCATCACGGCGGCGATGCGATCGGCGCGGCGGCCCGCGTTGAGCATCTGCTCGATGCGGTGGCTGAACAGCGTGCGGTTCGGCAGGCCGGTGAGCGCGTCGTGCAGCGCCTGGTGCTCCTTGGCGATCGCCTGGCGGCCGCCGCGATGGACGGCGAGCAGCGGCAGGAAGAGCAGCGCGACCGACGGCAGCGCGAAGTCGGCGGCGAGGGCGACCATCGGCGCGAGGCCGAGCATCAGGCCACCGGTGGAGACCTGGAAGAACCAGTCCTGCACGAGGTAGCGGCCAATCCGCAGCTGCTGGACGAGCGCGATCACCGTCGCGACGAGCACGGAGTTGACCACGAAGAAGACGGAAGCCGCGGCGAGGATGCCGGGCAGGTCGGACGGGGCGAAGTGGAACTCCTCGCCCACGCGCGGGACGCCGGTGAGGAAATGCAGCGTGACCGCCGCGGCGGTCAGCGTGATCGCATACTGGCTGCTGTTGAAGAGCAGCTTGGTCGGCGCTTTGCCGCGGATTGAGTCGGCCGCGAAGCTCGCGCCGACGAGCACGGCGAACGCGCACGCGGGGCCGGCGACCAGCAGGGTCGCGAACGCGAACGTCGTGGAAGTTGTGACCTCGCCCTCGACGCCGCGGGTCACGACCTTCAGCGGGACCAGCTCGCCGATGAGAGCGCAGCCGGCGAAGAAGAGGATCTCAGGGCTGACAAGCCGCGTGAGACTCGTGCCGTCCAGCACGAAGACGCCGACACCACACAGGGCGCCGGCGAAGATGACCGCAGCCACATAGGCCTGAAGCGGTGGAAGTCTGGACGGTAGAAAGCGCATCGGGGGATAAGAAAGGAAGAGGGTGCCCTGCCCTGGTGCCCGCCTTGCGGCGGCTCACGGCACCCTCTCGCCTACCACTTGCGGCCGTTAAGGACCTTCATAGTTTCCATTCCCTCCGTTGAGTGATTAGGTGCGGACGTTTGGGATAGGACCTGAGTCCTAGCCCCACTTCCAGCCCGCGCCGAGCCCCTCGAGGAGGATGGCGACGATGCTCACGGTCATGGCGGTGCGGTACAGGCGTGCCTTCACCTGGAGACCTCCTTGTCATGGCTCCCAGTCCTGTTCCGGAAGCCCGAATCCCTCACCGCATCGGCGTCCACAAGGAAGGACATGAGCGTTTGGACATTTGTTGGAGTGAGCCTTTGTCCTCGCGCGCCGATGCCGGTTGTGCATGATCCTCGGCCTCGTCTTCCTCCTCTGCCTCGTAACGGTTCCGCTCGCGCGCGGGCGTCTAACCGCGCTCGCCGACCTGCAGCTGCGCCGCCCGTGGCTCGCGCTGGCCGGCATCGGCACGCAGATCCTCATCATCTCGGTGCTGCCGGGCGGCACCGCCGGCCTCCACGAGACCGTCCACATGGCCAGCTATGCGCTGCTCGGCGCGTTCGCCTGGTCGAACCGCCGCATCCCCGGCGTGCCGGTGATCATGCTCGGCGGGCTGCTGAACTTCATCGCGATCGCCGCCAACGGCGGCGTGATGCCGGCCGACCCCGCGCTCGCCCAGCATGTCGCCCGCGAGGCCGGCGAGGGCTTCGTCAACTCCGGCGCGGTCCAGCATCCGCACCTGCTGTTCCTCGGTGACGTCTTCGCCACGCCGGCGTCGTGGCCGCTCTTCAACGTCTACAGCGTCGGCGACCTGGTGATCGTCACCGGCGTGCTCGTGCTGCTGCACGGCGTGTCCCGGTCCCGACTGGTGCCGCGCCGCTGGCGCCACCCCATCCCCGCGGGGGCCTGACGATGCTGCGCAACGCGCTCGGCGACGCCGCGAGCCGACGCTTCTTCACCGCCCACGCGCAGTCGTGCCTGGGCTCGGGGCTCGCGCACGTCGCGCTGCCGCTGATCGCGTACGACCACACGAAGTCGGCGTGGGCGGTCACCGCCGTCCTCATCCCGGACCTGCTGCCGGCGATCCTCATGGGCCCGCTATTCGGCGCGCTCGTGGACCGGATCGGCTGGCGAGTGTGCGCGATCGCCTCCGACCTGCTGCGCATGGTCGCCTTCACGCTCGTCGCCTTCGCCCACACGCTCCCGTGGCTGGTGCTCGGCGCCGCGCTCGCCGGCACGGGCGCCGCGCTGTTCGCGCCCGCCGCGCTGTCCGGCGTGTCCCGGCTGGCGCCGGGTGACCGCCGCCCGGCCGCACTCGGCCTGTTCGGCGCGCTCGACGACCTCGGCCTCACCGCAGGGCCTGCGCTCGCCGCGGGCCTGCTCGCGTTCGTGCCCGTCACCGCGCTACTCGGCGTCAACGCGATCTCGTTCGCCGTCTCCGCGCTGCTGCTGACCAGCGTCGGCCCGCGCGGGCGGAGCGCCGAGAAGGTCGAGTACCGCTCGCTGTGGACCGACCTCCGCGTCGGGCTGAAGATGCTCGGCGGCCGCGCCGAGATCCGCCTGCTGCTCGCGAGCTCGACTGCCGCCGTGCTGTTCGCGGGCGTGACCAACGTCGGCGAGGTGCTGCTCGCGCGCGACGTGCTCGGCACGAGCGGCTCCGGCCTCGCCGCGCTCGTGACCGCGACCGGCGTCGGCACGATCCTCGGCTCGCTCGCCGCGCGCTTCAAGTCCACGTGGGAGTGGCGCCGCGCGTACCTGACCGGCCTGACCTGTATGGCGGTCGACCTCCTGCTGTGCTCGATCGCCCCCAACTTGTGGCTCGTGCTCGCCGTCTTCGCGCTCGGCGGGTTCGGCAACGGCTTCGCGCTCGTCCACGACCGGCTCCTGCTCGGCGCCGCGGTTCCGGACGCCCTGCACGGTCGCGTCTTCGCACTCCAGAAGGCCCTGACCTCGCTCGCCTTCGCAGCGTCGTTCATCGGCGCGAGCGTGCTGATCTCGGTCGGCGGCGTGCAAGCGACGTTCGCGCTGGCTTCGGCTGGCATGCTGGGGGTGATCGCGATGTCCAGCCCGCGCATGCGGACCGCCTGGCCCGCGCCCACGCCCACCCCCGTGCCCGCTTGATCTGGCTCGACCCTGACCTCTACGAGATCGAGAACGCCGACGATCCGGGGTTCGATCACGGCTACTGGGAGGCGCTGCTCCAGGAGATCGTGCCCGAGCGGCTGCTCGAGCTCGCCTGTGGCACCGGCCGCGTGACGATCCCGCTCGCGCGCCTCGGTGTCGCCTCCGAGATCGTGGCCGTCGACTACAGCGCGCCGTTCCTGGCGCGGCTGCGCGAGCGGCTCGCGGGCGAGGATGAAAGCGTGCGCGCGGCCCTCCGCGTGGTCGAGGGCGACATGCGCCGGCCGAAGCTCGACGGGCCGTTCGACATGGTCATCGTTCCGTTCAACTCGCTCGCGTACCTGATCGGGCGCGACGACCGCGTGGCATGTCTGACGAGCGCGCGCGAGCTGCTCGCGCCGGGCGGCACCTTCGCCTTCGACATCATCCAGCCGCGCTACGACTTCATCGCCGAGTCGACCGGCGCCTGCCCGCCGCTGCGCGTCGACGTCGACCACGCGGCGCCCGAGCTCGGCGTCTCGCGCTTCCTGCGCAGCTACTCCGACGTCTACGACCCGCGCACGCAGACGCTGCGCTCGACGAACCGCTACGAGATCCACTACACCGACGGGCGCGTCGAGCACCGGATCGGCGACCTCGACTGGCACATCTACTTCCCGGAGGAGCTCGAGCTGCTGCTCGAGACCAGCGGGTTCCGCGTGGTTGAGCGGTACGGCGACTATGCGCGAGGCCCGTGGACCGGCGCCTCGCGGCGCTATCTCTGGGTCGCCGAGCGGCGTTAGGTCGTTTACCCCGGCCGCACGTTCACGTTCCGGTGCAGCACGTTGTCGGGGTCGTAGGCGGCCTTCAGCGCGGCCAGCCGGTCGTGCGCGGCACCGTAGGCGGTCCGGGCCGCGTCGGGCTCGTCCATCATGAAGTTCGAGTAGCAGCCGGGCAGCGCGTACGGGGCCAGTGCGTCGGCGAAGCCGCGCGTCCACGCGCGCAGCTCGGCGTCGTGCCCGGCCTCGGAGCTGACGCCCGCCATCATCTGCGCGAACGCGGCGTCACGCCACGGCCACGCCGCGGCGTCGCGATCCGCGCGGGCGGCCGCGCCGTCGAGCGGGTACAGGTGCGTCTGGCAGAGCGGCGTCGGGGCGGCGCCGGCGAAGCGCACGTACTCCCGCACGGCGCCGTCCGGGACGGTCGCGAACAGCCGGCCGGCGAGCTCGTTGTGCGTGCCAAGGGCCGCCGGCTCGTCGAACGCCGCCTGGAGCGCCGGGTACGGGAGCTGCCCGACGCCGTCCAGCAGCGGCGGCGCCAGCGAGCGGAACTCGTCGAGCGCCGCCTGAGAGCGCTCCGCGGGGGCGGTGTTGCACCACACCAGCGCGCACGCCGTGCGCCCGCGCGCCGCCGGCGGGAAGTGCTCGGCCGGGGGCACGGTGAGCAGCGCGACGAACGCGTAGATGTCGTCCGGCTGCTCGGGCATCCACTCGCGGTAGTGCCCGACGATCCGCTCGGTCGCCTCGATCGGCCACAGCATCGGCCCGCCCGTGACGACGTCGACCGGATGCAGCCGCAGCCGCAGCTCGGTGACGATGCCGAAGTTGCCCCCGCCGCCCCGCAGCGCCCACAGCAGGTCGGGATCGCCGTCGGCGCCCGCGCGGGTGAACGAGCCGTCGGCGAGCACGACGTCGGCGCCGGCGAGGTTGTCGCACGCGAGCCCGTGCGCGCGCGAGAGGTAGCCGATGCCGCCGCCGAGCGTGAAGCCCGCCACGCCGACATCCGACACCGTGGCGGTGGGCGTCGCGAGCCCGAACGCGTGCGTCGCATGATCGAGGTCGCGAGCGGTCGCGCCGCCGCCGACGCGGGCGATGCGGGCGACCGGGTCGACCTGCACGTAGCGGAGCGGCGTGAGGTCGATCACCAGCCCGCCGTCGACGGACGAGTACCCGGGCACGCTGTGGCCGCCGGCCCGCACGGCGACCTCGAGTCCCTCCGCACCCGCGAAGGCCAGCGCCGTCATCACGTCGCCGGCGTCGGCGCAGCGCACGATCAACGCCGGGCGACCGGCGTACGCGTGGTTGTGGATGTGGCGCGCGGCCTCGTAGTGGGGATGGTCGGGGCCCAGCGCGGTGCCGCGCAGCCGCTCGCCGAGTCCAGCCATGTCTGCGGTCAGGGTCATGGCGGGGACGCTCGCAGGCCGCCGCCGCCGGCACATCGGCGAGAACCCCTAAGTCGAGGCGGAATCGGTGTGGCGGCGCACGGCGTAGGCCGCGGCCTCGGCGCGGCTGCGCAGGCCGAGCTTGGTCAACACGTTGTGCACGTGGTGCTCGACCGTCTTGCGCGTGAGGAACAGGCGCTCGGCCAGCTCGCGGTTCGACAGCCCTTCGCCGAGCAACGCGAGCACCTCCAGCTCGCGCCGCGTCAGCGCGGCGGTCGAGCGCGGCGCGCGGCGCGCGGCCGTCGCGCCGAGCGCACGGAGCAGCGCAACCGCCGCGTCGGCGTCGCGCGTCGCCCCGAGGGCGTCGAAGGCGGTGAGCGCGGCACGGGCGTGCGCCACCGCGGTGTCGCGCTCCTGTTCGCGGCTCAGCGCCCGGGTCAGCAGCACGCGGGTCCGGGCCGTCTCGTACGGCATCGCCAGGCGGGCGAACAAGGCGACGGCGCGCTCGACGTGCGGCAGCGCCGCCGCGGAGTCACCGGTCGCGAGCGGCACGCGGGCGAGCGCCCGCTGTGCGCGCGCGGCGATCAGCTCGCATTCGAGCGTCTCGGCCAGCGCCCGCAGCCGCTGCGCCGCGGCCGCGGCGGCGTCCGGCCGAGCGCGGTCGAGCTCCGCCTCGACCAAGAGCTCGAGCAGCGCCGCCGTCTCGACGCAGACCGCGGCGCCGGCGCGATATGACCCGGTGCGGGTGCGCTCGTGCTCGTCGAGCTCGCGCAGCCGCCGGCGGACGATGCCGGCGGTCTCATCCGGCTCGCCACGGGCCAGGCGCAGCGCCGCGAGCGTGCACGCGCTCGTGTAGTCGTCCTCGTAGCCCTCGAGCAGACGCTCGGCCTCCTCCGGCCGGCCCTGCGCCAGCCGCAGCTGCGCGAGCCGCGCGAGCGCCTCGCCGTAGAGCGCCCGCTCGGCGGAGCGGCCGGTGTCGAGCGCTGCCTTCAGCTCGCGTTCCGCCGCTGGCCAGTCGCCCGTCGCGAACAGGATGCCGCCGTAGTAGGTGCGGCAGTGGGTGTAGAGATGCGCGCAGCCGTAGCGGTGCGTGAAGCGGTCGGCGGCGCGGATCCACTGGGCCGCGCGCTCGATCGCGGCGATCTCGCTGCAGGCGCTGATCATGTTGCAGCTCGCGTAGACGACCGTGTGCGGCCGCTCGCCCTCGCCGGCCAGCGACCCCGCCATCGCCTCGTCGAGCAAGGCGATGCCCTCCTGCACGCGGCCGGTCTGCACCAGCGCGGCGCCGAGCTGGCTCAGCGCGCACAGCTCGAGGTCCGCGTCCGCGAAGGCGCGGGCACGGTCGCACGCGTCCCGCGCCCACCGCTCGGCCGCCGTCGCGTCGTCGCTGTCGTGGGCGCGCGCGAGCAGCACCCACCCGGCCAGCGGCGCCAGCTCGCAGTCGTCCACGAGCCGCGCCGCACGCCCGAGCCAACCGCGCGCCGCCGCGGTGTTGCCCAGGCTGATGCGGTAGAGGAAGTACAGCGAGAGAGCGATGAGCACGCTCTGCAGCGGGTCCGGACGGCGCCGGAACGCCGCGTACGCGCGCTCCTGGAAGTGCACGGCGGCATCGGTCTCCCCGCGCCACCACAACGCGTCGCCCAGACCGGCCAGCGCCTCGGGCGCGTCGCCGCGCTCCAGCACGGCCTCGAACGAGCGCTGCGCGCTCGACCAGCGGCCGTCGGCCAGCGCCTCGCTGCCGGCCGCGATCAGCTGCTCGGTGTCGTCGTACACCGTGGCCGCATCCTCGCGGACGGACCCGGACGACCGCCACCGAAATGTCAGCCGGCGCACGATCTCGGTGGGGTCGCAACGGCGCCGACCCGGCAGCAGGAGCGCGCTAGGCTCTAGCGCGCTGCGGCGAGATAGCTCAGTTGGTAGAGCACACGACTGAAAATCGTGGTGTCCCCGGTTCGAGTCCGGGTCTCGCCATTAGCAATCCTGCATTCCAGCGGGATTTTCTTCTTTTCGGGTAGTCGGATTCGAGCGTTCATTGGGCACTCGATTGGGCACTGAGCCGACGATCCGGAGTCAACGTGTTGGCGCGCGAGACCAGAGCCCGTGGGAGTTTCGGCGTCCTGTTAGAGATCAAGACCACACGACTCCCGCGCGTGGTCTCGCAGGTTCGACGCGGGTCATGTCCGGGACTTGACTCGCCGCCGAAGCGTCCCAAAGATCGGACGGTGACGTGATACGGGGCCGCCAACTCGGACGTCCGCGTGAGCGACGGGATCGCAACTCGCGACCGCCGGGACCACACCCGACGCGGGTGGTTGTGTGGGGGGCCGACTTGGCTCTGCGGTGCGGTTTGAGTCTTCGTCAGTTGTGCTCACTTGCGTCTCACTTGGACCCCGTTTAGGACCCCGTCACGGATCGTCGGACAACGATCAAGCCGCGGGACACTGTGCCTCGACTATGCGGCTCCGTGCCGTCGCGAACGGAATGCTTCAGCGCACCGGCGCCTGCCTCGAAGCGATGGCTCGCGCTGCTCTCCGGCTTCCACGACGCGGCGAAGCGCGCGGGCGCGGTCGCCGGCGCGTCCTGGCATGATCGCGCGATGACCTCCCCAGTCGACTCCCTTCAGGACATCGTGCGCGGACGGGTCAGCCTCCCCGGCGAGCCGGGCTGGGACGAGGCGCGCGCCGCGTGGAACCTGAGCGCCGACCAGCGGCCGGCCGCGGTCGTTCAGGCCGCGGACGCCGACGACATCGCTGCCGTGCTGCGGGCCGGCCACTGGGTCGCGCCCCAGGCCACCGGCCACGGCGCCGACGCGCTCGGCCCGCTCGACGAGACCGTGCTGCTCAAGACGTCAGGGCTGCGCGGCGTGTCGGTCGACCCCGTCGCGCGCACGGCCCGGGTCGAGGCCGGCGTGCAGGCGGCGGACGCGGCCGGCGCGGCGGCCGCGCATGGGCTCGCGCCGGTGCTCGGGTTCGCCGGCACCGTCGGCGTCGTCGGCCTGACGCTGAGCGGCGGGACAGGCTGGCTGAGCCGCCGCCACGGGCTCGCCGCCTCCAATGCCACCTCGTTCGACGTCGTGCTCGCGAGCGGCGAGCGGCGGCGGGTCGACGCCGACAGCGAGCCGGACCTTTTCTGGGCGCTGCGCGGCGGCGGGCGCGGCGCCGTCGTCGTGGCGGCCGAGCTCGCCCTGCACCCGCTGGCGGCCGTCTCCGGCGGCATGCTCGCGTGGCCGGCCGAGCAGGCGGCCGACGTGCTCGCCGCCTTCCGCGCGCTGACCGGCGCACCCGACGCGCTCGGAGCCGCCTTCCGATACCTCGAGCTGCCGCCGCTGGAGGTGATCCCGCCACCTCTGCGCGGCCGCCGGATCGCGGCCGTCATCGCGGCCTACCTCGGCGACCACGACGAGGCCGTCGACCTCATGGCGCCGCTGCGCGCGATCCCCGGCAGCTTGGTCGACACGTTCGCGCCGATCGGCCCTACCGACCTCGTGCGGATCGCGGGCGACCCCGAGACGCCGGTGCCCTCGCGCGGCGACGGCTTCCTCCTGCGCGAGCTCCCGGAGGACGCGGCGATGCTCATTGCCGAACTCGCGGCGAGCGGCGAGGTTGCCCCGCTCAGCGTGCTCGAAGTGCGGCTGCTCGGCGGCGCGATGTCGGAGCCGGACGGCGACGACCGCGCCGCGGTCAGCGGCTTCGCGGCGAGCCACTCGGTGTTCGCGGCCGGCCCGGCGCCTGCCCCTGAGGCGACGGCGGCCACGCTCGCGCGGCTCGGCCAGGTGCGCGCCCACCTCGCACTGTGGGCCGCCGACCAGGTGATCCTAAGCGCGGCGACGACCGATCGGGACCCCGCGCGCGCGTTCGGCTCGGCCGGCTGGGATCGGCTGCAGCGGGTGCTCGACGCCTACGACCCCGAGCGCCGGATCGTCGGCGGCGCGCTCGGCTGACGCGCGCGACCGGCCGCACCCTCGTTCAACTCGATGGTCGGCGCCGGTGCGTCGGCGTACGGGACCATGGCGTGCCGCGCCCACGTGGATCGAGCACTTCCGCGCCGACCTCGAGAAGATCGACGTCCCGACGCTGGGCGTGCACGGCGATGCCGATCGGCTCCTGCCGGTCGAGGTGCAGGCAGCGTGACGATCAAGGATGCCCTCTAAGCGGCGGCTGAGTTGCTGGCTGCGGTCGCGGGCGGCCTTGCGCGCGTACAGACGAAGCGCCGCGCCGGGATGACATCCGCTACCGACGGCGGCCGCCGCTCGCTGGCGTCGTTCGGAACGGCGCGCCTCGTTGCCAACAGTAGGGTTGCGGGCATGGCTGACGGTCGTGTCGCTTTGGCTGCTGATGCGTTCATCTACGGGTTCCCGTTGGTCTTTGACGTGCAGGAGGTGGAGCGCTTCGCTCGTGAGGGGATCGGGGCGGTGCCGGCCACGCCCTTCAATCGGTTCGGTCACGCGTCCGCGCTTGCGGGACTGGAGACCAGGTTCGTGTCGGTCAACAACGACACGGTCTACTCGATCGCCAACGTGGACACGAGCGGCGGGCCGGTACGTCTGGACGTCCCTGACACTGGCGGCCGCTACTACGTGCTGCAGTTCGTCGACGCTTGGACGAACAACTTCGCCTACGTCGGGCATCGCGCGACCGGAACCGCCGAGCGATCTTTCTTGCTGGTGCCGCCCGGCTGGGACGGTGCGGCGCCCGATGACGTGACACTGATTCGGTTCCCGACCGCCGTCGGCACGATCGTCGGCCGCTGGGCGGTGGATGGCGAGGCGGACATACCTGCGGTGCGCGAGCTGCAAAGCCGGCTGACGCTCACCCCGACGAAGCCCGGGACCGGTATCGCTCAACCTGATCTGACCGTGCGCGAGGAGCTGCGCTTCTTCGAGCAGTTGCGGGTCTGGATGCGCGCGTTCCCGCCGG
Organism: uncultured Solirubrobacteraceae bacterium; assembly: GCA_963803335.1. Lineage (GTDB taxonomy): Bacteria > Actinomycetota > Thermoleophilia > Solirubrobacterales > Solirubrobacteraceae > DASSUW01. The sequence continues at coordinate 8,552 of CAWDME010000021.1, read as the reverse complement.
CCGAGCGCGATCGCGTCTATCAGCAGCGCTTCGAGCCGCTCGGCCTACTGGCTGCCGAGTCGCCGTATCGCGATCCCGATTCCGGCCTAGCCGTGGCGCTGCGCGACGGCCTGGCCGCCGGACGAGAGCGCTTAGAAAGCGCGCTCACGCAGGCACGCAGCCCAAAGCAGAACGGCTGGGACCTGACCTACCACATCTTCGACTACAACCTGGACTTCTTCGAGATCGGAACGCTCGACGATCCGCGGTGGAAGCTCGCGGACGGGCCGGAGCGATACCTGCTGCGCGCCGGCGCCGCGCGCGGCGGGCTATGGGGCAACCACGGCTACGAAGCCGCCTACGCCATGGTCTACGTCGACGCCGACGGTCAACCGCTGGACGGCGAGCGCCGCTATGAGCTGCGCTTCCCGACACCACCGCCCTGCCGCGCATTCTGGTCAGTGACGATGTACGACACGCCCGACTTCTATCTGGTCGAGAATCCGATCGACCGCTACTCAATCGGCGACCGCACCCCCGGCCTGCACACTGCACCGGACGGCTCGCTCACGATCGTCATGCAGCGCGACGAGCCCAGCGACCAGGCTCGCCGCGCGAGCTGGCTGCCCACCCCCGCCGGCACATTCCGGCCGCTCCTGCGCGTCTACGAGCCCGATGACGCGATCTTCGACGGCATCTACGAGCTGTCACCGATCACCCGCGTCCCATAAGAACGTCCGCGGCAACGCCGGTGCGCATCAGTCTGGGGCTTTGCGCAGGAGGGTCGAGACGCGTTGCCGTGTGACGCCGAAGCGCTCCGCAATCTGCTCCATCGTCAGGCCCTCGGCGTAGAGCGCGCGCGCTTCGGCCCGGCGTACGTTTGCTCCACTCCTGTCGAGCGCCGCTGAACTCTCGGTGAGCAGCTGCACGATGAGCGGGCCGTCGTTTCTGGAGACGCTCTCGGTGTACGACGCGCCTTTCGAGCGCAAGCGACGGAGCTGGGTGATTCGCTTCTTGATCAGCGTTGTCCGCTTCTGGTTGTCGGCGAGCGCGTCCTCGAGCGTCGCCAGTGCTTCAAGGAGTGGGTCGTGGGCCATGGATGCAGTCTCGTAGATGCGGTTGACAACGGGGGGTTTGCGCAATGACTATTGCGGCAACCCCTATTGCCGCAATGGCTATTGCGATACTCTACCGGACCTCGGCCGAGTTCGCGTCGTGCGTGAGCCGCACGCGAGCGTCAGCGTGCCGCCCCGTGTCCCTACGAACCGGAGGACTCGCCATGGACCTCATGACAACCACACAGAAGTCACCGTCCATGGCCGTGAGCGCACCATGGCCGGGCGCTCCAGTTCCCGTGGTCCCCAGCAGAAACGTGCGGTCGCGACGGGGCGCAGCGAACGACGGCCGCCGCAACGGCGCCGGCGACGACCGACTGGCGCGTAGGTTCGACGAGCGGCGACTGTTCGCGCCCTATCGCGAGCGTGACGATCGGGCGGCCCGCGACGCGCTGGTGGAGCGGTTTCTCCCACTCGCCACGCAGCTGGCGCGACGCTACCACCGGGGCAACGAGCCGCTGGACGACCTCGTTCAGGTCGCGTCCGTGGGCCTGCTGAAGGCCATCGACCGATTCGACCCCGCACGCGGCACCGCGTTCTCGTCGTTCGCCGTACCGACGATCGCGGGAGAACTGAAGCGCCATTACCGCGACAAGGGCTGGGCTGTCCGGGTCCCCCGCGACCTGCAGGAACTGGCGCTGCGCGTCGACCGCGCGACCGATCCCCTCTTTCACAAGCTCGGGCGCGCACCGACTGCGTCCGAGATCGCTGACGAGGTGGGGGTCACCATCGAGCAGGTGCTCGAAGCGCACGAGGCGGCAGCCGCCTACCGAGCCGACTCTCTCGATCGCCCCGTCTCCGACGCCGACCAGGACGCTACGCGGCTCGGTGACACGCTGGGCGGCGACGACCCGGGCTACCGTCAGGCCGAAGACTCCACCACCGTCGAGTCTATGGCGTCGGTCCTCAGCGACCGCGAGCGGGAGATCCTGAGGCTGCGCTTCGAAGAGGACCTCACGCAGTCCGAGATAGGCGACCGCGTCGGCCTCACGCAGATGCACATCTCGCGGTTACTGCGGCAAGCCGTCGCGCGGCTGCGCAAGGCCGCGCAGGGATGCGAGGAACCGGCATAACTGCAGACACATCCCGAAGGTCCTGCGGCGCGCTCATTACGAGCGGCAACGGCGGGCTCGGCCGCGCCCTCGGCCGCCTCGGCGCCAGAGTTCCCATCAGACGGCGCGACCCGGCGACGAAGTTCCGTTGCTACGGCGACATCCCCAGATCATCTTCCCGCGACCCGCCTCGACTATTAGCCAGTAGACCGCGCCGCCTCTCAGTCCGCCTCGTGAAACGCCTGGCGATGCGAGCTACGGAATGCAGCCCCTGTGCGCGTCGGCCAGGTTAAGAACCGTCCCAATGGGCTTGACTGCGAACCCGAGTGTCTCGCCGATAGAAGCGACAGTTGCCGTCTCTGACTGCAGGTAGAGGGTGCCGCCTTCAGCAAGGTTGTCGGCGACGTCAGCGGGAACGGCAACTGATCCGCAGCGAGCTGAACCGCGGCGTTGAGCACCGCCGATCACTCCGGCCAATCGACGGGTGCCGCGGGTAGTCGCGGACCAATGGATCGCTGTCGACGACATCTGATTGGGCACCGAAGCCACCGCGAGTGCCCAAACCCGTGCGAAAGAACCGCAATTTGCGATGATATGGCCTTGTGGTCGCAGCGGTCGAAGAAGTCCCAGACTGCAGGACTTTCAGCGCGGTTAGAGGGATTCAGGCCCACGACTAAAATCGTGGTGTCCCCGGTTCGAGTCCGGGTCTCGCCATTCGAGAACCGCCTGCTGACGGGCGGTTTTCGTCGTTTCAAGCCAAGATCGGGGTTATCCCGCCGATGCGCGATTCGCGCCCGAGTGCCTATCGAGTGCCTAAACGCAAGGTCGGTTCGTCTGCGGACCCGGGGCTAGTCCGACGACCGAGCCGGTCCAAGGCGACGAGTTGCCGTTGCGCGACACGCGGGGATAGCGTTCCGCGATCGTCCGCTCCACGCACTCTGCCGCTTTCTCGGCCGCTGGATACCTGCACCAGCTTCAGGTTGGGCTGCTCGTGCTCTGGGACATCGCCGCACTGCCGGGATCGGCGGTCCGCGTCGAGGCCCTTGACGACATCGACGTGCTCGCTGGCGAAGACGCCACGCAGCTCCCTCAGGTCAAGAGTCAACTCGGCGACGCGGCACTGACTGATCGATCGCCGGCGTTCTGGCGATCGATCACGGGTTTGGATGGATCTCGCCGCGACCGTCTCCCTGGCCTACATCGAAGCGCAGGCCGGAGCGGCTGTGTCACTCATCCATGGAGGGCCAGTGCATTTCCCGAGGCGGTTCGGGAGTAGATCACCTCACGGCCGTTGCGGCGCCGGGCGACCAGGCCGGTGCGCCGGAGCGCCGTAAGGTGCGAGTTCACGCCGCCCGGGCTCCAGCCCGTGCGTTCGGCGAGCGCGCGGGTCGAAGCCGGGCGGTCCAGGAACTTCAGCAGCGTCGCGCGGCGTCGGCCGATGAGGTCGGCCAGCGCTCCCGCGGCGGCCGGGTCGTGCAGCCATAGGTCTCCGACGCCGGGCGGTTGGTAGGTCAGCGCGGGTTCCCATGGTGCGTCCACACGCGGCCATGCGCCGAATGCGAGCACCGAGTGAGAACGATGCTCTGATCTGGCCCCACTGCGATGGCTTGAACTGGACCCACCTCCGTCCGATCGTGGCCTGACGGTTGGCGCTCATCTTGAGCGCTGAGCCGGAGGCCGGAGGAGTGGGATCCAGAGTGGAGCAGTTCGAGCAGATCAGGCGTGACCGCGCTCGCGAGGGGCTGTCGATCCGGGCGCTTGCGGTGCGCCATGGTGTTCATCGCCGCGCGGTGCGGCAGGCGTTGGCCTCGCCGTTGCCGCCGGCGAAGCGCGCGCCGGTGGGCAGGCCGGCGCCGAAGCTCGGTTCGTACCGGGCGCTGATCGACGCGTGGCTGGAAGCCGACCGCGAGGCGCCGCGCAAGCAGCGCCACACCGCGAAGCGGATCCACCGGCGGCTCGTCGATGAGCACGGTGCCGATGTCGCCGAGGTCACGGTGCGCCAGTACGTGCGCAGGCGCAAGCGCGAACTGGGCTGGCCGCTCGGCGAGGTGTTCGTGCCGCAGGTCCACGCCCCGGGCCGGGAGGCCGAGGTCGACTGGGGCCAGGCCGAGGTCGTGCTCGGCGGTGTCGCGACGCGGGTTCACTTGTTCGTGATGCGCGCGTCGTTCTCGGGCGTGGCGTTCTGCCAGGCGTCGCTGGTCGAGACCCAGCAGGCGTTCCTTGAGCTGCACGTCGAGGCGTTCGAGTGGTTCGGCGGCGTGTTCGCGGAGATCCGCTTTGACAACCTGAGCTCGGCGGTCAAGAAGGTTCTCAAGGGACGTCGGCGGGTCGAGAGCGACCGGTTCGTCGCGCTGCGCTCGCACTACTTGTTCGCGTCGGCGTTCACGACACCGGGCATCGAGGGAGCCCATCAGAAGGGCGGCGTCGAGGGCGAGGTGGGCCGCCATCGCCGCAACCACTTGGTCCCGGTCCCGCAGGTCGCCGATCTCGCCGAGCTCAACCAGATGCTGCTCGCCGGCTGCGAGCAGGATCTTGGCCGGCGGATCGACGGGCGCCCGGGGACGGTCGGTGAGGCGTGGGCCGCGGAGCGCCCGTTGCTGCTCGCGCTGCCGCCGGAGCCGTTCGATGCGTGCCAGACGGCGGCGCCGAGGGTGGATCAGAAGTCGTTGGTCACGATCCGTCAGAACCGTTACTCGGTGCCGGTCTCCCTCGCGGGGCTGAACGTCAGCGCGCGCATCGGCGCGCGTGAGATCGCGATCAGCCACGGCGGCCGCGAGGTCGCGCGGCACGAGCGCCTGCACGGCAAGTTCGGCACGAGCGCCCAGCTCGACCACTACCTCGAGCTGCTCAAGCGCAGGCCCGGCGGGATGGAACACTCGCTCGCACTGGCACAGGAGCGCGACCGCGGCGCCTGGCCCGCCTGCTTCGACGAGCTGTGGGCGGCGCTCACCGCTCGCTACGGGCGCTCGGAGGCCGCGAGGCAGATGGTCGACGTTCTCCTGCTCTGCCGCGACCACGGCCCCGAGAACGTTGCGCTCGCGGTCCGCGGCGCGCTCGCGGCGGGAGCGTTCGACGGCCGCGCGGTCGCCGTCCTCGCCCGCCGCGCCGAGACCACGCACGCAGCGCCGGCGGCGCTGACCGACCTTGAGCCGCGCCTCGCTGCGCACGCGCGGCCGGCGCCGGACCTCGCCGACTATGACCAGCTGCTCGGGAGCAGCCGATGACCACGCCCCCGAAGAACGCGAAGATCGCCGCGCTCGAGGCGCTGATCGAGGCGCACGCGATCGAGCTCAAGCTCCCAACCGTCCGCCGCCGCTTCCGCGCCCTGGCCGCCGAGGCCACCCGCGAGCAGCAGACGCCGACCGCCTACCTCGCCGCGCTGCTGGAGGCCGAGATGGCCGAGCGCGCCGAGCGCCGCGAGAAGCGCCGCCTGATCGACGCCCGCTTCCCACAGATCAAGCGCCTGGAGGACTTCCGCTTCCAGGACAACCCGAAGATCCCCCAGGCGACGATCGCCGCGTTGGCGGAAGGCTCCTGGATCGATGACCGCGAGTCGATCATCTTCATCGGCGACTCGGGCACCGGCAAGACGATGCTGGCAACAGCGCTGGCGGTCTGCGCTTGCCACCAGGGACGAAGGGTCCGGTTCACGACGCTCGCCGGCCTCGCGAACGAGCTCCAGGAGGCCCAGTCGCGCCGGGAGCTCGGACGCGTCGTCGGCCGCTACGCCCGCACCGAGCTTGTCGTCGTTGACGAACTGGGCTACCTGGCGCTGCCCGACGGCGCCGCCGAGCTCGTCTTCCAGGTGCTCTCAGAGCGCCACGAGCGCGGGTCACTGATCGTCACCACCAACCTGCCGTTCGGCGAATGGGCGAAGGTGTTCCCCGACCCCAGGCTCGCCAAGGCCGTCGTCGACCGGCTCACCCACCGCGCCCACATCATCGACACCGGCACCGAGTCCTGGCGCTTCCGCCACGGCCTCAAACGCAAGGGAGCGACCCCCGCCGAATGACCCGCGCGCGTGGTCTCGCAGCTCCACCGCCGCCCTACGGGCGACGGCTCCGCTGCGACACCACGCCGCACCACGACATCAGCATCAGGCAGACTCAACCAAGCACAACAACCGACGCGAAGTGGGGCCACTTCAAGCCATCGCGCCGGGGCCAGCGCAAGCCATCGTTCTCAACCGAGGGCATCAGCAGGATGCCGCGACCGTCCAGCTTGACCACGCGAGGCGCCATCCGGTCCGCGTCCACGGCCAGGGTCCAGCCGTCCCAGGAGACCGCGGGGTGCAGGTCCACGAACGCAGCCTCGCCGCCGGTGGCGACCAGGCGACGCGCCCGGTCTGCGATCTCGCTCTCCAGGAACGCGGACATCCTCGCCCACCAGGGTTCGAGTGTCGCGTTCCAGAACGACCGCATCTGGGTCGCGAGCTCGGCTGCAGCGTTTTGCGGGTCGTCGACGAACGGGCGAGCGGCCGGCGGAATGCCTTCCGGGTACGCCCGCAGGACGTCGGCCCGCACGACGTCCGGGTCGGTGCTCGCGACGCGGGCCAGCTCGTCCTCGATGTGCGGATGGGGGCTCACCGGCGGCGGGGCGTCGAAGCTCGGCCAGATCGTGCGGCCGAGCGGGTTGACTGCTAACAGCAAGCCCAGTCGGAGGCCGGTGACGCGCTCGGCAGCGCGCTCGATCCACTCGCGGTGCTCGGGGAAGCTCCGCGGGAGCCGCAACACGTACGTCGCGGCCGCCAGCTCGATCAGGGGCGAGATCGCAAAGCGGGTCCGCAGCACGTCGTCGCGGTCGAACACGAACTCGACCTTCGGTCCCGGCGAGACGGGCATGGATTCAGAATAGTTCGAATCCATCGGTAGTGACGCAGGCTCGCCAGTAGACATCGGCTTATGGTCAATCCCTCACCTAGGAGCAACCGATGAGCAAGGTCGTGATGCACAACGTCGTCTCCGTCGACGGCTTCATCGCCGACGATCGCGACGACATCGGGCCGCTGTTCGACTGGTACTTCAATGGCGACGTTCCCCTCAGCCCGGACGGCGCGCTCAAGATGTCCCGGCCGTCGTTCGACTACGTCCGGCCCGCCTGGGACGACATCGGCTGCATGGTGATCGGCCGGCGCCTGTTCGACGTCATGGACGGTTGGCAGGGGCAGCCGCCGGTGGGCGATCACGTCGTGGTGGTCTCGCACCGGCCCAAGCCGGACGGCTGGCACCCCGAGGCCTCCTACCACTTCGTCGATGACGTCACAGCGGCCGTATCGAAGGCATCCGAGCTCGCCGGCGACCGCACCGTGGCGGTCGCAGCCGGAGACGTGGGCGGCCAGGCGTTCGCCCTGGGGCTGGTCGACGAGGTCGCGATGGACGTCGTTCCCGTGGTGTTCGGGTCGGGCAAGCGCTTCTTCGGACCGGTCGTGCGCCAGCACCTCTTGGAGGACCCCGATGTGGTCATCCGGGGCACCCGCGTGCTGCACCTGCGCTATCGGGCCTGCTCGTGACCGACTTCAGCGGGATGGCCAGGGCGATCATCGAGTCCAACCGCTACATGGTGCTCGGCACTGCGGACGAGGCCGGCGTGCCGTGGGTGACGCCGGTCTGGTTCGCGCAGTCCGCATTCCGGCGGTTCATCTGGGTCTCGTCGCCCGACCGCAGGCACTCCGCGAACGTCGTCGTCCGCCCCGAGGTCAGCATCGTCATCTTCGACTCCACGGTCGCCGAGGGCGACGCCCGGGCGGTCTACATGGCGGGCCGCGCCGAGCAGGTGCCAGGCGCGGACCTCGCGCGCGACATCGCCCGGTTCGACGCGGCCAGCCGGGCGCAGGGGCCTGCCCGCCGCTGGACCACCGAAGACGTGCTCGCTCCGGCGCCCTACCGGCCGTACCGCGCGACGGTGTCACGACACTGGGTCCTCGAACCCGACAGCAGCCCCGACGCGCGTGCCGAGGTGGCGATGGAGGCAGGATCCCCGGACTAGCGGGCGTGATGGCGGACGAACCTCGCGACCGTGGCGGCCAGCGGAGGCCACTGCCTGCGGTGCCGAACAGCATGTCCCAGCCGTGGCCGGCCGCCGCCGGCAGCACGATCAACCGGGCGGTCGGCGACCGCCGCCGCCCGCAGCCTCGCGGCGGCCACGACCGCGATCGCACCACCCATCGACGCGCCGACCAGCGCGATCCGGCGTGCCCCTCGACGGCGCAGCTCGCCGACGGCGGCGGCCACGTCGTCGGTCGCGCGGCCGCGCCCGGGGCACGCGGAGGCGCCGAAGCAGCGCAGGTCGAAGAGCAGCGCGTGCACGCCATGGTTCGCCAGGTAGCGGGGCGTTCGCCACTAGCCGCAGGAGTCGCGCGGGTACTCGTGGATCAGCACCGCGCCGATCGGCCGCCGACGACTGCGCC
>CAWDME010000020.1:0-113417 GCA_963803335.1 uncultured Solirubrobacteraceae bacterium | reverse complement strand
AAGTCGGGGAGACAGGATTTGAACCTGCGACCGCCCGGCCCCCAGCCGGGTGCGCTACCAGACTGCGCCACTCCCCGATATGTCGTCCAGAGCGGGCGACGGGAATCGAACCCGCCCTAGAAGCTTGGAAGGCTTCTGTGCAACCACAACACTTCGCCCGCGAGGGCCGGCCCGATGATAGCCGCGCGCACGTCCGCTGTCAGGCGCGAGGACGGCGTTCTTCGGTCGGCACGCCGCCCTCCTCGTCGAGCAGCGAAGGCGGCGGCCAGGGCCCGAACCAGTTGTCGCGCGCGCCGTCGAGCGTGACCACCGAGCCCGACAGCGCGCGACCCAGCGGAGACGCTGCCAGCGCGACGAGCCAGGCGTGCTCCTCCTCGCGCCCGAGCCGCTGCAGCGGCACCGTGCGGGCCGCCGCGCGCCAGACCGGTTCCGGGTACTTGCGGATCGACTCGGTGTCGAAGTGGCCGGCGGCGAGCGCGATCACGGCGATGTCGTGGGGCGCCCATTCGCGCGCGAGCGCGCGCGTGTAGCCCTCGACCGCGGCGCGGGCGGCGCTCGAGTGCGTCATGCCGGCGAGGCCGTGGTGTGGCGAGAGCGTGACGTTGATGATCGTCCCGCCGCCGTCCCTCATCGCCAGCTCCACGGCGGTGCGGGACATCAGCTCAGTGCCCCCGACGTTGAGCCGCGTGACCGCCTGCCAGCCCTTCTCGGTGATCGCCTCGGCGGGCACGAAGTACTGCCCCCCGGCGTTGTTGACGAGTACGTCGAGCCGGCCGTGGCGCTCGAGCGCGGTGCGGACGATGCGCTCCGCGTCGGCGCTCTCACGGACGTCGCCGACCACGTACGACGCCCGCGGGCCGATCTCCGCGACGGCGTTCGCGAGCACGTCCTCGCGCCGCCCGGCGATCACCACATAGGCCCCGCACGCAGCCAATTCTCGGGCCGCGGCCTTGCCGAGCCCGGTGCCGCCGCCCGTGACGACGCTCACACGTCCGTCGAGAACGAAGTCCGCAAACAGCTGAGATCTCATTGCGCCGAGCCGACGAGCCGATGATACGTCCACCGAAAAAACGGGAACACCAGGCACATCATGCAGATCCCAGGCGTCCACATCGAGACCCTGCACAACCCGGTTCGCTACACGTACGCGCAGATCGAGAAGGCCTGCGCCATCGCCCAGATGCTGAACCGCGGGAAGCTGGTGCTCGTCGAGCCGCCTCGGCGCTGATGCATCGCCGCGCCGGCCGGTAGGGGGCAGAGCGCGCGAAGGGTCAGGGCCGGAGGCGAAAACCACACGTTCCGCGCGCAGCCGCGTCGCCATGGCGTCCCGGGTCAGGGGCGGACCGCTATGGCGGCGCGGCAAGCCGCTTAAGACAGGGCGATTCGAGCGGGGGACCAGGGAATCGAACCCCGACCTGCGGTTTTGGAGACCGCCATCCTAGCCGTTGGACCAGTCCCCCGAGGGAGCCGAACTCGGCGATTGTAGACGTCGCCCACGCTCCATTCCGTCTGGCGCGGTTGCGAACATATGTTCGATGCCGACGACCTGGGTCCCTCCGGACGAACCGCACTACAGCCATCTGCTCGGGCTGTATCTGGGTGACGGGCCACCTCGCTGCATATCCGCGCACGTACCGACTCGTCATCACGTGCGATGCGGCGTATCCATTTCTCGTGGAGGCATGCCGCGCCTCGGTCGAGCGCACCGAACTGCCGAGACGCGTACGGGTCGAGAGAGACCGGTCAGGCAGTGCGTGAGAGTCGTGGCGGACAGCAAGCGCTGGCCAGAAGCGTTCTCCCAGCACGGACCGGGCCGCAAGCACGATCGGAAGATCGAGCTCGCCGGCTGGCAGCGCGAGATCGTCGACCGATTCCCGCAGGAGTTCCTGCGCGGCCTGCTGCACTCCGACGGGTGCCGGACGGTCAACCGCTTCACGACCAAACTGCCGAGCGGTCGGGTGGCGGAGTACGCGTATCCGCGCTGGTTCTTCTCGAATCGCTCCGCGGACATCCGCGGCCTGTTCTGCGAGTACTGCGATCGCCTCGGCATCCGCTGGACGCAGTCGAATCCGCGGAACATCTCCGTGTCGCACCGCGGCGCCGTCGCGCTGCCCGATTCGTTCGTCCCTGCCAAGTCATGACTCTCAGGGACCGGCCGCCCAAATCTCCACGCCGGTCCCCGATTGTCACGGGCGGCGCGAGCCGATTGGCTTCCGACATGGTTTGCCTCATCGTCGGACTCGATCGCCGGACGCTGAGCCCCTGGCACACCAACGTCGCCGCCGAAGATGTCGGGAGCGCAAAGACGGCCGCCCGAGCCCGCGCTCGCCGCCTCGGGATCGACCTCGTGGTCGCCGCCGCGGTCGGCCCGTGCTCGAGCGTCCTGCCAGATCCTGCCGAGGATCTCGCTGCGGCGATGCACGCCGCATAGTCGGTTGCCGCGAAGCCTCTAGTCGCGGCGGCGGTAGATGACCTTCATGTCGTGTTGCCAGTCGCCCGGCGTCTCGGCGTACTCGAACACGCCTTCGTACACGTCGCCCGCGAACTTTGCAGAGAAGCGCTGGTCGAACCCGGCGGCGTCGCGCCAGATGCGCAGCACGCCGTTGTCGAACGACACCCCGTACGTCCGGCGGACGCCGCGTGAGTCGAAGTACTCCATGACCAGCCCGTCGCCGTCCTCGGGAGCGCCGATGACACTGAGGCCGTCCGGGAACCGCTCGTCGTCGGTCTGCGAGCGCTGGATCACGAAGTGGCCGCCCTCCAGCCACTCGTACGTGACGCTGCCGTACACAACCTCGTCGACCATGCGGTGCTTCGCCTCGGTGGTCCAGGTGCCGATCAGCGCGTCGAACGGCTCAAGCATGGGATCTCGTTCAGCCATGTCCCCAGGACGATTGCACGGCGCGGAACTCATCGCCCCGCAGCCCGAGGCGGCGCTCGTGGGTTGGGACGGATGCAGCGCGCGGAAGTACTGCGCGCTGGGAAGCAACCGGAACCCGAGCCGGTCGTAGACCCGTCGCGCAGGCTCATGGCCGGGGTCGCCGCCGGTGCCGATCATGGCCACGCGCATGCCCTGCTCGCGCAGCCATGTCGTCGCATGCTCCGTGAGCGAGCCGCCGATGCGCTGCCGCTGCGCGGCCGGGTCGACCGCGACCATGAAGATCTCGCCGATCAGCCGCACCTCGTCGACGACGGTTGCCGCCACGAACCCGACAATGCGACCGTCGGACTCGGCAACCCAGACGCGCTTCGCGGCGTCCCGCAGCGCAGCCCGCACCTCGCCTGCTTGATGCCGGCGCCAATCCGCCCCGTGCAACAACGTCGCGAGCTCACGACCGAGCAACTCGTGTACGGACGAGAACACCGGCGCCCATGCGCGCAGCGCCAACTCGACGATCGCGTCGTGATCGCGCGCGCGGCAATCGCGTATCGCCGCCATGCAGAGACGGTAGAGATGAAGATGCGGGCGGAGGGACTCGAACCCCCACGGCTTGCGGCCACGAGGACCTAAACCTCGCGCGTCTACCAATTCCGCCACGCCCGCAGGCGCGTGCGCGTCGGCACAAGCGCCGCACGCACGGCAGCGAGATTGTATGGTCGCGTCGGCATGGAGGAGCCCGGGGTGATCATCGAGCACCCGAATCGCGACAAGGCATCGTCGAAGGTCACGCGCGGGATCGTCGTCGTGCTGCTCCTCGTCTCGGCCGGGCTCGTGACGCTCATCTCGGTCGGCGGCTGGAACGCGATCGAGGGTGCGAAGCCGCTGCAGGTCGCCTACATCGTCCTGTACCTGGTCCTCGCGTTCTTCGTGCTGCGCTGGAGCCGGGGCGTGCTGCCGGTCATCGCCGCGCTGGCGATCGTGCTGATGATCTTCGCCGCCGTCTCGGCGCCGGCGTGGTTCGACCGTGACAAGGCCGGCTTCACCGACCCGGCGCTCGACGCGGACATCCTCGGCCTCCTGTCCGCCCTGCTCGTCCCCGTGCAGGTCCTGCTGATCGCGGTCTCGATGAGCGGCTTCCGCCAGGCGTGGAACGTCGAGGTCGAGCGACAGCGGGAGCCGCCGCCCGACCGCGAGGAGCAGCGCGGCCCGGCGCCCGCCGCCGCGTGATCTTCGCGAAGACGGTCACGGGACCGGACGGCAACACGTGGCGTGTCGGCCGCCAGTGGGTGCCGACCAAGCCGACCCTGTGGCGACCCAAGAGGGGCGAGAAGCAGAAGCCCGAGCGCCGCGGCTGGAACAGCGGCGGCGACCTGTTCGGCGGCCTCGACAGCTTCGACGAGGGCTTCCTCATCGTGCTCGCCCTGATCGCGATCGTGATCGTCGTGCTCCTGCTCGTGACCGTCGTCTTCCCGATCCTGGTGCTCGGGCTCGAGGTGTTGATCGTGATCGTCGTGCTCGTCGCCGGGATCGCCGGCCGGCTCGTCTTTCGCAAGCCGTGGACGATCCGCGCCCGCGCGAGCGACGGGCGCGAGCTGACCTGGCGCGCGCCCGGCTTCCGCCGCAGTGGCCGCGTCCGCGACGACGCCGCCGCCGCGCTCGCGGTCGGCCAGACCGCGGTGCACCCGAGCGAAGCCGCCTAGCGCTTCGGCCCGACGAAGGCGTCGAGCGCGGCCACCGCCTCGCGCCGCGCGACGGAGATCGCGTGCGGTCCCCGCCGCCGCCACGCGATTCCGAGCAGGTCGAGGTGCTCGCACAGGATCGCCTTGATGTCCTCGGACCGGTTGGAGAACTCGTACCGCGGATACGCGTATCGCGCGCCGACTCGGTTCATAAAGCGCGACCCGTCCGAGTGGATGAGGCCCCGGATCAGCTCGCGCGGATGCGCGTGCGTGAGCGCGCGCTGCCATGACACGAGCTCGATCGCGCGCTCGTGCTTCCGTCCGGGTCCGTGCTGCGGGAACAGCTCCGGCCAGTGCGTGGACCACGCCTGCACGACGATGCATTGCGTGGGCACACGACGAGCGACCCACACACGGTTATCGGGCCGCACGGCACGAATCGCACGGACCGCCTCACCGATGATGCCGGGGTACCGGGCATCGAAGAAGATACGCAGGCCCGACGCACGGGGACCGTGCACCACGAATCCGTCGCCGAGGTAAAGCCCGAGGAGGTACGCGTACTCGGCGCGCGGCAGGCCATCGGAGACGAGCTGCCTTCGCGTCGGCACGCGGCCGGCGAGCCAGTCGCGGATCGTGGTGCGCGAGATCCCCGTGAGCCGCGCGATCGCGCTCTGGTTGTGGCCGGCCCGAGCCAGCTCGAGAACTCGATCGACCTCCTCTGGGGTTCGCACACCTTCGATCGTGGCGTACAACCCAGTCGCCCACACGAATTGGCACAGATTTGTTGCAAAGGCCGAGCGCCTACGATGGGGCGGCTCGCCCGGGTACTCCAATTGGCAGAGAGAGTCGACTCAAAATCGATCAAGTGCGGGTTCGAATCCCGCCCCGGGCATTGACCATCCGACACGCGACGATCGACGACGCACGTGCCCTCGCCGAGCTGCATGTGGCGTCGTGGAAGGCTGGCTACAAGGGTCTCGTCCCGGACGCGTATCTGGAGCGGCGGTCGGTCGAGAGGCGCTGCCCGCAGTGGCAGGAGATCCTGGCGAACCCGGGCAGCTCGGTCCTCGTCGCCGGCGACATCGACGGGTTCATCGCGTTCGAGCCGGAAACACGCGAGATCCGCGCGCTCTACATCGCGCCAGAACGATTCCGCGACGGCGTCGGCACGGCGCTGCTGCAGGCGGCGCACGAAACACTGGACGGCGACACCGCGTTGTGGGTCTTCGAAGGCAACGAGCGGGCGCTCGCCTTCTACGCCCGCCACGGCTACGCGCGCGACGGGGCGACCCATGTCCACGAGCCGACCGGGCTCATCGAAGTGTGGTTGACCCGCCAGACCCGGGAGTAACCTCCCGCCGAGCATGCCTGAGGAGGTCACGCAGCGCGTGGGCTATGACGTCGACGAGAACGCGATCCGCTTCTCGAACTACTTCCACGTCCTGCGCGAGCTCGTCCACCTGAGCTGCGGGCACCTCGCGCTCGAGCCGCGCTTCGAGGTCAAGGCGCTGCTGGGCGACCACCTTCACGACGACGCCCGCGCGATCACCAAAATTCGCCGCCGCCTGTACGAGCTGCGGACGCCGAGCGACTATCCCCGCGCGCCTTCCGACGAGCTCGCCGCGCTGCTCGACAAGGCGAACACCGAGGACACGCACGCCTACATCGAGGTCGCGTACGGCGAGCTCAAGCCGACGCTGATCGCCGCGCTGCGCATCCACCTCGAGCACCTCGACCCGCTGATCGACGAGCCGAGCCTGCGGCTGCTCACCCAACTGCTGCACCGCCAGGAGCGCCACACCGCCGAGCTGCCGGTCGGCGGAGCGCGGAGCGCCTTCGAGGACCTCGGCAAGCTCCCGCTCACACTGGGCGAGACACGTCCGCTGCGGATCCTCGCGCCGCTCGACCAACCGGCGCGCGACGCGTTCATCGAGGTCACCGAGGACGGCGACCCGTACCTGACCGTCAACGACGAGCAGCACTTCTTCCACGGCCTGATGGCCGCCGAGCTGTGCGCCGCCGAGCTGACGGCCCGCAACTCGCACGAGCATCCCGAGATGCCGTGGGACTTCCACGTCGACATGGCCCGCCAGACGTGGGACGAGATCCGCCACGCCGAGGTCCTCGATCGGCTGATGGCCACCGAGCTGGGCTGCCACTGGGGCGACTATCCGGTCGGCTTCGGCCACTTCAAGTCGATCTACGCGCTCGACCTGGTCGGCCGCCTCGCGCTGACGAGTGGCGCCGGCGAGCAGAAGGCGATGCAGGGGCAGGAGAAGTTCGCCGAAGTGTTCGACTACCTGCACGCCGACGCGGTCCCGCATGTGCACAACGGCGTGCGCTGGGGCACGCACCTGCTCGGCGGCGACGAGCAGGCGTACCGCGACAAGGTGCGCGAGCTGCGCGAAGGGCTCGACCGCACGGGGATGCCCGTGCGGTCGAGCGGCTAGATCAGCCGCAGGCGACGCCCTCGCACGGCGGGTCGATCGCGTGCCGCGATGACCCGTGACCCGCAGACCACGCGGTTACATCGGCATCTTGCTGCGCCCGCGCCGGCCGGTGCTGCCGCTCTTGGCGACGGCCTTCTGGGATGTCTGGAACGGCTTGCTGAACCAGCGGCCGAGCTTGCCGGGCGCCTTGCTCGCACCGCGCGAGCCGAGCCCGAGGACCTTCTCGCCGCCGCGCTCAGGACCGCGCGAGAGGCGCGGAGCGAGGAAGGCGAGGATCAGGATGAGGATGCAGAACGCGATGACTGCGCCGATGATCATGCCTTGAGTCCTACCCAGCCACGACCGATTCGAGCACATCGATGATCGCAGCTGGCGCGACGAGCACCCCAGTGCCGGCCGGCGGGGTCGCCGGCAGGTGCCGCACGGCCAGGCCGGCGCGGCGGCACAGCAGCTCCCCCGCGGCGAGGTCCCAGGCGTTGAGGCCGCGCTCGAAGAACGCGTCGTAGCGGCCGGCAGCGGTCCACGCGAGGTCCAGCGCGGCCGACCCGAGCCGGCGAATGTCCCGCACCTGCGGGAGCAGCTGCGCGATCACGTCGGCCTGGAGGCGGCGCACCTCGGCGTCATAGCCGAAGCCGGTGGCGACCATTGCGGTGGCGAGGTCGGCGCGGTCGGAGCCGCGGATCTCGTGGCCGTCGAGCAGCGCCGGCCCGTCGCGTTCGGCGGTCCACAGCTCGTCGCGCATCGGGTCGTAGATGACGCCGACGATCGTTCCCTGCTCGTCCTCGCACGCGATGCTCACGCCCCACTGCGGGATGCCGAACAGGAAGTTCACGGTGCCGTCGAGCGGGTCGACGATCCATTTCACGCCGGTCGTCCCCGCCGCGTCGCCGCCCTCTTCGCCGAGGATGCCGTCGCCCGGCCGCGCCGCGGCGAGCCGCTCGCGGATCAGGCGCTCGGCGGCGTGATCGGCCTCGGACACGAGGTCGGTCGGGCTCGACTTGGCCGTGACGTTGATCCGCGGGCCGGCGAACGCCTCGCGCAGCTGGCGGCCCGCCTCGCGCGCCACCGATTCCGCGATCTCGCGGAACGCGTTCACAGCTCGGGCCTGGCGTCGGCGGTCCCGAGCGCGTCCTCGAGCTGGGCGGCGAGCGCCAGCAGCGTCGGCTCCCCATCGGGCGGCGCGACGAGCTGGACGGCGAGCGGGAACCCGTCGGGCGTGAGGCCGGCAGGCACCGAAGCCGCCGGCTGGCCGGTGTGGTTGTAGATCGCGCAGTACGGGACGAAGCGGACCGAGCTGCTGAGGGTGACGATCGCCGGCCGGCCCTCGTACTTGCCGACACGCGGCGGGCGGCGCGTGAACATCGGCGTCATTACGACGTCGAAGCCCTGGGGCCAGTGCCGCGCCGCGTCGGCCGCCGCATGCGCCTTCGCGCGCGCGACCGCCGCCGCCGGGATCGCGCCGCCGATCCGCAGGTAGCCGCGCGTGCGCCGCGAGAGCCGCTCGGGGTGCGGCAGCCCATCGGCCGACTCCGCGATCCCGCGCAGGTAGCGCGCGACCGTGCCGGAGATCGCCGCCGGCGTGTACTCGAGCTCGTGCTCGGACACCTCGTGCCCGAGGTCGCGCAGCCGCGCGGCGACGGTGCCCACTGCCCCGCGCTGCTCATCATCCGGCTGGATGCCGGTAAGCGGCGGCGTGCGCACCGAGACGGCGATCCGCAGGCGGCCGGGCGGCCGCGTGGCCGCCTCAGCGAACGACGGGCCGCCGTCCTTGATCGCGTCGTAGAACAGCGCGCTGTCGGGCACGCGGCGCGCGACCGCGCCCCACGTCGTCATGCCGGTCCACGGCTCGACCCACGGGTGCGTCGGGATGCGGCCGTTCTGCGGCTTGAGCCCGAACAGCCCGCAGCAGCCGGCGGGGATGCGGATCGAGCCGGCCCCGTCGGACCCGAGCGCGACGCCCGCCAGCCCGGCGGCGACCGCGGCGGCCGACCCTCCGGACGAGCCGCCGGACGTCCGCATCCGGTCCCACGGGTTGCGGGTCACGCCGAACGTGACCGACTCGGTCCACGGCGTGATCGTCAGCTCGGGGACGTTGGTCTTGCCGAGGATGACCGCGCCGGCCGAGCGCAGCCGCCGCACCACCTCGCCGTCGGCGGCCGCCGGGCCGCCGTTCGCGTCACCGCCCCAGCGCGTCGGCTCACCGGCGATGTCGATGTCGTCCTTGATCGCGATCGGGACGCCGAGCAGCGGCCGCCGGTCGCCGCCCTTGGCGCGGCCGTCGGCCTGGTCGGCCTCCGCCAGCGCGCGCTCGTCGAACGTGACCCGGTAGGCGTTGAGGTCGCGGTCGTAGCGCTCGATCCGGCGCAGGTAGATCTCGGTCAGCTCGCGCGCCGAGACCTCGCGGCTACGGATGAGCTCGACCTGCCGGGCGGCGCCGGCGAAGGCGAGGTCGGTGGCGTCCATGGGACCGGTCAGGCTATATGCATGCGGTCCGTGGTCGACGCACTGTGCTCCCATGCAGACCGTGGCGCGTGCAGCGATGCCGAGCGCCGCGCCGCACTGTGGCTGCACGACGAACTGCGTTCGCGCGGGCACGAGGCCTGGGTGGAGACCGTCTGGGTGCGCCCGCAGCGCGCGCTGGAGCTTGCGCTCGCGAGCCTGCTCGGCGTCGCCGGCAGCCTGCTGGCGACGACATCGGCGATTCCCGGCCTCGTCCTGTGCGCGCTCGGCACGCTGTGGATGCTCGTGCCGCTGCCCGTGCTGCCACGGCGGGCCACGCAGCATGTCCTGACCGCGGTGCCGGACGACGGGGTCGTGCTCGCGATCACCGCGGCCTACGACGCGCCGAAGCGCGGGTTCGTGCTCAACGACCGCTGGCGGCGCCTGCGCGTGCCGGCATGGCTGCCGGCGGCGTGCGGGGTCGCCGTGACCGCCGCGGCGGCCGCCCGCGTCGCCGGTTACGAGCCCGGCTGGCTCGGCGCCGTGCAGCTCGTCCCGACGATCGCGCTGCTGGTCGCCCTCGCCGCCGCGCTGGATATCGCGCTCTCGGGCTGGTCGCCGGGCGCCAACGACAACGCGAGCGGCGTCGCCGTCGCGCTCGCGCTGTTCGACGAGCTCGGCCGCGAGCCGCCGCACGCGCTCACCCCGGTGCTGCTGCTGACCGGCGCCGGCCGCGCCCTGCCGCGCGCCGCCGGGCGCTACCTCGGCCTCCCGGCCGAGCGCGTGGTGCTGCTCGAGCTCGGACCATGCGGCGCCGGCACGCCGGCGTGGAATGCGCGCCACGCCCAGGTGCGAGCAGCCGCCGAGACGGCCGCCGACGCGCTCGGGCTGCCCGCGGGCCGCCGCCCGCGCCAACCCGCGACGCGCCTGCCCGCGATCCGCATTGCCGCCCTCGACGAGCGCGGGCTCGCGCCGCGCGCGCACCAGCCCGACGACACGACCGTCGAGGACGCGACGATGGACGCGGCGCTCGACCTCGCGCTCGGCGTCGTCGACGCGCTCGACGACGACCTCAGAGGATCCCGAGCGCCGTCAGGTCCTCGATCGGCTCGCTGAACGAACACGACCCGTAGGCGACGAACAGCTCGGCACGCGCCTCGGCGATGGCCTCCGCACCCGCCTCGCGGCCGTGCACGCGCAGGCCGCGGGCGTCGACCGTGAAGGCGGCTGGATCCTCCTCGGCGAGCAGCGGCTCGAGCTCGGCGGCGCTCAGTCCCCCGGCGTGCGCGAACACCGCCGCGGCCAGAAGGTTGAGGAAGCCGTGCGCGTCGTCGCGGCGGATCGCGTGGTGCAGGCCGGCGGTCGCCTTGAACGGGACGCCGGCGTCGCGGCAGGCGGCGACGAAGGCCGCCACGCCCTCCACTGGCGGCACCGTCGCGCCGCCGCAGCGGATCTTGGCCCCTGCCCGCGCCTCGCGCACCGCGGCGACCGCGCCGCTCAGCCCGCGGCCGGGCGCGAGCTCCCAGAACGTCCGCACGCCCTCGCCGAGCTTGGCCTGCACGAGCTGCTGGGTGTCCGGGATCCACGCGGGGTCGATCCGCGCCTCGACCAGCTCGACCGTGCGGCCCGCGAGGCGCGCGTCGTGCACCGCCTCGAGGTCGCCCTCTCCCCCGTCGAGCACGACGCTCAGGCGCGGCGCGTCGCGCGGCAGCTCGCCGAGCTTCGAGGCCGGGCAGATGAAGCGGTCGACGATCCAGGCGTGCTCGCTCGCGCGCGCCGCCCGGTCGGCCGCGATCGCCTCGGGCATCGGCATCGACGCGGGCGGGAACAGCGCCGCGTGGTCGATCAGGCCGCCCAGCAGCGCGTGCGCTACGCCGGCGGGACCGCGTTGCGCTTCGCCGGCCACTCGCGGGCCTTCCCCTCGTAGCGTGCGAACCGGCGCACGAGCTCGGAGCGCAGGTCCTCGGGCTGCACGATCGCGTCGATCACCATCTCGGACGCGAGCCTGAGCAGGTCGACGCCTTCGGCGTACTCGGCCATCAGCTCGGCGCGCTTGGCGGACCGCTCGTCCTCGTCCTCGATCGCCTGCAGCTGGTTGTAGAAGACGGCGTTGACGGCCGCGCTCGGCCCCATCACCGCGATCTTGGCGGTCGGCAGCGCGAGCGTGCAGTCGGGGTCGAACGCCGGGCCGGCCATCGCGTACAGGCCGGCGCCGTAGGCCTTGCGCACGATCACGGAGATCTTCGGCACCGTCGCCTCCGAGACCGCGGAGATCATCTTGGCGCCGTGGCGGATGATCCCCTGGCGCTCGACCTGCGTGCCGATCATGAAGCCCGGCACGTCGGCCAGGAACAGCAGCGGGATGCCGAACGCGTTGCACGTCCAGATGAACCGCGCGGCCTTGTCGGCGGAGTCGACGAACAGCACGCCGCCCTTGAACTTCGGCTGGTTGGCGACAATCCCGACGGCGCGGCCGTCGAGCCGCGCGTAGCCGACGATCACCTCCTTGGCCCAGCGCTTGTGGACCTCGAGGAACGAGCCCTCGTCCACGAGCGCGTCGATCAGCTCGTGCATGTTCCACGGCTTGTTCTCGTCGGTTGGGATGGCCGGCAGCCCCGCGCCGGGCGGGCTCGGCGGCGCCATCGGCGGCTCCTCACCGAACGAGGCCGGGAAGTAGCTCAGGTACTGCTTGGCGACGTCGATGCCCTCCTCGTCGGACTTGACGAGGAAGTGCCCACAGCCGGAGACGCCGGTGTGCATCTTGGCGCCGCCCATCTCCTCGAGCGAGACGTGCTCGCCGATCACCATCTCGGCCATCCGCGGCGAGCCGAGGTACATCGAGGCGTTGCCGTCGCGCATGATCACGATGTCGCAGAACGCGGGGATGTAGGCGCCGCCGGCCGCGCTCGGGCCGAACAGGACGCACACCTGCGGGACGGCGCCGGACAGCCGGACCTCGTTGAAGAAGATGCGGCCGGCGTGGCGGCGGCCCGGGAACATCTGCACCTGCTCGGTGATGCGGGCGCCCGCGCTGTCGACGAGATAGACCATCGGCACGCGGTGCGTGAGCGCGGCGTCCTGGATACGCAGGATCTTCTCGACGGTCTTGGGCCCCCACGAGCCGGCTTTGACGGTGGGGTCGTTCGCCATCAGCGCCACCGTGCGGCCATCGATCGTGCCCATGCCCGTGACGACGCCGTCGGCGCCGAGGCCCTCCGCGTCCCAGTTGGCGAGCAGCGCATCCTCGGCGAACGAGCCGTCGTCGAGCAGCCGCGCGACCCGCTCGCGCACGGGCAGCTTGCCCTGCTGGGCCGACTTCTCCTTGTGCCGCTCCGGCCCGCCCGCGTAGGCGCGGTCGAAGGCGTCGGCGACGTGCTGTGCGTCCGTCATCGTTCCTTCACGCTAGTGGGAGCCGAGTCATCGCGCACTCTGTACACGGGTTCGTCGTCGACGCTGCGCGACGCGATCGGGGCGTCGCCGGCGCGGTAGGCGTCGGGCTCGGGCGGCAGCGGCTCGCGCGGCCGCAGCCCGGCCGCCATCCCCACCGTGCCGAGCAGGATCAGCGCCAGCGGCCACCAGTACAGCGTCGCCTCGCTCTGCAGGCCGGTGACGACCACGAACACGACGAGGGTGGTGACCCCGAGCCAGGCCGGCCCGGGCGAGCGCTCGATCGCCCCGAAGGCGATGGCGCCGCAGCCGCCGGCGAGCAGGATGAACTCCCAGAACCCGGGCAGGATCGGCCCGCTGGTCGAGCCGAACAGGCTGACCGACTGGAGCACGTAGCTCCCGAGCGCCTGCCCGCCGATGGCGAGGATCGCGATCGCGGCGCCGTCGACCATCAGCTCGGCCTGCCGCGGCGAGCCGGCGCGCAGCACGAGCGAGACGAGCGCGAGCGCGATCGATGTGAGCAGCAGCAGCCAGCGCGAGGCGGTGAACGTGTCGTTGTCGAACACCCACTGCCAGCCGCTGAGCACCGCGACGCCGGCGGCGATCGCGGCGATCAGCAGGCAGACCGCCGATCGCCTCCGCAGCCCGGCGTACAGCGCCGCGCCGGCCTCGACCAGCGACACCCACGTCAGCTCGCCGGCCGGGAAGCCGGCGCCGAGCTCGGCGCCGAGCACGTCGGCGAGGCGCAGCAGCGCCGGGTAGAGCAGCAGCAGGCCGGTGACGAGCAGCACCGACTGGTAGGCGGGCGGCTTGCCGCCCTCGTTGGGCGCCTGCAGCCCGAGCGCGAACGTGATTCCCGCCGCCACCCCGAGTGCGAGGAGGTGCCAGATCGGCGCGAGGCTGTCGGCGTCGATCCGCAGTTCGCCGACCGCGAGGCCGGTGGCGAGTACCACCGCCCCGGCGGCGATCAGCGGTCCGCGATGCGGTGGCGGGCGCAGCAGCTCGGCGAGCACCGGCCTAACGCTATCGACGGCGGACTTCCAGGCGCCCCGCACGCGTGCGCACATCCCACGCCGGCTGCGGGTACGCCGCCGGGCCGTGGACCAGCGATCCGTCGCGCAGGTCGAAGACGCTCTCGTGCCACGGGCACGTGACCGTGCAGTCGGCGATCGCGCCCTCGTGCAGCGGGCCGCCGAGGTGCGAGCAGTGCTCGGACAACGCGTACACCGTGCCGCCGTGGCGGACCACCATCACCGCGGTGCCGTCGGCTTGAACGCAGCGCGGCTCGTCGTCCGCGAGCTCGTCGGCGGCGAGCACGTCGGTCCAGTCGTCGGGCCCGTCCTCGAACACCGTGTGGTCGACGCCGATGCCCTCGGCGAACGACAGATGGCCGCCGAGATAGCCGCCGGCGGCGAGCGCGGTGCCGCCCGCGAGCGCGAGCAGGCGCCCGTCGCTCCCGCGGCGGCGGGCCGTGTACGAGGCGAGAAAGAGCGAGTTGGCGAGGAGGTTGCACGTGCCGTGCACGAGGCCGATCCGGCGCACGGCGTCGTCGGGCACCTCGGCGTCGGCCCAGTCGTGCGCCCCGGCGGCGGCGACCGGCGGCGCCGTGAGCAGCCCGATGCCGATCAGCCGGCGCGCGGCCGGCCGGCTCGCGGAGCCGCCGAGCCAGTCGAGCAGCAGCGCACTCGTGAACGTCCCGATCGTCACGTCGGTGAGCATCGGGTGCAGCGGATGGCCGAGCCAGCTGCCGCCGAGCACGTCCTTCACCGGCCGCGGCTTGAGCACCCCGCGGACGAGCTTGCCGACCCTGGAGGCGACGGGGTCGAGTGCGTCGAGGGCAGCGATCCGCTCAGGCATGCCCAGCAACCTACCCACGGCGGGACGCTCAGTACGCGTCGATGAAGATCGTCGGCTTCGCCCGCGTGCCCTGCGTCGTGTTCGGGCCGACGTGGCGGACGTCAACGTGGCGGACGAGCCCGGTGTTGGCGAAGTAGCCGATGCCCGAGAAGACGCCGAGCTTGGCCACCTCGGTGTAGTGCGGGAGCGTCGCGCTGGGGTCGATCGCGTTGCCGTACAGGTGCTGGCTGTGCGAAGCGCCGAGCTCGAAGTCGCGGAAGCCGGACAGGACGCCGATCGGCTGGCCGAGGTGCTCGCGCAGCTTCTCGAGGCCGATGACGAGGTCGCGGTGCGTGCGAATCCACCCGGTCTTCGAGGACGCGAACTCCTTGAACTGGAAGTGCGCCGAGCAGCGGCCGTCGTTGGCGGCGCTCCAGCGGATCGCCGCCTCCGTCTTCGGCCCCACGAGCCCGTCGCCGAGCAAGGCCGGTGCCTCTGGATCGCCGACGAAACCGCGCTGGAAGTCCTTGATGGCATCGGCGGTCTTCGGGCCGCGCTTGCCGTCGGCCTTGACCGGCCAGCCGATCGTCTTGAGCAGCTTCTGTATCTCACGGGTCCCGACCGTCGGCTCGGGTGACGGCTTGCCGCCGCCGCCCTGCGAGGGCTCGCCGTTGATCCAGGCGCGCAAGCACTTGGCGTCGCCGAGCCAGACGTCGAGGTCGACGGTGACGCCGACGCCCGGGAACGTCCCGTGGTCGGAGAACTGGTGGGCGCGAACGCCCCCGGCCGCGAAGCCCGACGGCGTCGGCGGCTTGCCGCGCGTGGCCGAGTAGGCCGCGACCCAGACGTCCGTCCCGTGCGCGGGCGGCTGGTTGCCGAACTCCGGCATGAAGCCCGGGGAGAGGTAGGTCAGGACGTCGCGGCCGGTCTTCTCCGCCACGGTGCCGGCGAACTCTTCCGCGTAGTGGCGCAGCTGGTCGCCGGTCATCTTGGCGAGGACGGCCTCGTTGCCGTACGTCTCGACGTCCATGACCATCGGGGTGTCCTTGCCGCGCTTGAAGCGCGGGCCGCGCGGTTGCCAGCCGGCGTCCTCCATCACGGCGACCGCGAACTCGGCCTCCACGCTGCCTTGGCGGTCCAGCCGTGGCCGCAAGTAGTGGTAGGGCATCAACGGGAGCCCGGCCTTGTGGATCGCCTTGACGCGCGCGGCGCTGAACGTCTTGGCGCGGAAGTTGCCGCCCTCGGTGGCCTTGCACGACGCGAGCACGGCCTTTCCCTGCAGCCGGGCTCGGTCCCAGTCCACTGAGCCCTGTGAATCGCCGACGTCGATGAACGGCAGCCGCGCCATGAGTCCTGCCGAACCTATCCGCATCCGGACCGCCCTGGCAACCCACTGCGTAGGGTGCGGTCCATGACTCTCGTCCTCACGGAAGACCACGGGCCGGTCCGGCACGTGATCCTGAACCGGCCGGAGAAGCGCAACGCGTTCAACGACGAGCTGATCGCGGCGACCGGCGAGGCGCTGCGCGAGGCGGGCGGCGATACGACCGTGCGCTGCGTCGTGCTGCGCGGCGCGGGCCCGATGTTCTCCTCCGGTATGGACCTCGCGTCACTGGCCGCGCTCGCCGAGGCGCCCGAGAACCTGCGTGCCTTCCGGCGCGAGATCGTCGACGCATGGAACCGCGCCGAGGAGATGCCCAAGCCGACGATCTGCATGATCCACGGCGCCTGCATCGGTGGCGCGCTGGAGCTGGCGCTGGCCTGCGACCTGCGCGTGGTCGCCACCGACGCGGTGGTCGGGATGCCGGAGACGCGCATCGGCCTGATCCCGGATGTCGGTGGCTCGTCGCGGCTGCCGTCGGTCGTCGGGCTCGGCCGCGCGAAGGAGCTGATCATGACCGGCAAGCTGATCGGCGGCGAGGAGGCCGAGCGCATCGGCCTCGCGAACCGGGTCGCGCCGCCGGACGAGCTCGAGGCGGCGACGGGAGCGCTGGTGGACGAGCTGCTGGCGTGCGCGCCGGTCGCGGTGGGGCTGGCGAAGCGCGTGATGGACGCATCAGCCAAGCCCGCGCTGGCCGCGACGCTGGAGCTCGAGGTCACGATCCAGGAACGCTGTGCCGCCACCGCCGACTTCGCCGAGGGCGCCGCCGCCTTCCGTGAGAAGCGCCAGCCCGAGTTCAGCGGGCGCTGACCGTGTTCGTCGACAAACCGCTGGACGAGCTGCGCGAGTACCAGCCCGACGTCGCCGAGCCGGACGACTTCGCGGCGTTCTGGTCCTCGGAGATCGCCGGCGCGCGAGAACTCGGTGACGCTCCGGCGGTCGAGCCGGTGGACACGCCGATCCGGTCCGCCGAAGTGTTCGACGTGACGTTCCCGGGCCACGGCGGCGCGCCGATCAAGGCGTGGCTGCTCACGCCGCGCGACGTCGTGCCCGAGGCCGCCTTCGTGGTCGAGTACGTCGGGTACGGCGGCGGCCGCGGCGACCCGCTCGACTGGCTCGGGTTCGTGAGCGCCGGACACCCGCACCTGGTCATGGACCTGCGCGGGCAGGGCGGCGGCTGGCGCGGGGCGGACACGCCGGATCCGGCGGACGGCGGGGCGCCCGCCGCGCCCGGCTTCCTCACGCGCGGCATCGCCGACCCGCGCGACCACTACTACACGCGGCTGTTCGTGGACGCCGTGCGGGCGGTCGACGCGGCGCACTCGCTGGCCGACGGGCGGCGCGTGGCCGTCACCGGCGGCAGCCAGGGCGGCGCGCTGTCGATCGCGGCCGCGCACCTGGCGGACGGCGTCGCCGCCACGATGCCCGACGTCCCCTTCCTCGCCAACTTCCGGCGCGCGGTCGAGATCACCGACGCCCGCCCGTACCGGGAGCTGATCGACTTCTGCTCAGTCCACAGCGACCGCGTCGATGAGGTGTTCGCGACGCTGTCGTACATCGATGTCGTCAATCACGGCCGGCACGCGTCGGTGCCGGCGCTGTTCTTGGTCGGGCTGATCGACGAGATCACACCGGCGTCGACCGTCTTCGCCGCCTTCAACCATTACGGCGGGCCGAAGGACATCGCCGTGTACCCGTTCAACGGGCACGAGGGCGGCGGCACGCGGCACCTGAAGGCGAAGCTCGCCTTCCTTCACCAGCTGTGACCGACGAGCACCGGCTCGGGGTGCAGCGCGATCCCGAACCGGGTCTGCACCCCGGCCGCGATCTCGTGCGCGAGCGCCATCAGCTCGGCCGTCGTCGCGCCGCCGCGGTTGACGAGCGCGAGCGTGTGCTTGCTGGAGATGCCGACGCGGCCGTTGCCGTAGCCCTTGTGGAAGCCGGCGTTCTCGATCAGCCAGGCGGCCGAGGTCTTCACGCGCCCGTCGGGCTCGGGCCACGCGGGGGCGCCGTCCGGCGCGGTCTCCAGGATCGGGTTGGTGAAGAAGGACCCGGCGCTGACCGAGTCGGGGTCGTCCGGGTCGATGACCATGCCCTTCGCCCTTCGCAGTCCCAGCACCGCCTCGCGAACGTGTGCGAGCGGCGCGGTCTCACCCACCTCGATGCCGAGGGTCCTGGCGAGCTCGCCGTAGCGCAGCGGGCCTGAGACGTCACTCTGCCGCAGCCGAAAGGTCACGCTGAGGACGATGCGGCGGTCGTGGTACTTGAAGACGCTCGAGCGGTACTCGAAGCGGCAGTCGTCCGGCGGCATCTCGACGATCTCGCCGGTGTGGCGGTCGAAGACGCGCACGGACTCGATCGTCTCGGCGACCTCCTGCCCGTAGGCGCCGACGTTCTGGATCGGCGTCGCGCCGACCGAGCCGGGGATGCCGGACAGGCACTCGAAGCCTTGGAGGCCCTCGTCGACGCAGCGCGCGACCAGCGCGTCCCAGTCCTCGCCGGCGGCGACGGTGAGCTTCGTGCCGATTCGTTCGATGCCGCGGGTGGCGATGCGCACCACCGGACCGTCCACTCCCGCGTCGGCGACGACGAGGTTCGAGCCGCCGGCCATGATCAGCGCCGCGTCCCGCGCGTGCTCCACCAGCTCGGCCTCCTCGTAGACCTCGACGTACGACGTCGCCGGCCCGCCGAGCCGGAGCGTCGTCAGCGCGGCGAGTTCCACACCACCGGCCCGGCGGTGAGCACGTGCGAGCCGAGCGGCCGGCCGAGCACCTCCTGCGCGGCCGCCGCGGCCTCGACGAGCTTCTCGAGCGAGATGCCGGTCTCGACGCCCATCTCGTGCAGCATCGACACGAGGTCCTCGGTGGCGATGTTGCCGGTCGCCCCGCGCGGGACCGGGCAGCCGCCGAGCTCGCCGAAGCTCGACTCGAAGCTCCGCACGCCGGCGTCGAGCGCGGCCAGGACGTTCGCCAGGCCCTGCCCGCGGGTGTTGTGGAAGTGCGCGGTCAGCTCGACGTCGGGGCCCAGCGCCTCGCGCGCGGCCGGGAAGAACTCGCGCACCTGGACGGGGTTGGCCATCCCCGTCGTGTCGCCGAACCCGATCTCCTGCGCGCCCGCCTCGAACAGCCGGTACGCGATCTCGAACACCCGCTCGGGCGGGACGTGGCCCTCGTAGGGGCAGCCGAAGGCGACCGAGATCACGCCCTCGCAGCGGAGCCCCTCGGCGCGTGCGGCGGCCAGCACGCCCTCGAGGCCTTCCAGCGACTCCTCGATCGAGCGATTGACGTTCTTGCGGTTGTGCGTCTCGGACGCCGACAGGAACACGTTGATTTCGTCGAAGTGGTCCTTGTACGGCAGCGCGTTGTCGAACCCGCGTTCGTTGGGGATCAGAACCGAGAGGCTGACGTCATCCGGCACGTTGATGCGTTCGAGCACCTCGACGCCGTCGGCGAGCTGTGGGATCACGTCGGCGCGCACGAAGCTCGTGACCTCCAGGCGCTTGAGCCCGGTCGCCGCCAGCAGCTCGATCAGCCGCACCTTCTCGTCGGTCGGCACCACCTCGGGCTCGTTCTGGAACCCGTCTCGGGGCCCGACCTCGCGGATGTTCACGCGCACGGCGTTGATCTTAGGTTGGCCGCATCGTGGTGCCGGCGAACTGCGGCTGGGTGGGGGCGGTGTCGTTCGCCGAGATCGCCACGCGATCGCGGCCGACGCTAGGCCATCGACAAGCCGCCGGAGACGTTGATCGTCTGGCCGGTGACGAAGGAGGCGTCGTCGGAGGCGAGGAAGGCGATCGCGGCGGCGACCTCCTCGGGCTGGCCGATGCGGCGCATCGAGGTCGCCGCGATCATGCCCGCCTTCAGCCGCTCGCCGATCTCGCCGAGCTCGGACGAGGCGGCGTTGAGCAACGGCGTGTCGATCGGGCCCGGGGCGACGGCGTTGACGCGGACGCCGAAGCGCGACGACTCGCGCGCGACCGCGCGCGTGAAGCCGATCACGCCCGCCTTGGCCGCCGAGTAGATGACCGACCCCTGCGAGCCGACGCGGCCCGCCTCGGAGGCGACGTTGATGATCGAGCCCCGCCCGCGCTTCTGCATCGAATCCAGGACGGCATGGGTGACCGCGATCGTGCCACGCAGGTTGACGCCGAGGACGAAGTCCCACAGCGCCTCGTCGGTGTTGACGAAGAAGGCGAAGCGGTCGGTGCCGGCGTTGTTGACCAGCACGTCGATTTCGCCGAGCTCGGAGACCGCCGCGGCGATGCCGGCCGACGCCGACGACGCGTCCGCGACGTCCATCTCGACCGCCAGCCCGTCGAGGTCCCCGGCGACCGCGCGCGCACCCTCGAGGTCGATATCGGCGACCGCGACGCGGGCGCCCTCGGCCGCCAGCCGGCGCGCCGTGGCCGCTCCGATGCCTGACGCGCCGCCCGTGACGAGCGCGATCCGACCCTCCAGCCGCATGGCCGCGCAGCGTATACCCAGCCGGCTTCGCCGGCGGGCACACCGCTAGCCTGGCCCGGCATGCCAGACCAGGTCACGGTGATCGGTGGGTCGGGGGCGCTGGGCTTCGGCCTGGCGCTGCGGCTGGCCGCGGCGGACGTGCCCGTGATGATCGGGTCGCGCGACGAGACACGGGCGCAGGAGACCGCCGAGAAGATCGCCGCAGCATCAGGCGGAGTCGTCAAGGGGCTCGCCAACGGCCCCGCCGCCGAGGCGAGCGAGATCGTGTTCATCTGCGTGCCGTTCCGCAACCAGAGCGAGACGTTCACGAACCTCAAGAACCACCTCCGCGAGGGCCAGCTCGTGGTGGACGCGACCGTGCCGCTCGCCGCTGCCGTCTCCGGCAAGGCCACGCGAACGCTCGGCGTCTGGCAGGGCTCGGCCGCGCAGCAGGCGCAGGAGATGGTTCCCGAAGGCGTCCGCGTCGTCGCCGCCCTGCACACGGTGAATGCACCCGCGCTGAAAGACCTGCAGGCATCGCTCGACGAGGACGTGCTGATCTGCGGCGACAAGAAGGCCGACAAGCAGCGCGTGGCTGAGCTGATCGACCTCATCCCCGGCCTGCGGGCCGTCAACGCCGGCCCGCTCGAGGCGGCGCGCACCGCCGAGATGCTCACCGCGCTGCTGATCGGCGTCAACGCCCGCTACAAGACGCACGCCGGCATCCGGCTCACCGGCCTGCCCGACGCGCTGTGGTAGTCCTGCTCGCGGGCGGGACCGGCGGCGCCAAGCTCGCGCGGGGCCTGCTCGACCTGCTCGGCGACGAGCTCACGGTCATCGCCAACACCGGCGACGACATCGAGATCTACGGCGCCCACGTCTCCCCCGACCCCGATCTCGTGACGTTCTGGCTCGCCGACCGCATCGACGACCGCGGCTGGGGCATCAAGGGCGACACGTTCCACGTCATGGACGGGCTCAGAGAGCTCGGCGACGACGTTTGGTTCAACCTCGGCGACAGGGACCTGGCGTTCTGCGTGCGGCGGGCCGGACGGCTGGCCGAGGGAGCGAGATTGACGCAGGCGATCGACGAGCAGCGCCGGGCGCTGAACGTCGCCGCGCGCGTGCTGCCGATGTGCGACGAGCCGGTCCGCACCTACGTGCGCAACGAGGACGGCTGGCACGCCTTCCAGGAATTCATGATCCGCGAGCGGGCGAAGGGCCCGGTGACCGGGGTGGAGTTCCGGGGCGTCGAGAGCGCGCGCGTGACCGCCGAGATCGCGCGCGCGATCGAGACGGCCCGCATCGTGGTCATCGGCCCCTCGAACCCGGTGATCTCGATCGGCCCGATCCTCGCCGTGCCCGGGCTCGCAGAGGCGCTGCAGGGAAAGCGGGTCGTCGCGGTCTCCCCGCTCGTGCACGGCCAGGTCCTGAAGGGCCCGACTGACGCGTTCATGGAATGGGCCGGCCACCCGCTCAGCTCCGACGGCATCGCCGCCCACTACGCGGGCCTGATCGACGGCCTGATCGCCGACGAGCCCGCCACGACCGTGCCCACGCATGTCGCCGACGTCGAGATGAGCGACGCCGAGGCGCGCCGGCGCGTGGCGGAAGCCGTGCTCGCGTTCGCTTAGGATCGGGCCGTGCGCACCACCGCCGTCCTGCCCGTGAAATCGTTCGCGCGCGCCAAGCAGCGCCTCGGCGAGGCCGTCGGAGACGAGGATCGCGAGCAGCTCGCGGCGGCCATGGTCGGCGACGTGCTCGCCGCGCTGACCGCGGTCGCACAGATCGACGAGGTCGTCGTGGTGACCGCCGAGCCGCTCGCCGCGCAGGCCGCCGAACGCTCCGGCGCCGCCGTGGTCGAGGACACCGAGGAGGCCGGCCAGTCGGCCGCGGCGAACCGGGGGATCGACGCGGCCCTCGCCCGGGGCGCCGAGCGCGCGTTGCTCGTGCCCGGCGACTGCCCGGCGGTCGATCCCGACGAGGTCGCCCGGCTGCTCGCCCGCACCACGCAGGATCCCTCGGTCGTGATCGTCCCCGACCGCCACGGCAGCGGCACCAACGCACTGCTGATCACGCCCCCGGACGCCCTCTCTCCCAGCTTCGGCGCCGGCTCGTTTGCCCGCCACGCCGCGCTCGCGCGCGCCGCCGGCGCCACCGTCAAGGTCTGCGACCTGCCGTCGCTCGGGCTCGACGTGGACACCCCGGACGACCTCGGCGCGCTGCGCTCGGCGCTCGACGCGCGCCCAAGCGCGGCCGCCCGGACCCGGGCCGTGCTGGATCGCCTGGTTCCGGCCACTACGTGATCACGCTCGCCGCGCTCCCGGACGTCCCCGAGATCCGGCCCGGCGACGACCTCGCCGCCGTCCTCGGCGCCTGCGCCGCGAAGCTCGAGGGCGGCCTGCGGCCCGACGACGTGCTCGCCGTCGCCCACAAGGTCGTCTCCAAGGCCGAGGGCCGCACGGTCCGCCTCGCGGAGGTCTTCCCCGGCTGGGAGGCGCACGAGCTGGCCCGCAAGCACGGCAAGGACCCGCACCTCATCCAGGTGATCCTTGACGAGACGCAGGAGATCGTGCGCGCCGACAGCGGCCGGATCATCTGCCGCACCCGGCACGGCTTCGTGTGCGCCAACGCGGGGGTCGACCAGTCCAACGCGGGCGATCCCGGCACCGTGGTCCTGCTCCCTGCCGACCCCGATGTGTCAGCCCGCGCCCTGAGGCACGAGCTCGGCTGCGCGGTGGTGATCACCGATTCGTTCGGCCGCGCCTGGCGCAACGGCCAGAGCGAGGTCGCGATCGGCTGCGCCGGCCTCGCGGCCGCCGAGGACTGGCGCGGCCAGGCCGATGCCGACGGCCGCCTGCTCGCCGCGACCGTGATCGCCATCGCCGACGAGGCCGCCGCAGCGGCCGACCTCGCGCGCGGCAAGGACTCGCGCGAGCCCGCGGTGCGCATCCGTGGGCTCGGCCGTCACGTGACGGCCGAGGACGGCGCGGGGGCAGCCGCGCTCATCCGAGCCCTCGAAGACGACCTCTTCCGCTGACTTCGTGTCAGGCGGCGCGCTTGGCGGCGGCCCGCGCGTCGAACCGGTCGCGCGCCTCGTCCACCCGCTTGCCGTGGGCAAGCGACCATGACCCGAGCGCCTTCAGCGGCGGCGCCATCGTGGCGCCCAGCGGCGTCAGCGCGTATTCGACCCGCGGCGGCACCTCGGCGTGCACGCGACGCGCAACGAGCCCGTCACGCTCCATCCCGCGCAACGTCTGGGTGAGCACCTTCTCCGAGATCGGTTGCAGATCCTCCAGGAGCTCGTGGTAGCGGCGGGTGCCGTCACCGAGCGCCAGCAGGATGTCGACCGACCACTTCGAGCTCAGCAGCCCGATCGAGTCGCGAATCAGCCGCGCGGAGCGCGTGCGCTCCGCTACA
Organism: uncultured Solirubrobacteraceae bacterium; assembly: GCA_963803335.1. Taxonomy (GTDB): domain Bacteria; phylum Actinomycetota; class Thermoleophilia; order Solirubrobacterales; family Solirubrobacteraceae; genus DASSUW01. Next base: position 89,499 of record CAWDME010000020.1, on the reverse strand, counting down.
CGACGCTCGTGGGCGCCGGGAATTGGGGTGACCTGGTGCGCTGCCATCAGCCTCCTTCCGTCGCGCTCAGGGCCTGAGCGCTCCTCATCTGTGTCGTCAACGCCCGAAGAGCCCGCGATACGCGCAGGCGTGCGGCGTTCTGGCTACAGCCGAGCCGGCCGGCCACCGCGTCATACGGAAGGCCGTGCACGACCCGCAGCTCGAGCGCCCGGCGCTGCTCCACCGGCAGCGCCCGCACCGCACGGCGCAGCAACGGCTCGAGGGCGCCGATCTCACTGCGCTCGTCGACCCGCTCGTAGTCCTCACAGTCGGCGGACATCACCGGGAGGCCCATCCGCGCACGCGCGGCCGACTCGATGCGATTGTGCTTGTGGTACTGGCGAAGCATGTTGCGGGCGATGCCGAACAGCCACGGGGCACCCGAGCCGTCGGCCTCGTCCCGGAACCGGCGCGACGCATGCCAGGCCTGCGCGAATGTCTCAGCGGTCAGATCCAGGCTTGCCGACTCCGAGCCGGTGTGCCGGACGAACCACGAGCGGATCCAGACCGCATAGCGGTCGTAGAACTCGCGATAGGCCTGCGGATCTTCGCTGGCCGCTTTGAGCAGCTCGGCGTCAGTTCTGGTCAAAAGGTGCGTCGCCTCTCCAGACGGTTCGCTCAAACCATCATGAACGCCGCACCCGCGGAATGTCTTAAGGGCGTGCGAAGATGAAATTACGGGTTGCGCTCAGGTCAGCCCGTGTTCGTCCGCAATTTCGAGAGTCGGGTGCTCGTGGCCCCGATCGGACATCACGGCGCGCTCCAGCCGCGCCAGCGCGCCGCGGTCGTCGAGTTCGAGCGTGCCGACCTGGTTGTCGAAGCGCGGGTCGCCGTCCTGGAACGTCCAATGGACCGGCGGCGGCGGGACGCCCGCCGAGCGCGCCAGCACGCGCCCGATCAGCTTTCCCGTGCGCGAGAAGCCGACCATCACGCCGCGGCGCTCGTTCGTGCTCAGCGGGTTGCGGAACGGCGAGCACGTCGCCTGCCAGACGCGCGAGCGCACGTCGCCGCCGTCCGGGAACGCGACCTCGGCCAGGTACGCGTGGTGCACGTCGCCTGACAGCACGACGATCGACTTCGGCGGCTGGCCGCGACGACCCGCGGCGACCTCGTGCAGCAGCTCGCACATGAGGTTGAACGACTTGCGGAAGGCCGGCCAGTGCTCGAGGTCGGCACCCTGGCGCAGCTTCTCGCCGAGCTTGGCGGCGAAGCCGCCCCAGGCGCCGTCGCAGACCGCCTCGTTCCAGGCCTCGAGGTAGTGCAGGCCGGGCGCTAGGAACAGCGGCAGCGACGTGCCGATCAGCAGATGGTCGAAGCCGCCGGTCGCGTGCCCGGTGATCCACTCCCACTCGCCCTGGTCGACCATGCTGCGCTCGCCCGGCGTGAGCACGCGGCCGGCCCGCGAGTCGATCATCACGATGCGCGTGGTGCCGATGTCGCGGCAGTAGCTCCAGCGCACGCCGTCGATCTCGCGGTCGCTCCGGTAGGCGTACTCGCTGAGGATCTTGCCGCCGTCGCCGGCGGCGACCACGCGCTGGTAGACCTCGTCGTCCTCCAGCGCGTCCGGCGCCAGGTTGCCCCAGTGCTGGTACACGACGTACGACATGAAGCCGCCGACGACGCGGCGGTTCCACCAGTCGGTCGCGCGGATCTCCTCGACCCACGCGAGCGACGTGTTCCAGTCGTCGATGACGTCGTGATCGTCGAAGATCATCGCCGAGGGCACGGTGGACAGCAGCCAGCGGATCGGCGGGTCGGTCCACGCCTCGCGGTAGAGCTGCGTGTACTCCTCGAAGTCGGCGATCCCGTCGTGCGGCGGCTTGGTCGTGTCGCGCCGGCCGCGGATGAAGGCCAGCGTCTGCGGCGAGACCTCGTCGGCGTACACCTGGTCGCCGAGCAGCAGCACCGCGTGCGGCCACTGGGCCGGGTCGCCTTCGGCCATGCGCAGGGCGATCGCCCGCAGCGCGTCGAGCTCGCGGCCGGTGTCGTCCTCGTCGGGTGTGAGGCTGTACGGCGGGTGGTGCGGATACGCGGTGCGGCACGAGCCGAAGACGATGTTGGCGCGGCCGTGCTTGCCGTGGGTGCGCAGCGCGCTGGGCGGGAACGGGCTGTCCGGCTCCGGCCACACCGGCTCGCCGTCGAGCGTGACCGTGTACGGCGTCGCCGTGTCCTCGGGCAGCCCGCTGACGCGCACGATCGCGTAGTGGTGGCCCTCGACCTCGAAGGTGGTGGCGCTCGCGGACTCGCCGGTCTCGGGCTGGACCTCGACCTCGCAGTGCGCGTCGGTCTCGACCCACACGGTCGCCTCCGAGTCGCTTGCCCAGCGGGCCATCGGGCCGAGGATGAGGCCGGCCATCAGGCGGCGGCCGCCAGCTCGTGGCGCTGTCGGATCCCGTAGAGCGTCGTCCGCTCGGCCGCCGGGCGGCCGGCGCGATGGGCGGCGCCGATCAGGTCCGCGGGATCGAGCTTGACCCCGTGGTATGAGCCCGCCATCCGCGAGATCGACTCCTCCATCAGCGTGCCGCCGAGGTCGTTGACACCCCAGCGCAGCGCCTCGGTGGCGGCGTCGAGCCCCATCTTCACCCAGCTCGCCTGCAGGTTGGGGATGGTGCGCCCGAGGGCGAGCCGGAACACGGCCGTGTGCTTGAGATTCTCCTCGCGGCTGATCTCGGCGATCCCGTGCGTGCGGCCGAGCTGCGTGTGGAACGGGATGAACGACAGCGGCACGAACTCGGTGAAGCCGCCGGTGCGCTCCTGCAGCGCGCGCACCACGCGCATGTGCTCGGCCAGCTCGGCGGGCGTCTCGATGTGGCCGAACATCACCGTCACGGTCGAGCGCAGGCCGACCCGGTGCGCCGCCTCGATGATCTCCACCCAGCGCGCGACCGGGAGCTTGTTGGGGCTGATCCGCTGCCGCACTCCGTCGTCGAGCACCTCGGCCGCGGTGCCGGGCACCGAGTCGAGCCCGGCCTCGTGCAGGCGCGTCAGCACGACCTCGGGAGCGAGGCCCGACGCGTCGCACATGTGCGCGATCTCCATCGGGCTGTACGCGTGCAGGTGCAGCTGCGGCGCGGTCTCCTTGGCGAGGCGCAGCCAGCCGAGATAGTCCTCGAGGTCCCAGTCGGGATGGATGCCCGACTGCATGCAAATCTCGGTCGCTCCGAAGGCCACGGCGTCGTGCACGCGGCGCACGAACTCCTCGCGATCGTGCTCGTAGGCGTCCGGCGAGCGGCGGCCGACGCCGAAGCCGCAGAACGCGCAGCCGACGATGCAGACGTTGGAGACGTTGATGTTGCGGTTGACGACGAACGTCACGGTCTCGCCGGCCAGCTCGGCGCGCAGCTCGTCGGCCGCCTGGCGCACGTCCTCGATCACCTCGGGCCGGCTCTCGGCGAACAGCGCCGCCAGCTCGTCGGGCGCCAGCGGCTGCCCGGCGCGGGCGCGGTCGATCGTCGCCGGCGCCGTGGCGGCGGTCCCGCGGCGCGGGATGAACGCGCGGTAGCGGTCGCTGATCACGTCGAGCACGCGCGGGGCGACCCACTCGTCGTCGATGAAGCGCGGGTACACGCACAGGCGCTCGGCGAGCGCGACGCCGTCCTCGGCGAGCCGCTTGCGCACCTGGTGCGGGGACGGGAACGGGTGCTCGGGCGAGATGTGGTCGCCGTTGGCCGACAGCCCGCCGAGGTCGGTCGCGCCCGCGGCCACGAGCTCCGGCCACCAGTCGGCGAGGTTGGGCGGCACCTGGATGCCCACGTCCGGCATCAGCCGACGGGTCTCGGCGATGAGGCGCTTCATGTCGTCCATGCTCACCGGGCTCGCCCACGCGGGCGCGCCGAGCACCGGACCCTCGTGCAGCCCGCTGCGCCAGAACGTCTCGGCGGCCTCGGTGGCGATGTCGGCCGGCTCCTCGCCGTAGTAGCGCCGGTGCGGGACGAAGTTCTGCAGGATCACCTCCTGCAGGTGCTCAAAGCCGGCGAGCGCCTCCAGCGCCGCCATCCGGTCCTCCTCGGACTCCCCGATGCCGACGAGGATGCCGCTCGTGAACGGGATCCGCAGCTCCTCGGCGGCGGCGATGCAGCCCAGCCGCTGCTCCGGATGCTTGGTCGGCGAGCCCTGGTGGGCGACGAGATCGGGGTTGACCGACTCCAGCATCAGCCCTTGAGACGCCGTGACCTCGCGCAGGTTGGCGAGATCGTCGCGGCTTAGCACGCCGAGGTTGGTGTGCGGGAGCAGGCCGCGCTCGAGCGCGCGCTCGCACGCCCACACGACGTAGGCCGTGAAGTCCGCGAAGCCGAGCTGCTCGAGGCGCGCGCGCACGCCGGGATGGTGGTCCGGCGCCTCGCCGGTGAGGACGAGCAGCTCCTTGATCTGCCGGCGCGCGGCACGGTCGATCAGCCGCTCGACCTCGTCCGGCTCGTGGAGGTGGGTCTGATGAGTCGCGAACGCGCAGTACTTGCAGTGACAGCGGCACGTGCGCGAGAGCGACAGCGTCAGGTTGCGCGAGAACGTGACCCTGCGGCGCATGCAGCGCTGACAATACCCGGGGTCGCCATCATGTCGGCCCGTGACGCGCCTCGGGCTCCTCGTGTGCGTCGTTCTGCTGGCACTCGCCGGCTGTGGCGGCACCGCCGGCACCGACCGCCCGAACGAGGACGCGTCGCTGCTGCTCGACTTCACGCCCAACGGCGTGCACGCGGGGATCTACCTGGCGCTCGAGCGCGACTACGACGAGGCCGAGGGCGTGAATCTGAAGGTGCGCGCCCCGGGCGCGTCCACCGACGCGCTCAAGCTGCTCGAGGCCGGCCGCGTCGATATGGCGATCCTCGACATCCACGACCTCGCGCTGGCGCGGGAAACCGCCCCCGGCCACCCCGACATCGTCGGCGTGATGGCCTTCGTCCAGCGCCCGCTGGCGTCCGTGCTCGCCCTGCCGGACATCGCCCGGCCGCGCGACCTCGAGGGCAAGCGCGCCGGGGTGAGCGGCCTGCCGTCGGACGTCGCGGTGCTGCGCTCGGTGGTCCAGGGCGACGGCGGCGACCCGGACAAGGTGAAGATGACGACGATCGGCTTCCAGGCGGTGAAGGCGCTGCTCGCCCACCGCGTGGACGCGGCGACCGCGTTCTGGAACGTCGAAGGCGTGGCGCTGCACGCCCAGCGGCCGGCGACCAAGGAGTTCCGCGTCGACGCGTTCGGCGCGCCGCCGTACCCCGAGCTCGTGCTGTGCGCGACCCGCACCACGCTCGACGAGCGGCGCCCGATGCTGCGGGCCACGATCCGCGCGCTCCGGCGCGGCTACCAGGAGACGCAGAACGATCCCGACAGCGCGGTCAGCGCGCTCGTGGCGGCCAACCGGGACCTGGACCGTGAAGCGGCCGCCGCGCAGCTCGACGCGGTCGCCCCGGCCTTCACCGCCGGCGCCGACTACTACGGCCAGTTGCGCGAAGACGTCCTGGAGAAGTGGGCGGCGTGGGACCTGCGGTTCGGGATCGTGAAGAAGCCCATCGACGTCGGGTCGAGCTTCGACCGCGGCCTCGCCCAGCCGTAGCGGCGGCCGCGCATCGTCATCCACAGCAGCGCCCAGAGGATCCACCACGCGGCCATCACGACCGCGACCGTGATCACGGCGGCGACCGCGACCAGCACCAGCGCGAGCCGGAAGGCGACGACGACGGCTGTGCCCGCGGGGCTGCGCCGGCGGCGCGGCCGGTCGCTCGGCAGGTCGGCCACGAGCCGCTTCAGGTCGCCGTACGTGCGCGCCCGCAGCGCACTGTGCAGACGCTCCTCGAGCTCGTCGGCCTCGATCCGGCCCTCGACCGCCGCGCGATGCAGCCGGTCGGCCACGGCGTCGCGGTCGGCGTCTGACGCTCTGATGGACGCGGACCGAGCCATGTGACAAAGGTACCGTGCCGCAGCTCAACCCGTACGACGGACCATCAGCTCGATGCCGTCGAGCACGACCTGCAGGCCGCGCTCGAAGCGGTCGCGATCGGTCGCCAGCTCGGCGACGAGCGCGAAGCCGCCGCGCACGTCGTCGCCGGCGATCGCCTGCAGGCGCGGGAACTCCCCCGTCGCGAGCTGCGTCTCCATGTAGGCGATCACGGCGTCGAGGCGTTCCTTCGGCCGCTGATCCGCGCGACCGATGCCGCGCGTACGCATCGCGTGCCCGAACACGTAGTCGTCCATCAGCGCGGTGATCTCGAACTGGCCCTGCAGGTCGAGCCCCGTGCGCTCGGCGACCGCAAGCGACTGTTCCACGTGGCGCAGCGCGTTCGGCCCGCCGACGCCCGGATCGTCCTCGCCGCCGATGAACTCGAACGTCCACGGGTGGCGCATGAACGAGCTGTATGTGCGGCGCGCGATCTGCGCCAGGCCTTCGCGCCAGTTGTCGGCGAGCTCGTCGTCGGGCACGAGCAGCTGGCCCATGACCGCGTCGTCCATCAGCGCCGCCAGCTCGCGCTTGTTCTTGACGTAGTGGTAGAGCGTCATCGTCCCGGCGCCGAGCTCGGCGGCGACGCGGCGCATCGTGACCGCCTCGAACCCCTCCTCGTCGGCGATCTTCAGCGCCGCCTCGGCGATCCGCTCGCGCGAGTGCGCGGGCTTGCGCTCACCCGGCGCCGGCCGGGCCCAGATTGGCGATGCGTCCCCAGGACTTGACACTCGTACATCGTACTACTAAGCTGGTCGTATGACGTACGAACTTCCCATACAGCGTACGAGTGGGATCGTCGCCGAGGATCTCGGCAAGCGCTTCGGCGACCTCTGGGCGCTGCGCGAGCTCGACCTCGACGTGCCCGCGGGCACGGTGCTCGGCCTGCTCGGCCACAACGGCGCCGGCAAGACCACCGCGGTCCGCATCCTCACCACGCTTGCCATCCCCACCACCGGCCACGCCCGGGTTGCCGGCCATGACGTCGTCGCCGACGCGCAGGCCGTGCGCGCCAGCGTCGGCCTCGCCGCGCAGTCCGCCACGGTCGACGGGCTGCTCACCGCGCGTCGCAACCTCGAACTCGTCGGCCGCCTGTACCACCTCCCCCGCGCCGTCGCGCGCCGCCGTGCCGACGAGCTGCTCGAGCGGCTCGAGCTCACCGACGCCGCCGACCGGCTCGTGAAGACGTTCTCGGGCGGCATGCGCCGCCGGCTCGACCTCGCGGCCACGCTCGTCGCCACTCCCCCCGTGCTGTTCCTCGACGAGCCGACCACCGGCCTCGATCCCCACAGCCGCAACGAGTTGTGGGACCTGCTGCGCGAGCTCGTCCGCGAAGGCACCACGCTGCTCCTCACCACCCAGTACCTCGAAGAGGCCGACCGGCTGGCCGACGACATCGTCGTGCTCGATCACGGCCGCGCCATCGCCACCGGCTCGCCGGACGCGCTGAAGGCTCGCATCGGCGGCGAGCGGATCGAGGTCAAGGTTGCCGCGCTCGAGGATCTCCCCGCCGCCGAGGCCGCGCTCGTCGCGTTCGCCGACGGCCCCTCCTCGGCCGATCGCGACGCCCTCGTCGTGACCGTCCCCGTCGCCGCCGGCACGTCGCTGCTGGAGGTCGCCCGCGCGCTCGACGGCGCGGACGTGGCCGCCACCGACATGCACCGCCGCGAGCCGACGCTCGACGACGTCTTCCTCTCCCTGACCACGAAGGTGGCCGCCTGATGTCCACTCTCGCTCTCCGCACCCGCTGGCTCGCGTCCGACAGCCTCGCGCTGGCCGGCCGCAACCTCGAGCACGTCCGCCAGATCCCCGAGAAGCTGCTCGACGTCACGTTGCAGCCCATCATGTTCGTGCTGCTGTTCTCGTACGTGTTCGGGGGCGTCATCAACGTCCCCGGCGGCGACTACAAGGCGTACCTGATCGGCGGCATCCTCGTGCAGACGCTCGCGTTCGGGATGATGGGTCCCGGCGTCTCCATCGCCACCGACCTCGGCGAGGGGATGGTGGACCGCGTGCGGTCGCTGCCCACGTCGCGGTCGGCGTACCTGGTCGGCCACTTCCTCGCCGAGCTCGCGGCCGCGATGGTCGGGATCGTCGTGCTCGTCGGCACCGGGTTCGTGGTCGGCTGGCACATCGACTCCAGCGTGCTCGAGGCGATCGGCGGCTTCGCGCTGCTGATCCTTTTCGCCGCGGCGATGATCTGGCTCGGCACGATGGTCGGCGTGATCGCGCGCTCGCCGGACGCCGTGCAGGGCTTCGCGTTCATGACCGTGTTCCCGCTGACGTTCCTCTCGAATGCGTTCGTCCCGGTCGAGGGCCTGCCCGACGGACTGCAGCAGATCGCCGAGTGGAATCCGGTCAGCGCGGTGGTCGCCGCCGTGCGCACGCTGTTCGGCAACCCGACCGCGGTGCCGGCCGACGCGGCGTGGCCGCTCCAGCATCCCGTGATCGCCGCCGTGTTCTGGTCGCTCGCGTTCCTGGCGATCGCCGCCCCGCTGACGATCTGGTTCTTCCGGCGGCGCACGACCGAGTAAGGCGACTCTTAGCGTTCCCCCTACCCGGACCGGGCATGCTGGTGCCGTGTGGCGCTGGCTGCTCGGGGGACTCGCGGTCGTCGTGGCCGTCGTTGCCGTGGTCGTGAAGGCGGGCGGGAGCAACGACCACGCGGCTTCGCGTGACCCCGTCGGCGCCGACCTGGCCGCGCTACAGCGGTTCGCCGACGCCGGCGGGGGCACGCGGGCGGCCGGGACGCCCGGCGATCGCGCAACCGCCGCGTACCTGGTCAGCCGGCTCAAGAAGGCCGGCTACCGGGTGACGACGCAGTCGTTCTCGGTGCCGCTCTACCGGGAGCGGCGGCCGCCGCGCGTGGACGTGGACGGGCAGCCGCTGCGCGACATCCGCACGCTGCAGTTCTCCCCCGCCGGGCGCGGCAGCGGCCGCATCCGGGCCGTCGGGCTCGGCTGCCACCAGCGCGACTTCGACGGGCTGAGGCGCGGCGAGATCGCGCTGATCAGGCGCGGCGACTGCTTCTTCTACTTCAAGGCGCTGTACGCGCGCCACGCCGGCGCCTCGGCGGCGCTGGTGGTCAACGACGGGCCCAAGCCGCCGCCCGGCTCGCTGTTCCGCTGGGGCCCCGGGATCCCGGTCGTCGGCGTCGGCTCGCAGGCCGGCGCCGAGCTGGCCGGCAAGCGGGCGACGGTTGACGTCGACGCCTCGGTCGAGCAGCGCCGGACGAGCAACGTGATCGGCGAGATCGGGCCGGCCGACGCGCCGCACGTCGTCATGGCCGGCGGCCATCGCGACTCCGTGCCCGCCGGGCCGGGGCTCAACGACGATGGCAGCGGAGTCGTCGCGCTGCTGGCGATGGTCGACCGGTTCGACACCGACCGCGTGCCACCGCGCGCGGCGCTGCGGATCGCCTTCTGGGGCGGCGAGGAGCTCGGCCTGCTCGGCTCGCGCCGCTACGTCAACCGGCTGTCCGACGCCGAGCGCTCACGCATCGCCGCGTACCTGAACCTCGACATGGTCGCGTCGCCGCACGCCAAGGTCGAGGTCTACGACAGCAACGACCGGATCGAGGCCACGTACCGCCAGCACCTGCCGCCGAACGCCCCGCAGGTGCGGTTGGTGGGCGACTCGGACCACGCGTCGTTCGAGGCCAAAGACATCCCCGCCGGCGGCATCTTCACCGGCCTCGACGACTGCTACCACCAGCCCTGCGACACGATCAAGAACGTCGACCGCAAGGTCCTCGCGACGTCGATCAGCGCCACCGAGGCGACGCTGGTCGACCTCCTCGCGCGCTAGGCGACGGTCCAGGTGTCGCCGCTCTGGAGCAGCTCCGAGAGCGCCCCGGGGGCGAGTTCCGCCCGCGCTTCGGCGAGCTTGCGGCCCACTTCGGCGATGCCGACCGGGCGATCGACCGCGCGGAAGACGCCGATCGGCGTCGGGTCGTTGGGCGACTGCGCCAGGCCGGCGAGTGCGAACGCGAGCGTCGCGTCGTCGCGGTGGGCGTCGTGGACCACGAGGTCATCCCGGTCGCCGGCGACGATCTCGAGACTGCCGTCGGCGCCCCGGGCCACACCATGCTCGCCGTCGGGCCCGAAGCGGATCGGCTCGCCGTGGACGAGCGGGATCCGGTTGAAGACCGCACGCTCCTTGTCGGTCAACGCCTCGAAGGCCCCGTCGTTGAAGACCGGGCAGTTCTGGTAGATCTCGACGAACGCGGTGCCCCGGTGCTCGGCGGCGGCGCGCAGCACGTCGGTCATGTGGTGGCGATCGCGGTCGATCGTGCGGGCGGCGAACGTCGCGCCCGCGCCGAGCACCAGCGACAGCGGGTTGAACGGCGCGTCCTGGGCGCCGAACGGCGTCGACTTGGTGACCATGCCGCGCTCGGAGGTCGGTGACGCCTGCCCCTTCGTGAGCCCGTAGACCTGGTTGTTGAACATCAGGATCTTCAGCGGCACGTTGCGGCGCATTGCGTGGATGAGGTGGTTGCCGCCGATCGACAGCGCGTCGCCGTCACCGGTGACGATCCAGATCGAGAGGTCCTCGCGCGCGGCGGCAAGGCCGGTCGCCAGCGCGGGAGCGCGGCCGTGGATGCCGTGCATCCCGTACGTGTCCATGTAGTAGGCGAAGCGGCCCGCGCAGCCGATGCCGGACACGAACACGACCTTGTGCGGCGGGATGCCCAGCTCGGGCATCAGCTTCTGCACCGAGGCGAGGACCGCGTAGTCGCCGCAGCCCGGGCACCAGCGCGTCTCCTGGTCGGACGTGAAGTCCTTGGCGGTGAGCGCCCTCACAGCCGCGCCTCGATCTCGCGCTCGAGCTCGGCCGCGAACAGCGGCTTGCCCTCGAGCTTGCAGTAGCTCTCGACGTCGACGAGGAACGCCGCGCGCAGCAGCGCTGCGAGCTGGCCGGTGTTCATCTCCGGCACGAGTACACGCTCGTAGCGGTGCAGTACCTCGCCGAGGTTGGTCGGGAGCGGATGCAGGTGGCGCAGGTGCGCGATCGCGACGGCGTGGCCGTTGCCGCGTACGCGGCGGGCGGCGGCGCGGATCGAGCCCAGGCTCGAGCCCCAGCCGAGCACGAGCAGCTCGGCGCCTTCGTCCTCGTCGACCTCGAGCGGCGGGAGCTCGCAGGCGATCCCACGCACCTTGTCGGCGCGGATCCGCGTCATCTGCGCGTGGTTGACGCCGTCGTAGGAGATGTTGCCCGTGATGTCCTGCTTCTCGAGGCCGCCGATGCGGTGCGCCAGCCCCGGCGTGCCCGGTATCGCCCACGGCCGCGCGCCTTTGTCGTCACGCGCGTAGGGCTGGAAGTCCTCGACGGGCTCCGCGAAGTTCGGCTCGATCGGCGGCAGCGCGTTGGCGTCGGGAATCCGCCACGGCTCGCTCGAGTTGGCGAGGAACAGGTCCGACAGCAGGATCACGGGCGTCCGGTAGTGGACGGCGATGCGCGCCGCCTCGTAGGCCGCCTCGAAGCACTGGCCCGGCGTCGACGCCGCCACGACCGGAAGCGGCGACTCGCCGTGGCGGCCGTGGATCGCCATCAGCAGGTCCGACTGCTCGGTCTTCGTCGGCATGCCGGTCGACGGCCCGGCACGCTGCACGTCGATCACCACCATCGGCAGCTCGAGCATCGCGGCGAGGCCGATCGTCTCGGCCTTGAGATCCATGCCGGGCCCACTCGTGGCGGTCACGCCGAGCGCGCCGCCGAATGCCGCGCCGAGCGCCATGCCGGCGGCGGCGATCTCGTCCTCGGCCTGGATCGTGCGCACGCCCATGTCCTGATGGCGCGCGAGCTCGTGCAGCAGCTCGGAGGCGGGGGTGATCGGGTAGCTGGCGAGCACCAGCGGCAGGCCCGAGCGCACGCTCGCGGCGATCAGGCCGAGCGCCGTGGCCGCGGTGCCGTTGACGTTGCGGTAGGTGCCGGACGGGACGTCGGTCGCCGGGTCGACCTTGTACTGGACGTCGATCAGCTCGGACGTCTCGCCGAAGTTCCAGCCGGCGCGGAAGGCCGCCAGATTGGCCTCGAGCGGACCGGGCTTGTTGACGAACTTGCGCCGCAGCCAGTCCTCGGTCGGCTCGGTCGGCCGGTCGTACAGCCAGGAGACCACGCCGAGGGCGAACAGGTTCTTCGCGCGGCCGGCGTCACGCGTCGAGACGTCCTCGAGCGCTTCGACCGCGCTCGCGGTCAGCGACGTCATCGGGATCCGGATCAGGTGGTAGCCGTCGAGGCGAGCCGTCCTCGAGCGGGTTGGTCTCGTAGCCGGCCTTCTGCAGGTTGCGCTTGCTGAACGCGTCCTCGTTGGCGATCACCGTGCCGGCGCGGGCGAGCGCGGGCAGCTCGCTGCGCAACGCCGCCGGGTTCATCGCCACCAACACGTCGGGCTGGTCGCCGGGCGTGAGGATGTCCTGCGCCGCGAAGTGGATCTGGAACGCAGACACGCCGGCCAGCGTGCCGGCGGGCGCGCGGATCTCGGCGGGGAAGCTCGGCAGGGTCGCGAAGTCGTTGCCGTGCTCGGCCGTCGCCTCAGTGAAGCGGCTGCCCGCCAGCTGCATCCCGTCACCCGAATCGCCCGCGAAGCGGACAACCACCCGCCGTCGCTCCTTGACCAGGGATTTGGTGACGGACATGCCTTTTTACTAGTGTGACACGGCGGAAGGACGCGATCAGGCAGTGAGGCGCTCGACGAGCTGCGCCCCTTCTCTGGCCATACGCGAGCGGGGCACGACAAGATCGAACCCGGCTTCCTGCGCCCGGTTACGCGTGTCGGCGTCCACGTGCGAATACACGCCCAATGTGCGGGTTCCCCTGAGCTCCTCCGCGGCACGCAGCGACGTCACGATCCCGACGCCGTCGAACGTCCCGGCGGCGAGGTCGACGATCAGCACGTCCGCGTCGCCGGGGTGCACGTCGGCGCCGCCGCTCAGCGTCGCGTCGTGGCCGGCGGCGCGCAGCATGCCGAGCACGTTGGAGCCGAGCAGCAGGTCGTCGAAGACGGCGACGACGCGAGCCACTACTGCGCGCGCAGCTTCCGGAACTCCTGCCGGAACGACTCCGGCCGGCCCCAGTCCTGGATCGTCTCCACCCGCCCCTGGCGGACCTCCCGCAGCACGATCTCGCCCGCGATGCCGGCGTCGTCGAGCAGCTTCAGCGTGCCGTGGGTCGTCGGCGCCGATGCCGCGTGGCCGAAGCGATGCGCCACGATCAGGCGGTAGTGCCAGTCGTGCATCGAGTACGGCTGCGCGTTGCAGGTCACGAGCAGGGTCGCCGCGTCGACGTAGCGGTCCTCCTGGACGCGCAGGTCGAGCTCGAGGTCGGTCCAGTCGGACGGCAGTGAGTCGACGATCTCCTGGAAGGTCTCGGCAAGCGGCATGATTCGCGAGGACAGGCTACATGGCCCCCTTCCCCGTCGATCCCGAGGACCCGCTCGCGCTCGCGCGCGGCCAGAGCATCGACGGCCTGCTGCGGCTGCTCGAGCAGCTCGACGGCGCCGAGGAGGCGGCGGTCGTCCGCTCGGCGCTGGAGGCCGGCGTCTCGCGCGACCGCGTGCTCGACGAGTTGCAGCACGAGGTCGAACGCCGGCTCATGCGCGTGCGCGCACCGGAGGACTAGGGGCCTCGGCCGCGCGGCACGCGGCGTATCCTCGATTCGAGATGACCGCGACCGCTGACAGGCTCGCCGACGAGTACCGCGCCCTCACGCAGGGCTGCGGGCTGGTCGACCGCTCCGAGCGCGGCAAGCTGGCGTTGACCGGGCCTGACGCCAAGGAGTTCCTGCAGGGGCAGGTGACCAACGACATCGAGCGGCTGGAGCCGGGGCACGGCTGCTACGCCGCCTTCCTCACGCACAAGGGGAAGATGCTCGGCGACATGCGCGTGCTCGACCTCGGGGACGAGCTCTTGCTCGACACCGAACGGGTCGCGCTCCAGGGCCTCTTCAACATGATCCGCAAGTACAAGCTCGGGAGCGACGTCGAGCTGCACAAGCGCACGCTCGAGCTGGGGCTGCTGTCGCTGATCGGGCCGGAGGCCCGGCGCGTCGCCGGTGCCGGGGCGCTGGGCGGCGCCGAGCACGACAACGCGCGCGCGACCATCGGCGACCGGAACGTCACGGTGGTGACCACCGACGTCGGCGTGGACGTGTTCTGCCCGGCGCACGAGACGGCTGCCGTGCGCGCGGCGCTCGAGACGGCCGGGGCGGTGCCGGTGAGCGAGGCCGCCGCCGAGGTGCTGCGCGTCGAACGCGGACGCCCGCGCTACGGCATCGAGCTCGACGAGGGAGTGATCCCGCAGGAAGCGGGTCTCAACGAGCGCGCGGTGTCATTCACCAAGGGCTGCTATGTCGGCCAGGAGACCGTCGCGCGGCTGTTCTACCGCGGCAAGCCGAACCGCCACCTGCGCGGGCTGCGACTGTCGGGAGCGGCCGCGACCGGCGCCGCGCTGCGGCTCGGCGAGAAGGAGGTCGGGCGGGTCGCGACCGTCGTCGTCTCCCCAGTCCACGGCCCGATCGGGCTGGCCATCGTGCGCCGCGAGGCCGAGCCCGGAGACACGCTCGCGGTCGGCGATGGCGACGGCTCGGCCGAGGTGGTCGAGCTGCCGTTCCGCCGGCTTCCGTTGACGGCCTGACCGCACGCGTTAGCATCGACGTCGTGGCCGCGAACGTTCTCGTTGTCGCCAGCCAGACCGCAGCGTCGCAGCAGCTGCTCGACGCGCTGACTCACCGCGCCGAGCGCTCGCCGATCAAGGTCACGCTCGTGATGCCCGCGCAGGGCCCTGGGCTGGCCGGGCGCGAGGCGATGCGCGCCCAGCTCGACGAGGCGCTCACCGCGATGCGCGGAGCCGGCCTCGAGGTCGACGGCGTGATCGGGGACGCCAACCCGATGGACGCGGTCGCCGAGTGCTTCGACGCCTCCAGGCACGACGAGGTGGTCGTCTGCACGCTGCCCGGCCGCAGCTCGAAGTGGCTGCAGCACGACTTCCCGCACCGCGTCGCGCGCTTCACCGGCCTGTCGGTGACGCACGTCGTCGCCGACGACCTGCGGCCCGCGCCGGCTACGAGCCCGGCACCGGCACACGAGCGCGAGCCGATGGGGCCGCTCTCGGTGCTCGCCTGGGGCGGGCGCCAGTCTCCCTCGCGGTGAACGCCGCCAGCGCCGCCTGATCGGGCCGCGGCTCGAGCTCGAGCACGCGCACGTCCTCGTGGCCGGCCAGCCAGGAGCCGACGATCCGCAGCTCGTCGAGCTGGTCGGCCGGCAGCCAGCCGCTGAGGTCGGACGACGGCGCCGTGGCGAGTGCGACGTCGGTACGCCCGACGAGCTCGTCGGGATCTTCGGGGAGCGGCCCCCAGTCGGCGACGCGGCCGGCGACGATCCAGAACGCGTCCGCCCGCGCCGGCTCGGCCGGATGCGGCGCGAGCACCAGCCGCGCGCCGGTGTGCGCGGCGCGCAGCACGCCGCCGAGGCGGTTGAGCAGCGACTCCAGCCGCCGTGCCCGGCGCCGCAGCCAGGCGGCGCGCTCGTAGCGCTGGGCGGTCGCGGCGGCGCGCATCTGCGCGTCGACGTGCGCGAGCAGCGCCGACGCCCCGTCGACCTCGAACAGCCGCAGCGCCTCGTCGAGCCGCTCCCGGTAGAGGTTCGGGTCCAGGTCACCGAGGCAGGGCGACAGGCAGCGGCCCATCTGCCCATAGGCCGAGGGGTGCGGCCGCTGCGCGAGCGCGCGCCCACAGTGGCGAAGGCCGAACAGGCTGTTCAGCTGCTCGACCAGCTCGGCCGCCGCGCCGCGGCCGCGGACCGGGCCGATGCAAACCGCGTGCCCGGCGGCGGGCTCGCGCGCGACCTCGAGGATCGGGAACGGGATGTCGAGCCGGCAGCGCAGGTACACGTAGCCGTCGGCGTCCTTCTTGAGCAGCGTGTTGCCGGGCGGCTTGAGGGCCTTGATCAGCCGGTTCTCGAGCACGAGCGCGCCGAGCTCGGACTCGGTCGGCTGGTAGTCGACGTGCTCGGCCTGCCCGGTCCAGACCGCGGGCGTCGTGAAGTGCGCTCGCGCACGGGTGCGCAGGCAGACCGACTTGCCCACATACAGCGGGCGCCCGTCGGCGTCGCGGAAGATGTAGACGCCCGGGTCCTTGGGCAGCGAGGTGAGATCCGGCCGCTCGTCGCGCGGCCGCTTCGCCCCCACCGGCTTCAAGCGCGGCGGCTTGCGCGGGCGCAGCAGCGCGAGCGCCTCGCCGATTGTGCGCGCGTTGGCGTTCAGCCGCGGCAGCAGCGCGCACAGCACGCGCGCGCACGTCTCCGCGTCCGGGAGCGCGCGGTGCGTCGCGCTCACCTCGATTCCCAGCGCGTCGGCGAGCGAGGCGAGCCCGCGGCGGCGCTGCAGGGGCGCCAGCCGGCGCGCGAGCGCGACGGTGCAGATCACGGGCGGGTCCGGCCAGTCGAGCTCGGCGCGCTCGAACGCCTGCTTGAGCACGCCGACGTCGAAGCGCGCGTTGTGGGCGACGAACAGGCGGCCGCGCAGCTGCTCGGCCAACGCCGGCAGCACCTGCTCGGGCGGCGGTGCCTCGTCGACCATCGCCTGCGTGATGCCGGTGAAGCGCTGGATGCCGCGGCCGAGCGGCTCCGACACGCCGACCAGCGAGCTCCAGCGGTCGTGCAGCTCGCCACCGCCGACGAGCACTGCGCCGACCTCGGTCAGCTCGCAGCGGTCCTTCGGCTGCCCGTTCGTCTCCGTGTCGACGGCGACGAACTCGGCCTCGGCGAGCGGGGAGTCGAGAAGGTCGGGGTCCGGCATGGGCCGCGTGTCATACGCCCGCAACCGGACGGTATGAACGCGCAGTTGCAGTACATTCGCGAACGTGCGTCGGGTGAAGGGAGTCGCCGCGGTCCTGGTGATGGGAGCCATCGCTGGCGGCTGCGGCTCCCAGCCGGACTACGCGAACAAGCCGCGGCCGCCGGCGCCGATCACCGTCACGGCGGCGATCGACAAGACACGCATGCGCGTGTCGCAGCCGAAGTTCGGCGGCGGGCCCGTCGTCTTCCTCATCTCCAACCAGTCGGGCGCCGACCAGAAGGTCACGCTCGAGAGCGACGAGCTCGGGGCCGCCCACGGGGGCATCAAGCGCTCCACCGGCACTATCGGGCCGCTGTCGACCGGGCAGCTCAAGGTCGACGCCGCGGAGGGCAGCTACACGCTCAGCGCTAGCGGCGGCAACGTCGCGCCGGCCACGATCACGGTCGGCCAGCGGCGCCGCTCGTCGCAGAACGACCTGCTGCTGCCCTAGCGCAGGACGACCAGGCGCGTCCAGGTCGCGCCGCCGTCGGTGGACCGCTTGACCTCGCCGCCGGGGACCGCCGCGTAGAGCGCGCCGGCGCCGTCGACCGCGAGCTCGTTGACGGTCGGGCCGCCGACCTCGCCGGCGTCGTCCCATGTGGCGCCGCCGTCGCGGCTGACCTTGATCCGGCCGCCGGGATCCGCGCGGTACAGAGCGTCGGCGCCCCAGGCGAGCTGCTCGGTCGGCGTCGGGTCGCGCGCCCGCCAACTGCCGCCCTCGTCGAGCGACGTGAACGTCCCCTGTTTGGTCGCGACCACCATCCGCCGCGGGTCACGCGGGTCGAACGCGACGTCGACCGGCACGTCCGGCGGGGTCTTCTTCGCGAACGTGCCGCCCGCATCGTCGCTGACTTGGATCTCCTTGGCGTCGGCGTTGACGGCGACGACGCGGTCGCCGGCGGCCTGGAGGATGTGGAAGTCGGCGGTGCCGAGTAGGGCGACCGGCTCCCAGTGCGCGCCGTGGTCAGCCGAGCGCATCAGCCCGAGGTTCTCCGGCAGTGTGCCGCCATCGGGATGCCCGGAGCCGAGCAGCCGGCCGGGCGCGGCGAATCGGACGACGAGGTTGCTCGACACCTGGCCGGAGCCGTTGGGCGTCTGCAGCGCGCCGACGACACGCTCGGCCTCCCCCTTCTCGACGCGGAACAGCCCGAGCCCGGTGCCGAGCATGACCGTGCCGTCCTCGTCGACCGCGATCGAGCCGATGTACGCGTTCGCGGCGCTCGGGCCTGTGGGCGTGGCGGTCTTCTGCGCCGCCGGCTTCTCGTCACCGCAGCCGGCAAGCACCGCGAGCGCGGTCATGACGATGAGGCGGGCGAGCACGGTCGCGGAGCTTAGGGCTCAGGCCAACTGCGGCTGGGTGGGGCGGCGAGGGCGCCACGCGCGCGGTCTGCCGCGGTCGATTTTCCGCCCCGGGCGGGTTTTCGACCGTATAGGTAGTCAATCCGCCCCGACGGCGCGCGGCGGCCGATTCTGCCTCCTCAATGCCGCAGTTCAACAGCGCCGCGAAGACGCCGAGGGTTTAGGCGCCGTCGAGCTCGCGCGGCACGAGCGACACCCTCCGCGCGACGCCCTCGCGCACGACCTCGAGGTCGCAGGCGACGCCGATGCGCTCGCCGGTCATCAGCCGCTGGAGGTCGTCGACGCCGCGGACCGGGAGCCCGTCGACGCCCACGATCAGGTCCTCGGCGCGCAGGCCGGCGCGGGCGGCGGGCGAGCCGTCGATCACCTCGACGACCTCGATCGCGCTGTCGCGCCCGAGCGAGGACGCCACGCGCGGCGGCAGCGGCCGTGCGCCGCCGGCGATACCGATCCAGGCGCGCCGGACGCGGCCGTCGCGCATCAGCGCTGAGACGATCCGGCGCGTCGTCGCGTTGACCGGGACCGCGAGGCCGAGGCCGACGCCCGCGACCGCAGTGTTGATCCCGACCACGCGGCCGTGGCCGTCGACGAGCGCGCCGCCCGAGTTGCCCGGGTTCAGCGCCGCGTCGGTCTGGATGACGTCGTCGATGATCCGCGTCGCGCCCCCCGCGCGCGCCGGCAGCGAGCGCCCGAGAGCG
The DNA here is from genome assembly GCA_963803335.1 of uncultured Solirubrobacteraceae bacterium. Lineage (GTDB taxonomy): Bacteria > Actinomycetota > Thermoleophilia > Solirubrobacterales > Solirubrobacteraceae > DASSUW01. The sequence continues at coordinate 70,645 of CAWDME010000020.1, read as the reverse complement.
GAGACGACGCCGGCGGTGACCGACCCGGCGTAGCCGTGCGGGTTGCCGATCGCGACGACGAGCTGGCCGACGCGCAGCGACGCAGCGTCGCCGAGCTCGGCCGGCGGCGCCCCGGGCGAGTCCATGCGCAGCACCGCGAGGTCGGACAGGGCGTCGGCGCCGACCACGCTGGCCGCGACGTCGCTGCCGTCGACGAACGACGCCCGCACGCGCGTGCCGGTCCCGGCCACCACGTGCGCGCTCGTGAGCAGGAACCCGTCGGGGGTGATGACGACGCCCGAGCCGCCGCCCGCCGTACGGCGGCGGTTGAAGATCCGCAGGTTCGCGACCGACGGGCCGATCCGCTCGGCCACGCTCGTCACGATCGTCGAGTAGGCGTCGAGAGCTTCGGTCTCCGTAGTCACTTGCAGAATGCTAGCGACCGCCGCAGAGCGGGTTCGCGCGCCGATGGAAGGTAATCCCGATCGGATTTAGTACCTTTTGACCATGAGCGCACTACGGACGCCCGTGCCCGTCGCGCCCGACCTCGAGCACCTCGACGCCATCGGCGTCCTCGAGTTCATGGTCGAGCGGTTTCACCCACGGCTCGCGGTCGCCTGTTCGTTCCAGAAGGAGGCGTCGGTCGTCCTCGACCTGATCCTCAGGATCGCGCCCGACGCCCGCATCTTCACGCTCGACACCCACGTCCTGTTCCCCGAGACGTACGAGACCTGGCGCCAGGTCGAGGAGCGCTACGGGATCACCGTCGAGGTCCACCAGGGACCGAGCCTCGGCCATCAGTCCGCCACGCACGGCGACCGGCTGTGGGAGACGAACCCCGACGCGTGCTGCGACCTGCGCAAGGTCCAGCCGCTCGAGCGCGCGCTCGCCGGCGTCGACGCCTGGATCGCCGGCGTCCGCCGCGAGCAGGGCGCGTCGCGGGCCAAGACGCCCAAGCTCGCCTGGGACGGCAAGCACGAGCGCTGGAAGGCCAACCCGCTGGCCGACTGGAGCGAGCGCGACGTGTGGCGCTACATCGCCGACCACGACCTCCCCTACAACGCGTTGCACGACCGCGGCTACGCGTCGATCGGGTGCACCCACTGCACCCAGCCCGGCGCCAACCGCGAGGGCCGCTGGGCGGGGACGGGCAAGATCGAGTGCGGCCTGCACGCCTAAGCTGCGTGCATGGACGTGCTCACCGCGGTCGAGCCCGACCGCATCGAGACTGAGCGCCGCTCGGGGCACCCGTTCTGGCTCGACCTCGTCGACCCGCCGGCCGACGACGTCGATCGCCTCGGCAGCCTGCTGGGCTTCCACCCGGTCGCGGTCGAGGACACGCGCGAGTTCGGCCAGCGGCCGAAGGTCGACGTGTACGAGGACCACGTCCTGCTCGTCTTCTTCACGGCCCGGCTCGACAAGGACGGCTCGGTCACGCCGATCGAGGTCCACGTGTACGTCGCGAACGGCTACCTGATCACGGTCCGGCGCGACAAGTGCTCAAGCCTCGACGAGCTGCGCGAGCACGTCGAGGAGATCTACGAACACCCGGTGTACGAGATCCTCGACACGCTCACGGATGCGTTCTACCCCGTGATCGAAGAGCTCGAGGACCGGATCGATGCGCTCGAGGCCGAGGTGCTCACGCGCCCGCGCAAGGATCAGCTCACGCGGATCTACCGGCTACTGCAGGAAGTGCGCGGGATCGGGCGCATCGCCTCGGTCCAGCGTGACCAGTTCCATGCGGCGTCCGACGACCTCAAGGCCATGCTCGCGCTCAGCGACACCGGCGAGTACCTGCGCGACGTCGGCGACCACCTGGCCCAGGTCGCAGGCGAGCTGCACCGCCAGATTGAGGACCTCTCGAGCCTGACCTCGACTTACTTCAACGCCAATGCCGACCGGCTCAATGCCGTCGCTTCGCGTCTCACGATCGTCGGCACGCTGTTCGTCGTCTGGACCCTCGTGACCGGCTTCTTCGGGCAGAACTTCAAGTGGCTGACCGACCACGTCGAGTCCGGCACGTCCTTCGTTGTGCTAGGCATCGGCGGCTTCGCCGTGCCGACTGTGATCCTGCTCACGGTCTTCTGGGTGAAGCGGCACGACTGGTTCTAGCCGACTGTAGGATCGCCCGCCATGCCTTCGACCATGGACGCCTGGGTCATCCGCGAGGATCGCTTCGGGGAACCCCGCGACGCCTTCCAGATCGAGCAGATGGAGGTGCCCGAGCCGGGCGCCATGGAGGTCGTCGTACGCGTCATGGCCGCGGGCGTGAACTACAACAACGTGTGGGCGGCGCTCGGCGAGCCTGTGAGCGTGTTCCGGTACCACGCCGAGGACCACCACATCGGCGGCTCCGACGCCTCCGGGATCGTCGAGAGGGTCGGCCCGGGCGTGACGCGCTGGCAGCCCGGCGACGAGGTGGTCATCCACTGCAACCAGGCCTCCTACGAGGATCCGGAGGTCCACGGGCTGGATCCGATGGCCGCGCCGTCGCAGCGGATCTGGGGCTACGAGACCACGTGGGGCTCGTTCGCCGAGTACTGCAAGGTGCAGGCCCAGCAGCTGCTGCCCAAGCCGGCCGCCCTGACCTGGGAGGAGGCCGCCTCGTACGGCCTCACGTACTTCACCGCGTACCGCATGCTGATCAGGCAGACGCAGCTGCAGGCCGGCCATCGCGTGCTCGTGTGGGGCGCCGCCGGCGGCCTCGGCGTGTTCGCGCTGCAGCTCTGCCGCCTGGCCGGGGCGGACGCGGTCGGCGTCGTCTCGTCCGAGGAGAAGGCCGACCTGTGCCGCGAGCTCGGCGCCTGCGACGTGATCGACCGCAACGAGTTCACCGGCATGATGCGCCGCGGCGACGAGACGCCCGACGAGGAGCGGGCGCGCTTCAAGGAATCGCGCCGCTTCTGCAAGCTCGTCGAGGAGAAGCTCGGCGCGCCGCCGGACATCGTCTTCGAGCACGTCGGGAAGGCGACGTTCCCCACGTCCGTGCTCGCCGTCAAGCCGTTCGGCAAGGTCGTGATCTGCGCCGGCACGACCGGCTACAACCTCGACTTCGACGTCCGCTACCTGTGGATGAAGCAGAAGCAGATCATCGGCTCGCACTTCGCCAACGCGTACGAGTGCACCAAGGCGAACGAGCTGATCGAGTCCGGGGCCATCCGTCCCGTACTCTGGAGGACGCTGGGCTTCGACCAAGTGGGCGAGGCGCACCAGCTGATGAAGGACAACCGGCACCTCGGAAAGATCGCGATCCTCGTGGGCGCGGAGTCCGAGGGACTCGGCAAGACCGCGGACGGCCCGGGAGCGATCCGGGCGGAGGTTGGAGCCTGATGGCAGGAGTGGTGAACATCCCTTGGTACGCCACGGTCTTCCGTGGCGACAAGTTCGAGGTCGCCCTGCGCGAGATCGCGCCGGTCGCGCTGCGCTACGGCGCCACCGACTTCGAGGTCATGCGCTCCAACGACGACCGCTACCGCTTCTTCCAGTTCGCGCACTTCGAGGAGAAGGCCGACTTCGAGCGCTACTGGTACGGCCCGGAGTTCCTCGCCTGGCGCGCCGACTACACGAGCTGGTACCAGGTGCCGGTCCTCTACACGTGGTTCGGCCGCGTCATCGCCGGCGCGCTCGAGACCAACCACGTCACGACGTGATCGCGCGGCGCAGCCGCCACGTCGCCAGCCCCAGCGCCACCGCCGCGAAGAGCAGCAGCACGCCGACCTGAGGCAGCACGGCCCCGAGGCCGTCGCCGTCCACGAGCAGCTTCGAGAATGCGTCGTTGGCCCACGCGTGCGGCGTGATGTGCGCGATCGCGCGCGCGGTGTCGGGGAAGACCTCGAGCGGCGCCATCGAGCCGCCGAGGGCGGCCAGGCCGAGCCCGAGCAGCAGCGCCACTGGCCCCGCCTGCTGTTCGGACGAGAAGAGGCTGCCGAGCAGGACGGCGCCGCCGGTGCCGACGAGCGCGAACGAGAGCACGACCGCGGCCGTCCCGGCCGGGTCGCCCCAGTCGACGCCGAAGAACAGCAGCGAGCCGAGGACGATGATGAGCGCCTGCAGCACGGCGATGGCCAGCCGTCCGAGGACCTGCCCGGCGAGGATCGTGCTCGTCGAGGTCGGCGTGGAGAGCATCCGGCGAGCGATGCCCAGGCGCCGCGTCTCGATCAACCACACGGCGCCGTTCAGCGAGTTCAGGAAGATGAAGAGCAGCAGCTGCGTCGAGGCGCCGCTCTCGAAGCGGCTCGTCGTGGCGGCGTAAGGCCCGCCGTCGGGGTTGCTCACCCGCACCCGCACGGGCGGCGCGTGCGCGGCCACGGCCTCGGCACGGGCGAGGGCGGCGGCGAAGCTCGTCCCCTTCTCGCGCGCGACGACCTGCGCCGCGACGAGCGCGCGGCTCTGCTCGGCGGCGACCGACTGGATCGTCGCGCGCAGCTGCTGGGCGGTCTCGTCGGGCCGGCCGAGGTAGCCGAGGCTGACCTTCCCGCCGGCGCTCAGCCGCTGGTCGAAGTCCGCGGGGATCACGAGGCCCACGTCGACGTCGCCGCGCGCGACCGCTCGCTCGAGCGCGTCGCGATCGTCGGAGCGGAGCAGCTCGGTCGACGGGCGTGCGTCGAGCGCGCTGACGAACTGCCGGGCGAGCCGGCCTTCCTGCCCGCCGACGAGCCCGATCCTGGCCTGGCTGCCGCCGCCGAACGCGGCGCCGAGCAGCAGGATGAGGAGCATCGGGAGGATGAAGAGGAAGAAGATGTTCGCCCGCCAGCGCATGAGCCGGCGCAAATCGGTGGCGGCGATCGCGAACACCTTCATCGCGCGGTCAGCCTCCCCACGCGCGGATACGCCAGCGCCGCCATCACCGCGGCGAACGCCAGCATCGCGAGCACCGGCCCGGCGACCGCGCCCGGCCCGGCGCCGCCCGCGAGGTTCCGGATGCCCTGCAGGAACCATGCCTGCGGCGTCGCCAGGCTCAGGCCGGCCAGCAACCCGCCGGCCTGCGCGACCGGGAAGAACGTGCCGCCGAGCATGCCCAGCACCAGCGCGACCATCGACTGCCACGCCTGGGCCTGGTCCGCGGTGCGGGCGAGCGTCGCCACCAGCGCCATCACCGACGTCGCCGCGATCACGCCAGCGACGATCAGCATGAAGACGCCGAGCGGGTTGCCCCACTTCGCGTCGAGCACGAGCGCCGTCGTGGCGGCCAGCACAACCATGCTGAGCACGCCGAGCACGACGCTCGTCAGCAACTTGCCGACCAGTACCGAGCCACGCGGGATCGGCGCGACGAGCATCCGAGCGAGCGTGCCTTCGCGGCGCTCGTCGATGATGCTCGAGATGCCGAACTGCACCGTGAAGAACAGGAAGAAGACGGCCATCCCGGCCGCGTAGAACGTGCCGATGTCGAGCTGCCGGCTGGCGGTCGAGATGTCGTGCAGCACGAGCGGGTCCTCGCCCAGCGCGGGCGGCGACGCCGAGCCCAGCGCGGCCGCCGCCACGCGCAGGGTCTCGACCCGGCTCGCGTACGAGGTCGCGATCGACTGCGCGACCTGTGTGGTGATCGTCGCGTCGACGTTGCCGATCACGTCGACTCGCGCCGGCCGGCCGCCGTGGATCGCGTCGGTGAGGCCGGCGGGCAGCACGAACGCGGCGCCGAGCGTGCCCGCGTCGACGTCGTCGCGCGCGGCCGCCAGGCTCGGCTCGCGACGGACCGTGATCAGGCCGCTGCGCTCCAGCGGCGCCAGCGCCTGCGTGCGGAACGCCTGCGCGGCCTCGCCGCGGTCCTGATCGACGAAGCCGAAGTCGCAGCTGCACGCGTTGCCGGTCGTGACGTCGTGGAAGATGAGGCCGAAGATCGACGCGAGTACGAGCGGGACGACGATCGCCACGAGCAGCGCCGACCGGTCGCGCATCCGCTGGCGGATGTCCTTGCCGGCGATCAGCAGCGCGGCGCGCACGTCAGTCCCGCAGCGCGCGGCCGGTGAGCTGGAGGAAGACCGCCTCGAGGTCCGGCTCGTCGACCTCCACCGCCTGCACGATCGCGCCCGCGGCGGTTGCCGTGGCGATCAGCTCCGGGAGGACGCTGCGCGCGCTGTTGACGATCAGGTCCAGCCCGCCGTCGTGCACGCTGGCCGCCAGCACCGCGGGCAGCTCGGCGCACGCGGACGCGGCGTCGTCGAGCCCGCCCGAGCCGTCGAGGCGCACGCGGTCGTGCTGGCCGACGAGCGCAACGAGCTCCGGCCGGGTTCCCTCGGCCTTCAGCTCGCCCATGTCGACGATGCCGATGCGGTCGCAGAGCCGCTCGGCCTCTTCCATGTAGTGCGTCGTGTAGAGGACGGCCATGCCCTCGCGCGCGAGCTGCTCGACGCTCTCGAGGATGGCGTTGCGGCTCTGCGGGTCGACCCCGACCGTCGGCTCGTCGAGGATCAGCAGCTGCGGGCGGTGCAGGAGGCCGAGCCCGATGTTCAGGCGCCGCTGCATGCCGCCCGAGTAGTTCTTGGTCTGCTCGCGGGCGCGGTCGGCCAGCCCGATGACGGCGAGCACCTCGTCGGCGCGCCGACTCGCGTCGGCCGAAGACAGCCCGTACAGGCGCGCGAAGAAGCGCAGGTTCTCGCGCGCGTTGAGGTCGGGATAGATCGCGAGCTCCTGCGGCACATAGCCGATCGCCGCCTTCGGCTCGACGCTGCGCGTGGTCAGCGGCCGGCCGGCGACGACGACGTCGCCCTCGTCGGCCTCCAGCAGCCCGCAGACCATCGAGATCGTGGTGGTCTTCCCCGCGCCGTTGGGGCCGAGCAGCCCGTAGGTCTCGCCTTCAGCGATCGTGAAGCTGATCCCGCGTACGGCCTCGAGCTCACCGAAGCGCTTGCGCAGGCCATGGCACTCGAGGACGGCCGCCACCGGGCACAACGCTACCGGCGCAGAGCGTCCACGTGCCAGACGGCCACGCAGGCCGCCATAGCCGCGATCACGATCCCGGCGGCCCGCACGGCCGCCGCCAGCGACGCGGCGTCGCTGAGCAGGCCGACGGAGATCGCCGTGACGGACACGAAGACGTACTGGCAGGTGATGAAGGCCGCGGTTACCTCGCCGCGGCGCTCCGGCGGCGCGATCCGGTTGACCTCGGTCTGCGCGCCGAAGTAGGCGAGGCCGAGGCCGGCGCCCGCCAGCACGGCGCCGGTCACCACGAGCGCGAGCGAGCGGGTCGGGAACGCGCTCACGAGCGCGGCGATGCCGGCGACCAGCAGCGTCAGCCCGGCCGGCTGGGCACGCGCGGGCGCCAGCCCGCTGCGCTGCGCGGCGATCTGCAGGACGCAGGCGAAGCCGAGCATGCCGGCGCTGATCGCTCCCAGCAGGGCGAGGTCGCGCGTGTCGAGCAGCGTGGCGGCGTACGACGGCACGACGGACAGGAAGAGCGCACCCACGGCCCAGACGGCCGCGCAGCTCAGGCTCACGCGCGCGAAGCGGACGCGGATCGCGCGCGGGACGGAGGGTCGCTGGAGGCGCCACTCCCCGTCGGGCCGGCTCGGCTCGGGGATCCGCCACACGCCGGCCGCGATGGCCAGCGTGGCGGCGATCGCGAGCGCGTAACAGAGCTGGCGCGGGGCCGGCGCCCACTCCGCGAGCGATCCGGCCACCAGCGGCCCGGCGGCGCTGCCGCCGCTCTGGCCGAGCACGGCGGCGAGGGCGGCCCGCCGGTGGTCGCCGCCCGGCTCGGTCTCCACCAGCGCCGCCGCCGCCGTGCCGACGACCGCGCCGAGCGACACGCCCTGGACGGCGCGGGCGGCGAACAGCCACGCCGTGCTGTCGGCGACCGCGAGCAGCGCCAGCCCGACGGTGGCGCCCGCCAGGCCGCCGACCAGCACCCGCCGGCGGCCGACCCGGTCCGACAGCTGCCCGAAGATCAGCAGCGACGGGATCAGGGCCATCGTGTACGTCGCGAAGATCAGCGTCAGCTCGGCGCCCGAGAAGCCGAATCGCTCGCGGTAGACGGCGTACAGCGGCGTCGGCAGATTGCCGTCGAGCAGGAGCACGAACAGCGCGGCGAAGACGAGGAGGAACGGCCGCCTCATCTGGGGGTCCTGCCCTGCTAGCGCGGAACGAACACCACGTAGGGCCGGATCTCCTCGACGAGGTTGCCGTCGAGGTCCATGACGCCGCCGAGGTCCTCGAGCGACTTGAAGCCGTCGATCTCCTCGCGGGCGGTGACGATCGCCTCGGCGAGGTGGTTGTCGATGCCGGGCAGCGTCGCGAGCACCCTGGCGGGGACTTGATTGACGTCGATCACGCCCATCGTGCGCGCGCCTTCGATGTCCGGCCGGCCGACGCCCATCTCGCGCGCGACGTCCGGCTCGCGCTCCACCAGCCGCTTGGCCTCCTTGCGCGTCTCGACGATGCTGCGCGCCGCCTCTAGCGGGTTCTGCGCGGCGCCGGCCAGCCGACGCTGGTACTCGCCGCGGATCACGAAGGCATGCGCTGCGGCGGCGATCCATGCGATCAGGAACAGCCCCGCGCCGACGTCGGAGACCGCGCTGTCGGTCGGCGTGGCGAGGATGAGCACGATCCCGCCCCAGCTCATGACCCCGTACAGCACCGCGGCATACAGCCACGACTGCTTGCGCGCCTGGCTGCCGGCCACGGCGAACAGGACTGGCGCGGCGATGCCGAACGAGAGCAGGATGCCGAAGGCGAAGAGCCAGGTCACGCGGGCTCGAGCGGCGCCATGGTCAGACCCGCCTGCTGCAGCTGCTCCCAGTAGAGCTCCGCGGTCTCCTTGACGCCCGACCACACGATCGCGCGACCGGTGGTGTGGATCACGTCGGCGATCGCGTAGCCCTTGGCGACGCTCACGCCGGGGATCGTCCGCGCCAGCGTGTGGGCGACGTGGTCGAAGGTGTTGTGATTGTCGTTGAGCACGATCACGCGCCAGTTGCCGCCCAGGTCCGTGCCGGGGTCGCCCGTGCGTGGGAGCTCGACGGTTTCGCTCACAGGAGAATTCTTACGCGCGCTTGCTGTGCCAGCGATCAAGACCGAGGAAGAGATGGTCCAGCGGCGCGGCCTGCTCGAACGCCTCGACGTCACCGGGCGCCTCGCGCTGGATGTGCTCGTGCAGCGCAGCCATGAAGCCTTCCTGGTCCTGCTCGGCGGCGAGCTGGGCCTGCCAGCGCAGCGCCTTGCGGGCCGCCCCGAGCTGTCCCGCCACGTCGTCGGCGACGCCGAAATGCGTGAGCGCGAGCCCCTGCGGGTCCCAGCCGGCGATCTCGTCGAGCGACTCTTCCCACGCCTCGACGTCGATGTCCGGCGGCGGCGTCGGTGCGAGCGTGAGCTGCCACGGCGGGATCCGGACGCCCGCCATGTCCCCCACGAACGCCCAGCCGCTCTCCTCGTGCAGGTAGCAGACGTGGTGTGACGCGTGGCCGGGCGTGTAGGCGACCTTGAAGCCGAGCACGGTCTCGCCGCCGCTCAGCACCTTGAGGTTCTCCTCGGGCACCGGGACGACCTCGCCCCAGGTCTCGCGCAGCCCCTCCTCGCCCCCGTACAGCCGCGCCGCGCTCGCCACGAGCCGCTCGGGGTTGGCCATGTGCGGGGCGCCGCGCTCGTGCACGTACACGTCGAGGTCAGGCCACCGACGCACCAGGGCGCCCGCGGCGCCGGCGTGATCGAAGTGGATATGGGTCAGCAGGAGCGCCTTCGGGCGCACCCCGGCGAGCCCGGCGAACAGCGTCTCCTCGCAGGACTGGGGGCCGGGGTCGATGAGGATCCCGTCGACCTCGAAACAGGCGATCACCTTCTCGCGCCCGCGGTGCATGACGTCGATCTGCCGCATCGCTCGCGCAGGGTACGGCAGAATCGGTTGCAATGAGCCACCGCCTCCCGGAGCCCGACAAGCCCTGGCTGATGCGCACGTACGCGGGCCATTCGACCGCGCGGGCGTCCAACGAGCTGTATCGGCGCAATCTCGCGAAGGGCCAGACGGGGCTGTCGGTGGCCTTCGATCTGCCCACGCAGACGGGCTACGACGCGGACCACGAGCTGGCGCGCGGCGAGGTCGGCAAGGTCGGCGTGCCGGTCGCGCACAAGGGCGACATGCACGCCCTGATGGACGGCATCCCGCTGGATCGGATGAACACGTCGATGACGATCAACGCGACGGCCGCGTGGCTGCTCGCGCTGTATCTCGTGGTCGCCGAAGAGAACGGGATCGCCGCTTCGGAGCTGTCCGGCACGACCCAGAACGACATCATCAAGGAGTACCTCTCGCGCGGGACCTACGCGTTCCCGCCCGGACCGTCGATGCGGCTGATCGCCGACAGCGTCGCCTACACGGTCGAGCACGTGCCGCGCTGGAACCCGGTCAACATCTGCTCGTACCACCTGCAGGAGGCGGGCGCGACGCCGGTGCAGGAGATCGCCTACGCGATGGCAACCGCGATCGCGGTGCTCGATGCCGTGCGCGAGCGGGTGCCGGACGACCGGATGGGCGCGGTCTTCGGGCGCATCTCGTTCTTCGTCAACGCCGGCGTGCGGTTCGTCGAGGAGCACGCGAAGCTGCGCGCGATGGCGCGGTTGTGGGACGAGCTCGGCGACCGCTACGGCGTGACGGACGAGCGCCATCGCCGCTTCCGCTACGGCGTGCAGGTGAACTCGCTCGGGCTGACCGAGTCGCAGCCGGAGAACAACGTCCAGCGGATCGTGCTGGAGGCGTTGGCGGTGACGCTCGGCCGAGATGCTCGCGCGCGCGCTGTTCAGCTTCCCGCGTGGAACGAGGCGCTGGGGCTCCCGCGGCCGTGGGACCAGCAGTGGTCGCTGCGCATCCAGCAGGTGCTGGCGTTCGAGACCGACCTGCTCGAGTACCCCGACATCTTCGAGGGCTCGGTGGTCATGGACGGGCTCGTCGCCGAGTTGCTGACCGGCGCGCGCGAGGAGATGGCGCGCGTCGAGGAGCAGGGCGGCGCGGTCGAGGCCGTCCCGTACATGAAGGCCGCGCTGGTCGCGTCGCACCGCGAGCGGATCCGGCGGATCGAGTGCGGCGAGCAGGTGATGGTCGGCGTCAACCGCTTCGAGGAGACCGAGCCGTCGCCGCTGACCGCCGACGGCGGAATCCTGGTGGTGGACCCGGCGGTCGAGCAGGAGGCACAGACGGCGCTCGAGCAGTGGCGGGTGTCCCGCGGCGACGTGTCGGCGGCGCTCGCCGAGCTGCGGCGCGTGGCGGCGAGCGACGAGAACATCATGCCGGCGACGCTCGCGGCCGCCCGCGCGGGTGTGACCACCGGCGAATGGGCGGAGGCGCTGCGCGAGGCGTTCGGCTCCTACCGCGCGCCGACGGGCGTCGGCGAGGCGGCGGCGCCGGTGAGCGGCCAGGAGCTGGCCGAGCTGCGCGACGAGGTGGCGCGCGTGTCCGAGGCGCTCGGGCGGACCGTGAAGATCCTCGTCGGCAAGCCCGGGCTCGACGGGCACTCCAACGGCGCCGAGCAGATCGCCGTCCGCGCCCGCGATGCCGGCATGGATGTCGTCTACGAGGGCATCCGGCTGACGCCGGCGCAGATCGCCCGCTCGGCGGTCGACGAGGGCGTGCACGTGATCGGGCTGTCGATCCTCTCCGGCTCGCACCGCTCGCTGATCCCCGACGTGCTCGCCGCGCTGCGCGAGGCGGGCGGCGCCGACATCCCCGTGGTGGCCGGCGGCATCATCCCCGACGCCGACGCCGAGGTCCTGCGCGAGGCGGGCGTCGCGGCCGTGTTCACGCCCAAGGACTTCGAGCTGACCCGCATCCTGCGGGCGATCGTGGGCATCGTGGCCGATCGCCACGGAGTACGCTCGCCCGCGTGAACGGCGCCGAGCTCGGGAGGCGGCTGCGCGAGCGTGATCTGGGGGCGGCGCCGGCGGCGCTGAACCTGCTCGAGAACCGCTCGCCCGGCGCGCGGGACGAGATCGCGGCGCTGCTCGGCGAGGTCGCGCCGGGGCGGCTGGGCGGCGAGGCGGCCGCGCACATCGTCGGCGTGACCGGGCCGCCCGGGGCCGGCAAGTCGACGTTGCTCTCGGCGCTCACGCGCGCGTGGCGTGCCGACGGGCGCACCGTCGCGGTGCTGGCGGTCGACCCGAGCTCGAAGCGCAGCGGCGGCTCGCTGCTCGGCGACCGCGCGCGGATCGACGCCGACCCGGCAGACCGCGGCCTGTTCATCCGCTCGACCGCGGCCGGCGAGCGGCTCGGCGGCCTCGCCCCGGCCACCCGCGCGGCGGCCCAGGCGCTGGCCGCTGCGTTCGACGTGGTGGTGATCGAGACCGTCGGCGTCGGCCAGTCCGAGACCGAGGTCGCCGAGGCGGCCGACACGGTCGCGGTCGTGGTCCAGCCAGGCTCCGGCGACGTGCTCCAGTTCCTGAAGGCCGGGATCATGGAGGTCCCCGACGTGCTCGTGGTCACCAAGGCCGACCTCGGCGTCGTGGCCCAGCGCGCCCGCCGCGACCTGGTCGCGGCGCTGCGCTCGCTCGGCGAGAGCGCGGTCCCGGTCGTCGCCGTCTCGTCGGTCCCGCCGGTCGACGGCTTCGACGACCTCGTCGCCGCGCTGGACACGCACCGCGCTTCGCTCGATCTCGGCGCTGCCCGCGTCCGCGCCCGCCGCCTCGGCGCTCTGGCGGACTTCGTCTCCGAGCACGGCGAGCGCGGCCTGCGCGCGCTCGGCGGCCGCCGCGCGGCTGTGGCGTTCCTCGACGATCTCGACGCCTCGCTCGCCGAGCCCGCGTTGCTGCGGGCGCTCGAGGAACGATCGACGAACCCCGGGCATTGAGGGAGGCGGGATCGGCCTCGCCGATCCCTCGCTCTCCCACCCAGCCGCAGTCGGGCCGGAATTGCCACACACCGTCGCGATTTCGGCGTGATTTCGCGACGAACCGGGGCTGCTACGTCACGAAACGCGTGCCACGATGGTGGCCATGAGCACGACCGCTAGCGAGACGACGACCCTTCTCACCCACTGGATTGCCGGACACCGTGATACCCAGCCGACTTCGTCGGCGACGGGCACAGGCGAGCGCCCGGCCGACCGTCACGGCGAGGTGACCGACCCGGCGACCGGCGAGGTGGTCGCGCGCGTCCCGTTCGCCACGGCCGATGACGTCGACCGCGCGGTGCAGGCGGCGGCGAAGGCCGGCAAGGAGTGGGGCGCGGCGTCGCTCACCAAGCGCGCCCAGGTCATGTTCGCGTTCCGCGAGCTCGTCAACGCGCACAAGGACGAGCTGGCCGCCCTGATCACGCGCGAGCACGGCAAGGTCCTGTCCGACGCGCGCGGCGAGGTCACCCGCGGGCTCGAGGTGATCGAGTTCGCGTGCGGGCTCGGGCACCTGCTCAAGGGCGAGAACACGCCGCAGGTGTCCGGCGGCGTCGACTCGCACTCGCTGCGCCAGCCGCTCGGCGTCGTCGCCGGCATCACGCCGTTCAACTTCCCCGTGATGGTGCCGCTGTGGATGGCGCCGGTCGCGGTCGCGTGCGGCAACGCGTTCATCCTCAAGCCCTCCGAGCAGGACCCGTCGCCGAGCCTCCGGCTGGCCGAGCTGTTCTCCGAGGCCGGCCTGCCGGACGGCGTGTTCTCCGTCGTGCACGGCGACAAGGAGGCCGTCGATGCGATCCTGCACCACCCGGGCATCAGCGGCGTGTCGTTCGTCGGCTCCACTCCTGTCGCGAAGTACATCTACGAGACCGGCACGGCCAACGGCAAGCGCGTCCAGGCGCTCGGCGGCGCCAAGAACCACGCGCTCGTGCTGCCCGACGCCGACCTTGACCTCGCGGCCGACGGGCTCGTCTCGGCCGCCTACGGCTCGGCCGGCCAGCGCTGCATGGCCGTGTCCGTCGCCGTCACCGTCGGCGACGTGGCGGAACCGCTCATCGGGAAGATCAAGGAGCGCATCGGCAAGCTGACGATCGGTCCCGGCACCGACGCCTCGTCCGACATGGGCCCGCTCGTCTCCGAGCGCCATCACGAGAAGGTCGCCGGGCTGGTCGACGCCGGCGTCGACGAGGGCGCCGAGCTGGTCGTCGACGGCCGCGACCTCGTCGTCGAGGGCCACGAGAGCGGCTACTTCCTCGGCCCCTGCGTGTTCGACCACGTCAAGCCCGGCATGCGGATCTACGACGAGGAGATCTTCGGCCCGGTGCTCGTCGTCGTGCGCGCGGACACGTACCCGGAGGCACTGGAGCTCGTCAACGACAACCCGTACGGCAACGGCGCCGCGATCTTCACCTGCGACGGCGGCGCCGCGCGGCTGTTCGAGCAGCAGGCGACGGCCGGGATGATCGGCGTCAACGTCCCGATCCCCGTGCCGATGGCCTACCACTCGTTCGGCGGCTGGAAGTCGTCGCTGTTCGGCGACCTCCACGTCCACGGGCCGGACGGCGTGCGCTTCTACACGCGCGGCAAGGTCGTGACCACGCGCTGGCCCGACCCGGCGACGCACCAGGGCGTCAACCTCGGCTTCCCGACGCAGACCTGAGCTCAGCTGTCCTTCGGCCGCAACGTCACGCGTGGCGGCCACCACCGCACGTGCGGCCGCAGCGAGGCCGTGCGCTTGACCCAGAGGGCGGTCCGCGCGGCAGCCGGGCCTTGCCGGCGGATCATGCGGAACGGCCACCGCGGCAGCCGCCGACCCTTGGCAGCCTCGCTCAGGACGCGGCCGGTGATGCCGACGCCGCGGCCTGCGATCCGGCGCTGGTCTTTCGGGTCGAGGTCCGGCAGCGGCTTGTAGTTGCGGACGAACGACGCGACGAGCACGGCGTCATCGACTGCGTCGAGTGAGTCCGCACCGACGTCGTCCAGGATCGTCTTGGCCAGCGCGTTCAGCACGGTCGCACCCTCCCGGCGCAGCTCCTCGCGCAGGATCGCCGCCTGCGCGCCGTCGCGCAGCGCCTTGCCGTGGCCGTCCTCCGTGTTGCCGTACAGCGCCCCGATGATCGCTTCCGCGGCGTCGAGCCGCCCCCACATGAGGTCGTTGTCGCGCCACGAGCCCTCGAGGAACGCGCCGAAGTGGTGCAGGCGGGTGCCGGCCAGCTTGTCCGTTGCATTCTCCACTTCGAGCGGCCGGATGTGCCGCGCGTCAAGCGGGCTGATGCGCATGATGCTCACGGCGTTCGTCTCGCCCAGGTCGGGGTACGCGAGCGGCAGCACGATCAAGTCGAACTCGGCGAAGCGCTCGTCGTAGGTCCGCAGGAGCCCCACGATCCAGGGCGGGACCTTCGCGGAGCCGATCGCCGTGGCGATCTCCGTGTCGGCATCCGCCAGCGCGCCGCGCAGCAGCGTCCGGACGGCCGCCAGGTAATCGAGCGTGGTGCCCGGCAGGCCTCCCACGTGCGCTTCGACCGTGCGGTACAGCTGGGCTCGCTCCGCCCCGAGGACGCCCTCGACGTTCTGTGACGTCGGCGCCCGCAGCACGCGCCGCAGGCCGTCGACCGCGACGTTCAGCGCCATCTTGAGCTCGCGCAGCGCCTCGGCGTGCGCGCCCAGGGTCGCCAGCGCGTCGGTTGGCACCGTGCCGGGCGCGATCCGGCCGGCGAAGGCGATCATCCGCTCGGCGCCCTCGCCGCCCCGCAGCAGCTCGCTGATGCGGTCGTGCAGGAAGCTCAGGCGCCGCTGGCGGAAGGCGGTGTCGCTGTCACCGAGCAGCTCGACCCGCTCGTCGACGGTCCGCTCGCCGTTCCACTCGCGCAGCCGGGCGCGGGTGTCGAGCGCAATCGTGTCGTCCTCGTCTCCGCTGCGGATCGCGGCGCTGAACGCGGTCAGCCAGTCGAGCACGGTGCGCACGCGCAGATCGGCATACGCGCGATCCGGCGCCGAGTCGGATGTGCCGGCAGGCTGCGGCCCGAGCGCCTCCTCCGCGATGGCTCCCAGCTCACGCAGGCGCTCGACGACGTGGTTGCGCTCGGTGACGGCGGCAACGTCCGCCCGGATCGTCTCCTGCCGCGGCAGCGACATCGACAGGCCGACGCTCCCGAACACGTCCGGGCGGTCAATCGCAGCGGCCGGCTGCTCCATCGTCGGATGCGGCTCGATGTAGACGAGATGGCGGGTCACCGGGACGTCCGCGCGCCGTGCGCGCAGACGCTCGGTTGCGTAAGAGAAGGGCTTGTTGTCGAGGTAGCCGCCGTCGCCGAACACGAGCTCTTCGACGTTCAGGCCAAGCCCGCGATAGTCAGGGAAGAACCGCGCCGGGTCGAGCGCGGCGTCGAGCTCGGGCTGGTAGCTGGGCGTGCGGAGATCGGCGAGCCTCACCGGCTCGAACGCGAACGGGAACGACGACGTCGCCCGCGCCGCGAACCCGAGCATGAGATCGGTGTTCTCGAAGTCGCTGTGATCCTCGCCCGTCGCCGCCTCGGTGCCGTACGAGAATCGGAAGACCGCCCGGTGGCTGCGCTCGAGGACGGGCTCGCCCCCGGAGACGAGGATCGTCGACGGCACGCCGCCTAGGTCCGTCGAGGTGACGGCGAGATCGAGCTGCTCTGCGTAGGCCGGGCGGAACTTGTCATCCGGTTGCTCCTCGCGGTTCGCCATCCGCGCCAGCGCGTCGCGCGCCCGCCAGTACAGGAGGCGGCCGTTGAGCAGGGACTGCGCGCCGCGCGGCGCCGTGTCGAGCGGCGGCGGGTACGACGCGTCGTCGTTGAGCAGCGCGTCGATGTCGGCCGTCTTGCGCCACAGGTCGGCCGAGACGCCGAAGTCCTGCTGCTCGGCGATCGCGCGGCCGAGGAACACGCCGTTGATGCCGCCGGCGGACGTGCCCGAGATGATGTCGACGACGAACCGCGTCCGCACGGGGGCAGACGGGTCGGCCGGCGCCGAGGGCGGTCGCCCGAGGTTCAGGGACTGGCCGAGCGTGCGATAGGCGACCTCCGAGCTCGCGAGCGGCTTGCGGCCGAGCTCCTCCTCCCCGGAGGGGACGTAGACGTGTTGTGGACCCTCCGGGCGCGGCGGCTCAGGGGGCGACCCCTCCGGGGCCCGCTCCTCGGCGTACGGCTTCTCGGGGGCCGTGGCGCGCACGAGCCGGAACAGCTCCTGGGCGACGCCGTTGATGTAGATCGCGAGCGAGACCCCGCCGTACATCACGACGGCGAACCGCACCTCCTGCTCGGGCGTGAACTCCGGCCGCACGTGACGACGCTAGCCGCTGCGCCGTCGGCGCGCCAGTTATTGGCGGCGCCGCTCGGCGGCGTCGACGCGCTCCTGGGCGCGGCGGCGCCGCAGCAGGTCCCAGTAACGGTCGAGCTCGACCCGGATCGCCGCGAGCCGCTCATGCCCGGCGGCGTCGAGCCCGTGCTCGCTGCCCCCGCGGTCGAGCAGCTCGTGCTCCTCCTTCACGAGCGCCTCGATGTGATCAGCGATCGATTCGTCAGCCATGGACTAGGACCCCAAGGAGGAAATCTTCCACGTTCCGTTGACCTTGACCAGTTTCAGCGTGTCCTTGGACGGTGCCTGCCCGGCCGCCGAGGACCGGATCTCGGCCGACGCCTGGTCGCCCTGGATCTCCACACGGCCGATCGTCAGGCGCGGATCCTTGACGTTCCCGAGCCCGCGTTTGAGCGCCGCCTCGCACGACAGGCCGACCGAGGTCACGTCCTCGATCAGCTTCGGCGCGAGGATCCGATCGCAAAGCGTCTTGTAGTCCTTGTCGGCCGTCGCCCGGCCGAAGTCCGAGACCGTCGTGCGCACCTGCTGCTCGGGGGTGGGCCCCTTGTCGCCGCATCCCGCCAATACCGCCAGGACGAGCACCGGAGCCAGGAGCCGCACGAGCCGGAGCATAGAATGGGCGTGTATGGAGGGTTCTGACGGAGCGCCGATCGGGGCCTGGCTGCGCTGCTATCGCTGCTGGTCCCAGGAGCTCGAGGTACAGGTTCACTACGAGGGCATCCACCGGATCGATCCGGTGACCGGCGAACGGGCCGAGGTGGTCGACGAGCTGCAGGAGGCCGTCGTCCAGTGCCTGGACTGCATGCACGACCAGCCTCACCTCGCGTTCCACAACGGCCGGATCGAGCCGATCGAGGATCGCTGGGAGCGGATGGTCGCGGGCACGCCGTGGGTGGCTTCGTGCACGGTGACGGTCGACGCCGATGCGGTCGAGACGTGCTCGGGCCCCGAGGCGGCGGACTCGCTCGCCTACGCGGCGTTCGGCGATCACGGCACGCGCGAGTTCTTCACGCACGTGCGCTTCCACAAGCACGACGAGGACCAGATCGTGGTCCACCTGCTGGTCGAGCTGTACGCGCGGTCCAACGACGAGGCCACCGGCGTGCTGGAAGATGCGGCTCGCGGGCAGCTGACGATCACATCGCTGGCCGAGGAGTCCCGCCCGCCCGCCGCCACCGGCGAGCATCCCCACTGATCTACCCCAGGAGATCGCATGCCCGAGACCATCGTCCTCGTCCACGGCTTGTGGATGACGCCGCTGAGCTGGGAGCACTGGGTCGCACGCTTCTCGGAGCGCGGCCATGAGGTGCACGCCCCCGCCTGGCCCGGCATGGACCGCGACGTCGCTTCGCTGCGCGCCGACACCACCTCGTACGCGCACCTCGGCGTGACCGAGATCGCCGACCACTACGAGCAGTTCATCCGCGGGCTCGAGCAACCGCCGATCATCATGGGCCACTCGTTCGGCGGCCTCGTGACGCAGATCCTGCTCGACCGCGGGCTCGGCGCGGCCGGCGTGGCGATCGATCCGGCCTCGCCCAAGGGCGTGTTCATCGTCCCGCCGTCATCCGTGCGCGTGGCCTCCGTGGCGCTGCGCAACCCGGCCAACCGCCACCGCGCCCAGATGCTCACGGCCAGGCAGTTCCGCTACGCGTTCGGCAACACGCTCAGCGAAGCCGAGTCGCAGGCCGTCTACGAGCGCTACGCCGTGCCCGGCCCCGGCCGCCCGCTGTTCCAGGCCGTCGCGGCCAACTTCAACCCCAAGGCCGCGACGAAGGTCAACTTCCACAACGACGCGCGGGCGCCGCTGCTGATCCTCGGCGGCGGCAAGGACCACACGGTGGCCGCCGCGAGCACGCGCTCGAACTACAAGCTGCAGAGCAAGTCCAGGGCGGTGACCGAGTACAAGGAGTACCCGGAGCGCTCGCACTGGACCGCCGGCGAGCCCGGCTGGGAGGGCGTAGCCGACCACGCGCTGGAGTGGGCGGTCGCGCAGGCCGCGAAGCAGGCCCTGCCGCACTGACCGGGGTCGGGACAGCCCGCCTGCGCGGCACGACCGCATGGGCACGCAATCTCGCGGCACCCGTCCGCGACTTCCTCAGCACCGAGACCGGCGGCGCCGTCGCGCTGCTGGTCGCGGCGCTGACCGCGCTGCTGTGGGCCAACTCGCCGTGGTCGGACTCCTACGAGAACCTGTGGACGACGACGCTGTCGATCGGTCTGGGCGACCACGCGCTGGCGATGCATCTGCGGGGCTGGGTCAACGAGGGCCTGATGACGTTCTTCTTCCTCGTCGTCGGGCTCGAGGCCAGGCGCGAGCTCGACCTCGGGTCGCTGCGTGACCGCTCGCGGATCCTCGGCCCCGTCGGCGGCGCGCTCGGGGGGATGGTCATGGCGGCGCTGATCTTCCTCCTCATCAGCGGGGGCGACCACGGGTGGGGAGCCGCGATCTCCACCGATACCGCGTTCGCGCTCGGGGCGCTCGCGCTCGTGGCGCCGAACGGGACGCGGCTGCGCATCCGCCTGCTCACCGCCGCCGTCGTCGACGACCTCGTCGCGCTGATCGTCATCGCCACCGTCTACACGGACCATGTCGACGTCACGGCGCTGCTCGTCGCGATCGTCCTGTTCGCGGCGTTCTTCGGGCTCGGCCGTGCGCCGCAGCCGTGGCGCTGGCCGCTCACTGTGTTGGCCGGCGTCGGCATGTGGGTCGCGCTGCACGAGTCCGGGATCGATCCGCTGATCACCGGCCTGCTGATCGGGCTAGTGACGAGCGCGTACCAGCCGGCGCGCTCGGACCTCGAGCAGGTGACCGAGCTCGCGCGGTCGTTCCGGGAGCAGCCGACGCCGGCGCTCGCCCGCTCGGCCGAGCTCGGCATGGCGTCGGCGATCTCGCCGAACGAGCGCCTCCAGTATCGCCTGCACCCGTGGACGAGCTTCGTGATCGTGCCGCTGTTCGCGCTCGCCAACACCGGCATCCACATCGACGGCGAGCTGCTCGGCAACGCGCTGACGTCACCGATCACCCTCGGCATCTTCTTCGGCTACGTCGCGGGCAAGCCGCTCGGCCTGATGCTCGGCTCGGCGCTCGCGTTCCGCCTCGGCGTGCCGCCGGCACTGAGCTGGCCGGTGCGGCTGGGCGCGGGCGTCGTCTCCGGCATCGGCTTCACGGTCTCGATCCTGATCTCCACGCTCTCCTTCGAGGGCTCCGACCTGGCGGAGGCCAAGCTCGGCGTGCTCGCCGGGGCAGTCACCGCGTCGCTCCTCGCTTGGGGGGTCTTCCGCGCGATCCGGCGGCTGCCGGAGACGGTGCGCGCGCGCCAACAGGCCGGTACGCAGGAGGACATCGTCGACCTCGCCGAGGACGTCGACCCGGAGCGCGACCACATCCGCGGCGACATGGACGCGCCGGTGACGCTCATCGAGTACGGCGACTATGAGTGCCCGTACTGCGGCCAGGCCGAGAACGTCATCCGCGAGCTGCTCGCCCAGCGCGACGACGACGTCCGCTACGTCTGGCGCCACCTGCCGCTCACCGACGTGCACCCGAGCGCCCAGCTCGCCGCCGAGGCGGCCGAGGCCGCGGCCGCCCAGGGCGCGTTCTGGGACATGCACGACCTGCTGCTCGAGCATCAGGACGAGCTGCGCCCGCTGCACCTGCGCCGCTACGCCGAGCAGGTCGGCCTCGACCTCGACCGGTTCCGCGACGACCTGCGGCGCCGCGAGCACTACCAGCGGGTCGCCGAGGACGTGGCGAGCGCGGACGCCAGCGGGGTCGCCGGCACACCCTCGTTCTTCATCAACGGGCGCCGCCACGAGGGCGCCTACGACATCGACACGCTGACGCGGGCGGTGAAGGCCGCGCGCGCCCGCAGCCGGATTCCAGCGGCGGCGTCCGGCTCCTGAAACCTGGCGCGTAGGCCGCTGCCACCCGGCGGGATGACGGTCGATTACACGTCAAGTGGCCCGCTTCCTCTCGCTTGTCACCGGCACGCTGATCCTCGCCGGCATCCTCGCTCCCGCGGCGTCCGCCGCGGACCGCATCGTCGTCAAGCGCGCAGCGGGCCTCACCGCCGCCGAGCGTGCCGACATCCGCGCCGACGCCGACGTCGCCTTGGCCGAGACCCTGCCCGTCACCGGCGTCGAGGTCGTGCGACCCGAGGACGGCGACAGCAGCCGCGCGCTGGAGGACCTGCGTGACGACCCCGACGTCGTGTGGGCCGAGCGCGACCAGCGCCGCAGCCTCGCCGCCGACCCGCTCGCCGGTCTGGAGTGGGGTCTGAACAACGTCGGCCAGAGCATCTGGGGCACGCACGGCACCACCGACGCCGACATCGACGCGCCCGAGGCCTGGACCGTCACGCGCGGCGCCGGCGCCACGGTCGCGGTTGTCGACAGCGGCGTCGACACCGGCCATCCCGACCTCGCCGCGAACCTGCTGCCCGGCTGGGACTTCGTCGACGACGACGCCGACCCCACCGACGGCAACGGCCACGGCACGCACGTCGCCGGCACGATCGCCGCCGCCGAGAACGGCACCGGCGTCGTCGGCGTCGCGGCCGAGGCGCACGTCATCCCGCTGCGGGTGCTCGACGCGAGCGGCTCCGGCTGGAGCTCGGACGTCGCGGCCGCGTTCGCCTGGGCCGGCGACCACGGTGTCCGCGTCGTCAACGCCTCGCTCGGCGCCAACGGCATCACGCGCGCCGAGCGCGACGCCATCCAGGCGCACCCGAACACGCTCTACGTGGTCGCGGCCGGCAACGACAGCGCCAACGTCGAGAGCGCGCCCGAGTATCCCTGCGCATACCCCCAGGCGAACGTCCTGTGCGTCGGCGCCACCGACTTCAACGACGCGAAGGCGAGCTTCTCGAACTACGGCGCCACGAGCGTCGACCTGTTCGCGCCAGGCACGAAGGTCATCTCGACCTATCCGCGCAGCTTCAGCAGCAACCTCGTGAACACGATCAGCTCCAGCGACGGCTTCGAGCTCATGCAGGGCACCTCGATGGCGACGCCGCACGCCGCGGGCGCCGCCGCGCTGGTCGCCGCCGCCCACCCGAGCTTCACCGCTCTGCAGATCAAGACCGCGCTGATGATCAGCGTCGACCCGATCCCGGCGCTGGCCGGCACGTCGGTCACCGGTGGGCGCCTGAACGCCGCCGCGGCGCTTGGCATCGATCCTCCGGCCCCGACGCCCGCCTCCGCCCCCGCCCCCGCGCCCGCCGCGCCCGCCGCGCCGCCCGCGACCCCCACGACGACGACGCCGGCGCCGACGGCGCCGCCGGTCACCGTCGCCCCCTCCCCCGCGCGGTTGAGCTCGGTGCACCTGCGCCACGGCACGCTCTCCTTCGCCGCCTCGGCCACCACTCGCCTCTCCGTGCAGCTGCGCCGCCACGTCCGCCGCGCGTGGCGATCGGCCGGCAGCTCGCGCAAGACCGTCGCCGCCGGAGTCACCCGCTGGCACGTCGGCCACACCGTCGCGGGCCTGCGCCTGCGCAGCGGCAGCTACCGGCTGACGCTGACGGCGCCGGGCGGCGCCGTCACGGTCGCCTTCCGCGTGCGCTAGAACGCTCACATGCGAGCTCGCCTCGCCCTGACGTTCGACGACGGGCCTGGCGAGGTCACCGCCGCGTTGCTCGACGTGCTCGGCCGCCACGGCGCGCTCGCGACCTTCTACTGGCTCGGCGCGCTCGTCGCCGGGAACGAGGCGGTGATGCGTCGCGCGGCGCGTGCGGGCCATGCGATCGGCGTTCACGGCTGGACGCACGTGGATCACCGCGAAGACCCGGAGGCGCGCGCCGCCGAGGTGCGGCGCGCCGCCGACCTGATCGAAGCGGTGTGCGGCGTCCCCGTCCGCCGCTTCCGCCCGCCATACGGCTCCACGAGCGCCGAGCTCGAGGCTGCGATCGGGGCCCAGGGCCTCGAGACCGTCCTGTGGGACGTCGACCCGCGCGACTGGGAGGATCCCGGGCCCGACGCGATCGTCGCGCGCGCGCTCGCCGCCCAGCGCCCGGGAGCGGTCGTGCTGCTCCACGAGCGCCCTGGCACCGTGGAGGCCGTCGACCGGCTGCTGGGCTAGGGGGCGCCGCTCCAGCCCGCGTCGAGCAGCCGCAGCGCGTTGCCCGAGCAGATCAGATCGCCGTCGGCGCTGCCGTAGCGCTTGCGCAGCGCGGCTTCGACGCGGCGCATCGCGCGCATGTCCTCGATCCCCGGCAGCGTCGGCTTGATGAAGCCGTCGAAGTCCGAGCCGATCGCCGTGTGGCGGTGCGTGCCGGTGACCTCATGGATCGCGTCGATGTGGCGGCAGAGCTCCTTGATCGACGCCTCGAAGCGCGCCCGCGGCGACAGGCGCGGGCGGCGGCGCGGCAGCCCGTCGTCGAGCTGGTGGGTGGCGAAGATCAGCCCGATCACGCCGTCGCGCGCCTGGATCGTGCGGATGGCGTCCGGCGGCAGCATGTACTCCTGGCTCCCGAAGCGGTAGCCGGCGTGGCTGGCGAAGACCGGCACCGAACGGTCGGGATCGAGCGTGTCGAGCAGCGCGAACGTCTCGCCGCGCGCGCGGTCGCTCATGTGCGCGACATCGACGAGCACGCCGTGCTTGACCATCGCGCGCACGGCAGCGCGCCCGATGTCGGTGAGCCCGGTGGCGGGCTGCGGGAACCAGTGGGCGTACTCCTCGTCGGACAGGAACGGGAGTGCGGGCGCGTCGGTCGCGACGTCGCGGTAGATCAGGTGCGCGAGCGTGATGTAGGCGACGCCGCGCTTGGCCAGGTCCTCGACGATCGCGTCGATCTTGGCGGGGTCGGGGCCGAGGTGGAACCCGCCCTCGATGCAGTGGATCAGCGCGAGTTGCCGCGCTTGCTGGGCCTGCGTGAGCTCGGCGTGGCCGTGCGCCACCATGGCCTCGCCGGCGTGGCGCTGCCGGATCCGCTCCTCGACCGTCGTGATCTGGCTCTCGAGCGTGTGCAGGTAGCCGCGCCGCGGGACCAGGCCGTGCGTGACGTCGATCTCGTCCCAGAACGAGTACAGGACGGACAGCAGCACCTGCACCTCGCCCTCGCGCATGTACTCGACTCGCACGCGCGGGCCGGAGAAGAAGTTGCGCCAGTTGCCGAAGCGGCTCGCGAAGTTGATGAGGATCGCGCGGATGCGATCGCGCAGCGTGAGGTCGTCGGCCGTCTTGGCCAGCTTCCCGACGCTGCCTCGCGGCCCGGGGACGATGTGCATCGGATAGTGGGCGTGGAGGTCGACGATCACCGGGCGACCTTAACCTGCTGCTGTGCGCTACGCCAACGACGCCCTCCGCTTCTTCTTGGAACTCGCCGCGCTCGCCGCGCTGGCGTACTGGGGCGGAACCGTGGATTCGCCGCTGTGGCCGCTGTTCGCGGTCGCCGCGCCGCTGCTCCTGGCCGTGTTCTGGGGCCGGTACATGTCACCGAAGGCCTCCCGGCCGTTGCACGATCCGTTGCGTCTAGTGGCGGAGATCGCCGTCTTCGGGATCGCCGCGCTGGCGCTGCTCGTCCGCGATCACGACGCGCTGGCGGTCGCGCTCGCCGCGGCCGCCGCCGTGCACCTGGCGCTCACGTTCGTCTTCGGCCGGGCTAGCGACGCAGCGTCACGGTCTTCTTCACCGTCGCCCCCTTCCCCGCCGCGTCCTTGACGGTCGCCGTCAGATTGAGCTTGAACTTCTTGCCGTGCTTGACCTTGGCGACGCTGGCGCGCCCCTTCTTGGACAGCGCGAGCTTGAGCTTCGCGGTCTTGCCGGGCTTGAGCTTCTTGTAGCTCTTGCGCGCGATGACCTTGCCGGCCAGCTTGACCGTCACCTTGCCCGCGCAGGCCGTCTTCGCGGCCATGCCGCAGGCGATCGGGACGAGCAGCACGCGCCCCTTGCTCAGCTTGACCTTGCCGATCTTCGCCAGCTTGCGGGGAGCCGGCGGGGTGGTCGTGGTCTGCCCGCCCGTGGAGCCCGACGTCGTGGCCGTCGCCGTCGGTCGGCAGTCGAGCCGCAGGTCGAGGTTCGTCACCGGCGGCGGGATGCTGAGCACGGCGCTGCGCGCCGAGACGCAGCCGGCCTTGCTCGCCTCCACCACGTAGAAGCCGGCCACGACATCCCAGCCGAAGCGCCCACCGGCGGCCGACGTGCCCGGGTTGGTCCGGTTCGCCGGGGACATGACCGCGTCGCCGTCGGGCACAGGGAAGAACGGGCCGCCTGCCGAGGCGGAGCGCAGCAGCGTGACCGTGGCACCCGGCACGGGATTCCCGTTCTCGTCGCGCACGACGCCGCTCGGATCGATGTAGATGCCGAACTCCGTGTCGGTGTCCGGGCCGACCGGGCAGTCGAAGTGCACGGCGATCAGTCCGTCGCCGTGGTTCGGGAAGAGCGGCGCGATTGTCGCCGTGTAGGTGCCGGCCGGCGACTCCGTCATCGGTCCGCTGCGCACGTCATGACCCGCGAGCAGGAGGTGATAATTCGCCGTGGCGCCCGCGCAACCCTGGGTGACGAGCGTGAGCGGATCGTCCCAGTAGGAGATGGGCAGCCCATCGTCCGTCGTGCCGATGTTCGTGATCGTCGTCCCGAGCGGGGGCGCCGACGGCAGGTCACCGAGCTGGAGGTCCTGCGTCGTTGTCGTGCCCGGCCCGCCGACCGCGACGTTGTCGATCCGCGCGGGCGCGAACGCCGGCCCGGGGCCGGGGAACGCCGTCAGGTTGTAGTTGCCCGCGGGCAGGTTCGACGCGGTGTAGATGCCCTGGCTCGATGCGACGCGGGTCACGCAGGCACCGCCGGCGGCGGGGCAGATCTGCACGAGCGCGCCGGCCACCGGGTCGCCGCCGGGGTCGGTGATCGTGCCGGTCAACCGCCCGCCGGTAGCGGCGCCCTGGCGCAGCTCGAACACGTAGCGGCCGGCCGCCTGTCCTGCCGTTCCGTGGCCCGCGAGGCTCGTGGCCGGGTTGCTGTCGAGCAGCCCGCCGTTCACGAACGAGCCTCCGAACATCAGCGCGTGTGCCGCGTCGCCGTCGCCCGCCGCATACCCGGCGACCGCCGACGTGCCGCCGAACCCGTTGCTCCCTCCGCTGAGGTCTCCCGTCTCCCATGCGATCGAGTCGTAGTTGAAGACGAGGTCGATGCCGTCCGGAGAGCGGTCGACGATGATCAGCTGGAAGCGGTTGCGCTTGTCGGAGTGCCCGCTGTAGTAGCCGACGTTGTCCCAGATGACGCAGAAGGCTTTGTGGCCGTTGTACAACGGGACCTGGCCGTAGTGGACGAGGCCTGAGCCGGCGCCGCGCGTGTCGACGTCGGCGAAGAACGGCGCGATCATCGTCTGGCCGCTCTCGCGGAAGTCGAACGGCGTGAACTCGGAGAGATCCTCGCCGACGGTGACGTTGCCGTTGTTGTTGACGAAGACCTCGCTGAAGCCCGTATCGAACATCTCGGCGTTGAAGCCGAGCGACACCGCGGCCGTGGACCCGTCGTCGTTGGCCGCAAGGGTGTTGGCGTTGCACTCCGGGAGGTTCTGCACGACGCCGGGCGCCGCGAATGCCGTCGATCCGGTCGACAGCAGGGCCGCCATTCCTACGAGCACGACAACAACCATCCGGCGCATCGCACTTCTCCGATCCGTGGAACCAGTGGGCGTCGCCGAACATAGCCTGGGTGCGGAGACCCGGGCTACTGGTCCTTGGACTAGTAGTGCGGGTGAGTTATCCGCCCGGCGTGAGCTCGTACGGGTGCTGGGTGAGCAGCTCGCTGCCGTCCTCGGTCACGAGCAGGAGGTCCTCGAACCGCACCTCGCCGATGTCCTGCCGCCACAGCCCGGGCTCGATCGCGATCACGTCGCCGGCGACGAGCGGGGAGCGGCCGGTGCGGCCCAGGCTCGGCTCCTCGTGGAGCTCGAGTCCCACGCCGTGGCCGAGCGAGTACTGGAAGCCCTCGTCCGGATCCTCCCCCGGGCCCGTCCGCAGCGTCCTTTGGCCTGCCGACTCGAACACGTCGCAGGCAAGGTCGTGCAGCTCGCGGCCGGTAATGCCCGGCGCCACCGCCTCGCGCGCCCGCTCGAGCGCCCCGCGGACGAGAACCTCGTGTGCGCGCACGGCCTCGGGAACGTCGCCGACCACGAACGTGCGCGTCATGTCGGCCCAGCAGCCCGACAGCTCGTCGCGCGGCCACAGGTCGATGACGATCGGGAGGTTCGCGGGCAGTGGGCCCACGCCGGGATCGTGGCCGCCGGAGCCCTGCCAGGCCGAGGAGACGATGACGTCCGGCGGCGCCGGCGCGCCCTGCTCCTGGCACGCCTCGCGCAGTGCCGCCCGCACCGCCTCGGCGGTGAGCGGATCGCCGTCGAGCATGAGCCGGTCGCCGTCCGGCACCGCCATCCGCAACAGCACCGCGGCGGCGCTCATCCCGGCCTCCGCGGCCGCCTGGGCGCGCCGGATGCCGGCGATCTCGGCCGCCGACTTGACCCGCCGCCGCGCCGCGACCGCCTCGTAGTCGAGCGTCAGGACGATGCCGTCGGCGCGCAGCCGGTCCGCCACCGCGGCCGGCATGTCCGGGTCCGCGACCGCCTCGCGCAGCCCCATCGAGACCGCCGCGCGCGAAGTGAGCTCCAGCTCGAGCTCGTGGGTGCTCATCCCGCTCTCCAGCAGTTCGTACAGGCCGAGATCGAGCATGTCGTGGATGACGGCTTCTGGGGCCACAGCCTCGATCCGCGCCCGCTCGAGGCTGCTCGTCAGGACGTGCATCCGCTCGTCCACGACGGCAAGCAGGAACGGATCCCCGATCGCGACCGGCAGTTCGTGGCGCATCGGCGCTGAGCGTTCGGTGGCGCCGTAGAACACGAGGTCCGTCATGGCGCGGCGAGCCTACTAGCGTGGCCACCATGGCTGAGAGCAATGCCAAGAAGCCGTAGCTGCAGCAGATGAGACTCGGCGCGCTCTGGCACGACCTCGAGTGCGGTGGCTATGACCAGGACCTCGCGCTCTGGCGTGAGTTGGCCGCCGCGGCCGCCGGCCCCGTGCTCGACGTGGGAGCGGGCACCGGTCGCGTGAGCCTGGATCTCGCCCGCGCCGGCGTCGACGTGGTGGCACTGGACTCCGACGCGTCGCTCCTCGCGGCGCTCGCGCACCGCGCCGCAGGGCTGCCGATCGAGATCGTCGTCGCCGACGCCCGTCACTTCGCCCTGCGGCGCCGGTTTGCCCTGGTGCTCGTGCCGATGCAGACCCTGCAACTGCTCGACGGCCCCGCCGGGCGTGCGGCCTTCCTCGGCTGCGCGCTGGCGCATCTCGAGCCCGGCGCCGTGCTGGCCGCCGCGCTGGCCGACGCGATGGACTGCTTCGATGAAGAGCACGACCTGCCGCCGCCGCCCGACGCGCGCGAGGTCGCCGGCGTGCGCTACGCGAGCCAGCTGCTCGCGGTCGTCGAGGACGACGGGCGTGCGGCGATCCACCGGCGGCGGGAGATCGTCGGTCCCGGCGCGCAGTATCAGGCCGTCGAGAACGTCGTGCAGCTCGACCGCGTCACCGCCGACGAGGTCGCAGCGGAAGCGGCCGCACTCGGCTTTCTCGTGCAGCCGCACCGGCTCATACCGGGGACCGAGCAGTACCTTGGATCGACCGTCGTCGTCCTGCGCGCCCCCGGCTAGCGGAGCCTGAGCCGAAGGATCACCTCACCGTGGAACACGTCACCGGTGCGCTCAAAGCCGTAGCGCTCGTAGAACGCGATCGGGCTGCCTTCGCCCTCACCGGCGCTCGTCGATCAGGAGCTTCCACAGAAACTGCGGGATGTACTCGGGACTCGCGACCTCGTCGGCGACCATCACGAACCCGACGGGCTCCTCGTCGGCATAGACCGCCCAGTACAAGGCGCGCGCGTCGGGGTGTTCGGCGGCCTCGGCCAGCGACTCGGCCACGCTGCTGACGAAGCGCCGCTGGCTCGGCGATACGCGCAGCGCCTCGACCGCCTGACGGTTCGATTCGGTCAGCGGACGCAGCGACACCATGCCCAGACCCTACGTGGCACCGACCGCTCCGGACGAACGTTCGCGGTAGGCTCGACCACATGCGGTCCTTTCACGAAGGCCAGCTCGTCACGCTCGTCGGAGACGACGAGGCGCTGGAGGGCATCGTCGTGCACGCTCCGAGCCTGGTGAAGATCGAGGTCGCGGTGCCCGACTCGGGCGACGGACGCGTCTTCCGCACCGTTCACCCGAAGCTGCTGCGGGAACGCAGCGAGCCTGGCGAGCACGATGACGCGTTGCGCCGGCTGATCCGGCGTACAGCGTCCGCCGGCCGCGGCCCGCGCACCGGGCCGGGCTCCGCGCGGCGCGGTCACTCGCACCCGTCGGGTCACCGCACCACCGGCAAGTAAGGCCGCTGCGCGCTTGCCGCTCAACGGTTTCGCGTCATTGCGCGGACGTCGGCCCCACGCTCCTACCCGATCGGCGGGATCATCTCGCGCCGGAATTGGGATGATTGGTCTGGTGAGGGCAAGGATGACCGTAGCCGCGCTTGTCGCGGTCCTGCTGCTGGTGGGAGCTGCAAGCGCGTGGGCGGCGTTCGTGCCCGAGGGCTCGCCGTACACGGTGGGCAACGACCCGTACTCGCTCAACTCCGCCGACTTCAACGGCGACGGGCGCCCCGACGTGGCGACCATCAACGGGTCGAGCTCCGACGTGTCGGTGTTCCTGCGCCAGGCCGGCGGCGGCTTCGCGCAGGAGGCGGGCTCGCCGGTCGCGGTCGGCTCCGGGCCGAGCGGCGCGGCGGTCGGCGACTACAACGGCGACGGGCTCCCGGACCTCGCGGTGTCGAGCTTCGTCGTCGGCAACGTGTCGGTGCTGCTGCGCCAGGCCGGCGGCGGATTCGCGCTCGAGGGCGGTGCGGCGATCCCGCTCGGTGCGCGCATCAGCACGATCGCCGCGGGTGACTTCAACAGCGACGGGCGGCTCGACCTCGCCGCTACGCAGGGCGACGGCAATCGGGTCGTGATCCTCCTGCGCAACGCCCAGAACACCGGCTTCACCGCGCAGCCGTCGATCGCGACCGGCCTGACGCCGTCCGCGATCGCCGTCGGTGACTGGAACGGCGACGGATTGGCCGACCTGGCGATCGCCAACCGGGGCGGCGACAGCGTGACGGTCCTGCTGCAGGCGGCCGGCGGCACATTCAACCCCGAGGCGGCAGTCCCGGCGGGCGACGACCCCGTCGGCATCGTCGCCGCCGACTTCGACCGCAACGGCCACGCCGACTTCGCGGTCATCAACTACACCCCCGGCACCGTGTCCGCCTTCCTGCGCGCCCCGACCAACGACAGCTTCACCGCGGAGACGCCGATCCCGGTCAGCGCCTCGCCGGCCGGCATCGACGCCGCCGACTTCAACGGCGACAGCCGGCCCGACCTCGCCGTGGCCGCGAATTCCGGCGCCATCGACGTGCTCCGCCGCAACTCCGGCGGCGGCTTCACGCGCGACCCGGCGATCCCGCTCGCCGGCGCCGTCAACGACGTCGTGGCCGCCGACTTCGACCGCGACTCGCGGCCCGACCTGGCCGCGTCGTCGTACACCAACACCGCCCCAGCCGACACGTTCAGCGTGCTGCTGAACCCGCTGTCGCGGCCGGTCGCCGGCAAGACCGTCAACGTCAAGCCGGTGTCCGGAAAGGTGAAGATCAAGCGGCGGGGGAGCAAGCACTTCGTCGCGCTGACCGAGGCCGTGCAGATCCCGGTCGGCAGCACGATCGACACCCGCAGCGGGCGGATCGCCATCACCGCCGCCCAGGGCAAGGGCAAGTCGTCGACGGCGGACTTCTACGACGGGCTGTTCAAGCTCACCCAGACCAAGGGGAAGAAGCCGCTCGCGACGCTCACGCTGACCGAGAAGCTCACGGGCTGCAAGGCCAAGGGCAAGGCGTCGAGCGCGAAGAAGAAGGTCAAGAAGCGCCGCCTGTGGGGCGACGGCAAGGGCCACTTCCGCACCAAGGGCAAGCACAGCGCGGCGACCGTCGTGGGTACGAAGTGGCTGGTGCAGGACACGTGCACGTCGACGCTGACGCGGGTCGCGCGCGGCAAGGTCCAGGTGCGCGATTTCGCCAAGAAGAAGACCGTGCTCGTCAAGAAGGGCCACCGCTACATCGCCCGCGCAAAGGGCAAGTAGCCCCAGCTCACCGCGAGCGTCGCGCGCCTGCGGGTTGTGGAACGGGTGCAGCTCCGCGTCTGGGGCTCGCTACGACATCGCGGCACACGCCAAAGCGGCTGCCGACCGGGACCAGTGCTCCTTATCCGCAAAGGAGCTGTGTTGATGCACCGGTTCGAGCGTTCGCTCGCTGCTGACATGGACGAGTCTCGATAGCGCGTTCGAAGCCAAATGAGGTGCGGCCCGCGCTGCGGGACGGGCTCCGATCGCACGGCGACGCCGGTTCGTCGCGTTAGCAGTCGCCGAAGTCACGCCCGGATCCGCCGCATCCGGCGAGATCGACGGTGACGATTACCAGCGCTGGCGAGAGCGCGCTTCTCCGAGGTACGATGAAGCTGCTAAGACGGTTGTGGTCGACGCCGGGTGCGGTGGGCGGAGGTCACAGTCGACCAGTACGAGCGCTGGGTGCGCTCGTCCATCGACCTCAATCTGTCCGCGAACGCCATGCGGGTCCCCTTCAAGACCGAGACCGATGCCTTTCGGGTCGCGGTTGTCTTGGGTTTGCTTGCCGGGGCCTCGATTCTGGTTGGGTGGCTTGCTTCTGCGGCGTACGGCGTGGTCTTGTTTGCCGCCGGCATCGCGGCCGGGGTCACCTTCGAGCTCGCCGGACGGGAGACAGACCGCGGATCTGCGCTGCGGGAGGCGGCACATGCTCCCCATCGTCATGGCGCAAGCGGCAGGACGCGCCACATCCTCGTGGTGGCGGGCGTGAAGCTGGCCGGCGAGGACCTCCGCAGGGAGCTGGCGGCGGCCGGCGGAGCCGGCGTCGAGCTCGACGTGCTCTCGCCGATCCTGGCCTCGCGGTCTCATCACTGGGCGTCGGACGTCGACCGCGAGCGCGAGGAAGCGCGCGAGCGACTCGAGGCGTCGCTCGCGTGGGCGGCCGAGCAAGGCTTTGCCGCGAAGGGGGAAGTCGGTGACTCCGATCCGCTGGTGGCGATCGAGGACGAGCTTCGGGATTTCGGTGCCGACGAGGTCGTCATCGTCACGCATCCCCGGGAGCGCACGAGCTGGCTCGCAAGGCGCATGCTCGGGCACCTGGCAAGAGAGCTGGACGTGCCCGTGCGAGAGATCGTGGTCAGCGACGACCAGGAGCGCTCGCCGGTGCCGCCCCCTTCCCCCACGGCGTAGGATCGGGACACCATGGGTAACGAGCCGGGGCGCCTTCGTCATCGCCTTGCCGTCGCCCTCGTCGCGGCCATCCTCGTCGGCGTGGGGGGCGTGATCGGGATCGCAGCGAACGGGGGCAAGGAGACCAAGGAGGGAAAGGTCACCGCGACAGCCAGTCCGGCCGAGACTGCGCCGGTCGATCCCCACGTCGCTGCCGGCGCGCACGACTTCGTCCAGTTCGCGTGCGGCCAATGCCACGGCGAGCAAGGCCGCGGCGGCGTCTCGCCGGATGTGCCCGCGCTCACCTCCGTCGCGAAGGCGCTGACACCGTCGGAGCTGCGCTCGATCATCGACCACGGGCTTGGCGAGTCGACCAACCCGACTAAGCCGTACATGCCAGTCTGGAGAGGCGTGATCTCCAAGACGCAGGTCTCCGACCTGATCGCGTACCTCCGCGCAGGGCTGCCGGCGGTGCCGACGGCGGAGCCCCCGTCGATCCCCCAGCGCCAAGGGGCCGCCGTCGAGGGCGGGGTGCTGTACAGCGCCTACGGCTGCATCAACTGTCACGGCCCCAACGGGCTCGGCGGCGTGCCGAACCCGCAGTCGCCCGACAAGACGATCCCGCCGCTCTCGGGCCAGGACTTCCGCACGGAGTTCAACACAGATGCGAAGATCATCGCGATGATCCGCTCCGGCAGCGTGCTGGGGCGGGCGCCGATCGTGAGCATGCCGCACTGGGGCGGCATCATCCCCGACGACCGGCTGCGAGCGCTCGTCGCCTACCTGAAGACGCTCGAGTAAGCGGTCGCAACCCATCCGGCCCCCGCCGCCCCCACCTCGGGCGAGCAAAAGCGTGGAACGCGGTGTCTCCTTCCGTGAAAAGCAGCGGTGACAGGCGGGCCGCTCCTATCCATGCGAGGCAGTCACGACGCGCTCGGCGGTCAGGCTGTTGCAGCCGCCGCCGCTTATCGCCTGAGGCTGTCGCATAAGTCGGGTGCCGTCCGGGCGGTTTAAGACCATCTGAGGATGGGACAGCGCTTCGTCGCCTGTGATCGCGACCAGTCGTTCTTGATGCCGCCCGACGTCCGCGAGTGGCTGCCGGAGAATCACCTCGCGTGGTTTGTCATCGACGCCGTCGGCGAGATGGATCTCGACGCGTTCTACGCGGCTTATCGCGTCGACGGCCGCAGCCGGCCGGCTTATGACCCGGCGATGATGGTGGCGCTGTTGCTTTACGCCTACGCGCGTGGGACCAGGTCGTCGCGGGTGATCGAGCGGGCGTGTTCGGAGGACGTCGCGTTTCGGGTGATCGCGGCGCAGCAGCGGCCTGATCACGCCACGATCGCGCGGTTCGTCGAGCGCCATCAGGACGCGCTGGCGGGGCTCTTCGGCGAGGTGTTGACGCTGTGCGCGCGCAGCGGGCTGGCGCAGGTCGGGGTGCTGGCGGTCGACGGGACGAAGGTGCAAGCCAAATGCGAGCCGCAACGAGAACCTCGATTACGAGCAGCTCGCGCGCGAGATCATCGACGACGCGATCGCGACCGACGCGGCCGAGGACGAGCTCTACGGCGACGCCCGCGGCGACGAGTTGCCGGCGCAGCTTGCGACGGGCGAGGGCCGGCGGGCGTGGTTGCGCGAAGCCAAGAAGCGGTTGGAGGCCGAGCGGGCGGCGCACCCGCAGCCGGTCCCGCGCGATCGCCCGAAGCGCGTCAAGCAGGCCAAGCGCCGCTTGGACGAAGAGCTCTGGACGGAGGTTCGCGCCAACCAGGCCTACGAAGCTTGGCGGGCGCGCGGGATCGCGGCGGACGGGTCGCGGCGGATGGCGCCCGGCACGATCAAGCCGTTCACGCCGCCCGCGGTCCCGGAGGGCCGGATCAACGTCACCGACCCGGACTCGAAGGTCGTCAAGGGGCTGCGCGGCTGGATTCAGGGCTACAACGCCCAAGCGGTCACCAACGAGCATCAGATCGTCCTGGCAGCTGAGATCGCGACCGTCGGCGCCGACTTCGGGCACTTGGAACCGATGCTCGATGCCGCCCAACACGAACTCCAAGCGGCCGGCGTCACGGAGACGCCCGGGGTGCTGCTCGCCGACGCCGGCTACTGGCACTCAGAGCAAATGGCCCACGTCGTTGATCGCGGGATCCCGGTGTTGATCCCGCCCGACACCAGCCGCAAACGCACGACCCGCCGCAACTGGGAAGGCGGCCATTACGACTTCATGCGCCGCGTCCTGGCCTCTGAGCACGGCGGCGCGCTCTACAAGCGTCGCCAGCCGATGATCGAGCCGGTGTTCGCGCAGATGAAGTTCAACCGCGGCTTGGACCGCTTCAAACGCCGCGGCCGCGGCGCCGTTCGCACCCAATGGCGCCTGATCACCGCCACCCACAACCTCCTCAAGCTCTACCGCCACGCCACCGCAGCCGCCTGAGGCGCCCGCGGCGCGGCCGCGGCCGGCACCGGCGCGCCGCCAACGGCCACCCGCCTCGAGCTCACGGACTTACGCGACAGCCAAGCCTGTACCCGACAGCGCTCGCGCACGTGGCGAGTGCCGCATCTCGTCCGACTCAGAAGCGAGCGGGCGCGCCGTGCGGTGCCCAGGACTGCTTTTTTGTCAAGAAGCAGCAGTCTCGGCCTGAGTCGTGGCCATGAGCACGACCCGAAGTTCAACCAGCTGTGTCCGGGAGCGGCGGGAGACTGAGATCGAGCTGCGCGAGACGTTCCGGATCGACAAGCGCATCGATCTGGACGATCATCCCGTTCGCGACGGTGAAGGCCAACACCGAGAACAAGCGGCCGCGCGGCGCCACGACGGCCCCTGCGGCGCCGTTCACGAGCGCGGGTCTGACGAACGGGTATAGCCTCGAGTAGGTGGCCGTGTGCGCAGCCACGGCCTCCGCGCCGTGGAGCACGAGCGAGGCGTCCGCGCGCAGGATGCCGCCGTCGATGCGCAGTTCGATTTCGGGGTCGAGCACTCGCAGGAGGGCATCGAAGTCGCCGTCGCGCGAGGCGGCGAAGAACGCATCGACGACGCGTCTCTGCCGCTCGAGGTCACGGTCGGGCTCAGGCGAGTTGCGCACGCGCCGGCGGGCGCGGCTGGCGAGCTGGTGGGTGGCCGCCTGGGAGCGGTCGAGCGCGCTGGCGATGTCGGCGAACGGCACGCCAAAAACGTCGTGCAGCACAAACACGAGTCGCTCGGCGGGAGTCAACGTCTCGAGCACCACCAGTAGGGCCAGCCCCACGGACTCGGCCAGCAGCGCCTCATGTTCCGGGCCATCCCCCTCCAGGCTGACCACCGGATCCGGGACGTGCACCGAGAGGTCCTCGTGTCGCGTTCTGCGCGAGCGCAGCATGTTCAGACACACCCGACCGACGACGGTCGTCAGCCAGGCCAGCATGTTCTCGACGGTGTCGGGATCTTCGTTGCGAATTCGCAGCCACGCCTCCTGCAGGGCATCGTCGGCTTCGCTGACCGACCCGAGCATCCGGTAGGCGACCGCGCGCAGATGCGGTCTGTGCTGCTCGAAGCGATCGGTCAGCCACTCGCGCTCGTCCATCGGACAGCCCCGGTCACCAATCATCGTGGTAGGCGACGCCGGTGGTCAGGGCCGCCGCCGCCAGGAGTAGGAAGAACACGGCTCCGCCGATCTGGCGGTCACGGACTCGAAGGTGGGCGCTCACAGCGCACATGAAGTACAGGACGAGGCCGATCGCCGCGGCCGTTCCGAGGGCCGGCACGGCGAAGCCGGCGAGAAGGCCGATGGCGCCGGAGGCCAGCAACGAGCCGAGCGGGACCATCCATCCTCGGGAGACCCGGACCCGGTCAGCGACGACCTTGACCGACTCGGCGCCGACGAAGTTCAAGCACGCGGCGTAGCCGTTCGTGAGCGCCGCCAGGATCGTGGTAACGAGGTAGGTGACGTGCATACCTCTAAGACACGCGTCGGCCGAAGAACCTGACCGCCGCCGCCGCGGCTCCCCCCGGCGCAACGGATCGTCGACTGGCGCGAAGCTGCCATGAGCCTCCGTGCTGGCCGGCGCACGCCCTGCGTTCGCGCGGAGCGGGCGCCGGGCGCCCGCGTTGCTGCGCGAGCGCTAGCTGGCTCGGTTCACGATCTCACGATCGTTGCAGTCACGCTCCCGCTATCGCGTCCCACGTGGAGAGAGCAACTCTGCGCGAGTGCTCCTTTCGCGTCAAGCAGCAGTCGCCGAGGCGAGGACGGCTACGCGACTCCGCGCACGACTTGCGGCCGATCTGCCGCGCGATCGGCGCCCTCGGATCGCGCGTGAATCGCGGTCCAACCCTCTGACCGCGATTCGCGCGCGCGGCCCAAGGAGCAACCCTGGTGGCCTCCCGCAGAGACCCCCTGCGGAGCGCTCACAAAGAGAAGACGCCCGACAGCCGACAACGCCGAGCGGGTGGAGGGCGCGGCGCCCTCCGCCAACAACAAGCGCTAGTCGACCAACTTCCCGAGCTGGCGCACGGCCAGCGCCAAGCCCGCCAGATCCGGCTCGCCCTCCCGGGCCAGAGCGCGCAGGAAGGTGTCGAGCCGGCGGGCGCCGGAAGCGTGGTCGTGCAGGAAGCGCTCGCAGGCGACGACCGGGTCCGCGCCCTGCGAGCCGCGCAGCGCGGACTCGGCGAGCTCGCGGCGCGCCTTGAAGGCGTCCTCGCGCACGGCGGTGAGCGCCCAGCGCTGCATCCGCGTGGCCGAGCGCACGCGGCCGAGCTCGCGCTCCATCCAGTCCAGCCGCAGTTCGCCGCCCAGCGTGAAGAAGATGCGCGCGACGTCCTCGATCGTGCGCTCGGTCGAGGCCGCGACGAACACCATGTCCGGCGCGTGGACGAGCTCGGCGCGCAGCGAGTGCGCCGTGGCGACCTCCCTGGGCACGCCGTCGCCCACCAGCCGCTCGGCGGTCTCGGCGCGGGCGCGGCGCCGCTCGTCGGTGCCGAGGGTGGGCAGGATCGCCGTCAGCCGCTGGAAACCGTCGCGCCCCGCATCGATCGTCGCCGCCAGCGCCGCGCCCGGCGCCCAGGTCAGATACCAGCGCGCGAACGACTCGACGAGCGCATCGACCCCGCCGAGCAACTCCATCTGCGCGGCCCGGTCGGTGCCGTCGAGCTGCTCGATCGCCTCCCACAGCGCGTCCGCGCCGGTCACCTCGACCGCGATCCGGAACGCGCGCACGACCTCGCCGACCTCGGCGCCGCGCTCGGCGACGAGCGACGACACGAACGTCGGCCCGAGCGCGTTGACCGCCGCGTTGGCGTTGATCATGCAGATCAGCTGGGTCCGCAGCTGATGCTCGCCCAGAAGGTGCCCGCAGCGCTCGACCACGGCGGCCGGGAAGTAGGAGCGCAGGTCGCGCTCGAACCACGGGTCGCTCGCGTAGCCGCTCGCCTCCAGTGACCGTGCCACCCAGCGCTTGGCGTAGGCGAGCAGGATCGCCAGCTCCGGCCGCTCGAGCCCGCGGCCCGACCGCCGCCGCTCGGTCAGCTCGTCGTTGCCGGGCAGGTTCTCGCTCGCCCGGTCCAGCAGGGGTGGCTGGTTCTCAGTCTCGAGCAGCCCGATCAGGTCCTCGTAGGCGAACATCCGCCCGGCCGAGCGGTCGACCTCCTGGGCGAGGATCTGCGCCTGCAGGAACGAGTCGTAGAGGACGTGCTGGACGACGTCCTCGGTGACCGCCTCCAGCAGCTCGTCGCGCTCCGCTCGCGTCATCTCACCGTGCCGCTCGGCGAGCCCCAGCAGGATCTTCAGGTTGACCTCGTGATCGGAGCAGTCCACCCCGGCGGAGTTGTCGATGAAGTCCGCGTAGATGCGCCCGCCGCCGACCGAGTACTCGACCCGCGAGCGGCGCGTGAAGCCGAGGTTGCCGCCCTCCCCCACCACGCGGCAGCGCAGGTCGCGGGCGTCGACGCGGATCGCGTCGCTCGCGCGGTCGTGAGCGTCCGCGTCGCTCTCCGCGGACGCCTTGACAACGGTCCCGATGCCGCCGTTCCACAGCAGGTCGACCGGCGCGCGCAGGATCGCGCGGATGACCTCGTTGGGCGCCAGCCGCTCGTCGGCCAACCCCAGCAGCTCGCGCGCGCGGTCGGAGAGCTCTGCCCACTTGGCGTCGCGCCGGTACACGCCGCCGCCCTCGGACAACACGTCGCGCGAGTAGTCGTCCCAGGAGGAGCCGGGCATGTCGAACAGCCGCTTGCGCTCCTCCCATGACGCCGCCGGATCCGGGTCGGGGTCGATGAACACGTGCCGGTGGTCGTACGCCGCCAGCAGCTTCATCGACTTCGAGAGCAGCATCCCGTTGCCGAACACGTCGCCGGACATGTCGCCGATCCCGACGGCCGTGAACTCGTCCTGCGACACGTCGACGCCGAGCTCGCGGAAGTGGCGCTTGACCGACTCCCAGGCGCCGCGCGCGGTGATCCCGAGCTTCTTGTGGTCGTAGCCGACCGAGCCCCCGGACGCGAACGCGTCGTCGAGCCAGAAGTCGTACTCGGCGGCGACGCCGTTGGCGATGTCCGAGAACGTCGCCGTGCCCTTGTCGGCCGCCACGACCAGGTACGTGTCGTCGTCGTCGCGCACGCGCACGCCCTGCGGGCGCACGACCTCGCCGTCGACCAGGTTGTCCGTGACGTCGAGCAGTGACCTGATGTAGGTGACGTACGACTCCTCGATCGCTGCCTTGTCGATCGGGGAGCGCTTGACGATGAAGCCGCCCTTGGCGCCGGCGGGCACGATGATCGCGTTCTTGGTCAGCTGCGCCCGCATGAGGCCGTAGACCTCGGTGCGGTAGTCCATGCGATCGGAGAAGCGGATGCCGCCGCGGGCGATCGCGCCGCCGCGCAGGTGGATCCCCTCCATGTCGGCCGCGTAGACGTAGATCTCGAACGCCGGGGCGGGCTGCGGGATCGCCGGCACGTCGGCCGACCGCAGCTTGAACGCCGTGGCGCCGCGGCCTTCCTTGTAGGCGCTGGTGCGCAGCGTGGCGTCGATCGCCCCGAGCTGGTTGCGCAGGATGCGGTCGTGGTCGATCGACGTGACCTCCTCGAGGTCGGCGAGGATCTCGTCGCGCAGCGCGCGCTCGGCGTCGAGGTCGGTCTCCACCGCCGGGTCAAAGCGCAGCTCGAAGTAGCGGACGAGCTTGGCGGTGATCACCGAGTTCGCCGCCAGCACGTCGTTCTGATAGCTCTCGGTGAAGCGCGAGCCGATCCGCTGGCGGTACTTGCGGTAGGCGCGCAGGATCGCGACCTGCGAGCGATCGAGCCCGGCGGTGATGACAAGCCGGTTCAACGGATCCGATTCGCTGTCGCCGCGATAGACCGCCGCGATCGCCTCGGCCACGCGGTCGCCGACGTCGGTGAGGTCGAGCGGCCGCTCGCCCGGCCCGAGGACCCGGAACTCCTGCACCCACATCCCGTCGTCGACGAGCAGGCGCGTCGAGATCTCCTCGATCACGCGCAGCCCGAGGTCCTCGAGCATCGGCATCGCGCGCGAGAGCTCGATCTTGGCATCGCGCTTGTAGAGCGCGATCCGCGTCGGCCGGTCCTCGCCCAGCGCGTGCAGGCTGACCACGAACGACTCGCCCGCCTCCAGGCGGGCGAAGCAGGCGACGTCGATCGCCGCCAGCTGGGGCGTCGTGTAGCCCTTGTAGTGCTCCGGGAAGCACGCGGCCCAGGTGTGGAACAACCCGGGCTGATCGGCGAGCTCCTCGGCCAGCTCGTCGTCCCACGTGCGAGCGAGCGCGATCGCCTCGGCCTCGAGCTCGCGCCCCGGCACCTCCGGGAGACCGTCCGCCGAGTGGACGAAGAAGTGCACGCGCACGCGGTCGCCTTCGTCGAGCACGTGGTGCGCGGCGATCTCCGGCGTCCCGTAGCGGCGCCGCAGCAGCTTGGTCATCTTCGCCACGAGCGGCGCGCTGTAACGCGAGCGCGGCAGCGAGAGGATCAGCGAGGCGCTGCGGCCATCGGCATCGCGGCGCCCGAGCAGCCGCACGCGGTCGGAGCCCTCGAGCCCGGTGAGCGCGACCACGGCGCGGCGCACATCGTCGACCGGCGCGTCGAACAGCTCCTCCTTCGGGAACGAGTCGAACAGCGCGACAGCGGCCTTGTAGTCGTGCGAGCCCTCGATCAGGTCCTCGGCGTCGAGCGCCTGGCGCAGCTTGCGGTGCAGCAGCGGCGTCTCCGACGCGCGCTCCGCGAACGCCTTCGAGGTGAACAGGCCGAGCAGGCGCAGCTCGCCGACGATCTCGCCGTCGCGCGAGACGCGGCGCACGCCGACGTAGTCCATCCGGTCGTGGCGGTGCACGGGCGAGATCGCGTTGGTCTTGGCGACGATCAGCAGGTCGCCGCCGACGACGCGATTGCGCACCGCCTCGGGCAGCTCTGACAGCGGCATCCCGTCGCGGAACTGCGACCGCTTCTCGTCGCGCAGGATCCCGAGCCCCGAGCCTTCGACGACGTGGATCACACCGTCGGAGAAGTCGTACTCACGCGCGCCGAGCATCACGAAGTTGCCCTTGAGCAGCCACGCGAGGAAGTCGGCGACCTCGTGCACCTCGTCACGCGGGTAGCGCGCTGTGCCCGCGCGGGCCGCGGTGATCATGTCGTCGACCCGCTCGGTCATCGCGTCGAAGTCGGCGACGACCTTGCGGACGGCGAAGAGGATGTCCGCCACCGCCGACGCCAGGCCGGCCAGCTCGGCGTCATCGAGCCGCCGCGCGAGGTCGAAGTGCATGACCGACTCGCGGCGCGGCGCCTCGCGCGCGAGACCGCAGCGGGTGATGTGGCCGTCGGCGTCGCGCTCGATGCCGATGATCGGGTGCAGCAGCCGCGTGACGGCGAGGCCGCGATGCTCGAGCTCGCCGGAGACCGAGTCGACGAGGAACGGATAGTCGTCGCTGTTGGTCTCCAGGACCGAGCCGAGCGGCTCGTAGCCGTCCTTCTCGCGCGTCGGGTTGAACGCGCGCACGGCGACCGGCTCGTCGCCGCGCTCGGACGCGAACGCGAAGACGCTCAGCACCTCGGCGAGCAGGTCCTCGGGCGTGATGCCCGCGGACGCGTCGCCGGACAGGCGGCGCAGGTAGGCGCGCGCGAAGGCACCGACAGCCGGCGCCTGCTCGGCCGGTACGCGTTCGTCGATCAGCTCCTGCAGTCGGCCGGCGGGGGATTCGCCGGCCTCGGTCTCCTCCGCGAGGCTCACGGCACCTCGAAGCCTATGCCAGGCGCCCCTCCAGCGCCTCGAACTGCGAGCGGATCTCGGCCGGCAGCCGATCGCCGAACTTCGCCAGGTGCTCGCGCACCTGCTCGAGCTCGTCGCGCAGGAGGCTCTCGTCGACAGACAGCAGCTCCTCGAGCTTCTCCGGCGCGAGGTCGAGCCCCTCGGTGTCGAGGTCCCCGGGCCGCGGCACCAAGCCCGTCGGCGTCTCGTGGGCGTCCGCCTCGCCGTCGAGCCGGCGGAAGATCCACTTGAGCACGCGCGCGTTGTCGCCGAAGCCGGGCCACAGGAACTTGCCGGCGTCGTCCTTGCGGAACCAGTTGACGTAGAAGATGCCGGGCATCTGCGCGCCGTCGGACGCGCCGAGCTTGAGCCAGTGGGCGAAGTAGTCGGCCATGTTGTAGCCGCAGAACGGCAGCATCGCCATCGGGTCGAAGCGCAGCTCGCCGACGTTGCCGGCGGCCGCCGCCGTCGTCTCCGCGCTCATCGTGGCGCCGAGGAAGACGCCGTGCTCCCAGTCGAAGGCCTCGCGCACGAGCGGCACCACGGTCGCCCGCCGGCCGCCGAACAGGAACGCGTCGATCGGCACGCCTTCGGGGTCCTCCCACTCGGGCGCGATCGACGGGCACTGCGAAGCGGGGGTCGTGAAGCGGGAGTTGGGGTGCGCGGCGAGCACGTCCTGCGCCGGGTACCAGTCCTTGCCCTTCCAGTCGATGGCGTGCGACGGCTCGGTCGGCGTGGCGCCCTCCCACCAGATGTCGCCGTCGTCGGTCTTGGCGCAGTTGGTGAAGATCGTGTTCGCGCGGACCGTGTGGATCGCGTTCGGATTGGTCTTGTAGCTCGTGTTCGGCGCGACGCCGAAGAAGCCGGCCTCGGGGTTGACGGCGTACAGGCGCCCGTCGTCGCCGAACTTCATCCACGCGATGTCGTCGCCGATCGTCTCGACCCTCCAGCCCTCGAGGCTCGGGACCATCATCGACAGGTTCGTCTTGCCCGAGGCGCTCGGGAACGCCCCCGTGAAGTACTTGACCTGCCCCTCCGGCGAGGTGACCTTGATGATCAGCATGTGCTCGGCGAGCCAGCCCTCGTCGCGCGCCATCACCGAGGCGATGCGCAGTGCCAGGCACTTCTTGCCGAGCAGCGCGTTGCCCCCGTACCCGGAGCCGTACGACCAGATCTCGCGCGTCTCGGTGAAGTGGACGATGTACTTCTCCTCGTTGCACGGCCACGCCGACGTGTCGTTGGGGGCGCCGACCGAGTGCAGGCAGGGCACGAACTCGCCGTCGTCGCCGAGCGCGTCGAGCGCCTGCTTGCCCATGCGGGTCATGATCCGCATCGACACCGCCACGTAGGGCGAGTCGGTGAGCTGGACGCCGATCTCGGCCATCGGCGAGCCGATCGGCCCCATGCTGAACGGCACGACGTACATCGTGTGGCCGCGCATGCTGCCGCGGAAGCGGTCGGTCAGCAGCTCGCGCATCTCGGCCGGGTCGCGCCAGTGGTTGGTCGGCCCGGCGTCGTCTTCCTTCTCGGAGCAGATGAACGTGCGGTCCTCCACGCGCGCGACGTCGCTCGGGTCCGAGAGCGCCAGATAGGAGTTCGGCCGCTTGAAGTCGTTGAGCCGCTCGAACGTGCCCGCCTCGACCATCACTTGGGCGATCCGGTCGTACTCCTCGGGCGACCCGTCGCACCAGTACACCGCATCCGGCTGGGTGAGCTCTGCCACCTCCCCCACCCATTTCAGAAGCTTCTGATTGGACGTCAGCGCGTCGGTTTCCACGGTCACGGTCTAGATCAGCCTCTCAATTGTCTGACGAGAAGATGAGAAGACTTTGCCACAGGTGGGCGCGTCGGGATTCAGCAGTTAGCCCGACGAAACAGTCCGAACTAGTCCGAACTGGATGAACGTCTAGGCGCAAGGCATGATCCCTAGGACACCATCCGTCTTCTGCGAACGCACTCGATGTACCTGGTATTGGCAATGACGGTGGTCGCCGTGCTGGCCGTCGGCGTCCACGTCATGTCGCTGACGGCCCCGGCGCTCGCCGAGCAGGACCGGCAGAGCCGCGCGGCGCAGGCGACCGCCGAGCACAACGTCGTGCCGCACACTCCGGCCGCGGCCGGCGACGGCCTGCCGGTGCCGATCCTGGTCGGAGGAGTAGTCCTGGCCTTCGCCGTCGGCCTGTCGGGAGGGCACGTGCACCGCCGCCGCCGGCTGGCGCGCCGCGAGCGCCTGCGCGCCGCGTCCGCGCCGGTCGAGGATCGTCCGCCCGCCGTGCAGCCGCCACCGGCTCCGGCGCCCGAGCCGCCCGCACCGGTCGCCGCCGCACCGCAGCCGGTCGAGCTCGCGCCGCCCGCGCCCGAACCGGCCCCGGAGCCGCCGGCGCCTCG
The DNA here is from genome assembly GCA_963803335.1 of uncultured Solirubrobacteraceae bacterium. Taxonomy (GTDB): domain Bacteria; phylum Actinomycetota; class Thermoleophilia; order Solirubrobacterales; family Solirubrobacteraceae; genus DASSUW01. The sequence goes on along the minus strand of CAWDME010000020.1, from coordinate 26,620 downwards.
CGCCCGGGCGCCGCGCGTCGTCGAGCCGCCCGCCGCGCCGGTGCAGCCGCCGCCCGCGCCGCCGCGCCGGAAAGCGCCTGCTGCCGCGCCGCCGCGGCGCGAGGCGCCCCTTCACCTCGTCTCGCGCCCGTCCGCCCGCAAGCCCGCGCCGGCCGCGGACGTCCCGCTCGCCGACGCGCCGGAGGTCCCGCGCGCGCAGACGGCCGCCGATCCGCCGCCCGCCCCGCCGCTCGCCGAGGCCCCCGAGGCGCTGCTCGCATCCGTGCAACCCGCGGCCGACGCGCCCGAGCCCCAGGCGCCGCCGGCCGGCCCGGCGCGCCGCTTCGCCCGCACCGCGCCCTGGCCCGAGGAGGCCGACGCGATGTGGACGTGCGAGCTCGACTGGAAGGCCGGCTACCGCAAGTCCTTCTTCCGTGCGATGGCCATCGGCCCGGGCGACGACAAGCGGCGCCCGCTGGGCGAGTCGGCGCCGGTCCGTTGGGCGCTGATGGGCGAGCCCGAGCCGCCGACGCCGGACCTCGCGATTCGGGTCCGCGGGCTCGTCGAGGCGCTCGAGGCCGCCGGCTGGCAGCACATCGGGCGCGGCCGGCACTGGTACGAACAGCGCTTCCTGTGGCACGGCAGCGGCGAGCCGCAGCCGATCGCAGTGCGCGACGTCGAGTCGGCCGAAGGCTGACCCCAAGCTCGCGCCAAGGATTCGACAACCGGCGGGCGCGACGCTGCCGGCCATGTTCCCGCGCACCCTCATCCCCGCCACCTTCGTCGCCGTCCTGGTCATGTCGGCGCCCGCCTCGGCCGCGACCGGCGCCGGCCCGAGCGCCACGCCGCTGATCCTCGAGGTCGGCCTCGCCGTCGTTGCCAGCATCGCGCTCGCGCTGCGCCGTCCGACCGCGCGCCTCGTCGCCGCCACGCGGCGCAAGCTCACTCCTACGGCTAGGCGTCGGGCCGCTTCGGCACGAGCACGAGGCGTTTGAACTCGGCAACCAGGACGCCGTCCTGGTTGAGCACCCGTGTGTGCACCTTCACCGTCCCGCGATCGGGCTTGGACCGTGACTCCCGGACCTCGAGGACCTCGGTCTCGGCGAACAGCGTGTCGCCGTGGAAGACCGGGGCGGGGTGGCTCAGCTCCTCGGTCGCGAGGTTCGCGATCGCCTTGCCGGAGATGTCGGACACGCTCATGCCGAGCGCCAGCGAGTACACGTAGGGGCCGACAACCACGTTGCGGCCCTGCTGGGAGCCCGCCGCGTAGACGTCGTTGATGTGCAGCGGGTGGTGGTTCATGGTGATCAGGCAGAACAGGTGGTCGTCCGCCTCGGTCACCGTCTTGGCGGGCCAGTGCTTGTAGACGGCGCCGACGTCGAACTCCTCGAAGTAGCGGCCGTACGGATGCGCTCCCGACGCCTCGCGGGAGCGCTGATCGGTGTCGACTGAGGTGCTCATAGGTCCGGGGACTCTACGATCCGGCGCTCATGCGTAGCCCCCGTTCCTTTTTCGCGCCGCTCGCTCTGGGCGCTCCCGACCCGCTCCGCGAGATCCCCGTCAAGCCCTCGCGGATGATCCATTTCCTGGACTTCTCGAACGAGAAGATGGTCGCCAAAGCGCCCGACATCGCGACCAAGACCGACATCCTGCTCGGCAACCTCGAGGACGCGATCCCGGCCGACCGCAAGGAGGCCGCGCGCGAGGGCCTGATCCGCGTTGGGCGCGAGATGGACCTCGGCCAGACGGCGCTGTGGACGCGCGTGAACTCGCTCGAGTCGCCGTGGGTGCTCGACGACCTGACCCAGATCGTGGCCGAGATCGGCGAGCGGATCGAGGTCGTGATGATCCCCAAGGTCGAGGGGCCGTGGGACATCCACTACGTCGATCGGCTGCTCGCCCAGCTCGAGGCGCGCGCCGGGCTCGAGCGGCCGATCCTGCTGCACGCGATCCTGGAGACCGCGCAGGGCGTGGCGAACGTCGAGGAGATCGCTCTCGCCTCGCCGCGCATGCAGGGCATGAGCCTCGGGCCGGCCGACCTGGCGGCCTCCCGCCGGATGAAGACCACGCGCGTCGGCGGCGGCCATCCCGGCTACCGGGTCTTGAGCGATCCTGACGGCGATGCGCCGCGCGAGAGCGCCCAGCAGGACCTCTGGCACTACACGATCGGCCGCATGGTCGACGCCTGCGTGAGTGCCGGGATCCTCCCGTTCTACGGGCCGTTCGGCGACATCCGTGACGTCGAGGGCTGCGAGGCGCAGTTCCGCGCCGCCTACCTGATGGGCTGCGTCGGCACCTGGTCGCTGCACCCGGCGCAGATCGACATCGCGCGCAAGGTCTTCTCCCCCGATCCCGCCGAGGTCGCGTTCGCCAAGAAGGTCATCGAGGCGATCCCGGACGGACGTGGCGTGCACATGATCGACGGCAAGATGCAGGACGACGCGACCTGGAAGCAGTGCCGCGTGATGGTCGACCTGGCGGAGATGCTCGCGGCCAAGGACCCCGAGCTGGCCGAGGCGTACGGCCTCTAAGGCCCGGGCCAACTGCGGCTGGGTGGGGCGGCTGAGGGTCCCCTCAATGCCGAAGTTCAGAACTTGAAGCGCGTCGGGCAGCCCGCGCGCGGGTTGCCCAGGCCGCTGCCGCCCGTGTAGCGGAAGCAGCTCGCGTAGCGGAAGCGGCCGTGCCAGGACTTTGGGAGCCGGACGACGGCGGACGACGTGTATCGGCCGGCGCGGACGCGCTCGAGCTTGCCGGATGCGACGCGCGGCGCCGACTTGCGGCCGCGCTTGCCGACGTAGAACAGCGTCGGCTGCTTGAGGCGGACGCCGTGCGGCACGCGGTAGCGCTGCGTGAGCTTGATGACGCGTTCGCTCCGCGCGCGGAACGTGAGCGTCGTGAACGGGAAGACGTAGGTGTGCACGCGGTGCGACTTGACGGCGGCCGCGACGGCCCGGAACTGCCAGTTGCGGTCGAGCCGGCGCTCGAACGTGAAGCTGCCGTCGGCGGCGGTCGTGGTGTGCGCGAGGGGCGCGAACGGGCTCTCGAACGGGTAGCGCCGGCCCTCGAGCTCGACCTCCACGCCCGCGGCCGCCGTGCCGTCGGTCGCCACCATGCCGCGGAGCGTGGTCGTCTCGCCGAACGTCGTCTCCGTCGCGGGACCTTCGAGCGCGACGGTGGTCGCGGCGTCAGCCGCGGGCACCGCCAGAAGCAGCATCACTGTGGCCAACAGCACACTCCGCATCGGAGCGGTGAGGGTAGCGGCGCGGTTAGGCTGCTGCGCCTCATGCTGCGTCCCCGCCGTTCCTGCCACGCCGTGCCGGGCTCCAGCGAGCGCTTCCTCGCGAAGGCGCCCGGGCTGGAGGCCGACGAGGTCTTCCTCGACCTCGAGGACGCGGTCGCCGAGAGCGAGAAGGCTCGCGCCCGCGAGCTGGTGATCGACGCCCTGCAGGCCCAGGACTTCGACGGCAAGACCGTGGTCGTCCGCGTCAACGGGACCGACACGCCGCACTACTACCGCGACCTGATCGACGTCGTCGAGCAGGCCGGCGATCGGTTGGATGCCGTGATGCTCCCGAAGGTGCGCACGCCCGGCGACGTGGAGATGACCGACAAGCTGCTCGGGCAGATCGAGCTCGCCCGCGACCTCCCGGTCGGCCGGATCGGGATCGAGGCGCAGATCGAGGACGCGACGGGCCTGATCGCCTGCGAGGCGATCGCGGCGGCGTCGGCGCGGATGGAGACGCTGATCTTCGGGCCCGGCGACTACAGCGCCAACGTCGGCATCCCGATCACGACGATCGGCGGCGCGCCCGAGGGCTATCCGGGCGACCACCTCAACTACGTCTACTCACGCCTGGTGGTGGCCGCGCGCGCGGCCGGCATCCAGGCGATCGACGGCCCGTACGCGGCGTTCGACGACGACGACGGGCTGCGCGAGCGCGCGCGGCTGGCACGCGCCCTGGGCATGGACGGCAAATGGACGATCCACCCGCGCCAGATCGCCACGGTCAACGACGTCTTCACGCCGGGTCGCGAGGAGTGGGAGCGCGCCGAGGCGCTGCTCGCCGCCTACGCCGCCGCGCGCGACGAGGGCCGCGGGGCGGCGATGTTCGAGGGCGAGATGATCGACGAGGCCAATCGCAAGATGGCCGAGCGGCTCGCCCAGGCGGGCCGCGCTGCCGGGCTCGAACCGCGGCAGTGAGGGAGGCGTGGCCCACGCCACGCTCTCAATGCCGCAGTGCGAAGCCGGCACGGCGCCGGAGCCGCGAGACGCCCAGGGCAGCGGTCTAAGCGCAGACCTGCTGGCGGAGCCCGGCCGGCACGGAGGGGCGACCTTCCCTCCGCGCCGGCTGGGGCTGCCCTCCGTGCCGCCAGACGGCTTGGCGGCCGTCGGGCCCGAGCGCGTCGATTCCTGCGATGCGCCCGTCCTCCCCGTACACCACTTCCTTCACGACGGTGGCTCCGTCGCACTCCTCCTCCACGCGCGCGAGCCGGCCGCCCTCGTGCCGGTAGCGCTCGCGGGCCCAGGACCCGGTCGGCGGCATGTAGCGCTCGCTGTCCAGCGGCTGCCCGCCGGCCAGCCGCATCCGCACCAGCGACTGCAGCTCGGCGGGGAGCTCGCGGTCGCCGCGGTCGCGGGGCGCCCGGAAGCACGCGACCTCGACCGCGTCGCGCGTCCACGCCGCGAACCACTCCGAACGGACCTCGCCCGTGACGTCGTACTCGCGCACGCACACCACGCGGCCCAGCGCGTCGAACCCGATTGCCTCGTGCTCGCGCCCGGGCGGCGGCGGCCGGTGCAGCCAGCGGCCCGGCGCGCACCCGGTGCGCTCGAGGCGCAGCGGCTCCACGTCGCCGTGGCCCGACGCCGGCGTCGCCCAGCGCCAGCGGACGGCAGTCCAGTCGGTCGCCGCGGCCAGATCCTCGTAGCGCTGCGCGAGCTCCCCGGCTCGCGTGCGCAGCCCTCTCTCCATGAGCGCGGACGCTACATCGACTTTTGTCGAGCGTCAACCAAAAGCGGCACGATCTCACCGCGTTTCGCGCCGTCTAAGGGCGATACGAACGCAAAGTCCCTGCGTGTGCGATGCTGCTGCGCGATGGGGGGACCGATCGCGAACGGATCACCCACGGGTACGGGGGCAGGCGCGCTGCTGCGGCTGATCCGCGACGGGCGCGCGAGCACGCGCGCCGAGCTCGTCGCCCTCACCGGCCTCGCGCGGTCCACCGTGGCCCAGCGGATGGAGGCCCTGCTGGCGCAGCGGCTCGTGGTCCCGGCCGGGGCCAGCGCTTCGACGGGCGGGCGGCCGCCGAAGACGTTCGCCTTCAACCGCGACGCCGGCGCGGTGCTCGCGGCCGACCTGGGCGCCACGCACTCGCGCGTCGCCGTGACCGACCTGGCCGGCGACGTGATCGTCCAGACGCGCGCCGACATCCTGATCGCCGACGGCCCCGACGCCGTTCTCAAATGGCTCGAGACCACGTTCGACTCGCTGCTGCAGGAGGCGGGCCGGACCGCGGCCGAGGTGCGCGGGATCGGCGTCGGCGTGCCTGGCCCGGTCGAATTCGCGACCGGTATGCCCGTCGCGCCGCCGATCATGCCCGGCTGGGACGGCTACGGCGTCGCCGACCGGCTGCGCGAGCGCTACCACGCGCCCGTCCTGGTCGACAACGACGTGAACATCATGGCCCTCGGCGAGTACTGGTCACGCTGGCGCGACACCGACCACCTGCTGTTCGTCAAGGTCGGGACCGGCATCGGCTGCGGCGTCATCAGCGACGGCCGCATCCATCGCGGCGCCCAGGGCGCCGCCGGCGACATCGGGCACATTCACGTCCCCGACCACGACGACATCATCTGCCGCTGCGGCAACCTCGGCTGCCTGGAGGCCATCGCCGGCGGCGGCGCCATGGCCGCCCGCCTCACCGACATGGGCATCCCCGCCCACAACAGCCGCGACGTCGTCCGCCACGTCAGAGAGGGGCGGCCCGAAGCCATGCGCCTGGTCCGCCAGGCCGGCCGCGAGCTCGGCGGCGTGCTCGCCAGCGCCGTGAACTTCTTCAACCCGGCCGTCATCGTCATCGGCGGCGACATCGCCCACGCGGACGAGCACCTGCTCGCCGGGGTCCGCGAAGTCATCTACCGGCGCAGTACCGCCCTCGCCACCCGCAGCATCCGTATCGCGCGCTCCACGCTCGACGACCGCGCGGGCATCATCGGCGCCGCCGTCATGGTGATCGAGGCCGTGCTCGCCCCTGACGCGATCGACCAGGCGATCGCGGCAGCCGCGGGCTGATCAGCCGGCAAGGTTGTCGAGATCGACCAGGCGGAGTTGCGCATCGCCCGCCGCGAGCCCGCGCAGGCCCTCGGTGAAGCCGGAGCGCGAGAACAGCATCACCAGCGGGCCGCCGGCAGCGAGCCTGACGTCGTCCTGCCGAAGCGCCGGGATCTTGTAGCGGCGGAGGTCGTCGAGCACCGCCGCGCTCAACGGCTTGCCCGTCCATTTGCACTCGCCGACGAGCGTGACGCGCCCGCGTGCCATTCCGACGACGTCGATCTCCTCGGTCTGGCGCTCCCCGGCGCGCCGGAGGTCGTCGCGCGCGCGGCCCCACCAGCTGCCGACACGCGTCGCGACGCCGCCCGCGTGCGCACGGACCCACGCGCGGCAGATCTGCTCGAACACCGGCGCCACGTGGTCGGCAAGGGCCGGTCGCACCTCTGCGTCGTAGAGATCAGCCGCGCGCAGGCCCGCGCTCAGGTCGTCTTGGAACCGGAAGACGAACCGGAACCAGAAGCGGAAAAAGCCGTCTGAGAGCCGATACACGCCGCCCTGCGCCGTCGGTGTGGCGGTGATCGGGAGCACGCGCTCGACGATGCGCATCTCGCGCAGCGTCCGCAGGTAGGCGGTCAGGGACGGCCCCTTGCTGCGCAGCGCGCTGCCGAGCTCATCGAGCGTCTTGCCGCCGGACGCCAGCGACTCGAGGATCGAGAAGTAGACCTGCGGCTGGCGCAGCTCCTGCTCGAGGATCTTGCGCGGGTCATCGAAGAGCGGCCCACGACTGTCGAGCACCCGCTTGCATACCCGGTCGCGCAGAGAGCCTCCGCGACCCAGCTCGTCGAGGTACAGCGGCATCCCACCGGTGACCGCGAAGCGCTCGATCCGCTGGGCGACGCCCAGCTCTGCGAAGAAGCCGCTCGCCTCCGCGAACGAGAATGGAGCAACCGCGAGCGGGGTCAACCGGCCGCGCAGGGCGCTGCCCTCCGCCATCAGCTCCTCCATCTGCGCGACGTGAGAGCCGCAAATCACGAGCTTGGTCCGCGACTCGTCGCGCTCGTCCTCCCAGACCGCCTGGATGCCCGTGAGCGTCGCGTCGCGCTGCCGCTGGCCCGGCGGCAGCAGATACGGGAACTCGTCGAGGATGACGAGCAGCTCGCGCGTCCGGCCGAGCCGGTAGAGCGTGCGCATCAGGCTCACAACGTCCGGCAGATCGGGGCGGAAGCCGACCTCCGGCTCGAGCCGCTGCGCGAAACGGGCCAGCTGCGTACCCTCGGCGATCTTCTCGGCGACGAGGATCAGCGCCGGCTTGCCGTGAGCGAACGCGCGGAGCAGCCAGGACTTGCCGACGCGGCGCCGACCGAAGACGTTGAGCGGCTTGCGGTCCGGCCCCGCGTACCAGTCGTCCATGGCGGCGAGCTCGGCCTCGCGGTCGAGCAGCTGTTCCCGGAGCGGCCAGTGGTACGGCTGAGACATATAGTGGTCCTACGACGTATTTGGATTATACATTGCTGGCCCCTCCGAGGGAGACCGATATCCGGCTACTGCGTAGCTGGATTATCGGTGCCCTATCCTGCGCCGGGTGCCGGAACTCCCCGAGGCCGAGCGCGCGCGCCTGACGCTGGAGTCCGTCCTCGGGCGGCGGATCGCGGCCGTTGACGACACGGACACGTACGTGTGCCGGCCCCACCAACCGGGCGAGATCCAGTCCGCGCTCGTCGGCCACGCGTTCGCGAGCGCGCATCGGCGCGGCAAGTTCCTGTGGCTGACGACCGCAGACGGCCCGACGCTCGGCCTGCACCTGGGCATGGCCGGCTCGATCGCGCTCGAAGCGCCGACCGACCGGCCGCTGTGGGATCGCTTCACCGTCGAGTTCGAGGACGGCTCGCGCTTCGCGTTGCGCGACCGGAGGCGGCTGGGAAGGGCGGTGCTGAACCCGGATTTCGACCACGTCGGGCCGGACGCCGCGACGGTCGATCGCGACACCTTCCGCGCCCGATTCGGCCGCAGCGGCGCACCACTGAAGGCGCGACTGCTCGACCAGGGCGTCGTAGCCGGGGTCGGCAACCTGCTGGCCGACGAGATCCTCTGGCGCGCCCGCATGAGCCCGCGACGGCCGGCCAACGAGCTCACGGACGCCGAGCTCGACGCGCTGCGGCGCGCGATCCGCGCAGCGATGCGCGACGCGATTCGCAAGGGCGGCGCCCACACGGGCCACCTCAATCCGCACCGCGTGCGGGGCGGGCGCTGCCCGCGCGACGGCACCGAGCTCGAACGCGCGACGATCGGCGGCCGGACGACGTTCTGGTGTCCGGTCTGTCAGATCTGAGCTAGATCTCGGCCGCCTCGTGGGCGACGCGGCTGACCTCGTCGGCCGCCTCATCCGAAGCCATGCCGGTGCCGGCGAGCAGATCGGTGGCGGTCGAGCGGACCTGGCCGACGATCACGTTGACCGACAGGTTGCCGGTCGTCTCGAGCACCTGCGTCGCGGTCGCGGCGGCCCGCAGCGCGGGCTCGTGGACGGCCGCGACGCGTTCCGGGTGCTCGAGCGCGTCGGACAACCCGCGGACGGCGTCCGCGAGGTAGCGGATCGCCTCGGCCGCCGGCGGCGGCACGTTCTCCTCCAGCCGGATCGCGCGGATCGTGCCGCGCGCGAGCACGCGCACGTTGCGGACGGCGAGGTCGATCCGGGCGGCCGCCTCCGCATAGTCCTCGACGCGAGCGCGGAAACGGCGCCGCGGCGGGGCGAAGCGCGTGGTCTCGCGGCCGCTCAACACCGCCTCGGCCAGCTGGTTGGACTGCTCGTCGATCCCACGCGCGCGCAGGAGCGCGGCTTCGGCGAGCTTGCGGTCGCGAGCCAGGATTGCCGCCGCGATGTCGTCGAGCGTCGCCGCCAGCTCTTCGAGCACCGGCCGGGCGGCGCGCCGAATCGTCGCTACGGGGTCGGCCGGCAGGACGAGCGCGTTGACGAGCAGCGCCATCGCGCCGCCGGCCAGCGCGTCGAGAAAGCGGGCGAACGTGATGCCTTGCGTGGGCGGCTGGATCGTGGCGACCAGTGCCGCCGACACCGCCGCCTGGTTGGCCATCATCTGCCCGCTGCCCAGGAAGATCGCGATCGCGATCGCCAGCATCACGACGAGCGCGAGCTGTGCCGGCCCGACGCCGATCTCGAACACGAGCAGGTCGCCGACGGCGATGCCGACGGCGACCCCGATCGCCACCTCGACGGCGCGGCGACCGCGCTGCGCCGTCGTGAGCCCGAGCGTGATGATCGCGGCGACCGGCGCGAAGAACGGCAGACGGTGGCCCCACACCTCGGTCGCGATCACCCACGCCAGGCCGGCGGCGACGCCCGCCTGCAGGATCGACCGCCAGGCAAGACGCAGCCGGTCGACACGGGTCCGCATCGAGACCCGCGAGCGCTCGGCCGCCTCCTCGATGAGCGGCGCTGCTCGGTCCCCGAACGGGCGGGTATCGCGTTCGCGCAGGCGCGGCATGGACGCAGGGATCCTGGCATGTCATACCCCACGTCCGTTCCGTTCTGATCGTTATCTAAAGGTCGACTTGAGGCTTAGGTTGGGCAAGTGGGGCCGCGACCCTACGCCCCAAGCTCAAGACGGACCCCTCCGGTGCCGACGATTTGAGGGTCGGGCACCTCCCTGTCTTCTGCTTGTGACGGCGATCTTCTCCATCTTCCCGCGCGTGAGCGCGCGCCGCATCCTCGCCACCGGCGCGGCTGTGGCCGCCATGTTCGCCGCCGCCCTCGGGGTGGCAGCGCCCGCGCAGGCCCCCTCGCCCGAGCCCACGGCAGCTGAGGCCACGGCCGAGCCGATCACCTCGCCGGCCCCCACGGCCTCGAGCGATCCCGCGCAGACGCCCACGAGCACGCCGTCCGCCACGCCGACCGACACGCCCACGCCCACGCCCACGCCCACGAGCACGACGATCGCCACGCCCACGGCCACCGCGACCGCCGACCCGACCGCCACGGCCACTCCGACGGCCACCGCAACGCCGGACGCCAAGAAGAAGCAGCGCAAAGGCAACTCGCACTCGGGCGCCGGCACGATCGTCAAGTGCGGCGATCATGTCGTCACAGGCTCACTCTCAACTTCAGCTAGAGAGTGCGAGGCAGCTCGTGAGGAAGCGCACAATCCTGCCCCGGTCGTCCACGCTCCGGTCCTGACCCAGAATGATGGGTCGCCGGCACCGACCAACCCGAGCTTCTCGCTGGCCACCCCCGGCGCCGCCCGGGTCGGCGTGCCGAACTTCTTCATCGACAAGTTCCGGATCCCGCCCTTCCTGCTCCCGATCTACCAGGCCGCCGGCATGCAGTACGGCATTCGCTGGGAGGTCCTGGCTGGGATCAACGAGATCGAGACCGACTACGGCCGTAACCTGAACATCTCCTCGGCCGGCGCCCTGGGCTGGATGCAGTTCATGCCCGGCACCTGGGCGATGTACGGCGTCGACGCCAACGGCGACGGCGTCAAGGACCCCTTCAACCCGGTCGACGCCATCTTCGCGGCCGCGCGCTACCTGCGCGCCGCGGGCGGCGACACCGACATCCGCCGCGCCGTCTTCGCCTACAACCACGCCGACTGGTACGTCGACTCGGTGCTGATGCGCGCCCAGGTCATCGGCGGCCTGCCGAGCGACCTCGTCGGCTCGCTCACGGGCCTCACGCAGGGCCGCTTCCCGGTCTACGCCAAGGCCACCTACGCCGGCCAGCTCAAGAAGAAGGGCAACAAGGTCAAGACCGGCAACGCCGCGATGGTCGTGGAGTCCGACAGCGCGCGCCGCGGCATCGACATCTTCTCCCGCGACGGGGCGCCGATCATCGCCGCCAACGACGGCAAGGTGGTCAAGATCGGCCACAACAAGCGCCTCGGCCACTTCGTGATGCTGCAGGACGTGTACGGCAACACGTACACCTACGGCCACCTCGGCGAGGTCTCCAAGACCTACCCGGCTCCGAAGGACCGCTCGCGCCACAACCGCCGCGGCCACGAGAGCGAATCGCAGGCCGCGCCGGTCAAGAACGCCGATACCACCGAGCCCGCCGCCACCGAGGCGACCGCGCCGACCAAGGAGCGCCTGTTCGCGCACCCGGAGCGGCCCGCCGCGCGCGCCGCCGGCGGCGCGGTGCAGCTCGAGACTCCGGTCACCGCCGACGAGCTCACCCAGGCCGCGCCGCTCGGCTTCAAGGCCCGCGACTTCGTCCAGAAGCCGCTGAAGAAGGGCGTCCGCGTCATCGGCGGCACGATCCTCGGCCGCCTCGGCAAGAACACTGAGACCGAGGCTCCGCACCTGACCTTCGAGATCCGCCCCGCGGGCCAGGGCGCCCCGCGGATCGACCCGAAGCCGATCCTCGACGGCTGGAAGCTGCTCGAGTCGACCGCGATCTACCGCACCAAGGGCAAGAACCCGTTCTTCGGCGAGGACGCCGAGAACCCGTCGGTCGGCCAGCTCCTGCTGCTCAGCAAGGAGCAGCTGATCCAGCGCGTCCTGCACGACGCGCGCATCCAGGTCTACGGCTGCGGCATCGCCGACATCCGCTCGGGCCAGATCGACCGCCGCGTGCTGGCGACCATGCTCTACCTCGCCAGCTCGGGGCTCAAGCCGACGATCACCGCCCTCAAGTGCGGCCACAGCTACCTGACGAGCTCCGGCAACGTGTCCGAGCACTCGACCGGCACGGCGATGGACATCGGCGCGATCAACGGCATCATCATCCGGCCGTCGACGCAGGGCCCCGGCTCGATCACGGACGTGACGATCCAGGCGCTGCTCAAGCTCCAGGGCGCGATGAAGCCGCACCAGATCATCTCCCTGATGACCTTCGCGGGCGCCGACAACACGCTCGCGCTGAGCGATCACGACGACCACATCCACGTCGGCTGGCGCCCGCTCTACGGCGAGAACCGCCAGGCCGCGCGCCAGATCAACGCCGTGCTCAAGCCCGAGCAGTGGATCAAGCTGATCGCCCGCCTCGGCGACATCGACAACCCGACCGTGCGCGAGCAGCCGTCGCGCTTCGCGGTCAAGGTCCACAAGCGGGCCTCCAAGGCCCACCGCGGCGAGTAGTCACTCCTCGGATCGCCGCGCGATCCACTCCGAGCCGGGCGTGTCGGTGAGCCCGTGCACGATGATCGAGCAGAACACCGCCAGCGCGGCGATGTTGAAGATGCGCTCGCCCTGCTCCACGCCGTGGCCGAGCACGAGCAGCGAGAACGTCACCGTGGCCACGCCCTTTGGGCCGAACCAGGCCATGAACGCCTTCGTGGCGGTGTCGACGCGCTCGCCGACCAGCGAGATCCAGATCGCGATCGGCCGCGCCAGCAGCAGGGTGAAGGCGACGATGCCGACCGCCGCCCAACCGTCTCCGAACAGGCCGTCGAGCGTGAGCAGCGAGCCGAACACGACGAAGATCCCGAGCTTCACGATCTCGACGACATCCTGCGACCGCTCCGCGAACGTGTGCGCGAGATCCGACCGCCGGATGCCGAGCGTGATCGCGCACACGAACACCGCGATGAACCCGTTGCCGCTCGGCTCGGCGACGGTGAGGCCGTAGGTCGCGAAGGCGACGCCGAGCACGTACAGCGACTTGTGGTGATCGGGGATGCCGCCGAGCACGCCGCGTCCGCGCGGCAGCGCCCAGGCCGCCACGAAGCCCAGGACGACGCCGAAGACGAGCCCGAGGCCGACGTCCTGGAACACGAACTCGTACCAGACGAAGTCGTTCTGGCTGGTGACCAGCGCGGCGCTGAAGGCGAGCACGGCGGGCAGCGCCAGGCCGTCGTTCATCCCGGACTCGAGGTTGAGCGAGTGGCGGATGAGCCGCGGCACGCGCGGGTTGGTCACGACGCTCGACGACAGCACCGGGTCGGTCGGCGACAGCAGCGCGCCGAGCAGGAACGACTCCGTCCACGTCAGGTCGGTCAGCACGTACGCGGCGAGAGCGACGAGCGCGCCGGTGATCGGCATCCCCAGCGCGAGCTTGCGCACCGGCAGCCGCCACGCCGTCTGGAGCATCTCGGCCTCGACCTCGAGGCCGTCGCGGAACAGGATCACGATCAGTGCCACGGTCGCCAGGTCCTCCACGAACGCCGACTCGGCGTTGAAGTCGAGCACGTCGAAGCCGCCGGCTCCGAGCACGAAGCCGGCCACCACGAAGACGGCGGTCATGGACAGGAAGCTGCGGTGCGCCAGGCCCGAGCCGAGCGCGCCGACGATCAGCAGCCCGCCGAAGACGAGCAATGCGGCTTCGAAATCGGACACGGCCCCCGGCAGCGTACGCTGCACGCCCGATGCGAGACGCCTCTCCCGTGCCGTTCTGGCTCGACCGCCCGCGGCCCGCTGAGGCGCCGCCGCTGGACGGCGACGTCGCGGCCGACCTGGCCATCGTCGGCGGCGGCTTCACCGGCCTGTGGGCCGCCGTGCTCGCCAAGCGCGAGCGCCCGGACCACGAGGTCGTGCTGCTCGAGGCGGAGACGGCCGGCTGGGGCGCGAGCGGGCGCAACGGCGGCTTCGTCGACGCCTCGCTCACCCACGGACTGCCGAACGGCGCCGGCCGCTTCGCGCGCGAGCTCGACGCGCTCGAGGCGCTCGGCCGCGCCAACTTCGCCGAGCTCAAGGCCGACCTCGCCGCGCTGGGGATCGACGCGGCGTGGGAGGAGAACGGCCTGCTGTCGGTCGCTACCCAGCCGCACGAGCTCGCCGACCTCGAGGCCGAAGTGGCGCTGCTGCGCCGCTACGGCCACGACGCCGAGGCGCTCGACCGCGACGCGGTGCGCGCGCTCGCCGACTCCCCGACCTACCTCGGCGCCGTGCTCCAGCGCACCGCGGTCGGGCTCGTGGACCCGGGGGCGCTGGCGCTCGGACTGCGCCGCGCAGCGGCCGCGCTGGGCGTGCGGATCCACGAGCGCACACGCGTGGTGAGCGCCGGGCCGGCGCAGCTCACGACGCCCGGCGGGACGGTCCGCGCACCGCGGATCCTGCTTGCCACCGGCGCCTACAAGCCGCTCGCGCGCTCGATCCGGCGGCTCGTGGCGCCGGTCTACGACTACGCGATCGTGACCGAGCCGCTGAGCGCCGAGCAGCGCCGCGCGATCGGCTGGGAGGAGCGGCAGGGGATCGCCGACCGCGGCAACCAGTTCCACTACTACCGGCTCACGCCGGACGGGCGCGTGCTGTTCGGCGGCTACGACGCGATCTACCACTTCGGCAACCGCGTCGGCCCGGAGCTCGACAGCCGGCCGGAAAGCTTTGCGCTGCTGTACGAGCATCTGCTGGCGACGTTCCCGGCGCTCGAGGGCATCGCCGTCACCCACGCCTGGGGCGGCCCGATCGACACCTGCAGTCGCTTCTGCGTGACGTTCGGCCGCGCGCTCGGCGGAACCGCGGTCTACGCCGTCGGCTACACCGGCCTCGGCGTGGCGGCGACGCGCTTCGGCGCCCGCACCGCGCTCGACCTGCTCGACGGCGCCGACACCGAGCGCACGCGGCTCGAGCTCGTCCGCAGCCGGCCGCTGCCGTTCCCGCCTGAGCCGGCACGCTGGGCGGTGATCCAGGCGACGCGGCACGCGCTCGCCCACGCGGACGAGCGCGGCGGCCGCCGCGGCCCGTGGCTACGGCTGCTTGACCGGCTGGGGCTGGGCTTCGATACGTGAGACGTGCGGCTCGGCGAGGCCGAGCTGCCAGTCCGGCAGGTCATGGGTGGCGACGGCGACGAGCGCTTCGACCACGTCCGGGGCGAACTGCGTGCCGGAGTTGGCGTGCAGCTCGGCGATCGCGACCTCGATCGGCAGCGCCTTGCGGTACGAACGGTCGGTCGTCATCGCATTGAAGGCATCGCAGGCGGAGATGATGCGGGCGGCGACCGGGATCGCCTCGCCGGCCAGCCCGTCGGGGTAGCCGCCGCCGTCCCAGCGCTCGTGCGAGGCGCGGACGACGATGCCGACGCTGGAGAGGAGGCCGCCGACCTGCTGGAGCATCCGCTCACCCTCGACGGTGTGGGTCTTCATGATCGCCCACTCCTCGTCGTTGAGCGGGCCCGGCTTGTTGATGATCTCGTCGGGCACGGCGATCTTGCCGATGTCGTGCAGCAGCGCGCCCATCTCGGCCTCGCGCAGCGTGTCCTCGTCGACCCCCATCTCCTGCGCGACGGCCACGGTGAGCTCGACGACGTCCTCGGTGTGGTGGCCGGTGTACTCGTCATCCTCCTCGAGCAGATCCCGCAGCAGCAGCGCGGTTCCGCGGTAGGCGCGCCCGAGCTCGAGGCTGTGCTCGATCCGGGCCTCCCGCTCGCTCTCGAAGCCACGCAGCAGCGGGATCAGCGCGAGGACCAGCAGCGCGGCGACCGGCCGGCCGGCCGCGGCGACCGCCGCGAGGAGCCCGATCGGGGCGAGCAGCACGTCGACGCGCTGCGCGAGCCGCATCTCGCGCACGAGCTCCGGCAGCGACATGTCCATCGCGCCGAGCCACGCGCGTGCGCCGAAGCCGCCGACGTTAACGAGCAGCTGCGCGGCCAGCGCGGCGAGGTACTGCGGCCAGTAGGCGAGATCCGGAACCTGGGCGCCGGTGGCGACGAGCACGAGCGCCGGGACGAGCGCGAACCAGGCGTCGCCCAGCGCCAGCAGGCTGCGCGCCGGCACGACGCCGCCGCGCAGATCCGACGCGACCATGACGCCGCCGACGATCAGCGGGACGAGCGGCGTCGGCAGGAGCAGGAGCATCGGGACGAGCACGAGCTGCGTCGGCACGGCGTAGCCGGCGCCGGTCGAGAACTCGATCCGCTCGGCGACGAGGTAGGCGATGATGAAGGCGACCAGCACGGGCACGGACAGCCCGCGCGCGGGATCGCCGAGCACGGCCAGCCCCACCGCTGCGATCGCGAACGACAGCGCAAACGGCAGCACGAACAGGAGCTCGCGCCGCGACAGCGGGCGCTGGCGGCGTTCCAGAGACTCTTCGATGCGCCGCTCTGTAGCGGCGTCCATTGGGGGTGAGGTACCGGACATCCGATCGGAGGCGAGAAAACTCAACGCCTGTTTGATCGTGTCGGCTCCGCGACGTGCCGACTTTAGGAGTAGGCAAGCCAATGGAGGGCACCTTCTCGATGAACGGATTCATGCGCCGCGTGACACTCGCGGCGATCACGGCGGTGGCGATGACAGGCGCCATCGCCGCGCCCGCGAATGCGGGCATCCTCACGGCCTCGGCCACGGACTGCGGCGATGAGTCGCTGTCCCAGCCGTTCGCCGGTTTCGGGGACAACGCGCAGTACAAGCAGGTCCACGGCGGCTCGTTCGAGGGCTCGCTCTCGGGCTGGACGCTCCTCGGCGGCGCCAAGGTCGTGTCCGGCAACGAACCGTGGAAGGTCGGCGGCTCGAGCCAGAGCAAGTCGCTCGTGCTCCCCGCCGGCAGCAGCGTGATCACGCCGACGTCGTGCGTGGGCATCCACGAGCCGACGCTGCGCTTCTTCGCGAAGAAGAACAGCGGGCTGCTGACGACGCTCGCCGTGTCGGTTTACGTCAAGACGTCGCTCGGACTGGTCGTTCCGGTACCGGTGGGCGTCGTGCTCGCGAACGGGCAGTGGAAGGCGACACCGAAGATGCTGATCGTCGCCAACCTGCTCCCGCTGCTCCCGAACGACCGGACGCCGGTGGCGTTCCAGTTCACCCCGCTGCTCGGCAGCTGGCAGATCGACGACGTCTACGTCGATCCGCAGCGGATGCGGTAGGACGCAGGGCTCAGCGCGCCCGCAGCTTCCGGCTGCGGGTGCGCTCTTCCTGCTTCTCGACCACGTTGGCGATCAGCCGCAGGATCTCCGGCGGTCCGGTCGCCTTCACGGTGCCGGACTCGAACGCCTCGCGCCAGTGCCGGATCGTCCCCTCGCGCGCGAGCTCGTTGAAGTGCGAGCGCGGCACTGAGAGGCGGACCTTGGCGTCCGACGCGATGTCCTTGGTGATCTTCGGGCCGGGAACCTCGACGCGGAAGAGCTGGATGTCGCCGCGGCCGCGCAGCTCGAGCTCCATCACGAGCTTGAGCTTCTGAAGGGCCGGAACTTCCTTCTGGAAGTGGGCTATTCCCTCCTCGATCAGCACCTTGGTGTCCGCGGTCGACATGTGACACCATGTTACAAGGTATGCAGGCCCCCTCTCCTGCTGTCGCGGCGGTCTTCGAGCCCGTTCAGACCGCGACAACGCTCGAAGAAACCGTCGAGCGCCTGGGCACCGCGATCCGCCTCGGCCTGCTCGGCCCGGGCGACCGCCTGCCGCCCGAGCGCGATCTCGCCGATCAGCTCGGCATCGCCCGCTCGACGCTGCGCCAGGCGCTGATGTCGCTCACCGAAAGCGGCCATCTGGTGGCGCAGCGAGGCCGCGGCGGCGGGACGTTCGTGTCCAAGGCGCCGCCGCTCGCCGAGAGCAGCCGCGTCGAGCTCGGCGACGGGCACTGGCGCGAGCTGCTCGACTACCGGATCGCTGTGGAGGTCGGCGCGGCCGTGCTCGCCGCCGAGCGCGCCCGGCCCGAGGACCTCGGCCCGCTGCACGCGCAGATCGAGACAATGCGCGCCACGACGGACTTCTCCGGCTACCGGCGCGCCGACGTGTTCTTCCACCTGGGCATCGCGGAGGCGTCGCATTCGGCGCGGCTGGTGGCGGCGATGACCGAGGTCCAGGGCAAGATGAGCGAGCTGATCGCCCACATCGCCCACCCGGCGCCCGTGCTCGCGCGCTCGAATGACCAGCACGCGGCGCTGGTGGCGGCGCTCGAGCGGCGCGACAGCTGGGCGGCGGCGCAAGTCGTGCGCGAGCACCTCAAGGGCACCGAGCAGGTGCTCGCCGGCCTGATGCCGTGAGGTAGCCTTCTAAAAGGTTTGCAGGCGAGACCTTTGATCGGATTGTGCACCGCGCTCGAGCGGGCGCGGTTCAGCGTCTGGGACATCGATGTGACGCTGCTCGACCGCCGCTACAGCGAGGCGGTCCAGCGCGCCGGCGGCATCGCGGTCCTGCTCCCGCCCGACGAGGCGGTGAGCGAGGACCCGGACGCGCTGCTCGACGCGCTCGACGGGCTGATCCTCGCCGGTGGCCGCGACGTCGACCCCGCGCTCTACGGTGCCGAGCCGCATCGCGACACCGACCACCCGCGGACCGAGCGCGACACGTTCGAGATCGCGCTCGCGGCCCGCGCCATGGAGCGCAACATCCCCGTGCTCGGCATCTGCCGGGGTATGCAGGTCATGAACGTCGCGCGCGGCGGGACGCTCGTGCAGCATCTGCCCGAGCACGTCGGGGGCGACACGCACCGCCGCAGCCTCGGCACCTTCGACGGCAACGACCATCCGGTGCGGTTCGCCGACGGGTCGCTGGCCGCGCGGGCGATCGGCGCGCTCAGCCACGCGACGCTCTCACACCACCACCAGGGCATCGACCGGGTCGGCGACGGGCTGGCGGTGAGCGGCTGGTCGGAGGACGACGAACTCCCGGAGGCGGTCGAGGATCCGGACCTGCGCTTCGCGCTCGGTGTCCAGTGGCATCCCGAAGCGGATCCCGCGTCGACCGTGATCGCCGCGCTCGTCGAGGCGGCGCGCCGAAGCTGACGGGCGCGGTTCGGATACGTTCCCGGACCATGCAGCTCGACGACCTCAAGAAGCAGGTGAAGGACGGCGCGATCGACACCGTGCTGCTCGGCTTCACCGACATGCAGGGCCGACTCCAGGGCAAGCGCCTGACCGCCGAGTTCTTCCTCGACTCGGTCGTGCATCACGGCGCGGAGGGATGCAACTACCTGCTGGCGGTCGACGTGGACATGAACACGGTCAGCGGCTATGCGATGTCGTCGTGGGAGTTGGGTTACGGCGACTTCGTCATGAAGCCGGACATGGACACGCTCCGGGTTGTCGGATGGCACGACGGCACGGCGCTCGTGCTCGCCGACCTCGAGTGGGAGGACGGGCGGCCGGTCGTCGCTTCGCCACGGCAGATCCTGCGCCGCCAGATCGACCGGCTCGCCGAGCGCGGGCTGCAGGCGTACGCGGGCACCGAGCTCGAGTTCATGGTCTTCAACAACACCTACGAGGACGCGTGGCGCAGGGCGTACCGCGACCTCGACCCGGCCAACTACTACAACGTCGACTACTCGATGATCGGCACGGCCCGCGTCGAGCCGCTCGTGCGCCGCATCCGCAACGCGATGGCCGACGCCGGCATGAAGGTGGAGAACGCGAAGGGCGAGTGCAACTTCGGCCAGCACGAGATCAACTTTCTCTATGGACCGGTGCTGGAGACGGCCGACCACCATTCGATCTACAAGACCGGCGCCAAGGAGATCGCCCACCAGGCAGGGTGCGCGATCACCTACATGGCCAAGTTCGACGAGCGCGAGGGCAACTCGTGCCACATCCACCTGTCGGTCCGCGACAGCGACGACAACCCGGTCTTCGACGACGCGTTCATCGCCGGCCAGCTCGCCTGCATGCGCGAGCTGACGCTGTTCCACGCCCCGAACGTGAACTCCTACAAGCGCTACGTCGAGGGTTCGTTCGCGCCCACCGCCGTGGCCTGGGGCCACGACAACCGCACGTGCTCGCTGCGCGTCGTCGGCCACGGGGCGTCCAAGCGAATGGAGCTGCGGTTCCCGGGCGCGGACGTCAACCCGTACCTCGCGCTGAGCGCGATCATCGCCGCCGGCCTGCATGGGATGGACAAGCAGTTGGCGCTCGAGCCCGCATACGAGGGGAACGCCTACGAGTCGGACAAGCCGCGCGTGCCGGAGACGCTCAAGGACGCCCGCGATCTGTTCGCCGCCAGCGAGGTGGCTCGCGAGGCGTTCGGGCAGGAGGTGGTCGACCACTACCTCAACTACGCCGACGTCGAGCTGGCCGCCTACAACCGCGCGGTGACCGACTGGGAACGTTTCCGCGGCTTCGAGCGGCTCTGACCTTGACTTCCGTCCGCCGCCGCGCGTACTCTCGCGCGATCTAGAGGTTGGGAGATCAGACCTTTTCCTTCTGAGGGGTGGGGTTGGGATGAGTACGACCGCGGACACGCCGCAGATCCATGACGACGACGAGCAGCGGCTAGCCGAGCTCGGCTACAAGCAGGACCTCAAGCGCGGCTGGAGCTCGTTCTCCAACTTCGCGATCTCATTCACGATCATCTCGGTCCTCGCCGGCTGCTTTACGACCTACGGCCAGGCGTGGAACAACGGTGGCCCGATCGCGATCTCGTGGGGCTGGCCGATCATCTGCGGCCTCATCCTGCTCGTCGCGTTCTCGATGTCCGAGCTGGCGTCGAAGTTTCCGACCGCGGGCGGCATCTACTACTGGGCGTCCTCGCTCGGCGGCCCGCGCTGGGGCTGGTTCACCGGCTGGTTCAACCTCGTCGGCCTGGTCGGCGTGGTCGCGTCGGTCGACTACGCGGCCGCCACGTTCCTCAACGCGACGCTGAACCTGTACGGGCTGAACTTCATCCTCGACTTCTCCGACGGGACGAAGGGGATCCTCGGCGAGACGTTCGTCCTGTTCGTGCTCATCCTCTTCGTGCACGCGCTGATCAACATCTTCTCCTCGCCGCTGGTCGCGCTCTTCAACAACATCTCGGTCGGCTGGCACGTGTTCGGCGTGGCCGCGATCGTCCTGATCCTCATCTTCGTGCCCGACAAGCACCAGAGCGTCGACTTCGTCTTCACCGACACGATCAACAACTCCGGCTTCGGCCAAGGCATGTTCTGGTTCTACGTCCTGCCGCTCGGCTTCCTGCTGACGATGTACACGCAGACCGGGTACGACGCCTCGGCGCACCTTTCCGAGGAGACCCGTGGTGCAGCCCTCGGGGCCGCCAAGGGCGTGTGGAAGGCGGTGTTCTGGTCGGGCGTGGGCGGCTGGATCGTGCTGCTGGCCATCACCTTCGCGGCGACCGACGTCGACGCTGTCAACGAGGGCCTCGGGTCCTCGCTGGCCATCTTCAGCAGCTCGCTGACCCCGGCGGCGAACAAGGCCGTCGTCCTGATCGCGACGATCGGCCAGCTGTTCTGCGGCATGGCCTGCGTGACGAGCTGCTCGCGGATGATGTACGCGTTCTCGCGTGACCGCGCGGTTCCAGGCCACCGGTTGTGGACGCGCCTCAACCATCATCGCGTGCCCGCTTACGCGGTGCTCGGCTCCTGCGCCGCGGCGCTGATCATCACGCTGCCCGCGCTCAAGGGTGACGAGAACGCGTTCCCGTACGCGTTCTTCGCCGTGGTCTCGATCACCGTCATCGGCCTCTACATCGCGTACGTGCTGCCGACGTACCTGCGCTGGCGCATGGGCGACAGCTTCGAGCCCGGTCCGTGGACGCTGGGCCGCAAGTACAAGTGGGTGAACCCGGCGGCGATCATCTGGGTCGCGATCTGCGTGGTCATCTTCATCCTGCCGTTCAACCCCGCGGGCGTGCCGTGGCGGGACGAGTTCGACTGGAAGTACGTCAACTACGCGCCGATCACCGTCGGCGGCGTATTGCTGATCGTCGGCCTGTGGTGGCTCATCAGCGCACGCCACACGTTCACCGGACCCGTACGCAACATCGAGTTCGACGACGCGATGGGCATCGTCGACGACGAGCCGGCGGGTTCCGAGCCGGCCCCCGCGGGTTGAGCCTCACCGTCGTCGAGCCGGCGACCGAGCAGGTCCTGGCCGAGCTGCCCCGCGCCGGCGTCGAGGACGCCGACGCGGCGGTCGCTCGCGCCAAGGCCGCGTTCCCCGCCTGGCGCGCGGTCGCTCCGGCCGACCGCGCGCGGCTGCTGCACGCCCTCGCCGACGCGCTGGCGGGCAAGCAGGAGGAGCTGGCGGTGCTCGAGGCGCGCAACGCCGGCAAGCCGATCGGCGACGCGCGCGGCGAGATGGGGATGGTCGTCGACACATTCCGCTACTACGCGGCGGCGCCCGAGCGCGCGCTCGGCGACACGATCCCGGTGTCCGGCGGCGTGGCGATGACGTTCCGCGAGCCGCTCGGCGTCGTGGCGCTCATCACGCCCTGGAACTTCCCGCTGGCGATCGCGTCGTGGAAGCTCGCGCCAGCGCTGGCCGCGGGCAACACGGTGGTGCTCAAGCCCGCCGAGCTGACGCCGCTGACCGCGCTCGAGTTCGAGAAGATCGCGCTCGACGCCGGCATCCCCGAGGGTGTCGTCAATGTGGTGGCCGGCCCGGGGTCGACCGCCGGCGCGCGGCTCGTCGAGCACCCTGACGTCGCCAAGGTGGCGTTCACCGGTTCGACCGAGGTCGGCCGCCGGATCGCGGCGGCGGCGGCCGAGACGATCAAGCGGGTGACGCTCGAGCTGGGCGGCAAGTCGGCCAACATCGTGTTCGCCGACGCCGACGTCGCGGCCGCCGCCGCGGCCGCCCCGGGCGCGGTGTTCGGCAACGCCGGCCAGGACTGCTGCGCGCGCTCGCGGATCCTCGTCGAGCGGTCGGCGCTCGACTCGTTCATGGACGCGCTCGCGGAGGCGGTCGAGGCCGTGCGCGTGGGCGACCCGCTCGACGAGCAGACCGAGATGGGCCCACTGATCTCGGCCGGCCAGCGCGAGACGGTGGCCTCGTACGTGCCGCCGGACGCCCCGGTGGCAATCCAGGGCCACGCGCCCGACGGACCGGGCTACTGGTTCCCGCCGACCGTGCTGTGCCCGGTCGCGCCCGACGATCGCGCCGTGCGCGAGGAGATCTTCGGCCCGGTCGCCGTGGTGGTGCCGTTCCGCGACGAGGCGGAAGCCGTTTCACTCGCCAACGACACGATTTACGGCCTGTCCGGATCGATCTGGACGCGTGACGGCGCCAAGGCGCTGCGCGTCGCGCGCGCGGTCGAGACCGGCGTGCTGTCGATCAACTCGAACACCTCGGTGCGGGTGTCGACCCCGTTCGGCGGCTTCAAGCAGTCCGGCTACGGGCGCGAGCTCGGGCCGCACGCCCTCGACCACTACACCGAGGTCAAGTCGGTGTACTACGCGACATGAGCCGGCTCGCCGGGAAGGTGTGCGTGATCACCGGCGCCGCCAGCGGCATCGGCGCCGAGACGGCGGCGCTCTTCCGCTCCGAGGGCGCGACCGTCGTGGGTGTCGATCTGCGCGACGACTCGCCCGGCGTCGACCTCGCGCTCGCCTGCGACGTCGCGGACGAGGCCGCGGTCCGCGACATGTACGCGCGCGCACGCGAGACGTTCGGCAAGCTCGACGTGCTCTTCAACAATGCCGGCATCTCCCCCAACGACGACGCGTCGGTGCTCGACACGTCGCTGGAGGCATGGCAGCGGGTGCAGGACGTGAACCTCAAGTCGGTGTTCCTGTGCTGCAAGTACGGCATCCCGCATCTGCTCGACAACGGCGGCGGCTCGGTCATCAACACCGCATCGTTCGTGGCGGTGATGGGCGCCGCGACGTCGCAGATCTCCTACACGGCCTCGAAGGGCGCCGTGCTCTCGCTGTCGCGCGAGCTCGGCGTGGAGTTCGGGCGCAAGGGCGTGCGTGTGAACGCGCTCTGCCCCGGGCCGGTCAACACGCCGCTGCTCCAGGAGCTGTTCGCCAAGGACCCGGAGAAGGCGGCGCGGCGGCTCGTGCACCTGCCGATGGGCCGCTTCGCCGAGGCGCGCGAGATCGCCAACGCGGCGCTGTTCCTGGCCTCCGACGAGTCGAGCTACGTCACGGCGTCGACGTTCCTGGTCGACGGCGGGCTTTCAGGCGCCTACGTCACGCCGGAGTAGCGGCCGCACGGGCAGGTCCGGTGGCGCGTCGGCCGGCACGCTCGCCAGGTACTCGGCGCTGATCACCGCCGTCCCGGCCGCCCGGCCGGCGGCGCAGCGCGCGCGCCCGTCCGCGCTCGCGACATAGGCCCAGACGCGGCCGTCGATGTCGACGTGCGGGCTGACGTCGCGGCGGTCGTAGTTGCGCTCGCGGGCGTCGAGCGCCGCGAGCGTCTCGTCGTCGACGGCGAACACCGCGCCGGCGACCGACGCGCCGGGCGCGGGCCGGATGGCGAGGAAGGCGACGTACACGGCGGGCCGCTCGCCGGTCTCGGGATCGACGTAGAACTTGTAGCCGGGGATCGTCTCGCGGTTGTCCATCGCCACGTCCCAGCCGCGCGCGTGGTCGCGCAGGACGCACGGCCCGGCGGCCGCGAGGTCGAGCAGCGAGCCGTAGGCGAACACGAGCTCGGTCACCGCCGCGCCACCTGCCGGGCGAGCAGCGCGATCGCCGCCGTCGAGGCGATCACGGGCGCGAGCGCCGCGCGCAGGGACGTGGCGCCGGCGAGCGCGCCGACCAGCGGCGGGCCGAGCACGAATGCGCTGTAGCCGACCGTCGTGACGAGCGAGACCGCGGTGGCGGTGCGCCCCGGTGCGTTGCGCCCCGCGATCGACAGCACCGTCGGCACGATCGGCGCCAGCGCGAAGCCGACCACGAGCAGGCCCGCGGCCGCGATCACCGCCGACCCGGCCGCGACGACGACGACCATGCCGGCGCTCGCGGCCAGGCCCGCGACGGTCAGCAGCCGCCGCTCGTCGCCCGCGTTCGCCGTCGCCAGCCGACCGGCGAGCGAGGCCGCGTGGTACGCGGCGAACGCGACGCCCGTGAGCAGCCCGCCCGCCTCCAACGCGTCGCGCAGGAACAGGGCGGCGTAGCCCTCGATCGCGCCGTCGCCGAAGAAGCACAGCGTGCAGATGACGACCGCGAGCAGGATCGCCGGCACGCGCAGCAGCTGGCGCCTGCCTCCGGGCTCCGGCGGCGCGGCCTCGTGCGGGGGCAGCGGCACCACCGTCAACGCCAGCGCGAGCGCCGCGTAGACGCCCGTGGCGACCCAGTACATCGACGGCCCGACGGCGCCGGCCGTCAGCGCGCCCACCGCCGCGGCGGCGCTGAAGCCGGCGTGCAGGCGCACCATCGCGCGCTCGGAGTAGACGCGCTCGTGGTCGGCCCCGATCGCGTTGGCGCCGAGGTCCAGGCACCCGCTCGCGACGCCGTACAAGGCGACCGCGGGCCACAGCGCCGCGCGCGCCTCGACGCCCGCGAGCAGCGCGAACGCGCCGGCAAAGCCGGCTGCTCCGGCGACCGCGAGGGGGCGCCGGCCGACGCGATCGGCCAGCGGCCCCGCCGCCGTCAGCGCACCGATCGACGTCACCGACATCACCGCCAGCGCCACTCCGAGCTCTGCCGGTGTGAGCCCGCGCGTCGCCACCAGGTGCGGGATCAGCACCGCCCAGACACCGACCTGGAGCCCGAGCCCGGCGAACACGCCCGCGGCGATCCGCAAAGAGGTCTGTCGCGCGATCACCGCAACAGATACGCTAGCCAGCAATGGGGGTGGTCGAGGTCGATCCCTCGGCCTCGGGACGCCCCGGGGTCGTAGACAAGGGACTGAAAAAGGACGCGCTCGGGTTCGTTTCGAGCTGCGTGATCGGCGTCGCGTCGACGGCTCCGGGCTACTCGCTCGCCGCCTCGCTGGGCTTCGTCGTCGCGGTCGCCGGCGTCGGGCTGCAGGCGCCGGCCGTGATGTTGGTCGCGTTCGTGCCGATGCTCCTGATCGCCTCGGCCTACTACTACCTCAACCGCGCCGACCCGGACTGCGGCACCACGTTCTCGTGGGCGACGCGCGCGCTCGGGCCGTCGGTGGGCTGGCTCGGCGGCTGGGCGATTGTCGTCGCTGACGTCATCGTCATGGCCAACCTCGCGCAGATCGCGGGGCTGTACTCGTTCCTGCTCGTCGGCTGGCAGAGCGCCGCCGACTCGACGTTCGCAGTGACGCTCGTCGGCGTGATCTGGATCGCGATCATGACCGCGATCTGCTACATCGGCATCGAGCTGTCGGCGCGCACGCAGGTGGGCCTGCTGAGCGCCGAGATCATCACGCTCGTGGTGTTCTCGGTCGTCGCGCTCGTCAAGGTCGCGGGCGGCAACGCGGGGCCGGATGCGGTCGACCCGAGCCTGTCGTGGCTTAACCCGTTCGCCATCGACTCCACGAGCGCGCTCATCAGCGGCGTGCTGATCGCCGTGTTCATCTACTGGGGCTGGGACAGCACGGTGACCGTCAACGAGGAGAGCAGGGACGCCACCGAAGGCCCGGGCAAGGCCGCGGTGCTCGCCACGCTGATCCTGCTCGCGATCTACGTGATCGTCTCCTACGCCGCGCAGTCCTATGGCGGCGTACAGCAGTTGATCGACAACCAGGACGACGTGCTGAGCGTGCTCGGCACCCAGGTCTTCGGCTCGCCGTTCGACAAGATCCTCATCATCGCGGTGCTCACGTCGGCCGCCGCCTCGACGCAGACGACGATCCTGCCGACCGCGCGCACGAGCCTGTCGATGGCGCGCGCGGGCGCTATGCCGGAGTCACTCGGGCG
>CAWDME010000019.1:0-178433 GCA_963803335.1 uncultured Solirubrobacteraceae bacterium | reverse complement strand
GGAACGTCTCCAGCACCTCGTCGACCACGACCCGCTCACCGGCCTCTTCAACCGCCGCCGCTTCGAGCAGGAGCTCGACCGCCACGTCGCGCACACGCAGCGGTACGGCGCCGAGGGCGCGCTGCTCGTGCTCGACCTGGACGACTTCAAGTCCGTCAACGACACGCTGGGGCACAATGCGGGCGACGAAGTGATCGTGTCGGTCGGCGCGCTGCTGAAGGCGCAGCTACGCGACTCGGACATCGTCGCCCGCCTCGGCGGCGACGAGTTCGCGATCCTGCTGCCGACCGGCGGCCCGGAGCTGGCCGACGCCGTCGCCGGAAAGCTCGTCCGCGCCGTGCGGGAGGAGATCACCGTGGTCGGCGCGCGCCGCGTGCGCCGCATCACCACCAGCGTCGGCGTGGCGCCGTTCGGCGCCTCCGACGTCACCGGCGAGGAGATCCTCATCAACGCCGACCTGGCGATGTACGAGGCCAAGGAGGCTGGCCGCGACCGCTTCGCCGTCTACGTCGCCGGCCGCGACGACCTGCCGCGCGTGCAGGCGCGGATGCACTGGGTCGAGCGGATCCGCGAGGCGCTCGAGGACGAGCGCTTCGTCCTGCACGCGCAGCCGATCCTCGACCTGCACACGAACACGATCGCCCAGTACGAGCTGCTGATCCGGATGGTCGACGACGACGGCGACCTGATCCCGCCGGCCACGTTCCTGCAGGTCGCCGAGCGCTTCGACCTCGTGCAGGAGATCGACCGTTGGGTGGCGCGCAAGGCGCTCGACCTGATCGCCGAGCACGGCCTGCGCGTGACGGTGAACCTGTCGGCCCGCACGCTGACCGACGACCGGCTGCTCGAGGACCTGCAGGAGGGCATCGCCCGCACCGGCGCCGACCCGGCCTGCCTGACGTTCGAGATCACGGAGACCGCCGCGGTGGCGAACATCCACCTCGCGCGCGAGTTCGCCGAGCGCCTGCGCGAGATCGGCTGCCGCTTCGCGCTCGACGACTTCGGCGCCGGCTTCGGCTCGTTCTACTACCTCAAGCACCTGCCGTTCGACTACCTGAAGATCGACGGCGAGTTCGTCTCGAACTGCCTTTCCAACCGGACCGACCAGCTCGTGATCCGCGCGGTGGTCGACATCGCCCAGGGTCTCGGCAAGGAAACGGTCGCCGAGTTCGCGTCCGACGCGGAGCTCGTGCAGTTCCTGCGCGAGCAGGGCGTTGACTACGCCCAGGGCTTCCACGTCGGGCGCCCGCAACCGCTCCCCGAGCTGCTCAAGCCCGTCAGCTGAGCGCGAAGGCCAGCGCCGCAGCGGCCGTGAAATCGATCGCCGGCTCCACGGTCTGCCACGACCGCACGTCGTCGACGTAGCGACTGCCGTGGCCGGTGAAGGCCTTGTAGCGGTCGCGCCCGCGCGGACAGGTGCGGCCCTCGTCGAAGAACTCGCCGAGCCCGTCGGAGAACAGCGCGCGGTCGTTCGGTCCGTTGACGACGGCGCCGACGAGCCGGCGCGTCGCCGTACCGTTGAGGTTGGCGACGACGTGCTGCGGGCAGCGCGGGTCGTCGCGGCCGACGCCGATCATCAGCGACGCGCCCCAGGCGTTGGCGCCGAGCGCCCAGTCGCGCTGGGCGGTGGCGAACGCGGCGAACCGGCGGTCACCGGTGAGGCGCCGGTAGAGCGCGGCCTCGGCGACGAGGCCGAACGTGTGCGGGGCGGCGTCGAAGTCGTCGTAGGTGGCGGCGGCGCGGAACGGGTCCTTGCGGGCCCGTTTGGCCGCGCGCGTGAGCTGGCGGCGCAGGTCGCCGAGCAGAGGCCCCTCGCCGGGTGAGCCGGCGGCGCGCAGCGCGCGCACGAGCTCGGCGTGCGCGAGCGCGCTGACGTCGTAGAGGTTGAGCGAGTCCTCGCCCGGGCCGGACCACTTCATCGCGGCGTTGATCCAGGTCGCGGCGCGCGGATCGCCGAGCGCCTGCGCGGCGAGCGCCAGCTCGGCGCCGCCCAGCTCGAGGTCATCGTGCCACGACGACTCGGGATAGAACGCATGCGGCAGCGCGGTGACCACGTGGACGTGGTCGGTCGCGGCGGCGGCGTAGATCTGCGCGGCGGTGGCAAGCTCGCGGCTGGCGCGGGCGGGCTCGACGCCGGCGTCGAGCTGGGCGGCGAGCGCGAACGCGGCGGCCACGCGCCCGGCGAGGTTGGGCGGCAGCGGCGTGCCCGGGGCGTTGGCGCGGAACACCGGCCGGTTGCGGATGTAGCGGTTGGCCGCGCCCTTGAGCGCGTCGTCCTTCTCCGGCAGCCGCCACAGGTCGTGGTCACCGAAAAACGTGCCGCGCTGGTTG
This sequence comes from uncultured Solirubrobacteraceae bacterium, assembly GCA_963803335.1. Taxonomy (GTDB): domain Bacteria; phylum Actinomycetota; class Thermoleophilia; order Solirubrobacterales; family Solirubrobacteraceae; genus DASSUW01. The sequence goes on along the minus strand of CAWDME010000019.1, from coordinate 176,102 downwards.
CCCGAGCCGATGCCGACCTGCAGCAGCATGCTGCCGTCGGCCTGCCATGCCTTGTCGAGCCAGGCGAGGCCGAAGCGCGCCTCGGGCTCGAGCGTCGCCGGCGCATCGGCGCCGAGCTCGCGGCGGGCGACGAGCAGCAGCGCCGCGGCGTACGCCGTCGTGTGCGTGAACTTGATGAAGTCGCCGGCGTCCATCCAGCCGCCCTCGATGTCGACCGGGCCGCCGATCTTCTTCAGCGACCGGCCGACGATGACGTCGCTGTCCGGGCCGTCGTAGCGCGGCGGCGCGTAGACGGAGGCGCGCCGGTCGTTGAGGTGCGCCGGCCGCCGGTGGAGCGGGCCGGCGATCACGTTCGCGCCGTCACGCTGGGCCTGGAAGAACTGCACGGTCTCGCCGACGCGCGGGAGCATCAGGTCGTCGCCGATGCGAAAGCGCGGTGAGGTCGCGCCCGCCGCGCGGATCCGGTAGGTCCCCGGGGTGCGCAGCATGCTCAGGTCGAGCCTCTGCACGGCGCGGAACCGCCGGTTCCAGCGTCCGCGGCTGCGCCCGGCGTGGCCCCGCAGCACGACGTGCCCGCCCGCCGTCACCGCGAACCGCGCGTGAGCATGCGCCCGCGGTGAGAGCAGGTAGGCGAGCTTGTGCTCCGCGGGTGCGTAGCCGAGCTGGTCGACCCGGATCACCGGCCGGTCGCGTGCGGCCGCTCCCCCCGGGAACGCCAGCAGCAGCGCGACCACCGCAATCTGGTTAGAGACCTTTACTCGAATGCCCTCCACGCTACCCGCTGGGGGCGCGCGGGGCAACTCAGGTACTGGGCTTCTTCTGGGATGAGGTCTCGAGCGACGCCCACTCGCCGGTCTCGCGGCTGATCAGGGCCTCGAGACGCTCGGCCAGCAGGACGGTGCGGTCGGGCGCGTCGGCGTAGTCCCCGCCGCCGACCTCGAACAGGTGCTGCTCGCGCAGCAGCGCCTCGCACGTCGCGCGATAGGCGATCCAGTTGCGGTGGAACTGGAACAGCTGCTGGATCGCCTCGATCACCACGACGCCCGCGCCCAGCGCCGCGAGCAGCACCCGGCTGCCGTCGGCCGCCGCGACGACGGGGACGAGCGCGCCGAGGATGATCTGCCCGAGCTTGAAGAGCTTGTACGACTGCTGGTTCTGTTTGGCTTTCGCGTTGTACCAGCCGATTTGGCCGGTCAGGCGCGCCCAGGTCGGCCCCTCGTGCTCGATCGTCTCGATCGCCATGCTGCGACTATCGCGCATCGGGTGTCGATCTGCCCAGTTCCCGTTCGTGTAGTAGGTGAACGAACGAAAGGACGATTTCGATGATCACCGTCGTGAACAACGTGACGCTCGACGGCGTTATGGAGAACCCCGAGGCGTGGGCCGCGCCCTACACCGACGAGGTGCTCGTGCAGCGCGCCCAGGAAGGCATGGCGCGCCCCGGCGTCATGCTCTTCGGGCGGCGCACCTACGAGCAGATGGCCGCTTTCTGGCCAAAGCAGACCGACGGCAATCCGTTCACCGAGCACCTCAACAAGGCGCGCAAGTACGTCGTGTCGACGACGCTCGAGGAGCCGCTGCCTTGGGTCAACTCGACCGTGCTCGCATTCGACGACGTCGCGCGGCTCGACGAGCCGGCCGTGATCCTCGGGAGCGGGCAGCTGATCCGCTCGCTGATGGAGCAGGATCTGATCGACGCGTTCCAGCTCAACATCCATCCGGTCGTGTTGGGATCGGGGCAGCGGCTGTTCACCGACGCCAGCGCCGCGTTTCAGCTCGTCGACGCCACGCCCACCACGACCGGCGTCGTGATCGCCACCTACCGCCGATGAAGCGCTACCTGCTCAGCATCTACCAGCCGACGGGCGGCACGCCGCCGCCGGGTCTCCTCGACCAGGTGATGGCCGACCTCGAGGTCCTCAACCGTGAGATGAAGGAGGCCGGCGCGTGGGTGTTCGCGGCCGGCCTGCACGAGCCGAGCACCGCCACGGTGCTGCGCGTCAAGGGCGGCGACGTGGTGGCGACCGACGGCCCGTTCGCCGAGGGCAAGGAGCACCTGGGCGGCATCACGATCATCGCCGCGCGCGACCTCGACGAGGCGCTGAAGTGGGCCGAGCGGCTGGCCCGCGCCACGACCCTCCCGGTCGAGGTGCGCCCCTTCGCCGGCGAGCATTGACCGAGATCGAACGTGTCTTCCGTGAGGAGTACGGCCGTGCGGTGGCGGTCCTGGTCCGCGTCTTCGGCGACATCGACATCGCCGAGGAGGCGGTCCAGGACGCGTTCGTCACCGCCACACAGCGCTGGCCCGGCGACGGGCTGCCGCCGAGCCCGGCCGGCTGGATCATCACGACCGCCCGCAACCGCGCGATCGACCGGCTGCGGCGGGAGGCTTCGCGCGACGACCGCCACGCGCAGGCCGCGCTCCTGCACGCCGGTGACGCGCCCGTCGAGGAGGGCCCGGTGCGCGACGAGCGGTTGCGCCTGATCTTCACGTGCTGCCATCCGGCGCTGGCCGAGACCGCGCAGGTGGCGCTCACGCTGCGGCTGCTGGGCGGCCTCAGTACCGCCGAGATCGCGCGCGCGTTCCTGGTCGAAGAGCCGGCGATGGCCCAGCGGCTGGTGCGCGCCAAGGGCAAGATCCGCGACGCCGGCATCCCCTACCGTGTGCCCGACGAGGCGGACCTGCCAGGCCGGCTGCGCGCCGTGCTCGCCGTGATCTACCTGATCTTCAACGAGGGCTACGCGGCGAGCTCGGGCTCCGAGCTCATCCGCGCGGACCTGTGCGCGGAGGCGATCCGGCTCGGCCGGCTGCTCGCGCAGCTGATGCCCGACGAGCCGGAGGTGATCGGGCTGCTGGCGCTGATGCTGCTGATCGAGTCGCGGCGGGCGGCGCGCACGGCGCCCGACGGCGCTCTGGTCCTGCTGGCCGACCAGGACCGCGGGCTCTGGGACCGTGCGCTGATCGCCGAGGGCCAGGCGCTCGTGCGCGCGTGCCTGCGCCGCGGACAGCCCGGCCCGTACCAGATCCAGGCCGCGATCAACGCGGTCCACAGCGACAACGGCGATTGGCGCCAGATCCTCGCCCTCTACGACCGGCTCGCCGCGATCGCCCCCAGCCCAGTCGTCGCCCTCAATCGCGCCGTGGCGGTCGGCGAGGTCGACGGGCCGGAGGCGGCGCTGGCGCTCGTTGACGCGCTCGAGCTCGACACCTTCCACCTCTTCCACGCGATCCGCGCCGATCTGCTCCGCCGCCTCGGCCGCGACGCCGAGGCGGCGGACGCCTACCGTGCTGCGATCGAGCGAGCCGAGAACGCCGCCCAGCGCCGGTTCCTCGAGCAGCGGCTCAGGGAAGGAGCGTGACGGTCACGCGCTCGGCACCGTGCACCCCCGGTGCGATCGCGAGCTCGCCGCGGGCGCCACGGTAGGCGCCGGTCCCGCCGACGACCGGAAGCGCGTAGTGGCCGCGAGTGCGGTGCGCGCCCGCCGCCGCGATCGTGCCGCCGTGGACGATGACGGTGATCTCGCTCTGTTCCGTGCCGTGGCGTCCGTTGCCGGCGACGAGCTGCGTGACGAGCTGGAAGCGCCCGTTCGCGGCGCCGGTGAGCTTCCCGTGCTCGAAGAACTGGTCCCCGATCGACGTGCCCTTGCGGCCGAGGTCGAGTCCGGATCCGCCGGTGGGCTTCGCGGTGAGCGCGAGCGTCGTGTCGCTGGTCTGGCCGCTGGCGATACCGGCCCCGGCGGCGAGGGCGACGAGGCCGATCGTGGTGATGGTGATGAGGCGATGGGTGTTCATGCCGGCGAAGCTACGGCCGCCCCACCCGGTCCACATCGGGCGCGAGGCGGCGATCGCATCGCCCGTCAGGCGTATGTCAGGTCGCCCGTAAAGCCGATGCGGGCGCCGGCAGCCGCGGCTACGTTGTCGCCGTGGTCAGGCGACTCGACGTGATCCCGGCGGTGGCGCTGTGCGCGCTCGGCGTGTTCTCGATCCTCGCCGGCTACACGGACGAGGGCCCGCTCGCGCTGACCGTGCCGATCGCGGTGACCGTGACGCTGGCGCTCGCCTTCCGGCGCCGCTGGCCGCTGGCCGTGTCGGTGGTCGTGATGGGCGCCTGGGGCGTGCAGTCGGTCGCCGCGCACGTGCCATCGGCGCTGTGGGAGCTGATCGTGCTCGTGCTCGTCGCCTATGCGCCCGGCGCCTACGCCGACGGCCGCCGGGCGATCGCTGGCCTCGTCGTCAACTTCGCGGGCATCACGCTCATCACGGCTCTCGACCCAGCGCCCGACGTGAGCTTCTTCACACCGCCCGTCTTCGCCGGCGCCCCGTGGCTGGCAGGGCGGCTCGTGCGGCGCTACTGGTCACAGGCCCGCGAGCTCGACGCGCTCAACGCTGAGCTCGAGCGGCGGCGGGCCGACGACCTCGTTGCCGCCACCGAACGCGGGCGCGCGCGGATCGCGCGCGAGCTCCACGACGTCGTGGCCCACAGCATCAGCGTGATGGTGGTCCAGGCCGGCGCCGCCGAGCAGGTGCTCCGGTCCGACCCCGAGCGGACGGCGGCGGCGCTCGAGTCGATCCGGCGCACCGGCAAGGGCGCCCTGGGCGAGATGCGGCGCATGCTCGGTGTGCTCCGCGCCGGCGAGCCGGGCCTCGCGCCCCAGCCGGGCCTGGAGGATCTTCCCGCGCTCGTCGAGCGCATGCGTGCGGCCGGGCTCGACGCCCACGTGCGGTTCGAGGGCTCGAGGCCGGATCTCGATCCCGGCCGCGAACTGGCCGCGTATCGCGTCGTCCAGGAGGCGCTCACGAACACGCTCAAGCACGCCGGCCGCGCGCGCGCCGACGTGACGGTGCGGTTCGCGCCCGCCCATGTCGAGCTCGAGGTGTGCGATGACGGCGCGGCCGTCGCGGGCAACGGCACGGCGGGCCATGGCCTGATCGGCATGCGCGAGCGGATGGCGCTCTACGGCGGTTCCGTCGAGGCCGGTCCGCGCAGCGACGCCGGCTGGATGGTGCGGGCGCGGATCCCGGCCGGCGAAGACTCGTGATCCGAGTCTTGATCGCCGACGATCAGGCGCTCGTGCGCGGCGGCTTTCGCATGATCCTGGAGAGCGCGGGCGACATCGACGTCTGCGGCGAGGCCGCCACCGGCCGTGAGGCGCTCGAGCTCGCGCGCGGCGCGGCGGTGGACGTCGTGCTCATGGACATCCGCATGCCCGAGCTCAACGGGATCGAGGCGACGCGCCGGCTGCTCGGCGCCGGCGGCCCGGCACCGCGCGTCCTCATCCTCACAACGTTCGATCTCGACGAGTACGTCTACGACGCGCTGCGGGCCGGTGCGAGCGGGTTTCTCCTCAAGGACATCGACCCGCCCGAGCTGGTGCGGGCGGTCCGCGCCGTGCACTCCGGCGAGGCGCTGCTCGCCCCGGCGATCACCCGCCGGCTCGTGGAGCACTTCACGCGCCGCCCGGCACCGGGAGCGCGCACGCCGCCCGAGCTCGAGGAGCTGACCGCGCGCGAGCTCGATGTGCTGCGCGAGCTGGCCCGCGGCCTGTCGAACGCCGAGATCGCCGCTGCGCTGTTCCTCAGCCCGGCGACGGTCAAGACCCATGTCGCGCGGATCCTGATGAAGCTCGGTCTGCGCGACCGGGTCCAGGCGGTGGTCTTCGCCTACCAGACCGGCCTCGTCGATCCGGCCGCTTGAAATATTCCTATATCGGAATATGATCGTCGGCGTGGCACGAGCAGCGACCACAGCCGATGCGTTCAACGCGGTGGCCGAGCCGCGGCGCCGGCAGATCCTCGATCTCCTGGCCGGCGGCGAGCGCCCCGTCAACGACCTCGTGCGCGTGCTCGGCGTCGCCCAGCCGCAGGTCTCCAAGCACCTGCGGGTGCTGCGCGAGGTCGGAGCCGTCGACGTCCGCGACGCGGGCCGGCAGCGGCTCTACCGGCTCAACGGCCACGCGCTCAAGCCCATCCACGACTGGGTGAAGAGCTACGAGCGCCTGTGGAGCGAGCGATTCGAGGCGCTCGACGACGTGCTCGAGGACCTCAAGCGAGAGGAGCAAGGAGATGACCCCGGTGACGAGTAGCGGAAAGGCGACCGTGACGCTGCCGAGCGATGAGGAGATCCTCATCGCGCGCGAGTTCGACGCGCCCCCGCACCTGGTCTACAAGGCCTGGACGACGCCCGAGCTGGTCAAGCGCTGGTGGTCGGGCAAGCGCGGGAACGTGACGAGCGTCGAGATCGACCTCCGCGTCGGCGGCACGTGGCGGTACGTCATGGTCGCGACCGAAGGCTTCGAGGTCGCCTTCCACGGCGAGTTCCGCGAGATCGTGCCCGACGAGCGGCTCGTCACCACCGAGGTCTACGAGAGCGCGCCCGACGGCCTCGGCGACCCGCCGCTCAACGTCAACACGTTCACCGAGCTGCCCGGCGGCCGGACCCGGCTCGAGCAGCTCGTCGTCTGCCCGAGCCGGCAGGTGCGCGACATCATCATCGACTCGGGGATGGAAGCCGGGATGCAGGAGGCGATGGACGCCCTCGAGGAGGTCGCGATCTCGCTGGCCTGACCGCCGGTTCGCGGGCGGTGACCCGGGCGCTCCGTCGCCCGGGTCGCCGGTTGTGGGTCAGTGGTGCTCGTGCGCGGTGATCGCGCCGAACAGGCCGTGCGACTCGTCGTCCGGCCCGGCCGTGAACAGGAGCGTCTGCGGCGTCCCGATCACGCCGTTGCCGAACTCGAGCGCCCACAGGCCGTCGATCTGGAGCTGGCGGCCGTGCTTGTCGCGCAGCGCGCCGTCGAAGCGCCCGTGGCGCACGTCGAACGCGTTGATGCGCCCGTCGCCGAAATTGCCGATGAGCAGGTCGCCGCTCGCCTTGCCGAAGCCCTTCGGCGCGAGGGCGATCCCCCACGGGGCGTTCAGCGGGCCACGCGAGGCGAAGCGGTCCAGCAGGTTGCCGGCCGTGTCGTAGACGTCGACGAAGCCGAAGCCCGCACCGGCCACGTCGTCCTCTGCGTCCGCGTCCTGCTTGGCGTACGTGACCACGATGAAGTGGCCCGCGACCGTCTGGATGCCGAACGGCGCATACCCCTTGGGGATCCTGCGATCGGTGAACGCGCCGGGCTTGCCGGCCGGCGCGAACATGTCGTCCCAGACGTCGACGCGGGCGTTGCGGAAGTCGGTCGCGTACAGGCGCGGCCCCTTCTTGGTGTCCGCGATGGCGAGGCCCTTGTAGATCGCTCCGGGCACCGTGGCGCCGACCTGCGCCTCGGTGGAGCCGGGCGCCGGGACGTTGGAGTTCCAGCCGCTGATCACGCCGGCCTCCGAGGAGAACAGGAACCGCGCAGGCCCGCTCGCCATCCCAGAGGTCACCTTGAAGGCGTCGCCGCCGTTGAAGACAGCGCCCGTGGGCGCGCCCTGGGGGATGCTCACGACGAGCGGGACGATCGACGGCGCCGGCGTCATGTCCGTCGCGCCGCGGTACAGCGTCGAGACGTCCGTGCCGTTGTCCGCCACCCAGGCGGGCGTGGTCGGCCCGAACGCCAGGCCCCACGCGTTCACGAGGTTGGGATCGGTCAGCTCGGCAGCGCCCGGCGTGTCGGCCACGAGGTTGCGCTGATCGAAGGCGCTGAGCCCGTGGCCATGGCCGTGGCCGTGACCGTGGTGATCGTGCCGGTGCGCGGCCGCCGCCGATGGCAGCGCCGCGGCAAGGACGAGGGCAAGCGGCGCCACAAGCGTCGCCCACCACCTCCTCCTCGCGACCCGGGTGGGGACAGAGCGGGGTGCGGAGCGCATGTGAGGCCTCCTTGTGTTTCGTGGGTGCCTCGACGGGGTGGTACGCAGGCCCCTCGCGAGGGTTCGGCAGCGCTCAGGTCTTTATGTAGACAGACACGTGGCTGGGGCTGAGGTGCGTGAACGGCTCGCGGTTCCAGCCCGCGTACCGGTTCTCGAGCCGCATGCCGGCGATCCGCGCCATCAGGTCGAGCTCGGCCGGCCACGCGTAGCGCATCTCGGTCGGGCTGGCCTCGACCTTCCCGTCGTCGTGGAAGTGGTAGTGCTGGCCGCTGAGGCGCTGCGTGACCGTGTCGTAGACGTAGTACGACATGCCGCCGGGGTCGGCCCGCCACGGCAGGACGGTTTGGCCGAGCGGCAGCCGCTGCAACTCAGGCACCCGCGCCTCGATCACGAACCGCCCGCCGGGCGGCAGATGCGCGGCCGCGTTCTCAAAGCACGCGACCTGCCCGTCCTGCGAGGTCAGGTTGAAGATCGTGTTGAAGACCAGGTAGACGAGGCTGAACTCGCCGTCGACGCGCGTCGCGGCCATGTCCCCTTCGACCGCCTCGATCTCCGCGGACTTCTCGCGCAACCGCCGCAGCATCGGCTCCGAGTTGTCCATGCCGGCGACCTTGACGCCCCGCTCGGCCAGCGGCACCGCGACCCGTCCGGTCCCGATCGCGAACTCCAGCGCCGCGCCGCCGTCGGCCAGCTCCGCCAGGAAGTCCGCCGTCGCCGCGAGCAAGGCCGGGTCGAACATGCTCCACGACACGTCGTCATAGCGCGCGGCAACCCGCTCGCCGAAGTACCCCTCGTCCGCCATCACCTGCTCCCGCCTCGTTCGATCTCCGGGATCCTAGACCGGCCAGGAGTATCCGGCCTGCGTCATGTTCGCGATGGCCCGGGCGACCTCTCGCGCGTCGCCCGTGGCCGCGTAGACGGCGAGCTGCCGATCGGCGCCGTTGCCGTCGCGCATGATGCGGCGGATGCCTTCCAGCTCGCGGTCGCACCCGATCGCCCGCGCGTCAGGAGCGATGTCACGGAGCGTGCGTTCGATCAGCTGGGTGATGGGGAGCGGCCCGCCCCGGGCGAGGTCGATCACCGTCGCCCGCAGTCCATAACGCGCCGCCCGCCACTTGTTCTCATTCATCAGGACGGGGTGTCGGAAGGGCAACGTCTCGCCGGCCTGATCGGCGGCGACGTAGTGCGCCACGAGCGCCTGCACGTACGCGGTCAGCGCGACGGCATCCTCCACGCGGCTCACGGCGTCCATCACCCGCGTCTCGACCGTGCCGAAACGGGGATGCAGCCGCACGTCCCACCACGTCCGCGTGTAGTCCTCGATGCATCCGCACCCGACGAGCTCTCCCACGACAGAGGCGAACTCCTCGTAGTCGCGGAACTGCGGTGGCGGGCCAGAGCGTGGGAAGGCCGAGAAGATGAGGTGCCGGCAGGACGCGAGCCCGGTGGGCTCACCGCGCCAGAACGGGGAACTGGCCGACAACGCGACCAGCTCGCCGAGGTGCGCCTGCAGCGCCCCGACGACGCGCACTGCTCGGTCGGGATCGTCGACGGCGACGTGAACGTGCATGCCGAAGATCAGCTCCCGGCGCGCGGCGTACTGCAGGTCATCGATGAGCGCCCGATAGCGCTCGCGGCCGGTCACGCGCTGGCGCTCGAACAGGCTGAAGGGATGCGTGCCGGCCGAGCCGAGCCGCAAGCCATCGGCAGCGGCGATCGCGTGGCCATGCGCGCGCAGCCGGCGCAGCTCGCGCTCGACGTCGGCGACGCTCGCGCAGACCGGCGTGTGGAGCTCGATAAGCGACTCGAACAGCTCCTCTGACACAAGCTCCGCGAACTCGCCGTGCTGCTCCGACGCGAGGATCGGCTCGATCCGCTGGACGAGGTCCAACGACTCCCGATCGAGCAGCATGAACTCCTCCTCGACCCCGACCGTCAGTGCCGGACCCGCGCCGAAGCGGTGGTCGAGGACGTCGGCGGGTGCGCCCAGCCGCGACATGACCCTAGGCTACGACGCTACGCGGCCCAGGCCATCGGAGATCTCCCGTCGCTCACGGGGGAATATCCCGCAAGCATCACGCGACGATGCCCCCGCCAGGAATCGAACCTGGAACCTTCGGATTAAGGGTCGCCTAGGTTGGTCCGCTGTTGCGCGCGGTCGGTGACCGCGCCTGCGTGACTCATCGCTTCGGCACCAGGATCTGCGCAAGGGCTCCGCTCGAGAAGCGCTCCTCATCGACGACGTCCAGCTTCAGGTGCTCTCCCAAGTCGGCGAATGGGCTGCGGCCCGCGCCGATAGCAATCGGGACCGTCGTCAGCTGGTATTCGTCGACGAGGCCCAGGCGCGTCAGCGACTTGGCGAAGTCGGGGCCACCGTGGACCAGGACCGTTCCTTCGTCGTCCCGAGACTTCAGGTCCGCGATCTCCGCGCCCAGGTCCCCGCCGAAGATCTCGACTGGTCCCCATTCCGCCTTCTCCAGGGTGTGGGAGAAGACGGCCTTCGGCTTCTCATTCATCGCGGTTGCGATCGGTCCCTCGGACGCGGCCCAGTGCGGGCCCATGATCTCGTAGCTGCGGCGGCCCATCGCGTGAACGCCGGCCGCCTCGAGGGCGCGGCGGTTCCACTCACCCGAGTCTTCGCCGAACCACTCGAACATCCATTCATGGGTCCCGTCGGTGCTGGTGACAAAACCGTCGAGAGACATGACCATCTTGAGGATCACTTTTCTATCGCTCATGGCTGTATAGACCTACCCGAGCTCGTGAATTCATCGCTCATCGGTGGATTCGGGCTTAGAGATGCCTCCCTTCATAACGCGGCAGTCGCGGCGTCGCCGTTTCGCCGCTGTTCGAGTATCGGACGCGCCCGGAGCGACTAGTAGCCCGGCGGCGCGGTCGACGTGCTCGCAAGTGGATCGTCTGCAGCGGGCCTGGACACGGCCGGTGACTGTTGCCGGCCGTGCTCGCGGATGCGTTGGATCTGGGAGCCATCGCTGTAGGGATGACTTCGGTCGGTCAGGTTGACCCGCGCGCTCGCCAGCATCGCGATGCCGTTGAGGACGAGGATGATGCGGGTCGGCCACGGCTGCGGCAGCGCAGCGAGCACGATCACCAACGCGCCGAAGTCAGCCTCGGCGAGTGGGCCGGCGCGCAGGATGGCGATCGCCCGCTCGGGCGCGAGCGCCGGCAGTTCGAGGAGTACCCATCCCTCCGGCTCCTTCGAGCGTAGGTCGCGGCCGAGCCCAAGTCCGACGCGTAGGACGAGGTTGTCTCGGCGGAGCGTGAGTGCCGGACCTTCGGGTGCGGCCACGAACGCGCGGATTGGGAGGCCGTAGCGCCTCGCCATGAGCGCGTGCCCGGCTTCGTGAACCACCGTCGCAAGCGGCGGGAGGACCAGTGCCAGTAGGAAGTACGCCCACCACACCGGCCCGGACGACATGGCCTCCATGAACCGCTCGAACCACCCTAGGGCGTCGAAAAGCGCGTCGGCCATCGTGTTCCCATCGGCCGGCCGCGGTCGTCAACTTGAACCCGACGTTCCCGCGATGACTCGTGCAGGCCCGAGAGGACGCCCGTTTGACGCCGGGAGCTCAATAGTGCGCAGCTTCTAGGAACCGGATCAAGAGTCTGTCCGCGCGAGGCTGAGTCGGCGTTCTAGAGCCAAATTCAGGCCGCTGAGTGCCGCTGAGTTGCCCTCAGTTCTGCTCGATTCGGGACACGGTTCTCAGGTAGATGTCGTTCGCCGAGCTGACGGAGTTCGCCGTCCAACCCACGCCGTGCGTCGGATGGACTTACGTAGAGCTCCACGGGATCCGTCGACGCGGTCGATCGCGAGGGATGAGCGGACGAGCGTCGGCGCGCCGAGCAATACGCCCTGCGACTCGGGCGCGTCGGCGCATGGCGGATCGGCAATTCGACACGCTGAACGCGTAAAGACGAACTTGACAAGGCGTCCTTGTCAAGGCTACCTTGACAAGTATGGAAGGCAGTCGCGCTCCGGTCCGGTTCGATCGCGAGGTAATGGCGCTGATGCTGTCGGCCAACGTGCAGCTTGTGGCCGACGTGCTGTGCGCCGATGAGCGCTCTCCTGGCCAGGTGATGCGCGCGATCGCTGCCACGCGGAGCTTGGACATGATCGTCGAGGACTGCCTGCGCGCGCTCGTCGAGCAGGCACGCGGAGCCAGCCACACGTGGGCGGAGATCGGCGAGCTGCTCCATGTGAGCCGGCAGGCCGCATTCCAGCGCTTCGGCCACGGTCTACGCCCCGCCGCTGAGGAGACGATCGCTGTGCCGGTCGAGGACGCAGTCGAGCACGCGGTCCCGGTGCTCGAGGCCTTCCTTGACGGGCGCTTCGACGACGCGCGGTCGACGTTTAACCAGCGGATGCTCAAAGCGTGCTCTACGGAGCTTCTGGCGGAGGCTCGCGAGAAGGTGCGCCAGCACGCGGGCGAGATGCAGGCACTCGGCACCCCGGCCGTGTCCGTGCGCGACGCCTACACCGTCGTCGACATCCCAGTCGCGCTCGAGCACGCCGACGGGATCGGTCGCGTGGTGCTGGACGCCGACCGCCACGTGGCCGGTATGTTCGTTCGCCCGGCTGAGGACGTCTCATGACCGGGCGCCCGCCGCAGCTTTCCCCGCAGCGGTTGCTGGCCGGACTCCTATTGCCGCTCGCCGCCTACACGGTCATCCGCAGCGTGATCGGCTCGGCTACCGGTGCACTGGCCATCACCGAGACCGTCCCGGCCACGTGGCTGCTCGTCGATGCGATCGGGCGACGCCGTGTCAACCCGATTGCGGCCGTGTCGACGGTGACCGTCGCCATCGCGCTCGCCGCATACGCGCTGACCGGCGGCGACCCGCTAGCCATCGAGATGCGCCGGGGCGCCGTCACCGGCACGCTGGGGATCGCCGCGCTGGCGTCGGTCGCGCTCGGTCGCCCCCTCCTCCTATTGGTCGCCGAGCACATCGCGAGGCTCAACCCGGGGCGCCGGCCTCAGATCGAGGCGCGGTTGGCCGAGCGCGACCGGCGGCGAGCGCTGACGATGCTCACCGCGATCATCGGGCTCACGCTCGCAATCGACGGCGCCAGCCAGATAGCGCTCGCCCTCACCGTCCCCACCGCGAGGTTCATCGCCGACTCGACCGCGGCGCGGATCGCCGTGCTGGGCACCGGCCTAATCGCCACCGGCTGGTACCTCCGCCACCAAAACGACAGCCGCGCGCGAGGACACCGATCTCCCGGTTGACTCGAGTGATAGGAGCACGGCCGCCTGTCGGCTCGCACAGCCACGTCGAGACGAGAGCAGCAGCCGCGCTCCGTTCGCGTCGCGCCGGCGTCCGTCTGCGTGCCCTCCAAGGCTCCCTATGGGGAGTTGGGCGTCTGCCAGACACGTTAGTTGACGTCGTGTCACGTTCGCGTGCAAGTGCGTGCCGCTGTTGATGTCATTCCTGCGCGGGCTGCTTCTCGTGGCCAGTGGCGCGGGCTTAGCGGCTACAGGCGTCGGCGAAGGACACGCCGGTGCGCACCATCCCCGGCAACACGCCCGCCCGCGCTTGGTCCAACACGTGGCGGAGCCAGGCTTGGGCCGTGCGCTTGGTGAAGTAGCCGGTCCGCGGGCGGCCGCGATCAGTCCAAGCCGGGCCGATCGTGCGGTGGACCTGTCGATCGTCGGGCAGCCGGTACTTCGCGCGCCACACAGGACGTCGCTTGCCTTCGTACCGGTAAACGTGGCCGGAGACCGGAGCCATCACGAATACCTAGGCCCCAGGTCCCGAAACTCGCCCCGTTCCCGGACCTTTTCGGGACTCCGTGGACAGTCGTCGAACAACCCAGAACGACCGAACGCCCGCATCTGCAGGCGTTCGAGAGTGCCCCCGCCAGGAATCGAACCTGGAACCTTCGGATTAAGAGTCCGCTGCTCTGCCAGTTGAGCTACAGGGGCGCTGAGCGGCCGCTTACTTTAGCCGGACTTCTTCTTGCTCTTTTTCTTCGCCGGCGTGGCCGTGGGTGTCGGCGTGGCGTTCTGGAGCTGGGTCGCCAGGGCCTGCTGCTTGGCCTGGTCGATCTGGTCCTTGAGCGTCTGGCGGTCGGCCGGGTCGGAGAGCTGGAGCGCCTTCCCGCGCGCGAGATCGCCCTTGCGGGTCTGGCCCGCGTCGTAGGCGAGGACCGCGAGGGTCGCGAATGTGCGGGCCTTCGGGCGGGCCTCGGTGATGATCTCCTGCGCGGCCACCGCCTTCTCGGGCTCGTTGAGGGCCCCCGGGCTGTAGACCTTGATCATCACACCGGCGGCGCTGTCGTCCGGATGGTTCGGCTTGAGCGCGAGGTGCTTCTCCCAGTCCTGGTCGGCGATGCGCAGCTGCGCCTTGCCGGCGTCGTTGAACTGCTGCGTGTTCGGGTCGAAGAAGTCCTCGGACAGCGACGCCTGGTAGCGGGCGCGGGCGGCGTCGGCCCACAGGGCTGCCTCCTTCGGCGAGGCCTCGGCGCGCTGTTGTGCCGCGTCGGCGCGCTTGACGAACGTGGACGACCCCGTAGTGCCGCCCGAGGAGTTCGAGCCCGTGATCGCGTCGAGCAGGCCGCCGCCGAGGCCGGAGCCACCGATGCCGAAGCCGACCAGGCCGAGGCCGATGAGGACCGCGAGCGTCAGGTAGACGCCCTTGACGAGATTGCGGCGCCCGGCGCCTCTGAGGTCAAACAGCATTAGTCGTCGAGATGAGGGTCGCGCGTGTCGACGTCGTCGTCGTCGGAGTCCGCCAGTTCGGCTTCCTCGCGAGCGCGGTTGCGCGCGACGCGACGGTCGACGAGGGTGGCCAAGAGGATAGAGCCCTCGAAGAGCACGATCAGCGGCAGCATGAGCAGCAGCATCGTCACCGGATCCTGGCCGGGCAGGAGCATCGCGACGATCGCGATGACGAGGATCGCGTAGCGACGGTTCTTGCGCAGCTGGCGCGGCGTGACGATGCCGACGCGCGTGATCGCGAGGATGCCGATCGGGACCTGGAACAGGACGCCCATCGCGGCCAGGACCATGATCGAGAACTTGTAGTAGTCCCGCGCCTGCAGCAGGATGTCGAAGTTGTCGTCGTTGAAGTTCTGCAGGAAGTTGATCGCGTTCGGCAGGACCATGTAGTACGCGAACACGACGCCGGCGATGAACAGGAACGGCACCATCACCATCAGCGGCAGCGCGATCTCACGCTCGCGTGGGGAGAACGCCGGTAAGACGAACGCGTACGCCTGCCAGAGCAGGAACGGCAGCGAGATCAGCAGCGCCGCGTAGGCGACGACCTTGAAGGTGACCGTGAACGGCTCGCCGACGCCGAGCGTCACCGGCCGCCGCCCGGTGGCCTTGGGCGCCGCGGCGGCGGTCAGGGACGCCTGCTTGGAGAGCGAGGCGAACTGCGACTGCAGCGCTGGGCTGACGTCGTCGGACCGGGCCATCTCGCGGCTGACGACCGCGAGCTGCAGGCTCAGCTGCTTGAGCGACTGCTGGAACGCCGCCGACTGCTCGAGCGGGTCCTGGCTGTGCTTGTGGAACGTCGCCTTCTGGAGCGGGCGGTCCATGATGTCCAGGATCCGGTCGTTCTGCCAGAAGCAGAACGCGCACGCCGCACAGAAGAAGACGAGGCAGATGATGATGCGCGTGCGGAGCTCATCGAGGTGCTCGACGAGGCTGAGCCGGTCCTCGTGCCCGATCGGCCGCAGTGCGGTAGCCATGACCCGTTGCGGCCGGCGCCGCTACGTGCGGGTGCGCTCGGAGACGACGTCGCCCTCGATCGGGGCGGTGTCCTCATCCGGACGGCCCAGCGCAGCGTTGGCCTGGCTGGTCGAGTCGGTCTCCGCTTCGTCTTCGTCGTCGCCCTTGGAGCCCTTGCCGGAGATCGAGTCGCGGAACTCGCGCATCCCCGAGCCGAGCGAGCGGCCGAGGCCGGGCAGGCGCTTGGGTCCGAAGATCACGAGAACGATCACCAGGACGATGAGCAACTCAGGGGGACCGATGCTGTTGAACACGTTCAGATCCTTTGCGACGCGGCTCTGAAGAGCGTAGCGGCCCGGACGTTCGTCCATCTACTCAACTTCCTCTGCGCACGGCCGATCTTAGGGCCACAATGAGTCAGCAGCCCTCCAACAACGGCCAGTACGTCCGCCGCGTGGTGCTCCCTTCGGGCCGCGCGATCGAGGTCGTCTATTTCGAGACGCTGGCTGACGAAGGCATCGCCGCGGCCATCCCGGCCGCCGCCTCGCCGCTGCGCGACCTGCACCTCTGCCCCGACTGTGACCGCGACCTCGTGTACCCGGTCGAGTGGGAGGAGGTCTCACCGACGCACTGGGAGGTACTGCTGCGCTGCCCGAACTGCGAGTGGAGCGAGGTCGACACGTTCGACCAGTCCACGGTCGACCGCTTCGACGAGAAGCTCGACATCGGCACCGAGGTCCTGATTCGCGACCTCAAGCGCCTCCAGCAGGCCAACATGGAGGACGAGATCGAGGTCTTCGCCCGGGCCCTGGACGCCGACGCCATCCTGCCTGAAGACTTTCAGGCGTAGCGGTCCACGACACCGTCAGCGACGAGCTCCAGCGCTCCCTGCTGGGCCTCCGGCAGCACCGGGAGGTCCGCCTTCGCGTCGGCGACGATGCCGAGCGCCGTCTCACGCGCGTCCTCGAGCACGCCGGTCGCCACGATCGCGTCGCACACCTGCTCTGCCTGGGCGGGCGTGCGCACCTCACGCAGGTCGAGCGAGCGCAGCTCCGGATCGCGCTCGCGCGCGAGGATCAGCGGCAGCGTGACGGTGCCGTCGAGCAGGTCCGTGCCGCGGTGCTTGCCGGTCCGCTCCGCCGGGCCTGAGACGTCGAGGACGTCGTCGAGCATCTGGAAGGCGAGCCCGATCCGGCGGCCGAAGCGGCCGAGCACGTCGACCGGCGCGGTCCCCTCCAGCGCGCCGAGCTCGCACGCGGCCTGGAACAGCCGCGCGGTCTTCAGATCACAGCGCTGGTCGTAGCGATCGCGCGACACGCCGACGTTCCACGCGTCCTCGCGCTGGAGCAGCTCGCCGTCGGCCAGCGCCGACGACGCGTCGGAGAGGATCCGCACCGATTGCGGGACCCCGTTGCGGGCGAGCTCGGCGAACGCGCGCGAGAACAGCAGGTCGCCGGTGGCGGTGGCGATCGCCCGGCCGGCGGCGGCCACCACGGTCGGTCGCCCGCGCCGCAGCTCGGCGGCGTCGAGCACGTCGTCGTGCACCAGCGTCGCTGAGTGGATCAGCTCGACGGCGACCATCGCCCGCAGCACGCGCTCGGGCTGCTCGGGCGACGGGCCGGCGGCCAGGAGCACGAGCAGCGGCCGCAGGCGCTTGCCGCCGGCGGCGATCGTCGAGGACGCGTGCTCGGCCAGGACCGTGCCGTGCGAGTGCGCGAGCTCCTGCAGGCGCTCCTCCAGCCGGTCCATCAGCTCGGGCACGTGCGCGCCGCCCGCGGCGATGACCGCCGCGACGGCCTCGGCGCTCGCCATCACGCGACCGTCCCCGAGTGCAGGGCGATGATGCCGCCCGCGGTGAGGATCCAGCGCACGTCACGCAGCCCCAGCCCGTGCATCTCCGCGCCCAGTGCACGCGGGCCGGGGAAGCGCTTGACCGAGTTGGGCAGGTACGAGTACGCCTGGTCCTCGCCGGTGATGCGGCCGAGCAGCGGCACGATGCGATCGAACCACAGCGAGAAGAAGGTCGACAAGGGCGGCTTGGTCGGCGTGGTGATTTCCAGCACCACCACGCGGCCGCCCGGCCGCACCACCCGCACCATCTCGGCCAGCCCGCGCGGGAGATCCGAGAAGTTGCGCGCGCCGAAGCCGACCGTGGCGGCGTCGAAGGAGTCGTCGTCGTAGGGCAGCGTCAGGGCGTTGGCCTGCTCCCAGCGCACGTCCGTGCTCTTCGCCCGCGCACGCTCGAGCATGCCCTCCGAGAAGTCCGAGCCGACCACCTCGCCGCCGCGGCGCGCCAGCGCGATCGCCAGGTCGCCGGTGCCGGTCGCCACGTCCAGGGCACGTGTGCCCGGGCCGACGCGCGCGAGGTCGGTCGCACGCTCGCGCCAGCGATGGTGGAGCCCGGCCGTCATGACCGAGTTCATGACGT
This sequence comes from uncultured Solirubrobacteraceae bacterium, assembly GCA_963803335.1. Classification (GTDB taxonomy): domain Bacteria; phylum Actinomycetota; class Thermoleophilia; order Solirubrobacterales; family Solirubrobacteraceae; genus DASSUW01. Next base: position 158,188 of record CAWDME010000019.1, on the reverse strand, counting down.
CGTAGACCCCCGCGATGCGATCGAACATCGCGCGGACCTGGCCCTCTTCGAGCGTTCCGGTGGCGGTCAGTTCCCTGAGCCGTCGAGCTGTGCGAGGAAGGCGACGAGGTCGGACTTCTTCTGCTCCGGCAGCCCCGCGAACGACGGCATCGGTGCCGTGGGGTTCTCCAGCGTGCGCCGGATCGCCGGCGCGGGCAGGCGAGCGCCGATCTCGGTCAGGTTCGGACCCGGGCCGCCGTTGCCGTTCTCGCCGATCTTGTGGCACGCCAGGCAGCCGGACTGCGCGGCAACGAGCTTGCCCGGCTCGTATTGCGGGGGAACCTTCATGTCGATCTGGTTCGGCGAGCCGGCGTTGGCGCCGAGGAACGTGAGATACGCCATCGCGCCGATCACCGCGATGCCGGTGAACGTGGCGATCGGGCGCCGCTCCGGCCGCCGCTCGGGCGAGCGGTCGATGAACGGCAGCATGATGATCAGGATCATGCAGATCGTCGGGATCCCGATCGTGGCCAGCGGTGTGAGCTCCGGCGGCTTGACCACGCGCAGCAGCTCGAACAGGAAGAAGAAGTACCACTCCGGCCGCGGCACGTAGGTCGTGGTCGTCGGGTCCGCCTTGGGGCCGAGCTCGGCGCCGAAGATGATCGACAGCGCGACGATCGTCAGCACGACGATCGCGGCCATGATGCTGTCCTTGGCGACCGCGTAGGGGTAGAACGGCTTCCCCTTCGCCTTGAGCTGCGCGTACTCGCGGAGGTACCGCTCCTTCTCCGCCTGGTTCATCTCAGATCTCGTCCTCGACGAGCTTGTCGTCGACCGGCACCTTCTGCCATGGCGGGGCGGTCGTGCCGAGCTTGGTGACGAGGTACAGGTGCGCGCCGATCATCGCCGCGATGGCGCCGGGCACGAGCAACATGTGGATGGAGTAGAAGCGCGACAGCGTCGTCGCGCCGAACTCCGCCCCGCCGCGCAGGAAGTCACCGAGGAACGGCCCGACGATCGGCCCGTTCGCGGTGATGTTGGCGGCCACGATCGTGGCCCAATAGGAGCGCTGGTCGAACGGAAGCAGATAGCCGGTCAGCGCCATCACGAACGTGAGCAGGAGCAGGACGAAGCCGATGACCCAGTTGAGCTCGCGCGGGTACTTGTAGGCGCCGAAGAAGAACACCCGCCCCATGTGCAGGAAGATGAGGATGACCATCATGGTCGACCCCCACTTGTGCATCCCGCGCACGAACTCGCCGAGGAAGACGTCGTTGGTGATGTGGCGGGCCGACTCGTACGCGTCGGTGACCGACGGCGTGTAGTACATCGCCAGGAACACGCCGGTGACGGCCTGGGAGAGGAACGCGAACAGCGTCGCCGAGCCGAGCGTGTAGAACCAGTTGGTGCCCTTCGGCACCTTGCGGAACATCACCCACCGCAGGGCGCCGGACAGCGACGTGCGCTCGTCGATCCAGTCGACGGCGCTGATCCCGGCCTCCTTCGCCTGCTCGAGCGGCGGGACCGCCTCGGTCTCGCCCGGCCGCTTGGGTCGGGGGTTGAGCGCCTTGGGCAGAGGTGGCAGCAGCTTCGGCATCAGTTGCCCATCAAGGGCGTCGAGAAACGGCCCGGGTAGAGGTACTGGCCGACACCATCGAGCGCCTGGGCCGGATCGCGGTAGTGCGGGAAGCGATTGAACTCCGAGTTGACCGAGTAGCGCGGCCCGACTTCCAGCTGGCCGTTGCGCACGCGGACGTAGAAGTGGTCGAGCGGCCGTACGGGCGGGCCGCCGGAGACCTTGCCGGTGAAGTCGTAGACCCCGCCGTGGCACGGGCAGATGAACCGCTCCGCGGCCGCCACGAAGCGGACGGGGCAGCCGAGGTGCATGCAGCGGGTCGACAGGGCGATGAAGTCGCCGCCGCCCTCGTCGGCGTACGGGATGTTCGGGTCCTTCGGGCGGTCGATGTCTGGGTTCCAGGCGCGGATGTAGACCGTCGCCTTACCGACCTCGCCGATGCCCGGCACGTTGGTGATCACGCGCGGGAGGTACGTGTCGTTCGGGAACTGGTCGGGGTCGCCGACGGCCTCCCAGCGCACCGGTGGGCGCTCGAACAGGGCCGAGCCGACCGCGAAGCCCAGCGCCGGCAGCGCGAACGCGGCGACCGCCACGCCGCCGCCGACCTGCACGGCAAGGCCCATGGCGCGCCGGCGCGTGACCGTCTCGCCCTCGAAGGCGCCCGGGATCAGCCGATCCGACGTGTACTTGGACTTGGGGGGTGTGCGACGGGGCGCAGGCACTTGACGAGCGAAACGATATCGACCCGGACGCCCCGACCGGCCGGTCCCTAGGCCGACCCGGCACGGCGCCACGCGGCCTTCGCGGCCTCGTGGTCCGCGGGCGGACCATCGCCCACGGCGCGCGCCCCTGCGTCCCAGACCGCGGCCGCCCGCGCGGCGTCACCCTCGGCGTGCGCCTGGGCGGCGAGCGAGATCACGTCCGCCAGCTCGGAGACCGCCTCGAGGTCGCCGAGCTCGGCCAGGCGGGCCAGCCCGAGCGCGTACAGGCGATCGCCGGCGAGCAGCGAGAGGTCGGGATCGGCGGGCGTGACAACGCGCCCGGCGCCGTAGTGCAGCAGGTAGCCCTCGTGGATCTCCTCGACCAGCAGCGCGTAGTCGTCCTCATGGCCCGCCGCGCGCGGCCCGGCCGCCGCCACGGCGCCGTGGCGCCCGTCCTCGGAGGCCGGCGAGAGCTCCTCGGCGAGCAGCCCGCCACGGCTGCGGACCTCGCCGGCGAGGCGGTCGAGGACGCTCATGCGATCTCGGCGAACGCTGCGGCGGCAGCTTCGACGGTGCGGGTGACGTGCTCGCTCGTGTGGGCGAGCGACGGGAACCAGGCCTCGAACTGCGACGGCGGCGGGTAGACGCCGCGGGCCAGCAGCGCCCGGCACCAGGCGCCGTACGCCTCGGTGTCGCAGGCCGCCGCGCCGGCGTAGTCGGTCGGCGCCTGCTCGGCGAAGAACACAGTGAGCAGGCCGGTGGTGTGCGTGACCGAGACCGGCCGGTCGCCCGCCGCCTCGCGCAGGCCGTCGGCGAGCGCCGCCGTCGTGGTCGACAGCGTCAGGTACGCCTCCTCGTCGAGCAGCTCGAGCGTCGCCCGGCCCGCGGCGACGGCCAGCGGGTTCCCGCTCAGCGTGCCGGCCTGGTAGACGTCGCCGGCGGGCGCGATCCGCTCCATCAGCGCCACCGACCCGCCAAAGGCCGCGGCCGGGAGGCCGCCGCCGAGGATCTTGCCCATGATCGTCAGGTCGGGAGAGATCCCCGTCAGCTCCTGCGCGCCGCCGGGGGCGATGCGGAAGCCGCTGATCACCTCGTCGAAGACCAGCAGCGCGCCGTGCTCGGTCGCCAGCTCGCTCAGCAGCTCGAGAAAGCCGCAGTCGGGCGGGACGAGGCCCATGTTGGCCGGATATGGCTCGCACAGCACCGCCGCCAGCTCGTGCTCGGCGAACGCCTTGCGCACCGCCCGCGGGTCATTCCAGGGCACGACCACGGTGTCGGCGGCGGCGGACGCCGGCACGCCCGGCGAGGCCGGGATCCCCTGCGTCGCCAGGCCCGAGCCCGCCTCGGCGAGCAACCCGTCGACGTGGCCGTGGTAGGCGCCGGCGAACTTGAGCAGCTTGTCGCGGCCGGTGGCCGCGCGCGCGAGCCGGACCGCGCTCATCGTCGCCTCGGTGCCAGAGGAGGTCATGCGCAGCATGTCGACGGCCGGCATGCGCGCGCACACGAGGTCGGCGAGCTCGACCTCGCCGGCGGTGGCCGCGCCGAACGTCGTCCCCTTCGCCGCGGCTTCGTTCACCGCGTCGATCACCGCCGGCGGTGCGTGGCCGTGGATCAGCGGCCCCCACGAGCAGACGTAGTCGACGTACGTGTTGCCGTCGACGTCGATGATCTCGGCGCCCTCGGCGCGCTCGATGAAGATCGGGTCGCGCCCGATCGAGCGCATCGCCCGCACCGGCGAGTTCACGCCGCCCGGCAGCACGTGCAGCGCGCGCCGGTACAGCTCGGCCGAGCGGACGTCGGAGAGCGAGGTGGTCAGGCCCGCTCCTCCTCCCAGCGCCGGAAGTCTTCGGTGAAGTAGAGCATCCGCACCTTCTTGAACTCGGTCGAGGAGTAGAGCGTCGCCCGCTCGCTGATGCCGGTTGTCTCGGCGATCGAGTCGAGGATCGCGTCGCACTCCTCCTTCGAGCGGCCGTGGGCCATCGTGAAGACCGAGTACGGCCAGTCGGGGTAGGTCGGCCGCTGGTAGCAGTGCGAGACGCCGCGGAACGCGGCCATACGCCTGCCGGTGTCGAGCACCTCGTCCTCCGGCACCTTCCACACGCCCATGCCGTTGGCGCTGAAGCCGGCGCGGCGGTGGAAGAGGATCGCCGCCACGCGCCGCAGGCCTTCCCGCTCGCGCAGCGACGCGAGCCGCTCCAGGACTTCGTCCTGCGACACGCCGAGGCGCTCGGCGGCGGGCGCGTACGGCTCCTGGACCACCGGCATCGGGCCCTGGGTGGCGCGGATCGTCTCGATATCCGCGTCCGTGAGCGGGATCGGGTCGAGCTCGCGCGGCTCGACCGCCTCGCCGGCGGCGGCGAGCGCATCGGTCCCGGCCTCCATCTCGAGCTCCATGCGGATCTTGAACAGCTTCAGCGTCGGCAGCTGGCGGATCGACTGCGCTCCGGTCTCGGCGGCCAGCACGTCGAGCGTGCCTTGCAGACCGAGTCTCGACCCCGGCTCGGTGGCGATGGTGAACCAGAGGTTGAAATCGTGGTTGCGCAGGTAGTTGTGCGTGACGCCCGGGTGCGAGTTGATGATCTTCGCCGCCCGGTGCGGGTGCTCGGAGTCGACCTTGGCGGCAACGAGCATCGACTGGTAGCCGAGCGCCCGCGTGTCGAAGATCGGCGTGATCTCGCGGATGATCCGCTTGTCGAGCAGGCGCTGGACGCGGCTCATCACCTCGGCCTCGGACACGCCGGCGAGCCCGGCGACGTGCGCGAACGGACGGGTGCAGAGGTCAAAGCTCCCCTGCATCAGGTTCAGCAGCTTCTTGTCGACCTCGTCGAGCGGGATCGCCGCGCCGTCCCGGCGCGATCGCACCTTCATGCCAGCCATCGGGCGACGTCCTTTGCGTGGTAGGTGATCACGATGTCGGCCCCGGCGCGGCGGATGCCCGTGAGCGCCTCGAGGACCGCGGCCCGCTCGTCGAGCAGCCCCTGCGCGACGGCGGCCTTGACCATCGCGTACTCGCCGCTGACGTTGTAGGCGGCGACCGGCAGGTCGGTGCTCTCGCGCACGCGGCGGATGACGTCCAGGTACGGGAGCGCGGGCTTGACCATCACGACGTCGGCGCCCTCCTGCGCGTCGAGCGCGACCTCGCGCAGCGCCTCGCGCGCGTTGGCGGGATCCATCTGGTAGCCGCGGCGGTCGCCCATCTGGGGCGCCGAGTCGGCCGCCTCGCGGAACGGCCCGTAGAAGGCGGAGGCGAACTTGGCGGAGTAAGCGATGATCGGCGTCTCGGCCAGGCCGTGCTCGTCGAGCGCCGCCCGCAGCGCACCGACACGGCCGTCCATCATGTCGCTCGGCGCCACCGCGTCGGCACCGGCCTCGGCCTGGGAGACGGCCGTGCGCGCGAGCAGCTCGAGCGTCGCGTCGTTGTCGACCACGCCGTCGGCGCGCACCACGCCGCAGTGGCCGTGGCTCGTGTACTCGCACAGGCAGAGGTCGCAGATCACGAGCAGGTCGGGATAGGCCGCCTTGATCGCCCGGGTGGCGAGCTGAATCACGCCCTCGTCGTCCCACGCCCCGGAGCCCTGCTCGTCCTTGTGGGCGGGGAGGCCGAACAGCAGCACGCCGGGGATGCCGAGCGCGGCCGCCTCGCCCGCCTCCTCGACGGCGCCGTCAATCGACAGGTGGTCGATCCCCGGCATGGTGGGGATCGGCGTCCGCTTCTCGCCTCCCGCCACCACGAACATCGGGTAGATCAGGTGGTCGACCGACAGCTCGGTCTCGCGCACGAGGCCGCGCAGAAGGCCGGTGCGCCGGAGGCGCCTCAGACGGGTCGCAGGAAACACGCCCCCGAGTCTAGGTCAGCCGAACCAGCGGAGCGATAAACGCGCGAGCAGCCAGAAGCCAACGGTGAGGCCGAGCAGGTGCACGATCGGGAGCAGGAGGTCGCCGCCGTTGATCGCGCCGTCGAGCGCCCGCAGCGCCGGCTTGAAGGGGAACAGGCCGGAGATGAAGTTGACGACGTCGTACAGCGCCGGGCTCACGCTGCCCGACGGCACGAGCGCAAGGAAGACGATCGGCAGCGCCAGCAGGAAGGCGAGCAGCGAGGCCGCGCGCACCTCGCGCGTGAGGCCCCCGATCGCCACGCCCATCGCGGCAAAGCCGAGCGCGCCACCCGCCAGCGCGGCCAACCACGCGGGGATCCGGCTCCAGTCGAGCCCGACGAAGGCGGCAAGGCCGAACAGCATCAGCAGCGTGACGGCGAGCGCGCACGCGGCGCTCAGCACGACCTTCTCGGTCAGCAGCGTGCTGCGCGAGACGAGGCCGCGCACGAGCCGGCCGAACGCCTGCTCCTCGCGCTCGAGCGCGAGCAGGCCGGCGGCGAGCAGGAGCGTCACGAACATCAGCGAGACGGCGACGGCGACGGCCACCGCGAACGCGTCGAGCGACGTGCGGTCGCCATTGACGATCGTCTTCTTGATCTTCACCGGCGAGCCGATCGAGGCGAGGATCGGCTTGGAGACGTCGAGGTTGTCGGCCGCCAGCCGCGCGAAGCGCGAGACGTCGGCGAGCGCGACGTGCTCGCCGCTCTTCTGCGGCAGCGTGGCGTTGACGCCGTCGACGATCGCCTGCGCCTTCTTGAGCCCGAGGATGTTGATCGAGCCGACCAGCGGCAGCGCGACGTCGCCGCCGCGCACGATCACGTCGATGTAGCCGGCCGAGGCCCGCAACACGGTGTCCGACAGCGCCTTGTTGGCCTCGGCCAGCCGCGCCTCGATCGTCGACTCCACGAAGCGCCGCTTCACCGGGTCCTCGGCGTTGTAGTAGACCTCGACGGTCGGCGGCGAGCCGCCGCCCAGGCCAAGCATCGAGCGCAGCCGCTTCGTCGCGTCCGGCGGGATCACCAGCGCCCCGAGCACCTCGCCGGAGCGGACCTTGGCGATCGCCTCCTCGCGGCTGTGCACGGTGACAGGCTCGATCGACTGGAACAGCCGGCTCGCGTAGTCCTTGACGTCGAGCGTGCGGCCGCCGACGCGGAACTGGCTGTCGCCCGGCGAGACCAGATTCGCGAACGCGACCTTCGGCTTGTCCGGCCCGCCCGACAGCGCGAGCCCGAAGAGGACCGCGATCACGATCGGGTAGATCACGAGCAGCGCGACGAGCAGCGGCGAGCGCCGGAGGATCTGCAGGTCCTTCAGCAAGAGCCAGCGCATTCAGGTGTCCGATTCCGCGGTCGCGGTGGTCGTGGGATCGGACACCTAATGGCCCCGATCGCGGAGGAACCGGACGAACGCGGTCTCGAAGTCCGCCGCGGCGGCCGTGCCGCCGGTCTCTTCCTCGAGCTCGACGGGGCTGCCGGTGAACAGCAACTCGCCGTCGGCCAGCACGAGCAGCCGGTCGGCGTGGCGCTCGGCTTCCCCGACGTCGTGGGTGGAGAAGACCACGGTGGTACCGAACTCGGCGAGGAACTCCCACAGCCGCCCGCGCTGGCGCGGGTCGAGCGAGGCCGACGGCTCGTCGAGCAGCAGGATCGACGGCTCGCCGATCAGGCCGATCGCGATGTTGACGCGCTGGCGGTTGCCGCCCGAGAGCTTGCCGACCTCGTCGTCCGCGCGCTCGCCGAGCGCGGTCTGCTCGAGCATCCGCGCCACCGTTCGCTCCACATCGGCGACGCGCTCGAGCCGCGCGAACAGCCGCAGGTTCTCGGCCACCGACAACTTCGAGTACAGCGCGGGATGCTGCGGCACCCAGCCGATCTCGCCGTCGTGCTCGACGCGGCCGCCGGTCGGCTTGAGCGCGCCGGCGAGGATCTGCAGCAGCGTGGTCTTGCCCGCGCCGTTCGGCCCGATCACCGCGACCCGCTCGTGCTCGGCAACGGCGAAGGAAACGGCCCGCAGCGCGTCGCGGTCGCCGTAGCGCATGGAGATCGCGTCCGCGCGCACTAGCCGGGCGCAGTCGACGCGGCCGCGGCTTCGGCGTCCGGGCCGCCGAGCTCGGTCCCGCACGACGGGCAGGTGGTGTCGGCGTTCGTGCACGGCGCCCCGCACTCCGGGCACGGCCGGACGTAAGTGAGCGGCAGCTCATAGCGCTCCGTGTCGCGCGCGTTCGGCAGGTCCCACGGCTCGATGCGCAGGTTCTGGCGGAAGTAGTCGACGCTCTCGCGCAACACCGCGGCGATCGGCAGCGCCATGAACGCGCCGATGAAGCCGTACAGCTGGCCGCCGAGCAGCAGCGCGAAGATCACCAGCAGCGGATTGATGCGGAGCGCCTGGCCGAACACGTTCGGCGCCACCACGTGGCCCTCGAGCTGCTGCAGCGCCGTGAACGCGATCGTCAGCCACAGCGCGTCGATCGGCTCGCCGCTGAACAGCGCGATCAGCACCGGCGGCCCGGCCCCGATCGCGGGGCCGATGTACGGGATCAGCTCGGCGAACGCGTACCAGGCGCCGAACGCCAGCGCGTACGTCTTGCCGTCCGGGAAGATGCCGAGCGAGCCCAGCACCCACAGCAGCACGCCGGCGCTCGTGCCCATGATCGCCGAGAACAGCACCTGCCCGCGGACGTAGCCGATCACCGCCCGCTGCACGCGCGCCGGGTAGTCGTCGTCCGAGCCCTCGCGGCGCGGCACGATCGTCCGCAGATACGCGCCGATCCGCTCCCCGTACAGCAGCATGTAGACGCTGATCACGATCACGAGGATCAGCGCCAGCGACGCCTCCACGAACGTGCGCAGCGCGTCCTGCGTGAACGTCAGCAGGTCGCCCGAGCCCTTCGACAGGTTCCGCCCGAGCGTGCCGAGCGCGGTCTGCCCCTCCTCGGCGATCTGCACATCAACGCCGTTGTCGTCGAGCCACTGCTGGACGTCCGCGAGGGTCGCATTGGCGTCGTCGACGAGATGCGGGACGTTGTCGCGGAACGACGACACCTGGTCGGCGACGGGATTGGCGAGGATCACCCCGATCACGACGAGCGTGCCGATCAGCCCCGCCATCACGATCAGCACCGCCAGCCCGCGCGGCACGTGGGCGCGGCGCAGCAGCGTCACGATCGGGTTCAGCAGCAGCGCGACGAGCGCGCCGATGATGAACAGCAGCAGGACCGGCCCGGCCGCGCGCAGGACCGCCCACAGGAAGAGGACCACCAGCGGCAGCGCCACCAGCTGGATCCAGCGCGGTACCGGGACCCGGGTGTCCTGCTCCATGACAGAGATCGTATGCGGCTTGCTCGCACTCGCAAGCTCGTGCGAGCGCCTTAGCATGGCCCCGGTGACGGCGATCTTGTTCATCGGCGACGTAGTGGCCCGCGCCGGTCGGCGGGCCGTGCGCGACCTGCTACCCGGACTGCGTGAGGAGTTCGGCCTCGACTTCATCGTCGCCAACGGCGAGAACGCCGCCGGCGGGATCGGGATCACGCCCAAGGAGGCCGAGGAGCTGTTCGCCGCCGGCGTCGACGTGATCACGCTCGGCAACCACACGTACCGCCACCGTGAGGTCTGGCCGTACCTCGACCAGCAGCCGCACATCCTGCGCCCGGCGAACTTCCTCCGCACCCAGCCGGGCCACGGCACGTGCGTGTTCGAGCGCGACGGCCGCTCGCTCGGCGTGGTGAACCTCAGCGGCAACCTCTACATGCAAGCCGGCGCGCCGGCGCTGGTGGCGATCGACGAGGCGCTGCGCGAGGTCGCGGGCGCCGACCAGGTGCTCGTGGACATGCACGCCGAGGCGACGAGCGAGAAGGTCGCGCTCGGCTGGTACCTCGACGGGAAGGTGACCGCCGTCGTCGGCACGCACACGCACGTCCCGACCGCGGACGCCCGCGTGCTCCCCGGCGGCACCGCCTACATCACCGACGTCGGGATGACCGGCGCGCGTGGCGGCGTGATCGGCGTGCGGCGCGAGCAGTCGATCTCGGTGATGCGCACGCACATGCCGATGCGCTACGACGCCGCCGACGAGGACCCGTGGCTGAACGCGGTGGTGGTCCGCGCCAACGGGCGCGGGGCCGAGTCGATCGAGCAGGTGCTCAGACCTGGAAATGTTGGGTGATCATGGGCACGATGTCGCGCAGCGCCCACTGCTCGCGCGCATCGGCGCGCTCCGGGCCGGTGCCGCACCACAGCAGCGAGCCGAGCGAGTCGTTGGCGTGCAGCGAGCCGTGCGACCCGCCGCCCACGTGGTGGGCGCCGCCCCAGTCCAGGAATTCGTAGCCGGGGCGCGCCGACGCCAGCACCTCGCCCGCCGTCCGGGTGCGCAGCGCCGACCACGCGCGCGCGAGCGCGTCCGGATAGGTGGCCGACGCCAGCTTGCCGTCACGTTCCTGGAGCGCGAGCAGGTCGAGGTCGCCCTCGATGTGCCAGCGGCCGCCGCGGGTGTCGTGCAGGTCGCCGCCCGGCATGAACCGCAGCTCCTTGACCGTGCCGCCGCGCTTGCCGCGGATCGACGCCTCGCCGTCGGGATGGTCGGTCATCGTCAGCACGACGTCGACGCCCTCGAGCTCGAGCAACGTCTTGGCGATCCGCGGCAGCCACTTGCGCCGGCGATCGGTGTCGAGCACGTACACCTGCGCGGCCCGTGAGTTCGGGCAGACCGCGATGTCCGAGGCCTCCCCACGCGCGCGGGCAGCGGGCCGCACGCGGAAGTCGGCGAACGCGCGGAAGAGATCGATCTCCTGCTCCACGCGCGACTGCGAGTGGTCGCTGCAGACGATCACCGCGTGGTCCTCGAGGAACGCCTCCGCCCCGCCGGCCGGCGCCATCAGCCGCGCGAGCTGCCGGTCCGCCTCGGCCAGCGAGTCGACCTGCGCGAACGGGCCGTTCTTGTGCGAGTGCGTGTCGTTGTCGGGCAGGGAGAAGAGCAGGAAGTCGAACAGGTCGTGCTCGACCATGTACTCGCCGACGCAGCCGGAGTGCTGGTCGCGGATCCCCGGCAGGCCGAGCTGCGAGCGGCACGGCGTGCGCCGCGACGCGAAGATGTCCGCGTAGAACAGCTCCCGCGGGCCGTACACGGCGTGCCGGAATATCTGCCCGGCGATCCGGGTCAGCGCGGTGTCGCCCGACACCTCGTGGCGGTACCGCCCGCGGTACATCAGGTACGTCGTGCCGGCGGTGCGGACGTCCGCGTCGTCGAGCCGCTCGAACACCGTCTCCACCGACTTGGAGAGGTGCTCGAGGTTCATGTTGTAGATCGTGTCGGTGAGCGACTGCTTGATCCCGAACGCCTGCGAGGCGCGGAAGCTCGTCCCGTACTCGATGTAGCGGCCCTCGCCGCGGTGGTACCAGTTCATCGCCGGGATCTCGTGCTCGTCCGGCCCGGTGCCGGTGGCGATGCTCGCCGCGCACACCGGCGTGACCGAAGGGAACGCCGCCACGCAATCGTCCACGTGCTGGCCGCGCTCCATCAACAGCTGCAGCGTCGGCGCGCGGCCCGCCCCGACGACGCGCTCGAGCATCGCGGGCTTCATCGCGTCGATGACGACGAGAACGAGCTTCTTCACCGCAGGATCCGCAGACCGGCGTACTTCTCGCCGGACCGGCGGCGTCCGCCGGCGAGCAGCCAACCCAGGCCGCCGAGCACGAGCAGGGCGAGCGGCGGGAAGAGCACCGACAGCCCGGCGGACGTCCCGGCCGCGCCCTCGCCGTACAGGGGCAGGACGCCGGCGGACTCGGCGTCGAGCCGCCGCCGCACGCGGGTGAACAGCGACAGGGCGGCGAAGTAGCCGAGCGCCGCGGCCGCGACGCCGACGACCACGCCGGGCGCCACGTTGTAGTCGTGGTCGGCGAGCGACCCGGCGGCGAACAGCGCGCCGAGCACGAGCGAGACGGCCAGCAGCAGGTAGCCAAGGTTCACGCGGCTCGATCCGAACTCGATCGCCACGAGCACGACGGCCGCGGCAACGAGGAACGGCCACTGCTCCAGGAAGGCGAACGACGTGCCGTCGAAGTCCAGGCCCAGGTTCGCCGACGCGAGCGCCCCGACGAGGATCAGCGGCAGCAGCGGGCGGATGCCGAACGCGGCCGCGATGCCGGCGCCCTGCAGGAGATCGAGCACGAAGTCCACAGCAGCGTGCGACGATAGCTCACTCGATGGGACGAGATGAGACCCCCAAGCGCTCGGGCGCGCGGGACCTCGAGCGCTACGCCGGGCTGTTCGCGCGCCGCACGCAGGCGATGAAGTCGTCGGCGATGCGCGACCTCATGGCGGTCACCGCGCGCCCGGAGATCATCTCCCTGGCCGGCGGCCTGCCCGACACCACGACGTTCCCGGCCGAGGACTTCGCCGCGCTGATGGCGCGCGTCGCCGTCGACGCCTCGGCACGCGCGCTCCAGTACGGCCCGACCGAGGGGCTCGACGAGGTCAAGGAGTGCATCGCCCAGGTGATGGCGGCCGAGGGGATGCACGTCGAGAGCGAGGACCTGCTCGTCACCGCCGGCGGCCAGCAGGTGATCGACCTCGTCTGCAAGACGCTGATCGACCCCGGCGACGTCGTCATCGCCGAGGCGCCCACGTACCCGGGCGCGGTCCCCGTGTTCGTCTCCTACCAGGCCGACGTCGTGCAGATCGAGATGGACGAGCACGGCATGCGCACCGACGTGCTGGCCGGAGAGCTGGAGCGGCTCGACCGCGAGGGGCGCGTGCCCAAGTTCATCTACACGGTGCCGTCGTTCCACAACCCGGCCGGCCTGACGCTGGCGCTGGAGCGGCGCCGCGAGCTCGTGAAGATCGCCAACGAGCGCGAGCTGCTGGTGCTCGAGGACAACCCGTACGGGCTCCTGCGCTACGAGGGCGAGGCGCTGCCGACGCTCTACTCGCTCGACGGCGGCGAGTTCGTGATCTACCTCGGCACGTTCTCGAAGATCCTCTCCCCCGGGCTGCGGCTCGGCTGGGCGGCGGCGCCGCGTCCGGTGCTCGAGAAGCTCAACCTCGGCAAGGGGGGCGTCGACCTCTGCTCGTCGACGCTGTCGCAGCAGTTCGTCGCCACCTACTTCGCCGAGCGCGACTGGCGCGCCTATCTCCGCACGCTCGTCGACCTCTACCGGAGGCGGCGCGACGTCATGCTCGAGGCGCTCGCCGAGCACTTCCCGCCCGAGGCCTCGTGGACGCGGCCTGGCGGCGGGTTGTTCATCTGGGCGCGGCTGCCGGAGTACATCGACACGACCGACCTGCTGGCGCGCGCGCTGCGCGAGAACGTCGCGTTCGTGCCCGGCCGCGCGGCGTACCTCGACGGCCGCGGCGGCACGGAGATGCGGCTGAACTTCTCCGGAGTGAGCGACGCCGACATCCGCGAGGGCATCCAGCGGATCGGCAAGGTCGTGCGCGAACAGCTCGACCTCTACTCGACCCTGACGGGCGTCAAGCCCGCGGCCCCGGCGCCCGAGAACGTCGTCGAGCTGCGGAGGAAGGCCGGATGAAGGTCGCCGTGCTCAAGGGCGGCCGATCGCTGGAGCGCACCGTGTCGCTGCGCTCGGGCGCGCGGGTCGAGGACGCGCTGCAGCGGCTGGGCCACGAGGTCGTGCCGATCGACGTCGGCGCCGACCTGGTCGACCGCTTGGCCGCGGTGCAGCCCGACGTCGCGTTCGTCGCGCTGCACGGGCGCGGCGGCGAGGACGGCACCGTGCAGGAGCTGCTCGAGCTGGTCGGCGTGCCGTACACGGCGTCGGGCCCGTCGGCGTGCAGCCGCTGCATGGACAAGGTCGTCGCCAAGCATGAGCTGCGCGGCGCCGGCCTGCCGACGCCAGACTTCTACGCGTTCAGCCAGGCGGCGTTCGAGGACCTCGGGGCGGCGCGCGCCCTGCCGGCGCTGGAGGAGCGGCTCGACTTCCCGATCGTCGTCAAGCCCGCGGCGCAGGGATCTGCGCTGGGGATCAAGTTCGCGCGCACAGCCGCCGACGTCCCGGCCGCGATCGTCGCCGCCTTCTCCTACGACACCAAGGTGCTGCTCGAGCGGTACGTCGAGGGGCGTGACCTCGCGGTCTCCGTGCTCGACGGCCCGGACGGCCCGGAGGCGCTCCCGGTCGTCGAGGCGATCCCGCACGAGGACGACTTCTACGACTTCGAGGCCCGCTACGAGATCGGCCGCACCGCGTTCGTGTGCCCGGCGCTGATCCCTCCCGAGACCACCGCCCGCGCGCAGGAGCTGGCGCTGGCCGCCTACACGACGCTCGGCTGCTCGGGCTTCGCGCGCGTGGACCTGATGCTCGAGCAGGACACCGGTGAGCTGTACCTGCTCGAGGCGAACGCGATCCCCGGGCTCACCGACACCTCGCTGCTGCCGCTGGCCGCCGAGGCGGCCGGGATCCCGTTCGAGGCGCTGATCGCGCGGATCGTCGAGCTGGCCGTCGCGGGGACGCCCGCATGAGCTCGACGCGGCTGCTGATGCTCGGCGCCGTACGGATCTTCCAGCCCGTGCACGGCTACTTCGTGCGGCGCGAGCTGCTGACGTGGCGGGCCGAGCAGTGGGCGAACATCAACCCGGGATCGATCTACAACGCGCTGCGCGCGCTCGAGCGCGACGGCTTCATCGCCGTGGCGGACGCCGCCGAGAAGCCCGTGCGCTACGCGCTCACCGACGACGGCGAGACCGAGTTCCTGGCGCTGCTGCGCGAGGCGCTGTGGCAGGTCGTCCCGAACGATCCCGCCCGGGTCTACACCGCGATCAGCTTCATCTGGGCGTTGTCGCGCGAGGAGGTGGTGGACGCGCTGGAGAGCCGGATCGCCCAGCTCGACGCCCTCCACCGCGGCATGCCGTACATGCTTGGCACGCTCATGGACAACCCGGAGAAACCGCGCCACATCGCGGAGTTCGCCTATCTGCAGGACGAGTACGTGCTCGGCGAGCGGAGCTGGACCGAGGCCTGTCTGCAGCGCATCCGCGAGGGGGCGTACACGTTCGCAGGCGAACAGGCCGCCTTGACAGAAGAAGCCGATAGTCAAGCTTGACTAGCTCCCGGTAGTCAAAGTTGACGAAAGGACCGCGGTGATCGAAGCACGCGGGCTCGCGCGGACGTTCCGGACGCGCGCGGGCGAGGTCGAGGCGGTGCGTGGCATCGACCTCGACGTGGCAGAGGGCGAGATCGTCGGATTCCTGGGCCCGAACGGCGCCGGCAAGACGACCACGTTGCGGATGCTCACGACGCTGATCGCGCCGACCGCCGGCACGGCGCGGGTGGCCGGGCACAACCTGCTCTCCGAGCCAGTCGAGGTGCGCCGGCGGATCGGCTACGTCGCGCAGAGCGGCAGCACGCTCCCGGAGGCCCGCGTGGGCGAGGAGCTCGTGGACCAGGGGCGCCTGTACGGAATGACGGCCGCGGACGCCGCTGCGCGCGGACGAGAGCTGCTGTCCGACCTGGTTCTCGAGGGCGTGTGGGAGCGGCTGAGCAAGTCGCTGTCCGGCGGCCAGCGCCGGCGGCTCGACATCGCCATGGGCCTGATCCACTCGCCCGGGCTGGTGTTTCTCGACGAGCCGACCAGCGGCCTCGATCCCCAGGCGCGCGCGAACCTCTGGAAGCACGTGCGGGCGCTGCGCGACACGCGCGGCGCGACCGTCTTCCTCACCACGCACTACCTCGAGGAGGCGGACGCGCTGTGCGATCGCATCCTCGTGATCGACCACGGCGAGATCGTGGCCGAGGGCGCGCCCGAGGAGCTCAAGCGGCGCATCTCGGGCGACACGGTGGAGCTCACGTTCGCCGACGACGCCGCCGCGGCGACCGCGGCGCTGCTGCTCGACGGAGTCGTGGACGGCCCGCTCGTGCGCCTCCAGATCCCGAGCGCGGTCGACGGGCTGCCGGGCATCTTCCGCGCGCTCGACGAGAGCGACCTCTCGCCGCTCGGCGTCGAGGTCCACCGCCCGACCCTCGACGACGTCTTCCTGTCCCTGACCGGCCATGCGCTCCGCGACGAGGTGACCGCATGAGAACGCTGACCGAGACCAACCTCATCTTCCGGCGCGCGATGCGGCTGTCGCTGCGCAACCCGATCTGGGTGATCCTCGGGCTGATCCAGCCGATCCTCTACCTGGTCATGTTCGGCCCGCTGCTGGAGAACATGACGCGCGTGCAGGGGTGGCCGGGCGGCGACGCCTGGAGCGTGTTCGTCCCCGGCCTGCTGGTGCAGCTCGGCATCTTCGGGGCGGCGTTCGTCGGCTTCGGGCTGCTGCACGAGATGCGCGCCGGCGTCGTGGAGCGGATGCGGGTCACGCCCGCGTCCCGGCTGGCGCTGCTGCTCGGTCGCGTGCTGCGCGACGTGGTCGTGCTGTTCGTGCAGGGCCTGATCCTGGTCGGCTGCGCGCTGCTGTTCGGGCTCGACGCGCCGGTCGGCGGGCTGGTCGTCGGCCTGGTGGTCGTCGCCCTGCTCGGGGCGGCGTTCTCGTCGGCGTCGTACGCGGCGGCACTGATCCTCAAGAGCGAGGACGCGCTGGCGCCGCTGGCGAACGGCCTCGCGGTGCCGCTGCTGCTGCTGTCGGGGATCCTGCTGCCGATGTCGCTCGCCCCGGGCTGGCTGGAGACGGTCTCCGACATCAACCCGCTCAAGCACGTGGTCGACGGCGTGCGCGCCCTGTTCCTCCACGGGTCGACATCGACCGTGCTGTGGGGCATCGTCGCCACGCTGGCGCTGGTCGCCGCCGGGATGGCGCTGGGGACGCGGACGTTCGAGCGGGAGTCGGGCTGAGCCCGTCTACTGGTCGCCCTTGAAGTCCTCGGGCGTGACCTGGTCGAGAAACTCCTTGAACTTGTCCACGACCTCTTCGGTGTCCTCGACCTCGTGTTCGAACTCGATCGCGGACTCGGCGATGACGTCCTCGGCGGCGAAGATCGGGGCGCCGGAGCGGACAGCCAGCGCGAGCGCGTCGGACGGCCGCGAGTCGATGTCGACCTCGCGTCCGTTAACTGACAGCGTGATCGACGCGTAGAACGTGTTCTCGCGCAACTCGGTCACCGAGACGCGCGTGCAGGCGACGTCGAGTTCGCCGAGCATCTCGAACAGCAGGTCGTGCGTCATCGGCCGCGGGGTGGACGCGCCCTGCAGCTTCATCAGGATCGCCGCGGCCTCGGGATGCCCGATCCAGATAGGCAGGAACTTGTTCGTGTCGACAGCCTTCAGCAGCACGATCGGCTGCTTGCCGACCATGTCGAAGCTGACGCCGTAGATGACCATCTCCTGCAACCGGGGCGCTCCTCGATAGGGGCCGTGACGGCCAAGTCTAGCGGTGCACTCGGCCCTCCACGCGGGCCCTTTCCGACCGCTGCCGGGCCGCTTAGACGAGGCCCTTCCGCTCGGCGGCGGCACGGATCTCCGAGCGCACCTCGTAACGGTACGCCCCCGCCTGCGCATCCCACCAGTCGCGGAAGAAATCGGGCACATTCGGGACCGCGGGCCGCACCGCGGACTCGACTGCGCGCCCGAGGTTGCGGCGGTACGCGCGCGCCTCGGCGGGCTCCACCTGAAGGGCGGCCGCGATCTCCGCCAGCGTGTAGCCCTGGCCGGCCGGGAACCTCAGCGCCGCCTCGAGGAACCACAGCGAGCCGAGCCGCTCCGTGCCGTCCTCGTAGAGCACCTTGAGCGCTGCGTCGGCCGGCCCCAGCTCCATCTCTGGCACAGCCGCCGGCGCGCCGTGGGCGGCGCGCCCTTCCAGCCGTTCGAGCAGGCCGTCGGCGAAGTCCCGCATCGCCCGGATGCTGTCAGCGCTCTGCTCATCGACGTAGTAGGCCAACATGTCTCGTAAGTGACATGCAAAGGCTACCTCACCTAGCAGTCATGTACTCATGGACTGGAGGTGTACGATCGCGACATGACCCCGGACGAGCTGCGATCCGCGTGCCTCGCGCTCGCGGGCGCCGTCGAGGAGCGCCCGTTCCCGGACCCGGATGTCGTCACGTTCAAGGTCGCAGGCAAGATCTTCGCGATCACGCGCTTCGAGGGCACGGTCTCGCTCAAGTGCGACCCGGACCTCGCCGAGCAACTGCGGCTGACGTATCCGGAGATCCAGCCGGGCTACCACCTCAACAAGCGGCACTGGAACACGATCTCGCTCGACGGCTCGCTCGCGGACGGCATGGTCCGCGACCTGATCGAGGACTCGTACGCGCTGATCGTCGCGGCTCTGCCGCGCGCCCGCCGGCCATGACGCCGCGCGGCTACTTCCAGTCGTGCGTGCAACACCACGCGAGCGCGTCGACGGCTTCGTCGGAGACCTCGGGGCGCAGGGCGCGGAACTCGCTGGCGGCCTGCATGCCGGCCTCGGACAGGTCCGCGTCCGAGGCGTTGAAGGTGGCCTGCGCCTGGCTCAAGCGCGCTGGATTCACCGTCATGCCCGCAGCCTCCGAGTGGGCGATCCAGGACTCGAACCTGGGACCTCTTCCTTATCAGAGAAGCGCTCTAACCGACTGAGCTAATCGCCCGTGCGGCGGCCAATCATAGCGGTCGATCAGGGCGCGTCAGGCGCGCTCGAGCGCGCCGAGACGGTCCGCCAACGCCTCGGCGGCGCCCGGGTCTGGGAAGTCGAGGACGACGCGATATCCGTCGCCGCGGGGGGTGACCTTGACGTCGCCGCCGAGCGCCCGCGACAGCGCGTCGCCGAGCCGGCGAGCGGCCTCGGCCTGGTCAGGATGCGCCTCGGCAGCGGAGCGCGCGGAGCGGCGTGCGCCGCGGCTCGCTTCGCGCGCGCGGGCCTCGGTCTGCCGCACGCTCCAGCCCTCCTGCACGGCGAGGCGGGCGAGGCGACGACGCTCGTCGTGGTCGGCCGCCATCAGCAGCGCGCGCCCGTGGCCCTCCGTGAGGTGGCCGGCCGCGAGCAGGTCGATCACGTCGTCGGGCAGGTCGAGCAGCCGCAGCAGGTTCGAGACGGCGACCCGCGAGCGGCCGACGCGGCGCCCGATGTCCTCACGCGTGAGGCTGAGCTCCTCGACGAGCAGGGTGCAGGCGCGGGCCTCCTCGATCGGGTTCAGGTCCTCGCGGGCCATGTTCTCGATCAGCGCCAGCTCGAGCGACTCGGCGTCGTCCTGCGGGCGGACGAGCGCGGGCACCGTGTCGAGCTCCGCGAGCTTGGCGGCGCGCCAGCGGCGCTCGCCGGCGACCAGCTCGTACGTGCCGCCGTACACGGGGCGCACCAGCACCGGCTGCAGGACGCCGCGCTCGCGGATCGATTCGGCCAGCGCGAGCAGCGCGCCCTCGTCGAACTCCTGCCGCGGCTGGTGCGGGTTCGGCTTGATCAGCTCGAGCGGGATCTGGCGCAGCTCGCTCTCGTGCTCGCCGCCGCCGAGCTCGGCGGGCGCCAGCAGCGCCGCCAGGCCGCGGCCCATGCCGCGCGTGCGCTCAGCCACGTGAGGCCACCTCCTTGGCCAGCGCGAAGTAGGCCTCCGAGCCGGCGCAGTGCGGGTCGTGATGGATGACGGGCCGGCCGAAGCTCGGAGCCTCGCCGAGCCGGATATTGCGTGGGATCACCGTGTCGAAGACCAGCGCCGGGAAGTGCTGGCGAACCTCGCGCTCGACGTCCTGGCCGAGCTTGGTCCGGGCGTCGTGCATGGTCAGCAGCATCCCGGCAACGGTCAGTCGCGGATTGAGCTCGCGCTGGATCAGCGACAGCGTGTCGAGCAGCCCGGCGAGGCCCTCGAGCGCGAAGTACTCGGTCTGGACCGGGACGATCACGCGGTCGGCCGCGACCAGCGCGTTGACGGTCAGCGGGCCGAGCGACGGCGGGCAGTCGAGCAGCGTGAACGCGAACTGGTCGCGCACGAGGCCGAGCGCGTCGCGCAGGCGGGTCTCGGAGCCCGGCAACCGCGGCAGCTCCATCGTCGCGCCGGCGAGGTCGGGCGTCGAGGTCAGCAGGGAGAGGCGCGGGATCTCGGTGGCGCGAATCGCGTCGAGCGGCGAGGCCTCGCCGGTCAGGACGTCATACAGGCCCGGGCCGCCGTTGCGCGAGGCGCCGAGGCCGACGGTGGCGTTGCCCTGCGGGTCGACGTCGACCACGAGGGTCTCGTAGCCGGCCTCGGCGATGCAGGCGGCGACGTTGACGGCGGTGGTGGTCTTCCCGACCCCGCCCTTCTGGTTGGCGATGGCGTAGACGATGCCCATGAACGGTGGATCAGGCTAGATGGCGGCTCGGACGGCGGTGTTCCGTGTTGCGCGGTCTTTGCGCGGACGAACTGCGGCTCGGTAGGGCGGCTCGGGAGCCGCCGGGGCGGGTCTCCGCAGATCTTCGTGTCGTCCGAGCCACCGTATGGGTTGCCAATACGACACCGATTCACAGAGTCGAGTGTCGGCCGATCCTGCGCTCCCTCAATGCCGCCGTGCGCCGGCACCCAGGGGCCGCTTCACAGCCATCCCCGCCCGCCGAGGGAACCGCGACGGCGTCGGCGCCACCTTGCGGAACACGTGCAACGTCCGCCGCTCCGCAGCCGGGTACGGGGACACCGCGCGCACCTCGGCAACCGAGAGGCCCAGCTCAGCAGCGGCGGCCGCGGCGGCGGCGGCCTCGTCCTCCGGCACCGCACCCTTCCACGCCACCAGCACCCCGCCCTCGACCAACAGGGGCGCCGCGTACTCGCACACCACCGGCAGCGCCGCCAACGCCCGGGCGGTCACCAGATCGTGGGCGCCGACCCCCGCACCCCACTCTTCCGCGCGCGCGTGAACCACCTCCACGTTCGCCAGCCCGCCGGCCGCCACCGCGCGCTCCAGATACCGGCAGTGCCGCGCCGCGCTCTCGACCAGCGCAACCCGCGCGTCCGTCAGCGCCGCCGCCAGCGCCAGCCCCGGCCAGCCCGCGCCCGAGCCGAGGTCGGCGATGCGCCGGGCGCCCCGCACCGCGTCGAGCTCCAAGGCCACGAGGGAGTCCGCGACGTGGCGATCGACGGCCGCACGGGGGTCCCGCACCGTCGTCGACGCGGTCGGGTCCGAAGCCTGCAGTTCGAGGATCGCGTCTAACGCGATGCCTGCCTCGTCGCTTATGCCGAAGCGCGCGACGAGCGCGCGCGTGCCGTCACGCCGCAAGCGCCCCACGCGACCGTACGCGCGCGATCTGCGTGGCATAACGAGATTTCATCGCGACGACCGAGACGCAGCGTGGATGTCGAGTGCGCTGGTGGGGTGTTTCTCGAGCAGCGGAAGGACGGCGAAGACCAGCGCCCCGCCACGCGCAAGCAGGAGCCCGATGACGACGCCTTCCTCGAACGAGTCCACGTATCGAGTGTGCCAAGACGCTCGGCGGTACCCGACGCGCTGTCTGGTGCGCAGACGCGCCGAAGGCAGATTTCACGTGAAACGGTCGCGCGACCGTTTCACGTGAAACACCCGGGTCAGCGGAGCGGCGCGACGACGAGGTGCCGATCGGGCTCCGTGCCCTCGGAGTACGTCTCGACGTCGTCGCGGTCCTTCAAATGCTCGTGCACGACCTTGCGCTCCGTCGCGCTCATCGCGTCGAGCGCCACCGGCCGGCCCGAGCGCGCAGCCCGTGTGGCGGCCTGGTCGGCCTGACGGTGGAGCATCTGCTCGCGCCGCTCGCGGTAGCCCGCCGCGTCGACGGTCACGCGCACGGCCTCGTCACGGCCGGCGTCGCGGTTGGCGAACTTGAAGGCGAGGTGCTGGACGGCATCGATCGTCTGGCCGTGGCGCCCGATGAACAACCCGAGATCGTCGCCCTCGAGCGTGCCGCGAATGCCGTCCTCGTCGGTCTCCATGATCACGTCGGCGTCCAGCCCGAGGGCGTCGGAGACCTTCTCGAGCAGCTCGCGGACGCGGTCCACTGGTTCGGACATCAGCGACGCCTCCCGGAACGCTTCTTCTTGCGGCGCGGCGGAGCCGGGGGCGGGCCCGTCGGGCGCCCCTCAGGCGCCTTGCCGTCGCGCCCACCGCTGCTGCTGCCACCACCGCTGCTGCTGCCACCACCCCCCGCCGCCGCGGGGGCGGGCGTCCTGGCACCGCCGCCGCGTAACAACTCACCGAGCCCCATGCCGCTGTCCTGTCCCGGCGGGCGCATGGGCCCAAGGCGGCGGCGGATGATCGTCTGCTGCACGATCGTCCACAGGTTGGTCGTGATCCAGTACACGAGCAGGCCGGCCGGGAAGCGGATCACGAACGTCACGAACAGGAACGGCAGGGCCAGGAAGATCATCCGCTGCGTGCGGTCCGTCGTCGTCGACATCAGCAGCGTCGAGAACAGCTGCGAGCCGACGTACAGCACGATCAGCGCGATCAGCACGGTGCCGGTCGCCTTGTTCGTGAGGTCCGGGATGAAGAAGAACTGCGCGTCGCCGCCGGGGCCGCACGGCACCGGGCTGGCGGGCGGGGCACCGTGGGCGGTCTGCACTTCCGGGCAGATGTCGAACCGCAGGTCCGTGCGGAGCATGTAGAAGAGCGACAGGAAGACCGGGAGCTGCGCCGCGAGCGGGAGACAAGACGCGAACGGGTTGATCTTGTTCTCCCGGTAGAACTTCATCATCTCCTGGTTGAGCCGCTCCTTGTCGTTCTTGTAACGCTCCTGGAGCTTCTTCATCTCGGGCGCGTGCGAGGCCAGCGCCTGCATCGACTTGAACTGCTTGAAGGTGAGCGGCAGCAGACACGCGCGCACGAGGACGGTCATGGCGATGATCGACCAGCCCCAGCTGTCGAGCACGTCGTGGAACCGCAGGAGGATCC
This sequence comes from uncultured Solirubrobacteraceae bacterium, assembly GCA_963803335.1. GTDB lineage: Bacteria > Actinomycetota > Thermoleophilia > Solirubrobacterales > Solirubrobacteraceae > DASSUW01. Next base: position 135,311 of record CAWDME010000019.1, on the reverse strand, counting down.
ACTCGAAGATGTCGACGAGCGGCTGGAAGATGTTCGCGAGAACGATGATCATGAGGGACGGCGGAACAGGGTCTGTGCGGAGACCGGGTCGTACCCGCCGTGGCTGAAGGGATTGCAGCGCAGCAGCCGCCACGCCGCCAGTACGGAGCCGCGGAGTATGCCGTAGGACCGGATCGCCTGCACCGCGTAGGCCGAGCACGTCGGGTGGTACTTGCAGCGCCGCGGCAGGGCGGGCGATATGAGCCGCTGGTAGAGGCGGATCGGGGCGGTCGCCGCGGTCCGCAGCGCGGTCACGCCGCCTCCTGGGACCCGAGCGCGTCGACGAGCTCGGCCAGCGCGGCGCGCACGCCGTCGGTGCCCTCGCGCTCGGTGAGACCGAGCGACTCCGGGCGGGCGACCACGACGTAGTCGGATCCCTCGGGAAGCCGGCGAGCCTCCTCCCAGAACGCCTCACGCAGCACCCGCTTCACGCGCGTGCGGTCGACGGCGCCGCCGACGCGGCGGCCCACCGACAGGCCCAGGCGCGGGCCCTCGGAATCGCCCTCCTCGCGCGGGAACGCGTACAACACGAGGAACCGGTTGCCCTTCGACCGGCCCTGCCGATAGACGCGCTCGAACTCGGCGCTGCGCGACAGCCGGCGGCGCTTGGGGCCGCGCCCTCCGCTCGGGCGGTCCGACTCCACCGCTACCTCAGACGGTCAGGCGCTTGCGGCCCTTGTCGCGCCGGCGCTTGAGCACGAGTCGGCCGGCACGCGTACTCATACGCGCGCGGAACCCGTGCGTGCGGGCGCGCTTGCGCTTCTTGGGCTGGTAGGTCCGCTTCAAAGTCAGCTCCTTCGCCGCGCGCCAGGAGAGGCGCCGGGCAACGGCGCAAGAGGATACCGACCCGCCGCTCGCACAGGTCTGTGCACACGCCGTCGACACCGGTGCACAGGCCCTCGAGGGTGAACTCCGTGCTGTTTGCGAGGTAGTGCCGAAGGCCTGCGTTCGGGCCGCTCAGCCTCTGCTATGTTCGCGCCTCCGGGGCGCCGCGAGGCCCCTCTCCCAATCGTTTTGAGACCTGCCCTCCGCTGCCGAGGAGGACCTTCCGCGCGCTCGTGCCCGACGCAGAACTTTCCCACGCCTGGAGGCGCATCCGCGCCGAGATGCGGCGCGCGGTGAGCGACTCCACGTGGCAGCTCTGGCTCGAGGGCCTGGAGGCACGGCAGTTGGACGCGGGCACGTTGGTGATCGAGGCGCCGGCCGAGAGCCGCGCCTGGATCGAGGCGAGCTTCGCGCGCCTGCTCGCGGCCTGCACGATCGCTGTGCTCGGCTCGGGCTCGCGCGTGCAGATCGTCGCCGCCGGCGCACAGCCGGCCACCGCGCCGTTGCCGCGCGCCGTCGCGCACGAGGAGTTCAACCCGCGCTTCACGTTCGACCAGTTCGTGATCGGTGACGCGAACCGGCTCGCGCACGCCGCGGCACTCGCCGTCGCCGAGATGCCCGGGCTCGCCTACAACCCGCTGTTCATCTGCGGTCCGCCCGGGCTCGGCAAGACGCACCTGCTGCACTCGATCGGCAACTACGTCAGCAGCTACGGCGACGGGCTGACCGTCCGCTACACGACGGCGGAGGCATTCACCGACCGGTTCGTCGGCGCACTGCACACGAAGTCGATCGAGGCGTTCAAGGCCGCGTTCCGCGGGGTCGACGTCCTGCTCGTCGACGACGTCCAGTTCCTGCAGAGCAAGGCGCGGACTGAGCAGGAGTTCTTCCACACCTTCAACGCGCTGCACGGCGCCGGCGCGCAGCTCGTGCTCACGTCCGATCGCCTCCCGCGCGATCTCGACGCGCTCGAGGATCGGCTGCGCGAGCGGTTCGAGTCCGGACTCGTGACCGACGTCCGGCCGCCCGACCTCGCCACCCGCCGCACGATCCTCTGCAAGCGCGTGCAGCAGGATGCGGTCGCGGGCATCGAGCCGGCCGCGATCGACCTGATCGCCGAACGCGTGGCCGCCAACGTGCGCGCGCTCGAGGGCGCGCTGATTCGCGTCGTCGCCTACGGCTCCCTCACGGGCCGGCCGGTCACCGTCTCGCTGGCCGAGGAGGTCCTGGCGGGGCTGTATCCGAGCAGCGCGCCGCAGCGCCGCTCGGTGGAGGACATCCAGCAGCGCACGTGCGAGGCGTTCGGCCTCTCGATGGACCAGCTGCTGTCCACGAGCCGCGCCGCCCCGGTCGCCTGGCCGCGGCAGGTGGCGATGTACCTCGCACGCGAGCTGACCGACCAGACGCTGCCGGCGATCGGCCGCGCCTTCGGTGGGCGCAACCACACGACCGTCATGCATGCATGCCGGCGCACCGCCGAGCGCATCGCCACGGACCCCGATGCCTACGCCGCCGTGCGGCGCCTGACCGAGGATCTCGGCGGCAGCCGATGAGTCCGATCCGCCTGACAGACTGCAAGGTTCATGCACAGCCGCCTGTGCGCGCCCCGGCCGCGGCGCAGCGCCATCCGCGCGAGCTGTGCACAGCATTAACAGCCCTGATGACCATGAATCCCCTCTCTTGATCATCTCCATCGAAGACTTGAGGCCGCCGACAAGATGAAGCTCTCGACCCAGCGCGACGCGCTCTTCGCCCAACTCCAGACCGTCACCCGCGCGGCATCCACCCGCAGCGCCGTCCAGGCTCTGTCGGGCGTTCAGCTGCAGGCCCAGAGCGGCGCGATCGAGCTGCGGGCGACCGACATGGAGATCGGCCTGCGCGTCCCGCTCGAGGGAGAGGTGGTCCGCGAGGGCGCCGTCGTGTTGCCGGCGCGGCTGCTCGTGGACGTCGTGCGTGCCCTGCCCGCCAACGACCTGACGCTCGAGCTGCGCGCCGCCGAGCAGGACGTCGAGCTGACCTCCGGCTCGGCGACCTTCCACATCCGCACGCTCCGGCTCGAGGACTTCCCGCCACTACCGGAGCCGGAGGGCGACGAGCGGCTCGACGTCCCCGGCCCCGCGCTCGTCGAGACCGTCCTCAAGGTGGGCCGCGCCGCGTCGCGCGATGAGACGCGGCCGGTGCTCACCGGCATCCTGGTCTCCGCCGGTGAGCAGGAGCTGCGGATGGCGGCGACCGACTCCTATCGCCTCGCGGTCAAGGACACGAAGCTCGAGGCGCCGCTGGCGCGCTCGTTCGAGGCCAACGTGCCGGCGCGGGCGCTGCAGGAGCTCACGCGGATCGTCCAGCACGGGAACGCCGAGTCGATCGCCGTCTCGCTGCGCTCCAACCAGGTCGTGTTCGAGGTGGCCGGCGTCGTGCTCTCCTCGCGACTGATCGACGGCCAGTTCCCGAACGTGCGCCAGTTGCTCCCGGAGGCGTACGAGCACGAGCTGCAGCTCAAGGGCTCGGAGATCACCGAGGTCGTGCGCCGGATCTCGCTGCTCGCGCAGAAGAACGCGCCGCTCCGCCTGGCCTTCGCCGAGGGCGAGCTGACGGTGTCCGCGCGCACGCCGGACGTCGGCGAGGCGCAGGAGACCGTCCCGGTGCCGTTCCAGGGCGAGCCGTTCGAGATCGGCTTCAACCCGGAGTTCCTGCGCGACGGCCTGGAGGCGCTCGAGTCCGGCGATGTCGTGTTGAAGCTGATCTCGCCGCTGCGTCCGGGGCTGATCGAGGCGGCCGACGGCAGCGGGTTCCAGTACCTCCTCATGCCAATCCGGCTCAACGTGTGAGGGTCACGCGGCTCAGCCTCCGCGACTTCCGCTCGTACGAGGCCGCTGAGCTGCGGCCGGGGCCGGGGCTGACCGTGATCACCGGGCGCAACGGCGCCGGCAAGACGAACCTGCTGGAGGCGCTCTACTTCGCGTGCACCGGCCGCTCGTGCCGGACGGCGAACGAGCGCGAGGTGGTGCGGTTCGGGGAGAGCCTCACGCGCCTCGAGCTCGAGGCGCGCGACGACCGCGGCGCGCACGCGATCACGGTCGGCTTCCAGCCCGGCGAGCCGAAGCACCTGCGCGTGGACGGCGCGCCGGTCGACCGGTTGACCGACTCGGAGGCGCGCCCGCTGGTGGCCGTCTTCCTGCCCGACCGGTTGGAGCTGATCCTCGGCGCGCCGGCGCTGCGGCGTGCGCACGTGGACCAGGTCGTCGCCGCGCTGTGGCCGGCACGGGCGGCCACGCGGCGCGAGTACTCCTCCGCGCTCGCGCAGCGCAACGCGCTGATCGCGGCGGTGCGCGCCGGCCGCGCGAACCGTGGCTCGATCCCGGCGTGGGACGCGACGCTGGCTCGTCACGGCATGGCGCTGATGCGCGACCGCGCCGAGGTGGTCGACCGGCTCAGTGAGCGGTTCGCAGCGCACGCCGAAGCGCTCGGGCTCGAGGGCGGGGCCGAGCTCGCGTACCGGCCGCGGTCGCGTGCCGCGAGCGCGGACGAGCTGGCGGCCGAGCTCACCGAGCGCAGCGACGGCGACATCGAGCGCGGCTTCACCGGCCATGGCCCGCATCGCGACGACCTCTCGCTGCGCCGGGCCGGTCGCGAGCTGCGCTCCTACGGCTCGCGCGGCCAGGTCCGGCTCGGGCTGCTCGCGCTGCTGCTGGCCGAACGCGAGGAGCTGGCCTCCGAGCGCGGGGCCGCGCCGCTGCTGCTGCTCGACGACGTGATGAGCGAGCTCGACGCAGCGCGGCGCGGGCGGCTCGTCGATGTCCTGCGCGCCGGCGGCCAGAGCGTCGTCACCGCGACCGAGCTTGCCCACATTCCCGGCGCCGACGAGCCGGGCGTGGAGCGCGTGGCGATCGCCGAAGGGCGCGTGCTGCAAGAAGTCGAGCGGGCCGCGTGAGACGGCGCTCGCCACGGCCGGTCGGTCATGCGCTGGACGCGGTGACGGCGACGCTGGCGCCCGCGACGCTGCTCGCAGAGGTACAGCGCGCGTGGCCGGACGCCGCCGGAGAGGTGTTCGCTCCGCACACCGAGCCGTTCCGCGAGCGTGACGGGGACGTGTATGTCGCCTGCCCCGAGGCGGTCCGCGCGCACGAGCTCGATCTCATGTCAGAGCTGGTCGTGGAGCGCCTCAATCGGGCGCTCGGTAGGCCCGCTGTCCGCCGGTTGCGGGTACAAGCGAGACAGGCGCCGGACGGGGGCAGGTGACGGTGCCTGTTTTTTGTGCGTTTTGCAGCACTTTTGTAACGCTTCACCCGGCGGTTCCAGAGGGGCTGCCTGCTAAAATCATGACCACGTGAAGGCCTCGCCCCGGCCGTGGACGACTCGTCCCGACGCCGGGGCGTCGCTTGTGTAGACGAAAGGCACCGTGGCTCCCGAGAACGACCGCAACAACCAGCAGCCGGAAACGCGTTATGACGCCGAGGACATCACCGTCCTGGAGGGTCTCGAGGCGGTTCGCAAGCGGCCCGGCATGTACATCGGCTCGACCGGTGTGCGCGGGCTCCACCACCTCGTGTATGAGGTGGTCGACAACTCGGTCGACGAGGCGCTGGCCGGCCGCAATGACACGGTCGAGGTCACGATCCACCCGGACAACTCGGTCACCGTGGTCGACAACGGGGCCGGTATCCCGGTCGCGATCATGGAGAAGGAGGGCCGGCCGGCCGTCGAAGTCGTCCTCACCGTCCTGCACGCCGGCGGCAAGTTCGGCGAGGGTGGCTACAAGGTGTCCGGCGGCCTGCACGGCGTCGGCGTCTCGGTCGTCAACGCGCTGTCAGAGAAGCTGCACGTCGAGGTCCGGCGCGACGGCTTCAAGTGGACGCAGGACTTCGTCCGCGGCGTCCCGCAGGCCGACCTGCAGAAGGGCGAGCCGACCAAGGACACCGGGACGACGATCACGTTCCTGCCCGACGCCGAGGTCTTCGAGACGCTCGACTTCGACTTCGCGACGCTCGAGCAGCGCCTGCGCGAGACCGCGTTCCTCACGCGCGGGCTGAAGATCGGGATCGAGGACGAGCGCGGCGAGGGCAACCGCAAGGCCAACTTCCACTACGAGGGCGGCATCGAGGACTTCGTCGCGTTCCTGAACGAGAACAAGGACCCGATCCAGAAGAAGGTCGTCTTCTTCGAGGGCGACTCCGACGAGGGCGCGGTCGAGGTCGCGCTGCAGTGGAACGCCTCCTACCAAGAGTCGGTGTTCTCGTTCGCCAACAACATCAACACGCACGAGGGCGGCTCCCACCTGTCGGGCTTCCGGTCGGCACTCACGCGCACGCTCAACCGCTACGCGCGCGAGATCGGCGAGCTCAAGGAGAAGGACGAGAATCTCTCCGGCGAGGATGTCCGCGAGGGCCTGACGGCGGTGATCTCGGCGAAGCTGACCGACCCGCAGTTCGAGGGCCAGACGAAGACCAAGCTCGGCAACCCGGGCATGGAGGGCTTTGTCGCCTCGGTCGTGAATCTCAAGCTCGGGCAGTTCCTGGAAGAGAACCCGCAGGAGGCGCGCGCGGTCCTCCGCAAGGCCGTGTCAGCCGCGCAGGCGCGCGCGGCCGCGCGTAAGGCGCGCGATCTCACACGCAAGTCCGCGCTCGAGCGCACCGCGCTGCCGGGCAAGCTCGCCGACTGCACGGTCAAGGACCCGGCGCTGACCGAGCTGTTCATCGTCGAGGGCGACTCGGCCGGCGGCTCGGCCAAGCAGGGCCGCGACCGCTCGACGCAGGCCGTGCTCCCGCTCCGCGGCAAGATCCTCAACGTCGAGAAGGCCCGGATCGACAAGGTCCTGCAGAACACCGAGATCCAGGCACTGATCACCGCGCTGGGCACCGGTGTGCGCGACGAGTTCGACCTCGAGAAGGCGCGCTACCACAAGATCATCCTGATGACGGACGCCGACGTCGACGGCGCCCACATCCGCACGCTCGCCCTGACGCTGCTGTTCCGCGAGATGCAGGAACTCGTCGAGGCCGGCTACGTCTACATCGCCAAGCCGCCGCTGTACAAGCTCACGCAGGGCAAGCGCGAGCGGTACATCGAGAAGGACTCCGAGCTCGAGGAGACGCTGCTCGGCGACAAGCTCGAGAAGTTCGAGGTCACCGACCACGCCGGCCAGCAGTTCAAGCTGACCGACACGCGCTGGCAGCGCTACTCGCGGCTGCTCAAGCAGTACGAGGGCTGGGCCAGCGCCCTGAAGGCCGACTTCGGGCACGAGGTCGTCAACTTCCTCGAGGAGTCGATGATCCTCGACGAGCAGATCACGACACCCGAGGAGCTGCTCGAGCTGGTGGGGCGCGAGACGCCCGACAACGAGCCCTACAGCACGGAGCTGGTGGCGTCCGACGACGGGCTGATCCGGGTCCGCGCCGTCGAGCGCAAGACCAACCTCGCCCGCACCCACCGCCTCCGCCGCGCGATGTTCGACGCCAACGAGTACCGCCAGCTCTCACGCGTGCACAGCGAGCTCGTGAAGATGGCCGGCACGCCGCCGTTCAGCGTGCGGCTCGGCGAGGAGTCCGACGAGGCGCTGTCGTTCGAGGACCTGCGCCGCAAGGTCATGGAGGTCGCGGCCAAGGGCGTCAAGCTCCAGCGCTTCAAGGGTCTCGGCGAGATGAACGCCGACCAGCTGCGCGAGACGACGATGGACCCGACGACGCGCACGCTGATGCAGGTCACGATGGACGATGCCGCGGCCGCCGATCGGCTGTTCACCATGCTGATGGGGGACAAGGTCGAGCCCCGGCGTGAGTTCATCGAGGAGAACGCCCGCGTCGCGACCCTGGACGTCTGATGGCCGGCACCGATCTCATCTCCGGCGGCAACATCGAGCCCCGCGGGCTCGAGGAGGAGATGCGCTCGTCGTATCTCGACTACGCCATGTCGGTCATCGTCGGGCGCGCGCTGCCCGACGCCCGTGACGGGCTGAAGCCCGTCCACCGCCGCGTGCTGTTCTCGATGAACGAGAACGGCCTGCAGCCGAACCGCGCCTACTCCAAGTGCGCGCGCATCGTCGGCGACGTGATGGGCAAGTACCACCCGCACGGCGATTCCGCGATCTACGACGCCCTCGTGCGCCTGGCGCAGGACTTCTCGATGCGCAACATGCTCGTCGACGGCCAGGGCAACTTCGGCTCGCTCGACGAGGACCCGGCCGCGGCGATGCGGTACACGGAGGCGCGGCTGGCGCCGATCGCGCGCGAGATGCTGCGCGACCTGGACGCCGACACGGTCGACTTCCAGCCCAACTACGACGGCCAGAACCAGGAGCCCGTCGTCCTGCCGGCGCGGTTCCCGAACCTGCTCGTCAACGGGTCCAGCGGCATCGCCGTGGGCATGGCCACGAACATCCCGCCGCACAACCTGCGCGAGACGATCGCGGCCACGATCGCGTTCATCGACAACCCGAACATCGACGTCCCGGGCCTGATGCAGCACATGAAGGGCCCCGACTTCCCGACCGGCGGCGTGATCCTCGGGCTCTCCGGCATCCGCGACGCGTTCGAGACGGGCCGCGGCCGCGTGCGCGTGCGCGCAAAGGCGCACATCGAGGAGGGCAAGCAGGGCAAGGACCACATCGTGATCACCGAGCTGCCCTACATGGTCAAGAAGGGCGGCGACGGCGGCGTGATCCGCAAGATCGCCGACCTGCATGCGGAGAAGAAGCTCACCGAGATCACGAACATCGAGGACCACTCGGACCGGCGCGGCATGCGCGTGGTGATCGAGCTCAAGCGCGACGCCAACCCGAAGGTCGTCCTCAACAAGCTCTACAAGCACACGTCGCTGCAGACCACGTTCGGCGTGAACATGGTCGCGCTGGTCGACAACGTGCCGAAGACGCTCTCGCTGCGCGAGGTGCTCCGCAGCTACGTCCAGCATCAGCGCGAGGTCATCGTCCGGCGCTCCAAGCACGAGCTGCGCACGCTCGAGGCGCGCGTGCACCGGCTCGAGGGACTGCTGATCGCGCTCGATCACCTCGACGCGGTGATCGCTCTGATCCGCGGGTCGCGCGACCGCGACGTGGCGCGCACCGGCCTGATGGAGACCTACGGGCTCACGCAGATCCAGGCCCAGGCGATCCTCGACCTGCGCCTGCAGCAGCTGACCGCGCTCGAGGCCGACGCGATCAAGCGCGAGCACGCGGACCTCAGCGAGCGCATCACGGAGCTGCGCACGCTGCTCGGCGACGAGGAGATGGTCCTGTCGCTGATCAAGGAGGAGCTGACCGAGATCTCCGAGCGCTACGGCGACGAGCGGCGCACGATGATCGCGCCGAGCGAGGACGATCTCGACATCGAGGACCTGATCGCCGACCAGCAGATGGTCATCGCGATCTCGCACTCCGGCTACATCAAGTCGCTGCCGCTGGCCACCTATCGCCAGCAGCGGCGCGGCGGGGTCGGCATCACCGGCATGGACCTCAAGGAAGACGACTACATCGAGCACCTGTTCGTCAGCTCGACGCACGACTTCCTGCTCTTCTTCACCAACCGCGGCAAGGTCTACCGCTCGAAGGTCTACGACCTGCCGGAGGCCGGCCGCACGTCCAAGGGCCGGTACCTCGGCAACGTGCTGCCGCTGCGCGACGGCGAGCGCGTGCAATCGGTGCTGGCGACGCGCGACTTCTCAGAGACGCAGTACCTGATGTTCGCCACACGCCAGGGCACGGTGAAGAAGACGGCGTTCCAGGCCTACAACACGCCGATCAAGGCCGACGGCATCATCGCGATCAAGATCCGCGACGACGACGAGCTGGTCGCCGTGCGGCGGGTCGATCCGGGTGACGAGATCCTGATGGTCTCGCACGAGGGCCTGACCGTCCGCTTCAAGGAGGAGGACGCTCGCGCGATGGGCCGCGACACCAGCGGCGTGCGCGGCATGAACGTCTCCGGCAAGGACAACTACGTGCTGGCGATGGACGTCGCGCGGCCCGGTCAGGACCTGCTGGTCGTCACCGACAGCGGTTTCGGCAAGCGCACCGCGATCGACGAGTACCGGCAGACTTCACGCGGCGCGAAGGGCGTGAAGACGATCACGTTCACCGACGCGAAGGGCCTGCTCGCCGCTGCGCTGGTCGTGCGCGAGCACGAGGACCTCGTCTTCATCTCGATCAACGGCATGGTGCAGCGGACCGGCGTGCGCGGGATCAACCGCTACGGCCGCGCCGCCCAGGGCGTGAAGGTGATGAACCTGCGCGAGGGCGACGAGGTGTCGGCGGTGGCGCTGGTCGTCGAGACCCAGGCCGAGGAGGCCGCGGACGCGGCAGCGGGCGAGGACGAAGGCGTCGTCGCCATCGATGCCGACACCGATCTCGAGGCCGGCGCCGAGATCGAGCCCGAAGTCGAGTCTGAGCCAGACGAATAAGTGTTTCGCCCTCCGGTCGTCGCAAACCCCACGCGACGACCTGCGGGCGACGTTACAACCGCCGCGGACTTCGCTACTCTGGCGAGACCAGAGAAAGGGGGTGGTCCAAAGTTGAGTGACAGTTCTTCTGGGACCCTGGAGGTGTCCGGCCGCTAGCAGCCGGAGCTGGACCCGCTGGAGCGGAATCCACACCGTGACACCGCCGTCGTCGGCGCCGGAGTTGGTCCCCCCGGCCGAATGAGCAAACCGACAGCGGCTCAAAAGATCCAGCGAGTTGTGCGAAGGCCCCGGGTGTCGACCCGGGGCCTTCGTTCGTTCTGGGCAACTGGCCGTTGCGTTGCCCGCGCGAACTGCCGCCACGTAGGGAGGCGAGGGAGCCGGCCGCGGCGCGACATCGGGCGTGTGTGCTGGGAAAGGGTCGCTATGCGACCCCAAGCCCGAGCGGACCCGCGCCGCGGCCGATCTCGCACCCCTCAATGCCGCCGTGCGTCGGCGGCGCCGTCAGCCCGCGGGCGCCGAGGCGGCCCCATCACGTCGCAGGTGTCGAGGCGGCCCGGAGCGCGACCCCGGCGATCCCCAGCGCGGCGGCGCGCTCCCGCCACGCCTCGCCGCTGAGACGGCCTTCGCGCAGCTCGTGGACGACCGCGTGCGGCGGCACCGCGTCGTCGCCGCGGCGGCAGAGCACCGGCTCGGCCGGCGGCGCCTCGACCGACCAGCCGCGCTCGTGCAGGGCCACGAGTAGGCCGTCCGCCATCAGGGCGGCGGCGAAGTCGCGCGCGTGCTCGACCTCGAGCTCGGGCTCGCGCTGCTGCAGCGCGCCGGCCAGGCGCCCGAGCTGGTCGACCATCTCGTCGAGGTCGCCGGCGGTGGCGTCGCCGAGCAGCTCGCCGTGCGCGTCCACCAGCCGCCGCGCACGCTGGAGGTAGACCTCGGCGCCGACGGCCTCCCAGTCGACCGGCTGCATCTGCTCGGCGTCGGCGCCGAACAGGTGCGCCGCCTGCGCCGCCTCAAGGGCGAGCGGGTCCTGGATCAGGGCGGCGGCCGGCGGCGAGTCGTCGGGCTCGCCGGGCGGGCAGTGCTCGACCGCCGCGATGCGCTCGGCCAGTGACGGGTGCGAGTCGTAGGGGTCGCTGGCGCCGTGGGCGAGCTCCTGGGTGAGGTGCTCGCTCGCGGCCTGCTCGATCGGGGCGGCGTGGACGAACGTGTGGAAGCCCTCGCCGACCGGCGGGCGCCGGCCCGCCGAGAGGAGCGGCGAGACCTCGTTCGACCAGAAGACGTCGAACGCCGGGGCGTAGGCGTGGATGCGGCGCAGGGTGGCGACGTGGACGTCGCGGCCCGCGCGCGCGGCGGCGAACGCGTCGGCTGCGAACTCCTGGCGGCGCGAGATCGCGTTGGTGATGCGCAGGAACGCCTTGCCGTACCAGATGAACGGGAGGCGGACGAGTGCCTGCGTCCACGACTCGTCGCCGTCCGCGGAGCTGAGGTGGCCGATCGTGCGCAGGATCGTCGCGCGCGTGCGGTAGATCCACGGCCCGAGGCGGGTGTCGCCACCGGCGTAGTGGCCGAACTCGTGGGCGATGACCGAGCGCAGGCCGCGCTCGGTCACGAGTTGCAGCAGCGGCAGCCCGATGATCATCACGCGGCGGTCGCGGCCCACCTCGGTGACGGCCGCATTGACCTCGAACGTCGCGAAGACCTCATCGGGCGGCGGCTCGCCGCAGCCGCGCGCCTCGTCCTCGATCAGCGCGAGCAGCTCCGGCGTCGGGTGTCAGGCCGCTTCAGGGAACGGCAGGTACTGCTTCCACGTCGCCGGGATCGTCGGCGACGCGAGCTGGATGAAGATGTGCGCGGCCGGGGTGCGTGGCTTGATGCGCGGGTGCATGTTGACCTGGTGCGGCAGGCGGTCGCCCTTGCGGCGATTGCACGGAGCGCACGACGCCACGATGTTGTCCCAGCCCGAGCCGCCGCCCTTCGAGCGCGGGATCACGTGGTCGACGGTGAGCGACGTGCGGGCGCCGCAGTACATGCACTGCCAGCCGTCACGCGCGAACACGGCGCGGCGCGTGATCTTGCGCTTGTGGCTGTCACGCGGGACCCGGACGTACGTGACGAGCCGGATGACCACCGGCTTGGGCAGCGATCCGGACGCCCAGTGCAGGTCGGTCGCCCCGAGCTCGATGACCTCGGCCTTCTCCTTGAGGAGCAGCACCGTGGCGCGGCGAACCGTGCAGACGTTGATCGGCTCGTACGTCGCGTTGAGCACCAGCACACGACCACCAGACCAACGGCCAGTGCCGTCGGAGTTCGGTCCGTGCCGCTGGTGACCATCGGACGACACGGACCCCAGTGGTGGTACTGGAGTCGCAGAGCTCATCGCTTCGACGCCAGTGTAGCCATAAGACCGGGCGATTCAGGCCGCTGGAAACGAGCCGAGCACACGCACGACGTCAGCGTGGGCGCGCAATCCGGCGACCGCGTCGGCGACCGCGTCGTCGGTCACGGCGCCGTCGAGATCGAGGAAGAACATGTACTCCCCGAGGCGCTGGCGCAGCGGGCGCGATTCGATCCGGGTGAGGTTCACGTCGCGCGCGGCGAACTCGCCCAGGCAGCGGACGAGCCAGCCGGGGCCGGCCGAGCCGGCGCCCCAGAACACGAGGGCGGTCTTGTAGCGGGCGGAGAGCTCGCGCGGGGCGGCGGTGAGATCGGCGGCGCCCGCGCCTGCCGGTGCGAGCCAGACGAAGCGCGTCTCGTTGTCCGGGTGGTCCTCGATGTTCTCGCGCAGGATCGTGCCGCCGTAGCGCTCGGCGGCGCGGCGCGTCCCGAGGGCCGCCGCGGCCTCGAGCCCGTCCGTCACCTGGCGGACGGCGTCCGCGGTGGACGGCGCGGTCACGACCCGAGCGTGCGGCAGCGCTCCGCGCAGGAAGCGCGCGCACTGCCCGCTCGCCTGCGGGATCGAGACGACGGTGTGGACCTCGTCGAGCGCCAGCGGGCCGCCGGCGATCAGGCAGAAGTGCACCGGGTGGCGCAGCTCGCCGACGATCGCCACGTCCTCGGTCTCGAACACGAGCGCGTCGAGCGTCGGGTTCACCGACCCCTCTAGCGCGTTCTCGATCGGGACCAGCGCGCGGTCGACCGCACCGTCGTGGACCGCGAGCACCGCGGCGTGCAGCGTCGGCTGCGGCACCGGCTCGCAGGCGGCGTCGGCGGACAGCAGCGCGTCGTGGCTGACCGTGCCCTCCGGGCCGAGGTAGCCGACGCGCATCAGTCGAGCGTGACGGTGTGCGACCCCGTCGGCTCGCCGGCGAGCGCGAGGCGGATCGCCTCGTCCTCCTCGGGTGACAGCTCGTGCTCGCCGCGCCCGTCGCGCACGACCTTGCAGTACAGCCGCGCGTTGTCGCGGTGGGCGATGCACGAGAGCACGATCCCGTTGCGCTCGGCGTCCAGCAGCGCCAGCGACGTCGACTGGTGTCCGGACATCTCCCCATAGGCGTCGTAGCGGACCAGCGCGCGGTAGGCGATCGCGCCGTCGATCCTGCGTTCGGCGGTCTCCATCCGGTCGTCGAGCCGCTCGGCGATCTCCTCGACGCGGCCGTGCAGCGTTTCGAACGCCGACTGCAGGCCGCTCGCGTGGGCGACGAGATCGTCACCGCCCGCGCCGCCGAGCACGACCTGCTGCGCCGCGCGCAGCCGCCGCAGCTTGACCGCCAGGACGAGCACGATGATGAGCGCCAGCAGCGCCACGGCACCCGCCGCCAGCGCGGCGATGCCGGCCGGATCCGTCAGGTCGTTCACGACGCGAAAAGTCTACGAGCGTGCGTCAGCCGCGCGCGAAGAGCGCCGGGTATTCCGACTTGTTGTTGTCGGTCTTCTGCTCGCCCGGCACCTTGGCGACCGTCGTCCGGACCGTGACCGCCGAGCCGATCGGCGGCGTGCGGTCGAGCGGCAGCTCCACCGTCGACTGCTCCTGCGGCGCGAGCTTGGCGACCGTCTTCGACAGCGTGATCGGGTTGCCGCTGTCGCTCGAGAGGCGGACCGTGACCTTGATGTCGAACTCGTCGTTCTCGCCCTGGTTGGTGAACTTGACGACGAACGGCTGGTTCGGCTGGAACGTGAGCCGGTTGGTGGTACCCGGCTGCAGCGTCGTGTCGCCGTAGGTGGTCGAGTCGATGCCCGTACCGTGCAGGCCCGGGCCGGTCGGCTGGCCGCTGCCGGTGCCGCCGCTGCTGAGCTGCTGGTCGAGCACCGTGGCGATCGTCTGCGGCTGCAGCCAATCGAGGTCGGGCAGGAACTGCGAGCTGCCGATCCGCTGGCCGGCCACCCCGCCCTTGTCGAGGCCGTTCTTGATGAACGGCACGACGCGGGTCTGCCAGGCGACGTCCGAGGCCAGGAACACCTGCATCTGCCCGGCGATGCTCTTGATCGCGGCGTCGGTCGTCTCACCCTGGTCACCGAGCGCGCTGGTGATCTGCGTGGCGATCTTCTCGAGGCCGTCACGCCGCCACTCGAGCGCCATCAGCGCCGACTGCTGGGCGCCCTTCATGTCGTCCGGGACGTCGAGCCGCGCGGCCTGGTCGTACTGCTGCTCGGCCTGCACGCGGTAGCTGGAGATGTTCGTCTGCAGGTCCTGCGGGGCGCCGCCCTCGGTGAGCAGCTGGAAGAACGGGGCGCCGACCTGCTTCGCCGAGTCGTCGCCGATCGCGGAGATCTGGCGGTTGTAGTCCCGCAGCGCGTTTTCGTGCGCGCTGTTGCGGCACGACTTCACGGCGATGAAGAGCAGGACGAGCAGGAGCAGGCCAAAGCCGACGGCCACAGCGCGCCTGATCATCAACGTCTGCGAATCGGTGGCGACACCGCCTCCAGCCGGACGCGCACGCCGCGGTCGCGGAGTGGTCCTGCGGGGCTCGTCGTCCTCGTCGAAGAAGGACACGGGAGTCATCAGTAATACCAATCGGCCCGGCGGCAGCGCGGGAGGGTCGTACTCACCGGTGTCGAAGGGCGTCCGGATGGACGCCACGGAGGAGCTCGACACCGCCGTAGGCGGCGGTGGACTGGTCCTGGGCCGATACCGGCTCGGGGCGCGGTTGGGCTCCGGCGGGTTCGGCACGGTGTTCGCGGCGCGCGACGAACGCCTCGACCGGCCCGTGGCCGTCAAGGTCGTCCCCGCGCCGGGGCCGATGCCCGAGCGCGCGCAGCGCGAGGCGCTCGCCGCGGCGCGGCTCGACCATCCGGGGATCGTCGCCGTCTTCGACGCCGGCGAGGAGAACGGCGAGCGGTACCTGGTCTCCGAGCTGGTGCGCGGGCGCACCCTGGCCCAGCTCGAGCGCGAGGGGGCGCTGAGCGACCGCGACGTACTGCGCGTCGGCGTCGCGCTCGCGGACGCGCTCGACCATGCCCACGAGCGCGGGGTGATCCACCGCGACGTCAAGCCGCAGAACGTGATCGTCCCGTTCGAGCCGGCCCGCAGCGCGGCCAAGCTGCTCGACTTCGGCGTCGCCCACCTGGCGGGCGACGAGCCGCTCACCCGCACCGGTGACGTGGTCGGCACGCTCGTGTACATGGCACCTGAGCAGGCCGCCGGCCGGCGCGTTGACGAGCGCGCCGACCTGTACTCGCTGGCGATCGTCCTCTACGAGGCCCTGGCCGGCGCGAACCCGGTGCGCGGCCCCAGCCCGGCCGAGACCGCGCGGCGGGTCGGCAGCGCGCTGCCGTCGCTGCGCCGGCAGCGCCGCGACCTGCCCGCAGAGCTGTGCCTGGCGCTCGACCAGGCGCTCGCTCCGCATCCCGAGGACCGCGGCACGCTCGCCGAGCTCGCGGACGCGCTCGCTGCCGCGCTGCCCGACGTCGACGACCAGGGCGGGACGGTGCCGCCGCTCCCGCTCGAGGCCGCGCCGCTGCGGCTGCCCCGCCTCGGGCGCCTGGCCGCGGGACTGGCCGCCGGCGGTCTGGCGGCGGCGGCGCTTACCCACTTGACTTCGTCGTCGGGCACAGGGAGCGCGGCCGAGCTGCCCGCCGTGGCGGCGGTCGGTGTGGCCGTGGTCGTCGCCGTGCTGCCGCGGCTGGGCTGGCTGGCGGCCGCCGCCGCGACGCTCATCGTCCTCCCGGATACTGCGGCGGTCATTGCCGCCGCGGTCGCCGTGCCCCCGCTGCTGCTGTGGTGGCGTCCGCTCTGCTGGTCCGTGCCCGCGGCAGCGCCCCTGCTGGGCCTTGTCGGCCTCTCCGGCGCCTATCCCGCCGTCGCCGGCCAGCTGCGCGGCCCCTGGACGCGCGCCGCGCTGGGCGCGGCCGGCCTGTGGTGGCTGCTGCTGGCCGAGCCGCTGCTGGCCCGCGACCTCGCACTGGGCACGCCGCCCGGCGACGCGCGCACGGTGCTCGAAGCGATCCTGCGGTCGGGCGCACTGCTGCTCGCCCCGGTCTGGGCGGCCGCCGCCCTGGTCCTGCCGTGGCTGGTGGCCGGACGGCCGCTGATCGTCGACATCGTCGGCGCCACCGTCTGGGCCGCCGCCCTGGCCGTGGCGACGGCCGCGGTGGCCGACGGTGCCGGCCTCACCGAGCCGCGCGGCCTCGCCGCAGGCGCCGCGGTCGCGGGCGTTGTGGCGGTCATGGCCGCGCAGGCGCGGAATACTGTGAACGCCGAACATGACCGCGCATGACCGGGTACCCATCCGCTCCAACCGCCTATGAGCGTCCTCCGGACATTGGAATCGAAGCTTGCCGGCCTCGTCGAGGGCACGTTCTCGCGTGCCTTCAAGTCCGAGGTGCGCCCCGTGGAGATCGCGCGCAAGCTCACCAAGGAGATGGACAAGCACCGCGTGCAGTCGCTGTCGCGCACCTACGGGCCGAACGAGTACACGATCTGGCTCTCCCCCGAGGACCGCAAGCAGTTCGACAACTATGAGGACGACCTCAAGCGCGAGCTGTCCGGCTATCTGCTCGAGCACGCGCGCCGCGAGCGGATCTCGCTGCCGACGCAGCCCAAGATCAACTTCAAGACCGACGACAACCTGCGGCTGGGCGAGTTCGGCATCCAGCCGCGGCTGGTGCGCCCGCCGCATGAGGAGTCCGAGGCGCCCAGCCAGGGCGACCAGGGGCACACGATGGTCTACACGGTGTCCGAGCGGCTCGCCGAGCCGCTGCGCGAGCCGGACCTCCGCCGCGCCAGCGCGCGGCTGCGTGTGGGCGGCCGCACCGAGCTGCTCGGCTCCGGCGGCGCCGTGCTCGGGCGCTCGCGCGAGGCCGACGTCGTGGTCGACGACCCCAACGTCTCGCGCCGCCATGCCGAGGTGCGGCCGTCGGGCGGGTCGTGGACCGTGCGCGACCTCGGCTCCACCAACGGCGTGAAGGTCAACGGACGCCGTATCCAAGGTCCGCAGTCACTCAAGCGCGGTGACGTGATCGAGCTCGGCACCGCCCGCGTCACGTTCGAGCTGGAGTAGCCCATGGCCCTCGACCCGGTCGCCGTCGCGCTCAAGTTCGGCTTTCTCATCGTGCTGTACCTGTTCCTGCTGTGGATGGCCCGCTCGGCCCTCAAGGACCTCCGCCGCGGTGGTGCCGAGGAGGCCGTCCCGGCGTATGAGGACGCCACCGGTATGCACCACGCCACCGCGGCGCTGGGCGGCGACGGCCCGGCCGGCACGCCGAAGCTCCGGGTCGGGACGGCGGCCGGCCTGCGTGCCGGCTCGGCCTATGATCTCTCCGACGGCGCTGTGCTCGGACGCGGCGAGACGGCGGACATCCGGCTCGAGGACACCTTCGCCTCCTCGCAGCACGCCAGGCTGGTCCCGCAGGGAGACGTCATCGTCTTGGAGGATCTGGGCTCGACCAACGGGACGTACCTCAACGGGGAGCCGCTCCGGGGCCCGCAGCCGCTCCACGTTGGTGACAGCATCCGCATCGGGGACTCTGAGTTCACTTTCGAGCGCTAGTGCTACGCATCTCTGAACATTGGGAGGAGTCCGACCTCGGCCGCCAGCGCCAGGGCAACGAGGACAACCTCTTCGTGCGCGCGCCGCTGTTCGTGGTGGCCGACGGCATGGGCGGTGCCCAGGCCGGCGAGGTCGCGTCGCAGATGGCGGTCGACTCGTTCGACACCGGCATGCCGGGCGGCAAGCCATCCGAGGGCCTGGTGCAGATCATCGAGGCCGCCAACCGGGCGATCCACGATCGGTCGCGGACCGACGCGCGGACGGCCGGGATGGGCACCACGGTGACGGCCGCGTACGTCGGTGAGCGGGAGGTGACGATCGCCCACGTCGGCGACTCGCGCGC
Source organism: uncultured Solirubrobacteraceae bacterium (assembly GCA_963803335.1). Lineage (GTDB taxonomy): Bacteria > Actinomycetota > Thermoleophilia > Solirubrobacterales > Solirubrobacteraceae > DASSUW01. Next base: position 116,792 of record CAWDME010000019.1, on the reverse strand, counting down.
CTACGTACTGCGCGACGGCGACCTCGTGCGCCTCACGCAGGACCACTCGCTGGTGGGCGAGCTGGTGCTGCGGGGCAAGCTCACCGAGGAGCAGGCGGAGATGCACCCGCAGCGCTCGGTGATCACCCGTGCGCTCGGCTCCGAGCCCGACGTCGAGGTCGACGTCCACGTCTACCAGGCGCGCGCCGGCGACGTGTTCATGCTCAACTCCGACGGCCTCACCTCGATGGTGCAGGAGCCGCGGGTGAAGGAGATCCTCGGCGGCGCGGGCTCGCTGGAGCAGGCCGGGCGCGACCTGATCGCCGCGGCCAACGACGCCGGCGGCCGCGACAACATCACCGTGATCCTCTTCCGCCTCGAGGAGGTTGACGGCGCGCAGGCCGCGCCCGACGCGGGCGAGACCACCGAGTACGAGACGTGGGAGGGCGAAGCCCCGCCGCAGGGCGACGCACAGGGAACCGACGCGGAGGAGGCCGAGTACCGGCGGACGGGCACGATGGCCCTCTCCGCGGTCAAGCCGAGAGCCCGGCCGATCGAGGAGCCGCCGCGGCGCACCGGGCCGCTGCCGGCGGGCGGGCGCACGCGCCGCCGCCGGCGCATCCCCGGCGCGCTGATCGCCGTCGTGATCGTGCTGCTGATCTTTGGTGCGGCGCTGTGGACCGCCACGCGCGCGGTCTACTTCGTCGGCGTCGACAACGCCAGCGGGATCGTGACGATCTACCGCGGCGTGCCGTACGAGCTGCCCTTCGGGCTCGACCTCTACCAGCGCGACTACGCGTCCGGCGTCCGTATCGAGCAGGTGCCCGCGGCGCGGCGGCCGACGTTCACCGACCACAAGCTGCGCTCGCGCGACGACGCAAAGAACCTCGTGATCGAGCTCGAGCAGGGACGCCTCGAGTGAACGCGCGCAACCGCGAGCTGCTGGCGCTCGTGCCGGCATCGCTGCTGCTCACCGCCGGCTTCGCGGCGATCTTCATTCAGGAGTCCGACGTTCTCTCGAACGTCTCGCTTACGTACGGGGCGATCTTCCTCGGGCTCTGCTTCGCCGGGCACGTCTTCCTGCGCTTCACGCTGCCGTACGCGGACCCGTACATCTTCCCGCTGGTGGCTGTGCTCGCCTGCTTCGGGCTCGTGGTCATCTACCGGATCGACGACCAGCTCGCGCGCGAGCAGGCCCAGTGGTTCGTGTTCGGGCTGGTGCTGTTCGCGCTGACGATCCTGCTGCTACGCGACCTGCGCGTGCTCGAGCAATACCGCTACACGATCGCCGCGGTCGGCCTCGCGCTGCTGCTGCTGCCGCGCGTGCCGGGGATCGGCGAGCAGGTCAACGGCGCCTACCTGGGCGTGAAGCTCGGGCCGCTCTCGTTCCAGCCGGCCGAGTTCGGCAAGATCGCGATCATCGTCTTCCTCGCCGCGTACCTGCGCGACACGCGGCAGGTGCTCGTGCAGGGCTCGCGCCGCTTCCTCTGGATCACGATCCCGCCGCTCAAGCACTTCGGCCCGCTGCTCGTGGTCTGGGGCGCGGCGATGCTGATGCTCATCTTCATCCGCGACCTCGGGTCGTCGCTGATGTACTTCGGCGGCTTCCTGGCGCTGCTTTACGTCGCCACCAACCGGGCATCGTTCGTGACGATCGGGCTGGCGTTGTTCGGGCTCGGCGCGTGGTTCATGGCGTCCACCGTGCCGCACGTCCACGACCGCGTCGAGACGTGGCTGGACCCGTTCAACCCGACCTATCTCAACCGGCCGGTCGGCGGCTCGTACCAGATCGCCCAGGGACTGTTCGCGCAAGCCGACGGGGGGTTGTTCGGCACCGGGCTGGGCGCGTCGCTGCTCAAGGGGCCCGGCGGTGAGAACCTCATACCGCTGCCGTCGACCGACCTGATCTACGCGGTCATCACGAACGAGCTCGGGCTCGTCGGCGCCTGCGGGCTGATCCTCGTCTACATGCTGCTCACCGAGCGCGGGCTGCGGACGGCGACGCTGGCCTCCGACTCGTTCTCGAAGCTGCTCGCCGCCGGCCTCAGCGCGGTCTTCGCGCTGCAGGTGTTCGTGATCGTCGGCGGGGTCACGCGCGTGATCCCGCTGACCGGCGTCACGCTGCCGTTCGTCTCCTACGGCGGCTCCTCGATCCTCGCCAACTTCGTGCTCGTGGCGCTGCTGCTGCTCGTCTCCGACCGCGCGCGCCGGCCGGCCGGCCGTGGCGCCGGTCGCCGCGGAGGGCTGCGATGAACGGCGCGATCGTCCGCCTGTTCGTGCTCGTCGTCCTGCTGTTCGCCGTGCTCGTGGGGTTCACGTCGCGCTGGTCGGTGTTCGAGGCGCAGGCGCTGCGCGAGAACCCGAACAACCGGCGGCTGCTGTTCGAGGAGCAGCGGATCAAGCGCGGCATCATCCGCGCCGCCGACGGCAGCGTCCTGGCCGCCAACCGGCCGCTCGGCCAGGACCGCTTCGGCCGCCGCTACCCGACCGGCGATCTGTTCGCCCAGCCGGTCGGCTTCACGTCGCTCGACCGCGGGCGGAACGGCCTCGAGGATTACTACAACGACCCGTTGACCGGGCGCCGCAGCGACGCGATCGGCGCGCTCGAGCGGCTGCTCGGCCCGCAGGACGTCGGCGACGATCTGCGCACCACGCTCGACCCGCACGCCCAGGAGGTCGCCTACCAGCAGCTCGGGGACACGCTCGGGGCGGTCGTGGCGATGGACCTCAAGAGCGGCGCGGTGCGCGTGCTCGCCGCCACCCCGTCCTTCGACCCGAACGACCCGGCGCACGCGAAGACGTTCAACCGCGCGACGCAGGGCCGCTACCCGCCCGGCTCGACGATGAAGACCGTGACCGCGTCGGCGGCCATCGACACCGGCAAGTACACGCCCGACTCGCAGGTCAGCGGCAAGAACAACAAGGTGATCTCGGGCACGCCGCTGCAGAACTTCGCCGGCGAGGAGTTCGGCAACATCTCGCTGACCGAGGCCCTCACCAACTCGGTCAACACCGTCTGGGCCGAGGTCGGCGAGAAGCTCGGCCGCACGACGATGGCGGAGTACATGAAGAAGTTCGGGTTCTACGAGGATCCGCCCATGGACTACCCCGACAACCAGATGCTGCCGAGCGGCGAGGCGGGGCCCGCCGGCCGGCTGCTGTCGCCGACGTCGGGACGCATCGACGTCGGTCGCATGGCCATCGGGCAGGACAAGCTGCTCGTCACGCCGCTGCAGATGGCGACGGTGGCGCAGACGATCGGCAACGGCGGCCTGCGGATGCAGCCGCGGCTGGTGGAGAAGGTCCTCGACCCGGACGGCCGCACGATCGACGAGCCGCTGCCGGAGGAGGCCGAGCGCGTGATGTCGCAGGAGAGCGCGGACGCGGTCGCCGGGATGATGCGCAACGTCGTCGAGCAGGGCACCGGCACAGCGGCGCGGCTGGAGGGCGTCAACGTCTCCGGCAAGACCGGCACCGCCGAGGTGGGCGACGGGACCGACGACCTGTGGTTCATCGGCTTCACCGACAAGTACGCGGTGTGCGCGATGCTCGAGCGCCAGACCGGTGGGACCGGTGGCGCCAACGCCGCGCCGATCGCGGCCGAGGTTCTCAAGGCGCTGGGTGAGCGGTAGTGGTCTAGTGGCGAGCATCCAGCGGGACACGATCATCGACGGCCGCTACCGGGTGCTGCGGCGCCTGGGCTCCGGCGGCATGGCCGACGTCTACCTCGTCGAGGACCAGCAGCTCGGCCGCCGTGTCGCGCTCAAGCTGCTCTACCGCCACCTCGCGGAGGATGTGCAGTTCGTCGAGCGGTTCCGCCGCGAGGCGTCGAGCGCCGCCGGCCTCCAGCACCCGAACATCGTCGGCATCTTCGACCGCGGCGAGTGGGACGGCACCTACTACATCGCGATGGAATACATCGAGGGCCACACGCTCAAGGAGATCGTCCGCGAGCGCGGCCCAGCGCCGCCCGAAGCGGCCGTCGACGTGGTGCTGCAGATCCTGCGCGCCGCGCGTTACGCGCACCAGCGCGGCATCGTGCACCGCGACCTCAAGCCGCACAACGTGCTGATCGACGAGGACGGGCGCGTCAAGGTCACCGACTTCGGGATCGCCCGCGCTGGCGCCTCGGACATGACCGAGACCGGCTCGATCATGGGCACGGCGCAGTACCTGTCGCCCGAGCAGGCGCAGGGGCGGCCGGTCGACGCCCGCTCCGACCTGTACTCGATCGGCATCGTCCTCTACGAGCTGCTGACGGGCCGCGTGCCGTTCGACGCCGAGTCGCCGGTCTCCGTGGCGCTCAAGCAGGTGTCCGAGCCTCCGATGCTCCCGCGCGAGCTCGACCCCACGATCCCGCCGGCGCTCGAGGGCGTCGTGCTGCGGGCGCTGGAGAAGGATCCGGCGCGCCGCTTCGCCGACGCCGACGAGTTCATCGAGGCGCTGCACGCCGCGCGGCTGGCGCCCGACGACGTCGTGGTCGTACCTCCGGCCGAGCCGATCGAGGAGATCCTCGAGGACGAGGACCAGCGGTCGCGCCGCTGGTGGCTGTGGCTGCTGATCCTGCTCGCGCTCGCGGCGATCGCCTTCGGCCTCTACGCCGTGCTCAAGCCGAAGGAGGTTGCGGTCCCGAACGTGATCGGCCGCACGTCCGCCACCGCCGCCCAGATCCTCCAGAACCAGGGCTTCGAGGTGCAGATCGACCCGTCGGTGAACGCGGACGTGGAGAAGGACCGCGTGTTCGCGCAGAACCCGGGGGCCGGGCAGACGGCCGACGAGGGCTCGACGGTCCACCTGCGCGTCTCCTCCGGGCCCGGCCAGGCGGCGGTGCCGAGCGTCATCGGCTTGCCGCGCGACGAGGCCGAGCAGCAGCTCAAGGACGCCGGCATGAAGGCGAAGGTCCAGCAGGAGTTCTCCGACACGGTCAAGAAGGGAGTCGTCATCAGCGCGTCGCCGCCGGTCGGCACGCTGGTCGAGCGCGGCACGACGGTGACGCTGACCGTGTCCAAGGGCAAGGAGCAGGTGGCGGTGCCCAAAGTCGCGGGTGAGACCGAAGACGATGCCCGCAGTGCGATCGAAGGTGCGGGCCTGCGGGTGGGGACGGTCACGCGCGAGGAGTCCGACCAGGACCCGGGCACGGTGATCGACCAGAGCCCGGCGGCCGGCAAGCAGGTGACAAAGGGCTCGGCGGTCGACCTGACGGTGGCGAAGGCCGTCAAGGTGCCCGACGTGGTCGATCAGTCCGAGGAGGACGCGACGAAGACGTTGAAGGACGCGGGCTTCGAGGTACGCGTGCGTGACCGCGCGACCACGAACCCCGAGGAGGACGGCGTCGTGCTCGAGCAGAGCCCGCAGGGCGACGAGGATCGGCCGAAGGGCAGCCGTGTGACGATCATCGTCGGCCGGCTCGGGACGGCCACGCCGACGCCGACTCCCACACCGACGCCGACACCTGCGCCATGAGAGTGGCCGTCCTGGCCGGGGGCCGCTCGTCCGAGCACGAGGTGTCGCTGCGTTCGGCCGAGTTCGTGCGCGCCGCCGTGGCCGGCGCCGGCCACGAGGTGCTGCCGGTCACGATCGAGCGCGGCGGCGCGTGGGTGCACGACGGCGAGTCGCTCGCGCTCACCCCCGGCGGGGGGCTGATCGGCGCCGACGCCGTCTTCCCCGTCCTGCACGGCCCGTTCGGCGAGGACGGCACCGTCCAGGGCCTGCTCGAGCTGCTCGACGTCCCGTACGTCGGCGCCGGCGTGCTCGCCTCGTCGCTGTGCATGGACAAGGTGGTGTTCAAGGAGGTGCTGGCCGCCGCCGCCGTCCCGCAGGTGGCCTCGCTGGCGGTGCGCGAGCACCGCTGGCGCAGCGAGCCGGCCGCCGTGCGAGGAGAGCTTGCGGTGTTGGGGACCCCCGTGTTCGTCAAGCCCGCGCGGCTCGGCTCCTCGGTCGGGATCGCCAAGGCGTGGGGCGAGAGCGACCTCGCCGCGGCGCTCGACGGCGCGTTCGCGCACGACAGCCTGGTGATCGTCGAGGCGTTCTCCGACGGCCTGGAGGTCGAGTGCTCGGTGCTCGGGAACAGCCACCCCGAGGCGTCCGTGCCCGGCGAGATCGTCGTGCTCAAGGGCGAGTGGTACGACTACGAGGCCAAGTACGGCGACGGCGGCATGGAGCTGATCGTGCCCGCTCGCCTGCCCGCGGCGGTGACCGAACAGGTGCGCGCGCTCGCGGTCGACACGTTCGTGCGGGTCGGCTGCGCCGGCCTCGCCCGCGTCGACTTCTTCGTCGAAGACGATCGCGTGCTCGTCAACGAGCTCAACACGATGCCCGGCTTCACCGAGACGAGCGCCTACCCGAAGCTGTGGGAGGCGACGGGGATCCCGCCCGCCGAGCTGTGCGACCGCCTACTCGAGCTCGGCGTCGAGCGCTTCCGCGCCGAGCGCGCGGGGCACACCTTCTAGCGCTGTTTGCGCTGGAACAGCGCGATCTCGCCGATGTCCACCCGCGGCTGGCCCGGCGGCAGCTCGGTGATCCAGACGAGGTAGAAGCGGTAGCGCTTGCCGCCGGTGTCGAGCTTGAAGCGCTGGTGGTCGCTGCGCACGCTGCCGCCGGCGAGCTTCGTCCAGCCGGCGTCGATGCTCGCCGGCGCGTGGTTGCCCGTCGCGCCGTAGATGTCCGCCTTCCAGCCAGGCTTCGCGCTCTGGATCTCCATCCGGACGGCGTCGACGCTCGGCTTGGCGTCGAGATAGATCCCAACGCCGGCCTTGTTGGCCCCCGCGAGGCCGTCGCGGTAGCTCTCGGTGCTCCAGCTCGTCCCGGGATCGCGGTCGACGACGAGCGCGACCTGGCCGTGGTGCTCGTCGTCGTCGCCGAGGGGGTCGTAGTCGATGGCCGAGGCGCGGGCGAGCGACACGACCGACTCGCCGGCCGGCGCCTTGACCGTGCCCGAGCCGGTGCCCTTCTGCGTGCGGTCCACGCCCTCCTTGAGCACGAGCGCGATGATCACGACGAACACCGCGAGCAGGCAGAGAACGCCGAGCACCGGCAACGGGTGGCGCACCCGGAACGGGAGGCGGCGGCGGGTCGACGGCGACAGCGTCCGCAGCACGGCGGTCGCCTCGCCGGTCGACTTGCCCGAGCGCGCGGCCTCGATCGCGAGCGCCTCCTCGAGGTCGGCCACGACCGACGGGATGTCCGCATACCGACGCCCGAGGTCCTTGTCGGTCATGCGGTCGAGCACCGAGGCGAGCGTCGCCGAGGCCTCGGCCCGACGCGACTGCAGGTCCGGCATGTCCTCGCGGACGTGCTTCATGGCCACCGAGACCTGGGTCTCGCCGTGGAACGGCACGTCGCCGACGAGCATCTCGTAGAGCACGACGCCGAGCGAGTAGATGTCGGACTGGCCGTTGACGTCGTGGCCGAGCGCCTGCTCAGGCGACACGTAGTCGGTGGTCCCGAGCACGCGCCCGTCCGCGGTCAGGCCTTCTTGGTCGAGCGTGCGGGCGATCCCGAAGTCCGTGACCTTGGCCGAGCCCTCGCCGTCGATCAGCACGTTCTGCGGCTTCACGTCACGGTGCACGATGTGGTGCGAGTGGGCGCAGCCGAGCGCCCTCGCGATCTCGATCGCGTAGGCGATCGCCTCGTCCACCGGCAGCCGGCCCATGCGGCGGATGCGCTCCTTGAGCGTCTCGCCCTCGACGTACTCGAACACGATGTAGGGCCGGCCCTCGTCCTCGCCCGCGTCGATCACGCCGACGATGTGGGGGTGCGAGAGCTGGGCGACGGCGCGGGCCTCGCGGCGGAAGCGCTCGAGCTGGTCGGAGTCCGACGCGATCTCGCGGTGCATGAGCTTGATCGCCACCTGCCGCTCCAGCGTCTGGTCGAAGGCGCGGTAGACCGTCGACATGCCACCGGCGCCGATCTGGGCGTCCAGCCGGTAGCGGCCGCTCAGCTGCATCCCTACGAGCGTGCTCATGAGGTCGGTCCTATTGTGGCCGATGTGGCTGTGTCGGCGACGGTCTTCACAGATCCCTACTGCCCATGGTCATGGGCGGCCGAGCCGCAGCTCAGGCGTCTTCAAGTCGAGTTCGGTGATCAACTGGCGTACACCTTCGTGATCGTCGGGTTGCGCCGGACGATCGACACCGAGGCGGCGCGCGCCCTCGCGCTGGCGGCGCTGGACGCGGCGGCGGAGTCCGGCATGCCGGTCGATCCGCGCGTGTTCCTGCGTGATCCGCCGGCGCTGCTTGACGCCGCACGCGAGACCCGAGGCCTGGACGTGGACCGGCTGCGGGTCGATTTCGGCTCGAATGCGATCGTCGAGCGCCTCGGCGCCGACATCGAACGCGGGCGCGGCTTGACCACACCTACCGTCGAGTTCGCCGGGGGCGAGCGGGTGGCCGGCACGGGCCCGTACGAGCGCCTGCGCGCCGCGGCGCTGGCCGCGGGCGCACAGCCGGCCGGCGACGGCTTCCCGGGCGTCGAGGAGGCGCTGCGGCGGTTCGGCACGCTGGCGACCGCTGAGGCGGCGGCCGTCTGCGACCTGCCGGGCCCGCGGGCCCCGGCCGAGCTGTGGCGGCTCGCGCTCGAATGGCGCGTCACACCGCGCCGCGCGGGCGGCGGCGAGCTGTGGGTGCTCGCCTAGCCAGGACCGCGGCCTCACGCGTGTGGTGGCCCTGGCGAACGGCGGCTGGGTGGGGCGGCTGGGGAATCGGCCGTGTTGGGGGTGTTATGCGCCCCCAATCGGACACGAACGCGGTTCGTGCCGGCTTTGGGTCGCATGGCGACCCTTTCCCAGCACGGATCTCGCACCGCGGTTTCGACCCTCGCTGCCCTACCCAGCCGCAGTTCGCCCGCACCCAAGATGGCGTCGAGTTCGCTACGGATTGATCGAGCGGCCCGACCAGGTCCGCCAGTCCGACCCGCCGTCTTCGTCCTTGCCGTCCTCGGCGTCGCCCGCGGCCGGCTCGAACGGGGCGGGCGTGTCGGCGGCGCCCTCCGCCTCGGCCTCCGGCTGCGCGGCCTCGGGCTCCGGCTGCGCCGCGTCGGCGTCGGGCTCCGGCTGCGCCGCGGGCTCCGGCTGCGCGGCCTCGGGCTCGGCCTCCGGCTCCGGCACGGACGACGCCGGGGCCCAGCCGGTCGCGTCACCGGCGCGCTCCTCGGCCTCGGCCGGCGGCTCGTCGACCGGCCGGACCGGCTCGACGGTCTCGCCCGCCAGCGGGTTAGCGGCCTCCTCGATCGCGTCGTCGATCTGCCGCTCCGTGTCGGACATTCCGGGGGCGGTGGGCTCGGCGGCCTGCTGTAGGTCGAACTCGGCCTGCTCCTGCCCCTCAGCCTCGCCCTCGCCCGCTTCGGCGAGCGGGCGCTCAGCCTCGGTGGCCGGCAGGTCGGCCGGGCCGGCGTAGTCGCTGACCGTGCCGCCGATGTTGGCCGCCTCGGCCGCGGCGGCGGCCTCCTCCGCGGCCTCGTCGATCGCTCCCGGCGCCTGCGGCTCAGGGGCCGGCACCGGCGTGGCGGTGTTCGCGACCGGGCCGGGAGCGTCGTAGTTCGACGGCCCCGGCGCAGGCGGCGAATACGGCTCGGTTCGCGAAGGGAGCAGCCCCGCGACCTTGTCGCGCTTCAGGTAGATGCCGGCGGCGACGACTGCCGCGCCGACGAGCAGCAGCTTGCGCATGGGTTGACTCCTTGGGCCGAGGTTCTCAAGTGGGACGGTACCCCTCAAGGCCCCGACCGCGAACCCCGGCTGGCGCTCCCGGGCTCAGCCCTTGGGGCTGGGGGTGCCCGGGAGCTCGGTCGGAGCGGCGGCGGCGGCCTGGTTCTCCTGGCGCACGGCGTCCCAGATCTCCTCGCGGTAGACCGGGATCGAGCGCGGGGCCTGGATGCCGACGCGGACGGAGTTCCCGACGATCTCCATCACGTGGACGACGATGTCGTCGCCGAGCATGATCTTCTCGCCGGGGCGGCGGGTGATGATGAGCATGAAGATTCCTCCTTGGAAAGCTTCGGAAAGGGACGGGATGCGGCGTCGGGTGACGCCGCACGCGGCGGCCTTAGGCGGCCGCCGGCTTGGCCTCGGCGTCCGGGAACAGCGGGGCGCGGACGGGAGCGTTCGCGGCCTCGTTGATCACCTGGTAGCCCTGGCCGTTCGCGATGACGATCGGCGCGCGCAGGTTGGCGCTGAAGTCGGCGAGCTCGGTGCCGGCGCGCACGGTGACCCACACGGCCACCTCGGCGTCGGCGAAGCGCTCGCTGTCGGCGTCCGACAGGTCGACCTCGTAGTCGGCGAAGAACGCCCACGGGTTGGTCACCGGCAGTGCCAGCGACGCGTCTTCCAGCGAATGCAGCCACTGGAACGCGCTCTCGGGATCGTTGGAGACGACCGCCCAGCGGCGGCCGCCGAGGCCGATCAGGCCCGTGGGGAACTCGATGATCGCGCCGGCCTCGATCTCGAGGGTGCCGAAGCGCGAGCTCTCGACGGTCACGGTGGACATGGTGGGGATGGCTCCTTGGGGTTCCGAGGGACGGGTGGGGACGGAGGGGTACGCGGTCCTAGCGCAGGAAGTCCATGAGGGACGACTGCACGAGGTTCGCTCCCGCGCGGAGAGCGGCCTGGTAGGCGGCGGTCTGGGAATTCAGGTCGATGAGGGTCTTGGCGATGTCGGCGTCCTCGGTGTCGGACAGCTGCCCGAGCGTGGACTCCTCGCTCTGCTGGAGGCGCGACAGCGCGGACTCCAGGCGCTGGGAGCGGGCGCCGTTGGCGGCGCGCAGCTCGAGGATGTGGTCGACGTTGCCGTCGAGCTTGTCGATGTCGCCGCGCACCGCGGCGCCGTCGCCGGCCCGCAGGTGGTCGATCGAATCACGCAGCACGTTCAGCAGCTTGCCGTCGCCGGCGGACTGACCATCGCCGAGCACGTCGCGGCCGATCGTGTTGATCGTCATCGACACGCCGGGGCCGATCTCGCGGACGATGCCCGGGACGGTCGGGTCGTAGCCCGCCTCGTCGCCGTGGTACGTGTCATCGGTGCCGGAGACGTACGGCCGCGTGTCGGTCGTGGCGCCCGCGAACAGGTAGCTGCCTCGATAGGTCTTGCTGGCGCCCTGCTTGATCGCCTCGATCAGCTGCTCCATCTGGTCGGCGATCGCGTCGCGCGCCGACTGGTCGGCCGAGTCGGTGCCGCCCTGCACGAGGAGGTCGCGGGCGGTCTGGGCGTTCTGGGTGATGTCGTCGAGGCCGTCCTCGGTCATGTCCGCCCAGCCCTGCGCGTCCTGCACGTTGCGCTGGTACTGGCGCGTCCCCTCGAGCGACTGGCGCAGCGCCATCGCCTGCGCGGCGTGGAACGGATCGTCCGACGGCTTGTTGATCTCCTTGCCGGACGCCGCCTTGAGCTGCGACTGGGTGAGCTTGCCCGACACCGAGTTCAGGTCGGCCAGCACATTGCGCTGGACCATCGCCGTGGTGATGCGCATCGACATCAGAGGCCCACCTTTCCGGTCCGGTTGATCAGCACGTCGAGCATCTCGTCGAGGGTGCTCATCGCCCGCGCGGACGCCTGGTAGGAGCGCTGGAAGCGCACGAGGTTGGACATCTCCTCGTCGAGCGAGACGCCGGACACGCTCTGGCGCCGGTTCTCGACCGAGTCGGTGAGGACCTGGGCGTTGCCCTCCTGGCGCGTCGCCTCGCGGCTGTCGGCGCCGACCTTGGCGACGAAGGCGCGGTAGGCGCCGTCGACGCTGGCGCCGTCGCGCAGCTGCGACACGGCCAGCGCAAGGTCGCGCGAGCCGCTGGCGCCGGAGCCGGGGTCGAGCACCTGCGGGTTGGCGAGCAGCGCCGCCGAGACGTCGATGGTCGCGGCCGTCGGGCCGGCGCCGGCGTCGAAGAACGCGCCGCCGTAGGCGCCGTTGACCGTGGAGACGAGGTTCGAGGCGATCGTGTCGAGCGTGGTGAGGTATCCGTCGAGCGTCCCGCCCGGCTTGGACACGTCAAGCAGCGCGCCGAGGCGGCCGCCCGGCGACCAGGCATCGCCGGCCGGCGGGCCGGCCCACGTGGCGTTGGTACCGGTGACGATCGGGTTGGACGCCCCGAAGCCCACGTTGATCGTGCCGTCGGTCTGCGGGTCGACCGAGATCTGGCCGTACTCGGACAGCTGGTCGAGCAGCAGGTCGCGCCGGTCGAGCAGGTCGTTCGGCACGTCGCCGGTCGTGATGAAGCGCTTGATCGTGTCGTTGAGGTCGGCGATCTGCGTGGCGATCTGCGCCACCTCGCCGCCCGCGTCGCCGGGGCTCGCGGGCCGCGTGAGGTCGGAGTACTCGGCGTAGCTCTGGTTCTTGACGAGGTCGATCTGCGAGCGGACGCTGTTGAAGGCGTCGGTCAGCGCCGCGCCCTTCTCGACGACAGCCTGCTTGGCGGCGTTGACGTCGTTGCCGTTGGCGTTGGCGAGGTCCGACCACGCGTCCCAGAACTCGCTCAGCTGCTGGTTGATGCCGTTCTCGCCCGGCTCGGACAATGAGCCCTCGGCCTGGCTGAGCGACGTCGCGCGCGCCTTCCACTCGCCGAGGTTGGTGTTCTGGCCGCGGTACTGAAGGTCGATGAACTGGTCGCGCACGCGGCGGAACGACTGCACGTCGACGCCGGAGCCGAGGTGCGCGCCGGAGCCGCCGGCGATGCCGCCCGCGGGGATCTCGAGCGCCGGCGAGGCGACGAGGCTGGCCTCCTGGCGCGAGTAGCCCTGCGTCGAGGCGTTGGCGATGTTGTGGCCCGTGGTGTCGAGCAGCCGCTGCTGGGCGAGGAGGCCGCGCAGCGACGTCTGGAGCCCGTAGAAGGAGGAGATCGGCATGGCTCAGGCCTGGAGGTCGAGGGCGCGATGGATGGGCGGGGCGGTCGGCGCGGCGCCGGGGCCGCCGGCGGCGCCGGGGCGGCCGTAGCCGGGCTCGGTGTCCTGCCCGATCAGGCGGGTCAGGTGCGCCAGGAACGCGAGCTCCTGCCGCATCAGCGCGCGGTTGATGCCGTGCTCGCGGGCGATCTCGGCCAGCAGGCCGCGGAGCTCGGCGGAGCGCTGGCGCGCGGTCTCGGCCGCGGCGGACGTGACGAGCGAGCACAGGCGCTCGAGCGTGACCTGCGCGGCGGGCACGCCGAGGGCGGCACCGGCGCGCTGCAGCAGCGCGGCCCGGTCCTGCTCGAGGATGCCGCGGCGGCCCATCTCGGTCTGCACCTCGGCGAGCTTGCCGAGCACGGCGTCCACGTCACGGGCGCGGATCGCCTTGCCCTGTTCCAGGACCAGGCCGAGCAGGCGGCGGGCGGAGTTGATCTGCGTGTCCAGGTGGACGAGCAGCTCGGCTTCGAGAACCGTGCTCACGACGGGTCCTTTCGCAGCGACGGGTAGAGCTGGGCAGCGAGCCCGATGCCGCCATCGGCGATCAGGCCGTTGGTGAACGCCTCCTGCATGGGCGCGGCGTACGGGCCCTCGGTGAGCGTGCTGTCCTTGGGCAGCATCTCGCCGACGAGCGTGTTGAGCAGCACCTGCTCGAAGCCGAGCGCGGCCTTGTAGGCCTGCTTGTCGTCGGCCGAGCCGGTGCGGACGGCGGCGGGCAGGGCGGTGACGGGCACCTCGGGCAGGCCGCTGATGCTCATCGCTTCACCTGGTTGGCGATGCCCATCATCTCGTCGGCCGTCGAGATGGCCTTCGAGGCGAGCTGGTACGCACGCTGGGACTCGATCATCGAGACCATGGCCTCGGCCATGTCCGTGTTCGAGGACTCCAGGGCGCCCTGGGTCAGCGTCGTCGCGCGCGGCGCGGCGACGGCCGGGCCGGACGCGGCGGTGGTCAGGAAGGCATTGTCGCCGGCCGACAGCAGGCCGGCCTGCGAGCGGACGGTCACCACGTTGAGCCGGCCGACGCGCTGGCCGGCGGCGACCACGGTGCCGTCGGTGCCGATCGAGATCTGGTCCTCGGCGACGCTCGTCGGGATCTTGATCGCCGGCTGCACGAGCGCGCCCGAGCTGGTCGTCAGGTTGCCCGCGCCGTCGATGTGCAGGCCGCCGTCGCGCGTGAGCGCCTGGCGGCCGTCGGCGAGCTTGATCTGCAGAAAGCCCTCGCCCTGGATCGCCACGTCGAGCGTGCGGTCCGTGCGCTGGAGGACGCCCTGGCCGAACGAGCGGCCACCGTCGACAGCGGCCGCGCCGGAGCCCGTGCGGACCCCCTGCGCCGACGAACGGCCGGTCTGGTCGTACATCAGGTCGCGGAACCCGACGCGCTCATGCTTGTAGCCCGTCGTGTTCGCGTTCGCCAGGTCGTTGGCGACGGCGTCGAGGCGCTGCTGCTGGGCTGCCATGCCGGCGGCCGCGGAGTGAAGACCCTCAATCATTCAACAGGGTCTTCGGCCGGATGCGCGAGGACTTGAGCGGCTTTAGCCGCTCGTGGAGCCGACTTGCTGGGCGGCCTTGCCCAGCGTCTCGTCGATGGCCTGGATGACCTTCTGGCCGGCCTCGAAGGCCCGCATCGAGTCGATCATGTCCACCATCGAGCGGGCGGGGTCGGCGCCCGAGCTCTCCAGCGCGCCGGAGCGCACGGTGCCCGTCGCGGCGCCCGCGGGGGTGCCGGTGACGAGCGAATCGCCCTGCTTGCGCGGGTTCGTCAGGGCCACGACGCCGATGCGCCGGGGGTCGACGGTCCCGTTGGTCGCGGTGATCGTGCGGCCGCTGGAGTCGAGCACCAGGTCGCCGGCGGCGGTCGCCAGCCGGCCCTGGGTATCGAGCGAGAACTGGCCGTTGCGCGTGTAGCGCGTGCCCTGCCCGGTTTGGACGGCGAAGAAGCCGTCGCCGACGATCGCGAAGTCGAGCGGTTCGCCGGTGTCGCGGGTCGGGCGGGAGCTGAAGTCGGTGACGATCTTGTCGACCTGGACGGCGGTGCTCTGCGGCCCGATGGTGGCGCCGGTCGCCGAGTTCTTGAGCAGCAGGTCGTTGAACGTGCGCTGCGACGTGCGATCGGCCTTATAGCCGGGCGTCGACGCATTGGCGAGGTCGTTGGCGATCTGGTCCTGGCGGATCTGCTCGGCGAGCATCCCCGACGCGGCGATGTAGAGACCACGGTCCATTCCAGAGCGGTGATCGGCAGCGACGCGCCATTCTGTAGGCGTGGATCCGGTCGTCGGCATCGCGACGCTGCTGCTGCGCACCCAGTTGCCGGAGGTCACGCTGCGTCCCGGCACGTCGATCGTCGCCCGCGTGCTCTCGCGCGGCGAGAACCACGGCGTGCTGGTGATCGCGGGCATCCCGCTGAGCGCCCAGCTGCCGGAGGAGATCGGCAAGACCGGCGAGACCTTGCGGCTGACCGTGAGCGACGTGACACCGGATCGCGTGACGCTGCAGCTCGCCCAGATCGTTAATCCCGCCGCGCAGCCGCCGCCACCGGCTGCCGAGCGGCCGAAGGTGGCGGTCCGCGAGGAGCCGCGGACCGTGCGCGTGGGCGGCGAGGAGCGCTCGACCGTGGCCCTGAGCTTCACCTCGCCGGCGCTCGGGCGGCTCGACCTGCGCCTGGAACTGGCCGGGACGCGCATCAGCGCCGCGGTCGAGGCACCCGCGGGCCGCTCGTTCGCACTCGCCGACGCCGCCGCCGGCCGGTTGCAAGACGGCCTGCACGCCCGGACGGGCCTCGATGCCGCGGTGCAGGTGACGCCGCGGCGGGAGCCGCTCGATCTCTATGCCTAAGCGCGACGTCTCGGCCGCGTTGAGCTACACGGGCACCGGGGCGCCGCGCGTGGTCGCGGCGGGCCGCGGCGCCGTGGCCGCCACGATTCTCGAGCGCGCACGCGAGGCCGGCGTGCCCGTGCACAAGGATCCCGAGCTCGCCGACGCGCTGGCCGGCCTCGCGCTCGGGCACGAGGTTCCACAGGAGCTGTGGACGGCTGTCGCAGAGGCGCTGGCGTGGGCGTATTCGGTGAGTGACGCCGCAATTACCCCGAACCGGTGATTAAGGAGATCGGGTCCAGGCCCGATACAGGACCAGTCCGTCAGTCCTGATCCGCTTCCGTTTAGGAGTCCGTCCCTCATGAACGCCCCCTCGACCACCGGCCGCCGCCGCGTCTCCGCGGATCAGGCGCTGGCGCTCTGGAGCGAGTACAAGCGCACCGGAGACCTCCAGGTCCGCAACCGGCTCGTGATGACCTTCGCGCCGCTCGTGAAGTACATCGTCTTCAAGAAGGTCCGCGAGCTGCCGGCCCGCTGCGAGGTCGAGGACTTCATCTCGTGCGGCCTCGAGGCGCTGATCGCCTCGATCGACCGCTACGACCCCACCAAGGGCGCCACGCTCGAGCAGTTCGCGTGGACCCGCATCCACGGCGCGGTGCTCGACGAACTGCGCCGCCAGGACTGGGCGCCGCGCTCGCTGCGCCGCTGGGAGCGCGACATCAGCAAGGCGCGCGATCAGTTCACCGCCGTCCACGGCCGCCGGCCCTCCCGCGAGGAGCTCGCCGACTCGCTGGCGATCTCCGTCAACGACCTGCGCCGCCGCCAGGACGACATCGCCGTCTCTGACGTCACCTCGCTCAACGCGCTCGTGATCTCCGACGACGAGACCACGGTCGAGCGGATCGACACGCTCGCCTCGGGCGACGATCGCCTCGACCCCGAGAACGCGACGGCGGCCGAGGAGGCCAAGGCCAAGTTCCGCTCGGCGTTCGACAAGCTCCCGCAACGCGAGCGCGAGGTCGCCGTCCTGCTGTACGTGAAGAACCTCACGCTCCGCGAGATCGGCGACATCCTCGGCGTCTCGGAGAGCCGTGTGTGCCAGATCCACTCGCAGCTGAAGCGCACGCTCAAGCAGCAGCTGTCGTCGGATTCGGTGCTGTTCTCCGCCGTCGGATAAACGTCCAGAGCCTCAAGGCCTCATCTGACCGGCCGACAACCGAGAGACAGATGAGCTTCGAGATCGGACCCATTTCGCCCATTGAGCGTGGGACTGCCGCACGGCGCGTGTCGAACACGACGCCGGGGTTCTCGCTGAACCTCGCGCGTGCGACCGCGAAGCCGGCCCCTGCCGCCGACGTGGCGATCGTGGCACTGCCGCAGAACCCGCCGGAGGAGGTGCGCGACGCCATCGGCGCCGCTGCCGCCCGCGCGGCCGAGTTGCGCTCCGAGAACCGTGAGCTCCACTTCCACAAGGACGAGAAGTCCGGGCGCGTGATCGTCCAGGTCCGCGACCTCGCCGGCAACGTGATCCGCACGATCCCGCCGTCGTCCGCTCTCGAGATCATGGCCGGGGCGGCGATCTAGCGTGGCGAGCAACTCCCTCGCCCTCTCCGGTCTCGCCTCCGGCGTCGACACCAGCTCGATCGTCGAGCAGCTGATCGCGATCGACCGCCAGGGCACGACGCGGATCCAGAACCGCCAGTACTCGGTCGCCGGCATGCAGGACTCGCTCAAGTCGGTCGCCTCCAAGCTGTCCGCCCTGAAGACCGCGGCCACCGCGCTCAGCGACGTCACGAGCTGGAGGCCGACGCAGACCATCGAGTCGTCCGACACGCGCGTCGGGGTCACGCAGACCGGCGGCGCCGGCATCGGTGGCCACTCGCTCCAGGTCAACCGCCTCGCCTCGTCGGCGCAGCGCGGCTACTCGCTGCCTGGCGGCACCGCGGGCACGCTGACGATCACGTCGGCGAGCGACAGCACGAACACGATGCAGATCGCCGTCGCGGCCGACGCGACGCCGCAGCAGATCGCCGACGCGATCAACGCCAAGCCGACCGGCCCGGTGGTGGCCGCCGTCGTCACGAACGGCACCGAGCAGCGGCTCGTGCTGTCCTCGCGCACGACTGGGTCGCAGTCCGACTTCACGGTCTCCGGTGGCCTGCTCTCCGAGGACGCGTCGTACGCGACGCCCGACCTCAGCAAGCTCGACGCCGAGTACTCGCTCGACGGCGGCGCGGTCACGACCTCGAAGACCAACGTGCTCGAGAACCTGGTGCCGGGCCTGCGCTTCACGCTCAAGGGCGTCACGAGCTCGCCGGCGGCGATCACGGTCACCGAGCCGACCCTCGACCAGGACGCCGTCAAGACCAAGATCAAGGCGTTCGTCACCGCCTACAACTCGCTCATCGACACGACGCGTGGCGAGCTGAGCGAGAAGCCGATCGCCAACCCGACGACCGCGACCGACGCGGTCCAGGGCCAGCTCTACGGCGACGCGGGGCTGTCCTCGATGCTCAACGTGCTGCGCCGCCAGATGAGCAACGTCGTCAGCGCCGCCGGGGTCAACGACCTCGGTGACCTCGGCATCGGCATCCCCGCCTCGTCCAGCGGCGTCGTGTCGCAGGACGCGAAGGACGGCAAGCTCGCGATCGACGACACCAAGCTCGACGCCGCGCTCGACTCCAACTGGGTTGCCGTCAAGGACTTCTTCACCGGCTTCTCCAAGACCGTGTCCGACTACGTCGACACGCAGACCGGGGGCCACGGCATCATCGACGACCGCCTCAAGGCGGCCGACAGCAACATCAAGCTGCTCAAGGACCAGCTCGATCAGGCGAACGAGCGGATCGACGCGAAGGAAACGCGCCTGAAGGCGCAGTTCGCGGCGATGGAGAGCGCTCTGCAGAACTCGCAGACGCAGCAGGCCTGGCTCACCGGCCAGATCGCCTCGCTGCCGAGCTACTAGGCGAAAAACGCCTCAAGCAGCGGCGCCGCGCGCCGACTACCGGGAGGCACCGTCCGTCCATTTCGTCCCGAGGTCTGCGTTGTCTGCTTACACCGCCTCCCACTCCGTTGCCTACAAGCAGCAGAGCATCCTCACCGCCACCCCCGGCCAGCTCGTCGTCATGCTCTACGACGGCTGCGTGCGCTTCCTGCACCAGGCCGCGTACGCGATGCGCGAGGGCAATGTGGGCGAGTCCAACGCGCGCCTGCAGCGCGCGGAGGCGATCATCGACGAGCTGCGTGCGACGCTCGACATGGAGAAGGGCGGCGTCGTCGCCAGCCGGCTCCAGGGCATCTACGTCTTCTGCTCGCGGCACCTGATCGAAGCCCAGATGAACCGCGATCCCGAGATGATCGGCAAGGTCAGCGACCTGCTGTCCGAGCTGCGCGACGCCTGGGCCCAGATCGCCGCCGCCTGATGGACGGCTGGTCCGAGATCCTCGCGCTCGCGAACCGCGAGCGCACCCTGGCCGCCGAGGGCCGCTGGGACGAGCTCGCCGCATCGGCGGCCGAGCGCGTCCGCATCGCCGCCACGCTGGGCCCGCCCCCGGCCGGCGCGCGGCTGTCGCTCGAGGCGCTCGCCGTCGTGCAGCAGGAGCTTCTGACCACGCTCGCCGGCGCACGCGCCGGGACGCAGCGCGAGCTCGCCGGGCTCAACACGAGCCGCGGCGCCGTCGCCGGATATGCCGCCGCCCAGTCGCCCCGCGGGCGCAACTGGGTGAACGACCAGGCCTAAAGATCGATCGGCGCCCGCCGATCTACCGACTGGCTGCCTCACGGACGGGGCTCGTAGGTCCAAGGATGGACCTCCAATTTCTTTCCAAGGAGATTCCGTCCCAGTGTTCTTCGACACCACGCAGCTTGCCCTCGAGCGCGCCATCGAGGGCGCCGGCAAGCGCCACGAGGCGCTGGCGGCGAACCTGGCGAACGCCAACACTCCCGGCTACCAGCGCGTCGACGTGGACTTCCACGGCGCGCTCGCGGCGGCGATGAACTCCGGCGACGAGTCGCAGTCCGCGCTCCAGAGCCTCTCCTTCACCCCGACCAAGGATGCCTCGGCCGGCGCCACGCGCGCCGACGGCTCCACGGTCGACGTCGACGCCGAGTCGGCCAAGCTCGCGGCCAACGCGCTCGAGCAGCAGGCCGCCGTCCAGGTGCTCCACGCCCGCCTGGGGATCCTCAAGGCCGCGATGGGGCTGTCGTCATGAGCATGTTCGGTGGCCTCGAGGTCTCCGCGTCCGGCCTCACCGCCGAGCGCCTGCGCATGGACGTCACGGCCGAGAACCTGGCCAACGCCCAGACGACGCGCGGCGCCAACGGGCAGCCGTACCGCCGCAAGGAGGTCGTCCTGCAGGAGGCGCCCGGCTCGTTCGGCGCGTCGCTGTCGGCGGCCATAGGCGGCGGCGACAACGGCTCGAGCGGCGGCGTGCAGGTCGCCGGCGTGGTCGAGGACAGCGCCACGCCGCTCAAGCGCGTCTACGACCCGGGCCACCCGGACGCCGACGCGCAGGGCTACGTGTCGATGCCGAACGTCGACACGGTCACCGAGATGGTCGACCTCATCAGCGCCCAGCGCGCCTACGAGGCGAACGTGACGGCGATGCAGTCCGCCAAGCAGATGTTCACCCGCACCCTCGACCTGCTGCGCTGATGCCGCTTCCCATCGATCCCTCCTTCCTGACCTCCGGCCCCGAGTGGAATGTCGGCGCCGTCGACGGCGCCCAGGCGGCGCCGCAGACCGGCTCCGGCTTCGGCGACATGCTCGGCAAGTCGCTCCAGTCCCTGGCCGACAGCCAGACCGAGGCGTCCAGCGCTTCTCAGGCGCTCGCCACCGGCCAGGCGTCCGACCCGACCTCCGTCGTGATGGCGGTCGAGCGGGCGCAGCTCGCGATGCAGCTGGCCTCGCAGATCCGTACGAAGGCCGTTGAGGCCGCCCAGGACATCTTCCACACCCAGGTGTAGCTGACTCATGCCTCCGTTCGTCGATACCTTCCGCGCCCTGCCTGCCCGCTCCAAGGGCATCATCGCGGTCTCCGCCGTTGCGATCCTCGCGATCGCCTTCCTGATGCTGAAGGTCGCCACGGCCCCGTCGTACACGATGCTTTCGTCGGGCCTCGATCCGGCCCAGACCAGCAAGGTCACCGCGGCGCTCGACGAGCAGGGCATCGGCTACGAGCTGCGCAACAACGGCACCGGCCTGGCGGTCGACAAGGCGCAGGTCGCGCAGGCGCGGGTCGCGCTCGCCGGCTCGGGCGTCAGCCTCGACTCCAGCTCGGCCAAAGGCTTCGAGCTGTTCGACCAGCAGAAGCTCGGCGCCTCCGACTTCCAGCAGCAGGTCACCTTCCAGCGCGCGCTGGAGGGCGAGATCGCCCGCACGATCTCCGGCGTCCAGGGTGTCAGCAGCCCGAAGGTCCAGCTCGTCCTCCCCGAGGACGACCTGTTCGCCGACCAGGCGACGCCGGCCACGGCCGCCGTCATGCTCGGCAACACCGCCGACTCGCTCGAGCCCGGCGCGGTGCGCGGCATCGCCCAGCTCGTCGCCTCGTCCGTGAAGGGCCTCAAGACCGAGAACGTCACGATCACCGACGCGTCCGGCTCGCTGCTGTGGCCCGCCGGTGACGGCTCCAGCGGCGCCGCGGGCGTGGCCGCCGGCAAGCAGGCTCTCGAGGCGCGCTACGCGAACTCGATGGAAGCCGACCTCAACCAGATGCTGATCCGCACGCTCGGCCCGAACAAGGCGACCGTCGAGGTCACCGCCGACCTGAACGCGGACAAGACCTCGCGTGAGAAGCTCACGTACGCCAAGAAGGGCGTGCCGCTGAAGACCGTCAAGGAGACCGAAAAGCTCAACGGCGGCGGCACGACCACCGGCGGCGCCGCCGGCACCGGCGCCAACATCCCGACCTACTCGGCGGGCAGCGCGGCGGGCGGCTCGAACTCCAAGTACTCGCGCAGCAGCGGCACCACCGACTGGGGCGTCGACAAGCAGGTCGACCACACCGAAGTCGCGCCCGGCGCCATCAACAAGCAGCACGTCTCGCTGCTCGTCGACAAGACGGTGTCGCCCGCGGACTTCGCCGCGATCCAGAAGGCCGTCAGCAGCGCCGCCGGCATCGACACCACGCGCGGCGACGTGATGCAGGCCGCCCAGGTGCCGTTCGCCAAGGTCGCCGCGCCGAAGACCGGCCCGGTCCCGACCTCGATGCTCGCCCCGCTCAAGTGGGTCGGCGTCGGCTTCGCCACGCTGCTCTTCCTCTTCTTCATGACCCGCTCGCTACGCAAGCGCGAGGGCGAGGCGCTCGCCGCCCCGTCGTGGCTGACCGAGATCGAGGAGCCCGTCTCGCTGGCTCAGCTCGAGCAGCAGACGCAGGTCATGAACGGCCCGCAGCACCCCACGATCAAGCTCCCGCCGCGCGCGCCGGACACCAACCTGCAGGCGATCGACCAGCTGATGGAGCGCGAGCCCGAGCGCGTCGCCGCTCAGGTCAAGCAGTGGATGGCCGAGGACTAGGAAGTGAGCACCGAACTCGCCACCCGTCCAGGCGCCGAGGCCGCCAGCACCAAGGGCCTCCGGGGCATCGAGAAGGCCGCCATCCTGCTCGTCGCCATCGGCGAGGAGCGCGCCGGCGAGATCTTCCGCTACCTCGGCGACACTGAGGTCGAGGCGCTCTCGCTGGAGATCGCCAAGTCGCGCAAGGTCCCGAACGAGGTCTGCCGTGAGGTCATCGGCGAGGCCGTCGACACGGTGCTCGCGGAGGACTACATCGCCGAGGGCGGCGTGGACTACGCGCGCAACATCCTCGAGCGCTCGCTCGGTGCCAACCGCGCCGAGGAGGTCATCGGGCGCCTGGCCGCCACGATCGAGCGCCGGCCGTTCGAGTTCCTGCGGCGCACGCCGGCCGAGCAGATCTACGTCTTCCTGCGCAACGAGGCGCCGCAGACCATCGCCCTCGTCGTCGCCAACCTGCACACGACCCTGGCCGCCCAGGTGCTCTCGCAGCTCGAGCCCGAGGAGCAGGCCGAGGTGGCGAAGCGGATCGCGAAGATGGCCGAGACGCGGCCGGAGGTCGTGTCCCAGGTCGAGACCGTGATGCGGCAGAAGCTCTCCAACATCGTCGCCCAGGAGTACGCGGCGGCCGGTGGCGTCAAGTCGCTCGCCGACATCCTCAACCACTCCGACCGCACGACCGAGCGCAACGTGCTCGACGAGCTCGCCAAGAGCGAGTCCGAGCTGGCGGACGAGGTCCGTTTGCTGCTGTTCACCTTCGAGGACGTCGTCAAGCTCGACGACCGGTCGATCCAGATGGTCCTCAAGGAGGTCGACCAGAAGGACCTCGCGATCGCCCTCCGCGGCGTCAGCGAGGACGTCCGGGCGCGGATCTTCTCGAACATGTCCGAGCGCGGCGCCGAGCTCCTGAAGGAGGAGATCGACTTCCAGCCGCCGCAGCGCAAGCGTGTCATCGAGGAGGCGCAGGGCCGCATCGTCGGCGTCGTGCGCCGCCTCGAGGAGGCCGGCGCCGTGGTCATCTCCCGCGGTGGCGGCGGCGGCGACGACGAGCTGATGTGATGAGCGGCACCGAGTTCTCATTCGAGGCGCTCGAGGCGCCGGTCGCCGTCGCGGCGCCTGCCGCGTCCGGCGGCGGCGGTCCCGACGCCGTGCTCACCGGTCTGGCCGAGGCCGAGGCGCAGGCCGACGCGATGCGCGTCGCCGCGCGCGCGGAGGGCCTGCGCGAGGGCCGGGACGAGGCGCTTGCCGCGCTCGCTCCGGCGCTCGAGGCGCTCAACCAGGCGGTCGAGGCCATGCAGATGGAGCAGATCGCCCGCGCCGAGCGGCTCGAGGCGCACGCTGTCGACCTCGGGCTGTTCCTCGCCGAGAAGGTCCTGGGCGGCGCGCTCGCCGTCGATCCCGCGCTCGTCGTCGAGGCCGTCCGCGGTGCGCTGCGCGGCATCGTCGAGCGCGAGCGCGTGACCGTGCTCGTGCATCCCGACGATCTCGAGCTCGTCCGCGATGCGATGGACGAGATCCGTGCCTCGCTCGGCGGCATCGAGCACTGCGAGGTCCAGGCCGAGCGGCGCGTGTCGCGCGGCGGGGCCGTGGTCCGCACGCCCGACGGCGACGTGGACGCGCGCGTGGAGACCAAGCTGGTGCGCGCCCGCGAGGTCGTCGAGGCCGCCCTCTCGAGCTCGTCCGCGGCATGAGCGGCGCGCTCGACCGTGCAACCGCGTCGCTGCGCGACGCCGACCTGCACCGCCGCCACGGCCGCGTCATCGACCTCATCGGCCTGATCGTCGAGGCCACCGGCCTCGAAGCCGAGGTCGGCGAGGTGTGCTCGATCGACACCGGTCGCGGCCGCGGGGCCGTGCCGGCCGAGGTGGTCGGCTTCCGCGCCGGCCGCACGCTCTTGATGGCGCTCGGCGAGGCGACGGGCATCGGCCCGGGCGCGCGCGTGAGCGCGACCGGCCGCTCCCTGCGCGTCGACGTCTCCGACAATCTGCTCGGCCGCGCCCTCGACGGGCTCGGCCGTCCGCTCGACAGTCTTGGCCCGATCGGCGGGCCGGACACGCGTTCGCGCGACGTCCAGGCGTCTCCGCCCGATCCTCTGGAGCGCCCGCGCATCCACGAGCGCGTGTCGCTCGGCGTGCGTGCGCTCGACGCCCTGGTCCCGTGCGGCCGTGGGCAGCGGTTGGGCATCTTCGCCGGCTCCGGCGTGGGCAAGTCCTCCCTGCTGGGCATGATCGCCCGCTCCACCTCCGCCGACGTCAACGTGATCTGCCTGGTCGGCGAGCGTGGCCGCGAGGTGCGCGAGTTCATCGAGCGCGACCTCGGCCCGGAGGGCATGGCCCGCTCCGTCGTGATCGTCGCGACGTCCGACCAGCCGGCGCTGGTGCGCATCAAGGCTGCGTTCACGGCGACCACGATCGCCGAGCACTTCCGCGACCAGGGCGCCGACGTGATGCTGATGATGGACTCGGTCACGCGCTTCGCGATGGCCCAGCGTGAGGTCGGCCTGGCCATCGGCGAGCCGCCCGCCACGCGCGGCTACACGCCCAGCGTGTTCGCTCTGCTGCCGAAGCTCCTGGAGCGCTCTGGCACGTCCAAGCGGGGCACGATCACCGGCCTCTACACCGTCCTGGTGGACGGCGACGACATGAACGAGCCGATCGCCGACGCCGTCCGCTCGATCCTCGACGGGCACGTCGTGCTGTCGCGCGATCTCGCGCACGCCGGCCACTACCCGGCTGTGGACGTGCTGGCCAGCGTCTCGCGGCTGGTCGGCGAGGTCGTCACGCCCGAGGTCCGCTCGGCGGGCGACGAGGTGCGGCGCCTGATGGCCACCTACCGCGACAAGAGCGACCTGATCTCGATCGGCGCCTACGCGCGCGGCAGCGATCCGTTGGTCGACGCGGCGATCGACGCCCGCGCCCCGATCGACGGCTTCCTGCGCCAGGGCGTGACCGAGCTCTCGACCGCCGACGAGGCCGACTCGGCCTTGACGAACCTCGCGCTTCTGGCGGGCGTGCCCGAGCCGGCCGTCACGGCCGAGCCCGAGGTGGCCCCGGCCCCTGCCGCACCGCCCGCCCAGCCGGGCATGCCGCTTCACAGCGCGATCCCGCCGCTGCACCTCGCGGCCTAGTGTCCCGAGTCGGAAGTTCGCGGGCAGCTACCGGGCGCCTCGCCGCGCCTGGCGCCCGCCGATGACCTCGCAAGTACGCCCGGTACGAGCCAGGTCATCGGCGGCCGCCAGCCACGACGATGCATCCCGCTATCTGCGCACGGACTTACGAGTCGCGACACTAGAGCCGTCTCCGCGCGCCGCGGCCGATCTCGCCGCCTAAATGCCGAAGTCCGGACTACAGATCGGTCGGGACCGGTCGATGAAACGGGTCGTGGAGACTCCGTCCTTCGTCTTCCGTCTCGAGCGCATCCGGTCGCTTCGAGAGCGTGCTGAAGAGCGCGCTCGCGAAGATCTGGCCCATGAGCTTCGCCTCCGCCTGCGCGGAGAGGCGATGCTGCTCGAGGCGACCCATGCTGCCGCCGCCGCCGCGCAGAGCGGCCGCGATGCCGTCATGTCGCGTTCCAGCGGCATGGACCTGATCGCCGCCCAGGCGTACATCGAGCGCGCCGAGCGCACGCGCCGTGAGGCCGCGCTCGACCTCGACCGCCAGGACGCCGAGGTCGAGGCCCGCCGCACCGCGCTCCAGAGCGCCGCCCGCGAGCGCCAGGTCATGGACAAGCTCAAGGAGCGCCAGGCCGCCGACCACAATGCCGAATGGGCCCGCAAGGCCCAGGGTGCGCTTGACGAGGTCGCGCTGACGATGCACCGGCGCGGACAGGTCGCGGCGTGAGCGTCGAGGCCGTCCTCGCTCGGGTCAACGAGCTGCAGCAGATGATCGGCACGCAGGTGCCGGCGCAGGCTGCCTCGTCCTCCGCCGCCTTCGCCTCGCAGCTGCAGACGGCGACCGCCAGCGCCGCGGTCACCGCCACGACGCCGACCGCCGCGACCGGCACCGACACTGCGGGCTTCATGTCGACGGGCGCCTCCGAGCTGCCCGCCGACGTCCCGTACGGCGCCGAGATCACGGCCGCCGCGCAGAAGTACGGCATCGACCCCGCGCTGCTGGCCGGCCTGGTCAAGCAGGAGTCGGGCTTCAACCCGAACGCCGGGTCCGCCGCCGGCGCCCGCGGCCTGACCCAGCTGATGCCGGGCACCGCCGCCGGCCTCGGCGTCACCAACGTCCTCGACCCCGCCCAGTCGCTCGACGGCGGCGCCAAGTACCTGCGCGCCCAGCTCGACGCCTTCAGCGGCGATGTCGCCCGCGCCCTCGCCGCGTACAACGCCGGCCCCGGCGCCGTCAAGCGCTACGGCGGCGTCCCGCCGTACGCCGAGACGCAGAACTACGTTCGGGCGGTCCAGGCCAACGCCGCCGCCTATCGCGGCTCCAGCCCCTCAACACTGTGATGACAACCGACCGCACCCAGACCGCGCGCACGCTCGCGCCGCCGACGGACCGCCCGGCCCCCAAGGCCGACCGGTCCGCCGCTCCCACGGACGCGTTCGCCGCGCTCCTCGACGCCCACGCGGCGACCCGCCGCGACGAGGCTCCCGTCCGCCGCGACGACCGGTCGCAGCGCGACGACGCGCAGCCCGCGCGCCGCGACGATCGTCCGGCTCGCCGCGAGGACCGTCCGGCTCACCGCCACGACGACCGTCCGGCTCACCGCCACGACGACCGCCAGCCCGCGGCCGCGCACGACGCCAAGCCGGCCGACGCCGATCTGCACACCGCGCCCGAGCGCCCCGCCGGCGTGCCGGGTGCTCCGCAGGCGCCGGTGGCCGGGAACCCCGCCGTGCCGGCACCGGGCGAGCCCGCGGTTCCTGCCGCGCCGGCCGCGCCCGCGCTCGCCGAGGTGCCGCCGCCGTTCGCGGTCGTGGTCGCCGCCGAGGCCGCGAAGGCGACGCCCGCCGCTCCGGCGCCGCAGGCCGCCACGCCGGCCACCGCCACCGACGCCCCCGCGCTCCCCGCGACGGCGCCGCAGACCGCCGCGGTCCCGACCCAGACGGCCGCCGCCCAGGCTGCGGCCGAGCAGGACGCCGCCACGCCGGCGACGCCCGCTCCCGATGCGCCGCAGGCCGGCGCTGTGCCGGGCGACACGCCCGCGCCCGCCACGCACGACGAGGCGCCGGCTCCGCACGCCCAGGCTCCGCACGGCGGCGCGCCGCAGGCTCCGGCCACGGCGGCCGAGCAGCCCGCAGCGCAGGCCCTGCAGGCCGAGCCGGCGACAGCGCCGGGCGCGACGCCCGCCGCTACGGCCGCCAAGCCCGAGCCGCAGGCCGCGACCCCCGCTCCGGCCATGGCCCCGGCCACGCCGGTCACGGGCGCCAACATGCCGGCGCCCGCGCCGGTCGCCGCTCAGGTCGCGCCGCAGCGCACGGTGCCGCTGCACCGCGTGCCGGCCGCCGTCTCGACGTTCCTCCATGTGGCCGTCGAGCGCGGCATCACGCACGCCAAAATGGCGCTGCGTCCGGCCGAGCTGGGCGGTGTCGAGATCCGTCTGCAGGCCACGAGCGCCGGCGTCGCCGCGCACGTCGTGGCCGACTCGCCGGAGGCCGCCCACATGCTGGCCCAGGCCGGCGACGATCTTCGCCGCGCGCTCGAGGCGCGCGACGTGACGCTGCTCTCGCTGGAGGTCTCGACCTCGAGTGACCAGCAGCAGCAGCAGAGCGCCCGCGGCGAGTGGAGCGACGGCGATGGCGCCGGCTCTCCGTCCGCCGGCCGCCGCTCGAACGGTGACGCCGAGGGCGACACCGAGCCTGTCCCGACGACCCAGTCCGTCATCGAGCTGCCCGGTGGGCTGCTCGTCGACGTCCTCGCCTGACCCCAACCCTCATGAGCACGATCAACACCGATCCCAACCACATCCTCACGCCTGACGAGATGAAGCCCGCGAGCGCGTCGAACGGCGAGCTCGGCAAGGACGACTTCCTCAAGCTCTTCGTGGCTCAGCTGTCGCATCAGGACCCGATGAACCCCATGGACGACAAGGACATGATGGGGCAGATGGCGTCCTTCTCGCAGCTCGAGCAGATCACGAACATGGCCGCGGCGAACCAGCAGATCGCCGCGAGCATGACGTCCACCAGCGCTGTCGGCCTGATCGGCCGCACCGTGACGTGGGTGGACGCCGATGACTTTTCCCACACCGGCACCGTCGAGAAGGTCACGGTCACGGACGGCAAGCCGTCCCTGACGGTGGCCGGCACCGACGGCGTCGATCCCGCAACAATCACGCAGGTCGCTTAGGCGACGGAAGGAGTGATGCCCCGATGATGCGAGGCATGTTCGCCGCCATCAGCGGCCTCAAGACCCACCAGGTGATGCTCGACGTCACCGCCAATGACATCGCGAACGTCAACACGATCGGCTACAAGTCGGCCCGCACGACGTTCAAGGACTCGCTGACCCAGCTGCAGCGCGGTGGCTCGGGCGCCGGCGGCGGCACGGGTGGCTCGAACGCCGCCCAGATCGGCCTCGGCACCCAGCTCGGCTCGATCGACAACCTGATGCAGTCGGGCGCCCTGCAGTCCACGGGTAACCCGCTCGACGTCGCCATCCAGGGCAACGGCATGTTCCGTGTCGCCGCGAGCACGGCGACACCGCCGGTCGCCAACCCGGCCGGTGTCGAGTACACCCGCGCGGGCAACTTCACCACCAACAGCGCCGGCTACCTGGTGACCCAGGACGGCTACTACGTCCAGGGCCGCACGGCCGGCGGCGCCGACACGCTGCTCAACATCCCGCCGGGCTCGACCAACACGGCGATCGGCTCCAACGGCGAGGTCACCTACGTCGACGGCACCGGCACCCGCGTCACCGCCGGGTTCCTGTCGCTGGCGACGTTCAACAACGCGGCCGGCCTCGAGCGCAGCGGCTCCAACCGCTGGCTGCAGTCGGCCAACTCGGGTGCGCCGACCATCGGCACCCCGAGCGCGCAGTTCGGCTTCACGACCGCCGGCGCGGTCGAGATGTCCAACGTGGACCTCGCTCAGGCGTTCACGAGCATGATCACCGCGCAGCGCGGCTTCCAGGCCAACTCGCGCGTGATCAGCACCGCCGACGAGATGCTGCAGGATCTGGTCAACCTGAAGCGCTAGTCCTAGGCGCCACGCCTCTCCGAACGCCCGCGCATGTCGCGGGCGTTCGCATTTAAGCGCCGCGGACTTTGGCCGAATACCCCGGACGTGATCCGTCTCCATCGACTCGCGCACCCCGACGAGGACTTCCACCTCAACCCGGACCTGATCCTGTCGATCGAGGCAACCCCCGACACCGTCGTGACTCTCACCACCCACACCAAGCTGATCGTCTCCGAGCGCCCCGAGGAGGTCATCGACCTCGTCCGCACCTGGCGCGCCTCGATCCTCGAGGCCGGCCTGCCGCGGGTCCGGCGCCGCTCCGACGTGCCGCTGCACGTGGTCCGTGGTGAGCACGTCAACGGCGAGGAGCGCGATCGATGAAGGCTTCGTCGATCATCGGCATCATCGTCGGCTGCCTGGGCATCGCCATGGGCGCCACGATGGAGGGCTCGAACATCATGGCGGTCATCAACCCGTCCGCCATGCTGATCGTGCTCGTCGGCACGCTCGGCGCGACGATCACCGGCACGAGCTTCGATTCGATCAAGGCGATCCCGAAGCTCTACAAGAAGGCGTTCAGCCCGGACGTCCTCGAGCTCAACGGCCGCGTCACCGAGCTCGTCGGCTACGCCGAGCAGGCGCGCCGCGACGGTCTGCTGGCGCTCGACGAGCAGCTCGCCAACGTCGAGGACCCGTTCACCAAGAAGGGCCTCCAGCTCGTCGTCGACGGCACCGACCCCGAGCTCGTCGCCGACGTCCTCGAGGCCGAGAACGACGCGATGCGCAAGCGCCATAAGGCGGCCACGCAGCCGTTCGAGAAGGCCGGCGGCTACGCCCCGACGCTGGGCATCATCGGCACGGTTTTCGGGCTCGTGCACGTGCTCTCCAACCTTTCCAAGCCCGAGACGCTCGGGCCGTCGATCTCCTCCGCGTTCATCGCGACGCTGATCGGCATCTCGACCGCCAACCTCATCTATCTCCCGATCGCCTCGCGGCTCAAGCAGCTGTCAGAGGAAGAGCTCCACTTCCGTGAGATGACCCTCGAGGGCATCCTCGCGATCCAGGCCGGCGACAACCCGCGCGTCGTCCAGGAGAAGCTCACCGCGTACGTCCCGCCGGCCATGCGGATGTCCGAGGAGGAGGCGGCCGCCGCCTCCAAGGCACAGAAGGAAGCCGCGTAGGCCGATGTCCGCGCGGCGCCACAAGAAGGGTCGGCACCACGAGGAGGAGCACGAGAACGAGGAGCGCTGGCTCGTGTCGTTCGCCGACATGATGACGCTCCTCTTCTGCCTGTTCATGGTGCTGTTCGCCATCTCGTCCGTGAACACCTCGAAGTTCGAGGCGCTGCAGAAGGCGCTCCAGAACGCCTTCTCGGGCAAGATCCTCTCCGGCGGCCAGGCGGTCATGGAGACGGGCAACGACAAGCAGCCCAACAAGCCGGGCACCGAGCCCCCGCTGCCCGCCATGACGCCGCTGCAGGCGATGGCCGACTCCTCGATCGAGCAGGCGCAGAGCAAAGCCGTCGCCAAGGAGAACCAGGACTTCAAGAAGCTCAAGGAGCGGATCGACGCGCTCGTCGCCAAGGAGGGCCTGACCGGCAAGGTCGAGACCACCGTCGCCAAGCGCGGCCTCGTCGTCGAGCTGCTCACCGACAACGTCTTCTTCGATTCAGGCCAGGCCGTGCTCAAGCCGGGCGCGCTGAACCTGCTCGACAAGCTCGGCGACGTGCTCAAGGCCGAGCAGACGCACCCGATCGTCGTCGAGGGCCACACCGACTCGCAGCCGATCTCCAACTCTCAATACCCGAGCAACTGGGAGCTGTCCGGCGCCCGCGCCTCGTCCGTGATCCGCACCTTTGCCTCTGACGGCGTCCCGAGCGGCCGGCTCTCCGGCTCGCTGTACGGCGCCGAAGACCCGACCGCGAGCAACGCGACCGCCGCAGGGCGCTCGCGCAACCGCCGCGTCGACGTGATCCTCACCCGCATGCACCAGGAGTCGTAGACACACCATGAAGAAGAAGCTGATGATCGTCCTCCCCGTGCTCCTCGTGGTGCTCGGCGGGGCCTACAAGTTCAAGTTCGCGGGCTCCGACAAGGCCGAGGCCAAGCCCAAGGTCGAGGGCACGGTCTACATCCTTCAGAAGGAGTTCCTCGTCAACCTGCACGACGGTCGCTTCGCCAAGCTGACCACCGCGCTCGTGCTCGCGCACGACGACACCTCGGCCGTGCCCGCCGGCGGGGAAGCGGCGGCCTCGCCGCCCGAGGGCTACGGCACGATGAGCCAGGAGGCGGTCGTGCGCGCGATCATCACCGACGACCTCACCGATGCCCCCGCTTCGCAGGTCATCGATCGCAAGGGCCGCGAGAAGCTGCAGGAAGAGATCCTCAAGGATCTCAAGAAGAAGACCGACGTGAAGGTCGAAGAGGTCCTGTTCCCCGACGTCACCGTCCAGTGAGCGAAGCCATGAGCGATCCCGTCGATTACGTCCCGTTCGAGACGACCACCACCCCGGTCGGCGCCGACACCGGCGCCGACACGCCCGAGCTCGAGCGTCTCTACGACGTGCCGGTCGAGCTGGCCGTCGAGATCGGCCGCACGCACATGACGATCCGCGAGACGCTGGCGCTCGGCCCGGGTTCGATCGTGACCCTCAACCGCCTCGCCGGCGAGCCCGTCGACCTGCTGGTCAACGGCAAGCCGATCGCGCGCGGCGAGGTCGTCGTGATCGACGAGGAGTTCGGCCTGCGCGTCACCGAGGTCGTCGCCGGCGAGCCCGCCGCTGAGGCCGACGCCGCGCAGCCTGCGGTGCCCGCCGCGCCGGTCGCCGAGATGCCGGCGATCGCGCCGGTTGTGCCCGCCGAAGCGTAGGAACCCCGCGGCCGGGATAATGCGGCTCGCATGGGGCGTGCCCGCGCCGCGGTTGTTCATTTCTGGCGCAAGGCTTACGAGGACAACCTCACAGGCCTTGCGTCGATGGTCGCGTACAACCTGCTCCTGTCGATCTTCCCGCTCGCGCTGGTCGCGCTGTGGATCGCGGGTCGTGTGCTGCGCTCGGCCGAATTGCAGCATTCGGTGTTGCTCGACCTTCAGCAGCTCTTCCCCAGCGCCGCCGAGAGCACGCTGAGCGCCGCGATCCGGCGGTTGCAGCACACCTCGACGACCGCGGGCATCCTCGCGATCGTGGCCGCCGTGTGGTTTGCCTCCACGTTCTGGGGCGCCCTCGACACCGCGTTCTGCCGCATCTACCACCGCGACTGCCGCACCTGGGTGCGGCAGAAGCTGTTCGCGCTCGGGATGTTCGCCGTGGTGCTGCTGTTCATCGTCGCGAGCGTGGCGGTGCCGGCGCTGCAGGGCCTGCTGACCTCCGGCACGGACGACCTGCCGTTCGGGCTCTCGGACGTGCGCGGCCTCGTCTACGGCGTCTCGCTGGCCGGTGGCGTGCTGGTGCTGTTCATCGCGCTGTGCGTGACGTACGCCCTGGTCCCGAGCGGGCGCATGCCCTGGCGGAGCGTGTGGCCGGGCGCGCTCGGCGCCACGCTCGCGATCGCCGTGCTCGACTACGTGTTCCCGCTGTACCTGCGCAACGTGTCCACGCTGCGCTTCGGCACGACGTTCGTGTTCGTGCTGATCGCGCTCGTGTGGTTCTACGCGCTGGCGATCATCGTGCTCTCCGGCGCGGTCATCAACGAGCTGCGCTTCGAGCACCGCCGCTAGCCTCTCGCCGCGTGACGGCGATCGACGCGGTGGGGCTGACGAAGCGCTACGGGTCCGTGACCGCGGTCGACGACCTCTCGTTCTCGGTTCGCGACGGGGCGGTGACCGGGTTCCTCGGGCCCAACGGCGCGGGCAAGACCACCACGCTGCGGATGATCCTGGCGCTGGCGCGGCCGACCGCCGGGCACGCGACCGTGCTCGGGCAGCCCTACTCCCAGCTACCGGAGCCGGCGCGCGTCGTCGGCGCCAACCTCGAGATCGCGGGCGCCCACCCGGGCCGCAGCGGCCGCGACCACCTGCGCGCCCTGGCGGCGATGGCCGGGCTCCCGCGCTCGCGCGTCGACGAGGTGCTGCGGCTCGTCGAGCTCGCTGACGCCGCGGGCCGGCGCGCCGGCAAGTACTCACTCGGCATGCGCCAGCGGCTGGGCCTCGCCGCGACGCTGCTCGGCGACCCGCAGGTGCTGGTGCTCGACGAGCCCGCCAACGGCCTCGACCCCCAGGGCATCCGCTGGCTGCGCGACTTCCTGCGCGGCATGGCGGCCGAGGGCCGGACCGTGCTCGTCTCCAGCCACGTGCTCGCCGAGGTGGCCCAGACTGTCGACGACGTCGTCGTCATCCACCGCGGCCGGCTCGTCGACCAGGGCCCGGTGTCGCGCCTGACCGCCGGCGGCCATGTAGTCGTCCGCTCCCCCCGCACCGCCGAGCTGCGCGCGGCGCTCGAGCACGCGGGCCTGAGTGCCGCCGGCGACGGCGACGAGCTGCTCGTCGACGCCGACGATCCCGCCCGGGTCGGCGAGGTGGCGTTCGCCGCCGGCGTGCCCGTGCACGAGCTGACGACGCGCGCGACCTCGCTCGAGGAAGCGTTCCTGGCGCTCACCAGCGACGAGCGGCCGATCGCATGACGCGGCTGATCTCTGGCGAGCTGATCAAGGTGCGCACGACGCGGACGGCGCTCGCCTTCGGCGTCGCCTCGGTGCTGCTGGTCCTGGCACTTGTGCTGATCAGCACCCTCGCCGGCGACCCCACGACCGCCCAGGAGAAGCGCGAGGCGATGAACGTCGGCGGCGTCCTGTCGGTTCCGCTGCTGATCTTCGGGATCGTCGGCGCCACCGGCGAGTACCGGCACCGGACGATCGCGCCGGCGGTGCTGATCGCGCCCGGCCGAGGGCGCCTGACGGTCGCGCGGCTGATCGCCTACATGCTCACGGCGCTGGTGGTCGGCGCCGTGATGGTCGTCGTCGCGCTCGCGCTCGGGCTGTCGCTGGCGAGCGGCGGCGAGTCGCTCGCGGCCAAGGACTTCGCGACGATCATCGGAGGCGGGCTGATCGTGGCCGTGCTCACCACGGCGCTCGGCGTGGGCGTCGGCGTGCTCGTGCGCAACCAGGTCGCGGGCGTCGTCGGCGCCCTGATCTGGCTGTTCATCCTCTCGCCGGCGCTCCAGCTGATCAGCGACAATCTCCCGGCCTACACCACGCTGCCGGCCGCCGGCGTCGCCGGGGGCGCGCAGAGCGACCTGTCGCTGTCGTGGACCAAGGCCGTGATCGTGCTCCTCGTCTGGGCCGTCGTCTTCTTCACCGCCGGCCTGCTGGTCGAGCGGCGCCGCGACGTGGACTGAAATCCCGCTGCTCAAGGTGGCGCGGCGGCGGCCGATGAACGGGTCGAGTCCTGATCCAGACTCGTCCTTCCTCGGTGATGCCGCTTTCCTCTGCCTTCAAGTCGGCTGGGGCGGCCGTTCTCGGCCTGCTCCTCCTCGCGCCCGCCGCCCTCGCGGCGAACGGTGAGAACACGCCGCTCAACCTCCAAGACTCCAAGGCCAAGGCCACGGAGAACGTCGGCACGTCGTCCGGCGGGCTCGTGCGCACGATCGTCGGCCTGGCGATCGTCATCGCCGTCATCTACGGGCTGTACTGGGTCCTCAAGCAGGTCAAGGCCTCGCGTGAGGCGACCGCGGAGGGCTCCGGGCTCAAGACGCTGGCCACGCTGCCGCTCGGCCAGAACCGGGCGATGCACCTGGTCCGCGCCGGCGACGAGGTCGTGCTCGTCGGTGTCGGAGAGCACGGCGTCACGCCGATCCGCACCTACGGCGAGCACGAGGCCCGCATGCTCGGGCTGCTCGCCGACGACGAGAGCGGACAGCCGATCCTGCTGCCGGCCGAGACGGTCGACAAGCCCGGCTTCCTCGAGGCGCTGCGCCGCCGGACGGTGATCAAGTGAAGGGCACCGACGGCCAGAGCGCGGTCCAGCTGCTGCTGCTGATCGGCGGGGTCTCGCTCGTCCCGGCGCTGCTGTTCACCGTCACCGGCTTCACCCGCATCCTGATCGTCCTGGGGTTCATCCGCACCGGCCTGGGCACGCCGACCGCCCCGCCGAACCAGGTGCTGGTCGGCATCGCGCTGTTCCTGACCTTCTTCGTGATGTTCCCGACGTTCACGAAGATCAAGGACGACGCGATCGTCCCGCTCCAGAAGCACAAGATCACGCAGGAGCAGGCGTTCCACCGCGCTGAGGGGCCGATGCGCGAGTTCATGTTCGACCAGACGCGCACCAAGGACCTCGCGCTGTTCGCCAAGCTCGGCAAGGTCGAGCATCCGAAGACGCGGGCCGACATCCCGACCCACGTCCTCATCCCCGCCTTCATCATCTCGGAGCTCAAGACGGCGTTCCAGATCGGGTTCCTGATCTTCCTGCCGTTCTTGATAATCGACATAGTCGTCGGCGCGACCTTGATGTCGATGGGCATGGTGATGCTGCCGCCCGTCTTCATCTCGCTGCCGTTCAAGATCCTCCTGTTCGTCCTCGTGGACGGCTGGAACCTGGTCACCCGCTCGCTGGTGGAGAGCTTCCACGTATGAGCCAGGACCAGGTCATCAGCATCTGCGTCTCCGCGATGGAGCTCGCGATCAAGATCGCCATGCCGCTGCTGCTGGTCGGTCTCGTCGTCGGCCTGCTGGTCTCGATCTTCCAGGCCGCCACGCAGATCCAGGAGCAGACGCTCTCCTTCATCCCGAAGATCGCCGGCCTCGCCGTCGTGCTCGTCGTCGGCGGCCCGTGGATGCTCGGCCAGCTGCTCACGTGGACCGAGGGCCTGTACTCCGAGATCCCGAAGCTGGTGGGCGGATGAGGCCCGAGGACCTGCTCGCCCACTTCAGCGAGCAGCAGACCGCCGGCTTCATCCTCGTCCTCGCGCGCATCTCGCCGCTCTTCCTGCTGGCGCCGCTCTTCAGCTCGAAGATGATCCCCGCGCGCGCCAAGGGCATCGTCGCCGTCGGCCTCGCGATCGGCATCTACCCGATCGCCTCGCACGCCGGCGACGGCCAGCACATCCCGATGGACGTCCTCGCGCTCGGCGGGCTGATCCTCAAGGAGATGCTCGTCGGGATGGCCTTCTCGTTCTCGCTCGCCGCGCTGTTCGCCGCCATCCAGGTGGCCGGCAGCCTGCTCGACACGCTGATCGGCTTCTCGTTCGGCGCGCTCGTCGACCCGATCAACGGCACCAACGGCGGCGTCCTGAACCAGCTCTACGCGCTGATCGGCGTGATGATCTTCGTCGTCATCAACGGCGACGCCTGGGTGATCCAGGGTCTCGCCCGGTCCTACGAGGCGATCCCGCTCACCGAGGCGCCGAACATGGCCTCGCTCGTCGCGGGCGCCGAGGTCGCCTTCAGCGGCATCTTCGGCGCGGCCGTCCAGGTCTGCGCGCCGGTGATGCTCGCCACGCTGCTCACCGACGTCGCCTTCGGCCTCGTTTCGCGCGTCGTGCCGCAGCTCAACGTGTTCGGCGTCGGCTTCCCGGCCAAGGTCACCGTCGGCCTCGTGCTCGTCGGCGCCTCGCTGCCGTTCGTGGCCGGCTGGCTCGGCGACGAGCTGCAGAGCTCCGTGGCCTCCGCCCTGCACACCCTGAAGGTGGCCGGCTGAGATGGCTGAGAACAAGACCGAGAAGGCCACACCGAAGAAGCGCCAAGAGGCCCGCAAGAAGGGCCAGGTCGCGCGCTCGCAGGACGTCAACGGCGCCGTCGTGATGCTCGCCTCGGTGCTCGCGCTGTCCGCCTTCGGCCCCGGGACGTACCACCGGATGGCCGACGCGATGGTCGGCATCCTCGACCTGATCAAGGAGCCGAGCGTCGTCGACCGCAAGGGCATCGGCGAGCTGTTCATGACGATCGGCGGCCACGTGCTTGTCGGCATCGCGCCGATCGTGATCGTCTGCGCGATCGCCGGCGCGTTCGCCAACGTCGTCCAGGTCGGCTTCAAGCCGTCCTTCCAGGCGGTCAAGCCCGACTTCAAGAAGCTCAACCCGGCGTCCGGCCTCAAGCAGCTGTTCAGCCCGAATTCGGCGGTCGAGGCCGTCAAGTCGACGCTCAAGGTCGCCGCCGTCGGCGCGATCGTCGCGCTGGCGCTGTTCCCGAAGCTCGACGAGATGGCGGCGCTCGTCGGCATGCCCGCCGAAGCCTTCCTGCCCGCGCTCGCCACCCTCGTGATGCAGCTCGCCCAGCGCGCCGCGCTCGCCTACCTCGCGATCGCCGCCGCCGACTTCTTCTGGCAGCGCCACCGCTTCGAGAAGGGCCTCAAGATGGACAAGGAAGAGGTCAAGCAGGAGCACAAGCAGCAGGAGCTGCCGAACGAGATCCGCATGGCCCAGCGCCGCCGCGCCATGGAGCTGGCCCGCGCGCGCATGATGGACGCGGTGCCGACGGCCGACGTCGTGGTGACCAACCCGACGCACTTCTCGGTCGCGCTCAAGTACGACGCCGAGAACCCGGCGCCGATCGTCGTCGCCAAGGGCACCGACCACCTCGCGCTACGGATCCGCCGCACCGCGGCCGAATACGGGGTCGAGGTCGTGCCGGATCCGCCGCTGGCGCGCGCGCTGTACGCGAGCGTCGACGTCGGCCGTCAGATCCCTGAGGAGATGTTCGCCGCCGTGGCGCAGCTCCTCGCCTACGTGTACAAGGTCGCGGGCGCTCGGAGGGCTGCCGCATGAATCTCCTGAAGAAGGCCTCGCGCCACTCCGATCTCGCCGCCGCCGGCGCCGTCGTGCTGGTCGTGGCGATGATGGTCATCCCGCTGCCGGCGTTCCTGCTCGACCTCCTGATCACGCTGAACATCTCGGCCGCGCTGATGATCGTCGTGGCGACGCTGTACGTGCCGCGCGCGCTCGACTTCTCGTCGTTCCCGAGCCTGTTGCTGCTCACCACGCTGTTCCGGCTCGCGATCAACGTCTCCGTGACGCGCCTGATCCTGCTGCACGGCGACGCCGGTCACGTGGTTACCGCGTTCGGCAACTTCGTCGTCGGTGGCAACGTGGTCGTCGGCCTCGTCATCTTCCTGATCCTCATCGTCATCCAGTTCGTGGTCATCACGAACGGTGCCGGCCGCGTGGCCGAGGTGGGCGCCCGCTTCACCCTCGACGCCATGCCGGGCAAGCAGATGGCGATCGACGCCGACCTCAACACCGGCCAGATCACCGACGAGGAGGCGCGCAAGCGCCGCGCCGAGATCGCCCAGGAGGCCGACTTCTACGGCGCGATGGATGGTGCCTCCAAGTTCGTCAAGGGCGACGCGATGGCCGGCATCCTCATCACCGGCATCAACCTGATCGGCGGCATCGTCGTCGGCGTCCTGCAGCAGGGGCTGCCGTTCAGCGAGGCTGCCCACACCTTCTCCCTGCTGACCGTCGGCGACGGCCTGTGCGCGCAGATCCCCGCGCTGCTGATCTCCGTCGCCACCGGCATCCTCGTCACCCGCTCGGCCTCTGCGGACGACCTCGGCACCGAGGTGACCGACCAGATCCTCGACCAGCGCAAGGCGCCGCTCGTGGCCGGCGTGGTCATCATGGCCTTCGCGGTTGTCCCGGCGCTGCCGAAGATCCCGTTCCTGGTCATCGGCGGCCTGTTCTTCGCCGTCGGCTGGTCGCTGCGCAAGGTGCCGAACAAGGCCGAGCGCGAGCTGGCCGCCAAGACCGCACCGGCCGCGACCGGCGCCGGCGAGCTGCCCGCGCCGCGTGACGCTGCACTCGACGCGCTGGCGCTCGACCCGCTCGAGCTGGCGATCGGCTTCGGCCTCGTGCCGATGGTCGACCAGCAGGCGGGCGGCACGCTGCTGCAGCGCGTCGGCACGATCCGCCGCCAGATCGCGTCCGAGCTCGGCATGGTCATCCCGCCGGTGCGCATCCGCGACGACGTCGGGCTCGACTCGCACGAGTACGTCATGCGTGTGCGCGGCACCGAGGTCGCCCGCGGAGGCATCATGGCCGGCCACCACCTGGCGATGGACCCGGGCGACGCGATGGGCCAGCTGCCCGGCATCGCCACCACCGAGCCGGCCTTCGGCCTGCCCGCGGTGTGGATTCCCGAGGCCGGCCGCGCCGAGGCCGAGGCGCTCGGCTGGACGGTCGTCGACCCCGAGTCGGTCGTCGTCACCCATCTCACCGAGACGATCCGCGTCCACGCGTCGGAGCTGCTCACGCGGCAGGAGACCCGCCAGCTGCTCGATCAGCTCAAGGAGGTCAACGCCGCGGTGGTCGACGAGGTCGTCCCCGACGTCCTGTCCGTCGGCGAGATCCAGCGCGTCCTCCAAGCGCTCCTGCGCGAGGGCGTGTCGGTCCGCGACCTCGGCGCGATCGTCGAGGCCATCGGCGACAAGGCGCGCCTCACGCGCGACGTCTCGATGCTCGCCGAGTACGCGCGGCAGGCGCTCGGACGCACAATCGTTGCACCCTATCTCGACGCCGAGGGCATTCTGAAGGCGATTGCCCTGGATCCGGCGCTCGAGCAGGAGATCGCCGAGTCACTCGTGCAGACGGCCGATGGCGAGTTCCTCGCCATGGATCCGGTCCGTGCGCACACGCTCGTCGATCTATGCGCGGAGCAGGTCGAGCAGGCGCTAGCCCGGGGCGGCCGCCCGGTGATGCTCTGCTCGGCCCGCGTCCGCCGACATCTGCGCCGCCTGTGGGAGCAGCGCCTCCCGCAGCTCGCGGTGTGCTCGTACAACGAGATCGCACCCGGTGTCAGCGTTGAGACCGTCGGTGTGCTGGATGCCGCCTCGATTGCCGCACGACAGGGTGCGGGTGCTTTTGCCGTTGCCGGTTAGTGCCGATTGACAAGAGTGGACATGGATACGACAACTGATTCCATCACTGACGTGAAGACCTTCCGGGGCCGCAGCCTCGAAGAGGTCCTGCCGCAGGTTCGCGCCGAGCTGGGCTCGGACGCCATCGTCGTCCGCCGCCGCGAGGGTCTCGCGGGCGGCGTCGCCGGGTTCTTCCAGCGCTCCTACGTCGAGGTCGATGCGCGGGCGGGCGGGAACCCAATCGACGACGAGGAGGAGCTCGAGGCGCGCAACGACCGCGCCACCGCCGAGGGCTTCGAGTCCCCCGCCATCCGCGCGCTGGTCGACCAGGCCGCTCCGTTCGCGGACGCGCTGGCACATGCGCACGGGCCCGTGGGCGAGCGCGCCCACGAGGTGCTCCTCGCCGCCGCGCAGGGCGCTGCCGCCCAGACCGTTACGGCCGGCCTCTACGGCCCGCAGCCGAACCAGGTTGCGATCGAGGATGCGGCGCCGGTCTACGAGCCCGTCTCGCCCGCTTCGCGACCGGTGGCGGCTTCGCCTTCACCTGATGAGATGATCCCGCCGGCCGTGCAGGAGATGCCCTTCCCCGAGCCCACTCCGGCCCGTGAGGGTCTCGGCGCCGAGCGCCCGAATGTCGCTGACGCGCACGAGCAGCGTCTCGTCGCCGCCGGCCTGAGCGCGACGCTGGCCAAGGACATCGTCGCCGAGGCCGTCGCGCACGGCCTGCCGTTCGCCGACCCGCGTGGCATCAAGAAGCTGATCCGCACCGCACTCTCCCGCCGCATGCCGATCATGTCCGACCTCGGCGGCGACGCGCGCACGATCGCGTTCGTCGGCGCCGGCGGTGCCGGCAAGACCTCGGCGACCGAGCGGCTGGCCGCTGCGTATGCCAAGGCCGACGCCGACGTGGTCGTCGTCACGCTGCGCGCCAACGACGGCGGTGTCGGCCTCGCGTCGCGGCTCGAGCCGCTCGGCGTGAGCGTCATCGCCGCCGACGACGCGCGCCAGGCTGCCCAGCGGATGGCCCGCCGCGAGGCGACGCTCACGATCGTCGACGCTCCCGCCGCCGGCCCGGCCGACCGCGCCGCGGTCGCCCGCATCGCGGAGGACCTCCAGACGCTCGGCGTCACCGAGGTGCACCTCGCACTGCCGGCCACGCTCAGTGCGGCCGCTGCCGACGAGCTGGCCGCTGCGCTGGCCCCGCTCGGCATCACGCACGTCGCGCTCACACACGCCGACCAGACGACCCGCCCGGGCGCGCCGGTCGAGCTCGCGGTGACCGGTCGCCGTGCGCTGTCCTATGTCTGCTCGCGCGACGCGATCGCGCCGGTCGACCCTGACGAGCTGGCGAAGCAGCTGCTGCCCTGATCGACTATGGCCGTGTCGGCGCCCGCCCACCCCTCAATCCCCGCCGGGGAGCACGTGCAGCTGAGCCTGCCGCACGTCGGCCTGCTGCCGGCGACGGTGTCGGCCATCGAGGCCGGCGCCATCGTGCTCGTGCTGGCGGTCAAGGACGCGCGGGTCAAGCGGCTGGCGGGCCAGGAAGTCGCCGTCGAGTACAAGACCGGCCGCGGCATCCAGCGCTTCGGCGGCATCCTGCAGATCGACTCCGGCGAGACGCTGCGGGTGGTCATGCAGGGCGAGGCCGAGCGCATCCAGCGCCGCGAGTGGGCCCGCGTCGACGCGCATCTGCCGATCCACGTGAAGGGCATCGACGAGCCGGTCGGCGGCGAGACCCAGACGCTCAACGTCTCCGGCGGCGGCGTCCTCGTCAAGGACAAGTGGAACATGCCGCTCGGCATCGACGTCCGCATCGAGCTCGTCCCCGAGCCGGGCGCGGAGCCGATCCGCGCCCTCGGGCGCGTGGTGCGCGTCGCCGGCATGGAGGAGAAGGGCATCCGCATCGACTCGATCTCGCGCGAGGACGAGGAGCGCCTGGTGCGCCTCGTGCGCGAGCGTGAGCTGCAGGCGCTGAGGATGGCGAGAGGCCGATGAGCGACGAGCCCGACAAGAAGGACAAGAAGGCCAAGAAGAAGAAGGGCGCCGACGAGGCAGGCCCCAAGGCCGTGTCGGTCGCCGCCCACCCGCGCGCCAACGCCTCGGTCCGCCGCGCGCGTGCGCGCACCGCCCTTGCGGCCTTCGCGATCGTGTTGCTGTTCTCGCTGCACGCCGGTGTCCCCGGCCAGGAGGCCGCGCTGCGCGCGGTGCTCGCCGGGCTCGTCGGCAACGTCGTCGGCTGGGCCTGCGCCCTCGCCGTCTGGCGCCAGATCGTGCTGCAGGAGGTGCGCATGGTCGTCGAGGCGCGCCAGAACGGCGCTCGTGCCCGCGCCCAGGCCGTCGCCGACGCCCAGGCCGCGGTGGCCGAGGCCGCCCACTAGCCGCTGACCGCGCGTGGACCCGATCCCGCCGATCGACCGCACCACCGACCGCACGGTCCAGCCCGTCGATCTGCCGCCCCTGCGGCCGCTCGAGCGCGAGGCCGACAAGAAGCGCCGCGAGCGTGAGCGCCGCCGCCGTCAGGCGCCGCCGCAGGCGCCCCAGGAGCGCGGCGCAGCGCCGGCCGGCGGTATCGACGTCCGCGCCTGAAAGTTTCTTCTCAAGTCTGCGGCCGGCAGGCCGATCATTCCGTTTGTAAGTGGGGCGACATGGAGTCGCCTCGGCCTAATACACCAATCATCAAGGAGAGATGATCATGGGCCTTCGTATCCAGAACAACGTTGAGGCGTTCAACGCCCACCGTCAGCTGACCGGCACCGCGGCCAAGGCCGCCAAGTCGATGGAGAAGCTGTCGTCGGGCTATCGCGTCAACCGTGCCGCCGACGACGCCGCCGGGCTTGCCATCTCGGAGAAGATGCGCGCTCAGATCGGTGGTCTTGACCAGGCGCAGCGCAACGCGCAGGATGCCGTCTCGCTCGTGCAGACGGGGGAGGGTGCCCTCAACGAGGTGCACTCGATGCTGCAGCGTGTCCGTGACCTCAAGGTCCAGTACGACTCGGGCGTGCTGAGCGATCAGGACAAGCAGGCCATCGCGGCTGAGGTCCAGCAGCTCGGCAAGGAAGTCAAGGACATCTCGAGCAAGACGGAGTTCAACGGTCTGAAGCTCCTGTCCGGCACCAGCTTCACGTTCACCGTCGGCGCCAACTCGGCCGACACTGTCAGCATCGACACGGTCGACCTGGGTGGCGCCTCCGGCGTCGCGGACCTGGTCGACGTCGGCTCGGCCGGCTCGCTCGACGCCGCGTCGGCCGCGCTGAACGGCCTGAGCGTGGACGAGATCGACACGATGATCGAGAACGTCTCGACCGCCCGTTCGACGTTCGGCGCGGTGCAGAACCGCCTCGAGCATCGCCTGAACAACCTCGCGACCTACCAGGAGAACCTGGTCGCGTCCGAGAGCCGGATCCGCGACGTGGACATGGCCTCTGAGATGGTCAACTTCACCAAGCTCCAGATCCTGCAGCAGGCCGGCACGAGCATGCTCGCGCAGGCCAACCAGGCCCCGCAGGGCGTGCTTTCGCTCCTGCGCTAAGCCTCACATAACCCCACCGAGGGACGGATCGCGGCGGGCGGCCCCATATATCGGGCCGCCCGTCGCAATTAAAGGTTCGAAATTGCGGGCCGATGACCACGGGCAGCGGCGACATGGAGTCGCCCGTCCCCTATCCGTCCTACAGGAGTTATCAAGCAATGGGGCTTCGTATCCAGAACAACGTTGAGGCGTTCAACGCCCATCGTCAGCTGACCGGCACGGCGGCCAAGGCTGCCAAGTCGATGGAGAAGCTGTCGTCGGGCTATCGCGTCAACCGTGCCGCCGACGATGCTGCCGGCCTTGCCATCTCGGAGAAGATGCGCGCTCAGATCGGTGGTCTTGAGCAGGCGCAGCGCAACGCGCAGGATGCCGTCTCGCTCGTGCAGACGGGGGAGGGCGCGCTCAACGAGGTGCACTCCATGCTCGAGCGCGTGCGCGAGCTGAAGGTGCAGTACGACTCGGGCGTGCTGAGCGATCAGGACAAGCAGGCCATCGCGTCTGAGGTCCAGCAGCTCGGCAAGGAGGTCAGCGACATCGCTGGCAAGACCGAGTTCAACGGTCTTCAGCTCCTGAGCGGCAAGTCGTTCAGCTTCGCCGTCGGCGCCAACTCGGCCGACACCGTGACGATCGACACCGTCACGCTCAACAACGCCGCTTCGGGCGTCGGCGACCTGATCGACGTCGGCTCGGCCGGCTCGCTCGACGCCGCGTCGGCTGCGTTCAACAACCTGTCGGTCGACGAGATCGACACGATGATCGAGAACGTCTCGACGATGCGCTCGACGTTCGGCGCGGTGCAGAACCGCCTCGAGCACCGCATGGCGAACCTGGCGACCTACCAGGAGAACCTGGTCGCGTCCGAGAGCCGGATCCGCGACGTGGACATGGCCTCTGAGATGGTCAACTTCACCAAGCTGCAGATCCTGCAGCAGGCCGGCACGAGCATGCTCGCGCAGGCCAACCAGGCGCCGCAGGGCGTGCTGTCGCTCCTCCGCGGCTAGTACTCACCTACACGCTGATTCGCTTGAACGGGCGGCCCTCG
The DNA here is from genome assembly GCA_963803335.1 of uncultured Solirubrobacteraceae bacterium. Lineage (GTDB taxonomy): Bacteria > Actinomycetota > Thermoleophilia > Solirubrobacterales > Solirubrobacteraceae > DASSUW01. Next base: position 72,150 of record CAWDME010000019.1, on the reverse strand, counting down.
GGCCGCCCGTTTTCTTTCCGCTAAAGGTTCCCGCCGGCAGGCCGATCATTCCGTTTGTAAGTGGGGCGACATGGAGTCGCCTCGGCCTAATACACCAATCATCAAGGAGAGATGATCATGGGCCTTCGTATCCAGAACAACGTTGAGGCGTTCAACGCCCACCGTCAGCTGACCGGCACCGCGGCCAAGGCCGCCAAGTCGATGGAGAAGCTGTCGTCGGGCTATCGCGTCAACCGTGCCGCCGACGACGCCGCCGGGCTTGCCATCTCGGAGAAGATGCGCGCTCAGATCGGTGGTCTTGACCAGGCGCAGCGCAACGCGCAGGATGCCGTCTCGCTCGTGCAGACGGGGGAGGGTGCCCTCAACGAGGTGCACTCGATGCTGCAGCGTGTCCGTGACCTCAAGGTCCAGTACGACTCGGGCGTGCTGAGCGATCAGGACAAGCAGGCCATCGCGGCTGAGGTCCAGCAGCTCGGCAAGGAAGTCAAGGACATCTCGAGCAAGACCGAGTTCAACGGTCTGAAGCTGCTCGACGGCAAGTCCTTCACGTTCACGGTCGGCGCCAACTCCGCTGACACGGTCGCCATCACCACCGTCGCCCTGTCGGGCACCGGCGGTGTGTCCGAGCTCATCAGCGCTGGCGACGCGGCGGACGTCGACGCCGCGAGCGCCGTGCTCAACTCGCTGTCGGTCGATGACATCGACGACATGATCGAGAACGTCTCGACCGCCCGTTCGACGTTCGGCGCGGTGCAGAACCGCCTCGAGCATCGCCTGAACAACCTCGCGACCTACCAGGAGAACCTGGTCGCGTCCGAGAGCCGGATCCGCGACGTGGACATGGCCTCTGAGATGGTCAACTTCACCAAGCTCCAGATCCTGCAGCAGGCCGGCACGAGCATGCTCGCGCAGGCCAACCAGGCCCCGCAGGGCGTGCTTTCGCTCCTGCGCTAAGCCTCACATAACCCCACCGAGGGACGGATCGCGGCGGGCGGCCCCATATATCGGGCCGCCCGTCGCAGTTAAAGGTTGCGCGGAGGCGTCCGAACAACCGGATGTGACCGTCCGTCCCACGCTTTGCATCGTCCCTGCCTTCGTGCGCAACGAGGACGAGCTCGATGTCCTGCTGCGCTGCCTCGTGTCGCTGCGCGCAACCGCTCCCCAGGCGGAGGTGCTGGTCGTCGACGACGCCAGCCCGGCCCAGGAGCTGATCGCCGGCCTCGAGGCCGTCTGCGACGAGCTGGGCATCGCCTTCGCCGCCAACGAGGAGAACTCCGGCTTCTCCGCCACCGTCAACGCCGGGCTCGAGTTCGCGCTCGCGACCGAGCGCGACGCCGTGCTCGTCAACGCCGACATCGAGTTCACCGAGGCCGGCTGGCTCGAGCGCATGCTCGCCCGCACCGACACGGAGGGCCGCCCGGCCGCCGTTGTCGGCGCCCGCCTGCTGTACCCGAACGGCTTGATCCAGCACGCCGGCATCTTCCTCTCGCCGCTGCACCGAGACTGGCTGCACCGCTTCCAGTACGGCCCCGCCGAACTGCCCGAGGCGCAGCAGCCGACGCGTTGCCCCGTCACCGCCGCGCTGCAGCTGATCCGTTACGAGACGCTCGAGCAGATCGGCCTCTACGACGAGCGTTACAAGATGTGCTTCGAGGACCTCGACTACTGCCTGCGCGTGTTCGAGGCGGGCCTCGAGTGCATCTACGAGCCCACGGTCGTCGCCACGCATCGCGAGAAGTTCTTCCGCGGCAAGGCGAGCCCCAAGATCATCGAGTGGACGCGCGAGTCCACGGCCCGGATGCTCACGCGCTGGGGCCAGACCGACCTGTCCCAATGGGTCCCGGAGGTGCTCTGATGAGCCTGCCCAAGACGCTCTTCCTCTCGCGCGGCTCGACCGCCGTGGCGTGGTACCGCTGCGCGCTCCCCGCGCTCGCGCTTGACACCGACTGGGTCTGCTACGACGCCGCCGAGCCGCCGCACACGAACCTCGTCTGGGGCCGCACGCAGGCGGAGCTCACGTTTGCCGACATCGCCGACTACGACGTCGTCGTCGTCCAGCAGCCGCGTGGCGTCGCCTGGCTGAAGGCGATCCGCGAGTGGCAGGCCCGTGGCATCGTCGTGCTGTACGAGATCGACGACTGGGTCCGTGGCATCCGCAAGCAGGACGACCACGCCTTCGCCGACAAGTTCGACCGCCAGGTCGTCGACGACATGGAGCTGTGCATGCGCGCCACCGACGGCGTGGTCACCTCCACCGAGTGGCTCGGCGAGCGCTACCGCGCGCTCAACCCGAACACGTACGTCAGCCGCAACGGGCTCGACCTCAAGCGGTACGCGCTGACCCGGCCGCAGCGCGAGAACGTCACGATCGGCTGGGCGGGCGCGACCGGGCACAAGAACAGCTTCCGCCCGTGGCTCGACGCGGTCGCCGGCGTCATGCGGCAGCGTCCCCACACCTGCTTCGTCTCGATCGGCCAGCGGTTCGCCAACGCGCTGGTGCCGGAGTTCGGCCCCGAGCGCGCGCTGAGCGTGCCGTGGGCGCCGTTCGACACCTACCCCGCGGCGATGACGCTGATGGACATCGCGCTCGCGCCGGCCGGGCAGAGCAACTTCTACCGCGGCAAGAGCGACCTGCGCTGGCTTGAGGCGTCGGCCCTCGGCATCCCGCTGATCGCCGACCCGAACGTCTACCCGGACATCGAGCACGGCGTCACCGGGTTCCACGTCGCCTCGCCCGCCGACGTCCGCGAGCAGATCCTGCAGCTCGTCGACGATCGCGAGCTGGGCGAGCGCGTGGGCGCCGCCGCCAAGTCGTACGTCACCGAGCATCGCAGCGCGCAGGTCGCCGCGCAGCAGTGGGCCGCGCTGCTGCGCGACCTCGCGCCTGCCGCGCTCGCCGCCTGATCATGAGCCTGCAGGTCGCACTCGCCCGCATGGCGGAGCTCCAGCAGATGCTGGTGCCCCAGCCGACCGAGACGCAGGCGCCGGCCGCGACGCAGTCGTTCGCCAGCACGATGCAGACCGCGACGGCGACCACGCCGGCCGGGCTCACGCCGCTGAGCACCGCAACGCCGGCCGGCACCCCGGCCGGCCAGGCGATCCTCAACGCGATCCGGCCCGAGGTCGGCGTCGCCGAGCAGCCGCCCGGCTCCAACGACTCGCCGCGCATCGCGCAGTACCGGCAGGCCACCGCCGGCTCCGGCGTCGGCCCCTGGTGCGCGTACTTCGTCTCGTGGGCGGCTCGCCAGGCCGGCGTGCCGCTGGGCGACTCTGGCCAGGGCTTTGGCCGCGTCGACGACGTGTACGCGTGGGCGCAGAAGACCGGTAAGGCGCTCCCCGCCGGCAGCACGCCGGCGCCGGGCGACCTGATCGTGTGGGACGAGCACATCGGCGTCGTGGAGTCCGTCGACCCCGACGGCACGATCCACACGATCGAGGGCAACTCGTCCGACAAGGTGTCGCAGCGCACGTACGGACACGACGGCGGCGGCGCCGTCGGCTACGTCCGGCTCGGGTAGAGCGCCAGCGCGGCGTTGATCGCGCGCAGCTGCGGCTCGCGCTCCAGCAGCGAGAGGATCTCGCGGTAGCCGGCGCGGCGGCCGAGTCGCTCGACGACCACACGGACCAGCTCGAGGTCGCTCGGGTGGTCGACGGTCCAGCGCTCGTTGCCGTAGTCGCGCTCGGCCTCGAGCACCCCGCGGCGCAGGCCCGCGTTGCGGCCCATGAACGGCGTGACGTGCTCACGGTCGGCCGGGTCGGTGGCCTCGCGCCAGGCGCGGTCGAGCGCCGCGGCGGTGAACGCCTCGCAGTCGAGCCCGTCCGGGAAGCGGTTGCGACCGGGCGGGAGCGCGCCGGTGGCGTTGCCCGCGTAGTCGAGCTCGTCACGGGAGCGCAGGTCGAGCAGCCGGCCGATCACCTCGGGATCGATCAGCGGACAGTCGGCGGTGATGCGGACGACGACGGCGGCGTCGAGCGCGGCGGCGGCGCGGTGGTAGCGGTCGAGCACGTCGGTCTCGCTGCCGCGCACGCACGCGACATCCTCCCGCGCGCAGAAGTCCGCGATCGCGTCGTCGCGCGCCAGGTCGGGCGTGGCGACGGCGACGGCGTCGAGCCCGGGCGCGGCGGCGGCGCGCTCGAGCACGAGCGCGAGCAGCGGCCGGCCGTCGAGGTCCGCCAGCACCTTGCCCGGCAGCCGCGTGGAGCCCATCCGGGCCTGCACGACCGCCACGGTGCGCATGCCGGGCAGACTAGCCTCCCGTCGGTGACTCGCTCGATCGCGGCTTCTGAGCGGCTGTGGGAGCGCGCCCGGCGCGCCATACCGCTGGGCACGCAGACGCTGTCCAAGTCGCCGACCCAGTTCGTGGACGGCGTGTCACCGAAGTTCCTCGTCCGCGGCGCCGGCAGCCACGTCTGGGACGTCGACGGCAACGAGTACGTCGACTGGCCGATGGCGCTCGGGCCGATCCTGCTCGGCTACGACGAGCCGGCGGTCACCGCCGCCGTCACCGAGCAGGTGCGCGCGGGCACCACGTTCACGCTCATGCACCCGCTCGAGGTCGAGGTCGCGGAGGCGCTCATCGACATCGTCCCGTGCGCCGAGCAGGTGCGCTTCGCCAAGAACGGCGCCGACGCCACCGGCGGCGCGATCCGCGCGGCGCGGGCGCTGACCGGCCGCGAGCACGTCGTCGCCTGCGGCTACCACGGCTACCACGACTGGTACATCGCGTCGACCGAGCGCGACGACGGCGTCCCGCGCCACGAAGCCGAGCTGATCGCGACCGTCCCGTTCGGCGACCTGGAGGCGCTCGACGCCGCGCTCGGCCCGCAGGTGGCGGCCGTGATCATGGAGGTGCCGGCCATCGAGCCGCCGGACGGGTACCTGCAGGCGGCGATCGACCTCGCGCACGAGCGCGGTGCGCTGTTCGTGCTCGACGAGGTCGTCACCGGCTTCCGCTACGCGCTCGGCGGCGCCCAGGAGCGCTACGGCGTGATGCCCGACCTCGCCTGCTTGGGCAAGGGGATGGCGAACGGCTTCCCACTCGCCGCCGTCGTCGGCTCGGCGGAGGCGATGCAGGCGTTCGAGCGGATCTTCTTCTCGATGACGTACTCGGGGGAGACGGTGTCGCTCGCCGCCGCCGGCGCGACGCTGGCGATCCTGCGCAGCGAGCCGGTGGTCGAGCGCCTGTGGGCGCTCGGGGCCGAGCTCCGCCGCGGGCTCGCCGACCTCGTGGCCGCCGCGCCGTTCGACGTCGAGCTGCTCGGGAATCCGCCGCGCTCGGCGCTGCAGTTCGGAGCGCCGGAGCTGCGCGGGCTGTGGCTGCAGGAGACGCACAAGCGCGGCGTCCTGTTCGGGGGCCCGATGTTCCCCTGCTATCGCCACACCGAAGCCGACGTCCGGCAGACGCTCGCGGCGGCCGAGGCGGCGTTCGCGCTGATGAGCGAGGCGCACGCCGAGGGCGACTACGAGCGCCATCTCGAGGGCGCGGCCCCCGGCACCGTCTTCCGGTCGCACTGATGGCGATCCCGTACGGCCGCCAGCTGATCGACGAGGACGACGTCGCTGCCGTCGTCGCGGTGCTGCGCGGCGACTGGCTGACGCAAGGCCCGGCCGTGGCCGCCTTCGAGGAGGCGGTGGCGGAGGGCTGCGACGCGCCTTACGCGGTCGCGTTCTCGTCCGGCACCGCTGCGCTGCACGCGGCGTGCCACGCGGCCGGCCTGGGACCCGGCGACGAGGTCCTCACGAGCCCGATCACGTTCGCCGCGAGCGCGAACTGCGCGGCCTACGTGGGTGCGACGCCGACGTTTGCCGACATCGATCCCGCGACCTGGAACGTGAGTGCCGAGACCGTCAGTGCCGCGGTGTCTGCGCGCACGCGCGCGGTCGTGCCCGTCGACTTCGCCGGCCTGCCCGCGCCGGTGGCAGAGATCCGCGCGGCGGTCGGCCGCGACGTCGTGGTGATCGAGGATGCGGCGCACGCGCTCGGCGCACGCCGCCCGGACGGGCCGGTCGGCGACTGCCGCCACGCCGACATGACGATGTTCTCGTTCCACCCCGTCAAGCCGGTGACGAGCGGTGAGGGCGGCATGCTCACGGTCCGCGACGAGGGGCTGCGCGACACGCTGCGCGCGTTTCGCAGTCACGGGATGGTGCGCGGCGAGCGCTGGTGGATGGAGCAGCGCTCGCTCGGCTTCAACTACCGGATGACCGATCTGCAGAGCGCGCTCGGGCGCTCACAGCTCGCCAAGCTCGACCGCTTCATCGCCGCCCGCAACGCGATCGCCGCCCGCTACCGCGCGGAGCTCGCGGATCTCGTGACGCTCCCGCCGGCGGCTCCGGACGGCGCGCTGCACGGCTACCACCTGTTCGCAATCCACACCGGGGTGCGCCAGGCGCTCTACGACGGGCTGCGCGAGCGCGGCGTCCTCGCCCAGGTGCACTTCATCCCCGTCTACTGGCACCCGTGGTACCGCGACACGTACGGCTACGAGCGCGGCCTGTGCCCGGCCGCCGAGGCCTTCTACGCCGGCTGCCTGTCGCTGCCGTGCTTCCCGGCGCTGACGGCCGCCGAGCAGGGCACGGTCATCGCGGCCGCACGAGAGCTCGTTCGCTGAGCAGCGGCCGCAGGCCGTCGCTCGGATCCGCGCGCCACGGCACGTCGTGCGCCTCGGCGGGCGCGGGGCGCTTGACGCCGTCGCCGTCGGCCGGGTCGGCGTCGGTGAGCGGCGGGCCGGCGCAGGCGGCGATCAGCGCCGCCAGCCGCGCCGGCGTCCAGTTGTGCGCGCCCGCCTCGTGGCCGCGCTCGTCTGCGGCGTCGACATGCAGCTCGACGTCGCTCGCGCCCCAGCGGCGCACCGCACGCTCGACGACGCGCGGGTCGCGGCTGTGGTCGGACCAGCCGGCCGGCACGTCGTGGCGGTCGCGCAGCGCCGCGATGGCCGCGAGGTTGCACTGATCGGGCGGCACCGGATAGGCGGACACGCAGTGCAGCAGCGTGAGGTTCGCGTCCGGGATCGCCGCCACCGCGGCGTCGACCTCCGCGTCGGTCGCCATCCCGGTGGAGATCAGCAGTGGCAGCCCGGTGGCCGCGCATTCACGCAGCAGCGCGTGCCACAGCAGCTCGTAGGAGGCGACCTTGAGGAAGTCGACGTGCGCTGCCGCGGCCTCCACCGCCCACGGCGCGAACGGCGTCGCGCCGAAGCGCAGCCCGTGCTCGTGGCAGCGCTCGGCGAGCGGCCCGAGCAGCCCGGGCGGCAGCTCCCAGTCGCGGCGCGAGCGCAGCTGCGCATGCGCGGTGAGCGCCTCCGGCGCGAACAGGTCCTCGATCCGGAACAGCTGGACCTTGATCGCGTCCGCGCCCGCGGCCGCACACGCGTCGACCAGCGCCAGCGCGCGCGCCAGGTCCCGGTTGTGGTTGGAGCCGATCTCGGCGATGAACATCGGTAGCTAGGCCGCGCGGCGCTCAGGGCGCTCGGCGATCTGCGCCGCGAGGCCCTCGGCCAGGCTCGTTCGTGCTGTGAAGCCGAGCTCGGCGGCGGCCAGCGCGGTGCCGCCGTGCGTATCGCGCACGTCGCCCACGGCCGCGGTCTCGAGCCGTACGTCGAGCGGGCGGCCGAGGCCCTGCTCGAGCATCTCCAGGACGTCCAGCAGCGCGACCGGGCGGCCCGACGCGATGTTGTAGAGCGATCCCGGCGCGGCCTCGAGCGCGGCGATCGTGCCGTCCACCACGTCGCCGACGTAGGTGAAGTCGCGGAGCTGGCGGCCGTCCCCGAACACGTGGATCGGGCGGTCGTGCAGGCCGGCGTCGATGAAGCGGGCGATGCCCATGTCGGGTCGCTGGCGCGGGCCGTACACGCTGAAGTAGCGCAGGCCGACGGCCGCCAGCCCGTGCGACGCCGCATACGCGCCGGCCAGCGTCTCGGTCATCACCTTGGTGGCGCCGTACGGCGAGATCGGGCGCAGCGGCGCCGCCTCGGTGACCGGCAGCTCGGTGGCGTTCCCGTACACGCTCGACGACGACGCGTACACGAGCCGCACCGCGCGACCCGCGCAGGCGTCGAGCAGCGCCTTGGTGCCCGTCACGTTCGCGCGCACGTAGTCGTCGAACGCCGTCCAGCTGTCGCGCACGCCGGGTCGGGCGGCGAGGTGGAAGACGGCGTCGCAGCCGTCGAGCAGGCACTCCAGCGGCGCCGTGGCGAGGTCGGCCTCGTGCAGCGTGAAAGCGGGGCGGCCGCGCAGCGCCGTGACGTTGAGCTCCTTCAGCTCGCGCGCGTAGTGCGGGGCGAAGTTGTCGATCCCGCGCACCGTGGCCCCGGCATCGAGCAGCGCCTCGCACAGGTGCGAGCCGATGAACCCCGCGGCGCCGGTGACCAGGTACTGCACGACCGCGCCAGGATAGACTCGCCCGCGTTCGATGACCGACGCCTCGTTCGTTCTGCGTGTCGACGCCGGGGCTCAGGTCGGCTTCGGCCACGCGGGCCGGTGCCTGGCGTTGTGGGAGCAGCTGCGAGACCGCTGCGTGATCGCGGTCGCCGACGGCGCGGCCGCCGCCGTCGTGCGCGGCTGGGGCGCGCGCGTCGTCGCGCCGGACGCTCGCGGGCCGGTGACGGTGGTCGACCGGGCGCCCGCCGCCGCGGTCGAGGAGCTCGAGGATCTGCGCGCGGGCGGCGCGGCGGTGTGCCTGATCGACGATGCCGGCCCCGCACGCGGACTCGCCGACGCGGTCGTCGACCCGCCGACCGGGCTGGCGTGGCCGCCGGTCGACGGCATCTGGCTCGACGGCTTCGCCCACGCGCTGGTGCGCGAGGAGATCCGGGCCGCCCGCGCCGACCCGCTGCCCGGCGTCGGCGTGCTGGTGAGCATGGGCGGCAGCGACCCGACCGGCCTGACGGTGCCGCTGTGCGCCGCGCTCGACGCCGCCGGCGTCGGTACCACCGCCGTGCTCGGCCCCGGCTATGAGGGCCCGCCCCCGCCCGGTCGTGTGCTGGCCGACGGCGCGCTGTTCGCGCGCGCGCTCGCCGGCGCCGCGCTGCTCGTCACCGGCTACGGCCACACGCTGCTGGAGGCGGCCCACCTCGGCGTCCCCGCGCTGGCGATCCCGCGCCACGAGCGCGACGCGCGGGAGGCGGCCGCGTTCGCCGCCCACGGCACGATGGAGTGGGCGAGCCCTGATGACGCGGTCGCCGCGGTCGGGCGCCTGCAGGGCTCCGAGCGCCTGCGGAAGATGCACCGCGCCGGCCCGGTGCTCGTCGACGGCCGCGGGGCGGAGCGGGTGGCCACCGCGCTGGAGGCGCTGCGGTGACGCTCGCGGGGCGCGTCGCGCTCGTCACCGGCGGCAGCCGCGGCATCGGCCGCGCCGCTGCGCTGGCGCTCGCGGGCGCGGGCGCCGACGTGGCGATCGCCTACCGGGAGCGCACCGACGCTGCTGTGGCGGTGGCCGCCGAGATCGAGGCGCTCGGCCGGCGCGCGATCGCCGTTCGCGCCGATCTCGGCCCGGCCGCCGAGGCGACGCGCGTGGTGGCCGCGGTCGCCGACGGCCTCGGGCCGGTCGACGTGCTCGTCAACAACGCCGGCGTGCTCGAGCAGAAGCCGTTCGCGGAGATCACCGAAGCGGATCTCGATCGCACGCTGTCCGTCAATCTGAAGGCGGTGTTCCTGCTCTCCCAGGCGGTGATGGGCCCGATGCGCGAGCGCGGCTGGGGTCGGATCGTCAACCTCGCGTCCTCCGGCGGACAGCTCGGGGGGCCGCTGGCCGTGCACTACTCTGCGAGCAAGGCAGGGGTGATCGGCCTCACGCGGTCGCTGGCGCGCGTCGGCGCTCCGCACGTGGCCGTCAACTGCGTGTCGCCCGGCCTGATCGAGACCGAGATGACCGAGCCCGAGATCGCATCGCCCGCCGGCGCCGACAAGCTGCGGCAGATCCCGCTCGGGCGCCCCGGGCAGCCCGACGAGGTCGCGGCGGCGATCCTCTACCTCGCGACCGCGGCGCCGTACGTGACCGGGCAGACGCTCAACGTCAACGGGGGCTACTACCTTGGCTAGCGTCTCCTCGCGGATCGGCGCCGAGTTCATCGTCGACGCGTTCGAGCGCCACGGCATCGAGCGGCTGTACACGTTCCCCGGCGGCACGGTGGCCGCGATCTTCGACGCCGCGGTCGCGCGCGGGATCCCGATCTTCACCGGCCGGCACGAGCAGGGCGCCGGCTACGCTGCGCTCGCCGCGGCGCGGCTGAGCGGCCGCCCGCAGGTCGTGCTCGTCACCTCCGGCCCCGGCGTCACGAACCTCGTCACGACGGTCGCCGACGCGTACTTCGACTCCACGCCGCTCGTCGTCTGCACCGGCCAGGTCGGCACCGGCGACATGCGCGACGACCTCCCGGTACGCCAGCGCGGCTTCCAGGAGGTCGACACCATGGCGCTGATGCGCCCGATCACCAAGGAGCAGATCCTGCCGCGGCACCCGAACGAGGTGCCGGCGGCGATCGAGCGCGCGTTCCGCACCGCCGCGGAGGGACGCCCCGGGCCGGTCGTGATCGACCTGCCGATGAACGTGCAGCGCGGCGACGTGGAGAACGGCGGCGAGGTCGTCGAGCGGCCGGACGCGATGCCGGCGCTGGCGCCGGAGGCGCTCGATGCCGTCGCGGCGGCGCTGGCCGCGGCGCAGCGGCCGCTGATCATCGCTGGCCAGGGCGTGCTGCTCGCCGGCGCGCACGCAGAGCTGCGGCGGCTGGTGCGCGAGCGCGGCATCCCGGTCAGCCACAGCCTGCTCGGGCTCGGCGCGCTGCCGAGCGACGATCCACTGGCGCTCGGCTTCCACGGCCACACGGGCAACCAGTACGCGGGCCTCGCCATCCAGAACGCGGACGTGCTGCTGGTCGTCGGCTCGCGCCTCGACGTGCGCCAGACCGGCAGCGAGGTCGCCGCCTTTGCGGCGGAGGCGACGATCGTGCGCATCGAGGCCGATGCCGCCGAGCTCGACCACTCGCGGGTGCGCACCGACGTCGCCGTGTTCGGCGATGCGCGCGCGGCGCTCGCCGGGCTGCTCGAACGGCTCGACGGCGGGCCGGATCTCGCGCCGTGGCACGAACAGCTCGCCGCCTGGCGCCGCGAGCACGCGCTGACGGTCGCGGCCGAGGGCCCGCTGAAGCCGCAGGAGGTCATCCTCGCGGCAAATGAGCAGACGCGCGGGCGCGATCTTGTGGTCGTCACCGGCGTCGGGCTGCATCAGCAGTGGGTGGCGCGGCACTTCGACGTCGACTGGCCGCGACGCCCGCTGCTCACCTCCGGCGGCCACGGCGCGATGGGCTACGACCTGCCGACCGCGGTCGGCGCCGCGCTGCAGGGCCGCGACGTCCTCTGCTTCGTCGGTGACGGCTCGCTGCAGATCAACATCCAGGAGCTCGCCTCGGTCGTCGACCAGGAGCTGCCGATCAAGATCGTGGTGATCGACAACCACCGGCTCGGGATCGTCTCCCAGTTCCAGATCCTCAACTGGGGCTCGGACCCGACCTGCGGGCAGAAGTGGAACCCCGACTTCGCAGCGATCGCCCGCGCCTACGGCATCCCGAGCTGGAGCGTTGGCGAGCGCGCGGAGCTCGGCCCGGCGCTCACCGAGGCGCTCGCCCAACCGGGCGCGGCGCTCGTGCACTGCCTGGTCGACCCCGACGAGGACATCGTGCCGATGCTGCTCGCCGGCCAGCGGCTCGACCGCATGTGGCCGGCCGAGTGACGCGGACGCTGCTGTTCGTCAGCGGCGGGATCGAGGCGGTGCCCGCGATCGCGCGGGCGAAGGCGATGGGCCTGCGAGTCGCGGTGAGCGACGGCGCGACAGATGCGCCCGGCATGGCGCTGGCCGACGAGCGGCTGGTCGTCAGCACGTACGACGTGGAGGGCACGGTCGAGGCAGCGCGCGATCTCGACCTCGACGGCGTGATCTGCGTCGCCTCCGACGTGCCGCAGACCGTGGCAGGCGTCGCCGCGGCGTGCGGCCTCCCCGGGCCGACGCCGGAGACCGCCGCGCTGGCGACCGACAAGCTGGCGATGAAGGCGCGCTTCGCACGGGACGGCGTGCCGGTCCCGTGGTTCGCGCCCGTCGCCTCCGGCGCCGAGGTCGCGGCACTGGACGGGCCGCTGATCGTCAAGCCGGTCGACAGCCGCGGCGCGCGCGGCGTGATCCGGATGACGGACGGGGTCGATCCGGAATGGGCGTTCGCGACGGCCCGCGCCGAGTCGCCGACCGGCCGCGTCATGGCGGAGCGCTTCCTCGCCGGGCCGCAGGTGTCCACGGAGTCGCTCGTGATCGGCGGCACCGCGCACACGGTCGGGCTGGCCGACCGCAACTACGAGCACCTCGAGCGCTTCGCGCCGTACGTGATCGAGGACGGGGGCGAGCTCCCCACGCGCTGCGACGGCGCCGCCATCGCCGCCGTCGTGCAGCGTGCGGCCGCGAGCCTCGGCGTGCGCGACGGCGTCGTGAAGGGCGACATCGTCCTGCACGAAGGCGAGCCGTACGTGATCGAGCTGGCGGCGCGGCTGAGCGGCGGCTACCTGTGCACGCACGAGATCCCGCTCAGCACGGGCGTCGACTTCGTCGGCGCGGCGATTCGTACCGCGCTCGGCGAGCCGCCCGACCCGGCGGAGCTCGTGCCGCGCCGCGCGGCCGGCGTGGCGCAGCGCTGGCTGTTCCCGGCGCCCGGGCGCGTCGCGGCGGTCGAGGGCGCCGAGGCGGTCGCGGCGCGCCCGGAGGTGGCGCTGTGCGAGGTGCGCGTCGGCGTTGGCGACACCGTGCCCGTGGTCACGAGTCATCCGGCCCGGGCCGGGGTCGTGATCGCCACCGGCTCGTCGCGCGATGCCGCGGTGGCGGCGGCGCGCGAGGCCGTCGCCGCGATCCGGATCGTCATTCAGTAGGCGACGACGCGGTCGTACAGCCGCACCACGTCCGCGGCCGCCACGCCGCGCTCGATCGCGGCGGCCGTGATCTCGTCCTGGCTGTCGTAGCTGGAGGCCACGAGCGGCACTCCCGGCTCGGGGGCCAGCGACGCGGGCGCGCCGATCGCGTGCCCGCGCCACGTGCCGCCCTGTTTGAGCGGGTCGCTGTCGACGATCGTGAACGCGCGCGGGCGCGAGAACAGCGGCGTCCGCTGGAACAGGTACTCGAGGTGCAGGCCGGCGCCCCAGATCTGGACGCGGTCGCGAACCGCGTCGAGGCGCCGCGTGACGTCGCGCGCCGCCGCATCCCACGCCGCGATCGCCGTGGCCGCCGCGTCCGCGTCGCCCGGGTCGCCCTCCGGCGCCGCCGTCGCTCCCGGGGCGGCGAGCACCCGGCAGCCGTTGTACTCGAGCTCCTCGTGGGTCTCGAGCGGCTCCCAGCCGGCCGCGCGCAGCGCGCCGGCCAGGCTACGGCGGCTGAAGTGCGTCGTGTGCTGCACCGTGAAGAACCCGACGAGGTCGTTGGTCGCGCCGCGCTCGACGATCGGCACCTCGACGACGAGCCGGGTGTGGCCGGTAGCCGTGGCCCGGAGGCCGCGCAGCAGCGCGAGCGGGTCGGGCAGGTGCTCGAGCAGGTGGAACAGCGTGATCGTGTCGGGCGCCCAGTCGGGCAGCGTGCGCAGGTCGCCGTGGACGATCTCGGCGTCCTCGCCCGCGAGCCGCGCGTGCGCCTGCTCCACAGCTGCCGCGTCGACGTCGATGCCGAGCTTGCGCACGTCGTGCGGCAGCGCGGCGAGGAAGCGGCCCTCGAAGCAGCCGACGTCGAGCACGGCCCGGCCCGGCTCCAGGCAGCCGCGCGCGGCCAGCCACGCGGCCTGCTCGCCGGTGCGCTCGGGGCTGGATCGGTACGAGGGCCCCGCGTCGCGGAACAGCTCGGCCACCGCTCCCGGCGCGTACACCGGGTTCATGTACAGGCCGAAGCAGTGCCGGCATTGAACCTGGCGAACGTCGACCCGGCGCGGAGGGTCGAGGAAGAACTGGAAGCCGGGGAGCTCGATCAGCGCTGTCTCGTCGTCGTGCCCGCAGATCGGGCACGGACGCGGCTCAGTGAACGTCATGTGCCCACGCGCACATCGGCGGGCCAGTCTAGTCTCGGCCGCCGTGCTGGTCTGCCTGTTCCACCTGAACCTGGCGTTCTCGTCGCTGCCGGCCGAGCGGCGGCCGGAGATCGTGCAGCGCTGCTACTGGCCGATGCTCGAGCTCGCGCGCCGCACGCCGTTCCCGGTCGCCTTCGAGGCGCCGGGTTGGACGCTCGAGCAGATCGCGGAGATCGACGGCGCCTGGCTCGCGGCGGCGGCCGAGCTGGTTGCCGAGGGGCGCGTGGAGGTGGTCGGCAGCGGCTATGCGCAGTGCGCCGCGCCGCTGCTCCCGGCCGAGGTCAATCGCTGGAACCTGCGGCTGGGGCTGGAGGTCTACGAGCGGCTGCTCGGCCTGCGCCCCCGGCTCGCCCTGCTCGCCGAGCAGGCCTACTCGCCCGGGCTCGTGCCGCTGTTCGCGCAGGCCGGCTACGAGGGGATCGTCGCCGACTGGGACAACGCCTACCGATCGCATCCCGACTGGCCGCCCGCACTGCGGCGCGGACCGCAGCGCGCGCGGGGAGCCGACGGCAGCAGCCTGCCCGTGGTGTGGAGCGAGTCGATCGCGTTCCAGAAGTTCCAGCGCTACGCGCATCGCGAGCTCGCGCTCGAGCCGTACGTCGAGTTCGTGCGCGAAGCCGTGGCCGGCAGCGGCGCGCTGCTGCTCTACGCCAACGACGCCGAGGTGTTCGACCACCGGCCGGGGCGCTTCGCCGCCGAGCCGGCGGCCCAGGAGGGCGAGTGGGACCGCATCGCCGAGGGGCTGACGGCGCTCGCCGCGATGGACGACTCGGCGCTGCCGAGCGACGTGCTGGATCTCGGCGCGGGGCGCGAGCTCGTGCTCGAGGCGCCCGCTTACCCGGTGCCGGTCAAGAAGCAGGACAAGTACAACATCGGCCGCTGGGCGGTCACCGGCCGCGACGACGTCGGCATCAACACGCGCTGCTGGCGGGTCTACGACCGCCTGCGCGGCTCCGGCGATGCCGAGGCGTGGCGGCAGCTGTGCGCGCTGTGGGCGTCGGACTTCCGCACCCACATCACCGAGCCGCGCTGGGAGGCGATGCAGGCTGAGCTGGCGGCGTGCGAGCGCCGCCTCGGCGTGGCGGCACCGGCGGCCGCGCCGCCCGCGCCGGACACCGGCGACATACCGCCCGGCGTCACGCGCGAGGGACGGCTGTGGCGCGTCTGCGCCGGCGACCTCGACGTCGTGCTCAACGCCCGCCGCGGGCTTGCGGTCGAGTCGTTCCGCGACGCGCGGCTCGGCGGCGACGTGCTGATCGGCACGCTCGAGCACGGCTACTTCCCGACGATCGAGCTCGGCGCCGACTGGTACTCGGGCAGCACGGTGCAGGAATCGCCGCTGCGCCACAAGGGCACCGACCTCGAGCCGGTCGAGCCGGTGTTCGCGGCGCTTACCGACGGTGGCGTCCGGGCCTGGGGCACTGTCGACACGGACTTCGGGCCGATCGAGAAGGTCGTCACCGTCGCGGGCGACCGCGTGCAGATCGAGACGACGCTGCGCTGGCCCGAGCTCCCGCCCGGCTCGCTGCGCGGCGCGTACGTGACGCTGCACCCGGAGGCGTTCGACGCGGCGACGCTCTACTACGCCACCCACAACGGCGGCGAGCGGCTCGAGCACCACGACCTCGCCGGCGCGGCGTTCGATCACGGGGCGCCGGTCTCGGCGCTCGTGTCGAGCGCCCAGGGGCTCGGTGCCACCGAGGGGGTGGTGTTGCTCGGCGATGCCCGGCGCACGATTCGCGTGCAGATCGACCAGGCGTGCTGCAAGCCGCTCGGGCTCGTGCGGCTCGCGCCGTCCGGGGACCGCTACCTGTTCCGGCTCGTCCTCAGCCTCACCGAGGCCGACGACACGCGGCGCGGGCCGATCCCGCGCCCGGAGCCGCAGCGGCTGCGCGTGAGCATCGGCGCCGAGCCGACCGCTTGACGGCACACTGGGGCTGCCTGGCGGTGTTCGACCGCCACCCCGCGCTCGGGCACGTGTGGATCGAGCGCACTGACATCGGCGTGTGGCCGAACCTGCACGAGTACACGGCCCGGCTCCACGCTCAGGCGGCGAGCGCGGCCGCCTCGTAGCGCGGCAGCGCGCCCAGCCGGCCGACGGCCGGCCAGTCGCTGAGCACCGCGTTCGAGCGCTCGGCCAGCGCGGCGTCGACGGCGGCCGACATCGCGCCGGGCAGCAGCAGCACGTCGCCCAGCTGTGAGTCGTCGATCCCGGCGGCGGCGATCGTCTCCTCGACCAGCGCCAGCAGCGGCGCCTCTTCGCGGCCCGGGCCCCAGAGGATCAGGCTGGCGTCGTCCTGCGGGCCGAAGTCGTTGACATACGCGCGCAGCAGCTCCGGCCGCTCACGCAGCTCGTCGGCGAAGGCGGTGACGGTGAAGCGGCGTGTCGCGTCGATCGCGGGCGCGGTCGCACCGGCGACGACGCGCTGCACGGCGCGCGAGGCGACCTGCGGGTCGAGCGGAGCGCCGACGAAGCGCCGCCGGTAGTCGGCGATCGGCTGCTCGCCGCGCGCGGCGGCGTGCAGGACCTCGTCGGCCGGGCCGCAGCTCATGTCGAATGGGTATCGCATGTAGTCGCGGTAGCGGTCGTAGTTGCGGCGCGGCACCGGCGTCTCGCCGGGCAGGCCGAACGCCAGCTCGGACGGGTGCTCGTCCTCGCTCTTGATCATGCTCAGCACGGTCGGGATGCCGCGGGCGATCGCCAGCATCGGGTACGTGCCGTCGCCGGCCACCACCACGTCGGCGGCGTCCATCTCGGCGAACGACATCTCAAAGTTGCCCTGCACGTAGTCAACGCCGTCGGCGTGCCAGAGGCCGTTCTGCTCGAGCGTGCCGATGTGGCGGACGGTGAGGTGCCACGGCCCTTCGAGCAGGCGGGCGTACGTCTCGGCGCTCGCCTCGCGGGCGTCGTCGGCGAGCGTGCCCCAGCCGGAGGGATGCGTGGGGGCGAACACGACGTGGCGGATCTCGTCGGTGGCGCGGAACGGCGCCTGCTCGCTGAGCGACCAGCCGACCACGTACGTCGGCATCGGGTAGCCGAGCCGGCGCAGCACCTCGGCGTGGCCGGGCGCGCTGACCAGGTTGCCGTCGACGCCCTCGTACGGTTCGTACAGGCCGTCGTAGCCGGTGGCGATGTTGGCGCCGTGCGGGTACAGCAGGACCTTGGCGCCCATGTCCTTGTAGCGGTCGATGAACTCGCGATAGCCGAGGATCGGCACGTCGGTGTCGATCAGCAGCACGTCGGGCACCTGATCGCGGCCCACGAGGCGGTGGCCGGCGCGCTGGAGGGCGGCGGCGATCGGCAGCGACTTGCCGAGGTGGTCCTTGACGGCGATTTTGAGGGAGACGGAGCCCATCAACCCCCGTGATCGGCGCCGCGCGGTGGTGCTTTAGGCCTCCCAGCCGGGCGCAACCGTGCCGTTGGTCGCCGGGATGGTGCTCGCCATCGCCAGCAGCTCCCCGGCGTCAAGCCAGGTCGCGTTGCCGTCGGAGGAGAAGTGGAAGCCTACCGGCAGCGGCGCGCCGCGGTCGTGCCCGGGCACGGTGCCGTTGAGCGCCTGCGGCACGATCACGTAGCGGTCGCCGAGGTCGTACGCGTGACGCGCCTCGTCCTCGGTCAGCAGGACTTCGTGCAGCTTCTCGCCGGGGCGGATGCCGACCACTCGCTGCTCGGCCTCTGGGGCGAGCGTGGCAGCGACGTCGACCACGCGCATGCTCGGGCTCTTGGGCACGAACACCTCGCCGCCCTTGACCATCCCCATGCAGGTGAGGACGAAGTCGACCGCCTGGTCGAGCGTGATCCAGAAGCGCGTCATCCGCTCGTCGGTGACCTCGACCACGCCGGTCGCGGCCTGCTCGCGGAAGATCGGCACCACGCTGCCGCGGCTGCCGACCACGTTGCCGTACCGCACGCAGGCGAAGCGGGCGGGGCCGCCGCCGGCGTACGCCATCGCCTGCGCGAACAGCTTCTCGGCGCACAGCTTCGTGGCGCCGTACAGGTTGACCGGGTTGACGGCCTTGTCGGTGCTGAGCGCGAGGGTGAGCGGCACGTCGTTGTCGATCGCCGCCGAGATCACGTTCTGGGCGCCGATCACATTGGTCTGGACGGCCTCGAACGGGTTGTACTCGCACGCCGGCACCTGCTTGAGCGCCGCCGCGTGCACGATCACGTCGATGCCGCGGGTGGCGAGGCGCAGGCGGTCGCGGTCGCGCACGTCGCCGAGCAGCGGCCGCACGCGGCTGTCGCTGAGCGATCGCTCGAGCTGCGACTGCTTGAGCTCGTCGCGGCTGAACAGCCGTACCGCCTCGACGTCGTAGCGATCGAGCACGGTGCGCGTGAACGCGGACCCGAACGAGCCGGTCGCACCGGTGATGAGGAGAGTCTTGCCGTCGAGGTTCATGGGCCGCCCGCGCGAAGGCGGAGTGTAGTTGTCATCTTGGCGGGATGAACACGGTTCGCGGCCTGGAGCTCTCGCCGTTCGGCCTCGGCACCGCGGCGATGGTGCTCCCGTACGGCGCCCCCGGGCGCGACCGGCGACCGCCGGATCGGGCGCAGGCAGCCCGCACGATCGAGGCCGCGCTGGCGGCCGGCATCGCGTTCATCGACACCGCGCCCGCGTACGACGGCGCCGAGGCGCTCGTGGGCGAGGTCGCGGCGGGCGCCCCGTGCGTCATCGCGACCAAGCTCGGGCCCGGCGAGGTCCGCGCGTCGGTCGAGGCGAGCCTGGCCGCCCTGCGGCGCGACCGGATCGATCTGCTGCAGATCCACAACGCCACGCCGGAACTGCTGGAGGGCGACGTCGTCGACGCCATGGACGCGCTGCGCGCCGAGGGCCTCGTGCACGCGCTCGGCGCCACCGTCTACGGCGAGGAGGCGGCGCTCGCCGTCGTCGCCGAGCCGCGGCTTGACGCCGTGCAGGTCGCCTACAGCGCGCTCGATCGCCGCCCGGAGCGGGCTGTGCTGCCCGCAGCGGCTGCGGCCGGCACAACGGTGATCGCGCGTTCGGTGCTGCTGCGCGGCGTGCTCAGCGCGGCGGGCCGCGAGCTGGCCGGCGCGTTCGCGCCGCTGGCTGCGGCGGCCGACGAGCTGCGGCGCGCGGCCGGGGTCGAGTGGGCCGCCCTGGCGCCGGTCGCCGCTGCGTTCGCCGCCGCCCAGCCGGGCATCGCCTCGGTCCTGCTCGGCCCGCGCGACGCCGCCGAGCTGCGCGCCGTGCTCGCCGGCGGCGCGCTCCCGCCGCCCGGCTGGAGCGCCGACGTCCCGCCGGCGCTTCTCGATCCGAGCCGGTGGCCTACGCTGTGAGCGTCGTGGCTGACCCCAAGACCGAGGAACTGCAGATCGAGCAGGTCCAGCGCGAGCTCGCCGAGCGCGACCAGGCACGCGACTCGACCGAGGCCGCCGAGGAACACACGCACGACCGCCGCGCCGAGCGCGCCGCGTACCTCAAGAGGAAGCTCGACGAGCGCGCGAAGTCCGAGGAGGAGCTGGAGTGACCGAGGAGCCCGAGCGCGAGGTCGAGGAGATGCAGGAGCGCGCGGACAAGCTCGAGGAGGAGATCGAGGACGTTCGCAAGGACTGGGAGCGCAAGAAGGGCGACTCGAGCGTCCCGGGCGCGCTCGGCGATCAGGACGAGGACGAGACGTAGGCGCGGCCGGCGCGATCGGTGACCGTGCCGATCCGTCGCGTGCCGGGGTGCTGCTGCGCGAGCTGCGTTGCCGCCGGCTCGGCGGCGCTCTCGGGCACCACGACGCAGAAGCCGCAGCCCATGTTGAAGACGTCCCACATCTCGGCCTCGGCGACGTCCCCATGGTCCTGCACGAGGCCGAAGATCGGGGGGACCGGCAGCGGGTCGGAGATCTCGAAGCCGATGTCGGCATTGAGGCGCACCAGGTTCTGCAGCCCGCCGCCGGTGATGTGCGCGAGGCCGTGCACCGGCAGGCCCGAGCCGAGCAGGTCCAGCACCGCGCGGACGTAGATCACGGTCGGCTCGAGCAGCGCGTCGGCCAGCGTGGCGCCGCCCAGCGCCTCCGGCCGTGCGTCGAGCGCAAGGTCCGCCAGCGCGCGGCGGGCGAGCGAGTAGCCGTTGGAGTGCAGGCCGGATGACGGCAGGCCGAGCACCGCGTCGCCGGGCGCACAGTCTGCGCCGCTGACGATCGCGTCGAGCGCGACGGTGCCGAAGCACGCCGCCGTGAGGTCGAACCCGTGCGGAGACGGGTGCCCGCGGATCAGCTCCGGCAGCACGGCGACCTCGCCGCCGGGGATCTCGACGCCGGCCAGCTCGGCGCCGCGCTTGAGGCCGACGGCGATCGCCCGCATCGCCTCCGGGTCGGGCTGCTCGACGGCGAGGTAGTCGAGCAGTGCGATCGGCTCGGCGCCGACGCACACGACGTCATTGACGTTCATGGCCACGCAGTCGATCCCGACGGTGTCCAGGCGGCCGGTGGCCTCGGCGACGAGCAGCTTCGAGCCGACGCCGTCGGTGCCGACGGCGATCCCCAGGTTCGGCGCCACGCGCAGGACGGCTGCGAAGTGGCCGGGCAGCGGGACGACGCGCGAGGACTTGCCGGTCTCGACCGTGCGCAGGACGTCGACGAGCGCGGCCACGCCGGCGTCGGCGGCGGACGTGTCGACCCCCGAGGCGGCGTAGGCGTCGGTCATCGGTCCCGATCCTGCCAGACGCCCCTGACGATCAGCGCGGCGATCGCGGTGCGGTACGCGGCCCAGGCGGCAAGCGGCGTCGCGCTGTCGAGCCGGCGTTGGGCGCGCAGCGTCGCCGCCGTCGAGACCGCCGCCGCCGCCGCAGCCGTGGCGAGCGCGCGCACGCTCTCCGCGTCGGGCCGGCGCGCGATCAGCCGCGCGCCCTTGAGCGCCGTCGCCCCCAGCAGCACGGGCAGCGCGACCTCGCGCGACAGCGCCGCCGCGTCCTCGCGGCCGAAGCCGCGCGCCCGGGCCATGGCGCGTGTCGCGCCGCTGCGCGACACGCCGGGGATCAGCGCCAGCGCCTGGGCGGCGCCGAGCCAGAGGCCGTCGCGCGCGTCGGCCTCGACCCGCCGTGGCGGCGTGCGATCGGCGAGCACCATCGCGACCGCGCCGAGCACGAGGCCCGCGGCGATCGTCCCCGGCGTGCCGAGCCGCTCCTCGATCGGCCGCTCGAACGCCAGGCCGGCAAGCGCGGGCGGCGCCGTGGCGGCGATCAGCAGTCCCCAGCGCAGCCGCCGCCGGTCGAAGACGGCGAGCGCCAGCGCCGTGCCCGCGTGCAGCGCCACCTCCATCTCCTTGCGCTCCGCCCCGGCGACGCCCCAGCGGTCGAGCAGCAGCCCGACATGCGCGGAGGACGACACGGGGAGCAGCTCGGCCGGGCCTTGGATCAGCCCGAGCGCGACCGCGTCAGCGCGGCGCATCGGCAGCCGGCGCGCCCCGCCGCCGGCGCACGAGCAACCAGAGGATCCCCGCGAGGATGGCCGCGATCACGACGTAGTCGACGTAGTGGAGGTTGTCCTTCCACTTGCCCCAGTTGTCTCCGGCCTCCTTGCCGATGACCGTGAGCATCAGCACCCACGGGATGCAGCCCGCGGTCGTCAGCACCGTGAAGCGCCAGAACGGCATCTTCGCCACGCCAGCGGGCAGCGAGATGAACGTGCGGATGATCGGCAGCAGCCGCGAGAAGAACACCGTGGCGTCGCCGTAGCGCTGGAACCAGCGGTCGGCCCATGCCAGGTGCGAGGGCTTGATGTGCAGCTTGCGGCCGTGCTTCTCGATGATGTCGACGCGGCCGAAGTACCCGACGGCGTAGGCGATCCACGAGCCGATCACGTTGCCGGCCACGCCCACGGCGACCGCCGCGAACAGTGAGAACTCGCCGTCGGACACGTTGAAGCCGGCGAACAGCATGGTCGCCTCCGACGGGATCGGGATGCACGCGCTCTCGGCGAGCATCAGCACGAACACGCCCGGCAGGCCCAGCTTGTCGATCACGTCGACGGCGAACTGGACGAGCGGGTCCGTCAGCGAGGCGATCAGGACTGGCGGCACCGGCAGTTGAGGGTAGTGGCCCGCGCCGAGCGCGGGCCACCCCCAGAAGGGCGGAAGCCCGGTTACGGGGGTCACGGATGGCCCCCGTCCGAGTCAGAGCGTCGGCCGGATGCCGACGCAGGCACTACACCAGAGGACCGGTGAACGGCTCGGTGCCGTGGGCGAGCGTGAGCGCCGGCCCGCCGTGCGACTTCATGTAGGCGATCTCGCGCGACACGTCGCCGACACCGTTGCCGCCGGCCACCGGGGCGAGCTGCAGCGTGCTGAGCACGCCGAAGGCGCGGCCCTGCGCGTCCATGAACGCGCTGCCGGAGTCACCCGGGATGCCCGGGGACGCGGTGACGACGGTGTGGTTCCAGCCGCCCGAGTCCTGCCCGAGGCTCACGCCCTCCTTCGGCGACAGCTGCGTGATGCCGAGGCGGAGCGACGAGTTGCCGTACGAGAGCACCTTGTCGCCCTGGTTGACCGTGTCGGTGACGCCGGTAGGGCCGCCCCAGAACGGGATGCTCGGGTTGACCTTCGCGTAGTCGGCCGGGTCCAGCTTGACGATCGCCAGGTCGTTGTACTGGCAGGTGTCGGCGTCCGATTCGCCGTTCGCCTGCATCGTGGCCCACGACGAGTAGACCATCGTGCCCGGCTGGCTCGCGCCATCCACGTCGACGGCGGTGCCGACGGGCAGCGTGCCGGCGTCACAGCCGTTGGTCGCGGTGTTGCCGTCGGTGCCGGCGCAATGCGCCGCCTGGCCGATGTAGACGTTGTTCGCGGCGTCGAAGAAGACGAAGTTCGACGTGCACTGGCCACCGTTGGTGATGGTCTGCACGCCGGGATGCACCGGGGCCGACGCTGCGGGCGCCCATGTCGGTGCGGCTGAGGCCGTCCCGGCGGCCATCAGACTGGCGCACGCGACAACGGCACAAACGGCGATGAGTCTGCGCATTCGCTACCTCCCGAGGAAGCGATGATGAATATGCGGCTTACTCACACTCGCAAGCTCGCGTGAGCGCCTTGATCAGCTAGCAACGCAGATCCCTGCCAGAACTTGCGCTGGCTAACGTACCCCGGCCGATGTCAGTACCCCGTCTTGACGCTCCTATGCCAGGTTGCGCCACCTTTTGAGAGTTTGGGTCGACCTCACCAACTCGCCCCACGTCCTCGTCATGCGCCCGATCATCCGGGCGCTCGAGCGCGCGGGAGCGGAGGTGCTCGTCACGGCGCGCGACTTCGCGCAGACGCTCGACCTCGCCGCTCGGCACGGGCTGGAGGTCGAGGCGATCGGCCACCACCGGGGAGGCCGCCTGGCCGCTAAGGGGCTCGGCCTGCTCTCGCGCTCGACCGCGCTCGCGCGCTGGGCGCGTGAGCGGGGGATCGACGTCGCGCTCGGCCACGGCTCCAACGACGTCACGGTGGCGGCCGCGCTGCTGCGGATCCCCAGCGCCACGGCGTTTGACTACGAGTGGGCGAAGGTGCAGCACACGGTCAACTGCCGGCTGGCGAAGGCGATCGTCGTGCCGGACGTGATCCCGCCCGAGCGGCTGGCCCCGTACGGCGCCACGCTCGCCAAGCTGCGCCGCTACGCGGGGCTCAAGGAGGAGTACTACCTGGCGGACTTCGAGCCCGACCCCGCAGTGCTCGGCGAACTCGGTCTCGACCCCGCGCGCCCGATCGCCGTCGTCCGCACGCCGCCGGCCGTCTCGCTCTACCACCGCTTCGAGAACCCGCTGTTCGCCGCGGTGCTCGACCGGCTGCGCGGCGAGCAGACCGTCGTGCTGCCGCGCATTCCTGAGCAGCGCGCCGAGCTCGACGGCTTCCTCGTCCCCGAGCACGCCATCGACGCGCAGTCGCTGATCGCCTACGCCGACCTCGTGATCTCCGCCGGCGGCACGATGAACCGTGAGGCGGTCGCGCTCGGCACGCCCGTGTGGACCACGTTCGAGGGCCGAATGGGGGCGGTCGACGAGGCGCTGATCGCGGACGGGCGGCTGCGGCGACTGGTCCGTGCCGACGACGTCGCACTGGAAAAGCGAGCGGCCTCTGACACCGCGCGGACGCGCCGCGATCCCGCCGTGCTGGCCGATCTGTTGCTGTCGCCGATCGGCGGCCTCCAAGCCATACGCGGCGCGCGGCCCTAGAATCTGCCGCGATGCGCCGCCGGATCCGCTCCGCGGCCTTTCCCGTCCACCGTCACGCTTTACCGCAGGTCGCGCTGGACGCGGGGCTGGTCGCGCTGTCTTACTTCCTCGCCTATCGCCTGCGGTTCGACGGCGGCGTACCCCCGCGCTACGAGGATCTGTTCGACCGCACGATCGTCTTCGTGATCTGCGGCAGCGTGGCGATCTTCACGCTGCTCGGGCTGTACCGGCACTGGATGCGCTACTCGTCGCAGCGCGACTACCTCCAGATCGCGCAGGCCGCCGCCGCGGCGGTGCTGGCGCTCGTCGGCTACGTGACGATCGTCCAGCCGAAGCTGATCTTCACGCGCGAGGGGTTCGTGTCGGTGACCGTCCCGACCGGGGTGCTCGTGCTGTTCGGCCTGCTCCTGCTCGTGCTGCTCGGGGCCGTGCGGTACGTGACGCACCTCGTCTACGAGCGGCCGCTGCGCGGCTACCGGGCGCGGCGGGACGCTCGGAGCGTCCTGATCGTGGGCGCGGGCGACGGCGGCCGGCTGCTGCTGCGCGAGATCCTGCGCAACCCGGACCTCGGCTACCGTCCCGTCGGCTTCGTCGACGACGACGACCGCAAGCAGCGCGCGCGCATCGACCGCGGGCTCGAGGTGCTCGGCACCACGCACGAGCTACCGCGCGTGCTCGAGGACGTCGAGCCGGACGAGGTGCTGATCGCGATCCCGTCGGCGCCGGGCACGCTGCGCGCCCGCGTCGTCAGCGCCTGCCGCGAGCGCGGCGTCCCGGTGCGCACGATGCCGACCGTCTTCGAGCTGCTGCAGAACGGCTCCCAGCTCGTCCGCCAGGTCCGCGACGTGCGGGTCGAGGACATCCTCGGCCGCGAGCCCGTGCGGATGGAGACCGAGCTGACCGGCGGGTATCTGACCGGCCGGTGCGTGCTCGTCACGGGCGCCGGGGGCTCGATCGGCGCCGAGCTGAGCCGGCAGATCTCGCGCGTCGGCCCGTCGCAACTGGTCCTCATCGACCACGCCGAGGACAACCTGTTCGAGATCGAGCGCGAGCTGGTTGAGGACCGGCACGCGCTCAACACCTGCGCGGTGCTCGCGGACTGCAAGGAAGAGGAGCGGATGCGCGAGGTGTTCGCGCAGTACCGCCCGACGGTCGTCTTCCACGCGGCTGCCTACAAGCACGTCGGCCTGATGGAGTCCAACCCGGTCGAGGCGGTGCGCAACAACGCGCTCGCGACGCGCGTCATGGCGCGCGTCGCCGGCGACATCGGCACGAAGGTCTTCGTACTCGTGTCGACCGACAAGGCGGTCTCGCCGGCGACGGTGATGGGCGCGTCCAAGGCCCTCGCCGAGTGGGCCGTCGAGGCGGCCGACCGGCGCTATCCCGATACCGCGTTCACGTCCGTGCGCTTCGGCAACGTGCTCGGCTCGTCCGGCTCGGTGGTGCCGATCTTCCGCCGCCAGATCGCGGCCGGCGGCCCGCTCACGGTCACCGACGCGCAGATGACGCGCTTCTTCATGACGATCCCGGAGGCGGTGCAGCTCGTCATCCGCTCGGGGTCGCTCGCCCATGGCGGCGAGGTGTTCGTGCTCGACATGGGCGACCCGGTCTCGATCCTCGACCTGGCGAAGGACATGATCCGCTTCGCGCAGCTCGAGCCGGGCAAGGACATCGCGATCGAGATCATCGGCCCGCGCCCCGGCGAGAAGCTGCACGAGGAGCTCTTCAACGTCTACGAGCAGCCGGAGCCGACGCCCGCCGCCAAGATCCTGCGCGCCGCGCGGCCGGCGATCGACCCCGCGTGGGTCGAGGAGACGTTCAGCCAGATCGGCCTGCTCGTGCTCGAGGGCGACGCGGCCGCGCTGGCCGACACGGTCGCCAGGCTGGCCGCGGTGCGCGCGCCCGCCGACCCCGCGGAGACCGTCGCCGAAGGCGCCGACACGGCTGCCGGAGACAGCGAAATCGGCTCCGGAAGCACCGCCGACCGGATCGCCTCCTAGAATCTCCCGCTCGGCTCAATGGCTGTCCTATTCGCGTTCTCGCTCCAGCATGAGGTCGAGAAGTACGGGCCCTACGTCGGGCTCGCCGCCTTTCTCGGCCTCGCGGTACTGACCGTCCTCTACTTCGCCCAGGCGCGCGAGCTCAAGCGCCTGCGCGATTGGGCCGGGCGAGCGCCCGAGCGCGCGCAGGAGCTGGAGGCGCGCGTCGTGGCGCAGGCCGACGAGCTGCGCAAGGGCCCGGCCGTCGCCGAGCCCGAGCGGTCCGGCACCGTCTCGCCCGCCCAGCCGGTCGCCAAGCCGGCGGTCGTCCCGAGCGGCAACGGGCGCGGCACCGGCACTCCGGCGCCGATCCCGATCGGGCCGCGGCCCGCCGTCGCCGTCGCCGCGGCGGCCGCGCGCGCCGAGGCCGCGGGGGTCGCGACCGCCGACGCGCCCGAGACCACCGAGGAGGAATCGCCCGACGCCGTCGAGGCCCCCCTCGCCGACGCCACGCAGGCGCATCCGGCGCCGACCGAGGCTGACGCCCCCGACACCGGCGAGGAGCCGGACGACACGTCTGAGGAGACCGGCGAGGAGGAGGCCGCGGTGCAGTCCGGCAACGGCGCCGCCACGCCGCCGCCGCCGATCCCGCGTGCCACGCCGCGTCCTCAGCCTCAGCCCCAGCCCCGCCCTGAGCCGGCCGCCGCGCCGCTGCGCGCATCGACGCCCTCGCGGACGGCGCCCATCCCGCCACGGCGCGCTGCCACGACCACGCCGGCCCGCGACGGCTCCTCGCGGGCGGGCCGCATCACGGCGATGACGATCGGCGGCATCATCGTGGTCGCGCTGCTCGCCTTCGCGGCGACGCAGCTGTTCGGCGGCGGCGGCAACGAGCCCAAGGCGGCGCCCAACGTCGCGCAGTCGCCCACGCAGACCAGCGACTCCTCGAGCGGCGGCAATGCCACCAGCGTGTCCGACCAGCGCGCCGACACGGTCGTCACCGTCCTCAACGGCACGCCGACCCAGGGCCTCGCGGGCACGACTCGCGACAAGCTCCTCAAGGCCGGCTACTCGGACGCGGTCGGCATGGTGCGGACGGGCAACAACACCGACCAACAGCGCCAGGACTCGGCCGTCTTCTACGCGGACGGCCAGCGGCGGATGGCCCGCGACGTCGCGCAGGTCCTCGGGATCACCGCCCGGCCCGAGGCGATCGACCCGGACACGCAGGCCCTGGCGAACAACACCGGCGACGGCGCGGCGGGCCACGAGACCGATGTCGTGGTCATCGTCGCGCTCGACCAGTCTCCGTAG
Source organism: uncultured Solirubrobacteraceae bacterium (assembly GCA_963803335.1). Classification (GTDB taxonomy): domain Bacteria; phylum Actinomycetota; class Thermoleophilia; order Solirubrobacterales; family Solirubrobacteraceae; genus DASSUW01. The sequence goes on along the minus strand of CAWDME010000019.1, from coordinate 44,617 downwards.
TGTCGAATCGCCACACTCGCGGCCGCCGGTGACCCGGCTCGCGCGCGCCGTCTTCATCCTGCTCGTCGGTGCGACGGTCGCTGCGTTCTTCACGGCCCAGCGCCTGAAGGGCGAGCCCGCGGTCGCGCAGGTCGACGGGCTGGTGCACGTCTTCTCGCCCAACGGGGATCACTTCAAGGACGTCAACCGCTTCGTCGTCGAGCTGCGTGAGCGCAGCAACGTGTCGGTCGACGTCGTCGACGCCGAGGGTGAGGCGGTCCGGCGGCTCGCCGAAGACGCCACCGTCGGCCCCAAGTCCCCGCTGCGGCTGCGCTGGGACGGGCGGACCGACAAGGGGGCTCGCGTGCCCGACGGCCGCTACCGCGTGCGCGTGACCCTGCGCCGCGAGGGCCGTTCGGTCACCGTCCCGCGGACGACGCTCGTGGACACCCAGCCGCCGCGGCCGCGGGTCAGGAACATCCTGCCGAAGTCGATCGTCGCGCCCGGGACAGGCCCGATCAGCATCGAGGTCGGGTCGGTGTCGCGCCGTCTGTCCAAGCGGGCGAAGGTGTACCGCGTCGACGACGGTGCGCCGCGCGAGGTCGCGCAGCTGCCGCTCGTGACGGACACGCGGACGCTGCAATGGGATGGCCGTATCGCCGGCAAGCCGGCGCCGGTCGGTGAGTACCTGGTGCAGATCACCGCGCGCGACCGGGCCGGGAACGAGGGCACGACGCCGGCGCACGTGCCGGCCGAGCGGGGTGACACGCGCGGCATCCCGGGCTTCACGATCCGCGCGATCGCCGCCGAGCCGCCCGTGCACCCGGTGACCTCGGGGTCAAAGGTCACGGTCAACATCGACGCCCGTGGTCACGCCTACCACTGGAGCCTGCGTCGGCTCGGGACCTTCCGCCCGGTCGCCCGCGGCAAGGTCAAGCCGCGTCAGCCGGTGCGCCTCACGGCGCCTACGGGCAACTCCGGCCTGTACATCCTCAACCTCGCGGCCGGCAGCCACACGACCCGCATCCCGATCCTCGTGCAGTCGCAGAAGCGCTCGCGGATGCTCGTCGTCGTGCCGGAGATGACCTGGCTGGGCAGCGAGCCGGTCGACGAGGACCACGACGGGGTGCTCAACACGTTCACCACCGGCGAGCCGATCAGCTGGCCGCGCGTGCAGCCCGGCGGCCTCCCGGCCGATCTGCTCGACAACGTCGCCCCGGTGCTGCGGCTGCTCGACCGCGCGGGCATCAAGTACGACCTCACGAGCGACCTCGACCTTGCGCTGTCGCGCTCGCCGCGGGCGTCGGACCGGCCGGGCGTCCTGCTGCTGGGCGCCGAGCGCTGGATCTCACGCGGCTACGCCCGTCGGCTGCGCCAGTATGTGCTCGACGGCGGCCGGCTCGCGTCGATCGGCGTCGACAGCCTGCGCCGCGGCATCACGCTGCGGGCGAACGCCGGCGATTCCGCCGGCCGCCTGCTGCGGCCCACCCAGCCGTCCGGCACGGACCCGTTCGGCGTGCGCTACCAGCCGCTGCGCCACACCGACTCACCGGTCACGCTGACGCTCATCGACGGCGACGCCGCGTACGGCCTGCTGGAGGGCTTCGACGGCACGCTCAGCGGCTTCAGCGCGCTCGAGGAGACCGACCCGCCGCAGAGCGGTCGCGGGCGCGTGCTGGCCGCCCTCGGCGTCGAGACGGCGCCGGAGAGCAGCGATCAGGACGTGCAACAGCTGCCGGGGCCGGCGCGGCCGGCGCTGGGCGCCACCGAGCTCGGCAAGGGCGTGCTGATCCGCGTCGGCCTGCCCGAATGGGCGCAGCGCCTGGGCGACCGCCAGGTCGCGCAGATCACGCTCAACATCGCGGACATCCTGCGCCGCGTCGAGACGCGGATCCACACGCTGCCGCGGGCGCGCTAGCGGACGTCGGCCCGCTCGGAGCCGAGGCGGCCGCTCTCGATCCCCAGCGCCTCCAGGCGCGCCCACAACGGCAGGTTCTGCGTGCGTGCGGGGGCGTCGGAGTGCTCGATGCGCATCGTCGCGCGCTCCAGTGCGCGGTCGTGCAGTGCCGCCTCGCGATCGCCGGCCGGCTCGGCCGCCGGGCCGTACCAGAGCTCGGCGTCCGGGTGCAGGTCGCGCAGGGCGCGGGCCAGCGGGTACTGGTCGGGATGGAAGACCACCAGCACGCGCGGGAAGCCCGGCAGCCGCATCCGCCGCGCCTGCAGGCCCGTCATCGCGTCGGCGAACGTCTCGCTCATGCGCGCCAGGGCCGCGTAGGTGAGCCGCGGTGGCTCGACGGCGACGACGCCGGGAGCGGCCAGCAGGTCGTCGGCGCGCTCGCGCAGATGGAAGCGCTCGAGCACCACCGGCAGCAGCAGGACGCCGAGCGGGCGCTCGTCGTCGAAGCGGGCGGCCTCCTCGTCGGCGATCCGGCTCCAACCGAAGATCCCGCCGCGCTGGCGCGGCAGGTGGCGCCCGGTGCGCCAGCCGTAGCCTCCCCCGGGATCGGTCATGCCGCCACTCGTACCCGCGCACGGGCCTCGCGGAAGCGGATCGCCTCGTACGCGATCAGCGCGACCGAGATGGCGGTCACGAGCGCGAGGGCGGCGAGGCCGCTGAGCGCGCTCGCCGCCGGCACGCAGACGATCAGCAGCAGCGCGGCCAGCAGCCGCTGGCGGCCGAGGCTGCCGGTGACGCGCAGCTTGAACGCGACGTGGGCGAGCAAATACAGCGCCACGCCGCCGCACAGCGCCGTGGCCGCCTCGGGCGCCAGCGACTCGTCGACGTGCGCGACGACCTGCTCCACGCCGAGCGCGAACAGCTCGATGCCGGCGATCATCGGCAGGTGCAGGTACGCGAAGGCATCGCGCGCCAGCGTGTTGCGCACGACGCCCTGCAGCTCGGCGAGCCGCTCGTGCGCGAGCGCCGCGACGACGTCGAAGTACGCCCACCACAGCGCTCCCGAGGTCAGGACCGCGAGCACGGCCGCGACGCCGACGGCGACGTCGAGCCGCTCGTCGCCGGCGCCGACGCCGATCGCCACGATCGACTCGCCGAGCGCGATGATCACGATCAGCGAGAACCGCTCGCTGAAGTGGGCCGCGTGCACGCGGTAGCCGGCCACGCCGGTCACGTACGGACCGCCGTAGTCGAGCGCGAGCGCCACGATCCACAGCGCAGCCTGCGGCGCGCCGTCGGTGAACGCGGCGGCCACCAGTACCAGCGGTCCGGTGATCGCGGTCGGTAGCAGCCTGGCCACCGCCACGTGCACGTCGGGGTCCTCGAGGCTGGAGACCCAGTAGAGCGCGAGATGCGCCATCCGCATCACGAGATAGGCGAGCGCGAACAGCAGCGCGTGGGCGTCGAACGCCTCTGGCACCGCGAGCGCGACGAGCACCATTGCCGCCATCGCGACGAGCACGACCACGCGGGCGCGCCCGTCGTCGCCCGACACGTGGTTGGTGAGCCAGGCGTACGCCGCCCAGCCCCACCACAGCGCGGCCAGCACGAGCAGGCCCTGGCCAATGCTCGTCCACGAAAGGTCGTGCGCCATCAGCGCGGTCACGCGCGTGATCGCGAACACGAAGACGAGGTCGAAGAACAGCTCGAGTGGCGTGACGCGCGGCTCGTAGGTCTCCGGAGCCATGGCCCGACGTTACTGCTCGTGGTGCACGGCCCTGGCCTCTGGCACGTAGAGCACCCGCCAGCCGCCGTCGTGCAGGCGGCGGCAGAACTCCACCTCGCCGGCGTCGAGCCAGTCGACGGCCGCGGCGGCGTCGCGGCGGACGAGCAGCGCCGCCGCCGGCGCCCAGTCGACGCTGCGCACGCGCGGCCCGTGGCTCTGGACCACCAGCCGGCGCCGCAGGCCGAGGAACGAGAGCAGCCGCGTGCCGATGCTCGGGAACCGCCAGGCGGACGGCTGCTGCGTGCCGTCGGGCCGCACGAGCGTCGCGCCCGCCGCGCCGGCGTCGTCGGCGCCCGCGAGCGCCGCGTGCAGCGCGACGGTGGCGCCCGGCTCGAGCTCGGAGTCCTCGTTGAGCAGCAGGCAGAAGCGGCCGCGGGCGCGGCGCAGCAGCGCCGACGCGGCCTCGCCGCGCCCGTGGCGGCGATCGGCCGCGATCACGTCGGTGGTGACCGAATGCGAGCGCGCGGCGTCGGCCGAGCCGTCCCAAGAGGCGTTGTCGAGCACGAGCGTCTCGGTCTCGAAGTCAACGGTCGCCCGCTCGCGGGCGATGGCGTCCAGGCAGTAGCTCAGGAGCTGGCGCTGATCCGTGTTGACGACGCAGTAGGAGAGCTCGACGTCCATGCCAGGGCGGATACTGCCAGTCAGCCGTCGAAGACGTAAACGGCGAACACCGGATCGTTGCTTTCGGCGCGTGGGAGGGCCTTCAACTCGCCGGTATGGCGATACCCCGCCTTCTCGGCAACGCGGCGCGAAGCCGCGTTGTCGCGGTGCGGTAGCACCTCCAGCCGCGTGAGGCTCAGCTCGGTCCACGCCCACTCGCTCAGCAGCCGGAGCGCCCGTGTGGCGACGCCGCGGCCGCGGGCGTCGGCCGCGACCCAGTAGCCGATCTCACCGTAGCCCGGCTCCGCGTCGAGCTCCATGAGGCTGAACGACCCGAGCAGCCGGTCGTCGCTCGCGTCGACGGCGATCAGGCCAACGGCCTTGCCCTCGGCCGCCTTCCGGGCGCTCTCGGCGATGTACTGCTCGGCGTCGGCGCGCGTGTACGGCGACGGCACGAGCGTCCAGCGCGGGATCTCCCGGTCCTGCGCGGCGGCCGCGATGGCGTCGGCGTCGGCCGGCACCTTGGGCCGCAGGATCAGGTCACCGTCGCGCAGGGTCGGCAGCTCCATGCGCGCAGTCTTGCGCACCGCGGCTGCCGCGCGGCGGCCTAGGGGACGTCCTCCGGGCCCTTGTCGATGTACTGGGTGCGGAACGTGCGGATCGCGTCGAAGACCTGGTTGTTGAACTGCGGGCAGAGCAGCGAGTGGCCCCACGCTGTGGCGGCGATCTGCCCCGGCATGTCGGTCGAGTTCTGGTACAGCAGCATGTGGTAGCCGTCGCTCTGCTCGGCGAGCAGAGCCTCCAGCTCGGCGACCGTGTGCTTCGGCGTGCCGGCCTTGTACTGGACGTCGATCCGGCCGTGCTCGAGCGTGTGCACGAGCATGCCGAGGTCGGGGGTGCCGTCGGACGGGTAGACCCCATCCTGGGCCCACTCGGGGAAGTGGTTGCCCGACGTCGGCGGGTTGGTCTTGTAGTCGGCGGCGGTGAATTCCTTGTTTTCGTGGTTGCGGCCCTCGATCGGCGGGTTCGAGAGCTTGCAGCCGGCCGCCTTCGCCGCCGCCGTGAGACTGCTGATCTGCTGGGCGGGCAGGTTGATGTCCGAAGCGGCGGTCGGTGCCGAGCCCGCGTCGGAGCCGCCGCCTCCGCCGCCCCCGATCGCGCCGGTGACGAGCAGCACGGCGACCGCGATCACCGCGATGCCGGCGAGCACGCCGCCGGCGAGTTGCAAGCGCTGTCGCCGCGCGGCGGCGGCCTTGTCCGCCTGCTCCTGCGCGAGCCGCTCCTCGCGGCGCCGCTGCTTCTCCTCGGCACGGCTTGACACGGCGGCGAAATGTAGCAGCACCCCGGTACCCTACTGGGGTATCATGGCGGGCATGCATGCCGACGCCCGCGCCATCCACAACCGTCTGCGCCGGATCGAGGGCCAGGTCCGCGGCCTACAGCGGATGGTCGACGAGGACGCCTACTGCATCGACATCCTCACCCAGGTCGCGGCGGTGCAGACCGCGCTCGAGCAGGTCGCCGTCAACGTGCTCGATGGCCATGTGCGGCACTGCGTGGCCGATGCGGTGGCCGAGGACGGCGCCGATGCCGACCAGAAGCTCGATGAGCTGATGGCCGCCGTGCGGCGCTTCGCGAAGGTGCGCTAGGCGCTCGCCCGCCGGCGCTTGGGCGCCGCGGCCGGCTTCCAGCAGTCGTCGAGGAACGCGGCGATCTCGTTGGTGAGCCGCTCCGGTGCCAGGCGCAGCTCCAGGACCGAGTTCGCCTGCAGCAACTGTCCGTGCGGCAGCTCGTCGGCGAGCATCCCGGCGTCCGAGAACGGGTGGATCGCGTCGTAGCGATGGCCGATCACCAGGGCCGGCACGTCGAACGTGCGGCGCTCGTCGCGGTGCGGCGCCGTGCGGCCGAAGAACAGACCCTGGATGACCGCGGCGCTCGGCTCGGGGTCCTGCGCGACCCAGTCGACGAGGATTCCCGCCTGCCACGGCAGCCGGCGGCTCGGGAGCACGCGCGCACCCCGCGCCAGCAGCTTCGCCACCGGGGCGCCGAACGTCAGCCCCAGCATCAGCGGCGTGAACGCGACCGCGCAGCCGAGCAGCGCGTGGTCGAGCACCGGCATCTCGATCACCATGCCGCGCAGTCGATCCGAGGCCAGCGACGCGACCTCGAGCGTGGCGTTGGCGCCCAGCGAGGTGCCCATCACCACCGCCTGCTCGATCTCGAGGTGGTCGAGCAGCGCCACCACCTCGCGGCCGAACTCGGTCATCGAGTAGCGCCACATGTCGCGCGGGCGGTCCGAGGCCCCGTGGCCGAGCAGGTCGAGCGTCACCACTCGGTGCCCGCGGTCGGCGAGCGCGCGCGCCAGCTCCTCGTGCATCCGCCGGCTGAGCAGCAGGCCGTGCAGCAGCACGGTGACGCGCGGCCCTTCGCCGTAGGTCTCATAGGCGAGCTCGTAGTCGCCATATGCGAACCGACTGCCCATCGGCGCGGCATTCTAGGGTGCGCCGGATGCGCGTACGCCCGATGGAGCCTGCCGACGCCGAGGCCGTGTACGCGGTGAGCCTGGCGGCGTTCCACGACCTCGATGCGCGCCTCGGGCTGCCAACCGATCCCGCCGCGCCCGGCACCGGCGCCGCGCTCCGCGTCGGGCGCGTCCAGCGCACGGACGCCGGCGGGGCGTGGGTGGCCGAGCGCGCCGGGGAGGTCGTCGGCGGTGCGCTGGCGATCGTGCGCGAGGGCGTGTGGGGCCTGTCGCTGCTCGTCGTGCGCCCGGACGCGCAGTCGTCGGGCGTGGGGCGGGAGCTCCTGGCCCGGGCGTACGAGTACGGCGACGGCGCGCGCGGCCGGATCGTGCTCGCCTCGCGCGATCCGCGCGCCCTGCGGGCCTACGCTCGCCTCGGCCTCGAGCTGCACCCGGCGCTGGCCGCGCGCGGACACGCGCGGATCGCGCCGCCGCCCGAGATCCGCCCCGGCAGTGCCGACGACCTGCCGCTGACCGAGGCGGTCGACCGGCACGTCCGCGGCGCCGCACACGGCGAGGACATCCTCGCGCTCGTCCAGGCCGGCGGCCGCCTGCTCGTGCTGCCCGAGCGCGGCTACGCGGTGCTACGCGGAGCCGAGCTGCGCCTGCTCGCCGCCTTCGACGAGCAGAGCGCCGCGACCCTGCTGCGCGGCTGCCTGGCCGCCGCCAACGGCGCCGAGTCGTCGGTCGAGTTCATCACCAGCGCGCAGCAGTGGGCGGTCGCGCCGTGCGTGGAGGCGGGCTTGGAGCTCCGCTCCGAGGGCGGCGCCGTCTTCCTGGGCGGCGACGTGGGCCCGTTCGCGCCGTACCTCCCCAGCGGCGCCTACCTCTGATCTCCGCCGGCCGTTTCTCGCCACCAGCGAACTGCGGCCGGGTAGGGCAACAGGGGGCCGGCCGATCCCGACACCCCTCAATGCCGCAGTTGGCTCAGGCCACGGGGGCGCTTAGCTAAGTTGTCGGCATGGCCAAAAGTCCCCGCTCTCTCACCGGAAAGGTCGTCGCCATCACGGGTGGCGGCCGCGGAATCGGCCGCGCCACCGCCCTGGCGCTGGCGCGCGAGGGAGCGCGGGTAGCCGTAGGCGACCTCGATCGCGAGGCGGCCGAGCAGGTCGCGACCGAGCTCGGCGCAGGCGCCCTCGGGCTGCCGCTCGACGTCACCGACCACGCGGGCTTCACGGCCTTCCTCGACGAGGTCGAGCAGCAGCTCGGGCCGCTCGACGTGCTCGTCAACAACGCCGGGATCATGCCGGTGACGCCGCTGCTCGAGGAGTCGCCGGAGAGCATCAGCCGCCAGCTCGAGATCAACCTGCACGCGGTGATCCACGGCACGCAGCAGGCGATGCGGCGGATGGTGCCGCGCAACACCGGCCATATCGTCCAGCTGTCATCGATCGCCGGCCGCACCGGGTTGCCGCATCTCGCCACCTACTGCGCGACCAAGCACGGCGTCATCGGGCTGTCGGAGGCCGTGAGGGCGGAGCTGCGCGGCACGGGCGTCGAGGTCTCGGTCGTGATGCCGTCGATCGTCCGCACGGAGCTGACGGCGGGCCTCGTCGAGGCGCGCGGCGTGAAGTCGGTCGCGCCCGAGGACGTCGCGGCGGAGATCGTCTCCGCGCTCAAGGTCCCGCGTTTCGACGTCTTCATCCCACGCTCCACCGGCCCACTCGTGGCGGTCGGCGCCGCGCTCCCGCGCCGCGCCCGCGAGGGCCTCGCCCGCGCGCTCAAGGCGGACGAGGCGCTGCTGAAGACCGATCGCACGGCCCGTGCCGCCTACGAGGCGCGCGCCGCGGCGAGCGCCCCGGCCGCCGAGCAGGAGAAGACGAGCGTCTAGCCCAGCCAGTCGGCGATCAAGGCGCCGACGTCCTCGCCGCGGTCCTCCTGCAGGAAGTGCCCGGCGCGCTCGAGCACGTGCGGCGCCGGGCGCCCCAGGGCGCTCGCGAACCGCTCGCCGACCGACGGCGGGAGCACCGGGTCGTCGGCGCCCCACAGCATCAGCAGCGGCCGCCGGTCCTCCTGCAACGCGGCGAGGGTCCGCCGGCCGGCCTCGGCGTCGGCCGTGTCGGGGCCGGACAGCAGCAGCTCCGGGAACGCTCGCGCCCCAACCTTGGACGCGGCGTTGGGGAACGGCGCGTCGTAGGCGGCCGCCACGTCGTCGCCCGGATCGGTGTGGCAGGCGCGGCGCACGAGCATCCCGATCGGCAGGTCCTCGGTGCGGCGCACGAAGTCGGCGAATGCATGCCAGTTGTCGCTCATCCGCTGCCGGCCGGTGATCAGCCCGGTGTCCATCACCACCAGCCGGTCGACGCGCTCGGGATGCTCGACGGCGAGGCGCAGGCCGATCGGGCCGCCCCAGTCGTGCACGACGAACGTGGCGCCGCGGATGTCGAGGTCCTCCAGCAGCGTCGCCGCGACCGCGACGTGGCGGTTGTACGAGTACCAGCCGATGTCCATCGGCTTGTCGGAGCGGCCGAACCCGGCGAGGTCGGGGAGCACGACGCGGTGGCCGGCGTCGAGCACCGCGCGGGCGACCTTGCGCCACAGGAACCCCCACGTCGGCTCGCCGTGCCACATCACCACCGGGGCGCCGTCGCCTTCGTCGATGTGGGCCAGCCGCAGGTCCTCGACCTGGCGGTAACGGGGCGCCCACGGGAAGTCGGGCAGGCCTTCGAGCAGCTCGTCGGGCGTGCGGATCGCGTCGGTCATGGTTGCTCGATGTTCACACGATCGAGCAGCGGGAGGAGCCGCTTCGCGTCGCTGGACACGGTGATGTGGATTGCGTCCGGCTCGCGCACCCACGCGATCGCGTTCAGCGAGCGCAGCCGGTCGAGCACGAACTGGAAGGCCAGCGCCTGGTGCTTGGAGCGGTACAGGCGCGAGACGTCGAACGCCCAACCCGTCGTGTGCAGCGAGAAGCCGCGCGTCGCCTCGCCGTTGCGGCGTACGAGCAGCGCCTGGTAGGCGCCGTCGCGCACGGTGGAGGTGACGATCAGCGGGCTCTCGTGGCTGATCTCGCGCACCTGGGCGCCGATGTAGATCGCCATCGCAAGCGCCTCGGGCCGCAGGCCGCGGTACATCCCTTCGGGCACGTGCAGGCGCCGCGCGAGCTCGCCCATGGTGGCGTCGCGCCGCAGACCCATGACGTCCTCGGCAGCTGGGAACGGGACGATCGTGTGCGCGTCCCACGCCCGCGACAGGTCGGCGGGCGTCACGAACGCCGGCGTGCGGTCGGCCGGGTGCAGCACCTCCTCGGCCGACGCCTTGCGAAGCTGCAGCGCCGTGAGCCGGTCGAGCTGCGGGCGGTCGTCGCGCCACAGCCGCATGATCTCTCGCGCCGCGTCGAGCTTCCACAGGTAGTTGGCCGAGTCGTCGCCGAAGCCGGCGAGCCGCCAGTACGCGGCCGCGTGCTGCGCCGGCGTGGAGTTGAAGTACAGCTCGGCGTAGCTCGGGCGCCCGCCGCCGTAGTCGCGGATCACCGTCTGCAGGTTGCCGATGCCCATGTGGTACGAGACGAACGCGAGGTCGTCGCGGCCGAGCTTCTCGCGCGCGAGCTCGAGGTAGCGGACGGTGCCGGCGAGCGCCTTCTCGGCATCGAAGCGATCGTCGACACGGCGGCGGTTCTCGCGCAGCGCCGCCACCTCGTGGCCGCGGCCGCGCTGCTGAGCGCGCTCCAGCCGCCGCGTATACCGGCTGCTGGCAGCGACGTTCACGTGCATGCCGAGCAGGTTGTTGGCCGTCTCGGCGAGGATCTGCGTGAGCCCGGCGGCGGCGTCGAGCCCGCCCGGGGCGCGGGCGTCTTCGCGCCCCGCGCTCTCCAGGAACACCAGCGCCTCGAGCATGTCGGGATCGAGGTGGGCTGGTGCCGCAGCGCGCTCGATCAGCGGCCGCCAGCGCGCCGTGCGCTCGGCGCTCGCCACCACCCCGCCCGGCGACAGCGCGTACAGCAGGTGGCTGTTGCCGGCGGCGGCGCGCCGCTCGAGGTCGGCGGCGCGGCTCGGGGCCCAGGCGTACGGGTCGGCGAAGGCCTCGACGTCATGTGCGCCGGGAGGCGTGGGCACGACGGCAACTCCGGCCGCCGGCGTGTTGTCGCGGACCCAGACTCCGACCGCGAGCGCGACCAGCAAGACGAGGCCCGCCAGTGACAGCACGAGGCGAGGCACCCGCCCAAGCCTGGCAGGTCGGGCCTTCAGGCCGCGCGGTCGAGTTGCTCGAGTGCGCGCCGGCGCACCTCGTCGAGCGGCTCCTCGCGCGCCAGCTCCCGCAGCGCGCGCCGTACCGGATCGCCCCACTCGGTCGGCGGCGTCCGGCCGAGGGCGTGCAGTGCCGCGTTGCGGGTCGGGATCACGGGGTTCAGCAGACCGGCCGCGACCAGGGTCGCGGACCACCGGCCCGGGCGCATGTCCTGCAGCAGGAAGAGCAGCGCGTGAACCGGCTCGCGGTGCTGTGGTGCCGGGAACAGCTGGTCGCGTGGACCTGAGGAAAGCACGTCGAGCGGCAGTTCCCGCTCGGCGAACGCGGCGAGGCGGGCCCAGCGCTGCGGATTCTGCGTGCGCGCGAGCAGGTGGTAGAGCCCCGCGTCGCCCGGGAACCGCTGCAGGTGCGCCCAGCCGGCCTCCCACGGGTCGACGCCCACCTCCTCGGCGATCTCCCACACCTCGAGTGCCTCCTCCGGCCGCTCCAGCCGGTCCGCGACGAAGGCGCGCACGTCGGCGCGCGCGAGCACGCGCCCGCAGCGCTCCGCGATCGCCACGTGCTGCTCGTAGTCCTCGGCCCAGCGGCGGACGTCGACCACCGCAGCGAGCCGGACCACGCTCGACGGGCGCTCGGACACGAGCTCGACGACGGCGGCGGCCACGCGCGGGCCCGGCTCGTAGTCGTCGATGTCCTCGACCGGCCCGCCGTTCACCAATGCGCGGATGATCGCGCAGGCGCCGTCGAGCAGCTCGTCGTCCACCAGGCCGTCGAGCGCCTCGTCGAGCCGGCCCGCGGTGGCGCACGCGTAGGCGAGGTACTCGGGGGTGACAGCGTTGTCACAGCCATGGCGGAGCAGCCACGCGCGGACGTCGGGCGGCAGCGCGGGCTGCTCGGCGAGCCGCCCGACCGCCTCGACCTTGCCCCAGCCGGAGGCGAGGCAGCCGACCCGCCACCACGCGGTCACGGGGTCGTCGAGCAGGCTCGCCAACGCGGCACCGGCCACGCGGCTGAACTCGTCGTGGCGGGCGAGCGACTCCAGCAGCGGGACGTCGTCGCGGTCGCCGGCCCGGCCTACGAGCGCGACGGCGAGCTTGAGCGGCTCCCGGTGCTCGGAGGCGCGCATCAGCTCGCGGCCCAGCTCGGCGACGGCGGGGCGCGGCACGCCGTCGAGCGCGTCGAGCGCCTCGTCGAGCGCGAACACGATGCCGTCAGCGCGCGCGGCCTCGTACAGCGACGTGCGGGCGGCCTCGTCGCCGGTCGCGGCATCCTCGATCAGCGCGGCCAGCTCGGCGGCCCGCGCGGGCTCGCGCGCGGCGTCGGAATGCCGTGTCAGGACGCCGTCGAGCGCACCCGCGCCCCAGCGGATGGTTCGGCCGTCCTGCGGTTCCTCGTCGGGCAACGCCGGCGGCGGGCCATCGGTCCACCCGGCGATCACCTCCAGGATCGGCGGCCGGCGTCTCTCGAACCGTCGTCTCACACCCACCCCTCTGCGCCCGATGGTAAGCGGGAAGCGTGTTGGGCTGCGCCGCTTCCCGTATACGGCGCCTGGCGGCAAAACCGGCTGGTATCGGTCGCGGTCGGCGGGTAGGGTCAACGTATGACGCTACGTCGACGCAAGAGCAAGAAGTCCCAGGCGGCCAACCTCCTGGGCGACTATCTGAAGCTCAAGGCCGCCGGCAAGGCGGCCAAGGGCGCGAAGAAGGCGGCAAAGGGCACGGCGGTCTACCAGACCGCCAAGCGCACGCCGCTCAAGAAGGTCCCGCTCGTCGCCGCGGGTATCACCGCGGCGGCCATCGTCGCCGTCAAGGCCTTGCGCCGCGGCGGCGATGAAGGGCAACCTGCCGCTGCCTGATGACAGATCGTGGAGGCCCCGCCGAGCGGGGCCTCCGTCGTTCTGGGGGCGATCAACGCCCGCCGTTGGTCAGGCGCGTTGATTGACACAGGAAAACCCAGCATTTCCGCGCGATTCGAACATGTGTCGATGTCGCGCCAACTTGCTCCAAGCGCCCTTCAGCGTCGCCGTCCGCGGCCCGATACGACACGCCGTACTCGTGACTCGACGTTCGCAAGGAGGCCTTCGTGGTCAAGGCGTGGTTCGGTCGCCCGAAGGGCCGTGAGAGGGCGCGTTCGCTCGCAGACGACGCGGTGGTGGAGCAGCTCAGGCAGCGGCTCACGAGCCTGCATGACAATTGCCTGACGAACCTCGTCGCGGGGCTCGACGCGATGCGTGACGGTGACCTCACGGTCGCTGTGGCCCCGGTGACCTCGCCGATCGAGGCGAGCAGCGAGGACCCGGCGGTCCAGGCGCTGGTTGAGCTGTTCAACTCGATGCTGGCCAAGGCGCAGACGGCGTTGGAGGGCTACAACGCGGTGCGCGAGACGCAGCGCCGTGCGCTCGGCGATCACTCGTGCCTGGACGACCTGCAGGTCCGGCTGGAGAGCCTGTCGACCAACTGCCTGACCGGCCTCGGCGAGGGGCTCGCCGCCGTCGCCGAGGGTGATCTGACGGTTGACGCACATCCGGTCACGACGCCGCTGACCGCCGCTCCCGGTGACTCGATCGGCGACCTCGGCGAGCTGTTCAACCACATGCTGAGCCAGGCCCAGGGCGGCCTTGCGTCCTACAACGCGATGCGCGGGCGCCTCAACGAGAGGGTCGGGGGCATGGTCCATGAGATCGGCGCCCTGGCCGGCAAGGTGGCCTCCAGCTCGCAGCAGCTGTCGGCCAGCGCGCAGGAGACCGGGCAGGCGATCGGCGAGATCGCCAACGCGGTCGGCTCGGTCGCCGAGGGCGCCGAGCGCCAGGTGCGCCTCGTCGGCTCGACGCGTGAGACGGCGCAGGACGCCGTGGAGCGGGCGGCCAAGGCCCGCGCGGTCGCCCAGGAGGGCGTCGCGCTCACGAGCGAGATCGCCTCGATCGCCGACCAGACCAACCTGCTGGCGCTCAACGCCGCGATCGAGGTGGCCCGAGCGGGCGAGCAGGGCCGCGGCTTCGCGGTCGTGGCCGACGAGGTGCGCAAGCTCGCCGAGTCGGCGTCCAGGACGGTGGAGGAGACGCGCACGGCGTTCGGCGGGCTCGCGGCGAGCATCGAGGACGTCAGTCACTGCATCGCGCGCGTGGCCCAGGCGACCGAGGAGGTGTCGGACGTCGCGACCAACTCGAGCGCGGTTACCGAGCAGGTGTCGGCGGCCGCCCAGGAGTCGAGCGCGGCGACCGCTCAGGTGACGGCGACCAGCAACGAGCTGGCCGGATACGCCGCCGAGCTCGACCGCCTCGTCGGCGCGTTCAGCGTCTAGATCAAGCCGGGCCGGGGCAGCTCGTCACGCCGAGTTGCCCCGGATCAGGCAGAAGCCCGCGCCCTGCGGGTCCTGCGCCGGCGCGTAGCGGCCGTACGGCGAGTCGACCGGCTCGCGCAGCACCTGGCCGCCGAGCTCGCGCACGCGCTCGAAGCCCGCGTCGACATCGTCGAGCCAGAAGTACGTCAGCCAGTGCGGCGGCGCCTCGGCGGGCACTTCGTCCGGGATCGTGAACATGCCGGCGACCACCTGGCCTGAGACCTTCACGAGCTGGTACGCGTCATCCGGCATTCCCGGCAGGCCCTCGAACTCGTATCCGAACACGTCGCCGTAGAAGCGCTTGGTGCCCGCCAGGTCGCGTGTCAGCCGCTCGTTCCAGGTGAACGCCCCGTTCTCGTTCACGAGCTGCGCGCCCGTGTGCGCCTGCGGCTCCCAGACGCCGAACGCTGCGCCTTCCGGGTCCTGCGCGATGAGCATGCGGCCCTGGCCCATGACGTCGAGCGGCCCGAACAGGACGCGGCCGTCCGCATCGCCGATCGCGCTCGCGTGCGCGTCGATGTCGGAGCCGGACAGGTACGTCGTCCAGTACGCCAGCGGCGGCGCGCCCTCCTGCGCCGGCCCCAGGCCCGCCACGCGGCGACCCCGCAGCAACGCCATGTGGTAGTGCCCCGCGTCTTCACCCGCGTCCTCGAACTCCCAGCCGAACAGGGCGCCGTAGAAGGCGAGGGCGCCGTCGAGATCCGGCGTCGTCAGGTCGACCCAGCTCGGTGTCCCGGGGTCGTATCCGTCGCGCTCGGCCATCTCACTCACACTCCTGCTGCAGAGCCCACGGCGCGGTGCCGCCGGCGATCGCCGAGACCCGCCCGTTGACGATCGTGAAGATCAGGCGGTTGCGCTTGAAGCGGATGACGTACTCGTAGCCGCCGCCGAGGTCCACCCGACGGTGCAGGTGGTTGTACTTGCGCCGCACCTTCCCGACGCGGTCACCGACCTCAACGCCGCGCTTGGTCTTGAACTGCTTGCGGGCGACCTCGACGTAGCGCAGCTTGCCGCCGTGGAAGCGCAGCGTCGGGCCCTTGCCGGTGCCGGGCGGGCCGAAGTCCCAGTACACGCACGCCCCGACCTTGGACTTGACGTAGTAGACGGTGCCGGCCGCCGTGTTCGCCTGCTTCTGGGTCATCCCGACCTTGAACGCGCCGATGCCGTTGGGGCGGATCTTCGACACGGTGGGGATGAGCCCGGGCGTCTGCGCGGCGGCGGGTGCCGCGCCGGCGGCGACGACGGCGAGGGCGGGGACGAGGGCGAGCGTGCGGCGATGAGGCATGCCCGACTCTTACCACGCTTTCAGCTTCACCTCTCACGATGGTCGCGTGCGCATCCTGGTCGTCGACGACGAGCCCGCGGTGCGCGACGCCGTCGACCGCGCGCTGCGGCTCGAGGGATACGAGACCGAATTGGCCGCCGACGGCGCGCAGGCGCTGGATGTGCTCGCCGATCGCGCGCCCGACGCGCTCGTGCTCGACGTGCTGATGCCGCACGTCGACGGCCTCGAGGTGTGCCGGCGCCTGCGTGCGGCCGGCGACCGCACGCCGGTCCTCGTGCTGACCGCGCGCGACGCGGTGCCCGACCGCGTGCGCGGGCTCGACGCCGGCGCCGACGACTACCTCGTCAAGCCGTTCGCGCTCGAGGAGCTGCTGGCGCGGCTGCGGGCGCTGCTGCGGCGGGGCCCAGGCACCGAGCGCGGGGAGACGCTCCGCCATGCCGACCTCGCGCTCGACGTGCTCGGCCACACCGTCCGCCGCGGGCGACGGCCGATCGAGCTCACGCGCACCGAGTTCCTGCTGCTCGAGCTGTTCCTGCGCCACCCGCGCCAGGTCCTCACGCGCTCGCAGATCTTCGAGCGCGTGTGGGGCTACGACTTCGGCCCGGCGTCCAACTCGCTCGAGGTCTACGTCGGCTACCTGCGCCGCAAGCTGGAGGCGGACGGCGAGCCGAGGCTGCTGCAGACGGTGCGCGGCGTCGGCTACGTGCTGCGCGAGCCATGAGCCTGCGCCGGCGCATCGCCTTCACCGCGGCCGGGGCGGTCGCCGTCGCCGTCGTGCTCGGCGCGATCGTCGCGTACTTCGTCGTGCGCGGCGCGCTGCACGAGCAGATCGACAGGTCGCTGACGGCGCGGGCCACGTTCAATATCGCGGCCCCGCGCGGCAGGACGTCGCAGAGCGCGCCGCTGGAAGGCCCGGACATCCTCCGGCAGGTGGTCGTCGGCGACCGCGTGATCGGTGGCGCGGCCGGGCCGGACCGCCAGCTCGGCGACCCCGCGGAGATCAAGGCGGTGGCGCAGGGCACCGCGCCGCCGTTCTTCGCCGACACCACGGTGGACGGCGTCAACGTCCGCGTCTTCACTACGCGCGGGCCGAACGGGGAGGCGGTGCAGATCGCCCGGTCGCTCACCGAGGTCGACACTGCCCTCTACCGGTTGCGGATCGGGCTCGGCCTCGTGGCCTTGGCCGGCATCGCGCTCGCGGCGTTCCTCAGCCGCTTTGCGACGCGCCACGCCGTGCGGCCGGTGACGGAGCTGACCGAGACGGCCGAGCACGTCGCCCGCACGCGCGACCTCTCGCACCGGATCGAGGCGGGCGGTGACGACGAGCTGGCGCGGCTCGCCACGTCGTTCAACACGATGCTCGAGGCGCTCGACGAGTCGCAGCGCGCGCAGCGCCAGCTCGTCGCCGATGCGTCGCACGAGTTGCGCACGCCGCTCACCTCGCTGCGCACCAATCTCGAGGTGCTGGGCGCCGACGGCAAGCTCGGCACGGTCGACCGGGAGCGGCTGCGGCGCGACCTCGTCGCCCAGCTCGAGGAGCTCGGCGAGCTGGTCGGCGACCTCGTGGAACTGGCGCGCGACGGCGAGGCCCCCGCCGAGCCGCTCGAGCCGGTGCGCCTCGACGAGCTCGTCGACGCCGCCGTCGAGCGCGCGCGGCGGCACGCACCGGCCGTCGACTTCACCGCCGAGCTCGAGCCGTGCGTGGTCGCCGGCGAGCGCGCGCGGCTGGACCGCGCGGTGGCCAACCTGCTCGACAACGCGGCGAAGTGGAGCCCGCCGGGCGCCGGCGTCAACGTGCGCCTCGTCGAGGGCGAGCTGACCGTGCGCGACCACGGGCCGGGCATCGACCCCGACGACCTGCCGTACGTCTTCGACCGCTTCTACCGCGCCACGGCGGCGCGTGGCCGCGCGGGCTCCGGCCTCGGGCTGGCGATCGTGCGGCACGTCGCCGAGCGGCACGGCGGGACCGTGCATGCCGAGGCGGCGCCGGGCGGCGGCGCGCTGCTGCGGCTCGCCCTGCCGGTCTCTCATCCGATTCCTAGCTAGCGCGGAACCGTCTCTCATTCCGCCGCGGCTCCATACGGGGCATGCGAACCCACATCCTCATCGCGGCGCTGCTGAGCACGTCCGCGCTGGCGCTCGCCGCCTGCGGCGAGGCCCCATCGACAACCGGGGAACCGTCTGCTCACCAGCAGGACAAGATGCAGGACGCCGCGCTCAAGTACGCGCGCTGCATGCGCGAGAACGGCGTGGACATGCCCGACCCGAAGGCCGGTCAGCACGGCATCAGGCTGTCGCCGCCCGAGGGTGTGTCGCCGAGCAAGCTGCGCACGGCCGACGCGGCCTGCCGCAAGTACCTCGAGGCGGTCAAGCCGCCGGAGATGTCCGAGGAGCAGCAGAAGGAGTTCCGCGCGGCGGCACTCGCCAATGCGCGCTGCATGCGCGACCACGGGATCGACTTCCCGGACCCGACGTTCGGCCCGGACGGCGGGGCGCAGATCCGGATCCGCCGCGGCAGCGGTATCGATCCGGAGAGCGCGAAGTTCAAGGCCGCGCAGAAGGCGTGTGAGAGCACGATGCCGAAGCCGCCCGGCGGCGAAGGCGGGACGCACGAGGAGTCGTCGCCGTGAGGCGCGCGGTGGCCGCAGCCGCCGTCGCGGGCGTCGCGGCGGTCGGCGTGACCGTGGCCGTCGCGACGGGCGGCGATCCGGAGCCGGTGCGCGCGGCGCAGCGAGACGCGTCCACGGCGACCGTCGAGCGTCGTGACCTCGTCGATCGCGACACGGTCCAGGGCACGCTCGGCTACGCCGACGCGTACACGCTGCTCGCGGGGAGCACCGGCACGATCACGCATCTGCGCGCGCCGGGCTCGGTGGTCCGGCGCGGGCAGTCGCTGTACGACGTCGATGACGCGGCGGCGGCGTGGCTGCTCTACGGGTCGCTCCCCGCGTGGCGCGACTTCGGCCCGAGCATGAGCGACGGCAAGGACGTGCGCCAGCTCGAGCGCAACCTGCGCGCGCTCGGCTACGACCCCGACCACGACATGACGATCGACGACGACTGGACGTGGGCCACCACGGCCGCCGTCGAGCGCTTCCAGGACGCGCGGGACATGACCGAGGACGGCACGCTCGCCGGCGGCGAAGTGGTCTTCCGGCCCGGGCGGGCGCGCATCGGCGAGACGCACGCCACGGTCGGGCAGTCGGTCGGCCCCGGCGCGCAGATCGGGCAGCTGACGTCCACCCGCCGCGAGATCACGGTCAACGTACCGGCCGACCGGCAGGACGTCGCCCACGTGCGCGCGGACGTGACGATCGACCTGCCGACGGGGCGCAGCGCCCGCGGCCGGATCGAGGACGTCGCGAAGGTGGCCGACAAGGCGGCGTCCGCCGACGCCGATCCGACGATCGCGGTGACGATCGCCATGCGCGGCCGCGCTGCCCACGGCACCGGGCTCGACCAGGCGCCCGTTGACGTCGGCTTCGCCCGCGAGCGGCGCAAGCACGTGCTCGCCGTGCCCGTGACCGCGCTGCTCGCCCGCTCCGGCGGCGGGTTCGCGCTGGAGGTCGTTGATGGCGGCCGCCACCGGCTCGTGCCAGTCGAGCCCGGTACGTACGCCGACGACTACGTCGAGGTCAGCGGATCCGGGCTGCGCGAGGGCATGACGGTGGTGACCGCGCAATGAGCGTGCTCGCCCTCGACGACGTCCACAAGGCGTACCCCGGCGGCGTCGACGCGCTGCGCGGCGTGTCGCTGCGGGTGGCGCCCGGCGAGCTGCTGGCGGTCGTCGGGCCGTCCGGCTCCGGCAAGTCGACGCTGCTGCACATCATGGGCACGCTCGAACGCCCCACGAGCGGCAGCCTGGCGGTGGCCGGGCAAGACGTGGCGGGCCTCCGTGACCGCGCGCTCGCCGCGCTGCGCGCGAGCCACATCGGGTTCGTGTTCCAGCAGTTCTTCCTGCTCGACGGGATGCCCGCGCTCGACAACGTCGCCACCGGGCTGCTGTACGCGGGTGTGCCGCCGGCCGAGCGGCGGGCGCGGGCGCGGGCCGTGCTCGAGCGCGTCGGGCTCGGCCACCGGCTCTCCCACCACCCGGCGAAGCTCTCGGGCGGGGAGTGTCAGCGGGTGGCGATCGCCCGCGCGCTGGTCGGCCGCCCCGCGATCGTGTTCGCCGACGAGCCGACCGGCAACCTCGACAGCCGCTCCGGCGGGGAGATCGTGGCGCTGCTGCGCGAGCTCAACGCCGAGGGGGCGACGATCGTCGTCATCACGCACGATCGCGACATCGCGGCGGCGATGCCGCGCCGGGTCGAGGTCCGCGACGGCCGGGTGGTGGCGGACGCATGACCGCCGGCGACGTTCTGCGCACCGGCTCGATCGGCCTGCGCACTCGCCGCCTGCGCGCGGCGCTGTCGGCGGTCGGGATCGCGATCGGCATCGCCTCGATGGTCGCGGTGCTCGGCATCTCGGAGTCCTCGCGCGCCGACCTGCTCGCCGAGATCGACCGTCTCGGGACGAACCTGCTGCGCGTGGCGCCCGGTCAGTCGTTCACCGGCGACGACGTCGACCTCCCCGACACGGCGGCGGCGATGATCCGGCGCGTGCACGGCGTCGACGCCACGGCGGCGACGAAGGTCGTCGACACCGCGACCGTGCGCCGCAACAAGCTGATCCCCGAGGAGGAGACTGGCGGCATCGCGGTGATGGCGGCGGACCCGTCGGTGCCGGCTACCGTCGGCGCCACGCTCGCCGCCGGTCGCTTCCTCGGCACCGCGAACGACCGCTATCCGGTGACGGTGCTCGGCGCCGACGCGGCCGAGCGGCTGGGGATCGACCGCACGGGCGTGCGCGTGTGGCTGGGCGGCCGCTGGTTCACGGTCATCGGAATCCTCGATCCGGTCACGCTCGCCGACTCGCTCGACTCGGCGGCGCTGATCGGCTTCGACGCCGCCGTGGACCTGTTCGACGCCGATCGCTCGGCGTCGACGATCTACATCCGCGCGGACCCGGATGCGATTCCGGGCGTGCGCGATGTGCTCGGCGCCACCGCCAACCCGCAGAACCCGGAAGAGGTCGACGTCTCGCGGCCGTCCGACGCGCTGGAGGCGCGGGCCGCGGCCAAGACCGCGTTCACGTCGCTGTTCCTCGGGCTCGGCGCCGTGGCGCTCCTGGTCGGCGGCGTCGGGATCGCCAACGTGATGGTGATCTCGGTGCTCGAGCGGCGGTCGGAGGTGGGGCTGCGGCGCGCGCTCGGTGCCACGCGCCGCAACGTCGGGGTGCAGTTCCTGTCCGAGTCGCTGCTGCTCGCCGCGCTCGGCGGCGTGGCCGGCGTGGCGCTCGGCGCGGCCGTCACCGCCGGCTACGCGGCGAGCCAGAGCTGGCACGCCGTCGTGCCGCCGGCGGCGCTGATCGGCGGCCTCGCGGCGGCGACGGCGATCGGGGCGGTCGCGGGCCTGTACCCGGCGCTGCGGGCGGCCCGCCTGTCCCCGACGGAGGCACTCAGGTCGGTCTAGCCGTGGTTCCCGCCGCCACCGTGGTGGCCGCCCCCGCCGGAGCGCTCGACGAGGGTGGCCACCCAGCGGCCGTTCGCGCGGTGGGCGGTGACCTCGATCCGGCGCAGCCCGGCGTGGAGCGCCGAGAAGCCGGCGACGCGGTGGAAGTTCGTGGCGCTGGTGACCTTGATGCGCTTGGTGCCGCGCTCGGCGTCGTTGAGGCGGAACGTCTTGGCCTGGGGG
Organism: uncultured Solirubrobacteraceae bacterium; assembly: GCA_963803335.1. Lineage (GTDB taxonomy): Bacteria > Actinomycetota > Thermoleophilia > Solirubrobacterales > Solirubrobacteraceae > DASSUW01. The sequence continues at coordinate 23,287 of CAWDME010000019.1, read as the reverse complement.
TTGACGGAGACGACCTTGCCCTCGAACTGGGCGGCGGCCGCGCTGGCTGGGGCCGCGGCCACGGCGGCGGCGGCGAGCATGAGTGAGGCGGTGCGTGCGATCTTCATGTCCGTAGCCTTGTCGGGGGCGGGCCAACACTCCGCCAACCGAAGGTGAAGACGAGGCAAAGGATGCGAGCGATGAGGATTGCGGTGCTCGGGACGGGGATGGTCGGCCAGGCGGTCGCGGGCAAGCTGCGCGAGCTCGGCTACGACGTGCAGGTGGGCTCGCGCACGGCGGGCGAGGGCAAGGTCACGTTCGCCGATGCCGCTGCGCACGGCGAGGTGGTGTTCAACTGCACGTCGGGGGACGCGTCGCTCGACGCGCTGACGGCCGCCGGCGAGGAGCACCTCACCGGCAAGGTGCTGGTCGACGTCGCCAACCCACTCGACTTCTCGGGCGGCGGCCCGGCGCTGTTCACCGACAGCACCGACAGCCTCGGCGAGCGGATCCAACGGGCGTTCCCGTCGGCCCGCGTCGTCAAGTCGCTGAACACGGTCAACGCGTCGGTGATGGTCGACCCGGCCGGCGTGGCAGGCGATCACGTCGTGTTTGTGGCCGGCGACGACGCCGGCGCCAAGGACCAGGTGCGCGCTCTTCTCGGCGAGTTCGGGTGGCCGTCGGAACGGGTGATCGACATCGGCGACATCACCGGCGCGCGCGGCGCCGAGCAGTACCTGCTGCTCTGGCTGCGGCTGATGAACGCGACCGGGACGGCGACGTTCAACATCGCGCTCGCGCGCGCCGGCTGACGCTCAGACGGGAACGGGCGCGCCCATCTCCAGGGTGTGCAGCTCGAGCGGGTGCACGAGGTCCTCGAACGTCGAGACGATCGTGGACTCGCGGAAGAAGCCGACGACGCGCAGCGTCTCGTCACCGTCGTTGGCGACGCCGTGCGGTGCCATCGCCGGGATCACGACGACGTCGCCGGCCGCGACGCGGCCGCTCTCGCCGCCGGCGTGGGCGATGCCGGTGCCGCTGATGATGTAGAGGACTTCCTCGGGGCTGTCGGTGTGCGTTGCGAGGTGGTCGCCCGGCGCGACCTCGAAGTAGACGACGCCGGACTCCGCCGGGCCGGTGTGCTTGTTGATCGGGAACTGCACGCGCACGTGGGCGCGCGGGTCGTCGCCGAGCGACATGTCGAGCAGGTCGAGCTTCGGCGTGGAGACGAGTTGCATGGCGGGGAGGACTCCTTTGAGAGAACAATGCTGTGCAGCGGAAGCGGCACCGTAGGGAACGTTCGCGGATCTGTCAAGATTCATTGCACAGCCATGTCTTCTCAAAAGCGCAAGTACGAGCTCCGCCGCCGTGCCGAGGGCATGGAGGCGACCCGCCGCCGCATCGCCGAGGCGGCGGTGGAGCTGCACGGCAGCGTCGGCCCCGCCCGCACCTCCCTGTCCGCGGTGGCCGAGCGCGCGGGTGTGCAGCGGCACACCCTGTACCGCCACTTCCCGACCGAGGACGCGCTGTTCACGGCCTGCTCGGGCCTGTTCGCCGCCGAGAATCCGCAGCCTGGCCTCGAGGGCTGGCGCGCGATCGCCGACCCGGCCGAGCGGCTGGCCGTCGGACTCGACGAGCTCTATGGCTGGTACGAGCGGACCGAGCCGATGCTCGCCAACCTCTACCGCGACGCCCAGTTGGTCGAATCGGTGCGCACCCACATGCAGCCGATGAACGACTACATGGAAGAGGCCGGCCGCACGCTGGCGGCAGGCTGGCCGGTCCGCGGCGGCCGCCGCCGCGTGCTGCGAGCGGCGGTGCGGCACGCCGTGGACTTCCACACCTGGCGCTCGCTCGCTCGTGACGGCGGCGTCAGCCGGGCCCAGGCCGTCAAGCTCGCGAGCGCGCTGGTCGAGGCCGCGGCGAGGTCCCGGCCAACTGCGGCTGGGTAGGGCGGCCGGGGAATCGACCGCGTCGGCGGGAAACGGACACCCGACAGACCGCGTGGCCTGACCCTCGCTCCCCTACTCAGCCGCAGTTCGCCGGCGCCCGCCATCACGCCCGAAGTGCGCGCTCCGGCAGCCGCAGCACCACGAGCAGTGCGAGCGCGGCGAGCGGCGCGGCGACGAGGAACACGAGCTGCACTGCGTCGACGATGTCGGCCGGCACGCCCGAGCCGGCGCGCGCGGCGAACACGGCACCCAGCGTCGCGGCCCCGACCGCGCCGCCAAGTGCGCGGAAGAAGCCGGTGGCGGCGGTGGCGACGCCCAGCTCGCGCCGGTCGACGCTGTTCTGGACCGCCACCACGAGCACCTGCGTGACCATGCCGAAGCCGAGGCCGAACACGATCAGCCCGAGGGCGGTGGCCGTGCGCGAGGGATCGCCGGCGAGCGCCGCGAGCAGCGCCAGCGCGCCGGCCATCAGCGCCAGGCCCGCGACCGGGAACCGCTTGTAGCGGCCGGTGCGGGCGATGAAGCGGCCCGACAGCATCGTGGAGATCGTCGTCCCGAGCATCATCGGCGCCAGCAGCAGACCCGCCTGGGTCGGCGATGCGCCGGTCGCGGTCTGCAGGAACAGCGGCACGAACACGGTCACCGAGAACAGCGCGGCGGTGCCCAGGAACAGCGCGGTGCTGGCGACGGCGACGGAGCGCGTGCGCAGCAGCGCGAACGGGACGATCGGGTCGGTGGCGCGCCGCTCGCGGACGACGAGCGCCCCGGCGAGCGCGACGGTGACGCCGATCAGCCCGAGGATCGCCGGCGAGTCCCACGCGTAGCGGTCGCCGCCCAGCACGCAGACGAGCATGAAGGCGCTCGTGGCGGCGGCGAGCAGCGCGGCGCCCAGCACGTCGAGCGGGCGCACCGGCCGCTCGTCGGTGCCCGCCGGCAGCTTCAGGCGCAGGCCGGCGAGGGCGACGAGGCCGACCGGGAGGTTGACGTAGAAGACCCAGCGCCAGCCGACGCTCTCGACCAGCAGGCCGCCGACGAGCGGGCCGAGCACCGTGGCGGCGGCGAACGTCGCGGCGATGTAGCCCTGGTAGCGGCCCCGCTCGCGCGGTGAGACGAGGTCGCCGATCGAGGCCATCGCGAGCGTCATCAGGCCGCCGGCGGCGATGCCCTGGATGCCGCGCATGACGATCAACTCGGTCATGTCCTGCGCGATGCCGCACAGGGCCGAGGCAGTAACAAACGCCGCCAGCGCGATCTCGAGCAGGCGCTTGCGGCCGTGCCGGTCGCCGAGCTTGCCCCACAGCGGGGTCGAGGCGGTGGCGGCCACCACGTACGCGGTGACGACCCACGAGAGGTCGGTCAGGCGGCCGAGATCGGCGGCGATCGTCGGCAGCGCGGTGGCGAGGATGGTCTGGTCGAGGACGGCCGGCAGCATGGCCGCCACGATTGCGGCGAAGGCAAAGCGCATTTGAAGGCTCCCAACTGGTACAGCGACAGAAACTTTCTAGTCACTGTAGCAACGGGAGTAAAGCGTGTCAATGCGCTGGTCCTTCTCCGGCCCTGTCACGCGCCAGGCCACCTCTAGCCGGTCCGGCTCGTGGAGGCGGTAGGCGCCCGTGTACGTGTCCTCTCCGCACAGATGCTCGACCGGGCCGCCGGTGAGGTCGAGCGGGTGGAACGGCCGGCCGTCGGCGAACCACACCATCCCGTCGGCGATCCGCAGCTCTCGCCGCGCCGGGCCGCGGTAGCCGCCGAAGTCCAGCGTGCCCTCCTCGATCCAGCGCCCGTCCGCAGCGAACGTCGCGACACCCTCGAACCGGCCCGCAGTGCCGGTACGGCGGTCGAGCATCCGGCGCTCGACGCGCCAGCGGCCGGTCAGCTCAGCGGGCACGGAGCAGCAATCGCACGACGGCGGGGGCGGCGATGATCATCCCGAGCAGCCGCAGGCCCTGGACGGCCAGGACGAACGTCGTGTCGGCGCCGGCCCCGTAGGCGATCGGCAGCACCGCGTACAGGCCTCCCGGCGTGGTGGCGAGGTAGCCGTCGAGCAGCGTCACGCCGGCGGTCAGCTCGAGCAGCCACCCGAGCACGAAGCACGCCGCGAGCAGCGCGACGATGGCGATCGTCACCAGCCACGCCATCTCGGCGATGCGGCGCAGCGCATCCCGGTCGAAGCCGAGGCCGATCCGCAGGCCGATCAGCGCGAACGCGACCTCACGCGCCAGCTCGGGGACCTGGGTGTCGCCGATCGCGCCGGAAAGCACCAGCACCGAGGTGAGCAGGAGCGGGCCGAGCAGCGTCGGCGCAGGAATCCGCAGCGGCCGCGCGACGACGCTGCCGATCAGCGCCACGCCGATCGTCAGCGCCCATCCCTCGGGGGTGCCGAGCAGCGGGCCACGGTCCTGCTGCAGGCTCTGCGCGTGCAGCCCGAACACCACCGGCACGAGCAGCGGCGTGAGCAGCGTGATGATCAGCACCCGCAGGTACTGCATGAACGCGACGAGCCGGTCGTCGGCCCCGAGGTCGCCCGCCATGGCCACGATCCCGGACGCGCCGCCCGCGACCATGCCCAGCGACGCGGTCGGCCGGTCGAGGGTGGAGACGCGCGCGAGCACGATGCCGGCGCCGATCGTCACGGCCAGCGTCGCGACGCTCACGAGGATCACCGGGATCCAGCGCGTCCCCAGCCCGGTCAGCACGTCGGCCTGCAGGAACGTGCCGAGCGCCACGCCGGTCACCGCTTGGCCGACCTGGAAGCCGAACGCGGGCAGCTCGAGCCGTCCGGGCGCCAGCAGCGCGTAGCCAAGCCCCGTCAGTAAGGCCGCGAACAGATAGCCGGACGGCACGCCGATCTGCCCCATCAGCCAGCCGGCGCCGACCGACACGGCGACCACGACGCACCAGTCGATCCAGGTGCGGTGGCGGCCGTCTGCGGGACTCACCCCGCACAGTCTGGCGGGCCACACTGACCGGTACGCTCAGGCCAGGTGGCAAAGAGCGAGTACACGATGCTCGATGTGGCGGGGCGCGAGATCCGCCTGTCGAACCCGGCGAAGGTCTACTTCCCCAAGCCCGGCTGGACGAAGCTCGACCTCGCGCAGTACTACGTCACCGTCGCCGAGGCGGCGCTGGTGCACGTGCGCGAGCGGCCGACCGTGATGAAGCGCTTCGTCAACGGGATCATGGAGGAGCCGATCTGGCAGAAGCGCGTGCCGCAGAACGTGCCCGAATGGCTGCAGACGGCGACCGTCGCGTTCCCCTCCGGGCGCACCGCCGAGGAGCTGGTGGCCAACGACGAGGCGCACCTCGTCTGGGCGGTCAACCTCGGGGTCATCGACTTCAACCCGTGGCCGGCGCGCCGCACCGACCTCGACCATCCCGACGAGCTGCGCGTCGACCTCGACCCCACGCCGGGCATCACCTGGGACGCGGTCCGCCGCACGGCGATGGTCGTCAACGACGTGCTCGGCGAGCACGGGCTGCGCGGCTACCCGAAGACGTCCGGCTCGAAGGGCATCCACGTCAACGTGAGGATCGAGCCGCGCTGGGACTTCCTCGAGGTTCGCCGCGCCGCGCTGGCGCTGGCGCGCGAGGTCGAGCGCCGCGCGCCCGACCTGGCGACCAGCAAGTGGTGGAAGGAGGAGCGCCACGGCGTGTTCGTCGACTACAACCAGAACGCGCGTGACCGCACCGTGGCGTCCGGCTACTCGGTCCGCCCGACGCCCGACGCGCGCGTCTCCTGCCCGCTTGACTGGGCCGAGGTGCCGGACGTCGAGCCCGGCGACCTGCGGCTCGACACGGTGCCCGAGCGCCTGCGGACGGTCGGCGACCCGTCCGCCGGCATCGACGAGCAGCCCGGCTCGCTCGACCAGCTGCACGACCTCGCGCGGCGCGACGAGGCGGGCGGGCTCGGCGACGCGCCGTGGCCGCCGCACTTCCCCAAGCAGCGCGGCGAGCCCAAACGCGTGCAGCCGAGCCGCGACCGCGACCGCCCGACGCACCGCGGCCGCGCGGGCGATCCGCAGCCCGGCGGCCCGCCGCCCGGCGTGAGCCTGCAGCGCGGCTTCGGCTCCAAGCCCCGCACCGGCCAGGGCCACGCCGAAGAGTTCGACGAGTAGCGTCAGGCTGTCGCGTCGCCGGGTGCGACGAGCCCGGCCTCGTAGGCGAAGATCACCGCTTGCACGCGGTCGCGCACGCCAAGCTTCATCAGGACGTGCGCGACGTGTGTCTTCACCGTCGCGTCGCTGACGACGAGATCGGCGGCAATCTCCGCGTTCGACCGCCCACGCGTGAGCAGGAGAAGCACCTCGCGCTCGCGTTCGGTGAGCTCGTCGAGTTGCGATGAGCTCGTCGGATCCGCCGACGCCGAGCGGCGCGCGAACGCGGCGATGACGGCCTGCGTAACCGCCGGCGCGAGCAACGCCGAGCCGCTCGACACGACGCGGATCGCGGTGAGCAGCTCTTCCGGTCGCGCGTCCTTGAGCATGAAGCCGCTCGCGCCCGCCCGCAGCGCTTCGAACACGTAGCTGTCGAGCCCGAACGTGGTCAGCATGAGAACCCGCACGTCGTTGCCCGCCGACGCGACGATCTGCCGCGTCGCCTCGATCCCGTCCACGTGCGGCATCCGGATGTCGAGGACGGCGACGTCCGGGCGGCTCGCGCTTGCGAGGGCGACGGCCTCCGCACCGTCCTGCGCTTCCGCGACTACGGTCATGTCGGGCTCGGTGTCGACGATCTTGCGCAGCCCGCCGCGCACGAGCGCCTGGTCGTCGGCGAGCAGGACCCTGATCACGTCGCGGTGCCTTCGAGCGGAAGCCGGGCGCGCACCGCGTAGCCGCCGTCGAGGCGCTGGCCCGCCGCGAGGTTGCCGCCGAAGAGGGCCACGCGCTCACGCATGCCCACCAACCCGTGGCCGCCCGGGGCGCCGTTCGCGCCGCCGGCCCCGTCGTCGGCGATCTCAATGTCGAGCTCGTGCTTGCCGTACCGCACGGTCACTCGCGCCTGCGCCGGACCGGCGTGCTTGAGCGCATTGGTGAGCGCCTCCTGCACGATCCGATAGGCCGAGAGGTCGACGCCGGGCGCGACCGGGCGCGGCTCGCCCTCGATCCGCAGGTCGACCGGCATGCCCGCCTCGCGAACCTGCGCGACGAGGTCGTCGATGTAGCGCAGGCTGGGCTGGGGCGCGAGGGCGAGCTCGTCGTCGGGGCGGCGCAGCATGCCGAGCAACCGCCGCATCTCGGCCATCGCCGCGCGGCCGGTGTCCTCGATCGTCTCCAGGACGGTTGTCGTCTCCGGCCGCTCGTCGCCGATCGCTCGTCGTTCGCCGCCTGCCTGCATGATCATCATTGCGAGGTTGTGGGCGACGACGTCGTGGAGCTCGCGCGCGATCCGTGCCCGCTCTTCGGCGACCGCGAGCTTGGCGTTCTCCTCGCGCTCGTGCTCGAGCTCGATCGTGCGGGCAGCGAGCGCGCGGGCGAGTTCCTGGCGGCTTCGCACGATCATCGCCGCACCCCAGACCGCGAACAGGATGCCGCCGATGAACAGCGCGTCGCCGACCGCGTTCTCGCCGTTGGAGACCGCCATCGCCAGCGTCATGGCGCCGATCAGCCCGCCGCCGATCCAGCCGTCGCGGCGGCTCGTGTAGGCGCCGGTGGCGTACGCCGCGACGAGTAGCCCCGCGAACGGCGAGCTCGCGTTGTTGGCGATGTCGTACGTCGCATCGGCGACGACGATCGACGCCATCACGACGACGAGCACGACGAGCGGCGCGCGCCGCCGCCAGACGAGCGGCACCGTCGGGCCGAGCGCGAACAGCACCGCGATGGGCCACGGCACGTTGATCGCCGTGCTCGTGGCGATCTCGATGCTGGCCACCACCGCGAGCACGAAGGGAAAGCCGAAGTCGATGAGGCGCCGCCGCGTCACGCTCGCGACCGTACACCGCGCAAAGGCTCCTGTCCTCGCCCAAATGGATGAGTCGAGAAATCAGCAGATCGGCCGACGACGCGGGCTCGCGGTGCCCGTAGCGTCGCTGCCCATGACCACCATCACGCTTCACCGCATGCAGGACGAGCGGCTGGCCGGCGGGCTGGCCATGCTCATCACCACCGGCGCGCTGGCGTTCGCGAACTTCGGCGGCGCGCCGGCGGAGGACGGCGGGCTGGCACCGTACGTCGTCTCCGTCGGCGTGTGCGCGATCGTCGCGGCCATTCTCTTCGCCCGGGTGCTGCCCGGCGCCGCGCATCCCGCGCGCGCGGCCTGGATCCTGGCCGCGCTCGCGCTCGCCACCTGCGCCGTCTTCTGGAGCGGCCTGCCGATCGTGCTCGGCATGGGCGCCGTCTACAGCGGCCTGCGCGCCGACCGCCGTCTGCCGGCCGTGATCGGCGCGCTGGCCGGGGTGCTCGCGGTCGCGGGCTGCGTGCTCGGTTAACCGAGCGCGCCAACGAGCTGGGTGCGCGAGTTGATCCCGAGCTTGCGGTACGCGTTGCGCAAGTGGAACTCGACGGTCGCCATCGTCACGAACAGCGTCTCGGCGATCTCGCGGTTCTGCTGCCCGGCCGCGGCCAGCTCGGCGATCCGGCGCTCGCTCGGCGTCAGCGCGCCCGCTCCCGTGGTAACGCGCCGGCGCGGGCGGGCGCCGGTGGCGCGTAGCTCGGCGAGCGCCGCGTCCTCGAGCGCGTCGGCGCCGCAGCGGTGCGCGAGGTCGACCGCGCAGCGCAGCGACGTGCGCGCATCCTCGGCCTGGCCGGTGCGCCACAGCGCGGCGCCGAGCGCGGCGTGAGAGCGGGCGCGCTCGAGCCGCGCCTCGCTCCGGCGCAGCACCTCGACCGACTCGCGCAGGCGCGGGATCTCGTCACCGACGCGCGCGGCTGTGCGCAGCGCGATGCCGATCGCGCGCGGGGCGCCGGCGTTGCGGGCGAGCTCCAGTTCTTCGGTGACGAGCCGCTCGGCCTCCGCGCGCTGGTCGAGGTCGAGCAGGGCGCACGCGAGCAGCGAGCGCCAGGGCGCCACCGTCGGGCTGGGCAAGCCGATCCCGATCGCGCGCCGGCCTGCCCCGCGCAGGTCGTCCACCGCATCGGCTGCCCGGCCTTGCGCGAGCCGCAGGCGCCCGCGCGCGAGCAGCACCCAGATGTACGGGAGCACGTGCGCGAGCTCGGCCGCCGGGCGCCCGAAGGGCCCTTCGGTGAGCACCCGCTCGGCCTCGTCCAGCTCGCCGCGGTCGATCAGCACCTCGCCCAGCCAGGCGGCCGAGAAGCCCTCGCCGAGCGGCCAGCCACAGGTGAGGGAGATCTCCTTCAGCGTGCGAGCGTCGACCTCGGCGTTCGTGAGATCGCCGACATGCAGGTACAGCTCGGCGCGGAAGGTGAGCACGCCGCCGATATCGAGCACCGCGCCGCGCTCGCGGTTGCGCTCGAGCGCGACCGCCATGCTGCGCAGCGCCGCGTCGTAGCGCCCGCTCACGGTGAGCGAGCGGACCGCGTTGTACCAGGACCAGCCGTGGGCGAGGGTCGCGGTCCCCTCGATGCCGATGACCGCGCGCTCGGCGATGTCACCGATCGGTTCGATCGGCTCGCCGGCCATCGCCATCTCGGCCGCGATCGTGCCGAGCACCGACGGATCGCGCTCGACGCCGGCGTCGACGCGGCCCCGCATCCGCTCGATTGCGCCGGCGGCACGCGGGCGGGTGGCCGGGTCGATGCGGGTGATGTTCGCGAGCGCCGCCTCGGTCTGGCCGCGCAGGTCGGGCCGGTCGGTGAACGCGTCGGACTGCTGCTCGAGCACTTCCGCGGCTTCTGCCACGTAGCCGGTCTGTCCGAGCACGCCGGCGAGCAGCATCGTCGCCCGGAAGCGTTGGTCGAGGTCGAGATCGAGGTCGAGCGCCTCGCGCACGTGCGCGACCCCGCCGAGCGGGTCGCCCAGCACTTGGGCGGCGCCCAGTTCGAGCAGGATCTCGCCGCGCCGTTCCGGCGGCGCGGGCTCGTCGAGCGCGCGCTGCAGGTAGGTGGCCACCGCGTCGATCGCGGCGCGCGCCGAGGCCTGCTCGGCAGCGACGACCAGTCGCTCGAACGCCCACTTGTCGCCGGCCGGCTGGCAGCGCAGGAGCTGCGCGGCGACACGCTCGGGCGACGCGCCCTCGGCGTCGAGCAGGTGCGCCGCCCGGCCGTGGTCGCGTGATCGGGCGGCCGGCCCGAGCCCGGCGTACACGGCCGCGCCCACGAGCGGGTGCAGGAACTCGATCGGGTGCGCGCTGCGCAGCACGCCGCTCGCGACCAACGCGTCGGCGGCCGCGGCCGCCTCGTCGTCGTCGACGCCGCCCAGCGCGGCGGCCTGGCGCAACGGCGCGCCGCTGCCGAGCACGGCCGCCGCGTGGGCCAGGCGGCGCGCGGCGTCGGGCAGCCGCCCGAGCCGGGCGGAGATCTCGCGCGTCACGCGCTCCGGGCTCTGCTCGGCCACCGGGCTGCGCACGCCCACGAGCACCGCCCGCGCGAGCTCAGAGAGCAGGAACGGGTTGCCGCCGGTCGCGACGTGGGCGTCGCGGCAGAGGGTGTCGTCGGCGCCCGGCGCGTACATGCGCACGACCATCGCGGCCGCGTCCGCGCCGAGCGGCTGGACGCGCAGCAGCGTGCCGTGGGCGCCCGCTTGGCGGCGCAGCACGTCGAGGCCTTCGAGCGACTCCTCCGAGCGGCTCGCGACGAGCAGTGCGGCCGGGATGCCCTCGAGGCGGTTGGCGACGTGCGCGAGCACGCCGAGCGACATGCCGTCGGCCCAGTGCGCGTCGTCCACCAGCACGGCGAGCGGCCGCTGCGCGGCGAGGTTGGCGAGCAGCCAATAGAGGGCGTGGCGGGCGGCGAACGGGTCGTCCGGCGGGGCGGCGGTCCCGCTGTCGTCGAGCTCGACCGCCAGCAGCGGCGCCGCGAAGCGCGCGGCGCCCGTGAACAGCGCCACGAGGTCGAAGCGGCCGCTGCGGAGCACCTCGTCGAACAGCTGGCGGACGACGCCGAACCCGAACGCGCGTTCCAGCTCGGCGCCGCGTGCGCGCAGCACGAGCAGGTCGCTGTCGCCGGCGGCCTCGCTCGCTGCGTCGATCAGTGCCGTCTTGCCGACGCCGGCCGGCCCGTCGATCATCAGCAGTTCGCCGGTGCCCTGCGCAGACTGGGCGAGCGCCCGGCGGATCGCCTCCAGCTCGCGATCGCGCTCGAGGAGTCGTTGCGTAGGGGTCGCCGCCTGAAGACTCATGGTCGGTCCCCGATAACCCTCGGGTCAGCGGGACAAAACTCTACCGTTGCGGACAACGCTCTGGTTGCGGGACCATTCGGACTGCGACGCGCTCCTCCCACGCACCGCGCGCCGCCTCTCCCCAGCTCCCCCACGCGCCCGCTACGGGCAAGGAAAACCGAATGGAATCGCCTACCACGGTCCTCGCGGCCGTCGCGCTGAGCGCATCGCTCGAGCGCACGGCCCGCGGCACACATCCCTCCCCACCCCCTCCCTCCTACCTGAACCAAGGAGGTTCATCGATGCGTCGATGGATTGCGCTCATCCCCGTCTTCCGGGGTGCTCAGTGAAGGCCCGCCGCGGCGTGCTCGCCGGCGCGCTGGCCATGGCCGTGCTGGGGGTCGGCGCCAGTCAGGCATCGGCCGCCTACACGAGCAAGATCGACGGCGGCACACTCACGCTCACCGGCAACTCGGCGAGCGACAAGCTGCTGCTGGCGGACGTCTCGCCGACGCAGCTCGTGGCGGATGTCGGCGAGGACGGCACGACCGACTTCACGTTCGACCGTACGCAGTTCAGCGCCGTGGTCGTGAACGCCGGCGGCGGCGACGACGAGGTGCAGCTCCTGAACAGCGCCACCGTCGACAAGCCGTTCACGCTCAACGGCGGCAGCGGCGCCGACCGACTGATCGGCAACAACGGCGACAACGTGCTCAACGGCGAGGGCGGTAACGACTTCGTCGACGGCAACATCGGCGCCGACACGATCGACCTCGGCCCGGGCAACGACGTCAACCAGTGGGATCCCGGCGACGGCAGCGACGTCGTCGAGGGCCAGGGCGGCAACGACGTCCTCGCCTTCAACGGCTCCAACATCGGCGAGAACATCGACGTGTCGGCCAACGGCGAGCGCGTGCGGCTGTTCCGCAACGTCGCGGCGATCACGCAGGACTTCGACGGGATCGAGCGCGCGGACATCCGCACGCTCGGTGGCGCCGACAACGTGACGGTCGGCGATCTCGCCGGCACCGCGCTCAAGACCGTCAACGTCGACCTCGCCGGCTTCGACGGCCAGGGCGACGCCGCGGCCGACACGGTCACCGCGGTCGGCACCGAGGACGCCGATGCGATCACGGCGAGCTCGCCGACGGGCGGCGTCACGGTGGGCGGCCTGGCCGCGCAGACGCACGTCACCAACGGCGAGGCGGCCGACAGCGTCAATATCGACGCGCGCGGCGGCGACGACACGATCACCGGCGACGTCGGGCTCGAGGGCCCGGTGGGAGTGAACGCGCTCGGCGGCACCGGCACGGACAGCGCCGTCTACAAGGGCACCAACCAGGCGGACACGATCGGCGTCGCTCCCCTGCCGGACAAGGTCGCGGTGTTCACGGGCACTTCGGTGTTCGGCGCGGCGACCGAGACCCTGGCCGTCCAAGGCCTCGGCGGGCCCGACACGATCAACGGCCAGAACGGCCCGCTGTCACCGACCGAGCTCACGCTCGACGGTGGCGCCGGCGATGACGTCGTGCGCGGCACCAACTTCCCCGAGCTGCTGCTCGGCGGGAGCGGCAACGACCGCGTCGACGGCAACATCGGCGCCGACACGGCGCAACTCGGCACCGGCGCCGACACCTTCCAGTGGGATCCCGGTGACGGCAGCGATGTCGTCGAGGGCGAGGGCGGCACCGACGTCCTCGACTTCAACGGATCGAACATCGGCGAGATCATCGATGTGTCGGCGAACGGCTCGCGCGGCCGGCTCACCCGCAACGTCGCGGCGGTCACGCAGGACTTCGACGGCATCGAAGGCGTCGACATCGCGACGCTCGGCGGTGCCGACGTCGTCACCGTCAATGACCTCACCGGCACGGCGGTCAAGACCGTCGACGTCAACCTGGCCGGATTCGACGGTGCAGGCGACGCCGCTGCGGACAGCGTCGTCGTCAATGGCACCGACGGGTCGGACTCCGTGCAGCTCCGACGAGCCGACACGCAGGTGCAGGTCCTCGGCCTGGCCGCGCAGACACGCGTCGTCGGCGGCGAGCCCGCCAACGACACGCTGCGCATCCAGACGCTCGGCGGCGATGACCGGGTCACGCTCGAGGACACCGTGGACTCGCTCATCACGCCGATCGTCGATCTCGGCGCGGACGACTGATGGTTGATTCCTTGGCCTGCGCCGCGGGACGCGCCCAGGCGGGTGCGTGGGTCGAGGAATCAACCATCTCAGCTAGGGGGTAGGGCCGCCGGGGCCTCCGCCTGTGCGGGGAGGCCCCGGCACTACCCGGCCAATAGCGCCATTGCGCCTAAACCTGCGACCGGTCAGGCCGATACCCAGGCCATGACCGGTCGCCTCCAGGCCGCGGTGGACGTCACGCGCGCGCGAGTGCACGCGGACGCCGGCGACGCCCTGAACCGGTTGCAGACGATCTTCGACGGCGCCTCGGTCGGCATCGTCCACATCGACGCGGTCGGCCACGCGCTGCACAGCAACGCCGGCGCTCAGGCGCTGCTCGGCTACAGCGGCGAGGAGCTCTTCCGGATGACGTTCCCGGACGTCATCCATCCCGATCATCTCGACGAGCAGCTGGCGCTGCACGCCGAGCTCGTCGCCGGCACGCGCACGGCGTACGAGCTCGAGAAGCGCTACCTGGCGCGCGACGGCCGCGAGCTGTGGGCATTCACTCGCACCACCGCGGTCACCGACGCGCCCGGCGAGGAGCCGACCGCGATCGTCGTCATCCAGGACATCACCGAGCGCAAGCAGATCGAGGTCGCGCTGCGGCACAACTCCGAGCGCCTCGCGCGGATCGTCGAGGCTCAGCGCGACATCGCGGCCGCGGGCAGCGACCTCGAGAGCGTGCTGAACCTGATCGTCGACTGCGCGATGACGCTCACGGGGTCCGACGGCGCGATGGTCAGCCTGTTCGACGGCGACGAGGTCGTGGTCGCCGCCGCCGGCGGCACCGCCGCCTGGTCGGTCCACCAGCGCCGTCCGCTCGCGGACTCGATCGTCAAGCACGCGGTCGACGCGCGCGACACGCTGCTCATCTCCGACACGCTCACGGACCCGCGGATCAACCGCAAGCTGCAGGCCCGTACGGGCGACCACTCGCTGATCTGCGTGCCGCTGTTCGCCGGTGACGAGCCGGTCGCGGCGCTCAACGTGATGAGCTGCGATCCCGACCGGCGGCTCGGCGAGGAGGAGCGCCAGACGCTCGAGCTGCTCGCCGTCGCCCTGTCCGCCGCCGTCAGCCGCGCCGCCGAGAACGAGGCCAAGCAGCAGCTCGTCGAGCAGTCCGAGCTCAACGAGTACCAGGCGCTACACGACGCGCTCACCGGGCTCGCCAACCGCACGCTGTTCCGTGACCGCATCGAGCTCGCGATCCGCGCCGCGCGGCGCGAGAACCGCCACCTCGCGGTCGTGATGATGGACCTCGACCGCTTCAAGGAGGTCAACGACTCGCTCGGGCACGCCGCCGGCGACGCGCTGCTGATGGAGCTCGGCCGCCGGCTGGAGCGCGCGCTGCGCGACTCCGACACGGTCGCCCGCCTCGGCGGCGACGAGTTCGGCCTGCTGCTGCCGGGCATCGACCTGCCCGCCGACGTGCTCGTGGCGATGGAGCGCGTCCGCGCGGAGATCGGCCGCCCGATCAGAGTCGAGGGCCTGCCGCTCGTGATCGAGGGCTCGATCGGCATCGCGGTCTTCCCCGACGACGGCGAGGACGTCGACACGCTGATCAAGCACGCCGACGTGGCGATGTACCACGCCAAGGAGAAGAACTCCGGCTACGCGTTCTACGACGTGTCGTGCGTGCGCCACGACGCCGGCCGGCTCACGCTCGTCGGCGAGCTGCGCCGCGCGCTCGAGCGCCGCGAGCTCGTCCTGCATTACCAGCCGAAGGCGTTCCTGGCCGACGGGTCGGTCCGCTCGGTCGAGGCGCTCGTGCGCTGGCAGCACCCCGAGCGCGGCCTGATCATGCCCGACGACTTCATCCCGCTCGTGCAGCAGACGGGGCTGATCAAGCCGCTGACCCGCTACGTCATCGACGCCGCGCTGGGCCAGGTGCGCGACTGGGCGGCCGCGGGCTGGGACCTCGGCGTCGCCGTCAACCTGTCCACGCGCAACCTGCTCGACGTCGAGTTCCCGGACCAGGTCGCAGCGCTGCTCGCCCATCGGGGCGTCGCCGCCGACCGGCTCGAGCTGGAGATCACCGAGTCGACGATGCTCGAGGACCCCGCCCGCACGCGCGCGATCCTCGAGCGCCTGTCCGAGATGGGTATCCGCCTGTCGATCGACGACTTCGGCACCGGCTACTCGTCACTGGCCTACCTGAAGCGCCTGCCGGTCGACGAGATCAAGATCGACCGCTCGTTCGTCATGAACATGGTCGACGACGAGGACGACGCGACGATCGTCCGCTCCACGATCGACCTCGGCCGCAACCTGGGATTGCAGGTCGTGGCCGAGGGCGTCGAGACCGGCCCGATCTGGGACCGCCTCACCGCCCTCGGCTGCACGGTCGCTCAGGGCTACTACCTCTCCCGTCCGCTGCCGGCCTCCGAGCTCACGCCGTGGCTCGAGCGCCGTCGCGGCGCAGCCGCCGCGTAGCGCCAACGACCGGCGCGGGCCACGGACTGATCGGCATGCGGGAGCGCGTGACGATCTATGGCGGCGAGCTGGAGGCAGGCGGCCGCCCGGAGGGCGGCTTCGCGGTGCGGGCGCGCCTTCCGATGTACGCGACAGCGCGATGATCCGGGTCCTGCTCGTCGACGACCAGGCGGTGGTCCGCGGCGGCTTTCGCTCGATCCTCGAGGGCCAGGACGATCTCCAGGTGGTCGGCGAGGCATCCGACGGCGTCGAGGCGATCGAGCAGGGGCTCCGTACGGCCCCCGACGTCATCCTCATGGACATCCGCATGCCTCGCCTGGATGGCATCGAGGCGACCCGCCGCCTGCTCGGCGAGCCGCGCGTGAGCGCGCACGTGCTGATGCTGACGACGTTCGACGACGAGTACGTCTACGAGGCGCTACGGGCCGGGGCGAGCAGGTTCCTGCTCAAGAGCGCGCCCCCGCGCGAGCTTGCCGACGCCGTGCGGACGGTCGCGGCCGGCGAGGCGCTGCTTGCGCCCGAGATCACCCGGCGCATGATCGAGGAGTACGTGCGCCGCCCGCGCCCCGGCTCCGGGCCTCCCCGCGTGCTCGATGCGCTGACCGCGCGCGAGCTCGAGGTCCTCGACCTGATCGCGAAGGGCCGCTCGAACGCCGAGATCGCGGGGACGCTGTTCCTCAGCGAAACCACCGTCAAGACCCACGTGACCCGCATCCTCTCGAAGCTGGAGCTGCGAGACCGCGTGCAGGCTGTCGTGCTCGCGTACGAATGCGGCCTCGTCCAGCCGGGAGACACGGTCAGGGCGCCAACTGAACCGTGTTGAGGTGGTAGTAGAGGCCCTCGCGCTCCATCAGCCCCTGCGGCGTCCGTGAACCAGGCAGCGCCGACGTGTCAAAGGGTCGGCGAGCTGCTGCTCCTCCTCGCTGACCCACCACTTGGCGATCGCCGCCGGGCTGGGGCGCGTGGGCTCCTCACTCATGGTCACTTCGGCGGCTTCGCGAGGTACTGCTTGCCGGCCTTGACCTTGATCGTCTTCTTCTTGGTGAAGTCCCGCACGGACACCACGCCTCGGGCCACCTTGGTCAGCGTCCCGGCGCAGGAGTCCTGCACCATCCACTTGGTCCCGACCACCGTGGCCGCACTGTGCTTCCCCTTCGTACGGAAGTGCCCCTTGCCGTCGCCCCATAGGCGGCGCTTCTTCGGTCGCTTCTTCGCCGCCGCGCTCGCCTTGCCGGAGCTGCATTTCGCGAGCTTCTCAGTAAGCGTGAGGTTGATCGTCGAGCCCTGCTGGGTGACGAGGAAGATGCCGTCATAGAACTTGGCGGTCTGGGACGCGCCGTTCTTCTGCTGGGAGGTGAGCTCGACCGTGCCGTGGGTGGTGTCGACCGTCGAGCCGAGCGGGATGCCCTCGTCCGCGTTCAGCGCGACGAACTTGTTGCTGCCCTTGGCTTTGACCAGGACGGTGCCGGCGGCCTCGCTGACGACGACCGTCTGGCCGGCGGTCGGGGTCGGGGGTTGGCTCAGGTGCGTTGCCGTGACGGTGAACGTCACGCTCGCCGGCGTCGAGTCGATGTTCCCGGCGGGGTCCTGAGACCGGACCTGGAAGGTGTGGACGCCCGGCGCGAGCGGCGGCGCGACGAACGGTGACGTGCACGCGGCGAAGGCCGCGCCGTCGATGCGGCACTGGAACGTGGAGCCCGCCTCGGTCGAGGAGAACGTTAACGTCGGCTGCGTGGTCGTCGTGGTGGCGGGCGGCCCTGAGACGATCGAGGTCTCCGGCGCGCCGGTGTCCTGGGCGATGCCGTATTGGCTGGACGCGCTCAGGTCGGAGCTCGTGACGACGGTGAGCGAGTAGTTGCCTTGGGTGGGCGGGTTGGTGATGCCGTTGAACTCGATGCGCGCGTCGGTGGACGCCGCGATCGAGCCGAAGATGTTGCAGGTGCTCTGGCGCGACGCGTTGGGGGTCGAGCAGCTGCCGACCTGCGTGGTGCCGACGAACACGCGCCCGCTGTTGAAGTTGGCGAACGTCGTCCCGACCGGGAACGTGACGTCGATCGTGCTCACCCCGCTACTGGAAAGCCCGCCTGTCGCCGAGGTCCTGAACGCGATCACGTACTGGGTCGTCGCGGACTGGGCAGAGCTTCCGGGAGCGGTGGAGACGTTCGTCAGGTTGTTGGCGGCCGCGACCGTGTAGTTCTGCGAGGTGGTCGGCGTGGTGTCCGAGCTGGTGGCGACGGTCAGCGCGCGGGTGCCGCTGGCCGGGTTGGTGATGCCGTTGAACTCGATGCGCGCGTGGGTGGAGGCGCCGATCGTGCCGAAGATGTTGCAGGTGCTCTGGCGTGAGGCGTTCGGGGTCGAGCAGCTGCCGACCTGCGTGGTGCTCGACGAACACGCGCCCGCTGTTGAAGTTGGCGAACGTGGTGCCGGCGGGAACGTCACGTCGATCGTGCTGACGCCGGTGCTGGAGAGTCCGCCGGTCGCGGTCGTCGCAAAGCCGATCACGTACTGCGTCCTCGCGCCGGCCCCGTTCGAGGGCGACGTGTTGTCGACGGTGATCGTCGCGAGCTGGTGCGCGTCCGTGACGGTGTAGCTGTTCGAAGGGGCGGCCGGGGTGTCGGAGCTGGTGGCGACCGTCAACGCGTAGTTGGCGGCAGTGGCCGGGTTGGTGATGCCGTTGAACTCGATCTGCACGTTGGTGGAGGGGTCGATCGAGCCGAAGATGTTGCAGGTGCTCTGGCGTGAGGCGTTGGGGGTCGAGCAGCTGCCGACTTGCGTGGTGCCGACGAACACGCGCCCGCTGTTGAAGTTCGCGAACGTCGTGCCGGCCGGGAACGTGACGTCGATCGTGCTCACCCCGGTGGCGGAGAGCCCGCCGGTCGCGGTCGTCGTAAAGCCGATCACGTACTGCGTCCTCGCTCCGGCCCCGTTCGACGGCGAGCTGTTGTTGACGGTGATGCCCGACAGCGTGTGGGCGTCCGTGACGGTGTAGCTGTTCGAGCTGGTGGAGGCGGGGTCGGAACTGGTGGCGACGGTCAGCGAGTAGGTGGTGGCGGGTGCCGTCGGGTTGGTGATGCCGTTGAACTCGATCCGCGCGTCGGTGGACGCCGCGATCGAACCGAAGATGTTGCAGGTGCTCTGGCGCGACGCGTTGGGGGTTGAGCAGCTGCCGACCTGCGTGTTGTCGTCGAGGAACACGCGCCCGCTGTTGAAGTTGGCGAACGTGGTGCCCGTCGGGAACGTCACGTCGATCGTGCTGACGCCGGTGCTGGAGAGTCCGCCGGTCGCGGTCGTCGCAAAGCCGATCACGTACTGCGTCCTCGCGCCGGCCCCGTTCGAGGGCGACGTGTTGTCGACGGTGATCGTCGCGAGCTGGTGCGCGTCCGTGACGGTGTAGTTCGCCGAGGTGACCAGTGTGGTGTCGACGCTGGTCGAGCCCGTCAGCGTGTAGCTGGCGGCTGTGGCGGGGTTGGTGATGCCGTTGAACTCGATCCGCGCCGCGGTCAACGGCGCGATCGAGGCAAAGAGCGTGCAGGTCGTTGTCGGGTTGGGGGTCGAGCAGCTGCCGACCTGCGTGGCTCCGACGAACACGCGCCCGCTGTTGAAGTTCGCGAACGTCGTCCCGGTCGGGAACGTCACGGTGATCGTGCCCCCGGAAGCGAGCGCTCCGCTCGCTGACGTGGTGAAGCTGACCACGTACTGCGTCCGCGCTCCCGCCCCGTTCGACGGCGACCCATTGGCCACCGTCAGGCCGGTGATCGAGCTCGCGCTCGCCGGCGCCGCTGTGAGCAGCAGCGCGCCGAGCAGCAAGACCGCAACGAGCGTCCGCCTGAGTGGCATCGCCGCGACCCTATCCGCGGCACGGCGGGGTCGTGCTGAACTTTCGGCTTGCTGATCGCGAGCCGACTAGCGCCCGAGCTTGGGATCGCGGCTCGTGACATCCACGTCGCCTCGACCTGACTCTCCGCGCCGCTCGGCCGGGTCACACCGAGGCGGCCTCCACAGCCTCGTCGCTGAGCTCGTGGACCTCGGAGGCGCCACCGAGCTGCGTGATTCGGTCGGAGATCGCCGGCGCGCTGTCGGAGTGGGCGAGCACGCCCACCGCCGCCTTGCCCGCGTTCAGGTCAAGCGAAAGGCGGCCCTTGCGGCATCGCTGAGTCCCAGGTTCTTGTGGTGCAGCGCCCCGGCCGCCGTGCCGCCGATCACGCCGACACCCAATACCGCGGGCCCGAGCAGGAAGAGCGCGCCGCCGATGGCGCGCCCTTGCCGGTGCTGCGCGCGCCGACCTTGTCCTGCTTGAGCTTGCCGTGGGAATCGAGAGCGAGGATGCCGATGGCGTCGCCGTGGGCGATCCCGGAGTCCTTCAGCGCCACCGCGGCGTTGTCTGCCGAGGGTTCGCCAGGGAAGAATGAGAGGACGAGCTGCCGGTCAGGCACGGGGAACCCCTTCTGCGTAGCGGGGAAGCACACGGGCTTCGGACACCTCGCGATACACACGCCGCGCGGCGCGCCGTCATCGTCCCGTTGGCATGAATGGCCGATCATCCCGAAGGGGCGATGCGCGCCCGCAAGCCGCCTGGTGGACTGACTGACATGAGCCTTCCCTGGCCGGTCCGCAGCATCGTCGCCGGCGCCGCGGGCACCACCGCACTGACGCTTGCGTATACCGCCGAACGCAAGCTCCGCAAGACGCACCACGGCCAACTCGACTACGACGACTCGCTCGTCCCCGGGCAGATCGTCGCATCGGTGATGCATCTCCCGCACGTCACCGACCGCGAGGCCGGCGAACTCGGCGTGGCGCTGCGGTGGAGCTACGGCTCGGCGTTCGGCCTCATGCACGGCCTGCTTCACCGGAAGCTCCGCGAGCCCTGGGCGAGCGCCGCATTCGGCGGCATGCTGATGAGCGCCACGCTGACGCTGTTCCCGCTCCTCGGCCGTACGCCGCCTCCGTGGCGCTGGCCGGCCGACGTCCTGGCCACCAGCCTCGGCACACATGCCGCGTACGTCACGGCGGTCGCCGTAGTCGACGACGCCGTCCGCCGGACAACGTAGCTCCCGGCGGCAGCAGGGTCCTCCGATGGAGCTAGGGGGACTCGAACCCCCGACCTCCTGGGTGCGATCCAGGCAGCGCGCCGACTAAATCGGGCCCGAATGCAGGGCATTGTTGGGTTCGCACGACCGCGGCGAGGCCGATATTCTCCGCATTTTGCGACACTTCGCAGGGGTTTTGGCACGCGACGGCCTCGGCGTAGCCACAACTCGACACTGGCCTCAGACGCATGCTCTGGGGCGACCGCCGAGCCTTATGGTTATCCGAGACCGACTACGCGCCATGGATACCGCCGGCGTCGCGTGAACTCATCGGCGACGCCGGCAGTGCCGTCGGTTCACGCGTCGACCTGCTCGCCGGTGTCGTTGTCGATCACCGTGATCGCGCCGGCGGGGCAGGCGCGGGCGGCGGCGAGGATCGCCTCGTCGGTGCCTTCGCCGGTGACGATCGCGATGTCCTCGACGGTGAAGACGCCGGGGGCAGCGAGCGCGCAGTCGCCGTGGGCGGCGCAGGCGAACTCGTCGACGTAGGGGATGAGGGTCACGCTGCGTTCCTTTCGCTGGGGTGAGTGTGGTGCTCGAGCTGCCGCCGGGTCCGCGCGAGGGCCTGGGGGCGGCCGACAAGCAGTGCGGCGACGGGCGTGCCGTTGCGGGTGTAGGTGGCGGTGAAGTCGCGAGCGTCCGGTTCGCCGTCGATCGTGATGGCGTCGGCGCCGTGGGCGTGTCCGAGGTATTGGATGCGCAGGCCGTGCTGGTCGCTCCAGAAGCTCGGGATCGCGGGCGGTGGCGGGTCGAGGCCGAGCATCGCGCGGGCGGCGGCCGCGCCCTGGCGGGCCGCGGCCTCCCAGTGCTCGGTGCGCACCTGCGCGCCGATGCGCGCGTCGAATGCGCGGCTGGCGTCGCCGGCCGCGTAAATGCCGGGGACTCGCGTGCGGCCGGCGGCGTCGACCTGGACGCCGCGGTCGTCGAGGCCGCTGCCGCGCAGCCAGCTCGTCGCTGGCTCGGTCCCGATGCCGACGACGACGGCGTCGCACTCGACACGGCGGCCGTCGTCGAGCTCGATCGCCGTGATCGCCGTCGTGCCGTGCAGGCGCACGATGCGCGCGGCGAGGTGCACCGCGATGCCCTCCTGGCGGTGCAGCTCGGCGAACCAGCCGCCGAGGCTCGGGCCGAGCACCCCCGCGAGCGGCGCTTCGGCGGCTTCCACGATCGTCACCTCGACGCTGATGCTTGCGGCGGTGGCGGCGACCTCCTGTCCGATAAAGCCGGCGCCGATCACGGCGAGGCGGCTGCCGGGAACGAGCGCGTCGCGCAGGCGGCGGGCGTCGTCGATCGTCCGCAACACGTGGACGTTGTCGAAGCACTCGGTGCCGGGCAGCGTCCGCGCCGCGCCGCCGGTGGCGATCAGCAGCTCCGAGAACGCGAGTCGCCGGCAGGAGTCGAGCACGAGCGCGCGGCCCGCGACGTCGAGCGCGGTGGCGCGGGCACCGGTGAGCAGGTCGACGTCGTGCTCGGCGTACCAGTCGTCCGGGCGGAAGCGCAGGTCGTCGTCATCGATCGTTCCGGTCAGGTACTCCTTGGAGAGCGGCGGGCGGTCGTAGGGCGCGAGTGGCTCGCCGGCGACGAGGCGGATCGGCTTTGTGAAGCCGCTGCGGCGCAAGGTCTCGACTGCGCGCTGCGCCGCCAGGCCGCCGCCGGCGATCACGACGCCCGAGCGCTTCCTGGAGGTTCTGTGCATGGGGCACAGGATGGGCTCGCATCGGTGAGGGCCTGGTAAGCCGCGGGTCAAGAACGTCTTTACGAGGCGTGGCGACCGCGCCGGTAGGCGGCGTCCGACCGCCTTCTCATGACCGTCCTTATGCGCGCGCGGCAGCGTGCGGGCAGTCGACGTCTGCGCGTAAGAGCGCTCTGACCTGTGGCTTACCGGTGCCTGGCGAGCGCCCCGCACACTGGTCATCGTCCACTCACACCGGCAGTCCGCCGCCCTCACCAAGGAAACTCCAGATGCCGACCACCACCATCACGCCCAGCCAGACGCCGGTGATCCTGCTCGCCGATCGCGAGTGTGCCGGCACCCACGACCCCGCGCTGAACCACATCGCGCAAGCCGTGCGCGGCAACGACGTCCACGTTGTCGCTCCCGCCAGCCCGCTCGCCGGCGAGCGGTGGCTCGTCGACGTGGCTGCTCGCGAGGAGGACGCTCGCCGGCGACTGGAGAGCTGGACCTCCGCGCTGGCGCCGTACGCCTCGTGCGTCGACGGCGAGGTCGGCGACGAGAACCCGCGCCTGGCGCTTGCCGACGCGCGGCACGAACTCGGCGACGACGCGGTGCTGATGTCCGTGAGCATCTCGACGGCTTCGCCCGAGGTGCCGTCTGTGACGGCCCGCCCCGGGTGGCTCGCCCGCCGGTCGGTCACACGCGTCCTGGCTGCGTAGGGGGCGCACTGGCCGCCGCCGGCTCAGGGCGGGCCCGTCTACCT
>CAWDME010000018.1:0-135398 GCA_963803335.1 uncultured Solirubrobacteraceae bacterium | reverse complement strand
GCATCAGGCACCGGCCCTTGCGGTAGCCGCGCACGCGTTCCACCAGCACACGGTCCTCGCCGTCCAGGCCGAGCAGCTCGAGCGCCCGTCGCGCTTCGGCAGCCGTCTCCTGGCCGAAGATGAACCGGGTGCCGATCAGGTTCTCGATCTCGCCGACGTCCGTGAGCTGCTGGGTGGCGAGGATCAGCGTCGCGTTCCAGGCGCGCCCGAGCCGGTTGAGCCGGTCGATCAGCCGACGCCCGTCGCGCGAGGCGAGCAGGAACCAAGCCTCGTCGAACAGCACGACCTTGTGCACCGTGCGATCGCCGGAGACCAGCCGCATCGCATACGCCGCGATCAGCTTCAGCGTCGCGACGCCGAGCCGCTCGGCCTGGTCGTAATCGGCGCGCGCCATGCCGGGCGCGGGCAGGCTGAGCCCGCGCGCCTTTATCGTCGTCACCGGCTTCTGCGCGGCGAACCGCGCGTGCTGGCCGTCGCCGAACCCGAGCCGCGCCACGCCAGAGTCCGCCCACACGCCCAGCGCGTCGCCGGCGGCCCGCGCGTCCATGTCGGCAGCCGCTGCGAGCCGGTCGAGCACGCGCAAACAGCTCGGCTCCGGCTGCTCGAGCGTGGCACGGACGGCCTTGCGGATCTGGGTCTCCCAGGCGGCGGCGCCTGCGGGAGCAGTTCCATCAGATACGAGCTCGCAAGGTCCTCTCGCAGCCCCTCGGGCGCGACCGCGAGCGGATCTAGCAGCCGCGGTAGCGCGCGTCGCCCGAGAGCTCGATCACGTGGATGCCCCGTCGAGCTCCGGCAGGCCCTCGAGGTTGTGGTCGGGCTTGGGGTCAACGTCGACCACCAGGCTGCCGCGCCGCTCGGCCTGGAACGCAAGCAGCTCGGCCGCGATCGTCTTGCCCGATCCGAGCGTGCCGGCGAGCAGGATCGACGGCGGGCGCCCTGTGCGCGACGCCTCGGTGATGTCAAAGCGGACCGGACGCGCCCCGCCCGTCAGCGTGCGGCCGATGTACACGCCGCATTCGGCGCCGGCCTCGTGCGTGCCCAGCGGCATCAGCGCGCCGAACTGTTCGACCGTCAAAACGTCGGCGTAGTCGCGCACCAGACCGCCGTCCGCGCGCGGCAGATGGTCCAGGAACAGGGCCGGCTGTAGCCCGAGCGGACGGTGCAGCGCAACCGTGCCGAAGCGGTGCCGCAGCGCTTCGACGCGCTGCTCGAGCAGCTCGCCCGAGCGTGCGCCGACCGCGAACGAGATCGCGCAGTTCAGCAGCGGAGGGCGCTCGGTCGACTGCAGATAGGCGTCTAGCTCGCGCGCCAGCTGCCGGTTCTCCTCGGCCGCATACGACAACGGCCCGTGGCCGGACGTCAGCTGCTCCGAGAACGCGACGTCGGCGTCGACGATCCGCCGTCTGACGCGACTGACCGCCTCCCGGTTGCCCAGCCACTGCGCGTGCATCACCGCGTCGACGGGAAACGGGAGCGCCTCCAGCGGGGAGAACAGCAGCTCGGCACCGCCGGGAAACTCGGCCTCCTCGGGCAGCGCGCCGATGCCCAGCAGCGCCTGATGCGTCCGGCCCTCCTCGGCATCGACGACCAGCGCCCGGTCGTGCTCGAGGATCGGCGCGTTCGCGTGCCGCGCAAGATCGGTGCCGAGCGGCTCGTACGCAACGCGGCCGTCGGCGGTCTCGACGATCAGTGCGCTCGGCTCCCAGTAGTCGTCGAGCAGCGGTTCGGCAACGCCGCGGCAAGCGGCGCGCCGCAGCAGCCACTGCAGCTCGCGCGTCGTGGCGCGCCGTAGCGGCAGGCACGCCTCCGCACGCCGGAACGCGCGCTCCTCGGCGACGATCAGCGCCTCGATCTCCGCGCCCGGGATCGGCACCGCGGCCGCGACGCCGAACAGCGCCTCGACCCGACGGCGGATCTTGTCCGTCCCACGGATGACGCCCGTCGCGCGGTCTGCGTTCAGCGAGACGGCGAGATAGACCTCGGGTACAAACGAGCGCAGCTCGCGCAGATGCGCCTCGTGACCGGCCAGGTATGACCGCCAGGCCGCCGGCGACTGCGTTCGCGCGTCCAGCAGCGCGTCCGCCTGCTGCGTGTAGCGCTCGGCCGGATACGCGCGGCAGACCCGCCACAGCGAGAAGTCCGCCTCAGCCGCGAACGCGAACCGTGCCAGCCGCCGCAACCACTCACGTTTGTCGGCAGCCGACAGGAACGGATACGACACCGT
Organism: uncultured Solirubrobacteraceae bacterium; assembly: GCA_963803335.1. GTDB lineage: Bacteria > Actinomycetota > Thermoleophilia > Solirubrobacterales > Solirubrobacteraceae > DASSUW01. The sequence continues at coordinate 133,174 of CAWDME010000018.1, read as the reverse complement.
GTCCACCCGAAACAGCGCCGCGCGGGCGTCGCTGTGGCCGACGAGGATGTTCTGGTGCGCGTACCGCAACGGGAACCGGTTCACGCCCGCACCTCCATCGTCGTACCGGCGCACACGACCACCGCCTGGCCTGGCTCGCCCACCGGCGCCGGGCGTGCGACGAGCCGCCCACCGCCATCGGAGAGCCGCACCGGCGCGTTGAACGTGACTCTCGCCGGGCCGCGGACGCGGCCGCGATGCAGCCGGGCCTCGTCGCCGTCCAACCGGAGCGCCAGCTCGCCGTCCCACGCGGTCGGCTCGCCCTCGAGCCCCACCACGCGACCCGAGCAGCGCCGCCTCGCGCGCAACCGCAGACGCAGCCAGTCCCACGCGAACCGATGCGCCGCCCGACCGTCAGGCGCGGCCTGCGTGCCGAGCACCCCGACCAGCAGCGGCACCACGACAAAGCGGATCGGCGCCGACAGCGCGCCGATGAGCTCCTCGGTGGCCGGCAGCGCACCGAGGACGATCACCGCGAGCAGCGTCGTGGCGAAGTATCCGACGGCGCGCAGCGGGACACCTCCCGGAACCGGCAGCGCCCAGCGATCGACCCGGTAGAGCCGCCGGTCGACCTCGAACACGCGCCGGTAAGAGCGGATCAGCATCGCGCCCGCTCAGCCCGCGACCGTCTGCCAGATGTCGCGCACCACGCCGGCGATGTCGTTCGGCGCCATCACGAACCCGCCCACCAGAACCGCCGCCAGCATGAACACCGCCAGGTCGGCAAACCGCCGAGTCATCAGGAACATCAGCGCCACGATCGCCGCGATCCCGACGTAAAGGCTCCTCGCCCATCCGCCCAGCAGATTCCCGACGTTCTCACCGACCCGCTCCCCGTCACCCGCCGCGTACACCGGCGCCACCAGCAACCACGTCCACACCGTCGTCATCGTCACCATCACGATCCTGCGCATCACTCACCCGCCCTTTCCTGTTGCCTGATTGACCGCCGCCACGTACCACCGATCCCGCTCCACCAGCCGCAGCCGATACAGCAGCGAGAAAACCCGTCCGCCCTGCCCGTCACGCGCCCGAACCGCCGCCAGCACCACCCGCTCGCGACCGGACGCCGGCGCCGCCAGCGACAGCGACGCCACATCCACGAGCTCGTAATGCAGCGCCGGTGCCGGGATCCGCACCCCGGCGGGCACCAGGTACTCCAGGCCGCTTGCGTCGCCGACCAGATACCCGCGCAGGAACCGCGACACGACTGGCTCGATCGCCGCGCGCTCCGCCTGCGGCAACGACTCGGTCGTGGCCTGCTCAACTGACGCCCGCCCCGGCGCGGCCGTAAACGACGGCAGATCCGACACCACGAGTCCACCCGCCGCGTCGCGCGCGACCGGCACCGTCAGATACCGCGTCACCTCCGCGCCGTCGATCGTCGCCGCGACCGTGATCAGCGCGTGCTGCGCATCCAGCGTCACCGTGCGCGCCACCGTCACCGACGCCACTGACTGCGACATCGCGTTTTCGTCGTACACCGGCGCGATCGAGTCCCCGAGCTCTGGCGAGGCGAACCCCTGCACCGCCTCCGCGGACACGTCCGGCCGCGCCGGCGAGTAGCTTAGATAGGCGCGCGCGAAATCCGCCGCGAACGCCCGCGCGTCATCGTCCGGCCACGGCGACGTAACAGACCGCGACGCCTGCACGACCCGGGCCGGCTCGCGCGGCTCGAGCACGCCCGCCAGGCCGCGCAGCAGCAACACGAGCACGAGCAGCCACAGCAACGCCCGGCCGAGACGCTTCACGATCCCCCCAGGCGTCCGGAACACCGGAACCCGCACCGACTCGCCGCGAGGCCGGCTCACGACCCCGCCAATCCGCAGGTGAGCCACAGGCGCACCTCCCCTTCCGGACGAAGACCGCGACGACACCCACGACGGTTGCACCACCCCCGGATGGAATGCGCGAATCTCGTAACCATTCGGTCACAATTCGCCGAACCCACGCCCGCGATCCGCGAAGGCGACCAGCCCATTGAACGCCGCCGATGCGTCATAGACCCACGGCTCCCGACCAGCGCCGCTCGAGCAACGCACGGTGACTACCCACGAGCCGACGCACCGCCTCCCACGGCGACCCGCCCCTCGCCTGCACCACCGCGTAACCCGCCAGTTGAGCCTCGTAACGCTCGCCACGGTCGGCCGACGGCCCCCGGTCGTAGACCGCGACCGCAAGGATCGTGACGAGCTCTGGCCCGAGCCGACCCGACCCCGACCCATTGGCTATCCCAAAGAGCCGGTGGCTCATAGCCGAACCCTCGAGTGGTGCCAGACGTCCCGCCATCGGTCCTCATCTGCATAGGGGCGGTGCCGGGGAAATTCGCCCCCCTCGGCGGGGCGACTTGGTGAGCTGGCCTCCGATGCCGTGAGCAAGCCTCCCTCCGCGCGTCCAGACCGCGTCCAAGCGATCCGAGCACACGCCCGACCGGGAGCTACTGGCAGCTGTCGAGAATGCGACGGAACCGAGACGGGGAGCGGCTTCCCGCCGGTTCCGTCACTTTGCGTCCAGCCCCCAGTGCCGCCTGTCACGCCGGAGGTCGCGGGTTCGAGTCCCGTCGCTCCCGTCGTTGACCCGCGCCCGTTGACCGGGCGCTCGCTTCAGGCGGAGAATCGGCTCCTCTCTCCGAGGAGGATTTGTCATGAGTCGCGTTCGCCTTCGTCGTCCCAGTCCCGCGCTGGTGGTCGCGACGCTCGCGCTGATCGTTGCGCTGAGCGGCAACTCGTTCGCCGACGTGGCGCGCCTGGTCGGCGGCGACAAGCTCGTCAAGAAACACTCGCTGTCCGGCAACCGGCTGCGCAAGCACACGCTGACCCGGACGCAGATCAACATGGCCAAGCTCGGCACTGTGCCCAACGCTGCGCGCGCGGACAGCGTCGCAGCGCCGGAGGCGTTCCACGAGATCAGCGGCGCGGGCGAGCCGGCGTTCCAGAATGGCTGCGGGAATCTGGCCGGAGTGGCCACGGCCGCGTTCTTCATCGACCGCGAGGGCGTCGTCCACCTCAGGGGCAGGTACGAGTGCCCGACGGCTGGGGTCATCGCCTTCGCGCTGCCTCCGGGCTACCGCCCTGGCGGCGAGCAGCAATTCGCCCTGGCGGCCGCCGGCGCGGGCACGGTGGTCGACATCGAGCCGGACGGTGCCGTGGCATGCGGTGCGAAGGACTGCTTCGTGAACGGCATCACGTTCCGGGCCGGCGCCTAACGCGTGGGGTTTCCGTTATTTCGCGCGGCGGCGCCCGCGCATACCGTCGGCCGGTGCCGATCAGGACGATCCTCGCCGCGATGGTCGCGGCGGCGGCGGTCGTGGCCGCCGTGCACGCGCACTCGGGGCCGCCCGACTGCGGCGAGGTGAGCGTCACCCACGGGCGGCAGCACTCCACCGCGACGCTTGAGCTCGACGGCAGCGGTGCGATGTGCACCGAGGCGCGCTCCGTCGTAGCCGCGTGGCTCCGCACCGGCGAGCCCGACCAGGGCGCGTGGTTCTGCCAGTCGTTCCGCGGTCCCGCCACCGGGTCGTTCAGCGGCGGGTGCGAGCACTTTCCGGGCGGCGACCTCTCAGCGCCCAGCGACGCCTCCGTCACGGCCGAGGTCCGGCAGTGACCGCCGCGAGGCGTTCGCCTTGTCTGGCTAACACAACATTCTGTTGCGTTTGCTGAATTCCTCGCCTAGGCGTGGAAGGCCGCGAGGCGCTCGGCCTCGTCGGCAAGCGCCCGCCGTGTCGCGCGGTCGAGCCGCGTCCACGGCTCCAGCTCGACCTGCCCATGCTCGTAGCGCCAGGCGCCGGCCACCGCGCCGCGCCGCCGACGCCCTCGCGCACGGGATCTTCGCCGCGGCGCTCGTGGCGGCCGCGTTCCTGATCGCCGGTGCCGTCGCGATCCGCCTCCAGCCCCGGCGGACCGATCGCTACGACGGCGTGGCCGCGCCCGCCGCCGCCTGAGCGATCGCCCGCGCGGCGGCGGCCGAAGTCCGCCTCGGCCGCCGCCGCTACCGGGTCTGCGGAGCCCCTGGTCGCCCCGATCGAGCACGAATTGCTGCGGTTCTTCGTGGTGCGATGAGCTAGGGTCGCCCCCCTATGCCGTCGTGGCGGTGGCGCCTCGCAGGCCTCATATGCGCTGTTTTCGCCCTCTGGGCGGTCCTTCCGTTGCCCGCGCGCTCGCAGGATGAGTCGACCCTGCGCAATCGCATCGAGCGCAGCCGCGCGCGCGAGCAGTCGCTGTCCGGCGCGGTCGCCCGGCTGACCGACCTGCTGTCGCGCACGCAGCGGGAGATCGGCATCGTGCAGGCGCGGCTGAGCGAGGTGGAGGCCGACCTGGCGACCGCGCAGGCGCGGCTGGCGCAAACGCAGGCGCAGCTCAACACGCAGCGCGCGAAGCTCGCACGCCTGCGCAAGCGTCTGGCGCACGATCGGGTCGCGCTGTCTGCCCAGCTCGTCGCGAGCTATAAGAGCGACACCCCCGACCTCGTCGGGCTCGTGATCGGCTCGCACAACTTCGCCGACCTGATCGAGCGGGTCGAGCTGGCCAAGCGCCTGCAGGAGCGCAACGGCGAGATCGTCGATCGCATCCACTCCTCGCGGGACGAGACGAATCGCGAGGCGGACCGGCTCGCCAAGCTCGAGGCCGAGCGGCAGGCGACAGCGGACGCCGTCGAGCGCCGCCGCAACGCGCTGGCGAGCATGCGCGCCGGCCTGGCCCAGCGCCAGGCCACCTTCGCGCGCGTCCGCGCCGCCCGCGCCGAGGCGCTCGCGGGCACGCGCGCGGGCCGCGCCGCCGCCGAGCACGAGCTGAACAAGCTGATCGCCGAGCGCGAGGCCGCCGCACGCGCGACCTCGGCCGGCCCGGGCGGCCCGTGGGCGATCCCGTGGGCGATCGTGCAGTGCGAGTCAGGTGGCCAGAACCTGCCGCCCAACAGCGTCGGCGCCTCGGGCTACTACCAGATGCTCCCGTCCACGTGGAAGGGCCTCGGCGGCTCGACGCCGCAGGCCTACCAGGCGTCGAAGGGCGAGCAGGATCGCCTCGCCGCGGCGTTGTGGGCCGGCGGCGCCGGCGCGCACAACTGGGTCTGCGCCGGGCTCGTGGGCTAGGGCGCGAACTTCAAACTGCCCATGTCGGGCGGCGCGGGAGGAGGTGGCTAACGAAACTTCACCTATGGTGAAGAAACGTAGTCCACCCCCGGGACCTGCCTCCGTCAGTGCCGCAGTTCGGCGGCGCTACAGCTTGCGCCCCGCGGAGACGGCCGGCGGGGCCGCGTCAACCAACGGATCGAGCCCATCCAGCCCGTCGATGCTCTCGGCGTTCCTCGTGGTCACGTACGAGCGGACGGCGTCCTCGCCCTCCTTGCGCAGCCGGTTGTCGACGTAGCGGTAGAGCTGGTCGCGCTCGCCGACGTAGTCCATCTGCGGCACCACGAAGCCGCAGGAGTCACCGACCCGATCGACCTCGACCTCGATCACCGAGCGGACGGCGCGGCGCTGCTCGTCGGTGATGTCGAACTCGGCCAGCGCCGCGGCGAAGCGCTCGTCGCCCTGCTGGACGGGTGTGCCGCGGCCGTGCAGGCGCACGATCTTCGGCGGCCCGGAGAACGAGCAGAACATGACGACGATGCGGCCGTTCTCGCGCAGGTGCGCGACGGTCTCGATCCCGCTGCCCATCAGGTCGACGTAGGCGAAGCCGAGCGGGCCCGTGACGCGGAAGAGGTTGCTGCCGCCCTTGGGGGAGAGGTTGACGTGGCCGCCGTCGCCGCTCGGGGCGGTCGCGACGAAGAACATCGGCTGGGCCTCGATGAAGCGCCTGGAGCTTGTCGTCGATCGCCTCGAACACCTTCGCCATCGGACCGGCGAAGTTAGCTGATCGCCCCCGTCGCCACCAGGAGGAGAACCGTACTGCCGAGCACGATCCGGTAGATCACGAACAGCCGCACGGAATGGCTGGCGAGGTAGCGCAGCAGCCACGCGATCGCGGCATAGCCGATCACGAATGCCACCAGTGTCGCGACGCCGACGTTGAAGACCGACGTGTTGACGTGCTTGTCGCCGGTGACCACGTCCTTGAGCTCGAACAGCCCGCTGGCGATGACGGCCGGCACGGCGAGCAGGAACGAGAAGCGCGCCGCCGCCGGCCGCTCGAGCCCGAGCAGCAGGCCGGCGCTCATCGTGGCGCCCGAGCGCGAGACGCCCGGGATCAGCGAGAACGACTGGGCGAGGCCGATCAGCACGCCGTCGCGCGGCGCGAGCTGCTCGATGTCGCGCTCGTGCCGCCCTGCCCGGTCGGCATAGCCGAGCACGAGCGCGAACACGATCAGCACCGTCCCGATCAGCCACAGGTTGCGCGCGCCGGTCTCGATCTGGTCGCGGAAGATGAAGCCGAGGATCCCGATCGGGATCGTCGCGACGATCAGGAACCAGCCAAGCCGCACGTCCGGGTCCTCGTACCGCCGCGGCCCGCGCAGCCACTTGGTCACGATCGCCCACAGCTCGTGGCGGAAGTAGATCAGCACAGCGGCCTCCGTCCCGAGCTGGCAGACGGCCGTGAACGCAGCGCCGGGATCCTCCCAGCCGAGGATCGCGGGGACGATCCGCAGGTGGGCGCTGGAGGAGATCGGCAGGAACTCGGTGAGGCCCTGGACGATCCCGAGGACGATCGACTGGAAGAGGTCCACGCGGAGCGCGAGAGGCTACCGCCCGCGATACTTCGCGCGATGCGCCTCGGTCAGGAGCGCCTGTCGCCGGCCGTGTTCCGGCTCCCGGTGGAGAAGATTCGCGACGGCTATTACTCCGACGCGTACTTCAACTACACCAAGGAGTTGCTGGAGGCGGACGACCGCCACCCGCATGTGGTGATGCAGGTCTTCCAGCGCAAGGACTCGATCCTCGGCGGGATCGACGAGGCGATCGCCATCCTCAAGCAGTGCAGCGGCCACCGCGGCCCGGACGGCAAGTGGGTCAAGGGCTTCCCGCGCCTCGAGGTGCACGCGCTGCACGAGGGCGACACGATCGAGCCGTGGGAAACGGTGATGACGATCGAAGGCGACTACGCGCTGTTCGCCCACCTCGAGACCGTTTACCTCGGCTCCCTCGCCCGCCGCACGCTGGTCATGCGCAACGTCCACGAGGTCGTCGACGCCGCCAACGGCAAGCCGATCCTGTACTTCCCCGCCCGCCACGACCACTGGCACGTGCAGACCGGCGACGGCTGGGCGGCGCACGTGGCGGGAGCGATCGGCGTCTCGACCGACGCACAGGCGTCGTGGTGGGGCGGGCGCGGCATCGGCACTGTGCCGCACGGGCTGATCGCCGCCTATGGCGGTGACACGGCGCTGGCGGCGCGAAAGTTCGCCGATCGCTACGCCGCCGACATGAACGTCACCGTGCTCGTGGACTTCGCCAACGACTCCGTGAAGACCGCGCTCGAGGTGGCGGCCGCGCTCGGCGACGACCTCTGGGGCGTGCGGCTCGACACGTCCGACCGCCTGGTCGACGAGGGGCTGCGGCGCGCCGGGATCGAGGCGACCGGCGTCAACGCGGAGCTTGTGCGGCTGACGCGTTCCGAGCTCGACGCCAACGGCTTCGAGGGCGTGCGGATCGTCGCGTCCGGCGGCTTCACGGCCGAGCGCATCCGCGCGTTCGAGGCCGACGGCGTGCCGGTTGACGCGTACGGGGTCGGCTCGTCGCTGATCCGCGGCTCGAACGACTTCACGGCCGACGTGGTGCTGTGCGACGGCAAGCCCTGCGGGAAGGTCGGGCGCGAGTACCGGCCGAATCCGCGGCTGAGCCGGGTTTGAGGAGCGCCCCGGGCGGGCATCAGAGCCTCTGACGGGCAGGCATCGCTGTGCGTCAGGGATCGCTGACAACGTTGTCAGCGGGGGAGATTCGGGAGGAGCAATGCTGCATCTGGTTCGTCGCGGAGCGCTGCTCGCGCTCGTCATCGCCCTCGCCGGCGCCGCGACCGCGCGTGGAGACACACACTCGTCGCGGCCCGCCACGGGCGGCGAGACGCGCTTCTTCTCCTCGTTCGAGCCGGGCGACCCCCAGCCGGCGTGGACGAGCACGGCCGAGCGGACGCACAACGTCACCGGCAGCGTGTCCGCGCGTCTGCCGGGGAGCGTGATGGACGACGTGACCGAGGTGCAGGCGAGCGGCGACAACCCGCCGTCGGAGACCAAGGAGCGCGGCGTCGACGGCAGTGCCAGCAGCAAGTGGCTCACGTTTGCAGCGACCGGCTGGCTGCAGGTCCGTCTCGCGCATCCCGCCGCGGTCGTCCGCTACGCGCTCACCGCGGCCAACGACGCCCCCGAGCGCGACCCGCGCGACTGGAACCTCCAGGGGTCCAACGACGGCACGAACTGGACGACGCTCGACACGCGCACGAACCAGGACCTCGGCGACCGCTTCCAGACGACCGAGTACGCGGTGAGCAACAGCACCGCCTACAGCTACTACCGGCTCGACGTCACGGCCAACCACAGCGGCGGCATCATCCAGCTCGCCGATCTCGACCTCTCCAACGGCGACACGACCCCGCCGCCGCCGACCGACATGAAGGCACAGATCGGCGCCGGCCCGGTCAGCGGCCCGAACATCAAGCCGGCTGTCGGCTGGACCGGCCTGCACGCGCTCCAGTACGCGGGCGGCCACGTCGCCGACGGGCGCGCGTTCGCCTACGACAAGGTCTTCGACGTGGACGTGAAGGTCCACCGGCAGACCGAGCTCTCGTACATGCTCTTCCCCGAGCTGACCGGCGGCGACCTGCAGTACCCGAGCACGTACACGGCGGTCGACCTCGCGTTCACCGACGGCACGTACCTGTCCGACATCGGGCGGCTCAGCCCGCGCGGCGTCGGCCGCTCGAAGGTGCTCTACGCCGACCAGTGGAACCGGCAGGTCGTACGCCTCGGTGACATTGCGCGCGGCAAGACGATCGACCGCATCCTCGTCGGCTACGACAACCCGGACGGTTCGGCGAAGACGCGCTTCGGCGGCTGGCTCGACGACGTCCGGCTCGCCGACCGCCGCCCCGCCCACCACCGGCACCCGTCCGACTGGGTCCTCACGACTCGCGGTACCAACTCGAGCGGGTCGTTCTCGCGCGGTAACAACATCCCGGCGACCGCGTGGCCGCACGGCTTCAACTTCTGGACGGCGATGACGGACGCGAGGTCGATGAGCTGGCTCTACAGCTACCAGGCCGACAACAACGCCGACAACCTGCCGGAGCTGCAGGCGCTGGCGATCAGCCACGAGCCGAGCCCGTGGATGGGCGACCGCCAGACGTTCCAGGTGATGCCCTCCGCGGCCGCCGGCACGCCGCCCACCGGCCGCAGCGAGCGCGCGCTGGCCTTCCGGCACGAGAACGAAAAGGCCAAGCCGTACAAATACGCGGTCACCTTCGAGAACGGGCTGAAGGCGGCGATCGCGCCGACCGACCACGCGGCGATGCTGCGTTTCCGCTTCCCGGGCGCCGATCGCAGCCTGATCTTCGACAACGTCGACGACGACGCTGCGTCGCTGAGCCTCGACGGTCAGACGATCAGCGGTTGGTCGGAGACGCGCAGCGGGCTGTCGAACGGGGCCGCGCGCATGTACGTCTACGGCACGGTCGACCAGCCGGTGGCCGAGGCGCAGACGACGCGCGACCGCACCGGCTGGATGCGCTTCGGCGGCGACAGCCGGACCGTCACGCTGCGCCTGGCCACCTCGTTCATCTCGCTCGACCAGGCCAAGGCCAACCTCGCGCAGGAGATCGCGCCGTCCGACTCGTTCCGCGACCTCGCACAGCGCGCCAAGCGCGCCTGGGACCGCAAGCTCGACGTCGTCCACGTGCAGGGAGCCGGCGAGGACCAGCTCACGACGCTGTACTCGAACCTCTACCGCCTCAACCTGTACCCGAACTCGGCGTCCGAGCGCAGCGGCGGGCACTGGGTGCACGCCCTCCAGTCCACGACCGCGTCGGATCCGGTGGTGCCAGCGCCGGTGCGGCCCGGGAAGCTGTACGTCAACAACGGGTTCTGGGACACGTACCGGACCGTCTGGCCCGGCTACGCGTTCTTCGAGCCGCAGGACGCCGGCGAGCTGATCGACGGCTTCGTGCAGCAGTACCGCGACGGCGGCTGGATCGCGCGCTGGTCGTCGCCCGGCTACGCGAACCTGATGACCGGCACGAGCTCGGATGTCTCGTTCGCCGACGCGTACGTGAAGGGCGTCAAGGGATTCAACGGGCGCGACGCCTACGCCGCCGCGCTCAAGAACGCCACCGTGGCGCCGCCCGGTGACCCGTGGGATCCGAACGTCGGCCGCAAGGGGCTGATCGAGTCGCTGTTCCTCGGCTACACGCCGGACCGCGTGGGCGAGGGCGTCTCGTGGGCGCTGGAGGGCGACATCAACGACTACGGCATCTCCAACATGGCGGCGGCGCTGGCGCGCACGGCGCACGGCGCCGACCGCGAGCGCTACCGCGAGGAGGCCGAGTACTTCCGCAGCCGCGCGACCAACTACGTCCACATGTTCGACCCGCGGATCGGCTTCTTCCAGGGCCGCGACGAGAGCGGCGCCTTCAAGTCCGACCCCGCCGACTACGACCCGCTCGTGTGGGGCCACGACCACGACTACACGGAGACCGACGGCTGGAACTTCGCCTTCCACGCGCCGCAGGACGGGCAGGGCCTGGCCAACCTGTACGGCGGCCGCGCCGCGCTCGCCGCCAAGCTCGACGCGTTCTTCGCGACCCCCGAGACGGCGAAGTTCCCCGGCTCCTACGGCGGCACGATCCACGAGATGATCGAGGCGCGCGACGTGCGGATGGGCCAGTGGGGCTTCTCCAACCAGGTCTCGCACCACATCCCGTGGATGTACGACTACGTCGGGCAGCCGTACAAGACCCAGGCCAAGGTGCGCGAGGCGCTGCGGCGGCTGTACGCGGGCAGCACCATCGGCGCGGGCTACGCCGGTGACGAGGACAACGGCGAGACGTCGGCGTGGTACCTGTTCGCCGCGCTCGGCATCTATCCGCTGCAGGTCGGCAGCGAGCACTACGCGCTCGGCTCGCCGCTGTTCGAGCGCGCGACGGTCCGGCTGCCCGGCGGGCGCACGCTCGTCGTCAGCGCGCCGGGCAACAGCGCCCGTAACGTCTACGTGCAGAGCGTGCGCCGCAACGGCCGGCCGTACGACAAGGCCTACATCGACCACGCCGACCTGATGCGCGGCGGCACGCTCGAGTTCCGCATGGGCGCGCGGCCGAGCCGCTGGGGCACCGCGCGCAGCGCCGCGCCGCCGTCGATCACCAGCGGCGACAAGCCGCCGGCACCGCTGCACGACGCGACCGACCCGCACGCGGGCACCGTGTCGGCGGACGAGCTGTTCGACGACAGCTCCGGCACCGAGGCGAGCGCCGCGCACGTGCAGTACGGCTTCGGATCGTCGCGCCGCGTGACGTTCTACACACTGACCAGCGGCGCCACCGGGCCGGACCCGCGCGCCTGGGAACTGCAGGGGTCGGCGGACGGGCGGCACTGGAAGGCGCTCGACGTCCGCCGCGGCGAGGCGTTCCCCTGGCGTACGCAGACGCGGCCGTTCAAGGTCACCAAACCCGGCAGCTACCGCTACTACCGGATCGAGCTCGACCGCACGGCACGGCTCGCCGAGGTCGAGCTGCTCACGCGCGACGAGGTGCCGGCGGCGCCGCTCAGCGCCTCCGTGGAGGCCGGGACGGGGCGCGCCGGCTCAGCTGTCCCGGTGCAGGTCACAGTGACCAACCGCGGCGCGCGAACGATCAGCGGCACGGTCGAGGCGACCGGGCCGGAAGGCTGGAGGGTGACGCCCGCGCGGGCGGCGTACGGGCCGCTCGCGCCGGGCGCGTCGACCACCGTGGCGCTGACGGCGACCGTGCCGGCCGGCACGGCGCCCGGCAGCTATCCGCTGCGCGTGACCGCCACGACCGGCGATGACGTCGCCCGCGCTACCGGCACGGTCCGCGTGATCGGCGACACGATCGCCTTCACGTCCGGCACCGACGAGGAGGCCGCGTGGCTGTCCGATCCGGGCGGCTCGCAGCTCACCCAGGTAGGCGGGCGCGTTGGCCGCTACGCCGACGGCACCAGCACGTTCACCTACCGTTTCGACCTGCCCGACGACGTGACCGGCGGCACGGTCACGCTGAACATCGGCAACCAGTTCCTCGTCCAGACGTCGGCCGACGGCAGCACGTTCACCGAGGCGCTCCGGGAGCCGGGCGACGTGCGCGACCTGTCCAACCTCCAGGAGCGCTCGTTCGCGTTCACCGGCCACACGCTGTACGTGCGGATCGGGGACGCGCGGCCGGAGAACGGCTGGGGCGGCTGGCTGGCGGGCGTGAAGGTGGATCTCAGCGGCTGACCAGCGGCACGAACCGCACGCGCTCGAGCTCGGTGAGCTGCACGCCGGCTGCGGTGCGGCGCGCCACGACGAGCCGCTGCTCGCCGTTCTCGACCGGAGCGACGAGGCGGCCGCCGGGCGCGAGCTGCTCGGCGAGCGCCGGCGGGATCCCTCCGCGCGCCGCGGCGGCAACGTTGATCGCCTCGTACGGCGCGTGCGCGGGCAGGCCGCGCGAGCCGTCGCCGACCACGAGCGACACGGTCTCCACGCCTGCTGCGCGCAGGTTGGCCGCCGCCTGCCGCGACAGCGACTCGTGCACCTCGATCGAGTACACGTGGCGCGCGAGCCGGGCGAGCACCGCGGCGTGGTAGCCGGAGCCGGTGCCGACGTCGAGCACGGTCTCGGAGCCCGTGAGCTCGAGCAGCTCGCACATGCGGGCGACGACGAGCGGCTGGGAGATCGTCTGGCCCCCGCCGATCGGCAGCGGGATGTTCTCCCACGCCTCAGCCCGCAGGTCGGGCGGCACGAAGCGGTCGCGCGGCACCGCCGCGACCGCGGCGAGTACCCGCTCGTCGATGACGTGCCGCCGGAGCGTGCGAACCAGCCGCTCGGAGGCGGCGGTAGACATCAGGCCACGCTCGCGCCCGCCGCGCGAACCTCCTCTAGCGCGCGCTCGGAGTCTCCGGGCTCGAGATCGACACCGCGCGTCGCCGTGCTATCGACCGTGACGGTGAAGCCCTCGCGCAGCGCGTCGAGCGCGGTGTTCTTCACGCAGTAGTCGGTGGCCAGGCCGACCACCGTGACGTGGTCGACCCCGCGGCCGCGCAGCAGCTCGGCGAGTGGCGTGCCCTCGAAGCCCGAGTAACCCTCAGTGGACGGATCCTGCCCCTTGTCGACCACCGCGTCGATCGGCGTCGGGTCGAGCGCGTGGTGCAGCTCGGCGCCGGGCGTGCCGGCGACGCAGTGGACCGGCCACCGCCCGCCCTGGTCGGCGAACGAGCCGTGGTCGGGTGGATGCCAGTCGCGCGTGGCGACCACCAAGTCGTACTCGCCCGAGCCCGCGAGCTCGTTGACCCGGCCGCCGATAGCATCGCCGTCCGGCACCGCGAGCGCGCCGCCCGGGCAGAAGTCGTTCTGGAAGTCGACGATGACGAGCGCCTGCTTCACGCCCGTCCGGCCTCCACCACGGCGGACAGGTCCTCGTCGCCGTGGCCCGCCTCGATCGCCGCGCGCATGCGCTCCGACACGAGCCGGATCAGCGGCAGGTCATCGGCGACCCCGGCGATCAGCTCCGCGTCCTTGCGCGCGAGCTTGAGCGAGAACGTCGGCTCGTAGGACCGCTCGATCATGTTCGTGCCCTTGAGCTTCGCATAGGGCGGCCCCATCGGGCCGCCGTCGATGATCTCGAGGAAGCCCTGCGGGTCGACGCCGAGTCGCTCGGCCAGCAGCACGGTCTCCGCCACGCTCTCGACCAGCGTCACGACCCAGTGGTTGAGCACGAGCTTCATGCGCTGGCCGGCGCCCGGCTCGGGTCCGAGGTCGACCGTGCGGCCGACGGCGTCGAAGACCGGGCGGCAGCGTCCCCACGGGCCGGAGGCCAGCACGGTCAGCTCGCCCTTCTCCGCCTGCGGCGTGGAGCCGAGCACCGGCGCGTCGACGAACGTGCCGCGCGCCAGTCGCTCGGTCGCCTCGACGCCGATCGTGCTCATCTGCGCCCATACGGCGTCGCCGAGCTCGACGCCGTCCATGGCCTGCTCGACCGCGTCGGCGTCGGAGAGCATCGTGATCACGACCTCGGCGCCGGCACAGGCGTCTGCCGCCGTGTCGTGGACCGTCGCGCCCGCGATCGCCTCCGCCCGCTCGCGCGTGCGATTCCAGACGTGCAGCTCATGGCCGGCCCGGAGCAGGTTGCCGGCGATGGGAGCGCCCATGGCGCCCGTGCCGATCAGCGTGACGCGCATGTCAGTAGCGCAGGACGGCGCCGATCCCGCCGAGCGGGCCGAGATCGTCGTGGTGGCGCACCTTGATGACCTTCGCGGACTGCTCGATGGCCTTCTCGATCGCCGGCTCGACGATGTTCTCGCAGCGCTCGAGCTCCTGGTCAGCCGGGCCGTGGTCGCCCGCGAACACCATCCCGGTCTCGGGATCGCGGCCGCCCGCGGACCGGAAGCCTTCGGCCACGAGCAGCATCTCGACGCGCTGGTCGTTGAGCGCCTCGAGCACCGCTGCCAATCCCGCGGCGCCGCGACCGCCGCGCCCGACGCCCTCGGCCAGCCGGTCGAGCGCGTCGCGCTCACAGCGGCGCGTCCAGTCCTCGATCGCGCTGCCGGCCGCGCTGCGGACGTCCTCGAGGCCGGAGTTCTCGACGTCGAGGTGGAGCCGGCCGACGATGCGCTCCTGCAGGTACGGATGGAGCTTGGCCTTGAACTCGTTGACGAGCTCATCGGGCGCACCGATCAGCAGCCGGTCGAAGCCGCGCTGTTTGTACGCGTCGAACGCGACGTCGGCGACGTGGACGAGGTGGTCGTCCTTCTCCTTCTCGACCCCGCGCTGATAGCGCGACTGCGACCAGCCGCCCTGGTCGTGCTGGCTGTGCACGTCGTCCTCGACGCGGTCGGTCTCCTGAAGGCCGTCGGCGTCGCCGACGAAGAAGCGTGCACTGCGGCGGTTGGTCAGCAGCACGCACCAGCGCTCGGCGTCAGCGTCGGTCACGAGCGGCTCGACGTGGGGTGCGCGATCGATCAGCACCGCTGAGTCGACCGTCCGGCGCAGGCGGACGACCTCGAGCAGGTCGGCGGACTTGCAGGCGTACACGGCAACAGCACGGGTCCCGTTCTGTGCGAGGTCGCCGGCCTGCAGCGTCGCGCGCACCCGCTCCACGTCGCTCTTGAGCGCCTCGCGCTCGTCGTGGTCGAGCCCCTCCGTCTGCTCCGCGCGGTGCGCGGCCTCGGTGAGGATCGACGTGATGGCGCTCGAGCGCGCGGCCGGCGTGGCGAACTCGCTCGGATCGAGGTTCAGGAACACGGACAGGACGCGGCCGCGCTCCGGGCGTACGTCGGCGAGCCGGCGCAGCTGGTCGCGGGTGATCGTGTTGGCTGCCATGAGGGGCGCCTACCCTCCCTGTGTCGGGGTCGAACCCTGCGGTGTGACGACCCGGACGCGCGGCTGCGCGCGCACCGTGCCGCCCGGCTCGGGCAGTATCTCGAGGCCTTCCAGGAGTACGAAGAACGCGCGTGCGAAGGGCGATTGCTCGGTGCGGGCCCGGACCGTGGGCCAGTCGATCTGCTCGCGCAGCGCGCGGGCGATCTGCAGCAGGCTCTCGTAGCGCAGCGAGTGCTCCGTGAGGGCCAGCAGCTTTGGTGGCCATCACGTCCTCCATCGCCATCACTCGGATGTCCATACCGAGCACCGAGAGCTCCTCTCCGCGGCCGATCAGCTCGTCGTCCACCGGCAGGCCCTTAGGACAATAGATGAGGTCCACGAGCGTGTCCCCGTCGTAGGCCTTGAGCAGCCACTCCTCGGGCGGGCGTTCGGTCCGCATTCCCGCCCGTTGCAGGGTTTCGAGCGCCTTCTCGGCGTCCTCGGGCTTGATGATCAGGTCCAGATCGTGGCGCGTTTCCGGGCCCCCGCGCGCCCAGCTGGCCAGGCTCCCGCCGAGCAGGAACGGGATGCCGGCCCCCCGCAGCGCCGCTGCGGACCGCTTGAGCGCGTGCTCGATGTCCGCGAACGGCTGCTCGTCTGAGGGCATCGCCCGCTGGGTACCCGCCACCAGGTATGACGATAAACACCGCGAGCCGGCCTGCGGGCGACCACGAGGAGTGCCGGATCCGCATCGCCGCCGCCGGTGACGTGCATTTCGGGCGCGACGGCGACCGCGAGCGCGCAGCGGAGATCTTCGGCGCGCTCGCGGGGCGCGTGGACGTGGTGCTGCTCGCCGGCGACCTCACCACCCACGGCGAGCCCGAGCAGGCGGCGATCCTCGCCGATGCGGTCCGCGACCTCGACATCCCGGTCCTCACCGTGCTCGGCAACCACGACTGGCACGCCAACCGCGCCGGTGAGGTCACGGCGGTGCTCGAGGAGGCGGGGATCGTGGTGCTGCAGCGCTCGCACCACATCCTCGAGGTGTGCGATGTCGAGGTCGGCGTGGTCGGCACCAAGGGCTTCGTCGGCGGCTTCGCCGGCAACCACATCCCGGACTTCGGCGAGCCGCTGCTGCGGCAGGTCTACGCCGAGGGGATGGAGGAGGTCGCCGCGCTGGACGCGGGGCTGCGCGCGGTCGCGCTGTGTCCGTTCCGGATCGTCCTGCTGCACTACTCGCCGGCGGGCCAGACGCTGGAGGGCGAGCGGCGCGACATCTGGGCGTTCCTCGGCACAGATCGCCTGGCGGCGCCGATCCTCGAGCACAACCCAGACCTGGTGCTGCACGGGCACGCTCACGCGGGCACGTTCGCGGGCCGCGTGGGCGAGGTGCCGGTCTTCAACGTCTCGGTACCGGTAATGGGCGAGGACTTCTGGGTGTTCGAGATGACCGGAACGCGCCGCGTGCCGTCAGAAGTCCATTAGTGACTACCGAATTCAGCCGGTAAGCGGCGAAATTTGACCGACCCCGCTCGTTGCGGTTACGGTCGGTTAGTACCGCCGTCTAAGAAGGAGCCTGGGTCGGATGCCCGTCGTGCCGATGCGCGAGATCCTCGATCGCGCCTTCGCCGAGCGCTATGGCGTCGCCGCGATCAACGTCGTTGACGACCTCAGCCTCGAGGCGGTGCTCTCCGCGGCCGCCGACCTGGAGGCGCCGCTGATCGTCCAGACATCGCTGAAAACGGTCAAGGCAATCGGTGCCAAGCCGTTCTACGCGATGTGGCGCGCCCGCGCCGATGACCTCCCGGTGCCGGTCACGCTGCACCTCGACCACTGCCCCGACCGCGAGTGGATCTCCACCTGCCTGCGCACGGGCTGGAACTCGGTGCTGTTCGACGGCTCCGAGCTCGACGTGGCCGAGAACACGCGCCAGACGATCGAGGTCGTCGCCGAGGCCGAAAGCTATGGCGCGCAGGTCGAAGGCGAGATCGAGAGCGTCCTCGGCGTCGAGGACGGCGTCGGGTCCGACGAGGCGGGCGAGATCCACCCCGTCGAGGTGTCCTCCGAGTTCATCGCAGCGACCGGGATCTACTCGTTCGCCCCCGCGATCGGCACCGCGCACGGTCTCTACAAGGCGGCGCCGAAGCTGATGCCCGAGCGGGTGACCGAGATCGTCGAGCAGCATCCGATCCCGCAGGTGCTGCACGGCGGCACGGGCCTGAGCGAGGCCCAGTTCACCGACCTGATCGCGCGCGGCTGCGCGAAGGTGAACATCTCGACCGCGCTCAAGATCGCGTTCGTCGACGCCCACCGCGAGTGGCTCGAGGCGAACCCGGTCAAGAAGGACCCGCCGTCGATGCTCGGGCACGTGCGCACCGCGGTGAAAGCGATGGCCGAGCAGCACATCCGCATCTTCGGCTCCGCCGGGCGCGCGTCGACGACGACCCGGTCAGCCGCTTAGCGTGCCCGCGCTGATCTTCGACTGCGACGGGGTGCTCGCCGACACCGAGCGCGACGGGCATCGTCCGGCGTTCAACCAGGCGTTCGCCGAGGCCGGGCTCGACGTCGTCTGGGACGAGGCCGAGTACGCCCGGCGGCTGCAGATCGGAGGCGGTAAGGAGCGGATCGCCTCGTTGTTCGATGACGCCGATGAGCGGCGCGACGAGATCCTCGCCCTGCACAAGCGCAAGACCGCGCTCTACAAGGAGATGGTCCGCGCGGGCACGCTCCCGGGACGCCCGGGCATCGCGCGGATCGTCGACGAGGCACTGGCAGCCGGCTGGACGCTGGCGGTCGCGTCCACGTCGGCCGAGGAATCCGTCCGCGCGGTGCTCGAGCACGCGGTCGGCGAAGCCAACGCGGCGCGCTTCGCCGTCTTCGCCGGCGACATCGTGCCCGCCAAGAAGCCCGACCCGGCGATCTACGTCGTCGCGCTCGACGAACTGGGGCTGCAGCCCGCCGACGCGATCGTGATCGAGGACTCGCGCAACGGGCTGCTGGCCGCCGTCGGCGCCGGCCTGCGCTGCGTGGTCACGGTCAGCGGCTACACGGCGGACGAGGACATGAGCGAGGCCGTGCTCGTCGTCACCAGCCTCGGCGACCCCGGCGAGCCGGCGCGCGTGCTGGCCGACCGCGCCGGCGCGCGGCCCGGCGACCTGGTCACCCTGAGCGACCTCGAGGCGTGCCGCACCCAACCCCTGTCCGAGAAGGAGGCTGTATGAGCGAGGAGGCGCTGCGCCAATCGGAGCTGGTCGTGCGGACGATCGCCCAGACCGCGGTCGACAACGAGACGTACTTCTGCGAGCTCGATGCGGTCGTCGGCGACGGCGACTTCGGCTACTCGCTGGCGCGCGGGTTCGAGATCGTCCTCAGCGACTGGGACGCGCTCGGCCACACCGACCCGGGCAGCCTGCTCAAGAAGACCGCGATCGTCCTCACCAAGAGGATCGGCGGCACTTCGGGACCGATCTGGGGGACGGCGTTCCTGCGTGCGGGCGGGGCGCTCGCGAGTCCCGCCCCGACGGGCGAGGAGGTCGTGGCCGCGCTGCGGGCCGCCATCGAAGGCATCAAACAACGAGGCAACACCGATCTCGGCGACAAGACGCTGCTCGACGCGCTGGTGCCCGCCGTCGACGCGCTCGAGGCGTCCCTGGGCGAGGGAGCGCCGGCGGCGCTCGAGCGTGCCGCGGCGACGGCGCGCGAGGCCGCCGAGAACACCAAGGGCATGCTCGCAATGCGCGGGCGGGCGTCGTACACGGGCGAACGGAGCCGCGGCTCGGTGGACGCGGGGGCGATCGGCATCGCCGTCATGTTCGAAGCGGTGAGCAAGGCATGGCAGGGATCCGAGATGGAACGGACAGGAGGAGCGACGTGAAGAAGTTCGTGAACGACCCCCAGCAGTTCGTCCCCGAGATGCTCAAGGGCATCGAGCTCGCGAACCCCGGGAAGCTCAAGTACGTCCCCGAGTACAACCTGATCATGCGGACCGATGCCCCGCGTGACGACAAGGTGTCGATCGTCCAAGGGTCGGGGTCGGGTCACGAGCCCGCGCACGTGATGGCCGTCGGCAAGGGCATGCTCGACGCCGCCTGCCCGGGCGACGTGTTCGCGGCGCCCCCGTCGGACTACGTGTACGAGACGACGAAGCTGATGGCCAGCCCGAAGGGCGTCCTGCACCTCATCAACAACTACACCGGCGACCGCATGTCGTTCGAGATGGGGCGCGAGCTCGCCGAGGCCGAGGACATCAAGATCGCGACGATCATCATCGATGACGACGTCGCGGTGAAGGACTCGACGTACACGGTCGGCCGCCGCGGCGTGGCCGGCAACTTCTTCGTCATCAAGGCCGTGGGCGCGGCGTCCGAGCAGGGCGCCTCGCTCGAGGAGCTCGTCGAGCTGGGCAACCGGGTCAACTCGGTCACGCGCACGATGGGCATGGCGCTCACGTCGTGCACGCCGCCGGCCAAGGGCTCGCCCCTGTTCGAGCTCGGCGACGACGAGATGGAGATGGGCGTCGGCATCCACGGCGAGCCGGGCCGGCGCCGCGAGAAGCTGGCCAGCGCCAACGACATCATCGACGAGCTGCTCGACGCCGTCGTCACCGACCTCCCGTACGGGTCGGGCGACGAGGTCGCGCTGATGATCAACGGGCTCGGCGGCACGCCGATCTCCGAGCTGTACATCCTGTACGGCCGCGCGGCAGAGCAGCTCGCCGACAAGGGGATCAACGTCACGCGCAGCTACGTCGGCGAGTACTGCACGTCGCTCGATATGGCGGGCGCGTCGCTGACGCTCGTCAAGCTCGACGACGAGCTCAACGCGCTGTTCGACGCGCCGGCCGAAGTGGCGGTGCGGATCTTCTAGGGGGTGAGCCGCGCACGGCCCCGGCGTAGAGTCGGGGCCGTGGCCGGCGTCACCCGTAAGGAGCTGCTGGCCGGCGCGGCGGCCGTCGGCGTTGTCGCCGGTTGCGGAGGCTCGCCGAAGCGCGACGACGGGCTGCGCCACTTCGACGCGTTCGTGCTCGCGTCGCACCCGCCGCCGGTGCAGGCGGCGATCGAGCGCCACCGCCGGGGGCTCGACGCCGACGCCGCCGGTTACCTGCACGCGCACGAAGTCGAGCTGAACGACCGCGTCGCGGCGCAGGCGGCGCGCTATCTCGGCGTGCGGGCGCAGGACCTCGCGTTCACCGACTCGACGACGATGGGGCTCGGGCTCGTCTACGGCGGCATCCGCGTCGACGGTGACGTCGTGACCACCGAGCACGACTTCTACGCCACGCACGAGGCGCTGCGCCTGCGCTTCGGCACCGTCCCGAAGATCCGGCTCTACGACGACCCGGCGCGCGCGACCGTCGACGCGATCGTGAGCGCGGCGGCGCGCGGCGCGCGGCCCGGGCTGCTCGCGCTGACGTGGGTGCACTCGAGCACGGGCGTACGGCTGCCGCTGCGCGAGATCCGCGCCGCGGTGGGGAAGGACACGCTGATCGCGGTCGACGGCGTACACGGCCTGGCGGCGGTCGACGAGCCGATCGACAGCGCCGACGTGTTCGTCGCCGGCACGCACAAGTGGCTGCGCGGGCCGCGCGGGACTGGCCTCGTGTGGAGCCGCGTGTGGGACCGGCTCCGGGCGACGATCCCCACGTTCACGCCCGGCTCGCCCGGGCAGGAGTTCACGCCCGGCGGCTACCACAGCTTCGAGCACCGCTGGGCGGTCGCCGACGCGTTCGCGACCCACAAGCCCGCCTGGCCGCGGATCGCCGCTCTCGCTACGCGCCTCAAGGAGGGGCTCGCGGACATCCGGAAGGTGCGGCTGATCACGCCGATGGACCCCGTCGTGTCGGCCGGGATCGTCTGCTTCGAGGTCGACGGGATGACGCCGCCGCAGGTCGTCGAGCGCCTGCGGGCCGACCACAAGATCGCCGCGAGCGTGACGCCGTATCAGGTGTCCTATGCGCGCTTGGGCGTGCTGGGCGTCGACGAGGATGACGTTGACGCGGCCGTGCGCGCGGTCTCGCGGCTCTGAGCGAACTGCTCGTCCAGCAGCTCGAAGTGGCCGAAGCCGGCCGCGTACAGCGTGTCGTCCATCGTCGCGAGCCCGCAGCGGAACTCGTATGCCTTCAGCAGCGCGGGATCGTGGAAGTACGCGAGCCGCACCGATGGGCCGTGCCTCGGGTCGATCTCCATCGCGATGATCCGGAAGCCCGCCTTCAGGTGCCGGATCAGCACCGCGTTGTTGCACGGCGCATGGTCTGAGGTCGTGGTGGCGAAGCCGAGCTCCTGGCCGTAGGCGACGACGCGGTCGAGCAGCTCCGCGTAGAGGCCGCCGCCGCGGTGATCCGGGTGCATCGTCACGTGGTGGAGCTCGAACGTCTCCCCGTTGACCTGGCAGGCCGAGAACTCACCGGCCAGCGCGCCGTCGGGCGCGCGGACGAGCCAGTAGTCGGCCCTGAAGATCACATCGGGCGAGAAGTGCACCCGCAGCTCGGCCTCGTGCAGCTCCCAGTAGGTGTCCTCGTCGACCCGCTCGAGCGTGTAGCCGCCCGGCAGCGGCGCGCCGAAGATTCACTCGCGGATCGGGTCGGCCCAGTCCCAGCTCACAGACCGCAGGTTTTCACACCCGCGTTCGTTGCAGATGTCATGAGAAGCGCCCTGATCGCGCTCGCGCTGCTCGCTCTGGCGGCGCCTGCGGCCCTCGCGCACCCCGAGCGGCACGCG
Source organism: uncultured Solirubrobacteraceae bacterium (assembly GCA_963803335.1). Taxonomy (GTDB): domain Bacteria; phylum Actinomycetota; class Thermoleophilia; order Solirubrobacterales; family Solirubrobacteraceae; genus DASSUW01. The sequence continues at coordinate 110,992 of CAWDME010000018.1, read as the reverse complement.
TTCTTCCCGGACGGCAGCGTCGGCGCCGTACCGAAGCACCGTAAAACGGCCGACCAGGTCATCTACGTCTGCAAGAAGGACTCGGCGAAGCGCGTACGGCGCTCCTTCCGCCATCAGCCGAAGCTGCTGGCACGGCGTTTGAGCCAACTCAAGGCCTGTCACAACCGCAACATCCAGGCGGCGGTCAACACGGCCCGCAACGGGGCGATCATCCGCATCTTCCCGGGCGTCTACCGCGAGCAGCCGTCGCGCAAGGCGCCCGAGCCCGACCCGAAGTGCGCGAACGACTACGACGAGATCGGCAGCTCGCTGCTCGCCTCGGGCATCGCCGGCAACGGCGGCGGCGCCAAGGTCGCGAACTTCGAGTACCAGCGCAACTGCCCGAACGCGCAGAACCTGATCGCGATCATCGGCGACGGGCCCGACTCCGACCGCGTCTGCGACCGCAAGTGCAACCTGCAGATCGAGGGCATCGGCCGCAAGCGCACGGACGTCCTCATCTCCGGGCAGCGCACGAAGCTCAATGTCATCCGGGCCGACCGCGCGGACGGCATCTACCTGCGCCACTTCACGGTCGAGTACTCCGACTTCAACAACATCTACATCCTCGAGACCAACGGCTTCCGGATGGAGGACATCAAGTCGCGCTGGTCGCGCGAGTACGGGTTCCTCTCCTTCACGTCCGACCACGGCATGACCACCGACTCGTTCGCGTCCGGGCATCCCGGCATGCCGCAGGACTGCGCGAAGTGGGAGCACAACCGCATCTACTCCAACAACGCCGACTACTTCAACGCCCACCGCGACGCGTACTGCAAGAACACGCCGATCCCCGAGCGCAACCCGAAGGTCGTCTGCCCGACGTTCCAGGTGCCGGTCGGCACCGGGATCGGCATCTTCGGCGGCAACGGCGACATCGTCCGCGACAACTACTTCTACGACAACTGGCGGGACGCGGTGAAGCTGCTGTACGTGCCGGCCGCGTTCCGCGGCGAGCCCGAGAAGGGCATCGACACGTCGTTCGACGACCAGATCACCGGCAACCACATGGGCGTGCGGCCGGACGGCACGCGCGACCCGAACGGCAACGACGTCTGGTGGGACGAGGAGGGCCGCAACAACTGCTTCAGCGGCAACGTCGGCCCGGGCGGCGCCAAGCCGACCAGCAACGTGCTGACCGGCCTGCCCGACTGCCCCGGCTCGTCCACCTTCACCCCTGGCATCCCGACCAAGACCGCCAGTCAGGCCACGTGCTCGACCTGGGATCCGTTCACGAACCCGGACCCGCCCGGCTGCGACTGGTTCACCCGACCGGAGGAGCCGAAATGAGCGCCTTCATCACCACCGCACCGCCGCAGACGCGCGCCGAGGCGCTCGGCCGCCGCGCGGTAGCCACCATCGGCATCGCCACGCTCGCCGTGGTGGCGATCATCGCCTTCGCCGGGATGGGCTCGCAGAACCGCGTCGGCCCGCTCGGCTGGAGTGGCGACGGCCAGGTCTTCACGCACCCGACGATCAAGACCGACCGCGTGCTCACCGGCACGCTGCGCAACGACGGGACGCACACGATCCGGGTCGACATCGGCAACGTCCGGCTGCTGGCGAACGACGGCACGACGATCCCGTCGGCGCCGGTGTTCCTGAAGACGTTCGGCAAGACGCTGTGGTCGGCGGGTCGCGGGCCGCAGACGGTGCCGGACACCGAGCTGCAGCGGACGGGCCGGATCGCCCTGCTCTCGCCGGGCGAAGAGGTGCCGCTGACGGTCGCCTGGCATGACAAGGACGGCTCGCCCGCGCGTGTCGATTACGGGGATGGGTGGGTGACCCTGCCGGGGTAGTCTGGAGGCATGGCCTCCGAGAATTCGTTTGGCGCCCGCGGCGACCTCGAGGTCGGCGGGCGCACGTATGAGATCTACCGTCTGGACGCGCTCCAGTCCTCCTACGACGTCGCGCGCCTTCCGTTCTCGCTGAAGATCCTGCTGGAGAACGTCCTCCGCAACGAGGACGGCGTCGGCGTGCGCAAGGACGACGTGGAGGCGATCGCCAAGTGGGACCACACGGCCGAGCCGGCGAACGAGGTCGCGTTCACGCCGGCGCGCGTGGTCATGCAGGACTTCACCGGCGTGCCCGCGGTCGTCGACCTCGCCGCGATGCGCGACGCGATGGCCGACCTCGGCGGCGACGCGGACAAGATCAACCCGCTCGTGCCCGCCGAGCTGGTCATCGACCACTCGGTGCAGGTCGACGTGTTCGGCACGCGCGACGCGTTCCGCATCAACGCCGAGCGCGAGTTCGAGCGCAACGAGGAGCGCTACGCGTTCCTGCGCTGGGGGCAGGGCGCGTTCGAGGGCTTCAAGGTCGTGCCGCCCGACACCGGCATCGTGCACCAGGTCAACCTCGAGTACCTCGCTCGCGTCGTGTTCGACAACGACGGCACGCTGTACCCCGACACGCTGGTCGGGACCGACTCGCACACGACGATGATCAACGGCCTCGGCGTGCTCGGCTGGGGCGTCGGCGGCATCGAGGCCGAGGCGGCGATGCTCGGGCAGCCGATGTCGATGCTCGTGCCGCGCGTGGTCGGCTTCAAGCTGTCGGGCGAGCTGCCCGAGGGGTCGACGGCGACGGACCTCGTCCTCACCGTCACGCAGATGCTGCGCGAGCACGGCGTGGTCGGCAAGTTCGTCGAGTTCTACGGGCCCGGCGTGCCGAACCTCCCGCTCGCCGACCGCGCGACGATCGGCAACATGAGCCCGGAGTTCGGCTCGACGTGCGCGATGTTCCCGATCGACAAGGAGACGCTGCGCTACCTCGAGTTCTCGGGCCGCGACAAGGACCACATCGAGCGCGTCGAGGCCTACGCGCGCGAGCAAGGCCTGTGGCACGACGAGAGCTCCGAAGAGCCGACCTACTCGGAGTCGCTCGAGCTCGACCTGAGCGAGGTCGTGCCATCGCTGGCCGGACCCAAGCGCCCGCAGGACCGCGTCTCGCTGACCGAGTCCAAGGCGTCGTTCCGGATGTCGCTCGACGGGTTCATCCCCGAGGCGGACGCGTGCGACGAGCCGCTCGAGGAGACGTTCCCGGCCTCCGACCCGACCGCGGCGCAGGAGCCCAAGACGCCGCACGAGCACACGGACGAGGCCGCCGGCGCCGGCACCGGCGGCGTGCAGGTCGCCGATCGCGTGTCGGTGCAGGCGCAGGTCACACTCGCCGACGGCACCGAGACCGAGCTCGACCACGGGCACGTGGTGATCGCGGCGATCACGAGCTGCACGAACACGTCGAACCCGTCGGTCATGCTCGGCGCGGGGCTGCTCGCCAAGAACGCCGTCGAGCGCGGTCTCGAGGTCAAGCCCTGGGTCAAGACCTCGCTCGCGCCCGGCTCCAAGGTGGTCATGGAGTACTACGAGCGCGCGGGGCTGATCGAGCCGTTGGAGCAGCTCGGCTTCCACCTCGTCGGCTACGGCTGCACGACGTGCATCGGCAACTCCGGCCCGCTGCCGGAGGAGATCTCCGACGTCGTCAACGCCGAGGACCTCGCGGTCGTCTCCGTGCTGTCCGGCAACCGCAACTTCGAGGGCCGCATCAACCCCGACGTGAAGATGAACTACCTCGCGTCACCGCCGCTGTGCGTGGCCTACGCGCTGGCGGGGACGATGGACATCGACCTGCTCGACGAGCCGCTGGGCCAGGACAAGGACGGCGCGGACGTCTACCTCAAGGACATCTGGCCGTCCGCGGACGAGGTGGCGCAGACAGTCGAGGACGCCGTGCGGTCGGACATGTTCACCTCCTCCTACGCCGAGGTGTTCGAGGGCGACGAGCGCTGGAACTCGCTCGAGGTCCCGGAGGGCGAGCGCTACGAGTGGTCGGACGAGTCGACCTACGTGCGCCGGCCGCCGTTCTTCGAGGACCTCGCGCCGGAGCCGGAGCCGGTCGAGGACGTCGAGGGCGCGCGCGTGCTCGCCGTGCTCGGCGACTCGGTGACGACCGATCACATCTCGCCGGCGGGCGCCATCAAGAAGGACTCGCCCGCCGCCAAGTACCTCAACGAGCACGGCGTCGACAACAAGGACTTCAACTCGTACGGCTCACGGCGCGGCAACCACGAGGTGATGATGCGCGGCACGTTCGCGAACATCCGCCTCAAGAACTACATCGCCGGGAAGGAGCTCGTCGGCGGCACGACCCTTTACGAGGGCGAGGAGCTGCCGATCTACGACGCGGCGATGAAGTACGCCGAGCAGGGCACGCCGCTGGTCGTGCTCGCGGGCGCCGAGTACGGCTCGGGCTCGTCGCGCGACTGGGCGGCCAAGGGCACGGCGCTGCTCGGCGTGCGCGCGGTGATCGCGGAGTCGTTCGAGCGCATCCACCGCTCCAACCTCGTGGGCATGGGCGTGCTCCCGCTGCAGTTCGCCGACGGCGACTCCGTCGAGTCGCTCGGACTGACCGGTGAGGAGGAGCTCTCGATCACCGGGCTCGAGGGCGGAGAGGCCAAGGAAGTGACGGTTCGCGCCGGCGACAAGGAGTTCACGGCGCGCGTGCGGATCGACACTCCGAAGGAGGCCGACTACTTCAAGCACGGCGGCATCCTGCAGTTCGTGCTGCGCGGGTTGCTGCAGGCGCAGTAACCTGCCCGCCCGCATGCCGCTACCCGAGACTCTGCGCCGGCTGCTCACGGCGCCCGGCCCGTCCGGCTACGAGCAGCCGGCCGCCGCCGTGTTCCGCGAGGCCGCCGGCGCCTTCGCCGACATCACCTACGACACCGTGGGCTCCACGGTCGCGCGCGTCAAAGGCACCGGTGACGGGCCCTTCACCGTCGTCGTCGGCCATATCGACGAGATCGGCCTGATCGTCCACCACATCGACGACGACGGGTTCCTGTACTTCACCGGCGTCGGCGGCTGGGATCCGGTGATCCTGGTCGGCCAGCGCGTCGAGGTCGCGACGCAGGCCGGGCCGGTCACCGGCGTCGTCGGCAAGAAGCCGATCCACCTCCTCAAGGAGGAGGAGCGCAAGCAGGCGCCCGAGCTGCGCAACCTGCACATCGACATCGGCGCCAAGGACGGTGACGACGCGCGGGCGAAGGTCCGCATCGGCGACGTCGCGGTGATCGCCGGCGAGCCGGTCGAGCTGTCCAACGACCGCGTGATCTCGCGGTCGATGGACAACCGGATCGGCTGCTTCGTGGCGCTCGAGGCGGCGCGGCTCGTGGCCGAGGCGGGCGGCGCGCCCGGCGACGTCGCGGCCGCGGCGGTCACCCAGGAGGAGATCACCTTCGGCGGCGCGCGCACGACCGCCTACTCGCTGCAGCCCGACATCGCGATCGCGGTCGACGTGACGTTCGCCACCGACGCGCCGGGCACCGACGAGAAGGAGATCGGGCGCCACAAGTTCGGCAGCGGGCCGGTGCTCACGCGCGGCTCCACCCTGCACCCGGCGATCTTCGAGCTGCTGGTGGCGGCCGGCGAGGCCGAGGGCATCCCGTTCACGGTGGCCGCCTCCGCGCGGTCGACGGGCACCGACGCCGACGCGTTCCACATCTCGCGCGCCGGCATCCCGTCGGCGGTGGTCTCGGTGCCGCTGCGCTACATGCACTCGCCGGTGGAGATGGTGCAGCTCGACGATGTCGAGAACGCAGCGCGGCTGATCGCCGCGTTCGCGCAGCGCCTCGAGCCCGGCCTGGACCTCAAACGCTGAGGCCGCTCCTCCTCCTGTTCGACATCGACGGCACCCTGCTCCAGGGTGCCGGTGTCGAGCACGGGCAGGCGCTACGCGAGGCGGCGGCGCGGCTGCACGGCCTGGGCGACTTCGACGGACATATCGAGGTCGCCGGGCGCACGGACGCGGCGATCATGCGCGACTTCGTGTCCGCCGCGGGCGGTGAGGACTTCGACGCGCACTGGCCGGAGGTGTGCACCGCCGCTGTCGCCGCGTACGCGGAGCTGTGCCCGCCCGACCTGTCCGATCGCGTGGCGCCCGGGGTGCCGGAGCTGCTGAAGGCGCTCGCCGGGCGCGGTGCCGAGTTCCGGCTCTCGCTGGTCACCGGCAATCTCGAGCCGATCGCGCGGATCAAGCTCGCCCGCGCCGGGATCGGCGACTACTTCGAGCCCGGCCAGGGCGGCTTCGGGTCAGACCACGCGACGCGCTCGGAGCTGCCGGGGATCGCCCGCGCGCGTGCCGGCGACTGGCCGCGCGAGCGCACGGTCGTGATCGGCGACACCCCGCGCGACATCGCGTGCGCGCGCGCCGACCAGGTGCGCGTCGTCGCCGTGGCCACCGGCCCGTTCGCGGTCGAGGCGCTGGCGGACGCGGACGCCGTGGTCGACGACGCCCGCGCCCTCCTGCCGGTCCTGGACGATCTCGCTACTTCTCGCTGACGACTGCGGCGCTGCCGCCGCCGCGCCTGGTCGGCTCGGCCGCCGCCTGCATCCGGCCGCCGCGCAGGAAGTCGATCCCGGTCGCCGCGCCGATCTCCCCGCCGTCGACGGGCTTCCAATCGGCGTGACCGTGCTGCGAACGCAGCGCCGCCGCCTCCGGCGACGCGATGAACGCCGGCTCGGCCTCGCTCTGCACCGCGTTGCGCTGTGACACGCGCGGCGCGGCGATCGCCTCCGGCAGCGTCGCGCCGAGGTCGAACTTCTCGACCAGCAGCTGGAGCACCGTGGTGATGATCGTGGCGCCGCCCGGCGAGCCGAGCGCAACGACCGGCTTGCCGTGGCGGGTGACGATCGTCGGCGAGATCGACGAGCGCGGCCGCTTGCCGGGCTCGACGTGGTTCGGGTGCGTCGTCGAGTCGAAGTTGAAGTCCGTCAGCTCGTTGTTGAGCAGGAACCCCCAGCCCGGCACGACGATGCCGGCGCCGCCGGTCGACTCGATCGTGAACGTGTACGACACGACGTTGCCCTTCCGGTCGGCGACCGTCAGGTGCGTCGTCGACAGGCCCTTGTCCTCGTCGGCGCCGCCCGGGGCGACGACCGCGTTCGCCGCCTGCTCGCCGATGAGCGCGCGCCGCTTGGCGGCGTACTCGTCGGACAGCAGCGTCTTGAGCGGCACGTCGTAGTAGGCCGGGTCGGCGAGATAGGCATTGCGATCGGCGAACGCGTAGCGCGACGCCTCGATGAAGCGATGCAGCGTCTCCACCTTGTCGCTCGTCGGCTTGAAGCCCTTGAGGATGTTGAGCGCCTCGCCGACGGTTGAGCCGCCGCTCGACGGCGGCCCCATGCTCCATACGTCCAGGCCCCGGTAGCCGACGTGCGTCGGCTTGCGCCAGATCGCGTGGTACTTCGCGATGTCGCTCGCGGTCATCACGCCGGGGCGCCACGCGTGGTTGGCCGTGGCGTTGTGCGGAGGCGTCCTGGCCGCCTTGGCGATCGCGTCGGCGATCGGGCCGCGGTAGAAGCCGCTCTCGGCGCCGTGGCGCCTGATGTAGCGGTACGCCCGTGCCATGTCGGGGTTGCGCAGCGTCGTGCCGACGTCGCGCGGCGTGCCGTCCGGGTCGAGGTAGATCTGCGCGGTCGACGGCACGTCGTCGAACCAGTCCTTCACCGCGTCGGTCTGGTTGAAGAACGTCTGGTCGACTTGGAAGCCGCGCCGCGCGACCCGCGCGCCGGGCCGCAGCGCCTGGCGCAGCGAGATCGTGCCGTAGCGGCGCAGCGCCTGGTCCCAGGTCGCCACCGTGCCCGGCACGCCGACCGAGAGGCCGCTCCAGCGGGCGGTGTCGTACGCCTTGTCGAACGGCAGCGCGGTGCCGCTCTCGTTGAAGAAGGAGTCCGGCCGCATGCCGGCGGGCGCCGTCTCGCGCCCGTCGATCGTGGTGATCTTGCCGTCGCGGCTGCGGATGACCATGAAGCCGCCGCCGCCGATGCCCGACGAGAACGGCTCGGTCACGCCGAGCACGCCCGCGGCCGAGATGGCCGCGTCGATCGCGTTGCCGCCGTGCCTGAGCTCGCGGATCGCGGCCTTTGTCGCCAGCGCGTCGACGCTCGCCGCCGCGCCGCCCGTGCCGGTCGCCGTCGGCTCCTTGGTGAACTTGTCGCCCGCCTGTGCAGCGGGCGGGGTGAGCAGCACCGCTGCTGCCACGGCAGCAGCGAGCAACCTCGCTCCGCATCTGCGCATCATCAGTTCCCTCCCGAGGAAAGTGTCTGAAGACGCGCCTACCCGGCCTATTACCGCGCCACGCGCAGGATCGTCACCTGCAGCGGCTGGCCGGCCATCTGGCGCAGCAGCGTCACGTAGGCCGTGTCGGCGGCCAGTGCCGTCGTCCACATGGTGGCCGAGAGGCCGCGCTTGGGGCGTGGCCACAGCCGGCGCGGCCAGCCGTGGCGGTGGTGCTTCTTGCCGGGGTCGTGGCCCGCGTCGCGGCGACCCGTCGGAACGATCGACCACAGGCGGCGGTCGTGCGTGAACGCCTGCTTGCTCTGCGGGCCGACCCGCAGCTCCTGGCGCTTGTAGTAGTTGCGCACGTACAGCAGCCGCCCGCCGTGCAGCGAGGGGTTGAGCAGCAGCGCGCGCCGCTCCCGCCGCACCGTCGTCTTCTTCCCGGCGGCCAGGTCGACGATCACGATGCGGCTGCCCGTGCGGCCGGCCACGTTGTAGGCGAGGCGGTGACCCTCGAGCGCCGGGCGGCCAAGCTCCTTCGAAGCGGCGATCCGGCGCGCGCCACCGCCCGCCAGCGGCACCGCGAAGATCGCGTCGCCGTCGGCCGTGCGCGCGCGCCACGCGACCCACTCGGCGCTGACGGCCAGGGCGTCGGCACCCGGTGCCGGCACCGACGCGGAGAAGGCTGCGCCGCTGGTCTGCCCGATCTGGATCGTGTCGTTGACGAGCACCGCCAGGCGGCTGCCGCCGAGTGCGGGGTGCGAGCCGCCGAGCCGCTGCTGCTGGTCGCCGTTGACGAACACCCCGCCCTGGCCGGGGATGTGCCAGGCGACCAGCGGGCCATCGGCGCTGGGGTCGCTGGCCCCGGTGACGACCGTCTCGGCGGCCATCAGACGGAGACCAGCACGATGGCGCAGGCCACCATCGTCACCGCGTCGATCGCGCGCAGCGAGCGCAGGATCCGCGGGCGCTCGGCCATCGCGGCATGGGCCGCGGCGCCCCACTCGGTCTCGCCCGCGGGGGCGAGCACGATCACCGGCAGCAATCGCCCGGCGCCGAACGCCAGCCCGACCGCGACGCCCAGCGAGGGATCGCCGACCGCCACGCTCACGCCCGCCAGGGCCCACACCGCGAACGTGAGGATGAAGGTCGTGAAGCCGAGGCCGAGCAGCACGCCGTAGAGCCCCGCGGCCAGCGGGACGGGCAGCCGCCGGCGCCACGACTCCGGCACCTGGCGGCGCACCTGCGGCAGGATCCGCGCGCCGCGCGCCTCGCCGATGGCGGCGAGCAGCGCGATCGCGGCCGCCACCGCGAGCGCCGCCGGCCCGCCGGCCCCGAGCGCCTGCCCGAGCAGCGACAGCCCGCCGAACGTGGCGACGCCGCCGGCCAGCGCGCCGGCCGAGAACGTCAGGCACGCGGCGATCGTGGTGCGCAGCCGCCCGGCGTAGCCGTGCGGCGCGAGGGTCTCGACCATCGAGAAGCCGCACGGGGACCAGGCGCCGGTGACGCCGGCCGCCGCGGCGGCGAGGATGAGCACGGTCTCTAGCACTTGACCTTGGTGTCGTAGTACATGACGCAATACACGCGCCGGCCCTTGTAGCAGTAGCCGGTCAGCGAGGCGTCTCCATTGATGCGGCGGGTGTTGTAGGAGCAGCAGTCGACGAGCTTGCGCACCTGGCCTCCGCAGCAGCGGAACCACGCGCCGTCGATCTGCGTGTCGAAGCCGATCAGGTCGCCGACGGCGTCGCAGACGCGCGTGCGGCTGGCGATCGGCAGCGGGCGGCCGTCGGCGTCGGTGAGCGGCCGGCCGTCGTCGCCGATCGGGCGCCCGTCGGCGCTGATCAGGCGGCCGAGGTCGTCGATCGGGTGCCCGTCGGCAGCACGCAACGGGAAGCCCTTGCGGTCGATCCGCGGCAACCCGGTTGGGTGCGGGCAGGAGTCGGTCGTGTAGGTGTGGCCGCAGAAGTGGAACGCCTCGGCTTCGCCCGGCTCGACGAGGCTCGTCACGACCCCCGCGCCCGACAGCGCCATCACGGCGCCGGACACGCGCGAAAGGAACCCGCGGCGCGACGAGCCGGCCGCGATCCGGTCGCTCAGCCGCTCAGGCATTGACCACTCCGCGGCGCCGCTCGGCGGCCCCCAGCACCGACTCGAGCTGGGCGCCGGTGTTGAACGTGCCCTTCGCCAGCACCGTGCCGTCGGCGTCGAGCGCGACGGCGAACGGGCTGCCTGGGATGTCGGCTGCGGCCCAGGCGTCGGCGTCGCGGACCTCGTCGAACTCGCGCAGCACCACGCGCGGGTCGCGGCCGAAGGCGGCGACGGCGGGCGCCAGCGCCTGGCACATCTGGCAGCCCTCGGAGCTGAACACGGCGAGCGCGAGCCGGCCCGGCGCCAGCTCGGCGCCGAAGCGCTCGGCGAGCGCCGAGCGCGCGCCCACTTCCGGGCCCTCGTGCGCCACCTCGAGCGCCCCGCGCGGGTCGAGCGAGAGCCGCAGCATCCCCACCTCGCGCGCCAGGGCGAGCACCGCGATCGCCAGCCCGACGACGCCGAGCAGCGCGACCGCGAGCCCTAGCGCCAGCCACGCTTCGGTGGTGGCCTCGCTGCGCGGCAGCGACGGCGCGACGGCCAGCGCGGCGGCGAGCAGCACGGCCCGGGTGATCGACGCGTCCGAGACCTGTCCGCGCGCGCCGAAGCACGCGCACGGGGCGCCGCCCCGCCCGGTGGCCAGGGCCGCCCCCTGGGCGACGGCGAAGACGACCATCAGCCCGGCGGCGGCGTACGCGGCGGCGTCGACGCCGGCAGCGACGGCCACGCCGAGCGCGGCCTCGACCGCGACGAGCGCGCCCCACACGAGCCGGGCGCCGGAGCGGATCCCGTAGGTCGCCAGCGCCGACTGCGTTCCCTGCCGGTCGGCGAGCTTGAGGACCGCGGACGCGAGCAGCACCAGACCGAGGAGCAGGCAGACGACGACCGACAGCATGAAGGCGCCGAAAGTAGCAGCCGCCGCGGCTGCAATTCGCCGGTTAGGCGCGCTGGCGCGGCTTCATGCGGGCGAAGCGGCTGCCGCCCGTGTCGTCCGGGCACGCCGTGGCCCAGCCGCCGCTGCGCACGCGGTTCTTGCCGGTCCGCTTGGCGGCGTACAGGCCGACGTCGGCAGCCTCGATCAGCGCATCGGCGTCACCTTGGGCCGGCTCCATCGCGGCCACCCCGATGCTGACCGTCACGTCCGAGCCGTCGAGCGCCCGCCGGATGTCCTCGGCGATCGTCGTCGCGCCGTCGAGGTCCGTCTCGGCGAGGAGCACGGCGAGCTCGTCGCCGCCGTAGCGCGCCGCCTCGTCGGTCGCGCGGCACACGGTGGTGAGCGTGTCGGCCACGAGCTGGAGCACCGCGTCCCCGTGCCGGTGGCCGTGCGTGTCGTTGATCTGTTTGAAGTTGTCGATGTCGATCAGCGCGAGCGCGGTGGGGCGCCCCGAGCGGTGCATGCGCGTCACCTCATGGGCGAGCGCCTCCTGGAAGCGGCGGTGGTTGGAGAGACCCGTGACCTCGTCGACCGTCGCCTGGCGGCGCAGCTGGTCGTGCAGCGCGACGTTCTCCATCGCGACCGCCATCTGCCGTGCCAGATAGCCGAACAGCCCCTCCTCCTCCTTGCTGAACGGCGCGCCCGCGCGCGCCACCGACAGGACCTCGGTGGACGCTGCCCAGGCCCCGCCGGTCAGCGGCTGCGCGATCGCGAAGTCACCGTCGCGGGCGACCGTGCGCAGGGCGCCGGCGCGGCGCGCGGCGTGCTCGGCGGCGGTCACCGCCGGACCGGGCTCCTCGCCGTGGTCGATCGACGCGGACGCGAGGGTGGCGCGCCCGTAGCGGGCGCCGAGCGCCTCCACGGTCGTGCGGACGACGATGTCGGCGAGCGCGGTGCGGTCGAGCTTGGAGCCGAACGCCTCGCCGATCCGGTGGATCGCGCGGTCGAGACGGTCGTGCTGGTCCTCGAGCTCGGCGAGCCGTTTGACCGCCTCGCGGATGCGCCGGCGGCGATCGGCCGCGAGCGCGGCCAGGACGGCGAGCAGCGGCAACACGAGCAAGACGGCGTACGGCCGCCCCTCGCAGGCCATCGCGATCAGCAGCCCGATCGGGGCCAGGCAGGCGTCGACGAGGTAGACGCTCCCGATCACGCGCAGCTGGACCGCCGGGGCGATCCCACGCCCGAGCCACTCGCGGGCCGTGGCGGTCAGCAGGTCGGTGGCGCACTGGGCGGTAAGCGCGAGCACGAGCACGGGCCAGTCGGACGGAGCGGCGCTCGGGGTGCCCGCCGCGGCGAACACGAGGCTCGGCCCGACGGCGTGCCAGGCGTCGGCGATGCTCGCCAGGATCCGCTCCGGGTGCTCGGTGCGGCGCACGATGTCGACGCTGTCGGCGAGGACGAGGCCGGCGGCGACGCAGGCGGGCACGGTCGTCGGCGGGAGCAGGAACAGCATCGGCACGAGCACGAGCTGCGTCGGCACGGCGGCACCGGCGCCGACGTACAGCCGCACGCGCGAGGCGACCGCGAAGCTCACGATCAGCGCCGCGGCGACTGCGGGGTCGAACGGGCGGTCTGAGCTGATCAACAGCGGCAACAGCGCCGCGACGGCGACGAGGAAGGTCGCCGCGAGCGCCTCGACACGCAGCTCGCGAGACGTCAGTCGTCTCGAGTCATACGGCCGCCACCGTTGGAGCAGCCCCTCAGCGGAGCTCTCGGACACACGGCCTCTATCGGCCCGTCGCTCCAGATCTTGAGAGGACGGAGGTTCGATTCCTTACCGCGCGTCTCAGGCCCGCTCGCGGAGGCTGCCGATAGCGGTCGCGTCGGGTTGTTGCTTGCCGGTTTGAAAGGACGTACCGATGTCGCTCCGCCGTCTGCTCGTCGCCTCCGTGGCCCTCCTGCTGCCGCTCGTGGTTGCCGCAGCCGCTCAGGCCGACGAGGCCTCCCGCTGCGCCGGCCGCGTCATCGAGCAGCCCTTCGGCGCGTGGGGCGATCTCGCCGACTACTTCCTCGCGCCCGACGGCGACTTCAGCGCCGGCGGCGCCGGCTGGACGCTCGACGGTGCCGAGATCGTGGCCGAGAACGAGCCGTTCTGGGTCCACGGCGGTGACACGCCGGCGGCCGTGCGGCTCGAGGGCGGCGCGTCGGCGACCTCGCCGGCGATCTGCGTCGCGCTCGACGACCCGACGATGCGCTTCTTCGCCCGCAGCGACGGCGGCCCGTCCGGCACCCTGGCCGTCGACGTCCTCTACACCGACGCCGCCGGCGAGCCGCAGCAGCTGCGCATCGGCATGGTGACCTCCGACGACGGTGCCGACTGGGCGCCGGTAGCGCCGCTGCCGATCATCGCCAACACCGTCGAGATGGACGTCGCGTTCCGCTTCACGGCGCTCGGCGCCGGCAGCGAGTGGACGGTCGACGACGTCTACGTCGACCCGTACCGCAAGGGCTAGCTCGTCGCGGGGTGGGTGGGTGGGTGGGAGGGCGTCCAATACCCATGCGCGCCGTGCGCCATGACGGCGAGCTCGTCATCGCCGACCTCGCGGTCGCAGAGCGCGGCGATCTCGCCGGTGGTGAGCGGCGTGTCCGCCCACGCGAGGACCTCGGCGGGAGATTGCGCGGCGGGTCGCGGCGTGAGGTCGCCGAGGTCGCCTTCGATCTCCACCGCGCCGCACTCGCCGCTGCCCATCTGCGCGCGTAGCGCGGCCTCGACCTCGGGCTCCGCGCAGTAGGCGGCGATCTCGGCGACCGGCAGGCCGGCCTGCTCGGCGGCGATCTCAAGCGTGTCGCTGTCGTCGAGCAGCTCGCCCGCCGCCGACAGCAGGCGCAGCCGGCGCAGGAACACGTCCTGGCGGTTGGGCCAGCGCAGGCCGGCGGCGACCACGGCCCGGCACGCGTGGATCGTCGCATCGCTGCCCGGCGCCTCCGGCCATCCCTCGCCGCGGTGCTCGCGCAGCACGATCATCCGCAGCTCCCACGTCACCTGGTCGCCGTATTGCCAGCGCAGCCGCAGCCACGACGGGTCGGGCGGGCAGGCGGGGTCGGTGAAGAGCCGGACGGTGGCCGCGCTCACCCCGCGCGCGTCAGCTTCTTGTACGTGATGCGGTGCGGGCGGTCGGCCTCGGCGCCCAGCTGCTCGTGCCGCCATTCCTCGTAGGCCTCGAAGTTGCCCTCGAACCAAGTGACCTGCGAGTCACCCTCGAAGGCGAGGACATGCGTCGCCACGCGATCGAGGAACCAGCGATCGTGGGAGATGATCACCGCGCAGCCCGGGAACGCCAGCAGCGCTTCCTCGAGCGCGCGCAGCGTGTCGACGTCGAGGTCGTTGGTCGGCTCGTCGAGCAGCAGCACGTTGCCGCCGCGCCGCAGCAGCTTCGCCAGGTGCACGCGGTTGCGCTCGCCGCCGGACAGCGCGCCGACCTTCTTCTGCTGGTCGGAGCCCTTGAAGTTGAAGCCGGCGACGTAGGCGCGGGAGTTCATCTCGCGGTCGCCGACCTTGATGTTGTCGTAGCCCTCGGAGATCTCCTCCCAGACCGTCTTGTCCGCGGCGAGGGCGTCGCGCGACTGGTCGACGTAGGCAAGGTCGACGGTGTCGCCGAGCCGGATCGCGCCGTTGTCGGGCTGCTCGTCGCCGACGATCATCCGGAACAGCGTGGTCTTGCCGGCGCCGTTGGCGCCGATCACGCCGACGATGCCCGCGGGCGGCAGGGAGAACGACAGGTCCTCGATCAGCAGCCGGTCGCCGAAGCCCTTGCGCACGTCCGCGGCCTCGATCACCTTGCCGCCGAGGCGCTGCCCGGGCGGGATGTGGATCTGGACCTGGTCGAGCTTGACGTTGCGCTCCTCGGCGAGCAGGCGCTCGTAGTTGGCCAGGCGCGCCTTGGACTTCGTGCGGCGGCCCTTGGGGTTGGTGCGCACCCATTCGAGCTCGGCCGCGATCGTGCGCTGGCGCGAGGACTCCTGGCGCTCTTCCTGCGCCAGGCGCTCCTGCTTCTGCTCGAGCCAGCTCGAGTAGTTGCCGCGGAACGGCAGGCCGTGGCCGCGGTCGAGCTCGAGGATCCAGCCGGCGACGTTGTCGAGGAAGTAGCGATCGTGGGTCACGGCCACGACGGTGCCCTTGTAGTCCTCGAGGTGGCGCTCCAGCCAGGCGACCGACTCGGCGTCGAGGTGGTTGGTGGGCTCGTCGAGCAGGAGGAGGTCGGGGGCGGACAGCAGCAGGCGGCAGAGCGCGACGCGGCGGCGCTCGCCGCCGGAGAGCCGGGTGACGTCGGCGTCGCTGGGCGGGAGGCGCAGCGCGTCCATCGCCTGGTCGAGCTGGACGTCGAGGTTCCACGCGTCGGCGGCGTCGATCTTCTCCTGCAGGCGGGCGAACTCGTCGGCCGTGTCGTCGGAGTAGTTGGCGGCGAGCTCGTTGAAGCGGTCGAGCAGGCCGCGCAGCTCGGCGACCCCGTCCTCGACGTTGCCGCGCACGTCCTTGCTCTCGTCCAGGTGCGGCTCCTGCTCGAGCAGGCCGACGGTGGCGCCGGGCGCGAGCTGGGCCTCGCCGCGGTACTCCTTGTCCTGCCCGGCCATGATCCGCAGCAGGGTCGACTTGCCGGAGCCGTTGAGGCCCAGCACGCCGATCTTGGCCCCCGGCAGGAAGCTCAGCGAGATGTCCTTGAGCACCTGCTTGTCGGGCGGGTGCGTCCGGGACAACTTGTACATCGTGAAGATGTATTGGCTCGACATCGGCGGTTGAGGATAGATCGCCCGCGTGTCGGGGCATCAAGGGCCGAATCCTGTCCAAGTGTCCATTCCGTTAATCGCCTGCTTTGGGCGATAAAGAGGGCATGAGGCCGCTGATCGGCGTCACCACCTCGGAGCTGCGGGCCAGCAGCGCCGGCACGCTGCGCCGGCACGGCGAGCCGCCGCACGCGGAGATGGCGCTCGGCATGACCTACCTGAAGGCGATCGAGGCGGCCGGCGGCATGCCGGTCGTGCTGCCGCCGCTCGGCGATGCGGAGGCGTTCCTGGATCGGCTCGACGGGATCTGCCTGTCCGGCGGCCCGGACCTCGACCCGGAGGCCTACGGCGCGACCGAGCGCCACGCCGAGCTCGGGCCCACCGAGCCGGGCCTCGACGCCTTCGAGCTCGTGCTGGCGCGGGCCGCCGACGCTCGCGGCGTGCCGATCCTCGGCATCTGCCGCGGCGCGCAGGCGCTGAACGTCGCGCGCGGCGGCACGCTGCACCAGCACGTGCCCGCGCACCGGCAGACCGAGCCGGCCACGGCGACCACACACACCGTGCACGTCGAGGAGGGCTCGGCGCTGGCCGCGCTCGTGGGGATGCGGCCCCTGCGCGTGAACTCCTTCCACCACCAGGCGGTCGACGTCCTGGGTCGGGGCCTGCGCGCCGTCGCCCGCGCCGCCGACGGCACGATCGAGGCGGTCGAGGCCGCCGGCGGTCGGCTCGTGCTCGGCGTCCAGTGGCACGCCGAGGGGCTGGTGCACGAGCCGCGCCACCGGGTGCTGTTCGAGGCGCTGGTCGCCGCTGCCGCCGGCGAGGCGCCCGCTCTGCGCGCCGCGTAGATCTCGGCGAACTGCGGCTGGGTAGGGCGGCGTGGGATCGGCCGCGCCGCGAAATCGGCGGTTTGTGCTGGGAAAGGGTCGCGATGCGACCCCAATCCAGCACGGATGCGAGGCGCAGTGAACCCGGACTAGGGACTCCCCCGATGCGAGCAACCGGGGCCGCGGGCGACCATGCGAGCCATGTCGCTCCTGCTCCCCAGCGCCGCACCCTCGATCCCGCGCTTCAACGGTACCCTCATCGGCCCCGACGACGACGGCTACGAGATCGCGCGCCACGTCCACAACCAGATGATCAACAAGCGGCCGGCGCTGATCGCGCGCTGCGAGTCGGTCCAGGACGTCGCCGCGGCGCTCGCCTACGCGCGGCGTGAGGACCTCGAGGTGGCGGTGCGGGCCGGGTCGCACTCGGCGCCCGGGTTCGCCACGACCGAGGGCGGAATCGTCATCGACCTCTCGCCGCTGAAGGCGATCCACGTCGACCCGACGCGGCGCATCGCGTGGGTCCAGCCGGGCGTGCTGTGGGGCGAGCTCGACGCCGCCACGCAGGCGCACGGCCTCGCGGTCACCGGCGGGCGCGTGTCGTCGACCGGCGTCGCCGGCTTCACGATCGGCTCGGGCAGCGGCTGGCTGGAGCGCAAGATGGGCCTCGCGGCCGACAACCTGCGCGCCGCGCGCGTGCTTACCGCCGACGGCGCCATCGTCACCGCGTCGGAGACCGAGAACGCCGACCTGTTCTGGGCGCTGCGCGGCGGCGGCGGCAACTTCGGCGTCGTCGTCGAGTTCGAGTTCGCGCTGCGGCCGGTCGGCCCGATCGTGCTCGGCGGCCTGATGCTGTGGCCGCGCGAGCGTGCCCGCGAGGTCATGGAGACCTACCGGGACCTGATGGTCGACGCGCCCGACTCGCTGGGCGGCGGGCTCGTGCTGATAAGCGCCCCGCCGCTCCCGATGGTCCCGCTCGAGTTGCAGGGGAGGCCCGCGGTCGGCGTGCTGGTGCTCTACGCCGGCGCGCCTGACCGCGGTGCCGCGCACATCGCCCCCCTGCGCGCGCTGGACCCGGTCGTCGACGCCGTGCAGCCGATGCCCTACGCGGCGCTGCAGTCGATGCTCGACGGTCCCGGCGACGCCATCAAGCTGCGCGGCTACTACAAGTTCAGCTTCATCGACACGCTGACCGACGGCGCCGTCGACACGATCCTGACGAGTGCCGACAGCGCGCCGTCGACCGCGTCGGTCGTGCTGCTGCATCCGCTGGGCGGCGCCTACGCACGCGTCGGCGCGATGGACACGGCGCTCGGCCATCGCGACGCCGACTGGGGCATCCAGGTGCTGGCGCAGTGGCTCGAGCCCGAGCGCGACATGACCAACCGCGGCTGGGTGCGGGCGTTCACGGACGCGCTGTCACCCTGGTCGCGGCCGGCCGGCTTCCCGAACTTCATCGCCGAGGCCGGCGACAGCGAGGGCGTGCGCGCCGCCTACGGCGCCGAGCGCTACGCGCGGCTCGTGGAGGTCAAGGACCGCTGGGACCCGGAGAACGTGTTCCGCCTCAACCACAACATCGAACCGTCGGAGCTGCGCTAAGACGCAGGCGGGCCGAGCACGAGCGGCTGGTCGAGCATGCCGCGCATGCGGCGCTGGACCTGCAGCTCGGTCTCGAGGTCGGCCATCCGCCCCGGATGGTCGACCACGGTGCCGCGCAGCACCTGGGTGACGAACAGCCATACGAGCCGCCCGTCGAGCTGGGTGCCGGCCACGCGACGCAACTCGTCCTCGGCCTCGGCGGAGCTCAGCGGGATCTTGTACGAGTCGGGCGCCGTGAGCACGTCGTAGACCTCGGCGATCGCGAGGATGCGCGCGGTGATCGGGATGTCCTCGCCGAGCAGCCCGTCCGGGTAGCCGTGACCGTCGATCCGCTCGTGGTGCGCGAGCACCGCGTGGGCGACCTCGCCGAGCCCCTCGACCCGGAGCAGCAGGCGCGCGCCGTCGGCCGGATGCCGTTCGACCAGCCTGCGCTCGGCCGCGTGCAGCTCGCTGCGACCCAGCAGAATGTGGTCGGGCAGTGCTTCCTTCCCGATGTCGTGGAGCAGCCCCGCCGTGTGGGCGACCGCCTGCTCGTGCTCGCTCAGCCCGGCCGCGCGGGCGAGCTGGCGCGAGTAGTGGGCCACGGCTGCGGCGTGCCGGGCTGCGCTCGGGTCGCGCAGCGCCAGCGTCTCGAGCAGCAGGCCCACCATCCCCTCGTGGCGGACGTCGAGCTGGTCCTTGCGCCGGAGTACCTCCTCGCCGTGCTCGTGCCCGCGCAGGAGCGAGCGCAGCAGCAGCTGGCAGACGCCGAGCGCCAGCACGAACAGGCCGACGACGCCGCTGCCGTACTTCTCGAAGCCGTAGACGGCCATCGCGGTCATCGATCCGGTCGCCAGCTCCCACGGCACCACCGGCAGGAAGACGCGGCCGAACATCTCTCGCAGCGAGCCGCCGCGCATCAGCACGATGTGCCCGGCGACCATCGTGAAGTTCAGGACGTTCGCGATGCAGAAGACCACGAACACGGAGAACGCGTAGCCGCCCTGCGCTGAGAAAGACGTGTCATGGACCTCGGCGAGGACAATTCCGCCGAGGAGTGGGAAGAACGCGTACGTAGCCGCGTTGCCGAGGAGGGAGATGCCACGCGTGCGGGCGTGGAGTGCATCGACGATTGCGCAACCGAGCCCGATGGCCACGGCGGGGGCTGGGCCGAGCAATGCCATAGCCAGGACCAGGCCGAGGAACGAGCCGGAGATCCGCGCGCGCTTGGTCTCGAGCGTGAGGAAGTCGCTGCCCCACGCGAGCACGGCGAGCAGGCCCACGAGCTCCGGGGGAATCCATTGGTCAGCGTCGGAGAGCAGGATCGCCCCGGCGATGCTTCCGGTGAGCAGCACCGCCTCCAACGCGGCCACCGCGGTGCGGCGCCGGCTCGGGCGCAGGGGCGGCGGATCGCGCAACACAGCACGTTCCGGCCGGGACCGACGCTTGCCGTCCGCAGAGCCCGCAGCGCGCATGAGCGCAAGCGACCAGGCGACGATCACCAGCCATAGCACCACCGCTAGCCAGACGATCACAAAGGGGAAGGTAGTGCCTGTCAGGTTCCTACGGCAACTAGTAACCCGCGTGGCTACTACGAACCGGGGATGTTGATGTGGTCGAAAGGCTTGGTTTCCGGTCCAGACCCCATCACAATGGAGTGCGGAGGCGCCGTCCTCCAGAGGGAACGACAAAACGCGCAGGGAGGCACTTGGGACGTCGATCGCCCCGGCATGGACCGGGCGGCCCCAGGGGATCGACGCGAAAGGAGCTGCGCTAATGGGTTGGAAGATCTGAGCGATCGCGCACGCGATCCCTCTCGACTGCCCCTGCACACACGCAACCAACACCCGTGACCCCGGGAAGAGAGGAGGGCTTCTGATGGGCTGGAAGATCTAGATGAACCAAGTTGAAGCTGCCCTACGGAAGATGGGAGAGGACATGCAACTGAGCGAATGGATGACGCCAGGAATGCGGCCCGGCGGGGCTGGGAGGCACCGCCGGGCTTCGCCCCCGCTACCGTAGGCCTGCTGTGGCACAGGTGCTGGACATTGAGCAGGCGATCCTGCTCCTTGAGATCGAGCCGCCGTTCAACAAGCGCGACGTTCAGCTCGCGCGGCGTCGGCTCGCGAAGGTCTGGCATCCCGACATCGCACCGCCCGGTCGGCAGCTCGAGCACGAGCGCCACCTGAAGGCGATCAACGAGGCGGCCGACCAGCTCGAGGACCTGGCGGAGGACTCGCGCGGCGGCAAGGTCACGCGCAACGCGGTCAAGGTCAGCGCGGCCGCGGCGCGCAAGCGGCGGGCCGAGGAGGGGCAGCGCGCGTACGAGGAGGAGCAGCGCCGGTGCGCCGCCGACGCCGACCGCGAAAAGCACGACCCGTTCGGCTCCCGTGTGCCCGACCACTCGGTCGTGCACCGCTATGCCCGCTGCCTGTCGTATCCCGAGTGGGGCGTCGGCAGTGTGAACGGCATCTACTTCACCGGCGACGGCGACGACATCCAGCAGTGGGCGCGCGTGAGCTTTCACCTGGGAGTCCGCACCGTCCCGGCCGGCTCGCTGCAGTTCGTCGATTTCACGAGACCGGACCCGGGCGCCGAGCGTGTCGAGCGGTTCATGACCGCCGCCAAGCACGCGCTCGCCGAGGGTGACTTCAAGATCGCCGCGCGCCGGCTCGTGTACGCGCGCGACGCCGACCCGCGCAACACCGCCGTGCTGCGGTTGCTGACGCTGGCGTTCTGGCAGGCCGGCGACCTCTCCGCTGCCGCCCGCGCAGCGCGCGACTGGATCCGCGAGGAGAGCGACCGCCCGGCGCCGTTCCGCTACGCCGCCCGCATCTACGAGGACATGGGCTCTTTGTCGCAGGCCGTCGAGGTCGCGGTGAAGGAGACCGAGCGGGCGCCGGGTGACGCGTCGGCGTGGGAGCGGCTCGGCCGCCTGCGCCTGCGCACGTTCGACCGCGCGGGCGCGCGCGAGGCGCTCGAGCGCGCGCGCGAGGTCGCCCCCACCGAGCAGGGTCTGCTCGACCTGGCGCTGGTCGCGAACCTGATGGGCGACGTCGGCGCGGAGGTCACCGCGTGCGAGCAGGCGACGGTGCTCGCGCCCGAGTCACCGGGCGCCTGGTCGCGCTACGCGCACGCGCTCGCACGCACCGACCGCGTCTCCGACTGCCTCGTGGCGTGTGAGCGCGCGCTCGAGCTCGCGGACGACCCCGAGGTCCGCGACCTGCGCGACCAGGTGCTCGCCCACGCGCCGCGCGAGCTCACCGAAGCCGCTTGAACGCATACGTCCGCGGTTCGGCGTACGGTGCCCATCCCGTGCGCCTGATCGTCGCCCGCTGCTCCGTCGAGTACTCCGGCCGCCTGTCGGCGCGCCTGCCGGAGGCGCTGCGGCTGGTGATGCTCAAGGCCGACGGGTCGGTGCTCGTGCACGCCGACGCGGGCGGCTACAAGCCGCTCAACTGGATGACGCCGCCGACGGTGGTGGAGGAGGAGGCCGAGCGGATCGTCGTCCGCAAGCTCAAGGGCGACGATCGGCTCGACATCGTGCTGCATGAGGTGCTGAGCGACGTCACGCACGCGATGGACTTCGACGCCGCGAACCTCGAGAAGGACGGCGTGGAGGCGCACCTGCAGGAGCTGCTGGCCGACGCGCCGACGTGGTGCGGCGAGGGGTTCCGGCTCGCGCGTCGCGAGTGGCCGACCGACATCGGCCCCGTGGATCTCATGTGCCGCGACGGCGAGGACGGGTGGGTCGCCGTGGAGATCAAGCGCATCGGGACGATCGAGGCGGTGGAGCAGCTCTCGCGCTACCTCGAGCGGATCCGGCTCGATCCCGCGATGGCCGACTGCCGCGGCGTGCTCGCCGCTCAGGTGGTCAAGCCGCAGGCGCGCGTGCTCGCCGAGGCGCGCGGCATCGCCTGGGTCGAGGTCGACCTCGCCGAGCTGCGCGGCGAGCGCGAGCCGGCGCTGACGCTGTTCGGATGAGCACCGCCGTCCGCGTCGAGGCCGACGGCGAGGTGCTCGTCGTCACGATCGACCGGCCGGAGGCGCGCAACGCGGTCAACCTCGCCGTCGCCGAGGGGATCGCGGCGGCCCTGGATCGGCTCGACGGCGACGACGCGCTGCGGGTGGGCGTGCTGACCGGCGCGGGCGGGTCGTTCTGCGCCGGCATGGACCTCAAGGCGTTCGTCGCCGGAGAGCGCCCGCACGTCGAGGGCCGCGGCTTCGCCGGCATCGTCCAGGGCCCGCCGCGCAAGCCGCTGATCGCCGCGGTCGAGGGCTGGGCCGTGGCCGGCGGCTTCGAGATCGCGCTCGCGTGCGACCTGATCGTCGCCGCCCGCGACGCCCGCTTCGGCATCCCCGAGGTCAAGCGCAGCCTGGTCGCCGCCGGCGGCGCGCTGATCCGGTTGCCGCGCCGGATCCCGTACCACCTGGCCGCCGAGCTCGCGCTCACCGGCGACCCGATCGACGCGGAGCGCGCCCACGCGGTCGGCCTGGTCGCGCGGTTGGCCGAGCCGGGCGAGGCGCTCGCCACCGCCCGCGAGCTCGCGGTCACGATCGCCGCCAACGGGCCTCTGGCGATCGACGCGACGAAGCGCATCCTCGCTGCCGATGAGGCCGGCGCCTGGGAGCGCCAGGCGGAGATCGCCGGTCCCGTGTTCGCGTCGGAGGACGCCCGTGAGGGTGCGCAGGCGTTCGCCGAGAAGCGCCCGCCGGTGTGGCGCGGCCGTTAGCGCCGCAGTCCGCCTGAGCCCTAACCGTCGCCGAAGACGGTCACGACCACCGATCGCGCACCGCCGTGGTCGCGGTGCTCGCACAGATACACGCCCTGCCACGTGCCGAGAGCGAAGCGGCCGCCGCTCACCGGCACGGTCAACGCCGGCCCCAACACCGAGGCTTTGATGTGCGCGGGCATGTCGTCGGGGCCCTCGACAGTGTGGGTCCAGTACGGCGCGTCCTCGGGCACGGCGTCGTTGAACCACGCCTCGAAGTCGCGCCGCACGTCGGGCGAGGCGTTCTCGTTCAAGGTCAGCGACGCGGACGTGTGACGGATGAAGAGGTGGGCGATCCCGACTTGTATGTCGCGCAGCTCGGGCAGCGCGGACTCGACCTCGTCGGTGACCAGGTGAAAGCCGCGCGGGCGGGCGCGGAGCGTGATCTCCCGCTGGAGCCACATCGCGCCCGACACCCTACGCGGGAATCCGCGCCACGCGCATGTCGACGCGCTCGCCGCGGAACGGGACGCCCTCCCTCTCGAGCAGCGCCCGCTGCCGGTCGCCCTTCGCCAGCGACCCGTCGGCGCGCACGATCCGCCACCACGGCACCGTCGGGTCGTCGCAGGCGAACAGGACGGTGCCGGCGAAGCGCGGGGCGCCCGGCGAGACGTCGCCATAGGCGCGCACGAACCCCTCGGGCGTCGCGCGGACGCGGGCGAGGACGGCTTCGGCGCGCGCAGACAAGGCGTCTATATCCTCGCGCGATGCGCCACGGGACCTACTCGATCGTCGCCCTCGACCCCACGACGGGCGAGCTCGGCGCCGCCGTGCAATCGCACTGGTTCTCGGTCGGCTCCCTGTGCACGTGGGCGCGGCCGGGCGTGGGAGCCGTGGCGACGCAGTCGGTCGTCGAGCCCGCCCACGGCCCGCATGCGCTCGACCTGATCGCCGACGGCGCCGACGCCCACGCCGCGCTCAAACAGCTGATCGAGGCCGACCCGCTCGGCGCCGTGCGCCAGGTCGGCGTGGTGGACAAGGACGGCAACGTCGCCGTCCACACCGGGCCGGACTGCATCCCGTGCGCGGGCGACGCGATCGGCGCGCACTGGAGCTGCCAGGCGAACATGATGGCCGGGGACACCGTCCCGGCCGCGATGTCGGCGGCGTTCGAGCACGCCGAGGGTGACCTCGCGGAGCGTCTGGTGGCCGCGCTCGACGCCGCCGAGGGCGAGGGCGGCGACGTGCGCGGGCGCCAGTCGGCGGCGCTGATCGTGGTGCCGCCCGAGGGCGAGGCGTGGCAGGCGCGCATCAGCCTGCGCGTCGAGGACCACACCGAACCGATCGCCGAGCTCAAGCGCCTGCTCGCCCTCCAGCGCGCCTACGAGCTCGCCGGTCGCGGCGACGAGCTCATGGCGGCCGACCAGCCCGTCGAGGCCGGCGCGCTGTACCGCCGCGCCGCCGAGCTGGCGCCCGGTTCAGATGAGCTGCTGTTCTGGTCCGGTCTCGCGCTCGCGCACTCGGGCGACCTCGAGGCCGGCATCGACGCCGTGCGCCGTGCGATCGCCGTCCACCCCGGCTGGGCCACGCTGCTCGCGCGCCTGTCGCCTGAGTTCGCGCCCGCGGGGGAGCAGGTCCGCAACGCGCTGTGATCCTCGTGCGGCACGCGATGCCGGACGTCGTGCCCGGCGTCGCGCCGCACCTGTGGGAGCTCGGCCCCGAGGGTCGTGCCGCAACGCGCGACCTCGCGCGGCATCTCGACGGCGGTTGCGTGGTGAGCAGCGACGAGCCGAAGGCGCTGCAGACCGCCGAGGAGATCGTCGCCGTGTGCGGCGGCGAGATCGTGGTCGACGCCCGCCTGCGCGAGGCAGCACGACCAACGGACTGGGACCAGGACTACCGCGCGCGGGCCGCGCGATACGTGGGTGGCGAGGCGCTGCCGGGCTGGGAGCCGCACGAGCAGGTCGTGGCGCGGTTCGCCGCGGCGGCGCGCGGCGACATCATCGTCACGCACGGCCTCGCGATGACGCTGTATCTGGGCGAGAGCGTGCGCTTCTGGGAGGAACTGCGGTTCCCCGACGCCTGGTCAGCGCTCGCCGGGCATCTTCGCCGGGTTGACTGACACCGGCTGCCCGAGGTCGAGCGCCGTGCGGATGATGCGGTTCTGCTCGGCGGTGTGCGCGGCCGGGTAGCCCTCGCCCGGCGACGCCCGCTCGGGCCGGCCGACATAGCCGAACTCGAGCGGGTGCGGAAGGATGTGCAGCAGGCGCGGCGACATGTGCGCGCGGGCCCCCATGTTGCGCGGCTCCTCCTGGGCCCAGACCACTTCGCGCAGGTTCGGATAGCGCGCCACTTCGTCGAGGATCTGCTGCTGCGGGAACGGATACAGCAGCTCCACGCGGGAGATCGCGACGCCCTCGTTGTTCTCGCGCGTCGCGTGGCCCTTGAGGTCGTAGTAGATCTTGCCGCTGCAGAGCACGAGGCGGGTGACCTTCTCCTCGTCGATCCGCGGCTCGCTGAGCACGGGGAAGAAACGCGACTCGGAGAGATGCTCGATCCGCGACGTCGCCTGCGGCAGCCGCAGCAGCGACTTCGGGGTCATGATCACCAGCGGACGCTGCTTGGCGACGCGCGCCTGGCGGCGGAGCAGGTGGAAGTACTGCGCCGGCGTCGTGAGGTTCGCCACGCGGATGTTGCCCTCGGCCGCGAGGATCAGGAACCGCTCCAGCCGCGCCGACGAGTGCTCGGGGCCCGAGCCCTCGTAGCCGTGCGGCAGCAGCAAGGTCAGGCGGGTCGTCTGGCCCCACTTCGACAGCGCCGACACGATGAACTGGTCGACGATGACCTGAGCGGAGTTGACGAAGTCGCCGAACTGGGCCTCCCACAGCACGAGCGTCTCCGGCGCCTCCATCGAGTAGCCGTACTCGAAGCCGAGGCACGCGATCTCCGACAGCGGCGAGTTGTGCAGCTCCATCGGCGCCTTGGCGTCGGACAGCGACTGGATCGGCGACACCCGCTGGCCGGTCTTGGCGTCGTGCAGGACGAGGTGGCGCTGGGAGAACGTGCCCCGCTCCGAATCCTGACCGGTCAGGCGAACCGGGGTGCCCTCCGCGAGCAGCGAGGCGAACGCGAGCGACTCGGCGTGCGACCAGTCGATGCCGCCGTTCGCCCCGAGGGCTTCGCGCCGCTTCTCGAGCTGCTTGATCAGCTTCGGGTGGACTGTGAAGCCGTCCGGGACGGCGAGCAGCTCGTCGTTGAGGCGGTTCAGCGCGTCGGCGTCGACCGCGGTCTTGACCTCCGGCGAGGGCGAGCGGTCGAGCTCATAGCCGCCGGTCGGCTGCTCCGTGTCGGTCCCCGACAGGTCCTCCTTGAGCTCCTTGTGTCGCCGCGCGAGCACGTCCCAGATCTCCTGGGCGAGCGCGTCGGTCTCGTCCTTGGTCATCACCCCCTGCTCCACGAGCTGGGCGGCGAAGACCTCGCGCGTGGGCTCCTTCTTCTTGATGATCGCCGCCATCTCCGGCTGCGTGTACGCCGGCTCGTCGGTCTCGTTGTGACCGAACCGGCGGTAGCCGATCAGGTCGATCATCACGTCGTGGCCGAACTCCTGGCGGAACGCGAAGGCGAGTCGCACGGCGGAGATGCAGGCCTCCACGTCGTCGGCGTTGACGTGGACGATCGGGACGTCGAAGCCCTTGGCGATATCCGAAGCCCACCGGGTCGAGCGCGAGTCGTCCGGATCGGTCGTGAAGCCGACCTGGTTGTTCTGGATGATGTGCAGCGTGCCGCCGACCGTGTAGCCGTCGAGCGCCTGCAGGTTCAGCGTCTCCGACACGACGCCCTGGCCGGGCATCGCGGCGTCGCCGTGCAGGATGATCGGGATCGCGGCGTTCGTGTCCAGGTGCGCGTGCGGGCCCTGGCGCGACGTCTGCACGGCGCGCGTTGCGCCCTCCACCACCGGCGAGACGTACTCGAGGTGGCTCGGGTTGGACTCGAGGCGCACGATGATCGAGCTGCCGTCGTCGAGCCGGTAGGTGCCCTGGGCGCCGTGGTGGTACTTGACATCGCCGGTGCCGCCCTGCGGGATCGTGGTGACGGCCTCGATCGACGACGCGCCCTCGAACTCGCGGAACACCGTCTCGTACGCGCGCCCGAGGTTGTGGGCGAGCACGTTGAGCCGCCCGCGGTGCGCCATGCCGAGCACGACCTCGCGGGCGCCGTGGGCGGCCGACAGCTGGATCATCTCGTCGAGCATCGGGACGGTCATGTCCAGGCCCTCGATCGAGAACTGCTTCTGGCCCAGATACGCCTTGTGCATGAAGCGCTCGAGCGAGTCGACCTGCGTCAGCCGCCGCAGCAGCTTGCGCTTCTCCTCGTCCGACAGCGGCGCGCGGAACGCGCCGGACTCGATCTTCTCGCGCAGCCACATGCGCTGGCGGTGCGAGGCGATGTGCTCGATCTCGTAGGCGATCGTGCCGCAGTAGACGTCGCGCAGGTGCGGCAGCGCGTCGACCAGCGTGGCGCCCGGGACGTACGTGCGCAGGATCTTGGCCGGGATCTGGGCCATGATCTCGTCCGTCAGGCCGAGCGGCTCGGGGTCGAGCGCCGGGTCGCCCTCGGGCTCGGAGCCGAGCGGGTCCAGGCGCGCGGCGAGGTGGCCGTGCGTGCGGTGCGCCTTGATCAGCGATGTCGCGGCCTGGACCGCCTGCAGCAGCTGCTCGCTCGGCGCGGCCGACGGGACGACGGCGTGGGCGGCGGTGGGCTCCTCGACCTCGGGCGGCGGCGGGGCCGGCGCGGCCTCCGCGAGCGGCGCACCGAGGTCGGCGAAGACCTGCTCGTAGAACCCGTGCTCGCCCTGCAGGTACTGCTCGACGACCTGCAGGAACTGGCCGGACTCGGCGCCCTGGATGATGCGATGGTCGTACGTCGACGTCATCGTCATCACCTTCTCGGCGCCGATCTTGGCGCCGACCTTGCCAAGCCCGGGCGGGAAGCCGATCGCGCCGGTGGCGACGATCGTGCCCTGGCCCTTCATCAGCCGCGGGACGGAGGCGATCGTGCCGATCCCGCCCGGGTTGGTGAGCGAGATGTTCGCGCCCTGGAGATCGTCGGCGGTGAGCTGGTTGTCGCGCGCGCGGGCGATCAGGTCGTTGAAGGCGGCGAGGAAGTCGGGGAACGACAGGCGCCCGGCGTCGCGGATCACGGGCACCATCAGCGTGCGCCCGCCGTCCTTGCGCTCGACGTCGACGGCGATGCCGAGGTTGACCTTCCCGGCGTCGAGCATGTGCGGCTTGCCGTCGATCTCCTGGAACGCGCGGGCCATCACGGGCATCTGCTCGGTGGCGGCGCGGGCGATCGCGTAGGCGATCAGGTGGGTGAAGGAGACGCGCTGGCCGGCCTCCTTGAGCTGCTTGCGGCGGTCGTCGAGCGTCGTGACCGTGAGCGTGCGGAAGGACGTCGCGGTCGGCACCGAGCGCGACTCGTCCATGTAGCGCGCGAGCATCGCGCTCGCGCCCTTGATCAGCGTGGCGTCGGCGGCGGCGGGCGCTCCGTTCGTCTCCGCGGCCAGTACGTCGGCCTTGGAGATGCGGCCGGCAGGCCCGGAGCCCTGGATCGTGGCGAGGTCGACGCCGAGCGCGGATGCGACCCGCGCGGCCACGGGCGTCACCTTGATGGAATCGGGGATCGGCGGCGGCGGGGCGCTGCCCTGCGGCCGCGGCGCGCTCGTCGGCTCGGGCGCCTTCGCCTTGGCGGGCGCCGCGCCGTTGCCCGTCGTCATGCGGGCGAGCACCTGGCCGACGTGCACGGTGTCACCGGCCTGGGCGAGGATCTCCTCGATCGTGCCCGACGCCGGCGCCGGCACCTCGGCGTCGACCTTGTCGGTGGAGATCTCGACGATCGTCTCGTCCTCCGCCACGCTTTCGCCCGGCTCCTTGGCCCACTCGAGGATCGTGCCCTCGGTGACCGACTCGCCCATCGCCGGCATGACGATCTCGACGGTCTCTCCGGACGGGCCGGACTCCTCCTCGGGCGCGGCGGCGGCCGGTGCGGCACCGTTCTCCCCCGGCGCGATCTCGGCGAGGATCGCGCCGACGGTGATGGTGTCGCCCTCGGCGGCGTGGATCTTTACGACGGTACCGGCGGTCGGAGCGGGAACCTCCGCGTCGACCTTGTCAGTTGATATCTCGACCAGGACCTCGTCCTCGGAGACCTGGTCACCTTCCTTCTTGTGCCATTCCAGAACGGTGCCCTCGGAGACCGAGTCGCCCATCTGGGGCATGGTCACTTGGACCGTGGTGTTGACCGCCATCGCTGGCTTTAGACCATACCGCGTTCAAGCTGACCATTTGCCGGTGCAGCGCGTCTCTCATAGACGATGAAGCCGATGCTGCCGGCAAACGGCCCGACGCCCCCCACGACGGCCACCAGCACGGCGAGCCAGAGCGGGATCACGCGCAGGCGCACGGCGATGATGCAGAGCGTCGAGGAGACGATCCAGCCGATGCCGTGGATCCAGCCGAGCACGAACTTGACGTCCTCGGGCCCGTGGCCCAGCCACATGATCAGCAGGGCCAGGTAGACGCCCGACAGGAAGAACGAGAGGTACTTGAGGCGGGTGAAGGTGATCACGTGACCAGCAGGCTCGCCATCCGCCGCAGCACTGGATCGGCCTCGTCCGGCCACGCCTCGGGCTCGGGCGGCCACCAGGCGTGCGCGTCGTGCTCGGCGTCGCGCGTGACCTCGGCGCCCGCCGCCAGCCACGCCTGCCCGATCAGCATCGTCATCCCGGTCGGGAGCGAGATCAGCGCCTCGACCGCGAAGCGCTCGGGCGTCACCGACCACTCCTCCTCGAGTTCGCGGGTCAGCGCCTCGACCGGGTCCTCGCCGAGCTCGACCGACCCGCCCGCCCCGAGTGCCCAGCGCCCGGCCCACGTCGCCACCCACGGTGCGCGCCGGCCGGCCAGCCAGCGCCCTCCGGCGTCGCGCGCCACGCACAGGACCGACAGCGCGCCGGCGGCGTCGTGGCCGAGCCGCACGGACCAGCGCATCGGCTGCAGCGTCATCCGCAGCTCGCCGCCGTCGGCCTCGAACGCGCACAGCCGCGCGGCGAGCCCGTCGTGGGCCGGCGACCCGCGGTCCTCGAGCGCCGCGATCGCCCGGTCGGCGGCGGCGCTCTGCTCGGGGTCGGGCTCGAACGAGTCGTCGCGCCACTGCACGGCCACCTGATCCCGCTCCCACGGGCCGCGCGCCAGGATGCCGGTCGGGAAGGACAACGGGTACAGGAGGGTACCCTTCGAGACATGGCCAACATCGACGCGTCCGCCAAGAACATGGAGGCCGTCTGCAAGGCCAAGGAGGCCCACGACAAGAGCTGTCCGTGGGGCGGCAAGGCCAATCAGGTCCATCTCTCCTGGTTCGATCTCGAGCGGATCGGCTGGGACGAGGGCGACGTGATCTGCGGCCTCGTGGTTGTGGGCGACGCTCAGGTCGCCACCGGGATGATGCGCGTCACCTGCGACGCCGAGCCGGACAGCGGTCGCGAGGAGTCCGAGGAAGAGGTCGTCGAGGCCGTCTCCGAGCGCGAGCTCGTGACTACCTCGCCGTCCGAGACGCCCGGGCCTCGCTGATCTCCAGGTCTCGCCCGAACGCCGTCTTGAACACCTCGGCCTCGTTCATCGCGGCCCAGCGCGCGATCGAGACGTCCTCGTGTGCCTCGAGGGAAAGCTCGACGCGGCCGTTGTCGACCTTCACCTGCACGCGGTCGACGGCCTGATCGCGCGAGCGCTCGAGCTGCTCCGCCACGCGCAACACGGCCGAGCAGCGGGTGAGCAGCTCCTCGTCGCCGTCCTCGCCGAGCGCCGCGAACGGCCCCAGCCGCGGGTTCCCCTTGCGGTGGAACCGGGCCATCTGGCCGATCAGCGCGGTCTCGCGCGGCGAGAACCCGGGCAAACCCGCGTTCAGGATCAGGTAGCGCGAGTGCTTGTGGTGGTCGTCGTAGTCGATCGACATCCCGATGTCGTGCAGCATCGCCGCGGCCCACAGCAGCTCGCGCTCGACCGGGTCGTTGCTCCCCAGTGCGTCCCACATCGTGAGCGCCAGCTCGGCGACGTGCTCGGTGTGCGCGTTGAGCTGGTCGTACTCGGCCGCCAGGTTGCGGACCGACGCGCGGCGCACGTTGTTGAACAGCGGCGGCTCGCGCCGGGAGAGCAGCTGGGAGAAGAACACGCCCTCTCGCAGGCCGGCTTCGGTGACCTCCAGCGCGTCGAAGCCGCCCGCCTCCATCACCGCCTGCACGACCATGGCGCCGGCCAGGATGAGGTCGCCGCGCTCGGGCTTGATGCCCGGCACCTTGCCCCGCTCGGCCGGCGTCATCTCGGCGAAGTCCTCGATCATCTCGTCGAGCAGCTTCCGCCGCAGCGCATAGCCCTGGACGCCGAACGAGGGCAACCCCTCGCGCAACATCGCCGCGGTACCGAGGTTGCGGACCGTGCCGCCGATTCCGGTGAGATCGCCGCCCTTCGCTAGCCAGGGCACGTCGTCCAGCGCGGCGCCGACGTGCTCGCGGAGCGCCTTCAGGTGCTTGGACTTGACGGACTCGCGTGCGAGGAAGCGCTCGGTCATGCGCACGGCTCCGAACGGCCACGAGCGCATGTCGCGCGCCTCGCGGTCCCTGACGAGGGTGAGCTGCATCGAGCCGCCGCCGATGTCGAGCGCGACGCCGTTGCTCAGCGTGGTCGAGTTGACGGCGGCGAGGTAGCCGTAGAACGCCTCCTCCTCGGTGCTGAGCACGCGCACGTCGAGCGCGGCCCGCTCGAGGAACTCGTCGCGGTTGCTCGCGTCGCGGATCGCCGAGGTGGCGACCGCCTGCACGTCGTCGATCCCGGTGGCGCGGCAGAAGTGCGCGTACAGCGCGACCGTCTCGAGCGCCCGCTCCATCGGCTCCTTGGCGAGCGTCCCGGTCTCCTCGAGGCCTTCGCCGATGCGCACGACCTCGTGGATCTCATCCGAGAGCCGGAACCAGGAGTCCTCGACCCACGTGAAGACAACGAGCCGGAACGAGTTGGACCCGAGGTCGATCACCGCGAGTCGGTTCTGGCTCACGGTGCCGAAGCGTACCCGGGAACTCACGGAGACACGCGACGGCGTTTTCCGGATGATGGGACGTTCGCGCGGTGTCAGGGTGAACGTGATGAGGTGCGTCCCCGTTCTTCTGCTGGTGGTTCTGGCGGTCGCGCTGCCGGGCGCGGCGGCCGCGAGCACGTCCGTTCCGCAGCACGCCTCGCTGGTCCTCGCCGGCGAGCACCGCTCCGACCGGGCGGGCGCCTCGGTCGCGCGTGCCGGGGACGTGAACGGCGACGGGCACGGCGACCTGATCGTCGGCGCTCCGCGCGCCAACGCGCTCGGTCGCCGTGACGCAGGCGCGGCCTACGTCGTCCTCGGCCCCTTCCCGCACGGTCGCCTGACGCTCGGCCATCACGGCTTCCGGATCGCCGGCGCCGTCGCGCTCCCGCGCGCCAATGACGAGAACCCGGGGAGCGATGGCGCGGGCGCCGTCGTGGCCGGTGCAGGCGACGTCAATGGCGACGGCCTCGCCGACGTGCTCGTCAGCGGGCATGACACGGCGTTCGCCCCCGCGGTGTTCGTGGTCTACGGCAAGCGCGACACCGCCCCGGTCGACCTCGCGGCGCTCGGCACCGGCGGCTATGCGATCGTCGACGGCCCGCTCCTCGGGGCCTGGCCGGTCGGGGACGTCAACGGCGACCACCGCGCCGACGTCGGGATCCGGATCGACATCGACGGCGACGAGGGCGGCGGGGCGCTGCGCGTCGTCTACGGCGGCGGCACGACCGGCTTCCTCGTGCGCGGGATCGACGACGGTGGGGTGCTCGGCAGCGCCGCCGCGCCGGCGGGCGACGTCGACCACGACGGCTTCGGCGACCTGCTGATCGGCGCACCGGGCGTCCACCCGCGCGGTGCTGTGTACCTGCTGCGCGGGCGCGCCCACGGCGTTGACGTCTTCATCCGCTCTGGTGAGCCGTTCCGCGGCCGGCAGATCAACGGCCCGCCGGGCGCACGCGGCTTCGGCGCCTCGCTGGCTCGCTACGGCAGCGGGTTTGTGGCCGGGGCGCCCGGCACCGTGCGCAGCACGAAGCCGGGGTCGGCGTGGCTCGTCGCCGGGCACACCGTCAAGCTCGCCGGTCCGCGGACGGGCGGGCCGGCCGGCATCGCGGTGGCGACGGCTCGCGGCGGCAGGGTCCTCGTGCTTGCCCGCGGCCGCTTCGACGGCCCGACGAAGGCGCTGCTCTTCTCGGCGAACGGATGCCGGCTGCGCACCTACACCGGCCTGCGCAACGTCAAGCGCACGCGCGCCTCGATCGCCGTGGTCGGCGGCAGCCTGCTGTTCGGCTCGCCCGGCGCCGGCGCCGCCTATCTCGTCACGCGGCCTTAGCGATGGTGTGGGTGAGCGCCGTAACGGCGCGGTAGGGGTCGCGGCGACCGGCCTCCTCCTCGGCGCGGAGCAGCGCCGCGAAGTCGGCTGGGGGCTCGCCGTCCGGCCAGTGGTCGCAGAACAGCCGCACGCCGTACCACGCGAGCGGACGGGCGCCGGCCGCGCGCAGCGCCTCCTGGACCTCCGTGGGCTCGTGCGCCCGCAGGTCCTCGAGGCCGAGGCGATTCGTGTAGCGATCCGCGTCGAACGCGGCGACGGTCGCCTCCCAGTCCCCGGACATGCCGGCGCGCATGGCCAGGCCGGCCCGGTTGCGCGTCAGGAGCGAGACGACGGCGCCCGGTCGTGCCGCAGCGACGAGCGATGCCGCGGCCGCGTCCAGCGACGGCAGGTACATGAGCACGCCGTGGCAGCACACGCCCTCGAACCGGGCCGGGAAGCGCGCGCCCGCCTCGAGCACGTCACCGTGTTCGAACGCCAGTCGCTCGCGGACCTCGGCGGGCTCGTCCGCGACCGCCTGCCGCGCGTCCTGCAACAGCTCCTCGGACAGGTCGATGCCGAGCACCCGGTGGCCGAGCCGCGCGAGCCGGATCGCCTGCGTGCCCTGCCCGCAGCCGGCGTCGAGCACGTCCAGCGGCTCGTCCGGGAGATGCGCGCGCAGTTGCCGCGCCACGAGCTCCTGCCGGACGGCGTCGCGGACGCTGCCGAGCTTCTGCCGCCACGCCGCCACGCCGGGGGCGAAGGCGGACTCGCTCAGGACGACTTCTCGATCAGCTCGATGCGGTAGCCGTCCGGGTCGCGAACGAAGCAGATGCGCGAGCCGCCTTCGCGCACGCGGTACGGCGGCTTCTCGGGCTCGATGCCCTTGCCGCCGAGCGCCTCGAGCGTGCCGTCGAGGTCGTCGACGGTGAGCGCGATGTGGTTGTAGCCGGTGCCCAACTCGTAGGAGTCGACGCCGTGGTTGTACGTGAGTTCGAGCCGGTCGCCGTCGCCCGGCAGGCCCATGAAGACGTTGATCGCCTCTTCGCGAATCGGCATCCGGCGCCGCTCCTCGAAGCCGAGCGCCTCGTAGAAGGCGACGCTGCGGTCGATCTCGCCGATGCGGTAGCAGGTATGGATGAGTTCCACGGTCGGAGCGTACCCTCCGGCCCATGATCATCGAACGTTCCATGAGCGACGGTTGGCTCTCGAACACGTACCTGGTCGCGGCCGGGCCGGGCGGCGACGCGTTCCTCGTCGACGCCGGAGGGCCGGTCGCCCCGCTGCTGGAGAAGGCCGACGAGCACGGCCTGACGGTGACGCACGTGCTGCTCACGCATCACCATCACGATCACGTCGCCGAGCTCGACAAGGTGCTCGAGCGCTGGCCCGACGCGGCTGTGCTCGCCCACGCCGAGGAGCGCGTGCCCGGTACCACGGGCGAACTGAAGCCGGACGAGGCGATCGAGATCGGCGGCCTGACGGTCACCCCGCTGCACACGCCCGGCCACACCGCCGGGATGCTCTCCCTGCTCGTCGACGGCAACGTGTTCACCGGCGACACGCTGTTCAAGGGCTCGGTCGGCGGCGTGCGCGCGCCCGGCAGCACGAGCTATGGCGATCTCAAGCGCTCGATCATGGACGTGCTGCTGCAGCTCCCGCCGGACACGACGATCCGCCCGGGCCACACCGATCCCACCACGGTGGCCGAGGAGCTCGAGTCCAATCGCTTCGTGCGGATCTGGCGTGGGATCGACGATGAGGGCGCTGAGGAATGCTCGGCGCTGGGTGAGCCGGCGACGCTGATCCTGCTCGGCGACGACTACGACGGCGGCCACAAGGCGTGGGTCCGGTGGCCCGACGGCCGGGACGACATCGTGCCCGGCTCGAAGGTCACCCGCTAGAACAAGACGGATGGAGAAGAAGAGCGGCATCTCCATCCAGACCCTGGTCATCTCGTCGGCGGCCGCGGTGGCGGCTGCCGTCATCGTCCCGCTGTTCTGGCAGCGCGGGACGATCATCGCGACGGCGATGACGCCCGTGATCGTGGCACTGACGTCCGAGGCCCTGCGCCGCCCGGCCGAGAAGATCACCGCCGTGACGCCGCGCGTCACGCGCCGCAGCGCGACGGGCGCGGCGGTGCGCTCGCCGGAGGCGTACGAGCCACCCACCGAGCCGTTCGAGCCGCTGCCGCCGGCAGAGCGCGGCATCGAGCCGGAGACGCGGGTCGGCGACCCGTACGGCCTGCGCGCCTCGCCGAAGCCGCGCCACCACTGGAAGATCGCGCTGGCGACCGGCGCGCTCGCCTTCGCGGTCGCCGTCGTGCTGCTCACGAGCAGCGAGCTCGTCTTTGGCGGCCCCGCGACCAAGGACAGCGGGCGCACGACGTTCTTCGGCTCGCGGTCCACCCCGACCGCCACGCCGACGCCGACGGCAACGCCGACACAGGGCGACCGGGCCACCCCGACGCCGACCGCGACGGCCACGCCGACCGCGACCGCGACGCCGTCCCCCACCGCGTCGCCCGTGCCTCAGGCCACCGCCACGCCGACGGCCACCACCCCGTAAATGGCCAAGGACCGCATTCCGACGTCGCGCATCGCCCGCACCGCGCGCGTCTCGGGGCTGGCCGCCGGGCAGGCGGCGCGCCACCTCGGCACCCGCGTCGGCAACCTCGGGCGCGGCGACGAGGGCAAGCAGGCGGCGCTGGAGCGCCGCAACCTCGAGGCGGCCGAGCAGATCGTCGCCGCGCTCGGGACGATGAAGGGCGCCGCGATGAAGCTCGGGCAGGTGATGAGCTTCCTCGACGTCGGGCTGGTCCCTGAGGAGCACCGCGAGGAGTTCCAGCGCAAGCTCGGCCAGCTGCGCGACGCCGCGCCGAAGGTCCGCTTCGCCGACATGCGCAAGGTCATGGAGTCCGAGCTCGGCGAGTCGATCGAGGACGTCTTCGAGGCGTTCGAGACCGAGCCGGTGGCCGCGGCATCGATCGGGCAGGTCTACCGCGCGCGCCTGCACGACGGGCGCGACGTCGCCGTCAAGGTGCAGTACCCGGGCGTCGCCCAGGCGGTCCGGGCCGACATGCAGAACCTCGGGATCATCCTGCGGCTGATGAAGCGGATCGCCCCGGGGCTCGACGTCAAGAGCACCGCCGACGAGATCCGCACGCGGATCGGCGACGAGCTCGACTACGAGCTCGAGGCGCAGAACCAGCGCACGCTTGCGCGCATCTTCCGCGACCACCCGTTCATCCGCGTGCCCGAGGTCGTCTCCTCGCTGTCGCGCGAGAAGGTGCTCGTCACCGAGTACGTCACCGGCCTCGGCTTCGACGCGATCAAAGAGCTCGACCAGGAGACCCGCGACCGCGTCGGCGAGATCATCTTCCGCTTCTTCTTCGGCTGCATGTACCGGCACCGCC
Source organism: uncultured Solirubrobacteraceae bacterium (assembly GCA_963803335.1). Classification (GTDB taxonomy): domain Bacteria; phylum Actinomycetota; class Thermoleophilia; order Solirubrobacterales; family Solirubrobacteraceae; genus DASSUW01. The sequence continues at coordinate 74,199 of CAWDME010000018.1, read as the reverse complement.
AGTTCTCCGGCGACCCGCACCCCGGCAACTTCCTGCTGCAGCCCGACGGGAGCGTTGCCTTCCTCGACTTCGGCCTGTTCAAGGTGATGCCGGCGGAGCTGATCGAGATCGAGCTCGCCTGCCAGCGCGCCGGCCACGAGGGTGACGGCGAGCGGCTGCACGAGATCTTCAGCAAGACCGGCTTCCTGCGCGAGCCCGACCGTTTCCGGCCCGACAAGCTGCTCGCCCAGTTCCTCGATGCCACGTGGTGGTATGTGCTCGACGAGGAGGTCCACCTGCAGCCCGAGATCGCCACCGAGGTGATGATCGAGATGTCGGACCCGCGCTCCTCGCACTTCGGGCAGATGCGCCACGAAACCCTGCCCGCCGACCACCTGTTCGGCCGCCGCGTCGAGCTGCTCACGCTCGCCGTGCTCTCGCAGCTGCAGGCGAGCGCCAACTGGCACCGGATCGCGCGCGAGTGGATGTACGGCGCCGAGCCCGTGACCGAGCTCGGCGTCGAAGAAACGCGGTTCTACGCTTCCTGAATCTGCAGCAGGCTCGTCGTCCCGGGCTTGCCGGACGGCAGGCCGGCGGTGACGCCGACGCGCTCGCCCTTCTTCACCCAGCCGAGCTCGACCACGCGCGCCACGGCGGCGGCGATCAGCTCCTCGGTGACCTCGTAGCGTCGCATGGACGCCGCCTGGACGCCCCACATCAGCCCGCAGCGGCGCACGGTCTCGCGCCCGGGGGACAGCGCGTAGATCGGCACCGTCGGGCGGTGCGCGGAGATCAGCCGCGCGCTGCGCCCGCTTAGCGTCGGGCAGACCAGCGCGGCGAGGCCGAGCTCGTGGGCCGCGCGCGTGGCCGTGTACGCGAGCGTGTAGGCGGGGTCGCGGCGGTCGCGCCGCACGCGCCGCTCGTTCCACTCGGCGTACGGGGCCGTCAGCTCGGTGCGCTCGGCGATCGAGGCGAGCATCGCGACCGACTCGATCGGGAACTGCCCGACGGCGCTCTCCTGCGAGAGCATCACGGCGTCGGTGCCGTCGAGGATCGCGTTGGCCACGTCGGTCACCTCGGCGCGCGTCGGCCGCGGCGAGCGGACCATCGAGTCGAGCATCTGGGTGGCGGTGATCGAGGGGCGGGCGAGCGCGCCGGCGAGCGCGATCACCTGCTTCTGCACGATCGGGACCTCCTGGATCTGCAGCTCGATGCCGAGGTCGCCGCGGGCGACCATCACGCAGTCGGCGGCGCGCACGATCTCCTCCGCCCGCTGGACGGCCTGCGGCTTCTCGATCTTGGCGATCAGCGGCAGCCGCGTGTGCTTGCGCAGGAACGTGATGTCCTCCGCGCGGCGGACGAACGACAGCGCCACGAGGTCCACGCCGATCTTCTCGCCGGTCTGCACGTGCAGCAGGTCCTCCTCGGGGACCGACGGCAGGGAGGCGGCCTCGCCGGGGATGTTCAGGCCCTGGCGTGAGGCGACGGCGCCGCCGATCTCCACCTCGGCGTCGATCTCGCCGTCGCCCGGGCGGGTGGTCAGCACGCGGAGCCGCACGGCGCCGTCGGCAAGGTAGAGGATCTCGCCGATGCTGACGCTCTCCGCGAGCCCGGCCCAGGTGATCGACATGCGCTTGGCGTCGCCCTCGAAGCCGTTGGCGCCGCACACGAACGTGAGGTTGTCGCCGGGCTTGAGCTCGGCGATCCCGTCGACGAGCGGGCCGATGCGCAGCTTCGGGCCCGGCAGGTCCTGCAGGATCGCGACCTGGCGCCCGGCGCGGCCCGCGGCGTCACGCACGAGGCGCGCGGTCTCGGCGTGCTCGTCGGCGCTGCCGTGCGAGAAGTTCAGCCGCGCGACGTCCATGCCCGCCTCGACCATGCGGACGAGCACTTCGGGATCGCGCGACGCCGGGCCGATCGTGGCCACGATCTTCGTGCGGCGCATCATCGCCGACGCACGGTACACACCCGCGAGCGTGGACAATACGTCCACGATGTCGATCGAGACCGAAGCCGAGCTGGAGGGCCTGCGCCGCGCGGGCCGCGTGGTGGCCGATGTGCTCCGCGAGCTGCGCCGCCGGGTGCAGCCGGGCGTGACGACGGCGGAGCTCGATCGCGTGGCCGGGCGGGTGTTCGCGCGCCACGGTGCGCGCTCGGCGCCGAAGCTCGTCTACGGCGCGCCGTCGGAGGTATTCATCAGCGTCAACGACGCGGCGGTCCACGGTGTGCCCGGCGCGCGACGGTTGCGCCGCGGCGACGTCGTCAAGCTCGACGTCACGGCCGAGCTCGACGGCTTCTACGCCGACGCCTGCGTCACCGTGGTGTGCGGGCCGGCCTCGCCGGCTGCTCGGCGCCTCGTCTCCGCCGCTCACGCCGCACTCGCCGACGGTCTCTCCGCCGCGGTTGCCGGCGCGCCCGTGCGAGCGATCAGCGAAGCCGTCTCGAACGCCGCGTCTGCGCGCGGCGTCGCGGTGCTCGACGGGCTCGGCGGCCACGGCATCGGCCGCACGATCCACGAGGAGCCGTCGGTCCCCAACACGCCAGATCTCGCCGACGACACGCTGCTCCACGCCGGCCTGGTCATCACGGTCGAGCCGATCCTCGGCGCGGGCGGTGCGGCGATCGTCGAGGGCGGCGACGGCTGGACGATCAAGACCGCCGACGGCGCGCTCGCCGCCCACACCGAGCACACGATCGTCGTCACCGACGGTCCGCCGCTGGTGCTAACCGCCTAGCCAGGTCACGACCGCCAGCACGCGGCGGTGCGCGCTCTCGGCGGGCGGCAGGCCGAGCTTGCCGAAGATGCTCGCGACGTGCTTCTCCACGCCGCTCGGCGTGATCTCGAGCTCGTCGGCGATGCCGTGGTTCGTGCGGCCCTCGGCCATCAGCGCGAGCACCGCGCGCTCGCGCGTGCTGAGCTGGGAGAGCGGACCGGCCTCGTCGTGGCCGGCGACGAGCTGGGAGACTGCCTCGGGATCGAGCGCCATGCCACCGCCGGCGACGCGCCGGACGGCCTCGACGAAGTCGCGCACGTCGGAGACGCGGTCCTTGAGCAGGTAACCGACACCGCCGGTGCCGTCGGCCAGCAGCTCGGCGGCGTAGGTCTGCTCGACGTACTGGGAGAGGATCAGCACCGGGAAGCCGAGGCGGCGACGGCGCAGCTCGAGCGCGGCGCGGACGCCCTCGTCGCGGAACGCGGGCGGCAGCCGGACGTCCACGATCGCGACGTCGGGCGTGTGCTCTTCGACGGCGGTCAGCAGCGCCTCGCCGTCGGCCACCGCGGCGACGACGTCGAAGCCGCTGTCGCGCAGCAGGCGCTCGAGGCCATCGCGCAGGAGCGCGAGGTCTTCGGCGATGACTACGCGCATGGGAGGGCCGCCCGCACCACTGTCGGCCCGCCGGGCGGGCTGTTGACCTCGAGGGAGCCGTCGAGCGCCTCGACGCGCTGGGCCAGGCCCTTGAGGCCGGCGCCGGTGGGGTCGGCCCCGCCGCGGCCGTCGTCGACGACTTCGACGTGCAGGCTGTCGTGGCGCATCGTGACCCACACGGTCGCGCGCTGGGCGCCGCTGTGCTTCGCCGTATTGGCGAGTGCCTCAGAGACGACGAACCAGGCGGCGGACTCGACACTCGCGGGCGGCCGGCGCGGGACGTCGACGGTGGCGCGCGCCGGCACCGGGCTCCGCGCGGCGAGCGCGGCGACGGCGGCCTCGAGGCCGCGCTCCTCGAGCAGGCCGGGGCGGATGCCGCGGGCGAGGTCGCGCAGCTCGGCGAGCGCCCGCTTGGCCTCTTCGCGCGCCTCGCCGACCAACTCGCGAGCGCTCTCGGGGTCGCGGTCGAAGCGCTCCTCGGCCATGCCGAGGTCCATCGCGAGCGCGACGAGCCGCGCCTGTGCGCCGTCGTGGAGGTCGCGCTCGATCCGCTGCAGCTCGGCCGCGGCCACGTTGACGGCACCGGCGCGCGTCTCGGTCAAGCGCTCGACGCGAGCGGCGAGGCTGGGCTCGAGCAGCCAGCGCGCGATGTGGGCCTGGCTGAGCGCGAGCCCGCGCTGGACGTAGATCGAGATCGGGATCAGCACGAGCCCGATGACGACGGCGAGGACGTTCTCCTGCCAGGTATCGACGTTGATCCCGAGGTACTGCGCGTCGCTCGGCATTGCCCACCACCAGGTGGGCAGCACGATGCTGCCGAGCGCGACGCCCCACAGCACGAGCCAGATCGTGCCCCACGTCATCCCGATCACGCTCAGCACCAGCAGGTACGCGGTGTCCTTCCACGTCTGCGGGTCGGTCGAGACGACCCGCAGGCGCTGGAAGAAGGTCGAGAGCGGGGGAAGCGGCCGGTACGACGACCCGATCGCCTCTCCGAGCACGAGCGCGGCCCGTTTGCGCTCGACGTCGCACAGCGCACGGAAGACGGCGAACGACAGCATGACGAGCGGCAGCCCGATGATCAGGATGATGAGCGAGAGCGTCACCGATACGGCGGTGACCCAGACCGTGAACGCCACGATCGAAGCAACGAGGCCCAGCAGCAGGTACAGCGCGTCGGCGCCGAGCTGCTGCAGGCGCGTCGCCGTCCTCTGAGCAGGGGGATTCGCGGTGGCCGTGGCAGCCATGGCGTCAGTGTTGCCCTTCTCGGCCCGCACAGCCAACACGGTTGCCTCCCGCGCGGCCAGTGGGGCTGGCCGCACTCAGCCGAGGTCGACGTATCGGGGCAGCGTGAACGTCGGGTAGGTCTTCGTGCCCGCCGCGGAGTGCTTGACGCGCGTCGTCATCCGGTACGCGGCCGCCTCCCCGTCGTGCGGCGCCGGGAGCCGGACGCGGAAGCCACCGTCGGCACGCGGCTTGAAGCGCTTGACGACCTTCCAGTCGCGGCAGCTCACCCGGCGCTTGACGACGACGGTCTTGACCGGTGCGGCCAGTGGCTGCACCACCTGGCCGGCGATCGTGATCTTCCCGCGGCGGCTGCGCATGCTCTTCACCAGCATCCGGCGGTGAAGCTTGAGCCGCATCGAGCGGTCCTTGCCGCGGCTCGCCTCGTAGCGCGCCTTGCTCGTGTCGCGGATCTTCGCGTCGGGCAGCGGCGCGGTGGCGCGGAACGTGCCGTCGCGGCGCACGCGCGGGCGCGCGACGGTCTTGCCGGTCGCCATCAGGCGGATGCGGATGCGCTTGCCGACGTACTTGCGATCAGCGGCGCCGAGCAGGCTCACGCGGTTGCCCTGCTCGAACACGTCGATGAGCACCAGCCGGCGCGTCGTGCACTGCAGCGCGAGGTCGGCGACGCCGCCGCAGCTGACGCCGTCGGTACCCACCGTCGACTCGCCGACGACCGTGTCGGCAATGCGCTGCCCGGCGATCGAGACGAACGCGTGCAGCGCCCGCTGCGTCAACCGCGTGCCGGTCTCGACGCGCTCGTTCGGAGTCAGGCGGACGCGCGCGAGCGTGGCCGGGACGGTGATGTCGGGGAGGGCGTCGAGGATCGGCTGCAGCGCGGGCTGGAGCACGCTCGGGTCCACACCGGGGGTCGCGACGACCTTCGAGACGTCGATGTCCGACGGGTCGATGCTGTCCGAGTTGATCAGCTGCACGGTCTGGCTCGTGGCCTGGTCGACGCCGATCTCGACGCCGTTGATCGCGACGGTCGTGAGCGAGGACGAGCCGCTGAAACGCGGCACGCCGCTCACGCACTGCGCGGACGCCGCCGAGTGCGCCGCGCCGACGCTCAACAGGTCGACGTTGGGCAGCGCGCGCGGCGGGATCAGCGCCTGGAGCGCCGGCCGCAGGTCAACCGTGGCGACGCCGGGGACCGTGATGGCGCTGAGGCCCGAGAAGTCCGGCTGCGGAAGGGCGATCGGAAGCGATGGCAGCGACGAGACCGCCACGCCGCTCACGATGCCCTCCGAGCGGGCGATCTGATTCGCGGCGGGGGCGACCGGCCCGTCGAGCGCGGTCGTCGCCGTGAGGGCCGTGGCCCTGACGCCGACGGGGAGCGCGGGCGTCACACCCCCGCCGCCCGCCGCCGGCTTGCAGTCGTTCGCGCCCTGGTTGGCCGTTGCCGGCTCCACCGCCGGCGCGTCGAGCACCTGCGCGCGCAGCGCGCTGGCCTCGCACACCCATCCGTTCGCGTGCGCCGCGGCCGGCCCCGCAGCCAGCACCACGACGGCCACCACGAGCGGCCCGAGCAACCGTTGCATCTCGACGACTCCCTGCAAGTCGGTGTTGTCTCCCGGCGCGGGTTTGTACTACTCGGCGATCCGCCGCGCGCCGGTTCTCACGGCACCCGCGACCCACGCCTCGGGGTGCTCGATCTGGCGCCACGTGAAGCGGAGGGTCCGCCACCCCTTCGGCTTTTCCACCCATACGGTGGAACAGCCAACACGGACCGGAACTTCCCCCCTCAATGCCGGGGTTTACGGTGTAGACGATGGCGGTGCTCCCCCGGTTCGCGCACATCACCCCGGCGGCGGTGCGGCCGTGCCGAGATCCGGCCCAAGTGGCCGGCGCGATCGCGGAGGCGCGCGAGCGAGGGCTGCACCTCGCGGTTCGCAGCGGCGGGCACTGCTTCGCCGGCCGTTCGTCGACGACCGGGCTACTGATCGACATGGCGCCGATGAACGAGGTCGCGGTTGAGAATGGCGTCGCCACGATCGGCGCGGGCGCGCAGCTCGGGCCGATCTACGACGCGCTGGCGGCCCAGGGACGCACGATCGCCGGCGGGTGCGGGCCGGAGGTCGGCATCGCCGGATTGGCGCTCGGTGGCGGGCTCGGGATCCTCGGGCGCCGGTACGGGCTGACCTGCGACCAGATGGTTGCGGCGGAGGTCGTGCTCGCGGACGGGCGCGTTGTCCGTTGCAGCGACACCGAGCACGACGACCTGTTCTGGGCGCTGCGCGGCGCGGGCGGCGGGCAGTTCGGAGTGGTCACCCGGTTCACGATGAAGACCCTCCCGGCGCCCGCGGAGATCGAGTGCTTCCGCCTCTCGTATCCCCGCGACCAGGCCGCCGCGCTGATCGCCGAGTGGCAGCAGTGGGCGCCCGACGCCCCAGACGATCTCGCCGCCTCGCTGATCGTCCACCCCGACGCCGTCCACCTCTTCGGCGCCGGCCCGCTCCCGCCCAGAAACGCGCCCGACGCCACGCGCGTGACGCTTCCCTACCGCACCGCCAAGCAATGGCTCGTCGACAACGGACCGGCAGGAGCGCCAGACCAGCACGACAGCAAGTCCCAGTTCTTCCGCCACCCCCTCCCTCCAAGCGCAGTTCAGGCGCTGGCGCACGAATCAGAAGGCGAGCTCGACTTCAGCCCATGGGGCGGGGCGTACAACCGCACGCAACCGCACGAGACAGCCTTCGTCCACCGCAACGAGCGCTTCCTGCTGAAGCTGACCGGCCCAACGGACTGGCTGCAGCGCGCGTGGGAGATCGTCCGCCCGCACGGCGCCGGCGGCGTCTACCCCAACTTCCCCGACCCGACCCTGGAAGACCCGCTGCGCGCCTACCACGGCGCGAACCTCGAGCGCCTACAACAGGTCAAGGCCGCCTACGACCCCGGGAATGCGTTCCGCTTCCCTCAGTCGCTCTGAGCGCGCCGCAGCCGGACCTCGAACCGCGGCGGTGACGAGCGGGCGAGGCTGAGCTCGCCGCCTGCGGCGCGGACGAGGTCGCGGGCCAGGGCCAGGCCGAGGCCTGAGCCGCCGGCCAGCGAGTGGCGGCGATTGAAGATGCGCGCCTCCTGCCCCGGCGGGATCCCGGCACCGCCGTCCTCGACGGCGAGCCGCGCCCACGCGCCGCCATCGGCGTCGATCCGCAGCACCGTCGTCCCCGCGCCGTGCTCCAGGGCGTTGTCGAGCAGGATGTCGACGACCTGGCGGCCGGGACCCGGCGCGAGCGCCACGGGCGCGGCGTCGGGCGCCTCGACCGCGAGCTCGCGCCCCGCGCGGGCGAAGCGCTCGCGCCAGTCGTGCTCGACGTGGTCGTGCGCGAGCGCGGCGAGGTCCAAGGTTCCCGGCGCTGCCTCGTGCCCGCGCGCATGGGCCTCGAGCTCGACGATCGTCGTCAGCAGGCGGTCGACCTGGGCGATCGCCGCCGCCGCCTCGTCGCGCGCGTCGTCGGAGGCCGCCAGCGCGAACAGCTCCTCGAGCCGCATCCGCAAGCCGGTCAACGGCGAGCGGATCTGGTGCGACACGTTGGCCGAGTACTCGCGCTCGCGCTGGAGCATCATCGCCACGCGCTCCTCGGCGTCGGCCAGCGCGCGCTCGACCATCGCGATCTCGGAGATCGGGCTCGGGCGCCGGGGCGGCGGCGCCGAGCCCAGCGCCGCCGTCCGGCGGACGAGCACCTCCAGCGGGCCCGCCAGCCGGCGTCCCTGCAGCAGCCCCAGCCCGATCGCCAGCACAAGCGCCGCGATCGACAGGATGAGCACGGCCAGCCACACGCCGCCGACGCGCTCGCTGCGCTCGTGAGCGGGCGCGAGGATCGTGACCCGCGCCCGGGCGTCGCCGGCATGCACGCGCACGACGTTGCCGTCCAGCCGCGCTCCGCCGGCCACGACGCGGCCGTCCGGCAGCCGTACCTCGAGCCGGTGACTGGGGTCCGCGAGCTCCGCCAGCAACGCCGCGTCGACGGGCTGCCCCGTCCGCCGCGCGACCGCGATCCGCGCCGCCGCCGTGTCGGCCTCGCGTTCGAGCCGCTCCTCGGCCGATTGCGTGAGCAGCCGGCTGCCGATCACGCCGAGCGGGATGCCGAGCAGCAGCACGGCGGCGAGCGCGATCGAGGTCGTCGAGACGAGCAGCCGCCGCCGCATCAGACACGCTCGAACCGGAAGCCGACACCGCGGACGGTCGTGATCAGCGGCGGGTCACCCAGCTTCCCGCGCAGCCAGCCGACGTGCACGTCGAGCGTCTTGGTCGAGCCGAACCAGTTCTCGTCCCACACCATGCGCATCAGCTCGTCGCGCCGCAGCGCCGTGCCCGCGTACTCGACGAGCGTCGCGAGCAGGTCGAACTCCTTCGGTGCCAGCTCCAGCTCGCGCCCGTCCCGCCACGCGCGGCGCGCGCTGCGGTCGAGCCGCACGCCTGCCGCCTCGACGAGGTTGGACGGCGCATCGCGGCGCAGCAGTGCCCGCACGCGCGCGCTGAGGACGGCGAGCGTGAACGGCTTGGTGACGTAGTCGTCGGCGCCGGCGTCGAGTCCGAGGACCTCGTCGAGCTCCGAGGTACGCGCCGTGAGCATCAGCACCGGTAGGCCGCCGTGCCGCTCGCGCACGCGGCGGCAGACCGCGATCCCGTCCATCCCCGGCAGCCCGACGTCGAGCACCACCAGGTCGACGCCGCCGCCGTCCAGCCGGTCCAGAGCGGCTTCGCCGGTTGCGGCGTGCTCCACCTCGTAACCGTCGCGACCCAGCGCCCGGACGAGCGGCTCGTAGATCGCCTCGTCGTCCTCGACCACCAGCACGCGGGCCACGGCGACTGATCGTAGGACCGCCGCGGCGACCTTTGCCAAATCTTGGAAGTGCGCTGGAGGTCGCTTGCAAGCCCGCGGGCAGGATCGATCTCATGATCAGTGACACCCTCAGACGCATCTCCGCCGCCGCGCTCGCCGTGGTCGGCGTCATTCACATCGCGCTCGCGCCGGAGTACCTCGAGGAGCAGGCCTACATCGGCGTGCTGTTCATCCTCGGCGGCGTCGCACTGGCCGTGCTCGCCGTGCGGCTGTGGCTGCGCGACGACGCGCCGGCCTGGCTGGTCGGCGCGCTCATCATGGCCGGCATGGGCATCGGCTTCGTGCTGTCGCGCACGGTCGGCCTGCCCGGCTTCAAGGAATCCGAGTGGGAGCTGTCCGGCGTGATCGCGCTGGTGCTCGAGTCCGGCTACCTGCTGATCGCCGCGCGAGCGCTGGCTCCGCCGCGCCCGGTCACCGCATAACCGCGCCGTCGACGACGACCGGCTCACCGTCCGCGGTGAGCCGGCCGCCCCGGCGCAGGTCGCAGATCATGTCCCAGTGGAGCGCGGACTCGTTGGTCCCGCCGGTCTCGGGATAGGAGCGGCCGAGGGCGAGGTGCACGGTGCCGCCCATCTTCTCGTCGACGAGGATCGAGCCGATCGCCTGGTCGACGCCGCGGTTCGTCCCGATCCCGAGCTCGCCGAGCACGCGTGCGCCGTCGTCGGTGGCGAGCATCGCCTGCAGCACCTCGTCGCCGCGGTCGGCCTGGGCCGACACCACCCGTCCTTCGCGGAACTCGAGCTCGATGCCCGCCACTTCCACGCCGCGCGGCGATGACGGTACGTCGAAGCGGATGCGCCCCTCGGCCGACGTCTCGACCGGCCCGGTGAAGACCTCGCCCGAGGGCATGTTGCGGTGGCCGTCCGAGTTGACCCACGCGCGGCCCGCCACCGACAACGTCAGGTCCGTCCGCTCGGCCTCTATGCGGATCTCCGACGCCTGCGACAGCCACTCGACCAGGCCGGCCTGCCTCTCGCTCAGCTCGCGCCAGGCGGTGATCGGATCGTCGCGGTCGAGGAACAGCGCGCGACGCATGAAGTCCGCGAACGCCGACGTCGCCATGCCGGCCTGCTGCGCGCCCGCCGGCGTCGGCCACAGCGTGCCGCACCAGCGCAGGGCGAGCATCCGCTCGCGCATCCCCGCCCGGGCCCGGGCCGCGCGCGTCATCCGCGCCGGGTCGACCGCCGCGAGCTCGCGCGTGTTGGCCGGCGCGTCGATCCGCACGATCGCGTCGGCCGCCTCGATCTCGGCCAGCTCGGCGGCCGGGAACGCGTCGAGGTGCACGTCGCGAGCCGCTTCCCAGAAGCCCGCCTCCTGCTCAGGCAGCGCGGCCCGCAACAGCGGCCACGCCTCGCGCTCGAGCACGGCGCGCTGCAGCGCGAGCAGCAGCGGCGCGGCGAGCGTCGTGGAACGCACGAGCACCTGCTGCCCCGGCTGAACGTCGAGGCAGTAGTCGCAGAGGAGGGCGGCGAAGGCGTCTGGGTCGATCACGGGGGCGAGAGATCCGGGAAGTTCTCCGCCAGGTGTTCCCGTAACACGTCCCGAATCCACACGCGCTCCGTCTGGGACGCCATCCGGAACCGCGCGAGCAGGTCCTTCTGCTTCGTGAGCGCGTTCGTGCCGGCCACCGCCCAGCTCACCGCCAGGCGCTCGAACAGGAACTCGACGGCGCGGTGCCAGGCGTCCTCCTGCGAGAGCGGCGACCCGCCGGCCGTGTCCGCGTACTCGCGCCGCGTGCCGGGCGTCATCGAGCCGCGCAGCGCGAGCACGTCGCCGTCCGGCGACGTGTACTCGGTGGCCGGCGCCTTCACCCGGCGCTTGGCCATCACGCGCCGGCTGCGCGCTCGAGCTGGGCGCGCACATCGCCGGTAACCGGCCCGAGATGTCCGGGCCAGCAGATCGCGGGGTCGAGCGCGGCCAGCTTGCGGATCGACTCGCGCGTCTTCGCGGAGTCCCAGTTGAACGCGTCGAAAGCCGGCGCCGGCGGCTGCGGGCGCGACGTGTCGGCGTCGATCACGTAGAAGCAGTCAGTCGTCAGGGCGAGCCGGTCGCGTTCGCGGAACAGCGCGATCAGCCCGGGCGCGTGGCCCGGCAGGTGCACGACGCGAAAGCCCGAGATGTCGTCACCCTCGTCCACGGTGCCGGCGATCTCCACCGGCCCGCTGTTCCAGAACTCGAGCAGCCGCGGGTAGACCCAGCGGGACGGGATCCTCAGCAGCTCCATGCGGTGATAGTCGCGCTGCGGCTCGCCCGCCTCGGCGGCCGCGCGGTCGTCCGGATGGACGAAGACCGGCGCGCCGAGCCCGGCGGCGACGCCCCGGTGGTCCACGTCGGCATGGCCGAGCACGACGCGGTTGACCCCGCCGAGCGTCGCCGCGGCCGCGGCCACCGCGTTCGTCATCTGGCGGATTCCGGCGTCGAACAGCGTCACGCCGCCGCCTTCGTCCTCGAGGAAGTACACGTTCATCGCGCGCGGGACACCGCCGCGCAGCAGCCACACGCCGTCGGCGACGCGCTCCAACTCGCTCTTGGCCGCCATGCGCCGCGACGCGCGCGAGCCCACGTTGAAGGCCGCGAACATCCGTTGCTCGAGGCTCGAGCCGGCCTCGGGCACGAGCCCGAGCTGGCGGGCCAGGCCCATGCCGTCGGGCACGGCGTCGTTGCGCACGATCAGGCCGTCCTGCACGTGCAGCAGGTCGATCCCCTCGATCTCGACGTGGGCGCCGGTCGGCTCCAGCCCCCACAGCGGGCCGGTCATGTTCGCGCTCGCCTTCCAGTGCACGGCGACCTTGTCGCCCTCGGCAACCGTGGTCTGCACGGTCAGCGCGAAGTCCGGGAACGCGGTGAACAGCTCGGTGAAGTACTCGCGCACGCCGCTCGGGCCGACGGCGTCGACCTGGCTGGCGATGTGCTCCTGGCCGTCGGGCGCCCAGTAGCCCGCCATCGCCTCCACGTCGCGCCGCGCCAGCGCGGCGAAGTAGTCGTTCACAACGTCAACCGCAGCCATGGCGTGGTGACGTTACCGTGCGACGCCGTGCGTAAGCCCACCCGCACTCGCGAGGTCGGCCGCGGCGAGAAGGTGCTGCCGGGCGTGTGGCGGCTGCGGCTCCCGCTGCCCTGGCCGGGAGTGCCGCACTGCAACGCGTGGGCCCTCGCTGCCGGCCGCGGGATCGTGCTCGTCGACACCGGCATGCACGAGCCCGGCTCGATGCAGCATCTCGAGCGGGCGCTCGACCAGGCGGGCCTGCGGGTCGAGCACGTGCGGCTGATCGTCTGCACCCACGCGCACGTGGACCACTGCGGCCAGGCGCCGCCGATCGCCGCCCGCGCCGGGTGCGAGGTGTGGATGCACCCGAGCCACGGTCACCACACGGCGACCGAAGACCCCGAGCAGGTCCTGGCCCGCCGCGCCGAGGTCGCCCGCCAGAGCGGCGTGCCCGAGGCGCCGCTGCAGCGCTGGATCGCCCAGCGGCGCGCGCAGGGCAGCGGCCAGGCAGGCACGCTGCACGTCGACCGCGAGCTCACCGAGGGCGACACCGTGAGCACCGATCTCGGCGACTGGAAGGTCATCGAGACGCCCGGCCACGCGCCCTCGCACGTCTGCCTCTACCAGGCCGAGCGCCGGCTGCTGTTGTCCGGCGACCACCTGCTGGGCCGCGTGTCGCTGTACTTCGACGTCGGCTACACGCCGGACCCGGTCGGCGAGTTCCTCGGCTCGCTCGACAAGGTCGAGCAGGTCGACGCGCGGCTCGCGCTGTCCGGCCACGGGCGGCCGTTCACCGACGTCCCGGGCCACATCGCCGCCAATCGGGAGCTCGTCACGCAGCGGCTCGAAGCCGTGCGCGCGGCGCTGGCGGATGGCCCGCACACGGCGTACGAGATCGCGCAGACCGTCTACGGCGAGGCGTTCAACGAGGCGACCGCGACCTGGCTGCTGACGAAGACGCGCGCCTGGCTGATCCACCTCGAGCAGCTGGGCGAGGCGTCGCACGATGAGCAGACGCCCGAGCACTGGTCCTAGACTTCGGCGCGATGCGGATCGATGAGCGCCTTGCCAGCGGCTCCGAGCCGTCGTTCTCGTTCGAGTTCTTCCCGCCGAAGACCGACGAGGGCGAGCGCAACCTGGGCCGCGCGCTGGCCGAGCTGTCACGGCTGGACCCGACGTTCGTGTCGGTCACCTACGGCGCGGGCGGCAGTGCAGACCAGAAGCGCAAGACGATCGACATCGTGTCCTCGATCAAGGCCGAGCACGGCCTCGAGGCGATGGCGCACTTCACCTGCGTCGGTGCCACCGTGGCCGAGCTGCGCGAGACGCTCGACCTCATGCGCGACGCGGGGATCAAGAACGTCCTCGCGCTGCGCGGCGACCCGCCGCCCGGTGAGACGGAGTGGACCGCCACCGAGGGCGGCCTCGAGTACTCGCGCGAGCTGATCGACCTCATCCGCGGCGGCTATGACTTCGCGATCGGGGCCGCCTGCTTCCCCGAGGTCCACATCCACGCCTCGTCGCCGGAGTCGGACCTGCGCTACTGCAAGGAGAAGGTCGACGCCGGCGCGCGCTTCCTGATCACGCAGCTGTTCTTCGACAACGCGCTGTACTGGGACTTCGTCGCCCGAGCGCGCGACATCGGCATCGACGTCCCGATCATCCCCGGGATCATGCCGATCACCAACTTCGAGCAGATCAAGCGTTTCACCAGCATGTGCGGCGCCACGATCCCCGACGAGCTGGTGCGCGAGCTCGGGCTGCGCGCCGACCAGCCCGACGCGGTGGCCGATCTCGGCGTCGCCTACGCCACGCTCCAGTGCGCCGACCTGCTCGCCAAGGGCGCGCCCGGAGTCCACTTCTACACGCTGAACCGCTCGACCGCCACGCGCGCGATCCTCAGCGCCCTGCGCTGCATGGCCCCGTGGCGGGACGCCGTGGCCGCCTAGCCGGCGACGCGCACTCCGCCGATCAGCGACACCTTCGTCAGGCGCGACCCCGACGGCGGGATCACCGCCTCGGTGAGGTCGAGGTCCACGCCGCCGATGAGCGTGACGGGCGAGCCGACGTCGAAGGGGACCGGGCGGGTTATGACGGCGGCGGCTCGATCTCCAGCCCGTGGGCGATCCGCGGCTGCCCGTCGACCTGCCAGGTCACGTCGACCTGGTCGTTCTTGCGGTAGGTCCCGATGCCCCAGGCGCCCAGGAACCAGCGCCAGAACCCGAGCCGGCCCTCCTTCTGCAGCGGGCGGTCGAAGACCAGCTCGCGGCCGCGCGCCGTGTAGTGCACGCCCGGCTGCTGGCGGACGCCGTTGATATAGACCTCGTAGGGCTCGCGTACCGCCGCGGGCAGCCGCACGGTCCAGTCCGCCATGGCGGTCATCATGGCAGTGGTGACGGAATACGAACTGCGTCGCTCCTCGCGCGCCCGGCGCGTGCGGGTGAGCGTGGAGAGCGACGGCGCCGTGCTCGTGACGGTCCCTCCCCGCGCCCCGGCCCGCGCGGCCGATGAGGCCGTGCGCGAGCTGGCGCCGTGGATCGAGCGCCGCCGCCGCGCGCTTGCGCGCGCCGCCGCCGAGGTGGCGCGGACGCCCGGCACCGTGCCGTATCTCGGCCGCGAGCTGGCGCTCGTGCCGCAGGGCGCCCGCACGCGCGTGCACCGGCGCGGCGACACGCTGCTGGTGCCCGCCGCCCGCTACGAGGAGGCGCTCGAGCGCTGGTACCGGCGCGCCGCGCGCGCGGAGATCGGCCCGCGGCTCGACGCCGCGGTGGCCCGTGCCGGCACCTCCTACACAGGGCTGACGATCCGATCGCAGCGCACGCGCTGGGCGTCGTGCTCGTCCAACGGCGCGATGTCGTTCAACTGGCGGCTCCTGCTCGCGCCCGAGCCGGTGCTCGACTACGTGATCGAGCACGAGGTCTGCCACCTCGAGGTGATGGACCACTCGCCGCGCTTCTGGCGGCTGCTGGAGTCACGCGTGCCCGACTGGCGCGAGCACGCGGGCTGGCTGCGCCGCTACGGCTCCACGCTGGTGCTTGTCTAGCGAGCCCGGACGGCGAGCTCCTCGTCAGGGCGCGGGCCGGATGCCCGCGCGGGCACTCACTTCGCGCCGGAGCGCCTCGAACGGCGTCTCGTCGTCCTCGAGCTCGAGCGGCCGGCGGAACACGCGCCCGGTCCACGCCTGCACGCCCCCGTCGCCGCGGACGTCGACGCCGACGTGCACACCCGGACCCTTCAGCTCCACCCGCGCGGCGACCTGGTCACCGGCCTCGTAGCGCCGCACGTGCACGTCGACCGTTCCGCGCCGCTCGGTGGTGGCCGCGGCGCGGCCATGCAGCTCGACGGCGTCGAGCGCCTCCTCGGCGTCGGCCGCCTTAACGTGCTCGACCTTCGGCCCGGTACGGACCGTGACCCGCCAGCTCACCCGGCGACCGCGAGCACCGGGCTCATCGTCTTCCAGCGCGAGATCTCGCACCCGTTCACGCGCGAGAACTCCGCGTCGACCTGCTGGCCCTTGAACGTGCCCTTCACGGTCGCGGTCTCGGGCCCGCCGTACTGCTGCGTGCAGGCCATGTCGCCCGGGACCGGCTCGAACACGTCGGGCTTCATGTCACCGAGCGCCGCGCACTCCCGCGAGTCCGACGCCGGTCCGCACTTGACCGAGGCGGTCTTCGGCTTGGCGGCGCCGTCGCCGTCGGAGTCGACGGTCACGGTCAGGTCGGCGAGCGAAGTCACGGCCGCCGGCTGCTCGTCGTCGTCCCCGCCGCAGCCTCCCACGCCGAGCGCGGCGAGACAGGCCAGGACGAGGACGATCCTCATACGTTCAAGATAGGGCGCGCGATCTGTTCCGGCGGCACCGGGGCGCCGAGCAGGAAGCCCTGGGCGAGCGGGCAGCGCTCGGCGGCCAGGAACGCGCGCTGGGCCTCGGTCTCCACGCCCTCGGCTACGGCGCTGCGCCCGAGCGCGCGGGCGAGCTGCAGAATCGCGGTCACGACCGCCGCGGCTTCGGGCCGCTCCGGCACGTCGCGCATGAACGAGCGGTCGATCTTCAGCGTCGACACCGGCAGCTCGCGCAGGCGCGACAGAGACGAGTAGCCGGTGCCGAAGTCGTCGAGCGCGATCCGCAGCCCGAGCGCGTCGAGCTCGCGCACGACCGACTCGGCCAGTGCCGGGTCTTCCAGCGTCGATGACTCGGTCAGCTCCACGGTGAGCCGCGCGGGATCGACGCCGGGGATCGAGATCCGGTCGCGCACGCGGTCGAGGAAGTCGCCGCGCCGCAGCTGGCTGGGGGACACGTTGAAGGAGATGTGGGGCAGCATGCCCTCGGCGGTCCACGCGATCTGCTGCGCGCAGACGGCCTCGAGCACCCAGTCGCCGAGCGCGTCGATCAGGCCGCTCTGCTCGGCCACCGGGATGAACTCGGCGGGCGAGATCATGCCGCGCTGCGGGTCCTCCCAGCGCAGCAACGCCTCGAGCGCCACCAGGCTGCCGGTCCGCAGCGCGTAGATCGGCTGGTAGTGCAGGCGCAGCTCGCCGGCGCTGAGGGCGCGGCGCAGCCGTGCCTCGAGCGAGTCGGCCGGGGGCGCCTCGCGCACGCTGCCGGTCGCCCACGTGCCGATCACGCGGTCGCCCTCGAGCAGCGGCGTGAGCTGCCAGCGCACGAGCCGGTCGCCATCGACGGCGTGCTCGGCGCTGGCGCCGCCCGCCAGTGCGGCGCCGGCGATCGCGCCGTCGACCCACTCCGTCCCCACGAGCTCGTCCTCGCTGCGGCCCGCGAGCGCGCAGGCGTTGTGGTTGGCGAGCAGCACGCGGCCGGCGGGGTCGAGCGCCAGCAGCGGCGCCTCGGCGGCATCGAGCCAGCGGCGCGGGGAGCGCCGCTCGAGGTACTGAGCGACCTGGCCGCCGACGGCGGCGAACATGGCCGACACCTCGGGGTTCGGCTCGTGCACGCCCGCCGAGTAGAACTCGATCACGCCCGCGCAGCGGTCGGCGATGGCGATCGGGAAGGCCACCGCGGTCATCAGCCCGGCACGGCGCGCCATCGCGGCCCGCCCGTCGGTGGCGCCGACCCGCGCGTCGGTGATCCATGACGGCCGCCGGAACGCCCACACGCGGCCGGGCAGGCCCTGCCCGGCGGCGAGCACGGCGCGCTGCGAGGCCTCGGCGAGCGCCACGACCTCGGCCGGCGCGCTCGCCCGGTGCCAGGTCGCCGCGCAGTGCAGCTCGCTGCCGTCCGCCGACGGCCACCACACGGCGCCGCAGCTGAAGCCGAGCGTGTCGCCGAGGGTCGCGAGCACGCGCTCCACGAGCTCGCGCGGCTCGAGGCCGGCGGCCACATGGTCGGTGATCGCCTGCTGGGCGAGCAGGAAGCGGTGCGCGCCGCCGACGCGCCGGCGCAGGCGCGTGGCGTCGAGCGCGCGCTGCAGCGCGCGCGGGAGCTGGGCGGGGTCGGGTACCACCGCCGCGGCGCCGTCGAGCCCGCGCACCATCGCCGCGAGGTCGCCGGCGTGGACGAACGGCGAGACGGCGAGGAAGGGCAGGTGGGGGTCGGCGAGCCGCACGAGCTCGAGTGCCTTGCGCGCCGGCACGGCCTGCGGGCCCTCGCCGCTGTAGAGCACGGCGCCCCAGCCACGGCGCCGCAGTGCGGCGGCCAGCTCGTCGGCGCCGTCGGCGTGCTCGGTGCGCAGGCGCCAGCCGGCCTCCTCCATCGCGCGCACGATCAGCCGCCCGTGCGCGGGCGGCACGTCGACGAGCAGCGCGTGGAGGGACCGGAACGGTCGCATCAGACCAGCATCGGGTGCTGGGTCGAAGCGCTTGAGTGAGCTAGGTCCGTTCGCTCAACAACCGTTCGGTCATCGCGTCGGCGGGCAGCGCGTCGCCGAACAGGTGGCCCTGGGACAGCGGGCAGCCCTGGGCGGCGAGGAAGTGCTGCTGCACGGGCTGCTCGACGCCTTCGGCGACGGTCGTCATCCCGAGCGCGTCGGACAGCGCGATCACGGCGCGGACGATCGCGCCGGCCTCCGGGTCTTCCGGGATCGCGCGCAGGAACGAGCGGTCGATCTTGAGGATCTGCACGGGCAGCAGCCGCAGCCGTGAGAGCGACGACCAGCCGGCGCCGAAGTCGTCGATCGCGAGCTGCAGGCCGAGTGCGCGCAGCTCGCGCAGGAGCGGGCCGATCCGCTCCGGCTCACGCAGCGTCGCCGACTCGGTCAGCTCCATCGTCAGCCGCGCCGGGTCGACGCCGGCGCTGCGCAGCCGCTCGCCGAGCTCGGCGGCGAAGTCGGGCCGCAGCAGCTCGCGCGGGGAGACGTTGAACGACACCTTCGGCTCCATGCCCTGCTCACGCCACTCGCCGATCTGGACGGCCAGGGCGTCGATCACCCAGGCGCCGATCGGATCGAGCAGGCCCATCTCCTCGGCAGCCGGGATGAAGCGGTCCGGGTGCACGAGCCCGCGGTCGGGGTCCTCCCAGCGCAGCAGCGCCTCCATCGAGTGCAGCCGCCCGCTCGCCGTCCAGACGATCGGCTGGAAGTACAGCGTCAGCTCGTCGCGGGCGATCGCGCGGCGCAGGCGGCGCGACAGCGACAGCCGCTCGAGCGGGTCGTGCGTGACGCCCGCGTAGACCGTCGACGCCGCCCGGCCGCGGCCCTTGCTCTGGTACATCGCCACGTCCGCGTGCTGGAGCAGCGCCTCGGCGCTGTCGGCGTCCTCGGGATAGATCGAGATGCCGATGCTCGCCTCCACGTGGAACTCCGCGCCGGAGACGGTGAACGGCTTGGCGAGCCGCAGCGCGAGCTGGTCGGCCGCCTCGCGCGCGAGGTGCTCGGCGTCGTCCTGCGGCAGGTCGGCGAGCAGCAGCACGAACTCGTCGCCACCGCGGCGCGCGAGCAGCCCGCGGTCGCCCTCGGCGCCGCGCAGCCGGCCGGCGACCCGGCGCAGCAACCGGTCGCCGGCGCCGTGGCCGAGCGAGTCGTTGACGAGCTTGAAGTTGTCAAGGTCGACGAGCAGGAGCGCCACGGCGCGCTGGCGGCGCCGCGCGCGGCTGACCGCCGCTCGCACGCGCGACTCGAACTGGGAGCGGTTCGGCAGCCCGGTCAGGGCGTCGAAGAACGCGAGCCGGCGCAGCTCCTGCTCGGCGCGCACGTGCTCGGTGATGTCCTGGCCCGACAGCACGACGATCGAGCGCCCGCGAGCGTCGTTGAGCGCGGTCGCCTGCCAGGCGATGTGGCGGCGCCGGCCCCGGCGGGTGACGACCCGGCCCTCAAAGCGCTCGACCGCTTCCTCGCCGACGCCGACGAGCCGCTCGAGCGCCGCGCGCGCGGCCACCCGTTCGTCGCTGGGGACGACCTCGTCGATCCAGTTCCTGCCGATCAGCTCGCCGCGCGGATCGTCGAGCAGGTCGCGGCCCTGGCGGTTGAGCACGCTGACGGTGCCGTCGCCGGAGAGGATCACCAGCAGCGTGCTGGCGACGTCGACATACGACTGCGCGCGGTCGCGCTCCACGCGCAGGACCGTCTCGATCATCGCCGCCTCGTCGGGCAGCGTCGAGCGCTCGATCAGCACGATCGCCGTCATGCCATCGGGCAGCGCGCTGCGGGTGACGTCGGCGCGCACCGGCGCGCCGTCACGACGGCGCCGCGCGCGGTCCGGCGGGCGCCCGAGGATGTCCTCGGCCGCCCAGCCCGTGAGGTCCTCGAAGGCCGGGTTGACGTAGACGATCGCGTCGTCGTCGGCGATGCAGACCGCGACGCCGAGAGCGGCGAGCACGTCGGTGCCCTCCGGCGGCGGCCGGAGCATGGCGCGATCGGACAGACGCTTGGGCGGCACCCCGCCGCGCAGCCTACCTAGATGGTCGATTGACCAGCTACCGACGCCCCCAGGCGACCACGACGGCCAGTCAATCGACCATCAAGCGGCAAGCTCCACCAAAACCTCGCGCACGCCCCCGGAGACGGCCTCCTCCTGGAGGCGCCGGGCGAACGTGCGCATGAGGCGGCGGGCGGCCTCGTTGTCGCCGAGCATCGTGGCGGCGAACCGGCGGATGCCGACGGCCCGCGCGGCGTCGGCGAGCGCCGTCGCGAGCGCGCGGCCGAGCCCCTGGCTCTGCCACGGGTCGCCGACCACGATCGCCATCTCGGCCGTGCCCGGGCGATCGGGCAGGCGGACGCAGCGAGCGACCGCCACGAGCGTGTCCGGGCGGTCTGCGAGCACCGCGACGAGCGCGATGTGGTTGAAGCCGTCGACCTCGGTGAGGTAGCGCAACTCCGCGCTCGTGAAGCGCGGCTTGGCGGCCAGGAAGCGCTTGCGGATGCTCTCGTCGCTCAGCCGGCGCAGCCCGGTGACCAGCTTCTCCTTGTCACCGGGCTCGATCGGCCGGATGAATACTTTTGTACCGTGGTCGAGCTCGTAGACCACGGTTTCAAAATACAACCTACGTCAAGATCGGTCGCCGATCGGCGCGTAGTCGCGCTCGCGCGAGCCCGTGTAGATCTGGCGCGGGCGCGCGATCTTCTGCTCGGAGTCGTCGATCATCTCCAGCCATTGGGCGATCCAGCCGCTGGTGCGCGGAATCGCGAACAGCACGGGGAACATCCCGACCGGCATCCCGAGCGCCTCGTAGATCAGGCCCGAGTAGAAGTCGACGTTCGGGTACAGCTTGCGCTTGACGAAGTAGTCGTCCTCGAGCGCGATCTTCTCGAGCTCGAGCGCGATGTCGAGCAGCGGGTTGGTGCCCGTGACCTCGAACACCTCGTCGGTCGCCTTCTTGATGATCTTGGCCCGCGGGTCGTAGTTCTTGTAGACCCGGTGGCCGAAGCCCATCAGGCGCTCCTTGCCGTCCTTCACGCCCTGCATGAAGTCGGGGATGTTCTCCTTGCTCTCGATCCGGCGCAGCATCCGCAGGACCGCCTCGTTGGCGCCGCCGTGCAGGGGCCCGTAGAGCGCGGACACACCGGCCGCGACCGCCGAGTAGGGGTCGACCTGCGACGAGCCGACCGAGCGGACCGCCGACGTCGAGCAGTTCTGCTCGTGGTCGGCGTGCAGGATGAAGAGGATGTCGAGCGCCCGCTCCAGCCGCGGATCCGGCTGGTACTTGAGCTCGGTCATCTTGTAGAGCATGTTCAGGAAGTTGCCGGGATACCGCAGGTCGTTGTCCGGATAGACGTACGGCTGGCCCATGTTGTGGCGGTACGCGAAGGCCGCGAGCGTCGGCATCTTGGCGATCAGCCGGATGATCTGCAGGTACCGGATGTTCTCGTCCTTGATCTGCGCGGCGTCCGGATAGAACGTCGACAGCGCGCCGACCGACGCCAGCAGCATCCCCATCGGATGCGCGTCGTAGCGGAAGCCCTGCATGAAGCTCTTGACGTTCTCGTGGACGAACGTGTGGATCGTGATCTCGTGCGTCCACTCGTCGAGCTGCGCCTGGTTCGGCAGCTCGCCGTGCACGAGCAGGTAGGCGACCTCGAGATAGGTCGACTGCTCGGCCAGTTGCTCGATCGGATAGCCCCGGTACTCGAGGATGCCCTTGTCGCCGTCGATGTACGTGATCGCCGAACGACATGAGGCCGTGTTCATGTACGCGGGGTCGTAGGTCATCAGGCCGAAGTCGTCTTCCTCGACCTTGATGTCCCGCAGCGCCAGCGCGCGGATCGTCCCGTCCTCGATCGGCACCTCGTAGGTGCGCCCCGTGCGGTTGTCCGTGATCGTGAGCGTCTCGGACGCCGTGGCTACGCCGCCGTCACCGCTCGGAGTGTGCTGTTCCTCGGTGCCCATACCTCCATTGTGGGGCATGGGGATAAAAAGACGCCAGTTACCCCGTCAGGACGGCGCTCGCCATCGTGGCGACGACGAGGATCAGCGCGAGCGCCATCACGATGCGGGCGCCGCCCGGGCTGCCCGGGAACGTCTCGTGCCGGCTGATGCCGATCGCCGAGACGACCACGGCGAATGCCGCGAGCGCGCTACCTGCGACGTAGTACGGGGTCTTGGACGCCTCGTCGGCCGCGAACGTGATCCAGGCAGCGAGCACGGCCGCGGACGCTACCGCATGTAGCGGGACTCGGTGGCGGCCACCTGGTCCTGGTAGTGAGAGCCCAGCTCGGGCGAGCCGTAGGGCCGCTCGGCGGGCGAGTCGAGCGTCATGAAGGAGAGCTGGGCGATCGGGAGCCCGGCGTAGAGCTGGATCGGCACGCGCGTGAGGTTGGTGATCTCCAGCGTCAGGCTGCCGCGGAACCCGGGATCGACGAAGCCGGCGGTGGCGTGGACGATCAGCCCGAGCCGCCCGATCGAGCTCTTGCCCTCGATCCGGCACACGAGGTCGTCGGGGATCGCCACGGACTCCAGCGTGCGGCCGAGGACGAACTCGCCGGGGTGGATCGCGAACGGCTCCCCCTCGGGCACGACGATCTCCTCCGTGAGGTTGCGCGGCGGGTTGCGCAGGTCGATCGCGGTGACGCGGTGGTTGTGGAAGACGCGGAACGAGTCGCCGAGCCGGATGTCCACCGACGCGGGCTGGACCATCGCGTCGTCCCATGGGTCGACGACGATCCGGCCTTCGGCGACGAGGCGGCGGATCGTGCCGTCAGAGAGAACCGAGGTCGCCACGCGCGCGAAGTCTGTCACCCGAGGCGGCGCGGATGCGCGGCGGCGACGGCGGCGCGGGCTCACGGTGCGGGCCGCGGCGCGGGGCGTGCGGGAGCGTGGGCGCCGGATGCGGACGCGGCGGCCGCCCACCGCCGCCGCCATCGGAGTCTTCGTACTCGGGTTCCTGATGGATCGCCCACCACATCAGCCAGCACAGCGCGATGATCGGCAGCTTCAGGAAGACGAACAGGTACAGCATCGTCCAGCCCACGAACGCAAGGCTACCCGCCCTGGCCACAGGCGCAAGCGCAATCGGCGCGGTCGCGGGGCACTACAGCGCGCTGTGCTACGCGCGCAGCGGGACCGGGTGCGCGTCGAAGCGCGTGAGGCTCTGGAGCTCGCTGACCCGCTCGGCGATCTCGTCACCGGTCAGGGTCTGCATGCGCTCGGTACCGAACGCCTCGACGTTGAACGAGGCCATCGCGGTCCCGTACGCCATCGCGCGCCGCAGCAGCTCGTCGCTCAGCTCGTCGCCGGCGTGCGCGGCGACGTAGCCCATGAAGCCGCCGGCGAACGTGTCGCCGGCCCCGGTGGGGTCGACCACGTCGGGCGTGGGGTAGGCGGGCAGGCCGAAGAAGCCGTCGGGCGTGTACATGCCGGCGCCGTGCTCGCCCTGCTTGGCGATGACCACGCGCGGGCCCATCGCGTGCACGGCGCGCGCGGCGCGGACGAGGTTCGGCTCGTCGGTGAGCTCCTTGACCTCCTCGTCGTTGACGATCAGGCAGTCGACGCCGGCGATCGTCTTCTCGAGCTGCGGCCGCGTGACCTCGATCCACATGTTCATCGTGTCCATGGCGACGAAGCGGGCCTGGCGGCACTGCTCGTGGACGGCGTACTGGAGGCCGGGATGGATGTTGGCGAGGAACAGCGTGTCGGCGGCGCGCGAGGCCTCCGACAGCTTCGGCTCGAAGTGCTCGAAGACGTTGAGGTCGGTCTGGAGCGTGTGGCGGATGTTCGGGTCGCGCTCGTAGCGGCCGGCCCAGAAGAACGTCTTGCCTCCGGGGACGTGCTCGATGTCGTCGGTCACCACGCCGCGCTCGTGCAGCACCGCGTACTCGGCCTCGCCGAAGTCGTCCCCGACCGGCCCGACGACGCGCGTCTCGGCGAGGAACGACGAGGCGAGCGAGAAGTGGACGGCCGCACCGCCGAGCAGGCGGTCGCGCTTCCCCAATGGCGTCTCGACGGCGTCGAACGCGATCGATCCCACGACGGTCAGCGTCATAGGCGGGAGCAGACTAGCGAGTAGCCTCCTGTCGCCATGCGCGCGATCCGTGTCAATCAGTGGGGCGGTCCCGAGGTGCTCGAGCTGGTCGAGGACGCCCCGATGCCCGAGCCCCGCGAGGACCAGGTCCTCATCCACGTCACCCGTGCGGGCGTCAACTACGCCGACACGCACGCCGCCGACAACACCTACCTGTCGCGCTACGAGCTGCCGCTGACGCCGGGCGGCGAGGTCGCGGGCACGACCGAGGACGGCCGCCGCGTGGTCGCGCTGGTCGGGGCCGGCGGCTACGCCGAGTACGTCGTCGTGCCGAAGGCGTCGGCGATCCCGATCCCCGACGACGTGTCCGACGCGCAGGCGCTGGCGCTGCTGATCCAGGGGCTGACCGCGTGGCATCTGTACAAGACCTCCGCGAAGCTGGCCGAGAGCGAGAGCGTCGTCGTGCACGCGGCGGCGGGCGGGGTCGGCTCGCTGGCGGTGCAGCTCGGCAAGGCGTTCGGGGCCGGACGCGTGATCGGCACGGCGTCCAGCGAGGAGAAGCGTGCGTTGGCGCTCGAGCTCGGCGCCGACGCCGCCGTCGACGTCACCCTGCCCGATCTCGGCCGCGCGCTGCGCGAGGCCAACGGCATCCACGGGGTCGACATCGTGCTCGAGATGGCCGGCGGGCGCGTGTTCGACGAATCGCTGAAGGCGCTGGCGCCGTTCGGGCGGCTCGTCACGTACGGGAACGCTTCGCGCGAGGGCAACACCGTGTCCACCGGCGCCCTGATGGCCCGCTCGCACGCAGTGGTCGGCTTCTGGCTCGTCGACTGCGTCCGCCGCCCGGCCGAGATGATCGCCGCGCCGCTCGCCGATCTGTTCGCCCGCGTCGCCTCCGGCGAGCTGCGCGTGGTCGAAGGTCCTGTCTACCCGCTGTCCGAAGCGCGCCGCGCGCACGAGGATCTGCGCGCCAGGCGCACAGTGGGGAAGCTGGTGCTCGACCCATCGTCATAAGCTCCATCCATAGATGAGCACGTTTGCCGACCTCGGACTGTCCGAGGACCTCCTCGCCGCGCTCAAGGACGTGGGCTACGAGTCGCCCAGCCCGATCCAGGAGCAGGCCATCCCCGTGCTGCTCGCGGGCCGCGACGTGATCGGCCAGGCGCAGACCGGAACCGGCAAGACCGCGGCGTTCGGGCTGCCGATGATCCAGTCGGTCGATCCCGAGGATCCGGACGTCCAGGCGCTCGTGCTCACGCCGACGCGTGAGCTCTGCATCCAGGTCACGCAGGCGCTGCGGACGTACGGCGCCCGCAAGGGGATCGATCCCGTGGCGGTGTTCGGCGGGGCCCCGATCCGCGACCAGCAGGCGTACCTGAAGGCGGGCGCGCCGATCGTCGTCGGCACGGTCGGCCGCGTGCTCGACCTCATCTCGCGCCATTCGCTGATGCTGCACTCGTGCCGCAACGTCGTGCTCGACGAGGCCGACGAGATGCTCGACCTCGGCTTCCTCGAGGACGTCGAGAAGATCCTCTCGTACACGCCGAACGGCCGTCAGACCGCGCTGTTCAGCGCCACGATGCCGGGGCCGATCCGCGCGCTGGCCGAGCGCCACCTGTACGACCCCGAGACGATCAAGGTCAAGGCGGCGACGCTGACGATCGACACGGTCGAGCAGTTCTTCCTGGAGACCAAGGCGCAGGAGAAGGTCGGCTCGCTGGCGCGCGTGCTCGAGGCCGAGCGCCCGACCCAGGCCATCGTCTTCGCGCGCACGAAGATCCGCACCGAGCAGCTCTACCGCACGCTGCGCGACAAGGGGATGAACGTCAAGGCGCTGCACGGCGACATGTCCCAGGGCGCGCGCGACGGCGTGATGATCTCGTTCAAGGGCGGCCGCCTGCCGATCCTCGTCGCCACCGACGTCGCCGCCCGCGGGCTCGACATCGCCGATGTGACCCACATCGTCAACTTCGACGTGCCGACGTCGCCCGACGTCTACGTGCACCGGATCGGCCGCACGGGCCGGGTCGGCCGCTCAGGCCGCGCCATCACGTTCATCGAGCCGCGCCAGCGGCGCGACCTCGAGGCGATCGAGCGGCACGCGGGCACCACGATCGCGCCGTGGGCCGAGGGCGCGCACGTCGCCCCGGTGCCGGCCATCGAGCGCCCGCGCCGGCACCGCAAGCCGCACGACGCCAACGGCGCCGCCGACGGCGCGTTCGTGAAGCTGATCGCCTCCGGCGGCCGCGCCGCCGGGCTGGCCGAGGCCGACCTCATCCACGCCGTCACCGCGCAGGCCGGGCTCGACGGCGAGGCGGTGCGCAACGTCCGGGTGCTCGAGCGCTTCGCGCTGCTCGAGGTGCCCGCCGCCGACGCCGACCGCGTGGCCGGCGCGGTCACCGGCACCGCGGTCCGCGGCCATACGCTGCGCGTAGAGCCTGCTCGCTCCTGAGCTACGGTTGCGGTCATGTCTAACGCGACACTGACCACGAACCATGGCGACATCGTCATCGAGCTGTTCGACGGCGACGCCCCGAAGACAGTGGACAACTTCCGCAAGCTCGCCGAGGACGGCTACTACGACGGGCTGATCTTCCACCGCGTGATCCCCGACTTCATGATCCAGGGCGGTTGCCCGGAGGGGACCGGCACCGGTGGCCCCGGCTACACGTTCGAGGACGAGATCAACGAGCATAAGGTCGTGCGCGGCGCGCTGGCGATGGCGAACGCCGGCCCGAACACCAACGGCTCGCAGTTCTTCATCGTCACCGTGCAGTCGGCGCCGTGGCTCGACGGCAAGCACACTGTGTTCGGCGAGGTCACCGACGGGATGGACGTCGTCGACACGATCTCCGAGCTTCCGCGCGACGGCCGCGACCGCCCGCAGCAGGAGGCGCGCATCGAACGGCTCGCCATCAGCGGCTGAGGCTTTAGCCTCCCTGTATGGCCACGATCGCGAAGCCCGAGACCATCGACGTCGAGAACCCCGCCACGGGGCAGGTCATCCAGAGCCTCCCCGTCACGCCTACCGACGACGTAGCGGGCATGGTCGCGCGCGCTCGGGCGGCCCAGCCGGCCTGGGAGGCGCTCGGCTTCGAGGGTCGCGCGCGCGTGCTGCGCCGGATGCAGAAGTGGATGGTCGACAACGCCGATCGCGTCATCCAGACGATCGTCGACGAGAGCGGCAAGACGTACGAGGACGCGAGCGTGGTCGAGCTCTCCTACGGCGCCGGCGCGCTCGGGTTCTGGGCCAAGCACGCGCCCAACTACCTGGCCGACGAGAAGATCCGCACGTCGAACCCGATCGTCATGGGCCGCAAGCTCCTCGTGCGCTACCGGCCCGTCGGCGTGGTCGGCGTGATCGGGCCGTGGAACTACCCGCTGACCAACAACTTCGGCGACGCGGTTCCCGCGCTGGCGGCCGGCAATGCCGTCGTCCTCAAGCCGTCGCAGGTGACGCCCCTCACCTCGCTGCTGCTCGCCGACGCGATCCGTGAATGCGGCCTGCCCGCGGACGCGATCCAGGTCATCCTCGGCGGCGCCGACGCGGCCCAGGCGATGATCGACGAGGTCGACTTCGTGATGTTCACGGGCTCGACGGCGACCGGCAAGAAGGTGATGGCGCGCGCCGCCGAGACGCTGACGCCGGTCGGCCTCGAGCTCGGCGGCAAGGACCCCATGATCGTGCTCGCCGACGCCGACCTCGAGCGGGCCGCCAACGCGGCGACGTACTACGCGCTGCAGAACGGCGGCCAGACCTGCGTGTCTGTCGAGCGCGTCTACGTCGAAGCGCCGATCTACGACCGCTTCGTCGACGCCGTGACCGAGCGTGTGAAGGCGCTGCGCCAGGGCCCGCCGGCCGGGCCGGCCAGTATCGAGGTCGGGGCGATGACGTTCGGGCCCCAGCTCGACATCGTGCGCGAGCACGTCGAGCAGGCGCGGGCGGCGGGCGCGCGGATCACCGCGGGCGGCCACGTTCGCGAGGGCAGCGGCCGCTTCTTCGAGCCGACCGTCCTCGCCGACGTCGACCACACGATGACGGCGATGACCGAGGAGACGTTCGGGCCGACGATCCCGATCATGAAGGTCGCGGACGCCGAGGAGGCGATCCGGCTCGCGAACGACTCGCCGTACGGGCTCGGCGCCTCGGTGTGGACGAAGGACACCGCGCGCGGCGAGCAGATCGCCCGCCGGCTCGAGAGCGGCTACGCCTGTGTGAACGACGCGAACGTGAACTACTTCGCCTACGAGCTGCCAATGGGCGGCTGGAAGGAGTCGGGCCTCGGCGTGCGCCACGGCGCGGCCGGGATCCGCAAGTACACGCGCCAGCAGGCGATCCTCGTCACGCGCCTCGCGCTCAAGCGCGACCTGCACTACTTCCCGTACCGGCCGCGCACCACGAAGCTGCTCGACCGCCTCGTCAAGCTGCTGTACGGGCGCGGAAAGCGCGACTAGTACCGCCGTTGCGGACGTCGGTACGGGCCAGCGCGACGCTCACCGCGACGAACCAGAGCAGCGCGAGCAGGAACACGGGCGGGCCGTTGTCGCCGGCGGCCACGCTCGCCAGCAGCAGCGGGGCGAGCACCGCGCCGGTGATCGCCTGCCAGCGAGGCAGCACGGAAGTGCGCAGGGCGACGGCGGCGACGGCGGCGATCATCAGGGCGTCGATCGCCCACGTGAGCAGGAACGCGTAGTTGTCGATGTTCACCAGTGCGGCCGCCAGCTGCGGGTCGATCCCGCGCGAGGCGAGCTCGAACGCCGCGAGCATCGCCGGGGCCGAGGACACCTTGATCGCCGCGGACACGAGCGCGGCGCCGAGGGCGGCGGCGGGGAGCCAGGTCCGCTCGCGCTCGGCCCGCCGCAGCGTGTCGTAGAGCGCGGCGGCGAAGACGACGAAGCAGAGCAGCGCGAGCAGCTCGAGGAACGGCGCGATCCAGCCCGCGCCGCTCGGCCGGTTGGTCACCAGCCAGCGGGCGAACGCGGCCGGCGGGGCGTCGGCAGCCGGGGTGTCGCCTCCGCCCAGGACATCGCTGCCGAGGATCGCGAGCAGGACGTACGCGGCACCGGCTCCGGCGCCCAATCGGGTGATCGTGCGTGTGGTCATGGGGCGACCGTACGGCCGCTCGGCGCCGCTGCCATCGGGCGCTCGGGCGAACTTCCGCGGGGCCGCTCCGCCGGGAGGCGGAGAACGATCTCGCCCGGCGGGCGGATGCGCGCGCGCCGACCCGCCGGTAGCGTCGGTCGCATGCCGCGCCGTCTCCTCGAGGTCCTCTTGCTGGGTGCTCTGCTGGTGGGCGGGATCCTGGAGGCGCTGGCGGACTCCACGCTCTCCACCACCGGCCACGCGGTCGGCGTTGCGGGCGCAACCGCGGCGGTCGGCGCGCTGACCTTCCGCCGCCGCGCGCCGGAGGCGAGCTTCGCCGCGCTGTTCGCGATCGTCGCGCTCTGGCTCGCCCTCGCCTACGGCTGGGCGCAGGGCCCGTTCGTCGGCTTCGTCGACATGCTCGTCGGCGCGTTCGCTCTCGGGCTCCACGGCCGTGGCCGCCGGCCCGTCGTGGTCTTCGCGGCCGTGCTGGCGCTCCTCGTGGCGCACGACGTGTACGCGTGGGCCCGCGGCTTCACGGCCGCCGGCGACACGGTGCCGGCGTGGCTCTTCCTCGCCGTGGCGTTCGCTGCCGGCGTCGTGGCGCAGCGGCGGGCGCGGGTCGCCGAGGTGTTCGCCGAGCTGCGCGCCCGCGAGGCGGTCGCCGACGAGCGCGCGCGGATCGCCCGCGAGCTCCACGACGTCGTCGCGCACGACGTCAGCGTGATGGTCGTGCAGGCGCAGGGCGCGGCCCGCGTGCTCGAGGGCGAGCAGCCCGAGGTGCGCGAGGCGCTGGCGGCGATCGAGACCACCGGCCGCGAGGCCGTGGACGAGATGCGCCGCCTGCTCGGCGTGCTGCGCCGCAGCGACGAGGAGATCGCGTTCGCGCCGCAGCCTTCGCTCGCCACGCTCGACGTGCTCGTCGCGGGCGTGCGCGACGCCGGGCTGCCGGTCGTGCTCGAGGTCGTCGGCGATCCCGTCCCGTTGCCGCCGGGCGTCGACCTCAGCGCCTACCGGATCGTGCAGGAGGCGCTCACCAACGCGCTCAAGCACGCCGGGCCGGCGCGGGCCAGGGTCCTCGTCCGCTATTCCGCCGAAGCGGTCGACCTCGAGGTGTCCGACGACGGGCCCGGCGTCACCGGCGCCCCCGGCACCGGCCACGGCCTCGTCGGGATGCGCGAGCGGGTCGCGCTGTACGGCGGCGACCTCCAGGCCGGGCGTGACCGTGACGGCGGCTGGGCGCTGCGGGCGCGGCTGCCGCTCGGTGCCGCCTGATGGTCCGCATCGTCCTCGCCGACGACCAGGAGCTCGTCCGCACCGGGTTTCGCATGATCCTGCGCGCCGAGCCGGACTTCGAGGTGGTCGGCGAGGCCGCCGACGGGGAGGAGGCGGTCGCGCAGGCCGCCCGGCTGCGGCCCGACGTCGTGCTGATGGACATCCGCATGCCGCGCGTGGACGGGCTGACCGCCACGCGCCGCATCCTCGAGCAGCCGGCCGCGCGCACGCGCGTGCTCATCCTCACCACGTTCGACCAGGACGAGTACGTCTTTCAGGCGCTGCGCGCGGGCGCCTCAGGCTTCCTGCTCAAGACCGTGCCCGCCGACCAGCTCGTGGCCGGCGTCCGCGAGGTCGCGGCCGGCGAGGCACTGCTCGCCCCGGCCATCACGCGGCGGTTGATCGAGCGCTTCGTGACCTCGTTCGGCTCGGAGCCGTCGCCGCCACCCGGCTATGACGAGCTCACGGCACGCGAGCGCGAGGTGCTCCAGCTCGTCGCGCGCGGGATGTCCAACGCCGAGATCGCTGCGGCGCTCGTGGTCGAGCCGTCGACCGTGAAGACTCACGTCGCCGCCCTCTTGTCCAAGCTCGACGTGCGCGACCGGGTCGGCGCCGTGGTGCTCGCGTACGAGTCGGGCCTGGCCGGGCGCCGCTGACCGCCCCGGCGGTCACGATGTCGGCGTCGTGTATCCGCTCGAGTCGCTTCGCAGGAGGGTGCTCGGTGCGCCCGCCGTCGCCGCGCACCGGCTGGCGCTGGCGCTCGTGCGCGCGCTCCCGGCACGGCGCGGCCACGGCGGCCCGGCCGTGTGGATCGTGCTCACGAACGCCTACGCGATGGGCGGGACCGTGCGGGCCGTGCTCACGCTCGCGGGCCACCTCGCGGCGCACCACGACGTCGAGGTCATCGCGGTCAAGCGCGGCGGCCGCCGGCGCCCGTTCTTCCCGTTCCTGCCCGGCGTGAAGGTCACCGCGCTCGACGACCGCCGCAAGCCGCGCCGCGGGCCGATCGAGCGGACGCTGGCCGCGCTGCCGAGCCTGCTCGTGCATCCCGAGGACTACGCGTATCCGGCCGCGAGCTTGTGGACCGACATCAAGCTGCTGCGCGCCCTGCGGGCGACCGGGGGCCAGATCGTCATCCCCGACCCGGTGGCGATCCCGCCCGGCGGCGGGCCCGAGCGGCCGGCCCTCGAGCGGCTGATCGCCGAGCATCGCCTCCAGGGCACCATCGAGCTGCTGGGGCCGACGCGCCATCTCGAGGAGGCGTTCCGCGAGGCGTCGGTGTTCGTGCTCAGCTCGCGCTTCGAGGGCTTCGGGATGGTGATCGTCGAGGCGATGCGGTGCGGGCTGCCGGTCGTGAGCTTCAACTGCCCGCGGGGGCCGTCGGACATCATCACGCCGGGTCGCGAGGGCGTGCTGGTCCCGCCCGAGAACGTCGACGCGCTGGCCGACGCGCTGAGCGCGCTGCTGGCCGACGACGACCGGCGCCGCGCCTACACGGCGCGGCGCAGCAGCGGGCGCGCGACTTTCGACGTGGCGGCGATCGGCCCGCGCTGGGACGCGCTGCTAGCCGCTCTGCTCGAGCAGCGCGATCCGCGTTAGACCCTCGAGGCTGCGCTCCAGCTCGTCGGCGGGCCGCTGCAGCTCGCGCGCCAGCGCCGCGCGGTCGCGCGTGCCGTCGAGCAGCGTGATCAGCCGCCGCCCGAGCTCGTCCGGCACCTCGACGCTCGCGTGCCGGAGGTTGGTGATGTGCGTGCCGCGCGCCGCCTGCAGGCGGGCGAGCGCGCTCGCCACCGGCCGCTCGGGCGGCGTCGCCGCGAGTGCCGGCGCCCACACGTGCAACTGCACCACGTTCGCCTGGTAGGCGGCGAGCAGCACCTCGCACACTGCCTCGCCGTCGAGCTCGGCGACCGCGAGCGCTCGCGGCCACCTGGCGCGGAGGCGCACGAGCGCGGCCTTGACCGCGTCGTGGTCGGTGGTCAGCGACACGCCGCCGGGAACGCGAAACTCGACGCGCCCGGCCGCGACGTCGCCGACCGGCTCAGCCGGGGTCGCCGCGAGCATGCCGCGTACCCGCGCCGGCTCGGGCACGCCCGGCTCGAGCTCGGCGCGGCACAGCAGCGTCTGGCGAAACATGCGGCCGGCGAAGAAGTCCAGGTACTGCTCGCGCGCGACCAGGTCGGCGCCGAGGCCCGGCGGCAGCGGGCCGGACTGCTCGAACAGGTTGGCCTCGGCGAGGAACCGCAGCCCGTGGCCGGCGGCATGGGCGACGAAGTCGCTGAACAGGACGGCCTCGTGGTTCTCGGCGAGCTCGTCGTGGTACAGCGCGGCATCGCTCTGCCGCAACGCCCACTCGGCCTGTGCCTGGCCGGCACCGGCCACGGCCTCGAGCAGCGTCCGCGCCTGGGCGATCCGCTCGGCCGGGTCCTCGACGCCGCGCAGGTGCCAGCGCAGCATCTGCCGCGTCACCTCGCGCATGTGGCCGCCGGGGAACACGTCGTAGGAGACAAAGGCGACGCCGTCCGGCGCGAGGTGCGCGCGGCACGCCGCCAGCAGCGCGTCGCGCACGCGCGGCTCGACCCACGAGTAGACGCCGTGGCAGACGATGTAGTCGAACGTGCCGAGCTCGCCGAGCGCGGTCAGGGACGCCTGGCGCAGCTCGAGGTTGTGCAGGCCGAGCGCGCGCCGCAGTTCGTCAGCGTGCTCGATCGCGCGCGCCGA
This sequence comes from uncultured Solirubrobacteraceae bacterium, assembly GCA_963803335.1. Classification (GTDB taxonomy): domain Bacteria; phylum Actinomycetota; class Thermoleophilia; order Solirubrobacterales; family Solirubrobacteraceae; genus DASSUW01. Next base: position 40,814 of record CAWDME010000018.1, on the reverse strand, counting down.
CAAGTCGATGCCGGTGAACGTCGAACCCGGCAGGCCGTAGGCCATCGGCACGAGGTTGCCGCCGTCGCCGCAGCCCAGCTCGAGCAGCCGGCAGGCCGCCGGGTCGGCAGGGCGCAGGCCGAACAGCGTGGCGATCGTGGCGAGGCGGTCGGGGTGGGTCTGTGCGAATGGGTGCCCCGGATAGGGCACCCGGTCGTAAGCGCTCAGACCTTGGTGTTGGTCTTGATGTCGAAGCCTGCGGGGATCGCGGCGCCGAAGCTGCCGTCCGCGTTCTGGGGCCTGTAGGAGACCACGGCCCGGGCCGCGTTCAGCGACACCGAGTCCATCGGGCCATCGTCGCCTCCGCCGCCGCTGGTCTGATAGCTGGTGACCAGGACGTCGCTGAACGTCCAGGTGAGGTAGTCGCCCACCCCTTTGCCACCCGCCTTCTGCGCGGACAGCTTGGCCGACTTGAGGTGCTGGCCGGTCGCGCAGGCCAGGAACAGTGCCGGGCTCGCCTTGCTCACGGGCATGATGAAGTTGAAGTCCGAGAACGCGACCTTGCCGGCCCCGGCGCCGCCGCTCGGGCTCACCGGGGTGGCGTTGCTCTCGCCCCACGACCATGACAGGACGTTGATCGCGCCTTTGTGCTTGGCGTCCTGGCTCTCGCCGGCGATGCCGTCTATCTGCAGGAAGTAGTCGACCGCCATGGCGCGACTATCTCAGATGCGAACGCACCTCGGCAAGCGTCGCTGCAGCGACGCCGCGGTGCAGGACGGTCGCCATCCCCAGCGCGCGGGCCGGTTTGAGGTTGCCGGGCAGGTCGTCGACGAATACGCAGGCGTCCGGCGCGAGGGCGAGGCGCTCGGCGGCGAGCTCGTACATGGCCGGGTCGGGCTTGCGCAGGCCGACCTCGCTGGAGATCAGGCAGACCTCGAACAGCTCGTCCAGCAGCGCCCGGTCGTACGCCAGCGCGTCGCCCCACGAGTTCGACAGCATCGCGGTGCGCGCACCGTCGCGGCGCAGCGCGCGGACGCCTTCGAGCATCGCCTCGTCCGGCGCCACGCCGCCGAACAGCCGCCCGATCAACCCGGCCGCCTCCACCTCGAGCAGCGCCGCGAAGCGGGGCTCGAACTCGTCCGCGGTCAGCGCGCCCGTCTCCAGCTCGGCCAGCAGCGCACGTGCCTCCGGGTCATCGCGGAAGCGGTCGCGCACCGTGTCCGGCGGTAGCCCCTCGGCGGCGCAGAACGCCTGGAAGGAGGCGAACACGTCGGTCGTGAGGACGCCGCCGAAGTCGACGATCAGCCCGAGGCGATCGCCCACGCCCGCTCCGCGATCGCCGGCACGCCGGTCTCGAGCCGGTCGAAGAACGCGTCCTCGGTCGTGCCCGCCAGCCGCCGCTTGTACGAGCCCTCGAGGAACACCGCCGACTTCCACAGCGCGAGCGTCATGTACCAGCGCACGTCGGACATCGAGCGGCCCGAGCGCTGCTCGTAGCGGGCGATCAGCTCCTCCCGCGTCGGGAAGCCCGGGCGCCGCGTCGCCGCGCTGAGGCCGCGCAGCGCGTCCTCCGGGTCGTCGGCCTGCGACCACGTCGCGACCAGGTACCCGACGTCGGCCAGCGGGTCGCCGATCGTCGCCAGCTCCCAGTCGAAGATCGCGGCCAGCCGCGCCGGCGCGCCCGGGGCGAACATCGTGTTGCCGAGCCGGTAGTCGCCGTGCACGATCGTCGCCGCGTCTGAGTCCGGCTTGTGCTCGGCCAGCCACGCCGTCAGGCGGTCGAGCACCGGCAGCTCGCGTGTGCGGTTGTGCTCCCACAGGCCGCCGAAGCGGCGCAGCTGGCGGTCGAGGTAGCCGGTCGGCTTGCCGTAGCCCTCGAGCCCGCAGGCACGCCAGTCGACGGCGTGGACCTCGACCAGCGCGTCGATCAGCTCCTCGCCGATCCGCGCCTCCTCGCCGTGCAGCGCGGGTGGCACCTCTGCGGTCATGACGTCGCCCTCGATCCGCTCCATCACGTAGAACGGCGCGCCGATCACGCGCTCGTCGTCGCACGTGGCGAGCACGTCGGGGGCGCGCACGTCGGTGTCCTGCACGGCGGTGAGCAGCCGCGCCTCGCGCAGCACGTCATGGGCCGACGGGGGCAGCGGCGGGCGCGGCGGGCGGCGCAGCACCCAGCTCCCGCCGTCACGGGTGATCAGGTACGTGACGTTGGAGTGGCCCTCGCCCACCGGCTCGGCCTCCAGCGGGCCAGATCCGAGTCCCTGCGCGTCAAGAAATGCCTCCAGCGGGCGCCGGACGAGCAGCGGCGCGAGCTCCAGCGCAGCCGCCTCCTCGGGCGTGTCCACGATGGCCGTCATCGCGCGCACCGTACCCTGGTACCGCAACCTGGGCGGCTGTGCCCGGTTGGGGAACCCTGAATGCGAATCAGACTGATCGTCATCCCATTGCTCTGCCTGCTCGCGTTTCCCGTGGCCGCACAGGCCTCGCCGCGCCAGGTGATGAGCTTCGAAGCACCATCTGAGCTCCTCGACTACTCGCGTGTCGACGTGACGCTGGGCGAGATCAGGGCGTTCGGCGTCACCCGCGTCCGCCAGCTCGTCTACTGGGAGACGTTCGCGCCGCGCCCGAACTCGAAGACGAAGCCGAAGGTCAACCTGTCCGACCCGGCCTCCTACGACTTCTCCCGGCTCGACTCAGCTGATGGCCTCGGCGCAGGCCAAGGGCATCAAGGTGATGCTCACGCCGACCGGCCCGGTGCCGAAGTGGGCGACCGCGAAGAAGAAGGACAACCTGACGCGGCCGAAGCCGAAGCTGTTCGGCCAGTTCGTCAAGGCGCTGGCGACCCGCTACGGCGACCAGGTCGACATGTGGTCGATCTGGAACGAGCCGAACCAGCCGCAGTTCCTGTTGCCGCAGTACCGCAAGCGCAAGCCGTACTCCCCGGTGCTCTACCGCGGGCTGTACCGGGCCGCCTACAACGCGATCCGCAGCGTCGCCTCCAACCGCAAGGACAAGGTCCTGATCGGCGAGACGTCGCCGCGCGGCAACGTCCACATCGTGCACCCGCTGCGCTTCGTGCGCGGGATCGCGTGCCTGAACGACCGCTACAAGCGCGTACGCAAGTGCTCGCGGCTGAAGGCCGACGGCTATGCCCACCACGCGTACACCACGCGCTCCGGCCCGCGCTTCATCCCGCCCGACAAGAACGACGTCACGATCGGCGTGATCTCGCGGCTCGTGCGGGCGCTCGACAAGGCCGGCGCGCGCGGCGCCATCCCCAAGCGGATGAAGATCTACCTGACCGAGTTCGGCATCCAGTCGTTCCCGGACAGGATCTCCGGCGTTCCGCTCGAGCGCCAGCCCGCGTATTACGCGATGTCCGAGCACATCGCGTACGTGAACTCGCGCGTCGCGATGATCTCGCAGTACCTGATGCGCGACGACGCGCCGCGCACGAAGGGGTTCCGCTACCGCGGCTTCGAGAGCGGCCTGCGGCGCACGAACGGCAAGAAGAAGCCCGCGTACAAGGCGTTCGCGAACCCGCTCGCCGTCGAGCGGTACGGCAAGCGCGACGTGCTGTGGGGGCTGATCCGGCCGCAGGCCGGCCGCACCAGCGTCACGGTCCAGGTCCGGCGCAAGGGCTCCAAGGCGTGGTCGAAGCTGCGCACGCTGAGCACGACGGCCCGCGGCGTCTACGGCCTCACGTCACGGCACCGCAACGGTCAGCAGTTCCGCGTGCAGTGGACGTCCACGGACGGCCACAGGCACACCGGGCCGCCGATCCGCGCGTACTGAGCTGTCGCCAGATGGGGTCGCGACCCGGTGAGCCGGGTCGCTGCCCCGGGCGATAAGTGCGGTATGCGACGTGTCTCCCTCCTCGGACTCCAGGTTCACGACTGCCACGGCGAAGAGGTCGGGCGCGTCGTCGACACCTGGCCCAACGACGGCGGCTGGGAACTCGAGATGGTGGTCGTGCGGCTGTCGCGCTTCGGCGAGCGGCGGATGCTCCCGCTCGAGGCGATCACCACCTGGGGCCAGCGGCTCTACTCCTCCTACACCAAGATGCAGATCGAGGACGCGCCGGTCAGTGGCGAGGGCGTGCACCGCGCCGACGACCCCTACCGAGCGCTCGCCTACTGGCGCTGGGAGGAGCCGGGTGGGGCCGGTATCGTGACCGGCCCATGGCGCCGCAGCTCTGGCTTCTCCGTCACGGAGAGGCTGTCCCTCACGACTCCAAGCCCGACGCCGACCGCGAGCTGACCCCCCGGGGCGAACGCCAGGCGACCGCCGCGGGTGCGGCGCTCGCGCGCCTCGGGATCGAGTTCGCCGCCTGCTACACGAGCCCGAAGGTCCGCGCCCGCGACACCGCCCGGCTCGCCTGCCGAGCGCTGAACATCGAGCCGGCCGAGGCCGAGTCGCTCGCCAACGGCTTTGACCGCGAGGCGGCGCTCGAACTGCTGCACGCGCACGACGACGGCGACCGCATCCTCGTCGTGGGTCACGAGCCGTCGTTCTCGCAGGCGGTGTTCGACTTCACCGGCGGCCGCGTGGACTTCAAGAAGGGCGGCATCGCCGCCGTGCGGGTCGAGCACGGCGGCGGAGAGCTGCTCGTGCTGCTGCGCCCGCGCGAGCTCGAATCGCTGGCCGGCGCTACAGCACGGCGGAGATGACCGCGAGCGCCACCTCGGCACGCGGGCCGAGCGAGGCCTCGTAGACGTACTCGCCCGGGTTGTGGGCGCGGCCGCCACGCGGGCCGAGGCCGTCGATCGTGATCGGGATCGAGGCGGCGAAGTGGCTCGCGTCCGACGCCCCGCCGCGCGAGACGCCGCGGACCGGCCGGCCGAGCGCCTCACTCGCCTTCGCGAGCACCGGCGCGACCGCGGCCTCCGAGTGCATGCCCGGCCAGCGGCGAATCAGGTCGGCCGACAGCGTGACGCCGCCGACTTCGCCCGGGATCGCCTCGAGCACGCCCTCGATCGCGTCGAGCTCGTCGGCGCGGCAGTCGCAGAACAGCTCGCCCCGACCCGGGACGACGTTGAACGCGTCACCCGAGCGCAGCACGGTCGGAACGGCGGTCAGGCGCGCCGGGCCCGACGGGTCGTGGCACGCGGCCACGGCCTGGGCGGCGCGCGCCAGCGCGAGCAGCGCGTTGCGGCCGCGGTCGGGCGCCGAACCCGAGTGCGCGGCGCGGCCGCGGGCGTCCACGAGGATCGTGCCCGCCGCCTTGCGGCGCACCACCACGCCGTCCTCGCCGGACGCCGTCGCGTCGCCGCCCTCGAAGCACAGGCACGCGTCCCAGCCGGCGAAGCGGTCGACGTGGGCGATGCTGCCCGTCCGCCACTCCTCGTCGCACACGAGCAGCAGCGCCATCTCCGCGTACGCGTCCGGGCGGGCCGCGAGCGCGCGCATCGCGCCGATCGAGAGCACCACGCCGCCCTTCATGTCGACGCTGCCCGAGCCCACGAGCTTCTCGCCGTCGCGATGCAGCGGCCGGTGATCGCCGTGCGCGATGACGGTGTCGAGATGGCCGAGCAGCAGCACGCGGCGCGAGCCGGTCCCGCGCAGGTGGGCGACAAGGTCCTGGGCGTGGTCGGGCGACGAGCACGGGATGCGCTCGATCTCGGCGTCGTCGGGGAGCAGCGCGGCGCACACGGCGGCGCACTCCTCGGCGCCATGGACGTCGCCGGAGGGCGACGACACGCCGACCAGCGCCTCGAGCTCACGCGGCGCTCTGCGAGCGATCTCGGAGGCCGCTTTCTGCACCCAGGAGTCCATGGCGGCCCACGGTACTGTCTTAGCCGTGCCCGAGCTGCCGGAGATGGAGATCGTGGCCCGGCGGCTCGAGGAGGCGCTCCCCGGCGAGCGCATCGAGTCGGCGCTGACGCCGGGCATCAACGCGCTGAAGACGTTCGACCCGCCGTTCTCGGCGATCGACGGCGCCTCGTTCACGGGTGCGCGGCGCCGCGGAAAGTTGCTGTTGCTCGACGTGGCCACGCCGTCGCACGGCGACCTGACGCTGCTCATCCACCTCATGAGCGCCGGGCGGGCGCAGCTGTTCGACAAGCGGGCGTCGCTGCGCGACAAGACCTCGCGTGTCCTGTTCCGGCTGTCCGACGACCGCGAGCTGCGCGTGCGCGAGTTCGGCACCAAGCAGCGCGCGTGGGTGAAGCTGCTCGCGCCGGAAGCCGTGGACGCCGACGAGGCGCTCGCGCACCTCGCGCCCGAGGCCTGGCCGGACCCGCCCGACGACCTCGGCGAGCGCCTGAGCGCGCCGCGCCCGCTGCACTCCCTGCTGCGCGATCAGCGCGTGATCGCCGGCATCGGCCGCACGTGGGTCGACGACATCCTTCACGCCGCGCAGCTGTCGCCGTTCAAGCGCGGCGACGACCTGTCCGACGCCGAGGTCGAGGCGCTGCGCGACGCGATGGTGTCCGAGCTCGGCCGGGTCATCGACGTCTACGAGGAGCAGGTGCAGCTCCCGCTGCCCGAGAAGTTCCCGAAGCCGACGCGCGTGCACGCCCACCAGGGCGAGCCGTGCCCGCGCTGCGAGACGGTCCTCGAAGCCGTGTTCTATGAGGACTACGTCATGACCTACTGCCCGCACTGCCAGACCGAGGGCCGGGTGCTGAAGGATCGCCGGCTCTCACGCCTCTTGAAGTGAGGATCGTCCCCGCCAACGAGGCGAGCTGGGAGGACCTCCAGACCGTGTTCGGCACGCGCGGGCCCGCGGCCCGATGCCAGTGCCAGCGCTACAAGCTGCGGCCGCGCGAGGCGTTCCGCAACTTCCCGGTCCAGGAGCGCGCCGCGCGCCTGCGGACCCAGACCGAGTGCGGGCACCCGGACTCGGACACAACGAGCGGCCTGGTCGCGTACCTCGACGGCGAGCCGGTCGGCTGGTGCGCGGTCGAGCCGCGGCCGGCCTTCCACGGGCTCGTGCGCAACAACCGCGTCCCCTGGGAGGGCCGCGACGAGGACAAATCCGACGACAGCGTGTGGGCGCTGACGTGCGTGTTCACCCGCGCCGGATTTCGCAAGCGCGGGGTCAGCCGCGAGCTCGTGCGCGCCGCCGTGGACTTCGCACGCCAGCGCGGCGCACGCGCCATCGAGGGCTACCCGATGACCACCAAGGACGCGCTGCTGGAGGAGCTCCACTGCGGCACCGGGGCCACGTTCGCGGCCGCCGGCTTCAGCGAGGTGACGCGACCGACCGTGCGGCGCGCCGTCATGCGCATCGAGTTCGAGTGATCGAGCGGTCCGCGAAGTGCGTGTCGGTCTCGCGCACCGCCGGACGCGGGCGGGCGCTGGGGGTCTGGATTTCCTCAAGCCAGGTCTGCTCGAGCGCAGTGGATAGCCTGGGGTCATGCTCGAGCAAGGTGCGCAGGCTCCCGACTTCACACTCCCGGACCAGGACGGCAAACCGGTCTCGCTGAACGACTATCGCGGCCAGACGCTCGTCCTCTACTTCTATCCCAAGGCCGACACGTGCGGTAGTATTTGCAGTTATGGAAGCCGCCACCGCCACACGCCGAGCGATCGGCATCGTCCGGGTCAGTCAGACCAACGGCCGCGATGGCGAGTCGTTCGCCAGCCCGCCTGAACAGCGCGACCGCATCCGCGCCGCGTGCGAGCGCGACCATCTGCACCTCGTCGACACCATCGACGAGATGGACGTCTCCGGCGGGACGCCGCTCGCCGACCGCGCCGGACTGCGCGCAGCCATCGAAGCCGTCGAAGCTGGAGAGGCGGACGTCATCGTCGCCGCGTACTTCGATCGCCTCGTGCGATCCCTGCGCGTGCAGGACGAACTTGTCTCCCGCGTCGAGCGCGCCGGCGGACAGGTACTCGCCGTCGACGTCGGACAGGTCACGAACGGGTCCGCCGGACAGTGGCTCTCTGGAACGATGCTCGGCGCTGTGAGCGAGTACCAGCGCCGGACAGCCAAGGAACGCAGCGGAGAGGCTCAGGCGCGCGCAGTCGCGCGTGGAGTGCTCCCGTACCCGAACGTCCCTCCGGGTTACGTACGCGCCCCGGACGGGCGCCTGGAGCCCGACGCTGCGACCGCCTCCGTGGTCGCCGACGCTTTCAGGATGCGCGCCGATGGCGCGACCGTCGCCGACGTCCGCGCGTTCCTCGCAGACCACGGGGTCAAGCGGTCCTACCACGGGGTTACGGCGCTGCTCGCCTCCCGCGTGGTGCTCGGCGAGATTCACTTCGGCGCGCTCGTCAACCTGAGCGCGCATCCGGCGATCGTCGACCGCGACACCTGGCAGCGAGTGCAGCGGATCAGCGTCTCGCGCGGCCGCAAAGCCAAGTCCGAAAGGCTCCTCGCCCGGCTCGGTGTACTGCGGTGCGCGTCCTGCGGCGGGCGGATGGTCGTCGGCACCCAGACCCAGCACGGCCGCAGCTACCCGTTCTATCGGTGCGGGCACGTCCGGGAAGACTGTGAGCGGCGCGTGACGGTCAGCGCCGAGCTCGTCGAACACATCGTCTCCGACGCCGTGCGCGCCGAACTCGCCGACGTCGAAGGTCGCGCCTCCGTTGAGCAGAACGCCCGGGAAGCCGATGCAGTCCTCGAGCGAGCCCAACATGACCTTGACGCCGCGCTCCGCACGTTCGCCGGCTTCGAAGACGAGGCAGCCGCACGCGACCGACTCGCCGAACTCCGCGACATCCGAGATCGTGCTCTGGAGCGAGTCGACCATCTACGCGGCTCGCAGTCCGTCGTCTCGATCAACGCCGCCCGGGATTGGGACCGCCTGTCCCTGGACGCTCGCCGCGCGCTCATCCGCGCCGTCGTCGACCGCGTGGACGTCGCTCCCGGCCGTGGCGCCGACCGCATCGACGTCCATCTCGTTAGCGAGTAGCCGCCGCGCCTCCCGGTCGAGGATGCGCTGGACGTTGGCGAGCACCCGCGGCGGCAACATCACTTTTCGCCTCCGTCACGGCTGTCTGCGTCGGATGCGGCGGATACCGCCGGTGCCACGCGGTTACCCGTGACACGTCCTCGCCTCTTCCGTTGGCGGCATCGATCCGAACACGTGCGAGCGTCCGCGCGCTTTGGCACGAACACCTCGTTGCACACCTCGCACTGCCTCTCGGCGCGCCCGACTCGGCGGCCGGCCTTCCTGGCCTCGTGCATGCAATGGCCGCAGCAGAAGCGATACCCGATGCCCCAGCGGATCGAGCGCCCGCAGTGACCGCAGGGCCGCGCGCCGTACTCGCCGATCTGCGCGAACGGGTCATAGCCGTTGGCGTCCGGGTCCGGGAAGGTGGTGCCGAGAATCGTGGGCGACTCGCCGTAGCGCTCATACATCCGGCGCCCCTCCGCCGTTCGCATGTCGGCCCAGCAGGGCTCGCACCACGTTGCCTCCGGATATCGAGGGCGCGGGTAGAGCTTCGTCCACCAGAAACAGACCGTGCCCTCGATGGGCTTCTCGCAGCCCGCGCAGACGAACGTCTCCGGTGTCACGGCTTCCCGCATCGCACGGCGGCGCGCGCGCGCCGCGGCCGCAGGTAGCTGTGACTTGCAGTCCGTGCTGCACACCCTGATCGTTGGGTGCGCGCGGAGCGGCCGCTCGCAGACTTCGCAGGCGCGGAGGTCGGCGAACTGGCGCTCGATGTGCTTGACGCTTAGGTCGTCCTTGTCCTCGCGGCATCGACGGATGTGGTCGATGACGCACGCTTCGCATCGCGCGTAGTAGCGCTGAGTCGCGCCGGCGCCCCCGTAGATGTAGACGGCCTCGGTCGCAGGGATGCTGGCCCCGCACCGCCAGCAGTCACGGCTGTCTGTGTCCGCAGCGGCGCGCGCGCGGTCCGGGATGCGGCTATCCGTGACGGAGGCCATCACGCGAGCCCCCACCGCTCGCGGGCCTGCACGCCGTAGGTGTAGATCGCCCCGGGCTTACGCGCGAGCGTCAGCCGGGGCGGTTTAGATGGTGGTCCGTCGTCGTCGCCCGGTGGCGCGCCGCTCGTGGCGCGTTGGCGCCGAGCGTGTCCGCGCCGGCCACGATGACTCTCGCGGGCGGTCGAAACACGACGCGGAGCGGCGGACCGCGGTTCGTGTGGGTCCGGTTCTAGAGCCCTCGTGAGACCAGCGTGCAGTCGGTACTGCCCGACGGTGCGAGGCGTCTTCCCGGACAGCCACCGCCGCCACGAGCGCCGATGGCGCTGGAGATAGCGCCGCTCGGCTTTGGTCAGCGTCCGCCCGTACGAGACGGCTTCCCATGCGGTCCTGTACATCGGAGCGCGGGCGGGACCCATGCAGCGGTCGAGGATCGGGTCGCGCTGGCGGGCGATCGTGATCGTGTCGCAGACGCGCCAGTACTCCTTGACGAACGCGTTCGTCAGCGGGGCAACGACGGCGTCCATCGGTCAGTGAAGCGTCGAGGTTCCAAATCACGGCGCACACTATGCGACAGCCCGGACGAGATCCCTGCGCAACGACGACGGGCGCCCGCAAGAGCGCCCGTCGAAGGATTTGAAACGGCCTCACCAGACCGCTACGCAGTCTAGTCGGCAGGGTCGACAGACCCGCCCAGAGTGATCCGAGACAGGAATTGGCCGCGCACAGCGACCTAACCGATCGGTCGGGTAGCCGCACAGCGCCCGCGCACCGCAGGTCGTAACGTTTGACCCAAGTCGTCCGCCCTCCGTGATCCAATCGCTCAAGGACCGGGTAGGCGTCTGCCGAAGAAGCACTCAGGAGGGTTCCATGGCAGCTATCACCCAAGAGAAGATCCGGGAGCTTTCCCCCGAGGAAGGCATGGAGCTACTGGGCCATCAGGCCCAGCGACTTGGGCTGACCGCTGAGGAGTTCATCGCCGCATATGACCGCGGCGAGTTCGACGGGACGACTGACGCAACTGTGCTGGACGTGGCAATGTTCCTGCCGTTTGGCCGGTAGGACAGCCCACGAAGCAGTCTCAGCCTTCCTAGAACCTCTGCGGCTTTCGCTGTGCTGCGTCACTGACGTCGTCTTGCATGCCAGTGGCCGGTACTACGAGCCCGATAGGCCGCATGCGGTTGCCCTTGGGAAAGGCGATCCCGTGCGGATTGGCGGGCCACTCGACCTTCACTTGAGATACCGCCATCAGTACCGCATCGTTGAGGCGGAGGGCGATCGAGGGCCGTGGAAGGTCACGACTGTGAAGTACTCCTACGGCTTGGAGGCCGACGGTCGTGAGATCGTCAGCTTCCAATGGCACCCCGACGGCGCGAGCTCGATGACTGAGCCGCATCTTCATCTGGGCGCCGGCGCGGAGATCGGGTTAGAGCCACTGGCTGGCGCGCACGTCCCCACGGGCCGCGTCTCGATCGAGGACGTCCTCCTCTTCGCGATCCAAGATCTCAAGGCAGAGCCGAAGCGAGACGACTGGGACGTTGTGCTCCGCGACGGCAAGCAGAAACACGAGCAATGGCGCACCTGGCCGGCCCCGAAGCCCAACGCATAGATCCTTCGGATCGTGAGGGGCCGCGGGTCGCACCCACCCGCGGCCCGCCCACCCGGCAATCACATACGTTCGTTAGCCGGTACTCCGTATAGGCCAGCTACGTGGGAGTTCGCCCCAGGCTGTTCAGCAGGCCGCTCTAGCAGCTCCCTACACGGCGGTGCGCCCCCATAGTTGATAATCAGCGCCCGCGGCCACCGCGCGCCGTCGACCGAACCCGCGACATGCGGCTGGCCGGCGGCACCTTCCCCTCTTTCGAGGGGGAGGTTCGCTCGGTCTTCTTCGGCTTCGGCTTCGCGTCGGCCTTGTCGTTGCGGCGAGGCATGACTACGACGCGGCGATACGAACGGCCGCGGCGGTCCGCTCCCCACCGAAAACGGCGTTGAGTTCCATACGCACGTTCCCGCGGTTCGTGGTGCCGGCGTCCGCCTCGAACCTCGCGAGCGTCACCGGCGACGTGTACAGCTTCCCCAGCGCCTGCGAGTCGACGACCGCGGCGGCCGGGATCGTCTTCGAGATCCGCTTCTGCAGCCCGAAGATCGTGTTCGGCGCGGAGCTCGCCGGCGCGAACACGTAGTCGTTCACGCCCGACGCGATCCCGCTAACGAGCGTGTCCAGCGTCTCCGCGTTCGCCGGCGTCAGCAGCAACGTGTCCGGGTTGTAACCCGACGCCATGATCGTGGTCATCGCCTTGCGGATCGACACGAGCAACTGATCGGTGCCCGGAGCCTGGAACCCGCTCGTGGCGATGAAGTCCAGAACGAGCTTGTCGAGACCGTCGTTGATCGCGAGCCGCAGGTCGTTCTCGATCGCCGTGTTGAACGCCGGCTGCTCGAGCTGGATGTTCGGGACGTTCGTGTAGATCGACGCGACCTGCTTGAGCGCCGTCGTCACGATCGTCAGCGTGCTCGCCGACTCAGGCTTCGCGGTCACAGCGTCGATCGCGCGAACCACGTTCGCGGCCGTCGCGAGCGTCCTGGCCGTCTGAGTGAACACGTCCACCGATGTGGCGCCGGCATCCACGTTCACGCGCTGGAACGCCGGCCACGCCCACCGCTGGTCATAGCCGAACGCGCCGGCCGTGTTGCGCGCCTTGTTGATGTTGTCGACCGAGCCGGTCCAAGTCACGGCGCGGTCCTCGAACGTGTCGAAGCTGATCGTCGCTGTCTCGCCCGGGAACCCCGCGGCGCGGAACTCGTCGGCGAGCCCGCGCGGCGGCTCGTTCGTCACGGTCACGCGTTCCTCGACGCGCAGTCCGCCAGTAGACGTCGCTGTCGTGGTGCGGTCCTCGGCCTTGTCCTCGACGGCCGTGGCCGTCTCCGTGGTGTTCTTGTCGGCCTCAGCGGCCATGGTGTCCTCCTGGCCTGCGGCCGGGTCGGTTTGACTGCGAAGTTCGGCGGCCGCGGCCGCATAGCTGGGAGCAGCGGTCACGGTCACGTCGAGCAGATGCGAGACCTCGGCGACATGGCGGACATCGCCGTCCCAGTAGTCGCGGCCGACGACCATCCGCCACGAGCTCGCGCGCAGGTCGCCGCGCTCGACGGCGACGCGGACGTCCTCGCCGACCGGGGAACTCGGGAGGTCGGCGGCCCATGCGAACCCGTCGGAGCGGTCCTCCGTCGTGAGCGTCGTCGGGTGCCGGCCGAGCAGCCGTGCCCGGTCATGCTCGCGGGTCGCGATCAAGTCCGACAGGTCGGCGCCGGCGAGAGCGCCCTTGTCGATGACTTCGCGCCAGCCGCCCATGTCGCGGCTCTCGACGCCGTACGGGATGAGTCCCCGCAATTTGCGGCCGTCGATGGCCGGCACCGCAGCGGAGGTCGGTGCCGACCTTTCTTCGACGGCGCCCGTGGCGGTCGGACGATTCACGACGCAACCTCCTCCTTTATCTGTGCAGCCGGTTGCACAGATGGCTCGGGTTCTGGCGGTAGGTCTTCGAGCGCCCTGACCTCGGCGCGCCGCATCCAACCCGTCTCCGGGTTGAGCGCCGCCGTGTAGCTCGTGGCGCGCTGCTCCGGTGCCGACCGGAGAAGACCGTCAAAGTCGAACTGCACATACGTGCCGCCGGGACAGAGATCAACGTCGTTGCTGATCGCGGTCTCGATCCGCACCGCGGTCGGCCGCAGCGAATACGTCGCGAGCGCCCGGGACTGCTCTGTGACGTTCGCGTACGTGAGGCTGTCGCCGGTCGGCGCGTCGATCGCCCACGCCGGCACCCGGAAGATGCGCGCGACCTCTCTGGCGGATAGCTCGCGTTGCTGCAGGAACTGTGAGTCGTCGGCGCTGAAACCGACCGGCGTGAACTTGATGTCACCCGTGACGACAGCGACCCTGTGCATGTTCTGCACGCCCGCGTGCTTGGCCCGCCACGCCTCTTGGATCAGCTGGGCCTGTCTGTCGTTGCCGGACGGAACAGTGAGAACACCGGTCGGCGCGGAGCCGCTCTCAGTGAAAACCTTGGCTGACTGCTGCAAGCTCGACGACAGCCCGAGCGCCACACGGCACTGAGTGACCGGAGACAGGCCGCGGAGCCCGTCCGCGCTCATCGCCTTGATATGCAGCACGTCGTCGGGCCCGTGCTCGGTGCGGCCCTTGATCGTGTCGAGCAGATATCGGATCGTCTGTCCCCGGAGCTCTACCTGGACGCTCTCCGGGTGCAGGAGCCCGAGCTGTGCGATTTCACCGTCCGCGCCACGAAACTTTCCTAGGAAAGCTTCGCCGTACACGTTCAGGTGCACGACGATGTGTGAGATCAGGTCGACGCTCGTCGAGCCCGGTGACGGCCGCTTGAGCAGTTGCACCACCCGCGCGTTGTCACCGGCCGACACGCGGCCAGCATCGGTCCGCCGGTAGGCGTGCAGCGGCAGCGTCGAGATCCCGTCCGCGAGCACCCGGACGCACGCGAACGCGTCAGCGACTCGGAGAGCGTTGCTCGTCGATACGTCGAGCGGCGCCGACGTCGTGAGCGTCGGATACGCCGGTTGGGAGTCGACGAGCGGAAGCGCGCGATCTTCGGCTGCCGTGTCCGCCAAAGCCGCCCAGCCTCCCGATGGCGTGAGTCGAAATCCCACCCGTCATAGTCTACAATTGAACGGAAGCGTTTATACAGCCGATTAGCAGGGAAAATACCCCGAAAATGGCCCGAAATCGCAGCGTCAGTCCGCCGCCTGATCTCGTCGAAGACGGCAAGGTTCTTTGGCGTGCAGCCGTGCGCCAGCTACAGGAACAGGGAACGTGGCGCGCGGTCGACTGCCCGCTGCTGGAGAGCTACGTGCAACTGGTGCTGTCTGCGCGCGCCGCGCGCCGTGCCGGCCAGCACGACATTGCCGCCGCCGCCGAGGATCGTGCCGCCGAGCGCGCGGCGGCGCTCATGCTCACCCCGGACACCCGCCGGTACGCCCCAAATGGGAAGCCCCGTTCCCATCCACGAACCGGAACGGGCCTGATCGAAGCGTCGACCTCGGCGGGTGTGGCGTGATCGTCCAGCCCGGATACAAGGGCCTGACCGCGTTCTGCGTGGCGATCGACGAGCCACTGTTGCCGCACGAACAGCGGATCGCCAAAGCGTTCTTCGGCGCCTCCCGTGAGATCGTCGCGATCCTCCCGCGCGGCAACCTGAAGACCACGCTCGCCGCGAAGATCGGCCTGCATCATCTGCTGTCCGTCGACAACGCCGGCGTCACAATCGGCGCCGCCAGCAGAGACGTCGCCCGTATCGCGTTCGAGCGCATGAAGGGCTTCACGCTCCACCCCGAGCTCGACGGCATGCTGAAGGTCCGTCATCTCGAACTCCGCTATGACGAAGATCGTCGGCTGCTGCGCGTCGTGCCGTCCGAAGGTGCGCGCGTGCACGGACTCTCGTCAAGCCTGTACATCGGCGACGAGATCTGGGCGTGGCTGCCCGGAGGCGAACTGCTTGAAGCGATGCAGACCGGGTTGATCAAGCGCTCGGACGCGAAGTTCCTCGGGATCAGCACGGCCGCAGCACAGTTGGATTCGCCGCTCGGCCGGATGCGCGCTCGCGCGCTCGCGCAGGCGTACGTCAAACGCCGCGGCGCCGTGCTCGAAGCTCGCGGTGATCTCCACTGGCTCGAATGGAGCCTCCCCGACGACGTCTCGCTCGACGACCTGAACGCGGTCAAGCAGTGCAACCCGGCCCCGTACATCACCGTCTCGGATCTCCGGCGCCAGCGTCACGCCGTCCCGGAAGTCGCGTTCGCCCAATTCCACGCATGCCGGTGGGGAGTCGGAGAGGGATCGTGGCTCCCGCCTGGTGCGTGGAACGACTGCATCGGCACTCCGACATTCATTGACGGCGAACCGATCTGGGTCGGTGTCGACGTCGGCGCCGAACGATCAGCGTCCGCGGTCGCGTGGGTCAACGAACAGCTGCAAGCTGACGTTGCGATCTACCACGGCGCCGGCGCCATCCTCGAAGTGATCGAACACGTCCGCGCGCTCGCCCGCGCTTACACGATCCGCGAAGTCGCGTACGACCCGTGGCGGTTCGGGCAGGCCGCCCTCGAACTCGAACGGGAAGGCCTGCTCGTCGTCGAGTTCCCCCAGACCGACGTCCGGATGATCCCCGCCTCCACGGTCCTGCACGCCGCGATCGTCGAGCGGCGAATCACGCTGCCCGACAACCCCGAGCTCGCGCGCCACGCCTCGGACACGATCGCCCGTCACGGCCGCCGCGGTTGGCGAATCGACAAGCCCCGCAAGGAAATCAACATCGACGCGATCGTCGCGCTCGCAATGGCGGTCGACCGCGCCGAGAACAAGCCCGCCCCCGTCGAGTTGGTCGGCTGGCTTTGACCTAGGAGACGAGCATGGCAATCCCCACCGAAAAGACCTGCAACCGCTGCGGCGAGGTGAAGCCAGCGAGCGCGTACTACGTCAACCGCCAAGGCGACCGGCTCTATCTCCAGCAGCCCTGCAAGCCCTGCCACGGTGCGCACCGCACCCCGACCTACAACTCGTGGCGGGCGATGCGCGAGCGGTGCCTGAACCCGCGGTCGACGAAGTACGCCAAGTACGGCGGCCGTGGGATCACCGTCTGCGCGCGCTGGGCCGCCTTCGAGGCGTTCTTCGCCGACATGGGCGAGCGGCCTGTCGGCAAGACGTTGGACCGGATCGATAACGACGGCGTCTACGAGCCCGGCAACTGCCGCTGGGCCACGCCGCTGGAGCAGTACGCGAACCGCAGCCCCGGAAGCCTCGGGCGCTCGCACGCCGCGCGCTGGGGACGTCCCTACCAACTCACGCTGTAGATGGCTCTAAAGCCCTGCCTCACGTGCGGGACCCTCATCCGCAACGGGTCGCGCTGCCGGCTGTGCAAGCGCCAGAGCCCGTACCAGCAATCACGGTGGCGGATGCTCGCCCGCCAAGTCGTCGAAGACCACGGCCACCGATGCGTCAGATGCGGCTCGACCTACTACGTCAGCGCCCACCACATCATCCCCCGCATCGAAGGCGGACCCGACCACCCCGACAACCTCGAACCACTGTGCGCAAGCTGCCACGCCAAGGAGCCCCGATGACCGACATCACCCCCACTCACCCCGACCGTGACCTACTCCGACGCCTGTTCAACCGGGCGATGGAAGCAGGCCCAACCACGGCCGCGATCAACCGACTCCTCTACTGCCACATGCTCGACCGCATCACGGCCGGAGACCTGAACATCGCGCTCGAACAGTTCAGCGACCCCGGCACCGTCGACGCCGCCCTCGCCGAGCTCGACTCCCTCAGCGACGACGAACGCGAACGACTCGCCAAGTCCGTCTGCCCGATCTGGAACGACGCCCTCTCGCGCTCCGTCGTGCTCATGTACCGCGCCTGCCGCCGACTCGGCTACGACGCCGAAGGCCTCAACGGCGAACACCTCGCAATACTCGCGTCGATCCTCCTATGCAGCGACGATACTCCGGATTCTTAGTACGCCACGATCGCCACTCATCCACGCGACCTCACAGAAACGGCGCTCAAGCGGCGCGACGGCGCTCGGCTTGCTTCTCCCACCGCAACGACGGCCGGTAGCTCACCAGCGGATCGCTGTCAGCGCACGACACGCACAACGTCACCGGCCCCGACTGCCGGAACACCATCGGCTTGCCGACTCTCAACCACCCGCCGCACGCCGAACAGCGACACTCGCGCTTCGCCGGCGTCAAGTAGTACCGCGTCGCCGTCACGCTCGCGAAGTCGCGTTTGGTCGACGCGATCGCCGCTCGAGCTCGGCGTTTCTTCTCTCGGCTCCTGTAGCTCATCAGTCAGGCTCTCTCTTCGATCTCACGGTCGGGACATCACACACACACCAGATTTCTTCTCGAACACCGACCCCCGAAACGGCATGGGCGACTGCCACTCCCGGGGTAAAACAGCCGATATTCGGGGGGTCTGCGTCGACTCCGGTTCCCATGCCGCGGATCTCCCGGAAGCGCCTTCGCCGTGCTGCTGGCTGGCTCTGTCCTTACGGGGCCTGCGCGGTGGGGCCTCTTCTGTGCGTGCTGCCTTTGCTGCCCCGGCCCTGTCACGGGCCACCCACCGGGCGACGCAGTGGTCCTGCTTCGCTGACGCCGGCCGTCTAGGCATCGCCTCCGGCTAGGGTTCGTGGCGATGATTGAGAAAGGCACTCGAGCTCCCGACTTCGCGCTCCCGGACCAAGACGGCAAGCCGGTGCGCGCTGACCGACTATCGCGGCCAGACCGCTCGTACTCTATTTCTATCCCAAGGCCGACACTCCGGGCTGCACGACGCAGGCGTGCGGGCTGCGCGACACGATCTCCGAGTTCAACGACGTCGGGGCGGCCGTGCTCGGCATCTCGCCCGATCCCGTGAAGCGCGTGAAGAAGTTCCACGACGGCCAGGGGCTGAACTTCACGCTGCTGGCCGACGAGGACCACGCGGTCTGCGACCTCTACGGCACGTGGGTCGAGAAGTCGATGTACGGCAAGACCTACTGGGGCGCGCAGCGGTCGACGTTCATCGTCGACGGTGACGGCAAGGTCGTGCACGTGATCGAGAAGGCGTCGCCGAAGACCCACGCCGCCGACGTGCTGGCCGCGCTGGAAGGGTCAGGCGCCGCCGCTTAGCGGCCCGAGATCGGGATCCGCGCGCACCATGTCCCGGTAGCGCGGATCGACGCGCGCGAGCGCCGCGCGGGCGGCCGGCTCGTCGCCGCAACCGACGGCCAGGAGGGCGTCGGCGATCGGCAGGCCCGGCGCGTCGGGGCGCTCGGCCCGCAGCTCTTCGACGATCGCGCGCGCCCGCCCGGGGTCGGAGCGGATGTGCGGCCGCGCGCGCTCGATCCACTCCGACGACGAGGGCGTGAAGGTCGGATCGGCGCCGAGCGCGAGCACGGCGGTGCCGGCCTCGGCGGCGACAGCGTGGCGGTGGACTTCGCGGTCGACGCGCACGACGGTCCCGGCCGGGGCGTCGAGCGGCTCGCCGTCGAGTCTGAACGTGGCACGGCCCCGCAGGACGACGTAGACCTCCTCGTGGCCCATCCCGCCCTCGCCCTCGACGTGCGGCTCCACGACGTCCTGCCCCGCCCGCTCAGCCGTGTACGCGTTCATCCCGACGATCCGCGCGCCGATCGCGGCGCGCAGCGGCCGCGACGTCGTCTCTGCGCCCGGCCACGGGATCGCTTCGAGGTCGTCGATCCGCACCGCCTTCCACCCGCTCATGACGGCATCCGTACCCGGCGGCCGCGCACCGCAGGCTCGGCGCCGAGCGCTGCCACCACGTCGAGCAGCAGCCGCCGGGCGGCCTCGGCGCGCCGCGGGCCGAGCTGCGCGGCCAGCTCGCCGGCCAGCGCCGCGCGATGGCGCCGCGCGCCGGCGATCGCGGCCTCGCCGCGCGCCGTGAGCGCGACCAGGCGCGCTCGCGCGTCGTCGGGATCGGCGGTGCGCTCCACATAGCCGCGCCGCTCGAGGTCGGCCGCGGATTTCGACGCCGCTTGCTGCGACACACCGAGCCGGTCGGCCAGCGCGCCGATCGTCACCGGCTCCTCGACGAGGTGCTGGAACACGAAGCCGTCGGCGAACCGCACGTCGGCGAACCCGTCGGCGGCGAGCCGGCGCTGCAACTCGTCCGCCATCGCCCAGCCGGCGAACAGGGAGGCAAGGGAGAGGTCGACGTCCACGCCTTGATATTCAACCATGGTTGTGCAACTATCCACAACTATGGTTGTACAAGACGCCTTCGTCGCGGTCGCGCACCGGATCGTGTGGTGCACGGTGGCGACCGTCGACCAGCACGACCGCCCGCGCTCGCGCATCCTCCATCCGCTCTGGGAGGTCACGGACGAGGGGCTCACCGGCTGGATCACCACCCGGCCCACGCCGCTCAAACGCGCCCACCTCGAGCACAGCCCGTACGTGTCCTGCTCGTACTGGGACGCGGCGCACGACGTCGCGGTCGCCGAGTGCCACGCCGAATGGGTGGAGGACAAGCAGCACGCCTGGGAGCTCTTCCGCGCGGCACCGGAGCCGCTCGGCCACGACCCCTACACGATCTGGCCCGACGGCCCGGACGACCCCGACGCCGGCGTCCTGCGCCTCACCCCGTGGCGGCTGCGCGTCGCGGGGATGGAGACGCTGCTCGGGCGGTCGGCTCCGCTGGTGTGGCGGGCTCCCGATGCAGGCCGACGCCCGCGACGACCAGTGCCACTCCCGTGACCTCGACCCATGACGGCACCTGGCCGAGCACGACGATCCCGATCACCGTCGCGGTGGCCGGCAGCAGCGCGACCATCAGCGCGTAGGCCGCACGCGTCAGCTGCGCCATCGCGAGCTGGTCGCAGACGTAGGGGATCACCGAGGAGCAGATCCCAACGCCGGCGCCGGCGAGCAGCGCGACGGGATCGCCGACCGCCGGCACCGCCGCCCAGCCCGCCAGCGGCGTGACGACCACCATGGCGAGCAGCATCGACGCGCCGAGGCCGTCGATCCCGCCGCCGGCGCCGCGCTGGGCGACCCGGTGGCCGAGCACGATGTAGAGCGCGAACAGGATCGCGTTGGCGAACGCGAACGCGACGCCCAGCGGCTCGCCGTCGAGTTGCACGTCGGTGAGCAGGTAGACGCCGGGGACCGCCAGCGCCAGCGCCGCGACATTGCGCGGCGTGCGGGCGCCGAGCGCGGCCAGAACGATGACCGGCAGGAACTCGATCGCCGCCACGGTGCCGAGCGGCAGCCGGTCGATCGCCAGGTAGAAGCAGCAGTTCATCACCGCGAGCACGGCGCCCCAGGCGATCAGCGTGCGGTCGCGCAGGTCGACCCGGCGCCACGGCCGTCGCCACGCGGCGAACACCACCGCCGCGGCGGCGATCCGCAGCCACGCCACGCCGAGCACATCCACGCGGGCGAACAGCAGCACGGCGAAGGCCGGGCCGAGGTAGTGGAAGATCGCGCTGCCGATGAAGTAGACCTGGGGCGGCGGACGCACAGCCACAGGATCGAGGCACGAACGACTGGATCGAAGAGCCGTTCACAGCTATCTTGGCTGCGATGCCTAACGATCAACGGGACAACGACGTCACAAACCGTCGAATCCTCGCAGAGCTCCAGGGCGACGGCCGGCTCAGCCTCGCCGAGCTCGGGCGCCGCGTCGGGCTGTCGCCGCCGGCGGTGGCCGAGCGCGTGCAGCGGCTCGAGCGCGACGGCGTGATCACCGGCTACCACGCCCGGGTCGACCCGCGGGCGCTCGGCTACGCGCTCACCACCGTGATCCGCATCCGCCCCGCGCCACGCCAGATCCCCAAGGTCGCCGAGCTCGCGCGCGCGACTCCGGAGATCGTCGAGTGCCACCGCATCACCGGCGAGGACTGCTTCTTCATGAAGGCCACGGTGCGCGACGTCGAGCACCTCGAGGAGCTCATCGACCGCTTCGTGATCTACGGCCAGACGACGACCTCGATCGTCCAGTCCTCACCCGTGCCGGGCCGGCCGGTGCACGTCGCCTAGCCTCTAGGCCGTGCCCCTCGCGTCCCTCGGCGACTCGTTCTCGGCCTTCTTCAACGCCGTCGGGGACTTCTTCGACAGCCTCGCCGCGATCCAGTGGCTGTCGCTGTTCATCGCCCTGGTCGCGTTCGGGATCTATCTGACGATCCGGGCGCGCGCCTCGTTCAACATCCTCCGTGCGGCGTATCCCGACGAACGGATCCAGTTCCGCTACATCTGGGGCGCCTACATTGCCGGCTACGGGTTCAACGCGGTGGTGCCGGCGCGCGGCGGGGATGTCGTCCGGCTGTTCCTGACCAAGTCGCGGATCCCCAACTCGAGCTACCCGGCGGTGGCGTCGAGCTTCGCCGTCGAGCTGATCTTCGACCTCTGCATGGCGATCCCGATCATGGCCTTCGCGTTCTCGCAAGGCGCGTTCCCGAAGCCGCCGGACTTCTCGAAGCTGCCGGCCTTCGACCTCGCGTTCTTCGCCTCCCATCCGCGCTTCACGCTGTTCCTGCTGACCGTGGCGGGGATCGGGACGCTGATCGCCTTCGCGCTGCTGTCGGCGCGCGTGCGCGCGTTCTGGGGGCGCGTACGCCAGGGCGTGACGATCCTCATGGACCGCCGGCGCTACCTCCGCGAGGTATTCGCCGTGCAGTTCGTCGGCTGGCTGTTCCGCTTCACCGCGTTCTTCTTCCTGCTCAGCGCGTTCAACGTCGGCGGGTCGGTGCGCAACGTGCTGCTCGTGCTCGGGGTGAACGCGGTCGCGGCGCTGGTGCCGTTCACGCCGGGCGGCGCGGGCGTCCAGCAGGCGCTGCTCGTGAAGGTCTTCTCCGGCACAGCGGCGGGCGCCACCGTTGCCGCCTACTCCGTCGGCCAGCAGATCGCGATCGCGGCGTTCACATTCGGCGTCGGCTTCGCGGCGCTCGTGTGGGTATTCAGGATCCGCTCCTTCAAGGAGGTCATCGCGCAGGGGCGCGCGGCGCGGGCCGAAGAAGCGGCAGAGCCTGCAGGCTAGGAGAGGCCCTGCCGGGCCTCGCGCACCAGCGTCACGGCCTCCGGGAAGACCGTCGCCATCACCGAGCGGACCTGCTTGGCCTGCTCCTCGGCGTTGCCCTGCAGGTTCACGCGGTTGATCGCAGCGACGGTCATGTCGACGGCGAGCTTGATCGCGTTGTCGGCCCAGGCGAGGTTCTGGGACGACTGCATCTGCTCGGCCATCTCCTGCAGCCGCTTCTGAAAGTCAGGGTCGTTGAAAAAGCCTCCGAAGCCTTCCATGGCTACAAGGCTAACGGTCGCCGCGCTCGTGGAAGAAGAAGTCGGGCATCACGGCGCGCGTGACGCGGCTCGAGAGCTGGCTGGCCAGCTCGGCGTCGCCGGTCCGGGAGGCGAGGTCGTCGAGCGTCACGATGCCTGTGAGGCGGCCGCCGTCGACCACGACGAGGCGCCGGATCGCGTGGCGGACCATCAGCTCGCCGGCCTCCTCGACGTCCATGCCCGCCTCGGCGGTGATCACCGGCGAGGACGCGTGGTCGGCCACGTGGTCGCCGAAGTCGCGGCCGTCGGCGATGACCGAGAGCGCCAGATCGCGGTCGGTGACGAAGCCGACCGGGCCGGAGCCGTCGACGAGCACGACCGAGCCGACGTTGCGCTCGCGCATGAGCTCGGCGATCTCGCGGACCGTGCGCTCGGGGGCCGCCGTGACGACCGACTCGGTCATGACGTCCCGGATCAGCACGCGGGCGAGTCTACAATCGCGCGCCGTGGCGCATCGCACTGCCGGTCAGCTCGCTCTGCAGCGCCGGATCGAAGGCCTGATCCGGCTGGCGGCCCCTGTCCTGGACGTCGTCCTGTTCGCGGGCGAGCAGGTGTCGCGAGTGGCCGGGCGCAACGAGATCGACCCGGACCCGCCGCGCCGGCTGGGCGACCGCGACGTGCGCAGCTCGCTGGCCGGTCCCCCCGACGGCGCCGGCGATATCTAGGATCTGCCGCTTGGCCGCCGTCGCCGAAGACATCGAGCAGCAGCTCGCCTGGGAGGAGCGCCAGCGCCCGCGCGCCGGCGCCGCCGCGATCGCGGCCGCCGTACTCACGGTCATCAGCCTGATCTGGGCGCAGACGGTGCTCAAGGACCTGCCGCGCGCCGGCTTCCTCACCTCGCTCGCCCAGGCGTTCAAGCCCGGCCCGGTCGGCGACCAGCCGAGCATGCTCACGCCCGTCTTCCAGTACTACGTCGACCACAACGCGACGTTCATCGGCTCGACGGTGCTGCAGGCGATCGGGTACCTCGCGCTCGCCTGGCTGCTGACGTTCCTCGGATTGGCGACGCGCGCACGCCGGCCGGCGATGCCGAGGCTCGTGATCTACATCGCGTTCATCGGCGCGGTGCTCCTGGCCGTCGCGGGCGTGCTCGGCGAGATCGGCCGGTCGACCGCCTTCTCGACATTCCTCGACAGCTCGCGCACGATCGACGACGCGAGCGACATCGGCGGCAACGTGTTCGTGGCGGCTTCGCAGCTGCTGCAGCAGCTGGTTCCGCTCGTGCTCGGGGCGGGGATCCTGCTGATCGCGTTGAACGCGATGCGCGTCGGTCTGCTCACGCGCTTCCTCGGAATCCTCGGCATCGCCTCGGGCGCCCTGTCGGTGTTCCAGCAGTTCTTCGTGTTCGCTCCGTTCATCGAGGCGTTCTGGCTCCTGTCGATCGGCCTCATGCTGCTGGGCTTCGGGCGCGCCACCGCGCCGCCGGCGTGGCGGACCGGCCAGGCGGAGCCGTGGCCGAGTCAGCGCGAGGCTGCGGAGGCGCGGCGTGCCGGCGCCGCCCAGGCTCGCAAGCCGGCCGCCGAGGCCGCGCCGGCGCCGGCGGGCACGCGCCCGCACCCGTCGTCGAAGAAGCGCAAGCGCAAGCGCCGCGGCTAGAGGCCGTCAGGCCGCTTCGGCCTGTTCCGGCGCCTCGTTGAGCAGGGCGTCGATCGTCACGAGCAGGCCGAGCCACCCGGAGAACGCGCGGTCGCTGCCGCTCTCGTCGCTGGCGCGACCGTCCAGCTCGTCGCCCGCCAGGCGCAGGTCGAGGGTGATGGTGACCGCTCGTGAGGTCATGCACACAGGATCGCGGCACGGCGCCCACTTGCCATCGGGGGGTCCCCTAAACGCCGTCCCCAGACTTTGCCAGCGCGCCGGCCAGCTCACGCCGAGAGCGGATCCCGAGCTTGCGGTAGGCATTGCTCAGGTGGACCTCGACCGTCTTGGGCGTGACGAACAGCGACTGGGCGATGTCGCGGTTGCTCTGGCCGTCCGCCGCGAAGGCGGCCACGCGCCGCTCGCTCGCCGTCAGCGCGTCGACGCCGCCGAGCGCGGTCGTGCGCGGGCGCGCCCCCGCCGCGTATAGCTCGGAGCGCACATGCTCGACGAGCCCGTCGGCCGAGCACGCGTCGGCCAGCTCGAGCGCGCGCCGCAGCGGCTCACGCGCCTCGCTGGGCCGGCGCTCGCGGCGCAGCGCAGCGCCGAGGTCGGCCAGCGCCTTCGCCAGCTCGAGCCGCGCGTGGGAGTGCTCGAGCACGTCGGCGGCCTCCTGCAGCAGGTCCAGGTCGCCGCGCAGCAAGCCGACCACCCGCAGCGACGGGCCGACCGTCCCGGGTGCGCCCCAGCGGCGTGCGTCGGCCAGCTCGTCCTCGGCGAGCGCGAGCGCCTGGTCCCGCCGGCCGAGCCGGTCGAGGGCGAGCGCGGCGTTGGAGCGGGCCCACGTCGACGTCGGCGCCCGCACGTGCGAGTGGTAGCGCTGGTACTCGGCGAACGCGTCGAGCGCCTCCGCGGCGCGACCTTCGGCAACGAGCAGGGCCAGCTGAGTTGCGCGCCAGTAGCGGCTGCCGTCCGAGTTCTCGCCGACCAGCGGTGGGCTGCGATCCAGCCACACGCGCGCCTCGTCGATGCGGCCGCGCTCGAGCGCCGCGCGGCAGAGGAAGGAGCGCGTGTAGCGGCTCGCGATCTCCCCGAACCCCCAGGCGTCGAACTCCTCCTGGCCCCGGCGCAGCGAGTCCGCCGCCTCCGCCAGCTCGCCGTACTGGAGCAGCGTGAACCCGTGCCAGAGGTGGATCGCGGAGATCCCGAGCAGGGAGCCGTGCTTATGCGCCTCGGACTGCGCGAACACCCACTGCGCGTCGACCTCGGGGCGATCGCCGTAGACGAGCGTCATCATCGCGGCCATCATCAGCAGCCCGTTGTCCGCGACCGTGAGCTCGCCGCCGGCGAGCGAGGCGAGCGCGAGCTCGGCGCACTCGTCCACGTGGTCACCGGTGTGGGCCCACCACAGCGACGCGACGGACGCGAGCATCTTCGCGCCGAGGGTGTCGCCCGGGGGATCGCGGTGTGCCTCGAGCCCCCGTAGCCGCTGCGGGGCATCGAGGCCGAAGAAGCCGAGCATCAGGTCGAACGCGGCGAGCGCCCGCCCGTCGTCCTCGAGGTCCGGCAGTTCGGCCGCGACGCGCTGGGCGAACTCCGACGCCTCGGCGAGCGCTCCGGTGAACACCAGGGCGCGGCAGAGCGCGTGCGCGACCTCCATGCGGTCCGCCGGAGCCTCGAGCGTGTCATAGGCCTCGGTCAGGTGGGCGATCGCGGCGCGCCCGTCCGTCAGGATCTCGGCGAGCCCGAGCTCGCGCATCAGCTCCGGCCGCCACTCGGCCGGGGCGGGCTCCTCGAGCGCGCGCCGCAGGTGGGCGACGCCGCTCTCCGGCGCGCCGTGCGTCACCGCCGCACGGCCGGCCTCGCGCAGCTGCTCGGCCACCCACACCTGCCCGCGGCGCGGCGCCGCCAGCAGATGGGCGGCGACCTGCTCGGGCGGCGCCCCGGCCTCGAGCAGCACGCGCGCCGCGCGCTCGTGCTGCAGCTCGCGCTCGCCGAGCGGCAGCTCCTGGTAGACGGCGTCGCGCACGAGCGCGTGCACGAACGCGATCGGCGCCTCGCGCCGCAGGATCTCGGCGCGTGCGAGCAAGCCGGTGGCGTCGGCCACGCGCTCCTCGCTGAGCCCGGTGAGCGCGGCGACGGCGGGCAGTGTGGCGCTCTCGGTGAGCACGGCCACGGCGCGGGCCACCGCGATCGCGTCCTCGGACAGGCGCGCGAGGCGCATGATCACGGTGCGCGACACCGCGCGGGGCCGATCTCGAGCACCACGCGGGCGTGCTCGGCGTCCGGCCGCACGTGGTCGGCCTCGAGCGCGGTGAGCAGCTGGCGCAGGAACAGCGGGTTGCCGCCGGTGGCCTCGTGGCAGGCCGCGCAGAACGGCTCGTCGGCCTCCGCGCCGAGCCGCTCGCGCACCAGCGCGCGCACGGCCTCGGCGCTCAGCGGCACCGGCCGCACGGCCACCGTCGACGGGTCGTGGGCGATCTCGCCGAGCAGCGAGACGTCGGTCCCCGGCTCACCGGTGCGGACCGTGGTGGCCACGAGGATCGGCTGGCCCTCGAGCCGCCGCGCGAGGTAGGCGACAAAGCGCAGCGAGGGCCGGTCGCACCAGTGCAGGTCGTCGATCGCGAGCAACAGCGGCCCCTCGGCGGCGAGGTTGAGCGCGACCCAGAACAGGCCGTGCAGCGCGGCGAACGAGACGTCGCCCTCGCTCATCCCGGTATCGCCGAACACGGCGGCGGCCGGCGCCGCCGCGCCGGCGAGCGCCTGCTCGCGGTCGGCGACGACGGCCTCGAACAGCTGGCGCACGACGCCGAAGGGGAACTCGCGCTCGAGCTCCGAGCCGCGCGCGGCGAGCACGTGCGCGCCGGCGTCGCTGGCATGCCTGCGCGCCTCGGTGAGCAACGTGCTCTTGCCGATCCCGGCCGGTCCCTCGATCCAGGCGGCCCGGCCCTCGCCGTCCGCCACCGCATCGAGCAGCGCCGCGAGCGCGGCGACTTCCCGTTCGCGCTCGACCAGGGGCGTCATGCCGCCGAGATCTTATGTATCGGCACAATGTTTTCCTGCTGACGATCGCAGGTGTGCAGGTGTGGGTTTCGGGTAGGGAAGTGCGTGACATCTGCGGGGTCACGCCGTCGGCGTGCCCAGTTTTTCGTGCAAGGAGGGAGTGCGATGGAAGCCGCGACTTTCCGCGGGCCCGACGCCACCGGCGGCCGCACCGCCGCCGAAGAGGCGGCCACGACGCCCCCGTCGTTCACCATCGCGAACCCCGGCCCGCTCGGGCTGGCGGCGTTCGCGCTCACCACGTTCGTGCTCAGCATGTTCAATTCCGGCCTCGTCAGCGACGCCGGTGAGCCGATCGTCTTCGGCTTGGCGCTCGCCTACGGCGGGCTCGCCCAGCTGCTCGCCGGCATGTGGGAGTTCCGCACCGGTAACACGTTCGGCGCGACCGCGTTCACGTCCTACGGGGCCTTTTGGCTGTCGTTCTGGGCGTTCGTGACGTTCTTCGCCGACAAGGTGCCGGAAGCCGACGCGGGCCACGCCGTCGGCCTGTACCTGATCGCGTGGGGCATCTTCACGAGCTACATGTTCATCGCGTCGCTGCGGACGACCGCCGCGGTCGCGGTGGTGTTCGCCCTGCTGGCCGTGACGTTCATCGTGCTCGGCATCGGCAACGCGGGCGGCAACGACAGCATCGTCAAGCTCGGCGGCTGGATCGGGCTCGCGACCGCGTTCGCGGCGTGGTACGCCTCCTTCGCGGAAGTCACGAACGCGACGTTCGGGCGTACCGTGTTCCCGACACGGTCGTTGAAGCGCTGAGAGAGGAGACGTATGGCGACGGAAGGCAAGACGCTCGAGCAGGAGCTCGGCGAGCTCTTGGAGCAGGAGAGGTTCTCGCCTCCGGATGAGTTCGCCGAGCACGCCGTCATCACGGACGGGTCGATCCACGAGAAGGCGAACGAGGACCGTGAGGCGTTCTGGGCCGAGCAGGCCGAGGCGCTGCACTGGCACGAGAAGTGGGACCAGGTGCTCGACTGGTCCGACCCGCCGTTCGCCAAGTGGTTCGTCGGCGGCAAGCTCAACGTCTCCTACAACTGCGTGGATCGCCACGTGGAGGCCGGCAACGGCACCCGCGTGGCGTTCCACTGGCGCGGCGAGGAGGGCGAGGAGCGCGACATCACGTACGAGGACCTGCACCGTGACGTGCAGAAGTTCGCCAACGCGCTGAAGAATCGCGGGATCGAGGCCGGCGACGTCGTCGGCATCTTCCTGCCGATGATCCCCGAGGTCGTGGTGGCGATGCTCGCCTGCGCGCGGATCGGCGCGATCCACAACGTCGTCTTCGGCGGCTTCTCGCCGACGTCGGTCAAGGAGCGCATGGAGTTCTCCGAGGCCAAGGCGCTGATCACCGTTGACGGCGCCCGCCGCAAGGGCAAGACCGCGCCGATCAAGCAGCAGGTGGACGAGGAGATGGGCGGGCTCGACCACCTCGAGACGATCATCGTCGTCCAGCACACGAAGGCCGACTGCGAAATGCAGGAGGGCCGGGACTTCTGGTGGCACACCGTCATGGAGGCCGCCGACGACGAGTGCCCGGCCGAGCCGCTGGACGCCGAGCACCCGCTCTACATCCTCTACACGAGTGGCTCGACGGCCAAGCCGAAGGGCATCCTGCACACGACCGGCGGTTACCTGACGCAGGTCGCCTGGACGCACAAGCACGTCTTCGACCTCAAGCCGGAAGAGGACGTCTTCTGGTGCTCGGCCGATGTCGGCTGGGTCACCGGCCACTCCTACATCGTCTACGGGCCGCTGGCCAACGGCTGCACGTCGGTGATGTACGAGGGCGCGCCCGACTACCCGGACAAGGACGTCTGGTGGGACCTGTGCGAGCGCTACAAGGTGACGATCTTCTACACCGCACCGACAGCGATCCGCGCCTGCATCAAGTGGGGCGCGGAGCACCCGGGCAAGCACGATCTCAGCTCGCTGCGGCTGCTCGGCACGGTCGGCGAGCCGATCAACCCGAAGGCCTGGCTCTGGTACTACAAGGTCATCGGCGGCGAGCGCTGCCCGGTCGTCGACACCTGGTGGCAGACCGAGACGGGCGCGATCATGATCACGACGCTGCCGGGGGTCCAGGAGATGAAGCCCGGATCCGCGGGCACGCCGCTGCCGGGGATCGAGGCCGGCGTGGTCGACGACGAGGGCAGCGACGCCGGCACCGAGCAGGGGTTCCTCACGCTCAACGAGCCGTGGCCGTCGATGCTCCGCACGCTGTACAAGGAGGAGGACCGGTTCGTCGAGACCTACTGGTCCAAGTACGGCACGGAGACCTACTTCGTCGGTGACGCCGGGCGTCGCGACGAGGACGGCTACTTCTGGGTCGTCGGCCGCGTCGATGACGTGGTCAACGTATCCGGGCACCGGCTGTCGACCGCCGAGGTCGAGTCGGCGATCGTCTCGCACGAGCGGGTCGCCGAGGCCGCGGTGATCGGGCAGCAGGACGAGGACACCGGCCAGGCGATCACGGCGTTCGTGACGCTGCAGGGCGCCGACGGCGACGGCGACGACGCGCTCGTCCAGGACATCCGCGAGCACGTCGCCAAGCGGATCGGCAAGCTCGCGCGGCCCAAGCGCATCATCTGGGCCGACGACCTGCCGAAGACCCGCTCGGGCAAGATCATGCGCCGCCTGCTGCGTGACATAGCCGAGGGCCGCGAGCTCGGCGACGTCACGACGCTGCGCGACCCGGACGTCATGTCCCAGCTCGAGGGCAAGATCAAGGAGCGTCAGGAGCAAGAAGACTGAGCACGCGCGCGTCGTCGGGCGCCTCAGCGATCTCCCGGTGCCGCGGGTCCGCGGCGTCGAAGCGCGGGATCGCGAGGTACTCGACGACGCTCGTGCCCAAGCTCAGCTGCGCGGCGTAGGCGCTGATCGCGCCGGCCACCGTCGGCGCGTTCAGCACGCCCGCGAGATAGCGGCCCTCGGCCTCGCTCTCGCAGGGCACGAAGTACAGCTTGTGGTCGCAGACGATCACCTCCGGGCCGACGTACGCGGCCTGGAAGCGGCCGGCGATCTCGCGCCAGGCGACCTTGTGCGGGCTGAACGTGTACGGGCCGACGTTCCACAGCGACCAGTACGGCGCGCGCGGCTGGTAGCGGCGCAGGCTGGATCGCTGCTCGAGCGCGGGGCGGAAGCGCTCGAGATAGGCGTGCGTGAGCGGGGCGCTGCGCGGCAGGTCGGGGTCGCCGTGCATGCCGCGCTGGGGCACCAACACGTGCAGTGACGGCTGCCCTCCGAGCTCTCGCCCGCGGAGGAGCGGGAACACGTGCGCGGCCTCGACCTCCGCGGTGACCTGCGGGAGCGCCTTGCGCCCGAGCGCCGGGTCATTGGTGACCGTCGCCGTCTCCCCGCGCAGCTCGGCGCGCACGAAGAAGGCGCCGTTCAGATCGGTCGTGATGCCCTTGCGCGCTCGGTAGGCGCCGGGTCCGAAGATGCGCCGCCAGGTCGCGTGCTGCGCGCGCGTGCCCTTCAGCCATGGGCCGGCCTCGGTGCCGGGGACGGGCGCGGCGAGCAGCTCCTGGACCCTGTCGGGACGATGGACGCGGTACGGCACCGGGTAGGTCGTCGTCTCTCCGCGGCGCAGCACGAGCAGCGTGGGATGGGTGGCCTCGGCGAACGGCTTCAGCGCGGCGTAGTCCTCGACCAGCTGCACGCCGGCGCCCTCGAAGCGGCGGAAGCGCTCGCTCGACTCGTTGGCGAACACGCTGCCGGTGATCACGAACGCGAGCGTCCCGCCCGGCGCCAGCAGCGAACGTACGGCGTGCTTCGTGATCACGGTCGCGACGTCGGGCTCGATGCCGCCCACCCAGCGGTCGCGCCCGCCGGCGCCGAGCGCCTTCACGCGCGCCGCGTACGCGGGCGGCAGCGCGCTCCAGCGCACCCACGGCGGGTTCCCGACGACGAAGCGCGCCTGGCCCGTGGCGTCGAGCGCGTCGCCCACCTCGATTGCCGGCTCGGCGCCCGCCAGCTCGCGGATCGCCGCCCGCGCGGCTCGCACGGCGCCCGGGTCGATGTCGATCCCGCGCAGCCCGGCGACGAGCGCATCGCCGCGCATCCCTGCCGCGAGACGCCGACGCACGGCCGCGCGCAAGAACGCACCGTCGCCGCACGTGGGGTCGAGCAGGTCGTCCTCCGGCTGCCAGCCGATGACGTCGAGGACGTGGTCGGCGAGCCAGGCGGGCGTGTAGACGGCGCCGACCGGCGTCAACGCGCCGACCAGCCCTGGTCCATCGTCACTGCGGCGCCGGTGAACGAGCGGCCGGTCGGGCCGAGCAGGAAGGCCACCACGTCGGCGACCTCGTCGGGCTCGATCAGCCGCTTGACCGCGTGCGGAGCGAGGATCACCTCCTCGAGCACCCGCTCCTCCGGCATGTCGTGCGCCTGCGCCTGCGCGGCGACCTGGTTCTCCACCAGCGGCGTGCGGACATAGCCGGGGCAGACCGCGGCGGCCACCACGCCCTGGTCCGCGCCCTCGAGCGCCAGGGTCTTCACCAGGCCGAGCACCCCGTGCTTGGCCGAGACATAGGCGCTCTTGAACGGCGACGCCACCAGCCCGTGCACCGAGGCGATCGCGATGTAGCGCCCGTCGCCGCTCTCGCGCAGCGCCGGCCAGGCGGCGCGGGCGAGCAGGAACGGGCTGGTGAGCAGCAGCGCGATCATCGCCTCCCAGCGGTCCTCGGGGAACTCCTCGACCGGCGCGACGTGCTGGAAGCCGGCGTTGGGGATCACCGTGTCGAGGCGGCCGAAGCGCTCGAGCGCGGCGGTGACGGCTTCGCGATTCCCGTCACGCGTCGTGAGGTCAGCGGTGAACGGCTCGCCCGGGCCGTCGGGGTCGGGCTCGAGGTCGACGGCGAGGACCTGCGCGCCATCGCGCTCGAGCCGTGCCGCGATCGCGCGGCCGATCCCGCTCGCCGCTCCGGTTACGACCGCCGCACGAGCCATTGCCCGTCAGTCTTCCAGTTCGGCCAGCGTCCGGCGGATCGCCTGCGGCGCGATGCCGCTCGCGACGACCTGCGTCCCGCGGCCGGTCTCGGCGACGTCGATGGTGATGCGGACCAGCTCTTTGTGTAACAGCGCGAACCACCCGAAGATCGGCACGAGGACGACGATCGCCCACGTCCAGCCGGGGCGGCGGCGGCGCTCGAAGCGCAGCCGGTCGTCCGCGCGCTGGATGAGGTCGAAGCCGCACGCCTGGATCGCGGGGGCGAGGTGGGCGATCAGCTCCGCCACCGTGAGCTCGGCGCTCACCGGCGTGTGCCAGCGGGCCGTGAAGCTGCGCCAGCCCGGCGCCGCGTGGCCGCGGCGCACAGGGCGCGTGACGAGCGACGGCAGGTCGGCCTGGAGTGTCGCGAGCTCGCCCACCGTCGCCGCCGCGTAGGCCTGCTCGCTCCGCGCGGCGAGCTCGTCGATCGTCAGCCGGCCGACCGCCGCGTGGTGCCGCAGAGCGGCGACGGTGCGCTCACGGTCGGCATCGGATGCACGTAGCTCGGCCACCCCGTCAGTATCGTCATCTCGCGAGGTCGGTAGAGGAGGAGCGATGACACTGGAGATCGGTTCCTACGAGGAGGCAGTGGCGGCGCACAAGTGGCGCGTGCCCGAGCGGTACAACATCGCCGCCGACTGCTGCGACAAGCACCCGCCCGACAAGCAGGCGATGCTCCACGAGGACTTCGAGGGCAACGTCCGCGAGATCAACTGGGGCGAGCTGCAGGAGTGGTCGAACCGCTTCGCGAACGTTTTGCGCGCTCACGGCGTACAGCAGGGTGATCGCGTCGCGATGGTGCTCCCCCCGACCCCCGAAACCGCTGCCGCCTTCTTCGGCACCTACAAGTCCGGCGCCATCCTGCTGTCGATGTCGGTGCTCTACGGCGACGAGGGCATCCGCCATCGCATCAACGACTCGGATCCGAAGGTCGTCGTCACCGACGCGGCCAACGCCTCGCGCCTCGCGCACGACCAGGTCCTGATCCTCGACGACGACCTGCTCGCGAGCGGCGACCCCTCGTTCGAGGCGGTCGACACCGCGGCCGACGACCCGGCGCAGCTCTACTACTCGTCCGGGACGACCGGCCTCGCGAAGGGCATCGTCCACGCGCAGCGCTACCTGCTGGCGCACGAGGAGTTCATCTACTGCCACGAGGTGCAGGAGGGCGAGCTCTTCCACGGCATGGGGGAGTGGGCGTGGGCGGCGGGCATCGCGCCGCTGCTGGGGCCGTGGCGGCTCGGCGCCGTGCAGGCCGTCTACCAGCGCCAGGGCGGCTTCGACGCGCACAAGCAGCTCGACTTCCTGTCGCGCCACGGCGTCACGAACGTGTTCACGACGCCGACCGCGATGCGCTCGATGATGTCGATCTCCGACGCCGGCACCCGCTACCCGCAGAAGTTCCGGCGCGTCTGCTCGGCCGGCGAGCCGCTGAACCCGGAGGCGATCCGCTGGTTCCGCGAGCAGTACGGGCTCACGGTGCTCGACTACTACGGGCTCACCGAGTCGTATCCGCTCGTCGCCAACTACCCGTTCATGCCGGTGCGCGAGGGCTCGATGGGGCGGCCGATGCCGGGCTGGGACGTGCAGATCCTCGACGAGGACGAGAAGCCGGTGGCCCAGGGCGAGCGCGGCGAGATCTGCCTGCGCGCGCGGTCCAACCCGCACTATCCGCTCGGCTACTGGCGCAACGACGAGGCGTCGGAGGCGACGTTCGGCGGTGAGTGGTTCCACTCCAAGGACGCCGCGCGCATGGATGAGGAAGGCTACGTCTGGTACGAGGGCCGCGCCGACGACGTGATCATCGCGGCCGGCTACCGGATCGGGCCGTTCGAGGTCGAGTCCGCCTGCCTCGAGCACGAGGCGGTCGCCGAGGCGGCGGCCGTCGCTTCGCCCGACGAGCGCCGTGGCAACGTCGTGAAGGCGTTCATCGTGCTCGCGTCGGGCCACGAAGCGTCGGACGAGCTCGTGGCCGAGATCCAGAAGTTCGTGCGCGACCGGCTGTCGGCGTACGCGTACCCGCGCAAGATCGAGTTCGTCGACGAGCTGCCGAAGACGCTCACGGGCAAGATCCGCCGCATCGAGCTCCGCCAGCAGGAGATGGAATCCGCGCAGTGACCACGGAGCTCGTCCAGGAGAAGGGTCCGGTCGCGCTCGTCCCGATCCGGGTGGCGCGGCTGGTCGGGTTCGCCGCGCTGGCGTCGCTGGGCGCGCTGGAGTGGCAGCGGATGGTCGCGGGGCTGAGCTCGGCGCGGGCGCTGCTGTGGGTCGCGGCCGCGACCGCGGCCGCCGCCGCCGTGTTCGCGTGCGACCGGTTGCCGCGGCGCTGGCGCGGTCCGGGCACGGTGCTCGTGGCGGCGCTGTCGCTGCTCGCCGCGCTCGTCGTGTCGGGCATCTCGCTCGACCTGCTGCGCCCGCGCAACTGGCGCGAGCTGGCGGACGGCCTGGCGAGCGGCGCGCAGTCGCTCGGGACGGTGCGCCTGCCCTACGACGGCCCCGACATCTGGCCGGAGGCCACGCTCGAAGTCGGCGGCGCGCTGCTGCTGACCGTCGCGGCGCTCGTGGCCTGCTGGCCGCGCGGATTTAGATCCCCACCCACCCACCCCCGACCAACCCGCGGCTACCCGTTCCTGGCGCTGATGGGCCTGCTCGTGGCGGTCGTCTCGCCGGTCGTCTCGCTCGGCGGCGCCCGCCCGCTGCTGCTCGGCGTGGCGATCGCCGCGCTGACGGTCTGCTTCCTGTGGCTCGAGCGGCTGCCGCTGCGCCCGGGCCTCGGCGTCGCGCTGCTGCTCGGCGTCGCGCTGGCGGGTGCGCTGCCGCTCGCCGCCGTCGCCGACCGCGGCGAGCCGTGGTTCGACTACAAGGCGTTCGCCGAGAACCTCGGGCCCGACGACCCGGTGCGCTTCTCGTGGGCCCAGCAGTATGGGCCGATCGACTGGCCGCGTGACGGCAACGAGGTGCTGCGGATCAAGTCCGATGAGCCGCACTACTGGAAGGCAGCGAACCTCGACCTGTTCGACGGCACGGGCTTTGCCGACGCCGGGCCGCTCGACCGCGGCGGCAACGACCCCGTGAACGACCTCCGCGAGGACTATCTCAACAAGCCGGGCCAGCTCGACGACATCGAGGTGTCGGTGAGGCGTATGCGCTCGACCGACGTCATCGCCTCCGGCACGATCATGAAGGTCGAGGACTCGACGCGGAACGTGCATCCGTCGGGCGAGCCGGGCCGCTGGACCGCCGAGAGCGAGCTGCGGCGCGGCGACTCGTACAAGGCCGAGGTCTACACGCCGACGCCCAGCCCCGCCGATCTGCGCGCGGCCGACTCGATCGGCCTCCGCATCCCGCGCGAGGAGGAGCTGGAGGTGGCGGTGCCGTTCCTGCGCGGCCGCCGGCCGACCATCCGCTCCGTCGGCGGCGTCGAGCGCGGGCGCGTGCGTGCGGCCGTCGTCCACCTGCGGCCGTTCGGCGACGACAGCCAGCCGTTCGTGACCTATCCCGCCGCCCGGCGCACGCGCTTCGGGGCCACCGACGAGACGTTCCGGCGCTCGCCGTACCGGCGCACGTGGGCACTCGCCAAGCAGCTCCGCAAGAAGGCCAAGACGCCGTACGACTACATCCTCGCGGTCAACACCTACCTGCAGAACGGGTTCACCTATTCGGAGCGCCCGGCGGCGCCGGCGCCCGGCCGCGCTCCGCTCGACGCGTTCCTGTTCGACAACAAGGAGGGCTACTGCCAGCACTTCGCGGGCGCGATGGCGCTGCTGCTGCGGATGGGCGGCGTGCCCGCGCGCGTGGCGACGGGCTTCAGCCCCGGCGGGTTCTCCAAGCGACGCGACGCGTGGATCGTGCGCGACACGGATGCCCACGCATGGGTGGAGGCCTGGTTCGACGATCTCGGCTGGGTGACGTTCGACCCGACGCCCGACGCCACGCCCGCGCGCTCGCAGATCGCGGCGCTCGCGCCGCCGCCCGCAGCCGTGCCGCCGCCGGGCGTCGCCCCGGGCATCGCGGGCGGGACCCTCGGCCAGGCGTCGCGCCGGCTCAACGGCGTGCGCCCGGACCTGCTGTTCGACCCGGCGCGCAAGAGCGCCGCAGCGAGCGCGGTCGCTGACGCCGGCAGCGGCCCGGCGTGGTGGCTGATCGGCTTCGTCGCCCTCGCTGTGGCTGCGCTGATCGCGGCGCTCGTCCTCTTCCTCCGGCGCGCGCGCCGGCTCGGCCCGATGTCGCCGCACGACCGCGCGGTGTTCGACCTCGAGCTCGCGCTGCGGCGCGCCGGCCGCCCGCTCGCGACCGGCACGACGCTGCGCCAGCTCGAGCAGCGCTTCGGCGCCTCCGACGAGGCGTCCGCGTACCTGCGCAGGCTCAGCGCTTCGCGCTACGGCGGCACGGCGGACCTCCCGTCCGCCGCCGACCGCCGGGCGCTGCGCCGCGCGCTCGCGCAGGGCCTCGGCTGGGCGGGGCGTCTGCGCGCGCTGTGGGCGCTGCCGCCGCGCCGCTAGCGCAGCGCCGCGCGGCGCTCGTGGCGCATCTCGGCGAGGATGCGCTCCAGCCGCGGCTCGGACGAGCGGTCCACGTGATCCATCGCGGCGGCCACCGCGGGGTGGCGCTCGGCGATCTGGGCGTGCAGCTCGTGCGCGACGGCGCGGTAGGACGGGTGCCCCTCGCGCCCCGAGCGCAGCTCGATCAGGTGCATGGCCTCGCGCGCGTTCATGTCGAGGACGTAGCGGATCCGGTATCCGAGGCAGAGCGCGTACGGCGCGGCTTCAGCCAAGCCGGCGGCGGCGAGGCGCTCGTACTCGGCCCGCGAGCGCTCGAGCGCTCGGGCGTACAGGTCGCCGCAGCCGGCGGCGCTCACCTCTTCGGGGATCGCGGCGCCGAGGTCGGGCGTCAGCGCCTGCCACTGCACGGTGAGCATGCGGTGGCGCTGGAGGTCGCGGAACGCTCCGTAGTCGGAGACGACCTCGAACCGGTAGCGGAGCGCCTCGAAGCCGCGGCCGGGGCGGTGGCGGCGGTTGCGGCGCTCGCCGACGAGGTCGGCCAGCGCGTGGACGCGCTCGTCTTCGGACAGTCCGCGGACCGCCTCGAGCGTCTCGTCCTCGCTCGCGGTCGCCTCCTCGAACAGCAGGGCGGCGAGGAGGCGGTCCTCGTCACCGTCCACATGCAGGAGGCGGACCGACGGACGGTCTTCGGCCGCGGCCTCGCGCCGGTCTAGCCCGAGGCGGGCCACCCAGCGCTCGGTTGCTGCCCGGCGGCGCTCGAGGTAAGTCACCCACTCCCCGCCGCGGTCGGGCCGCTCGACGCGGGAGACGAAGCTCGGCATCGTGGCCTTGATCGCCTCCAGGATCATCGATCCGTAGGCGCGCGCCTCGGGCAGCGGGTCACCGAGCAGGTGCAGGATCAGCTGCTCGTACACCTGGCCCGTGCCGTAGATGCCCATGTGCGACAGCGACGCCGCGGGCAGCAGACCGCGCAGCAGGTCGAGCGCTTTGGCCTTCACCGCGCGCCGCCGCGCGGCATCGGGCTCGCCCGGTGTGCGCTCGAACGTCTCGTCGACCCAGGCGGTCACGCGCGGGAGAGCCTCGGCATAGGCAGCGAACAGCTCGTCCATCGCCGCCTCGTACTCGGGCCCGAGCGCCGGGTCACGGTGGTAGCGATAGCCGCCGCCGGGCATCGGCGCGTCGTAGGCGATGTAGCGCGTGGACTGCTCGAGGTAGGCGGCGAGCCGCGGCCGCTGCAGCTTCTTGGTGAGGATGTTCGACACCCATTCGCAGGCGACGTGCGCCCCGCCGAGCTGCGCCACCGAGTCGTCCCCGTAGCCGACGAAGATCCGCTCGTACAGCTCCGCCGCCCGCGCGCCTTCGCCGGTGATGTCCGCGCTCACGGGCGGCAGCGAGTCGGCGAACTCGTCCAGGAACAGCCGCCGCAGCGTGCCCGGGTAGCGGCTGTAGCGCGCGAACAGGGCGCCCTTCACCGTCTCCGGCAGGTTCACGAGCGCGAACACCGGGCCTTCGAGATCGGTGACGTGTGGCGCCAGGCGCGCGCGCTCGGAATCGGTCAGCTCGTCGGACGGGTAGCGCACGGGACGGCCACCCTAGCGCGGCTCGCGGAGGGAACTACGCGGGCAGTTCGGCCGGCCGCTCCGGGGCCTCCCAGCCCTCGCCGCCCGGCTCCGGTGACGGCTGCGGCAGGCTGCGCGCGCGGTCGTCGAGCCGGTCCGACGCCATGCGTACGACGTAGATCGCGAGGATCGCGCCGATGATGTCGATCCCGTCGGAGACGAGGTACGCGATGTCGCCGCTGCGGATCTCCTCGGGCGTCTGGTCGCCGAAGACGCTGCGGGCGGCGACGCCGCCGACCCAGTTGGAGACGATGAACGCCGTCCACCACAGTCCGAGCAGGGCGCCCGGCTCCGCGTCGGCGGCGTCACGCCCGCCGGCGCGCCAGACGTCGTTGACGACCTGCTTCAGCCGCCACAGGCTGAGGAACGGGACGAACCACGAGCCGATCGCCCAGCCGTGTCCGTAGCGTCGCGTGCCCGGGGCCACGACGTCCGTGTTGCGATACGCGGCGGTGAGCCAGCGGATGAACACGATCGCGCCCGCGACCAGGCCGACGAATTGGAGCACGCCGATGATCGCCTGGCGGTTGTCGTTCGCGGCCGCCTCTGCGTCGGTGATGCTTCCGCCGGCGATGCTCCGGTCCAGGAGCTGGATCTCGAGCAGATCCGAAATGGTCGCGGCAACCGAGATCACGGCGATGTAGCAAGATAAGCGGCCGCTCAGCAACGCAAAGCGGCCATCCGTCCAGGTCGCTGGCGCTGGGACCGGGTGTGCACCCCCGGTCCGTCGCGCGGTTTCGCTACATGCCGGTCGCGTGCGTCCGGCCGGTCCCGAGGCGGAAGTCCTCGAGCAGTCGCGGCAGCATCATCAAGCCGGAGATGCCGACGATGACGTAGATCACGTCGGTGACCGTCCCGGTCCCGAAGATCTCTGTGACGAGGTTCCACTCGAACAGGCCGACGAGCAGCCAGTTGAGGGCACCGACCACGACGAGCGCGAGCCACACGGGCTCCATGCGCTTGATGAACTCCATCGCTACCTCCTAGACGAGCGACGGATTGTGTGAGATGTCACGATGTACGCTCGCGGGGGCCGGCGGTTACATGACGCAGTCCTCGCGCACGCGTTCTTGCGAGCCGGGCGTCCAGGCGCTGGCAGCGACGAGCCGCCGCTGCAGCTTCACGCGGTTGACCTCGATCCCCAGTTCTTCGCCCAGCCTGGCCGCGAGCTCGAAGTCGCTCGACTCGTCCTGCACGTCGTACACGGACCGCTCCACCGTCCCGTGCTGCACGGCGTAGAGCATCACGTCGTGCACCTCGCCGGCGATCGCGGCCGGCCACGGCAGCTGTTGCGTGAGCAGGTGTGTGGCCGCTGCGCGGTTCGCCGGGTCACGCAGATCCAACCGCGCGACCGTGTCCACGACCTGACCGGGGGCGCCGCCGTTCCGCGCGGTGCGGAACGCTACCTCGCGGGGGCTTCCGTGCTCGAGCGTGAGCTCCACCATCACGTCGCCGGTCGACGGCCCGGCCATCTCCTCGGTGTGGTTGCCGACCCATACCGACGCGCCCGAGTCGAGCCGCGTGCGGATGTACAGCGTCGTCTGCCCGCGGCCCACCCGCGCGCCGCCGGCGGACCGCGCGGTCGCCTCGACGCCGGTGAGCGTCGCGCCGCCGACCTTCACCCCGGCCTCGGCGGTCAGCACGTCACCGGCCTCGCCGAAGCGCCAGGTCGGCGCCACGTCACCGCCGTGGGCCATGAACCGCGC
The DNA here is from genome assembly GCA_963803335.1 of uncultured Solirubrobacteraceae bacterium. Lineage (GTDB taxonomy): Bacteria > Actinomycetota > Thermoleophilia > Solirubrobacterales > Solirubrobacteraceae > DASSUW01. The sequence goes on along the minus strand of CAWDME010000018.1, from coordinate 684 downwards.
CGCGCTCTCGGCGTCGGGGAACTCCCACGTCGCCCCAGAACCGAACTCGAAGTCCGCCTTCCCCTCGACGCCGATCGACAGCCCGAACGGACTCGCTTCCAGACCGATCCCGGCGCCGACGCCGCCCTTGCGCGCGTGCGCACGCGTGACGAGCACCGAGCCGTCTGAGCGCGTGGCGACGCTCCAGCCGTTCCGGTCGCCGATCCGCAGCCAGGCGAGCGAGAGCGTGGCCCCGCCACCTCCGGACCGCTCGCCGACCGTGCACGGCTCGAGCCCCGCCGCCGCGGCGTCGGACGATCGGCAGACGTCACCGCCGACGATGCAGATGCCGGTCCGGATCCCCTTCGCCACCGCCGCGCCCACGTCGTCGAGCCCGACGACCATGCCCGCGCCGAGCAGCGCAACCGCGATCAGTGCCAGCAGCCCGGTGTACTCGGTCGTCGCCTGCCCGGTGTGGTCCACGAAGGGGTTAGGGCGCCGTCGCGAAAGTTCGCCCCCGGCCGGGCCAACTGCGGCATTGAGGAAAGCAGGACCGGCCGGCGCGCCGGATCGGGGCGGATTTACTACCTATACGGTTGCTTATCCGCCCGGGGCGGGAAATCCCCCCGGATTTCGTCACCCCCGCTGGCTCCCTCGCCGGCCCTACCCAGCCGCAGTTCCCGAGCCGAGATGCCGCCGGTCAGA
>CAWDME010000017.1:0-70112 GCA_963803335.1 uncultured Solirubrobacteraceae bacterium | reverse complement strand
CCAACGAGCTCAACGCCGAAGCGGCATCGCTCGCGACCTGGAGCAACGGGCTGGGGTAGATGCCGAACACGATCGAGGCCGCCGCGAACACGATCGCCACAAACAGCACCTCGACCTGCCCCACACGCCGCCGCGGCGGTGCTTCCACGTCCGCCTCCGCCGACCCGCCCGCGATCGCGGGCCGGCCTCCCGGCGTCAACGGCCGAACCACAGCCTCCGAGGCCGACCGCATCCACACCGCCGCGATGACCCGCATGTAGTACGCCAGAGAGATCGCCGAGCCGAGCACGATCACCACGCCGAGCCAGCCGTAGCCGTTGTCGACTGTCGCGTCGATCAGGTAGATCTTGCCGAAGAACCCCGCGGTGCCCGGCAGGCCGGCCAGTGCGAGCATCGCGATGGTCATCGGCCACGCGAGCACGGGCCGTGCGGCGCCGACGCCGTACAGCGACGAGATGTCGTCGCCGAGGTCGGTCTCGCGCTCGCGCGCCACGATCACCGCGAACGCCGCCAGGTTCATCAACGCGTAGACGGCGATGTAGAAGATCGTGGCCTTGGCGCCCGTCGAGGTCGACACGACCACGCCGGCGAGCATGTAGCCCGCCTGCGCGACCGACGAGTAGGCGAGCAGCCGCTTCAGGGACGATTGGCCGATCGCGCCCACGTTGCCGACCACGATCGTGATCGTCGCGAGCACGGCGAACGCCGGGCCCCAGGTCGACTGGAGGTCGATCAGCGCCACATCGAACAGCCGCAGCACCGCGCCCAGCGCCGCCGCCTTCGTCGCCACCGCCATGAACGCCGTGATCGGCGTCGGCGCGCCCTCGTAGACGTCCGGCGTCCACTGGTGGAACGGCGCCACCGAGGCCTTGAACGCCAGTCCCGCGACCACCAGCGCGACGCCGGTGAGCATCAGGACGTCGTCGCGCAGACCGGCGACCGCGCTCCCGATCGCCGAGTAGTCGGTCGACCCGGTCGCGCCGTAGACGAACGCCAGGCCGTACAGCAGCGTCGCCGAGCCGACCGAGCCGATGATCAGGTACTTCAGGCCCGACTCGAGCGAGTGCTCGCGGCGCATGTGCGTCGCGCACAGCACGTACAAGGGGATCGACAGCAGCTCGAAGCCGAGGAACAGCGCGACGAGGTTCTCGGCGCTGACGAGCACGACCATGCCGAGCACCGAGCTGAGCAGCAGCGCGTAGTACTCGCCCTCGCCTGCCTCCGCGGCCGCCGTCGAGCGCCACGACAGCAACACCGTCGCCGCGGCCGCGACCACGAAGATCATCGTCAGCGTGAGCGTCAAGTTGTCGATCGCCAGCGAGCGCGAGACGACCTCGGTGTGGGAGTTCCACACCAGGACGACGCGCACCGCCGTAACGGCCAGCACGGCGAGCGTCAGTGCGGGCACCGCGTGCCGGCGCACGAAGCGGCCGCGCAGCAGCCCGACGAGCAGCACGACGCAGACGCCGGCGGCGAGCGCGATCAGCGGCGACAGCGCGTCCACGTCGATGTGCGGAGCCTTGACCTGGGCGATCATCGCGTCGCCGTCCCCGTGACCGCCTGCGTGACCGACTTGACGGCCGGCGCACCGGCCTTCACCGCCTGCTGCGGATAGACGGCGAAGGCGATGATCGCGAGCACCAACGGCACGAGCACCACCGCGTCACGCAACGACAGCTCCGATGACGTCACCGACGGCCCGGCGCGATTGTGCATCGCGCGGATGTACATGCGCAGCGCGTACACCGAGGCCAGGATCACGCCGGTCGACGCGATCAGCGCGATTACCAGCTTGGAGCTGAAGACGCCGAGCAGGATCAGGAACTCGCCGACGAAGTTGGCCGAGCCCGGCATGGCCAGCGTCGCCAGCGTGACGATCATGAACAGCGCCGCGAGCACCGGCGCGCGTGAGGCGATCCCGCCCATGTCGCGGATGTCCTCCGAGCCGCCCGCGCGCGCCGCCAGCAGCACGATGATCAGGAACAGCGGCGCCACCACGAGCCCGTGGTTGACCGCCTGCAGGAGCGCACCTTGGGCGCCCCGCGCGCCCGAGTCGAGCGCGAAGATCCCGAGCACGATGAAGCCGAGCTGGGCGACGGAGGAGAACCCGAGGATCAGGCGCAGGTTGGTCTGCGTGAACGCCTGCAGCGAGCCGTAGAGGATCGACAGCACGGCCAGGATCAGCATGATCAGCTGCCAGTCGTCGGCCGCCGCCGGGAACAGCGGCAGCACGATCCGCAGCAGGCCGTAGGCGGCCACCTTCGAGACCACGCCGGAGAACACCGCGAGCACCGGCAGCGGCATGTTGCGGTACGCGTCGGGCATCCAGCCGTGGAACGGGAAGGCCGGCATCTTGATCAGGAACGCCAGCCCGAAGGCCACGAACAGCAGCTTCTGCGTCCCGTCGCCGACCAGGTGGTCGCGCAGGAAGGCGAGCGAGAAGTTCGGCGTCCCGTCCCCGGCCAGCACCGCGACCGCCACGGCCCCGGCGAGCATCAGCAGCGAGCCGACCAGCGTGTAGATGAACATCTTCACCGCCGCCCGCACGCGCTCCGGGCCGCCCCACTGGCCGACCAGGAAGTAGAACGGCACGAGCATCAGGTCGAAGAAGAGGACGAACAGCGCCAGGTCCTGCGCCAGGAACGCGCCCAGCACCGCGGTCTCGGCGATCCCGAAGTGCAGCGCGAACAGCTTCTGGCGCGGCGGCTGGCGCAGCGCCACCCACAGCGCCGACGTGGTGAAGAGCAGCGCCGTCAGCGCCACCAGCCACAGGTTCAGCCCGTCGACGCCGAGCGAGTAGCGGATGCCGAGGTCCGGGATCCACTTGTCGTCGGTGACGTACTGCAGCGAGCTCGAGCCGTAGTTGAAGTCGGCGAGCAGGATGATCGCGTAGGCGAGCGCCACGATCGTCCCGAACAGCGCGATGAACGGCGCGCCCTTCGGCGGCCCGAGCGCGGCGACCACGGCGAACAGCGCCGGGAAGAAGATGAGGATCGACAGGTGGACGGTCATGCGGAGATCAGGAAGTAGGCGCCGAGCCCGGTGATGCCCATCAGCAGCAGGGCGGCGTAGTAGCGCAGGTAGCCGGTCTGCACGCGCCGCACGGCGGCCGATGCGAGGCCGACGAGCCCGGACGCGCCGCCGACGAGCGCGCCCTGCACGAACACGCGCTCGAACGTGGTGGAGCAGAAGCGGCCGACCCAGGTGGCGGGCCGTACGAACACGACGTCGATCGCCTCGTCGAAGTACCACTTGTTGACGAAGAAGGTGTGCAGCGCCTTGAAGCGCACCTGCAGCCGCGCCGGCACCTCGGGGCGGCGCACGTACAGCGAGTAGGCGACGAAGATGCCGGTCGCCGAGAGCACGGCACCGACGATCAGGCCGACCGCGGTCAGCGTGCCGGACGGCTCGAGGTCCTCGAACTGCGAGTCGGCGAACGTCGGCTGGAGGAAGTTGTGCAGCGCGTCGGTGACGCCCGGGATCTGCACCACGCCGCCGACGGTCGCCAGCACCGCCAGCGCGCCCATCGCAACCTTCATCGGGAGCTCCCACTCGGCGATGTGGTGCTCGGGGCCGGGGAAGCCGACGTCGGTGTCCTCGATCTCGCCGGTCATCGGGTTGGTCGGGTGCTCGGCGTGGTGGAGGTGCCCGTGCTCGAGTTCGCGCGCCTCCTCGTTCGGGTCGCCGTAGAAGGCGCGGAAGATCATCCGGAACGTGTAGATCGCGGTCATCAGCGAGCCGACGTAGCCGAGCACGCCGAGCACGATGTGCCAGTCGTCGCGCGCGAACTCGAACGCGATGATCTCGTCCTTGGAGAAGAAGCCCGAGAACGGCGGGAAGCCCGACAACGCGAGGCCGCCGACGATCATGCAGCCGAACGTGAACGGCATCGCGCGCCGGAAGCCGCTCATCTTGTCGAGGTTCTGGACGCCCGCCATCGCGGCGATCACCGAGCCGGCGGCCATGAAGAGCAGCGCCTTGAAGAACGCGTGCGTCATCAGGTGGAACATCCCGGCCGTGTAGGCAGCCGAAGAGACGCCCATGACCATGTAGCCGATCTGGGACATCGTCGAGTAGGCGATGACGCGCTTGAGGTCGGTCACAACGAGGCCGATCGTGGCGGCGATCAGCAGTGTCAGGCACCCGATGATGGCCCCGACGTCGGCGGCGGCGGGCGCCTGCTCGAACAGCGGGTGCATGCGCGCGATCAGGTACACGCCGGCCGTCACCATCGTCGCCGCGTGGATCAGGGCGGAGACCGGCGTCGGGCCCTCCATGGCGTCCGGGAGCCACGTGTGGAGCGGGACCTGGGCGGACTTGGCGAACGCGCCGACGAGGAGCAGACAGCAGCCGGCCACGAGGTCGGCCTCGTTGCGGCCGAAGTCCTGCTGCACGCTGCCGAACGTGCTCAGGAAGTCGAGTGTCCCGGAGTGCTTGAAGATGAAGAACGTGCCGAGCACGAGGCCGACGTCGCCCGCCACGTTGATCACGAACGCCTTGATGCCGGCGGCGGTGGCGGTGGTCCGCCGGTACCAGAACGAGATCAGGAAGTACGAGGCGGCGCCGACGAACGCCCAGCCGACGATCAGGATCACGAAGTTGCCGGCCTCGACCAGCAGCAGCATGCTGAACACGAAGAAGTTCAGGTAGGCGAAGAAGCGCGCGTAGCCGCGGTCGCCGCCCATGTAGGCGACCGAGTACAGATGAATGAGCATCGAGACGCCGGAGACGATCAGCATCATCAGGACGCTGAGCGGGTCGAGCAGGATCGAGACCTGGGCGTCGACGCCGCTCGTCACCGCGTAGTCCCAGCCGACCGAGACGACCTGCCGCGAGTCCTCGCCGAGCGATTGCAGCTGCGAGAACGCGCCGATCGCCGACGCGAACGACAGCGCGATCGCCAGCGTGCCCAGCACGCCCGCCAGCCGGCCCGGCAGGACCTTGAACAGCAGCGAGATGAGCACGGCGCCGCCGAGCGGGAAGGCCAGCACGAGCCAGCCGTAGGTCTGCAGGCTCATCCCTGCAGCTCCCGCAGCTCGTCAACGTCGATCGGCAGCCGGCGCCGGTACAGCGCGACGATCAGGCCAAGCCCGATCGCCACCTCGCAGGCCGCGATGACCATGACGATCAGCGCGAAGATCTGCCCGTCCATGTTCCCGTGCACGCGCGAGAAGCCGACGAGCGCGAGGTTCGCCGCGTTGAGCATCAGCTCGATGCAGAGCAGGATCACGAGCGGGTTGCGGCGCACGAGCACGCCACCGGCGCCGATGCAGAAGATCAGCGCGCTCACGACCAGGTACCAGGTCAGCGGCACGGCTATCTCCGCGGCGGGCCGCCGGCCTCGAGCATGGTCTCCGGCGGCGCGTCGCTCGCGCTGATCTCCGGCCGCCGCAGGACGTCGGCGACCGAGATCTCGCCCGCGTCGCCCAACCCCGCGCGCCGGCGCGCCAGGATCACGGCGCCGACGGCGGCGATCAGCAGCAGCAGCGACGCGACCTCGAAGGCGAGGAGGAACTGCGTCAGGAACAACTGGCCGACCTCGGCCGGCGTCCCGAAGCCGGTCTTGTACGGCGCGCCGTCGCTATTGAGCGCCGACAGGCCCGTGCCGACGATGGCGATCGTCAGCTCGACGAACAGCGCCAGCGCGAACAGCAGCGAGGCGAAGCGCAGCGTGGCGCCGGTGGAGGCGGTCAGCGGCTCGTCCGCTCCGCCCACGTAGGCGACGACGAACACGTACAGCACCATCACCGCGCCCGCGTACACCACGACCTGTGCGGCCGCGACGAACTCCGCGCGCAGCAGCAGGAACAGCGCCGCGAGCGCCAACAGATGGCAGACCAGCGCGAGGACCGAATAGAACGGGTTGCGCAGGGCGACGGTTCCCACGGCACCGGCGATTGCGCCGATTGCCGCAATGAAGAAGATGACCTCCGCCATTGACGGGTCGTGATGCTACGAGGTCGCGCGCCGCTAGGACGGCAGACCCCACTTGGGGATGGCCGACAGCCCGCCGCGGGCGATCGCTCGCTCCGTGTCGCGCGACCGGCGCGTGGTCGCGTACGGCGGCATCTTCCACGGATGCGGGGCCACGGTGCCGTAGTGCTCGCGCACGTAGGCGACGAGGTCGCCGCGATGCTCCTCGCAGGCCCAGCGCGTCGGGCCGAGCGGGCCGCGCCCGTGCCACACGAGCCAGCGACCCGCCTCGAGGTACTCGCCGAACACGAGCTCCCGCAGACCGCGTTCGAGGCGGCGCTGGGTCGCCGGGTCGGGGGCGGCGTCGCAGAACTGGCAGCGGAAGCGGACGTGGACGGGCATCGACGATATGGTGACTCGTGTACCCGTCGTTGGGAGGAGACATTGGCGCACGGCGGCGATCCGCCGCCCGGTCCGTTCCCGCTCCCGGTTCGCGGTGAGCCGGGCGCGCGCCCGAACCCTGAGCGCCGTCGCCCCGGTCGCTACTGCTACCTCTTCGACGTCGACGACGAGCTGGCCGGCGACCTCGACCTGCGGATGCGCCTCGTCGCGCGGCCGCTGGTCACCGCGCGCGTCGAGCAGATCTCGGCCGGCGAGTTCGACCTCATCCCGCTGCTGGCGCAGCTGCGCGGCGGGCTCGGCCTGCTGATCATCGAGGGCGTCGTCGCGCTCGACGTGCAGGTCGGCGACCGCACCGCGTCAGAGCTCGTCGGTGCGGGCGATCTCCTGGCGCCGTGGACGAACGCCGGCGACGTCGTGCTGCTCACGTCGGAAACGTTCTCGCGCGCGCTCGTGCGCACGCGTGTCGCGGTGCTCGACGCCGGGTTCGCCGAGCGCATCCGCCCGTGGCCGCAGATCCTCCACGCGCTGCTGCGCCGCGCCGTGCGGCGCACCATGGAGCTCAACATCCACCGCGCCGCCACCTGCCACCCGCGTGCCGACGCGCGGATCGCGCTGCTGCTCTGGCACCTGGCCGAGCGCTGGGGCCACGTCGTCGCCGACGGGATCCTCGTGCCGCTGCCGCTCACGCACCGGCTGATCGGGCAGCTCGTCGGCGCCGAGCGCCCGTCCGTTTCGCATGCGCTCGCGCGTCTGTCGAGCGCCGGGCTCGTCACGCGCGACCCCAACGGGCTCATCCTGCACGGCACCGCCGCCCACCACATCGCCTGTCTCGTCGATCGCAGCGGGGAGAGCTCGGCCCAGGCATGACCGAGTTCACGGCGCGCCAGCGGGAGACCGAGCAGCTCACGGTGCACGTGATCTGGATGACCAGCGGGCTCGGCTGCGACGGCGACACCGTGGCGATGACCGCGGCGACACAGCCGTCGCTCGAGGACCTGCTCGGCCGGTCGTTGCCGGGGATGCCGGGCGTGGCGCTCTACAACCCGTTCCTGGCCGTCGAGAGCGGAGACGACTTCATGCGGGCCTGGTACGAAGCCGAGGCCGGCAAGCTGGACCCGTTCGTCCTCGTGCTCGAGGGCGCGGTCCCGAACGAGGACATCAACGGCGCCGGACACTGGGCCGCGCTCGGGACCGACCCGGCGACCGGCCAGCCGATCACCACCAACGAGTGGATCGACCGGCTCGCGCCGCAGGCGGCGATCGTGCTCGCGCTCGGCACGTGCGCGACCTACGGCGGGATCCCGGCGATGCGGAACAACCCGACCGGGGCGATGGGCCTGCGTGACTACCTCGGGCACGGCTGGCGCTCGCGGCTCGGTCACCCGATCGTGAACCTGCCCGGCTGCCCGGCGCAGCCGGACAACATCACCGAGACGCTGCTCTACCTCGTGCTCCAGCTCGCCGGGACCACGGCGCCGATCGAGCTCGACGAGCAGGGCCGGCCCGCGTGGCTGTTCCAGCACACCGCGCACGAGGTGTGCAACCGCGCCGGCTTCGCCGACCACAACGACTACGCCGACGCGCTCGGCGACGCGACCTGCCTCGTGAAGTTCGGCTGCAAGGGCCCGGTGGTCAAGTGCAACGTGCCGGCGCGGGGCTGGATGAACGGGATCGGCGGCTGCCCCAACGTCGGCGGCATCTGCATGGCCTGCACGATGCCGGGGTTCCCCGACAAGTACCTGCCGCTGTTCGACACCGGCGCCAAGGGCAAGGCGATCGCCGCAGCGTCGCGCTTCGCGTACGGCCCGGTGCTCAAGCAGCTGCGGACCCAGCGCATGAAGCGGCGGTTCGAAATCGAACCCGATTGGCGCCGGCCCGGTGCATTGGCGAGCGGCTACGGGCCGCGCTGGTAACTCGGATTACCTGCCGTTTGCGGCCGGGCCTGGAGAGCGCAAAGGTGATCGCCTATGTGCCTGGCCATCCCAGGCAGGATCGTCGAGGTGGTTGATGAGAGCAACCGCCTCGCCAAAGTGGACGTCGCCGGAGTACAGCGGACGATCAACATCGGGCTGCTGGACAACGAGGGCGACGGCGCCCAGCCCGGGGACTGGGTGCTGATCCACGTCGGCTTCGCGCTGTCGAAGGTCGACGAGGAGGAGGCGGAGGCGACGCTGCGGCTGCTCGAGGGGATGGGGGCCGACTACGAACAGGAGCTGGCGGAGCTTCGGGCGAGCGTGATCGAGTGAGCGACTGCGAGCACGACGTCTGCATCACGTGCGGCGACGTGGCGGTCGAGATGCGGGTCGTGCGCGTGGACGGCGACCTCGCGGTGTGCGAGGCCGACGGCGGCGACGTGCGGACCGTCGAGGTCGCGTTGCTCGACGACGTGGTGGAGGGCGACACGCTGCTCGTCCACGCCGACGTGGCGCTTGCCTACGGCCGCCCGGATGGCGCCGTTCCGATTTCGCGGGGCCGGACGCCCCGCGGAGGTAACCCTCGATGAGGTTCGTCGACGAGTACCGCGACGCCGAGCTCGGCCGCGTCCTCGCCGGCAAGATCCTCGCCACCGTCGAGCCCGGCCGCCACTACAAGGTCATGGAGGTGTGCGGCGGGCACACGCACTCGATCTACAAGTACGGGATCGACGACCTGCTGCCCGAGAACGTCGAGCTCGTGCACGGCCCCGGCTGCCCCGTCTGCGTGATCCCGATGGGGCGGGTCGACGACGGGATCGCGGTCGCCCACGAGCCGGGCGTCATCTTCACCTGCTTCGGCGACATGCTGCGCGTCCCCGGCTCGCGGGGGACCCTGCTCGAGGCCAAAGCGGCGGGCGCCGACGTGCGGATGGTCTACTCGCCGCTCGACGCGCTGCGGATCGCCAAGGAGAACCCCGACCGCGAGGTGGTGTTCTTCGCGATCGGGTTCGAGACCACCGCGCCGTCGACCGCGCTGACGCTCAAGCGCGCGAAGGCCGAGGGCGTGCCGAACTTCAGCTGCGTCTGCAACCACGTGACGATCGTGCCGCCGTTGCGGGCGCTGCTCGAGTCACCCGACCTGCGGCTCGACGGCTTCATCGGCCCCGGGCACGTGTGCACGGTCGTGGGCGCGCGGCCGCTGAGCTTCATCCCCGCCGACTACGGGCGCCCGGTCGTGATCTCCGGCTTCGAGCCGCTCGACATCCTGCAGTCGATCGAGATGATCCTGCGCCAGCTGGCCGAGGGCCGCTGCCAGGTCGAGAACCAGTACAAGCGCGTCGTGCCCGACCAGGGCAACCTGAAGGCGCTCGCGGTGATGGCCGAGGTGTTCGAGCTGCGCCCGCACTTCGAGTGGCGCGGCCTCGGGTTCATCTCGCAGAGCGCGCTGCGGCTGTCCAACGCCTACGCCGACCTCGATGCCGAGCGGCGTTTCTCGGTCCCGGGCGTGCGGGTCGCCGATCCGAAGGCGTGCCAGTGCGGCGAGGTCTTGAAGGGCGTCATCAAGCCGTGGGAGTGCAAGGTGTTCGGTACCGCCTGCACGCCCGAGCACGCGATCGGCACGTGCATGGTGTCGCCCGAGGGCGCCTGTGCGGCCTACTACAACTACGGACGGTTCGCTCGTGAGCGTGTCGTCTCGTGAGGAGCGGATCCTCGGCATCATCGAGACCGCTCGCGCGAAGCGGCCGCGGTTCAAGGACGAGCGGATCACGATGGCCCACGGCGCCGGGGGCAAGGCCACCCAGACGCTGATCGAGGGCCTGCTGGCCCCCGCGTTCGGGATCGAGGAGCTGGCCGACGCCGCGCTGGTCGACGACGTCGCGCTCACCACCGATTCGTTCGTCGTCAAGCCGCTGCGCTTCCCGGGCGGATCGATCGGCGAGCTCGCCGTCAACGGCACCGTCAACGACCTGGCGATGGCCGGCGCGCGCCCGCTGGCGATCAGCGTCGCGCTGATCCTGGAGGAGGGGCTGGACGCCGACGTGCTGCGTGCCGAGGTCGCAGCGATGGCTGGGGCGGCCACCGCCGCCGGCGTGCGCATCGTGGCCGGCGACACCAAGGTGGTCGAGCGCGGGCACGCCGACGGGATGTACATCTGCACGACCGGCGTCGGTCGGCGCGATCCGCGCGCCGCGCTCGCTCCGGACGCGCTCCGGCCCGGCGACCGGATCCTCGTGTCGGGTCCGATCGGCGCGCACGGGACGGCGATCATGCTCGCGCGCGGGGAGCTCGGGCTCGAGTCCGACATCGAGTCGGACACCCGCTCGCTGTGGCCTGCCGTCGACGCGCTGCTGGACGCGGCGGGGCCGTCACTGCGCGCGCTGCGCGACGCGACGCGCGGCGGGGTCGCCTCGGTGCTCAACGAGCTGGCTCGCGCCGCGGGAGTCGCGATGGTCGTGCGTGAGGGGGACGTGCCGGTGGACCCGGCCGTCGCGGGGGCTGCGGAGATCCTGGGGATCGACCCGATGTACGTGGCCAACGAGGGCACGTTCGTCGCCTTCGTGGCCCCTGAGGCGGCGGACGCCGCGCTGGCCGCGCTGCGCGCGGTCGACGGCTGCGCGCGGGCCGTCGAGATCGGAGAGGTGAAGACCGAGCCGCCGGGGATGGTGTTGGTGAACACGGCGTTCGGCGGCCGGCGCGTCATGGACCAGCTGGTCGGTGACCCGCTGCCGCGGATCTGCTGAGAGGGAGTGAATATGGCCGCAACCGAGTTCGTACCGAATCAGGCCAAGACGGAGGGGATCACCGCCCACGTCATCTGGCTCACGACCGGCCTCAGCTGCGAGGGCGACAGCGTGGCGATGACGGGCGCCACGAACCCGAGCCTCGAGGACATCATCACCGGAGCGATCCCCGGCATGCCACGGGTCGTCGTCCACAACACCGTGCTCGCGGTCGAGATGGGCGACGAGTTCATGCAGGCGTGGTACGACGCCGAGGCCGGCAAGCTCGACCCGTTCGTGCTCGTGCTCGAGGGCTCGGTGCCGAACGAGAAGATCAACGGCGACGGCTACTGGACCGGCATGGGGGTGAACCCGGACACCGGCCAGCCGATCACGACCAACGAGTGGATCGACCGGCTCGCCCCGAAGGCGGCGGGTGTCGTCGCGGTCGGCACGTGCGCGACCTACGGCGGCATCCCGGCGATGAAGAACAACCCGACCGGGGCGATGGGCCTGGCGGACTACCTCGGCTGGAACTTCAAGTCCAAGGCCGGCCTCCCGATCGTCAACATCCCCGGCTGCCCGGCCCAGGGCGACAACATCACCGAGGTCTTGATGTACCTCGTGCTCGCGCTCGCGGGCATGGCGCCGCCGCCCGAGCTGGACGATCAGCTGCGGCCGAAGTGGCTGTTCGGGCGTACGGTGCGCGAGGGCTGCAACCGCGCCGGCTTCACCGAGCAGGGCAACTACGCGACCGAGTACGGCTCCGATCCCCGCTGCCTGGTGATGCTCGGCTGCAAGGGCCCGGTGGTCAAGTGCAACGTGCCGGTCCGGGGGTGGATCAACGGCATCGGCGGCTGCCCGAACGTCGGCGGCATCTGCATGGCGTGCACGATGCCGGGGTTTCCCGACAAGTACATGCCATTCATGGAGCCCGACAAGTGGGGCAAAGCGGGCGCGACGTTCCAGAAGTTCACCTACGGGCCCGTCTTCCGGTACATGCGCAAGCGGAACCTGGAGAAGACGTTCGACAAGGAACCGGAGTGGCGTCACAACCGGGCGGAGCTGACCAGCGGCTACGCCAAGCGCTGGTGAGGAGCGGACATGGCAACAGCAGAGACCCCGGTTGAGAAGAAGGTCTCCGTCAAGGAGATGTCCTGGGATCCGGTGACCCGGATCGTCGGCAGTCTGGGCATCCACACCGAGATCGACTTCGAGAACCGCGAGGTGCTCAAGTGCTACAGCACCTCGATGATCTTCCGCGGCTTCGACATCTTCATGAAAGGGATCGATCCGCGGGACGCGCACTTCATCACCAGCCGCATCTGCGGCATCTGCGGTGACAACCACTGCACGTGCTCGTGCCTGAACCAGAACATGGCGTACGGCGTCAAGCCGCCGCCGCTCGGCGACTACGCGTTCAACCTCGCCGAGTCGGCCGACTTCATGTTCGACCACGCGATCTTCAATGACTGCATGGCGAACGTGGACTACTCCGAGCAGGTGGTCAAGGACACCAACCCGGAGCTGCTCAAGAAGGCCGAGGAGACGAGCGCGCCGCACTCGGACATCCACGGCTACAAGACGATCGCCGACATCATGCGCGCGCTCAACGCGTTCACCGGCAGCTTCTATCTGGAGACGCTGCAGGTGGCGCGCTACACGCGCGAGATGTACTGCCTGTTCGGCGGCCGCCACACGCACCCGTCGACGATCATGCCGGGCGGCTGCAGCGCCGACATCACGCACCAGACGCTCACCGATTACTACGTGCGGCTGATGCGCTACATGGACTACTGCAAGCGCACGGTCCCGATGCATGACGACCTCTACGACTTCTTCTACGAGGCCATGCCGGGGTACGAGAAGGTCGGCTATCGCGACACCGACATCATCTGCTGGGGCGCCTTCGACGACCCGCAGTACGTCGACTACAGCTACCGCAACATGACCGAGTGGGGCCGGCACCGGTTCGTCACGCCGGGCCTCGTGTTCAAGGGCGAGCTGATCACCACCGACCTGGTCGAGATCAACCTTGCGATCCGCATCCTGCTCGGCTCCTCGTACTTCGACGACTGGACGAACGAGGAGACGTTCGTCACCCATGACCCGCTCGGCAACGTGGTCGACAAGCGCCACCCGTGGAACAAGGTGACGCTGCCCAAGCCGCAGGCGCGCGACTGGGCCGACAAGTACTCGTGGGTGGCGTCGCCGCGGATGTTCGACGCGCGCAACGACATCTTCGTCGCCAACGACACCGGCGGCGGCCCGTTCGCGCGCCAGTGGGTGACGGCGAAGGCCGGGCTCGTCGACCTCGGCTACCTGAAGGCGACCGGCGAGAGCATCCAGATGGTGCTGCCGAAGACCGGCTTCATGCCCGAGATGGAGCTCGAGTGGAAGATCCCGCAGTGGTCGAACGCGATCGAGCGCCAGCGCGCGCGCAGCTACCACCAGGCCTATTCGGCGCTCGTGGGGCTCTACAACCTCGAGCAGGCGCTCAAGGAGGTCCGGGCCGGCCGCACGAAGTCGTGGAACGACTTCAAGGTGCCGGAGGCGGCGATCAGCGTCGGCTTCCACGAGGCGGCGCGCGGCGTGCTGTCGCACCACATGGTCATCCGCGACGGCAAGATCGCCAACTACCAGCCGTACCCGCCGACGCCGTGGAACGGCAACCCGCGCGACGCTCACGGGACCCCCGGGCCGTACGAGGATGCGGTGCAGAACACGCCGATCTTCGAGGAGAACGGGCCGGAGAACTTCAAGGGCGTCGACATCATGCGGGCGGTCCACAGCTTCGACCCGTGCCTGCCCTGCGGGGTGCACATGTACGGGAAGGGCAAGGTCCGCAAGGTCGTCCACACGCCGACGGGGATGTGCTGAACTCCGATCTACTCATCGCGCGGGTCCAGGAGCTGACGGCACAGCTCGAGGAGGTCCAGGACTTCCAGGCCCGCGCGGTGGCGGATGAGCTCGTCTCCGCGGTCATCCAGCTCTACGGCGAGGGGCTTGAGCGCATCTTCGCGGCGCTCGACGACGCGCCCGAGGTGCGCGACCGGCTCGTCGACGACGGCGTCGTGGCGAGCCTGCTGCTGATCCACGGCTTGTATCCCGTCCCGCTGGAGGACCGGGTGCAGGAGGCGCTCGACAGCGTGCGCCCGTACATGGAGTCGCACGGCGGCAACGTCGAGCTCGTCGCGGTCGAGGACGGCGTCGCGCGGATGCGCCTGGTCGGGCACTGCGATGGCTGCCCGGCCTCCGAGGCCACCCTCGAGCTGGCGATCAAGAAGGCGCTCGAGGAGGCCGCGCCGGACCTCGAGGGCCTCGAGGTCGCGGGCGTCGAAGCGCCGGCGTTCACGCTGCCGGTCGTGGAGGCCAACGGCAACGGCAACGGCAATGGCGCCGGGCCGCCCGCGTGGACCGACCTCGAGCTGGCCGCGCCGAGCGCCGGGAGCACCGCGCCGACGACCGTGGCGGGCGCCGATCTGCTGGTGGCGAACGTCGGCGGCACGCTGCTCGCCTACCGCAACGCCTGCGGTTGGTGCCGCGCGCGGCTCGACGGCGCGCCGATGACACCGGGTGGCGTGCTGACGTGCCCGTCGTGCGAGCGGCGCTTCGAGCTGCGCCGCGCGGGCCGCTCGCCGGACGACGACGCGGCGCAGATCGCGCCCGTGCCGCTGCTGCGCGCCGAGGGCAAGGTGCGGGTGGCGGTCGCGTGATGGACCCGACGCTCGTCGCGGGCCTCCGGCGCTTCGTCCGCCAGCCGCCGAGCAACCGGCCGCCGGCGGACTCCGGGCCGCGATGCGAGCTGTGCCCGCTGTCGCTGGCCGAGGACCACAAGCACCTGCTCGATCTCGAGGAGCGGCGGATCATCTGCGTCTGCCCGACCTGCTGGTCGATCCGCTCCGGTGATGCGCGCTACCGGCCGACCGGCTCGCGCACGCTGTGGCTGGAGCCGTTCGAGCTGTCGGACGAGCTGTGGGCGTCGTTCCAGATCCCGATCGGCCTCGCGTTCTTCCTGCGCTCGACGAGCACGGGCGGCATCGTGGCGCTCTACCCGAGCCCGGCCGGCGCCACGGAGAGCGAGCTCGACCTCGTCGCGTGGGACCGCCTGGTGGCCGCCAACCCGATGCTCGAGGACCTCGACCCGGACGCCGAGGCCCTGATCGTCAACCGACTCGCCACGCCGCACGCCCACGCGATCGCGCCGCTCGACGACTGCTACCGGCTCGTGGGGATCATCAAGTCGACGTGGGAGGGCATCAGCGGCGGCGCCGCGATGGAGGCCGCCGTGCAGCGCTACTTCGACGGCCTGCGGGCCGAAGCGACGGTGCGATGAGCGAGCTCGCCGCACCTCCGGCGCTGGAGTTCGCCGTGCTCGGCGCCGAGCCGATCGAGCACGCCGCGACTCCGGGGGTGCGGTTCCATCTCCACGTCACCGAGCCCGAGGGCCGCGAGGTGTACGCGGTGGCCCTGTCGACGCAGATCCAGATCGATCCGGCGCGGCGCCAGCACGACGCGGCCACGCGCGAGCGGCTGGTGGAGCTGTTCGGGGCGCCCGAGCGCTGGGGCGCGACGACGCACTCGTTCCAGTGGGGGCGGGTCGACTCGCTCGTGCCGTCGTTCACCGGCTCGACCCTGTGTGCGGTCGAGCTGCCCTGCACGTACGACCTCGAGGTCGCCTCGGCGAAGTACTTCGACGCCCTGCCCGACGGCGAGGTGCCGCTCAGCTTCCACTTCAACGGCACCGTGCTGTACCGCGGCGCCGACGACCGCCTGCAGGTCGTCCTCGTGCCGTGGAGCTGCACGACGCAATGGCGGATGCCGGTCGAGGTGTGGAAGCGCACGATCGACGCCCACTATCCCGGCGGCGGCTGGATCCGCCTCCAGCACGAGACGCTGGAGGCGCTCGCGCGCGTGAAGGCCGAGCGCGGGCTGCACACGTTCGACGACACCGTGCAGGAGCTGCTGTGAGCGGGCTCGAGCGGCTGCTGTCGACGCTGCTCTACGAGGGCTACGCGCTGTACCCGTACACGCCGGGCGCGACCAAGAACGCCACGCCGACACCGTTCGGCATCGTCTATCCGCCCGTGTACGCCGCGGGCGGGCCGCACACCTTCGACCGCGCGCGCATGCAGCTCGTGCTCGAGCCCGGCACGGGTGTCGCGGGGACGCTCGCGTTCCTGGAGGAGAGCGGCGAGCGCCGGGTCGAGCTCGAAGGCGAGGGGACGGTCGAGTTCGCGTTCAACGAGGTGCAGGGCCGTGTGCGGCTGGCGACAACGCCGCTGGCAGGCGGGCTCGTGCGGGTGGCGATGTGCGTGCACAACACGACGCCGGTGCCCGAGGGTTTGGACCGCGCGGCCGCGCTGCGGTCGTCGCTGCGGTCGACGCTCCTCGTCGCCCGCGCGCCGGGCGGCCGCTTCGCCTCACCGATCGCACCGGGCCCGGGCGCCGCCGCGGCGGTCGCCGAGTGCGACCACGTGAACATCTTCCCGGTCCTCGCGAGCGACTCCGACGACACCGTGCTCGGCGCGACGATCGTGCTGCCCGACCACCCGCAGATCGCGCCGGAGAGTCACGGCGACCTGTTCGACGCGACCGAGATCGAGGAGGCGCTGCTCCTGCACGTGCTCGCGTTGAGCGACGCCGAGCGCGCGCAGATCGCGGAGCAGGACCCGAAGGTGCGCGAGATGCTCGCGCGCGCCGAGGCCGAGGGGCCGGAGGCGCTCAAGCGCCTGCACGGCCGCGTGACGGTCACGGACCTGGAGCCCATGCACCGCCCAGGCCCGGCCGACGTGGCCGGCGAGCCGGCGATCGAGGTCGACGGCGTCACGTTCCGCCGCGGCGCCAAGGTGGTGCTGCGACCGGGCTTCGGCGCGGCGCCGCAGGACGGCGTGTGGGCCGGCCGGGTCGCCACGATCGAGCGGATCTACCGCGACTACGAGGACGGCGTCCACCTGGCGGTCACCGTCGACGATGATCCCGGCCAGGAGCTGATGCGCGACATCGGCCGCTACCTGTACTTCAAGCCCGCCGAGGTGGAGGTGGTCCCGGCATGACCCCCGAGCTCGAGAAGCAGATCCTGATCGCCGGCGTCGGCAACGCCTGGCTGCAGGACGACGCGTTCGGCGCCGAGGTGGCGCGGCGGCTGGCCGAGCGGGAGCTGCCGTCCGGCGTCAGCGTGATGGACGTCGGCACCAGCGGCCTCGACCTCGCCTACGAGGTCATGCGCGGGTACAGCGCGCTGGTCATCGTCGACGTCTCCAAGCAGGGCGGCGAGCCCGGCACGCTCTACGTGATCGACGTCGAGCCCGACGACGTCCCGTCCGAGATCGCGGACGGCGAGACGATCGACCCGCATTCGATGGATCCGATGACGATGCTGCGCTTCGTCCGCGCGATCGGCGGCTGGCCGGGGCGCGTGCAGGTGATCGCCTGCGAGCCCGCCGTCGTCGAGGACGTCGGGCTCGGTCTCACGCCGGCCGTCGAGGCCGCCGTCGAGCGCGCGATGGCGTTGGTCATGGAGACGATCGCCGAGCTGCGGACCGACGCGGCCTATCCGGCCTGATGCACGAGCTGTCGGTCTCCAGCGCGGTGCTCGACACGGTGCTCAAGCACGCCGCCGGACGGCGCGTGACCGTCGTTTCGCTGCGCGTCGGGCACCTGCGCCAGGTCGTGCCGGATTCGCTCGCTTTTTACTTCGAGCTCGTCTCGCGTGAGACGCTGTGCGAGGGGGCGCGGCTCGAGCAGGAGCTCGTGCCGGCGCGGCTGCGCTGCGAAGGGTGCGGGAACGAGTGGGATCCGGAGGATGCGTGGTTCCGCTGCACGGGCTGCGGCGGGCCGGGCGCAGTGATCGCGGGGAACGAGCTCGAGGTCGAATCGATCGAGGTGGAGGAGGCTGCATGCACCGCGTGAAGGTCCGCGTCGTCGAGGACGCGCTCGACGCCAACAACACGATCGCGCGCGCCAATCGCGACGACTTCGACCGCCACGACGTCACGGTCGTGAACCTCATGAGCGCGCCCGGGGCGGGCAAGACGACGCTGCTCGAGCGTGTGCTCGCGGGGCTCGGCGACGTGCGCGCGGGCGTGCTCGAGGGCGATGTGCAGGGCAGCTACGACGCCGACCGGCTCGCCTCGCTGCACGTGCCGGTGACGCAGCTCAACACCGATCCCGGGTTCGGCGGCGAGTGCCATCTCGACGCGAACATGGTGCGCTCGGCGCTGCCGGCGCTGCCGTTGCACGACATCGACCTGCTGGTGATCGAGAACGTCGGCAACCTCGTCTGCCCGGCTGAGTTCCACGTCGGGGAGGATGCGCGGATCATGGTCTCGTCGGTCACCGAGGGCGAGGACAAGCCGCTCAAGTACCCGCTGATGTTCCGGACCTGCGAGCTCGTGCTGATCAACAAGATCGACCTCATGCCCCACCTCGACTTCGACATGGAGAAGTTCCTGCACCACCTCGACGCGGTCCATCCCGGCGTGCCGCGGATGCTCGTGAGCGCACGCACCGGCGAGGGCGTGGACGCGTTCCGGGAGTGGCTGCTGGAGCTGCCTGCTCGGAGGGTGCCGGCCTGATGGAGGCCCTGGCCGTCGACCGCCGCACAGAGGCGAACGCGGCCTGGTTCGCCGCCGAGGCGCCCCGGCTCGCACGGCTGTGCCGGGACATGGCGGAGCGCTTCGCGCGCGGCGGCCGGCTGCTCGCCACCGGCGACGTCTCCGACTCCCGCCACGTGGCCGTGGAGTTCGTCCATCCGGTCATCGTCGGCAAACGCGCGCTGCCCGCGCTGGCGGTGACGGCGCGCGAGCTCGAGTTGCTCGCCGAGCCGGACGACATGGTGATCGGCTTCGGCACGCCGTTGCCGGACACGCCCGCGCTGGTGATCGAGCTCGACCCGCCGGTCGCCGACCCGTACATCCACCAGGAGCTCGTCGAGACGGCCTACCACGTCCTGTGGGAGCTCGTGCACGTGTTCCTCGAGCACAGCGAGCGCAACGTCCACGACACCGGCGCGGCGAGCTTCCTGTACCCGTTCCTTGGCGAGCGCGAGACCGACGAGGAGGCCGTGCTCGAGGACGTGCGGCGGTCGATCCTCATGAAGGCCGAGGAGATCGGCGCGCTGCGCGAGCAGACGCTCACCGAGGGCCGCGCGACGCTGCTCGCGGCGGCCGAGACGCTGCGTGGGGCCGGGCGCGTGCTCGCCCTCGGCAACGGTGGCTCGGCCACCGACGCCACCGATCTCGTGGCCGACCTGGTCGCGCTGGGGCGTCCGGCGATCGACCTCACCGCCGATCCGGCGATCCTCACCGCGATCGCCAACGACGTCGGGGTCGAGGCGATCTTCCTGCGCCAGGTGATCGCCTACGGGCGATCCGGCGACGCGCTCGTGGCGCTCTCCACCAGCGGCGGGTCCGGCAACGTGATCGCGGCGCTGCGGGAGGCCCGCTCGCGCGGCCTCGCCACGATCGCGCTGGTCGGCTACGACGGCGGCCAGATCGCCGCCGAGCAGCTCGCCGACCACGTCGTCGTCACCCGCTCGCAGCACATCCCGCGGATCCAGGAGGCGCAGGCGAGCGCGTATCACGTTCTCTGCGAGCTGATCGCATGATCCACGCGATGTTCCGCGGGATCATCGGCGCGATGGCCATGACGGGCGTCCGCCAGTTCGCCTCCCAGGCGCGGATCATCCGCGACGATCCTCCCGCCCGCATGGCCCGCAAGCAGGCGAAGGGCCTGCTGCGCAAGGTGCCGCGTCGCAAGCGGGGGGCCGTGGTCGAGCTGATCCATTGGGCCATGGGCGCGGTCTTCGGGCTGGTGTTCGGCCTGCTCCCCGACTCGCTGCGGCAGAAACCGTGGTCTGGCCCCGTGTTCGGGTTCCTCGTCTGGGTCGGGTTCGAGTCGACGGCCGCGCCGGCTCTTGGCCTCAAGCAGCGCCGCTGGCCGCACGGCGCCGAGCGCACGGTCTTCCTCATCGACCACGTGCTGTTCGGGCTCGTCCTCAACGAGCTGCGCGAGCGCCCACGGGAGTGACGGCGTCGATCCAGCGCGTGCGCGTGCGGGTCGAGGGCGTCGTGCAGGGCGTCGGCTTCCGGCCGTTCGTGCACCGGCTGGCCGGCGAGCTGGGCCTGGCCGGGTTCGTCCGCAACGACGAGCGCGGCGCCGTGATCGAGGCGGAGGGCGAGCCGGCGGCGATCGAGGCGCTGCTCGCGCGGCTGGTCTCCGATGCGCCCCCTTTGGCGCAGGTCGAGCTGGCCGGCACCGAGGTCGTGCCGGCGCGCGGCGAGACCGGCTTCACGATCACCGCCAGCACGGCCGGCGGCGTTCCCGACGCGCAAGTCTCCCCCGACACCGCCACCTGCGACGCCTGCCTGCGCGAGCTCTTCGACCCCGCCGACCGCCGTTACCGCTACCCGTTCATCAACTGCACCGACTGCGGTCCGCGCTTCACGATCGTCCGCGGCGTCCCCTACGACCGCCCGCTCACCACGATGGCCGGCTTCCAGATGTGCGCCCTCTGCGCGGCCGAGTACCACGACCCGGCCGACCGCCGCTTCCACGCCCAGCCCAACGCCTGCCCGACCTGCGGCCCACAACTAAGGGGGACAGTCCCCCTTACGCGCATTTCCAGCGAAAACGAGCTAAGGGGGACAGTCCCCCTTAGGTGGGCGGTGGCGGTGTTGCAGACCGGTGGGATCGTCGCCGTGAAGGGGATCGGGGGGTTCCATCTCGCGTGTCTGGCCGCCGACGAGCGGGCGGTGGCGGAGCTGCGGGCGCGCAAGCACCGCGAGGAGAAGCCGTTCGCGCTGATGGCGCGCGACGTCGAGGCGGCGGGTGAGCTGGTGCGGCTGGGAGCGGTCGAGGTGGCGCTGCTGACCGGGCGCGACCGGCCGATCGTGCTGGCACCGCGGCGGCCCGGCGCGCGGGTGGCGGCGGCCGTCGCGCCGCTGTCGCCCGAGCTGGGCGTGCTGCTCCCGTACAGCCCGCTGCACCATCTGCTGCTCGCCGACGTCGGCGAGCCGCTGGTGATGACGAGCGGCAACGTCTCCGACGAGCCGATCGCCTACGAGGACGACGACGCGCTGGAGCGCCTGAGCGGGATCGCCGACGCGTTCCTCCTGCACGACCGGCCGATCGAGACGCGGACCGACGACTCTGTCCTGCGCATCGCCCGCAACCGGCCGCTGCCGCTGCGCCGCTCGCGCGGAGCCGTCCCGAGCCTGCTCGCGCTCCCGGTGCCCGCCGCCCGCCACGTGCTCGCCACCGGCGCCGAGCTCAAGAGCACGTTCTGCCTCGCCCGCGGCCGTCGCGCCTGGGTCTCGCACCACATCGGCGACCTCAAGAACGTCGAGACGCTCGGCTCGTTCGAGACCGGCATCGCGCACTTCGAGGCGCTGTTCGCGGTCGCGCCCGAGGTCGTGGCGCACGACCTGCACCCGGACTATCTGTCGACCACCTACGCGCTGGCCCGCGAGGGCGTCGAGCGCGTGGCCGTGCAGCACCACCACGCACACCTCGCCGCCTGCCTCGCCGAGCACGGGGAGACCGGCCCGGCGGTCGGCGCGATCTTCGACGGCGCCGGCGTCGGCACCGACGGCACGGTGTGGGGAGGGGAGATCCTCGTCGGCGACCTGCACGGGTTTGAGCGCGCCGGGCACCTGTGGCCGGTCGCGCTGCCGGGCGGCGACCGCGCCGCCCGCGAGCCGTGGCGGATGGCATGCGCCTGGCGGACCGCGGCCGGCGGCGACGCCCGGCCGCTGGCGGGGGTGGACGAGCGGCGCTGGCACGCGGTGGCCCAGATCGCCGAGACCGGCCTCATGTCGCCGCCGACGACGTCCGTCGGCCGTCTGTTCGACGCGGTGGCGGCGCTCTGCGGGCTGCGGCTGGAGGTGACCTACGAGGGCCAGGCGGCGATGGAGCTCGAGGCCGCGTGCGACGGCGCCGAGCGCGGCACGTACCCGCTGCGCGCGGTCGCCGGTGTGCTCGACGCGCGCGAGACGATCCTGGCCATCGACCGCGACGTCTCCCGCGGCGTGTCCGCGGGCACGATCGCCACGCGCTTTCACCACGCGCTCGCCGATGCCACGGCCGCCGAATGCGCGCACTTGGCGGCCGACCGCGGCCTCGAGATCGTCGTCCTGTCGGGCGGCGCGTTCCAGAATCGGCGGCTGCTCGAGCGGACTGCCGCGGGGCTCGAGAGGGCCGGCGTGCGCGTGCTCGTGCCGGCCCGGCTGCCGCCCAACGACGGCGGTATCGCGTTCGGACAGGCCGCCGTTGCGGCGGCCCGCTACACGGAGTAGGCTCGCAATTGCAAGTAGTCGCAGTTGCGAGAGATGACCCGTCCGCACAGCGCCGTCCCGTTGGTCGAGGCGCCGGACCTTGAGGCCGCGGCGGCTGTGGTGCGCTCGCACGGGCTGCGGCTGTCCACCGCGCGGCGGCTCGTGCTCGAGGCGCTGTATGCGACCGACGAGCCGCTGACGGCCGACCGCATCGCCGGCGACCTCGACCTCGCGTCGGTCTACCGCAACCTGGAGACGCTCGAGCAGGTCGGCCTCGTGCGCCATTTCCACCTCGGGCACGGCCCCGGCCTGTACGCGCGCTCGGCAGTCGGCGCGCTCGAGTACCTGCTGTGCGACGCGTGCGGCGCGGTCGTCGCCGTCGAGCCCGAGCGGCTCGATCCGGTGCGCGACCGCATCCGCCGCGACTTCGGCTACGAGGCGCGCTTCACCCACTTCCCGATCGCCGGGCTGTGCCCGGACTGCGCGGCCGAGGGCGCGTGATGGACTTCGAGTTCCTCTTCAAGCCGGTCGAAGACGTCGACGCGTGGCTGACCGGGCTCTTCGCAGGCGCGCCACTGCTCGTCGCGCTCGCGATCGCGTTCGCCCTGGGGCTGCGCCACGCGTCGGACCCGGACCACCTCGTGGCCGTCACGTCTCTGGTGGCCGGCGACGACGGAGACGTGCGGCGCGCGACCGCGCTCGGGACGTGGTGGGGCCTCGGGCATGCGGGCACGCTGCTGGCCGTCGGCCTGCCGCTGATCGCGCTCAAGGGCGAGCTGCCGGGCTGGCTGGAGCGCGGCGCCGAGACGGCGGTCGGGATCGTGATCCTGCTGCTCGCCGCGCGCGTGATCTACCGGTGGCGGCGGCCCGCGCACGCCCATACCGTGCGCTCACGCCGGCAGGCGCTCGGCATCGGCATGCTGCATGGGCTCGCCGGGACGGGCGCGGTCGTCGTGTTGCTGATCGCCGCGATGCCGGGCCGGCTCGAGGCCGCAGCGGCGCTCGCCGTCTTCGCGCCGTTGTCGATGGTCTCGATGGCGATCTGCACGAGCGCGTTCGCGTGGACGCTGACGCGGCCGCGCGTCGCGCCGCTCTACCGGGTCTTCCTGATGCCCGCGATGGGCGTCTTCGGGCTGATGTTCGGGCTCTGGTACGCCGGGCTCACGTGACGCGGCGGGCGCGCATCCGCTTCCACACGAAGATGCCGACGACGAGCCCGCTGACGAGCCCGGCGGCCACGATGCCGCCGACGCCGATCACGTCCTCGAACGCGTGGCCGAGCAGGTAGATGCCCAGGCCGATGCTCGTCGCCCAGCAAATGCCGCCCAGCGCGTTCCAGAACAAGAAGCTCGGCCACGGCATCTTGTTCATGCCGGCCAGCCACGCCGACGCGATGCGCAGGCCGGCGACCCAGCGGCCGAGGAATACGGCCTTGGGCCCGTGCTTGGCGAAGAACGGCTCGCCGACCGCAAGCGCGTCGATCCGCTGGCGGTGGAAGGGACCCGGCATCTCGAACAGCCGCCGGCCGCCCTTGCGGCCGATCGCGAAGCCCACGTTGTCGCCGACGATCGCCGCCGCGGCGGCGATCAGGATCAGCGGCACGATGTCCATCTTCCCGTCGTGGGCGAGCAGCGCCGCGGCGATCAGCGCCGTCTCGCCCGGGACGGGAATGCCCATCGTCTCGATCGCGATCAGCGCGAACACGACCGAGTAGCCGACGTTGGGCGGGATGTCGACGAGCGCGGCAAGCACGACCGCCGACTGTAGCCACGTTCAGCTCAGGCGTGGATGCGTTCGGCGCCCGTGGGTTCCAGTTCGTCGTGCACGTGCTTCGCCACGCCGCGGTCCGGCCGGCTGATCACGAAGTACACCGCGCCGACGACCGCGATCACGAAGATCACCGTGAGCGTGATCCAGTCGAGGTTGAAGAACGCGCGCGGGCTGTCCAGCCCGGTCGGCAGGGCGAGGTTGATGAACATCAGCCCGAGGTAGGCGGCGGCGATGATCGTCACCGGCCAGCCCCACCGCCCGAGCTGGAAGGAGCCCTCGGGCACCCAGCCGCGGGCACGGGCGATGATCGCGGCGATCACCGTGAGCAGGAAAGACAGGTAGATGCCGCTGACGCCGAAGGAGACCAGGGCGACCAGCGCGTTGACGTCAGCCGGGTAGGTGATGAACGCGATCTTCACGTCCTTGCTGGGTGAGGCGAACACGAGCAGCACGAACAGAACCGTGATGAGCGCGCCGCTGAGCAGCGCGTTGACCGGCGTACGGAAGCGCGGGTGGACCTGGGACATCCAGCCCGAGGCGGGCAGCGCCCCGTCACGCGCGTAGGCGAACGCGAGGCGGCTGCCGGCGCCCTGGATCGACGTGCCGCAGGAGAAGAACGCGAAGATGATCAGGAGCAGCAGGAAGTCCTGCACGCCGCTGGACAGCTGGCCGAGGATGAACGGCACGCCGCCGCCCTCGACGGTGGCGCCGACCGCGTTGCTCTCGGGCATCGAGAGCAGCAGCGCGCCGGTGAGGATGAGCGAGGCGATGCCGCCCCAGATCAGCGTCAGGCGCATCGCGCGCGGGACCTGGCGGCCCGCGTCCTTGGTCTCCTCGGAGATGTCGCCGCAGGACTCGAAGCCGTAGAAGATGTAGACGGGCGCGAGCACGGCGATCAGCGCCGCGCCGGTCCACCAGTTGCCGCCGAAGTCGAGCCCGAGCGGGTTGCTCGAGGCGTTCTCCACGCCCTGCGTGGTGAACAGGAACCCGAGGTCGTGGTGGAAGCCGTGTAGGGCGAGGATCAGCGCGATCCCGAACGTGCCGAGGATCTCCACGTACACGCCGAACTGCGCGACGCGGGCCATCACGCGCGTGCCGGTGATGTTCAGCGCCGTCTGGATCGCCAGCAGCAGCAGCGTGACGACGAGGATCGTCCCGTGGC
The DNA here is from genome assembly GCA_963803335.1 of uncultured Solirubrobacteraceae bacterium. Lineage (GTDB taxonomy): Bacteria > Actinomycetota > Thermoleophilia > Solirubrobacterales > Solirubrobacteraceae > DASSUW01. The sequence continues at coordinate 44,953 of CAWDME010000017.1, read as the reverse complement.
TGGTGGCGTCCAGGTTCCACGAGAACCAGTTGTGCGTCAGCGCGGCCACATAGGTGACCACGCCGGTGTCGACCGCCGCCACCGTGACGAGCAGGGCCATGCCGTAGAACCAGCCGACGAACCACCCGTAGCCTGGCCCGACGGAGAACTTGGAGTACTGGTAGAGCGCACCCGCGACCGGATAGTGGCTCGCGAACTCGCCGAACACGAGCGCGACGAACAGCATCCCGACGACGGGGAGGATCAGCAGCCACAGATACGCGGGCCCACCCGTGCCGACGCCGAGCACGAACAGCGAGTAGATGCCGACCATCGGCGACAGATAGGTGAACGCCACCGAGAAGTTGGCGAACAGGCCCAGCACGCGGCGCAGCTGCGGCTGATAACCCAGGCTGGCGAGCCGCGCGTCATCCGCGGAAGCGGTGGTGCCCGGCGTGTCGGCAGTGGTCATTCCCTCTCCTCCGTTGACGACCCGCGGGCAATCCTATGTTTCTGTAGTTTTTCGTGTCAAGCCGATGACGCTGACGACCGCCACCGTCCGCACGCTGCTTTCCCCGCTCGACGAGCCCGGTGGACGAGCCGAGGTGGTCGCCAGACGGCTCGGCGAGGCGATCCGGCTCGGGCTGCTGCTCGACGGCCAGCGACTGCCGCCGGAGCCGCAGCTCGCCGAGCAGCTCGGCGTCGCGCCCGTGACGCTGCGCGAGGCGCTGGCCATGCTGCGCGACGAAGAGCTGGTCACCACGCGCCGCGGCCGGCGCGGAGGCACCTTCGTGCACGCGCCCGGGGACCGCCTCGAGCCGCTGCGGCGGTTCAGCGTCCAGGAGCTGCGCGACCTCGGCGACCACCGGCGCGCGATCGCCGGGACCGCGGCGCAGCTGGCGGCCGAGCGTGCGCTGCCCGCGGAGGTCGAGCGGCTGCGCGAGCAGCTGGAGCGCCTGCGGGCGGCCATGCTCGCGAGCGACCGGCGGCGCGCCGACACCCAGTTCACGATCGAGGTCGCCGCCGCCGCACAGTCGCCGCGGCTCACCCAGGAAGAGGCCCGGCTGCGCGCCGAGGTCGGCGACCTGTACGGCCTCGCGCTCGGACCCGGCGATCACGACGCGCAGGTGCGTGACCGCGAGCTCCTCGTCAGGGCGATCGCCGGCCGGCGCTCCGCTCGCGCACGCCAGCTCGCCGAGCGGCACGTCGTAAACGAGACGGCGCGACTGATCGAGCTGCGGCTGCGCGCATGAATTCCGCCGTCGTCCGCCCCGCGGCCGAGCTGCTCGGCGACGTCATGGGTGAGCTCGACCGCGTCTTCGCCGACCTGGCCGCGCTCGGCGACGCCTTCGGCGCGCTGGACGGCGATCCGCTGCGGCGGGCCGACGTGGCCACGCTTCGCCCCGCGATCCGCGCGCTGCTGGCCGATCACGCCGACCTCGTCGCGGGGGCCGGCGTCGTGACCGAGCCGGGCCTGCTCGCCGACGCCCCGCGCTGGCTCGAGTGGTGGTGGGGAGCTGGGCCCGAGCCGCTGCGGGTGAACCTCGACCCGGCGGCACCCGACTTCTACGACTACACGACGACCGAGTGGTTCGCGGCCGGCGAGCCGTGTCTCGCGGGTCCTTATGTCGACTTCGCTTGCACGAACGAGTACGCGATCACGCTCGCCGTCCCGGTGCCGGGCTTCGGCGTCGCGGGGGCCGACGTGCTCGTCTCGACCCTCGAGCGCCGCGTCGTCCCAGCGCTCGTCGCGCACGGCCGCCCGGTCGCGCTGACCAACGGCGACGGGCGGATCATCGCGTCCAACGCACCCGAGCTCACGCCGGGGACGCGGCTCAGGCGACCGCGGGCCGCCGGATCGGGCTGGCTGCTGGTCGAGACGCCCGTATCGTGAGCACCATGGAGCGCGACGCCCTCGACGCGATGAGCGAGGCGGTTCTGGCGATTGCCGCCGAGCGCGAGGTGGAGCCGGTGCTGCGGCGCCTCGTCGCCGTGGCCCGCGACCTCGCGGGCGCCCGCTACGCCGCGCTCGGCATCCCCGACGGCGAGGGGGCGTTCGCCCAGTTCATCACCGAGGGCATGAGCGACGAGCTGATCGCGGCGATGGGGCCGCTGCCGCGCACGCACGGCCTGCTCGGCGCGATGCTCGAGTCGCCCGCATCCTTCCGGACCACCGACATTCGCCAGGACCCGCGCTTCCGCGGCTGGTGGCCGCGCGCGCACCCGCAGATGCGCTCGTTCCTCGGCGTGCCGATCGTGGCGCGCGGCGAGATCATCGCCGCCTTCTACCTGACCGACCGCGAGGGCGCCGACGAGTTCTCCGCGGCCGACCAGCGGCTGATCGAGATGCTCGCCGCGCACGCCGGGGTGGCGATCGAGAACGCCCGGTTGGTCGAGCGCAGCCGCGAGCTGAACATCGTCGAGGAGCGCAACCGCATGGCGCGCGAGCTGCACGACGCGGTGAGCCAGAAGCTGTTCGGCCTCGTGCTGAACGCCGAGTCGGCCGCGACGCTGCTCGAGCGCGACAGCGACGCCGCCGCCGAGCAGGTCGCCCGGCTCGGCGAGCTGGCGCAGGAGGCGCTCGAGGAGCTGCGCGGGCTGATATTCGAGCTCCGGCCCGCGTCGCTGGAGGAGGAAGGGCTGACGGCCACGCTGCGCAAGCACGTCGACATGCTGCGGCGCGTGCACGGGCGCGAGGTCGAGCTGCGGATCACCGGCGCCGCCCGCGCGGTGCCGGAGGCGGAGGGCGAGGTGCTGCGGATCGCCCAGGAGGCCCTCAACAACGCACTCCGCCACGCCGACGCCGAGCGCGTGGAGCTGCGCCTGCAGGGCCGCGACGGGCGGCTCACCCTCACCGTCGCGGACAACGGCATCGGCTTCGACCCCGAGGCGCCGGGAGTGCGCGCCCGCCACCTCGGCCTGACCTCGATGGAGGAGCGCGCGCGAGCACTCGGCGGCACGCTCGCGGTCGTGTCCCGGCCGGGCGAAGGCACCACCGTGACGCTCGAGGTGCCGCGGTGATCCGCGTCCTGATCGCCGACGACCATGCGGTGGTCCGCCAGGGGCTCAGGACCTTCCTCGACCTCCAGGAGGACATCGAGGTCGTCGCCGAGGCGGGCGAGGGCGCCGAGGCGATCGAGGCCGCCGTGCGGCTCGAGCCGGACATCGTGCTGATCGATCTCGTGATGCCAGGCGTCGACGGGATCGAGGCGCTGCGGCGGTTGCGCGAGCAGGTCCCGAGCGCGCGCGCGATCGTCCTGTCGAGCTTCGTCGACGACGACAAGCTGTTCCCCGCGATACGCGCGGGCGCCGCCGGCTACCTGCTCAAGGACGTGCAGCCGCAGGAGCTGGTGGAGGCGATCCGCGCCGTGCACGGCGGCGGCGCGCTCCTGCACCCGCAGGTCGCGGCGCGGCTGCTCGACGAGCTGACGGAGGACCCGCTGACCCCGCGCGAGCGTGAGGTGCTCGTGCTGATCGGCCGCGGCATGCCGAATAAGCTGATCGCGCGCGAGCTGTCGCTGTCGGAGAAGACCGTCAAGGCGCACGTGAGCAGCATCCTGGCCAAGCTCGGCGTCACCGACCGCACGCAGGCGGCGCTGTACGCGGTCCGCGAGGGGATCGTCGGGCCGGGGTCCTAGGACCAAGGTCCAATGGTGGAGCGGCCGGTTCGCGCCTAGCGTGACCGGCATGGACACGGCACTGATCACCGGCGCGTCGCGGGGCCTCGGGCTGGCCTTGGCGCGGGAGCTCGCGCGCCGCTCGTGGCGGCTCGTCATCGACGCGCGCGGGGCGGAGGCGCTCGAGGCGGCGCGCGCCGAGCTGGCCGAGCTGACGGAGGTCGTCGCGATCCCCGGCGACGTCTCCGACACCGAGCACCTGCACGCGCTCGTGCAGGCCGCCGGCCCACGCATCGACCTGCTCGTCAACAACGCCAGCGTGCTCGGCCCGAGCCCGCAGCCGCCGCTCGCCGACTATCCGCTCGGCGCGCTCGAACACGTCTACCGCGTCAACGTCTTCGCGCCGCTCGCGCTCTTCCAGCTCGCGCTGCCGTCGCTGGCCGCGGGCGCGTGCGTGCTCAACATCACGTCGGACGCCGGCGTCGAGGCGTACGAGGGGTGGGGCGGCTACGGATCGTCGAAGGCGGCGCTCGAGCAGCTCTCGCGCATCCTCGGCGCCGAGCACGCGGACCTGCGCGTCCTCGTCGTCGACCCGGGCGACATGCGCACGCAGATGCACCAGGAGGCGTTCCCGGGCGAGGACATCTCGGACCGGCCGCTGCCCGAGGCGAGCGTCCCGGCCCTGCTCGCGCTCATTGGCGGCGACGCGGCAAGCGGCCGCTACCAGGCCGGCGCGGTGGCGCCTGCATGAGCGAGGCGCTCGCATTCGAGTTGCCTGCGCGGCTGGAGGCCACCGAGCCGCCGGCGGTGCGCGACGAGGTGCGCCTGCTCGCGGCGACGGCCGAGGGCATCGCGCACCATCGCTTCACCGATCTCCCCGATCTCCTGGCGCCCGGCGACGTGGTGGTCGTCAACACGTCGGCGACGCTGCCCGCGGCACTCCCCGCCGGCGGGCCATTGCAGCTGCACCTGTCGACGCCGCTGCCCGGCGCGTTCCCGGACGACGGCGCCGAGCGCTGGGTGGTCGAGCTGCGCGACGGGTTCGCTCCCCACCGCCGCGGTCGCGCCGGCCAGCGGCTGCCGCTCCCGGGCGGCGGTGAGGCGGAGCTCCTGGCGCCGTACCTGGGCGGGCAGCGGCTGTGGGCCGCCCGGCTCACGCTCCCCGAGCCGCTGCTCGCCTACCTCGACCACCACGGCGCGCCGATCCGCTATCGCCACCTGCCCGCGCCGCGCCCGCTGGCCGACTTCCAGTCGATCTTCGCGCTCGAGCCGGGCAGCGCCGAGATGCCGAGCGCCGGCCGGCCCTTCAGCCGCCGCGTGCTCGAAGCGCTGGCCGCGCGCGGGATCGCCGTCGCTCACGTCACGCTCCACTGCGGCGTCTCCTCGCTCGAGCGGGGCGAGCTGCCGTACCCCGAGCGCTTTCATGTTCCCGCCGAGACCGCCGACGCCGTCAACGCCGCCACGCGCGTGATCGCGGTCGGCACGACCGTCGTGCGAGCGCTGGAGACCGCCGCGCTCGACGGCGACGCCGTGGAGCCGTTCACCGGCTGGACCCGCCACGTCGTCACGCCGGAGACCGGCGTGCGCGTGGTCGATGGGATCGTCACCGGCTGGCACGAGCCCGACGCCAGCCACCTCCTGATGCTCGAGGCGATCGCCGGTCGCGACCTCGTCGAGCGCTCGTACGATGCCGCCCTCGCGCACGGCTACCGCTGGCACGAGTTCGGCGACTCGCATCTGCTGCTGCCGTGAGGGCCGTCGTCCTGCGGGAGTTCGGCCCGCCCGAGAACCTGCGGCTCGAGGAGGTCGTCGACCCGGAGCCCGGGCCGGCTCAGGCGCGAATCGCGGTGACGGTCGCGGGCGTGCACTTCATCGACACCAAGCTGCGCGCGGGCGGGCAGATGGGGTCGCTGGCGCGGCCCGACCTCCCCACGATCCCGGGGCGCGAGGTCGCGGGCGTGGTCGACGCCGTGGGCGCCGGGGTGGACGACGGCTGGGTCGGCCGCCGCGTCGTCGCCCACCTCGGGCCGGCGAGCCGCGGCTACGCGGCGCTCGCGGTCCGCGAGGTCGACGCGCTGCACGTGTTGCCCGACGCGCTCGCCGACGACGCGGCCGTGGCGATGATCGGCACCGGGCGGACGACCATGGCGATCCTCGATACCGCGGCCATCACGGCCGCCGACACCGTCCTCGTCACCGCCGCCGCGGGCGGCATCGGCACGCTGCTCGTGCAGGCCGCGCGCAACGCCGGCGCGAGCGTGATCAGCGCCGCCGGCGGTCCGGAGAAGGCGGCGATGGTCGACTACACCGCGCCGGGCTGGACCGACGCGGTCGGCGAGGTCACGGTGGTGCTCGACGGCGTCGGCGGCGCGATCGGCCGCGGCGCGCTCGAGTGCCTCGCGCCCGGCGGGCGCCTGATCCTGTTCGGCTACGCGTCGGGTGAGATGACGCCGCTCACGGCCGGCGACCTGTTCCGCCTCGGCATCACGGCCACGGCGGCGATCGGGCGCCGCGCGACCGTCACGCGCGAGCTCGAGGAGCGCGCGCTCGTTGCAGCGGTCGACGGCACACTGACGCCGGCCATCACGCGCTTCCCACTCGCCGACGGGGCCGCCGCTCACGCCGCGCTCGAGAGCCGCCGGACGACGGGCAAGGTCGTCCTCGTGATCTAATACGCAACGTGCGGGTTGCGGCTCTGTACGACATCCACGGCAACGTGCCGGCGCTCGACGCCGTGCTCGCAGACGTCGACGCGGCCGGCGTCGACCTGATTGTCTGGGGCGGCGACGTCGCCGCCGGCCCGATGCCCGTGGAGACGCTCGCGCGCATGCGGGAGCGCGGCGGGCGGTTCGTCAGCGGCAATGCCGACCGCCAGATGGTCGAGGACTTCGACGCGGGCCGGCAGCCGTCCGACAGCGACGACGAGATGATGCGGACGATGCTGTGGGCAGTGGCGGCGATCGACCGCGCCGACCGCGACTTCCTCGCCGCCTTCGAGCCGACCGTCACCGTCGCGGTCGACGGCCTCGGCCCGGTCCTCTTCTGCCACGGCTCACCGCGCAGCGACGAGGAGCGCATCACGCGCGCGACGCCGACCGAGCGCCTCGCGCCGATGCTCGAGGGCGTCGACGAGAGCGTCGTCGTCTGCGGCCACACGCACCAGCAGTTCGACCTGCGCTACGGCGACCGGCGCGTCCTCAACGCCGGCAGCGTGGGGATGCCGTACGAGGGCACTGCCGCGGCGTTCTGGCTGCTGCTGGGGCCAGAGCCCGAGCTGCGCCGCACCGGCTACGACGTGCCGGCCGGCGTCGAGACGATGCGGGCCACCGGCATGCCCGACGTCGACAAGATCCTCCTGCAGGAGAGCCTGATCGAGCCCGCCGACCCGGATTGGGTCACACGCTACTTCGAGACCGGCGAGACGTAGCCCGACTGCCGCTTCTGCCTCGCGACGTTCTCGTCGCGAGAGAATGAGCGGCAGTGCTGATCGACGCCATCGGCGACCTGCTCCCTTCGGCGTTCGCCTTGGGCTGGATCGGGATCGCAGCGCAACACCGGCACGCGCAATCCTGCTGGGCGCGGCGCTGTCCGGGGCCAACCCGAAGAACCTCGCGCTCACGCTCGCCGCCTCCGCATCGATCGCCGAAGCCGGACTCGACACCGCGGACACGGCAATCGCCGTCGGCGTGTTCGTCGTACTCGGATCGATCACGGTTTCCGGCTCGGTGCTGTTCCACCTCCTCGCCGGCGACCGAGCCACGCGTCGCGCTGACCCAGCCCTTACTCGTTGCGCAGCGGGGTGCGGTCGAGCGGTTCGGCGAGCAGCATCTCCTTGGTGAAGATGAGGTCGCTGCGGTTGTAGTCGGACATCTCGTAGTCGTGGCCCATCGTGATCGCGTCGAACGGGCACGCGATCTCGCAGTAGCCGCAGAAGATGCAGCGGGAGAGGTTGATCTCGTAGACTGCGGCGTAGCGCTCGCCGGCGCTGACGCGGTTCTCGGGCGTGTTCTCGGCGGCGACGACGCGGATGCAGTCGGCCGGGCAGGCGGCGGCGCAGAGCGAGCAGCCGACGCACTTCTCCAGCCCTGTGTCCTCGAACCGGTGCAGCTTGTGGCGGCCGCGGAAGCGCGGGTAGACCGGGACCTTCTCCTCGGGGTACTGGATCGTCTTCGGCCCCTCAACCCAGCGGGCGAACGTCGTCTTGAGCCCGCGCAGCGTCTCGCCGAAGGCGCGGTAGGTGGTTCGCACGGGGCCGGGCTTCGGTGCCCGGATGACCTCCACCACATCGTCACCGGCTGTCCAGGGCATCAGGTTTCCACCACCAGGATCGCGGTCACGAGGGCGTTCAGGGTCGCGAGCGGCAGGAAGAACTTCCAGCCCAGGGACATGAGCTGGTCGTAACGCAGCCGCGGCAGCGTCGCCCGCACCCAGAAGAAGAAGAAGACGAGGATCAGCGTCTTGGCGAGCACCACGAACGGGTCGACCCACGTCGGCGGATCGATCCACGGGAGCTGCCAGCCGCCGAGGAACAGCGTCGCGGTGATCGCCGAGACGACGATCACGTTGAGGTACTCCGCCGCGTAGTAGGAGGCGAAGCGGCCGCCCGAGTACTCGGTGTTGTATCCGCCGACGAGCTCCGCGTCCGCCTCCGTGAGATCGAACGGCGGCCGGTTGGTCTCGGCGAAGCTCGCGACGACGAAGATGATGAAGCCGACGAACTGCGGGATCACGTACGGCAGGTGTGACTGCGCGTTGACGATCTCGGTGAGCGACAGCGACCCGGCCATCATGATCACGCCGGCGAGCGACAGGCCCTGCGCGACCTCGTAGGAGATCAGCTGCGCGGCGCCGCGCATGGCGCCGAGGAACGAGTACTTGGAGCCGGACGACCAGCCGCCGAGCATCAGCCCGTAGAAGGCGATCGCGCCGAACGCGAACGCGTACAGGATCCCGATCGACGGGTCGATGCCGTACAGCCCGACCTCGGTGCCGAAGATGTCGACCGTGTTCGAGAACGGGATGATCGCGATCGTCGCGACCGCCGTGATCATCGAGATCGCGGGCGCGAGCGCGAATAGCCAGCCGACCGAGGTCCGCGGCCGGAACTGCTGCTTGAAGATCAGCTTGCCGATGTCGGCCATCGGCTGCAGGACCCCGAACGGGCCGACGCGGTTGGGGCCGTAGCGGTGCTGGAAGCGCCCCAGCACCTTGCGCTCGGCGAGCAGCACGATCGGCACGAGCTGGAAGACGACGGCGAAGATGACCACCGCCTTGAGGAGCTGGATCCACCAGTCCTCGTAGAAGCCGACCTGGGCGAACGACGTCACTCGTGCACCTCCCGCGGCGGGATCGGCAGCGGCGCCGACGGCGGCATCTCGGACAGCCCCTCGACGGCGGGCGCGACCTGCACCGGCACGGCGGAGGGCTCGGGCGGCGCCGGCCCGGCGACGCGCCGCACCTGCACCAGCGGCTCCGTGAGCCGGTTGGCGGGCTCGTCGACCACGCCCTCGGCGATGAACACCGACCCGGCGGGCACGGCAGCGCGCAGCTTGACCGCGCCCTTCACGTGCGTCCCGTTGTTGCCCACTTCGACGCGATCGCCCTCGCCGATGCCGAGCGTTCGCGCGTCCTCGGGTGACATCTCGACGATCTGCTTGGCGCGCAGGAAGTGCAGCAGCGGCGACACGTCGACGGTCTTGTCGGCCCACAGGCTGCGGAACGTGCCGAGCCGCAGCCTGCCGGTGCCGGCGGCGGGGAAGCTCGGCCATGCGTCGAGGTTCGCGGGCTCCCAACCGACGCCCCACCCCTGGTTGAGCTCCGGCCAGCGGATGCCGCGGCCGCCGATCTCGTCGAGCGTGAGGCCGGCGTAGAACGGCACCGCCTCGAAAAGCTGCTTCGACGCCATCGCGCCGGACAGCACGCCGAGCTCATGCCCGCACGCCCCCGCCAGGTCGGCGATGACCTGCCACATCGGCCGCACGCCGGAGCCGGGCAACCCGGTGCGGCCCTTCGGGCGGCCGATCGCCGGCCGCAGCCGCTGCACCCGGCCGTCGAGGTTGGTGACCGTCCCCTCCTTCTCCGGATACGCCTCGCCGGGGAAGACGACGTCGGCGAAGCGGCGGGCGGTCTCGGTGAGCACGGTGTCGACCGCGATCACGGTCTGCGCCGTCGCCAGGCCCTTCTCCCACAACGGGCGGTCGGGGTAGTAGCGGACCGGGTCGACGTAGTTGAGCCAGATCGTGGAGAGCTCGGCGTCGGCCAGCCCCTGGGCGATGCCGCGGGCGTCGCGGCCGGGCTCGGCCAGCGTCTCGTAGCCGGGGCCGTGGCCGGGCGCGAAACCGGCCTCGCGGATGCCGCGCGCGTTCGGCACCGACGGCACCTCGATCAGCCCGGCGCCGGGGCGCCCGAGGCCGAGCTGCGCGGCGAGGTTGAGGATCGCGCGGGCGCCCACGCCCGCCAGCGCCCGCTCGCTGTAGACGATTACGACGTCGTCGCCGGCGTCGCGCAGCCATGCGGAGAGATCGCCGTCGGAGGCGAGCGCCGCGCCGGCGCCGCCGGGAGCGCAGCGGACGATCAGCTCGGCGCTCGGGTCGAGCGCGGTCGGCCGCGCGCTGACCACGCCGACCCTGACGTGATGGCGGCGGATGCCCTTGCGGATGCGCAGGTCGAGGACCGGCGCCTCGTCGATCGGGTCGCAGTCGACGAGCAGGACGGCGTGGGCGTACTCGAGGTCGGGGATCGACGCCTGCAGCGCGGGACTCGCCAGCGCGCGCGCCACGTCGAGCGGCAGTTCGCCGCGCGGGCGCGACGCGAGGTTGCCGGAGCCGAGCCCGCCGCGGAACAGGCGCTGCAGCAGGAACGCCTCCTCGTTGGTGGTCTCGCCGTCGGCCAGCGCCGCCGTCTTCGCGCCCGCCTTCTTCAGCGCGCCGCTCGCCAGCGCCAGCGCCTTCTCCCACGAGGCCGGCATCAGCTCGGTGCCCTCGCGCACGAGCGGCTCGACGATCCGCTCGTCCACGTGCACGTGCTGGTAGCCGAAGCGCCCGCGGTCGCACAGCCAGCCGTCGTCGACCTCCGGATGGTCGCGCCCGAGCACGCGCATCACGCGTTCGTCGCGCACCGTCAGCTCGACGTTGCAGTGGGCGGCGCAGCCGGTGCAGACGGTGCCGGCGCCCTCGATGTCCCAGGGCCGTGCACGGAACCGGTACGCGCGCGAGGTGAGCGCGCCAACCGGGCACAGCTCGATGATGTTGCCGGAGAACGGCGCGACGTACGGATGGCCGTCGAACGTGCCGACGTACGAGTGCGCGCCGCGCTCCTGCAGGATCAGCTGGTAGTCCTCGGCGATCTCCTGCGAGTAGCGCACGCAGCGGTAGCAGAGGATGCAGCGCTCACGGTCGATCGCGACCAGCGGCGACAGCTCGAGCGGCTTCTTGAAGTGGCGCTTGGGCTCGATGAAGCGCGACGTGCCGGGGCCCCAGCCGTAGGTGATGTCCTGCAGCGGGCACTCGCCGCCCTTGTCGCAGACCGGGCAGTCGAGCGGGTGGTTGATGAGCAGGAACTCGACCACGGCGCGCTGCGCGTCATGCACGCGGTCGGTCTGCGTGTGCACGACCATGCCGTCGCGCACGGGCGTCGAGCAGCCGGTCTGAAGCTTCGGGATGCCCTCGATCTCCACCAGGCACATGCGGCACGCGCCGACCGGCTGGCCGAGCTTGGGCTCGTAGCAGAACACCGGGATCTCGACGTCGCCGTGCTTGGCGGCGTCGACCAGCATTGCGCCCTCGGGCGCGGTGACCTCGCGGCCGTCGATCGAGAACGTGATCCAGTTGACTTCCGGCCGCGGCACCGGCTACACCACCGCCGCCGTGGGATCCACGCCTGCCGGGTCGCGCATCGGGTACGGGCCGGCGTTGCGCCCGCGGTTGACCTGCGGTATCGCGGCGCCGAGGCCGTTGCGCTCACGCGCCGACTCGATGTGCGCCTCGAACTCGTCGCGGAAGTGGGCGATCATCGAGCCGATCGGCATCGCCATTGCGTCGCCGAGCACGCACAGGCAGTTGCCGATGATCTGCTCCTGGACCGAGGCCATGATGTCGAGGTCCATCGGCGTCGCCTCGCCGTTCTGGATCCGCTCGATCATCTTCACGGTCCAGTTCGTGCCCTCGCGGCACGGCGTGCACTTGCCGCACGACTCGTGGCGGTAGAAGTACGCGGTCTTGTAGGCCACGTCGACGATCGAGTGCGAGTCGTCGATCACGATGATCGCGCCCGAGCCGAGCATCGAGCCCGCCTTGGCGAGCGAGTCGAAGTCGTAGGGCAGGTCCAGGTACTCGTCGGTGCCCGGGAGGACCGGCGCCGACGAGCCGCCGGGGAACCACGCCTTGATCGTGCGGCCGTCGGGCGGGCCGCCGGCGAGGTCGAAGATGATCTCGCGCGAAGGCGTGCCGAGCACGATCTCGTAGTTGCCGGGCCGCTTCACGTTGCCCGACACCGACACGACCTTGGTGCCGGTCGACGTCTCGGTGCCGATCTCGGCGTACTTCTTGCCGCCCATGCGCAGGATCACCGGCACGTTCATCAGCGTCTCGACGTTGTTGATCAGCGTCGGCCCGCGGTACAGGCCCTGGACGGCCGGGAACGGCGGCTTCAGGCGCGGGTTGCCGCGCTTGCCCTCCAGCGCGTCGAGCAGCGCGGTCTCCTCGCCGCAGATGTAGGCGCCGGCGCCGCGGTGCACGACGAGGTCGATCGTGTGCTCGGACCCGAGGATGCTCTCGCCGAGATAGCCGGCGGCGCGGGCCTCGGCGACCGCGGCGTCGAGCACGTCGGCCTGGTGGGAGTACTCGCCGCGGATGAAGATGAACGAGCGGTTGGCGCCGATCGCGTAGGCGCCGATGATCATCCCCTCGATGAGCAGATGCGGGTTCTTCTGCATCAGCTCGCGGTCCTTGAACGTGCCGGGCTCGGACTCGTCGGCGTTGCAGACGAGGTACTTGTCCATCGACCCCTTGGGGATGAAGGACATCTTCTTGCCCATCGCGAACCCGGCGCCGCCGCGGCCGCGGACGCCTGAGTCGAGCATCTCCTGCAGCACGTCGGCCGGGTCCATCTGCAGCGCCTTGCGCAGCATCTCGTAGCCGCCGCGCCGCGAGTAGCCGTCGAGCGTGGCGAGCTCGGGGTCGTCGATCTCCTTGTAGAGAATCTCCATCAGCTCTCCCGCCAGTGCTCGATGGCGATCTTGCGCTTCTTGAGCTGCTTGTCCGGCAGCACGTCGCGGCCGGCCTTCACGTCGTCGACGATCCGCTCGCAGTCAGCGGGCTCGAGCGGCCCGACGTACTCGCCGTCGATCGACGCCATCGGGGCGATGTCGCACGCGCCCAGGCACTCGAACTTCTTGACGGAGAAGTCCGGGTCGTCGCCGGCGGCGCTCAGCATGCGGTCGTAGATCTCGTCGGCGCCGCGCAGGGAGCACGAGATGTTCGTGCACACGTAGACGTCGTGACGGCCCTTCGGGGTCGTCGAGAACATGTCGTAGAACGTCGCCACCGCCGTCAGGTACGCGGGCGTCAGGCGCATCACGCACGCCGCCTGCTCGATCGCCGTCGGCGAGCACCAGCCGTGCTCGCGCTGGACGATGTGGAGCGCCGGGATCGCGGCCGAGCGGATGTCCGGGTACTTCGCCATCTGCGCCTCGATCGCGACGCGTACGTGGTCGGGGACCGGCGTCGTCGCAGGATCGGGGACCACCGCCGGGTCCTTCGTCAGGTCGGCCGCCTCGTCCCAGCCGGGGACGCGCGAGCCGTGCGCGAACCGCTTGACCTGGCTCGGATCGATCGCCATCAGCGATCGACCCCGCCGAGAATCGGGTCGAGCATCGCCAGTGTCGCGATCAGGTCGGCGATGTAGAGGTCCTGCACCATCGGCTTCAACGCCTGCATGTGCACGAACGAGGGGTCGCGCATGTGCACGCGCGCCGGCTTGGACGAGCCGTCGGCGCGCACGAAGCAGCCCATCTCGCCGCGCGGGGACTCGATCGGGTAATACGCCTCGCCCGGCGGCACGCGGAAGCCCTCGGTCACGAGCTTGAAGTGGTGGATCAGCGCCTCCATCGAGGTCGCCAGCTCGTGCCGCGGCGGCAGCGCGTACTTGCGGTTCTCTGTGATGTAGGCGCCCTCGGGCAGGCCGTCGAGCGCCTGCTCGATGATCTTCACCGACTCCTTGATCTCGGCGCAGCGGACGGCGAAGCGGTCCCAGTTGTCGCCGGTCGTGCCGACCGGGACCTTGAAGTCGAACGCCTCGTAGCTCGAGTACGGCGCGGCCTTGCGCAGATCCCACGAGTTGCCGGTCGCGCGCAGCAGCGGGCCAGTCACGCCGAGCGCGAGCAGCGTCTCCTCGTCGACCGCCGCAACGCCGCGCAGCCGGTGCAGGACGATCTCGTTCTTGGCCAGCAGCGCCAGGAACTGGTCGACGCGCCCGGGCATCTGCGCGCAGAACTCGCGCACCTTCGTGGCGAACCCGGCCGGAATGTCCTCGATCACGCCGCCGACCTGGATGTAGCGCGGGTGCATGCGCTGGCCGGTCGACATCTCGAACAGGTCGAGCACGGTCTCGCGGTCGCGGAAGCAGTACCAGAACATCGAGATCGCGCCGAGGTCGAGCGCGCTGGTCCCGAGCCACACGAGGTGGGACATGATCCGGTTGAGCTCCAGGTGCAGCACGCGCAGCCACTGTGCCCGCGGCGGGATCTCGAGGTCCAGCAGCGCCTCGACCGCGCCGCAGAACGCCATCGCGTTGAAGAAGTACGCGAGGTAGTCCATCCGCTCGATGACCGGGATCACCTTCCAGTACGCCTTGTCCTCGGCCGTCTTCTCGATGCCGGTGTGGAGGTAGCCGATCATCGGCACGATGTCGCGCACGACCTCGCCCTCGAGCGTGGTCAGCAGCCGCAGGACCCCGTGCGTCGCCGGGTGGTGCGGGCCCATGTTGAGCGTGAGGAGCTCCTGCGTAGCGCCCTCGTGCTCGATGTGGGAGATCTCGTGCGAATCCTCGATCTCGCGGTAGGTGAGGTCGCTCATTGCGTGTACCTAGGCGTGCGCGGCTCGTTGTGGGTGAAGAAGACCGGCTCGCCGCCGATCGGGAAGTCGCGGCGCTGCGGGTAACCCTCGTAGTCCTCGGGCATCAGGATCCGGCGCAGATTCGGGTGGCCGTCGAAGATCACGCCGAACATGTCGTAGACCTCGCGCTCCTGGTGGTCGGCCGTCGGCCACTCGGGCGTGACGGACGGGACGTTCGGCGCGTCGGTCGGCACGCGCACGCGCACGGTGATGCGGTCCACGGTCGTCATGTCGAGCAGCTCGTACTGCACGCCGAGGCGCGGCTCCTCGGGGTAGTAGTCGAGGCCGTGCACGCTGGCCAGAAAACCGAACCCGCGCTCGCGCAGGAAGGCGAGGACACCGACGACGTGCGCCGGAGCGACGTCGACCGCCGCCTTCTTGCGGAAGAACAGCGTGCCCAGGACGGCGTCGTCGCCGTGCGCGGAGCGCAGGTCCTGCGCGATCAGCTCGAGGCCGGTCGCGTCAGGCACTCGTGCCCATTCTCCCGCCGCCGGAGACGCCGATCGCATGCCCGGCGACCGGCTCGATCGCCAGCTCGGACTCGACGAACTCCTCGGTGCCGCGGCCGCCGTAGCGCGTGCGCCAGCCCAGGTCGGGCTTGGCGAGGATCATCGCCCGCAGCTTGAGGATGCCGTGCATCAGCGCCTCGGGCCTCGGCGGGCAGCCCGGCACGTGCACGTCGACGGGCATGAACTTGTCGGCCGGCACGATCGCGTAGTTGTTGAACACGCCCATCGACGACGAGCAGGCGCCCATCGCGATCGCCCAGCGCGGCTCGATCATCTGGTCGTAGATGCGCCGCACGACCGGCGCCATCTTGATCGAGACGCGGCCGGACAGGATCAGCAGGTCGGCCTGGCGCGGGGAGGCGCGGAACGCCTCGCCGCCGAAGCGGGCGACGTCGACGCGCGCGCCGACGATCGACATCATCTCGATCGCGCAGCAGGCGAGGCCGAACGTGGCCGGGAAGATCGCGTTGGCGGCGGCCCAGCGGGCGGCCTTGTCGAGCGTGGTGGTGAGGACGCTCTCCTCGACGTGCTTCTCGAGCTCGGCGCCCTCCAGCTCGCCCTTGAGCATCTGGCGCGCGGTGAGCTGGCGGGAGCGGAACTCCTCCATGCCGCCAGCACCGAGCTGATGCCGGGTCACCTCCATTCGAGGGCTCCTCTCCGCCATACATAGACGAACGCGACGGCCAGCAGGACGATGAACACGACGGTCTCCCACAGCGCGAACGTCCCGAACGCCTTCAGCTGGATCGCGACCGGGTAGAGGAAGATCACCTCAATGTCGAAGAGGATGAAGAGCATCGCGATCAGGTAGAAGCTGATCCCGAAGCGGAAGTTCTTCTTGACCTCCGACGGCAGGCCGCACTCGTACGGATCGGTCGTGGCGATGCGCTGTCGGCCCTTCGGGCCGATGTACGTGTTGAGCATCGCGAAGACCAGGCCGAGGACGGTTCCCAGCCCGACAAACACGAGCGCGGGGAGATAGGACCTGATCACCTAAGCTGAGTTGTAGCAGTTTGTGCGGGTGTGTTACTTAGTGGCATACGGCACCTACAGTCCTCCCGCGGCACGTACCCCGAGAAGCGCGACCACGACCGCGGATGCTGCCATCACGCCCATCTCGCGGCGCAGGATGTCGCGCACGAGCTGCTGCTGCTCGGCGGCCGGCAGCTTTTCGACGTCGGCCCGGCCCTCGAGATCGTGCTGCTGAAGGACCGTCTCGGCCGCGGTGAGCCGCAGTTGCTCGGCCAAGAACGAGACGGCGAGCGGCACGAGCCCGTAGATCAGGTGCAGCTGCGGCAGGTCCTTGCCGAGCAGCAGCAGGATCGTGCCGTCGAGCGCCTCGATGACCACGAGCGCCTGGCCGACGCGCAGCAGCGGCCAGAAACCGGGCGCGTTCGCATGTCGCCACCAGGCGATCGCGCCGTACAGCCCGGCGATCGCGTTGACCGCGATCAGCCCCACGCCGAGGACGATGTGGAACGCCGTCACCCGTGGTAGCTCCCGCGGAACCACAGGAGCGGGTCGCCCGCGCCCGTCTCCGCCGCCTCGACGGCTCCGATCCCGATCGTGTGGTCGCCGCCCGGGATGAGCTGCTCGAGCCGGCAGCCGACCCACGCGAGCACACCCTCGATCACCGGGATGCCGTCGTGCACGGTGTGGGCGACGCCGGCGAACTTCTCGCGCTCTGGCGTCTTGGACGCGAACAGCCGCGCGAGGTCGGCCTGGCCGGCGGCGAGCACGTTGACGCCGAAGCGGCCGGTGTCGCGCACCGCGGGCAGCGTACGCGCGTCGTTGGCGAACGCCACGAGCAGCAGGACGGGCTCCAGCGACAGCGACGTGACCGCGTTGGCGGTCATGCCGACCGGCCCGTCGGGCGTCGCAACGGTCACGACCGTGACGCCGGTGGCGAAGTGGCCCATCACGGAGCGGAAGCGGTCGGGCCCCACGTCCTTCATCGCACCACCAGCCTGCCGGTCATCCCCAGCTCGGCGTGGTTCATGATCGTGCACACCATGCGGTACTCGCCGGGCGCGAGCACCGCGGTCCGGTCCGCGCTGTCGCCTGCGAACAGGCTCTTGACCGCCAGCGGCTCGCCGTCGGCGCCCCAGAGCCGGAAGCTGTGGCGCAGGCGCCCCCGATTGACCACGTGGAAGGTCACGCGCCCGGCCGGGACGCTCACGTCCTGTGGCGCGATCAGGTACTCGTCGAGCGTCACTGCGACGCGCCCGTCCTGGGCGCGGGCGACCGGCTCGGCGCCGCCGCAGCCGGTGAACAGGAGCGCCGCAGCGATCACGGCGATGGCGCAGGCGAGCGGCATCGGGGGCCGGATTGTTCCGTATGCTGTGCCACCTTCATGGCGCCGTCTCCTCGCCGACTGCTGCTCGCGTCCGCGCTCACGGCCGCTGCCCTCGGGCTCGGTGCGTGCGGTGAGCAGGGCATCCAGCTTGCCAAGGACGACCCGAACTACCAGGGCGCGCAGATCTTCGACGAGAACTGCGCCGGCTGCCACACGCTCACGGTGGCGGGCTCCGAGGGGTCGGCCACGAAGGTGCAGTCGCGCGAGCGCAAGGACGGCCCGAACTTCGACGACCGCAAGGAGGACGTGGACAGCGTGCTCTACGCGATCCGCAACGGAGGGTTCTCCTCGTCGCCGATGCCGCAGAACCTCGTGACCGGCGACGAGGCCCAGAAGGTCGCCGAGTTCGTGGCGAAGTACTCCGGCAGCAACGCGGCGAAGCAGTCGGGATCGGGCTCCGGCGGCTAGCCGCCGTGCTCGACCTCAAACAGATCCGGCGCGATCCCGACCCGGTACGGGAGGCGCTGGCACGCCGTCGCGACGGCTCGGACGAGCGGCTCGACCGCGTGCTCGAGCTCGACGAGCGCACGCGCGCGCTGCGGCCCGAGGTCGAGAACCTGCGCGCGCGCCAGAACGAGGCGTCGAAGGCGATCGGCGCGGCCAAGCAGGCGGGCGGCGACGCGGCCGAGGAGATCGCCGCCATGCAGGAGGTCGCCCAGCGCGTGAAGGCGCTGGGGCAGGAGCTCGCCGACGGCGACGCCGAGCTGCAGGCGGCGCTCGCATCGCTGCCCAACCCGCCTCATCCGACGGCGGCCGACAGCGACACCGTGATCCGCGAGGTGGGAGAGCGCGGCGCCACCGGAGCCGATCACCTCGAGATCGCCGGGCCGCTGATCGACACCGAGGCCGGCGCGCGCCTGTCCGGGTCGCGGTTCGCCTACCTCAAGGGCGACCTCGTGCTGCTCGAGTTCGCGCTCGTGCGCTGGGGCATGTCGGTGCTCGAGGGTCACGGCTTCACGCCGGTGATCCCGCCCGTGCTGGTGCGCGAGAACGCGCTCTACGGCACCGGCTTCCTGCCCGACACCGAGCAGCAGATCTACCGGTTGCCCGACGACGACCTGTACCTCGTCGGCACCAGCGAGGTGCCGCTGGCATCGCTGCACGCGGGCGAGATCCTCGACGAGGGCGTCCTGCCGCTGCGCTACGCGGGCTTCTCCTCCTGCTTCCGGCGCGAGGCCGGCGCCGCCGGCCGCGACACGCGCGGCATCTTCCGCGTCCACCAGTTCGACAAGCTCGAGATGTTCAGCTTCGTCGAGGCCGACCAGTCCGCGGACGAGCACGAGCGGCTGCTGGCGATCGAGGAGGAGCTGCTGCAGGCGCTCGACATCCCCTACCGCGTGGTCAACATCGCGGTCGACGACCTCGGCTCCTCCGCCGCCAAGAAGTACGACCTCGAGGCGTGGATGCCCGGCCGCGACGGCTACGGCGAGGTCACGTCGACATCCAACACGACGGACTTCCAGTCGCGGCGACTGAACATCCGCTACCGCCCGGGCCCGACGCACGTGCACACGCTCAACGGCACGGCCGTGACCTGGCGGCACATGATCGCCCTGCTCGAGAACCACGGCCGCGCCGTGCCCGAGGTCCTGCAGCAGTGGGGTGCTCCGGCCGAGCTGCGGGTAGGGGAGGCGTGATGGAGCGCCAGACGCCGATCACGCCGGAGGACCCGGACATCCCGGAGACGCCGCCGCCGCCCGCGGACGGCGAGCCGGAGATCGACGACCAGCCGCTCGGACCGCCCGCCGATCTCGACGAGGACGAAGCCCCGCTGCCCGGACTGCCCGAGTCCGAGCCCCCGCAGGCTGACTGAGCGCGCCGAGAAGCGGGAACAACGCTCCTAACAGCTTTCTTCAAGGAGCGGACCATGAGGCGTACAGAGGGCGTTACACGGAGGAAGGGCGTGTCGCTGGCGAAGGGGCCGGTCGGCATCATCGGACTTGTCCTCCTGGCCGGGGGCATCCTGGGGCTGATCTTCGCCTCGACGAACTTCACGACCCATGCGCCGGACGGGGACGTCTTCGGCGGCACGTTCCTCGGCATCGAGGGCAACGGCTGGACGTGGGCGCTGTTCGGCGGGACGGGCCTCGTGCTGCTGCTGAGCGCGCCGATGCACTGGAGCGCCAAGACGATGTCGATGCTCGGCGGCCTGGTGATGCTCGTCGCCTGCGTGCTGGCGATCGTCGATGGCAACGACGTGCTCGGCATCTTCGCCGCCAACCGCGCGACGATGCTGGCCTTCGGCGTGGCCGCGGCGGCAATGCTGATCGTCGCGATGCTGCCGCGTGTCGGCCGCCGTAAGGACGTCGTGGTCGAGGACGACACGGCAGCGCCGACCACGGCGAACGGGCGCTTCGAGCGCACCGACGGCCACGTCGACGAGCCCGTCACCACCACCGAGCGGCGCGTCTAGCGCACGCCACTGCTAAGCATGGGCGGCATGGATGCCGCCACCGCCGCCCAGACGCCGTTCTCGCTCGAGCTGACGCAGGACCAGCGCGACGTGCGGGACTGGGTCCACGGCTTCGCCGAGCAGGTGGTCCGCCCGGCCGCGGCAGAGTGGGACGAGCGCGAGGAGACCCCGTGGCCGATCATTGCCGAGGCGGCGAAGATCGGCCTCTACGGCTTCGAGGCGCTGGCCCAGTTCTACGCCGACGAGAGCGGCCTCATGCTCCCGATCGTCAACGAGGAGCTGTTCTGGGGCGACGCGGGGATCGGCATGGCGATCATGGGCACGTCGCTCGCGGTCGCGGCGATCTTCGGCCAGGGCACCGGCGAGCAGGCGGGCGAGTGGATCCCGCAGTGCTTCGGCAGCGAGTCCGAGCCGGCGGTGGCCGCGTTCTGCGTGTCCGAGCCCGATGCCGGCTCCGACGTGTCGTCGCTGCGCACGCGCGCGGTCTACGACGAGGCCAAGGACGAGTGGGTGCTCAACGGCCAGAAGGCGTGGGCCACGAACGGCGGCATCGCCGGCGTCCACGTGATCGTCGCGTCCGTCGACCGCGATCTCGCCGCCCGAGGCCAGGCGGCGTTCGTGATCCCGCCCGGCACGCACGGGCTCAACATGGGCGCGAAGGTGAAGAAGCACGGCCTGCGCGCCTCGCACACCGCGGACGTGTTCCTGGACGACTGCCGCGTCCCCGGCTCGAGCCTGCTCGGCGGCAAGGACCGGCTCGACGAGCGGCTCGCCCGCGCGCGCGAAGGCGGCGAGTCGCGCCGGCAGGCCGCGATGCAGACCTTCGAGGCGACGCGCCCCACCGTCGGCGCGCAGGCGATCGGCATCGCCCGCGCCGCCTACGAGTACGCGCTCGATTACGCGCGCGAGCGCGAGCAGTTCGGCCGCCCGATCATCGACAACCAGGCGATCGCCTTCACGCTCGCTGACATGAAGATGGAGATCGACGCCGCGCGCCTGCTCGTCTGGCGCGCAGCGTGGATGGGCCGCAGCGGCCGCCCGTTCGAGAACGCCGAGGGCTCGATGTCCAAGCTCAAGGCCGGCGAGGTCGCGGTGTGGGCGACCGAGCGCGCGATCCAGATCCTCGGCGGCAACGGCTACACGCGCGAGTACCCGGTCGAACGTATGCACCGCGACGCCAAGATCTACACGATCTTCGAGGGCACCTCCGAGATCCAGCGCCTGGTCGTCTCGCGCGCGATCTCGGGTAGGCAGATCAGATGAGCGATGACGACGACTGGGTCGGCGAGCCGCCGGAGGGCCGGCATTCGCGCGACCGCGCGCGCCCGGGCTTCTGGGAGAACCAGTGGCAGGCCGGCGCCGCCTATGCGCTGCTCGGCGTCTTCATCATCGTCGCCGTGCTGCTGATCGTGGTCCTCGGCTGAAAGATAGGCAGTACCGGCAGCGAAGATGGGTCGTTGTGCCGATGCCCGGGCAACCGGGCCGTCCGTAGCGTCGGCGCATGACGATCAAGACCCCCGCCCGTGCCGCGCTCGCCGCGGCGCTGGCCGCATTCGCGGTCTGGGGCGTCGCCGCCAGCAGCGGCGCGTCCATGGACCACCACCATCACGCCGCGAAGGGAAAAACGCTGGCGCGCCAGCTCGCCAAGATGCGGGTCGCGACGGCCCCCTACGTGGACGACCTGGCCAAGGCGAAGGCCGCCGGCTACAAGCAGATCACGCCGATGATGCACAACATGGGGTTCCACTACCTGAACCCCAGCATCACGAAGTTCGATCCCGCCAAGCCGCCGATCCTCGTCTATACGCGCCGCAACGGCCAGTACCAGCTCGGGGCGCTCGAGTGGGTGTTCCCGACGAAGCCGAAGACGGCGCCGCTGAAGGGCGCGAAGTACGGCTCGTTCCCGGCCGCCTGTCACTACGACGACGGGACCTTCGTTACTGCGTCCTCGCAGGCTGACTGCGCGCCGAAGAACGATGCCGGCTCGGCCTTCTTCTTCTGGCACCCCGACCTCGTGACCCTGCACGTCTGGCTCTGGTACTCCAACCCCGACGGCCTGTACGCGAGCATGAACCCGTTCGTCAGCCCGTTTAACAAGGGCTGAGTTTCACAAGCCCCTCACACGGCGGGCGCGCGCGGACGTGAGGCTGCCGCCCATGTCAATCAGCAAGCGCGTGCCCGCCGTAGCGGGCGGGCTCGGAGTCCGGCGAACGAGCCGAGCCTGCCGGCGATGACGACGAAGGCGCTGCAGCTGCTGCAGGGCGACAAGGACGGGTTCTTCCTGCAGGTCGAGGGCGCCTCGATCGACAAGCAGGACCACGCGGCCAACGCGTGCGCGCAGATCGGCGAGACCGTCGCGTTCGACCAGGCGATCGGCGTGGCGCTCGACTACCAGCGCCACCACCCGGACACGCTGGTCGTCGTGACCGCCGACCACTCGCACACGAGCCAGATCGTGGGTGAGGACACCACCGGCAACGGCAGCTCGACCGGCTACGTGAACAACCTGATCACGCGCGACGACCAGGTCATGCGGGTCAGCTACGCGACGGCCGGCGGCGTGGCCCGCCCGGCGGTCCCGCCGAGCCAGCAGCACACGGGCGCGGCCGTGCCCGTGTACGCGAGCGGTCCGGGCGCGTCGGCGATCCTCGGGACGACCGACCACACAGACCTGTTCGGGCTCCTGCAAGGCGACGCCCTGCGCGGCGGCCACCACTAGAGCGACAGTTCAGCCGCCCCGCGCGCGTGCGCGGGGCGGCCGGGATGTCAGTGCGGGGCCGGGACGATCCGGATGTACGGCTTCGGCGACTCCCAGCCGTCCGGGTACTGCTCGCGCGCCTCGTCATCGGACACCGAGCCGGCGATGATCACGTTCTCGCCGGGCTTCCAGTTCACGGGCGTCGAGACCTTGTGCTCGGCCGTGAGCTGCAGCGAGTCGATGACCCGCAGCACCTCGTCGAAGTTGCGGCCGGTCGACATCGGATAGATGAGGACCAGCTTGATCTTCTTGTCCGGGCCGATGACGAACACGTTGCGGACGGTCTGGTTCATCGCCGGCGTGCGCTCGGTCGCCTCGCCCGCGACGTCAGGGGGCAGCATCCCGTACAGCTTCGCCACGTTGAACTCCGCGTCGCCGATGATCGGGTAGTTGGGCGCGGTGCCCTGCGTCTCCTCGATGTCGGCGGCCCACTTCTCGTGATTGTCGAGCGGGTCGACCGAGAGGCCGATGATCTTCGTGTTGCGGCTGTCGAAGTCCGGCTTGATCCGCGCCATGTAGCCGAGCTCGGTGGTGCAGACGGGCGTGAAGTCGCGCGGGTGCGAGAACAGCACCGCCCACGAGTCGCCGATCCAGTCGTGGAAGTTGATCTTGCCTTCGGTTGTCTCGGCCTCGAAGTCGGGTGCGGTGTCGCCGATCGTCAGAGCCATCGTTCGTCCTCCTTGGTTTTGCCGATCGGAAATTACCGGTATCGGCTCGCGACCGCCTAAGAGCGCGGTCAGCCGAGGCTGCGGAGGACCTCGCCGGCGGCGAGGGCGACGGTCGTGGCGCCGGCGATCAGCAGGGCGGGCCGCCAGCGCGGGCGGTGGCGCCGGCTCCAGCGGCGGCCGCTGCGACGGTCCGCGGCGCTGGCATAGATCTCGCGGGGCGGTTGCACCGCCGCGGATGCAAGACCCCGCGCCGCCGCCGGTCAAGGCCTTCGACCGCGGCCACCCCGCATGCTCCGCGAATCGTTTAGGTGGCCAGCGCGAACTGGCGCGACTGCGCCACGAGCGCGCCGGTCGAGTCCCAGATCTCGAAGTCCTCCTCGTGGAAGCCGTCGATCAGGTGGCGCGTGACGGTCCGGCAGGCGAGCCAGCCGGGCGCCGGCCGGGCGCGGATGTGCACGGTCAGCTCGATCGTCGCCGAGCCCGGGACGCCCGCCTCGAGTACGGCGGGGGCGGCGCCGTCGACCATCGCGGCGAGCGCGATCGGATCGGCGTCGCGGCCGCCGCGGAAGCGCATCCAGAACGCGAGGTCGGGGTCGCCGCTCGGCTTCCCGCGCGCCCAGCCCGGCAGCGCGGCGGCCCGGTACTCGAAGCGCTCGGTGATGTTCACGCCGGGCAGCGGCGGCGCGCCCTCCATCAGGTCGCGCGCTGTGTCCGGGGCGGGGAGGTCGGGCGGCGCCGCGCGCATCACCGTGGGCCCCCGGGCGCCCGCGAGGTCGGCGAACGTGGCGACCGCGCGCACGATCTCGCGGCCGTCCTGCACGAGCCGCGCCTCGCCGGTCGCCACCCGGCGGCCGGCGCGCACCACCTCGGTGTGCACCTCGGCAGGCCCGGCGGCGCCCGGCCGCAGGTAGGTCGCCGACACGACGACGGGGTCGGGCAGCGGCAGCTCGTGGGCGAGCGCGTTCAGGCACACGGCGAGCAGGTAGCCACCGTTGGGCACGCCGCCGAGCGCGTTCCAGCTGTCGGTGAGCGCCGCCGCGTAGACGTCGTCGCCCGCCGGCTCGACATGCGTGTCGGTGTCGAAGAGGTGGTCGGTCATCGTCGTCATCGCCCACGGCACAGTGGCGCGGGCGCGCAAGCATGGCAATTACCCGGGAGGTACGTGCCCGCCGACGAAGTCGGTTAGGTGAAAACTGTGCGGATGGTGACCGTGCGGCCCGCCGCGGCCGGCGACGCGGAGGCGATCGCCGCGATATACAACGAGGGGATCGAGGATCGCGTGGCAACGTTCGAGACGCGCCCGCGCACACTGGCTGATGTCTCCGCCTGGCTCCTGGCCGACCTTCCGCTCGTGGTCGCCGACGACGAGGGTGTCGTGGTCGGGTTCGCGCGCGTGACGCCGTACTCGGACCGCTGCGTGTACGACGGCGTGGGGGAGCACGGCGTGTACGTCGCGCGCGCGGCGCGGGGTCGTGGTCTCGGGGTTCTGCTGCTGCGCGCGCTGTGCGCGGCGGCCGAGAACGCCGGGCTGTACAAGCTCACCAGCCGGGTCTTCGCCGACAACGCAGCGAGCCGCGCCGTGCACGCCGCCGTGGGTTTCGATGAGGTCGGGATCCAGCGCCGGCATGGCCGGCTCGACGGCGAGTGGAAGGACTGCGTGCTCGTCGAGTGCCTGCTGGGCGAGGCCGCGCTCTGATGCTCGAGAAGATCGGCGACGGCCTCTGGAACGCCGTGTTGATGGCGTGGCAGGTCTGGTGGGCGCTCGTGCTGGGCTTCCTGATCTCCGCGATCGTGCAGGCCTGGGTGCCGCGCGAGCGCGTGCAGGCGGCCCTGGCCGGCTCCGGCCCGCGGCCGCTCGCGCTGGCGACCGCGTTCGGCGCGGCGTCCTCGTCGTGCTCGTACGCGGCGATCGCGATCGCGCGGAGCCTGTTCGCCAAGGGCGCGGCCGCCGCCTCGGCGCTGGCCTTCCAGTTCGCGTCGACCAACCTGGTGTGGGAGCTCGGGCTCGTCCTGTGGGTGCTGCTCGGCTGGCAGTTCACGCTCGCCGAGTTCGTCGGCGGCGTCGTGATGGTCGTGCTGATGGCGGTGCTGCTGCGGCTGTTCGTGAGCCGTCGCGCCGAGGCCGACGCCCGCGCGCACGCGCAGATCGCCGCGGCCGGCGGCCACGACCACCATCACCATCACGATCACGGGGCGTCCGCGCGCTCTTGGGCCGACGTCGCGGCCAACTTCCGCGGCGACTGGCGCATGCTCTACAAGGAGATCGGGATCGGCTTCCTGCTCGCCGGCTTCATCGCGCTGCTCGGCGACGACTTCTTCAACGGGCTGTTCCTCGAGGACGCGTCCGGCACGGCCCAGGTCGTCTGGGGCGCGCTGATCGGGCCCGTGATCGCGGCGGCGAGCTTCGTCTGCTCGCTCGGCAACGTGCCGATCGCTGCCGTGCTGTGGTCGGGCGGCCTGTCGTTCGCCGGCGTGATCGCGTTCCTCTTCGCCGACCTGATCGTGCTGCCGATCCTCGCCGCCTACCGGAAGTTCTACGGCGCCGGCTACGCGCTGCGCATCACCGCGCTGATGTACGTGACGATGGTGCTCGCGGCGCTCATGGTCCACCTGCTGTTCGCCGCACTCGGCCTGATCCCCGAGGCGCGCCCGGCCACCGACGACGTGTTCGGCTCCATCCAGTTCGACTACAAGTTCGTGTTGAACGTGGTGGCCACGGCCATCTTCGTGGCGCTGTTCGCGCTGCGCCGCGACTAGGTCTCGGGCCCGCGAACAATTGAATAGCCGTGCTATATAGTATGGCTATTCAATTTGGCGCCGACACCTCCCTCCTCGCGACCCAGCTCGAGCGCCGCGTCGCGCGCGTCACGCAGCTGCTGCGCGCCAACGCGCGCAGCCGGAGCGGTGTCGCGGCACTGCTCACGCTGCGTCGGCTCGACGACCAGGGGCCGCTGCGGATCACCGACCTGGCGGCCGCCGAGCTCGTGGCGCAGCCGACGATGACGGGCATCGTGCGCCGCCTCGAGCAGGACGGCTTCGTGGCCCGCACCCCCGATCCGCTCGACGCCCGGGCGGCGCGCATCGCGCTCACCGATGCCGGCCGCGCCGAGCTCGGCTCGGTCCGCGCGGCCCGCGCGGCAGTGCTCCAGGAACGCCTCGACCGGCTCGACGACGACGCGCGCGCCGCACTCGCCGCCGCGCTTGACCCTCTCGACCAACTCCTCTCGCCATGACTGACTCGCCCCGCCTCCTCGACCAGCCACGCGCCGTCTGGGCCGTGGCCTTCGCGTGCGTCGTCGCCTTCATGGGCATCGGCCTGGTCGACCCGATCCTGCCGACGCTCGCGTCCGACCTGCACGCGTCGCCGAGCGACGTGTCGCTCCTGTTCACCAGCTACTTCGCCATGACCGGCGTGTCGATGCTCGTGACCGGCTGGGCCGCGTCGCGGATCGGCCCGCGCAAGACGCTGCTCGTCGGCCTCGCGCTCGTCGTCGTCTTCTCGGCGCTGGCCGGCGCCGCGGGGAGCGTGTTCCAGATCGCCGGCTTCCGCCTCGGCTGGGGGCTCGGCAACGCGCTGTTCATCGCAACGGCGCTGTCGGTGATCGTCGGCGCCGCGTCGGGCGGGCTGACGAGCGCGATCATCCTCTACGAGGCCGCGCTCGGCCTCGGCATCGCGTCCGGCCCGCTGCTCGGCGGGCTGCTCGGCGGCATCTCGTGGCGCGGCCCGTTCTTCGGCACCGCGACGCTGATGGCGATCGGCTTCGTGCTCATCACGGTGCTGCTCGGGCCGGTCCCCAAGCCGGCCCGCCGCGTGGCACTCACCGATCCGCTGCGCGCCCTCGGCCACGGCGGCCTGCGCTCGATGGCGATCGTCGCCGTCCTCTACAACTTCGGCTTCTTCACGATCCTCGCGTACACGCCTTTCCCCCTCGGCCTGTCGGCGCACCAGCTCGGGATCGTCTACTTCGGTTGGGGCCTGCTCGTGGCGCTGACGTCGGTGTTCGCAGCCCAGCGGCTCGAGCGCCGCTTCGGGCTCGTGCTGGTGCTCGGCGTGGCGCTGGTGGGCGTGGCGATCGACCTGCTCGCCGGCGGCGTGCTGATCGGCTCGACGGCGGGCCTGATCGCGGTCGTCGTGATCTCCGGAGCGCTGCTCGGCATCGTCAACACGGTGCTCACCGAGGCGGTCATGGCCGCCGCCGTGGTCGAGCGCCCCGTCGCCTCGGCGGCCTACAGCTTCGTGCGCTTCACCGGCGGCGCGATCGCGCCGTGGATCGCCGGCAAGCTCGGCGAGCACGTCTCGGCGGCCGCGCCGATGTACGTCGGCGGCGCGATGGTCGCGCTGTCGGTCGTCGCGCTCGTGCTCTCGCGCCACCACCTCGCGCACCGCGAGCCGGAGGTCGAGGTCGCGCCCGACGCCGTGCCGGCAGGGGCGATCCTCGTCGCGATCGACACGGCTCCCTCGAACCGCTTGGTCGCCACCGCCGAGCGGGTCGCCCGTGCGCGCGGTGCGCACGTGCACGTGGTGCACGTGCGCGAGACCCGCGTGGTCGGCGGGGACGCCGCGGACCTCGAGGCCCGCGAGGCCGCGGGCGCGATCGTCGACGCGGCGGTGCTGCGGCTGGCCCGGGCGGGCGTGGCGGGGAGCGGGGAGGTCTTGCACGTCACCGGCCACCACAGCGACGCCGCCGCGGCCGTGCTCGACCTGGCGGATCGCACCGAGCCGCAGGCGGTGATCGTCGGCCGGCCCACGCACGGCGAGCCGGGGGCGCCGAGCCTGACGACGGCGCTGACCGAGCGTGCGCCGTGCGACGTGGTGGTCGTGGCGCGGGCCGCGTAGTGTCGCGCCCGTGGCCTGGCACCTGACCGACGACCCCGAAACCTATCGTCGGCACGTATGGGATCTGCTCGCGCGTGAACCGGCCGAGCAGACCGTCGCGCTGACGGTCATCGAGGCGGCGTGCAGCGGCCACCGGTGGTCGGACGACCCGATCCTGTTCGGCTGGTTCGACGACGGCGAGGTGCGCGGCGCGGTGTCGTGGACGCCGCCGTACGAGATGCTGCTCGCCGTGGTGCCGGACGACACCGTTGGCCCGCTCGCCGGCACGTTGCGGCATGTGCAGCTCGCCGGCGTGAACGGCCGGGCCGAGGTGGTCGAGCGGTTCGTCGCCGCCTGGCGGCCGCCGCGCTCGCAGGTCGCCTTCCGGATGCGGCTCTACCGGCTCGGCACGCTGCGGCCGCCGCAGGCCGAGGGGGCGCCGCGGGTGGCGGACGACAGCGACCTCGAGCTCGCGATGCGCTGGCTGGCGGCGTTCGAGCAGGACGCCGGCGTGCATCGCACCGACACCGAGCCGGCGGCCCGCGAGCGGATCGGCGGCGGCCGGCTGTGGCTGTGGGAGCACGACGGCGAGCCGGTGTCGCTGGCCGCGCGCACGGCGACGGCCGTCGGCGTCTCGCGGATCGCGCCGGTGTATACGCCGGCCGAGCACCGGCGCCGCGGCTACGGCGCCGCCGTCACGTCCGCCTGCATCGCCGACGCGCTCGAGCGCGACGCCGACGACGTCGTCCTCTTCACCGACCTCGCGAACCCGACGTCCAACTCGATCTACCAGCAGATCGGCTTCGAGCCGATCGGCGACTACGCCGTCGTCCGTTTCTGAAGTCCGGCGATGCGCCAGATGAGGCCGCGGTGGGCGAAATCCTGCTGCAGGCCGTGATTCTCGAGCACCGCGAGCATCGCCGCGGGCGGATGCGCGAACGTCCGGAACTCGCTGCCGCGCAGCCGGAAGAACGCGTTCTGGACCGCGAACAGGGCGCGCGAGATCAGGTTGCGCGGCGGGTGGCTGAACACGAGCAGCCGGCGCGCGCGGCCGGCCGCCGCGCCGAGCAGGCGCTCGTAATCCGGGTAGCAGCAGACGACGCGGTGGAGCACCACCACGTCGGCCGGCTCGACGCCCTCGGGGTCGACCGCGATGTCGTGCAGGCGCCGCTCGGCGCGGCCCTGAAGGTCCGCCTCGGCGAGCAGCCGTTGCGCCTCGCCGTCGTACGCGGACGAGAGCTCGAGATTGACGGCGCGGGCGGCGCCGCGCTTGAGCAGCTCGATCTGGATCTCGCCGACGCCGCCGCCGACCTCCAGCACCGTCCCGTCCGCCACCCCACGCTCCTCGAGGAACGCCACCATCCTGCGCGACGTGCGGTCGAGGCCGCGCTTGCGGTACCGGTCGGCCATCCTGCGCGCGAAGCCGCCGCCGAAGAAGTCGTCACAGCCGCGAGGGTCGCAACAGCCGGTCATCGTGCGGGAGAGTATGCGCGGTCGTGCTCGTCATCGCGCGCAGCGAGGGTCATGCGACGGTGCCGACGAGCGCGCCGATAGCGGCGGTGGCTCCCATGGCGATCAGCCCCCAGACGACCACACGCGTCGCCGCCCGTGCCGCACGCGCGCCGCCGAGGCGCGCCCCCAGGAAGCCGAGGCACGCGAGGGCGACGGTCGTTGTCACGACGCACGCCGCCACGCGCGCATCGCCGCCGATGAGCGCGATCGCCAGCAGGGGGATCACGGCTCCTGCCGAGAAGGACAACGCTGACGCCCACGCGGCCTGGAACGGGCGCGCCATCCGCTCTTCGCTGAGGCCGAGTTCGTCGCGCAGATGGGCCGTGAGCGCCCCGCGGGCCGACAGCGCCTCTGCGACGCGCCGGGCGAGATCCGCCGACAGGCCTCGGCGCTCGTAGATCATTGCGAGCTCGCGCAGCTCGCCCCGGGGGTCGGCGCGGAGCTCTCTCCTCTCAAGAGCGATGTCCGCCCGCTCGGCGTCGCGTTGCGAGCTGACCGAGACGTACTCGCCCGCGGCCATCGACAGGGCTCCCGCGACCAGCCCCGCAATGCCGGCCGTCACGACCGCGCTGGTCGACTGGCCGGCAGCAGCCACGCCCAGCACGAGGCTTGCCGTGGAGACGATGCCGTCATTGGCGCCCAGCACGGCAGCACGCAGCCAGCCCGTGCGGTGGCTCAGGTGTACCTCCGCTGCACGCGCAGGTGGGCGGGAGTGCGCGTCCGGGGCGGGTTGCCGCATTCAGCGCCAGTCGAAGTACTCGCGGTGGATCCGCCGCCCGGGGACGCCCGCGCGGCGCAGCGCGGTCTGAAACGTCCGCAGCATCGAGCTCGGACCGCACATGAACACCGACGTCCGGCGCGGGTCGTCGCCCGCCAGCGCGACCACGCGCTCGGGCGTCAGGCGGCCCTCGGCGGTGGTGTCGACGAGGTGCATGTGCAGCGCTGGATGTCTGGCGGCGATCGAGCGCAGTTCGTCGGCGAACGGCGCGTCGCCGGCGGCGGAGTAGAACAGATCGACGCGACCGAGCAACGGGTGCTGCTCGAGCGCCCGCAGCCAGCTCAGGAACGGCGCGATGCCGACGCCGCCGGCGATCCAGATCTGGCGATCCGTGCCGCGCCAGTGCACGAAGCGGCCATGCGGGCCGCCGATGACTGCGGGCATCCCCGGCTCGACGAGATCCTGGAGGCGGGTGGTGTAGTCGCCGAGTGCCTTGACCGTGACGCGCACACGGTGCTCGTGCGGCGCGCTCGCAATGGTGAACGGGTGCCGGTGCCAGCCGTCCTTGGCCTCGATGTAGATCATCGCGAACTGGCCCGGGGCGAACTCGAGCGCCCGCCCGAGCGGGCGTAGCTCGATCTCGGCCAGGCCCGCGTCGATCTCCCGCACCGCGGCAACCTGGTAGTCGTGCAGCGAGACGAAGCGATGGGCCAGTAGCTCGCGGTACGCGTAGAACGCGAGGCCGATGCCACCGACCGCGACATAGCTCCAGCGCAGAACCGGCGCACCCGCGAAAGGCGTGCCGTCGAGCACGCCGTGGGCGAAGCCGGCCGCGACGAACACGCCGGTCGTGCGATGCAGCGCTCGCCAGCGCTCGTACCCGCCCAAGACCCGGCGCGCATCACGGATCAGCGGCGCATCACGGGCGGCCAGCACGAGGCCTCGCATCGGCCTCGGCACCACCGACTGCCAGCGCGGAAGGATCGCCCACGACGCCAGGCCGACCAGGCCCAGCGCGCCGATCGTGGCCAGCGGCCCGCCCGCGACGCTGCCTGGACCGGTGGCAAGCGCGACGTGCGGCGCCAGGAGCAGCAGGCCGGCGATCGCGACGCGGCGGTGCCAGATCGCGGCCCGGTCGATCCCGTCGAAGTACGCCTCGACCAGCGGGAGCGTGCTGATCAGTACGAGCCCGATCGAGAGCAGCAGCACGGCCTCGACGCCGAGAAACTGGCCGAGATAGCTGCTCGCCGACTGCCCGCGCGGGCGCGCGACGATCCACAAGATCGCCTGAGCGACGACCAGCAGCACGATCGTCGCCGGACCTACCTCCGGGGCCGCAAACCACGGCCACCCACGTGCTCGCCGTGCGCGCGCCGGGACACTGGACGACTCCTCGCGCACGCGTTCGAGCGGATCGACGGCCATTACCGATACACCGTGGCAACGGCCACCGAGCCGCACATCCGCGAGCCGCCGCGACCGCCCCGCGGAGAACCACTGATCGACCAGCTTCCGGGACGCAGAGCCACAAACGCGATCTGGAGCGGAGGGGGCGGGATTCGAACCCGCGGTCCGCGTGAACGGACTCCGGTTTTCAAGACCGGTGCATTCGACCGCTCTGCCACCCCTCCGCGGCGCGGCTCATCCTAGGAGTGTCGCGGCTCGCCTGCGAGCGCGGCGACCACGCCGAGGCTCACGAACACGCCGCCGCTGATGCGCTCGAGTCGGCGGCGCGCGCGCAGGTGGTTGCCGATGCCGGCGGCGAGGAGGGCGTAGGTGCCGTCGCTGAGCACGCCGAGGCTGACGAGCATGAGGCCCAGCACGAGCATCTGCGGCGCGACGGGGCCCGCGCTCGGGTCGACGAACTGCGGCAGGAAGGCGAGGAAGAACAGCGCGGTCTTCGGGTTGAGCACGTTGACGATGACGCCGTGACCGAACAGGCTCGCGGTCGACGCCTGCTCATCCGTGATCTCCGGCTCGTCGGGCTCGGCGCCGAACAGCTTGCGCAGGCCGAGGAAGACCAGGTACGCGGCGCCGGCGTACTTGACGACCGTGAACGCGGCGGCCGAGGACGCGATCAGCGCCGACAGGCCAAACGCGGCGGCAACGACGTGCACGAGGCCGCCCGTCTGCACCCCGAGCATCGACATCACACCGGCCCGCCGGCCCTGCACGAGGCTGCGTGTGACGATGTAGAACACGGACGGCCCGGGAATCGCCAGGAAGGCGAAACACGCAAGCGCAAACAGTGCAAACGTCGTTGCGTCCGGCATGAGGCAGACGTTACACGCGTAGCGTGTGCTTCCCTGGTTCAGCGAATGAGCTCGCAACGCGGAGTCTTCCGGTCGGTCTCGCGGCGCCGGCGCTGGTCGTTCTCGGCCCTGCGCGGGGTCGGCGACATGGCGATCGACCTCGGCACCGCCAACACGGTCGTCTACGTGCGCGGGCGCGGGATCGTGCTGTCCGAGCCGTCCGTCGTGGCGATCGACCAGCGCACCGGCGAGGTCCACGCGGTGGGCGCCGACGCCCAGCTGATGATCGGCCGCACGCCCGCCACGATCTCGGCCGACCGGCCGCTGCGCCACGGCGTTATCGCCGACTTCGAGGTCACCGAGGCGATGCTCCGCCAGTTCGTCGACAAGGTGCTGCAGAGCCGCTTCAGCCGCCCGCGGCTGGTCATGTGCGCGCCGTCGGGCGTCACCGACGTCGAGCGCCGAGCGGTCGAGGAGGCGTCACTGTCGGCGGGTGCGCGCGAGGTGCACCTGATCGAGGAGTCGCTTGCCGCCGCGATCGGCGCCGGCCTGCCGATCGCCGAGCCGGTGGGCCGGATGGTCGTCGACGTCGGCGGCGGCACGTCCGAGGTCGCGGTCATCTCGCTCGGCGGCATCGTCGTCTCGCGCTCCCTGCGCGTCGGCGGTTACGACCTCGACGACGCGATCACCAACTACATCCGGCTCGAGCACCGGATGGCGATCGGGTCGCAGAGCGCCGAGGCGATCAAGTTGGCGGTCGGCTCCGCCTCGCCCGCCGACGACGCGCTCTCCACCCGCATCCGCGGGCGCGACCTCATGTCCGGGCTCCCGCGTGAGCTCGAGCTCACGGGCGAGGAGGTCCGCCGCGCGATCGACGCGCCGCTGACCGACATCATGGCCTCGGTCCACGACACGCTCGAGGAGACCCCGCCGGAGCTCGCCGCCGACATCGCCCGCCACGGCCTCGTGCTCGCCGGCGGCGGGGCGCTCCTGCGCGGTTTCTCGGAGCGCGTGCACCGCGAGACCGGCATGCCGGTGCACATTGCCGACGCCCCGCTCACCTGCGTCGCCACGGGCGCCGGCCAGTCGCTCGAGGAGCTCGATCGGATGGGGCGGCGCGGGGTCGCCTAGCCTCTACACTGCGCCCACAGCGCGAGACCGTCGCGCATCCGGAGAGGTGGCCGAGTGGCTGAAGGCACTCGCCTGCTAAGCGAGTATGGGGCGGAAAGCTCCATCGCGGGTTCGAATCCCGCCCTCTCCGCTGGCGGCTAACATGGGCCGCCGCCCCTGCGCCCGTAGCTCAGCTGGATAGAGCGTCGGTCTACGGAACCGAAGGTCAGAGGTTCGAATCCTCTCGGGCGCGCTTCGTCTCTCGGCAGATCGTGCGCATTTGCAGGGGCTTCGTTCCTGGCGCGCACGACGCCAGTTCGTCGCTCGGAAGCTCGTGAGCGATTCTGGCCGATTATCTGGCGCACTTTTTGGCGCACCTCGAGGCACGCCGATTGCGGCGCCATCGCTCCCACATCAGGCTCTCGGCGCTCATTCCGCCCGGGCTGCTCCACATCGAGGTTCGAACATGAAAGCGCACCGACATAGGCTGGCCGTCGATGGCAGGCAACCGGCGCATGCCCCGAGAGAAGGCCACGGCCGCGCTGTCGACGCTGCTCGAGGCGATCTGCGCCGGCGGCGCCCACGCCGATTGCGTCACCGCCGTGTACCTGTTCGGTTCCTACGCGCGCGGCGCCCTCACCGTCGGCGACGTCGACGTGGACATCGAATACGACGCGCGGCTGGACCCGGCAGTAGAGCGCGAGCTAATGGACAACCTCCTCGCCGGGCGGGACTGGAACACACCGTTCCGCAAGGCGTTGAAACCGGCACGTGCACTGCAGGTGCTCTTCAGCAGGCTCGAGATGATCGCCGAGCCGGTGCTCGTCTACCAGCGCGGGGACACGCGCGATCAGTCGCTCGCGCGCGTTGCCGCCATCGCACCTGATCCCGAGGCAGGTCGCGCCGAGCGCGATCCGGTGCACCCCGCTATCGAGCCGATGGCGGAGGATCTTGCGCGTCCGACGAGGATCCTCCTCACTGAGCTGCTCACGGCCGATCTGCTGGGCGTCGAGCTCGTCGACCTAGCCGACGCGGACGAGGACGCGCTGGCCGACCGCCGCTTCCTGACCAGCATTCGCTTGCGCTGGCAGAGCCCGTCGAGCGCTCTCGCCCGTGCGGCTCGGGCGGCCGGAGGGTACCTGCAGGCTGCCGGCGTGGACCTCGGGACGGTTGCGCTGATGCCGCGGAGCGTCCTCGATCAAGAGGGAAGCGGCTGGGCGGTCGACTGCCGGGAGACGCACTTGAGACGCCTCGTCGTCTACCTCGGCCATAACGGCATCCGCGATGCGCTGTTCGTACTTCACCCTGAGCGAAAGCGCGCGCTGCGCGCCCTGCGGCTAACTGCACCCGACCCGGTGGCGCTACCTCACACCGACATTGAGGGATGGCTGTCGCAGCGCGCGCCGCAGATCCATCGCATCGGATAACCCCGAGGGGCGCTGACAGCATGGCCTGCCCGTCGGCGAGACCGGGACTCGAGCCGGGGACACCACGATTTTCAGTCGTGCGGTCGAAGCTCTCGAACGGCGGCGAGTTGCCTGCACGTAAGCCAATCTCCGCTCGCGCCGGGTTCTTGCGAATGTCCGCATATTCCGTTCTTTGCCTGCCGGTTCGGGAGACGAAAGGCGCCGCGTCTCCCGATGACGATCAGGCCGAAGCGTGCCTGTCGAAAGGCGGTGCACGTACTAGTCGGCCGGCAGCGTGGCTGCGGCCCGCGCGGCAAAGCGGGCGAGGTCTCGTATGAACTTGGGCCCGACGCTCTGTCGGCTCATCAAAATCGGCACCCGGATCCCGCGGCTACGAGTCGCGACCCGCCCAGACGGTGACGCGCTCGAGCCGAAGCCCGACCTTCGTCGCCACGAGCCAGGCTGCGTGGTCCTCGTTCTCGGTCCAGACGTCGCGAACGACGATCACTGCGCCGTCGCGCTCAACCGTCCATCCGGACTGCCGTGCCGCCTCCTCGAGCGCCCCTTGGTGCTCGCCTGGCTCGAAGCCCTTGGGCAGCGTCACGTCGAATGGCTCAGTCCCGGGCGGATGCTTGGTCCTGGCCACCGCGCAAGCGTACCTCCGGTCTGCCGACTGGGGAGCCGCGCCGGTGACTAGGGACCCGACGCGGGACTTGCCCGGACGAGAGCGCGGCCGCGCCAGAGCAAGCTCGCCGCATGAACACCACCGAGCTGATCACAGCGCCGGCCGCCGATGAGCGGACCTTCGGCGAGATGGTCGCGGAGCTGGTCCCGCTGGTCGGCGCCGTCGCCGGCTACGGGCCTCCCGTCATCTCCCTGGTAGGCCCGTGGCTGCTCCTGGCGCTCCTGCTGGCCGCGCCCTTCGCCTTCCTGTTGACGTTGCTGGCCGCGATGCTCCTGGTCACGACGATCGTCGCCGCCCTCGTCGCCACGCCGTACCTGGCCGTGCGGTATCTCCGCTCCGTCCGCGCTGCGCGCACGGTGACCAGCAGCAAGCCCGCCCCGCGGCTCGTCACGACCCGAGTGGCGACATGAGCGCGGTCGCCGTCTCAGAGCGCGACGCCGCGTCGTTCCACGTCGTCCGCCCGCGGCTGTTCGGCATCGCCTGCCGGGTGCTCGGTACGCCCAACGACGCGGATGACGTCGTGCAGGACGCGTGGATCCGCTGGCAGGGGACCGACCGCGACGAGATCCGCGATCCGGCCGGGTTCCTGATCACGATGACGTCGCGGCTCGCCCTCACCGTTGGGC
Source organism: uncultured Solirubrobacteraceae bacterium (assembly GCA_963803335.1). Lineage (GTDB taxonomy): Bacteria > Actinomycetota > Thermoleophilia > Solirubrobacterales > Solirubrobacteraceae > DASSUW01. The sequence goes on along the minus strand of CAWDME010000017.1, from coordinate 8,417 downwards.
AGTCCGCCCGCGTGCGCCGCGAGATCTCGAGCGAGCCGCAGGAGATCGACGCGGTCGACCTCCGCGACGATCCCGCGCGAGCCGCGGAGCAGGACGAAACGCTCGAGCGCGCGCTGCTCACGCTGTTCGAGAAGCTCTCCCCCACCGAGCGCGCCGCGTACATCCTCCGCGAGGCGTTCGACTATCCGCACCGGACGATCGCCGAGCTGCTGGGCCTCGGCGAGGCGAACGCTCGCCAAATCGTCACCCGCGCGCGGGCGCGCCTGCGCGGCGAACCGCGCCGGCGTGTGGACGCGGCTGAGCACCAGTCCCTGCTCGACGCGTTCATGGGCGCCGCGCAGACCGGCGACCTCGCGCCGCTCGAACGGCGGCTCCTCGCGAAGATCGCCGAAGAAACCCCTCGTGAACGCCTCGCCGCCTAAGGAGACGACGTGACCACTCCCGAAACCCACTCACGCGTCGACGAGCTCGAGGAGGACGCCGCGCTGGCAGGCCTTGGAGCCGCTGTTGCGGTTCGCGCCATCGACGTCGCGGCCATCGTGCTCATCAGCCTCCTCGTGGTCCCGCCGCTCGCGATCCTCGTGGCAGTCATCGTGCTCCCGCTGCTCGCGATCGGCCTCGTCGTCGGGCTCCTGGCCGCGATCATCACGGTGCCGTACGTCCTGGTCCAGCACCTGCGCGGCCACCACGGCCACGCGTCCGTGCTGGCGCACCGCCTCCGCGTGGCCGGCCGCGCGGTCCTCGACCTCGCGCCGCACCGGATCGACGCCGCGGCCCGCAAGCTGCACTCCGGGCGGTGACCGCGACGGCCGCCACAGCGGTCCGCCACCTGCGGCCGCGCGGCGATGGCATCACGCAGCCGACGACCACTGTCGAGCTGTTCTTCGACCTGGTCTACGTGTTCGCCGTCACGCAGCTGTCGCACCAGATCCTCGCCCACCTCTCCGTCGCGGGCGTGGCACGCGCCGTGTTCCTGCTGCTCGTCGTCTGGTGGGCGTGGGATCTACACGACGTGGATGGCGAACTGGTTCGATCCGGGCTCGCCGACGGTGCGGGTCGTGCTCACCGGCGTCATGCTCGGCAGCCTGCTCATGGCCGCCTCGCTGCCCGAGGCGTTCGGCGCCCGGGCGCTGCTGTTCGCAGGGAGCTACGTCGCGCTCCAGGTCGGTCGCAACGCCGCCGCGGCAGCGCTCCTGCACCGCCGGCACCGGCTGCGCGGCGTGTTCGAGCGGCTGGTCGTCTGGAGCGTCGCCACCGGCGTGCTCTGGCTGGCAGGTACGGCGCTCGACGGCGACGCGCGCCTCCTGATCTGGATACCGGCGCTCGCGCTCGAGCTCGCCGCGCCCGTGGCGGGCTACTGGCTCCCGGGTCGTGGCCGCGCGGCCACGACCGACTACGACATCGAAGGAACCCACTTCGCCGAGCGCTGCCAGGTGTTCATCATTATCGCGCTCGGCGAGTCGATCGTCGTCACGGGAGCAACCGCCTCCGAGGCGGGGCTGACATCGACGGTCGTGCTCTGTCTGATCGTCGCCTTCGTGGAGACCGCGGCGCTGTGGTGGTTGTACTTCGGCGCGACGGCCGAGCACGCGCGCGCGTGGATCACTAGCTGTGACGACCCGGGCGGTGTCGCGCGCGACGCATACACTTACGGCCACCTGCCGATCGTTGCGGGCGTCATCGCGGTTGCAGTCGCCAACGGCCTGCTCATCGCGACGCCACACGAAGCGACGAACGGGGTCGGCGCGGCGATGATCTTGGGCGGGCCCGCGCTTTACCTGCTGGGAGAGAGCGTGTTCGTATGGCGGGTGACCGGCGTCCTGAACGGCAAACGCGCAGCGGTAGCGGCCCTGTTCATCCTGCTGGTGCCGCTAGCCGGCGAGACGAGCGTCCTCGCGCTCAGCTTCGTCGTTGCGTCGCTGCTTCCCGCGCTGGCGATCTGGGAGCGTCAGGCCTGAAGCGACGCGAGCTGCTCCTGGAAGCGCGTCATCGCGGTCCAGTACAGGAACGGTCCCCAGCTCACGCGGGCGACGCCGAGCGCGGTCAGCTCGGCGAGCGACGGCGCCTGCGGCACGGGTATGACGTTCACCGGCCCGCCGACCTCTGACATGAAGTGGCGCAGCGCGTCCGGCTCCCACAGCCCGATCGGGAAGACGCAGTCGACGCCGGCGTCCAGGTAGGCGTTCGCTCGCTCCAGCGCTGGCGGCACGAGCGGCGCCTGCGTGCCGGGCCCGGCACCCGCGAGGAACGGAGCGAAGAAGACGTCGACCCGTGCGTTGATGACGAGCGGGTAGCCGGCGTCCGACGCAGCCTTGCGCACCGCCCGCAGCCACCCCGCCTGCGCGTCGCGATCGCGCAGCGTTTCGGTCGCGTGGTCAGTGTCCTCGAGATTGCAGCCCGCGGCCCCGACGCGCCTGAGCGCGGCGACCAGCTCGCCAGGGTCCATTCCGTAGCCGGCTTCGGCGTCGACCGTCACGGGCACCTCGACCGCCCGGGCGATCTGAGCAGCGGCGGCGAGCATGTCGTCCGGCGCGCCCCCGTGATCCTCGTAGCCGAGCGTCTCGGCCACGCCGACACTCGTCGTCGCGACCACGGGAAACCCCGCCGCGACCACGGCCTTGGCCGTGGGTACATCCCAGGCGTTCGGAAGCAGGAGCGGCTCACCCGGCGTGTGCAGCGACCGGAGCAGGTCGCACTGGCTCTGGAGACCTGCGGTTTCCGAGGGGGTCATGTGTGGAGCCTACGCAGCGCCGGAAAGCAGCGCGCGGGGCGGGAGCTTCGCCTGAAGACCCGGCTTCTCCCCGGTGATCACGTAGCGGTGACCGCTCCGACGAGCTCGCAGAACGCCGCGGGTCGGGCGGCGGCAGAGAACAGCGTCCGGCACTGCAACCAGCAGGCGAATTCCGATTGGAGGTCGAACCCAGCCCCGAGCGCCGCGTGGCCGAAAACGTCATGCACGACGCGAAGCTGGTCGACGACGCCGCCTCCTCGCCACCGAGCAGAAGATGGGGTTCTTCACACGCAATCGTCCGCAGCGTCATCGACCCGTGCCTCCGTAGGTCGGCGCACAGCTCCGCACCGCCGCCGTACCGGTCGTCCTCGGCGTAGACGTACTCCACCCGCACCCCAAGCCGGAGGGCGACCGCGAATAGCCGCGCGGTCTCTTGCTCGAGCGCCCGGTAGGAGTCGCGGACGGCCCCGCTCGGCGTCGTGGGCGGCGCCGTGAACCACTCGGCCACGCGCTCGCCGAACTATGGTCGCAGAAATCCGGCCGACCTCAGCAAATCCGGCGAAGGCAGCGACTCGCGCGCGCGGCGCTCGACCGCGAGCTGAGCTCGATGCCACGGCGGAAACACCTCACACGGCGATGCGGCGGGAGCGCAGAACATCTGCATGGACGAGTCTCCTCCGTCAGCCGATCGGCGCCAGGATTTCCGCTAGCCCGAACGCGCCGGCGGGGCGAGCAGGCGTCCATTCCGGATCGAGTGACCGGAAGGACACGGGGTCGGCATCGATGATCCCCACCAGCGTCTCGCCGACGATCCGCCCGCCGACCGGGCCCAGCCGGTCGCCGTCGTGCAGGACGTCGGCTTCCTTGAGAATGTAGAACCACAGCGGCGTCTCACCGCTCCACCCGTGCTCGGCGAGACCCACTTGCTCGGCGCTCAGGGCGGACGTGCCGAGGCGGTCGGCGACGGCCTCGCCCGAAGGCAGCCCGACGGCCTGACCGCGCTGCAGGTCGCGGTTGGCCAGCGACGCGTAGTCGGTCCCCGGCGCTGATCCAGAGACGCGCGTGGGCAGCGCGATCAGCGAGGTGGGAAGGCGTACATCGATGCGCTTGGCGCGCTGGGCGGGCGGGTGGCCGTCGACGTCGATCTGCAGCGTCCAGTCGACGGCGTGCTCCGGCGCGACCGGGCCGAACCCCATCAGATCGGGGAAGACGGGACAAGGACCGAAGTGCTCGTTGACCTGGTAGCGGTCGCGGATCTGCGCGTGGCCGTAGCGGAAGGCCGCGTCGGCGAACTCGAGCGGTATGTACGGATCGCCGTTGAGGCGGTACAGCTGCGGGCCGCGGTCGAGAAGCTCGGCGGTCAGCGGTGCGCCGATGAGTCCCGGGAGGTACTCGCGCAGGATCACGTGCTGGTAGTGCCACGTGGTGGCCCTTCGCGCCGCGTCGAAGACGTCCTGCTCGGCGACGCCCTCGCCGCGAAGGCGATCGACGAGGCGGTTGTGCAGCTTGATGAACGCGACCACCATCTGGCTGGTGAAGAGGTGCACGTCGTTGCGCGGATCGCCGATGAGCGCGATGCCCTCGTGGTTGCGCGGGACGTCGCCGGCGCCGGGCGCGAGCAGCAGCTGCGCGGGATCGTCCGTGCGGTACAGATACGGCGAGCCGACGGGTCCGCCGCCGTAGAGGCTCTCGAGGTTGGCCCGCGGCGCGCGGACGTTGCGAAGCTGCTCGCGCGCGGCGCGATGGACCAGCGGTGAGCGATCGGCCGTGATGTCGTGGGCGATGAACTGCCCGAAGAACGGCCAGACGGCGGCGACGTGGGAGTCGGCGACGGCGGCGCCGAGGTCGCACGGTCCGCCGGGACGACCCAGCTCGTGTAGCGCCCGCTCATCGACGGAGAGCGGCGGCAGCTCCTCGAACAGCGAGCGGTAGCGCTCGCCGCGCACGAGCGCCTCAGTCATGGGCACCGACCGCGGCCAACCCGCGCACCGGACTGCGACGGCGGACGAATCGAGCGCGAACGAGGCGACGACTGTCCGGCGTCAGCCAGAACCCGCCGCAGCGGTCGAGGCTGACGACGAGGTCGACGTCGAGGGTCGTGCCGACGGGGTCGAGCAGCAGGACGCCCTGGCGCACCTCGGCGTACGCGGAGCCGACGAACGCGATGCCCTCCGGCTCCAGCCGCTGACTGGCGGCGACGCTCACCGGCTCGCGCTCCGGCGTGACGAACCAGTAGCGGATGTTGTCCAGCCCGAGGCGCCATCCGCGACGCGCCGTGGCGATCGCCAGGCCGTAGAGCGGGGTGGTCGTCTCGACGTCGCTTTCGACCACGAACGCGATCGACCGGATTCTTCCGCACGCGAGCTCGGAGACGAGGTGATCGACGATCGTCATGTCGTGGATCTCATGCATGCCTGGAGGACTGGATGGCGGCGCCGCGCGTGACAGACGCCCGCATGTCACAGAAGGCGCGGCTGTCCAGTCCAGGAGATGGAAACCGAGGAAAGGCATTCCTATGAGGATTGTGGTCATCGGCGGCAGCGGGCTGATCGGCTCGAAGCTCGTCAACAAGCTCGGCCAGCACGGGCACGAGGCGTTTCCGGCCTCGCCCGACTCCGGCGTCAACACGCTCACGGGCGAAGGGCTCGACGAGGCGCTCGCGGGCGCCGCGGTGGTCGTCGACGTCTCGAACGCGCCCGCGTGGGAGGACGCCGCGGTGATGGAGTTCTTCACGACGTCGACCGGCAACCTGCTCGCGGCGGAGGCGGCCGCGGGCGTCGCGCATCACGTGGCGCTGTCGGTCGTCGGCACCGAGCGCCTGACCGAGAGCGGGTACTTCCGCGCGAAGCTTGCCCAGGAGGAGCTAATCGCGGGATCCTCGATGCCGTACTCGCTCGTGCGCGCGACGCAGTTCTTCGAGTTCGTGCCGCGCATCGCGGACGACGCGACCGAGGGCGACAGCGTCCGCCTCCCGCCGGCGCTCATCCAGCCGATGGCCGCCGACGACGTCGCGGCTGCCCTCGGCCGCGTGGCGGTCGCTGCGCCGCTCAACGGGATGGTGGAGATCGGCGGGCCGGAGCAGTTCCGCCTCGACGAGCTGATCCGCGGCGCGCTGAAGACGCGCAACGATCCGCGCGAGGTCGTCGCCGACCCGCAGGCGCGCTACTTCGGCGTCAACCCGAGCGAGGGCGTGCTCCTCCCCGGCCCCGACGCCCGCCTGGCCGAGACGCGCTTCAGCGAGTGGCTCGAGCAACAGCTCTCGACCGCGTAAGCCGGCGGGTGTACCGTCCGGGAGGCGATGCGGGTCTTCCTGGCCGGTGCGACCGGCGTGATCGGCACCCAGCTCGTGCCTCAGCTGGTGGACGCGGGGCACGAGGTGACGGCCATGACCCGCTCGGTGCTGCGTGCCGCGCAGCTCGAGGATCGGGGTGCGCACCCCGTCGTCTGCGACGTGTTCAACGCCGACGGGGTGCGCGCCGCGCTGGCGGAGGCGTCGCCCGAGGCGGTGATCCACCAGATCACGGCGCTCCCGTCGCGGCTCGACTGGGGCGATCCCAACGTGTTCGACGCGAACAACCGCGTCCGGACCGAGGGGACGCGAGTTCTTGTCGAGGCGGCGCTTGCGAGCGGGGCGCGCCGCGTCGTCGCGCAGAGCATCGCGTTCGTGTACGCGCCGACGGGCGATCGCATCAAGGATGAGGACGCGGCGCTGTTCACCGAGGCACCATCGCCGCTCGGCGGGGTGGTCGCGGCGATCGCCGAGCACGAGCGGCTGGTCACGCGCACCGAGGGGGTCGAGGGTGTCGTGCTGCGGTACGGCTTGCTCTACGGCCGCGGCACGTGGCACGACCGGCTCGGGTCGACCGCGGCCGACATCATCGCGACTCGCGTGCCGGTCGTCGAAGGTGCCACCGGGATGTACAGCTGGCTGCACGTCGAAGACGCCGCCTCGGCGGCGGTCGCGGCGATCGGGCGCGGTCCTCCCGGGATCTACAACGTCGTCGACGACGAGCCGGCGCCGCAGCCGGATTGGCTGCCCGTGCTGGCGCAGGCGCTGCGGGCCGAACCGCCGCCCGTTACGGAGCCACTGCCGTCGCACACGCTCGAGCTTTCGCTACGGGGCGCTTCCAACGCGAAGGCCAAGCGCGAGCTCGGATGGCGGCCGCGGCACCCAACCTGGCGCGACGGCTTCGCCGCCAGCCTCGCGTGAACGCGACCGGATTCAGGCGCAACGAATACTTCGCCGCCACCATGGTCGACCCCCACCGATCATCGTCGGAGTTACTCGACCGCGAGCACGAGCGCGACGTGCTCGAACGGCTCGTCGCCGGCGTGAGCGCCGGGCAGAGCCGCGTGCTGGTCCTGCGCGGCGAAGCGGGAGTCGGCAAGACCGGCCTGCTACGGCACCTGTCGGCTGCCGCGAGCGGATGCCGGATCGCCCGAGTGGGAGGCGTCGAGTCCGAGATGGAGCTCGCCTTCGCGGGCCTGCACGTCTTGTGCGCGCCGATGCTCGGTCACCTCGAGGATCTGCCTGAGCCGCAGCGCGACGCGCTGAGGACTGCGTTCGGCCTGACGGCGGGGCCGCCACCAGATCGCTTCCTCGTCGGCCTCGCGGTCCTGACCCTGCTCGCCGACGCCGCGGAGGAGCAGCCGCTCATCTGCATCGTCGACGACGCGCAGTGGCTCGACCGCGTGTCGGCGCAGACGCTGGCGTTCGTGGCCCGCCGGCTCTTGGCGGAGCGGGTCGGATTGGTGTTCGCGCTGCGCGACTCCGGCGACGACCAAGTCTTCCAGGGGTTGCCGGAGCTCGTTATCGAGGGGCTGCCCGGCGACCAGGCGCGGCTGCTTCTGGAGGCCGCGATCACCGGTCCGCTCGACGAGCGGGTGAAGGCGCGGATCCTCGGCGAGGCCGGTGGCAACCCGCTTGCGCTGATCGAGCTGCCGCGCGGGTTAACGCCGGCGGAGCTCGCGGGCGGCTTCGGGCTGCCCGATGCCCGCCCGCTGGCGAGCCGCATCGAGCACACCTTTCTCCAGCGCGTCGAGACGCTTCCGCGCGACGCGCAGCTGCTGCTGCTGACCGCCGCGGCCGAGCCGCTTGGCGATCTGGGGCTGCTGTGGCGCGCCGCCGCGATCCTCGGGATTGGCGGCAAGGCCGGGCGCCCGGCCGAGGCTGCGGGGTTGCTTGAGCTCGGCCTCCGCGTGCGCTTCCCCCATCCGCTCATCCGCTCGGCGGTCTACCGCGCGGCCGACCCGGACGATCGCCGCGACGTGCACGGCGCGCTCGCCGACTCGACCGATCCGCTCCTCGATCCGGACCGGCGGGCCTGGCATCGCGCCTATGCGACGGCGATGCCCGACGAGGAGGTGGCCGCGGAGATGGCGCGCTCGGCAGACCGCGCGCAGGGCCGCGGCGGGCTCGCTGCGGCCGCCGCGTTCTTGCAGCGGGCGGCCGAGCTCACTCCGGATCCCGCCACCCGCGCCGACCGCTCGCTCGCCGCCGCGCAGGCGAAGCTCGACGTCGCCGACGCCGCGTCTGCGTCCGACCTCTTGGAGGCCGCCGAGCTCGGACCGCTCGACGAGCTCCAGCGCGCACGGCTGGAGCGGTTGTGCGCGGAGATCGCGTTCACGAGCCGGCGTGGGCGCGACGCGCCGCCGCTGCTGCTCGCGGCAGCCAGGCGCCTTGAGC
>CAWDME010000016.1:0-488902 GCA_963803335.1 uncultured Solirubrobacteraceae bacterium | reverse complement strand
GCCGGCCTCGGCAAGCCGGACCATGAGCCGGCGATGGACCTGCTCGTCGAGCGGCGCCTCGCGGACGGCACGGCGACTCCAGCCGACCGCGGCCGCCTGGTCGCCGGCCTCCTCGGCGCGATCGGCCAGCCGCACGGCGGCGGCCGCTGCGAGGTCGCGAACCTCGTCGCGCAGCTCCAGCACCCAGTCGTCGGCCAGGTCGGTCAACAGCCGCCGGCGCGCGAGCGCGAGCGCCCGCTCGAGGCTGTCGGCGCTTCCCTCGGCGACGGCGGCCCTGAACGCGGCAAGATCCTGGACCTGCTCGGCCGCGACGCCCACCCGGTTGCGGCTCTGCGACAACCACGGCGCCTCTCCGGCCGCCCGGCGGATCTCCCAGAGCGCCGTGCGCAGCGACGCACGCGCTGCCCGGTCCACGACATCGGGCCAGAACTGCGCGGCGACACGGGCGCGGGCATGCAGGCCGGGGTGGGCCAGCAACCAGGCCAGCACCGAGCGGGCTGTCGGCGCCGCGGGAAGCGTCAGCGGTGTGCCCGCGAACTCCATCCGCAGCGCTCCGAACAGCCGGACGCGGAGGCTCTCTGGCTCCGGACGTTCGTAAGCCACCTCTCAGTCCACGATAGCCGCGGACGTCGCGGGTGCTAACGCGCCGTGGCGAGCGGCAGCTCGAGCTCCATGACCATCGCGCCGTCAACGCCGACGAACGGCTCCCAGCGAGCGACGACATCGCGCACCAGGGCAGTGCGCGTGCGGTCGTCGAGGGCGCCGACCGCGGGCGCGAGCGGCGTGCTCGACACGTACTGCAGCAGGAACTCCTCCGGGGGCGGCAGTGGCAGCCGACGCGTCCGGCTCTCGACCGAGATCTCCGCGAACCCGGCGCGCTCGAGCAGCGATGCGAGCTCGGGGCGCTCGGACAACGAGAAGACCGTCGCGATGAAGCCCGCCGCGTCGGGCGACACGTGGTCGGCGAGCGCCTGCTCGAGGATCTCGAACATCGGCGGCGCCGGCCCTGCCACGTTCACGGCGATCCGGCCTCCGGGCCGCAAGACGCGGCGCATCTCGCGCAGCGCCGCCGTGCGGTCGGCGAAGAACTGCAGCCCGAGCTGGCACAGCACGGCGTCGTAGGCGGCGTCGGGCAGCCCGGTCGCCGCGGCATCGGCCTGGTGCCAGTCGATCGTCGCACCCTTGGCCGGGACGGAGCCGGCGACCGCCAGCATGCCCGGGTGCGCGTCCAGCCCGGTGACGGCGCCGCCGGTGCCCACCTGCTCGGCGGCCAGCCGCGCCACGACGCCGGTGCCGCAGGCCACGTCGAGCACGCGTTCGCCGGCCTGCAGGGCGGCGGCGTCCACGAGCTCACCGGCGAGCGGACGGCCGATGGCGGGAACGAAGTAGCGCTCGTAGTTCGCGGGCGGCGGCCCGCCGTAGTCCTGCAGCGAGCGTGTGGTCGGGGCGTTGGCAGTCAGGTGCCGTGTCATGTCGTTCCTCCGGTGGTCGCGCGATCGGTGGCCATGGCGGCGCGCAGGGCGCGCAGGAACGCCTCGGGGTGATCGCGTGCGGGGTCGTCGGCGCAGTCCTCGATGACGTGCAGCGGCCACTGGTAGCGGGCGCTTGCGGCCTCGCGCCATGCGCACGTTGTTGGCCTTGTCCTGCCGGCCCCAGATCAGCGTCGTGGGGACGGTGATCCGCCCGAGCCGATCGGCCGGGATCGGTGGCAGCCCGACGTTGCGCATCAGCTGTCGCATCGCCTTCGCGCTCGGCGAGCGGGCGAGGTCGAGGCTGTAGGACATGTACGGCTCCCAGCGCTCGCCCATGTCCTCGCGCAGCTGTGGCAGGTCGGCGGAGCAGTGGTTCATGAACCGGTTGTAGGCGCGCTCGGTCGGCCGCAGCTGGAGTCCGATCAGCGTCGCCGCGAAGCGCGGCTGCGGGCGGAAGCGGCCCAGCCCGAGCGTGTCGACGAGCACCAACCGCGCGAGCCGGTCACCGTGCTCGACGGCAAAGCGCGCGGCGATGGCCCCGCCGAGGACGTGACCGACGAGCGTCGGCGGCGAGGGGCAGGTGCGATCGATCAGCTCGGCCAGCCACGCGAGCACACGCGCCTCATCGAGCGGTTCCGCCGGCGTCTGCGAGGCGCCGTGCGCAGGCAGGTCGGGCGCCACGACACGATGGCGCTCCACGAGCTCGGGGATCACGCGCCACCACTTGGCCGCGAACTCGCCGGGCCCGTGCAGGAGCACGACCGGGGTGCCGTCGCCGCCCTCCAGGATGGCGGTCGAGATGCCGGCCAGCGCGAGTCGGCGCTCGTCGACCTCAAGACCGGCCAGCAGCCGCTCGACGTGCGTCGCTACGCGCCCCGCCGACGCGAACGTCGTCGACGGCTACCTCATGCGTCGCCATGTCTCTCACCTCGTTCGGTGACCGCGTCGTGTCCATCGCCGAGCGACGCTACGGCGGCGCGGGCGCGGGCGCATCGCCCGCATTCACCAATCGGCGCCGGGCCGGTCTACTTGGTTCTCACCACGTGGCCCGTCCACGAGACCGTGCGCGAACGCGAAGGCGCCGGCCGCGGTGCGCGAGCCGACGCCGAGCTTGGCGAAGATGTTCTGCAGATGGCGCGCGACGGTGTGCTCGCTGATGACCAGCGCTGCGGCGATCTCGCGGTTGCTCTGGCCGGCGGCAACCAGTCCGAGCACCTCGACCTCGCGCGCGGTGAGTCCGTGGCGGTCAGGGGCGGCGGCGGGCGCGAGATGGGCCTGTACGCGCTCGCGGTCGAGCGCCGCGCCGAGGCTGGCGAACGCCGTACGCGCGGCATCAAGCTCGAGTGTCGCCGCGTCGTGGTCGCCGAGCGTCTGGCAGGCGAGGCCGATCAGCTCGCGTGCGCGCGCGGCCTCGTAGCGGGCTGCCAGCTGCTGCCACGCGTCCAGCGCCGCCCGCAGCTCGCGAAGGGCGGCGGGGCTGTCGCCGTCGGCAAGCAGGACGGTGCCGCGCGCGAACGCCGCGGTCGCTCGCAGCGCGCTCGTCCCGAACTCGCCGGCGAGGCGCTCGAGCTCGGCGCTCGCGTCGCCCGCGGCGTCCGTGTCGCCGTGCGCGAGCATGACCTGCACGTAGGCCGGCAGGACGTCGGCGCGCCCGGTGGGGTCGTCCGCCTCCGTGACCAGGCGCGCGACGGCGGCGGCCGCGGCGTCGGTCCGCCCCTGGGCGAGGCGCAGCAGCGCCAGCCCGGGCTGCGGTTCGCGACCGTGTCCGCTCGCCTCGCGGTAGCTGCGCTCCGCGTGCTCGAGGTCGCCGCGCAGCCGGTGGACCTCTCCCTGCCGGTAGCAGGCCTCGCCCGCCGCGGCCTCGCTTTCGGCCTGCAGGCTGCGCCTGATCGCCCGTCGTGCCTCCGCGAGCGCCTCCGTCCACTCGCCACGCAGCTGCAGGATCTCGGCTCGATGGATCCGGCAGCGGCCGGTGAACGCCACCATGTCAGGCTGCTCGTCGCACCAGTCGCTGAGGGTCGCCGTCCACTCTTGGGCGCGCCGCGCCTCGTGTGCCTCCTGGCATGCGAGGATGACGCCGCAGTAGACGATCCCGGTGACGATTGGCGACAGCTCGCCGCCGCTGGCAGCGACCATCGCCTCGTCGAGCAGGGGGAGGCCGTCCGCGACCCTGCCCTGGCGGACGTGGATGTGTCCCTGCTCGTGGCCCGCGAGGGCGCACAGGTCCGCGTCCTCGAAGCGCTCGCCGCATGACCTGGCCTGTGCGGCCATTCGGGCGGCGGCGTCCCAGGCGCCGCGCGCCTCCTGCTCGAAGACGAGCGGCAGCAGCATGTAGCCGGCTTCCACGCAGTCCTCGTTGCGCCGGTCCGCGAGGCGGCGCGCGCGGGTCAGCCAGCCGCTCGCAGGACCCGTCTGGCCGCGACGGGCGAGGTTCAGGCCCACCCAGTAGGCGCAGCGGAACGCGGCGCCCTCCATGCCGGCGTGGTCGTAGGCACGGTACGCGCGCTCGAGCACCGTAAGGTACTCCGTCTCCTTGCCGACCATGTAGGCCGCGGTCGCCAGACGCTCGAGGTCCTCCCCGCCGAGCGGCGCGTCGCGCTCCGCCGCCGACAGCGCTCGGTACGCGTCCATCCATGCGCGGTCCCTGTACGAGCCGCGGGCGTGCTCGAGCGCGTCGGCGCCGGGCGTCACAACACCCGGCAGTATCCCCCGGATCGTCGCGGCGCGTTGTCTGTCGGGCAGACGATCAGGCTCGCGAGTGTTCTTGTGCCCAACGCGCGATCTGCGAGGAACCGGCGATGACAGTCGCCGTCGTCGAGCACCAGCAGCGGCACGCCGTTCTTGCCGCTGAGTGCTCGGACCTCGGCCCGGTCGCGCCTTCGCGTCGGCCATGTCCACGGCATGCTGACCTGACCGCTGACAACCTTGATCTCGTAGCCGTGTCCGGCCTCGTCGAGCGCCTTGGCAGCGACCCCGCACGGATGCCAGCCGGCGCTCCGCTTCTGCCACCGGCAGGTGTAGAGGATCATCGCGTCCTCCGGGGTATCGCGCGTCCGGCGACGAGCGGGCGCACGATCGGCGGCATCCGGCGCCACCGTGCACGCTGCCACACGGACACGGCGTAGCCGCGGCCGCTGAGTCGCTCGAGCGTCTTGCGGTTGCAGGAGCAGCCGTCGGCGAACGCGCTCCAGGGGCCGTGGAGGCGATCCTGCCAGCGGGCGAGACGCGCGTCGTCCGCGCGGACGTGCTCGAGGAACAGCAGCGCCCCGTCGGGCCGCAGCACGCGGCGGATCTCGTCCAATGACGCCTCGGGGTCGGGGACCGTGCAGAGGACGAGCGTCGAGACGACCGTGTCGAACGTCGCGTCGTCGAACGGCAGCGTCTCGGCCGGCGCACGGACGATCTGCGCGTCGCGACCGAGGCCGTCGAGGCGTCGAGCGAGCCGCTGCGCCATGTGGCGCTGCGGTTCACACAGGACCAGCCGGTCGAGCCCGTCGGGGTAGTGCACGAGGTTGAGTCCGGTCCCGGCACCGACCTCGAGCACCGCGCCGCGGGCCTGAGCGACGAGCGAGCGGCGCAATTCGGCCGTTCCCGACCTCTCGGCCAGCCACAGGAACGGCTCGTAGATGTGGGCCGACATCCAGCTGCCCGGCACCGCGTCGGCCCGCGCCTCCGCCGTCGCGATTGAGTGCGGCCGGTCGGCGATTTCGCGTGTCGCCATGCCTGTCCTCCAGTCATCGATTGCGACGACGACCGTACGTTCGGATATGAGCGTGAGCATCAGGCGTTTGCCCCATCTTGTGGGGCTGAGCTCGCCGTGTACCGTCGAGGTGTGGAGGACGCGGTCGATCGCGCGCACGTTCCACTGGCCGAACTCGTCGCGGCGTTGTCGCTGGGCATCGATCTCGGCTTCGGTCAGCCGATGGAGCACGTCCTGCGGCAGTGCCTGATCGCGGTGCGACTGGCCGACCGGATCGGGCTCGACGCCGACGCGCGAGCCGTCGTCTACTACACCGCCTTGCTCGTCAACGTCGGCTGTCACTCCGACGCCCACGAGCAGGCGAAGTGGTTCGGCGACGACATCGCGCTGAAGTCCGGCAAGTACAAGCACCAACTCGGTACTCCACGCGCGACGACGGCGACCATGCGGCTGCTCGGGTCCGGCAGCCCTCCGCTCCATCGGTTCCGCGTCGGGCTCGAGTTCTTCCTCTCTGGACACCGCGACGTCGACGACATGATCACCCACCACGCTCGCATGGCGCGGATGCTGGGCGAGCAGCTTGGATTGCCCGACGACGTGCTCGAGGCGTTGGCCGGCGCGTACGAGCAGTGGGACGGCCGCGGATGGCCGGGCGTGCGGCGGGGCGAGCAGCTACCTGTCGCGTCGAGGCTCGCGCAGTTCGCCGAGTACGTCGAGGTCGCGCATCGGATCGGGGGAGTGGAGGCGGTCAAGCAGCTGGCACGCGAGCGCGGCGGCAAGCAGTTCGACCCGCGGCTTGCCGAGCTGGTTCACGGCGAAGCGGGGACGATCTTGGCGGACCTCGACTCGACCCCGAGCTGGGAGGCAGTCATCGACGCCGAGCCTGCGCTATCGCTCGTGCTCTCGGGCGCGCGGCTTGACGGGGCACTGGAAGCGATCGCGAACTTCGTCGACCTCAAGTCGCCGTACTTCCTGGGCCATTCCCGCGCTGTCGCCCACCTCGCCGCCGCGGCCGGGGAGCATCTCGGCCTCTCGCCGCCGGAGCTGCGAACGCTGCGCCGTGCCGCGCTGATGCATGATCTCGGACGGCTGGGAATCTCCAATTCGATCCTGGACAAGCGAGGGCCGCTCGGTGCCGGCGAGTGGGAGCGTGTACGCCTGCAACCGCACCTCACCGACCGGATGCTCCACCGGTCTGCGGCGCTTGCGCCGCTTGGTGCGATCGCTGCCGACCACCGCGAGCGGCTCGACGGCTCCGGCTACCCGCGCGGCGTCTCAGGCAATGCCATCTCGCACGCGGCGCGGATACTCGGCGCGGCCGACGCCTATCAAGCGCTCCGGGAGCCGCGTCCGCACAGGCCGGCGCGCTCCGGCGACGAGGCCGCGGCAACACTCAAAGGGGAGCTCAGCGCAGGTCGCCTCGACGCGGACGCGGTTCACGCCGTCCTCGCCGCCGCCGGCCACTCCGTCGCGCGCCGTCGCCACGGGCCCGCCGGGCTCACGGACCGCGAGATCGAGGTCCTCCGGCTGCTCGCCCGCGGGCTGTCCAACAAGGAGATCGCCCGCCAACTGGTCATCTCGCGCAAGACAGTGGGCAAGCACGTCGAACACATCTACGCGAAGATCGACAGCTCCAGCCGCGCCGCGGCGAGCCTGTTCGCGGTCCAGCACGGCCTGCTCCCCGAAGCCGACCACGCAGCGGTTCCCGCGATCACTCGGTGACCACGCGCCCGGCAGTCAGCACTGAACGAAGGGGAGCCGATCGCGGGAGGCGAGGACGGAGCCCACGAGCATGGACGTCGCCGGCGTGCGGAACGATCGACCGAACGTACCTGCGGTCGGCCGGCCCGGGTAATCGCGCCAGCTCGAACCCCACCCCGCGCACGATTCTTGCGCTCCCCGTAGTCCCGCCACGCATCGGTCACGTCCCGGCCGCGAATCCGGGAAGCTCGCCGTGCGTCTCCCAGAACTCCTGTACTTCCGCAGGCGACGCGACGTCCGCGCTGTAAGCGTTCACATGCTCGATGGCATAGATCGCGTCAATGCTCGCGAGTGCGGCGTTGAGCGCGTGTTCGACGCCTGAAGCCGCGCCGTCGGTTCCGTCGAGGATTTGCCACGCACCTGCAAGGCACCGCTTCGCCTCGACGAGCGCAGTTACGGTCTCTTGCCACTCTTCGTTCTCCATCGCCTCGGTCTCCTCTGCGCGTCCCGACGTACCAGCGGGTCGGCGGCGCTCGATCGCTTTCTTGGCTCAGTGAGGCCGAATGAGCGTATAGGCGCGCCGCTTCGCTGCGGGCGAGGCGCTGGTAGGTCTGGGCCTCCGGGCCTAGTGTGTCGCGGCGGTCCTCGGGCGAGCTAACCGGCGATGTCTTTCGGCACCGCTCCCTCAGCCGCCCGGTCGTGATACGCCTCGCGGAGATCCCAGCCGCAGGCCGTGCACTCGGTGGTCCCGGCCGGGGCGGGCACGTCGCAGCGTGGGCAGATCGTCTCGTGTGGCTGTTCGCGGTGCCGGAGTCGGTCGAGGAATCCCATGGCGCTTCCCTTGTATGGATGGCGTCACGATCGTCGAGGCAGCCGTGTGCGTCGATGGGGGCGCCACCCATTTCGGCTGTACGCGTCTCAGCTGTCGGCGCGGCGTTCGGCCTGAATGGGTACCGGGACCTTGACACGGGCGAGCATGCGCGTCATGCGGCGGTTCAGCTCAGAGCGGCCGATTCGGAGCGCGTCGGCGATGTCGGAGGGCGGTGTGCGATCGACGAGCATCCCCAGCACTGGGAGGTCCTCCGGATCGAGCGCCTCGCCGGCTGCGCGCAGGACCGCATGCGAGACCGGGGGAAGTGCAGCCTCGCCGCGCGCGACGGCGCGCAAGCGCTCGTAGAGCTCGCGCGGCGGGGCGCTCTTATGGATCACGCCGTCGGCGCCGGCCACGATGGCCGGCACCAGGAGGCTGTCGTCGGCGAACGCGGAATACAGCAGCACCGCCGGCGCGAGGACATCGGATTTGATCCTGCGGCAGATGCTGAGGCCGTCGGTGCCGGGGAGGTGGTAGTCGAGTAGCACGACGTCGGGGCGAGTGCGGTACAGCAGTGGCTCGAGCTCGGCGGCGCCGTTCGCGCTACCGACGGGCTCGATGTCGGGTTCCGCTCGGAGCGCGGCGTTGAGCCCGATGCGGACAGCGGGGTGGTCGTCCACGATCGCAACACGAATCAACGGGGCCACCATGAGTGCGTGGGGGACGGGGCCAGGGCCTCGCGTAGGCGCATCGCCGGGCGCGGATCCCGCGGGCAGACGACGAGGAGCCGGTCGGACCGGCGAGCGAGGTAGCGCGTGGCTGATCCGAGCAGCGCTCGGACCAGCAGCGGCCGGACCGAGACGCTGACGACCGTCAGCGCGGCGTCGTGCGCGCGCGCTACGGCCGCGAGCGTCGGGCCGGGCGTGCCACGCAGCACCCGCCTGGCGGGCTCGTCCAGTCCGGCGGCGCACGCCACGCTGCCGATCATGTCGCGCGCGAGCGCGCGATCCTCGACGGTGAGACCGCGGACGAGCGGGGGGGCGATCGGTCCCGGGGCTACGGCGGCCGGCGGCGGGATGACGTGCGCGAGCACGAGCTGGCGTCCGAGCGCATCTGCAAGCGCGCCGGCCGCGGCCGCAGCTGGGGCGTCGCTTTCGTCCTCGACTCCGCAGAGCACGATGCGCCCGCTCACGCTCGCTTCCACGCGCGTCCCGGGTGGGACGACGACCATCGCGGTCGCCGGATCGTGGTGGCGGCGCTCCGAAGCCTCGGCGACGGTCAGGGCGGCGCGGCGTTCGTCGACGGTGCCACGGGGGACGCACGAGAGGTCGAATGCCGCGGCAAGGGTGTTGGCGATGGCCGCGGTTGTCGGACTTCCCGGGGAGTAGCAGATCATGCCGGCCCGCTCATCCGGGACCGTCCGCCGGCGAGTGTGCTGTAGATGGCCAGCAGCAGCAGTGCTCCGCCGATCGCGATCAGCCAGGTTCCCAGGTTGAAGAACGAGCTGACGGCTCCGATGCCCAGCAGCGAGGCGATCAGTCCGCCGACCAGGGCGCCACCGATTCCGACGGCGAGGGTGCCCAGAAGGCCGCCGGGCTCCGGTCCTTGATGAAGCGCCTTGGCGATCAGACCCGCGACGACGCCGAGGATCAGCCAGCCGACAATGCCCATGACAACGCCTCCATGTCCGTAACGATTGAGTCGCAGCCTGGCGCGGCGCGCGGCCTGCGGCTATGGGTGACGCTCCCCAAACTCGGCTTACGGCTCGACGAGACCGTGGCGGATCGCGTAGCGCGTGAGCTCGACACGGTCCCGCATGCCGAGCTTGGCGAGGATGTTCTCTCGGTGGCGATCGACCGTCCGCCGACTGATGTGCAACAGCCCGGCGATCTCCTCGGTCGTGTGCGCCTCGGCCACGAGCTTGACGACCTCCTGCTCGCGCGTCGTCAACGGCGTGAGCGATTCGTCGTTGCCCTCCGCCCATGTGCGAACGAGCATGCGAACGGTCGGCGGATACAGGAACGCTTCACCGCGCATGGCGGCCCGGCACGCCTCGACCAAGTCGCGGTCGGCGGCTGACTTGAGCACGTAGCCGGAGGCGCCGGCCTTGAGCGCCTGGAGGCAGTACTGCTCGAGGTCGTGCATCGAGAGCATCAGCACGCGCAGCTCCGGTCGCTGGCGCGTGAGCTCGCGCGCCGCGTGCAGTCCCGTCCGTCCGGGCATGGAGACGTCGAGGATCGCCAGGTGCACGTCCTCCCGGAGCCCGAGCTCGACGGCCTCGATGCCGTCGCCCGCCTCGGCGACGACCTGGAGGTCGGGTGCTGCGTCGAGCACCATCCGCAACCCGCGTCGGACGACCGTGTGGTCGTCGGCGAGCAGGATCCGGGTGCGTAGCGGCACCGTCACGCCGGCACCTCGAGCACGACCTCGGTGCCACCTTCCTGCCGGAGGCCGATGTGCAGGGACCCTCCGATCAGCAACGCCCGTTCGCGCATCCCGGCCAGGCCACCCCCGCCGTTGTGCAGCCTGGCGGCGGAGATACCGGCGCCGTCGTCACATACGCTCAGGCGTATGGCCCCGTTGGACTGCGCCAACGACAGCTCGACGATCGATGCCGAGGCGTGGCGCGCGGCGTTGGTCAACGCCTCCTGGGCCACCCGGTAGACCGCAAGCTCGGCATCGCCGTCCAGCGCTGGCAGTCGCCCGGCGATCTCGTGCCGTACGGCGAGTCCGGTGCGCTCCATGAAGCCCTCGGCCAGTGCGACGAGCGCAGCGCGCAGCCCGAACTCGTCGAGCGCCGGTGGCCGGAGCCCGCGGGCGATCTCGCGTACGGCCTCAACGCCTTCGCGCGCGGTTTCCTGCGCCTCGACGAGGTTGTCGCGAAGTGGCGGCAGCGCCATCCTCGAGGCGCCTTCGAGCTGCAGTACGACGCTGGTCAGCAGCTGGCCGACCTCGTCGTGCAGCTCGCGCGCGACGCGACGGCGTTCTGCCTCCTGGGCGGCCAAGGCGCGCCGACCGCTTGCCGCACGTTCGCTCTCGAGCCGATCGAGCATCTCATTGAGCGCGCGCGCGACCCCCGTGACCTCCTCGACATGTGATTCAACGATCCCCACCCGTCGACCCGGAGTCTGTGGATCGATCCGGCGCATGATGGCCTGAAGACTCTGCAGCGGCTCGAAGACGCGCCGCAGCAGCAGGACGTTGACCACAACGGCAAGCGCCGTGCCCAACGCGAGCACGACCCACTCCTCGACGGTCATGTGATGCGAGACGGTCGCCGGCGAGAACGCAAGTACCAGCGCAGCCACAATGAGCAGCCCCGTGTTGATCGCGACCACGCGCCGGTAGAGCGCCACACCCAAAGGCTGACGGCCCCAGCAGCGGCACACCATGGGTGGCGGTCCCCATCGAGCGCGGGGCGGACGACCCATTGGGGGTCGTTACCCATGGGCACGGTCCGCCGGCGGCGCGAAACTCGACGCGAGAGAGGCGATCGACGCCATCTCGACCGACAGCGTCCGGCGCCCGTCCCTGCGCCGCTTCGCTGCCCACGCGTGCTGTCCCAATGCGGAGCGGGGCAGGTCGCGCGGCGCGGGTCGCAGCCGCAAGGACGGCGTGCTGCGATCCGCGCCCTTCGCTCATTGGGTAGCGCTCCCCATGGAAGCCTGAGCGCCGGCCGCGCAATCTGGACGGCAGCGGATGTGACCTGAAAGGAGTCTTCGATGCGACATGTTCCTCCCGCCGACCCGCGCCGTGACGAGTTGCATGCCTCGGGTGGCGAAGCCCCGCCGCCCGGTCCGCGTCCGGCCAGGGCGCGCAGCAAGACCAGCCGAGGCAGCGCCGCAGCGCTGGTGCTCACGCTCGTCGCACTGGCGATCGTCGCGGTGATCGTGCTGCTGTGAGCGGCGTCCGGCCGAACTGAGCGCGGGATGCGCAGTCTGGTCGCAAGGCGTCTCGACTCTCGCGGTCGGGCTGGTGTTCGTCGCTCTGTCGGGTGATGTGGCCGCGATGGCGCCGCGCACGAACATCGGCGCCGCCACGCCCGTGTCGCTCGCTGGCAGCGACCACGTCGATCAGGCCGCGCTACTACCAGACGCTGACCGAGATCGGTCGTCAACCAGAACACCACCGTCGCCTTTCCGATCCCGATCGATCTGCTCGACGGCTTGCGCGCGGTCACGCACGCGGTCAACGGCGCGCCGGCGAGGGAGGCCAGGGAGCCCGCCCCGAGCTGAGGAGTGGGGAGCAGTACCCATTGCCCGGATCGCGGACCGCGATGGATACTCGTGGCGACGAGAGAGTTGCCCTGTGGGGAGCGGGGCAACAGCGTGGCGCGGGTCGCGGGAGGCGGAGAGCCTCTTGACCGACCCGCGCCAAGCACCTCGTCGCCTCCCGCTGCACCGCGCGAAGTACGCTGATCGAGGTTGGTGAGCGACCTCGCCTGGGCGGTGCCGTCAACCAGCTCGTGGTCGTCGCGTCGTGGGTGTGTCGCGACGGCGGATGAGCGATGTTCTCGGTCAGGCGGGCGGGACGTTGGCCACGGCGCGGAACACGTTGTCCGGGTCCCACGCGGCCTTGAGGCGCGCGAGCCGCTGGTAGCTCGCGTCGCCGAACTGCGCGCGCACGCGGGCGTCGCCGTCGTCGCCGGTGAAGTTCAGGTACGCCCCGCCGGTGGTGTGGCGGCGCAGGGCGTTCCGGAACTCGCGCCCCCAGGCGGTGACGCGGTCGTCGTCGGCCGGGTCGTCCCACAGCAGCAGCGGGTGGACGACGAAGCGTGTGTCACGCCCGGCCAGCGGCGAGGACTCGACGCCGGCGCGGGCGACGGCGCCGCCCCAGGCAACGCAGAAGATCTGCGGCGCGCTGCCGGGCATCGCGAGCGCCCGTGCGTGGATCAGCTCGACCACGTCGTCGGGCAGGTCGGGCAGCTGCTCGGCGGTCCAGTAGTTGCGGTAGCCGGGCGGATCGTCGAGCGAGGACTGGAAGTCCGCGTACGGCATCGGGCCGAAGGCGTCCAGCGGCGCGTCGAGCTCGCGAATCGCCTGCAGCGCCTCCTCGCCGTCGGACAGTGAGCCGGCGTGCATCCCGGCCACGACGGCGGTCAGCGTGCCGCGCAGCTCCGGGGGAACATCGGGATCGTCCGCGGGCGCCGTGATGTAGGCGAACGCGAGGCTGAGCTCCTCGGGCGCATCGCGCATCACCTCGCGCCACCGCCGGATCAGCTCTGGCCCGCGCTCGGCCGGGTGCATAACCAGCCCGGCGAACACCTCGGGGCCGACTGGGTGCAGCCGGAACTCGCACGACGTGACGACGCCGAAGTTGCCGCCGCCGCCGCGCAGTGCCCACAGCAGGTCGGGGTTCTCGTCGGCCGTGGCCCTCACGAGCCGCCCGTCGGCGGTGACGAGCTCCGCGGCGAGCAGGTTGTCGCACGCCAGCCCGTGCTTGCGCTCGAGCCACCCGGAGCCGCCGCCGAGCGTAAGTCCGGCCACGCCGGTCGTCGAGACGCGGCCGCCGGTCGTCGCGAGCCCGTGCACCTGGGTCGCGCGGTCGACCGCGCCCCATGTGGCGCCGCCGCCCACGCGTGCGATCCGCCGCTGCGGATCCACGACCACGTCGCTCATGCCGCGCACGTCCAGCACCACGCCGCCGTCGCAGAGCGAGCGCCCCGTCACGGAGTGACCGCCGGCGCGGACCGTGACCTGCAGGCCGTGCTCGCGCGCGAACGAGAGCGCCGCCACGACGTCGTCGGGCGCGGCGCAGCGCGCGACCAGGAGCGGCCGCTTCTCGATCATCGAGTTGAACAGTTCGCAGGCGTCGTCGTACTCCGGGTCGCCCGGCTCGTAGAGGCCGCCGGCGAGGCGGAAGCGAAGCTCGTCGCGAGAGGTGGGTGAGACTGTCGTCATCGGCTTGGTCCTGTGTCGTTTCACGGGAGCGTGCCTATGGAGGCGCACCACGTCGTCGCCATTCCCGGCCATCCGCTGAAGATGGCCGCAACCGGCCAGTGCCCCTACGCGATCGCGCGATTCAGCTCGGACCGGGAACGAGGCGGTGTAAATGGGGAACCGTCCCCATTGCGCTCGGTCGCGAGGTCGCGGACGCTCGCCTCATCAGCCAGCTGACCGACGATCGCGCGAACGACGCGGCAACGCCGGCGACGTTCCGTGTCGTGCTCCTGCCGGGGATCGTGCTCCCCGCCGAGCTCGCGTACCGGGCGCTGCTCGACGTGCTTGGAGACACGGCGGACGCGCTCGTCAAGGACCTCGAGGTCTACGCGAGCGAAGGTCCGCCGAGCGGATATGGCCTCGAGCTCGAGGCCGCAGGCACGCTGCAGGCGGCCGACGGCCACAGTTGGAATCGGTTTCACGTCGTCGGCTACTCCGGCGGCGGCGCGGCGGCGCTCGTTCTCGCAGCGACCCACCCCGAGCGGCTCCTGAGCCTCGCGCTGCTCGAGCCGGCCTGGGCCGGCGCCTGGGACATGAGCGCCGCGGAGCGGGCGGTCTGGCGGGAGTTCGAGCGGCTCGAGGCGCTCCCGCCGGACGCGATGCTGCCCGCGTTCATCCAGGCTCAGCTTGCCCCGGGAGTGGAACCCCCGCCGCCGCCGGACGGCGACCCGCCGGCGTGGATGGCGAAGCGTCCGGCCGGAATCAAGGCCCTCATGCGGGCATTCGCGCCCGGCGTCCCTGACCGCGCGGACCTGAGCCGCTTCACGCGACCCGTCTACTTCGCTCTCGGCGGGCTCAGCAACCAGGATGACTGGGGCGAGATGGCAACGCGCCGCGGCGCGTCTTCGCCGACTTCGAACTCGAGGTGTTCGAGGAGCGGCACCACTTCGACCCGCCGCACCGCGCCGAGCCGGAGCGGCTCGCTCGCTCGCTCACGGCGCTCTGGCGTCGGGCCGAGACATGAGAACGCCGCGCCGCCGGTCGCTAAGACCATGCCTACAGCACGCCCGCCCGCGCCGCGTAGGCGACCGCGGCCGAACGCGACGGTAGCCGCAGCTTTGTCCGGATGTTCGCGACGTGGCGGTGGACGGTGTGCGGGCTGAGCACCAGCGCGGCGGCGATCTCGACGTCGCTCATCCCGCGCGCGACAAGTCGCAGGACCTCGAGCTCGCGCTCGGTGAGGTCGGCAAGCGTGACTCCGTCACTCCCGGCACGGAGCAGGTCGTCGACGAGCGCGAGGTCACGCCCCGCTCCCAGCGACTCGAACACGGCATGCGCGGCCAGCGCCTCCGCCCTGGCGCTCTCGGTCCGGCTGAGCCGCAGCAGCGCTCGTGCCAACTCGAGCCGTGCCCGGGCGACCTCGTAAACGGCGGACGCCTCCTCGAAGCAGTCGATAGCGTCCTCACACGCGCGGCGCGCCGCATCGTGGTCCCGTCGCGCCGCGGCGAGTTGGGCCTTGAGCAGCTCCGCGCGGCCCGCGACGTACGGGGTACCGAAGGCCTTCGCGGTGTGCTCGACATCGGCCAAGTTGCGCTGGGCTGCATCGAGCTCAGCGAGGCCGATGTTGGCCCTGGCCAGCAGCTCGAGCGCCGGGAGGCGGCCCAGAAGGTCCGCGTGTGGCAGGCGGCGCAGGACGCGCTCGGCGGCATCCGCAGCCCCGCGGGAATCGTCGCGGTCGAGCGCGAGCTCGCCGAGGCCGACCAGTCCCGCGGCTCCCGCCCGCTTGAACAGCCCGTCAGCCTCCTCGCGACGTCCCTGCCGCGCACGCAGCTCTCCGAGGCGCGCAAGGCCGCCGGCGGCCATGCCCCGCCGCGCGGATTCCATGTCCTCCACCGCCGCCAGCAACTCGCTTTCAGCCGCAGGCCAGTCTCCGCTTGTCGCCAGGATCCGCCCGTACGAGGTGCGGCAGACGCCGAGCAACTGCCGGCCACCCCAGCGCGCGGTGAAGCGGCGAAGCGCTTGGCACCATTGCGTCGCGCGCCGGAAGTCGCCGATCCCGTCGCACGCCGACAGCACGCAACAGAGTGCCCACCCGGAGGCCAGCGGCAGACGGATGTCTTCGGCCGTAGCGATCGCAGAGGACTCGTCGACGCGCCTCATGCCTCGCTGGACGTCGCCCTGACAGACGAGCGCCAGCCCTTCGAGCCCGAGCCCGACCGCCTCGAGGTCGGGGACGGCGAGGCGGCGGCCGAGCCGTGACGCCGTGCGCGCGAGAACGACGACGGTTTCCAGGTCGCGATCGACGTTCAGCGCGAAGTCCGCGTCCGTGAGCATCAGCCAACCGTGGTCGGCACCTTCGGGCAGGCGGTCCAGCAACCGATGCGCGCGCTCCAGCCACCCCCGCCCGACCGCCTCCTCGCCCCGGAACTCGCGGAAATCCGCAGCGATCCATGTAGCCACACGCCCGGCGCCCGCTGCGTCCTTGTCGGCCCGGTACAGGCGGTAGGCCTGCTCGCGAGCACGAAAGGTGAGCTCTTCGTCGGCCAACCACCACCCAGCCCAGCCGAGCCCTTCCCAGCCCTCGGCCGTGTCGCGCACGGCCACAGCCGCCTCATAGCGATCGCGGGCTCGTCCCCAGTCGCCGCTCGCGAGCGCCGCGCCGCCCGCGGCGAGCGCTTCTGCGAAGGCGTGTTCGAGCGAACCCATCGCCGGTCACAGCATGAAGCACGCGAGCCGGTTCTCGGTCGCGCGATTTGCACGCACCCCATGCCGAGGCCTGGGGTGCCTGCTCAGGGCTCTGCGCCGCGGAAGCATGCTGCTCAACTGACGCCGAGGAAGCGGCGCGCGATCGCACGGAAGAAGTCGCTGCGGGTGATGACGCCGGAGACGCGGCCCTGGTCGTCGATGACCGGCAGGATGAGGACGCGGTGGTGGAGGAAGATCTCCGCAACTTGGGCGTCCGAGAAGTCGGTGCCGACATCCACGTGCTCCGTGTTCATGTACTTCCGGACCGCGTCGCGGCGACATGAGCTGCGCTTCTCCAGGGCCGATTGGAGCGATCTGGTGACGAAGCCGGCGCCGCTCAACTGATCCAGGTATCCCGGGAACAGCGCCTGGAGGAATTCGCGCTCGCCGAAGATGCCGCAGTAGCGACCCTTGTCGGCGACGGGCAGCGCCGGCAGGCCATTGTCCAGCAGGCGTCGCACGGCGGTGTCGACCGCGTCGCCGGCATCGAGGATCGGGGTTTCGCGTACGAGTGGGTCGCTGAAGGTGCGCGGGCTCATCACAGGTACCTCAGGGCGATGTAGGCGGTGGCGAGCACGAGTGATACGGCGGTCACGGGCAGTCCGATGCGCAGGAAGGCGAGGAAGCCGATCGGGCGGCCGGCGCGGCTGGCCGTGCCGGCGGCGGCGACGTTGGCGGCGGCGGCGACGAGCGTGGCGTTGCCGCCGAAGCAGGCGCCGAGGGCGAGCGCCCACCAGTAGGCGTCGTCGCCGCTGTTGCCAGCCTGCAATTCGTCGACGACCGGGATCATCGCGGCGGTGAAGGGGATGTTGTCCACGAGCCCTGAGCCGATGGCGGAGGTCCAGAGGATGCCGAGCAGCTCGGCGGTGTGGTCGCCGTCGGTCAGCGTCGCGATGCCGTTGGCGACCTCGTCGATCGCGCCGGTCTCCTCGAGTGCGCCGACCATGACGAACAAGCCGATGAAGAAGAACAGCGTCGGCCACTCGATCCCGGCGAGGGACCGTTCGAGCGGTTGCCGGCTGATCAGCAGCATCACGGCGGCTCCACTGAGCGCGACGGTCGCCGGCTCGAGATGCAGCGGCTTGTGGACAAAGAAGACAAAGATCGTGGCCAGCAGGATGGGGACGGTCCGCTTGAGCTCGGGCAGGTCCTCGATCGAGCGCGTCGCGTCGAGGCCCATCACGTGCCGGCGCGCCTCGGGCGCCACCTGGAGCTGTCGTCGGTACAGCGCATAGAGCCCCGCGGTGACGACGACGAACGTGACGGCGGCGATCGGCGCGAGGTTGACGATGAAGGCCGTGAACGACAGTCCGGTGGCGCCGGCGATGAGGATGTTGGGTGGGTCGCCGATCAGCGTGGCCGTGCCACCGATGTTGGACACGACGATCTCGATGATCACGAGCGGGATCGGGTCGATGTCGAGCGCGTCGGCGAGCAGGAACGTGATCGGGACCATCAGCAGGATGGTCGTGAGGTTGTCCAGGAACGCCGACAGCACGGCGGTGGTGGTCGCGAGCGCGAGCACGACGGCGAGCGGGCGCCCGCGCGAGAGCTGGCCGGCGCGGATGGCCAGCCACGTGTACACGCCGGTGGTCTCGGTGACCCTGACCATCAGCATCATCCCGACGAGCAGCCCGAGGGTGTTCCAGTCGATCGCCTCGACCGCCTGCTCCTGGTCGATCGTCTGCGTGAGCAGCAGCAACACCGCGCCGATCAGCGCGACCTTGGTGCGATGCACGCGCTCGGAGGCGATCACCGCCAACGCGGCGGCGAACAGGACGACGGCGAACGCCATCAGATCTCGCCCTCGCCGTCGGCGACCACGACGGCCGGGGCCATGCCGAGGAGGCGAAGATCGCCGAGCCATTCCGCGCACGGCTGCGCGTCCACGCAGTCCGCGGGCGCGGCGCCCGGCGTGATGTGCAGCTCGAGCATCCAATCGTGCGGCGCGCCGAAGCGCTCGGAGCCCGGGCGCAGGCGCGTGAGCTCCGCGCGCTCGACGCCGGCGAGCCCAGTGACCTTGCGCAACTCGCCGTGCACCCAGCCGTCGGCCTCCGCGGCCGACAGGTGGTGCGGTTGGGTCCAGAAGATCAGTAGCCGGGCCACGCCTCCATCGTGTGTCCTGGCGGCGCGCCGTCATATTGGCTCGCGATCCCATTCGCGTCGCCGGCACGCACGTGAATGCGCTTCGCATGGGGTGCCGCCCCCACGCGGACGGCTACGGCTCGACGAGCCCGCGACGAATCGCGTACCGCGTGAGCTCGACGCGATCGCGCATCCCGAGCTTGGCCATCACGTTCTCGCGATGCCGCTCCACCGTCTTGACGCTGATCTGCAGCATCCCGGCGATCTGCACGTTCGTGTGCGCCTCGGCGATCAACTTGACGACCTGCAGCTCGCGCGGCGTCAACGGATCGATCGGCGCCTCATCGCCCTCGCGTGCGCGGTCGAGAAAGTCGCGGATCAGCACGGCGACTCCTGACGGATACAAGAACGGTTCGCCCCGCAGCGTCGCGCGACAGGCCTCCACCAGATCGCGGTCAGCGGCCGACTTGAGCACGTAACCGGACGCACCGGCCTTCAAGGCCTCGAACAGGTACTGCTCGCTCTCGTGCATCGACAGCATCAGCACGCGGAGATCGGGACGCAGCGTGGCAATCTCCGCAGCGACCTGCAGACCCGTCATCCGTGGCATCGACACGTCCAAGATTGCCAAGTCGAGGTCGGGTTGGCGCGCCGCCTCGAGCGCCTCCAGACCGTCGCCGGCCTCCGCGACGACTCGCAGATCCGGCTCGGCGTCGAGCACGAGCCGAAGACCGCGCCGCACCATCGCATGGTCATCAGCCAGCAGCAGACGGGCTGGATGGTGCGTCCTCATCGGATCCTCAGCCGGACCGTCGTCCCGCTGCCGGCCGTCGACGTGACATCGAGGGTCGCGTCAATCAGCACCGCGCGCTCGCGCATCCCGCGCAGGCCGGCGCCATTGGCGGCCGCCTCGGGGTTGAAGCCCGCACCGTCGTCGCGCACCGTCAACTCGACCACCCCGTTCTCGGCCGCGAGCGTGAGCCAGACGCGACGTGCGCCGGAGTGCCGCACCGCATTGGTCAGCGCCTCCTGGGCCACGCGATAGACGACCAGCTCCTCTTCCGGCGAGAGCGTCGACTCCAGTGGCGGCAGCGACCGCTCGACCCGCGCGCCGGCACGGCGCGCGACATCGTTCGTGAGTGCCGCGAGCGCGCTGTTGAGACCGAGATCGTCCAAGGCCTCCGGGCGCAGCCGGCCGGCGATCGCGCGCACTTCCTCAAGGCTGCCGCGGAGCGCCTCACGCGTGTCCTCGACTTCGCCGCGATGCCGGTCGTCGACGTCGCGCTGCAGACGATCCAGCTGCAGCAGCACCGCGGTCAGGACCTGTCCCACCTCGTCGTGCAGCTCGCGCGCGATTCGGCGACGCTCGCTCTCCTGCGCTGACAACGCCCGCCGCGCGCTGTCACGTCGCTCGAACTCCAGCCGATCGAGCATCTCGTTGAATGCCGCGGTGAGCTCGGCCACCTCGGGATCGCTTGTCGCCACCGGCGCCCGGCCGCCGGGGCGCAGGGGATCCACGCCGCGCATCATCGTCGTCAGCCGGCGGAGGGGCCCGAACGCTCGCCTCAGGAGCACCAAGTCCAGCGCCAGCATCGCGCCGAGGCCCGCCACCAGCGCGATCAGCTCCGTAAGCGCGATCGGGAAGCTGATCGTCGCCGGGGAAAGCGCCAGCAGGAGCGTCGCCGCCACCAAGACGGCCGCATTCGTCGCAAATACCCGCCACAGCAGGGACATCCAGGTGAAGCTACAGCGATCGCCGTCAACCGGCCCGCGACCGCTGACCGCTGGGAATCAAGTCGGATGCGAGCGCCGGACTCGGCTCCCGCGGCCAGACGAACACCGGCCGGTCGGCCCTCCGCAGGAGATCGCGTGCCACCGAACCGCGAACCGTCGACCAGAGTCGACTGGCGCCCGAGGCGGTCACCGCGATCAATCGCGCGCGCTCATCGGTCGCGATGCGACAGAGCTCCTCACCCGGAGCGCCCTCTGCCAGACGCGGGCACGACGCGCCGGGCGCCGTACGGCCCGCCAGTCGCGCGATCTCGCCCACGAGCTCACGAGCGGCGGCACGGTCCGGGTTGGATCCGGGGCCTGGCGCAACAGGCACGGCGGGCGCACCCAGAGCGGCAACCCCCGGCTGGCTGCCGACATGCGCCAGGATGAGCTGCAAGTCGAGCGCATCGGCCAGCGCGCCCGCGGCCGTCACACAGGCCGCGTCTTCGACGTTCCTGACGCCACAGACGATGCTTCGCGAGCTGGACAGATCGATGGTCGCGCGACCCTGCGATGCCACGACGACGGGCACGCCGAGGCGGGCCGCGAGTTGCGAGGGATCCCCACCGGCCACGCCGGGCGGCCGCCGCCGCACAGGCGTACCGGCAACAACGAGCGCTGCGTACCGGGCTGCGCGATCGAGTGCCTCGCCCTCGACCCGCAACACCTCAACGTCACCTACCGCTTGCGCGAGTGCATCCGCGATCAGCATCGCGGTCGCATCCGCTCGAGGCTCGTAGGTCCGCGCCACGAGGAAATCGCGGAACGGAAACGCGCGTCGCCCCTCCATGACTGGCAATCCTGGCCCCCTGTCGATCGCCCAGCCATGGGGAGTGGCCCCCATGGAGCATGAGGGGCGTCGATTCGGGCGCGGAGATGGTCCTCGTCGGGTCCAACGGCGTCGGCCGAACGGGTCGCCGGTCATGTGGTCGGAGAATTCTGTCGCCGCGCTACGCGATGGGTCGTGCCCGCGTCTGCCTCGTTCTGCGCGATGGCCGTCGTCGCGGGTCCGATCTTGATGACGCCGATCGCTACGGCCCAGACACCGAAGTCCGACTAGGCGATCCCGCGACGGCGCCGGGCAGCGGGTGCTTGCGCACCCAACGCGGATCCATGACGGACAGTACTCACGCCGATGGCAGTG
Organism: uncultured Solirubrobacteraceae bacterium; assembly: GCA_963803335.1. Taxonomy (GTDB): domain Bacteria; phylum Actinomycetota; class Thermoleophilia; order Solirubrobacterales; family Solirubrobacteraceae; genus DASSUW01. The sequence continues at coordinate 467,592 of CAWDME010000016.1, read as the reverse complement.
CAGATCGAGGCGTCAGGTGCGGGCCACGGTGGTGAAGGCGCCGCCGTAGAACACGAGCGGCGGCGCTTCGGGCCCGTGCCGCACGGTGCTGACCCGGCCGATCGCGAGCGTGTGGTCGCCGGTGACATGCTCGCGCTCGAACGTGCAGACGAGGACGGCGAGCGCGTCGCGGACGACGGGGACGTCGTCCGCCGCGATCCCGACGTCGAGTCCGGCGAGGCGGTCGGCGCCCGGCCTCGCGCGCTCGCGGATGCCGTCGGTGTGCTGCGCGCCGAGCACGTTGACTGCGAAGCGGCCGGTCGCGCGGATGCGGCGCCAGGTCAGCGACGCCCGCGACACGGAGAGCGCGACGAGCGGCGGGTCGAGCGAGGCCGAGACGAACGAATCGATCACCAGCGCGTGGCGGCCCGGCGCCGTCACCAGCGCTACACCGGTCGCGAAGCTGGCGGCCGCGCGGCGCAGGTCGCGCGGCTCCACAGGCGATCCGGGGACTGCGGCGTTCATGCGGCGCGCGCGAGTCGGCCGGCGCCGGTGATCGCGTCGGCGATGTGCGCGGCGTCGTCGCCGACGCCGCCGAGGAAGTGCGAGCGGCGCGTGCGCTGGAAGCGCAGCCCTAGCGCGTACAGTCCGGGAGCGGCCGTGATGCCCTCCCGGTGCACGAGCTGGCCGTCGCCGTCGAGCACTGGGACGTCGAGCCATGGATACGCCCGGGTGTAGCCGGTCGCCCACAGCACGGTCCCTATGTCGCGGAGGCCGAGCGAGGCGGGGCCCGGCGGCAGCACGAACGGCGCCGGCCACTCGGGCGGCGCCGCGTCGGCGCCGCTGCGCTCGATGTGCGCGTCGATCTGCGCCAGGGTTCGCCGCAGGCGGCGGTCGGCCTCGCGCAGCTCGTGCTCGAGGTTCGCCCCGAACAACGCGCGACGGCCGGCGAAGCCCGTCAGCCGGCCCGTGACGACCACGCCGAGCGAGGCCAGCCGCTCGAGCCCGAGCGACTCGCCGCCGGCCTGCCCGCTGACGGGGAAGCTGGGCGCGCGCCGCGCGGCCGCGAGGTTGCGGACTTCGTCGGCGCGCGTGGTGAGCAGCCCGGCCGCATCGAGCCACGCGAAGCTGTCGCGACCGCGGTAGCGGCGCGGCATGCGGGCGTGCCGCCCGACTGCGAGGACGACGTGCCGGCCGGCGCTCCGCAGCTCGGCGGCGAGCTGCTGCCCGGTGGGCCCGGCGCCGACCACGAGCACACCGCCGGGCCGGAGCTGGCCCGGCCGGCGGTAGCTCGCCGCGTGCAGCTGCAGCACGGACGGCGGCGGCCCGGCGGCTGCCGCCGGGATCCGCGGGACGTCGCAGTCGCCGGTGGCGATGACCACGTTCGCGGCGCGCCACTCTCCGCGGTCGGTCGTGACGTGGTAGCCGGTCGTCGCGCGGCGCACGCGCAGCACGCTTGTCCGCTCCCGGACGGGGGCCTCGGCCGCGTACGACTCGAGGTACGCGACGACGCCGTCCCGGTCCAGGTAGCCGTACGGATCGGGCAAGGGCGGCGCGCCCGGTAGCCGGTTCAGCCAGTTCGGCGTCAGGAGGTGCAGCGACTCCCAGCGCTCGGAGCGCCAGCGCTCACCGACGCGGCCGCGCTCGAGGACCACGTGCTCGCGGCCGGCGGCGCGCAGCTCGTGGCTCAGCGCCAGGCCGGCCTGGCCGGCGCCGATGATGACGGTCTCGACGCGCACGGCTCAACGGAGGACAGGCGTGCGCCCGAGGGCGATGTCGCCGAGGAAGTCATAGGCGCGGTTGGCGCCGAGCGGATGCATGAACGCGCTTGCCCGCACGTCGCGGTAGGCGCGCGCGAGCGGCGACCCGTTGAGGTAGCCGGCGCCGCCGGAGAGGGCGAGCGCGCGGTCGACGACGCGGGTCGCCGCATCGCCGACGAAGGTCTTGGCCGCCTGGCCCTCGGCGAACAGGGCCATGATCTCCTCGTCGGTGCCGGGTGCCGCGGGGTTGGTGGCGTAGTGCTCGTCGATGAGCGCGGCGGCACGCGCGAGCGCGGCGCGGGCAGCCGACAGATCGATCACCGACTCGGCAACCAGCATCCGGCCGCGCGCGTCGGCGCCGACGCGGTCGGACTGCGCCGTGCGCGCGAACGCGGTCTCGGCGATGCCGAGCGACGCCGACGCGTGGAAGAGACCGAGCGGCAGGTTGCGCTCGACGAACGGCACCGTGGCGCCGGTCGGGAAGCCGCCACGCACCGCGCCCGCGGGCAGCGGGACGGCCTCGAACGTCACGGAGTGGCTGCCGGAGGCGCGCATGCCGAGCGCGTCCCAGTCGTCGTTGATCCGCACGCCGGGGGCCCCGGAGGGGATCTCCACCCAGCCGTACCGTTCGCCGCCGTCGTCGGCCTTGAACCGCACGGAGGTCACCAGCACCGTCGCTGCCGGCGCCATCGTGCAGAAGATCTTGTGACCATCGACCCGCCACCCGCCGTTGCTTCGCGCCGCGGTGGTGCGCGGCCGCGAGAGGTCTTGACCGGGCTCGCTCGTCGCTCCCGCCATTACGAGGGCCTCACCCACGATCCTGCGCAGGGACGCAGCGAACGCCTGCTCGCGGCGGGCGTTGCCGGCCGCGCGGGCCATCTGCCAGCGGCGGACGAGATTGAGCACGACGCCGAGGTGCATGTTCACGCCGATGGCCACCGAGGCGTCGCCCCGGGCCAGTCGGCCCGAGGCGACGATCACGTCGTGGACGGAGCTCACGCCCAGCCCGCCCAGCTCGGGCGGCACGGGCGCGGTGAAGTAGCCCGTTCGCCGGAGCGCTTCGATGCTCGCGAACGGGTAGCTGCCGTCGCGGTCGTGGGCGGCGGCGCGACCGGCGAAGTCCTCGGCGAGCGACTCGGCGGTCGCGACGAGGTTCCGGCCGGCGTCGGTCCGAGCGCTGAGCTCCGTCGGCATCGCTAGCCGACCTTCGCCGTCACGTCGACGGCGACCGGGTTCGAGACGATGTCGTAGACGACCGAGCGCGCCTTGGCCCGCTCGACGATCTCCTGGAGCTTCTCGCGCGGCGCATCGCCCTTGACGGAGAACTCCACGTGCACCTGCTCAAAGCCGTTGCGGTACGAATCGTCGATGCCCGTCGCGCCGCGGGCGTCGAGCACGCCGACCAAGGTCGAGCTGACCTCGGTGAGCGTGACCTTGCGGGCGGCTGCGACGTTGACGATCGTCAGCGTCAGGCAGCCGGCGAGCGCGTGCAGCACGTACTCGGCCGGGTTGGGTGCTTCGTTGTCGCCGAACAGGACGGGCGGCTCGCTGGCGTCGAGCACGAACGGGACATCGCGCGAGGTGTCCTCCTGCCCGGCTCCCCAGAAGCCGTGAATCGTCGAACGGCTGTGCGGCCCGTTGATCCAGCGGTTCGTGGCGCGGAACTCGAAGCGCGCGAGCGCGGGATCGGCCTTCACGGCGTCGAGCGTGCCGTACACCTGGGCGGTGTCGATGCCGTTGCGGATGGGGGCGGTGGTTGTCGTCATGCCGCCAGGTCACCGGTTGCCGGTTGTCTGTCAGTAAACGGCGGGCAAATCGCTACAGCCCGGGGCCGGTAGGGTCACCTGGGTGGACTTCCGGGTGCTCGGCCCGCTCGAGGCGGGCGATGAGCGGGAGTCGCTCGCGCTCGGGCCACGCAAGCAACGGGCGTTGCTCGTCCGTTTCCTGCTGGACGCTGGGCGGACGGTGTCGGTCGACCGGCTGATCGACGATCTCTGGGGCGACGAGATCCCCGGCACGGCGGTCAAGATGGTCCAGATCTACGTCTCGGGCCTACGCAAGGTTCTGGGCAGCGACCGGCTGGTGACCCAGCCGTCGGGGTATCGATTCGAGCTCGCGCCCGGCGACGAGCTGGACCTGCAGACGTTCGAGCGGCTCGCCGGCGAAGGTCGGTCCGCACTGTCCCGGCGTGACCCTGTCACGGCCGCCGAGCGACTGGCCGCGGGGCTGGCGCTGTGGCGCGGACCCGCGCTTGCCGAGTTCGGCGCCGAGCCGTTCGCGCCGGCCGAGGCCGACCGCCTGGAGGAGATGCGGCTGGCCGCGGTCGAGGATCGGATCGACGCCGAGCTCGCGCTCGGTCGCGCGCGCGAGCTCGTCGGTGAGCTCGAGGCGCTCACCGGGCAGCGTCCGCTCCGCGAGCGGACGCGCGAGCAGCTCATGCTCGCCCTCTATCGCTCCGGCCGGCAGGGCGACGCGCTCGCCGCCTACCACGCATTCCGCGCGATCCTCGACGAGCAACTGGGGCTCGAGCCGTCGCCGCGCCTGCGCGCCCTCGAGCAGGCGATCCTCACGCACGATCCGGCGCTCGACGCGCCCGGTCCGCCTGCTCACCGTGCACCCGCGGCGCTCCACGCGCCGCCCGGCCGCGGCGCGGCGCTCGATGCGCTCCGGGCGGCGTTGGACGCGGCGCTGCGCGGCCGCCGCCGGCTCGTGCTCGTCGCCGGGGAGCCGGGAATCGGGAAAAGCACGCTCGTCGAGGCGCTGGTGGACGGGGCGGGAGATGCGCTCGCGCTGTTCGGCCACTGCGTCGAGCAGACGGGGCCGGGGGAGGCATATCTGCCGCTGCTTGACGCGCTGGGCCGGGCCGCGGACGACGCCGACGTGGCGGCGACGCTCGTGGCGCGCGCGCCGAGCTGGCTGGCCCAGTTCCCGTCGCTGGGCGCGGCCGTGCCCGAGACGCGGGCCCGCGGCGCGACTCACGAGCGGATGCTTCGCGAGATGGTCGAGATGTTCGAGGCGCTGGCGGCGACGCGACCGCTGCTGCTGGTCATCGACGACCTGCAGTGGGCGGACCCGTCGACGCGCGAGCTCCTGCGCGCGCTGCTGCGGCGCCGGCACCCGGCGCGGCTGCTTGTCGTCGCGACGAGCACCGGGACCGACCCCCTCGTGACCGAGCTCAGCCTTCGGGGCGCCGCGTGCGAGCTGCCGCTCGGGCCGCTCGAGCCGGCGGACGCCGCGGCGGCGTTCGGCGTCGACGCCCAGACAGCCGCCGAGCTGGTGCGGCGCGGAGGCGGCAACCCGCTCTTCATGCGCCATCTCGCGGAGCACTTCCACACCACGGGCAGCCTCGAAGGCGTTCCCGCGACCCTCGGGTCGGCGCTTCGCGGCCGGCTCGCCGAGCAGGGCGGCGCGTCGCTGGACGTGCTCGAGGCCGCGGCCGTCGAAGGCCTTCAGTTCACCGCCGCCGCGGTCTCGGCTGCGCTCGGCCGCAGCGTGCCGCGCATCGAAGCGCCCGGCATCATCGAGTCCCGCGGCAGCACGGACTGGCCGGACGGCACGCACTCCCCGGCCTACGCGTTCACGCACCCGCTGTTCCGCGAGGTGCTGCTGGAGATGATCCCGGCAAACCGCCTCGCTGAGCTGCACCGGCGCCTGGGCGAGCGTCTCGACGCGGCGTTCGGGACGGAGCCGGCGCGCGCAGGCGCCATCGCCATGCACTACGTCGCCGGTCGCCAGCCCGCGCCCGCCGTCCGGTTCCTGCGTGCCGCCGCGCGCCAGTGCGTGTCACGCCGCGCCTACGGCGAGGCGATCGCGCACTTCAAGCAGGCGCTCGACGCGGCGAGGGACCTGCCGGATGGCCACATGCGCAAACGGATGGAGACCGAGCTGCTCTCGGATCTCGGGCAGGCGTGCGTCGCGGTCGAAGGGTGGTCCTCGCCCGCGGCGCTGGACTACCTCGAGCAGGCGCGAGCGACCGCGGAGGAGCTGCCCGACCGCGAGCCGCTCGCCGCGTTGCGCCTGGCGCTCGCGACCCTCCACGAGGTCCGCGGCGAGCCGGAGCCGGCGCTCGCGGCCGTCGCGGCCGGTGATGGCGCGGCCGCGGAGGGCGTGCAGGGCGCCGAGCTCGTGGCGTGCGCGCTGTTCCACCAGGGCGCCTTCACGCGCGCGCTCGCGCACGCGAACCGCGGCGTGAGCAGCCCGGGCGCGGAGCGTGAGGGTCACTACGACACGTTCCCGGCCACGTTCGGCGACAACGCGACGGTCGCATGCCACGACTGGGCGGCGCTCTCGCTGTGGTTCCTCGGGCACGCGGCCGAGGCGCTCCAGCGTGCGCACCGCGCCGTCGAGCTGACCGACCAGCCCGCGCGCGCGTACAGCCTGGCCACGGCGCGCGCGCAGATGGCGACGCTCCACGCCTGCCGCGGGGAGCCCGCTGAGACGCTGCGCTGGGCGCAGGCGACCGTCGACGCCGCCCGCGACCGCGGGTTCGCGTATCGGCTCGCGATGGGTCGCGTACTGCGTGGCTGGGCGCAGGCAGCCGGCGGAGCCGCAGAGGGCGTGCAGGAGATCGTCTGCGGGCTGCGCGCGTCGCGCGCGACCGGCGCGCAGCTGGAGGACCCGCTGTACCTCGGCCTGCTCGCCGACGCGCACTTGCGCACCGGGGCCGCGGCGGCCGGCCTGGAGGCGGTTGACGAAGCGCTCGAGATCGCGACGCGTGAGCGGGCGCGCTACTACGACGCCGAGCTGCTGCGGCTCCGTGGCGAGCTGCTGCTCGCCGCCGGCCGGCCGATCGCCGACGCCGAGACCGAGCTGCGCGCCGCGCTCGCCGTGGCCCGCGAGCAGGGCGCCCGCTCGCTGGAGCTGCGCGCCGCGCTCGCGCTCGGGTCCGCCCTGGCCCGCGACGAACGCGGCGCCGAGGCGAGGACCGTGGTGGCGCTAGCGGCCGAGCCGCTCCAGGACGAGGACACGCCCGACGTGCGCGCGGCGGCGGCGTTCCTCCGGCGTCCGGCCAGCGCAGCGCAGGGCGCCTTCGAGCGGCGGCGCGTGACTGTGCTGGCCTGGGAGATCGACGGCGTGGAGGCCCTGACCGTGACGCTCGATCCCGAGTGCCTAGTGGAGGCCGTGCGCGCGTGTCACGCCGCGGCGCGCGCCGCCGCGGCCGCCGAGGGTGGACAGGCAGCCACGGAGGAGGAGTCGGGTGGGCTGCTCTACTTCGGCTATCCGCAGTCGGTCGAGGACGGTCCGGTGCGCGCGGTGCGCGCGGGCCGCCGGCTGGCGGACGCTGCGGCCGGCGCCGCGGACGGCGTGCCGCTGGCCGTGCGCGTGGGCATCGACACCGGCGTGGCCGTGATCGGGCCCGTCGGCGGCGCGGCGCTTGCGATCGGCCAGACGCCGCGGTCGGCGTGGCGGCTCGCGGTGCAGGCCGGTCCCGGCGACGTGGTGGTCAGCGACGCGACGCGGGAGTCGTGCGCGGGCTACTTCAGCTTCGCGGCGGCCGCAGGCGGCCATCGCGTGACCGGCGCGACCGGCGCGCGCAGCCGCCTGGAGGCGAGCGGCGAGCTGACGCCGCTCGTCGGCCGCTCGCGCGAACTCGAGCTGCTCGTCGGACGCTGGGAGGAGGCCGCGCACGGCCTCGGGCAGGCCGTCTTCCTCAGCGGCGAGCCGGGCATCGGCAAGTCACGGCTGGTCCGCGAGCTCGCCGCGCGGCTCGAGCCGGAAGCGGCCGCCGTCCTGGAGCTCCAGTGCTCTGACGCCCGTACGGACAGCGCGCTGCACCCGGTCGCCGACCACTTCCGGCACCGGCTCGCCGACTCCTCGCGCGGCATCGAGGCGCTGCTCGCCGACAGCGGTGTCCCGGTCGACGAGTCGGCGCCGGTCGTCGCCGCGCTGCTCGGGCTGCCCGGCGCCGCCGGGCTGGATCCGGACGCCCTCAAGCGCCGCACGACCGACGTCGTCGTCAGCTACGTGCTCGCGCACGCGGAGCGCCGGCCCGTGTTGGTCGTCGTCGAGGACCTGCACTGGGCCGATCCCTCCACGCTCGAGCTGGTCGAGGAACTGCTCGCGGCGATCCCCGAGGGGCGCGTGCTGCTCGTCGCCACGTTCCGCTCGTCGCTGCGCCCGCCGTGGGAGCCGCAGAGCCACGTCAGCCACCTCTCGCTCGGCCCATGCACCCCCGGCGAGGCTCAGGAGCTCGTCGCGCATGCGGCGCGCACGCCGCTCTCCGCAGAGGTCGCACAGGCAGTCGTCGAGCGCAGCGACGGCGTGCCGCTGTTCCTCGAGGAGCTCGCGCGCACCGCCGGCCCGCACGGCAGCGAGCTCCCCGCGACGCTCGACGACCTGCTGACCGCACGGCTCGACGCGCTCGGGCCGGCCGCCAAGACGATCGCGCACGTCGGCGCCCTCATCGGCCGCGAGTTCCCGCGCGACCTCGTCGCCGCCGCCTCGGGCCTGCCGTCCGGCGAGCTCGATCGCGGGCTCGGGCAGCTGCTCGCCGCCGAGCTCGTGCGGCGTCGCGGCAGCGCGCTCGACCCCCGGTACCTCTTCCGTCACGCGCTCGTCCAGGAGGCCGTGACGCACTCGCTGCCCGAGGCCGCCCGACAGACGCTGCACCTGCGGATCGCCCGAGCCCTCGAGCGCACGGCCCCGGACGTCACGCGCGCGGAGCCCGAGACGGTCGCTCGGCATTTCGAAGCGGGCGGGGAACCCGGCCGCGGCCACGCTTACCGGGTCGAAGCGGGGCGGGTCGCGGTCGGCCGGTCAGCGAACCTCGAGGCCGTCGACCAGCTCACGCGCGCGCTCGCCGACCTCGAGCAATACGGAGTCAGCGCGAGCCGCGCCGACATCGAGCTCGACGTGCGCATCCTGCTCGGCAACGCGCTGATCTCCGTCCGCGGCTACGCGTCGCCGGAGGTGGAGGACTGCTACATGCGGGCGCGCGAGCTCTGCCGCGAGTTCGGCGACGATGCACGGCTGTTGCCGGTCCTCTACGGGCTGTGGGTCAACGCGTTCGTCCGTGCCCGCCACGAGCGCGTGCTCGAGCTCGGTCTCGAGCTGCACGAGCTGGCCGCGCGCCGCGATCCGGCTGTGCTGATCGTCGCCGAGCGCGCCGTCGGCTGGCCTCTGTTGTGTATGGGACGGTTCGCCGAGGCGCGCGAGCACCTCGACCGGATTCCCGGACTGGAGCGGTCGAGTGATCACCGCCCGCTGCGTTTCGCGTACGGGCAGGACCCGGCCGTCGCCGGCTTGGCCACCGGCGCGTGGGCGCTGTGGGGATGCGGCGACGACGCGGCGGCGGATGCTCGCGCCGAGGAGGCGATCGCGCTCGCGCGCGGGACCGACCATCCGCTCACGCTCTGTTACGCGCTCGGCGCCGGCGCCATGCTGGCGGCGTTCCGGCGCGACGCTTCGGCAGCGCGCACGCGCGCAGAGGAGGCGGTCGCGGTGGCCGATGAGTACCGCCTTCCGCTGTGGCGCGCCTGGAGCCTGTACGCGCTCGGTTGGGTTCAGCGGGCCACTGGGGAGGCCGATCGTGCCGTCGCCACGCTGCGCGAGGCGCTGGACGCCGCGCGCGCTACAGGCGCGGCGCTGTTCGAGCCGTTCGCCCTCACCGAGCTGGCCGAGGCCGAGGCGGCGGCCGGACGCGTCGAGGAGGCGCGGCGCTGCCTGGCCGCGGCCCAGGCCGCGGCCGAGCGCGGCGGCGAGCGGTTCTGGCAGCCGCAGACACGGCGGGCGAGCGAGCGACTGGCCGCGGCGCGCGCCTGACGTTTACCGGGCGCCAACCGAGCGTTGACGCGCGTGCCGTCTGCTGTACGCCATGGCCCACCTGCGTCGCCTCGCCGAGCCGAGCCCCGTCTTGTTCTTCTGCCTGTTCACATCGCAGGCGGCGATGCTCGTGCTCTCACCGATCCTCCCGGAGGTCGCGCGCGAGTTCGGCGTGTCCACGGCCACGGCCGGGCAGTTGCGGGCGATCTCCGGAGCCACCGGCGGGCTGACCGCGGTACTGCTCGCGATCACGCCGCGGCGTCCCGGCGCCCGCGACCTGCTGAGCGCCGGGGCGGCGCTCGTCGCCCTCGGATCGGCGGCGAGCGCGGCGGCACCCGCATTCGCGGTCCTCGCCGGCGCGCAGGCCGTGCTCGGCGTCGGCATCGGGCTGCTCGTCGCGGTCGGGATCGCCGCGGCCGGGGTGTGGCCGGAGCCCCTCCGCCGGCCGCATGTGCTCGCGTGGGCGATCGCGGGCATGCCGGCCGCCTGGATCGCCGGCATGCCGGCAGTGGGAGCGGTCGCCAGCCTGCACTGGCGCGCGGCCTGGATCGCCGTCCCGACGTTCGTCGCGCTGGTCGCCCTCGCGCTCGTGCGGCTGCGGCCGCCCGACGCGCCGTCGCGGCCCACGCGCGGCTCCGCCGCCTGGCGCCGGCCCGCGGTCGCACGCTTCGCTGCCGGCGAGCTGCTCGCCAACGCGGCGTGGGCGAGCGTGCTCACGTACGGCGGCGCGCTGCTGCTGACCAGCTACGACCTCTCGCCGGCCGTTGTCGCGCTGGGCCTCGGCGCCACGGCCGCGGCGATGCTCCCAGGAACCTTCACGGCGCGTCGGCATGCCGCTCGCGCGACCTCCGCGCTGCTCACGTCCTTGACGGCGTTCCAGGGCATCGCTGTGCTGGTGCTCGGTGCCGTGCGCCCGGCCGCCCTCATGACGCTGGCTCTGCTCTCCGTCATGGCGTTCGTCAACGGCTGGCGCTCGATGGCCGCGAGCGCCCTCGGCATGGACACCGCGCCCGAGGACAAGATCGCCGTCATGGCCGTGCGTGCGGCGGCCAACCAGTTCGGCTACCTGCTGGGCGCCTCCACCGGTGGCCTCGCACTGGCCGTCTCCGGCTTCACCGGCCTGGGAGTCGCGCTCGCGGGGCTGTTCGCCGCCGCCGTCCTCGTCCACGGCTTCGACCTCGTCCCGCGCCGCGCGCCGTTGGCGCACGGGGCGGCCGCGTAAGACCGCTCACCCACCCCCGAAAGGACCTCCCCATGTTCTCCGCCACCACCTACATCATCCGTCTCGCCGCGCATGAGGACGACGCCGAGCTGCGGCGCCTCGCCGACGTCGACGGGCAGGGCCCGCTGGCCCCCGGGCCCGTGCTGATCGGCGAGATCGACGGCACGCCGCAGGTCGCGTACTCGCTCACCGACGGGCGCGTCGTCGCCAACCCGTTCGTCCCGACGGCCGCGCTGGTCGCGCACGTGCGGATGCGCGCCGGCGCGCTGGGCGCCTACGAGCACACGCCGTCGCTGTCCGCCCGCATCCGTGCCGCTCTCGGCGGCGCCGTGCTGACCCGTCCCGCCGCCGCTGCCGCGTGACGGTCTCCGGGGAGCTGTTCCGGTCCGCGCCAGCGACCGGAGCACTCCTCAACGTGCCGACCGTTCAAGGCAGCTCGAGCCCATGGGTCGCTTGGACGCATTCGCGACGCCCTGGCCTCGATGGTCCAGCGTCAGAACGAGGCCACGGACGCGCTGTCGCGTGCCATGGCGAAGATCTCGTGGTGCCGCTCGAGGAAGGAGCGAGTGACGGTCGCCGTCCGCTCGCGGCGCGATGGCTCCAAGCCGGGTGGCGGGCCGCGATCGCGGGCGTGAACCGGCCGCGAAGCAAGCACCGACTTCCAGCTGCGGACGACCGGCTCCCGACCCCCACGGCAGAGCCGGATGACGGGTCGGGAGCTCGCCGCGCGCGTGGCACGCGGCTCGCCGAGCCGCTTGCAGAGCCGGCGCACCATCGTCTTTGGTGATGCCGTGCCGAGCTCACGACCCAGGATCGCCAGGGCGATTGCGAGACCGACGGCGGCAAGCGTCGCACCGACGCCGACGGAGAACGCCGTGATGTTCGCCACCGCGACGGTCTCTCCCGTGGCGGCCGGCAGACCGTACGCGAGCAGCGCGATCCGCATGCCGGCGCTCGCCGGTGCACTCGGCAGCAGGCGGCTGCCGCCCTGGACGGCCATCACGAGCAGGGCGGTTTCCAGCGTGACCGGCAGCCCGAATGCGGACATGAGGGCCGCGAGTGACCCGAGACGGATGATGCGGGCCAGGGCCTGCCAGATGACCACGCCGCGTAGGAAGTCGCGCGGCCGCTCGAGGATCGCGACGCCCACGAGCAGGCAACCGATGAGCCGCGCCGTTCGGGCTCGCAGGTTGCGCCACGAAAGCATGAGCGCCGCGCCGACGGCGGCGATCGCGACCATCGAAAGGACACCCGGTTGGATCGATCGGGGCACGAGAAGCGAGTGCACATCGGGGACGCCGGGCACCGGCACCAATCCAGAGCTGAGGACCCAAAGCAGCAGCGCCGCGGCCACGGCGGACTCGAACAGCGTCTCCGGAAGGAACGTGGCCGCGAGGGTCGACCAGCGCGTTCGCGGTGCGCGTCGGCGAATCAGGTAGAGCTTCGCCAGATCACCGCCGCGAGCCGGCACCACACCGTTGAGACCGGCTCCCGCCAGATACGCCAACGTGACATCGCGCGCCCGCAGCTCGCCGGCGCTCGGACATGCGGCGCGGAGGATGTTGAACCACCCGCGTGTACGAACGACCTGATGCAGCAGATGCAGGATGACGCCGGCGACCAGCCATCCCGGCGCCACTGCGGTCAGCTGCGTGAACGCCAGATCGAGCGCGTGCCGGGAACCTGTCCAGGCGGTCTGCACTCGGTCGCTCACGTTGGTCATCCGTCTTCCACCAGGGGGATCGCCGACGCGGGTGACGGCGCCCGCAGCCGGGCGCCGACGTCGCGCCCGACGTGGGAACACCTTCCGAGTACCCAGGCAGCTTCAGGGCGCATAAAGGCGGCGAGCGCACTGACACCGACGGCGCAACCCGAGCCCATCCCGGCGGGAGGTTGGCGTCCGCCAGTTCTCAAGGCTAAGGGCGCGACAGGTAACGAGTGGGGCAGCGTTCCTCGCTACCCGGCCGCCGCCGATGGTGCCGGCGAGCCGGTTTCGCGCGCGCGTGCGCGCGATGATGATTCCGCCCGCTGCATCGCTTGCCTTGCGCGAATCCGCGCGCGGCCGCTGCGCGGGAGAATGGGATGGTGGCCAAGGCCGAACAGGAGATACCGCTCGATCCGTGCGAGCGAGGATGGGCGACGCTGGATGCCGGGCGCTGGGAGCAGGCGCGGCTCTGCTTCGAGCGGGCGCTGGCTGACAGGGAGACGCCCAAGGCGTGGGAGGGGCTGAGCTGGGCGGCGTGGTGGCTCGACGACGCCGGCGTGGTGTTCGATGCGCGGGCGCGCGCGTATCGGTTGTACAGGGCGCGCGGCGATCCGGCGAGCGCCGCGCAGATGGCGACGTGGCTCGCGTGCGACGAGCTCGACTTCCATGGGGCGGTGTCGGTGGCGGCCGGCTGGCTGCGGCGCGCGGAGCGGCTGCTCGAGCCGCTGAAGCCAGGGCCGGCGCACGGCTGGCTCGCCTTCCACGCCGCGTATCACGCGCGCGTGCGGGGCGATGTGGAGACGGCGCAGTGGCTTGCGGTGCGCGCCGGTGAGCTCGGGCGGCGCTTCGGCGTCGCCGACCTGGAGATGCTCGGCCTCGCGCTGGAGGGAGCGACGCTCGTCGCAGGCGCGCATGTGGCGGACGGCATGCGCCGTCTCGACGAGGCCGCGGTGGCGGCGCTGGAGGGCGACGCGGAGATCCCGATGTCGAGCGCGTGGACGTTCTGCTTTCTCGTGTCCGCCTGCACGGCGGTGCTCGACTACGGGCGCGCTGTCGAGTGGTGCGATCGGATCCAGGTGTTCGCTGAGCGCTACGGCAGCCGCTACATGCTGGCGTTCTGCCGGGCCGAGTACGGGGCCGTGCACCTCTGGTGCGGGCGCTGGGACGACGCCGAGTCGATGCTCGAGGCGTCGATCGCCGACTTCTCCGGGTCACGGCCGGCGATGGTCGGTGTCCCGTTAGCCGCGCTGGCCCCGAACCGCGCCTCGGCGAGCGTGGCCGTGTCCCACATGTTCAGCTTGCCGTCGCGAGACTCCAGCTCGGTCACGATCTCCCTTCGGATCCCGTCCGCCCTCTTCCGGAGCACATCGGCCTGGGGCGCGGGCGCGAGACGACCGGTCTGGTCGACGATGGCGATCTGGTCGAGCGCGAACGCGGCGTTGACCCCGCAGTACAGCCGCTCGTCGTCGCCCTCACGCGTGGACCCCTCCGCATAGTAGGAGTACGCGTTCTGGAGGTCGGCGAGCTTGGCCTCCGCTTGCCAAAGCCGCTTGCAGATGGCGCCTGCGAGGCCAAGCGACTCGGCCGACCACCCGGCCACCGGCCCACCTTCCTTGAGGATCTCCAGCGCCCGCTCGTGGCGCCGCGAGGCCGGCAGCTCGAGGTCCTTGTAGACGCACAACGCGTGCTGCTGGCGGACCCCATCGCTGACCGCGTCGCCCGCGCCCTCGTACACCTGACGGTAAAGCCGACGCGCATAGCCGAACTGCTGATGCGCCTTGAGGAGCTCGGCGAACTCCTCCCGCCGGCCGCTCGCCCAGCCGTCGTTGAGCGTCCGCCTCACGTCATCGATGAGCAGCCGCCCACGCGGTCGTGCCGCCCCGCGGCGACGGCGGCCGCCACGCGCTCGCGCAGCTCGTCGAGGTCCCTGGGTCCGACGCTGGCTTGGGTCTTCTGGGCCTCACCTGAGAAGCCGTGGACGAACACCATCGCCGCGGGCGCATCGTCACGTACGCGATGCCGTTCGAGCGTGGGCTCCTTCGCCATCGGACGCAGCGCTCCAGGGACGACCGCTGACGGCAAGTCCCGCTCAAGAACGACTTGCAATCAATGCCGCAGCCTTGAGACGATCGGCACATGGCGCCCAGGCCGCTGCGAGTGTTCTATTCGTACGCACATGAAGACGCGGACCTCCGAGACAGGCTCGAAGCGAGCCTCGCGACCCTGCGCAACGGCGAGCAGATCGAGGAGTGGAAGGATCGCTGCATACTGCCGGGCGCCTCGTGGGGCGACGAGATCGACGAGGCTCTGGACCGCGCAGACATCATCCTGCTGCTGCTCAGCAACGACTTCCTGAACTCGACATACATCCGCGACGTCGAGGTCGCGCGCGCGCTGGAACGCCATCGCCGAGAGGAGGCCGTGGTGGTTCCGATCGTTCTGCGGGCCATTCCGCTTGAAGACACGGACTTCGGTCACCTCCAGGCGCTGCCGAAAGACGGGAAGCCCCTCGCATCGTGGGATGACCTCGATGAGGCGCTCCTCGACGTCTTCCAAGGGCTCAAGAAGATCGTCACGTCACGACGCGAAGCCCAGCCCGAGGCGCCCGTCGAGCCGGAGCAGGCGCCTCAGGCCGCGGCCGTGAATGCTGCCCGCGACTTCGAGGATCTCGCGGTCCAGATCACGATGGATCAGGTCGCCTTCAACGTCGATGACACCACGTACAGCGGGAGGCCCGACTTCAGCCCGCAAACGCTCGTGCGCCTCGCCGACCTTCGTGACGGCGATCCAGACGCCTATGGAAACGCGTTGTTCGACGCGGTGTTCGGTGCCGACGCGCGGTTGGCGGAGGGCTACGAGCGAGCTCGGGTTCGCATCCGCCAGCGCGCGCGTTTCCGCCTGCGCCTGTACATCGACCCGGCGGCGGACCTCTTGCAGCGTCTTTGGTGGGAGGCGTTGCGCGACCAGAAGCCGCCGCCGCGGCGCCTGGCGACGCAGCACGGCACGCCGCTGTCGCGGTTCTTCGACGGCGCCGACCTCGAGCCGGTCCGGCGCACGCGCGTGAAGCTGCTGGTCGTCGTGTCGGATCCCGCCGGACTCGGCCCGCCGGAATGGGCGGGCCTCGAGGACTACGACGCCGCCGCAGAGCTTGCGACCGTCCAGACGGCGCTGTCCTCGCTCGACGACCGCGTCGACCTCCTGGTCCATCACGAGGCTGCGAGCCCTCTGCGCATCAACGCTTCCTTGCGCAGCGGGCACATCGACGTGCTACATCTCGTCGCGCCCGGAGTAGACCAGGACGGAGCCCCGGGCCAGCTCGTCCTCGAGACGGAGGCAGGCGGCCCCGAGGCGCTTCCGGCCGACGTTGTCGGGCCGATCGTCGACGCCGTCGACACGCTTCGGCTCGTCGTCCTCTCGACCGGCTACACGTCGGCCGGATCCTCGCCGGACGCGCATCTCAGCATCGCCGCGCAGCTGCTCGACTACGGCGTTCCGGCAGTCCTCGCGATGCACGGCAAGATCGAGGCCGAGACGGCGGAGGTCTTCACGGAGACCTTCTATGACACGTTGCTGCGCTCGGCGCGCTCGAACGGCTTCGTCGACGTCGCAGCGAACCGCGCGCGGGAGCAGGTCTGGTTCCACCGTCGCGACGCGTGGGACTGGGCCGCGCCCGTCGTCTTCCTCGGCAGCGAAGGCCGGATCTACGACGCGGAGCCGGCGGAAGCGGCGGACGTCAACCTGGCGGCCATCCAGCCAGGCGCCGTGGCCGCCCCGCCCGTCGTCCGTGACGTGATCCCGGCACAGGCGTCCGTGGTGGCCACGCCTGGCTCGACCCCTCAGCGAATGCTCGAGGCGTTCCACATGCTCACGGCGAAGTACGTGCTCACCGGCGATGAGATCGATCGCCTCGCCTGGTCGCTTGGCGTGGCGCTCGAGGACAACGGGGCAGATCTCAACGCGCGGGCGCGCGAGCTCATCAGTGTGTCCGACCGCGCCGGCCAGCTCGAGACCCTTATCGGGCAGATCACGATCATCGTCTCTCAGCGACAGGGTCAGGACCCCGCGCTGCGTGCCCTCGACTCCCTCACGGCATGACGGCGGGGCCGCGTCAGCCCGGCGGAGAGCCGGACGCGCAGGCGGCGTTCCGGTCGCTCTACGACAGCACCGTCCGCCTCATGCAGGCCGCGCAAGAGTCGGGCGGCGGAGCCGCGAGCCTCCGGCCCGCGATCGGCGGCTTCGACCGAGTCGTCGAGTTGGCTCCCGACAGTCCGGTCGGGTACCTCGGGCGCGGCTACGCCCACGGGCTTGCCGGTGACGACGAGAACGCGATGGAGGACTTCGGGCGGGCGATCGAGCGCGGCGGTGGCCTTCCGCAGGTCTACGCCACGCGCGCCCGATACTTCGAGATGCGCCTGCGGCTGGACGAGGCCCTGCACGACTATGACGCGGCCGTCGAGCGCTCGCCTCAGGACCAGCTCCTGCGGCGAGACCGCGCCAGCGTCCGCCTGACGAACGGAGACTGGACCGGCGCATTGGAAGATCTCGACGTAGCCGTGACGATCGATCCGGGGTTGCTGGACGCCCGGCGCATGCGAGCGGCGATCCGCACGAGTCTCGGTCACCACGAGGAGGCCCTTGCCGAACTCGATGCCCTGATCGCACTAGGCGATGAGAGCGCAACCGTGTACCGAGATCGCGGCAACGCGCACGGCGCCGCCGGCGATGTCGAGGCGGCGATCGCCGACTTCACCACGGCCGTGGAACGGGATCCCTCGTTGACTGACGCCTATCTCGGGCGTGCCCACGCCTACTCGCGCCTTCCTGGTCACGACGACGAGGCGGTCGCCGACTACTCGGAGGCGCTCGAACTGAACCCGGTTCTCGTCAAGGCGTACCGCCGCCGCGCCGAGGCGTACCAGCGCCTCGGACGTCCAGAGGACGCCGTCGCGGACCTCGACCGGTTCATCGAGCTCGGCGCCGACAGTGCCGAGGCCTACTGCCTGCGAGCGCGCGTCCGCGAGGACGCCGGCGACATCGACGGTGCGCTCGAGGACTACACGAGCGCGCTCGGGCGGGACTCGACGTCACTCGCCGGCTACCTCGGCCGCGGCCGCGTCCACCTCGTGCGAGGAGCCGCTGAGGTCTCCCTGGCCGACTACGACGCCGCGGTGTCCGTGGACCCGCGCTGCCCTGACGCCTACATCGGGCGCGGGGCGGCCTATCAGGCGCTGGGGGACCCCGAGCAGGCCAAGTGGGATCACGCGCGGGCGATCGAGCTCGAGCCCGCGAGCCCGGAGGCCCGCCGTGGACTCATCCTCGCGCGCCTGGCCATGGGCGACGAGTACCACGACCGGCGGCTCTTGGGCAAGGCGGACGGCGCCTACCGAAAGGCGCTCCGGGACGCTGACGACGGACTGAAGGCCGTACCCGGCGATCATCCGCTCAGAATGTGCCGAGCCGCGGCCTTGCGCGCGCTGGGAGCTTGCGACCGTGCGCTCGATGACCTTCGATCGCTCGGTCGGGAGGTCGCGCCGGGCGATGACGCGACGTTGGCGCGGCTCCACGCCGAGGCGGCTCAGGTCCTCATTCAGTGGAGCGATCTCGTCGGAGATTCGTCGCTGCTCGAGCAGGCGCTTGACGAGCTCGACACGATCCAGCCTGCGGACACGTCGGCGTCCATGCTGGCGCTCGAGCTGGCCGGCACCGCGCTCACGGAGCTCGAGCGCTACGACGAGGCGCTTGAGCGTTTCGAGGCTGTCGCGGCCGAGGCGCCGAGCGCCGCGAGCGCGCTCCTCGGAGCGGGGAAGGTCCACCTGCTGCGCGGCGAGCCGTCAGACGCCCTCCGCGTGTTCGCGCGACTGCTACAGGCCAGCACGGGCCGCGACGCGCTCGACCGGTGGGCGCGCGTGGGCCGCGCGCTGGCGCTGCGACGACTCGGTGACCCGGGCGCGGAGAGCGCCGCGGAGCGGGCCATCAGGCGCGCCCGCGACGCTCCGTCATATGTCGAGCGCGGGACTCGGCTCGAGTTCTTCGGAGCGTTCGCGGAGGCCGAAGACGACTTCCGAATGGCGATCGAGCTGGAGCCGGGCTGGGGAGCGAGCAAGTACGCGCTCGCGCGTAACCTCCTCGAGCGCGACGCCCGACGGGACGTAGTGACAGAAGAGCGCCAGGAGGTCGTGGATGAGGCGCGCCGGCTAGCGGTGTTCGCCATCGAGAACCAGGGCGCCGGTGCCGCCGTCCCGCACTACCGCCAAACCGCCGGCCGGGCGTGTCTGCGACTGGGCCGCAACGACGAGGCGCTGGAGCACCTGCGCGACGCGGCGAAGCTCAATCCGGACCACGTCGGCATCCGAAACGACCTGGCGGCCGCCGAACGCTTACGGTCTCGAGCGAAACACGCGTGAAGAAGTACAGGGAATCAGCCTGGTCTTCACCGTGGCCGGATCACGCGCGTCTACGCGATCCGCAACCCGCGCAAGCTTGCCCAACTAGACGAAGAGGCCAGGCTCAGCCGCTGACCGTCGTCGCTGCCGACCCGGCCAGGCGGGCCTGTCGGCGTTGAGCACCTGCGCCGGCGCGGGATCGACCACGTCGGGCTCGACGCGGACGACCGGCCCGGTGATGCACGCAGCACCGGCGGGACTCGCTGTAATGGACGACGCCCACGGCGTCGCGGACCTTCCCGACGCGCCTGCTCCGCGCGGCTCCTGCGAGCGGTACAACGCCAGGTTTCATCCAGCACCTTCGTGCGGCGTCGCTGAAGCTGACTACCTGGCGTATCTGAGGCACACCAGGCCCGTGCCGCGGTAACGCCATCCGATAGCCCACGTCCTGAACTTAGATAGCGTTGCCGCACGATGTTGCGCGTGCGTGTCCTCGCGCTGATCATCGGCGTAGCAGCCTTCGTTCCGCCGGCGTTCGCCTCCAGCGGCGGGCCGGTCGTCTACACGACATATACCGAACGGGCGGCGCTCGCCACGGTCAACCCGGATGGGACCAATAGTCGCGTGCTCGTGCTTGGCAGCGATCCGGCGTGGTCGCCGAGCGGACGCTGGATTGCCTACACGCACGACTACACAGAGATCTGGCGAGTGCATCCCGACGGCAGTAGCGCCCACCGCATGGTGCGACTCCGTGACCGTGAGATGCGCGAGCCCGCCTGGTCGCCCAACGGTCGCTGGATCGCGTTCTCGGTGACCTGGTACACGGGCTCACGAGGACGAGGTCGCGCATTCGGCAGTGTACGTCGCCAACCGCGATGGGTCCGGGAAGCGACTCCTGCGCCGTGATGCACTGAGGCCCGCATGGTCGCCGGACGGCCGGCAGATCGCAATCGAGACACGTGAAGGGATTGCCACCGTCAAGCCAAACGGCCACGCCTTCAATGTGCTGCACCGCACCCAGGAGATGCCTGCGGGCCCGCCGCGGTTCTCGCCGGACGGCCGCTGGCTGCTATTCCTCACATGGACGCCGGACGCGGAGACAATCTCCGCCACCCGCACGAATCTAGTGAACACACGGACCGGGCGGCTCCGTCAGATCTCCCTCGAAGCGATGCCCGGATGGCCCGCCGACGTCACATGGACACCGAACGGGAAGATCGCCTTCCTAAGCCACCAGTGGTCCCGGCAGGGCGGGCTCACCCCGCTGGTGCCGGTACAGCTGAAGACCATCCGGCGCGGCGGGACGAATGCGCGGACGCTCGCAGAACTCAAGGAGTGGGCGCTACCCGGCGGCGGGCTGTCCTGGCGACCCACCGGCTGATGCGGATGCGGGACCGGCTTTCACTCGCTGCCGTGATCTGACCGGCCCTCGCTGTGTTTGTGCACGAGGACTAGGAGCCGGGCCGACATTGCCGCTCGCGACACGAGCGAGTAACCGATGGCGGGGCTGCCCTGGTTGGAGTTCCCCCGCTTTCGTGGACACCTGAGCGCTGAGCGCGGTGAGCGCTCTGCGAGAGGATGGTGTTCATGCCAGCCCCGTATCCGATCGAGTTCCGCCGTGAGGCGGTCGCGCTGCTTAAGAGCAGCGGCAAGTCGGTCCCACAGCTCGCGAACGAGCTGGGTGTCTCGCCGCAGTCGCTGCGCAATTGGAGCCGCCAGCTCGATGTCGACGAAGGTCGCTCGAGCGGGCTAACGAGCGACGAGCGCGAGGAGCTGCGCAGGTTGCGGCGCGAGTTGCGCACGGTCACCGAGGAGCGCGAGATCCTGAAAAAAGCGGCGGCCTTCTTCGCCAGGGAAAGCGGGACCCGGTGAGGATCTTCCGGTTCATCGCTGCGAAGCGGGCCGAGCACTCGATCCAGATCATGTGCCGCGTGCTGGAGGTCAGCCGCTCGGGCTTTCACGCCTGGGCGAGCCGTGAGCCATCGGCGCGCGCGATCTGCGACGACGCGCTCAGCGAGCGGATCGCTGAGATCCACGCCGAGTCGGGCAAGACCTACGGGTCGCCGCGCGTGCACGCCGAGTTGCGCCTCGAAGACGACGTCCGGGTCGGGCGCAAGCGCGTCGAGCGGCTGATGCGCCGGGCCGGCCTGTCGGGGATGATCCGGCGCCGGCGCGGCAAGACGACCGTCTCGGTGCCGGGCATCCGGACCGCGCCCGACCTGGTCGAGCGTGACTTCAACCCGACCGAGCCGAACCGGCTCTGGGCGGCGGATATCACGTACATCCGCACGTGGGAAGGCTGGCTGTATCTGGCGTCGGTCATGGACTGCTACAGCCGGCGGATCGTCGGCTGGGCGCTCGCCGACCACCTGCGTGCAGAGCTCGTCGTCGACGCGCTCGAGATGGCCGTCGCCCGCCGCCGTCCTGACGTCGGCCTGGTTCATCACAGCGACAGGGGCTCGCAGGGCGGATTCCAGCGGTCGTCGCAACGCTCGATGATGGAGGGTTGCGATGGGCAGGCCGAACGGGTGGGGTGCGCAGCAGACGGGGCGGCCGGTGATGCATTCGCCCGGACGGCCACCGGTCGGTCGGCGCGAGCATCGTCAGCGGTTCTGGGCGGCGATCGCGCGCGGCGAGCGCAGCGACGTGGCCGGTGTCGAGGCGGGCGTGTCGCCGGTGGTGGGCGTCCGGTGGTTTCGGGAGGCTGGCGGGATGCCGCCGATCGGACAGGCGCCGCTGTCAGGGCGGTATCTGTCGTTTGCCGAGCGCGAGGAGATCGCGGTGCTGCGGGCCGGTGGCTGTGGGGTGCGCGAGATTGCTCGCCGGCTGGGTCGCTCGGCGTCGACGATCTCGCGCGAGCTGCGGCGCAATGCCGCGACGCGCAGCGGTCGCTTGGAGTATCGGGCGACAACGGCGCAGTGGCATGCCGATCAGCGCGCTAAGCGCCCCAAGCCGGCCAAGCTGGCGGTCAACGATCGGTTGCGCGGCTATGTGCAGGAGCGGCTGGCCGGCCGCGTGCAGCGCCCTGACGGCGTCGCCGTGGCGGGGCCGCAGGTCGCGTGGATCGGCCGGCGTCGCGGTCGCCGCCGGGACCGGCGCTGGGCGCGGTCGTGGAGCCCGGAGCAGATCTCCAATCGGTTGCGCCTGGACTTCCCCGATGATGACTCGATGCGGATCTCGCCCGAGGCGATCTACCAGTCGCTGTATGTCCAGGGCCGCGGCGCGCTCAAGCGCGAGCTGAGCGCGTGCTTGCGCACCGGCCGGGCGCTGCGCGTGCCGCGCTCGCGCGCCTGTGGCCGCGGCAAGCGCTTTGTCACCGACGAGGTGATGATCAGCCAGCGCCCCGCCGAGGCCGCCGACCGGGCGGTGCCCGGCCACTGGGAAGGCGACTTGATCCTCGGGCTGCGCAGCTCGGCGATCGGCACGCTGGTCGAGCGTTCAAGCCGGTTCACGATGCTGCTGCACCTACCCCCGATGGAAGGCCGGGACGGCCCCCGCGTCAAGGACGGTCCGGCCCTGACCGGGCACGGCGCCGAGGCTGTCCGCGACGCGATCGTCGCCGCGATGACGACGCTGCCGGGCGAGCTGCGTCGTTCACTGACTTGGGACCAGGGCGCCGAGATGGCCCACCACGCCCAACTGCGCATCGCCGCCGGCCTGGAGGTCTACTTCTGCGATCCGCAGAGCCCGTGGCAGCGCGGCAGCAACGAGAACACCAACGGGCTCCTGCGCCAGTACTTCCCGAAAGGCACCGACCTCACCCGCCACAGCATCGACGACCTCACCGCCGTCGCCGCCGCCCTCAACGGCCGGCCGCGCAAGACACTCGGGTGGCGAACCCCTGCCGAGGTTCTGGACGAGTACCTCGCCGCCGCGGCCTGATCGCGACAGCCACGGAACGGGGCTCCGGACGCACGCGCGCGCGGCTATCGCCGCTCCGGCCCGCCCTACGGGCGAGCCTCCGCGACGACAGCCGCGCCGCTTCCTCAGACCCGCGTGGCTATCCGCGCGAGCCAGCCGTCACCCGCAGCCGATACGTTCACCACAAGGACACCCGTTGCGACGACCGGTTGAGTCCGGGCAGTTCACGTCGCTGATCTTCACGCGCCGCTGCCGCAGCGTCGGCATCGACATCTCGATGGGAAGCCGCGGCGATTGCTTCGACAACGCCGTGCTCGAGAGCTTCCACGCGAGCCTCAAGAAGGACCTGATCCACCGGCGCTCATGGCCAACCAAGGCCGAAGCCAGGACCGCGGTCTTCGGCTACATCGAGAGCCTACAACCGCCGGCGCCGCGATTCGACGCTCGCGATGTTGTCGCCCGTGGAGTTCGAGAACGGAACTCTCAGGACCGCCGGTGTCAGTCTCGCCGCTTCGCGGCTCGCATCCCACAACAAGATGGAATACAAGTCAACGTCAACGGCCCAAGCCGCCTAACAACCCCGTGTCCACCGAACCGGGGGAGGTCCAGTTCTGAGAGGCGGGGCGTCAAAGCCGCGCGGAGGAATGGTCCGCGCGAGCGGTCCGCCACGACGACGAGTGCCGCGATCAGGCCGAGCGATGCCTGCCGCGACGCAACTTCCGATCATGACGCTTGCAGACGCGCACCGCTTAGCCCCCTGCGCTGTCGACGGTGAACGCGTAGCGCAGGCCACCGCGACCGTCAGGTCGGACGCGCCAGACGCCGTAAGTGCTGAGCGTGCTGTCGCCGTTCTCATCGATCGAGTAGTGACCGAAGACTGAGTCACGGTCGTGGATGGCAAAGAACGCCTGCACAGTGCGACGGCGGGGATCCGGGTCGGTCGCCGACGCAATGCAGCCGAGCGCCACCTGCATGGCCTCATAGCCGTAGATCGCGTACTCGCCGGGGTCACGGCCGTAGCGGGCGCGGAACGCCTCGTAAAACGCACGACCCCTGGCCGGCCACGCGTTGGCAGGTCGTGTGTAGAGCGTCATCCATGTCCGCTTGGCAGCGCTACGTCCGAGGCGGCGCTGCGCACGACTCCCACTGCGAACCAGCCGGCGCGCGAAGGGCCCCTCAGCGATTCCATCGGAGCTGATGAGCTTCAGGCGCGGCAGCCGCCGGTGCACCTTGCGCCACAGGCGAACAGCACCGTCGTCGTTGGTCCCGGCGAACACCATCGCTTGAGCGTGAGAGCCTGCGATCCGCTGGATGAGCGCGTTCGACGCGTGCTGGTGTCTGAGCGCACCGCGGCCCGCGATCGCTATGCCGCGGCGCTGGAGCCGGCGGGCGACCATGCGGCGCAGCCCGGACCCGTATAGCTCGCCGTCGTGCACGAGGAACGCGCGGTCGATTCTCTTGCGGTCCAGCAGCGCGGCGAGCGCCGCAGCTTGGAGGTGATCCGCGGGCGAGACGCGGCCGTAGGTGCGCACGCCCGTGGGGTAGTACTCGTCGGGTTCGCCTGGTCTGGCGGCTTCGTGGCGGGTGAGGCCAACGTACGTGTTGGTGGGCGAGATCTGCAAGATCCCGGCCTCGTTAAGGATCGGCAGCGAGATGGCGGTCGCGCCTGAGTTGTACTCGCCGAGGTATGCGATCGCCGATGCATCCTGTGCCGCGCGGCGGGCGTTGCGGGCGGTCAGGTCGGGATCCCAGTAGCCGAAGATGTCGGATCCGTTGTTGAGCGAGACCAGCCGCACGGTGTGCGGCCCCGCCTGGCCGCCGGCCTGCTCTAGCGCCAGTTGCTCGCCGCGGATCATGTCCTCGTAGATCGCTCGCTCGGGCGTGTCAAGCGGCAGGCTGGAGTAGACGGTCAGCTCGGCGGCCCGCGCCGAGGCGGGCAGCGCGAGCACGAGCGCGAGCACCGCCAGCGTTATGAGAGGCCGGGGACTAGCGGAAGACATACCGGAAGCGGGTGCCGTTGCAGAAGTCGGCGAGCTTGGCGCCCAGCGACGACCCGTGCGAGCGGTTTTCTGAGCTCGGCACGTACCGCACGTCAGCTTTCCACCCGCGCGGATGGTGGCCACGCTCCAGGCCCTTGCCCTTGCCCTTGCCCTTGCCCTTGCCCTTGCCCCGCGCCGCCCGCCGGCCGGCGGGTATTCGTCGCGGTCATAGCCGTCCTTGGTCGGGATGTCCTCAAGCAGCCGGGCCCGGCGGGCGTCCGCACTGCGGCGATTGAGCACGAGCCGAACCGGCCATCCGCGCCTGAGGGCGGCGCGGAAGTGCCTGCGGATGTTCGGGTATTTGGCCTTGCTGAACACCAGCCGCTTCATGATGCGCGGCTTGGTGCAGCTCTGCTCGCCGGACCCGCCGCCGCCGTGGCCGCTGCTACCGCCGGCCTCGGTCGAGCACGGCACCGGCACGGCAGGCTCTCGCAGTAGATCCCGTCGCCGTCGGCGTCGACGGTGTCGGCCGCTTCCTGGGCCGCCTTCTGGTTGGGGTAGTCCGCGCACGTGGCGGCGGCGTGCGCAGTCGGGTTGCCGGCCGGTGCGGCCGCGGGCCACACAGCGAGCGCGATTACGGCCAAAAGCAGTCCATGCTTGATCGTCATCCGGTTCCTCTAGGTCCTTGAGCGGTCGCCAGCCTAACGCGCGCAGCGCCCGAGATCGAGCATTCGGATTCGCGCGTCCGCTCAGGGCGACAGCCGCGCCCCGGCGCTGCTACGTCGAGCTGTCACGCGACAAGTCGCTCGCTCGCTCGCTCGCTCGTCGCGAGCAGAGCGAAGGCAAGGAGCAGATGACGTGCTTTCGGTTCGCTACGTGATGCGGTTCGTGCGCCACAAGATCCGCTGCCAGCGGCGCTACCCGCGCATGAGCGGCGCGTTCTTCGGCGGCTACCTGACCTGGTACGGCTCCAAGCTCAGCCGCCACCGGTGGGAGTACGACGAATATGAGCCGGGAAGGGGCCGCCGGTTCGAGTCCGGCAGAGGGCTCTTAGTAGGAAAGGCCTGGATTTGTCGCCTTTCCGGGGCCTTTGCGGTCGGCGGCTGCATGCGGTGTCGCTTCGTGGGCCGCTCTTGGGCGGCATACGTGAAGTAAGTGCGTTTGCGGAAGAGGCCGCGGGTCAGCGATTGAGCGCGTTCTCCGCGAACACCACCAGCGCTCGTGCCTGACGCCGAGCAGTGTTCAGTCGCTGGCCGCCAATGTCCTCGAACCCATATCGCGCCTGGTCCTTGAGGCCAAGCAGTCGCTCGAGCTGGTTGGCCGCGTCGGGGCCGCCGGGCTCGACCTGGCGGACGAGCGCGACGGCGTCGCGATGGTCCTGCGAGCGCGAGCGACGTCCGAGCGACTTGCAGCAAGCCGCGTCTGCCGCTGCAATCCCCGCCAGCACGGCGCAGGACGCAGCAGCCTTCATCTCTTCGGCGCTGGTCGTGGTGGTTGCCAGCTCTGCGAGGTCGAGTTGAGCGCGCGCGTCGCGCAGCCGTTGTCGCGCATCGCTCTCGGTGCAGTCCTGCGTCCGAGGGGCATGGCGCGGACTCACGAGCCTCCCCTCAGCAGAGAACGAATGGGGATGCCCGCGAGGTCGATGGCGTCGTTGCGCAGGTCGCCCAAGATGGCCGGCGGCTCTCGGCGCAGCTCCTCGAGATCCGCTTCGGCCAGCTCGCTGATGCCGGCGTGGTTACCAGTCCAGGCAAGAACGGCGTCACTCAGGGTGTGAACCTCATCGCGCCATCCGGGTGTCTCCGCGTCGACGCCGCGCGGGCGAACAACGAGCAGATCAATGTCCGAGCCCGCGTCGCCGTCCGCGCGGGCCGCGGAGCCGAACATCGACGCGTGCAGCGGTGCCGGATCCCAGCGTGCGAGCGTGTCCCGGAGCCGGCCAAGCAACTCGCCGCGCAGCCCGGCGAGCGCCTCGACGGCCACAGCGGCGACGTGATCCCGGTTGAGCACGTGGAGGTAGGCACGACCAGCGACCTGCCGGTGAACGAGACCTTGCTCGACGAGGCGGTCGAGCGCTGCCGACACGGACGGGGACGTCCCGCGTCGCGCAAGCCGTGAGATCTCCCGGCCGGTGAGCGGGGCGGTCGTGCCGGCGAGCACGACGAGCACGTCACCCTCGATGCCAGGCGTCACGGCGGCGTAGGGTCGGGCCACATCCACGGTGCTAAGCATACTATGCACGTGCAAAGAAGGCTTAGCAGATGCTAAGGGAGCTGCGCACGCGCCGCCGCACACGAGCCGCAAGCGCGACCGCGTCGGCGCTCAGGGCACGCGGTCGATCTCGTAGTGGTCGGTGTAGCTACTGCCGGGCTGCCCGTTCTGGAGGCCGCTGATGTCGAGCGTGGCGACGACATTGCCGCTGCCGGTTTGCCAACCGGTCGTCAGGTGGGCGTACTGGTTCGGGCCGTAGACCCAGCCCGTCGAGTTGTACTGGTTGCGGAACCTGTTGAGGAACAGCGCCTGGTCGCTCGTATCGTCCGCGCCGGGACAGACGTCGTAGGTCTGCACGTTGTGATAGCTCTCCGACGGCGGGCCGTCGCCCGAGCTCGCGAAGGAGCCCGGCGCGAAGTCGAGGGTGACGCTGGTGCCGCTCACCCGCACACCGAGCACGCGCGCGGTGCCGCCCTGCGCAGCGGTGAGGTCGGTGCGATCGGTGCCGTTGCACGTGCCCTGCCCGTGGAACGTCCCGTCCTGCTCGTCGTGGTACTCGGCGCGGGTGTAGCCGATCGGCCCCGACCCGGTGACGGTGTCGCTCGTGGGGTCGCCGCTGAGCGGTATGCGGGCGGACAGGTCGAACGCCTCGTGATGCGTCGTCGTGCCGACGAACGACGGGCTGTTGACGCTGTGGGTGTCGTCGAGCTGCGAGGCGTGGGAGAACACCAGCACGAAGCTCTGCGGCGGCGTGGCAGCGAGCGCGACCGCGCCGTAGCCATGGCCCTGCCTCGAGGCGGCGCTGAAGGAGGCGGTCGTCCCGTTCCACCCAGAGCTGGGCGCCGTGAATGTCACGGTCACGGGCTGTCCGGCGGTCGCCGTGCCGGCGGGCGCGACTGTGCCGGCTCCCGCGGAGCCGGTGAGTGTGGCCGGCGCGAACCCAGGCCCGTGGTGCGGCGCGACCGTGATGGTGAGCGTGGTGCTCTCACCCGGCGCGAGCGTGGTCTTCGCCGCGCCCACCGACACGTCGAGGCAGCTCTGCCAGCCCTGCGCTTGTGCGCTGGTGAGACGCGTGTCCGCCTCCTTCGCGCTCCGTGAGAGCTCGAACTGCGCCCACTTCAGAAACGCCTGGGCGCTCGCATTCCCCATCTCGGGCGGTGCGGTGCCGGTGAGCTTGCCACCGGTGCGGTCGATGTCATCGGAGCTGGTGTGACCGAGATGGAGGCCGTGGACGCTGGCCTTCACGTTCGGCAAGAACGGCGGCGTTCCGAGCACGAGCTTGCCGGACGCGTCGTACACCTCGACGCGCACGTAGTCGTACATCGTGAACGGGTCGACGTCGTAGTCGCGGACCTCCAGCTCGTCGGTCACGTGCCCCTCGAACTTCGCGGTGGCCTTGGCATCGATATGGATCTTGGCCCGCGCGCCCGACTCGCCCTTGGCGTCGACGTCGAAGGTCAGCTCCAGGATGCGACTGCCGCGCACGTCGCCGTCGGCGTCGGGGCAGGCGTCGAACTTGACGTCGTCGGTGTAGCCCTCACTCATCGTGGCGGCACCCTTCTTGGCCGTCACCGTCACGCTGTTGTCGCCACTGGTGTCGATCGACGTCGTCCAGCCGTCGATGCTGGGGCCCGGGAACGTATCGGCCGCGTGCGCATGAGCGGCGGCGAGGGCCACTGGGAGCCGGCTCGCCGTCCGGCTTAGTGCCTGTTCGAGAACCGCGGGCTTGATGTGGTCGACGGTCATGAGCTTGCCGAGCGTCCTGGGCGGGCGGCGCAGGTGGCGGTGACGCCGCACGCGGAGCGGCACGCCGGTGAGCATCGCCCGCACCTCGTGCATCGCGGCGACAGGCGCTGCACCGTGCGGCAGCCGCCCGACTTTCACGCATCGCACGCGCCTGCTGCCCTTGCGCCGGACGCGCACGGTGCCGCGCCGGCAGTGCTTCGGCTTGCGCTTGTGCCGATGGTGAGCGGTGCCGCGAACGGCACGCGCCCGCGCCGGGGCCACGGGGCCGGCGACGGCGAGGCACAGCAGTGCGAGGAGAGGCAGCCCTGCGAGGAGGAGGCAGCGTGTCGTCCGTGACATTGCTCGGAAACTAGAACGACGCGTGGGCGCGCGCAAACCTCCGTGTGTCGCATTGTTCGCCGGCTGACGGTCGCTGGTCTGACAGCCTCTGCGATCTGCGTTGCCCTCGAGACGCTGCGCGTGCGGACGGAGATGGACGCCTTGGCCGCCTCGTGGCCCGAGGGCTGGAGCCATCGTCCGCGGAGAAGTGTTCCGGCTCCGGGCGCCGCGCGGCGCGGAGCATGCGGGTGAGCGGTTCGCCGTCGTCGTGCAGACGCGTTGCTGACCACGGTGCTCGTCGCTCCTACGTCGCGCTCGGCGCCGCCGCGATCGTGGCGGCCGACGATCGAGATCGGACGGGCAGTCGACACGGGTGCCGGTCGAGCAGACGACCGCGGTGATGACCGACCGCCTCGGCGACTCGGCGGGCCGCCTCGACGCCAACGAGCTGCGCGAGGTCGACGGCGCGCTCGCGACCGTGTTCGGCCTAGCTGCAGAACTCGTCGATCACCGCGTCGAGCATCGCCAGCGACGGCCGCCATTCGACGCGGCCGCGTGCGGCGCGAAGCGCCTCCGGGTCGAGCAGGCCGAGCTCGCGAGCCCGGGCGAAGGTCGCTCTGAGCTCGTCGGCGCTCATGACCTCGGCCAGGTCGATCAGGGTGCGAGACGGAGACGTCACCGGTATGCCGTCGACCGTGGTGACGTCGTCGGTGTGCAGTTGTGGGCCTCGCCGGATCGCGACGCCGGGAATCGTGGTGTCGGTGCGCGGGTCCTTTGCGGATCCTGGGATGCACACGTCGATCGGCTCGCGGTCCTCGAAGCCCGTTAGCAGGCCGAGGATCGTTGCCCGCTCGTCGGCGTCGATCGGGCCAACTGCGTCCTCACGGGTGAGATCCAGGTAGAGCGTCAACCCGTGATCCCAGGAGATCTCGAGCAGGTCGAGCTCCGGGTCGTGAACCGCGGAGGCGAAGCGGGGCAGGCCGGCCTCCTCGAGCCGCTCGGCGAAGCGCCGACCGGCGTCGTGTGGATCCATCGGTATGCGTCGGGCATCCATGCCTTGTGGAGGCGAGGATGCGGAAAACTCGCCCCGCTTCGCACAGACCCCGCGCGGCGCCATGGCGTATGGTCGCCGACGGCCCGTGGCACGCCGTATGCCGTGAACGACGCGAAGGAGGCGGAAGGCCGCGATGAGGTGGTGGGGGTGGGGAGACGAGGGCGTCTCCTTCACGCACGAGGACAAGCCGGCGCTCGGGCCCTTCCTCGAGCGTCACCTCGACATCGACGTCAGCCGCGCGGTCTCCCAGCCGGCGGCGTTCGACGGCCTGGACATCCCCGAGCCGGCCCTGGCGCCGGGTCTGGCCGCCGCTCTCGAGACCGCGGTCGGCGACCTCTCCACCGCTCCGCTCGACCGCGTCGTCCACGCCCGCGGCAAGAGCCTGCGTGACCTCGTACGGCACCGCCGCGGCGAGCTCGGCCGGCTCCCGGACGTCGTCGTCCGGCCGGACGACGAGGACGAGGTGGTCGCGGTCATGCGCGCCGCCCTGGACGGCGACGCGGTGCTCATCCCGTTCGGTGGCGGGACCAGCATCTCGGGCAGCCTCGAGGCGCGGGCGCAGGAGCGGCGCACGGTCATCTCGCTCGACGTATCGAGGCTCCGCCGGGTGCTTGCCGTGGACGCGACCTCCCGCCTCGCCCGCGTCCAGGCCGGCGCGTTCGGCCCGGACCTCGAGCGGCAGCTCAACGCGCAGGGATGGACGCTCGGCCACTTCCCCGACAGCTTCACCCACTCGACGCTCGGCGGGTGGATCGCCACGCGCTCCTCGGGCATGCAGTCGGACCGCTACGGCGACATCGCCGACCTGACGCGCGCGGTGCGTGTCGTGACGCCGGCCGGCCTGCTGGTGACACGTCCGGTGCCCCACGCCTCGACCGGGCCGAGCGTGCGGGAGATGGTCCTTGGCAGCGAAGGGCGTTTGGGGGTCATCACCGAGGCGACGGTGCAGGTGCGGCGAGTGCCCGAGCGTCGCGTGATCCTCGGCTACCTGTTCCCGACCTGGTCCGACGGCCTCGCGGGCATGCGCGACATCGCGGAGAGCGAGACGGCCGCCTCGGTGACCCGCGTCTCCGATGCCAACGAGACCACGTTCTCGTTCGCGACCAGGAAGGCGCCCACGGTGCTCGACCGGATCAAGTCCGCGGCGCTGACCACCTACCTGAAGCGCCGGCGCGGCTTCGACATCAACGCGATGTGCCTCTCCTTCATCGGCCACGAGGGAACGCAGCGCCACGTCGCGGCTCAGCGCAAGGCCGTGGGGCGGATCGTCGCCCGGCACGGCGGGCTCTGCATCGGGGCCTCACCCGGCGAGCTCTACGACCAGAAGAAGTTCGACACGCCGTACATCCGGGACTTCCTGCTCGACCGCGGCACGCTCGCCGACGTCTCCGAGACGGCCGCGCCGTGGAGCCGGCTGTCCGGCGTCTACGACACCGTCATGGCGGCCGGCCACGGCGCCTTCGACGAGCTCGGCGTGCGCGGCTACATCATGTGCCACCTGTCGCACTCCTACCACTCGGGCGCCTGCCTGTACTTCACGTTCGCGTTCAAGCCCTCGCAGCCGGGCGACGGCCTGCCCCAGTACGACCTCGTCAAGTCCGCGATCCAGCAGGCGTTCATCGATACGGGCGCGACGCTCTCGCACCACCACGCGGTGGGGACCGAGCACGCCCGCTGGCTCGAGGAGGACATTTCCGCGCCGGGTGTGGCGATGCTGCAGGCGCTGTTCAGCGGTGTCGATCCCGGAGCGAACCTGAACCCGGGGAAGATCGTCTGACGCGGGTCGTCGTCACCGACGCGAGCAAACGGCTGCTAATGAGCTCGGCACGCCTCGGTACGATCAGCCGCGATGCCTGACGATCGTGCGGTCCAGTCGTGGATCAGTCGCAACGAGGCGGCACGAGCCGAGGACCGTCGGCGCGACGCCGAGCGCTCGATGTCCGAGCGACTCGAAGAGGCCGTCCGACTCAGCCGTATCGCCGCGGAGTTGGAGGCGAACGTGCGCCGCGAGCCGGATGTTTGGACCTCCCCCGGTTCGGTGGACACGGGGTTGTTAGGCGGCTTGGGCCGTTGACGTTGACTTGTATTCCATCTTGTTGTGGGATGCGAGCCGCGAAGCGGCGAGACTGGCACCGGCGGTCCTGAGAGTTCCGTTCTCGAACTCCACGGGCGACAGCATCCCGAGCGTCGAATGACGGCGCCGGCGGTTGTAGAAGCTCTCGATGTAGCCGAAGACCGCGGTCCTGGCTTCGGCCTTGGTTGGCCATGAACGCCGGTGGATCAGGTCCTTCTTGAGGCTCGCGTGGAAGCTCTCGAGCACGGCGTTGTCGAAGCAGTCGCCGCGGCTTCCCATCGAGATGTCGATGCCGACGCTGCGGCAGCGGCGCGTGAAGATCAGCGACGTAAATTGGGCGGATTCCAGCGGTCGTCGCAACGCTCGATGATGGAGGGTTGCGATGGGCAGGCCGAACGGGTGGGGTGCGCAGCAGACGGGGCGGCCGGTGATGCATTCGCCCGGACGGCCACCGGTCGGTCGGCGCGAGCATCGTCAGCGGTTCTGGGCGGCGATCGCGCGCGGCGAGCGCAGCGACGTGGCCGGTGTCGAGGCGGGCGTGTCGCCGGTGGTGGGCGTCCGGTGGTTTCGGGAGGCTGGCGGGATGCCGCCGATCGGACAGGCGCCGCTGTCAGGGCGGTATCTGTCGTTTGCCGAGCGCGAGGAGATCGCGGTGCTGCGGGCCGGTGGCTGTGGGGTGCGCGAGATTGCTCGCCGGCTGGGTCGCTCGGCGTCGACGATCTCGCGCGAGCTGCGGCGCAATGCCGCGACGCGCAGCGGTCGCTTGGAGTATCGGGCGACAACGGCGCAGTGGCATGCCGATCAGCGCGCTAAGCGCCCCAAGCCGGCCAAGCTGGCGGTCAACGATCGGTTGCGCGGCTATGTGCAGGAGCGGCTGGCCGGCCGCGTGCAGCGCCCTGACGGCGTCGCCGTGGCGGGGCCGCAGGTCGCGTGGATCGGCCGGCGTCGCGGTCGCCGCCGGGACCGGCGCTGGGCGCGGTCGTGGAGCCCGGAGCAGATCTCCAATCGGTTGCGCCTGGACTTCCCCGATGATGACTCGATGCGGATCTCGCCCGAGGCGATCTACCAGTCGCTGTATGTCCAGGGCCGCGGCGCGCTCAAGCGCGAGCTGAGCGCGTGCTTGCGCACCGGCCGGGCGCTGCGCGTGCCGCGCTCGCGCGCCTGTGGCCGCGGCAAGCGCTTTGTCACCGACGAGGTGATGATCAGCCAGCGCCCCGCCGAGGCCGCCGACCGGGCGGTGCCCGGCCACTGGGAAGGCGACTTGATCCTCGGGCTGCGCAGCTCGGCGATCGGCACGCTGGTCGAGCGTTCAAGCCGGTTCACGATGCTGCTGCACCTACCCCCGATGGAAGGCCGGGACGGCCCCCGCGTCAAGGACGGTCCGGCCCTGACCGGGCACGGCGCCGAGGCTGTCCGCGACGCGATCGTCGCCGCGATGACGACGCTGCCGGGCGAGCTGCGTCGTTCACTGACTTGGGACCAGGGCGCCGAGATGGCCCACCACGCCCAACTGCGCATCGCCGCCGGCCTGGAGGTCTACTTCTGCGATCCGCAGAGCCCGTGGCAGCGCGGCAGCAACGAGAACACCAACGGGCTCCTGCGCCAGTACTTCCCGAAAGGCACCGACCTCACCCGCCACAGCATCGACGACCTCACCGCCGTCGCCGCCGCCCTCAACGGCCGGCCGCGCAAGACACTCGGGTGGCGAACCCCTGCCGAGGTTCTGGACGAGTACCTCGCCGCCGCGGCCTGATCGCGACAGCCACGGAACGGGGCTCCGGACGCACGCGCGCGCGGCTATCGCCGCTCCGGCCCGCCCTACGGGCGAGCCTCCGCGACGACAGCCGCGCCGCTTCCTCAGACCCGCGTGGCTATCCGCGCGAGCCAGCCGTCACCCGCAGCCGATACGTTCACCACAAGGACACCCGTTGCGACGACCGGTTGAGTCCGGGTTGCGAGCCCCTGTCGCTGTGATGAACCAGGCCGACGTCAGGACGGCGGCGGGTGACGGCCATCTCGAGCGCGTCGACGACGAGCTCTGCGCGCAGGTGGTCGGCGAGCGCCCAGCCGACGATCCGCCGGCTGTAGCAGTCCATGACCGACGCCAGGTACAGCCAGCCCTCCCACGTCCGGATGTACGTGATATCCGCCGCCCAGAGCCGGTTCGGCTCGGTCGGGTTGAAGTCACGCTCCACGAGATCAGGCGCGGTGCGGACGCCCTGGACTGCGATCGTCGTCTTGCCCCGCCGGCGCTTGAGCTGGCCAGCCAGGCCGGCGTTGCGCATCAGGCGCTCGACGCGCTTGCGCCCGATGCGCACGCCGTCTTCCAGGCGCAGCTCGGCATGCACCCTGGGCGAGCCATACGTTCTGAGCGAGTCGGCGTGGATCTCCGCGATCCGGCCGCTCAACGCCGCGTCCGCGACCGCCCGCGCCGACGGCTCACGGCGCGCCCAGGCGTGAAAGCCCGAGCGCGAGACCTCAAGCACGCGGCACATGATCTGGATCGAGTGCTCGGCCTTCGTCGCGGCGATGAACCGGAAGATCCTCACCGGGTCCCGCTTTCCTTGGCGAAGAAGGCCGCCGCTTTTTTCAGGATCTCGCGCTCCTCGGTGACCGTCCGCAGCTCGCGCCGCAACCGGCGCAGCTCCTCGCGCTCATCGGAGCTCAGGCCAGCGGCCTTGCCCTCGTCGACGTCGATCTGGCGACTCCAGTTGCGCAGCGACTGCGGCGAGATCCCCAGCTCGGCGGCGAGCTGCGGGACCGTCTTGCCGCTGCTCTTCAGCAGCGCGACCGCCTCACGGCGGAACTCGATCGGATACGGGGCTGGCATGAGACACCATCCTCTCGCAGAGCCCCAACGGGCTCAGCGCTCAGGTGTCCACGAAAGCGGGGGAACTCCAGTTCGCACCGGATGAGCTGATCGCCGCACTGTCCGACGGCTGCGTCGAGTACGTGCTGATCGGCGGGCTTGCCGTGGGCGCGCATGGCTTTCCTCGCGCAACCAAGGACGTCGACATCGTCCCCGCGCCCGACGGTGGGAACCTGGACCGCCTGGCGAACGTGCTGCGCGTGATCGAGGCGCACAACTTCGGCACGGGCGACTTCGACCCGGCCGAGTTCCCATTCGACCCGCTCAAGCCTGACGACCTGCGAGAAGGCGGCAACTTCGTTCTCGCGACACGGCTCGGCCGGCTCGACATCATGCAGTGGGTGCCCGGCATCCCGGGCGACCTGGCATTCGAGCATCTGACGCGCGGCGCCGTCATAACGTCGCTCGCGGGCCGCCCGGTGCGGGTCTGTTCGCGCGAGGACCTGATCGCGATGAAGCGTGCTGCCGGGCGCTCGCAGGATCTTCTCGATCTCGAGGAGCGGCGAGTCCTGGTCCGCCGGCGACATGCTCGCGCAACGAGCGGCTTCTGCGATCGACGTGCGCGCGTTCATCCGAGATCCTTTGGTCTCGCGCCATGCCTGACGCACGTGCCGAGATCGACGAGGCGACCGCCGTGGTGCGCTGGCTGCTGCAGACCGGCGCGGACGGGCTCGGGCTGACCAAGACCCACGCGCTCCGGGGCGCGGTCGTCCGGGAGGCGGCGGAACGCTGGCCGGACTGGTGGAGGCACGAACTGTTCGGCCCGCCGCACCGGGAGAGCGATCTACCGGTGCTGGCGGAGGTGCACGCCGCGCTGCGGCGGTTGCGGCTGATGCGCCGGGAGCGCGAGACGCTGCTGACGACCGCGCGTGGGCGCGAGCTGCTCGCCGACCCGGAGGCGCTCGTGCAGCTGCTCCACGAGGACCTCGGTGGCGACGGCTTCGAGGGCGATGCGTGGCTGCTCATCGAGGAGGTGCTGCACGAGCACGGGCCGCTGGAGAGCGATCGATTGACGGAGCTCGTCGGGCGGCTGCTCGATGTAGAGGGCTGGGGCGACGCCGACGGTGGCCGGCTCGAGGGATGGGCGCTGATCGGCGCGCTGCAGCCCGTGCTGTGCCGGGCCGAGGGCTTTGGGCTCGTCCGCCGCCACCGGGAGCCGCTCACGTTCGAGCTCACGGCCGCCGGGCAGGACCTGGCGGCGGCGGTTCAGTCTCCCGCGCGAGACACGATCACGGCGGCGGCGGGCGACGCCGCCATGATCTTCGACGCCGAGCTGCTCAACGTGCGTGGCGTCCGCGCGCGGGTGGCGGTGCTCGAGCGCCAACCGCTCAGCGCCGTGCACGACGCGATCCAGCAGGCGTTCGGGTGGTACGACGACCACCTGTACTCGTTCTGGCTCGACGGCAGCTTCTTCGGCTCGGATGCGGTCGAGCTGACCAGCCCTGATGCGCCTGACGAGGGCATCGCCACGGCCGATGTCCCGCTCGCCGAGCTCGACCTTCACCTCGGCCAGCGAATCGGCTACGTGTTCGACTTCGGCGACGAGTGGCGCGTCCGCCTGACGGTCCGCGAACTGGTCACCGCCGAGCCGGGCGACTATCCCCGAGTGCTCGAGCTTCGAGGTACGCCGCCGTCCCAGTACGCGGCGCTCGACGACTGACCTCATGGGCGGACCGCAGGCAGACCCTGACCGGCGACTGGCGTTCGCGATCCCGCCGATACCCGAGCCGGACGAGTGGCTCGACCCGAGTGACGCGGACGACCGCGCGCTGCTGATCGCTGCCGCGCACCCCGAGCTCGACACCGACGCCGAGAGCGTCCTGGTCGAGGGCAGCGAGATGGACCCGAAGCTGCACCTGACCATCCACGAGATCGTCGCGAACCAGATCGTCGACGACGATCCGCCCGAAGTCTGGGCGACGGCGCAACGCCTGCGAAAACTCGGCTACGGGCGGCACGAGGTTCTCCACATGCTCGGAGCAGCCATGGCCCCGCAGCTGTGGGGCGCCCTGCACGACGATCGCGAGTACGACCTCGAAGCGCATCGCGCGGCGCTCGCCGCCCTGCCGGAGTCGTGGGAGCAGGCGAGGCCGGGCGGACCGGCTCCACCCGCGGCGCGAGCCGCGCACGCGCTCGACGCGAAGAAGCGGCGTAAAGCCGAACGTGCGGCGCGCCGCCGTAACCGCCGGCGCTGATCGAGCGCCGGACCCGTCCGCTGCCCGCTTGCAGGCCGCCTCGTCTTCCGCAGACTCCTGGTCGCCGCAGCGCGACGTGATCCGGGCGGCAAGATGTACGAATGCCGATGTTGTGCCTGGCCGGCACGTTCCACGTGCTCGGCGCCCAGCCGGACGGCGACTCGATCCGCTTCCGCCCCGACGACCCCGCCGACTGGGCGAAGGTCCCGGGGCCGAACGCCGTCCGCCGCAACGCCGGCGGCGCCGCGCAATTGCGGCTCGACGCCGTCGACGCGCTCGAGACCCACTACACGCCGCCGGGCGGCGGAACGGAGCACCAGCCGCTCGAGCTCGCGCACGCGGCGGCCGCCGACCTGCTGGATTGGCTCGGCTTCCGCGATGTCGAGCGCGACGGGGAGACAGTCACCAGCGTCCAGGCGGACGACCGTCGCGGCTTCATCCTCACCCGCGGCGCCGACCTCTACGGGCGCTGCGTCGCGCTGGCCGGCCGCGCCGACGCTCCGGCGACAAGCGGCGAGCAGATCTTCGTGGACGTGGCACTGCTCGGCGAGACGGCCAACCATCGGCTGATCACGTCCGGGCTCGCCTATCCAACCTTCTACACCCAGCTCTACCTCGACCTGCGCAACGAGCTCACCGCGCAGGCGCAGGCCGCCCGCGCCGCGCGCGCCGGCGTCTTCGCCGACGATCGCACCCAGAGCGGCGTCACGGTCGAGTCGCTGGCCACGCTCACGGACAGCGCGGTGATCCTGCCCAAGCTTTTCCGCCGGCTGGCCGAGTACCTGCAGCTGGGCGACGGCGACCCGTCGCTGGCGGCCTTCGGCGAGTTCCTGGCGCAGCAGGACGACCGCCTCTGGATCGTGCCGACCGGTGAGAAGACCGGGTTCGACACGGTCGTCGCCGTTGACGGCCAGACGGTGAAGCTGACGCGGCCGCCCGAGGAGCTCGTGTTCGAGGAGAAGTAACGCGGTCAGTCCGACGAGCTGACGGCGAACGACGCGAGCGTCGCGGCGATCGTGTCGACATCGTCGACCGCGCCTGCCGCGACGTCGATCACGAACTGGTACGCCGCATCGTCGTCGGGGTCGAGGACGACGCCGTTCTTGGCGAGGAACACGTATGTCGCCAGCCACGCGAGGCGCTTGTTGCCATCGACCAGCGGGTGATTGCGCGCGAGCGAATGCAGCAGCGCTGCGGCCTTCGTGAGCAGGTCGGGATATGCGTCGTGACCGAGCACGCTGGCGCGCGGCCGATGGACCGCCGACTCGAGCAGGCCGACGTCGCGGACCTCGATCGGTCCGCCGACGGCAGCGCGCGCGATGCGAAGCGCCTGCTCGACCGTCAGGTGGCGCCTCACTCGCCGAGACGGCGCAGCAGATCGGCGAAGCGCTGCGCGCCCTGCTCGGCGAGGCGGTCCGTCAGCTCGTCGTCCTCCGCGCGCAGCAGGTACTCGTCGAGGGCGGAGAGCGCCACCTGCTGCATGCTGCGGCCTTCGCGGCTCGCACGCGCGCGCAGCGCCTCGGCCTGGGCATCGGTCAGGCGGAGAGTCATGGCCACGTGTCAGATGATACCAGTTTGATACCAGCCGTTGACCTCCTCGATCCGCTCACCGACGCGATAACGCCGGTCACGACGCGAGGCTACCGGCGCCTTGACGTGACGCCGCGCGAGGAGTAGGACGAGTGTGCGATGGACACCGCGCGTCCACGCAACATCCTCATCGTCGCGAACCGCACCGCGGCGACGCCGGCGCTGCTCGCGGCGGTCCGCACACGCGCGTCGGAGAGTCCCTGCCGCTTCACGTTGCTCGTTCCGCGGCCGTATTGGGATGCCGACACCGAGGAGTCGGCGATCACGCTCGAGCTTGCCATTCCGCTTCTGCAGGAGGCGGCCGGTAGTCGCGTCGAGGGATTCGTCGGCGCCGAGGATCCGTTCCTCGCCGTCTCCGCGGCTCTGGAGGCGGAGCCGTACGACGAGATCATCGTCTCGACGCTTCCCGCGCGCGTGTCGCACTGGCTCCACATCGACCTGCCCGCCCGCGTCGGTCGCCTCGGTCTCCCGGTCACGGTCGTCACCGCCAGGAAGGCGGACCGGCCGCTCGCCGGCTCCGCCGAGCGCGCCGTCCGCTGAGTCTAGATTCGTGGGTGTGGCCGAGAGACGGCTGTATCTGCTGCGTCACGCGAAGTCGAGCTGGAAGGACCAGAGGCTCGCCGATCACGAACGCCCGCTCGCGGGCCGGGGCCGACGCGCGGCCAAGGCGATTCGCCGGCACCTGAACGAGCAAGGGATCGATCCCGAGCTCGTGCTGTGCTCGACGGCCAGACGCGCGCGGCAGACGCTCGAGGGCATCGAGCCGGCGCTCGGACGAGGCGCCGTACGCGTCGAACCCGAGCTCTACGGCGCCGGGTCGGCAGCGCTGCTCGCACGCGTGCAGCAGGTTCCGGCGCGCGTCCGGTCGGTGATGATCATCGGCCACAACCCAGCTCTGCAGGACTTGGCTCTGCTGCTCGCCCGCGACGGATCCGCGGAGCTCGGGGTGAAATTCCCAACCGCCGCGCTCGCGACGCTCGAATTCCACGGTCCCGGCTGGGCCGTGCTCGATCGCGGCAAGGCGGAGCTCATCGAGTTCGTCCGGGCGCGTGACCTCGCCCACGGCCACGACGAGGCGTAGCTTGCGGTCGGCTCGACCACGTGTGGCCCGTGATCCGCAGTGACTTCTCTGCTTCTCGCGGCCACGGGCCGATCGTATGCTCGTCGTTGCGCACTCGCGGCACGGTCCGTGACGCAGGTACTTCAGAGGGCCGCGCATCCGTACTGACTGCCGATGCCGCCGGCTGCGGCACGGCCTAACGTCGTAACTGATGCAGTGGCCCGCGATGCCGCCGGCGATGTGTGTGTGCCCGGCACGGCCGGCTGCCGCGAAGCAGTCATGACGGGACGCGCGTCCCGGAAGGAGGCACAAGCGATGCCGGAGACCAAGGCCCAGCGGAGCGCGGCTGCGCGGCGAGGGGCGGAGACTCGCAGGCGCCACGCGCTCGAGAAGAAGGAGCACGAGGGCCCACACGTTGTCGGCCGGACGACGGAGCTCTCGGACGATGTCCTCAAGTCGCTCGAGTCCGGCCAGCGGGCTGCGATCGAGGCGGTGCGCAAGTTTGTCGACACCGTCGACGAGGCGCTGCCCGCGATCGGCGAGCGGCCGTCCAAGCGCGAGGAGATCATCGAAGCGGCCATGGAGATGGCCGACCGACTGGTTCACACGCAGTACGACTTCCTGCGCAAGGTCGTGCACGGCGCCGGCAAGGCGCTGACCAGGCCTGAAGAGGGCAAGAAGTAGAACGCTCCTGTCCGCCGCCGGTGCCGCTTGGACGTGCACCGGCGGCGTGAGCTCGCGGCGTCACGCTTGACCCTGCATATGAGAAACATGTTGAGCGCTCAGCGATGCCGAGCGCTTGACTAGTCTCAGGCGAGGTGGGAGGGCCGACCTGGCCCCGCTTATCGGTGCCGGACCGCGTCGAAGCCATCGTCAGCGCACGACGTGTCTGTGGTGTGTTGCCGTTTGCTGTGCCTCGGCGTCGCTCGGGCGAGTGCTTAAGACCCCTGGCGTGCTCATGAAAGGGGCGCTCGATGGTGACGCAGGAGATTTCTCGCCGCATGCTGTTGAAGGGTGGCGGCGCAGCCGTTGCGGGGCTGACGGCGCTGCAGGTCGCCGGGCCGGCACGTGCGTTCCCGGGGCATGGGGCCGACGATGGAGTGTTCGGGCAACACGGGCCTGCCGTTCCTGATTGGCGCGGTCGGCAACGCCCGCTGGGCGGGGACGCCGCTGGCCCCGCTGCTCGCCCGTTCGGGCATCCTTGACACGGGCAGCGAGGTGGTGTTCTGGGGGTTTGACTCCGGCAAGGTGACCATTCGCGACAACGGCGGCGTGCTCGGCCCGGGCAAGACCGGCAGTGTCGCCCCTGACAACTCCGGTGGGCTGGACCTGACGATCACCGAGCACTTTGCGCGCGCGATGTCGGTGGAGGAGGCGCTGAGCGCCGACAACCTTCTCTGCTACGAGATGAACGGCGTGCCGCTGCCCCGTGAGCACGGCTTCCCGCTGCGGCTGATCGCCCCCGGGTTCTACGGCGTGGCGAACGTGAAGTGGCTGACGCGCATCGAGGTCATCGACCAGCGCTACGCGGGCCGCTTTATGGCGCGTGACTATGTGACCATCCGCGAGGAGCAGCGCGGCGGCGAGACCGTCTGGACGTTCACGAACGTCAAGCACGACCGGCTGAAGTCGGCGCCGGCCAAGGTCACGCGCCACCGCAACCGCTACGCGATCATGGGCGCCGCGTGGGGCGCGCCGGCCCCCGGTGAGCACACCGTCACCTCGCGCGCCTACGACACCACGGCAACGTCCAGCCCGCGCCGGACGATCCGTACCTCGCGAGCAAGATCACCTACTGGGAGAGCAACGGCCAGATCACCCGACACGTGAACATCCCGGGCTAGCGATCGCTACGAGTGCTTGGCGATCTGCACCGCCGTGCCGTCCGAGTCGAACAGCCCCTCGACGGAGAAGTACCGCTCGCCGGTGTCGTAGCAGAACGTCAGTACGGTGCTGCCGTCAGGGATGTCCCGCAGCTTCTGGGCGACCGCCGCGAGCGCGGCGCCCGACGACGGGCCGACGAAGATCCCCTCTTCGCTCGCGCTGCGCACCGCGTACGCGTAGGCGTCCTCCTCGCTCACCTGGATCACGCCGTCGAGCGTGTCCGTGTGCAGGTTGGCCGGCACGAAGCCCGCGCCGATGCCCTGCAGCCGGTGCGGGCTGGGCTCGCCGCCGCTGATGACCGCTGACTTGGACGGCTCGACGGCGAACGTCTGCAAGCCCGGGAAGTGCTCCTTGAGCGCCTCGCTGACGCCGGTGATGTGGCCGCCGGTGCCGACGCCGGTGATGAGGAAGTCGACGCCGTCGGGGAAGTCCCGGAGGATCTCCTGGGCGGTCGCGTCGTGGTGGATCGCCGGGTTGGCCGGGTTCTCGAACTGCTGCGGCATCCAGGCGCCCTCGATCTCCGCGACGAGCTCGTCGGCACGGGCGATCGCGGCCTTCATCCCGCCCTCTCGCGGCGTCAGCTCGAGCTGGGCGCCGTAGGCGGCCATGAGCCGCCGGCGCTCCATCGTCATCGACTCCGGCATGACGAGGATCAGCCGGTAGCCGCGGACCGCGGCGACGATCGCCAGCCCGATGCCGGTGTTGCCCGACGTCGGCTCGACGATCGTGCTGCCCGGTCCGAGCACGCCGCGGCGCTCGGCGTCGTCGATCATCGAGAGCCCGATGCGGTCCTTGATCGAGCCGCCGGGGTTCGCCCGCTCGGCCTTCATCCACACGTCCACCTGCGGG
Source organism: uncultured Solirubrobacteraceae bacterium (assembly GCA_963803335.1). Classification (GTDB taxonomy): domain Bacteria; phylum Actinomycetota; class Thermoleophilia; order Solirubrobacterales; family Solirubrobacteraceae; genus DASSUW01. The sequence goes on along the minus strand of CAWDME010000016.1, from coordinate 425,095 downwards.
CGGTCGGCGAACAGGCGGTTGATGCGGATGTGGGGGGTGTCCCCGATGGTCTCGAGGATGCTCGCGGCCTTCACGGTGCCTCCGTCTCTTAGATGTTGAAGTCGAGCGGCTCGCTGTCGCGGATCGCGGGGTCGACGCGCGCGGTGGGCGTCACGACCGAGTCGGCCGGGACGCTGCGGGTCAGCCACACGTTGCCGCCGATGCGGCTGCCGTCGCCGATCACGGTCTCGCCGCCCAGGATCGTGGCGTTGGCGTAGATCACGACGTCGTCGCCGATCGTCGGGTGGCGCTTGGTCCGCGCCATGTGCTTCTCCACGCTCAGCGCCCCGAGCGTGACGCCCTGGTAGAGCTTGACGCGGTCGCCCAGCACGGCGGTTTCGCCGATGACGATGCCCGTACCGTGATCGATGGCGAACGACGCACCGATACGAGCGGCCGGATGGATGTCGATGCCGGTGTCGCGGTGCGCGGTCTCGGCCAGGACGCGTGGCACCAGCGGCACTTCGCAGCCCTGCAGCTGGTGCGCGAGCCGGTAGACGGCGGTCGCGAAGAAGCCGGGATAGGCGAGGATCACCTCGTCGACGGAGTGCGCGGCGGGATCGCCGTCGCAGATCGCCTGGGCGTCGAGCAGCAACGCTTCGCGGATGTCCGGCAAGGCGGTGAAGAAGCGCTCGACGACATCGTCGGGGTCCGCGCAGTGCGCCTCGGGCAGCCGCAGCGCGTCGGCCAGCAACGTGCGCAGCGCGCTCAGCTCGTCGGCGACGTCTCCGGCGCGGCCGCCCACTTCGGCGGCGAAGTGCGGGAACAGCAGCTCCAGCGACCGGTGGATGAAGCGCTCGGCAAGCTCGCGCAGCCGCGGCGGCAGCGCGTACTCCTCCCGCTCCCGCGCGAGCCGCTGGAGGAAGGACGCAACGCCGACACGCTCGGGGGCAACGGCCATGCGCTCCCAACAGTACTCAGCCGCAGCCTCGATCTACGTGAACAGCTCGTCCACCGACACCGCGATGTGCCGCGGCGGCCCCGGCGCCGCGGCGAACGGGCCCCGCGGCGCATCGTCCGGGAGATGCGTGACGTCGCACAGGGCCTGCACCGCGGGCGTAAGAAACCGCGACGCCTTCCCATAGCCGTGGCCGTCATCACGAGGACGCCGGTAGTAGCGGCGCGGGACATAGATCGCGAGCGACCGCCGCGCGCGCGTGAGCGCGACGTACAGCAGCCGCCGCTCCTCGGCGATCGACTCGCTCGTCCCGGCGGCCATGTCGGCCGGGAAGTTGCCGTCGTAGGCCGCGAGCAGGTGCACGGACTGCCACTCCAGCCCTTTGGCGGAATGCACCGTCGAGAGCACGAGCCAGTCGTCGTCGAGCTGCGGCGGCCCGGCCAGGTCCTGTGAGGACGCCGGCGGGTCGAGGACCAGCTCGGCGACGAACGTGCGCAGGTCTCGCGCGTCACCGGCCAGCGCGGCGAGCGTGTCGAGGTCCTGCAGGCGTACCTGGCCGTCGACGTAGTGGCCGCGCACGAGCGGGGCGAGCCCGTCGCGCAGCCGCTCGACCGCCGGACCTGGCGCGCTGGTTCCGGCAGCGCCGATCGCCGCGACCAGCTGGTCGGCGAGCTCGAGCGTCGACGCCGGCAGCTCGGCACGTGCGGCCGCCCACCGCTCCGGAAGCTCCGCGCCGTCCAGCACGAGGCGGTCGACCGCACGGCGCGCCCGGCCCGGGCCGACGCCCTCGAGGAGCTGAAGAACGCGAAACCACGCCATCTCGTCCGCCGGGCGGTCCGCAAGGCGGAGCACGGCGAGGAAGTCCTTGACATGCGCGGCCTCGAGATAGCGCAGCCCGCCGTACTTGACGAACGGGATCCGTCGGCGGGACAGCTCGAGCTCGAGCGCGTCGGAGTCATGGCCGGTGCGCGCGAGCACCGCCTGCTCGCGCAACAGCATCCCCTCCTCGCGCGCAGCCAGCACGCGGTCGGACACCTCGACCGCCTCATGCAACTGGTCGCGGCAGAACACGAGCGCCGGCCGCGTCCCGCCCTCGCGCTCCGCGCGCAGGACCTTCGGGAAGCCCTCGGCGTCCTGCGCCGCGACGGCGTTGGGGACGTCGAGCAGCGGCTGCGTCGCACGGTAGTTGCGCTCGAGGGTCACCGTCGTCGCGGCCGCAAAGCGGTCCGGGAACTCCAGGATGTGGCGCGCCGACGCCGAGCGGAACGCGTAGATCGCCTGGAAGTCGTCACCGACCGCGGTCACCTGGCAGTCCCGCCGCGCGAACCCGTCGACGATCGCCACCTGCAGTCCGTTGACATCCTGGTACTCGTCCACGAGCACGTGGTCGAACGACGACGCGATGTGCGCGCCCGCGTGCTCGTCGGCCATCAGGGCTCGCCAGAGGACGAGCAGGTCGTCGAGATCGACCGCGCCGAGGGCCCGCTTGCGCGCCGTGAACGCCTGGAACAGCGGACCCAGGACGTCGAGATGCTCCTCGCACCACGGGAAGCTCTCGGCCACGACCTCGCGCACCGACCGCTGCGCGTTCACGGTGCGCGAGTAGATGTCGGCGAGCGTGTGCTTGCGCGGAAAGCGCCTCCCGGTCTCGCCATGACCCTGCTCCTGGCGGACGAGGTCGAGCAGGTCGGCGGCGTCACCCGCGTCGAGCACCGCGAAGTCCGACCCGAGGCCGAGCGCCGCCGCGTGCCCGCGCACGAAGCGGTGCCCGACCGAATGGAACGTGCCGCCAAGGACGCGCCGAGCCGAGCCACCGGCCATCGCCTGCGCGCGCGTGAGCATGTCCCGCGACGCACGGCGCGTGAACGTCAGGAGCAGGATCCGCTCCGCGGGGACGCCACCGGCGACGAGTGATGCGACACGCGCGCAGAGCGTCGTCGTCTTGCCCGTCCCGGCCCCGGCCAGGACGAGCAGGTGGCCGTCCCGGTGCAGCGCAGCGGCCCGCTGCTCCGGGTTCAGCTCCTCCAGCCAGTCGGCAGTCTCGGCGGTCTCCGCGACGAACATCCGTTCGCCGAACGCTACGGTCGCTCTCGGACGACACGCGGTCGTCGAGCGTCCCGAGGGCCTCAGCGCGGACTGCGAGCGTGACGAATGCCCGGCAGGAGCAGCGCCGCCATCGCGAACCATGCTGTTAGTGGAAGGCGACTGAAGATGAGCGCCAGGGCGGGCGTCCGAGAAACGGCAGTTCCGTCGCGGTCGACAGCCGTCGGCGGGGAACTAGGTGGGCCTGGTTCGATGCGGAACCGGGCGAGCCAGTCGAGGCGGTGGACGACGGCTCGCCAGCGGCTGGTCGGGTCGACGATGAGCACGCGGTCGCGGGTGGAGGGGACGGCCCAGATGACGAGGACGGCGATGCCGAGCACCGAGAAGACCTCGACGGCCGCCGACAACTGGATGCTGATGTGGAAGACGACCGCGACCCAGACGGCGGCGTAGCGGGTTCGGCGCGACCACAATCCAAACGCGATGAAGAGCTCGGTGGCGATGACGAGTTTGGCCGCGAAGGTGTGGAAGTCGCGGTTGGTGAGGATGGAGATGACCGGGGATGGGAGGGGGCCGGCTTCGAGGTCGGGTTTGGACTCGACCGTGCGCATCCAGGAGACGGTGCCGCCGAACCAGTCCGGATCCACCAGCTTGCTGGTGCCGGACGCGGCGTAGACGGCGGCGCATTCGAAGCGGAGCAGCCAGAGGGGCCAGGCCGCGGCGTAGGTGTCGAGCGGCGGTAACCCTCGGCGGCCACGGAGCCAGGCGTCGACAGAGATCTCCCGGCCGCACGGGGCGACCGCCAAAGCCGCGAGGACGATGACCAGATACGCGCGGTTGTTGTGGAAGTGGGTGGTGGAGAGGAAGAGGTTGTAGGTGACGATTGCGAACGTCGTGGCGGTGGCGACCCGCGTCAACAGGCCGAGCGACATGCACACAGCGGCGACGACGGCGAGCCACAGCAGGGCGGTGTAGAGACCGCGCGGGGGCTCCGGGTACCAGGAGGCGTAGGGCTCGTAGAACGTGTCGGCGTAGTAGTGCCCGAGGAACGGGCGCAGGTGCAGGAGCACGATCGGGCCGACGAACACGCGCAGCAGCGCCAGCGACCGCATCGAGACGTGGCGGCCGAGCAGCTCGTCGAACGAGGCGAGGCGGGCGGGCCTACGGAGCGTCGTGGTCACCGCGGATGGCTCCGGTACACGACCACGCGTGGCGGGTCGTCGTTGTGCCAGGACGTGACTCTGGCCTCGAGGTAACGGGTCTCGTGGTCGCGGGGCGTGTGGTCCGCGACCCAGTTCAGCGACGACCTCAAGAAGGCGAGCTGGTTGTTCAAGCCTGCGTCGGCGTGGTGGCGGAGCGACGGGTTCTGCAGGCCGACGCCGCCCACGAGCGCGTTCCAGCGATACCCGCTCGGCCACCCTTGTTCGACAGGCACCCGCCGGCCGTCGGCGGTGACCCGGACAACCTCGGCCTGCCACGTGCTCGCCTCCGGGAACATCTGGAACCCGAAGACCTTGTGGTCGGACGAATACGCGCGCACGACCAGGCCCAGCTGCAGCACGACGACCGCAAGGAAAATCGCCACCCTCACGCGCGTACGATTGCATGGTGGACAACGTCGACAGCCTCGTCCTGGACCTCCTCGAGTCGATCGGCCCCGAGCCGCGGCCGTACGCGGAAACGCTCGATGCCTGGCGGACGTCGTGCCCGCGGCTGCCGGTCTGGGAGGACGCGAACGACCGCGGCTACATCACCAGGCGGAAAGCGTTTGTCTCGTTGTCAGACAAGGGCGCGGAGCACCTCCACGCGCACCGGCCGCAAGCCGGCGCCTAGCGGGCCGCAACGTCTCGACAACTCCCGGGCGGGAGTGTCCGCGGTGTTCCCCGCACCTCCCCAAGGAGCGTCCCCGCCATGTATCCCGCCCACGAGTACGCCAAGGTCCTCTACCAAGACCGGCTCCGCGACGCCGAGCAGGCCCGCCTCGTCCGCTCGCAGAAGCAGCAGCAGGAGCCCGTCGTGCAGCTGCGTCGCCGCCGCGGCTGGGTCCGCGCGCTGTTCGGCCGCAAGGCCGTCGCGCGGTAGAACAAGATCGCCGACGCCCGGCGAGCCAGCGGGGGCTCGCCGGGCGTCGCGAAACGTCAGGACGCGGGCTGCGGCTCCGGCTCGCGGCCCAGGTGGCCGGCCTCCGGCCGCTCGATGTGCAGGTGCGGCAGCCGGCGATCCAGCCAGGCCGGCATCCACCACATCGCCGGGCCGGCGATGTGCATCACGGCCGGCAGCAGCAGCAGCCGGATGATGAAGGCGTCGATGAAGATCGCCGCCCCGAAGCCGACCCCCAGCATCGCCAGCGCCCGTTCGTTGCCGATCGCGAAGGCGCCGAAGACCGCGATCATGATGATCGCCGCCGCCGTCACCACGCGCCCGGTCATGGCGAGCCCATGACGAGCTGCGTAGCGGGCGTCGCGCGTGTGCACCCATTCCTCGTGCATGCGCGAGACCAGGAACACCTCGTAGTCCATCGAGAGCCCGAACACGACCGCGAAGAGCATGATCGGGAGGAAGGACTCGATCGGCCCGGTCGCGTCGCCGAACAGTGAGGCGAGATGGCCGTCCTGGAAGATCAGCGTCACAACACCGAAGGCGCCCAGGATCGAGAGTAGGTTGAACACGCCGGCCTTGACCGGGATCAGGATCGAGCGGAAGACGACGGCGAGCAGCAGCAGCGAGAGTCCGACGACCACGCCGATGAACAGCGGGAGCTTGTCCCGGATGGTCTGCGAGAAGTCGAGATTCGTCGCCGTCGCGCCGCCGATGGAGACGCGCGCGCCCGTCGACGACTCGATCGGCGGCAGGGTCGTGTTGCGCGCCGTCTTGACCGTCTCGTCGGTCTGCTCGTCCTGCGGCGTCGTGGTCGGGTAGGCGATCATCGTCGCGGTGTCGCCGGCGTCGTTGACCGTAGGCGGCAGCACGCCCGCGATGCCGGGCTGCTTGGACAGCGCGTCGCCGATCTGCTTCAGCGCCGCCTGGTCGCCGCCCTTCGGGAGCTCGACCGCGAGCAGCAGCGGCGCGTTGAAGCCGGCCCCGAAGCCCTGCTTCAACAGGTCGTAGGCCACGCGCGACGTGTCGTCCTTCTTGTACGTGGACGCGTCGCTGGTTGACAGCCGCATGTGCAAGGCGGGCGCGGCGAGCGCCAGCAGGATCGCCAGAGCGACCACGGCCACCGGCCACGGCCGGTCGGCCACGAAGCGGCTCCAGCGGGCGGCGAAGCCGGTCTCGACGTCGGCGCCCTGGCCGGACGCCTTGATCCGCCTGCCGACCTTACTGAGGATCGCCGGCATCAGCGTCAGGGACGCCCCCATCGTCGCCAAGACCGCGAGCGCGGCGCCGATCGCCGGGCCGTAGAGGAACGAGATGCCGAGCAGGATCATGCCGAGCATCGCGATCACGACGACGATGCCGGCGAACAGCACCGCGCGGCCGGACGTGTCCATCGCGATCAGCGTCGCCTCGCGAACGTCGCGCCCGGCGCCCCGCTCCAACCTGAAGCGATTCAAAATCAGCAGCGCGTAGTCGATGCCAACGCCGATGCCGATCATCGCCGCGAGCTGCGGCGTCCAGTCGACGACGTCGAGGACCCGCGTCCCGAGCACGGCCATGACGCCCAAGGACACGACCATCGCGAAGAGCGCGTTCACCAACGGCAGCCACATCGCCACGATGCCGAGCGTCAGGAACAGCACACCGGCGGCAATCACGATGCCGAAGATCTCGCCGGAGCCGCCCTGCTGGGCGGTCGACCAGTGGATGATGTCGCCGCCGAGCGCGACCTGGACGCCGTCCTTGCCGTCCAGCTTCAACGTGTTCTCGGCCATGGTCTTGACCTTGACCGGGTCGACGTCACCGCCGCCCTTGCGGAACTGGATCGTCGAGAACGCGATCGTGCCGTCCTTCGAGACCGTGGGATCGCCGACACCGAGCACCTCGGGCGACTTCTTGATCTGGGCGGTCGCAGCGTCGATCGTCCCCTGGTGTGCCAGGACACGACCGTCCTTGACCGCGAAGACGACGGTGGCGGTGTCGCCGGACTGGGCCGGGAAACGGTCCTTGAGGAGGTCGTAGGCGCGCTGCGACTCCGTGCCAGGCAGGTTGAATTTGTTCACGAACCCGCCGGAGGCGCTGACCCACAGCGCGGCCACGATGACGAAGGCGGCGACCCAAATTGCGAGGACGGTACGGCGCCGGTCATGGCACCAGGCGGCAAGATTGCGCATGGTGATGCACGCTAGTCCCGACCTCGCGGACGGTCTCGGCGGGTACCCGTACTCGCGAGGGCGTGCTGCCCTGAGTCACGCCTCTGTTACCGCCCGCAGGCACGCGGTGTTTCTCGCGCTCCTGGCGGCGGGCGCGGCGCTGCGCATCGTCACGCAGTTCGCGTACCGGCCGGCGTTGCTCTACCAGGACTCGATCTCGTACCTGAACAACGCGGAGCACCTCGTCCCGTTCGGCGGCGCGCCGATCGCCTACCCGCTTTTCCTACACGTGCTGCCGCTCAGCCTTGGACTGGCCGTCGTGCCCGTCGTCCAGCACGCGCTTGCCCTGGCGATCGCGGCGGGTCTGTACGCGCTGCTCCTCCATCTCGGTCTGCGGCCGTGGCTGGCGGCACTCGCCACCGCGCCGCTGCTGCTCGACGCGTTCCAGTTGCTGATCGAGCAATACGTGATGTCGGAGACGCTGTTCGATGCGCTCATCGTCGGCGCGTGCGCCGCGCTGCTCGTGCGCCGGCCGGTGCCGCTCAGGCTCGTCGCGGTGGCCGGGCTGCTGCTGGCGCTCGCGGCGCTGACGCGCGTGGTGGCGGTGATCGTGATCGTCCCGGCCATCCTCGCCGTCGTCGCCGCGGGCGCGCGGCCGTCGCGCCGGGCGGGCGTCGCGGTGCTGGTCGCGGCCTTCACGCTCCCGCTAGCCGGCTACGCGACGTGGTACCACGCGCAGAACGGGAGGTACGCGCTCGTCGGCCCGACCGGCCGCTTCCTGTACGCGCGCGTGGCCGTCTTCGTCGACTGCCGCACGGTCTCCCTCCCAGCGGCCGAGCGCCCGCTGTGCCCGAGCGCGCCGGTGGAGCAGCGGCCCTCGTCACAGGACTACGCGTGGTCGGCGACCTCGCCGCTGTACCGCGTCCCCGAGCGCGACCGCGACGCGCTCGCGAGCGATTTCGCGAAGCGAGTCATCCGCCAGCAGCCGGTCGCCTACGCGCGGACGGTGCTCGCCGACCTGGTGCACGGGTTCGCGATCGAGCGCTCGGTGCCACGGCGGCGCGTGCCGTTCGAGGACGTCTGGACGTTCCAGCCCGGCTATCCGCGCCCGGACCAGGCCGACCCGGTGATCGGAAGGTACGGCGGCCACAGCTCGGCGCAGCCGCAGCTCGTGACGTTTCTGCGCGGGTATCAGCAGATCGCCTTCACGCCCGGTCCGCTGCTCGCGCTGGGCCTGCTGGTCGGGATCGCGGCCGCTGTGCGCCGCCCCGAGCTCCGGCCGGCCGCGCTCCTGTTCGCGACCCTCGGGCTCGCGCTCCACGTCACGCCCGCGCTCACGCAGCAGCTCATGCCGCGCTACGAGCTGCCGTCGCTCGTCCTGCTCGTGCCGGCCCTGGCGATCGGCGTGGAGGCCGCGCTGCGGCTACGGGCGCCGCGCGTGACCTTCGCGGGCGTCATAGTCGATCCGCATGGTCCCCGGTCCCTCTGAACCCGCGTTCGTGCAGACGCTCCGCTGGCTGCTGCGGCCGATCTCGTTCCTGGAGTCCTGCCGGCGTCGCTACGGCGACGTGTTCGCCGTGCAGTTCCTGGGCTTCAAGACCCCGATGATCATGATCTCGGACCCCGAGGCGGTCCGCGCGCTGTACACGGAACGCCGGCACGGGCTGCCGCCCGGGCGGAGCCTCGCGCTGCTGCCCGTGGTCGGCCCGCGGTCCGTGCTGCTGCTCGAGGGCAAAGAGCACCTGGCGCGGCGCAAGCTGATGCTCCCGCCGTTCCACGGTGAGCGGATGCGCGCCTACGAGTCGACGGTCCGCGAGGTGGTCCAGCGCGACATCGAGACGTGGCCGACGAACGAGCCGTTCGCGATCCACCCGCACATGCAGCGTGTCACGCTCGAGGTGATCCTGCGCGCGGTCTTCGGCGTCACCGACGACGACCGCCGCGCGGCGCTCGCGGACCGGCTCGGCCGGCTGCTGGCAGACACCGCTTCGGCGGGCCTGCAGTTCGCCGTGCTGCTGTCGCGGCGGTTCAACACGGCGGATCCGCTCGAGCGCCTGAACGCGCTCCGGCAGGAGATCGACGCGATGCTCGCCACCGAGATCGCGGCGCGCCGGGCCGACCCGCAACAGGACATCCTCTCGATGCTCGTCGAGGCCCGCTTCGAGGACGGCGAGCCGATGGACGACCAGGAGATCCGCGACCAGCTGATGACGCTGCTGCTCGCCGGCCACGAGACCACGGCGACCGGGCTGGCGTGGACGTTCGACCTGCTGACACGGCACCCGGAGACGATGAGGCGGATGGACGACGACGCCTACCTCAAGGCCGTCGTGACCGAGTCGCTCAGACTCCGCCCGGTCATTCCGCTCGCCGGCCGCCGGCTCAACGCGGAACTCACCGTCGACGGCCACACCCTGCCGCCGGGCACCGACGTCACGCCCGCGATCTGGCTCACGCACACGCGCGCGGACCGCTATCCCGAGCCGTACGCGTTCCGCCCGGAGCGCTGGCTCGAAGGCGCGCCCTCGACTTACGCGTGGATCCCGTTCGGCGGCGGCGTCCGCCGCTGCCTCGGCGCGGCGTTCGCCGAGATGGAGATGCGCGTGGTCCTCCGAGAGGTGCTCGCGCGCCGCACGCTCAAGGCGGCGTCGAAGCACGCCGAGCTCGTCGCCCGCCGCAACGTCACGTTCTCCCCCGCCAAGGGCACGCGCCTGATCGCCATGAAGTGACCAACCCGCCGACGCCCGGCGCGTTTCCTCATGCACGAAGGCTCAACGGAGGAGGGTGTGCATGTCACGGGTCATCAAGTTGGCGATCATCGCCATAGGGGTCGTGCTCGCGGCCGGCGCGGTCGCCGTCGCCGCCAGCCCGGGGGCCGACGTGCGCCTCACGAGGGACGACCCGGCTGACACCGGCGGGGGCTACCTCTCCAACTACACGATGGTGACCGGTCAGGCGTACAGCGATGCCACCCTCGACGAGTGCACGCGCTCGCGCGGGCGGGAGAACGAGCCTTCGGTTGCCATCGACCCGCGGAACACGCAGGTGCTGGTTGGTTCGTCGAACGACTACTGCGGTGTCTTCAACACCACGATCGATGACGTGCCGCAGCCCGTCGGGCCGATCTGGCTGGGCTACTACCGCTCCGAGAACGGCGGCAGCAGCTTCCAGTCCTCACTCGTCCCCGGGTATCCCGGCGACACGTCGCCGTACGCTGCCCGGGCGCGCATTCGCACCGCGTCGGCGGGCGACCCCGTCCTGGCCTGGGACAAGCACGGCCGGCTGTTCGCGGGCGCGGAGTCGAGCGAGGATCCGGCCGGGACGCCGAAGGGCTTTGGCGACGTCTGGGTCGCCACGTACGAGAACTCCGGCGGTGGCACGCTCAACGACGGCAAGGAGTTCAAGCGCTCCGTCGTGGTTGCCAAGGGGTCCTCGGCGCCGGGAACCGGCGGCAAGTTCAACGACAAGACGTCGATCGAGGCCGACCGCACGACCAGCGCCTGCGAGGGCAACGTCTACTTCTCCTGGTCGTCCTACAACGGCAACGGCGGCAACACCGTCAACTTCTCGCGCTCGACCGACCACGGCCAGACCTTCAGCAAGGGCATCAACCTCGGTCCGGTCAACGCCGAGATCCAGTTCCCGGACATCGCGGTCACCGGCAACGGCCACGTCTACGTGACGTTCCGGCGGATCTCCGGCGCGAAGAAGAACGTCACCGACGCCGTCCTCGTCACCAAGTCGACGGATTGCGGCAAGACGTTCTCGGCGCCGCAGACCGTCCGGACGTTCACCCCGTACGACGCGAGCGACGTGCCGGATCCGGAGGAGGCCACCGCGCCGAGCAGCGGTCCCGAGGAGCCGATGGAGGAGGAGGTCACGGGCGGCGGAGCGCGTGACTGTGGCTCGCTCGACGCTCACTGCGCGTCGAACTACGCGTTCTTCCGTCGCGACACGCAGGTGCGCTCGACGGCCGACCAGAACGACACGACCAGCGAGAACGTGTACGTCGTCTACGACCCGACGATCCCCGGCACCGAGGTGCCGACGGGGACGACCTACGGCTCGGTGGGCACCGGCACCGGCTCGCAGTCGGGCGTGTACTTCATCCGCTACAACGGCGCCAGCGGGGCGAAGACGGATCCGAAGCAGATCGACCCGCAGGCGCGCGGCCACCAGCTGTTCCCGGACGTGGCCGTCGATGCCGGCACGCTCCACGCGCTGTGGTGGGACTCCCGGAACGACGAGGCGTACTCGCCGCAGCGCCCGATCGGCAACTTCGCCGACGGGACCCAGTTCGCCGGGGCGCTCGACGTGTACGCGAGCACGTCGTCCGACCGCGGCGACACGTGGGCGGCCTCGACGCGCCTCACCGATAAGCCGAGCAACCCGAACTGGGAGCAGTTCGGCGGGCGCACCGTGCCATTTGCCGGCGACTACCTGTGGATCGACGCGCAGGCCGGCCAGACGTTCGGCGTCTGGACGGACTGGCGCAACACCGTGGCGGGCACCGACCAGCGCGAGCCCGCCTCGGATCTGACGGGGGCCGATGTCCTGCAGTGCCGGGTCCCTGTGGACGGGACCTGGGGGCCGGACACGTGCCCGCGCGCCGGCGGCCTCGACCAGGACATCTACGGGGACCACACGCCCTGATCCAGACTGTGGCCCGGGCCCGCAAGGGCCCGGGCCGCCCGGCTAGAGCAGATCCGCGATGAGCTTCGCCGCCCGCGCCGCGCCGTCGGTCTCGACCGGGCGGTAGGACACGTCGCGGCCGATCTCCGCGGCGATCGCCGCGGCGATCTCCGCCGGCCCGTCGGTCTCGAAGTCCATGCACCGCCCCGCGCCGTAGCGATCCAGCCGGTGGCGGACGTGGAAGTTCTGCTCGAAGTGGTGGCGCAGCGGGAAGTAGAGGAACGGCCGTTGGTTGGCGGTCAGCTCCATCGACGTCGTCAGGCCGCCTTGCACGATCGCGAGATCGCACACCGCCAGGTGCTTGTACAGGTCGTGGACATACGGCCGGATCTCGAGCCCGGGCAACGAGGGCAGCGAGGCCGGGTCGATCCGCGGGCCGGCGACGACGATCATCCGCAGCTCGGGCACGCGCTCCTTGGCCTCGGGATAGGCGGCGATCACCCGCCGCAGCAGATGCCCGCCGATACCTGAGCCGCCGACCGTGACGATGCACACCTTCTCGTCGTCCCCGTAGCCGAGCGCCGCGCGATCGCCGCCTGGCGTGATGCCCGTGACGTAGCCGGAGAACGAGTAGTGCTCGGCCGTCCAGTCGCGGATCAGCGGCAGGTCCGGGCCGAAGGAGTCCGGCACGATGTCGTCGAGATCGCCGACGTACACCGCTCGGTCGCGCACGCGCGGGTACCGGGCGATGTGCTCGATCATCTCGGCGTTGTAGTCGGCGGTGAGGAACGCCTCGCGATCGCCGCCGTCGGCCATCGGCAGCCAGCCGACGAAGTCGGTCAGCCACACGTAGGCGGCGCGCTTGAGCTCCGGGTTCTCGTGCAGGTAGTAGTCGAGCTCCCACGCCTCGTCGCCGATCCACAGGTCGTACTGCTCCTCGCGCACGAGGTCGTCGAAGACCATGAAGTTGGCGAGCAGGATCTCGTCCATGCGGCGGATCGCGTGGAAGCAGTGCAGGTCGTGCTCGGCCGACTCGCTCTCGATGTGGCCGGACTCGTTGGCGAGCAGGGCGGACGCCGGATGGATCCGCTCGCCGCGCGCCTCCAGGACCGTCGTCACCGGGTGCTGGGCAAGCCAGTCGATCTGCAGACCCGGCACCTGCTCACGCAGCGAGGCGGCGATCGCGGCGTCGCGCGCCGCGTGCCCGAGCCCGATCGGGGAGGAGATGAACAGCGCCCGCTTGCCGCGCGAGCGGCCGCGGACCCACTGCGGCGAGCGGCGCGGCGGGACGATGAAGTCGCGCAGCAGGTGGTTGACCTTGACGGGGTCGCGGACGTGTGGGCCGTGGCCGGAGCCCTCGAGCAGCACGAGCTCACCGCCGGTCTCGTCGGCCAGCGCGATCCCGCGGCCCGGACCCGTGATGCGGTCATCGGTGCCCTGAATGACGAGCACGGGACACGACACCCGCCGGGACAGCTCGCGCGTCTGCTCCTCATCGAGCTCGCGCTCCAGCGTGGTCGCGACAAGGGTCTCGCCCGTCGTCTCGAGCCCCCAGCCGACGGCGTCGTCGAACGGCTTGGTCGAGTGCGGCTCGGAGAACATCTCGCCGAAGAAGAACTCGAGGAAGTCGCGGTAGTTCGACAGCCAGTAGTGGCGGTTGTACTTCTGCCACCCGGTGTAGGACTCGCGCGGCTCGTCCCAGTTCAACGCCGCGCGCGCCTCGACGATGCCGCCGAACGGCACGGACGGGCAGATGAAGACAGCGGCCTCGACGCGATCCGGATGGTCGGCCGCCAGCAGCAGCGATCGCTGGGCACCCACGGAAAGGGAGACGAGGACCGCCTGCTCGGTCTGCGTGGCGTCCATGACCGCGAGCGCGTCAAGGGCGAAGTCCGTTTCGGAGTAGCCCGCCTCGGGGCGGTCCGAGCGCCCGTTCCCGCGCCCGTCCATCACCAGCACGCGGCAGTGCCGCGCCAGGTACGGGATCTGCATCTTCCAGTGGCGCGAGTGGATGATCGACCACGTCGGCATCAGGAAGACCGTCGGCTCCCCGGAGCCGTAGACCTCCCAGTACAGGCGAACGCCGTCGCGCTCGACGTAGCCGGACTCGTCGGGATAGCGGGCGCGCGTCTGCTCGCGCGCGGTCAGCGTGAGATCCATTGGTCGATCCAGTCGAGGAGCTCGCGATGCCCGGTCTCGATGCCGCCCAGGCGCTCGACGATGACTCCGATGTTGAAGGTGATCACCAGCGACACCAGCGCATCCAGCGGCATCGCGATCCCCAGTTCGCGGTGGGGCCCCTCGAACGCGTCGAGCAGCACCGCCCGCCATTCCCCGTTCACGCGCGCGAGGCGCTCGCGCAGGTCCTCGTTGTTCCACGACAGCGCGGACAGCTCGAGCCAGATCTTCTGGTAGCGGACGTCCTCGCCGACGAGGTAGCGCATCGCCGTCCGCCACTTCTCCACGAACGGCTCATCCGCGGCGTACAGCGTGCGCTGCCGCTCGACCATCCGCTCGGTGAACCGCTCCAGCGCACGCACCAAGACGTTCTCGTTCGAGCCGAAGTAGTAGTGGACGAGCCCGTGGTTGACGCCCGCCTCCTCGGCGAGCCGGCGCGTCGTGATGCCCGCGTGGCCGAGGTCGAGCAAGAGCCGTTCGGCCGCGTCGAGTAGCGCCTCCTCGGCGGTGGCGCGCGCTGCGGTGACGCTCACCGCAGCCGCCACAGCGTGTTGAGGATCCGCCAGCCGTCGGGCGTCTTCATCAGCTGGACGTACTCGTGGTAGACGGCGGACACGACCGTCGCGCTCGCGATGTCCTCCCAGACGTCGTCGACGCGGATGTCGAGCGACCGGTCGACGCCGTCGAAGCGGCCTTCGCCGGCCGCCGTGAGCTCGAGCAGTCGCTGCTTCGTCGTGACGCCGCCGCCGGAGACCCAGCGCTTGACGAGATCGGGGTGGAGAGCACGGTCCACGCGCTCGACGTCGGCGTCGTACCAGCCTTCGAAGTAGTCGCGGACCGTCTGCTCGATCAAAGTCTTAGTCATCTGACTAAGGCATTTGACCAGACCCCGAATGTCAAGTCAAGGCGGCGACCAGGCGATGGTGCCGGAGCTCCTCCGGCGGATCGCCGTGCAGCACCCACTCACCGCCGTCGCGCCGCGACAGCAGGCCGTCGCGCTTGAGCTCGCCCAGCGCCGTGGTCACCGACTGGCGCGAGGCGCCCACCAGGTCGGCGAGCCGCTGATGACCCAAGGGCAGTGGCACCACGATCCCGTCCGGATGCACGCGGCCCCAGCGCTCGGCGAGGTGCCACAACGTCAACACGAGCCGGTCGTCGACCCGCTGGTGGTGGGCGATCGCCAGCGCCACCGCGAGGTGGTGCGCGCGCCGCGTGCCGCGGTTGAACAGCTCGAGCCCGAGTTGCGGCCACGGCATCAACCGGCGTACGAGCTGGTGGTCGAGCACGGCGAGGCGCGTCTCCTCGAGCACTTGCCAGCCGATCTCCGCGCGCACGTGCGAGCCGTCCTCGTCCCAGCGCCACGGGCGCATCACGTCGCCGTGGCCGACCAGCTCCACGCAGCGCTTCCCGAGCACCTCGACGGTCCGGCTCAGCAGGCCGTCGATGATCAGGAAGCCGCGATGGTGCTCGGCCGGCTCCTGCGCGGCACCGGCGTCCCAGGCGCCCGGCGACAGGCGCGACTCACGCGTTACCGCCTCGCGGCGCGCGCGGTCCAGCTCGCCCGGGTCGAGCAGGTCGGCGAGGTCCGGGTCGGCGTCGACGATGCTGATCATTCCCTGGCTCTACCCAGATGTCGGACCTCGGACGTCCTGCGCCCGACACGCGCGCACAAATCTCTAACTCACCGACCTAGGGTGCCCGGCCACGTCTCAACGAGATCGGACTGACAAAGGGGGAAGCTGTGCTGTGGCTCATCTTGGGCATCATCCTGCTGATCATCGCCATCGCGGGCGGCGTGATCATCCACCCGCTCCTGTTCGCGCTGGCGATCCTGGCCCTGCTGCTCTTCTTCGTGGGGCGGTGAAGCCGTTCGAGGTCGATGACGCCGGGTTCGGCGACGTGCCCGGCGTCGCGGTCCGCGGCGAGATCGACATCAACGCGGTCGATGCGCTCGACACGGCGCTCGACATGCAGATCCGCACGACGGCCGGAGCGTTCGTGGTCGACCTCAGCGAGACGACGTTCCTCGACTCGAGCGGCCTCGCGACCCTGATGCGGGCGCGCGGCCTGCTCGGCCGCGAGGACCGCCAGCTCGTGGTCGTGTGCCGGCCGGGGCCGGTGCGGCGGACGTTCGAGCTGACCGGCACGGCGGAGCTGTTCGTCATCTACAGCTCGCGCGAGGAGGCCTCCGCGGCGCTCGTCCCGGCCGACTGAGGTCACCAAGCGGACCACGCGCGGGTTCGTCAATTCGCGACCAACTCGCGCGCGGTTTGGTCGCGGCCAAACGCGCTTATCCCTCTTGGCAAGGGAGGAGATCAATGTCTAAGCCATCCAGGAGCTGTCGCGCGGGAACGTGACTTACAGCAAGGACGCGTCGGCGCCGGTGCCGCGTAACGCGACCGGCATCGTGGTGGTCGGCGAGACGCCGTACGCCGAGGGGTTCGGCGACGTCGGCGGCCCGCGCTGGGGCTACGATCCCGGCGAGAACGGCGTGCTCCGGCCGCCGCAGACGATGATGCTGTCGGACGCCGACAAGGCCGCGGTCGACAAGGTGTGTGCGGCGGCGAAGCGCTGCGTGATGGTGGTCGTCTCCGGCCGCCCGCTGATCATCGACAAGGCGCAGCGCGATGAGATCGACGGGCTCGTGGCGGCGTGGCTGCCCGGCAGCGAGGGCGCCGGCGTGGCCGACACGCTGTTCGGCGCACGCCCGTTCACCGGCCGGCTGCCGATGACGTGGCCGCGCTCGATCACCCAGGAGCCGATCAACGTCGGCGACCGTCACTACGACCCGCTGTTCCCCTACGGCTGGGGGCTCAGGACGGGTTAGGCTCGCCCGCATCGCGGAGGGCATCACACTCACCGAGGTCCTGGCCAGCCTGTCGCTGGCCACGGACCTCGGGATGGGTCTCCCGCTCGAGAGCGGGCTGGCCGTCTGCTGCGTGGCGACCGCGCTGGCCGAGGAGGCCGGGCTCGCCGACGAGGACCGCAATCGCGTCCACCAGCTCGCGCTGATCCGGCACATCGGCTGCACGGCGGAGAACGCCGGGTTCGGCGAGATCGTCGGGGACGACGTCGCGTTCCGCGGCTCCGTCGCGACGCGCGACGTGAGCGCGCCGCGTGTGCTCGCGGGCGCCATGATCGGCCACCTGTACCGCAAGCACGGGCTGGTGGGCACCGCGGCCAAGCTCGCCTGGATGGCGGGGCAGCGCGACCGCTTCCAGGAGGGCGTGCTCGCCGTCTGCGAGGTCGGCGAGCTGCTGGCGGCGCACCTCGGGCTCGGCGAGGAGATCCAGAACGACCTGCTGCTCATCAACGAGCGCTGGGACGGCAAGTCGTTCCTCAAGCGGGCGCGCGAGGAAGGGGTCCCGCTCGCCGTCCGCGTCGTCCAGGTCGCGGAGTGCGCGGCCGTCTACAACGGCGTCGCCGGCCCGGAGGCTGCGATCGGCGTGGTGCGCGAGCGTGCGGGGAGCGCGTTCGACCCCCGCCTCGCGGGTCTGGTCGCCCCGCACATGCTCACGACCGACGGCTCGTTGTGGGACGCGGTCGTCGCGCTGGGCCCGAAGCGGCTGCATGACGAGCTCGACGCCGCGCTCGCCGTCGTCGCCGAGTTCGCCGACCTCCGCCGTACACGGTCGGTCATTCGCAGGGCGTGGCGGCGCTCGCCGCAGCCGCCGCCGAGCAGGCCGGGATCGACGCGCAGCTCGTGTGCCGGAGCGCGCTCGTGCACGACGTCGGGCGCGTTGCCGTCCCGTCGCCGATCTGGGAGAAGCCCGGTCCGCTGACCACCGACGAGTGGGAGCGCGTGCGGCTGCACCCGTACCACGGCGAGCGCGTGCTGGCCCGCTCGCCCGGCCTCAACCGGCTCGCCGCCGTCGCCTCACGCCACCACGAGCGCTGCGACGGCAGCGGCTACCACCGCGGCCTGGAGCGCGGCGCGCTGCCGCCCGCGGCGCGGCTGCTCGCGGTCGCCGACGCCTGCCACGCGATGGGCGAGGACCGGCCGCACCGGCCGGCCCTCGCGGCCGAGCAGATCGCCGCCGAGCTGCGCGCCGCCGCTCGCGCCGGCCACCTCGACGGCGAGCTGGTCGAGCGCGTGCTCGCCGCCGCCGGCCATCAGCCGCGCCGGCGGCGCGAGCACGTCGCCGGGCTCACGGCGCGCGAGCTCGAGGTGCTGCGGCTGATCGCCCGCGGGCGCTCGACCAAGCAGGTCGCTGCCGAGCTCGTCATCACGCCCAAGACGGCGGACAGCCACATCCAGCACATCTACTCCAAGCTCGGCGTCTCCACGCGCGCCGCCGCGACCGTGTTCGCGATGCACCACGGCCTGCTCGAAACATCAGGAGAACTCCCGATGACCTGACGCTGCCGAGCGCCGATCCTGCGCCCATGACCGCACAACAGCTTTTCCTCGAGGCCATGCGCCGCAACGACGCCGGTGATCTCGAAGCCTTCATGGAGTTCCAGGCCCCCGACGCCACGTGGAACACGCCGAACGGCGAGGTGCACGGGCACGACGAGCTCCGCGCGTGGCTGCGCCCGTGGATCGCCGGCTTCCCGACCGAGCGGCACCACCAGATGGACCGCGTGGTCGAGCGCGACGGCACGATCTACTGCCAGGGCGTGTTCCGCGGCGTCAACGACGGGCCGATGGAGACGCCCGAAGGCACGCTGCCCCCGACGGGGAAGACGGTCGCGATCCCGTTCGCGCTGATCGTCGACATCGACGCCGACGCCCGCCACGCCACCGAGGTGTCCCTATACCTCGACCAGCTGGGCTTCCTCGGCCAGCTCGGCGTGCTGCCGCAGCCGGTCGCCGGCTAGTCCGGCGACGAGATCGGCTGCAGCTCGCCGTCGTCGCGGTAGGCGCGCGTCGTCGCGTCTGCCGACCAGTAGCGAGTTAGTCACACGGCACGTTGACCCAGCCGGAGCGGAATGGCTCGGCCGCGTGCGTGTGCTCGTCGAACGCGTGCCGCCACACGCAGCCCGTGTCGTTGGTGAGCAGGTGGATCGAGACGGACTGCTCGTTCGACGTGGTGCGGACGCGGTGGATGTCGTCACGCGGCGGGAGCAGCACGTAGAAGTCGCCGGGCGCGAGCGCCCGCTGCTCCTTGAGGTTCACGTTCTCGTCGTAGATCTCCTCGTCCTGGGTGCCGCGGTAGAGCCCGACCAGGCCCCAGGCCAGGTGGTCGTGGATCGGCGTGGCGGAGCCGGACGGAACGATCAGCGCGAACAGCGTCAGCGAACGGTCCTCGGCGCGGAACAGGAGCCACTGGCCGATGCCGCCGCCCATCGCGCTGTCCGGATTGGGCTGCTGGAAGCGCTCCGGCAGCCAGTCCGGGTCCTCGAGCAGCGCGGCGAAGCGCGGCCGGATCGCGTCACACGCGGCGGCCGGCGAGTCGGCGTCGTTGATCGCGGCGCGCACGTCGGAGATGAAGTCGCGCACCACCGGCGAGTCGAGCAGGTACTCGTCCATGGCCACAATGGTGGCTGATGACCGACCCGCCGCGCTGGTGGACGATCCGCGCCGCGCAGAACCGCAAGCCGGCGACGTACCGCTGCCCGTTCTGTCACAAGTTCCTGCCCGCCCTCAGCGAGCACGTGCTCGTGATGCCCGAGGGCGACCCGCGACGGCGCAGACATGCGCACACCGCCTGTGCGCTCGCGGAGCGCAAGGCCGGCCGGCTGCCGGCCCGCGACGAGGTGGAGCCCGGCCTGTGGCAGCGGCTGCGCGCTAGGCGAGCAGCTCGTCGAGCGCGTCGTGGAAGTGCGGCGCAATGACGTCGGTGTCGGGGAGCGTGGCCGGGTCGGCGGTGAGGCCCATGCAGGCGTTGCCGGCCACGGTCACGAACCCGATCGAGAGCGCATGGCGCGCGGCGAGCGGCACCGACGAGTGCACCTCGCGCAGCCGGCAGCCGTGCAGGTAGCGCGGCACCGCCGGGCCGGGAACGCTCGACACGGTCAGGTTGAACAGGCGCGGGTGGGCGAAGGCGTGGGCGAGCGCGTGCTGCAGCGGGCCGGGCGTGCGGGCGAGCGCGCGGAACGCGAAGTCGAGCGCCTCGGCCGTGCCGTCGTCGTCGCGCGTGGCGGTTGCTTCGTGGACGAGCCGGAGCCGCTCGACGGGATCGGGCTCGTCGCACGGCAGCTCGAAGAACACGAACGAGATGCGGTTGCCGGTGTCCGTGTCGTCGCTCGAGCGGACGTCGGCGGGCACCATCGCCTTCAGGCGCTGCGGCGGCTCGCCGCGGTCCTCGAAGTAGCTGCCGCAGCGCGCCGGCGCAGCCGGCGATCAGGACGTCGTTGGGCGTGACGCGGTAGCGGCGGCGGATGGCGCGGATCTCGTCGAGGCTGCGGGTCGCCCGCACGTGGTGGCGGTGCGCCGATCCGCGCTGGTTGAGCGGCGAGCCGGGCGCAGGCGGCAGCAGGGTGCGCGCGCCGGTGCGGACGCCGCGGGCGAGCGCGCCGGGCACGCGGTGCGGCGCGGTCGCCAGCCGGACCGGCGCCAGCGCGAGCGCGGCGATGTCGCCGGTGCGGTCGATCAGGCCGCGCGCGAAGCGCTCGGGCGCCGATGGCTCGGGGACGGCGGTCCACTCCGCTCGTGTGCCGTTTCCTGCGTCGGCCTCCGCATCGAGCAGGAGATTCGTGAGCTGGACGGCGGCGGTCCCGTCGACCATGCAGTGGTGCATCTTGCCGACGAGTGCCGGCTGCTCGCCATCGACGATCGTGATCTCCCACAGCGGGCGGTCGCGCGGCAGCGGCGACGACAAGATCTCGTCGAACAGCGGGCCGACCTCGCCGGTGGCCGCATGCAGGTGCTCGGACACGTCGAAGTCGGGATCGTCGACCCACAGCGGGTCGTGCACGCCCAGCGGCACCTCGGCGAGCCGCTGGCGGAACCGCGGCGCCAGCGAGAGCCGGCCGGCGATGTGCTCGAAAAGCGCGTCGGATCCCGGGGACGGCCCGTCGAACGTCGCGACCCAGCCGACGTGCATCGGGGTCGTCTCGCCCTCCACGGCGAGGAACGAGGCGTCGAGTGCGGACAGCCGTTCCATGCATCTGGCGTACCCGCCATCCGCTGCCTGCAAGAGTTCGCGAAATGAGGAGAACCCCCGTCGCCGCGCTGGCGGCCGCGATCGCCCTTGTCCCAGCGGCCTCTGCGGAGGCCGCTTTCACTGCCCGAGGCAGCGTCAGGCAGGTGCAGGTCACCGGCGCCAAGAAGGGCTCGAAGCTGATCCTGATGCACAGCGGCCATCGCGTGGCCATCAAACGCGCTGGCAAGCTCGGCGGCGCGGTGTTCCGCAACGTCAAGCCCGGCAAGGGCTACCGGCTGCGCTCGAAGCGCTTGACGGTCATGCCGGATCGCTCCAAGCCGCCGAGCACCAAGGTCTACAAGCAGAAGATCCCGAGCAGCGGCTACGGCTACCTGAGGACGCGCGACGGGACCAAGCTGGCGATCGACGTGCGCCTGCCGGCGGGCGTTTCAGGCCCGTATCCGACGGTCATCGAGTACGCGGGCTACGGCTACGCCAACCCGGCCGGCGCGCAGTCCGGCATCAGCCCGATCCTCAACCTGCTCGGCTACGCGGTGGTCGACGTGAACATCCGCGGCACCGGCTGCTCGGGCGGCGCGTTCGACTTCTTCGAGCCGCTGCAGAGCCTGGACGGCTACGACATCGTCGAGACGGTCGCGCGCCAGTCGTGGGTGCTGCACCACAAGGTCGGCATGGCGGGCGTGTCGTACGGCGGCATCTCGCAGCTGTTCGTCGCTCAGACCCGGCCGCCGAGCCTGGCCGCGATCACGCCGCTGTCGACGATCGACAGCGTGCAGACGACGCTCTATCCCGGGGGGATCCTCAATACCGGCTTCACGCTGGGCTGGGCGAAGGACCGCGCCGACGACGCCAAGCCGGCGACGGCGACCCAGGGGCAGCGATGGGCGTTCGACCGGATCCAGGGCGGCGACAAGACCTGCAAGGGCAACCAGGCGCTGCACGCCGAGGCGATCGACACAGTGCGCAAGGTGCGCGCGAACAAGTACTACCGGCCGAAGGTCGCCGATCCGCTGGCGCCGATCACGTTCGTGCACAAGATCAAGGCGCCGGTGTACCTCGCCTGCCAGTGGACCGATGAGCAGACGGGCGCGCACTGTCCGACGCTGGCGAGCCGCTTCACCGGCACGAGCCGCAAGTGGTTCACGTTCACCAACGGCCTGCACACCGACTCGCTCGATCCGGAGACGTTCAACCGCTGGTACGACTTCCTGGAGCTCTACGTCGCGCAGCGGGCGCCGAACATGCCGGCGAGCGCGAAGGCGGGGGCGCCGATCGTGTACCAGGCGCTGATGGGCGTGCCCGGCGTGACGCTGCCGCCGGACCCGATCCAGGGCCGCGCGTCGTATGCCGACGCGCGCGCCGCGTTCGAGGCGCTCCCGTCGGTGCGCGTGTTGTTCGACAACGGCGCGGGCGGTGTGACGCCCGGCGCACCCGGCCCCGCGTTCGAGCAGTCGTTCGCGCGCTGGCCGCTGCCGGGCACCTCGGCACGCTCGTGGTACCTGGGCGCCGGCGGTGCCCTGACCGATGCCAAGCCGACGGCCGGCAGCACGGACACGTTCGCGTGGACGCGGCGGACGACCGACTTCACCGGCGGCAATACGGGCCCCGGCGGGCTGTGGACGGCGACGCCGAACTACCACTGGACCGATCCGGCCGCCGGGACCGCGGCTTCGTACGTCACGGCGCCGCTTGCGGCCAACACGATCGTGGTGGGCGGCGGTGCGGTGTACGCGTGGATCCGCTCCTCGGCACGGGACGTCGACCTGCAGGCGACGGTGAGTGAGGTCAGGCCGGACGGCAACGAGACGTTCGTGCAGAGCGGCTGGGTGCGAGCGAGCCTGCGCAAGCTCGACCACAAGAAGAGCACGCTGCTCGAGCCCGTGTTGAGCCTGCGGGCCAAGGACGTCGCTCGGCTGCCCAAGGGCAAGTTCGCGCAGGTCGCGATCCCGCTCTACTACCAGGGCCACGCGTACCGGGCCGGCAGCCGGATCCGCGTCACGATCTCGGCCGTGGGCGGCGACAATCCGGTCTGGGCGTTCGCCGAGACGCACCCCAAGAGCGGCCACCCGTCGGTGTCCGTCTCGCACGCCCCGTCGCGGCCGTCCCGGCTGGTGCTGCCGGTGGTGGCCGGCGTCGGGGTGCCGACCGGCCTGCCGCCCTGCCCGGCCCTGCGCGGCGAGCCCTGCCGCACGTACACGGGCGGGTGATCTCCCGGCGGCGGTTCGGTCCACCGCCGCCGCTCCGGGGGTTCGCCCAGCGCGATACACGGGGCCGCCGCATCGTTGCGGCGGCCCCGATCGCCGATGCTTGCGACTATGACGATGAAGCCCAACATGAAGCAGCGCGACCTGGTTCGCCTCGCCGTCCTCATGTGCGGCGACCGTCCCGGCGCGAAGTACACGCGGCCCGCCAAGGGCAACCACGCGCGCAGCGCAGAGCCGACGCGCGGCTTCGACCGCTAGCTCGGCGGGAGCAGCACTCGGTTGATCACATGGATCACGCCGTTCGACGCAACGACGTCGGCGGCCGTGACCTTGGCCTTGTTCACGTAGACGTTCCCGTGCTTGACGCGGAAGCGGACCTTCTTGCCGTTCAGCGTCCGCGCCGACTTGCGCTTGACCACCTTCGCGGCCGGGAGCTTCTTGGCGACCACGTGGTAGAGCAGCACGGCCTTGAGCTTCGCCTTGTCGGCGAGCAGGGCGTCGAGCTGCTTCTTGGGGACCTTCGCGAACGCGGCATCGGTCGGCGCGAACACGGTGTATGGGCCGGGCTGCTTGAGCGCCTTCTTGAGGCCCGCGCGCTTGAGCAGCTTCGTGAGCGTCGTGAACTGGCCCGCAGCGTTCGCGGTCTGGACGATGTCGCGCTCTTGAGCGACGGCTGAGGCCGGCAGTGCGGCCAGGAAGGCCGCGGCGGCGAGAATGGCGATGAGCTTCATGGCGTCAGTGGGACGTGGCGACGCGCCGGCCAGCGGGCTCGGTGCGACGGCCGAGGAGCGAGACGATGCCGTAGACGGCGGCGAGGCCGACGAGGCCGTACACGATGCGGCTGGCCGCGTTGGTCGTGCCGAAGTCCTCGCCGAAGATCCAGGCGACGAGGTCGAAGTCGGCGATCGCCACGAGGCCCCAGTTAAGGCCGCCGACGATCAAGAGCACGGCGGCGAGTAGGTCGAACTTGCGCACTGCGGTTTACCTCCTGTCTAGGTTTTGTACAACTTGACCTGGCGCACCGTAGCGGTGCTGGACGGACTTGTCAAGGTTTTGTACAGATCGTGTATGGTTCGCGATCGTGCAATTGCGGATCGGGGAGCTGAGCCGGCGCTCCGGGGTGAGCCCGGAGCTGTTGCGCGCGTGGGAGCGCCGCTACGACCTGCTGCGGCCGCAACGGTCGCCCGGCGGCCTGCGCCTCTACTCCGAGGAAGACCTCGAGCGCGTCCGGGCGATGCAGCGCCACATCGCCGCAGGGGTGGCGGCGCGCGAGGCGGCGGTGCTGGCGACGCAGACCGCGCCGCAAACGGCGACGGCCGCGGTGTTCGATGCGCGGACAGTGCGCGCCGAACTGCGCCGGACGCTCGAGGCGTTCGACGAGCCAGGGGGCCAGGCCGTGTTCGACAGCCTGCTCGCCGTGGCCACCGTCGACACGCTGCTGTCGGAGGTCGTGCTGCCGTACCTGCGCGAGGTCGGCGAACGCTGGGAGCGCGGCGAGGCGTCGATTGCGCAGGAGCACTTCGCCTCGAGCCTGCTGCGCGGCCGCTTGCTAGGGCTCGCGCGCGGCTGGGGCCGCGGCGGGGGGCGCCGCGCCCTCCTCGCCTGCCCGCCGGGAGAGCAGCACGACCTGGGCCTGATCGCCTTCGGCCTGGCGTTGCGAGAGCGCGGCTGGCGCATCGACTACCTCGGCACCGACACGCCGATCGAGAGCATCGCCGAGGCGGCGGCGACGATCGAGCCCGAGCTGCTCGTGGTCAGCGCCGTGGCCGGCAAGCCACTGCGGCGCCTCGCCGGCGAGATCGCCGCACTGGCGCAAGACCGTACCGTCGCGGTCGCCGGAGCGGGAGCGGGCGGCTTCGACGCTCCAGGCGTCCTGACGCTGAGCGGCGACCCGATCGCCGAGGCGGACCGGCTCAGCGCGGGCGCCTGACAAACGCGCGGTTCATAGCTTCAGCTCAGGCGCGCGCCGAGGCGGGAGTGACGACGTGAGGTGTCCGGCGTCGCCGCCGCGCGGGCGACGACCGAACGGCGGCCGACGATGAGCGTGGCCGTGCGGGCTCGGGTCATCGCCGTGTAGAGCATCTCGCGGCGCAGGAAGAACGCGCCGGCGGCCGGGTGGGCGATCACGATCGCGACCGGGAGCTCGATGCCCTGGCCTTTGTGGATCGAGCACGCGTAGGCGAGCTGGAGGCGCGGCGCCTCGTCCTCCGGGAGCGCGAAGACGGCGCCCTCGGCCTCGACCATCAGCACCTCAGCCTCCTCGCGGTAGTCGAGCAGCCGCAGGATGGTCCCGTTCATCAGCCCGAGGTCGTGGAGGTTGCGGCCGGAAAGCATGAGCTTGTCGCCGATGCGCAGGCGGCCGCCCAGCACGGGCTTGCCGCGCGGGTTCAACGCCGCGCGCAGCCGCGCGTTCAGGGCGTCGATCCCCAGCGCCCCGCGGTACACCGGCGCGAACACCTGGATGTCGGCGACCGGGTCGACGCCGTAGTGCGCCGGCAGGCGCTCGGAGACCAGCGAGACGACCTCGTCCAGCGCGACCGCGGGATCGGGCCGCTCGATCAGGAAGAGATCGCGCGTCATGTCCGCCCCCGCGTCGAACGAGGGCGGCTCCCCGTGCCGGACCGCGTGGGCGCCGCGCACGATCATGCTCCCGGCCGCCTGGCGGAAGATGTGCGTCAGCTCGGCGACCGGGAACGGCCGGGCCTCGACCAGCTCGGCGAACGGCTTGCCCGCGCCGACGGGCGCGAGCTGGTCGGCGTCGCCGACGAGCACGACGTGCGTGCGCGGCCCGACGGCGGCGAGCAGCGTCACCAGTAGCTCGAGGTTCGCCATCGACGTCTCGTCAACGATCAGCAGGTCGACCTCGAGCTCGTCGACGGTCGGCCCGAGGTCGGGCACCCAGCCGAGCGAGGAGTGGATCGTCGACGCGTCCCGCCCGGTCGCCTCGGCCATCCGCCGTGCGGCGCGGCCGGTCGGCGCGACCAGCCCAACCGACGCGTCCTGCCGCTCCGCCGCAGCGCAGATCATCCGGATCGTCGCGGTCTTGCCCGTGCCCGGGCCGCCGGTGACGATCGACATCCGGGATGCGAATGCGGCGCGCACGGCGGCCGCCTGCTCGGGCGCGGGCACGAGATCGTCGGTGCCCGATGACGCTGCGGAGAGGACGGGCGCGGCGGCGGCGAGCGAGCGCACACGCGCGGCCAGCGCCGCTTCGAGAGCCGCTGTGGCCGGCCGGTACGCCCACACCGCCGACGCCTCGTCGACCTCGAGCACGAGCTGCTCGGCCTCCTCCATCTCCGCCAGCAGCGCGGCCGTCGGCGGCTCGCCGAGCAGGTCGCCGGCGGCGACGGCCAGGGCGGACGCGGGCAGGCACGTCGACCCGTCCTTCTCGGCCTCGCTCAGCACGTGGATCACGCCCGCGCGCGTGCGCGCGGGAGAGTCGGGCCGCACGCCGACCACGCGGGCGATCGTGTCCGCGATCGAGAAGCCGATGCCGAACACGCTCGTGAGGTCATAGGGCCGCTGCTGGATGACCTGCGCGGCCCGGTCGCCGTACTCCTTCACCAGCCGCGGCACGAGCCACGCCAGCCCGTGCGGTGCCAGCAGCAGGTGCAGCGCGCGAGTGGAGCGCAGCGCGTGCCACGACTTGACCGCCTCGTTGCAGCGCCGCGGATTCAGCCCGCAGGCACGGAAGGCGGCGAACGGATCACGGTCGATCACGTCCAGCACGTCGTCGCCATGCCGCTCGATCAGGCGCGCCGCGCGCGCCGCCCCCACGTGCTTGACGCGCCGCAGATACGCGGTCAACGCCGCGCCCGACGGCGCCACAGGCTCGGCCAGCGACACGTGCACCTGCAGGCCGTAGCGGTGGTCCTCCTTCCACACGCCCCGCACCCGCGCGCGCTCGCGCGGCTCGAGGTGCGCGATCGTCCCCACCAGCACGATCTCGTCGTCGTCCCAGTCGGCGTCGAGCACGCCGAAGCCGGTCTCCTCGCTGGCGAAGCGCCGGCGGCGGATGACGACCTCGCTCTCGAATGCCGTGCCGGGGACCATGGTGAGCCGTCAAACTCTGCCAGCGTGTCCGGCGGGCTCCCCGAAGAGGTCGCGCCCGGCAGGCTCGGGCGCCGCGCGCTCCAGGTCTTTGCGCTCGTCGTCGCGCTGATCCTGATCGCCGTGCTCACGCCCGGGCTCGCCGACGTACGTCACCTCCTGACCCGGGCGGCACCCGGCTGGATGGTGCTCGGCGTCGTGTTCGAGCTCCTGAGCTGCGCGTCGTACGTGCTCATGTTCCGGCCGATCTTCTGCGGGTCGATGGGCTGGCGGACGAGCTGGGAGATTGCCGGGTCCGAGCTTGCGGTCGGCTCGATCGTGCCGGCCAGCGGCGCCGCCGGCGTCGCGCTCGGCGCCTGGGTGCTGAGCCGCGGCGGGATGCCGGCGGACAAGATCGCCCGTCGCTCGGTCGCGTTCCTGCTCATCAAGTCGTCGGTGAACTTCGTCGCCGTGGTCGTGCTCGGCGTCGTGATGATCTTCACGTCCGACCAGCCGCTATGGCTGACCGCCGGCCCCGCCGCGCTGGCCGCCGCGACGATCGGGCTGGTCGCAGCCGTACCGAGGTTTGGCCCGGGCGAGAAGCCGGGCGCGGACGCGGGGCGGATGCGGCGCGCGGTCGCCGCGACGCGCAAGGCGCTGATCGACGGCACCGCGGAGGCGATCGCCCTGGCCAAGGAGCGCGACCCGCTGGTCGTGATCGGCGCACTCGGGTACTGGGCGTGGGACAACGCCGTCCTGTGGGCGACGTTCCACGCCGTCGGCGCCTCGGTCCCGCTCACCATCGTCCTGATGGGCTACCTGATCGGGCAGATCGGCGGGCTGCTGCCGATCCCGGGCGGCGTCGGCGGGATCGACGGCGGCCTGATCGGCACGCTGATCGTCTACGGCGCGCCCGCGGCCGCGACGGCGGCGGCCGTGCTCCTGTACCGCGTGATCCTGTTCTGGGTCCCGCTGCTGACCGGCGCCGTCGCGTTCGCCTCACTGCGCAAGGCGCTGGCCGACGACGAGCGCGCGGATCTCTGCCACCCCGTCACGTTGTCCGACGCGGAACCAGCCGCTCGCTGAGCTCGGCCACGTCTGCGGCATCGCCCTCCTCGAGGCGTGCGGCCGGCGGAGGCGGCGCGGCCGGGAGGCCGAGCTCCGCCGCGACGAGCTCGGCGATCCGGGAGCAGCAGCGGTAGTAGAAGCGCACCTGCTCGCGGCGGCCGACGAGCCGGTACCCGAGCCGCGCCCACCAGGGTCCCCCGCCCGACGGCCGCGAGCGCGCATGCAGGCGGAACTCGACGCGCCCGTCGGCGAGCCACTTGTGCACCTCGTAGTCCATGACGCCGGTCTCGACGTGGCCCGGGAGTGTCTCGTACTCGTAGCCGAACACGCGCGCACCGTCGCGCTCCTCGTCCCACATCCGGCGCACGCGCACGTGGGCGCGCACCCACAGGATCCGGCGGAAGCGCAAGTGCAGCTCCATCACCCGGCCGAGCAACGCGTCGCCTTGCCAGCGCGCGCGGACGATCGCCGGATCGGCCATGCGGTAGTCGGTCATCAGCCGCCGCGCGATCTCCCACGGGCCGCCGGGCACCGGATCGCCGGGCCGCTCGCCCGGGAGCTCCTGCGCCAGCGCGTCGCGGTGCCAGGTCTCACTCATCGACACGCCGCGTCCGGATCTCGATGCCGCCCGTGAGCCGCCCGCCGGACAGCTCGGCCACGTGCTCGAGCACCGACGTCCACATGTGCAGCTGGATCTCCTTGCTCATCCGCAGCCGGTCGTAGAGCAGGTTCGAGAGGCGGTCGCCGGCCCGCGCCCACGACTCGATGCGGAACTCGAGCAGCCCGTCGCGCCGCGCCGAGAAGTCGATCTGGCCGGCCTCGAGGTGGCCGTCCAAGGTGGCGAAGCGGAACGAGGTGGGTGTGCGCCCCACGACCCGCACCGGCCCGTCCCACGGCCCGGGCATGCGCACGACGTACTCGTCGCCGACCGCCATCGCGCCCTCCTCGCCGAGCACCTTGTTGAAGCTCGCGAACTCACTCGGCGCCACGCGGTCGGGATTGGCGGCGATCGCGCCCACCAGCTCCTCCGGCGACACCGCCGTACCGCGGATGCACGCCCGGTACACGCGGTGGAACAGCGGGCCGGCGCCCGCGCGCGCGTACTGGACCTCGTCGCGGTCGACGCCGTCCGGAAAATCCGGCGGGGAGTCGGTCTCGAGGCTGCCGAGCGTCTCGGACCGGTGAAACGGCGTCGTGCGCCACATGTACCGCCACGAGGTCAGCGTGACGCCGAGGGGCCAGCGGCTCGCCGTGCGCAGCCGGCGGGGGAGCGAGGGGCGGCGCGGCATGCGAAGGGCCTACCCCTGGGTAGCGACGGTGCATGCTCACACAGACGCTCCTCCGCGCCGGGTTGCGCGGCTGGCACTTGCATCTCGCCTCGCTCGGGAGCATCGGCCTCTGCATCACGTTGTGGATCCGCGCCAAGACCGTCGACCAGGACGAGCGCGGCAACGCCGAGCGCCGCGCCCTGTTCGTCGGCCTGTGGCCGCCGATGTTCTGGCTGATCGGCGACGCCGTCGAGCGCAACGAATGACGCTTCAAGTTCCGCCGGAGCGGTCGATATCCCATACCAATGGATCTCGAAGCCCTCCGCGCCGAGCTCAAGGCCCTGCTGGCCTCGTGGGAGTACGCCTACGCGATGGGTCACGGCTGCAGCGTCGGCGACCATCCGCAGCACCGGGCGGTCCGCCAGAAGGTCGCGGACCTCAAGGCACTGATCGCCGAGCACGCCGCGTAGGATCGGTGACATGACCGAGCAGCTCCGCGAGCATCTCGAGGCGGCGACACGGGAGCTCAAGGCGCACATGGCGAGCTGGGAGTACGCGTTCGCCCACGGCGCGCGATCCAACGATCACCCGCAGCACGCGGCCACCAGAGCCCGCACGCAAGAGCTCCGGAATCGGGTCAAAGACCTCCAGGCGCGGCTCGCCGAACACGAGCTGTAAAGAACCTGACGACCGTGCCCGTCTCACAGCAGCCTCCCAGCCTCGGGGGGTAGCGTCAAAACCCGACACGCCACCAGGCGGAAGGGGGTCAGCATATGGCTGACAACAGAGGCGTCGCCTATATGGGCACCGGTAAGGTCGAGGTCCAGGACATCGACTATCCGACCTTCGAGCTCCAGGACGGCCCGGGTGTCAACCCGGCCAACGTGGGCCGGTCGCTACCTCATGCGGCGATCCTCAAAGTCGTATCCACCAACATCTGCGGCTCCGACCAGCACATGGTCCGTGGCCGCACCACGGCGCCCGAGGGGCTGATCCTTGGGCACGAGATCACCGGCGAGGTGATCGAGGTCGGGCCGGGCGTCGAGTTCATCAAGGAGGGCGACCTCTGCTCGGTGCCCTTCAACATCGCCTGCGGGCGCTGCCGCAACTGCAAGGAGGGCCACACCGGCGTCTGCGAGAACGTCAATCCGGACCGGCCGGGCTCGGCGTACGGGTACGTCGACATGGGCGGCTGGGTCGGCGGCCAGGCCGAGTACGCGCTCGTGCCGTACGCCGACTGGAACCTCCTCAAGTTCCCTGACAAGGAACAGGCGATGGAGAAGATCCTCGACCTGACGATGCTGTCGGACATCTTCCCGACCGGCTTCCACGGCGCCTTCACCGCGGGCGTCAAGTCAGGCTCGACGGTCTACATCGCGGGCGGCGGTCCGGTCGGGCTGGCGGCCGCGCACTCCGCGCAGTTGCTCGGCGCCGCGGTCGTGTTCGTCGGCGACCTGATCCCGGAGCGGCTCGAGCAGGCCAAGAGCTTCGGCTGCGAGCCGATCGACGTCTCCAAGGGCGACCCGAAGGACCAGATCGAGCAGATCCTCGGCGTCCCTGAGGTCGACGCGGCGGTCGACGCCGTCGGCTTCGAGGCCCGCGGCCACGGCTCCGACGCCGACCACGAGGCGCCCGCGACGGTCCTGAACTCGATCATGGACATCACGCGGGCGGCCGGCAAGCTCGGCATCCCGGGTCTGTACGTGACCGGCGACCCGGGCGCGGTCGACGACGCCGCGAAGGAGGGCTCGCTGTCGATCCGCATCGGCCTCGGCTGGGCGAAGTCGCACACGTTCACCACCGGCCAGTGCCCGGTCATGAAGTACCACCGCGGCCTCATGCAGATGATCCTGCACGACAAGGCGCAGATCGCGAAGGCGGTCAACGCCACGGTCATCTCGCTCGACGAGGCGCCGCAGGGCTACAAGGACTTCGACTCCGGCGTAGCCAAGAAGTTCGTCCTCAACCCGCACGGGTTGATCAAGTGAGGGCGAGCGGGTGGCCGGCGCGCGCCGGTCACCCGCGTCGTCTAGATGGTTGATGTGTAATCAGCGGCCGTAGGCGGCGAAGGCGCGTCCGGGTTGGCCGGTGAGGTGGTTGTGCCAGATGCCGGCGGCCAGGGCGAGGAGTCTGAGGCCGATGCGGGCGCCGAGTCCGCGGATGGTGCGGGCGCCGTGGCGTTCGAGGCCGAGTTGGCCTTTGCAGGTCCAGAAGGTCGATTCGATCCATTGGCGGATGTGGCCGAGGCTGCCGTTGCGGCGCGGTTCGTTGCGGCGATCAGGGCGCAGGAATCGGGCGCCGTGGGCGGCCATGAGTTGCTCGAACTCGGCGCCGGCGAAGTTCTTGTCGGCGATGACCGTGTGTCCGGCGACTGGGACGCGGTCGAGCAGTTCGGCGGCGACCACGCGTTCGCCGATGTTGGCCGCCGCGACCTCCCAGCCGATCGGCATCCCGTCGGCTGCGCAGATCACGTAGAGCCGGAAGCCCCAGAACCAGCGGCTGTGGCTCGCGCAGCGCCCGTAGCCCGCGTAGCCGGCAAATTCCGAGCGCTTGACGGTCTCGCGTGACTGGCCGCAGGGCACCGGGGTGGAATCCAGCAGCCACAGCCGATCGCAGAAGCTCGGCGAGATGAAGGCCAGATAGTCGATGCAGCGAGCGATCTGTGGCGCGAGCGCCCTCAGCCGCCGGTTGTAGCCGGACTGGTCGATCAGCCGTGGGAACAAGTGCCCCAGCCGCCAGCGCGCCAGCGCAAGGAACTGACGGTCGTTGGGCATGCCCAACAGCACCTGCGCGACCGCGAGCGTGATCAGCTCGCTATCGCTGAGCGTGGGCGGCCGTCCCGGCCCGCGATGGCGCGGGCCGAGGAAGTCGTCGATCTGCACATACAGTGCGATGACGAGGGCGTCGAGGGCGGCGAGCACGAGGCCTCCAAAGGTCGACGTTGCTGTTAGCAACGCCTCCCTTCGGCGCCCTCACGCGGCCGCCTCTCAATTACGCATCAACCATCTAGGGGGAGAGGTCCATCGTGAGCTGGGTGAGGCGGAACGAGTTGCCCGACGGGTCGCGGAACCCGGCGTCGATCCCGTACGGGCGCTGCTCGGGCGCCTCCGTGAACTCGACGCCGCGGCCCTTGAGCTGCTCGTAGTCGGAGCGCACGTCCTCGGTGGTGAGGAAGACCGTGCCGGCGAAGCCCTTGCCCATCAGGTCGCTGACCTGCTCGGCGGTGGTGCCGTCCATCACGGGCGGGCCGGGGATGGCCATGAGCACGACGGAGAAGTCCTCCTGGCCGGCGGGGCCGACGGCCAGCCAGCGGAAGTTGCCCATCTCGGGCATCGTGACGTCTGAGCGGATCTCCCAACCGAGCTTGTCGGTGTAGAAGGCGAGGGCCTCGTCCTGGTCGTGGACCCAGAGCTGTGAATTGGCGATGCGAACCATGCCGTCACGGTACGGGCGCACCGCCGCTCTGTCTTCTTCAAACGTGCTGTCGTGAGGGGCGGCCGTAGAACCGCAGCACGCAGGCCGGGATCCGCGCTTGATGGGACGCCGGCGGGAACTCCGCGCGGTACACGGTCGGCGACTTCCCGAACGTGCGGGTGAAGCTCGTCGTGAACGAGCCGACGCTCTGCAGCCCGACGTCGAGGCAGATCTCAGCCACCGAGCGGTCGGTGTTGCGCAGCAGCGCTGCGGCGCGCTCGAGCCGGCGCGTGAGCAGGTACTGGTGCGGCGACTCCCCGAACGCGCGGCGGAACTCGCGCGAGAAGTGCGCGCGGCTCAATCCGGCCGCGCGGGCGAGGTCATCGACGTCCAACGGCTCGAAGTAGCGGGCGTCCGCCAGGTCCTTTGCACGGAGCAGATGACGGGCGGGCGGGACGAACGCCATGCGATGAGTAATACCGTGTCGCGCCCCGATGAAGGTCATCTACACGTACACGGACGAGGCGCCCGCGCTCGCGACGCACTCGCTGCTACCCATCATCCGCGCGTTCGCCGGCAAGGCGGGCGTGGAAGTCGAGCTGCGCGACATCTCGCTCGCCGGTCGCATCCTCGCTCAGTTCGGCCACGTGCCGGACGCGCTGGCCGAGCTCGGCGACCTCGCCAAGACGCCCGAGGCGAACATCATCAAGCTGCCCAACATCAGCGCCTCGATCCCGCAGCTCAAGACGGCGATCAAGGAATTGCGGGACCACGGCTACGACATCCCGGAGTACGACGCCGACCCGGAGCCGTATGACCGCGTGAAGGGCAGCGCCGTCAACCCGGTGCTGCGCGAGGGCAACTCCGACCGCCGCGCGCCGGCGTCGGTAAAGGCGTACGCCCGCAAGCACCCGCACTCGATGGGCGAGTGGTCTTCGGGCTCGAAGACGCACGTCTCGACGATGAGCGACGGCGACTTCCGCTCGACCGAGAAGTCGGTGACGATGGGACGCGACGACGAGCTGCGGATCGAGCTCGTGGTCGGCCCCGAGGTCACGGTCCTGCGCCAGGGCCTGAAGGTGCTGGAGGGCGAGATCGTCGACGCCGCGGTGATGCGCCGCCGCGCGCTCGACGCGTTCCTGCTCGCGCAGGTGGAGGACGCGAAGGCGCAGGGCGTCCTGTTCTCCCTGCACGTGAAGGCGACGATGATGAAAGTCTCGGACCCGATCATCTTCGGCCACGCGGTGCGGGCGTACTTCGCCGACGTGTTCAACCGCTACGGCGACGAGCTGCCGAACCCGAACAACGGCCTCGGCGCGGTGCTGGCCGCCGCCTCACCGGAGGTGACGGAGGCGATCAAGGAGGCGCTCGCCACCGGGCCGGCGCTCGCGATGGTCGACTCCGATCGCGGCATCACGAACCTGCACGTGCCGAGCGACGTGATCGTCGACGCGTCGATGCCGGCGATGATCCGCACGTCGGGCCAGATGTGGAACGCCGACGGCGAGCAGCAGGACGCCAAGGCCGTCATCCCCGACTCCTCGTACGCGGCTCTGTACGCCGAGACGATCGACTTCTGCCGCGAGCACGGCGCCTTCGACCCGGCGACGATGGGCACGACGCCGAACGTCGGCCTGATGGCGCAGAAGGCCGAGGAGTACGGCAGCCACGACAAGACGTTCGAGATTCAGGCGGCCGGCACGGTGCGGGTCGTGAACTCCGCCGGCGACACGCTCTTGGAGCACGAGGTCGAGGTCGGTGACATCTGGCGCGCGTGCCAGACCAAGGACGCGCCGGTCCGCGACTGGGTCAAGCTCGCCGTCGGGCGCGCCAGGGCGACCGGCTCGCCCGCCGTGTTCTGGCTCGACGAGACGCGCGCGCACGACGCCGAGGTGCTCAAGAAGGTCCGCGAGTACCTGCCGGACACCGAGGGGCTGCAGATCGAGATCCTGCCGGTGGCCGAGGCGACGCGCTTCACGCTCGAGCGCGCCGCCGCGGGCGAGGACACGATCGCCGTCACCGGCAACGTGCTGCGCGACTACCTCACCGACCTGTTCCCGATCCTCGAGCTCGGCACCAGCGCGAAGATGCTCTCGATCGTGCCGCTGATGAACGGCGGCGGGCTGTTCGAGACCGGCGCCGGCGGCTCGGCGCCCAAGCACGTCCAGCAGCTGCTCAAGGAGAACCACCTGCGCTGGGACTCGCTCGGCGAGTTCCTCGCGCTGGCGGTGTCGCTGGAGAAGGCCGGCGCCGACGAGCTGGCGAAGGCGCTCGACGCCGCCACCGGCGAGCTGCTGGAGAACGGCAAGTCCCCGTCGCGGCGCGTCGGCGAGCTCGACAACCGCGGCAGCCACTTCTACCTCGCGCTGTACTGGGCACAGAAGCTCGGCTGGGATCTCGCGGAGCGGCTGGCCGCCGAGGAGGAGAAGATCGTCGCCGAGCTGGGCGACGTGCAGGGCGACTCCGTCGACCTCGGGGGCTATTACTTCGTGGACCGCGACCGGGCCGACGAGGTCATGCGGCCGAGCCAGACCTTCAACGAGGCCATCGATTCGCTGTAGCGCTCCACGTCCACCGATCTGAACGCGCCGACGCGCTGGTCGAGGCGCTCGCCGCGCTACTCGCCGATCCGCTCGCGGATCCGTTCGCGCGCGAGATCGTGGCCGTGCCCACGCGCGGGATGGAGCGCTGGCTCAGCCAGCGGATGTCCGCGGCGCTCGGGGTCACGCCCGGGCGGGCGGACGGCGTGTGCGCGAACGTCGACTTCCCGCCACCGGGACGGTTGATCGCCGACGCGGTCGCCACCGCCTCGGGGATCGACCCCGAAGCGGACCCGTGGCGGGCCGAGCGCGCGGTCTGGCCGCTGCTGGAGATCGTCGACGCGTCGCTGCACGAGCCGTGGCTGCAGCTGCTCGCCGACCACCTCGGCGATGACGAGGACCGCCGCGCGCGGCGCTTCTCGAGCGTCCGCCACGCGGCCGAGCTGTTCGACCGCTACGCGCTGTACCGGCCGGAGATGCTCGAGGGCTGGGCGGCCGGCGAGGGCGAGCACTGGCAGGCCGAGCTGTGGCGGCGGCTGCGCGACCGGCTCCCGGTGCCCGGGCCGGCGGAGCGGGGCCGCGCGGCCTGCCGGGCGCTGCACGCCGACGGCGGCCTCGTCGACCTCCCGCCGCGGCTCGCGGTGTTCGGGCTCACGCGCCTGCCGGCCGGCCACCTCAACGTGCTGCGCGCGCTCGCCGCGCACCGTGACGTCCACCTGTTCCTGCTGCACCCCTCGCCCGCGCAGTGGGAGCGGCTGAAGGACCGCCCGCCCGTGACCCGCCGCGCCGAGGTCGGTGAGCGCGCCGCCAATCCCCTGGTCGCCTCGTGGGGGCACGACTCGCGCGAGCTGCAGCTCGTGCTCGGCCGCGCGCACGTGGACCACCTGCACCCGGTCGCCTCCCGCGCCGACTCGCTGCTCGCCCGGATACAGAAAAACGTGCGCGAGGACTGCCGCGGCGCGAACGCCGTGGACCGCAGCATCCAGGTCCACTCCTGCCACGGCCGCGCCCGCCAGGTGGAGGTGCTGCGCGACGCGATCCTGCATCTGCTTGCCGACGACCCGACGCTCGAGCCGCGCGACGTGATCGTGATGTGCCCGGACATCGAGACGTTCGCGCCACTGATCCAGGCGACGTTCGGCGCCGGTGACGACGAGGTCGAGCCCCTCGAGGGCGCGCCGCCCGACCTGCGCGTCCGGCTCGCCGACCGCTCGCTGCGGCAGACCAACCCGGTGCTCGGCGTCGTCGCCCGGCTGATCGAGCTGGCCGGCGAGCGGCTGACCGCCTCGCAGGTGCTCGACCTCGCCGACCGCGAGCCCGTCCGCCGGCGCTTCAACCTCGACGACGACGACATCGGGCGCCTGGAGGAGTGGGTGCGCGCGAGCGGCATCCGCTGGGGGCTCGACGCCGCGCACCGCCGGCCGTTCAAGCTCGATCAGCTGCCCAGCGGCACGTGGCAGTCCGGGCTCGACCGGCTGCTGCTCGGGGTCACGATGAGCGAGGACGACCAGCGGCTGTTCGAGCGCGTGCTCCCGCTCGACGACGTCGAGAGCGGCGCGATCGACCTCGTCGGCCGCTTCGCCGAGCTGATCGATCGCCTGGCTGCGACGGTCGACGCGCTGATCGCCCCGAAGGCGATCGGCGAATGGGCGGCCGCGCTGGCGATTGCCGCCGACACCCTCACTGCCACGCCGCCGCGCGATGCCTGGCAGCGCGCCGAGCTGCAGCGGATCCTCGACGATGTCGTGAGCGAGGCGGCCGGCAACGCCGCCGAGCTGGCGCTGCCGGAGCTGCGCACGCTGCTCGCCGACCGGCTGAAGGGCCGGCCGACGCGCGCGAATTTCCGGACCGGCCACCTGACGATCTGCACGCTCGTGCCGATGCGGTCGGTGCCCCACCGCGTCGTGTGCCTGCTCGGGCTCGACGACGGGGTGTTCCCGCGCAAGGCGCCGCGCGACGGCGACGACCTGCTGCTCGAGGACCCGCACATCGGCGAGCGCGACGCCCGCACCGAGGACCGCCAGCTCCTGCTCGACGCGCTGATGGCGGCGACCGACCGGCTGATCGTCACCTACACCGGCAACGACGAGCGCACCAACCTCGCGAAGCCGCCGGCCGTGCCGGT
Organism: uncultured Solirubrobacteraceae bacterium; assembly: GCA_963803335.1. Lineage (GTDB taxonomy): Bacteria > Actinomycetota > Thermoleophilia > Solirubrobacterales > Solirubrobacteraceae > DASSUW01. The sequence goes on along the minus strand of CAWDME010000016.1, from coordinate 387,358 downwards.
CGGCGAGCTGCTGGACCTCGTCGGCCACGGCGTCGTGGTCCGGCACCCGCTCCAGCCGTTCGACCAGCGCAACTTCGAGCGCGGGGCGCTGGTGCCGGACACGACCTGGAGCTTTGACCGCGTCACGCTGCGCGGCGCACAGGCGCTCACCGGCGAGCGCGCGCCGCGCCGGCGCTTCCTCGAGCAGCCGCTGCCGCCGCTCGCCGGCGACCTCGTCGAGCTCGACGACCTCGTGCGCTTCGTCGAGCGGCCGGTGCGCGCGTTCCTGCGCAAGCGGCTCGGGATCGGCGTCGCCGACTATTCCGACGAGGTGCAGGACGCGCTGCCGGTCGAGCTCGACTCGCTGGAGCTGTGGGGCGTCGGCCAGCGGCTGCTCGACGCGCGGCTCGCCGGCGCGGAGCGGCGCACGGCGATCCTCGCCGAGATCGGCCGCGGCACGCTCCCGCCCGGCCAGCTCGGCCTGCCGCTGATCCACAAGGTCGACCCCGTGGTGGACGAGATCGTCGCGCGCGCGCCCGCGGGCGACGCGAAGTCGCTCGACGTGCGCGTGGAGCTGCCCGGCGGCCGCCTGCTCACCGGGACGGTGGCCGGGATCGTCGACGACGTGCTGCGCACGGTCACGTACTCGCGTGTGAACCCGCGGCACCGGATCGCCGCCTGGGTGCGGCTGCTCGCGGTGCAGGCCGCGCACCCGAGCCGCGCGTTCGAGGCCGTGACGGTGGGGCGCGATCCGGAGGGCGGCGCGGCGGTCAAGCGCGTCGCGGGCGTCGACGGCGCGCTCGCCCTCGACTACCTGGCGCAGCTGCTCGACCTCTACGACCGCGGGATGCGCGAGCCGCCGCCGCTGTACTGCGTGACTTCGGCCGCCTACGCGGCCGGCGCCGACCCCCGTAAGGCGTGGGAATCGGGCAAGTTCCCCGGCGAGCAGGCCGAGCCCGAGCACCAGCTCGTGTTCGGGATGCGGACCTACGACGAGCTCCTCGCGGAGGGGGCGCGGACGGACGAGCCGTGGGACATGGACGAGACGCGCCGCTTCGGCCGCTGGGCGCGGCGGCTGTGGGACCCCCTGCTGGGGCACGAGCGATGACCCGCGCGTTCGATGTGAACGGCCCGCTCCCGACCGGCATCACGGTGCTCGAGGCGAGCGCCGGCACCGGCAAGACGTGGACGATCGCCGCGCTGGCTTCCCGCTACGTGGCCGAGGGGACGCCGCTCCACAAGCTCCTGCTCGTCACGTTCACGCGGATGGCGACCGGCGAGTTGCGCGAGCGCGTGCGCGAGCGGCTGGTTCGCGACGCCGCCGCCGAGACGGACGCGGTGCGCCGCGAGAACCTGGCCCGCGCGGTCGCCGACTTCGACGCCGCCACGATCGCCACCACCCATGGGTTCTGCCAGGAGGTGCTGAGCGGCCTCGGCGTGGCCGGCGACGTCGAGCGCGACGCCGAGTTCGTCGAGGACGTCAGCGACATGGTCGACGAGGTCGTCGACGACCTCTATGTCCGCCGCTTTCACCGCGCCGACGGCGAGCCGGCGTTCAGCCGCGACGAGGCCGGCCGCATCGCCGCCATCGCCGTCGCCAACCCGCTGGCGCCGATCGAGCCGGCGGTGAGCGCCGGGGACACCAGCGTGCCGGGCATGCGCGCGCGGCTCGCCCGTGCGGTGCGCGATGAGCTCGATCGCCGCAAGCAGCGCGCCGGGTTCATGACCTACGACGACCTGCTCACCCGCCTCAACGCGACGCTCGAGGGCCCGGGCGGCGCGATCGTCGCGCGGCGCCTACAGCACCAGTTCACGGTCGTCCTCGTCGACGAGTTCCAGGACACCGACCCGGTGCAGTGGAACATCATGCGGCGCGCGTTCGGCGGCGGCACGCTCGTGCTCATCGGCGACCCGAAGCAGGCGATCTACGCGTTCCGCGGCGCTGACGTCTACGCCTACCTCGACGCCGCGCGCGAGGCCGACACGCAGGCCACGCTGGAGGTCAACTACCGCAGCGACCAGGGGCTGATCGACGCCTACGACGCGCTGTTCGGCGGCGCCCGACTCGGGCACCAGGGGATCGTCTACCGCCAGGTCCGCGCCACCGACGATCACCAGGAGCCGCGCTTGACGGGCGCGCCGCACGCCGCACCGTTGCGCATCCGCGTCGTGCACCGCGACGAGCCGTCGATCGCCACCACCCAGGGCGGCTACGCCCGCAACGCCTCGGCGCGCGACCACATCGCGATCGACCTGGCGACCGACCTCGTGCATCTGCTCAGCTCGGGCGCGCAGGTGGAAGGCAGGCCGATCGAGCCCGGGCACGTCGCCGTGCTCGTGCAGACCAACCGCGCCGCCGCGCAGGTGCGCGACGCGCTCGGCGAGGCCGGCATCCCGGCGGTGATCAACGGCGCCGGCAGCGTGTTCGGGACGCCGCAGGCGCGCGAGTGGCTCCGGCTGCTCGAGGCACTCGAGCGCCCGACGTCGGAGCTGCGCGCGCACGCCGCCGCGCTGACCGTGTTCCTGGGCTGGAGCGCGGAGCGGATCGCCGGCGCGGGCGACGAGGACTGGGAGGCGGTGCACCGCCGCCTGCACGAATGGGCGCGCGTGCTGCGCGCCAGCGGCGTCGCCTCGCTGATCGAAACGGTCACGCTCGCCGAGGGGCTGCCGGAGCGCGTGCTCGCCGCCGCCGACGGCGAGCGCCGCCTCACCGACGTGCGCCACGTCGGCCAGCTCCTGCACGCGGCGGCCACCACCGAGCAGCTCGGCACGACCGCGCTCGTCGCCTGGCTGCGCCGGCGCATCGCCGAGGCCGACCAGGACACCAGCGACGAGGACCGCAGCCGCCGCCTGGAGTCCGACGCCCAGGCCGTCCAGGTCCTCACCGTGCATCGCAGCAAGGGCCTCGAGTTCCCGATCGTCTACTACCCGCACCTGTGGGAGCCCGGCTACATCCCGCCGGGGCTGCCGGTCGCCTATCACGACCCGGACAACGACGATCGCCGCACGATCGACGTCGGGCTCGAGGGCCCGGACTTCAACCGCCACAAGGAGCAGCACCTGATCGAGGAGCGCGGCGAGGACCTGCGGCTCGCCTACGTGGCGCTCACGCGCGCCAAGCACCAGGCGGTCGTGTGGTGGGCGCCGTCGTGGAACAGCCGCGACTCGCCGCTCGGCCGGCTGCTGTTCGCGCGCCGGGACGACGGCGCGGTGCCCGCGATCGGGCGCGGCACGCCCTCCGACACCGCCGCCGTCACGCGCTTCGAGGAGCTGGCGGAGGAGGCGCCGGGGTGCATCAGCGTCGAGCGCTCGCGGCTCGAGCGGCCGATCGCGTGGAGCGGGCCGCTGCGGGCGCCCGCCGAGCTCGGCGCCGCGCGCTTCGACCGGAGGCTCGACCGCCGCTGGCGGCGCACGTCGTTCAGCGACATCACGAGCGGCGCGCACGAGGCGCGGGTGGCGAGCGAGCCCGAGGAGACGGTGCTGGCGGACGAGCCGGAGGCGCCGGTGCGCCCGGCGGCGCCCGCCGGCGACGAGACGCTGCGCATGACGCCCTCGCTGCTCGCCGCGATGCCGGCCGGCACGAGCGTCGGCACGTTCGTGCACCGCGTGCTGGAGGCGACCGACTTCGCGGCGCACGATCTCGAGGCCGAGCTCGCCGCGCGTGTCGCCGAGGTGCAGATGCGCCGCGCGGTCGACATCGGCGACGCCGCGGCGGTCGTGGCCGGGCTGCGGGCGGCGATCGAGACGCCGCTGTCCGCGGACGGGCTGCGGCTGCGCGACCTCGCCCGCGCCGACCGGCTCGACGAGCTCGACTTCGAGTTCCCGCTCGTCGGCGGCGACGAACCGACCGGTCGGGTGGCGCTCGACGTGATCGCCGGCGTCCTCCGCGCGCACCTGCCGGCGGGCGACCCGCTGACCGCCTACGCCGACCGGCTCTCCGACCCCGCGCTGCGCAGCACCGTGCGCGGCTACGTGACCGGCAGCATCGACCTCGTGGCGCGCGCCGGCGAGCGCTTCACCGTGGTCGACTACAAGACGAACTGGCTCGCCGCGGCCGGGGAGGAGCTGACCGCCTGGCACCACCGGCCGGCCGCGCTCGCCGCCGAGATGGAGCGCGGGCACTACGGCTTGCAGGCGCTGCTGTACACGGTGGCGCTGCACCGCTACCTGCGCTGGCGGCTGCCGGGCTACGACCCCGACCAGCACCTCGGCGGCGTGCTCTACCTGTTCGTGCGCGGGATGGTCGGGCCGGACACGCCGGTGGTCGACGGGAGCCGCTGCGGCGTGTTCGCGTGGCGGCCGCCGGCCGGGCTGGTGACCGCGTTGAGCGACGCCCTGGACCGGGCGCCGGACGACTCACGCGGCCTCCGCCGTTCGGCGAGCCCGGACGGCGAGCGGAGGCTCGCGTGAGCGAGGCCCGCCTCGCCCTCCGCGCGACCGGGCTCCTGCGCGAGTTCAACGACGCGGGCGTGCTCGCCCCCGCCGACGTGCACGTCGCGCAGCGGCTGATCGCGCTGGCCGGGGAGACCGACGAGTCGGTCGCGCTGGCCGTGGCGCTCGCCGTGCGCGCGCCGCGGCTCGGGCACGTGTACGTCGACCTCGCGAAGATCCACAAGACGGCGACGGTCGATACCGACGAGCCGGTCGACCTCGCCGCGCTGACGTGGCCCGAGCCGGACGCCTGGCTCGAGCGCGTCGCCGCCAGCCCGCTGCTCGCCGGCCCGCTGCACCTCGAGGGCGGCGCGCTGTACCTCGACCGCTACTGGCGCGCGGAGCGTCTCCTGGCCGCCGACCTGCGCGCGCTGATGACCGCGCCGGGGCCGTCGCCCGTCGCCCCGGACGCGCTCGCGCGGTTCGCGGACCCGCAGCAGCGGCTCGCCGCCGAGACCGCCCTCACGCGCCGTTTCGCCGTGATCGCCGGCGGCCCCGGCACCGGCAAGACCACGACGGTCGCCCGCATCGTCGCGCTGCTGCTCGAGCGCGACCCGGATGCGCTGATCGCGCTCGCCGCGCCGACCGCCGTCGCCGCGGCGCGGCTGACCGACGCGATGCGGGAAGCGGGCATCGAAGGCGTCGAGGCGCGCACGCTGCACCGCGTGCTCGGCTGGCGGCCCGACACCCACAGCCGCTTCCGCCACCACCGCGGCAACCGGCTGCCGTACGACGTGGTGATCGTCGACGAGACGTCGATGGTCTCCCTGTGGCAGATGGCGCGGCTCGTCGAGTCCGTCCGCCCGGGCGCGCGGCTGATCCTCGTCGGTGACCCCGGCCAGCTCACCTCGATCGAGGCCGGCGCCGTGCTCGGCGACATCGCCGCCGCCGGCGGCGACGCGATCGTCACGCTCGCCGAGGTCTACCGCTACGACGCGGACATCGGCCGCGTCGCCGAGGCGATCCGGGCCGGCGACGCCGACGGCACCGTTGCCGCGCTCGCCGGCGTCACGTGGGTCGCCGACGACGCGCTCGTGCGCGAGCGCGCGGTGGCCACCGCCCGCGCGGTCACCGCCGCCGCCGAGGCGGGCGACGGCCCGGCCGCGATCGCCGCGCTCGGCTCGTTCCGGCTGCTGTGCGCGCACCGCCGCGGCCCGTACGGGGTGAGCGCGTGGACCGCCCTGATCGAGGACTGGACCGGCGCGGGCGGGGCCGAGTGGTACGTCGGCCGGCCGCTGCTCGTCACCGAGAACGACTACGGGCTGCAGCTCTTCAACGGCGACACCGGGGTCGTGATCGCCGGCGAAGGCGGGCTCACCGCCGCGTTCGAGCGCGTGCAGATCAGCCCGACGCGGCTCGCCGCCGTCGACACCGTCTACGCCATGACCGTCCACAAGGCGCAGGGCTCGCAGTTCGCCGCCGCCGCCGTCGTGCTGCCCGAGCCGACCTCGCCGATCCTCACGCGCGAGCTGCTCTACACGGCCGTCACCCGCGCGCGGCAGGAGCTGATCGTCGTCGGCTCCGAGGAGTCGGTGCGCGCGGCGGTCGGCCGCCCGGTCGCCCGCGCCTCCGGCCTGCGGCGCCTGCTCACGGACGGAACCACAGGTCCATGAAGCCCTTGAGCATGGCCGTCACCGTGCCCCGGTCGGGGAGCGTGGCGGCCATCCCGTAGATCGGCGCCATGCCGGTCTCGCGCGCGGGTTCGCCCCGCACCTGGGCGACCGCGGCGGCGAGGTCGTCGACGAACCGCTCGGCCACGCCGGGCTGCGTGTGCCGCAGCGTCGTGCAGATGTGCACGGCCGGCGGGCGGTGCAGGCCGTTGAGGCTCCAGCCGCGCGCGGACATCGCGTCCAGCACGCGGTAGATCGCCAGCTCGTCCTCCTCGGTCGCGAACGCGATGCAGAACAGCGGGTCGCCGAGCACGCGCAGCCCTTCGATCCCGGCGATCCCGCGCCGGATCACCGCGGCCGCCTCGAGGATCCGCCGCGCCGCCTCCAGGTAGCCGTCGGCGCCGATCGACGTCATCGCCGCCCAGCACGCGGCGCTCAGCGCGCCCGGCCGGCTGCCCGCGAACGTCGGCGTCATGTACAGGCCGCCGGGCCAGTCGCTGAACGCGAAGTACTGCGCGTGGCGCAGCTCCTCGCCGCGGTAGAGCACGACCGACGTGCCCTTCGCGGCGTAGCCGTACTTGTGCGTGTCGGCGGACATCGAGCTCACCCCGGGCAGCCGGAAGTCGAACGGCGGGACGTCGTAGCCGAGCCGCGCGGCGAACGGCAGCAGGAAGCCGCCGAGGCAGGCGTCGGTGTGAAAGCCGATCCCACGCGCCCGGGCGAGCTCGGACAGCTCGGCGATCGGGTCGATCACGCCGTGCGGGTACGACGGCGCCGAACCGACCACCAGCACCGTGCGCTCGCTCAGCGCCGCCTCCGTCGCGGCCACATCCGCGCGCACGTCGGGGCCGACCGGCACCTTCACGGCCTCGACGCCGAAGCAGTGCGCCGCCTTGTCGAACGCCGCGTGCGCGGTCTCGGGCAGCACCATCTGCGGGCGCTCGATCCCGGCGCGGTCGCGGTGCGCCTTGACCGCGAGCATGATCGACTCGGTGCCGCCCGAGGCCACGACGCCGGCGATGTCCTCGCCGCCGCCGAGCATCGCCGCGGTCATCGAGACGATCTCGGCCTCGAACTTGGTTGCGCTCGGCCAGAGGTCGACGTGCAGCGGGTTGCTCTGCGAGTGCAGCGCGTAGACCTTCGCCAGGAACGCGATGTGCTCCGGGTCGCCGTGGTAGACGGCGCCGGACGCATGCCCGTCGGCCCACCGGCGCTCGTGCGCCGCCATCTTCTCGACGTCGGCGAGCACTGCCGCCCGGTCGCGGCCCTGCTCGGGCAACCGCTCGAACGTCGGCACGTCGCCGTAGGGCCGCAGCGCCGCGACGATCTCGGCCAGCGGGTCGTCGCTCATGCGCGCTCCTCTCGTACGGCGGCCAGCTTGCGGCGCGTGCGGCGGCTGGCGCGGTAGGTGCCGCGGAAGGCGGCGTACAGCTCGTCGTAGGTCTCCCGGTGCGCCGCGTTCGGCGCATGCACGTGCTCCACCGGCGCCCGCCCGTGCAGGTCGCCGACCTCGAGCTCGCCGAGGCCGAGCAATGCGAGCAGCGCCGCCCCGCGCAGGTTGGCGCCGCCGGGATCGGCGATGCGGTGGACGGTGCGCCCGAGCACGTCGGCCATGATCTGCGCCCACAGCGCCGAGCGCGCGCCGCCGCCGACGAACGCGATCGGGTCCAGCTCGCGGCGGCAGAACTTTTCCACTGCGTGCTGCATCCAGCGTGTGTTGAGCGCCACGCCCTCGAGCACGGCGCGGGCGACGGTCTCGCGGCGCGTGGCGAGCGTGAGGTTGTGCAGACCGCCGCGCACGACGTGGTCGTCGACCGGCGTACGCTCGCCGTTCAGCCACGGGGTGAACAGGACACCGTCCGCGCCGGGCGGCGCGTCGGCGGCGAGGGCGTCCAGCTCGGCGTAGTCCGCCGCCAGCAGGTCGCGCGCCAGCGTGAGGCTGGCGCCGGCCGTCTCCTGCTCGCACGAGACGAGCCAGCGGCCCGGGAGCGCCGACGGCAGCGAGGCGACCGACCGCAGCGGGTCGGTCCGCTTGTACGGCACGTGGCACGACAGCCACGACGAGGTGCCGACGTACAGGTGCGCGGCGTGGTCGGCGGTGGCGCCCGAGCCGACGGCCGCCGACATCGTGTCCGGCGTCCCCGCCACCACGGGCACCGCGGCCCTCACCCCGAGCTCGGCCTGCGCGGCCGCGGTCAGCGGCCCGAGGACGGCGTTGGTGGCGAGCAGCTCCGGCAGCTGCTCGCGGCGCAGGCCGGCGATGCGCAGCAGGTCGTCGTCGTAGCGCACGTGCGAGGCGTCGCGCGTATCGGTCACCCAGTGCAGCGTCGCCGTCACCCCGGTTGTGGCGACCCGGCCGGAGAGCTTGAGGCCGAGCCAGTCGACCGGCTCGAGGAAGCGCGCCGTCGCCGCGTAGATCTCCGGCCGCTCCGCGCGCAGCCACAGGATGTGGCCGAGCGAGTCGCGCCCCGACAGGCTCGGCGCGCCGCCGGTGCGGCGCACCCAGCGCGCGAGCTTGCGCGGGTCGTAGCCGGCGACCCGCATGCGCGCGCCGGCCAGCCGCTGCGCGGGCACGGCGCCGCGGGCGTCCATCCAGATCACCGCCGGCGCCAGCGGCGCGCCGCCGCCGTCGACCGCCACGGTCCCCGCCCACTGCGCGGTCACGCCGATGGCGCGGATCTCGCGCGCCGGCAGCCTGCGCGCCGCGCGGCCGATCGCCGCCCACCAGTCCTCCGGGCGCTGCTCGGCGCCGCCGCCGGGCTGCAGGAGCAGCGGCACGGGCTCGAACTCCACGGCTTCGACCGTCCCGTCGCTGCCGACGAGGCCGACCTTCGGGCCGCTTGTCCCGAGGTCGATCGCGAGGACGCTCATTCCGACGGGATGACGATCCACAGCCCCACGTAGAGCAGGATCTGCGGGCCCGGCAGCACGCACGAGATCACGAACAGCGCGCGCACAGCGAGCGGCGAGACGTCGAACCGCCGCGCCAGGGCCGCGCACACGCCGCCGAGCATGCGGCCGCGGCGGGGTCTGGACAGTCCGGTCACGGTGGACACGCTACGGGTTCACGGCGAGGAAGACGAACGCCGCGAATAACACGAGGTGCACGCCGCCCTCCTGCACGGTGGCGCGCCCCGGCAGCACGGTGAGGCCGCCGACGATCGTGGTGAGCGTCAGCAGCACGATCTGGGTCGAGTCGAGGCCGAGTACCAGCGGGCCGTCGAGCCAGATCGAGGCGATCGCGATCGCCGGGATCGTCAGCCCGATGCTCGCCATCGCCGACCCGAGCGCCAGGTTGAGGCTCGTCTGCACCCGGCCGCGCGTGGCGTTGCGGACGGCGGCCAGCGTCTCCGGCCCCAGCACGAGCAGCGCGATCACGACGCCGACGGCGGACTTCGGCGCGCCCAGCCCGGTCACCACGTCCTCGATCGCCTTCGACTCGACCTTCGCCAGCCCGACGACGGCGACCAGCGCGACCACCAGCAGCAGCAGCGAGACGATCGCCTCGCGGTCACTCGGCGGCGCGGCGTGGTCCTCGGCGTCGGCGACGAAGTAGTCGCGGTGCCGCACCGTCTGCACGAACACGAACAGCGCGTACAGCGCCACCGAGGCGACACCCGCGAACGCCAGCTGTGCGCCGGTGAACTCGGGGCCGGGCGCGCTGGTCGTGAACGTGGGGAGCACGAGCGTGAGCACCGCCAGCGTCGCCACGGTGGCGAGCGCCGTCGCGGTGCCCTCGGCGTTGAACGAGGCGACGTGGTCGCGCAGCGCGCCGATCAGCACGCTCAGCCCGAGGATGCCGTTGGTGGTGATCATCGCCGCCGCGAACACGGTGTCGCGCGCCAGCGTCTCGTTCCCCTTGCTGTCGGACACCATCAGCGTGACGATCAGCCCGACCTCGATCACGGTGACCGCGACGGCGAGCACCAGCGATCCGAACGGCTCGCCCACGCGGTGCGCGACGACCTCTGCGAAGTGGACCGCCGACAGCACCGACGTGGCGAGGAAGATGCCGACGATCACGAGCACGAGCGTCGGCGGCTTCTGGCCCCACGTGAGCGCGAGCACGATCAGCGCCGCCACGGTGGTCGCGTTCCGGAGGTTCATCGGATGGGGCGTAGCATCGCGGGCACCGCAGACCGTACGTCCTGAGAGCGAGGACGAGCGGGCTCAGGACTCGAGCGGGGTGCTCGGGGCGAACACGACGATGGTGGCGTCGTCCTCGAGCGGATCCACCGACGCGCCGGCGATGGCGTCCTCGATCGCGCGGACGGTGGCGGCCGCGCCGGTGCCGCTCCCGGCCACGGCGGCGCGCACCCCCGCCATGCCGAACGAGCGGCCGTGCGCGACGCGGCGCTCGAGCACGCCGTCGGAGAGGAGCAGGAGCCGTTCACCCGGCGCGAGCCGGCGCTCGCGGACCGTGACGTCCGGCGGCTCGCCGATGCCCAGCGCCGGGTGCGCGGGCCCGTCGAGCGTGTGCAGCTCGCCCTGCGCGCTGAGGAGCAGCGGCGCGTTATGGGCGCAGTTGACCCACTGGAAGATCGAGGACGGGCCGTGCCAGCGGGCGAGGATCACGTTGACGAACGCGTCCGCCACCTCGACCTCCCGCATCGTGCGATCGATCGCCAGCGCGATGTCCGCCAGCGAGCCGCCCGCGCGGCGCTTGGCGCGGAACGCGCCGAGCGACACGGCGCCAAGCGCGGCGGCGGTGGTGCCCGTGCCCCTGCTGTCGGCCACTCCGATCCACGCGCCGTCGGAGTTCTCGGTGTAGTCGAACCAGTCGCCGCCGATCTCGTAGCCCGGGAGGACGTTGCCGGCCAGCACCCCGCCCGCGATCCGCACGATGCGCGGCGGGAGGAGGTTCTGCTGGACCTCGGCCGCGGCGCTGGTCTCTTTGCGGCGGCGGGCGATGGCGAAGACGTCGCTGTAGCGATTGGCCAGGTCGAGCGCCGCGGCCGCGTGGCGCGCAAGCTCCAGCAGGGGTGCCTCGCGGGCGTTCACGGCGAGCAGCACCCCGATCGCGCGGCCGCGCAGGAGCAGGGGAGCGACGACGCTGCCCGGCAGCTCTTCGGCGACATGCGCGCGCAGCGCGGGCAGCGCTTCGCGAGGGAGCTCCGGTCCCACCGCAAGGGGGAGCGGCAGCTCGGCGGGGAACTCCTGTGATCCCGCCAGTCGCAGCAGCAATGTGCCGTCGATGTCGACCAGGTAGAGCGCGACCGAGCTCTCCCCGACCAACCGCTGCGCCTCGGCGACGATCTGCTCGCCGAGGAGATGCGGTGGCACCTTGTTCAGGACGCCGGCGACGTCCAGCGGCGTGGGCCCACCGGCCAGTTCCCCGGGTGGGCGGAGCGCGTCGTGGACATTCGCGTCGGCGAGCGCAACCGCCTGCCGGCGCACCAGCTCGACCAGGTCGTCGCGGTTCTTGAAGTGCCGGTACACGGTCGCCCGCGACACGCCGGCGGCCTCCGCGACCTCTTCGATGCTCGCGTCCGGCTGGACCCGCAGCAGTTCGCTCGCGGCGCCCATGATCCGCTCGGCATTGCGGGCCGCGTCAGCCCGGCGTCGGCGCCGGGCGACGTCGGGTTTCGGATCCGTGGGCGCGTCCATGCAGGCCTCCAATGTAGCAATAAGTGAAACAGAATGTCTCGGATTAGCCGCCGAGGTTCGCGATCTGTCACACTACGTCCCGATCTTGTCTCGGATCGCGTCTCGCTTAGGCGTGTGCGGACCACAGAACCATTCGCGGCCTCGAGTGTCGCCGGAAGGGAGTTGGCGATGGCCGACGCAGCCGCATCGAGGATCGACGGATCGGCAGAGCTGTTCCGGCGCTATCGGGCCACCCACGATCCCGCGCTGCGCGATCGTCTCGTCACCCGCCACCTGCCGCTGGCGCGCAGCATCGCGAGGAGCTTCGACACCTCGCGCGTGTCGTTCGACGATCTCGTGCAGATCGCGTCGCTCGGGCTCATCAAGGCGGTCGATCGCTACGACCCCGCCGTCGGCACGAGGTTCTCGACGTTTGCCGTACCGACGATCCGCGGCGAGATCCTGCGCTACTTCCGCGACTTCACGTGGGGAGTGCGGCCTCCGCGGCATCTCCAGGAACGCGCGCTCGAGCTCATGCGTGCGAGCGACCAGATGCGGAGCGAGCTGGGCCGCAGCCCGTCGGCGGCGGAGCTGGCCGAACGCCTCGGCACGAGCATCGAAGACGTCCTCGAAGGTCTCTACGCCGCCCGGGCGCGCGATGGGGACTCGATCGAGCCGTCGGTGGAGGAGGATGACGAGGCGCCCGCGCACCGCGACACCTTCGGCGCCGACGACGCTGGCTACGACCGCGTGGACCACGCCGTGACCGCGGATCTGCTGATGACCCAGCTGTCCGCCGTCGAGCGCCGCGTCCTCGAGCTCCGCTTCCACGAGGACCTGACGCAATCGGAGGTCGCGCTGGCGCTCGGTTGCAGTCAGATGCAGGTCTCGCGGCTCCAGCGCCGCGCGATGGCCAAGCTCACCGAGATCGCGCACGACCGGGGCGATCTCCAAGCCGCCTGACGCCTCTCAAGCGCCGCGGATCTCGAACACGCGCGTGAGGCCGGTGAGCTCGAGCACTCTCAGCACGTTGCGGCCGGTGGCCACAAGCACGAGATCGCCGTTGGCGCCGCGCGCGCGCTGCTGCCCGCCCAGCAGCACGCCGAGGCCGGCGGAATCGATGAAGTCGACGCCCTCGAGGTCGACGATCACCGTGCGGCCCGGATGCTCGTCGATCGCCTCCATGAGCGCGCCGCGCAGGTCCGGCGCGCCATCGAGGTCGAGCTCGCCGTGCACCGCCACCACCGGGGCGCCGTCGTCGTCCCGCCGCTCGACGTGCACCGTCACGCTCAACCCGTCCTGCGGAACAGCGCGAGGCTGCGCGCGTCCACCGTCGTCGCGGCGCCCGCCTGCACGCTCTCGCCCTCGTTGAACGCGTCGGCCGTGTCGAGCGCGCGCAGCCAGCGGCCGCCCCACTCCTTCGCGGGCGTCGTGAAGCTCAACCCCTCGTGGTGCGCGTTGAAGAGCACGAGGAACGAATCGTCCACCACGCGCTGACCGCGTGCGTCCGGGCTCGGGATCGTCTCGCCGTTGAAGAACACCCCGATCGCCTTGCCGAAGCCTGACGACCAGTCCTCGGCCTTCATCTCCGACCCGTCCGGCCTAAACCACGCGATGTCGGCGGCGTCGGCGCCGAGCGACTCGCCGTGGAAGAAGTGGCGGCGGCGGAAGACCGGATGGGCGCGCCGGAAGGCGATCAGCCGCTGCGTGAACGCGAGCAGCGCGCCGTCCTCGTGGTCCCAGTCGAACCACGAGATCTCGTTGTCCTGACAGTACGCATTGTTGTTGCCGCCCTGCGTGCGGCCGATCTCGTCGCCGCCGAGCAGCATCGGGATGCCCTGCGAGAGCAGCAGCGTGGCGAGGAAGGTGCGCCGCCGGCGGGCGCGGGTCTCGAGGACATGGGCATCGTCGGTCGCCCCCTCGACGCCAGAGTTCCAGGAGCGGTTGTGACTCTCGCCGTCGGCGCCGCCCTCGCCGTTGGCCTCGTTGTGCTTGTCGTCGTAGGAGACGAGATCGTTGAGCGTGAATCCGTCGTGCGCCGTGACGAAGTTCACGCTGGCGGACGGGCGCCGCCCGTCGTCCTCATAGAGGTCGGAGCTACCGGTCAGCCGCGCGGCGAACTCCCCGAGGGTCTGCGGCTCTCCGCGCCAGTAGTCGCGCAGGGTGTCGCGGTACTTGCCGTTCCATTCGGACCACAGCGGCGGGAAGTTGCCCACCTGATAGCCGCCCTCGCCGACGTCCCACGGCTCGGCGATGAGCTTGACGCGCGACACGACGGGGTCCTGCTGGATGAGGTCGAAGAACGCCGACAGCCGATCGACCTCGTGGAACTGCCGGGCGAGCGTCGACGCGAGGTCGAAGCGGAAGCCGTCCACGTGCATCTCGGTGACCCAGTAGCGCAGCGAGTCCATGATCAGCTGCAGCACGTGGGGGTGCCGCATGTTGAGGCTGTTGCCGGTGCCGGTCGTGTCGTAGTAGAAGCGCTCGTCGCCTTCCACGAGCCGGTAGTAGGCGGCGTTGTCGATGCCTTTGAGGGACAGCACCGGACCGAGGTGGTTGCCCTCGGCGGTGTGGTTGTAGACGACGTCGAGGATCACCTCGATGCCTGCCGCGTGCAGCGTCTTGACCATCCACTTGAACTCCTGGACCTGCTGACCCACCTCGCCCGAGGACGAGTACTCGTTGTGCGGCGCGAGGAATCCGATCGAGTTGTAGCCCCAGTAGTTGCGCAGGCCGCGGTCGGCGAGGTGCGAGTCGTGGATGAACTGATGCACCGGCAGCAGCTCGACCGCCGTGACGCCCAGCGCGAGCAGATAGTCGACGGCGGCGGGATGCGCGAGGCCCGCGTAGGTGCCTCGCAGCGCCTCCGGGATGTCCGGGTGGGTCTGCGTGAACCCCTTGACGTGGACCTCGTAGATGACGCTGTCGTCGAGCGGGATCCGGGGCGGCCGGTCGTTGGCCCAGTCGAAGAACGGGCTGGTCACCACCGACTTCGGCATGAACGGCGCGCTGTCGGCGTCGTTGACCGAGTCCTCGGGATCGTCGAAGCGGTAGCCGAACAGCGCCTCGTCCCAGCGCACCGAGCCCTCGATCGCCACGGCGTAGGGGTCGAGCAGCAGCTTCGCGGGATTGCAGCGGACGCCGCTGGCCGGATCGTGCGGCCCGTGGACCCGGTAGCCGTACCGCTGTCCGGGGCCGATGTTGCGCGCGTACCCGTGCCAGACCCATGCCGCCATCTCCGTCAGCGGCATGCGCGCCTCGGTGCCGTCTTCATCGAACAGGCACAGCTCGACGAGCTCGGCGGCCTCCGAGAAGATCGCGAAGTTGGTCCCGACGCCGTCGTAGCTCGCGCCGAGCGGGAAGGGCGATCCTGGCCAGAGCTTCATCGCGGGCGGCTACCCGCGTGCGAGGACGTGCAGTCGCGGCCGCTCCAGTGAGTGTGCGTGAGGGCACAGAGTGGTTTGGCCGGGCGGCGCCGACGGCTAGGCCCTGGGTGACCCCCACTTGGATTGGACGCAGTCATGAAGGCTTCTCAGAAGAAGATCGTGCAGTACCTCGGTGAGGCCGAGGCGAGTGAGCAGGCGCTGGTGCGCGTATTGCAGTCGCAGATCGCGATGACGCCGCGCGGCGCCTACCGCACTGCGCTCGAGCAGCATCTTCGCCAGACACAGGATCACGCGCAACGCGTCGCCGCGCGCGGCCGTGAGCTCGGGCGGGGCGGCAACCCGCTGACCGCCGCCGTCGGCGTCGTCGAGAGCGTCGTGGGCCAGGCGCTGGCATTGGGCAAGACCCCGTTCGACCTCCTGCGCGGCTCCGGCGGCGAGGAGAAGGTGCTCAAGAACGCCAAGGACGCGTGCGCGTCCGAGGCGCTCGAGATCGCGACCTACACGGCGATCGAGCGCCTGGCCGGGGCGGTCGGCGACGATGAGACGGCGCAGCTGGCCGCTTCGATCCGCGCCGACGAGGAGGCGATGCTCCAGCGCGTCCTGCGCGAGATCCCCAAGCTCACGGATGCGGTGGTCCGCGCCGACGTCAAGGGCAATCCCTCGTTCGACGCGAGCACGACCGGCGCCGCCGACACCGTGCGCGAGGCTGGCGCGGCCGCGCGCACGACCGCCACACGGGCCAAGCGCTCCACGCGCCAGGCTCGCAAGGTGCCGGGCGTCGCGCGCGCCGAGGGCACCGTCAAGGGCGCCGTCGCCTCCGAGGGCGACCTCGCGATCGCCCGCTACGACACGCTCACGGCCGAAGAGATCATCGCCAGGCTGTCCGATCTCTCGCAGGTCGACCTCGCGAAGATCGCCGCCTACGAGCGCAAGCACCAGGACCGCAGCACGGTCCTCGGCCGCATCGAGACGCTGACCGGCAACGAGCCGTGGCCGGGCTACGACGAGCTGACCGCCGCCGAGGTGCGCGCCGCACTCTCCGAGGGCGACGACGAGCGCGCCCGCGAGGTCCACGCCTACGAGCGCAGCCACAAGAACCGCGCCGGCGTGCTGCAGGTCGCCGAGCGCGATCGCGTCGGCGCCTAAGCGCGACTAGCTGCTGAGGCGCTGCCGCTCGAGCGCCCACCACAGCTCGACGAGGTGGCGGGGATCACGCAGCGTGGTCCCCGTCGTCTCCTCGAAGCGCCGCAGCCGGTGCCGCAGCGTGTTCGGGTGCACGTGCAACGCCTTCGCGGCGTCGTCGACCCGCATCCCCTGGTCGAACCACGCGCGCAGCGTCTCCTCGAGCTCGGCGCCAAGCCGGCCGAGCCCGGCGAGCGGCTCGAGGTAGCGGGCGGCGAACGCGTCCCCGAGCGCATCGTCGGCGACGATCGCGGGGCGGATCGAGAGGTCCGCGAGCGTGAACGCGCCCTCCTGGCCGAACGCCAGGGCCGTCTGCAGCACCCGGCTCGCCAGCGCGAACGCGGCGGGCAGCGCCTCCAGCCGCGCGGGCGGCCCGATCCCGGTGACGATCCCCGGCAGCGCCGCCGGCGCGCGGATCGCGATCCCGGCGAGGTCGCGGTCGAGCGACATGATCATGCCGTCGTCGCCCGCCAGCGCGACGGCGACGCGGTGCGACAGCGTGCCGCGCGCCCGGAACGGGATCAACTCGCGGTCGGCGTCGAGCCCGAACGTGGCGCTGTCGCGGCGCAGCTCCGCCGCGTCGAGCGTGCCTGTGAGCAGCGCGAGCAGGAACGCGTCACGCCGCTGCTGCTCCTCGCGCGCCTGCTCGAGCTCGATCTCGCGGTGCGCGGCGCCGACGATGTCCATCACCGCGTCGGCCCACACCCACAGCGTCTCCGAGAACGCGAGCACGCTTGCCACGTCGGCGCCGCGCTCGCGCGCCAGCTCGCCGAAGCGCGACCACACGGCGGTGACCGAGACGCGGTAGGCGTGCAGCACGGCGTCGACCGTCAGGCCCTGCTCGGCCCGCTCGCGGCCGATCGCCGCGGCCTGCTCGAGCTCGGCGTCGGTCGGCGGGCGCAGGTCGCGCAGCGCGGTCAGCGCGCGCGTGACGTTGCCGCGGATCGCGCGCGCCAGCGTCTCGGCCGGCAGGCGGCGGAAGTCCGGGATCTCCTCGCGGATCCGGTCGCCGATCTGCGGCACCAGATCATCCAGCTCGCCCTCGATCTCGGCGACAAGGCTCCCGACGACGACGTCCGCGGCCGCCATGCCGCGAATCTACCGCTGGTCAGGCAGTCGCGGGGCGAGTCTGGCCGGTTGGCGTCACCAGCGCGGCGACAGCGATGAGGGCGAAGGCGGCGATCTGCACGAACAGCAGGATCCCGGCGGCGAGCGCGTCGCCGAACACGAGGATGCCGCCGACGATGCAGGTGAGGTTGGCGGCGGTCGACGTGCAGGCGATCACCGGCACCGCGTCCCCCTCCTGGAAGCCGCGGGCCGAGGCGAAGAACGCGAGCAGGGCGGCGGCGATCGCGATCGGCAGCCACGGCGAGGCGAGGCCCGAGCCCGTGAGCGCCTTTACCGCGACGTCCGAGACGCCGAACAGCACGCCGGCCGAGGCGCCGAGCAGCGCGCCGTGGTGATGCGACGGCGCGCCGAGCCGCGGCGCGCAGATCAGCAGGGTGCCGAGCGCGAGCGTCGCCGTCTCGAACGCGAGCAGGCCGGGCACCGCGAACACGGCGCCGCTGCCGTCGGGCGATGGCAGCGTCAACACGAGCAGGCCGAGGCCGGTGGCGGTCATCGCCACGCCGACCCACTGGCGGCTGCCGACGCTGTGGCCGAACACGCGGTCACCCAGCACCGCGAGCATCACGACGCCGGTGGAGAGGACGGCTTGGACTGTTGAGAGTGGGGCGAGCGACAGCGCGGCGACGTGCAGGACAAACGCGCCGGCGCCGATTCCCAGGCCGATCGCGAACCACTTGGACGCGAGCAGCGCCCTCGCACTGCTCAGTGGCCGCTGCCACTCGACGCGCGGGGCGCTCGACGCGCCGCGGTGCTTGCAGAGAAACCCCAGCTGCGTAACCGCGGCGCACGCGAGCGCCAGCGCGATCCCCACTCCCAACAGTCCTGACTCCCCGGTCGGTGTTCCCTTCGCTCGAGAAGACTCCCAGGGGCGCGGCCGCCGGTCATCGGCCGGGCCGACAACGTTGTCAAGCGGCTGCTGTGGGTTTCCACAACGAGAGTCTCGCGACGCCGCCGCGAGACTCTCGCGCAGGCTTACGGCACCAGGACGAGCTTGCCGCGGACGTGGCCGTCCTGGCTCAGGCGGTGCGCCTCCGGCGCCTCCTCGAGCGAGAACGTCCGCGCCACCGGCAGGCTGAACTTGCCCTGCGCGGCGAGGTCGGCTGCCACCTCCAGCGCGTAGTCGGCGCTGACGTCGCTGGCGCCGCCGGTCACGCGCACGCCGTACTGGCCGGCCGAGTAGTCGGCGATCGTGACGACTTTGTCCGGGCTGCCGGTGATCTCGATCAGCGCCGGGATCGCGCCGAAGCCGACGGCGTCGAACGCCAGGTCGGCGCCGCCGAGCTCGCGCACCCGCTCGACGAGGCCGTCGCCGTAGGTCGTCGGCTCGGCACCGAGCGAGCGCAGGTACTCGTGGTTGCCCTCGCTGGCGGTGCCGATCACGCGCAGGCCACGCTCGCGCGCGAGCTGTACCGCGGCGCTGCCGACGCCGCCGGCCGCGCCGTTGATGACCACGGTCTCGCCGTTGCCGAGGAAGTCGAGCACGCGTGCGGAGGTCTCGACCGCGACCGGCATGGCGCCCGCCTCCTCGAACGACAGCTCCGGCGGCTTAGCCGCCCAGCGACCGTTCTCGAGCACGGCGTACTCGGCGTTGCTGCCGCGGCCACCGGCCGTGAACCCGAACACCTCGTCGCCGGCCGCCACCCCCTCGACGCCGTCGCCGACCTCGTCGACGACTCCCGCGGCATCGTTGCCGAGGATGAAGGGCAGCTCGAGCGGCATCTGCTCCGCGAACATCCCCGACCGCTTCTTCCAGTCGATCGGGTTGATGCTGGCCGCACGCACGGCGATCCGGATCTGCCCCGGGCCGGCGTGCGGCTCTTCGACGTCGGCGACCCGGAGGACATCCGGGTCGCCGTACTCGGCAAACTGAACGGCTCTCACATACGAATCATAAGCGACTAGCCGAACACCTCGAACTCGGCGGCGTGCAGGACCGTGCCCTGATCGGACGCGGTGTCGCAATCGGTCGCATTGAGCGGGTCGTTGTCGAGCTCGCCCTGGTAGCCGGGCGCGCCCGTGCACTGGTTGTCGAGCGCCGTGAAGCGGATCTGCGTCGCCGTCGTGTCCGGGACGTCGAAGGTCCTCAGCGTCAGGTCCGGGGCCAGCGGCCGCGGGACGATGCTCGGGAACGCGTCGGCCGGCGACGTGTAGAGCGCCTTCCAGCTCGTCGGCAGCGAGCAGTTCGCTGTGCGGCCGTCGCACGTCTCGACCTTGAACGAGCGCAGGGCGGTGAAGCGGCCCTCGTCGCCGTCCGCGTCGTCCGGGTCCAGCAGCGCGCTCACGGCGACCGTGCGCACCGGCTTGGCGCCCGCGAACGAGATCGTCACCGACGGATGCGTGGCGTTCACCGGCGTGCCGGAGAAGTCCCACGTGGTCGACTCCGTGTCGTCGATCAGGTCGTCGAGGTTGGTGCCTGCGCCTGCCGCCGACGCGCCGGCGCTCTTGGACGCCACGTTCGGCTTGAGCGTGAACGTCTTGGTGACCGTCTGGCCCGCGCCGACCGTCAGCTTGAAGCGCTGCAGGCCGTAGCCCGGCGCGCGCACGAGCACGTCGTAAGTGCCGGGCACGAACTTCGCCGTGGTCGCGATCGGCGTCGCGCGTGCCTCGAAATGGCCGATGTAGAACGTGGCGTTCGGCGCGTTGGTCGCGAACGTCACCGTCGCGTTGTTCGCCAGCGGCGAGTCGTACGCGGCGACGGGCTGGTTGTCCTCGGTCGTGTCGGTCGAGGCGCCCGCGCCCATGCCGCGCTTGGCGAACGCCGCCCACAGCTCGGCCTGGTTGGCGCCGCCGAAGCGCATCCGGTCGGCGGCCAGGTAGGCGTCACGCGCCGTGAGCATGCTCGTGTCGCCCTGCTGGAGCAGGAACGCGTCGAACATGATCTGGATCCAGCGCCGGTTGCCCGGGCACTGCTCGGGCGGGAGCGGCGCCTGCGGCGCGTTGGTGCCGGTCACGCCGTCGGCGCAGCGCAGCTGCAGCGCGGCGTCGCCGGACGGGAACTTCGCGTCGTACTTCTTCACGAGCGCCTGGCGCAGGTCGTAGTTGACGGCGTTCCAGATCTCGCCGTCGGCGTGCACCTCGGGCCCGGTGAGATCGAAGCCCACGTCGGAGTAGTTGAGCGGGCTGTTGTCGAGCGCGTAGTCGCGGATGCCGGTCTTGTCGTTGCCGGTCACGTACGGGCCTTCGATCCACGAGCTCTGCAGCCCGTGCGCGTGCAGGTACTCGAGCGCCACGAGGTCCGACCAGCTCTCGCCCATCGCCCCGCCCTGGAAGCCGGTCAGGCCGTCGTCCGGGCCGCCGACCATGCGGTTGGAGATCGCGTGCGTGTACTCGTGGCCGAACACCGAGGTGTCGAAGTCACCGTCCACGCAGGGGCCGTAGAAGCCGGCCGCGATCGGCTGGAACAGGTACTGGTTGGTGATCCCGGGGATGCCGTCGTTGAGCGTGATCTGGTTGGCGTTGTCACGCCCCTCGAACGTCGGCGTTCCGCCCGTCAGGGCGCCCGCCTGCACGTCGCCGAGCTCGGGGTCGCCGTCGCGGCCCTGGCCGAAGCCCGACTGCTGCATGTTGTAGTTGAGCTCGGTGAAGCCGAGGTTGTACGCGTAGTCGTGGAAACGGTTGTGGCCCGCGAACAGGTTCGTGACCGCGGCCGAGAGGTCGGCGCCCTGGCCGGGCACGAGCAGCGTGCTCGGGTCGCACTTCGACGTCGCCCACTCGTTGCCGAACGGGAACTTGTACTCGCGCGTCAGCGAGGTCGGCATGAAGCCGAACGGGCCGGGAGCCAGCGGGTTGGTGCGCGCCTCGGCGGTGCGGGCGTTGTTGCCCTGCGTGGTGAAGGTCGGCGTGCCGGTGGCCGGGAGCACGTCCCACGGGCCGCGCGACGCGGTGTTGTTGAGGCCGACGTCGCAGCCGGTGGCGGCCAGGAA
This sequence comes from uncultured Solirubrobacteraceae bacterium, assembly GCA_963803335.1. Classification (GTDB taxonomy): domain Bacteria; phylum Actinomycetota; class Thermoleophilia; order Solirubrobacterales; family Solirubrobacteraceae; genus DASSUW01. The sequence continues at coordinate 366,133 of CAWDME010000016.1, read as the reverse complement.
GCAGCCGACGATCCGGTTGTCACCGGCCGGGGCGTTGGCGAAGTACTGCCATGACGGGTTGGCGGCCGTGCTCGGCGCGCCCGCCACGGTGTTGACGGCCCAGGCGCCCGTGTAGTCGAAGCTGTCGCCGCTCGGCGGCACCGTCGGGTCATTGAAGGCGCAGACGACAATCTGGTAGGTGCCGTCGGCGACCTTGCCGCCGTTGCCGGTGTAGTTGACCGCCTCGGGGCTCGTGGCCGTGTCGGACGAGGCGACGGCGCTCCCGCCCGGGCCGATCAGCTTGAGGACGATGTCGTCGGACGGGACGTTCGCGCTGGCGACCGCGGAGATCGAGAACGCGCCGGCCGCGTCGACCGGCGTCGGGTCGCCGCAGCCGGAGCCGGTGTTGCCGGTGAAGGTGCCGCCACTCGGCTGGTCGTCGGCCAGCTCCTTGACCTCGTTGCTGCGGAAGAGGACGTCGCCGGTGCGGGCGTCGACGAACGAGCGGTAGGCGCGCGAGCGGCCGCCCTGGACGTCCAGGACGACCGTCTCGAACGCTGCACGTACCCCTTGCGTGAAAGTCGGGAAGGCGACCAGCCGCGCGCGCTGGTCGATGTGCTGCTTGCCGGCCAGCGGCGTGGCGAGCCCGCTGACGCCGAAGGTCGTCCAGCCGTCATGCGTGCTGGTTGCCTTGAGGGCGGAGCGCGTGACGTTGAAGCCGGCGTTGTTGGCCGCCTTCAGCCACGCGTCGGTCGCCGACAGCGTCGCCGCGGCCGGCGCCGCCTGGCTGCCCGCGGCCGACGAGGACACGAAGGCGACGCGCCCGCCCGACACGCCCACCGTGATCATGCCGTCGTGGCCGGCCGCCAGGCTGCCGAAGCGCTGGCGGAACAGCACGGCGTCCCCGTCGCTGGCGACGAGCTTGGCGTCGTTGACCAGCTCGAGGTTGTCGACGTCCGCCGCCGACAGCCGGAACAGGCCCGCGTGGCTGCGGATGAACGAGCGCGCGATCTCGGGCGCGCTGCCGCTGCCTACGCCGGAGAGGAACCCGTCATCGGCGATCAGCGATGCGGGCGTCCCGTACCGATTCCACTCCGCCCGCGCGCTCAACGCGCTGACTTCCTGCTTCTGGCCGGCCGTCGGGAGCACGTGCCCGGTGCGGGCGTCGAGGTCCTTCAGGCCAGCCTGGCCGGGGAGGATGCGGGCGGCGGCGCCTGCCGACGCCGGCAGCGCCAGGGCAAGTGCCGCAACGAAGATGGCGGCGGTGCGGGACGTGTGCATATCCGCACGAACGCAGCCCCGGCTCCGAACTTGCGCCTTACCGCGGCTTGGTCGCGCGGATCGTCGCGCCCATGGCGCCGAACTTCGCCGCCTTGCGCCGCGTGTCCTCGAACTCCGAGCGCGCGTAGGTGTCGACCAGCTCGCCCTGCGTGATGTCGGTGTAGGCCCGCTCGACCAGCAGGCGCGCGTGCTCTCCGACGAGCAACGCGCCGGCGATTCAGCCGGTCCAGAGGTCGATCCGGTCGCGCGCGTCCGCGGAGACCTCGTGGTGGATCACCACGTCGGCGAGCTGCAGGCGCCCGCCGGGCCGCAGGACGCGGCCGATCTCGTCGAACACCGCGTCTTTGTCGGGCACGAGGTCGATCACGCCGTTGGAGATCACGACGTCGACCGAGCCGTCCGCGAGCGGCAGGTCCTCGATCAGCGACTCGTGGAGCTCGACGTGCTCGATGCCCATCTCGCGTGCGCTGGCGCGGGCACGCGTGAGCATCGAAGCGGTCATGTCGACGCCGACGACGCGGCCTTCCGGCCCGCACATCTGGGCGGCGATCAGCAGATCGGTTCCGGCGCCGCAGCCGAGATCCAGCACCACCGAGCCGGGCTCGATCGTCCCGAGCCGCCAGTGGTTCGCCACGCCGGCGAAGCTGTCCACGGTGGCGTCCGGCACGCGCGACAGCTCGGGCTCCGGGTACGCGAGCTCGCGCGCCCAGTCGCGGCCGGTGGGGAAGATGAACTCCGTTCCGGCGGCGGTGGCGACGTCCGTGTACGTGTCGCGGATCGCTGCGCGCAGGACGTCGACGTCCACCATCGTGCGCGACCGTACGCCTGGGCTCGGCGCTCGGCAACCCTGAACTTAGGCGGCGCGCGCCACGGCGATGGCCGGCGGAATGTTGTGGCCGAGCGCGAACACGTTGTCCGGGTCGTACGCGCGCTTGAGGTCGCGGAGGCGCGCGTAGTTCGCGGGCGTGTACGCGGTGTGCGTGCGCGTGGCGTCGTGCAGGAAGTTCAAGAACGAGCCGCCCGTGGCCTGCGCGGCGAGCGCCTCGTCCGAGCCGTCGACGGTCACCGAGAACGGCGCGTCGCGATGGCCGACCGGCGCGTCGCCCTCCGCTATCGCGCCGCCCCAGTAGCGGACCTCGATCTCGTTCGCGGTCGTGCCCGCGATCTCCGGCAGGTGGCGGAACAGGTGGAAGTTGCCAGGCGCCGTTCCGCCGACGCTCTCCTCGAACCCCAGGCGTGGGCCGGCGACGTCGAACAACGGGCGCAGCGCGCGCGCCGCCTCCTCGCCGTGGGCATGCGCGCGGATCGCGAACGTCTCGTCGCCGCCGAGGACGATCGAGGTGGTCAGTCCATCCGGCTGCGTGGGCGCCCAGTCGCGGTAGAAGGCGAGCGTCTCGGCGCCGCGGTCGGCGTCGAAATACGCGGTTGCCGAGAGCGTCCTCTCGAGCGGGTGCAGGCGGAGCTCCAGCGCGGTCACGACGCCGAAGTTGCCGCCGCCGCCGCGCAGCGCCCAGAACAGGTCGGTGTGCCGGTCGGCCGTCGCGGTGACGTGGGCGCCGTCGGCGGTCACCACGTCGGCGCGCACCAGGTTGTCGGCTGCGAAGCCGTGCCGGCGCGAGAGCGGGCCGAAGCCGCCGCCGAGCGTGAAGCCGGCGATCCCGACCGAGGCATGCGAGCCGGCGATCGCCGACAGGCCGAACGGTGCCGCCGCGGCGACGATGTCGCCGACCCGGGCACCGGGCCCGACGCGTGCGATCCGCCGGTCGGGATCGACCAGCACTTCGGCCATCAGCGAGGTCTTCAGCAGCAGGCCGCCGTCGCAGGCCGCGCGCGTGCCGTGGCCGGTCGCCTGGACCGCAAACGGCAGGCCATGGTCGCGGGCGGCCACGACCGCCGCCTGGACGTCGCGCGTGCCCAGCGCCTCAGCGACGAGCGCGGGCCGCTGGTCGAGCGCGCCGTTCCAGGTCGCCCGCGCCGCCTTGTAGGCGTGGTCGCCCGGCAGGTACACGGGGCCACGGAACGTCCGGTGGATGTCGCGCTCGATGGTCATGCCGCTAAGACGGCGGCAAGCCGAGGAACTCATCGCCGTAGAATTCGTGCGATGGAGCGCCGTCTCGACGGGTCGTACGAAGAGCGCCGATCGATCCGCGACCGGCCCGTCGCGACCGGCACGCTCGCGTGCCCACGTTGCGACGCGCCGGTGGTGCTCAGCGCGCCGGTCGCGCCCGCGGACTGGATCGGGTGCCCGTTCTGCCTGCACACGGGCGCTACTCGGGATTTCCTCTCTTTGACGCCTCCGACGCGGCCCGCGCGCGTGGTCGTGCGCATCCGGTTGCAGCGCTGAGAACGATCTCTTGAAGCACCCCCACACCCGGAGTACCGTGGGACACGGTGTCTGCTTCAACGATTCATGTCGAGCCGCGCCTGGGGAGCTGGGTTGTACGCGAGGAGACCGCGCCTGAACTGGTGTCCGAGCATGGCGACGCGACCGCCGCGACGAACGCTGCGCGCGAGCGTGCCCGCCGCTTCACCGAGGTGACCGTGCTGCTGCACGATCGCTATGGCCGCGTGCGCCGGGTGACCGGCATCGCACGCCCGAAAGCTTCATAGAGCCCCGCCGTCGTGCCCCGACGCCGCAAGCTGTTTCCCACCGATCACGGACTGACGGTGCGGATGCTCGCGGCCGCCGTGGTGACGCCGGTGGTCGTGGTCGCCGCGGTCGGCCTGATCGAATGGTTCGCGCCGCACCGGATCGCGATCGGCCTGGCGATCGCGTCGGTCGTCGGCGTCGTCATGGCCGTGCGCGAGCGTGCCGCTGCCGTCGACGGCCGCGAGGTCGGGCCTGCCGAGGCGCCGGAGCTGCACGCGGTCGTGGAGCGGCTGTGCGTCGTCGCCGACCTGCCCAAGCCGCGGATCGTCATCGAGGCCGAGCGCCAGCCGAACAGCTGGATCGTCAGCCTCGGCAAGGGCCGCGCGCGGCTGCACGTCACGACCGGGCTGCTCGACCGCCTCGACGGGCACGAGCTCGAGGCGGTCGTGGGCCACGAGCTGGCGCACGTCGCCCACCGCGACGCGACGGTGATGACCGTGGTGGGCGGCCCGGGTGCGGTGCTGATCGGCGGCGGCGGCAGGATGGCACGCAGCGGCGGCTTCTGGCTGCTGTCGATCGGCGGCCTCGTCGCGCTGGCGATCGGCTGGGTGGCGAGCGTCGGCACGCGCGCGCTGTCGCGCTACCGCGAGTTCGCCGCCGACGCGGGCGCCGTCGCGCTCACCGGCAATCCGGCGGCGCTGGCCTCGGCGCTGATGAAGGTGTCCGAGGGCGTCGTCGCCGTGCCGACGCGCGACCTACGCGCGGTCGCGGCTCGCGATCCGTTCCACCTGCTGCCGGTCGCCGAGGTCAGCAATCGCCTGCTCGCGACGCATCCGTCGCTGGAGGCGCGGATCGCCCGGCTCGAGCGCCTCGAGGCGCGCGTGCAGTCGTTCAGGCCGTGAGCGTGTCCGACAGCTCGCGCAGGGCGCGGCGGGCATCGGCGTCGTAGGCCTGGGCGTCGGCGCGCGACTCACGCAGGCCGTTGAAGTAGCGGCCGTTGACCTCCTCCGCCGGGCCGGTCATGACGTGCCAGGTGGCGTCGACGCCGTCCTGGATCGAGCTGATCGGCGACGGGACGATCTTCGTCGGCATGTACGTCGCGGGGTGCAGGCACGTGGCGATCACGCCGCTGCCCTCGAGCTCCTCCGCGAGGTCGAACGTGAACAGGATCTGCGCGAGCTTGCTCTGGCAGTACGCCTGCACGCCGTCGTAGTCGCGCTCGAGCATGACGTCGTCGAAGTCGATCGGCGCCTGCCCGGCCGACGAGACGTTGACGATCCGCGCCGGTGCGGAGCGGCGCAGCAGCTCGAGCAGTCGGTGTGTCAGCGCGTAGCCGGCGAGGTAGTTGACCGCGAACCGCAGCTCGTGCCCGTCCACGCTCTCCTGCCGTGCGCCGCCGCCCGGCACGTTCGTCCCGATGCCGGCGTTGTTCACGAGCACGTCGAGCCGCGCCTCGCTCGCCATGACCTCGTCCGCCAGCCGCTTCACCTCGGCCAGCGACGACAGGTCGGCGCGATAGGCACGAGCGCCGTCGCTCAGCTCCCCGAGCGTGTCTCGGATCCGCTCCTCGCTGCGCCCGTGCACGAGCACCGTGGCGCCCGCCTCGTCCGCCGCCCGCGCCAGCGCCCGCCCGAGCCCATCGGTCGCACCAGTGATCAAGACCACCTGCTCACGCACGCCTTAACACACTAAGGGGGACAGTCCCCCTTACTCGCCGCGGAGGTAAGGGGGACTGTCCCCCTTACGGGCGCGGACGAGTGCCGAAGCGGCGTGCGGGTGGACGCGGTGGGTCTCGGTGATCTCCATGTCTGTCAGCCCTGCGTCGGCGAGGTAGCGCTTGTACTCGGCGCGGGTGAGCGCGCCAGAGACGCACCCGACGTACGGCGAGATCGGCGCGCGTGGCCGCGTCCATCGTGGTGTCGGCGACGACATCCGACACCGCGAACCGCCCGCCGGGCTTGAGCACTCGGGCGGCCCCGCGCAGCACGCGCGGCTTGTCGACCGAGAGGTTGATGACGCAGTTGGAGAGCAGGAGGTCGATGCCGCCGCCTGAGCCGATTGAAGTGATATTTGTCAATGCGATGAGCCACGTGCTGTTCGTCTGCCTGCACAACGCCGGGCGGTCGCAGATGAGCCAGGCCCTGTTCGAGCGCGCCGCGGCGGGGCGGCACACTGCGGCGTCGGCCGGCAGCGAGGCCGACCCCGCCGGGCGCGTGCACCCGGAGGTCGTGACGGCGATGGGGGAGCTGGGGATGGACCTCGCGGACCGCCGCCCGCAAGCGCTCAGCCGCGAGCTGGCCGCACGCGCCGACGTGGTCGTGACGATGGGCTGCGGCGACGCGTGCCCGTACATCCCCGGCAAGCGCTATGTCGACTGGGACCTCCCCGACCCGAAGGGGCGCCCCATCGACGAAGTCCGTGCAACCCGTGACGACATCGCCCAGCGCGTCGAAGCGCTCGTCCGGGAGCTCGACTATGGGAGGCTTGAAGATGAGCGGGCATGACGCAACCGCAACAGCGCTCGGACGTCACCGTGCTGCTCCGCACGGAGCACGCTGTCGTGCGCGTGCTCGCTTCGGCGCAGGGTGAGGACGAGGCGTATCCCGCGCTGCTCGCCGCGATGGGCGAGTCGCTCGACTGGGACTTCGGCGCGATCTGGCTGCCAGACGGCGACAACGCGCTGCGCTGCGCCGCGACGTGGCCGCACGCCGGCGAGTTCGTCGCCGAGAGCCGGGCGGTGACGATGGGCCCCGGCGAGGGCCTGCCCGGGCGGGTGTGGGCGACCGAGACACCGGCCTGGATCACCGACGTGCCGCCGGACTCGACGCTCCCGCGGGCGCAGGCGGCGGCACGCGCCGGTCTGCTGACCGCGTTCGGCTTCCCGGTCCGCGGCGCCGGGATGCTCGGCGTGATCGAGTTCTTCACCGCCGCCCGGCGCCGCGCTGACGAGGACCTGCTCGCCACGATGAGCAGCCTCGGCTCGCAGATCGGCCAGTTCGTGGAGCGCCGCCGCGCCGAGCAGGCGGTGCGCGATGCCGACGCCCGCAAGAGCGCGATCCTCAACGCCGCCTTTGACTGCGTGGTGACGATGGACCACCGCGGCCACGTCGTCGAGGTCAACGCCGCGACCGAGCGCACGTTCGGCTACAGCGCCGACGAGCTGGTCGGCCAGGAGCTGGCCGCGCTGATGATCCCGCCCGACCTGCGGGAAGGGCACCGGCGGGCGCTCAACCGGTACATCGAGACCGGACAGTCGCGCATGATCAACCACCCGATGGAGCTGCGCGGCATGCGCGCCGATGGGTCCGAGTTCCCCGTCGAGCTCGCCATCACGCGCCCGGAGCTGCCCGGCCCGCCGCTGTTCTGCGGCTACCTGCGCGACGTCACGGAGCGGCACCTGGCCGAGGAGGCGCTGCACCGCCTGTTCGAGGAGCAGGCCGCGCTGCGCCGCGTGGCGACGGCGGTGGCCGCGGAGACCGACTCGGCGAAGCTGTTCGCCCTGGTGACCGAGGAGGTCGGGCGGCTGCTCGACGCGCAGACGGCGAACATGGTCCGGTACGACGGCACGGGCGCGGCTGCGGTGGTGGGCGGCTGGAACGCCGAGGGCGTGCACAGCGTGCCGGTCGGCGACTGGGTGAAGCTCGACGGCGACACCGTCGCGGCACGGGTGTGGCGGACTGGGGCGCCCGCCCGCGTGGACAGCTACGACGGAATGGGCGGCACGCTCGCCGCCACGCTGCGCGACCTGGGCTTCCGCTGCGCCGTCGCGGCGCCGGTGAAGCTGGGCGGCCGCCTGTGGGGCGCGATGATCGTCTCGAGCGTGAACGCCGAGCCGTTCCCCGAAGGCGCCGAGGACCGGCTCGGCAGCTTCGCCCAGCTCGCCGCCCAGGCGCTCGCCAACGCCGAGGCGCGCGAGCAGCTCGCCGCCTCGCGAGCGCGCATCGTCGGGGCCGGGGACGCCGAGCGGCGCCGGCTCGAGCGCAACCTGCACGACGGCGCGCAGCAGCGGCTCGTCTCGCTCGCGCTCAACCTGCGCCTTGCCGCGCGCGCCTGCGACCCGGACGACGACACGTCGAGAACCGCGTTCGAGCGCGCCGGGGAGGAGCTCGCCCAGGCGCTAGAAGAGCTGCGCGAGCTCGCGCGCGGGATCCATCCCGCCGTGCTCAGCGACCGCGGGCTCGAGCCGGCGATCGAGGCGCTGACGGCGCGCACGCCGGTGCCCGTGCGGTGGTCGATCGAGCTCGAGCAGCGGCTCCCCGAGCCGGTCGAGGCCGCCGCGTACTACGTCGTGGCCGAGGCGCTGACCAACGCGGCCAAGCACGCGAAGGCATCCGAGGTCAGCGTGCGGATCGCGCGCGCGGACGGCTCCGCGCACATCGAGGTGGCCGACGACGGCGTCGGCGGCGCAGAAGCGGAGGGCGGCTCGGGGCTGCGCGGGCTGGCCGATCGCGTCGAGGCGCTCGGCGGCCATCTGCGGCTCGACAGCCGGATTGGCAGCGGGACGACAGTTCGCGCCGAAATACCTGCCGACTGAAGATCGCGGCGCTAGGGTGGCGCGCCATGCGACGTTTCATCATCCTTCTCACGCTCGCCGTTGCGGCGATCGCCCCGGCTTCGGCGTCCGCGCAGCTCGCGCCCGCGTCGGACCCAATCCTCACCAAGCTCGACCACACGCCGATGGTCGAGCTGTGGGACGGCGGCGGCGGACTGCCCTATCTCGGCTCGTCGAACGCGTACAACGCCGGCGACTGGGAGAACACCCTGCGCGCGTATCACGGCACCCCCGGGCACAGCGTCTACAACGACCAGCTCGCCAAGGTCGACAACGTGGGCGCCCAGTGGCTGCGCCGCGCGAGCAAGTTCAAGCAGAAGTTCCACTTCAAGGCCAAGCAGTTCGGCCACAGTGCCCGCCGCGCGATGTTCGCGATCAAGCATCACGGCAAGCATCACGGGAACGGCCACAACCACAAGAAGGCGGCGATCGTCTTCGACGTCGACGAGACCCTGCTGTCGAACTACACGGCGATCGACGCCGACGACTTCACGTTCGGCACGAACTCGCAGAACGAGGCGACGAACGAGATCGGCACGGCGATCGTCCCGTCGCGCGACCTCTTCAACCTCGCCAAGAGCAAGGGCATCACGATCTTCCTGATCACGGGCCGGCGCGAGAACAGCCGCGCGCACACGACGTCCAACCTCACGCGGGAAGGCTTCACGGGCTACAAGCAGCTGATCCTGAAGCCGGACACGTCGACCGACAGCACGGTCGTGTACAAGTCCGGCGCGCGGGCGGGCATCGAGGATCAGGGGTACCGGATCATCGCCAACGTCGGCGACCAGTACAGCGATCTGGCCGGTGGGCACTCGGGAGTCGCCTTCAAGCTTCCGAACCCCTTCTACTTCCTTCCGTAACCCACGTAGGGGGTCGGGACCCGGCCGCCCGATCCCACCTAGCGCCCGCCGGTTCGCTGCCCCGCAGCCGGCGGGCGCGCCAGGTCTGCGATGAGTTTCCGCTCGCCCCGCCGTCTAAGTGGCATGGACTTGCTGAGGGACAAGAACGCGGTGATCTATGGGGGCGGCGGGGCGATCGGCGGCGCCGTGGCGCGTGCGTTCGCACGCGAGGGCGCACGTGTGTACCTCGCGGGCCGCACCGTCGCGACGCTCGAGGAGGTCGCCGGCGAGATCCGCACCGCGGGCGGGATGGCCTCGATCGCGGAGGTCGACGCGCTCGACGAGCAGGCGGTGGATGCCCACGCCGACGCCATCGCCGCCGCGGGCGGCAGCATCGACATCGCGCTCAACGTGATCGGGCACGACGTCGTCCAGGGGACGCCGATGCTCGACATGGAGGTCGACGACTACACGCAGCCGGTGCTGATCGGCGTGCGCTCGACCTTCCTGACCTGGCGGGCCGTGGCGCGCCATATGGTGCGCCAGCGGTCGGGCGTGATCCTCGCCTTCGGCGGGTCCGGGCCGCCGTTCCGCAACCATCACCTCGGCGCGCTGCAGACCGGGTTCCACGCCATCGAGGCGATGCGGCGCCAGCTCGCCTGCGAACTCGGGCGTGCCGGCGTGCGCGTGGTGACGCTGCGCACCGGCGGCATCCCCGAGACGATCCCCGACGGCTTCCCCGGCCGCGACCAGATCGAGCGCGATATCGCCGACGCGACGATGCTCGGCCGCGCCGCGACGCTTCGGGACGTCGGCGACGTGGCCGCGTTCGTGGCGTCCGATCGCGCCCGGTCGATGACCGCCGCGACCGCCAACATCAGCGCCGGCACGTTGATGGATGACTGAGGACCGCCGCTAGCGCGGTGCGCGCCGTGTGAACAGCGCGACGCGATCGCGGCCGGCGGCCTTGGCCTCGTAGACGGCGGCGTCGGCGTCGCCGAGCAGGGCGTCGGGGTCGGTGCGGCCGAGCGCCACGCCGATGCTCGCCGTGAGCCCGTGCTCGACGTCGTCGACCGCCAGCGGCTCGCGGATCGCGGTCAGCAGCCGGTCGCCGAGTGCGAGCGCCGTCTCGGCGTCGACCTCCTCGCAGACGACGACGAACTCGTCGCCGCCCAGCCGGGCCACCGTGTCGGCCGGGCGCACCGCGGTGCGCAGCCGCCGGCCGAGCTCGACGAGCACCGCGTCGCCAGCGGCATGGCCGTACTCGTCGTTGACGTGCTTGAAGTTGTCGAGGTCGACGAACAGCACGCCGGTCGCGTGCTCCTCCTCGCGCTGCGAGCGTGCGAGCGCGTGCTCGAGCCGGTCGCGCAGCAGCGTCCGGTTGGCGAGGCCGGTGAGCGGGTCGTGCACCGCCTCGTGGCGCATCCGCTCCTCGCTGCGCAGCCGCCCGAGCGCCGTGCCCAGCGTGTTGGCGACGGCGCGGACGAAGCTCATCTGCTCGGCGTCGAGCTCGCTCTCCAGCGCCAGCGCCAGCTCGCAGCCGTCGCCGATCGGCAGCCGCTCGTCGACGCGCTCGGCGTCACCGTCGGCAGCGAGCGGCTCGCCGGAGGCGAGCCGGACCTCGGCGCGTGCGACCGGGAGCGTCAGGCGCAGCAGCTCGACCGCCTCGCTCGCCAGGTCGCCGGGATCGGCGCCGGCCAGCGCCCGCTCGCCCATCGCCGCCACAGCCCGCAGGCGCATCTCGGCGGCCCGCCGCTCGGACACGTCGCGCCCGATCGCCAGCAGCAGCCGGCCGGCCGCGGTCTCGACGATGCCCCAGCTCATCTCGCCGACGAACTCCGTGCCGTCGCGCCGCAGGCCCCATGCCTCGGTCGAGAAGCGCAGCGGGTGCCGCGTCTGGAAGTACAGCTCCATGTTGCGCGTGTAGCGCTCGCGCAAGCGCTCCGGCCACAGCGTCTGGACCGGCCGGCCGACGACCTCGCCGCGCGGGTAGCCGAACAACGTCTCGGCGAGGGCGTTTAGGTAGACGATCGTGCCTTCGGCCGACGCGGCCACCACGGCGTCGGGCAGGCCCTCGAGAACCGCGGCCGGAGCGAGCAGCAACTCGCCGAGCGCGGCGTCTATATCGCGCTCGTGCATCCCTCCCTCCGCGTCCATGGGGTCCATGACCTGGGGGCCTGAGCCCAATGTAGACGCGATTCACGGCTACGCCAGATCCAGCTGCACGGGGCCCCGAGATACTTCGCTGGTGATGAGGGCGACCTTCTTTGCCACGCCTGCGGAGTTCCGAGCCTGGCTTGAGCGGCGTCACGCTGACGAGCGAGAGCTGCTGGTCGGCTTTCACAAGCGGGGCACGGGCCGGCCGAGCATCACGTGGCAGGAGTCGGTGGACGAGGCATTGTGCTTCGGCTGGATCGACGGCGTGCGGCGCTCGCTCGACGGCGAGAGCTACTCGATCCGCTTCACGCCGCGGCAGAAGCGCAGCATCTGGAGCGCCGTGAACATCAGGCGGGCGGGCGAGCTGATCGCGGAGGGCCGGATGACAGCGGCGGGCCAGGCGGCGTTCGAGGCACGGACCGACGACCGGTCGGCGGTCTACTCGCACGAGCGGCGCAGCGCCCCGACGCTCGACCCGGAGCAGCAGGCGCGCTTCGAGGCGAACGCCGCGGCGTGGGCGTGGTTCCAGAGCCGCCCGCCGTCGTACCGGCGGCAGGCGCTGCACTGGGTCACGAGCGCCAAGCGCCCCGAGACGCGCGAGCGGAGGCTGGAGGCGCTGATCGCCGACTCAGCCGCAGGGCGGACCGTGAAGCCGTTGACACGATCGCAGTGATCCGGTCGCCCGCGCGCTGCGCACAAGGGCGACATGATCACCACCGCAGCCGTTCTCGAGATGCCCGCGCTCGGCGTCCACGTCGAGCTCCGCCGTACCGCCGCCGACACCGATGGCGAGCTGGTCGAGTTCGATGTCGTCGGCCGCGCGCGCGGGTTCCTCGCGGTCGAGCACGTGCACGACCACCAGACCGAGCACTACGAGGTGATCGAAGGCGCGATGAAGCTCATGCTCGACGGCCGCGAGCACGTGCTCGGCCCAGGCGACGAGATGACCACGCCGGCGGGCACGCCGCACGCGCAGCTCGCCGCCGGCGAGGGCGAGGGGCGGATCCGCGTGACGCTGCGGCCCGCAGGGCACACCCAGGAGTTCCTCGAGCGCCTGGCCGAGATCAAGGTCAACCGCTTCGGCTGGCCCGGCCCGGTCGCGGCGGCGAAGATCTTCCGCGACTTCGGTGCCGAGGGGTCGGCCACGCGGCCGTCGCCGCGCGTGCAAAAGACGGTGTCGCGCGCCGTGCTCGCCGTCGCCTCGCACGAGTACCTGTTCGTGGACGAGTGGGAAGTCGCCGCGCCGCGCGAGCGCGTGTCCCACGCGATCTCCGACGCGCGCACGTACCCGGTCTGGTGGAAGCCGGTCTACATCGACGTCGAGGCCGACGACGGGCCGGCAGAGGTCGGCAAGGTGTCGCGCCAGCACTTCAAGGGCCGGCTGCCGTACCACCTGCGGACGACCTCGACGATCACCCGGCTCGAGCCGCCGCAGATCATCGAGGCCGACGTCGACGGCGACCTGCGCGGCCACGGGAAGTGGACGCTGACCGAGAACGCCGACGGCGGCACGCACGTGCGCTTCGACTGGCAGGTGTTCGCCGACAAGCCGCTGCTGCGCGCGCTCACGCCGATCCTGCGGCCGGCGTTCCGCTGGAACCACGCGTGGGCGATCGCCCGCGCGCGTGAGGGCCTGGAGCCGTTCGCGCGATAATCGCGCGTCGTGAAGGCGCTGATCGAGCCGTGGGGCCCGGGGGACCTCGAGCTGCTGCAGCAGCTGATGGGCGACCCGGTGATGACCGAGCACCTCGGCGGCCCCGAGTCGCCGCAGAAGATCATCCAGCGCCAGGCCCGCTACGAGGCCACTCCGGGCATGTTCAAGATCGTCGACGGCGAGACCGGGGAGAGCGTCGGCTCGGTCGGTTTCTGGGATCGCGAGTGGCGCGGGCGGACGGTCCACGAGGTCGGCTGGGCGGTCGTGCCCGCGGCCCAGGGCCGCGGGCTGGCGAGCGCGGCGACCGCGCTCGTGCTCGAGAAGGCACGCGACACCGGCACGCACCAGTTCGTGCACGCGTTCCCGTCGACCGAGAACCCGCCGTCGAATGGGATCTGCCGCAAGCTCGGCTTCACGCTGCTCGAGGCGTGCCGGTTCGAGTATCCGCCGAATTCCGGAAACTGGATGCTCTGCAACGACTGGCAGCTGGATCTGACTACCATCGCCGGCCGATGAGGCGAGACACACCGGTCGAGGCGCGCGACGGCGAGGTCATCGTGTGGACCGACGGCGCGTGCAGCGGCAACCCGGGCCCCGGCGGCTGGGCAGCGATCGTCGTGTCCGGCGACGGGACGGTCGAGCTGTCCGGCGGCGAGCCGCACACCACCAACAACCGCATGGAGTACACGGCGGCGCTCGAGGGCCTGCGCGCGCTGCCGCCCGGCAGCGAGGCCTGCATCGTCACCGACTCGCGGCTGATGCTCGACTCGATGACCAAGTGGATCAAGGGCTGGAAGCGGCGCGGCTGGAAGACGGCGGGGGGCGACCCGGTCAAGAACCAGGACCTCGTGCGCGCGCTGGAGGCCGAGATCGAACGCCACGCCGCGGTGCGCTGGCACTGGGTCAAGGGCCACGAGACCGGCGAAGAGCACGCGCACAAGGCCCTCAACGACCGGGCCGACCAGCTCGCGGTGGCGGCGGCGCGCGCGGCCGCGGCGTGAGCCGCGAGCGGGCGCGCGAGCTCGCACGGCGCGCGCTCGCGCGCGGGGACGCCACCGGCTGGTTCGAGGAGCTGTACGCCGAGGCGCGGTCGGAGGCGGACATCTCGTGGGCGGACCTCGTGCCCAACCCGAGCCTGGTCGAGTGGCTCGACGCGCACCCGGTCTCCGGCCGCGCGCTCAAGGTCGGCGCCGGCCTCGGCGACGATGCCGAGGAGCTCGCGCGCCGCGGGCTGACCGTGACCGCGTTCGACATCGCGCCGACCGCCGTCGCCTGGGCGCGCCGGCGGTTCCCGGACTCGCGCGTCGACTACGTCGTGGCCGACGTGCTCGCGCCGCGCCTGAGCGCCGAATACGCCGTTCCCTAGCATGGGAGCGGTGGCGCCGCTCACCGTTGAGATCTGGTCGGACGTGGTCTGTCCGTGGTGCTACATCGGCAAGCGCCGCTTCGAAGCCGCCGTCGAGCGGTTCGACGGCGACGTGGAGGTCACCTGGCGGAGCTTCGAGCTCGACCCGAGCGCGCCCGCGGTCCGCGAGCGCAACGCCAGCGAGCACCTGGCCGCCAAGTACGGCATGAGCGTCGAGCAGGCGCTGGCCAGCCACGCCCAGATGACCGAGCTCGCCGCCCAGGAGGGCCTCGAATATCACTTCGAGCGCGCCAGCGGCGGCAACAGCTTCGACGCGCATCGGCTGATCCACCTCGCCGCGGCGCACGGCAAGCAGGGCGAGGCGAAGGAGCGCCTCATGCGGGCGTACTTCACCGAGGGCGTGCCGATCGGCGACCGCGAGGCGCTCATCGGGCTCGGCGAGGAGCTGGGCCTCGACGCCCGCGCCGCGCTCGAGTCGGACGCCTACGCCGACGCGGTGCGCGACGACGAGATGCTCGCCCAGCAGATCGGGATCCAGGGCGTGCCGTTCTTCGTCCTGAACCGGCGCTATGGCGTGTCGGGCGCGCAGCCGGCCGAGGTGCTCGTGCAGGCGCTGGAGAAGGCCGCCGAGAGCGCGGAGGCGGCCTGATGCGCCTGAGCGTGCTCGACCAGTCGCCGGTGCCGGAGGGCTCGACCGGGCCCGACGCGCTGCGCAACACGCTCGACCTCGCGCAGCTCGCCGACCGGCTCGGCTACCACCGCTACTGGCTGGCCGAGCACCACGGGCTGTCGCTCGCCGGGCCGAGTCCGGAAGTGCTGATCGGCCCGGTCGCGGCCGCCACCGAGCGCATCCGCGTCGGCAGCGGCGGCGTGATGCTGCCGCACTACTCGCCGTTCAAGGTCGCCGAGAACTTCAGCCTGCTGGCCGGGCTGCACCCGGGCCGGATCGACCTCGGGATCGGCCGCGCCTCCGGCACCGACCCGCTCACCACCTACGCGCTGCAGCGCGACCGCCGCCAGGTCGCGCCCGACGACTTCCCGCAGCAGCTCGCCGAGCTGCTCGCGCACTTCGACCGCAGCCTGCCCGCCGACCACCCGTTCGCGCGACTCGGGAACACGCTGCCGGGCGGCGACGAGAAGCCCGAGGTGTGGCTGCTCGGCTCGTCGGCGCAGAGCGCGATCTGGGCAGGCCAGCTCGACCTCCCGTACGCGTTCGCCGACTTCATCAACCCCAACGGCGCCGACATCGCCGCCGATTACCGGGAGCGCGCCTCCCGCCCGCGGACCGCCGTCGGCCTGTGGGCGATCTGCGCGGACACCGACGAGGAGGCGGAGCGGCTCGCCTCGTCGATCGCGATGTCGTTCGCGATGCTGCGCCAGAACCGGCCGATCCCGGTCCCGCCGCCCGAGAAGGCGCTGCGCTACCTCGAGCAGAACCCGGTCGCGACCGGTGGTCGCCGGCGCATCGTCGGCTCGCCCGAGACGGTCCGCACGGGGATCGAGGAGGTCGTCTCCGCCTACGGCGCCGACGAGGCGATCATCGTCACGATCACGCACGACCACCAAGCCCGCCGCCGCTCCTACGAGCTGATCGCCGACGCCTTCGGACTGGGCCAGGATCCATCGATCCCCGCGGCGCCTCACCACCGTGGCCGTTCGGCAGAGGCGATTGCCCGCGCGTCCAAGTGACCCGCCACGATGTCGCGCGGCCAATCGCCTCTGACTCGGCCCACGGCGGCGAGTCATCCAAGGGTCATCGATGGATCGGGCCGCCCACGATCTGGACGATCGGGTACGAACGCCTGCTGCCGGCTGAGCTCGTCGCCGAGCTGCAGGCGGCGGGGATCGAGCGGCTGATCGACGTGCGCTACCGGCCGCAGTCGCGCCGGCCGGGCATGTCGAAGACCCGGCTCGGCGAGCTGCTCGCCGACCACGGCATCGCCTACGAGAGCCGCACGGCGCTGGGCACGCCGCCCGACATCCGCTTCCACTACAAGTCCGGCAAGCCCGCGGAGGGCGCACCGCTGTTCCGCGCGCACATCGAGCGCCACCACGCTCACGAGCTCGACGATCTGGCTGCCGAGCTCGACCACGGGCCGCGCACCGCGCTCATGTGCCTCGAGGCCGACCCGGCCGTCTGCCACCGGCGCGTGCTCACCGAGTTGCTGCGCGCCCGGCGCCCCGGGCTGGAAGTGGTGGACCTTTAGAGTCCGCTCGATGGAGGAGGGTCGCCAGCACTACGGCGTCACGCTCGGCCTGCTCACAGTCGCCGGCACCTCGTTCGCGATCATGCAGACGCTGGTCGTGCCCGCGCTGCCGTTCTTCCAGCGCGAGTTCCACACGTCGGCCGCCTGGGTCACCTGGATCGCCACCGGCTTCCTGCTCAGCTCTTCGGTGCTCACGCCGATCCTCGGCAAGCTCGGCGACAGCCACGGCAAGAAGCGGATGCTCGTGATCTCGCTCGGGATCTTCGGGCTCGCCTCGCTCGGCGCGGCGGCCGCCTGGAGCCTGGCGTCGCTGGTCTGCTTCCGCGTCTTGCAGGGTGCCGGCGCGGCGGTCTTCCCGCTCTCGTTCGGGATCATCCGCGACGAGTTCCCGCCCGAGAAGGTCGGCGTCGGGATCGGCACGGTCAGCTCGGTGTTCGGCGCCGGCGGCGGCATCGGGCTCGTGATGAGCGGGGTGATCATCGAGCACCTGAGCTGGCACTGGCTGTTCCTGATCGGCGCCGTGCCGGTGCTCGCCGCCACCGCGCTGCTCGCGGTCTTCGTCCCCGAGTCGCCGGTCAAGACGCCGGCGAAGCCGGACTACGTCGGCGGCGCCGCGCTGTCGGTCGCGCTCGGCTCGCTGCTGATCGCGATCAGCGAGGGCAGCAACTGGGGCTGGGCGTCGGGTGGGGTGATCGGCCTGCTCGTCGTGTCCGCGGTCATGTTCTTCGTCTGGGTGCGGATCGAGCAGCGGGTGCCGGAGCCCCTCGTCGACCTCAAGACGTTCGCGCGGCGCGAGATGGCGGCGACCAACCTGACGACGCTGATCATGGGCTTCTCGATGTTCTCGACGTTCATCCTGCTGCCGAACTTCGTGCAGATCCCGGCCGGCCTGCCCGCGGCGATCGGCGGGCAGCTCGACTACGGATTCGGCGCCAGCCCCGTGGAGGTCGGCCTGTTCTTCATCCCATCGTCGATCGCGATGATCATCGCCGGGCCGGTGGCCGGGGCGCTCGGCCAGCGGCACGGGCGGATCCTGCCGCTGCGGATCGGCCTGTCCTCGCTGGTGCTGGCAATGGTCCTGCTCGCCACGTTCCACGACGAGCCGTGGACGATCTACGTCTGGATGATCTTCCTCGGCACCGGTCTGGCGTTCTGCTTCGCGACGCTCGGCACGCTCGTGATCGACTACTCCTCGCCGGAGGAGACCGGCGTCGCCAGCGGCATGAACACGATCATGCGCACGATCGGCGCGTCGCTCGGCGCGCAGGTTTCGGCCGCGATCATCTCGGCGAACACGCTGGGCAGGACCGAGATCCCGCTCGAACGCGGGTTCACGATCGCGTTCACATTGAGCGCCGTCGGCGCCGCCGCCGCGTTCCTCCCGACCTTGTTGCTCACCCGCCGCCCCACCGGGCGGCCCGTCCCGGAGCCCGCACGATGAACCACCGCACGCTCGGCCGTACCGGCATGCAGGTCACCCCGCTCTGCCTCGGAGCGATGATGTTCGGGGAGTGGGGGAACCCCGACCACGACGAGTCGGTGCGGATCATCCACCGGGCGCTCGACGCCGGCATCAACTTCATTGACACCGCCGACGTGTACTCCCGCGGCGAGTCCGAGGAGATCGTCGCCAAGGCCCTGAGCGGCGGCAAGCGCGACAACGTCGTGCTCGCCACCAAGGTCCACGGCACGATGGGCGACGACCCGAACGAGTTCGGCAACTCGCGGCGCTGGATCGTCCGCGAGGTCGAGAACAGCCTGCGCCGGCTCAACACCGACTGGATCGACCTCTACCAGATCCACCGCCCTGAAGAGGACACCGACATCGACGAGACGCTCGGTGTGCTGTCCGACCTGATTCATGCCGGCAAGGTGCGGGCGATCGGCAGCTCGACGTTCCCGGCCTCGCAGATCGTCGAGGCGCAGTGGGTGGCTCACAAGCGCGGGCGCGAGCGGTTCGTGTGCGAGCAGCCGCCGTACTCACTGCTCGTCCGCGGCGTCGAGGCCGACGTGCTGCCGACGTGCGCGCGCTACGGCATGGGCGTGATCCCGTGGAGCCCGCTCGCCGGCGGCTGGCTGTCGGGCAAGTGGCGCAAGGGCGCCGAGCCGCCGAAGAGCTCGCGCGCCGAGCGGCTGCCGCAGCGCTTCGACCTCTCGCTGCCCGGCAACCAGCGCAAGCTCGAGGCCGCGGAGCAGCTCGCCCAGCTCGCCGAGGAGGCGGGCATGACGCTGATCGAGATGGCGCTGGCGTTCGTGATCAACCATCCGGCGGTCACGGCCGCGATCATCGGGCCGCGGACGATGGAGCAGCTCGAGTCGCAGCTCACCGCCGCCGACGTGACGCTGAGCGCCGACGTCCTCGACCGCATCGACGAGATCGTCCCGCCGGGGACGAACCTCAACCCGGGCGACGCCGGCTGGTCGAACCCGGCGCTGGAACCCTCGCGTCGCCGCCGCTAGATGGCAACGCAGAGCGCCGGCATCCTCTTGTATCGGACCCCGCCCGCCCACGAGGTGCTGCTCGTCCACCCGGGCGGCCCGTTCTGGGCCAAGAAGGACGCCGGCGCCTGGTCGATCCCCAAGGGCGAGTACGACGAGGGCGACGACCCGCGCGCGTGCGCGCTGCGCGAGTTCGAGGAGGAGCTCGGCACCGCGCTGCCGGAAGACACCGAGCTGGTCGAGCTCGGGACCGTGCGCCAGAAGAGCGGCAAAGTGATCACCGCCTTCGCTGCCGAGGGGGACCTCGACCCCGAGACCATCACGAGCAACACGTTCGAGATCGAGTGGCCGCCGCGATCCGGGCGTATGCAGGCGTTTCCGGAGGTCGACCGCGCCGCGTGGTTCTCGCTCGCCGAGGCGCGCGAGAAGCTCAACCCGGCCCAGGCGGAGTTCCTGGTACGGCTTCCCTCACCTTGAAGTAGCAGGGCAGCCGCCCGCGTTTCGCGGGATTTCCCCCATGGTGAGAGGCCCTCCGGGCTGGGACCGTACGCATCATCATGAACGACGAAATCCTCCGCGAACTCGACCACCGTACGAGCGATCGGATCGACGTGTGGCTGCTGTGGCGCGAGCACGACAACCAGGTGCTCGTGTCCGTCGCGGACGAGAAGACCGGCGACCAGTTCACGATCGAGCTCCGGGAAGGCGAGCGTCCGCTCGACGTCTTCAATCACCCGTACGCCTACGCCGCCTGGCACGGCATCGAGATCAACGCCGAGCCGGGCCGCCGGCTCGCCGTCCGCGCCGACGTCGCCTAAGTATCGAGTACCTCACGGACCTTGCGCGCGAGCGTGCGGTCCGTGAACGGCTTCTCGATGAACGAGGCGTTCGGGCTGATCTCTCCGTGCCGGTACACGGCCTCGTCCGAGTACCCCGACATGAAGAGGATGCGCATCGAGGGCGACAGCGCGGCGAGCCGCTCGGCGAGCACGCGGCCGTTGACCTCGGGCATCACGACGTCGGTGAGCAGCAGGTCCACGCCGCCCGAGCGGGCCGCGCACATGCGCTCGGCCTCCTCGGCGCCCGCGGCCGCGAGCACTTCGTAGCCCTTCGTCTCGAGCATCGTCTGCACGAGCGTGCGCACGCTCTCGTCGTCCTCCACGAGCATCACGGTCTCGCTGCCCAGCTCGGCCGCCGGGTCGGCGGCGGGAGCCACTTCGGCGGTGCCGGCCGCGGCGGGCAGGTAGATCTTGAACGTCGTGCCGCGGCCCTCCTCGCTGTAGACGTAGATGCTGCCGCCGCTCTGCTTGACGACGCCGAACACGGTGGCGAGCCCGAGGCCCGTCCCGGCGCCCGCGCCCTTGGTGGTGAAGAACGGCTCGAACAGGTGGCGCTGGACCTCGTCGCTCATGCCGACGCCGGTGTCGCTGACGGCGAGCAGCACGTTCGGGCCCGCCGTGCCCTCGCCGCGTGAGGCGACGTAGTCCTCGTCGAGCTCGACCTCGGCGGTCTCGATCGTCAGCCGGCCGCCTTGCGGCATGGCGTCACGCGCGTTGGCGGCGAGGTTGAGGATCACGCGCTCGATCTGCGCGCGGTCGGCCTCGACGGCCGGCAGGGTCGGCGCGAGCCGCACGCCGACATTGACGTCGTCGCCGATGATCCGCCGCACCATCGGCTCCATCCCGGCGACGATCTCGTTGAGGTCGAGCGTCACCGGGTGCAGGACCTGGCGGCGGCTGAAGGCGAGCAGCTGGCGCGTGAGCGCCGCCGCCTGCTCGGCGGCGTGGGCGATCTCGCCGAGCTGCTCGCGGCCGGCGGTCTCCGGCCGCGCGAGCAGGATCTCCGCGTAGCCGGAGATCACCGTCAGCAGGTTGTTGAAGTCGTGCGCGACACCCCCCGCCAGGCGCCCGATCGCCTCCATCTTCTCCGACTGCGAGAGCCGCTCCTCGAGCCGCAGGCGCTCGGTCACGTCGTGTGCGAGCACGAGCGCGGCGCGGCGGCCCTCGAAGCGGATGCGGCCGGCCGTGATCTCGACGTCGATGATCGTGCCGTCACGCGTGCGGTGCCGCCACGTGCCGGGCATCGGCGAGCCCGGCCCGCCGCTCGCGCGCAGGCTCGCCAGCACCGCGTCGACGTCCTCGACCGGCCGGATGT
The DNA here is from genome assembly GCA_963803335.1 of uncultured Solirubrobacteraceae bacterium. Lineage (GTDB taxonomy): Bacteria > Actinomycetota > Thermoleophilia > Solirubrobacterales > Solirubrobacteraceae > DASSUW01. The sequence goes on along the minus strand of CAWDME010000016.1, from coordinate 344,912 downwards.
CCTTGATCGTCATGCCGAGGAACTCCTGCCGCGTGTAGCCGTAGTGGCGGACGGCCGCGTCGTTGACGGCGAGGAACTTCAGCGATTCGGCGTCGTAGACCCACATCGGCAGCGGGCTCGCCTCGAACAGCATCCGGTAGCGCTCCTCCGAGCGCTCGAGCGACGCCACCAGCCGCGTCGTCTCGACCGCCGCGGCGGCCCGGCGCGCGAGCTCGGACGCCAGCTCGAGGTCGTCGATGTCGAACGCGCGCTCGTCGGACAGCAGGGTGATCGCGCCCCACGGCCGGTCGCGAGCCATCAGCGGCACGCACAGGTACGCGCCGAGCAGCTCGGGCTCGCCGGTCCGCATCACCACCGCGGCGCCGTGTGGTGCGTCGGACGGCAAGGGTGGGCAGCCGTTCGGCGCGCTGGCGGCGCGGCTGAGCTCGCCGTCCTCGCCGAGCACGTCGATCACGCACGCGGTGCCGAGCCCGGTCACAAGCAGCGCCGCGAGCCGGTCCAGCATCCGCTCCGCCGACCCAGGCGAGGACAGCAGCTCCCCCGCGCGCGCGAGGAGACTGAGCCGATTCGCCCCGCTGTTCTCGGGTCTTGTCACCGCCACCTGCCCGCGCGCCAGGGTACACCCGCCTGCGCGCGCATGCGACGGGTCCGGGTACCTTGGCCTGCGTGCCGGAGCCCCTGTCGCTGCCGCCAGAGGAGATGCGCAGGCTCGGCTACCGGGTCGTGGACCGGATCGTCGAGCACCTGGGGGAGCTGCGGGACCTCCCGGCGATCCGCGTCGGCGACGCCGCCGAACTGCGCGCAGCGCTGGGCGGGCCGGCGCCGGAGGCGCCCGGCGATCCGGACGCGGCGCTGGACGCCCTCTTCGAGCAGGTCCTGCCGTTCGTGCAGCTCCCTGATCATCCGCGGTTCTTCGCCCGTATCGGCAGTCCCAGCAATTACGTGAGCGTTCTCGGCGATCTGGCGACCGCCGGGCACAACGTCTTCACGGGCTCGTGGACCGGCGGGTCCGGCCCGTCGACCGTCGAGCTCGTCGTGCTCGACTGGCTGCGCGAGTGGTGCGGCCTGCCAGAAGGCACCGAGGGCGTGCTCGTGAGCGGCGGCTCGGTCGCGACGCTCGTGGCGCTCGCGGCGGCGCGCACGGCGCGCGGCCCCGGCCTCGTCTACGTCTCGCCGGACAGCCACGCCTCGATCGCTCGCGCCGCCCGCGTGCTCGCGCTCGAGGTTCGCGTGCTGTCCGCGCTGACCGCCGACGCGGTACGGGCCGCGGGCGATGCCGACGGCGTGTGCGTCGCCGCCACCGCCGGCACGACCAGCACCGGGGCGGTCGACCGGCTGGAGGAGCTCGCGGACGTCTGCGCAGAGCGCGGATTGTGGCTGCACGTCGACGGCGCCTACGGCGCGCCGGCCGTGTTGTGCGACGCCGGGCGCGCGGTGCTCGGCGGCCTCGACCGCGCCGACTCGCTCGTCCTGGACCCGCACAAGTGGCTGTTCCAGCCGTACGAGATCGGCTGCGTGCTCGTGCGCGAGGGCTCGTTGCTCGAGCGCACGTTCGCGCTGTCGGGCGTCTACCTGCGCGACACGCTGGGCGGCGAGGTCAACTTCCGCGACCGCTCGGTGCAGCTCACCCGCGGTGGCCGCGCCCTCAAGCTCTGGCTGTCGATCCGCGTATTCGGCCTGGCCGCGTTCCGTGACGCGATCGCGCACGGCATCGCGCTGGCCGAGCACGCCGAGGCGCAGCTGCGCGAGCGGCCGGGCTGGGAGGTCGTGAGCCCCGCCCAGCTCGCGATCGTCTGCTTCCGCCGCGAGGGTGACGACGAGCGGCAGACGCGCATCGCGGAGGCGATGGTCGCCGACGGATTCGCCGCGCCGAGCACGACCGAGGTCGACGGCCGCGTGGCGCTGCGGCTTTGCACGATCAACCCACGGACGACGAACGCTGACATCGACACGACGATCGAGCGCATGGAGCGGTATGAATCCCTGTGATGACGCGCTGGGTGGTGCTCGCGCTCGTCGTACTGGCCGCCGGCCCCGTGTCCGCGGCGTCGGCCGCTGCGCCCCCGTGGTGCGGCACGCCTGAGCCGGACGCCGCGGCCGCCCTGCCCGACGGCAGCGGGCCGACCGACCCGGTCGGGAGCTTCCCGCACATCCCGTACTACGCGGTCGGCTGCACGCTGCAGGACATCCAGTCGCGCAGCCACGGGCGGATGCGCGTCGCGGTGATCGGTAAGTCTGCGCTCGGCCGCGACCTGTACGGTGTGGTCATCAACCGCCTGCGCACCTGGCGGGAGCGGCGCGACTATCTCGACTGGCTCGCGGTTCGCCGGCTCGCGCTGCGGGATCCCGCGGGGGCGCAACGGCTGCTCCAGCGGCTCGGGAGTCGCGTCAAGGTGCCCGTCTATCTCCAAGGCGGCATCCACGGCGACGAGTACGAGGGCGTCGACGCGGCGATCGACACGATCGAGGAGTACGCGACGACCCCGTACGGCCAGGATCCGAAGGTCGACGCGGTCCTCGACCACGCGATCATCGTGTTCAACCCGACGCAGAACCCGGACGGCCGCATCGCGGGCACGCGCGCGAACGGCAACGGGTTCGACCTCAACCGCGACTTCCTCACCCAGTCGCAGTCCGAGACGATCGCGTCGATCTCGCTGATGAAGCGGTGGCTGCCGCCGGAGATGATCGACATGCACGGCTACGAGTCGCCGAGCACCCTGATCGAGGCGACGACCAAACCGCACAACCCGAGCATCGAGTACGACAACTGGCTGAAGTGGAACCAGCCGCGGATCGACGCGAACGAGGCGGCGCTCAACGCCATCGGGCAGCAGATCCAGCGACCGATCAACGACTGGTGCTCCAACGGCGCCCTGCCGCCGGCGAGCGGCGTGTGCCCCGACGGCCGCCCGCCCGGGCCGGCCGTCGCCGAGGGATGGGACGACTGGGGCCCGTTCTACGGCCCGATGTACATGCAGCACCTGGGCCTGGACGCGTCGACCGTCGAGATGTGCAGGACGACGCCGTGCGGCGGCCGCGCCGGGGCGCGCCAGATCCAGCGGATCGTGCAGGAGTCGACGCTCGACTTCGTCGTCCCGCACCGCCAGGCGATGCTGCACGACGAGCTCGAGAACTACCGTCGCGGCGACGTCGACGCGCCGCGACCCGCCTGCTGCCCGCCGCCGTTCGACGTCGGCAACAACTGGATGGTCGACTTCCCGAAGGCGTACGTGATCCCGGTCGGCGCCGGCCAGCGCAGCGACGCCGAGGCGAACCGCCTCGTCGACTGGCTGCTCTTCAACGACATCGAGGTCACCGAGCTCAAGCGCGACTACCGGTTCGACGGCCGCACCTACGAGCGCGGCTCGTACGTCGTGTGGATGACGCAGCCGCGGCGCGGCCTCGCCGACACGGCGCTCAGCCTCGGCCTGAACATCTCCGACGCGATCGGGATCCTCTACGCCCCGCCGGCGTCGTGGAGCCACGGCTACCTGTGGGGCGCCGACGTCGTGACGGCGCCGGACGGCGCCGCGTTCGCGCCGCGCACGAACGCGATCTCCCGGCCCAACCGGCTCGACGGCGGCGTCGAGGCGGGGAAGGCATCCGGCTACACGCTCGCGATCGACTCGCCGACCGCCGTGCGCACGTTGAATGCGCTCGTGCGCGACGGCGTGAAGGCCTCGTTGCTGGCGGGGGCCGCCGTGTTCGGCGCGGACAAGGCGACGCAGCGGGCGCTCAAGGCCGCGGGCCGGGCGAGCGGGCTGGTGTTCGGGCGGCTGACCGGCGCGCCGCCGGCCGGCGAGCCGATCGAGAACGTGCCCCGGTTCCGTGTGATCACCGGCAACAACGGCGTCGGGACCACAGACCAGAGCACGTGGGTTCTGCGCCAGCTCGGCTTCGACGCCGATCCCGTCACGATCGCCCAGATCAACACGGCGGCCACCGATCCGCTGGCCGGCTACGACCTGATCTACAACGCCCTCGTCAACTACCCGAGCGCCGCGAACGCGCAGGCGCGGTCTCGCCTCAGCGCGTTCTTCGCGGGCGGCGGCGGGTACCTCGGCGGCCAGGCGATCGGCTCCACGTTCCTCGCCAACGGCGGCCAGGCCGCGGGCCTGGCGTCGGCGAGCGACAGCGGCGGCGGCAGCGGCTGGAGCGGCATCCTGCTGTGGGACAACACGGGCGGGGCGAACAGCCTCATCACGGCCGCGTATCCGGCGCGCGACACGCTGATCGCCGACCCGCCGACGTGGCTGACGAGCGTGCCGCCGGCGTTCAGCGTCGACGCTCGGCTGCCCTCCGCGGGCTTCTTCGCCGCCGGGCTATGGCCGAACGCCGGGACCTCGTCCGCCGCGGGCTCGGCGATCATCGCCCACGGCCCGAACAGCGCCGGGACGGCACGGCTGACCGTGTTCGCCAACAACCCGCTCTACCGCGCCGACCCCGAGCGCGAGTGGCCGATGGTCGGCGCCGCCGCCTACTGGGCCGACGGCAACTGAATGACCGAGACGCCGCGCTGGGCGAACTCGCTCATGGACGCCAGCTCCGCGCCCGCGTCCTCGAGGCCGATCGTGCGGCCGATCAACCGTGCGGGCTCCACGGCGCCCTGAGTGACGAGGCGCAGGAGCGCGTCGTAGCGCCCGACGGCCATGCCGTGCACGCCGCGCAGCTCGAGCTCGTACGAGATGACACGGTCCATCGGCACCGGGGCCGAGCGGTCGGCCTCGAGCATGAGGCCGACCTGTACGTGGCGGCCGCGCTTGCGCAGGCACTGGATCGAGTTCGCGCACGTGGTCGCGCTGCCGAGCGCGTCGAGCGAGACGTGGGCACCGCCGCCGGTCAGGTCGACGATCTCGGCGACCGGGTCGCGCGCGTTGACGGTGTGGGCGGCGCCGAGCGAGCGCGCGAGCGCGAGCGTCTCGTCGTCAACGTCAACGGCCACGACGGACGCGCCGAGCGCGGTGGCGATCATCAGCGCCGACAGCCCGACGCCGCCGCAGCCGTGCACGGCGACCCAGTCGCCCGCGCCGACCCGGCCATGGTCCGTGACGGCAGCGAACGCGGTCATGAAGCGGCAGCCGAGGCTCGCCGCCGCGACGAAGCCGAGCTCGTCCGGCAGGCGCACGAGGTTGAGGTCGGCGCGCGGGAGCGCGACCAGCTCGGCGAACGAGCCCCAGGCGGTGAAGCCCGGCTGGAAGTCGCGGTCGCAGAGCTGCGTGTGGCCGTGCCGGCACGGCTCGCACGTGCCGCAGCCGCAGCAGAACGGGACCGTGACGCGGTCGCCGACGACGAAGCCGCGTACCTCGGGTCCGACGGCCGCCACCTCACCGGCGAGTTCGTGCCCCGGCACGTGGGGAAGCGCGATCGCCGGGTCGTGGCCCATCCAGCCGTGCCAGTCGCTGCGGCACACGCCGGTGGCGCGGACGGCCACAACGACGCCGTCGGCGGGCGGCTCCGGGTCCGGCACGTCCTCGACCTGTAGCGGCTCTGTGAACGCGCGCATTAGTGCGGCCTTCATCGCGTCAGAGTGACATGACTCACAGTGGTCTTGTGAAACGTTGGGCTTCCTGCCGAATATCAAAGGTGAGATGTTCCGTCCGTCCACATTCATCGCTCGCGTCCGCGGCGCCGCCGATGCCGCGCGGCTCCGCCTGCGCGGACGTCTGCTGGCGGTCGTGCAGACGGCCGCTGCGGCCGTCGTCGCCTGGGAGCTCGCGGTCCTGCTGCTGCCGGACCCGCGCCCGGCGTTCGCGTCGATCGCTGCCGTGATCGCCGTCGGCGCCACGAACGGCGAGCGCGTCGGCCGCGCGTTCCAGCTCGTCACGGGCGTCGTGATCGGCATCACCGTCGCGACGTTGATGCTCGAGCTGCTCGGCACCGGCGCCTGGCAGATGGGCGTCCTGGTGATCCTCGCGATGGGCGCGGGGATCGCGCTCGGCCTGCCCGAGATGGTCGTCGTCGAGGCCGGCGTCTCCGCGATCCTGCTCGTCGCGCTCGACCCGGGCGCGGCTGCCGGCTTCTCGCCGAACCGCATCTTCGAGGGCATCATCGGCGGCGCCACCGCGCTCGCCGTCAGCGCCACCTTCTTCCCGCCCGATCCGGCGCTCGGTCCCGGCCGCGCCGCGCAGGCGATGTTCGTCGAGCTCGGGCGTGCGCTGGAGCGCATCGCCGGCGCGCTGGAGTCGCGCGACACCGGCGCCGCCGAGCGCGCGCTGCTCGACACCCGCGGGATCGACCCGCTGGTCCGCTCGGTCGAGGCCGAGATCGTCACCGGTCGCGAAACGGCCCGCTACGCGCCGGGCCCGAGCGGGTCGCGCGCGCTGCTCGACCGCTACGAGCGCAGCATCCCCCAGATCGACTACGCCGTCCGCAACACGCGCGTGCTGGCGCGCAACGTCGTCGCGCTCGTCCGCGACGGTGAGGACGTGCCCGAGAGCCTGCACAGCGCGGTCCGCGACCTCTCGCACGCCGTGTGGGAGCTCGCCGCCTCCTACGACGCGCCTTCGCACGCCGAGCCGGGTCGCGCGCTTGCCGTGCGCGCCGCCACCGAGGCCGCCGCCGTGCCGACCGGGCGGCCCGACGTCGTGCTCGTCGGCGGCCAGGTCCGCTCCGTCGCCGTCGACCTCGTCCGCGCCGCCGACCTCGTGGCCGAGGGCGCTGACGAGGATCTTCACGAGCGCCCCACCGAGGAGCTGCTCGTCGCGCCCGTCGGCGCTTAGTTGCTTGCGCCCGCGGTTGTCGGGCAGACTCCGCGTTGTGGGGGATGAGGTCGAGGCCAAGGTCTTCACCGGCGAAGACCGCAAGCGGTACCGCGAGAAGGTCAAGCGGTGCCTGGACGTCTTCGCCCGCATGCTCGCCGAGGCGCGCTTCGACGGCGACCGCCGCTCGATCGGCCTGGAGATCGAGCTGAACCTCACCGAGGAGACCGGCGACCCGGCGCTCGCCAATGCCCACGTCCTGGAGATGATCGCCGACCCGTCGTGGCAGACAGAGCTCGCCCAGTTCAACATCGAGATCAACATCCCGCCGCGGACGCTCGCCGACGGCGTCCTGCACGAGCTCGAGACCGATGTGCGCGCCAGCCTCAACAACGCCGAGGAGGGCGCGCAGAAGGCGCACGCGCGGCTGCTGATGGTCGGCATCCTGCCGACGCTCGACGAGGGCTCGCTCGACGGCTCGGTGCTGAGCGCCAACCCGCGGTACGCGCTGCTCAACGAGCAGATCTTCGCCGCCCGCGGTGAGGACCTGCACCTGGCCATCGACGGCGTCGAGCGGCTGTCGGTGTACGCCGACACGATCGCGCCCGAGGCCGCGTGCACGAGCGTGCAGCTGCACCAGCTCGTCGACCCCGGCGCGTTCGCGCGGCACTGGAACGCCGCGCAGTGCATTGCGGGTATCCAGCTCGCGGTCGGCGCCAACTCGCCGTTCTTCTTCGGCCGCGAGCTGTGGCGGGAGACGCGGATCGCGCTGTTCGAGCAGGCGACCGATACGCGCCCGGAGGAGCTCAAGGCGCAGGGTGTGCGGCCGCGCGTGTGGTTCGGCGAGCGCTGGATCACCTCGATCTTCGACCTGTTCGAGGAGAACGTCCGCTACTTCCCGTCACTGCTGCCGGTGGTCGAGGATGAGGACCCGGTCGAGGTGCTCGAGCGCGGCGACACGCCGCGGCTGCAGGAGCTGCGCCTGCACAACGGGACGATCTACCGCTGGAACCGCCCGATCTACGACGTCGTGCGCGGCCGCCCGCACCTGCGCGTGGAGAACCGCGTGCTGCCGGCAGGCCCGACCGTGGTCGACACGATCGCCAACGCCGCCTTCTACTACGGCCTCGTCCGCGTGCTGGCCGACGAGGACCGGCCGCTGTGGACGCAGATGTCGTTCTCCGCGGCCGAGGAGAACTTCCACGCGTGCGCGCGCGATGGGATCGCCGCACGCGTGTACTGGCCCGGCGTCGGCGAGGTGCCGGCGGCCGAGCTCGTGCTCCGCCGGTTGCTGCCGCTGGCGCACGAGGGGCTCGATCGCTGGGGCGTCGACGCCGCGGATCGCGACCGCCTGCTCGGCATCATCGAGCGCCGGTGCGTGGAGGGGCGCAACGGCGCGTCGTGGCAGGCGGAGACGTTCCACCGGTTCTACGAGAATCTCGACCGCGCCGACGCACTGAGAGCCATGACGTGTGGGTATCGGGAGCACATGCACTCCAACGAGCCCGTCCACACATGGCCCATCGGCTGACCATCGTCATCGCCGCGCTGATGCTGGTCGTTCCGGCGTCGGCGTCCGCCGCCAAGCGCTTCACGGGCTGCGTGGCCGAGAGCGTCGGCTGCACGCACCACTTCACGAGCGGGAGCGCCCCGGTTGTGCAGTTCAAGGACCGCAAGGCTTCGCACACCGCGTACCGCGTGTGCGTGCGCGACAACATCGGTCGCCGCTGCTGGCACCGTTCGACCAAGGCCGCGGGCCACTGGCACGCCGCCATGCCCTACTACGCCGCGCGCACGTACGGCAAGCACGTCGTCCGCTGGTACGTGCACGACAAGCAGGTGGCGCGGTGGATCTTCCGGCTGGGCTCCGAGGGCGACTAGCGGCACTGGTCGCCGTGCTCTTCGTCGCCGGCTGCGGAAGCGGCGGCGAGAGCCCGCAAGGCGGTCCGAACGTCGACACGGTCGCCACCGGCCTCGAGGTCCCGTGGGAGCTCGCCTTCATGCCCGACGGCCGGGCGCTGGTTACCGAGCGGCCGGGCCGGATCCGGATGCTCGACAAGGACCGCACGCTCGAGGCGGACCCGGTCGCCACCGTCGACGTGTCCCAGCAGGGAGAGGGTGGCCTGCTCGGCCTCGCGCTCGACCCCGACTTCGCTCGCAACCGCCTGCTGTACCTGTACTTCACAACACCGGACGCGATGAAGCTCGAGCGCTGGAAGTTCACGGGCGACGGCATGCACCGCGAGGCGGACCTGATCGACGGGACGATTCAGGCCGGCGTCATCCACGACTCAGGGCGGATCGCCTTCGGCCCCGACAAGGACCTCTACGTCGCCACCGGGGAGGCCGGGCAGCCGGAGCTGGCGCAGGACCCGAACTCGCTCAACGGCAAGTACCTACGGCTGACGCCCGAGCAGTACCACGGGGGCCCGAGCCGGCCGGAGATTTACTCGCTCGGCCACCGCAACCCGCAGGGGTTCGACTGGCAGCCGGGCACGAACCGGCTGATCTCGACCGAGCACGGCCCGAGCGGCGGCGACGGCCCGGAGGGGTTCGACGAGATCAACGAGATCCGCAAGGGGCGCAACTACGGCTGGCCGGAGGTCTACGGGGAAGACCACGACGGCTTCACCGCGCCGCTGAAGGTCTACGACGACGCGATCGCGCCGTCGGGCGCCACGTTCTGGCGCGGCGAGTACTTCTTCGCCACCCTGCGCGGCGAGGCGCTGCACGCGTTGCGCTTCGAAGGCGACCGCATCGTCAGCGACAGGACGCTCCTCGACGGGGAGTACGGGCGGCTGCGCACGGTCGTCGCCGGGCCGGACGGCGCACTGTACGTGCTCACCAGCAATCGCGACGGGCGCGGCGACCCCGCGAACGAAGACGATCGCATCCTGCGGCTGGCACCGGCCAGCTAACCCTGGGACGCGAGTGGGGTACGCCATGATGTGCCCCGCTTCATGTCTCGGGACCTGACCAGCGAACCTGCCGTCGGCGTCGACGCGCTGGAGACCTTCGTCGACCTGCTCGCGCAGGTGGAGTCCGACGGGTCCAGCGACGACTTCTACAGCCGCCTGTGTGAAGCGACCTGTCGCGTCGCCTCGATGGACCGCGCCGTGATCTTCCGCTACGACGATGCGCGCCGTCGCGTGCGCGCCGCCGGCGCCTACGGGATCGACCTGGACCTGTTCGAGAACGCGCACCTGACCGTCGAGTCCGCGCCGATCGCCCGCCAGGCGCTCGAGGAGGACCGCGTGATCGAGGTCCGCGACGACGACACGCCCGAGGTGCCCGACGAGTACCGCGACCTGCTGCGCGAGGCAACGCTCGTGTGCACGCCGCTGTCGGCTGCCGGCCGCTGGCTCGGCGTGATCCTGTCCGACCGCGGGACGGGCCACGCGCCGCTGCGCGAGAGCGAGCGCCACGCGCTGTGGGCGTTCGGCAAGACCGCCGCGCTCGCCACGCTGGCCCGCCTGGCGACCAACAACCAGGCACGCGCCCGCCAGCTGCAGGAGCGCATCGACCTCGCGCGCGACGTGCACGAGGGCGTCATCCAGCGGCTGTTCGGCGTGCAGCTCGTGTTCTCCAGCCAGGCCGAGTTGTCGCCCGAGGCGCGCGAGCGGATCGCCGCCGAGCTGCAGGCCGCGTTGTTCGACCTGCGGCGGGCGCTGCAACGGCCGCTGGGGCGCGTCGCGCCGGAAACGCACACGACGCTGCTGCAGGAGATCGACCGCCTCCGCCGCGAGCACCGCGACCTGGCGATCCGCCTCACGCCCGGCTCCGAGCGCGTGGAGGTGCCGCGCCAGCTCGAGCCGCTCGCGCAGTCGGTGCTCGCCGAGGCGGTGCGCAACGCGCACAAGCATGCGCGGCCGTCGCGCGTGGAGGTCACACTCGGGATGACCGACGGAACGCTCACGCTGGAGATCGCCAACGACGGCGTGTCGGGCCGGCCGAAGCAGACCGGCATGGGCCTGCGACTCGCGGCGCTCGAGGCATTGCAGGTGGGCGGGATCGTGGAGTTCGGCGAGCGGGAACCGGGCACGTGGCGCGTTCGAATGGCGGTGCCCGTTGACCGCGCCTGACGTCAACCCCGGGCGCATCGCCACCGGCGGCTCGAACGATCGCAAGCTGCGCGTGCTGATCGTCGACGACCACGAGGTCGTCCACTGGGGCTTCCGGCTGATGCTCGGCGAGCAGCCGTGGGTGGAGCGGTGCGTGAGCGCGCGCAACGCCGCCGAGGCGATCGCGCTGACCCAGCGCTACGAGCCGCACGTCGCGCTGGTGGACCTGTTCGTCGGCCAGGAGTCAGGGGCGGAGATCTGCGAGCGGCTGCGCGCGATCTCGCCGCAGACCAACGTGCTGATGATCTCCGGCGCCGGGCGGATCTCGCCGAACGCGGCGCGCGCGGCGGGCGCGGCGGGGTTCATATCCAAGGACTGGCCGGCGGCGGACATCGCCGGCGCGGTACGCATGGTGGGCCTCGGCATGACCGTGTTCCGCCCGCACGAGGCGCCGCAGGGGCCGCCCCTGTCCGAGCGCGAGCGCGAGGTGCTCGAGGCGATCGCCTCCGGCGCCACCAACCGCGAGATCGCCGGCAGCCTCTTCCTGTCGCCGCACACCGTCAAGGAGCACACCAGCACGCTGTATCGCAAGCTCGGCGTGCGCAATCGCGCCGAGGCCGTGCAGAAGGCCCAGCGGCTCGGGCTCATCTCGTAGCACCGGGGTTCCTCTGCGTCGCTCAAGCGCCCGCGGAAATCGTGGCGGTCGGCACAACCGGCTGATATCGGCAGCAGGCGGGGGGAAGCGCACCCCCCGCCTGGGGGGTTTGACGCGCGAACGCTGTGACCCCTAGTACCCGGTGGACAAGGTGTGGGTGTGACCTTGATCACCGACACCGCCGCCCCGGTCGCGCTGTTCCCCGGCCAGGGCAGCCAGACACCCGAGATGCGGGACCTTGTCGCTGAGCGCGCCCCCGACCTGCTTGAGCGCTGCATCGCGCTCGTGGGCGAGGACCCCTTCCCGCGCGCCAGCGAATCCACCCGTTTCGCCCAGCCCGCCATCTTCTGCGCCAGCCTCGCCGGCTGGGACGCCCTCGACCTGGACGCCGCCGCAGGCGCCGGCCACTCGCTCGGCGAGCTGGCCGCGCTCGCCGCCGCCGGCGTCTTCGAGCGCGAGGACGCCCTGCGCCTGGTCGTGCTGCGCGGCAAGCTGATGGCCGAGGCCGACGACGTCGGCTCGATGCTCGCGCTGATCGGCGCGACCGACGAGGAGGCCGAGGCGATCGCCGAGGCCGCCGGCGTGACCATCGCCAACGACAACGCGCCCGGCCAGGTCATCCTGTCCGGCCCGCGCGACAAGCTCGAGACGGCCGAGGAGGCCGCGCGCGAGTACGGCCGCCGCGTCATGCCGCTCGACGTCGCCGGCGCGTTCCACTCCCCGAGCATGGAGCCGGCCGCGCGGCCGTTCCGCGCCGCGCTCGACGAGACCTCGACGGCCGAGCCGCAGTTCACGGTCTTCTCGTCGGCGACGACGGAGCCGTTCAGCGACGTCCGCGCCGAGCTGACCAATGTTTTGACACGCCCCGTGCGCTGGCGCGAGACCGTTCTTGCCATGCATGCGGCAGGCGGGCGCCGCTTCATCGAGGTCGGGCCGGGCAAGGTGCTCGCCCGGCTCGGCAAGCGCATCCTGCCCGACTGCAAGGTCGAGACGCCCGCCGAGGAGCTTGCCCATGCGTAGCGCTCAGCTCCCGCCCGAGCTGGCCACGATCGCCCGCGAGGCGACCCGCAACGGCAACATGCGCGCGCCCGCGCGGACGGCCCGGATCCTCGGGCTCGGCCACCACGTGCCGCCGGAGGTCGTGCCGAACGGCCCGATCGCCGAGCGCATCGGCGTCGATGACGCCTGGATCGTCAAGCGCACCGGCATCAAGTCGCGCCGCCGCGCGCTGCCGGACGAGCGCCTGAGCGACTACGCCACGTTCGCTGCCCGCCGCGCGCTCAGCGATGCGGGCCTGGATGCGTACGACATCGACCTCGTGCTCGTCGCGACGATGACGCCGGACGAGATCACCCCGAACGCCGCGCCCGTCGTGGCGGCCGCGCTCGGTGCCGAGCACGCCGGCGCGATCGACATCGGCGCCGCCTGCACCGGCTGGCTCGCCGCCCTGCGCCTGGCCGCCGGCCAGGTCGAGACCGGCCGCGCCGACCGCGTGCTCGTGATCGGCGCCGAGCTGCTCACGCGCATCACCGACTTCGACGATCCCAAGACCGCGATGCTGTTCGGCGACGGTGCCGGCGCCGTCATCGTCGGCTCCGAAGGCGACGGCGACATCGGCCCGATCGTCATGCGCGCCGACGGCACGCTGGCCGATCGCATCACCGCCTCGCACGAAAAGCGCGTGCTGGAGATGGACGGCCACTCGACCTACCAGGTGGCCGTCAAGCGCCTGAGCGAGGCGACGGTCGCCGCGATCGCGCGCGCCCAGCTCGAGCTCGACGACATCGACCTGTTCGTCTACCACCAGGCCAACGGACGCATCATCAAGGCCGTCGGCGACCGGCTCGACCTCGAGCCCTCACGCGTCGCCGACTACGTCGCCCACATGGCCAACACGTCGGCCGCCTCGATCCCGCTCACGCTGTCGCTGCTGCGCGAGGACGGACGGCTGCGCTACGGCCAGAAGGTGCTGCTCGCCGCCATCGGCGCGGGCTTCACCTGGGGCGCCGGCGTCATCGAATGGGGGATCGCTTAGTGGCGCGCCCCGAGAACTCTGCCGCACTCGTGACCGGCGCCTCGAAGGGCATCGGCGCGGCGATCGCCAAGGCGCTCGCCGCCGACGGCTGGCACGTCGCCGTCAACTACCGCTCCGACGAGGACGGCGCGAATGCCACCGTGAAGGCGATCGAGGACGCGGGCGGCACGGCCGTCGCGCTCCACGCCGACGTCGCCAACGGCGCGCCCGACGAGCTCTTCGCCAAGGCCGAGGAGGAGCTCGGCGGCCCCGTGCTCGCGCTCGTCAACAACGCGGGCGTGACGGCCGACGGACTGGCGATCCAGCTCGACGACGACGCCTGGGATCGCGTCATCGGCACCAACCTCACCGCTGCCTTCCGCCTCACCCGCCGGGCGATGCGCCCGATGATCAAGGCCCGCTACGGGCGGATCATCAACGTCGCGTCGGTCGTCGGGCCGCGGGCGAACGCCGGTCAGTCCAACTACGCGGCCGCCAAGGCCGGCCTGATCGGCATGACCAAGACCGTTGCCGCGGAAGTCGCGCGGCGCGGTGTGACCGTCAACGCGGTCGCACCCGGATTCATCGAAACCGAAATGACCAAGGACATCCCCGACGCCGTGATCGAGGCCATCCCGGCCCGCCGGGTCGGCTCGCCGGACGATGTGGCCGCCGCCGTGCGGTTCCTCGCGTCCGACGACGCCGCCTACGTCACCGGCACGACGTTGTACGTCGACGGCGGAATGTCCGCCTGAAAGGAGAAATCATGGCTGCCACTGTCACCCCTGAAGCCGTTGAGAAGACCGTCGTCGAGGCCCTGCCTCAGTTCGGCGTGGACGAGTCGCAGATCTCGCGCGAGGCCACGTTCGAGGAGCTCGACGTCGATTCGCTCGATCTCGCGGAGCTCTCGCAGATCATCGAAGACGAGTACGGCGTCCAGCTCAAGGGCGACGACGTCGGCAAGATCAAGACCGTCGGCGACGCGATCGACCTGGTGGTGAACCGCGCAGGATGAATCGTGAGATCGTCGTCACCGGCGTCGGCGCCGTAACCCCGCTCGGGGTCGGCTCCCGCACGCTCTATGAACGCTGGCGGGCCGGCGTCTCCGGCATCCAGGACGGTGTCGGCGCCGCGACCGAGTTCGACCCGACCGAGCACCTGACCGTCAAGGAGGCGCGTCGCGCGGACCGCTTCTCGCAGTTCGCGATGGTCGCCTCCGACGAGGCGCTCGCCGAGGCGGGTTGGACGGACGAGCTCCCGTACGACGCTGACCGTGTCGCCACGCTGATCGGCACGGGCATCGGCGGCATCGGGACGCTCGAGGCCAACCACAAGAAGCTGCTCGAGTCCGGCCCCAAGGCCGTCTCGCCGCTGTCGATCCCGCTGCTGATGGGCAACTCCGCCTCGGCTGCCGTGTCGATGCGGCACAAGCTGCGCGGCCAGTCGTTCGCCACGCTGTCCGCCTGCGCGGCGGGCGCGCACGCGATCGGCACCGCCGCCCGCATGATCCAGATGGGCGACGCCGACGCGGTCGTGACCGGCGGCTCGGAGGCCGCGCTCACACCGCTCGCCACCGCGGCCTTCGGCGCGCTCGACGCGCTGAGCGACATCGGCATCTCGCGCCCGTTCGACGCCCAGCGCGACGGGTTCGTGATGGGCGAGGGCGCCGCGGTCCTCGTGCTCGAGGACGGCGACCGCGCTCGCGAGCGCGGGGCGACCATCCTCGCCCGCCTCGCCGGCTACGGCGCGTCCTCGGACGCGTACCACCTCACCGCTCCGGACAAGGAGGGCATCGGCGCGGTCGCGGCGATGAAGCATGCGCTCGAGGACGCGGGCTTCGGCCCGCAGGACGTCGTGTACGTCAACGCGCACGGCACATCGACGCCCCTCAACGACCGGGCCGAGACGATCGCCATCAAGGAGGTGCTGGGCCAGGACGTCCCAGTGTCGTCGCTGAAGTCGGCCATCGGGCACCTGCTCGGCGCCGCCGGCGCCGTGGAGGCCGTGGCCACGATCCTGGCGATGCGCGACCGTGTCGCACCGCCGACCCTCAACTACGAGACCCCGGACGACGGTCTCGACCTCGACTATGTCCCGAACGAGGCCCGCACCCTGGACATCAACGGCAAGCCTGCCGTGGCCCTGTCCAACGCGTTCGGCTTCGGCGGGCACAACGCCGTTCTGTGCCTGGAGGTTGCATGACCGTCGAGATGATCCAGCAGCAGCAGGAGCAGGAGCGCCTGTCGCCCATCGAGCGCCTCGAGGCGCTGTGCGACCGCGGCTCGCTCACGCTGCTGCGCTCGGACGTCCGCTCGCGCCGGATGGGCGAGAAGGCGCGTCCCGGTGACGGCGTGATCGCCGGCGCCGGTCGCGTCGACGGCCGTCCGGTCTTCTGCTACGCCCAGGACCCGTCGTACCTCGGCGGCTCGCTGGGCGAGCAGCACGCCGACTCGATCGTGAAGGTCCTGCGGCTCGCCGGCCGTGCCGGTGCGCCGGTCGTGGGCTTCATCGAGTCCGGTGGCGCACGCATGCAGGAGGGCACTGCTGCCCTCGCCGGCTATGCGCGGATCTTCCGTGAGCACGTCGCGCTGAGCGGCAAGATCCCGCAGATCTCGGTGATCTGCGGGGCCTCGGCCGGCGGCGGCTCGTACTCGCCCGCCCTGACCGACTTCGTGATCATGACCGAGCGGGCGAACATGTTCCTCACCGGCCCCGCGGTCGTCCGCGAGGTCATGGGCGAGGACGTCAGCGCCGCCGAGCTCGGCGGCTACAAGGTGCACGAGCGCAACGGCGTCGCGCACTTCGTCGCCACCAGCGACGCCGACGCCGCGCTGCTGGCCCGCGACCTGCTCGACCACCTGCCGGCCAACGCCGGTGAGCGTGCGCCGACCTGGCGCGCCGTCGGCCCGGTCGGCTACGACCCGGGCGAGCCGGTGCCGGAGGACGAGAAGCGCGTCTATGACGTGCGCGACGTCATCCGCGGTGTCGTCGACGGCGGCCGCCTGCTCGAGTGGGGCACCAAGTGGGCGAAGAACATCGTCTGCGGCTTCGCGCGCATGGACGGCCGGCCGGTCGGCGTGATCGCCAACCAGCCGAAGTACCTGGGCGGCGTGCTCGACTCCGAGTCCGCCTCCAAGGGCGCGCGGTTCGTGCGCACCTGTAACGCGTTCGGGCTGCCGCTCGTCGTGCTCGTCGACACCCCGGGCTTCATGCCGGGCACGCGGCAGGAGAAGTCGGGCGTCATCCGCCACGGGGCCAAGCTCGTGCACGCGTTCGCCGAGGCGAGCGTGCCGAAGGTGACGGTCGTGCTGCGCAAGGCGTTCGGCGGTGCGTTCATCGCGATGAACGCCCGCGATCTCGGCGCCGACTACACGTTCGCGTGGCCGCAGGCCCAGCTCGGCGTCATGGGCGCCAAGCAGGCGGTGACGATCGTCAACCGCCGCGACATCGCGGCCGCCGAGGATCCCGCCGCCGCGCGTGACGAGTACGCGGCCGAGTACGCCGACCAGCACCTCAGCGCCAACACCGCCGCCGCCGAGGGCTACATCGACGAGGTCATCCTCCCCGGCGACACCCGCCGGCGGCTGACCGAGGCGCTGTCGACCCTCGATGCGATCGCCCATCCCGCCGAGGGCGTAAGGAACATCCCGCTATGACGCCCGACACGATCAACTGGTCGGCACCGTTCGAAGCGCTGGAGGTCGGGCAGGAGTTCACGACCCGCGGGCGCACGGTGACGGAGGCCGATGTTGTGGGCTTCGCGTCGCTGACCGGCGACTGGCATCCGCAGCACTCGGACGCGCAGTGGGCGTCGGCATCGCCGTTCGGCGAGCGGATCGCCCACGGCATGCTCGTCGTCTCGCTCGCGGCCGGGCTGGTGCCGTTCGACCCGGCCCGCGTCGTCGCGCTGCGGCAGGTCACGCAAGCCACCTTCAAGCGGCCCGTGTGCTTCGGTGACACGATCCATGTCGAGGGCCGTGTCGCCGAGTTGGCGTCCGGCGCCGAGGACGCGGGGTTGGCGACCCTGGCATGGAACGTCGTCAACCATGAGGACCGGGTCGTCTGCCGTGCGCGCGTGGACGTCCTGTGGCAGCGGGACGCCGTCGCAGAAGCGGTGACCGAAGTCAACGAGTTCGTCCCGATCCCGCTCTGATGGCGCTGCTCGAAGGCAAGAAGCTCCTGATCACGGGAGTCGTCAACCGCGAGTCGATCGCGTACGAGGTCGCGCGCCAGGCCCAGGAGGCCGGCGCGGAGCTGGTGCTCACCTCCTTCGGCCGCGTGCGGCGGATGACCGAGCGGTCGGCGAGCAAGCTCCCGCAGCCGCCCGACGTACTCGAGCTCGACGTCAACAGCCCCGAGGACATCGAGGGCGTCGCCAACGACCTGCGCGAGCGCTGGGGTCGCCTCGACGGCATCCTGCACGCGATCGCGTTCGCGCCCGAGGACGCGCTCGGCGGCAACTTCCTCAACACGCCGGCCGAGAGCGCCGAGGTGGCGTTCCGGACGAGCGCGTACTCGCTGAAGGCGCTCGCCGCCGGGCTCGCTGACCTGTACCCCGAGGAGGGTGCGAGCGTCGTCGGGCTCGACTTCGACGCCTCCGTCGCCTGGCCGGTCTACGACTGGATGGGCGTCGCGAAGGCCGCCCTGGAGGCGACCTCGCGCTACCTCGCCCGCGACCTCGGGCCGCGCGGCGTGCGCGTCAACCTCGTGTCCGCCGGGCCTCTGGGGACGCTCGCGGCACGCGGCATCCCCGGCTTCGGCGATCTCGCGACGGCCTGGAAGAGCCAGGCGCCGCTGGGCTGGGACACCGACGATCCGGCGCCCGTCGCGGGAGCGATCCTGTTCCTGCTTTCCGACATGGCGCGCGGCGTCACCGGGGAGATCCTGCACGTCGACGGCGGCTTCCATGCGATGGGGACCGCCCTGGCGCCGGTGGAAGAGGAGGCAGCCGTATGAAGCCGCCCGTGTTCCTGACCGGCGCGACCGGGTTCCTGGGGATGGAAGTGCTCGCTCGCCTGCTCGAGGCCGGTGACCGTGAGGTCATCGCGCTCGTGCGCGCGCGTGACGACACCGCCGCCGCGGAGCGCCTCGACGGCGTGCTCGCGCAGCTCTGGCGCGATCCGGCGCCGTATCGCGAGCGCGTTCGCGCCGTGGCCGGCGACGTCACCTCGCCCGGGCTGGGGATCGCCGCGGCCGAGCGCACCTCGCTGGCCGAGGACGTCGGTGCGATCCTGCACTGCGCGGCGTCGATCTCGTTCGACATGCCGCTCGAGGAGGCGCGCGCGATCAACGTTGAGGGCACGCGCGAGGTGATCGGCTTCGCGCGCGAGTGCAAGTCGCTGGGCCGGCTCGAGCGCTTCGTGCACGTCTCGACCGCCTACGTGTCCGGCAAGTACGAGGGCACGTTCCGCGAGCGCCAGCTCGACGCGGGGCAGGAGTTCCGCAACACCTACGAGCGGACCAAGTGGGAGGCCGAGCACATCGTCAGCGCGGCCACCGACCTGAAGCCCGCGATCGCCCGGCCGAGCATCGTCATGGGCGAGTCGGACTCCGGCTGGACGCCGGCGTTCAACGTCCTGTACTGGCCGCTGCGCGCGTTCTCGCGCGGGCTGTTCGACGAGATCCCGGCGCTGCCGTCGGCACACGTCGACGTCGTCCCGGTCGACTACGTCGCCGACGCGCTCGTGCAGCTGCTCGAGGTCTCCGACCAGGGCGTCTTCAACCTGGTGGCGGGCCGCGACGCGCCGTTCGCCAACGAGCTCGTCGAGCTCGCGTGCGACCGCTTCGACCGGCCGCGGCCGGAGGTCGTGCCCGAGGGCGGCCTGGACGACGACGAGCACGGCGCGGTCTACATGCCGTACTTCGACATGGAGATCGTGTTCGACGACTCGCGCACCCGCGCCGCGCTGCCGGGCCTGCAGCGGGCGCCGCGGCTGACCGAGTTCTTCGGGACGCTGATGGACTACGCCGAGGAGACCCGCTGGGGCAAGCGGTCGATGACCCGCGAGGAGGCGCGCGAGCGCTTCTCGCGGGAAGCGGCCGCGGCGTAGGCGCCGGCGAACGTCAACTGCGGCTGGGTAGGGAGGCCGGCCGGACCCACCTCCCTTAATGCCGCAGTTGAACGTCGACCTCCAGCGCCGAGTGGTCGCTGAGGCCTGAGTCGCGCCAGTCGTGGTGATACGCCGCCGCGACCGGCTCGATCTCGGTCGAGACGAACACGTGGTCGAGCCGCCAGCCGCCTCCGTGACGGAACACCCAGGTGCGCTCGCGCCGCTCGGCGAAGGCGTCGGTGAACCCGAGCTCGCGGAGGCCGGGGACGACCCCGAGCTCGGCGGTGTCCCAGCGCTCGCCGCGCTCCTCGCGCAGGCGCTCCTTCGTGTCGCGCGCGAACGAGATCACCCTGCCGTCGGGGTGCTCGCGGCGCGGTGTGTTGAGGTCGCCGCAGAAGATCCGCGGCCCCTCCGTCCGTGCGAGACCGGCTCGCAGGGCCGCGAGCGTGTCGGGCTTGACCCAGCCGTTCGCGGCGTTGGGGACGTGGGCGGTGTGGATCGTCACGCCGCCTGTCTCGGCCGCCAGCGTCGTCTCAGGCCACGGCACCTCGAGCGACGGGACGGAATCGTGTGGCTCGCGGGTGGCGATCAGCACGACAGTGCGGCGCGACCGCGGCGGCCACGAGCAGCTCGCGTGCGGCAGGCCGATCCTCTCCAGCGCCGCGCGCCAGAGCTCCCACGAGCGCGCGGTGATCTCCTGCAGGGCCACGACGTCCGGCTCGCGGCCGGCGAGCGCGGCTGCCTGCTCGGCGAGCACGCCGACGCGCCGGTTGACGTTCCAGCTAATCAGCCTCACGGATGCGCCGCGCGACCAGCTCCGGCGTCTCCTCGGGCAGGAAGTGGCCGGCGTCGTCGACGACCTCGACCTCGCCCGGGAAGTTCGCCGCGATGTACTGGCCGAGCGGCTCGCGGCGGCCGATCATCAGGCGCGCCGGGACCGTCAGGCGGCCGTGGCCCCGGCCCAGCTCCTGGCTCAGGAACTGGCCGTAGAGGCGGCGCGTGGCGCCGTCGGGCAACGCCGCGAGGTACGTCTCGAGCTCGGCATCGGTCCAGCCGACGTCGTCGCGCCGCGCGCTCGTGAGGATCGTGCGCGGCAACGGCCCGGGCAGGACGGACAGGGGCACCATGTAAAGCAGTCGGTAGGCGTTCATCGCCGACACCTTGCGCGGAATCCACGGGTGGCCGATGCCCAGCGCCAGCAGGCTCGAGAAGCGCGCGGGCGCGGCGAGTGCGGCGAGGATCGCCGCCCAGCCGCCCCAGTCGTGGCCGACGAGCTGCACACGCTCGAGGCCGAGCGCGTCGAGCAGCGCAAGTGCGTCGTCCGCCACGCGCTGCTTGCGGAAGTCGTCGTCGGCCGGCCAGCCCGACCAGCCGAAGCCGCGCATGTCCGGGCACAGCAGGCGGTACTCGCCGCCGAGCGACGCGATCACGTCGCGCCAGCACCACCAGTGCTGCGGCCAGCCGTGCAGCGCCAGGACCGGCGGCGCGTCGGCCGGTCCGGCGGCGGCAAGGTGCACACGCACGCCCGTGGGCAGGTCGTGGTAGGTGTGCTCGACGCCGGGAACATCGGGCATGGGCCGTGGCATGGGGTCGCCCAGCGTACCTGCGCTATCCTCAGATGCCGACCTCGCGCCGGTGCGGGGTTTTTCCTTGCCCGGCGCCCGTTAGACCACGACCCTCGGAGCACGCTGCAACATGGCCCGTGGAGACGTCCGGATCGCCGTCACCCTCGCGTGCGAGGACTGCAAGCGCCGGAACTACCAGACCAACAAGTCCAAGCGGAACAACCCTGACCGCATCACGCTGCGCAAGTACTGCAAGTGGTGCCGGCGTCATACAGGGCACCGCGAGACCCGCTAGGGAGCCCTGCGGGTGGCCCGCGATCGACAGCGTGCGAAGCAGCGCAGGCGCCGCCAGCCTGGCGGCCAGGGGCCGTCCGGGCCCGCCCGCGTTCGTCGCGAGGCCGAGATCGAGGCCGAGCCGACCAGCAGCGTCTTCCCGCAGCGCGGCGACGTCGGGCCGGTCGAGTCGGACGAGACACTCGATTTCGAAGAGGCCGTCGAGCCGGCTCCCGACGAACTCGATCCGGCGGTCACTGAGGATCGGGTCGAGCGTGCGCATCCGCGCCGCTCGCGGGGTCGCATCATCACCTTCCTGGGCCACGTGGTCGACGAGCTCCGCCGCGTGCAGTGGCCGGACCGCCGGCACGTCGGGCAGGGCACCGCGGTCGTCCTTGGCTTCGTCGCCATCGCGGGCACCTACCTCGGGCTCCTGGACGCGATTTGGAAACCACTCATAGAAGCGATCCTCTAACTGAATGTTCCGCTGGTACGTAATCAACACTTACTCCGGACACGAGAACAAGGTCAAGCAGAACCTTGAGCACCGTGTCTCGTCGCTCAATCAGCAGCGCTCCGTGCGCCGCGTCGTCGTCCCGACCGAGACGGTCCAAGAGATGAAGGACAACCAGAAGATCACGGTCGAGAAGCGGACCATGCCCGGCTACGTGCTCGTGAACATGGACCTCAACGAGGACTCGTGGGCCGTCGTCAAGGGCACGCCCGGCGTGACCGGGTTCGTCGGCGCGTCGAACGAGCCGATCCCGTTGACGCAGCCCGAGGTCGACCGGCTGATGCACCGCGAGTCGCCGGTGCGCGCACCCAGCCGTGCGCAGTTCTCGATCGGCGAGTCTGTCAAGGTGATCTCCGGTCCGCTGTCCGATTTCTCGGGCGAGATCTCCGAGATCAACGAGGACGCGAGCAAGCTCAAGGTCCTGGTATCCATCTTCGGGCGCGAAACGCCGGTCGAGGTCGGGTACGACCAAGTGAAGAAGATCTAATGGCTAAGAAGATTCTGACCACCATCAAGCTGCAGGCCCCAGGCGGCCAGGCTTCGCCGGCGCCGCCGGTGGGCCCGGCGCTCGGCCAGCACGGCATCAACATCATGGAGTTCGTCAAGGCGTTCAACGCCCAGACGGCGAACGACATGGGCACCACGATCCCCGTGGAGATCACGGTCTTCGAGGACCGGTCCTTCACGTTCATCACCAAGACGCCGCCGGCCGCGGTCCTGATCCGCCAGGCCATCGGCATCGAGAAGGGATCGGGCGAGCCCAACCGCAACAAGGTCGGCACGATCTCCAAGGACCAGGTCCGGCAGATCGCCGAGAAGAAGCTGCCCGACCTCAACGCGCACGACGTCGATCAGGCGGCCAAGATCATCGAGGGCACCGCGCGCTCGATGGGTGTGGAGGTGGTTGCGTAGTGGCCAGGCACGGTCGCACGTTCACCGAGGCGCGGGCGAAGGTCGATCGCGAGCGCGAGTACTCGCCGCACGACGCCGTCCGCCTCGTCAAGGAGACCAAGCGCGCGAAGTTCGACGAGACGGTCGAGGTGCACATCCGCACCGGCCTCAACGTCCGCCACGCCGACGAGCAGTTGCGCGGGACGATCGCGCTTCCGCACGGCCTCGGCAAGGACGTCAAGATCGCCGTCTTCGCCAAGGGCGACAAGGCGCGCGAGGCCGAGGAGGCCGGCGCCGACTTCGTGGGCGCCGAGGACCTCGCCGAGCGCGTGCAGAACGAGGGCTTCACCGACTTCGACGTCGCGATCGCGACGCCGGACATGATGCCGGTCGTCGGCCGCCTGGGCCGCATCCTCGGCCCGCAGGGCAAGATGCCGAACCCGAAGGTCGGCACCGTGACGATGGACGTCCGCAAGGCCGTCGAGGAGTCCAAGGCCGGCAAGGTCGAGTACCGCACCGACCGCACCGCGATCGTCCACATGACCGTCGGCAAGACCTCGTTCCCGGACGATCACCTGCTCGCCAACTACCAGGCGATCATCGAGGAGCTGATCCGCGCCAAGCCCTCCGCGGCGAAGGGCCGGTACCTGCGCTCCGTCGTGATGGCCTCGACGATGGGCCCCGGCGTGAAGGTCGACCCGTCGCGTACCCGTGACCTTGTTGAAGCGGAGGCTGTCACCGCCTGAGGGCTGACAGCTCCGTTTCTCCACAGACCCCCGGCGACCGTAAGTCCGGGATAGGAGGAACCGCTTGAACCGAGACCAGAAAGCCGCGGTCATCGATGAGGTGGCTGCACAGATCTCCGAATCGGAGGCCGTCTTCGCGGTGGACTACCGCGGCATCTCCGTGCCGCAGGCCGCCGAGTTGCGCACCAAGCTGCGCGACGCCGACGCCTCCTTCCGGGTCGTCAAGAACACCCTGACCGAGCGGGCGGCCGACAAGGCCGGCGCCGACGGGCTCAAGGAGCTGCTCGAAGGCCCGACGGCGATGACGTTCGTGCGCGGCGACGCCGCCGCGGCCGCCAAGGCGCTGTCGGACTTCCGGCGCGCGAGCGGCGGGACGCTGCTCGAGTTCAAGGGCGGCTGGATGAACGGTGCGCCGCTCGGCGCCCCGGAGATCGATGCCATCGCCAAGCTGCCGTCGCGCGAGGTCCTCTACGGGCGCCTCGTCGGCATGGTCGCCTCGCCGCTCACCGGCCTGGTGACGAGCTTGGGAGGCCTCGTCGGCGGCCTCGCTCGCCAGCTGCAGCAGATGGCCGACCAGGGCCTTGTCGGCGGCGCCGCACCCGCGGCGGAGCCGGCTGCCGAGCCCGAGCCCGAGTCCGAGCCGGCCGCGGAGGCCGCCCCGGAGCCCGAGTCTGCGCCGGAGGCAGAAGCCCCGGCCGAAGAAACTTCCACTGACACCCAGGAGGACTAGACACCCATGGCCACCAGCACCCAGGACTGGATCGAAGAGCTCAAGTCGATCTCCGTGCTCGAGCTCTCCGAGCGCATCAAGGCGCTCGAGGAGGAGTTCGGCGTGTCCGCGACCGCGGTCGCCGCTGCGGCCCCGACCGGCGCGGCCGTCGGCGGCGATGACGGCGCCGCGGAAGAGGAGCAGACCGCGTTCGACGTCGTCCTCACCGGCGCCGGCGAAAAGAAGATCCAGGTCATCAAGGTCGTCCGCGCGGCCACCGGCCTCGGCCTCAAGGAGGCCAAGGCGCTGGTCGACGAGGCGCCGAAGCCCATCAAGGAGGGCGTCGAGCGCGAGGAGGCCGACAAGCTGAAGGGCGAGCTCGAGGAAGCGGGAGCTTCCGTCGAGGTGAAGTAACGTCGCCGAAGGCACCCGCCTCGGCCACGGGGCTTAACGCGGCCACGTGGCTGGGGCGGGTGCCTGGCAGGCGAAACTCAATATCCCGTCCCCGTCTTCACCCGCTGCCGGTCGAGTTCGTGCAGGCCGCCCTTCTTGTCGAGCGTCGCGCACGCGTCGGCCAGGTCACTCGCCAGCGTCTGCGCGAGCGTGCGCCCGAGCGTCAGCTTCACCAGCGCGCGCATGATCGTCACGTGTTGCGCGTTCGGCGGCAGCGTGTAGGCGGGCACCATCCAGCCGCGCTCGGCAGCGAGCTGGGACGCGATGTCGAACTCGTCGTAGTCACGGTCCTCGGCCAGCTGGAACGCGACGAGCGGCAGCTGCTCGGCGTCGGGGTGGCCGACCAGCCGGAACGGGCCCTGGTTGGCGATCTCGTTCGCCAGCCAGCGCGTGTTGGCCTGCATCGTCTCCATGATGTACTGGTAGCCCTTCCGCCCGAAGCGGACGAAGTTGTAGTACTGGGCGAGCACCATCGATGAGCCGGTCGAGAAGTTCAGCGTGAACGTGGCGTCGGTCTTGCCGAGGTAGTTCTCGTAGAAGACCAGGTCCTCGGCGAGGTCGCTGCGCTCGCGGAAGATCAGCCAGCCGATGCCGGGGTACACGAGCCCGAACTTGTGGCCCGACACGTTGATCGAGCGCACCTGCTCGAGCCGGAAGTCCCACGCCGAGTCCGGGTACAGGAACGGCCACACGAAGCCGCCGCTGGCGGCGTCGACGTGCAGCGGGACGTCGAGGCCCTGCTCGTCGCGCATGCGGATCAGCAGGTCGTTGATCCCGCGGATGTCGTCCGCATGGCCGGTGAACGTCGTGCCCAGCACGGCGGCAACGGCGATCGTGTTCTCGTCCACGAACGGCTCCACGTCCTCGGGCCCGATCGTGTACTTGTCGGGCTGCAGGGGGATGATCCGCGGCTCGACGTCGAAGTAGCGGCAGAACTTCTCCCACACCACGTGCACGTCGCCGCCGAAGATGAGGTTGGGCCGCGTCGTGTCCTTGCCGGCCTTCTCGCGCCGCTCGCGCCACTTCCACTTCAGCGACAGGGCGCCGAGCATGATCGCCTCGGACGAGCCCTGCGTGCGAGCGCCCGTGGTCTCGCCGGGCGCGTTGAACAGGTTGGCAATGATGCGGATGCAGCGCTGCTCGATCTCGGCGGTCTGCGGATACTCGGCGTGATCGATGAAGTTGCGGTGCAGGTTCTCGGCGATGATGCGCTGCGCCTCGGGCTCCATCCACGTCGTCACGAACGTCGCGAGGTTGCGGTTCGGGATTCCGTCGAGAATGAGGTCCTCGCCGATCAGGCGCATCGCGTCGACCGCGCGCATCCCGTGCTCCGACAGTTCGTTGTCGGGCGCCGGCTCGAGCAGGAAGCGGTTGCCGTACTGCTCGGCGAGCGCCTCCAGTCCGGCGATGAGCTGCTCGCCGTTGCCGGTGGTCGGGGTCGGCTGGTGCTGGCGAATGGGCATGGTCGGCCGACCGTACGACCCTCGGGCCGCGCGCGAGTCGTCCGAATCGGGTGATTCAGGCCGTTTCGACGCTCGCGTCGATCGTCAACGCGCCACGTGCGACCGCAACGGACACGCGGTGATGGCCGTCACGCAGCGCGTAGCTGTCGCCGACGGGGACGACCGAGATCGGCGGCAGCACCGCCCCGCGCTGCTCGGCGAGCCAGACGCGCTGCCAGCGCGTGCGGACGGCCGGCGCGGGGCGGAACTCGCTGTCGAACTGGGCGGCCCGGCTCGGCTCGAGCGTGCCGTTGATCGCGGTGAGCGGGATTTCGCGCACCCCGTGACCGGGGCGGGCGCGGCCGGCCAGCCGGCGCTCGTCGAAGACCGCCAGGCATCCGCCGGGGCGGCGCCGGAGGCGGCGGAGCAGCGCGGCGCGCAGGCGGCCGCGCGAGGCGCGCGCGAATGCGCGCTCGGCGTCGATATGTCCTGAGCCGGTGAGGAGCATGCATCAATGGTCGGCTGCGACGGGCGATCCGACATCGGGCACATGGAGCGACCTCGCGCCGGACACCACTTACGCCCCTTACGCGACCACTTACACGCCCTAAAGTCCTAGGGCAGTGACGGACGAAGCACCGCGTCGCAGCCCCGCCGAGCGGTTCGTGGCGGAGAGCCTCGAGGATCCCCGCAGCGGCGGCCGGCCGTTCTCTTCACGCGCGCGCGAGACGCGTCGCTCGCTCGAGGAGTACCTGCGCGCCGGCGTCCGCCCGCGCTGGATGGAGCGCCTGATCGAGATCGAGCGCGGCACCAACCGCCACCGCCGCCGGCTCGCCGCCGCGTATGCCGCGCTGCGGGAGGAGTGCGGCGACGACCGCGCCGCCTTCGCGCACCGCTGGCGCGCCACCGCCCACGCATGGCCGTTCGACGAGGTCAACGAGCTGATCCGCACCCACAACCAGTGGTATCCGGTCGAGCGCGACCTGCCGATGGACCTGCGCACGCGCGACTACGTGCTCATCAACGGCCGCTCCTACAGGCGCCGCGAGCTCGGCCCCGACTGGGTCCTCGAGCAGTTCCCCGCCGATTAGGACCTGTTGCCGCCCGTTAGCGCGCGGCGTCTCGGAGCCTGTCCGGTGGCACCGTCGCGCCTGTGCCCGTCGTCGGCGCGCTCCTGGTCGCCACCGTGGTCTCGGTGCTGTTCCGGACCGGAGAACTGCGTGCCGGCTTCTGGATCGACGAGGGGATCTCCGTCGGGATCGCCTCACACGATCTCGGCGACATCCCCGCACTGCTGCGCGAGGACGGGTCGCCGCCGCTCTACTACCTGCTGCTGCACGGCTGGCTCGCGCTGACCGGCGGCGGCGAGGCCGCCGCGCGCTCGCTCTCGCTGCTGTTCGCCGCCGCACTGGTGCCGGCGTCGTGGTGGGCGGCAAACGCGATCGCCGGGCGGCGGGCGGGGGTCGTGGCGGCGGCGATCGCCGCGGGCTGCCCGGTGGTCAGCTACTACGCCCAGGAGGCGCGCATGTACACGCTGGTGGCGTTGCTGTCGCTGCTGGCGGCCGCCGCGTTCGTGCTGGCGTTCCTCCAGGGGCGCCGACGCCATCTCGTGACGCTCGGGGTGGCGGTCGTGCTGCTCCTGTACACGCACAACTGGGGCCTGTTCCTCGTCGGCGCGATGACCGTCACCTGGCTGTGGCTATGGCGCGGACGACGCGTCGCGGGCCGCGACGGTGCACTGCTGGCGGCCGCGGTCGCCGTCGCGTACGCCCCGTGGCTGCCGACGCTCGCGTTCCAGGCCGCGCACACGGGCGCGCCCTGGTCCTCGCCGCCGTCGCTGCTCGCCCTGGGCGCGCTCCTGGCGACGCTCGCTGTCGTCGCACGCGGTGAGACCGGCCGGGTGCTGGCGCTCGTGGCGGCGACCGGCCTCACGGTGGGCTGGCTCGTCGCGCAGCTCGAGCCGTCGTGGTCGCTGCGATACCTGCTGGTGCTCTATGGCCCAGCGGCGCTCGCCGGCGCCTGCGCGCTCGCCCGGCGTCCGGCGTTGGTCGCGGCCGTCGCGGGCGCCCTGCTGCTCGTGCCCCTGCCCGTCAGGAGCAACGCGCGGGCGGTCGCCGTGAGCGCGGGGATCGGCCTGCGGCCGGGCGACCTCGTGATCTCCACGCAGCCCGAGCAGGTGCCGGTGCTCGCGCACTACCTGCCCCGGGGCCTCGTCTACCTCACGCCGCTCGGCTCGCCGGCCGATCCGTCCGTGATGGACTGGCGCGACGCGCTGCAGCGGCTCGACCGCGCGCGGCTCCCGCGCCTGCGGCTCGAGCCGGCCCGCCGGATCGTGCTGGTCACGCCGGTCGGCGTCCGGTCGCGCGCCGCATGGGGCCGCGCCGTGCGCCGGCGCACGCGCGAGTGGCGGGCCGCCCTGCGCGCCGATCCGCGGCTGTGTCGCCGCGGCGCCACCTCCCGGCCCGATCCCGCGCGCTTCCGAAGCACTGTGCGCGCCGAGATCTTCAGCGTCTGCACACGACCTCGAGCTTGAAGCCGTCCGGGTCGCGGAAGAACGTCGCGTAGTAGCCGGGCTCGTAGTCGAACTCCTGCGGCGGGTCGAGGATCTCGGCGCCGGCGGCCACCGCGATGTCGTGGGCGCGCTCGACCACCGCGCGGCTGTTGGCCGGGAATGCGACGTGGTGCAGGCCGGGCACCGCCGCGTCGTGGGCGCCGTCGCGCGAGGCGGGGGTGAGGATCAGCCACTGCCGGTCCTTGCCCCAGGCCACGCCCTCGTCGTCGCGTTCAACCGGCTCGAAGCCGAGGCTGCGCATCAGTGGGTCGTAGAGCGCATGTGACCGCGCGACGTCGCGCACCGTGAGCCGGAGATGGTCGAGCATCCCCTTAGTGTCCCGATCCGGCAGTTCGACGCCACTGGACGGCGCCGGCCCGCGCCTGCCGGCACCCGGCAGGCGCACACGTACCACCAGTATGCGAGCGCCTGCCGTGCGACGGCAGGCACGACCCGGCATCCACCCCGGTGACGCCGAACTCCCGAATCACGACACTAGAGTCTCGCCCCGTGCGCGGACGCGTGGCACTCGTGACCGGAGGGAGCGGTGGGATCGGCGCGGCGCTGACCGCACGGCTGATCGAGGCCGGCGCCACGGTCGCCGTGCATTACGGCCAGAACCGCCCTGAGGACACCGGCGCGGCGATCTTCCAGGCCGACCTGCGCGACCCTGCCGCGCCCGAACGCCTCGTCGACGAGGTCGAGGCCCAGCTCGGGCCGATCGACGTGCTTGCCGCCAACGCGGGCCTCAGCCGCCCCGCCGCCTACGAGGACGTCGACGCCGCGGCGTTCGACGAGACGCTCGCGGTCAACCTGCGCGCGCCGTTCCTGCTCGCCCGCCGCGTGCTCCCCGGCATGCGGGAGCGCGGCTTCGGCCGCGTGCTCTTCACCTCGTCGGTGGCGGGGCTGACCGGTGGGATCATCGGCCCGCACTACGCGGCGTCGAAGTCCGGGCTCCACGGCCTCACGCACCACCTTGCCGCGCGCGTGGCCGCCGACGGCGTGACGGTCAACGCCATCGCGCCCGCGCTGATCGCGGACACGGGGATGCTCCCCGGCGATCCTGGCGAGCTGTCCAAGCGCGTGCCGGTGCAGCGGCTCGGCACGCCGGACGAGGTCGCGGACCTCATGCTGGCGATCCTCAGCAACGGCTACGTGACCAACCAGGTGATCTCGATCGACGGAGGGATCTACCCGGGATGAGCGACATCTCGGGTCGGTGCTGCGCAGAAAAATGAGGGGCGGCCGGTCGACCGGCCGCCCCTCATCTGTTCCCCTCCGTTGACCCGCGAGCTACGTAGGCCGGCGTGCGCCGGCAGATCAAGCCGGGAGGCGGTTCGGGCGTACGGACCGTTGCTCCGGCGTGGCTTGCGTCAACGCCTCTCTCCTCGGGTGGGGCAACTTAATCACTCAAGCGCCTGCGCGCCATCCCCCGGAAGTGGTAACTGGGCTTCCGGAATAGATGAACCGGTATTTGGACAGCTGTTCGACTTGGAAGATGGGGTCGCGCCACTACTTTCGACTATGTCGAAAGCCTGTGCCCCGGGGGAACGGAGCTGAGAGGGACACGCTGGACCGGTCAAGGACGATCGCCGGCGCAGGTGGGAGACGGAGGGGACGCACGGATGGCAACGGGAGCCCGTCGGCAAGGCGCCGACGGGCGCCCCGTACAGGCGCCCGCTTGGAACCGCGCCTACGGGGCACTACACTTCCCGTACTCGGCCGATAGTCGCAGCCGTCCACTGAGCCCTTCCCGCCACATACGGGACACCGGGCCGGGCGGGGTCCGTGAGTGTCGAGCGCCCCCACGGGGGGTCCGGTACCCCCTGTGCTATCTTGGATGGTCGCGCCTTGGGCGAGCTTTGTCGGGCTCCCGCCGAGCGCGCGCTCTCTCGTCCTCCGAGCCACCCCTGAGGAGTCGCCGTCTTGGCTTCTGTTGACGCTCCCCGCACCCGCCGCAGCTTTGCGCGGCTGGAGAAGGTCCTTGACGTCCCCAATCTGATCGATATCCAGAAGAAGTCGTTCTCCTGGCTTGTCGATCCCGAGGGCGGAGGGCTGCGCGAGACGATCGACGACATCTCTCCCATCGAGGACTACACCGGCAACCTTGCCGTGCAGTTCGGCGAGTTCCATTTTGATCCGCCGGTCGCCTCGCTGGAGGAATGCCGCGAGAAGGACCTCACGTACGCCCGCCCGCTCACCGTCACCGTCGGCTTCATCAACCGCGAGACCGGCGAGATCCGCGAGCAGTCCGTCTTCATGGGCGACTTCCCGTGGATGACCGATCGCGGCACGTTCGTCATCAACGGCACCGAGCGTGTGGTCGTCACGCAGCTCGTCCGTTCCCCGGGCGCCTACCTGATGGAGCCCAAGGACGTCGAGAAGCAGGTCTTCGTCGGCAACCTGATGCCGGCCCGCGGCTCGTGGCTCGAGCTGGAGATCGACAAGAAGGGCCGCGTCTACGTCCGCATCGACCGCAAGCGCAAGCTGCCGGTCACCGTGCTCCTGCGCGCGATGGGCTACGCCACCGACGAGGAGATCCTCAAGCTCTTCAACGACTCGGTCTACATCCGCAACACCATCGAGGCGGACACCGACGTCACCAAGAGCGAAGAGGGCGCGCTCATCGAGCTGTTCAAGAAGCAGCGCCCGGGCGAGCCGCCGAGCGTCGAGAGCGCGAAGTCGCTCCTGCACCAGCTCTTCTTTGACCCCAAGCGCTACGACCTCACGCGCGTGGGCCGCTACAAGCTCAACTCGCGCCTCGGGCTCGACATCGACCTCGACACGCGGGTCCTCACCCACGACGACATCATCGCCCTCGTCCGCGAGCTCGTCGAGCTGCCGCGCGCGCTCGGCCTCAGCGAGGACGACGCGGCGTATACCGACTACGCGGCCGAGGCGCTGTCCCGCCCGCGCGAGGCCGTCGCCGACCGCCTCGACGAGTACGAGCACTTCGGCAACCGCCGTCTGCGCACGGTCGGCGAGCTGATCCAGGAGGCGTTCCGGATCGGCCTGTACCGCATGGAGCGCGTCGTCCGCGAGCGCCTCACGACCGAGGACGCGGACACGATCACGCCGCAGACGATCATCAACATCCGCCCGGTGGTGGCCGCGCTGAAGGAGTTCTTCGGCTCCTCGCAGCTCAGCCAGTTCATGGACCAGACGAACTCGCTGTCCGGCCTGACCCACCGTCGCCGCCTCAACGCCCTCGGCGCCGGCGGCCTCACGCGCGAGCGCGCGCCGATCGAGGTGCGCGACGTGCACCCCACCCATTACGGCCGCATGTGCCCGATCGAGACGCCGGAGGGGCCGAACATCGGCCTGATCGGCTCGCTGTCGAGCTACGCGACGATCTCCGAGCACGGCTTTGTCATGACGCCGTACCGCGTGATCAACAAGGGCAAGGTCACCGATGAGATCGTGCACCTGGACGCGAGCCAGGAGCAGGAGAAGCTGATCGCGCAGTCCACGACGCCGATCGACGCCAAGGGCAAGCTGCAGGGCGAGGAGAACGGCACCGTGCTGTGCCGCACGCTCGCCGGCCAGTACGTCAGCGTCCCGCCGGACGAGGTCGACCTGATGGACGTCTCGCCCGAGCAGATCTGGTCGGTCGCCACGGCGATGATCCCGTTCCTCGAGCACGACGACGCCAACCGCGCGCTGATGGGCTCGAACATGCAGCGCCAGGCGGTGCCGCTGCTCAAGACCGACGCGCCGCTGGTCGGCACCGGCATGGAGCGCCGCGCGGCGCTCGACACCGGTGACCTCCTGCTCGCCTCTAACCCCGGCACGATCGAGTACGTCGACGCCGAGCGCATCACGATCACCACCGACGACGGGCGCGACGAGTACGACCTGCAGAAGTTCATGCGCTCCAACCAGGGCACGCTGATCCATCAGAAGCCGCTGGTCGAGAGCGGCCAGACCGTCAAGGCGGGCGACGTGCTCGCGGACGGCTCGGCCTCCGACCTCGGCGAGATGGCGCTCGGCAAGAACCTGCTGGTCGCCTTCATGTCCTGGGAGGGCTACAACTTCGAGGACGCGATCATCCTCTCCGAGCGCCTGGTCAAGGACGACGAGCTCACCTCGATCCACATCGAGGAGTACGAGATCGACGCCCGCACGACCAAGCTCGGCGACGAGGAGATCACCCGCGACATCCCCAACCGCTCCGAGGAGTCGCTGCGCAACCTCGACGACCGCGGCATCGTCCGCATCGGCGCCGAGGTCCAGTCCGGCGACCTGCTCGTCGGCAAGGTCACGCCGAAGGGCGAGACCGAGTTGACCGCCGAGGAGAAGCTGATCCGCGCGATCTTCAAGGAGAAGGCGCGCGAGGTCCGCGACACCTCGCTCAAGGTCCCGCACGGCGAGGGCGGCGTGGTCATCGACGTCAAGACGTTCTCGCGCGCGGCGGGCGACGACCTGTCGCCGGGCGTCAACGACCTCGTGCGCGTGTTCGTGGCGAAGAAGCGCAAGATCGCCGAGGGCGACAAGCTCGCCGGCCGGCACGGCAACAAGGGCGTGATCTCCAAGATCGTCCCCGAGTCGGACATGCCGTTCCTCGAGGACGGCACGCCGGTCGACGTGATCCTCAACCCGCTGGGCGTGCCGAGCCGTATGAACATCGGCCAGATCCTCGAGACTCACCTCGGGTGGGCCGCGGCGCAGGGCTGGTACGACGACGGCACCGAGGCCTACAAGAACTCGAAGACCGACAACAACCGCGTCTACGTCGCCACGCCGGTGTTCGACGGCGCGACCGTCGCCGACGTCGACCACGCGCTCGTCGAGTGGCAGAAGGAGCACCAGGGCGCGATCCGGATGGACATCGACCCCAAGGCCCGCGCCGGTGAGCAGGCGTCGGGCAAGGTGACGCTGTTCAACGGGCGCTCCGGCGAGCCGTTCGAGAAGCAGGTCACCGTCGGCTACATGTACATCCTGAAGCTGCTCCACCTCGTCGACGACAAGATCCACGCGCGCTCGACCGGCCCGTACTCGCTCGTCACCCAGCAGCCGCTGGGCGGCAAGGCGCAGTTCGGCGGCCAGCGCTTCGGCGAGATGGAGGTGTGGGCGCTGGAGGCCTACGGCGCCGCCTACACGCTCCAGGAGATGCTGACCATCAAGTCCGACGACACCGTCGGGCGCGTGAAGGCCTACGAGGCGATCGTCAAGGGCGAGAACATCGCCGAGCCCTCGATCCCCGAGTCCTTCAAGGTGCTCCTGAAGGAGATGCAGTCGCTGGCGCTCGACGTCAACGTGGTCTCCGAGGAGGGCACGCGCGCCGAGATGGGCGACGAGGACGACGACCTCCTCCGCGCCGCCGAGGAGCTCGGCATCGACCTCTCGGGCGTGCGCAGCACCGACGGCAGCGGCGACGCGGCCGACGAGCAGGAGGAAGAAGAGGTCGAGGAAGGCGAAGAGGGCACCACCGAGGACGCCGAAGCGACCGACGCGGAGTACATCGAAGGGGACGCCCCTGCGGACGCCCCGATCGGCGACATCCTGGCCGCCGACGAGGAGTAAGGAAGAACATTGATCGACATCAACAATTTCGACGCGATCGAAATCGGGCTGGCGTCCTCGAAGCAGATCCGGAGCTGGAGCTCCGGTGAGGTCACCAAGCCCGAGACGATCAACTACCGCACACTGAAGCCTGAGAAGGACGGCCTGTTCTGCGAGCGCATCTTCGGTCCGACCAAGGACTGGGAGTGCTACTGCGGCAAGTACAAGCGCGTCCGTTACAAGGGCATCGTCTGCGAGCGCTGCGGCGTCGAGGTCACGCGCTCGAAGGTCCGCCGCGAGCGAATGGGCCACATCGACCTCGCCGCCCCCGTGAGCCACATCTGGTTCTTCAAGGGCGTCCCGAGCCGCATCGGCTACCTGCTCGACATGGCTCCCAAGGAGCTCGAGAAGGTCCTCTACTTCGCCGCGTCGATCGTGACGTGGGTGGACGAGGAGGCGCGCGCGACCGATCTCGACGAGCTGCGCAAGAAGGTCGACGAGACGATCGAGGAGTACTCGGCCGAGAAGGAGCAGCGCCTGCTGGAGCTGCGTGAGTCGCTCGAGCGCCGTGAGGAGTACCTCAAGACCGGCTCGCAGTCCGGCTTCTCGGACGACGACCACATCTGGGCCGAGCACCTGGATCTGAACCCGAAGAAGCTCGAGGACGACGAGCGCGAGAAGCACCTCAAGGACATGCGCAAGCTCCTCGAGGCCGACATCCAGGACACCGAGGCCTATATCGAGGACGCGATCGAGCGCCTGCGGGCGGTCTGGGAGCTGTTCCAGACGATGGGCCCGAAGGACATCGTCAACGACGAGTCGATGTTCCGCGAGCTCAAGGACCGCTTCGGCTCCCCCTACGGCTGGGGCGAGTACTTCCGCGGCGGCATGGGCGCCGAGGCGATCCGCGACCTGCTCGAGCAGGTCGACCTGGACGCCGAGGCGGCCGAGCTCGAGGAGCAGATCAAGACCGCCAAGGGCCAGAAGCAGCAGCGTGCCGTCAAGCGCCTGAAGGTCGTCTCGGCCTTCCTGAACTCCGGCAACAAGCCGGAGATGATGGTGCTCGAGGCCGTGCCGGTGATCCCGCCGGAGCTGCGCCCGATGGTCCAGCTCGACGGTGGCCGCTTCGCGACCTCCGACCTCAACGACCTCTACCGCCGCGTCATCAACCGGAACAACCGCCTCAAGCGGCTGCTGGACCTCGGCGCGCCGGAGATCATCGTCAACAACGAGAAGCGGATGCTGCAGGAGGCCGTCGACGCCCTGTTCGACAACGGCCGCCGCGGCCGGCCCGTCACGGGCCCGGGCAACCGTGCCCTGAAGTCCCTGAGCGACATGCTCAAGGGCAAGCAGGGCCGCTTCCGCCAGAACCTGCTGGGCAAGCGCGTCGACTACTCGGGCCGTTCGGTCATCGTGTCCGGCCCGTCGCTGCGCCTGCACCAGTGCGGCCTGCCGAAGCTGATGGCCCTGGAGCTGTTCAAGCCGTTCATCATGGCCCGGCTCGTCGAGCGCAAGGCCGTCCAGAACATCAAGGCGGCCAAGAAGATGGTCGACTCGATGATCCCGGAGGTCTGGGACGTGCTCGAGGAGGTCATCCACGAGCACCCGGTGCTCCTCAACCGCGCGCCGACGCTCCACCGCCTGGGCATCCAGGCGTTCGAGCCGGTGCTCGTCGAGGGCAAGGCGATCCAGGTCCACCCGCTGGTCTGCCACGCGTTCAACGCGGACTTCGACGGCGATCAGATGGCGGTCCACCTGCCGCTGAGCGCGGAGGCGCAGGCCGAGGCCCGCGTGCTCATGCTCTCCTCCAACAACATCCTGTCCCCGGCGCACGGCTCGCCGCTGGCGACCCCGACCCAGGACATGGTGCTCGGCACGTACTACCTCTCGTACGGGCCGGACGAGCCCGAGCTCGACAAGCTCAACCGCGAGAAGTCCAAGCCGCACGTGTTCCGCACGGCGCAGGAGGCCGAGCTCTCGTACGAGCACGGCATGGTCCAGCTGCACGCCCTGGCGGAGTTCCGCGCGCCGGGCCGTGAGGGCGGCCACATCCTGACGACCGTCGGGCGGATCATCTTCAACGACCGCATCGAGCGTGCGCTGGAGGAGGCGCTGGGCGAGGAGTTCGATCGCACGACGTACCGCTTCATCAACAAGACGCTCAAGAAGCGCGACGTGACGAGCTTCGTGGACGAGCTGATCCAGACGTACGGCGCCCCGGCGATCGCCCTGGTGCTGGACGCCTTCAAGGACCTCGGCTTCCACTACGCCACGCAGGCGGGCGTCACCATCTCCAAGAACGACGTCCTCGTGCCTCCGAGCAAGGACGAGATCCTCGCCAAGTACGAGGCCGAGGTCCGCGCGATCCAGGACCAGTACGAGGAGGGCCTGATCACGCAGGAGGAGCGCCACCTGGCCGTCACGGACAAGTGGAACGCGGCCACCGAGGAAGTTGCCGACGCCATGATCGAGAACATCGAGGGCGCCGACCAGCTGAACTCGATCTACATGATGGCCAACTCCGGCGCCCGCGGATCGTTCAAGCAGATCCGCCAGCTCGCCGGCATGCGCGGCCTGATGGCCAACCCGAAGGGCGAGATCATCGAGCGGCCCGTGAAGGCGAACTTCATGGAGGGCCTCGACGTGATCGAGTACTTCACCTCCACCCACGGCGCCCGCAAGGGCCTCGCCGACACGGCGCTCCGCACGGCGGACTCGGGCTACCTGACCCGCCGGCTGGTCGACGTGGCGCAGGACGTGATCATCCGGATCGAGGACTGCGGCACCGAGGAGTACCTCGAGGCACCGCTCTACAAGGAGACCGGCGACCTCAACGAGATGCTCGTCGGCCGCTTCACGGCGAAGGAGGTCGCGACCAAGCGCGGGCGGACGCTGCTCGAGGCGGGCGTCGAGATCAACCGTGAGGACCTCGCGGAGCTTGCCGAGGGTCTCGGCGACGACCGCGACATCACGGTGCCCGTGCGGTCGGTCCTCAAGTGCGAGGCCACGACCGGCGTGTGCCAGGCCTGCTACGGCCGCTCGCTGGCCACCGGCAAGCCGGCCATGATCGGCGACGCGGTCGGCATCATCGCCGCGCAGTCGATCGGCGAGCCGGGCACGCAGCTGACCATGCGGACGTTCCACACCGGCGGCGTCGCCGGCGCGGACATCACGCACGGCCTGCCGCGTGTCGTGGAGCTGTTCGAGGCGCGCAAGCCGAAGGGCCTGGCGAAGATCGCCGAGGTGGGCGGCGTGGTGTCGATCGAGGACACCGACAAGTCGCGCACCGTGGTCATCACCGACGACGCCGGCGAGGAGCACCGCAACACGTTCCCGCGCCGCACGCGCCTGCACGTGGCCGAGGGCGAGAAGATCGAGCCGGGCACGCAGCTCAACGAGGGCTCCCTGTACCCGCACGAGCTGCTCGCGCTGCGCGGCCGGACGGCGACCGAGGTGTACCTCGTCAAGGAGGTGCAGGAGGTCTACAAGTCCCAGGGCGTCGACATCAACGACAAGCACATCGAGCTCATCGGGCGCCAGATGCTCAAGAAGGTGCGGATCGACCAGAAGGGCGACACCGACCTGCTGCCGGGCCAGTTCGTGGACCGGCACGAGCTGCGGCGGATCAACGCCGCGATCGAGGCCAAGGGTGGCGAGCCCGCCCAGTTCGAGGAGATCATCCTCGGCATCACCAAGGCCTCGCTGGCGACCGACTCGTTCCTGTCGGCGGCCTCCTTCCAGGAGACCACGAAGGTGCTCACCGACGCGGCCCTGGAGGGCAAGATCGACCGCCTGGCCGGTCTGAAGGAGAACGTCATCATCGGCAAGCTGATCCCGGCCGCCACTGGGCTCAAGCGCTACCGCACGATCGAGATCGAGCCGACCGAGCCGCTCCCGCGCGGGATCGACGACGTCGGCCTGCTCGAGGGCGACGACCTCGCCGCCGAGCTCGGGCTCGAGGACGGCGAGGGCCTGCAGGGCTTCGGCCCGGCCTTCGACACCGCCGAGCTCGACGAGATCAACGCCGGCTTCGGCACGAGCGGAGGCTCGTTCGACGACATCGGCTCCGACCTCGACATGGACGGCGACGACAAGAAGTAGCTGTGGCCCCGGCCCCGCGACCCCTGGCGGTCGCGGGGCCCCGGTCAACTGCGGCATTTTGGGAGTGCCCGGGAGGGGGCGAGAACCCGTCCGGGGCGGATTTACTACCGCATAGGTTGCTTATCCGCCCAGGCGCCCGGGGCGCGGCCGATCCCGTTCCCTAAATGCCGGGGTTCGTCCGCAGTGGGGGGCCGATCACAGTCATCCCGACCCCGGCGCCGATCTCGGCGAAGGCGGCGGGGTCGAACGCATCCAACGCGGCGAATCGGTCGAAGAACCGCTCCATCCCGGAGGGCGTGAACAGCACGAGGATCCGTGCCGGGTCCTTGCCGGCGTTCGTGAAGCAGTGCGGCGTGCCGCGCGGGACGAACACGAACGAGCCCGCGGGCGCCTCCGAGAGCGTCTCGCCGAGCCGGAAGCGGAGCCTGCCCGCCAGCACGTACCACGCCTCGTCCTCGTCCGCATGGGTGTGGAGCGGCGGGCCGTCGCCGGGCGCGATCACGTTCTCGAACGCGGTCAGCGAGCCGCCGGTCTGCTCGCTCCGCGCTTTGAAGGTCAGCGGCCCGCCCGCCGGGCCTTCGATCGTCTCGCCCTCCCCGGGGCCGACCGCGAACGGTTGCGTCATGGCGCGGGATCCTCTCGCACGGCGGCCCAGGCCTCCAGTCGTGCCACGTGCTCGTCGGTGATGCCGACCGCGGCGTCGGTCGTGACCAGCAGCGTCGGGCCCGGGCGCGCAGCCGCCCAGGCGCGGCACTCATCGTCGTGATCGTCGTCGATCCAGGCCAGCGGGCGGTCGGGGCCGGCGTACGCGTCTACGGCGTGGAGCTTCCAGTGGATCGTGATCTTCCGGCGCGGCCGGTCGAACCGAATGTGGTCCCAGCCGCCCGGGAGGCCGAGGAAGTACGGGAGGTGCTCCTCGGCCCGTTCCTCCCAGCCTGTGCACCAGACGCACTCGAAGGTGCGATCCAGCCGCGCCAGGCGCGCGGACGCACCTTCACCCAACCAATGTGGAATGCCGTCGACCGAAACGGGGAATCCCCCGGGAGGGCTGGTGTGATCGAAGCCGAACAGGGAGATCACCCCGTCCACGTCGACGAGCAAGAGAGGAACTTGATCTTGCACTTAGCGGGAGGACGCTAGTGTGCCCCGCTCCGTTTCGGACTCAAGCCGGGGGGCTTGGGGTCCGATGACATGAAGGACCGGCGAGAGGCGCCGGGCCTTCTAACTGGGTCTTAGAAAATCAACGTGACTTTTGAACTGGGGATCCTGCTGGCGCTGGCCTGTGCCGTCGCCACGCAGCTCGGCTTTCTTTACAAGCACAAGGGCGCGAACGCCGCTCCTGCTGTTGACATCCGGCACCCGCTGCGGACCGTCAAGGAGCTCTTCTCGTCGAAGTGGTTCGCGATCGGCATGGCCGTCGCCACCGGTGCCTGGTTCTTCCACGTGGCCGCGCTGGCCTTCGCTCCGCTGAGCGTCGTCCAGGCCGTGCTCAGCACCGGCGTCGTGATGCTCGCCGTGCTCGCCGAGCGCCTCTTTGGCTTCGAGGT
Organism: uncultured Solirubrobacteraceae bacterium; assembly: GCA_963803335.1. Classification (GTDB taxonomy): domain Bacteria; phylum Actinomycetota; class Thermoleophilia; order Solirubrobacterales; family Solirubrobacteraceae; genus DASSUW01. The sequence continues at coordinate 305,137 of CAWDME010000016.1, read as the reverse complement.
CGGCATGCGCCAGTGGATCGGCGTCGCGATGACCGCCCTCGGCCTGCTGCTGCTCGTGATGACCCTCCCGGCCCAGTCCGGCGCGCACTCCGCGTACTCGCTGGCCGGCATGCTCAGCTTCGAGGGCGGCATGCTCGCGATCGGCGCGCTGCTGATCTCCGGCCCGCGCATCGGCGCTCCCGACCACCACCACGGGATCATGCTCGGCGCTGCCGCCGGCGTCCTGTTCGGGGTCTCCGACGTCGCCATCAAGGCGCTCACGGGCCTGCACGGCCCGCTGGAGATCCTCCTGTCGCCCTGGCTGGCCGTCACCGTGCTCGCCTCGGTCGTCGCCTTCTACGCGTCCGCTCGCGGCCTGCAGGACGGCGAGGCCGTCCCGGTGATCGCCGCAACCTCCACCGCCGCCAACGTCTCCTGCATCCTCGGCGGCATCATCGTCTTCGGCGACCCGATGCCGAGCGACACCGTCGGCATCGCCGCCCAGGCGTTCGCCTTCGTGCTCGTCGTCGTCGCCGCGCTCGTGACGCCGCCGCCGATGCGCGCGGCCGAAGCGCACGCGCAGCCCGCCTAAGTCCTAGGCGCTGCTCTCCAGGATCACGCGGGCGACCTGCTCCGGGTCGTCCCACGTCGGCACGTGCCCGCAGCCGCGCAGCGTCACATGTCGTGCCGCCGGCAGCCGGCGCCGCGCCCGCGGCGCCTGGCGTGCATAGATGAGCAGCCGGTCGCGCTGACCCCACGCCACCGTGGTCGGTACCGCGGTCGGGCGCGCGGCCCAGTCCTGCACGCCGCGCATCAGCGGCCAGAACCCCGCGGAGTGCGCGAACTCGCGGGTCCAGTCCGCCGTGTCCGCGGCCGGGATGCGCCACGGCCGGGCCGTCGCGTGCGCGCTCAGCGCCGTACGCGCCAGCGCGCTGCGGCCCAGTCGGTCAGCGATCGGGGCGAGCGCGATCGCCAGCGCGCGCGTGGCGGCGAGCAGGGCGCGCGCATACGCCCGCTCGCGCCCGTTGCCGAAGAAGCCGACGGGGGAGATCGCGCACGCCGAGCGCGCGCTCCCGGTCGCGGCGAGCTCGAGCGCGACGCCGCCGCCCATCGAGTTGCCCGCCGCGTGGAAGAAGTCGAGCCCGAGCGAGCCGGCGAACGCCTTCACCGCCTGAGCGAGCCCTTCGACCGTGTCGGCCCCTGGGGGCGAGTCGCCGAATCCCGGCAGGTCGACGGCGATCACGTCGCGCGACGCCGCGAGCAGCGGCACGACCGGCCTCCAGACGTCCTTGCACATGCCCAGGCCGTGCAGGAGCAGCAGCGGCGGGCCGGTGCCCGTACGGTCATAAGCCAACACCGGCGCGAGCGTATCCGTTGCGCCGACACCCGGGCGCGGTTAGCTTGTACGAATCGGCGTATGAACCTCGACGTTCTGTAACGAATCGGTGCTGGCGCTCCGCGATCTCCTCCGCGACCTCGAGGTCCGGCTCGTCGCCGGCGAGGCCGGCATCGACAACTCGGTGCGCTGGGTCCACATCTCGGAGATCGTCGATCCGACTCCCTGGCTGTCCGGCGGCGAGCTGCTGTTGACCACCGGCCTGCAGCTCGAGCGGCCGGAGACCCAGCGCGAGTACGTCGCGCGGCTCGCCGGCCACGGGCTGTCCGGGCTCGGCCTCGGCACCGGCTTCGCGCACGCCGGTGTGCCGGACGCGATGCGCGAGGCGGCGGACGAGCATTCGTTCCCGCTGTTCGAGGTCCCGTACGAGGTCCCGTTCATCGCGGTCACCGAGAAGGCGTTCACGCACCTCGTCAACGAGCACTACGCCGTCCTCCAGCGCGCGCTGTCCGCCCACGAGCGGCTCGAGCGGATCGTGCTGTCCGAGCGCGGGCTCGACGGCGTGGCCGGCGCGCTGGCGTCACTGATCGGCGGGCCGGCGATCATCTTCGACTCGCGCGGCGAGGTGCTGGCGCGCCGCGCCGCCCGCGCGCCGCTGCCGGAGAGCGCGGTGACCGCCCTGGCCGACGAGCTGCGCGAGCGCGCCCGTGCCGGCGGCCGCCGCGGCTACGCGCCCGGGGGGGAGCTCGCCGGCCGTGCGCTCGCCCTGCCGGTCCCGCGCACCCCGCAGGGCAACGGCCCGTCCGGCGACGGCCCGGCGCCGCAGGCGTGGCTCGTCGCCGCCAAGGACGGCGGCCCGCTGTCCGAGTTCGACCGCCTCACGCTGCACCAGGCCGTCACCGTCGTCGCACTCGAGCTGCTGCGCCGCCGCGTCGCCGACGACACCGAGCGCCGCCTCGCCGGCGACGTGATCACCGCGATGGTCTCCGGCGAGCTCGACGGGGCCGAGCTGGCGCGCCGGCTGCAGCCGTTCGGGCTGCGCGACCGCGCCGCCGTCGTGGTGCTCACGCCGCCGCGTGCGCTCAAAGCCGCAGTCGAGGACGCTCTTGCCCGCGCGCTGCGCGACGAGGCTCCGGCGGGGCTCGCCGCCGGCACCGGGCAGTTCTCGTGTGTGCTCGTGGCCCCGCCCCGCGGTGGCGGCGACGAGGAGCTGTTCGGGCTCGCCGAGCGGCTGCGCCTGCGCGTCTCGGCCGAGGTCGGGAGCGATCTCGCCGCCGGCGCCGGGCGCATGGTCCCGGCCGGCGAGCTGCGCCGCGCGTTCCACGAGGCGCGCTGCGCGCTCGAGGCGCGGGGCCTCGCCGACAACAACGGCACGCCCGCCGGGCTCGCCACCTACCGCGACCTCGGCTCCTTCCAGCTGCTGCTCTCGCTGCAGGACGACGAGGCGCTGCGCCTGTTCTGCGACTCGATCCTCGCCCCGATCGAGGAGGGCGAGGGCGCCTACGGCGGCGAGCTGATGCGCTCGCTGGAGGCGTTCATCGAGTGCAACGGCCAATGGGAGCGCGCCGCGCGCCAGTTGTACTGTCATCGCCATACGCTGCGCTACCGGATCCGGCGCGTCGAGGAGCTGACGGGCCGGTCGCTGGACTCCGCGCGCGATCGCATCGACTTCTGGCTGGCCCTGCGCGGGCGTGAGCTGATCCGCCAGTGAACAGAGAGGAACGACACGTGAAGGTCGGCGTCCCTAGCGAGATCAAGACGGACGAGTACCGCGTCGCGCTCACTCCGGCGGGCGTGCGCGAGCTGGTCGAGCACGGCCACGAGGTCGTCATCCAGGCCGGCGCGGGCGAGGGGTCGGCGATCTCCGACGGCGACTACGAGTCGCAGGGCGCGCGGACGCTCCCGGACGCCGAGGCCGTGTTCGGCGAGGCGGACATGATCGTCAAGGTCAAGGAGCCGCAGCCGGTCGAGGTCGCGATGCTCGAGCCGCGGCACACGCTGTTCACCTACCTGCACCTGGCGCCCGACCCGGAGCTCACGCGCGGCCTTGTGGAGTCCGGCGCGACCTGTGTCGCCTACGAGACGGTCGAGGACCCGCGCGGGCGGCTGCCGCTGCTCGCCCCGATGAGCGAGGTCGCGGGCAAGATCGCCACGCAGGCCGGCGCGTTCATGCTCGAGAAACCGCTCGGCGGCCGCGGGATCCTGCTCGGCGGGGTGCCCGGCGTGGCGGCCGCGAACGTGATGATCATCGGCGGCGGCGTGGTGGGGATGAACGCGGCGTTCATCGCGCTCGGCATGGAGGCGACCGTCTACGTGTACGACCGCAACATCGACCGCCTGCGTGAGCTCGACATCGCGTTCGGTGGCCGCGCCGACACCTGTTACGCATCGACGCTCGACATCGAGACCCGGCTGCCGGACATGGACCTCGTGATCGGCGCGGTGCTCGTGCACGGGGCCAAGGCGCCGTACGTGGTGCGCCGCGACCAGCTCAAGCTGATGAAGCGCAACGCGGTGTTGGTGGACGTCTCGATCGACCAGGGCGGCTGCTTCGAGACGTCCCGCCCCACGACCCACAGCGATCCCACATATGAAGTCGACGGCGTGACCCACTACTGCGTGGCCAACATGCCGGGCGCGGTGCCGATCACCTCGACCTACGCGCTCACCAACGCCACGCTCCCGTACATCCTCGACGTGGCCGACGAGGGGGTCGCCGGGGCGGCGCGCCAGAACCCCGGACTGGCGAAGGGCGTCAACGTCGTCGACGGCAAGGTCACCTACCGGCCGGTCGCCGATGCCACGGATCAGCCGTACGCCGAGCTGTTCGAAGCCCTCGGCGAGCAAGCCCCTGCCTAGATGACCGGCTCCGCACCCCACGCACGCGCCTGACGACGTCCCGCGGCGCCTGGCGGCACCCGCCGCCGGGGCCCGTGCAGAAAGCACTGTTCCCCGGCGACGTGCGACGCCAGGCATCCACGGTCCGGCGCCATGCGCGCACGCGGGGCACGAAGCCGGCCATCTGCCGCTGCTAGCCTTACGCGCCGTATGCCCACGACTTCCCAGCTGGTCCGCAAGGGCCGGAATCCGAAGACCAAGAAGCTGGCCACCCCGGGCCTGAAGTCCGGAAAGGGCCGCAAGAAGAAGGTCGCCGCTCCGCAGCGGCGCGGCGTGTGCACTCGCGTGTACACCACCACGCCGAAGAAGCCGAACTCGGCGCTGCGCAAGGTCGCCCGCGTGCGGCTCACGAACGCGATGGAGGTCACGGCGTACATCCCCGGCGAGGGCCACAACCTGCAGGAGCACTCCGTCGTGCTCGTGCGTGGTGGCCGCGTCAAGGACCTGCCGGGCGTGCGCTACAAGGTCATCCGCGGGACGCTCGACGCGGCCGGCGTGTCCGACCGCAAGAAGGCGCGCTCCCAGTACGGCGTGAAGGCGAAGTAGTCGATGCCGCGTCGCGCAGCCGCCACCAAGCGGCCGGTCGAGGTCGATCCGGTCCACCGCTCCAAGCTCGTCTCCCAGGTCATCAACCGGGTGATGCTCGACGGCAAGAAGTCCAAGGCCGAGCGCATCGTCTACGACGCGCTGGCGATCCTCTCCGAGCGCACCGGCAAGGAGCCGGTGGAGGCGCTCGAGATCTCCATCAAGGCGCTCACGCCGGTGCTCGAGGTCCGCTCCCGCCGCGTGGGCGGCGCGACGTACCAGGTGCCCGTCGAGGTGCCCGCCCCGCGCGCCCGCACGCTCGCCGTGCGCTGGCTCGTCGAGTTCGCGCGCAACCGGCGCGAGAAGTCGATGGCGCAGCGGCTCGCCAACGAGCTGCTCGACGCGCAGTCCCAGCAGGGCGGCGCGTACAAGCGCAAGGACGACATCTTCCGCATGGCGCAGGCCAACAAGGCCTTTGCGCATTACCGCTGGTAGCGGAAGCCGTTTCGGCGCCACGCGCCTGGGATAGGTTTCTGGCGTGCGCGCAATCGCCGTACGTGAATGGGGTGGGCGGGACAAGCTCGAGCTGATCGAGCACGACCCGCCGCCGAACTCGCCCGACGGCGTGCTCGTCCGCGTCAAGGCCGCGGGCGTCAATCCGGTCGACACCAAGATCCGCGGCGGCTACATGGCGCGGGTGCTGCCGTTCCACTTCCCGGTCATCCTCGGCTGGGATGTCGCCGGCGTCGTGGAGGAGGTCGGCCCGGCCGTCACGTGGTTCAAGCCCGGCGACCAGGTCTACGGCTACCTGCGCCGTCACCACCTGCAGTTCGGCACCTATGCCGAGTTCGCCCAGGCGCCGGAGGGCTTCTTCGCGCACATGCCGCCCGAGCTGTCGTTCGAGGAGGCGGCGGCGCTGCCGCTGCCGGTCCTCACCGCCCACCAGGCGCTCGAGGCGCTCGGCCTGCGCGGCGGCGAGTCGCTGTTCATCGGCGGCGGCGCCGGCGGTGTCGGCCACCTCGCGATCCAGCTCGCCGTGGCGCGCGGCGCGCGCGTGGTGGCGACCGCCTCACCGCAGAACCACGACTTCCTGCGCGAGCTCGGGGCCGAGCCACTCGACTACCACGACGATGACCTCCCTGCGCGCGTGCGCGACCTGCTCGCGGACTCCGGTGCCGATGCGTCGTTTGACCTGTTCGGCGGCGACTCGCGCGAGCAGGCGTTCTCCGTCCTGCGCCCCGGCGGCCGGCTGGTCTCGATCGCGCGGCCCCCTCCGGAGCCGCGCAACGGTCACCACGAGGTCCACTACATCTTCGTGCGCCCGAGCGGCTACGACCTCGGCGAGCACGTGACGCCGCTCGTCAACGAGGGCAGCCTGCGCCCGACCGTGCAGGAGACGTTCCCGCTCGAGCGGACGGCCGACGCGCACGAGCTGCTCGAGGGCGGCCACGTGCGCGGCAAGCTCGTGCTCACGGTCGACTGACGCGCTTGAGCGCCTCGTCGGCGAGCACGCGGCGATCGTCGGTCGCCGCGTCGGCGGCGGCGTGCTCGTCAGCCCACTCGGGATCGATCGTGGCCGCCGCGTCGAGGACGGCGCCGTCCACGAGCAGCGGGGCGCCCGCCACCAGTGCGAGCGCGATCGCGTCGCTCGGCCGGGCGTCGACGCTCGTGCCGTCGGCGAGGACGATGTCGGCGTAGAAGGTGTGTTCGGCCAGGCGGCTGACGCGGACCTCGCGGATCGCCGCGCCGGTGGCGGCGAGGAGAGAAGCGGTGAGGTGGTGGGTCATCGGGCGCGGCAGCTCGACGTCCTCGAGCAGCACGGCGATCGCGGTCGCCTCCGGCGCGCCCACCCAGATCTTCAGCTCCTGCCCGTCGCCGGCGAGCATGAGGATGTGCTTGTCGCCGGCGCGGCGGACATCCGTGACCTGCATCTGCACTTGCATGGCGCGTTCCCTTCGCAGCGGCTGGAGGCGCGTGCGCAGGGACGCGCGCGCCTTGTGGAGCCGGGTCTTCACCGCTCCCGGCGGGATCCCGAGATGCGCCGCCGCCTCCGCCTGGGTGAGCCCGGCGAGGTAGTACAGCGTCACCGCCTCGCGCTGGCCCTGGGGCAGCTCCGCAATCGCCGCCCGCACCCCCTCAGCGATTTCCGCCTGCTCAACGGCCTCTTCCGGCGTAAGGGGGACAGTCCCCCTTACTTGCGCCGGCGTAAGGGGGACAGTCCCCCTTACTTGGGCGCGCGCGGCGTTTAGGCCGATCCCGATGAGCCACGGCCCGAACGATTCCGGGCGGCGCAGGCGGTCGAGCGAGAGCAGGGCGGTGACGACGGCGTCCTGGGCGGCGTCCAGCGCGGCGTCGGCGCCCACGAGGCGGCGGCAGCAGCGCACGAGCGTCGCGTGGTGGCGGGCCACCAGCGCGGCGAAGGCGTCGCGGTCGCCGCCGCGGGCGCGGCGGACGAGCTCGGCGTCGGCAGTGTGCATCTCAGGAGCTAGTGCGCGTACGCTCGCGCGGGGTTACCCAGCGCGTGCGTCTGGGCGCCAACACCAGCGCCCACACCGCCCCCACGAGCGCCAGCACCGCGCCGAGGCTCTCGAGATAGAAGCCCACCGCCGGCCGCGCCTCGGCGAGGTCGTAGGTGCGGCCGATGAGGCCGGTGTCGTCGAGCACCGGCCGGTCGACGACCAGCACGATCACGCACGCGGCGAGCGCCAGCACGATCAGCGCCACCGCGGCCGGCCGCGCATGCCGCACCACTGCGCCGTAGGCCATCGGCAGCATGGCGAGCCCGATGACCCCCAGCGCGTAGCTGTGGAGGTCGCCCCCGGTGGAGTCGCCGCCGGGGGGCACGACGGTCACTGCATGGATCTCGCGGACCGGCACGAACTCGGCGACGATCAGCAACAGAGCGCCCGCCAACAGGGGCACAAGAGGTGCGAAGCGGGCCACGGGGCGGATGCTATTCTCCTACGTCGCTGTGGGGCGAAGCTTGCCGCCACGGCACCAGGGAAACCTCACATGGAGAGCCGCGAGACATAGCCCACATCTCCGGGCCGAACTCTGTGTGAAGCACCCTGGGCCCGACACGGGCCCGTTTTTTTGCCTGATTGGGTAACCCACCCACCGCACACACGCGAGAAGCAGCAGACGACGAAAGACCTTTCCATGCCGCGCAAGTACAGCCTCGAGAAGACCCGCAACATCGGGATCATGGCCCACATCGACGCGGGCAAGACGACCACGACCGAGCGGATCCTCTACTACACCGGCCGCTCCCACAAGATGGGAGAGGTTCACGAGGGCGCGGCCACGATGGACTGGATGGCGCAGGAGCAGGAGCGCGGCATCACGATCACCTCCGCGGCCACCACGGCCGACTGGAAGGACCATCGGATCAACATCATCGACACGCCCGGCCACGTCGACTTCACCGTCGAGGTCGAGCGCTCGCTGCGCGTGCTCGACGGCGCCATCGCGCTGTTCGACTCGGTCGCCGGCGTCGAGCCGCAGTCCGAGACCGTCTGGCGCCAGGCCGACAAGTACCACGTGCCGCGCATCGCCTACATCAACAAGATGGACCGCATCGGCGCGGACTTCGAGCAGGGCGTGCAGACGATGATCGATCGCCTCGGCGCGCACCCCGTGCCGGTACAGCTGCCGATCGGGGCCGAGGGCGACTTCGCCGGCATCGTCGACCTGATCAACATGAAGGCGATCGTCTACAAGGACGAGCTCGGCAAGGAGGTCGTGATCGAGGACATCCCGGCCGACATGGTCGACGCTGCTGAGGCCGCCCGCGAGCACCTGCTCGAGGAGGTCTCGCACTACGACGACGACCTCGTCGAGATGATCCTCGAGGAGCAGGAGATCCCGAAGGAGCGCCTGATCGCGGCCATCCGCAAGGCGACGCTCGAGATCAAGATGACGCCGGTCCTGTGCGGCTCGTCCTTCAAGAACAAGGGCGTGCAGCCGCTGCTTGACGCGGTGATCGACTACCTGCCGTCTCCGCTGGACGTGCCGCCGGTGAGCGGCCACGAGCCCGTCAAGGGCGAGGAGGACGACCGCGAGGCCGTCCGCCAGGCGTCCGACGAGCAGCCGTTCGCAGCGCTCGCCTTCAAGATCATGGCCGACCCGTACGTCGGCAAGCTCACGTACTTCCGCGTCTACTCGGGCAAGCTCGAGGCGGGCTCGCGCGTGCTCAACGTCAACACGGGCCGCACCGAGCGCATCGGGCGGATCCTGATGATGCACGCGAACGACCGCGAGGACGTCCAGGAGGTCTACGCGGGCGACATCGCCGCTGCCGTCGGCATCAAGCAGGTCGTGACCGGCGACACGCTCGCCGCGCCCGACAAGCCGATCCGCCTCGAGGCGATCGAGTTCGACGACCCGGTGATCTCCGTGGCGATCGAGCCGAAGACCAAGAGCGACCAGGAGAAGATGTCGGTCGCGCTCGGCCGCCTGGCCGAGGAGGACCCGACCTTCCAGGTGCGCACCAACGAGGAGACCGGCCAGACGGAGATCTCCGGCATGGGCGAGCTGCACCTCGAGGTGCTGGTCGACCGCATGCTGCGCGAGTACAAGGTCGACGCGAATGTCGGCCGCCCGCAGGTCTCCTACCGCGAGACCGTGCGCGGCACGGCCGAAAAGATCGAAGGCCGCTTTGTGCGCCAGACCGGCGGCTCCGGCCAGTACGGCATCGTCTACATCAACATCGAGCCGGCGCCCGGCGAGGGCTTCGACTTCGTGAACAAGATTCGCGGCGGCTCGATCCCGACCGAGTTCATCCCGGCCGTGGAGAAGGGCGTCGAAGAGGCGCTCGAGAACGGCGTGCGTGCGGGCTTCCCGATGGTCGACGTGCGCGTCACGTTGGTCGACGGCAAGTACCACGACACGGACTCGTCGGAGATCGCCTTCAAGGTCGCCGGGTCGCTCGCCTTCCAGGAGGCGGCCAAGCGCGCCAAGCCGGTTCTGCTCGAGCCGGTGTTCGCCGTCGAGGTCGTCACGCCCGAGGAGTACATGGGCGACGTGATCGGCGATCTCAACCGCCGGCGCGGACGCGTTCACGGCATGGAGCCCCGCGGTAACGCGCAGGTCGTTTCCGCGCACGTGCCGCTGAGCGAGATGTTCGGCTACGCGACAGACGTGCGGTCGATGACGCAGGGACGCGCCACGTACACGATGCAATTCGACAGCTATGAGGAAGTGCCGCCCAACATCGCCGAGAAGGTGGTCGAGGCGCGCACTGGTGAGCCCGTCCCCGCATGAACGCGGTAGTCTGCACGGGTTCGCCTAACAACGAGATTTCCAGCGAGACTTAGAGAGGACTTAGCAAAGTGGCGAAGGAGAAGTTCGAGCGGGACAAGCCGCACGTCAACGTAGGCACCATCGGTCACATCGACCACGGCAAGACGACGCTGACCGCGGCGATCACCAAGGTGCTGTCCGAGAAGTACGGCGGCCAGGCCCGTTCATTCGATGAGATCGACAACGCGCCGGAGGAGAAGGCGCGCGGCATCACGATCGCGACTTCTCACGTCGAGTACGAGACCGACAACCGCCACTACGCCCACGTCGATTGCCCGGGCCACGCGGACTACGTGAAGAACATGATCACGGGCGCCGCGCAGATGGACGGCGCGATCCTCGTGGTGTCGGCGGCCGACGGCCCGATGCCGCAGACGCGCGAGCACATCCTGCTCGCCCGTCAGGTCGGCGTGCCGTACATCGTCGTGTTCCTCAACAAGGCGGACATGGTCGATGACGAGGAGCTGCTCGAGCTCGTCGAGGTCGAGGTCCGTGACCTCCTCAACGAGTACGAGTTCCCCGGGGACGACATCCCCTTCGTCGTCGGCTCGGCGCTGAAGGCGCTGGACGGCGAGGAGGAGTACGTCCAGAAGATCATCGATCTCGCCGAGCAGCTGGACACCTACATCCCGGAGCCGGAGCGCGACCTCGACAAGCCGTTCCTGATGCCGGTCGAGGACGTCTTCTCGATCACCGGCCGCGGCACTGTTGCGACCGGCCGTATCGAGACCGGCATCGTCAACACCGGCGACACCGTGGAGATCGTGGGCATCCACCCGCAGACCTCCAGCACGGTCGTCACCGGCGTCGAGATGTTCCGCAAGATCCTCGACGAGGGCCGGGCCGGCGACAACGTCGGCTGCCTGCTGCGAGGCATCAAGCGCGAGGAGATCGAGCGCGGCCAGGTGCTGTGCAAGCCCGGCTCGATCACCCCGCACACGCACTTCAAGGCCGAGGTGTACGTCCTCAAGAAGGAAGAGGGCGGCCGCCACACCCCGTTCTTCAACGGGTACCGGCCCCAGTTCTACTTCCGCACGACGGACGTCACCGGCGTCGCCAACCTGCCCGAGGGCACGGACATGGTCATGCCGGGCGACAACGTGCAGATGGAAGTCGAGCTCATTCAGCCCATCGCCATGGACGCCGGACTCCGCTTCGCGATTCGCGAGGGCGGCCGCACGGTCGGCTCGGGCGTCGTTACCGAGATCGTCAAGTAGCACCCGCGGGCTGATCACCCGCTGAGCAGAAGTCGACAGATACGACCTTTGGGGGCGGGCCCCGAGTATGGGGCTCGCCCTCAGTGCGCGCCAAGGGTGCGCACGCACCCAGGACACATTCCACTTCAAGCACCGGACAGAAATTGGCAGCTGTAGCCCAGAACAAGATCCGCATCCGCCTCAAGGCCTACGACTCGTCGGCCATCGAGACGGCGGCCAAGGAGATCGTGGAGACCGCCACGCGGACGGGCGCAACCGTGTCCGGCCCGGTGCCGCTCCCGACGGAGAAGAACGTGTACGCGGTCATCAAGTCCCCGTTCAAGGACAAGGACTCCCAGGAGCACTTCGAGATCCGTACGCACAAGCGCCTGATCGACATCCATCAGCCCACGCCGAAGACGGTCGACTCGCTGCAGCGGCTCGACCATCTGCCCGCCGGCGTGGACATCGAGATCCGACTCGCCTTCGGCTAACGACCTGACATGCCAGCCATCCTTGCCAAGAAGCTGGGGATGACCCAGCGGTTCACCGACGAAGGCCGTGTCGAGCGTGTGACCGTGCTCGAGGCCGGCCCGTGCCCGGTGATCGGAATCCGCACCCACGAGACCGACGGCTACGAGGCCGTCCAGCTCGGCTTCGGCGCGGTGCGCGAGAAGGCGCTCACCAGAGCCGAGCTCGGGCACCTCAAGAAGGCCGACGCCCCGCCGCTGCGGACGCTCGTCGAGTTCCGCGACGAGGTGGGCGAGCTGACGATGGGCGACACCGTCACGGTCGAGAACTTCGAGGTCGGCCAGGTCGTCAAGGTCGCCGGCACGGGCAAGGGCAAGGGCTTCGCGGGCACGATCAAGCGCCACAACTTCGCCGCCGGTCCCAAGTCCCATGGCTCGCATAACGTGCGTGCCCCGGGCTCGATCGGCGCCTCGGCGACCCCGTCACGCGTGTTCAAGGGCATCAAGGGCCCGGGCCGCATGGGCGGCAAGCGCGTCACCCAGAAGGGTCTGACGATCGTCGAGCTGATCCCCGACCAGAACCTGATGCTCGTCCGCGGCTCCGTGCCGGGGCCCAAGGGCGGCACCGTGGAGGTGCGCACCGATGGCTGATGCGCCGATCCTTGGCTCTACCAAGAAGCTCAAGCTCGACGCCGACGTGTTCGGCGCGCCGTTCAACGGCCCGCTCGTGCACGAGGTCGTGATCGCCGAGCTGGCCGCGCGCCGGCGCGGCACGCACGCGACGCGCAACCGCGCGCTGGTGCGCGGCGGCGGCGCGAAGCCGTGGCGCCAGAAGGGCACCGGCCGCGCTCGCCAGGGCACGATCCGCGCACCGCACTTCGCGGGCGGCGGCGTCGTCTTTGGCCCGACGCCGCGCCACTACACCGTCAAGGTCAACCGCAAGGCCCGCCGCGCCGCGCTGCGCAGCGCGCTGTCGATCCATGCCGACCGCGGCTCGATCTTCGGGCTCGACGCCGCGGGCTTCGACGCGCCGTCGACCAAGCAGGCGGCCGACCTGATCGACGACCGTCGCGGCGGCTCGGTGCTGATCGTGCTGTCCGGCCCGGACGAGGTGGCGGCGTTCAAGTCGTTCCGCAACCTCGCCGGCGTCAACGTGCTCGCCGCCGCCGACTGCGGCGTCGCGGACATCGTCGGCGCCGCCACGATCGTGTTCAGCTCCGACGCGCTCGACGCCGTGACGGCGCGCGCGACGAAGATCGGCGCGAACGCCGATACCCACTTGACTTCGTCGTCGGGCACAAGGGAGGCGTCTGCCTGATGGATCCGAGCCAGGTGATCATCAAGCCGATCGTCTCCGAGAAGTCGTATGCGCTCGCGACGATCGGCAAGTACACGTTCCGCGTGCACCCGGACGCGCACAAGACCCAGATCAAGCAGGCGATCGAGGAGCTCTTCAACGTCGCCGTGCTCGAGGTCCGCACCTCGTCGGTGCCCTCGAAGCCCAAGCGCCGCGGCTACACGGCGGGGCGCACGCGCGAGTGGAAGAAGGCCATCGTGCAGGTGCGCGAGGGCGAGACGATCCCGATCTTCCAGGGCTTGGAGGCTGACCTGTAATGCCGATCCGAAAGCCCAAGCCCACCTCACCGGGTCGCCGCTTCGTCACGTATCCCGACTTCGCGGAGATCACGAAGCGCGAGCCGGAGAAGACCCTCGTCGAGGGCCTCAAGAAGTCCGGCGGCCGCAACGCCAACGGCCGCAAGACGTCGCGCCACCGCGGCGGCGGCGCCAAGCGCCTCTACCGCAAGATCGACTTCAAGCGCAACCGCAAGGACGGCGTGCCGGCGAAGGTCGCGGCGATCGAGTACGACCCGAACCGGTCGTCGTACATCGCGCTGCTGCATTACGCCGACGGCGAGAAGAGCTACATCCTCGCGCCGAACCGGCTGCGCGTCGGCATGACCGTGCAGTCGGGCGCCGGCTCGGACATCACGGTCGGCAACGCGATGCCGCTGTCGCTGATGCCGGTCGGCACGCTGATCCACAACGTGGAGCTCCAGCCCGGTCGCGGCGGCCAGCTCGGCCGCTCCGCCGGCGCCGGCATCCAGCTGATGGCGAAGGAGGGCGGCATGGCGACGCTGCGCCTGCCCTCCGGTGAGATGCGCATGGTGCGCGCCGAGTGCCGCGCCACCGTCGGCGTGGTCGGCAACGCCGATCACCAGAACGTCACGGTGGGCAAGGCCGGCCGCAAGCGCCACATGGGCGTGCGCCCGCAGACGCGCGGCACCGCCATGAACCCGGTGGACCACCCGCACGGCGGTGGCGAGGGCGCCACGCCGCTGGGCAACCACCCGCAAACGCCCTGGGGCGTGCCGACGATCGGCTACCGCACCCGCAAGAAGGGCAAGCAGTCCGATCGGTACATCGTCCGTGGTCGCCGCCGCGGTAAGAAGGGCAGCCGCTGATGAGTCGTTCTTCCAAGAAGGGGCCGTGGGTCGAGGAGCGCCTGATGGCGCGCATCGAGTCCATGAACTCGGCCAACACGAAGTCGATGATCCGCACCTGGTCGCGCACGTCGACGATCTTCCCCGAGATGGTCGGTCACACGATCGCCGTCCACGACGGGCGCAAGCACGTGCCCGTGTTCGTGTCCGAGGCGATGGTCGGCCACAAGCTCGGCGAGTTCGCGCCGACGCGCACGTACCGTGGGCATGACTCCAAGGGCAAGGTGCGATGACGCCGGACAGCCCACAGGATCCGCAGAAGGGCAAGGCCGGCGAGGGCGCCGTGCCCGAGGACGCCAAGGAGGCCAAGGCCGAGGCGGCCGCGAAGTCGGCTGACCAGCCGGAGCCCAAGCCCAAGCGCACCCGCAAGAAGGCCGAGCCCAAGGCGGAAGAGACAGCCGCCGAGGAGACGGGCGTCGACAAGGAGGCCGCCGAGGCCACCGAGGCCAAGCCGAAGCCCAAGGGCAAGCGCGTCCCCGCCGAGGCCAAGAACCCCGAGGGCACCAAGCCCGAGGGCACGAAGAAGAAGGCCGCTGCCGCCGCGACCGAGAAGGACGTCCAGGAGGCCGCCGCCGCGCAGCCGCGCAAGCGCGACCGCCGGCGCCGCCCCGAGCCGGGTGTCCTCGTCCGCGCGCAGGCCAAGTACGTGCGCACGTCGGCCCGCAAGGCGCGGCTGGTGTGCGATCACATCCGCGGCAAGGACGTCGTCGAGGCGCGCGCGATCCTCGCGTTCACGCCCCGCGCGGCGGCCAAGCCGTGGCTCAAGCTGCTGGAGTCGGCGATCGCCAACGCCGAGCACAACCACGAGCTGGTCGGCGACGACCTGCGGATCGCCGCGGTCCACGCCGACGAGGGGCCGACGCTCAAGCGGTACCGGCCGCGCGCCATGGGCCGCGCGACGCGGATCCGCAAGCGCACCTCTCACCTGACCATCACCCTCACCCCGAAGGAGTCCTGAACCGCATGGGTCAGAAGGTTCATCCCGAGGCCATGCGCGTGGGCTACATCCACGACTGGAAGTCGAACTGGTTCTCCGAGAAGAACTTCTCCGACTTCCTGATCGAGGACGTCCGGATCCGGGACCACATCACGAACAAGCTCGCGCACGCCGGCCTGTCGGACATCACGATCCGCAAGGACGCCGCTGAGGTGGAGGTCAACATCCACACCGCGCGGCCGGGCATCGTGATCGGCAAGTCCGGTTCGGAGGTCGACGCCCTGCGGCGCGACCTGCACAAGCTCACGGGCAAGGCCATCAAGGTCAACATCCTCGAGATCAAGCGCCCCGAGCTGGACGCCAAGCTCGTCGCGCAGTCGATCGCCGAGCAGCTCCAGAATCGCGTGGCGTTCCGCCGCGCGATGAAGCGCTCGCTGACGAGCGCCATGCGCTCCGGCGCGAAGGGCTGCAAGATCCAGGTCTCGGGCCGCCTCGGCGGCGCCGAGATGGCGCGCACCGAGCAGTACTCGGACGGCCGCGTGCCGCTGCACACGCTGCGCGCCGACATCGACTACGGCTTCTACGAGGCCCGCACGACGTTCGGCCGCATCGGCGTCAAGTGCTGGATCAACAAGGGCGAGATCATGCCCGCCGGCTACACCGGCCAGGACCTCACGTCGCTGGACGAGCCGCCCGGGCGCAGTGACGACCAGGGCGACGACCGGCGGCGTGGCCGCGGTGGCCGTGACGGCCGCGGGCGCGGCGACGGCCGCGGTGGCCGTGGCGGCGGTGGCCGTGGCGGCGGGCCCGGTGGCCCGGGCCGTGGCGGCCGTGGCGGTGGCGGTGGCGGCGGCGGTCGTGGCGGCGGAGGCCGTGGCGGCCAGCGGCCGGACCTCAGCGGAGGGATCAGTCGCTGATGCTGTCCCCGAAGCGAGTCAAGTTCCGCAAGCAGCACCGCGGCCGGCGCGCGGGCCTGTCACGCGGTCAGCAGCGCGTCGAGTTCGGCGAGTACGGGCTCAAGTCGCTCGAGGCCGGGTGGCTGACGAATCGCCAGATCGAGGCCGCTCGTATCGCGATGACGCGCAAGATCAAGCGTGGCGGCAAGGTCTGGATCAACGTCTTCCCGGACAAGTCGTTTACGAAGAAGCCGGCCGAGACGCGCATGGGCTCCGGTAAGGGCAACCCCGAGGGCTGGGTCGCCGTCGTCAAGCCGGGGCGCGTCATGTTCGAGCTGTCCGGCGTGCCGGAGCCGCTCGCGCGCGAGGCGATGCGCCTGGCCGGCCACAAGCTGCCCGTCAAGACCAAGTTCGTGCTGCGGGAGGACGCCTGATGCGCGCCTCCGACCTGCGCGACATGCCGGACGGCGGTCTGCGCGACCACATCGCCACGGCGAAGCGCGACCTGTTCGGCCTGCGCATGCAGGCCGCGACCGGCGAGCTGGACAACACCGCGCGCCTGCGGCAAGCCAAGCGCGAGCTCGCGCGGGCGCTGACCATCGCACGCCAGCGCGGCGTCGACCCCAATGTGAAGGCTGAGGCCGACAATGGCTGAGAAGAACGAAGAGACTCCCGAGAACATCCAGGAAGAGGTCGAGGCGGCCGCCGAGCCGACCGAGGAGCCGGCTGCCGAGGCGCCCGAGACTCCCGCGGAGGCACCCGCCCAAGACGCGCCCGCTGCTGAGGCCGAAGCGGCTCCCGCTGAGGAGGCGCCCGCCGAGCAGGCCGCGCCGAAGGCCAAGGCTGCGCCGAAGGCCGGCCCGACCCGCCGCGAGAAGCTCGAGGCCAAGCGCGGCGAGCGCCAGGCCGAGGCGGGCAAGCGCCCGTCCCGCACGCCCGAGGAGCGCGACGCCGAGCGCCGCGAGCGCCGGGCTGCGCTCGCCAAGCAGCGCCGGGCCTACCGCCAGCGCCTGAAGACCAAGAAGGGCGAGGCGCGCACGGCCGCGCCGGCGCGCGAGGAGCAGCAGGCTCCGGAGCACGGGCCGGGCCGCCCCAAGACGCGCCAGGGCATCGTCGTCTCCGAGAAGGGCGAGAAGACGATCACGGTCCGGATCGACGTGGTCAAGCGCCACAAGCGATATCACAAGATCCTTCGGTCGACGGTCAAGCTGTACGCCCATGACGAGCGCAACGACGCCCACGAGGGCGACACCGTGCGCGTCGTCGAGTGCCGCCCGATGTCGCGCAGCAAGCGCTGGCGTCTGGAGGAAGTGCTGGAGCGTGCCAAGTGATCCAGAACGAGACGCGCCTCAAGGTCGCCGACAACACGGGCGCCCGCGAGATCCTCTGCATCCGGGTCCAGGGCGGCTCGCGCCGCCGCTACGCGGGCGTCGGGGACGTCATCACGGCCACGGTCAAGCAGGCCAACCCGCAGGGCTCGGTCAAGAAGGGCGAGGTCGTCAAGGCGGTCGTCGTGCGCACGAAGAAGGAGTTCGGGCGCGACGACGGCACCTACATCGCCTTCGACGAGAACGCGGCCGTGATCATCGACGCCCAGAACAACCCGCGCGGCACGCGCATCTTCGGCCCGGTGGCCCGCGAGCTGCGCGACGGCGGGTTCATGAAGATCGTGTCGCTCGCGCCGGAGGTGCTGTGATGAAGCTTCGCCGCGACGACCAGGTGATCGTGATCGCCGGCAAGGACAAGGGAAAGACCGGCCGCATCCTGCGCACCGACCCGCGCAAGGACCGCGTCTTCGTCGAGGGGCTGAACATGGTCAAGCGCCATCAGCGCCCGAACCCCGCGCGTCCCAACGCCCAGGTCGGTGTGATCGAGAAGGAGGGCCCGATCCACGTCTCCAACGTGGCGATCGTCGACCCCAAGGACAAGAAGCCGACGCGCATCGGCATTCGCCGCGGCGAGGACGGCAGCCGCATGCGCGTCACGAAGCGCTCCGGAGCGGAGCTGGACTGACATGGCACGACTCAAAGACACCTACAACGAGCAGATCCGCGACGCGCTCGTGCGCAAGTTCGGCTACTCGACGCCGATGCAGGCGCCGAAGCTGCAGAAGGTGACCCTCAACATGGGCGTCGGGGAGGCCAAGCAGGACTCCAAGATGCTCGAGGCCGCCCAGGAGCAGCTGGCGACGATCGCCGGCCAGAAGCCGAACATCCGCCGCGCGCGCAAGTCCGTCGCCGCGTTCAAGCTGCGCGAGGGCATGCCCGTCGGCCTGTCGGTCACGCTGCGCGACGCGCGCGCCTACGAGTTCATCGACCGTCTCACCTCGATCGCCCTGCCGCGCCTGCGCGACTTCCGGGGGCTCAACCCGCGCTCGTTCGACGGGCGCGGCAACTACTCGATGGGCATCCGCGAGCAGGTCATCTTCCCGGAGATCGACTACGACAGCATCGACCAGGTCCGCGGGCTCGACATCACCATCACGACATCCGCCGCAACCGACGCCGAGGCGTTCGCGCTGCTCGACGCGCTGGGCCTGCCCTTCTCCCGCGAGGGGCGCCCGGCCGGCTACGAGAGCCTCGCCGGCGAGCCGGTGGCGGCGTAACCAGGAGATTCATGGCCAAGAAGTCAAAGATCGTGCGCCTGGCGCGCCCGCCGAAGTACAAGACGCGGGCCCACTCGCGCTGCCGCCGCTGCGGCCGACCGCGGGCGGTGTACCGCAAGTTCGGGCTCTGCCGCATCTGCCTGCGCGAGCTCGCCCATCAGGGCTACATCCCCGGCATGACGAAGTCGAGCTGGTGATCGCATGTCGATGACCGATCCAGTCGCCGATTTCCTGACCCGGATCCGCAACGGGATCATGGCCGCCCACGAGGAGGTAGAGATCCCCGCGAGCCGTCTCAAGCGCGAGATGGCGCGGATCCTGGTCGAGCAGGGCTACATCGCCGGCTTCGACGAGGCACCCGGCGTTCCGGGCTCTGCATCCGACAAGCTGCTGATCCGGCTCAAGTACACTGACGACCGCACGTCCGTGATCTCCGGCCTGCGCCGGGTGTCCCGGCCCGGACAGCGGACGTACGTCGACGCCAAGCACATCCCGAAGGTCCTGGGCGGCATGGGCACCGCGATCGTGTCCACCTCCCGGGGCGTGATGACCGGCCACGACGCGCGCCGCGCGGGCGTGGGCGGCGAGGTCGTCGCCGAGGTCTGGTAGAGCCATGAGCCGTATCGGAAAGAAGCCCATCCCCATCCCCACCGGCGTGACCATCACGGTCGAGCCGGAGGTCGTGCGCGTCGCCGGCCCGCGGGGAGACCTCTTTGAGCGCAAGAACCGCGTCATCGAGGTCAAGCAGGAGGGCGAGGAGCTGCTCGTGACGCGCCCGACCGACCGCGCCGAGCACCGCGCCCTGCACGGGCTCACGCGCTCGCTCGTGGCGAACATGGTCGAGGGCGTGACCACCGGCTTCACGAAGACGCTCGAGATCCAGGGCGTCGGCTACCGCGCGCAGCTCAAGGGCCGCGACCTCGAGCTCGCGCTCGGCTACTCGCACCCGGTGCCGATCAAGGCGCCGGAGGGCATCGAATTCGAGGTGCCGCAGCCGACGCGCGTGATCGTCAAGGGCAACAACAAGCAGCAGGTCGGCGAGATCGCCGCCATCATTCGCAAGCAGCGGCCGCCGGAGCCCTACAAGGGCAAGGGCATCCGCTACCAGGGCGAGTACGTCGCCCGGAAGGTCGGTAAGCGCGCATGACCGTTCTCACCGCTCCCGCTCGCCGGCTCAAGCGCCGCCGCCGCGTGCGCGCGCGCGTGCGCGGGTCCGCCGAGCGCCCGCGCATCTCGGTGTTCCGCTCCAACCGCGGGATCTTCGCCCAGCTCATCGACGACGACGCCGGCGTCACGCTCGCCGCCGTCAACTGGACGGAGGCCGACCTGCGCAAGCTCAAGCCGCTCGAGCAGGCCAAGAAGGCCGGCGAGCTGCTCGCCGAGCGCGCCAAGGCCGCCGGAATCGAGACCGCCGTGTTCGACCGCGGCGGCTACCAGTACCACGGCCGCGTCAAGGCGCTCGCCGAAGGCGCCCGTGAGGGCGGACTGAACTTCTAGACTCGAAGGAACGTATGGCAGCCCCCGATCGATCCGTATCTTCAACCGGCCTCGACCTGCAGGAGCGCGTCGTCGAGATCAACCGCGTCGCCAAGGTGGTCAAGGGCGGCCGGCGCTTCTCGTTCACCGCCCTTGTCGTCGTGGGCGATGAGAACGGCATCGTCGGCGTCGGCTACGGCAAGGCCAACGAGGTCCCGCTGGCGATCCAGAAGGGCGTCGAGCGCGCGAAGAAGAACCTCTTCCGCGTGCCCCGCCACGGCTCGACGATCACCCACCAGACGACCGGCATCTACGGATCCGGGCGCGTGTTCCTCAAGCCCGCCTCGCCCGGTACCGGTGTCATCGCCGGCGGCGGGGTGCGCGCGGTGCTCGAGCTGGCGGGGATCCACGACATCCTCTCCAAGTCGCTCGGCACCCAGAACCCGATCAACCTCGTGAAGGCGACGATCGCCGGTCTGCAGGACCTGCGCCGCCCCGAGGAGGTCGCCACGCTTCGCGGCCTGTCGGTCGACCGCGTGCTCGGCCTGGGTGGCGAGAACACCGGCGAGACCATCTCGGCCGAGGCCGCGGAGCCTGCGGAGGCGCCCGCATGAGCCTGGTCATCAAGCAGGTGAAGTCGTCCAACGGTGCTGATGGCAAGCAGCGCGACACCCTGCGTTCCCTTGGACTTCGGGGGATCGGCAAGACGGTGGAGCGTGAAGACTCCCCGCAGCTGCGTGGGATGGTCCACAAGGTCCGCCATCTCATCGAAGTCGAGGAGAAGTGATGGCTGAGACCGAAGAAAAGACCGAGGTCATCGGCCTCCACAACCTCAAGCCCGCCCCCGGCTCCCGCCGGCCGCGCAAGCGCGTCGGCCGCGGCGAGGGCTCCGGCACCGGCAAGACGGCCGGCCGCGGCCAGAAGGGCTACGGCTCGCGCTCGGGGTCCAAGCGCCGCGCCCGCTTCGAGGGCGGCCAGAACCCGATCCACATGCGGATGCGCAAGCTGCGCGGCCCGAACAAGAAGATGTCGATGCCGTTCGAGCCGTTCCGGACGCACACGCAGCCGGTCAACCTCGAGGATCTCGAGGCGCGGTTCGACGAAGGCGCCTCGGTCGATCTCGACGCGCTGCGCGCCGCCGGCCTCGGCACCCGCAAGGACGTCCCGGTCAAGATCCTCGCGCGCGGTGAGCTGACGAAGAAGCTCACGGTGCACGCCCACGCGTTCTCCAAGACCGCTCGCGAGCGCATTGAGGCTGCGGGCGGGACCTGCCAGGTCGTCGAGTAGGTACCCGTCGCCGTGGTCGGGACGATCCTCAACGCTTTCAGGGTCGCCGAGATCCGGAAGAAACTGGCGTTCACGGCAGGGATGCTCGCCCTGTACCGCCTGGGGGCATACATCCCGGTGCCGGGCGTCAACACCGACGCGATCGAGCAGATCTCCAAGAACTACGCCGGCTCGAACATCCTCGGGTTCCTGAACCTGTTCACGGGCGGCGGCCTGTCCCGGATCGCGATCTTCGCGCTCGGGATCATGCCCTACATCACCGCCTCGATCATCCTGCAGCTGCTGACGGTCGTCTCGCCGTCGCTGGAGAAGCTGCAGAAGGAGGGCGAGGTCGGCCAGCAGCGGATCACGCAGTACACCCGCTACCTCACCGTCGGCCTCGCGGCCGCACAGGCGATCGGCTACGTGTTCCTGTTCCGCTCGCAGGGCAACACGGCCGGCGCGCCGGTGATCGACAACTTCACGCCCGGCGGCGTGATCCTCATCGTCGTCTGCCTCACGGCCGGCTGCGTGCTGCTGATGTGGCTGGGTGAGCTGATCACCCAGCGCGGCATCGGCAACGGCATCTCGCTGATGATCTTCGCGTCGATCGCCTCGCGGATCCCCGCCGGCCTTGAGGCCTGGTGGAAGAACCCCGACCCGGTCTTCAAGGTGATGATGCCGTTCGTGGCGATCGGCGTGATCGCGGCGATCGTGTTCGTGCAGGAGGGCCAGCGGCGGATCCCGATCCAGTACGCCAAGCGCGTCATCGGGCGCCGGATGAGCGCCGGCGGGCAGACCTACATGCCGCTGCGCGTGAACATGGCGGGCGTCATCCCGGTCATCTTCGCGGCCTCGATCATGGCGTTCCCGCCCACGCTCGGCGAGCTGGTGCCGGGCGCCAAGGGCCTGTCGACCTTCTTCAGTCCCAACGGCTGGGCCTACATCGTCGGCGAGACCGTCTTCATCATCCTGTTCACGTACTTCTACACCGCGGTCACGTTCAATCCGGTGGACCAGGCGGACAACCTGCGCAAGTACGGCGGGTTCATCCCCGGGGTGAGGCCAGGCAGACCGACGGCCGAGTTCCTCGACCGCATCCTCGCGCGGCTGACGTTCCCCGGCGCGCTGTACCTGGCCGCCGTGGCCGCACTGCCGACGATCCTGGTCAACCAGACATCGGCCAACTTCTACTTCGGCGGGACGTCGATCCTGATCGTGATCGGCGTGGCCCTCGACACCATGAAGCAACTCGAGGCGCAGCTGATGATGCGCAACTACGAGGGCTTCCTGAAGTAACCTGCCCGCCTCTGTGTCTGAGCTCAACCTCATTCTGCTGGGGCCTCCCGGTGCTGGAAAAGGCACGCAGGCCGCCCGTCTGCGCAAGGATTTCGACCTTGCCTACATCGCGACCGGTGACCTCCTCCGCCACCACGTAGAGGAAGAGACCGAGCTCGGTAAGAAGGCGTCCTCGTACATGGATGAGGGCAAGCTCGTGCCCGACGAGCTCGTGATCGCGATGATCCTCCACAAGGTCGAGCAGGAGGGCGACGACGGCTTCCTGCTCGACGGCTTCCCCCGCAACGACGCGCAGGCGGACGCGCTGTATGAGGAGCTCGAGGGGCTGGACCGGCGGCTGACCGCGGCGCTCTACGTCGCCGCGCCCGACGACGTCGTGGTCGAGCGGCTGTCCGGCCGGCGCCAGTGCTCGAACGGCCATATCCAGCACGTGACGTTCGACCCGCCGAAGACCGAGGGCATGTGCGACCTCTGCGGCCGCCCGCTCAAGCAGCGCAAGGACGACAAGCCCGAGGTGGTGCAGAAGCGCCTCGCGACCTACCATGAGCAGACCGAGTCGCTGATCGACTACTACGAGGAGAAGGGCCTGCTGCGGCGCTTCGACGGCACGCGCAGCCCTACCGAGGTCCACGACCACATCAGGGCCACCCTCGCGACGCTGCGGCTCGAAGAACGTCTCTGAGCCCATGATCATCAAGAAGACCCCGGCCGAGATCGACAAGATGGCTCGCGCCGGCGAGATCCTCGTGCGCACGATGGACTTGCTGGCCGGCAAGGTGCGGCCCGGCGTCACGACGCTCGAGCTCGACCAGGCGGCCGAGCGCTTCATCCGCTCGCAGGGCGCGACGCCGGCGTTCAAGGGCTACCGCGGCTTCCCGGGCTCGATCTGCGCGTCGCCGAACGACATGGTCGTGCACGGCATCCCCGGCAAGTTCAAGCTCTCGCGCGGGGACGTGCTGAGCATCGACATCGGCGTCGTCTACGACGGCTGGGTGGCCGACGCGGCGCGCACCTTCGGAGTCGGCGAGGTCTCGCCGGTGGGCGACAAGCTGCTGCAGGTCACCGAAGAGTCGCTGTTCCGCGCGGTCGAGCAGTGCCGGCCGGGCAAGCGGCTCGGCGACCTCGGCCATGCCGTGCAGGAGCACGTCGAGGCAGCCGGCTTCTCCGTTGTGCGGTCCCTCGTCGGCCACGGGATCGGCCGCAACATGCACGAGGAGCCGCAGATCGCCAACTACGGCACGCCGGGCAAGGGCACGCCGCTGGAGGAGGGCATGGTGCTCGCCGTCGAGCCGATGACCACCGCCGGCCGCCACATGGTCCGCATGGGCGACGACGGCTGGGCGATCTACTCACAGGACGGCTCGCTCGCCGCGCACTTCGAGTTCACCGTCGCCATCACCGCCGACGGCCCGCGCATCCTGACGCCTTGGCACGAGTCCAAGGCGCGCGTCGTCGCCGCCTAGCGTTCACCCTCCTCGCCGTAGGTGACCGGCACGGCGTCGTCGCGCCGGAACGCCAGCATCACCGCCGCGGCCTCGTCGACGCGCCCCGAGAGCGCCAGCACCTTGCCGGAATCGGGGTGCTCCACGACCTCGGGGTAGAGCATGCTCGCCGCCGGCGCCGGCGCCCACCCGCTGGCCGCGCAGGCCCGGCAGCTCGGCCTCCCACTCAGGGCTCAGGATGTTCGGCATTCCCGTGATGATCGCCGACGCGCCCGGCCGAACAGCAGCACGAGCGCGGCGGCAGGGGCCGCGACGCCCATCAGGCTCTCGCGCGTGTCGCACTCGCCGAGCTTGTCGCAGCGGCCGAACGTGCACGGCCGGGCGCGACGCGCCCATCCCTCCGGGTCGCTCCAGCGCCCTGCGGCTGGAACGCGGGCCCGCGCGGCGAGTCCATCTCGCCGGGCACCCAGCCCGCCCGTGCGCCGCCCCACCGGCCGGGGAACCGCGCCCAGTCACCGAGCGGCTCGACGCGGGGCGTGACGACGAGGCCGTCCCCGCCGGCGTGATCGTTCGGATCCGGCCACATGCGGTCGCGCACGCCGGGCCGGAAGTAGGCGGCATGCGAGCCGTTCGCCAGATAGATCACGGGCCTTCCGCCGCGCGTCTGCACCGCTCCGCCCGGGCAGCGCTCGGCCCCTGAGTGCTGGGCGTATACCGCCTCGCTGCCGTCGAGGCGGAACTGCACCATCTCCCAGTCCCCGGCATGGCGGCCGGTATGCAGCAGCCCGCGATCCTGGTCGTTGTGCGCGAACACCATCCAGAACTGCACCCAGCCGTCCGCCACGCGCCGGTAGATGACCGGGGCGCGCGCTACCGTACCTGGCCGCGCTCCCACCGATCCCAGCGGTGAGCGCTCCGCGCCGTCGTGCACCACGACGGGACCCGCGAGAGCAAGGGCAGCGAGCAGTGCGATCATCGGCGCGATCGATGATGCCGGACTGCTATTCTCATGTGTCGCGTTTTGGGCCGCGAGGTACCTGTGCGCGAAGACTTAATGTCCGGGGGATTGGTAGCGGTGGCCGCCCCGGCCCCCAGAGCCACCCCGTCTGGATCATCAGCCGAAAGGGACCATGAAGGTACGACCGTCGGTGAAGCCGATGTGCGAGAAGTGCAAGATCATCCGCCGCCACGGGCGGGTCCTCGTCATCTGCCAGAACCCGCGACACAAGCAGCGGCAGGGTTAGGGAGGCCATGGCTCGAATCGCTGGCGTCAATATTCCTCTGAACAAGCGGGTCGAGATCGGCCTCACCTACATCTACGGGATCGGCCGCCCGACGTCGAACGAGATCCTCGCCAAGCTCGGGATCGAGCAGGATCGCTACGTCCGTGACCTCACCGACGGCGAGATCTCCCAGCTGCGCGACATGATCGACGGCGACTACATGGTCGAGGGCGACCTGCGTCGCGAGCGGTCGCAGGCGATCAAGCGCCTGATGGAGATCGGCTGCTACCGCGGGATCCGGCACCGCCGTGGCCTTCCCGTCCGCGGTCAGAACACCAAGACGAACGCGCGCACGCGCAAGGGGCCGAAGCGGATGCAGGTGGCGGGCAAGAAGAAGGCGACGAAGAAGTGAGTCCCGCTCCCCGTCGCCCCCAGCGTGGCCGCCGCCGCGTCAAGAAGAACATCCCGATCGGCCAGGCGCACATCAAGACCAGCTTCAACAACACGATCGTGGCGCTCACCGATCGTGAGGGCAACGTGATCGCGTGGGAGTCCGCCGGCGGCGCCGGCTTCAAGGGCTCCCGCAAGTCGACTCCCTTCGCCGCCCAGGTCACCGCCGACGCGGCCGCCCGTAAGGGCATCGAGCAGGGCATGCAGAAGGTCGAGGTCTTCGTGAAGGGCCCGGGCTCGGGCCGTGAGACCGCGATCCGCTCGCTCCAGGCCGCCGGTCTCGAGGTCACCGGCGTGAGGGACGTCACCCCGCAGGCACACAACGGTTGCCGCCCCCGGAAGCGGCGGAGGGTCTGACACACCGAATGGCTCGCGATACCTCTCCTCAGTGCAAGCAGTGCCGTCGTGAGGGACAGAAGCTGTTCCTCAAGGGCGAGCGCTGCCTGACCGACAAGTGCGGCGTCGAGCGGCGCTCCTACCCGCCCGGCGAGCACGGCCGCGGCCGCCAGAAGCAGTCCGAGTACCGCGTCCAGCTGCGCGAGAAGCAGAAGGCCAAGCGCTACTACGGCGTGCTCGAGCGGCAGTTCCGGACCTACTACGCCAAGGCGTCCCGCCAGGCCGGCATCACCGGTGAGAACCTCCTGCGCATCCTCGAGTGCCGCTTCGACAACGTGCTCGTGCGCCTCGGATTCGCGGCCTCGCGCCGCCAGGCCCGCCAGATGATCCGGCACGGCCACTGGGCGGTCAACGGCCGCCGCGTCGACATCCCGAGCTACCAGGTGCGGGAGAACGACGTGATCACCTTCAAGACCGGTTCCGACGCCGAGACGGTCGTGCGCGACGCGACTGAGCTCGTGGCGCAGGTCCCGGCGTGGCTCCAGGCCGACCACGACCAGCTCACCGCGAAGGTGCTGCGCAAGCCCGAGCGCGCGGAGATCGCCGCGCCGGTGCAAGAGCAGCTCATCGTCGAGCTGTACTCGAAGTAGCGCCCCGCCTTGCCCGGCGCCGTTCTCCCCAGGCGCCGTTTCGAAGCTCCCCCGAGAACCTGAGACGACGTTAGGACCCTATGCTCGACTTCCAGATCCCCCGAATCACCGCCGAGTCCGTCGAGGACAACCGTGGCCAGTTCGTGGTCGAGCCGCTCGACCGCGGCTTCGGTTACACGTTCGGCAACTCGCTACGGCGCGTGCTCCTCGCCTCGCTCGCCGGTGCGGCGGTCACCTCCGTCCGCATCGAGGGGGTCGCCCACGAGTTCTCGACGATCAAGGGCGTCACCGAGGACGTCACGGACATCGTGCTCAACCTCAAGGGCATCGTGTGCCGCATGCACTCGGACGCCACCGAGGTCGAGGCT
Organism: uncultured Solirubrobacteraceae bacterium; assembly: GCA_963803335.1. Classification (GTDB taxonomy): domain Bacteria; phylum Actinomycetota; class Thermoleophilia; order Solirubrobacterales; family Solirubrobacteraceae; genus DASSUW01. Next base: position 277,983 of record CAWDME010000016.1, on the reverse strand, counting down.
CCGCTCGTGGTCACCGGCCCCGGTGACATCACCGCTCGCGACATCGACCTGCCGTCCGGCGTCGAGATCCTCAACCCGGACGCGCACATCGCCACGCTCGAGAAGAAGACCAAGCTCGAGATGTACCTGACGATCGGCCGCGGCCGCGGCTACCGCCCGGCCGAGGACAACAAGTCGCCCGATCAGCCGATCGGCGTCATCCCGATCGACTCGATCTTCTCGCCGGTGCGCCGCGTCGCGTACTCGGTCGAGCAGGCGCGCGTCGGCCAGCGGACCGACTTCGACAAGCTGACGCTCGACATCGAGACCGACGGGTCGATCGACCCGCAGGCCGCGCTGCGCGAGGCGGCGGAGATCCTCATCTCCTCGCTGTCGATCTTCACCGACGAGGAGCGCATCGTGGAGCTGCGCGCCGGCCCGGGCGGCATGACCGCGCTGGACAACGGCGCCGGTGCCGGGGCCGCGCTGCAGCCCGGCGGCCGCGCCGGCGGCTCGCCGATGGACGACATCCTCATCGAGGAGCTCGAGCTCGGTGTGCGCTCGTACAACTGCCTCAAGCGGGCCGGGATCCAGACCGTGGGCGACCTCGTCTCCAAGTCAGAGGGCGAGCTCGCGGCGATCCCGAACTTCGGCAAGAAGTCGATCGACGAGGTCATCGAGACGCTCTCGCAGCGGGGCCTTACCCTCCGCACTGACTGATGCGCCACCAGAAAACCCGCCACAAGCTCTCCCGCGACGCCTCACACCGCAAGGCGCTGCTGGCCAACCTGTGCATCGAGGTCATCGACCACGAGCGGATCAAGACCACCGAGGCCAAGGCCAAGGCGGTCAAGCCGGAGATCGAGAAGCTGATCACGCTGGCGCGCAAGGGCGACCTGCACGCGCGCCGGCGGGCGATCTCGATCCTTCAGCACCCCGACAAGGGCGTCATCTACAAGCTGTTCGAGGAGATCGCTCCTCGCTATGCCGAGCGGCCCGGGGGCTACACCCGGATCCTCAAGCTCGGTCCGCGTTCCAGTGACGCGACCGAGATGGTCTATCTCGAGCTCGTCTGACCGCCAAGCTGACCCTGGAATATGACGGCGGCCCGTTCGCGGGCTGGGCCGCGCAGCCGGGGCAGCGGACGATCGCGGGGGAGCTGGAGGTCGCGCTCCGCACCGTGCTGCGCGCGGACGTCGACCTGACCGTCGCGGGCCGGACCGACCGCGGCGTGCACGCACTGGGCCAGGTCGTCTCCTACGAGGGCGAGCTGCCGCTCCTGCGCTCGGTCAACGCGCTGTTGCCCGACGAGATCGCTGTGCTCAGCGCCGAGGAGGCGCCGGCCGGCTTCAACGCCCGCCACGACGCCCGCAGCCGCACCTACTGCTACCGGATCCTCGCGCGCCGCGCCCCGTCGCCGTTCGAGGCCGGCCGTGCGCTGTGGTGGCCGCATCCGATCGACTTCGCGGCGCTCGAAGGCTGCGCGGCGGCGCTCGCGGGCACGCACGACTTCACGGCCTTCACGCCCACCGAGACGTACCACCAGCGCTTCGAGCGCGACGTGCTCCGCGCGCAATGGCAGCGTTCTGACGATCGGCTCGAGTTCTGGATCGAGGCCGACACGTTCATGCGCCACATGAACCGCGTGCTCGTCGGGACGATGCTCGAGGTGGCAGACGGCCGCCGCAGCGTGCGGGAGTTCGAGCGGCTGCTGCACGGCCGCCCGCGCAGCGAGGCCGGCGTCACGGCGCCGCCGCACGGCCTCTACCTTGCCTCCGTGCGGTACTGAGGAGTACCGTCGCCACACATGAGTCGGCGCGAGATGCTGGAGCGGGCGGAGGAGGCCCTCGCCGCCTGGAATCGAGGCGACGCGGCCGGCGTCGTCGCGAATATGGCGGAAGATGTGATCTGGCGCGATGTCGCGCTGGGCATGCCGATGCAAGGCCCAGAGGCACTCGAGCGCGCGGCGCAGGCCTACATGGACGCCTTCCCCGACCTGCACGTGACGGTGAACGCCTACACGGTCGACGGGCTGCGCCTGGCGCAGGAGTGGACGAGCACCGGCACCCACCGCGGCGAGATCATGGGCATCGCGCCGACCGGTCGCTGGGTGCAGACCTTCGGCGCGCTGATCACCACCTGCGACGACGACGGGCGCCTGATCGAGGGCTCCGTGTACTGGAACCCCCTGGAGATGCTGCGTCAGTTGGGGCTCATGGACGCGGTCGCCGGCACGACGACGACGGCGATGAGCACGAGCAGCGAGCCCGCCGTGGCGACCGCCCGGGCCACGCGGCGCGGGCAGTCGGGCGGCGCCAAGACGCGCACGAGCTCGCCGGCTGCGACGTAGACCAGTCCGCCCGCCAGCGTCACCAGCCCGATGTCGAGCACGACCCGGGGCAGCGTGACGGCGAGCACGGCGATCGCCAGCAGGCCGGCGGCGCGGGCCAGCCGGGCGCCGCTCGACCCCGGCGTGGCGAGCAGCGCGCGCAGCGACAATGAGGGCCCGCCGGCGGCCGCTGCCACCACGAGGCCCGCGCCGGCGGCCGCGAGTGCCCACGCGCGCAGGTCGCCGAGGAACGCGTCCCAGATCTGCACGATGACGGTGTCACCGAACCCGGTGTCGAACTGGTTGAGAATTACGTCGCACGCGCCCGTCACGCCTGCGGCGAGGACCCCGGCGGCCATGGCGACGGTGATCCCGGCGGACCAGATGCCGCGCCGGCGGTCGGGCGCGCGGGCGATGCCGAGAGCGAGCAGCGCCACGCCGGCGATCGCGAAGACGATCGTCAGCGGCAGGGCGGCGGCGTGCGCAGGTGGGCCGAGCGCGCGCAGCTTCGCGGCACGGCCCTGCGGATCGACCCTGATCAGCCACGGATCGGGGATCGCGTCCAGCGAGTGCCAGCCCGGCAGCCGCTCGAGCCGCTGACGCAGCGCGGCGCCGGAGCCGGCCACCCGCAGCGTGGCGTCGGCGTCCGCGTCCGAGACCAGCGAGGGGTGTATCTCGAGTGCGGCGGCACGGAAGCCGGGCGCGAACGACGGGTCGCTCGCCACCTGGGCGTTGGCTGCCTCCGTGATGGCGTCCTCGCCGCGGGCGAGCTCCGGCTGGTCCTCGATGACGCGCGCGGCCATCCGCGAGGCGATCTCCTCGCGCACCTCGTCCGAGTGCAGCGTGCTTATGGCGCGGTCGGCGAACGCGTCCGCGTCGAGGATCGCGTACAGGCCGTAGGCGCCGATTCCGGCCGCCAACAAGCATCCCGCAGCCGCGGCGAGTATGAGTGCGATGCCGCGGCGCTGCCCCATGACCGGAATGTATGACGACGGCCGGGCCTACTCCCTAGCCACAAGTTCGGGCCTATCCTCTCTCGGGCCGATGCTGCGGGTCCTGCTGACAAACGACGACGGCATCCACGCCGAGGGCCTGCAGACGCTGCGCCGCGCCCTCGTGGCGCTCGAGGACGTCGTGCTCGCCGTCATCGCGCCCGACGAGAACATGTCCGCCACCGCGCGGTCGATCACCACGCGGCGGCCGCTGTGGGTGACCGAGGTGCCGTTCGAGGACGGGACGCGTGGCTACTCGTGTGACGGGACGCCCGTGGACTGTGTGCGGCTGGCGTCGCTCGGCCTGGTCGAGGACTTCGAGCCCGACCTCGTGGTGGCCGGCATCAACCACGGCTCCAACCTCGGTGACGACATCACGTATTCGGGCACGGTCGCGGCCGCGCTGGAGGGCGTGGTGCTCGGCGTGCCCGCGCTTGCCATCTCCCAGCAGTCCCAGGCGCGCGAGATGGACTTCCGGCTCGGCGACGTCTTCAACTTCGAGACCGCGGCGGCGTTCACTGCCCGTGTCGTCGACCGGCTCGACGACCTGCCGCTGCCCGAGGGGACGCTGCTGAACATCAACGTGCCGCACGGCGACGCCGACACCGTCGAGGTGGCGCGGCTGGGCAAGCGCATCTACCGCGACGCGCTGCGCCTGATCGACAGCGAGGGCGACCACCGGCGGCGCTACCGCGTCTACGGCGACTCGCCGGTCCACGACGACGAGGAGGGCACCGACCTGGCAGCGATTGCCGCCGGCCGGATCGCCGTCACACCACTGCACTTCGACCTCACGGCCGAGCACGGTCTCGAGGGGCTGCGCGCCTACGACCTCGCCCAGCTCTTGGCGCCGGCCGCGGAGGAGATCGCGGAGTGAGCGCGCCGGCGGACGCGGCTGCCCGCGCTGCCGATCTCCGCGAGCAGGTCGCCTACCACAGCCGTCGCTACCACGTCCTCGACGATCCCGAGATCGGCGACGACGTCTACGACGCGCTGTTCGGAGAGCTCAAGGCGCTCGAGGCCTCCTACCCGGAGCTCGTCACGCCGGGCTCGCCGACGCAGCGGGTCGGCGAGGAGCCGGTCTCCGCGCTGCAGAAGGTCCGGCACCTGCGGCCGATGCTCTCGCTCGCCAACGCGCGCTCGGAGGAGGAGCTGCGCGCCTGGGTGGCGCGGATGCGCTCGCACCTGGCGCGCGAGGGGATCGAGGACCCGCGCTTGCGCTTCGTCGCCGAGCCGAAGATCGACGGCCTGGCGATCTCGCTCGTCTACCGCGACGGGCTGCTCGAGCGCGGCGCGACCCGCGGCAACGGCGAGGTCGGCGAGGACGTCACGCACAACTTGCGCACGATCCCCGCGATCCCGCTGCGGATCGACGACGCGCCGCCGCTCGTCGAGGTCCGCGGCGAGGTCTACATGTCGCTGCCCGACTTCGCGGCGCTGAACGAGCGCCGCGCCGAGGCCGGCCTGTCGACGTTCATGAACCCGCGCAACTCGGCGGCGGGCACGATCCGCCAACTCGACCCGGCGCTCGCCGCCGAGCGCCCGCTGTCGATGTGGTGCTACGCGATCGGCGCCACCGAAGGGCTGCAGCTCGAGTCGCACTGGGACGCACTCGAGTGGCTGCGCGCACACGGCTTCCGCGTGAACGGCGACGTCAGGCGGCTCGACAGCGAGGACGAGGTGGTGGCGCAGTGCCTGGCGTGGCAGGAGCGCCGCGGCGCGCTGGACTTCGAGATCGACGGCGTGGTCGTGAAGGTCGACGACGTCGAGCTGCAGCGGCGGCTGGGGGTCGTGGGCCGTGACCCGCGCTGGGCGATCGCCTGGAAGTTCCCGCCGACTACCGCGGTCACGCTCCTGAAGGACGTCGAGTGGAACGTCGGCCGCTACGGCGACCTGCACCCGTTCGCCGTGCTCGAGCCTGTCCACGTCGGTGGCGTGACGGTCAAGCTCGCCACGCTGCACAATGAGGAGGATCTCGCGCGCAAGGACCTGCGCGTCGGCGACGACGTGATCGTGCTGCGGGCCGGCGACGTGATCCCGCAGGTGCTCTCCCCGGCGCCACACGCGGTCGAGCGCTCCGACCGCGGCCCGGTCCCGGCGCCGCCGGCGCGCTGCCCGAGCTGCGACACGCCGACCGTCAAGGAAGGCGTGTTCACGCGCTGCCCGAACCTGCTGTGCCCTGGGCGCCAGTGGCAGCAGCTCAAGGCGTTCGCCGGGATCATGGAGATGGACGGCCTCGGCGAGAAGCAGGTGCTGCAGTTCCTCCAGGCCGGGCTCCTGCACACGGCGGCGGACTTCTACCGGCTCACCAAGGAGCAGCTCACGGCGCTCGACCGCGTCGGCGAGACGAGCGCGGAGAACCTCCTGCGCGCCATCGCGGCCTCGAAGGCGCGCGACTTCGGCCGCGTGCTGTTCGCGCTCGGGATCGAGGGCGTCGGCTGGGTCACCGGGCGCAACCTGGCGGCGCAGTTCCGCACGATCGACGCGCTGCTCGACGCTACGCCCGAGCAGATCGCCGAGACGCCGGGGATCGGGCCGAAGCTGGCCGAGCTGATCCACGCGCAGCTCGCCGACGACAAGCTGCGCACGCTGATCGCCGAGCTCCGCGATGTCGGGCTGCAGTTCGAGCAGGAGGGGCCGCCGCCGGGGGAGGGGCCGCTACGCGACCAGACGTTCGTACTCACCGGCACGCTCCCGGATCTCACGCGCGAGGAGGCGACCGAGCGGATCCTCGCCGCCGGCGGCAAGGTCACCAGCTCGGTGTCCAAGAAGACGTCGTACGTCGTCGCGGGCGCCTCCCCGGGCTCCAAGCTGGCGAAGGCGGAGAAGCTCGGCGTCCCGGTCCTCGACGAGGCTGGCCTGCTTGCGCTATTTGACCCGCCCGCGTAGAGGGGTATTTTCCCGCCCATGGAGAGCTACCAGGAAGACTTCGGCCAGGGGAGCCTCGGTGACTTCCAATCGAGCAACCCGCCGGACGACCCGAACATGATCGAAGCCGACGCCGATCCGCTCGACACCGATGTCGAGGACGCCGACCTGTTCCTCGGCCTCGAGGACGACGACGGCTACAGCGACGACGACGAAGACTTCTAGCCCGCGCGATGGGCGACCGGCTCGTCGTGGTGGTCGAGATCCCGAAGGGATGCTCGAACAAGTACGAATGGGATGAGGAGCTCGGCGCGATCAAGCTCGATCGCCTGCTCTTCGCCTCGCTCGGCTACCCGACCGACTACGGCTTCTTCAGGGACACGGTGGCCGCCGACGGCGACCCGCTCGACGCGATGATCGTCGTCTCCGAGCCGACGTTCCCCGGCTGCCTGATCGAGGTCAAGCCGGTGGCCCTGTTCCGGATGCGCGACGAGAAGGCGGAGGACAACAAGATCCTCTGCGTGCCGCTGTCGGACCCCAACTGGAGCCACATCGAGCGGCTCGACGATCTGCCCATGGCGCTGCGCGACGAGATCTCGCACTTCTTCGGCATCTACAAGACGCCCGAGTGGAAGGTCGTCAAGGTCGACGGCTGGTATCCGCGCGAGGAGGCGCTCGAGTCGATCGAGCGCGCGCGCAAGCGGTTCCGCGAGAAGTAGCGCCTAGCAGCGCACGTAGACGCGCGTGTCGCGGCGAACCGCGCCGCCACGCGTCTTGGCGATCGTGCGCACCGTGACGCGCCGGCGATGGCGCATGTTCACGCGCGCGCGGAGGTGCCCGGGCTTGCCGCGCACCTTCACGCGCTTGCCCGCGACCCATACCTTCGCGGACCGCAGGTGCCCGCGCAGCGGCAGCGTGAACGCCCGGTGGGACCGGCAGCGGGCCTCGCTCGGCAGCACGGCCGGCTTGGCTTTGCCGACGGTGGGCAGCTCGAGCCGGACTCCAGAGAACGTGATGGCGGCGGCGCCGCGCACCGGCCCGTAGACCTGACTGCCGCCGACGAGCTGCAGGTGGTAGCGGCCACCGGGGCTCAGGCTCGCGGCGACGCCCTCGAGCGGACGCGTGAGGGTGTGCGAGGCACCGTCGAGCGTCACGGGCAGCGGCGTCACCTGGTTGCCGAGCGCGAGGTTGCGCTTCTCGTCGACGATCTGCGCGAACACGTGGCTCACAACCCCGGTGCCGGAGTAGGTGAGCGTGAGCTTCGGCCGGCCGACGACCTGCGCGGTCGCCGCGGGGATCGGCACGTTGACGGCGTTGGCGGCCGGGGCGGCGGCGAGCGGGGAGCCGGAGACGGCGTCGGCGGGGCTGACGGCGAGCGTGCCCGAACCGGTCGCCACGAGCGGCGTACCGTGCGGCGGCGGCCAGCGCGGCGAGTCGCGCCACTGGGCGTCGTCGGCCAGCCACTCGAAGCCCGGCCCGGTGGCGACCTTCTTGCCCATCAGGTAGCGCTGCAGCCAGGCGATCACCGCCGCCTCGAAATGGCCCGGAGGGCCGGTGCCGGTGTTGCAGACGCCGTGGCCGCCGCAGAACCACATCATCTTCACTGGCACGTGGCGGCGCAGGATCTCGTAGTTGCGGATCGCCTCGGCGGTGGTGAACAGCGTGTCGGCGGTGCCCTGCAGCAGCATCGTCGGCACGCGGATCGCCCTCACGAGCTCGTCACCCGGCCCGCGTGACACGAACCACGCGCGGTCGTCGGCCGACAGCGTGCCGGTGCCCACGCCGCTGGCGAACGCCGACGTGATGTGCGGGTCCAGCCGCCCGGTCTGGCCGGCGGCGTACAGCAGCGCGGACCAGCCGCCCTTGACCGTCTCCTCCTTGTAGAGGCTGGTGAGCAGCGAGTTCCAGGCGATCGTCGGCACGATCGCGTCGATCCGCCTGTCGATCGCCGCCGCCACGAGCTCGATCCCGCCGGCGTAGGACACGCCGTGCATCCCGACGCGCGGGTCGCCGGCCTTGTCGAGCTGCGCCTCCGGCTGCTGCGCGAGCCAGTCGATCAGCGCCTGGACGTCACGCCCCTCGTTGCCCTTGTAGTCGACCGTCACGGTGCCGCCGGACTGCCCGAAGCCGCGCGAGTCCCAGGTGAGGACGTTGAAGCCGGCGTTGCGCAGCGGCCCGGTGCCGACGTTGCCCGTGCTGTCCGAAGACGCGCTGTCAGGGCTCGTGTCGCGGCTGCCGCCCCAGCCGTGCGTCTGCAGGATCGTCGGCGCCCGCTGCCCCGGCTGGAGCCCGGCCGCGGGGAAGAAGCTGACCTGCAGCTGCGTGCCGTCGAACGAGGTGACGACGGCGTCGCGCGCTGCTGCCGGAGCTGCCGCGGCGAACAGCAGGACGACCGCCAGGGCGAGGCAACGGGCGGCGTTCACGGGCGGGATCGTGGCACAGCCCGCGCCTCGATGCGCCGTTTCATGGGTGATAGCGGGCGAGCACCGTGGCCATGCGGTCCTGGATCGGGTGCGCGGTGTAGACGCTCACCCCGCTCATCAGGAACGCGAAGGCCAGCCGCGCGCCGGCGCGCGACGTGCAGTAGCCCGCGAGGTTCGACACGCCGTTGAGCGTGCCGGTCTTGGCGCGGCAGCGCCCGCGGGCGGCGCTGCTGCGCATGCGGTCCGACAGCGTGCCCGACTTGCCGGCCACCGCCAGCGAGATCCGCATCGGGTCGGCGAAGTCGGTGCCGTCGAGCCCGGCGAGCAGGCGGACGACGTCGTGCGGCGTCGTGCGGTTCTGGTGGCTGAGGCCTGAGCCGTCGACCATCGTCGGGTGCGCACCGTACTTGGCCGCTTCGCTGCGGGCGACCGCGGTGCCCGCCGCGGTCGTGCCACCGGACCCGAAGTCGGCGCCGAGGTCCTTGAGCAGCGTCTCGGCCATGTAGTTGTCGGACGGCCGGTTGGTGTGGCGGATGAGCACCGACATCCGCGACGAGGCCCACTCGCCGACCCGCTCGGCGCCCGCCGGCGCGACGCCTGCGCGCGCGTGCCAGCGCACCTTCACGCCGGCGCGCACGAGCTCGCGCTCGAACGCGCGGGCCGCGTAGTAGGGCGGGTTCTTCTGGAAATGGGTCCTGCTGTCGAGCCGCAGCCCGTGGTTGAACGGGAGGCCGCTCAGCGGGCCGACCCAGAACGACGTGCGGTAGTTGGAGTCCGGGCCGCCGCGCAGGCCGTCGAAGCGCGACTCGTCGCCGATCACGCGCCGCGTCACGCGCCTCAGGCCGCTGTCGGCGAGCACGCGGGCGAGGCCGCGCGCCTGGGCGCGTGCGAACTCCGGATCGCCGCCGCCGCGCAGGTACAGGTTCCCCTTGAGAACGCCGTCCTTGTCCGGCTGGGCGTCGCCGAGCACCTCGGTGTTGAGCTGCGCCTCGGCGCCGTAGCGCACGAGCGCGGCGGACGTGGTGTAGAGCTTGTTCACCGAGGCCGGGATGCGCGGGACCTCGGCGGCGCGCGAGTACAGCGTCGCCCCGCTGTCGAGGTCGACCACGTACGCGCCCGAGCCGCTGCCCGCGCGGTTCATCTGGCGATCGAGCAGCCGGATGGTGGTTGCGCGGCCGGCGGCATCGGCGGTGGGAGCGAGGACGGCGGCAAGCAGCGCCGCGAGGCAGACGATCCGAGCCATCGGCGTTAGGTAACCCTTTCATACGGCGGAAGTCGCGGGGCCGGCCCGTACACTGTGTCAACAAGGATGGGAAACGTCGTAGAGATTGGGGCCCGCCCGCCCGCCCGCACGCCCGCGCGCGGGCGCCGCCGCCGCCGGCCTTCCAAGACCGCGCTGGTGCTCGGCGGAGGCGGCTTCACCGGTGGGGTGTACGAGATCGGCGCCTTGCGGGCGCTCGATCTGCTGGCCGTCGACCGGACCGTCAACCAGTTCGACGTGTACGTCGGCACGAGCGCCGGTGCGCTGATCGCGGCGCTGGCGGCCAACGGCGTCACGCCCGAGCAGATGATGCGCGTGGTCAACGACCAGGTGCCGCAGCCGTTCAGCGACGTGTCGCTCGACGCGTTGCTGCGGCCCAACTACCGCGAGTTCTTCGCCAAGGGCCTGCGGCTGCCGTTCCATCTCCTCGGCATCGTGCGTGATCTCGGGCGCTCGTTGCCCGCGTTCTCCACCGTCGATCTGGCGGTCGCGCTCGCCGATCTGCTGCCGTCCGGCCTCTATACGGGCACGGGGATCGAGGATTTCGTGCGCTCGGCACTCTCCGATCCCGACCGCACCGACGACTTCCGGGAGCTGGCGTGCGAGCTGTACCTGGCCGCCACCGATCTCGACACCTGCGAGCGGATCGTGCTCGGCGGCGCGGGGTGGGACGACGTGCCGATCTCCGCCGCCGTGCGCGCCTCAGCGGCGCTGCCGATGGTCTACCAGCCGACCAAGCTCAAGGACCGCGAGCTCGTCGACGGCGGGATCGTCTCCACCACGAACCTGGATATCGCGGTCGAGGCGGGGGCGAAGCTGATCGTCGTCGTCAACCCGCTGGTCCCGTACGTGAACGACTTCACGAAGCAGATCCCGACGCTGTTCGGCACCCGCACGCGCCGGGTCTCCGACATGGGCTTCCCGAAGATCGGCTACCAGACGTTCAAGCTGCTGGCCTACCAGCGGCTGCACGAGGTCGCGCGCGGCTGGCGCGAGCGCTACCCAGGCGTCGACATCGTGCTGATCGAGCCCGACACCGACGACGAGCTGATGTTCCAGACGAACATCCTCGACTACCGGTCGCGCCTCGCGGTGGCGCGCCACGGCTTCCAGTCGGTGACGGTCAAGCTCGCCGCCGACTACGACGAGTGGCGCGAGGTGCTGGCGCGCCACGGGATCCAGATCTCGGCCACCCGCGTGCGCAAGGTCGTGCGCCACTTCGAGGCCGAGAAGGGCGAGAACGCGCCGGCCTGGCGGCGGATCCTCGAGCAGACGACCAGCGCGCTGCTGCGCCAGTCGGGCGGCGACTAGCCCGCACGGGGGGCGAACTCTCTGCGCGGCCGCCTATTGGTGGCATGCGCGTCCTGCTCACTCTGATCTTCGTGCTCGTGCTGGCGGCCCCGGCGCGGGCGGGCACGTACGTGCAGGCCGGGTTCGACGGGTGGACGCCGTTCGCCGGCGGCGCGTTCGTCGCGACCGGCCAGGGTGCGGGCGACCTCGAGGCGACGTTCTGGGCGCGCGCGGCGTTCGATCCCGGCGATGTCGCCGGGTGGCAATACCTCGCGCCCGCCGACACGACGATCGCGAGCTGGAGCGTCGAACGCTCGGTGAGCGGCATCGCGGCCGGTGACTGGAACACGCTGTTCCTCGCCGATTCCCGCTTCGTGGCGGCCGACGTCCCCTCGCAGAACCGGCCGTGGGGACCGGTTGCCGGGGCCGGCCTGGGGGCGAGCGCGCTGAAGGCGCTGCTGCTGTGCGGCGGGCCGCACCTCTGCACGCCGGCGGGTGCGGCGGTGCTCGCGATCCGCGGCTCGCGCGTCGTGCTGCACGACGCCTACGCGCCGAAGATCGCGTCCGTGCAGGGGGACCTGGCGGGCGCCGGCGTGCTGCGGGGCCGCGCGGCGCTGTCGCTCGCGGCGACCGATCGCGGCGGCGGCGTGTATCGCGCGTACGCGGTCATCGACGGGGCGGCCGGGCCGCCGGTGGCAGTCGGGGACGGCCGCTGCCGCGACGTGGACCCGAGCGGTGACCCGTACGAGTTCGCGTTCCGGCTGCCGTGTCCGCTGTCGGCCGGCGCGACCGTGACCGTCGACACGACCGCCCTCGCCGACGGGCCGCACACGATCGCCGTGCTGGTCGAGGATGCCGCCGGCAACACCGTCACCGCCTACGGCCCCGCCACGCGGACCGTCGACAACGTGCCCGACTCGCCGCCGCCCACAGTCCCGCCGGTCGCCGCGCCGCCCACGGTCTCCGCTCCCCTCTCGCTCACCGTCGTCGCGTGGCTCGGCCGGCGCGCGCTCACGGTCACCACCGACTACGGCGAGCGGGTGCGCGTGCACGGGCGCGCCACGGGCGGCGACGGCCCGGCGGCGCTCGCCGTCTCCCAGCGCGTCGCCGGCGCCGCCTGGCGGCCACTCACCGGTGTACGGACGCTCGCCGACGGCCGCTTCAGCTTCTCCGCCCCGGCCGGCCCCTCGCGGCTGCTGCGGGTGGCGAGCGCCCCGTTACTCGCCGTCCGCGTGCGCGCGCCGGTCACCCTCCAGCGCTCCGGCGTGCGGCTCCGCGGCCGCGTGCGCGGCGGCTACGTGCCGCGCGGCGGTGCGCTCGTGGAGCTACAGGCGCGATCGCGTCGTCGCTGGGTCACACGGCGCGTCGTGCGCACCTATCGCAGCGGCCGCTTCATGGCCCGCCTGCAATCGGCGGCGCCGGTGCGCGCCGCTGTGCCCGTCCAGCCCGGCCTGCCGTTCGCCGCGGGCGTCAGCCCTCCGCGTACAGCCGGTCGAACAGCTCCTCGTACTTCTCGTTGATGACGTTGCGCTTGACCTTCAGCGTCGGCGTGAGCTCGCCGGTCTCCTGCGAGAGGTCGTGGTCGAGGATCGCGAACTTCTTGATCTGCTCCACCCGCGCGTAGCGCTCGTTGACGCCGTCGAGCACGCCCTGGATGAGCTCGCGCACCTTGGGCTCGTTCGCCAGGGCCGCCGGGTCCTCCGGCAGGCCCTGCTCCTTCGCCCACGGCACGATCTCCTCCGGGTCGAGCGTGATGAGCGCAACCGGGTACGGGCGCCGGTCGCCGTACATCACCGCCTGTGAGACCCAGCGCGACTGCTTGAGGTCGTTCTCGAGGTTGGCCGGCGTGAGGTTCTTGCCGCCGGCGGTGATGATGATGTCCTTCTTGCGGCCGGTGATCGAGAGGTAGCCGTCCTCGTCGATCGAGCCGAGGTCGCCGGTGTGCAGCCAGCCGTCCTCGATCGCGCCGAACGACTTGTCCTCCATCTTGTAGTAGCCGTGGAAGATGTGCGGGCCCTTGACGAGGATCTCGCCGTCGTCGGCGATCCGGATCTCGGCGCCCGGGAGCGGGCGGCCGACGGTGCCGAACTTGTAGGCGTCGCCGGTCGAGGCGGTCGACGCCGTCGCGGTCTCGGTCATGCCATAGCCCTCGAGCACCGGCACGCCGCACGCGTAGAAGAACTCGAGGATCTCCTGCGCGATCGGGGCCGCGCCGCTCGTGGCCTGGCGCAGCCGGCCGCCGAACACGTTGCGGACGTTCTTGAACAGCTCCTCGTCCGCCTTGTCGTAGGCGGCCTGCAGCTCATCCGGGATCGGCCGGCCCGCGGCCTCCAGCTCGCGCACCTTCAGGCCGAGCTTCGTCGCCGCGCGGATCTTCTCCGGGTCGCCGCTCGAGGTCACGAGCGTGTAGATCTTCTCGAAGATCCGCGGGACCGACGGGAGGTAGTGCGGCTTGACCGCCATCAGCTCGCCGACGATGCCCTTCGGGTCGCCGCCCCAGTAGGCGATCGTGCCGCCGAGATCGAACGCGATCAGCTCGATCAGCAGCGCGAACGAGTGGGCGAGCGGCAGGTAGAGGTAGACGACGTCGCGCTCGTGCAGGATGCTCGCGCTCTCGCACATCGTCACCACCGAGCGGTAGTTGCCGTGCGAGAGCACGCAGCCCTTCGGCGGCCCCGTGGTGCCCGACGTGTAGATGAACGTGTACGGGTCGTCGGGCGTCACCGCCGCGGCGCGCTCGGCCACCTCGGCCTCGTCGCGCGCGCGGCCGCGCTCGCGCAGGTCGTCCATGCGGATCGTGTCGGGCGCTTCGCCGTCCATCACGATCACGGCCTCGAGCGCCGGCAGCTTGTCGCGGACCTTGGCGATCTTGGCGGCCTGCTCGGCGTCCTCGGCGAACAGGAAGCGCGACTCGGAGTTGCCCGCGACCCACTCGCACTCCTCGGGCGAGTTCGTCGGGTAGATCGGGATCACGACCCCGCCCGCGCGCGCGATGCCGAAGCTGGCGTACGTCCACTCGGGGCGCGTGTTGCAGAGCACTGCCGCGCGGTCGCCAGGCTGCAGCCCGAGGTCGATCAGCCCGCGGGCGATCTCGGACGTGATGGCGCCCACCTCGCGGTAGGTCACCTCGACCCAGTCGTCACCCCGCTTGAACTTGACGGCCACGTCGTCGCCGTAGCGCTCGGTGGCGAGACCCATCAAGTCGGCGATCGTCGTCGAACCGGTCGACGTCGGCGCCGCGGGTGCCGTGCTGGATTCCATGCGCTCCTCCTCCTCGGACCTGACGGAGCGCGATTCTAGAAGCGACGCCCGGGCCGGGGCGTCGGATGCCTCAGGCGGCTGCTACCTGAGCCCTACTCGACGACATCGCCTGCTCGCTGAGGTTGGCGAGGAACAGGGTCTTGTCGATCCGACCTTGGAAAATCGGCACGCCCATTTGCATGCACTTCTCGATGACCTCGCGCCGCTCCATTCCGGCCTCCCGCGCGAGCTCCGTGGGCGTGAGATGGATTGCCATCAGTCAGAAGCCTCCTGTGAGGTTTGCCACGTTGGTCAGCCAAGGTAGCGCGGCGCGCGGACACGATCAACAACAACACCTCAATACGCCCTAAACATTTGGCCGGGCGGGCCGGAAAGACCGAACTTCAGACCGGGTTCGGAATGTCGACCCAGATGTGCTCGACCCCGAAGCGCGCGGCCAGCCAGTCGCCCAGCGCGCGCACGCCGAACGTCTCGGTGGCGTAGTGGCCGGCGGCGATGAAGTGGATGCCGGCCTCGCGCGCGAGCGACATGACGTGCTCGCGCGGCTCCCCGGTCAGGAACGCGTCGAGCCCGAGGGCGATCGCCTCTTCGAGGTAGCCGGCACCGCCACCCGAGACGATCCCGATCCGCCGCACCCGCTCCGGCCCGGCGTCGAACACGGTCGGCTCGCGGTCGGTGAGCTCGCGCACGCGCGCGAACAGCTCGACGGCCGCGACGCCGTCGCCGGGGAACGTGCCCGCGCGGCCGATGTGGACGGCGTTGTGGGCGCCGAACGCCTCGTGCCGCTCACAGCCCAGCCGCTCGGCGAGGATCGCGTTGTTGCCGAGCTCGGGGTGGCCGTCGAGCGGCAGGTGGTAGGCGGCGAGCGCGATGTCGTGCTTGAAAAAGGGCCGCAGGCGCTCGGCAAGCACCGGCGTGAGGCCGGTCGGGTGGAAGTCCCAGAACAGCCCGTGGTGCACGAGCACGAGCTGCGCCTCGGCGACCACTGCGCGCTCGGCGAGCTCCCGCTGGGCCGACACGCCGGTCACGATCCTGACGACGTCCTCCGTGCCCGGCACTTGCAGCCCGTTGGGGCCGTAATCCTTGTATTCCGCTGGAATCAGCAATTCGTCCAGCGCGCTGATGATCGATGTGAGCCGAGGCACAGAAACGGGAAGAAGAAGATCGCGCGGCCAAACCGGCCGCATTGGCTCAATTGAACGCTAGAGTTTCCTGTCTTCGCGCTGGCGGACGCGAGAACCGGAGTCGACGAAGCGCGCAGGAAAGGGACACTTCCACTGTGGGTAGGGGATCAGGTGGCGTCATGGGGATGACGCCCATCGTTGCAGAGCCCATGGCCGACGACGATCACCGGCTCGTCGCCGCGGTCCGGCGTGGGGACGACCGCGCCTTCGAGGCGCTCTACTCGCGCTACCACCGCCGCATCCACGCGTACGTCATGGGCATGGTCAAGGACCACCAGCGCGCCGAGGACGTCACGCAGGAGGTCTTCATGTCGGCGCTGCGCCGCATGCGCGAGACCGAGCGGCCGATCGCCTTCAAGCCGTGGGTCTACGAGATCGCCAAGAACGCGTGCATCGACCAGTTCCGCCGCTCCAAGCGCGCCGAGGAGGTCTCGCTCCAGGCCGACGACGGGCTCGCGCCGAGCGACTACGGGCGGCTCGTCGGCTCCGACCCGGCGCCGCACGACGCCGTGGCCGCCAAGCAGGAGCTCAATGACCTCTGTGGTGCCTTTGGCGGTCTCTCCGACACCCACCACGAGATCCTCGTCATGCGCGAGCTCGAGGGGCTGTCGTACCGCGAGATCGGCGAGCGGATGGGGATGAGCCGCCCCGCCGTCGAGAGCACGCTGTTCCGCGCGCGCCGGCGGCTGACCGAGGAGTACGACGACCTCGTCAGCGGCGCCCGCTGCATGCGGATCCAGAGCCTGATCGTCTCGGCGGCCGGATCCGGCCTCGGCACACGCGAGTCGCGCCGCCTCGCCCGCCACGTCTCCCACTGCCAGCCATGCCGCCGCGAGGCCATGGCGGCCGGGCTCGACGCCGCGATCCTCACCCACACCCCGCTGCGCAAGCGCGCCGCGGCGAAGGTGGCAGCGTTCCTGCCGTTCCCGCTCTTCGACCGCTGGCGCGGCAACGCGGCCGCGCACGCACCGATGGTGTCAGAGGGATTGTCGGGTGGCTGGGGCAAGTTCGCGACTGCCGTCGCGGTCGTCGCAGCCGGTGTCGGCGTCGCGGGAGTCGGCACGCAGGTCGTCGGCCACCACGGGTCGTCGGCCGCGCCGAAGCGCGCCTCGGCGGCGCAGTCCGGCGCGGCGGCGAAGGGCGACCGGGCATCGACCGCCACCGTCTCGCGCGCGGCGGGGGCGGCGACCAAGGGCGCCGCGAAGCACACGTCGAAGCACGCGAGCCAGAAGTCCAAGCAGGGCGGCCGGACAGGCACATCGCGGGGTGGCGGTGACTCGGCCGGGTCGCTGCCCGTCGCCGCGAGCGGCGCCACCGGCACCACTGCGGGTACCGCCGGCGGGAGCGGTGGCGGCGTGAGCACGCCTTCGCTCCCGAAGGTGACGCTGCCGACTTCCACGGACAATCCGGCCGCGCCGGTCACCAACACGGTCAACCAGGTCACCCAGCCGCTCGCGCCGGTCGTCGATCCGGTGACCAACACGGTGCAGCAGGTGCTCCCGCCGCCGGTCGGCGACGCGGTGGATGACGCCGGCGACGCCGTCGAGGACGGCACCGGGATCAAGCTCCCGTAGGAAGCGAACCGGAACCAATCATCTAGACTGCGTCTGCTCTCGGGGCGTGGCGCAGCCTGGTAGCGCGCACCGTTCGGGTCGGTGAGGTCCCCGGTTCAAATCCGGGCGCCCCGATTGCTCTCCGGTCTAGTGTCGCGAGTCGTAAGTCTGTGCTGCCCGCGAACTTCCGACTCGGGACACTAGCTCCGTGCGCGCAGCAGCGCGCGCAGGTCGGCCACCGGCCCGAGATGCCGCAGCTTGTCGGGGTTGACGATCGAGCTCACGCCCTGGATCTGCCCGTCCGCGACGTCGAGGATGATCACGCCGAGCAGCCTGCCCTCGCGGTCGAGGAACAGCGCGCCCGGTTGCCCGTTGACCTCCTCGCGGCGCACGGTCAGGCCGTCGACGCGGGTGAAGGCGATGCGCATGCCCGCGATCAGCGTGCGTGCGACCCTGGCGCGGCCGTGCAGCGCGCGCGTGACGGCGGGTGCCTTGCCGCCGCCGTCGCCGTGCAGCACCACGTCGTGGGCCAGCAGCTCCTCCAGGCTTCCCAGGTCGCCGTCCTCGGCGGCCGCGAAGAAGCGCGTCGCGAGCTCGTCCGCCTGCTCACGCGAGGCCTCGAACCGCGGGCGCCGCTCCTCCACGTGGCGGCGGGCTCGGGTGGCGAGCTGACGGGCGTTCTGCTCACTCGTGCCGATGATCTCCGCGATCCGGTCGTACGGCTCGTCGAACACCTCGCGCAGCAGGAACGCAGCCCGCTGCTCGGGTGACAGCCGCTCGAGCAGCACGAGCAAGGCGAGCGACAGGGAGTCGGCCATCTCGGCCTTGCGGGCGGGATCGTCGTCGGCGCTCGTCACGAGCGGCTCCGGCAGCCACTCGCCGACGTACACCTCGCGCTGCACCCTCGCCGAGCGCAACTGGTCGAGCGAGAGGCGCGAGACCACCGTCGACAGGTAGGCGCGCGGCGACTCGATCCGCTCGCCGCCCTCGCTCACCCGGTGCAGGCGGAGCAGGCCCTCCTGCACCACGTCCTCCGCTTCGCTCACGCTGCCGAGCATCCGGTAGGCGATCGCGAACGCCGACCGGCGCAGCTCGTCGAAGTCCTCGTCGCTCATCGCTCAGCCCAGTCCCTGCGCGAAGCCCCGCCGCCAGCTCGAATAGCGCGGCGTCCAGCCGAGGTCGCGCTTCGCCTTCTCGTTCGAGGCGCCCCGCACCTCGGTCATCATGACGGTTGCCGCCTCCCCGGCCGCGAGCCGTCCCAACCAGCGGGGCACACGTCGTGGCGGCCTGGCATCCAGCGCGCTCGCCAGCACCGGCAGCCATTCGCGCACGGGCGCGGGCTCGTCGTCGACGATGTTGTAGATCCCCGCCCGGCCGCGCTCGACCGCAACCGCGGTCGCCGCCGCGGCGTCATCGATGTGGACGTGCGACCAGATCCCGCCACCGCCGCCCACGATCGGGAACCGACGCCGGCGCACCGGTCCCGCCAGCTGTGCATCGGGAGCCAGGCTGACCGCAGTCCCCGGCCCATAGAAGCTGCCGTAGCGCAACACCACGCCCACACCCCACTCGATCGCCGGCACCACCCGCTCCACATGGAGGATGCCCACCAGCGGAGCACGCAGCGCCGCCGGCGGGTTGGGATCGAGGGGATCGGCCTCGGTCTGCACCGGCCCGCCCGTGCGGGCGAATCGGAACGCCGCGAAGCTCTGCGCCACGAACCGCCGTGCCCCCACGGCACGGCCGGCGGCCAAGAGATGGTCCGTCGCCTCGGTGCGCAGCTGGTTGGTCATTGCCGCCGCCGGGGAACGGTCGGGGTGCCGCATGTCCCGCGCGGACATCGGGCCGGACAGCGCCGTGAGCTCATGGACGATCACGTCCGGCTCGGCGGACGCCACGGCTTGGGCGACGGCGTCGGGATCGAGAGCGTCGGCGACGATCGGGCGCGCTCCCAGGCGGCGCACCAGTTCCTGCTTCGACGCGCTCCTGGTCATGCCGACCACGTCGTGGCCCCGCGCCACCAGCAGCGGGACGAGCCGCGAGCCGAGGGCACCCGTGGCGCCCGCCACGAACACGTTCATGCCTGCTCCTCTCGTCGTCATTGCCTCCATGAGACGAGACAGAGGGGTCGCCTGTGACAGTGCCGACTGTCACAGCGGCGGTGGGTCGATCGTCATGAAGACCATGACGCACATGCCTCCCCCATCGAAGCCCACCGAGACCATCGGCGAGATGCTCGAGGAGGTGATCGACCTCTGCACCGGCCTCGGGGTCGCCCTGCTGCCCCTGCTCGTGCTCGCCGTGCCCTCGATCGTCCTCTTCGTCCTCCTACCGGCCATCCTGCTGCTCGCTCTGGCGGCGCCCTTCGCCGTGATCGGCGTGGTGATCGCCGGGCCGCCGTACCTGCTGGTCCGCTGGCGACGCCGGCGGCGCGACGTGCGCGCCGGTGCTCAGCGGGCGCGGGCCGGCGTGCGGGCAGGCTCGCTGGGCCGCGCCTGATCGCGCGCGCCGAGGATCGCCATGGCGGCGTTGCGGCCGGGGATGCCGCTCACGCCGCCGCCGCGGCGGGCGCCGGCGCCGCCGATGAAGACGTGCGGGAGGTCGGTCTCGGTGCCCCACCGGCCCTGCTCGTCCTCGTGCTCGGCGAACGGCCAGGCGAGGTCGCGGTGGAAGATGTTGCCGCGCGGGAGGGCGAGCTCGTCCTCGAGGTCGAGCGGCGTCTTGAGCTCGAGGCAGGGACGGCCGTCCGGGGTCTCGAGCAGGCAGTCCTCGATCGGCTCGGCCAGCACCGAGTTCAGCGAGCGCAGCGTCGCCTCGAGCGCCTCGCGCGTCCGCGCCTCGCGCGCGCCGTCCTCGAACAGCCGCGCCGGAGTGTGCAGCGCGAACAGCGTCAGCGTGTGGGCGTCGAGCCCGTGGCCGAGGATGCTGCGGTCGGTCAGCGAGTGGCAGTAGATCTCGCACGGCACGGGGGACGGCAGCGAGCCGCCCGACGCCGCCTCGAAGGCGGCCTGCAGCTGCCCGTACGTCTCGTTGACGTGGAACGTGCCCGCGAAGGCATCCTCGGGAGCCACGCCCGCTTCCCGCAGCCGCGGCAGTCGCCGCAGCAGCATGTTGACCTTGAGCTGGGCGCCCTCGGGGGCCGGCGCGTCGCGCCCCAGCAGCCGCTCGAGCACCGCCGGAGCGCAGCCGGCGACCACGTCGTCGCAGGCGACCGGGTGGTCGCCGACGCGCACGCAGGCGCCACTGGCGTCGGCCTCGATCGCCGTCACCTCGGCCCCCGTCACGAGCTCAGCGCCGGCGGAGACCGCGCTGCGCGCGAGCTCGGCCGTCAGGGCGCCCATCCCGCCGACCGGGACGTCCCACGCGCCGGTGCCGTTGCCGATCACGTGGTAGAGGAAGCAGCGGTTCTGGCGCAGGTCGGCGTCCCAGGCGCCCGCGAACGTCCCGATCAGCGCGTCGGTCAGCACGATGCCGCGCACGACGTCGTCGTCGAACGCCGCCTCCACCGCTGCGCCCAGCGGCCGCTCGAACAGCGCCTCCCAGATCTCGCGGTCGCCGACCCGCCGCTCCAGCTCCTCGCGCGCGAGCAGCGGCTCGAGCATCGTCGGGAACACGGCCCGCGCCACGCGCGCGACGCGGTCGTAGAAGGCCTGCCAGGCCGCAAACGCCTCCGGGCCCATGGATTCGCGCGTGTGGTCCGCGTCGCTGACGAGCACGCCGCGGTCGGTCCCCGGAATCGGGGTGTACGAGGAGACGCGGCGGCGCCGCACCGAGAACCGCAACCCCAGCTCGTCGACGATCGCGCGCGGCAGCAGGCTGACGAGGTACGAGTAGCGGGAGAGCCGCGCGTCGACGCCCGCGAACGGCGACTCCGACACCGCCGCGCCGCCGACGTGGGCGCCGCGCTCGAGCACCGCCACGGAGCGGCCGGCGCGCGCGAGATACGTCGCGGCCACCAGGCCGTTGTGGCCGCCGCCGACCACGACGACGTCGTAGCGCCGCCTCATGCCGCCGCCACCCGCACGCCGAGGAACCGCAGCGCGAGCATCGCGCGGTCGTCGCGCGTCGCGCCGGCCTGGAAGTCGCGCAGCGAGCGGTCGATCTCCGCCAGCAGGGCGACCGTGCCGTCGGCCGCCCGGGTCATCGCCTCGCGCAGCCGCAGCTCGCCGAAGCGCGCGGCGTCTCCGGGGGTCTCGGTCACCCCGTCGGTGTAGAACAGCACGGTGTCGCCGGGCGCGAGCACCACGGTGTACTCGCTCCAGTCGTCCGCGCCCGCGACCCCGAGCAGCACCCCGTGATCGCCGAACGGCTGCGGGGCCTCGCCCCGGCGCCTGAGCAGCGGCAGCGGGTGGCCGGCGGACGCGACGGTCAGCCGTGCCCGCTCGCCGTCGTCCTCGATCAGCGCGCACACCGCGGTGACGAGCGACAGGCGCGATTGCTCGCGCAGCACCTCGTTGACGTGCGAGAGCACTCGCTCCGGCTGCGGGTCAAAGCGCGCGGCCATGCGCGCCGAGTGGCGGACGAGCGACGTCAGCGCCGCCGCCTCGATCCCCTTGCCGGTGACGTCACCGAGCACGACCAGATGCCCGCCCGTGACCGGCAGGACGTCATAGAAGTCGCCGCCGACGTCGGCGCCGCGCTCGCCCGCCTGGTAGGCGGCGTGGACCTCCCAGCCCGGCAGGTCGGGCAGCCGGTCCGGGAGCAGGCTGGCCTGCAGCGTGTGGGCGACGCGCTCCTGCGCCTCGTAGAGCCGCGCGTTCTGCACAGCGGTCGCGGCGCGCAGCGCCAGGTCCTCGGCGAACGCGAGGTCATCGTCGTCGAACGTGCGGCCGCTCTCGGCGGCCACCAGCGTGATCACGCCGAGTGTCTCGTCGCCGAGCCGCATCGGCACGGCCATCGCCGAGCGCATCCCGAGCTCGCGGATGATTCGTAGGTGCTCCTCGTCGCGCGCGCCCTGCTCGATCAGCTCGTTCGGGATCTCGCGGTAGAGCTCGGCCGGGCCGCCGCGCAGAATCGCGGGGACGCCGCTCGGCGCGTCCATGTCGGGCGGGTACTTCGCGCTCAGGTCGTGCGCCATCTGGACCTTGGCCGGGTCGACGTGCGCCACGGCCACATGGACCATGTCGCCGTGGTCGTCGAGCATGTCGATGCCGCACCAGTCGGCCAGCCGCGGCACGATCATGCGCGCGACGCGCTCCAGCGTGGCCTCGTAGTCGAGCGATGATGCGAGCAGCTGCCCGGCCTCGGCCAGGAAGCGCTGGCGCAGCTCGGCGTCCTTGGCGTCGGTGACGTCCTCGATGATGTTGATCGCCAGCCGGTCGCCGTTCGGTTCCTGCGTAAGCGTCGACTTTGTGAGCAGCCAGTACGCCTCGCCGGTGTCCTGCCGGATGCTGCGCGTCAGCAGGTCCGGCGCCACCTCTCCCTTCATCAGCCGCCGGCCGGGCAGATCCTCGAGGGCCACCGGCCTGCCGTCCTCGTGCAGCATGCTGAAGTGCTCGGCGAGCTGGCCCGGCTCCGCCGCGAGCACCTCGTCCACGTCCTTGCAGCCGAGCAGCTGCGCCGCCGCGCTGTTCGCGTAGACGGTCTTGCCGCGCTCGTCGTGGACCGTGACCGCCTCGCCGAGCGAGCCGAGGATGCCGTCGAGCCGCGCCTGCGTCACGTCGAGGTCGACGGCCAGCGTCGTGGCCCGCTCGCGCGCGCGGCCGGCGATCACGGCGAGCAGCGCGACGAGCCCGTAGAAGACGATGCGGTAGATCGCTGAGCCGGTGCTCGGCGTGTCGTTCCAGAACAGGCTGCCGATGCCGATCAAGAACGCTACGGCGGCGGTAATCGCCGTCTCGCGCTCGGTGCCGACGATGGCGAGCGCGAACGGCACGAGCAAACCGGCACTCGCGATGATGAGCCCGGACCCCTTGATCGCGATGTCCAGCACGGTGATCGCGACCTGGAGTGCGAGCGCGATCCCGAGGCGGGTTGTGGACGTCTGACGCATGTGCCGTCCCGCGCGATGCTAGTGCGGGACGGCACTCTGCGCTGCACGACTCAGCGCGCCGGCGCGTATCGGTTTCGGCCGCTCTTCCGGAACGCGCCGCGCTCGACGCCCTGCTTGAGCGCCGATCGGAAGCGCATCGGGCCCCAGTACTTGCAGCCCAGCCGGTCGCCGATCTCGTGGCGTTCCATCTCGCCCTCCTCCTCGAGGAGGTTGTGGATCAGCGACAGCTCGCGCTGGAGCCAGAACTCGTTCTCGTCGGTGTCCTGCGACGAGGCGCTGGGGAACGGCGTGTACGTGCTCATGAGTCACCTCCCGACGTGTGGATGCTCTCCCCGCGCGCGAAGCGGCCCTGCCCACGGTCGAGCGTGTACGGGTCGGCCTCCTCGCCGGGCTCGTCCAGCTCCTCCTGCGTCGCCGAGAGCGGCGGCGCGATGTCCTCGAGATCGCGACCTGCGGCCTCGACGCCCATCAGGGCCTGGATCACGCCCCCGACGATCATCACGACCGCGCCGACGACGTAGCCGATGAAGACCTGGCTCGGCTCACCGCTGCCGATCAGCGCGCCGAACAGGAGCGGGCCGCCGAAGCCGCCGACGATCGTGCCGGTCGCATAGAAGAACGCGATCGCCATCGCCCGGGTTTCCATCGGGAAGATCTCGCTCACCGTCAGGTACGCGGCGCTCGCGCCCGCCGAGGCGAAGAAGAAGATCACGCACCAGGCGACCGTCTGCGTCGTCGCGGTCAGCGTCCCGTTCTTGAACAGGATGCCGGTGATGATCAGCAGGATCCCCGAGAGGATGTAGGTCCCGGAGATCATGGGCTTGCGGCCGATGCTGTCGAAGAACCGGCCGAGCAGCAGTGGGCCCATGAAGTTGCCGACCGCGAACGGCAACAGGTACAGGCCGACGCTTGCGGCGTCGACCCCGTAGATCTTCGTCAGCACCAGCGAGTAGGTGAAGAAGATCGCGTTGTACAAAAACGCCTGACCGGTGAACAACGACAGACCGACGAACGTGCGCTTCGGGTACATGCGGAACACGACGCTCGCGATCTCGCCGATGCCCATCGGGCCGCGTTGCTTGACGCGGATCCTGCGCCGCGGCGCGATCAGCTCCTGGCCGGTGTCCGCCACGACCTGCCGCTCGATGTCGGCGGTTACGCGCTCGGCCTCCTCCTCGTGCCCGTGCAGGAACAGCCAGCGCGGGCTCTCCGGGACGTTGCGGCGCACAAGCAGGATCGCGAAGCCCATCGCCGCGGCGAGGCCGAAGCACAGGCGCCAGCCGATGTCGGCCGCGAACAGGCTGTCGTCGAGCAGTACGAGCGATGCCAGTGAGCCGAGGATCGTGCCGATCCAATACGAGCCGCCGATGATGAGGTCGACGGCGCCGCGCACGCGCGCGGGGATCAGCTCGTCGACCGCGGAGTGGATCGCCGAGTACTCGCCGCCGACGCCCGCGCCGGTGATGATGCGGCACACGATGAACCACGCGAAGTTCATCGAGAACGCCGTCAGCACGCTGCCGGCGAGGAAGATCGCCAGCGTGAGCATGAACAGGCGCTTGCGGCCGATCTGGTCGGCGAGCCGGCCGAAGAACAGGGCGCCGACGCAGGCGCCGAGGATGTAGCCGGACCCGGTCAGGCCGACCTGCGCAGGCGTCAGCTCGAGCCCGCTGCCGGGCTCGGTGAGCCGGCCGCCGATCGCGCCGACGATCGTGACGGCCAGGCCGTCGAGGATCCAGACAGTGCCGAGACCGAACACCACCATCCAGTGCCAGCGCGACCACGGCAGTCGGTCCATGCGCGCCGGGATGGCGGTCTCGATCGTGCGGAACCTCCCAACAGCGGTCTCCACGAGGAGCCTCCCTTCGCCGATGCTTCCCCTACGCCGAGAGTTCCTTCGTGGCGATTGAGGCAAACGGCAGGCGTCGAAATCCAACCTCGGAGACGCGGGTAGGTTTCAAGACATGCGCGCGCTGACCGTGATCCCGCTCAAGTCCGGATCGGCCGAAGTGGTCGACATGCCCGACCCCGAGCCCGGGCCGGGTGACCTGCTCGTCGAAGGCATCGCGCTCGGGGTGTGCGGAACCGACCGCGAGATCATCGCCGGCGAGTACGGCTGGGCGCCGCCGGGCTCCGAGCGGCTGATCCTCGGGCACGAGTCGCTCGGCCGCGTGCTCGAGGCGCCGGACGGCAGCGGCTTCGAGGCAGGAGACCTCGTCGTGGGCGTCGTGCGGCGGCCCGATCCCGAGCCGTGCCCGGCGTGCGCGCACGGCCAGTTCGACTTCTGCCGCAACGGCCGCTACACCGAGCGCGGGATCAAGGAGCGGCACGGCTACGGCTCCGAGCGCTGGACCGTCGAGGTCGACTACGCCGTCAAGCTCGACCGGTCGCTCGAGTCCGTCGGGATGCTGATGGAGCCGACGACGATCGTCGCCAAGGCGTGGGACCAGATCGAGCGGATCGGCCGGCGCGCCTACTTCGAGCCGCGCACCGCGCTCATCACCGGCGCCGGGCCGATTGGGCTGCTCGCGGGGCTACTCGCGGCCCAGCGGGGGCTCGAGGTGCACATCCTCGACCACAATCGCGGCGGTCCGAAGCCGAAGCTCGTCAACGCGCTTGGCGCGCACTACCACTACACGGACGTCGCGAAGATCGCCAAGGACGTGCAGGCGGACATCATCGTCGAGGCGACCGGCGTGCCCGAGGTCATCTTCGACGTGATCGAGCACAACGCCGCCTACGGCATCGTCTGCCTGACCGGTGTGTCGGCGCGCGGGCGCAACCTGACGGTCGACGCCGGCGGCCTCAACCGCGACCTCGTGCTGGAGAACGACGTCGTCTTCGGGTCCGTCAATGCCAACCTCGACCACTACGCGCTGGCCGCTGACGCACTGGCCAAGGGCGACCGCGACTGGCTCGAGCAGATGATCTCCCGGCGCGTCCCGCTCGAGGACTTCGAACAGGCGCTGGAGAAGCAGAGCGACGACGTGAAGGTCGTCCTGGACCTTTGAGACCATCGCCGCGTGGCGGCGTGGCCGGGAGAGGAGATCGAGGAGCGGGCGAGCGAGATCGCGAGCGCGGCCGGCGTGCTCCTGCGCCAGGCCGCCGCCTGGCGCCACCGCCGCGTGGAGACGATCACGGTGCTCACGCACGAGGCGGTCCGGCGCCAGGTGTCGATCGACTTCACGGTGCCGGACGAGTACCGCGAGAGCCTGCGGCTGAGCGACGCGCACGAGTACGCGGTGCCGCTGGCGGTACTCGCCAAGCGGCCGCTGGTCCATTTCGACCTGCGCAACGAGGAAGGGCACTCGATCCCGCTGCTGACCGCCGAGCAGAGCCGCATGATCGGCCGTGAGCTGCTGTACGGCGCGCTCGACGCCGACCTCGACGCCCAGGACGCCGACGCCGAGGCCATCGGGCTGGCGGCCGAGCCGTTGATCGAGACGGTGCTCGACGAGTCGGTGCGGGTCGTCGGCGAGGAGATCGACGCGCTCGAGCGCGAGCACGGCCTCGAGCCGCTGTCCGACTTTCGCACCAGCGCGGACACGCTCGGCCGCGGGTTCATCCTGTGGGCCGTCGTGCGCGGCCTCGAGCGCCGGCGGGTGTTCAAGTACGCGCACGACGAGGGGTTCGCGCAGCGCCCGGCGCTCGCGCACTTCTACGACGCGCGCGGCTGCACGGAGGCGATGACGTTCCACGTCGAGGTGGCGGTGCCGCCCGGGCTGCGCGCTCGCACCACGCGCCTCTACGACGACGCGAGCGGCGCCGTGCTCGCCGCCGGCGCGCGTGACGCCGACCGGCCGGCGATCTACTTCGCCGCCGATCCGGCGCGCGACCTGGGCCGGCCCGTGCTGGTCGTCGCGTACGGCGCCGAGCGCTGGCGCTTCCTCGCGCCCGCGGCGCTCGTGGCCGCGGTGATCACGCTGCTGGTGGCGCCGCCGCTGTTCTTCGCCGATCTGCGGGCGCTGTCGGGCAGCGCCGGAGCGGCGATCGGCCTCGTGCTCTCGACGTCGGCCGTGTTCTCGGCCCTGGTGCTGCGCACCGACGAGCATCCGCTGCTGCGAGTGATGCTCGTGCGCTACCGGCTGTGGCTCGTCGGCTGCACGCTCGCGGCGCTGTTCGCCGCCGCCGCACTCGGATTCCGCGCCCGGCCGTGGATCCTCGAGACCACCTGGGGGCTCGCCGCAGCCGTATCCGCCCTCGCGACGGGTATCCTGATAATCGAAGCCGTCCGCTCACCGTCGT
Source organism: uncultured Solirubrobacteraceae bacterium (assembly GCA_963803335.1). Lineage (GTDB taxonomy): Bacteria > Actinomycetota > Thermoleophilia > Solirubrobacterales > Solirubrobacteraceae > DASSUW01. The sequence goes on along the minus strand of CAWDME010000016.1, from coordinate 250,606 downwards.
TGCGGCGGCGCCCGCCACCACCGCCATGAGACTCTTCCTCCAGCAGAAGCTCCCCAAGGACCTCAAGGGTGCGGCTTCGCGCTTCACCTACATCCCCTCGGGCGAGCTCGCGTGGCCGCGCCAGCGCAGTAATCGCACGCTGGAGGAGAACCGCGCGGCCGCCGCGCGGATGCGCCGGATCCGCGCTAACGGCGCTCAGCCGCCCAGCTGACGAAGAAGTCCAGCGCCTTCGGGTTCTGCAACGAGTCGCGGCTCGCGGCTTTGTCCGGGTCCGTGCCCATGAGGATGCGCTTGACGGGCAGCTCGAGCACCTTGCCGGACAGCGTGCGCGGGATCTCCGCGATCGCCACGATCTCGTTCGGGACGTGACGCGGCGAGCAGTCCTCGCGGATGCGCGTGCGGAGCCGCTTCTCCAGCTCCTCGTCGAGCTCGGCGCCGTCGCGCAGCACGACGAACAGCGGCATCCAATCGTCGCCGTCCCGTGGGATGTCCACCACCAGCGCGTCGGTGACCTCGTCGACCGCCAGCACCGCGCGGTAGATCTCGGCCGTGCCCATGCGCACGCCGCCGCGGTTGATCGTGGAGTCCGATCGCCCGGTGATGATCGCCGTGCCGCGCTCGGTGATCTCGATCCAGTCGCCGTGCCGCCAGATCCCGGGGTACATGTCGAAGTAGCTGTCGCGGTAGCGCTCACCGTCGGGGTCGTTCCAGAGGTACAGCGGCATCGAGGGCATCGGCTCGGTGATGACCAGCTCGCCGACCTCGCCGATCAGGGGCTTGCCGTCGGGGTCCCACGACTCGACCGACGCGCCGAGCGAGCGCGCCTGCAGCTCGCCTTCGTACACCGGCACCAGCGGGCAGCCGCCGACGAACGCGGTGCACAGATCGGTGCCGCCGCTCGTCGAGAACAGCCACGTGTCGGCGCCGAGGTGGTCGTAGATCCAGCGGAAGCCCTCCGGGGAGAGCGGTGAGCCCGTCGAGCCGACCGCCCGCAGCTTGGACAGGTCGCGGGTGGGCGGGCCATTCTCCGGTTCCACACCGGCCTTCATGCAGCTGGCGATGTAGGCGGCGCTGGTGCCGAACGTGGTGATGCCCGCCTGCTCGGCGAGGTCCCACAGCACATCCATGTCCGGCTGCGCCGGGCTGCCGTCATAGAGCACGATCGCCGCCTCGGTGAGCAGGCCCGAGGTCAGGAAGTTCCACATCATCCAGCCGGTCGTGGTGAACCAGAACAGGCGGTCCCCGGCCTGGGCGTCGAGGTGGAGGTGGAGCTTCTTGAGGTGCTCGAGCAGGATCCCGCCATGCCCCTGCACGATCGCCTTCGGCAAGCCGGTCGTGCCCGAGGAGTAGAGGACCCAGAGCGGATGGTCGAACGGCACGCGCTCGAACTCGAGGTCGCCGCCGGGATTGTCAGGCCAGCCGCTGCCGTCGAGATAGCCGAGCGTGACCACTTCGCCGCCCGTCTCGCGGGCGATGCCCGCAACCGTGTCGCGGCGGTCGAAGTCGCGCCCGTTGTAGCGGTAGCCGTCGACCGCCAGCAGGACCTTCGGCTCGATCTGGGCGAACCGGTCGATCACGGAGCGGGCGCCGAAGTCGGGCGAGCAGCTCGACCAGACGGCGCCGATCGACGCGCACGCCAGGAACGCCGCCGTGGCCTCCGGGATGTTCGGCATGTAGGCCGCGACGCGGTCGCCGCGCTCGACGCCGAGCGCGCGCAGCCGCGCCGCCATGCCGGCCGTCTGCCGGCGCAGCTCGCCCCACGTCATCTCGCTCAGCTCGCGCAGCTCGGAGGAGTGGACGATCGCCACCGCGTCGTCGGGCTTGCCGCGGAACAGGTGCTCGGCGTAGTTGACCTGCGCGCCGGGGAACCACTGCGCGCCCGGCATCTCGCGCGAGCCAAGCACCCGGTCGTAGGTTCCCTCGACGCCGAAGAAGTCCCAGATCGACCCCCAGAAGCCCTCGAGGTCGTCCACCGACCACTGCCACAGGTCGGCGTAGGTGTCGAACCCGCGCTCGCGCATGTACCGGGTCATCATGGCCCGCTCGACCAGCTCCGCGGGCGGCTCCCACAACAGCGTCGGCATCGCGCGAGATCATGCCAGTCGTGCTCCGCACCGTGACGGCCACCCGCTACGTGACGCCCCTGCGCGAGGGCGGCTCGCTCCCCGCGCTCGTGGAGGCCGACGACGACGGCCTGTACGTGCTCAAGTTCACCGGCGCGGGGCAGGGGCCGAAGGCGCTGGCGGCCGAGATCGTGGCCGGCGAGCTCGCCCGCGCCCTCGGGCTGCCGGTGCCGGAGCTGGTGTTCGTGAACGTCGACGCCGAGCTCGCGCGCGCCGAGCCCGACCCCGAGATCCAGGATCTGATCAACGCCAGCGTGGGCGTCAACCTCGGCGTCGATTTCCTGCCCGGTGCGCTCCCGTACTCGCCCGACCGGCCGCCGGACGGGGAGCTGGCGGCGGCGGTCGTGTGGCTCGACGCGCTGGTGGAGAACGTGGACCGGACGCCGCGCAACCCGAACCTGCTGCGCTGGCACGGCAACCTCTGGCTGATCGACCACGGCGCCTCGCTCTTCGTCCACCACGGCAGCGGCGACCCGCTGGCCGTGGCGGGCCGGCCGTTCCCGGCGATCCGCGAGCACGTGCTGCTGCCCGCAGCGGGCTCGATTGCCGCAGCCGACGCCCGCCTGGCGCCGCGCGCCGACCCGGTCGCGGCGGCCGCGCTGGTGCCGGACGCCTGGCGCGACGGCGCGCCGTACGCCGAGCATCTCCAGGCGCGGCTCGCCGAGTCGCGCGAATGGGTCGAGGAGGCCGATCGTGCCCGCCCGTGAGGACTTCCAGTACGCGATCCTGCGCGTGATCCCGCGCGTCGAGCGCGGCGAGGCGCTGAACGCCGGCGTCGTGCTGTTCTCGCGCCGGCTGCGGTTCCTCGCCGCCCGCACCGAGCTCGATGCTGCGGCGCTCACCGCGCTCGCCCCGGGCTGCGATCCGGCCGAGGTCCGCGCCCACCTGCAGACGCTCGAACGCGTGGCGGCGGGCGATCCGACGGGCGGGCCGATCGCCGCGCTCGAGCCGTCGGAGCGCTTCCACTGGCTCACGGCGCCGTCGAGCACGATCGTCCAGGCGTCGCCGGTCCACACCGGTCTTACCGACGACCCCGTAGCAGAGCTCGACCACCTGTTTGGACAGCTCGTCGCGCGTTAGAGCAAGTTCCCGGCTTCCGGAGCGTTGTGTCATCAGGACGATCAGGCGCGGCGCCGGCGACCGGCGGGCGCCAGCGCCGCGCCTGTCATCCTCAAGCCAGTGAGACGGATTCGTCTGCTCGCGGCGGCGGCGGTAGTCGTAGTTCTCGGGTGTGGGGGCTCGGGCGACCGCGCGACCGCACGCACTCCGGACAAGCCCTCCGCCACGGCCACCGCGACCGCAAGGGCAACCGCGACGCCGAAGGCCGTGGTCGCGAAGCCGGGCCTGCGCCTCAAGCGCATCGGCAACTTCTCCTCGCCGGTCTACGTCACCGCGCCGCGCGGCGACCGGCACCGGATCTTCGTCGTCGAGCAGGGCGGCACGATCCGCATCGTCAAGGACGGCAAGACGCTCGCGCAGCCGTTCCTGGACATCTCCGGCCGGATCTCCTCCGGCGGAGAGCGCGGCCTGCTGTCGATGGCCTTCGCCCCGAACTACCGCACGAGCGGGCGCTTCTACGTCTACTACACGGACACGAACGGCAACGTGCGGATCGTCGAGTTCCACCGCAAGAGCGCCAACCGCGCGAGCCGCGGCTCGGCGCGCCGGATCCTGTTCGTCAGCGAGCCCGAGCCCAACCACAACGGCGGTCTGCTGCTGTTCGGGCCCGACGGGCGGCTCTACGCGGGCATCGGCGACGGCGGCGGCGGCGGCGACCGGCACGGCGCGCGCGGCAACGGGCAGAACCTCAACACGTTCCTCGGCAAGATCATCCGTTTCAGCCACCCGACCGCGAAGCACCCGAAGGGAGAGATCTACGCCTACGGCCTGCGCAACCCGTGGCGCTACACGTTCACGCCGTCCGGGAACATGGTGATCGCGGACGTCGGCCAGGACCAGGTCGAAGAGGTCGACGTCATCAACCACAAGGGCTCCAACCTCGGCTGGCGCGTGTGGGAGGGCCGGCGCCGCTACACGTCGGGCGAGGCCGCGCCCGGCGCGATCTTCCCGGTGATCCAGCGCTTGCACTCCAACGGCAACTGCTCGATCACCGGCGGCATCGTCGTGGGCGACCCGGTCCTGGCGGCGCTCAAGGGCCGCTACGTGTTCGGCGACTTGTGCACCGGCGTCATCGAGTCCGCGCGCATCAGCGGCGTCAAGGCGCACGACGTGCGGCGCACGTCGCTGAAGGTCAACTCGCTGTCGTCGTTCGGCGTCGACGCTCGCAAGCGCGCCTACGCGGTGTCGCTGGGCGGGCCGGTGTACCGCCTCGTGCCGCGCTGACGGTGGGTGACCTCGCGGAGCACGGCGTCGTCCTGATCCGCGCCGACAACCCGAGCCCGCTCACGCTGGCCGGCACGAACACGTGGCTGGTTTCGGGTTGGGTGATCGACCCCGGACCGGCGATCGACGCCCACCTCGACGCCGTCGCGGCGAGCGGCGACGTGGAGGGGATCGCGCTCACGCACGACCACGCGGACCACGTCGAAGGGCTCGACGCGCTGCTGGAGCGGATCGGTGACGTGCCGGTCGTCTCCGCGCGGACCGGCACCGCGGGCGGAGACCGCGTGGGCCCGCTCGAGGTCGTCGCGCTGCCCGGCCACTCCGACGACCACCTCGCGTTCGTGGCGGGTCGGGCGGCGTTCGTGGGCGACGCCGTGCTGGGCGAGGGCAGCGTGTTCGTGTCGGGCCGGCTTGCCGACTACCTCGACGGCCTGCGCGAACTCCGCCGGCGCGATCTCGCCGTGCTGTGCCCGGGCCACGGCCCGCCGATCTGGGACGTGCGGGCGAAGCTCGACGAGTACCTGGCCCACCGGCTCGACCGCGAGGAGCGCCTGCTCGCCGCGCTCGACCGCGGCCTGCGCAGCGAGGACGAGCTGCTGGACGCGGTGTGGGCCGACGCGCCCGATCCGCTGCGGCCGTTCGCGGCCGTGTCGCTGCGCGCGCACTTGGAGAAGCTGCGCGAGGAGGGCCGCGCCTAGACGTGGTGCGGGCGAACTGCGGCGGGGTAGGGGAGCGATTCCTACGCGGCCGCGGAGTCGGGCGCCGCGGCCTCTGCGACGCGTCGGTGCGCGATCTCCATCGCCGCCGCGAGCGGGGTCGTGCCGGTCGCCTCCGCGTGGTCGAGCACGGTGCGGACGGTGTCGCCGATCGCGCGCACGCGCACCTCGGCGCGCTGCGTGTCGTACCCCTCGGGCTCGAGCTCGACCGCGATGTTGACGACGCCGCCGGCGTTGGTGACGAAGTCGGGCACCCACAGGATGCCGCGCTCGGCGAGCCGCTCGCCGTCGGCCTCGGTCGCGAGCTGGTTGTTGGCCGCGCCGGCGATCACACGGCAGCGCAGCTGCGGCACCGTGTCCTCGTTGAGCACGCCGCCGAGCGCGCACGGCGCCAGCACGTCGACCTCAGCCGTGAGCGCGCTGTCCGGGTCGGTCCAGGTCGCGCCGAGGCGGTCGGCCAGCTCGCGGCGCCGGCCGTCGATGTCGGCGACGATGAGCTGCGCGCCGCCGCGCGCCAGCGACTCGGCGAGCGGGCCGCCGACGTGGCCGAGGCCAACCATCGCGACGCGGCGGCCGGCGAGCGAGTCGGTGCCGAAGGCGCGCTCGCAGGCGACGCGGATCGCCGCTTCCACCCCGACCGCCGTCCACGGGCTCGGGTCGCCTGAGCCGCCGTTGGCCACGGCCAGGCCGGAGACGTGGCTCGTGACCTCGGAGATGGTCTGGATATCGGGCTCGGAGGTGCCGACGTCCTCGGCCGTGATGTACGCGCCGCCGAGCGCCTCGACGGTGTCGCCGAAGTCGAGCAGCACGGCGCGGCGGTCCTCACCGACGGGCGGGGTCGTGCCCGCGGGGAGCATGATCACGCCCTTGCCGCCTCCGAGCGGGAGCCCGGCGACCGCCGACTTGAACGTCATCGCCCGCGACAGCCGCAGCGCGTCCCGCACCGCCGCACGCTCGTCCTGGTAGGTCCACATCCGGCAGCCGCCGAGCGACGGCCCGCGAGCCGTCGAGTGCACCGCGACGATCGTGTAGAGCCCCGACCGCCGCCCGCGGCGGACGAGCAAGGCCTCGTGGGTGAGCGGCTCGAGGTAATCGATGATGCCGAGCCTACCGCGACAGCGGGGTCTGACCCCTCTAGTGCTCGGTCGGCGGCGGCGCGCTCGGGTCGGTGCCGGCGCCCGGATCGGTGCCCGTGTCGGCGGGCGGGGTGGTGCCGCCGCCGGAGCCGGTGGTGGCGGGCGGCGGGGCGGTGGCCGGCGGTTCGGCGGGCGGATCGGGCGCCACGGTGCCGCCGGAGCCGTCCGGCTTCGGCGTCGTCGCCGGCTGGTCGCCGGTGTCGGCGACCGGCGTCGGCGTGCTGGTCGCGGGCTGCTCGGTGGTCGCCTTCGGCTGCTCGTCCTTGGCCGCCTTCGTGTCCTTCTTGTGCTGCGGGCGCTCGGTGAGCGGGGTGAAGGTCGCGCGCGGGGCGCGGGTGACCGTGATCGCGCGCGCCGGAGCGGGCGCCGGGGCGGGCACGGTCTTGACCGCCGCCGCGGTCGCCGCGCGCGGTGCGGGCGCCCGGTGCGAGCGCGCGAGATGGGTGACCTCGACGGCCCCGCCGGTGGCCAGCGCCGCGGTGCAGACGACGGCGGCCACCTTGCACGCGGCCACGCTGCCGACCGCCGCGGCCCCGCCGCCGGCCGCGGCCGAGCCACCGGCCGCCGCGCCGCCACCCGCCCCACCGAGGCCGAGCAGTTTGGCGGTCGCCATCGCCAGCGGGCCGGCACCGGCCGGGCTCAGCGCGGCGAACGAGCGCTGCATCCCGCGCAGGGCCGCGCGGTAGTCGGTGCAGCTCGTGCAGCTGCGCATGTGCCGCCGCGCGCGGCTCGAGGCCTTCACGCCGCGGTCGTAGGCGTCGAGCAGGTCGAGCCGGATCTCCTCGCAGTCGGCGTCGCGCGCCTCCGCGGCCTCGACGAGGCCGATCCGCGCCCGCACGAGCAGCGACTTGACGGCCGGGACGGTGACGTCGAGCGCCGCCGCGAGGTCGACGTAGGCCATGCCGTCGATCTCCCGCATCAGCAGCGCCGAGCGCTGCTGCTCGGGCAGCCGGGCGATGTCGGCGACCAAGCGGGCGAGGTCCTCGCGCCGCTGCGCCTCTTCGATCGGGTCGTGCAGCGGCTTGCGCGAGAGGTCGAACAGGTCCGCGGCGGGCGGCGTCGGCCGCCGCAGGTGGTCGATGCAGCGGTTGTGCGCGACCCGGTACAGCCATGCGCGCACGTTGACCTCGCGGGAGTCGGTGCGCAGGGCGCCGTAGGCGCGGACGAACACGTCCTGCAGCACGTCCTCGGCGTCCTGCCGCGGGCCGGCGCACAGCATCTGGCGCACGTACGCGAACAGCCGCTGCCGATAGCGGTCGTAGATTGCGCGGAATGCCTCGTCGCTCCCCGTGCGGAACAAGGCCAGCAACTGCTCGTCGGAACGCAGCTTCAGCAGCGGAGGCCCGAGGGGGACCCGCGCAAGACCCGCTGGAGCATGAATGGCGGAGGCTTCCACGTGCTGGCGACTCTAACTACCGACTCGGCGAAGAGTTGCTGAGAATGTTCGCGCATCTTGCCCGATGAGCTCCCCATTCGCCCCGGCGTTGCCATTCCGCTGACAGAGATCGAGCTGCGCACCAGCCGCTCGTCCGGGCCCGGCGGTCAGCACGCCAACGTCACCGCCTCACGCGTGGAGGCGGTGTTCGACGTGCACGCGACCACCGCTCTGACGCCGCAGCAGCAGGCGCGGATCGCCGCCCGGCTGGGCCCGCGGGTGACCGCCTCAGCCCAGGACACGCGCTCGCAGCTGCGCAATCGCGAGCTGGCGCTCGAGCGGCTGGCGGACCGCCTCGCGCACGCGCTGGAGGTCCCGCGCCCGCGTCGAAAGACCCGCCCGACGGCCTCCTCGCAACGCAAGCGCGTCGACACCAAACGGCGCCGCGCCGAGACCAAACGGGCCCGACGCCGCCCCTCGGGCGACGAATAGGCGGCCTTACCACCACAACCTTTGGCTTCCTGCGGGGTTAGGATCCCGTTCGACGCTGCGCTGCGCCGCAGCCATCAAGGAGGCCCCACGTTGGCGAGACGGACGATCATCACGCTGCTCGGAGCGGCGATCGCATTACTCATGGCTGCCCCCGCGCAGGCGAAGCTGGTCTACGTCAAGGGCCCGCTCGACACGCCGCACGTGTTCGTGGCGGACGACGACGGGACCCACCCACATAAGGTCGGCGACGGCCGCGCTCCGGTCATCTCGAGCGACGGGCGCTGGGTTGCGTGGGTGAGCGACGAGAACGACAACACGGTCGAGCAGGTCCACCTGCGGCTGGCCGACCGCACCCGCAAGGCGCGCAACGTCGTACGGTCCGACTTCGTCGGCGAGCTGCAGTTCTCGCCCGACTCGAAGCAGCTCGGGATCGAGCTCCAGAACCGCCTGTGGGTCTACAACATCCACGACCGCGAGAGCGTCAAGGCCGCCTCGGGGCAGATCCGCGGCTTCTCGTTCTCGCCCGACTCGGCGGCGATCGCGTTCGGCACATCCGGCCACGACGACTCGTTCGACGCCCCGTCCGACCTCTACTCGTTCGCGATCGCCGACAAGAAGCGCCGCCGGATCACGCGTGACCGCAAGTCGCTGAACCCACTGTGGACCACGCGCGGGATCGTCCACGACCGCCAGAAGATCCGGCCGGGCGCCGCGCCGTCGTACAACCTGTTCGAGATCCAGCCGGACGGCGGCAGCCTGCGCCGGATCACGGCGTTGAAGATCCCGGACCTCGTGAGCGGGCTGGTGCCGCTCGAGCGGTCGGACAACGGTAAGCGGCTGCTCGCCGAGTTCGTCGGCCAGGACACGAGCGTCGGCTTCGCGGTCAACCCGAAGTCCGGCAAGGTGCGGGCACTGTCACGCGACTCCGAGAACGGCTTCGTCGCCGCCGGCCTGACCGCAGACGGCCGCACCGTGCTCGGCGTGACCGGTGGTCCAGACCCCAACAACAAGCACGACGTCGTGACGATGCCGTACACCGGCGGCAAGCCGAAGGTGCTGGTGCGGCGCGCTCGCGAAGCCGCCTGGAGCCTGTGAATCAGGGCGGCTTTGGGTAGCCCCCCTGTATGACTCGCTACTTCTACGGCGCCTCGCACGAGGAGTTCCCGCCTGAGGCTCTGCTGCGCCACGTGGTCGCGGCCGAGCAGGCGGGCTTCGACGGCATCGGCGCCTCAGACCATCTCCAGCCCTGGTGGGAGCCCGGAGAGTCCGGGCACACGTGGGTGTGGCTCGGCGGCGCCGGGCAGGCCACCGAACGCGTGCCGATCGGTACCGCGGTCACTCCGCCCGGCGCCCGCTACCACCCGGCGCTGATCGCGCAGGCGTGGATGACGCTCGAGCGCATGTTCCCGGGCCGGCCGTACCTGGGCATCGGCTCCGGCGAGGCGCTCAACGAGGTCCCGGTCGGCGACGACTGGCCGTCGACCGCCGACCAGATCGCCCGCATGGACGAGGCGCTGGACTGGATCCGCCGCCTCTGGAACGGGGAGACGCTCGACGGGGACGGCCGCTTCTTCCGGGCCAAGGACCTCAAGCTCCACACGCTGGCCGATCGCAAGCCGCCGATCTACGTCTCCGCCTTCGGGCCCCAGGCCGCGGAGGTCGCCGCTCGTCATGGCGACGGGCTGTGGACGCTCCCGGATCCGGAGTCGACCCCAGAGGTGATCGAGGCCTACCGGAACGCGGGCGGCGAGGGCGAGATCCTGTTCCAGGTGCTCGTCTCTTGGGCGCCGACCGACGAGGAGGCCGTCGAGCAGGCACGCAAGTGGAAGGGCGCGCAGCCGCAGGACCACTTCACGGCCGACTGGCACGAGCCGCAGAAGATGTACGAGCACGGCGAGGACGAGATGTCCGACGATGAGTTCGCGCAGAACATCGTCGCGGCGTCCGACCCGGAGGAGATCCAGGACCGGCTGCGCGAGCTCGAGCAGCTCGGCGCGACCGTGCTCGTCCTGCAGAACAACTCGGCGGCGAACGTCGAGCGCGCGATCGAGGTGCTGGGCGGCGACGTGCTGCCGGCGCTGCGCGGCGCGCGCGTATAAGGCCCGCACAGCGGATCGGGGGCCGGCCCGGATGCCGGGTCGGCCCGCGGGTGCGAGGGTGTACTCGTGCCGACCCTCACCTCCCGTCGCCGGGCGGTGTTGCTGGCCGCGGCTGTGCTCGTGATCGCGGCGGTCGCCACCGCCCTCGTGCACCCCGGAGCTGCACCGGAGCGTCCGGGGCTGCAGCGCGTGCTCGACGGCCTTGTCGCAAGCCACGTCGCGCCGGGCGTGAGCGCGTACGTCGTCGGCCCGCACGGCACCTGGACGAGCGCGGCGGGCCGCGCGAACGTGGTGACCGGCGAGCCGATGCGGCCCGGCACGCGCGTGCGGCTCGAGAGCGTGAGCAAGCTGTGGACGGCAACGCTGATCCTGCGGCTCGCTGAGCAGGGCCGCCTGCGACTCGACGATCGCGTCGCGCGCTGGCTGCCCGGCGAGCTGCCGTACGGTGACCGCATCACGGTCCGCCAGCTGCTCAACCACACGAGCGGCATGGTCGACAGCAACGACATCGTCAACGCTCCGGAGTCATACCTGCGCCAGGTCAAGGACCGAGCGCTGCGAACGCGGATCCTGGCGACGGGCCGGCGGCTGGACCGGAATCCCGGCTACCAGTTCTCGCCGCGCCTGTGGGTGCAGTACGCGGCCACCCTGCCGCTGTCGCACCCGCCCGGCACGACGTACCACTACTCCAACATCGGCTACACGGTCGCCGGCATGGTGGCCGAGCGCGCAGCCGGCGCCGACATGGCGACCCTCGTGCGCGAGCAGATCGCCGCTCCCCTGCGCCTGCGCAGCGTCGCGTACGACCCCAACGGCGAGATCGCCGGCCCGCACGCGCGCGGCTATCGGGTCGCAGACAGAAAGCTCACGGACGCCACGACGGCAACGGCCGGGACCGGCGCGGGCGGCGGGATCGTTGCCGACGCGGCCGACGAGGCGCACTTCCTTCAGGCGCTCATGCAGGGCCGGATCGTGGGGCCGAAGCTGCTCGCCGAGCTCAAGGCGCCGTCGGCGTTCATGGCCTACGGGCTCGGCACCGGAATCAACGCGAGCGGCTGCGCGGGCACCGTGTACGGCCACAACGGCGGCGGTTTCGGCTACGAGACCAACGTCTTCGTCTCCGGCGACGGGCGGCGCGTCGCCGTCCTGCTGCTGAACGGGCGGACCGCCGACAACCACGGCGACACCGAGGCCTTCGCGGCGATGAGCCGCCTCTATTGCGCGGGCTAGTCGCGCGGCGCGTAGCGGTGGTGCAGCATCAGCGCGTTGCCGTCCGGGTCGCGGAAGAAGGCCATGTGGCAAACGCCCGAATCGATCGTCTCGGGCGCGAACTCCACACCGCGCGCCTCGAGCTCCGAGCGCACGGCGTGCACGTCGTCGACGCGCAGCGCGAGCGGGTTGGTCGTCGTGCGGTACTCCATCCCGAACGCCGCCGACTCCATCACCGCGATCGTGAGGTTGCCGGTCTCGAACTCGGCGCCGGGCATCTTCCCGTAGCGGGCGGACTGTCGCAGGCCGAGCGTGTTCCCGTAGAAGTCGGTCGCCGTGTCGAAGTCCTTGGTGTGCATGACGAGGAAGTCGGTGCCGGTGATCATGGGCTCGTCTCCAGGTGGTGGTTGAGGCGGTCGAACGCGCTGGCCAGCCCGCCGGTGGCCGTGCGCAGGACGTCGTCGGGCATGTCGACGGTGGTGTGGAAGACCATCTCGGTGCGACCGTCGGCGAGCTCGGTGAACGTCACGGTCGCGTCGCCGAAGGACAGCCGCTCGGGCTCGACGATCTCGCCGAACACGGTGTCGAGCGGCATCTCGCGGCCGTCCTCGTCGTTGATCGAGTTCAGGCGGAACACGCCGCCGGGACGCACGTCGAGCCTGACCGATTCGGGTGGGGTGCTCCAGCCGCGCTTGCCCCACCAGCGGGCGATCTCGTCCGGCTCGGTCCAGGCGCGCCAGACGCGCTCGCGCGGCGCGTCGAACACCCGCGTGATCGTGATCTCACGCGCCGAGATGCTCATCGAGTCGGTCGAAGCTCTCGTCCCAGTGGCTGCGGTACTCCGCCACCCAGTCGGCGACGTCCTTGAGCGCCGCGCCCTGGAGCCGCGACGGCCGCAGCTGGGCGCTGCGGCCGCGCACGATCAGGCCGGCACGCTCGAGCACCTTCAGGTGCTTGGAGACGGCTTGCATCGTCATCGCGAACGGCGCGGCCAGCTCGTTGACCGTCGCGTCGCCCTCGGAGAGCCGGGCGAGGATGGCCCGGCGGGTCGGGTCGGCGAGGGCGGCGAAGGTGACGGTCAGCTGGTCGGTGCTCATCTGAACGGTTTATCAACCGAGTGGTTGAGAACCTATCACATGGCGCTCGAACCACGGGTTGCGGAACTTGCCGGTGGGGTCGAGGCGATCGGCCAGCGCGAGGAAGTCCGCACTGCGTGGGTGCTCGGCGGCGCCAAGGAACAGCTTGCCCCAGTGCGGGCGGGCGCCGAACGGCTCGAGCGCCGCCTCGATGTCGTCGAGCACGCGCTTGACGTTGTCGGGGTCGCGGTTCCAGGTGAAGTGGATCGCCACGCAGTCCTGCTCGTACTCCGGGCTCAGCCACAGCGAATCGGCGGCGATCGTACGGATCTCGGTGACCTGCAGGAGCGGCCGAACGCGGTCGGCGAGCGCCCTCACCGCCTCGATCGCGGCGGCGGCGTGGCGGCGTGGCATGTGGAACTCGGACTGCAGCTCCTCGCCGGCGCTCGGCGTGAAGCCCATGCGGAAATGCGGCAGCCGGTCCCACCATGGGCCGGGGATCCCCCGCTGGGCGGTGCAGTTGACCGGGTCGATGCCGGGGATCGGGTGACGGTCCTCGGTGGCCGCCGGATGGCCGAGCAGCTCTGCCGGGCCTTCGTCGCGGCTCTTGACCCACACCTGCGAGCTGTCACCCCATAGCGTGAACACGCTGACGCTGTAGCCGCTCGCGGTGATCGCGTCGTAGTGCTCGTGCAGCTCGGTCCAGCCGATGTCCTCGAACACGCGCTGGCGCACCTCGTACGCGGGCTCGGCGGCCAGCGTGACGCGCGTCACCGCTCCGAGCGCGCCGAGGTTGACGACCATGCCGTCGAAGTCGTCGTCGCCGCGCGCGACCCCGACGAGCTCGCCGCTCGCAGTGACGAGTTCGAGCGCCGTGACCGCCGTGGCGAGGTTGCCGTTGCCGTCGCCGGAGCCGTGCGTGGCGGTCGCGACCGCTCCGGCCACCGAGATGTGCGGGAGGGACGCGAGGTTGTGCAGCCCCAGGCCGGCCTCGTCGAGCACCGGCGCGAGCGCGCCGTAGCGTACCGCCGCCCCGCACGAGACGGTGTGGCCGTCGATCACGATGTCGGGCGGGAGCCGGGCAAGGGAGACGAGCTCGTCGGAGTCGGCGATGTCGCTGAACGTGTGCCGCGATCCGAGCACGCGGATGCGCGGGGCGCCGGCGACGATCTCCTGGAGCTCCTCGATCGTGGCCGGCTCGTGGATCGTGCCGGCCCGGTACTCGTAGCTGCCGGCCCAGTTCGCCTCGGGCGCCATGACCGCGCAGACTACGGCTCCACGATGCCGCTGCAGAACCGCGTCACCCCGCTCGGCGAGCCGATCGCCGATCCCGCCCGCGGGCTGGTGTACGGCAACCGCGGCTGCCTGCACGACGCGAGCGGCCGCATACGCCGCCACCACAACGGCCGCCGCTGGATCGCGTGCCGCCTGCGCTTCCGCGGCTGGCACCGCTCGCCGCTGCTCCAGCCCGGCCGCTTCACCGAGCTGTTCTTCCTCGACGAGGCAACCGCGTTCGCCGCCGGCCATCGCCCGTGCGCACTGTGCCGCCGGGAGGACTACAACCGCTTCCTCGCGCTCGTCGGGGAGCCGGGCGCCGACGCGATCGACGCCCGCCTGCACGCCGAGCGCTTCACCCACCACCGCGCCGGCGACCTGCCGGACGGCACGTTCGTCCTGCGTGAAGGCGAGCCGTGGCTGGTCCGCGGCGCCGAGCTGCTGCGCTGGACGCCGGCCGGCTACACGGCCAGGATCGCGCGGCCGCCGGGGGCGGCGACGGTGATCACGCCGCCGTCACTTGTCGCGGTGCTGCGCGCCGGCTGGAGCGGCGCCGTCCCCCTTCTGCATGGCACGGTCGAGGCTGGCGCGGGCCTCTCGGTGGACGTTGAGGCGTAGACGCGGCATCCAGCCCAGCAGCTTGCCCTGCGTCCCGAGCGCCTGCCGCGCCCAGCTGTAGAACGAGAAGCGATCGATGTGCTCCGCGATCAGCCCGTCGCGGAACGTGAAGCGAGCCTTGACGTCGTTGACGACCGGGTGGCCGGTCTGGGTGAACGTGTAGTGGGCGATCCAGCGCGCCGAGCCGGATGACTCGTCGGCCTCGTGCTCGACGAGCTCGACGGTGAGGTCGGGCGCGCGGCCGGTCAGCATCCGCCACATCGCCCCGATCTCAGGCCCCTTCAGCTCGCCGAACACCGGATCGCTGAAGCGCGCGTCCGGCGCATAGCAGGCCGCCATCGCGTCACCGTCGCGGCGACCGAAGGCGCTGTAGAACCGCTCGATCAGGGCTGCGTTCGAGGCTTCCATCGCTGGAAGTGTGACGGTCGGCGGAGGTCGCGGGATGCCGATGGGGCCCGCGACCCCACGAACAGTTCGGTATCCGAGCGCTGCCACGACCTGTTCCTCCGACGAAGGAGGCCAATGCACGAGGCACCACGTAGCGCCGCCGGCCCCGCTGCGGCGGGGCCGGCCCGCGCGCTGCGGACGTAGACTCGGGCGATCGCCGTCGCGCCCGCGCAGCCGCAGCTCGACCTCGCGGTCCTGGACCGCGTGCAACAGCGCGTGCTCTGGCTGGCGACCGCGATCGTGCACCACGCCAACCGGGTGCGGCCGAACGCATCGGGCGTGAAGGTCGGCGGCCACCAGGCGTCGAGCGCGTCGATGGTCTCGCTGATGACCGCCCTGTGGTTCGCGGTGCTCGAGGCGCCCGATCGCGTGAGCGTGAAGCCGCACGCCTCGCCGGTCCTGCACGCGATCAACTACCTGCTCGGGCGGCTCGACCGCTCGTATCTGACGACGCTGCGTCAGTACGGCGGCCTGCAGTCCTACCCGTCGCGCACCAAGGACCCGGACCCCGTCGACTACTCGACCGGATCGGTCGGGCTCGGCGCGACGGCGCCGATCTGGGGCGCGCTTGCGCACCGCTACGTCGCCGGGCACTTCGACGTGCCGGTCGGCGGCCGCCAGATCGCGCTGATCGGTGACGCCGAGCTCGACGAAGGCGCGTGCTGGGAGGCCATCGCCGACCCGATGGTGGCCAAGCTCGGCGAGGTCATGTGGGTGATCGACCTCAACCGCCAGTCGCTCGACCGCGTGGTGCCGGACATTGCGGCGGGCCGGCTCGCCGCGATGTTCGAGGCCGCCGGTTGGCACGTGGAGATGGTCAAGTACGGGCCGCGGCTGCAACGGCTGCCGGCGCTGCGTGCGCGGATCGACGCGATGCCCAACGAGGAGTACCAGCGGCTGCTGCGCGCCGGCGCGCGCGAGCTGCGGGAGCGGCTCGAGGTCGGCGTGCTGCCCGGCGACGACGCCGAGCTGCTCGCCGCGTTCCGCGACCTCGGCGGCCACGACCTGGCGGCGCTGATCGCGGCGTTCCGCGCCGCCGACGCGGTTCGCGACCGCCCGAGCGTGGTGTTCGCGTACACGATCAAGGGCTGGCGGCTGCCGACCGAGGGGCACCCGGCGAATCACTCCGCGCTCCTGAGCGCCGAGCAGTTCGCCGAGCTGGCGGACGCGCTCGGCACTGATCCCGACGACCCGTGGGCGGCGTTCGAGGACGGCACGCCGGAGGCGGAGCTGTGCACCGCGGCCGCGAGCCGGCTGCAGCGCGGACGGCCGCAGCCGGTGTCGCCGCCGCCCGTGCCGGAGACGCTCGGCCGCGAGCACCGCGGCCGCGAGTCCACCCAGCAGGCGTTCGGGCGCTTCTGGGTCGACCTCGAGCGCGAGGCGCCCGCGGTGGCGCAGCGCGTGGTGACGGTGTCGCCCGACGTCGGCACGTCGACCAACCTCGGCGGCTGG
The DNA here is from genome assembly GCA_963803335.1 of uncultured Solirubrobacteraceae bacterium. Taxonomy (GTDB): domain Bacteria; phylum Actinomycetota; class Thermoleophilia; order Solirubrobacterales; family Solirubrobacteraceae; genus DASSUW01. Next base: position 234,245 of record CAWDME010000016.1, on the reverse strand, counting down.
ATCAACAAGGCGGGCATCTGGTCGATCGGCGACCGCATCGACTGGTTCGCCGACGACACCGACACGCTCGTGCGCTGGCGCGAGAGCGACCACGGCCAGCACATCGAGCTGGGCATCGCCGAGGTCAACCTCGTCGGGCTGCTCGGCGAGCTGGGCGCGACGTGGTCGCGCTCCGGACAGCCGCTGCTGCCGGTGGGGACGATCTATGACCCGTTCGTCTCGCGCGCGCTGGAGCCGTGGTCGTTCGGCATCTACGCGGGCGGGCAGTCGATCCTCGTCGGCACGCCGAGCGGCGTGACGCTTGGGCCCGAGGGCGGCGCGCATCAGTCGGTGATCACGCCCTCGATCGGGATCGAGCAGCCGGGCTGCGTGGCGTGGGAGCCGGCCTTCGGGCGCGACTTCGAGTGGACCTTCCTGCACGCGCTGTCGCGGCTCGGACGCGAGGACGGCGGCTCGGCGTACTTCCGCCTTTCCACGCGGCCGGTCGACCAGGCGCTGGCGACCGACGCCCCGAGAGCGCACGTTCTCGCCGGCGGCTACAAGCTCCGCGAAGGCTCGCGGGTGGTGATCGCGGTGATGGGCGCGCTGGTGCCGGAGGCGATGGAGGCGGCTGAGGAGCTCGGTGCGGCGGTCGTGTGTATCACCAGCGCCGACCTGCTGTTCCGCGCCTTCCAGGCCCGCGCCGGCCTGGCCGACGGCGACCCGTGGATCCTCGACGCGCTGTTCGACGAGCCGCTGCCGATCGTCTCGCTCCTCGACGGCCACCCGCACACGCTGAGCTTCCTGGCCGCGATCCACGGCGTGCCGATGACCTGCCTCGGCGTCCAGCGCTTTGGCCAGTCGGGTGACATCGGCGAGCTCTACGAGCACCACCAGATCGACGCGGAATCGGTCGTCGGCGCGGCACTGGACCTGCTGGATTAGTGCACGACGTCGCCGTTGCCGGGGGAGGGATCGTGGGGCTGGCGACCGCCAGGGCGCTCGCACTGCGCGGCCTGCGCGTGGTCGTGCTCGAGCGCGAGCGCAAGCTCGGTGAGCACCAGACGACGCACAACAGCGGCGTGATCCACGCTGGGATCTACTACGCGCCCGGCTCGCTGAAGGCGCGGCTGTGCGTGGACGGCGCCGCGGCGCTCTACGACTATTGCGCGGACAAGGGGATCGAGGCGCCCCGCTGCGGCAAGCTCGTCGTGGCCGTGCGTCCCGCCGACCTGCCGCGGCTCGACGAGCTCGAGCGGCGCGCGCGCGCCAACGGTGTGCAGGGGCTCGCGCGGCTCGGGCCGGACGAGATCCCCGCCGTCGAGCCGGCCGCACGCGGGCTGTCGGCGCTGCATTCGCCGAACACGGGGATGGTCGACTTCGGCGCCGTCGCGGCCGCGTACGCCGCCGACGTCGAGGGGCACGGCGGCGAGCTGCGCCGCGGCGCCGGCGTGCGCGCGCTCGTCGAGCGCGAGGACCACGTGGAGGCCGTGCTCGCCGACGGCTCGCGCGTGCCGGCGCGGCGCGCGATCGCGTGCGCGGGCGCGTGGTCGGACCGCCTCGCGCTGGCGTCGGGCGCGCGGCCCGACGTGCGGATCGTGCCGTTCCGCGGCTCGTACCTGCGGCTCGCGCGCCCGGAGCTGGTGCGCGGGCAGATCTATCCCGTGCCCGATCCGGCGCTGCCGTTCCTCGGCGTGCACCTGTCGCGGACGGTCGCGGGCGAGGTGATCATCGGCCCGACGGCCTTGTTCGCCCCACGCGCGATCGACCTGCGGGCGACGCTGCGCTGGCCCGGCACCTGGCGGGTCATGCGCCGCTGGTGGCGGACCGGAGCGCGCGAGATCGCTCACGCCGCGAGCCGGCGGCTGCTGCTGCGCGAGGCGACACGCTACGTCCCCGAGATCCGCGCGGCCGACGTCTCGCGCGGGCCGGCGGGCGTGCGCGCGCAGGCGGTGGCGCGCGACGGCGGCCTGGTGGACGATTTCCTGCTCGTCCGCACCGGTCGCGCCGTGCACGTGCTCAACGCCCCGTCACCCGCCGCCACGGCCTCGCTCGCGATCGCCGAGATGATCGCGAGCGAGGTGACGTAAGGCAACAGCTAGGCCGGGGCGAGCGCCAGCCGCTCCGGCTCGGCCGGCGGCATCTCGGCCGCCGCGCCGTAGCGCTTGGCGATCAGCAGGCTGGCGGCGAGCGCGCCCACGAGGGCGAGTCCGGCGCCGGCCCACAGCGCGTCGTGCAGCCCGTCCACGTACGCCTGCGGCGAGCCGCCGAACGCGTTCTCCGCCGGGATCAGGGCCCCGAGGGCGGCGACGCCGACCGCGATGCCGGCCTGGCGGAACGTGTCGTGCACACCGGCGCCGACGCCCGCCTGGTCCATCGGGACCGAGCTCAGCGCCACGTTGGTCACGGCCGGGTTGAATAGGCCGGTGCCGATCAGCGCGACGATCTCGCCCGGCAGCACGATCCACCACGAGGACGTCACGTCGGCCAGCGTGAACAGCATCATGCCGGCGCCGACCATCGTGAGCGCGACCCCGATCACCGTCCGCGCCGGCACCTTGGCGAGCAGTTGCGCGCTCGCGCCCGAGACCACGAGCATGGTCGCCGTGCCCGGGAGGTACACGAGGCCGGCCTCGATCGCCGACAGGCCGAGGATCTGCTGCAGGTACAGCGTCGTGTAGAGGAACACCGCGAAGAACGACGCCGAGATCGCGAAGACCGCGATCTGCGCGCCCGTGAACGACGGGTTGCGGAAGAACTTCAGCGGCAGCATCGGCTCGCGCACGCGCGCCTCGACGATCACGAACGCGACGAGCGCGACGGCGGCGCCGACCAGCTCGGCGATGATCGCGGTGCTCGTCCAGCCCTGCTCGTTGCCGCGCAGCAGCGCCAGCACGAGCAGGAACAGCCCGGCGGTCAGCGTGATCTGCCCGGGCCAGTCGATGCCGGGCGAGCGCGGGTCGCGCGATTCCTCGACGTAGGCGCGGGTGACGTACAGGCAGAAGATGCCGATCGGCAGGTTGACGAGGAAGATCCACTGCCAGTCGAGGCCGCTCGTGAGCACGCCGCCGACCAGCGGGCCGACCGCGAACGCCGCGCCGATGGTGGCGCCGTAGACCGCGAACGCGCCGGCGCGCTCACGGGCGCCCGGGTACGCGTGTGCCAGCAGCGCGAGCGAGACGGCGAACATGACGGCCGCGCCGAGTCCCTGCACCGCACGGGCGCTGTTGAGCATCGTGATGTCCTGGGCCAGGCCGCAGGCCAGCGAGGCGCCGGTGAACAGCGCCAGGCCGAAAGTGAACACGCGGCGCCGCCCGAGGCGGTCGGCGAGGGCGCCCGCGGTCAGCACCGTGCTGGCGAGGGCGAGTGTGTAGGCGTCGACGACCCACTGCAGGCCGCTCAGGCCCGTGTGCAGGTCCTCGGCGATCCGCGACAGCGCCGTGTTCACCACGGCGATGTCGAGCATCAGCATCGCGGTGGCGGCACAGACCACCGCGAGCGTCCAGCGTTGGATGTTCATCTTGGGCACGACTCCGAATCAGCGAGAGGAACGGGGAGGATGCGTGCAGCATCTCTCGGTAGACGCTCCTCGGCATCAGGGGATTCCCCAGTCGGGGACAATTGCGCCGCCGACAATGCACCTCGAACACATGGCCCTCATCGTCGACGACTACGACGCCGCAATCGCCTTCTTCGTCAACGCGCTCGGCTTCGAGCTCGTCGAGGACTCGCCCGCCCTGACGACGGTCGGCGGGCGTCCCAAGCGATGGGTCGTCGTGCGGCCGCCCGGCGCGCGGACCGGGCTGCTGCTCGCGCAGGCCGACGGCGAGCACCAGCGCGCGGCGGTCGGGCAGCAGTTCGCCGGCCGCGTCGGCCTGTTCCTGCGCGTCGACGACTTCGACGCGACCTACGAGCGGATGCGGGCGACGGGCGTCGAGTTCGTCGGCGAGCCGCGCAGCGAGCCGTACGGGCGCGTCGCGGTCTTCCTCGACATCGCGGGCAACCGGTGGGATCTGCTCAGCGCTCTATCTTGATGTCGAAAGGAGGCCGAGCGCAGCGAGAAGGACCTGGCAGCGGAGGCACAGCATTACGCCAACATCCACCACGGCAACGTGGGCGGCGGCAATGTGGGTGGCTTCGGCGGCAGCTAGCATCGCGGTATGAGGTCAAGACTCGCGGGAACCATCGCCCTGATCGCTGCGCTGGTGTGCGCGGCGCCGGCGCAAGCGCACCACCCGCGGCTGGAGTTCCGCGGGCAGGCGATCGTCCCCACGGGGACGACCTTCGACGGCACGACGGTCGGCGGTCTCTCGTCGATCACGTACGACGCCAAGCGTGACGTCTACTACGCGCTCTCCGACGATCCGAGCCAGTTCAACCCGGCGCGGTTCTACACGGTCTCGCTGCGCGAGCGCGACGGCCGCCTGAGCAACGGCGACGTCGCATTCGATGACGTCACGACGCTGCTGGCGCCAGACGGCAACCCGTACCCGACCGGCAGCCTCGACCCCGAGGGGCTCGCGCTGACCAAGGACCGCCGCCTGATCCTCACCTCCGAGGGCTTCGCGAACAACGTCCCGCCGATCGACCCGTTCATCCGGCGCTACGGGCTCGACGGGTCCTTCCAGCGCTCATTCCTCGTTCCGGAGCCGTTCCTGCCCAACGCCGACCATACGCGCGGCGTCCGCAGCAACCTCGGGTTCGAGAGCGCCGGCATCCTCGGCCACCACCTGTTCACCGGTACCGAGAACGCGCTCGTCCAGGACGGCCCGGCGGCGACGATCGCCAACGGCAGCCCGTCGCGGCTGCTGCGCTACGACCTCAGGACGGGCCGGCCCGACCGCCAGTGGGTCTACGAGACCGACCCGGTCGCCGAGCCGCCCGTGCCCGCGACCGCGTTCTCGGTCAACGGGCTCGTCGAGCTCCTGCCGCTCAGCGACAGGTTCCTGATCTCGATGGAGCGCTCGTTCTCGGTGGGCGCGCCCGGGACCGGCAACAAGATCAAGCTCTACACGGTGTCGCTGCGGGGTGGGACAGCCCACAAGCAGCTGCTGCTGAACCTCGACGCGCTCGGGATCCCGCTCGACAACGTCGAGGGACTGACGTTCGGCCCGCGGCTGCGGGACGGCCGCCAGTCCCTCGTGTTGGTCAGCGACAACAACTTCGCCGCCAGTCAGTTCACGCAGTTCCTGCTCTTCGCCGTCAAGTAGACGGCGGCACGTTCTGGTTGAGCCGGAACACGTTGGTCGGGTCGTACTCGTCCTTGAGCGCCACCAGGCGGTCGTAGGTCGCGGCGCCGTACGCCGCGCGGACGCGCTCGGACCCCTCGTTGGAGAGGAAGTTCACGTACGCGCCGCCGGTGAGGGCCGGCGCGAGCGCAGAGTACGTCGCCTGCGCCCAGTCGACCGCCTCGTCGTAGCCCTCGTCGGTGAACGTGCTCGCGATGATGTTGAGCACGAACGGGGCCGTGCGGTCGCCGAACGCGGTGGCGTTGGCCGGCACCCGCGCCACCGCGCCGCCGAGGTGCTGGATGTGGATCTCGGTCTTCGGTGACGTGACCGTCGCGTGCTGCGCGACCAGCGTGTCGATCGCCTGGTCGTCGAGCCCGCGCAGGTAGCCGGCCTTCATGTAGCTGGAGGCGCCGGGGCCCCACAGCGGGTCGATGAGGCTCTGCATCGCGACGTACGGCATCGGGCCGAACAGGTCCGCGACCGGGGGCGCGATGTTGCGCAGCGGGCGCAGCGCGCGCTCGGCCTCGTCGGCCGGGCCGGCGTGCATGCCGATGATCGCCACGAGCGGCTTGCCGTGCCACTCCTCGGGAATGAACGGCGCGGGCGGCGCGGTCAGGAGGTTCACGAGCGTCGTCGTCTCGTCCGGCGCGGTCTCGGTCCAGGCGCGGTACGCCCGCAGCACGTCGCCGGCCGCGGCCGCGGGGTAGAACACGGCACCCGAGGTGACCATCGGCCCGACGGGGTGGAGCTGGTACTCGAGCGCCGTCACGACGCCGAAGTTGCCGCCGCCGCCGCGCAGGCCCCAGAACAGCTCCGGGTTCTCGTCGGCGCTGGCGTGCACGAGCCGGCCGTCGGCCGTCACGACGTCGACGGAGAGCAGGTTGTCGGCCGCCAGGCCGTGCTTGCGCATCAGCCAGCCGATGCCGCCGCCGAGCGTGAGCCCGGTGATGCCGGTGCTCGAGATGAGGCCGCCGGTGGTGGCGAGGCCGAAGGCCTGCGTCTCGTGGTCGAAGCTCGCCCACGTGACGCCGGCCTCGGCCCGGACGGTGCGCCGCTGGGGATCGACGCGGATGCCCTGCATCGGAGAGAGGTCGATGACGATGCCGCCATCGACGCTGGAGTGACCTGGGATGCTGTGTCCGCCGCTGCGGACCGCCACGCGCAGCTCCTCGCTGCGGGCGAACTCGAGGGCGCGCATCACGTCGGCGACGCCGGCGCACTGCGCGATCAGCGCGGGGTACCGGTCGTGCGCGCCGTTCCAGATGGCGCGCGCCCGGTCATAGTCGGAGTCGCTCGGGCGCACGACGCGCCCGCGCATACCTGTCGCGAGCTCGGCCACCGAGCCCTCGGCGAGTACCGGAGTGTCTTGGATCGTCATGCGGCGAAGCTACGGCGCGCGACTCAACATCCGCTCATCTGCCGCTCAAGCTGCGTCGCGAGCGTGCGCACGTGCCGCACGCCGCGGTCCTCTCCGAGGTCCATGAAGCTCTTCCGGGCGTCGGCGAACGCCGCGTGCGCCCGCTCCGGCTCGCCGATGGCGATCGCGGCCTCGCCGAGCGCTGCCGCCACCCAGCCGCGGCTGCGCACGAGAACGTGCTCGTCTGGCGTGGCGATGCCCTCGAGCAGCTCGAACGCCCGCTGCGGGTTGCCCGTGTCGAGCTCGAAGTTCGCGACGTTCAGCGGCGGGAGCTGCGTGCCCGGGCCGTCGTCGGTGCGCTCGAAGATCTGCGTCGCGTCTTCGATCAGCGCGCGGGCGGACTCGTCACCCGCGTAGAGGCCGAGCACGCCCATGCCCAGAAGCGTCATCGCGATCTCGCGCCGGTCGCGTGCCGCACGGCGCAGCGCCAGCGCCTCGGCGAACCACTCCCGGCCCGCCTCGTAGTCGCCGGTCTGACGGGCGAGGTTGCCGAGCGCGTTGAGCGCGACGCCCATGCCCTGCTCGTCGCCAATCTCGCGGAACAGCGCGAGCGCCCGCTCGAGCGGCTCGCGCGCGGCGGCCGGCTCGCCGTCCGCGCGCCAGGCCTCGCCCATGTTGCAGAGCACGTAGCCGATGCCCGCGCGCCGCGTCACCGCGCGCAGCAGGACGAACGTGTCCTCGAAGAACGCGCGCGGCGCGCCTTCGGGGCCGGTCGGGAGCACGACCGGCGAGATGTGTGAGGCCCAGAACAGCGGCGTCCGCTCGTCGTCGATCTCGTCGAGCAGCGTCAGGCATTCCTCGAACAGCCTGCGCGCGCCCGCGTTGTCCCCGCGGCATCCGGCGAGCACGCCCAGGGCCTGCTTGATCGCCACCTCGACGGCCTTGTCGCCGATCTGGACGGCGAGCGCGAGGCCCTCGGTGAACAGCTCCTCGGCCGCGGCGAGGCGGAACATGCCCATCGCCAGCAGCCCATGTTGCTCCAGCGCGCGCGTCGCGACCTCCGGGCGGCCGCTCGCGCGCGCGATTGCCAGCGCCTCACCGGCGAACACGGCCACCCGGTCGTAGTGGCCCTTCCGCTGGCGGACCGAGATGCCTGCCGCGGCGAACAGCGCACGCTGCCGGTCCGGCGTCGGCTCGGGGGCGCCGGCTAGCGCCTCCTCGAGCCGCCGCGACGCCTCGACGAAGTAGCCGCGCGCCATCCAGAACCACCACAGCGCGGCGGCGAGCCGCAACGCGGCGGGCGGGTCGTGGCGAATCGCGGAGGTCAGGGCCGCGCGCAGGTCGTCGTGCTCGGCCATCAGCCGGTCGGCGGGCCAGGCGGCGGCGACGGCGGGGTCCACGTCGCGGTCGGCCGCTTCGGCCAGCGCCAGATACCAGGCGCGGTGGGCAGCCTCGGCGCGGTCGCGCTCGCCCGCGGCGGCCAGCCGCTCGCCCGCGTGCTGGCGGATCGTCTCGAGCAGGCGGTAGCGGTGGCCGGTCGCGCCGGCCTCGATCTGCACGAGCGACTTGTCGGCCAGGCGCGCCAGCAGATCGAGCGCCTCGTCCCCGCCGCAGATGCCCTCGACCGCCTCGACGCCGAACGTGCCCGCGAACACGCCGAGCCGCCGGTAGAGCAGCTGCTCGGGCTCGCTGAGCAGGTCGTGGCTCCACTCGAGTGTTCCGCGCAGCGACTGCTGGCGCGTGAGGCCGGTGCGGCTGCCCGAGCCCAGCAGGGCGAGCGCGTCGCCGAGGCGCTGGGCGATCTGGGCGGGCGAGAGGAGGTCTGCGCGCGCCGCGGCGAGCTCGAGCGCGAGCGGCATGCCGTCGAGCCGGCGGCAGATCTCGGCGATCGCGGCGGCGTTCTCGTCGGAAAGCGCGAACGCGTGCGAGGTCTCCGTCGCGCGCTGGCAGAACAGCCGGACCGCCTCGGAGTGCGCGAGGTCGGCCGCGCTGCTCAGCGCGTCGCTCGGCAGCGACAGCGACGGCACGCGCCAGGCGGCTTCGCCGGGGATCCGCAGGCGCTCGCGGCTGGTCGCCAGCACGCGCACGTTGGGGCACGACCGCAGGAGCGCATCGGCGAGCGCGGCGCAGGCGTCGATGAGGTGCTCGCAGTTGTCGAGCACCAGCAGCAGGCTCGCGTCGCGGATCTGCGCGACGACTGCGGCGACCGGATCGTCGCCCGCGCGCAGCTGGACGCCGATCGCCGTGGCGGTCTCGGTGACCACGAGCGCGGGGTCGCGGATCGGGGCCAGCTCGACCAGCGGCGCGCCGCGGTCGAACGACGCCTCGCGGCGCGCGGCCAGCTCGAGCGCGAGCCGCGTCTTCCCGCTGCCCCCGGGCCCGGTGAGCGTGAGCAGCCGGGAGCCGGCCAGCAGCCGCTCGAGCTCGGCCAACTCGCGCTTGCGCCCGACGAAGCCCGTGAGCTGGCGCGGCAGGCGGCTCTCGGGCACACCGGGCGCCTCGGCGTCGTGCTGGCCGGCCAGGATCTCGCGGTAGAGCCCGCGCGTCTGGGGATCCGGGTCGGCGCCGAGCTCGCGGCGCAGCACCTCGCGCAGCTGCTGGTACTGGGCGAGCGCCTGCTGACCGCGGCCGCCGGCGGCGAACAGCCGCATCAGCTCGCGGTGCGCCGCCTCGTGCAGCGGGTCCTCGACGACGGCGCGTTGCAGCGTCTCGACGGCGCCGCCACGATCCCCCTGCTCGGCCTGGAGGGCGGCGAGCTCGACCAGCAGGGCGAGCTGCGACTCGCGCAACGCGTCGCGCCGGGCCTGCGTCCAATCCTCATAGCGGTCCTCTGGCAGCAGCTCGCCCCCGTACAGGGCGAGCGCCTCGCGGTAGCCGTCGACCGTGCGCGCGCTCCGCGCGGTGGCGGCCTGTACCTCGAACCGGTCGACGTCGACCCACAGGCCGTCGCCGTCGAGCGCGACCACGCTGTCGCGCATGGCGAGGCGGACCGGAGCCGTGCCAAGCGCGCGGCGAGCCGTGTACAGAACCTGGTGCAGGCTGTTTCCGGCGGGCGGCCCCTTGGCCACAGCAGCTCCATCAGCTGCTCACGGTGCATCTGGTGGTCGGGTGCGAGCACCAGGAGCTTGATCAACGTCCGCGCCCGCCGCAGCCGCCACGCGTCATCGCTCAGGGGCCGGCCGGCGATCACGACCACGAATCCACCGAGGAGGTGAATCTGGACCAGCGCGTCCTCGATGACCTCCACTGGCCGAGCCTACGAAGGCTCAGGGGATGAACGCAACCCCGGGATTATCCGCATCACGCCCCGCCCTGATGGATCCGGAGATGCGGCGCGAGTAGTGTCATCGCCGTGGAGTGGGCACCGGTCCGCACCCTGGGGGCGGTCATCGGCCTCGTAACGGGCGCCGGGACGATCGTCGGTTGGATCGTCTCCACCGAATCCCCGCTGACCGTCGCGGGCAAGGCCCTCGGATACGCCGGCATGGCCTTCCCATTGGGGCTCGCTCTCTTCAGCTTCGTGGCCGCGGTTCTGCCGCCGCGGACACTGGAGACGCTCGAGAAGCGAGAGATCGCCAGGAACACGCTCGTGGCGCGAGCCTTCTACTTCGGGTTCGGCTGCCTCTTGACCGGATTTGTCGTCTTTGTCGGCACCGATCCGCTCGACGGCGTGTGGATCACGATCGGGGCACTCACGGTCGGCATTGCCGGCTACGTCGCGGTCCTCCTGAGCCGTAACACCGCCGCGCAGCGCAAGGCCGCGTCCCGGGACTGTCCCGATTGCCTCGAGACGATCAAGGCGCATGCCAATGTCTGCCGGTACTGCGGCTACCGCTTCGCCCCGGCGCCGCCCGTGCCTACAGAATCCCCCGCTCGCGCGCCGACGCCACCGCCGCTGCCAGCGTCTCCTCTGCCGGATGGCGAGGCCGCCAGCGAAGCTCCTTCCGAGCCCGGGCCGCTGACATCACCATCGGCACGCTGAAGGCGTGCAGCCACTGGGCCCGGGCGGGCACCAGCGGCAGGCCGCTCACGGCCGCGGCGAGCGAGATCACCGCGCGCGGCGTCGGGATGCTGTGCCAGCCGAGCGCGCGGCCGAGGTCGCGCGGCGTGAGCTCCCCCGGGCCGGCGAGGTTGTAGATCCCCGGCGGCCCGGCGGCGCGCACGGCCGCCACCAGGGCGGTCGCGACGTCGTCGTGATGCACGAGCTGAAACGGCAGCCCGGTGTCGGGCAGCAGCGCGAACGGCGCCTGCCGCAGCGGCCAGGGAATCGACTCGAACGGCATCAGGGCGTCCGGTCCCGTCACGATGCAGGGCCGGAAGACGTAGGCGTCGAGATCGCCGATCTGCTCCCACAGCCGCGCCTCGAGTTCCGCCTTGTCGGCCGAGTAGTAGTGCTCATCGCTGCCGCGCGGCGGGACGTCCTCGGTGAGCGGCTGCGGGTTGTCGTCGTGGAAGCCGTAGGCGGCGACCGACGACGTGTAGACGAGCCGCTGCACCCGCGACGCGGCGGCCGCCGCCGCGAACACGTTCTCCGACCCCTCGAGGTTGATGCGGCGGCTCTCCTCGCGCCCGCCCATGATGATGAAGGCCAGGTGGACGACGACGTCGGCGTCCGCGACGAGCGCGTCGACGGCGCCGCGGTCGAGCACGTCGCCCTGCCGGTACTCGGTCTTGCGCAGGCCCATCGCGGCCGCATCGAACGGCCGCCGCGCCATGCCGAGCACGCGGCCGACCGCGCGCGAGCGGTCGCAGGCGCGCAGGAAGGCGCGGCCGATGTCGCCGGTCGGGCCTGTGACGGCGACGGTGAGCGGCTTAGTCGCGATAGCCCGGCTCTCCGGGGAGCACAATGCGGGCGACCTCGCCCTCGACGATGACTCGGGGCTCGATCGGCTCGACGACCCGCGCGTCGGCCCAGTTCAGCACCGCGGCGGCCGAGCTGAAGCGCGACAGCTGCTCGAGCGTCTTGATCGTGGGGAAGACGAGCTCGAGCTCGCCGCGCTCGTGGGCGTCGAGCGCCGCCTGCGGCGAGTACCAGCCGACCGCGACGGTCTCGCCGCCGTCCGGATGCGGCGCGGCATCGTCAGGGGCCGGGGCGAGCAGGAACAGCGTGTCGAACCGGATCTGCACCTGGGGCGGCGTGATCCAGCGCGAGAACTCCACCAGCGCGGCCGGATCGGGGAGCTCAACGCGCGCCTCCTCCCACACCTCGCGGACGCCGGCCGTCCGGGCATCCTCGGCGCCGTCCAGCGCGCCGCCCGGAAACACCCACGCGCCCGGCATGAAGCGAGCGCCGGGATTCCGCTGCACGAGCAGCACTTCCAGGGGCCCTTCGCCACCACGCAGGACGATCACGGTGGCCGCGGCGCGGGGCTCCGTCGGTGCGCCGGTGTTGAGCTCCTCGCCAGGCGCGGGCCGGTCAACCTCCACGCGAATAAGGGTACCCTCATGGCCCATGGTCACGACTACTGTTCAGAAGTGGATCTGCGAGTCGTGCGGGTTCATCTACGATCCCGCTGAGGGCGACCCCGACGGCGGAATCCCGCCCGGCACGGCCTTCGACGACATCCCCAGTGATTGGTTCTGCCCGGTCTGCGGCGCCCGAAAGGCCGACTTCTCGCCCTACGAGGAGTAGCTCCCGCCCGCCGCTCGAGCTCCTCGTCTTCGCCGTCGGCACCGCCACACTCGGTACGGAGATCGCCGCGGCACGGTTGATGGCGCCGTTCTTCGGCGCGTCGACCATCGTGTGGGCGAACACGATCGCGATCGTCCTCGTGGCGCTCTCGATCGGCTACTGGTTCGGCGGCCGGATGGCCGACCGCCACCCGACGCTGCCGGCGCTGTGCGGGACCGTGTTGGTGGCGTCGGCGCTGATGGCGCTCGTGCCGTTCGTCTCGCACCCGTTCCTGAGCCTCAGCGTGGAGGCGTTCGACCAATACTCGATCGGCGCCTTCGCCGGCTCGCTGTTCGGCGTGCTGGTGCTGGTGGCCGTGCCGGTGCTGATGCTCGGCTCGGTGTCGCCGTGGGCGATCCGGCTGAAGATGCACGCGGTCGAGGACTCGGGCGAGATGGCGGGGCGGATGTACGCGATCAGCACCGTCGGCTCGCTGCTCGGCACGTTCGCCGCGGCGCTGCTGCTGATCCCGCTCGTCGGCACGCAGCGCACCTTCCTCACCTTCGCGCTGATCACGGGGGCGGTCGCCGCGCTCGGCCTGCGGCGCCGTTGGGCGCTCGTACCGCTCGTGATCGCGGCGCTCATGCTCGTGCCGGTCGGCACCGTCAAGGGCTCGTCCGAAGCGCGCGTGATCCATGAGGCCGACACCGAGTACCAGTACGCCCGCGTCGTCGAGTACCCCGACGGCGAGCGCCGGCTCGAGCTCAACGAAGGGCTCGCCATCCACTCGCTCTACAAGCCCGGTACCGTGCTCACCGGCGGGTACTGGGACGCCTTCCTCGTCGACCCGCTGGCCGTGCAGCCGCACCCGCCCGCCCACATCGCCATGCTCGGCACGGCCGCCGGCACCACCGCGCGCGCGTATGCCCATTACTTCCCGCGGACGACGATCGACGCTGTGGAGATCGACGGCGAGCTGTTCGACATCGGGCGTCGCTACTTCGGCCTGCGGCCGCGGCCGCAGCTGCGCGAACACACCTCCGACGCGCGGCCGTACCTGCGCGCCACGAAGGAGCGCTTCGACGCGATCTTCCTCGACACCTACCGCCAGCCCTATATCCCGTTCTACCTGACCACGAAGGAGTTCTTCCAGCTCGCCCACGACCGCCTGAACCCGGGCGGTGCCGTGCTGATCAACGTCGGCCACCCCGAGACGTCGGACCGGCTCGAGAAGGTCCTCGCCGCGACGCTCGGCGCCGTCTTCAGGCACGTCGCGCGCGACCCGGCCAAGCGCGAGAACACGATCCTCATCGCCTCCGACACGGCGCCGTCGCGCGACACGCTGCTCAAGGCCGAGGAGTCGCTGCCCTCGGACCTCCGTCAACTCGCAGTCGATGCGTCCGGCCGGCTCGCCCCGCCCCTCCGCGGCGGCCCCGTGTACACCGACGATCGCGCTCCGGTCGAATGGCTGGTCGACACGTCGATCGTCCACGAGGCCGCCGACGGCGGCAGGTAGCGGCCTACTGCTGGAACGGCGCCTGGTCGAGCCAGTCCGACTTGATCAGCACCCACCAGTCGACGGCGATGCGCCTGAGCACGTACTCGTACGGCAGGTAGCCGTAGCCGCGGTCGCCCCAGCTCGTGCCCCACGAGTTGCGGATGATCAGCGCGCCCTTCGTCGGGGCCGACGCGGCCGAGTGCTTGATCTCGATCGCGTCGTCGTAGCCGACGGCGGAGATCGCGTGGCCGCCCGCGACGCGGTCGGTGGGCTGCGGGAACGGGATCTTGCCCACGCCGGCGCCGTTGGCCTGCGAGATCGAGTCGTAGACCGTGAAGCCGAACATCGAGGGGATACCCGCCGCGAGGTGCTTCTTGATCGCGTCCAGGACGTCGGCCGGTGCGGTCCCGCCCGGATCGAGCCGGTAGAACTTCTCCGCGCGGTAGGACTGGCCCATCGCGTAGACGAAGGCCGAGGGCTCGACGTCGAACTTCTTCGTGTCGTACGGCCAGTACTTCTCGGGCGGCACGCCGAAGGTCGCCAGCGCGCCCATCGCGCTGCGCAGCCAGGCGCCGGTGTCGCCGGTCAGTCCGAGCAGGTTGCGCGTGGCCTTGTAGACGAACAGGCGCGAGCCGTCGAGGTGCTTGCCGAACGCCCGCCGCTCGAAGTACTCGACGATGCCGACCGAGGCGTTGGCCGTGCACGAGCCGATGTCACGCTGGTCCTCGATCGGGGAGCACCACTGGCGCAGGTCCACGTGCGCGTCGAGCTTCGGTGCTTCGGCGCAGATCGTCGCACCGACGGGCCGCTCGTTCAGGATGCCCGCGATCTCGTCGTGACCGGTGGTGAAATCACGCATGTCGGGCAGGTCGCGGACCCAGCCCATCGCGTACGGCACAGCCGGGTCGCTTCCTGCCGCGAGCGCGTGTCCGTTCTCGGCGACGGCGACGGCGCCCTCGTACGGCGCCGCCTGCTCGATGGTTGCCGCCATGGCTCCTCCTTGAGACGGGTGGAAGGGGATGTTGACCATGCCTACACCCGTCGGCACCCCGAGCGATAGGGCCTTTCGGGCAGACTCTGGGCCATGCTGATCAGCACGATGAACGACCTGCCCGGCTACACCGTCGATGAGGTGCTCGGCGAGGTGTTCGGCCTCACGGTGCGCTCCCGCAACGTCGGCTCCCAGATCGGCGCTTCGTTGAAGTCGATCGTCGGCGGCGAGCTCAAGGGCATGACCAAGATGCTGGCCGAGGGCCGCCAGCGCGCGCAGGAGCGGTTCGACACGTCCGAGCTCGGCTCGACGTGGACCGAGATCTGCGCCTACGGCACAGCGGTCCGAGTCACCAAGGTCTGAGGCGATGGCAAGCTGGGAGGACGTCGAGCGGATCGCGCTCGGCCTGCCCGAGACCGACGAGGGCATCTCGCACGGCAACCGAACGTGGCGCGTGAAGGAGAAGGGCTTCGTGTGGGAGCGCCCGTTGCGGCGCGGCGACCTCGAGGCGCTCGGCGACGCCGCGCCCGACGGCCCGATCCTCGGCGTGCGGACCGAGCACCTCGGCGCCAAGGAGGCGCTGCTCGCCTCGGACCCGGACGTGTTCTTCACGACGCCGCACTTCGACGGCTACCCGGCCGTGCTCGTGCAGCTCCAGCGGATCTCCGTCGAGGAGCTCACCGAGGTGATCGTCGAGGCGTGGCTGGCGCGTGCGCCGAAGCGCGTGGCGGACGCATACCTCGACAACTGAATCCACGGCCTGTACCCTGCGGCGACTGCCTACGAGAAGGCAGGTGGTGTTGACATGACGATCGCCGCCTCGGAACACCCCACGTCGCGCCACCCCGGCTGAGCCGGGCCCTCGCGCGACGCCCGGTCCCGTTCCCCCTGAAGTCCTTCTCGGAGGTACCACTTGTCGCGCGATCAGCGCACGCGTGTCCGGCGCCGTGGCCCGGACACGTTCAGATGTCGTAACTGTCGCCTCGACGTGTCGATGGACGCGCCGGGGACCGAACATCGCAATCACTGCCCCAGCTGCCTGTGGAGCCGGCACCTCGACAACCGCCCGGGTGACCGCGCGGCCGACTGCGCCGGCTCGATGGAGCCGATCGGCGTCAGCGTGCGCGCCGACGGCGAATGGGCGCTCATCCACCGCTGCGGCGGTTGCTCCACCGTGCGCGTGAACCGCATCGCGGGTGACGACAACCCGCTGCTGCTGATGCGGCTCGCGGTCAAGCCGCTCGCCCAACCGCCGTTCCCGCTCGAATGGCTGAGCCGGCTATGAGATCTACGTGCCGCGCCACGGGCGCAGCCGTGGCACCCAGGCGGGGACGGCGCGCCGATAGGCCGCGTACTGCTCGCCGTACTGGGCGCTGAGCGTCGGCTCCTCGTAGCCGTGCACGAATGCGGCGACGAGCGCCCAGAAGGCAACCGCGTAAACCAGCAGCACCGGGCGCCCGAGTAGCAGCGCCTGGCCGACGATGATCGTGGTAACAGCCACGTACATCGGGTTCCGCACGTGGCGATACAGGCCGCCGACGACCAGCGTGTCGGTGGGTGCGATCGGTGCCGGGGTGCCGCGGCCCTCGAGCACGAACCGGGCGAACGCGAGCACGACGACCGCGACGCCGGCGACGACGAGGAGCGCGCCGAGCGCCGCGACGACCAGGGGCGGGTCCGTCGAGCTCCAGCCGGTCAGCAGCCACGGGACGAGGCCTGCCATCACCCCGGGCGCGACGACGAGGAAGGCCGCGCTGCCGACCGCTGCCTGGATCCGGTTCACGGGCGGACCCTACGGGACGGACGAGGGCCAGGCGCATCAGAGCGCCATCTTGAGCGATCGGGTTGTCTGCGTGGCACCGGTCGGAGATGATCGGCGCACGTATCCGTCAGACACCCCGCGCGAATCGGCGACCGCTCGGGTGACGACGTTCCTCAAGAGCGGCACCGGACTGGTCACGGCGGCGACGACCCTGGTCATCGCAGTCGGCGGGTTGCTGACGGCCGTGAGCAAGCTGAACGGTGGCGAGGCCAAGCCCGCTGCCGTGAAGGGGTCGCCCACCGTCGCGGCTGTCAGCCCGTCTCGCAGCCCGCGCACAGAGCTGCGGTCGCACATCCCGGCCGCGATCCTGCCGAAGTGCGGCCGGCCCGAGAATGCGGAGCCGGGCGCCGCGGCGGCGACCAACTGCAGCGACGGCAACGGGGTGAACCTCCAGTACAACCTGTTCGCGTCGCCGAGCGCGGTGCGAGACGACTACGCGCGGGTCAAGGGCGCGTTCGGGGTCAACGACCTCAACGCGAGCTCGTGCGCTCAGGACGGCTTCGAGGGCGACTTCGAGCGCGGCGGCCAGCCGGTTGGCCGCCTGCTCTGCTTCGTCGATCGCGGCGAAGGCAAGAACTGGGCCTCGATCGTGTGGACCGACGAAGGCCGCCAGATCGTCGCGTTCGCCTACCGCAAGGACCCGGACCAGAAGGCGCTCTACGACGCCTTCCAGACCGGCTTCGGGCCTCAGTAGCTGAAGACCGTGTGCGGCCCGTCGCCGAGCCACTCCCACATCGGGGTGGCGCCCGCGACCTTGGCATTGGCCACGAACGACTCGCCGTCGAGTTGCCGCGAGTTCACGCAGAACGGGCACGCGAGCAACTCGCCGCCCTTCTCGGCGAACTGCGCGAACACCCGCTCGAGCGGCGGACAGCCGTCGCAGGCCACCCCGACCGCCACACCCGGCACGCACAGCCGCACCGCCTCCTTGGTGAGGAACATCGCGACCTCGCGACCAGTGTCGAGCGCGGCGCCCGCCGTCAGGAACGCGATCGTGACTCGCTCGCTGTCCTCGAGTCCGGTTGCCAGATTGATGAGCACCTTGTCAGCCATGGGCGGAGCATATGCTCGTCACGCATGCCAATTGAAGTGCGAGATGTGGCTCCGGGGCTGTGGCTGTGGCGGCAGCCGCATCCCGACTGGCGCGAAGGGAACGACTGGGAGCCGGAGGTGGCGTCGTTCGCGGTTGAGTCCGAGGGCGTTAGCGCCGTGCTCGATCCGCTCGCGCCGCCACCGGCCGCTCGCGAAGTGTGGGACCGGCTCGAGGCGCGGCCGCCGGAGCTGGTCGTGACCCTCAAGCCCGACCATGTGCGTGACGTCGACCTGTTCGTGCGGTGGTACGGCGCGCGGGCGTACGGGCCGTGGCTGTACTGGGCGCACGACGTGCCGCGCACCAGGCTGGAGCCGGTCAGCCCGGGCGACGAGTTGCCGGGCGGCCTGCGTGCGTACGACGACTGCCGCGGCCGCATGGAGACCCCGCTCTATCTGCCCGAACAGCGCGCGCTCGTGTTCGCCGACGCGATGACGGCCCCCGGCGGCGTTCTGCGCGTGTGGTCGGGTCGTGACTTCGAGGCACGCATCCTGCCCGGGCTGCGGGCTTTGCTCGAGTTGCCGTTCGAGCACGTGCTCGTCTCACACGGCGAGCCGGTGCACAGCCGCGCGGACTTCGAGGCTGCGCTCGAGCGCGAGCCCTGGTCGGACTAGCCCGCGGCGTCGATGTCGACCTGGCGCGGCCCGCCGGTGGCGTCGCGCAGGTCGGGCTCCTCGTCCTCCGGGCGGTTCTGGCCGCCCTGCGTCGTGGCGTCGGCGTTGTCACCGGCGCTGAGGTCGACGCCCTCCTCGGTCGCCGGTTCGTCCGACGCGGCCTCACGGCCGACGTACCCGGCGTCCTCATCTCCGCTGAGCTCGTCGGGCACGATGCCCTCGTCAGCGGTCTCGGCCCACTGGCCCTTGTCTTCGCTCATACCAGTCGCCTTACCCGGCTACTCGCCCGTCATATCCCGCACGGCGGCCTCGATGCCCGCGCCGGCCTGCTCGACCGGCTCGACGTAGAGCCGCGCCCACGCCACACGGTCGTCGCGGATGCCGAGCACGATCACCCCCGCCATGTCGAGCCCGGTGCCATGCCAGTGCCACTCGCTCCACTCGACGTCGCCGACGGCGTCGGCGCGGACGAGCTCGGCGCGGAAGTCCTTCACGCTCGCGAAGATCGCCGACCAGTTCTCGCGCACCTGGTCGCTGCCCCGGAACGCTCGGTCGGGATGAGTGGGCTGCCGACTGTCGTAGTCGGCGTGCAGGCAGGCGACGAAGGCGTCGACATCGTGTGCGTTCATCGCGTCCGCGATCCTCTTGGAGACCACGCCGATGAGTTTCTCCGATCCGCGCGGTCCTAGCGGCAAATCCAACCCAGGAGGGCACCGTGAGCACGACCCAGACCCGCATCGCCAAGGTTGGCCTCGTCGTCGTCCCGGTCACGGACGAGGACCGGGCGATCGCGTTCTATGTCGACAAGCTCGGCTTCGAGAAGCGCGCTGACGTGCCGTTCGGCGGCGGCTATCGCTGGGTCGAGGTGGCCCCGCCGGGCGCCGAGACCACGATCGCCATCGTGCGGCCGCCGGAGGGCAAGCAGGCCGGCAACACCGAGACCGGCATTGCGCTCCACACGGACGACGTCGCCGGCGTCCACGCGGACCTCAAGGAGCGCGGCGTGGACGTCGACGCCGAGATCAGCGCGATGGGCGACCCGGTCCCCCCGATGTTCTGGCTGCGGGACCAGGACGGCAACACCCTGATGGTGGTGGAGGTCCGTTAGGCAGCGCGCGGCAGCTCGTCGAACTGCGCGACCGCTACAGGCGCTCCGGCTCCGGGCCGCATGCCCGCCCGGAGCGCCGCGCGCGCGAGCACCCGCGCCGCGCCGCGCAGCTCGGGGCGGGTGTGGGAGGCCATGACGGCGAGCCGCAGCCGGGCCGCGCCCTCGGGGGCGGTCGGGGGCAGGACGGCCTCGCAGAACACGCCCTGGTCGAGCGCGTTCTCGACGATCTGCATGGCGGTCTCCGCATCGCCGACGAGCAGCGGGACGATGTGGGTCGACGCGCCCGCGACCTCGAAGCCCTCACGCGCCAGCTCGGCGCGCAGCGTCTCGGCGTTGCCGATCAGCTTCTCGACGCGCCGCGGCTGCTCCTCGAGCAGCTCGAGTGCCGCCATCGCGGCCGCGACCGCGACCGGCGGCGGCGCCGTGGAGTGGGCGAGCGGCCGCGCGCTGTTGACGAGGAAGCGCGCGGTCACGTGGTCGCAGCACGCGAAGCCACCGTAGGACCCGAGCGCCTTCCCGAGCGAGCCGGTGATGATGTCGATCTCGTCCTCGAGCCCAGCCTCGGCCACGGCGCCGCGGCCGCCGGGGCCGACCGCTCCGAGCGCCTGCGCCTCGTCGACGAGCATGCGCACGTCGTACCGCCGCGCGAGCGCGACGATGTCCCCCAGCGGCGCGACGTCGCCGTCGAGGCCGAACACGCCGTCGGTGGCGATCAGCGCGCCGCGGCCGTCGGCCTGCTGCAGGCCCCAGGCCAGGTGCTCGGGGTCGCAATGGCGGTAGGCGAACGTGTCGGCGCCCGCGAGCCGGCAGCCGTCGACGATCGACGCGTGGGCGAGCTCGTCGTGGAACACGACCTCGCCCTTGCGGGCCAAGGCGGGGATGACGCCCAGGTTGGCGAGCGAGCCCGAGCCGAAGACCACGGCGGCGTCGGCGCCGGTGAAGCGCGCGAGCCGCTCCTCGAGCCGCCGGTGCAGCGTCATCGTGCCCGACGCCATGCGGGCGGCGCCCGCGCCGACACCCCAGCGCATCGCGGCATCGGCCGCGGCTTCGCGCACCCGCGGATGGTCGGCGAGCCCGAGGCTGTTGCCCGAGCAGAGCACGAGGACCGGCCGCCCGTCGAGCACCACCCGCGGTCCCTGTGGACCGCTCACCAGGCGGGTGCGGCGGTAGAGGCCGAGCTGCTTAAGCTCGTCCAGGCGGTCGTCGAGATCCAGCATCCGCGCTCCTTGGGTCAGCCGAGCCGTTTCGCGAACGGTACGGCGAGGCTCGGACGGCTCAGCTACTTGCCACAGACGCGGTAGACGCGCGTGCCCCTGTAGGTCCGGCCGTTGGAGGCCTTGACGGCCACGGTGACCTTGAAGGTCTTCTTGAGCTTCTTGAGCGTGACCGACTTGCTGCCCTTGAGGCGAACCTTGACCTTGCCGTTGATCGCGACGGTCGCGGACTTGACCTTGGTGCCTCTCGGCGCCCTGACCTTGAACTTGAGCTTGCCGCGCTTCGCGCAGCGGTTGGCGGCGGGCAGACCGATCGTGCTCGAGTAGTCGACCACGGTCGGCGGCGGGGTCACCGTCGGCGTCGTGGGCGTCGAGGCGGGCGTCGGGCTCGGCGGCGCGGTCGGCGCCGGCGTCACGGTGGGTGTCGGCGTGGGCGTGGCGGACGCCCCTGCCCGCCACTCGAACCCAAGGCTCATGCCGGCGCCCTGATAGGCGTTGTCGTCACCCGTGTCGGGCAGCGTGGCCGCGAACAGGTAGTCGCGGTCCTCGCCCGGCTCGAACTTGCCGAGGCTCACCTGTCCGAGGTCGGCGGGCGTGCCCGCGAAGATCGTCACGGCGTTGTTGACGTCGGTGACGTCGAACAGGACGAGCTGGACCTGCTGGGACAGCAGCCCCCCATTGAGGCCCGGCGTGTCCTGCAGCCCAGACGGGCGGACCGCGAAATTCCCGGCCACGTCGCCGGAGTTGCCGATCCGCAGCGTCCCGCTGACGCCTTCGCCCGGGCGCATCGCCTGCGCGTTGAACACGGCCTGGCCCGCGCGCGAGTTGGAGATCGTCACCGCGCCCGACGCAGCCTGCACCTCCGCGCTCGCCAGTCGGTGACCGCCGGGGGCGGCGACGGCGAGGCCGATGGCGCCGAGCGCCATCACGAGCGAGATGACCAGGGTGGCGGCGGCGCGCATCAGAAGTCGAGGTCCGCGATTCCGGACTCGGTCACCAGCGTCGTCGCGCTCGCGTGACCGCTGAGGTCGGTCGCCAGCGCCGAAGGCTTCCACGTGATCGTGGTCGTGGCGGGGCTCACCAGCGTGTTGCGGGTGCCGGCGCCGGGGGTGCCGAGGGTGATGGTGATCGAGTTGCCGCTCATGGACATCGTGGCGTCGAACGTGACATTGGTGCCCGCGTAGTCGCCACCAAGCTTGAGATCGGCCGATGTGGACACCAGGTTGAGCCGTGTGGTGTCGTTGGCGTCGTAGAAGTCCATCGTGTCGTTGCTGCCGGCCTCGATCAGCCGCGCCTTGATAGCGCGGCTGGAGCCATTCCAGCCGCTGACAACAGACGCGGGGTCGATCGGCTCCGACCACGTCAGCTGGATCCAGTCGGTGCCCTGGATCCGCCCGACGGTCATGCCGCTGCCGTTGCCGGTCTGCACGTCGACACCGGTCGGCGTGTGGTTGTCGATGATGATGTTCTGCGCCGACGACGTCGTCTTCACGCCCGCCTTGTCCGCCACGACGATGTGCGTCGGGTACGAGCCGTCCGGGACCGCCGTGCTGTCGCCCGAGCAGGTGTAGGGCGCCGTCGTGTCGCGGCAGAACTCGTACCAGGTGCCCAGGTAGAACGCCTCCCAGGCGACGTAGGCGACGCCGGACCCGCTGTCGCTCGCGGTCGCGCTCATCGACACCGTGCCGCTGCCGCTCGCGGGGATGCTCGGCGTGGCGGTCGGCGGCGCGTTGTCGATCATGCGCGAGATCATGTTGCTCTGCGCGGTGTGGCCGCCGGTGTCGGTCGCCACGGCGCGCAGGTCGCGGTAGCTGCCGTCGGCGAACACCGTGGTGTTGAGCGAGCAGCTGGTGGGGGACGCGGCGCTGGTGCAGACGTCCGTCCACGACGAGGTCCCGGTCGCGCGCTGCTGGATCTTGATCGACGCCAGCGCCGGCGCGGCGCCGGACGCCGTCGCCGTCAGGGTCTTGGTGCCGCTCATCGCGCCCGGGTCGGCGAGCGAGACGGCCAGCGCGAAGTTGTCGACGACCCGGTTGCTGACCGAAGCGGTCTTGGTGTAGCCGGCCGTGTCGGTGGCGAGCGCCTGGAAGTCGTAGCCCTGGTCCGCCAGCGTCGTGGTGTCGAGCGAGCAGCTGTAGGGCGCCACGTTGTCGGTGCAGATGTCGACCCAGTCGGTCGTCCCGGTCGGCGCGTACTGCACCTTCACCGAGGCGACGCCGCGCTGCGAGCTCGCGGTCGCGCTCAGCGACACGGTGTTGATCAGCGGCGTGCCGGGATCGGTGAGGCTGACCGTGACCGTGTTGAAGTCGGCCGCCGCCGAGACCGTCGCGGTCGAGTACGAGCTGGCCGTGAAGTCGGCGCCGGACGCGCCGGCGCCGCCCGCCAACGCGAGCACGGCGAGAACGATCAGGGCGAGGCGCGTCACGCCGCGGCCTCCAGCGCGCCGAGCCGGCGCCACAGGCCGGCGAGGCTGAAGACGGCGATCGCCACCGCGGGCAGGCCGATCAGGCCGATCCGCACGTCGCGGCGCCCGAGCGCCGCCAGGGCGAACCCGACGTACGGCACGCCGAAGCGCACACGCGCCTGCGTGGACCGGTCGAGCCGGAACGTCCACGGGTCGGCCACCTGGTTGGCGTCGCCCTTGGTGCGGAACAGGCGGCCACCCTGCGCATCGCGCCCGATCCAGTGGATCCGGTGCGTGATCAGGTGGTCGCCCGCCGGCGGCGTGTACGTGATGACGTCACCGACCTTCAGGTCGGCGACCGGGACGACGTCGTCGATGACCAGCGAGCCCCTGTCGTAGGTGCCGGTCATCGATCCCGAGACGATCGCGTAGCGCTGCCAACCGAGGACGGCCGGCAGCAGGACGAGCGCGGCGGCCACTGCCGCAACGGCGAACGCCGCGCCGGACGCAATGCGTCCGGCGCGGCGTACCGATGCCCTCCGTGTGCCCGCCATGGCCTATCCCTGGCCCGTTTCCGCCGCTCCTATGCGGCGTTGAAGTCGAACTCCGCAGTTGCGTTGTCGCCCTGGTACGCGTTGCCCGCCGTGCTGTCGAGGGAGACCGAGAACTTGTAGCGGTGCTTGGCGCCGCCGGCGAAGGTGCCGAGGTTGGTCGTGCCCATCGCCGCCAGCGTGCCCGAGTACTTCTGCACGTCGTCGCCGTCACCGCATGCGTTGGGCGTGCTCGCGTTGGTCCAGACGCCGCAGTCGGTGACGACCACGTTGAGCATGGCCGCCAGCGGGTTCGTCGTGTCGGAGTTGGTGAGCGTGCCGCGCACCAGCGTGAACGCGCCGCTCAGGGAGCCGCTGTTCTGGATGTCGATCGTGCCGACCTGCGCGGGATCGCCGGGGCGGATGCCGCTCGCGGAGAGGACCGCCTGGCCCTCCTTCTCGTTGAGGATGGTCAGCGTGCCCGAGGCGAACGTGTTCGCCGGGTTGGCCGACGAGGCGGTGAAGTCAGCGCCCGAGCCCACGACGGCTCCGGCAGCCAGCAGCAGCGTCACAAGCGCGCCGAGAGCGAGCCGGGGTTTTGCCGCGAGGACCTGCAGACGAGACATGTAACGGCTCTCCTTGCCAAAAAGGTTGCGTTGAACCGGGCGCGACCGTGCGCCCTGCTGGCAACCGAGCCATCTCGTGGATCGAGACCTCTGGCTTTGCGTCCCCGCCTCACGACGGGTTTGCCATTGAGTCAGCAATCACGTGATCGGCGCACCACCCCCCTCCTTGAAGCGGCGTGGACAAATGTCCAGCTAATCAGCGGCCTTGCCAGCGCGGCGGGCGCTTCTCGGCGAACGCGCGTACGCCCTCGAAGAAGTCCTCGCTGTGGAAGCACGCCTCGCGCAGCTCGACCAGCTCGCGCTCGATCTCGGGATCCAGCTCCCCTTCGGCGGCCAGCAGCTCGCGCAGCGTCCGCTTGTTGCCCTGGAGCGAGAGCGGCGCGTTGGCCGCGATCTGCCCGGCGAACTTCACCGCGCGGTCGGCGAGCGCATCCGGCGCCACGATCTCGTTCACCAGCCCCCACTGCAGCGCGGTACGGGCCGGGACGTTGCGGGCCGTGAAGAACAGCTCCTTGGTGCGCGGCACGCCGATCGCGTCGACGAACCTGCGCAGCCCGGTGTGGCTGTAGACGAGGCCGAGCCGCGCCGGCGGCATCCCCATCTTGGCCTCTTCGGATGCCACCCGCAGGTCGCAGGACAGCGCGAGCTCCAGCCCGCCGCCGATCGCGTGCCCGTTGAGCGCGGCCACGGAGGGGAACGGGAACGCGTCCAGCGCCTCGATCGCCTCGTGGAACGGATGCGCGACGAGCGCCTCCGCGCGGTCCGCGAACTCATCGCGTGGCAGGTTGCCGATGTCGTAGCCGGCCGAGAACACGGGGCCGGTGGCCGTGACGAGCAGGCACCGGGCGTCGAGCTCCGGCAGCGTGGCCGCGAACGCGTCGAGGATCTCGTGGTCGAGCGCGTTGCGCTTTTCCGGGTTGTCGATCGTCAGGCGCGCGACGTGCTCCGCCGGATGGTCCAAGCGCAGCTTGCCGCCGGCGAGATCCACTACTCCAGCACGACGAGGGTGTCGCCTTCGGAGACCGACTGGCCTTCCTTGACGAGGACCTCCTTCACCGTGCCCTCGTCCTCGGCCTCCACGGGCATTTCCATCTTCATCGACTCGAGGATCACCACCGTGTCGCCCTCCTCGACGGCGTCGCCGACTCCCACCTCGATCTTCCAGACGGTGCCCGTGATGTGGGCCTCGATCCCGGCCACTGCGCTCCTTCCTCAGCGTTGGTCGTTCACGACTTCGAGGTCCTGTACCCGCAACCTGCCGACCTCCAGCTCGTCGATCGTGAGCTTGCGGATCGTCGCGCGGCCGATCGCCAGGCGGGCGATCGCCATCGCGCCGAACGCGCTTGCGCCGATCGCGAGCGCGCCCATGGCCGTCGGGGCGCGCAGGCTCGGCCCGCGGGCCTCGACGCCGATCACGCGCAGGGGGATCACTTGCAGTAGCTGTTTCGGCTTTCGCACGACGGCGATCGTAACGAGTCACAATGAGCGCGCACATGACGGAGGAGAACCTCAGCCAGATCAAGGAGCAGGTCTACAAGGACCCGCGCCCCGCGGAGCACTTCGACCGCTTCCACCACCGTTCCCGCACGACGGAGCCCAATTGGGTCTACGAGGCGGTCCGCATCGCCACCACGCTGCACGCGTGGACGTTCTTCCGCACGCGCGGGTTCGCCGCCGAGAAGGTGCCGCAGCGCGGGCCGGTGATCCTCGCGCCGAACCACTTCTCGTTCATGGACCACTTCTTCCTCGGCACTTCGATCCGCCGCAAGGTCCGCTTCATGGCCAAGTCGCAGCTGTTCAAGCCGCCGATGGAGTGGATCTACTCGCCTGGCGGCGTGTTCCCGGTCCGCCGCGGCTACGCCGACGAGGAGGCGTTCATCACCGCCCGCAGCATCCTCGACCGCGGGGGCGTGATCGCCATGTACAGCGAGGGCGGCCGCTCGCGCACGGGAAAGCTGTCGGACACCGTGCGGCCGGGGATCGGGCGCCTCGCGCTGCAATCGGGCGCGCCGATCGTGCCGATCGCGATCCACGGCTCCTCGCGCGTGCGCAACTGGAAGCGGCTGCGGTTCCCGAAGGTGACCGTCCTCTACGGTGACCCGATCCGCTTCGAGCGGATCGAGGACCCGACGCGCGAGCAGCAGCAGCAGGTCGCGAACGCGATCTTCGCGGAGGTGCGCAAGCTGTACGCGCAGCTCGACGCGGCCGGCCGTCGCGGGCTCGTGCGCCAGCGGCGCGAGCTGCGGCGGGCGTGACGGAAGTCCTGCGGCCGGGCGTCCTCGCCGGCGTCCGCGTCAGCGTCACCGAGGCGGGGCCGCTCGGCGAAGCGGTCGCCGCCCGTCTGCGCGCGCTCGGCGCGAGCGACGAACGCCCGGTCGACGTCCTCGTCGTCGACGCCGCGGCGCGCTTCGCATCCGCCCGGGGAGTTGACGCGGTGCGTGCGGCGCTCGACGGCGCGTGGGCGGCGATCCAGCCGCAGGCGGACGGCGCCAAGCTCATCGTGCTGCTCGCCCCGCCGCCCGGCGACGCCCACGCCGAGGCGGCGCGCGCCGGGCTCGAGAACCTGGCGCGCACGCTGTCGATCGAGTGGGCCCGGCTCGGCATCCGCCCGGTGGCGATTCACCCGGGGGAGAAGACACCGGCGGGCGAGGTGGCGGAGCTCGCCGCCTTCCTCGCCTCGCCGGCCGGCGCCTACTACTCAGGCTGCCGCTTCGACCTGCGTGTGCCCGCCGACGGAGTCGGTTAGGTGCGCTAGCTGCACCGCGGCGGCGCGCTGGGCGCGGCGGCCGGGCACGAACAGCGCGGCGACGGCACCGGCCGCCAGCACCGCGGCGCCGACCCAGATCGCGCTCGTCATGCCGTTCGTGTACGTCTCGGGCGACGCGTACGAGCCGTTGTGCGCGAACACGGTGGCGAGCACCGCGACGCCGAGGACGCCGCCCAGCTCGCGGATCGCGTTGGTCGCCCCGGACGCCTGCCCGGCCTCTTCGGGCCGGACGCTCTGGAGCACCGCGTTGGCGGCGGGCGCGAACACGAGCGCCATGCCGGTGCCGGCCATGATGAACGGGATCACCAGGTCGCCGTACGGGACGGTCGGGCTCGAGATCGAGGCCAGCCACCCGATCGCGCCGGCCTGCAGCGCAAGCCCGGTCGCCATCAGCGGCCGCGACCCGATCTGGTCCGACAGCACCCCCGCGATCGGCGCGATGAACATCGGCATGATCGTCCACGGCAGTGTGCGCAGCCCGGCCTCCAGCGGCGAGTAGCCCTGGGTGACCTGGAAGAACTGTGCGAGCAGGAAGATCGAGCCGAAGACGCCGAAGTACATCGACAGCGACACGAGGTTCACGGCGGCGAACCCGCGCGAGCGGAAGAAGCGCAGCGGCAGCATCGGGTGCTTCGCCCGCGCCTCCCAGACCAGGAACGCGGCCACGAGCGTCGCGCCGGCGATCAGCGAGCCGAGCACCGGGGTGCTCGTCCAGCCAAGCTCGGCGCCGCGGACGATGCCGTAGACGATGCCGAGCAGGCCGGCGCTCGCCAGGGCGACGCCCGGAAGGTCGATCTGGCGGGCCGGGCCGTAGCTCTCGTGCAGGCGGCGCGCCGCGAACGGGATCACCGCGAGGCCGACGGGCACGTTGATCCAGAAGATCCAGTGCCACGAGATGCCGTCGACGACCGCGCCGCCGACCAGCGGGCCGAGCGCGACGCCGAGGCCGGAGACCCCCGACCACGCGCCGATCGCCAGCCCGCGCTTCTCCGCCGGGAACGCGTCGGCGAGCAGCGTCAGCGTCAGCGGCGTCACGATCGCGGCGCCGGTGCCCTGGATGGCGCGCGCGGCGATCAGCGCCGCGGTGGTGGGCGCCAGCGCCGCGGCGGCGGAGGCGGCCGTGAACAGGCCGAGGCCGATGACGAACATCCGCCGGCGGCCGAAGCGATCACCGAGCGCCGCACCGGTGAGGAGCAGCACGGCGTAGGAGAGCGTGTAGGCGTTGACCGTCCACTCCAGGGACTGGATCGTCGCGCCCAGGTCGGCGCGGATCGACGGCAACGCGGTCGTGACGACGAGGTTGTCGAGGACGACCATGAAGAGAGCGACCGAGACGATCGCGAAGGTCCAGCCACGGCGGACTTGTGAGTGGTCACTAAGCATGGTTGTGAGTATTCACTCACAACCGCGCGCCGTCAAGCGCCCAGCGAGCGGGGACGCGCCAAGTTAGTGGGTACTCACAACGTTCGGCTCGGCGAGGCTCCCCGGGCCTAACCGGCCCAGGGCACCTCGACCGAGTCTTCGGTCGGCGAGTCGCGCGCGACGACGTATTCCGCCGCCTCGGCGTCCGAGAGGTTGGTCAAGAGGTGGGTCTCGCGCGGGGGGACATAGACCATGTCCCCGGGCTCGAGCGTGACCGTCTCCTCGAGCTGGTCACCCCACTTGACCTCGAGCCTGCCGGACAGCATGTAGACGGCGCTCTCGCAGGACTCGTGGTAGTGCGGCCGCGACTGGGCGCCCGCCGGCACGCGGAAGACGCCCATGTAGATGTTCGTGGCCCCAGTGGTCGCCTGCGAGATCTCGGCGCCGCCGACGACACCACGCGCAGTCGCGCGATCCTCGCCTGCTGGCTTGACGACCTTCATGGCCGCCAGACTAGTGCCACGCGTCGTGCAGCCGCGCCAGGCCCGCGGCGATCTCCTTCGGGGAATGGGTGGTGAACGAGAGGCGCAGCGTGGCGCGATCCGGCTCGCCGGCGAAGAACGGATAGCCGGGGACGAACGCGACATCGCGCGCCAGCGCGCGGTGCAGAAGCGCCTCGGAGTCCCACCCGTCGGGCAGCCGCGCCCACACGAACATGCCGCCCTCGGGGCGGTTGTGGGTCGACCCCGGCGGGAGCGCCTCGAGCAGCCCGTCGAGCAGCGCGTCGCGGCGCGCGCCGTAGGCCGCGCGCAGCCCGGCGATGTGGGCGTCGAGGTCGACGGTGGCGAGCCAGTGCGCCGCCGCCGCCTGGTCGATCGTCGACGAGTGCAGGTCGGCCGCCTGCTTGGCGACGACCAGCGAAGAGCGCAGCGCCGCGGGCGTGCGGACCCAGCCGATGCGCAGGCCCGGCGCCGCCACCTTCGACAGCGTTGACAGGCACAGCGTGCGGTCGCCGGCGCCGAGCGTCGCCAGGCTCGGCAGCGGCTCGCCGCGATAGCGCAGCTCGCCGTACGGGTCGTCCTCGAGCAGCCACAGGCCGCAGCGCTCGGCGACACCCGCCAGCGCGATGCGGCGCTCGAGCGGGAGCGTGCGGCCGGTCGGGTTGTGGAACGTCGGGATCGTGTAGAGCAGCCGCGCCCCGTATCGCCGCGCGGCGGCGGCGACCGCGTCGGGATCGAGGCCGTCGTCGTCGCACGCCACCGGGACCACGTGCGCACCGGCGAGCGAGAACGCCTGCAGCGCCGCGAGATAGGACGGCTCCTCGACGAGGACGACGTCGCCCGGCTCGATCAGCACCGTGGCGGCGAGCGTGAGCGCCTGCTGCGAGCCGCTGCACACGAGCACCTCGTCCTCGGTGGTCGAAAGCCCGCGCGCGGAAAGTCGTGTCGCGATCGCCGTCCGCAGGTCAGGATCGCCCTCGGTGGTCGAGTACTGCAGCGTGCGGCCGCCGTCGGCGATCGCGGCGGCGAACGCGGCGCCGAGGCCCGCGGTGTCGAACAGTTCGGGCGCCGGCAGGCCGCCGGCGAACGAGATCACGCCCGGCCGGCCTGTCAGCGCCAGGATGTCGCGGACCGGCGAGCTGTGCACGCCGCGCAGGCGGGCGGCGGTATCGGGGAGTGCGAAGGCGGTCAATGAGTGCTCCTGAGTCGGCGGAGAGAACACGTCAGGCCACCACCGACCGCCCGCAGGCGGATTACACGGTGGTGGCGGCGCGTACTCGGAGCACGACGGACACGTTACGAGACAAGACGCCGGAAGTCACGTCGTCATTCCCGTGAACTGGCCGCCGGTGATGTTCAGCACCTGGCCGTGGACGAAGTTCGACCACGGCGAGCAGAGGAAGAACACGCCGCCGGCCGCCTCCTCGGGCGTGCCGGTGCGGCCGAGCGGGATCAGCATCGAGGCCATGCCGCGCATCTGGTCCGGGATGCCGAGCTGGACCTTCTCGCCGCCGATCTCCATCGTGTTGTCCTCCACCTTGGAGGCGGTGAGGCGGGTCTCGATCCAGCCGAACGCGACCGCGTTGACGTTGATCTTGAACTGGCCCCACTCCTTGGCGAGCGTCTTCGTGAGGCCGACGACCCCGCTCTTGGCCGCCGAGTAGTTGGCCTGCCCGGCGTTGCCCATCGTGCCGGAGATCGAGGAGACGTTGACGATCTTGCGGAAGACCTCTTCGCCGCGCTCGCGCTCCGCCTTCGCCGGCTCGCGCAGGTGCGGCGCGGCGGCGCGGATGACGCGGAAGGGGACAATCGTGTGGATGTCGAGCATCCGCTGGAACGCGTCGTCGCTCATCTTGTGGATCGGCGCGTCGATCGTGTAACCGGCGTTGTTGACGATGATGTCGAGCTTGCCCCAGGCGTCGACCGCCGTCTTGACGAGGTCGTCGGCCGCACCGGGCGCGGTGAGGTCGCCGCCGTAGACGACGGTCTCGGCGTCGATCTCGGACGCCGTCTGCGCGGCGAGGTCGGCGTCGAGGTCGTTGATGAGCACCTTGGCGCCGTGCTCGGCGAGCAGCTCGGCGGTCGCCCGGCCGATCCCGCGCGCGGACCCGGTGACGATCGCCACCTTGTCGTCGAGAACTCCCATCTTCATGGCCTCCAGGTTCGTGACTTTGGAGGCGGGAGTCTGACGGCTAAGCGGCCAGCGGCGCGGCAGCGGCCACGACGCGCCCGCCCTCGAGCGTGACCGTGTGGTCGGCCACGCCGGCGGCGTCGTCGACGTCGCGCGTGAAGAGCACGACCGTCACGCCGTCCTCCTGCGCGATCTCGCGCAGGAGCAGCAGCAGGTGCGCGCCCTCCTCGGGATCCATGTCGCCGGCGGGCTCATCGGCGAGGAGGAGCGAGGGGCCGCCGATCAGCGCGCGGGCGAGCGCGACACGCTGGCGCTCGGGGGCGGTGAGCTGCGCCGGACGGTCGTCGGCGCGGTGGGCGAGCCCGACGCGCTCGAGCAGCGCGTCGACCGCCTCGGGGGCCGGCGGGCGGCGCGCGATCAGCAGCGGGAGCGCGACGTTCTCGCGAACGGTGATCGTGGGGAGGACCGAAGCCGCGGGGAGCAGCAGGCCGATGCGGTCGCGCCGCAGGCGCGTCAGCTCGATGTCGTCGAGGCCGCGCAGGTTGCGCCCGTCGAGCGTGACGCAGCCGGCGGTCGGCCGGTCGAGCCCGGCCAGGAGATGGAGGAGCGAGGTCTTGCCGGACCCGGCGGCGCCGACGACCGCGGTCACGGCGCCGGCGGGCGCCTCGAGCGATACGTCGCGAAGTACGTCGACGCCTGTCCGAAGGCCACCGACGCGGTGGAAGAGGTTGTGCGCGATGACTCCATCCATGGCCGAGAACTGTCCCACCGAACCCCGCGTGGTAAAGGACGGCTAACCGCACCTTTAGGGTGGGGACGACGCGAGTCTTATGCGGTTAAGCGCTTGCCATGGGCTGGATTTCGGCGTCTCGTCGACGCCACCGAACTGCGGGGGAGAGGCGGTCAGAGGCTGCGGCCGAGGATCTCGCGCATGATCTCGTCGGTGCCGCCGCCGATCGGGCCGAGGCGCGCGTCGCGGACCGCGCGCTCGAGCTCGAGGTCCGGTCCGATCAATCGCAAGCACTCGTCCTGGAGCTCGAAGTTCAACCGCTGGGTGGCGAGCTTTGCCATCGTGACCTCGCGGACGGCGCCGGCGCCGCTCACGAACAAGCGCAGCGCGTGGTAGGTCATCGCGGTGGAGGCCTCGGCGCGAGTGGCGAGGTCGGCGATGCGATGGCGGGCGGCCTGGCCGGAGAGCTCGCCGACGGCGCGCTCCAGCGTCCGCCGCATCGCTCCCACCGCACCCAACGCCATCACCAGCCGCTCCCACTGGAAGTTCGCCATGATCAGGTAGAAGCCCCGGCCCTCCTCGCCGAGCAGGTGCTCGTCGGGCACGAAGGCCTCGTCGAATGCGAGCTCGGCGGTGTCGGACGCCCGCCAGCCGAGCTTCTTCAGCGCGGACGCGCTCACACCGTCCCCGCGCTCGAGCACCAGGAACGAGAGCCCGCCATGGCCGGTCGCGCCCGTCCGCACGGCGGTCACGTAGAAGTCCGCGCGCACGCCGTTGGTGATGAACGTCTTCGCCCCGCTCACCAGCCAGCCGCCGTCGACGCGCTCAGCGCGCAGCGGTGATGGGGTTCCCGCGTGCCCCTGGGACAAAGATCAGTCAATTTCCAGCCGCGATTCGCCGAAATAGCACGGAGTGCGCCGCCTGAACCC
Organism: uncultured Solirubrobacteraceae bacterium; assembly: GCA_963803335.1. Lineage (GTDB taxonomy): Bacteria > Actinomycetota > Thermoleophilia > Solirubrobacterales > Solirubrobacteraceae > DASSUW01. The sequence goes on along the minus strand of CAWDME010000016.1, from coordinate 201,751 downwards.
CTTCACCGGGCTCCGTCCCCGCATCGCCGCCCTCGTCCTGGGCGGCGTGCTCGTGCTCGCCGCCGTGATGATCAGCGTCTCGGCCGACTCGGTCGACGACGCCTACGAGCGCGCCGCCCGCACCGAGCTGATGGCGATCGCGACGACCTGGGGCGACGGGCTCGACACGAGCGAGCTCGCCGACGGCCAGCTGATGCAGGAGCGGGTGCAGCGGCTGCACGACCTCAACCCGCACCTGAGCAAGATCGCCATCTCGTGGCCCGACGCCAGGCCGTCGGCGTCGCGCTGGTGCTCGGCGGGCTGGTGAGCCTGCTGCTCACGCTCACGGTCGTACGCCGGCTCGACCGCATCCGGGCGATCGCCAACCGCTTGCGGGACGGTGACAGCGGCGCCCGCACCGAGCTCGACGGGCGCGACGAGATCGCGGCCCTGGCACACGACTTCGACCGCATGGCCGACGCGCTGCTCGAGGCGCTCAAGGACCCGCTCACGGGCCTCCTCAACCACCGCGCCTTCCAGGAGCGCCTGGCCGAGGAGCTCCGCCGCGCCGAGCGCAGCGAGTACCCCGTGTCCGTCGTCGCGCTCGACCTCGACGACTTCAAGACCGTCAACGGCGCCGGCCACGCCGTCGGCGACGAGGCGCTGCGCGCCGTCGCGGCCGCCCTGCGCGACGAGCTGCGGGCCGGCGACGTCTGCGGCCGCGTCGGCGGCGACGAGTTCATGCTCGCGCTCGTCGACGCCGACGTCGGCACCGCCGACCAGATCGTCGAGCGCGTCCGCGCGCGCGTGGACATCGGCTTCAGCGCCGGCATCGTCTCGTTCCCGCGCCACGGCACGCTGCAGGACGAGCTGCTGCACCTCGCGCAGGGCGCCATGTACTGGGCCAAGTCGCACGGCAAGGCGCGCACGTTCGTCTACTCGGACGCGATCGACTTCGCCCTGTCCGCGGAGGAGGCTGCCGAGCGCAACCTGCGCGCCGGCCTCGTGAACACCGTGCATGCGCTCGCCCGCGCGGTCGACGCCAGGGACGGCTATACGCACTCGCACTCCCAGTGCGTCGCCCGCTACGCCGCCGAGCTCGGGTACGCGCTCGGTCTGCCCGACGAGCGGCTCGAGATGCTCCGCACTGCCGGGATCCTTCACGACGTCGGCAAGATCGGCATCCCGGACGCGATCCTGCTCAAGCCGGCCAAGCTCGACGGCGACGAGTTCGCGATCATGCGCCGGCACTCCGAGCTGGGCCGCGACATCATCGCCGGCGCCGGCCTGGAGGAGATCGCGAGCTGGGTCCTGCACCTGCACGAGCGCTTCGACGGCCGCGGCTACCCGGACGGCCTCGCCGCGGAGGAGATCCCGCTCGAGAGCCGCATTCTCCACTGCGCCGACGCGCTCGAGGCGATGACCTCCTCGCGCATCTACCGCCCGGGCATGGAGGTCGAGCGCGCGCTGGCCGAGCTCGAGCGCGGCGCCGGCTCGCAGTTCGACCCGCAGGTCGCCGCCGTGCTCGTCGCGCTCGTGAGCGACGGCGACCTGAGGGTGGGCGACCGGGTCGCCCCGGCCGCTGCGTCGTGAGGCGTTCCGCCGGTCAGCCCGGGTAGCACCAGTACGTGCCGTAGATCTGGGCGGTCAGGTCGCGCGAGCGCGGCAACAGCCAGGACATCGTGTACTCACCGGTCACGGACGAGTAGAACCACGCGGCCGTCGCGTAGTAGTAGTGCGGCGTCCACGCGTTGCTGGTCGTCGGGGCCCACGTGAAGATGCCTCCGGGGGCCACGGTCGCGACCTGCCAGGGGAGGGGCGCCCAGTCCCAGCCGTACGGGTGCACCCAGCGCCAGTAGCTGTAGTAGAAGGTCTCGGTCTGGTTCGACGTGTTGGTGTGGACGAGGCCGGCCCACTCGTGCAAGAGGTTGCCGCAGCCCCAGACGTCGGTGAGCGGCGCGAACGCGGTCGACGCGGCGGAGGCGGTCGTCGGCGCTCGGCGGACGACGGCGAGGGTCGCGGTTCGCGACCGTCCGCCCGCCGTGAGCCTCAGGCGTGCCTTGCCCGCGCTGCGAACCCGGTGCGCCTGCTTGCGGGTGAGCTTGAGCTTCGGATGGGCGCTGCCGGCGACGCACGCGAACCGCTTCGTCGCGATCGAGCGGTTGCTGTGCCGAAGCGAGACCTTGCCGCCGACGAGGCACGTGAGGCCGACTCGGAGCACGCGGCGCTTCATCACGGCGGTGTCGTCGGCGAAGTCCGCAGCACGCAGAGCGACCGCCGCCGGCGCGCCCGGACTCGGATTTCCTGTCGCCGGGGGCGGAGTAGTCGTGCCCGCTGCCGGGGTCGGCGTTCCCACGGGGACCACCGGGGCAGATGCACCCGGAGGCGTTGCCGGCGGTGGGCCGGGGGGCGGGGGCGGCGGCCCCTGCGCCTGTGCTCCGGAGGCTGTCCCGAGCAACCACACAACCGCAATTCCCGCTGCCGCGCCCGTGCGGATCCTGCGCGTCCATGCTGACACGATGGTCTCCTCCAGTTCGTTCGTCGAGCCGACCGTATTCGCGGTCACGGCGCGCCTGGTCATCAATCCACGCCATGTTCGACGCGACGGTCAGCGCCCGGATGCGAGCCTTGCGAGTGCTTCCGCGGTCGTCGTCACGCCGAGCCGACGCCGCGCGGCGGCGAGCCGTCGGTCGGCGGTCCGCGGCGAGATAGAAAGCGAGCGAGCGGCCACGCCCAGCGTCTGGCCCTCGGCGAGCGCCGCGAGCAGGGCGTAGGTCTCGCGATCGAGAAGCATCTCGGGCGCATCGCCAACGGGCTCGGCGGTCCCGACGGGGCCGAGCCGGCTGAGGTCTTGGAACAAACGTGGAGCGAGCCCCGGTGCGGGACCCACGGCCGCGACGACCCCCGCGCCGCGAGCTGCGGCGAGCACGGCAGCGGCCGTGTCGCGGGCATCTAGAACCGCTCCGTGGCAGACGACCCGCGCGTCTGTGACCGCGAACCCGTGCCGCGATGGGCGCCAGCCCTCGTGCAGGGACCACCCGTCGCGCGCGAGCTCGGTAAGCGTGCCCGCAAGCTCGGACGCTTCGCCGACGTGCACGACCAGTGGTCTCATCCCGCGTCCTCTGCGGCCATGACGGCTGCCTGCCGGCGGGTGCGAGCGCCGAGCCGGCGCATGGCCGACCGGAGGATGGTCTCGACGGTCGGGTCCGCGATGCCGAGCCGGGCCGCGATCTCGCGGGTCGTGAGTCCGCGTGCGACGAGGGCGAGCACCTCGCGTTGGCGCCAGGACAGCGAGCCCGCCGCCCCGCGTGCCGCGGCGCGGTGTAGCCCGGCGGCACGCAGCGACGCACCGATCCGGCGTCGCAGCGGCACGATGCCGCACGCCTCGGCGGCCGCTTCCGCGACAAGGAGGCGCGTGCGCGCGCCGGCGACGTCGCCCCGCGCGAGGGCGGCCCGACCCTCGCCCCAGCGACACCGGATCGCATCGACGACGTGGTATGGCGCGAGCTGGTCGGAAGCCGCGGCGAAAGCTGTCTGCGCACGCTCGGCGTCGCCCGCGGCCCACGCGTGCAGCGCGACAAGCTGCTCGCGCAGCCCGCGGCCGGTCGGCGAGCTGATCGCATCCCGCAGCGCCGGCAGCGGTGCGCCGAGCTCCACCGCGGCCCAGGCGTCGGCGACGTTGAGCGCCACCAGCATCGTCGAGGAGCGGCCGTCGGCGTGCGCGGATGCGCCCAGCGCACCGCGGGGGCGCGCCGCCAGCCACTCGCCCTCGGCTCGCGCCCAGGCGATCCACTGCTTGCCGTCCGCGGTCGCAGCCAGGCGCGCGGCGTCCTCGAGCACCGCAACAGCGCCGTCGTCGTCGCCGAGTGCGGCGAGCGCGTAGCCGAGCACGCCGCGAACGCGGTCCGCGTACGCCCCCACCGGCAACGGCACCTCGAGCAGCCGGCGGCAGCCGTCGGCGGCGGCCTGGAGGCGGCCGAGGCGGAACGCCTCGACGTGATGCCGCAGCCAGCGGCACTCGGCTTCGCGCGGGGCGTCGCCGAGTTGCCGGGCACGCTCCGCCGTCGCGTCCACCGCGGCGAGCGCCGCGACCGCCGGGCTGAACTCCATCGCCGACTGTGCGGCGGTCACGAGGGCGTCGAGCTCCAGGATCGGGTCGTCGGCGGCCGCGGCGAGGGTCGCCGCGGTCCGGAAGCGCTCGACGCACGCCGGGTCCTCGGCGCAGAACGCGCCGACGCCGACGGCGTAGTGCCCGAGCGCTTCGGCGCGCGGACCCCGAGCCAGCGCGAGGATCTCATGCCCGATCGCGGTCGCGCGCTCGCTGTCCCACTCCCAGCCGGCCCGCCGGGCCAGCTCGAAGCGAAGATCGATCGCCTCCTGATCGTCGCCGGCGGATCGGGCGATGCCGACGTTCAGGCGCTCCTCGGCGGCCGCGATGCGGCCGAGCGAGAACAATGCTCGGCTCGCGGCCAGGCACGCTCTCGCGGCGTGTGGGCCGTCGGGCGTGACGGCGTCTGCGAGCTCGAGCGCAGCGTCGTGGACGCCGGACTCGCCGAGCGCGAGCGCTGCCCGCAGGCGCAGCGGATCGCCTTCCTCACCGTCGACGAGGCCGGCCGCGAGACCCAGGTGCGCCGCTTGCTCGCCCGGCTGCGACGTCTCGTCGGCCGCTCGCAGGGCCAGGGTGATGGCGCGGGCGGTCTCACCTGCCGCGGCGTGATGTCGAGCGGCCTCGCCTGGGTCCGCGATGCGCCGCGCGAGCTCCGCATGGAGCGCCCGTCGCCGGTCTGCGCCGGTCTGTTCGAGCGCCACCTCTCCGACCATCGGGTGGACCAGCTCGACGTCCGGCCCACGCGCGACGGCGAGGCCGGCCTCGATCAGCTCGGCGACGTGCGCACCGGCGAGGTCGGCGCGTGCGGGGCGGTCGAGCAGGGCTAGCCGCGAGGCTGTCTCCCGCAGCGCCGGTGGGCACGGCAGCAGCCAGGCGGCGACGATCAGCCGCAGCGCCGGGTCCCCGTCGCGAAGGTGGAGTAGGAGCGGACTGCCGCGCGCGCGCCGGACCGCGGTGGCGACCGCATCGGAAGGCAGGCCGGGACTGTGATCGCGGACGATGGCCGCGGCGTCGTCGTCGGCCAGCGCGTTCAGCGCGAGCTCCGGGACCTTCGCCGCGTCGAGCCGCGTGCGTACGCCCGCGGCCGCCGGGTCACCGCGCCGTACGGCGAGCAGGAGCGGCAGCTCGCCCACCAGGCGCTCGAGCACCTGCAGGGTGTCTTCGTCCGCCCACTGCAGATCGTCGACGAGCAGCACCCCGCGACCGACGCGCCGTCGCACGGTGTCCGCAATCGCGGCCGGACCGACGTCGGGCAGTTCACTCGCGAGGGCGCGGGCGATCGGCATGTACGCGAGCGACGACAAGGTCGCAAGCCCACCGCCCTCGTACACCCGTACACCGGTGGCGGCGCCGGCCGTGCGCATGAGCGCGGTCTTGCCGATCCCGGGAGTCCCGACGATCAGACATGCCGTCCCTGCCGCGAGCGTCTCGCCAAGCCGCGCGAGCTCGCGGTGGCGACCGACGAACACGCGCCCACGCTACCGAGTGGGCGGGTCGACCTGCCGGTCAGAGACCGTACGACCGCCCAATCACATCGAGCATGATCTCGTCCGTGCCCGCGCCGATCCGGTTCAGGCGCAGGTCCCGCCACACGCGCTCGACGCCGTACTCCTTCATGTAGCCGGCGCCGCCGTGGATCTGCAGGCACTCGTCGGCGACCTCGCAGGCGATCCGCGACGCGTACAGCTTCGCCATCGAGATCTCGCGCACCGGGTACTCGCCGTTGGCGAACCGCCACGCGGTCGTGTAGGTCAGCTGGCGGGCTGACTCGATCTTGGTCGCCATCTCGGCGAACTTGTGGCGGGTCACCTGGAACTTGCCGATCGGGCGCCCGAACGCCTGCCGCTCGTTCGCGTACTGGAGCGTCTTGTCGAACACCGCCTGCGCGCTCGCCACAGCGCCCGCCGCGCCGATCAGCCGCTCGCCCTGGAGCTCCCACATGATGTGGTAGAAGCCCTTGCCGATCTCGCCGAGGACGGCGCTGTGCGGCACGCGCACGTCCTGGAAGGCGAGCAGCGCGGTGTCGGACGCGTGCATGCCGAGCTTGCGCAGCTTCTCCTCGCGGATCACGCCGGGCGCGTCCATGTCGACGATGAACAGCGTGAAGCCGTCGTAGCCGGCATCGGGGTCGGTCTTGGTCACCAGCACGATGAAGTCGGACCGGTGGCCGTTGGTGATGTAGGTCTTCGAGCCGTTGATGACCCACTCGTCGCCGTCGCGCACCGCACGCGTCTTGATGCCCGAGACGTCGGAGCCCGCGTCGGGCTCGGTGATGCCCAGGCAGGAGATCTTCTCGCCCTTGATCGAGGGCACCAGGTAGGCCTGCTTCTGCTCCTCGGTGCCGAAGATGTGGACCGGCGGCGTCGCCATGTCGGTGTGCACGGCGACGCCCATGCACAGCCCGCCGCAGTTGGAGTGCACGATCTCCTCGGCGAGCACGAGGTTGCAGTAGTAGTCGCCGCCCTGCCCTCCGTACTCCTCGGGGTAGGAGAGCCCGAGCAGCCCAAGCTCGCCCATCCGCCTGAAGACCGAGTCGGGGAACGTCGTCTCCTCCCACTCGTCCGCGTGCGGGCGCAGCTCCTTCATCACGAACGCGCGGATCGACTCCCGCAGCTGCTCGTGCTCGTCGGTGAAGATGAAGTGCCGCCTCGACGCGGCGTGATCGGGCTTGAAGACGTCGGTGGCGGCCATGAAGTGGACAGTAGAACTTCTCACTTACCGCCGCAACCGCTCACTCGCGATAACGTCCGCGGCCATGCCGCCCACCGTCCGTTACGAGGTCGCCGACCGGGTCGCCACGATCGCGCTCGACCAGCCGGATACCCGCAACGCGCTGTCCGACGAGGTGCTCGACGACCTGATCGAGGCCTTCGAGCTGGCGCGTGACGACGACTCGGTGCGCTGCGTGGTGCTCACCTCGACGCACGAGAAGGTGTTCTCCAGCGGCGGCAACCTCGCCGGCTTCGCGGCCGAGGAGCCACTCGTGCACAAGCACTGGGGCACGGATCGCTTCCCGCGGCTGTTCCGGCTGATCGGCGAGCTCGGCAAGCCGACCTTGTGCGCCGCCAACGGGCACGTGCTCGCCGGCGCGCTCGGGCTCGCGCTGGCGTGCGACCTGATCGTCGCGCGCGAAGGCGTGCGCTTCGGGACTCCGGAGATCAACGTCGGCGTCTTCCCGTTCATGATCCTCGCGCTCATCTATCGCAACGTGCCGCGCAAGAAGGCGACCGAGCTGCTCCTGCTCGGCGAGCAGATCTCCGCGCAGGAGGCCGAGCGGATCGGGATCGTCAACCGCGTGGTGGGAGCGGAGGAGTTCGACGCCGCCGTGAAGGACTGGGCGGCGCAGCTCGCCGCCAAGTCGCCGGTGCTGATGCGCCTCGGCAAGGACGCGCTGTACCGCTCGCAGGACATGGCGCTCGAGGACGCGCTGGAGTTCCTGCACGCGCAGCTCACGATCGCGTTCTCGACCGAGGACATCCAGGAGGGCGTGAAGGCGTTCTTCGAGAAGCGGGATCCGGTATGGACCGGGCGCTGAGAGCGACCTGCCTGCGCGGGCGTACGTCGGACCGCACGGACGGCGCCGGCCAGGGCGCCGAGGCGCTGGCGCGGCTGCTCGGCGGCCGCGTGATCGGTGAGCCATCGCCCGGCCGGCCGCGTGACTGGAGGGAGGACCTGCCCGCGGCGTGGCCGGTGCTCGAGGCCGCCGCGGCGGAGCTGTCGGCGGCGCTCGACCAGGCCGAGCTGCCGGTGCTCACCGCGTCCGACTGCTCGATCTGCATCGCGACGCTGCCGACGGTGGCGGCGCGGATCCCCGGCCTACGGATCCTCTGGATAGACGCGCACGGCGACTTCAACACGCCGGAGACCACGCCGAGCGGCTTCCTCGGCGGCATGTGCCTGAGCGCGGCATGCGCGCGCTGGGAGGCGGGCTGGCCGGAGACGATCGATCCGCTGACCGTGCACTTCCTCGGCGTGCGCGAGCTCGACCCCGGCGAGCGCGAGGAGGTCGCCGACGCCGGCGTGCAGACCGGCGTGCCGGACGAGGGGCCGGTGTACGTGCACCTCGACGTCGACAGCCTTGACCCCGACGTGATGCCCGTCCAGTTCCCCGTGCCCGACGGGCTGGGGCTCGACGAGGTGCGCGACGCGCTCGCCGCGCTGGCCGCAGAGGGCCGGCTGGTGGGCATCGAGGTCACGGCGCTCGAGGACCCCGGCCACGCGGAGACGGTCGCCGCGCTGCTGCCGATCCATCACGCGACGTGATCGATGCCTTCCGGAATGTGACTTTGACTTCTCAGCGGGCGGCGCGCACCATGGAATTCATGGAGTTCCGCCACCTGCGCACGATCGACGCCGTCGCCCGTCACCGCTCGTTCACCAAGGCCGCGGAAGAGCTCTACCTCGCGCAGTCGGCGATCTCGCAGCAGATCAGCCGGCTGGAGGCGGAGATCGGCATCCAGATCTTCCGGCGCTCGAGCCGCTCGGTGGAGCTCACCGAGGAGGGCAAGGTCATCCTCGAGCACGCCCGGCGCGTGCTTGCCGAGGTCGAGGACATGCAGGGCCAGATGGAGGCACTGACCGGCGTGATGCGGGGCACCGTGCGGATCGGCGGCATCTACCCGTTCGGCCCCTATGACCTCTACGGCGTGCTGGCCGAGTACCGCGCCAAGTACCCGGGCGTGGCGATCCACATGGTCGAGGACACGCAGGATGCGATGCTCGCGATGCTGCGCTCCGACGAACTCGACTGCGCGTTCGCCTCGGTCGATCCCGACATGATCGGCTCCGAGTTCGCCGGGACGCTCCTGTGGCAGGAGGAGTTCGTCGTCATCGCCTCCCCCGACCACGCGTTCGCCTCTCAGCCGCACGTGACGTGGGAAGAGGTCATCGCGCAGGACCTGATCGCCTATCGCGAGAACTCGGCGCTCCGGCGGCGTTTCGAGACCACGATCGGCCGCCGTGGCATGGAGCCGCACAACGCGTTCGTGTGCACGGAGATGAGCGCGGTGCGCGCGCTGGCGGCCACGGGCCTCGGCGTCGCGGTGCTGCCGCGCTCGATCGCCGAGCTGCCGGGCCCGGGCGTCGTGCTGCGCCCGTTCCGGCCCGATCCGGTGACGTGGCCGATCGCGCTCGTGTGGCGCTCCGACCGCCGCCACCCGCCGGCGGCCAAGGCGTTTCTCGGCCTGGCACTCGAGCGCGCCGAGGCGCAGCCGGTAAAACTCGCCGCGTGAGCATCTGGATCACGGAGGTCGAGGCCGCGGCCGGCGACGGCCCGACGCTTGCCGTGAAGGACCTCTTCGACACCGCCGGGGTGCGGACCACGTACGGGTCGGCGATCTTCCGCGACCACGTGCCGTCGCAGACGGCCGCGTGCGTGGAGCGCTTGGCCGCGGCGGGCTACCGGATGGTCGGCAAGACGAACCTGCACGAGTTCGCCTGGGGCATCACGTCCGAGAACGACCACTACGGCTGGGTGCCGAACCCGGTGGCGCCGGGGCGCGTGCCGGGCGGCTCGAGCGGCGGCAGCGGCGCCGCCCTGGCGGCCGGGCTCGTCGACGCGGCGCTGGGGAGCGACTCCGGCGGCTCGATCCGCATCCCCGCCGCCTGCTGCGGCGTCGTCGGCTTCAAGCCCACGTGGGGCGCTGTGCCGATCGACGGCTGCTGGCCGCTCGCGCCTTCGTACGACACCGCCGGGCCGATGGCGCGCGACGTCGACGGCTGCGAGCGCATGATGGAGGTGCTGGCGCCTGGTTACGCGCGCGCGGCGCTCGACTCGCTCGCTTCGTTGCGCGTCGGCATCGCCTGGACCGAGCTGGCCGACCCGCTCGTGCGCGCGCGTGTGCAGGAGGCCGCGGCCTGCTTTCCCTCCGTGCGCCCGGTCGACCTCCCGCGGCCCGACGGCGACTATCCCGCGTTCGCGCGCGAGGTCGTCGAGGTCCACGCCGAGCTGTTCCGCGACCACGAGGCCGAGTACGGCCCGAACGTCGCGTACAAGATCCGCAAGTCGCTGAAGATCACCGACGCCGAGGCAGAAAAGGGCCGGCGGTCGCGCGCGCTCTACCGCGAGCGCATCGCGGAGTTGGTGGACGACTTCGACCTCATCGTCGCGCCGACGATCCCGATGGTCGCACCGGCGGCCGGGATCGGCGACCTCGAGCTGCGCGGCCGCATGATCTCGCTGACCTATCCGTGGAACGCGGTCGGCGCCCCGGCGTTGGCGCTCCCGTGCGGGCCGGCCGAGGACGGCCTCCCGGCCTCGGTGCAGCTGCTCGGCAAGCCGGGCGACGACGCCCGGGTCGTCGCCGCGGGCCGCCTCCTGGAATCCGAACTTCGCCGCTAGCGACTGGCGTTGGCGGGCTGCGGCATGCCCTCCGGGGGCCAGTCGCTCGCGGGCTCGCGCCCGAGAGCGCCCCCGGAGGCCACGCCGCAGCCCGCCCCCCCGCACGCACCCGCGCCCAAGCCGCCGCAGCTCTGCGCGGTGTGGCAGGGGAGCCGTCAGCATCGCTCGCCTCGCTTACTCGGAGCGCCGATCCGCGGCCCGTGTGCTCCCTTCAGGCGGTTGCGAAGTGGTAGCGCTCGTAGATCACGCGCGGGCCGAACGGCTGGTCTCGATCAGGTCCAGCGCGATGGTGTCGGTGAACGGGTGGCAGGAACGGCGTGCCGCCACCGACGACGACCGGGTTTCCTTGGGTGGCCCGAAGCCCGCGCTGATCCGACGTCGGGCACTCAGCGCCTGGTCTCGTACCTGGTCAGCACGACGCCGTCGGGAAACGTCCGGGTCTCCACCAGGCTCAGATTCACCCAGTTGTCCAGGGCCGTGAAGAACGGCGTGCCGCCGCCCACCAGGACCGGATGGGTGACGATCGCGTACTCGTCGATCAGCCCGGCCCGCATGGCCGCCGCGGCGAGTGTGGCACCGCCGATGTCCATGGGGCCGCCGTCGTCGGCCTTGAGCCTGGTGATCTCGGTGACCGCGTCGCCGGTGACCAGACGGGTGTTCCAGTCGACCGTGCTGGTCGTCGAGGAGAACACCACCTTCGGCATGTCCCGCCAGCGGCTGGCGAACTCGATCGCGGCCGGTGTGGCGCCCGGCTGCTTGTCTGCGGTCGGCCAGTGGGAGCTCATCGTCTCCCACAGCTTGCGCCCGTACAGCGCCAGGCCTGTCGCCCCCACCCGGTCGGACCACCACTGGAACAGTTCGTCGCTCGGCACGCTCCAGCCGAGGTCGTCGCCGGGCGCGGCGATGTAGCCGTCCAGGCTCAGGTTCATGCCGAAGGTCAGTTTCCGCATGGCGTCAGCCTCCCGTGAGTCGGTATTCGGCGTACAGACCAGCACGGCGCGCAAAAATCATCGGTCAGGCGCACCGAGGGCCAGTTGACCACGACGCCAAGCAGATGCTCCGTACGGAAAGGAACCGGTTGGGCAATCGCGGGGCGGCGCGCGACAGCCCGGCGCGCGCTGTCGCTCGTGCCTCGAGTGAGCAGCCACGTGCTCACCCTCTGTACTGACCCGGCGGGTCCGCGACGGATCGACGTCGTCGCGGCGGCGCCCGCCGAAGCCACGAGATCGGAGTCATCGTGAAGGCGAGCCGGGGGACTGCGAAACGGCTCGTGTCCCCGGGTCCTCACGGGCGAACGCGGATGATCGTCTTCCCGTTGATCCGCTCGGTCGGGTTGAGGGCGGCGACGGCATCGTCGAGGGTCGCGACCTTGCCGATGTTGGTCCGCAGCCGACCGTCCCGTACCCGCTGGACGATCTCACTCAGTTGGGCGCGATCGGACTCGACGACGAAGTCGACGGCCCGGCCGTCGGCGGGCCGCGCCTCGGGCGGCCCTACGACGGTCACCAGGGTTCCTCGGGCCCGGATCAGGCTTGCGGACCGCTTCTGGATGTCTCCGCCGATGACGTCGAAGACCAGGTCGACGCCGCCGACGTCTTCCAGGGCATCGTTCTCCAGATCGACGAACTCCTGCGCGCCGAAGTCGAGCGCCTTCTGGCGATCGGCGGCGCGCCCGGTGCCGATGACGTAGGCACCGGCCTCACGTGCGAGTTGCGTCACCATCGTCCCGACTGCGCCGGCCGCGCCGTGCGCGAGGACGCTCTGCCCCGCCTTCAGGTGGCCGTGGTCGAACAGGCCCTGCCACGCGGTCAGGCCAGAGATGGGCAGGCTCGCGCCCACGGTGAACTCGATGTCGCCCGGCAGCGGCGCGAGGTTGCGTGCCTCGATCGCGACGTACTCGGCCAGGGTGCCGTCGCGATGCCAGTCCGCGAGGCCGAACACCCGCTGTCCCACCGACACCCCGGTCGTGCCGTACCCGAGGGCGCTGACCACTCCGGCCAGCTCGTGCCCAGGGATCGACGGTGTTCGGTCACGGGCGCGGCGATCGGTCCAGGTCGAGGGCCACTCCATCTCAGTCGGGACGAATCCCGACGCATGAATCTGAACGATGACGTCGTTTATCGCCGCCGGCGGCTCGGGCCGCTCGACCAGCGTCATCCCGGCCGTTCCCGCAGCCTCATCCGTCACCACAATCGCCTTCATATCCGGGACCTCCCTGGACTGCTGCTTCTGCCTCGCTGCGACAGGCCGACGCTCGTGTTCGTATGTGATTCGGCCGCACCGCGCGGGGCTGGTTCAGTTCGTCGCGAACGCATGGCTCGAACGCGCAACGGCTGGTCTGAGGGGGCGGTTACAGTTCGCGCGATGCATAGGCTCCTCGTTCTCTATCCCCCGCCGTCGGACCCGGACCATTTCCGAAGCTACTACGAGGACACGCACCTGCCATTGGCGGCGAAGCTCCCCGGCCTGCGCGCCTACCGCTACAGCGTCGACGTCGCCGCCGGCGAGGGCGAGTCGCCGTATTACTGCGTGTTCGAGGCGGACTTCGACGATGCGGCGGCCCTGAGTGCGGCGCGGGAATCCCCCGAGGGTCAGGCAGTGCGCGCGGACGTCCCGAACTACGCCACCGGCGGCGCCGTCAGCCTGGACTACGAGCTCCGCGCCGGCTGAGCCACGGCTCCGAGGCAATCGCCCGTGTCCGTGCGCGCCGGCCAGCGCCGATCGACCGGGCGACCAACGCGACGACTCACTTTCGCATCCGGCCAGGAGCGAGCAGCGACGCACCCAGGTCCCCGGCGCGGACCATGAAGGGGCCGATGGCCGCCCGACGCCGATGCCCTCCCACCGCACTACGACCACCGTCTCACCTGAGCCCGACGCGTCTGAAGCGGACTCGTCAGGCAGCCGGCTGCCGGATCCACGCGGTTGCGGAGCGAGCCACCCGCTTCACGTCTCACGTACCTGGCGCTAAGTCAGCCCACCAGTCGCGCTGGCCCTCGACGTCGTCGCGCGGAGTCGCGCCGAGGTTGGGCGCGCCGATGACGAGGATCTCGAGGCCGTTCGGCCCGGCTTCGTAGCCCCGCCACGTACCGGGCGCGACGCGCACCGCGTCCCACTCCTTGAGCTCGACGATCTCGTCGTCGACCTTCATCCTCCCGCTCCCGCGCACGACCACGTACACCTCCTCCTGCTTCTTGTGCGTGTGGCCGTAGGGAAAGCGGTAGTCGGGTGGGATGCGCTGGTAGCTCAGGCCGGATTCCTCGAGTTCGAGCGCCTGGGTCGCCAGGCGGAACTCCAGGTCCGGCGCGCCGTCGAAGTTGGACCCGACGTCCTCTAGGTCCTCCTTGAGGTTCCTGTGCGTGAAGGGCACGGCGCAATCCTATGCACCCTTGGCGGGGGTCGCCGATCGTCCGCTGGCCGAGTCGCCGCGGTCATGCCTGCGCGACCATACGCATGTGACGCTCCCCGTCCAGGCGCCGGTTGCGCCGATGCTGGCGAAGCCGGCGGCCGTGATTCCGTCCGGTCAGTTCTACGAGCCCAAGTGGGACGGCTTTCGCTCGATCGTGTTCCGTGACGGCGCCGAGGTGGAGATCGGCAGCCGCAAGGAGCGGCCGATGACGCGCTACTTCCCCGAGGTTGTCGAGGCGGTGAAGCGGAACTTCCCCGAGCGCGCCGTGATCGACGGGGAGATCGTGATCGCCGGTGAGGGTGGGCTGGACTTCTGGGCGCTGCAACAGCGCATCCACCCGGCTGCGAGCCGCGTCGCGATGCTCGCCGCGAAGACGCCGGCCAGCTTCATCGCGTTCGACCTGCTCGCGCTCGGCGGCGACGACCTCATGGGCGCGCCGTTCGCGGACCGCCGCGCGGCGCTCGAGCGTGCGCTCGCGAACGCCGCCCCGCCGATCCACGTCACGCCGATCACGCGCGACGAGGCCGTCGCGCGCGACTGGTTCGAGCGCTTCGAGGGCGCCGGCCTGGACGGCCTGATCGCCAAGCGCGCCGACCTGCGCTACGAGCCCGACAAGCGCGTGATGACCAAGATCAAGCACGTGCGGACGGCGGATTGCGTGGTGGCCGGCTACCGCGTGCACAAGTCAGCGCCGGACGCGATCGGCTCGCTCCTGCTCGGCCTCTACGTCGACGAGGCGGCGCCGACGTCCCACTGGGGCGACCACAGGGGCGGACTTGCGCCCGTCGGCGTGATCGGCGCGTTCCCGATGGCGCGGAGGCGCGAGCTCTACACCGAGCTGCAGCCGCTCGTGGTCGACGCGTCCGACCACCCGTGGAGCTGGGCGGCGGCCGCCGAGCGCCCACCCGAGGGAGGCAGCCGCTGGAACCCCAAGAAGGACCTCTCGTTCGTGCCGTTGCGGCCGGAACGGGTCGTCGAGGTGCGCTACGACTACCTGGAGGGGGCACGGTTCCGGCATCCGCCGCAGTTCGTGCGCTGGCGGCCGGACCGCGAGCCCGCCTCGTGCGGCTACACGCAGCTCGAGCAGCCGGCGCCGTTCGACCTCGCCGACGTGCTCGGCGCGGCGTCGCGGGAGCCGGAGGTGTGAGACGGCTCCTCGGAACGGTGGGCTGCGTGCTCGCTCTGTCGGGCTGCGCCGGGTCCTCGCAGACGGGCGGTGCGGCTGCGGGCCCGACGTACACGTTGATGCAGATGAATTTGTGCCTGTCCGGCCTGGCCGGCTGCTACGGCAAGGTCGCGTACCCGGCCGTAGTCGAGGAGGCGATGGCGCGGATCCGTGCAGCGCACCCGGACGCGGTCACGTTCAACGAGGCGTGCCGGACGGACGTCACGCGGATCGCCCGGCGGACCGGGTACCACGTGCGCTTCTCGCGGGTGATCTACCGCGGCGAGCGCCTTCACTGCGTCAGGCCCGGCGGCCGCGGGCTGTTCGGTGACGCCGTGCTCACGGAGGCCGCTATCTCGCGCACCGAGAGCCGGGACTTCGAGACGCAGGCCGGCATCGAGCGACGCCGGTGGCTGTGCGTCAGCACCCGGGTCCAGGTTGACGTGTGCACCGCCCATCTGAACACGCGCACGGCCATCGAGCTCGCCGGGAACCAGGCGCAGTGTGCCGAACTCGCGGCGCTGCTTGCCCGTCACGCGTCGACGCACACGGTCATCTTCGGCGGTGACGTCAACCGTCGCGATGCGTGCGCTCCCAAGGGCGCCTGGATCCGCAACGACAGGTCGGCCCACCAGGCTC
The DNA here is from genome assembly GCA_963803335.1 of uncultured Solirubrobacteraceae bacterium. Taxonomy (GTDB): domain Bacteria; phylum Actinomycetota; class Thermoleophilia; order Solirubrobacterales; family Solirubrobacteraceae; genus DASSUW01. Next base: position 186,111 of record CAWDME010000016.1, on the reverse strand, counting down.
CCGGACTGCAGCAGGTGTACGGAAGCGGCGCACTCGGCTCGCCCTCGGCGGAGGTCGTGCCGGCCAGGCACACCGACCACGACGTCCTGTTCGTCCGGGCGCACCGCCAACACAGCGGCTAAGGCCGCTCAACCGGGGACCACGACCCGTCGCGCGCCAAGCTTAATCGCGGCGGCTGCACGGAAACCACGTTGCGATGACTTCGCGACCCGGCCCCGGTCCTAAGCGAAACGACCCTCAGAGGAGACCGAGAAGATGCCCGCACGAATCGTTGTGACGGAGTTCGTCTCGCTCGACGGTGTGATGGAGGCGCCGGGCGGTGAGCCCGACTTCAAGTACCCCGGCTGGACCTTCGAGTTCGACCGTGGTGACGACGGGAACCAGTTCAAGCTGGACGAGACGCGGAGCGCCGACGCGCTGCTGATCGGCCGCAAGACCTACGAGAGCTTCGCGGGCGCGTGGCCGAACCGGGAGGGCGAGTTCGCCGAGAAGTTCAACGCGATGCCGAAGTTCGTCGTCTCGACGACCCTCAAGGACCCGGACTGGAACAACACGACCGTGCTCGACAGCGGTGACGCGACGGCCCAGGTGCGCACGCTCAAGGCGCAGTTCGACGGCGAGCTGCAGGTCCCGGGCAGCCACCGGCTCGTCCAGGAGCTGGTCGCCGGCGACCTCGTCGACCAGGTCAACCTGATGGTCTTCCCGGTGATCCTCGGGACGGGCAAGAAGGCATTCGAGGAGACCCCCGAACGGCGCAACCTGCGGCTGACGGACTCGAAAGCCGTCGGCGACGGCGTGCTCGTGCTCACCTACGAGCGGGCGTAAGCCGCCGTCGATCACGCCACCGGCACCGGGTGTACGCTCGCGCGCCGAGGAGCGTAATCCGATGCCAGTGATCGTCACCGTCGACAACTTCGTCCGTGCTGAGAGCGACCGCATGTTCGCCTCCTTCGAGGCCGATGCCGGCGGCGTCAATCGCCTCAAGCACAACCGGGCCCCGACGCCGATCGATCATCAGCCGGTCATCCGGATGAACCGCGACACGCTGTACAGCGGGGCGGTCGTCGACATCTCCGCGGGGGCGACGCTACGCGTGCCCGACGCCGGCGGCCGCTACATCTCGGTGATGGTGGTCAACCAGGACCACTACATCAACCGGATCTTCCACGAGCGGGGCGAGTACCGCTTGTCCGTCGACGAGTTCGAGACGCCGTGGGTCGGCGTGGCGGCGCGCATCCTCGTCGATCCGGGCGACCCGGACGACGTCGCCGCGGTGAACGCGCTCCAGGACCAGATCACGCTCGAGGCGGCTTCGGCGAGGCCGTTCGAGCTGCCGGATTACGATCGCGCGAGCCTCGACGCCACGCGCGCCGCGCTGCTGGAGCTCGCCAAGCATCTGGGCAGCTTCGACCACGCGTTCGGCGCCAGGGGCGACGTCGACCCGGTGCGTCATCTCGTGGCGACGGCCGCCGGGTGGGGCGGCCTGCCGGACCGGGAGGCGCGCTACATCGGCGTCGAACCGGCGCGACCCGTTGGCGAGTACGCGCTCACAGTGCGCGACGTCCCGGTCGACGGCTTCTGGTCGATCTCGGTCTACAACGCCGACGGGTTCTTCGAGGCGAACGACCGCGGCGCCTACAGCATCAACAACCTCACGGCGACGCCGAACGACGACGGCTCGGTCACGGTGCACTTCGGGGGCTGCGCCGACGACCGGCCCAACTGCCTGCCCCTCACCGACGGCTGGAACTACACCGTCCGGCTGTACCGGCCGCGCGCCGAGATACTGGACGGCTCGTGGACCTTCCCGGCGATCGAGTAGGCCGTCGCGGTTACGCGTCTGCGTACGGCGCGTAGCGATGGTGGAGCATGAGCTGATTGCCGTCGGGGTCGGCGAAGATCGCCATGTGGCAGACGCCGGTGTCGAAGGTCTCGCCGAAGAAGGTCACGCCCTTAGACTCGAGCTCCGCGCGGGCTGCGTGGACGTCCTCCACGCGCAGCGGCAGCGGGTTGCCGGTCTGGACGACGAACTCCATCCCGACCTTCTCCGGCTCCCAGACGCCAAAGCACGTGCTGCCGGCCCACTGCTCGTATTCCGCGTGCTCGTCGGGGCGCATGCCGAGCACGTCGCGGTAGAAGCTGCGTGAGCGGTCGGCGTCCTGCGACGGGATGCCGATGAAGTCGAGCTCTTGGATGAGTGCCATAGGCGTCAGTGTCTCAATCGGCTCCAGAGGACGGACTGCCAGGAACCCACGACGCCGGCTACGGCGTTGGTACGGATGACGCCGGGCGACCGCCGCGGCAGACTGGCGGTATGGGTGTTAAGGCTCCTGCTCCGGGGGCTGCGGCGCTCGAACTGACGGGCTTGCGCCGGACCTTCGGCGACGTCGTCGCCCTCGATGGACTGAGCTTCTCGGTTCCGGCCGGGACGCTGTTCGGCTTCGTGGGCCGGAACGGCGCGGGCAAGACCACCACGATGCGGATCGTGTGCGGGTTGCTCGCCGCCGACGACGGTGAAGTGGCCTGGCACGGCAGGCCGATCGACGCGCCGATGCGCGAGCGGATCGGCTACATGCCCGAAGAGCGCGGGCTGTACCCCAAGATGCGCGCGCGCGACGTGCTCGAGTACTTCGGCGTCCTCCACGGGCTCACGCACGCGCACGCGCGCGACGCGGCCGCCGAGTGGCTTGAGCGGCTCGGGCTGGGTGACCGCGCGCTCTCACGGGTGGAGCAGCTCTCGCAGGGCAACCAGCAGCGGGTGCAGCTCGCGGCGGCGCTCGTGCACCGGCCGGACCTGCTCGTGCTCGATGAGCCGTTCGCCGGGCTCGATCCGATCGTCTGCGACCTGCTGACCGACGTCTTGCGCGAGCAAGCCGCACGGGGCGTGCCGGTGCTGTTCTCCTCGCACCAGCTCGAGCTGGTGGAGCACATCTGCGAGTCGGTGGCGATCATCGATCACGGCCGCCTGGTGGCCGGCGGCGCCGTGGACGAGCTGCGCGCGGGCGGTCCGCGGCTGATCCGGGCCGAGGTGCGCGATGCCAGCCACGATTTCACCGCCGGGCTGGCGAACGTGGAAGTCGTCGAGCATACGGCCGGCGGCGTCGTGCTCGAGCTCGCGCCAGGCGCGGACTCGCAGCAGGTGCTGGACGCCGCGCGACGGGCCGGCCGGGTCACCCGCTTTGCCGAGGAGCGCCCGACGCTCGCCGAGCTCTTCCGCGACCTGGTGGCGGCATGAGTGACCGGCGCGCGATCCGCGAGGTCGCACGGCGCGAGGTCGTCGAGCGCTGGCGTTCGCGCGCAATGCGAGTGTCGTTCGCGATCCTGCTCGCGCTCGTGGTGGGCAGCGCGGTGGCCGCCACGCTCTCGGACAAGGGCACGCCGACCGACCACTTCGGGCTCGTCGGCCCGCGCGCGGCCACGCTGGCGCCGGCGTTGCGGCTCGCCGCTCAGGCGGACCACCGCACGGCGCGTGTCCAGGTCCTGCCCGATCGCGCCGCGGCGGAGCGCGCCGTGCGGGCCGGCGACGTCGACGTCGCCATCGCCGGCGACCGCCTGATCGTGAAGCGGTCGCGCTCGGACGACGCCGTGCGCGTGGCCCAGCGGGCGGTCGCGGGACAGGTGGCCGTGACGCGCCTGCAGGCCACCGGGCTCACGCAGCAGCAGGCGCTCGAGGCGATCGCTCCGCGGCCGCTCCCGGTGGACGTCCTCGATCCGAGCGCTCGGGACAGGGACCGCGACGCCGGCATGCTCTGGGTCGGCGTACTGCTCCTGTTCTCGATGCTGCTGATCTCCGGGCAGGCCGTCGCGGCGAGCGTCACCGAGGAGAAGTCGTCGCGCGTGATCGAGTTGCTGCTCACGACGCTGCCGCCGCGGCGGCTGCTGGCCGGCAAGGTGCTCGGTGTCGGCGCGCTCAGCGTCGCCCAGCTCGTGGCGGTGTCCGCGGCGGGGCTGGCGAGCGCTCGCCTCGCCGGCGGCGACGGGCTGCCGCCGAGCGCCCCGCAGACCGTCGCTCTGGTCGTGACGTGGTTCGTGCTCGGCTTCGCGTTCTACAGCGTCGCCTATGCCGCCCTCGGCGCGCTCGTGTCGCGCCAGGAGGATCTCGAGGCGACAACTGCGCCCGTCAATGTCCTCATCATCGTGGCCTACTTCGCTGCGATGGCCGCGATCGGGGACCCCGACGGCACGTGGGCACGTATCGCTGCCTTCCTGCCGCCGCTGGCGCCGATGATCGTCCCGACGCGCGTCGTGCTCGGCGACATGGGCGCGGTCGGGCTGACGGCGGCGGTCGCGGTCGAGCTGGTCGCGACGTTCCTGCTGATGCGGCTCGCTGCGCGCATCTACGAGCGCTCGGTCCTGCGCATCGGCGCGCCGATCAGCCTTCGCGCCGCGCTCGGAGGCGGCGAATTCCACGTGCCGCCCGCTCTGCTCCAGGTCGCCGCAGTCGGCGCCCTCATCGGCGGCGTCGTAGTCGGCACCCGGGAGCCGCTCGGGATCGCGCTGCTCGCTACGGGCCTGCTGCTCGTCGCCGTCTACCGATTTGGGCGCCGCCCCACGTTGCGCGGCTAGGCCGCTCGCTCCGCCGTGAGGGAGTTCACGCGCGATACGCGATCTCGCGGTAGACCGCGAGATCGTGCGTCGCTGTCGTCGTCGCGGGGCTGCGATCGCCGGGCCGCTTGTACTTGACGGACACGACCGTGCGGGTCGGCGCCCCGCGCCCGAAGTAGCCCGGCACGGAGTCGAGCAGCGTCCGCACCCGCCGTCCCGGCCCGAGGAACGGCATCTTGCGGAACAGGCGGAGCGTTGCGACATCCCGCCCGGCGGCGTCGACGAGCGGGGGTTCGAATGTGCACGTCACCGCAAGCGCCGGCCGGCTCGCGAGGTTCGCCAACTCCAGATACAGGACGCCCTCCTCGAACACGACATCGACGATGACGCCGTCGTCGGGCTGTGCCGCGTCCATCTCAGTCGAGCGTGAGGCCCTCGTGGGCAATCTCGATCGTCTCGATCGCGACGTCGTTGGCCTTGGCGTTCAGGTCCGGCCCGACGAACTTCGCGATCCAGCCGTTGGAGAAGCCCCAGCGCACGACCTCGTTGCGCTCGTCGTCGAGGAGGACGATCGAGCCGTTGCGGCGATCCGGCGTGCCCTGCTCGATCGCCTTGCGCCAGTTCCAGAGCTCGCGATCCTGCGTGACGCCGCGCTTGAGGACGATGTTCGCGTACTTCGTGAGGCCCGGCAGCTTGCGGACCGTGCCGGCCTTGTCGGCGCCCGTCCGGTACTCGATCACCTCGGTCTCGCTCTCGAGCCCGCTCACCTCGCAGAAGGCCGCGACGTCCCGCAGCAGCGAAGCCGCACCAGATCGACTGGAAGACCAAGCGGCAGGAGACGAAGGGCAGCGCCGTCGTACACGGCACCTGGCACTGGCAACGCAAGTACACGAAGCACGGCATCAAGGTCCGAGCGATCTTCGAGGGACGCCTCGACGACAAGTGCCCGGCCGACGGTTTCGGCGCCTACCTGGAACTGAGGCTCTATTACGGCGACGGCAGCAGCTACTCGAGCCAACTGGCGTCCGACGAGCGCAAGTGCGCGGCCAAGAAGGCCGTGCCCATCGTCCTGAGGACCGGCTGGGTGCCTGGCGCGTACAAGGTCGGGCTCCACCTCTACGAGTTCGACCGTGAGGCAGGCGACATCGCCTGGGACGACGACGTCCAGCGTGAATGGTTCATTCACCCTTAGCCCGGACTCCGTGGGAAGCGGTACGTTTCACTTCCCACTTTGCCCGGTGAGACGACCAAACCCCAGTCGATCCTGCGCCCGCTCGTCGAGGACCTCCACGCGCGACGTGCCAAGGCCAAGCTCGGCGGCGGCGAGGAGCGGATCGCGCGCCAGCACGGCCACGGCAAGCTGACTGCGCGCGAGCGGCTCGACCTGCTGATCGACGAGGGGACGTTCGCCGAGCTCGGCATCCACGCCGGCATCCACTACGCGGTGCGCGGGCTCGAGGACAAGGAGGCGCCGGCCGACGGCGTCATCACGGGCTACGGCAGGGTCGACGGCCGGCTGGTCGCGGTCTGCGCCTACGACTTCACGGTCATGGCCGGCTCGATGGGCATGACCGGCGAGATGAAGGTCGCGCGGCTGCGCGAGCTGGCGCTGACGAAGCGGATCCCGTTCGTGTGGCTGCTCGACAGCGCGGGCGCGCGGATCCAGGAGGCCGTCGGCTCGTTGTTCGCCGGCTCCGGCCACCTGTTCCGGGAAGAGGTCGTGGCGAGCGGCGTGATCCCGCAGGTGGCGGCGCTGATGGGCCCGTGCGCTGCCGGGACCGCCTACATCCCCGGCCTCGCCGACTTCGTGCCGATGGTCAAGGGCCGCGGCTCGATGGCGCTTGCCGGCCCGCACCTCGTGCGGGCGGCGGTCGGCGAGGACGTCACGCAGGAGGAGCTCGGCGGCTCGCGCGTGCACTGCCGCAAGTCCGGCGTCGGCGATCTCGAGGTCGCCGACGACGAGGAGTGCATCGCGCGCATCAAGCAGTACCTGTCGTTCTTCCCCTCGCACTGCGAACAGGCGCCGCCGAAACGGGAACCGACCGACCCCGTCGAGCGTATGGATGACGAACTGCTCGATGTCCTGCCCGAATCCAACCGCAAGCCCTACGACATGTACGACGTCATCCGCCGGATCGTCGACGACGGCGAGTGGCTCGACCTCAAGCCGCAGTTCGCGAAAACGATCATCACCTGCCTGGCGCGGATGGGTGGGCGGCCGGTCGGCATCGTCGCGAACCAGCCACGGCAGCTCGGCGGGATCCTCGACAACGACTCGGCCGACAAGGCGGCGCGCTTCGTCAACCTCTGCAACGCGTTCGGGATCCCGCTCGTGTTCCTGATGGACGTCCCGGGCTTCATGGTCGGCACCAAGGTCGAGCAGGCCGGGATCATCCGCCACGGCGCGAAGATGCTCTACGCGGTCGCCAACGCGACGGTGCCGAAGGTCACGGTCGTGCTGCGCAAGGCGTACGGCGCGGGCTACTACGTGATGAACGGCCGCGCCTATGAGCCGGATCTGATCGTGGCCTGGCCGAGCGCCGAGATCTCGGTGATGGGGGCGGAGGGAGCGGTGGAGATCGTGTTCCGCAAGCAGGTCGAGGAGGCCGAAGACCCGGCGGCCAAGAAGGCCGAGCTGATTGACGCCTACCGCAAGATCATCGACGTCTACATCGCCGCGCGCAACGACATGATCGACGACGTGATCGACCCGCGCGAGACGCGCCCGACGATCATCCGCGCGCTCGAGATGGCGGAAGGCAAGCGGGTGGAGCGCCCGTGGAAGCGGCACGGCGTAGTGCCTGTCTGATCCTCGCGCTGGCCGTGCTCGTCGGCTGCGGGGGATCGAAGGAGAACGAGGCGGCGGCGTGCGCAGTCGACCGTGGCGTCCTGCCGACGTGGGCGCGCACCGGCTTCTCGGACCCGCAGCCGAAGATGCCACACGTGCTCGGCCACGGCGGGGAGATCACGGCGATCCTGTTCGGCGACCCGCTCACGTCGCCGCCGCTGCCCGACCGTGCGAACAAGGTCCTCTGGGTGCCGCGCGAGACGCCGCTGACGTACACGCGACTCGCAATCACGGCGCGGCAGGGCGACCGCACCGTCACGCGCAAGGTCGATCTCGGCCCCTCGTACGTCGACCTGCCCGCGCCCGGGTGCTGGCAGCTGACGCTGAAGTGGGCCGGCCACGAGGACGCGCTCAACCTCCACTACGTCAAGCAGTAACCCCCGCCAGTTCGAGCGACCCCGAACGAGGGTGACCTGCTGTAGGCTCGCGCCCGGTCGTGGCCGGGTCGGACGCGAGCATCGTGCTGGCGGCGTTGCCAGTGGGGCTACAGCTCTGGGAAGCCGCGGGAGGCGATCCCGCCGGGTTGACCCTGGGCTGGGCCAACGGCGAGCGTGACGTGGACGCGGGCGAGGCGGCGGCGCGAGCCGCGCTGGCGGGCGAGAGCGTCGACGCGGTGCAGCCGTCCGGCGAGGGGTGGTGCCGCGTGCGCACGCAGCGACTCGCCGACGATCGCGTGCTCGTGAGCTTCGAGGACGTCACCGAGCTGGCGACGTCCGAGCAGCTCAACGCCTCGATCCTCTCGTGCCTGGCCCAGGCGCTGATCGTGATCAACATGGACGGCCGCATCACGCGCTCGAACGAGGCCGCCGCCGACCTGTGCGGCATCAGCCTCGGCGAGCTGGTCGGCGCGAAGCTGCACGATCTCCCGATCAAGGTCTACGGGCGCGACGGCCGGCCGCTCGATCCGACCGGTTCGCCGATCCACCGGGCGCTGGCCGGCGACGCCGTGGGCAGCGTGATCGTGCAGGTCGAGCGGCTGGACGGCTCGCGCCGCTGGGTCGACGTGGCCTCGTGCCCGCTCACCGAGCCGGACGGGAGCCGGTACGGGGCGATGAGCACGTACTCCGACGTGACGCGACCGGTCGAGCGCGAGCAGCGGATCCGCCACGAGGCCGACACCGACGACCTGACCGGACTCGCCAACCGCCGTGCGCTCCAGCGCATGCTCGTGGCCGCGCTCACCCGCGCACAGGCGCACGAGCTCGCGGTCGGGGTGCTGATGCTCGACCTCGACGGCTTCAAGGCCGTCAACGACCACCTCGGCCACGCCGCGGGTGACGCGGCACTGCGCGAGGTCGCTGCCCGGCTGCGGCGCAGCGTGCGCGAGCGCGACTTGGTCGCGCGCACCGGCGGCGACGAGTTCGTGGTCGTGCTCGCCGACCTCGCGCCCGGCGAGCGCGCGGCCCACGACGCCGCCCAGCGCGTGGAGGCGGCCTTCACCGCGCCGCTGGTGCTCGAGGGCGAGCGGGTGAACCTGCACGCCGCCGTCGGCGTCGCGAGCTACCCCTCTGACGGCCGCGACATCGCGCAGTTGCTCGCCGCCGCCGACCGGGCGATGTACGCGCGCAAGACGCACCAGTGATCAGGCCCGCTTGACCAACGCGTGACACCCCGCCGCGGGAGGCGGCGCACAGTGTGTGCCGGAGCGGGAGATCCTCGGCGAGGGAGGACAGATGGTGCGCAGGGTGTAGGTGCTGGTCGTCGTGTGCGCGGCGCTGCTGATCGGCGGGACGGCGCCGGCGGACGCGTGCGTCACGCAGCACAACTCGGTCCACGTGGCGCTCTCTATGAGTCGCTACCCCGGAGACCACCGACCACGGGATCGACGCCATCGACGCCGGCCAGCCATCGCTGCTGCACATCGACCGCGCGGGCCGACGTGCGCTACATCGACCCCGCGCTCGAGGACGACTGCGAGGGCCAGCCCTTCCGGATCGACTTCGTGGGGTAGCCGGCCCTAGACGGGGCGGCTGGCCGTGCGGTCGCCCCGACCGGCGATCATGCGCCACACCAGCAGGACGAGCATCGTCCCGATGATGGCGCCGATGATGCCGCCGAGATCGAACTTGTCGTCGTCTCCGATCCCGAAGACCTTCGTGAAGACGAAGTAGCCGACGAGCGAGCCGACGATCCCGAAGATCACGGTCTGCACGAACCCCATGGGGTCGCGGCCGGGCAGCAGTAGGCGCCCGAGGTAGCCGGCGATGATGCCGATGATGATTGCGGCGATGATTTCTCCAAGCATGCCTTAGCGCTCCCCAAAGATCGCGTTGCACCAAACACGCGCATGCGGCAAAGTGAGGAGTGGGAAGTGCCACTTGCCATGAGCCTCGACGACCCGGTCATCCTCACGTGCGCGATCTCCGGCGCGGTCGCCAACCGCGACCAGTGCCCGGCGATCCCCTACACGCCGCAGGAGTACGGGGCCGAGGCGCGGCGGATCGTCGACGAGGGCGGCTCGATGATCCACATCCACGCGCGCCGGCCCGACGGCACGCCGAGCCACGAGGTCGAGGACTTCCGGGCGATCACCGAGGCGATCAGGGCGGCGGTGGACGACGTCGTCATCAACTACTCGACCGGCGCGATCGGCGTGCCGGTCGAGAAGCGGATCGCCTACCTGCGCGAGCTCAAGCCCGACGTCGGCGCGCTGAACATGGGCTCGATGAATTACGCCAAGTACTCGCGCCGCCGCAAGGACTTCGTCTTCAAGACGGTCTTCGAGAACTCGTTCGACACGATCATCGCGCTGCTGGAGGCGATGAACGCGGCGGGCATCCGGCCCGAGCACGAGTGCTTCGACTCCGGGCACCTGGCGAATCTCGACCCGCTGCTCGACATGGGCGTGCTGCAGCCGCCGCTGCAGGTGTCGTGCGTGATGGGGGTGACCGGCGGCATCCGGCCGACCGCACGCAACCTCGCGCACATGGCCGAGCAGGTCCCCGACGTGCGCCACCAGTGGGGCGTGATTGGGATCTCGCGCGAGCAGTGGATGCTCGTGTCGGCGGCGCTCGCGTTCGGCGGCAACGTGCGCGTCGGGCTCGAGGACAACTTCTACCTGCCCGACGGCGAGATGGCGCGCTCGAACGGCGACCTCGTGGCCAAGGCGCGCACGATGGCCGAGGCCGCGGGGCGGCGGGTGGCGACGGTGGCCGAGACGCGCGCGCTGCTCGCGGTATGACCGCGCTCGTGGGTCTGCGCGTGCTCGACCTGTCGCGGCTGTTGCCGGGCGGCTTCTGCTCGCTGCTGCTCGCCGACTTCGGGGCCGACGTGATCAAGGTCGAGGACACCGGGATGGGCGACTACGTGCGCGCCGACCCGCCGGCCTTCCATGCGCTCAACCGCGGCAAGCGCGCGATCAGCATCGACCTCAAGAACCCGGCCGGGAGAGACGCATTCCTCCATCTCAGTCGCCGCGCCGACGTGGTGCTCGAGTCGTTCCGGCCCGGCGTGATGGACCGCCTCGGGGTCGGCTACGAGTGGCTGCGCGAAGAGAACCCGCGGCTCGTCTACTGCGCGATCACCGGCTACGGGCAGGCCGGGCCGTACGCGCAGCGTGCCGGCCACGACATGAACTACCTGGCGCTCGCCGGTCTGCTCGGGCTCACCGGTGCGCCCGACGGCCCGCCGATCCAGGCGGCGGGCCAGATCGCCGACCTCGGCGGCGGCGCGCTGATGGCCGCGTTCGGGATCCTCGCGGCTCTGCGCGAGCGCGACATCTCCGGCGAGGGCCAGTTCGTCGACATCTCGATGAAGGACGGCGCGCTGTCGTGGCTGGCGATGGACGCGGCCCGCGTGCTCGCGGGCGCGCCCAGCCCGGGGCGCGGCGGCACGCCGCTCGCCGGCGGGCTGATCTGTTACCGCCCGTACCGCTGCGCTGACGGCTGGGTCACGCTCGGCGCGCTGGAGCCGAAGTTCTGGCAGGCGTGGTGCCGCGGCGTCGGACGCGACGACCTCGCCGAGCGCCAGTTCGACCCGGTCGGCTCCGCGACCCATCGGGCGGCCGGGCAGGAGTTCGCCGCGCGCACACGCGATGAGTGGCAGGCCTTCAACGACGAGTACGACTGCTGCGTCGAACCGGTGCTCGATCTCGACGAGGCGCTGGCGCGCGCCGGCGACATGGTCGTGGAGTCCGGGTCGGAGCGGTTGCTCGGCACGCCGGTGCGGCTGTCGCGCACGCCCGCGGACCCGACCCGCGCCCCCGGTCCGCCGCGCGGCGCGAACACCGACGCGGTGCTGACCGAGGCCGGGCTGACGGCCGACGAGATCGGCGCTCTGCGCGAGGCGGGGGCGGTGGCATGAGCGACAAGCCGGGCCTGAAGATGAGCGAGCTGGCCGACGCGTCCGGCGTCTCGGCGGGCACGATCAAGCACTACCTGCGCGAGGGGCTGCTGCCGGAGCCGGTCCGGACGAGCCGCAACATGGCGTACTACCCGCCGGAGTTCGTCGACCGGATCCGCACGATCAAGCGTCTGCAGGAGGAGCGCTTCATGCCGCTGCGGCTGATCCGCGAGCTGCTCGAGCAGGCCGACCGGCCGCGTACGCCGCGCCGCGAGGTGCTCGAGCGCTACGAGCTGCCGGCCAACGTGCTGGACCGGCTGGCCGAGATCGGCGTGCTCACGCCGACCCGCGCGGGCTACGACGCCGACGACGTGCAGATCATCGAGGCGATCGTCCGCTTCCGGGCCGGCGGCTACGACGAGGCGCTCGGCTTCACGGTCTACGACACGCTGCGCTACCGCGACGCGTTGACGCCGCTCGTCGAGGAGGAGGCGCGGGTGCTGCTCGAGCGGCTGAGCGGCGAGGACCCCGAGAAGGCGGTGGAGATCATCCGCGCCGGCCGCGAGCCGCTGCGCGAGCTGATCGGGGCGATCCACTCCAAGCTCTTGCTCCAGGCGCTGGAGCGGGCCACGTGAGCTTCTACGAGCCGCTCGGCGACAGCCACTTCGCGTCGACGCCGCACACGCGCGGGCCGTGGGACCCGCAGTTCCAGCACGCCGGCCCGCCGGCCGCACTGCTCGGCCGCGCGCTCGAGCGCTGCGAGCCGCGGGCGGACTTCGTGATCGCGCGGACGACGTTCGAGATCCTGCGGCCCGTGCCGGTCGCCGAGGTGGAGGTGGCGGTCCGGGTCGTGCGTCCCGGGCGGTCCGTCGAGCTGCTCGAGGGCGAGCTGACGGCGGAGGGCCGGCCGGTCGTGACGGTGCGCGCCTGGCGTGTCCTGCGCGCGGGCGCTCCGAGCGTCGGCGGCGACCAGCCGGCCCCGTCACGCCCGGCCCACGCCCACCCGCCGCCGCCGGCGCTCGACGAGTTCGGCTACGGCAAGGCGGTCGAACTGCGCTTCGCTGCCGGAGGCTGGCAGCAGCCCGGCCCGGCGACGGTGTGGACGCGGCTGCGTGAGCCGATCGTGCCGGACGAGGAGCCGACCGGCCTCCAGCGCGTGCTGGCGGTCGCCGACTCCGGCAACGGCGTCTCCGCCGCGCTGCCGTGGGACGAGTGGCTGTTCATCAACCCCGAGCTCACCGTGCACTTCCGGCGCGAGCCGCGCGGCGAGTGGATCTGCCTCGACGCCGAGACGACCATCACCGAAGGCGGCGCCGGGCTCGCGCGCTCGACGCTGAGTGACGACGACGGCGTGGTGGCGCTCGGCGCGCAGTCGCTGCTCGTTGCCAAGCGCTAGCCGTTCGCGGCCTTCACGAGCCCCTGGAAGATCCCGCCTTCGTTGTCGATCGCGGCGTCGTTCCAGGTCACGGCGATCGTCATGTTCTCCTTGAGCAGGTGCCAGAACTCGGTGTGCGAGCCGGTCGGGCTGTCGCCGGTGTGGCCCCACATGTCGTGGCCGTCGAACGAGTACTTGGCAAGGCCCAGGCCGTAGCCGTCCCAGAGCGCGCCGGAATGGAACCTCGCCATTTCGGCGAGCGACTCGCGCGTCACGACCTTGCCGTTGAAGAGCTGCTGTCCCCAGCGCGCGAGCGAGGGCACGTCGCCGGCGAGCGCGCCCGCGGTGCTGACCATCGTCGCCTAGATGGTTGATGTGTAATCAGCGGCCGTAGGCGGCGAAGGCGCGTCCGGGTTGGCCGGTGAGGTGGTTGTGCCAGATGCCGGCGGCCAGGGCGAGGAGTCTGAGGCCGATGCGGGCGCCGAGTCCGCGGATGGTGCGGGCGCCGTGGCGTTCGAGGCCGAGTTGGCCTTTGCAGGTCCAGAAGGTCGATTCGATCCATTGGCGGATGTGGCCGAGGCTGCCGTTGCGGCGCGGTTCGTTGCGGCGATCAGGGCGCAGGAATCGGGCGCCGTGGGCGGCCATGAGTTGCTCGAACTCGGCGCCGGCGAAGTTCTTGTCGGCGATGACCGTGTGTCCGGCGACTGGGACGCGGTCGAGCAGTTCGGCGGCGACCACGCGTTCGCCGATGTTGGCCGCCGCGACCTCCCAGCCGATCGGCATCCCGTCGGCTGCGCAGATCACGTAGAGCCGGAAGCCCCAGAACCAGCGGCTGTGGCTCGCGCAGCGCCCGTAGCCCGCGTAGCCGGCAAATTCCGAGCGCTTGACGGTCTCGCGTGACTGGCCGCAGGGCACCGGGGTGGAATCCAGCAGCCACAGCCGATCGCAGAAGCTCGGCGAGATGAAGGCCAGATAGTCGATGCAGCGAGCGATCTGTGGCGCGAGCGCCCTCAGCCGCCGGTTGTAGCCGGACTGGTCGATCAGCCGTGGGAACAAGTGCCCCAGCCGCCAGCGCGCCAGCGCAAGGAACTGACGGTCGTTGGGCATGCCCAACAGCACCTGCGCGACCGCGAGCGTGATCAGCTCGCTATCGCTGAGCGTGGGCGGCCGTCCCGGCCCGCGATGGCGCGGGCCGAGGAAGTCGTCGATCTGCACATACAGTGCGATGACGAGGGCGTCGAGGGCGGCGAGCACGAGGCCTCCAAAGGTCGACGTTGCTGTTAGCAACGCCTCCCTTCGGCGCCCTCACGCGGCCGCCTCTCAATTACGCATCAACCATCTAGGTCAGCGAGGGCAGGAACGCCGTGCCGTCGTTGGAGGCCGTACGAGGACCAGGCACGAGACGAGCCGACGTGCCACGGGCGCGACGCTACACAGGCGCCACCGGCCTTGCCAGAGCCACTTTCCCGATGGTGCCCATGGCGACCAGCAGCAGCACCCAGCTCACGGCCACGACGGCGCCGCTGGCGGCGCTGAACCCGGCGATGTTGACGACGACCGCGAGCGTCAGGCCGAGCGCGGCCCACACCGGAGCGGTATGTCCTCGGATCAGCCCGATCGTCAGCAGCAGCGTCCCGATCAGGACCGACAGGCCGCCCACCGTGTAGACGATGCTCACGCCGGCGGCGTTGTCGACCCGTTCCAGGAGCGCCGTCATCTGGGCGTGGTTGCCGCTCGCCATCTGCCAGCTCGTGAACTGGTTCATTACGTCGCCGATGGCGATCAGCGCGCCGAGCACGGCGAGGCCGCCGCCGATGTCGCCCAGCAACGGGGACCGTTCGTGTACGAGCGCTGCGATGCCCAGCAGCGCCGGCACGAGCAGGAGTGACGACACGAGGAGCAGCAGCGTGAACCAGTACCAGCGGGTGGGGTGCGCCGCGATGACGTCGAGCTGCGCGCCCTCGCTGCTTTCGAACGCCGGCGCCACCAGCGACGAAGCGAGCGCGAACAGCGGCGCGAGGACAAGCGAGAGCGCGACGACTGTGCGAGTGCTGACCCTGTGCATTGCGGACCTCCTTTGAGCGGGATGACGGCGCCACGCTACGTTCGCGGCGATGGCGCGTCTGCGCCCGGGAGGCGGATCCGATTCATCCTTGCGGATGAACGGCGACGGGATACGTTCCCGTCATGATCCGCCACCGCACGACCTTGCTCGACATTGCGCTGGTCGTGTTCATCACGGTCGTGACCGTGTGGCAGGTGTTCGACACCCGCGAGCACCTCAGCACGCACATCGCCGGGCCCCGCTGGCTGACTCTGGCGTTGCCGCTGTTGATCGCGTTGCCGTTGCTGTGGCGCCGGACGCGGGCGCTGCTCGTCACCGTGCTCGTGATGGCCGGGATCGCGGCCCAGGCGATCGCGAGCGGCAACACGCCGGAGGGGCTGCAGATCATCCTGCTGTGGGTCGTGGTGCCGTACAGCGTGGCCGCGTACAGCGAGCGCGGCGCTGCGTTGATCGGGCTGGCGGTCCTGCTCGCCGCCTTCACGGTCTACGCCGTGGAGAACAACGACATCGCGAGCGGTCAGGCCGGCGAACTCTGGTCCGGCGCGTTCTTCCTCGTGCTCGCCGTCGGTGCCTGGCTCGCGGGCACGGTCGTGCACGGGCGCCGCGAGGCCGCCGCGCTCGCGGCACAGGCGAACGCGTTCGAGCGCGAGGCGCAGGTCGCGACCGCCGACGAGCGGGCGCGGATGGCGCGCGAGCTGCACGACATCGTCTCCCACAACCTGAGCGTCGTCGTCGTGCAGGCGGCGGGCGCCCGCGCGCAGGGCACGGGCTCCGACCCGACGACGCTGGAGAAGATCGAGCGCAGCGGACGCGAGGCGCTGGTCGAGATGCGGCGGCTGCTCGGCGTCCTGCGCGAGGACAACGGCGCGCAGCCCGCCCTCACGCCGAGCCCGGGCGTCGATCAGCTGCCGCTGCTCGCTGACGGCGTCCGTGCCGCGGGCCTCGCCGTGGAGCTGGACGTCGACTGCGCCGGCCTGCCGCCGGCCCTCGACCTGTCCGTCTACCGGATCGTGCAGGAGGCGCTCACGAACGCGCTCAAGCACGCTGGGCCGAACGCGCACGTCCGCGTCTCGGTGCGGCGCGAGGCCGGCACGCTCGTCGTCGTAGTCATTGACGACGGCGTCGCGGTGGACGCGCCCGTACCGGGAGGTCACGGCCTCGTCGGCATGCGCGAGCGCGTGATGCTGCTCGGCGGCGAGCTGCACGCCGGCCCGCGTGCCGGCGGCGGCTTCGCTGTCGACGCCCGGCTCCCGCTGCCCGTCGAAGCGTGATCCGGGTCGTCATCGCCGACGATCAGGACCTCGTGCGCGAGGGCCTGCGGATGATGCTCGACGCCGAGGCCGACATCACGGTCGTGGGCGAGGCCGCCGACGGCCTCGCGGCGCTCGACGCCGCCCGCGAGCACGACCCCGACGTCCTGCTGATGGACATCCGGATGCCCAAGCTCGACGGACTGCAGGCGACGGCGCGGCTCGTCGCGTCGAGCGCTCGCGCGCGCGTTCTCGTCCTCACCACGTTCGACCTCGACGAGTACGTCTACCGGGCGATGAAGGCCGGGGCGTCCGGGTTCCTGCTCAAGGACGCCAACCGCGAGCAGCTCGCCGGCGCCGTCCGCACGGTCGCGGCCGGTGACGCGCTGCTCGCCCCGGCGATCACGCGCCGCCTGATCGAGGACTTCTGCCGCCGTCCGCCGCCGGGCGTGGAGCCTCTCGCGGCGGCGGCGCAGCTCAGCGCGCGCGAGCTGGAGGTGCTCCGGCTGATCGCCGAGGGGATGTCCAACGCCGAGATCGCCGGCCGGCTGTTCCTCAGCGAAGCCACGGTCAAGAGCCACGTGGCGCGCATGCTGGCCAAGCTGCGCCTGCGCGATCGCGTGCAGGCGGTCGTGCTCGCCTACGAGTCGGGGATCGTCCGGCCCGGCGACCGATGAGTCTCCGGACCCGCCGTCGTTGTAGGTGGACATGACGACGCAGGAGGACACCATGAGCAAGGTCACCACCGGCGCCACGATGTCGCTTGACGGCTACATCGCCGGCCCGAACGAGTCCGGCTTCGACAAGCTGTTCCAGTGGTACGGCAACGGCGACGTCGCACGCCCCACCACTCACGCCGACATGACGATGCAGCTCACGCAGGCCAGCTACGACCACCTCGAGAGCTACCTCGACACCGTGGGCGCGTTCGTCGTCGGCCGCCGCCTGTTCGACATCACGAGCGGCTGGGGCGGCATCCACCCGCTCGACAAGCCGATCGTCGTCCTCTCGCACAGCGACCGCACGCCCGAGGGCTGGACGGGCGACGAGCCGTTCACGTTCGTCAGTGAGGGCATCGAGGCGGCGATCGCGAAGGCGAATGAGCTCGCCGGCGGCAAGGACGTCGGCCTCAACGGCGGCACGATCGCCAGCCAGGCTCTCAACGCGGGCCTGCTCGACGAGGTGTGGGTCGACCTCGTGCCCGTCCTGCTCGGCGGCGGCACGCCGTTCTTCGACGGCCTGACCGGCGCGCCGGTCGACCTCGAGGGCCCGATCTCGATCACCGAGGGCAACGCCGTCACCCACCTGCGCTACCGCGTTCGCCGCTAGGCGTGCCGGCGGACCCACTCGTGCATCGCCACCGCCGACGCGGCGGCGGCGTTGATCGAGCGGGTGGAGCCGAACTGGCGGATCGCCAGCACGGCGACGCACAGCGCCCGGGCCTCGGCGGAGAGGCCCGGGCCCTCCTGGCCGAACAACAGCGCGCAGCGCTCCGGGAGCGGGTACGCGTCGATCGGCTCCGCGCCCGGCAGGTTGTCGATCCCGAGCACCGGCAGATCGTGCTCGCGCGCCCACGCGGCGAACGCGTCGAGCGTGCCGTGGTGGCGGACGTGCTGGTAGCGGTCGGTGACCATCGCGCCGCGGCGGTTCCAGCGGCGGCGGCCGACGATGTGCACCTCGGCGGCCAGGAACGCGTTTGCGTTGCGGACCACCGTCCCGATGTTGAGGTCGTGCTCCCAGTTCTCGACCGCGACGTGGAACGGGTGCCGGCGGCTGTCGAGGTCGGCGATGATCGCGTCGCGGCGCCAGTAGCGGTAGCGGTCGACGACGTTGCGGCGGTCGCCCTCCGCCAGCAGCGCCGGGTCAAGCCGCGGGTCGTCCGGCCAGGGCTCCGGGTGCGGCCCGACGCCGACCTCGCGCGGCGCTCCGTTCACGGCCACACGAGCAGGATCGGGCATGGCGCGTGGTCGACGACGAAGCGCGTCGCGTGGCCGATCGAGTGCGGGCCGGGGTGGCGGTTGGTGCGGCTGAGGACGAGCAGGTCGAACTCCTCGGCCGCCTCGACAACCGCGTGCTCGGGCTTGCCGGCCGGCGAGAGGCGCGGCGCGTCGCGGCCCAGGCGCTCCTGCGCGGCGTCGAGCAGCTCGTCGTCGGCCGCGACCGGCGCGCGCGGCGGGCGGTGGCGGCCGAGCAGGCCGCCGGGCTCCGGGCCGACGTCGTCGACCTGCAGCAGCGTCACCTCGCCGAGGTCGCGGGCGGCGTCGATGCACGCCTCCCAACCGGCCGGCGTTATCCACACGAGCACACGCGTCATCCGATCACCTCCAGCCCCAACCACAGGGCGACGGTACCGAGGATCAGCGCCGGCGGGACGGTCAGCGCGCCGAGCTTGAGGAACTCGCCCAGCGCCGGCTCGGCCTCGCGGGCACGCAGCACGCGGCGCCACAGGAGCGTGGCGAGCGAGCCGGTGGGCGTGAGGTTCGGCCCGGCGTTGACGCCGATCAGCACCGCGAGCACGGTCGCGGTGCTGCCGGCGGCGGGCAGGAGCAGCAGCACCGCCGGCACGTTGTTGAGCAGGTTGGCGAGGATCGCCGCCACCGCGGTCGCCCCGAGCAGGGCGAGCAGGCTGTCGCCGCCGGGGAGGAGGTCGGCGGCGAGGTCGCCGGCCCCGTGCGCGCCGAGCGCGCGAACGATGATCGCCAGGCCGAGCACGAAGCCGAGCAGCGGCACATCGGCCGCGCGCAGCAGCTCGAGCGGCCGCGCGCGCTCGGCCACCGCCATCGCCAGCGCCCCGAGCACCGCGGGCCACGCCGGGTCGACCCCGGTCAGGAAGCCGGCGAACGTGAGCGCCAGCACGACGAGCGCGGCGCGCGGCAGCGGCGGCGGCGCGCCGGCCGGCGTGCGGCCGGGCGGCGCGTCGAGCTCGCCCGCGAACCAGCGCCGCAGCCCCACCCACTCCACGCCGAGCATCGCCACCCACGGCAGCAGCATCAGTGCGGTGAAGTGCGCGAACGACACGTCGGCGGCGCGGAACGCGAGCAGGTTGGTGAGGTTGGAGACCGGCAACAGGACCGAGGCCGTGTTGGCGAGGTGCGTGCACGCGTACAGCGACGGGCGGGCGTCGAGCCGCGCGCGCCGCGCGGCGGCGAACGCGGCCGGCGTGAGCAGCACGACGGTGGCGTCGAGGCCGAGGAGCACCGTCACAGCGGCGGCGGCCGCGAACACGAGCGCGAGCAGCCGTTGCGGCGAGCCGCCCGCGCCGCGGGCGATGCGGGCGGCGAGCGCGTCGAACAGCCCGGCGCGCTCGCAGCCGTCGCCGAGCACGAGCAGGCCGGCGAGCAGCGCCAGCGTCGGGCCGATTGCGCGCGCCTCGTCGGTCGCGTCGTCCCAACCGATCACGCCCGTCGCGACGAGCACGGCGGCACCGGCCAGGGCGGCCACCCAGTCCGGCAGCCGGCGCGGCCGCACCACCGCGGCACCGAGCGCGACGGCGAGGGCGAGCAGTGCGAGGAGCGTGGCTACCAGCGCACCTCATGCCGTTCCATGACGCCCCAGCCCTCGCGCAGCGTCGGGCCTCCCGGCAGCTCTCCCGCGAACGTGCCGAACGGCTGCTCGTAGTCAGAGCGGACGAGCAGGAAGTTCTCGCGCCGGGCGCGCGTCGCCTCGGCGGTGAAGCGCAGGTCGCCGACCGCCGAGAGGTCGGGCGCGAACGCCACCGGCGGCACTTCGTGCGGCTCGCCGTCGACCCACACCGCGCGCTCGGATCCGGTCGGCGCGTCGTGGATCCCGTCGACGAGGTTCCACGCCACCAGCTCGCCGCCGGTCGCCAAGCCGACCCCGGCCGACCACCGCCACGAGGTCACGCGCGCGTGGTGGCCGGCGGACTCGTCCACGATCGCCCGCAGCTCGAGCGGCCGGTCGCCGAGTCGGCCACGCGCGCTGACCACGCGCTTGCGCGTCCAGATCTGCTGGCCTCCGTGCGGGGAGACGACCTCGACGGGCGCGCCGTCGCCGAGCTCGAGCGTGAAGACCCCGCGCACCGAGACGCGGTTGGGCGTGACGTGCACGCCGCGCCGCCCCTCGGCGAGCGTCGTGCCGTCCCACACCGCCCACCAGGCGAACGGCAGCACGCCGATCCGCCCGCGCGCGGCGCACAGCATCACGTCAGGCCCGAAGGCGCCCACGTACACCCAGCGCTTGAGCGGCCGGCCGCCGCGGATCAGCGGCAGGCGATCGGGCGGTAGCGGCGTCACAGCGCGGTATGCTGGCGCACCGAGGTTGACTGACCAGTCAATCTTCGCGGGAAGGAGAGAGAATCGTGCGTGCCGCCGCTGTGCAGTTGACCGCCACCGCCGATCGCGAGCGCAATCTCGCGACCGCGGACCGGCTGACGCGCGCCGCCGCCGCGGCCGGCGCGGAGCTCGTCGTGCTCCCGGAGAAGTGGGCGCTCCTCGGCACGCCCGAGGAGACCGCGACCGGTGCCGAGCCGTTCGACGGCCCGGCGCTCCGCTGGGCGCACGCGACCGCACGCGAGCTCGGCATCGACCTCGTCGCCGGCTCCATCGCCGAGCGGGTCGCCGGCCGGGAGAAGGGCTCCAACACGTCCGTGCACATCGGCCCGGACGGCAACGGGCGCGCCGTGTACCGCAAGATCCACATGTTCGACGTCGAGGTCGCGGGTCGCACGTATCGCGAGTCCGACCACGAAGAGGCTGGCGACGAGATCGTGCTGTCCGAGACCGCCGGCGGCGTCGAGCTGGGCCTCACCATCTGCTACGACCTGCGCTTCCCGGAGCTCTACCGGATCCTCGCGGTGCGCGGTGCGCGCGTGATCACCGTCCCGGCCGCCTTCACGCTGCCGACGACGCGCGACCACTGGGAGCCGCTGCTGCGCGCCCGCGCGATCGAGAACCAGGCGTTCGTGATCGCCGCCAACCAGATCGGCGAGCACGCGAAGGGCTATCGCTCCGGCGGCCGCTCGATGATCGTCGACCCGTGGGGCGTCGTGCTCGCCCAGGCGCCGGACAGCGAGACCTTCATCACCGCCGAGCTCGACCTCGACCGCCAGGCCGAGATCCGCCGCTCGCTGCCGTCGCTCGCCAACCGCCGCCCGCAGTCCTACAGCTGGCCCGTGGAGGTCCACGCCTGATGGCTACCGCTCGCTCCGTGGTCGACAAGCGACGTCTGATCCTTGACGCCGCGGTGCGGGTGTTCGCGCGCCAAGGTTTCCACACCTGCCGCGTCTCCGACATCGCCGACGAGGCGGGAGTCGCCTACGGGCTCGTCTACCACTACTTCCAGTCCAAGGACGAGGTGCTCGACACGCTGTTCCTCGAGCGCTGGAACGTCATGCTCGAGGCGATCCGCGAGACCGACGCGCAGCAGATCCCGGCCCGCGACAAGCTGCACGCGATCGCGTCGTTCATCATCGAGTCCTACCGCCACGACCCCGACCTCATGAAGGTCATCATCGTCGAGGTCACGCGCGCGGCTAACTCCTTCGGGGCTGTGCACCTGGCCAAAATCGCCGAGGCCTACGGGCAGATCGCCGGGATCGTCCGGCAGGCCCAGATCAGCGGCGAGTTCCGCGACACCGTCACCGCCGAGTTCGCCGCGATGGCGTTCTATGGCGCCATCGAGCAGGTCCTGACGGGCTGGATCTTCGGCACCCTCGATGAGGGCGACGAGGCATACGATCGCGCCAAGGACTACGTGGTCGGGACGATCTGCGACGGGCTGCAGGCCTAGACTCCCGGGCCATGACCGACAACGAGATGGTCAAGCGCCTGCTGTGGGCAGGACTTCTCGCCGGGCTGGGCGCACTCGCCTCGGTGGTGACGACGAAGGCGGCGGCGCTGATTTGGCGCCGGGTCTTCGGGGAAGATCCTCCGGAATGAGCGAGGAAGACACCCAGCCGACGTTGACGGAGAGCGAGGCGCGCGGGGCCGAGCACGCCGAGAACATCGCGCTCACCGACGTGCGGCGCGCGCAGGAAGAGGTCGCGCACGCGCACGACGAGGCCGAGGCGGCGGCCGAGAAGGAGGAGAAGCTCTCGCGCAAGGAGAAGCGGCTGCGTGAGAAGGCCGAGCGCGTGCACGCCGAGGCCGACCGGGCGCGGGCGCAGGCCGAGCGGATCGCGGCGCAGGCGCAGGCGGAGGCGCAGGCCCGAGCCGGCTCCGTCTCCGGGGCGCGGGTCGCCTCGCCGGGCGCGGGCTCGGCCAGCGATCCCGACGCGCAGGCGTCCGTGGCCGGCGCGACCGCGGCGTTCCCCGGCTCCGACAAGCTTCCCGACGCCGCCCAGCGCCCCGAGGTGATGGTCGGTGCGACCTTCGCGGGCGCGTTCATCCTCGCCCGCATCCTCAAGCGGATCTTCGACTAGCCATGGCAAACGACAACGACACATCAGACCTCGGCCAGGCGATCCAGGACATCACCGAGAAGGCGTCGCTCCTCATCCGTGAGGAGATCGAGCTCGCCAAGACCGAGGTGATGGACAGCACCAAGAAGCTCCTTACGGGCGCCGTCGTCGGGATCACCGCCGGCATCTTCGCCGTCTTCGGCCTGATCTACCTGCTGCACTCGCTCGCGTGGCTGATCTGGGAGCTCATCGAGGGCGATGTCAACAGCCCGTGGCTCGGCTACCTGATCGTCGCCGTCCTGCTGTTCGTCTTCGGCGCGATCGCCGCCCTGGTCGCGTTCCGGCTCATCAAGCGCGGCTCGCCGCCCGTGCCGCAGATGGCGATCGAGGAGGGCAAGCTCATCAAGGAGACCGTGACGAGCGCCCACCCGGCGTCGCTCCAGGGCCCGCGCGACGTCCCCGCGACGCGTGAGGAGGTGCGCGGCTGATGGCCGAGACACGCTCCGCCGAGCAGATCCGCGAGTCGATCGAGGTCAACCGCGCCGAGCTCGGGCAGGCCGTCGAGCGACTGCGCGGCGAGGTGACGAAGGCCACCGACTGGCGCGGCCAGTTCGAGCGCCACCGCAAGCAGGTGCTGATCGGCGCCGCCGTGGCGGGCTTCGTCGTCGGCGGCGGCATCGCGGCGATGACCGGCCTGCTCACCGGCCGCCGCAAGTCGCGCGAATACGACTGGCGCTAGAGCAGCTATGGCCGAGGCGCCCCGCAGCGCGCTCGTGTTCGGGGCGCGCAACCTGGGGAAGGCGATCATCGGCACGCTGGCCGGCGCGGGCTGGAGCGTGGCCGGAGTCGCGCGGTCGGATGAGACGCTCGCGGGCGTCGCCGACCTAGGCGCGCTCCCGATCCGCGCCGACGTGACCGATGCGGCGAGCGTCATGGAGGCGCTCGAGCAGACCGCGCAGGCGAACGGCCCGCTCGATCTCGTTGTCAACGCCGCCTCGGCCTACGGCGGGCCGCGGACGGGGCCGTTCGGCGGCGGGCCGCTCGCCGAGGCGGCGCCGGATGCCTTCGACGCATGGGCGGCCGCGCCGCCGCGGGCGGCGTTCACGTTCCTGTCCTCCACGGCGCGCTTCCTGGTCGCCGCCGGCCGCCCGGCGACGATCATCCAGGTCACCGGCGGGTCATCGCGGCGCGCGATGCCCGGGCGCGGCCTGTGGGCCGCGGGCGCGTTCGCCGTGCGCGCGATCACCCAGGCCGCGGCGCTCGAGCTGCGCGAGCGCGGCATCCACGTTGCGCTGCTGATCGTCGACGCCGGCATCCAGCCGCTCGTCGGCACGCGCGAGGGCGTCGACCCGGCCACGCTCGCCGATCCGCACGAGATCGCCGAGGCCGTGCGCTTCCTCGGCGAGCAGGGCGCTCGCGCTGCCACGCACGAGCTGCAGGTCACGCCGCTGGGCGAGCGCTGGGTGCCGTAGAGCCGTGACTGCGCAGCTCCAGCCGGAGCTGTGGGTCGGCGACGGCCCGGCGGCCGTCGCCTTCTACGAACGGGCGTTCCACGCGGTGGTCAAGCATCGGATCGACGGCCCCGGTGCGCTGGACGTCGTCGCCCAGCTCGACGTCGGCGGCGCGCGCTTCTGGGTCTCGAACGGTTCGGGCGACATGGGCCGCTTCAACCCCGCGGACATCGGCGGCGCCACCGGCCGGATGCTGCTCGTCGTCGACGATCCCGAGAACGTCCTCGCCGCCGCCGTCGCCGCGGGTGCCGTCGAGACGAGCGCTGTGCAGGCCGAGCACGGCTGGCGGCTGGGCCGTCTCAAGGATCCCTTCGGGCACGAATGGGAGGTTGGCCACCCGCTCGGCGAATGGCCGTGAGAGGATCACCCGATGGACCCGATGACGACGACGCTGGGCACCGACTTCGCGCGGGCGCTGGCGGCCAAGGACTTCGCCCACATCCGGGACCTGCTGCATCCGGAGGTCGACTTCCGCGGCCTCACGCCGCGCCGCGTGTGGGAGGCCGGTGATGCCGACACGGCGATCGCGGACATCCTGCGCCAGTGGTTCGAGGACTCGGACGAGATCGAGGCGCTCGAGCACCTCGAGACCGACTCGTTCGCCGACCGCGAGCGGGTCGGGTATCGCTTCCGCGTCCGCAACCCGGACGGGCTGTTCCTCGTCGAGCAGCAGGTCTACCTCGCAGAGCGCGACGGGAAGATCGGCTGGATGCGCTCGGTGTGCTCGGGCTTTCGCCCGATCGACGGCTAGGACCGCCGCTGCGCGGCCTCCGGCGAGGCCTCCCAGAAGTCGTCGATCTTCGTCGCGTCGCCGTGGCCGAGCTGCACTGAGATCGCCCACATCTCCACGGCCTCGTCGCCCTCGTTGCGGTGCGAGCGCGGCGTGCGCGGCGGCACGCGCACCGCAGCGGGCGCGCGCACGGCACACACGTCGTCGCCGAACCGCATGGTCAGCTCCCCGCGCGTGACCAGGTACAGCTCCTCGATCTCGTCGTGAAAGTGGCCGGTGCCCTGCTCGAAGTCGGAGTGCGGCGGCACGCGGATCAGCGTGGCTGCGAGCTGCTCACAGCCGAGCGCTTCGGTCAGCCGGCGGAACTCGCCGGGCACGTCGCTGCCCGCGTAGTGGTCCTTGACGTCGTCGGGATGCACGATCGCGTAGTCGGTCGCCATGACGCATGGTGTACCCGGTGCGCGCTACTGACGTTGAGCGCACGAACATGGCGATACCGTATGGGGAGGTGGGGCTCTCCAAGCTCGAACAGCTGCGCGGACGGTGCGCGGCCGTCGACCGACTCGTCGCTCGTCAGGCGGCGGAGCAGGCCGAGGCCGCACGACGCTATCGCGCGATGCCCGAAAGCGGCGACGCGTACGCCGATCTCGAGGACGCCGAGCAGCTCCTCTACCTCGCGCGCTACAGCCAGCGCCAGGCCCGCCGGGCGCTGCGGCGCGCCGAGGGGCGCCACGCGGCGCTGGCGCTCCTGTTCGGCTGGCTGCCTGCCGCCAAGCGCGTCTACCGGTCGCTGGGCCCGCACTGATACCGGCAGGCGTTCGGCGCCGCGCGGCGAACCCTGGGTTCGCATGGCCGCGATCGTCCCGCCGCCCGCGCCTCCGCAGTTCCTCACCGTGCGCGCCGTCCTGCGCACGGTGCTGGTCGTCGTCGCCGTCGTGCTGACGCTGCTGCTGATCTACATCCTGCGCAAGCCGCTGACGTGGATCTTCATCGCCGGCTTCATCGCGATCGCGCTGTCGGGCCCGATCACGTTCCTGCAGCGCTGGATGAAGCGCGGGCTGGCCGTCGCGGCCGTCTACGTGGCACTCATCCTCACGCCGTTCGTGCTGATCGGGCTGCTCGTGCCGCCGATCGTCACGCAGGGCAACAACCTCGTGCAGAACCTGCCCGACTACGCGCAGCAAATGACGGACTTCGTCAACAACAACGACCAGCTGCGCAAGCTGCAGAAGGACTACGACATCACGGGGCAGCTCGAGGATCAGGCCAAGAAGCTGCCGGCCAAGCTCGGCGACGCGGCCGGCCTGCTCAGCGACATCGGCCTCGGGCTCGTGAACTCGATCTTCGCCGCCGTCACGATCATCGTCCTGTCGATCTTCATGGTCAGCAGCGGGCGGCGCTTCCTCGACGCCTGGGCGCGCCAGTACGGGCCCGACCGCGAGGAGTGGCTGAACAACCTGTTCGGCCGCATCGCCACCGCGATCGGCAACTACGTCGCCGGCGCGCTCGTGCAGGCCACGGTGGCGGGCGTGACGAGCTGGATCATGCTGATGATCCTCGGCGTCCCGTACGCGCTGCCGCTCGCGGTGATCGTCTTCCTCCTCGACCTCGTGCCGCTGGTCGGCGCCACGCTCGGCGCGATCATCGTCGGGATCGTCACGGTCTTCTCGGACTTCCCGGTCGCCACGATCATCTGGGCGATCTACGCGATCGTCTACCAGCAGGTCGAGAACAACGTCATCCAGCCGCGCATCCAGGCCCGCGCGGTCCAGCTCGAGCCGCTGATCGTGCTCATCTCCGTGCTGTTCGGCTCGACGCTGTTCGGCGTGCTCGGCGCGCTGCTGGCGATTCCGGTCGCCGCCGCGATCCAGATCACGATCCGCGAGTACGTGACGCTGCGCCGGCTGGCGATCGTCCCGGGCGCCGCGACTACACCGGGCCCAGAACCGAGCTCGGCAGCCCCGTGACGCCGAACAGGCCCGGGCCCACGTGGGCGCCGATCACCGGGCCGATCTCGGACACGAACTCCGGCTCGCGGCCGTAGATCTCGCGGCCGCGCTCGACCAGCTTCTCGACCACGTCGTAGGCCTGGATGTGCTGGATGAAGAACACGTCGGCGCCCGAGTCGTGGCAGTCCTTCAGGTGGCCGACAAGGCGCTCCATCGCGCGGCCGGCGGTCCGCACTCGCTCGATCGGCAGGATCTCGCGCTCGATCGTGAGGATCGGCTTGATCTTCAGCGCCGAGCCGACGTACGCCTGCGCGGCCCCGATCCGGCCGCCGCGGCGCAGGTACTCGAGCGTGTCAACGGCGAAGATGATCTTCATGCGCTCGCGCAGTGCTCGCGCGGCGTCCGTCGCGCCCTGCAGGTCGGCGCCGCCGCGCACGGCGTTGGCGGCGGCGATCGCCATCAGCCCGTGGCCCGCGCAGCCGGTCTCGGAGTCCAGCACCGCGATCCGCTCGGGGGCGATGCCGCGCTCGATCAGCGCGTCGCGCGCCTGCTGCGCCGCCCCGACGGTGCCTGAGATGCCGCCCGAGAGGTGGATCGAAAGCAGCGCTTCGCTGTTCTCGAGCAGCGGCTCCCAGACGGTGAGGAAGTCGCCGACCGACGGCTGCGACGTGCTCGGCAGCGTCGCGGCCGTGCGCATGTGGTCGTAGAAGCCGTCGTAGTCGCCGAGGTCGCTCTCGCGGTCGGTCCGTCCGTCCCAGTTCACGTACAGGGAGACGAGGTGGATGGCGTGCCGCTCCATGATCTCCAGCGGGATGTACTGGGTCGTATCGGTGACGACCGCGACGTCTGGCATGGCGGGCAGCCTATCCTCGCGCCGTGGCTCGGGTGCTCGTCACCGGGGGGACCGGGTTCATCGGCTCGCACCTCGTGCGCGCGCTGCTCGCGCGCGGCGACGACGTGCGCGTGTCGGTGCGGTCGTCGTCGAAGCTCTCGACGCTCGAGGGGCTCGACGTCGAGCGCGTGACCGCCGACATCACCGATCCGCAGGCGATGCGCCGGGCCGCCCGCGGCGTCGACCGCGCCTTCCACGTCGCCGGCACGACGAACCTGCGCAAGGGCGCCGCCGAGGTCCTGCGCGTCAACGCCGAGGGCACGCGCACGGTGCTCGACGCGTGCCTGGCCGAGCGCGTCGAGCGCGTCGTGTACGTGTCCTCGGTCGCCGCGATCGGCCCGGCGCGCCGCGGCGGCGCGAACGACGAGCGCCACGTGCACAGCGGCCCCCTGGGGATCCCGTACGCCGACGCCAAGCACGTGGCGGAGGTCGAGGCGCTGCGGGTGGCGGCGCGCGGGCTCGACGTCGTCGTCGCCAACCCGGGCCACGTGCTCGGCCGCGGCGACGAGGGCCGCTCGTCGACGGACGTCGTCCGCCGCTTCCTGCTGCGCCGCATCGCCGCGTACGTCGACGGCGCGATCTGCATCGTCGACGTCGAGGACGTCGCGGCGGGCCTGCTCCTGTGTGATGAGCGGGGCCGCACCGGCGAGCGCTACATCCTCGGCACCCGCAACTACACGTGGGAGCGCTTGTTCGGCGAGCTCGCGCTCGTCTCCGGCATCGAAGGCCCGGCGGTGAAGCTGCCGCGGCGCGTCGCGCTCGCCCTCGCCGAGACGGTGGTGCGGGCGCCCGGCCGGCCCATGGTCACGCCTTCCGAAGTGCGCGCCGCCGCGCACTGGTGGACATACCGGTCGGCGAAGGCGCGGCGTGAGCTCGGCTGGACCACGCGGCCGCACGAGGACACCGTCGAGGCGACGGTGCGCTGGTACGAGGAGCGGCTCGGGGATCGGCTGGCGCGCAACGGCCGCCGCCAGCCGCTCGCCCTGCGGGTTGCCGGCCGGGCGGCGAGGCTGCTGCCGTGACCGTCGTCCTGTACCGCTGCCGCATGGGCACCAACTGGATGTGCGCGTGCGGGCGCGTGGCGCGTGAGCTGAAGCGACGCGGAATCGAGGTCGACGAGCGGCGCGTGCCGTGGCGGCAGTCGGCGCGCACCGAGGTCGACGAGCTGACGGGCCAGACCCGGGTGCCGCTGCTCGTCATCGGCCGCGAGGCGATCTGCGACTCCCACCGGATCGTCGAGCACCTGCGCTGGCGCGACGATCAATAGCGGCCACGTGCCAGCTTTGTCGCTTGCGGGCGACCGCGTCGTCGGTAGGGTGAACGCGGCGCGGAGGGCGCTGCGACGACCACCCGGAGGCATTGAACATGCGGTATCTCCTGACGATCTACGGCGACGAGTCCGGCTGGAACGACGTGACGCCCGAGCAGTCCGGCGAGATCATGGCCGCGTACGGCGCGTTCGGCGAGGCGGCCCAGCAGGCCGGCGTGCTGCTCGGCGGCGAGGGCCTGCAACCGACCAGCACGGCGACCACGGTCCGCGTGCGTGACGGCGAGACGCTGACCACCGACGGCCCGTTCGCCGAGACGCGCGAGCAGCTCGGCGGCTACTACCTGCTCGACTGCAAGGACCTCGACGACGCGATCGGCTGGGCGGCCAGGATCCCCGGCGCGCACGCCGGCTCGGTCGAGGTGCGCCCGGTCATGGACTACGAGGCGATGGGGCGCGAGGAAGCCCACACCCGCACCGAGGGCGTGGCCTGAGCGCGCCTGGAGCTGTCATCGACCGCCTGTTCCGGCGTGAGTCGGGACAGGCGGTGGCGGCCCTGGCGCGCGCGTTCGGCGACCTCGACCGCGCGGAAGAGGCCGTCCAGGACGCATTCGTCGTCGCGCTCGAGCGCTGGCCGCGCGACGGCGTGCCGCCGAACCCGGCGGCGTGGATCGCGCTCACCGCGCGGCGCAAGGCGATCGACCGGCTGCGGCGCGAGAAGCGCGCAGTTGCGCTCGCGGACCCGGCCCTGTCGCGCCTCGAGGCGCTCGGCGGCGGCGAGCTGAGCACGATCCCGGACGAGCGCCTCGAGCTGATCTTCGCCTGCTGCCACCCGGCGCTGGCGCCCGAGTCGCGCGTCGCGCTGACGCTGCGCGCGCTCGGCGGCGTCTCGACGCGCGAGGTCGGCCGCGCCTTCCTGGTCTCCGAGGCCGCGATGGCGCAGCGCCTGCAGCGCGCCAAGCGCAAGCTGCGCGACGCCGGCATCCGCTTCGAGCTGCCGCGCCCGGAGGACCTGCCCGCGCGCCGCGCGTCGGTGCTGGCGACGCTGTACCTGATGTTCACCGAGGGCTACGCGGCGACGGCGGGCGACGCCCTGATCCGGCGCGAGCTGTGCGCCGAGGCGATCCGGCTCGCCCGCGTGCTGTGCACACTGATGCCCGACGAGCCCGAGGCGCTCGGCCTGCTCGCGCTGATGCGCCTGCACGACTCCCGGCGCGACGCCCGCGTCGACGCCGGCGGCGAGCTCGTCCTGCTCGCCGACCAGGACCGCACGCGCTGGGATCGCGAGGCGATCGCCGAGGGCGCCGCGCTCGTGGAGCGTGCGCTCGCGCTCGGCGGCGACGGCCCGTACGTGCTGCAGGCGCTGATCGCCGCTGAGCACGTGCGCGACGGCGGCCCGGACTGGGAGCGCGTGGCGGGCGCCTACGACCGCCTGCTCGCGCTGCAGGGCAGCCCGGTGATCGCGCTCAACCGCGCGGCCGCGGTGGCGATGGCGCGCGGCCCGGAGGCCGGCCTGGAGCTGATGGACGCGCTGGCGGCCGAGCTCGACGGCTATCACCTGTTCCACTCGGCGCGCGCGGACATGCTGCGGCGCCTCGACCGCCGGGCCGAGGCCGCCGACGCCTACCAGCGCGCGCTCGCCGTGGCGGAGAACCCCGTCGAGCGCGCGTTCCTCGAGCGGCGCCTGCGCGAGCTCAGCGCGTAGAGACGCCGATCACGACGCGGCGGTTCTTCTGCCGGCCGGCGTCGGTGGCGTTCGTGGCGACCGGCTCGGTCTCGCCATAGCCGTGCGTCGAGATCCGGCTCGCGGCGATCCCGTGGCCGGCCAGCCACTGCTTGACGGCATCGGCGCGCCGGACCGACAGGCGGTCGTTGTAAGTGTCCGAGCCCTGCGAGTCGGTGTGGCCGTCGACTTGGATGCGGCGGCCCGCGAACCGCTTGTTGAGCGAGTCGAGGACCTGCCGCAGCGCGGCGTCCGCGTCCGGCCGGATGTTCGCCTTGTCGAAGTCGAAGAGCACGTCGGAGCAGACGTTGTAGGCGGTGTCGTTGCCGCCCTGGAACACCCGCACGCACTTGGACGTGATCTCTGGCAGCTTCTTGGACGCCAGCGTGCTCGAGGGGACGCTCACGGAGCGCACGCTGACGGAGCCGATGCTGATCGACGGCACGCTCACCGACGGGATGCAGTCGCCCTCGTAACAGAACGACGGACGGAGCACCGACGGCCGCAGCAGCGACGGGCGGAGCACGGACGGGCGCAGCGTCGACGGCTGGAGCACCGACGGGCGGAACTCGCCCGGTCCGACCCTCTGCGCGCAGACCTTCGCCGTCGTCACCTCGGCCTCGTGAACGGCCGGCGCGGTGACCGCGCTCTGGATGACCTCGGGCTGCTCGGGGGCTCCCGGCACGTCGATGCCCGGGATCCGGACCTCCGGGATGGTGACCTCCGGGACCGTGACCGCGGGGATCGTCACCTTGCCGAAGCAGCCGGCCGGCGCGGGCGCGTGGGTGGCGCACTGCGCCGGGACGTGCTGCGATGGGATGTGGACGCCGGGGATCGTGAAGCCGGGCACCTTCGTCCCGTGGATGTCGTAGTCGGGCACGTGGATCGGGGCGGTCTTGATCTCTTGGGTGTCGACGGCCGGGCTCTCGACGTCCGTGTCGTTGGTGCACGGCTCGTCGGGCGCGGGATCGCCAACGGGCACCTCGATCATGTCCGCCTCGGCAGTTGGCGTGGCCTCGGCGGTCGATGACGGCGTCGCGGTCGCCTTGGCGGCAGGCTTCTCCTTGTCGTCCTCGACGCCGACGTGGACCCCGCATCCGGCCGTCAGCGCGACCGCCACCAGCATCGCCGCAAGCCTCGTCATCCGCATGGCGCCCAACGTAGTACCCGCTCGTCGCCGTCCTGTCGGGGTCCTGTACCGATCTCGCTACACACCGTGCCGATCCAGCGACGGGAGCCGGATGCTGACGACCGTGCCCTGCCCGACGCGGCTGCGGATCCGCTCCGCGCCGCCATGCCGGGCCACGATCGTGCGCACGAGGGGGAGCCCGAGGCCGGTGCCGGGAACGCCGCGTGCGGCGGCGCCGCGGGCGAGTTCCTCCCACACCTCGTCCAGCTCTTCGGGCGGGATCCCGGGGCCGGTGTCGGCGACCTCGATCACGACGTCGTCACTGTCCTCGACGGCGCGGATCTCGATCGCGTCGCCCGGACGCGTGAACTTGACGGCGTTGACCGCGAGGTTGTGGACGGCGACGAACAGCAGGTCCACGTCGCCGCGCACCTGCGGCAGCGGCCATGGCGCCTCGGGCAGCGTCAGTCGCAGGCGCCGCTCGGACGCGCCGGGCAGCTCGCGCACCGCGGCGTCGACCTCGCGCAACACCGCGTCGAGGTCGACCGGGACGTACTCGAGCTCTCGCGTCTCCAGCTCGGTCAGCTTGCGCAGGTCGGTCATCAGGCGCGTCAGTCGCGTCGCCTGGGCGCCGACGCCTTCGAGCGCCCGTTCGCGCGCCGCCGGGTCGACGCCGTCGGTGACGTTCGCCAGCCCGGCGTGGATCGCGGTCAGCGGGTTCTTGAGCTCGTGGTCGAGCCGCATCAGCAGCCGCCGCCGGTCGGCAGCCGCCGCAGCGGAGGCGGTCGCGGCCGCGCGCCGGCGATCACGTGCGGCCAGCTCGCGCGCGCCGAGCACCACGGCGGCGATCAGTGCGATGAGCGCGCCCGCGATCAGCAGCAGCGCCGGCAGCGGGCCGCTGAGGTAGATCACCGGGTCGGCGCCGGCCACCGCGAGCACGAGCGCGGCGAGCGCGCAGAGGGCGAGCGGCGCGGCGACCCAGGCCCAGCGCCTCACGGCTGCCCCCGCACCGGCGCGGCGAACCGGTAGCCCTGGCCCGGGACCGTCTCGATCCAGGCGGGGGCGGCGGCATCGTCGGCCAGCGCGCGCCGCAGCTCGGCGACGCGGTTGTCGACCGCCCGCGTGCCGCCGGGGTACTCCCAGCCCCACAGCACGTCGAGCAGGCGCTCGCGGGTGAGCAGCTCGTCGGGATGCGTGAGCAGGTACTCGAGGAGCGCGATCGCTTTCGGCGTCAGGTGCAGCTCGCCGTCGGCGAGCCATGCGCGCCGTGCGACGCGGTCGAACTGGAGCGGGCCGCTGGTGAGCCGGCGCGTGGCGGCGAGCGACGGTTGCCCGGGCTGCGCGCGCCGCAACACGGCGCGGATGCGGGCGACGAGCTCGCCCGGGTCGAACGGCTTGTTGAGGTAGTCGTCGGCGCCCTCTTCGAGCGCCATCGCCCGCTCGCCCGCCGTGCCCACCTGGGTGAGCAGGACGACCGGCGTGAAGCGCCCGTCGGCCCGTAGGCGCCGCAGCACCTCGCGCCCGTCGAGCCGCGGCATCAACACGTCGAGCACGATCAGATCGGGCTCGCGGGTCAGGCCCGCCTCCAGCGCCGCCTCGCCGTCGCGCGCCACGAGCACGCTGAACCCCGCACGCTCGAGGAACGGCTGCAGCTCGGCGGTGATCGCCTCTTCGTCGTCGGCCAGCAGAATGGTCGGCCGCTCGCCCATCGCCGCGGGGCGTCAGGCGTCCATGAGCAGCAGCGCGTCCTCGTGGCCGTGCATGCGCTCGCGCAGCTTCTTGCGCAGGCCCGAGTGGATCTGCGAGACGCGCGACTCGGTCACGCCGATCACGTGGCCGACCTCCTGCAGCGTGAGGTGCTTGACGTACAGGAGCACGCAGACCTCCTGCTCGCGCGTGGACAGCGTGTCGAAGGCCTCGCGGAAGGCGCGCTTGGAGTCGCCGAGCATCGCGGCGTGCTCGGGCCGCAGCCGCGCCTCCTCGGATCGCAGCGTCTCGACGCGCTCGATCCCCTCGTCGTCCTCGCCGGAGTCGGCCGCGGTGGCGTTGAGCGAGCCGACGTCGGCGCGGACGAGGTCGGCCCGGTGTCCGCGCAGCTCGTCGGTGCTCACGGCCAGCGCGTCGGCCAGCTCGTCGTCGCTCGGCTCGCGGCCGTGGATGGCGCGGAACGAGCGCGCGGCTGCCGTGACCTGACGGTCGAAGCGCCGCACCGAGCGGGGCGCCCAGTCCTGGCGGCGCAGCTCGTCGAGCACGGCGCCGTGGATGCGCGTCCACAGGAACTGCTCCAGGGTCGCGCCCTTGCTCGGGTCATAGCGGTCGATCGACGTGATCAGGGCCTCGAGGCCGTGCGAGATGTAGTCCTCGGCCTCCTGGTGGGCCGGCACCTCGCGGATCTTCCGGTAGACGATGTACTTCACCAGCGGCGCGTAGGTCATGATCAGGCGATCGCGCAGGCGCGCGTCGCCGGTCTCCTTGTACCGCCGCCAGAGCGCGAGAGCTTCCGCCTGCGACACCCGGCGCGCCGCAGGGGTCGTCGCTGTTGCCAATGTGGACATCCTTGTTGTCCGTTCCCGTACCGGGGCGTCATTACACCTTCCACCGGTTAACCGGAAAGCGGTCTCGCGCCGAGATTTACGCGGGCGCGGGCAGCACGACCCACTTGCGTGCGGGTCCGTCGTTGCCGGCTGCGAGCGCCTGAGCGAGGTCCTCGAGGCCGATCGGGCCGGCGGCGAGCGCCCGCCAGTCGAGCGCTCCCTCGGCCAGGAGCGCGAGTGCGCGATCGACCTCGTCACGGGAGTGGTGGAACGCGCCGCGCAGGTCCAGCTCGTCGTAGTGCAGCGGGCGGGTCGGCAGCGAGGCGTCGGTGCCGCTCTTGCAGCCGCCGACGAAGACCACGCAGCCGCCGCGGGCGCACGCCTGGACGGCCTCGCGCCAGGCGTCGGGGCGGCCGACGGCCTCGAAGACGACGTCATGGTCAGCGAGCCGCGTCGTCGACATCGCGCCGGCCGCCTCGGCCTGGGCGCGGCGCTCGGCGTGGCGGTCGGCGAGCGTGACCGTGCGGCCCTCGGCGACCAGGAGCGCGGCGAGCATCTGGCCCATCGGGCCGCCGCCGAGCACGCCGACGTCGGGCGCCAGCTCGCGCGCCGGCGCGCGGGCGATCGCGTGTACGGCGGCAGCCAGCGGCTCGGCCATCGCCGCCCCGGCCGGCTCGAGCCCGTCGGGCACGGCGTGCAGCGCCTCCTCCGGCACCGCCATCAGCTCCGCGAAGCCGCCCATCACCCAGCGCGGGTCGTCGCAGATCTGCGGGCGGCCGGCGGCGCACTGGCGGCACGTGCCGCAGGCCACCGAGTCGCCGACGAGCACGCGCTCGCCGGTGTCCTCGCGCACGCCCGCCATCTCGTGGCCGAAGCGGGCCGGGTAGCTCGTGACCATCGGGTGCCCGCGCTGCCAGGTCTTCACGTCGGTCCCGCAGGTGGTCGCCGCCTCGATCCGCACGAGTGCCTCGCCCGGGCCGGGCACGGGGTCGGCGACGTCCATCACCCGCAGGTCCTCGTTGCCGAACAGCAGCGCGGCCCTCACGGCGCCACCACGGCCTTGTAGACGTCGCCCGCGCGCTGGGCGGCGAGCGCCGCGCCGGCGTCCTCGAGCCCGTAGCCACCGGTGAGGAGCTCCGCCACCCGGGTCTGGCCGCCGCGCAGCAGCGCGAGCGCCGCGCGCATGTCGCGCGGGCCGGCCGACCAGCTCGCGGTGACACGCAATTCGCGCGCGAACACGGTCCAGGCCTCGATCGCGAGCGATGCGCCCGGCTCGGGCGGCGCGTAGAGGCAGAGCGCGCCGCCAGGCGCGAGCGCCTGCGCGGCCTCGGCGATCGCCTGCGGGTGCTCGGTGCAGACGATCGCGACGTCGACCGGCTCGTTGCCGTGCGCGGTGGCGCCCCACGCCTCGGCGCGGGCGAGCCGGTCGTGGTCGGGCTCGCGGACCCAGACCGCCTCGACGCCGCGTGCATGCGCGGCGGCGATGTGGAGCATGCCGCTGCAGCCGGCGCCGACCACGAGCAGGCTGTCACCCGGCCGGATGCCCGCGCGGTCCTGCGCCCGCAGCGCGCAGCCGAGCGGCTCGGTCAGCGTCGCGAGCGCGGGATCGAGACCGTCGAGGGGCAGCAGCTCGCTCACCAGCTCGGGCTGGATGCGGACGAGCTCCGCGAACCCGCCGGGATCGAGCGCGGTGGCGCGGAATTGCTCGCACAGTGTCTCGTGGCCGTGGCGGCAGCGGCGGCACTCGCCGCAGGGGGCGTGATGGTGGATCGCGACGCGGTCGCCGGCGCGCAGGCCGGTCACGTTGCCGCCGACCTCGACGATCTCGCCGACCGGCTCGTGGCCCAGCACGGCGGGCAGCTTGTGCTCCACGTACCAGCCGACGTCGGACCCGCACGTCGCGCACGCGAGCACGCGGCAGACCACGTCGTCGGGTCCGCAGACGGGGTCGGGCCGCTCCTCGATTCGCGTGTCGTCGGGCGCGACGGTGAGCGCGACCCTCACGCGACCCTCGCCACGGTGTCGGCCGTCACCGGCCGCGCGGCGCCGCGCTCGGTGACGAGCGCCCACACGAGCTCGGCGGGCGTGACGTCGAACGCCGGGTTGCGGCACGGCGTGCCGTCGATCGTGAGCAGCGTCCCGGCGGCCGCACGCACCTCGTCGGCGTCGCGCTCCTCGATCTCGATGCCAGCGCCGGTCGGCAGCCGCAGGTCGATCGAGCTCGAAGGCCCGGCCGCCATGAACGGGACGTCCGCGGCCTGCGCGGCGAGCGCGAGGCCGTAGGTGCCCACCTTGTTCGCCACGTCGCCGTTGGCCGCCACGCGATCGAAGCCGGTGACGACCGCGTGGGCCGCGCCCGCGCGCAGCAGGCCCGCCGCCGCAGCGTCGACGAGCAGCGCGTGCTCGATCCCCAGCCGGCGCAGCTCCCACACTGTCAGCCGCGCGCCCTGCAGCAGCGGCCGCGCCTCGCAGGCCAGCACGTGGACCTCACGCCGCTCGGCGAGCTCGGCGATCACCGCGAGCCCGGTGCCGCGGCCGGATGCCGCCAGGGCGCCGGTGTTGCAGTGCGTCATCACGGTGACCGGTCCGGGTGGGAGCACGGCATCGAGCGCGTCGGCGCCGTGGCGGGCGAGCCCCGCGCTCGCCGCCACGTCCTCGCGGTGGATCGCCTCGGCCTCGGCGCGGGCGGCGGCGGCGAGGTCCGCGGGCGCGGCGACGGCGGCGGCGAGGATCCGCTCGACCGCCCAGCCGAGGTTGCGCGCGGTCGGCCGGGCGCCCGCGAGCACGGCGGCGCCGCGCTCCAGCGCGGCTGTCGTCGGCGTCCGCGCGACCTCCATCGCGAGCCCGTAGGCGGCGGCGACGCCGATCAGCGGAGCGCCCCGAACGGCGAGGCGACGGATCGCGGCGGCCGTGTCGCCGGCGCCCGTCAGCGTCAGCACGACCTCCTCGGCCGGGAGCCGCGTCTGGTCGAGCACGCGCAGCGTCGTGCCGTCCCAGCTGAGGGGCGGTGCGGTGTCGGCGAGCGCCATCGGGCACGATGCTAGGCCATGACGTTGGCGTTGCAGGCTGCGGATCTGCACAAGTCGTACGGCTCGACACAGGCGCTGAAGGGCGTCAGCCTCGAGGTCGGCGAGGGCGAGCTGGTGGGGCTCCTGGGGCCGAACGGCGCCGGGAAGTCGACGCTCGTGAAGATCGCGTGCGGGCTCGTACGCCCGACCGCGGGGTCGGCGCAGATCGCCGGCGCCCCGGCCGGCTCGGCCGCGGCGCACCGGCAGCTCGGCTACCTCGCCGAGCTGTTCCGCTTCCCGGACTGGCTGAGCGCCGACGAGCTGCTCGGCATGCACCAGCGGCTGGCGGGATCGGACGGCGGCGCCGACGAGCGCTCACGGCTGCTGTCCGCGGTCGGGCTCCCGGAGGCCGCGGCGACGCGCGTCGGCGCGATGTCGAAGGGCATGCAGCAGCGGCTCGGCATCGCGCAGGCGATGGTCGGCGGCCCGCGCCTGTTGCTGCTCGACGAGCCGACCAGCGCGCTCGACCCAGCCGGCCGGCGCACGGTGCGGCGGCTGCTCGAGGACCTGCGCGGCCAGGGCGTGGCGGTGCTGCTCAACTCGCACCTGCTCTCGGAGGTCGAGCTCGTGTGCGATCGCGTGGCGATCATCGCCCGCGGCGAGGTGGTCGCCGCCGGCACACCGGGGGAGCTCAGCCGCGCCGGCGGCGTGGAGGTCGAGACCGCGAACGGCACGCGCGCGTTCCCGGACGCGACGCGCGACGACGCGCCGGCGATCGTCCGCGACATCGTCGCCGCGGGCGAGGACGTCTACGAGGTGCGCGTCCTGCGCTCCACGCTCGAAGACGCCTACCTCGAGGCGGTCGGCGAGGCGTGAGCGCGGTGCGCCTGATCGCCGCCTTCGCGCTGCGCGAATCCGTGCGCCGGCGGGTGTTCCTCGTCGTCGGGCTGCTCACGCTCGCGTTCCTCGTGCTCTACGCGCTGGGCGCGTGGCAGCTGTTCGACAGCGTCGGGCAGTTCGACGAGCCGATCCGGGGCGTCGACGCCCGCACGGTCGCGGGCGCCACGGTGCAGGGCCTGGCGATGTTCGCGACGCTGTTCCTGGGCACGGTCCTCGCGGTGTTCCTCACGCTCGGCGCCGTCCGGGGCGACGCCGAGCGCGGCCTGCTGCAGCCGGTGCTCGTCCGCCCGGTGCGGCGGCGCACCATCCTGCTCGGTCGCTTCGCCGCGGCGGCCGGCGTGTGCGGGGCGTACGTGATCGTCGTGTTCCTGGCGACCGTGGTGATCACGTGGGCGTTCAGCGACTGGTGGCCGGATCGCGTCATCGCCCCGGCGATCCAGCTCGCGCTCGCGGTGGCGGTGATCGCGGCCCTGTCGCTCGCCGGCTCGGTGGTGCTCGCCTCGACCGCCAACGGGATCGCCGTGTTCATGGTCTTCGGGGCCGGGCTGACGGCCGGGCTGCTCGGGCAGATCGGCGAGGCGCTCGGCTCGAACACGCTCGACGACGTGTCGAACCTGGTGAGCTGGGCGCTCCCATTCGAGGCGCTCTATCAGGCAGCGCTCTCCGAGTTGACGACCGACACCGTCGGCTTCACGCGGCTCGCGATCGATCTCGGGCCGTTCGGCGGCGCCGAGTCCGCCGGCATCGGCCTGTGGCCGTGGACGGTCGCGTACCTGGCGGTCGTCGGCGCGGCCGCCACGGCCGCGTTCGCGCGGCGTGACTTGTAGCGCCGAGCCGGGTAGGCCGGAGGCATGGACGGGCTACAGACCGGCCTCAAGCGCCGGCACGTGACGATGATCGCGCTGGGTGGCGTGATCGGCGCCGGGCTGTTCGTCGGCTCGGGCGTGGTGATCAACCAGACCGGGCCTGCGGCGGTGCTCTCGTACCTGATCGCGGGAGTCCTCGTGGTGCTGGTGATGCGGATGCTCGGCGAGATGGCGGTCGCCAACCCGAGCACCGGGTCGTTCGCCGACTACGCGCGGCTGTCGTTGGGCAACTGGGCGGGCTTCACGACCGGGTGGCTGTACTGGTGGTTCTGGGTGATCGTGCTCGCGGTCGAGGCCGTGGCCGGCGCCGAGATCATCCAGCGCTGGGTCGACATCCCGATCTGGGCCTCGAGCCTCGTGCTGATGATGCTGCTGACGCTGACCAACCTCTGGTCGGTCCGCTCGTACGGCGAGTTCGAGTTCTGGTTCGCGTCGATCAAGGTCGCCGCGATCGTCGCCTTCATCCTGCTGGCGCTCGTGTTCGCGCTCGGGTTGACCGGGAGCGACGTCGGCTTCTCGCACCTCACGAGCGACGGCTTCGCGCCCGAGGGCATGGGCAAGGTGCTGACCGGCGTCGTGATCGTGATCTTCGCCTTCGTCGGCGCCGAGATCGCGACGATCGCGGCCGCCGAGTCGGAGGAGCCCGAGCGGGCGGTCACCAAGGCCACGAACTCGGTGATCGGGCGCGTGCTCGTCTTCTACGTGCTGTCGATCTTCCTGATCGTCTCGATCCTGCCGTGGGACAGCACCAAGCTCGGCGAGTCGCCGTTCGTCGCGGCGCTGGACGAGATCGGCATCCCGGGCGCGGCCGATGTGATGAACGCGATCGTGCTCACCGCCGTGCTGTCGTGCCTGAACTCCGGCATCTATGTCGCGTCGCGGATGATGTTCGCGCTCGCCAAGCGCGGCGACGCCCCGCAGTGGACGGTGAAGATCAACTCGCGCGGCGTGCCCGCGCGGGCGATCCTGCTCGCGACCGTCGTCGGCTACGTCTCGGTGATCTTCGCCGCCGTGTGGCCGGAGACGATCTTCCTCTGGCTCGTGAACTCGTCCGGCGCGGTGGCGCTCTTCGTGTACCTGCTGATCGCGGCATCGCAGCTGCGGATGCGCGCGCGGCTCGAGCGGGAGGACCCCGAGAAGCTGAAGGTGCGCATGTGGGGCTACCCGTTCCTGACGTGGGTCGTGATCGCCGCGATCGTGGTCGTGATCGGATCGATGGCATTCGTGGACGACGTGCGCGACCAGCTGTGGTGGAGCCTCGGCAGCCTCGCGGTCGTGCTGCTCGCCGCGTGGGGGCGTAGCCTCCAGCCATCGCGGACGCCCAGCAGACAGCGGACCTCGTCCGCCTCCACGACCTGATCCGCTCGGCACTCCCGGACCTGCCTCGCCCCGGCGCGGCATGATCGCGGCCCTTCTCGCTCTCGTCGTGGCGCTGCCGCCGGTCGGCGCGGGGTTCGACTACCAGATCGGCGGCGGCTACCCGCTCCCGGCGGGCGTCTCCGTCGTCTCGCGCGACTGGCGCGACAAGCCGGCCGGCTCGTACGCGGTCTGTTACGTGAACGCGTTCCAGTCGCAGCCGGGAGAGCACTGGCCGCCCTCGCTCGTCCTGCCGCTGGAGGACCCGGACTGGCCGGGCGAGTTCGCGATCGACATCTCGACGGGAGCACGGCGGGCGCGGGCGGTGCGGCACGTAGAGCGGCGCCTGCGCCGCTGCGCCGCCAAGGGCTTCCGCGCGGTCGAGTACGACAACCTCGACTCCTGGACCCGCTACCCGACCGCGCCGTTCAACCGCGCCGATTCTGTCGCCTACGCGAAGCGGCTGATCCGCGCCGCGCACCGGCACGGCCTGGCGGCCGCGCAGAAGAACACCGTCGAGCTCAACGGCCCGCGGATCGGGTTCGACTTCGCGATCGCCGAGGAGTGCGGGCGGTGGCGCGAGTGCGGGCGCTACAAGCGCATGTACGGCCAGCACGTGCTCGCGATCGAGTACCGCCGGCGCGACATGCGCCGCACGTGCCGCGTCTTTCGCTCCGTGGTGCTGCGCGACGTGGACGTCTCGCCGCCGGACGCGCCGGGCTATCGCTTCGGGCGCTGCTGAGGCGCCGGCGAACTGCGCATGTAGGGAGGGCCACTCCCTCAATGCCGCCGTTCGCCGGCGGCACCGAGGCTCTAGGAGTCGAGGTTGTTCTGGATCTGAAGCGGCGGCGCGCCCGGCTCGTTGCCGGCTGGCGCGTGCTCCGGCGCCTCAGCGGGCGGCTGTATGCCGAGGGTGTCGGCCAGCTCGCCGCTCTCGTACATCTCGACCACGATGTCGCAGCCGCCCACCAGCTCGCCCTTGACGAACAGCTGGGGGATGGTCGGCCAGTTCGAGAGGGCGGACAGCTCCGCCCGGATCCGCGGATCCGGGAGGATGTCGACGGCCGCGAACGGCGCGCCGGTCGCCTCCAGGGCGGCCACGGTGCGCGCGGAGAAGCCGCACGCGGGGCGCTCGGGGGTGCCCTTCATGAAGAGGATGACCTCGTGGTCGCGGATCGCCTCGGCGATCGCCTCGCGGATGGGGTTCTCAGTGGTCTCGCTCATCTCACTCCGCTCGCGTTTCGAGGGACAGCGCGTGGATCGGCCCGCCGATCTCGGGCCCGAACACCGCGTACACGCGGCGGTGCTGCTCGATCCGGCTCATGCCGGCGAACTCGGGAGCGGCCACGCTGGCGCGGAAGTGGTCCCCGCCGCCGGTGAGATCGGTCACCTCGGCGCGGGCGCCAGGGATCGCGGCCTCGATGCGGTCCTTGAGCTCTTCGGTGCTCGGCACGAACACAGAGAGTAGCGGGCGCTATTCTTTCTGAAGCGATGATCACCTTCACCGAAAAGGGCGCCGAGAAGGTGCAGGAGTTCCTGGCCTCCCAGGGTGCCGAGATCCAGACCGCCGGCCTGCGCGTCGGTGTCCGCGGGGGCGGCTGCTCTGGCTTCCAGTATGCGCTCGCGTTCGACACGCAGCGTGACGGCGACGAGGTGTTCGAGGACCACGGTCTGCGGATCCTGG
Source organism: uncultured Solirubrobacteraceae bacterium (assembly GCA_963803335.1). Lineage (GTDB taxonomy): Bacteria > Actinomycetota > Thermoleophilia > Solirubrobacterales > Solirubrobacteraceae > DASSUW01. The sequence continues at coordinate 143,840 of CAWDME010000016.1, read as the reverse complement.
TCGACGGCCCCAGCCTGCCCTACGTCCGCGGCGCCGTTGTGGACTACGTCGAGGGCCTCCAGGGCGCCGGCTTCAAGGTCGAGAACCCGAACGTCATCGCCGCGTGTGGTTGCGGCTCCTCGTTCCGCGTCGCGGACGAGGAAGAGGTCTCCGCGGTCTAAAGCCCCGGGGCAGCGCTGAGCACCGTCCTCCTCTCGGAGGTCGTCGGAGCGCTCTCCTACGCGCTCGATCTCACCGAGGGCGAGCCGCCCGGGCACGCCGCCCGCTCCTGCGTGATCGGCATGCGGCTCGCCGACCAGCTTGAGCTCAGCGCCGCCGCCCGCAGCGACCTCTTCTACGCGCTCCTGCTCAAGGACGCCGGCTGCACCGCCAACGCCGCCCGCATGGCGGCGCTGTTCGGCGCCGACGACCATGACGCCAAGCGGACCGCCAAGCGCGTGGACTGGGCGAGCCCGTTCTCCGCGTTCGTGTGGTCGGTGCGCACGGTCGCGCCCGGGAAGTCACCACGGGCGCGGATCGACCGCCTGCTCGCGATCAAGGACGAGGGCGAGGTCACACGCTCGCTGATGCAGGCGCGCTGCGGCCGCGGCGCCGAGATCGCGCGCATGGTCGGCCTGTCCGACCGCACGGCCGAAGCGATCCGCACGCTCGACGAGCACTGGGACGGCCGCGGGCAGCCGCAGGGCATGGCCGGCGAGGAGATCCCGCTGCTCGGCCGCATCCTCTGCCTCGCCCAGACCGTCGAGATCTTCTTCACCGAGACCGGGGTCGACGGCGCCTACGAGGTCGCCGAGCGGCGCGCCGGCCGCTGGTTCGACCCCGCCCTGGTCGCCGCGCTCGAGGGCGTCCGCGCCGACAACCCCTTCTGGGGCACGCTGGGGGAGCCCGACGTTGCGTCGTGGGAGCCCGCCGACCACGCGCTGGCCGTCGACGAGGCGGCCCAGCTCCAGCTTGCCACCGCGTTCGCCGCGATCGTCGACGCCAAGTCGCCGTGGACCTACCAGCACTCGGACCGGACGAGCCTCGTTGCGACCAACATCGGGGCCGTCCTCGGCCTCGACGAGCTCGAGCTCGGCGACCTGCGGCGCGCCGCGCTCCTGCACGACATCGGCAAGCTCGCCGTGTCCAACCGGATCCTCGACAAGCCGGACGAGCTCACGACCGCCGAGTACGAGCGCGTCAAGGAGCATCCGCTGTTCAGCCAGTGGGTGCTCGAACGGGTGAGCTGCTTCCGCGACCTGGCGCCGATCGCCGGCGCGCACCACGAGCGCCTGGACGGCGGCGGGTACCCGCGCGGGCTGACCGCCGCCGACCTGACGGTGCCGATGCGCGTGCTCGCGGTGGCCGACGTCTACGAGGCGCTCACCTCGGAGCGCCCGTATCGGGCCGCCCTGGCGGATGAGGACGCTCTCGACCTCATCCGCCTGGACGTGCCCGCCCGGCTCGACCCGGATGCCTTCCGGGCACTCGAGCTGGTCGTCTACTGAGTCACCGTGAACGACTGCGTCAGCGTCGCCTCCGAGCTGTCCCCCGCGTAGACGTCGATCTGCCCCGGCTCGACGACGAAGCGCCCGCTGTTGTCGTAGAAGCCGAAGTCCGACGCGTCGAGGTGGAACCGCACGGTCTTCTTCTCACCGGGAGCGAGCGTCACGCGTTCGAAGCCGCGCAGGCGCCGCACGGGCTGCGAGATGCTCGCCACCGGGTCGTGGATGTACAGCTGCACGACATCGTCGCCCTTGCGGCCGCCGGTGTTCGTGATGTGGACCGACGCGGTCACGGTGCCTCGCCGCGACACGCGCGTCGAGCTCAGCTTCAGGTTCGACACGTCGAACTTCGTGTAGCTGAGGCCGAACCCGAACGGGTACAGCGGCGCGCACGTCGGCAGGTCGCGGTAGCGCGCGTTCCACTTCTGCGTGACGTCGCACGGCCGCCCGGCCGGCTCGTGGTTGTAGTAGATCGGGATCTGACCGACGCGCTGCGGGAACGACACCGGCAGCTTGCCGCCGGGGTTGACCTTGCCGAACACGACGTCGGCGACCGCGTTGCCGGCCTCGACGCCGCCGAACCACGCCTCCAGGATCGCCGGCGCCTTCGGCGCGACGTCGGACAGCACCAGCGGCCGGCCGTTGAACAGCACAATCACGAACGGCTTGCCGGTGGACTTGATCGCGTCGATCAGGCCCTCCTGGTCACCCGGCAGGTCGAGCACGCTGCGCGCGGCCGACTCGCCGCTCATCTCGCGCGTCTCGCCGAGCGCGAGCACGACCTGGTCGGCCTTCATCGCCGCCGCCTTCGCGGCCGCGAAGCCGTCGTTGGACGTGCAGTCGGTCGCCGGGTCGTACTGCGGCGGGTCGTCGTGCGAGAGCGTGCAGCCCGGCTCGACCGTGGCGTTCGGGCTCTGCGCGCTGATGCCCTTGAACAGGCTGACGGCGTCGGCGTCCTGTCCGTGGCCGCCCCACGGGCCGATCATGTCGTGCCCGCTGTCGGCCAGCGGCCCGATCACGGCCGTCTTCTTCGCCGGGTCGAGCGGCAGGAGATTGCCCTCGTTCTTGAGCAGCACAGTCGAGCGCGCGGCACCCGTGCGGGCGGCCTGGCGGTCGGCGGCCGTGACGAAGTTCGCCTCGTCGACGGCCTTCGCCTGGTTGACGTACGGGTGGTCGAACAGCCCGGCGCGGAACTTCACGCGCAGGATGCGGCGCACCGCGTCGTCGAGCCGCGACATCGAGATCCGATGCTGGGCGAGCAACTGCTTGCCGTAATCGCGGATGTTCGTGCTGACCATCTCCGAATCGGTGCCGGCGTTGAGCGCGAGCGCCCCGGCGTCCGGCCCGTCGGCGGCGACGCCGTGCCCGCACGGGCCGTTGTCCGGGTTCTTCGGCGGGCAGGCCCGCAGTTCGGCGACCGCCGTGTAGTCGCTCTCGATGAAGCCGTCGAAACCCCACTGCTTCTTCAGCAGATCAGTCTCCGTCTCGTGGTTCGCGCAGCCCGGCACGCCGCTGATCGCGTTGAACGAGCACATCACCGTGTCGGCGCCGGCGTCGATCGCGGCCTTGAACGGCGGCAGGTACAGGTTGTGCAGCCGCTGCTCGGACATGTCGGTGGTGTTGTAGTCGCGTCCGCCCTCCGGCTGGCCGTAGGCGGCGTAGTGCTTGACGCTGGTGACGACCTTGTTGCGGCGCGAGTAGTCGCGCCCCTGCGCGCCCTTCACGCGTGCGGCCGCCATCGCCGAGCCCAGGTACGGGTCCTCGCCGTTGCCCTCGGAGATGCGGCCCCAGCGGGGCTCGTGCGAGACGTCGACCATCGGGCTGTAGATCTGCTTGAGCCCCACCGTCGCCGACTCGCGCGCGCCGATCGTCGCGTCGGTCTGCGCGACCTTCGGGTCGAAGCTGCTCGCCGTGCCCAGCGGGATCGGGAAGATCGTCCGGTACCCGTGGATCGTGTCGTAGGCGAACAGGATCGGGATGTGCAGCCGTGACTGCTCAACCGCGATGTGCTGGTAGTGGTTGATCTTCGCTGGGTCGATCAGGCTGAAGACGCCGCCGACTCCGGCCTTCGCGTCCGCATCGGTGATCTGCCCGTCGGAGAGCAGCTGAACCTGCTGCAGCTTCTCGTCGACGGTCATCTTCGACACGAGCTTGTCGATCTTCCGCTCGATGCTGCGATCCGGCGCGCTGCGCGTCGGCCGCAGCGCCGCCTCGTCGCTCGAGTTCGAGCCGGCGAGCACGCCCCCGGCGACGACGGTGCTGAGACCCGCGATCCCGACTACGATCGCGGCAATCCGCCTGCTGCGCATGAATTCCTCCCTCGATCCCCTTGCGCAGGGACCCCTACCCCGTCCGCATAGTCTGGAACCGTGTGGTTTCGCTGGTTTGGGGCCGGGGTGCTCGTGGTCGCCGCTGCGCTGGTGGCGCTGCTGCTCACGCGCGGCGGCGAGGAGCCACGGCCGCCCGCGCCGCACCGGAAACCGGCGCCGCTCGTGCTCGACCGGCCGGTGCCCGGCGGGTCGCTGGCCGTGGGACTGACCGAGGAGAACGCCAACCTGATCGCCGAGCTGCCCGGGCCCGCGATCGACGCGGCGTGGGGACGCTGGCGCGAGCAGCTCGTGCGCATGCGCCCGCAGCTCTACCGGGTGATGGTCCCATGGTCGCTCGTCCAGCCGGACCCCGCCAAGCCCCCGAGCTTCACGACCCTCGACAACGGCTGCGTACGCGACAAGGGCCCGTGCGCGTCGTTCGGCGGCCTGCGCGACGAGTTCCGGGCGATCGCGGCGCGCGGCGCGCGGGCAATGGTGGTGTTCGTGGGCCTGCCGGCGTGGGCGATGGCGCAGCCGTCGGGCTGTACGCGCGGCGTGTCGCCCACCGCCGGCTCCCCGCGCCCCGACGCGCTCCCCGCCTACCGGCGGCTCGTCGAGGCGACGTTGGCCGAGGCGCGCGCCGACGGCGCCGACGTCCGCTACGTGAGCCCGTGGAACGAGCCGAACCACCCGGCCGCGCTCGCGCCGCAACGCCGCGACTGCGACCCCGCCTCACCGTCGCTCGCCGCGCGCACGTATGTGAAGTTCGCGCGCGCCGCACAGCCGGCGATCGGTGACGCCGAGCTCGTGCTCGGCGAGACGGCCGGCTTCCGGGAGCCGACCGCGATCGCGAGCTCGCTGCCCGAGATGATCCGCGCGCTGCCGCGCTCGGTCGTGTGCGCGAGCCGCGTGTGGTCCCAGCACGCGTACATCGGCGGCACGGACCCGGTGGCGGTGGTGAAGCGGGAGCTCGCCGCTCGCCACTGCCCGCAGCCCCACGTCGTCTGGATCACCGAGACCGGCGTCGGCCCGGCGCCGGGCGGCCTGTCGCTCGCGCGCGGGATCACCAGCGCGGCGCAGGGCTGCCGGCTGCTGCACCGGCGCCTGCTCGACTGGTACCGCGACCCGCGCGTGACCGTCGCCGTCCAGTTCACGTTCCGCGAGGACGACCGGTTCCCGACCGGGCTCGTGACGACGGACCTCGCCCGCGCCCGGCCGGCGCTCGCCGAGTGGCAGGCGTGGGGCGGCGACCGCGCGCCGGACGACCCGCCGCCGGCGAGCACATGCTCCCCGAACGGCGGTTGACCGCGCGCGCCCGCTGCGCTGCTATTCGCGGGTGCCCGAGTACGACGCCTTCGGCCGCGAGATCGGCGAAGACCCGCTCGCAGCGTTGAGCGCTTCGGTGAGCCCTGCCCCGGCGCAGCCGGCGGCGGAGCCGAAGCCCGCGGCCGTCGAGCCGGCGGTCGCGGAGCCCGAGCCGCCTGCGCCGGCCGTCGCCGCACCGCCGCCGCAGCGGCCGCAGTTCGTCCGCGCGCCGCGGCGCCGGCGGCGCGGCGGGGTGGCGAGCCTGCTCGTGATCGTCGCCATCGTCGCCGCCGTCGGCCTCGTCAGCAACGCTGCCGTCGAGAAGGGCAGCGACATCATCAAGCGGATCACGCCAGACGTGGCCGCGCCGCGGGCCGCCACCGGCCTGCGAGGCGCGTCGCTGATCCGGCAGGCCAACTTCGCCGCCGCGGTCAAGACGCTCAGCGCCGCCAAGCTCGGCCGGCCGCTGTCGATCCGCGTGGCGCCGGACCGCATCGACGCGACGCTCGTCAAGGGCCGCACGCTGCACCAGGTCCAGATCACGCCCGACGGCGAGCTGCGCGAGCTGGGCTCCGGCGGCGCGCCCGGCACGCGCCCCGCCGTTGCCTACGCGGCGATCGACACGGCCGCCCCCGAGCGGCTCACCCGCGCCGGGGCCACGCGCAAGCAACCCGCGCGAAGCATCGACTACGTGCTGCTGACCCCCGGCAAGCCCATCACGTGGGGCGCGTACTACAAGCGCGGCCGGATCGTGATCGGCGACGCCCACGGGCGCCCACAGCGCGTCATGTAGTGCGCACGCGCACTAGCGCCCCGCCTCGAACAGCAGCCACAGCGCGAGCATGGTGAAGGCGACCATGACGCCGAGCATCGTGAGCTGCGAGCGCACCGCGAGCTTCGACTGCCCGTACAGCGCGAGCGCGCGATCGTGGGCGAGCGTGAGCGCGGCGACGTGGCCGACGATCACGAACGCCACCTCGAGGTACCAGAAGCCGTTCTGGCTAAGCAGCGAGTAGTCGATCTTCGACGCCGCGGTCCCGAACAGGTCCCAGCCGCGGCCGAACAGCACGGCCGCGGCCGGCCAGCGCCCGAGCCGCTCTGGATACGGGTACGGCGCCGGCGCGCGGCGGCCGAGCACGGCGCCGGTAGCACGGCCGATCGCCCGCCATGGGCTGAACGCGCGGAACACGTCGCCGAACAGGAGCGACGCGAACACGAGCACGACCGCCGCCGCGACGCCGAACATCGTCGGCGGTATCGGCAGGTTCTGGCGCGAGGTGAGCCCACTGTGCGCGGCAGCCGGCGTCGGCGCTACCAGCGCGGCGATGAGCGGGATACCCAGACGACTTCGTCGTCGGGCACACGCGGCGACGAGGCGGACTGTGCGCAACGGGCGATTACTGCAAGGCGGTCTTCAGCGCGTTCTCGAACGCGGTTACCCCGAACGACCCTTCGAGCCGCGCGGTGACCTTCCCGTCCTTGTTTATGACGAAGAGCCAGGGCTCCGTGCGCAGGTGGAACGCCTCCAGGGGCGGCCGCAGCCCCTTGTTGACGTCGTTGTCCTTGTAGACCTCTTGGTGGATGAACTCCATCCGGTCGCCGTACTTGGCCTTGAGCTGCAGGGCGACGTCGGTGACCGGGCCGCAGACGCGCGACTGGCACAGCTGCGGGGTCGAGAACAGCAGCGCGATCGGCTTCTTGCCGAGCACCTGGTCGAGCGAGTGCTCGTGCATGTCGCTCGGCGGCACGCGCGTGTCGAGCAGCTTCTGGTTGCCCTTGACCGACGTGAGCGTGTCGGTCGCCACGCGCGGCGGCGACTCACCGACGTCCGGGATCGTGTCGGCCTGCTCGGTCGTCACCTGCACCTGCGACGGCGCGGCGACGTACTTGCCGCCGTTCTTGGTGACCACGAGCACCGCCCACGGGCCCTTCCGGTTGAACTTGACCTGCGACTCGTAGACGGCGGCGAACGGATCCGTCTCCTCGGCCGACTGCTGGGATCGGTAGCGGCCCTGCGTGATCAGCACGTCGGCGGGCGCCGCGTACGGGCCCTGCGCCGGCGCGCCCGGGTTGGGGGCGAGGTAGACCACGGTCGGCCCGTACAGGAACTGGCCCTGCTTGTCGATCATGCCGAACGCCAGGCGGTCGTTGCCGACGGTGAAGACGGAGCTGGCGAGGCCGACCTCGGTCGTTCCGGCGCCCTTGACCGCCTCGGCCACCTGCTGGAGCGTCTTGCCGCCGGTGGCGGGGAAGTCCGACAGCTTCACGTTCTGGGCCGCGACGACCTTGTCGCGCAGGCCGCCCTTCGCCGGCACCTGCTGGGCCGGATCGCCGGAACCGCCGCTGTCACCGCCGCAGCCGGTCAGCGCCAGCAGGCCGCCGGCCAGCGTTGCGAGCACGAGCCTCCTCATCACGGCAGATGAGGGTAGCCGCGTCAGGGCAGCGGCTCGTTGCGCAGGCTCCGCCAGAGGTATAGGCACGCACGCGTGCGAAAGGGGCGCCACGGCTCGGCCAGCGCCGTCAGCGCCTGCGCTGTCGGGAGGGCGTCGAGCCCGTACGCGCGCATCGCTGCGTTGCGCACCCCGAGGTCACCCGTGGCGAGCACGTCCGGCCGGTGCAGCGTGAACATCAAGAACATGTGCGCGGTCCACTCGCCGATGCCCTTGACGGCGGTGAGCTCGCGGATCACCTCGCCGTCCGGGAGATCGCGCAGCCGCTCGAGGTCGAGTTCCCCGGCGACGATGCGCTCGGCCAGCGAGCGCAGGTAGCGGACCTTCGCGTGCGAGAAGCCGGCGGCCACGCGCAGCTCGTCGGGGTCGTCGGCGAGGATCTGCTGCGGGGTCGGCGTCACCCCGCCGTAGTGCTCGAGGAAGCGCGCCCAGATCGAAGCGGCGGCCTTGACCGACAGCTGCTGCCCGGTGATCCCGCGCACGAGCGCCCCGTACGCGTCCGCGGGGCGCCCACGGGAGTCCGGCTCGAGCGGCAGCGGGCCGCCGTAGTCAGCGATGAGCCGCGCCAACACGGGGTCGGCGCGGCGCAGATGGGCGTCGGGGGCTTCCACGGCCCCCGGGAAACTAGCCGTCGTGCGTGATGCGCTCGACGAGCTCGCCGAGCACGCGCACGGCCTCGTCGTTCTCGACCTGGCAGGTGCCGGCCGCCTCGTGGCCGCCGCCGCCGTAGGAGAGCATCAGCTCACCGATGTTCGTGCGGCTGCTGCGATCGATGATCGACTTGCCGGTGGCGAACACGGTGTTCTGCTGGCGCAGGCCCCAGAGCACGTGGATCGAGATGTTGCACTGGGGGAACAGCGCGTAGATCGTGAAGCGGTTCGTGGGGTGGATGACCTCTTCGTCGCGGAGGTCGAGGACCACCAGGTTCCCGCGCACTGTGGCGTTGCGCTGAATCTGCTCGACCGCGCGGTCGGCGTGCTCGAGGTAGAGGTCGACGCGCTCGGCGACGTCCGGCAGCTCGAGGATCTCCTCGACGCTGAGCGTGGTGCAGACGTCGATCAGCTCCATCATCAGCTGGTAGTTGGAGATCCGAAAGTCGCGGAATCGGCCGAGGCCGGTGCGCGGGTCCATCAGGAAGTTGAGGAGGACCCAGCCGGTGGGGTGCAGGATCTCGTCGAGGTCGAACTGGGCGGCGTCGCCCTTGTCGACGGCGTCCATCAGCTCGTCGATGCCGGGGAACGTCGCCTCGGCGCCGAAGTGCTCGTACACGACGCGGGCGGCGGACTCGGCGCCCGGCACGATCACGTGGTTGGCCGGGCGGCCCTCCACGCGGATCGTCTCCGAGTGATGGTGGTCGAAGGCGATGTGCACGTCGGGGTGGTACGGGAGGTTCGTGGTGATGTCGCCCGAGCCGAGCTCGACCTTGCCGTCCTGGACGTCCTTGGGGTGGACGAACTTGACGTCGTCGAGCATGTTGAGGTGCTTGAGGAGGGCGGCACACACGAGCCCGTCGAAATCACTGCGCGTCACGAGTCGGAAGCGCTCTGCCTGAAGCTGGGTCATGGAGACAGCATCGGCACACCGGCTTTCGGGATTGAGCCGCCGGGTAGTCTGCGAGGGCATGGCTCGATGGCTCCTCACGCTCGGCGTCGCGCTCGCGCTGCTCGCCGGATGCGGCGGCGGTGACGACAAGAGCGGCGGAGACAGCGGCGGCGGCGGAGACGCGCTGTCCCAGGATGAGCTCGTCTCCCAGGCCAACAAGATCTGCCGCGACGGCTCGGCGAAGATCAACGAGAAGGCCCAGGACATCCAGCAGAAGATCCAGCAGGCCGACAGCGCCGAGGAGCAGCAGAAGGTCGTGGCGGACGTGCTCGAGGAGACGGCGAAGGAATACGACCCGTACCTCAACCAGCTGCACGACCTCAAGCCGCCCGCGAACCTCGAGAAGGACTGGAACGACTTCATGGCCGGGATCGACAAGGCGTTCGACCTGATCCCGGACCTCGCGGACGCGACGCGCGACGGCGACCGCAACAAGCTGCAGGACCTCACCGATCAGTTCACGCAGATCGCCGGCGACACCCGTCCGTTCGCGACGAAGTACAAGCTCAACGACTGCCTGCCCGAGAACGGCCCGACCTCTTAGGCGACTTTTCGGCTAGGGACCGGCGCCGCGGCGGGCGGGTCCTGCCGGTTGTCGTCACATCAATCACGGAAGGGCGCGAGCCGAATGCTCAGGTCGCTCACGGCGAAGCGGTGCAGGTACCAGGCGCGGCCACGAGGGACTTGCTTGGCCTCGGCTCGGAGCAGCCCGGCGAACTCCCGCTTGAAGCCCAACCGCGGGTACTCCTCGATGACGCTCTGGCGGACTGCATCGGGTAGCTCGTTGCTGCGTAGGCCGAACACATCGACGCCTGCGCCGGCAGATAGGAGGTAGGCCTCGGCACCGGATTCGAGGCCAACGCCGGGGGTGTGGTGCATGGCGATCGCGTTTGCCACGAGCTCGCGGCTATCGGCAGGCACGTTGTGGCTGTCGGTGAACTCGCGTGCCACCGCGGCGCTGCGAACCGTGAAGTCGACGTCGGGCACCGGGCTCGGGATCCCGGTGTCGTGGAACATTGCAGCCAGGTACAGGAGCTCACGGTCGAACGTGATCCCGTGAAGCGCGGCGATGGCCGCGCCCCACGTGTAGGCACGACTGGAATGGTTGAGGAGTACCGGTGTCAAGAGATCCTGCGCGGCGACCTCGGCATCTCTTGCGAGAGCGGAGTCGGGAGGCACCAGGCTCGCCGGATCGATGGAGCTCCGGCGTCCCGAGTGCATGCGGAGCACCATCGCGAGACGGCCGGCAAGAATGCTGAGCTCCCCCCGCAGCAGGGGCCGGGCAAGTGTGAGGCATTCCCGAGCGGTCAGCACTCCCCCGGTGCGTTCGGTCCATCCAATGGATCCGATCGGATCGGTGGGTCGTGGCTGGCTCATGGGGGCCTCTCAGTTCGGTGGTGTCGCGGTTTGGTGGCGGGGACAAGCATGCCGATGAGACTCGCCGATGGCCCAGCCGTCGCCGCAGCGGTGAGAACAGTGATGTCGGGCATGTGACGGGCCCGCCGGCCACGGCTATGGCACGATCGAGGGCGTGACCGCGCCGATCGTCATCCCGCCCGGGCAGGGGCACCGCGTCGGGAACGTCGAGTTCCTGGCGCGGACCGCGGACACGCCACGGTTCACGTTCGGGATCATCGAGATCACCGCGGGGCGCGTGCTCGAGGAGCACGTGCACGACGGCGAGGACGACGCGTTCTACGTCCTCGAGGGCGAGATGACGTTCTTCTTCGGCGACGAGGAGGCGGTCGCCGGACCGGGGACGTTCGTCCTCGCCCCTGCCGGCGTCTCGCACGGGTTCCGCAACGACACGGACGCGCCCGTGCGGATGCTCAACATCCACGCTCCGGCGGGCTTTGACCGCCGCATCGGCCTCAAGGACTGACTACTTCTCGTCTTTGCGGTCGCTGTAGCCGTACTTCGCGACCACGCGCGTGCCGAGATACGCGAACAGCGCCACGAAGATCGCCGACGGGATGGTCGTGCTGGACGTCGCACTGTTCGACACGAAGTCCGGGCCGAACAGCGCATCCACGAGCACGACGATCCACATCATGGCGATCGCCAGCGACGTCCACATCTGGCGTGCGGCGATTCGCGCAGCCGGCAGCGGCTGCTCGGAGATGGCAGCCATGTGACACCTCCTTTCCAACTCCACGCTGCCGCATCGGGCGCCGTCCGGCATCTGTGGCGCCCCGCAGAAACCCCTGCCTCGGAGTACGGATCTGCGCGGTAGCCTGCGCGTGATGCCCGGCGAGACGATCGACGTGCCGACGCCCGACGGCGTCGCCGACGCGTATCTGGCGCGGCCCGACGACGGCGACCATCCCGCGGTGCTGTTCGTGATGGACGCGTACGGCCTGCGCCCGCAGATCGAGCAGATGGCCGACCGGATCGCCGAGCAGGGCTACGTCGTCCTCGCCCCGAACGTCTTCTACCGCGCGGGCCGCTCGCCGGTGGTGTCGCTCGAGGGCATCGACGACCCCGAGCGGCGCAGCGAGGTGTTCGGGCGCGTCATGCCGCTGGTGCAGGGGCTGACCACCGAGCAGATCGTCTCCGACGGAGCCGCATATCTGGACCGGCTCGGCGAGGGTCCGATCGCGATCACCGGCTACTGCATGGGCGGCAGGGTCGGCTGGCGGATCGCCGCCGCGTACCCGGACCGTGTCGCGGCGCTCGGCGGCTTCCACGTCGGCGGCCTCGTCAGCGACGGCGAGGACAGCCCGCACCGCAGCGCCGACCGCCTCGCCGCCGAGGTCTACCTCGGCTTCGCCGACAACGACCGCAGCGCGACGCCCGAGCAGATCGCCGAGGTGGACCGCGCGCTCGACGCGGCGGGCGTGCAGCACCGCGCCGAGGTGTATCCCGACGCGGCGCACGGCTACACGATGGCTGACACGCCCGCCTACCAGGAGGCGGGCGCCGAGCGTCACTACCGCGAGCTGTTCGCGCTGCTCGAGCGCACGCTCTCGAGCTGAGCCTTGAGCGCGTCCAAGCGCTCGCGCCAGTAGGCCTTCATGCGCTCGGCCTGCGCGGCGTCGCGCAGCCGGGTGTGCTCGATCGCCAGCGTGCTCTTGGCCTCGCCCTTGGTCAGGAAGCTGGCGAGCACGCGGCTGCCGTCGTCGCCGAAGTCGTACCGGGCCGACTTGGGCCGCGTCGCGGTCCGCTCGCGCAGCGCCTCGTCGGCGAAGGCGTCAAACAGCGCTTCGACTGGCACCGCGACCGTCTTGGAGATCGTCGCCGTGAACGTGCCGTCGGCGCGCTCGCCGATCGCCCGTCCGCCGCGGGCGCGCTCGTAGCTGGTCGTGATCGCCTGCGCGTTCCAGCCGAGCTGCGGGATGTCGAGCTGGGAAGCGACCCAGCGGGCGATCTCCGTGTGCGGCTTGCCGCCCGCGCCCCAGTCGTCGAGCGCGTCGAACCACTCCTCCCAGCCGCGGCCGGTGCGCTCGCGGATCGTGGCGTCGGTGGTGATCAGGACCGGCTCGCGGGCGTCCAGCAGCATCGCGCGGGCGGCCGTGTAGCTCTCGCCGGTCTTCTCCATGCGCGTGCGGACGAGGCGCTTGAACGACTTCTGCGTGGTCACGTGGCGCTCCCTTCGAACGGCGGCGGCTCCGCGACTCACGCTCACGGCGCCCCACCGGGAAGGGCAATCACGTCAAGACCGGTGTCCCGAGAGCTCGAGCTCCCTTTGCCTCCGCTGGGCCGGCGGCGTGAGCGCCGGTACCGGAGGTTGGGCGCGGGACCGCGCCGGGGCGAAGACTACCGGGCCGTGCCGGCGCGCAACAGGCTTCCGCGGCCGGTCGGCCACGGCAGCCGCTTCGTGCCCGAGCCGGGAACGCGGTAGACGTCGATCCCGTGGTCGAACGTCGTGACCACGATCTCCAGACGGCCGTCGCGGTCGATGTCGGCGATCGACGGCGCGGCGGGGATGCCGACGCCGTTGCCGTCCAGGCGCTGGTGCTTCAAACGCACGGACCGGAGCAGCTTGCCGCGTGCGGAGAGGACCACGAGCCGCCCGGCGCCGACCTTCGGCCCGTACGTGCCGAAGACGAGCTCCGGCCGCCCGTCGCGGTTGAGGTCGGCGGCCACGACCTCGGACGCGAACGTCTTCGCCGCCCCGCGCGCGTAGTTGAAGCGCCACAGCCGGTGGCCGCCCGGGCCGACCGCGTACACGTAGCCGTCGGGCACCGAGGCCACGATCTCCGGCCGCCGGTTGCCGGTCAGGTTGACGAGCGCGGGGGCGGGGATGCCGCTCGGCGGGTAGTAGTCGCCGCTCGCTCGCACGTCGGGCTTGCTCGTGCGCGGCAGCGTGGTGAATCCTCTGTGCCGGCGCGCGGAGCGGTTGCCGTAGGCGCCGTCGAGCACCATGACCGCATAGCCCTGGGTTTCGTACGGGATCTTGCGCTCGATGTTGGGGAGCCCGATCACCTCGTTGCGGCCGTCGCGGTCGAGGTCGCCGATCGAGGGCGGCGAGGCGGTCCACTGCAGCCACGCGGTCTTGCGCACGTCGGGCCAGTCGCCGGCGTGGCGGTGGTAGTGGTCGTTCTCGACGCGCGCGCTCAGCCAGCGGATGAACTGGCCCCAGCCGAGCCGGCGGCCGGCGAACTCGCTTTGGCGGTTCGTGTACCACGGCGAGGCCAGGACCGAGGTGCCGTCGTGGTTGAACAGGTTGATCTGGTGGTTGTCGTAGGTGACGACGACCTCGAGCTGCGGGTCGCGGTCGAGGTTGCCGATCCCGACGTTCTCCCCGTACGCCCCGTAGCCCTGGTTGCCCATGCCGTTGAACGTGGCGTCGGACGCGTTGTACCGCGGCCAGCCGGGCGCGCGGCTGCCGTCGGGCTCGAACGCGAACACCTGCGAGCCGCTATCGGACGTGTTCGTCGTCGTGGCGACGACCTCGATCCGTCCGTCGCCGTCCAGATCGCCCGCCGCCATCCCGCGCGTCTCCGGGCACTGGCCGCCGCTGCAGGTCGAGGCGACCCACTTGACCGTGAGGGCGCCGCCCCGCAGGTCGTACGCCGCGACCGTCCCGTCATTGCCGCCGACGACGATGTCCTTGGTGCCGTCGTGGTCGAGGTCGGCGACGACGCCCGGGGCGTACACGCGCCCCTCCGTCGCCGTGCCCTTCCCGAGCAGCCGGCCCTTCGCGCTGTACACGAACGTCGAGTAGAACGGCGCGACGATCTCGAGCTTCTTGTCGCCGACGAGGTCGACGAGCCCCGGTGACGAGAACCAGCCGGTCTCGCCGGTGGCGATGTTGCGCACGAAGCGCGGGGCGGCGACGCGATTGGCCCGCGCCGCGTTGGCCTGCGTCGTCCCGAGGTCGAAGCGGAAGCGGTGGCTGTGCCGGACGCAGCGGACGCGGATGCCCTCGCCGAGCGACTTGCCGTGGCAGGTGTAGCCCCTGCGCGTGCACGGCTCGCGGATGAACAGGTGGAAGCCGTCGGCCTTCTGCTTGCTGTCCGTGCAGCCGCCGAACGACGGCACCTTGGCGACCTTGTCGGCCACGCGCCGCGCCGTGCGGCACGAGACGTGCGTGGCGTGGATGTTGGCCGGCGTGATGCCCTCGTCGACGATCGGCGCGCACGTTCGCGCCGCGGCGCCGCTCGGCGCGAGCAGCGGCGCAGCGAGCGCGGCGCCCAGGACCAGAATCCGCCAGGACACGGCGACCAAGGTAGCCCTCACGGCGCGTACAGGTGCACGCGGCCGTCGTAGTCGGCGGCGATCAGCGTGCCGTTCACGGGCGTGGGCGCGGCGAACGCCGGCGCGCCGAGGGCGAGCGTGGCGAGCGGTGCGCCGTCGGCGGCGTTGACGGCACGGACCTCGCCGCTACCGCCGGTGGCGAGGTACACGACGCCGTTCGCCACGACCGGCGGGCTGGTCAGTGCGGTCACGCCCGAGGGTGCGTCCCACGCGAGCGACAGGCGGCAGGAGTGGCTGACGCGGAACGCGAGCAGCCCGCGATGGAAGCGGCTGTCGGGGCTATCGGTCGGGCTGGCCACGTAGAGCGTTCGCCGGCCGGCGTCGTAGGCGGGCAGGCCGAGCAGCGCGAGGTCGCCCGTGTCGTTCGCGCGCGCGATCCGCAGGCGCTGCACCGGTCCGCGCCCGATCGCGTGGCGGCGGTAGACGAACATCTCGCCGTGCTTGTTGACCGCCGCGAGCTGCGGCGGGCACCCCGGCGCCCGGAAGAGGGTCGGCGTCGCGCCGAAGTCCTGGTCCTGGAGTTCCTTGTGCGCGTACGGGTCGTTGGCGGCCTTCACCTTCAGCTTGCGGCTGAGGCGGACGATCTGCTCGGAGTAGCCGTCGTTCTGGCGCCGGGTGAGCGCGTTGCCCGTCGCGGCGTAGACGTCGCCGGTGCCCGGCTCGACCGACACGCCGCCCCAGCCCCACACGCCGCCGCCCTGCGGCGCACGCGGCCCATCCCCGGTCACGCGCCAGCGCGCGGCGCGGCGGGCGTGCCGGGTGTCGATCGCCACCACGGTGCCGGTGTACGGCGGCTTGTCGCCGTAGGACGCCACGACCGCATAGAGCATGCTGCGCCACAGCGTCAGGGCGCCCCACACGTGCTCGTGCGCCGGCCTGGCGATCGGCACGGGCCAGCCGTGGACGCGCGCGCCGGTGGCGGCGCGGAACGCGTACGCCTTCGCGTTGCCGCCGGCGACGTAGATCACGCCGCGCGCGATCGTCGGCGTTCCGGTGATGCCGAAGAGCTGGTCCGGGTACGTCGGGCAGCCGTACTTGGGCCCCGGCTTGGCCGTCCCCACGAAGCGGCGCCAGGCGACCGTGCCGGTGCCGGCGTCGAGCGCCACCAGCCAGCCCTCCTCGGTGGCCACGTAGACGCGGCCGCCGGAGACGAGCGGCTGCGTGTTGATCTGGCCGCCGACCGTCGTGACCCAGCGCTCGCGGACCGCCGCCGGGCTCAGCGAGCGCTCGGCGGGGTTGGAGCCCGTGCGCTGGACGTCGAAGCCGAAGGTCGTCCAGGACGCGGCCGATGCCTCGCCCGCCCAGGCGAGAAGCACCGCGACGGCGAGCACGGCCATCCGCACGGCGCGGGAGGCTATAGCCAGCCGCGTTCCTCGGCCACGCGGATCGCCTCGATGCGGCTGTGGGCGTCGAGCTTCTGCATGATCGTGGAGAGGTGGTTGCGGGTGGTGCCGGGGGAGAGGTGCAGCGCGGCGGCGAGCTCGGCGATCGTGCCGTGCCGGCGCGACTGCTCGAGCACCTCCTGCTCGCGCGCGGTCAGCGGGTTCTCGCCCTGGCTGAGGGCCGCAGCGGCGAGGCCGGGATCGACGACGCGCTGGCCGGCCGCGGCAGCACGGATCGCGCGCGCGAGCTCGGCCGCCGGGGCGTCCTTGAGCAGGAAGCCGGCGGCGCCGGACTCCATCGCCCGCCGCAGGTAGCCGGGCCGGTTGAACGTGGTGAGCATCACGACGCGCAGCTCCGGCAGCTCGTCGCGCAGCAGCGCCGCGACCTCGAGGCCGTCGAGCCCTGGCAGCCCGATGTCGAGCAGCGCGACGTCGGGCGCGGCGGCGCGGGCGCCCGCGAGCACCTCGTCGCCACGCCCGACCTCGGCGACGACCTCGATGTCCTCCTCGAGGCCGAGCAGGCTCGCGAGCGCGCCCCGCACCATCGCCTGATCCTCGGCCAGCAGGACGCGGATCACGTCGCCGGGACTCGCACTCTCAGCCGGAAGCCGCCGTCGGGCCCGGCGCCGGCCTCGACCGTGCCGCCGACCGTCTGCGCCCGCTCGCGCAGCCCGGTCAGCCCGTTGCCGCCCGGATCGGCCTGCGGCGCGCCGCGGCCGTCGTCGGCGATCTCCAGCATCCCGTCGCGGACCGTGATCGCGGCGTGGCGGGCGCCGCTGTGGCGGATCGCGTTCGTTGCGCCCTCGCGCACCGCCCAGGCGAGAACGGACTCGACGTCGGGGTCGAGCGGCTCGTGGGGACCTTCGACGCGGACCTCGATCCCGGCGGCCTCGAGTGCGACCTTCGCGCCGGCCAGCTCGGTGGGAAGCGACGGGCGCCGGTAGCCGTCGACCGCCTCGCGCACCTGCCCGAGCGCGCTGCGCGTGAGCTCGCGGATCTCCTCGACCTCCGTCGCCGCCTGCTCGACGCGGGCGGGCAGCAGCTTGCCGGCCAGCTCCGCCTTGAGCGCTATCAGCGACAGATCGTGGCCGAGCAGGTCGTGCAGGTCGCGGGCGAAGCGCAGCCGCTCCTCGGCGACCGCCATCTCGGCGAGCTCGGCGCGCGCCTCGCGCAGCTGCACGTTGGCGCGCAGCAGGCCGCCGATCAGCAGCCACAGCGCGCTGGTCGCCGCGACGGCGCTCGTGATGCCCCAGAACGCCGTGCCCTCGCCGGCGAGCGCCAGCGTCGCCGCCGCCAGCGCGGTGATCGACGCCACGGCCTTGAGGTTCCACGGCGCCGTCAGCCGCACGCCGGCCGCCGAGCCGGCCCACACGAACAGCCAGCCGAAGACGGGATCGGCCGCCAGCGTCAGCGCGACGGCGATCGCCAGCATCCCGAGCACCGGTTGCAGCACCGGCCGCTCGGTCATGACCGTCAAGAGGAAGAGCGCCGCGAACACGGGCACGCCGACGGCGACGAGGGCGATCTGCCAAGCCGCGGGATCGGTAGCCGCGAACCCGGCGGTCGGGGCCAAGATCCACGCGGCGCCGAAGACGGGTGCGCCGACGCTCCAGACGCGGTGGGAGAGGGGGGTTTTCATGACTGCTGTGCTCATGCCGGAAACGCTAGGAACGCTGGGGCTTTCCCACCAGTGTCGCGCGTCCGGACTTGTGCATGACATCTGTCATGCCGCAGCGAGCTACGCCGTCGTGTGGCGACGCCGTTCGAGCCCGAGCAGGCCCGAGCTGACAACCGCGCCGAACACGGTGATCACTGTGCCGGCGGTGAGCGCGAAGCGCATGTTCGTCATCTGCTCGTCGCGATACGCGGCGCGGGTGAGGTGCGCGGTGACGGCGCCGTGGACGGTCTCGATGTAGCCGCCGTCGGCGCGTGACACGTTGCCGCCCGGGAGCGCGCGGCCGGAGACCGAGCCGACGAAGAGGACGCCTGCGGCGGCGGCGACCGTCGCGACCGCCCAGCGCTTGATGCGCGGCGAGGCGGCACGGCGATAGACCTTGAACGCGCTGTCGAGCCGCGCGCCGACCGGGATCCGGCCGATGCGGCGGACCGACAGCCCTGAATCCTCCCGGCGATCGAGCAGCGTGAACGCTGCGAGCGTTCCGCCGACGGCCACGAGGATCGCCGCGGCCCCGGCAGCCGCCGCGAACGGCAGATAGGCGACCAGCGACAGGGCCATCACGAGCACAGCCGCGACCGTGCTCGTCACCTGCACCGCCAACAGCCTGCGCGCGATCATCGCGACTGAATCGGTGCCTTCGGCGTCCTGCTGTAGCGAGCGGTCAGCCGGTGGACCGCCACCTTGTCGTGCGTTTCGGTCGCGATGGTGAACGTCGCGCGCGCGGAGGCGAGGAAGTCGCGCGTGCCCGCGCGGCGGGGGTCTGCGAGCCAGATCTCGCCGCCCGGTGCGAGCAGCCACGGCAGCAGCCGCAGCGCGAGCTTGACGTTCGCCTGCAGGTAGAAGACGTCGGCCGCGAGCACGAGGTCCCACGGGCCGCGCTCGGCGAGCGCCTCGCCCTGCTCGGCCCAGTCGACCAGCGCCACCTCGCCCTCGACGCCGTTCAGCGCGAGCGAATGGGCGGCGAACGCGACCGCGTCCGGCGCGCCGTCGGTGGCCAGCACGGCCGCGCCAGCGCGCGCCGCCGCAATGCTTGGCAGGCCGAGCCCGCAGCCGAGCTCGAGCACGCGCGTCCCCGCGGCCGGCGGCGCTGCCGTCACCTGCTCGGCCAGGATCCGGCCGCTCGGCCACGGCATCGCCCAGTACGGGACCGGGCGCCCGGCGCCGCCCTCCTCGTGGCGGAGCTGCTCCCAGTCGCTCGGCCGCGCGACGAGCAGGTCCCCGACTCGCTGCACGCGGATGTCGACCAGCGCAGGCGGCAACTCCTTCTCGGGCACGCCGCGCAGCGCCGCAAGCTGCGCGCGGAGGTTGCCGGGTGCCATCACGCGGTGGAAGGTAATGTCCTGCGCCCGTGCACCTCGCCGTGCAGCTTTACACCCTGCGCCACAAGCTCGAGCAGGACCTCGAGGGAACGCTCGCGCAGCTGGCCGAGTCCGGCGCCCAGGAGGTCGAGCTCGCCGGCTTCTACGACCGCGAGCCGGCCGACTTCCGTGCCGCGCTCGACGC
The DNA here is from genome assembly GCA_963803335.1 of uncultured Solirubrobacteraceae bacterium. GTDB lineage: Bacteria > Actinomycetota > Thermoleophilia > Solirubrobacterales > Solirubrobacteraceae > DASSUW01. The sequence goes on along the minus strand of CAWDME010000016.1, from coordinate 124,427 downwards.
CGCGGGCCTGAAGGCGATCGCCGGGCACGTCCCGTTCGAGGGCCTCGAGCGCGCGCCCGACAAGGTGCTCGAGGTCGCCGAGATCGTCGGCACGGACACGATCGTGTTGCCGTGGGTGCCGGCGCCTGCCACTGCGGCCGAGGCCGACGAGCTCGTCGAGCGCATCGTCAAGGTCTCGGAGGCGATCACCGCCGGCGGCCGCGGCTTCGCCTACCACAACCACGACTTCGAGTTCCGCCCGCTCGACGACGGGACCGACCTCTGGAGCCGCCTCACGGCTGCGGGCCTGAACCACGAGCCGGACGTCGGCTGGCTCGTCGTCGCCGGGCACGACCCGGTCGCGGTGCTCGGCGAGCTCAAGGGGCGCTGCCCGCTCGTGCACGCCAAGGACGTGCGCCGCAAGGCCGACGGCACGTACGAGGACGTCATCGCCGGCGACGGCGACATCGACTGGCCTTCCGTGGCGCAGGCCGCGATCGACGCGGGCGCGACGCGGATCGTCGTCGAGCTCGACAACCCGTCCGAGCAGCCGGTCGACGACGTCGCGCTGTCGCTGGCGACGCTGCGCGACGCGCTGCCGTGACGGACCTCGGCGTCGGCCTGATCGGCTGCGGCAACGTCAGCAAGCAGTACCTCCCCAACGGGCCGCGGCTCGACGGTCTGCGCTACGTCGCCTGCTCCGACGCCGATCCCGCGGCCGCCGAGCGGGCCGCCGCCGAGTACGACCTCGCCGCGTGCACGCCGGAGGAGCTGCTCGCGCGGTCCGACGTCGACGTCGTGCTCAACCTCACGCCGCCCGACTGGCACGCCGACGTGGCGCTGGCCGCGATCGCCGCCGGCAAGCACGTCTACACCGAGAAGCCGCTGGCGACGAGCGTGGAGCGCGCCCGCGAGGTGCTCGACGCGGCCGACGCCGCCGGCTTGCTCGTCGGCTGCGCCCCCGACACCTTCCTCGGCGCCGGCATCCAGACGCTGAAGGCGGCGCTCGACGGCGGCGCGATCGGCACGCCGGCGCTCGTCCAGATCCGCATGCTCGCGCGGCCGCCGGAGAGCTGGCACCCGTCGCCCGCGTTCCTGTACGCCGACCTCGCCGGGCCGCTGCTCGACATCGGCCCGTACGGGGTCACGACCGCGGTCGAGCTCGTCGGCCCGGTCCGGCGGGTCACGGCGCTCGCCGCGCGCCCGCGGGAGTCCGGCCAGACGCTGGCCGGCGCGGACTTCGCGATCGTCGAGCCGACGCGCGTCGGGGCGATCCTCGAGCACGACGGCGGCGTGCTCACCACGCTCGTGGCGACGTTCGACGCCGACGCCGCGGCGCGCCACGGCGTCGAGGTCTCCGGGAGCGATGGCACGCTCGTGGGCGGCGATCCCAACACGTTCGACGGCCCGGTGTTCGTCCGCCGTCGCGACGCCGACGACGAGCCGCTCGAGCTCGTCTCGCCGTGGCGGGACAACGCCCGCGGCCTCGGCCTGCAGGACCTCTGCCGCGCCGTGCGCGACGGCGCGCCGCAGCGCGCCAGCGGCGCACTCGGCCTGCACGTGCTCGAAACGCTGCTCGAGATTCGGCGCGGCGCCGCGGGCGCCGCCCTTGCACCGCCCCTGCCAGTCAGGTAGGTGTAGCAATCGAGGCCTCAAGATGGCCGACGTACTCCCCAGCCGCGCTCGACCCCGCGGCCGGGTTCGCCGGGCCGCCGATCCCGTGCTGGTGGGCTGCTTCGTCCTCTTGCTCGCGTTCCCGGTTCTGGCGACTCTCGCCGCGAACAACCAGCCGCGCCCCCCACGAGCAGCGGCGGCGATCGAGGTGCCGCAGGGCGCCGGAGCCAGCTTGAAGCCGCGCGTCCTTCCGGCGTTCACAACCGAGCCTGACCTGACCGCGGCGCTGGCGAGCACTCCCGCCATGCAAGCCGCCGTCGCTGAGCGGCTCACCGCCGCGTTCGGTCCCGGACGCGGCGCGGCGCTGCTACGGCTCGCGCAAACGGCCGACGTCAACCTCGATGCGAGCAACTCGATCGACGCGGCGCAGGTGTCGTACCCGTTTCGCTACCCGCGGATCGACCGCGTGCTCGCCGGCGCGCAGTTCGATCCGGCCGCCGCCAACAACGCCGCCGCGCTGCTGATCCTGGCGACGGCTCGCGAGGGCGGCTGGGAGACCATCTCCGGCGATTTCCAGCATGCGGCGAAGGTCGCGTTCGCCATCCTCGACCGCGCCCGCGCGGGCGGCGACTGCCTGCCGCAGCTCAACCTCGCGTTCCTGCTCTCCACCGACGCCAATTCACGCGACGCCGACGTCGCGCGCGAGGCCGAGGCTGCGGCGCGCGACTGCCCGGGCGACCCGACGCCGCTGTGGCTGCTCGGCGAGTACCAGTCCCAGCGGGTGGAGGCGTACTCCTTCAACAAGAGCACGGGCGGCATGGTCGAGGTGCCCGACCCGCTGCGCCGCCCGCTCGCGACGTTCGCACGGCTGCAGCGACGGTGGCCGCGCTCTGCGCTCGGCTGGGCCGGAGCGGGCGATACGGAGCTCCGCCTCGCCTACCAGCTCGACGCCCGGGCGCCGTTCGGCGCGCGCGAGCACTTCACCCGCGCGCTGGCGCTCTACCGCGCCGCCCGCAGCGTCGACGACGACCCGAACCTCGCGGCCGGCGAGGCGCGCGCGCTCGCCGGGCTCCACCGCTATGCCGAGGCCGCCGCTGCTCAGGCTTCCGCGGTCACCAAGTCCGACCAGAACGCCCCGCTGCTGGCGCGGCAGGTGGAGTACCTCGAGCAGGCTCGACGGTTCGACCGGGCCGCGGACGCGGCTGGGCAGCTCGAGGCCGATCCCGCGCTTGCGCCGCTGCGCTCGCTGCTGCCGAAGATCTTCAACGTGAGCTCGGACCGCCTGCTGACCGAGGATGCCCTCGGGCCGGTCTCGACGGGCAGCGATCGCATGCGCGCGGTCGAGCTCAGCGTCGGGCCGCCGCCCGGCGGGGCGGGGAGTGGCGGCGCGGACCTGTCGTTCATCCCGCTCTACCGCAACCAGCCGGCGCTCACCGGTTACGACCGCTGGTGTCCCGGCTGGGAGCGGCGTCGCGACCTGGTGCTGGCAGGAAAGGCGGAGGAGGCGCTCAACGGCCTCCCGGCCACGTTCCGGGACGTGCGGCCGTGGGTCGACCGGGAGTGCCCGCTCGGCAGCGAAGGCGTACCGCTGCTACGCGCCATCGCCCTGCTCGAGTCCGGCGACCGCAGCGGTGCGCTCGCCGCGGCAAAGCCGCTCAAGCAACGCGGGGACCGCGCACCCGGGGCGGTGCTCGAGGACGCCGACCAGGATCTCTGGCGCTTCGCGGGCAACGATCGCCGTGCGGCACGGGCGGCGGCGCGCTGGATGGATGACGTGCCTGCCGACGCTGACGCTCCCGATCGCGCGGGCGAGATCGCGTTCCTGGCCGGCGATTACGCCGCCGCCGCCCGCTGGTTCGGGCGCGCGATCAGCAACACACGTGCGACATACGGCGGCTGGACTTCGCGCGAGGCGCGCTCGCTGCTCAAGCGCGGGGTCGCGCTCGGGCGCCTCGGCGACGACGACCGCGCGCTCGCTGCGCTGGCCGCGGCCGACGAGGTCGGGACGCGGATGGAGGGCTTCGGTCGGAGCAACACCGATCTCTACACCCAGGGCGTCGAAGGCGCGTGGTACTCGTATCACGCGCGCGCGCAGGCCGGCGATATCGCGTTGCGCACCCGTCGTTACCGGCTCGCGGCCGAGTACTACGACAGCGCGGAGGATCGCGTGCCGACCCTGAACACGGACCTCGCGCAGTTCGACGCGAAGGAGCCGCTCGTGCGGCCTGAGGTGCTGCACAACAACCGCGCGCTCGCGGAGATAAAAGTCCGCCATCCGCGCACGGCCCTGGCGGCAGCGCGCCAGGCCGTCGCCGCCGACGCCGCCGACCCGCTGTTCCGCGAGACCGAGGGCTTCGCGCTGCAGCGGCTCGGGCGCACCCGCGAGGCGGTGTCGGCGTATCGCATCGGCCTCGCCGCGGATCCCACGATGTACCCGGCGTGGAACGACCTCGGCGTGCAGCTGACCAAGCAGGGCCATCCCGGCGCCGCGGTCGACGCGCTCCGGCGGGCCGTCGGCGCCGAGAAGGACTACGCGCTCGGCTGGTTCAACCTCGGCGTCGCGCAGGAGGATCGCGGGCCGCTGGACCTCGCCGCTGCTCAGGGCGCGTTCGGCCGCGCGTTCGCGCTCGACGAGCGGCTGCGCGATCGCCCGCACGACCCCATCCCCGACGACGCCGTCTACATCACCCAGCTCGACCTGTCCAAGCCGCTGCCGCCCGAGTGGGGCTTCAACCACACGCAGGAGCGTGCGCCGGTGGTCGCCGCCGGGTTCGCGGTGGTGCTCCTGCTCGGCCTGCGGCTGGCGCGCGGGTTCTCGGCGACGGGCGGGCGCGCCGGGCCCGCCACCCAGCTGCTCGAGACCGGGCGGGCGTGGCTCGATCGTCTGCCCGCAGCGCTGCGCTACATGCCCGCCGCGGTCGCCGTCGTGGTCACGATCGCGCTGTTCGTGTGGCCGCTGGTGAGGACCGGCGGTGCCGCGCTCAGCTCCGTGCTGCTGCTCACGTCCGGCGTGGCGCTGCTGGTCACGATCGTCATGCGCGTGCGCGTCCTGGCCGCGCGCGCGGCCAACGTGACGCTCGAGCAGCGCAGCTGGGGTCCCGCGGTGGGGTTCGGCGTCGTCACCGCCGCGTTCGGCGTGCCGTGGGCGCCGCTGCCGGTGGCCCGCACGTCGCGGCCGGCCGCCGCCGTGCACTGGCTCGGCCCCGTGCTGCTGGCCGGCACCGCGCTCGCGTTGCTGCTGCTCGCCGCGTGGATGAAGGTGCCGATGACCCGCACGCTCGGCGGCGCGGCGCTCGTGATGGCGGCGTCGATGCTCGTGCCGATCGAGCCGCTCGACGGGGCCGCGGTCGCCAAGGGCACCGGCACGGCCGTCACGCTGGCGGTCCTCGGGACGGGCACCCTGCTGCTCGTGGGCCTGATCTGACGGGGCCTGCGCCGGAATCTCGACGGGCTCGCGCGAAGGAGCTCGCCGAGAAGCGAAAGCCTGAGCGCTAAGGCTGGCCCGGCGCCCCGCCGGGCACGCCGGTGTTCGTCGAGTAAGCCGGTTGCAGCTTCATGTCGGGGCGGATGTGGTGCACGGCCTGGGCGACCGCGATCGCCGCCTCCGCGAAGCCGGTGGCGATCAACTTGAGCTTGCCGTCGAACGTCGTGATGTCGCCGCACGCCCACACGCGGTCGAGGTTGGTCTCCATCACGCCATTGACGACGATCGCGCCCTTCTCGAGCGCGAAGCCCCACTCCTTGAGCGGGCCGAGCTTGGTCGAGAACCCGAGCTGGAGCAGGACGGCATCGCAGTCGAGCTGCTCGACGACGCCGTCGTCGCCGGTGTGGTGGAGCTCGACGCCCTCGATGTGGCCGTTACCGGCGACGCCCTTGATCACGTACGGCACGCGCAACTCGACGCGGCCGGCGTCGACGTGGCGCATCACCTCGGCCACCGTCGCCTCGTGGGCGCGGAAGCCCTCGCGGCGGTGCACCAGCGTCACGCGCGCGGCGGTGTCGACGAGGTTGACGACCCAGTCGAACGCCGAGTCGCCGCCGCCGACGATGACCACACGCTGGTCCGCGAACACCGACTTCTCGCCGACGATGTAGTGCGCGCCGCGGCCCTCCCACGGCGCCATGTCGATGTCTGACACCGGCAGCTTCTTCGGCTCGAAGGCGCCGTGGCCGCCCGCCACGATCACCGTGCGCGAGCGCAGGTCGCCGCGGTCGGTGTGCAGCGTGACGCACTCGTCGTCCCACGAGATCGTCTGCGCCGTCGTCTCGAGGTGGACGGGCACGTCGAACTGGTCGAGCGCCTGGGCGCGCAGCTGCGCGACGAGGTCGTTGGCGAGGATCCGCGGGTGGCCGGGGACGTCGAACACCCACTTCTCCGGATAGAGCGTCGTGCACTGGCCGCCGATCTCGGGCAGCGAGTCGATGATCCGGGCCGACGCCTGCCGCATGCCGGCCCAGAACGCGGTGGACAGGCCCACCGGACCGGCACCGATCACGGTGATGTCGCGGACCTCGTCGAAGTCCCGCTCGAGCGCGGTCGTCATAGCGCGAGCTGCGTGCTGATCGGCTCGCCGTCGAGCGCGTTGAGCGCTCGCTCGACCGAGCAGGCGACGCACGTGAACGTCGGCGTGTCGCGCTTGGTGTACGCGGACGCCTCGGTGGTGCGCAGGCGCTGCACGAGGTCGAGGAAGGCAGCCGGCTCGTCGGTCTCGAACGCGACCACGAACTCCTGGTCGTCGAGCCCGAACGAGTAGCTCGTGTTCAGGTCGATCTGCGGGTACTCGCGGCCGACCGCGATGTGCTCCTGCATGATCTTCCACCGCTCGTCCGGCGCCAGCCGGTACCACTCACGGGTCTTGACGAACGGATACACGAACAGGTACTTGGAGTGCGCGGGACGGACCTCGAGGCGTGACTCGTCCGAGTATTCCGACGCCTTCGTCAAGGCCAGGTACGAGTACGGCGTCTCGCACCACTTCATGAGGCCGCTCTGCGCGAGCACGACGTGGAACTCGTGGATGCGCTCGAGGTTCGTGGCCTGCGTCAGCAGCATGATGTCGGCGTCGCCGCGGGTGCCCACGAGCGAGAACGCGCGCAGCAGTCGCTCGCTGGCGAAGTCCTCGCAGGCGGCGAGGAACTCGCGCTTGTGGCGGGCCCGCTCCGCGTCGTCGAGCCGCCGCCACGCGGGATCGACCTTGAGGAACGTGTACTTGACGAAGTGGCGCTCGGGCATCTCGCTTCACTAAGAATAGGAATAGCGGCGGCAATCGATCTTGCACCCGACGCCGACTGGCACCCCAGGCAAACGGTTCTTAACGACCCGGCCGATCCCCCCACGTGATCGCGGACGCGCTCGCGCGCGACTGGATGCCGCTCACGGCGCTCGCGGAGCCGGCGCTCGCGATCCGGATATTCGGCGCCACACGGCGTTTCTCCACTTCTCGGCATGGCACGCTGCGCTGAGCGGCGCGGTCGCCGAACGACGCTGATCCGCCCCCATTCGCGCTCGGCGGCGCCGACCTGACCGCAGCCGCTGCCGTGCGATCAGGGGGGATAGCCGAACCGAGGCAGTCCAGGCCGATCCGTAGCATTGGGCCGATGCGGGTCGCCCTCGTTTCTCCCTATTCGTGGACGTACCCGGGCGGTGTCACCCGTCACATCGAGGCGCTCGCGACCGAGCTTGTGGCGACCGGGCACGACGTGCGCGTGTTCACGCCGTTCGATCACGACTCGCGAAAAGCCGCGCTGCTGCACCGCGGCGTCCGGCCGCAGCCGCGCGCCGTCCCGGACTGGGTCGTACCGGTCGGCGGCACCATCGGGTGGCCGTTCAACGGCGCCATGTCCAACCTGGCCGGCACGCCGCGCGTGATCTCGACGCTCCGGCGCGAGCTGCGGGCGTTCGCTCCCGACGTCGTGCACGTACACGAGCCCGTCGCTCCCGTCGTGGCCTGGGACGTGCTCACGAGCACCGATGTCCCGCTCGTCGGCACGTTCCACTGCTACTCGGAGTCCAAGGCGCCGCACATGGTCGCGGCGCTGATCGGCGCCCGCCGCAAGCTCAACCACCTGCACGTGCGCATCGCCGTGTCCGAGGCCGCGGCGTGGACCGGTCGCCGCTTCTACGGCGGCCACTACCGGGTCGTGCCGAACGGCGTGGCGCTGCCGGCCGGCGGCGTGCCCGCGCCGCGCGTGCGCGCGCCGGGCGACCCGCTGCGGATCGTCTTCGTCGGCCAGGCCGTCGAGCGCAAGGGCCTGCCGGTGCTGCTGCGCGCCTTCGAGGCGCTGCGCGGCCAGGTGCCCGCCGAGCTGACGATCGTCGGCGCGACTGCCGAAGAGATCGCGCCGCTGCTGGTCGACGGCGCGGGCGTGGAGGCGCTCGGCCGGATCGACGACGACGCGCGCCAGGCGGCCCTCGCGGGCGCGGACGTGCTCGCCGCCCCGTCGCTCGGCGGCGAGTCGTTCGGCATGGTCCTGACCGAGGCGTTCGCGGCCGGCCGACCGGTCGTGGCTTCCGACATCGCCGGCTACCGCGATGTCGTCACCGACGGCGTCGACGGCCTGCTGGTCCCGCGCGGCGACGCGACGCGCCTGGCCGAGACGCTGCGCGACCTGGCGCTGGACCGCCAGAGCACCGTCACGCTCGGCGCCGCCGCCGCCCACACGGCCGAGCGCTACGCGTGGCAGCACATCGCTGAAGAGGTCGTACAGGCCTACGAGGCCGCTCGCGCCGTGCCCGCGCCCGTCGCCGCCACGGCCCGCGCCGCGGTGCGGATCGGCGCGCTGCCCGCTGACCGCAGGCCTCGCTCGCCGGCCCGCCGGCTCCCGTCGCTCGATCCGCTGCCCGCCGGCGGCCATCGCGGTTGGCGGATCGCCCGCCGGGCGCTCTTCGGCGCCGCCGCGGCCGGCGCCGTGGGCGGGACGCTGCTCGCGCTCGATCGCATCGGCATGACCCCGATCGCACACGCGCTCGTCCGCTCGCAGCCGGTGTGGGTGCTCGTCGCGCTCGCGCTGATGTGCCTCTCGATGTTCTCCCGCTCCGTCGCGTGGTGGGCGATCCTGCGCGCCGCGCTGCCGGACGCGCTGCCGCGGCTGGTCGACGCCTTCCAGGGCACGACGATCGGCGTGCTGATGTCCGCGACCCTGCCGGCCCGGCTCGGCGAGCCGTCGCGCGCGCTGATCGTGGCGCGCCGGCTCGGCCGCCCGCGTGAGCGCCTGCCCGCCGTGCTCGGCACGCTCGTCTCGCAGACGCTGCTGAACGTGCTCGCGCTCGTGATCCTTGGCATCGTGATGTTCACGACGATCGGGCTGTTCGCCGGTCGCCAGCAGGCGCTGCTCTGGTACGCGCTGGCGCCGTTCGGCGTGCTGTGTGCCGTGCTGGTGGCGCCCGCGCTGCTGCGCTCCGGCCTGCCGTCGCGCTCGGCGCGGATGCACCGCTGGGTCACGGAGGCGCGCGACGCGCTGGCGCGCGTGCGCTCCGGCCTGGCCGTGTTCCGCTCGCCGCGCCTCGGCGCCGAGGCCGCGGCGATGCAGCTCGGCGCCTGGGCGCTGCAGTGGGTCTCCTGCTACGTGCTGCTCACGGCGCTCGACCTCGATCTCGACATGGGCGCGGCCGCCGCCGTGCTGTTCGCGGTGAACGTCACCGCCGTGCTGCCGCTGACGCCTTCCAACCTCGGCGTCTTCCAGGCCGCGTGCTTGGCCGTGCTGACCGGCGCGTACGGCGTCGATGCGGCGCAGGCGCTCGGTTACGGGATCATCCTCCAGGCCGTCGAGGTCGCCACCGCGGTCGTTATGGGCGCCCCCGCGCTGGTCAAGGAAGGGCTGTCGTGGCGCGAGGTGCGCCTGCGCGCGATGCACACCGCACCGGTCTCGCTCGGCCCCGTGCCGGCCGAGGCCGAGGCCCCGGCTTCCTAGACTCCTCTAGGTGCAGACGGCGGGAGCCTTCGTACGCCGCAAGGCGGCGTTTCGCGGCTGGGCGGACATCGCGTCCGGCCCCGGCCGTTACCACCTGTACGTGGCGCCCGCGTGCCCGTGGTCGCACCGCACGATCATCGTGCGGCGGCTGAAGGGGCTCGAGGCCGAGCTGTCGGTCTCGCTCGCCCACCCGTACCGCGACGAGCGCGGCTGGCGCTTGCTCGGCGACGACGTCAACGGCTTCGAGTTCCTGCGCGAGGCGTACGACACAGCCCGCCCCGGCTACGACGACCGGATCTCCGTCCCGGTCCTGTGGGACCGGGAGGAGGAGACGATCGTCAACAACGAGTCGACCGACATCGTCCGCATGCTCAACGACTGGGGCGACCCGGCCGTCGATCTCTATCCCGAGGACCTGCGCGCGGAGATCGACGAGCTGGACGACTGGGTGTACGGCGGCTTTCAGAACTCGGTCTACCGCGCCGGCTTCAGCCGCTCACAGGAGGCCTACGATCAGGCGTTCGAGAGCGTTTTCGCCACGATGGAGCGGCTCGAGCAGCGGCTCGGCGAGCGCCGCTACCTCGCGGGCGACCGGATCACGCTCGCCGACTGGCGGCTGTTCCCGACGCTCGTGCGCTTCGACCCCGTCTACTACACGCACTTCCGCTGCAACGGCCGCCGGATCGTCGATTGCCCGAACCTGTGGGGCTATACGCGCGAGCTCTACCAGCAGCCCGGCATCGCCGAGACGGTGAAGATGGACGAGATCAAGGTCCACTACTACACGACGCACGACACTCTGAACCCGAAGCGGATCATCCCGCGCGGGCCGCTCGACCTCGACTTCACGGCCCCGCACGGTCGCGGGTGAGGCGCGCGCACAGCTCCTCGATCTGCGCGTCGCTTGCGGCGATCAGCCGCTCGGCCTCGCGCCGCAGCGCGGCGAGGTTCTCGGGGCTCGCGTCATCGAGGTCGTCGCTGGCTTCGTCGAGCCGCGTCTGCAGCCGCACATAGCCGCCGGGCAGGAGCGCCGCGAGCTGCATGTCGACGGCGTCGGCCGTGCCGTCGAACACGACGTCGAGGATCGGCCGCGCCCACTCGAGCCGGCCCCAGTTGCGGACCTTGTCGTACGGCAGGGGGCGCGTGTGCTCGCCGGTGCCGAGCGAGACGAGCAGGTCGAGCCTGCCGCCGACCTGCGCGTACGCGCACACGGCCGGGTTGGTGGCGAACACGCCGCCGTCGACCAGCGTCGCGCCGTCGACGCGGACCGGCTCGAAGTAACTCGGCGCGGCCGAGCTGGCGTGCACGGCGTCGATCATCGCGACGTCGCTGGCGCCGAGGAAGACCGCGCGGCGGCGTTCGATGTCGTACGCCGTGAGCAGCACGGGCGGCTCGAGGTCGGCCAGGCGGCCGGGCCCGAGCCAGCGGTTCAGCGCGTCCACCAGCCCGGACGAGTCGTAGCGCTCGTCGACCAGCCCACCCACCGACCTGATCCGCTTGATCAGCGAGCGATCGAAGATCCGCGGACCCTCGATCTCGTATAGCTCGGCGATCCGCTGGGCGGGCATCGGGTCCGGCCGCGCCAGCGCGCAGGCGATGATCGCCCCGGTCGACGTGCCGGCGATCAGGTCCACGAGCTCGCCCATGCGGCGGCCGGTACGGCGCTCGATGTCCGCCAGCACGAGCGCCGGGATCAGCCCGCGGATGCCGCCACCGTCAATCGCGAGAATGTTCACGAGACGCGCACGCCGGCGAGCGCGGCCTCGGCTTCGGCGACGATGCGGGCGACGATCTCGGCCGCCGGCAGCACGTCGTCGATCAGCCCGGCCGACTGGCCGGTGAACGGTAGGTACTCGTGGCCGCCGCCCGCGAGTAGCGACTCGCGCAGCCGCGCGCCCATCACCGCCGGGTTCACCCACTCCGGGTGCGCGGCGAGCTGCGCGATCAGTGGCGTGGCGAGCGCGCGCGGCTCAGCCGGCCCGCCCGGCCGGTTGAACGGCGGCATCACGCGATCGCTGTTGGCCACCTTCACCGCGTCGAGCGCGTCGGCGGCGACGATCCGCTGCTTCCACTCGTCGGCGATCCGCATCTCGGTCGCCGCCAGGAAGCGCGTGCCCATGTTCACGCCCTGCGCGCCCAGCACCAGCGCCGCCGCCAGGCCGCGCCCGTCGGCAATGCCGCCGGCGGCGATCACGGGGATGCTGCCGGCGACGTCGACGACCTGGGGCACAAGCACCATTGTCGCCACCCAGCCACTGTTGCCGCCGGCCTCGGCGCCCTGGGCGATGATGACGTCCGCAGCCGCCTCGACCGCCTCGATCGCCTGGGCGCGGTTCATCACCTGCTGGATCCACAGGATGCCCTCCTCGTGCGCGCGGGCGATCAGGTCGGCCGGGACGCTGAGGTGGAAGGAGATCGCCGCGGGCCGGAACGCGAGCGTGGCCGCGAAGGCCGCCTCGTCGAACGGCCGCACCGTGTGGTTGATCGCGAATGGCCGATCGGTCAGCTCGCGCAGGCGCTCCCACTGCGCCTGCAGCTCGGGCACGGTGCGCAGCGCCGTGCCGACGCTCCCGAGCGCGCCCGCGCCGGAGATCGCCGCGGCCAGCTCGACCTGGTCCCACGGGCCGAATGGCGCGCCGATGATCGGGACCTCGATACCGAGCAGGTCACAGGCCGGCGTGCGCAGCACGCCTCAGATCATCGGAGACTGCGGGTGCGACCGTCAACTGCGGCGAGTGGTCCGGGCCGGCCGAGGTGGTAGCCCTGGGCGTAGGTGCAGCGCAGCTCGCGGAGCGCCGGCCGCGTCCCGACCGCTTTGATTTTCTGATCGTATACGTGTCTACGAAGCGACAGTGGCGCCGCCGCGGCGCGGGTCCTTCTCGGACCCCTTGATGACCTCGTCGGGCGACTTGTCCTTCGGGATGAAGCCCGACTTCATGCCGAAGTAGACCGCCTGCGGGTGGTGGGCGACGATCGCCACCGTCGACTGCTCGGGCTCGACCGCGTGGCCGCCGGACAGCGACAGGCCGATCCGCTCGGCGCCCAGCAGGCGGAACACCTTGGTGTGCTCGGACTGGTCCGGGCAGGCGGGATAGCCCCACGACCAGCGGCGGCCCTGGTCGGGCGTGATGCCGAGGTCGGAGCGCACGCGCGCGTGCACCCACTCGGCCATGCCCTCGGCCGTCTGCACGCCGAGCCCGTGCGTGTAGAGCTGCTCGGCGAATTCGCCCTGCTTCTCCAGCTCGGCCATCAGCTCGGTGACCTGCGGGCCGGCGGTCACGGCCTGGATGGCGACGACGTCACGCTCGCCGCTCTCCTTCGGGCGGTAGAAGTCGGTGATGCAGATGCGGTCGTGCCCGGGCTGGCGCGGGAAGACGAGCTTCTCCAGCACCTTCTCGGGATCCTCCGGGTCGTACAGCTCGAGCGAGTTGCCGACCGCGTTGCACGGGAAGTAGCCGAGCAGCGCGCGCGGGTGCAGGTAATCCTGGTCGCGCCACATGCGCTCGAGGCGCGGCTGGAACTCCTCCTCGACGAGCGCCCGCCACTCCTCGCCCTTCTTGCCGCGCCCGCCCCAGTGGAGCTTGAAGAGCACGTGCGTGTCGAGGTGCGGGAAGACGTCGTCGAGGTCGACCGGGATCTCCTGCACGCCCCAGAACGGCGGCTCGGGCACCGTGACGTCGGTGCGGGCGGCGGAGCGCACGGACTCGTCGTCGGTCGGGCCGAGCTCGGGCTCGGGGCCTTTCTCGCGCAGCTTGCGCGCCTCGTCGCGGAACTTGTCAACCAGCTTGGTTCGCTTGTCGGGCTCGACGAGCTGGTCCATCACGGCGAGGCCGGCGAACGCGTCCTTGCAGTAGAAGACGCCGGGGTCGTACGTCTCGTCGGATTCCTGGCCCTTGGGGTACAGGATGCGGCGCCCGAAGTCGCGGTTGATGGCGGCGCCGCCGACCAGCACGGGGTACTGCAGGCCGCGCTCGTGCAGCTCCTGCACGGCGAGCGGCATCTGCTTGGACGTGCTGACCAGCAGCGCGGACAGGCCGATCGCGGTGGCGTCGTGCTCCTGCGCGGCGTCGAGGATCGTGCCGATCGGGACCTGCTTGCCGAGGTCGACGACCGTGTAGCCGTTGTTGGTGAGGATCGTGTTCACGAGCGACTTGCCGATGTCGTGCACGTCGCCGAAGACGGTGGCGAGGACGACCGTGCCCTTCGTGTAGCCCTCGAGCTTGTCGAGGTACTTCTCGAGCTGGGCGACCGCCTTCTTCATCACCTCGGCGCTCTGGAGCACGAACGGGAGGATCAGCTCGCCGGCGCCGAACTTGTCGCCGACCTCCTTCATGGCGGGCAGGAGGACGTCGTTGAGCGTCGGGACGGCGCCGATCTTCTCGACGGAGGCGTCGATCTGGGCCTCGACGCCCTCCTTCTTGCGCCGCAGGATGTGCCAGTGCAGCGCCTCCTCGGGCTCCATGCCGGCGGTAGGATCGGCCGCCTCGGCGGCCTCCTCGGACTTGCCCTCGAAGTGCGCGATGAAGCGTTCGAGCGCGTCCTCGCGGCGGTTGAAGACGAGGTCGTCCGCGAGCTCGCGCTCGTCGGTGGGGATCTCGGCGTACGGCGTGATGTGGTTCGGGTTGACCATCGCGAGGTCGAGCCCGGCCTCCACGCAGTGGTGCAGGAAGACCGAGTTCAAGACCGAGCGGGCGGTCAGGCCGATGCCGAAGCTGACGTTGGAGACGCCGAGCGAGGTCTTCACGCCCGGCAGCTCGGCCTTGATCAGCCGGATGCCCTCGATCGTCTCGATCGCCGACGGCTTCCACTCGTCGTCGCCGGTCGTCAGCGTGAACGTCAGCGCGTCGAAGATCAGCAGCTCGGGGTCCATCCCGTGCTCGGTGCACACGAGCTGGTGCAGGCGCTGGGCGATCTCGAGCTTGCGCTCGCGCGTCTTGCCCATGCCCTCCTCGTCGATCGTCAGGGCGATCAGCGCCGCGCCGTGCTGCAGGGCGATCGGGACGACCTTGTCGAGCTTGTCGCGGCCGGCCTCGAGGTTGACCGAGTTGACGATCGCGCGGCCGGGGATCTGGTCGAGCGCGCGCTCGATCACGTCCGGCTCGGTCGAGTCGACCTGGATCGGCGCCGGCTGTGTCAGCGAGACCTTCTTGACCACCTGGCGCATCTGCTCGTCCTCGTCCTGGCGCTCGGTGAGCGCGACGCAGACGTCGAGCACGTGGGCGCCGCCCTCGACCTGGTCCTCGGCGACCTGCAGCAGACCGTCATAGTCGTCGGCGAGCAGCAGCTCCTTGGCCTTGCGCGAGCCCTGCGAGTTCACGCGCTCGCCGACCAGCGTCGGGCGCGGCTCCTGCACGAGCGGGGCGGCCGTGATCATCGAGCTGACGTGCGCGGGACGCGGCTCCGGGCGCGTGGAGCTGTTGCGGCCCTCGACGCGCTGGGCGAGCGCGTAGATGTGGTCGGGCGTGGTGCCGCAGCAGCCGCCGACGATGTTGACGCCGTAGCGCTCGACGAATTCGCCGAGCACGTGCGAGATCTGCTCCGGCGTCTCCGGGAAGATCGTCTCGCCGTTCGGGCCCTGGTGCGGGATGCCGGCGTTCGGGATGCAGTGGATCGGCACCGGGGAGAACTCGCCGAGGAAGCGGATCGCGTCGCGCATGTCCTCGGGGCCGGTGGAGCAGTTGAGGCCGATGACGTCGACCTTCAGCGCCTCGAGCGTCGCGAGCGCGGCGCTGATGTCGGTGCCGAGCAGCATCTTGCCGCCGTTTGGCAGCAGGCTCACGGAGGCCTGGATCGGGGTGCTGCGGCCGGCGAGCTTGAACGCCTCGCGGGTGCCGAAGACGGCGGCCTTGACCTCGAGAATGTCCTGCGCGGTCTCGATGATGATCAGGTCGGCGCCGCCCTCGAGCAGGCCCTGCGCCTGCTCGGTGAAGACGGTCACGAGCTCGCGGAAGGTGATCTTGCCGAGGCTCGGGTCCTCCGAGGCGGGGAGATGGCCGGTGGGACCGATCGAGCCGGCGACGAAGCGGTCCTCGCCCACGGCCTGGCGCGCGATCTCGGCGGCGCGGCGGTTGATCTCCAGCGTGTGCTCGCCGAGACCCCACTCCTCGAGCTTGATCCTGCTCGCCTGGAACGTGTCGGTCTCCACGACCTCGGCGCCGGCCTCGACCATCGACTCGTGCACGCCTTGGATGACGTCCGGCCGGTTGAGCACGAGCGCCTCGTGGCAGCGTCCCGGGAGCCGGTAGTCCTTCTCCAGCGAGAGGTCGAACTGCTCGAGCGTGGCGCCCATCCCACCGTCGAAGACGACGACGTGGTCGCGCACGGCGGCGAGGAAATCACGCATGGCCGCGAAGGGTAGCGCAACCTTGACACACCTTTGGCAAGGTTGGCCCCAACGGGCGAGGGGGTCAGACCCCGCTTGAGTACCAGTTAGCTAAGGGGGGACAGTCCCCCCTTGACTAACGGGTATAGATAGCGGTTAGATATCGCGCATGCGGCACGCCGTGCTCGCGCTTCTCGCCGAACAGCCCGCCCACGGGTACGAGATCAGGCGCGGGCTGGAGGAGCGGTTCGGCACCGTGGTCGCGCCGCTGAACGCCGGGCAGGTGTACACCACGCTTCAGCGGCTCCAGCGCGACCGGCTGGTGGCCGACGACGCGGTTGCGCAGGAGGGCCGGCCGGACAAGCGCGTGTACCGGCTGACCGACGCGGGCCGCGACGCGCTGTTCCAGTGGCTCGGCGCGCCGAGCGCGCCGACCCGGCTACGCGACGACTTCTTCATGAAGCTCGTCTTCGCCCATTCGATGGGGCTCGCCGACCCGGCCGGGATGATCGCCCGCCAGCGCGTGGCGTATCTGCGCTCGCTCGGCGACCTCGAGCGCGTGCTCGCCAACGATCCCCCGGTCGACCGGACGACTGCGCTCGTGGTCGAGGGCGCGGCGCTGCATCTGGAGGCCGACCTGAAGTGGCTCGATCGCTGCGAGGAGGTGCTGGGCACGTGACCGCCGTGCTCGCGGCGCACGGCCTGCGCAAGATCCACGGCAGCGGCGCTGCCGCGGTCGCGGCCGTCCGCGATGTCGATCTCCAGCTCGGCCACGGCGAGTTCCTCGCCATCACCGGCCCCAGCGGCTGCGGCAAGTCGACGCTGCTGAACCTGCTCGGCGGCCTCGACCGCCCGAGCGCCGGCGAGATCTACCTGCACGGCGAGCGCGTCGACGGCGCCGGCGAGTCGCGCCGCGCGCGGCTGCGGCGCAGCGAGGTCGGCTTCGTCTTCCAGTTCTTCAACCTGATCGCGAACATCACCGTCGCCGACAACGTCGAGCTGCCCGCGCTGCTCGCCGGCGTCCCGGCGCGCGAGGCCCGCCGGCGCGCGGCCGAGCTGCTCGAGCGCCTCGGCCTCGCGGAGACGGCGGCGCGCGTGCCGGGCGCGCTGTCGGGCGGCCAGCAGCAGCGGGTGGCGATCGCCCGCGCGCTCGTGAACCGGCCGAGCGTGCTGCTCGCCGACGAGCCGACGGGGAACCTCGACAGCGCCGCCGCGCGCGAGGTCGTCGGCGTGCTGCGCGAGCGCTCGGAGGCGGGCCAGGCGATCGTGCTCGTCACCCACGACCTGCGGGTGGCCAGCGCGGCGCATCGCGTGCTGCGGATGCGCGACGGGAGCGTCGTCGGCGAGGCCGACCTCGAGGGCGAGGGCGACCCGGCCTCCGCGCTGGCGCGCGTGCTGCCGCTGGAGGGGTGAATCGTGCTGCGCGCAACCGGCCGCCTGATCCGGGCCGACCTCGCGCAGCGGCCGTTCCAGGCGGTGCTCACCGGGCTGGTGATCGCGATCGCCGCCGCCGCGCTGCTCGTCACGCTGCACCTACGCGCCGTGCTCGACCAGCCGTTCGATGCGCTCATGCGCGCGACGAACGGCGCGCACGTGACGCTCACCGGGCCAGCGGCGGAGATCAGGCGCGCGGCGGCGCGGCCGGGCGTAGCGGCGGCGAGCGAGATCGAGCCGCTTGTGCGGGTCACCGCCGGCCTCGGTCGCGAGCGCGGCCGCCTCGTGCTGGGGACCCCGCACACGGGCATCGACCGGCCGCTGGTCACCGAGGGCCGCCTGCCGCGCACCGTCGGCGAGGTACTGGCCAGCCGTCAGCTCGCGCTCGGCATGGGCCTGCACCCGGGCGGAGAGATCGTCGTCGCGGGCCGGCGGTTGCGGGTGGTCGGGGTCGGCGCGCTCGCGCTTGCGAACGCCGACGCCTGGGTCACACCGCCGCTGCTCGCATCCCTCGCACACGGGCCGGCGGTCGCCGAGATCTCGCTGCGGCTGCGCGACCCGAATGCCGCCGGCGAGTTCCCGGCCAGCCCCCGGATCCGCGTCGACACCTGGCTCGAGGCGCGCCGCGATTTCAGCGACGAGTCGCGCCGCACGCTCGCCATCCTCGGCACGTCGACGCTGCTCGCGCTGCTCGCCGCGGGCTTCACGCTCGCGACGGCGATCGGCGGCCGCGTGCTCGCCGACCGGCGGCGGATCGGCCTGCTGCGCGCCGTCGGCGTGACCCCGCGCGGCGTCACCGGCGTGCTGGTCGCCCACTACGTGGCGATCGCGCTGCTCGCGCTGCCGTTCGGGCTGCTCGCCGGGCGGCTGATCGCGCCGCCGCTCGTCGACAGCACGCTGACGCTGCTCGGCACTCCGCAACCCGGTCCGCCCGGGCCGGCGCGCGCCGCGCTGGTCGCGGGGCTCGTGCTCGCCGCGGTCGTCGTCGCGACGGCGCTGCCCGCCTGGCGCGCCGGCCGGCTGCCGCCGGTCGTGGCGCTCGAGCCGGCGCGGCCCGCGGCCAACGAGCGCGCCTCGCGCGCCGCCCGCATCGCGCAGGCGCTGCGGGCGCCGGTCGTCGCGGTGCTCGGCGCGAAGGACGCCTACGCGCAGCGGGCGCGGGCGCTGCTGACGATGGCCAGCCTCGCACTCGCGGCGATGATGGTCGTCTGCGCGCTGGCGTTCGAGGCGACGATGGACCGCCTCGCCGCCGACCCGGCCCTGCGCGCCCAGCCGTGGGACGTGTCGGTCGACAGCGAGGGGATGCCGGCCGCGCGCGTCGACCGCGTGCTCGCCGCCGTGCCGGGCGTCGCCACCGTGGGGCGCCGCTACGACGTGCTCACCACGAGCGGCGGGATCGAGCTCGAGACGCGCGTGATCGACGGGCCGCCGGCGGCGTTCCCCTTCGCGGTGCCGGACGGGCGCGGCGTGCGGCGCCCCGGCGAGGTGACGCTGGGACGCGAGGCGATCGAGCGGCTCGGCCTGAAGATCGGCGACGAGGTGCGGATGTCGGCCGCCGGCCATCCGTTCACCGCCCGGCTCGTCGGCCGCTACGTCGAGCCCGACGCCGAAGGGCTCGGGGCGGTGACGCTCGCCGGGACGGTGCCGGCGGCCGCGCTCGAGCGCCCGCGCTGGATCCTGCGCCTCGCGGCGGGCGCCGACCCCACACGCGTGGAGGACGAGATCGGGCGCCGCGGCGAGGGGAAGCTGTTCGCGGGCCGGCCACTCGAGTCGCTGCAGCAGGAGATCGACCGGATGCGCCCGATCGTGTACAGCGTCACGGCGCTGTTGCTCGCGATCGCCGGCGTGAACCTGCTCACCACGCTACTGCTCGGCGTCCGCGAGCGCCGCCGCGACGTGGCGATCCTCGCCGCGGTGGGGGCGACGCGCCGGCAGGTGGCCGGCACCGTCGTGTCCGGCGGCGTCGTGCTTGCGCTGCCGGCGGTGCTCGGGGCCTGCCGGGCGGCGCGTGGATGTTCACCACGATCGTCGGGATCACCGATCCGTCCGACGGCCCGGACGTCGCGACGCTGCCGACGTGGTGGGTCGTCGTGCTGGCGCTGCCGCTCGCGCTTGCCGTGGTCGCGATCATCTCCGCACTGGCTGCCCGCGAGGCTGAAGGGGTGGCCATCCCGATCGCCCTGCGTGCGGAGTAGCTATTTCCACTCAACTTGATCGACAAAGTAGTGTAAGCTGGCGAGGGATGCCCGCCACCGACATCCACCAGCACCTCTGGCCCGAGCCGTTGCTCGGCCTGCTCGCCGCGCGCCAGCGTGCGCCGCGGCTGCGACGCGGCGGTGATGGCTGGGAGGTCGAGCTGGCCGGCGAGCCGCCCGCGCCGTTCGACGTGCGCGCCCACGACCCGGGCGCGCGGGCAGCGGTCGCCGCCGGCGACGGGCTGGAGCGCGTGCTCGTGGCGCCGTCGTCGCCGCTCGGCATCGAGTCGCTGTCCGCCGCCGAGGCGCAACCGCTGCTCGACGCCTTCCACGCCGGCGTGCTCGACGCGGGCGGCCCGTTCGTCCCGTGGGGCTCGGTGGCGCTCGCGGCCGCCGAGCCCGCCGCCGTCGACGCGCTGCTCGCGCTCGGCGCCGTCGGTGTGTGCCTCCCGGCAGCCACGCTCGCCGGGCAGCGGCCGCTCGAGCGCGTCGGGCCGCTGCTCGAGCGCCTGGCCGCCCGCGGCGCGCCGCTGTTCGTGCATCCCGGGCCGGCGCCGCAGTCGGATGTGCCGCTGCCGTCATGGTGGGCGCCGATGACCGCGTACGTCGCCGAGATGCAGGCCGCTTGGCTGGCATGGGGCGCGTGGGGCCGCGCCGCCCATCCGCGGCTGAAGATCGCCTGGGCGATGCTGGCGGGCTGCGCCCCGCTGCAGGCCGAGCGGCTCGCCGCGCGCGGCGGGCCCGCCGCCGCGGTGCACGACGAGCTCGCGTGGTTCGACGTCTCCTCGTACGGCCCGCACGCAGTCGACGCGATGTTGCGCGTCGTCGGCGTCGACCGGCTCGTGCTCGGCTCCGACCGGCCCGTCGCCGATCCGCCGGCGATCGCCTCGCTCGGCTCGGCCGTCCGCCACGCCATGTCCAAGGTCAACCCCGCCCGCCTGTTCAATGCCGAACCGTGATCTCGATCAGCACGAGCTCGAGCGGCTCCTCCGCGACCTCGCCGCCCAGCCCGAGCGCTGGCGCCACCTCGTCGACCACCGTGCCGACGAGCGCACGTACGCCGAGCTGCTCCGCGACGACCACGTCGCCGTGTGGCTGATCTGCTGGATGGACGATCACGACACCGGCTACCACGACCACGACCTGTCCGCCGGCGCGGTGGCGGTCACGGCCGGGGCGGTGCGCGAGGAGCGACTCGTGCTCGGCGGGCCGCCGGCCACGCGCACGGTCGTGGCAGGCGAGGCGTTCACGTTCGGCCCCGCCGACATCCATCGCGTCAGCCACGCCGGAGGCGAGCCGGCGGTCACGCTCCACGCGTACTCGCCGCCGCTCTGGCGGATGGGCGCGTACGAGGTCCTGCCCACTGGCGAGCTGCGCCGGTGGTCGATGTCCTACGCCGAGGAACTGCGGCCCATCTGAACGTAGAAGGGCCCGCTCACCGTTGAAGCTTCCACCTGGGAGGGGGAGGAGGGGCGAAAGCAGGTAGCGAGCGGGCCCAGTCGCGTAATCGGCACGTCGCAGATGCGTCTTTAGCCGAAAACCGCGGAAATTCCGGCTTCGGCGCACTTGCGGTCCTCGTCGGACTGAGCACCGCTGACCCCGACCGCGCCGAGCACCGTGGCGCCTTCGCGGATCACGGCCGACCCGTCGGCGGGGATGATCGGGACGCGCGTCAGCTGGCTCACCTGGCCGAAGAACGCCGCCCGGTCCGCCTGCACCGCCGCGAGCTCGTCGCCGTTGCGATGCCAGAGGGCGGCTCCGACGGCCTTCGCCTCTGCGATCTGCGCGCTCAACGGCGGGGCGCCATCCATGCGGCCGAGCGCCTTCAGGAGCCCGCCCTCGTCAACGACCGCGACGGTGATGTTCCAGCCGTTCTCGACGGCCTTCTCCTGGGCGGCGGCGATCAGCGTCTGGGACTGCTCGAGCGTGAGTGGCATGGCCGAAGCCTGCCAGCTAGGCGCCGTCCGGGCTCACGAGGCCGGACTCGTACGCGTAGATCACCGCCTGTACGCGGTTGCGCAGGCCGAGCTTCATCAGCACGCGGGCCACGTGCGTCTTCACCGTCGCCTCGCCGAGCACGAGCTCGCCGGCGATCTCGCCGTTGCTGAGCCCGCGGGCGAGCAGCCGCAGCACCTCCAGCTCGCGGCTCGTCAGCTCCTCGAGCGGGCCGGCCGGCGCGTCGGGGCTCTGGCGGCGCGCGAACTCGGCGATCAGCCGGCGCGTGATCGCCGCGTAGACGTACTCGTCGAGGTCGAAGGTCGTCAGCATGACCACGCGCGATCGGTTGTCCGGGTCGCCGAGCAGGCGGCGAGTCGCCTCGAGCCCGTCCATCCCCGGCATCCGGATGTCCATCAGCACGACGTCGGGCTTGAGGCGCCGGGCGCCGTGAAGGGCGACCTCGCCCGTGTCCGCCTCGCCGACCACCTCCAGGTCGCCGCCCTGCTCGACGATCAGCCGGAGCCCAGCGCGCATCAGCTGCTAGTCGTCGGCGATCAACACGCTGATCGTCATGTCAGCGGCAGCCGCGCGCGCAGCCTCCAGCCGCCGCCCGCCTGTGGGCCGGCGTCGAAGTCTCGAGGTCGACCGGCACGCCCGCGCCGCGCATCTCCTCGACCAGCAGGTCGAGGTGGCGCAGGCTCGGGAGCGGGGACGTCGGCTCGGCGTCGGCTCGCGCATCAGCCCGACGAGCCGGCGCATCTCGGTGAGCGCTTGGCGGCCGGTCTGTTCGATCGCCCTTGTGGCGGTGCCGACCTCCTGCCCGCCGACGGCAGCCCCGGCGACGTCCTGATGTGCCGCGCGCACCTGCAGACGGCCAAGGGCAACAAGGCCGCCGGCCGCGCTGCCTGGCACTGCGGCCACGCCGGCGCCGAGTCGTTCGGCGACGTGTGCAGTGCCGTCGCCTCACTGCACCGTGGCGACCTCACGCTGGCCGGCTTCCTCAGCCACAAGAGCGCGACGAGCGTGTGGGCGATCACCGGCGGCACGGCGCGTACGCGACGGCCCGCGGCACGGTTGCGGTCAAGCAGCTCAGCGACACCAAGACCGCGGTCACGATCACCTGCGCTGAACATGGGGGCCCGCCCTCGCGGGCGGGCCCCACTCGCGCCTCTACTTGATGAAGAGGATCTCCGAGTACTTCGGGAGCGGCCAGAGGTCGTCCGGCACGATCTTCTCGAGCTGGTCGGCGACGTCGCGGACCGCCTGCATGGCCGGCAGCACGGTCGTCTGGACGTACTTCGCCTCTTCGAGGATGCTCGTCTCCGGGTGGTCGCGGTTGGCGGTCTCGAGGTCGAAGAGCGCCTCGACGAACTGGTCGACCAGCCCGCTGAGCTCGGCGTGCAGCTTGCCGATGCCGAGCGTGTCGCCGGCGCCGCCGAGCGTGGCGAGCCACTGGACGGCAGCGGGGAGGAGCATCGTCCGGGCGATCGACGCCGCGGTCTCGCCCTCGATGTTCACGGTGGTCACGTACTGCTCGAGCGACACCTCGTAGCGCGACTCGAGCTCGCGCTCTGAGAGCACGTCGTACTTCGAGAACACGGCGACGGTGCTCTCCTCGACCAGCCACGGCAGCGCCTCCGGCGACTGGCGCAGGTTCGCCAGGCCACGCTGCTCGGCCTCGGCGTGCCACTCCTCGGAGTAGTTGTCGCCGCTGAAGATGATCCGCTTGTGGCCCGAGTACGCGTCCTTGACGACGCCGAGCACGGCCTCCTCGAGCGAGGTACCGCCGCCGGTGGCGGACTCGACCGCGTCCGTAAGCGCGTCGATCGCCTCGGCGACGATCGTGTTCAGCACCGTGTTCGGCAGCGCCAGCGACATCGACGACCCGAGCGCGCGGAACTCGAACTTGTTGCCGGTAAAGGCGAACGGCGAGGTCCGGTTGCGGTCGCCGCCGTGCATCGGCAGGGACGGCAGCACCGAGGCGCCGAGCTCGAGGTAGCTCTGCGGGGTCGCCGCGTCGCCCGAGCCCGTCTCGATCGCCCCGAAGATCTTCTCCAGCTCGGCGCCGAGGAAGACCGAGATGATCGCCGGCGGCGCCTCGTTGGCCCCGAGCCGGTGATCCTGCCCGGCGTTGGCGACCGACGCGCGCAGCAACTGCTGGTGCTTGTCGACCGCCTGGATGACCGCCGCGCAGAAGAACAGGAACTGCAGGTTCTCGTGCGGCGTGTCGCCCGGCTCGAGCAGGTTGTGGCCGGTGTCCGTGCCCATCGACCAGTTGTTGTGCTTGCCGGACCCGTTGACGCCGGCGAACGGCTTCTCGTGCAGCAGGCAGACGAGCCCGTAGCGGCGGGCGACGTTCTGCATGATCTGCATCGTCAGCTGCTGGTGGTCGCAGCCCACGTTGGAGTTCTCGAACACCGGCGCGACCTCGTACTGCGCCGGCGCGACCTCGTTGTGGCGGGTCTTGATCGGCACGCCGAGGCGGGCCAGCTGCTGCTCGGTCTCGAGCATGCAGGCGAGCACGCGCTCGGGGATCGACCCGAAGTAGTGGTCGTCGAGCTCGTGGCCCTTCGGCGGCTTGGCGCCGAACAGCGTGCGACCGGTGGTGATCAGGTCCGGGCGCTCGAAGTAGAAGCGCTCGTCGATCAGGAAGTACTCCTGCTCGGGCCCGACCGTCGTGAAGACGCGCGTGGACTCGTCATCGCCGAACAGCTTCAGCGCGCGCAGCGCGCTGGTGGACAGCGCGTCCATCGAACGCAGCAGCGGGATCTTGTGGTCGAGCGCCTCACCGGTCCATGATGCGAACGCGGTCGGGATACAGAGGACCGCGCCGTTCGGGTTGTCGAGGATGAAGGCCGGCGACGTGGGGTCCCATGCCGTGTAGCCGCGGGCCTCGAACGTCGCCCGGACGCCGCCGGTCGGGAACGACGACGCGTCCGGCTCGCCCTGGATCAGCTCCTTGCCGGAGAACTCGGCGATCGCGTTGCCGTCGCCGGTCGGGGCGTAGAACGAGTCGTGCTTCTCGGCGGTCGAGCCCGTGAGCGGCTGGAACCAGTGGGTGAAGTGGGTGGCGCCGTGCTCCATCGCCCATTCCTTCATGGCGGTGGCGACGGCGTCGGCCAGCGCGGGCTCGAGCAGCTCGCCGGCCTCGAGGGTCTCCTGGAGCTGACGGTAGATCGCCTTCGGGAGCCGCTGGCGCTGGATCGCGGTCGAGAACACGGCCTCGCCGAAGACGTTGGCGCCGGGCTGGGTCAGGTCCGGCTGCCCGAGGGCGCCCCCGTTGGGGCTCCACTGGGCGGCATGGACATTGGGCGTGCGGGTGCGGGGTGGCATGTGGTCGGGGGTCCTCCTCCGGGCTTGCCTGGTTCGGCGGCACAAACTAGTGGGGACCTGGCGCCCCGGCCTTGTCCACATGTCCAAAGATCGCGGTCTTTGGTTCGACTTAGCCGTCGAAGTAGAGCGGGAACTCGTACGGGTGCGGGCGAATCTTCACGCGGTCGGACTGCTCGCGGCGAAACTCGATGTAGGTCGCGATCAGGTCGTCGGTGAAGACGTTGCCCTTGGTCAGGAACTGGTGGTCGGCCTCCAGCGCGTCGAGCGCCTCGTCGAGCGTGGTGGGCACCGTCGGGATGTCGGCGAGCTGCTCGGGCGGCAGCTCGTAGAGGTTCTGGTCGATCGGCGTGCCGGGGTCGAGCTCGCGCTCGATGCCGTCGAGCCCCGCCATCATCATCGCCGGGAAGGCGAGGTACGGGTTGGCGAGCGGGTCCGGCGGGCGGAACTCGAGCCGCTTGGCCTTCGGCGACGTCGAGTACATCGGGATCCGCACGGCCGCGGAGCGGTTGCGCTGCGAGTGCTTGAGCAGCACCGGCGCCTCGTAGCCGGGCACGAGCCGGCGGTACGAGTTGGTGGTCGGCGCGCAGAACGCCAGGAGCGCTTTGGCGTGGCTGAGCAGCCCGGCGGCGTAGTGCAGCGCCAGTGGCGACAGCAGCGCGTAGCCCTCGGCGTCGTGCATCAGCGTCTCGCCGTCCTTCCACAGCGACTGGTGAACGTGCATGCCCGAGCCGTTCTCCTCGAAGATCGGCTTCGGCATGAACGTGGCGGTCTTGCCGGCCTGCTTGGCCGCGTTCTTGACCACGTACTTGTGCAGCTGCAGCGCGTCGGCCATGTCGACCAGGGGCAGGAAGCGCAGGTCGATCTCGCCCTGACCGGGGCCGCCCACCTCGTGGTGGTGGCTCTCGGTGCGGATGCCCAGCGCCTCGAGCACGAGCACCATCGTCGCCCGCAGGTCGCTCAGCGTGTCGTTGGGCGGGGCCGGGAAGTAGCCCTCCTGCGAGCGGTTCGCGTAGCCGAGCGCGGCGAGACCCTCGCCGCGGCGCTGGAACCCTTGGCCCGACGTCCAGTGACCCTCCTCGGAGTCGACCTCGTAGAACGCGGTGTGCGCCTGCTGGTCGAACGCGACGTGGTCGAAGACGTAGAACTCGGCCTCCGGGCCGAAGTAGACGGTGTCGGCGATGCCGCTCGCGCGCAGGTGTTCGGCCGCCTTGATCGCGATGTAGCGCGGATCGCGCGAGTACGGCTCGCGCGTGATCGGATCCACGACCGTGCAGATGACCGAGATCGTCGGTGACTCGTAGAACGGGTCGAGGATCGCCGTCGACGCATCGGGCATCAGCAGCATGTCCGACTCGTAGATCTCCTGGAAGCCGCGGATCGACGAGCCGTCGAACCCGATCCCGTCGGTGAACGCGTCCTCGTCGAAGCTTGCCAGCGCCATGCCCATGTGCTGCCACGTGCCGGGCAGGTCGGTGAACTTGAGGTCCACCAGGTGCGCGTCGTGGCGCTTGGCAAGGTCGAGCACGTCGCCCGGCTTCGGATCCCGCCCGCTCGTGTGCGCGCGCACGTGGAGGGCCTCGCCCGCCCTCCCATTGACCACGTCAGTGATGGGCATGCCGATCTCCCTCCGGTCGCTCGATCGCAACATACGCCCTGTCGACCGGATGGAGAAAGCCCGACGGCGAATCTTCGACATCGGGACAAAGACCCCTCGCCGTGCCGGAACGACCATGTCGAGCGATGGTTTCCGACCGAGGAGGACTGATGCGCAGAAGGACCGGCGCGGCGCTGCTTGGAGCCGCGCTCGCCTGCGTGGCGCTGCCGGGGGCGGCGTACGCTGACACGCTGGACGCTGCCGGCAACGGCAAGCTTCCGGACAGCGTGGCGATCAATTCGATCTGGGTCGTCGTCGCGGCCCTGCTCGTGATCTGGATGCAGGCGGGCTTCGCGTTCCTGGAGATCGGCTTCTCGCGTGCGAAGAACGCGGGCACCGTCGTCGCGAAGATCCTCGTCAACTTCTCGATCGCCGCGATCCTCTACTACGCCGTCGGCTTCGCGTTCGCGTTCGGCAACGGCGACATCATCGGCACGCACGGCTTCCTGCTGCGCGACTACGGTGATCCGCAGCAGGCCTTCGGGATCATGGGCCTGTCGGACGCCACGATCGAGAGCAAGTGGCTGTTCCAGTTCTCGTTCTGCGCCGTCTCGCTGGCGATCGTCTGGGGGACGACGCTCGAGCGGATCAAGTTCGGCGTGTACGTGATCTACGCCGCCGTGTTCGCGGCCGTGATCTTCCCGATCGCCTCGCACTGGGTGTTC
Organism: uncultured Solirubrobacteraceae bacterium; assembly: GCA_963803335.1. Lineage (GTDB taxonomy): Bacteria > Actinomycetota > Thermoleophilia > Solirubrobacterales > Solirubrobacteraceae > DASSUW01. The sequence continues at coordinate 97,382 of CAWDME010000016.1, read as the reverse complement.
GGCGGCGGCTGGCTGCAGTCCAACGTCGGCATGCAGGACTTCGCGGGCTCGACCGCGGTCCACCTGATCGGCGCGACCGGCGCCCTCGCGGTGCTCCTGCAGCTCGGCGCACGGCGCGGCAAGTACGGCAAGGATGGTGCGCCGCGGGCGATACCCGGGCACTCGATGCCGCTGTTCGGCCTCGGTGTCCTGATCCTGTGGCTCGGCTGGTTCGGGTTCAACCCGGGCTCGACGCTGAACGCGATGGACGGGCGCTTCCCGGAGATCGCGCTGGTGACCAACCTCGCGGCCGCCGCCGGCGTGCTCGGCGCGGTGCTCGTGGCCCGCTGGAAGACCGGGACGGTCGACATCGGCATGGCCGGCAACGGCGCGATCGGCGCGCTGGTGGCGATCACCGCCGGGTCGGGCTACGTCGAGAACTGGGCTGCACTGGTGATCGGCTTCATCGCCGGCATCATCGTGCCGCTCGGCGTCTACTGGATCGACCGCCGGATCGACGACCCGGTCGGCGCGCTGACCGCGCACGGCCTGTGCGGTGTGTGGGGCACGCTCGCGTGCGGTCTGTTCACGTCGCCGCGGTTGGCCGCGTACAACGGCGTCGGCGAGCCGGGCCTCGTGTACAACGGCTCGTTCCACCAGCTGGGCAGCCAGGCGCTTGGCGTCGTCACGGTGTTCGCCTTCGTGTTCGTCGTCTCGTACGTCGTGTTCTTCGCTATCAAGAAGACCTACGGCCTGCGCGTCACGGCCGAGGAAGAGGAAGCCGGACTGGACATCTCCGAGCACGGCATGTACGGGTATCCGGAGCAGTTCATCCCGGCGCCCGAGCTCATCGGCTACAGCCCCGCACCCGGCAACGTGCCGGCGCGTGAGACGCCACGAGGCGCCACCACTAAGGAGGTTCCGGTCTAGTGAAGAAGATCGAGGCATACATCCGGCACGAGTCGTTCGAGCCGATCCGGATGGAGCTCCTCAGCCTCGGGTTCCCGTCCCTGTCGATCTCGGAGGTCAAGGGCTCCGGGCGGCAGAAGGGCATCACCGAGCGCTACCGCGGTGCCGAGCTGACCAACTGGCTGCGGCCGAAGGTCAAGCTCGAATGCGTGGTTGCGTCGCACGACGTGCAGACGGTGGTCGACGCCATCCTCAAGCACGCCCGTACGGGCCAGATCGGCGACGGCAAGGTATTCGTCATGCCGGTCGAGGAGGCCTACCGGATCCGCACCGGCGAGTCCGGTGAGGAGACGCTCCAGGCCCACCCTGAGGTCGCTGCACAGGCCACGGCCTAGCTGAACGATGACGACGGGGCGGCCGGACATATCGCCGCCGGCCGCCACGTCGCTCGTCGAGCGGCTGCGAGCCGTGCACCTGCAGATGCTCGACGCCGTGCTGACCGGCGACGGCCTTGCCGCCGTCGCCGATCTGGCGGCCGCCGCCGCCGGCGGGCCGGTGGCGATCGTCGTGCCACGGCTCGGCGTCGCCGTCGCCTCGGCGGGCGGCGAGAACGTGCTCGCCGCGGTCCGCCGCTACGTGGGCGAGCAGGGCCGAGGGCGGGTCGCGCCGGTGCCGAGCGAGGTCGTCGCCGAGGTGCCGATCGCGTCCGGCGACGAGCGGCTCGGCGGCGTCGTGCTGCTGCAGCCGGGGCGGCCGGAGCCCGAGGCGGTCGAGTTCCTGCACCTCGCAGCCGTCGCGGCGCTCACCGAGGTCGCCGTCGAGGAGGCGCGCGAGGAGGTCGAGGAGAACGTCCGCGGCTCGTTCCTGGAGGAGATGCGCGAGCGGCCCGACGGGCTCGACGCGGCCGACGTCGTCCGCCGCGCCGGCCGGCTCGGCTGCGACGTGTCGGCGGGCGCCGTGGTGCTGTGCGCGGAGCTGACCGCCGAACGCCCGCGCCACGTGGTGGCGCTGATCGCGTCCGAGTACGCGGGCGCGCTGGCGCAGCACATCGAGGGCGGCCCGGCGGGGCGCGTGTACGCGCTGCTGCCGTCCACCGGCGATCAGGCCGCCACCGTGTCCGCCGCCCGCGTGCTCGCGGGCCGGCTGCAGCGGCACGGCGTCGTGGCGCTGTCCTCCTTCTACGCCGACCCGGGCGAGCTCGGGCGGGCGATCCAGGAGGCCGAGCTCGTGCTCGAGGTGCTCCAGCGCGGCGACGGCCTCGGCGGCCCGATCCAGGAGGACATCGGCACCGGCACGTACCGGCTGCTGTTCCGCGTGCTCGCCTCGCATCCGGAGGAGGTGCGGTCGTTCTACGAGGACACCGTCGCGGCGATCGTCCGCTATGACGACCAGTACCGCACCGACCTCGTCCAGACGCTCGAGGCCTACCTCGAGCACAACTGCAACATGAACGCGACGGCGTCGGCGATCTATGCGCACCGGCACACGGTCGCCTACCGGCTCGAGCGCGTGAAGGAGCTCAGCGGGCTCGACCCGATGCAGACCGAGGATCGCGAGCGCCTCGGGCTGGGGCTGAAGGCCTACCGCATCATCGCGCCCGGCCTGCCGCGGTGAGGCGGCGCGGGACCCGAGCCGGTACTGCGCCCGGGTCCGCAGATGTGCTCAGGCGGTGCTGCCGCCCGAGGCCTTGATCTTGTCGACTGCGCGGTTCGCGGCCCGCACGCCGAAGTAGGCGCCCACGATCGCGCCGAGCACGCCGAACGCCGACGTGGCGAGAGCGACGATGTTCTGGCCTTGCGAGGAGTCGCGGGGCAGCTCGGTGAGGGCGAAGGCCATGATGCCGAGCAGCACGAGCAGCCCGATGCCGGCGACGAACACGCCGGACAGCGCGTCGTACCACTTCTCAGGTGGGTCAGGAGGTGTGTTCATGCGCATACGAGGCGGCTGCCGGGCCGGAAATACATCGTTGCTCCAGCATGTGTCCTGGTGATCCTGGATCTGCTCCAAGGCGCGGCGCGCGGTGACTTCCCGCCTGAGGACGGCGTTGACGGATGTCGTGCGCGCGGTCGCCGGCGCGCGGGCGGCGGTGCTGTCGTTCACGGCCCACCACGTGGTGGCGGCCGACGTTCCGGCCGAGGAGGTGCACGCGATCGTCGACCCGACGAACCTCAACGGGCCGGTCGCGCCTGGCGTCCTGGCCTGGCTCGCCGAACGCACCGGCCTGCGGGCGGGGAGCCTCGACGTGGTGCTCGCCTGGGTGCCCGAGCGGGCGGTCCCTGCGGCCGCGGCGGTCTGTGAGGTCGACGCCGGCGATCACGCGCGCGTGATCCGTGCGCGGCGCTGGCGCCGCGACCTGCGCGTCTTCGCGGGCGACGACGGGATGGTCGTGATCGGGCGCGGCCTCGCGGACCGGCTCGAGCTCAGCGTCGAGGTCTCCGCCGACCGCCGCGGCCGCGGCCTCGCCCGCCGGCTCGTCCCCGCCGCGTTGGCGGCCGCGGCACCCACCGAGCCGGTCTTCGCCCAGGTCGCCGCCGCCAACGCAGCCTCGCTCCGGGCGCTCCAGGGCGCCGGCTTCGCCGCCGTCGGCGCCGAGGTCCTGTTCGGGCCGCGCGAGGACTTCTTCCGCCGCACCGATGGAGCAGTGCGGCTGTGACGGTCAGCGCCGGCGTACGTCAACGGCGGCTGAGTAGGGGATGCTGGAGGCGCGGACGCACACTCCACTTTCGAGCACGCCGGATTTCGGAGCGGCGTGACCCGGACCCCCCTAATGCCGCAGTTCCTCGATCCCGCCGCTCGGCAAAGACTGGTCGCCCGCTTCGGCGAGGCAATCGTCGAGCCGTGGTGGACCACGCTGCCCGAGCGACTAGAGGACATCGCCGCGCGCTGGGACGTCGAGATCAAGGAGCCGGTCGGGCATGGCGGCACGTCGCTCGCGCTCTGGTGCCGACGCGGCGACGACCCCGCCGTGCTCAAGCTCACGCCCGACCCGGAGATTGCGCGCGCGGAGGCGCAGGCGCTCACGGCCTGGGCGCCGACCGGGCACGTGCCCGCGGTGTGGGGCGCCGAGCCCGGCGCACTGCTGCTCGAAGCGGTCGAGGGCGGGACGCCCCAGAGGATCGACGGCGCCGCTGAGATGCTGCGCGCGCTGCACGAGACCGGCGCGCCCACGGCCGTGCCGGCCGCGACCACGCTCGCCGAGCGCGTGGAGTTCATCTTCGGCGCCCGGCGCTGGCCCGGCGACGCCGAGCTCGCCCGCCGCCTCGCCGCCGACGACGCGCCGGCCGTCCTGCTGCACGGCGACATGCACGTGCGCAACGTGATCGCGAGCGCGCGCGGCCTCGTCGCGATCGATCCCCGGCCGTGCGTCGGCGATCCGGCGTTCGACGTCGTCGACTGGGTGTTCTGCGGTACCGACGACCCGCGCGAGTGCGCACGGCGCTGCCACGGCTTCGCGGCCGATCCGCAGCGCGTCCGGCTCTGGTGCGCGGCGTACTACCCGGACCGGCCGATCGCCGCGCCTTGAGGCATCATCGTGCGATGGCGTTCAGCTGGGAGCCGTTCGGCCGGACCGAGCGCGACGTGCCGGAGTCGCCACCCGCACCGGCGCCGGAGCCGGGGCCGGCACCGGCGGCCCGGGTCGAGCTCGGCCGCAGGCCCGCACGGGCGCTGGCGATCCTGACGTGCATGGACGGGCGGATCGACCCGCTCGCCGCGCTCGGCCTCGCGCTCGGCGACGCGGTTGTTCTGCGCAACGCCGGCGCGCAGGTGTCCGACGACGTGCTGCGCTCGCTGCAGATGGCACACGAGGCGCTGGGCGTTCGGGCGGTCCACGTCATCGGCCACACCGACTGCGCCGCGCACGGCCGCGACGCCCAGGTCGCGGCGATCGAAGCCGAGAACGGCGCCGAGCGGATCCGCGCGGTGATCCCGGGACTGGAGGTGCGGTCGGGACTGCTCGACCTCGCGTCCGGCCGCGTCAGCTGACGAGATCGCGGGCCATCCACACGTCGTCGACGTAGCGGCCGTCGAGCAGGAACTCGCCGCGCAACACGCCCTCGACGACGAACCCGCACGCCTCGTACAACGCTCGGGCCGCGGTGTTCGGGGCGAGCACGCGCAGCGTCAGCCGGCGGGCGCCGCGCTCGCGCGCGGCCGCCTCCGCTGCCGCGACGAGCGCGCGGCCCACCCCGCGCCGCTGGTGCGACGGCGAAACCGCGAGGCCGCGGATGAGGACGACGTGGCGGTTGGACTCGAGGCCCGTCGGCGAACCGAGGGCCACATAGCCCGCGACCTCGCCCGCTGCCTCGCACACCAGCACGTCGTCGAGCGGGAACGGCCGGTCGGTCAAGGGCGCCGGGCTGACGACCGGTGACCAGGTGGCGCGGTCGAGCGCGCGCAGCGCGGGCTCGTCGTCCGCGCGGGCCGGACGAATCACCCGGACTTGGAGCGCACGACCTGGCCCTTGCCGTTCACGCGCGCCGGTACCGGCTCGTCGGAGATCGTGACGTTGAAGGAGCCGGTGACGTGCTGGCCGTTGGCCGCGACGGCCTTGCCGTTCAGGCCCGGGGCGATGCGGTAGTTGATCTTGTAGGTCCCGGCCCGCACGGCCGTGAGCCGCCACTCGACGTCCTTGGTCTCGCCCGGGAACATCCGGCCCATCGCCCACGTGTTCGTGTAGGCGCTCTCGCCGCCCTCCGGGTCGCGGTCGACGATCCACACCGGGCGGTTCGGGTCGGCGAGCCGGACGTCGTTGCCCGCCTGGCCGAACGCGGTCGGCGCCTTGCCGCCGGAGGCCGGCTGGGTCTCCACCGTCACCGCCAGGTTCGGCAGGTCACGGTCGTCCGTATTGCGCACCGTCAGGCGCATCGTCGTGGGCTGGGCCACCGTCTGCTCGGCCGGGAAGGTCGCCTTGACGATGTCGAGCGTGAACTCGCCCTCGGGCTCGTCGGCGTCCTGCGTGGGGGTGCCGCAGCCGGCGAACCCCAGCATCAGTAGGCACAGCACGAGCGGCACGGCTCTCGTCACGGCGCGCGAGCGTACCACCGGGTTTCAGCGCGTAGCGCCGGTCGAGCGGAACAGGACACCGACATCACCGTCGAACCGCACGCGCGGGAACCAGAAGTCGCGCGTGACCTCGACGAAGCCGAAACCGTCGTGCAGACGCCGGGACACCTGGTTGCGGCCGTTGGTGAAGTACCAGACCGCGTCAGCGCGCTCGAGCGCCCACGCCATACGGGCCTGCGTCAGCGCTCGCCCGATGCCGCGCCGCCGGAACCGCCGCGCGACGACCGCGCCGAACAGGTACACGCCCGCGGGCGCGACGTTGGCGGGCGCGTCGTCCGGCGGCTCGAAGCGGGCCACGCGTCCGTAGCCGGCGAACGCGCCGCCGACCGTCGCGACGAACAGGCGCCGCCCCTCCTCCGCGAGGTCGCGCTCGAAGCGCGGGCGTGCCACCGCGACGCCCTCGGCGCGCTCCGACAGGGCGAGCGCGAGATGGGGCGCAAGATCGTCGGGGCGTGCCGGTCGCACCTCAGCGCAAGTTCTTCTCACAGTTCTCGTTTGTGCCTCATGCGGGCGGTGAAATAACCTTCGGCGCCTTCGCCCGCACGAAGCGAGCGCCACGACCAGGGGAGAAGAGTGGTCCGAACCGTCGCCGATCGAGCCTTCCTACCGGCTAAGAACATGCTGGAGGAAGTAGGCGACATGATGATCCTGACGGGCAAGACGATCATGTCTGCCCTCAGGCCCCCGTACCCGTACGGCGGCGAGTTCGTCAACCAGTTCCTGTTCGCGCTCAAGCTCTGCTGGTTCCCGCTGGTCGTGTCCACCGTCGCGTTCGGCTACGGCGCGCCGGGCCTGCAGGCCGCGAACTTCCTCAACCTGTTCGGCTCGATCGACCGCCTCGGCGGCTTCTTCGTGCTCGCCAGCATTCGCGAGTTCGCGCCGTTCGTGACCGCGATCGTGCTCGCCGGCGTCGCCGGCACCGCGATCACCGCCGATCTTGGCGCCCGCAAGATCCGCGAGGAGCTCGACGCGCTGCAGGTGCTCGGCGTCGACCCGGTCAAGAACCTCGTCGTCCCGCGCTTCTTGGCGCTGATGCTGGTGACGGGCCTGTTCGACATCTACGCGCTGCTGTTCGGCATCTTCGGCGGCGTTCTCGCCACGCTGGTCAACGGCGCGCCGCTCGGCCCGTTCTGGGCCACGTTCTTCACGAACTCGTCGATCGTGGACCTCTGGGGCTCGGTCCTGAAGTGCACGATGTTCGGCGCGATCATCGCGATCGTCTGCTGTTACAAGGGCATGACCGCGTCCGGCGGCGCCGAGGGCGTCGGCCGCGCCGTCAACCAGGCGGTCGTGGTCGCCACGCTCGGCGTCTTCGCGTTCAACTACGTGTTCACGCAGACGCTGCTCGCCACCCACCCCGAGATCCTCAACATCAAGTGATGGGACGCCAATGGCTCGCAGTCCCGCGTGAATGGCTCGCCGCGTTCGGCGAGATCGTCCGCTTCTGCGGGGCGATCGTCGGCGAGGTGTTCACCCTCAAGGTGTTCCGCTTCTTCGGCGAGGCGCTGCGCCAGGCCGGCCTGCTGATCCTCACGTCGACGCTGGTGATCTGGGGACTGATCTTCATCATCGGCCTCCAGTGCGGGATCGAGGGCGCGTACTTCAACCGCGCCGTCGGCTCGCCGGCCTACGCGGGCGTGTTCGCCGCCTGGTGCGACCTGCGCGAGCTGGTGCCCTACGCGTTCGGCTACATGATGGCCGCGAAGGTCGGCACCGGCATCGTCGCCGAGCTCGGCTCGATGCGGATCTCCGACGAGATCGACGCGCTCGAGGTCATGGGCATCTCCTCGATGACCTTCCTGTGCGCGACGCGCCTGCTCGCCGCCTGGCTCGTGCTCCCGTTCATGTATCTGTCCGGCATCGGCGCCGGCTTCTTCGCGTCGTACCTGGCGGTGGTCGAGCAGATAGGCGAGGTCTCCAGCGGCGGCTACTCGCTGATCTTCTGGATGTTCCAGAACCCACCCGACCTGCTCTACAGCGTCATCAAGGGCATGACGATGGCCACCGTGATCGTGCTGGTGGGCTGCTACTACGGGTACAACGCCAGCGGCGGACCCGTAGGCGTCGGCACGGCGACGGCCAAATCGATGGTGCTTAACATCGTGCTGGTGCATCTCATCGGGATGCTGGGCACGCAGCTTTTCTGGGGCGCGAATCCGCGAGCTCCTATCGGAGGATGAACGTGGCGATCGAGCAACAGCGCGACGACGAGTTCAAGTGGCACACCGGCAAGCAGCGCCCGACCGGCGCGCCGGACGCCGTCGAGTTCGTGGACGTCCACAAGTCGTTCGGCCGCAACCGCATCCTGCGCGGCCTCAACATGGCCATCCCGGAGGGCAAGATCTCGATGATCCTCGGCCCGTCCGGCACCGGGAAGTCGGTCTGCATCAAGCACATGGTCGGCCTGCTGTACCCGGACGAGGGCGACGTGCTGGTGCACGGCGAGTCGGTCCCCGGCATGGCGGACGACGACCTGTTCGACATGCGCAAGAAGTTCGGCGTCCTGTTCCAGGACGGCGCGCTGTTCGGCTCGATGAACCTGTACGACAACGTCGCGTTCCCCCTCCGTCAGCACACGGACAAGGGCGAGGATGAGATCGACGACATCGTCATGCGCCGCCTGCGCGAGGTCGGCCTCGAGGGCTCGCGCGACAAGGCGCCGAACGAGCTGTCGGGCGGCATGCGCAAGCGCGCCGGCTTCGCCCGCGCGCTGGTGCTCGACCCCGACATCGTGCTCTTCGACGAGCCCGACTCCGGCCTGGACCCCGTCCGCACCGCGCTGCTGTGCGAGCTCATCAAGGAAGTCCACGAGGAGAACGGCGGCGCCTACGTGGTGATCACGCACGACATCATGTCCGCCAAGCGCGTCGCCGAGTACATCGCTGTGCTGTGGCGCGGGCGCATCGTGGAGTCCGGCCCGGCCGAGGATCTCTTCAACTCCGATAACCAGTTCGTGCGCCAGTTCCTCAGCGGTGCGTCGCAGGGCCCGCTGGGCATGGAGTGAGGACCCCAAAGCCGAACGGCGGGTACTGTCCCGCTGCCTAGAAGTGCTCGATAGGGTTCCCCCTTCCGGATTTCTGGGGGATGTAGCGGAGATGGAGTGCCGAGCCCGAATCGTCGTCTAAGGGAGCGTCGTCTGTGACGGTGGCCAGGGCCGCCGCGGTCACCGCGCTCGCGTTGGCCGTGGCCCTGGCGGTGTGGCTGTTGCTGTTCAAGGGCAGCGGCGGCACCGAGTACACGCTGATCTTCCAGAACGCCGGCCAGCTGGTGAAGGACGACGACGTCCAGGTCGGCGGCCGCCGCATCGGCTCGGTGCGCGACATCCAGCTGACCGACAACAATCACGCCGCCGTCAAGGTCGTCGTCCAGGAGCCCTACGCGCCGCTGCGTGAGGGCACGCAGGCGATCATCCGGCTGACGTCGCTGTCCGGCATCGCCAACCGCTACGTCGCGCTCACGCCTGGCCCCGGCGACGCCAAGGAGCTGCCCGAGGGCGCCACGCTGCGCACCGACTCGACGACCGACGTCGTCGACCTCGACCAGATCTTCAACACGCTCGACAAGAAGACGTCGGGCGACCTCTCCAGCGTCATCAAGGGGTTCGCCACCCAGTACGAGGGCAAGGGCGACGAGGTCGGCCAGTCGGCGAAGTACTTCAACCCGGTCCTGTCGAGCTCACGCCAGCTGGTCCAGCAGGTCACGCAGGACGAGAGCGCGCTCACGCGCTTCCTGCTCAACTCGTCGGCGGCGGTCACGGCGATCGCCGAGAAGCGCAACGACCTCGCCGACCTCGTCTCGAACACCAACTCCACGGCCTCCGCGATCGGGTCGGAGAACGCGGCGCTGGCGCGCGCGCTCGGCCTGCTGCCGACCACCCTGCGGCGCGGCAACACGACGTTCGTGAATCTGCGCGCCACGCTCGACGACCTCGACGTGCTGGTCGCCGCGTCCAAGCCCGCGACCAAGGACCTGGCGCCGTTCCTGCGCCAGCTGCGGCCGCTGTTGCGTGACGCGGTCCCGGTCGTGCACGACCTGCGCACCGCGGTCAGCCTCGACGGGCCGAACAACGACCTGATCGACGCGACGCGCAAGATGCCGCGCCTGCAGAGCGTGGCCACGCCGGCGTTCCGCAACGGCCGCCGCGCGCTGGTCAAGGCCGAGCCGGTGCTCGAGTTCGCCCGCCCGTACACGCCCGACCTCGTCGGCTGGTTCCGCGACTTCGGCCAGGGCGCCGCCAACTACGACGCCAACGGCCACTTCGCGCGCATCCAGCCGATCTTCAACGCCTTCCAGTTCACCGACAACCCGGCCGGCGGCGTGCTGACGCCGGTCCCGCCGTCGCAGCGCCTCGCCGGCCTCCAGACCGGCGTGCAGCGGCGCTGCCCCGGCGCGGCCACGCAGCGCCCGGCGGACGGCTCGGCGCCGTTCACCGACGGCGGCAACGTCGACTGCGACCCGTCACTGGTGCTGCCCGGGCCATGAAGCGCGCCGCCGCCATCCTCGTCCTGATCCTCGCCGCCGCCGCGGTCGTGATCGTCTCCGTCGGCGCCGGTGGCGACGGCGGCGACTACAAGGTTCGCGCGATCTTCGAGAACGCCGGCTTCGTCATCCCGGGCGAGGACGTGAAGGTCGCGGGCGTGAAGATCGGGACGATCGACTCGCTCGACGTCACCGACGACTTCAAGGCCGCGGTCGTCCTCAAGATCACCGACCCCGGGTACCAGGATTTCCGGCAGGACGCCCAGTGCATCGTGCGGCCGCAGTCGCTGATCGGTGAGCGCTTCGTTGAGTGCGAGCTCACGCAGGCGCGCGCGGTCGGCGAGCAGCCGCCGCCCCCGCTCGAGCAGATCAAGGACGGCCCCGGCAAGGGCCAGTACCTGCTGAGCGTCGACCACACCTCCAAGTCCGTCGACCTCGACGTGCTCAACGACATCATGCGGCGGCCGGTGCGCGAGCGGCTGTCGATCATCCTCGACGACCTCGGCGTCGGCGTCGCCGGCCGCGGGAAGGACCTCAAGGAGGTCATCCGCCGCGCCGACCCGGCGCTCAAGGAGGTCGACAAGGTCCTCAAGATCCTGGCCGACCAGAACGACACGCTGCAGCGGCTGGCGGTCGACTCGGACACGATCCTCGGGCCGCTGGCGCGCGAGCGCAAGCACGTGAGCGGCGCGATCGAGAACGCGTCGGCCGTCGCGCGCGCCACCGCCGAGCGGCGCGCCGACCTCGCCGGCAGCATCGAGCGGCTGCCGGCGTTCCTGCGGCAGCTCACGCCGACGATGGTCCGCCTCGGCGCGCTCAGCGACGAGATGACGCCGGTGGTCACCGACCTCGGTGAGGTGGCGCCCGACATCAACCGCATGATCCTCGAGCTCGGGCCGTTCTCGACCGCCGCCACTCCGGCCCTCCAGTCGCTGGGCGAGGCGGCCGACCGCGGCACGCCGGCCGTCAAGGCGGCGCGCCCCGTGATCACCGATCTGCGCCGCCTCGCCACCGCGGCGAAGCCGGTCGGCAGGGACGCGCGGCGCCTGCTCGAGTCGTTCCAGAGCACCGGCGGCATCGAGCGGGCGATGGACTACGTCTTCTACCAGGCGTCCAGCATCAACGGGTTCGACTCGATCGGCCACTACCTGCGCGCCGCGCTGATCGTCAACCCGTGCACGAACTACGCGGTCACGCCGGTGCTCGGCTGCTCGGCGAACTTCAGCTCCGCCTCGGCGACGAGCGCGCTTGCGGCCGCGCAATCCTCGAACGACCCGACGCTCGTGCGGACGGCGCGTGCGCTCTCGGGCAAGCCGGTCAAGCGCACCAAGCAACCCGCGCAGCCGCAGCGGACGACCACGAAGGCGCCGAAGACCACCACGTTCGCGCCTGAGCCGACTCCGACGCCGACGCCCGCACCGAGCGACCAGAAGACCGACACGCTGCTCGACTACCTGTTCGGAGGCGACGGATGAGGCGCGGGGCCGGGATCGCCGGCAACCCCGTGCTGATCGGCGCCGCGACGACGCTCGTGGTGCTCGTCGCCGTGTTCCTCGCCTACAACGCCAACCAGGGCCTGCCGTTCGTGCCCACCTACGAGCTCAAGGCGGAGGTGCCGAGCGCGGCCAACCTCGTGGTCGGCAACGACGTCAGCATCGGCGGCTCGCGCGTCGGCGCCGTGAGCGCGATCGAGCCCGAGACGCGCGATGACGGCACGACGACCGCGGTGCTCACGCTCACGCTCGAGAAGAGCGTCGCGCCGCTGCCGCGCGATTCGACGCTGATCGTCCGCCCCCGGTCGGCGCTCGGCCTCAAGTACGTGGAGCTCACGCGCGGGACCGATGCGCGCGGCTACGCCGACGGCGCGACGATCCCGATCACCAGCGCCACGCCGAGGCCCGTCGAGCTGGACGAGGTCCTCAGCATGTTCGACGACAAGACGCGCGAGGGCGCGGCCGAGGCCACCACCGGCTTCGGTGACGCGTTCGCCGGCCGCGGCGAGTCGATCAACACGGCGATCGGCTCGTTCCGGCCGCTGCTGCGCGACATCGTGCCAGTGGCGCAGAACCTGTCGTCGCCGAAGACCAACCTGCGCCGCTTCTTCCAGGAGCTCGCCGACACGGCGGCGATCGTGGCGCCCGCGGCTGAGACGCAGGCCCAGCTGTTCATCAACCTCGACACGACGTTCCGCGCGCTGCGCGAGGTGGCGCGGCCGTTCATCCAGGAGTCGATCTCCGGCGCGCCGCCGGCGCTCGACGCCGGCATCCGCGACTTCCCGATCCAGCGCCCGTTCCTGCGCAACACCGAGTTGCTCTTCCACGAGCTGCGGCCGGGGGCCGCCGCGCTGCGCACGTCGGCGCCGACGATCGCCGACGCGCTCGAGGCGGGCGCGAAGGTGCTGCCGCGCACGCCGCCGTTCAACCGCCGGCTGGCGTCGCTGCTCGAGGAGCTACAGCGCTTCGCCGAGGACCCGATGGTCCCGCGCGGCCTGCGCGCCACCACCGCGGCGCTGAACGAGCTGCAGCCCACGCTGGCCTACCTCACGCCGGCCCAGACGCAGTGCAACTACGTCACGCTGTTCTTCCGCAACGTCGCCTCGCACCTGAGCGAGGGCGACCGCAACGGCACCTGGCAGCGCTTCATCATCGTGCCCACGCCGCAGGGGCCGAACAACGAGGGCAGCCCGTCATCCGGGCCCGCTGACGGCCCGACCGAGGCCAACCACCTGCACGCGAACCCGTACCCGAACACGGCCTCGCCGGGGCAGCCGAAGGAGTGCGAGGCGGGCAACGAGCGCTACATCCGCGGGCAGACCACGATCGGCAACGTGCCGGGGACCCAGTCGGCGACGACGGAGAAGACGACGCGGTGAAGCGCCGGCGCCCCCGCAGCCCCGTCCTGATCGGCCTGATCGCCTCGGTCGTGGTCGTCGTGATCCTGTACCTCGGCTTCACCAAGGACATCCCGTTCACGAAGCCGTTCGAGGTCAACGCGGTATTCCAGTCGGCGAACTCGATCCGGCTGGGCGCGCCCGTGCGGATCGCCGGCGTCCAGGTCGGCAAGGTCAAGGAGATCAAGCCGCAGGAGGACGGCGATGGCGCCGTCGTGGTCATGCAGATCGACGACCAGGGCCTGCCGCTGCACTCCGACGCGACCGCCAAGATCCGCCCGCGCATCTTCCTCGAAGGCAACTTCTTCGTGGACCTCACGTCGGGCTCGCCGGGCGCGCCGAAGCTCGACAAGGGCGACGCGATCAAGGTCACGCAGACGGCCACGCCGGTGCAGCTCGACCAGGTGCTGACCACCCTGCAGAGCGACTCGCGCGAGGACCTCAAGGACCTGCTCGACCAGCTGTCGGTGGCGCTGAACTCGAAGCCGACGCCGGCCGAGAACCGCGACGCCGACCCGTCCGCGCGCGGTGAGACCGCCGCCCAGTCGTTCAACGACGCCTACGACGACATCCCCGCGGCGGAGAAGTCGACGGCACAGGTGCTGGACGCCTTCCTCGGCACCGAGCCCGCACGCGACGTCTCGCGCCTGATCGACGGGACCGCGCGGACGACGGGCGCGCTGATCCGCAACGAGAACGCGCTGCAGGGGCTGATCACCAACTTCAACGCGACGATGGCCGCGTTCGCGTCCCAGTCGCGCAACCTGCGACTGTCGATCCGCGAGCTGCCGACGACGCTGACGGCCGCCAACCGCGCGTTCAACTCGCTCAACGCGGCGTTCCCGCCGACCCGCGCGTTCGCGCGCGAGATCCTCCCGGGCGTCCGCGAGACGCCGGCCACGATCGACGCCGCGTTCCCGTGGATCGCCCAGGCGCGGCCGCTGATGGGCCCGAACGAGCTCGGCGGCCTGGCCGCCCAGCTCTCGCCCGCCAGCGCCGACCTCGCGCGCGTGACCGACGCGGCGATCGAGCTGCTGCCGCAGACCAACCGCGCCTCCCTGTGCGCGACCAACGTCGTGCTGCCGACCGGCGACGTCCCGATCCAGGACGAGTTCGCGACCGGCGTCGAGAACTACAAGGAGTTCTTCTACACGCTGGTCGGGCTCGCGGGTGAGGGCCAGAACTTCGACGGCAACGGCATGTACGTGCGGTTTCAGACCGGCGGCGGCTCGCAGACGATCTCGCTCGGGTCGCCGGGCCCCACGACCCAGTTGTTCGGCAACAACGTCAACGTGCCGCTCGGCAACCGGCCGGCCTACCCGGGCAAGAAGCCGCCGTACAAGCCGGATGCCCCCTGTTACAAGCAGACGCGGCCGAACCTCAACGGCCCGGCGGCGGCGCTGACGCTGCCGACCGGCCAGGCCGCGCTCGCCGCCAAGAAGGCGCTGCCGCTGCTGCGCTCCAAGCTCCGCCCGTTCGGCTCCAAGAAGGACGGGATCAAGTGAGCCTCGCGATCCGCAAGCACCTGCGCGAGGTCATCGCCATCGTCGTGCTGCTGATCGTGGCGCTGATCGTCGCGGTCGTGATCCTCTCCCATCAGCGCGTGGCGCTGCCGCCGGGCGTGCCGGTGCTCGGCAAGGACTACGTCACCGTCGAGGCCGAGTTCACCACCGCGCAGGCCGTCACGCCGGGGCAGGGGCAGACGGTGAACATCGCGGGCGTCGAGGTCGGCCAGATCTCGAGCGTGAAGCTCGAGAACGGCAACGCGATCGTCGGCATGAAGGTCGAGCGCAAGTACGACCGCATCTACCGCAACGCGACGGTCCTGCTGCGGCCCAAGACCGGCCTCAAGGACATGGTGGCCGAGCTCAATCCCGGCACCAAGGACGCCGGGCCGCTGGCCGAGGGCGAGCGCATCCCGGCCTCGCAGACGCTCCCGGACGTCAACCTCGACGAGATCCTCTCCTCGCTCGACGCGGGCACGCGCGACTACCTGCGCGTGCTGCTCGGCGAGGGGTCGACCGCGCTGCACGACAACGGCCGGCAGCTCGCGCAGGCGATCCGCCGGATCGAGCCGACCGCGCGCTACTCGCGCGAGGTCAACGAGCAGCTCGCCAAGCGGCGGGACAACATCAAGCGCGTCATCCACAACTTCTCGCTGCTGACCGAGGAGCTCGGCAACAAGGACCAGCAGGTCGCCGACTTCGTGGAGAACTCCAATGCCGTGTTCGCCACGCTGGCAAGCCAGGACACGAACCTGCGCGCCGCGCTGCAGGAGCTCCCGGGCGCGCTCGACGAGACGTCCACGACGCTCGTGAAGGTCGACCGGCTCGCGCGGGTGCTCGGGCCGACGCTGCAGCACCTGCGTCCCGGCGCCCGCGCGCTCGGGCCGTCGCTGCGCGCCACGCGCCCGTTCCTGACGACGACGACGCCGATCATCAAGAACCAGATCCGGCCGTTCACGCGCGCGGCGCTGCCGACCGTGCAGGAGCTGCGGCCGGCGCTGCGCGACCTGGCGGCGGCGACACCCGACCTGACGCGCTCGTTCAAGGTCGTCAACGCGCTGCTCAACACGCTCGCCTACAACCCGCCGGGCTCGGCCAGCGAGGGCTACCTGTTCTGGCTCTCCTGGGTCAACCACATCGGCTCGACGGTGTTCGCCACGCAGGACGCCCACGGCCCGATCCGCCACGGCATCATCATCCTGTCCTGCACCACCGCCCAGCTGCTGCAGTCGGTCGCGGGCACGAACCAGCAGCTCGGCACGCTGGTGGCGCTCCTGAACGCCCCGGGCGTCGCACAGATCTGTCCCCCGGCTCCCGCGACGGGTGGCGGATGAACAAGTCGGCGCCCTCCTTCGGCCGCATCTCCGCGATGGTCGTGTTCGCGCTGTCGTGCTTCGGCCTGCTGCTGTTCCTGTGGCTCGCCTTCGGCGGCCCGGTTCCGCTCAAGCCGAAGGGCTACCGCTTCACCGCGTCGTTCGCCGAGGCGACGCAGCTCTCGACCGAGGCCGACGTGCGGATCTCCGGCGTGCCGGTCGGCAAGGTCAAGGCGATCGAGCCGGACAAGCAGACCGGCCGCTCCGACGTGGAGATCGAGCTCGAGTCGCGCTACGCGCCGCTGCCCTCGGACGCCCGCGCGATCCTGCGCCAGAAGACGCTGCTCGGCGAGACCTACGTTGAGCTCACGCCCGGCTCGCCGGACGCGCCGAAGTTGCCCGAGGGCGGCGCGCTGCGCCAGGGCCAGGTGTCCGACACCGTGCAGCTCGACGAGATCTTCCGCACGTTCGACGCCCCGACGCGCCAGGCGTTCATGACGTGGATGCAGGAGCAGGGCCGCGGCATCGGCCCTTACGGGCGAGACGTCAACGACGCGCTCGGCAATCTCGCCCCGTTCGCCGAAGACGCGGCGCGGCTCGTCGACATCCTCAACCGCCAGCAGGGCGCCGTCCGGCAGCTGGTCTCCAACACCGGCGTCGTCTTCGGCGCGCTGAGCGAGCGGGACGGCCAGCTGCGCTCGCTGATTGAGAACTCCAACCGCGTCTTCGAGACGACCGCAGCGCGCGACGACGAGCTCAAGCAGGCGTTCACCGCGCTGCCGACGTTCGAGCGCGAGTCCCAGCAGACGCTCGACCGCCTCGCGCGCTTCTCCCAGACCACCAATCCACTGATCACGCAGCTGCGGCCGGCCGCGCGCGAGCTGAGCCCGACGCTGCAGGACCTCGGCGCGCTCTCGCCCGACCTCAAGCGGCTGTTCCAGGAGCTCGGGCCGCTGATCGACGCGTCGGTGAAGGGCTTCCCGGCCGCCGAGCAGGTGCTGCGCGACGCGCGGCCGCTGATCGCCCAGCTCGACCCGGCGATGCGGCAGATCTCGCCGATCCTGCAGTTCCTCGCGCTCTACAAGCCGGAGCTGACCGCGTTCTTCGCCAACTCGGTCGCCGCCACGCAGGCGAGCAACGCGGAGCAGCTGCACTACCTGCGGACGACCAACCCCTTCAACCCCGAGAACCTCGCCGTCTATCCGCGGCGGATCGGCAGCAACCGGCCGAACGCCTACGCCAAGAGCGGTAACTTCACACAGCTGCGCCAGGGTATGCCCGTGTTCGAGAACCGCCACTGCTCGAGCGGCGTCCCGAGCGTCAGCAACACCCCGCTACCGCCGCTGCCGCCGGCAGTCGGCAATCTCGTCCCGACTGCACTCTTGAACAACATCATCCAGTTCGCGTTCAACGGGACCAACGGCAGCGCCACCGCGCCGCCGTGCCGTCTCCAGAGTCCGTACGACTTCGGCGGCGAGGTCACGCAGTACCCGCACGTACGCGCGCGATGACTCCTTTCGAGCGGATCGTCCGCGCGGCGGCTCGCAGGCCCGGCCGCGTGCTGGCCGCCGTCGCCGTGCTCGCGGCGATTGGCTGCGCGCTGTCGCTGCGGCTGGAGCCGAGCGCGGCCACCGACACGCTCGTCGGGCGCGGCGCCGACACGTACAAGGCGACCGAGGACTACCGCGCCACGTTCGGCGACCACGCGGTGATCGTGCTCGTGCGCGGCGAGCTGTCCAATCTGCTGCTGACGTCGAACCTCGGCCGGCTGATCGGGCTCGAGGGCTGCCTGTCGGGCAACAAGCCGGCGGACCAGCAGGCCCCGGGCGGGCCGGGCTCGCCGTGCGGGCGGCTGGCGACGCTCAAGCCCGTGAAGGTCGTGTACGGCCCGGGCACGTTCGCCAACGCCTCGGCCGGCGAGATCAACGACCAGATCCAGGCGCGCATGCAGGCCAAGTCGGTGGAGGCCAACAAGGCGGGCGCGGCGGCGCGCAAGGTCGCCCAGGCGCAGGGCAAGTCGCCGGCCGAGGTCAAGCGGCTCGGCGAGTCGGCGCGCCAGCTCGTCTACGCCGAGTTCCTGCGCGACCTGCTGCAGATCAACCTCAAGTACGGGCTCGGGCTGAGCGGGCTGCCGCGCGTGGACGACCCGAACTTCGTCTCGGCGCTGTTCTTCGACCCGTCACGCGGCGCCACCACGCCGAAAGCGCGCTTCGCCTACCTCGTGCCGTCATCGAAGGCCGCGCTGATCCAGGTGCGCCTGAAGCCGACGCTGACCGACGCGCAGCGCGCCCAGGCGATCGAGCTCGTGCGCGCCGCCGTGCGGATGCCGCAGTTCAAGCTCAAGGGCGACGCCGGCTACACGGTCACCGGCGCGCCGGTCGTGGCCGAGGATCTCACGGACGCGCTGGCCGGCTCGACGCTGCGGCTGCTGCTCGTGGGGCTGGCCGTGATGGCGGCCGTGCTCTGCCTGGTCTTCCGCAGCCGGCTGCGGCTGCTGCCGTTGGGCATCGCGCTCGCCGCCGTGGCGATCACGTTCGGGCTGATGGCGCTGGTCGGCGCGCCGCTGACGATGGCCTCGATCGCCGTGCTGCCGGTGCTGCTCGGGCTGGGGGTCGACTACGCGATCCAGTACCAGGCGCGGGTGGAGGAGACCGGCGACGCCGCGCGCGCCGCGCGCGTCGCGGTGCCCGTGATCGCGACGGCGGCGCTCGCCACCGGCGCCGGATTCCTCGTGCTGTTGCTGTCGCCGGTGCCGATGGTGCGCGGGTTCGGCGTGCTGCTCGTGGTCGGCATCGCGATCGCGTTCGCGCTCGCGCTGACGGCCGGCACCGCGGCGCTCGCGCTGCCGCCGCGTGAGGGGCCGCTCGCGCGCTCGCTGCGCGGCGCCGGCGAGCTGGTCGAGGGCGCGGGCCGTGCGATCGGCGGCCGCCTCGGGGGCCCGGCGCGCTGGGCGGGCGACCGGGCGGTCGGCGCGGCACTGCGGCACCCGGGCCGCTTCCTCGCCGTCGGCCTGGCGGTCGCCGCGCTCGGCTGGGCGGTCGACTCGCGGACCGAGGTGGTGTCCGACATCGAACGGCTCGTGCCCCAGGACCTGCCGGCGGTGCAGGACCTCCAGGCGCTGCAGCGGTCGACCGGCGTGGCGGGCGAGATCGACGTCGTGGTCGAAGGCAACGACCTCACCGAGCCGGGGGTCGTGAAGTGGATGCGCGACTACCAGTCGGGGCTGCTCAAGCGCTACGGCTACACGACCGAGCGTGGCTGCGGGCGGGCCGAGCTGTGTCCGGCGCTGTCGCTGCCCGACCTGTTCCGCACCGAGCAGTCGGCCAGCGACCAGGCGAAGATCCGCGCGCTGCTCGACGCGGTGCCGCCGTACTTCTCCAGCGCGGTGATCAGCGGCGATCGCAGGACCGCCAACCTGGCGTTCGGCATCCGGCTCACGTCGCTCGAGCGCCAGCAGCAGATCATCGAGCAGATGCGGGCGGACCTGCACCCGCCGGCGGGCGTGAACGCGCGGCTGGCCGGGCTGCCGGTGCTCGCCGCCGAGGCCAACGACTCGCTGTCGGACCCGCTGCGGCGACTCGGCGCGCTCGTCGTCGGCCTGCTCGCCGTGCTCGTCGTGCTGCTGCTCGTGCACCGTCGGCGCGGCTGGCGCGCGGCGTGGGCACGCGCGTGGGTGCCGGTGGTGCCGATCGCGCTGGCGACCGGCTGGTCGGCGCTCGTGCTGTGGCTGCTCGGCGTGCCGCTGAACCCCTTGTCGGCCACCCTCGGCGCGCTCGTGCTGGCGATCTCGACCGAGTTCGCGGTGCTGCTGTCGGCGCGGTTCGAGGCCGAGCGCGCGGGCGCCGGCGGTGCGGCGGAGGCGCTGCGGCGCACGTATCGCTCCACGGGGGCCGCCGTGCTCGCCTCGGGCATGACCGCGATCGCGGGGTTCGCGGTGCTCGCGCTGTCGGACGTGCAGATGCTGCGCGACTTCGGCCTTGTCACCGTGGTCGACCTGACCGTGTCGCTGCTCGGCGTGATGGCGGTGCTGCCGGCCGTGCTCGTGCTGGCCGAGCGGCGCGCCGCCGTGCGGCGGGCGGGCGGGCGGGACCCGGTCTCGGCCGCCCCCGCGCTGCCCGCGTGAAGCGGCCTGGCGCCCTCGTCGGCGTGCTCGTGTTCGCGGTGATGGTCTACATCGTGCTCAACACGCTGCGCACCGAGGGTCCGGGGTCGCGCGGCGTGGAGGCGGGCGCGCAGCTGCCGCAGTTCGCCGCGCCGCTGGCGCTGTCAGACCTCGACGGCGACGCGAATGTGTCGGGCAAGGCCTGCTCGGTGCGAGGCGCGAAGATCCTCAACGTGTGCGAGCTGGCCGAGCGCGGGCCCGTGGTGCTGGCGTTCTTCGCCGAGCCGTCCGAGCGCTGCGACGACGAGGTCTCTGCCCTTGATCACATGCGCGCCCGCTATCCCGGCGTGCAGTTCGCCGCGGTGGCGATCCGGGGCGACCGGACCAAGCTCCGGGAGCGCATCCGCTCGCACGGCTGGCACCTGCCGGTCGGCTGGGACCGCGACGGCGCGGTGGCGAACGCCTACGCGGTCGCGGTATGCCCCGCGATCACGCTGGCGCGCCGCGGCGGCACCGTGACCAAGACGCTGCTCGGCAGCCAGACCGAGGCGCAGCTCGAGCGCGCCATCGCCGATCTCGCCGCCCGACCATGATCTCGGCGCCGCCATGACCGACGAGCCGGTCGTGCGCCGTGGCGAGGTGTCGCCGGCCCTCGCCGACGAGCACCCGGGCCTGTGGCTGGCCTGGACCGACGTGGAGGCGACGCCGGGGCCGACGCCGCGCGAGCTCGCCGCGCGCCTGCGCGGCCTGGCCGACCGCATCGGCGGCGCGCAGGCGATCGCGCTGCGCGGCCGCGAGGTCCCGCACGCCTACCGCGTCTTCTTCCGGCACGTCGGCCTCGATCCCGACGTCGTCCGCACGCCGGTCGAGGCGGTCACGCTGCGGCGCCTGGAGGAGGGCACGCTGCACGCACGCGGGCTCGTCGAGGACGCGCTCACGGTCGCCGTGCTGGAGACCGGCGTCGGCGTCCTCGCGTTCGATCTCGACCGGCTGGCGGGCTCGCCGTGCCTGCGCGAGGAGGGCGGCACGCTCGTGCTCGCCGACGACGAAGGGCCCCTTACCGTGCTCTTCTCCGCCGGCCCGCCGGCGCGCGCCGCGGTCACGCGCGACACGCGCCGCATCGCCCTCGTCGCCGTCGCCGTCCCCAACGTCCCCGACCTGTTCGTCGAGGAGGCGCTGTGGACGGCGTGGGAGATCCTCCGCTGACGCTCCGGGGCACAAGTACGCTTCCGAGGCTCATGCGCCGCGTCCTGCTCGCCTGCGCCGTCTTCTTCGCGCTCGCGCCGGCGGCGCAGGCTGAGACGTTGCACTACCGCTTCGGGCCGATCCACATCGCGCCCGGACGCAACGACATCGCCTTCCAGCTCAACGACCAGCGGCCGCCGGTCAACGGCTGGATCACCGGCTTCCGGCCGAACCTGGAGTACGTCACCGGCGGGATCCCGCGCGTGGACGTCATCCACCTGCACCACGGCGTCTGGCTCATCAACGGCGCACCGACGTTCGCGGCGGGCGAGGAGAAGACCGCCGTGCAGGCGCCCGCGGGCTACGGCTGGCGCTACCGCACGAGTGACCAGTGGGTGATGAACCACATGATCCACGACCTCACGCCGGACGCGACCGACGTCTACATCACCTACGACCTCGACTTCATCCCCGACACGGCGCCGGAGGCGGCGGCGATCCGGGAGATCCACACGCTGTGGCTCGACGTGATGGGCGGCGAGATCTACCCGGTCTTCGACGTCCACCGCGGCGCGGGCGGCAAGGACGGGCGCTACACGTACCCGCGCGAGTCGCACCAGGCGGGGTACACGCGCAATCGCCTGGTCATGCCCGTGGACGGCGCCCTCGTGGCTACGGCCGGCCACCTGCACCCCGGCGGCCTCTGGACCGACATGTACCTCACGCGGGGCGGCAAGACCGTGCGGCTGTTCCGCTCCAACGCCAAGTACTTCGAGCCCGCGGGCGCCGTGTCCTGGGACGTGGCGATGGAGGCCACGCCGCCGGACTGGCGCGTCGGCGTCAAGAAGGGCGACGTGCTGTCGGTGTCGGCCACGTACGACTCCCGGCGCGCGTCGTGGTACGAGTCGATGGGCATCATGCCGACGGCGTTCAGTCCCGGGGAGACCGGGCCGGACCCGTTCCAGGTCAACGTCGACCAGCCGGGGGTCTACACGCACGGGCACCTGCCGGATAACCGCAACCACGGCGGCACCTTCTCCGGCCTCCCGGACCCGCGCCGGCTGCTGTCGGCCGCGCCGCCGCCGAAGCGCACGGTCGCGATCCGCCACTTCCTCTACGCCCGCGGCGACCTGCTGAGCGGCGGCCGCAAGCAGCGGCCGCCGACGATCCGGCAGGGCCGCCGGCTGACGTTCGTCAACCGCGACCCGAACATCCTGCACTCGATCACCGCGTGCCGCGCCCCCTGCAACCGCAGGACCGGCATCGCCTACCCGCTCGCCAACGGCAGGGGCGCCTTCGACTCCGGCAACCTCGGCTACGGACCGCCCGGCGCGACGGCGGCCGCGAACCGCGCGAGCTGGCGCACGCCGCGCACGCTCAAGCCGGGCACCTACACGTACTTCTGCAAGATCCACCCGTTCATGCGCGGCTCGTTCCGGGTCAGAGCTCGCGCAGCGAAGCAGTGAGGCGGTCGGTCGCCGCCGCGTTGCGCAGCGCGACGCGGACGTGCCGGTCGTCGCCCCAGGCGCTTCCGGGCGTGACGTAGACGCGCTGGGCGGCGAGGCCGGAGGCGATCGCCGCGCCGTCTTGCTCGCTCGAGCACAGCCACACGAGGTGGCCGTGGCCGGCGGGGAAGGAGAACGGCGTGTCCGTGAGCGCGGCGGCCAGCCGCTCGCGCTCGCGCGCCGCGGCGGCGCGGCGGCGCGCAACCACCGCGTCCCCCTCCGCGAGTGCCCACAGCATCGCCGCCTGCGCGGGGGCGGAGACGCCCGTCGTCAGCCGCGCGGCGGCCGTGCCGACCGCATAGCCCGCGCGGAAGCCGGCCATCGCATGCGCCTTCGAGAACGAGCGGACGACGAGCACCCGCTCGCGCGCCGCGAGCACTTCCGCCGTGTCGTCGTCAGGCGCGAACTCGGCGAGCGCCGCATCCACGATCAGCCACACCGCCTCGTCGAGCCGCTCGGCCAGCGCCGGCACGTCGAGCCGCTCGCCGGTCGGGTCGTTGGGGCTGCACACGACCACGGCGGCGGCGCGCGCGGCGAGCAGGGCCTCCACGTCCGGCTCCACCGGGACGGGCGTGCCGCCGGCCTCGTCGACGAGCCGCGGCAGGTAGCCCCAGCCCGGCCACGCCACGGCGACCTCGACATCCGCGAACGCGCGCAGCGCGGCCCGCAGGAGGTCGCCGGCGCCGTGCCCGGCGGCGACCCGCTCGACGGCCACCCCGTGGCGGGCGGCGATCGCCTCGCGCAGCGGGACCGGGTCGGGATACGCGTTGACCGATCGCCGCAGGGCGTAGGTCGCGGCGTTGACCGCCTCGGCGTCGGGCGGCTCGTGCCACGCGGACGACGCGAGGTCGAGCGGCACGACCTCGGTCAACGCCTGCGCCCGCTCGGCGTGACGGCGCTCAATCAGATCGCGGCTGATCTCCTCCGGCGAGAGCTCCTCGAACTGCCGGTAGTACTCCAGGAAGCGCTTCACCAGGTCATCTACGTGGGGTACGGCGACGGGCCCTGGATGATCAGCAGCCAGAACGCGAACGCGGCGCCCGCCACGACCGCGGTTGTGGCGAAGATGCGCACGAGCACGCCCTGCTTCTGCTCGTAGCCGGCGGCCCGCCGGAGGATCCGCCACAGGCGGTCCAGGCGCGCGAGCACCGCGAGCGTGAGCATCAGCGTCGCGAGCATGCCGGCGAACGCGACCGCGATCCCCAGCGTCACCGAGCCCGACGCGTAGTCGACCTGCGAGCCGACCCACAGCCACGCGAGCGGCTGCGGCCCCCACAGCGTCAGGCACGCCACGAACTCGAGCACGAGCACGGCGGCGGCGAGCAGGGCGTCGGTGCGGCGGCGGCCTGGCCCGCCGCGCTCTGGTGCGCCGCGGTAGTGCAGCGGCCCGGTGCCGGGACGGCGGCCGATGAACAGGCCACCGGTGTCGGTCGGGTCGTTTCGCGGCATCGGCTGAAAGCGAGGATACGGACTCGAATCCGGTGGTACGCTGCGTCCAGGGAGCGATGGCAGCGATCGATCAGATCCGCGTATCCGGTGCCGCGGTCGACGAGCATGCGGCGCGCCGGACGCTGCGCGCCCAGATCGCCCGCCTCGAGCGCGAGTTGTCCGCCGTCGCGATCGGCACCTACCCGCGCCTCGACGTGCGCACCAACACGCCGTCGCTCGCGGGCCCGCGGCTGCTCTCGCTCGGCGAGCTGGAGTGCGTCCGCGACTCCCTCGCTGGCCGCCTCGGCGACCTCCAGGCGGCTGCCGGCGCGCAGGCGGCGCGCCAGGCCGACGCCCAGCGCGAGCTCGAGCGCATGCTGGCCGACCCGCCCGCCCACAAGTGGCGCCGCATCACGCACGCCGATCTCGGGATCGCCGGCTGCGGCGACTACCACGTGCGCCCGAAGGCCGGGCTGCTCGGGATGCTGATGGGCTGGTGGCAGGTCAAGATGTCGTCCGGTTGCCCATAAGTAACGTCGCCGAAGGCACCCGCGGCTGCTATGGCGCCGAGATCCGCTGCGCGGCGCGAGCGGTGGGTGCCTGGCAGGCGAACCGCAAATAAATGGACCGCCCGAACGCCCCATGGCATCCATTTCCCCTGGTGGAGCTGTGCGTGCTCGCGGGCATCGTGCTGCTCGTGCTCGGGCTGGTATCCCATGACTCGCCGCACGGCCGCGCGATGATCGTCGCCGGCCTCGCGCTCGGCTCGCTCGGCGGCCTCGACACCGCCGCGCGCGAGCACTTCTCCGGCTACCGCTCGCACACGATGGTGCTGGCCGGGGTCCCGGCCGTCGCGCTGGCGGCGATCCTGTACTTCCTGAGCGTCCCGTGGATCGCTCTGGTACTCGCCGCCGGACTCACGTTCGCGGTCGCGCTGCGGCTGCTCTGGCGGGCGTACGAGCGCCGCGCCTGACGCCGCTCCACTACGCTGCGCGCGGTGACCGAGCAGAAGCGCATGCAGCTCCGCGGGCTGCACCACCTCACGCTGATCTCCAGCGACCTCGGCCGCACGATCGCCTTCTACCGTGACCTGCTCGGCCTCGCGATCGTCAGCGACGGCCCGTCCGACGACGATCCGAACACGCGGCACGTGTGGTTCGGCGCGCTCGACGGGAGTGCCGGCACGCTGCTGAGTTTCCTCGAGTACCCGGACCTGCCGAAGGGCGTGGTCGGCGTCGGCTCGACGCACCACTTCGCGCTGATCGTGGACTCCGCCGAAGAGCAGGAGGTATGGCGCGACTACCTGCGCCGCCAGGGCGTGGAGTGCACCGACGTGTTCGACCGCGGATCGTTCCGTTCGATCTACGTGCGCGACCCGGACGGGCACATCGTCGAGATCGCCACGCGCGGCCCGGGCTTCTCCGGCGCCGGCGGCGCGGCCGCGTAACGGCAGCGTCGCCGGCGCCCTCGAAGCAGTTAGTTCACACGGCTTCCCCAGCCGAGCTCAGAGACGGTGTACACCGGATCGCCCGTCAGCATCCCAGCCAATGCATGGCGCTGACGGTCGGTCATCGAGCCGACGGTCTTCGTCTCCAGCATGGGGATCGATGCGAGGAACCTGCGGCAGCGAGTACGTCCCCAACGGTGCTGGCTCATCAGCAGATCGCTGATCGTCATGCTCTCGGCCTCCCACGGGCACGACAGCACGACCTCCGCCACCGACGTCTCGCCTTCTGCGACCTGCCGCTTGAGCTCGGCACGTGCCAGCCGAACCCGGTTCGCCTGCGCAAGCGCCCGCATGTGTTGCGCGGCAGGAGCTGTCGCAGTTGCACTCATGAAACCTCCCCGCAGAGCATCCCGCGCCTCCTTGGCGCGCGCGCCCCGAATTGAAATGGACACCTACCGGCCGGCGTGCCACAGTGGACGTACACGGGCCCGATGCCGGCGGCTCACCGACACCTCTCGAGCCCTCGTTGTGCGTTCCCTCTCTCGGCGTCCGCTCCGCGGCGTACCGACCGAGGGCGCAGGCTAGACACCGAGCGGGTGAATGGTCAACCGGCAACCACTCCGAAAATTCGCTAGAAGCGGCCGATTTCTAAACGCTGGGAAATCACGCGCCAGAGCGAAAAATGTGCTATATGCGCGACTCGCCCGGCAGCGGGCCGTGCTCGGCCTCGAAGGCGGCCTTCACCGTTGAGCACGCCTCGAGCGCGCGGTCCAGCGTGGATTGGTCGTGGGTCGCCATCACGCTCGTGCGCAGCAGCGCGCCGGCCGGCGGCACGGCCGGGTGCAGCGCGACGTTGACGTACACGCCGGCGTCGTAGAGCGCGCGCCAGAGCATCACGGCCTTCCAGTCGTCGCCCACGACGACGGGGATCACCGGCGTCGTGACCGGAGGCCCGACGTCGTGGACCTCGAAGCCGAGCGCGCGCAGCCCGTCGCGCAGGTAGCGGGCGTTGTCGAGCACGCGGGCGAACAGCTGGGGGCCCTCGTCTGAACGGACGATCCGCAGGGCCGCCAGCGCGGCGCCGACCGCCGCCGGCACGGCCGAGGCGGTGAACAGGAAGGCGCGCGAGCTGATGCGCAGGAACTCGATCACCTCGTGCGAGCCGGCGATGAAGCCGCCGCAGCTCGCGAGCGACTTGGAGAACGTGCCCATCCGCAGGTCGACGTCGGCCTCGACGCCGAAGTGCTCGCTGGTGCCGGCGCCGCGGGCGCCCAGGACACCGGCCGCGTGCGCTTCGTCGACCATCAGCCGGGCGCCGTGTGCCTTGCACAGCTCGACGATCCGCGGCAGGTCGGCCACGTCGCCCTCCATCGAGAACACGCCGTCGACCACGACGAGCACGCCGCCACCGTCCTCGACCGCCCGCTCGAGCATCTTCTCGAGCTTGTCGAGGCGGCCGTGGCGGAACGGGCGCAGCTTGGCCCGGGAGAGCAGGCAGCCGTCGAGGATCGAGGCGTGGTCGGCGGAGTCGGCGATCACCGTGTCGCCGGGCGCGAGGATCGTGCCCAGCGTGCCGATGTTGGCCTGGTGGCCGGTCGTGAAGACGATCGCGTCCTCGGTGCCCATCCACTCGGCGATCTCGCGCTCGAGATCGAGGTGCAGCTGGGTGGTGCCGTTGAGCAGCCGCGAGCCGGTCAGCCCCGTGCCAAAGCGGTCGAGCGCGTCGCGCGCGCCTTGGATCACCCGCGCGTCGCCGGTGAGGCCGAGGTAGTTGTTGGAGCCGAGCATGATCCGCTCGGCGCCCTCCATCTCCATAACCGGAGCGGCGGACGATTCCACGGTGCGGAAGTAGGGGAGCAGGTCGGCTTCGCGGGCGGCGCGCAGCTGCTCGGCGCGCTCATGCCCACGGACCTTGGCGAAGACGTCGATGGCGGTCGGCATATAGGGTGCGCTCTCGTGTCGCTTGTCGTGCGTCCCGTCCAGGGTCGGCGGGACTTGCGGGAGTTCATCGAGCTCCCATTCCGGCTGCACTCTACTTCCCGGGTCTGGGTTCCCCCGCTGAGGATCGAGCGGCGGCTGTTCCTGAACCGGCGCTTCAACGCGTTCTTCAAGCACGGTGACGCGCAGCTGTTCCTGGCCGAGCGCGACGGCCGCGTCGTGGGCCGCATCAGCGCCCAGTACGACCAGGCGTTCAACGACTTCCACGGCAATCGCTGGGGGATGTTCGGCTTCCTCGAGCTCGAGGAGGACTTCGAGATCCTGCCCGCGCTGCTCGCCGCCGCCGAGGACTGGCTGCGTCGGCACGGGCGCGATCACATGATCGGCCCGATGGACTTCACGATCAACGACGAGTCGGGCGTGCAGATCGAGGGTTTCGAGCGCGAGCCGATGATCAAGCAGCCGTGGCACCCGCCCTACTACCGGGCGCTGTGCGAGGCGGCGGGGCTCGAGAAGGCGATGGACCTGTTCATGTGGGAGCTCGTGATCAGCGATCGCGCGCGGATCCTGCCGATCGTCTTCAAGCTGGCCGAGGAGGTCGAGCCGCGGCATGGCATCCGCCTGCGCAAGATGTCGCGGCGGTCGCTGCGGCGCGACATGGACAACTTCGCCGACGTCTACAACTCGGCCTGGAGCGAGAACTGGGGCTTCGTGCCCTACTCGAAGGCCGACCTGGACGCCTACACCCAGGAGCTGCACCTGGTCTTCGACCACCACTGGTTCATGGTGGCCGAGACCGCCGAGGGTGAGACCGTCGGGATGGCGATCACGGTCCCGGACATCAACCAGGTCCTCAAGAAGATGAACGGGCGGCTGCTCCCGCTCGGCTGGTGGCACTTCCTGCGCAAGGGCAAGACCATCGACCGCGTGCGCGTCGGCTTCCTCGGCGTCAAGCCCGAGTATCAGCACACGGGCGTCGCGGCGAAGATGTACGTCGAGCACTTCGACATGGCCGCCGTCACGCCGCAGAAGTGGGGCGAGATGGGCTGGATCCTCGAGACCAACAAGAACATGAACAAGGCGATGGAGGCGATGGGCGGCCGAATCGTCCGCCGCTTCCGTGTCTATGAGCGGACGTTCGCTTCCCCTTAGGGCCGCCTAAGTTGTACGGTTTGTGGATGCGGCGCACGGATTACCTGAAGGCCTCGCCCCCGATGTTCGAGTCGAGGCTGC
The DNA here is from genome assembly GCA_963803335.1 of uncultured Solirubrobacteraceae bacterium. Lineage (GTDB taxonomy): Bacteria > Actinomycetota > Thermoleophilia > Solirubrobacterales > Solirubrobacteraceae > DASSUW01. The sequence goes on along the minus strand of CAWDME010000016.1, from coordinate 68,405 downwards.
TCGATCGCTTCACGCGCGTGCACCCGGCCGTGCCGGTGCTGATCTACGCGCCCGTCATCGTCGTCATGCTCGTCCTCGCCGTCACCCGCGACGGGTGGTGGGACATGTTCGGGCTCGTTCTCGTCGGCTACGTGGTCTGGACCCTGTTCGAGTACTGGCTGCATCGGATCGTCTTCCACTTCGAGCCGGAGGAGGGCTTCGGCGCGCGGGTGCACTGGATGATCCACGGCGTCCACCACGATCACCCGAACGACCCGCTGCGGCTCGTCATGCCGCCCGCGGCCAGCATCCCGCTCGCCGTGCTCGTGGTCGGCGCGATCTTCGTGATCGCCGGCACGATGCACGGGCCCGCGGTGGCCGCAGGCTTCCTGACCGGTTACATCATCTACGACGAGATCCACTACGCCCTGCACCACCACACCCCGACGACGCGGCTGGGCAAGCGGCTGCGCGAGCTGCACATGCGCCACCACTTCCAGGACGACGAGAAGGGCTTCGGGATCAGCGCGCCGTATTGGGACGTCGTGTTTCGGACGTTCTCGGGGCGCCGCGGCGAGGCAGGTTGACGCACTCGTCCGCACGAGTGGTCATGCTGTCGAGTTCGTGAGTCAGTTCGAGGAAGACGAAGGCGAGATCGTCGACGGCCTGCCGGTCGTCGCCGACTCGCGCACCATCGAGCCGGCGCGGCCGCTCGTGCCCGCCCGCCAGGCCGCCGCCCTCGCGGCCACCGGCTTCGTGGCCGGGGCGGCCACCGTGGCCGTCGTGCACCGCCGCCGCAGCCGCGTGTCGCGCCGGCGGCGCCGCAAGTCCTCGATGGGCGAGATCATGGCCTCGAACTCGTTCCTGGTCGACGTTCACCTGCTGAAGCGATAGTGGTGACCGAGGTCCGCGTCGAGGTCCGGCCCCCGTGGCCGTTCCGGCTCGGCGGCGGATCGATGGACCGGCTGACGCGCCGGCGCGGCGCGGCGTTGCAGCGGCTGCTGCGGATCGAAGGTGAGCCGGTGCTCGTCGGGATGGTGCAGCCGGCGCGCGACCGGGTGCTGTTCGCGGCTCGCGGGCCGTCCGAAGCGGCGGCGGGCGCGGCAATCGCGCGCATGCGCTTCGCCACCGGCGTCGACGACGACCTGCGGCCGTTCTACGACCGCTTCTCGGGCGACCCGGTGATCGGCCGCTCGGTGCGCTCGAGCTACGCGCTGCGCGTGCGCCGCAAGCCGCAGCCGTGGGAGGCGCTGCTGGCCGCGATCACCGAGCAGCTGATCGAGCTCGAACGGGCGATGGTGATCCAGAAGCGGCTGATCGGCGCGTTCGGCTACCGCTGCCCGGCCACGGGCCTGCGCGACGCGCCCGAGCCCGCGGTGATCGCCGCGCAGGCGCCCGCGCGGCTGACGTCGTTCGACCTCGCGCCGAAGCGGGCCATCGCCATGCGTCGCTGCGCCGAGGCGGTCGCGCGCGGGCGCGTCGACCTACACGACCACGACGTCCGGCGGCTGCTCGCGATCCGCGACATCGGCCCGTGGACGGTCGAGATGCTGGGCCTGCACGGGCAGGGGCGGATGGACGTGGCGCCTGCGGGCGACCTGGGATTCCTGAAGATCGTCGGGCGACTGCTCACCGGCAACCCGCGCGCCCGCGCCGACGAGGCGCAGGTGCGCGAGTTCCTGGAGCCCTACGGCGAGTGGAAGGGCCTGGCCGGCGTGCACCTCATGCACGCCGCGGCACGCGGGCTCATCCCAGCCCGCTGGTCCCTTGGTCCACGCCCTCGCCCGGCAGGAACTCGTTGGTCAGCGGCGCGCGCTCTCCCTGCACGGGCCGCTTGAGCAGGTTGTTCGCGCGCATCCACTTCTCGTAGGCCGCCCACTCACGCGGCTCCTGCCAGCCGAACGGGTCGTCCGCGCCGGCCGGGAAGAACACGGGCACCGTGGCCTTCACGGTGGCGGTGGTCAGCGCGCGGTCGAGGCCGTGGTCGGCCGCCATCAGCGCGTCGACGCCCTTGGCCGGATCCGCCTTGACCATCGCGTAGCCGCGCGCGGTGGCCTGCAGGAAGCGGCGCACCTTTGAGCCGCCGGCCTCGTCGAGGTCCTGGTGGCGCGCCGCGACGACGAGCTCGTCGTAGGTCGGCACGCCGAGGCTCTCCATGCGCAGGATGTGCGGCTTGCGGCCGCCCTTCTGCAGCTCGACGCCCTCGACGTTCCAGAACGCGCCGATCGTCGCGTCGACCTTCTTGGCGATCATCGCCTTGGTCAGGTTGAAGCCGACGTTGACCTGCTTCACGGCGCTGGGCTGCACGCCGGCCTTGCGCAGGATCGTCTCCAGGTACGCGGCCTGGTAGGGGATGCCGGCGGTGCCGACCGTCTTGCCGTTCAGCTGCTTCGGGTCGGTGATCGCGTGCTCGCCGAGCGACATCAGCGACGTCAGCGGCTTCTGCACGAGCGCGCCGACGGCGACGACGTCGGCGCCCTGGTCGCGTGCCAGCAGCACGTCCGGCTCGTAGGAGATCGCCAGGTCCACGCGGCCGGCCTGCAGGAGCTTGAGCGGCGTCGCGGCGTCGCTCGGCGTGACGAACTTGACGTCGAGCCCAGCGCGCTCGTACTCGCCGCTGGCCTGCGCGGCGTACAGGCCGGCGTGGTCGGCGTTGGGGAACCAGTCGAGCATGACCGTGAGGTGCTCGGTCTTGCCTGAGCCTGCCGACGTGGTTTCGGCCTTCTCGCCGCAGCCGGCGACGAGCAGGGTCAGGGCGATCAGGGGGAGCAACAGACGGGTCATGAGCCTCCGGGTGTGGTTCGCGGCGTCCAATCCACGACGCGGCGCTCGAGCAGCGCGAACGCGCCGTACAAGGCGACGGCGAGCAGGAACAGCAGCAGGGTGGCGGCAAACGCGCGCGCGGTCGCGAGCTGGCCGTTGGCGGTCAGCAGCGCGTGGCCGAGGCCGCGGTCCGAGCCCGACCACTCGGCGAACACGGCGCCGATCACCGCCACGGCAGCGGCGATCTTGATGCCGGTGAAGGTCGCGGGGAGCGCGCTCGGGAGCTCGAGCATGCGCAGCGTCTGCCAGCGCGAGGCGTCAAGCGAGCGCAGCAGCTTGCGCGCGTCGGCATCGGTGTCGCGCAGGCCGTCGTAGAGGTTGATGGCGACGGGGAAGAAGCAGACGAGCGCGACGAGCAGGACCTTCGGTGCCATGCCGAAGCCGAGCACGAGGATGATCAGCGGCGCGATCACCGGGATCGGCACGGCCTGCGAGCCGATCACCAGCGGCCGCAGCGCCCGGCGGGCGCGCGGCGACACGTGCATGGCGATGCCGAGCAGGGCGCCCGCCGCCAGCGCCGCGGCCAGCCCGAGCAGCACCTCCCAGGTCGTCGTCGCGAGGTCGGGAGCGAGCAGCGAGCGGTCGGTCCACAGGCTGTCGAGCACCTGCGTCGGCGCGGGCAGGATCAGCTCGTCGACGGCGCCGAGCCGCACGATCGCCTCCCAGCCCGCGAGGCCGATCAGCACGATCACCACCGCGCTCATCCCAGCGCCTCCAGCGCCTGCTCGCGCAGATCCACCACTTCGCGATCCGTGCGGTGCCGGGGCCGCGCGAGGGGCACGTCGAGCGTGGCGACGACGCGGCCGGGCCGGGGTGAGAGCAGCACGATGCGGTCGGCGAGCAGGACGGCCTCCTCGACGTCGTGCGTGACGAGCAGGACGGTGCGCGGCTCGCGCTGCAGCGCATCGGCCAGCCAGCGCTGCATCTGCCCGCGCGTGAGCGCGTCGAGCGCGCCGAACGGCTCGTCCAGGCACAGCAGCGACCGGCCCGCGAGCAGCGTGCGCAGGAACGCGACGCGCTGGCGCATGCCGCCCGACAGCGCGCGCGGGCGGGCGCGCTCGAACCCCTCGAGCCCGAAGGCCGCGAAGTGCTCGTGCGCGGCGGTGCGGGCACGCGCCTTGTCGACGCCGGCCACGCGCAGCGACAGCGCGGCGTTGTCGAGCGCCGACAGCCACGGCAGCAGGCCGTCGCGCTGCGGCATCAGCGCGGCCGGCGGGGCGTCGATCGTGCCGCTGTCGGGCTGCTGGAGGCCGCACACGAGCTCGAGCAGCGTCGACTTGCCGCAGCCGCTCGGCCCGACCACCGCCACGACCTCGCGCGGCGCGGCGCGCAGCGACACGCCGTCCAGGGCCTGGACGGCGCCGAACGCCTTGCCAACTGCGGCGATGGTGACGCCGCCTGAAACGTCGCGAGGCTCCACTCCGGGAGCCTCGACCTCGGTACGCATCGCTCCCTCCGCGGGCATTACCCCACAGGTTCGAAGGGTCAGGTCCAGCGAGGACCTATCTCAGCCGGGCGTTCTCCCCAGCCCCCCTGGTTTTCGTTACCCGTCAGGGTACCGCCTGAACACGGCGTCGAGGTTCGCGAGGGTCCGCCGCATGGCGCGCAGGACACCGTGGCGCGTGATCAAGCGGTCGAAGAAGCCGCGCGGCTCGAACTCGATCGCGATCCGGAAGCGCAGCCCGCCGGCCGCGTCCTCGAAGACGCGCTCATGGCGGGCGCCGGGCATTCCCGGCTGCGTCGTCGTGTACTCGACGTGGTGCGGGGGCTCGAAGCGGCGCAGGGTCATCTCCAGCGGGACCGTCCGCCCGAGCAGGCGCACCACGATCCGCGTGACGTCGCCGGGCTCGCTCCAGCGCGAGCCCGGCTCGATGCGGACGAATCCCGGCCAGTACTCGGGCCAGTTCCGCTGATCGGTGATGTAGTCGAAGCCGTCGCGTACCGGGACGTCGAATCGGCGCTCGGCTTCGAGCCTCATGAGGGTGGGACGTTGCGGTTCGAGCGGAACACGTTCTCGGGGTCGTAACGCCGCTTGATCGCCACCAGCCGATCGTAGTTCTCCCCGTACGAGGAGCGGATCCGCGCGCTGTCCTCGTCGCCGGTCTGGAAGTTGATGTAGCTCGCACCGGTCGAGAACGGGCGCATGCTGTCGCCCGCTTCGCGCACCCAGCGGCGGTACTCCTCCTCGAGGGGCTCGCCTGGGGACCACGCACCGATCACGCCGCAGACGTAGCGCGCGTCGCGGTTGGCTACCACGCCGTCATCCGCCGCGTGCTCGTTCAGCGCGCCGCCGACGTGCAGGAACCCGATCTGCGCCGCCGGGATCGGGCATGTGGCGGCCAGCTCGACCTGGTTCGCCAGCAACCCGTCGCTCAGCGCGGAGACGTACTCGGTCCTCCAGTAGTAGTGCTCGCCCTTCGGCTCTGTTGCGTCGAGGAGCGATTGCATCTGCGTGTACGGCCGCTCGGCCAGCAGGTCGAACACGGGGTCGCCGAGCGCGCGCAGCGGTGCCAGAACCTCGTCGGCGGCTGCGCGGTCGCCACTGAAGCACACGGCCATCGCGCAGACGCGCTCGCCCTGCCATTCCGTGGGGACGAACGGCGCCGCGGGCGCGCGCAGCAGGTTGCACCAGACGGCCAGCTCGCGCGGCGCCACGCTCGTGATCGTCCGGTACGCGTCGAGGAGCTCCTCCGCGCGCGCGAACGGCCACGCGACCAGGCCCCCGACGACCGTGGGGCCGACCTCGTGCAGGTGGAACGTGAACGAGGTCACGACGCCGAGGTTGGCACCGGCCCCGCGGACGCCCCAGAACAGCTCAGCCTGCCTGTCGCGACTCGCGGTCCGCACGCAGCCGTCGGCGGTCACGATCTCGACCTCGACGAGGTTGTCGACCGTCCAGCCGAACCGGCGCGTGAGGTAGCCCAGCCCTCCGCCGAGCGTGAGCCCGGCGACACCGACCTCCGAGATGAAGCCGAGCGGGGTTGCGAGCCCGTGGCGCTGCGTGGCGGCGTCGACGTCGGCGAGGTGGGCACCGGCCTCCACCGTCGCCGTCTGCGCGGCGGCATCGACCACGACGCCGCGCAGGAGCGACATGTCGATCGTCACGCCGCCATCGGCGAGCGCCGTGCCGCCGATGTTGTGTCCGCCCCCGCGGACCGCCACGGCGAGGCCGTGCGTGCGTGCGAAGTCGACCGCCTCGACCACGTCCGCAGTGCCCGTCGGCTGGACGACGAACGCGGGCGTCTTCGCGATCGCGCCGTTCCAGAGTCCTGTGGCCTCCGCGAACCCGTCGCCGCCGGGCAGCAGGAGCGGGCCGTGGAGGCGGTCGCGCAGGGCCTCGGCCTCGAGCGCGCGCACGAACGCCTCGGGCTGCTCGATCTGCGGAGCGTCGGCGCAGTCCTCGATCACGTGGAGCGGCCAGCCGTGGCGGGCGCTCGCCGCCTCGGCGACCGCGAGCGGCGTCGCGACGTCGTGCCGGCCCCAGATCAGCGTGGTCGGCGCTGCGATGCGCTCGAGACCGTCGATCGCGGACACCCCGAACCCGCCGATCAGCGCGGCGACCCCCGGCGATCCTGCGCCGGCGAGATTCTGGGCGGCGAACGGCTCCCATCGCTCGCCCAACCGCTCGCGCACGCGAACGAGGTCGAAGACGCACTGAGCCCAGAGACGATCGTGCGTCTCACGGGTCGGCGCCGCCATGAACGCGTGCAGCGCCTCTCCGAACTCAGGCGCCGGCGCGAACGGCACCAGCCCGAGTGTGTCGACGAGGATCAGGCGGGCGATGCGGTCGCCATGGTCGCGGGCGAACTGCGCCGCGAGCGCCCCGCCGGCCGTGTTACCGACGACGACCGGCGGCTCCGGGCACGTCGCATCGATCAGGGCTTCGAGCCAGGCGACCGGATCATCGCTGAGGTCCGTGTCGCCGTGCCCGGGCAGGTCGGCGGCGATCACCCGGCAGCGCTGCACGAGAGCGGGAACGACCCAGATCCAGTCCGTGGCGCTCCCGCCCGGCCCGTGGAGGAGCACGAGCGGCGGGCCGTCGCCGCCCTCGAGCACGGTCGTCTCGGTGCCCGCCGGCTCGATCCGGCGCGGTTGTACGGGGAGGCCGGCGAGCAGTGCCGCCCGCGGGGTGTCGACGTGAGATGTGGGCATCGGCCGACCCTGTCAGCGGCCTGCCCACGGCGCTTCGGCGGAACCACCCAATCCGCGCCGGCGCGCGGATGGGTGATTTCACTCACACGAGCTCGTGCCGGAACGCGAACGCCGCCGCGGCGGTGCGCGAGGAGATGCCGAGCTTCGTGAAGATGTTGCTCACGTGGCGATCCACCGTTCGCTCGCTGAGCACGAGCGTCGCGGCGATCGCCTTGTTCGTCGCACCGGCGGCCACCAGCCGCAGCACCTCGAGCTCCCGCGCGGACAACCCGTGGGCGGTGGCTGCCGTGCCGCCACCGAGGAGGGCGTCGACGCGCGCCACGTCCCGCACGGCCCGTAGCTCGGCGAACACGCCGCGCGCCGCGTCGAGCTCGAGCGCCGCGGAGTCCTCGTCACCGAGCGCGCGGCACGCGCGGCCGACGAGGACGCGCACCCGCGCCCGCTCGTACGGCGCGCCGATGTCCTGCCAGACCTGGTCGGACCGGCGCAGCGCGACGAGCGCGGCCCGCGCGTCGCCGGCCGCGAGCTCGACCGCTCCGCGTGCCTCGGCGACAAGCGCGGCGAGCAGCACACTCGCAAAGCCCGGCTCCAGCCGCTCGAGCTCCTCGCACGCGGCGCGGGCCTCGTCGGCCTGGCCGGTCGCGAGCATGATCTCAACGGCCGCCGGCAGCAATCGGATGCGCGCGACAGGGTCCGCCGCCTCCGCGAGCGCGCGGCGCAGTGCCGCCAGCGCCGCGTCGCCGTTGCCCTGCTCGAGTCGGAGCAGCGCGAGCCCGGGCAGCGGCTCGCTGCCGTGGCGGCTCGCCTCCCGGTACGCCTCCTCGGCGCGCGCGAGCTCGCCGCGCAGGCGATGGACCTCGGCGCGGCGGTACGCGGCCTGGCCGGCGGCCCGGGTCACCCGCTCGCCGGCGCGGCCCGCCTCGTCGAGCGCGTCCTGCCACTTGCCGTGTAGCTGCAGGATCTCGGCCCTGTGGACGAGGCAGCGACCGGTGAACGCGACCATGTCAGGCTGCGCCTGGCACCAGTCGTTCAGCGCCGCGGTCCACTCCTGCGCGCGCTGGAGGGCATGGACCTCCTGGCAGCCGTCGATCACGCTGCAGTAGACGAGGCCGGTGACGATCGGCGACAGCTCGGAGCCAACGGCGGCGATCATCGCCTCGTCGAGCATCCGCAGCCCGTCCTCGACGCGGCCGAGCCGGATCAGGCACAGGCCCTGCTCGTGGACCGCGAGCGCGTGCAGGTCCGGGTCGGCGAAGCGCTCGGCGGTCGCGGCCGCGACCGTGGCGCTGGCGAGCGCGGCCTCGTGGTCGCCTGTGACGTGCCGCGTCACGACGTCGCGCAGCAGCAGGTAACCGCGCTCGACGCACTCGCTCGCCTCGCGCTCGAGCAGCCGCTCGGCGCGCCGGCACCAGCCCTCCGACGGTCCCCGCTCACCGCGCATCAGCTGCGTCATCGACAGCCAGAACGCGCAGCGGACGGCCCGCTGCGTGGCGCCGGCCTCAAGATGCGCATGGTGGGCCCGCTCGAGTGCGTCGAGGTACTCGTCCTCGCGACCCAGCATGTAGGCAGCGGTGGCGAGCCGCTCGAGATCGTCGGCGTCGAGAGGTTCGCCTTTGGTGAGCGACTGGTACGCGTCGCTCCACATCGCGCCGAGCCTACTCGCCCGCGGCGCGCTTCTCGTAGGCGACGCGCTCTGCTGCCGTCGTTCGGGCGGTGTTGCGGCCGACGCCGATCGCGCGCAGGAACGCCTCGCGCGCGGGCCGGGGGAGCACCGCCGCGAGCACCGGAAGGCCGCTGTAGGAGCGCGGGACGTACACGTCGAAGCGCGGGTGCTCGATCGCCCCGACGATCGCCTTGGCGACGTCCCCGGGCGCCAGGACCTTCGAGCCCTGCAGCGTGCCCGCTGCGAGCTCGGTGCGCACGAGCCCCGGCAGCACGACCGACAGCTCGACGCCGGTGCCGCGCAGCTCGGCCCGCAGCGACTCGGAGAGGCCGAGCACGGCGTGCTTGGTCGCGGCGTAGACGGCCTCGCGAGGCACGCCGACCTTCGCGGCCACCGAGGCGACGTTGACGATGTGGCCGGCGCCGCGGGCGAGCATCTCCGGCAGCACGAGCTTGCAGCCCAGGATCACGCCGTGCACGTTCACGTCGAGCTGGCGGCGGGTCCAGGCGTCGTCCTCCTCCAGAAACGGGCCGACGTGCATGACGCCCGCGTTGTTGATCAGCACGTCGATCGGGCCGATCCGGTCGCGCACCGTGCCCAGGAACGCAGAGAACGAGTCGCGGCTCGTGACGTCGAGTGGGAAGCCGAGCTCGCCGCCCGCCTGCGCCGCCACGCCGCCGTCGAGGTCGCCGACTGCCACGCGCGCGCCGCGGGCGGCGAGCGCACGGGCGGTCGCGAGGCCGATCCCGCGGCCGCCTCCGGTCACGGCGACGACACGTTGGGCGATCTGACGCTCCGTCACCGCGCGGGAGGGTACCTTGCGGGCCTGCATGGACTGGGAAGCCGAAGGACTGCTCGAAGGCTGCGCGGACGATGCCGCTCGCGAGGCGCGGCGCGCGCTGCTCGACAAGCTGCACGCGGGCGGCGTGTCGGTCGAGCAGCTGCGCCAGGCCGTGGCGGAGCAGCGGCTCGCGCTGCTGCCCGTCGACCGCGTGCTCGCCTCCGAGGCTCGCTACACGGCGCGCGAGATCGCCGAGCGGTCGGGGCTCGACCTCGAGTGGTTCCAGGCCCAGCGGCGCGCGCTCGGCCTCGCGGTCCCCGATCCCGACGAGCGCGTATACGGGGAGACCGACCTCGAGTCGGCCAAGCTCGGTCGCCAGTACCGCGACGTCGGCCTGCCCGAGGAGGACGCGATGGAGGCCCAGCGCGTGCTCGGCCGCGGCATGGCGCGCTACGCCGAGTCGGTGCGCGACCTCGTCGGCCAGACGTTCCTGCAAGCCGGCACCGACGAGGCCGAGCTGGCGGCGCGGCTCGAGGTCGTGGCGCAGAGCCTGATGCCGCTGGCCGGACCTTGGCTCGAGTACGTCTTCAACATGCACATGCGCGAGGCGCTGCGCCAGGAGGTCGTGACCGCCGAGCAGCTCGCGACCGGCCAGATGGGCGGCCGCGACACCGCCGTCGCGTTCGCCGACCTCGTCGGGTTCACCGAGCTCGGCGAGACGATCCCCTCGGAGGAGCTCGGCAGCGTCGCGGGGCGGCTGTCGCGGCTGGCCGAGGAAGCGATCGAGGCACCGGTGAAGATCGTCAAGGAGATCGGTGACGCGGTAATGCTCGTCTCGCCCGAGCCGGGCGCCCTGGTCGACTCCACGCTGCGGCTCGTCGAGGGGTCCGACGGCGCCGAGGGTCTCCCGGCGATCCGCGCCGGCATCGCCTACGGGCCGGCCGTCAACCGCTGGGGCGACTGGTACGGCTCCACCGTCAACGTCGCCAGCCGCCTCACCGAGCGCGCCCGCCCAGCGTCCGTGCTCGCGACCGAGAACGTCCGCGCCGCCGCCGGCGCCTTCCAGTGGTCGTTCGCGGGCGAGAAGAAGCTCAAGGGCCTCTCCGCGCCGCTGAAGACGTACCGGGCGCGGCGGGCCTAGTCCCAGGTGGGGCGCGTGAGCGCCTTCACGAAGTCCTCGAGCTGGCGCGTGGTCCAGCACTGAAACGCTCGCGGACTCACCACCCGCGGGAACGTCGGTGCTCGTCTCGCCGACGCCCCGGCGCGACCATGCGCGTCATGTGGCGACGGCAGGACGGCCCGGAGCCGGCGCCTCGGGCCTGTGCCGGGTGCGCGCCCGCCAGAGCGCTACGGTCAGCGCTCCCAGTCCGACCACCGTCGCCGCCAGCCCGACGAGGCCGCCGACAACCGGGATCAGGGCCAGCAGCCGCAGGATTCCCCACCCCGCCAGCAGCATCGCCCAAGCAGACTGCGACCGGTCGCGCAGCACGCGGCGCCCAACGATCCAGGCGGTGGTCGTGTACGCGACGAGCAACACGGGGATCGCGGCCAACAGCAATCCGACACCGAACGGGATGCCGACAAGCGTGACGAGCGCCAGGACGGCCAGCAGCGGCGCGCCGATAGCGATCGCCACGCCCGAGCCGATAGTCGCGCCGAGGTGCTCGCCCACCGCCCGTGCGGCCGCATACAGCGCACCCGGCGCGAGCCAGACGAGCAGAACGCCGACAATCAGCGTGGAAACAGACACCGCCAGCCACCACGCGAACGCGCTCACCCAGCCCCACCCGCTGGCGGTGTCGGTCCAGTCCTCGTTGCTGATATCGCCGGCCACCTTCGCGCCCGGCGCAAGCGCCGGCCGTTCGTCGCCGTAGCGCAGGTCGCCGCCCACACGCGCACGCGGGCCGAGCACCGCCCGGTCCGACACGGCGATCACGTCGCCATCAACCCGGCCGGTGAGCCGGATCGGGCCGCTCACCGACACGACGTCTCCCGTCACATGCCCACCAATCGTCACGGGCCCGTCGATCACGATCACGTCACCGGCGGTCTGCCCGGGCGCAACGACCGCCCCGCCCGTGATGACGACGTGATCGGTGGCGGCGGACGCGCTGCCGGCGCCGAACCCGACCATCAACAGCGCGGCGATCACTGAGAGAACGGCGCGCGACGTGAACATCTCAACGCTCCTCGTGTGGGTCCGCCCAGCCTCTCACCAGCTGTTGACCCCCCACAACGGCGCACGTCTGCGATCCGACTCGCCAACGTAGTCGTCGCGTCGCCGATGGCGGACGACTACCGATGGCGCGGACGCCTGATCGGGCCATGCTGCGCCGTGGAACGCAAGGAGGGTCCATGCCACGAGCAGCACAACTCGCGACAATCGGCTTTGCCGGCATGATCGTGTTCGAGGTCGCGTTGGCCGCCGGGGCGCGGCTAGGCGATGCGGCGTGGGGCGGCGCACACGCGCAACTCACGACGGGGCAGCGGTTCGGCAGCGCGGTGAGCGTGCTCTTCTATGCGGCCGCAATCATCATCGTGCGCAGGCGCGCGACCGGGCGCGCGGAGCGTCGCTATCGCTGGGGAGCGTGGGCGCTCGCGGTCATCTTCACCGTGGCTGCATTGATGAACCTGGCGTCCCAGAGCCAGTGGGAGAACGACTTGATGGCTCCCGTGGCGCTCATGCTCGCGGCGCTCTGCGTCGTCGTCGCGCGCGCCGCGACCGGTCACCCCGGGCGCAGGCCCGACGGTCCCCCGGCGACCGTCGCACACGCCTGAACCGCGCTGCCGGCCGCCGCCGCTTCCAACATGGAGTGGAGCCGAGGCTCGCTTAGGCGTACTGAGGCCGGGTGAGCGCCTTCACGAAGTCCTCGAGCTGGCGCGTCGTCCAGCACTCATAGGCCTCGCAGTAGCGCTCGTAGGTGGCGATCACGGAGTCGCCGTAGTTCCAGTACAGGCGCGGCTCGGGGTTGAGCCAGAAGGTGCGCCCGGCGCGGGCGGCGATGCGCGCGAAGGCGTCGGCGCGCGGGTCGCGGCCGTTGGTGCGGGCATCGCCGAGCACGATCACGGTCGCGCGCGGGTGCAGGTCGTCCTCGACCTTGGTGAGGAACTCGCTCCAGACGCGGCCGTAGTCCGTGTAGCCAGAGACATCGGCCACGCCGGCGTCCTTGGAGATCGCCTCGCTCGCGGCGCGGAACGAGCGCTCGCGCTCGAAGACGTCGGTGACCTCGGAGATCCGCTCGACGAACACGAACGAGCGCATCTTGCGGAAGGCGTCGTGCAACGCGTGCAGTACCGACAGGAAGAACACCGACGCGCTGGTGACCGAGGTCGAGACGTCGCACAGCACGTACAGCTCGGGGCGGCGCGGGCGGCGCGGGCGGTACTTGAGCACCACGGGCACGCCGCCGGTCTGCAGCGAGGCGCGCATCGTGCGCCGCACGTCGACGTGCGCGTGGCGCTTGCGGCCGCGTACCTCGTGGCCCTGGGTCGCCAGCCGGCGCTTGAGCTGGGTGACGACGCGGTGGACCGCGGCGAGATCCTGCAGCGGCCCGGTCGGCAGCGCGCGGTCGAGCTCGGTCAGCGGCCGCGACGGCGGCAGCGCCTGCGTGCGCTCGATCTGCGCGCGCTCGAGCTCGCGCCGCAGGTGCGCCTCGAAGCGGCGGATCTGCTCACGCGTCAGGCGCGGCTGCTCCTGCGAACGGTCCTCCTGCACCGGCCCGCCGGGCTCCGAGCGCAGGCCGAGCGCACGGCGGATCCGCTGCACGTCGACGCCGAGCACTCCCGACCCCTCGCCGCGGCGGCCGAACGCGGCGATGGCCAGCCGCGCGAGGTCGCGCATCGCGGCGTCGTCGCCCTCGGCGATCGCCTGCAGGAGCTGCTCGCGCAGGTTGTCGAGCTCGATCCGCTCGCCGCCCGTGATGCCGTCTTCGCCGCCCTCACGGATCTCGTGGTGCAGCGCCTGGGCCTCGGCGGCGCGGAAGAAGAAGCGCTCGAACACGAGGTCGAACACGCGCCGGTCCTCCGGCGACTTGGCGAGCGTGGCGGCCAGCGCGGCACGAAAGTCGCCGGGATCCGTCCACGGCACCTCGTCGAGCGCCGCGAACGCGTCGTTGAGCTCGGACGTCCCGATCGCGACGCCCTCGCTGCGCAGCGCCTCGCCCAGTTGCAGGATCCGGGCGTCGAACGTCACGCGGTCGCGCCGAGCCGCACGCCGACCCGCTCCGCCACCGTGTCGAGGTCGGTGCGGTGCTTGACGATGATCGACATCGTGTCGCGGAACACGTCCTGGTCGATGTCGTCGGCGCCGAGCAGGAGCAGCGCGCGCGCCCAGTCGATCGATTCGGCGATCGACGGCGGCTTCTTGAGATCGAGGTCGCGGACCTGATGGACGACCTCCACGAGCTTACGCGCGACGCTCTCGCCCAGCTCCGGCGCGTGCAGGCGGACGATCTCCAGCTCGTGGTCGGTGCTCGGGTAGTCGAGCCACAGGTACAGGCAGCGGCGCTTGAGCGCCTCGGTCAGCTCGCGCGTGTTGTTCGACGTGAGCAGCACGACGGGGTGCGTGCGGGCCTCGATCCGCCCCAGCTCCGGGATCGTGATCTGGAAGTCCGACAGCAGCTCGAGCAGCATCGCCTCGAACTCCTGGTCGGTCTTGTCGATCTCGTCGATCAACAGCACGACCGGCTCGTCGGTGGTGATCGCGGTCAGCAACGGGCGGGCGAGCAGGAACTCCTCGCCGAAGATGTCGTCCTGCACGGCGTTCCAGCCGGTGCCGTCGGCCTCGGCCTGGATCCGCAGGAGCTGCTTGCGGTAGTTCCACTCGTACAGCGCCTTCGCCTCGTCGAGCCCCTCGTAGCACTGCAGCCGCACGAGCGTGCGGCCCAGGTAGCGGCTCAGCGCCTTCGCCAGCTCGGTCTTGCCGACGCCGGCCGGGCCCTCGACGAGCACGGGCTTGCCGAGCCGGGCCGCGAGGTAGCTGACCAGCGCGGTCGACTCGCCGGGCAGGTAGCCGGCGGCGCGCAGGCCGGCGGCGACGTCATCGACGGATGCGGGCAGGGCGCTCATAAGAGCCAGTGAGTCTAGGTTGTCGCCGTGTTCGAATCCGACCCGCTGCCGTTCATCGTCCTCATGGGCGCCGGGTTCGTGGTCGGAGCGCTCGGGCACATCTACAAGTCGAACGTCGTCATCGCGACGGGGATCGGGATGATCTTCCTCGCCACGATCCTGCTACCGCTGGGGCTCTATCTCCATGACCGCTGAGAAGACCGCCGTGCGCGCGGGGGACGGGCGCGAGCTCGAGGTGCACCGCCACGGCGCGCCGAATGCCTTCCCGCTCGTGTTCCACTACGGCACGCCGAACGCACCGGTCGAGTTCCCGCTGCTGTTCGAGGCCGCGGACGAGCGTGGCTGGCAGGTCGTGAGCTACGCGCGGCCGGGATACGCGACGTCGTCGCGCCACGAGGGCCGGGCGGTGGCCGACGCGGTCGGCGACGTCGAGACGATCCTCGACGAGCTCGGGCTCGACGCGTTTGTCACGGTCGGCTGGTCGGGCGGCGGCCCGCACGCGCTGGCGTGCGCTGCGCTGCTCCCCGCCCGCTGCCGGGCGGCCGCGACGCTCGCCGGCGTGGGCCCGTTCGCCGCGGACGGGCTCGACTTCCTGGCCGGCATGGGGGAGGAGAACGTCCAGGAGTTCTCGGCCGCCGCCCGCTCGCGCGCCGACCTGGAGGCGATGCTCGAGCCGTGGAGTGAGGAACTGGGCGCCGTGACCGGCGAGCAGATCGCCGAGGCGTTCGGGGACCTCGTCGACGAGGTCGACCGCGCGGCGCTCACCGGCGAGTTCGCCGCGATGGAGGCGGCGGCGGTGCGGCATGCGCTGTCGATGGGCATCGCCGGCTGGGTCGACGACGACCTGGCGTTCGTGAAGCCGTGGGGGTTCGAGCTCGGCGGCATCGGCGTGCCCACGCACATCTGGCAGGGCGCGCACGACCGCATGGTGCCGTTCGCGCACGGGCAGTGGCTGGCGGAGCGCATCCCGGGCGCCCGCGCGCAGCTCTATGACGACGAGGGGCACATCTCGCTGGCCTTGCAGATGTCGCGGATCCTCGAAGCGCTCAGCTGAACAGCCGGCGCACGAGGTCGGCCCAGCCGGCGGCCAGGCGCTCCTCGCTCATCTGGCGGGCGCGGCGCATGTAGCGCAGGTGGCTCGCGGTGAGCGAGGCGAGCAGCGCATCCGTGACGTAGTCCCAGTCGGCGTCCGGCGCGGCCTCGCGCACGAGCATCCCGACGTGGGTGCGGTAGACCATGTACGGGCCGCTGCGGTAGCGATCCAGCCGGCCTTCGGCGGCGGCGATCAGCTCGCCGTGCTGGGCCATGTGCCTGAGCAGCGCGTCGCCGAACGCGATCAGCCGCTCGACCGGCGGTGCGCCCGGGCCGAGCGGGGCGGGGCCGCGGATGATCGCCTCCTGCAGCCGCGTCTCGTGCTCCTGCAGGAGCGCGAGCACCAGCCCGGCGCGGTCGCCGAACCCGCGGAACAGCGTGCCCTTGCCGACGCCGGCCTCGGCGGCGATGGCGTCCATCGTCACGCAGTCGGCGTCGCGCGCGGCGAACAGCTTCTCGGCGGCGACCAGGACCTTGTCGCGGTTGCGCGCCGCGTCGGCGCGCAGAGGCGGCTCTTCCTGGAGGACCGGGAGCTCTTCCACGACAGGCAACGTAACGGACACGGGGGTCATTATAGCCGAACCGGACCACAGTCCGCTTCTTGTGCTACAGTACTGCTCGTCACGAAAACGGACCGCAGTCCGGTCCGGAATCCGAACTCGGGGAGCACCTTCGAAATGACCACTGCCACTGCGATTCCCGCCGGCACCTACACGACCGATGGCGTCCACTCGACCGCCGGCTTCGCCGTCAAGCACATGCTGTCCACGTTCCGTGGCAGCTTCAGCACGATCAACGCGACGGTGACCGTCGACGAGGACGGCGCCGCCACCCTCACCGGCTCGGTGCCGGTCGGCTCGGTGATCGTCAAGGACGAGAATCTCGTCGCCCACCTGCAGTCGCCGGAGTTCTTCGACGCCGAGCAGTACCCGGAGATCCGCTTCGACTCGGTCGAGCTGACCGTCGACGGCCCGGGTGCCACGCTGACCGGCGACCTGACGATCAAGGGTCACACCGAGCGCATCACCGCCGAGGGCTCCGTCGTCGGGCCGATCGAGGACCCGTTCGGCAACACCAAGCTCGGCCTGCAGTTCGAGACCGTCGTCGACCGCACCACGTTCGGCCTGAACTGGAACGCGCCGCTGCCCAAGGGCGGCTTCATGCTCGCGAACGACGTCACGCTGTCGGTCGACCTCGAGCTCCTTCAGGGCTAACGATGCGAGTCCTCGGCATCTCCGGATCCCTCCGCCGGGACTCGTACAACTCCGGCCTGCTCCGGGCGGCGGCCGAGCTGCTGCCGTCCGGGGTTGAGCTGGAGGTGTTCGACGGCCTGAAGGCGATCCCGCCCTACGACGCCGACGACGACGTGTCGCTCGCGCCTGCCCCTGTGGCGGCGCTGCGCGAGGCGATCGAGTCCGCCGACGCCGTCCTGATCGCCACCCCGGAGTACAACGCCTCGATCCCGGGCGTGCTCAAGAACGCCCTCGACTGGGCCTCCCGCCCGCACGCCACCAACCCGCTGCGCGGCAAGCCGGCCGCCGTGGTCGGCGCCTCCACGGGCATGTTCGGCGCCGTGTGGGCCCAGGCCGACACGCGCAAGGTGCTGAGCACGATCGGCGCCCGCGTGCTCGACGCCGAACTGCCCGTGCCCGAGGGCGACGAGCGCTTCGACGCCGACGGCACGTTGCGTGACTCCGAGGTCGAGGCCCTGCTGGCCGAGATCGTCGCGGAGCTCGTAGACGCGGCGGAGGCTCGGGCCGCTCGGCTCGCCGCCGCTGCGTAGGGTCCGAAACTGCGCATTGAGGGGCGGCCTGAGCGGGGGTGGCTAACGAAACTTCACGCCTGGTGAAGGTTCGTTAGCCACCCCCTCCCGAGCCGCCCTACATGCGCAGTTCAGAACAACCGATCCGTCTGGTCCTCAGACGGCTCGGGCTCTGGTTCGTGCGGAGACGAAGGCCGCGCCCGTCCCGGCGCTTCAGGCGGCTCGCCCGACCAGTCCGGGCGCTCGCCCAGGACGTCCGTGACCGCGGTCGGGTCGGCGCGGCGACGCGGTGGGCGTGGCGTATGCGGCGGCCGTTCGACTTCGTCGGCTGCGGGGTTCGGCGGCTCCGGGCGGTGGGCGGCGCGCACGCGTGCCCCGGTCACGAACAGCGCCACCGCGGCGGCCAGCGCTGCCGCGATGCCCCACTGCAGGCCGTAGTCCTCACTCGGGTTCGGGGCGTCCGGCTTGTCGAACAGCCGCCAGACCAGCAGCAGCACGGCCCAGCCGCCCGCGAGCATGATCGCGGTGCCGTCGCCGCCCGGGAGGTGGAAGCCCTTGCCCTCGCTGCGCGCCCAGATCAGGAACAGGACGGCCGCGGCGACGAGCAGCACGGCCGCCTCGACGAACGAGAAGACCCCGAACGCCGACACGTTGCGCTTGACGAACAATCGTGCCCCCTCGGGCACGTACGACTGCGTGTACCAGGGCAGCACCAGCGTCAGCGCAAGCGCCGCGGCGGCGAGCCCCGCGTTGCGGAGCTCGGGCGGCAGCTCACGCAGGCGACTCAGCGCGCTCACGGATGAAGTCTTTCACTCGACTGGGATGTCCTGAACATCGCGGTCCGGCTCGTCGCCGACCTCGAGCCGGGCGATGTACCAGTCCAGGACCGCACGCACAGCGAGCAGCAGCTGGCGCAGCGCCTCGGCGAGCTGGTGCGCGAGCTCGGGCGGCACGACGCCGCGCAGCGACTCCACGAGCGCGGTGAGCTGCCCGAGGTCGAACGCCGGCGGCATGCGCTCCTCGCCGGGCGTGCTCCAGCCGCGCGGCGGGACGGCGTTCGCTGCCGCCTCGGCCGCGCGCTGGGCCTCGCGGATCAGCCGCTCGGCCTCGGCGTAGGCGTCGGGCTCAGCCATCCTCGAATCCCACCACGAGCGAGCCTTCGGCGAGCTTGGCCGAGGTCGGCTTGAAGCCGGCCAGCGCGCCCGGCAGCACGATCGTGCGCTTGTACCCGTCGACCCGCACGACCAGCTCGAGGCCGATCTTCTTCAGCGCGATGTCGCCGCGGCCCACGAACGGCAGGTCGAGCCGCAGCTCGGCCCGCGAGCCGTTCAGCGCCAGCTCCTGCGCGAGCCGGTCGTGGAGCACGGCGCCCGGGTCGTGGCCGTCGAAGAGGTCAGCGGCGAGCCGGTCGAGCATCACGGGCCCGAGCACTTCCTGCTCGAAGTACGCCGCCTGCAGCACCGGCACCGGGGCAAAGCCCGCCTGCACGTCGGCGAGCTGCTCGGCCTGCAACGCCCGCCAGGCCCCGAAGTACTCGCCGACGTCCTCGGGGAAGACGCGGTTCACCACGACCGCGTCGCACAGGTACCCGTAGAGGTTCACGTACGTGAACGTGCGCATCGCCTCGGCGACGACCATGCGGTCCGGCGTCATCACCAGCCGCAGGGTCACGCGCGAGGCGTCGCGCAGCAGGTCGTGCATCGCGATCAGGTTGCCCACGAGCCGCTGGATGTCGGCCATCACCCGCTCGTCCGGCAGCGACATGTCGAAGAACACCCGCGCCAGCGGGCGCGCCGCCGTCAAGAGCGCGTTCTCGCGCCCGAGCACGCGGTCGAGCCACCAGCGCGCCGCGTCGGGGAACGACAGCAGTCGCAGCGTCTCGCCGGTGGGCGCGCAGTCGACGATGATCGCGTCCCACTCGCCCGACTCGGCGTGGCGCTTGAGCTGGAGCAGGCTGAACAGCTCGTCGGCCCCCGGCGGCACGGTCAGCTCCTCGGCGGCGATCCGCTCGACGCCGCGCTCGGCCAGCACGCCGCCCAGCCACTCCTGCGCGGCCGACCAGTTACGTTCGAGCTCGTCCTGCGCCTGCACTTGCTGCGCCCACACGCCGCCGCCGAGGTCGGTCGGCTCGGCCCCGATCGGCGCCTGGAGCGACTCGGCCAGCGAATGCGCAGGGTCGGTGGACAGGACGAGCGTGCGGGCGCCGGCGGCTGCGCAGCGACGCGCGGTGGCCGCGGCCACCGACGTCTTGCCCACGCCCCCCTTGCCCGTGTAAAGGATGATCCGGGGCCGCATCGAAGCCCCGGGAGTCTACGGTCGCTTCTTCTTCTTGGGCTTCAGCACGCGCAGCGTCGTGGTGTCGCTGGTCGCGTTGCCGGCCAGATCGCGCGCCGTCAGCGCCACCGTGTACGTCCCGGCCTTCCGCGGCACCTGCCACCCGAACGTGCGCCTGCCATAGCCCACGGCGCCGAACGGGCGGGTTTCCACCACGTGCGCGCCGCGCGTGATCTGCAGCGTCACCGTCGAGATCTTCGAGAGCCGGAACGGCACGCGCCCGTAGGTTCCGCCGCGCAGCGTCTTCGCCCGCACCGTGAGCACCGGTGCCACCGTCTTGTAGACGAGGAAGTGGTCGGCGGTCGTGCAGTAGACGTCGACACTCGTCCGCTTGCAGAGGTCGGCGAGGAAGTCCTGCAACAGGTCGTGGTAGGAGAGGTTGGACTCGTGCGTGGAGCTGCCGCGCGAGTACAGCGACCAGGCGCCGGTGTCGTACGTCGGCGTCTCGACGCGCGCCTCCGGCTCGGCGGCCTCGAACAGCTGTGTGCCGAGCGGGTCCTTGGAGATCCGCGCGTAGTCCCAGAGTCCCACGAGCGACTGGATGAAGCCGTTGAGCACCCGCAGGTTGGGCGCGAACGAGTAGATCGCGTAGTGGTCGCCGTGTGCGAGCGGCACGCGGACGCCGGTCGGCGTGCGCTTCTTGAACACCCCGAGCGCGCGCTGGGCGATCGGCAGGATCTCCGCCTCGCGGTGCAGCCGCGTGGCCGCGCGGGCGAGCGCCTCGACGGCGGTGCCCTCGGCGAGTCCGCTCACCCACGGCGGCTTGCCGCCACCGAACTCGAAGTAGTACTCCCAGGCGACGCCGCCGGCGCGTGCAGCGGCGAGCGGCAGCAGCTCGTTGACCATGAAGTCCAGCCGCGCGTTGTCCTTGCTGCTCCAGAGCCCGTTGAGCTTGCCGAAGTTGCCGAGCATCTGGAGCTGCAGCCCCTGGCCCGGGTAGTACTGCCAGACGAGCTCGGAGCCCTCGAACTCGATCCGCTGCCCCGAGCCGAGCGACCTGCCGGTGCTCCACCACTCGAGGTTGCGCTGCAACGTCAGCCATAGGGCCGGGATGCGCGAGTGGGTGAGCTTCCGGCGCGCGGCCATGTCATCCAGCAAACGCACCACCGCGGTCATCTGCGATCGGCCGATGCCGTCGAGCTTCTTCGCCTTGCGGCGGGCGTCGAGGTATGCGGCGCGGCGGGCGGTGTACTCATCGGGCGTGATCGCGCCGGCGTTACGGATCCGCCTGAGCTCGCTCGTGACCGTGCGCTTGGGCTTCTTCTTGCGCTTGCGCGCCGTCGTCGCGACCGCGTGGCCGCGGCGGACGCGCGGCGACCGGAGCGTGGTGGCGCCAAGCGCCTTATCTTGAGAGTGCCGGATTTGGCCGTCCCGCCCGAGCACGAGCACGTCGGAGGCGGAGGCCGAAGCCGCCGCGCTCAGGCTGCACAGGATCCCCACGAAAAGGCAACAGGCGAACCGCATGACTCCCATGACCCCGATGCTAGGCTCGAAGTTGCGGCGTGAGGTGCGCTGCAATTCCAAGCTCATGCGTCTGCGCCCGCTCCTCCCGCTCGTCATCGCCCTGCTCGCGCTCGGCCTGCTCGTCGGCTGCGGCGGCGGCGGCGGTGACAAGGCCGACTCGAGCACCGACGTCAACCAGCTGCTGAAGGACACCTTCTCCGGCAGCAAGGACGTCAAGTCGGGCAAGCTGGATCTCGCGCTCAACGCGGATTCCGGCGGCCAGAGCTTCGCGGTCAAGGTCACCGGGCCATTCGAGAGCCAGGGCAGTGGCAAGCTGCCCAAGCTCGACATCGACGCCAGCCTCGAGGGCGGCGGCCAGAGCTTCCAGGCCGGCGTCACCTCCACCGGCGACCAGGGGTTCGTGAGCTACGGCGGCACCGACTACGCGGTGCCCCCCGCGGTCTTCCAGCAGTTCAAGACCGGCTTCGAGCAGTCCGCCAAGCAGGGCGGCAAGAACGGCAACCAGTCGCTCGCGACCCTCGGTATCGACCCGAGCAAGTGGCTGACCAACGCCAAGAACGAGGGCAACGCCAAGGTCGGGGACACCGACACGATCAAGATCACCGGCGACGTGGACGTCCCGAAGCTGCTCGACGACGTCAACACCGCGCTGCAGAAGATCCGCTCGCTCGGCGGCGCCCAGGCGTCGCAGCTGCCGTCGCAGCTGTCCGAGCAGGACAAGAAGCAGGCTGCCGACGCGATCAAGGACCTCAGCGTCGAGATCTACACCGGCGCCGATGACAAGATCCTGCGCCGCATGGTCGTCGCGCTGAAGCTCGACGTGCCGCAGGGCGCCGGCGGTAGCGCGCAGACGGCCAACCTCAAGCTCGACTTCCAGCTCCAGGACCTCAACGAGAGCCAGGACATCAAGGCGCCGGAGAACACCAAGCCGCTGTCGGAGCTCATGTCCAAGCTGCAGGGCCTCGGGATCCCGGGCCTCAGCGCCGGTGGTGGCGGCACGTCGTCCGGGTCGGGAAGCACGAGCCAGGAGAACTTGCAGAAGTACTCCGAGTGCATCCAGAAGGCCAACGGCGACAGCACGAAGATCCGCAAGTGCGCGGACCTGCTGACGCCGTAAGCGCCGACGCCGCATAATCAACTCGGTGAGTCAGGCGCAGGCCTCCTTCAACCTGCGGCGCTTCCTGCTGAGCGGTGAGGGCTGGCCATATGTGCTGACGCCCTTCATCCCGCTCGCGGTTGTGCTGCGCCTCATCGAGGCCGACGCGGCGTTCGTGTTCTTCTCCTCGGCGCTCGGGGTCATCCCGACCGCGGCGCTGATGGGCCGCGCGACGGAGGAGCTGGCCGCGCGCTCCGGACCGGGCATCGGCGGCCTGCTCAACGTCACGTTCGGCAACGCGCCCGAGCTGATCATCGCGCTGTTCGCGCTCGGCGAGGGGCTCCACGAGGTCGTCAAGGCGTCGCTCGTCGGCTCGATCCTGGGCAACACCCTGCTCGTCATGGGCGCCGCGATGTTCGTCGGCGGCCTGCGCCGCGACCGCCAGTTCTTCGACGCCACGGCGGCGCAGTCACAGGCGCTGATGCTGCTGCTCGCCTCGGTCGCGCTGATCATGCCGGCAATCTTCGAGCTCGTGATCGGGGGATCGCTCCCCAGCCCGACCGAGCGCAACGACCGCTTCCCATCCGACCTGGAGGTCATGTCGGGGCTCGTCGCGGGGGTGCTGCTCGCGTCCTATGTCGCCGGGCTGATCTTCTCGCTCAAGACCCACCGCAACCTCTTCAACCCGGCGCCCGACGACGAGCTCGTCGCCGAGCACGTGTGGAGCGTGCGCCGCAGCGTGGGCGCGCTGGCCCTGGCGGGCGTCGCGGTCGGCGTGATGTCGGAGATCCTCGTCGGCTCGATCGAGGAGGCGTCGGCGGGGATCGGCCTGTCGCCGTTCTTCGTCGCGGTGATCGTGGTGGCGATCGTGGGCAACGCCGCCGAGCACTGGGTCGCGGTCCTCTTCGCGTGGAAGGACAAGATGGACCTGTCGATCAACATCGCGATCGGGTCGAGCGCCCAGATCGCGCTGTTCGTCGCTCCCGTGCTGGTCCTGCTCTCGTTCTTCATCGGCCCGTTCCCGATGCCGCTCGTCTTTAACGGGCTCGAACTCGGGGCGATCATGCTGGCGATCATCATCGCCAACCAGGTCACGCACGAAGGCGAGTCCACGTGGTTCGAGGGCGTGCAGCTGCTCTCGGTCTACACGGTGCTGGGGCTCGTCTTCTTCTTCGTCTGATGCCGCTGGGCCTCATCAGCGGGCCCGGGCCATGGCTCGCCCTGGCCGCGGTGACGGTCGCGCTCCTGCTCGTCGACGTGAAGGTGTTCGCCGCCGGCCGCGAGCCGACGTTCCGCGAGGGCGTCGTGTGGTCGATCGGCTGGCTCGCGCTCGCGCTGCTCGTGGCGCCGGTCGTGTGGCTCCTGTCGAGCGCCGACGACGCCGTCACCTACACGACCGTGTACTTCGTCGAGCGCTCGCTGTCGCTCGACAACCTGTTCGTGTTCCTGCTGCTGTTCAGCTACTTCGCCGTGCCGCACCAGTACCGGGCGAACGTGCTGTTCTGGGGCATCGTCGCCGCGCTCGCGCTGCGCGGCCTGGCCATCCTCGGCGGCGTGGCGCTGATCGAGCGCTTCCACGTGGTCGTCTACCTGCTCGGCGGATTGCTTCTGCTGCTCGCCTGGCGGATCCTGCGCGGCATCGAGGAGGGCGTCGACCCCGACCGCAACGTGATGGTGCGCGCCGTCCGCCGGGTGATGCCTGTCGCGGACCACTTCGACGGCCACCACTGGTTCACGCGCGTCGACGGCCGCCGCTCCGCCACGCCGATCTTCGTCTGCCTGGCCGCGATCGTCGCCGCCGACATCGCGTTCGCGATCGACTCGATCCCCGCCGCGTTCGCGATCACGCGCGACTCTGTGCTGATCTGGATGGGCAACATCTTCGCCCTGCTCGGCCTGCGGGCGCTGTTCGTGCTCGTCGAGGGGCTGATTCGGCGCTTCCGGTACCTCGACGAGACGATCGCCGTCGTGCTCGCGCTCGTGGCGGTCAAGCTGCTGCTCGAGGACACCTACAAGGTCGGCCACGTTGCGTCGCTGGCCGTCGTGGCGGTCGCCTTCACCATCGGCATCGCCGCCTCGCTGGTCGCCGACAGGCGGGAGGCGCGGCTGCGGTGAACGTGCGACCGGCGGCTCCGGGCGACGCGGGCGGGATCGCGGCGCTGCTCGGGCAGCTCGGCTACCCGGCCGAGCCGGAGTCGGTGCGGTCTCGGCTCGGCCGCCTGGACGCCGAGGCGCTGGTGGCGGACGCCGGCGGCGAGATCGTGGGCGTTGCCGCCGTCCAGGTGATGCACGTGCTCGAGCACGACGCTCCCGTCGCGCGGCTGACCGCGCTCGTCGTGCGCGAGGAAGCCCGACGTCGTGGCGTGGCACGTGCGCTGCTTGACGCTGTCGCGGCGCGCGCCCGCGCCGCGGGCTGCGAGCACCTGCACGTGACGAGCGCCGAGCGCCGTGCCGACGCCCACGAGGCCTATCGGGCGCTGGGCTTCGCGGACACCGGGCGGCGGTTCGGGAGGACGCTCCCGGGTCCAAATTCGGCTGTGTAGGGCCGCGAGGTTTCGACCGCCTGGCGCCTTTACGTCGCATATCGACGTAAAGGCGCCAGGGACCGCCGCGGCCGCCCTACCCAGCCGCAGTTCGCTGGCAGGTGCGGACCGCTACGCGGGCACGGGAACCGCCGCGGGCGGGCGGACGCGGACCGCGACGACGGTCATCGTGGCCGCGATCACGAGCAGGGCGAGGCCGCCGATCGTGATCCCCCAGCCGAGCGAGGACAGGAACGGCAGATCGGCCCCGGCCCTGACGCCGGCGTCCACGCCGCGTGAGCCGTCGGCGTTCATCACGACGACCGACCAATCGCCGTCCTGGACGTCCCAGCTGAGCGTGCGCTGGCCGGAGCCGTGGTCGGACGCGGCCCAGAAGTGCTGCGCCGCGGGCGCGAGGGGCAGGCCGGTGCCGGCCTGGCGCTCGTAGTCGACGTCGAACGGTGTGGTGGAGATGTCGGTGACGAGCTCGTGCGACGTGCCGCTCAGGTAGTGGTCGACGTTACGCGTCGGCGCGATGCCCACGAACACCGGCTTGTCGGTGCGCGGATCCACCTGCACGCGGATCCTGCCGTAGCGGTCCTTGTCGATGACCGCATCGAGGCCGTCGAGGTTGAGATCGAGGTTGTCGGTGGCCAGCGCGGCGGTGTCCGTGTGGAACCGATGGCTGGCTGTGGAGAGGTATCCCTGCTCGTCCTTCTGGCTGTCGCCCCAAAGGAGCAGACCGCCGGCGGCGAGCAGGCCGAGTGAAAAAAGGCCGGCCACTGAGGCGGCGATGATCGAGGCGATTCGCATGCCTCGCAGCGTGCCAGCGGTGCGGCGGCGCGTCCGCCGAGGCACCAGGCGTCCGCGAGTGTGGCTAACCGCGCGAGGACGAGGGGCGAACCCCCAGTTACGGAATCCGCTTCAGCGCCGTCGCCCCCAGCCAGGTGATCACCGCGGCGTGCACCGCGAGCGCGACCGCCGGGCCGGCCATCGTGCCGCCGTCGAGCATCGCGTCGGCCGTCCAGGCGGCGGGGGAGAGCGCGGGCGCGAGGGCGAACAGGGGCGCCGCGACGACCGCCAGGGCCGCAAGGACGACGAACGCCACGGCCGGCCGCGCGACCATGCGCGCGCCGACGAGCGTGCCGAGCGCGGCGCCGTAGGCGGCGCAGCCGGCGTGGGCGAGCAGGCCGGCCGCGACGTCGCCCACGGTGGCCCGCCGATCGAAGGCGTGCGACACGATCGGCCACGCGACGTCGATCACGCCGAGTACGGCGCCGAGGATCGCGACGGCGGCCGTGGCGAGCACGAGTGCGGCGGCGGGGCGGCGCCCCGCGGCGGCGGCCAGCAGCTCGCGCTGCGGGGCCGGCTCGGCGTGCGACAGCGCGACCGCGAGCCAGGCGCTGATCGGGCACAGCAGGAGCGCGGTGATCCCGAGCGAGCCGCGCACCTCGTTCGGGCGATACGCGTACACGCCCGCGAGCACGAACACCCACGCCACGGCCGGTGCCAGCACGGCGCGGCTGCGCGCCGCGAGCAGCAGCCGGTAGCGGAGCTCGCGCGTCACAGCGGCCGCAGCTCCCGCACCTCGACGCCGGCGGCGACCAGCGCGGCGAGGGCTGCCTGCGCGTCGCCGCGATCCAGCTCCACCAGCCAGCCGTCCCCGTCCGGCTGCGCCTGTGGGAGCGGCGGCGTGGACGCCGGCCCCGTCCGGATCCGCACGCGGGCCTGCGCGCCCGGGCCGAGGAGCGCGACCGTGCCGTCGGCCACGCGCAGGCGGGCCGCGGGCGCGAGCCGCGCCTCGTGGTCGGCCAGCAGCACGAGCGCCGCGCCGGCGCGCGCGGCGATCACCGACTCCAGCTCGCCCGCCGCCTCGGCATCGAGCGCGGTGAACGGCTCGTCGAGGATCACCAGCGCCGACGCGGTGCCGAGCGCCGCCGCCAGCGCGACCCGCTGCGCCTGGCCCTGCGACAGCACGCCGAGCGGACGGGCGAGCAGCGGCTCGACGCCGAGCACCGGCTCGGCGCCCGTCAGCCGCAGCAGCTCGCCGGCACGCAGCGCCCCGGTCGCGCGGAAGCGCTCGGGCACGAACGCGCGCGGCGCGACCGTCTCGACGTGCCCGCGCGTGGGCCGGCTGACGCCCGCCAGCAGCCGGAGCAGCGTGCTCTTGCCCGCCCCGTTCGCGCCCTCGACGCGGACGAGCCCGGGCGCGGCGAGCTCGAGGTCGACGTCGCACAGCACTGGTCGGCGCCCGAACGCCTTCGTCACGCCGCGCCGGCGATCACGAGAGATCGCGCAGGCGGCGCTCGACCTCGGCATCGACGTCGAGCGGCGGCTCGCCGCGGGCCGCACGCCGCGCGTTGGTGGCCTCGACCAGCGTGCGCACCTCCTCACGCAGCTCGGGGTCGACGGCGGGGGCGCTCAGCGCGCGCACCTGCGCGTCGACGTCCTCGGGCGCCTCGCCGCGCGCGGCCCGGCGGGCGTTACGGGCCTCGAGCATCTGCCGGATCTCGGCCTCGCGCTCGGCGGCGGCCGCGGGGCCCGTGGGTGCTGCCGGGCGGTCTTCTCCGATCGACAGCCCGCCACGCCCGATCTGCTCGTACGTGTCGCGGCTCATCACCAGCGCCACGACGGCCGCCACCGCCGCCACGCCGACCACCACGAACAGCACGATTGCGAACGCGCTTTCCATCGTCGTTGCCATTGTGCCTGCGAACCGCGGCATTTACGGAGGCGACTCGATGCACCGGTTTCGCGTGGGGCATTCTCACGCGTCGCCAGACCCCTCCATCCGGCCAGATCGAACGGTTCGGTGTTGTTGCCGTGGGACGGGGTATCTACACTCTCATCAGCTGTTGACTGACCAGTCAATCTGGGAGCCCGAGAACGATGGTGGACTTCACGCTTACCGACGAACAGAAGGCGCTGCGCGAGATGGCGCACGACTTCGCGGAGAAGGAGATCCGTCCCGTCGCCTGGGAGTACGACCGCGACGGCACCTGGCCGGAGGAGATCCTCCGCAAGGCCTGGTCACTGGGTCTCATGAACGGGCACACGCCCGAGGAATACGGCGGGCCCGGCCTGAGCTATCTCGAGGGCGCCATCGTCGAGGAGGAGCTCTCCTGGGGGTGCTCGGGCATCGCCACTTCGATCGGTGCCAACGGCCTCGCAACGGCGCCGCTCGGCGTGGCCGCCTCCGAAGAGCTCAAGAAGAAGTACCTCGGGATGCTCACCGAGGAGTACAAGCTCGCCTCATTCTGCCTGACCGAGCCCGACGCCGGCTCGGACGTCTCGGGCATGCGTACGACCGCGGTCCGCAAGGGCGACAAGTACGTCATCAACGGCTCCAAGTGCTTCATCACCAACGGCGGCTACGCGGATTGGTTCACGGTCTACGCCAAGACCGACAAGGAGGCCGGCCACCGCGGGATCTCCTGCTTCGTCGTCCCGAAGGACGACACGGTCACGGTGGACAAGAAGGAAGACAAGATGGGCCAGCGGGCATCGAACACCGCGACCATCACGTTCAACGAGACCGAGATCCCCGCCGACCACCTGATCGGCGAGGAGAACAAGGGCTTCAAGATCGCGATGATGACCCTCGACCGCACGCGTCCCGGCGTCGCGGCCATGGCCACCGGCATCTCCCGCGCCGCGTTCGAGTTCGCCACCAACTACTCGAAGGAGCGCATCCAGTTCGGCGTGCCGATCGCGATGCACCAGGCGATCCAGTTCATCATCGCCGACATGGCGACCAAGGTGCACCTGTCGCGCCTCGCCACCTGGCAGTCAGCCGTGCTGCTCGACCAGGGCCTCCGCAACACGATCGAGTCCTCGCACGCGAAGCGCTTCGCCGCCGACAGCGCGATGGAGATCGCCACCGACGCCGTGCAGGTCTACGGCGGCTACGGCTTCATCAAGGACTACCCGGTCGAGAAGCTCATGCGCGACGCGAAGATCATGCAGCTCTACGAGGGCACTTCGCAGATCCAGCGGCTGGTCATCGCGCGTGAGACGCTGCTGCCGCGGCGCATCGAAGAGCCGGCGGCCGCCACCGCTTAGCGCTCTCCACCGTCTGCACGGCCCGGTGCATCGTTAGGCACCGGGCCGGTGCGGCGGTATCCATCGATGGATGAGGGAGTGGATCGACCGCCGCTTCCACGGAGTCTGGGAGCCGTCCGGCTACCTGCTGACGCCTGTCCTCATCGCCCTGATCGTTGTGGCGGCGAAGCTGGCCGCCGACGAGTGGCTGCTCGACGGACGACCAGATCCCGGGTGGCCTGGGGCTGCGGCACAGGTGCTCGGCGCCCTGATCATCGCTGCGGTTCTCGAGGGCGGCCTGTTCCAGGCGCGCAATCGATGGCCGGCCACGCCGTGGTGGCGAAAGTGGATTCTGACCGAGATCCTCTGGTACTGGCCTGCGCTCGCGCTCGTGGTGTCGGTGATCTACGCGGCACGGCACCAGCGCTTCGGCCCGGTCCCGGACGCGTTCGTCACCGGCGCGATCGCGGCCCTGCTCGTCACCGTCGGCAACATGGCCGCCCTCAACGCGTGGGACCAGCGGCGTAGCGACTGGGGCTCGTAACGCGTCAGGGCCGAGACCGGTCTCGGCGCGCACTTGACACCCGCTTGACGTCGCGCTCGACGGTTTCCTCGAGACGGTGAAGTCGCCGCAGCCGCGGCGACTTCACTGTGCGCCCGGAGCGCAGCGTCGCGACCGCGCAGGCCAGGAAGCACGCCGCACCCAGCGCGGTGTTCCAGTTCGCGGCGGCGAGGTCAAGGATCGATCCACGCGACGGCACGACGTAGCCCGCGACCGCCGAGATGCCGAAGAAGACGCAGCCGAGCAGGTTGACCGCAGGCTCCCAGCCGTCGCCGCGGCGCCGGGCCCGATAGGCGATCACGCCGGACACGAGGAAGCAGACCGAGCCGAGCGCGTCCGGGCGCCAGACGAGCCTGTCGTAGTCGGCGTTGGAGACCGAGGTGTGGAGCGCCCGGTACGTCGTGACGTTGAAGAACAGCGTGCCCGCCGACTGGATGATCGCCGCCTGCCGGGCCGGGCCGGCGCCGCTCAACGAGACCTGCAGCGCGCCGCCGACCGTGAAGAAGAGCGAGCCGACGAAGAACGTGATCGCGTCCGGCTCGGCCCCGACCAGCTCCGCATAGCCCGGGAACGGGCCGACCAGGAAGCACAGCGACCCGATCGCGAACGACAACGCCATCCAGCGTTCACGGCTCACAGCCCGGGAGTCTCGCCGCTCGCCCGGCCGCCGCGCATCACCCGGTCCGGGCGATCAGTCCCCGCGCAGGAGCATACGGTCCGCGAGGCGGCTCAGTCGGCGGATCAGCGGCCGCACGCTCGGCGCGATCTGCCCGTCGACGGTCGTGATGCTGCGCCCGTCGATCCGCAGCAGGTAGCGAAAGCCGTTGCGCGGCTGGGTGCTGCCGACGCGGTCGGCGCCGGCCAGCCGCGTGCCCGCGACCAGCCGCTTGAGGCTCGCGAGCGCGGGCGGCGAGAGCGTCGTCCGCCGCACCTTCATGTTGATCTTGGTGTGCAGCAGCAGCCGGTAGTCGACCCGCCCGTCGCTGTAGATCGCGACGTCGTCCGGTACCGCCCACAGCGTGTTACGCGACATGTACACGAGCTCACGCGCCTGGCGCGGCGGCGGCTTGGCGGTCTCGCCGCCACCGCCGCACCCCGCGAGCAGCAACGCCGCAGCCAGCACGTTTCGAGAAGACAGCCGGGCGAGCCGCGGATACCGTCGCCCGCTCCGATGAGTTCCGCCATCCACGACCGTCTGAAGAATATGAGCGCGATGACCGCGACTGCCGCCGTGCACGCAGAAGGACTGGTGAAGCACTACGACAACGTCGCGGCCGTGCGCGGCGTCAACCTGACCGTCGAGGCCGGCGAGGTGTTCGGCTTCCTGGGCCCGAACGGCGCCGGCAAGTCGACGACCGTGAAGATGCTGACGACGCTGCTCTCGATCACCGCCGGCGCCGCCCACGTGGCGGGCATCGACGTGACGCACGACCCCGATGCGGTGCGCCACAGCATCGGCGTCGCGCTCCAGGAGGCGGGCCTCGACCCGCGCCAGACCGGGCGCGAGCTGCTCGTGCTGCAGGCGCGGCTGTTCGGCCTCACCCCGGCCGAGGCCACGCGGCGCGCCGACCAGCTGCTCGAGCTCGTCGAGCTCGAGGACGCGGCCGACCGCCGCATCAAGGGCTACTCGGGCGGCATGAAGCGCCGGCTCGACCTCGCCTCCGCGCTCGTGCACGAACCCGAGGTCCTGTTCCTCGACGAGCCGACGACCGGCCTGGACCCGGCCAGCCGGCTCACCGTCTGGGACGAGGTGCGCCGGATCAACGCGCGCGGCACGACCGTGTTCCTCACCACCCAGTACCTCGAGGAGGCGGACGCGCTGTGCGACCGCCTCGCGATCATCGACGACGGCCTCATCGTGCGCGAGGGCACGCCCGCGCAGCTGAAGGCCGACCTGCGCGAGCGCCAGGGGCTCGACCACGAGCCGACGCTCGACGAGGTGTTCCTCGACGCGACCGGCCGCACCCGCAGCCGGGTCGCCGGCGACGTGCAGGAGGTGGCGTGATGGCACAGGCCTGGCTGCTCGGACAGCGCGCCCTGCGCGAGGGCTGGCGGACGCCCGAGGCGCTGCTCCCGACGCTGTTCATCCCCCTGTTCTTCCTCGTGGTGAACGTCGGCCAGGCGGCGAAGATCTTCCCCGGCGAGACGACCGACTTCCTGCACGGCCAGGGCTACGGCGCCTTCCAGCTCCCGAGCTCGCTGCTGCTCGCGGCCTCGTTCGGCACGGCGGCCCTGTTCCTGGTCGAGGACATCGAGGGCGGCTACTTCGACAAGCTGCGCTCGGCGCCGATCTCGCGCACCGCGCTCGTCACCGGCCGGCTGATCGCCGAGTTCGCCAAGGGGATCCTGATCTCGGTCCTGATCGTCGTGCTCGGCATGATCTTCGGCATCACGATCGCCAGCGGGCCGCTCGGCTTCCTGCTGCTCGTGCTGTTGACCGCGCTGTGGGCGTGCGTGTTCGTCGGCTTCATGCAGCTGATCGCGCTCAAGACCCGCAGCGCCGCCGCCACCAACTCCGGCGGCCTGATCTTCTTCCCGCTGCTGTTCCTGACGCCGAACTTCGTGCCCCGCGACCTGCTCACGCACCCGATGGAGATCGCGGCCACGCTCAACCCCGTGACGTATGTGATGGAGGCGCTCCGCTCCCTGATCCTGCAGGACCTGGCGTGGGCCAAGATCTGGCCGGGGTTCGTCGTCGTGGCCGCTGCGGGCGCGCTGATGCTGTTCCTCAACGTGCGGACGATCCAGCGCTACGACTGAGACTTGAACTGCGGCTAAGCCGGAATGGGTAGACCAGAGGCATGGTCAGACCGCTCCGCGCGATCCCGTTCCTCCGCCTGCTCGCCATCGCCAAGACGCTGATGCTGGCGCGGCGCCACCTGCGCGGGCTCGACACCCACGAGCGGCGCCGGCTGCGCCAGCTCGTGCTGCGCGGCACGAATATGACGGCGGCGGAGCGCGACGAGCTGCGGCTGCTGCTGGGCAAGCTCGAGCCGCGCGCGTTCGCGCTGGCGACCGCGAACGCGTTTTCGCCGGTGCGGATCCCGCGCTGGATCGGCCGGCGCTTGACTTAGAGCGCGCTCGAAGTCCTAGGGTCCAGTGATGGCGACTCCCCAGCATCCAATCGACTCCGGCTTCGGCTATCGCACGACCGCGAAGGACGTGCTCGAGGGCATCGACCTCACGGGCAAGCTCGCGGTGGTGACCGGTGGCTACTCGGGCCTCGGGCTCGAGACCACGCGCGCGCTGGCCGGTGCCGGCGCCACGGTCATCGTGCTCGCGCGGCGCCCCGAGCATGCGCGCGAGGTGCTCGCGGGCATCGACGGCGTCGAGGTCGCGGAGCTCGACCTCGGCGACCTCGACAGCGTGCACGCCTGTGCGCAGCGGCTGCTCGACGCCGGGCGCAGCATCGACATCCTCATCA
Source organism: uncultured Solirubrobacteraceae bacterium (assembly GCA_963803335.1). Lineage (GTDB taxonomy): Bacteria > Actinomycetota > Thermoleophilia > Solirubrobacterales > Solirubrobacteraceae > DASSUW01. Next base: position 35,643 of record CAWDME010000016.1, on the reverse strand, counting down.
ACAACGCGGCGATCATGGCCGCCCCCGAGACGCGTGTCGGGCCGGGCTGGGAGGCGCAGTTCGCCACCAACCATCTCGGTCACTTCGCACTCACGAACCTGCTCTGGCCGCTGCTCGTGGCGGACGGCGGCGCCCGCGTCGTCGCCCTTTCCTCGCGCGGCCACAAGCGCTCCGGCATCCGCTTCGACGACCTGATGTTCGAGCGCGGCTACGACAAGTGGCAGGCGTACGGCCAGGCCAAGAGCGCCAACAGCCTGTTCGCTGTCCAGCTCGACGCGCTGGGCCAGGACGCCGGCGTGCGTGCCTTCGCCGTGCACCCCGGCGGCATCCTGACCCCGCTCCAGCGCCACCTCACGCGCGAGGAGATGGTCGGCTACGGATGGATCGCCGAGGACGGCACGCCGAAGTTCGAGTTCAAGACGCCCGAGCAGGGCGCCGCGACCTCGGTTTGGGCGGCCACCTCGCCGCAGCTCGACGGGATGGGCGGCGTCTACTGCGAGGACTGCGACATTGCCGCGGTCACCGAGCCGGGGTCGCCGACCGCGGAGCTCGGCGGCGTCGACATCCACGCGATCGATCCGGAGGTCGCCGCGCGGCTGTGGACCGTGTCAGCCGAGCTCACGGGGGTGAACGCCTTCGCGGCCGCATAGAGTGTCGCGACATGGCGATCAAACTCCATCGCTGCAGAGTCATGTGGGCGAAGTTGGGCGGCCACCCGTGCTGGAAGGTGCAGAAGGCGCTCGACGAGGCCGGGATCGAGTACGAGCTGGTGAAGGAGCCGGCGCTGCGCCCCAACCGCACCGAGTACGAGCGGCTCGCGGGGACGCGCGTGCTGCCGGCGATCGAGTTCGAGGACGGGACGATCCTGCGCGAGGACTCGAAGGACCTGATCGAGCGGATCAGGACCGGCCGGCTCGTGCCGCCGGCCTGATCAGCGCTCGTCGCCCAGCACCGGCTTGACGTCGACGATCGGCGTGCCGTCGAGCGCCTCGAGATCCGCTACCTGCACACGCGTGCCGTCGACGGCGAGCACGCGCACGCGGTGCAGCCCGACCGGGTTCGGCCGGTCGGGCGAGCGGGTGGTGAACACGCCGTGCTCGCCGCGCGAGACATCGCCGCGCGGGTGGACGCGCAGGACGTCGCGGGCCGCGCGATCGAGCCACGTCAGCACGAGCAGGTCGTCGCCCACCGCGATGCCGTCGAGCCCGGCGGCGACGGCGGGGTCGAAGGCGAGCCAGGCGTCCGGCGCGCCCTCGTCGCCCTGCTTGGGCGCCGACGCCCGATCGGTCAGCGGCGACTCCACTACGCCGATCGTCCGCAGCTCCATGGCCGGAGCGTCCAGCCGGCGGTTGACGCGGTCCAGCAGCGCGTCGGCGGCCGCGCCCTTGGACAGCCAGCGTCCGCTGTCGGCCCACTCCCAGGCGCGCGCCGCCGCGAGCGCCGCCTCGCCGCGGTCGTAGCCGCGCCAGAACACGTGCGCCTCGCGCAGGGCCGCGGCGATCAGCTCGCGCGGGAGCCGGGGCAGGACGTCCCGCGGCGGCTGCCCGGCGAGCGGGCGGGCGTGCTCGCGCGCGATCGCGACGTCGAGGACGAACCAGAAGCGCGGCTCGGCGGCGGGGTCGTAGCCCGCGTGCTGGTCCATCCGCGGGCCGGTGTTGAGGTTCAGCTGGAACGCCGGGCCCGCCGGGTCGGTCAGGTCCTCCTGCGCGTACAGCACGAACTCGAGCCCGCGCACGGGGCACGGCAGCGCGTAGTGCGAGAGCTCGGCCGCCAGCGCCTCCAGCTCGTATCGCGCGAGCCGCACCGCGCTCACGGCCTGCACGTCGACGTCGCTGCGCTCGGGGTCGAGGTCGTCGAGCGCGCTCGACCCGACCACCCACGCGCTCACGAGCCGGTCACCGAGCCGCGCCTCGAGCCGCCGCGTCAGCTCGCTGAGGTACCCGTCGATCACCGCTTGCGGCCGAAGGCGAAGTAGGCGACCGGGCCGACGAAGTTCACGAACAACAGCGCAGCCCACATCGGCTTGCTGCCGCGGATCTCGTCCGCGGGCCGTCTGCGCAGGTCGGCGAGGGCGGCGATCTTCAGGCCCATCTCCACGATCCCCGCGCCCACCGTCACGCGCTTCTGGCCCGGCGACAGGTCGCTCCAGCGCTTCTTCTGCGACCGGCGCTTCATAGCCCGGACCAGCGGCGAGCGACCTCGAAGAAGCCGTCGGCGGCGGCGTCGATCTTCGCCGCCTCGGCGTACTCGTCCGTCTGGTGCGCCTGGGCGGCCTCGCCGGGTCCCCAGATCACCGTCGGCGGGTCGCCGTAGGCGGGCGTGAGCGCGGCGGCGTCGGTGAAATAGGCGACGCCGCGCGGCTCGGCCGCGCCGCCCGCGACCGCGAAGACCGACTGCAGCCACGGATCGCCCGGGTCCGTGATCACGGGAGCGAGGTCGATCCACGCCTCCAGTGCGACCTCCGGGCCGACCGCCGCGGCGAGCTGCTCGAGGACCGCCTCGCCGCTGAGGCCGGGCACGGTCCGGACGTCGATCTGCGCCTCGGCGCGGTCGGGCACGAGGTTGACGCCGCTGCCGCCGGCGATCGTGCCGACGTTGAGGGTCGGCTCGCCGAGGACGGGGTGCGGCTCGGCGTCGAGCTCCAGCTCGGCGAGCGCGGCCACGGCCCGGGCCAGCGGATAGATCGCGTTGCGCCCCAGGTGCGGGGCGGAGCCGTGGGCGGAGACGCCCTCGGTCATCGCGCGCGCGAACAGCACGCCCTTGTGGCCGACGTGTGGGACGCCACCGGTCGGCTCGGCCACGAGCACGGCGCCGACCGGCCCCAGCAGGCCGGGCTCGTCGGCCAGGAAGCGCGCCCCCTCGCAGCCGGTCTCCTCGGCCGCCGTGAACACGAGCTCGAGCCCGGCCTCGCCGCGGCCGAGCGCGGCCACACGCTCGGCGGCGAGCACGATTGCCGCGACGCCGCCCTTCATGTCGCTCGCCCCGCGGCCGTGCAGCCGGCCGTCGTCGACGCCGCCGAACGGCTCGACGCTCCACGGCGCGCCCCCGAGCGGCACCGTGTCCATGTGCCCGGTCATGCACAGCGCCGGGCGCTCGGGATCCGTGCCGGGCAGCCGCGCGATCAGGTTCGGGCGCCCGGGCGCGTGCTCGTGCACCTCGAGGTCGAAGCCGGCGGCCGCCAGGCGGGCGCCGAGCAGGTCGGCCACCACGGCCTCGTTGCCGGGCGGGTTGACAGTGTCGAGCCGGATGAGCTCCAATGCGAGGTCGACTGCCGACATGCGCCCTAGTCTGCCTGGCGATGTCCGGCGATGCGCGCACGCCCCCCGATCCCCTGATCGGCGACCTGCGGCGCGCCGGGCTGCTGCCGCTGCTCGTGCTGCACTACATCGCGCTCGAGCCCTCGTACGGGAACCGCCTGATCGAGCGGATCCAGGAGCTGACCGAGGGCGCGCTGACCGTGAACCCGAACACGATGTACCCGCTCCTGCGTTCGCTCGAGGAGCGTGGCCTCCTGACCGGGGAGTGGGAGCACCCGGAGCGGCGCTCGCGCCGCTACTACCGCGTCACGCCCGCCGGGGAGACCGAGCGCGACCGGCTGACGGCCGAACTGGAGCCGCGCCTGGCGCGGATCGAGCGCTCGATCGGCGCCATCCGCCGGGAGGTGCTCTAGATGCCGCGGGTGTCCGCCGCGGTGACCGTGCCCGGCCGTGTCGTCGAGGCCGAGGAGCTGTGGTATGACCCGCATCGCTGGGCGGCGTGGATCGACGGGTTCGGCCACGTCCACAAGCTCGAGGGCGAATGGCCGCAAGTCGGCGCGCGGTTGCTGTGGGACTCGCGGCCGCAGGGCCGCGGCAGGGTGGCCGAGCGGGTCACCGCCTACGAACCGCGGGCCGGCCAGACGCTCGACGTCGAGGACGAGCGGCTGCACGGCACGCAGACCGTCAAATTCGAGCCCGACGGAGATCAGGTACGAGTGAATCTAACCCTTGAGTACAGGCTTAAGCAGAGCAATCCGGTGGTCGATCTCTTGTTCGTCCGCCGCGCCCTGCGGGACTCGCTCCAGCGCACGCTCACCCGCTTCGGCCACGAGCTCCGCGCCGAGGTCACCAGCTCTTGACCGGCTAGGGTGCTGGGCCATGTTCGTGTTCAAAGCAGGAGTCGTCGGCGCGGGGGTGATGGGCGGCGAGATTGCCCAGGTCATCGCCGCGGCGGGGATCCCGGTCGTGCTCAAGGACGTCGACGCCAAGTTCGTCGACGCGGGACTGGAAAAGGCGCGCGAGGTCACGCAGGGCCAGGTGGCGAAGCTCGTCAAGAAGGGCAAGCTGTCCGAGGAGGACGCCGCGACCCAGGCGGAGCGCACGCTCTCGCTGATCACCGGCACCACCGACTACGCCGAGTTCGGCGACGTCGACTTCGTCATCGAGGCCGTGCCGGAGAAGATGGAGATCAAGCACGCGGTGTTCGCGGAGCTCGACGCCGCCACGCCCGGTCACGCAATCCTCGCCTCCAACACCTCGGGCCTGTCGATCACCGAGATCGGCGACGCCACCAACCGGCCGGACAAGGTCGTCGGCTTCCACTTCTTCTGGCCGGCGTCGTACATGCGGCTGATCGAGGTGATCGAGGGGGAGGACACCGCGCCGGAGACGGCGCAGGCCGCCGCCAACTTCGCGCAGGCGATCAAGAAGATGCCGGTGCGCTGCCACGAGTGCCCGGGCTTCGTGGTCAACCGCATCCTCGTCTCCACGGCCAGCGAGATCTGGCGCTACCAGGACGAGACGGGGATCGACGTCGAGCAGCTCGACGAGTTCATCACCGAGAAGGCGCAGATGCCGATGGGGCCGTTCCGGGTTGCCGACATGTCGGGCCTGGACACCGTCGTTAAGGTCGCGCGCGACATGCGCGAGGCGTACGGCGACCGCTTCTACGTGCACCGTGGAATGGAGGAGAAGCTCGAGGCCGGCGACCTCGGCGCCAAGACCGGAAAGGGCTTCTATGAGCACTCCTGAGACGAGCGCGCAGATCGACGAGCGGATCGCCGATCGCTTCCAGCTCAAGGCGCTGGTCGAAGCCTGCCTGGTGCTCGAGGAGGGCATCGCCGGCGTCCGCGACATCGACCTCGGGCTGATGATGGGCACCGGCATGGTGCCCGGCCCGTTCGCGCGCGCGGACTTCCGCGGGCTCGACGACATCCTCGCCGCGCTCGAGCAGGCGCAGGAGGAGTGGGGCGAGGGCTTCGAGCCGCCGCTCGTGCTCCGCCGGCTGGTCGCTCAGGGCCGGCTGGGCGCCAAGAGCGGCCAGGGCTTCTACCCGTACCCGCAGCCCGACGAGGGCTACGAGAACGCGCCGGTCAAGCTCGACACGCGCGGCGAGATCGCGATCCTGTGGCTCGACAACCCGCCCGCAAACTCGCTCGCCCCACAGGTGATCGAAGCGCTCGACAAGGCCTGGCGGTCGATCGAGGGCGGCCGCGTCAAGGCGATGATCATCGCCTCCCCGAACCCTGCGCTGTTCTGCGCGGGCGCCGACATCAAGGCGTTCACCCAGCTCGATGAGGGGGGCGGCCGCGAGCTGCTCAACCGCGCGCACGAGCTGTTCCGGGACTGGGAGAAGTCGCGCATCATGACCATCGCGGCGGTCAACGGGCTCGCGTTCGGCGGCGGCTGCGAGATCGCGATGGCGTGCGACGTGCGCCTGGCCGCCTACTCGGCCTCGTTCGGCCAGCCGGAGATCAACCTCGGGATCATCCCCGGCTTCGGCGGCACCCAGCGGCTGCCGCGCCTGGTCGGGCCCGCGAAGGCGCTGGAGATGAACACCACCGGCGAGCCGATCTCTGCCGAGGAGGGCTACGAGTACGGGCTGGTGAACCGGCTCGTGCCGGACCACGAGCTGTTCGACACGGCGCTCGCGTGGGCGCGCAAGTTCGCCGAGCAGGCCCCGCTGGCGCTCGAGAGCATCAAGCGCGCCTCGCACCAGGGCGATCTGGACGACGGCATCGAGGTCGAGAAGGAGGCGTTCGCCGGCGTCTTCGCGTCCGACGACGCGCGCGAGGGCATCAGCGCCTTCCTGCAGAAGCGGCGGCCGGAGTTCAAGGGCCGGTGAGCTCCGCCCACGACCGCCTCGCCGGGCTGATCCGCTCGGCGAGGTCGGTCGTCGCCCTCACCGGAGCGGGCGTGTCCGTCCCGTCCGGGATCCCGGACTTCCGCTCCCCGGTCACCGGCCTGTGGGAGAACGTGGACCCGATGGAGGTCGCCCACATCTCCGTCTGGCGCCGCGAGCCCGAGCGCTTCTGGGGGTTCTACGGCCAGCGCTTCGCCGCGCTCGAGAACAAGCAGCCCAACGGCGCCCACCGCGCGCTGGCCGAGCTCGAGATCCCGGTCATCACGCAGAACATCGACGGCCTGCACGCAGCCGCGGGATCACGCGACGTAATCGAGATCCACGGCTCGATCGCCTCCGCCTCGTGCCAGGTGGATCGCATGCGCTACCCGCTGGGCGAGACGCGCGCGCGGCTCGACGCGGCGTCCGACGGCGTCCCGCGCTGCGACTGCGGCGAGCCCCTGAAGCCCGACGTCGTGCTGTTCGGGGAGATGCTCGACGAGTCGGCGATGACCCGCGCGAGCGCGCTCGCCGCGGGCGCCGACCTGATGCTGTGCGTCGGCTCCTCGCTGGAGGTCTACCCGGCCGCTGGGCTCCCGGAGCTCACGCTCGAAGCCGGCGGGCGGATCGCCGTCATCACCAAGAGCGGCACACCGTTCGACCGCTTCGCCGCGGTCAAGCTCGACGGCGACGTCGAGTCCGAGATGGAAGCGGTCCTCGCCGCGCTCTGACGCGGCTCATGCGCCGGACGCCTGGGAGTTCGGGTTGCGGCGAAACGTGCCGGTCGGGTGCCCGTCGGCGCCGATCTCCCAGGCGCCGACGATGCCCTCGGGCGGCACGGTCCCGTTCGGGTCGTACGCCGGGTCGATCGCGTAGACCCAGCCGCCGGGCACCTCGGCCGCCGCGGTCAGCAGTTCGTCGGGGAACGGTGGGGCCTCGCCGCCGTCGGGTGCGGTCACGCCGGCATCATCGTCTCTCAGCGCGCCACGGCGCGCGCGCGTAGGGCGGCCTCGAGCCGTCCGAGCGCCGCCTCCACGGCCTCGACCGTCTCCGCGTCCAGGCCGCCGGCGAGCGCCGCGGCCGCCGCCCGCCGCACGGGGTCGCGATGCACCGCCAGCTCGTCGAGCCGCGGCCCGAGCGTCTCGCGCCAGCCCTCGAGCTCGGCCAGCGCGGCCTCGAGCGCGACGGACAGCTGCAGCGCCGCCTCGCGCGGGCGGCCGTGGTCGAGGTCGCCGCGGGCGCGCAGGGCCAGCTCCTCGCACGCGAGCGCGACCTCGCGGCCGCCGAGCAGCGCGGCCAGGCGCTCTTGGGGCGCGAACATCGTCCGCGGGGCGCACGGCGCCGGCAGCTCGCGCGCGGACTCCCAGTCCCCGTCGGCGACCTGCTCGCCGGTGCCGTAGCCGACGCGGCAGACCAGCGCGCGCGCCGGGTCGGCGTCCGGCAGCCATGGGTCGCGGGCCGCGAGGCGCTGGCCCGCGACCGCCTGGTTGAGCACGGCGAGCGCTTCCCCCGTCACGCGCTCGGCGTCGTCGCCGCACGCCCGGACGAGCCACGCGTCGGCGGCCTCCAGCTCGCCTAGAGGTTCAGCGTCGATCACGGTCGCGCGCGTCACCTCCACCTCCACCTGGTCCGGCCCCGGCCCGGCGCGCCGCGAACGCCGCCGCAGCCGGCGGCGCGGCGCCTCGATCCCGCCGATCACCAGCACGGAACGCGCGTCGTCACCCGCGAAGCGGCGCGCGACGTAGCGCCCGGGTTCGGGGCCGAGCCGCCCCGCGAACTCCCACTGAACGAACCCGAACCGCGCCAGGGGGTTCTATTCGCCCTTGTGCGACGCGGAGCTCCGCGTCGGCACCGCGTACTTCGACGGCGTGCGGCGCACCGTCGGGTTGTCGATCTCGCCGAGGCGGTTGATCAGCTTGATCCACTGCTTGGGCTTGAGGATCGCGTTGACCTGCCGCGCTTCCTTGGAGTTGGTCCCGAACAGCGGCCGGAAGCCGACGTGGATGTGGTCGTCGTGATCGGCCATCGCCAGCGTGTTGTCGGTGCCCGAGAACTGCATCAGCGAGATGATCTGGTGCGGCTTCATCGTGCCCTGCAGCGTGAGTAGGCGCTGGATCGTCATCTCGGTGATCGAGCCCTTGCCCTGCGTGGCGGGTGAGATCGTGATCCCGTTGATCGCTGCGATGTCGACGGCCGTGCCGGTCGTGTGCTCGGAGACGTTGCCCGAGGTCGTCAGGTAGCTGTGGCCGCACTTGAGCGTGCTCACCGTGGGCCGCAGGCCCGAGGCGGCGAGGAATTCGAGCGTGGCGAGCACGCGGCGGTCGATCTGGCCCGCGCGGATGTCCTGGCGCCCGCACTCGTAGATGTCGATCTGCGGGTTGCTGAGCACGTGGCGGATCAGCGCCTCCTTGCTCATCAGCAGGATCTGCCCGATCGACGGGTTCGAGGCGTCGGCGCCGAAGAACGGGTTCTTGCCGTTGGCTCGATAGATCGCGGTCGACTCGAGCAGCTTCCAGCCGTCGAGGATCGGCTTCGGGTCCACGCGCGGGGCGCCGGCGCCGGCGGGGCGGATCTCGAACTTCAGGTACGGCGCACGATTGTCGACCTTGGCCAGGCGGCCGAGGATCGTGCCGGCGACGATGCGGGCGCCGGGCCGCAGGCGCTTGAGCTGCACGTCCTTGCGGTTGAGCCCGAGGACGCGCTCGTAGTAGCCCTTGAAGGTCTCGACGCCGTCGATCCGGCCGGTGCGCTGGAACTCCTGGTCGGCGCCACCGGCGGCCGACGCGTTCGGCCGCGTCGGGTTCGCGAACAGGCGCTCCTTGGTGGCCGGCGCCGGCTTCGGGGCCTTCACGCCCTTCGGCGTGGCCTTGGCGGCGAGCCGCCGCGACGGCGCCTTGGTGGCCGGCTGCGCGGTGTCGGACGCGGGCTGCGACGGCGCGGCGTCCGGCGCCGGCGTCTGCACCTCGGTCTCCTGCTGGGTGACCGGCTGCGGCTTCGGCACCGGGTAGCGCTTGGCGATCCGGCCGAGGTGCCCGTACGTGTACGTGTTGCCGTAGACGTCCTGGAGCTTGAGGTAGTTGCCGAGCCGCTGGTTCTTGCCGATCGCGACGATGCGGCCGTCGTTGACGGCGACGACCGGAGCGCCGTCGCGCGAGAAGATGTTGATGCCGCGGCGGTTGGTCGACTCCACGAGCACCGCGGCGTTGCCCTCGCGCACGCGCTTCTGCTTGGCCTTCAGCTGGCCCGCGTAGGTCGAGCGCGCCTGCACGGGGAAGCGCCCCTGCGTGAGGCCGGTGAGCGACCCGACGAGGTTGGACGGCAGGCCGCCGATGACCTGGGCGCGCAGCAGCACGGAGTCGACGTACCAGTCAGCGTGGTTGTACGCGAACACCGCGCGGCGGATGTCGGTGTCGGCGCCGGCGGCGCGCAGGTAGCGGGCGGCGGCGAAGATCGCGTCGACCGGGTTGTACGGGTCCTTGACGCCGTCGCCGTTGGCGTCGACGCCGTACAGCCGCCAGGTCGACGGCAGGAACTGCATCCAGCCGACGGCACCCGCGGTGCTCACGTTGAGGTTGCGTCCGTAGTCGGTCTCGATCTCGTTGATCGCGGCCAGGACCTCCCAGCGCACGCCGTACTGGATGCCGGCGGCCTGGTAGATCGGGAGCAGGAAGGGCGGGATCCGGAACTTGTTGATGAAGAAGTTCGGCACGCCGATGCGCGCAGGCCCGGGCGTGGCGAGCGAGTACGTCGGGTTGCCCGGGTTCGGCGAGCCGTCCGGGTTCGTCCCGGTCACCGAGTCGGCGGTCTCCTTGACCTTGTCCTTCGCGCGGCCCACGGAGGAATGCACGTTGCCGTCCGCGCGATTGACCGGGTTCTCGTCAGTGGTCGGGAGCTCGGGCCGCGTGGAGCCGTTCCCGCCACCGGTGTTGCCGCCACCGGTGTTGCCGCTGCCGCTGCCGTCGTCGCCGCCGTGCTGGTTGCCCGGCGTGGGCACGCCCGGCACGTTGACGCTCGGCAGCTCGGGCGCGGCCGGCACCGTCGGGGTCGGGATCGGCGTCGGCGTGGCGACGGGCCCGAGGTCGACGATGTTCTGGATCGGCGCGGGGAGGCCAGTGATCTGCGCGGGCGTGACCGCCGAGCCCGGAGGCACGTCGACGGTGACCGTGAGCACCTGGCCGGTGACGAGCGTCACCTGCACGCGATGCAACTCGGCCGATGCGCTCGTCACGAGAACTCCCGCGTAGAGAGCGGAAGCAGCGAGCGCGATCCCTAGCAGCTTGCGGCTATTCATCCCTGGAACGGGCCCCCTCCCTCGCCTGCGGCACGGCTCGACATCCCTCGATCGCCGCGGGCTGGACCCTCTGATTCTGTCTCTGAGGCTATCGGTCGCATGGGGCCTGACGCAATCTCGAACGGTTAGACGCCCATTCTCTTGCGGTAATTCGCGGTCGCGCCACGAACTTCCGTCTGGGATAACCCTCGAGTTGAGCCTTAGATACGGCGGTGCTCCCCTTTCCTCCCGCCGTGACCTGCGCCGCGAATGCGGCCTACGTAGTTATGGCAGCGTACCGGAGGAGCTAAACGCTAGGTTTCGATTGACGCCGCCTCCGAAAGGGATCTCTGATGGATGACGACAGCGCCCCCAGCGGGCTGCGAGACCGGATCGCCCGTCAGGGCGAGGACGCGCTGGGCAAGCTTGCCCAGGAGCTGCTCGAGAACCCGCTGGTCAACTCGGCGATCGCCCGCGCCTTCGAAGCGCGCGAACGCGCCACGCAGGCCCAGGAGGCGGCGATGGGGGCGCTCAACATCCCGTCGGCTGCGGACGTCGAGCGGCTCACGCGCCGGCTGCGCTCGGTCTCCCAGCGGATGGAGGGCATCGAAGAGGCCGTCGACCGGCTCGACCAGCGCCTGGCCAAGCCGGCCGGCGCGCTCGACGAGCGGCTGTCGGCGCTCGAGGGCCAGCTCTCGACGCTGACGCTCGAGATCTCCAACCTCGCGTCCGCGCTCGACGCCTCCCCGCCGCCCTTGCCCCGCGAGCAGGAGCGCCTGAAGGTCGACGAGCCGCCGCCGACGCCTGCCCGCCGCCGGACCGCCAAGAAGAAGGCTTGAGCGCCTACACGATCATGCGCGCGGGCGATGCGCCGGACTACACCGGCGAAGCGCCCGGCGCGTTCCTCGGCTACGGGCGGCCGATGGGCTCCGAGCAACTTGCCGTGAACGTGCGCGTCCTGGCGCCGGGCATGGCGCACGTGCCGCCCGGCGGCGACCCGGCCCGCGGTCACAGCCACCGCACGATCGAGGAGATCTACTTGGTGCTCGACGGCGAGCTGACGATCAAGCTCGGCGACGACGTCACCACGCTCGGCCCGCGCGACGCGGCGCTGATCCCGGCCAGCACGCCGCGCGCCAGCCGCAACGACTCGGACTCGGAGGTCGCCTTCCTGATGATCTCCACCAAGGTCGAGGACATCCGGGCCGAGTCGGTTGGCCACGACGATTTCTGGACGTAGCGGCCAGCCGCAGTTCGCCGGCGATCAGCGCAGCGCGGCGGCACCGACGCGGCCGAGCTCGACCTCGACGGCCTCGACGCCGTCGGGATCGAGCCGCTCGCCGGCGCTCTCGCTGACGGCCAGCACACAGGCGGCCGGCACGCCGTGGCGGGCGCCGACGGCGAACACCGCGCCGCTCGTGAGGTCGGCCGCGAGCGCGCCGGCGTCCGGGGCGTCGCCGTAGTAGAGATCGGTCGTCAGCACGCGGCCGGTGACCGCGCCGTTGCCGGCCGCGACGAGCGCGGCGAACAGCTCCGGGTCCGCGCCGAGCTCGCCGGCGGCGCCGAGCGCGCGGCTCGCGCCGTCCTCGGCGAGCACCGCCTCGGCGATCACCAGCGACCCGAGCGGCAGATCGGCGCGGCACGTCCCGACGCGCACGAGCCGCCGCGCGCCGAGCCCGATCAGCTCCTCGGTGACGATCGCCGCGCTCGGGCCGCCGAGCCCGGTGCTCTGGATGGTCAGCGGCGCGCCGTCCGCCGCGGCCCCCGTGTAGCCCCATAGGCCACGGTGGTGGTTGAGCATCTTCGGCGCCTCGAGGAGCTGCTGGGCGAGCCGGAGCGCACGGCCCGGATCTCCGGGCAGGAGCACGCGCTCGGCGACGTCGGCATGGGGGCGCAGATGGACGGGACCCGGCACGCGCACTCAGATTAGACTCGCGCCATGGCGAAGAAGGACAAGAAGAAGAAGGACAAGAAGGGCTCCGGCACAACGGACCCCGTGGAGGCGGTCCGCAGCGCTGTCGAGCGTACGTTGAAGGCGACGACCGAGGGCAGCGGCGCCGCGCAGAAGCGCGGCCGCGACCTCGTCGAAGAGGTCGCGCACGCCGCCGCTCGCTTCCGCGACGCGGTGGGCGACCTCAAGGTGCTCGATGACCTCAAGGCCGAGGTGGCGAGCCTGCGCGAGCGCGTCGCAAAGCTCGAGGGCGGAACGGCGAAGCCGGCTGCCGCCCGGCGCCCGGCGACCCGCAGCACCGCGTCACGGTCGACAGCGGCCAAGAGCAGCGGCACCACGGCGTCGCGGTCGCGGAGCACGGCGGCCAAGCCGGCGGCGAAGAAGCCGGCGGCAAGCACGCGCGCGCGGTCGACGAGCACGCGGGCGAAGTCGACGGGCACGCGGTCCACTTCCTCCCGCTCGACGGGCACTCGCTCGACGCGGTCGCGGTCGACCGGCTCGTCCGGCTCGTCCGGCTCGTCCGGCTCGTCGTCCTGAGCCATGGCCGCTGAGTTCTCATCGCCGAAGGAGTTCCGGACGATCATGGACTGGATCTTCTCGGCGATGAGCGAAGACCCCGACATGGGGCCGAAGCTGCGCGACGCGGACGTGCCGCAGCGCTTCGAGTTTCCCGACGTCGACCTCGTGGTGAACATCCGGGCCGCCGAGCCGGGCGAGGACGGCAACCTGCACTGGGAGTGGACCGACGAGGTCGACTGGAAGCCGAAGGTCAAGATGGAGATGTCTTCGGAGATCGCCAATCGCTACTTCCAGGGCAAGGAGAACATCGCGATGGCACTGGCGCGGCGCCGGATCAAGTCGGGCGGCGACGTGAAGGCCGCGCTCAGCCTGATCCCGATCACGAAGCCGATCTACGCCCGTTACAGGGACTTCCTGAAGGAGGAGTATCCGCACCTCGCCGTCTAACTGTTCGCGCTCGGTCGCGCGGGCTTGACACCCGCCGGATCCCGCGCTAGACCGTGCGGCACCCGGACCAGGCAATAGGCCGGGAAGTGGGGGGCCCATCGGTCACCCGCAAGGCGTCGCCTTCGGACGAACGCCGCCGGCCGAGGCAGCGGGCCGCATTGCCCGCATGCGGCGGGACCACGACCGCGGTCCCGCCGCTTTCATCTTCGGGGTCATGCCGGACCTGACGCTCAGCGATGTCGCACGGCGGCTGGAGGTATCGCCGGCCACGTTGCGGCGGTGGGTCAAGGACGGGATCGTGCCGCTCGGCAACGGCCGCTGGACGCCCGCCGCGATCGCTCACGCCCGCCTCGTCGCCCGGCTGCGCGAGCGCGGGCACTCGCTCGCCCAGCTGCGCGAGGCCGCGCACTCGGGCCGCCTCGCGTTCGGCTATCTCGAGGACCTGTTCCCGCCGCCCGCGCACACCCGCACGCTCGCCGAGGCGGCCGAGGAGACCGGCCTCGAGCCGGCGCTGATCGAGCGCATCTGGACGGCGGCCGGCTTTTCGGCCGACTCGCTCGCGCAGATCGGCGAGGAGGACGTGCAGCTGCTCCGCTACATGGCCGCCGTGCTCGAGGCCGGCTTCCCGCTCGTCGCCTTCCTGCAGCTCGTGCGCGTGTACGGCCAGGCGCTCGCCCGCATCGCCGACGCCGAGGTCAAGCTCTTCCACCTGTTCGTCCACGAGCCGCTGATGCGCGACGGCGTCCCCGGGCTGGAGATCGCCGAGGCGATGGAGGAGCTCGCCGCCGAGCTGCTCCCGCTCGCGTCGCCGATCATGGACCGCGTCCACCACCGCGCCCTGCAGCACTTCGTCGGCCAGGACGTCGTCGGCCACCTCGAGCTCGAGGGCGCGGGCGAGGAGCTCGGGCGCCTGCGCATCGGGATCGCGTTCGCCGACCTCGCCGGCTACACGCGGCTGACCGAGGAGGCGGGCGAGGAGGAGGCGGTCGACGTCGTCGAGCGCTTCGTCGAGTCGGTCGAGCTCACGCTCCCCGACGACGCGCGCGTGATCAAGACGATCGGCGACGAGGTCATGGTCGTGGGCGCCGACCCGAGCGCGCTCGTCGACTGGGCCGTCGGCTTCCAGGAGCTCAATGCCGGGCGGCGGCCGCTGCCGCGGATCGGCATCCATTGCGGCGAGGCGCTGTACCGCGACGGCGACTACTACGGCCGCTCGGTCAACCTCGCCTCGCGCGTCGGCGCGCGTGCCGCGGGCGGCGAGGTCCTCGTCACGCACGAGGTCGTGACCGCCGCCGGCGACTACCTGCGCTTCGAGCCGATCGGCGAGGTGAAGCTCAAGGGGTTCAGGGAGGCGACGGACCTGTTCCTCGCGCGACCGGCATGAACACGGCGCTGCTCACCGGCCCGGTCGTCGTGCTCCTCTCCGGAGGACGCGACTCCGTCTGCCTGCTCGATCTCGCGGTGCGGCACGCCGGCCCGGTCACCGCCCTGCATGTCAACTACGGCCTGCGCGAGTCGGCGGACGGCGACGAGGCGTTCTGCGCCGACCTTTGCGCGCGGCTTGGCGTGCCGCTGCACGTGCACCGCGCCGGCCCTCCGGCCGGCAACGTCCAGGCCTGGGCGCGTGAGGTCCGCTACGCCGAGGCCGCGAAGCAGGATGGCCTGATCGCCACGGGCCACACGGCCACGGATCAGGTCGAGACGGTCCTGTACCGGCTCGCCGCCTCGCCCGGGCGCCGCGCGCTGCTCGGCATGGCCGAGCGCGACGGCCGCGTGATCCGGCCGCTGCTCGGGTGCACGCGCGAGGAGGTCACCGCCTACTGCGTCGAGCGCGGGTTGGAGTGGCGCGAGGATCCGACCAACGACTCGCTCGACTTCGCCCGCAACCGTGTCCGCCACCAGCTCCTGCCCGCGCTGCGGTCGCTGCACCCGGCGGCCGAGGCGAACATCCTGCGGACGCTGGCGATCCTGCGCGACGAGGCCGCGGTGCTCGACGAGCTCGTGGCCGCCGAGCCCGACCTGGACGCGCTGGCGGCGCTGCCGCCGGCGCTCGCGCGGCTGACGATCGCGGAGATGTCAGGCCGGGTGGGTGGGAATCTAAGTCCGTCGCGGCTGCCGGAGATCCTTGCGCTCAGCCGTCACGGCACGGCGACGCTCGACCTCGGCGGCGGCCTGCGTGCCGTGGCCGAGTACGGGCGCCTGCGGTTCGATCACGGGCCGTCCGCGCCGCCCGCGCCCGTCGTTCTCGCCGTGCCGGGGAGCGTGGCGTACGGCGCCGGGCGCCTGCGCTGCGAGGAGGCGGCCGACGGCGCGCTCGACGCCGACCGACTCGGCCCGCGCCTGGATGTCCGCCCGTGGCGAGCCGGCGACCGCATGCGCCCGCTCGGGCTCGGCGGCAGCCGCACGCTGCAGGACCTGTTCACCGATCGCAAGCTGCCGCGCGAGCAGCGCTCCGCGGTGCCGATCGTGGTCGCCGGCGACGAGATCGCGTGGGTCCCCGGAGTCGCCACCGGCGAGCGCTTCGCCGCCACGCCGGAAACGAGCCGCCGGGTCACCCTCCGCTGGCCCTAGACTGCTCGTCCTTGCTCCAGGACGAGCACATCGGGGAGATCCTCGTTCAGGCGGACGAGCTGCAGCACCGCATCAAGGAGATGGCGGAGGAGGTCTCGCGCGACTACAAGGGTCGCGACCTGCTGCTGATCGGCGTCCTCAAGGGCGCCGTCTTCTTCTTGGCCGACCTGATGCGCCATCTCGACATCCCGTGCGAGGTCGACTTCATGGCCGTCTCCTCGTACGGCTCGTCGACGGACTCCAGCGGCGTCGTGCGGATCCTCAAGGACCTCGACGCCCCGCTCGAGGGGCGCAACGTGCTGATCGTCGAGGACATCGTCGACTCGGGCCTCACGCTGCAGTACCTCATGCGGACGCTGGAAGCGCGCAACCCGGCGTCGATCGAGGTCTGCGCGCTGCTGACCAAGCCAGAACGGCGCAAAGTCGACACTCCGGCGCGCTACGTTGGCTTCGAGATCCCCGACAAGTTCGCGATCGGCTACGGACTGGACTACGCGGAGCGCTACCGGAACCTGCCGTATGTCGCGACTTTGACCGGAGTTGCCGATTAGGTGATCTATAGGAAGCGCGACCAGACTCGAAGCTTCCGGGCCATTCCTCGACCACTGGTAGCCTTGATCGACTTGTCCAGCAGTTTCAGCCACGCTCCCGTACCGCGGGTGCGCCCATGACCCGATTCTTCAAAAGCGCCGCGTTCCCGATCATCATCGTGATCATCCTGGCGTTCTTCGCCTCGAAGCTGATCTCGAACAGCGACCGGGCGGAGAAGACTTCGTTCTCGCAGTTCCTGACGCAGCTGGACTCGCCGCCGTCCACCGCGGGCGACAAGATCAAGACCGTCACGCTGAACACGAAGGACAACTCGGTCCAGGTCGTGCGGCAGGACGGCAAGAAGTACGAGGTCGGCTACCCGATCGACTACTCGGACGTCCTCGTCAACAAGCTGCGCGCCGCCGAGACCGCGCGCAACATCTCCGACTTCGACGTGCGGCCCGCGCGATCGAGCGTGATCCTCTCGCTGCTGACGTACGTGCTGCCGTTCCTGATCTTCATCGGGTTCTGGATCTTCCTGATGAACCAGGTGCAGGGCGGCGGCTCGAAGGTGATGTCGTTCGGCAAGTCGCGCGCCAAGCGGCTGTCGGTCGACTCGCCGAAGATCACGTTCCGCGACGTGGCGGGCGCCGACGAGGCGGTCGAGGAGCTGCACGAGATCAAGGAGTTCCTCGAGAACCCGAAGAAGTTCCAGGCCCTCGGGGCGCGGATCCCGAAGGGCGTGCTGCTCTACGGCCCTCCGGGCACCGGCAAGACACTGCTCGCGCGCGCCGTGGCCGGCGAGGCGGGCGTGCCGTTCTTCTCGATCTCCGGCTCGGACTTCGTGGAGATGTTCGTCGGCGTGGGCGCCTCGCGCGTGCGTGACCTGTTCGAGCAGGCCAAGCAGAACTCTCCCTGCATCATCTTCATGGACGAGATCGACGCCGTCGGGCGCCACCGCGGCGCCGGCCTCGGCGGCGGCCACGACGAGCGCGAGCAGACGCTGAATCAGCTGCTCGTCGAGATGGACGGCTTCGAGGCCAAGGACAACATCATCATGATCGCGGCCACCAACCGGCCCGACATCCTCGATCCCGCCCTGCTCCGGCCCGGCCGCTTCGACCGCCAGATCACCGTTGACCGACCCGATCGCCTCGGTCGCCGCAAGATCCTCGAGGTCCATACGCGCGGCAAGCCGCTGGCGAAGGTGATCGACCTCGACGTGCTGGCCGGCCAGACCCCGGGCTTCACGGGCGCCGACCTCTCCAACCTCGTCAACGAGGCCGCACTGCTGGCCGCTCGCACGGGCAAGAAGGAGATCACCCAGACCGAGCTCGAAGAGGGCATCATGCGGGTGGTCGCCGGCCCGGAGAAGAAGACCCGGGTCATGGGCGAGAAGGAACGGATCATCACCGCGTACCACGAGATGGGCCACGCGATCGTCGGCCACTACCTCGAGCACTCGGACCCCGTCCACAAGATCTCGATCATCAGCCGCGGCCAGGCGCTCGGCTACACGATCTCGCTGCCGGCCGAGGACAAGTTCCTCACCACCAAGGCCGAGCTGACCGACACGATGGCGATGACCCTGGGCGGCCGTGCCGCCGAGGAGATCGTCTTCGGCGAGATCACCACGGGTGCCTCCAACGACCTCGAGAAGGTCACCGCGACGGCCAAGCAGATGGTCATGCGCTTCGGCATGAGCGAGAAGCTCGGGCCGCGGGTGTTCGGCCACGACCACGGGATGCCGTTCCTGGGCCGCGAGTTCTCGGCCGAGCCCGATTACTCGGACGAGATCGCGCGCGAGATCGACGACGAGATCCGCCGCATCGTCGAGGGCGCACACCAGCAGGCCAAGGACATCCTGAGCGAGCGCCGCGAGTCGCTGAAGGCGATCTCGGAGGTCCTCCTCAAGCGCGAGACGATCGAGCGCGAGCAGTTCGAGGCGCTGCTCGAGGGCAAGACCGAAGAAGAGGTGTTCGGGGACGAGGCACCGCCCGTGCAGAGCGGTCCCCAGCGGCCGGAGCTGCCCGGCGCCGCCGCCCCGGCCCCGCCGCGCCCCCTGCCGCGTCCCGGCCTCGCCGGCGGCGCGGCCGAGACGCGCGGGATCGGGCCGGACAAGCCGAACCTGGCCTAGCGGCCCAGACTCGCACGCGGCGCGGGCGCCACGCGCGGGTCGAGCCGGTGCGCCGCGGCCTGCAGCATGCGGGCGGCAGCGCGACGGCTCCGCCGCGGCGTGCGCTCACGCGGCGGCTCGTGCAGGTTGCGGCGCGTCGACTCGACGGCCATGAGGATGGCGGTGGGCTGACCGTTCATGGGGAGGACTCCTTTCGGGGAGCGGGACCGGTGGAGGCTCGGATGACGAGCTCCGTGGGGAGGAGGACGTTCTGCGGGTCGTCCGCGAGAAGCAGGCGCACGGCCTCGAGGCCCTTGCGCTGATGCGGCTGGCGGACCGTCGTGAGCGCCGGGCTGCCGTGTGCGGCGTCGGGGATGTCGTCGAAGCCGGCGACCGACAGGTCGCCGGGAACGGAGATGCCGCGCTCGGCGGCGGCGTCGAGCACGCCGAGGGCGATCACGTCGGAGATCGCGAGGATCGCGGTCGGGCGCTCGGCGCGATCGAGCAGCTTGGCGCCGGCGATCCGGCCGCCGCCCTGGCCGTAGCCGGCGCCGCCGGCGACGGGGACCTGGTCCCACGCGAGGCCGGCGGCCTCGATCGCTGCGCGCCAGCCGGCCAGCCGCGCGGCCTCGACGAAGTAGACGGCGCGCTCCTGCGCCTCAGGCCCGGTGTCGCCGCCGTCCAGCTCGTTCATGGCGATCCCGAACCGGCGGTGCCCGAGGGCGATCAGATGCTCGGCGACGGCGCGGGCGGCGCCCTCGTCGTCGATGTTCACGTTGCGCGTCGCCGTCTCCGGCTTGAAGTCGACGCGCGTGAACGGGAGGTTGCGCGCGCGGATGGCGTCCCAGCGCGGGTCGTCCTCCGGTACGCAGTAGGCGACGAAGCCGTCGACCAGCGCGGAGCCGACGAGCGCGGCGTCGAGGCCCTCGATGCGGGGCACGAGCGACAGGCCGCGCGCGGACTCCTCGCAGCCGGCGGCGATGCCGAGCAGGAACTGCACTGTGGCCACGTCGGTGAACGCGATCGTGAGCGCGTAGTCGAGCACGACGCCGATCGACCGGGTGGCGCCGCTCTTGAGTGTCCGGGCGACCGGGTCGGGGCCGCCGTAGCCGAGCTCGCGGGCCGTCTCGAGGATCTTCTCGCGCAGCGCCGGTGACAGCTGATCGGGCCGGTTGTAGGCGTTGGAGACGGTCATCCGCGATACGCCGACGGCGTCGGCGATCGTGGCGAGGGTGACGTGCTTCGTACTCATCTTTACCGGTAATGACTATACCGGTAAAGCGCTATCTGTCAAGGCGACTTCAGCCGCGCCTCGCCGCCATCCCACGTGATCGTGCCCGGCCCCGCGGGCCACGGGTCGATCCGCACCAGGGCCGCGTTGTCGCTGACGCTGGTGCCGAAGCTCTCGCCGTCGAACCCGATCTCGAGCTGGCTGACGCCGTCGGGCACCGTCGCCACGACACCGCCGGGCTCACCGTCTCCCGGCGGGAAGCCATAGGCGTGCACGGCCCCCGCAGGGTCGCAGCCGAAGCGGGCGCGCTCGCCGATGACGGCGAACGCGCACAGCACGTCGCGCTGGTCGAGCGTGCCGGCGACGAGGTAGACGCGCCACGGGCCGCTGTGCTCGACGAACCGCGCCTGCTCGACGTCCAGGCCGGGCATCCCGGTCACCGCACTCGGGGGCTCGTCCGCCGCCGTCGCGGGCCGCTGGAACACGGCGTAGTGGTCGATGGCGTTCGCCGCCGGCGCGGCGGTGCGCTCGTCGCTCGGCTGCCGCGTGATCGTCAGCGCGGCCGCCACGATCGCCGCGCACGCCACGGCGACGATCAACGGGCGCGCGAGTCGCGGGGCCCGGCGACGGCGGCGGCCGGCCGCGTGGACGAGCGCCTGCTGGAGCTCGGGGAACTCGGTCATGAGGCCTCCTTGCGCAGGACGGCGAGGCCGCGGCTCACGCGCTGGCGGACGACGGATTCCGAGCAGCGCAGCTCGGCGGCGATCTGCGGGTACGGGTCCTCGGCGATGACGTGCGCGCGGATCGCCTTCGCCTGGTCGGGGCTGAGCTTGGCGAGCAGTTGCTCGACGCGCTCGTCACCGGCGAGGCGCTCGATGCGGTCGAGGAGCTCATCGGTGAGCGCGATCGCCGGCATGTCGAGCTTTCGCCGCGCGCGGTCCTCCACGCGGCGGCGCTTCACGCTGCGCAGGAGGACATGGCGGGCGATGCCGTACAGCCACGCTGCAGCCGGCGCCGGGCCGGGGCGGTAGCGCCGGACCGACACGAGCGCGGCGGCGAACGTCTCCGCCGTCAGGTCGGCGGCAAGCTCGGGCTCGCCGGTGCGGCGCAGCATGAAGCCGAGCACGGCCGTCTCGTGGCGCACGTAGAACTCGCCGAAGGCGCCGGGGTCCTTCGGCGTGCGCCGAAGCAGCTCGTCGTCGCTGCGCATGTGGCCATACTCGCCCTCCGGGCCCGGTTCGTGACGGATCTAGTCGCGGGTCGGCTCGAGCGGGAGCGGCGAGCTCGGCTTGAGCTCCTCCAGCCGCAGCAGCGTGAGCAGCCGCGTGCCGCCGCGCGTGGACAGCCGCAGCAGCACGCGCTGGAGCTCCGCGACGTCGCGCGCCACCACCATCAGGATCGCGTCGACCTCGCCGGTCACCCAGTCGGCGGCGATCACCTGCGGCAGCTTGACCACCTCGTCCTGGAAGCGGCGGTTGGCGGCCTCGTCGTGGCGGCCGAGCGTGACCATGACGTAGACCTGCAGCGCGAAGCCGGCGCCCGCGCTGTCGAGCCGGGCGGTGATCGCGCGCACGACGCCGGACTCCTTCAGCCGGCGCACGCGGTTGAGCGTGGCGGCCGGGGACAGCCCGACCAGCCGGGCGAGCTCGACGTTGGGGCGATCGGCGTCCTGCTGCAGCTCGTCGAGCAGCCGGACATCAATCAAATCAAGCGAAAGTGGCATTTGACGAAAGAATATTTCGTCTACTGGGCAACTCGTCAAACTGAGGTTCAGGCTTTCACTGATTCGCCGATGTTCTTATCGAGATGTCCATCCGCCGCCGTACAACTGCCAAGCGCCTGGCGCCGATCCTCGCGCTCGCCACAGCCGGCTCGCTGTGGGGTCTCACCGTGCCGCTTTCCAAGCTCGGCATGGGGTGGCTCGACGCGGGCTGGCTCGCCGTCGTGCGGTTCGCGGTTGCGGCGCCGCTGCTCGCGCTGTTCGCGCGCGGCCGTCTGCGCGCGGCGATCTCGCCGGGCGTGATCCTGGCCGGCGCCGGCGGCTACGGCGGCGTCATCCTGCTCCAGAACGCGGGCATCCAGCAGACCAGCGTCACGCACGCTTCGCTGATCGTCGGCGCCGTGCCGGTGCTCGTCGCTGTGATCTCGACGGCCCTCGGGCGCGGGACGGCGACCGTGTTCGCCTGGCTCGGCTCGCTGCTCGCGCTCGCCGGCGTCGGCCTGGTGGCCGGCGGCGGCGGGGCCGGGACCTCGCTGGCGGGCGACCTGCTCGTGCTGGCCTCGGTGTCCGGCTCGGCGGCGTTCATCGTCGCCCAGCCGCGGCTGCTCGCGGGGCGCGACGCGGGCGCCGTCACCGCCGTCCAGCTCGCCGCCGGCGGCCTGTTCGCGCTGCCGTTCGCGGTCGCGGGCGGCCTCCCCGCTGCGCCGACGTCGGCCACCCCGGTCGTCGCCGTCGTCGCGCTCGCCCTCACCGGCACGGCGCTCGCCTTCTGGCTGTTCGCGTGGGCCCAGACGCACGTGCCGGCCGCGGTCGCGGGCGCCTTCGTCAACCTCGAGCCGCTGGTCGGCGCGGCGACCGGCGCGGCCGTGTTCCACGACGTCGTCGGCGGCGTCCAGATGCTCGGCGGGGTCGCGATCCTCGCCGGCATCGCGCTCGGCGCGATGCGCTCACCAGTCGAGCGGCCGGCCGTCGCGGAAGAACCCGCCCGTCGGCCCGTCGTCCGGCAGCGTCGCAGCCCACACGATCCCGGCCGCCCCGTCGTGCACCGGCCGTCCTCCCGGGCCACCCATGTCCGTCGCCACCCAGCCCGGGCATACCGCATTCACCAGCACGCGGTCCCTCCTCAACGCATCCGCGAGCATGAGCGTGAGCGCGTTGAGAGCGGCCTTTGAGATCGAGTAGGCCGGCGCGCCGCCGCTCATCCCGGTGGTGAGCTGGCCGGCGCCCGAAGAGACGTTCACCAGCCGCCCGTGCCCGCTCTGCGCGAGGAGGGGCGCACACGCCATCGCCGTCCGCCACGCTCCGAGCGTGTTCGTCTCCAAGGCCTCCCTGACCACGTCCAGGTCCGCGGTCAGCACGCTCTCCCACGTGTCGTAGTGGATTGCGGCGTTGTTGATGAGCACGTCGAGCGAGTCGGTCGCCCGCACCAGCGCCCCGATCGTGCCCTGGTCCGTCACGTCCAGCCGCACCGCCCGAACGCCCTCGATCTCCGGCACGGTCCCGGGATCTCTCGCCCCGGCCAGGACCTCGTACCCACGCGCCGCGAGCTGCCGCGCCACCTCGAGCCCGAGCCCTCGGTTGGCGCCGGTTACGAGTGCGCGCACAGGGGCGAAGTTTCCTTCATGGCGCCTATTGCTCGCTATGCGAGCAATAGGCGCCATGGACCGAGGGATTGCAGGGCTGGCGGACGCTCAACATGGCGTCGTCAGCCGCGCGCAGCTCCTACAAGCGGGATTGACGAACTCGGCGATCACGCGGAGGGTCGAGTCGGGGCGGCTGATCGTGCTGCACCGAGGCGTCTACGCCGTCGGCCACGCACGCCTGCGCGCCCAGGGCCATTGGATGGCCGCCGTGCTGGCCTGCGGCCAGGGCGCAGCGCTCAGCCACCAGACCGCGGCATCACTCTGGGAACTGCGCAGGGTGGGGAGTGGAGCGATTCACGTGACGGTGCCGGGGGACCCAGGTCGCAAGCGCCGCGCCGGGATCAAGCTGCACCGGAGCACCACGCTGACGCCCGACGATGTCACCGAACGCGACGGCATCCCGGTCACGACAGTGGCGCGAACCATCATCGATCTCGCCCGCGGCATGAGCGCCCACGATCTCGAGCCGATCGTGGACGCCGCGGATCGCCGGCATCTCGTGGACTTCACCGACCTCCGACGAGCCAACCCCGCCTCCCTACAGGCGGTCTTGCGAGCCTACGACCCGGCCCCGACCAGAAGCGAGCTGGAGCGGCGTTTCCTGAGCATCTGCAGGCGCCACGGCCTGCCGACGCCGGAGGTCAACCAGATCGTCGAGGGATACCTCGTCGACTTCGTCTGGCGTGACCGCCGACTCATCGTCGAGGTCGACGGCTATGCCTACCACCGCGCGCCGAGCCGCTTCGAGACGGATCGCGAGCGCGACGCGGAGCTGGGAGCGAGAGGGTGGCGCGTGCTCAGATTTACCTGGCGCCAGCTCGAGGAGCGGCCGGGGTGGGTCGCAGCTATGACGAGGAGGGCGTGAGCAGCGACTTCGCCGCGGTGGAGAGCTCGAGGATCACGTCGGCCGCGGGCGTGCTGCCCGAGGCGGTCTGCGCGCGCTGGACCGCGTCGTGCGCACCCTGCACGGTCATGGTGAGCATGCTCAGCGCAGCCGTGGCCTGGGCGTCGATCTCCATGGGGCACGAGATCGGCACGCGCGCGCCGCGCCGACAGCGCGCGGCCGGGAAATGGACGTATGGGCTACCTTCGCCCCGTGGAGCCGTACACGATCATGGGCGTCGTCAACGTCACGCCGGACTCGTTCTCGGACGGCGGCGTGTTCGAGGACCACATCGCCGCGATCGCCCACGCGCGGCGCCTGGCCGGCGAGGGCGCAGACATCATCGACGTCGGCGGCGAGTCGACCCGCCCGGGCGCCGCCCCCGTCCCGGCAGAACAAGAGCTCGAGCGGACGATCCCGGTCGTCGAAGGCGTCAAGGGCCTCAACCTCCCGGTCCAGATCTCGATCGACACGATGAAGGTCGAAGTGGCGCGCCGGGCGATCGAGTCCGGCGCCAGCTACGTCAACGACGTCACCGCCTTCCGGCACGAGCCCGAGCTTGCGGCGCTGGTCGCCGATACGGGCGTCGACTGCTGCCTGATGCACATGCTCGGCGAGCCTCGGACCATGCAGGAGAACCCGCAGTACGACGACGTCGTCGACGACGTCAAGGCCTTCTTGCACGAGCGGCTGACCGCGGCAACGAACGCCGGCATCAAGGAGGAGCGGATCCAGCTCGACCCCGGTATCGGCTTCGGCAAGACGCTCGCGCACAACCTCGAGTTGCTGCGCAGGCTGGACGAGCTCACGACCCTCGGCCGGCCGCTCGTGATCGGCACCAGCCGCAAGAGCTTCCTCGGCCGCATCACCGGCCGCGACGTGACCGAGCGGGTGTACGCGACCGTGGCCACCACCGTGATCGCGTTCGAGCGCGGCGCCCGCATCTTCCGCGTCCACGACGTCGCCGCCACGCGCGACGCCCTCGCGGTTTCGGCTGCTACGTTCGGCCAATGGCCCGCGATCCCGACGAGGACTTCGACGACGAGGACGACCTGACCGACGACGACGATGACGAAGAGGGCCCCGAGGTAGGGGTCACCGTCGAGATCGTCGGGCTGTCGCTCTACACGCACCACGGCGTCACCGCAGCCGAGCGCGAGATCGGCCAGCGGCTGGTGCTCGACGTGCGCTTCGACGTCGGCGAGCCGGACGCGCTGATCACCGACCGCGTCGAGGACACCGTCGACTACGGCGAGGTCTGCCAGGTGATCGCGCTGATCGCCCAGCAACGCTCGTACAAGACGCTCGAGCGGCTGTGCGCGGTCATCGCGGACCGGCTCGCGTCGCAGTTCGGGGCCGAGAGCGTCACGGTCAAGGCGTCCAAGCCCGAGCCGCCGATCCCGCTGCCCGTCGAGGAAGTCTCGGTCGAGGTCTGGCGCGAAGAGCGTTGACCGGCAAGTAAGTAGTCACTAACCTACGACGCATGGCCGCCCCGACCCGCAGCCGCAAGTCCGCCGACGAGCGCCGCGAGGAGATCCTCTCGGTGGCGATCGAGCACTTCGGCCGCGGCGGCTACCACGGCACCTCCACGGATGCGATCGCCAAAGAGGCCGGTATCTCGCAGCCGTATCTGTTCCGCCTCTTCCGCACCAAGAAGGAGCTCTTCCTCGCCTGCGACGATCGCGCCTGCGAGAAGATCGTCGCTGCGTTCCGCCGCGCCGCCGACGCCGCCGAGCCGGGCCACAAGTTGGAGGCGATGGGCACGGCGTACGAGACCGAGCTGCTGCCCGACCGGCACGCGCTGTTCATGCTCATGCAGGGCTACGTCGCGGTTTCGGACCCGGAGATCCGCGACCACGTGCGGCGCAAGTACGGCGAGGTCATCAGCGTCGTGTCGGGGCTGTCCGGCGCGCCGCCCGACGAGATCTGGCGCTTCTTCGCGTACGGGATGCACCTGAACATCGTCACGGCGATGGACCTCGGAGCGATCGCGGACGAGAACCCCGTCGTCGCGGCCTGGCAGGAGGCCTTCAAGGCAGGCTGATGTTCGACGCGCTCGCGCGCCTGGCCGACCACCACCGCCGCCTCGTCCTGATCGTGGCGGGCGTGTTCGTGGTCTTCGCCGCCGCCTACGGCGGACCCGTCGTCGGCCTGCTCGACTCCAACGACGACTTCGAGGACCACCAGTCCGAGTCGGTGCTCGCGCGTGCCGACGTCGAGCGGGCCACCGGGCACTCGGCGGCGCCCGACATGGCCGTGCTCGTGCGCGCCGGCGCGCCGGTCGACAGCCCGGCGGCGCAGCGGAAGATCGCGGCTGTCGCGAACGACCTGAAGGACCCGGGCGTCGCCGACGTCGTCGCGTACAAGCGGGGCGGCCCGCGCGCGCTCGTCTCGCGCGACGGCCGCTCGACCTACCTGCTCGTCACGTTCCGCTCCGACGCCGACGACAAAGCGCTGGCCGACCGCCTGGCCGATCGCCTCAACGGCGAGCCGGGCGTCGCGGCCGGCGGTGGGCAGGTCGCCTTCAGCCAGGTCTCCGAGCAGGTGCAGGAGGACCTCAAGCGCGCGGAGATGCTCGCGTTCCCGCTGCTCTTCCTGCTCTCGCTGGTCGTCTTCCGCAGCGTGGTGGCAGCGCTGCTGCCGGTGATCGTCGGCGCCACGGCGATCCTCACGACGTTCGTGTGGCTGCGGCTCGTCAACACGGTCGAGCCGATGTCGGTGTTCGCGATCAACCTGATCACTGGCGCCGGATTGGGGCTGGCGATCGACTACTCGCTGTTCGTCGTCTCGCGCTTTCGCGAGGAGCTGGCGACGCGCCCCGGGCGCAGCGAGGCGCTGCTCGTGACCATGCGCACCGCCGGGCGCACGGTGCTGTTCAGCGCCGTGACCGTCGCGGCCGCGATGGCCTCGCTGATCGTCTTCCACCTGCGCTTCCTGTACTCGATGGCGTACGGCGGCGCGCTCGTGGCGCTGACCGCCGCGCTCGTCTCGCTCACCGTGCTGCCGGCGCTGCTCGCCGCCCTCGGCCCGCGCGTGAACTCGCTCAGCCTCAAGCGCTGGCAGGTCGCCATCACGCGTGACGCCGAGCATGTGCGCAGCGGACCGTGGTACCGGTTCTCGCAGCTCGTGATGCGCCGCCCGGCGCCGATCGCCATCGTCGCCGCGACGCTGCTGATCGTGCTCGGGCTGCCGTTCCTGCGGATCGCCTTCACCGGCGTCGACGCCGACGTCCTTCCGCGCGAGAAGTCGGCCCGCGTCGTGTCGGATGTGATCAACAGCGAGTTCCCGCCCGGGCGCACCGCGCCGATCTATGCGGTTGTCCACAGCGAGGACGCCGCGGCGGTGCGCGACTACGCCGAGCGGCTCGGGCAGGTGCCGGGCGTCGCGGTGCCGCCGCAGCCCGTGCGTGCGGGCGACGTGTGGCGGATCGACGTGATCGGCAAGACGCGCGGGCTGTCCGATCCGGCCAAGCAGCTCGTCCGCGACGCGCGCGCAGTGCCGGCCCCGTTCCCGCATCGGGTCGGCGGCGGCGCGGCCGGCTTCCTCGACCAGCAGGAGTCGCTGCGCGGCTCGCTCCCGCTCGGCCTCGTGCTCCTGTGCACGACGACGCTCGTGATCCTGTTCGCGATGACCGGCTCGGTCGTGCTCCCGATCAAGGCGCTGCTGATGAACCTGCTCACGCTGAGCGCGGCGTTCGGCCTGCTCGTGCTGATCTTCCAGGACGGGCGCCTGGAGGGCGTGCTCGACTACCACTCGCAAGGGGCGCTCGAGTCGACCCAGCCGATCCTGCTGTTCGCGATCGCCTTCGGGCTGTCGACCGACTACGGCGTGTTCCTGCTCACCCGGATCAAGGAGGCGCGCGACTCGGGGCTGCCCGATCGGGAGGCCGTCGCGACGGGGCTGGAGCGCACGGGCCGCATCGTCACGTTCGCCGCGCTGTTGTTCTGTGTTGCCATCGGTGCGTTCGCGACATCCCAGGTGGTCTTCATCAAGGAGCTCGGCGTCGGGACGGCGCTCGCCGTGCTCATCGACGCGTTCATCGTCCGCACGTTCCTCGTCCCGTCGCTGATGGTGCTGCTCGGACGCTGGAACTGGTGGGCGCCGCGTCCGCTGGCCCGCCTGCACGCCCGGCTGCGGCTCGGTGAGGCATGACGGCGCGGCTCGGCTACCTCGGCCTGGGCTCGAACGTCGGCGACCGCCGCGCGAACCTGCAGGCGGCGATCGAGGACCTGTGGACGCACGACGTCGTCGTGCTCGCCTCGTCGTCGGTGTACGAGACCGAGCCGGTCGGCGAGGTGCTCGACCAGCCCGACTTCTACAACGCGTGCGTGCGGATCGAGACGCCGCTCGCCCCCGGGGCGCTGCTCGATGCCTGCAAGGCGGTGGAGCGCGCGCTGGGCCGGGAGCCCGCCGGGGTGCGGCACGGCCCGCGGCCGATCGACGTCGACGTGCTGCTGATCGAGGGTGTCGAGCACGAGTCCGCACGGCTGCGCCTGCCGCACCGCGAGGTGACGACGCGGCGCTTCGTGCTCGTGCCGCTGCTCGAGCTCGACCCCGACCTCGAGGTGCCGGGCGCCGGCCGCGCGGCCGATGCGCTCGCCGCGCTCGGGCCCGGGCAGGAGGTGCGGCGGGCGGGGCCGCCGCTGGACGTCGGCTCGTGAAGGTCGCGGTCGTCGCCGTGTTCGCGCTGCTGGGGGCCGTGGCGCCGGCGCAGGCGGCGACCTACTGCGTCGAGGAGACCGAGCCGGGCTGCATCGCCAAGGCCAGCGTCGCGGCGGCGTTCGAGGCGGCGGCCGACGAGCCGGGCACCGACACGATCCGGATCGGCCGCCACAGCGAGCAGGGCACGTTCGACGACGACGGCGGCGGGGTACGGATCGCCGGCGCCGGGCGCGCGGCGACGGTGCTGTCCGGCCGCGTCGACCTCGGCGACGACGCGTCCGCGCTCTCCGGGCTCACGGTGCGCGGCACGCTGGCACTGCGCGGCGTCGGCGACGACCTCAGTGCGGAGGGCGACGTGCGCCTGCGCGACGGTGCCGAGCTGCGCTCGTCGGTCGTGACCGGGGCGCTGACCGTCGCGGGCGGCGTGACCGTCCACAGCGTGCTCGTCACCGGGCCCGGCCTCACCGTCGAGTCCGGCCAGCTGAGCGCGCGCAACCTCACGGTCGCGGGCACGCTGCGCGGCGCGGCCGCGCTCACGGACTCGATCGTGGCCGGCGCGGTCAGCGGCGCCGTGACCGCCACGCGCTCGCTGCTGCCGGGGACCGATCCCCGCCTGCTCGCGAACCTCTCGCCGGGCCCGGGTTCCCCGGCCGTCGACGCGGGCGACCCCGAAGCGCTCTCCGCCACCGAGCCGCAGATCGACGCGGTCGGCGAGGTGCGGGCGATGGACGGCAATGGCAACGGCACCGCGCGGCGCGACATCGGCGCGCTGGAGCGCCGGCCGCCGCCGCCACCGTCGACGGCCGGCAACCTGCTCGCCAACCCGGGCGCCGAGCAGGGCACGGCGGCGACCGACGACCGCGCCAGCCCGGCGCCACCGCACTGGACGCGGACGGGCGCGTTCACGAGCGTGCGCTACGGCACCGTGGCGGGCGTGTTCGCGTTCCCGTCGCTCGACGCCGCCGCCGCCCTGAGCGCCGGCCACGCCTTCTTCGCGGCCGGGCCGTCGGGTGCGGCGAGCCTGCGCCAGGTGGTCGACATGTCGCGCTGGGCGCCGGAGATCGATGCCCGCTCGGGCGCCGCCGTGCGGCTGTCGGCGCTGCTCGGCGGCTTCCGCGCCAGCGACGACCACGCGACGGTGATGGCGCACTTCCGCGGCCCGTTCGGCGCGCCGCTCGGCGCGATCGCGCTCGACCCCGTGAGCGCCGCGCAGCGCGGGCACGCGACGATGCTGTCGGTGCGGCTGAGGCGTGGGCGCGTGCCGCGGCTCACGCGGTCGATCGTCGTCACCGTGCGTGCGGGCAAGCCCGGCGGCACCTACAACGACGCGTACGTCGACGACGTCGCGCTCGTGCCGCAGATCCCGACGCTGCACGGCCTCGCGGCACCGCGCCGGCACGCCCGCCGCGGCTTCGCGGGCGCCGTCGGCCTGTCACCGCGCGTGGTGGTCGACCGCCGGCGCCGCGCTCGCGTGCGGATCGGGTGCCCGAGCGCCGCGTTCGGCCTCTGCAGCGGCGTGGTGACGCTCGCCCGCAGCCACACGGTGGTCCTCGGCGCCCGCCGTTTCGCGCTGCGGCCGGGCCAGATCCGCCGCCTGCGCATCTCCTTGTCGCGGCGCGAGCGCCGCTCGCTGCACCGCCGCACGCCCGGCCACGTCTACATCGCGGCGCGCGACGCGCAAGGCCTCACCCGCACGCTCACGGTGCGGGTCCGTATCTTCCGCCGCTGATGCTGCTCGTCGTCGACGTCGGCAATACGCAGACCCACATCGGCACGTTCCGGGGGGAGGAGCTGGTGGAGCACTGGCGGTTGGCCACGGTCCGCCGCTCGACCGCCGACGAGCTCGGCGCCGCCCTGCGCGCGCTGCTCGGCCTGCGCGGGGTGACGTTCGACCTCATCGACGCGTCGATCGTGTCGTCGACGGTGCCGCAGCTGCGGCCGGAGTGGACCGAGATGGCGCGCCGCTACCTCGGGCACGAGATGCCCGTCGTCGGCCCGGGGCTGAAGACGGGGATGCCGATCCGCTACGACAACCCGCGCGAAATCGGGCCGGACCGGCTGGTCAACGCGGTCGCCGGCTTCGAGCAGCTCGGCGGCCCGTGCGTGATCGTCGACTTCGGCACCGCCGTCACCCACGATGTCGTCTCCGCCGACGGCGAGTACCTGGGCGGCGTGATCTTCCCGGGCGTCGAGATCTCGCTCGAGGCGCTCTCGGACCGCGCAGCCGCGCTCCCCAAGATCGACCTTGTCGAGCCGCGCTCGCTGGTCGGCAAGTCGACCGTCGACGCGATCCGCTCGGGGATGATCTTCGGCTACGCGGCGATGGTCGACGGGATCGTCGGGCGCCTGCGCGAGCAGCTCGGCGCCGAGACCAAGGCGATCGCCACCGGCGGCCTCGCCCACGTCGTCGTCCCGTTCTGCGACTCGCTCGACATGGTCGACGATCTGCTCACGCTCACGGGCCTGAGAATCATCTGGGAGCGAAACCAGATGTAACGTCGCCGGCATCGCGGAACCAACGCCGGGATAACCTCGTGACGCGATGTCGGCGAAAAGCGAATCCGTGCGTTCTCTGCACGACAGCTGGGAGCTGGGCGGCATCACGATCCCCAACCGGGTCGTGCTCGCGCCGCTGGCCGGGATCGGCAACTGGTTCGTGCGCCTGCAGGCCAAGCGCTACGGCGCCGGCCTGGCGGTCAGCGAGATGGTGTCGAGCTTCGCGATCCACTACGGCAACCGCAAGACGCACGACGAGCTGCTCAGGATCGATCCGCGCGAGCGTGAGGCGGGGGTGGGTGGGCCGGTTTCCATCCAGCTCTTCGGGCATGACCCCGAGATCATGCGGTCGGCCGCGGCGCACGTGGCGACGCTCGGGGCGGATTTCGTCGACATCAACATGGGCTGCCCGGTCCCGAAGGTGATGAAGACGGGCGCCGGCGCCGCCCTGCTGCAGGACGCCGACACGGCGGTGGCGATCGCGCGTGCGGCCCGCGAGGGTTCGAACCTGCCGGTCACCGTGAAGCTGCGCGCTGAAGGTGTCGAGGTCGCCAAGCGGCTCGTCGAGGACGCTGGCGTGGCCGGGATCACCTTCCATCCGCGCACCGTCAAGGTCCGGCACAAGGGCACGCCCGACTACGACCTCGCCGCTCAGCTCGTGCAAGAGCTCCCCGTGCCGGTGATCGTCACCGGCGGCATGGACGGCGCCGACCACGTGCGCTGGGTCTTCGAGTACACCGGCTGCGAGGCCGTGATGTTGGCCCGGGGCAGCCTCGGCAATCCGTGGCTGTTCGCGCAGGTGCTCGGCGCGCGCGACGCCGATCCGGCGCGCGACGAGATCCTCGAGGAATGGGAGTGGGTGATGGACCGCGCCGAGGAGCATCTGGGCGCCGAGCGGGCCGCCCGCTACCTGCGCAAGTTCCACCCGTGGTACGCGGAACGGCTGGGTGTCACCCATGCCGTGCAGGACGCTCTGCAGCGGGCCGAGTCCCTTTCCGAACAGCGCGCGATCATCGGTGATCTCGGTGCTACCATCCTCCGCCGCGCCAGCGTCTGAAGCGCATCCACTCGTCCGCCTTGTGCGGGCGTTTTCTTTCTCCGGACCCCACCCCTAAGGGACGACGACATGCAGAAGGACGTCATCCTCACACCTGAAGGGCTCGAGAAGCTCAAGCAGGAGATCGAGTACCTCTCGACCGACAAGCGCCGCGAGGTCGCTGAGCGCATCAAGGAGGCACGCGAGTTCGGCGATATCTCCGAGAACTCGGAGTACGACGACGCCAAGAACGAGCAGGCGATGCTCGAGGCGCGGATCGCGTCGCTCGAGGACAAGCTCCGCTCGGCGTCGGTGATCGACGCCAAGGAGCTCTCCAACGACGTCGTGCGCGTCGGCTCGCTCGTCAACGTCAAGGACGAGGGTTCCGGCAAGTCGCTGCAGTACACGATCGTCGGCTCGACCGAGGCGAACCCGTCGGAGAACAAGCTCTCCAATGAGTCGCCGGTCGGCAAGGCGCTGCTGGGCAACAAGCGCAACGACGTCGTCAGCGTGCAGCTGCCGAGCGGCAAGGCGCGCAAGCTCAAGATCACCAAGATCGACGTCGCCAAGGCGTGACGGACGACCTCATCGCTCAGCGCCGGCGCAAGCTCGCCGCGCTGCGCGACGAGGGGGTCGAGCCGTTCCCGCACCAGTTCGCGGGCGTCGAGCCGATCGCTGACGTCAAGGCCCCGCACGAGGGGCTGGAAGCCGGTGAGGAGACCGAGGTGCGGGCACGGATCGCCGGCCGGCTGGCCGCGCGGCGCGGGCAGGGCAAGGCCGCCTTCCTGGATCTCGTGGACCGCTCGGGGCGGATGCAGCTGCACGCCCGGGCCGACGTGCTCGGGCAGGAGTCGCTCGACCGGCTGGTGGCGCTCGACCTCGGCGACCTCGTGGGCGCCGACGGCAGCGTGTTCCGCACGCGCCGCGGCGAGCTGTCGCTGAAGCTCGACGACTGGACGCTGCTCGCGAAGTCGCTGCGGCCGCCGCCCGAGAAGCACCACGGGCTGCACGATGTGGAGACCCGTTACCGCCAGCGCGAGCTCGACCTGATGGCCAACGAGGAGGCGCGCGAGCTGTTCATGACGCGCGCCCGTGTGATCAGCGAGATGCGGCGGTTCCTCGACGACGCCGGTTTCGTGGAGGTCGAGACGCCGATCCTGCAGCCGATCTACGGCGGCGGGATGGGGCGCCCGTTCACGACCCACCACAACGAGCTCGATCGCACGCTGTACCTGCGGATCGCCACCGAGCTCTATTTGAAGCGCCTGATCGTGGGCGGCCTCGAGCGGGTTTACGAGATCGGCAAGGACTTCCGCAACGAGGGCGTCTCGTTCAAGCACAACCCCGAGTTCACCGTGCTGGAGTGGTACGAGGCGTACGCGGACTACGAGGACATCGCGGCGCGCTGCGAGCAGCTCGTGGCTGCGGTGGCCCGTGCGGTCGGCGTATCCGGGTTCGAGCCGCCGTGGCACCGGGAGACGCTCGGCGGCGCGATCGAGTCGCGCACCGGCATCGAGGTGTACGCGCACCGCGACGTCGACGCGCTGCGGGCGGCGATGGAGGCCAAGGGCCTCGACCCGGCCCATCACGAGACCACCTGGCCGCGGCTCGTCGACCACCTGCTGTCCAAGTACGTCGAGCCCGAGCTGATCGAGCCGACGTTCCTGCTCGACTACCCGGTCGAGCTGTCGCCGCTGGCGAAGAAGCACCGCTCGGAGCCGGGGTTGGTCGAGCGCTTCGAGGTGTTCGCCGGCGGGATGGAGTTCGGCAACGCGTTCTCCGAGCTCAACGATCCCGACGACCAGCGCGAGCGCTTCGCCGCCCAGCGCGCCGACGCCGCCGCGGGCGACGAAGAGGCCATGCCGTACGACGAGGCGTACGTGCGCGCGCTCGAGCACGGCATGCCACCGACCGGCGGCATCGGCATCGGCATCGACCGTCTGGTCATGCTGCTCACGCAGCGCGACACGATCCGTGAGGTCGTGCTCTTCCCCGCTATGCGGGACTAGGTCGAACTGCGCATTGAGGGGCAGCCGGGGAGGGGTGGCTAACGAAACTTCACCAGGAGTGAAGAAACGTGAGCCACCCCGTCGATCCTGCCTCCCTAAATGCCGAAGTTGGCCGAAAGCTCGCGGCGGCCACGGTCCGTGACGAACACGGCGCGGCCGGAGTCGGCGCGGCGGATCCAGCGCAGGTTGAGCAGGCGGGTGGCGAGCGCGCGGCCGGCGGCGCCTGACAGGTGGTGGCGTTGCTCGCTCCAGTCGACGCAGTAGCGGAGCGCGTCGGAGCGGGGGAGCTCGACGCCGAGGTCGCCCAGCGCGGCGCGGCCCGATGGCGTGAGGCGGTAGTCGAGGTCGTGGCCCGGGGCCGAGAGCCGGTCCTCGTGCGCCGCGAATGGGTCGTGCGTGCCGTCGCCGCCGACGACGTGCCCGGCTTCGAGCAGCGCACCGAACACGGCGACGCCGAGCCGGCCCGCGAGGTGGTCGTAACACGTGCGGGCGGAACGCAGCGCTTCCGCCTGCGTGCCCTGGCGCAACGACCGGACCGGGGCGGAGGGCGCGACGCGCGAGAGCACCTCGAGCAGCTCGCCGACATTCGGCCCCGCGAGCTGGTAGTAGCGGTGACGGCCCTGCGGCAGCACCTCGAGCAGGCCGGCGTCGACGAGCCGGCCGAGGTGGCCTGAGGCCGTCGAGGCCGCCACGCCGGCCTCGCTCGCCAGCACGCTGGCGGCCAGCGCCCGGCCGTCGCCGAGCGCGAGCAGCATCCGCGCGCGGGCGGGCTCGGCGAGGACCGAGCCGAGGGCGGCGATGTCGGCGTCGCCACGAATCGTGGGCTCAGAGGACATCTCTCGACGGTAGCGCCGGAACGTTTCGGCCCAGGCCAAAGCGTTTCTGGCCCAGGCTGGAGGGATGGCCTACCAGCGCGTCCTCGCCGCCGCCCTGCTCTGCTATGCCGCGCTCGGCGCGGTCCTGCGCGTCCTGCCTGGTCACCTGAGCGATCTCGGGGCGAGCGACCTTGCGATCGGCGTTGCCATCGGGGCACCCGCGATCACGGGGCTGGTGGCCCGGCCCGGCGGCGGGCGGCTGTCTGATCGGGTCGGCCCGCGCGCCGTGCTCCCCGCCGGTGCCCTCATCATGACCGTCGGCGTCGCGCCGGCGCTCGTCGACACCACGCTCGCGCAGCTCACGTCGCGGCTGGTCGTCGGCATGGGGGAGGGGCTGATGATGAGCGCCGCCGTGCTCTGGCTGCTCCGCCTGAGCGGTCCGGAGCGGCGCGGCCGCGCACTCGGCCACATCGGCCTCGCCAATTACGGCGGGCTCGCGTGCGGCCCGCTGCTGGCCGACGCGGCCGGCGGATTCGAACCCGTCCTCGTGCTCGCCGCGGTGCTCCCGCTCGCGGGCGTCGCGGTGATGCCGCGCACCGCCCCGCCCGGCGCGGAGGCCGAGCGGGACGGCGCCGGGTTGCTCG
>CAWDME010000015.1:0-397341 GCA_963803335.1 uncultured Solirubrobacteraceae bacterium | reverse complement strand
TGCAGGAACGCTCGCACCCGGGCCCTGAACTCCTCGCTCTCGTATGCCTCGCGCACGAGGTCGTCGCCGTCTGCGAGCGGCCGCAGCCGTCGCAGGGCCTCCTTGGTCACGCGCAGCGTGACCGCAGCGTGCGAGGCCAGGAGCGAGCACAGCTCCTCCACGCGCGCCTCCGCGTCGTCCACGACCTCGGTCGCGAGCCCCTCGGGACCCATCGCGCGCGCGGTGAAGATCAGCTCCTTTACGCGCGCCTCGCCGATCAGCGCGGCGAGCCGGGCGTAGTTCGCCATCGACAGGCAGTTGCCGACCGTCCGCGCGATCGGCACGCCGAAGCGGGCCGCCGGCGTGCAGATCCGCAGGTCGCACGCGGCGGCCAGCACGAGCCCGCTGCCCATCGCCACGCCGTCGACGAGCGCGATCGTCGGTACCCGCACCGCCTCGAGCCGGCCGACTACCCGGTCGATGTCCGCCTCGTAGCGCAGTCCGTCGTCACCAGACCCGAACTCGAGGAATTGCGAGATGTCGGTGCCGGCCACGAACGCGCGGCCGCCCGCGCCGCGCAGCACGACGACCCGCACGTCGTGATCTGCGTCGGCCCGCTCGCAGCACTCGTACAGCGACTCGTACATCGCGAACGTCATCGCGTTGTGTGCGTCGGGCCGGTTGAAGGTGATCCAGGCGGCCGGGCCTCTTCGCTCCCACTCGACGCTCACAGCGCCGCGATCTCCGCGACGGAGAACCCCGCCTCGCGCAGCACCTCGACGGTGTGCTCGCCGAGCAGCGGCGCCGGCCGCCGGATCGCGCCCGGCGTGTCGCTCATCTTGACCGGGATCCCGAGCGCGGAGATCTCGCCCGCGACCGGATGCTGGACGCGCACCTCCATCTCGCGGGCCTGCGTGTGCGGGTCGTCGAACACCTGGCGGTAGTCGCGGATCGGCCCGCACGGCACGCCGGCCTCGATCAGGGTGTCGACCCATTCGTCGGTCGACCGCGCCGCCAGTGCGGACTCGAGCTGCGCCACGAGCTCGGCGCGATGCTCCATCCGGTCGTCGTTGGACGCGAAGCGCGGGTCGTCGATGAGCTGCTCGCGCCCGATCGCCGCGCACAACCGCCGCCACAGCCGCTGGTTGTTGGCGCCGACGGTGATGTGGCCGTCGGCCGTGCGCAGCGCCTGGTAGGGCGCGAGCAGCCGGTGCGCGGAGCCCAGCGGCTGCGGCACGCGGCCGGTGCCCCACAGCTCGGCCGTCTCCCAGATCGACAGCGCCAGCGCGCCCTCGAACAGCGACGTGTCGATCCGCTGGCCGCGCCCGGTGCGCTCACGCGCGACGACCGCCGACAGGATCGCGACCGCGCAGAACAGGCCGGCCGAGAGGTCGCCGATCGGGATGCCGCACTTGACCGGGTCACCGCCGGGCTCGCCGGTCACGCTCATCAGGCCCGCGAGCCCCTGGGCGATCAGGTCGTAGCCGGGCCGCTGCGCGTACGGGCCGGTCTGGCCGAAGCCGGACACGCTCGCGTAGATCAGCCGCGGGTTGAGCTCCGACAGGACTTCCCAGCCGGCGCCGAGTCGTGCCGCCACGCCGGGGCGGAAGCTCTCGAGCACCACGTCGGCGTCGCGGGCCAGCCGGTGCAGCACCGCGACGTGCTCCGGCGCCTTGAGGTCGAGCGTCAGGGATCGCTTGTTGCGGTTGACGGCGAGGAAGGCAGCGGTGCCGAGCGACGCCCGCGT
Source organism: uncultured Solirubrobacteraceae bacterium (assembly GCA_963803335.1). Lineage (GTDB taxonomy): Bacteria > Actinomycetota > Thermoleophilia > Solirubrobacterales > Solirubrobacteraceae > DASSUW01. The sequence continues at coordinate 395,615 of CAWDME010000015.1, read as the reverse complement.
GGAGTCGCCGTCCGGCGGCTCGATCTTCACCACGTCGGCGCCCATGTCGGCCAGTACCTGGCCGCAGAACGGCCCGGCCATGACCTGGGTGAGCTCCAGGACGCGCAGCCCGGCGAGCGCGCTCACACCGCGACGGGCTCGAGCGTCAGCCGTTCCAGCGCCGCGTCGACGCCGCCGGCCACCGGCACGCCGGCGAGCCGCAGCCCCATCTCGACGCCGCACAGCGTGCCGGCCAGCATCAGGTCGTTGAAGTCGCCGAGGTGGCCGATCCGGAACACGCGCCCGGCGAGCTTGCCGAGCCCGGCGCCGAGCGACATGTCGAAGCGCTCGAGGATCACGCGCCGCACTTCGTCGGCGTCGACGCCCTCCGGCACGACCACGGCCGTCAGCGCCGCCGAGTACTCGCGCTCGTCCAGGCACAGGACCTCGAGGCCCCAGGCGCGGACCGCCGCGCGCGTCGCCTCGGCGTGGCGGTGGTGGCGCGCGAACACGTGCTCGAGCCCCTCCTCGCGCAGCATCGCCAGCGCCTCGCGCAGCCCGTACAGCAGGTTGGTGGCCGACGTGTACGGCCAGAAGCCCTCCTCGTTGGCCGCGATGATCGGCTTCCAGTCCCAGTACGAGCGCGGCAGCCGCGCGCGGTCGGCGGCGGCCAGCGCTTTCTCGCTCACCGCGTTGAAGCCGAGCCCGGCCGGGAGCATCAGGCCCTTCTGCGAGCAGCCGACGGTGACGTCGACGCCCCACTCGTCGTGCCGGTAGTCGATCGAGCCGAGCGAGGAGATCGTGTCCACGAGCAGCAGCGCGTCCGAGCCGGCGGCGTCGATCGCCTCCCGCACCTCGGCGACGCGGCTCGTTACGCCGGTCGACGTCTCGTTATGCACGACCATCACCGCCGCGATCGACGGGTCCGACCGCAGCACCGCGCCGACCTTGTCGGGATCGACGCCGTGGCGCCAGTCGCCCGGCACCCAGTCGACCTCCAGGCCCAGCCGCTCGGCCATCGCCCGCCAGAGCGTCGCGAAGTGGCCGGTCTCGAACGCGAGCACGCGGTCGCCGGGCGAGAGCGTGTTCACGAGCGCGGCCTCCCAGGCGCCGGTGCCCGACGACGGATAGATGACCACCGGGCCGTCGGTGCCGAACACCTCGCGGCAGCCGGCGAGCACCTCGTGACCGAGGGCAGCGAACGCCGGCCCGCGATGGTCGATCGTCGGGTTGTCGATCGCTCGCAGCACCCGGTCGGGCACGTTCGTCGGCCCCGGGATCTGCAGGAAGTGCCGTCCCACCGCATTTGAGGGTAGACATTGCGGGGGTGGAGGAACTTCTGGCCGCCCTACGGCGGGAATTGGCAGGCGACGTGCGCGCCGATGCCTACACGCGCCACCTGTACGCGTCCGACGCGAGCATGTACGCGCGCGAGCCGGTCGCTGTTGCATTCCCGCGCGGCGCCGACGACGTCGCCGCCGCGATCGCGCTGGCCGGCCGCTTCGAGGTCCCGATCGTCATGCGCGGCGCGGGCACGAGCCTGACCGGGCAGGCGATCGGCGCCGGCGCGCTGGTGCTCGACACCTCGCGGCACATGGACGCGATCGGCGAGATCGACGTCGAGGCGCGCCGCGTGCGGGTCGGGCCGGGCGTCGTGCAGGACGACCTCAACGCCGCCGCCAGCCCGTTCGGCCTCGGCTTCGGGCCGGACACGTCGACCTCCAACCGGGCCACGCTCGGCGGCATGATCGGGAACAACTCGTCGGGCAGCCACTCGATCGTCTACGGCACGACGGTCGACCACGTCATCGAGCTGGACGTCGTGCTCGCCGACGGGTCGCAGGCCACGCTCGGGCTCGATCGCGGGCCGGATCGGATCCGCGCGGGCCTGCGCGCGATCCTGCGCGACCACGCCGACGCGATCGCCACCGGCTACCCGAAGCACTGGCGCCGCTCCGGCGGCTACGCGCTGGACCGGCTCGCGCGCGAGTTCAACCTGGCGAAGCTCGTGACCGGCTCGGAGGGCACGCTGGTGGCGATCACCGAGGCGACCGTCGGCCTCGTCGAGCTCCCGCCGAGCCGCGTGTTCGCCGTCGGCCACTTCGAGTCGATGGCCGACGCGATCGCCGCCACCGACGCCGCCCTCGCGCTGCAGCCTGCGGCCGTCGAGATGATCGATCGCACGATTCTCTCCCTCGCGCGCACCAAGCTCGAGTACCGCCGCATGACCGAGCGGCTCGAGGGCGACCCCGGCGCGCTGCTCTACGTGACGTTCTTCGGCGACGAGGGGCCGGCCAAGCTCGACGAGCTCGAGCGCAGCTGGAGCGCGTACCACACCGTGCGCGCCGAGACCGCGGCCGAGCAGGCGGCGCTGACGAACGTCCGCAAGGCCGGGCTCGGGCTGCTGATGGCGGCCAGCGAGGGCGCCCGCCGGCCGCTCGCCTTCGTCGAGGATACCGCCGTGCAGCCCGAGCGACTCAACGACTACGTCGCGCGCTTGAAGGCGATCCTCGACGCCCACGACCTGACGGCCGGCTGGTACGGCCACGCGTCGGTCGGCTGCCTGCACATCCGCCCGTTCGTCGACCTCACGGTGCCGGGCGGGATCGCGACGATGGAGGCGGTCGCCGAGCAGGTGATGGAGCTGGTCGTGGAGTTCGAGGGCGTGAACTCGTCCGAGCACGGCGACGGCCGCGTGCGCAGCCCCTTCAACCGCCGCATCTTCGGTGACGAGCTGTACGGCGCGATGCAGGAGACCAAAGCGCTGTTCGACCCGCACAACCGGCTCAACCCCGGCGTGATGGTCGACCCGGCGCCGGTCACGGCTGATCTGCGCGACCCCGCGCTCCCGCCGCCCGGGCCGCTGACGACGACGCTGGCGTTCGCCGGCGGGATGCGCGCGGCGGCCGACCGCTGCCAGCGCATCGGCGTCTGTCGCAAGACCGGGGCGGGCGTCATGTGCCCCTCGTACATGGCCACGCGCGAGGAGGAGCACGCCACGCGCGGGCGCGCCAACGCGCTGGTCAAGGCGCTCAGCCAGCCGGACCCCCGCAGCGCCCTGGGGGACGAGCGGCTGCACGAGATCCTCGACCTCTGCCTCGAATGCAAGGCGTGCAAGAGCGAGTGCCCGCTGAGCATCGACATGGCGTCGCTGAAGGCCGAGTTCCTCTCGCACTATCAGGACGTGCACGGCGTGCCGCTGCGCAGCCGGCTGTTCGGCTCGATCCGCCGCCTGAACCGCCTCGGGGCGGCCACCGCGCCCGTCTCGAACTTCGCCGCGCGGTTCGCGCCGCTCGCCGGCATCGCCCGCGAGCGGCCGCTGCCGCGCTTCACCCGTGACACGCTCAAGCACCGCCAGAAGCCGGGAACGCGCGGTGAGGTCGTGTTCCTGGCGGACTCGTTCACGACCTACACCGAGCCGGCCGTCGGGCGCGCCGCGATCGAGCTGCTCGAGGCCGCCGGCTACAGCGTGCGGCTCGAATCCGCGGGCTGCTGCGGCCGCTCGAGCATCTCCAAGGGCCTCCTCGACCAGGCCCGGACGATGGCGGCCGACATGACCGCTCGGCTGGCGCCCTACGCCGAACGTGGCGTGCCGATCGTCGGCGTCGAGCCCTCGTGCCTGCTAACCCTGCGCGAGGAGCACCTCCAGCTACAGCCCGAAGACGCTCGAGCGCGAGCCGTCGCGGAACAGGCTCGGCTCGTCGAAGAGCTGCTGGTCGAAGACGACGCGCTGCGGCTGCGGCCGACTGGGAACCGGATCGTCTTCCACGGCCACTGCCACCAGAAGGCGCTGGCGGGCACGCATGCCACCGTGGAGCTGCTCTCCCGCGTCGGCGAGGTCGTGGAGCTCGACGCCGGCTGCTGCGGGATGGCCGGTTCGTTCGGCTTCGAGAAAGAGCATTACGAGCTGTCGATGCAGATCGGCGAGTCGCGGCTGTTCCCGGCGCTGCGGGCCGAGGGCGAAGGCACGCTGGTCGCCGCGACCGGCGTGTCGTGCCGGCAGCAGATCGCGCATGGGGTGGGCGTGCAGGCGCGTCACCCCGTGCAGATCGTCAGGGACGCGCTAGCCGGGTAGGTCGTGCACCGCCCGGAACGCCTCGTTGATCGCGCTGTGCGTGTAGGCGAAGGCGCCCGAGTCGCTGTTGGCGATGGCCACGTTGCGGAACAGAACCCTTCCCAGCACGTGCGGCTGCTTGGCCTCCGGCCCGAACCGCGACGGGTCGTGATCACGTCGCGGATGGCCCGGTCGCGCTGGCCGGTGATCCCGGTCGCGGTCGGCGGGCACGGCGAGTCCCTCTCCGTCCGCGGCCGTTGCCCATCCTGCTCGGCAAACGGTTACTGAGTCAAGTTGCGACAATCATCCGATGGCCGACGAGGCACCCCACGAGCGCAGACCCCGGACGCCGCTCCCGCGCGACAACGACCAGGGCAAGCCGAAGAGCTTCTGGCGCAACGTCGGCGGGCGCTTCTGGGTGATGGTCGTCGTCCTGCTCGTCCTCAACTACGCGAGCGTCGCGATCTTCGCGCCGGGACGCGAGAAGTCGGTGTCGATCCCGTACAACCCGACGTTCCTCGACCAGATCCAGGCGGACAACGTCACGAAGATCTCCTCAACGGGCGAGGCGGTCAGCGGCGAATTCAAGAAGGCCGTCAAGTACCCGTCCGACGCCAAGGACGCCGCGCCGAACTTCACCACGCAGGTGCCGACGTTCGCGAACCAGGACGAGCTGTCGAAGACGCTGCAGGACCACAACGTCACGATCGAGGCCAAGCCGCTCAACGAAGGTCGTGGCTTCCTGCTCAACCTGATCCTCGGCTTCGGGCCGGTGATCCTGCTGGTGGGGCTGTTCGTGTGGATCTCGCGTCGCGCGGCCGGCGGGCAGATGAACGCGCTCGGCGCCTTTGGCCGCTCGCGCGCGCGGCGGATCGAGGGCTCCCAGACCCAGGTCACGTTCAGCGACGTCGCCGGCATCGACGAGGCCAAGTCCGAGCTCACCGAGGTCGTCGACTTCCTCAAGAACCCGGACCGCTACCGCAAGCTCGGCGGGCGGATCCCGCGCGGCGTGCTGCTCGCGGGCCGCCCGGGCACCGGCAAGACGCTGCTGGCGCGCGCGGTGGCGGGCGAGGCGAGCGCACCGTTCTTCTCGGTCTCGGCCTCGGAGTTCGTGGAGGCGATCGTCGGCATCGGCGCCTCGCGCGTGCGTGACCTGTTCACCCAGGCCAAGGCCTCGCAGCCCGCGATCATCTTCATCGACGAGCTCGACGCCATCGGCCGTTCGCGTGCCGGTGGCGGCGCCGGCTTCGGCGGCAACGACGAGCGCGAGCAGACGCTCAACCAGATCCTCACGGAGATGGACGGCTTCGAGTCCAGCGCGGCGGTGATCGTGCTGGCCGCGACGAACCGGCCGGAGGTGCTCGACGCCGCGTTGCTGCGGCCGGGCCGCTTCGACCGCCGCGTCACGGTCCCGCCGCCCGACAAGGACGGCCGCCGCAAGATCCTCGAGGTCCACACGCGGTCGCTGCCGCTCGGCGACGACGTCGAGCTCGACCGCCTCGCGGCCTCCACTCCCGGCATGGTCGGCGCCGACCTGGCGAACCTCGCCAACGAGGCGGCGCTGCTGGCCGCCCGGCGCGGCCACGAGACGGTCGTCGAGGCCGACTTCACGGACTCGCTGGAGAAGATCGTGCTCGGCGCGCCGCGCGGGCTCGTGCTCAGCGACGACGACAAGCGCCGGACCGCCTACCACGAGTCCGGCCACGCGCTCGTGGGGATGCTCACCCCGAGCGCGGACCCGGTGCGCAAGGTGTCGATCATCCCGCGCACGATGTCGCTGGGCGTGACGATCTCGGCGCCCGACGTCGAGCGCTCGAACTACGACGAGGAGCACCTGCTCACGCGGATCAGGGTGGCGCTCGGCGGCCGTGTCGCCGAGGAGATCGTCTACGACTCGATCAGCGCCGGCGCCGAGTCCGACATCCAGCAGCTCACGATGATCGCGCGCCAGATGGTCGGCCGCTGGGGGATGAGCCGCGAGATCGGCCCGATCGCCGTGATCCCGAGCGAGGCGCAGAACCCGCTGCTGCCCGGCGTCTCCGAGGTGTCCGAGAGCACGCGGCGGCTCGTCGACGAGGAGGTGCGGCGGATCGTCGAGGAGGCGCACACGGCGGTCACGCAACTGCTGACCGAGCACCGCGACCGGCTCGACTCGCTCACCGAAGCGCTGCTCGCCGCCGAGACGCTCGACGAGGACGAGGCGTACGCCGCTGCGCGCGTCGATCGCGAGCGGGCTCCGGCCCCGGCATAAATCCTGCTTATCGGACTGTAGAAACCATCATTTGAATTGATGGTGCATGGCCCGCACACTGGGGCACATGCTCTATCCGATCGATATCCCCAGCCTCATGCGCCGCAGCCTCGAAGGCTCCGTCACCCGGCCGCGCGACCGCGCTGCACGCCCGTCTCCCCGCGGGCCAGCCGGTCGCGTGGTTCGGGCCGCAGCTCGCCGTCATCGGTGAGGTAGTCCCGCCACGAGCGCGAGGGCGCGTAGCCGATCAGGCGGCGCGCCTTCGCGATCGAGGTCCCCGAGGCGTCCTCGCGGTCGAGCTCGCGGATCTCGACGCCGTCGCCGTAGTGGCGGCGGATCATCTCCTTCAGCGGCCGGTTCGCGCAGTTGTCCGGCGAGGCGATGTACATCACCTCGTGGCCGGGCAGGTCGCTCTCGGCCGCCAGCCGCAGCGCGTCGGCGAGGTCGTAGGCGTCGATGTAGCTCCACCAGCTCGCGCTGCCCTCGTCGGGATCGCGGAGGTTCGGGCCGAGGTTCTGGGCGTAGTTGCCCTCCCACTGGACCCACGACGGGCGGATCGAGATCGCGCGGATGTCCGAGCGCCGGATCGCCGCATCCATCAACTGCTCGCCGAAGTGCTTGGAGAGCGCGTACGGGTCCTGCGGGCGGGTCGGATGATCCTCGTCGATCGGCGCGTACTCGGGATCCCACTCGCGCTCGGGGAAGAAGAACCCGGGCACCGTCTCGCTCGACACGTTGACGAAGCGCGGGACGCCGAAGCGCACGGCGGCCTCGAGCGCGTTGAACGTCGCCAGCAGGTTGTTGGAGAAGACGACGTGCGGCGGGTGGTGCTGCGGGTCGGGGATCGCGGCCGCGTGGATCACGGCGTCGTGGCCGCGCACCACCGCGAACGCATCACCCGCGTCGGTGAGGTCGGCGCGCTGGTACACGGGCGCGCCGGGCTGGCCACGCTCGAACACCGGTGGCCCGAGGTCCGTCGCCGTCACCTCGTGGCCCGCGTCCACCAGGGCTGACACCGTCGCGGCTCCCACCTTCCCGCGCGAGCCGGTGACGAGGATCTTCATCGATGCCTCTTGATCGCCACGCGCGCATGATGGCAACTCCGACCAGCGCGACGGCGAGAAGTGGGATGTCGATCGCGGCGGCGCTGTGCCCGACGGCAGCGACCGGCGGGCTCCCGAGGCCGTCCATCATCAGCGCGATCAGCTCGGCGGCCAGCAGCGTCATGGCCGTGCGATAGAGCGACGCGGGCAGCTCCGTCAGCTGGAGGATCAGGAAGCTGCCGAACAGGAGCCAGATGGTGGCGGCGGCGATCACGACCACCGGCGGGATCTTGCCGTGAAACTGCACCTCTGGCCAGTGGTCGCCGCGGCCGATTTGCCGCATTGTTGGCTGATCATGCCCAGTTGCTCCCACGACGGATTTCACTGTGGCGAGGGCCGCTACGAGCCAAACACCGCGACGCTGCGGTACGTCATCGTCTGCGAGGCGTGCCGGCAAGAGATGCGCGAGGTGCTCGTGGAGCGCTACACGCCCAATTTCAACGCCGACGGCAACGCGCAGTACGCCGGCGCCTAAGCCCGAGGGGAAAAGAGGGTCAGGTGCGCGCCGCCCGGGCGGCGCGCACCGCGAGCACCTCGAACAGCACGCGCGGGCGGTTGGTCATGATCGCGTCGACGCCGACGTCGAGCAGGTAATGCATCATCCGCGGCTCGTCGACGGTCCACACCTGCACCGGCAACCTGGCCCGATGGGCAGCGCGCACGAACCGCTCGGTGACGATTCTCACCCCGCGCTCGCGGATCGGGACCTGCAGGCAGTCGGCGCCCAGGCGCGGCATCCGGCCTGACGCCGCGGCGGCGAGCACGGCGGTGGCGGTCGCGCCCGGTCCCATCGACGTGCACGCGCGGCCGCGGCTGAGCTGCCGGACGCGCTGTACGCGGCGGTCGCTGAACGCGCCGAGGCAGACGCGGTCCCACGCATCGAGCCGCTCGAGCAGCGCGCACACCGGTTCGGTGGCGCGGTCGGTCTTCGGATCGATGATCACGCGGGCATCCGGCCAGCGGGTGAGCACGTCCTCCAGCCGCGGGACCTTGACGCCCTGGCCGCGGAAGCCGGGGAGGTGGTGGCCGGCGTCGGCCTGCTCGACCTCGGCGATCGTCAGCTCCTCGATCGCGCCGCGCCGGTCGGTCGCACGGTCGAGCCGGTGGTCGTGGAAGGCGACGACGACGCCGTCCCTGGTGACGTGCGCGTCGGTCTCCAGGTACCGGCAGCCGGCGTCGACCGCCTCCTGGAACGCCTCGAGCGTGTTCTCCGGCGCGTCGCCGGACGCTCCGCGGTGGGCGACGACGATCGGCGGCGGCGCGTCGAGGAATGGATGCAAGCCCGGGACGGTACCTTGGAGACATGCGAGAGAGGCAACGCATCACTTACGTACCGCTTGACGCGATGACGCCCGACATGCGGGCCGAGATGGAGCGCTGCGCCCGCGAGGGGACCCCGCGCCCCGAGAGCTCGGCGGTACGCGCGCACGTCCCGGCCGCGTTCTGGTTCTTCGCCAACGGCTGGGACGACCTGTTCCGCAACGGCGTGCTCGACCACGACGTGAAGGAGCTGTGCCGCGTGTACGTGTCGCGCAGCGTCAAATGCGAGTACTGCGGCAACCAGCGCTCGGTCAAGGGCGCGTCGCTGGGGCTCGTCGAAGGCCAGTACGACGAGCTGCTCAACTTCGAGAGCGCCCCGGCGTTCGACGAGCGCCAGAAGGCGGCGCTCGCCTACACGGAGGCCATCGTCTGGCACCTCGACGCCGACGACGCGTTCTGGGAGCGGATGTACGCGCAGTTCTCCGAGCCCGAGCTGGTGGAGCTCGGCTGCTTCGTCGGGCTCACGCTCGGCCAGCAGAGCTGGCTGCGCATGCTCAACATCGACCACCACGAGGTGATGCCGGGCACCGACGCCTCGATGGCGCCGGGGTTCGAGAGCCGGGAAGCGCTCGAAGCCAGCAAGGCGGCCGGCGACTACTGGGCGAAGACCTGATCAGCGCTGCAGCACGGTGAGTTTCGAGCAGCCGCCGAAGTAGCGGACGGCGATCGCCGCGGCGATCTCGGGGTCGAAGGGCTTGCAGGAGAAGACGTCGATGTAGCAGCGGCCGCCGAACTCGTCGGCGTGGATCGTCAGCGAGCTCGTCTCGATGAACTGCATCGCCGACCAGCCCTCGAGCTCTCCGGTGCCGAAGCGCTCGAGCAGCGTCGGCCCGTGCCTGACCATCCCGATGGCGGCCACCACCTCGGTCACGAACGCGCGGATGGTGTCCGGGTCGGCGAGCCGCTCGCGGTCGCCGTCGTGCACGTCGATCACCGCCATCATGCCCCAGGGGGCGAGCGCGGCCGTCGACGGGGCGGGAGCTGGGGCGGGAGCGGTCATGAGTCCACTGTTCCGCCCCGCAGTTGGCGTGATGTTGCCGCGGGCTTGCCGTCGGCGATCAGAAGTCGAGGTCGAGCGCGTCGCAGATGAACTTCACGAGCGGCGCGGCCGACTCGCACACACGCGTGTACACGTCCAGGAACCCCGGCGTCGTCGCCTTCTCCTCGCTCAGCTCGGCCCAGCCGAAGTAGTCGCGGCGGCGCAGGTCGTCGGCGAACTCGAACGACGCGTCGAACCCGCTCGGCACGCGCTTGAGCATGTTGCCGTCGCCCCCGATGTCGAGCGCGTCGGTGAACGGCGGCGTGCGCGTCGCCTCTCGCCAGCGCTCGGGGTGATCCACGATCGCCTGCCGGATCTTCGTCGCGGTCTTGGTATCGGGATGCCAGATCCCGCCCCCGCCGAACACCTGGCCCGGCGCGAGGTGCAGGTAGAAGCCGGGGGCGTGCGCGTCCTTGGCCGCCTTGTGCCGGAAGTGCATGCCGGTGTTGGTCTTGTAGGGCGTCTTATCCTTCGAGAAGCGGGTGTCGCGGTAGATCCGGTACAGGGACCCGCCGGTCTTGCGCGTGTCGGCGCGGAAGTGCGGGCTGATCCCTTCCAGGCGGTAGCCGAAGTCCTCGATGAAGGCCAGCGCCGGCTCGAGCACGTGCGCGTCGTAGCGGCCCTTGTTGGCGTTGAACCAGTCGCGATCGTTGTGGCGGGAGAGCTCGCGCAGGAAGTCGAAGAGCTCGGGGTCGAACTCGCGGGTCGTGTCGGTCGGCGCGGTCATGCGATCACTCTGCCAGACCCGGACCGCCGTCTACGATGTAGCCGCTCCGGCGCCGTGGCGGAGTGGCTACGCAGCGGCCTGCAAAGCCGTGTACACCGGTTCGATTCCGGTCGGCGCCTCTATAGCGCTGCGACGACGGCGGCCGTCACCTCGGCCGTGGTGGCGGTGCCGCCTAGGTCGGGCGTGCGCGGGCCGTCGGCGAGCGCGGCGGCGATCGCGGCCTCGACGGCGCGGGCCGCGTCGCCCTCGCCGAGGTGCTCGAGCATCATCGCCCCCGACCAGATCGCGCCGATCGGGTCGGCGACGTTCTTGCCCGCGATATCGGGCGCCGAGCCGTGCACCGGCTCGAACATCGACGGGCCTTCGCGCTCCGGGTTGAGGTTGCCGCTCGGCGCGATGCCGATCGAGCCCGCGACCGCCGCGGCGAGGTCGGACAGGATGTCGCCGAACAGGTTGGAGGCGACGATCACGTCAAAGCGCGCCGGCTGAAGGACGACCGCCGCGGCGAGCGCGTCGATCAGCACCTGCTCGGCCTCGAGCTCCGGGTGGTTCGCGGTCGCGTGCGCGAACCGCTCGTCCCAGAACGGCATCGTGTGGATGATCCCGTTGGACTTCGTGGCGCTGCAGATCCGGCCGGACCGCCGCTGCGCGAGCTCGCACGCGTAGGCGATCACGCGGTCGGTCCCGCGGCGCGTGAAGATCGCCTCCTGCACAGCCAGCTCGTCGTCCGTCTGCGCGTACATGCGCCCGCCGATCTCCGAGTACTCGCCCTCCACGTTCTCGCGCACGATCACCATGTCGAGGTCCTGCGGGGAGACGTCGCGCAGGGGAGAGGCGATCCCCGGGAACAGCTTGACCGGCCGCAGGTTCACGTACTGGTTGAACGTGCGCCGGATCGGGATCAGCAGGCCCCACAGCGAGACGTGGTCGGGCACGTCAGGCCGGCCGACGGCTCCGAGCAGGATCGCGTCACTGTCCCGCAGCCGCTCCAGCCCGTCCGCCGCCATCATCCGCCCGGTCTCGACGAAGTAGTCACAACCCCACGGGTGCTGGGTGACGTCAAGGGTGTAGCCGTGCCGCTCGCCGGCGGCCGCGAGGACCTCCAGCGCGGCCGGCGTGACCTCCCGCCCGATCCCGTCTCCGGGCACGACCGCGATGCGATATGACGGCACGGAGCGAGTCGTATCCCATTGCTACGCTTGGCAACCTCCCGGGCGATTAGCTCAGCTGGGAGAGCGCCGCCTCGACAAGGCGGAGGTCACTGGTTCGAGCCCAGTATCGCCCATCAAAAGGTCTGCATTTGCAGGCCTTTTGTTGTTGTGGTTCGAGACCAGTTCGATTCGCCCCTCATTCGGGGCAGTCGGCTGGTCCGACCTCCGTGGCTTGCGTGGCATGCCCGGGAACCTACTCGCTGGCGCAGATCGATCAGCCGTTGCACCGGCCATCGCATCGTCGGATATGTCCGGGGCGAAGCGCGCGCGACCTCCGGCCGCGCGCGCTTGATCGTCAGTTGAAGCGACGGGGGTCGATCAGGACGTCGTCGACCCGATAGGCCGCCGACTTCTTGCCGCTCTCGACTCTGAAGCGGATCGCAATTCGCCGCCAGCCCGCCCGCTTGCCGAGACGCTGCGGTTCGAGCTTGATGTCGTCGCTGAGCTCCCAGCCGTCCTTTGCCTTGAGCCTGAACTTCTTGGCTTCGCGGACGTTGTTTCGGCTCAGAGCGGGGTAGATCACGTCGACGACCAGCTCGGAGTCGGTGTCCGGGTTGAGCTGCGCGGCGAAGAAGCGGAACACCGGGTAGTTGAGGTCGACGCACATCTCGGGGCTTGTGGCGGTGCTGCCGGGGGGGAGCGACAGACTGTTCGCCTGCGCATCGCCGACCACCGCGTGCACGGAGCCACCTCCAGTTACCTGGGCACCGCCGGTCAACTGCCAGCCGGGCAGGTCGGGGTCTTCGAAATCCCCAGCCGGGGCGACGAAGTAGTCCCGGCGATCCTTGAACGCGAGCAGCGGGTTGAAGAGATTGGGCGCCTTGCACGTCTGCTCGCCTGACGCGCTCTCTTCGGGGCGCACCGTCTCAGCGAGCACCGTTCCGTCCTCGGCGTGAATGGGTGAGTCGACCGCGGCTTGGGCGGCCGGCGCGACGAGCGCCAGACCGGCGCCGCAGCCAACGAGCGTAAGTACTGCTCGCACATTCTTGTGCAACTCGGTTTCCCTTCTTTGGAACTGTCCTTGCTACCGGTACATCGGCTTCCGTTCGGCGGCGCCTTATCGAACGGACACATGGTCGAGGCAGCCGTCGCTCAAGCTGTCGGGCCACCGGACCGACTCAGCTAGTTGAACCAATGAGCGATTGGACCGTCATCGGCGCCTCGGGCGATCTCGAAGTCGCGCGTACCCGCGCGCGTTTGCCCGCTGCGTCAGGGCGCGCGGAGGTACGGACCGGCGCCCTGCTACTCGCCGCGTTCTGCGCCGGCGCGCTCATGCTCGGCTCGACGGATCCAGGCACCGTCTCGGTGGCGACGCTCTGCGCCTTCGTCGTGCTGTACGCGGTCGCCGGGCTCGTCGAGTTCGAGGTCGGAGCGGCGTTCACCGACTGCACCCTGCCTGCGCTCGCAGCCATGTTCGTCGCGCTGCCGCCTGCCACGATCCCGTGGTGTGTCGCTATCGGCGCAACGCTGGGCGCGGCGTTCAATGCCGCCCGAGGCGCGCGGCACTTCTCGCGCGTAGTGCCGGCCGTCGCCCAGGCCACTTTGCCGGTTCTCGCGCCCGTGGCCGTGCTCGCCGCGGGGCCGCCCGTCTCGTCGTGGGCCGACGCACCTACGATCGCCGTCGCGATCGGCGCCTACATCGCTGCCGATCTCGTCGTCTCGATTGTCTTCCAACGCTTCGCGTACGGCTCGCGGCTCGCGTTGCCGTCGCTCGCAGAGACATGGGTGTACGGCATCGATCTGCTACTCGCGCCACTCGGCATCGCGATGGCGATCGCCGCCGACGGCCGAGCCTGGGCGCTGGCCATCGTGTTCCTGCCTCTGGCCGGTCTGCTGCGAGTCTTCGCCAACGAGCGTCGATCACGAATCGATCACGCACTGGAGCTCTCACGCGCGTACCGCGGCACCGCGATGCTCCTCGGCGACGTGGTGGAGAGCGACGACGCCTATACCGGCTCGCACAGCCGCGACGTCGTGGAACTCGCTGTCGAGGTCGGAAGACGGATGCGGCTGGACGAAGCGACCCTGCGCGACTTGGAGTTCGCCGCCTTGCTGCACGACGTCGGCAAGATCGCGGTACCGAAGGAGATCATCAATAAGCCGGACACGCTGACCGCGAGCGAGTGGGAGATCATGAAGCGTCACACGATCGACGGCCAGCGGATGCTCGAGAACGTCGGTGGCGTCCTCGCACGTGTGGGCTCAATCGTTCGGGCCTCACACGAGGACTACGACGGTGCCGGCTACCCGGACGGCCTGTCCGGAGACGAAATCCCGATCGAGGCGAGAATCTGTTCGGCCTGCGACGCCTTCAGTGCAATGACGACCGATCGCCCCTACCGCACAGCCATGCCGATCGCAGACGCCCTCGCCGAACTCCGCAGATGCTCCGGCACCCAGTTCGATCCGACCGTCGTGGCCATCCTCGTCCGGTTGGTCGAGGCTCAGCAGGTCCAGCGCCCGGCCACCGCCGCACTGGTCCCCATCGCCGCACCCATCCACGCTCGCTGACCCAGCAGGCCGGCGACGCCGGGGAGCGGGCCGGTACAAGACCTACGCTGCCGAATCCGGCGTCACTGGTTCGAGCCCAGTATCGTCCACTGAAAGGCCTGCATTCGCAGGCCTTTTGTGTTCGTGGCCCGAGCGCTACTGACGGCCGCCCTTCGTGCCCTCGTGACTGAGCCCGAGGTCCTCACGAGTGAGGCGGAAGCCGAGCGAGCGGCTCGCGCCAAGCCGCTCGTAGTAACCCTCGGTTCGGGTGCGGACGTCTAGTTGTAGGCCTCCCGCGCGATCCAGGCCTTCACGCAGCAGTCTGGATCCGAGTCCAAGTCCACGCTGGTCGGCGGCTATCAGGAGCATCGAAGCATGGGCCTGGATAACGCCATCGGATTGGACCTGGATTGCGCCGACGACCCGCCCGCCGACGGTCGCAACCAGCGTCGTGACGCCTGGCGCGGTCAGCGCGCGGTAGGTCCGCTCTCGGTCATCTGTGTACTCGGTCCAGCCCTCCCCCGCGACGAGCGCGATGAGCCCATCGAGGTGGGCTGGCGCGAACGGTTCAATCGCGGTCTCCGTCATGCGGCGTCGAGATCGGTTACCGGGACACCGGCGTAGAGATTGGTGAGCGCGCTCATCTGGGGACTCAGCCTCCATCGCGTCGTTCCGTCGCCCAAATAGACCGTCCGAGCGTGTCGAACTCATCGGTCGCGGCTCTTTCCGCACCCGACCGCGATGAATTCGGCTTGCCATCTCGGTCACAGCCACGTACACGACGGAGAAAGGACCGCGCAGTGAGCAAACTGCTCTGGCACACGATGATGAGCCTCGACGGCTTCACCGCGGGCGCGAACGACGACATGAGCTGGGCGTTCGGGCAGGACGCCGGATCGGGCGAGACGGTCGACGAGGTTGTCGCCTCGACAGGAGCGCTCCTGGTCGGCCGCCGAACGCAGGACGTGGAGGACCGCCATCAACCAGGGTTCTATGGCGGCGCCTTCCGCGGACCGTTCTTCGTGTTGCGACACGACCCGCCGCCCGAGCCGCCTGTCGTCAAGGGCGTCACCGGGCGCTTTCTGGACGTCGACATCGCGCAAGCCGTGGCTACCGCCAAGAAGGCGGCGGGCGACCGAGACGTTGTCGTCCTCGGCGCGAACATCGCCCGGCAATGCCTGGAGAACGGGCTCCTCGACGAGATCATCGTCCACGTTGCCCCGGTGTTGGTCGGCGACGGCGTCCGCCTGTTCGAGCGCGTGGGCGGCGAGCCGGTCAAGCTCGATCCGATCTCGTCGGTCGACGAGGGCGGCATGACTGTGCTCCGCTACTCGGTCGGACGCGCGTCAGCCTCGTGAAGTCCTTCGCCCGAGCGGCTGACCATGCCCAGGCGGGCCGACGGCGGCGGCTCGTCGAACTCGTCGTGGCGGCGGAACCAGAACGACTGCGGCGCCCGCGGCCAGCCCTTGGGCAACTCCTCGTCGTCGGACTGGCCGCCGTAGGGCGTGAGCGACCACAAGCTCCAGATGCTGCCGATGAACTGGACCATCGCCCCGTGCTGGAGGAAGTAGGTGCGGTACACGTCTTTGCCATCACGCAGGAAGACATTGAGGCCGAACCACTCGTCGACTCCGAAGTCAGCCGAGAACCGCTCGGTGCAGATCGTGTACCAGGGCACGTCGCTCCAGCCCATGCGCTCGGCGTAGCGCCGAAGGTTCGCTTGGGGTGCCGGCGATGCCATGGCGAAGGTGATGTCGCGAGAGTGGAGTAGGCCGAGCTCGGGGATGCCATCGGCGAAGGACGAGCATCCGACGCACCCGGCGTCGGGCCAGCCGTCGACACCCTCCTCGAAGAAGAACCTGTAGAGGATCAGCTGGCTGCGCCCGTCGAACAGCTCGGGCAGTGACCGCCGCCCGTCAGGACCCTCGAACGCGTAGTCGCCCTCCACCCGCACCATCGGCATGCGCTTCCGTGCGGCGGCGAGCTCGTGCATCGCGGCGGCGACGTTCCGCTCGCGTTCGAGCAGGGACGTCCGAGCCGCGTCCCACTCGGTCTGACTGACGACAGGCGGGCGCGCAAGGGTTGCCTCGTGTGGCTCCATGCCGGTCGTCTACCCCGACGGTCGCGGGCCCGATCCAAACGAATCCGGAACCTCGGAGGCCGTTCCTGGACGCTGCCCCACAAGGCCGGCCCGCCGGATGCTTCAGACTGGATAGGTACAGAGCTTTGGAGCAAGGAGAACGCGATGAGTGAGAACACCGAGACCGCCATCCTCGCGGGAGGCTGCTTCTGGGGCGTCGAGGAGCTGCTGCGCCACCGCGAGGGAGTCATCTCGACCAGGGTCGGATACACGGGCGGGGAGAACGAGCACCCGACGTACCGAAACCATCCTGGTCACGCTGAGGCCGTCGAGATCGTCTTCGACCCCGAGCGCATCTCCTACCGGGACATCCTCGAGTTCTTCTTCCAGATCCACGACCCGACGACCAAGGACCGCCAGGGCAACGACATCGGCTCCAGCTACCGCTCGGAGATCTTCTACACGAGCGATGAGCAGCGCCAGGTCGCCGAGGACACGATCGCCGACGTCGAGGCCTCCGGCCTGTGGCCCGGCAAGGTCGTGACCGAGATCAGCGAGGCCGTGCCGTTCTGGGAGGCCGAGCCCGAGCACCAGGACTACCTCCAGCGCTACCCGAACGGGTACACCTGCCACTTCCCGCGGCCGGGCTGGAAGCTGCCCCACCGCGAGACCGCCGCCTAAAGCGGCGGCGCCGCGGCGTACTGCTCGTCGCTGACGTGCTCACCCCAGGTGACGGCGCTGCCGGACTCGTCGTTCTGGTGCATGGCGAGGTGGGCCATGAAGCGGGTCGGGGCGGCGCCGTGCCAGTGGGTCTCGCCGGGCTCGAAGAAGACGCGGTCGCCGGGGCGGATGACCTCGACCGGGCCGCCCTCGCGCTGACATAGGCCGACGCCCTCGGTGACGAAGATCGTCTGGCCGTGCGGATGCGTGTGCCACGCCGTCCGCGCCCCCGGCGTGAAGTGGACGAGCGCGGCGGCGAAGGTCGAGGTGCCGGCGGGGACGGCGACGGCGTCGATGTAGACGTCGCCGGTGAACCAGTCCGCCGGGCCCTTCTGGGTGTCGATGCTGCTGTGGGTGATCTGCATGAGGGCTCCTTAGCGGCGGCGGAGAGCGGGATCGAGGACCTGCTCGCCGTAGCTGGTGTCGGCCGGATTGAGGTTGACACCCGGGCGGACGATCGCGTCGATGCGGTCGAGCACCGCGGCGTCCAGCTCGACGCCGGCGGCGGGGAGCTGGCTCTCGAGCTGCTCCATCGTGCGCGGCCCGATGATCGCCGACGTCACCGCGGGGTGGTTGACGACGAACGCGATCGCCAGCTCGATGAGCGGTATGCCCGCGTCGTCGGCGACCTTAGCGAGCTGTTCGACCGCTTCGAGCTTGCGCTGGTTCTCGGGCAGCGACATGTCGAAGCGTGCCGCCAGCCGCTGCCGTGCCGGCGAGGTCGGGGAGCTGTCGGCGCTCCAGCTTCCCGACAGCCAGCCGCCGGCGAGCGGGCTGTAGGTGAGGATGCCCATGCCGTGGCGCTGCGCCGTCGGCAACACGTCGAGCTCGATCCCGCGCACGAGCAGCGAGTAGGGCGGCTGCTCGGTACGGAAGCGCTCCAGGCGACGCTCGCGCGCCGTCCACTGCGCCTCCACGATCTGGCCGCCCGAGAACGACGAGGACCCGAAGTAGCGGACCTTGCCCTGCTGGACGAGGTCGGTCAGCGCGCCGAGCGTCTCGTCGATGTCGGTGTTCGGGTCGGGGCGGTGGATCTGGTAGAGGTCGATCCAGTCGGTTCCGAGCCGCCGCAGCGAGTTCTCGACTTCTTGGACGATCCATCGGCGCGAGTTGCCGCGGTGGTTGGGGTCGTCGTCCATCGGGACGTTCACCTTCGTCGCCAGCACGACGTCGTCGCGGCGGCCTTTAAGCGCCTTGCCGACGATCTCCTCGGACTCGCCGGCGGAGTAGACGTCGGCGGTGTCGACGAAGTTGACGCCGGCATCAAGGGCCGCGCGGATGATGCGGATCGAGTCGTCGTGGTCGGTGTTGCCCCAGGCGCCGAACATCATCGTGCCGAGGCAGAGCTTTGAGACTTGGACGCCGGTGCGTCCCAGCGGGCGGTAATCCATGGCGTTCTCCTAGGAGTTGTCGACGACCTTCGGGTACTTCTCGGGGCTCAGGGTCTCGGGGTCCGGGCCGCCACGCACGCCCTTGTCGAGCGCGTCGATCGCCGCGACCTCCTCGCGCTCCAGCGCGAAGTCGAAGACATCGAAGTTCTCCGCGATGCGGTGCGGCTTGACCGACTTCGGGATGGCGCAGAAGCCGTGCTCGATGTGCCAGCGCAGGACGACCTGCGCCGGGGTCTTGCCGTACTTGGCGGCCAGATCGGTGATGACGGGGTCGGTCAACGGGCCTCCCGCTTCGTCGCTGCCCGGCCGGTAAACGAGCACGCCGCCGATCGGCGACCAGGCCTGGGTGACGATGCCCAGCTCGGCGTGAAAGAGCCGGAGGGCGGGCTGGGTGAAGTAGGGGTGCAGCTCGACCTGATTGACCGCCGGCACGACCTCGGTGGCGTCGATCAGCCGGCGGAGGTGCTCCGGGCCGAAGTTCGAGACGCCGATCGCGCGCGCCCGGCCGTCGGTCAGGAACGTCTCGGCGGCCTTGTAGGCGCCGATCGTGTCCTCGAAGTGGGTCGGCACCGGCTGATGCAGCAGGTACAGGTCGACGTGCTCGAGCTCCAGCCGGCGCAGGCTTGCCTCGAAGCCGACCTGGGCGGCGTCATAGCCTAGTCGCTCATCCACAGCTTGGTGGTGACGAAGATCTCGTCGCGGGGCACGCCGGAGCGGCGGATGCCTTCACCGACCTCGCGCTCGTTGTCGTACGCGGCGGCGGTGTCGATCAGCCGGTAGCCGTCGCGCAGCGCGGTCTCGACGGCGGTGACCGTTTCCTCGGGCGGGCTCTGGAACACGCCCAGGCCGAGGGCGGGCATCGTGACTCCGTCGTTCAGCTTCAGGGCAGGGGTCATCGTCCTGCGCTCCTCTCGTGTCGTCTTGGGTGTTCGTGGCCGCTACGGGATCGGCGTTGCCGTCCAACTGGCCAGCAGCGCCAGCGCCTGCTGGGACGCCGACTCGGGCTCGGCGGTGTAGAGCGCCATGCGCAGTCCGTCGTCGGCGTCGAGCGTCAGCGTCTCGTAGCTGAGCTCCAGCGCGCCGACGATCGGATGGTGCAGGCGCTTGCTGCCCGTCCGGTGGAAGCGCACGTTGTGCGCCGCCCAGCGGACGCGGAACTCGTCGCTGCGCGTCGACAGCTCGCCGATGAGGTCCTGGAGGCTTCGGTCGTACGGGTTGCGCCCGGCCTGTGAGCGCAACGAGGCGACGAGCTCTGAGGCCAGGCGGTCCCAGTCGGGATAGAAGTCGCGCGCCGCCGGGTCCAGGAAGGCGAAGCGCGCGCTGTTGGCGGGCTGCTCGGGGCTGTCGAAGACCGGCGCGTACAGCGCACGGCCGAGCGCGTTCGCGGCCAGGTAGTCGCCGTGGACGGTGCTGACGATCGCCGCCGCCTCGATCTGGTCGATGAGGCGCTGCACGACTGGACGGACGCGCGTCTTGGCCGGCCGTGAGCGTCTTGGCGCGACCGGGCTCGCG
Organism: uncultured Solirubrobacteraceae bacterium; assembly: GCA_963803335.1. GTDB lineage: Bacteria > Actinomycetota > Thermoleophilia > Solirubrobacterales > Solirubrobacteraceae > DASSUW01. The sequence goes on along the minus strand of CAWDME010000015.1, from coordinate 375,738 downwards.
GCGCGGGCCAGGTCGAAGAGGTGCGCGCGCTCGGCGTCGTCGAGCCGGAGCGCCCGCGCCAGCGCTTCCAGCACGAGCTCGGAAACGCCAGTGACCTGGCCGCGCTCCAGCCGCCGGTAATAGTCCACGCTCACGCCGGCCAGCGACGCGACCTCCTCGCGGCGCAGCCCGGGCACGCGCCGCTTGCCGTAGCTCGGCAGGCCGGCCTCCTCGGGCGTGATCTTCGCCCGGCGGGTGGCGAGGAACTCGGCGATGTCGTCGGCGGCGTTCATGACCTTGGGCTCACGGTAGACCGTTCGCGCGGTGGCTCGGGGGCCTTGTCGGTGCCCCTTTGCCAGGGCCCCCTACGCGGGCTGATCCGGTGTCATGGTGGACCCATGAGCACCGACACAACCACCGGCCGCGTAGCGGTCATCACCGGCGCCTCGTCCGGTATCGGGGAAGCCACCGCGCGTGCGCTGGCCGCCGACGGCTACCGCGTCGCCCTGCTGGCGCGCCGCGCGCCGGCGTGATGCTGCTCGGCCCGTTCGTCTCCGACCAGCGCGCCGAGCACCGCCGCATGGTCGAGACCAACCTGCTCGGGGCGATGACCGCCACGGAGGTCTTCCTCGATCAGCTGCGCGAGGGCGGCGGCGACCTGGTCAACATCTCATCGGTCGCCGGGCGCACGGCCCGCCCGGGCAACGCCGCCTACGCGGCGACGAAGTGGGGGATGAACGGCTGGTCGGAGTCCCTGCGCCAAGAGCTGCAGCCCGCCGTGCGCGTGATCGTCGTCGAGCCCGGCGCGGTCACGACGGAACTCGTGGACCACATCACCCACGGCGAGACCAAGCAGGCGACCGAGCAGTTCTACGAGGCGACGGCGATCACCGACGACGCTGCGAGCTCAGTACGCCGCCGCGCCGACTCGTAGCGGACGACTAGACCTTTGCGGTCGGCAGCTCGGAGATCGGGATCTCGTCATGGACGACGCCCGCCGTGAGCTCTGGCATCAGGTCTGCGAGGAACTTCTGCATGCGCTCCTCGTCGCGCCGGATGTCGCGCGCGAGCTTCGCGGTGTCCTTGTCGCCCATCGCGGTCGCGAGCGAGTCGATGACCATGTAGGTCGCGATCTCATGCGCCTCGTCGGCGTACTCGACGCGCGCGTTCTGGAGCATCTGCTCCTGTTCGCCAGTCCCGCGCACCGTGTGCAGCGGACCCTGCGCGGCGGCCTTGGCCTTACCGAGCTTCCCGGCCACGTTCTCGGCCACGCGTCCGAGGCCCTCCGGACCGGGGATCGACACTGTCTCCGGGGTCCCGCCGAGTTGCTTGATGCGGCGCGCGACCTGGGTGGCATGCGACTTCGTTTCCTTCAGGTGTTCCTTCAGCCGCTTGGCGTAGTCGTCGCGTGACGTCGCTTCCACATGCGCCTGGAGCGACGTCTCGAGCTGCTTCTCCTTCGCGTACGCCTCGTTGAGGAAACGCACGAGCTTCGTGTCGCGTGTTGGTGTGTCGGACATTTCGGGGTCGCCTCCTGGGTCGTTCCTCGCCCGCCTACCCAGAGCGGCGTCCTCGTAACGGGCGCGCTGCAAGTTTTCGCACGTTGCCTCTTCGGTGGGCCGATCGGGTAGGCCAATAGCGAGCAATTGCAGGCTGTATGGAGGAGAACGCGATGGCTGCGAATACACCACGAAGCAGTACAAAGCGGTCCACTGCCGCCAAGAAGTCGACGGCGCGCAAACCGTCTGCGAAGACGACGGCGCGGTCCACGCGCAACCGGTCCCGCGCTTCCGCCAACGGATCGAAGCGCAGCGCGAGCACCGCGTCCAAGCGGGGCACGACGAGCCGAAGCTCGAGCAACGGATCGAAGCGCGCGACGACGAGCAGCCGCAACGGGAACGGCGTCGTCGACACCGTGAAGAGCGCGGCGGGCAAGGCCGCCACCCCGGCCGCGGCCGTCGGCGCGGCGGCCATCGGCATCGCCGGGGGCATCGCGCTCAAGAGCCGTACACGCCGCAAGACCGTGTTGGGCGTGAAGCTGCCGAGCCTGTCCGGCATCGACGCGAAGTCGATCGCGAAGTCGGTCGGCCAGGCGAGCAAGCAACTCGGCAAGACGACGAAGGGCGTGTCAAAGGACCTCGAGCGCGCCGGCGACCAGGCGGAGCGCGTCGGCAAGATCCTGGACTAGGGCATGGCGGCGACGAAGGCACGCAGACGATCGGGCGCGCGCAGCAACGGCGCGGGACTGCTCGTCCGCCGGCGTTCGAGCACGGGACTGGCGCGCGCCGGCGTCAGGCGGCTGGCAAAGACCGTCGTCAAGGCGTCTCAGACGGCGGACGACATCCATGCGATCCGCGACCAGCACGAGCAGGCCAACCGGCGGTCGGCGATCGAGGTCGTGCTCGACGGCCTGACCCACCGGCCGGGCACCGGCAAGCGCCGGCGCGGGCTCTTCAGCTGACGCGCTACGAGCCGGCGATCGCGGGCGTGCGCACCGCGTCGGTCCGCGACGTCTGCTCCATCCATGCCAGCGCGCGCTCGTAGGGCGGCGACCAGCCGTCGCGGCGTACGTGCGGGTGCCGGCAGCGATCCCTGAGGTCCGCGCTCTTGACCTGCCGTGCCAGCCATCCGGAGGTGCCGCCCGCGCGGGCGATCCGCTCGAGATGCCCGAAGTAGGCCACCTCCGAGCGCGAGTCGGCGGTCCGGCTGAGCAGCCGGAGGGCTCGCAGCTCGTCGTCGGTCAGGCCGTCCATGATGAGCTCGCGCTCGCTGACCGAGGTCAGCTCGAGCGCCTCGTGCAGCCAGGCCACGGCGCGTGCCTCCGTGCTCGCGGCCTGAGCGACACGGCCGATGTGGTCGAGCAGGAGCGTGCCGTCCTCCTGCCGGTGGCCGTGGTGGAGCCGCTCGGCGATCGCGCGCGCTCGTGCCGTGTCCATTGCTGAATCGTTGCATGACTCCGCAAATTGCGGAAAGCGGGTGGGCACCAATCCTCGACCTGAAGCCCGCACGAAGGTTGGGGCCCAGGAATTTTTCGGAGCTCGGGGCGTCCGTGACAGAGGTGTCCTCCATGCCTCAACTAGGAGAAACGATGAATTCCAGACGATCCCGCCGGCTGCTCGCCGGCGGTGTGCTCGCCGTCGGCGTGATGGCCGCCGCCAGCGCGCCCGCGAACGCCGCCACCACCGCGACGTTCAGCGCCGGTGTGCTCACCGTGACCGGTGATTCGGCGGCCAACACCATCACCGTCAACCGCGACGCGGCGGGGCGGATCCTCGTCAACGGCGGCGCGATCACTGCGGTCGGCGGTACGCCGACGGTCGCGAACACCTCGCTCATCCGCGTCCTCGGCCAGGCTGGCAAAGACGTGCTCACGATCAACGAGGCCAACGGCGCGCTGCCGGCCGCGAACCTGTTCGGTGGCGCGGGCAACGACGTGCTCACCGGCGGCTCGGGCAACGACGAGCTGTTCGGCCAGGCCGGCAACGACTCGCTGCTCGGCAAGGGCGGCAACGACCTGCTGTTCGGCGGCAGCGACAACGACACGATCACCGGCGGCGACGCCGACGACCAGGCGTTCGGGCAGGGCGGCAACGACCGCATGATCTGGAATCCCGGTGACGACACCGACCTCAACGAGGGCGGCGCCGACACCGACACGGTCGAGGTCAACGGCGGCAACGGCGCCGAGCAGTTCACGGCGACCGCCAACGGCACGCGCGTCCGCTTCGACCGCGTCACTCCGGCGCCCTTCTCGATCGACATCGGCACTTCGGAGAACCTCGTCCTCAACGCCAGCGGCGGCGACGATCGGTTCTCCGCGACCGGCAACCTCGCGGCGCTGATCAAGGTCACCGTCGACGGCGGCACCGGCAACGACACGCTGCTCGGCAGCAACGGGGCCGACACTCTGCTCGGCGGCGACGGGAACGATTTCGTCGACGGCAACCAGGGCAACGACGTCGGGCTGCTCGGGGCCGGCGACGACACGTTCCAGTGGGATCCCGGCGACGGCAGCGACATCGTCGAGGGCCAGGCCGGGGCCGACACGATGCTGTTCAACGGCGCGAACATCAACGAGCGGATGGACGTGTCCGCCAACGGCGGGCGAGTCCGCTTCACCCGTGACGTGGCGAGCATCGTGATGGACCTCAACGACGTCGAGTCGATCGTCGCCAAGGCGCTCGGCGGCGCCGACACGATCACCGTCAACGACCTGTCCGGCACGGACGTCAGGAACGTGGCCACCGACCTGAACGCGTCCCTCGGCGGCGACGACGGCGCGGCCGACAACGTCATCGTCAACGCCACGGCCGGCGACGACGTCGTGACGGTCGACGGCACCGGGCCGAACGTGCAGGTCGCCGGCCTGGCGACGCAGGTCTCCCTGTCCGGCGCGATCGCCGGCAGCGACCGCGTGACCGTCAACGCGCTGGCGGGCGACGACGTCGTGGACGCCACCGGCCTCGCGGCCGACTCGGCGCTGCTCACCGAGAACGGCGGCACCGGCGACGACGTCCTGCTCGGCGGCGCCGGCGACGACACGCTGCTCGGCGGCGCGGGCGACGACGTGCTCATCGGCGGGCCCGGCAACGACATCCTCGACGGCGCGCCGGGCGACGACGTCGTGATCCAGAGCGTGACGAGGGGCAACGCCTTTCTGGCCAGCCACTCGCGCGTCGTGAAGGGCAAGACCGTCCTGAAGGTGGACGGCAAGCAGCGGACGCTTCCGCTCTGATCGCACTGTGGACAGGCCCGCTTCGGCGGGCCTATCCGCTTACAGGGGCTTCTCGTAGATGAGCAGGTCGCAGGGGCACGCGAGCCGCCCCGCGAGCTGCGGGTACAGCTCGTCCATCGACCCGCTGCCGGTGACCCGGTAGCCGCGCCGACCGTACCAGCCCTTGAGGAACTCCTTGCTCGGATGCTCCCAGCCGAGCGGGACGAGCAGCTCGAGCCGCATCGTCCGGCGGCCGCGCTCGCGGCTGTGCTCCTCGGCGAAGTCGAGCAGCGCGCGGCCGACGCCGGCGCTGCGCTGCTCGGGCGCGGCGGCGAGCATCCCGAAGATCGCCGCGTGCTGCTCGATGTCCTCGACGTGGACGGTCCCGGCGACCTCGCCGTTCCGCTCGGCGACGACGATCTCTCCGGCGGCGATCAGCTCGGCGATCTCGGCCGGGTCCGTGCGGGTGAAGCCGTCGAGCCACAGCCCGTTCTCCGCGATCGCGTAGACGGCGTTGATGAGAGTGGCCAGGCGCTCGGCAACGCCGGTGTCCACCTGCAGCCGAACGCGGGTCTCCACGCGACCCAGGATGCCAGGCGGCTCAGCAGGCCGGGTCGTAGTCCCGACCCGGCACGAACTCCTCCCACTCGGTGCGCGTGAGGCGGCGGCCTGCCACCCGGCACGCCTGCCGGATCAGCGACGGCTCGCGGATGTCCCACAGGAACGCGCGGCCGCTGTCATAGGCGGCGAGCAGCCGGCGGCCGTCGGGCGTCCAGATCGGGATCACCTCCTCTCCCGGATGCCCCGGGAGCGGCGCGCCGATCGGCTGCTGGGTCTTCATGTCCCAGAGCCGGATCGTCCCGTCGGTGCTGCCGGTCGCCAGCGTTCGCCCGTCGGGGCTGATCTGGCCCTCGCTGACCTGGCCCGTGTGCCCGGCGAACGGGCGCGTCACCGGCTTCCACGTGCTGGTCGACAGGATCTGCGCCCGGCCGTGGATGTCGCCGACGACCAGCAGCTTGCCGTCGGGCGTGAACCGCGAGAAGAACAGCCCGTCCTGCACCTTCGGGCGAAATGCAACGCGATGCGTGCGCGCGTCGACGATCGTCAGGGCGTTGCTCCCGTCCGTGGCCGCGACCCAGCGGCCGTTCGGGCTCAGCGCGGCGTCCTGGAGACCCCGGACGATCGCTGGGGCGCCGAGCTGGCGGCCGTCCGGCAGAGACCAGAAGCGGACCGTCTCGTCGGCGCTCCCGGTGATCATGAGCCGTCCGTCGGCGGTGATGCCGGGGGTGAACACACCGTTTGTGTGGCCCCGCAAGCGCGAGACCACGCGACCGGTGTCCGCGTCGACGATCGCGACCGGGCCGGTCTGTCCGCCGACGATGAGCAGATGCGTGTGCGGCACGAAACGCATCCCCAGGACCATGGGCGCCGGGGTGCCGTCGTCGTACTTGGGCATGCCGTCGATGGTGGTGACAGGGAAGGTGCGGAGCCGTCTGAGCGTGCGGGCATCGACGATCGCGACCTGCCCGGCGGCTCCGCCGTGCGCGATCAGCCGGCTGTCGCCGCTCACCGCGTAGCGGGGGAATCCCTGGCTGCCGGGCCCGGCGTTGAACGGCCGCGCGAGCCGCCGCGCCCCGCCGAGGTCCCAGATGATCACGCTGCCGTCGGCCCCGGCGCTGTAGAGCGTGGTGCCGTCGTCGCTCACGGCCAGCGCGTGCACTGGGCCGCCGTGCCCGGTGAGCGTCTCCTCGGCCGCGCCGCTCCGGACGTTCCAGACGATGACCGCGCCGTCGTCGCCCGGCGTGATCGCGCGGCGCCCGTCGCGCGTGAACACGATCCCGCGATTGACGGGCGCGCTGTGGCGACCCGAGGCGGTGCGAGCGTCGCCCGTCCGCAGATCGAGCAGGTGCAGCGAGCCGTCCTGCCCGCCGGCGGCGAGCGTGCGGCCGTCGGGGCTGATCGCGGTCCAGTAGTCCTCGCCGCGAAAGCCTGCGTCGAGCCGGCGCAGCACGTGCTCGCCGCTGCGGTCGCGGATCGTCGTCCCGTCCTCGCCGCTCGCGATCATCCGCCGCCCGTCTGCCGTCATCCATGCGAGCGCGGGGTAGGCGCTGAGCTTCACGGGGCTCGGCTGGAGCGCGCCGGACGCGAGGTCGTAGCGGTACAGATAGCTCTCCGACGGATCCGTTCCGATCTTGTCCGCGATCTCGACCGTGAGCTCGCGATTACCGTCGTCGAAGCGCAGCAGGCCGACGATCCCGGGCAGCTCGTGCAGCCGGGTCACGAGCTTGCGCGTGCGGGTGTCCAGCACACCCACCGATTGCAACGGGTTGAACTGCCCGCCGTATGTGAACGCGAGATAGCGGTTGTCCGGGCTGTAGACGAGCTGGTCGATCGCCGTCTGGTCGCCGATCGGCTCGAGCGTCGTCACCGGTCGGCGGGACCGGACGTCGAACAGCACGATCCGGCCGAACTCGTCGCCCGCCGCCAGCGTGCGGCCGTCAGGGCTGAGCGCCGCGCTCCAGAAGCGGTCCGTGTCGTCCGCGCGCATGACGCCGATCGCCGCCGGGCTCTTGACCAGCGTCGCGAGCAGGTCGCCGCGCGTCTGGACGGTGTCGTCGAGTGCGACCGCCTGGCGGGCCATGAGCAACGCGCGGCCGAGGTCATTCTGCACGAGCGCGCTCGCCCCGAGCCGCTGCGCGTCGGCCGCCAGCGCTTCGTCGCGCGCGTTGCCGCGCTCGCCGAGCGCCACCACGCCGGCGACGATCGCGAGCACGAGCAGCGCCGCGACGGCGGCGAGGACCGCGCGCAGCCGCCGGTGCGAGCGCTCGGCGGCGCGGCGGCTCTCATCCACGAAGTCGCGCTCCGCGCTGTTGAGCTCGGTCTCGTGTGCCGCGGCCCAATCGAGCACGGAGGCGAGCCGCGCCCCACGGTAGAGGTCGGCGGCGTCGCGGCCGCGGGTCTCCCACTCACGTGTGGCGACGCTCAGGTGGCGGTGGACGCGGCGGCCCTGGACGTCCTCGTCGAGCCAGCCGCGGAGCCGCGGCCATTCCCGCAGCAGCGCCTCGTGCGCGACCTCGGCCTGGCCCTCGCCGAGCGTGACGAGGCGGCTGTCGGCGAGCACGGCAAGCACCTCGGCGCCCGCACCGTCGCGCTCGTCCACGAGCTCGTCGACGTCGACGCGGCGGCGGACGACGGCGTCGCCCTCGCCGGCGCCGGCGAGCCGCACGAGGATGCGCCGCGCGACCGCCTGTTGCTCGCCGTCCAGCCGTGCGTATGCGCTCTCGGCGAGCCGTGCGACGGCGCCGCGGACGCCGCCGCTCTGGTTGTAGGCGGCCAGCCGCAGCCGCCGGCCGTCGCGGTGGCGCCACAGCTCGAGCAGCGCCGTTGACAGCAGCGGCAGGCCTCCCGGCTCGCCCTCGACATCGGCCAGCAGCGCGTCGACGAGCTCCGGCTCGACCATCAGGCCGGCGCGGCGGGCGGGCGACTCGATCGCGGCCCGCAGCTCGTCGCGGCGCATCGGCCCGACGAGCACGTGGTTGGCGGCGAGCAGCCGCGCGAGCTCGGGGTAGGCGGCGCAGCGCCCGTAGAAGTCGGCCCGGATCGCGACGATCACCACCGCGTGCGGGTCGTGCGCGCAGCGGACCAGCCGTTGCACGAACTCGTGCCGCTCGACCTGGTCGCGGCAGGCGGTGAACGTCTCCTCGAACTGGTCGACGGCGACGACGGTCGTGCCCTCCGCCGGCGTGGCGCCCAGCGCCGCCAGTGGGTGCTCGCCCGGGCGCAGCAGCCGCAGGTGCCACCGGTCGCTGCCAGGGAGCACGCCGGCGGCGAGTGCGGCGAGCAGACCGGCGCGGATGGCCGACGACTTGCCGCTCCCGGACGGACCGACGACCCCGAGCAGCGGCGCGCCGGCCAGTCGCGCCACGAGCTCGGCCACGAGCCGGTCGCGCCCGAAGAAGACGTCCGCGTCCTCGACGTCGAACGAGGCGAGGCCCTTGAACGGGCACGCGACGATGCGCTCGGTGTCCGGCCGCTCGTCGAGCGCGCGCAGCTCGACGACGTCGGCGGCGAGGTCCGCCTCGGTCGCACGCAGGCTCGTGCGCTCCTCCTCCGCGCGCGCGGCGGACGCGCTCAGCCGCCTGGTCGCCGCGTCCTGCGCCCAGGCGCGCGCGAGCTGGTGTACGCGCTGGGGGAACCCGCCGCTCGCGGCGGCGAGCCGCTCGGCCGGCAAGTCGGCGCCGTACGCGGCGGCGACGGCGGCGACAGCGGCGATGTCGAGCGGCCCCAGCGTGAGGGTGACGTCGGCGCCGGGAAGCGGCTGCCTGGCCGTCGCGAGCACGAGGACCGGCACGTCGGCCGGGAGCCCTCCGAGGCCGTCGGCGTCGTCGAGCACCAGCAGCCGCGGCCGCCCGTCGGCGAGGCGCGCGCGGGCACGCTCGGCCGCGCCGTCGCCGGCCTCGTACGCGATGTCGCCGCCGTCGTCGCGCACCGCGGCCGCGAGCTCGGCGGCGAGCCGCGTCTTGCCGATGCCGTGCTCGCCCGCGATCGCCACCAGCCGTGTGGCGCCGGAGCGCGCGCGCCGCCACTGCTCGCGCAGGCGGCGCAACTCCTCCTCGCGCCCCACCAGCGGCGCGTCGGTTTGCAGCTCAGGCGGGAGCTCGGGCGCGGCGGGCGGCGTCAGCGCCAGCGCGGGATCCTGGTCGAGCACGGCGCGTTCGAGGCGGCGCAGACGCTCGCCCGGCTCGATCCCGAGATCCTGCACGAGCCGGATCCGAGTGTCCTGGAAGACCTGCAGTGCGTCGGCTTGGCGATCGCTGCGGTAGAGGGCGAGCATCTTCTGCGCGCGCAGGCGCTCGCGGTACGGGTGCTCGGCGATCAGCGCGTCGATCGAGCCGACGACCTCGGCGTGCCGTCCCAGCGCGAGCTTGGCGTCGGTCAGCTCCTCGATCGCGCCGATGCGCAGCTCGCCGAGCCGCGCTGCCTCGCTCTGGGCGAACGGCTCATACGCGAAGTCGCCGAGCGGCGGTCCACGCCAGAGGGCGAGCGCGCGCTCGAGCAGCTCGGCTGCGCGGTCCGCCCGGCCGCCGGTCAGCTCCGCGCGGCCATCGGCGATGAGGCGCTCGAAGCGGTACGCGTCGAGCCGCTCCGGGTCGAGCTTGAACTGGTACCCGCGGTCGCGCGTGTGCAGCACGCCGTCGGCGCCGTTGCCGTGCGCCAGCGCCTTGCGCAGGCGCGACACGTGGACCTGGAGCGTCTTGGCCGCCGTCGCGGGTGGGCGGTCGCCCCACAGCTCCTCGATCAGGCGGTCGGTGCTCAGCGTCTCGTTCGGATGCAGGAGCAGCACCGCCAGCAGCGCCTGCTGCTTGCTGCCGCCGACCGCCACCACGCGGCCGCCGTCGACGACTTCGAGCGACCCCAGGATGTGGAAGTCCACTGCACAACCTCCGAACCCAAACGTGGTGACAGGAAGAACCTACGGACGCTCGCGGGGCGATTGCAAGCGGCTGTTACCGGGCCTTTGCCGCCGTTCAGCGCGCTGCAACCGGGCGGCCCGAGCATTCGCCGCATCGATCGGCGCACGCTCGATGCGGGCGCCGGAACGGAGGCAAGTCATGAGCAGCGCGATCTCCCAGCAGCACCCCGCCGTCGTGCTCCGCTCGCACTACGTCCACCTGCGCACGCTCCTGGCGATCGCGATCATCGTGGTCGTCGCGCTCACCGTCAGCGTGGTCGCGCTCGCGACCAGCAGCGACGAGCCGGCCGCTCCGGCCGCCGCCGCCCCGTCGGCCGCGACGATGTCGGTGGGCACGACGCGCTACGACGGCGGCCCAGAGGAGGGCACGCGCGGACCCCACGGCTACGGCGCGACGAGCACGCGCTACGACGGCGGCCCCGAGGAAGGCACGCGCGGCGCCGGCCACTGACGCCCCCGATCTCCACGGCGGACCCGGAGCCCCGCCCAGCGGCGGGGCTCCTTTCGCGTCAGATCGCCTCGGCGATGAGCACGCTCGCCCCGAACACGAACGCGACGGCGAGTAGCGCCCCCACGAGCCGTGGAGACGGCCCGCCGTGTACGCCGGTGCGGTGCACCGCCGCGTGACCCTTCCCGCGCGCGATCAGCCAGCGGTTGACCGGGACGGCGGCCACGAACGCGACCGCCAGCGCGAAGGCCAGCGACCCCCAGAACAGCAGCGTGCCCAGACCGGCGTCCATCGCGCCGGGCACGACCAGCACGACGGCGTTGTCGACGATCTCCATGACGGCGATCGAGAACGTGTCCGACGCGAGGGCGATCGGGATGACCGCCCCCAGCGCGAGGCCGGCGCCCAGCAGCGGCAGGCTCGTCAACGTGTAGCCGAAGACGAACGCGAGCGCCACGCCGAGGCCGATCGTCGCGCCGTTCGAAAGGCCGAGCGCCGTCCCGATCGCCAGGCCGGCGATCTCACCGAGCGCGCAGCCGGTGAGGCAGTGCAGCGTCGCCGAGACGGCAGTATCGGTCAGCGCGCGGCCGGAGGTGGGGAGGTCGTGGTGCGTGTGGGCGTGATCCATCGCCGTGGATTATACCCAGTAGGGGTATGACGCTCATCGGAACACGTAGCGGACGCGCGTGCCGTTGCACCACTTCGACATCTGCTCGCCCAGCGACGCGCCGTGCGAGCGGTTCTCAGAGCTCGGCACGTAACGGACGTCGGCCTTCCACCCGCGTGGGTCCCGGCCGCGCTGCAACCCCTTGCCCTTCCCGCGCAGTGCTGCCGGCGGGTACTCGTCGCGGTCGTAGCCCGAGCGCGTGGCGATGTGGGCGAGCAGCCGGTCCCGCCGCGCCTCCGCGCCGCGCCGGTTGATCACCAGCCGCCGCGGCCACCCGCGCCGCACCGCAGCCCGGAAGTGCCTGCGGATGTTCGGGTACTCGGCCTTGCTGAAGATGAGCTTTTGCACCCCGCCCGGCTTCGTGCAGCTCGCCGGCCCGGACTTCTTCTCCGCCGCGGCGTGCGAGCACGGGCACGGCAGGCTCTCGCAGTAGATCCCGTCACCATCGGCGTCGACCGTGTCGGCCGCTTCTTGCGCCGCCTTCTGGTTGGGGTAGTCCGAGCACGTCGCGGCCACGGCCGGCGACGCGACGCTCGGCCAGACGGCCACGCTCAACAGCGCAAGTAGAAGCCCGTACCCAGCTCTCATCGGTCACCCTTTCGTCGGCACGAGGGCGACCCCTTGTGAGCGCCGAGCGTTCAGCGCGGCGCGTACCGGTGGTGCAGGAGCAGGGCGTTGCCGTCGGGGTCGGTGAACGGGGCCATGTGGCAGACGCCGGTGTCGACCGTGTCCATCGGAAAGGTGACGCCGCGCTCCTCGAGCGTGACGCGGGCGGAGGCGACGTCGTCGACGTGCAGGGCGAGGTGGGCGGCGTTCGCCTGGAAGGTCCCGATACCCATCTGGGCGGGGTCCTGGATGTTGATCGTGACGGTGCCGGTCTCGAACTCGGCGAAGTGGCGCTCCGGGCGGTGGACTGAGCACGGGAGACCGAGCGTGTCGCGGTAGAAGGCGACCGCGCGCTCGAGGTCGTGTGTCGGGATCGACACGAAGTCGACGCCGGTGACGATTGAGGTCATCCGGCCAGGCCGGCGAGCTCACGCTTAACCAAGCGCTGCGGACCGCGCCGGCGGCGCCTGCGGCCGAGGTCTACACCGGCGTGCTGTATGAGCGGCTCCGCCTCCCGGAGTTGAGCGCGCAAGCACGGCGGCAGGTGCTGATCGCCAGCGCGCTGTGGGGTGTGGTGGCGCCCGACGATCGCATCCCGGCGTACCGGCTGTCGATCGGCGCGCGCGTCCTCCTGGAGTCGCCGGCCGAGACGGCCCGCGACGTCGCAGAGGTCCTCGCGCGCGCCGGCTGCGACGTCGCGCTCAACGACGGGTGGCTCGACATCCGCTAGCGGCCCGCCGCGTAGCGCATCATCCCGCGCGCGTCGGCCGCCGCGACGAGCTGACCGGAGTCGCGGCCGGCCGCGACGAGGCGGCTGAGGCTCCAGTCGCCCACGACCGACACGTCGTGGCCGCGCGAGCGCAGCGAGGCGATCACGTCGTCGCCCAGCCGCGCCTCGGCGTCCATGCAGCCCGGCCGGGCCGGCCGCGGGTAGAACGACGACGGCACGTGGTGGCTCGTGTACTTGGGCGCGTCGATCGCCGCCTGGAGGTCGAGGCCGCCGAGGTGGGAGAGCAGGAACTGCAGCGACCACTGGTCCTGCCCCTCGCCGCCGGGCGTGCCGAACGCGAGGTGCGGCTCGCCGTCGCGCAGGGTCAGCGTGGGGCTCAACGTCGTCCGCGGCCGCTTGCCGGGCGCCAGCACGGAGGGCGACCGCTCGTCGAGCCAGAACATCTGCCCGCGCGTGCCGAGGCAGAAGCCGAGCTCCGGGATCGCCGGCGAGCTCTTGAGCCAGCCGCCGCTCGGGATCGCCGCGACGACGTTGCCGGAACGGTCGGCGGTCATCACCCCGCACGTGTCGCTGCCCACCGGTGCACTGGAGGCGCCTGCGGGGTCGCCGCCCGAGATGAGCACGGGCGTGCGGCCGCCCGGGGAGCCGGGGCGCAGGTCGCACGAGGCGTCCGCGCCGACGAGCCCGCGCCGCTCGGCGCTGTACTCCGGCGACAGCAGCTCGGCCAGGGGGACGTCGACGAAGTCGGGATCGCCGTACCAGGCCTCGCGATCGGCGAAGGCGAGCTTGGAGCACTCGACGATCGTGTGGACGCGCTCGGCCGGCGACAGCTCATCCAGTGGAAAGCCGGCGAGGAGCGCGAGCTGCTGCAGGAACACCGGCCCCTGGCTCCACGGCCCGGGCTTGCACACCGTCAGGCCGCCGTAGTCGTAGGTCACCGGCGGCTCATACGAAGCGCTCCAGCCCGCCAGGTCGTCGCCCGTCAGCAGGCCGCCCTCGCGCGCGCAGAAGCGGTCGATCGCCTCCGCCACGAAGCCGCGGTACCAGGCGTCGCGGGCGGCGTCGAACTCGGCTTCGCGCGACCCGCCGGACGCCGAGTCGACGATTCGCTGGTAGGTGGCGGCGAGGTCGGGGAGCCGGAACACGTCGCGCGGGCCGCCGTCGCGGAGCCAGACCGCCGCCGTGGACGGCCACCGCGAACCGTGCTCGGCGACGTCGCGCGCGAGCTCGGGCACGACCGGGAAGCCGTCACGCGCGTAGGCGATCGCGGGCTCGAGCACATCGCGCAGGCGCAGCCGCCCGTGATCGCGCACGAGCAGCATCCAGCCGTCGAACGCGCCGGGCACGACCGCGGGCAGCAGCCCGTCGCCCGGCACCAGGTCATGCTCGGCGAAGCGCTCCAGCGTCGCCGCCGCCGGGGCGGGACCCTGCGCGCACAGTACCTGCGGGGAGCCGTCCCAGAACACCACCGGCAGGTCGCCGCCCGGGCCGTTCTGGTGCGGCTCGACGACCTGCAGCACGAAGCCCGCCGCGCCCGCGGCGTCGAACGCATTGCCGCCCAGCTCGAGCATCCGCATCCCGACGCCGGCCGCCAGCCAGTGGGTGGCGGCCACCATCCCGAACGAGCCGCGCAGCACCGGCCGCGTCGTGTGAGTCATGCCACGACTATTGCGCAGGGATCACGTCCGCGGTGTTGCGGACGAGCTCGGCGCGGTCCGCGATCAGCATCACGATCGCGCAGCGCCCGGTGGGCGCCATCGCGATGTAGGCGCCGTCGGTCGTCTGCACCATCCGGCCCTCGTTGCCGGCGATCGTCAGCGGCTCCGCGGTCTGGCCGGCCTGCTTCGCGCCCGATTCTGCTCCCTCGATGAGCGCGCTGCTGCCGCCCGTCTTCTCGGAGCTGTTGATGACGAGCACGGCGGTGCCGTTGGTCTCCTTGTGGCGGACGAGCACACGCCCGTCGTAGCCGCGCCAGCTATCGCCGATCCGCGCCTTGAACTGGTCGGCGACCGCCTTTAGCGCCTTCTTGTCGCCGGGATCGATGTCGTAGCCCTGCGGCGGCGGCTGGCCGATCACGTCGGTGGCGTGGACGAGATCCTTTCCCGAGGGACAGCCGCGCACGTCGAGCGGCTCGACGTGGCCGCAGCCGAGCCCGCACGTCGACAGCGCCGCCACGACGACCATCGCGCGCCTCATCGCGCTCCGTGTACCCGATCAGAACAGACCGAAGCGCTTGCGGCGCAGGCAGCTCGGCCGCGCGGGGTTGAGTACTTCGTCGATCTCAGCGGCGTCCAGCCGGTCGGCCAGCGCGTCGATGCCGCCCGCGAGCTTGAGCTCCATCTCGTCCCGGTGCAGCGGCACCACGGCGTAGAAGTGCACCGGGCCGTCCGCGAGCGCGAGCACCTCGGCGCCCGCCGGCAGCGTGAGCGGCCGCGCGATCAGCGCGCAGCAGAGCTCGGTGCCGGGCCCGTACGACTCGGGCGGGTCGCCGTTCGGGACCGTGTGGCCGAGCGCGAGGAACGTGCCGTGCGCGTGCGGCAGCCGCGCGAGCTGCTTGAGCGCGCGCACCGGCCAGTAGTGGCGCTCGTCGCGCCAGGCCTCCTCGTCGAGCGGCCAGTCCGCCGGCAGCCCCATCACGAGCTCGGCGTGGTGGCCCTGTGAGCCCGCCGGCACGGTCATCGGCCGCGCGCTCATGCCACAGGTGACGAGCATGTGGAACGGGCGGCCGTCGTGCGCGGGCACCTGGAGCACGTCGAGGTGCACGTACTCGGACGCGAGCTCGTGGTACACGGTGTCGATCGGCCCGAGGTGGCGGGAGACGTGTTCCTCGATTGCGTCCCAGTCGCGCGGCTGGTCGCACGGTGTCGGCTCGCGCGGGTCCCCGTACCGGTAGATCCGCGATCCGCCGGCGCTGTGCTCGGCGTCGTCCACGGCCCGGGAAAGTAGCGCGTTAGCCGCCCGGCTCGACCTCGACAGCTAGCCGTACGACGTGGAACGGCCTCCGCTCTGTCATCTGAACCACCAAACTCGGCTGCGGCTGCGGATTCGTGCGCTCTGACTGCACCGGGACGGCGAACAGCGTCGCGCCGGGCGGCCCGCTCAGACCGGCGATCCGGTAGCCGCCGAGGCGGACGTGGTCGACGTCGCCGAGCCGCACTCGCTCGCGCGGCGCGTCGACGCCGAGCCGGACCTCGTGGCCGTTGCGCAGCACCGCCACGATCGGGGCGGCCCAGGTCGGGAAGAACGCCCGCACGCGGTAGGCCGGGCACAGCCGCCGGCAGCCGACGGTCCAGCGGTTGGCGATCGTCGCGCGCCGGAAGACGTGCCGCGACTGCACCTGCACGCGCCTGCGCCGCACGCTCCCGACCGCCTCGACGACCGAGAACGGGCCGGCGTACGGCGTGCGCGGGTACGCGCGCGGGCGCGCGACCCTGCCCGCCGGGGAGCGGATGATCCGCAAGGCGAGCCCCTTCCGGGGCCGCTGCGACGACAGCAGCGCGCGCCCGGCCGCGTCGTAGACGACGATCCCGAACGCCTCCGGCGGCCGGCCGCCGGTGCCGGCGGCGACGCGCTGACCGGGCCCGAACAGCCGCGCCGGCTCGAGCCCGCCGTAGCCGAACGCGCCGCGATCGTCGGGCACGATCGCCGTCGAGTAGCGCGGCGTCGTGATCGCCAGCCGCCCGGTGTCGTAGTCGTACGCCCACAGCGGTGGGGGAGTGGTCGCAGGCAGCGACCCCATGCCGAGCCCGATCGCGCGCACGGCGCTCGCGAGGATGCGCCAGCGGAAGAACTCCTCGCGTTTCATCCGCGAGTCGACGCCGAACATCAGCTGCGGCGCGAACACGCTGTGGTTCTCGTCCGCCAGGCGCCGGTACAGCATGAGGCCCTGGTCGAACATCGCCTTCGCCCAGCGCCCCTCGGCCGGGTCGCGCCAGAACCGCGGCGTCGTGGCGATCGTCTGCAGTCCCTGTTGCGCGAACGCCCAGTATTGGCCGGAGTGCCAGCGCCGCAGGCCGCGGCTCGTGTCCCAGTTGAGGTAGCCGGCGTGTGTCCACGAGCCGGCCAGCAGGCGCAGCATCCACGAGCGCAGCCGCCGCGTCTGCGCTGCGGGCAGCGGCGGCATCCCGAGCGCGAGCGCGCGGTCGTAGTACGACAGCGCCTGGATGACGATGTTGGCGTACTCGGGCGTGTCGACGTTGCTGCTCGCCCGGTCGCGGTGGTCGGGCCGGTAGTGGAACTGGTAGCCGACCCCGAGGTTGGCGCTCTTCTCGCCGCGCATCGCGCGGGTGAGGCCGGCGGCGAAGTCGCCGAGCTGGCGCCGGTAGTCGTTCACCAGCAGCTCGGGCAGGCCGGAGACGGTTGCTGCGCTGGCGTACATCTCGGCGTTCCAGTTGATCTGGTTGGCGAGCCGGCGCGGGTACCGCCAGGCTGGGCTGGAGGCGCAGGAGACGACGGTGTCGACGATGCGCCGGACCGCCTCCGGCGCCAAGCCGAGCTGCGCCCGCGCGCGCCACGCCCACGCCAGTGCCTCGGCCACCTTCGGCTCGAGCGACATGTGCTCGCGCACCGGCGTGTCGAGGTCCACCGACCAGCACGTCGACTGGGTCGGCGCGGGCGCCGGCGCCGTGCCCATGTACGCCGGGGCGGTCGTCAGGTGATCGACGAGGGCCCGCGCACGCTCGTCCTGCCGCGTCGGGCCGGCGTGACCCGTGTAGGCGGCGACCGCGTGCGTCATCAGCAGCGCGGCGTTCTCGCGCACCTCGGCCACGCCATTGTCGCTGACGTACTCGGTCCGCCGTGCGCTCCAGCGCTCGTCCAGCCCGGTCATCTGGCGGTCGGCGAACGCCCAGTAGTCGGCGTCGGTGAACGCGGCGCGCGCCGGCGGCGCCCCGGCGAGGCCCGCGACGGCCAGGCACAGCAGGACGGTGAGGCGCCGGAGCGTCAGGTCTGGTCGAGCTCCAGCCACTTGCCGACCCGCGGCGGCGTGAAGTTCGCGAGCGCGTCGAGCAGCTCGCCCGGGTCCTCGGCGACGGTGAGGACGGCGCGGTGCTCCGCGCGCAGGAAGCCCTCCTGCACGGCGTGGTCGAGGAAGCCGGCGAGGCCGTCGTAGTAGCCGCGGGTGTTGAGCACGCCGCACCCTTTGTCATGGATCCCGAGCTGGCTCCAGGTGTAGACCTCGATCAGCTCCTCGAGCGTGCCGATGCCGCCGGGGACGGCGACGAAGCCGTCGGCCAGCTCGGCCATCCGCGCCTTGCGCTCGTGCATCGAGTCGACGACTTTCAGCTCCGTCAGGTTGGGGTGGCCGATCTCGCGGTCGATCAGCGCCTGCGGCATCACGCCGACCGCCTCGCCGCCGTGCTCGAGGATCGTGTCGGCGAGGACACCCATGAGGCCGACCTTGCCGCCGCCGTACACGAGCCCGAGGCCGCGCTCGGCCATGCGCGTCGCGAGATCGCGCGCCGCGTCTGCGTAGGCCGGATCGCTCCCTGGGTTGGACCCGGCGTAGACGCAGACGCGGCGCACGGGCCCGACCCTAACGGTCGAGCGCGTCGAGCAGCCTCTGCAGGTCCGACTCGTCGTTCCAGGCGCCGACCGAGGCGCGCAGGTACTTCGTGCCGGGGAGGTTGCGGATCACGATGCCGGCGGCGGTCAGGCGCTCGCGCGTGGCCTCGGGGTCGTCGTCCTCCCAGGCGACGAGCGTCGTCCAGTCGCGCGGCGCCACCGTCTTGCCTCGCTCGGCCAGTGCGTCTGCGAACGCCGCCGCCGTTGCGCCCGCCCGCTGCTGCACGGCAGCGAGCCCGTACGACTCGAGCAGCTCGATGGCGGCGAGCGTGAACGCCACGCCCTCTCTGGAGACGGACGCGGTGTCGTAACGGCGCGCGTCCTCGTGCAGCGCGCCCTCGAGCCCCTTGCTCGCGTCGGCGAACGCCGTGTACGCGGGCGCGACCGCGCGCACGCGGTCGCGGAAGTGCGGGGCGACGTAGAGCATCCCGGTGGCGTCGGCGCCGCACAGCCACTTCTGCCCGGCCGCCGCGTAGACGTCGCAGCCGAGCTCGCCCATGTCGAGCGGGATCGCTCCGGCGCCCTGGGCGCCGTCGAAGATCACCGGGACGTCGAGCTCCTTGAGCTCGGCGGGCGCGGTCTGGCCGTTGACCCAGTTGACGTGGCTGCAGGCGACGACCGTCGTGCTGGGCGTGACAGCTTCAGCGACCTGCTTGAGCGGCACCGCCTTGACGCTCACGCCGCGCTGGCGGGCGACGACGAGCGGGCCGAGCAGCCCCGGGTGCTCGGTGTCCGAGGTGACGATCTCGTCGCCGGGCCCGAGGTCCATGCCCGCGAGCACCGACCCGAGCCCGTCGCTCGTGGACGTCTTGAGCGCCACGTCGGCGACGGCGCAGCCCATCACGCGCGCGTACGCCTCGCGCAGCTTCGCGTGACCTTCCTGGCGGGCCGCGAAGTGGGTGACGAAGCGGCCCTCCTGCTCCTCGGACTCGAGCGCCTGCTTGGCCGCCCGCACCGCCGCGGTCGGGACCGGCCCGTCCGTGCCGGCGTTCAGGTACGCGCTGCGTTCGAGCACGGGGAACTCGGCGCGGAGGGCGGCGGCGTCCATTCGGCGGGCCAGGCTAGCGGGCGAACTGCGGCTGGGTGGGGGAGCCTGGGATTCGCCCGCGTTTGCGGTCCTCTGGCGCCTTTTCGTCGATATGCGACGAAAAAGCGCCATGGAAGCCCTGGGCTCAGCGGCCGCAGACCGGCCAGGGCGACGGACCGGTCTGCGCGTAGAGCGCGGCGGCGCGCCGGTCCTGCTCGGCCTCGGAGGCGTGCGCCGGGTTGCCGGTTCCGCCCACGGCGTGCCAGGTCTGAAGGTCAAACTGGTACTTGCCGTAGAAGCCGTTGCCGGTGTCGGTCGCCGGGTTGCCGCCCGACTCGCACTGGGCGATCGCCTGCATCGTCGGCGAGGCGGTGGGGGCGCTGAGGCGCTGCTCGAGCTCGCGGATGCGCGCGCGGAGCTGGTCCGGCGACTGGCCGCGGGCGCGCCGACGCTCGGCGCGCGCGGGGAGATCGAGCTTGCGTGCGAGCCGCACGGCGCGGGCCGTCAGGTCGTCCCGCACGTTGTCGGTGTGCTCGGCCTGCATCTGCCCGGCCACGGTGCGATGGCCCGCCAGCGGCGGGTGGAGGGCTGGGGCGGCCGGTGGAGCGGCCGCGCCGGTCGCGGGCGCGGCAAGCAGCGCGCCGGCCAGCGCAAGCACTGTCGTCTTTCTTCGCATGATCACGTCCTTGGCGGCCCGCGCACGCGCAGGCCGGAAGCTTTCGGAACCACGGACGGCGTCCACCAGGCAGGCCCATTCCGCTCGTCGCGCCAGAGATGTGCGCGGCGCATGGCCCACGGCAGGAACTCCACCGTCGCGGCCGGGCACCATAGCAATGCCGTTGCGTGCGCAAGGATTTGTGCGATGAGGCTCACAGATCGCCTCGCCGTGCTGGTGCGCCAGTCGCCGGTGCTCATGCAGGCGCTGGGCGCCGCCCGCGCGGTCGACGCGCCGGACTGGCTGATCAGCGCCGGGGCGGTCCGCGACACCGTCTGGGACGCGCTGCACGGCCGGGCGCCGGCAACGCCGCGCGACATCGACGTCGGCTTCTTCGACCCCGGCGACCTGACGCCCGCGCGCGACGAGCTCGCCACGGCCGCACTCCGCGGCCACGCGCCGCATCTGCCCTGGGACGCGAAGAACCAGGCCGCGGTCCACCTCTGGTACCCGGCCCGCTTCGGTGTCGAGGTGGCGCCGCTGAGCTCGACCGCCGAGGCGGTGGCGACGTTCCCCGAGACCGCGAGCTGCGTGGGCCTACGCCTGCTGCCGGACGACGAGCTTCTCGTCGTCGCGCCGCACGGCCTCGAGGACCTGTTCGGCCTCGTCTGCCGGCACAACCCGACGCGCGTGTCGCGCGCGTTCTACGAGTCGCGGCTCGCGGAGAAGGGCTGGCCCGAGCGGTGGCCGCGCCTGCGCATCAGCAATGAGCCGTCGAGATCGTCGGTGAAGCCCCAGCGGCGGTAGAACGCGACCATCTCGGGCCGGCAGGTCAGCTCGATGGACTCGATCCCGTCGAGCCGGGCCATCAGCGCATCCATCAGCACCTGGCCGAGGCCGCGCCCCTGCCACTCGGGCGCGACGATCACGTCGTAGACGTAGGCGCGGTAGTGCCAGTCCGTCAACACGCGGGCGAAGCCGACGAGCCGGTCGGCGGCGCGGTCGACCAGCGCGAGCACGAGATCGGTGCCGGCGAGCATCCGCTCGACGCCGGCGGCCTCCCGCTGGTCGGTCCACCACGCCGTGCGGTAGAGGTCGACGAGCTGGCCGATCCGCTCGGGCTCGAGGTGGTCCTGGACGTCAACGCCGTCGATCGGCGCGACGATAGCCTGCGCCGGCCGTGCCCCGCTTGCCCGACAGCCTCGCGGTCCTGCGCCTACGGGACTTCCGGCTCGTCTTCGGGGCGTTCGCGGTGTCGGTGCTCGGCGACCGGATGGTCGTCATCGCGCTGGCGTTCGCGGTGCTGCACCTCGGCGGCTCGGCTTCGGGCGTGCTCGCCGCGCTCCTGATCACCGGCGAGCCCGCGATCTGGACCCTCGCGGTGCTCTCCGGGCTCACCGGTGCGGCCACGGGATTCTTCAACCCCGCTTCGACCGGGCTGCTGCCCGCCGTGGTCGCGCCCGAGCAGCTCCAGCAGGCGAACGGCCTGCGCGCCACCGCCATGTCGGGCGGCGAGATCCTCGGCCCCGCGCTCGGCGGCGTACTCGTGGCGGGAGCCGGGCCGGGCTGGGCGCTGGCCGTCGACGCCGCGACGTTCGCCGGCAGCGCCGCCTTCCTTGCCAACCTCCGCCTCCCGGCGCGCCTGCCGCGCGAGGAGCACACCTCGTTCATCGCCGACCTGCGCCAGGGCTGGACCGAGTTCCGCACGCGCACGTGGGTGTGGGTGTCCGTGGGCGCGGGCGGGATCGCGACGCTGATGTGGGGCACGTGGAGCGTCCTCGGCCCGGTCGTCGCGAACCGCGACCTCGGCGGCGCCGCGGCGTGGGGCGCCGTGCTGGCGGCGATGGGAATCGGCGCCATGGCCGGCGCGCTCGTCGCGATCCGCATCCGGCCGCGCCGGCCGCTCGCGCTCGGCGCCGTCTGCCTGTCGGCGTTCGCGCTCCCGCCCGCGCTGCTCGCGCTCGGGGCACCGACGCCAGTGCTCGCCGTCGGCACCTTCCTCGCCGGCGCGGGGATGATGCTCGACGGCTCGGTGTGGGAGTCGACACTCCAGCGCAAGATCCCGAGCGAGGCGCTCTCGCGCGTCGCCGCGTGGGACTGGTTCGGCTTGATGGCACTCGGCCCACTCGGCCTCGCCATCGCCGGCCCGCTGGCGGCGCTGCTCGGCCTCGGCGGCGCGCTCTGGCTCGCGGCGATCGCGATCGTCGCGGTCTCGCTCGGCATGCTTGCGGTGCGCGAGATCCGGACCATGCCCGGCGCCTGATGCGGCTGCCGGAGAGCGTCGCCGTCCTGCGCCAGCGCGACTTCCGGCTGCTGTTCAGCGCCTACGCGGTGTCGGTCGTGGGGGACCGGATGGTCACGATCGCGCTGGCGTTCGCCGTGCTGCGCCTCGGCGGCTCGGCGTCGGACGTCGGGATCGTGCTCGCGGCGCGCACGCTCCCGCTCGTCGCCTCGCTGCTCGTCGGCGGGGTGGTGGCCGACCGGGTGTCACGGCGGACCGTGATGGTCGCCGCCGACCTGTCGCGGCTCGCCACCCAGGGCGCGCTGGCGGCGCTGCTGATCGCGGGCGAACCGCCGATCTGGGCGCTCGCCGTGCTATCCGGGCTCAGCGGCGCCGCGACCGGGTTCTTCGAGCCCGCGTCGATCGGGATGATGCCCGCCGTCGTCGCGCCCGAGCGGCTGCAACAGGCGAACGGGCTCCGCGCGACGGCGCTCGCGGGCGGCGAGATCCTCGGGCCGGTCATCGCCGGCGGTCTCGTCGCCGCGGCGGGTGCCGGCTACGCGCTCGGGATCGACGCGATCACGTTCGGCGTCAGCGCGGCGCTGCTGGCGGGGCTCCACGTCGCGCCTCGGATGCCGCGCGAGCCGAGCACGTTCCTCGCCGACCTCAAGGAGGGCTGGGGCGCCTTCCGCTCGCGCGCCTGGGTGTGGAGCATCGTGCTCTCCGCTTCGCTCGGGAACGTACTGTGGGGCGCCTGGAGTGCCCTCGGCCCGGTGGTGGCCGACGAGGACCTCGGCGGCGCGGCCGTGTGGGGCGGGGTGCTGGGAGCGATGGGCGTCGGCGCGCTGCTCGGCGCCGTCGCCGGCATCCGCGTCAGGCCACGTCGCCCGCTCCTACTCGCCACCCAGGCGTTCTCGCTGTTCGCCGCGCCGCTGGCGATGCTCGCGCTCGGCGCCCCGGCACCGGTGGTGGGCGCCGGCGCGTTCCTCGCCGGCGCGGGGATGATGCTCGGCGGCTCGATCTGGGAGTCGACGCTGCAGCGCCGCGTGCCGGCGGAGTCGCTCTCCCGCGTGGCCGCCTACGACTGGTTCGGCTCGCTCGCCTTCCGGCCGCTCGGCCTGGTGATCTGGGGCCCGATCGCCGCGGCGATCGGGCTGTACGAGGCGCTGGGCATCGCCGCCGCGCTCCTGTTCGTGTCGATCCTCGCCCCGCTGGCGGTCCGCGAGGTTCGAACCATGCCCGGCGACTAGCATCCATCCGCCTCATGCGCGTGACCCTCCCCGACGGCTCGACCAAGGAGCTCGAAGACGGCGCCACCGGCGCCGACCTCGCCGCGGCCATCGGCCCGGGGCTGGCGCGCGCCGCGCTGGCGATCCGCGTCGTCGACGGCGACGGCCCGGACTCCCGCGACGGCAGCGCCTACGGCGAGGGGCGCATCCACGACCTGTCCGCACCCCTCCACGACGGCGAACGCGTCGAGATCGTCACCGCCAAGGCCGACGACGCGGACTCGGTCCAGCTGATCCGGCACGACACCGCGCACGTGCTCGCCGCCGCCGTGCTCGACCTCTATCCCGGCACCAAGATCTCGATCGGCCCGCCGATCGGCGACGGCTTCTACTACGACTTCGAGTTCCCCGAGGGCGTCACGGTCTCCGACAGCGACTTCGAGGCGCTCGAGGCGAAGATGCGCGAGCACGTCCAGGCCGACGAGCCGTTCACGCGCGAGGACATCCCCGTTGCGCAGGCGCTCGAGCGCTTCACCGCCGAGGACCAGGACTACAAGGTCGAGCTCATCAACGACCTGGTGCGCGACCAAGGCGTGGAGACGGTCTCGCTCTACACCAACAACGGCTTCACCGACCTCTGCCGCGGCCCGCACACGCCGTCTACCAAGCGCATTAAGGCGTTCAAGCTGCTGTCGATCGCCGGCGCGTACTGGCGCGGTGACGCCGACCGCCAGATGCTCACCCGCATCTACGGCACCGCCTTCCACTCCAAGGAGGACCTCGAGCAGCACCTGCAGCGGCTCGAGGAGGCCCGCGCCCGCGATCACCGCAAGCTCGGCCGCGAGCTGAACCTGTTCACCTTCTCGGAGGTGTCGCCGGGGTCGGTGTTCTGGCTCCCGCGCGGCACCGCGATCTTCAACGCGCTCGTGGACCTCAACCGCCGCATGCAGGTCGAGCGCGGCTACGTCGAGGTGCAGACGCCGCTGCTCTACGACTCCTCGGTGTGGGAGACCTCGGGCCACTGGGGCAAGTACAAGGAGAACATCTTCGTCGCGCCCTACGAGGAGCGCGAGTTCGGCCTGAAGCCGATGAACTGCCCGGGCCACGCGCACCTGTTCTCACTGCAGCGCTGGTCCTACCGCGACCTCCCGTACCGCTGCGCCGAGCCGGGCCACCTGCACCGCCGCGAGCCGAGCGGCACGCTGCACGGGCTGCTGCGCGTGCGGCACTTCGTGCAGGACGACGCGCACATCTTCTGCACCGAGGAGCAGATCGAGGACGAGGTCGCCCGCTGCCTGAACTTCGGCTACGACATCTACCGGATGTTCGACTTCCCCGTGCACGCCGAGCTCTCGACGCGGCCGGACAACCGCCTCGGCAGCGACGAGTTCTGGGATCGCGCCGAGGGCATGCTCGCCAACGCGCTCGAACGCGAGGGGATCGACTACAAGATCGCCGAGGGCGAGGGCGCGTTCTACGCGCCGAAGATCGACCTGCACATGACCGACTCGCTCGGTCGC
This sequence comes from uncultured Solirubrobacteraceae bacterium, assembly GCA_963803335.1. GTDB lineage: Bacteria > Actinomycetota > Thermoleophilia > Solirubrobacterales > Solirubrobacteraceae > DASSUW01. The sequence continues at coordinate 350,907 of CAWDME010000015.1, read as the reverse complement.
TCATGGCAGCTGGGCACCGTGCAGCTCGACTACAACATGCCCCAGCGGTTCGGCCTCACCTACACGGGCGCCGACAACGCCGAGCACACGCCGGTGATGATCCACCGCGCGTTGTTCGGGTCGTTCGAGCGCTTCATCGGCATCCTCATCGAGCACTACGCGGGCGAGTTCCCGGTCTGGCTGGCGCCGGTGCAGGCGGCCGTCCTCCCGCTCGCCGACCGCCACGTCGACTACGCGCGCGACGTCCAGGCCGCGCTCGCCGCTGCCGGGCTGCGCGCCGAGGTCGACGATCGCACCGAGTCGGTCGGCCGCAAGATCCGCGAGGCCGAGCTGCAGAAGATCCCGTACATGCTCGTGGTCGGCGACCGCGAGGCCGAGCAGCGCAACGTCGCGCTGCGCCGCCACCGCGAGGGCGACCAGGGCACCGTCGCGCTCGACGAGGCGGTCGCGCGCCTCAGCGCCGAGGCGCAGCGCTGAGCAGCCCGCGGATCGCGCGCAGCAGCGCCAACTGGTGGAACGGCTTCTCGAGGAAGGCGCTGTCGGCCGGCAGCCGGCCGCGGCCGCGCACGGTCTCGGCCGTATAGCCGGAGACGAACAGCGTCCGCACGCCGGGGCGCAGACTCTCCATCCGCCTCGCCAGCTCGGGGCCTGAGAGGTCGGGCATGATCACGTCGGAGACGAGCACGTCGATCTCGCGCTCGGCGGCGATCTCCAGCGCCTGCAGCGGTCCGGCCGCCGACAGCACGCGGTAGCCGTGGCTGGTGAGGACGGTCTCGATCAGGTGCCGCACGCCCTCCTCGTCCTCGCACAGCAGCACCGTCTCATCGCCGCGGAGCTGCTCGACGTCGCTCGTATCGCCGTTCTCGGCCGGCGCGCCCGCGGCGCCGCTGACGGGCAAGTAGACCTTGAAGCTCGTGCCGAGGCCGGGCTCGGAGTAGACGAGGATCTCGCCGCCGGACTGGTTGACGATCCCGTACACGGTCGCGAGCCCGAGGCCGGTGCCGTGGCCGACGCCCTTAGTGGTGAAGAACGGCTCGAACACGTGGTCGAGCACCGCGCGGTCCATCCCGACACCCGTGTCGGTGACGATCAGGCCGGCGCGCTGGTCGACGGTGCGCGTCTCGATCGTCAGCGTGCCGCCGCTGGGCATCGCGTCACGCGCGTTGACGGCGAGGTTGACGATCACCTGCTCGATCTGCGAGCGGTCGGCGAGCACCGACGGCAGGCCCGGCGCCGTGAGCATCGCGATCTCGATGTCCTCGCCGATCAGGCGCCGCAGCATCGGCAGCAGCCCGGCGGCGACCTCGCCGAGGTCGAGCGGATGCGGGTCGAGCACCTGCTGGCGCGAGAAGGCGAGCAGCTGGCGCGTGAGCTGCGCCGCACGCTCGGCCGCGCGCTCGACCTCGAGCAGCTCGGTGGCGCCCGGTCCGGCGCCGATGCGCCGGCGGGCGATCTCGCTGTAGCCGCCGATCACGGTCAGCAGGTTGTTGAAGTCGTGCGCGACGCCGCCCGCGAGCTGCCCGACCGCCTCCATCTTCTGCGCCTGCCGCAGCTGGTCCTCGAGCTGGACGCGCTCGGTCACGTCGCGCAGCACGAAGAGGTGGCGGCCGGGGAGGATCTCGGGTCGGGAGCGGACCTCGAGCACGGTCCGCCGGCCGTCCTGCTCGCCGTCCCAGACGTGCTCGACCATGCCGCGGGCGATCCGCTCCTCGGTCAGGAAGCCGTCCCAGTCGGCCTCGGCGCGCTCGGTGCCGATCAGGTCGTCGAGGCGAGAACCGAGCAGCCGTTCGCGCGCGCGCCCGTAGAACTCGCAGGCCGCGTCGTTGACCGAGAGGAAGCGCCGATCGGAGTCGAACACGACGACGACGTCCATCGTCGCATCGAGAATCGCCTGGAGTTCGTCTTCGACACCCGCCACTCGCCTTGAACCGTAGCTATACTTCCCCGCGTTGAATACGCGTTCTAACTCAGCGTCGCGCTCTTCTTGAGGCGCCGCCAACAGCACTAGTGCCGGTCCCTAGACGTTTCGACCGGCAGCCGCCTGAGCGCGACCCCACCCGGATCAACGAGCGCATCCGCGTCCCCGAGGTCCGACTGATCGACGAGAACGGCCAGCAGGTGGGGATCATGCGCACCCAAGAGGCCCTGCGTCAGGCGCAGGACCGCGACCTCGACCTCGTCGAGGTGGCTCCCGATGCCAAGCCGCCGGTCTGCCGCATCCTGGACTACTCGAAGTACAAGTACGAGCAGAACCAGAAGCAGAAGGCCGCGCGCAAGCACCAGCAACAGATCAACGTCCGCGAGATCAAGTTCCGGCCGAAGATCGCCCAGCACGACTACGACACCAAGAAGGGCCATGTCGAGCGCTTCCTCAAGGGGCGCGACAAGGTCAAGGTGACGATCATGTTCCGCGGTCGTGAGATGGCCCATCCCGAGCGCGGGGAGATGATTCTCAACCGCCTCGCGGAGGACCTCGGCGACCTCGCGGTGATCGAGCAGCGGCCTCAGCAGGACGGCCGCAACATGACGATGATGCTGGCGCCGCAGAAGGGGTCGAGCGAGAAGCCCGCCGCCGCGTCCGGCTAGAGCCGGACGCGGAGGATCTCCACCAGGCCGAGCCGTAGCAGCGGCGCGACGAAGCCGAAGAAGATGCCGCGCCCGCGCGGCAGCCGGAGCCGCTCGGCACCGAGCCGGCGGCGCTTGTCGCGGTCGATGCCCCATTGCCACGGCGGCGGCTGGTAGCCGTCGCCGCGCGGCTTCTGGCTGTGCGTGGCGAGCCGGGGCGGGACGGCGTCGAACAGCAGCGTCGCGCCCGGGAACCGGCGCCGCAGCGTGCCCACCAGCCGCTCCACGTCCGCGTACGCGAAGTACATGAGGAGTCCCTGCGCCGTGATGAGCAGGCCGCGCGAGCGGTCGATCGCGTCCATCCAGCTCTCGTCGAGCGCCGAGCCGGCGATCAGCGTCTGGCGGTCGCCGCAGGAGAGCAACTGCTCCCGCACCGCGATCGTCTCCGGCACGTCGACCGTCACCCAGCGCACGTGGCCGTTGTCGACTCGCCAGAACTGCGTTTCCAGGCCCTCGCCGAGCGCGACTACGGTCCCGTCCGCCTCGGCGGCGAGAAAGCGCCGTACCTCGGTGTCGAACCGCAGCACGCGCAGCGCCTGGGCCTGCGCGACGAACGCGGGGCCGCCGAAGCGCTCGGCGAACGGGTAGTCGATCACGTCGACGAGCGCGACGGCCTGAGGATCCGTGAGGATCGCGTCAGGCCGCCGCGCTTCGATCGAACGGTGGTACAGGGTCCACAGCAGGGTTTCCGGCACGCCTCCCAGCTCGACCTTCACCCGGCTGAAGTTACCGGCCGCCCGCCGTGCGGCGGGCGGCCGGGGGGACCTCACCGAGGGTGAGTTGTCAGGCGACCGACCGGCGAACGGGCCGGGAGGTGCGCATGAAGGCGAAGCCTGCGCCGAGCAGCGCGATCAGCACGACGCTCGGGATGATGAACCAGAACGGCGACGGGTTGTTGTCGTGGTGGACGACGGCTGGGGCGGCCTTCGGGAGCTGAACCGGCGCGTACGTGTACGGCTGCTGCGCCGGGACCTTGATGGCCGGGACGTTCTGGATGCCGGGCGCCTGGTTGTCCGGGTTGCGCAGGTCCTGCAGCGGCTTGTTGGGCACCGGAGCCTGCTGGTCGGGGTTGCGCAGGTCCTGGAACTGGCTCGCCGTGGTGCCGGCAAGGCTCGACGTCTGGACGCCCGTGGTGTGGCGCGCGGCCGTCGGGCTCCCGTCGTGCTCGTACAGCGGCATCGCGTTCGCCGCCGGGGCGGCCAACGCGAGCGAGGCGAGGGCGATGGTGATGATGCGGGGGGTGGTGGAGGTCATGGCGGCACTGTCCGCGACCCCGGTAACCGCCCGCTTTCAATGCGGTAACAGCGCGGAATCGAGCGCGAACGCGCTACGGGAGTCCGGCGTGTGGCACGTCGACCGTGGTGGTGAGCAGGACGGCGTCCGTCGCGCCGATGCGGGTGTGCTCGAGGAAGTCCGGCGCCGCGCACATGAGCAGCGTGCGGCCGTCGTCGCCGCCGAGCATGCAGGCGAACACATCGAGCCCCTCCGGCATCTTGATCTCGTCGACGATTTCGCCGCCCGGGGCGACGCGAGCGCAGCGCGCGTTCACCTCATCGGCGGACCAGATGTGCCCCTCGGCGTCGAGCCCGCAGCCGTCGGGCCCGAACGTCAGCTTGCCGAGCGTCTCCTCGAGCGTGGTGATCGGCGGCGTCTCGGCCACCTGCGCCCAGACGCGACGGTCGCTCAGCGAGCCGTCGTCCTCGATCGTGAACGCGGTGTAGCGGGCGCCGGCTGTCTCGCCCACGATGAGGGTGCGGCCGTCGGGCGTGATCACCGACCCGTTCGGGAACAGCATGTCCTCGGCGACGACCGAGGCGCTCCCGTCCGGATCGACGCGCACGAGGACCGCCGGCTTCGGATCGCCGCCGTTCATGAGGTCGAAGCCGAAGTTGCCGACGTAGGCGCGCCCGTGGCGGTCGACGACCATGTCGTTGAGCACCCCGCCGCAGTACTCGCTCAGGTCGGCGTGCTCGTTCACCGCGCCGCCTGGCGACCGGCGCAGGAGCTTGTGATCGCGCATCGAGACCACGAGTAGCGAGCCGTCGGGCATCCAGCCGAGCCCGGACGGCCGCTGCTCGACGCGCATGACCTCCTCGGCGCTCCCGTCGGTGCCCACCGCGAGCACGCGCTCGTTGTAGAAGTCCGACACCCACCAGCGGCCCTCGTGCCAGCGCGGCCCCTCGAAGAACGACCCGCCGTCCAGCAGTGTCTGCAGCTCTCGCTCGCCCATCCGCGCGAGACTAGTCAAACTCCCGCCGTGGACGCGGATCGGCGGGCGCGCGAGACCGAGGGGCAGATGACCGACGACGAGCGCTTCTCGCTGCTCGCCAGCGTGATGGGCGCCAACCCGGCCATCCCGGAGCGCGACCCGCGCATCCCGCCGGACGTGCCGATGAGCGCCGGCTATGTGCCGGGAGTCCCGCGGCTGGGCGTTCCCGCGCTGCTGATGAGCGACGCCAGCCTCGGCGTGACCAACCAGGGCTATCGCGAGGGCGACACGGCGACCGCGCTGCCGGCCGGCCTCGCGCTCGGCGCATCCTTCAACCCCGCGCTGGCGCGTGCGGCGGGCACGCTGCTGGGCCGCGAGGCGCGCAGCCGCGGGTTCAACGTCATGCTGGCCGGGGGCATCAACCTGGCGCGTGACCCGCGCAACGGGCGCAACTTCGAGTACCTCTCGGAGGACCCGTGGCTGAGTGCCGTGCTCGCCGCCGAGTCGATCGCCGGCATCCAGAGCGAGGGCGTGATCTCCACGATCAAGCACTTCTCGCTCAACTGCAACGAGACGAACCGGCACTGGCTCGACGCGCTGATCGACCCGGACGCCCACCGCGAGGCCGACCTGCTGGCCTTCGAGATCGCGATCGAGCGGGCGCTGCCCGGCGCGGTCATGACGGGCTACAACAAGGTCAACGGCGAGTACGCGGGCGGAAGCCGGCATCTGCTCGAGGACATCCTGAAAGGGGAGTGGGGCTACCCGGGCTGGGTGATGTCCGACTGGGGCGCGACGCCGACGTGGGAGTACGCGCTCGCCGGCCTCGACCAGGAGTCGGGCGTGCAGATCGACCGCATGATGTGGGACGCCGAGCCGTTCGGCGAGCCGCTGCGTGCGGCGCACGCCCGCGGCGAGCTCCCGCCCGAGCGCCTGTCCGAGATGGTGCGGCGGATCCTGCGCTCGATCTACGCGGTCGGCGCGGACGCGTGGGACGACCCGCCCGCGCTCGACATGGATGCGCACGCCCGGCTCGCGCTCGACACGGCCCGCCAGGGCATCGTCCTGCTGAAGAACGACGGCGTGCTGCCGCTGAGGGGCGGGGCGATCGCGGTCATCGGCGGCCATGCGAACGTCGGCGTGCCGGCCGGCACCGGCTCCAGCGCGGTCACGCCGCCCGGCGGCTACGCCGAGGTCATCAGCATCGGCGGCCCCGGCGTCATGGGCGCGTACCGCAACCTGTATCTGCTGCACTCGTCGCCGCTCGACGCACTGCGCGCGCTGCTGCCCGGCGCCCAGATCGAGTTCGACCCGGCCATGACGCCGGCCGAGGCGGCGCTGCTGGCGCGGCGGTCGGACACGGCGGTCGTCTTCGGTATCCGCGTCGAGGGCGAGGGCTTCGACAACCCCGACCTGTCGCTGCCCTGGGGGCAGGACGCCGTGATCGAGGCGGTCGCGGATGCCAACCCGAACACGATCGTCGTGCTCGAGACCGGCAACCCGGTCGCGATGCCGTGGCGCGACAAGGTGCGCGCGATCGTCCAGGCCTGGTACCCGGGCCAGGCGGGCGGGCAGGCGATCGCCGAGATCGTCGCCGGCGTCGTGAACCCGTCCGGCCGGCTGCCCCTCACCTTCCCCGCGGACCTCGCGCAGACACCGCGCCCGGAGCTCCCGGGCCTCGGCACGCCGTGGGGCACGCCGGTCACGATCGACTACAACGAGGGCGCGGAGGTCGGGTACCGCTGGTTCGCCCAGCAGGGCGAGACCCCCCTGCACGCGTTTGGGCACGGCCTGAGCTACACGACGTTCGCGTACGACGACCTCGCCGTCGACGGCCTCACCGCGTACTTCACCGTCACCAACACCGGCGACCGTGCGGGCGCCGACGTGCCGCAGCTGTACCTGACCGAGCCGCGCCTGCGCCTGCTCGGCTTCGAGCGCGTCGAGCTCGGCCCGGGCGAGTCGCGGCGCGTGACGCTGACCGTCGATCGCCGCCTGCTCGGGCGCTACGACGGCGGGTGGGTCGTCGACGCGGGCCCGTACCGCCTCGCGGTCGGCCGCTCGGCAGCCGATCTGGTGCTGACCGCAGAGACCTAGTGTCCCGAGTCGGAAGTTCGCGGGCAGCTACCGGGCGCCTCGCCGCGCCTGGCGCCCGCCGATGACCTCGCAAGTACGCCCGGTACGAGCCAGGTCGTCGGCGGCCGCCAGCCACGACGATGCATCCCGCTATCTGCGCACGGACTTACGACTCGCGACACTAGACGAGGGCGTCCTAGCGCAGGTGCTGGGGGCCGAGCTCGGCGGCGCTGCCGGCACCGACCGCCCACACGGCGACCCGTAGCTGTTGCACGAGCGTCGCCGCCGTCTCCGACGTGGTGTCGGCCTGGGCGGCGAGCAGGAACGGGCGGGCCAGGCCGGCGGCGCGCGCTCCCAGCGCCAGCGCCTTGGCGGCGTCGACGCCGTCGCGCAGGCCGCCGGACGCGATCAGCGGCAGGTCGGGCGCCGCGGCATGGGCGTCGGCGAGCGCGGCGGCGGTGGGGACGCCCCAGTCGGCGAACGCGGCCGCGACCTCGCCGGCCCGCTCGTCACGGCGGCCCTCGACCAGCGCCCAGTTGGTGCCGCCCGCGCCGGCGACGTCGATCGCCGCCACGCCGGCGTCGCGCAGCAGCGCCACGTCGGCGGCGTCCATGCCGAAGCCGACCTCCTTGACGAGCACGGGCAGCGGCGCCAGGTGCGCGACGACCGCGGCGATGCCCGCGGCGACGCCCGTGAAGTCGGGCTCGCCCTCCGGTTGGACGGCCTCCTGGATCGCGTTGAGGTGGATCGCGATCCCGTCCGCGTCGAGCAGCTCGACGAGCCGCTCGGCGTGCGTGGGGGCGTCCGGCAGCCGCACCTGGGCGGCGCCCAGGTTGCCGAGCAGCAGCGGCGGGCGGTCGTCGCTGCGATAGGTCGGGAGCAGCTCGGGGTCCTCGAGCAGCGCGCGGCCGGAGCCGAGCATCAGCGCCAGCCCGTGCTCGCACGCCGCGCGCGCGAGCCGGGCGTTGATGTCGGCCGCGTCGCCGGTGCCGCCGGTCATCGCCGAGACGACGAGCGGCGCGGCGAGCCGCTTGCCGAGCAGGTCGGTCTCGAGCGAGACGTCCGCGAGCGCGCGCTCGGGCAGCGCGCGATGGCGCAGGCGCACGGCCTCGAAGCCGGTCCCGCCGGCGTGCGCCACATCCGGCCGCGCGGCGATCCGCAGGTGGTCGGTCTTGCGGCCGAGCGTGGTCACCGCGCACGGAGTCTAGGCGCGGCGAGGCGGCGCATGACGCCACCGAGGGCGACGAGGCCGACGAAGAACAGGACGACGACGACGTGGAAGAGGACGTCCTCGTGGTTGACGATCCAGTCGGTGACGAGCGCGAACATGCCGGCGGTGAACCAGGCTGCGGCGCCGATCCGCCACCGCAGGCCCAGCACGAGCCCGGTCAGCAGCGGGCCGCCGAGCATGAACAGCGGGTAGGAGACGTCCTGCCCGGGCCCGATCTCGACGAGCGTCCCGGCGGCGATGACTGCGAGCGCGCCGAGCACGATGAGGGTGATGGGATGCGTGTCGGTCATGGGCGGCGACGCTACGTCCGGAGCGGCGGCGCGTCGTCGGCACGGCGGCCGATTCGCGTCCCCGCGCGTGTGTAGACCAGGGACGACAACGGTCGTCCGCGAGGCCGAGGCCGGCGCCCGTGGCCGGGAGTAGGCTCGCGCCACGATGGTCAAGCGCACCGACCTGCTGGTGGCGATCGCGCTGATCGCCTACGGGCAGCTCGAGGTCTGGGCGCCGACCGTGATGCCCGGCGTCGAGCCCGCCGGCCAGCGCGCGCTGCTCGCCGTCTGCGCGCTGCTCGCCACCGCGCCCGTTGCCTTCCGCCGGCGCGCGCCGGTCCTCGCGATCGCGCTGACGACGGCCGGCGTGGAGATCCCCGAGCTCGCCGGGACTTCGCAGGACGCGCTGGCGCCGTTCGCGGCCATGCTCCTGGAGGCATTCTCGCTCGGCACCGGAACGTCGCTCAGGGTCGGTCTCGTCACATTCGCCGGCGTGATCGCCGTGCTCGCGGCCGGTGACCCGACCAATGCGGTATTCGCAGCGCTCGTCGTCGGCGGCCCGGTACCTCGCCGGCCGCGCCACGCGCCGTGAGCGCGAGCACGCATCCACGCTCGAGCGGCTCACGCTCGAGCGCGCCCGCGTCGCGCGCGAGCTGCACGACATCATCGGCCACGGCCTCGGTGTCATCGTGCTCCAGGTCGGCGCCGTGCGGCGGCTGCTGCGCCCCGATCAGGCCGACGAGCGCGGCGCGCTCGACGCAGCCGAGCGCACCGGTCGCGATGCCCTCGCCGAGCTGCGGCGCGTCGTGCACGGCCTGCGCGAGGACGGGCCGGCCCCACCGGCCGCCGGGCTCGCCGCGCTCGACGGCCTCGCCGCACAGGTCCGCGCCGCCGGCCTGCCGGTCGAGCTGCGCGTCGAGGGCATGGCGCGGCCGCTCCCGCCGGTGCTCGAGCACTCCGCCTACCGCGTCGTGCAGGAGGCGCTGACCAACGCGCTCAAGCACGCCGGCCACGCGCGCGCCGAAGTGCTCGTGCGCTACGAGGACGAATGGCTCGACCTGTCGGTGCTCGACGACGGCGACGGCAGCGGGAACGGCGCCCCCGGCGGCTACGGGCTCGTCGGCATGCGCGAGCGGGCGTCGCTGTTCGGCGGCGAGCTGGAGGCCGGCCCGCGGGCCGCCGGCGGCTTCGCGGTTCACGCGCGGTTCCCGCTATGAGCGTGCGCGTCCTGCTCGCCGACGACGAGGCGCTCATCCGCGCCGGCTTCCGGCTCGTCCTGCGGCCGGAGCCGGACATCGAGCTGGTGGGCGAGGCCGAGGACGGGGCGGCGGCCGTGGAGGCGGCGCTCGAGCTCCAGCCCGACGTCGTGGTCATGGACGTCCGCATGCCCGGCACCGACGGCCTGGAGGCGACGCGGCGGATCCTCGCGCCGGCGCCGGCGATCCGCGTCCTCGTGCTCACGACGTTCGGCGGCGACCGCGACGTGTACGCGGCGCTGCGGGCCGGCGCCAGCGGGTTCCTGCTCAAGGACTCGCCGCCGGAGGACCTGGTGCACGCGATCCGCGTCGTCGCGCGCGGCGACGCGCTGCTCGGCCCGGCCACCACCCGCCTGGTCGTGGAGGGGTGGGTGCGCCGGCCGCCCGTGGGCGACCCCGACGGCGCCGTACGGCTCGCCGCGCGCGAGCGCGAAGTGATCGAGCTGGTCGCCGCCGGGCGCTCCAACGCCGAGATCGCCGCCGACCTGCAGGTGGCCGAATCGACCGTCAAGACGCACCTCTCACTGGCGCAACGCAAGCTCGGCCTGCGCGACCGCGTACACGTCGTCATCTGGGCCTACGAGAACGGCCTCGCAGGGCGCTCTCTATAATCGGCGGCCGCAATGCCGAAGATGAAGTCGCACTCGGGCGCGAAGAAGCGCTTCAAGAAGACCGGGACGGGCAAGCTCAAGGCCCGCCACGCGTTCTCGAGCCACATCCTCGAGAAGAAGTCGCCGAAGCGCAAGCGCGCCTTCTCGATGGACCGCGACATCTCCAAGGCCGACCGCAAGGTCGTCAACAAGCTGCTCGGAGGGAACGGGCGATGACCCGCGTCAAGCGCTCCGTCAACGCGCGCAAGAAGCGCCGCGCCGTCCTCGAGCGGGCCAAGGGCTTCCGCGGCGAGGCGCACTCGTCGTACAAGCGGGCCAAGGAAGCGGTCATGAAGGCCGACTCCTACGCCTACCGCGACCGCCGCAACCGCAAGCGCGACTTCCGCCGGCTGTGGATCACCCGCATCAATGCGGCCGCGCGGCAGAACGGGATGAGCTACTCCACGTTCATGCACGGCATGAAGCTCGCCGGCATCGAGATCGACCGCAAGGTGCTGGCCGACATCGCCGTCCGCGACCCCGAGACCTTCCGCCGATTCGCCGAGAGCGCCCGCGAGGCGTCAGCGGCCTGAGTCCGCCGACACCCCTCCACCGGGCGCCCTCCCTTCGGAGCGGCGCCCTTTCTCGTTTAAATGACCATCACCAGCCCCCACAACGACCAACTCAAGGAGATCCGCAAGCTCGCGGGTCGCAAGTGGCGCGACAAGCTGCGCGAGTTCGTCGCCGAGGGGGAGGACCTGCTCGCCGCGGCGGACGCGGCCGGCTGGGAGCCGCTCGCGCGCCTCGTCGCCGAGGGCTCCGGGCTGCCCGGCGAGGAGGTCACGCCGCACCTGCTGGCCCAGGTGTCCCAGCTCGGGTCCGGGACCCGCGCGCTCGCCGTCTACGGGCAGCGCTGGGCGCCGGCGCCGGTCGGGCCGCTGTGCCTCGCGCTGTGGGGCGTCAACGATCCCGGCAACGTCGGCACCGCGCTGCGCGGCGCACTTGCCTTCGGCGCCGCCAGCGTGGCGCTCGGGCCGGGCACGGCCGACCCGTACGGGCCGAAGGCCGTGCGCGCGTCGATGGGCGCGCTGTTCGAGGTGCCGGTCACCCGCGTCCGTGACCCCACCGATCTTCCCGGCCGCCGCATCGCGCTCGTCGCGCACGGCGGCGAGCCCCTCACCGGGTCGGACGGCGACGTCACGCTCGTGGTCGGCGCGGAGCGCGAGGGCCTGCCCGACGCCGTCGTCGCCGCGTGCGACGGGGTGGCGACAATCCCGGTGCGCGCCGAGTCGCTGAATGCCGCGATGGCGGCAACCGTCGCCCTGTATGAGTGCAACCGTAGGATGGCCGCCCGATGAACGAGAAGATCAGCGAGCTGCGGGCTGCCGGGGAGGCGGCCATCGCCGACGCGCCCGGCACCGCCGAGCTCGAGGACGTCCGGGTCCGCTTCCTCGGCCGCAAGGCGGAGCTGCCGAATCTGCTGCGCGGCGTGGCCCAGCTGCCGCCCGAGGAGCGCGGCGTCGTCGGCCGCGCCGCCAACGAGGCCCGCAAGGCGCTCGAGGCGGCGATCGAGGCGCGCGCCGCCGAGCTCGAGGCCAGCGAGCTCGACGCCACGCTCGGCTCCGACGTCATCGACGTCACGCTGCCCGGCTCGCCGGTGATCGCGCCCGGGCGCGTGCACCTGCTCACCGCCGCCCGGCGCGAGATCGAGGACATCTTCCTCGGGCTCGGCTTCAGCGTGATGGAAGGCCCGGAGACCGAGCTCGCCTACTACAACTTCGACGCCCTCAACTTCGACGAGACGCACCCGTCGCGCCAGGCGACCGACACGTTCTACATCTCCGACGAGGTGCTGCTGCGGGTGCACACGTCGCCGATGCAGACGCGCGCGATGGAGATGTACCCGCCGCCGCTGTACGTCATCGTCCCGGGCCGCACCTACCGGCGCGACAACGACGCCACGCACACGCCGCAGTTCAACCAGGTCGAGGGGCTCGCCGTGGACGAGGACGTCACGCTCGGCGACCTCCAGGGCACGCTGCTGGCGTTCGTGCGCGCGTACTTCGGCGAGGACCGGCGGGTGCGGCTGCGCCCGCACTTCTTCCCGTTCACCGAGCCGAGCGTCGAGTGCGACGTCTCCTGCTTCAACTGCAACGACGGCTTCATGAAGGACGGCTCGCGCTGCCCGCTGTGCAAGGGCGAGGGCTGGATCGAGATCCTCGGCGCCGGCCAGGTCGACCCGAACGTGTTCGAGTACGTGCGCGAAGGGGGCTATGACCCCGAGCGCCACCAGGGGTTCGCGTTCGGCCTCGGCATCGAGCGCGTCGCGATGCTCAGGCACGGCGTCAGCGACCTGCGCCTGTTCTACGACAACGACCTGCGCTTCCTGGAGCAGTTCGGATGAGGGTCCCCGTCTTCTGGCTGCAGGACTACTGCGACCCCGGCATCTCGATCACCGAGCTCGAGCACAAGCTGACGATGACCGGCACGAAGGTCGAGGCGCTGCACACGCACGGCGTCGCGGCCCTCGAGCACTTCCTCGTCGGCCGCGTGCTCAGCGCCGAGCGGCACCCGGACGCCGACCGGCTGACCGTCTGCACGGTCGACGTCGGCGCCGGCGACGAGCGCACGATCGTCTGCGGCGCACCCAACGTCGCGGCCGGGCAGATCGTCGCGGTCGCCGAGCCCGGTGCGGTGATGCCGGACGGGACGAAGCTCAAGCGGGCGAAGCTGCGCGGCGTCGAGTCGGCGGGAATGATCCTGGCCGAGGACGAGGTCGCGATCGGCCCCGACCACAACGGGATCATGGTGCTCGACGCCGAGCTGCGGCCTGGCACGCCGCTGGCCGACGTGCTCCCGATCGCCACCGACGTGCTCGAGCTCGAGATCACGCCGAACCGGCCGGACTGCCTGAGCATCTACGGCGTCGCCCGGGAGGTGCACGCCGCCACCGGCGCGCCGCTCACGCCGCCGCCGTGGACCAACGACGTCGGCGAGCCCGGCGACGTGCCGGGCGTCAGCACTGAGGTCCAGGACGCCGAGATGTGCCCGCGGTTCACCGCGCGGCTGTACGAGGACGTGCAGATCGGTCCGTCGCCGGAGTGGCTGAAGGCGCGGCTGACAGCCGCCGGCATGCGGCCGATCAACAACGTCGTCGACATCACGAACTTCGTGATGCTGGCGACCGGGCAGCCGATGCACGCGTTCGACCACGACCTTGTCAGCGGTGGCCGGCTCGTGGTCCGCCGGGCGCTCGACGGCGAGACGATCACCACGCTCGACGACGTCGCGCGCACCCTCGACGCCGACATGGTGATCATCTGCGACGCCGACGGGCCGACGTCGATAGCCGGGATCATGGGCGGCGAGCGCTCCGAGGTGCGGCCGAACAGCACGCGCGTGCTGATGGAGGCCGCGACCTGGAACGGGCCGAACATCCAGCGCACGTCGACCCGGCTCGGCCTGCGCTCGGAGGCGTCCAGCCGCTTCGAGAAGCAGCTGCAGCCCGAGCAGGCGATGCACGGGCAGGCGCTGGCGGCGATCCTCATGACCGAGCTCGCCGGCGCGCGGCTCGTCGGCGGGACGGTCGACGTCGGTGGCCCCGGACCCGGTCCGGTGACCATCCGCCTGCGCGACGAGCGGACCGAGCGCATCCTCGGCACCGCGGTCCCGCGCGCCGAGGCGGCCGAGATCCTGCGCCGACTCGAATTCGGCGTCGCCGAGGCCGACGACGGCCTCGACGTGACCGTGCCGGCCTTCCGGCGCGGCGACGTCACGCGCGAGGCCGACCTGATCGAGGAGGTCGCGCGCCTGTGGGGCCTCGAGAAGCTGCCGGCCACGTTGCCGTCGCGGCGCGGCGCCACCGGCGTGCTCGCGCCCGAGCAGCGGCTGCGGCGCCGGCTCGAGGACTCGCTGGCGGGCGCCGGGTTGTCCGAGGCCAACGGCTGGGTGTTCGCCGCCCCCGACCTCGTCGATCGCCTGCGACTTGCGGCCGACGACCCGCGCCACGCTGCCGTGAAGCTGCGCAACCCGATGTCCGAGGACATGTCGGTCCTGCGCACGACGCTGCTCGGCTCGCTGCTCGACGTCGCGCGCCGCAATCGCGCGCGTGGGATGCACGACGTGCGGCTGTTCGAGGTCGGCCCGATCTTCCTCGACCGCCCGCGCTCCGGCGCGCGCACGCCGGCCGAGCAGCGCGGCGAGCCGCTGCCCGAGGAGCGCCCGCGCGCCGGCGCGCTGCTCGCGGGGGCGATGCGGCCGCCGTCATGGCGCGAGGACCAGCCCCCGCAGGCCGACTTCTACGCGGTCAAGGCCGTGCTGGCCGCGCTGCTCGACGCGCTGCGGGTGCCGTGGGCGGTCGAGCGCACGCAGGAGCCGTTCCTGCACCCGGGGCGCGCCGCGCGCGTGCTGATCTCCGGCGAGGACGCCGGCTGGCTCGGCGAGCTGCACCCGTCGGTCGCGCGCGCGTGGGACCTCGACGGCGGCGCCGGCTTCGAGCTCGACCTGCGGATGGTCGAGGCGGCGGCCACGTACGTGCCGGCCTACGTCGATCTGACGTCGTTTCCGGTGGTCGTGGAGGACCGCGCGTGGTGGTTCGGGCCCGACGTGGCGGCCGCCGACGTGCTCGCCACGATCCGCGAGGCGGGCGGGCCGCTCTTGCGCGCGGCCGAGGTCTTCGACGTCTATCCCGGCGAAGGCCGCGTGTCGCTGGCCGTGCGCCTGCAGTTCCGCGCGGACGACCGCACGCTCACCGACGAGGAGGTCGCGCAGCGGCGCGAGAAGATCGACGCCGCCGTGGGCGAACGCCTCAGGGGCGAGCCGCGTGGCTGACACCGTCGCCGTCCTGGGCGCCGCCGGATACGCCGGCGCGGTGGCAAGCACGCTGCTGCACCGGCACCCGCACTTCGAGCTCGCGCACGTGACCGCGCGGTCTGACGCCGGCGTGCCGCTGGAGGCCGTGCACCCACGCACGCGCGTGCCGCTGATGCTCGAGGAGTACGACCCTGACCGTCACGCTGAGGTCGATGCTGCTGTCGTCGCCTACCCGCACGGGGCCGCTGCGCCGGTCGTCGCCGAGCTGCGCGAGCGCGGCGTGCGCGTCGTCGACCTGTCGGCCGACTTCCGGCTGCACTCACGCGACACGTACGAGGAGTGGTACGGCGCCCACGGCGCCCCCGGGCTGATCGGCGACGCCGTCTACGGGCTCCCGGAGCTGCACCGCGCCGAGATCGCCGGCGCCGACCTCGTCGCCAACCCGGGCTGCTACCCGACCGCCGCGATCCTCGCGCTGGCGCCGTTGGCGCGTGCCGGCCTGCTGGGCGACGTGGTGATCGACGCCAAGTCGGGCGTGAGCGGCGCCGGTCGCGAGCCGACCGCCGACAAGCACTTCGTGGCCATCGACGAGACCGTGACGCCGTACAAGGTCGGGCGCCACCGCCACACGCCGGAGATCGAGCAGGAGCTCGGGGGTGAAGTGCGCGTGACGTTCACGCCGCATCTCGTGCCGGTCGTGCACGGCGAGCTGGTCTCGTGTTACGTGTCTCCGACCCGCGCCGAGGACGTGGCCGCCCTTTATGACGACGCCTATCGGGGCGAGCCATGGGTTGAGGTCGTCGAGGGGCCGCCCGGGATGCAAGAGGTCCGCGAGACCAACTTCTGCCGCATCTCCGTGCACACGGACGAGCGCACCGGCCGCCTGATCGTGTTCGCGACGATCGACAACCTCTGGAAGGGCACGTCCTCGCAGGCGGTCCAGAACCTGAACCTGATGTTCGGCCGTGAGGAGGGGGAGGGGCTGTGACCGTGACGTTCGCCTCGCGCTGGGTCGAGACGCCCGAGCACGTGACCGAGCTCGACGGCGGCCTGCCGGAGGGCTTCCGCGCCTCGGGCGTCGCCGGCGGGCTCAAGCCGTCCGGCGGGCGCGACCTCGGGCTGCTCGTCTCCGATGCGCCGGGCACCGTCAGCGCCGCCCGCTTCACCCGCTCCGGCGTGCCCGCCGCCCCGGTGCTGCTCACCCAGGAGCGCTGCGAGCTGACCGGGATCCGCGCGGTCGTCGCGAACTCCGGCAACGCCAACGCCGCCACCGGCCGCCGCGGGCTCGAGGACGCGGCGCGCATGCAGGGCGCCGGGGCGATGGTCGCCGGCGTGCCCGAGGATCGCGTCGCGATCGCGTCGACGGGCGTGATCGGCGTGCCGCTCGACACCGACAAGGTCATCCGCGGCATCGCCGCGGCTCGCGCCGAGCTGGCGGCCGACGGCGACGGCGCGTTCGGCGAGGCGATCCGCACCACCGACCGCTTCCCCAAGAGCGCGGCGCTGCAGGTCGAGCTCCCGGCCGGCACCGTGCGCCTGTCCGCGCAGGCCAAGGGCGCGGGGATGATCTCGCCCGCCTTCGCGACGATGCTGTGCTTCGTCGAGACCGACGCGGCGCTCGAGCCCGACACGGCCGACCTGCTGCTCGGCGTGTGCGTGAAGCGCTCGTTCGACCGCATCTCCGTCGACGGGCAGCTCTCCACCAACGACACGGCGATCCTGATGGCGTCCGGCGTGAGCGGCGTGCGCGTCGTGCCCGAGTCCGACGACGAGCTGTTGTTCGGCCAGGCGCTCGACGCGCTGCTGCGCCGTCTCGCGCTGCTGATGGTCCGGGACGGGGAGGGCGCGCGCCGCGTCGCCCGCGTCGTCGTCCACGGCGGGCACGAGCCGACCGTCGCGCGTGCCGCACGCGCGGTCGCCGACTCGCCCCTCGTCAAGACCGCGCTGCACGGCGGCGACCCGAACTGGGGGCGGATCGCGCAGGCGGTCGGCGCCGCGCTGCACGACAGCGCGCCGCTGCCGCTCGACATCTGGATCGAGGACGTGCAGGTGTGCCGGGCCGGCAGTGCGCTTCCGTTCGACGAGGCCGCGCTCGCGGGCGCGGTGGCGGGCGACGAGGTCGAGTACACCGTCTCCCTGCCCGGCGAGGGCGCCGAGGCCGAGGTCTTCTTCTCCGACCTATCGCACGACTACGTGTCGCTCAACGCGGAGTACACGTCGTGATGCGCGACGTCGGGACGCTGCTCGAGGCGCTCCCGTACATCCGCGAGTTCCACGGCCGCACGGTCGTCATCAAGTACGGCGGCGCGGCGATGAACGACCCGGAGCTGCGCGAGGACTTCGCGCGCGACGTCGTGCTCCTCAAGTACGTCGGGATGAACCCGATCGTCGTCCACGGCGGCGGGCCGGAGATCACCCGCTACATGGAGAAGCTCGACCTCCCGGTCGAGTTCGTCGGCGGCCTGCGCGTCAGCGACGAGGCGACGGTCGAGATCGCCAAGATGGTGCTCGTCGGCAAGGTCAATAAGGACATCGTCCAGCGGATCAACCGCCACGGCCAGCCCGGCGTCGGCCTGTCCGGCGACGACGGCCAACTCTTCCGCGTGGCGACGATGGAGGGCCCGGGCGGCGAGGACATCGGCCTGGTGGGCAGGATCGAGCGCGTCAACGCCGGCGTGATCGAGCACATCGCCGCCGACTACATCCCCGTCATCGCCTCGGTGGGAGCCGACCGCGACGGGCGCTCCCACAACGTCAACGCCGACGAGGCGGCGGCCGCGGTCGCGCGCGCCGTCGGCGCCTACAAGATCATCTTCCTCACCGACGTCCCGGGCTGGCTCAGCGACCCGGACGACCCGGAGTCGGTGATCTCCGAGACCGGGGCCGACGAGGTCGAGCAGGCGCTCGCGGTGACCGCCGGCGGCATGCGGCCGAAGCTGCAGGCGTGCCTGGACGCGATCCACGGCGGCGTCAGCTACGCCCACATCGTTGACGGGCGCGTGCCGCACTCGGTGCTGCTCGAGCTGTTCACCGATGCCGGCCAGGGCACGAAGATCAGACCCGCCTCGTGAGCGCGCTCGCACCCACCTATGCGCGCTACCCGGTCGAATTCACGTCCGGGTCAGGGTGCGTGCTCGTGGACTCTGACGGCGTCGAGTACCTCGACTTCCTCGCCGGCATCTCGGTCTGCAACACCGGCCACTGCCACCCGCACGTCGTCGCCGCGATCCAGGAGCAGGCGGCGCGGCTGCTGCACGTGAGCAACCTGTACTTCAATGCGCCGAACGTGCGGTTGGCCGAGCGGCTGGTCGAGCGGTCGTTCGGCGAAGTCGTGTACTTCGCCAACTCCGGCGCCGAGGCCAACGAAGCGGCGATCAAGCTCGTCCGCAAGGCGCGCCCGCGGGGCGACATCGTCGTGTTCCACGACGCCTTCCACGGCCGCACCTACGGCGCGCTGTCGGCGACCCCCCAGGAGTCCAAGCAGGCGCCGTTCGCGCCGCTCGTACCCGGGTTCAAGCCGATCGCCCGGGATCCCGACGCGGTGCGCGCGGCGGTCGATGACGGCACCGCGGCGGTGCTGATGGAGCCGGTGCTCGGCGAGTCCGGCGTCTGGCCGATGGGCGACGAGCTGATGCGCGCCGCGCGCGAGGCGTGCGACGCCGTCGGCGCGGCGCTCGTGTTCGACGAGATCCAGACCGGCATGGGCCGGACCGGGACGCTGTGGGCGTACGAGCAGTCGGGTGTGGTGCCCGACGCGATGACGGTGGCCAAGAGCCTCGGCGGCGGCGTGCCGATCGGCGCGCTGATCATCGGGCCGTCGCTGGCCGGCGTGTTCGCACCCGGCGACCACGGCTCGACGTTCGCCGGCGGCCCGCTGGCCAGCGCGGCCGCCAACGCGGCGTTCGACGTGCTCGATGACGAGGCGCTGCTTGCGCGCGTGCGGGAGCTCGGCGAGCGCCTGGCCGAGGGGCTGCGTGAGCTGCCCGGCGTGCTCGACGTACGCGGGGTCGGGCTGATGGTGGCGATCGATGTCGCCGCCGGCGCGCCGGAGCTCGCCCGCCGGGCGCTGCTCGAGCAGCGGCTGGTGATCAACGCGACCGGCCCACGGACGCTGCGCTTCCTGCCACCGCTCGTGGTGGACGCCGCGCAGGTCGACGACGCCGTGTCCAGGCTGCGGCGCCTGATGACCGAATAACGACTCCCGTCTACGCAGGCGGTTTGGAAGGGGCGTCGTTCCGGTAACCGGTGCAGTAGATGAGGAAGCGGGTGGTGCTGCTCGTAGCGCTGATCGCCGGACTGGCCGTTCCCACGGCCGCCGTCGGTCAGCTGCCGCCCGTTCCCACCGTCCCGCCCGCGCCCGTCCCGGTTCCCACGGTTCCGCCCGCGCCGGTGCCGGTGCCGACCGTTCCGCCGCTGCCCAAGCCGCCGCCCGCGCCGGTGCCGGTGCCGAAGCCGCCACCGCTGCCGGCCCCCAACCCGCCGTCCGTGCCGCCGGTGCCCGGCGTGACGGGACCGTCGGGCGGCTCGTCCGGCGGTGGCGGATCGTCGTCGGGCAGCCCATCGTCTGGGGGCGGCGCGACCGGGTCGTCGGGCTCGTCCGCGGCCGCGGCGCCGAGCGCGGCCTCCGGCGGCAGCGCCGGAAGCTCGGCGTCGCGCGGCGGCGGCGCGCGCGCCCGTGCCCGTACCCGCAGCGCCGCGCACACGCCGGCTCAGCGCCATCGCGCCGAGGTCAAGCTGCGGCACGCGGTAATGCAGCTGAGCGGCTGTCTGGACGCGCTCACCACCGTGGAGCGCCGCGTGCTCGTCCTCCGCACCGGGCTGGGCAAGGCGCACCCGCATTCGCGGCGTGGCGTCGCGCGGCTGCTCGACCTGCGCGTCCGGCGCGTCGTGAAGATCGAGCGGCGGGGCCTGCGTGAAGCGCGCTCGCTTGCACGCGCGGGCGCGTGCAGTACGGGGACCGGGGCGAGCGGCTCCACAGCGGCCGGCGTCTCCGCGCTCGCGTCGAGCGGCAGCGGCAGCGGCAGCGGCGGCGGCGGCGCCGATGGCGGCCTCGTCCCGGAGCCGAGCAAGAGCGGTGGCGCCGGCGGCGGCAGCACGTCGTCGTCGGACAGCTCGACCGGCAGCGGCGAGGTGCGCGGCGAGTCCGAGACGCGGCTTCCGCCGCCGCTCGGGAGCGGTGGCGGCGCTGAGCCCGGAGGCGTCTCGCTCGCCATCGGCATCTTCCTGATCGTGCTGGCGCTGGTTGCGGGTTTCGCCACCCCGCACCTTCGCGGACGCCTCCGCTCGTCCTGACGTGTGATTCACTGGATCGGCATGGACGTCCGCGACGCACTGGCGACCCTCGACCTGCCGCGCAACGAGGCCTACTACGACGGCGCCATCCCGAGCGCCGAGGATTCGTCGATCGCCCGCGCCGTGAGGGCGTTCACCGAGGCCGAGCCGGGCTGGCAGGCCGTGTTCCGCGACGCGATCGACCATGACCGTGCCGACCTGCTGTGCGCGTGGAGCGAGCGCGTGGCCGCGCTCGCTGTGCGGCTCGACAGCGAGCGCCCGGTCGTGATCGGGCTCGTCGGCCTCAGCCTGGCCGACGAGGCGGCCGCCGGCGAAGCGATGCTGATCGCCCCGCTCCATCGCCGCAGCGCCGAGAAGCTCGACGTCGACGCCGACCGCCTGTTCGACGAGGCGGCCGGGATGACCGACCTCATCGGCGGCCGCTGGCTGCGCGACGCGCGCGACTCCGCCGACCAGGTCGAGGACTCCGGCTACGTCGAGCACGTCGACGAGGACGGCTTCCGCTACCTGCGCGCCGCCGGCATCACCCGCCGCGGCCATTAGCGTCCTTCGCCCCAGTCGGCGCCGGAACCGCGCGCGCTGGGCCGCCGCCGCGATCTCGTTCCGCCCGCCCGCCTACGAGCTCCACGTCGACGGGCGCGGGTTCCGGGTCTACGACCTGCGCGGCCGCGCCGTGCACGACGTCGCGTGGAGCGAGCTGCACGAGCTCAAGTCGGTGGCCGGGAGCGTCGCGTGGGTGTGCGAGCCGCGCCGGCCCAAACACGGGCGCGTGCGCTGGAAGCGTGGCCTGCCGGGCGACGACGGCTGCCTGCCCGACACCTATGGCCTGCCGCCCGGAGAGCTGATGCAGCTGCTGTCGTCGTACGCTGCCGGGCGATGAACGACGAGCCGCGCGATCCAAAGACACATACCGAGGTCCACCGCGTCGCCGACCCGGAGTCGACGCGCGTGGCGACCTACCTGGCCCAGCCCGGCGAGGTCGGCCGGGTCCTGCTCCTGTACTCCGGCGGGCTCGACACGAGCGTGATGCTCAAGTGGATCCAGGACGAGTATGAGGCCGAGGTCGTCGCGCTCACCGTCAACCTCGGCCAGCCGGGAGAGGACTACGACGTCGTCAAGGGCAAGGCGCTGCGGCTCGGCGCGCTCGAGGCCCACGTCGTCGACGCGCGCGAGGAGTTCGCGCGCGAGTACGTGCTGCCCGCGATCCAGGCGAACGCCGACTACGGCGACGGCTATCCGCTGTTCACCGCGCTCGGCCGGCCGCTGATCGCCAAGCTGGCGGTCGAGTACGCCCGGCGCACGGGCTGCGACACGATCGCCCACGGCTGCACGGGCAAGGGCAACGACCAGGTGCGGATCGAGGGCACGGTGGCGACGCTGGCGCCCGAGCTGAAGGTGATCGCGCCGGTGCGCTCATGGGCGATGGGCCGCGACGAGGAGATCGCCTATGCGCGCAAGCACGGCATCCCCGTCAAGGGCGGCACGGAGAGCGCGCCGTACTCGATCGACGACAACCTGTGGGGCCGCTCGTCCGAGGGCAAGTGGATCGAGGACCTCTCGCACGCGCCCGACGACGACGTGTTCCAGCTCGTCACGCGGCCCGAGCTCGCGCCCGACGAGCCGGAGACCGTGACGATCGAGTTCGCAGCCGGCGTGCCGGTCGCGCTGAACGGTGCGCGCATGGAACTGGTCGACCTCGTCGAGGCGGCCGCGGCGCTGGGGATCAAGCACGGGGTGGGGATCGTCGACCACATCGAGGACCGGATCGTCGGCCTGAAGGTCCGCGACATCTACGAGGTCCCGGCTGCGGCGCTCCTCCTGACCGCTCACCGCGAGCTCGAGCGGCTGTGCGGCACGATCCACCAGAACCAGTTCAAGCCGGAGCTCGACCGCAAGTGGGCCTATCTGGTGTACGCGGGGCTCTGGTGGGAGCCGCTGCGGACCGACATCGAGGCGTACGTGCGCCACGTCAACGAGCGCGTGACCGGCACGATCGGCTTGAAGCTCTTCAAGGGCTCCGTGCGTGTCGTGACGCGCGAGTCGCCCAACGCCGTCTACGACGCCCAGCTCGCTACGTTCGCCGAGTCTGGCGGGCTGTTCTCCCAGCAGGCGTCCCCGGGGTTCATCGAGATCTGGTCGCTGCAGTCCCGCATGGCTCACAGATTGCGGAATGGGTAGAACTCCGGGCATGTTCTATCGCGCTCTCGGCTGGATGGTGTGGCACGGCGGGAAGTACCTGCTGCGCCGCAAGTACGACTGGTACCTCCCGAAGTCGTTCTACGCGGGCGCCGCCGCTCTCGGCGCTGGCGCCGTCGTGCTCGCGGTGCTACGGCACAACGGCTCCGACAGCTGACGCACGCAAAGAGCGCGGCGTTATGACACCTGGCGCCGGTGCGTCTGGGAGGATGAATCGGCCGTGGCCGAGTCCTCGTTTCCCAGCGTCCCCGCGCTTGAAGGCCTTGCCGTAGAGACCGTCGAATGGCTGCCTTCGGGCGCCGAAAGCGGGCTCGTGCGCGTGCGCGGGCGCTGGATCGACGAGGCGGCGCGGCAGCCCGAGCTGCCGGCGTTGGCCGTGCGGTCGGCAGGGGCAGAGCATCGGTTCGACTCGCTGCCGGACGCTCGTTTCTCGCGCGATCCGGCCTCCTGGCGCGGGACGTATCTGGTGCCGGCCGCCCTCGTGGCGGCCGATCCTGAGGCGCTGTGGCTGGAATGGGCGGGCGGGGTGCGGGCGGGGCTGCCGACGCTGTCGCGCGGCGTCGAGCCGCCGCCGGTTCCGGGCGCCGCGCGGCCGCCCGAGCCTGCGTCGGAGGACGCGGGCGGCGAGGTGATCGATCGGGCCGTGCTCGCCGAGCGCCGTGCCCGCCGCGCCGAGGCGGCTGAGCAGCAGCAGGCCCGGGTCGCCGCCGAAGCCGTGAAGGCCGTCGAGGTGCTCGAGTTGCGGTCGGCCGAGCTGGAGCGGCGGCTCGAGGAGGCGACGCTCGAGCGCGATGCGATGCGCGCGCGTGAGACCGAGGCGGACGAGCGCCGCGGCGCGCTGTCCGCCGCCCTCGCATCCGCCGCGGACCTGCGTGCGCGCTCGCGCGAGTGGCAGGCACTGATGCGGACGAACGAGGTCCTGCGCGCCGGCGACTCCGTCCGCCTGGCCGTGCTGGAGTCCGAACGCGCGACCACTGCTCCGGCCCTGCGGGCCGCTCTGGACGAGGCGACGGCGGAGGCCGCGTCGGCACGGGCGGCGCTGGCCGAGGCCGACGGTCGCTTCGGCGAGGCCCGCGCGGCCTGGGACCGCCGCCGCGCCGAGCTGGAAGCCGAGCTGACCGCCGTCCGCGCTGCGCTCGAGGAGGCCCGGTCGCTCGAAGCCACCGTCGCCGCCGCCGAGGCGCGGCTCCAGATCGAGGCCGTGGCGCGCACGACGCTCGAGGACGAGCTCGACCGCGAGCGCGCCGCCCGCGCCGCCGCGGTCGAGGACCTCCGCGTGGCCGACGCCACCGCGGACGATCTTCGCGCAGAGCTGCACGCCGCGCACGCGACCGGGGACGATCTCCGCGCCGAGCTGCACGCCGCCCACGCGACCGCGGGCGATCTCCGCGCGCGCGAGAACGATCTTCGGGCCGAGCTCGAAGCAGCGCGCTCTCACGCCGCCGCCGCCGACACCCTGCGCGCGGAGCTGCAGCTCGCGCGCGCGGCGGCCACGGCCGCCCGTGCCGACGTCGATGAGCTGCGCGCCGCATTGGACGCCGAGCGCGCCGCGCGGCGCGCCGAGGGCTCGTCGCTCCAAGAGCGGATCGCGGAGCTCGAGCGCAGCGGGCGCGAGCAGCTCGAGCGCCTCTCCCGCGAGCACGCCGCCGCGGCCGCCGCGCAGCCCCCCGCCGAGGACGCATCGCGCATGATGGCCGACCTCGACGCCGCCGCCGCGGCGCTGCGGGAGCGCGCGCCCGAGCCGGTGGCTCCCGACGCTGAGCCGGCGAGCGAGGAGGCTCCGTGGCCGGCCGCCACGGCGCCCGCGGAGCCCGCGGTCGAGCCGGTCGCTCCGCCGTCCGCGGCGGCGGAGGAGGCGTGGGCTCCACCGGCCCCGGCTACCGAGCCGGTCGCGCCGGACGCCGAGCCCGCGGTCGAGTGGTCGGCATCCGGCGGCGAGCCGGCGGCCCCCGACTGCGAGCCCGCCGTCGAGTGGTCGGAGGTCGTGGAGAGCTCCACCGAGCCGGTCGAGCACGCCGTCGAGCCGCCGCGCGCCGGGCCGGATGTCGCGCCGGTCGAGTGGGCGCCGCCGGGCTTCGCCCGCGTCGTCGTCGAGCCGCCGGCACCCGACGCCGAGCCGTACGTGGAGTGGGCGCCCCCGGAGACGCATCAACCCGCGCCGCCGCCCGAGCCGGCGGCGCCGGAGACGCATCAGCCCGCGCCGCCGCCCGAGCCGACGGCGCCGCCGCCCGAGCCGGCGGCGCCGCCGCCCGAGCCGGTCGAGTCGGCATCGCCGCCCGCTCCGGAACCCGTCGCCGCACCCGCCGGCCCGCGGATCGTCTCCGCCCCCAAGCCGCCCCCCCGCGCGCTGATGGTCGGCACAGGGCAGCGCGCCTACCCGCTGCTGCGCGGCGCGATCGTCAAGCTCGCCCACGACGACCAGGCGCTCGCCGGCCGCCTGCTCGCCGCGCTGCTGCCGGCTCAGGGCGCAGTCATCGAGGGTCCGCTGGCCTACGACCTCACGATCGCCGGCGTCGGCACGTACGGCATCGCGATCGCCGGCGGGCGGGCGTTCGTCGAGCCGCTCGACCGGCCGCGTGGCCGCCACGATGCCGAGTTCCACCTCACCGCCGAGCCCTTGGTCCTCGCCGAGTTGCTGGCGGGCGTGGAGCACCGGATCGGGCGCTTCTTCGGCGCGGCCCGCGTCCGCGGGCGCAAGCGGCGCGTCAAGATCCTCCAGGCGCTGCCCGCGGGCACGCCGGCGCTCGCCGACGCCGCCCGCGCCGGAGCCACGCTCACCCCCGAGCTCGTGTACCGGACCTTCGCCTACGCCGTGCACCCGTCGTGGACGCGGGGCCACGCGTTCACGATCGCCCAGGCGATCGTCGGCGACCCGCCGGAGACCTGGTACCTCACGGCCGGCGACGGCGCCGGGCTCAGCGTCTCGGCCACTCCGCCCGAGCCGGTGGCGGCCACGGTGACGATGACGCGCGACACGTTCGACCGCCTCCTGCGCCGCGATCTGATTCCGAGCGGCCAGCTCCCGGTCGTCCGCGGCGACCATGGCGCGGTCGCGCTCATGCACTCGTGGACCGAGCAGGCCCGCTAGGTCAGAGCGCGGACGCGGCCGACCTGGCGAGGGCCTCGCCGCGGTCGAGATGCTCCTCGAGCGCGGCCACCGAGGCGCGCACGCGCCCGCGCCCGAAGACCTCGACCAGGTACTCGTGATCGGCAACCAGGGCGGGGAGGTCGTCGGCCGCGCGGTCGGCCACAGAGAGCACGAGCCGCAGCTCCATCAGCGCGCCCTGGGCCGCGCGGGTCAGGCGCCGCGACGCGGCGGCCGCGACGATCGCGAGGTGGAATGCCATGTCGGCCTCCACGAGCGCCCGTGCGTCGTCCGCGATCGCTGCCTCGCCCATCCGCTCGACCGCAGCTGTAAGCCAGCTGACATCGACGGGGCGGCGCCGCAGCATCGCCTGCAGGCCCGCCACCTCGTAGACGCGGCGGGCCGCGTAGATGTCGCGCAGCTCGTCGCGCGTGATCGGCGCGACCTCCACGCCGCGGTGGAGCGAGTGCACGACGAGGCCGTCGCGCTCCAGCTCCGCCAGCGCTTCGCGGACCGCCCGCGCGTTCGCGCCCGACTCCCCGGCGACCAGTTCCGCGGGGAGCGGCGTGCCGGGAGCGAACACGCCCGACAGCAGCGCCTCGCGCAGCTCGGCGGCGATCGTGCTCGCGGCGGTGATCCTCCTGAGCGAGACAACGCTCATCGGCTGACGCTAGTCCCGCACGATGCGGCCCGTCAACCCGTCAAGGCCCGCGCTCGGCCACCCGCGCCCGTCAGGCCGTCGGCAGCGTGAACCGGAACGCGCTGCCGCCACCGTCGGCGGGCTCAACCCACATGCGCCCACCGTGCGCCTCGACGATGCGCCGGCTCACCGCGAGCCCGATCCCGGCGCCATCGATCTCCTTGCTGGCGCGCGAGAACATGCCAAAGATCCGGGTGGCTTGCGTGGGGTCGACGCCGATGCCGTTGTCGCGCACCGTCACGACCCACTCCCGGGTGTCGCGCACGGCGGATACCTCCACGCGCAGCGGCGCGGCGGTGCGGAACTTCACCGCGTTCGCGAGCAGGTTCTGCAGGACCCGACGCAGCTGTCGCGGATCGCCCCGGACCTCCGGCAGATCGCCGACCTCGAGCGTCGCGCCGGTCTCCTCCAATCGCGCGCGCAGATCCTCGGCGACCTCGCCCATGAGCCCGCCGAGCCCGACGGGCTCGGTGCTGAGCTCGCCCGCCCGCGCGTAAAGGAGCACACCATCGATCAGGTCGTGCGCTCGTTCGGCGCTCGACCGCAGCTGCCGCAGCACAGCCGGTGGCGGTGGCTGCTCGGCGCGCCGCTCGAGCAGGCCGACGAGCATCGCCATGCCCGCGACGGGCTCGCTCAGGTCATGCGCGACGACGTCCGCGTAGTTGTGCAGCTCGGCTTCCATTCGCCGCTGATCAGTCACATCGGTGAGGAAGTTGACGACCCCGTCGCCGAGCTTTGCTGTGCGGTTGACGAACGTGCCGATCATGTAGCCGTCGCCGAACGGTGTGTCGTACGTGACCTCCTTGACCCACGGCTCCCCGGACTCGCAGACCCTGATGTACGCGTCGAAGGCGCGGCTCCCGCGCATCCGCGGCAGCGCCTCCAGCAGTGTGTAGCGGTCGGGCGTCGCGGCCGGAAGGCGGAACGCGGCAAGCATCGTGGGGTTCCCGTAGCCGAACGCGAAGTCGACGATCTTCCCGCGAGCATCCCGCAGCGCCCAAAGCACGCCGACCGCCTCCGGGAAGCCGTCGAGCAGGGCGCGGAACGCGACCGTTCCCTGCGCGCCGAGCAGCTCGACGAGCTTGCGATCCTCTCCCCAGGTCTCCGGCACGCGTTCGGTCACGTCCGCAGGATATGCGGGAGTCCTGCCGTGACAGCGGGATCGCCGGGATCTTCCGACCGGCCTGGGTCGTAGCCTGCACAACCCGTGTCCGCTCCCGGCTGCGCCCACCTTCACGTTCACTCTGAGTACTCGCTGCTCGACGGCGCATGCAAGATCGACAAGCTCGCCGAGCGCGCCGCGAGCTTCGGCCAGCCGGCCCTCGCGCTGACCGACCACGGGGTGATGAACGGGGCGGTCGAGCTCTACAAGGCAAGCCAGAAGCACGACATCAAGCCGCTCGTGGGCCTCGAGGCCTACTTCGTCGACGACCGCTTGAGCCGTGAGCCAAAGGTCGAGCGCAACCACCTGACGTTGCTCGCCCAGTCCGGCGCAGGCCTGCGGAACCTCGTCAAGCTCTCCAGCGCCGGCTTTCTCGAGGGGCTGCACCGCGGCAAGCCCGGCGTGGACCTCGAACTGCTGGAGCGCCATGCCGACGGGGTGATCTGCCTCACGGGGTGCCTGGCGTCGCGGTCCAGCCAGCGGATCGTGCAGGGCAAGCTCGCGCAGGCGCGCGCCCATCTCGACGAGCTCGTGCAGGTGTTCGGGCCTGAGGACGTCTACTTCGAGGTCCAGCGCAACGGCCTGGCCGAGCAGGAGCAGGTCAACGAGGCGATCTCGAAGTTCGCCGCCGAGATGGGTCGGCCGCTGGTCGCGACGGCCGACGTGCACTACCTACGGCGCGAGGACTACCACCACCACGCCGCGCTGCTGTGCGTGCAGACAAAGTCGACGCTCGCGCAGCCGAAGATGAGCTTCGAGACAAACGAGTTCTTCCTGAAGTCCTCGGAGGAGATGGCCGAGTCGTTCGCCGACTTGCCCGGCGCCGTGGCCACCACGCTGGAGATCGCCGAGCGCTGCGACGTCGAGATCGAGCTCGGCAAGCACCTGATCCCGCGCTTCGACTGCCCCGACGGCAAAGACGAGCGCACGTACCTCAGAGAGCTCGTCGGGGAGGGCCTGCGGCGCCGTTACGGCGACCCGCCCCCGGCAGAGGCGGTCGAGCGCATGGAGATGGAGCTCGGCGTCGTCGACAACATGGGCTTCAACGCCTACTTCCTGATCGTCTGGGACTTCGTCCGCTTCGCCAAGGAGAACGGCATCGCGGTCGGCCCGGGCCGCGGCAGCGCCGCCGGCAGCCTTGTCGCGTACTGCCTGCAGATCACGGACGTCGACCCGCTGCGCTACGACCTGCTGTTCGAGCGCTTCCTCAACGCCGAGCGCGTGTCGATGCCGGACATCGATATCGACTTCTCGGTCCGGGGGCGCGAGCGCGTGATCCGCTACGTCACCGAGAAGTACGGGTCCGACCGCGTGGCGCAGATCATCACCTTCGGCAAGATGTTCCCGCGCGCGGCCACGCGGGACGCCGCCCGCGTCCTGGGCCACGACTACGGGGTCGGAGACCGGCTGGCGAAGCTGATCCCGGACCCGATCATGGGCCGCCCGCCGAGCTTCGAGGAGTGCCTGCAGCCGGGCGCCGATCTCGCCACCGAGTACGCGAAGGACCCGACGGCGAAGCAGATCGTCGACGTGGCGAAGGGCCTCGAGGGGATCGTCCGCAACGCGTCGATCCACGCCGCCGCGGTCGTGATCTCCGACCGCCCGCTGACCGACATCGTGCCGCTCCAGCTCGCCGACGCCGGCACCGCCGAGGACGGCCAGAAGGCCTACCGGACGGTCACGCAGTACTCGATGAAGCCCGTCGAGGAGATCGGCCTCCTGAAGATGGACTTCCTCGGCCTGCGCAACCTCGACGTGATCGAGGACACACTGGCCATCATCGAGCGCTCGACCGGCGAGCGGATCGACATGACCGCGCTGCCGCTCGACGACGAGAAGACCTACGCGATGATGGCCAGGGGCGACTCCGTGGGCGTGTTCCAGTTCGAGTCCGAGGGCATGCGCGAGGCGCTCAAGAAGGTCGGCCCGGACGAGTTCGAGGACCTCGTGGCGCTCAACGCGCTGTACCGGCCCGGTGCCATGGACCAGATCCCGACGTACGCGCGCGGCAAGCGCAATCCGGACACGGTCACGTACGTGGATGAGCGGCTGCGCCCGATCACCGAGGCCACCAAGGGCGTGATCCTCTACCAGGAGCAGTCGATGCAGATCGCCAAGTCGATCGCCGGCTTCTCCGGCCCGCGGGCGGACGACCTGCGCAAGGCGATCGGCAAGAAGAACCGCGACGCGATGGCCAAGCTCAAGCCGCTGTTCTACGAGGGCTGCCGGGGGTCGGGGACGGCGGAGGACGTCATCGAGTGGCTGTGGACGGTCAACGAGAAGTCCGCCGACTACTCGTTCAATCGCTCACACGCGGCGTGCTACGGCCTGATCGCGTACCGCACGGCGTGGCTGAAGGCCAACTATCCCGCCGAGTACATGGCGGCGCTGATCTCGTCAGTCATGGACACCAAGGACAAGGTGCCGTTCTTCGTCAACCAGGCGGAAAGCATGGGCATCGAGATCCTGCCGCCCGACGTCAATCAGTCCGACCACGAGTTCATGGTCGTCGAGGGCAACATCCGCTTCGGGCTCGACGCGGTGAAGGGCGTCGGTTACGCGGCGGTCGAGGCGATCAAGCGCGCCCGCGAGGAGGGCGGCTCGTTCACCAGCCTGTGGGACTTCTGCGAGCGCGTCGACTGTCGGGCCGTCAACAAGAAGGCGATCGAGGCGCTGATCAAGTGTGGCGCCTTCGGCTCCACCGAGGCGACGCGGCGCGGCATGCTCGAGGTGCTCGAGGCGGCGCAGGGGGCGGGCCAGAAGTCGCAGCTCGACGCGCAGATCGGCCAGGGCTCGATCTTCGATCTCGGCGGCCTCGGCGGGGCTGACGAGGCGGCCAACGGCAGCGCATTCGCGGTCGCCCACCCGCCGATCCCGACGCACGAGTACGAGCGTCCCGAGCTGCTGGCGATGGAGAAGGAGTCGATCGGCCTCTTCATCACCGAGCACCCGCTCAAGCGCGTGCGCGAGGCGCTGCGCATGAAGACCGATTGCAGCTGCGCCCAGCTGATGGATCAGCGCGACGGCGACTGGGTGAAGGTCGGCGGGATGATCACCGAGTCCAAGAAGATCCGGACCCGCACGGGCACGACGATGATGTTCGCCACGCTCGACGACCTCGACGGCGCGGTGGAGATCGTCGTCTTCGAGAAGGCGATGGCCGCGGTCGAGAACCTGCTCGCGGCCGATGCGATCGTCCTCGTGCGCGGGCGCGTGGACCACAAGGAGGCCGGCAAGAGCTGCGTCATCGTCCAGGACGCCGAGCGCTTCGACCCGTCGGAGAAGGAGATCGAGAAGGCCAAGGAGCAGGTCGCCCGCCTGGTCGCCGAGGCCGTGCCGAACGACCTGCGCCGGCGTGTCGACGCCACGCGGCTGCAGCCGACGGTGATCGAGGAGCTGCGCGACCTGTTCGAGCGCTATCCGGGCGACGCCGAGTTCGTGCTCGAGATGCACACGCGCTCGGGCATCCGCTACCTGCGCTTCGGCGGCGACTTCAAGATCGCCGGCCGCAACGGGGCGCTCGCGGCGGAGCTCGATCGCCTGCTCGGGCCGGCCCCCGCGCCGGTGCCCGCCCACGCGGCTGCGTGAAGCGCGTCGCGATCGTCGGGCCGGGCGCCATCGGAGGCGCCGCCGCCGCGATGGCGCAGCGCGCCGGCGCCGAGCTCGTGCTCTGCGGCCGCACGCCGCTCGACCGGCTCGTGGTCGGCGACGAGATCGTCCCCGGCCCGGTGCTGACCGACCCGGCGGCCGTGCCCTGGCAGGCGGATGTCGTCCTGCTCGCGGTCAAGGCGCATCAGACCGAGGGCGCCGCGCCGTTCCTGCGCGCGCTGGTGGGGGAGGGGACGCTCGTGGCCGTGCTGCAGAACGGCGTCGAGCAGCGGGCGCTGGTGGAGCCGTTCGTGCCGGGCGCGACGGTGCTGCCGGTGGTCGTGTGGCTGGCCACCGAGGTCACCGCCCCCGGCCACGTGCGCGTGGTCAATGAGCCTCGCTTCGTGCTGCCGCGCGCGCCGGGAGCGGAGGTCGTGGCCGAGCTGCTCGAGGGCGTCGAGATCGTCGACGACTTCAGCACACCGGCGTGGCACAAGCTCGCGGTCAACGCGGTCGCGGGCCTGATGGCGCTCACCGGTCGCCGCGCGGCGATGTTCCGCGACCGCGACATGCAGGGCCTCGCGCGCGCGCTCGCGGCCGAGACGCTCGCGGTCGCCCGCGCCGAGGGCGCCGACCTCCCGGCCACCGTCGCCGACGAGATCGTCGAGTTCTTCGCCGGCCTGCCACCCGACGCCGGCACCTCGATCCTCGCCGACCGCGAAGCCGGCCGCCCGCTCGAGTGGGACGCCCGCAACGGCGTGGTCTCCCGGCTCGGCGCCGCCCACGGCATCCCGACCCCGATCAGCGACGCGATCGTCCCGCTGCTCGCCGCGGTCAATGGCGAGGCCGGCGAACATCGGCATTGAGCGAGGCCGATGCGACCCAGCTCTCGCCGCCCTACCCGGCCGCCGTTCGTCAGAGCGACCGCACCATCCGGCCCATGACCGGATCGGCGTCGTAGCCCACCGACGCCCAGAACGCGCGCACGCCAACGTCGTCGAACGCCACGAGGGCGGTGACGCGAGGCGCGCCAGCGGAACGGAGGCGCTCCTCGCCGGCCGCCACGAGCCGCGCGCCGATCGCGCGGCGGCGGAACGGCGGCGCCACCGCGAGCCGGTAGAAGTTGCCGCGCCAGCCGTCGAACGCGGCGATCACCGCGCCGACGACCTCGCCGTCGACCTCAGCGACCAGCAGCGCGCCGGACTCGATCACGCCGAGCACGCGCTCAGGCGTGTCCTCGGTGACCGCGTGCTCGCTGCGGGCGTCGCCCCACAGCGCCAGCACGGCTTCGAGGTCGTCGGGGCGGCCGGGGCGGATCGTCACTTCTTGCGCGCCCGCAGGCCCTGCTTGCGGAGCTTCCAGGCGTTGTCGATGTCGCCCTTCTCGACCGCCTTGCCGGCCGCACCCGGGCCCTCGAACAGGCACGGGAGGCCGTCGAAGCGCGGCTCTGACAGGAACGCGGCGCAGCCCTTGCGGCCGAGCTCGCCGTCCCCGAGATTGGCGTGGCGGTCGACGTTGGATCCCAAAGGCGTCTTGGAGTCGTTCACGTGCAGCGTCCCGAG
This sequence comes from uncultured Solirubrobacteraceae bacterium, assembly GCA_963803335.1. GTDB lineage: Bacteria > Actinomycetota > Thermoleophilia > Solirubrobacterales > Solirubrobacteraceae > DASSUW01. The sequence goes on along the minus strand of CAWDME010000015.1, from coordinate 318,254 downwards.
CCGGTTCAGCCCGACCACGCGGTCGAACTCGTCCAGCACGTCGCCCAGCCCCTCGGGAGTGCGGATGTCATAGCCGCTCGCCAGCAGGTGGCAGGAGTCCAGGCAGGCGCCGAGTCGCTTGCCGCCGCCGGCACCGTCGATCAGCGCCGCCAGCTCCTCGAACGTCCGGCCCAGGGTCCCGCCCGCGCCCGCCGTGTTCTCCAGGTCCAGCCGGCATTTGCCGGACTCCTTCAGCGCCTCGCCGATTGTCGCCGCCGCGCGCTTGATCGCCTTGTCGACGTCGCTCTTGAGCGCCGACCCCGGGTGCAGCACGACCGAGGCGGCCCCGAGCGCCTCGCCGGCGCGCAGAGAGGCGGTCAGGGAGGTCAGCGACTTCTCGCGGATGTCCTTGTCCTCGGAGGCGCAGTTGAGCAGGTAGACGGCGTGGATCACGAGGGCGTCGATGTCCGATCCGGCCATCGCCTCCTTGAAGGCGGCGACCTTCTCGTCGTCGTAGACCGTCGGCTTCCACTGCCGCGGGCTCTGATTGAAGATCTGGATCGCGCGGCAGCCGCGCTCGACTCCGCGCTCGACCGCATTGGCCGGCCCACCGGCCGGAGAGACATGGGCGCCGATCAGCATTGCGCCGGGAAGGCTAGCCGCCGCGCGGAAACGCTCCCCCGTGGCGACGCTGCGCATGGCATGCTTACCCCATGCGGGTACGGTTCCCTCCCTCGCCGACAGGGGCGCTTCACATCGGGAACGCGAGGACGGCGCTCTACAACTGGCTGCTGGCGCGCGGGCAGGGCGGTCAGCTCGTGCTGCGGATCGAGGACACCGACCGCGAGCGCTCCACGCCCGAGAACGTGCAGACGATCTTCGACGCGCTGGAGTGGCTCGGGATCGACTGGGACGAGGGGCCGACCTATCAGGCGCAGAACGCCGACCGGCACCGCGAGGTCGTCGAGCAGCTGCTGGCCGACGGGCACGCCTACCGCTCGAACGCCGGCCCTGAGGAGGTCAAGGCGTTCAAGGAGCAGCACGGCAACCGCGGCTTCCGCGGCGAGGACGAGGGCACGGGCGCCGTGCGGCTGCGCGTGCCCGACGACGGCGTCACCGTCGTCAACGACGTGATCCGCGGCGAGAGCGCGTTCGAGAACGCCCTGTTGGACGATCTCGTGATCGCCCGCGCCGACGGGTCGGCGATCTACCACCTGGCCGTGGTGATCGATGACGCCGACGCCGGCATCACCCACGTCGTGCGCGGCGCCGACCATTACTCCAACACGCCCAAGCAGATGCTGATCCAGCAGGCGATCGGGGCGCCGACCCCGATCTACGGCCATCTGCCGCTCCTGCACGGCCCCGACGGCAAGAAGCTGAGCAAGCGACACGGCGCCACGTCCGTGCAGGACCTGCGCGATGCCGGCTACCTGCCCGAGGCCGTCATCAACTACCTGGCGCTGCTCGGCTGGGGCTACGACGAGGAGACGACCTTCCACACGATCTCCGAGCTGCAGCAGCGCTTCCGGCTCGAGCGCGTGTCGAAGTCGCCCGCCGTGTTCGCCGAGGAGAAGCTGCGGTGGATGAATGGGCGCTACCTCCGTGAGCTCGATGTCGACGATCTGACCGCGCGCCTGGAGGCGTTCACCGGGAGGAGCGGACTCCGCGGTGCGGTCGGGATCGCGCAGGACAAGATCTCGACGCTGGCCGAGTTCTGGCCGCTCACGCAGTTCTTCTTTGATGGCCCGGCCGACGATCCGGCCGCCCGCGAGAAGATCCTCGAAGCGCCCGGTGCGAAGGACGCGCTGTGCGCCGTACGGGCCGCTTTGGCCGACGTTCCGGCCCCCTGGACCGAGGAGAACCTCGAGCCCGCGCTGGGCGGCGTGGCCGAGCGGCTGGGTGTCAAGCGCAAGCAGGTATTCCAGCCGTTGCGGGTGGCAGTGACTGGAACAACCGTCTCACCGGGTATCTTCGAGACAGTCGCGCTGCTCGGGCGCGACGAAACCCTGGCTCGGGTAGACCATGCGCTCAACGGGAGGAAGGGGACTTGAAGCGGCGCGAAGGCGGGGCCGGCGGCTCAACGATCCGTCCAGACCTGCCGATAGGGCTTGAAGGCGGGGCCATGACAGGCCAAGACCCGCCTGAACAGATTCCTGTGACGCCCGACGACACCCTCATGCCGCCCGCCACGACCCCTGCCAGCGCCTCGCCGGAGGCCCCCCGCGCTGTCAAGGCGCCCTCGCGCGAGCCGTACTCGGTTGTCGGCCGTCCGCGCAACGAGGGCCACGGCAAGCGCCTGACCGCCGCCTTCGAGGCGCTCGAGGTCTTCCCGGCGCTCGCCGAGTCGCGCAACCGGCTGCTCGCGTTGATGACCGAGGAGCACCCGTCGACGGGTGAGGTCGTCCGCGCCATCGAGTCCGACGTCGCGCTGGTCATCGCCGTCCTGCGCCTCGCCAACGGGCTCGACTCGCCCAAGCGCGGCCAGGTCGAGTCGATCGTCAACGCCGTCGAGGTGCTGTCGCCCGAGGCGGTCCAGCTGCTGGCGACCAACACCGAGACGTTCGAGTTCTTCGAGCGCGGCAAGACATGGGACGCGGCGCCCGAGCGCTTCCGCCTGCACGCCGTCGCCGTCCAGCGCGCCGCCGACCGGCTGGCCGCCGCGTCCGGCTACCCGCATCGCGACCGTCTGCTCGTCACCGCTCTGCTGCACGACGTCGGCAAGCTCGTGCTCATGCACGCGTACCCGGGCTACCCGCGCCAGGTCCACGGCCCCGCGCGCACCCCGGAGGAGCGCCTGCACTACGAGCGCCGCGAGCTCGGCGTCGACCACGCGCTGGTCGGCGGCGTCCTCGCCCGGCGGTGGAACCTGCCGAAGGCCGTCGCGACGGCGATCGAGCGCCACCACGCCGAGGATGCCCAGGGCGACAGCGCGTTCGTCCGCCTCGCCGACATGCTGGCGCACTACTCGCAGGGCTCGCCGGTCTCCTCGACCGAGCTGCTGAAGGCCGCCCGCGCGGTCGGCTTCGGCCCGAGCGAGCTGCGCGCTGTCCTCTACGACTTGCCGTACCCGAGCAAGGACCGCCCGCGCTCGGTCGAGCCGTGCCCGCTGTCCTCGCGCGAGCTCGAGGTCCTCAAGCGGCTCGCCCAGGGCATGGTCTACAAGCAGATCGCGCTCGAGCTCTCGCTCTCCACGAGCACGGTGCGTACGCACCTGCACAACATCTACGGCAAGCTCGGCGCGGTCGACCGCGCCCAGGCCGTCCTCCACGCCACCGAGCGCGGCTGGCTCTAAGCCACCAGCGCGCTCACGACCTTCACGGCTTCATCCACCGCCGGTAGGCGCCGCGTCGCCGCGCTGACCCGCTGCGCTGCCTCGCGGTAGGCGGGGTCGGCGAGCAGCCAGCGGACGGCGTCGCCCGCGCGCGATGCGCGGTCGAGCGTGACGCCCGCGCCGAGCTCGGTGACCCGGCGCGCGTTGAACGGCTGGTCGGCGAACAGCGGGAGCACGGCCATCGGGATGCCGGCCGCGAGCCCCGTGCGCACGGTGCCTGACCCGCCGTGGCAGACCATCGCCGCCGTGTGCGGCATCACGTCGGCCTGCGGCACCCAGCGCGCGACGTGCACGTTCGAGGGCACGGGCCCGAGGTCGGCGGGGTCGCGGTCGCGGCCGACCGTGACCAGCACCCGGACCGGCAGGTTGATGAGGGAGTCGAGCGCCTCGCGGTAGACGCCGGGGAAGAAGTCCATCGTCGGCGCGACGCTGCCGAGCGTCAGGTAGACGAGCGGCCAGTCGGTGTTCTGCCACCAGTCCGGGAGCGGGCGCGCCGCGGCAGGCCGCTCACGGAAGCGCAGCGCGTGCGCCGGCCCGGGCGCCGCCGGATCCTCGAACTCCTCCGGCATCAGCGTGAGGTAGGGGGCGGAGTCCATTCGCCGGAGGTCGGGATCGGGCGGCAGGCCGAGGTCGGGGCGGACCGCCTCGAGCGCCTCGGCCACGACGTCGGCCAGCACCTCGCGGTGCCGCGCCTGCGTGATGCCGACGCACACCGAGGGCACGCCCGTCGCCTCGGCGGCGAGGGCGGCGGCGAAGTCCGACGCCTCCCACAGCATCACATCCGGGCGGTGGGCCTCGATCGCGTTGACGACGTGGGGGAAGCCGGCGGGGGTGTCGGTTCCGACGAACAGGTCGCGCACGACCACCACGTTGGCCTCGTCCCAGCTCATCTGGCGCGCCCGGGCGAACAGCTCGGCGCGGCCCTCGGCGGGCGGGTTCGGGATCAGGTGGTGGTCGAAGCCGGCGTCGGCGATCATCGCGGCCGACTCGGCCGGGGCCACGAACACGACGTCGTCGTTGTTTCTCAGGAAGGTTTTCGCGAACGGGACGAGCGGCCCGAAGTGGCCGGCTCCCGCTCGGGTGCAGAACATGATGCGCATGGAGGGGTACGACGCCCGCGCGTGCGACCTATTCCCATGGCAGGATGAGGGGCGATGCTGTCGATCACGACCAAGTCCCCGTACGCGGTGCGAGCGCTCGCGGAGCTCGCGCGCAGCGGCGCCGGCCCCGTCCCGATCGGCGAGCTCGCCAAGCGCCGAGACATCCCGGTCCAGTTCCTCGAGCAGCTTTTCGCCAACCTGCGGCGGGCCGGGATCCTCAAGTCCCAGCGCGGCGTCAAGGGCGGCTACTCGTTCGCCCGCGACCCGACCGAGGTCACGGTCCTGGAGGTCGTCGAGCTGCTCGACGGCCCGTTCGGCGCCGGCGCCGAGTCCGTGTTCTCCGACGCCGCGGCCGCCGCCCGCGCGATCCTCCAGAACGCCACGATCGCCGACGTCGTGGAGCGCGAGAACCGCGCCGCCGGCGCGCACATGTACTACATCTGACGGCGATGCGTCCGCGCACCAGATATCGCCTCGCCTGCATCCTGGTGCCGGCCGCGGTGATCATGGCGGTCGTCGGGGCGCTTGCCGGCACGTGGCTCGTGGTGGCCGGCATGGCGCTCGTCGCGGTCGGGACCGTGTTCAACCTCCGCGCGATGCGGCGCCGCGGCATCGACTGGCACGGCCCGACGACATACCGCGAGCTGCGGGAGCGGGCCCGGCGCCCCTAGATGGTTGATGTGTAATCAGCGGCCGTAGGCGGCGAAGGCGCGTCCGGGTTGGCCGGTGAGGTGGTTGTGCCAGATGCCGGCGGCCAGGGCGAGGAGTCTGAGGCCGATGCGGGCGCCGAGTCCGCGGATGGTGCGGGCGCCGTGGCGTTCGAGGCCGAGTTGGCCTTTGCAGGTCCAGAAGGTCGATTCGATCCATTGGCGGATGTGGCCGAGGCTGCCGTTGCGGCGCGGTTCGTTGCGGCGATCAGGGCGCAGGAATCGGGCGCCGTGGGCGGCCATGAGTTGCTCGAACTCGGCGCCGGCGAAGTTCTTGTCGGCGATGACCGTGTGTCCGGCGACTGGGACGCGGTCGAGCAGTTCGGCGGCGACCACGCGTTCGCCGATGTTGGCCGCCGCGACCTCCCAGCCGATCGGCATCCCGTCGGCTGCGCAGATCACGTAGAGCCGGAAGCCCCAGAACCAGCGGCTGTGGCTCGCGCAGCGCCCGTAGCCCGCGTAGCCGGCAAATTCCGAGCGCTTGACGGTCTCGCGTGACTGGCCGCAGGGCACCGGGGTGGAATCCAGCAGCCACAGCCGATCGCAGAAGCTCGGCGAGATGAAGGCCAGATAGTCGATGCAGCGAGCGATCTGTGGCGCGAGCGCCCTCAGCCGCCGGTTGTAGCCGGACTGGTCGATCAGCCGTGGGAACAAGTGCCCCAGCCGCCAGCGCGCCAGCGCAAGGAACTGACGGTCGTTGGGCATGCCCAACAGCACCTGCGCGACCGCGAGCGTGATCAGCTCGCTATCGCTGAGCGTGGGCGGCCGTCCCGGCCCGCGATGGCGCGGGCCGAGGAAGTCGTCGATCTGCACATACAGTGCGATGACGAGGGCGTCGAGGGCGGCGAGCACGAGGCCTCCAAAGGTCGACGTTGCTGTTAGCAACGCCTCCCTTCGGCGCCCTCACGCGGCCGCCTCTCAATTACGCATCAACCATCTAGGCGTCGACGACGATCGCGTCCATCGGCCCGAGCAGGCGCTCGAGCTTGCGGGAGCTGGGGGAGAGCTCGCGCAGGCGATGCTCGCGGCGCTCCCCAGTGCGGTGCCGCTCGTGTTCGCGGCGGGCGATCGGGATCCAGAGGCGGTCGACGACGTCGGCCGGGTCGCCCGCGACCTCGTGCTCGGGGAGCCCGAGATGCTCGCTCCAGAGGCGCAGCCGGGTGGCGCGCGCAAGCGCCTCGTCGGCGACCTGGACATTCACCTCCGTGTCGTTGAAGAACGAGTGCGCGTTGAGGTTCGCAGAGCCGATGGTGAGCCAGCGGTCGTCGGCGATGCCGATCTTGGCGTGGACGTAGAGGCGGTCGATCGTCGAGCCGGTCATCGCGTCGATCGTGGTTGCCAGGAAGCGCCCGCGCCCGCCGTCGGCGTCTACGAGGTGCGCGAGCATCCCGCGGGTGTCCTCCTCGCCGTTGTTGGCCTTCGACGGCAACAGGACCACGATCCGGAACCGGTCACTCGGCGGGTCGCGCAGCTTGTCGCAGAGCAGATCGACGATCTCCGGCAGCCAGAAGAACTGCGACTCGAGGTAGACGATCTCGCGCGCCGAGCGGAGCGCGCGCATGTAGCCCTCGAGAATGCCGAAGGCGCCGTCGCGCATCTGCTCGTAGACGCGCTCGGGGATCGTGCGCAGGAGCTGAATCCTCGTGTCGCCCGCGGCTGCGGGGGCGGGCACCACCGGCAGTTGCTCGCCCGTCACCGCCGTCCAGCGCAGGTCGAGGTGCTCTGCGACGTCGGCGACGATCGGACCGCGCACTCGCGTGCCGGCGTCGTGCCAGCCGAGGCGTCCGCGGGCGGGGTGGAGCGGCGTGTCCCAGCGATCGCCGCCGAGGTCGGTCAGGTCGACGCCCCCGACGAAGGCGACCTCGTCATCGACGACGACGAGCTTCTCGTGGTGGCAGTGCATGAGTCGCTCGCGGCTGTCGAGCGCGAGGCGGACGCCCGTGTCGCGCCCCAGCTCGCGCGCGTCCGCGCGGACGTCCCGTCGCGCCGGCGTGAAGACCCGCATCGGCGCGCCCGCCCACAGCAGCACGCGCACGTCGACGCCGCGCGCGGCGGTCTGCGCCAGCAGCTCCCGCAGGACGGTCGGCGGCTCGCCGCGCTCGAGCGCGAAGTGCGGCGCCGAGTGCCAGCCCGCGATGCGCAGCGACTGTCGCGCGCCGCGGATCGCCTCGGCGATGGCGCCCAGCATCGCCTCGCCGTCGACGAAGACGTCGATCGCGCACCCGTCCCGCGGCGGTGGCGCCTCGCGGCACCACGGAGAGCCGTCGTCGGGCGGGTTCAGCGCCTCGAGCCGCCCCAGCCGCCGGAGCCGGTAGCGGTGGTGCGCCTCCAGCGAGCGCTCGATGGCGCGACCGAGCAGCAAATCGGCGGCCGCGAGCGCATGCACCGCCGCATTATCTCGCGCCAGGGTGTCCGGAATCGGTCACCGCATGCAGAAATCTGGCCGTCTGCAAGCGACTGCGCGGGCAACACCAGGAATTAAGGGCGCCCCGCCCTCCGTGCATCAGTCCGTACGCCCGATGCCACGCGGTGGGGCGCCCGCATACGTTTGAACGCGCTCGGCAGCCGAGGTTTGCGTGTTTGAGCCGCGAGGTGTCCGCTTTCGCACGCCGGGCTAGCCTCATACGGTCCCCATGCGTCGCCTCGTCGTCGTTTTCGCCTGCCTTGCCGCAGCGGCCGCTACCGGCTGCGGTTCCGGCGACGGGCAGAAGCTCGCGCAGCGTCCGGCGACGCCGGTGGAACTGAGGATCAGCTCGCCCACTGACATGACGACCGTGCGGACGGAGACCGTGAAGGTCACCGGCACCGTGGTGCCGGCCGGGGCGGCCGTGCTGGTGCTCGGTCAGAAGGCGCCGGTGAGCGGGGGCGGGACGTTCGCGGCGACGGTGCCGCTGGAGCCGGGCGCGAACGTGATCGACGTGATGGCGAGCGCGGCCGGGCACACCGCGGCGCTGACCGCGTTCCGCGTCACGCGCGAGATGCCGGTGACGGTGCCCGACCTCGGCGGCAAGACGGTCGACGAGGTCAACCAGGCGCTCGGCGCGCTCGGCCTGCAACCCGACGTGGAGAAGGGCGGAGGCCTGATCGAGGATCTGCTGCCCGGCGATCCGGCCGTGTGCCAGCAGGACCCTGACCCCGGCGCGCAGGTCAAGCGCGGCACCAAGGTCCACGTGGTCGTCTCGAAGAGCTGCTGAGGCAGATGGCCGATTCCACGGCCCACGCGCAATCAACCATCTAGGTCGCCGGTCGCGCCGCGATGAGCTGGATCCGCGGCTCGCCGCGCTCGCGGATCACGCCGAACACGATCCGGCCCTCGTAGGGATCGCCACCCTTGCGATCGACGTGGTAGGTGCCCGTCGCGCGCCCCACGCGGCCGCCTGTCACTGTGAGGTCGTTGAGGTCGTAGCCGCCGACCTTGCCGTCGAACTGGCGCGTGTACTGGTCCACGACTTGGTCGCGGCCCTGCGTGCGCCCGCCGGGCAGCACGCGGACGACGTTGCGGGCGAGCGTTGCGCGCAGCGCCGCCGGGTCCTCGTCGCCGTAGGCGGACGCGAACCCCTCGGCGGCTGAGCGCACCTCGTCCTCGCTCAACGCCCCCGACCGCGTCGCGGACCCGCCCGGGTCGTCGAACACCTGGCCGAGGATCAGCCCGACGACCACGAGCGCGGCGAAGACAATCAGGCCCGCGGCGACCTGGTACGGCCAGCGGCGCGAGCGCACAACCGAGACGTCTTCGGGCGGTGGGGGCGGCGAAGCCACCTTGGTTGCGGCGGTTCGCTCCTCGCCGTCGTGCGCCGACGGATCCCAGCGCGTGATCGCCGTCGCTCCGCCGTTCACGATCGCCGTCGGCGCTTCCGACGGCGCCGCCGGCCCCACGGCCACGCTGCGCTCGGACTCGGTGACCGGCTCACCGCGCGCCGCGGCCAGGGCAGCCCGGCCGAGGTCGCCGGCCGACGGATAGCGGTCCTCCGGCGCCTTCGCCAGCGCGCGGGCGATCACGCGGTCGAACTCGCGCGGCGCGCCGTGTGAGGACGGTCGCGGCGGCGGGTCGTTGAGATGCGCGAGCATCGTCGCCGGCACCGTGCCGTGGGCGAACGGCGGCGCACCGGTCAGCGCCGCGTACAGCACGCAGCCGAGCGAGTAGACGTCGGCGCGCGCGTCGGTCCGCTGCCCGCGCAGCTGCTCCGGCGAGCAGTATTCGACGGTCCCGAGCCAGCGGCCCTCCTCGGTCAGCCCCGAGTCCGAGCCGGCGAGCCGCGTGAGGCCGAAGTCGCTGAGGTAGGCGTGGTTGCCGGCGAGCAGCACGTTGGCGGGCTTGACGTCGCGGTGCACGAGCCCGGCGCGGTGCGCGGCGTCGAGCGCCGCTGCGACCTGGGCCACGATGTCCGCCGCCCGGGCGGGCGACAAGGCGCCCGATTCGCGGAGCAGGGCGTGCAGGTCGGTCCCGCCGACGTATCGCATCACCAGGTACAGCGAGCCGTCGTGCTCCCCGGCCGCGTAGACCGGGATCACGTTCGGATGGTCGATCGCCGCGGCCATCCGCGACTCGCGCTGGAACCGCTCGCGGAACTCCTCGTCGCGGGCCCGGTCCGGAGCCAGCAGCTTGAGTGCGACCGGGCGCCCGAGGCTCAGCTCGGTGGCGCGATAGACCACGCCCATGCCGCCGCGCCCGGCGACCGCTTCGATGCGGCAGCCGGCGAACTCGGCACCTGGTGACAGCTCGGGCACGCAGGGATTGTGACGCGCGCATCGCTAGGGTTCGCAAACCGCATGGATCTCGGCGACCCCATCTCGTACCTCGTGCTCGAGGACGGCACGCGCGTGATCAGCGCCGACGGGCATGATCTCGGCACCGTCGAGCACGTGCTGGCGGACGCCGACGAGGACGTCTTCGACGGCCTGATCGTCGACATGCGCGCCGGCCCCGGCGGCCACCGGTTCGCCGACGCCGTGCAGGTCGACGCGATCCACGAGCGCGGCGTCGTCCTTACGCTCGACCAGGCCGCCGCCGAGCGGCTCCCCGAGCCGTCCAAGAACCCCGCGGCGATGGGCGCCGACCCCGATGACGTCACGCCCGACGGGCTCGACGACAAGCTGCGTCGCGCCTGGGACTACCTGTCCGGCAACTACTGATCGCGCACGCGCGGGTCCAGCCGCGCGAGCACGAGGTCGGCGACGAGGTTGCCGAGCACCACCAGCACCGCGCCGACGATGATCATCCCCTGGAGCAGCGGGAAGTCGCCGTTGTTGACCGCGCCGGTCGTGTAGCGGAACACGCCCGGGATGTTGAAGACCTGCTCGACGAGCAGCGCGTTGCTCACCAGCAGCGGCGCGTACGAGCCCGCAAACGAGATCGTCGGCGCCGCCGAGGCGGGCAGTGAGTGGCGCAGCGCGACGCGCCGCTCCGACAACCCCTTCCCGTAGGCCGTGCGCACGAACTCGGCGTCATCCACGTCGCGCATGCCGGAGGCCGTGAGCCGCAGGCAGATCGCCGCCAGCGGCGCGCCCGTGACCATCCACGGCACGAGCAGGTAGCCGAACCAGGCGATCGGGTTCGAGCCCAGCGGCTGATACAGGCCGGTGTCGATGATCGGGATTCCGACCAGCAGCCCGATGCCCTTGCCGAACAGCAGGATCACGACGAGCGCGACCCAGTAGACCGGCGCGCAGATCGCGAGCGTCGCGAACAGGCTGAGGACGTACGCCTGCGGCGACCGCGGCCGCCGTGCACACACCACACCGCCCGCCATCCCCGCCACGACGCCGAACACCGCGGCGCCGACGAACAGCGACAGGTCGGCGCCGATGCGCTCGCGGATCAGGTCGCTGACCGGGCGGAACGGCGGCTGGTACGAGTTCCCGAGGTCGAACTGCGTGAACGCGTGCCACAGGTAGTCGACGAGCTGGACGGGCAGCGCGCGCGGGTCGAAGAACGACTCCGGCCGCAGCACGTGGAGCATCACGAACGTGATCGCGGCCACGAGGACCGCAATCAAATACGCCGCCGCGACCCGGCGCACCGCAAACGTCAGGTAGGAGCCGGACATCGCCGACGGCGCACGGTAGCGATGGCGACCGACGATAGGCTGAACGCCGTCGAATGCCTGGTATCCCGATCAACATTGCCGATCACATCGGGCGCACCCCGATGGTGCAGCTCACCCGGATCGCGCCCGACGGCGTGGAGCTGTTCGCCAAGCTCGAGATGCTCAACCCCGGCGGCTCGGTCAAGGACCGCATCGGCGTCGCCATGATCGACGCCGCCGAAGCCGAGGGCATCATCGAGCCAGGCCGGACCACAATCGTCGAGGCCACGAGCGGCAACACCGGCATCGCGCTGGCGTTCGTGTGCGCCGCCCGCGGCTATGACCTCGTGCTCACACTGCCGCAGGGCATGAGCCGCGAGCGCGAGGGCCTGCTGCGCCTCTACGGGGCCCAGGTGCAGGTGACGGAGTCGCTCGGCGGGATGAACGAGGCGGTCGCGGCCGCCCAGGCGCTCGCCCGCGATCCCGACGCGTGGCTGCCGGACCAGTTCTCCAACCCGGCCAACCCCGAGGCCCACCGCCGCTCGACCGGCCCCGAGATCTGGGAGGCGCTCGACGGCCGCGTCGACTACCTCGTGGCCGGCGTCGGCACGGGCGGGACGATCACCGGCGCCGGGGCGTACCTGAAGGAGCGCAACCCGGCCCTGAAGATCGTGGCGGTGGAGCCGGCGGCGTCCGCCGTGCTGTCCGGCCAGCCGCCCGGGCCGCACAAGATCCAGGGCATCGGCGCGGGCTTCGTACCCCCGGTGCTCGACCGCGAGCTGCTCGACGAGATCATCCCGATCGACGACGAGGACGCGATCGAGACGGCGCGCCTGGCGGCGCGCCGCGAGGGCGTGCTCGGCGGGATCTCCTGCGGCGCGGCGCTCGCGGGCGCGCTCCAGGTCGCCGCGCGCGAGGAGGCGCGCGACGCCCGGATTGCTGTGGTGCTGCCCGACTCGGGCGAGCGCTACGTGTCGACGCCGTTCTTCGCGCCGGACGCTACTTCAACCGTTGCTTGATGTAGGTCGTGGCGTCCTTGGCGCCGGCGTCGACGACACCGCCGTGCGTGACGTTCGGGTAGGTCTTGTAGACGACGCTCACGCCGTTCGTCTTGTACTCGTCCACAAGCTGCTGCGTGAACGTGGGGAACACCGTGGTATCGGCGGTGCCCTGCTCGATCCGCACGGGCGTCTTCAGCCGCAGGTGCTCGGGGTCGCTCTCGCCGACCGCGTTGAGCAGCGGCGTCAGGTCCATGCCCGACTTGAGGATGTCGTTGAGCGGGATACCGCCCCACGAGTTGGCCTGGGAGAGCGCGGCGTAGCAGAGGCTGGAGGTCTGCGGATAGAGCGCCGTGGCGTCGGGCGTGAGGTAGTTCGCGACGCCTAGGCTCGGGTTGGCGCTGTCGACCGCTCGCAGGCCGAGCCCGACGATCGCGCCAAGCCCGCCGCCCGGGTTGGCCAGCACCGTCGTGGCCTGGAACTGGTTCTTCAGGTGCGAGGCCGGGGCGAACGCGACCGTGCCGCGCAGCTTGAGCTCGGGCACGTACTTCGAGGCCAGCGACGCGGCGAACAGCGCGGCGTGGCCGCCCTGCGAGTGGCCGGAGATCATGTAGCTCTTCGACAGCTTGCGGTCGAAGGCGCGGGCGGCGCGCACCGCGTCGAGCACGCTGCGGCCCTCGGAGGTGCCGACGAGGTACTGGTGCACGCCGGGCGTCCCGAGCCCGTCGTAGTCGGTGCGCACGACGGCGTAGCCGGCCTTGATCCAGCGCTGCAGCAGCGGAAACGCGTAGGTGTTGAGCTTGTCCTCGTTGTAGCCCCGGGTCGGCGCGCACGAATCAGCCGCGCCGGTCGTCCCGTGCGCGTACGTGATGACCGGCCAGCCGCCCTTCGGCGCCTTGCCCTTGGGGATCGCGACCGAGCCGGACACGGCGGTCGTCTTGCCGTTCAGCCCCTTGGAGCGGTAGAGCAGCAGCTCGTTGCTGGCGTGCTTGAGCGCATCCTTCCCGGTCTGTTTGTGCACCCAGATCAGCCCGCCGTGCTTGCCCTTGAGGTGTTTCGGTGGCTTGTAGAACGCGGATCCGCCTGGGCCCTTCTTGGGGGCCGCGGAGGCGGGGACGGCGAGGACGGCGAACGCGAGGACCAACGCGATGAGAAGTCGGGGCATACGCGAACGGTAGCGTTCGGCCGATGGCACTACGCGAGGTGGAGGGTCCGGCGGGGGCACCGTGGGAGCGGCCGATGCATGGCGCGCTCGATCGCCTGGTCGTCGAATCGGAGCTGCTCGCGGACAACCCGCTCGGTGATCCCGCGCGCCGTCCGCTCTACGTCTACCGGCCGCCGGGGGTCGAGCTCGACCATCCGCGCGCCCTTCCTGTGGTCTATGTGATCCAGGGGTACACCGGCCAGCTCGACATGTGGCTCAACCGCACGGCGTTCGAGCTGAACGTGATCGAGCGCTTGGACGCGATGTTCGCCGCGGGGGACTGCCCCGACGCGCTCGTCGTGTTCGTCGACTGCTGGACGTCCTACGGCGGCTCGCAGTTCCTCAACTCGCTCGCGCTCGGCCGCTACCAGGACTACCTGTGCGACGAGGCGGTGCCGTTCATCGACGAGCGCTATCCGACGCTGGCGGACCGCGAGTCGCGCGGCCTGAGCGGCAAGTCTTCGGGCGGCTACGGCGCGATGGTCGTCCCGATGCGGCGGCCGGACGTGTTCGGCGCGCTCGCCTCGCACGCCGGCGACGCGCTGTTCGAGGCGTGCTACATCCCCGAGTTCCCGCTCGTCGCCCGCCGGCTGCGCGACGACTTTGACGGCTCGTACGAAGCGTTCTTCGAGCGGCTCGCGCGCAGCGACCACATGGATTGGGAGAAGTGGGGCGCGGTGCTGGAGATGTACGGCTACGCCGCCGCGTACTCCCCCGACCCGGCGAGCCCGGGCAAGGCGCTGCTCCCGTTCGACATCGCCACCGCGCGTCTGCACGACGACGTCTGGGCGCAGTGGCTCGACAACGATCCCGTGCGGATGGCGCCGGCGCACGCCGGCGCGCTGCGGTCGATGCGCCGCATCTACCTCGACGCTGGCCGCAGTGACGAGTACTTCCTCGACCTCGGCGCCACCGCGTTCGCCGCCGAGCTCGACGCCCTCGGCGTCGAGCACACGCTCGAGCTGTTCGACGCCAAGCACGGCGGGATCGGCTACCGCTACCCGGGCGCGATCCGGGAGCTGGTGCTCGCGCTCAGCCGCTGAGCGGGCGGTCGCCCGCCACGCACCAGGCCTCGACCGCCGGCCACGGGCCGTAGCCGGCGTCGGGGTTCAGGTGCCCGCCGCCGGCGATCACGTCGATCGGGATGCCCAGAGCGCCGTAGAGCTGCCGGGCCCCCTCCGGGCAGTACGGGTCGTTGTCCGCGCAGACCAGGCGGGCTCCGGCCTGCAGCGCGGGAAGCGGCGCGGGGAAGAACGCGGCGATCTGCGGCACGTCGGCGCTCTCGGACGGCGGCGCGGCGAGCAGGACGCGATCGGCCTGCGCGCCGCCGTCGGCGACGTGGTGCAGATAGAGCAGGCAGGCGAGCGAGTGGCAGACGAGGACGGACTCGCCTTCGGGCAGCGCCGCGAGCTCGCCGTTCAGCGCCTCGCGCCAGGCGTGCACCGACGGCATGTCGGCATCCGGCAGGTCGGGATAGGCGACGCGCTCCTTGTCGGCACGCAGGCGGGCGGCCAGCCAGGTCTGCCAGTGTCCGGGCCCGGATCCCTCCAGGCCGTGCAGGATCAGGAAGCTCCGCACTGCCGCTACCGTAACCCGCGTGCCGGTCCGAACGCTGGACATCACGGACCTCACGTGTCCGATGACGTGGGTGCGGACCAAGCTCGAGCTCGAGAAGCTGGCGCCCGGCGAGGCCCTCGATGTCCGCTGCCCGGAGGGCGAGGCGCTGGACAACGTGCCGCGCTCGGCGGCCGAAGCCGGCCACGACGTCACGGTGGACGGCGCGCTCGTGCGGATCGTGCGGCGATGAACGAAAGACGCGCATTTCTCAAGGGTTTGGTGGCCGCCGCGGTACCCAAGGGATCAGACCCCCTTACCGCGCCGGACCCATGGCTCGAGCGCTACTCGCGCCAGCTCGTGCTGCCGGAGTGGAGCGAGGCGGCGCAGCGCGCGCTCGGCGACGCGAGTGTGCTCGTGGTCGGCGCGGGGGCGCTCGGCTCGCCGGTCGCGACCTACCTGGCGGGCGCGGGAGTGGGCCGGCTGGGCGTCGTCGACGACGGCGCCGTTGAGCTGTCGAACCTGCACCGCCAGCACCTGCACTTCACGCCCGACCTCGGCGTGCCCAAGGCGCACAGTGCGGTCGCCAAGCTCGGCTTCCTGAACCCCGACATCGTCGTCGAGCCCTACCAGGCGGCCTTCAACGAGGCGATGCTCGACGGCCACGACCTGGTGGTCGACTGCACCGACGCGTTCGCGACGCGCTACGCGATCAACGCCGCCTGCTGCGCCGCCCGGATCCCGCTCGTGGAGGGCGGCGTGGTCGGCACGAGCGGGCTCGTGATGGCGATCCGGCCGGGGGTGACGGCCTGCTACCGCTGTGCGTTCCCGCAGCCCCCGCCCGAAGGCGCGGTGCCGACGTGCGCGCAGGCGGGCGTGCTCGGCCCGGCGGCCGGGGTGGTCGGCTCGCTGCAGGCGCTCGAGGCGCTGAAGCTGCTCGCCGGCCTGCCCGGCGCGCTGACCGACGCCTTCCTGCAGGTGGATCTCGCGACCTACGACTTCCTCACCGTGAGCGTCCGGCGTCGCGCTGACTGCCCGGACTGTGGCGATGCGTAGGCTGTAGCGCATGTTGGGGATCGGCACCGTGCGCCGGATCGCCGGTGGCTAGCTTCTCGCACACCGTCGAGATCACCCGGCCGCCCGCAGAGGTGTTCCCGTGGCTGCTCGAGGAAGACAAGGTGCCGCGCTGGACGGGCCACCTCGACAGCTACACGCGGCTCGACGGCGGCGCGCTCGGCCGCGGCTCGCGCGTGCGGCAAATCCTCGAGGTGAGCGGCCGGCGGATCGACGTGGAGCTGGAGATCACGTCGTACGACCCACCGAACGGCGCCGAGACGCGCTTCTCGACCAACGGCATCGAGGTCGTCAACGCCTACAGGCTGGACACGGCCGGAGCCGGCACGCGGCTGACGCAGTCGGTCGACGCCAAGCCGAGCGGCCTCACGGCGCGGATGCTGGTGCCGATCATCCAGCCGCGACTCGAGGAGAAGCTGACGCAGGACCTCGAACGGCTCCGCACGGAGTTGTGCGCGCCCTCCTGATCAGCCTCGCGGTGCTGCTGCTCGCGGCGCCTGCTGCCCGCGCGCAGAGCGACGCGGTCCAAGGCGCGGTCGACGCGTTCAACGGCGGGGCGCACGCCTACCTCGATCCGAAAGGCCCGCAAGGCTTCACGCCCGAGATCGTCGACTCGTACGGGCAGCAGATCGACAAGGCCGGCGGCGACATCTACCTGGCGGTCCTGCCGTTCGACGCCGCGGACTCGCCGGAGCAGGCGATCGGCGAGCTCCGGGACGGCGTCGGCAAGGGCGGCACCTACGCAGTGTTCATGGACAACAAGTTCCGCGTCTCCGGGTCGGGCGAGGCGGAGAAGGCCGCGACCGACGCCTTCAACGCGCACAAGGCGGATGGCCCGCAGCTCGTCATCAAGGACTGGCTGGACCGGATGGCGACGATCGGCTCCGGAGGAGGCAGCGGCGGAGGCGGCGGAGGCGGGGCCGGGGCCGGGGCGGTAGTCCTGCTCGGCGTGGCCGCGCTCGGCGGCGGTGCGCTGTTCGTCTCGCGGCGCCGGCGGCGCGAGCGCGAGGCTGCGGAGTTCGCCGAGGTCAAGGACAACGCGCGCGACGACCTCGTGGCGCTCGGCGACGACATCCGCGCACTCGACCTCGACGTGCAGATGCCGGGCCTGCCCGACGCCACGCGCGACGACTACGAGCGCGCCGTCGACGCCTACGACCGCGCCGACACGGCCTGGGAGCAGGCGCGCACGCCGCGCGACCTGCAGCCCGTCGCCGAGGCGCTGGAGGAAGGGCGCTGGGCGATGGAGTCGGCGAAGGCGCGCCTCGCGGGCCGCGAGCCGCCCGAGCGCCGCGCGCCGTGCTTCTTCGACCCCCGCCACGGACCATCGTCTCGCGACGTCGAGTGGACGCCGCCGGGCGGTACGCCGCGCGAAGTCCCCGCCTGCGAGGCCGACGCCCAGCGCGTGGAACGCGGCCTGCTGCCGGAGACCCGCGAGGTCACCGTCGGCGGCCAGTCGATGCCGTACTACGCCGCCGGCCCGATGTACGCGCCGTTCATGGGCGGCTTCTTCGGCGGCGGCTTCCTCCCGGGCCTGTTCGTCGGCTCGATGTTCGCCGACGGCTGGGGCGGCGACTACGGCGGCGGCGGCGACTTCGGCGGCGGCGATTTCGGGGGCGGAGACTTCGGCGGTGGGGACTTCGGCGGCGGCGGAGACTTCGGCGGCGGCGACTTCTAGACGCGCGTCCCGACGGTCACCCGATAGTCCATCTCGAAGCGCGCCAGGTCGCTGGTGCCGCGGTTCCACTCGTCGCAGAACGCGTCCAGCGCGGCGTCGAACTCCTCGGCCCGGCCGTGCTTCTCCGCGTTCGCGTCACATCTTTTGGTTGACGATCCGCAATTACTAAGTTAAGACAAGCGGTGTGGTGCAGCGGCGGCACCGACAAGCGTTCGGCTTTCGCAGCCCGGCATTGACTTCTCGGAGCCGCGAACGAGTCGCCTCCGCCTCGTATGGGAGGCCATGGCAGCTATGCCTTCAGAGCCTCCGAGATGCCGGACACGCTCCGCCGACGGCATCGGCACGTGGCATTGCGAGATTCACTATGCCACCGAGGGGAGCCGGTTCAGCCTCGCGCCGGTCCCGCCGGACCAGCCCGCCCCGCGTATCACCAGTGCGCTGACCCACATCCCGGCTGACGGCATCGTGACCGCGACGTTCACGATCGGCGCGGGCGGAGACATGGCCGGCACGACCGAGGAGGGGCGGCCGATCTCGGGGTGCTGCGTTCCGGTGCGACCCGGCGGCTAGCGGGCTCAGTCGAGGTACTCGTACGCGGGGAGGGTGAGGAACTCCGGGAAGTCCTCGCCCAGCGCGACGCGCTCGAACACCTCGCGCGTCTCGTCGGGCCGGCCCTTCTCCCACACCTCGTCGCCGACCTCGGACCGGATCCGCTCCATCTCTTCGTCGAGCACCTCGCGAACCTGGTCGCGCGTGAACTTGCCGTGGCGGATCCACTGCCAGATCTGCGAGCGCGAGATCTCGGCCGTGGCGGCGTCCTCCATCAGGTTGTTGATGCCCGCGGCGCCGCGGCCCCCGAGCCAGAAGGAGATGTACTGGAAGCCGACGTTGACGTCGCTGCGCAGGCCCTCCTCGGTGATGTCGCCTGGGGTGGCGGCGGCGTCGAGCAGCTGCTCCGGTGTCACGCTCACGTCGTCGCGCCGGCGGTCGATCTGGTTCGGCTTGTCGCCGAGCACCTTGTCGAACTCCTCCTTGGCGGCATCGACGACGTCCGGGTGCGCGACCCAGGTCCCGTCGAAGCCCGCCTCGGCCTCGCGCTTCTTGTCCTCGCGTACCGCCTGGATCGCGCGCTCGTTCGCCTCCGCGTCCTTGCGCGAGGGGATCAGCGCCGCCATGCCGCCCATCGCGAACGCGCCGCGGGCGTGGCAGGTCTTCACGAGCAGCTCGGTGTACGCCTTCATGAACGGGACCGTCATCTTCACGTCGTTGCGGTCCGGGAGCACGAAGTCGGGGTCGTCCCGGAAGCACTTGATCATCGAGAAGATGTAGTCCCAGCGGCCGGCGTTGAGCCCGTACGAGTGCTCGCGCAGCTCGTAGAGGATCTCATCCATCTGGAACGCCGCCGGCAGCGTCTCGATCAGCACGGTGGCGCGGATCGTCCCGCCCGGCACGCCCAGCGCGTCCTCGCTCCACTTGAAGATGTCGCTCCACAGCCGCGCCTCGAGGTGGTGCTCCATCTTCGGCAGGTAGAGGTAGAGGCCGAGCCCCTTGTCGTGCAGCCGGCGCGCGTTGTGGAAGGCGTGCAGGCCGAAGTCGACCAGCGCGCCGGCCAGCGGCTCGCCGTCGATCTTGAGGTGCTTCTCGGGCAGGTGCCAGCCGCGCGGGCGCACGAGCAGCGTGGCCGTCTCGTCGGCCAGCTCGTAGTGCTTGCCGTCCGAGGCGTCGTAGGTGATCGTGCCCTCGATCGCGTCGATCAGGTTCACGTGGCCCTCGATCTGGTTCTGCCACGTCGGCGAGTTCGCGTCCTCGAAATCGGCCATGAACCCCTTGGCGCCGGAGTTGAGCGCGTTGATCACGAGCTTGCGGTCGGTCGGCCCGGTGATCTCGGCCCGGCGGTCCTCGTAATCGGACCGCGGCGGCACGACCTGCCACGACGAGTCCTCGCGGATCTCGCGCGTCTCGTCGAGGAAGCCTGAGGGCGCGCTGCGCTCGTGCCGCGCCTGCAGCAGCTTGTCGCGTGTGCCGCCGAAGCGCTCGTGGAGCTCGCTGACGAAGGCGAGCGCGTCGTCGGAGAGGATCTCGGCGAGGCGGTCGTCTGTTGTCGGTGCGATGTCCAGCGTCACGGTCGGCTCCCTCGGATCGAGTGGTCGAGCAGGGTCATGGGGTGGTAGATCGGGATGTCGCGCTCCAGGTACGCGGCGATCTGGATCGCGCAGCCCGGGTTGGCGGCCGCGATCGCCTCGACATCCGTGGACGCGAGATTGGCGGCCTTGCGCTGGCCGAGCTGGGCGGCGGCTTCCGGCTCCACGAGGTTGTAGATGCCCGCCGAGCCGCAGCACAACTCCCACTCGGGCGGCTCGACGAGCTCGAGCTCCGGGATCCCTCGCAGCAGCGCACGCGGCTCGGCGCGGACGCCCTGTGCGTGCGCGAGGTGGCAGGCATCGTGGTAGGCGACCTTGAGCGGCAGCGCCTTGCGCGGCGCGCGCGGCTCACCCTCGGCCAGCAGCTCGTGGACGTCGAGCACCTTGGCCGCGAACGCCTCGGCCCGCTCGTCGCCCTCGAACAGGTAGCCGTACTCCTTCATCGCCGAGCCGCAGCCGGCGACGTTGACCACCACGTGGTCGAAGTCCTCATACGCGGCGATCGTGGCGCGCGCGAGCTCGCGTGCCGAGTCCTCGACGCCAGTGTGGAGCTGCAGCGCGCCGCAGCAGCGCGGCTGGCGCGGCGCGTGGACCTCCCAGCCCTCGGCGGCCAGGACGCGCACCGTGGCGGCGTTGACGTCGCCGAAGAACACGCGCTGCACGCAACCCTGCATCAGCGCGATCCGCCCGCGCCGCTCACCGACGGCCGGGGTGACCTCCGGCAGCTGCCGGAACGCCGCCCGCAGCGGCACCTTCGGCGCCAGCTTGGCGAACGGCACCGGCAGCCGCAGCTTCTGCTGCAGCGCCATGAACGGCACCGCGGCCCGGAGGCGCCCAGGGTGGGTGAAGAGCGCGAAGATGCCGCCGCGCAGCGCGCGCTCGCGCCACGTGCGGTCGCCGTGCCGCTCCACCTGCGGCCGCGCCCGCTCGATCAGGCGGTCGTACTGCACGCCCGACGGGCAGGCGGTCACGCACGCCATGCAGCCGAGGCAGCGGTCCAGGTGCGTGGTCATCTCCGGCGAGACCTCGCTGCCCTCCTCGTGCCCGATGCGCATCAGGACGATCCGCCCGCGCGGCGAGTCCATCTCGTCCTCGAACACGGCGTAGCTGGGGCACGTGGGCAGGCAGAAGCCGCAGTGCACGCAGTCCGTGATCAGGTCCATCTCCGGCGGGCGGGTGTCGTCCCAGGCGCGGGTCGCCATGTCACAGTCCTCCCACGAAAGCGCCCGGCCTGAACGTGCGGGCGGGATCGAAGCGCGCCTTGATGCGCTCCATCACGGCCAGGGCGCCGGGATCGACGGCCGGCCACGGCTGTTCGACGCGGTCGGCGCCGTCGAGCACCGTGCAGGCGCGCGGGGCGAGCGCGTCGCGCAGGGCGGCGACGTCGGCGCCCGCCACGTAGGAGATGCCGAGCGCCGCGCGCGAGACGACCCGGCCGCCGCCGGCGGCGGCGATCACGCTCTCCAGGTCCGTCGGGCGGCCGGAGATCTTCACGACGACATCGTCCGATCGCTGCCGCGCCCGCTGGCGCGCCCAGATCTCGTGGTCGTCGTCCGCGATCTCGGTCGCCAGCTCGAGGTGCTTGGCGGCCTCGTGCGCACGCTCCTGCGCGGTCGCGCCGCCGAAGCGGACGTCGAGGCGGCCCTCGCCGCCCTCCCAGCAGACGTCCAGACACTCGGCCTCGAGCGGGAGCGCCGCGAGATGGCGGGCCGCGGCGGCGAGCGCCCCCGCGTCGTCGCCGCGTGCGGTCAGCGTGGCGGTGCGCTCGGGCGCGGGATGCAGGCGGACCGCGACCTTCACGATCAGCCCGAGCGTCCCGTACGAGCCGGTGAACAGCTTCCCGAGGTCATAGCCGGCGACGTTCTTGATCACCTTGCCGCCCGACTGGGCGATCGTGCCGTCGGACAGCACGACGGTCACGCCGACCACGAGGTCGCGCATGCTGCCGTAGCGGTGGCGCAGCGGCCCGGCGTCGTTGGTCGCCATCACGCCGCCGATCGTGGCCGCATCGCCGGCGCCGAGCGGCGGGTCGATCGCCAGCATCTGGCCGGCGCCGGCGAACCGAGCCTGGGCCTCGACCAGCGGCACCCCGGCCTCGAGGATCGCGGTGAAGTCGCCCTCGTTGTGCTCGAGGATGCGGTCGAAGCGCGTGGTGTCGAAGTCGACCGCGTCGGTGCGCGGACTCCAGCCGAGCTTCGTCCCGCCGCCGCGCGGGCGCACCGCCTCGAGTCCGCGGATCTCGGCCGCGGCCTCCTCGGCGGTCATCAGAACCGGTCCGCCAGGCCCGCTGCCTCGAGCGGATGCTGGCGGTACGGACCGGGGACCTCGCCGCACAGTCGCGGCGTCGGCATCACCTTGCCGGGGTTCGCAAGCCCGGCCGGGTCGAACGCGCAGCGCAGCCGCTGGAACGCGTCGAGATCGGCCTCCCCGAACATCTTCGGCATGTGCTTCTTCTTGTCGACGCCGACGCCGTGCTCGCCGGTGATCGACCCGCCGGCTTCGAGGCAGACATCGAGGATCCGGCCGGACAGCTCCTCCGCCCGGGCGGCCTCGCCCTCGACCGCGCCGTCGTAACAGACGAGCGGGTGCAGGTTGCCGTCGCCGGCGTGGAAGACGTTGGCGACGCCGAGGCCGTACTCGCGGCCGAGGTCGTCGATCTTCTCGAGCACCTCCGGCAGCTTGGTGCGCGGGATCACGCCGTCTTGCACGAAGTAGTTGGGCGCGATCCGGCCCATCGCCGCGAACGCGGCCTTGCGGGCGCGCCAGAAGCGCTGGCGCTCCTCCTCGTCGCGCGCCACGCGCACGTCGTCGGACCCGTGGCGCTCGCAGATCGCGGTGACCTCCTCGAAGCGCGCGTCGCACTCGCGCTCGGCGCCGTCGAGCTCGACCAGCAGCGCGGCGCCGCGCATCGGGAATCCCGCCTTGGCGCTCTTCTCCGACGCCTCGATCGACAGCGCGTCCATCATCTCGATCGCGCCGGGGACGACGCCGCCCTGCACGATCTCCGACACCGCCTCGCCCGCTTCGCGCGTGTGGTCGAAGAACGCCACGAGCGTGCGCACGCTCTCCGGCACGGGGACGATCTTCAGCCACACCTTGGTGGCGACGCCGAGCGTGCCCTCGGAGCCGACGAACGCCCCGAGCAGGTCGTAGCCGGGAGGGTCGAGCTCGTAGCCGCCGACCTGCACCATCTCGCCGTCCGGGAACACGAGCTCCAGGCCGGTCACGTAGTTGGTCGTGAAGCCGTACTTGAAGCAGTGCGCGCCGCCGGAGTTCTCGGCCACGTTGCCGCCGATCGAGCAGACGATCTGGCTCGACGGGTCGGGCGGATAGAAGAACCCCGGCTTCACAGCCGCCGACACGTTGAGGTTCGTCACCCCCGGCTCGACGCAGATGCGGTGGTTCTCGAGGTCGATGTCGAGGATGCGCTTCATCCGCGAGAGCACGATCAGCACGCCGTCCTCGATCGGCAGCGCCCCGCCGGACAGGCCGGAGCCCGAGCCGCGGGCCACCCACGGGACCTCGGCGCGCGCGCAGGCGCGCACCACGTCGCGGACCTGCTCGGCGGTGCTCGGGAGCACCGCCGCCGCGGGTATCGCGTGGTACTGCAGCAGGCCGTCGGACTCGTAGGTGCGGAGCTGGTGCTCCTGTGTGTAGGTCCACTCGTCGCCGCAGATCCCGCGCAGCTCGGTGACGAGCTCGCGCAGGTCGCGCCCGGAGGCCTTCGCCTCCGGCGCGTCCGGAGCGACGGTGGGTCCTTCGGGGGCTGCGGCTAGACGACCATCCACGAGAGGATCGCTGTGGATTGCAGCAGAACGATCACGCACATGATCGCCAACAGGAACAAGCTCCACCCGATCACCTTGCGGAAGATCTCGCCCTCCTGCCCGGCCATGCCCACCGCGGCGGCCCCGATCGCGAGGTTCTGCGGCGAAATCAGCTTGCCGAGGACACCGCCCGACGAGTTCGCTGCGGCGAGCAGCGTCTGATCGAGTCCCGCCTCCCGCGCCGCCTGGACCTGGAGCGCGCCGAAGAGCGAGTTCGACGACGTGTCCGACCCGGTCACCGCCACTCCGAGCCAGCCGATGATCGGCGACAGCAACGCCAGGATGCCGCCCGCGCCGGCGATCCACTGGCCGAGCGTCAGCGTCTGCGCCGAGAAGTTCATGACGTACGCCAGCGCCAGCACGGTCGCCACCGTGAGCGTCGCCCACTTGAGCTGGTTGAGCATGCTGCCGTAGGCGCGCAGCGCGCGGCCGGGCGAGACGCGGAGCACGATCATCGTCAGGAAACCCGAGATGAGCAGCAGCGTGCCCGGCGTGAGCGCCCAGTTGAACTTGAAGATCGCTGGCCCCGGCTCTTCGCCCTTGGCGTTGAGGACGTTCAGGCCCGGCCAGTCGATCTGCTTGGTCACGCTGTCGAGCGCGTCCTTGATCGGGCCCCACTGGGCCAGCGAGAGCACGAGCACGATGATCACATACGGCGCGTAGGCCAGGATCACGTCGCGGCGGCTGTCATGGCTGTCGTCGCTGCGGCGGCGCACCTCGGCCTCGTGCGTGGCATCCGCCGTTGCGGCGCCGGCCATCGCGGGTCGCGTGAAGCGCTCGCCGTGCAGCGGCTCAGCCGGCTGCCACACGCGCAGCAGCGCGACGATCGCGACAGCGGACAGGAGCGACGCGACGATGTCGGTGATCTCGACCGAGAAGTAGTTGGCGCACGCGAACTGCCCGATGGCGAAGGCGGTCCCGCCGGCGAGCGCAGCCGGCCACGTCTGCCGGACGCCACGCCGGCCGTCGACCATGCCGATCAGGATCAGCGGCACGATCAGGGCGAGGAACGGTGTCTGGCGCCCAACCATCCCGCCGAGGTCGTCCTTGGGCAGCGAACTGACCTCCGACAGGGTGATGATCGGGGTCGCTATCGCGCCAAACGCCACCGGCGCCGTGTTGGCGACCAAGGCGACGGCCGCCGCCTTGACCGGCTTGAAGCCGAGCGCCATCAGCATCGCCGAGGTGATCGCCACGGGCGCGCCGAAGCCCGCGAGCGCCTCGATCAGCGCGCCGAACGAGAACGCGATGATGACCGCCTGGATGCGCTGGTCATCGGAGACCGACGCGAACGACCGCCGGAGCACCGCGAAGTGGCCGGTCAGATCCGTCATGTTGTAGATCCAGATCGCATTCCAGACGATCCACATGATCGGGAACAGGCCGAAGCACGCGCCTAGGATCGCGGCGTCGAATGCCTGGCCGGCAGGCATCGAGTAGACGACGATCGCGACGATCAGCGCGATCGCCAGCGACGCGAGCGCAGCCCAGTGCGCCTTCCACTTCAGGCCGCCGAGCAGAATGAACAGGGCGATCAGCGGCAGCGCGGCGAAGATCGCGCTCACGAACAGCGAATCGCCGACAGGGTCGAGCACCTGCTTGTACATCGCCTCTCCCTCCTAGGTACCTTGCCGCCCTGTACCCGCATTGCGCTGCGCACTATTCATCACCTGTTTCAACGACACGCTGTTCCCGGCGACGGGCCAGGCGGTCGTCACGCTGCTCGAGCGGCTCGGCCACGAGGTGGTGTTCCCGGAGGAGCAAACGTGCTGCGGCCAGATGCACGGGAACACGGGCTACGCCGACCAGGGTCAGGCACTCGTCCGGCGCTGGGAGCGGGTGTTCGACGGGCATGACGTCGTCGTGTCGCCGTCCGCATCGTGCGTCGGGTACGTGCGCGAGCACGTGCCGTCGGCTGCCGCGCGGCTGTACGAGCTGACGGAGTTCCTGGTCGACCGCCTGGGCGTGACGGATGTCGGCGCGTCGTTCCCGCACCGCGTGACGCTGCACCCGACCTGCCACTCGCTGCGGCTCTTGCACGTGGGTGACCGGCCGCGGCGGCTGCTGGCGGCCGTGCAGGGGATCGACCTGGTCGAGCTCCCGGACGCCGACGAGTGTTGCGGCTTCGGCGGGACGTTCGCGGTCAAGAACGCTGACACGTCGATGGCGATGCTGTCCGACAAGCTGCGGCGCGTGCTGGACACGCGTGCCGAGGTGTGCACGGCGGCGGACAACTCGTGTCTGATGCACATCGGCGGAGCGTTGCGCCGGCAGCGCGCCGGGGTGCGGACGATGCACCTGGCGGAGATCCTGGCGGCCACCGGATGAAGGGCTTTCCGGCGGCGGCGCACGAGACGCTGCAGAACGCGCAGCTGCGCCGCAACCTCGGCAAGGCGACGTCGACGATCCGGGCCAAGCGGCTGCGGGCGGTGGGCGAGCTGCCGGACTGGGAGGCGCTACGCGACGCGGGCGCGGCGATCAAGGCGCGCGCGATGGCGACGCTGCCGGAGCAGCTCGAGCGGCTCGAGGAGTCCGTAACGCGCGCCGGGGGCGTCGTGCACTGGGCGCGCGACGGGGCGGAGGCGGATGCGATCGTCGCGTCGGTGGCGCGGTCGCACGGCGCGTCGGAGGTCGTGAAGGTCAAGTCGATCGCCACCGACGAGATCGGGCTCAACGACGCGTTGGCGGCGCAGGGCATCAGCGCGATCGAGACCGACCTCGCCGAGCTGATCCTGCAGCTCTCGCACGACAAGACCTCGCACATCCTCGTGCCGGCGATCCATCTGAACCGGATGGAGATCAAGGCGCTGTTCGAGCGCACGATCACCGACCGAACGCTGGCGAGCGACGCCGGCGCGATCGCGGAGGCGGCCCGGTTGCACCTGCGCGAGAAGTTCCTGTCGGCAACAGTGGCCGTGTCGGGCGCGAACTTCGGGGTGGCGGAGACGGGCACGATCGCCGTCGTCGAGTCCGAGGGCAACGGGCGCATGTGCACGACGCTCCCGCGCGTGCTCGTGACCGTGATGGGGATCGAGAAGGTGCTGCCGGAGTGGCGCGACCTCGAGGTCTTCCTGCAGCTGCTGCCGCGGAGTTCGACCGCGGAGCGGATGAACCCGTACACGTCGCTGTGGACCGGCGTGCGGCCTGATGACGGGCCGGAGGAGTTCCACCTCGTGCTGCTCGACGGCGGGCGCACCCAGGTGCTGGCGGACGAGGTCGGGCGTCAGGCGCTGCACTGCATCCGCTGCTCCGCGTGCCTGAACGTGTGCCCGGTCTACTCGCGCGTGGGCGGTCAGGCCTACGAGTCGGTGTATCCGGGGCCGATCGGGGCGGTGCTGTCGCCGCAGCTGTTCGGGCTGGACACGCACCCGACGCTGCCGTGGGCGTCGTCGCTGTGCGGCGCCTGCTACGACGCCTGCCCAGTCAAGATCGAGATTCCGTCGCTGCTCGTGCACCTGCGCTCGCGGGTGATCAGGGAGGAGAAGTCGTCGCTGTCGCCCGAGACGCTCGCGATGAAGATCGTTGCCGGCGTGTTCGGCTCGCGGCCGCGCTACGAGCGCGCGCAGAAGCTCGCGCGGCTGGGGCGCGGGCCGCTGGCGAAGGCGGCGTTTCCCGGTTGGACCGCGATGCGCGAGCTGCCCGACCCGCCGAAGCAGACGTTCCGGGACTGGTGGCGTGAGCGCTCGGGATGACGTGCTCGCCCGGGTGCGGGCCGCGCTCGGGCCGGGCGCTGCCGCGCCGGAGATCCCGCGCCGTTACCGCGGCCCGCGCATCGACGACAGCAGCGTCGATCGCTTTTGCGAGCGCGTGGCCGAGTATCAGGCTTCCGTGACACGCATCGGCGCCGCCGAGCTGGCCGAGACGGTGAGTCGCCTCTGCGCGGCGCGCGGCGCTAGGCGCATCGCGGTGCCGCCGGGTGGCCCGGCCGCGCTGGACGGCGTGGAGCTGGTCGTCGACGACCCGCCGCTGTCGCCGGCGGACCTCGACGCCCTCGACGGCGTCCTGACCGGCTGCGCGCTGGCGATCGCCGAGACCGGCACGATCGCCCTCGACGGCGGCCAGCGCTCCGGCCGCCGCGCGCTGACGCTCGTTCCGGACTGGCACATCTGCATCGTCGAGGCGGACACGATCGTGGCCGGCGTGCCGGATGCGGTGGCGCAGCTCCGCGAGCCCGCGCTCGAGGGGCGGCCGATCACCCTCGTGAGCGGGCCATCGGCCACCTCGGACATCGAGCTCGAGCGGGTCGAGGGCGTGCACGGACCGCGCAATCTCGATGTACTGGTCGTGTCATGACCCAGCGCGAACGCGGCGAGACATTCCGGGCCCTTCACCAGCGCGAGCCGTTCCTGATCCCGAACCCGTGGGACGCCGGCTCGGCTCGCATGCTCGAGGCGCTCGGGTTCAAGGCGCTCGCCACGACCTCCTCGGGCTTCGCGTTCACGCGCGGGCGGCTGGACGGCGGCGTGACGCTCGACGAGGTGGTCGAGCACGTCCGCGTGCTGTGCGGGGCGACATCGCTGCCGGTGGCGGTCGACCTCGAGAACGGCCTCGGCGATGCGGCGTCGGCGATCACGCGCGTGGCGGACGCCGGCGCGGTCGGCGGCTCGATCGAGGACTACGACCCCGAAGGCGGCCTGCTGCCGGTTGACGCTGCGGCCGAGCGTGTGGCGGCGGCGGCGGACGCCGCGCGGGCGCTCGACTTCCCGTTCACGCTGACGGCGCGCGCCGAGAACCACCTGCACGGCGTGACCGACCTCGACGACACGATCGCCCGGCTGCAGGCCTACGAGCGGGCCGGCGCCGATGTCGTCTTCGCGCCCGGCCTGCGGGAGGTTGACCAGGTCCGCGCGATCTGCTCCGCGGTCTCGCGCCCGGTCAACGTCCTCGGCCACGCCGGCTTCGTGCTCGCCGAGATCTTCGCGGCCGGCGCCCAGCGGGTGTCGGTGGGCGGCGCCTTGACGTGGGTCGCCGTCGCCGCCGCCGCGGGCGCCGCGGAGGCGTTGCGGGCCGGCGACCTCTCGGTGCTGACGCCGCGGGTTCCGCTGGCGGATTGGCTGCGCTGACCTCAGGCCCGATCGATCCGGAACGCGAAGCACCCCGGCCCGGCGAAGTGCGCGTGCACGAACTCGGCGCCGTTGCCGAGCAGCGCGCGGGCGCGGTCGGCGAGCTCGGGCCCGGGCACGACCTCGGCGCCGACCAGCATCGCCTCGGCGTCGTAGGCGCGAACCGAGAACTGGCGGCGCTCGTCGACCTGCTCGGGCAGGACGTCGGGCTCGCCGGCGTGCGGCTCGCAGCCGTCCGCATGGACGTAGACCGGCCCTTCGCCCGTATACGGGCTGCGGACCAGGAACGGGTCGTAGGGGAGGAGCAGCAGGTGTTCTCCGGGCGTGGCGTTGCGCAGGCAGCGGCGGCAGGGCTCGCGGCCCGCGGCGACGACGGCGCGCCCGGCGGGGGCGCACGGGTCGGCGTCGCCGGCCGGCATTGCGTGGACGATGAAGGCGGACATGCCCCTCCAACGGCGGACGCGCCGCGAATGTGATCAGTAGTCCGTCGTGCGCGCGCGGTGACGCGGGTGGGCCTTGTAGCGCGGCCCGCCGCCGCGGTGCCAGAGGATGTTGTCCACGGCGGTCGCCGTCGTCGCGCCGTGGGCGGCCACGAGCAGCTCGACCGCGTGCAGCGCGCAGGCGCGGATCTCGACCTCCTCGGACGAGTCGTGCTCGATCAGCTCCTCGGCGTCGATCCGCGCGACCAGCTCGCCGTCGAACTCGAGCACGCCGTCGATCCGCAGGACGTGCGGGACGAGGTTGTCGGCGAAGATCGTGAGCCGGTCGAGGTCGTCCGCGGGCGCGATGCCCGCGAGCGCAAGGTCGGCGGCCGCGATCTGGGCGCGCTTGTAGAGCGGGACCGTGAAGCCGTCGTATTCGGACACGTCGCGGAACGTCGGCCAGCTCCCGAGGTACTCGGCGAGCCGCACCGCCGAGCCGTCGCCGCCGCGGGCCAGTGCGAGGTACGACCCACAGTCGCGGACCCGCTCCCCGAGCTCGCGCAGGTGGCGCGCGAAGTGGCCCATCAGCTCGTGTTCGGGGTCCTGGCCGATCGTCACCGCGATCTCCTCCGCCGTCATGGCCGCGAGCGCCTCTGCCGGCCACGGCCCGTGCGCGCGCAGGCCCGCCTCGACGGTCCAGAAGCCCGACTTGCCCGCGACCTTGCGCAGCGTCGGGAACCAGCCGGAGCCGAAGTTGATCGCGTTCAGCGTGAGGCTGAACGCGGCACGCTCCTCCAGTGTGCCGTCGACGTCGGGCGCCGGCGGGGACTCGGCGGCCAGCGTGGCCGCGTACGGCTCGATCTGAGCCTCCACGATGCGGACGTGGCGCGCGCGGGCGGCGACGCGCGCGCAGGCGGAGCGGACGTCGTCGGGCAGGCTCACCGGCCGTCGGTGAGGCGCCGGGCCTGCTCTTTGATCTGATCCACGAGTCGCGGCCGGCTGCGCACCGACACCGATCCCAGCGCGCCGCTCATCCGCAGCCGGATCACGGGTGCGCTGGCGAGCGTCGTCGCGGGGACCCGCACGTCCTGGCTGAACAGCAGGCCACCTCCGCTCGGCAGCACCTGGACGCCGTCGGGCACGAGGATCTCGACGGAGCCGACCACCGCACGCACCTCGAGATCGACCTCGGGGCCCGGGATGATCGCCTCGCGCAGGTCGAGCCGCACGCTCCCGATCACCGCCGAGCAGCGGGTGCGGCGAGCGAGGCGCCAGCGGCCCTCGCGGCTGATGCTCGACAGCACCGCGCGCTGCTCTTCCACCTCCTCGGAGGCGGGCACCGGCGCGACCTCCAGGCCGGCAGTTGCGGCCGCCAGATCGTCACGCGTGCGGGCGACGTGTACGAGCTCCGCCCGCTCCGCGAGGTCCTCGAGCGTCAGGCGCCCATCCACCGAGGCGGCGCGCAGCAGCTCCACGGCGACGTCACGCTCAGCGTCGGTGACCAGGATCGGCTCTGACACAACGCGCAGGCTACTTCCGAACCGCCCGCTACCGTCACCGAGGGATGCCCAACACGGCCGCGATTGACTCCCTGCTCGAGGGCCTGAACCCGCCTCAGCGCGACGCGGTCACGCACGGAGAGGGGCCGCTGCTCATCCTCGCCGGCGCCGGCTCGGGCAAGACGCGTGTGCTCACCCACCGCATCGCCTACCTGCTGCGCACGGGCCAGGCACGGGCGGACGAGATCCTTGCGATCACATTCACGAACAAGGCGGCGCAGGAGATGCGCGAGCGGGTCGAGCTGCTCGTCGGCCGCGCCACCCGCGCCATGTGGGTGATGACTTTCCACTCCGCGTGCGCGCGGATGCTGCGCGCCGACGCCCACCGCCTCGGCTATACGCGCCAATTCACGATCTACGACGGCGCCGACTCCCGCCGGCTGATCAAGAAATGCCTCGACGACCTCGACATCGACGTCAAGCGCTTCACGCCGCGCGCGATGCAATCGCAGATCTCCGACGCCAAGAACAAGCTCCGCTCGGCCGACGAGTACCGCCAGCTCGTCGGCACGTTCTTCGAGCAGACCGTCGCCGACGTCTACGAGCACTACGAGCGTGAGCTCCACCGCATGAACGCGATGGACTTCGACGACCTCCTGTTCCGCGCCGTCAACCTGCTCGAGCTCTTCCAGGAGGTCCGCGACCGCTACTCCGGCGGCTTCCGCTGGATCCTCGTCGACGAGTACCAGGACACCAACCACGCCCAGTATCGCTGGCTCCAGCTCCTCGCCTCCGAGCACCGCAACTTATCGGTTGTCGGCGACGACGCGCAGTCAATATACATGTTCCGTGGAGCCGATATACGCAATATTCTTGCGTTCACGGACGACTACCCGGATGCCCATGAGGTGAAGCTCGAGCAGAACTACCGCTCGACGCAAACGATCCTCTCCGCCGCGAATGGCGTGATCTCGCACAACCGCGACCAGGTCCAGAAGAACCTGTGGACGGACCTCGGCGAAGGGGACCCGATCCGGGTGCGGGAGCTGAGCGACGAGCACGCCGAGGCGCGGTTCGTGGCTGCCGAGGTGCAGCGGATGGTGGACGAGGGCGTGTCGCGGAGTGAGATCGCGGTCTTCTACCGGACGAACGCGCAGTCGCGGGTGCTCGAGGACATGCTGGTGCGGGCGCAGATCGGCTACCAGGTCATCGGCGGCACGAAGTTCTATGACCGCGCCGAGATCAAGGACGCGATCGGGTACCTCACGTTCCTGGTGAACCCGCAGGACGCCGGGGCGTTCACGCGGATCGCCAACTCGCCCAAGCGCGGGCTCGGGCAGACCTCGCTCTCCCGCGTGCTCAACCACGCCGAGACGATGGGGATGCCGGTCTGGGAAGCGGCCGCGGATCCCGACGACATCCCGACGCTCGGGGCCGCCGCACGCAAGGCGCTGCACCGCTTCATGTCGACGATGCATCGCCTCAAGGAGCGCACCGACGAGGGCACGCCGGTCGGGGAGCTGATCCAGGAGACACTCACCGAGTCCGGCTACCTGGAGGCGCTGGAGGCCGAGCGGACGATCGAGGCGCAGGGCCGGATCGAGAACCTCGAGGAGCTCGTGCGCGTCGGCCGCGAGTACGACACGCTCAACCCCGAGGGCACGCTCGAGGAATTCCTGCAGCAGATCAGCCTGCTCGCCGACACGGACAGCCTCAAGGACGACGAGGGCCTCGTGACGCTGATGACGCTGCACAACGCCAAGGGGCTCGAGTTCCCGATCGTGTTCATCATCGGGATGGAGGACGGCGTGTTCCCGCACTCCCGCGCGCTCGACGAAGGCGCCGTGGAGGAGGAGCGCCGGCTCGCGTACGTCGGCATCACCCGCGCGATGCGCGACCTCACGCTCACGTCGGCGCGGCGCCGCAATGCCTTCGGCGCCGACTCGTTCGGCGTCCGCTCGCGCTTCATCGACGAGATCCCGGGCGAGCTGACCGACCAGGCCGAGCGCGCGGCCGCCGGGTTCCCGACCGGCCGCGTCGCGTCGTGGGCGGGCGCGGCCGCGGCGTCCGCCGAGGCCGCGGGCCAGCGCCAGGGCCAGGACCAGGCCGGCCAGGTCTTCCACGTCGGCGACGACGTGATTCACGCCCAGCTCGGCGAGGGCGTGGTGATCGGCTCCGAGCCGGGCGGCATCGTCGTCGTGCGCTTCGCCCAGGACGGCCGCGAGCGCAAGCTGATGGCCGACTACGCGCCGCTCCGCCGCCGCGGCTGAGCGTCGTACTGGCCGTACAGCCGAGCGACCCAGGCCCACCTAGCATCCGGCGCATGCGCCGGCTGGTCGCGTTCGTGTGCGTCGTCGTGTTCGTGGACACGATGTTCTACGCCGCGATCACGCCGCTACTGCCGGACCTGCGGGACCAGTACGACCTCTCCAAGACCGCCGCCGGCGTCCTCGCGGCCGCGTATCCGGCCGGGACGTTCCTCGGCGCGCTGCCGGGCGGGTGGCTGGCCTCCCGGGTCGGTACGCGACCGACCGTGCTGCTCGGGCTCGCCCTGATGGTGGCGGCGAGCATCGCGTTCGCGTTCGCGTCGAGCATCGTGGTGCTCGATATCGCGCGCTTCGCCCAGGGCCTCGGCGGCGCGGCGACGTGGGCGGGCGCGCTCGGCTGGCTGATCGGCGCGGCGCCACGCGAGCGGCGCGGTGAGCTGATCGGCACCGCGCTCGCCGCCGCGGTGGCGGGCGCGCTGTTCGGGCCCGTGCTCGGCGCGCTGGCCGACGGGATCGGGCAAGCGCCGGTGTTCGGCGCCGTTGCGGTCATCGGCGTCGGGATGATGGTGTGGGCGTCGCGTATGTCCGGCGCGCAGCCTGGCGGCGAGACGTCGTTCGGGATGCTTCTCGCGTCGCTGCGCGACCGGCGGGTGGCGGCGGGTATGTGGCTGACGACGCTCCCGAGCCTGCTGTACGGGACGGTCTCGGTGCTCGGTCCGCTGCGGCTGGACGATCTCGGGGCGGGCACGGTGGCGATCGCCGCGACGTTCCTGGCCAGTGCGGGGCTGGAGGCGCTCGCGGCGCCGTTCGTCGGCCGCGTGTCGGATCGCCGCGGGCGGCTGTTCCCCAGCGTGCTCGGCGTCGCGGGCGGCGGCCTGGCGATGCTCGTGCTGCCGTGGCCGTCCACCGCCTTGGCCCTGGCCGTGCTGATCGTCCTGGCCGGCCCGGCGATCGGGATCCTCTACACCCCGGCGATGGCGATGCTGAGCGACGGCGCGGAGTCGTTCGGGATCGCGCAGGGCTTCGCGTTCGCGCTCATCAACCTCGCCTGGGCGAGCGGGCAGACGGTCGGCGAGGCGGGCAGCGCGCGGCTGGCCGACGCGGCCGGCGATCGCGTCCCGTACCTGATCCTGGCCGGCGTCAGCGCGCTCACGCTCGCCGTGCTCGTCCGTCGGCTGGCGCGGCGTTCGCCGGGCCGCCCGCTAGCCTCACGCGCCTGATGGCGGCCGGGATCATCGACGGTAAGGCGATCGCACAGCAGGTGCGCTCCGAGGTGGCCGAGGAGGTGGCCGCGTGGGTCGCCGCCGGGCACGACGCGCCGGGGCTCGCCACCGTGCTGGTCGGCGACGACCCGGCCTCGGCCGTCTACATCGGCGGCAAGCAGAAGGCGTCGGCCGAGGTCGGCATCCATGGGTTCGACCACCGGCTCGCGCAGGACACGCCGCACGAGGAGGTCGAGCAGCTGCTGCTCGAGCTCAATGACGACGCGCGCGTCTCCGGCATCCTGCTCCAGCTGCCGACGCCGCCGCAGGTCGACGGCGGCGCGCTGACCGAGCTGATCGACCCGGCCAAGGACGTCGACGGGCTGACGCCGATCTCCACCGGCCTGCTGGCGAAGGGCCGCCCGGGC
Source organism: uncultured Solirubrobacteraceae bacterium (assembly GCA_963803335.1). GTDB lineage: Bacteria > Actinomycetota > Thermoleophilia > Solirubrobacterales > Solirubrobacteraceae > DASSUW01. Next base: position 283,751 of record CAWDME010000015.1, on the reverse strand, counting down.
CTGCGCCCGTGCACGCCGGCCGGCGTGATGGAGCTGCTGCGTCGGCACGACGTGGCGCTCGAGGGCGCCGAGGCGGTCGTGATCGGCCGCTCGGACCTCGTCGGCAAGCCGCTGGCGGCGCTGCTGCTCGCCGCCAACGCGACAGTGACGGTCTGCCACTCGCGCACGCATGACCTCGCCGCGGTCGCGCGCCGGGCCGACGTGCTCGTCGCCGCCGTCGGCCGCCCCGCGTTCGTGCAGGGCGACTGGGTCAAGGAGGGCGCCGTCGTGATCGACGTCGGCATCAACCGGACCGACGCGGGCCTTGTCGGCGACGTCGACTTCGCGGCCGCCGCCGCCCGCGCGCGGCTGATCACGCCGGTCCCGGGCGGCGTCGGGCCGATGACGATCGCGATGCTCCTGCGCAACACGCTGCATGCGGCGCGCGCGCAGGCCGGGGAGCCGGCGTGGGCCTGAGGCGCCTGCGCGCCGGCGAGTGGATCGCCGTCGCGGGCGGCATCACGCTGATCGTCTCGCTCGCGCTGCCCTGGTACGACGCGCCGACCGAGCCGCTGACCGGGTTCGAGGCGCTCACGATCATCGACGTGCTGCTGACGCTGATCGCCCTGCTGGGGATCGCGCTCGGCGTTCTGCAGGCGACGCAGGACACGCCGGCCAAGCCGGTCGGCGCCGGCGTTCTGACCGTCGTGTTCGGCGCGCTCGCCGTCCTGCTCGTGCTGTTCCGGTTGATCGACTCTCCGGCCGACGGCCTCGAGGTCCGCGCCGGCGCCTGGCTCGGGCTGGTGGCAGCGCTCGCGATCACCGTCGGCGGCTGGCGTTCGCTCGCCGCCGAGTACGTCCGCGGGCTGCCACCGGACATCGAGCCCGAGCTGCGGCCTACGCCTGCGCCGTAGCGAGCGGGGCGGCGATCACGAGCGGGCGCCGCAGGAGCACGGCGGCGAGGCCGAGGACGCCGGCGCCGGTGGCGACGAGCGCGCCGGTGACTCCGAGCAGCGCGACGAGCGGGCCGGCGATCAGTGAGCCGGCGACGATCCCGGACAGCGTGACCGGCAGCATGATCCCGTAGGCGCGGGCGAGCACCGCGTCGTCGAGCATCCGCGGCAGGGCGGTCTCGGACAGCACCTCGGCGACCACGGCGCCCGTGCCGCCGACGAGCGCGAGCGGCAGCGCGACCCACAGCGAGTCGGCCACGCCGAGCGCCGCCACCGGCAGGGCGACCAGCGTGAGCGCCGCGGCGAGCGTGCCGCGCCAGCGGCCGCCGTCGATCCGGCCGGCGACCGCGGCGCCGAACAGGCCGCCGACGCCGAACGCGCCGAGCAGGAGCCCGTAGCCGCCCGGCCCGGCGCCGACGCGCCCCGCCACGAGGACGAGCGTCACGGTGAGGATCCCGTAGACCGCGCTGCAGATCACGTCAGCGGCGATCACGCGCATCGCGGCCGGGGCTCCGCGCAGGGCGTCGACGCCCGCGCGCAGCTCGTCCACCAGCCGCGGCGTCTCGGCCGGAGCGGCGCCAGGCCGAAACGCGGGCCCGGCGGGGATCGTGGCGACGAGGACGGCCGAGGCGAGGAACGTCGCGGCGTTGCCGAGGATGGCGACCGCGGGGGAGGAGACGGCGAGGACCGCGGCGCCGATCGCCGGGCCGGCGACGATCGCAGCCTGGCCGATCGCGGCGCGGGCGGCGTTGGCCCGCTGCAGGTGCGCCTCGTCGACGAGCCGCGGCGTCGAGGCGGCGAGGGCGGGCGGGTGGACGCTCGCCACGAGCGTGGCGGCGCCGGCGAGCAGCGGCGCGAGGACGACCGGCAGCTCGAGCACGACGACGCCGGCGAGCGCGACCATCAGCGCGGCGCGCAGGAGGTCGGAGGCGATGATCAGCAGCCGGCGGTCGTGGCGATCCGCGAGGACGCCGCCGATCGGGCCGAGCACGACGATCGGAAGGATGCGCACGGCCGTGGTGGCGGCGAGCCAGGTCGGCGACCCGGTCCGCTCGAACACGAACGCGAGCAGGGCGACGTTGTAGAGCCAGTCGCCGAGCGAAGAGACGGCGAGGCTTGCGAGGAGACGGCGGAACGAGGTCATGCCGCCGAGTCTGCGCCTGAGGTAGGGCACTCCGCATCGGGCGCCCGCCCACACTTGCTACCTCAAATTCTCAGGCGAGCCCTTGCCGGTGGGCTAAGGCAGCCGCTTCGACGCGTGAGGTAACCCCGAGCTTCGCGAGGATGTTGGAGACGTGCACGGAGGCCGTCTTGCGGCTGATGAACAGCAGTTCGGCGATCTGGCCGTTCGAGCGTCCGTCGGCCACCAGCCTCAGCACCTCGAGCTCGCGGCCCGTGAGCCCGAAACCGTTCTCGGCCTCGGTCGGCGCCTCCTCGACCAGCCGCGCGCGGCGGGCAAGGCCCCGCGCCTGCTCGGCGATCGGCTCGGCGCCGAGGTCGCCGGCGAGCGTGATGGCCTCTTCCACGGCGCTCGCGGCCGCAGCACGGTCGCCCGCTCCCACCTGCGCCTCGGCGACGCGCAGCAGCGCGTAGGCGAGCAGGTAGGGCGCGTTCCCGGCGCGGGCCGCAGCGACCGCCGCCTCCCACGGCTCGGCGGCGTCGCCCGCGAGCCGTGCTCGCTCGGCTTGCGTGAGCGCGCGGTACGCGGCCAGCTCGCCGGTCCGCGCCGGGAAGGCCTCGGCGAGCGCGGACAGTGCTGCGACGCGCTCGGGGTCCGCCGCGCCGCTCTCGGCCTCGACGCGCATGCCGAGCCAGATCAGCGGCCAGCCGTAGCGGGAGTTCCAACCCTCGGGATCGGCCTCCAGGCCGGCCGCGATGCCCTGCCGGGCCGCGAGCAGGTCACCGGCCGCACGGTCGACCTCGGCTTGCGCGAACGCCATCGGCTGCGAGAACTGGATGTTGTCAGGGCGGTCGCCGATCAGCCTCCGCACGTGGACGAGATCCGCCGCGGCCTCCGCGTAGCGGCCCTGCAACGCACGCATCCGGGCGCGCACCTCGTACATCCCGGCCTCGAACAGGCCGGCCAGGCCGGCCCGTAGCTCCGGGGCGAGCACCGCGTCGGCTTCGTCCCAGCGGCCCAGGGAGAGCAGCGACTCGAGCCGGTTCACGGTGACGAACGCGCCCCCAGTGCGCGCGAGCCCGACGCGCTCGGCGAACGCCATACCTGTCGTGGCCGCCTCGACCGCCTCCTCGTGGCGCCCCATCAGACCCAGCGTGTCGGCGAGGTTCGCGTAGCCGCGCACCTCGGTGTATGCGTCCCGGTCCGCGCCGGCGATGCCTTCGCGCACGAGGGCCAGCCCGCCCTCGAGGTCGCCGAGGTAGGCCATGCCGGCGCCCAACGTCACGCGTGCGTCCGCCAGCGACCGCGTCTCTCCGGCGGCGAGCGCCGCCGCGACTGCGCGCTCGGCGTCCTGCGCCGCAGCCTGCATGTTGTCGGCGTGGATGTGAAGGTGAGCCAGCACGGAGAGCACGCGCGCGCGGGTCGGTGACGGAGGGTCCTCCGGCAGCAGCGCGACGGCCGCCTGGGCATCGGCCACGGCCTCATGACCCCGGCCGAGGTCGCGCAGCACGCCGGCGCGCTGCTCGAGCAGCTCGGCCCGCCGGATCGGATCGCCGTCGGGGCCGAGCGTGAGCAGCGCTTCGTCGATCAGCGACAACGCCCGCTCGAGCGCCCCGCCGTGCTGCGCGCCCTCGGCGGCCAGCCGGCCGAGCTCGATCGCGTCCGTGCCGGTCATCGCGGCGGCGTCGGGGCACTGTGGCCACAGCTCGAGCGCCCGTTCGAAGTGCCGCTGGGCCTCGGACGGCGCGAACGTCGCGGCCGCCTGGCGGCCGGCGCTGATCGACGCGGCCAGCGCGCGCCGCGTGTCGTGCGCGGCGTGCCAGTGGTACGCGAGCATCGAGGCGGCCTCGAGCTCGGAGCCGGCCAGCGCCGGCTGCTCGTCCAGCGCCTGCCCGAACGCCGCGTGCAGGCGTACGCGCTCGCCGGGGAGCAGGTCCTCGTACAGCGCGTCGCGGGCCAGGGAGTGCCGGAACGCGTAGCCCCTGCCGCTGGCGTGGACGATCAGCAGCTGCTGGTCGACGGCCTCGCGCAGCGCCGCGTACAGCCGCTCCTCCTCGAGCGGCGCGACCGCCGCCACGAGCTCGTCCGGCGCCCAGCTGCCGGCGGCGGAGACCATCCTGAGCACGTGCCGCGCGTCGTCGGACAGGTTCTCGGCGCGGGCGAGCAAGACGTCGTGCAGGGACGGCGCCAGCGCGTTGGGGTCGGCGCCGGCGAGGACCGCGCTCGCCACCTCCTCGACCAGGAACGGGTTGCCGTCCGAGCGCTCGAACACGAGGCCGACGAGGCTCGGCTCGGGCGGCTCGCCGAGGATCCCCTCGAGCTGGGCGGCGACCTCGTCGCGCGTCAAGCGCTCGAGCTGCAGGCGCCGGACGTTGCGCGAGCGGTCCCAGCCGCCGACCAGCCGCCGCAGCACGTGTGAGCGGTGCAGCTCGTCGGAGCGGTAGGTCAGCAGGAGCAGAACCTGGGTGTCGTGCAGGCCGCGCACGAGGAGCGTGACAAGCTCGAGCGTCGAGCGGTCGGCCCAGTGGAGGTCCTCGAACACGACGAGCAACGGCCGGTCGCCCCCGGCGCGGGCGATCGCGCCGAGTACCAGCTCCAGCAGCTGGGCGGGCTGTGGACGCTCACCGGAGAGGGTCGTGTGATCCGGGTCGAGCTCTGGCACGAGCCGGGCCAGCTCCGGCCGCGCGTTGCCCAGCAGCTCGTCGAGCGCGTCCGGCGGGACCTGGTGGGCGAGCGAGCGGAGCGCCTCGGCCAGCGGGGAGAGCGGCATCGCGTCGCCGCCGAGCTCGACGCAGCCGCCGGCGATCACGCGGCCGCCGGCGGTGCGGGCCGCGGCGCTCGCCTCCTCGACCAGGCGCGTCTTTCCGACGCCGGCCTCGCCGCTGACGATCACGACGGCCGGATCGCTGTGCCGAGCCTGCGCAAACGCGTCCGCCACGGCCTCCAGGTCGCCGCGCCGGCCGACGAACACAGGGCTGACGACGCTGGTCACGCGCGGCATCGTTGCACGCACCCCGCAGCCGCGTTCGTAGAATCCGGCCGCGATGCTCAGTCGCGACCAGGTCCTGCACGTTGCCCGGCTCGCCCGCCTCGAGCTGACCGACGAAGAGGTCGAGCGCTTCTCGGGCGAGCTGTCCAAGGTGCTCGACCACATCGAGAAGATCTCGGAGCTCGGCGATCTCGCCGATGTCGAGCCGACCAGCCACGTCGTGGCCGTCGAGAACGCGCTGCGCGCCGACGAGCCGCGCCCGTCGCTGCCCGTCGAGGTCGCGCTCGAGAGCGCACCCGATCCGGCGGACGGCGGCTTCCGCGTGCCCAGCCCGGGGACCGGATGAGCGAGGTTCTCAGTCTGACCGCGGCGCAGGCAGCGGAGCGCGTGCACAAGGGCGAGCTCGACGCCGCCGAGCTGTGGCGCTTCTATCGCGACCGCGCGCTCGCCGACGAGCTCAACGCTTTCACGTGGGTGTGCGAGGGCGACGACCCCGAGGCGATCGATCCGAGTGGACCGCTCGGCGGCGTCCCGATCGGGGTCAAGGACCTGTTCTGCACCAAGGGCGTGCCGTCGCAGGCCGGCTCGAAGATCCTTGAGGGCTACCTGCCGCCGTACACGGCGACGGCGGTCGAGCGGCTGATGAACGCGGGCGCGCCGGTGGTCGCCAAGACCAACCAAGACGAGTTCGCGATGGGCTCGTCGACCGAGAACTCCGCGTACGGGCCGACGCTCAACCCTTGGGATCGCGCGCGCGTGCCGGGCGGTTCGTCCGGCGGCTCGGCCGCCGCCGTGGCGGCCGGGACCGTGCCGTGGTCGATCGGCACCGACACCGGCGGCTCGATCCGCCAGCCGGCCGCGCTGTGCGGCATCGTCGGGCTCAAGCCCACGTACGGCGCGATCTCCCGCTACGGGATGATCGCCTTCGCCTCGTCGCTCGATCAGGCCGGCCCGTTCACGCGCGACACGACGGATGCCGCGCTGCTGCTCGGCGCGATGGCCGCCCCGGATCACTGCGACTCGACGTCGCTCGGGCTGCCCGAGCCGGTGCGGCTCCCGACGGCGACCGACCTCAAGGGCATCCGCCTCGGCGTGCCGGAGGAGCTCACCGGCGAGGGAATCGAGCCCGGGGTCCTGGACGCGTTCAACGCCACGCTCGACCTCGCACGCGAGCTCGGGGCGAGCGTCGAGACGATGCGGCTCCCGCACGCGCCGCACGCCCTGTCCGCGTACTACCTGATCGCGCCCGCCGAGTGCTCGAGCAACCTCGCGCGCTACGACGGCGTCCGCTACGGGTTCCGCGCCAACGGCCGCGACCTGCTGTCGATGTACACGCAGACGCGCGAGCAGGGCTTTGGGAACGAGGTCAAGCGCCGCATGCTCATCGGCACCTACGCGTTGTCGAGCGGCTACTACGACGCCTACTACGGGCGCGCGCAGAAGGTGCGCACGCTGATCGCACGTGACTTCGAGGAGGCGTTCTCGCGGTTCGACTTCGTCGTCTCGCCGACCGCCCCGGGCGTCGCCTTCGAGCTCGGCGCCAAGACCGCGGATCCGCTCGCCATGTACCTCAACGACTTCTGCACGGTCCCGATGTCGCTCGCCGGCATCCCGGCCATCTCGATCCCCAACGGCCTGTCCGACGGCCTGCCGGTCGGCTTCCAGCTCGCCGGCCCGGCGTTCAGCGAGAACCGCGTGCTCGACGCCGCCCACGCGCTCGAGCGGGCGATCGGCTTCGACGGGAGCTCTGCGTATGCCTGAGCTCGAGCCCGTCATCGGCCTGGAGATCCACGTCCAGCTCAACACGCGGACGAAGATGTTCTGTGGCTGCGAGTTGAGCTTCGGCGAGGAGCCCAACACGCGCACGTGCCCGGTCTGCCTCGGCCTGCCGGGGACGCTGCCGACCGTCAACGCCCAGGCGATCCAGTACGGGCTGATGATGGGCCTGGCGCTGGACTGCGAGCTCGCGCCGCGGTCGATCTTCCACCGCAAGAACTACTTCTATCCCGACCTCGCCAAGGGCTACCAGATCTCCCAGTACGACATCCCGCTGTGCAGCGGCGGGCACCTGGGCGACGTGCGGCTGCACCGGATCCACCTCGAGGAGGACGCGGCGAAGCTCGTGCACGTGGGGGAGTCGGGCCGCATCCACGGCTCCGACGCCTCGATCGTCGACTACAACCGCGGCGGCACCCCGCTCGCCGAGATCGTCACCGAGCCCGACATCCACTCGCCCGAGCAGGCGCGCGAGTGGCTCAACCTGCTGCGCGTGACGCTGCGCCAGCTCGGCGTGAGCGACGTGAACATGGAGGAGGGATCGCTGCGCGCCGACGCCAACGTGTCGGTGCGGCCGGTCGGCAGCACCGAGCTCGGCACCAAGACCGAGCTCAAGAACATGAACTCGTTCCGCTTCCTCGAGCAGGGCATCAAGGCCGAGATCGCGCGCCAGAAGGCGCTGATCGAGGCGGGGGAGAAGGTGGTGCAGGAGACGCTGCACTTCGACCCCGTGTCCGGGCGGCTCAGCCCGCTGCGCTCCAAGGAGGAGGCGCACGACTACCGCTACTTCCCGGAGCCCGACCTCGTCCCGGTCGCGCCGACGGACGAGATGGTCGACGCGGCCCGCGCGGCGCTGCCCGAGCTCCCGGCGGCGCGCGAGGCGCGCTACGAGTCCGACTACGGGCTGGCGGCCGACACGGCCCGCCTGTTCGCATTCGAGCCCGAGTGGGGCGACTACTTCGAGCAGGTCTCCGGTGACCCGCGGACGGTTGCCAACTGGGTCACCGAGCTGCGGGCCCGGGCGGGCTCAGCGGACGCGGTGCCGCCCGCATCGCTCGCCAAGCTCGTCGCTCTGGTCGAGGCGAAGACGGTCAACGCCGGCAACGCCCGTGTCGTGCTCGACAAGCTGGTCGCCGACGGCGGCGACCCGGCCGAGATCGTCGAGCGCGAGGACCTCGGCGCGATGGGCGACTCCGGCGAGCTCGCGGGCATCGTCGCCAAGGTGATCGAGGACAACCCCGACGTCGTGGAGCGCATCCGGGGCGGCAACGCGAAGGCGATGGGCGCCCTCGTGGGGCCGATCATGCGCGAGACCAAGGGCAAGGCGGACGGCGGCGAGGTCAACCGCCTGATCCGCGACCAGCTCGGCGTCTAGAACACCGCGGCGACTGCGGGCGTGAACGCCGTGACGGCGATCACCAGCAGCAGCACGTTCCAGTTCGGCATCGGCTCGACGCCGATGCCGAACACCACCGCCAGCGCGCACGCGGCGACGCCCGCGCCGAGCACCGCGGCCGCGATCAGCGCGGAGACGAGCGCCCGGGCCTTACGCGAGCGCAGGGGTACGACTGAGTCCATCGCTTGGCATATGGGCTCCTCTCGCGTGGACCTCCAGCACGTCGACGAGCCCTGCAATGCGATCGATCAGGCCGCGCCGCAGCCGCGGCTCGACCTCGACGGCGAGCTCGAGCTTGGCCGTGCCGCCCGGGCCGCCGCGCTCGAACGCGAGCGCGACCACCGCGCCCTGGCGGCGGCAGCAGGTGGCCATCACGCGCTGGGGGACGTCGGGCCGGTCAGCGACGACGAGGTGCAGCGTGCAGAGCGACGAGAGCTGGGCGGTGGCGGGGAGGGCGAGCATGGCGGAGCTCCTTTCCGTCCTCGAACCCACGCTGTAGCCCTGCTGCCGCAGGCCCGAAGACGATCGAGCCTGCGAGGTGATCGCAGGTGCTAGGGGGTAATGACGAGGCGGAAGGACCGCATTCGGTCGGAGCGTACCATCTGGCACATGGCCAGATTGATCCGCATGGACGACACCGGGCACACGACGCTGGCGGAATGGACGGCCGCCGACGGGCCGGCCGTCGAGGCCGCCGTGGCCGCCTTCCGGGAGCAGCTCGACGCCGGCTTCTACGCCGTCGTCAGCGAGGGCGAGGGCCGCGCCCGTCAGGTCGACGAGCTGCCGGTGGACGCCGAGCTCGTGATCCTGCGCCGCCCGATTGCGGGCGGGTGAGCACGCAGGTCCTGCCCGAGACCGCGGCCGTCTACTGGCGGCCGCGGGTCGACGAGCGCTCGCTGACGCGCCGCGGGCGCGTGTGGACGCTCACGACCGTCGCGCACACGATCCCGTTCTGCCTCGCCGCGATCGTGTTGTTCCTGCTCGAGCCGCTGTCGGCGCCGGTGGGGGCGATCATGCTCGCCCACGCGTGGGTGATCCCGGAGCTGTACGCCAAGCGCGGCGCCAACGTGCTGCGTCCGCGGCCGCGGCGCGACGGGCGCGCGGAGAGCACCGCGCTCGGGCTGCTCGGCGACCTGATCGGGCACGAGGCGCGCGAGCTCCACGCCCGCACCGGCCTCGTGCTCGAGCGTGGCGCGCTCGGGACGTGGGTCGTCGGCGAGGTCGGCGCCGTGCTCGTGCGCGGGCGACGGGCGTTCTGCTGGTGCGTGCACGTCGACGAGCCGTCGCTGCCGTCCGCCGATCGCATTGCCCACCTGCTGCTCGCGCTGCGCACCGACGAGCAGGGCTTCGCGACGGTCGCCAACCTCGCGTTCAGCGGCAGCGTCCGCCGCGTCCGCCGGCGCGTCCCGGCGCGGCTGCGGCCCGCGCTCGACGCCGCCCGCCGCTCGACCGCAGGTCGAACCGCGGGGCGCTGATCTCATCCACGGGGCCATGTCGGAAAAGCGGGCAAAACCCGACCATTTCTCTCATGCAGCCCACCCCCGCCACTCCCCAGGTTCGCCGCCTCGTCCTCGTCCCCGCGACGGCGTCGGGCCGCGGTGACGAGCTCGTCCGTCGCTACCGCCTCGCGCGGCTCCGCCTCGCCGGGCGCGAAGCCGCATCCGCTGCACGGCCGCTTCCTCCGGCTCGTAGCGGTTGACCTCCCTCCGTAGCCCGGCCGCGTACCCCTCTCGGGCGCGGCCGGGCACGGTACCCTTGGGGCATGGACGAAACGACCGGCTCACTCGGTAGACGGGTACTCGCCTGGGTCATCGTCATCGCGGTCGCCGTCATCGCGCTCAAGCTCGCGTTCGGCATCGTCTTCGGCCTGCTGCAGGCGCTGATCTCGATCGCGCTGCTGGTCGTGGTGGTGATGGGCGTCCTCTGGGCGCTGCGCCACATCTGATGCCGTACCTGATCATCTGCTTCTTCTTCGGACTCGCCGGCGGCGTCGTCGGCCGTTCCAAGGGCTCGTCGTTCTTCCTGTGGTTCGTCATCGCGGCGGTCATCCCGTTCCTCGGGCTGCTCGCCGCGATCCTCTACCGCCGCGAGCAGGACGAGGTGCGGCGCCAGTGCCCGCGCTGCGGGAAGGTCGTCAAGCTGCACGACCAGGTCTGCATGCGCTGCGGGGAGGACATGGACTTCCCGGACGCGGCGATCGAGCCCGAGTCCGCGGCGCTGCTACGCCGCTAGGTTCGCGCGCACGTGCTCGATCGACAGCGTGCCGGGAATCGGCAGGATCACGGGCGAGCGCTGCAGCAGCCACGCGAGCGCCTCGACCGCGTCGTCGGCGCCCTCCAGCGGGTAGTAGGGCACGAATGCGATCCCCTCGCGCTCGCAGTAGTCGATGACGTCCTCGTGCCGTCGCTCGGCGAGGCTGTACTCGTTCTGCACCGCGGCGATCGGGACAACCGTGCGGGCACGCTCGATCTGCTCCACGCTCACGTCCGAGACGCCGACGTGGCGGATCGCGCCGCGGTCGACGTAGTCCTTGATCGCCCCGAGACTCTCCTCCAGCGGCGTCTCCGGGTCGACCCGGTGCAGGTAGTAGAGGCCGATCGCAGCGGTCCGCAGCGACTCGAGGCTCTGCTCGATCTGCGCTCCGAGCACCTCCGGGCGCCCCTCGCCCGGGCGGTAGCCGCCCTTGGTGGCGACGAGCACGTCATCGGGCAGACCCGCTTCGCCGATCGCGCGCTCGCTGTCGCCGCCGGTGTACAGGTGCGCGGTGTCGATGTGGCGGATGCCCGCCGCGACCGCCTCGCGGACGAAACCGACGTGCTGGCGGGTCAGACGGTTGGTGCCGAGGCCGACGCGATGCACCTCGACACCGGCGAGCCGGAAGGTGCTCACAGCGCCCGGACCACGCGATCGAGGTTGTCCTCCCAGATCTCCCTCGGCGTCGGCGGCAGGACCTCGTCCCAGATCTCCGCGAACGAACTGCGCAGCTGCCCGAAGCCCTCGGGGCGGCCGATGAACCACCAGTGCAGGTGCTCGGCGCCCTCTCCCCAGCGGCCGATGTGCACGCGCGCGATGCCGCCGACGCTCAGGACCGCGCGCTCGACGCGACCGAGCATCGCGCCCTGCTCGCGGGCGAGCTCCTCGGGCAGATCGGCCGGCCCTGCGAAGTGCTCGCGCGGCTCGAGGATCACGATCACCGGCAGGCCGCTCGGCTCCGGGAGCGCGGTGAGCCGCCAGCGCTCGTCGGTCCAGAGGTAGTCGGAGTCGGGCTTCGCGCAGGCGCGGCAGTCCACGCCGCCCTGGCCCTGGATCGTCGGCTCGGGCGTCAGCGGCGCCAGCGCCTTCGGCCGGACCTCGCCCTCGAAGGGCCAGGTGTCCCACTCCTGGACGGGTGGCGCGCGCAGCACATCGGCAACGCGCGCGAGCAGCTGCTCGGGTGTCTCGGGCATCGGCTCGAGGATACGGTCTGCCCATGGAGTGGCCGGAGCAGTTCTATGCCTGGCGCGCCGGGGCCGGCTGCCCGGCCTGCGCCGAAGGCCGGCCCGAGGAAACGGGCGCCGGCGTGCGCTACTACGCCGGCCAGTCCTGCGACGCTTATCTCGTGCGGGCGGATATCCAGCGCGGCCTGACGATCGCCGTCTTCCGCGGCCGCCACGTCGCCGAGCCGACCGAGCTCACCGAGGAGGAGGCCGCCACCTATGGCCGCGAGGTGCTGCGCGTGGGGCGTGCGATCGAGACGGCGTTCGCTCCCGTCAAGCTCAACTACGACCTACTGGGCAACTCGGTGCCCCACCTGCACACCCACATCGTTCCGCGCTACGCCGACGACCCGCGGCCCGGGTGGCCGTTCCCGTTCCCCGACGCAGATCCCCCGCCGATGCCCGACGACCGGCTCGGCGCCGACGTCGCGGCGCTGCGGCGGGCGCTGGACAGCCTCTAAACTGGCTCGCCTATGCGAGCGGTCGATGCGGTGATGGAATGCCTCAAGGCCGAGGGCGTGGACGTGGTGTTCGGCTACCCCGGTGGCGCGAACCTGCCGACCTATGACGCCTTCGTCGACGCGGGGATCAGGCACGTCCTTGTACGCCACGAGGCGGGCGGCGGCCACGCCGCCGAGGGCTACGCGAAGGTGAGCGGCAAGGTCGGCGTCGTGTTCGCGACGTCGGGTCCCGGCGCCACCAACATCGTCACGCCGCTCACCGACGCGATGATGGACTCGGTCCCGATCGTCGCGTTCACCGGTCAGGTTCGCACCGACCTGCTCGGCACCGACGGCTTCCAGGAGGCGGACACGTTCGGCATCACGATGCCGATCGTCAAGCACTCCTTCATGATCCAGCACCCCACGGAGATCCCGCGCGCGGTGCACGAGGCGTTCCACATCGCGCGCACGGGGCGGCCCGGCCCGGTGCTGATCGACATGCCCGTCGACCTCACGCGCGCGGAGATCGAATACCACCCGGTCGGCGACGTGCGGCTGCCCGGCTACCAGCCGACGATCGAGGGCAACTCCAAGCAGATCCGGCTCGCGGCCAAGGCGATCGCCAACGCCCGCCGGCCCGTCGTCTACGCCGGCGGCGGCGTCATCAACGCCAACGCCGCCGACGAGCTGCATGAGCTGGTGGTCAGCGACAAGCTGCCCGTCACGTGCACGCTGATGGGCCTCGGTGCCTTCCCGGCGCCGCACGCGCAGTGGCTCGGCATGCTCGGCATGCACGGCACCCGGACTGCCAACTACGCGATGGACGAGGCCGACCTGATCGTGGCGGTCGGCGCCCGCTTCGACGATCGCATCACCGGCAAGCTGTCGGAATTCGCGCCGCGCGCGAAGTTCGTGCACATCGACATCGACCCGGCCGAGATCTCCAAGAACGTCCCCGCGCACATCCCGATCGTCGGCGACGCCAAGAACGTGCTGGCGCGGCTCACCAACGAGTACCGCGCGCTCGGCCCGGATTCGGCGCGGCTTGCCGGCTGGTGGGAGCGGATCGAGCAGTGGCGCCAGCAATACCCGCTGCGCTACGACGACAGCGCGGACCACGAGATCAAGCCGCAGAAGCTCGTGCAGGCGCTGTACGAGGCCACCGGCGGTGACTGCATCCTGTCCTCGGACGTCGGCCAGCACCAGATGTGGGCGGCGCAGTACTTCCCGTTCGCCAAGCCGCGCCGCTGGGTCAACTCGGGCGGCCTCGGCACCATGGGCTTCGGCCTTCCCGCCGCGATCGGCGCCGCCGTCGGCAACCCCAACGTGCCGAGCGTGCTGCTCACCGGCGACGGCTCGTTCCAGATGAACAGCCAGGAGCTCGCGACCTGCAAGGAGAGCGACATCCCCGTGAAGGTCGTGATCATGAACAACGGCTACCTGGGCATGGTGCGCCAGTGGCAGGAGCTTTTCTGGGACCGCCGCTACTCGAACGTCGACATGGGCAGCTGGCCCGACTGGGTCAAGCTCGCCGAGGCCTACGGCGCCACCGGCGTGCGGCTGACCGACAAGGCCACGCTCGTCGCGGACCTCAAGACGGCGATCGCCACGCCCGGTCCGGTGGTGGTCGACGTCCGCGTCACGCGCGAGGAGAACACGTATCCGATGATCGCGCCGGGTGCTGCGGCCCGGGAGATGGTCGGCTAGTGAGCCCTCCCGCAACATTCCACCCGAAATCGGCGGTCGCCGATCACCGCCAGGCGGCGTCCTCGACCCTCGAAATCCCAGGGGGATTCCTTCGGGTCTGCGTCCTTGCCTGGCGGCGCCGGCGGCCGGTCTTTCGGGCGCAATGTCACGAGAGGACTCACTAATGGGCGAGCCGGGGACCAAGGAACCGCTGACGCTCGCGGAGCTCGAGGCGACCACGGCGGTCCGCACGGGCCGCAAGCACATCCTCTCGATCCTGGTGGAGAACAAGCCCGGCGTGCTCACGCGCATCGCCGGCCTGTTCGCCCGCCGCGGCTTCAACATCGACACGCTCGCCGTGGGCCCGACCGACGACGAGTCGCTGTCGCGCATCACGCTCACGCTCGATGGGGCGATGCACCCGATCGACCAGGTGACCAAGCAGCTGCACAAGCTCGTCAACGTGATCAAGATCCGCGACCTCGAGCCGGCCGAGACGGTCGCCCGCGAGCTGGCGCTGTTCAAGGTCACGGCCGACGGGCCCGCTCGCGGCGAGGTGATGCAGATCGTGGAGATCTTCCGCGGCAAGATCATCGACGTCACGCGCCGCTCACTGATCATCGAGGTCACGGGCGAGTGGGAGAAGATCGAGGCGTTCGAGCGCATGGTCCGCCCGTTCGGGCTCGTGGAGATGGCGCGGACGGGCGAGATCGCGATCTCTCGAGGGCGCACCGAAACCTGATGAAGGCCCTCGCCGCGGCGGCGCTGCTCGCGCTGGCGTGGCCGGCGGCCGCGCGCGCGGCCGATCTGGGCGGTGGCACGCCCGCCAAGGGCGTGCGGAGCTATCGGGGGCAGCTCACGCTCGTCACACTGCGCACGGCGCCGACCGGCACGGCGATCGTGCAGGCCACGGTGCCGGCCCGTTGCGGCGTCGCGCGCATCACGCGCCGCGACGTGCCGATCGCCGCCGACGGCTCGTTCTCATTCACGGCCACCGCGCGTGACCGGGCGCCCGAGGACTCGCGCGTACGGCGAATCGCGCGCGTACAGGTTCACGGCACCGTGGCGGGCGGGGCGGTGAGCGCGCGGCTGCGGCTCGAGCTGCACGGCCGGACGGTCGATCGCTGCGCCTCGGGCGAGCGGGCGTGGCAGGCGCGGACGCCGGTGGCCGAGCCGGTCGCGGGGGCGCCGCTCGCCAACACCGCCTACTACGGGCTGACCGATCAGCCGAACCGGCCGCACGCGCTCGTGCTCCGCGTGGGCTCGGGGCGCGTGCAGACCGTCGCCTTCCAGTACCGGTTTGCGTGCGCGAACCGCATGATCGAGGCCGACAACCTCACGCCGGGGGGCGCGATCGCCGCGGACGGCACGTTCTCGCTACGCGAGCATTTCAGCGTGCTCTACGCGAACGACGCCGAGCATTTCCGCGTGAAGGTGAAGGGCCACTTCACGCCCGCCGGCGCGAACGGGACGCTGTCAGTCCGTTCGACCTTCGGAGGCGACCACTGCGCGACGGGCGTCGTGCACTGGGCGGCGGCGATGTGACCGTCCTGACCGCACCGGCCATCGCGTCGCTGCGCGAACGCTGCGAGCGCGCCGTCCGCCGCGCCCGTCGCAGCGGCCGCGAGGTGCTGGTCGCCGTCACGGTGCCGGTCGCGCCGACGGTCGACCCAAGCGCGGCGGTCGTCGCTTCGCGCCGGCCCGGCGAGCCGTGGTTCTGCTTCGAGCAGCCCGACCGAGCGGGCGCCGCGCTCGCCGCGCTCGGCTGCGTGCACCGGATCGAGGGCCGGGGCCCCGAGCGGTTCGCGCGCACCGCTGCCGAGTGGCGCGCGCTGGCGGGCTCGGCCGAGGCCGATGTGCCCGACGGCCCGGCCGGCGCCGGGCTCGTCGCGGTCGGCGGCTTCGCGTTCGCCGACGACGGCGGCGCCGCGCCGCACTGGGCCGGCTTCGAGGCCGCCGACCTGATCGTCCCGGAGCTGGCGATCGCCCGCCGCGGCGCCGACGTGCGCCTCACGCTCGCCGCGCTCGCCCAGCCGGACGACGTGCCGGAGCAGCTTGTGGCCCGGCTCGAGCAGCGGGTGGACGAGCTGCGTGACGCGCCGCTGCCGATGCTCGACCCGGCGCCTTCCGGCCGGTTCCGGATCGCGTCGGTCGCGCCGCCCGAGCACTACGAGGCCGCGGTCGCGCGCGCCGTCGAGCGGATCCGCGCCGGCGACTTCGAGAAGATCGTGTTGGCCCGCGAGGTCGCCGTCCACGCGCCCTCCGACCACGATCCCGCCGCCGTCTTCGGCGTCCTGCGCGCCGCTTTCGACTCCTGCTACGTGTTCTGCGCCGGCCGCGGCGACGCTGCGTTCATCGCCGCCTCGCCCGAGCTGCTCGTGCGGCGCGAGGGCCTGCGCGCGTCCACGGTCGCGCTCGCCGGCTCCACGCGCCGGTCGGCCGACCCGGCGGTCGACGACCACCTCGCCGAGCAGCTCATGCGCTCCGAGAAGAACCGCGAGGAGCAGGCGATCGTGGCCCGCCGGATCGCCCGTGCGCTGCGCCCGCACGCGGTGTGGGTCACGGCCCCGGACGAGCCGACGATCGTCAAGGCGGCGAACATCCAGCACCTCGCGACGCCGATCCGCGCGCAGCTCACGCACCCGCGCAGCGCGATCGAGCTGGCCGGCGTGTTGCACCCGACGCCCGCCGTCGGCGGCGAGCCGCACGCCGCCGCGACGCCGCGGATCCCGGCCTTCGAGGGGCTCGATCGCGGCTGGTACGCCGGGCCGGTCGGCTGGACCGACGCCAACGAGGACGGCGAGTTCTGCGTCGCGCTGCGCTGCGCGCTCCTGCGCGGGCGCGAGGCGCGCCTGTACGCGGGCGGCGGCGTCGTGCGCGACTCCGACCCGGCGGCCGAGCTGGCCGAGACCGAGGTCAAGCTGGGCGCGCTGCTGCCCGTGCTCAGCGGCTGAACCAGCGCCGCCAGCCGCGGGCCCGCTGCTGCTGCGGCTGCGGCTGTTCGGGCAGCGCCTTGGCCTGCTCGGCGTTGATCGTCAACGTCACACGCGTCTCGGTGATGCGGGCGACCTCGGGCGCGTCGACGAACACGCGCCCGCGCGGAGTCGTCACCAGGATGCCGTCGAAGATGTGCTCGCGGGCGTTGTCCTGCACGCGATGGACCTTCCCGAGCTCGACGCCGTCGGACGTGAAGACGGGCACCCCGCGCGGGAGCGCCTGATAGCCGATCTGATGTTCGTCAGACAATTGACGCCAACGATAGGGCGAACAGGCCTTGTTCGTCGGTGAACCACTCGGCCAGGTCGAGGCCGCTGGCCGCGAAGTCCGCGCGCACGCGCTGCCGCGTGAACTTGGCCGAGATCTCGGTTCGCAGCTCCTCGCCGCGCGCGAAGTCGATCTCGAGGTCGAGCGCGCCGACGCGCACGTGGCACGCCCGACGTGCGCGCAGCCGCATCTCGATCCACTCGCGGTCGGGGTCGAAGAAGGCGACGTGCTCGAACAGCTCGGCCGGGAAGTCGGCGTCGAGCTCGCGGTTGAGCACGTGCAGCACGTTACGGTTGAACTCGGCGGTCACGCCCGCGGCGTCGTCGTAGGCCGCCTCGAGCACGTCGATGTCCTTCACGAGGTCGGTGCCCAGCAGCAGGTAGTCGCCAGGGGAGAGGAGGCGGGCGAGCGAGCGCAGGAAGCGCCGGCGGGCGCCGGGCGGGAAGTTGCCGATCGTCCCGCCCAGGAACGCGACCACGCGCGGGCGCCCGTGCTCGGGCGGCGGGATCTCGCCGAGGTGGCGGTCCGAAGTCGCCGACGATGCCGTGGATCGCCAGTCCCGGGTACTCGTCGGCCAGTTCGGCCGCGCAGTCGCGCACCATCTGCTCGGCGACATCGAACGGGACGTAGCGCCACAGCGTCCCCGCATCCTCCATCGCCGACAGCAGCACGCGCGTCTTGGCCGCGGTGCCCGATCCGAGCTCGACGAGCTCGGCCATGCCGGTGCGGCGCACGATGAGGTCGGCGCAGGCGTCGAGGATCGCCCGCTCGGTGCGCGTGGGGTAGTCGGGCAGCTCGCAGATCTGGTCGAACAGGTCGCTGCCGCGCGTGTCGTAGAGATGCTTGGGCGGGATCTCCTTGAACGGGCGGGTGAGCCCGTCGAGCACGTCGTCGGGCAGCGACCGCTCGCCGCCCACGTGAACGTCGATCCGCAGGTCTCCGGCCGCGCTCACACGTCCCATGCCACCCTCATCCCGGAGAAGATCTGGCGCCGCTGCGGGAGATCCCAGTTGCGGAACGTCGGCGTCGCCACCCGGGCGCGCGTGGCCCACGAGCCGCCGCGCAGCACCTTGTAGCCGCTCCCGAAGAAGACTTCGGAGTACTCGCGGTAGGGGTGGGCGACGAACCCGTCGTAACCGCCGAAGTCGCTCGCCGTCCATTCCCAGACGTCGCCGAGCATGCCGAGCGCGCCGCACGGCGCGGCCCCGGCCGGATACGCGCCGGCCGGCGCGGGCCCGAGCAGGCCGTGGTCGAGGTTCGCGAACGTCTCGTCCGGCGCCTCGTCGCCCCACGGGTAGCGACGGGCCGAACCCGACTCCTGGTCCCAGGTCGCCGCCTTCTCCCACTCCGCCTCGGTGGGGAGCCGAGCGCCCACGGATCGTGCGAAGGCATCGGCCTCGAACCAGGAGATGTGCACAACGGGCTCGTCGGGATCGATTGGCGCCCAGCCGTCCAGCGTCCAGCGGCG
Source organism: uncultured Solirubrobacteraceae bacterium (assembly GCA_963803335.1). Classification (GTDB taxonomy): domain Bacteria; phylum Actinomycetota; class Thermoleophilia; order Solirubrobacterales; family Solirubrobacteraceae; genus DASSUW01. The sequence continues at coordinate 265,201 of CAWDME010000015.1, read as the reverse complement.
CCACTCGCCGGCAGGCCCGCGGGCCCAGCCCTCGGGGTGGGTGATGTCGTACTCCTCCTTCCACGCCCACGCCTCGGCGCGCCACCACGGGCGGCGCTCGTAGCCGCCACCCTCGACGAAGGTCAGGTAGGTCGCGTTGGTGATCGGTGAGCGGCCGATCCGGAACGCCCGCACGTCGGTGTGATGTCGCGGCTGCTCGTTGTCGTAGGCGAAGACCTCGTCGGCGGCGCCGATCGTGCACGGGCCGCCGGGCACGAGCACGCTCTCGAGGCCGCTGTGACCGCCGGCGGCCTCCGGACGCGGAGCGCGCGGGACGGCGGGCGCCGGGCCGAGCCGCGCCAGCTCGATCGTCTGCAGCATCGTCTCGCCGTGCTGGTGCTCGTGGCGCAGCACGAGCTCGTGGATGAAGCTGTCGCCTGCCGGCGCGCGCTCGCGCACGTCCTCCAGGTAGGCCATCGCCTCCGCGCGGTCGAGCAGCGGCAGATCGCCGCGGACGGCGCGCGGCGTCTCGAACGCGTCGTACATCGCGAGCAGGTCCGGGCGCGACAGCGGCTGCCCGCCGTGCCGGTGCACGAGCCACAGCTCCTCGTACGCCGCGATGTGCGCCAGGTCCCACGCCAGCGGGCTCATGATCTCGATGTGCTGGCGGTCGACGTCCTCGTCCGACAGCGGCGCCACGAGTGCGAGCGTGCGCTCCCGCCCCTCGGTCAGGGCGTCCGTGAGGGGCTGGGGAGCCATCCTTTTCGGAGGGTACAAAATCGGGCCTACGACCTTGATGCAGGGCGCCGGCGAACTGCGGCCGGGTAGGGGACGGGTGCCGGCCGCGCCGCGAAATCGACGGTCCGTGCTGGGAAATGGTCGCTATACGACCCAAAGCCAGCACGGACGGCCGAAACGAATGATTCCCAGCCGCCTACCCAGCCGCAGTTGGCCGGAGCCAAGGGCTAGGCGATCGTGCGGCGCGCCTTGCGCCACACGTCCACGACCTCGCGAACCGAGGCGGTGCGCCAGGAGATGCGCGAGTCGAGCGGCCGGACGGCGAGCTCGAAGCGGCCGGACTCGAGCTGGTCGAGTTCGGTCACGAGCGCGTGGAAGCGGCGGCCCTTCTTGTCGATCAGCACGATGTCGCCGGCGGCGATGCCCTTCGACGTCGTGCGCCGGGCCGCCGGCTCGGCCGGGTCGGGCTGGACGTCGATGAGCGTGCCCTGATCCACGCCGGAGACGCTAGGCGGCGCCTCGGACGGATCACACGGTGATCACATGCACGCCGGCGGCGTGGAGCTCGTCGAGCGCCGCCTCGTCGGCCGTGCCGTCGGTGATCAGCTCGTCGACTTCGCGCGGGCGGCAGATCACCGCGAGCGAGGCGCGGCCGATCTTGGAGGCGTCGCAGACCACGATCGGGATGCACAGCCGGCTGACGCCGTACATCGAGGCCCAGGTGCGGCGCGCGGTGGCGACCGGCGAGCCGATCATGAAGCCGCTGTTCTTCGCCTTCCCGCGCGAGCAGCGGACGTACACGATCACCGACGAGTGGCTGCTGGGCGACGACGTGCTCGCCGCCCCGGTGGTCGGGCCCGGCAGCAGCCGCGACGTCTACCTGCCGCGCGGCGGCCGGACGACCGGAAGGCGCTCGCGGCCTTCAGATAGCCGTCGCCACCGCGTCCCAGACCGCGCCGTGCAACTGGACGTTGGCGGCGCGGTCGGTCGGGACGGCGACGATGTTCGTGCCCGCGGCCGCCAGCGCGCGGCCGACCGCCGCGCGGAAGTCGTCAACGGTCGTCGCCACGTCGTAGCCGCAGCCGAACAGCGCGGCGGCGTGCGCGAAGTCGAGCCCGTGCGGCGTCGCGACGTGCTGCACGTACTCGTCGCCCTCCCCGCTCACCGGCAGGAAGTCGAAGATGCCACCGCCGTCGTTGTGCAGCAGCACGATCGTCAGGTCGAGGCCCAGCCGTCCGGCCGCGAGCAGGCCGCCGAGGTCATGGATCAGCGCGACGTCGCCGATAAGCAGGACCACGGGACCGTCTGCGGCTGCGGCGCATCCAAAGGCGGTCGAGACGGTCCCGTCGATCCCGTTCGCGCCGCGGTTGGCGAGCACTCGCGGCGGGTGCTCGCGGGCCGGGAAGAACGTCTCGACGTCGCGCACGGGCATCGACGACGCGACCACGACCGTGGCCTGCGGCGGCAACGTCGAGCCGAGCTCGGCGGCCACCCGCGGCTCGCTCAGCCCAGCCGGCTCGAGCGCGCGGGCGATCGCCGCCGACGCCTGCCGGTCGGCGCGATGCCAGCCGTCGATCCAGGCTCGGTCGGGTCGTAGCTTGAAGCGCGCGGCGACGGCGTCGAGCGTCAGCCGCGGGTCGGTGGCGATGACCGTCGCGACTGCGCCGGCCGGGTCCTGCCACGCGTTCTCGGGGTCGAGGCTGATCTGCAGGGCGTCGCCGAGCCCGTGCAGCCAGCGGCGCAGCGGCTTGGAGGTCGGCAGGTCGCCGATCCGGATCACGAGGTCGGGCGCGTGCTCGGCGGCCCATTCGGGGTTGCGCAGCAGCGCGTCGTAGTGCGCGATCGCCGCCTGGCCGCGGCGGGCGCCGGACAGCGGGTCGGCGAGCAGCGGCATCGCCGCCCAGTCGGCGAACCCGGCGACCGAGGCCGGGAGTTGCCCGTCGCGCTCGCTGCGGCCGGCCACGATCAGCGCCCGGGGGCGCGCCTGGATCTCGTCGCGCAGGCTCTCGATGAGCGTCGGCGGCGGCTGTCCGGGCGCCTTCGGGCGCGTCACCCACGGGCGCCCGCCGGCGCGGCCGCTCTCATCCTCGGGCAGGGGCTCGCCGTGCACGAGCGGCTCGCGCAGCGAGAAGTTGAGGTGCACGGGACCCGGCCGGCCCTCGACCGTGGTCCAGAACGCGCGGCACGCGAGCTGGCGCAGCCACCGGAGCCGCTCCGGCGTGGCCGGGTGGTCGTCGACCTCGAGGAACCACTTGACCGCGCTTCCGTAGAGCTTCACCTGGTCGATCGTCTGCCCGGCGCCGAGGTCGCGCAGCTCGGGCGGCCGGTCGGCGGTGAGCACGAGCAGCGGGATGCGCGCCTCGTGCGCCTCGATCACCGCCGGGGCGTAGTTGGCGGCGGCGGTCCCGGACGTGCACGCGAGCGCGGCGGGCACGCCGGTCGTCTTGGCGACGCCGAGGGCGAAGAAGGCGGCGCAGCGCTCGTCGACGTGCGATGTCGCGCGCAGCCGCTCGTCTCTTGCCAGCGAGAGGACCAGGGGAGTCGATCGCGAGCCGGGGGACGTGCACGCGTGGCGCACGCCGCAGCGGACGAGCTCGTCGACGAAGACTCTGAGGCCCAGATATGTGTCGGTTGGCGTCATGATCGCGGCGTGCAGACGTTGGTCTTCCTCCACGGGTTCACCCAGACCCGGCAGAGCTGGCGGCGGACGGTCGCGGCGCTCGGCGGACGCTATCGCGCACTGGCCCCGGACCTCCCTGGGCACGGCCAGGCGAGCGAGCGGCGGCCGGCGTCGTTCGCGGCATGCGCCGCGTACGTGCGCGCGCTGACCGGCGAGCGCTGCACGCTCGTCGGCTACTCGATGGGCGGGCGCATCGCGCTCTACACCGCGCTCACGCTGCCCGAGCAGGTCGAGCGGCTCGTGCTCGTCGGCGCCAGCCCGGGCATCGCCGACGCGGCCGAGCGCGAGGAGCGCCGGCGCGCCGACGCGGCGCTCGCCGACCGGATCGAGGCGATCGGCCTGGACGCGTTCGCGGCCGAGTGGGGGAGTCAGGAGCTGTTCGCCGGGCAGCCCGAGCGCGTCGCGGCGGCCGCGCACGCCGACCGGCTGCGCAACACGCCGCACGGTCTCGCCGCCGCGCTGCGCGGGCTCGGCACCGGCGTCATGCCGCCGCTGTGGGACCGCCTCGGCGAGCTGGTGATGCCGGTCACGCTGATCGTCGGCGAGCGCGACGCGAAGTTCCGCGCGATCGCCGGGCGGATGTCAGGCGTGATCCGGGACTGCCACGTCGTGGTGGTCGACGGCGCCGGTCACGCGGTGCAGCTCGAGCAGCCAGAGCTCGTCGCCGCGGCGATCACGGGTACGCCATGAGCAGTACGCAGTGCGCCGTCTCGAGCGCCTCGTAAACGTGCGGGACATCCGCGGCGAACGTGACGAGGTCACCGGCCTCGAGCTCGACCGTGCGCGTCTGCGGTCCGACTCTCAGGCGGCCCACGACCACGACCAGGTGCTCGACGACGCCGGAGTGGTGGGCGTCGGCGTGCCGGACGGCGCCCTCCTCGAGGTCGAGCGAGTACAGGTCGAATGTCCCGCGGCCGTGTGAGGCGGTCAGCAGGCGCCCGGCCCAGCCGGGCGTCTCGGCCGAGTGCATGGGAGGGACGTCGCGGGCACGGACGACCCGCAGCGCCGTCCGCTCCTCCTCGACGAGCCGCGCGAACGGCACCTTGAGCGCCGCGGCGATCGCCCACAGCGTCTCCACGCTGGGGTTCGCCTTGCCGGACTCGAGCTGCGCCAGTGTCGACTTGCCGAGGCCGGCGGCGGCCGCGAGGTCGTGCAGCGTCAGCCCCGCGTCGAGCCGCAGCGCGCGCACGTTCGACGCGACCGCGTGTACGAACGTGTCAACCGATTCCATTTCGCTGGACAGTGAGTCCATTTCTGTGGAATACTCCATCATCATGGAAGCAAGTTCCATTATGCCGGACGCGAGACGGCTGCGCCAGCCCCGAGCCGAGATGGTCGCCGGGATGCGCGCGGCGGCCCCGCTCGCCCTCGCGGTGGCGGCGTTCGGCGCCTCGTTCGGCATCCTCGCGCGGGACGCGGGCATGGGCATCGTGCCGCCGATCCTGATGTCGCTGACCACATTCGCCGGGTCGGCGCAGTTCGCGGTGGCGTCGGTGCTCGGCTCCGGCGGCGCGATCGCCGCCGCGATCGCCGCGGCCGTGATGCTCAACCTGCGCTATCTGGCGATCGGCACGTCTGTCGCGCCGGCGCTCCATGGCGGCCCGCTGCGGAGGCTGCTCGAGGCGCAGCTCGTGGTCGACGAGTCATGGGCCATCTCGCAGCGCGACGGCCGCGTGGAGCGCGACCGGTTGCTCGGCGCCGGCTTCACGCTGCTCGCGTCGTGGTGCCTGGGCACCGTGGCCGGCACGCTCGGCGGCGGCGCGCTCGGCGACCCCTCCGACTACGGGCTCGACGCAATGTTCCCCGCGCTTTTCCTTGCTCTGCTCGTCGGCCAGCTCAAGACACCGCGCGCTCGGGTGGCGGCACTGGCCGGCGGCCTGATCGCGTTGGCGCTGACGCCGCTGCTGCCGCCCGGCCTGCCGATCGTCGCCGCCGCGGCCGGCGCGATCATCGCGCTCGGGGTGCGGGCGTGATCGGCGTCTGGGTGGCCGTCGCCGCCGTCGGGCTCGCGACCGTAGCGCTCAAGGGCGCCGGCCCCCTGGTCTTCGCCGGCCGGCCGCTGCCGCGCGCCTTCTCGCTCGTGATGCCGCTGCTCGCGCCGACGCTGCTCGCCGCGCTCGTGGTCGGCCAGACGGTGGCCGACGGCCGCGCCGTGGTGATAGACACGCGGCTGGCCGGCGTGGCCGTCGCCGCGGTGGCGCTCGCGCTCCGGGCGCCGCTGCTCGTGGTGCTCGTCGCGGCCGCCGGCGTGGCCGCCGCGGCGCGAGCGCTGGGCGCCGCTTAGCCGACGGCGTGGCGCGGCTCGAGCCGCTCGGCGAGCGCGAGCGTCTCGGCGTCGAGCGCGGCCTCGGTCAGGTCGTAGGGCGCGGCCTGAACGATCGCCTGCTCGATCGCGTCGAGCGTCGCGCCGGGCACCTCGTGGTCGATCGCCCCCGCCGTCGCTGGGTCCCAGTCGAGCTCGAGCGCGGCGTAGACGTCGGTGAGCACGGCGCGTAGGGCGTCGCCGCTATGCACGGCGACCGACGCGGCGAGCAGTGACGCGTGGCGCACGACGCGCTGCGCCGTGCCGACCAGCTTCACGCGCCTGCGCGCGCTGACCGTGTACTCGCCGGGGCAGAACTCGCCCTCCACGCGCCCGACGCGGGCGTCGACGCCGACCGCTCGCAGCGCCTCGGCGAGCCATTCGCCCGTGCGCGCGAACCGGGCCTGCAGGCCGGCGATCGGATCCTCGTGCGCGAGCAGCTCGTCGACCACCAGGCAGCCGTCGTGGTAGGCGACAGCATGGCCGCCCGGAGCGCGCACGACGGGCGTGAAGCCGTGCTCGCGCGCGGCGGCCGCCGCCTGCTGGAAGCCGGGGCGAAGCGCGTCGAGCCGCCCGAACGCGAGGGTGGGGGCGGGGCGGTAGACGCGCAGCACGGGCTCGAGCGCGCCCGCGTTCACGCGCTCGACGAGCGCGTGCGAGACCGCGACCTCGAGCGCCGGCGGCCGCGGGTCGGTCTCCCGCATGAGGAGCATCCCGGCCAATGATGACGCGGGGCTCAGGCGGCGAGGCGCTGCTCGACCGCCGCGCGGGCGCGTCGCGTGCCGAGCCGGATGCGGCTCTTGGCCGTTCCGAGCGGGACCTGCATCGCGCGCGCCAGCTCACCGTCGCTGAGCCCGCCGATGTGATGGAGGAGCACGGCGGCGCGCTGGCCGTCGGGCAGCGCATCGAGCTCGCGCAGGATCCGCTGCGCACTGTCGCGCCGGATGACCTCCTCCGACGGCGGCTCGGCGGTCGCCGGCCGCGCGAGGGCCTCGAACGCGCCGCGGTCGAGCGCGGCGGCGGCGGCCGCGTGCGAGCGCAGGCGATCGAGCGCCCGACTGCGCGCCATGATCTGCACGAACGTCGTCAGCGAGCCGCGTTCCGGGCAGTAGATCCCGGGTCGCGTCCACAGCGCGCAGAAGACGTCCTGGACCACGTCGTCGGCCGCCTCGCCGTCGCGGAGGACGGCCATCGCGGCGGTACGGGCCGTTGGCGCGAGGTGTCGGTAGGCGGCGGAGAACGCCTCCGGATCGCGCAGATCTGTGCAGGGCCGAGAGACCATGGGCCTGGGGGTTGGCGCGTCCCCACTGTACAGAGTCGTTGCAAAGTTTGCAGAGCTTTTGTGGAATCGTTTACAGTGCCGAGCGTGACGAACCCCGCGCCGGTTCTTGGAGTGCGCGTCGGTGAGCTGGCCCGGCGCGTCGGGGTCTCGCCCGAGACCCTGCGTGCATGGGAGAGCCGCTACGGCGTGCTGCACCCGGCGCGAACGCCGGCCGGCTACCGCGTCTACGGGCGCGAGGACGAGCTGCGTGCGCGCCGCATGCGCGAACTGATCGAGAGCGGCTGGGCGGCCGGCGAGGCGGCCCACGCCGTCACCGGGACCGCCGAGGCCGAAGCGGCGCCGCCGGCCGACGCCGCGGTCGACGAGCTGGTCGAGGCGCTGACCCGCTTCGACTCCGCGGACGGCCACGCCGCCTTCGACCGCGTGTTCGCCGCCCGCTCGCTCGACGCGGCGCTGCGCGACGTCGTGCTGCCCGCGCTGCGAAGGGTCGGCGAGCGGTGGGAGAGCGGGTCGATCTCCGTCGCCCAGGAGCACTTCGCGACCGAGCTGATCACCGGGCGCCTGCGCGGCCTCGGTCGTGAGTGGGGCGCCGGGCTCGGGCCGCGAGCCGTGCTCGCCTGCCCGCCCGGCGAGCGCCACGACGTCGGGCTGCTCTGCTGCGGCCTCGCCCTCGACCGCCGCGGCTGGCGCGTCACCTACCTCGGCGCCGACACGCCGGTCGACGCCCTCGACAGCGTGGTCGCGACCGTCGAGCCGGCCGTGGTCGTCATCGGCGCGGTCCAGGCCGACCCGCTGCAGGCCGCCGCGGCCGCGCTGGGCCGCCTGGCCGAGCGCGTCCCGGTCGCGGTCGGCGGCACCGGCGCCTGCGCCGACCTCGCCGCCGCCGCCCGCGCGTGGCACCTCAACGGCGACCCGGTCGCGGGTGCCGCGGCCTTGACCGCCGAGCGCACTCCCGCCTGACGCGGTCGGCGCGAGATCGCCCGGGATTCTCGGCACGGGCGGCTCTCTCGACCGCCCTACCCGGCCAGCCGTTCGCCGAGCAAACCGGGTCCGCTCGGCACCGCGACCGCGCCGTCAACCGGCTCTAGCACCCCGTCGTACTCCTCGAACGAGCTCAAGGTGGCGAGCCCGCAGAAGCCGACCGGGCCGGACGCTCGCAGGCCGGCGGCGGCGTGCACGCCCGCGGCGATCCCGAGCGGCCCGTCGAAGTTCGAAGCGAGGTACACCTTCGTGCCGGCGGCGCGGGCGGCGCGGGCGTCGCGCAAGAGGCCGGAGATGCCGCCGCAGCGGCCGATCTTCAGGCACACCGCGTCGGCGGCGCCGGAGCCCGGGGCGCCGCGGACGGCGGCGGTCTCGTCCATCGCGAGCGGCACCGGCGACTTGGCGCGCACCAACCGCATCGCGTCGACGCCGTGGACGGGCTCCTCGCACAGCTCGATCCCCGCCGGCGCCAGGGCGCGCAGGTGGGCCAGCGCCTCCTCGACGGTCTCCCAGGCGCCGTTGGCGTCGACCCGGATCGCCATCGCGTCGCCCGCCGCGGCGCGGACCGCCGCCACGCGGCCGGCGTCGTCGCCGACCCCCACCTTCACCTTCACGCAGCGGTACCCCGCGCGCGCAGCCGCTGCGGCACCCTCCGCCGCCGACGCCCGGTCGACGCCATGGAGCGTCGCGTTGACCGCCACAGCGCGCTCGGCGCCGGCCGCGATCAGCTGGGCCACCGGGAAGCCCGTACGCCGGCCCGCGCGGTCCCACAGCGCGAGGTCGATCGCCGCGAGCGCGAACGGGAGCGGGCGCTCGGCGGCGCACGCGGCGAGCAGCTCGGCGTGGGTCGAGCGCGGCGAGGCGCGCGCGAGCACGGCGCCGTAGGCGTCGAGCGCCGATCGCACCGCGGCCACGGTCACGCCGTCGTAGCCCTCGATCGGCGCCGCCTCGCCCTCGCCGTAGTCGCCGTCCCCGAAGTCCACGCGCACCTGCACCAGCTCGCGGTCCTCGAGCACGCCCCATGCGGCGTACAGCGGGGCGCGCATGCGCAGGTGGAGCGAGTGGACGGAGAGCTCGGCCATCAGCTCGCGAGGATTCCCGCCGAGAGCAGCGCGCAGAACACGAGTTGCAGCATGCCCGTCCGGGCGAGTGCGCCGTTCAGCGACGGGCCGTCGGAGCGCGAGCGCACGATCCGTACCACGGGGACGGCGAGCGGGAGCGCCGCCCACGACAGCAGCAGCCACGGCGACAGGTCGTCCGACCCGAGCAGCCACGGCAGCGGCGCGCACAGGAACGCGACGTAGACCATCATCGCGTAGAGGCCCCGAGCCCGGCCCCGACCGAGACGGACCGCGATTGTCCGCTTGCCGGCGCGCCGGTCGGTCTCGAGGTCGCGCACGTTGTTGACAACGAGGATCGCCGACGCCAGCAGGCCCACCGGCACCGCCAGAACGAACGCCTCCCAGGTCAGCTCCTCGACCTGCGCGAAGTACGACCCGGTGACCGCCACGAGGCCGAAGAAGAGGAACACGAACACCTCGCCGAGACCCTCGTACCCGTACGGGCGCGGCCCGCCGGTGTAGAGCACGCCGGCGAGGATCGACGCGGCGCCGACGAGCAGCAGCTCCCAGCCGGCGGTCGCGATCAGGTACGCACCGGCCGCCACTGCCAGGCCGAACGCCACGTACGTCGCCACCAGAACCTGGCGCGGCGGGACGAGCCCTCCGGCCGTCACGCGCACCGGGCCGAGCCGGTCCTCGGTGTCGGCGCCGCGCCGCGCGTCCGAGTAGTCGTTGGAGAGGTTGGTGCCGACCTGGATGAACAGCGCGCCGAGCATCGCGGCGATGAACGTGAGCACCTTGAAGGTACCTTCGGTCGCCGCCAGCGCCGTCCCGACGAGCACCGGCGCCACAGCCGCCGGCAGCGTCCGCGGCCGGGCCGCCATCAACCAGATGTGCAGCGCCCTCAAGGCCGTCGCGGGAACTGCGAGAAGTCGGGCTTGCGCTTGGACTTGTACGCCTCGCGGCCCTCCTGCGCCTCCTCGGACGCGTAGAACAGGAGGTTGGCGTCGTGAGCGAGCTGCTGGATGCCGCTCAGCCCGTCCTCGTCCGCGTGGAAGCTCGCCTTCAGGAGGCGCAGCGCGAAGGGGGAGAGCTGGAGCATCTCGCGACACCATTTCACCGTCTCGGCCTCGAGCTCCTCCAGCGGCACCACCGTGTTCACGAGGCCCATGTCCAGCGCTTGCTGGGCGTCGTACTGGCGGCACAGGAACCAGATCTCCTTGGCCTTCTTCACGCCGACGGTCCGCGCGAGCAGCGAGGCGCCGAAGCCGCCGTCGAACGACCCGACGCGCGGGCCGGTCTGGCCGAAGCGCGCGTTGTCGGCGGCGATCGTGAGGTCGCAGACGAGGTGGAGCACGTGCCCGCCGCCGACCGCGTAGCCGGCCACCATCGCCACGACCGGCTTCGGCAGCCGCCGGATCTGCACGTGCAGGTCGGTCACGTGGAAGCGCCCGACCTTCGCGCCCTCGGGCATGTAGCCGGTGTCGCCGCGCACGCGCTGGTCGCCACCGGAGCAGAAGGCGAGCGGCCCCTCCCCGGTGAGCACGATCACGCCGGCCTCGGTGTCCTCGCGCGCCCGCTCGAGCGCGTCGGAGATCTCGACGATGGTCTGCGGCCGGAAGGCGTTGCGCACCTCGGGCCGGTTGATGGTGATCTTGGCGATGCCGTCGCCGGACGTCTCGTAGCGGATGTCCTCGTAGTCGCCGGCGGGGGTCCAGGTGACGCTCACGGCCAAGACACTAGCCTCCGATCGATGGCATGGCTCGAGCGAGCAGCGGCGCTGCGAGGAGATCGCATCGCGGTCGAGGCGCCCGACGGGCGGCTGGCGTATGCCGAGCTTCTCGCTGCCGCCAACGACGCCGCACGCGGCCTCGAGGGCCGCGTGGAGATCGCTGCGCGGCCGAGCCTCGACTTCGTCGTGCGTCTCCACGCGTGCCTGCTGGCGGGAGCGCGGGCCGTGCCGATCGATCCCCGGCTGGGCGCCGCGGAGAGAGCGGCGCTCGGCGACGCGCCGGGGGATCTCGTGGTGCACACGTCGGGCACCACGGGCACACCCACGCCCGTCGGCCTCACGCAAACCGACATCGAGGCCAACGCGCGCGGGACCGCAATCGCGCTCGGGCTGACCGACGACGAGCGCTGGCTGTGCCCGCTGCCGCTCAGCCACGTCGGCGGGCTGATGGTGCTCCTGCGCAGCGCGGTGTACGCGACCACCGCCGTGCTCGGCCCGGCCGACACGCCGGACGTCACGCTCGCCAGCCTCGTGCCGACCCAGCTCGCCCGCCTGCTCGACGCCGCAGCGCAGCCACCGTCGAAAGCCGTCCTGCTCGGCGGCGCGCCCGCCGACCCGACGCTGCTCGCCCGCGCCCGCGATGCCGGCTGGCCCGTGGCGCCGAGCTATGGGCTCACGCAGACCTGCTCGGCGGCGACGATCGGGGCCATCGGCGACACCCAGACCGCGGGCGCGCCGATCCCGGGCGTCACCGTCACCATCGCGCCGGACGGTGAGATCGTCGTCGAGGCCGGCGGCCGTATGGTCCACACCGGCGACCTCGGTCGCCTCGACGCCCACGGCCGCCTGAGCGTCATCGGCCGCAAGACTGACACGATCGTCACCGGGGGAGAGAACGTGGCGCCCGCCGAGGTCGAGGCGGTGCTGCGCGAGCACCCGGCCGTCGCCGACGCGGGCGTGTTCGCGCGCCCGCACCCGGAGTGGGGCGAGGCCGTGATCGCGCGCGTCGTGCTGCGCGCCGACGCGACGCCCGACGAGCTGCAGGCGTTCGCCGCCGAACGCCTGGCGCGCTTCAAGGTCCCGAAGGCGGTCGAGCTCGCCGACACGCTGCCAAGGACCCCATCCGGAAAGCTGCTGAGACGGGAGCTGGCATGACACGACAGGACTGGGGTGCCGTCGCCAAGGGCTGGGAGAGCCGCGCCGACGCGTTCCGGCGCGCCACGATGCCGGTGGCGAGCTGGATGATCGACCACACCGCGCCGCAGGTCGGCCAGACCGTGCTCGATCTCGCGGCCGGCATCGGCGACACCGGCTTCCTCGCCGCCGAGCTGATCCACCCGGGCGGGACGTTGATCACCTCTGACGCCTCGCCCGAGATGCTGTCCGCCGCCCAGCGGCGCGCCGAGGCGCTCGGCATCACGAACGTCCGCTTCAAGCAGATCGACGCCGCGCAGCCGATCGACCTTGAGACCGCGAGCGTCGACGTCGTGCTCTGCCGCTGGGGCTACATGCTCATGGCGGACCCGGAGAACGCGCTGCGGGAGACGCGGCGCATCCTGCGGCCCGGCGGGCGCGTCGCGCTTGCCGCCTGGGCGGCCGCCGAGGAGAACCGCTGGAGCTCGCTGCCGATCGATCTGCTGGACGAGCGCGGCCTGATCGAGCCGCTCGAGCCCGGCGCCGGCGGGCAGTTCGCCTGGGCCGAGGAGGGGATCATCGCCGAGCACATCGAGAACGCCGGCTTCGTGGAGTACGAGGTCGAGACCGTCGACTTCCCGATCCGCTACCCGTCGGTGGACGCGTGGTGGGCCACGTCGCGCTCGATGAGCATGCGCGCCGGGCGGGCGCAGGTCGATGACCCGGCGGAGCTGCTGGCGGCGCTGGCGGACGCGGCGCGCGAGTGGACCGCCGACGACGGCTCGCTGGCCGTCCCGGCCCGGACGTGGGTCGCCGCGGGAACCGGGTAAATGTTTCGCCCGCCCTACGTCGCAAGCTCCTCCGGTCGTGCGACGTTACATTTCGCGGCCCATGTTCTACGACGACGATGCTGATCTCGGCCTCCTGGACGGCAAGACCGTGGCCATCCTCGGCTACGGCTCCCAGGGCCACGCCCATTCGCTGAACCTCAAGGACTCCGGTGTCGACGTGGTGGTCGGCCTGCGGCCCGACTCCTCGTCGGTGGACAAGGCCCGCGAGCAGGGCCTCGAGGTCACCGACATCGCCGACGCCGCCTCGCGCGGCGACATCGTGATGGTCCTGTTGCCCGACGAGCGCCACCACGACGTCTGGGAGGAGTCGATCCGCGACGGGATCGCGCCCGGCAACACGCTGCTGTTCGGCCACGGCTTCTCGATCCACTACGACGAGGTCGAGCCGCCGCCGGAGGTCAACGTGGCGCTGATCGCGCCCAAGGGCCCCGGCCATCTGGTGCGCCGCCAGTACCTCGAGGGCAGCGGCGTCCCCTGCCTCGTGGCCGTGCACGCCGACCCATCCGGCGACACGCTGCAGCTCGCGCTCGCCTACGCCAAGGGCATCGGCGGCACGCGCGGCGGCGTGATCGAGACGACGTTCAAGGACGAGACGGAGACCGACCTGTTCGGCGAGCAGGCCGTCCTCTGCGGCGGCGTGTCCGAGCTCGTGCAGGCCGGCTACGAGACGCTCGTGGAGGCCGGCTACGACTCCAAGCTCGCCTACTTCGAGTGTCTGCACGAGCTCAAGCTGATCGTCGACCTGATGTACGAGAAGGGCATCTCCGGCATGCGCTTCTCGGTGTCGAACACCGCCGAGTACGGCGACTACACGCGCGGCAAGCGGGTCATCTCCGACACGACGCGCCAGGCGATGAAGGATGTGCTCGGCGAGATCCAGTCGGGCGCGTTCGCGCGCGAGTGGATCGCCGAGAACCGCGCCGGCCAGGAGAACTTCAAGCGGATGCGCGAGGAGCAGGCCGGGCACCAGATCGAGCGCGAGGGCAAGGAGCTCCGCTCGATGATGGACTGGATCGAGACCGAGTTCTGAGCGACGAGGAGAGCATCTCGGGGTGGCAGCCCCCGCGCGCGCCCGGCGGCGAGCCGGCGCCGATGTTCGAACCGGCGCCGCCGGAGCCCGATCCCGAGCCAGAGGCGGCGCCGTGGGCGGCGAGCGCCGAGCGCCCGCCGTTCGCCCGGCCCGCGCCCGAGCCCGGGAACGGGCTCGCCACGACCTCGCTCGTGCTCGGGATGCTCGGGCTGCTGATCATCTTCCCGTCGCTCGGGCTGCTGTTCGTCTTCTCGCTGCCGTTCTCGATCGGCGCCTGGGTCACCGGCCAGCTCGGCCGCAACCAGGTCGCGAAGGGCGCGACCAAGGTGGGCGACGGGATCGCCCACGCCGGGATCATCCTCGGGATCGTCGGCATCATCGTCGCCGTCGCCGGTGCGGTGGTCTGGGTCGTGCTGATCGCCTCGGGCGTGGACCTCGAGGAGCTACGGCGTGAACTGGAGCGCGGCCGCTAACCTGCGGCGCGACCTCCCCACGAGACAAGGGTCTCTCGTATGACGCCGAACCCGTTCACGAAGCAGTACCTGATGACCGCCGGGCCCACGCCGATCCCGCCTGCCGTCTCGCAGGCGATGGCCGCGCCGATGATCTACCACCGCGCGCCCGCCTTCGACGAGCTGTACGAGCGCGTGCTCGGCAAGCTGCCCGCCGTCTTCCGCACCTCCAACCCGGTGCTCGCGTTCGCCTCCAGCGGCTCGGGCGCGCTCGAGTCCGCGACCGCCAATCTCGTGCGCCCCGGCGACAAGGTGCTCGTCGGCGCCGCCGGCAAGTTCGGCGAGCGCTGGATCCAGCTCGGCGAGGCCTACGGGGCCGATGTCGTCCGCTACGAGCCCGGCTGGGGCGAGCGGCTCGACCCCGCAGAGTTCGACCGTCTGCTCGGTGAGAACGAGGACATCAAGGTCGCGTTCGCGACGCTGAGCGAGACCTCGACGGGCATCGTCCATGACATCCAGGCGCTCGCCGACGTCGCGCGCCGGCACGACGTGATCCTCGCCGTCGACGCCGTCTCCGGGCTCGGCGCAACCGAGATGCGGCAGGACGACTGGGGCGTCGACGTCGTCGTCGCCGGCTCGCAAAAGGCGCTGATGTGCCCGCCCGGCCTCGCGTTCGCTTCGGTCTCGCCGCGCGCGCTCGAGTACGCGGCACAGCGCGGCGAAGGCCGCTACTACTTCGACTGGGGCCGCACCGCCAAGAGCCAGGCCAAGGGCGCCAGCCCGTTCACGCCCGCCGTGTCGCTGTTCCTCGGCCTCGACATCGCGCTGAACATGATCGAGGAGGAGGGCCTCGACAACGTCCTCGCCCGCCACCACCTGCTCGCGCGCGCCACGCGCGCCGGCGTGGCCGCGATGGGGCTCGACGTGTTCGGCGACCCCGACGAGCGCTCGACCGTGGTGACCGCGGTCGACCTGCCGGACGACATCGACGGCGGCAAGGTCCCGGGCGCGCTGCGCAAGCTCGGCATCACCGCGAACGGCGGCCAGGATCACCTCAAGGGCCGGATCGTGCGGATCGCCCACTGCGGCTACTTCGGCGCGTTCGACATCGTCACGTCGCTCGCCGGCCTGGAGATGGCGTTCGACCAGCTCGGGCGCGATGTCGAGCACGGAGCCGGCCCCGGCGCGGCGCAGAAGGTGTTCCTCGAAGCCGGCGTCCCCGCGGCGGCGTGAGCGTCCTCTCCGAGCCCTACCGCATCCTCGTCAAGGAGAAGATCGCCGATACCGGCGTGGCGCTCCTGCGCGAGCGCTTCGACGTCGACCTCGGCCTCGACTGGGACGACGAGCAGCTCGCCGAGCGGATCGGCGACTACCACGGCATCCTCATCCGCTCGGCCACCAAGCTCACGGCCGACCTGATCGCCCGCGGCGACAAGCTCAAGGTGATCGGCCGTGCCGGCGTGGGCGTCGACAACGTCGACGTCGACGCCGCCACCAAGCGCGGGATCATCGTCGCCAACGCGCCGCAGTCCAACGTCATCACGGCGGCCGAGCACACGTTCGCCGTCCTGCTCGCGCTCGCGCGCAACGTCCCGCAGGCGCACCGTGCGCTCGTCGAGGGCCGCTGGGAGCGCTCCAAGTGGGGCGGCGTGGAGCTGTACGAGAAGACGCTCGGGCTGCTCGGCTTCGGCCGCATCGGCCAGCTCGTGGCGGCGCGCGCGCAGGGCTTCGGGATGCACGTGATCGCGTTCGACCCGTTCGTGTCGGCCGCCCGCTTCCGCGAGCTCGGCGTCGAGAAGGCCGAGTCCAGCGACGATCTCTATGCCGCGGCCGACTTCATCTCGATCCACCTGCCGAAGACGCCCGAGACCGAGGGCTGGCTCGACGCCGAGGCGCTGGCCAAGTGCAAGGACGGCGTGCGGATCGTCAACTGCGCGCGCGGCCAGCTCGTCGTCGACGCCGACCTCAAGGCGGCGCTCGACTCCGGCAAGGTCGCGGGCGCGGCGCTCGACGTGTTCGCGAGCGAGCCGGTGACCGACCACCCGCTGTTCGGCTATCCCAACGTCGTCGTCACCCCGCACCTGGCCGCCTCCACGACCGAGGCGCAGGACCGCGCCGGCGTGCAGACGGCCGAGCAGGTCGTGGCGGCGCTGACCGGCGGCGTCGTCTCGACCGCGGTGAACATCCCGGCCGTCAGCGCCGAGGACATGGACGTGCTGGGCCCGTTCCTGCCGCTCGCCCGCGGCCTCGGCCGCGTCGGCATCGGTCTCGCCGAGTCCTCGAGCGTCGACCGGATCGAGATCGAGTACCTGGGCCGCATCGCCGACCGCGACACGCGCCTGCTCACCCTGTCGGTGCTCAACGGCGTGCTCGCCGGCCACACCGACGAGGACGTCAATCTCGTCAACGCGCCCGCGCTCGCCGAGGAGCGCGGCATCGCCGTGTCCGAGCGCCGCGAGACGATCGCGCACGACTTCACCGACCTGGTGCGCGTGAGCCTCGTCTG
Organism: uncultured Solirubrobacteraceae bacterium; assembly: GCA_963803335.1. Lineage (GTDB taxonomy): Bacteria > Actinomycetota > Thermoleophilia > Solirubrobacterales > Solirubrobacteraceae > DASSUW01. Next base: position 248,473 of record CAWDME010000015.1, on the reverse strand, counting down.
CGGGCCCGAGCGGACGCGGATCGTCGGTACCACGCTCGGCCAGCTGCACCGGCCGCACCTCCTCGAGGCCTGGGGCCAGCGCTTCAACCTGCAGATCGACGAGGGCCATCTCGCGCTGTTCCGCTACCAGGACGTGCCCGGCATGGTCGGCCGCGTGGGCACCGCGTTCGGCGCCCACGGGGTGAACATCTCCGCCGCCGCCGTCGGCCGCCAGCCCCCGGGGACCGGCGGCAGCGACCTCGCGGTCATGGCGATCACGACCGACTCGCCGATCCCGCAGGCGGTGATCGACGAGATCGTCGCGTCGGACGGCTTCATCGCCGGCCGAGCGGTCCAATTAGGTGATCACTGACTCGATTGCGCCGAGTGCCCGCGCCGTGCCGCGCAGGCTCATGTAGAGGACGAGCAGGCTGCCGGTGAGCAGCAGCTCGCCGGTGCCTTCGCGCCGTGCGGTGGCAAGTTGCGTCATGGCCGTCACGCTATCCCGCCTTCCTGGGAGTTCCCTAGGTATGCGGCGTCCATGATCCGGCGCGGCCGCGTGGACCGTGTGTCGATTCGGTAGCCGGCGCTCAGGCGGGCCGCGAGGCGGGGCGGGCGGCCGGCCGCTTGACCGGGGCGGTGAGGCCGGCGACCCACGACGGGGCGTCGTCGCGCGGCGTGACCACGCGCTCGAGCGCCTCGACGACCTTGGGGTCGAAGCCGGTGCCGGACTCCTCGTGCAGCAGCCCGAGCGCCCGCTCGGGCGTCCAGGCTGCGCGGTACACGCGGTCGGACACCAGCGCGTCGTACACGTCGCAGGCGGCGAGGATGCGGGTCTCGATCGTCAGATCGCAGCCCTGCAGGCCGCGCGGATAACCGGTGCCGTCGAGCCGCTCGTGGTGGTCGGAGACCAGGCTGCGGACCGTGTCGGAGAAGCCGCCGAGCTCCTCGAGCAGGCGCCGGCCGGACTCGGGGTGGCGCTGGATCTCGGCGAACTCGTCGTCGTCGAGCGGGCCTGGCTTGTTGAGGATCTCGAGCGGCACGCCGAGCTTGCCGATGTCGTGCAGCAGCCCGCCGACCGCGAGGTGGCGGCGCGCCGACGGCGGCAGCTTGAGCTCCTCGCCGACGCGAGCGGCGAGCAGCGCGACGCGGCGGGTGTGCTCCTCGGTGGAGGTGTCCCGGTCGGCGAGGCGGACCAGCAGCGAGCGCACGCGCGTCCCGAGGTAGGCCTCCTCGGCGGCGACCAGCTCGATCGCCGTGAGGTCGCCGACCAGCGGGCGCGAGGCGCCGCCGCGGGCGAGGTCGAGCGCCGTCGGGATGCCGACAAGCGCGATGCCGCCGAGCTCGAGCGCGTGGCCGCTGTAGAAGGCGACGTTGCCGGGGCCGGCGACGAGCTGCGTGTAGAGCGAGACGGCGAGCCAGGAGCAGCCGGCGATGACGAGCAGGTCGGCCGGGCGCTGGGTCAGCGCGTGGGTGCGCACCGCGCGGTGCGCGAGCACGGACAGGCAGACCAGGCCCCATACGAGCAGCGCGAGGGCGGGCGGGCTGCCGGCCTTCGGCACCATCGGGACGAGCGATGGGATGGTCAGGGCCACGGCGCCGAGGCCGAGCACGCCGACGGCGAGGACCGCCTGCAGGATGAGCAGCGGGGCGATCCGCCGCGGCCGGCGCAGCGCGGGGAGAGCGGTGAGGGCGAGCAGCGTGGCGCCCACCGGCAGCGAGGCGCCGCCCGCCAGAGCGATGACGCCGTTCATGCCGACGATCACGCCGGGGGTCGCGAAGCCGTGGACGGCGAGCAGTGCGGTGGTCGTCGAGAACGCGGTGCCGAGCAGGATCGCGCGGCCGTCGCGCGCCCGCACGCCGGCCATCGTGAGGCCGACGGCCACGACGGCGGCGGTGCCGGCCGCGGTCACGACGGGGAAGAAGTGCGCCTCAGGGCTGAGCGAGACCGGCGTCTTGCCGACCAGCGCGATCGTGAGCAGCGGCACCGCGGCGGCCGCCGCGGCGAGGAGGTGGCCAAGGCCGAGGCGATTGTGCCATCTGCTGCGCATGCCCCCGGGGTATCGGCGCAATGCCCCGGAGATTTGAGCGGGACGTACGTCCAGGCGCGTTCAGGCTGTGGCCTGGACGGCGGCGTCGCGGCGTGCGAGCCGGCGCTGGAGCATCACGTTCAGTCCCATCAGGATCAGCACGATGACCAGCAGCCCGGTCGCCAGCACGTTGACCTCCGGCGGCACCCCCTGGCGCGTGGCGCCGAAGATGAACAGCGGGAACGTGACCGTCTGGCCGGCGTTGAAGCTCGTGATCACGTAGTCGTCGACCGAGATCGCCGCGGCCAGCAGCGCCGCCGCCGCCACGCCGGGGGCGATCATCGGCAGCGTGACCTTGCGGAACGTCGTCCACTCGGTCGCCCCGAGGTCCATCGCGGCTTCCTCGATGTGGCGGTCCATGCCCTCCAATCGCGCCTTAACGGTCACCACCACGTACGAGACCGTGAACATCACGTGCGCGACCACGATCGTCGTGAAGCCGGTGTTGACGGCCATCGTCAGAAACAGCGCGAGCAGCGCCGCGCCGATCACGACCTCGGGCGTGGACAGCGGCAGGAACACGAAGAAGTCCACCACCGAGCGCCCGCGGAAGCCGTAGCGCACCAGCGCCATCGCCATGAACGTTCCGAGCGCCGTCGCGATCACGGTGCAGATCAGCGCGATGAGCAACGAGTTCTTCATCGCCGACGCGAGGTCGGGGTTCGCGAACGGATGCGCCCAGTGCTTGAGCGTGAAGCCCTGCCAGGTGAAGTTGAAGCGGCCCTTGTTGTCGTTGAACGAGAACGCCACGATCACGAAGATCGGGATGAACAGGTAGAGCAGGGCCAGCCCGCTCCAGATCCCGAGCGCCCACGAGCGCACCGTGTCGTTACGGCGCGGGAGCGGCCCGCGCGCGGCCTGGAGCGTCGCGTCGCCGAGTGCGGGAGGGGCCTCGACCGCCATCAGATCGCCGCCTCGGTCAGGTTGCGCGCGCCGAGCACGCGCGCGTACAGGAAGATCCCGATGAGGATGAAGGTCATCAGGATGAACGACAGCGCCGCCGCCGTCGGGTAGTCCTGGATCACCAGGTACTTGTTCTGGATCACGTTGCCGATCATGTACTGGCGCGGCGTCCCGAGCAGCGCGGCGTTGACGAAGTCACCGCACGCGGGGATGAACGTCAGCAGCGAGCCGGCGAAGATGCCGGGCAGCGCCAGCGGCAGCGTGACCTTGCGGAACGCGGTCCCGCGGCTCGCGTAGAGGTCGGTCGCGGCCTCGATCAGCCGCTTGTCGATCTTCTCCAGCGACACGTACAGCGGCAGCGCCATGAACGGCAGGAAGTTGTACGTGATGCCCGCGATCACGGCCGTCCGCGTCGCCAGCAGCCGCCCGTCCTCGCCGACCAGGCCAACGCGCTTGAGCGTGTCGACCACGAACCCGTCGTCGGCCAGGATCAGCTGCCAGCTCACCGTCCGCAACACGTACGAGACGAAGAACGGCAGGATGATCAGCAGCAGCATCAGGTTCTTGTACCGGCCCGCCTTGAACGCGATGAAGTAGGCGAGCGGGAAGGCGATCACGAAGGTCAGGACGGTCGCCGCCGCCGCATAGCCGATCGAGCGCAGGAACTGCTCGCTGTAGTCGCTGATCGCGTTCGTGTACGTCGAGAACGCCCAGTTGAAGACGTAGCCGGTCTCCGGGTCGCCGGTCTGCAGTGACACGTTGAGCTGGTTCACAAGCGGGATCGCGAAGAAGAGCACCAGCCAGGCGAGGCCCGGCCCCAGGAAGATCCAGGGCAGCAGCTGCCGGCGCCGCTGCAGCGACAGGCGGAGCATCTGCGGACTAGGCCCCCGTCACCTTCGCCATCGCCTCCTGCATCTGACGCTCGTCGGCGGGGGAGAGGTTCGGGTAGGCGTGGATCTTCGCCTGGATCTCCGGCGGCGGGAAGATGAGCTCGTTGTTGGCGATGTCCGGGTCGGTCTTCTCGAGCTCTTCCTTGGCGCCCTTGACCGGCGAGATGTAGTTCACGTACGCCGCCAGCTTCGCCGCCACGACGGGGTCGTAGAGGTAGTTGAACATCGTCTCGGCCGCGTACGGGTGCTCGACGTGCGACGGCATCATCAGGTTGTCGTTGAAGGCGACGTTGCCTTCCTCGAAGTACGTGAAGCGCAGGTCCGGGTTGTCGCTCTGCAGCTGCACCATGTCGCCCGACCAGGCCATCGACACGTACACGTTGCCCTTGGCGAGGTCGGTCGTGTAGTCGTTGCCGGTGAAGCGGCGGAACTGGCCGGCCTGGTTGGCCTTGTCGATCTTGTCGATCGCGCCCAGCAGCTGGTCGAGCGTGGCCTTCGAGCAGTCGACCCCGTCGCCGAGGAGCACGGTCGAGGCCGCGTCGTACGGCTCGGACAGGAGCGTCACCTTGCCCTTGAACTTCGGATCGAAGAAGTCCTTGACGTTCTTGAGCTCGCGGCCGGTCTTCTTGATGTTGTAGCCGATGCCGGTGGCGCCGGACTGGTAGGGCAGCGTGTACTTGCGGTCGGGGTCGTAGTTGATCGTCGCCAGGTTGTCGACGATGTTCTTCGCGTTCGGGACGTTCTTCTTGTCCATCGGCTCCGCATAGTTGTTGCGGATCCAGCGCGCCGCCATGTAGTCGGTGAGCACGACGATGTCGCGTCCGATCGGCTGCCCGTTCTCGAGTTGCTGGCGGACCTTCCCGAAGAACTCGTAGTTGTCGTTGATGTCCTCGAGGTACTTGACCTTGCCGCCGTACTTCTTGTCGAAGGCCTTGAGCAGCTTCTTGTCCATGTAGAGCGGCCAGTTGGAGAACGTCCAGTCGCCGATCGGCTCCTTGGGATGGCTGACCGCGGCGGCCTTCTTGTCGCCCGCCTCCTTGGCCTTCTGCTGCGTGCCCTCGACGCCGCCGCAGGCGGCGAGCAGGGTCGACAAGCCGGAGGCCGCGAACGCGGCACCGCCGGCGCGGCCGAGGAAGCGCCGCCGCGACAGCCGCTGCGCCTCCAGGAACTCCTCAAGTGCGCGCTCGAAACGCGGATCGGTCATGCGACCCCCTCCTTGGCGACGACGAAGGTGTGCTGCGGGTCCCATGCGAGCTGGACCTCGCGGCCGGGGCCAAGCGACTCTGGCTCGGCACCATCGAGGTTCTGGGCGAAAACGGTGAGCTCCTCGCCCCCGGCCGCCCGGATCACGTACTGGATCGAGACGCCGAGGAACGAGGCGACGACGACGGTGCCGCGCAGGACGTTGCGGCCCTCGCCGACCGTCTGGCCGGCGGGGGAGAGCGTGACCTTCTCGGGCCGCACCCCGATCCGCACGGCGTCAGTGCCGTGCGGGCCGATCCGGTCGGTCGGCACGTGCAGCGTCGCGCCGTCGTGCGTCTCGACCATCGACTGGCCGTTCTGCGCGGCGCGCAACCGCGCGTCGACGAGGTTGGAGACGCCGAGGAAGTTCGCCACGAATTCGGTGCGCGGACGCTCGTAGAGGTCGGCGGCGCTGCCGGCCTGCTCGATCTTGCCGTCGCTCATGACCGCGATCGAGTCGGCCATGCTCATGGCCTCCTCCTGGTCGTGCGTGACGTGCACGAACGTGATGCCGACGTCCTGCTGGATGCGCTTGAGCTCGATCTGCAGCTGCTTGCGCAGGCGCAGGTCGAGCGCGCCGAGCGGCTCGTCGAGCAGCAGCGCCCGGGGGCGATTGACGAGCGCGCGGGCGAGGGCGACGCGCTGCTGCTGCCCGCCCGAGAGCTGCGCCGGCTTGCGCTTCCCGTAGCCGCCGAGCTGCACCATCTCGAGCGCGTCGTTGACGCGCGTCTGCACGTCGGACTTGCCGATCTTCTTGCGCTCGAGCCCGAACGAGACGTTCTTCTCCACCGACAGGTGCGGGAACAGGGCGTACGACTGGAAGACGGTGTTGACGTCGCGCTTGTACGGCGGGAGCTGCGTGACGTCGTCGCCGCCGAGATAGACGCGGCCTGCGGTCGGGTCCTCGAACCCACCGACCATCCGCAGCGTGGTGGTCTTGCCGCAGCCGGACGGCCCCAGCAGCGCGTAGAAGGCGCCGCGCGGGATCGACAGCGTCAGATCGTCGACAGCGGTGGTCTCACCGAATCGCTTGGTGACGCTCTCGATATGGATATCGGCGTCGGTGGTCATGTCGCCTCGGGGGTTGACACCGCGTCGTACCACTCCTTTCGCGGAGCGCCGGTGAGCTCGAAGACGACGTGCTTGATCGCCGTGTACTCCTCGAGCGCGTACATGGACATGTCCTTGCCGAAGCCCGATCCCTTGACGCCGCCGTGCGGCATCTCGGACCCGATGGCGAGGTGCTCGTTGATCCAGACGGTGCCCGCCTCGAGCTCGCGAGCGGCCCGCTGGGCGCGGAAGACGTCACGTGTCCAGGCGGACGCGGCGAGGCCGTAACGGGTGTCGTTGGCCTTCGCGAACGCTTCGTCGTCGCTGTCGAAGGACAGCACGCAGACGACGGGGCCGAACACCTCGTTCTGCACGATCTCGGAGTCCTGCGCGGCGCCGCTGATCACCGTCGGCGGGTAGTACGCGCCCGGGCCGTCCGGCAGCTCGCCGCCGCGCTCGGCGGTCGCGCCCGCCTCCCGGGCGCGCTCGACGAATCCGTGCACGCGGTCGCGCTGCGCGGTGGAGACGAGCGGGCCGAGATTGGTCGCGTCGTCCATCGGGTCGCCGGTCACGAGCCGGTCCACCTTGTGCAGGAAGCGCTCCATGAACTCGTCGCGCACGCCGTCGTCGACGTAGATCCGCGTCGCCGCCGTGCAGTCCTGCCCGCAGTTGGCGAACGCGCCGACGATCGCGCCCTCGGCCGCGGCCTCCAGGTTGGCGTCGGCGAAGACCACGAACGGCGCCTTGCCGCCGAGCTCCATGTGCACGCGCTTGACGGTACCGGCCGCCTCGCGCATCACGCTGGCGCCGGTGCGGGTGGAGCCGGTGACCGAGATCAGCGCGACGTCCTCGTGGCGGGCGAGCACGCCGCCGACCTCCGGTCCAGGGCCCGGGATCACGTTCAGCACGCCCGGCGGCAGCCCGGCCTCCAGCGCGAGGTGGCCGAGCATCAGCGCGGTCAGCGGCGTCAGCTCGGCCGGCTTGAGCACGACCGTGTTGCCGGCCGCCAGCGCCGGCCCGATCTTCCAGGCCGCCATGTTGAGCGGGTAGTTCCAGGGAGCGATCGAGGCGCAGACGCCGATCGGCTCGCGCCGGATCGTGCTCGTGAGGCCTTCGAGGTACTCGCCCGACGCCTTGCCCTCGAGGTTGCGCGCGGCGGCGGCGAAGAACCGGATGTTGTCGATCGTGAGCGGGACGTCGAACGCGCTCGAGAACTTCAAGGGCTTGCCGGTGTTGCGCGACTCGGTGCGCGCGAAGTCGTCGGCGCGCTCCTCGAGCAGGTCGGCCATACGGTCGAGCACGGCCGCGCGCTCGCCGGGGGTGATCCGGCTCCAAGAGCCCGAGCGGAACGCGGCGCGCGCGGCCGCGACGGCGCGCTCGGCGTCGGCCGCCGTGGCGTCGGCGACCTCGGCGATCGCCTCGCCGGTCGCTGGGTCGTAGACCGTCCGCGTTGCCGACGACGGGACGTCCTGCCCGTCGATCAGCAGCGCATGGGCCTGCGCCTTGTCAGCTATGGACATCCGGACCCTCCAACTTGGCGCACCTTTCCGTGTCGCGCCGGGTGACGCAATGGACACTGCGGCGCGTGTTATTCCAGAATGACTGACGGAACGTATGCTGACCCTTGCCGAGGTTCTCGAACTGCCCGTCGTCCGGCGCGCCCTGCCGGAGGTGATCGCGGCCGCCGACGCCCTCGATTGCGAGCTGCGCTGGGCACACGTGATCGAGATGGCCGACCCGAGCGACCTGCTCAAGGGCGGCGAGCTCGTGCTCACCACGGGGATCGGGGCGGGCACCCGGGAACGCGACCAGACGCGCTGGATCGGGTCGCTGATCGAGCAGGGCGCCGCCGCGGTCGCGGTGGAGCTCGGATCGACGTGGCGCGAGCACGTCCCGGACCCGGTGGTGCGCGCCTGTGCGGACGCTGACGTGCCGCTCGTCGCGTTTCGGCGCCACGTGCGCTTCATCGACATCACCGAGGCGGTGCACTCGGCCGTGCTCAACAGCCAGTTCGAGCTGCTGCGCCGCGGCGAGGAGATCCACCGCCGCTTCACCGAGCTGATCCTGCACGGCCGCGGGGTGCCCGAGATCCTCGCCGAGCTGGCGTCGGCCGTCGGCAGCCCGGTGGTGCTCGAGGACGCCGGCCACGAGCTCGTGTACTACGTGTCCGGCCGCGTCGGCGACGACGTGGCGCTGTCGGCGTGGGCCGACGTGCACCGCTCCGAGGATCGCGGCGAGGCGCCCGAGGGCGCGCTCCTCGTCGATGTGCGGCTGATGGACAGCTCGTGGGGCCGCCTGATCGTCCTGGCCATCGACGAGCCGCTCGACGACTTCGATCGCGTGGCGACCGAGCGCGCCGCTCTCGCCGTGGCGATCGACCTGCTCGGCCAGCAGCACGAGGAGCACCTGCGTGCGCGCTCGCGCGGAGCGTTCCTGTCCGACCTGGCGGACGGGCGCGTGGAGGAGGGCGACGCGCGCCGCCGCGCCGACGCGTTGGGACTGAATCCCCAGCCACCCCGCGGCGTGCTGCTCCCCGTCGCCGCCAGCTGGCGCGGGCCGCGCTCGCGGCGGGGCGAGGAGCTGTCGTGGACCCGGCTGTCCGGCGAGCTGCGGGCGGCACTGAGCTCGACCGGGCTCGGCGTGCTGCTCGGCCCGCGCGACGTCGACCTGCTCGTCCTGCTCGCACTCGGCGGCCGCAGCTACGACGAGGCGCTCGCCGAGCACGTCGCCGGCCTCTTCCACGGCGTGCTCGAGCGTCGCGGCGCGGGCGTGGAGGTCGCGGCGCTGGCCATCGGCGCACCCGCCGAGTCGTGGGCGGCGGCCGGCCAGGGCCTGCGCCGCGTGCGCCGGTCGGCGGGTGCCGCGACCGCGCTCCCGCCACGCCGCTGGTACGACGCGCGGCGCCCGGGCGTGACCGACCTGCTGCACGACCTGCGCGACGCGCCGGAGCTCGACGCGTTCGTCGACGAGCAGCTCGGCCCGCTCCTCGAGGGCGGCTCGGCCCGCCAGCGCGCGCTGCTGGAGACGCTCGAGGCCTATCTGGCCGCGGGCGGCCGCAAGGCCCAGGCCGCGCGCGCGCTGCACCTCGAGCGCCAGTCGCTGTACCTGCGCCTGCGCCGCATCGAGGAGATCCTCGGCGTCTCGCTCGACGACGAGGACGCCGTGCTCGGGCTGCACCTCGCGGTCCGGGCGCTCGCGTTCCGGCGCCGCCGGGCTGCGGCCTAGCGGTTCGAGCTCACGAACATGGCGTGGCGGACGAGTACCTGCTTCTTGCCTCCGCGCCACGGCACGCGCACGACGTCCGTGTACTGGAAGCCGCAGCACTCGGCATCGCCGGTCTGGCCGATGATCCAGCGGCCGTTGCGGCTGATCGTCGTCTGCTGCAGGTTGCCGTGCAGCAGAAGGCGCGCGCCGCCGCGCACGGCATCGACGACATAGGGCGTGTTCCAGTAGCCGTCGGACCCCACCGTGTCGGTGGCGAGTCGCCGCCCGTTTGCCGACCAGGCAGCGGGCACGAGGCCGAAGTACAGCTGCGTGGGATGGATGTGCGTGAGCTGGCGGAAGTGCGTGCCGTTCGGCCGCATCGTCGCCACGTTCCAGATCGTCTGGCCGCCGCGCTTGTGGGTGGTGCCGAACGCGATCCCGTGCCGACCCCATACCGGCGACTCGGCGTGGCGGCGCAGCGTCGTAGTGGCGTGGGTGGCGAGGTCGACGATCTTGAGTGCGTCGCCCTGCGTCGCGTAGGCCAGGCGCTTGGAGTCGGGCGAGAAGCTCGGCCCGCCGCGCGTGGAGCCCGAGATCGGCGTCTGCGCGCCCGTGGCGACGTCGATCGTCACGAGCCGGCCGTTCTCGTCGGTGCCCGCGAGCATGCGCGAGTCGGGCGCCCAGGTCAGCACCGCGAGGCTCTCGGGGAGCGTCAGCAGGGGCGCGCCGCCCGCCGTGCCGTACACCTTGAATGTGGCGGAGCCCGGGTACGACGCCGGGTAGTCCGTGACGGCGACGAGCTTTCCGTTCGGGGAGATCGCCGAGGCGTCGCCGCTCGCGAGGAGACGCTTGTGACTGCCGTCGTCACGGGCGATGTAGATGTGCCCCTTGTTGCCGTCGGCGTGGAGTCCGGCGGTGAAGGTGATCGTCGCGTCCGCGGGCGCGGTGAGGATGAGCGCCGCGGCCAGGGCGGCGGCGCTAGTCGTTGCTGCTCGCACCGAAGGCCTTTCGGATGAGGATGTGCGGCTTGCCGCCCGCCCACGGCACGCGCACGACATTGATGGGGTCAGCGGTACAGCAGAACGGGTTGCCGGTCTCGCCGATCACGACGCGGCGGTCGCGCGACAGCGCGCGCGGATCGACGCCGCGGGCGATCAGGTGCCGGCCGCCGCCGGCCACGTCGATCCCGTAGGCGTCCGACCTCGTCTGGGCGAGGTAGCGCACGAGCAGTCGCCGGCCGTCGGCCGACCAGTCGGCCGGGAAGAACCCGCTCGTCTTCCGGCGGGCGACGTGCGTGAGGCGCCGGAACCCGCTGCCGTCCGGCTGGATCAGCGAGATGTTCGCGAAGCGGTTCGTGTTGTCCGAGAGCGCGGCGACACCGCCGGACACTCGCACCCGACGAGATGCGTCGCTACTGGCCGGATGGCTAGGCTCCGTCACATGACGGACGAAAGGAAGTACGCCGCGGCGCCGTGAGCGCCGCCAAGTCTCGGCCCCGCGATCTCCGCCGGGCCCGTCGCCTCCGCCAGCACGGCTGCTGGGACCATCTCCTCGTCGCGCCGCTCTGGGTCGCCTACCGGGCGAACCTCGGCACGCTGCTCCGCACGTGTGACGCGGTTGGCGCCTGTATGGCCGTGCCGGCGAGCGATCACTACCGCGAGGCGCTGAACATCGGCGACACGCTGCGGCTTGCCCGCCGGCCGTGCATCCACTGGCTCGACGCCCACCGCGAGCGGTGGATAGAGGCGCAGCGCGCGGCCGGCTGGCGGATCGTCGCCGTCGAGCTCGCCGAGGGGGCCACCGCGCTCCCGCGCCTGGAGCCCGCACGCACGCGCACCGTCGTGCTGCTCGGGCACGAGCACAACGGAATCCCGCCCGAGCTGGTGTACGAGGCGGACGAGTGCGTGGAGATCCCGATGGTGGGTCGCGGGGCCAGCCTGAACGTCGCGGTGGCGGGCAGTCTGGTGCTCTACAGGCTCGCCGGACTGGCGTAAGGCCGATGGCTCAGCAGCTAAGGGGTCGGGGCTGAGAACCCGCTCCGGATGCCCGATGTAAGGGGGTCGTTCGCAGCCCAGAATGCATGCATGACCACTTTGACCATCCGCACTGCACTTCCCAGCGACACCGACGCCGTCGAGCGGCTCGCCCAGCTGGACTCGAGCCAGGGCCTGCAGGGGCCGGTGCTGGTGGGCCAGGTCGGCAGCGAGCTGTGGGCCGCGATCTCGCTCGACGACTACACCCTCGTGTCCGACCCCTTCCGGCCCTCCGGAGAGATCGCCTTCCTGCTCGTCGAGCGGGCCCGGCAGATGCGCCGCGAGCACAGCGGCCCCGGCCGCCTCGCGCGCGCGTTCGCTAGCGTCACGGGCCATGCCCGCCCGCGACCGGCAGCTCGTCTGGTCCACTAGCGACGGCGACCTGCGCAAGGCGCGCGAGCGTCCGCCGGCCGCCGCGGCCGGCGGACGCGTGAAGGTCCGGCGTGAGACGGCCGGTCGCCGCGGCAAGGCCGTCACCACCGTCTCTGACGTCCCGCTCGACGACGCCGGCCTGAAGGCGCTCGCGGGCCGCCTGAAGAAGCGCTGCGGCGTCGGCGGGTCGGCCAAGGGCGGCGTGATCGAGCTCCAGGGCGACCATCGCGACGTCGTGGTCGAGGTCCTGCGCGCCGAGGGCTACGACGTCGTGCTCGCGGGCGGGTGATCGAGACCCCGCACGGACCGGCGCGCGCGCACCTCACGCACGCCGGGGAGCCGCGAGGCCTGCTCGTGATCGGCCACGGTGCCGGAGGCGGCGTCGGCGCGCGCGACCTCGTCACGGCGCAGAGCGCCGCGCTCGCCGAGGGCTTCAGCGTCGCGCTCGTCGAGCAGCCGTACCGCGTCGCGGGCCGCAAGTCGCCGGCACCGGCGGCGCAGCTCGACGCGGCGTGGATCGCCGTGATCGAGCACCTGCGCGGCGACCTCCCGCTCATCACCGGCGGGCGCTCGTCGGGCGCCCGCGTGGCCTGCCGGACCGCGGCGGACACCGGCGCAGTGGGTGTGCTCGGCCTCGCCTTCCCGCTGCACCCGCCGGGGCGGCCGGAGAAGTCGCGGCTGCCCGAGCTCGAGGCGGTCCGCGTGCCGGTGCTGATCGTGCAGGGCGAGTCGGACCCGTTCGGCATGCCGCCCGAGGCCGGGGGCCGGCGCGTCGTGCGCGTGAAGGGCAACCATTCGCTGACCGGCGATCTCGCGACGCTCGGCAGTGCGGTTGGGGAGTGGCTTAGGCTCCTCGTGTGAGGAAGGGGTTGCTGGTGGCGCTCGTGGCGGGTGCCGCCCTCGCGCCGGGCGCGCAGGCCGCCGAGCGGCCGCACTTCCATACCTGCCGTGACGCCGCCCGCGGCGCGCGGTGCGGCTACGTGCGGGTGCCGCTCGACCGGCTCGCGCCGTCGTCGCCGAACATCCGGGTCGGCTTCGAGCTCTACCGCCGCCGCGACCGCGCGCATCCGTCACTCGGCACGATGGTCGACGTCGAGGGCGGTCCCGGCTACGCCACGACCGACAGCCGCACGTACTTCCTTGGCCTCAGCCGGCCGCTGATGGCGCGCCGCGACCTGCTGCTCGTCGACGCCCGCGGCACCGGGCTCTCGGGGCCGCTCGACTGCCCGGCGCTGCGCGGCACGCTCACGCGTTACGTCGCCCGGGCGGCCCGCTGCGCCCGCCAGCTCGGTACGCGCGTAGACCGCTACGACACGCGTGCGGCGGTCGACGATCTCGCCGACGTGCTCGACGCGCTGGGGATCGCGCGGGTTGACCTCTACGGCGACTCGTACGGCTCGTACTTCGGCCAGGCGTTCGCCGTCAACCACCCGGATCGACTGCGGTCGCTGGTGCTCGACGGCACCTATCCGCTGCCGGGGACCGACCCGGCGTTCGGCGACCTCGCGGAGGCGACGTGGCGCGCCCTGCGGATCGTGTGTGCCCGGCGCCCGACCTGCGCCGCCCGCGGCGAGGATCCGGTCGCCGTGCTCGCGCGCTTCCTGCGCCGCATCCGCGCCCACCCGGCGCGCGGCTTCGGGATCGACGGCGAGGGCAGCCGCGTCCGCGTGCGGCTTGACACCGACGCGCTGACGACGATCGCGCAGTCGGGCTACGGCGACATCGCGATCTACCGTGACCTGCTGGCGGCGATCCGTGCGTACGAACACGGGGACCGCGCGCCGATGCTCCGGCTCGTGGCCGAGACCCATCTCGTGCCCGAGGCCTCGCCGGTGCGCTCGTTCTCCGATGCGCTGTACCTCGCGGTGACATGCCACGACTACCCGCAGATGTGGGACCCGGCGGCGCCGTTCGCCACCCGCCGGGCGCAGCTCGCGGCGGCGCGCGCCGCGCTGCCGCCGGCCAGCTTCTTCCCGTTCACGGGCACCGAGTGGACGTCGCTCGGCTACGAGGGTGCGACCGCCTGCCTGCGCTGGCCGGGGCCGCGGCGGCCCGAGCCGCCGGTGGATCCGAGCGCGCCCTACCCGGTCGTCCCGACGCTCGTGGTCAACGGCGACCTCGACAACATCACGGCGACCTCGGGCGCGCTCGTGGTCGCCTCGCGGTTCCCGAACGCCACGTTCGTGGAGACGCACAACACGATCCACGTGTCGGCGCTCGACCGCGACCCGTGCGTGGCGCCGTTCGTCCGCCGCTTCATCCGCGGGCTCTCTCCGGGCGACACGAGCTGCGCCGCCCGGATCGCCGAGGTGCGGGTCGTGGATCGCTTCGCGCGGCGCTCGGCCGGCCTTGCGGCCGCCGACGCGCGTCCGGGCGACCATTCGAGCGGCGCCGCGCGGCGCATCGCCGCCTCCGCGGTCGCGATGGTCGCGGACGCGATCCAGCGCTGGTCGCTCAACTACGGGGGCACGGATCGCGGCCTGCGGGGCGGGACCTGGTCGTGGAGCGGCGACCGGCTGACCCGCTTCGCCTTCCACGGCGCGCGCTTCACCAGCGACGTGCCCGTGCACGGCCGGGCGACGTGGCGGCTCGGCAGCGGCGCCGTGCGTGCGCGCCTCACGATCCCCGGGCGCGGCCGTCTGCGCGTCCACTGGAACGTCCGCCGCCCGCTCGCCGTCGCGACGCTCTCAGGCCACCTGAACGGCCAGGCCCTGCGGGCGTCGATGCTCGCTCCCTAGGTGAGAACTAACCGAATAGGGGGGCGGTCCGGGAAAAGCTGCCGCATCATGTCCTGACCAGCGCCGCCTTGGCCCTTGATGGCGGCGATACCCAGCCGGCTGACGCCGGCGGGCACATATCGGATCAGACAAGGAAGCGAAGCCGATGAGGAACGGAATCCCCACGGCCGTGATCGCCATGACCACGGCCGCGCTGCTGGCACCCGCCGCCGCCGACGCCCACCACGTGGCCTCCGGCAGCGCTCAGTGCAACCTGGTCGGGAACGTCCCGACGATCACCGCCCAGGCGTCGTTCGTGAGCTTTGCGAGCTACAACAAGCCGATCGCCGGCAAGCTCGACGTCGACGGCACCACGAAGCTGACGATCTCGAACTTCACGTTCTCCGGCTCCAACGGCACGTGGCAGAGCGGCGCTGTGCCCACGACGCCGGGCACGCACCACGTCGCCGGGACGTTCACGTGGCCGCATCAGGACGGTATGAACGGCAGCTTCAGCGCCGACGTCAGCTGCCCGGCGCCGCCGACCCCCACGCCGACGCCGACGCCGACCCCCACGCCGACGCCGACACCGACGCCCGAGCCGCCCGTCGTGACGCCGCCGGCCGTCGTGGAGAGCACCGTCGTGACCCACAAGGCGCCGCGCTGCGTGCCCAAGAAGCTGGGCCGCTACCACATCACCGTCACGCCGAAGGGCCGCAAGCACGGGCTCGTCACCTTCCACCTGAAGGGCCACGGCGCCCGCAAGGTGCGCTGGTTCGTCGACACGCGCCGCGCCGCGCTGCCGGGCAAGACGTGGGAGTGGACGCGTCGGCAGGGCCGCGACTACTACATCTACCTGTGGGCGCAGGAGCGCTGGGGCGCGCACCTCTGGGGCCGCCACACGATCGAGGCGCGCTTCACCGTGAAGAACTCCTGCGGGAAGGTCCGCTCAGTCCGGGTCACGCGGCTGTACTTCAACCACGACCCGCTGCCCAACGACCCGATCTTCGCCCACTAGGGGCGATCACCACACCGGCCGGGCGCGGCGATGAGCCGCGTCCTCGCCGAACCCCTCCGCCTCGATGAGGGCCAGCAGCCCGGCCTTCACGGCGGCGGCGTGCGGGACCGCGCGCTCGAGCTCCGCACTGACCTCGAGCGCGCGCGCCCGCGCCGCTCGTCCGCGGCCGGTCAGCGAGAGCAGCTTGGCGCGGCGATCCGATGGGTCGGGGCTGCGGTCGACGAGACCAAGATCGACCATCTCGTCCACGACCTGGGCGGCGGCCTGCTTGCTCACGTCGAGCAGCTCGGCGAGCGCCGTCAGCGCGAGCGGCCGCTCGTGCAGCGCGCGCAGCACGTAGCCGTGCGGCTGGCGCACGGGGAAGCCGGACGCGTTGAGGTCGCGCCGCAGCCGCGCGCCGACGGCGTGGGCGGCGCCGACAACGAGGATCGCGAGGTCCGGCGAAGCAGTCAGGCTCTCTTGACCATCAGGCATGCTTGACGTATGTTAGGCGCATGACCGTGATCTCCTCCTCAGCCGCCCCGACGTTCGAGGCGGGCGGCACGTTCGTCACCGGTCTCGCCTCCCCGAGCCGCGGCTCACGCGAGATCTCCGCGTGGCGTCTGCGGCTCGCCCCCGGGTCCGCGAGCCCTGAGCACGCGCTCACTCACGAAGAGGTGTTCGTGGCGCTCTCGGGCCGCGCCGTCGCGACGCTCGACGGTGTGCGGCACGAGGTCGGCCCCGGCGACGCGCTCGTCGTCAGCCCCGGCGTCCCGTTCGTCATCGCCACCGAGGGCGGCGAGCCGTTCGAGGCCGTGGCGTGCATGCGCTGCGGCGGCCTCGCCACCGTGGGCGACCAGAGCTTCCCGCCGCCCTGGGCGCAGTAGTCAGGCCGGCAGCCAGGCGGGCGGGAAGGCCGCGGGCATGCGCCCGGGATAGCCGGGCGCGAGCCGCTGGGCGAGCTTGCCCGACGGCCGTGCGGCGATGGAGTCGCGCAGGTCGTCGTGGCTCATCAGCAGCGCCAGGCTGCAGGCGACCTGCAGGTCGGCGACATTCGGCTCCGCGCCGCCGATCACGCCGTCGGCGACCGCCTGATCGAGCCGGTCGAGGATCGCGGGCAGCTGGGCGAGGTCGACCTTGACGGCATCGTCGGTCGCCTTGTGGTCGCGCCGCAGGATCCGGATGATCAGCGGTGCGAGCGGCTTGACCATGAACATCGGCAGGATCAGCTTCGAGCCCTCGAGGTAGCTGCCGACCGCCTCGGGGTGCCGGGGCAGCGCCCAGTAGACGAGCCGCCGGCAGTACTGCTGCACGTCGCCGTCGACCCAGCTCTCGATCGCCTCGACCTTCGCCCGCGCCTCGGGGTCGGCCGGCACGAGCCGCGGTTCGGGGCGCACCTCGTCGAGCACGCGCGCGATCCGCGGGGTCGTCTGCACCCGCCGCCCGTCGATCACGAGCGCCGGCACCGTCCGGCCGCGGAAGCGCAGCACGCGCAGGATCCCGCGGTGGAACCACTGCGGCAGGTCCACGCGCGAGTAGTCGATGCCCTTGCGGTCGAGCATCAGCTCCGCCGCGAACGATGGGTGCGACGCGGGGATCGCGTACAGCCGGGCCTTCATCCGAGGCGGTACAGCTGTTGCCACCGCGGCACGAGCCCGCCTGGCTCGTACAGGCGCCGCGCGCCGTCGTTGCCTTCCATGACGTCGATCATAAGGTCGCCCCGAGGCTTGACGCGCGTGGGAGCGGGCGTAACGCTCGCTGCATGGCGATCCCCACGCCGGAGGAGTACGCGGCGATGTTCGACGCGGCGCTGGACGGCGGGTACGCCTACGCCGCCGTCAACGTGACCTCGTCGCAGACGCTCAACGCGGTCGTGCGCGGGTTCACCGATGCCGGTGCCGACGGCATCGTGCAGGTCACCACCGGCGGGGCGAAGTACCTGGCGGGCGGCGGCGACCGTGCCGCTGGGGCGCGTGCGCTGGCCGCGCTCGCCCGCGAGGTCGCCTCCCCGGTGCGCGTCGCCCTGCACACCGACCACTGCCCGCCCGAGCAGGTCGACGAGTTCATCCGCCCGCTGCTCGCCGCCTCACGCGAGCGCGTCGAGCGCGGCGAGCCGCCGCTGTTCAACTCGCACATGTTCGACGGGTCGACGCTGCCGCTGGAAGAGAACCTCGCGATCGCAGCCGAGCTGCTCGAGGAGTGCCGCGACCTCGGCATCATCCTCGAGGTCGAGTGCGGCGTCGTCGGTGGGGAGGAGGACGGCATCGGCGGCGACGTCGACGCCTCCCGGCTGTACACGACGACCGCGGACCTGTTGCGCGTGGTCGAGGTCCTCGGCACCGACGGCTACCTGCTCGCCGCCACGTTCGGCAACGTGCACGGCGTCCACGCCGCCGGCCACGTGACGTTGCGGCCGGAGATCCTGCGCGAAGGTCAGGACGCGCTGGCTGCCGCCCATCCCGGGGCACGCTTCGCGTATGTCTTCCACGGTTCCAGCGGCACCGGCGATGCCGAGCTCGCCGAGGCGGTTTCGTACGGGGTCGTGAAGGTCAACGTCGACACCGAGATGCAATACGCGTTCACGCGCGCGATCGCCGACCACGTGCTCACCCGTTACAACGGCGTGCTGCGGGTGGACGGCTCGGTCGGCGACAAGAACGCGTACGACCCGCGCGCCTGGGGCGCGCGGGCCGAAGAGGCGATGGCGGAGCGGGTGGCCGACGAGTGTCGCCGGCTCGGCTCCGCAGGCCGCAGTCACGCGGCCAGCGGCCGCTCCGCGTGAGCGTCGGCTGATTCGGCGCGCCGCCGGAAGGCGCGGCGGCCGATCAGCGCGGTGAGCGCCGGGACCAGGAGCGTCGAGACGAGCAGCGCGGCGAGCAGGATGCCCAGCGCGGTCGCGAAGCCCATCTCGCGGGTGGCCATGTCCGGGTAGAGCATCAGTGAGCCGAACGCCGTGGCGAGCACGAGGCCGGCGGCGCCGATCGCGGGCGCGGTGTGGCGCACGGCTTCGGCGACGGATTCCCTCACCGGCCGGCCGGAGTCCATCTCCTCCCGCAGCCGGGCGGCGACGAGCATGTTGTAGTCCGTCCCCAAGGCGACGACGAACAGGAACAGGATCAGCGGCAGCGTGAACGCGAGGCCGGGCTGGCCGAGCGCTCCCTGGAACAGCAGGGTCGAGGCGCCCATCGTCGCAGCGAACTCGAGTCCGACGGCGGCCAGGAGGTAGAGCGGGGCAAGGACGCTCCGCAGCGTCACCACGAGGATGCCGGCGATCAGCAGCGCAGCCACCGGGAAGATCAGCTTCAGATCGCGGCTGATCGAGTCGCTGACGTCGGCCATCACAGCGGCCGTGCCACCGACCATCACGTCGGTGCCCTGCGGTGCGGCGCTATGCGCGGCGTCGCGGAGCGGACCGCGAGCGATGTCCATGGCGCGGTCGGTGGTCGAGTCCGTGTCGAGCACGAGGCCGACGGCGGCAGCGCGACGGTCGGGCGTCAGCTGCGGCTTGCCGACCTGCTCGACACCGTCGACCTTCGCGATCTGCGCGACCAGCGGCTGCAACGCGGACGGCTGGAGTGCGTGGTCGGACTTCACGTACACGACCTGCGGATCGGTGGCGCCGCGCGGCAGCGCCGCGGCGATCTCGTTCGAGACCTGGACGGACTTCATGTGGCGATCCTTGAGTGCGAGGTCGTAGGTCGGCTTGCTCCCGACCGCCGCGACCGCGAGGGCGGCGAGCACGACGATGGCGGCGACGGCGACCTTGCGCGGGCCGCGGGCGACGAACTGGCCGAGACGCGTGGCGAAGCCGTTCGTGCGCTCGTTCTGCCACGACTTCGACGGCCAGAACAGCTTGCGCCCGGTGACGGCCAGCACGGCCGGCATCAGCGTCACGCCGGCGAGCAACATGACCAGGACGGCAACGGCGATCGCCGGGCCGAGGACGCGGAACTGCCCGAACTCGGCGAGGCCGAGCGTCCCGAACGCGACCGTGACGGCGAGCGCCGCGGAGGCGATGACGTGGCTGACCTTGCGCGCGGCACGGTCGGCGGCCTCACGCCGGTCACGGCCGGCGCGCAGCTCCTCGCGGAACCGGAACACCAGGAACAGCAGGTAATCGATGCCGACGCCCATCAGGACGGTCGAGATCAGCTGCGGCGTGCTGGCCTCGAGCTTGACGCCGAGCAGCCAGGCGAGACCGACCACGAGGCCGCTGGCGGCGCCGCTGACGGTCAGGACCGTGAGCAGCGGGACGATCGCGGCGAGCACGCCGCGGAAGAACAGGACGTTCAGCAGGAGGATGGAGCCGAACAGGATCAGCGACTCCAGTGACCGCGCGGACTGGCTGGACTCGTCGACGTCGACGATCGAGGCGATGCCGCCGGTGTAGCCGGCGCGGAGGTCGTGCTGCGCGAACGCGCGGGTGGCGTCGGTGCGGAAGTGCTGGAACGCCCGCTGGGCGAGCGGGTCGGTGGTGCTGCCCTTGAACTTCACGCCGACGAGCGCGAAGCGGCCGTCCGGTGCTCCGCCGCCGGCCTGGGTCGCGACGACGCTCCCGTGCGCCTCGTGCCAGCCGCGCAGCTGCTGGGCGACGGTTTCAGTGGCGCGGAGATCAGCCGGATCGAGCTTGCCGCCGTCGCGCGGCTTGACGAGGACGGTGACGGTGGTGGCGCCCTTGACCTGGCCGAACGCCTCGCGGCCGAAGGCGACCGCTCGCGCGGACTCAGAGCTCTTGGGCAGGAAGGCCGCCGGGTCGGTTTCGGTGACCTTGGCGCTCTTCGCGGTGGCGAGCGCCGCGAGCGCCATGCCGGCGAGGAACCAGATGAGGATGACGATCCAGGGGTGACGACGCATTTCGGGGCTCCCTTTCGAGCGGATTTGAAGGACTGATCCAGCATCCGTCCGGGCCGGGGATCTGTGATCGGCGTCGTGGAGGGTTCGCGCTCCTCCTTTCGTAGGAGGACGGTGGCTCGCGCCGGGCGTAGGCTCGCGCCATGTCCCGCCGCGGCGACATCCTGATCGCGCTCGGCCTGTCAGTGCTCGGTGTGTTCGGGCTGCTCGCGGAGCACGTGTCGGAGTCCGCGGGCGTCACGCGCGAGGGGGATGCGCTGGGCATCGTGCTCGTGCTGCTCATGTCGTTGCCGCTGGCGTTCCGGCGCCGCCATCCGATCGGCGTCCTGGTCGTCAGCGGGGCCGCGCTGCTCGTCGGCGGCAGTCTCGGCTACGGAGTCCAGCTGGCGCAGATCGGCACGGTCGTCGCGCTCGCGTCGGCGGCGTACTTCACCAACCGCACGGTCACGCTCCGCATCGGGGCCGTCGTGGCCGGGATCCTCACCGTGCTCGTCCTCGCGGCGATTCCGAGCCAGACAGACGAGTCGGTCGCCGGCGCGGTGGCGACCGTCGGCAGCGGCCTGCTCGCCGTGTGGGTCGGCAACCTGCTGCGCGAGGCGCGCGCGAACGAGCGCCGGATCGCGGAGCTCGCCAACGAGCAGGACCGGATGCGGATCGCCCGCGAGGTGCATGACGTCGTCGGGCACTCGCTGGTCGGCATCGCGCTGCAGGCACGCGCCGCCCGCCGCCGGCTCGAGCGCGAACCGGCGCGCGCTGCCGAGGCGATCGACGAGATCGACAAGCTCGCGACCTCGGCGCTCGCCGAGACGCGCCAGGCGGTCGGCGTGATCCGCGCCGAGATGGGGCCTCAGCCGACGCTCAAGCAGCTGGACGAACTCGTCGCCCACCTGCAGACTCCGGACATGCAGGTGCGGCTCGAGCGCGACGCCGGCGACGTGCCGGTGCTCGTCCAGTCGACGGCGTACCGGATCGTCCAGGAGGCGCTCTCCAACGTCGCCAAGTACGCGCGGCCGGCCACCGCGACGGTGTCGGTGCGGCGCACCGGCGATGCGCTCGCTGTCGAGGTGCGCGACAACGGCAGCGGCAACGGCGCGCGCGGTGTCGGTGGCGGGCATGGGCTGCAGGGCATGCGCGAGCGTGCGGAGCTGTGCGGCGGAACGCTGGACGCCGGGCCGGCCTCGGACGGCGGCTGGGTCGTGAGTGCCCGGCTCCCGATCGCATGAGCATCCGGCTCGTGATCGCCGACGACCAGGCGGTCGTGCGCAGCGGCTTCAAGGCGATCCTCGAGGACGAGCCCGACATCGAAATCGTCGGCGAGGCCGAGGACGGCGTGCAGGCCGTCGCGGTCGCCCGCCGGCGGGGCGCGAACCTCGTGCTGATGGATGTGCGGATGCCGCGCATGAACGGCATCGAGGCAACGCACGAGCTGGCCGGCGAGATCGATGTCCTGATCGTCACGACGTTCGACCTCGACGAGTACGTGTTCGGTGCGCTGCGCGCGGGTGCCGCGGGCTTCCTGCTCAAGGATGCGCCGTCCGACACGCTGATCGCCGCGATCCGCGCCGTCGGCGGCGGGCAGGGGCTGATCGACCCCGACGTGACCCGGCGGCTGATCGCCCGCTTCGCCGAGGTGTCGCCGCGCGACGCTCCCGGCGCGGGCGCCGAGCTGTCCGACCGCGAGCAGCAGGTGCTCCTCCTCGTCGCGCGCGGCCGCACCAACGCGCAGATCGCCGCCGAGCTGATGATCGAGGAGACGACCGTCAAGACCCACGTCAGCGCCGTGCTCGCGAAGCTCGGCCTCCAGCGCCGGGTCCAGGCGGTCATCTACGCCTACGAGACGGGCCTCGTGACGCCGGGAGGTTGACGTTCCGTCCGCCCAGCGGCGGCCAGACGCGACGATCAGACCATTGCCCGGCCCCGCGGCGGCAGCCAGCATGGACGGCATGACCGCGATCGACGCACTGGCCACCGACGAGCTGCAGGAGCTTGCGCACCGCCACCTGCTGATGCACTTCACCCGCAACGGTGCGTTCGGGCCGGGCGGGAACCGGCTGCTGGTGCTCGAGCGCGGCGAAGGCCCGTACGTCTTCGACACCGACGGCACGCGGTACCTGGACGGCCTGAGCTCCCTGTTCTGCTGCCAGATCGGCTACTCGTTCGGCGAAGAGATGGCGTCGGTGGCGGGCGAGCAGCTCTCGACGCTCGCGTTCAACACCAACTGGGGCACCGCGCACCCGCCGGCGATCCGGCTCGCTGCCGCGCTGGCCGAGCGCGCCCCCGGCGAGCTGAACCGCGTGTTCTTCACCAGCGGTGGCTCGGAGTCGGTCGAGGCGGCGTGGAAGATCGTCCGCCAGCACTACCTCGCCAAGGGCGAGCCGCAGCGCACCAAGGCGATCGCGCGCGAAATCGCCTACCACGGCGTCACGCTCGGCGCCCTCTCGTTCACCGGCGTGCGCCCGATGAAGGAGCCGTTCGGCGCGTCACCGATCCCGGTCGTCCGCGTGGCGAACACGAACGCCTTCCGCCACGAGCTGGCCGACGACCCGGCGGCGCACGTCGCCCAGCTGCTGCAGGAGATGGAGCACGCGATCGTGGAGGCCGGGCCGGAGACCGTCGCGATGATCATCGCCGAGCCGGTCCAGAACGCCGCCGGCTGCCTGGTCCCGCCGGACGGTTACTGGGCGGGGCTCCGCGCGCTCGCCGACCGCTACGGGATCGCGCTCGTCGCCGACGAGGTGATCACCGGCTTCGGCCGCATCGGCGAATGGTTCGCCTCGGCCCGCTACGGCCCGGCGCCCGACGTCATCACGCTCGCCAAGGGCCTCACGTCCGCCTACGCGCCGATGGGCGCCGTCCTCGTCTCGGACGCGATCGCCGAGCCGCTGTACGACGAGGGCCGGATGCTGCTGCACGGCATCACGTTCGGCGGGCACCCGATGGCCGCGGCCGTCGCGCTGCGCAACATCGAGATCTTCGAGCGAGAGGGCGTCCTCGACAACGTCCGCGCGCACGAGGGCTACGTGCGCGAGCGGCTCGAGGAGCTGCGTGACCGGCTGCCGATCGTCGGCGACGTGCGCGGCGCCGGCTACTTCTGGGCGCTCGAGCTGGTCCGCGACGCCGACAACACCCGCTTCAGCGCCGAGGAGCGCGAGCGGCTGCTGCGCGGCTTCCTCGCCAAGCGGCTGCTCGACGAGGGCCTGATCGCCCGCCCGGACGACCGCGGCGACGCCTGCCTGCACCTCGCCCCGCCGCTGATCTGCGGCAAGCCCGAGATCGACGAGATGGTCGAGAAGACCGAGGCCGTGCTGGCCGACGCCTCCGAGCGCTTCTTCGTCGGGTAGATGACGGATTCCACGAAATCCGTCATCTAGTGCACCACAACGCCCACGGGTACTGGCTCGAGGAGGCCGGCGGCGCCGCGCCGGTCGCGCCGGCCGTTGGCGACATCGACGCCGACGTGGTCGTGCTGGGCGGCGGATACACCGGCATGTGGACCGCCTGGCAGCTGCTCGAGCGTGCGCCGGACTGCCGGGTGGTCGTGCTCGAGGCCGACATCTGCGGGCACGGGCCGAGCGGCCGCAACGGCGGCTTCTGCGAGACGCTGTGGACGTCGCTGCCGTCGCTGCGCGAGCGGTTCGGGCCCGAGCGCGCGCTGGCGGCGTGCGAGGCGTCGTCGGCCAGCGCCAAGGCGATCGGCGCCTGGTGCGAGGCCGAGGGCGTCGACGCCTGGTACACGCCCGCCGGCTACGTGATGGCGTCGACGACCGAGGACGAGGACGCGACGCTCGATGCCATCCTCGCCGCCGCGCCGGGCGACCGTGTCCTGCCGCTCGACCGCGAAGCCGTCCGCGCGCGCTGCGACTCGCCGCGCTTCCGCCGCGCCGTGCTCGTGCCCGACGACGCGACGGTGCAGCCCGCACGGCTCGCGCTCGGGCTGCGGCGCCGGCTGCTCGAGCGCGGCGCCGCGATCCACGAGCGCTCGCGCGTGCGCGCGCTGCGCGTCGGCGGTCCCGCACGAGGTTGTCGCCGAGACGGCATCGGCGCGCGTACGCGCCGGCGCGGCGGTGCTCGCGCTGAACGCCGCGACCCGCGGGGTGCGGCCGCTGCGCTCGCGGCTGTCCGTGACCTCCTCGCACATCGTCCTCACCGAGCCGGTGCCCGACGTGCTCGAGGCGATCGGCTGGACCGGGGGAGAGGCGGTGACCGACGGGCGGCTGCTCGTGCACTACTTCCGCACCACGCCGGACGGGCGGATCGCGTTCGGCTGGGGCGGCGGCCGGCTCGCCTGGGGAGCGCGGCTCGACGGCCGCGTCGAGGTCGACGCCGACGTCGTCGCCGCCACGCACGACGCGCTGGTGCGGCTGTTCCCGGGGCTGGAGGGCCGCCGCATCACGCACGCCTGGGGCGGCCCGATCGACGTGTCGCCGAGCCACCTGCCGCAGATCGGCAGCCTCGCCGACGGGCCCGTTCACTACGCGTTCGGCTACACCGGCAACGGGGTCGGCCCCTCGCACCTCGCCGGGCGGATCCTCTCCGGCCTCGCGCTCGGCGTGCGCGACGCGGACACCGACCTCGCGCTCGTCGACCCGCGGCCCGCCTACGTGCCGCCGGAGCCGTTCGCGTGGGTGGGCGGCATGATCGTCCGCCGTGCGCTGGTGCGGGCCGAGCACAGCCTCAGCGACGGCCGCCGGCCGGACCTGCTCACGCGTGCCGTCGCCGCGGCGCCTAAGGCGCTCGGGATCCACGTGTCGCGATGAAGCGCGCGCCGGTCGCCGGCATCGCTCTGGCGGCGATCTGCTCTTCCTCCTCGCCGCGCAGGGCGGGATCGATCTCCCAGCGGTAGAGGTAGGCGCCGCGGACGGGCTCGCCGACCGCGAACCAGCGCGCCAGCTCGGCGACGATCGTGTCCACCCCGTGCAGGTGGTCTCGCAGGCCGGCCACCAGGTCGGCGGGCTCGTCCTCGCGGTCCGCGTAGGCCAGCCACCAGCGCGCGGCGCGCTCGTCGTAGCGGCTCACGTCGAACTCGTCGACGACCAGGCGCGCGCCCGCCGGGAGCACGGCGGCGAGCCGGTCGACCGACTCGGCGAGCGGGTCGACGTGGTGCAGCGACACCACCGCGACCGCCGCGTCGAACGTCCCCTCGACCTCGAGCAGGGGGATCTGGACGACGCCGGGGCCGCCGGCGGGGTCGATCGCCAGCACGTCGTAGCCCGCCTGTCGCAGCGCCGCGGCGAGCGCGCCGTCTCCCGCACCGATCTCCAGCACCCGCGCCGGCGGGGCCGGCAGGGCGGTGCAAACGTATGCATGAACGTCGGGCGAGGTCATAACGCTGATATGGCGCTACGACGGGGATAGCAAAGCGCGCAGCCGGGGTATCCGATCCGGGACCTGATGACTGAGACCGTACTTTCGCTCGAGCGCACCAGCGACGCGCCCCGCGAGGCGCGTGGTCGCGTGCGCGGTCTCAAAGACCTCATCGGCCCGGACAGGGTCGAAGACGCCGTGCTGCTCGTCTCGGAGCTCGTGACCAATGCCGTCAAGTATGGCCCCGAGGGCGAGGCGATCCGCCTCATCGTGCAGGGCGACGGCACCTGCAGCCGGTTCACCGTCCACGACCTCGGTCTCGGGCCGCTGCCCGAGATGCGCGACGCCTCCGACCCGGCCCCTGGCGGGCACGGCCTGCGGCTCGTCGACTCGCTCGCCGACCGGTGGGGCGTCGAGCGCGGCAGCACCCGGGTTTGGTTCGAGCTCGACTGTTGAGGTAGGCTTCGCCGCGCATGTCGCGCCGGCTTGACCTTCTCCTTCTCCTCCCCCTTCGGGGGGAATAGCGCGTGGCGGCCGCGAAGCCGCGAACCCAGCACGAAGGAGCAGGTCACACAAGCCGAGAAGGAGCACGCGACATGGACGACAACCGGGTCATCATCTTCGACACCACGCTGCGCGACGGTGAGCAGTCGCCGGGCATCTCGCTGAACGCCGCCGAGAAGCTCGAGATCGCCCACCAGCTCGCGCGCCTGGGCGTGGACGTGATCGAGGCGGGCTTCCCGATCGCCTCCAACGGCGACTTCGAGGCGGTGCAGGCGATCGCCCGCGAGGTGCACGGCCCGGTCATCGCGGGTCTCGCGCGCGCCCATGCAGCCGACATCGAGCGCGCCGCGGAGGCCGTACGCGACGCCGAACGACCTCGTATCCACACGTTCATCTCGACGTCGGACATCCACATCAAGTACCAGCTGCAGTCCACGCGCGAGGACGTGCTCGGGCAGGCCCGCGCGGCGGTCGCGCACGCCAAGTCGTTCGTCGACGACGTCGAGTTCTCGCCGATGGACGCCACGCGCGCCGACGTCGGCTTCACCGCCGCGGTGCTGACCGCCGCGCTCGAGGAGGGCGCGACGACGATCAACGTCCCCGACACCGTCGGCTACGCGATGCCGGAGGAGTACGCCGCCTTCCTCGGGCAGCTGTACGAGCTGGTGCCGAGGCTGCGCGACGTCGTCCTGTCCGTGCACTGCCACGACGACCTCGGGCTGGCGGTCGCCAACTCGTTCGCCGGGCTGCAGGCCGGCGCGCGGCAGGTCGAGTGCGCGATCAACGGCATCGGCGAGCGCGCCGGCAACGCTTCGCTCGAAGAGATCGTGATGCTCCTGCACACGCGGGCCGACGACATCGGCTTCGAGACCGGCATCCACACGCGCGAGATCGCGCGCACCAGCCGCCTCGTGTCGCGCCTGACCGGCTACGTCGTGCAGCCGAACAAGGCGATCGTGGGCCGCAACGCGTTCGCCCACGAGTCCGGCATCCACCAGGACGGCGTGCTCAAGGAACGCTCGACCTACGAGATCATGGCCGCCGACGTCGTCGGCGTCGACGACTCGACGTCGCTGGTGCTCGGCAAGCACTCGGGCCGCCACGCGCTGAAGGCGGCGCTCGAGGAGCTCGGCTTCACGGTGGGCGGCCAGGCGCTCAATACGGCGTTCAAGCGCTTCAAGGAGATCGCGGACAAGAAGAAGCAGGTCACGGCGATGGACCTCGAGGCGCTCGTGACCGACGAGCTTCGTACCGACATGGCCTCCTACACGCTCGAGTGGTTCGACGTCGAGGCGTCGTCGCGGCGCCCGCCGCACGCGACGGTCGCGATCCGCACGCCGGCCGGCGAGGTCGTCCAGGGCAACTTCACCGGCGACGGCCCGGTCGACGCGATCTTCCGGGCGATCAACACCGCCGTGCGCCGTGAGGCTCGCCTGCGCGACTTCCACATCGGCTCGGTGACGGCCGGCCAGGACGCGCTCGGCGAGGCGAGCGTGGTGCTCGAGGTCGCCGGCCAGTCGGCCGCCGGCCAGGGCGTCTCGACCGACATCATCGAGGCCGCCGCGCAGGCCTACGTGCGCGCGCTGTCCAACGCGGAGCGCAAGGTGGCGCTCGCGGCCGAGGAGGCCGAGCAGCCGCAGCCGGAGCTCACGCCGACCCCCTGAGCGCCCGGCCTTGAGCGAACGCCGCGTCGAGGACCTCCTCGACGCGGCCCGTGTTCATCAGGTTCGGGCCGAGCGCGGCGGCCGAGCCCTCGTCGGGCCGGACCACGCGCACGCGCATGCCGCGTCCCCGCAGCGCCATCTCCTCGGCGACGAGCGCAGCGTTCGTGATCGCGCGCAGCGGGCCGGCGGCCGCGGTGGGGGCGAGGCAGAGGACGTGGGCGCCACGCCCGCCCGGGGCGGCGTCGAGGTTGACCGGGCTCCACACGCCGCCGTCCACGTACTCGCGCCCGTCGATCCGGACGGGCGCGAACTGCCACGGCACGGCGCACGAGGCGAGGACGGCGTCGCGCACCGCCGCCGGCGGCGCTCCCGGCGCGCCGAAGATCACGCGCGCGCCGCTGCCGCGGTCAACCGCCGCCACGCGCAGGCGCCCGTCGAACGTCGCGTCGAGCGCGTCGAGGCGGCGGCCGAGCCCGTCGAGCCGCCGCGCGGGCCGGGGCGTCGCGGCGAGGGCGGCGGAGCGGGCGAGCCGCCCGGCCGGTTCGAGGCCGGCGAACGCGAGTGCGGCGAGCGGGCTGGCGGCCACGCTGCCGGCCCGGAGCGCCGCCCGGACGGCGCCGTAGCGGCGCGGCGCGGCGGCCGGCGTGGCCCATGCCTGCGCTGCGCGATCGCCGGCCTCGAGCTCGCGGCCCGCCGCGAGCGTGGCGGCGACGATCGCCCCCGCCGACGTGCCGAGGATGTACTCGCACTCGCGAAAGTCCAGGCCCACGCCGCTCAACAGCCCGCGCATCCAGGCCTCGCCGAGCGTCCCACCGACGCCGAGGACGAGCGTGTCCGGCAGCTCGTAGATCACGCTGCCATGATGGCGACGTGCCCGACGCGCCGCGCATCACGCACATCGAGGACATCGAGCCGCTGCCCGCCGGAGGCGTCGGGTACAGGCTCGTCCGGCGCGAGCTCGGCATCCGCGCCTTCGGCACCAACGCGTTCACGGCCGATGCCGGCGTACAGCTGATCGAGGAGCACGACGAGACGGGCGCCGGGGCCGGCGGCCACGAGGAGCTGTACGTGGTGATCGCGGGGCACGCCCGTTTCGTGATCGACGGGACCGAGCACGACGCGCCGGCCGGGACGCTCGTCTTCATCCCGGACCCACGGTCGCTTCGCACGGCGACCGCGCTGGTCGACGGCACGACCGCGCTGGCGGTCGGGGGCGCGCCCGGCCACGCGTACGAGGTATCCCCGTGGGAGCCGTCGTTCGTCGCCAAGACGGTCGCCGACGCGGGTGACCCAGGGGCCGCGGCTGACCTGATGCAGGAAGCGCTGGCCGAGCACCCCGACAACGCCCACGTGCTCTACAACACCGCCTGCTTCGAGGCGCTCGCCGGCCGCCGCGACGACGCGATCGCGCACCTGCGCGAGGCGGTCGAGCGCGAGCCCAAGACGCGCGAGTGGGCCGCCAAAGACAGCGACTTCGACACGATCCGCGACGACCCAGAGTTCCCGTAGCACCGGCGAACTTCGGCATTTAGGGAAGCGGGTCGGGAGGGGGCGAAAATCCGCCCCGGGCGGAAAAGTAACCGCATAGGTGCACTATCCGCCCAGGGACCGCGCGCGGCCCACACCCCGCCGCCCCACCCAGCCGCAGTTCGCCCGCGCCGCCGCTACCGCCGGATCGCTACGCGCCGCACGCGCGCCCGGTGCTCGCCCGGCAGGCGCACCCGCAGGCGGGCGTGGAACGGCGCGGCGCGGCGGGCGCGGTGGGTGAGGCGTGCCGTGACGGTGCGGGCGCGGCCCGCGTGCAGCCGCCGCACGGCGTGGGCGACCGTGCGCCCGTGGGCGCGGACGCGGATGTGCACTCGGCCGGTCACCGCCGAGCGCAGGCGCACGCGGACGGCGTGGCCGGCGCGCTGATGGCGCTTGATGTGCACGAACGGCCGCAGCGCCGGGCTGCCGGGCGCGGCCGTCAACCCCGCCACGGCGGCGCGGGCGTTGACGAGGCCGTGGCCGTACTCGGCGTCGACCCCGGGCGCGCCGAGGTCGGTCGCGGTCGACAGGATCCGGTTCACGGCGTTCTGGCCGCGCACGCCGAGGGAGACGAGCAGTGCCGCGACGCCGGACACGTGCGGCGCCGCCTGCGAGGTGCCCGCCATCTCCTCGTAGGTGTCCGGCGGCACGGTCGACAGGACGTCCTCGTCGGTCGCCGGCAGCGCCGATCCGCCCGGCGCGACGATCCCGAGGCCGGAGCCGAAGGAGGAGAACAGCGACCGCGTCTCGCGCTTGTCGACGGCGCCGACGCACAGCAGGCCGGCGGCGGCGGCGGGCTGCTCGCAGACGGGCACGCCGCTGTTGCCCGCCGCCGCCACGACGACGATCCCGGCGTCCAGCGCTCGGCGGATCGCGGCGTCGATCGCGTCGCCGCCGAGCGCGCCCACGATCGGGACCTCTGATCCAAGCGAGAGGTTGATGACGTCCGCGCCGTGGGTGCGCGCGTAGTCGATCCCGGCAGCGATCGCGTCGACGGTGCCCGACCCGTCGTCGCCGAGCACCCGCACCGGCATCAGCCGAGCCTCCGGCGCCACTGAGGCGATCCCGACTCCGTTGCCGGTGGCCGCGCCGATGATGCCGGTCACGTGGCTGCCGTGGCCGTTGCCGTCCTGCGGGGTCGCGTCGCCGTCGACGAAGTCGTGCCCGGTGACGAGCCGGCCGTGCAGGTCGGGATGGTCGGCAGCCGCGCCCGAGTCGACGATCGCGACCGTCGCGCCCGCGCCGGTCGAGGTCGCGTGCGCGGCGTCGGACTCGATCATCGTCAGGTTCCACTGCCGCGCGCGCAACGGATCGCCCGCGGCGAGCGCGGTATCGGCGAGCAGCGCCCACGCGAGGAGCGCCGCTATCAGGATCCTCAACCGCTCGCCTCGTTGATCACCACGAGCACCGACATCACACCGAACAGCGCGACCGCCCACATCAGCACGAGCATGCGGATGCCGCGCACCTTCAGCTGATCCGGCAGGAAGCGCCGGTTGATCACCAGCAGCAGGATCGAGTAGATGAACATCACGCCGCCGCTCAGCGCGGCCGCGACGACCACCAGTGACAGCGGCTGGTCGAAGCCGGACAGCAGGATCGCCGTGCCGCTCGCGATCAGCGTCCAGACGACCACGAAGTACAGGCGGCTCTCGGTCCAGCGCCGGCTCTCGCGCAGGTAGCCGACGCGCAGCACGTCGGCGACGAGGCGGCTCACGTAGTCGATGATGCCGAGCGCGGCGCCGAACAGGCTGATCGCGCCGATCACCCAGAACAGCGTCCCGAACCACACGCCGACGGTGTCCTTGAGCGCGTTGCCCTCGATCTGGATGAAGTTGAAGTCGTCCTCCTTGACCGCCGGGTTGCCGAACACGGTCGAGTAGGCGACGAGCGAGAACACGACGATCGTGATCGCGCCGATGACGAAGAACGACACGAACTGCTCGATGTTCGCCTTGCGCCACCACTCGCGCCAGCGCTCCATGCTCCTGGCGTCGACGCGGAACACGTAGCCGCGGCCGGACGGCGCGGCCTCCTCCTCGCCGGTGATGGGGGAGACCACGCGCGGTGCGTAAAGGCCCATGCCGAAGCCCTTGTCGCGGATCCAGTTGCTGACCACGAGGTTGTTCGTCCCGCCCGCGCCCGCGTAGGCGAGCGCGCCGAGCAGCACCGCCAGTTCGATCTTGCCGCCCGTGAAGCTGCCGAAGCTCGTGACGGTCTTGTCGACGTCGCCGAACGCGCCCGCCGTCACCGCGGTCGTGAGCGCCACGACGAGGAACACGAGCACGAGCGCGACCTTCACGAACTCGAACTTCTCGATCGTCTGGTAGACGACGGGCGAGGCCGAGAGGGCGATGCCGATGAGGACCATCGCGCCGATGGCGATCGCGTTGGCGTTGCCGCCGCCGAACAGGAACGTGGTGATCGTGGCGGCGCTGGTGGCCCACGCCGGCCAGATGTTCGGGACGATCGCGCAGGCGATCATCAGCAGCCCGAACGGCTTCCACAGCCGCTGGAACCCGGTCACCGCGGTCTCGCCGGTCGCGAGCGTGTAGCGCTCGATCTCCATGTTGATGAAGAACTGGGTGAGCAGTCCGACGATGCCGGCCCACAGGAAGACGAGCCCGACCTGGGAGGCGATGTAGGGGAAGAGGATGTACTCGCCCGACGCGATGCCGACGCCGACGAGGATCACGCTTGGCCCGACGATGCGGCGGAGCGGCGGTGCCTGGGGGAGCTCACGCTCCTCGACGGGCCCGACCTTCGCCTCGGGCGGTGCTTCGAGGGTGGCCATGGCATGGGCTTTCCCGCACGTGAGTGCCCATAGGCCGTGTACGTGATAGCGTACGGTTGTAATGGCAGCGGCCGTCGAATCGCTCCCGGCCATCGGGCCGCGGGTGAAGGCGCTGCGGGAGGCGATGGACCTCTCGCTGCGCGACCTCGCTCTGCGCTCCGGCGTGTCGGCCCCGATGCTCTCGCAGGTCGAACGCGGCGAGACCAGCCCGACGCTGCAGGTCGCCGCGCGGATCGCCGCGGGGCTCGAGCTGCGGCTGTCGCAGCTGCTGCGCCTCGACGAGGGCGGCTCGGTCAGCGTCGTGCGCGCCGGCGAGGGCCGCCGCGGCGGTGCCGACGGCCACCGCTACGAGATCCTCAGCCCGCCGCTGCCCGGCCTGCGCGCCGAGCTCTCGCGCCACCGGCTCGCTCCCGGCGCCGCCACCGGCGGTCCCGGCGACCCGCCGATGCACGAGCCGGGCGCGCGCGAGACCGCCGTTATCGAGTCCGGCAGTCTGGTCCTCGTCGTCGACGGCCAGCGGCACACGCTCGGCGCCGGCGACACCGTCACCTTCGACGCCGACCTTCCGCACCACTTCGAGAACCCTGGAAAGGAGGACGCCGTCCTGCTGGCCGTCGTGTCAGCCGGACTGCGCCGTTCATGACCCCGAGCACGCTCTTCGACAAGATCTGGGCGGCCCACGAGGTCGCGCCCGGCCTGATCTACATCGACCTGCACCTCGTCCACGAGGTGACGAGCCCGCAGGCGTTCGACGGCCTCCGCCTGGCCGGTCGCCAGGTCCGCCGGCGCGACCGCACGCTGGCGACCGCCGACCACAACGTCCCCACGGACGGCACGCCGGTCGCCGCCCGCATCCGCGACGAGCTCTCGCGCGTGCAGGTCGAGACGCTCGAGCGCAACTGCGAGGAGTTCGGCATCCCGCTGTACTCGATCGGGTCCGACCACCAGGGCATCGTGCACGTGATCGGGCCGGAGCTGGGCGTCACCCAGCCGGGCATGACGATCGTCTGCGGCGACTCGCACACCGCCACGCACGGCGCGTTCGGCGCGCTGGCGTTCGGGATCGGGACCAGCGAGGTCGAGCACGTGCTGGCCACGCAGTGCCTGGCCCAGCGCCGCCCGAAGAGCATGCGGATCAACTACCACGGCGAGCTCGGCTTCGGCGTCACGCCGAAGGACCTGATCCTCGGCACGATCGGCCAGATGGGCACCGATGGCGCCGCCGGCCACGTCGTCGAGTACGCCGGCCCGGTGATCGAGAGCTTCTCGATGGAGGGCCGGATGACGATCTGCAACATGACGATCGAGGGCGGCGGCCGCGCCGGGATGGTCGCGCCCGACGACACGACGTTCGAGTGGGTGGAGGGCCGCACCGCGGCGCCCGAGGACTTCGACGCGGCGGTCGAGCGCTGGCGCGAGCTGCGCACCGACGAGGGCGCGAGCTTTGACAGGGAGATCGACGTCGACGCGGGTGCGCTCTCTCCGCTCGTCACCTGGGGCACGACGCCGGCGATGGTGGTGCCGGTCACCGAGGCGGTCCCCGAGCCGCAGGACGACGGCCATCAGCGCGCCCTGAAGTACATGGGCCTGGAGGCCGGCACGCCGATGCAGGAGATCACGCTCGACCGCGTGTTCATCGGCTCGTGCACGAACTCGCGGATCGGCGATCTGCGCGCGGCCGCCGAGTTGGTGAAGGGTCGCCGCGTCGCCTCGAACGTCGACGCGATGGTCGTCCCCGGCTCCCAGCAGGTGCGCCTGCAGGCCGAGCAGGAGGGCCTCGACGAGGTGTTCCGCGCCGCCGGGTTCGACTGGCGGACGGCGGGCTGCTCGATGTGCCTGGGCATGAACCCGGACATCCTGGCGCCGGGCGAGCGCTGCGCCTCGACCTCCAATCGCAACTTCGAGGGGCGCCAGGGCCGTGGCGGGCGCACCCACCTCGTCTCGCCCCAGATGGCCGCCGCGGCCGCCATCGAGGGCCACTTCGTCGACATCCGGGAGTGGAGCTGATGGAAGCCGTCAAGCTCATCGCGGGGGCCGTGAGCGTCCTCGACCGCGACCACATCGACACCGACCAGATCATCCCCAAGCAGTTCCTCAAGCGGGTCGAGCGGACCGGATTCGGCCAGTTCCTGTTCTACGACTGGGCGCAGGAGGACGACTGGAACCTGCCCGTCAACCCGATCCTCGCCACCGGCGCCAACTTCGGCTCGGGCTCGTCGCGCGAGCACGCCCCGTGGGCGCTGCAGGACTACGGGTTCCGCGCCGTCGTCGCGCCGAGCTTCGCCGACATCTTCTTCAACAACTGCACGAAGATCGGCCTGTTGCCCGTGGTGCTGCCGCGCGACGACGTCAAGGCGCTGATGGCGGCCGGGGCGGCCGAGGTCGACCTCGAGGCGTGCGAGGTGCGCTTCGACGGCCGCGCGGTCCCGTTCGAGATCGACGGCGAGACGCGCCACCGGCTGCTCAACGGGCTCGACGACATCGCGTTGACGTTGCAGCAGGCGGACGAGATCGACGCGTTCGAGCGCGAGCGCGAGCGGTCCGGCCCGGTGACCACCGCGCTGTGAGTCAATCGATCGCGACGGGCGCGGTCTCGACCCGGTCTCCTGGCGGCTCGTCGGCCTGCCAGATGAAGCGCGCGGCGTACCAGGCATAGCCGGTGCCGACACGCTCCCAGCCCACGGCCTCGAGCGCCGCCACGAGGCTGTGCGCCGCCTCCCGAAAATCCGCGCCGCGCACGTCTGGCTCGCCCAGGAGCATCCACTTGAACGCCGCCGATCTGCCGATCACCTTGTCCGTCCCGTTCACAGGATCGTGGACGATCGCCTCGAATCGCGAGCGTGCGTAGCCCGACCTCCACTTGATCTCACACCGCCAGAGCTGTTCGGTGTGCTCCGGCCATTTCGCGCCGGGCCGGAACCGCGGCCTGGATGTGGGCTCGGCGCGCGGAGGCTTCCAGTCGGTGGACGGCGCCGGCGCCCAGTCGAAGTGCTTCTCGTACCACGCCGTTCCGGGCTCTGCCGGAGTCCAGCCCGCAGAGACCAGGGCCTCGGTCAGCGCGTCCGCCGCGTTAACGAGCGCGCGGACGGCATCGGCATCGGCGGGGGGCCAGTCGAGCGGCTCCGAGCGCGCTATCACCGTCGT
Source organism: uncultured Solirubrobacteraceae bacterium (assembly GCA_963803335.1). GTDB lineage: Bacteria > Actinomycetota > Thermoleophilia > Solirubrobacterales > Solirubrobacteraceae > DASSUW01. Next base: position 213,208 of record CAWDME010000015.1, on the reverse strand, counting down.
GCCGCCGCCCTGTTGGTCGCGGACGAGGACGCAGAAACGGCCCTCGTCACCCGCCTGGCGCCAGATGATCTCGGCAGACCAGCGGCGTGCTGCGTCCGGGGGCCGGACCCCCGGATCCTCGCGCCCCGGATCCCGCTCATCGTCATGCGGCTCGTACTGACGCGGCTCATCGTGGCGCGGGCCGCGCGCCGCGAGCGTCTGGGCCGGTCGCGGGCCGCGCGTAGACGGGGTGAACATCACACGGCTCCGTCTCCCAGGGGCTCGTGCCGGACCCAATCGGAGCCCGGTCTCCGTGGCCGGCAGGGGCAGCGCGATGAGAGCGAGCAGCCGCTCCGAGCGTCGGGGCACACGCCTCACCTCCCAGCGTCGAACGCGTCCGCGAACGTCGTCAGCCGCTCCAGCAGCCGCTGGGCGTCCGCGCGCATCTCGCTCGCGTCCGCGCCGGCGCCCTCCAGAGCGCTGATGCGCTGCCGCAGCTCGTCCGCCGCCGCTACCTGCTCGCGCAGGGCCGCGAGCTCGGCCTCGGCCTGGACGCGCGCGGCCTGGCCGTCGTCGCGAAGCTGCTGTGCCTCGGCCTGCGCGGCCGCCAGGGCCTGCTCAGCCGACGCACGCACCCGGGCGAGCCCGTCATGGAACTGCTCGGCGTCCTGTGACCTGCCGGTGCGCTCGGCCTCGAGGTCGGCGCGCGCGTGGTCGAGGTCGGCCGCGGTGCGCTCGAGTGCGGCGCGCAGCTCGTGGATGCGCGCTTCGGCCGCGACGAGGTCGGCCTCCAGCGCGATGTCGCCGGCCGTGGCGATCCGTGGCTCATGGTCGGCCACTGCGGCCGCGTCCGCGGGCGCCGCGTTCTCTTCCGTAGGCGCCGCGTTCTCGTCCGTGGACACCGCGTCCTCGTCTGCGGGCGTCGCGTCCTCGTCCGTGGGCGCCGCGTCCTCGTCTGCGGGCGCCGCGTGCACCGCGCCTTCGTCTGCGCGCCGCACGCGGATGAAGCGCCGTCGCAGCGGCTTCGCGCCCGGCGCCGGAAGCTCGATCGTCATGCCGGTGCCGAACTCGAGCACCGCGGCCTCAATTCCGACCGGCGCTTCGTCCCACTCGAACTGGGCTTGCCAGGACTTGCCATCCTCGGGCGGCCCACTGACGCTCGCCTCCACGGATTGGAGTTGATGCGCCTCGCCGTCGCCGCTTACAACGAGCACGGGCGTGCCATCCGGCGACTGCTCGAGGTCGTGGAAGGTGCCTGCGATCTCCAGCCTGTCGGGCGCCTGCCATCCGAAGCGCTCTAGCTCAAATCTCTCCCCCATAGCTGAACGGTAGGCGCCGTCGGGCGCCATTAGAAGGAGCTGTGTCCGCATCAACACAACGCGGTCTCTGCGGAAAATCCCTTGACGCGGGCTGAATCCCGAGTGCGACGGTCGGAGATGGCTACACTCTCCGGCCGCCATGGGTAGACACACCGGTCCCGCTGAACGGCTCTCGCGTCGCGAGGGCGTCGAGCTCGAGCTCAAGGGCCTCCGCCGGCTGGCGGGGAAGTCCGGCCTCGAGCGTCGCGGACCCCTGCCTCCGGGCGAGCACGGCGCGCGCCGGCGCCGGCCGCCGTCGATCTTCTCGCTCCAGCTGCGCGCCAAGCAGGTGCTCAAGCGCATGTACGGGGTGCGCGAGCGGCAGTTCCGACGCTACGTGCACGAGGCGCAGGGCTCGCGCGAGCGCACCGGCGACCGCCTCGTCGAGATGCTCGAGCGTCGCCTCGACAATGTCATCTACCGGCTCGCCTTCGCGACCACGCGCGCGCAAGCGCGCCAGTTCGTCAACCACGGCCACGTGTTCGTCGACGGCCGGCGCGTCACCATCCCGTCGTTTCGCGTCAAGCCCGGCCAGGTGGTCGGGCTGCGTGACACCAGCCCGGTGCGCGCCACGGCCGCCGAGGCGGCCGAGCTACTCGCCCGCGTCGCCCCATGGCTGGAGACCGACCCCGACGCCCTCGTCGGGCGCGTCCTGCGCAACCCGGTCCGCGCGGACGTGACGATCCCCGTCGACGAGCAGCTCGTCGTCGAGCACTTCAGCCGGCGCTAGCGCCCGAGATCAGCGGCCGCAGGGCGCGCAGGCGCCCGGCCGTGTCGCGTGCGCGGCGGTCCACGGCGGCGAGCTCGGCGTCGCGGGCATCGCACCAGCGCTCGGCGGCGGCGATTGCTGCCGCCAGCTCGGCCTGACGGGCCTGGTACTCGTGCCTGGCGACGGCGGGACTCATGCCTTCAGCATCGGCCTCCGCGGCCGCTCGCACGACCGGGTTTTCCCGCAGTCATCGTCGTGATCGACCCCGAGGAAAACCAGGCCCCGTGAGCTTAGGTTCTTCGTATGACCCTCCTTGCGACGCAGCCGTTCACGCCGGGCCGCTGGCAGGACGCGATCGACGTCCGCGATTTCGTCCAGCACAACTACACGCCGTACACGGGCGATGGCGCCTTCCTGGCCGGGCCGACCGACCGCACGCTCGCGGTCTGGGACCGTGTGGCGGGCCTGATGGACGAGGAGCGCCGCCGCGGCGGCGTGCTCGACATCGACGTCGCGACCCCGGCGGGCATCACCGCCCATGCGCCCGGCTACATCGACCGCGACCATGAGCTGATCGTCGGCCTGCAGACCGACGCGCCGCTCAAGCGGGCGATCATGCCCAACGGCGGCTGGCGGATGGTCGAGAGCGGGCTGCGGGCCTATGGCTACGAGCCCGACCCGCACGTGGCGGAGATCTTCACCCGCTACCGCAAGACCCACAACGACGGCGTGTTCGACGCCTACACGCCGGCGATCCGCGCCGCCCGCCGCTCCGGTCTGATCACCGGGCTGCCGGACGCCTACGGGCGCGGGCGCATCATCGGCGACTACCGGCGCGTGCCGCTCTACGGCGTCGACCGGCTGATCGAGGCCAAGCGCACCGAGCGGGCCGAGATCGACGAGCGGTTCGGCACCGAGGAGGTCATCCGCGCGCGCGAGGAGCTCTCCGAGCAGATCCGTGCCCTGGAGGAACTTGCCGAGATGGCCGCCGGCTACGGCCACGACGTCCGCCGGCCGGCCGCCGACGCGCGCGAGGCGATCCAGTGGCTCTATCTGGCCTATCTCGCCGCCATCAAGGAGCAGAACGGCGCCGCCATGTCGCTCGGCCGCACGGCCACGTTCCTGGACTGCTACCTCGACCGCGATCTCGCCGCCGGCGCGCTGGACGAGGCGTCCGCGCAAGAGCTGATCGACGACTTCGTGATCAAGCTGCGGAGCGTGCGCTTCCTGCGCACGCCGGAGTACGACGAGCTCTTTAGCGGCGACCCGACGTGGGTCACCGAGACGCTCGGCGGCATCGGCGACGATGGCCGGCCGCTGGTCACCCGCACGAGCTTCCGCTACCTGCAGACCCTCTACAACCTCGGGCCGGCGCCGGAGCCGAACCTCACGGTGCTGTGGTCGCACGAGCTCCCGGAGGGCTTCAAGCGCTTCTGCGCGCAGGTGTCGATCGACACGTCGGCGATCCAGTACGAGTCCGACGAGTGCATCCGCCCGCGCTTCGGCGACGACACGGCGATCGCGTGCTGCGTGTCGGCCATGCGCGTCGGCAAGCAGATGCAGTTCTTCGGCGCGCGCGTGAACCTCGCGAAGGCGCTGCTCTACGCGCTCAACGGCGGGCGCGACGAGGTGAGCGGCGCCCAGGTCGCGACGCCGAGTGAGCCGGTGACCGCCGACGTCCTCGACTTCAACGACGTCTGGAGCCGGCTCGACGCGACGCTCGACTGGCTGGCCGAGACCTACGTCCACGCCCTGAACGTCATCCATTACATGCACGACAAGTACGCGTACGAGCGGCTGGAGATGGCGCTGCACGACCGCGACGTGCTGCGCACGATGGCCTGCGGCGTCGCCGGGCTGTCGGTGGCCGCCGACTCGCTGTCGGCGATCAAGTTCGCGCAGGTGCGGCCGGTGCGCGACGAGACCGGGCTGATCGTCGACTACGAGGTCGACGGGTCGTTCCCGGCCTACGGCAACGACGACGACCGCGTCGACTCGCTGGCCGTGCGACTGGTCGAGACGTTCATGGACAAGGTCCGCCGCCACCCGACGTACCGCGGCGCGGTCCACACCCAGTCCGTGCTGACGATCACGTCGAACGTCGTCTACGGGCGCCACACCGGCGCGACGCCCGACGGGCGGGGCGCCGGCGAGCCGTTCGCCCCGGGCGCGAACCCGATGAACGGCCGCGACCGGCACGGCGTGGTCGCCGCCGCGCTCTCGGTCGCCAAGCTCCCGTACGCGGACGCCGAGGACGGCATCTCGCTCACGGTGTCGATCACTCCGGGCGGGCTGGGGCTGCGGCGGGACGAGCGGGCCGGGAACCTGATCGGCCTGCTCGACGGCTTCGTGACATCGGGCGGCTTCCACATGAACGTCAACGTGCTCGACCGCGCGACGCTCGAGGACGCGATGGAGCACCCCGAGCGCTACCCGCAGCTCACGATCCGCGTGTCCGGCTACGCCGTCAACTTCGTCCGGCTCACGCGCGAGCAGCAGCTGGACGTGATCGCGCGGACGTTCCACACGGGGCTGTGACATGAAGGGATGGGTCCACTCCTGGGACCTGTCGACCGGCGTGGACGGCCCCGGCACGCGGCTGGTCGTCTTCCTCACCGGGTGCCCGATGCGCTGCCTGTACTGCCAGAACCCCGACACCTGGCACAAGCGCGAGGGGGAGGTCACCGAGCTGAAGGACCTCGAGCACCTCATGCGCCGCTACCACCCGTTCATCGCGTGCGCGGGCGGCGGCTTCACGGTGTCCGGCGGCGAGCCGCTGCAGCAGCCCGCGTTCACGCGCGAGCTGCTGCGCTCCGCACAGCACGCCGGGCTGCACACCGCGCTCGACACGTCGGGCTTTCTCGGCCGCCGCGCCGACGACGAGCTGCTCGACGCCACCGACCTCGTCCTGCTCGACATCAAGGCCGGGACCGAGGCGACACACCGCAAGCTGACCGGGCGGCCGCTGGCGCCGACGCTGGAGTTCGCCGAGCGGCTCGCCGAGCGCGGGCAGCCCGTGTGGGTGCGCTACGTGCTCGTGCCCGGCTACACCGACGATCCGCGCGAGATCCAGGAGGTCGCGTCGTTCGTCGCGGGGCTCGGCAACGTCGAGCGGCTCGACGTGCTCCCGTTCCACAAGCTCGGCGCCGCGAAGTACGAGCAGCTCGGCCTCCCATTCCCGCTCGCCGACACGCCGACCCCCTCCCCGGAGCTGACCGCGGTCGTGCGCCAGAACTTCGCGATGAGCGGCGCGGGCGGCTAGCCGACGGCGTACGAGATGAGCTCGAGCAGCGATCCGTCGGGGTCGCGGAAGTAGACGCTCGTGCCCTCGCCGCGCGCTCCGGCACGCTCGACGGGGCCGAGCTCGATCTCGACCCCGTGCGTGTTCAGGTGCGCGACCGCATCCTCGATCGGCCCGTCCCAGCGGAAGCACAGGTCGCTGTTGCCGGGCCGCACCGGGTCGTGTGCGACCGGCTCGCCGTGCACGCCGGGGCCGTGGAGATTGAGCTGCTGGTCGCCGAAGCGGTAGGCGTACCCGGCGCCGCGCTCGATGAGCTCGGCGCCGAGGACGTCGCGGTAGAACGCGTTCGACCGCTCCCAGTCGCTGACCGCGACGACGCAGTGGTCGAGCGAGATCACGTCGAGACGCCGTACGCCTCCGTGAAGGCATCCTGCGTGTAGGCCAGCGACGCGTAGCCGAAGCCCTTGTCGCCCCAGCTCGTGCCCCAGCTGTTGCGGACGATGAAGCGGTCTGGCGTGTAGCCGACGATGGAGACGGCGTGGCCGCCGCGCGTCGTCTTCGGCTGGTACGTGTCCATGTTGCCGCCGTGGGTGCTCGCGTCGTCCCACGTGCGGTCGACGTCGAGCCGCGTGAGGATCGGCCCACGCGTCGCGAGCCAGCGCCGCCAGGCGTCGACCGACCCGCCGTGATTGAAGCTCAGGTTGAAGTAGGACAGGATCTTCAGCTGCGACGCGACGGCGTAGAAGGCCTCCGGCGTGCCGGGGTACAGCGCGCCGCCGAACGGCAGGACGTTCTCCTTCACGGCGCCGAACTTGCGCGCGACGTCGAGCGCCGACTTCAGGCTCGTCCCCGCGTCCTCGATGAACGTGGTCGGCTGCGAGCTGTACTCGTCGGTCTCCTTCGACGCCATCCAGATGAACCGCTTGGACATCGTCTCGGTGTTCTTGATCTTGTTGGCCTTGACGAAGTGCCAGCGCAGCAGCGCGTCGGCCGTCGCCCAGCCGACGCACGACCCGGTCGCACCCTGGTCGCCGACCTTCCACCACGCCTCGCGGAGGTCCTTCGACTTCGGGACCGCCGCCGGCGCCGCGAGCAGGCCCGCCGCATCCGCGTGTTGGAACTGCCAGTCGTGCTCGGTGTCCCGCGACGGCACGACATTGAGGACGCGCTTGACGCGTCTCGGCTTCGCCCGCCGCTTCGGGGCGCGTTTCGCTGGAGGCATGCTGCCGACCCTACGTGTGCGTGCTGCGGACGGTCAACTGCGGCATTGAGGGGGCGAACTCGGCGTGCGTGTCGGCTAATGGTCGCTATGCGACCGAAATACGACACGCTCGCCGCTTTGGCGGCAGATCAGCACGGCGTCGTCAGCCGCCCGCAGCTCCTACACCTTCCGCCTCCTCCGGGCAGCCAGATCCGCCTCCCTAAAAGCGGTGTTGGAGCACTACGACACGGCTCCGACCCGCAGCGAACTCGAGCGACGCTTCTTGCGGCTCTGCCGAGACCACGGTCTCCGGCGACCGGAGGTGAACGCGATCGTGGAGGGCATCGAGGTCGACTTCGTGTGGCGGGACCGGCGCTTGATCGTGGAGGTGGACGGCTACGCGTTTCACCGATCGCCCGCGGCGTTCGAGCGGGACCGCGAACGAGACGTCTTGCTGCAAACGCGGGGCTGGCGCGTGATGCGCTTCACCTGGCGACAGGTGACGCAGCGCGCGGCGTGGGTCGCCGCGGCGATCGGCTAGCGTGGCGCGCCCATGCCCACCATCGTCACGCTCCCCGGCGACGGGATCGGCCCCGAGGTGCTGGCCGCCGCGCTCGAGGTCCTGGAACAGGTCGCGCCCGACCTCACGTACGAGGAGCACCTCGTCGGCGGCGCGGCGATCGACGCCACCGGCACCGCGCTCCCGCCCGCGACCCTCGAGGCGGCACGCAAGTCAGAGGGCGTGCTGCTCGCCGCCGTCGGCGGCCCGCAGTGGGACACCACCGATCCCGACAAGCCGCGCCCCGAGCAGGGGCTGCTGGGCCTCCGGCAGGGCCTCGGCCTGTACGCCAACCTGCGACCCGTCCGGCCGCTCCCCGCGCTCTACGACGAGAGCCCGCTCAAGCGCGACGTGATCGAGCGCACCGACATGCTCGTCGTGCGGGAGCTCACCGGCGGCATCTACTTCGGCGAGAAGACGCGAAACGACACCACCGCCACCGACCTCTGCACCTACACCACGCAGGAGATCGAGCGGATCGCTCGCACGGCGTTCGAGGCGGCGAGGAGCCGGGTGTCGAGCGTCGACAAGGCGAACGTGCTCGAGACCAGCCGGCTGTGGCGGGAGGTGGTCACGAGAATCCACTCGACCGAGTACCCGAACATCGAGCTCCAGCACGTGCTCGTGGACAACGCCGCGATGCAGCTCGTCGCCAACCCGCGGCACTTCGACGTGATCCTCACCGAGAACATGTTCGGCGACATCCTCAGCGACGAGGCGGCGATGCTCACCGGCAGCATCGGGCTGCTGCCCTCCGCCTCCCTCGGCGCAGACGGACCGGGGGTCTTTGAACCCGTCCATGGCTCGGCGCCGGACATCGCCGGGACGAACGCAGCCAACCCGCTGGCGATGATCCTCTCGGCGGCGATGCTGCTGCGGCACGGACTCGCCCGAGAGGACGAGGCGGCGCGGATAGAATCGGCCGTGGATCAGGCCCTGGAAGCGGGACTCAGAACCAGCGACCTGGGCGGCACGGCAACAACGACCGAGGCCACGCGCGCGGTCCTGAAGGAGCTGACGTGAACCAAGCGGACCTCATCTGGATGAACGGCGAATTCGTCGCCTGGGAGGACGCAAAGGTCCACGTACTGACGCACGCGCTGCATTACGGCACCGGCGTCTTCGAGGGCGTCCGCGCGTACGAGACCGCCCGCGGCACGGCCGTGTTCCGCCACCACGACCACATCGACCGGCTCTTCAAGTCCGCGCAGATGTACTACATGGACGTCCCGTACTCGAAGGAGCAGATCCGCGAGGCGACGCTCGACCTGATCGCCCGCAACGGGATGAAGTCCTGCTACATCCGCCCGGTCGTCTACCGCGGCGCCGGCCCGATGGGCCTGTACCCGCTCGACTGTCCTGTGGACGTGTTCATCGCGGTCTGGGAGTGGGGCGCCTACCTGGGCGACGAGGGCAAGCGCAATGGCGTCCGCGCCACCGTCGTCTCCTGGCGCAAGATCGGCCAGGACGCGCTGATCCCGCTCGCCAAGGCGAACGGCCAGTACCTGAACTCGGTGCTCGCGAAGATCGAGTCCGAGAAGGCCGGCTACGAGGAGGGCATCCTGCTCGACCAGCGCGGCTTCGTCTGCGAGGGCACCGGCGAGAACCTGTTCATCGTCAAGGACGGCAAGATCGCCACCCCGGGCTTCAACTCCTCGATCCTCGGTGGCATCAACCGCGTCTCGGCGATCCAGATCGCCCGGGACCTCGGCTACGAGGTCGTCGAGCGCGACGTCGCCCGCGGCGAGCTGTACCTCGCCGATGAGATCTTCATGACCGGCACGGCGGCCGAGCTGACGCCGATCCGCGAGATCGACGACCAGCCGATCGGTAGCGGCGAGCCGGGTCCGATCACGCGCGCGGTTCAGGCGGTCTTCGAGGACGCGCTGCACGGCCGCTCGGATCGCTACGCCGACTGGCTGGACATCGTGCCCCAGCCCGCACCGGCGAAGTGACCCGGATCGCGATCTACGACTGCACCCTGCGCGACGGGATGCAGGGCCACGGCATGTCGCTGTCGGTGGAGGAGAAGGTCCGCGTCGCGCACGTCCTCGACGACCTCGGGATCCCGTTCATCGAGGCCGGCTTCCCGGCGTCGAACCCGAAGGAGGCCGAGCTGTTCGCGCTGCTCGAGCACGAGGGCCTGCGCGCCGACGTATGCGCGTTCGGGATGACCCGGCGGCGCGATACGCGGGCCGAGAACGACGCGGCGCTGAGAACGCTCGCGGAGTCGTTCGCGCCCGTCTGCACGCTGGTCGGGAAGACCTGGAGCCTGCACCTAGAGAAGGTCGTCAAGGTCGGCCGCGACGAGAACCTGGCGATGATCGCCGAGTCGGTCGCGTTCCTGGTCGCCGAGGGCAAGCGCGTGATCTACGACGCCGAGCACTTCTTCGACGGCTTCCGCGACGACCCGGCGTACGCGATCGCGTGCCTGCAGGCGGCGGCCGGCGCCGGCGCCGAGAACGTCACGATCTGCGACACCAACGGGGCCTCGCTCCCCGCGGACATCGTGACTGCGGTGCGCGCGGTGCGAGAGGCCGTAGATGCCGACCTCGGCATCCACTGCCACAACGACGCCGAGTGCGGCGTGGCGAACTCGCTCGCCGCGGTCGCCGAGGGCGCCGTCCTCGTGCAGGGCACGATGAACGGCTACGGCGAGCGCTGCGGCAACGCCAACCTCACGAGCATCGTCCCGAACCTGCAACTCAAGCTCGGCCACGACTGCCTGCCGACGCTCGAGGGCTGGACCGAGGCCGCCCACTACCTCGACGAGCTGCTCAACCTCACGCCCGACCCGGACCAGCCGTACGTCGGGAAGAACGCGTTCGCCCACAAGGGCGGCATGCACGTCGCCGGCGTCAACGCCGATCCGGCGACGTTCGAGCACATCGAGCCGGCGCTGGTGGGCAACAGCCGCGACGTGCTCGTCTCGGAGCTCTCGGGCAAGGGCACGGTGATCGCCCACGCCGGCGGCGCGCTCGACGACGCCACCGCTGCCCGCGTGGTCGAGCGGGTGAAGGAGCTCGAGCACCGCGGCTTCCAGTTCGAGGCCGCCGACGGCTCGTTCGACCTGCTGATCCGGCGTGAGAGCGGCGACTACGAGCCGCTGTTCCGGCTCGAGTCCTGGCGCGTGATCTCCGAAAAGCGCGAGGACGGCCGCGTGCAGACCGAGGCGACGATCAAAATCTGGGTCGACGGGCAACGGTATGTGCGCGTCGCCGAGGGCAACGGCCCGGTAAACGCGCTCGACAGCGCGCTGCGCGCCGCGATCGGCGAGCGCTATCCGCACCTGCGCGACATCAAGCTCGTCAACTACAAGGTGCGCATCCTCGACGAGTGGAAGGCCACCGGCGCCACCACCCGCGTGCTGCTCGACGCCACCGACGGCACCGACACGTGGGGCGCGATCGGCGTCCACGAGAACGTCATCGAGGCGTCGTGGGACGCGCTCGTGGACTCGCTCGAGGCCGGCATGGTGCGGACGCGGGCCGCGCAGGCGTGACCGTCAACACCGACGTCGTCCCGCTCGCACGCCCCGTCCTCGGGGAAGCGGAGGAGCAGGCGGTGATCGAGGTGCTGCGCTCCGGGCAGCTCAGCCTCGGTCCGCGCCTGGCCGAGTTCGAGGACAAGTTCGCCGCGCGGGTCGGCGCTCGCCATGCGAGCGCGGTCTCCTCGGGCACCGCCGCGCTGCACCTCGCGCTGCGCGCGGTGGGCGTCACCGACGGTGACGAGGTCGTCACCACGCCGTTCTCCTTCGTCGCCTCGGCCAACGCGATCGTGTTCGAGCGGGCGAAGCCGGTGTTCGCCGACATCGACCCGGTCACGCTCAACCTCGACCCCGACGCGGCAGCGGCGGCGATCACCGGCCGCACGAAAGCGCTGCTGCCGGTCGACATCTTCGGCTATCCCGCCGAGCTCGACGCGTTCGAGCGCCACGGGCTTCCGATCGTCGAGGACGCCTGCGAGGCGCTCGGCGGCCGCTACGCGGACGGCACGCCGATCGGCAGCCGCGGCCATCCCGCCACGTTCGCCTTCTACGCCAACAAGCAGATGACCACCGGCGAGGGCGGCATGATCACGATGGGCTCGGCCGAGCACAAGGAGCGCGTGGACTCCGAGCGCAACCAGGGCCGGGCGCCGAACATGGACTGGCTCGACCACGACCGCCTGGGCTTCAACTACCGGCTCAGCGACATCGCCTGTGCGCTCGGGCTGGCGCAGCTCGACCGGCTCGACGAGCTGCTGGCCGGCCGCGCCCGTGTCGCTGCGCTGTACCGCGAAGCGCTCGCCGACAGCCCGGTGACGTTGCCGTGTCCCGATGAGGGCGACGCGGTCCGCGGCTGGTTCGTCTTCGTCGTCCAGCTCCCGCACGGCCTCGAGCGCGACGCGACGATCGAGCGGCTGCGCGAGCGCGGCGTGCAGTCGAAGCCCTACCTGCCGGCCATCCACCTGATGTCCTACTACCGCGAGACATTCGGGCACCGGGAGGGCGAGTTCCCGGTCTGCGAGGACGTCGCCGCACGCTCGGTCGCGCTGCCGTTCTTCCCGCAGATGACCGAGGGCCAGGTGGCGCAGGTGGCCGAGGCGCTCACAGCCGTTTCAGGTAGCTGACGAAGCCGGGACCGCCGATCGCCTCGGCGACACTCTCGCTCGGCGCGCGGCGGATCTCGCGCTCGCTGAACCCGGTCGCCTCGTACAGCGCGCGTGCCGGTGCGTTCTGCAGGCCCGTGTCGAGCGCCACGCCCTCGAGCGCGTGCGCGGCGGCGGCCTCCTCGGCCTGCGCGAGCAGCGCGCGGGCGACGCCGCGGCGCCGGAACTCCGCGTCAACCGCCAGTGCGTCCACGTACAGCATCCGCGGCGGCGGGTTGGGGGAGACCAACCCGGCGGCGCGCAAGTGGCGCAGCAGCGCCGGCCAGCGCCACGGCGGCACGCGCGGCGCGGTCAACGACACGAACCGCCGCGCCCGCTCGTCGCCCTCGCTGACCGGGAAGCACGCGATCACGCCGGCGAGCGCGCCGTCGACCTCCGCCACCGCGCAGACGTCGAAGCTGGCGGCGTGCCCGGGGCGCCGGTATACGGCGGCGAGCAACGCCCGTGCCCGCGCCTCCGAGCCGGCGTAGGCGTCGTAGTACGGCTTGGCCGACAGGTACAGCAGCGAGTCGATGGGATCGACGGGCGTGGCGGGCCGAACCGCGACGGGCATGTCAGTCATGATGCCCGCTCGGATGTCGCGCTTCTCGCTTCCGCAGGATCCCGTCTTCCAGCAGCTCAACGCGTCGATCGGCTTCGACTGGCGGCTGGGTCCTTACGACATCGAGCAGTCGCGCGCGCACGCGAAGATGCTCGCCGAGGCGGAGATCATCTCCGACCACGATCGCGACGCGCTGCTCAGCGGCCTTGACCGCGTGGCCGACGAGCTCGACACCGGCGCGTTCGAGTTCCGCCCGGGCGACGAGGACATCCACATGGCGATCGAGCGGCGGCTGACGGAGATCGTCGGCCCGGTCGGCGGCAAGCTCCACACCGCCCGCTCGCGCAACGACCAGGTCGCGACCGACGTAGCGATGTTCACGCGCGCGCACGCGCTGACGACGATCGAGCGGCTGCAGCGCCTGCAGAGCGCGCTCGTCCAGCTCGCCGACCGCCACCTCGACTGGGCGATGCCCGGCTACACGCATCTGCAGCGCGCCCAGCCCGTCTACCTCGCGCACCACCTGCTCGCCTACTTCTGGATGTTCCGGCGCGACGCGCAGCGTTTCGAGCACGTGCTCGGCGCCACCAGCGACCTGCCGCTCGGCGCCGGCGCGCTGGCGGGCGTGAACTTCGCGACCGACCGCGGCCTGGTGGCGCGCGAGCTCGGCTTCAGCGGGGTCGCCCAGAACTCGATCGACGCGGTCTCCAACCGCGACTACGTGCTCGACTACCTCGCTGCGGCGGCCACCTGCGCCACCCACCTGTCGCGGCTCGGCGCGGAGATCGTCCTGTGGTCGAGCGAGGAGTTCGGCTTCTGCGAGGTGTCCGACGCGTGGGCGTCCGGCTCCTCGATCATGCCGCAGAAGAAGAACCCCGACGCCGCCGAGCTGCTGCGCGCCAAGGCGCCGCGCGTGACCGCCCACCTCGTGGGGATGCACGGGGTGCTGCACGGCCTGCCGCTGACCTACAACAAGGACATGCAGGAGGACAAGGAGCACCTGTTCGACGCCGCCGACACCCTCGACATCTGCCTGCAGGCGGCGGCCGGGATGCTCGCCGGGATCTCGTTCGACCGCGAGCGGCTGGCCGGCGCGGCGGCCGACGAGATGATCGCGGCGGTCGATGTCGCCGACATGCTCGTGCGCCGCGGCGTGCCGTTCCGCCAGTCGCACGGCATCGTCGCCGGCCTCGTGCGCGAGGCGGTCGACTCCGGCCGCACGCTGTCGCAGCTCTCGCGCGAGGAGCTCGCGCGCCATTCTGAGGCGCTCGACGACGAGTTCTACGCCGTGCTCGCCCAGCACGCGTGGCTGGAGTCGAAGGTGTCCGAGGGCGGCACGGCGCTCGACCGCGTCCGCGAGCAGCTCGCGCACGCGCGCGCCGAGCTCGACGATCAGCCCGCTTGAGTTGACTCTCAGTCACGCGTTCTACGACCGGCCCGTGCTCGAGGTCGCGCCTGCACTGCTCGGCTGCGTGGTGCGCCACGGCGACACCGCCGGGGTGATCGTCGAGACCGAGGCCTACCACGAGTCTGAGCCGGCCTGCCACGCGTTCGTCGGCCTGACGGCGCGCACGGCCCCGCTGTTCGGGCCGCCCGGCCGCGCCTACGTGTACCGCTCGTACGGGATCCACGCGCTGCTGAACGCGGTGTGCGATCGCCAGGGCGTCGGGGCTGCCGTGCTGATCCGCGCGCTCGAGCCGCTGGAGGGGATCGACCACATGCGCGCTCGCCGCGGCGTCGACGACCTCTGCTCGGGGCCGGGAAAGCTCACGCAGGCGCTGGGCGTCACGCTCGAGCACAACACCGGGGATCTGGCCGCCGGGCCGGTGGCGATCGAGGCGCCGCCGCCGGGCTGGCAAGACGTCGAGGTAGTGGTCGGGACGCGGATCGGGATCACCAAGGCGCCGGACCTGCCGTGGCGCTTCTGCGTGGCGGGCGCGCGCAGCGTGTCGCGGCCCTGGCCCCCCGACTTGGCTGCTGGATTCCGCGACCCACGCACCCGCCTGGGCGCGTCCCGCGGCGCAGGATCACCGCCCACTTGATCGGCCCGTGGCTCTGCCACTGTGCCGATCGCGCGGGCGGCGCCCTGCATCCACGGTACGCGGCCATGCGGGCACGCGGGCCACGGAATCCAGCAGCTACTGGCCGGCGGCGTCCGGGGCGGTGTCGCCGCCCGGTGACGGCGGCGTGGTGGGCGCGGGTGTCGGGGCCGGCGGCGCCGTGGTGGGCGCGGGCGTCGGGGCGGGCGGCGCCGTGGTCGGCGCGGCGGTCGCGGTCGGTGCCGGCGCGGTCGTGCCGGTCGGAGCCGGCGCGGTCGGCGTCGGCGTCTCCTCGGGCTTCGGCGGGTTGTTGCGCAGGTCGCCCTCGATGAACGTGCGGAAGATCGCCGCCGGATACGTGCCGCCGGCCACCGGCTGGCCGCTGAACTCGGTCTCCATCGACTTGAACTCGTCCGGGTAGCCGACCCACACCGCCACCGTGTACTTCGGCGTCCAGCCGACGAACCAGGCGTCGCCGTAGCCCTCGGTGGTGCCGGTCTTGCCGGCGATCACCAGGTTCGCAACCTGCGCGCGGGTGCCGGTGCCGACCCGCACCACGCTCTGCAGCAGCGACCCGACCTCGGTCGCGATCGAGTGCTCGAGCACGTTGCGGCGCTCCTTGCGGTTGACCGCCTCGTCACCGCTCGGAAGCTTGATCGCCTTCTCCTTGTCGCCGTCGCGGCGCGCGATCCGGTCGATGCCGACCGGGCCAGGCGCGGTGTCGTCGCGACTGTTGTCCGCGCCCGGGCTGAGCGTGCCGTAGATGAGGTCGCCGCCGGCGGCGAACGTCTCGTACGCGTGCGCCATGTCGAGCGGCGTGACGCCCTGCCTGAGGCCGCCGAGCGTCATCGCGTAGTTGTGCGAGACCGGCGTGCGTATGCCCATCCGCTCCGCCAGGCGCGCCACCTTGCGCGTCCCGACCTTGATCCCCACCTGCGCGAACACCGAGTTGTCGGAGAACGTGATCGCATGCGCGAGCGTCGCCTGGCCCGAATAGGCGCCCTCGTAATTGTTGACGGTGAAGATCTCCTTCGAGTGCGGAACCTTGATCTCGAGCTTGTGCGAGGCCCACACCGAGCTCGGGGAGATGCCCTGCTTGAGCGCCTCCGCGAGGATGAACGGCTTGATCGCCGAGCCGGGCTGGCGCTGGCCCTGCGTGGCCAGGTTGAACGGGTGGTCGTTGTAGTGCTGGTCGTCGCCGCCCACCATCGCGCGCACCTTGCCGGTGCTGTTCTCGATGGCCACCAGCGCGGCGTGCGGGCCGTCCTCGAACGGCAGCCACTGCCTGATCGCCGACTGCGCAGTGTCCTGCAGCTCGCCGTCGATCGTCGTGTGGATCCGCAGGCCGCCCTCGAACGCCTGGCGCGCGCCCTCCTGGCCGCCACCGAGCCGGTCGACGACCTGCTGCTTGACCCACGACGTGAAGTACGGGTACTCGGTGTCCTCCTCCGGCGGCTGGAGGTCGCCCTGGTCCGGGATCGGCTTGGCCTTGGCGATCTCGAGCTGCGGCTGCGTGATGAAGCCCTGCTCGAACATGCGCTGGAGCACGAGGTCGCGGCGCGCCTTGGAGGCCTCCGGATGGGCGATCGGGTCGTAGGCGGTCGGCGAGGACACCATCCCGGCGAGCAGCGCGGCCTCCTGCGGCTGCAGGTCGGAGGCGCAGCGCTTGTCGCCGCGCACGTCGCAGCCGGGATGGTTGGGCTGGAAGTACGTGCGCGCGGCCGCCTCGAGCCCGTACGCGCCGTTCCCGAAGTAGATGGTGTTCAGGTAGTTGTTGAGGATCTTCTCCTTCGACCACTCGTGCGTGAGGTGGTACGCGAGCGCGGCCTCGCGGAGCTTCTGGAAGAGCGTGCGGTCGTTCTGGGCGGCGAGCGCGTTCTTGACGAGCTGCTGGGTGATCGTCGAGCCGCCCTGGACGACCTTCTTCTGCACGACGTCCTGGAAGAAGGCGCGGCCGATGCCGCGCAGGTCGACGCCCTCGTTGGTGTAGAAGCGGCGGTCCTCGATCGCGATGATCGCGTGCTTCATCACCGGGGCGACCTCCGCCTCAGAGAGAAAGACCCGCTTCTGGTTGCCGGTGAGATAGCCGAGCTGGTGACCGTCCTTGTCGAGGATGACCGAGTTGCGGGCGGTCGAGAGCTCGAGCTGCGGCAGGTCGGAGGCGACCGCCATCATCATCCCGAACACGGTCGAGACCGCCGCCAGGATGCCGAGGCCGACCAGCAGCAGGAGGAGCCGCAGCTTGCGGATCCGCACGCGCCGGCGCCGCGGCTTGCCGTCCTCGGGCTTGTCATGCGGGCGGAGCGCCACAACGGTCGCGCCGTTGCCGGACCCGTTGGCCGGGCCGGCCTCGGGACCGGTGCGTGTGCGTTCGTGATCGCTCATAGATTGGACCGGCCCGCGCAAGAGCCGCCCTTCGAGCCGCGCGCGGGGCCGTCTCAGGCGCGAGCAGGGGCAGATCAAGGCCCCGGTGGAGGCTAGCATTGGCCCGGATGGAAGCATCGGCCTCCGAAGCCGCCCGGACGGCGGCATACCTGGCTCGCAACGCGGTCGAATCGCTGCCCGCCGGGGCTCTGGCGGAGCGCCTGGCGACCGGCCGGCCGCTGCGGGCAAAGCTCGGCCTGGACCCGACGGCGCCCGATCTGCACCTCGGGCATACCGTGGTCCTGCAGAAGCTGCGCGAGTTCCAGGACGCAGGCCACACGGTCGTGCTGATCGTCGGCGACTACACCGCGCGCGTCGGCGATCCGAGCGGCCGGTCGGCCACACGACCGGTGCTCTCGGGCGAGCAGATCGACGCGAACGCCCGCACGTACGTCGCTCAGGCCGGCAAGGTCCTGCGCACCGACGAGCGGCTCGAGCTGCGCCACAACAGCGAGTGGCTCGACATGCGCGCCGAGGACCTGTTCCGGCTCGCCCGCGTGCCCACGGTCGCCCAGCTGCTCGAGCGCGACGACTTCTCCAAGCGCTGGGCGGCCAACGAGCCGATCTCGCTGCTCGAGCTGCTGTACCCGGTGCTGCAGGGCTACGACTCGGTCGCCGTGCGGGCGGACATCGAGCTCGGCGGCACCGACCAGACGTTCAACCTGCTGATGGGACGGGCAATCCAGACGGCCTACGGCCAGCCGCCGCAGTCGGTGTTGACGATGCCGCTGCTGCCGGGCATCGACGGCGTGCAGAAGATGTCCAAGTCGGTCGGCAACCAGATCGGGATCACCGATCCACCGGACCAGATGTACGGCAAGACGCTGTCGATCCCGGACACGGCCATGCCGCAGTGGTACGACCTGCTCCTGGGCTCGGCGGTGCCGGAGGACGTGGCGCCGCGTGATGCCAAGCACGCGCTGGCGCGCGCGATCGTGGAGCGGTTCTACGGCGCGGCGGCGGCCGCAGAGGCGGCTGCCGGGTTCGAGCGCGTGTTCGTGAGCGGCGATCTGCCCGCGGAGATCGAGGAGGCCGTGGTGGAGGGCAACGGCGAGGTCCACCTGCCCGGCCTGATCGCCGACGTGTTCGGCGGGTCGCGCTCGGACGCGCGGCGCACGATCGCGGGCGGCGGCGTCAAGCTCGACGGCGAGCTGGTGTCCGCGCTGGACCTGCCGGCCAGCGCGCTCGACGGCCGCGTGCTGCAGGTCGGCAAGCGCCGCTTCCGGCGGCTGCGCGTCGCGTGACCGTCCACACCGGCCTGCTCCGGCTCGAGACCGAGGGCGAAGGCCAGATCGTCGATCTCACCGAGGGCGTCCTGGCCGTGGTGCGCCAGAGCGAGGTCTCGCACGGCGTGGTGTGCGTCTTCGTCACCGGCTCAACGGCCGCGGTGACCACGATGGAGTACGAGCCGGGCGGGGTGGCCGACCTGCAGGCCCTGCTCGAGCGCCTGGTGCCGCGAACGGGCACGTATCAGCACAACGTGCTCAATCACGACGACAACGCGCACGCGCACCTGCGTGCGTCACTGGTCGGGCCGTCCGAGACCGTGCCGCTGGTGGCGGGCCGCCTGGTGCTCGGGACCTGGCAGCAGGTGGTCCTGATCGACTTCGACGACCGCCCGCGGCGCCGCGAGGTCCATGTCCAGGTCCTGTCGTAGCCCTGCTAGAGTCCCCGGCCCTGGAGGAAGCCCCTTGGACAGCCGTCCGGGGGCGCGCTACACTCCATTGCCCGCTCGGGAAGGGTTCCGAGCGCGCGCCAGGACGGGGGAGGCCCCTCCGGCCCCGAGGCGCCACGGTCTTTGAAAACTCAACAGCATGCGCACCGATCGGCTGCGACCTAGCGTCGTGGCAATTGATCTGTGCGTCCAGGTTCGTCAAGAATCGCCGACGGCACTCTCGTGCCGTACGGCACCTGAAACAAGAAGCAAACCTCGTCGATCGCATCCGGTGACTGGCCACGTGTACGGCCGCACCCTTCGTGTGATGCATTGACAGCTCTGTGTGAGTAGTTCTTCACGGAGAGTTTGATCCTGGCTCAGGACGAACGCTGGCGGCGTGCTTAACACATGCAAGTGGAGCGACGAACCAGGCTTCGGCCTGGGGCAGAGCCGCGAACGGGTGAGTAACACGTGGGTAACCCACCCCGATGACCGGGACAACTCGAGGAAACTCGGGCTAATACCGGATGTACTCAACTCTCATAAGGGAGCTGAGGAAAGATAGCTTCGGCCTTCGCATCGGGACGGGCCCGCGGCGCATTAGCTTGTTGGTGGGGTAACGGCCTACCAAGGCGACGATGCGTAGCTGGTCTGAGAGGACGATCAGCCACACTGGGACTGAGACACGGCCCAGACTCCTACGGGAGGCAGCAGTGGGGAATCTTGCGCAATGCGCGAAAGCGTGACGCAGCAACGCCGCGTGGGGGAAGAAGGCCTTCGGGTTGTAAACCCCTTTCAGTTGGGACGAAGCTTCGTCGGTGAATAGCCGGCTGGAGTGACGGTACCTTCACAAGAAGCCCCGGCTAACTACGTGCCAGCAGCCGCGGTAATACGTAGGGGGCTAGCGTTGTCCGGAATCATTGGGCGTAAAGCGCGTGTAGGCGGCCCGGTAAGTCCGCTGTGAAAGTCGGGGGCTCAACCCTCGGATGCCGGTGGATACTGTCGGGCTCGAGTACGGAAGAGGCGAGTGGAATTCCTGGTGTAGCGGTGAAATGCGCAGATATCAGGAGGAACACCAATTGCGAAGGCAGCTCGCTGGGACGTTACTGACGCTGAGACGCGAAAGCGTGGGGAGCAAACAGGATTAGATACCCTGGTAGTCCACGCTGTAAACGATGGGCACTAGGTGTGGGGGGTGTCGACTCCCTCCGTGCCGAAGCTAACGCATTAAGTGCCCCGCCTGGGGAGTACGGCCGCAAGGCTAAAACTCAAAGGAATTGACGGGGGCCCGCACAAGCAGCGGAGCATGTGGTTTAATTCGACGCAACGCGAAGAACCTTACCTGGGCTTGACATGTAGGTCATACCCGTGGAAACACGGGGTCAGTTCGGCTGGACCTTCACAGGTGGTGCATGGCTGTCGTCAGCTCGTGTCGTGAGATGTTGGGTTAAGTCCCGCAACGAGCGCAACCCCCGTCGCATGTTGCCAGCATTTAGTTGGGGACTCATGCGAGACTGCCGGTGACAAACCGGAGGAAGGTGGGGATGACGTCAAGTCATCATGCCCCTTATGTCCAGGGCTACACACGTGCTACATTGGCGCGTACAGAGGGCTGCGATACCGCGAGGTGGAGCGAATCCCTCAAAGCGCGTCTCGGTTCGGATTGCAGGCTGAAACCCGCCTGCATGAAGGCGGAGTTGCTAGTAATCGCGGATCAGCATTGCCGCGGTGAATACGTTCCCGGGCCTTGTACACACCGCCCGTCACACCACGGAAGCAAGCAACACCCGAAGCCGGTGGCCTAACCCTTTGGGAGGGAGCCGTCGAAGGTGGGGCTCGTGACTGGGGTGAAGTCGTAACAAGGTAGCCGTACCGGAAGGTGCGGCTGGATCACCTCCTTTCTAGGGAAGCTCCAGGATTGGAGCGGTTGTCCGTCCCGCCGGCGCATTCCGCGCCGACGAGCACGGCAGCTACCGAAACGTCGACCGGACCTGGCGCCCGCCGAGCGTTGCTCGCGTGGGCGCATGCTGTTGAGTTTTGAGAGACCACCGTCCAGACCGGACGGGGCGCCTCTTTGCGGACCTTGAAAACTGCACAGCCATGCCAACAAACGGGTATCACCGCGTGCCCGGCCGGCCCTAGGCCGTCCGAGCGCGTGATCACCGTCAAGATAGGAAGGGCACATGGTGGATGCCTTGGCACCAGGAGTCGATGAAGGGCGTGAACGGCTGCGATAAGCCGCGGGGAGGCGCTGAATAGCCTGTGATCCGCGGATTCCCGAATGGGGAAACCCAGCGCTAGCAATACGGCGCTACCGCATGCTGAATACATAGGCATGCGGGGGCAAGCCGGGGAACTGAAACATCTCAGTACCCGGAGGAAAGGAAATCAACCGAGACTCCCCGAGTAGTGGCGAGCGAAAGGGGAATAGCCCAAACTTCGTACGTGTAAGCGGCCACGCGTTGCGTACGAGGGGTTGTAGGGCGCCTGTCCGGGATGTGGCTGTCCCGGCGAGAGTTACCAAGCCGATCGGTAGTTGAAGCACGTGGAACCGTGCACCACAGAGGGCAATCGTCCCGTAGACGAAACCGACCGGCCTCTCGATGGCGTTCCTGAGTAGGTCCGCACCCGTGAAACGCGGACTGAATCTGGGGGGACCACCCTCCAAGGCTAAGTACTCCCTGGTGACCGATAGCGGACTAGTACCGTGAGGGAAAGGTGAAAAGTACCCCGGAAGGGGAGTGAAATAGTACCTGAAACCGCGTGCCTACAAGCGGTCGGAGCAGCTTCGTGCTGTGACGGCGTGCTTTTTGCATAACGAGCCGGCGAGTTACTCGTCTGCGGCGAGCTTAAGCGATGAGCGAAGGCGTAGCGAAAGCGAGTCCGAACAGGGCGACATAGTCGTAGGCGGTAGACCCGAAACTGAGCGAGCTACCCATGGGCAGGTTGAAGCGGGGGTAAGACCCCGTGGAGGACCGAACCGACCTAGGTTAAAAACTGGGCGGATGACCTGTGGGTCGGAGTGAAAGGCTAATCAAGCTCAGAGATATCTGGTTCTCTCCGAAATATATTTAGGTATAGCCTCGGATAAATTCCGTGGCGGCCGTAGAGCACTGTTTGGTCTAGGGGGCCTACCAGCTTACCGAAATCAGGCAAACTCCGAAGACCGTCACGGCTACTCCGGGAGTCAGTTGCTGGGGGATAAACTTCAGCGTCAAGAGGGAAACAGCCCAGACCGCCAGCTAAGGACCCTAAGTGCTAGCTAAGTGGCAAACGATGTCCGAGTGCACAGACAACCAGGAGGTTGGCTTAGAGGCAGCCATCCTTGAAAGAGTGCGTAACAGCTCACTGGTCAAGTGTTCGGGCGCGGATAATGTAACGGGGCTCAAGCTAGCCTCCGAAGCTGCGGGTGCGTCGCAAGACGCGCGGTAGGAGAGCGTTCCCATGGCAGTGAAGCGGCGGCGGAAGCCAGCCGTGGAGCCCTGGGAAGTGAGAATGCCGGCATGAGTAACGAAAGAGGGGTGAGAATCCCCTCCGCCGATTGCCCAAGGATTCCTGAGTAAAGTTCGTCTGCTCAGGGTTAGTCGGGACCTAAGGCGAGGCCGAAAGGCGTAGTCGATGGACAACAGGTTGATATTCCTGTACCACGTCGGAGTCATTTGACCGATGGGGGGACGGGGAAGGCTAAGCGAACCCAGGCGATGGTCGTCCTGGGCCAAGCATGTAGGGGTGGCTTCAGGCAAATCCGAAGCCGCATAACCTGAGGTGTGATGGCAGCTGGCTATAAGCCGGCGAGTCGCAGACGCCATGCCCCCAAGAAAATCCTCTAGGGAGATTCCACGTGCCCGTACCAAAACCGACACAGGTGGGCAAGTAGAGAATACTAAGGTGATCGAGATAACCCTCGTTAAGGAACTCGGCAAAATCGCTCCGTAACTTCGGGAGAAGGAGCGCCCCGGTAGGGTGAAGCGCCTTGCGCGTGGAGCCCGAGGGGGCCGCAGTGAATTGGTTCAAGCGACTGTTTACCAAAAACACAGGTCTCTGCAAAGTCGTAAGACGACGTATAGGGGCTGACGCCTGCCCGGTGCCGGAAGGTTACGTGGAGGTGTTAGGGCTTCGGCCCGAAGCACTGAAACTAAGCCCCGGTAAACGGCGGCGGTAACTATAACCGTCCTAAGGTAGCGAAATTCCTTGTCGGGTAAGTTCCGACCTGCACGAATGGCGTAACGACTTGAACGCTGTCTCAACGAGGGGCTCGGTGAAATTGCAGTCTCGGTGAAGATGCCGAGTACCCGCGGCTAGACGGAAAGACCCCGTGAACCTTTACTACAACTTGGTATTGGAGTGCGGTGCGTTTCGCTCAGGATAGGTGGGAGGCTATGAAACACGGACTGCGGTTCGTGCGGAGCCAACCTTGAGATACCACCCTTGACGTATTGTGCTTCTAACAGCATTCCGTGAATCCGGGTGCTGAACAGTGCCAGGCGGGTAGTTTGACTGGGGCGGTCGCCTCCTAAAATGTAACGGAGGCGCGCAAAGGTTCCCTCAGTACGGTTGGAAACCGTGCGTAGAGTGTAAAGGCAACAAGGGAGCTTGACTGTGAGACAGACATGTCGAGCAGGTGCGAAAGCAGGCCTTAGTGATCCGGCGGTTGCAAGTGGAAGTGCCGTCGCTCAACGGATAAAAGGTACTCCGGGGATAACAGGCTTATCGAGTCCAAGAGTCCACATCGACGACTCGGTTTGGCACCTCGATGTCGGCTCGTCGCATCCTGGGGCTGAAGTAGGTCCCAAGGGTTGGGCTGTTCGCCCATTAAAGCGGTACGCGAGCTGGGTTCAGAACGTCGTGAGACAGTTCGGTCCCTATCTGCCGTGGGCGTTGGAGAGTTGAGAGGATTCGTCCCTAGTACGAGAGGACCGGGATGAACGCACCTCTGGTGTATCTGTTGTCCTGCCAAGGGCACCGCAGGTTAGCTACGTGCGGATCGGATAACCGCTGAAGGCATCTAAGCGGGAAGCCGGCCTCGAGATGAGCTCTCCCATCCCCATGAGGGAGTAAGACCCCTGGTAGACCACCAGGTTGATAGGCCGGATCTGGAAGCACAGCAATGTGCGTAGGAGACCGGTACTAATGGGTCGAGGGCTTGACGGATAATTTTTGTGGTACCCGTGGTTGGCGGGTTGTGCAGTTTTGAAGGCCCGCGCCGTACGCGGCGCGCCGGCCGCCTCGCGTGGGCGGCCGGTGGGCCTGACAAGTTTCCGGTGGCTTTAGCGTGGGGGAAACACCTCTTCCCATTCCGAACAGAGCAGTTAAGCCCCACAGCGCCGATGGTACTTGGCTCGCAAGGGCCTGGGAGAGTAGGTCGCCGCCGGTTCTTCATTAGCGAGCCGCCCCGCGGGGCGGCTCGTGGTCGTTAATGCTCCCGGCCTCCATCGACACCTCCCCGTCCGCGCCTCGAGCGTCAGGATCTCGCCGAGAATGGCGGTCACGCCGAGAGGTGTTGACGATCGACCGCACTACGTGAACGCGTTCGCCCTCGTCATCTTCGACTGCGACGGCGTGCTCGTCGACAGCGAGCGGATTGCTGTCCGGATCGACGCGATCGTGCTCGAGCGCCTCGGCTGGCCGCTGTCCGAGGCCGAGATCATCGAGCGCTTCATGGGCCGCAGCGAGGCGTACATGACCGGCGAGATCGAGGCCGCGATCGGCCGGTCTTTGCCGGCGGGCTGGGAGGGCGAGTTCACGCCGTTGTACCGGGAGGCGCTCGCGGCCGAGCTCACACCCGTCGACGGCATCGTCGACGCCCTCGACCGCATCTCCACGCCCAGCTGCGTCGCGTCGAGCAGCACCCACGAGCGCCTGCGCTTCACCCTGGGCCTCACCGGCCTGTTCGCCCGCTTCGAGGGCCGCATCTTCAGCGCTACGGAGGTCACGGACGGCAAGCCGGCGCCGGACCTCTTCCTGCACGCCGCCACGACCCTCGGCGTCGAGCCGGCCCGCTGCGCGGTCGTCGAGGACAGCGTCTACGGCGTCGAAGCCGCCCGCGCGGCGGGAATGGCCGCGTTCGGCTACGCGGGCGGTTTGACGGCGGCCGAGCGGCTCGCCGGCCCGGGCACGGTCGTGTTCGACGACATGCGGGAGCTGCCCGAGCTCCTGGCCGGTTCGTGACTCGCCCGTAAGTTCGGAGACCAGTGCGGCGTGGGGTTCGGCAGCCACTGGCGCCGACGGCGGACCATGGCGCCTTTACACCGCCTAGCGACGTCAAGGCGCCAGACGATCCCGCGCGCGGCCCGCGGAGCCCGGAGCCGCGAGGGCTCGCGCCGAGTGCGCGGCGAGGCCCAAGGCGCTCGGGCCGCCCGTGGGCGACCCGAGTGCGTTGGAGCCTTGTGGCGCCGTGGCGCCTGCCCGGCCGGCGCGCCCGTCCTCCCAGACCGGGCGCCGGCGGGCGGGTGTCAGGCCCGCGATGCCGGGCGATGGGGTACCGGCGTTACGCAGACCTGGGCCCGAGGCGTGGCCGGTCCCGGCCTGCGCCTGCGGGGGTGACGACCGAGTGGCCGGCGGTGCGGGTGGACGCGCGTGGGGGCGGTGGGGGACACCCGGCGGGGTTCTTCATCCCGCGCAGGCGCCTGTGCCTCACCCAGCGTCGCGAACTCCGCGGCCGTCTGCACAGCCTCGCGCACCAGCTCGCGGAACGAGCGCTTTTGCGGGCGGCCGGTGGTCGTCGGGGGGAACATGTGTTCGGCAGACTACGTTTGGGGTCGGACGGAACCCGCAGTGTGGGGGCTTCCGTGCGACAAACGGCACGAATTTGGCTCTGGAGCTGGGAAATCCGGGGCTGTCAGCTGCAAGCGATCTTGCAGAACGGGCGTCCGCGTGGGGCCGGCCGGGCCGGGTACGCTGACCGGTGATGGTCCACCTCCGGATCGTGTCGCCGCACGAGAAGACCGACGCGGTCCTGGACGTGCTCGACTGCACCGATTCGGTCATCAACGTGATCCTGCTCGAGGGCACCGCGCGCAAGCCCAAGGGCGACGTGATCCTCTGCGACGTTGCGCGCGAGGACGCCAGCGTCGTGCTCAGCGACCTCAAGGCGCTCGGGCTCAAGGAGGACGGCTCGATCGCTCTCGAGCTCATCGACACCGCGATCTCGAAGGCCGCCGACGAGGCCGAGAAGCACGCGGCGGGTGCGCCGGCGGATGCTGTCGTGTGGGAGGAGGTCGAGCAGCGGACGAGTGAGAACGTCGAGCTGTCCGCCGTCTTCGTGCTCTTCATGACCCTTGCGGCCCTGATCGCGGCGGTCGGGATCTTCCTCAACTCGCCCATCCTGATCGTCGGCGCGATGGTCGTCGGCCCGGAGTTCGGCCCGATCGCCGGCGTCTGCGTCGCCATCATCCAGCGGCGGCGCGACCTGGCGATCCGGTCGGCGCTGGCGCTCGTCATCGGGTTCGCGCTGGCGATCACCGCCACCTACCTGGCGACGCTGGTCTTCAAGGCCACCGGGATCACGCCGGAGTCGTTCAGCGAACAGAGCCACAGCCTGTCCAACGTGATCTCCAGCCCGGACTTCTTCTCGGCGTTCGTCGCAATGTGTGCCGGCGCGGCAGGGGTGTTGTCGCTTTCCACCGCCAAGTCCGGGGCCCTGATCGGCGTCGCGATCTCGGTGACGACGATCCCCGCGGCCGCCAACATCGGCGTCTCGGCCGCCTACCAAGACTGGCCTGCGTGGCGCGGCTCGATGGGTCAGCTGTCGATCAATCTCGTGGCGATCGTCGTGTCCGGCACCACTGTCCTGGCGATCCAGCGCGCGCTCTACAACCGCCGCAAGCGGCGGCATGACCGCGAAGAGCTACCGCGTGCCCAGCGACGACCAGACGTCGACCTTGGTACGCACCTTGTCGACGACCGCGTCGGTGAACTCTGACGTCGTGGCGCCGCCGCCGAGGTCGATCGTCTTGGTGCCGGTCGCGACAGTCTCCAGCACGCTCTCGTAGATAGCGCGCGACGCCCGCTCGGCGCCCGGCACGTCGCCGGCGTACGACAGGACAGCTCCGCATGCCAGCAGCATCGCCATCGGGTTCGCGAGGTTCTTGCCCATCAGCGACGGCGCGGTGCCGTGCGGCGCCTCGGCCATCGCGACGTCGACGTTGTAGTTCGCGTCAAACGCCAGCAGCACCGACTCGGCGCCCGCGATCGAGCCGAACATCGGCAGCACCATGTCCGACAGGCAGTCGCCGTCGCGGTTCAGGGCGGGGATGACCAGCGGCGTCTCCGGCGCCCCTGTGAGCAGCCCCGCGTACGTGGCGTCGATCAGCACCGGCTCGTACGGCACGTCGGAGTGGCGCGCCGCGGCGGCGTCCATCTCCTCCTTGAGCATGCCCTCGTAGACCGGCGAGACGGTCCACTTGGGGCCGCCGTAGACGCGGGCGCCCATGCGCTCAGCGGTCTGGAACGCGTACTCCGCGACGGCATGGCAGGTCGAGCGCGTGACCTTCTCGGTGCGGTAGGCGACCTCATCGGACGCCCCCTCGGAGCCCTCGCGCCACTGCTTGGCGCCGTAGGCGTCCTCGACCGCCATGCGGACGACGGAGATCGGATGGAACACGCCCGAGACCGGGCCGACGACGCCCGGGATGCGGCGGCCGGTGCGGACGATCACCTTGCCGTCGACGCCCTCGCGGACAATCCGGTTCGGGGAGCCGACGTCGTCCTTGCCCTCCGGCGTCACAGTCGCGGCCTTCAGCCCGTAGCCCGCCTCGCGCATCGCCACGGCGGCCTCGTGCACGACCTCGTTGCCGGTCTCGCGCCGTTTCTGGAGCGACAGGTCGAACCGCTCCAGCTCCACCGAGAGCTGCAGGACGTCAGGGTCGAGCACGCGCAGCGACTGCTCGAGCAGCTCCTGGCCGGTCTCGTCGCCCTCAAGGACGATGATCCGCATCAGGCGGCCGCCCGGCCCTCGAGGCCCAGCTCCCCGGCGCGCTCCTCGAGGGCGGCGATGACCAGGGTCACGTGCTCGTCGAAGTCGACGCCGAGCTTCTCGGCGCCCTCGCGGAGCTCGTCGCGGTTGACGGCAGCGGCGAAGGCCGGCGTCTTCATCTTCTTCTTGACCGACTTGGGGGTCATGCCGTGGATGCCCTCCGGCCGCACGAACGCGCACGCCATCACGAAGCCCGACAGCTCGTCGACGGCGAACAGCGTCTTCTCCATCGGCGAGTCGCGCGACACTTCGAGGAAGTCGGCGTGCGAGGCGACCGCGCGGACGAACTCCTCCGAGAAGCCCTGCTTGCGCAGCTCTTCCAGGGCCATCCGCGGATGGCCGGTCTCGAGGTCCGGATAGCGCTCGTAATCGAGGTCGTGGAGCATGCCGACGAGGCCCCAGAGCTCCTCGTCCTCACCGAACTTGGCTGCATAGGCACGCATCGCTGCCTCGACCGCCAGCACGTGCCGGCGCAGGGACTCCGACTCGGTCCAGGAACAGAAAAGGTCCCAGGCCTGCTCGCGCGAAAGAGGCTCAGACATGGCTGTTACCCTAGCCCAGCCTCGGGGCCAGAGCCCCGCCGTTCCCATCATGGAAAAGCTCCTGATCGAGGGCGGGGTGCCGTTGTCCGGCACGATCGTGCCCGCCGGCAACAAGAACGCAGCGCTGCCGCTGCTCGCGTGCAGCCTCCTCACCGACGAGGAGGTGATCCTGCACAACGTCCCGCGCATTCGGGACGTCGAGGCGATGCTGCAGCTGCTCGCCGCGCTCGGCGTCAGGACCGCCTGGCTGGACGACAACACGGTCTCGCTGCAGGCCGACAACGTCACGAATACCGACGTCGATGCCTCGCTGGCCGAGCGCATCCGCGCGTCGTTCCTCGCCGCCGGCCCGCTGCTGGCCCGCTTCGGCTCGGCCGTGATGCCGCCGCCGGGCGGCGACGTGATCGGGCGCCGCCGGCTCGATCCCCACCTCGACGCCTTCCGCGCCCTCGGCGCCACGGTCGAGCACGGCCACGACATCCGGATCGTGGCCGACAACGGCGGGCTGCGGGCGTGCGACTTCTTCATGGACGAGCCGTCGGTGATGGGCACCGAGAACGCGCTGATGGCGTCGGCGCTGACCGACGGCACGACCGTGATCCGCAACGCCGCCTGCGAGCCGCATGTGCAGGACCTCGCCCGCATGCTCAACAAGATGGGCTGCGCGGTCGAGGGGATCGGTTCCAACGTCATGCAGGTCCACGGCATGGGCAAGCTGGGAGGCTGCGAGCACACGGTCAGTCCCGACCACATCGAGATCGCCTCGTTCATGGCGCTGGCGGGCGTGACCGGCGGCGAGCTGCGGATCGAGGGGTGCGTGGCGGAGGACCTGCGGATGATCCGGCTCGTCTTCGGCCGGCTCGGCCTGCACAGCGAGTTCGACGACGGCGACTGCGTCGTCCCCGGCGGGCAGAAGCTCGTCGTGGCGCGCGACGCCGGCGACTATCAATCAAAGGTCGAGGACGGCCCGTGGCCCGCGTTCCCGGCCGACCTCACCAGCATCGCGGTGGCGCTCGCCACCCAGTCCGAGGGCTCGGTGCTGATCTTCGAGAAGATGTTCGAGAACCGCCTGTTCTTCGTGGACAAGCTCATCTCGATGGGTGCCGAGATCACCATCTGCGACCCGCACCGCGCGATCGTCATCGGCCCGCGCCGGCTGCGCGGCCAGCGGCTTTCGAGCCCGGACATCCGCGCCGGCATGGCGATGCTGATCGCCGCCGTCTGCGCCGACGGGACGAGCGAGATCCACAACGTGCGCGACATCGATCGCGGCTACGAGCGGATCGACGAGCGCCTGCGAGGGCTCGGCGCGCAGATCGAGCGCGTCGCGGCGTGATCCACCCGATCCCCAGCGGCACGCGCGACGTCCTGCCGGACGAGCTGCGCGAGCTGCGGGCGATCACCGAAGCGTTCCGGGGCGTGTTCGAATCCTCCGGCTACGGCGAGATCGCCACGCCTGCGCTGGAGTACGAGTCGGTGCTGACCCGTGGCGACCCGGCGGCGGCCGACCCCGCCTACAAGCTGTTCGACGAGCACGGCAACGTGCTCGTGCTGCGCTCGGACATGACGATCCCGATCGCCCGCGTGGTGGCGACCCGCTACGAGGCCGCCGAGCCGCCGCTGCGCTTCTGCTACTTCGCCCACGCGTATCGAAGCGTGCGCCCCCAGCGCGGCCAGGCGCGCGAGATGCTGCAGGCCGGGCTCGAGCTCGTCGGCGCACCCGGCCCGGAGGGCACGGCCGAGGCGCTGAGCGTGCTGTGCGCGTGCCTGGACGCCGCCGGGCTGGAGAACTACCGGATCGGCGTCGGCGACGCGTCGCTGTACCCGCGGCTGCTCGACCGGCTCGAGGTGCCGGCCGGCGACCGCCCGCAGATCCTGCACGAGCTCGTCACGCTCGACTTCGTGGGGCTCGAGCGCGAGGTGTCCGCGCACGGCCGCGAGGAGCTGGTGACGGTGCCGCAGATGCGCGGCGGCGTCGAGGTGCTCGACGCGGTGCCGGAGGCGGCCGAGCTGCGCGCCGTCTACGACCGGTTGGAGCCGCAGGTGGCCGAGCGCGTGATCTTCGACCTCGGGCTGATCCGCTCGCTCGGCTATTACACGGGCGCCGTGTTCGAGGTCTACGACGCCGCGCTCGGCGCCCCGCTGGGCGGCGGCGGCCGCTACGACGACCTGCTGGGGCGCTTCGGACGCGACCTGCCGGCGTGCGGGTGGGCGCTGAACGTCGAGCGGCTGCATCTCGCGCGCGTCGGCGAGGGGCGATGAGCACATTCGAGGCTCACACCAGCGCTCCGTGGTGGAGAGCGGCGCCGTGAGCCTCGAAGGCCTGCGGCTGGCGGTGCCACGCGGCTCGCTGCTCGGCGAGACGCTCGACCTGCTCGACCGCCTCGGCGTCGACACCGCCGAGGTCCGCGCCAACGACCGCAAGCTGCTGTTCGAGGACGCCGGCATCGTCACGATGCGCCCGTCTGACGTGCCGACGTATGTCGAGGCGGGGGCCGCCGACCTCGGGATCACCGGCAAGGACGTGCTCGCCGAGCAGTCCGAGCGCGCCGTCTACGAGCTGCTCGACCTCGGCTTCGGGCCGTGCCGGATGGTGTTCGCCACCGTCGACGGCGACGATCCGGCCGCCGAGGCGCTGCGCCGGCTCGGCGTCATGCGCATCGCCACCAAGTACCCGAAGATCGCCGCCGCCTACTTCCAGCGCACCGGGCGCCAGGCCGAGATCGTCGAGGTCAAGGGCTCGGTCGAGCTGGCGCCGCTGGCCGGGCTCGTCGAGGGGATCGTCGACCTGACCGCGACCGGGACGACGCTGCGGGAGAACGGGCTGGTGATCCGCGAGGAGATCGCGGCTTCGACCGCTCGGTTGATCGCCAACCCGGTCGCGCACAAGCTGCGCGCGGCCGAGATCGACGCGCTGGTGGAGCGCATCCGTGCCGTTTGAGTGCACGACTGAGAACGCTGCCGCGGTGGCGGCGCGGATCCGCGGCGACGTCGCCGGGATCGCGGCCGTGCAGGTGACCGCGATCGTCGAGGACGTCGCCGAGCGCGGCGACGAGGCGCTGCTGGAGTACGAGGAGCAGTTCTCCGGCAACGACCGGATCGTCGCGACGCGCGAGGAGCTCGACGCCGCCCGGGACGGGCTCGAAGGCGCCGTGCGGGCCGGCCTCGAAACCGCGATAGCGAACGTTCGCGCAGTGGCCGAGGCGGGGCTCGACGACGAGGCCGAGGTCGTGCTGCCCGAGGGGCAGACCGTCCGGCTGCGCGAGGTCCCGGTGCGGCGCGCCGCCGTGTATGCGCCGGGCGGCCGCCACGCGTACCCGTCTTCGGTCGTCATGGGCGCCGTGACCGCGCGCGCGGCCGGGGTGGACGAGGTCGTCGTGGCGGCCCCGCGGCACCCGGTGATGCTCGCCGCGGCGGCGCTCTGCGGCGCCGACGAGGTGTTCACGATCGGCGGCGCGCAGGCGATCGCCGCGCTCGCCTACGGCACCGAGACGATCCGGCCGGTCGACGTGATCGTCGGCCCCGGCAGCCTGTGGGTGCAGGAGGCCAAGCGCCAGGTGGCGGGCCGCGTGGGCATCGACGGGTTCGCCGGGCCGTCCGACCTCACGGTCATCGCCTCGGCCGGCGCCGATCCCGCGCCGCTCAAGCTCGACCTGATGGCCCAGGCCGAGCACGGCGAAGGGTCACTGGTCGTCGCGGTATCCGACGACGCCGATCTGCTCGCCGCGCTCGAGGTGGGGGAGACGGTCCACGCGGCAGACCTCGAGGCCGCGCTGGCCTTCGCCGAGGCGCTGGCCCCCGAGCACCTGCAGCTCGCCGGCGAGGCGGCCGAGGCGCTCGCCCCGCGCGTGCGCAGCGCGGGCTGCCTGTTCGTGGGGATCGAGTCCGGCACCGCGTTCGGCGACTACGTCGCCGGCAGCAACCACACGCTGCCCACCGACGGCGCCGCCCGCTTCGCCTCCGGCCTGTCCGCGCGCCACTTCCGGCGCCGCATGGCCGAGGTGCGCGTGGGGCCCGCGGCAGCGGCGCTGGCACGCGCCGGAGCTCCGATCGCCCGGGCCGAGGGCTTCGAGCACCACGCCGCGTCGATGGAGATCCGGGAGAATCCGCCGTCGCGATGACCCGCACTGCGCAGATCACCCGCAAGACCGGCGAGACCGACGTCTCGCTCACCGTCGGGCTCGACGGCACCGGGGCCGGCAGCCGCAACTCCAGCGTCGGCTTCCTGGATCACATGCTCGACCTCGTGGCGCGCCACGGC
Source organism: uncultured Solirubrobacteraceae bacterium (assembly GCA_963803335.1). Lineage (GTDB taxonomy): Bacteria > Actinomycetota > Thermoleophilia > Solirubrobacterales > Solirubrobacteraceae > DASSUW01. The sequence continues at coordinate 181,073 of CAWDME010000015.1, read as the reverse complement.
CGCTTCGACCTCGACGTCAGCGTCAGCGGCGATCTGGAGACCGGCGCGCACCACACCGTCGAGGACACCGGGATCGTGCTCGGCCAGGCCCTCGACCAGGCGCTGGGCGACCGCCGCGGCATCGTCCGCTACGGGCACGCCGTGATCCCGATGGACGAGGCGCGCGCCGCCTGCACGGTCGACGTCTCCGGCCGCCCCTTCGCCTCGATCGAGGGCTTCGACCGCCTGCCGGCCGGCGCCATCGCCGGGTTCGAACACGATCTGGCCGAGGAGTTCTTCCGCGCCGTCGCCTCGGCCGCGCGGCTGACGCTGCACCTCGAGCTGCAAGCCGGCACGAACGCGCACCACATGATCGAGGCGTGCTTCAAGGCGTTCGCGCGCGCGCTGCGGGCCGCCGTCGCCGTCGACCCGACCGAGACCGGCATCCCGTCGACGAAGGGCACGCTGACGTGATTGCCATCGTCGACTACCGCATGGGCAACCGCCGCAGCGTCGAGAAGGCGCTCGAGCACGTCGGCGCCGACCCGGTGCTGACCGCCGACCACGACGTCCTGCGCTCCGCCGACGGCATCGTCGTGCCCGGCGTCGGCGCGTTCCCGGAGGCGATGCGCCGCCTGCACGCCGCTGGGCTCGACGAGCTGATTACCGAGCGGGCCGAGGCCGGCGTGCCGGTCCTCGGCCTCTGCCTCGGTATGCAGCTGCTGTTCGAGGCGTCGGACGAGCACGAGGGCGCGACCGGCCTCGGGCTGCTGCCCGGGCGCGTGCGCAGGCTGGAAGCGCCGCGCGTGCCGCACATCGGCTGGAACCTCGTGACGTTCGAGCGCGCGTCGCCACTGATCGAGGGTCTCGGTGACGCCGCGGCCTTCTACCACGTGCACTCGCTCGCGCCCGAGCCGTCCAATCCCGACGACGTCGTCGGCCGCGGCGAGTACGGGACGCGCTTCGTGTCGATCGTCGAGCGCGGAAACGTCATGGGTGTCCAGTTCCACCCGGAGAAGTCCTCGCGCGACGGGCTCCAGCTGCTGCGCAACTTCGCTCGCGTCGGTGTCGCGGCGTGATCCTCTACCCGGCCATCGACATCTACGGCGGCCGCGCGGTGCGGCTCGTAGAGGGCCGCTTCGAGGACGCGACGACGTACCACGACGACCCGCTCGAGGCCGCCCAGAGCTGGGTCGACGCGGGCGCCCGCTACCTGCACGTCGTGGACCTCGACGGCGCCAAGGAGGGCGAGCCGCGTTCGATCGAGCACCTGCGCCGGATCGTCCAGGGCACCGGCGTCCCGGTCCAGTACGGCGGCGGCCTGCGCACCGTCGCCGCGGTGCGCGACGCGATCCGGGCCGGAGCCGAGCGAGCGATCGTCGGCACCGCGGCGTTCCGCGATATCGACTTCCTCGACGAGATCCTCGCCACGTACGGCCCGCGCATCGTCGTCTCTGTCGACGTCCGCGGCGGCCGGATCTCCACCGCGGGCTGGACGGAGACCACCGAGCTGCCGGCGGCGGAGGCGATCCGCCATCTCCAGGCCCGTGGCGTGGCGTCGTTCGTGTACACGAACGTCGATCGCGACGGCAAGCTCGAAGGCCCGGACGCGGACGAGGTTCGGCAGGTCGCGGACGCCGTGCACGGGCGCTTTCTCTATTCCGGCGGGATCGGCCGCCGCGAGGACCTGCAGGCGCTGGCGGGCCTGCGCCAGGTCAACCTCGCGGGCGTGATCGTGGGCAAGGCGCTGTACGAGAAGCGCTTCACGATCGCCGAGGGCCAGGCGGCGCTCGACGGCGTGGACTAGTCCACGCGTCGCTGGCAGCATGGAGACATGCTGCTCGAGCGGGAGCCAACGCTCGCGGTGCTCTCGACCGCGGTGGCCGACGCCGCGGCGGGCCGCGGCTCGGTGGTGCTGGTCAGCGGCGAGGCCGGGATCGGCAAGACGAGCCTGGTGCGGGCGTTCACGCGCGCAACCGACGCGCGGATCCTGCTCTCGGCGTGCGACGACCTGATGGCCTCGCGCGCGCTCGGCCCGCTGCGCGACGTGGTGGGCCGCGAGCCCGTCGACGACATCTTCGCGGCCGTGCTCGCCGCGCTCGCCGAGACGGCACCGACGGTGCTGGCCGTCGAGGACATCCACTGGGCCGACGACGCCACGCTCGACGTGCTCGGCTACGTCGCGCGGCGGATCGACTCGCTCGGGGCAGTGCTCCTGCTCACGTTCCGGGACGACTTCGATCCCGGCCACCCGCTGCACCGATTCCTCGGCGTCCTGGCGGGCTGCCCGGTCCATCGCGTCGCGCTCGCGCCGCTGTCGCCCGCGGCGGTGCGGCGGCTGTGCGAGGGGACCGGCGCCGACCCGGCGGCGCTGCTCCGCGTCACGCGCGGCAACCCGTTCTTCCTCACCGAGGTGCTGGCGGCGCCCGGCGAGGCGGTCCCGGTGAGCGTGCGGGAGGCGGTGCTGGCGCGCGTGGGGCGGCTCGGGCGGGAGTGCCGCGACGCGCTCGACCAGCTGTCCGTGGTGCCGTCGCAGGTCGAGATGCCGTTGGCGATGGCGTTGCTCGGGCGTGGCCTGCACGCGCTCGCCGAAGCTGAGCAGGCGGGCGTCGTCGAGGTCCGGCCCGACCGCCTGGCGTTCCGGCACGAGCTCGCGCGGCGGGCGATCGAGCAGAGCCTGCCGGCGCTGCGGCGGCGCCAGCTCAACGGCGCGGTCGTGCGCGAGCTGCACGCGAACGGCGCCGCCGAGCCGGCTCGGGTCATGCACCACGCGGTTCAGGCGGGCGACGCCGACGCGATCGTCACGGCCGGCCCGGACGCCTGGCGCGAGGCGGCGCAGGCCGGCGCGCATCGCCAGGCGCTCGCCCACATCGCGTCGGTGCTCCCGCACGCGGATCGGCTCGGGCTGCGCGAGCGGGCGGCGCTCCTCGACGCCTACGGCTGGGAGCTCTACAACGCCCACCGCTTCCGCGAGGCGGTCGACGCCGGCCGCAAGGCCGCGCGCCTGTACGCCGACGCCGGCGACGCGGTGGCCGTCGGCCTGTGCCTGGTGCGGGTGTCGCGCCACCTGTTCATGGCCGGAGAGACGCGCGAGGCCGAGGAGGCGGCGGCGCGCGCAGTGACGCGGCTCGAGCCGACGGGTGACATCGCCGCCCTCGCGCACGCGTCGCTGTACGACGGCGCGATCTCCGCGATGACCGACGATCCCGAGCGGGCCGAGCCGATACTCGTCGGAGCGCTCGAGCTTGCGCAGCGCGCCGGCCGCGACGACCTGTTCGCCCTCACGCTCAACTACCTCGGGATGGCGCGGGTCGAAGTCGGCGACCCGGCAGGGCTCGACCTGCTGCGCGAGAGCATCGTCGCGGCGGTCGATGCGCGCCAGTTCGAGTACGCGGCGCGCGGCTACTGCAACCTCGTGGAGATGCTCGCACGCGGCGGCCACCTCGACGAGCTCGAGTCCTGGACCGCCGACGGACTGCGCTTCACGCGCGAGCGGGGATTCTGGTCGCACGCCTACAACCTCGAGCTGCACCGCTGCGTGGCGCTGATCCGCCGCGGTCGCTGGGACGCCGCGCTGGCCAGCCTGCGCGAGCTCGTGGGCGGCGTCGACGACCCCGGGATGCTCTATGCCTACAGCGTCCCGTGGCTGGGGCGCCTGCTGGCCCGTCGCGGCGACCCGGCCGCCGAGGAGATGCTCGCCGCCGTCTGGGAGCACGCCCGCGGTCAGCGCCTGCTCCTCGGCGTCGCCTACGCCGGGCTGGCGTATCTCGAATGGGCGTGGCTGGCTGGCCGCGGCGATGTCGTCGAGGCGGTCGCCGGAGAGCTGCTGCCGCGCACGGCGCACCTCGGCGCGGCGCCGTTCCGGGCCGAGGTGCAGCGCTACCTCGAGCGGGCCGGCATCCCCGCCCACGGCCCGGCGATCGCCGACCCGTGGCCGGACGATCCCTACGAGCGGGCGCTCGACCGCGTCTACGGCGACGACCCGGAGGCGATCGTCGACGGGATCCGCGTGCTCGACGGCCTCGGCGCCGGACCGGCGGCCGCGCTCGCCCGCCGGCGCCTGCGGGCGATGGGGGAGCGCGTGCCGCGTGGTCCGCGCGCCCGCACCCCGCTCAACCCGGCCGGCCTCACCGAGCGCCAGCTTACGGTCCTCGAGCTGGTCAGCGAGGGGAAGACGAACGCCGAGATCGCCGACCAGCTCGTGGTCTCCGTCCGCACCGTCGACCATCACGTGGCCGCGGTGCTCGGCAAGCTCGGCGTGCGCTCGCGGCGGGAAGCGGCCGCCGCGGCGCACGCCCTGGGAATCGAGCTCTAGCGTCCCGATTCGGAATTTCGATGGCCGTCTGCGGGCGCCAGGCACGACCATGCATCCCGCAGCCTGCGACTGAACTTACGAATCGCGACACTAGTCGCCCTGGACCCCGATGGTCCCGGCCTGCAGGCCGGAGGTGTCGATGCTCGGCGCGCCGTGGATCGCCAGCGTGTCGAGCAGGCCGTCGGAATGGGAGATCTTCACCGTGTACGGAGACCGGTCATGGTCGCCGCGCCGCTGAACAGCGTCTGGCCCGTGACCTTGGCCGGGGCGTCGGCGTCGACGTCCACGCGGTCGGCCGCCTTGTCGCCGTCGGCGGTGCCGAAGCTCGGCGCCAGGCTGAGGTCGATGAGGTCCACGCCGGTGCCCCTCAGGTTGCGGATGCCGAAGTTGTCCTCGCCGGCGAGCGCGATGCCGTCGAGCTCCTCGACGCTGTGCAGGCCGACCGCCTCGGCGCCGGGGTCGTGGACCAGGCGCACGTCGTGCCTGTCGCGGAAGAAGTCGAAGACCTCGGTGTTGGGGATGCCCTGGAAGAACAGCGAGTCGTGGCTGCCGCCGCCGTCGACGCTGTCGGTGCCCTCTCCGGGCTTCCATGTGAAGCGGTCGAAGTCGCCGCGCATGGACACGCGGTCGTTGCCCTTGCCGCCGGTGACGTCGTCGAACCCGTCGCCCCCGATCAGGACGTCGTCGCCCGGGCCGCCGAACAGCGTGCCGCCGCCGTCGCCGCCGTCGAGGGTGAGCTGCATCAGGTCGGTCGACGCGCTGATGTCGTCCCGCCCGTCACCGGCGTTGACGCGCAGGCGGTCGAACCGCTCCGCGTGGTTGATCTGCACGAATGTCGGGCCGAGGACGTAGACCGTGTCGTCGAAGCCGCCGACCAGGATGTTGTCGCGGTCATCGGAGCCGTCCACGCTGACGCGGTCGACGCCGTCGCCCAGGTTGAGGTAGACCTCCTGCACGCCCGCCTGCGACAGGTCGTGGACGGACACGCGGTCGGGATCATTGAGGTCGATCCGCTCGATGCCGGCGAAGGCGTCGGGGGACAGCTCGACCTCCATGCCGCGGCTTACGATCGTGTCGTAGCCGTCGCCGCCCTCGAAACGGATGCGGTCGAAGCGCCGCAGCGACGGCTCGAAGTCGATCACGCCGTCGTCGCCGAAGTCGATCGCCAGGCGGCGGCCGGCGTCGCGCAGCGCGATGACGTCGTCGGCGTCGGTGCCCGCGATCACGAGCGTGCGCTTCTCGATGCGGGCGCGGCCGTCGGTGGCGGCGGAGACGAACTCGCGGTCGCCGGGGCGGACCGTGGCGTGCTTGACGTCGCCGCCGATCTTCTTGGCGAACGCGCGAGCGAAGTCGGCGTCGGCGCCGTCGGCGACGAGCAGCAGGTGCCGGTCCTGCGTGACCGAGCCGCCGAACAGCCGCCCGGCCGCCTCGGGGTCGGCCTGCAGGCCTTCGCGCAGCGCCTTGGCACTGACCTTCGGGACATCGAGCTCGACGGCGTCGCCGCCGGCGCGTGGCGCGAACGTGAGCACGGAGCCCTGAAGGAAGCGGCGCCGGACCGTCTCGGCGATGTCGTGCAGCTCGGCGGCGTCGGTGCGGTCGACCGCGAAGCGCCGCGAGCGCTCGAACGTGAGCTCGCAGCAGAACACGCCGTCGAGCAGCTCGGAGCCGCGCGGGCGGGCACCACCGTCGCGGACGATGTCCTCGACGCGGCGGGCGAAGCCGTCGAGGGGGTCGAGCCGCGGGTCATTCTGGTCGGTGATGGTCGCCGTGTTGCTGGTGGCGAAGATCTCGGTGTCGTGTGCGGACGCCGCGGGAGCGGCGATCGCCAGCAAGGCGATCGCCACCACTAGGGAGCGGATCATGCGGGGAGGGTCCTTTCGGTTCCGAGAGCGGCCGCGAGCCGGCCGCGTGCGCGGTGGAGGCGGCTCATTACGGTCCCGACGGGGAGATCGAGAACCGCGGCCGTCTCCGCGTAGCTGAGGCCCGCGAGATCGACCGCCACGACGACGTCGCGCTGCCCGTCGGGCAGCCGGGCGATCCCGGCGTACACCTCGCGCGCCCGCGCGGCCACCTCGGGGTCGGCGCGGGTGTTGGGCAGGTCGGCGATCTGGTCGTCGCTCACGAGCACCGGCTGGCGCTGCTGGGCGCGGTGGTGGTCGGTGAGGACGTTGCGCAGCGTGCGCGCCAGGTACGGGAACTCGCGGGCCGGCCGCAGCCGCCGCGGGCGCGCCAGCACTCGCAGGTAGGTCTCCTGCGTGAGGTCGTCGGCGAGCTGCGGGGAGCCGCACAGCGCGTACGCGAGGCGGTTGAGGCGGGGGAGGTGCACGGCGGCGGCGTGCGGATCGAGCACGGGCATGACCGTGCGACTGTTGCGTCCGCAACCGCCGCGCGCATCGGTAGGCGACTACCTAATTGAGCGCCGCGCGCTACCTAGACTTGGCCGCCGGTGCACGACAGGCGGATCGTGTCGGCACTGCGGGCGTCGTGGGCTCTACGGCAAGTCGTGCGGCGTGGGCTCGGCCTTGGCGCGACGCTCTCGCCAGAGCCAGCTCAGCCACCGACGAGCGCGACGAGCCAGATCGCGCTCAGCGTGAACCGCAGGGTCCACCACCACGCATCCGGCATGTCCACACCGAACGACACGAGAGCGTTCGGGACGATCGCGAGACCCCATGCTGCGAGCAGGTTCTGCCCCGCGTTCTTTCGTCGGGCGCGGACGTCGTCAAGTCCCATCCATGCGGGAAGGTACCGGCAAAAGGTGCGTTGTCTTCGAGGCTCGCCGCTATACCTTCGCCGGTGCACTACAAGCGGATCATCCCGTGCATGGACGTCGACGGCGGCCGCGTGGTCAAGGGCACGCGGTTCATCGACATCCGCGACGCCGGCGATCCGGTCGAGCTCGCCGCCCACTACGACGCGACGGGCGCCGACGAGCTCGTGTTCCTCGACATCACCGCGACCTCCGACAAACGGGCGACGGTGGTGGAGCTGGCGCGCCGCGCCGCCGACGAGGTGTTCGTCCCGTTCACGATCGGCGGCGGGGTCCGCGAGGTCGCCGACGCGCAGGCCGTGCTCGACGCCGGCGCCGACAAGGTGTCGGTCAACTCCGCGGCGGTGGCGCGGCCGGAGCTGCTCGGCGAGATGGCCGACGTGTTCGGGGCCCAGTGCGTCGTACTGGCCATCGACGCCAAGCGCCGCGACGCCGGGTTCGAGGTCTACGTCGCCGGCGGGCGCACAGCGACGGGGCGCGATGCCGTAGCGTGGGCGCGCGAGGGGGTCGAGCGCGGGGCGGGGGAGATCCTGCTCACATCGATGGACCGCGACGGCACCAAGGACGGCTACGACCTCGAGCTCGTGCGTGCCATCTCCGAGGCGGTCGACGTGCCGGTGATCGCCTCGGGCGGCGCCGGTGAGCCCGCGCATCTCGTCGCCGGGCTGCAGGCCGGGGCCGACGCGGCCCTGTGCGCCTCGATCTTCCACTACGGGCAGTACACGATCCCGCAGGTGCGCGAGGCGCTGCGCGAGGCCGGCGTGCCCATGCGCCCCTGATCGTTTGTAATGTTCCGCACGATGAACGTGCGAGACGCCATGACCGAGCACGTGCTCACGATCACGCCGGGTCGCTCACTGCGCGAGGCGGCGCGCTTCATGAACGAGCACAACGTCGGAGCCGTAGTGATCATCGATCCCGAGGAGCCCGGGCCTGGGATCGTCACCGAGCGAGACCTGGTGCGCTCGCTCGGCTCCGGGCAGGACCCTGACAGCGAGCTGGTCCGCGACCACCTGACATCGAATGCCACGTTCGCGGACGCGGACTGGGATCTCGAGCAGGCGGCCGACGCCATGGCCAAGGGCGGCTTCCGCCATCTCGTCGTCGTCGAGGACGGCGAGCTGGCGGGCATCATCTCGATGCGGGACCTGATCCAGGTCTGGCGCCCCGGCGGCGCTGGGCGGCGTAGCGCCTAGCCGATTGACCCGCGCGCCCGCGGCTCGCCGCGCTCGGTCGCCGGAGGCGCCGACGCGCATCCGCGCTCAGCCGCCCTTTTGCTGCTGCTTCTTCTTGGCGGCCTTCTTCTTGGCCGCCTGCTTCTTCTTCTTGGCCGCCTGCTTCTTCTTGGCGGCCTTCTTCTTCGCGGCCTGCTTCTTCTTCTTGGCGAGCGCGTGCTTCTTCGCCAGCGCCTTCTGCTTGGCGATCCGCTTCGCGCGCGCCTTCTCCTGGGCGACCGTGAGCGGCTGGAGCCGGGCGACCGAAGCGAAGCCGGTGAGGAAGATGTCCTCGCCGTCGGAGACGACCGGGTTGTACGCGCCGCGCCCGCTCTTCCAGATCCTGCGGCCGGTCACGGCTCCGAGCGCGGTCGTGTCGCGGTGGCCGCGGTTGGAGAAGTAGACGATGCCGCCGATGATGCTCGCGCCGCCGGAGATGTTGCCGCCGTCGCGGTACGTCCAGCGCGTGCTGCCGCTCCGCGCGTCGAGCGCGTAGAAGGTGCCGTTGTAGCTGCCGAAGTAGACGGTCGGCTGCCCATTGGGCACCTGCGCTACCGCAGCGGACGCGTACACGTAGGAGCCGGTGCCCCGCCGCCAGGCGAGCTTGCCCGAGGCGGCCGAGAACGAGTACATGTTGCCGTCGGTGTTGCCGATGTAGACGCGCCCGAACGCGACGGCCGGGGTGGCGTAGAAGTTGCCGGCCGACAGGCCGAAGTGGGCGCCGCTCGTGCCGGTGTGCCACGCTTGCTTGCCGGTGTCCTGGGAGATCGCGTAGACCTGGCCGCCGTAGGTGCCGAAGTAGAGCTTGCCGTCGGCGAGGGCCAGGCCGCCCTTGACGGCGCCGCCGGCGTGGAACTGCCACTGGATCGCGCCGGTGTCGACGCGCATCGAGTAGACGGTCCCGTTCTCGGCCCCGAAGTACACGTGGTGGTGGTCGACGATCGGCGAGGACTCCGACCGGGCCGGCAGGTCGCGCGACCACGAGATCTTGCCGCTGCGGGCCCAGATCGCCGTGACCTTGCCGGGCGCGCCCTTCGTGCGCTCGAGCACGGTGACGACGATCTTCTTGTCGCCGTAGGCCGGGGATGAGGCCGACAGGTAGCCCAGGCGGCGCCGCCAGTGCACCTTGCCGGTGTTCTTGTCGAGCTTGACCACCTCGGCGTCGTTGCGGGTCAGGAAGAGCCGCTGGCCGACGATGATCGGCGGGTACTCCATGAGCACGTTCGCGTCCCAGCTCCAGCGCATCCGGAAGGGCGGGGCGACGTCGGGCTGGGTGGGGAGGTAGCGGCGCCGGTCGAGCGCGTAGCCGTACTGGGGCCACGTGAAGCCGGAGAGCGGGTCAACCTTCTTGTGCTTGCCCTTCTTCGTCTTCTGTGGATCCGCCCGCGGCACGGACGTCTGCTCTGGCTCGGCGCGGAACTCGATGTCCTTGTTGAAGACGTCACCCGGACGGGTGAGCGCGAAGACCGCGGCGGCGCAGATCAGGACGGCCGCGATCGCTCCAAGGACGATGACGATCCGCCGCCGGTACCAGCGTTTCGGCTCCGACGACATTCCGTATGAGGTTAGCCACGCGCCAAGATGCGGCCCGTGAACGCGCGTGAACGTCTCGGGCGCCCGCCGGCGGTCGCCGCACTCGAGGGCGAGGACGGTGTCTACGTGGTCGGCGGCGCCGTCCGCGACGTGCTACTGGGCCGCGACCCGCACGAGCTCGACTTCGTGGTGCAGGGCGACGCGGTCGCCGTGGCGCGCCGCGCGGCGGAGCGGCTCGGCGGCGCTGTGACGGTGCACGACCGGTTCGGTACGGCGACCGTGACGGCCCCGGAGGCGACATTCGACCTCGCCGGCGCACGGCGCGAGCGCTACGAGCGCCCGGGCGCGCTGCCCGACGTGGAGCTCGGGGCGTCGCTGGCCGAGGACCTCGCGCGCCGCGACTTCACCGTCAACGCGATCGCGCTGCACCTGGCGGACGGCGAGCTGACCTTCTACGACGGCGCGCAGCGCGATCTCGACGCCGGCGTCCTGCGCGTCCTGCACGACCGCTCGTTCCGCGACGACCCGACGCGGCTGCTCCGGCTGGCGCGCTACGCGGCGCGACTGGGCTTCGCGCCCGACGCGGAGACGGACCGGCTCGCCGCCGAGGCGGTGGCCGGCGGGGCAGTCGAGACGGTCACGGGCTCACGGCTCGGCGCCGAGCTGCGCCTGCTGCTGCGCGAGCCGCAGCCGGAGGCGCTGCTGGCGCTCGAGCGCTACGGCCTCGGCCACGCGCTGCTCGACGTCGGGTCTCGGAGCCACCCCGGTGGGTTCGCCGTCGATCCCGAGGTCGTAGGGCGCGTGCTGGCGCTGGCGCCGCCTGACGCGCGCGCGGATCTCGCCGTGCTCGGGGCGAGCCTCGGGGGTGGCCGCCACGAGATCCACGAGCGCCTCGACGCGCTCGCGTTCCCCGCCGCCGACCGCGGCATCGTCGCGCACACCGCTGCCAGCGCCGGCTATCTGACCAACGTGCTGACCCAGGACGCACCGGTGCCCGATGTCGAGCTGTGGGCGGCGCTCCGCAAACAGCCGCCCGAGACCGTGGCCGTCGCAGGCGCCTACGACGTCGAGGAGGCGTTCCCGGCCGCGCGGCGCTGGCTCGACGACGTCCGCCACCGCCGCCTGGCGATCGACGGCCACGACCTCGTCGCGGCCGGCTTGTATGGACCGGCGGTCGGGGAGGCGCTCGACGCCGCGATGCGGGCGATGCTGGAGGGGCGTGCCGACAGCCGCGAGGAGCAGCTGGCCGCCGCGCTGGGCGCCTAGCATTGGGCGGTGATGGAGCTCGAGGCCCCGTTCCGCTGGGAGGGCGACCACATCGCCGCCGACGTCAACCACGCCCGCGCGCTGTTCACCACGCGCCGCGGCGGGGTGTCGAACGGGGCGTTCGCCTCGCTCAACCTCGGCCTCAAGACCGAGGACGAGCGCGCGAACGTGGAGGAGAACCGCGCGCGCGCCGCCGCGGCGACTGGCCATTCCTGGGACGACTTCCTGTACGGCTGGCAGGTGCACGGCGCGAGGGTGCGCCGCGCGACCGGGCCCCGTCCGCGGCCGACCGCGCAGGAGGATGGGCAGATGACCGAGCTGGCGGGCCATCCCGCGCTCGTGTTCGTCGCCGACTGCACGCCGGTGCTGCTGATCGGCGCAGGGGCCGTGGCGGCGCTGCACTGCGGCTGGCGCGGTACCGCCGCCGGGATCGTCGAAGAGGGCGTGTCGGCAGTGCCGGGACCGATCACCGCGCTGATCGGGCCGGGCGCCCGCGGCTGCTGCTACGAGGTCGGCGAGGAGGTCCACGCCGAATTCGCCGGCTACGACGCGCGCCGCGGCGAGCGCTATCTCGATCTCCCGGCCGTCCTGCACGCCAAGCTCGCGGCGGCGGGCGTGTCGGAGATCCATGACGTGGGCCTCTGCACGATGTGCTACTTCGGCCTGTTCTTCTCTCATCGCCGCGACGGGGGCGTCACAGGGCGCCAGGCAGGGATCGTGTGGCGGAGCTGATCACCGGGCTCGACGCCGCCCGCGTGCGGGCGAACCTCGACCGCATCCGGGCCGAGCTGCCCGGCACCGTGGAGATCCTCGCCGCCGTCAAGTACGTGCCGCTGGAGGAGATCGGGACGCTCGCGGAGGCCGGCATCACGCTCGTCGGCGAGAACCGCGCGCAGGACCTCGAGGCGAAGGCCGGCGCCCATCCGGAGCTGCGCTGGCACTTCATCGGCCAGCTGCAGAGCCGCAAGGTCAAGCAGATCCTGCCGTTCGCGGAGCTGATCCACTCTGTGGCGTCGGACTCGGCGCTGCGGCAGCTCGAGACGCATGGGACGCCGGAGACCGAGATCCTCGTCGAGGTCAATGTGGCGGCGGACGAGGGCAAGGCGGGCATCGCGCCGGGCGACCTCGGCGCGTTCATCGCGCGCTCGCCGGTGAAGGTCGTGGGGCTGATGACGATGCCGCCGTTCGCCGACGATCCCGAGGCGAGCCGGCCCCACTTCGCGCGGCTGCGGGAGCTCGCATCCGAGCACGGGCTGCACCACCTGTCGATGGGCACGTCGCAGGACTATCGTGTCGCTGCCGAGGAGGGCGCGACGATCGTGCGTTTGGGCACCATCCTCTACGCGTAAACTGCGTACGAGCAGGGAAACCGCGCTCCGCCGCGAACCCCAACCCGCCATGGCCTTCCGCGACACCTGGCACAACGTCCTTGTCTACTTCGGCCTGGCCGAGGACCGCGACGCGTACGACGAGGAGCCCGTCGAGTACCGCGAGCCCGAGGAGGAGCTCGAGAACCGGTACCGCGAGCGCCCCAACGTGCGCCGGCTGTCCTCACGCCGCCGCCGCGACGACATCGACGACATCTTCGCCGACGACGCCCCGAGCGAGCGGCGCACGGCGGCGCTGCGCTCGGTCGGCCCGCCCGGCAACGGAAGGGGCGATGTCCGCGTGCATCTCGTGATCCCCAAGTCCTTCAACGACGCCCAGGACGTGGCGGACAAGTTCAAGGACTCGATCCCGGTGATCATCAATCTCCAGGGGTCCGACGCCGACCTCTCCAAGCGCCTGATCGACTTCGCCTCCGGCCTCACCTACGCGCTCGACGGCGGCATGCAGCGGATCGCCGACAAGGTGTTCCTGCTCACGCCGCGCAACGTCGAGGTCTCCGCCGAGGAGCGTGCCCGCCTGATCGAGAAGGGCTTCTTCAACCAGTCCTGAGCCGGGGCTGAGATAACGTCCGGCGCCATGCAGGTCGGATTCATCGGTGCCGGGAACATGGCGCGGGCGCTCGCCCGGGGGTGGGGCGATCCCGTGCTGTGCACCGACTCCGGGTCGGGGCGGGCCGCCGCGCTGGCCGCCGAGCTGGGCGGCGAGGCGGTGGCGAGCAATAGGGAGCTCGCCGATCGGGCCGACCTGCTGATCCTCGCCCACAAGCCCGCGCAGCTCGCTGAGGTGGCGTGGGAGGCGGCGGGCGCCGCGAAGGCCGTCGTATCGCTGCTGGCCCGCACGCCGCAGGCCGACGTGCGCAGCGCCTACCCCGGCGTGCCGGTGTTCCGGGTCGAGCCCAACACCGCCGTCGAGGTCGCCCGCGGCGTGCTCGCGTTCGCCGAGCCCGAAGTGCAGGCCGAAGACGGGCTGTACGACCGCGTCAAGGAGCTGTTCGCGCGCGTTGGGATGGTCGTGGAGGTCCCGGAGCGGCTGATGTCGGTGGCCGGAGGCCTGTCGGGCGTCGGCCCGGCGTACTGGGCGCTGCTCGTGGAGGCCCAGGTCGATGCGGCGGTGCGCCGCGGCATGCCGGCCGCGCTCGCCCTGCAGCTCATCACCGACACGATGGCCGGGTCGGCGGAGCTGCTGCGCGCGCGTGACTTCGACACGCTGGCGATGCGCCGCGAGGTCGCGTCGCCGGGCGGCACGACGGCCCGCGGCCTGGCGGCGCTCGAGCGCGGTGGCATCCGAGCCGCGTTCAACGACGCGATGGACGACGTGGTCGGCGGCTGACGTGCAGGCCCGCGAGCAGATCGCCGGCTTCCTCGGCGCGCTGATCACCGTCTACGTGATCATCATCATCGCCTGGATCGTGGTTTCGTTCGTCTTCGCGCTCGGCGCACGGGTGCCGTATTCGCGGCCGATCAACGCGGTGCTCGACTTCCTGCGCGACGTCAGCGAGCCGTACCTGCGGATCTTCCGGCGGCTGCCGCTCCGGGTCGGGCCGCTGGACCTGTCGCCGATCGTCGCGATCCTCGCGCTGCAGATCGTCGGCCGGCTGATCGTGAAGGCGATCGATCCAGGTCCGTGACCTCGACGGCCCGCGCCGCGCTGGTGGCGGCCGCCGTGGTGGCCGCCGACCAGGCCTTCAAGGCGCTCGTGCGCACGACGATCGAGCCCGGCGACGAGGTGCACTTGTTCCTGGGGATCCGCTTCGTGAACGTCCGCAACGACGGCATTGCATTCGGCCTGTTCTCGGGCGGCGGCGCCGTGCTCGTGATCTTCGCCGCCATCGCGCTGGCCGCGCTGCTGACCTTCTTCGCTCGCCACCGTGACCGCCCGCTCGTGTGGCTCCCGACCGGCCTGCTGATCGGCGGCGCCGCCGGCAATCTGCTCGATCGCGTGCGCGAGGGGGCCGTGACCGACTTCATCGACTTCCCGGCCTGGCCCGCCTTCAACGTGGCCGACATGGCGATCACGTTCGGCGTGCTGACGCTGCTGTACGTGCTCGAAGGACCGCCACGCCGTGCGTGAGCTCGTCGTCGGGCCGGACGAGGCGGGAGAGCGGCTCGACGTGTTCCTGGCCCGCCAGGCGGGCTCGCGCGCGGCCGCCCAGCGGCTCATCGACGCCGGGCTGGTCCTCGTAGACGCCGAGACGCGCCCGAAGCGCCACGCGGTCGCGGTGGGCGAGCGCGTCACCGTGCGCGAGGCGCCGCCGGCGGCCGAGCCGGAGGTGCCCGAGGCGTCGTTCGCCATCGCGTACGAGGACGAGCACCTGCTGGTGATCGAGAAGCCCGCCGGCGTCGTCGTGCACCCGGCGCGCGGGCACGCGGCAGGCACGCTCGCGCAGGCGCTGGCCGGCCGGGTCGCCGGTGGCGAGCCCGGCCGCGAGGGGATCGTCCACCGGCTCGACCGCGACACGTCCGGGCTGCTCGTGGCGGCGCGCAGCGAGGCCGTGCACGCGGCGCTCAAGGCGGCGCTGCAGCGGCGTGAGATCACGCGCGAGTACCTGGCGCTGGTCGAGGGCCGCCCCGCCTCGCGCGCGGGCACGATCGACGCCCCTCTGGGGCGCGACCGGCGGGTGCGCACGCGCATCTCGACCGACACGGACGAGCCGCGCGAGGCGGTCACGCACTTCGAGACCGAGCAAACGCTGGAGTCGTACACGCTGCTTCGCGTGCGGCTCGAGACCGGTCGCACGCACCAGATCCGCGCGCACCTGAAGGCGATCGGCCATCCCGTGGCGGGAGACCCCGAGTACGGCGGCCGCAAGGGAGAGCTCGGGCTGGCCCGCCAATTCCTGCACGCCGATCACCTGAGCTTCATGCATCCGGTGACCGGAGCGGCGATTGATGTGCGATCGCCGCTGCCGGAAGATCTATCAGAGGCGCTCGCACGAGCTTGCGAGTGCGAGTAAGCCGCATTCGATCTCCTGCTGGAAAAGGCGGGCCGGTCCACCGGAGGTAGGGGAAGGGAGGGCCGACCCGCGCAGACGTAAACGAAGGATCTCCGCAGAACTTTCGTAAACTGATGGGCAATCCATTTCAACGACCCCGGGTGGCATCAATCCCCGAGGCCGCGGGCCCTGCCCGGCATGTACGCCGGGTCCCGCGAATCGCCTCTTCGCCCGGCCCGCAGTACACAACCAATCCAAAGGGAGTTATCCGTGGCTCAGGTAGGAATCAGGGAGCTGCTGGAGGCCGGTGTCCACTTCGGCCATCAGACACGCCGCTGGAACCCGAAGATGCGCCGCTTCATCCATGGCGAGCGCGGCGGGATCTACATCATCGATCTGCTCAAGACCGAGGCGCTGCTCGCGCAGGCCCAGCAGTTCGCGGCCGAGATCGCCAACCGCGGCGGCACCGTGCTGTTCGTCGGCACCAAGAAGCAGGCCCGCGACGGCATCAAGGACATCGCCGAGGCGGCCGGCATGCCGTACGTGAACCACCGCTGGCTCGGTGGCCTGCTGACCAACTTCCAGACGATCTCGCTGCGCATCAAGCGGCTGCACGATCTCGAGCGCTACTCGTCCGACGGCCAGCTGGCGCTGCTGCCGACCCGTGAGCGCCTGTCCGCCGAGGCCGACCTGGAGAAGCTCCAGGCGAACCTGGGCGGCGTCAAGAACATGCAGCGCGTGCCCGACGCGATGTTCGTCATCGACCTCAAGACCGAGGCGATCGCGGTCCGCGAGGCGCAGCGGCTGCGGATCCCGATCATCGGGCTCGTCGACACCAACTGCGACCCCGACGGCATCGATTACGTGGTGCCGGGCAACGACGACGCGATCCGCGCCTGCACGCTGGTCACGCGCGCCATCGGCGACGTGGTTTCCGAGGGTCGCGCCCGCTTCCGCCACGAGGAAGAGCAGGCACGCCTCCAGGCCGAGGAGCAGGCGCGCCGCGAGGCCGAGGAGCGCGCCCGGCGGGAGGCCGAGGAGGCCGCCCGCAAGGAGGCCGAGGAGCGCGCTGCCGCCGAGGCGCTGACGCAGACCGAGGCCGAGACGCGCGACGCCGCCGAGGCCACGGTGGCGGAGGCCGTCCAGGCCGCGCCGCCGCAGGCCGAGGGCACCGCCGCGCCGGAGGCGGCCGCCGCCGCCCAGGCGCAGGACGAGCCGGCGATGCCGGCCGCCGGCTCACCGACGGGCGAGGCGCCGTCGCCGTCCGTTGAGACACCGGTGGTCGCGCCCGAGGCCCCGGCTGCGGCCGAGCCCGAGGCGCCGGCCGCCGAGCCCGAGGCCCCCGCCGCCGCCGAGCCGGAGGCGCCGGCCGCCGAGCCCGAGGCCCCCGCCGCCGCCGAGCCGGAGGCGCCCGCCGCCGAGCCCGAGGCGCCCGCCGCCGCCGAGCCGGAGGCGCCCGCCGCCGAGCCCGAGGCGCCCGCCGCCGAGGCGTCTGAGCCGGCAGCCGAGGAGAAGCCCAAGAAGAAGCGCGCGCCGCGTCGCAAGAAGAAGGACGACGAGGCGCCCACCGATACCGAGGAGACCAAGTCGTGACCGCCATTTCCGCATCCCAGGTCAAGGAGCTCCGCGACCGCACCGGCGCGGGAATGATGGACTGCAAGAACGCGCTCGCAGAGACGAACGGCGACATCGAGGCCGCGGTCGAGCTGCTCAGGGTCAAGCTGGGCGACAAGGCCCTGAAGGTCGGCGGCCGCGAAGCCACCGAGGGCACGGTCCAGTCCTACATCCACGGCGGCGGCAAGGTCGGCGTGCTCGTCGAGGTCGACTGCAACACCGACTTCGTCGCCCGCAACGACGACTTCATCGCCTTCGCGCGCGAGGTCGCGCTGCACGTCGCCGCCTCCCCGGCCACCAAGTGGGTCTCCGAGGAGGACATCCCGGACGACGCCAAGCAGGCCGAGCTGCGCGTGTTCGAGCAGCAGGCGGCCGACAAGCCCGAGAACGTGCGTGGCAAGATCGCCGAAGGCAAGCTGCGCAAGTGGATGGAGGAGGTCGTGCTCCTCAACCAGTCGCACGTCAACACCGACAAGTACGAAGGCAAGACGATCGAGCAGCTGCGCGTGGAGCTGTCCGGCACGACGGGAGAGAACGTCGTGATCCGCCGGTTCGCGCGCTTCCAGGTGGGTTCTTGACGGACAAGCCCGCCTTTCAGCGGGTCCTCGTCAAGCTCTCGGGCGAGGCGCTGCTCGGCGATCTCGAGTTCGGCACCGACGCGGAAACGGTCGCCGCGATCGCCCGGCAGCTCAAGAGCGTGCACGACCGCGGCGTGGAGGTCGCGGTGGTGCAAGGCGCAGGGAACATCTACCGCGGTCTGGCAGGCGCCGCCGCCGGCATGGACCGCGCGACGGCGGACTACATGGGCATGCTGGCGACGGTGCTCAACGCGCTGACGCTGCAGGACGCGCTGGAGAAGGAGGGCATCCACACGCGCGTGCTGTCGGCGATCACGATCCCCGAGGTTGCCGAGGCGTACATCCGCCGCCGCGCGATGCGCCACCTCGAGAAGGGCCGAGTGGTGATCTTCGCGGCCGGCACCGGCAACCCCTTCTTCACGACCGACACTGCGGCGGCCCTGCGGGCGCTCGAGATGCACGCCGACGTGATCCTGATGGCCAAGAACGGGGTCGAAGGCGTCTACACGGCGGACCCCAAGCACGACCCGAACGCCGAGTTCATCGACGAGATCACCGCGCGCGAGGCGCTGCAGCGCGGCCTGCGCGTGATGGACTCGACCGCGCTGTCGCTGTGCATGGACAATCACCTGCCCATCAACGTCTTCAACATGAACGACGAGTCCAACATCGACCGGATAGTCTCCGGCGAGCGGGTTGGGACCCTGGTGAGACCGGAATGATCGACGACCTCCTTCAAGACGCGCGGGAGCACATGGAGAAGTCCGTGGACGCGACCCGGTCCAAGTTCGGGTCGGTGCGGACGGGGCGCGCGACGCCCCATCTCCTCGACCGCATCAACGTCGACTACTACGGCGCGCAGACGCCGCTCAAACAGCTCGCGACCGTGTCGGCGCCGGAGGCGCGGCTGCTCACCGTCCAGCCGTACGACAAGAACTCGATCAAGAACATCGAGCGGGCGATCCTCGAGTCCGACGTCGGGCTCACGCCCAACAACGACGGCTCGATCATTCGCCTGCAGGTCCCCGAGCTCACCGAGGAGCGGCGCAAGGAGCTGGTGAAGGTGGTCCGCAACCTCGCCGAGGAGGGCCGCGTAGCGATCCGCAACATCCGCCGCGACGTCATGCACGACCTGCGCGAGCTGCGTGATGCGGGCGAGGCCGGCTCCGACGACGAGCACCGCGCCGAGGAGGCGCTGCAGAAGCTCACCGACGAGAAGATCAAGGAGCTGGACGCGGTCCTCAAGGCCAAGGAAGAAGAGATCCTCGAGGTGTGAGCGCCTCGTACGTCGCCATCATCACGGATGGCAACGGACGCTGGGCCCGGCAACGGGGCCTGCCCGTCGAGGAGGGCCATCGCGCGGGTGCCGACACCGTCAAGGCTCGCCTCCGTGACGCCGTCGACCTCGGCGTGCGCGAGCTGACGGTGTACTCGTTCTCGACCGAGAACTGGTCGCGGGCGCCGGAGGAGGTCAACGCGCTGATGGCGTTGTTCTCCGAGCGGATCCTCGCCGAGACGCCGGAGCTCGACGACGAGGGCGTGCGGATGCGCTTCATCGGCCGCCGCGAGGGCGTGCTCCCCGAGCTGCTCGAGCAGATGCGCTGGGCCGAGGAGACCACCGGCGCCAACGCCCGCATCACGCTGTTCGTCGCCTTCAACTACGGCGGGCGGGCCGAGATCGTCGACGCCGCGCAGCGGTTCACGGGCAGCACCGAGGAGGAGTTCCGGGCGCTGCTGTACGCACCGGAGATGCACGATCCCGACCTGATCATCCGCACGAGCGGCGAGCAGCGGCTGTCCAACTACCTGCTGTGGCAGTCGGCGTACTCGGAGCTGCACTTCACCGAGGTGCTGTGGCCGGACTTCTCGCGCGAGGACTTCGAGGCCGCGCTCGGCGAGTACGAGGTGCGCCGGCGCCGGTTCGGCGGCCGATGAGCACCCGGCGCCGCAGCGTCGCGGCCGACCTGACCGCGCGCATCCTTGTGGCGATCCCCGCGGCCGCCTACGCGATCTTCATCATCGCCTACGGCGGCTGGGTGTTCGCGATCGGCATCCTCGCGCTCGGCTTCGTGTGCGCGCACGAGCTGTTCCGCATGTACGAGACCGTGCGGCCGATCCGCCTGGCGGCGTTCGTGGCGTTGGCCGGGCTCGCGGTCGCGGCCGCCGAGGGGACCGAGCGCCAGGTCCTGCTCGCGCTCGTGGCCTTCTTCCCGCTGATGTTCCTGCTCGGGATCGCGATGCCGCGGCCGAGCGGCCCGTCGCTGACCGCCGCGATGGCGCTGACCACGTTCGGCGTCGTCTGGATCGGGATGGCGATCGCGCACGCGATCCTGTTGCGCGGCACGCCGCACGGCGACGGGATCGTGGTCGACGTGCTCGTCGGCACGTTCCTCGGCGACACCGGCGCCTACCTCGGCGGCCGCTGGTTCGGGACGCGGCCGTTGTCGCCGAGGATCTCACCCAACAAGACCGTCGAGGGGCTCGTGATCGGCTTCCTCGCGGCCGTCTTCTTCACCTGGGCCGCCGGCCTCTACCAGGACTGGCTGACCGGCGTCGACGCGCTGATCATCGGCGCTGCGGTGGGCGTCGCGGCGCCGATCGGCGACCTGTTCGAGTCGGCCGTCAAGCGCGACGCGGGCACGAAGGACGCGGGGACGCTGTTCGGCACGCACGGCGGCGCGCTCGACCGCCTCGATGCGGCATTCTTCACGTTGGTGACGGGCTACTACGTCTGGTTAGCGCTCCTTTCGTAGATGCCGTTCCTGCGCCGTCTCGCCTTCGTGCCGATCGTGCTCGTCGTGGTGACCGCGGTCACCTACGGCGTGCCGCGGGTCCTGCGGCCGGACCTGTTCCCGGGCGAGTCGTTCGTGCCGGGCATCGCGCACGACCTCGACCGCGTGTTCCTGCACCTGGACTTCGGTTGCAGCGGCATCCTGCCGGGCTGCCCGCCGATCCACACCCTGTGGGTCAGAGGACTGGTCTGGGACCTGTGGCTGCTCGCCGGCGGCGTCGTCTTCGGGGCGGCTGGCGGAATCGTTGCCGGTATCTGGTGCGCCCGGCGCCCCGGCTCGTTGCGCGCACGGGCGCTCGAGGCGGCGGCGATGGCGGCCTACTGCGCGCCGGTGTTCTTCGTCGGGCTGTTCGTGCTCTACCTGTTCAACCCGATCTACGGGCGCGTCCCGCTGCCGTGGTTCTTCGACGCCCAGCCGCGCTGGACGCAGCCGTGGACGGATCCGTGGAGCTGGTTCCGCGAGCTGCTCGTCCCGTGGATCGTGCTCGGGGCGCCGCTGGGCGCGATGTGCCTGCGCCTCACACTCTCGATCACGCGCGAGGCGATGGACGAGGACTTCGTGCGCACCGCCGAGGCGAAGGGCCTGCATCCGCACGCCATCGTGCGCGGGCACGCCGCGCCGATGTCCTATCCGGGCACGTTCTCGTTCATCGCGGTGTCGGCGCCGTTGATCATCACGAACATGGTGCTGGTCGAGCGCACGATGTCCGTCCCCGGGTTCTTCAAGTACACGTGGCGGGCGTCCGGCCACTCCAACCCGGGCGTCGAGCCGAACCCGGACTTCAAGCTGTTGTGCGCGCTCGGCCTGTGGGGTGCGGTGCTGCTGATCGTGCTCGGGCTTATCGCCGACGCGATCGTGTCGCGCCTGGATCCGCGGGTGCGTGCGTCCCATGATCAGGCGTGGTAAGGCTTTCCGCATGGCGGAGGACGACCGCAGCGAGGAGGAGGTCCAGCGCGACCGCCAGATGGCCGAGCTGCTCCAGGAGCTGCGGGTCGCGCTCCCAGGCGTGCAGATCCTGTTCGCCTTCTTGCTGACGGTGCCGTTCGCGCAGGGCTTCCAGCAGGTGACGAACTTCCAGCGCGACCTCTACTTCGCCACGCTGCTCGCGACCACGGCGTCGACCGCTTGCCTGATCGCGCCCAGCGCCACGCACCGGCTGCGCTTCCACCAGCAGGAGCGCGCCTACATCATCGAGTCCTCCAACCGGCTGCTGATCGCCGGCCTCGTCTTTCTGGCGGGCGCGATCGTCTGCGCGGTCACGCTGATCACCGACTACCTGTTCGGGCTCGGCGACAGCTGGTACTGGCCGGTGGCGGTCGCGCTCACCGTGCTCGTGCTGTGGTTCGGACGGCCGCTGTACCGCGACGTGCGCGGTCATTCATCCGGTCCTTAAGAGGCCGTTGCCACAATGGGTCGCCGTGAAGCGGCTTCTCATCCTCGGCTCGACCGGGTCGATCGGCACGCAGGCGCTCGATGTCGTGTCCGGCGACTTCGAGATCGTCGGGCTGTCCGCCGGCACGGCGCACGAGGACCTGGTGCGCCAAGCGCGCGAGCACGGCGTGCGCCGGATCGCGCTCTCGGACCCCGACGCCGCCGCGCGTGCGGCCGAGATCTGGGCCGAAGGGGAGGTGCTGGCCGGGCCCGAGGGGCTGGTGCAGCTCGTCGCCGAGTCCGACGCCGATCTCGTGCTCAACGCCATCGTCGGCTCTGCGGGCCTCGGGCCGACGATCGTCGCGCTCACCGAGGGCATCGACCTCGCGCTCGCCAACAAGGAGTCGCTGGTCGTCGGCGGCGAGCTGGTGACGGCGCTCGCCGAGGCGACCGGGGCGCAGATCATCCCGGTCGACTCCGAGCATTCCGCTCTGCATCAGCTGATCATTACCGAGAAGCCGGGCACGATCGACAAGCTCGTGCTGACCGCCTCCGGTGGCCCGTTCCGCGGCCGCACGCGGGGCGAGCTCGAGTCCGTGACCGTCGAGCAGGCGCTGCGCCATCCCACCTGGGACATGGGCGGCAAGATCACGATCGACTCCTCCACGCTGATGAACAAGGGCCTCGAGGTGATCGAGGCCCACCACCTGTTCGGCACGCCGTATGAGCAGATCGACGTGGTCGTGCATCCGCAGTCGATCATCCACGCGCTGGTCACGCTGTGCGACGGCGCCGCGCTCGCGCACATGGGCCACCCCGACATGCGCGTCCCGATCTCCTACGCGCTGCACCACCCGGAGCGGGTGGACGTGCCCGCAATGCGCCCGCTCGACCTCGCCGAGCTGGGGTCGCTCACGTTCGAGCCGCCCGACCTCGAGGCGTTCCCGTGCCTGCGGCTGGCGCGCGAGGCGGCCGCGGCGGGCGGCACCGGCCCGTGCGTGCTCAACGCGGCCAACGAGGTTGCCGTGCACGCGTTCCTGAGCGGTCGCCTGGGCTTCATGGGCATCCCGGCGGTGATCGAGTCCACGCTCGAGCAGGTCGGCGCCGGCGCAGTCCACAGCTTCGACTCGCTGTACGAGGCCGACGCCCGCGCGCGCGAGGTCGCGGGCGAGCTCGTGGCGGTGTACGCATGAGCTTCCTGCTCGCCTTCCTCGGCTTCGCCGCGCTCATCATCCTGCACGAGCTCGGGCACTTCACCGCCGCCAAGGCGGTCGGCATGCGCGTGGAGCGCTTCTCGCTGTTCTTCCCGCCGCTGGTCGCCCGCCACAAGCGCGGCGAGACCGAGTACGCCGTCGGGGCGATCCCGCTCGGCGGCTACGTGAAGATCACCGGCATGAACCCGGCCGAGGACATCCCGCCCGCGGTCGCCCACCGCGCGTACTACCGCCAGCCGGTCTGGAAGCGGATCGTGGTCATCGGCGCCGGGCCGGCGGTCAACATCGTGCTCGCCTTCGTGATCCTGTGGGTGCTGTTGCTGGCGAACGGAGTCCAGGTGCCCACCAACAAGGTCGCCCAGGTGACCGCCGAGCCGGCCTACCTGGACCTGCGGGCGGGCGACCGGATCATGTCGGTCGACGGGGTGAAGGGCGACTTCGCGGCGATGCGCCAGCAGATCTCCTCGCACAAGTGCGCGGGAACTCCGGCGAACGGCTGCCAGGCGGCCACGTTCGCGACGATCGTGCTGCAGCGCGGCGGCAAGGAGCTGACCGTGCGCCTCAAGCCGGTCTACAACGCCGCCGAGGACGACATGTTCGTGGGCTTCATCGCCGGCACGAGCCCGCAGAGCGTCGGGCCGGTCGACTCCGCGCACCGCTCGGTCGCCGAGATGTGGTTCTTCACCCACAAGACCGTCGAGACGATCGCCAACATCTTCAACGCCGAGAAGCGCAAGGACATCTCCGGCGTGGTGGGCACCTACGAGGTGACGCGGCAGACGATCGAGCTCAGCACGGAACGCGCGCTCTACCTGCTGGCGATCATCAGCCTGTCGCTCGGCGTCATCAACCTGTTCCCGTTCCTGCCGCTCGACGGCGGCCACATCTTCTGGGCGCTGGCCGAGAAGGTCCGCGGCCGTGCGATCCCGTTCGCGGTGATGGAGCGGGCCGGCTTCATCGGCTTTGTGCTGGTGATCGGGCTGTTCATGGTCGGCTTCACGAACGACATCGGGCGACTGACCGGCGGAGGGTTCGGGGTCAGATAGTGTCGCTCCATGAGCGTCGCGTCACGGGCCACGACGGCCACCACCATCGCTGAGGCCTTCCGGGCCACCGCCGAGGACAACGCGGACCGTGTGGCGGTCCGCACGAAAGACGACGAGGTATCGCTGACCTGGGGCGAGCTGCGCGAGCGCGTCGACGCGCTCGCCGGCGGGCTGGCCGCGCTCGGCGTGGGGCGCGGCGACACGGTCGCGCTCATGCTCGCCAACCGGCCGGAGTTCCACATCGCCGACCTCGCGGTCGTGTCGCTCGGTGCGACGCCGTTCTCGATCTACCAGACCTTCTCGCCCGAGCAGATCGCCTACCTCGTCGAGGACTCGGGCACGCGCGTGGCGCTGGTCGAGCAGCAGTACGTCGACCGCTTCCGCGCCCAGACCGACGTCGAGCACGTGCTCGTGCTGGAGGAGGGCTGGCCGGAGGACCCGTCGTTCGACGCCGAGCCGCACTGGCGCGCGGTCGAGCCGGACGACGTGGCCACGCTGATCTACACGTCGGGCACCACCGGGCCGCCGAAGGGCGTCCAGCTGCTGCACCGCAACATCATGGCCGCGACCAAGCTCACCGAGTCGCTGATCCAGTTCCCGGACGGCGCCAAGGTCATCTCGTGGCTGCCGGCGGCGCACATCGCCGAGCGGATGGCGCACCACTACCTGCCGATCGTGTTCGCGATGAGCGTCACGACCTGCGACAACCCGCGCGAGATCGTCGGCTATCTGCCGGCGGTGCGGCCGACGTGGTTCTTCGCCGTCCCGCGGATCTGGGAGAAGCTCAAGTCCGCCATGGAGAGCTTTCTCTTGCAAGGCGAGAACGCCGCTCGCAACCAGGCGTGGCTGGCGGGCGCGATGCAAGAGATCGAGCTCGAGCAGGCGGGGGAGGAGGTGCCGCCCGATCTCGCGCGCAGTGTCGAGGAGGCCGACCGCGAGCTGTTCGCGGGGCTGCGCTCGATGCTCGGGCTCGACGAGGTGGTGTCAGTCAACGTCGGCGCCGCGCCGACCCCGCGCGAGGTGCTGGTCTTCTTCCACGCGATCGGCATCCCGCTGGCCGAGCTGTGGGGCATGTCGGAGACCTGCGGCGCGGGCGCCTGCAAC
Organism: uncultured Solirubrobacteraceae bacterium; assembly: GCA_963803335.1. Classification (GTDB taxonomy): domain Bacteria; phylum Actinomycetota; class Thermoleophilia; order Solirubrobacterales; family Solirubrobacteraceae; genus DASSUW01. The sequence goes on along the minus strand of CAWDME010000015.1, from coordinate 155,956 downwards.
CCGCCGGATCGCGTGAAGATCGGCACGGTCGGCCCGCCCGGCCCGGGCGTCGAGGTCAAGCTGGCGCAGGACGGAGAGCTGCTGATCCGCTCGGACGTCGTGATGCCCGGCTACCGCAACGCACCGGACAAGACGTCCGAGGCGCTCGACGACGACGGCTGGCTACACACCGGCGACATCGCCGAGATCGACGATGACGGCTACATCCGGATCGTCGACCGCAAGAAGGAGATCATCATCAACGCGGCCGGCAAGAACATGTCGCCGGCGAACATCGAGTCGACGCTGAAGGGCGCGAGCCCGCTGATCGGCCAGGCGTGCGTGATCGGCGACGGGCGGTCCTACAACACGGCGCTGATCGTCCTCGACTCCGACTTCGCGCCCGCGTGGGCTGCCCAGAACGGCATCAGCGAGAGCGATCTCGCCGCGCTGGCGCGCAATGAGCGGATGCGGGCCGCCGTGCAGGCGGGTGTCGACGCGGCCAACGAGAAGCTCGCCCGCGTCGAGCAGATCAAGAAGTTCATGCTCGTGCAGGGCGACTGGCTACCCGGCGGCGATGAGATCACGCCGACGATGAAGCTCAAGCGCAAGCCCATCGCCGCCAAGTACGTCAACGAGATCGAGGCGTTGTACGCCTAGAGGTTCGTCGCGCTGCCCGACCCGCCGCCGGAGGACTGCCCTCCTCCGCCGTCATGGTTCGGGCAGTCGTGACCGCGCCGCGGCGCCTGATCCCGCTGCTGTTGCTGCGGGTTCGGCGTCGCGGACGGCGACTGCGTGGCGGCATTGCCGTCACCGCCTGCGGCGAGCGCCACCGCCGGCACCGCCAGGGCTCCCGTGGCGAGCGCGACGGCGAGCGTCGTGCGCTTCATGCAGGACCTCCTTCGGTCGTTTGACGCCCTCAGCCTTGCCGCGCCGCGTCAGATCGGGGTAAGGGCACCTCGTAGACTGGAAGCGTGGCTTCCGAGCGCTCAGTGAACGTCGGCGGGGTCCAGATCGGCGGCGGGGCGCCGGTCGTGGTCCAGACGATGACCAAGACCGAGACGGCGAATCTCGCCGCGACGATGGATCAGATCCGCAAGGTCGCGGAGGCGGGCGCCGACATCGTGCGCGTCGCCGTGCCGCGCGACAAGGACATCGAGGCGCTCAAGACGATCGTCGTCGAGTCGCCGATCCCGGTGATCGCCGACATCCACTTCAACCACACGCTGGCGCTGAAGGCGATCGATGCGGGCGCACACTGCATCCGCCTGAACCCGGGCAACATCGGCGGCCCCGAGAAGGTCGCCGAGGTGGCCGACCGGGCGCGCGCGGCGGGCACGCCGATGCGCATCGGCGTCAACTCGGGATCGCTCCCGAAGCACCTGCACGAGCTCGAGCGCGAGAACCCCGTGGAGGCGCTCGTGACCGCCGCGGTCGAGTTCGTCGGCCTGATGGAGCGTCTGCAGTTCGAGGACTTCAAGGTCTCGATCAAGTCGACGAACGTGCCGTACACGATCGCCGCCAACCGGTTGCTCTCCGAGCGGATCCCGTATCCGCTCCACCTCGGCATCACCGAGGCGGGGACGAAGTGGTCGGGCTCGCTCAAGTCGGCCGTCGGGCTCGGGACGCTGCTGGCCGACGGGATCGGCGACACGATCCGCATCTCGCTGTCGACCTTCCACGCCGAGGAGGAGGTCAAGGTCGCCTGGGAGATCCTCAAGGCGCTCAAGCTGCGCGAGCGCGGCCCGGTGCTGATCGCCTGCCCGACGTGCGGCCGGCTCCAGTTCGACATGGACACCGTGGTCGCCGACATCGAGCGCCGGCTCGAGGCCTACGAGGACCCGATCGAGGTGGCGGTGCTCGGCTGCGCGGTCAACGGCATCGGCGAGGCCTCGCACGCGGACTTCGGCATCACGGGCGCCAAGAACGAGGGCCTGATCTTCTCGCGCGGCAAGCCGCTGAAGAAGGTGCCGCAGGAGCGCCTGGTCGACGAGCTGTTCCTCGAGATCGACAAGTACGCGCAGACCAAGCGGATCGACGTCGACGCGGGCGAGCAGGCGGCAGGCGCCGAGTGGCTGCAGCGGATCGAGGAGGAGAACGCCGGCGAGCTCACGCCCGAGCGGCTTGCCAAGCTCGAGGCCGAGAACGCGCGCGCCGACGCCGAGGCGATCGACGAGGCGCTCTCGCCGGTCGCCGGCCGGCGCTTCACGCGGACGTGAGCATCCCGCGGCACGGCCCCTGGTACACGTGGGGCGGCGCGAACGTCTGGCTCGGCCGGGTCGTGCCGTAGAGCAGCAGGCAGTCGAGCGCGGCGAGCAGATCGGCCAGCGACTCGACGAGGCCGTCGGCATGGATCACGCTGACGCCGTCGCCGTCCAGCTGCGGCATCCCGGCGCCGTCGATCGGCGTCCCCTCGAACGGCCGCTCGCCGTCGATCAGCCGCCCGGCCGCCACCGCATGCTCGTCGTGCTCGCAGGCGCGTGCCCGCTCGATCAGCACCACCAAGTCGGCGAGCGCGATCGGCGTGTCGAAGTACGCCACTTCCACGCCGCCGAGCTCGAGAGCGAGGCTCACGCCCGGGGTGTGCCCCATCCCGCCCGCCGCACGCCTCCCGCGGCCGTCACTAGGCGCGTACGAGAGGCCAGGCGCGCAAACTACGGCGTTTGAAGGCGAAGGTCCACCGGATGACAGCGCCGCTGCGAGGCGGCACGCTGCGGGTTGTGACCCAGCGAACGTCGGCCCTCCGCGCCGGGGACGGCGAACCCCGCGCCGTGACTTCGGCATCTTCTGCGCTCCGCGCCCTTGTCGACCGCTACGACCCCAAGGTCTTCGCGCCGGCGCGGGGCGCCGCACGCGTCCGCCTCGCCATCACTGGGGAGGAGAACGAGGCGTTCGATGCGGTCCTGGCGGACGGCATAGCTCACGTCGAGCCGGCCACGGGGACCGCGAACGCGACGCTGACGGCCGACCGCCAGACCTGGGCGGGCATCGTCGCCGACCTCCGCGGCGGCATGAGCGCCTTCCACACCGGTCGGCTCTCGGTGCGCCGCGATCTCCACCTCGGCGTCGGCTTTCTGGCAGCGACCGGCGCCGATACGGGGCAAGGCCGGCTGCGCTTCCGGATGGTCGAGACGCGCCGGCACACGATCTCCACGATGGAGGCCGGGCAAGGATCGCCGCTGCTGGCCGTCCACGGCCTCGGAGCGACCAAGGGCTCGTTTCTGCCGACGCTCGCGTCGCTCGCCGATCGCTACCGCGTCATCGCGATGGACCTGCCGGGGTTCGGCGACTCGGACAAGCCGCTGGGCGCGTCATACGACCCTCGCTTCTTCGGCCGCGCCGTCGTGGATCTGATGGACGCGTTGGGGCTCGATTCGGTGCACCTGGTGGGCAACAGCCTCGGCGGGCGGGTCGCGCTGGAGGTCGGCCTGCGTGAGCCAGAGCGCGTCGATCGGCTCGTGCTGCTCGCGCCGTCGCTGGCGTGGCGGCGGGGCCGGCCGTGGGCTCCGCTGGTCCGGCTCATCCGGCCGGAGCTCGGTCTCGTCCAGCTCGCCCCGCGACCGGTCGTCGAGGGGATCGTGCACCGGCTGATCCCGAGCGCCGAGAACGGCTGGACGGCGGCGGGCGTCGACGAGTTCCTGCGCGCGTACCTGACACCGGCCGGGCGCGCGGCGTTCTACGCCGCCGCGCGCCACATCTACCTCGAGGCGCCGCACGGCGCCGACGGCTTCTGGACGCGGCTGCGGACGCTTGGTCCGGAGGCGCTGTTCGTCTGGGGCCGACGCGACCGGCTCGTCCCGCTCGCATTCGCCCATCATGTGGCCGAAGCGCTGCCGGATGCCCAGCACCTCGAGCTCGACTGCGGGCACGTCCCGCAGGTCGAGCAGCCGCGCCGGACCCATGCGGCGATGGCGCGCTTCCTCAGCCGATAATCGGGAACGTGCGCTCCTCGGCGAGCGCGTCCAGCGCGTCCTGCATCCGCTCGGTGACCAGCGCGTACCCATCCTCCGGGTCGGCGTCCGGCCCCAGCGAAGCCGCGAGGTCGATCTGAGGCAGCACCTGGATCGTGATCTTCGCGGGCAGCGGCACGCGGCCCGGCAGGTCGAAGATCGTCACGCCCAGCGGCGGCGCGATCTGGACCGGCGCGACGTCGACCCGCAGTAGTCGGTGCAGGTGCAGGAGGTGGGCGATCCGCTCGCCCTGACCGAGGAACAGCGCGGTCTCCTGCCCGCCGATCGACACGACCGGCACGATGCGCACGCCCAGCTCCAGCGCCAGGCGGACGAAGCCCGTGCGGTGCGCGAAGTCGATGTCCGCCGAGTGCCAGCTCGCGCGGTAGGTCTCGTGGTCGCCGCCGGGGTACACGAGCAGCGCGGCATCGCGGGCGAGCGCGCGGCGCATGTTCGCCGGCGAGGCCGGCACGGTGCCGTACGGGGCCAGCATGCCGCGGATGCCGGGCACCTTGAAGACGAGGTCGTGCGCGAGCTGGTGGAACGCGCGGTCGGCGCCGAAGTAGTCGTAGAACGCCTGCCCGAACACGAACGTGTCCGCGATCAGCGTGCCGCCCGAGTGGTTGCCGACGAGCAGCACCGGGCCGTCGGGCGGGATGTGCTCGAGCCCGCGCACGTCGGCGCGGAAGTAGACGTCCGCCATCGCGCGCAGCCACGGCAGCGTGCGGCGGATGTACTCGGGGTCGCGCAGGTCGAGCGGGTCCCCGTCAGTTCGCGGCCGCGGGTCGACCGAGTGGACGACGTCCGCGGCCGCGGCGCCGAGAATGCGGCCCAGGCCGACGGCGGGTGCCGTCATTCCGCCGCCATTCCGGCGAGCTCGCGCGCGCTGCGATTCTCACGCGTCACGAACGTGCCGATCTCCTCGATCGTGCTCATCAGCGGCGCCGGGAAGACGACCGTCGAGTTCTTGTCGACCGAGATCTCCAGCAGGGTCTGGAGGTTGCGCAGCTGCAGCGCGATGGGGTGGTCCATCATCACATCGGAGGCCACGGCCAGCTGGCCGGCGGCCAGGGCCTCGCCCTCGGCGGCGATGATCTTGGCGCGCTTCTCGCGCTCGGCCTCCGCCTGCTTGGCCATCGCCCGCTTCATGCTCTCGGGCAGCTGGATGTCCTTGAGCTCGACGAGCGTGACCTGGACGCCCCACTCCTCCGTCTGCACGTCGAGGATCTCGCGGATGTGCCGGTTGATCTTCTCGGTGTCGGCGAGCGTCTCGTCCAGCGTGTGCTGCCCAACGACCGATCGCAGCGTGGTCTGGGCGATCTGGTTGATCGCGGCCTTGACGTCCTCGATCGCGACGACCGAGCGGACCGCGTCCTTGACGCGGTAGTAGGCGACGGCGGCGATGTCGACGCTGACATTGTCGCGCGTGATGATGCCCTGCGACTGGATCGGCATCGTCACGATCCGCAGCGAGACCCGCTTGATCTGGTCGACGATCGGGATGATGAGCACGAGCCCGGGTCCGCGCGGCCCGTCCTTGAGCTTGCCGAGCCGGAACAGCACGCCGCGCTCGTACTGCTTGAAGACGTGGATCGCCGCCACGAGAAGCACCAGCGCCAGTACCGCGATCGCGATCAGCGCGATGTAGAGCCCAGTCATGTCGTCGCCCCCTTGGCGTCGTCTTGACCCACCGTAGGCCCACGCGGGGGCGACCGCATCCGCGTCCGGCCGCGGTAGCCCTGCGGGGAAAGCCGCAGGGCGCCGCGGCGTGTGCCTCAGGAGGCGGCGTCGAACCCTTCGCCGACCTTCGCCCAGTTGACCACGTTCCACCAGGCATCGATGTAGTCCGGACGCTTGTTCTGGTACTTGAGGTAGTACGCGTGCTCCCAGACGTCGACGCCGAGCAGGGGCGTGGAGCCCTTGGAGATCGGGTTGTCCTGGTTGGGCGTGCCGACGACCGCGAGGCCGGAGCCGTCGTGTACCAGCCACGACCAGCCGGAGCCGAACTGGTTGACGCCGGTCTCCTTGAACTTCGCCTGGAAGTCGGAGAACGAGCCGAAGGCGGAGTTGATCGCGTCGGCCAGGGCGCCGGACGGCTCGCCGCCACCGTCGGGGCTCATCCACTCCCAGAACAGCGAGTGGTTGTAGTGGCCGCCGCCGTTGTTGCGCACGGCGGTCTGCTTGTCGGACGGCAGCGAATCGAGGTTCTTGAGGACCTCCTCGATCGGCTTGACCGCCCATTCTGTCCCCTCGAGCGCAGCGTTGACCTTGTCGACGTACGCCTGGTGGTGCTTGTCGTGATGCACGCGCATCGTCGCCTCGTCGATGTGCGGCTCCAGAGCGTCGTACGCGTAGGGGAGCGCGGGAACCTCGTAGGCCATCGGTTAGCTCCTGTCAGTCGTCAGAGATCAACCAAGCGTTCTATCACCACGGCGTCCGCGGCCTCGTCGACCTCGACGACCTCGCCGCCGAGATCGATCGAGACGCGCGAGCGCGCCGCTACGAACGAGCCTTCCCGCGCAGACAGCGAGAAACGCACAACCCCGTCCGCGCCGGTCTCCACATGCGCCGTGCGGCGCGCGCCCGGGCCGTACCCGTCCCCGGCATCCTCGTAAAGCGCGGCGCTGCCGGAGCCGGGGGAGACGAAGACGCGCCAGGTCAGGCCGGACGCTTCGCCGGTGTGCATGATCGGGTCGCCGAGCGGGATCGGCGTGTTGGAGCGCACGTAGACCGCGGGTTGGCCCAACGGCGCGTGGGCGAGCACGTGCGCCGGCCCGGTGATGGTCTCACCGGTCCACCACTGCTGCCACTTGCCGGTGGGCAGATAGACGTGGCGGTGCTCGAGACCCGGCCGCGTGATCGGCGCGACGAGCAGCGCCGCGCCGACCATGAACTGGTCGTCGGCCGTGTAGGTCACCGGATCGTCGGGGAACTCGAACAGCAGCGGCCGCAGCACCGGCGCGCCCGTGCGGTGGCACTCCTCGAACGCCGTGTAGAGGTACGGCAGCAGCCGCATTCGCAGCCGCAGCAAGTCCCGGCAGATCGACTCCCACGGCTCGCCGAACGCCCACGGCTCCTGGGCGGCCGTCCCCATCGCCGAGTGGTTGCGGCAGAACGGCTGGAAGGCGCCGAACTCGGTCCAGCGCGCCAGCAGCTCGCCGTTGCAGTCGCCGAAGAAGCCGCCGATGTCCACGCCGCACCAGGCGATCCCCGACAAGCCGAGGTTCTGCAGCTGCGGCATCCCCATCCACAGGTGCTCCCACCACGACGAGTTGTCGCCCGTCCACTGCACCGCGTGCCGCTGCAGCCCCGCATAGCCGGCGCGTGAGATCACGAACGGCCGCCGGTCCGGCCGTAGCCGCTCGAGCCCCTCGCGCGCCGCCTGCGCCATCCACTGCCCGTAGGCGTTGTGGACCTCGACGTGGTGCCGCGGCCGGTCGTCGCCGCGGTGCACGACGTCGTCCGGCATCGTGGACTGCAGCGGCACGAACAGCGCCGGCTCGTTCATGTCGCACCACACGCCGGCGATGCCGGCGTCGAGCAGCCCGGCGTGCAGCGACCCCCACCACTCGCGGACGTCGGCGCTCGAGAAGTCCGGGAACGCGCAGATGCCGGGCCAGACGACGTTGCGGTACTCGTCGCCATTGCGCGTCAGGCAGAAGAACCCGCGCGCCCGGCCCTCGCGGTACACGTCGTAGCCCTGGTCGGCCTTCACGCCCGGGTCGACGATCGTCACGACCCGGTAGCCGTCCTCCCCCAGCGAGGCGATCATCCCCGACGGGTCGGGGAACCGCTCGGCGTCCCAGGTGAAGACGCGGTAGCCGTCCATGTAGTCGATGTCGAGGTAGAGCACGTCGCACGGGATCCCGCGCGAGCGGAACTCGCCCGCGATCCGGCGCAGCTCGGCCTCGCTCATGTAGCTCCAGCGCGACTGCTGGTTGCCGAGCGCCCAGCGCGGCGGCATCGGCGTCCGGCCCGTCAGCGCGGTGTAGCGGTCCAGCAGCTCGCGCGGCGTGGGGCCGAGGATCACGTAGTAGACGAGGTCGCCGCCGGCGGCGGTGTACGTGACGCGCTCGGGATCGGCCTTGGCGAGATCGATCTCCACGCGGTGGGTGCTGTCGAACAGCACGCCGTGGGCGCGGCCGTCGACGAGCGAGACCACGAACGGGATCGACGTGTAGAGGTTGTTGAACGACGCCGTATGGCCCTGCGGCGGGTCGACGTTCCAGAACACCTGGTGCGAGCCGGTCTTCTCGAGCCCGCTCGTCCGCTCGCCGCAACCGAAGAAGCGCTCGCCCGGCGCGCGCTGCTTGACCACCCGCGGGCCGCCGCCGGTCACCGGCACGGCGAACGGATCGGACTCGCCGGTGAGCGTCATCGGCTCGGCGTCCGCAGCGATCACGTTCCCCTCGGGGTCCTCGAACCAGATGCGGTCGTCGGACCAGCGCGCGGTGCCGAACGGCGTCTCGATCCGGTCCTCGTGCCGCACGGCATCGACCGGCGCGCCGCCGGCGATCGCCGGGCTCGAGTACTCCGCCGGGCGCCCGTCACCGAACATGCCGACACGGAAGACGCCCGGCGCCACTGCCTCTACGTCGAACATACGGCGCGACAGACTAGATGGCGGGATACTGCCCTCATGGCTCCGGGCAACGCTGAGCTGGTGCGGTCGAGCTTCGAAGCGTTCCTCCGCGGCGACTGGCAGGCGCTCAGCGACGTCATGGACCCGGGGGTCGAGTGGCTGTGGTACGAGCCCGGCGACTGGGACTGCCATGACCGCCGGAAGGTGCTCGCCACGCTGTTCGAGCGCCAGCGCGAAGGCGTCGTCAGCGGCCTGAACGCGGTCGTCGAGGTTGACGAGCGCGTGTTCGTGGAGGTCACGGGTCCGCGGCTGGCGGAGTCGGGGCTCCCGGAGAGCAAGGCGTGCATGGTCGTCACGGTCCGCGACGGGCGGATCGTGCGCATGCAGGACTACCGCGACCGCGCCGCAGCGCTCGCCGGCGCCGGGCTCCCACCCGAGCCCGAGATCTCGACCCCGCTCGCGCGCCAGGTCACCGAAGTGATCCAGTCCGGCTCGGCCACGGCCCTGGAGCGACTCCTCCGCGAGCACGCCGGGCTCGCGACCGCCCGGATCGGAGAGGGGCAGTCGCGGACGCTGCTGCACGTGGTCACCGACTGGCCCGGCAACGTCCCTGAGGCGGCCGCCAAGATCCAGGCGCTGGTCGCCGCAGGCGCCGACGCCAACGCGCGCTTCACCGGCCCGCACACCGAGACCCCGCTGCACTGGGCCGCCAGCAGCGACGACGTCGAGGCACTCGACGCGCTCCTGGACAGCGGGGCCGACATCGAGGCCGCCGGCGCCGTCATCGCGGGGGGCACGCCGATCGCCGACGCCGTCGCCTTCGGCCAGTGGAAGGCCGCGCGCCGCCTGCTCGAACGCGGGGCGCGCACCAACCTCTGGCAGGCGGCCGCCCTCGGGCTCGGCGACCGCGTTCGCGACGAGCTCGCCAAGACCGAACCGACGCAGGCCGACCTCGACAACGCGCTCTGGTGCGCCGCGCACGGCGGCCGGCGCGACACGGCCGAACTCCTGCTCAACCGCGGCGCCGACCCGGCATGGGTCGGCCACGACGATCTCACTCCGGCGGCCGCCGCAGAACGCGGCGGAGCCCACGAGCTCGGCGCCTGGCTGCGCGAGCAAGCCGAGAAGCCGTAGCCACCATCTAGGCTCTCACGCTCGATGACCCGCCTTTCCCAGTACTTCCTGCCCACGGAGAAGCAGGCACCGGCGGACGCCGAGGCGCTCAGCCACAAGCTGCTCGTCCGCGCCGGCCTGGCCCGCCAGCTCGGCACGGGCATGTGGTCGTGGCTGCCGGCGGGATGGCGCGTGCACGAGAACGTCAGCCAGATCATCCGCGAGGAGCTGAACGCGATCGGCGGCCAGGAGCTGCTCATGCCGCTCCTGAACCCCGCGGACATCTGGCAGAAGAGCGGCCGCTACGTCATCCCCGAGCTGTTCAAGCTCCACGACCGCCGCGGCGCCGAGCTGGTGCTCGCGTTGAGCCACGAGGAGGCGGTGACGACGCACGTCGCCCAGTCCGTGCGCTCCTACCGCGACCTGCCGTTCAGCCTCTACCACTTCCAGGTCAAGGAGCGCGACGAGCCGCGCCCGCGCGCCGGCATGCTGCGCACGCGCGAGTTCATCATGAAGGACGCGTACACCTTCGACCGCGACCGCGAGGGGCTCGACGCGCACTACGAGCGCTACCGCGGGGCCTACGACAAGATCATGGACCGCTGCGGGCTCGAGTGGTACCGGGTCGAGTCCGACGTCGGGATGATGGGCGGCATCGGCGCCCACGAGTACATGGCGCCGTGTCCCGCGGGCGAGAACGACGTCGCGCTCGCGCCGGGCTACGCCGCCAACGTCGAGGTCGCGAGCGCCGAGGCGCAGCCGGTCGAGCTGCCGGCCGGCCTTCCCGAGCCCGAGCTCGTCGAGACGCCCGGCATGACCACCGTCGCGCAGGTCGCCGACGCGATGGGCGCGCCGGCCGGCGCGCTGCTGAAGGCGTTCCCCGTGATCGTCGACGACGATCGCGGGCTCGTGATGGCCGTCGTCCGCGGCGACCACCGCGTCAACGAGATCAAGCTCGCCAACGCGCTCGGCGCTCCGGTCCGCGCGGCGAAGGCGGAGGAGTTCGCCGACCGCATCGGCCCCGCCGGGTTCATCGGCCCGGTCGGTATCGACGTGCCGATCCTGCTCGACGAGGCGGTCAAGCCCGGCGCCTACATCACCGGCTCCAACCGCAACGACGCCCATCTACGCGGCGTCGAGCCAGGCCGCGACTTCCCGTTCACCCCCGGCGACATCCGCACCGTCGAGCCGGGCGACACCGTTAACGGCAGCCCGATCCGGATCGAGCCCGCGATCGAGGTCGGCAACATCTTCAAGCTCGGGACCCGCTACTCCGAGCCGCTGGGCGCCACCTACCTCGACGAGCACGGCAACGTGCAGCCGATCCAGATGGGCTCCTACGGCCTCGGCCCGGCGCGCATCACCGCCGCGGCGATCGAGCAGTTCGCCGACGAGAAGGGCATCTCGTGGCCGCGCTCGATCGCGCCGTGGGACGTGCACCTCGTGGGTCTCGGCAAGGAGGGCAGCGAGGAGCGCGCCGCCGCCGAGAAGGTCTACGCCGAGCTCGTGGAGACCGGCCTGAAGATCATCTACGACGACCGCGATGCCGGCCCGGGTGACAAGTTCGCCGACGCCGAGCTGCTCGGCGTGCCGGTGCGCGTGACGGTCGGGCGCCGGACGCTGGCAGACGGCGAGGTCGAGGTCCAGGTGCGGCGGGGCCGCGAGGCGAGCACGGTGCCGCTGGACGGCGCCGCCCAGGCGGTCGCGGACCTGTGGCAGAGCGTCCCGTAGCCGAAGCTGCCGAGCGCGCCCGGCTCACGTTCCGGCGGCTCGCAGGGCTCGACCGCTCCGGGCCGCCGCCCCCCGAGACCGTCAAGGGCGCGCCGCTGAATCCGTGGACGATCCCGAACGCGATCGGCTACGTCCGCCTGGCGATGATTCCGGCGTTCCTGATCGTCGCGTTCAATTCCGGCGACGGCCAGGACTGGGTCTCGACGCTGCTCTTCGGCCTGGTGGGATGGGGCGACTACTTCGACGGGATCGCCGCGCGCGTGACCGGCCAGTACTCGCGCATGGGCGCCCTGCTGGACCCGTTGATCGACCGCCTGCTCGTGCTCTCCGGCGTCATCGTCTGCTGGCACTTCGAGCTGCTGCCGCGCTGGGGCCTGGCGTTGCTCGCGGCGCGCGAGGTGTTCATGCTCGGCCTCGTCCGCTGGGCGCTGCACCACGATCTCGACATCAAGGTCAACTGGCTCGGCCGGCTGGGCGTGTGGCCGGTGCTGAGCGCGCTGTTCTTCGCGCTCGCGGGCCTCGAGACTCTCGGGGCCATTTTGCTGTACATCGGGCTCGCATTCGTGCTCGGTTCGACCGCGAAGTACCTGCGCGACGGCCTTGCACAACGACCCTCAAGTACAGCTTGATGATTGCTATGCTCGGCGCCATGGACACTTTCCCCGATCTCGGCTCCCTCTCCGATCAGGAGCTCAAGGACCTCATCCAGCAGCTCACGGACGAGGAGCAGGAGGTGTCCTACCGGCGGCGGATCCTGCACGGGAAGATCGACATCCTGCGCGCCGAGCTGGTGAACCGTCTGCGCAAGAAGCACGAGGGCGGTGAGGATGTGATCTCCGGGGCCGACGTTCAGCGGCTCACGGACATCCTCGCCGGGCGTGCGACTGGCGGCGGCGACGACGTGTAGTGGCACGTCACTGCCCCGAATGCGGCTTCGTCGTCACTGAGGGCGCGAACTACTGCCAGAAGTGCGGGGCGTTCGTCGGGACGCGCGAGCCCCGTGACGATGTGACCACGGCCACCTACGTCATCGACGAGCAGACCGGCGAGCTCCGTCCCGTCGACGTCGGCGACGTCGCGGCCGAGAGCGGCGCGCTGGTCATCCGCTCCGGTGGCGGCCGCGTCGGCCAGTCGTTCCCCCTGCACGGCGAGCGCATGACGATCGGCCGCTCGCCGGACACCGAGATCTTCCTCGACGACGTTACCGTCTCACGCGACCACGCCGTGCTCGTCCGCCGCTCCGGCGCCTGGTTCCTCGACGACTCGGGCTCGCTGAACGGCACGTACGTCAACCGCCGCCGGATCGACTCGCACAAGCTCGAGGACGGCGACGAGCTGCAGATCGGCAAGTACAAGCTGACGTACCTGGCGCGGTGAGCGACGAGCCCCTCACCGACGCTCCGCCTCCGCCGCTCGAGCCGACCGACGGAGCGCACGAAGCGCCGCGCAAGTCGCTGACGATCGGGGCGGTTTGCAAGCAGCTCTCGCAGGAGTTCCCCGACATCTCGATCTCCAAGATCCGCTACCTCGAGGATCAGAAGCTGCTGTCGCCGCGGCGCACGCCCGGCGGCTACCGGCTGTACGCGCAGACGGACGTGTCGCGCCTGCGGACGATCCTGCGCCTGCAGCGCGACGAGTTCCTGCCGCTGCGGGTGATCCGCCAGGAGCTCGCGGCCGGCCGCGCGGAGGACGACCGCGATGCGTCGGCGCCGGCCACCGTGCAGCCCGCGGCGCCGGAAACGGCCCGGCCCGGGGCGGCGCTGCGCCGCATCACGTTCTCGCTGCGCGACCGCGGCGCGATGTACTCGCTCGAGGACGTCGTGGAGGAGACCGGCGCCGAGCCGCGGCTGATCTCCGAGCTCGAGGACTACGGGATCATCCAGGGCGAGCTGCGCAGCGGCACGCGCTACTACGACGAGACCGAGCGCGAGATCGTGCGCGCGGTGACCGAGCTGACGCGCTACGGCGTCGGCGGGCGCAACCTGCGCGTGTTCAAGACCTCGGCCGACCGCGAGTCGGCGCTGCTGCAGCAGATCCTCGCCCCGTCGCTGCGCTCGCGCAATCCCGAGCGGCGCAAGGAGGCGATCGAGGCGCTCGAGAACCTCGCGGCCGTCGCCTCCCACCTCAAGCACCTGCTGCTCGTGCGGGACCTTCGCCGCATTGCCAAGTGACCGATCTCGGCGCCCATATCCGCGACATCCCGGACTTCCCGAAGCCGGGGATCCTGTTCAAGGACATCACGCCGCTGCTGCTCGACGCCGACGCGCTCGACCAGGCGGTGACCGAGCTCGCCGACTGGGCGCGGCCGCTAAAGGTCGACTACGTCGCCGCCGCCGAGGCCCGCGGCTTCATCCTCGGCGCCGCGATCGCGCGCGAGCTGGGCGTCGGCTTCGTGCCGGCGCGCAAGCCGGGCAAGCTGCCGCACGACACGATCGCCGCCGAGTACATCCTCGAGTACGGCGTCGACGCGCTGGAGATGCACGCCGACGCGCTCGCGCACGGCGCCCGGGTGCTGCTGCACGACGACCTGCTCGCCACGGGTGGCACGGCCGCGGCACTGGCCGAGCTGATCGAGGGCACGGGGGCGCACATCGCCGGCTGCGCCTTTCTCGTGGAGCTCGCGTTCCTCGGCGGCCGCGAGCGCCTGAAGGGCTACGACGTCCACGCCCTGCTGTCGTACGACGGCGAGTGATCGTCTCACGCACGCGCACCGTGCCGGCCGAGCCCGAGGCGGTGTGGAACGTGGTCGGGGACCCGCGCCGGCTCGCGCGCTGGTGGCCGCGCACCGAGCGCGTCAAGAGCATCACGCGTGAAGGCTGGACGACCGTGCTGCGCTCGCCGCGCGGGCGCCCCGTGCGCGCAGACTGGAAGCTCGAGGCGGACGAGCGGCTCGTGCGCCGCGCGTGGTCGCAGGAGGTGGAGGGGACCCCGTTCGCCAAGGTGCTGCGCGAGCGGCGCGTCGAGGCGCGGCTGCGCCCCGCCGACGGCGGCACGGAGGTGACGCTCGAGCTGCACCAGCACGCGCGCGGCCGGGCGCGCTTCGGTGGCGCGCTGCTGCGCCGGGCCGCGCGCAAGGAGCTCGACGCGGCGCTCGACGGGCTCGAGGGCGTGCTGCGGTGAGGCGCGAGCAGGTGTTCTGGGGCTGGGGCGAGCCGGGCGCCGGGCCGTCGCTGTCCGACCACGCGGTCGACTTCCTCCGCGCGGAGCTCGGGATCGACGGCACCGTGGTCTCGGAGCCGGTCGCGCTCGAGGCCGTGCGGCTGCGCGAGCCGGTGCTCGACGCGGGCCGTCTCGAGGCGATCGTGGGCCGCGATGCCGTCCGCACCGACCGCGCGGCGCGCGTACTGCGCTGTCGCGGCAAGTCCTATCTCGATCTGCTCGCCCAGCGTGCCGGCGACTGCGAGGACGCGCCGGACGCCGTCGTGGCGCCCGCCGACCACGACCAGGTGGTCGCGGTGCTGCAGGCGTGCGCGGAGGCCGGCATCGCGGTAATTCCGTTCGGCGGCGGCACGAGCGTCGTCGGCGGGCTCGAGCCGCTCCGGGGCTCCTTCGACGCGGCGATCTCGCTCGACCTCGGCCGCATGGACCGGCTCGCCGCCGTCGACGAGACCTCGCTCACCGCGGTCTTCGGGCCCGGCATCCGGCTGCCCGAGGCCGACCGCGCGCTCGCCGAGCACGGCCTTACGCACGGGCACGTGCCGCAGAGCTATGAGTGGGCGTCGATCGGCGGCTGCGTCGCGACGCGCTCGGCCGGCCAGGTCTCCACCGGCCGCGGGCGCGTCGACGGCAACGTGCTCGCCGTGCGCTGCGCGACGCCGGCCGGCGAGCTGACGACGCGCAACGCGCCGGCGAGCGCCGCGGGGCCGGCGCTGCGCCAGCTCGTCGCCGGCTCGGAGGGCGTGCTCGGGGCGATCACCGAGGTGACGCTGCGCGTGCACCCGGTCCCCGAGGCGCAGCGGTTCGAGGGCTGGCTGGCGGCCGACTACGCGAGCGGTTGCGAGGCGCTGCGGGAATTGGCGCAGGCGGGGATGGCGCCGGACGTGGCACGGCTCTCGGATGCGGACGAGACGCGCTTCTCGCTCGCCTTCGCCGGCCTCCCGTCGCTCGCCCGCCGGGCGGTCGGGTCGCGCTGCCTGCTGATCTGCGGCTGGGAGGGCGACGCCGACGCGATCGGCTGCCGGCGCAAGGCGGCGGCGCGCGTGCTGCGCGGCTCCGGAGCCGTCTTTGCCACCCAGCGCGCCGGCCGCGAGTGGGTGCACTCCCGCTTCGCCGGCCCATACCTGCGGGACGCGCTGATGGACCGCGGCGTGCTGGTCGAGACGTTCGAGACGGCGACGTCGTGGTCGAACCTGGCGGCGCTGCACCAGGCCGCGCGCGCGGCGCTCAGCGCACCGGGCGTGATTGTGGGCGGCCACGTCTCGCACCTCTACGCCACCGGCGCCTCGCTCTACTTCACCGTGTTCGCCCGCGCCGCCGACGACCCGGCGGGGCAGTGGCGCGCCATGAAGACGGCTGCGACCGACGCGATCGTGGCGGCCGGTGGCACGCTCAGCCACCACCACGCCGTCGGGCGCGACCACGCGCCGTGGCTCCAAGACGAGGACGGCGAGCTCGGCGTCGAGATCCTGCGCGCGGTCAAGGAGCGCTGCGACCCCGCCGGGATCATGAACCCGGGGAAGCTGCTCCCCGTTGATCCCGGCGGGACGCAGGTGTCAGGTCAGCAGCTCGACTTGTAGAGCGCGTCCTGGTTGTCGGCGAGGTTGTCCTTGGTGATCGACACGGAGTCGGTGCCGATCTTGGCGGTGGTCGACTTGCCCGCGAGGGCGTTGTAGGCCTGCTCGACGCCCTGTGCGCCGATGTCGGCCGGCTTCTGGGCGATCAGCGCCTGGACGAGGCCGTCCTTGAGGTCCTGGACCTGCTTCGGCCCGGCGTCGAATCCGACGATCTTGACATCGCCGAGCTTGCCGGCCTGGCGCAGGCCGCTCGCCGCGCCCTCGGCAGAGAACAGGTTGGTGGCGAAGATGCCCTTCAGGTCAGGGTGCTTAGCGAGCGTCGCCGTAACGATCGCGGCCGCCTTGGCCGGGTCGTCGTTGGAGTACTCCTGGCCGAGGTACTCGACGCCGGCCTTGCCCTTCACCGCGTCCTCGAAGCCCTTGCCTCGTTGATCGGTGGTCGAGATGCCGGGCTTGACGTTGATGATCATCACCTTGCCCTTGCCGCCGATCAGCTTGAGCAGGGTATCGCCGGCCGTCTTGCCGCCGGCCGTGTTGTCGGAGGCGATCTGCGACACCGCCATCGACGGGTCGTCGAGCGTGGTGTCCACGAGCACGATCTTCGAGTTCTGCGCGGCCTGCGTGATCGGCGCGAACAGAGCCTTGGTGTCGGTCGGCGCGATCAGGATCGCGTCCGGGCTCTTGGCGGTGACCGCGTCGAGCACGGGGATCTGCTGCGAGGCGTCGAACTCGTCCGGGCCCTGGAAGTCGAGCGTGACGCCGAGTTCCTTCGCCTTCGCCTGGGCCCCGCAGTTCATCGTGATGTAGAACTCGTCGCCCTTGACGCCCGCGACGAGCGTCATCTTGTAGTTCTTGCCGCCTCCGCTTGAACCGCTCGAGGCGCCACCGCCCCCGCCGCCGCTGTCATCGCCGCCACAGGCGACGACCACCGCGGAGACGAGAACGAGCAGCAGCACGGCTGCCCACTTACGCATTGCACTCCCCCCTCTGGTCATGGTCTCATCTCACTCCCTGTACTGCGTCCGGCGTCGTAGCTGATCGAGGTAGACCGCGGCGATCAGCACCGCGCCGACCGCGACGTCCCTCCAGAACGGGTCGACGCCGGTGATGACGAAGCCGTTCTGCAGCACGACGGGGATGAACACGCCGACGACCGTGCCGAGCACGGTGCCGATGCCTCCGAACAGGCTCGTGCCGCCCAGAACCACGGCCGCGATCGCCTGCAGGTTGTCGGTCGAATGGCCGCCGATCGTCGTCGTGGCGAAGCGCGCGAGGCTCATGTAGCCCGCGAGCCCGGCCAGTGTGCCGGCCAGGCCGTAAACCGCGATCAGATGCCGGTCGACGTTGATGCCGGCGCGTCGCGCCGCCTCCTCGTTGGAGCCGATCGCGTACGTGTGGCGGCCGAAGCGCGTCATCCCGAGCACGATCCCGAACACGATCGCGACCGCCAGCGCGATCACGACCAGCCACGGGATCTGGCCGAACACCCGGCCGACGCCGATCGAGATGATGAGCCGCTGCGGCACCTCGCGGATGTCGACGCCGCCGGTGATGATCTGCGCCAGGCCCAGCGCCATCCCGAGCGTCCCGAGCGTGACGATCAGCGGCGGTACCCGCGCCTTGGTGATCAGCAGGCCGTTGACGACGCCCCAGCCGAGGCCGCAGCCGAGCGCCACGACTAGGCCGACGAGGAGGACGCCGATGCCGTCGCCGCTCATCCCGTTCATCGCCTTGGCGGAGATGACGCCGGAGAACACGAGCACCGAGCCGACCGACAGGTCGATGCCCGCGGTGATGATCACGAACGTCATGCCGACGGCGATCACCATCAGGATCGCCGCGTTGGTGGCCAGGTTGCGGAGGTTGTTGACCGTCGCGAACGAGTCCGGCTCCAGCACTGAGAACGCGACGACCATCGCCGCGAGGATCAGGATGATCCACGTCGTGGAGCCGGTCGCCAGGCGCTGCCAGCGCGTCGCCGGCTCGGTCTGCTCCTCCTCGCGCTCGAGCTCGTCGACGCTCACGAGTGGTCCTCCTGCTGCCGCAGCGCGCCGGTCATCGCCGCGACGAGGTCCTCCATCGAGGCATCCGCGGTCTTGAAGCGCGCGACGCGCGCGCCGAGCCGCAGCACCTCGACGCGGTCGGAGACCTCCATCACCTCGGGCATGTTGTGGCTGATCAGCACGACGGCGAGGCCGTTGTCGCGGACGCGGCGGATGAGGTCGAGCACGTTGCGCGTCTGCACGACGCCCAGCGCGGCCGTCGGCTCGTCCATGAAGACGACCTTCCCGGCCCACGTGACCGCGCGGGCCACGGCGACGCCCTGGCGCTGGCCGCCGGACAGCGTCGCGACCGCCGCGGAAGCGTCCTGCACGCCGACGCCGAGCTGCTTGAAGGCCTCCTCGGTGCGGCGCCGCATCGCGCCCTTGTCGAGGAACCCGAGCGCGCCGAGCAGGCCGCTGCGCGTCTCCTCGCGGCCCAGGAAGAGGTTGGCCGACGACTCGAGGTCGGGCGCGAGCGCGAGGTCCTGGTAGACGGTCTCGATCCCCAGCTCGCGCGCCGCGACGGGGCTGGCGATGGCGACCGGGCGGCCCTCGAAGCGGATCTCGCCCTCGTCGGGGTGGATGACGCCCGACAGCGTCTTGATCAGCGTGCTCTTGCCGGCGCCGTTGTCGCCGATCAGCGCGACGACCTCGGCCGGGAACACGGTGAAGCTCGCGCCGCGCAGCGCGCGCACGCGGCCGAAGTTCTTCACGATGCCGCGTGCCTCGAGCAGCGGCTCGGCCATTCACATCACCTCCTGGAGGTTGGCGGCGCGGCCGGCCGCCACGGCGCCGCCGCGCGCCGCGCCGGTCGCGAACTCGGGGGAGACCTCGAACGGGCCGAGGTGGCGCTCCTTGACGGCGCGGGCGGCCTCGCCGGCGGCCCACCCGCCGGTGACCACGAGCCGGCGGGCCGGCCCGGCGACCGCCGCCATCCGCTCCACGATCGCCGCGCTGCCGGCGCCGACGGCGTCGAGCGCCGCGTGGTAGGCGGCGGCGGGGGAGGCGTCCCCGCCGATGCCGGCGAGCGTGAGGTCGTCGTCGCCGATGCCGTGCAGGCGCATGCGCGGCGGGCCTTCGCGCTCGAGCGCCAGCGCGGCCGCCTCGAGCGGCGCCCGCTCGTCCGGCTCGATGCCGAGCAGCGCGAGCACCTTCTGCAGCGCGGCGCCCGACCACTGGGCGCCGAGCAGCGCCTGGCGGCCCTCGGCGGCGTGCCAGCCGACGCTCACGCCGCCGGCGACGGCGTGCGCCACACGGTCGGGCGGCAGCGGAGCGCTCGCGCGCACGAACGCCTCGGCGGTGCCGCACGAGTCGAGCACGTCGCCCTCGCCGGCGGCGCCCAGGCCGACCGCCGCGGACAGGTGGTCGTGCCCGCCGACGGTGAGGATCGCGCCGCGGAGCTCGGGGAGCGCGTCGCCGACCGTGCCCATCGGCGTGCCCGCCGGGACCGCCTCGCCCACGAGCCCGGACGGCGCGCCGGCCCAGGCGAGGGCGTCGTCCCATGGCGCCCGTGCGTGCAGGTCGTAGAACCCGGTCCGCGAGGCGAGCGAGAGCTCGGCGACCGGCTCGCCGCCGAGGCCGGCGACGATCCATTCGGCCACGTTGAGCCAGCGCACGCCGCGCTCGGTCGCGGGCTCGTGGTCGCGCAGCCAGCGGTACTTGGTGATCGTGGCGAGCGGGCTGGTGGGGAGGCCGACGCGCTCCGAGAAGCCGGGAAGGTCGGTGGCGAGGCGCTCGGCCTCAGCCTCGCTGCGTGAGTCGTGCCAGGCGATCCCGGGCACGACGGGCCGGCCGGCGCGGTCCACCAGCACGCCGGTCTCGGCGACGCTGGCGATGCCGACGGCGGCGATGCGCCGCTCGCCAGCCGCCGCGACCGCCTCCCGCGCGGCCGCGACGGCGGCGGCGAGCAGCTCGTCGGGGTCGACTTCGGCGCCTGTCGGCACCGCCCGCCAGGGCGTCGGCGCCCGACCTTGCGCTACCTGGCCCCCATCGGCGTCGAACGCCGCGGCCTTGACCGCGGTGGTGCCGATGTCGAGCCCGAGCACGAGGTCGCCGCTCACCAGCGCCCCGCTCCCGCAGCCGGATCGGGAGGCCGGCAGCGGATCGCCTCGACGTCGCCGCGCAGCTCACCTGCGCCCGCCGCATACGGCACGAGCACGGCCGAGCCGCGGCCGAACGGCACGTCGCCGCCCTCGGTGACCAGGGTGCCGGACCCGCTCAGCCCGACGAGGATCGAGAAGCTGGCGTCAAGCGCCGCTCCGCCGGTGAGCCACTCGGCGCGGAAGTACGCGTCCGCGGCCGCCGGGAGCAGGCCCACGGCCGGCCCGGCTTCGGCGCTTCGGCCGTGGTCGAGCGCCTTCAGCGCCCTTTCCCAGCCGAGGCCGAGGTGCGCTTGCTCCTCGGTGAGCGGGAAGCCCTGCCACTCGAGGAGGATCGAGAAGTCGGTTGGCTCCTGAAGCTCCACGAGCAGGATCCCGGCGCCGATCGCGTGCACGGTTCCGGCGGGCACGAAGATCGCGTCCCCGGCGGCGACCGGGACCTCGTGCATCGCGGCGAGCATCGCCGCTGCATCCTGGGAGCGGAGCCACTCGCGCACTTCGTCGGGCCGCACGCCGCGCTTCCAATCGACGTGTACGGTGGCGCCGGGATCGGCGTCGACGATGATCCACGCCTCGGTCTTGCCGTGCGCGCTGTCGAGCGCGTCGCGCGCGAAGGCGCGATCAGGGTGAAAGTGGACCGGCAGGCGCTCGCCGGCGTCGAGCAGCTTGACCAACAGGCCGGGATCAGCGCCGAGGCGGGCGAAGTGGTGCGGGCCCAGGTACGCCTCCGGATTGGCGGCGACCGCGTCGCGCACGAGCGTTCCGTCCTCGAACCGGCTCAGGCCGCGTTCGGGCTGGCCGAGCATGCCGTTGACCGCGCCGATCCATTCCTCCGGCATGTGGTCGGACTCGAGCTCGATCCCGCGCAGCGCGGCGATCCGCGGCCCGCCCGCGTAGAAGTGGCGCAGCACGTTCGGCGGCAGCTCTTGCGGTTTCATGCGGGCGGAACCTCCCCGGAGCCACGGACGATGAGCTCGGTCGGCACGACGACCCGGCGGGGCGCCTCGCCGCCGCCCTCCAGGCGCTCGAACGCGAGCGCGGCGCCCTGGGCGCCCATCTGCGACGTGTCGTGGCGCACCACGGTGGTGCCGAGCAGGTCGGCGAGCTCGAAGTCGTCGAACCCGACCAGCGCGGGAGGGCTCGTGGAGCCGCGCAGCGCGTGCAGCGCGCCGACCGTGTTGCGGTTGTTGCCGGCGAACAGTGCGGTCGGCCGGCGGTCGGCGGGCAGGTCCAGCAGCTCGCGCACCACCGCCTCGGCCTGCGCGGAGTCGTGCGAGCCCAGCCGCACGAGCTCGTCGCGCACCGGCACGCCCGCGGCGTCGAGCGTCTGGCGGTAGCCGGCGAGGCGTTCGCGCGCCGTGTAGGTGCGCTCCGGGTCCGCGATCACGGCGATCCGCTCGTGCCCGCGCGCCAGCAGGTGCTCGACCGCCGTCCGCGCCCCGCCGAGGTTGTCCAGCAGCACGCAGTCGGCCTCGATGCCGACCGGCGGGCGGTCGAGGAACACGACCGGCGTGCCGTCGGCCACCTGGCGGACGAGGTAGGCATGCTCGTGCGCGGCGGGGACGAGCAGCAGCGCGTCGACCCGCCGGCGCAGCAGCGCCTGCACGAGCTCGCGCTCGCGCGCGGGGTCCTCCTCGCACGAGGCGGTGATCAGCATGTAGCCGCGCTCCCGGGCGGCCGCTTCGACCGCCTGCGCGATCGCCGAGTAGAACGGGTTCGCGACGTCCTCGATCAGCAGGCCGAGGGTGGAGGAGCTGCGGCCCTGGCGCAGCGAGCGCGCGAGGTCGTTGCGCTGGAAGCCGAGCTCGGCGATCGCCGCCACGACGCGGTCGGCGGTGGTCGCCGCGACGCCCGGCTCGTCGTTGATCACGCGCGAGACCGTCTTCAGGCTCACGCCGGCGAGCACGGCGACGTCGCGCATGGTCGGGCGCGTGGTGCGCAGGGCGGTCAACGGGTTCTCCTCCTCCTGGACAACGTTGTCCGACAACGTTGTCAGAGCGCCACCGTACGCCCGCGGCCGGACGCTGTCAAGCCGTGTCGCGACGCTCGAAGCCGATCACGCCGGCGGCGATGAACGCCGCCGCGACGGCGGTCAGGCCGAGCAGCGGGGCGACGGCGAAGGCGGCGGCCGGGACCTCAGGGACGTGCTCGTACGGCGACAGGTCGAGGATCCAGCTCGGCAGGTCGAGCAACGGGCCGAGGAACCACAGCAGGAAGCAGGCGCCGAGCGCGGCCCAGGCGAGACGGACGGCGTCCGGGGCCAGCCCGAACAGGCCGACGACGAGCGCGCCGAGCACCCAGACGGCGGGCAACTGGGTCAGCGCGGCGCCGATCAGCCGCGGGATCTCGCTCGCGTCCTGCGTCCCGATCCCGGCGCCGAGCCCGGTGGCCGCCAGCACGAGCGCGGAGCCGGCGAGCGCCATCAGCGCGTGGCCGGCCACCCAATGCACGCGCGGCAGTGCGGTCGCGAGCAGGAGCTCGCCGTGGCCGCTGCTCTCCTCGCTGCTCAGCCGCATCGCCGCCGAGATCGTGTAGCCGGTCGCGATCAGCGCGCCGAGCAGCAGAACGCTGGCGAAGAACGAGTCGGTGATGTCGGTGCCGGTGGCGCCGAGCACGTCGGCGATGCTGCGGCTCGTGTCGACGAGGCTCTCGGCGTTGCGCCCGATCGAGCCGAGCACGAGGCCGACGAGGAAGAGGCCCGCGGTCCAGGCCGCCAAGCCCGCGCGCTGCAGGCGGAAGGCGAGGGCCAGCGCGCTGCGCAGGCGGTGGGCGGCGACCGCGGGGCCGGGGCGGTCGGGCAGCAGGCCGGCGCCGAGGTCACGCCGCGCGAACAGCGCGAACGCGAGCGCCGCGAACGCCCCGGCGATCGTCACGCACAGCAGCAGCGGCCACCAGCGCTCGTTCGCGAACGGCCGCGTCTCGTGAGCGAGGCCGAGCGGGGAGAGCCACGTGACCCAGTTGTGATTGGCGTCGCCGACCGCGCGCAGCGCAAACGCTGCGCCGAGCGCGACGCCGGCGAGCCCGTTGGCGGCCCGCGCGCTCGTGGTCAGCTGCGCGGTCACCGCTCCAACGCCGGCGAACATCAGGCCTACAGCCCCGAGCGAGGCGCCGAGCGCCACCGAGCCCGCGACAGGGAGCCCGAGCGCGATCAGGCCGAGTGCGGCGATCGCCGCGATGGCCGCGTCGGCGAGCGCGACGACGATCAGCGCGGCCGCGATCGGCGCCCGCGGCCCGACGGCGCCGGCCCGGATCAGCTCGGTCTGCCCGCGCTCCTCCTCGGCGCGCGTATGGCGGCCGACGACGAGCAGGCTCATCAACGCGACGATGACACCCAGCGTGCCGGTCCGCCAAGCGGTCAGCCCACCGATCGTGTCGAGCGCCCGCGCCGGGCCGTACAGGACCGTGAAAGTCGAGTTGCCCTCGACCGTCGCCGCGAACTTGAGGCGGTCGGCCAGCGTGGGGTAGAGGCCCTGGAAGCTCGAAGCGGTGACGATCGGGAAACCGGCCAGGATCGCGATCCACACCGGCAGCAGCACGCGGTCGCGCCGCAGCATGAAGCGCGCCAGGATGCTGGTGCCGGTCATGCCGCCTCGCCGTAGTGGCGCAGGAACAGCTCCTCGAGCGTCGGCGGCCGGCTGACGAGGCTCCGCACGTCGAGCCCGCTGAGGTAGCGCAGCGTCGCGTCGAGCTGCTTGGTCTCGATCCCGAAGCGCGCCTCGTTGCCGTCGATCTGCAGGTCGTGGATGCCCGGCAGGTCGGCGAGGCCGCGCGGCGGCTGGTCGGTCTCGACGATGATCGACGTCCGCGTGAGATGCCGGAGCTCGTCGAGCGTCCCGACCTCGACGGTGCGGCCGGCGCGGATGATGCTCACGCGGTGGCACAGCGCCTCGACCTCGGCGAGGATGTGGCTCGAGAGCAACACCGTGCGGCCCGCGGCCTTGAGCTCGCGCACGCACTCCTGGAACACCGCCTCCATCAGCGGATCGAGGCCGGATGTGGGCTCGTCGAGGATCAGCAGCTCGGCGCCGGACGCCAGCGCCGCCACGAGCGCCACCTTCTGCCGGTTGCCCTTCGAATAGGCGCGTGCCTTCTTGGTCGGGTCCAGGTCGAAGCGCTCGAGCAGGTCGGCGCGGCGCCGTGGGTCGAGCCCGCCGCGCAGGCGGCCGAGCAGGTCGATCGCCTCGCCGCCGGTGAGGTTGGGCCACAGGCTCACGTCGCCGGGCACATAGGCCAGGCGGCGGTGGAGGGCGACGGCGTCGCTCCACGGGTCGCCGCCGAGCAGCGTGGCGGTGCCGGCGTCGGCGCGCAGCAGCCCGAGGAGGACGCGGATCGTGGTCGACTTCCCGGCGCCGTTGGGGCCGAGGAAGCCATGGACCTCGCCGGCCTGGACCGAGAGGTCGAGCCCGTCGAGCGCGCGCGTGGGGCCGAACGTCTTGACGAGGCCGGAGACGGCGATCGCGGTTGCCATAACCAGGAGGGTACAACTACTCAGAAATTTGTGAATGTTCTGAAGAAGACCTACAATAGCCGTCGCCGATGGCCGACGTGGAGCGCGAGTTCATCGAGCGGTTCGCCCTCGATCTGACTGACAGCGGCATGCCGCGCATGCCGTCACGCGTGTTCGCCTGCGTGCTCGCGGAGGACCGCGGACGGCTGACGGCGGGGGAGATCGCCGAGCGCCTGCAGGTGAGCCCGGCGGCGGTGTCCGGAGCGGTCCGCTACCTCGTCCAGGCGCGCATGCTCCAGCGCGGCCGCGAGCCGGGCGCGCGCAGCGACTACTACGGCCTCAGCGAGACTGACCCGTGGTACACGGCGATCGCCGACCGCACGCAGCTGCTCGCGCGCTGGGAGCGCACGGCGGGCGAGGGCGCCGACCTGATCGGCCCGGAGCGCCCGGCGGGCCGGCGGCTGCGCGAGACGGCCGAGTTCTTCGCGTTCGTGCAGCAGGAGCTGCCGGCGCTGCTCGAGCGCTGGCGCTCGCGCTAGAGGAGTTCGGCCGCGCGCGCGGGGTCGACGTCGCCGGCGCGCGGCGCCTCGACGCTCGCCGCAGCGGCCGCGACGCCGCGCCGCGTGGCCTCGATGAAGTCGATGCCGGTCTCGAGCGCGTGCGCGACGGCGGCGGTGAGCACGTCGCCGGCGCCGATCGGGTTGCGCACGTTGTCGATTCGCGGCGCCGGGAACCACGTGGCCTCTTCGCCGGCGGCCACGGCGGCGCCCGCCGCGGCGGCCGTCACGATCGCGGCACGCGCGCCCTTGCGCACCAGCGCGAGCGCGGCGGCCTCCGCGCGCGGCCGGGCGTCCGGCGACGCCTCGACGGACTCGTCGACACGGCCGTGCAGGAGCCCCTC
This sequence comes from uncultured Solirubrobacteraceae bacterium, assembly GCA_963803335.1. Taxonomy (GTDB): domain Bacteria; phylum Actinomycetota; class Thermoleophilia; order Solirubrobacterales; family Solirubrobacteraceae; genus DASSUW01. The sequence goes on along the minus strand of CAWDME010000015.1, from coordinate 130,379 downwards.
GGCCTCGCCGAGGTTCGGGGCGACGATGTCGGGCTCGGCGGCCAGGGCGGCGGCGAGCGTCGGCCCGGTGGCGTCGACGATGGCCAGCAGCCCGCCGCGGTGCGCCTGCCGGACGAGCCGGGCGTACGCATCGTCGGGGCTCCCGGGCGGGAGGCTGCCGGAGCAGACGAGCACGCCGTGCTCGTGCAGCGCCGCGCCGATCGCGGCCTCGAGCGCGATCCAATCGCCGTCGGCAAGCTCCGGCCCGGGCTCGTTGATGACGGTCGCGCGGCCGCTCGGCTCGAGGATGATCGCCGTCGCGCGGATCTCGCCGCCGACGGTCACGCCCGCGAGCGTGACGCCCTCGTTGGCGATCAGCTCTCCGGCCGCACGGCCCGTGCGGCCGGGCAGGAAAGCAACGAGCATCGCCCGCGCGCCGAGCGCCCTGGCCGCGCGCGCGACGTTGAGGCCCTTGCCACCGGGCGTCACCTCAACGCCGGCGACCCGCAGGACCTCGCCGGGCCGCAGCTCCGGGATCGTCGATGTGCGGTCGATCGTGAGGTTCGGGCCGGCGATCAGCACCGGCGTCAGGCGCCGCCGGGGAGCGTGCCTTCGAGGACCGCCGGGCCGGGCTTGGTCGCCTTGGCGTTGGTCTCGCGCGTGATCAGCACCTTGCTGTAGGTGGCGAACCAGCGCGGGAAGTTCTTCTCGTCGCGCTTCTGCGGGCCACCGGTGGTCAGCACGCCTTCCTTGCCAACCTGGCTCTGCGCGAAGCCGAGGCGCACGGGCGCGACGCCGGAACGGGTGAACCACACCGCGTAGACCTCGCGGCCCTTGTTCGGCGGCACGTTCTGGGCGGCGATCGCGAACTGGACAGTGCCGTTCGCGGAGATCAACCGCATCAGCCCGGCGGCCTTGGAGCCGTTGCTGCCCTTGAGGACGATGTCGTTGGCCGAGGCCGTGGCCGTCGGCGTGGCCGTTGCGGTGGCCTGGCCCTGCGGTGGCGAGGACGCGGCCGGCTCCTCGTCGTTGCCGCGCGCGACGAGGAAGAAGATCAGGGCGGCGACGCCGACGACCAGCACGCCGATGACGATCGCGCCGCCGACTTTGGACGAGCGGGGCAGGGACCGCGACTCCGGCCGCGTGCTCTCGCGTTCCGGCCGCGGCCGTGCGGCGGGGGGCGCGCTGTCGCGCAATGGCCGCGGGCGCGGCTGCGCCTGCGTGGGCTCCTCGGCGGCCGGCACGTCGGGCACTGCGGCGCCACCGAGCTCGCGCAGGCGCTCAGCGGCGGCGGTTGCCCACGTCCGCGCGGGCGCGCTGCGCGCCACCGCGCTGCGGGTGCGCTCGGCCTCGGCGTCGGGCTGCTGCCCGAGCAGCCAGTCGGCGATGCGGCCGGTGTCCACACCGGGCTCCGCCTCGCCGGCGAGCGTGCGCAGGCCGGCGTCGGCGCGTGCGCGCACGTCGCGATCGGGGATCCCCAGCAGCTCGGAGAGCTCGCCGTAGGAGCGGCCTTGGCGCAGGACGAGCTCCAGCACAGCGCGCTGGTCCGGGGCAAGCGTGTCGAGCGGGGTCATACGGGCCTGGAGAGGGTAGTGTGCCGCGGCTCGTGGATACCCCGTTTGGCGAGTTTCCGGTCGGGTTCGACCGTCTCTACGGCCTCGAGGTCGTCTCGATGGACGATGCCGAGGTCCGCGCCCGCGTGCCTGTGCGGCCCGAGATCCTCCAGCCGGCGGGCCTCGTGCACGGCGGCGTCTTCGCCTCGATGGCCGAGTCGATTACCTCGCTCGCGACCTGGGTCGCCGTCCGCGAGCAGGACAAGATCGTGGTCGGCCAGTCGAACCAGACGAGCTTCGTGCGCCCGATCGTCGCCGGCACGATCCACGCCACCGGCCACGCCCGCCACAGCGGCCGATCGACGTGGGTGTGGGAGGTCGACATCACCGACGACGACGACCGGCTGTGCGCGCTGGTGCGCATGACGATCGCCGTCCGCGACGCGCCGTCGTAGGCCGCGCCTATAGGACGACGGGGCGTCGGCGCGGGCGGTACGCGTTCGTGATCGGCATCCGCCGGTCGCGCCCGAAGGCGCGCGGGGTGATCTTGATCCCCGGCGGGGCCTGGCGGCGCTTGTACTCGGCACGGTCGACGAGCTCGATCACCTTGTCGACCGCCTCGCGCGGGAAGCCGGCCCGTTCGAGCTGCTCCGGGTCGGCGTCCTCCTCGATGTACGCCTCCAGGATCGCGTCGAGCGTGTCGTAGTCGGGCAGCGAGTCGGCGTCGCGCTGGTCGTCGCGCAGCTCGGCCGACGGCGGGCGGTCGATGATCGAGCGCGGAACCGGGTGGTCGGCATCGCGGGCGTTGCGGAAGTCGACGAGCCGGTAGACGAGCGTCTTCGGGACGTCCTTGATGACCGCGAAGCCGCCGGCGGAGTCGCCGTAGAGGGTCGAGTAGCCGACGGAGTTCTCGGACTTGTTGCCGGTCGTCAGCACGAGCCAGCCGAACTTGTTCGACAGCGCCATCAGCAGGTTGCCACGGATCCGGGCCTGCAGGTTCTCCTCGGTGATATCCGCCTCGCGGCCCTCGAAGTGCGAGGCGAGCATCTCGTCGTAGGTCTCCATCGCCGGCGCGATCGCGATCTCGCGCAGCTCGACGCCGAGGTTGTCGGCCAGCACCTTCGCATCGTCACGTGTGCCCGAGGACGAGTAGCGCGACGGCATCGTCACCGTCGTCACCCGGTCGGTGCCCAGGGCATCGACCGCCACGAGCAGCGTCAGCGTCGAGTCGATCCCGCCGGACAGCCCGATCACGACGCGGTCGAAGCCGTTCTTCTCGACGTAGTCCCGCGTCCCCAGCACGAGCGCGGCGTAGACCTCGGCCTCCGGCTCGAGCAGCGGCGTCACGTCGCCGCCCGGGGTGTCCTGGCCCGCGTCCTCGCGCCGCGTCAGCTCGCCGAGCCGCCGCACCTGCGGCAGCGCGGCGGCCACCGGCTTGCGCAGCCGCGTGTCGCGCAGCCGGGCGGTCATCGCCGCCTGCAGGTCGACCGACGCCACCACCAGCGCCTCGGCGAACTGCGGACCGCGAGCCAGCACGGTGCCCTCGTGGTCGAGCAGCAGCGAGTGCCCGTCGAACACCAGCTCGTCCTGCCCGCCGACCAGGTTGCAGAAGGCGACGGCGGCGAGGTTGTCGCGCGCGCGCTGCATCAGCATCCGCTCGCGCTCGACGCCCTTGCCCGCGTGGTACGGGGAGGCGGAGGCGTTGAGGATCAGCGACGCGCCGGCCAGCGCCTCGTCCGAGAACGGCGGGCCGGGGGTCCAGATGTCCTCGCAGATCGTCAGGCCCAGCCGCGCGTCGCCGAGCTGGAGCACGGCGCCGCCCTCGCCGACCTGGAAGTAGCGCTGCTCGTCGAAGACGCCGTAGTTGGGCAGCACCGACTTGCGGTACACGGCCTTCAGCTCGCGCTCGGCGAGCACGGCCAACGCGTTGTGGACGTCGTCGGCACGCTCCGGGAAGCCGACCAGCGTGACGATGCCCTCGGCCTCGCGCGCCAGCTCGGCCACCGCCTCGCGCGCGGCGAGCAGGAAGTGCTCCTTGAGCAGCAGGTCCTCGGGCGGATAGCCGGTCACCGCGAGCTCGGGGAACAGCACGAGCTCGGCGCCCGCCTCGCGGGCCTCGGCGATGCGCTGCGAGATCTTCTCGACGTTGCCCTCGATGTCGCCCACCCGCGAATCGATCTGGGCCAGTGCCAGGCGGAGGGGAGCGATCGTGCCGGACATACCTCTCATGGTATGCCCCGCCCGAGCCAGAACTCGGCGAAATCCTGCAGATTCGAATCTGCCGGGTCGTCGGTCCGCAGGATCCGCTTCCACGCCAGCGCGGTGGCCGCACCGGCGCCCTTGCGCGGCGCGAGGATCACCGCCTGGCCGGCCGCAGCGAGCTCGGCGTCGAACGGTCCCGCCACCGCGCGCTGCAGGCGAACGAGCGCGGGCGCGGGCTTCGCGCCCTCGTAGAGGATCACCACATCGCCGAGCGCCAGCGCGTTCACGAGCTGATCGTTGGACAGCGGCTGCCGGTCGCGCGTGACCAGCGCGTCGCTGTGCGGCCCGCTCGCAGGCGGGTTTGCGCCCTCCGGCTGCGCCTGTCCCGGCCCGGCCGGCCCGGACGAGAGATCCGACTCGTCGCGCGCGCTGAACACCAGGACGACCACCACGACCACGGCGACCGCCACGGCCACGCCGAGGACGGCCAGCAGCGCGCGCCTCAAGCCCGGCTCTTGGTCCGCCTGGCCGCTGGCCGCGCCCGGCCGCTCCGCCGGCGCCCATTGGGCGGCACGCCCGCCGCGGTGGCAAGCTCGGCGATCGCCGCCTGCAGGTCGCCCGCGAAGTCTTCGATGTCGGCCATCTCGTCGTAGTCGCCGAGCAGCCCGAAGAACAGCTTGCCGTCGTAGGACATGATCGCGATGCCGAGCGCGGTGTTGAGCACGAGCGGGACCTTCGGATAGAAGGCCTGCAGCCGCCGGCCCATCATGAACAGCGGGAACTGCGGGCCTGGCACGTTGGTCACTGTGAGGTTGAAGAACCGCTGGCGGCTCTGCAGCCGCGCCGCCTGATTGAGCACGGTCGGGACGGCGAAGCCGGCGAGCTGCGTGAGCCGCTCGGCGCCCACCGCCTGCCCCGAGGCCTTGAGGTCCCCGAGCGCGGCGTGGATCGCCTTGAACCGCTCGAGGGGGTCGGTGATCCCCACCGGCAGCGGCGCGTACATCGCGGCCACGCGGTTGCCGAGCGCACCGCGCTCCTCGTCGGCGCGGATCGAGACCGGCACCATCGCCTTGAGCTCGACGCCGCCGGGATCGCGGCCGCGGCGCAGCATGTGGTCGCGCAGCGCGCCGGTCACGACCGCGAGCACGACGTCGTTGACCGTCCCGCCGAGCGCGCTCTTGATCGCCTTGAAGCGGTCGAGCTCACTCTCGACCCAGGCGAAGCGGCGGTGCGGTCCGATCCGTGTGTTGAGCGGGCTCGGCGGCGCCCCGCCCATGCCCGCCGCCGCCATCGCGGCCAGCCCCGCGAGCGTCTTGGCGGCGGAGGCGCCGGCCTGGCGCGGGTCGCCGACCGCGCCCACGGCAGCACGCGCGAAATCGAGGGGCGTCGCGGCACGCTCGACCAGCGCGTCGCCCAGCAGCGTCGCGCCGCTCGGCTCCGGCCGCGGGTACCACGGCGGCCCGGGCTCGCGCTCCGGCGGGTCCGGCTCGAGGTCGAACAGCACGGTCATGATGTCGACACCGGAGATCCCGTCGACCAGCGCGTGGTGCGTCTTGCAGACAAGCGCGAACTGACCCTCGTTGACGCGGTTGACGAGCCAGATCTCCCACAGCGGCTTTGAGCGGTCGATCTGCTGGGAGAACACGCGGCCGGCCAGGTTGCGCAGCTGCTCCTCGCTGGCCGGCGCCGGTAGTGCGGTGTGGCGGACGTGGTAGCCGATGTTGAAGTGCGGGTCGTCCACCCACACCGGCCGCGCCTGCGCCAGTGGCGGGAATGCGAGCTTCTGGCGATAGCGCGGGACCTGGTGCAGCCGCGACTCGATCATCGCCGCGAAGTCGTCGTAGCTCGGCGCTTCGCCGTCGAAGACGAGCACCGACCCCACGTGCATGTGCGCGCCGTTCTTCTCGAGCGCCAGGAAGGACGCGTCGAGGCCGGTGAGTCGGTCCGGGTTGGCCATCGCGCCGCGATTCTACGGCGCGACGGCGGTCAGGAACGTCGTGTGATCGCGATCACAGGAATCCGAGGCCGTCGCCGCTATCCCAGCGCGCTTCCAATTCGAGGAGGTTCTCGTGCGACTGCGCGCTGCCGCCGTGTTGACGGCGCTGACATTCCCGCTGCTGGCTGCTCCTGCCGACGCCGGGGTCGTGAAGAAGAAACGCCTGCACGTACGCGTCGGCCGGACCGTCGTGGTAGTCGGCTCCGGCGCCCCGGCCAGCACGACGGCGCTGCAGATCAAGCGCCGCGGCCGGTGGCGGACGCTCGACCGCGACGCCACCGCGTCGTCCGGCCGGTTCACGCTGCGCGATCGCATGCGGCGGCCGCAGAGCGCTCCGGCGCGCGTGATCGTGGACGCCGCGCCGCTGCGCATCGGCCGGGTGAACGCGTACCGCCTCGCGAGCGCCTCGTGGTACGGCCCGGGGCTGTACGGCAACCACCTCGGCTGCGGCGGCCGGCTCACGCCCGGCCGGCTCGGCGTCGCGCACAAGTCACTCCCGTGCGGCTCGAAGCTGACGCTGCGCAAGGGCACCCGCACCGTGAACGTGCGCGTGATCGACCGCGGCCCGTACGTGACCGGTCGTGAGTTCGACCTCACCGCAGCGACCGCCCGCAAGCTGCGCTTCCACGGTCACGGGGCGATCCTGACCACCCGCTGAGCAGTCCGAGGCCGCGCGTACCGTTTGGGGGCTGTGCCCCCGAAGCGCGTGATCGCCCACCTCGACTGCGACGCCTTCTACGCGACCGTCGAGCTGCTGCGCCGGCCCGAGCTGGTCGGCAAGCCGGTGATCGTCGCCGGCAGCGGCCCGCGGGCGGTGGTGACGACCGCGAGCTACGAGGCCCGCACGTTCGGCGTCGGCTCGGCGATGCCGGCGTCGCGCGCCCGCCGTCTGTGCCCGGACGCGATCGTCATCCCGCCCGACTTCACCGCCTACCGCGAGACGTCCAAGCGCGTGTGGGAGGTGATCGGCGAGCGGCTCGACCGCGTCCAGCAGATCGGCATCGACGAGGGCTACGCCGAGCTCACCGGGGTCGAGAAGCCGTTGCGGGTGCTGCGCGAGGTGATCGCCGCGGTCAAGGAGGCGACCGGGATCGTGATCTCCGTCGGCGTCGGGCCCTCCCGGCTGGTGGCGAAGTGCTGCAGCGACCTCGGCAAGCCGGCGGGGTTCGTCGCGATGGGCCGTGAGGAGGCGTGCGTGCGGTTCGCGACGGCGCCCACGAGCCGCGTGCCCGGCATCGGGCCGAAGACCGCCGAGCGGCTGGCCGCGGTCGGCTTGCGGACGCTCGGCCAGCTCCAGCAGGCCGACGAGGCGCAGCTCGCCGCGCGCTTCGGCAGCAACACCGCGCGGTTCCTCAAGGCGCGCGCCTCGTTCGAGGACAACTCGCCGGTGGAGACCGCTCGTGCCGTCGCCAAGTCCTACTCGACGGAGCGCACGTTCGACGAGGACATCGGTGAGCTGGACAAGCTCGAGGCGCTGCTGCGCGAGATGGGCCGCGAGGTGTGCGAGGGGCTCCAGAAACGCGGCCGCCGCGGGCGCACGATCGCGATCAAGGTGCGGCTCGACGACTGGACGACGGTCACGCGCGCGCGCACGGTCGAGGCGCCGACCAACGACACGCAGCTCGTGATCGACACCGCCCTCGCGCTGCTCCGCGCCTACGCGCCGCCGCGGCCCGTGCGCCTGCTCGGCGTACGGCTGGCCGGCTTCGAGGACGTCGAGCCCGAGGCTCGACGCGCACCGCCGGCGCCCGCCGGCCAGTTGGCTCTCGAGATCTAGCGCCACGGTCCAGGCTTTACCACCGCCTTACCGGCGCCTTGCCGGGCCGGCGCAGAGTCCCGGCCATGAAGGTTCTGGTCACCGAGCACAAGGCGCGCTGGTTCTTCGCCGCGCACCTGCAGAGCGCGCTGGGCACCGGCGCCGCGTACGTGGCGCTGCTGGTGCTGGCCTACGACCGCCTCGGTACCTCACCGCGATCGGCGCGCTCGGGCTCGGCCTGCTGGGCAGCGCCGCCGCCCCCGCGCTGGCGTTCGCGCTCGCCAGCTTCGCCGTCGCCGGCGCGGGCAATGGCCTGTTCGTCGTCACCTGCCGCACGCTGCTCCAGCGCGCAGTCCCGGAGCGCGCGCACGGCCGCGCATACGGCGTGCTTGACGCGGTCGATTCCTGGGGCTTCGGCGCCGCGATCCTGCTTGGCGGCGCGATGGCCACCGGTCTGGGCGGCCGGGCGACGTTCGCGCTCGCCGGCGCCGCCACGCTCTTCATCCTGCTCGCCGCGAGCTTCCGGAAGGAGGTGCGGCATGGCCCGCAAGTGGTAGTCGCACCCACCCCTGCGTAGGCCGGCCGAGCGCCGCGACGTGCCGCGACGCTCGGCCGGCTTGACGCACCCTCCCGCCCAGAGTCTGGGGCCGGCGGATCTAGTAGAGGGCCGAGGCCAGCTTGCGACGGGACTCGCGCGCGACCGGATGCTCGACCCCGAGGTCGTCCAACACGCCGACGACGGCGCGCCGGAGGTCCTCACGGCGATCGTCGCCGTTCGCCGCGATGGCGCCGATCAGCGCGTCGAGCCCGCGCTCGGTGTCCCCGGCGTCGAGCGCGGCGAACGCGTCGGCCAGCTCGGGGTCCTGCTCGAGCCGGATGCGGGCGGCGAGCCCGTCGGCGGCGAACGACCCGGCGACGTTGCCGAGCAGCTCGAGCGCCTCGTCGTCGTCGCCGCGCTCGTGCAGCAGGCGGGCGAGCGGCACCGCCGCGTCGGCCCGGCCCGGCTCGAGGGCCAGGGCGTCGCGCAGCGACTGCTCGTCACCCGCGTCGATCAGCGCGTCGGCCTGCGAGGGGACGAGTGCGTCGAGGAAGCGCTGCACGTTGGGCGGCGGCTGGGCGCCGACGAACTCCGCCACGACGCGGCCGTCCTTGAACGCTTTGACCGCCGGGATGCCCTGGATGCCGAACGCCTGTGAGATGCCCGGGTTGGCGTCGGTGTCGAGCTTGGCGAGCGCGACCTGGCCCTCGCGCTCGGTCACCATCCGCTCGAGCACGGGCGTGAGCTGGCGGCAGGGGCCGCACCACGCGGCCCAGAAGTCGACGACGACCGGCAGCTCGTGCGAACGCTCGACGACGTCCTGCTCGAAGGTCGCCTCGGTGGTGTCGAAGATCACGACACGAGGATAGCCTCGGGGCCGTGTCCTCCTTCATGAGCAACGGCCGGCTGGCCGGCGACGACGACGGCGAGGGAACCCCCGTCGTGCTGCTGCACGGCCTCACCGCGACGCGCCGGTATGTGGTGATGGGATCGAAGAACCTCGAGCGCGGCGGGCATCGCGTGATCGCCTACGACGCGCGCGGCCACGGGCGCTCCGAACCCGCCGACTCCTACGGCTACGGCGAGCTGGCCGCAGACCTCGGCGCGGTGCTCGACGATCGCGGCATCGATCGCGCGGTCCTGGCCGGCGCCTCGATGGGTGCGCACACGATCGTGCGCTTCGCGCTCGAGCATCCCGAGCGCGCCGCTGCGCTCGTGCTCATCACGCCCGCGTTCGACCCGGACTCGCCGGAGCGCGACCTCGAGCGCTGGGACGCCCTTGCGCGCGGGCTGCGCGAGGGCGGGGTGGAGGGGTTCATCGCGGCGTACGGCGAGCCGAAGGTCCCGGAGTCGTTCCGCGACACCGTGCGGACCGTGCTGCAGCAGCGCCTGTCCGCGCACGAGCACCCGGAGGCGGTGGCGGACGCGCTCGAGCAAGTGCCGCGCTCGCCCGCGTTCGAGTCGTGGGACGCGGTTGCCCGGCTCGACCTGCCGGTCACGGTCGTCGCCAGCCGCGACGAGGCCGACCCCGAGCACCCGTACGCGACCGGAGCCCGCTACGCCGAGGTCATCCCGGGCGCGCAGCTGGTCAGCGAGGAGCCGGGCAAGTCGCCGCTGGCCTGGCAGGGCGGGCAGCTCTCGCGCGTGATCGCGGAGACGGCCGCGCGATGAAGCCGCTCCGCGTGATCGGCGCGGCGGTGCTCGATCCGCGCGGCCTCTTGCTCGTCTCCAAGCGCGCCGCCCCGGACGTGTACTACCTGCCGGGCGGCAAGCCCGAGCCGGACGAGGCGCCGCTCGACTGCCTGCGCCGCGAGGTCGCCGAGGAGCTCGGCGTGGCTATCGAGACGGCCGAGCCGTTCGCCGAGGTGCGCGCACCGGCGGCGCTCGAGGGCGTCGAGATGTGGATGAGCGTGTTCCTGACGCGGCTGGTGGGCGCGCCCGCCCCGGCGGCCGAGATCGCGTCGCTGCGCTGGTGGCCGGAGTCTCCGGCGCTCGGCCTCGCTCCGGCGGTGCGCGACTGCGTGATCCCCTGGCTTACCGCCGCGGGCCTTCTCAACCCGGCGCGCCCGCGTTAGCTTGATCGGCATGACGACGGAAGCCCTGCCTGACGATCAGCGCCTGAAGGAGATCTCCCCGAAGGCGTACGAGCACCCGGCCGACCGGGCGGCGACGGCGGCGCTGAAGTCGATCCCGAAGATGGATGTCGTCGTGCGCAAGCTGATCGAGTTCGGCTACGAGCGCGCGCTCACGCAGGTGTTCCTCGCCGGCTCGGTCAAGCTCGGCTCCGAGCAGCTGCCCGACGCCTGGGCCGCCCACCGCGCCGCCTGCGCCCGGCTCGACCTCCCCGATGTTCCCGCGCTGTACCTGACCCAGTTCCCGGTCACCAACGCCGCCGCGATCGGGTCCGGGCGCCCGATGGTGATGCTCAACTCGCGCACCGTCGAGGTGCTCGACGAGGAGGAGCTGCGGACCGTGCTCGGCCACGAGGCCGGGCACATCCTGTCCGACCACGTGCTCTACCGGACCGCGCTGATGATCCTGCTGTCGATCGGCACCGCCGGCCTGGGGATGTTGGCCGGGCTGCCGCTGGTCGCCGTACGGCTCGCGCTGCTCGAGTGGTTCCGCGCCGCCGAGCTGAGCGCCGACCGGGCAGCCACGCTCGTCAACCGCGACCCGCTCGTGACCTCGCGCACGCTGATGGTGCTGGCCGGTGGCGCGTCCTCGCGCAAGCTCAATCTCGACGCGTTCCTCAAGCAGGCCGCCGAGTACGAGGAGTGGGAGCCCGGCTGGGACAAGCTCTCGCGGCTGCGGGTCGAGCTCTCACAGACGCACGCGTTCCCGGTGCGGCGCGTTTCCGAGCTGATGAAGTGGGTGCGCTCGGGCGAGTACGACCGCGTGCTGCGCGGCGAGTACGTCCGCCGCGGCGACCCGATCGACCCGCGCGCCGAGGCCGGCGACGCGGCCGAGCACTACGCCGAGCGCTTCCGGGCGCTGTTCAAGGAGGCCGGCGCGGGCGTGGCGAGCGCCGGCGACATGGTCGCCGGCGCCGCCGAACGGGTCGGGGACTGGCTGCGGGACCGCTAGCTACTCGGCGCCCTTGATGGGGTGGTTTGAGCGGAACACGTCGCTCGGGTCGACCTGGGTCTTGATGCGCGCCAGGCGCCGGTGGGTCAGCTCGTCGTAGAACGAGCGTGAGTCGGTGGGGTTCTCCTCGAAGTTGAGGTAGCCCGTCCCGGCGTCCCACGGCTCGAACGCGGCCTTGAAGGCCGGCAGCGACGCCTGCAGCGCGGGGATCAGCTCCGGGATCGCCAGGCCGCCGCCGAACAGCAGGTAGCCGGCGTCGAGCTTCGCGAGCGCGCCGTTGCCGGGCTTGGCGACCCCGAGCGCCCCGCCGAGATGGCGGATCTCGGCCATCAGCATCGCCGACCCGGAGCCGGGCCCGGCCTGCGCGACGAACGTGTCGATCGCCTCGGCCGGCAGCTCGCGGAGCAGCCGGTGGTCGGTGAGCGCCGGCATCGGCTCCTCGGGGTCGTTGTGCAGCCGCGACAGCGCGACCGGCGCGACCATGTCGAACGTGTCGATCTCCGGCTCGAGGTCGCGCAGCGCCTGCACGATCTCGGCGCCGAACGCGCGATCGCCGATGATCGCCGCGTCGATCGTCACGAAGTTGCGGCCGCGCAGCGGCTCCGGCACCTCGGGGATCGGCGGGATCTGCATGATGCGGGCCGACGAGGTGACCTCGTCCGGCACGGTCGCGATCCACTCGCGCCAGGCGTGCATGACCTTGGAGGAGTGCTCCCAGTCCCACCACATCGCGCCGGCGTACAGCTCGGGCATGGGGTAGAGGGCAATCTCCATCGCGGTGACGACGCCGAAGCTGCCGCCACCGCCGCGCAGCGCCCAGAACAGGTCGGGGTCGTTGTCGGCGTCGACGCGGCGCAGGCGGCCGTCGGCCGTGACGACCTCGATCGCGAGGACGCTGTTGGCGGCCAGGCCGTGCTTGCGCGCGAGCCAGCTCACGCCGCCGCCGAGGCAGTAGCCGACCACGCCGACGTCGGGCGACGAGCCGGCGAGCGGGGCGAGCCCGTGCTCGGACGCCGGCTCGGTGACCTCGATCCACAGCGTCCCGGCGGCCACGCGCGCCCGGCGGTTCTCCACGTCGATCGTCACGCCGCGCATGCGCGCCGTGCTGAGCAGGATCGTGTCCGTGTTCCAGGCGATCGGGGTGGCGTTGTGGCCGGTGCCCTGCGGCGCGATCTGCAGGCCGTGGCGGCGGGCGTGCCGGACGATCTCGGCGACGTCATCGGCGGTCTCGGGGAAGACGACGAACGCCGGCCGCTGATCGGCGGCAAGGTTCCACGCCTGGCGCGCCTGGTCGTAGCCCGGATCCCGGGGGCCGACGCCTTCGCCACTCAGGGTCGGTACTTCTCGAACGACGCGCTCGCTGTTCAGCATCTGGGGAAGCTCCAAGGGGAGGGGGAGGACTACGGCGGATCCTCACCTCGGGGGCATCGCGCCGCATCGGGGAAGTCCCTAGTGCGGGTTCGGGGGCGCGGGCGCTTACCCCGGCTGGGCAGGGCAGCGAGGTGTCGGCCGCGAACGCGCTCCGTGGTCGCTTTTCGTTGCGTTGCTAGGACGAAACGAACAAGCGGGATCGGCCGATCCCGCCTCCCTAAATGCCCGCCGTTCGCCCGGGCCACAAAGTGCGCGGGGGTCTAGAACACGCGCATGGCGCGGCGGCGCTTCACGCGCCCCTTCTGCACCATGAGGCGGTACCGCCCGCGGGCGCGCGGACGCAGGCGGATCTTGAACGAGCCCTTCTTGACGATCAGCGTGCGATTGCGCTCGCGCACCCAGTGGTTGCGGACGCGGCGGTCGAGTGTGAGGCGCACGGTGTCGGCGGGGACGGCCGAGCCCTTGGCCCGCACGCTGCTGCCGAGCCGGACGTCGCGGCGGCCGAGCTGGACGGCCATCTTCGGGAGCACGGTCACGTTGCGCGCCGCGGACTCGAGCCGGCCACGCGTCGCATCGCCTCCGAACACCGCGCGGACCTTGCCGCTCATCGGGAACTGGACCGACGTGCGCCAGCTGCCGTCGGGCTGCGTGATCGTCGAGCCGAGCGGCTCCCAGTAGGCGTCCGGCGTCGCGAACTCGAGCGCGATCGGCACCCCGGCGGGTGACGACTCGTCGTCGAAGTGCAGGGATCCGGAAACCGCGACCTCCTTCAGCCCGCGCACCTCGCGCGGCGCGTTGAGGCTCAGGCCGGTGCCGGCGTACTGGGTGGCGAGCGTGCGGATCTGGTCGAGCTGCGCGTACAGCGAGTCGCCGGGGCAGCTTGTGTTGTTGCCGTCGCGGTGGCCGGAGATGCGCTGGAACGTGACCGGCGTACCAGACGGGTAGCGGTTGGTCTCGCCGCCGAGCGAGCTGACGACGACGGTGCCTTCGGTCGGCACCCCGTGCACCGTCAGCTTCCAGCCGATCAGGCGCGCGACGGCGTCGATGCCCTGCGGCGTCTCGGCGACGCTGGTGAACGTCCCGATGCAGGAGATGCCGGTCGAGTGGCTGTTCCAGCCCTGCGCCTGCGCTCCGACGATGGGTTGGTCGATCCCGCCCGCACGGCCCTCGAAGATCTGGCCGTACTTGTCGACGAGGAAGTTGTAGCCGATGTCGTTCCAGCCGTTGCTGTTGCGGTGGTAGCGGGCGATGCCGAGGACGATCCCGGCCGAGTCCTCAGGCCCGTAGTCGTTGGCGGTGACCGTGTGGTGCACGAACGCCAGCTGGACGTCGCCGTAGAGCGGCGCCTCGCGTGGCGGGACGGAATCGCCGCCCCAGGCACTGCGCGGAATGATCGGCGGCGGCGATCCGGCCGTCTGCTTGACCCGCGCCGCGGCGGCGCCGTGGCGGCGCTGCAGCCGGCGCGCCGCGCGCTGGGCCAGGTTCGCCGTCGGCAGCGCGCGCACGAAGCGGGCACGCAGCTTGCGCGGGTTGCCGCGCACGCGCAGCTGGAACACGTCGGCGGCGCCCATGAAGGCGGGGTCGGTGCCGGGCACCGGTCGGCCGCCGTCGGGCCCGTGATCGCCGGCCGGGTGCAGTGTCACCCAGCGCGTCCAGCGGCCGCCGCGCCGGCGCGCGCGCACCTGCGCCTCGGCGTGCGAGCCGCCCGCCCAGCGCAGCCCCATGAGATCGAAGCGGCGCGGCGCGCGCAGCACGCCGGTCGTCCGCCAGCCGCCGGCGCCGGCGGCCGACGCCGTGCCGGCGAAGACGCGTGAGAGGTCGAGCTCGAACAGCGAGTCGGGCCGCGCGGCGAGCGCGGGCACGGTGGGTCGCAGGGCTCCGGCGACGGCAGCGGCCGCGCCGGCCTGGAGCACCTGCCTGCGAGTGATGGAACGACGAGCCACGAGGTGTTGAACACAGCAACCGGCCGGAAGGACCGGCTCGCCACGGACCGTAGCGTGCGGGCGCGACTTATCGTGCAGGACCGCGTGCGCAGTCCGGACAGGCGCCACGCAGCACGATCTCGTGCCCGCCGACGGCGTAGCCGAGCCGCTCCCCGAGATCGTCGATCAGCCGCTCAAGCTCGGGGTCCTCGAACGCGTCCATCTTCCCGCAGCGGTCGCAGATCGCGTGGTGGTGATGCTCGCCGCTGGGATCGGCGGGCTCGAAGCAGGCGGTGCCGTCAACGTCGATCCGGTGCACGAGCCTGAGCTGGGTGAGGACGTCGAGCGCGCGGTAGACGCTTGCGAGCCCGACCGCCTTGCCGCCGCTGCGCAGGCGGTCGTGGATGTCCTGCGCGGTCACACAGCAGTCCTGGCGGGCGAGCAGCGAGAGGACCTCCTCGCGCGCGCCGCCGGCGCGATGCCCGGCGCGCGACAGCTCGCGGTGCGCGTGCTCGGTCCAGGGCGTCGCCATCGGCCGCATCGTAGCGAGAATGAGAATGACTTTCAGTATTCTTCGCCACCGTGCGACGACTTGCGACCATCGGTGTCTTTCTCGCGCTGCTCGTGGCCGTGAGCGGCTGCGGCGACGCTCGCGCCGACCACCGGCCGGTTGTGGTCGCGACCACGACGCAGGTCGCCGACATCGCCCGCCACGTCGCCGGGCCGGACGTGAAGGTCGTCTCGATCCTCGCCCCGAACTCCGACCCGCACGAGTACGAGCTGCGCCCGCACGACATCGCGGCGGTGGCCGACGCCGACCTCGTGCTGCGCTCGGGCGGCGACGTCGACGCCTGGATGGACGAGGCGATCGACGGCTCGGGCACGCACGCGCGGGTGATCGACCTCAGCGCCGGTATGCCGCTGCACGGCGACGACCCGCACTGGTGGCAGGACCCGCGCAACGCGATCATCGCCACACACGAGATCGCCGCCGCGCTCCACAGCGACCCGACCGACTATCTGCGCACGCTGCGGCGGCTCGATCGCGGCGTCGCCCGCTGCATCGCCACGATCCCCGCCGCGCAGCGCAAGCTCGTGACCACCCACGACTCGCTCGGCTACTACGCGCGCCGCTACGGGCTCGACGTGATCGGCGCCGTGATCCCCTCGCTTTCGAGCGCGGCGCAGCCGTCGGCGGGGGACACCGCGAAGCTGATCGACACGATCCGCGCCGCCGGGGTGAAGACGATCTTCGCCGAGAGCGCGGTCAACCCGAGGGTCGAGGCGGCGATCGCCGCCGAGACCGGCGCGCGTGTCGGTACGGCGCTGTGGGCTGATTCGTTGGGGCCGGGTCAGAGCTACGTGCAGTCGATCGCCGCTAACACCGACGCGATCGCCGACGGGCTCGGCGGCCGGTGCTCGCTCTGATGCCCGCCCCGTTCGACCTCCCGTTCATGCAG
Source organism: uncultured Solirubrobacteraceae bacterium (assembly GCA_963803335.1). Taxonomy (GTDB): domain Bacteria; phylum Actinomycetota; class Thermoleophilia; order Solirubrobacterales; family Solirubrobacteraceae; genus DASSUW01. The sequence continues at coordinate 114,518 of CAWDME010000015.1, read as the reverse complement.
CGTGCGCTCGTCGAGGCGCTGCTGCTCGCCGGGCTCGCCGGCGTGCTCGGCTCGTGGATCGTGCTGCGGAGGATCGCGTTCTTCACCCACGGCGTGGGGACTGCCGCGTTCCCAGGCCTCGTGGTGGCGGTGCCGGCGGGCGTCGCGCCGCAGCTCACCGGCCTGGCGGCGGCGCTCGTCTACGCCGGCGGAGTCGAATGGCTCACGCGCACGCGCAGGGTCGCCACTGATGCCGCGACCGGGCTCGTGCTCGTGGCGACGCTGGCGCTGGGAGTGATCCTCGCATCCGACGTCTTCGCGGTTGGCGCCGGGGTCGATCGGCTGCTGTTCGGCAGCCTGATCGGGCTGCGCGACCGCGACCTGTGGCTCACCGCCGCCGCGCTGGCGGGCGCGCTGGCGCTGCACGTGATGCTGCGGCGCGCGTGGCTCGCCCACGGCTTCGATCCCGGAACCACGCGCGCGCTCGGCCTGCGCCCGGTCATCGCGGACAGCTTGCTGCTGGTGGCCGTGGCGGTGGCGGCGGTCGTCGCGCTCGACGCCGTCGGCGCGCTGCTCGTGACCGCGGTGCTCGTGATCCCGGCGGCGACGGTGCGGCTCGTCGCGCCGAGCGTGGCGACGCTGCAGGCCGGCACCGCCGCGCTCGCCGCGGTCGAGAGCGTGGCTGGGCTGTGGCTCGCCTACGAGCTCGACGTCGGCCCCGGGCCGGCGATCGCCGTGCTCGGCGGCGCCGTCTTCGCGCTCGTGCTGGCGGTGCGGCGATGATCCGCGTCGACGGCCTCGCCGGCGGCTACGCGCCCGGCGCCGACGCGATCAGCGGCGTCTCGTTCGCGTTCGAGGCGGGCACGATCGCCGCCGTGCTCGGCCCGAACGGGGGCGGCAAGACGACGCTGTTCCGCGCACTGCTCGACGAGCTGCCGGTGCGGCGCGGCACGGTCGAGCTGGCCGGCAGGCCCGCGTATGTGCCGCAGACCGACCGCACCCGGCTCGACTTCCCGGTCAGCGCACTCGACGTCGTGCTGATGGGCGCCTACGCCCGTACGCCGGCGTGGCGGCGCGTCGCCCGCACGGACCGCGACGCCGCGCGCGCGGCGCTCGAGCGCGTCGGCCTCGCCGATCGCGCGCGCCACCGCTTCGGCGCGCTGTCGGGCGGCCAGCGCCAGCGCGTGCTGATCGCGCGCGCCCTGCTGCAGGACCGCCCGGTGCTGCTGCTCGACGAGCCGCTCACCGGCGTCGACGCCGCCAGCGGCGCCCGGATCGAGTCCCTGTTCGAGGATCTGCGGCGCGAAGGTCGTGTGCTGCTCGTCGCCACCCACGACGTCCAGCAGGCGCGCCGCTGGGACCAGGTCGTCTGCCTGCATGGCGAGCAGATCGCGGTCGGCCCACCGGCCGCGACGCTGAGCACCGACGTCCTGAGCCGCACCTACGGAGCCGAGCTCGTCGTGCTCCCGGGCGGCGAGCGCGCCGTCGCCGTCGAGCACCACCATCACTGATGCGCGACTGGCTGCTCGACCCGTTCTCCGGCGCGATCATGCAGCGCGCGCTCGTCGAGGTGCTCGTCGTCGCGGTCGCGTGTGGCCCGCTCGGCGTCTGGGTGCTGCTGTACCGGCAGAGCTACGCCGCCGAGTCGATCTCCCACGCCATGCTCCCGGGCCTCGTGCTCGCCGCGCTGGCCAGCGCGCCGCTGCTTCTGGGCGCCGCGGGCGGGGTGCTCGTCGCGGCGCTGGCCATCGCGTGGGCGGGGCGCGACGAGCGCCTGGGCGCCGACGTCGGCGTGGCGGTGGCCATCAGCGCCCTGTTCGGGCTCGGCGCGCTGCTGGCGCTGTCGCCGGACGTGCCGGCGCGGCTGGGGGAGCTGCTGTTCGGCGACCTGCTGGGCGTCACCGCCGGCGACATCGCGCAGGCCGCCGTGCTGGCGGCGGGCGTGACGGTGGCGCTCGCGCTCGGGCACCGCCGGCTCGCGCTGAGCGCGTTCGATCGTGCCGCGGCGCCGTCGCTCGGCGCGCGGCCCGGCCGCTGGGAGCTCGCCCTGCTCGTGCTGCTGGCCATCGCCACGGTGGCGGCCGTGCGCGGCCTCGGCAACCTGCTTGTCGTCGCGCTGATCCTCGCGCCCGCCGCGGCGGCGCTCAACCTCTCGCGGCGCCTGCCGGTCGCGCTCATGCTCGCGGCCGTGCTCGCCGCGGTCGCCGGCGTGGCCGGGCTGCTGGCCTCCTACCACGGGGGCGTCGCGGCCGGCGCATCTGTTGCGCTGGCGGCCGTTCTCGTGTTCTTCGCGTCGCTGCTGCGAGGGTCACTCGACGCAACGCGTTAGGGAGCCCTAATATCCGCACCGCCAAGGTCGGATTAGGCATCCCTAACCATGAGGTCACCGATGAAAACGATGCTGCTCGCGGCGTTCGCCGCTGTCGCTGTTCTCGCCGGATGCGGTGGGGACGAGAAGGAATCGACGGCGCCCAAGCCGCAGGTGGCCACCGACCTCGCTCCCGTGAAGGACTACCTGCTCGACCACACGTCGCGCCTGCAGGTCGACACCGCCAAGCTCGCCACGCAGGCCGACGCCTACTACAAGTTCGCCAAGTCGGCCAACTTCGACTACGGGAAGCTGCTCGCCACCCGCCGCGACGAGCTCGCGCGCCAGGTCAAGGCGATGCAGGACACCTACATCGACGCCAACCCGGCGTACGAGGAGATGGAGGGCGTCGTCGCCGGCGTGCCGTCGCTCGCCGACTACGACGTGAGCATCGACGCGGGCAGCGACAAATCCGACCCGGAGAACGCGGTGCCGTTCTCGGTCAAGACGCCGGCCGGCCGGACGTTCGAGCAGCCCGGCAACTTCTTCCTGCTCGTCGAGACCGCGCTGTGGGGGACCGAGCCCCAGTTCGCCGCCAAGGGCGTGCAGCCGGACCTCGATGGCGACGGCAAGGTCGAGTTCGGCGAGGCCGTCCCGGACGCCGACTTCCTCGTCGCCGCGGCGAGAGACTTCGCCACCAACGCCAAGGACCTCGACAGCGCGGCGCGTGCCTGGCAGCCGACGACGCAGGACGCCTTCACTGCGCTCGTGGTGATGACGCCGACGATGTCCGAGTACTTCGAGGCGTGGAAGAACTCGCGCTTCGTGGCCGGCAGCAAGGCGAACGAGACCGTGTTCGTCGCCGCCTCGCGCCTGCAGGACATCGCCGGGATCCTCAACGGCCTCGTCCTCATCTACGACAGCGTCGAGCCGTCGGTCACCAAGGCCAACGCCGAGCAGGCCAAGCAGACGGGCAGCGACCTCAAGGGGCTGCACCAGTTCGCGGTCGAGCTCCGCGACCAGGAGGCGAGCGGCAAGAAGTTCACGGCGTCCGACGCCGACACGCTCGGCTCGGACGCGCAGGACCGCGCGGAGGCGATCGCCGGCCAGGTGAGCCAGGCGGCCGGACAGCTCGGCATCAAGCTGGAGAACTGAGTGCGCTGGGTCGCCGCCCTCCTATCGCTCGCCGTCCTGGCGATCCCCGCCGCGGCGGGGGCCGCCGAGCCGCCGCCGTGGCGCGCGGCCGGAGACGTCCGCGACGCGCTGTTCGACGCCCAGGCGGAGATGATCGTCGGCACGCGCGCGAGCTCCGAGCGGCTCGTCACGCGCGCGACCAGCGCCTACGACGGGCGCCTGCGGGCCGGCATCAAGGCGAGCGACCCGGCGGCGGACACGGCGGTCCGGCGGGCGCTCGGCGAAGCGCGCGCGGCGGTCTTCCACGGCGACGGGCCGGCGCTTGCCGCCGCCCGCGGCGCGGCCCGCGCCGCGATCTTCCGCGGCGCCTACGCCGCGACGCTCGACGCCGTCGACCGGCGCGACGCGAACGCGGCGCAGGAGTGGCTGCTGCTGCGCGAGTTCCGCACGGCCACGCGCTTCACGCGCCCGGGGGCGAACGCCACGCTCGCCGTCGACCGCCTGGGGCAGGGCAAGCTCGACCCCCGGCGGGCGCACGACGCTGTCGACAAGGACCTGCTGGACGCCTATCAGGCGCGGCTGCGCGAACTGCTCGACGACGCGGCCCGCGGCGCGGACCGCGACCTGCCGGTACGCCGCGCCGAGGCGGCCGCGCAGGCCAACGGCTACTTCGCGATCCTCGCCGCCCGCTACGCCGCGGACCGCGGCACGGCCGCCGCGCAGAGCGCCCGCCACGCCTACGCCGAGCTGGCGCGCACCGCGCTCGGCACGGACACCGCCGCCTTCAGCGCCGCGCGCGACCGCGCGGCGAGCGCGTTCGAAGGCTTCACGGCCGCGCCGTTCTCGCCGGACGAGGCGGCGCGCCGCGCCCAGCAGCTCCTGCGCTTCCTCGCGCTCGTCCCAGTCGAGTACAAGCGCGGCGTGGACGGCACGACCGTGCACCTGGACTTCGAGATCCAGGAGGCGGCGGCGTTCCAGAGCGGCGCCGACGCGGCGTTCGCCGACCTGCGCGACCAGCTCGCCAAGCGCGACGCGGCGAAGACCGATGGCGCAGGGGCCGGGATCGCGCGGCTCGGCCGGATGGTGGCCGTCGCGACGCAGCAGAAGGAGGGCGTGCCGACGAGCGACGACGTCGAGGCACAGGCCAAGAGCGCCGAGGCCGCGCTGACCGCGACGATGCCCGCCGCCTGGCAGAAGAGCACCGACGAGTCCGACTACGACCTGATTCAGCTCACGCTCGACCGCATGCAGGCGGCGGCCGGGGCGGGCCAGTACCGGCAGGCCGAGCAGGCGCGCCTGGAGGCGTACTCGTTCTTCGAGTTCGGGCCGGAGCGGCGGCTGAAGGCGTTCGACCCCGGGCTGGCGCTGCGGATCGAGGGCCAGATCTGGTACGGCGCCAACGGCCAGCCCGGGCTCGCGACGCTGATCGCCAAGCGCGCCACGCTGCGCGACATGCGGCCGGTGCGGCAGACGCTCGACACGTCGCTGGCCGACGCCGCCGCCACGCTCGGCGACAGCTCCAGCCGCGCCACCGTGGTCACCAACTCGGCCATCCTCGTCTTCCGCGAAGGGCTCGAGGCGGTGTTGATCCTCGCCGCCATCACCGCGTCGTTCGTCGGCGCCCGCCGTGCCCTGCGCCGGCCGGTGCTGTGGGGCGCCCTGCTCGGCCTGCTCGCGTCGATCGTCACCTGGGTGATCGCGAGCACGCTGATCGAGTCGCTGGCGACCGGGGGAGAGAAGCTCGAGTCGATCACGGGCCTGATCGCGATCGCGGTGCTCCTGCTCGTCACCAACTGGTTCTTCCACCGCGTGTACTGGAGCGAGTGGATCGGGCGCTTCCACCGGCGGCGCAAGGCGCTGGAGAAGATCGACAGGACCGGCTTCATCTCCGCCCAGGTGCTGGGCTTCGTGCTGCTCGGCCTCACCAGCGTCTACCGCGAGGGGTTCGAGACCGTGCTGTTCCTGCAATCGCTGCAGGTGAGCGCAGGAACGGTCACCGTCGTCGAGGGCGCGGCGCTCGGGCTGGCGCTCACATTCGCCGTCGGGACGTTCACGTTCGTTCTCCAGCGCAAGCTGCCGTACAAACGCATGCTGGTCGTCACCGGCATGATGATCGGCTTCGTGCTGATCGTGATGGTGGGACAGACGGCGCGCACGATGCAGGGCGTCGGCTGGCTCCCGATCACGCCCATCGGCGGCGAGCCGCCGTACTGGCTCGGCGTCTGGTTCGGCGTCTACCCGAGCTGGGAGACGATCGGCGCCCAGCTGCTGGCCGGCGGCTTCGTGATCGGCTCGTTCTTCGTGGCGAAGGAGCTCAAGGTCAAGCGGCCGGGGCGGCGTGCGGCGGCGCGCCGCGAAGCACCCGCGCAATCGACACGAGAGCCAGTGCGGTCATGACCACCGCGCTCGCCACGCACCACTGGCAGATGGCGTCGATCTTCGCCAGCTCCACGTACGTCAGCCAGCAGCTGAACCCGAAGCCGACGAGCGACACGAACGCGGCCGCCAGCGCGCCCGGCTCCTCCGGGAGCGCGAGGCTGGCGAGGATCGCGACGTAGCCGGCGAGCCCGAGCACGGCCACGGGGATGCCGGCGAGCTCGGCCCAGCGCGACGACTGCACGCGCTCGCAGCCGCCCCCGCCGCCCACGCACACCGGCTCCAGGCCGGCGTAGTGCACCCAGGTGAGGTAGCCGGCGATGCCGATGCCGATCAGGGCGAGGACTGCGGTGACGCGCCGGAGCGTCATCGCTGGGCGAGCGCCTCGTCGATCGCCCGCTCGTAGTCGGCGGGCGTCGTGCCCTGGACGTTGAGCTGGACCAGCCGGCGGCCCTTGCGGACGTAGAAGTCGGGGGTGCCGGCCGAGCCGATCTGGCGCGCGAACTGCTCGGCCTCGCGCACCGCCGGCTGCGACCGTGCGTCATCGGCCGCCGCTGCCGCCTTGCTGGGATCCAGGCCCGGGACCTGACCGGCGATGCGGCGGATGAACGCGGTGTCGGCGAAGCCGGACTCCTCCGGGCCCTGATTGCGGTAGAAGACGTCGGCGAACTGGTACATCCGGTCCTCCTGCGCGGCGTAGGCGGCGGCGCCCGCGGCCCGCACCGAGTCGTTGCCGAGGAAGCTGCGCAAGCGCAGCTCGTAGCGCACGCGGCCCGGGCGGACGTAATCGCGCACGATCGCCGGCATCGCGGTGATGGCGTACTCGGCGCAGAACGGGCACTGCAGGTCGGCGATCTCGAGCAGGATCGGCGGCCCGGGCTTGCCGAGATGGACGCCGTCCTGCGGGATGCCCGCGTAGGTCTGGTCGGCCTCCTGCGCGGCGCTCTTCGGCGCCGCGGCCGTCGGCTCGTCGTCGCCGCCCGAGATCACGATCAGGCCGACGACGACGATCGCGGCGAGCACGAGCACCGCGGCCAGAGCGAGCATGCGGGTGCGGACCATCGCGGCGTTGAGGGTAGAGCGGGAACCACTTGAAAATAAGTTTAGGCGTGCCATAATTCCCGTCGTGGCAAGCCGCGAGACGATGTTCTCCTCCGCCGTAGAGGACTACGCCAAGGCGATCTACCAGCTCGGCGAGCGCTCCGGCGGCGCCGTGACCACGAACGCCCTCGCGGAGCGGCTCGACGTCACAGCGGCGTCGGCGTCCGGCATGGTGCGCAAGCTCGACGAGCTCGGGCTCGTGGCGCACGTGCCGTACAAGGGCGTCCGGCTCACCGCCAAGGGCCTCCGCGTCGCGCTCGAGATGGTGCGGCACCACCGGCTCCTCGAGCTGTATCTCGCCCAGGCGCTCGACGTGCCGTGGGATCGCGTGCACGACGAGGCCGAGGTGCTCGAGCACGTGCTCTCGGAGGAGCTGGAGGAGCTGATCGCGGCCAAGCTCGGCAACCCGACGCGCGACCCCCACGGCGACCCGATCCCGTCGGCCGACCTCGTGATCGACGAGGAGCCGACCGAGAGCCTGGCGACGCTCGAGCCCGGCCGTTCCGGCGTCTTCGCCCGGATCTCGGATTCCGACCCCGAGATGCTGCGCTACCTCGCCGAGCGGGGCATCAAGCCCGGCGACGACTTCGAGGTCGTCGACCGGCAGCCGTTCGACGGCCCGCTGTTCGTGCGCTTCGGCGACACCGTGCAGGTGTTCGGCGGCGCGCTCGCACGCGCGATGCGCGTGGAGGCGAGGGCGTGAGCACGCAAGAAGCCACCGTCGCCGCTCCGTTCACCAGCGTCCAGAGCCTGCGAGCCCGCGGGCGGTTCCGCGGCGCGCTCCCGTTCCTCGGCCCGGCGTTCGTGGCCGCGATCGCCTATGTCGACCCGGGCAACTTCGCCACGAACATCGCCGGTGGCGCCAAGTACGGCTACCTGCTGCTGTGGGTCATCCTCGCCGCGAACCTGATGGCGATGCTCATCCAGTTCCTGTCGGCGAAGGTGGGCATCGCGACCGGGCGCAGCCTCCCGGAGCTGTGCCGCGAGCAGTTCCCGCGGTCCGTCTCAGTCGGCCTGTGGGTCCAGGCCGAGCTGATCGCCATGGCGACCGACCTGGCCGAGTTCGTCGGCGCGGCGATCGCGCTCAACCTGCTGTTCGGGATGCCGCTGCTGCCCGCCGGCCTGGTCACCGCGGTCGTCGCGTTCGGGCTGCTGGGCCTGCAGGCACGGGGCTACCGGCGCTTCGAGATCGTCATCGCCGGCATGCTCGGCGTGATCCTGCTCGGCTTCCTGGTCGACTCGCTGATGATCGACCACGACGCCGCCGGGATCGCCGGCGGCTTCATCCCCGGCTTCGCGGGGACCGACTCGCTACTGCTCGCCACCGGCATCCTCGGCGCGACGGTGATGCCGCACGTGATCTACCTGCACTCGGCGCTCACGCAGCGGCGGATCCAGGCGGAGAACGACGGCGAGCGGCGCCAGCTGCTGCGCTTCCAGCGCGTCGACGTCACGATCGCCATGGGCGTCGCCGGCGTGATCAATATGTCGATGCTGATCATCGCCGCATCGCTGTTCCACGGCTCGGGGTTGTCGGGCGTCGACACGATCGAGGGCGCGCACGCGGGCTTCACGAACACGGTCGGCTCCCAGGCCGCGCTTGCCTTCGCGCTCGCGCTGCTGGCGTCGGGCTTCGCGGCCTCGAGCGTCGGCACCTACGCCGGCCAGGTCGTCATGCAGGGCTTCATCAACCGGACGATCCCGCTGGCCGCCCGCCGCCTGGTGACGATGATCCCGGCGCTGATCGTGCTCGGCCTGGGGCTCGATCCGTCGCGCTCGCTGGTCATCTCGCAGGTGGTGCTCTCGTTCGGCATCCCGTTCGCGCTCATCCCGCTCGTGCTGCTCACCCGGCGGCGCGACATCATGGGCGCGCTGGCCAATCGGGGCCTCACCACCGTGCTCGCGTCGGTGGTGGCGGCCCTGATCATCGCCCTGAACGGATTTCTCCTTATTCAGACGTTCGCCTAGGCCTGCTTGACAGGGCCGCGGTCCGCGAGGACCATCGGCCGTCAATGGCGGCACATGCAGTGCATTTCCCGCGCCGGCGCCGGTGGCCGAAGCGGCTTCTGGGCCTTCTCGCCACGGCTGCGCTGCTCGGCAGCGGGGTGGCGATCGCGTACATGGTGATGCCGCACGAGGATGTGGCGACACCGTCATCGCAGCCCGGAGCGGCGGTCAAGGCGCCCAAGAAGGCGGCGCCGCCGCTGACGAAGGCGCAGAAGCGCGCGCGCCATGACGCCGTGGCGAAGGTCCAGTCCGAGGGCTTCGACGTCGCGCGGCTGGCCGACTGGCGGGCCGGCCCCAAGCTCAAGGTCCTGATCGGTGCGACCGACTCCGGCGCGATGCGCGCGTTCTTCTTCTCGGGCGCCAAGTTCATCGGTCACGACGACCCGACCACCAGCTCGAGCGTGCGGGTCGTCAAAAGCACCAAGGACGCGGTCACGCTCGCCTACCGCGTCACAACGGGCGGCGCCGAGAAGGTGCGCTTCGAGCTGCAGGACGGCAAGCCGGTCGTGACCGGCGGGACGATCCCGTCTTCGACGGTCCGCTGAGCCTCATACCATCGGCGTCGTGTGCGGTCGCTACACGCTGACGACTCCCGGCGGACGGGCGCTCGCCGAGCGCTTCGTGCTCGGCGACGCTGACGCGATCGACCCGGCCACGCTGCACCGCTTCAACGTGTGCCCGACGGAGCCGGTGGCGGTGGCGATCGCCGACGGTGACGGACGGGCGGCGCAGACGATGCGCTGGGGCCTCGTGCCGCCGTGGGCGCACGAGCTCGGCAAGGGGTTCCAGCCGATCAACGCCCGTGCCGAGACCGCCGCCACAAAGGCGCCGTTCGCCGAGCTGTTCGCACGCCCAGAGCGTCGCTGCCTGGTGCTGGCCGACGGCTGGTACGAGTGGCTCAAGGCCGAGAAGAAAGGCGGCGACCGGCTGCCCTTCCGCTATACGATCGACGAGGGCGGCCCGTTCGCGTTCGCCGGCCTGTGGGGCCGCCGGCGGATCGGCGCGGAGCTCGTGCACTCGGTCTGCATCCTCACGACCTCGGCCAACGCGGTGTGCGCGCCGGTGCACGACAGGATGCCCTGCGTGCTCGGCGGCCCCGACGAGGAGGCCGCGTGGCTCGCCGGGGAGAGCGACGGGCTGCTCGCGCCCGTGGCGGCCGAGCGGTGCGCGGTCGCGCCCGCCAACCCGGCGGTCAACACGGCCGGCGTGGAAGGCGAGGAGCTCTTGGTGGCGCCGCCGCCGCAGGAGCCTGCGCAGCTCAGCCTGGACACCTGAGCCTCCGCCGTCTGACAGGGTTCACGAGGCGTGAACGAGGGACAGGTCGCCCTGATCGTCGGTGTCCTGCTGGCGGCCGGGCTGGCCGCTTCGCTGGCCGCCGGGCGCCTGCGCATGCCCGGCCTTGTGCTGGTCCTCGGCCTCGGCATGCTGATCGGGTCCGACGGCCTGCACCTGATCGAGTTCGGCGATTTCACGCTCGCCCGCCAGGTCGGCGTCATCGCGCTCGCGTTCATCCTGTTCGAGGGCGGCCTGTCCGCGGGCTTCGACGAGATCCGGCCGGTGCTGCGCACGTCGATCGCGCTCGCCACGCTGGGCACGATCGGCACCGCGGCGCTGACCGCCGTGGCCGCCCACGCGCTGTTCGACCTCGAGGCCAAGGAGGCGCTGCTGCTCGGCTCGACCGTGGCCGCCACCGACGCCGCCGCGGTGTTCGCCGTGCTCCGCGGCTCGACGCTGCGGCGGCGCTTGGCCCGCACGCTGGAGGGCGAGTCGGGCATCAACGACCCCATCGCCGTGCTGCTGGTGATCGGCTGCATCGAGGCGATCCAGGACTCGAGTTTCGGCCTCGGCGATGCGCTCTGGCTCGCGTTCCGGCAGCTCTCGATCGGCTTCGTCGTGGGTCTCGCCGTCGCCGCGCTGGCCGTGATCTTCCTGCGCCGGGTGCGGCTGCCGTCGGCCGGCCTGTACCCGGTCGCCTCGGTGGCGACGGGCGCGCTGGCGTTCGGCGCCGCGCAGACGCTCGATGCCTCCGGGTTCCTGGCCGTGTACCTCGCGGGACTCGTGCTCGGGACCGTCTCGACGCCGGCTCGGCGCACGATCGTGACGTTCCACGACGGCCTGGCCTGGGTGGCGCAGCTCGGGCTCTTCCTCACGCTCGGGCTGCTGGTGTTCCCGCACCAACTCGACGACAACGCGCCGCAGGCGCTGGCCATCGCGGTCGTCACCGCCGCGATCGCGCGGCCCGTGGCGGCCGTCGTCGTCACCGTGTTCAGCCACTTCTCGCTGCGCGAGCGATTGCTGCTCGGCTGGGCCGGGCTGCGCGGCGCGACGCCGATCGTGTTCGCCACGTTCCCGGTCACCGAGCACCTCGAGCACGGGTTCCTGATCTTCAACGTCGCGTTCTTCGTCGTGCTGCTCTCGACCGTGCTCCAAGGGACCACGATCGAGCCGGTCGCGCGCTGGCTCGGCGTGACGAGCGACGAGGCGGCGCTGCCCGCGCCGCTCGTCGAGCCCGTGCTGCTCAACCGGCTGGGCGCCGAGGTCGTGCAGTTCCCGGTCCGCGACACCGACGCCGTCGTCGGCCATCCGGTGCGGGAGCTCGGGCTGCCGCGCGAGGCGCTGCTCAACGTGATCGTGCGCGGCGAGCGCGCGATCCCGCCGCGCGGCTCCACGATCGTCGAGGCCGGCGACCAGCTGCACCTGATCGTCCGCCAGGAGGTCGCGGTCGAATTCCAGGACGTCATGCACATGTGGCGCACCGGGCCGCTTGAGGCCCACAAGCGGCCGCGCCCGCGCGTGCTCAGCCGGCCGGCGGTGACCAGCGTGCGGCCGTGGCAGGAGTCCGACGGCAACCCGTCACGGCCGACGACCGTCGTCGGCCTGGAGGTCGTCGATCAGCTGCGCACGCGCCGCGACGAGCCTGGCGCGCTCGTGGCCCTCTCCGACGGGCGCTTCGCGGTCACCGGGCGGCTGTTGGCGGTCGGCCCCGCCGGCGAGCTGCAGGGCGTGGCGCGCCGCCGGCTGGCCCGCGCGGGCACCCCGGCCGACCGGGCCTGGTGGCAGGAGGTCGTCGGCGCGCTCGCGCGCTAGGGCGCCGAGTCCAGGAGGCCGCTCTCGAGCGCGACCGCCACAGCCCCCGCGCGATCCCGCACGCCAAGCTTCTCGAACGACCTCAGCAGGTCCGTCTTCACGGAGCTCGCGCTCACGTGGAGATGCAGGGCGATGTCGCGCGCCGACCGACCGTCGGCCGTGAGAAGCAGGATCTCGCGCTCACGGGACGTCAGCTCCGGGACGTGCACGGCGATGTGCGCCATGGCCCTGGAAGGTAGCGCCTCCGCCGTCAGAATGGTGCGGGTGGACCCGTACGCGATTCTCGGAATTTCCGCGACGGCCGGCGAACGCGAGGTCGCCGCGGCCTACCGAGAGCTCGCCAAGCGGTGGCATCCGGACCAGGGTGGGGGGGAGGAGGCGGCCCGGCGGATGGCCGAGATCAACGCCGCGTTCGACCTCCTGCGGGCCGGTGCGGCCCACCAGGCGAAGCCGCCGCGCCCGCCGAGGCCGGGCCGCCGCCGCGGCGCCTGGCTGCCCGACGCCGTGCGGCGCGCGCTCGGCCCCGAGCTGCTCGACGCACTGAGCGAGCGCGAGGCCGTCAAGCTCGTCACGCCCGTGAGCACGTGGGCGAGCCCCCGCGCCGTGCTCGCCGTTACCGAGCGCCGCCTGCTGTGGCTGCTCGACGACGCGCCGGTGGCGCGCGTGCGGTCGCTCGCGTTCCGCGACATCGCGGCCGTCAACCTGAAGGTGCACAGGCCGCGTCGCAAGGCGGCGACGCTCACCCTGCGTACGAGCGCCGGGCGCCGCCACAGCTTCGCCGACCTGCGGCCGGACACGGCGAACGCCATCGAGCGCCATCTGCGTGAGCAGTCGGCGCGCTCACCGCTCCAGGCCTCACGCGGTCAAGCCGGCTAACGACCGCTCCGCCAGCGCGGACGGTTGTACTCGCTCGAGCAGGCCACGTGCCGCGTGTAGAGCGCGCGCGGCCGCCTCGCCGAGCTCGATCCGGAACGTCCGCGGCCGGGCCACGGGACGACGGCCTACCCGGAACGCAGGGGGTCGTGCGCGGTCGCGGCGAGCTGCAGGCAGTCCGGGCACAGACAGCGCTCGAAGTGCTCGCGCAGGATCGCCAGCCGCTCGGCGCCGAGCGCGACCGTGGCGCACCAGCACCCGGGGTGCTGGGCTCCGCAGCCGAACTCGCGCTCGCAGGACTCGCAGATCTCCGGATTCATGCTGGATAAGCACCATAACCGCCCACCTTGACGGGGCATTGGGAACCTGCGTAGTGTCGGGCAGCACGAGCCTCGGCACGCTCTCTACGTCGTCTCAAGGAGGAGCCAATGACGCCGAATCGGATCGTCGCGCTGATCACACCCGCTTGCGCGCTCGCTGCCGGTTGGGCCGCGACCTGGCTGGCGGACAACGTGCCCGGCCTCGACATCTCCAAGGAGAACCTCCAGGCGGTCTTCATCGCGGGCGCGCTGGCGGTCATCGCTCCAGCGTTGCAATGGCTGCACGGCTGGCAGAAATGGGAGGAGCGCAGCGATGCGCAGACCCTCGCCGCGCAACAGGGCTTCCCGGACACCGCTCCGACAATCGCGCCGGCCGACGACGGCGGCGCGGTCGACGAGGCCGCGCTCGACTTCTCCGACGACGACGGGGACGTCGACGAATACGACGACCTGGTCGACTTCGACGACCTCGAGGACACGTCCGTCGAAGAGGAGGAACCGGTTCCCGCCGGGTGAGCTGAGATGGCGGCGGACACACTCATCGAACGGCTCCGAGCCGGCGGCATCGTCCATCCCCAGGTCACCATCGCGGAGGCCCAGCGCGCGGGTCTGCGGCTGGCCGTCGCGTGCGCGATGCTCGAGAAGGAGACCTCAGGCGGCCACAACGTCTTCGGGCACGACCCGACGATCTTCGTCGGTGCCGGAAAGGTCACGAAGGCCAAGTACCTGGCGTACAAGAAGCAGCGCGTCGCCAGCGGCAACAAGCGGATGCAGGGCGTCGGGCCGTGCCAGCTCACCTGGTACGAGTTCCAGGACGAGGCCGACCGCGAGGGCGGCTGCTGGCGGCCCGAGATCAACATCCGCATCGGCTTCCGGCGCCTGGCGGCCAACATCAAGCTGTACGGCGAGGCTGATGGCGCGCGTCGCTACAACGGGACCGGTGCGGCGGCCGACGCCTACAGCGCCGACCTCCTGCGGCGGGCGGCGCTCTGGGATCAGCGGCTCTCCGGGGCGCTCCCCGCGACCGACGGCGTGGCAGTGCGCCACGGCAAGCCGCCGGTGCGGCGCGGTACCGAGGGCGCGCCGGTGGCGAAGCTCACACGGCGGCTGTCGCGCCTGAAGTCGCCGAAGACCGGCAAGCCGTATCTCGACGGCGCGCGGCCGCAGCTCGACGCGTCCGCCGAGGCGGCGCTGAAGGCCTTCCAGGCCGATCACCGGCTCGTTGCCGACGGCATCTTCGGCCCCAAGAGCCAGCGCAAGCTGATGCGCGCGCTGCATCTGCAGGCGACGCGTGTGGAGAAGCCGGCCACGCCGCAACCCGTCGCGCAGGCGAAGCCGCGGGTGAACCTGCGGACGCTCGTCGGCGCGTTGCAGCGGCACGACGCCGAGACGGGCGATGCCTGGGACGCACTCGTGCACTACGTGGCGCGGCGGCGCAAGCTGCTGGACCACCGGCAGGCAACCGCACTCGGCCGCGAGCCGGCGCTCGCCGCCGTGATCACCGAGGGGTTCGCGGCGGTGACGACCGAGCTGAAGGAGATCGACGGCGCGCTCGACACGCTGCTCACGCGCGAGCAGGTCGCGGTCGCGGCCCCGCCCAACGGTGACGAGCCTCCGCCGAGCGAGCCCTCGCTGCCGGTCAAGGAGGCCGAGCCGCCGGCCGAGCCGGTCAACGAAGGCCCCGCGCCGCCCTCACCGGCCGCGGTGCCTGCGACGGGGGGCCCGGCCAAGCGCGAGCTCACCGAGCTGAGTGACGATGAGCTGCTCGAGCGCATCGAGCACCTGGACCGCGCCATCGACCGCGCGCGGGCGGTGCTCATCCGCCGCTACGCCGAGGTCGAGAAGGACCTCGACCGGTTGGCGCCGCCGAAGAAGGAAGCGGCGGCGACCGTAGTGAAGCCGACGCCGGTGCGGCGGCGGGCGAAGAAGCCCGCCACGACGATGAGCCCGGACCAGGTGAAGGCGCTCCAGACGACGCTCAACGCGTTCACCGGAAAGCGCCTGCACGGGGTCGCGCCGCTGATGGTCGACGGCGTCAAGGGCCGCGCGACCGTCAAGCGCATCCGCGAGGTGAAGGGCTATCTCGGCTACACGGGCCGCGAGGCGAAGACGCCGATCGTCGACAAGGAGTTCATGCAGCGGCTGCGGCATCCCCGTTCGGCGCGCTACTCAAATCCGCGGATGCTCGCGCGGGCGCTGCGGCGCCGGCGGGCGCAGAAGACGGCGGCGAAGACCTCGGCGGCGCCGCGCGCGGGCGTGGCGACGTTCGACGGCCGGCCGGTCGCGGCCTGGATGGAGCCGTACCTCGTGTGGGCGCGGCAGAACGGGTGGAAGGGCACCCTGACCAGCGGCTGGCGCGACCCGGCGTACTCCGAGCACCTGTGCTTGAACATGTGCGGGCGCCCGTCGTGCCCGGGCAAGTGCGCGGGACGTACTTCCAACCACGCGGGGAGCGTCAAGCCCGCGGGCGCGGTCGACGTCAGCGATTACACGACGTTCGGGCGCCTGATGGCGCAGTGCCCGTACACGCCGAAGCTGCAGAACAAGCTCGGCGCGAAGGACCCGGTGCACTTCTCGGTCTCCGGCGGATAGATGCGGCGGGGCGGGCGGGCTTGAACCGCCCGCCGCCACCGCCCGGTCATAGATCGCCGCTGTACTACTACGTCCCAGGACTTGAATGTCATGCCTGGGCGGCTGTGACACTCCGGGCCGCCTGGACGGGCCGCCGGCTTGTGGCCGGCGCGTTGCCACGACTGGGAGCTCGACGGCTCCCTAGGCCAAGTGGGCGATCCGCCGGACGTCCAAGGCTAGTAGGTGGGTAGCGTCCACGTCATGACGCAGACCGTCGGCTCCTGGCGCGAGCTCGACGAGGCGATCGCCGACTCGAGCTGGTGCCGCCACTCCGGAAGCATCCGCTCGACCGTCGTGTGGCGCGGGCTGGCGCGGTCGAGCTACACGAACCGGTCGAGCCTCGTGCGGCTGAGCGCGGACTACCAGCGGCTCGAGCGCCACCTCATCCGCAACTTCCGCAAGTACGCGCATCGCGAAGCGCCGGGCCCGACGATGTGGGACTGGCTGTCGCTCGCGCAGCACCACGGGCTCCCGACGCGACTGCTGGACTGGACGTTCTCGCCGCTGGTGGCGCTGCACTTCGCGACCGCCTCGTGGCATGACGACGAGGCGGTGCTGTTCGGCGTCGACTGCGCGGGCGCGCACGAACTCCTGCCCGTGCGGCTCGGGGATGTCTACGAGCGTGAGGGCTCGCTCGTGTTCACGACTGAGATGCTGGCCGACCTGGCGGCCGACCTCGAGGCGTTCGACGCGCTGACCGAGGAGGAGCCGTTCGTGGTGTTCTTCGAGCCGCCGTCGCTCGACGAGCGGATCGTCAACCAGGCCGCGGTCCTGTCGGCGATCTCCGATCCGCGATGCCACATGGAGGACTGGATGGACGAGCATCCGGACCTCTGGCGAGCGTGGCGGATCCCGCCCGAGGTCAAGGCCGAGATCCGCGACCGGCTCGACCAGGCGCACGTCAACGAGCGCCTGCTGCTGCCGGGGCTGGATGGGCTGGCGTCCTGGCTGCGGCGGTACTACTCGCCGCGGCGGGCGCCGGAGGAGGAGTTCGGCGGGGCGACGATGGACGCGCGCTAAGCGGCGCGTTCCAGCATCCAGCGCGACAGCGACTCCGCCAGCTCCGGCGCGGCGGCCGCTGCTTCGAGCTCGCTGTCGTCGTGCAGGACCGCTCGGCTGACCTGCGCGATCGTGACCTCGTGGGAGGGACGGTGCGTTATGTCAACTTGGTCGCCGGCTCCGAGCTCGCCCTCGGTGACGATCCGCAGGTAGGCGCCGGGCCGGCCGGCGTTCGCGAACATCTTCACCATCAGCGGGTCGCCGAACCGCAGCCCGAGCTTGTAGCACGGGAAGCGCGGCTGGCAGACCTCGAGCTCGACGGTCCCGATCCGCCAGCGCTCGCCGATGAGGGCGTCAGTGACGTCGACGCCTTGCGTCGTGAGGTTCTCTCCGAAGATCCCGGGCTGGAGGTCGTCGCGCTCGAGCTGGAACGCCCACCAGGCGATGTCCTCGGAGGCGTAGGCGTAGACGGCCTTGTCCGGGCCGCCGTGCACCCGCCGGTCGGCCTGGTCGTCACCGGCGAGGTTCACGCCTTCGACCCTGACGCGCCCGGCGACGGGGGCCTTGCCGATTGCGCTCATCTGCGGGCGCCCACGGCGGACGCCGACCTGCTTGGGCCTGCCGACGTTGACGGAGATGAGGCGGGCCATCGGTGGCGACTCACTCTACGCTGCGGCGATCGACGTCTATGTGGACTCGTTCATCGCGCGCGCCGCCCGCCTCGACGTCGACGAGCCCGGCATCTGCGGTGAGCTCGGGCCGCGGGCGCGGCTGCTGGTGACCGACGACCGGGCGCACGGCGCGCTGACGGCACTGCTGCCCGCGGTTACGCGGGGCACGATCACGGTGTGGGCGCCCGCCGAGCGGTGCGCAGAGCTCATTGGCGGCGATCCGTCGTGGAGGCCCAAGCCGGTGACGCCGATGGTATGCCGCTCGCTCGAGCGCGTTCCCGCCGTGCCGCTGCCCGCCGGGCTGGCGCTCCGGCCGGTCGGCGAGGCCGGCGTGCCGCTCGAGCTCGCCGCCGCGCTCGCCATCCGGGCAGACCCGTCGATCGAGCAACCACTCGAGACGTTTACCGACTTCCTGCGCTCGCTGCCGCCGCAGTTCCGGCTGCTCGCCGCGGTCGACACGACGGACACGGTGCGAGCCACCGCCGGCGCCGGCGCGTTCGGGCTCGACGCAATGGCGTTCTTCGTCAACACGGACCCGGACTGGCGCCGCCGCGGGATCGGCCGCGCGATGACGGCGGCCGCGCTGCACGTCGCGCACGAAGCCGGCGCCACGCGCGCCCGCCTCGACGCCAGCCGCGCCGGTCTCGGCCTCTACCTGGCGTTGGGGTTCGAGGTCGCCGGCGCGGCGACCCAGTACTTCCGGGCCGCCTGATCATTCACGCGCTCTAAGAGTCGTTATGGATACTATTGTAGGGCGTTTTGCAGGGATTTCTGTTCGCCGACGTCCGTATCATCTGTTCGGTGGCTTGGTAGCTGCCGACGGCTCGCCCTCGCAGGCGGCCGTTTACGAGCTCTTCCCCGGCGGTTGGGAGGCGGTCTTGGAGGCGGCCCGGACGGCGGATATCGTCTTGCGTGATGCGTAATCAGCTGCGACCGCTGTTCGACCGGATTGTCATAAAGGAGCTCGACCCCGACCGGGTGCGGCGGTCTGGGCTCGTCGTCCCGGCCGGTGAGCATGAGCCGCCGCCGCAGCACGGGATCGTGCTCGCGGTTGGGCCGGGGATCGACTGGTGGGAGTCGGCGGGCGTGGCAATGCCGGTGAAGGCCGGCGACCACGTGGTCTTCCCCGCGAGTGCGGGCGTGTGGATCGAGGTGGAAGAGGAGCGGCTGCTCGTCTGCCGCGTGGGCGAACTGCTCGGGGTGATCGAGGAGGTCGCTGACCGCGAGTTCGAGCCCGCGCGGTGAGCACCGAAGGGATCTCGCTCGAGGAGTTGCAGCTCGCAGCGCGCAACCACGGGATGCCGCTGGAGGCATTGCGGCACGAGATCACGCCCGTCGGGCTGCACTACCTGCTCGTGCACTACGACATCCCCGTCGTCGACCCCGGGCGCTGGCGCCTCGCCATCGTCGGCAGCGTCGAGAACGAGATCGAGCTCACGCTCACGGAGCTGGTGCACGGCCGCCAGGCGGTGACCGCGCCGGTGACGATGGAGTGCGCCGGCAACGGGCGCGCGATGCTCCAGCCGCGGCCAGTGAGCCAGCCATGGCTGTCGGAAGCGGTCGGGACCGCCGAGTGGACCGGCGTGTCGCTCCGTGCGCTGCTCGAGGAGGCCGGTCTGAAGGACGGCGCGCGCGAGGTCGTGTTCACGGGCCTCGACCGCGGCGTCGAGGGCGGCGTCGAGCAGCTGTACGAGCGCAGCCTGACGGTCGAGGACGCGATGGGCGACGACGTCATGCTCGCCTACGGCTGCAACGGCAGTCCGCTGCCGCCGCAGCACGGCTTCCCGCTGCGCCTCGTCGTCCCGGGCTGGTACGGGATGACGAGTGTGAAGTGGCTGGAGCGGATCACCGTGGTCGACGAGCCGTTCACCGGCTACCAGATGGTCACCGGCTACCGCATGCGGGCCGACCCGGACGACGAGGGCGCGCCGGTCACGCGGATCGAGCCGCGATCACTGCTCGCACCGCCCGGCATCCCGGACTTCATGAGCCGCAAGCGCTTCATCGCGCCCGGGCGACACCGCCTCGAAGGCCGTGCCTGGTCGGGCTGGGGTCCGATCCAGGGCGTCGAGGTGAGCACCGACGGCGGCGGCACGTGGCAGGCCGCCGAGCTCGGCGACCCGCCCGGCCCGGCCGCGTGGGCGCCGTTCGGCTTCGACTGGGACGCTGCGGAGGGTGATCACGTGCTGTGCGCCCGCGCGCACGACGTCACGGGCCGCAGCCAGCCCGACAGTCCCACGTGGAACGTCGGCGGCTACTCGAACAACGCCGTCCAGCGCGTGCCGGTCACCGTCCGCGGGTGAGCGGCTCCTCCGGGGCCGTCGAGCGCCGCCGCACGGCGCCGCGGCCGACGAACTCGATCAGGCGGTCTCGCTCACGGATGCCGCGAGCTTGTGGCCCACGTCGGCCGCCAGCTTCTCGAGGCGGACGATGGCCTCCCGGTCGAACGAGTCCTCGCCGACGGCCAGGACCACGCCGATAGTGCCGTCCTCACCGGTGATCGGCACGGCCGCGGCCAGGCCGGCGAGCGTCGTGTGTCCGGACGCCAGCGCGCGCCCCGCGAGCCCCTCACCGAACACGATCCGGGCGGCCGCGCGGCCGCGCGCCAGGCGGCTGCCGGTGACGACGACGCCGTCACGCGAGAAGCGCGTCGCCTCGCGCAGCACGATCTCGACCGTCTCGGCCCGCAGGTCGGCGCGCGCGACCGCCGCCATCGCGGCGAGCAGGTGCAGCTCGTAGAGGCTGAAGCCGGCGGCGAATATCGCCGCCTCGGCAGACCGGGTGCGATCGCGCATGCGGTCGCTCTCGCCCGCCGATACCACGGCGACGAGGCCGATAACTCCCGCCAAGATGACGACAGCCGCAAGGAGAAGAGCGATCCATTCCACGCTGTCGTCAACGAGCGTAGCTCGCGGAAGTTGGATGCGCGCCGCCTGTTCAACCGGAATCCGGCGCGGGTAGCCTCTACTACGGCTGATCGACCGTCAGCCGCTCACCCGCGCGCAGCACGCGATACGGCTGGCCGAGGCGCTCGCAGGCGGCCACGAACGCGTCCGGCGGCTCCGTGTTGAACGTGAACAGCTCGAAGTGCATCGGCACGACCAGCCGCGCGCCGATCGCGTGCGCGACCTCGGCGGCCTCGTCGCCCCACAGGTTGCCGGCCACGCGTCGCTCCGGGAGGCGGCCGTTGATCGGCAACAGTGCGACGTCGATCTCGGCCACCGCCCGCACACGCTCGGCCAGGTTGTCATAAGGGATCGTGTCCCCCGCGTGGTAGAGCGCGTACGGCCCGCAGCGGACGACGTAGCCGAGGTGGAGCATGCGGCCCGCGTCATCGTGCTCGATCGCCTCATGTGCCGCGGGCACCGCCGTGATCTCGAAGTCGCCCACCGCGATCGTCTCGCCGTCGTCGATATCCACCGGCTCGCGACTCGCCCGCTCGACCACCAGGTCGTGGTGCGCCGCCGGTGCGACGACGGGCACGCCGTCCAGGGCGCGCAGCGTGTCGGGGTCGAGGTGATCGGTGTGCGCGTGCGAGGCGGTCGTGGCGACGGCGAATGCGAGCCGCGCGGGGTCGATGACGAGCTCGGTCATGCGCTCGTGCGGCTTGTCGGTGTGCGCGTACTTGCGCGTCAGCGAGTCCGACAGGTACGGGTCCAGCAGCAGGTGGCGGCCCTGCCACGCCACGAGGAAGCCACTCTGGCCCAGCCACCACAGGTGCAGCCGCGCGGGGTCGGCGTCGCGCACGTCCGCGAGCAGCGCGTCGCCGGACTGGACCGGCCGGATCACAGGTAGCTCACGCCTGTGAGCAGCTCCGCCAGCTCCCACAGCCGGCGAGCCGCCGCCTCGTCGCGCGCCGGACCGGACGTCGAGACGATCTTGGGGTTCCCGCGCGTCTCGAACAGCCGGTCGGGCCCGACGTAGGTGCCGCTCGCCAATCCTGGCGTCGTGGCGGCGTAGAGCGACGGGAGCGCGCCCTGCGCGTCGCTCTGGCCGACCAGCCGCGTGCCCCCGACGATGAGGAGCTCTTGCAGCCGGCTGCCGTCCATCCGCGGCCCGACGGCCTGCAGGTTCGTGATCGCGGTGCCCGGATGCGCCGCGACGCTGACCATCCCCAGCCCGGCGGCGGCCGCGCGGCGCCCGAGCTCGAACATGAACAACAGGTTCGCGAGCTTGGTGTGCGAGTAGACCACCCAGCGGTGGTAGCGGCGGGCGCTCTGCAGGTCGTCGAACGGCAGGCCGCGCGAGCCGCGGTGCGCGCCGCTTGAGACGGTGACCACGCGCGCCGACCCCAGCGCGTCGAGCAGCAGCCCGGTGAAGGCGAACGGGCCGAGCACATTCGTCGCCATCTGGAGCTCGAAGCCGTCCTCCGTTACGCGCCGCGGCAGCGCCATCACGCCGGCGTTGTTGACGAGCACGTCGATCCGCGGCCAGCGCGCCAGCAGCTCCTCGGCCGCCGTACGCACCGACGCCTGCGAGGCGAGGTCGAGCCGGACGACGGCGGCCGCGCCGATCTCCGCCCGCACCCGCTCGCCCCGGTCGATGTCGCGCACCGCCAAGATCACCTCGCCGCCCGCGCGCGCGAGCTCGGCGGCCGTGTGCCGGCCGATGCCGCTGGTCGCGCCGGTGACGACGGCGACGCGACCGCGCTGCGGCGGGATGTCCGCGACGGTCCAGGCCATTGCGGGAAGATCATGTCGTATGAGCCTCACGTTCACGGGCGGGGTGCTCGACCGCGTGGCCGAGCATCGCGGCGACCCGCACTGGCTGGCTGCGCAGACCAGCGACCCGCAGGCCCGCGCGGTGCTCGCGAACGCCGACGGCATCCACGCCGTCGACGACCGCTTGGCGCTGGTCCCGCTGCCGAGCGCCAACGGCGAGGAGCCGATGCTCCTCGGCCGCGATGCCGACGGCCCGGTGTTCGCGGTCGAGGCCCCGGCCGGGACCGACATGCTCGGCCTGCGCGCGGCGGCAGCGGTGCTCTCCGCGGAGGACGCCGGTCTGGCCGCCCATGCCGCCGCCCTGCTCAACTGGCACCGCCACCATCGTCACTGCTCCGTGTGCGGCACGGCCACTACGGTCGGCGAGGGCGGGATCGTCCGCAACTGCCCGAACTGCGGCGCCCAGCACCACCCACGCACCGACCCGGTCGTGATCATGCTCGTCGTCGAAGGCGACCGCGTGCTGCTCGGCCGCCAGCCGACCTGGCCGCCAGGCCGCTACTCCGCGCTGGCGGGCTTCGTCGAACCCGGCGAGAGCCTCGAGGAGGCGGTGGCGCGCGAGGTCCGCGAGGAGGCGGGCGTCGAGGTCGGGCTGCCGCGGTACATCGCGTCGCAGCCCTGGCCGTTCCCGAGCTCGCTGATGCTCGGCTTCATCGCCCCCTGGCAGGGCGGCGAGCCGCGCCGGATCGACGAGGAGCTGGAGGACGTGCGCTGGTTCGAGCGCGCCGAGGTGGAGGCCGCGGTGGACGATCGCGAAGGTGCGCTCGGCGTCCCGCCGCGATTCGCGATCGCTCGACGGTTGCTGGAACACTGGGTGCGGCGCTAGCCTGCGTATCGAGGTGACTCTGGAGGGGTGGATCTTCATGATCGGGCTCCGCGTCTTCGACGTCGGAGCACTGATCGTCTGGCTGGTGTGGTTCTTCCGGCTGCGCGATGACGACGACGACTCGGATGACTTCCGGGGCGGCGACGGCAACGCGCCCGAGCCCGACGAGCCGAAGGGACCGTCCGGCGGGCTCGACATCCCGCTCAAGGACGCGCGTCCGTGGCCGACGCGGCGGCGTGACCATGGCGGCGAGCTGCGGCCGGCGCCCGTGTCGCCGCGGCGCGGTGTCCCCCAGCCGGTCCCCGCACGCGCTCCCGTCAAAAGACGATAAACGCGGTCGGGATTCTGTAGATTCACCTTCTCGGACCCTGACGAGGAGGCCCAATGGCACGCTGGACGCCCGATCCGAGCTTTTATCCGTCACCAGAGAGCGCCGTGGGGGCGCCGCCGGAGACGCTCGCCTACGTCGCCACGCTGAACACCGACAGCGGCCCGGACGCGATCAACGTGCTCGATCTCGAGGACGGATCGGACACTTACGGGCAGCTCGTCGGGCGGTTCGACATGCCGAACGTCGGCGACGAGCTGCACCACTTCGGCTGGAACGCGTGCTCGTCGGCGCTGTGCCCGTGGGCGCCTCACCCCCACGTCGAGCGCCGCTACCTGCTCGTCCCGGGCCTGCGCAGCTCGCGCATCCACGTCCTCGACGTCAAGGACGACCCGCGCGCGCCCAAGCTCACAAAGGTGATCGAGGCCGACGAGATCGCCAAGAAGGCCGGCTACAGCCGCCCGCACACCGTCCACTGCGGGCCGGACGGCATCTACGTCTCCGCGCTCGGCAACCCCGAGGGTGACGGTCCCGGCGGGATCTTCCTGCTCGACCACGACGACTTCTCGGTCAAGGGCGCCTGGGAGGCCGACCGCGGCCCGCAGGAGCTTGCGTACGACTTCTGGTGGCACCTCAACCACGACACGGTGATCACGAGCGAGTGGGGGACGCCGAAGATGGTCGAGGACGGCCTGATCGGCGAGCTGCTGCTGGGCAACAAGTACGGCCACAAGCTGCACGTCTTCAACCTCAAGACGCGCAAGCACACGCAGGAGATCGACCTCGGCCCCGAGCATCAGATGGTGCTCGAGCTGCGGCCCGCCCACAACCCTTCGAAGACGTACGGGTTCGTCGGCGTCGTCGCGTCGACCGCCGACCTGACGGCCTCCGTGTGGCTCTGGAACCGCGCCGACGACGGCACGGTGAGCGTCGACAAGGTGATCACGATCCCGCCGGAGCCGGCGGAGGCCGACCAGCTGCCGCCGATCCTGCAGCCGTTCGGCGCGGTTCCGCCGCTGATCACCGACATCGCTCTGTCGGTCGACGACCAGGACCTGTACGTGTCCTGCTGGGGCACCGGCGAGCTCAAGCGCTTCGACGTGTCCGACCCGCGCAACCCGCGCGAGACCGGGTGCGGTGCGCCTGGGCGGGATCGTCGAGCGCGCGGCGCACCCGGCGAGCGGCGCGCTCAACGGCGGCCCGCAGATGGTCGAGGCGAGCCGCGACGGGCGCCGCATCTACCTCACGAACTCCCTCTACGCCGCCTGGGACAAGCAGTTCTACCCCGAGGGCATCAACGGCTGGCTGGTCAAGCTCGACGCCGGCGAGGACGGGTCGCTGACGCTCGACCCGGACCTGTTCGTGGAGTTCAGCGGCGAGCGCCCGCATCAGGTCCGCCTCGGCGGCGGTGACGCGTCGTCGGACTCCTACTGCTTCCCGAACAGCTGACATGGACGTCTGGGCGCTGCTGATCATCGCCGCGCTCGGGGCCTACCACGGCCTCAACCCGGCCATGGGCTGGCTGTTCGCGGTCGCGCTCGGGATGCAGGACCGCGACCGCGGCGCGATCCTGCGCGCGCTGCCCGCGATCGCGCTCGGCCACGAGCTGTCGCTCGTGCTCGTGGTGGCGGCGGTGCTCGGGCTCGGCCTGCTGACCGACACGTCGGTGCTGCACATGGGCGCCGGCGTCGCGCTGGTCGCGTTCGGCGTGTTCCGCTTCGTCAAGCCGCGCGCGCACCCGCGCTGGACGACGATGCGCGTCAACCGGCGGGAGCTGGCGTGGTGGTCGTTCCTGATGTCGAGCGCGCACGGCGCCGGCCTGATGGTCGCACCGGTGCTGATCGGGGCCGGCGCGGCCAGCGCGTCGGCCTCCGACCACGCGATCCAGGCCGCCGGCGGCGACCGCGCGGCGCTGCTCACGAGCGCGTTCGGGCTCGTGCTGCACGTGGCGGCCATGGTGGTCGTCATGGGCGTCGTGGCCGTGCTCGTCTACGACCGCTTCGGCGTCGCGATCCTGCGCCAGGCGTGGATCAACCTCGACGCGGTGTGGGCGGGCGCCTTCGTGCTGGCCGGCGTGGTTACGTTCTTCACGTGACCGCCTGCTCAGTGCTCGGCGAGCGACTCGGCGAGGACCTGGCCGCGTCGGCGCCGACGGCCAGCCGCTTCCTGCTGCTCGAGCAGCCCGGCCCGTGGACGGCGCGCAACGCCGTCACCCACAGCGACCTCGACGTCGGCATCGCCCGCGCGCTGCTCGCGCGCGCCGACGACGCCGGCGTGAAGGTGCACCTGATCCGCCGCAGCTCACGCCGGGCGAAGCTCGCGCGGCGGTCGTGCTTCCTGATCGACATGGCGCGCGGGTGGGTCGAGCGGCACGCCCTGGGCGACCCGGCCGAGGTGCTCGAGCTCGACCTGAGGATGCGCGGCGAGCGCTGGGAGGAGCCGCTCTATCTCGTCTGCACGCACGGCAAGCGCGACCCGTGCTGCGCCCGCCGCGGGCGACCGCTCGCCCGCGCGCTGAAGGCACACCGGCCCGAGCAGACCTGGGAGATCGGCCATATCGGCGGCCATCGCTTCGCGGCGACGTTCATGGCGTTCCCGTACGGCCTCGCGTTCGGGCGCGTGCCCGCCGCCGGCGGCCCGGAGATCGTCAGCGCACTCGAGCGCGGCGAGATCGTCCTCGAGCACCTGCGCGGCCCGGTCGGCAACCCGTGGACCGTCCAGGCCGCCGACGTGCTGGTGCGCCGCGCGCTGGGCCTCCGCGCGCTCGACGCGCTGGCCGTCGAGGGGGTCGAAGGCGAGACCGTGACGCTGCGGCGCAACGACGGCACCCGGCTGCGCGCCACTGTGGCGCGTCGCGAGGCCGAGCCGCGCCCGATCTCGTGCGGCGACGAGCCCGAGACCGTGCCCGCCTTCGAGCTCGTGGAGCTGCGCTGATGCGGGCGATGCTGCTCGACCAGCCGGGGGCGCCCCTGCGCGCGGACGACGTCGACGTTCCGGAGCCCGGGCCCGGTCAGGTGCGCTTGAAGGTGCACGCGTGCGGCGTCTGCCGGACCGACCTGCACGTGCGCGACGGCGAGGTCGAGGCCGGCCACCTGCCGCTGATCCTCGGCCACCAGATCGTCGGCACGACCGACGACGGGCGCCGCGTCGGCGTCCCCTGGCTCGGCTGGACCGACGGCGACTGCGAGTACTGCCGCTCCGGGCGCGAGAACCTGTGCGTGCGCGCGCGCTTCACGGGCCGCGACATCGACGGCGGCTACGCCGAGTACGCGGTCGCCGACGAGCGCTACATCTTCCCGCTGCCCGAGAGCATGAGCGACATGGAGGTGGCGCCGCTGCTGTGCGGCGGGCTGATCGGCCACCGCGCGCTGCGGCTCGCCGGCGACGGCGAGCGGCTCGGCCTCTACGGGTTCGGCGCCTCGGCCCACATCATCTGCCAGGTCGCCGTGCACGAGGGGCGGCGCGTGTTCGCGTTCACCCGGCCCGAGGACGAGGCCGCGCAGGCGCTGGCGCTGCGGCTTGGCGCCGAGTGGGCGGGCGACTCGATGCAGCCCGGCCCCGAGCCGCTCGACGCGGCGATCATCTTCGCGCCCGCGGGCGCGCTCGTCCCGGCGGCGCTGCGCGCAACGGCGCCCGGCGGCGTCGTGGTCTGCGCCGGCATCCACATGTCCGACATCCCGTCGCTGAAGTACTCGATCCTGTGGGAGGAGCGGGTGCTGCGGTCGGTCGCCAACCTCACGCGCGCCGACGCCGAGGAGTTCCTCGCCATCGCCCCGCGCGTGCCCGTGCGTACGACCGTGCAGGAGTTCGCACTCGAGGACGCCGAGGACGCGCTCGAGCGTCTGCGCGCAGGCCACATCGAGGGCGCGGCGGTGCTCAGAGTTCAGCGGCCGTGAGCTGGTTGTCGTAGACGGCGCGGCCGGCCATCTTGTGCGCGCCGCAGCGAGCCGCGACATGCAGCGCGTCCGCGGGCTCCATGTCGGCGCCCAGTGCGAAGGTCAGCCCGGCGGCGAAGGAGTCGCCGGCGCCGTATGAGTCGCCGCGCGGGCCGGGCAGCTGGGCGGCCTTCCAGTGGTTGCGCTTGTGATCCCTGCCGACCCATTCGCCGCCCTCCTTCCCGGCGGTCGAGACCACGAGGTCCGGCGGCGGGTCGAGCTCGTGCTCGGCCTGCTGCTCGCCGGGATCCTTGGCCGAGCGGACGAGCGCGTCGAGCTTCACGTCGGCCGCGCACAGCGTGTCGAACGCGCGCGGTGTGGCGACCAGCTTGCGCGCACGGCGCGCCTGTTGCAGGGCGCCGACGTCGCCGCCCGTGAAGTAGACCGCGTCCGCCTCGTCGAGCCGCTCCCACGGCAACTCGTCGGCGCCGTGCGGCACGATCCGCTCGCCCATGATCGTGATCGTGCGCTCGCCGTCACCGTCGAGGTAGACGTACCCGCGCCGCTGCTCGCCCTCGCGCGGCCCCGCGAAGACGGTCACGCCGAGATCCTCGAGCCGCTCCTGCGCGCGACGCCCGAGATCGTCGGTGGCCAGCGCCGTGAAGAAGTCACAGTCCCCGGCGAGCTTGGCGATCTGCACGGCGGCCACCGCGCCGCCCCCGCCGGCCTCGGCCCACCACTCCGTCGCGTGGACGATCTCGCCGGGATCCGGCACATGGTCGACGCGCATGAGCTCGACCCATTCGACGTGACCGACGACGGCGATCCGCGGCATCGGGACGCACTATGCCCGACGCAGGCGCTCGAGAAGCTCGGCGATCTCGGCCTCCCCGCCATGCGGGGCGCCGGGCCACTCGTCCACGCGCGTCCACCAGTACTCGCGCGGCGTGCCCGGATAGCGCGGGATCAGGTGCAGGTGGAAGTGCGGGATGTGGTGGCCGATGACGGCCGCGTACACGTGGTCGGCGCCGGTCACCGCCTGCAGCGCGCGGCTCCAGCGCGCGGCGAGCACGGTCGGCGCCATCGCCGCGAGCTCCGCGCAGATGCTGCAGTCGCTCACGGCCGGAAGACTAAGCGGCGGCGAGCGCGGCCTCGTCGGCGGGCCGCAGGATCACGACCTCGCCCGGGGCGTGCTCGAGCAGCCAGGCGACGTCGTCCGCGCTGAGGCCGTCGGTGTGCGCTGTCGCGGCGGCGACGACGATGCGGTCGTAGCGTTCGTCGGCCAGCAGCTGGCGCAGCGCGTGGCGGACCGTACGGCCGCGGCCGATGCGGCCGTCGACGGGGACGTGGGCGCCCGCGGCGCGCTGCTCGATCGCCTCCTGCAGCTCGAACGCGCGGTCGCACGAGCGCGGGATCGGCGTCTCGAGCGGCAGCGCCATCGGCACCGGTGCGAGATAGGCGGGCACGAGCGACGCGTCCTCCACGTGTGCGATCCGCAGCGCGGCGTCGAGCGCGGACAGCGACAGCTGGGAGCCGACGTACGGGAACAGGATCCGCCGTCCAGAAGGCTCCGCGTGCGTGCCGCGGCGGCGCACGAGCAGCGTCACGGCGGCGCCGATGAGCAGGCCGGCGACCAGGATCAGCGCTTCGACCATTGCCGCCTCGATCGGTCCGCGACGATCCGCACGTCGACGCCTGGCAGCGCCTGCAGCAGGCGCTCGGTGAGCGGCTTCTGGAGCCGGCGCAGGCCGGAGCGGGGCGCCGGCGTGCCCATCAGCACGTACGTCGACCGGTGCTCGCGCGCCACGCGGGCGGCGACCTCGGCGACGTCGTCGCCCTCCTCGACGATCACGCGGGCGCCGAGCAGTGAAGCGAGCCGGTGGAACGCCTCGATCTGCTCGCGCTCGCCGTTCGACGGCTCGTGGTCGAGCACGATCAGGACGTCCATCTCCGCCCCCAGGCGCTGCGCGGACCGCCAGGCCCGTCGCACGATCCGCTGCGACGCGGCCTGCGGCGTTACCAGCGCCAGCAGCCGCTCCCCCACCGCCTGCGGCGCCGCGCGGTCGATCAGGCGGTCCTCGCGCAGCGACGGCAAGTCGGGCTTGAGCCGCTTCGCCTCCACGTCCTCGGCGACCTGCCGCAGCGCCACCTCGCGCAGCGCCTCGAGGTGCTCGATGCGGAAGAAGCCGTTGAGCGCTGCGGGGACGCGCGCCGCCGGGTACACCTTGCCGGCCTGCAGGCGCTCGATCAGCGCGGGCGGTGTCAGGTCGACGAGCACGACCTCGTCGGCGTGCGAGAGCACCGAGTCCGGGAACGTCTCGCGCACGCGCACGCCCGTGAGCTCCGTCACCTGGTCGTTGAGCGACTCGAGGTGCTGGACGTTGACCGTCGAGTAGACGTCGATCCCCGCGGCGAGCACGTCGGCGATGTCCTCGTAGCGCTTGGAGTGCTCGAGCCCCGGCGCATTCGTGTGCGCGAGCTCGTCGATCAGGCACAGCGCGGGCCGGCGCTCGAGCACGGCCGGGAGGTCCATCTCGTCGACCGGGACGTCGCGGTATGCGACCTGCCGCGACGGCACGATCGGGAGCCCTTCGGCCTGCGCCGCGGTCTCCGCGCGACCGTGCGGCTCGAGGTAGCCGATCACGACGTCGCGCCCCTCATCGAGCGCCGCGCGACCCTCCTGGAGCATGCGGTACGTCTTGCCGACTCCGGCGGCCATGCCCAGGAAGACCTTGTGATGACCGATCACGCTCCCAGGAGATTGTGGACGATGAGGTCGATCAGCTTGATCCCGAAGAACGGCGCGACCAGGCCGCCGGCGCCGTAGATCAACAGGTTGCGGCGCAGCAGGGCGGTGGCCCCGACCGGCCGGTAGCGCACGCCGCGCAGGGCGAGCGGCACCAGCATCGGGATGATGATCGCGTTGAAGACGATCGCCGAGATGATCGCCGACTGCGGCGTCCCGAGGTCCATGACGTTGAGGCCGGCCAGCGCGCCGCCGTAGGTCGCGGCGAAGATCGCGGGCAGGATCGCGAAGTACTTCGCGACGTCGTTGGCGATCGAGAACGTCGTTAGCGCCCCGCGCGTGATCAGCAGCTGCTTGCCGACCTCCACGATCTCGATGAGCTTCGTCGGATTGGAGTCGAGGTCGACCATGTTCCCGGCCTCGCGCGCGGCCTGCGTGCCCGTGTTCATCGCGACACCGACGTCCGCCTGCGCGAGCGCCGGGGCGTCGTTCGTGCCGTCGCCGGTCATCGCCACGAGCCGGCCGTCGGCCTGGTGGGAGCGGATCAGCTCCATCTTGGCCTCCGGCGTCGCCTCGGCCAGGAAGTCGTCGACGCCGGACTCCTCGGCGATCTTGGCTGCCGTGAGCCGGTTGTCACCGGTGACCATCACGGTGCGGATGCCCATCCGGCGCAGCCGCTCGAAGCGCTCCGCCATGCCTTCCTTGACGACGTCCTTGAGCTCGATGACGCCGAGCACCTGGGCGTTGCGCGCGACGGCGAGCGGCGTCGAGCCCGCGCTCGCGACGCGGCCGAGCACCGCGCTCAGCTCGCCCGGAGCGGTGCCGCCCTCGTCCGAGACCCAGCGGATGATCGCGTCGCCCGCCCCCTTGCGCAGGCGCGTGCCGTTGAGGTCCACCCCGCTCATCCGCGTCTGCGCGGTGAACGGGACGAAGCGCGCGTGCTGCGACTGCAGCTCGTGCTCGCGTAGCCCGTACTGCTTGGCGAGCACGACGATCGAGCGTCCCTCGGGCGTCTCGTCGGCGAGCGACGCGTACTGTGCGGCCTCGGCGAGCTCGGACTCCTCGACCCCCGGCATGGGAATGAACGCGGCGGCCTGGCGGTTGCCGAGCGTGATCGTGCCGGTCTTGTCGAGCAGCAGCACGTCGACGTCGCCGGAGGCCTCGACGGCCCGGCCCGACAGCGCCAGCACGTTGCGGCGCACGAGGCGATCCATTCCGGCGATGCCGATCGCGCTCAGTAGCGCGCCGATCGTCGTCGGGATGAGCGCCACCAGCAGCGCGATCAGGATCGTGATCGAGATCTCGGTGCCGGCGAAGTCGGAGAACGGCCGCAGCGTCACGACGACCGCGAGGAACACGAGCGTCAGGCCCGCGAGCAGGATCGACAGCGCGATCTCGTTCGGGGTCTTGCGCCGCTCGGCGCCCTCGACGAGCGCGATCATGCGGTCCAGGAACGACTGGCCCGGCTCCTGCGTGATCTCGACGACGATGCGGTCGGAGAGGACGCGCGTGCCGCCGGTGACCGCGCTGCGGTCGCCGCCCGACTCGCGGATGACCGGCGCGGACTCGCCGGTGATGGCCGACTCGTCGACCGAGGCGATGCCTTCGATCACTGTGCCGTCGCCGGGGATGACCTCGCCCGCGTCCACGACGACGACGTCGCCGCGGCGCAGCTCGTTGGCCGCCTTCTCGCCGCCGTCGCGCAGCCGCGCGACGGTCTGCGTGCGCATCGCCCGCAGCGTGTCGGCCTGCGCCTTTCCGCGACCTTCGGCGATCGCCTCGGCGAAGTTGCCGAAGAGCACCGTGAGCCACAGCCAGATCGCGACGGTGAACGTGAACCACGCCGGGTCGCCGCCACCGCCCGGGGCACCGCCGCCAAGTGCTTGGACGATCCAGATCAGCGTCGAGAGCAGCGCTCCGACCTCGACCACGAACATGACCGGGTTACGAAGCATCGGCCGCGGGTGCAGCTTGCGGAATGAGGCGCCGACGGCCGGCACCATGATGTCGCGCTCGAACAGCGAGCGCTCCGGGCGGTCGGTCATCGCAGCGCCTCCAGCGCGTCGTTGAGCTTGACCACGTTCACGGACTTCGGTCCGCCGAGCCCGAACAGCGGGCGGCTCGTCGCGTCGTCGATCAGGCCGCTGACCTGCGACAGCGCGAGCCCGCGCTGCTTGGCGACGCGGTGCGCCTGGATCCTGGCGTTGTCGAACGAGATCTGCGGGTCCACGCCGGACGCCGAGGTCGTCACGGCGTCGGGCGGGATCTGCGCGACCGTGAGGCCTGGCGTGTACGGCCGCTCGCGCTTGAGGTACGCCTTGACGTAGCCCTTGAGCTGGTCCGCTAGCGCCTTCTGGTTCGGGCCCTGGTTGTTGAAGAATGTTGCGTTCGGGTCGTTGCCGGTGACCGACGGACGGGTCTGGAACAGGCTCTTGTCCTTCGAGTAGTCCTTGCCGATCAGCGTCGCGTCCCCATCGGCCTTGTGCGGCCACAGGACTTGCGCGGCGCCGGTCATGGCGAGCGGGTAGGCGAGGCCGAACACGACGGTCAGGACGACCGCGGCGACGACGGCGATTCTCAGTTCACGCATCAGAAAAGCTCATTGGTCATGCCCTGGACCACGGGGCCGAGGAGCAGGGCGGGGACGAAGGTCAGAAGGGCGATCAGCACGATCACGCCGACGAGTACGACCACGAAGGTGGCCGAGTCGGTGCGGAACGTGCCGGCGCCGGCCGGCGTGACGCGTTTGCCGACGAGCGAGCCGGCGATCGCGAGCGCCGCCAGCAGCGGCAGGAAGCGGCCGAACATCATCGTCAGGCCGCCCAGGACGTTCGCGAACGTGATGCCGAACTGCGCGGCGTCCGCGGGCTGCAGGAAGCCGGTGTACCCCGCGAACGCCGAGCCGTTGTTGTTGGCCTGCGACGAGTAGGCGTACAGCGTCTCGGACCAGCCCTGCGGACCGGAGTTGTAGATCGACACCTGCCCCCACTTGGTGGCGATCGCCAGCATGCTCGTGAAGAGCACGAGCAGGGGCACGCCGATCGTGCCGAAGACGGTGAGCTTGACCTCGCGCGCCTCGATCTTCTTGCCGAGGAACTCCGGCGTGCGGCCGACCATCAGGCCGGACAGGAAGACGCCGAGGATGGCGAACATCAGCATGCCGTAGAGGCCGGAGCCGACGCCGCCGAAAATCACCTCGCCGCTCTGCATGTTGGCCATCGGCACGACGCCGCCGAAGCCCGTCAAGGACTCCATGGCACCGTTGACGGCGCCGCATGAGGCAACCGTGGTGACCACGGTCCAGAGCGCTGTCGACGCGATGCCGAAGCGCTGCTCCTTGCCCTCCATGTTGAAGCCGTGGATGCCGGCCGCCTGCATCGCGGGCGTGGAATGGTTCTCGGCGATCGCCACGACCACCACGCCGATCACGAACAGGATCAGCATCGCGGAGTAGATCGCCCAGCCCTGGCGGCGGTTGCCCACCATCCGCCCGTAGACGCTGGTGAGCGCGCCGCCGATGCTCAGGATCAGCAGCAGCTCGACGAAGTTGGAGAACCACGTCGGGTTCTCGAACGGGTGCGCCGAGTTGACGTTGAAGAAGCCGCCGCCGTTGGTGCCGAGTTCCTTGATGATCTCCTGGGAGGCGACCGGGCCGGCGCTCAGCGACTGGATGACGCCCTGGGAAACGAGCACGAGGCCGACGACGATCGAGATCGGCAGCAGCACGTACACGAGCGTCTTGACGAGGTCGCTGTAGAAGTTGCCGATCGTCTTGCCCGAGCGGGTGGCGAGCGCGCGGATGAGCGCGATGGCGACGGCGATACCGACCGCGGCAGAGATGAAGTTCTGCACGGCGAGGCCGGCCATCTGCTGCAGGTTCGTCAGCGTCGTCTCGCCGGCGTAGTACTGCCAGTTGGTGTTGGTGATGAACGACGCCGTCGCGTTGAACGTGACGTCGTACGGCATCCGCGGCCGCAGGATCACGTAGAGCACGACGAAGAAGACGCCGCTGAAGACCAGTACCGAGGTCGCGTACTGCTTCCAGTCCTGCTCGGCGCCGCCGAACAGGCGCGCCGTGAGGCGGTCCACGGCGCGGATGCCGATCTCGCCGCGATAGACGCGCGTCATGTAGCCGCCCAGGACGGGCGTGATCGCCGTCAGGAGCGCGCAATAGAGCGCGATCTCGATCCAGCCGGCAGCGCCCATCTCAGAATTTCTCCGGGCGCACGAGTGCCACGAGCAGGTAGACGAACAGCGCGGCGGCGATCACGAGGCCGATGACCGCGGCGCCGCTCATACGTGTTCGAAGCCCCAGAGCAGCAGGAACAGCAGCGCGAACGCGACCGCGGCGAAGGCCAGTGAGGTCACGTCCGCCAGCGAGTCCAGCACCGAGGCGAACGTTGGGGTCAAGGACATGGCTCGCACGCTAGGTGCGGGTCCGTCAAGCCCTCGTACAGATGCGCTAGCGGCTGATCAAGATTCTGTGAAGCGGTACCCGACGCCCGGATCGGTGCGGATGTGGTCGGATCCGATCTTGCGGCGCAGGTTGGCGATGTGCGTGCGGAGCACGGCCGTGTCGTTGGCGTACTCCGGCCCCCACACCTCGACGAGCAGCGCGCGGTGGGTGAGCAGCCGCCCGCGGTGGCGGGCGAGCGTGCGCAGGAGGTCGAACTCGATCGGCGTCAAGTGCACCTCGTCGCCGGCCACGCGCACCACACGGGCGGCGAAGTCGACCTCGAGCCCGTCGGCGTGCAGCACCGGCTCGTCGGGCGTGCCGCCCGCCCGCCTCAACGCCGCCTGCAGCCGCGCGACGAGCTCGCGCGGGCCGAACGGCTTGGTGACGTAGTCGTCGGCGCCCGCCTCGAGCGCGCGGACCTTCTCCCCCTCCTCGCCGACCGCCGAGAGCACGATGATCGGCATCTCGCTCCAGCGCCGCAGCTCGCGAGTCACCTCGATCCCGTCACCATCGGGCAGCACAAGGTCGACGATCGCGGCGTCCGGAGGCCGGACCGCCGCCTTGTCGAGCGCCTCCTCCGCGGTCTCGGCGGGGATCGCCTCGAAGCCGGCTTCGCGCAGCACGACGCGCAATGCCCGCAGGATCTGCGGCTCGTCGTCGAGGACCAGGATGCGCCTCACGCCGGCACCGGCGCAGTCGTCGGCAGCGGCAGCTCGACGACGAACGACGTGCCCTGCCCGGGCAGCGACTCGACGTGCACGTGCCCGCCGTTGGCCTCCACGAACCCGCGCACGATCGCCAGTCCGAGCCCCGACCCGTCGCCGTAGAACGGCAGGAAGATCCGTTCCTGCTCGACCGCCGGGATCCCCGGCCCCTGGTCGACGACCCGGATCAGGATCCGGCCGCCGCTCACCCGCGCGCGGACCGACACCGGGTGGTCGCCGCTGTAGCGCAGCGCGTTCTCGATCAGGTTGCCGAACGCGCGGCGGAGCTGGGTCGCGTCGGCGCGCACGAGCGGGAGGTCCGGCGCGATCGCGAGCTTCACGCGCCCGATCGCGCCGGCGTCCTCGACAGCGGCGCGGACGACCTCCTCGATCGACGTCCAGTCGGCGCGTGGCTCGGCGGCGCCCGCCTGGAGGCGCGACAGGTCGATCAGCTGGTCGATCAGCCGCGTCAGACGCCCGCTCTCGTGTGCGACCGTATCGGTGAGCTCGGCGCGGTCCGCGGCGTCGAGGGTTGGCGAGCTGAGCGCCTCCGCGGCCGCCACGATCGCGGTCAGCGGCGAGCGCAGGTCGTGTGACACCGATCGCAGGACGGCGGTCTTGATCTCGTCGCTGCGCCGCAGGGCGCTCGTCTCCACCACCTCGCGGGTGAGCCGCTCGCGCTCGAGCGCCGCGGCCAGCAACGCCTCGAGCGCCGGGGCGATACGCTCGCGCGCCGTGTCGGCCGCCGCGACGGGCACCACGAGCGTGCCGTGCTCGCCGAGCGGGATCGCCGCCTTGCGCTCGTCGCCCGCGACGTGCTCGAGCACGACCGCGGCGGAATCGACCTCGAGCGCTTCGGCGATCCGCTTGGCGGCCACCGGCAGGGCCGCCCGCGGCTCGGGCGTGCCGAGCAGCAGACGCGCCAGCTCGGCGGCGAGATCGGCCTCGCGGCGGCGCCGCTCGGCGTCGCGGGCACGCGCGCCGGCCATCTCGGACAGCGTCGACACGACCGCGGCGACGACGACGAACACGGCCAGCGCGACCCAGTTCTCCGCCTCGGCGATCGTGAAGCGCCCGGTCGGCGGGATGTGGAAGAAGTTGAACGCCAGCGCCGCTGCGAGGCTCGTCGCGAGCCCGAGCCACAGCCCCCAGACGATCGAGACGAACAGCACCGGGAGCAGGTACAGGACGCCGAGCGACACCGCGGGCGCGACGTCCTCGAGCGGATACAGCAGCGCGGTCGTGATCGCGATCGATCCCGCCGCCACGATGACGCCGAGTGCGGGCCGACGACCACCCATACCGGTCAGGTTAGGACGCGGCGCGACCGGCCTGGCGCGCGCTGATATGGCCGGCCTCGTAAAGCCAGCGGACGGTGTCGGCGATCGCCTCCGGGGCCGGCCGGAACGTCACCCCGAGCTCCTCGCGCGTAGCGCTGTCGTCGCCCGGCACGGCGTGACTGCCGAGCCACGGCGCCGTCGCGTTGAGCGGCAGCCGGAACGGCACGACGCGCTGCGCTGCGTCAGCTGCATGCCCCGAGCCCGATGGCGGCGGCCGCCGGGACCCGCAGCGCGGGGAGCCGGCGCCCGGTGACACCGCGCAGGAGGGCGTACACGCGTGCGAACGGCACGTGCTCGCCCGTCGCGAGGAAGCGCCGCGGACCGCGACCCGGCTCCATGATGGCGGCGTGCACGGCCGCCACGTCGCGCACGTCGACGACGTTCGGCCCGCCGCCGATGCGGAGCGGGAGCAGGCCGCGCAGGATGTCGCGCGCAAAGCTCGCGCTCTCCCCGAGGTGCGGGTCGTGCGGGCCCCAGACCATGCCCGGATGCGTGATCACGACCGGCGCGCCGGCGGCTTGCATGTCGCGGGCGACCTGCTCGGTCTCGGCCTTGGAGATGTTGTACGCGCCCTTCGGCTCGCCCACCGGCGTGTCGGGCGTGAGCGGAGCCTGCGCAGGCAGCAGGGCAGCGAAGCTCGAGACGTGCACGATCGGGTCCAGCCCGAGCTCGTGCGCCGTTCCGAGCACGATCCGCACCGACGCCATGTTGTCGCGACGCATGCTCGCCGCGCGGCGCGGGTCGAACGTGTAGACGCTCGCTGCGTGCAGCACGGCCTCGCAGCCCTCGAGCGCGCGCCGTACCGAATCGGCGTCCGTCACGTCGCCGACCAGATGCTCGGGCGCCTGCGTGCCCAGGGGCCCGAGCGCGGGGCCGATCCGGTCGGGCGACCGCACGAGCATGCGCACCGAGTGCCCGGCGTCCAGCAGTGCCTTGACGCTGTGCGCGCCAACGAAGCCGGTCCCGCCGGTGACGAGGACCCTCACGCTCCGAGCCTACCGGCTCAATGCGGGACCCAGGCGTCTTCGTCGGCCACGAGCGTGCGCACGTGGGCCGGCAGCTCGCCGCTCACCACATCGGCCAGCGTGACCTGCTCGAGCACGCCGCGCAGCGAGGCGCGGACGGCGATCCAGACGTCGCGCATCGGCTCGGCCACGCCCTCGAAGCCGAGCGTCTCGGGCCGCGCCCCGCTCACGCCGGCGAGCGGGCCGTCGATCGCGCGGATGACGTCGGCGAGCGTGACCTCGGCGGCTGGGCGCGCCAGCCGGTAGCCGCCCTCGGCGCCG
Organism: uncultured Solirubrobacteraceae bacterium; assembly: GCA_963803335.1. GTDB lineage: Bacteria > Actinomycetota > Thermoleophilia > Solirubrobacterales > Solirubrobacteraceae > DASSUW01. The sequence goes on along the minus strand of CAWDME010000015.1, from coordinate 76,750 downwards.
CGCCGGCTGTCCACCAGCCCGGCGTGGCGCAGCTGCATGAGGATGTTCTCCAGGAACCGCAGCGGGATCGCCTGCGCGGTCGCGATCCGCTCGCCCTTGACGGGCTTCTCATCGGGCGCCGCGGCCAGCTCGAGCGCGGCGCGGATGGCGTAGTCGGTCTTGGCGGAGACGCGCACGCGGGGAGCTTAGGCGTTCGCGCGTTCTCGCCGTGCACGAGTCGGGTCAACCCGCACGTGCACGATCTGTCCTTCGGCGAGTTCGAGCCCGTCGGCCTCTGTGCGCGAAAGCTGCGCGTACAGCGCGTCGCCCTCGGCCGGGAGCAGCTCGACGCGGACCTCGAAGCCCAGCCACCACAGCCGCGTGACGACCGCCTGCTGGGTCGCCTCGCCCGGCTCGGTGAGGATCTGGATGTCGTGCGGGCGCACGAGCGAGCCGCCGACGCGCGTGACCGGGCCGACGAAGCCCATCACGAACTGGCTCGCCGGGTGGTCGTAGATCTCGCCCGGCGACGCCGACTGCTCGATCCGGCCCTCGTTGACCACGACGATCTGCTCTGAGATCTCCATCGCCTCCTCCTGGTCGTGCGTCACGAAGATCGTCGTGACGTGCACGTCGTCGTGCAGGCGGCGCAGCCAGCGGCGCAGCTCCTCGCGCACCCGCGCGTCGAGCGCGCCGAACGGCTCGTCGAGCAGCAGCACCTGCGGCTCCACGGCGAGGGCGCGGGCGAGCGCCATCCGCTGGCGCTGGCCGCCGGAGAGCTGTGACGGATAGCGGTCGCCGAGATGCCCGAGGCCGACGAGGTCGAGCAGCTCCTTGACCTTCGCGCGCTTCTCGTCCTTGGGCTTCTTGCGCACCGTCAGGCCGAACGCGACGTTGTCGGACACCGTCATGTGCTTGAACGCCGCGTAGTGCTGGAACACGAAGCCGACGCCGCGTTTGCGCGCCGGCGTGTTGGTGACCTCCTCGCGGCCGATCAGCACACTGCCGCTGTCGGGCGTCTCGAGCCCGGCGATCACGCGCAGGAGCGTGCTCTTGCCGCTGCCGGACGGCCCGAGCAGCGCGGTCAGCGACCCGTCGGGAACCGAGACGCTGACATCGTCGAGGGCGAGGTAGTCACCGAAGCGCTTGGTGATGTTGCGGGCCTCGATGGCCATGGCTCAGCTCGTCCTTTGGTGTCGTCGTTGGAGCAGGGTCATCAGCGTGAGCACCGAGATGCCCAGCAGCGCGAGCACGACGCCGGCGGCGTACGCGCCGGTGAGGTCGAGCGACTGGAAGCGGTCCTCGACGAACAGCGTCATCGTCTCGGTGCGGCCGGAGATCCTCCCCGACACGACGGCGACCGCGCCGAACTCGCCGATCGCGCGCGCCGTCGAGAGGATCACGCCGTACGTCAGGCCCCAGCGGATCGTCGGCAGCGTGATCCGCCAGAACGTCTGCCAGCCGCGCGCGCCGAGCGTGCTCGCCGCCTCCTCCTGGTCGATCCCCTCCTCCTCGAGCACCGGGAGCACCTCGCGGACCACGAACGGCAGCGAGATGAAGATCGTCGCCAGGATCATGCCGGGCGTCGAGAAGATGATCCCGGTCGTCGCGAACCAGCCGTCGCGGCCCCACACGAGCACGAGCGCGAGGCCGACGATCACCGGCGAGACGGCGAACGGCAGGTCGATCAGCACGTCGAGGATCCGCTTGCCGCGGAAGTCGTAGCGGGCGAGCACCCAGGCGGTGACGACGCCGAAGATCGCGTTCGCCGGCACGGCGACGAGCGTGATGACGCAGGTCAGGTAGAAGGCGTGCTGGGCCGGCGGCGTGGTCACCGCATCCCAGGCGGCGCCCAGGCCCTTCTCGAACGCGCGGTAGAAGACCATCCCGACCGGGACGATCAGCAGCGCGGCCAGGTAGCCGATGGCGGTGAAGCGCAGCGCGAGCCGGCTCATCGGTGCGTCCCCCGCCGGGCGACGTACGAGATCCCCAGCAGCACGAAGAAGGAGATCGCCAGCAGCACGACCGACACCGCGGCGGCGCCCGTGGCGTTGTCGCTCTCGATCTGCCCGTACACCAGCACCGCCGCGACCTCGGTCTTGTACGGCAGGTTGCCGCTGATCAGCACGACCGAGCCGAACTCGCCGACCGCGCGGCCGAACGAGAGCCCGACGCCGGCCAGCATCGCCGGCTTGAGCGCGGGCAGGATGATCCGGCGGAAGATCGTCAGCGGCTTCGCGCCGAGCGACTCGGCCGCCTCCTCCACGTCGCGCTCGAGCGCGATGAGCACGGGCTGAACCGCCCGCACGACGAACGGCAGCGTGATGAACAGCAGCGCCATCAGCACTGCGACGCGCGTGTAGGCGATGTTGATCCCGATCGGCCCCCTCGGCCCGTAGAGCGCGAGCAGCACGAGGCCCGCGACGATCGTCGGCAGCGCGAACGGCAGGTCGATGACCGCGTTCATCGCACTCTTGCCGGGGAACTCGTCGCGGACGAGGACCCAGGCGATGATCGTGCCCATCACGGCGTCGATCACCGCGACGATGGCCGAGGCGACCAGCGTCAGCTTCATGGCGGCGACGGCCTGCGGCGACGTCACGTCGTCCCAGAACGCGCCGAGGCCGTCGTCGAACGAGCGCACGACGACGGCCGACAGCGGGATCAGGACGATGAGCGTGAGCCAGGCGACCGAGAAGCCGCCGGCGACGACCTGGCCCCCGAGACCCTGGCGCGCCGCCCGCCGCGCTCTCAGCGCCGGGCGGGCGGCGACGGCGGCATCAGTTGGCAGTGGAGACCCCCAGGTCCTTCTCGATGCCGGCGACCGAGCCCTTCTCCGGGTCGAAGAACTCGTCGTTCACCTTCGACCAGCCGCCGAACTCGTCGATCTTGAAGAGCTTCTTCGGGTCCGGGTACGTGTTCTTGTCGACCAGATCCGGGAGCACCGAGCGGTAGCCCTTGGAGGCGTAGATCTTCTGCGCCTCCGGCGTGATGAGCCACTCGAGGAACGCCTTCGCCTTGTCGGGGTTCTTGGAGTCCTTGGTGACCGCGGCCGGGTTCTGGATCAGGATCGTCTGGTCCGGGATCACGTAGTCGAGGTCGACGTCGGCCTTCTGGGCGGTGATCGCCTCGTTCTCGTACGAGATCAGCACGTCGCCCTTGCCGCCGGCGAACGTCTGCAGCGCCTCGCGGGCGGACTTGTCCTGCACGGCCGTGTTGGCGAGGACCTTGTGCAGGAAGTCGAGCGCCTCCGCGGGCGACTTGCCCTGGGCGATCTGCGAGCCGTACGCGGCCATCAGGTTCCACTTGGCGCCGCCGGAGGTGAAGGGGTTCGGCGTGATCACCTGCACGCCGGGCTTGACGATGTCCTCCCAGCCGTGGATGTTCTTCGGGTTGTCCTTGCGGACGGCGAGCACCACGACCGAGTTGGTCACGAAGCCGTCCGTCTTGGCGAGCTGCGACGTCCAGTTGCTGTCGACGATCCCGGGCTCGACCAGCTTGTCGACGTCAGGCGCCAGCGACAGCGCGACGATGTCGGCCGGCAGCCCGGCGGCCACCGCGCGCGACTGGTCGCCGGACGCGCCGTAGGACTGCGTGAATGAAACGCCCTTGCCCGCGGCGGTCTTGTTGAAGGCCGGGATCAGCTCGCCGTACGCCTCCTTCGGCGTCGAGTAGGCGACGAGCGAGAGCTTCCCCCCACTCCCGTCCCCACTGGCGGCGCTGCCGCCTTCCTCGGCCGGCCCACCGCAGCCCGCCGCCACCGCTGGCAGGAGGAGGAGGAGAGTCAGGGCGGCGGCGAGCCGCGGTAGGCGCTTCGACATATGCACAATCTCCATCGACTTGATCGGGTTTGTCGACGAGCATTATGCACCATGTCGGTCAAGAATGTCCGGATTCGGACGGGAGCTCCTCCTGAGTGAGTGAAAGCAGGCGCGTGGCGGTGGCCTTCCAGGTCGCCACGGCGAGCTGCCCGGGCTGGATCTGCATAGTGCGCACCGCGGGCTCCGTGAGCTCCGCGGTCAGCGGCTGCGGCGCCGCGAGCCCGATCCGCACGCGCCCGCCGACGGCGGTGACCGACACCACCTCGACATCGAGATGGTTGCGCGCCGATCCGGGGTCGACGCTGCCCCGGGGCGCCAGCGCGATGTCCCACGGGTACACCGTGACGGCGACCGGGCCGTGAGCGGGCTCGGGCGACGTCACCTCTCCCCCGCCGTCCAGCGCCACGCGCGTCAGGCCGTCGGCGGCCGGGGCCGCCGTGCCCGTGAGCACGATGGCGCCGGTGAAGTCGGCCACGAACGGCGATTTCGGCGCCGCGGCCAGCTCACCAGCGCTGCCGAGCTGCACGATCCGCCCGCCGTCCATCACCCCGACGCGGTCGCCGAGCAGCGCGGCCTCCTGGAAGTCGTGGGTGACGAGCAGGGCCGGGACGCCGGCCGCATGCAGCACGGCCGCGAGCTCGCGACCCGATGCGGCGCGGGTGCGCGCGTCGAGCGCCGACAGCGGCTCGTCGAGCAGCAGGGCGGCGGGCTCGACGGCCAGTGCCCGGGCCACGGCGACGCGCTGGCGCTCCCCGCCTGACAGCGTGCGCGGCCGCTCGTCGGCCCGCGCGGCGACGCCGAAGCGCTCGAGCAGCGCCAGCGCGCGCGGGCGCCGCTCGCGCCGCGGCAGGTGCGTGAGGCCGTAGGCGACGTTCTGCCACGCGGTCAGGTGCGGGAAGAGCGCGTAGTCCTGGAACACGTAGCCGCAGCGGCGCTCGTCGGGCGGCAGGTCGATGCCGCGCTCGGTGTCGAGCCACACGCGGTCCCCGCACGCCACGCTGCCCCGTCGTGGCCGCAACAGCCCCGCGATCACGCGCAGCACGCTGCTCTTGCCGGCGCCCGAAGGGCCGGCGAGCGCCAGGCACTCGCCCGGCGCGACCTCCAGCTCGACGTCGAGCGAGAAGGCGCCGAGCTGCGCCTCAGCGGCGATCCGCAGCATCCCAGCCCCCGACGAGCTTGGCCGTCAGCAGGATGGCCCCGGACACCGCGACGAGCACGGCCGAGAGCGCGAGCGCATCGTTGAAGTCGCTCGAGAAGCGCTCGTAGATCGCCAGCGGCGCGGTCTGCGTGACGCCCTGCAGCGAGCCGGCGAACATCAGCGTGGCGCCGAACTCGCCGAGCGCGCGGCCGAGCGCGAGCGCGCCGCCCGCCACCAGGCCGGGCACGGCCGTGGGGATCGCCACGCGCGCGAAGGTCCGCGCCTCGGACGCCCCGAGCGTGCGCGAGGCCGCCAGCCAGCTCGGGTCGACGGCGCTGAACGCCGCCTGGCCCTGGCGTAGGTAGAACGGCGCGGCCACGAACGTCAGCGCGACCACGACGGCCGACGTGTGGAAGGTCAGCGAGCCGCCGAGCGCGGCCAGCAGCGCGATCCCGGCCACGGCCGGCGGGAGCACGAGCGGCAGCTCCACCAGCGTGATCGCCAGCGCGCGGCCGCGGAACCGGCGCGTGGCCAGCAGGTAGGCCGCGGGCGTGCCGACGACGACGATGATCACCATCGCCGCTGCTGTGGTGCGCAGGCTCAGCCACAGCGCGTCGAGCGCGGCCGGATCGCCGAGGCTGGCGAGTACCTCCTTCGGCGGTTGATCGACGAAGATCGCCACTACCGGCACGGTCAGGAACAGCAGCGCGAGCGCGAAGGCTCCGGCGATGGCGACGGAGAACCAGGCCCTCACGGCTTGCCGAAGCCGGCCGATCGCAGGGCGTCGGCGCACGGCCCGTCCGTCAGCCCGTCGAGGTACTGCTTGGCGAGGTCGGGCTGTTTGGCGCCCTTCACGACGGCGGCGCCGTACTCCACGACCGGCTGCAGATCCTGCGGCAGCGTCACCGCTTTCAGGCCGTCGACGAGGTCGGTCCGGTAGACGAAGCCGGCGTCCGCCGCGCCCTGCGTGAGCTTCCCGACGACGCCCTTGACGTCCGGCTCGTTCGAGCGCACGTTGCCCATGATCTTCTGCTCCTGCGCGGCCGGGAGCTTGCCGAGCACCGTGCGTGTGTAGGTCCCGACCGGCACGGTCTCCGAGCCGATCACGAGCTTGACGCCCGGCGTGGCGAGATCGTCGATCGAGGCGATGTCGCTGCCGTCCGGGACCGCGATCACGAGCTCGTTGGTCGCGAACGTGACCGGCTTCTCGAGCAGGCCCTCGCCGGCGAGCTGGTCGGGGAGCTTGGTGTTGGCGGCGGCGTAGACGTCGGGCTTGACGCCCTGGCGGATCTGCGCGGCCAGCTCGTCCGAGCCGGCGAACGACAGGCGCACCTGCGCGCCGTCGAACTGCGTGCTGCACGACGTCAGCCCGTCGGTCAGCGAGGCGGCGGCCGACACCACGAGCCGCGCGTCGCCGCCGCTGTCGTCGCCGCCGCAACCGACGACCAGGACGAGAACCGCGACCAGCGCCCACCTCATCCGCGGCTCACCATCACCGACGTCGCCTTCACGGTCGCCGTCGCGGCCACCCCGGGCGCGAGGTCGAGCTCCTCGACCGCGTCGCGCGTGACGGCCGCGGTCACGCGGAACGGGCCCGCCTCGATCTCCACGAGCGCCATCACCCCGTCGACCTCAACCGACGTGACGATGCCCGGGAAGCGGTTGCGGGCCGAAAGGGTGTCGCCCGCCTCGTGTCGTCGCGGGTGCTGCGAGAGCCGCTCGACCTCGCTCTCGGGCACCAACCGGCGGTTGCGGTCGTCGCGCACGGTCCGCAGCTTCCCGGCCCGGTCCCAGCGGCGCAGCGTGTCTGCGCTCACGCCGATGGCGCGCGCGGCCTCTCCCAATGTCAACGGCATCTACCTAAGCATTGCATAGGTACAAGTGGCGGGCTGACGCCTGCCTAACTGCTGCTCGCCGTGTCCGTGGCGACCGCGTTCACGCCGAGCCGGCTGCCGCTGGTGCGGCGCGCTACGTAGGCGGGAGCGTGGGTGGGAGGGATCCGGGTACCCGCTCGCGCCCGCCGGCGGTGACCTCGACCTTCCAGATCGGCGCCTCGGCCTTGACCCGGTCAATCAGCGCCCGCGCGCCCGCGAACGCCTCGCCGCGGTGTGGGGCCGACGCCGCGACGATCACGGACGGCTCGGCCAGCGCCACGGTGCCGGTCCGGTGCTCGATCGCGACGGCCGTGAGCCCGTGCCGCTCGGCCTCCTCGGCGGCGATCTGCTCGATCCGCGCCTGAGCCATCTCCGCGTACGCCTCGTAGTCGAGCTCGGGGACCTCGCGCGTCACGCCCTCGAACAGCACCACCGCCCCGGCACGCGGGTCGCGCACCGCGTCGGCCAGCGCTTGCAGGTCGAGCGGCTCGGCGGTGATCCGGACGTGCCGGACCGGGCCGGCGCCGCCGCTCACGGGCGGCACGAGCGCCACCTCGTCGCCCTCGCTGACCGGCTCGTCCGCGTTCGCGTACTCGCGGTTGACCGCCACGACGCACTCGCGCGGCTTCAGCTCGCCGACGGGAGTCCCCGCCATCGCGGCGAGGAGGTCCTTGACGAGCGCGCCCTCGGGCAGCTCGACCTCGAGCCGGTCGGTCCCGGCGCGCTCGCGCAGGCCGGCGAAGAGGCGGACGTTCACGACCACGGGAGCGATGCTAGCCACCGGCGAACTGCGATAACTCGTCAACGGACCGCCGAACCGGCCCGCTCCGGCGCCGCCCTACCCAGCCGCAGTTGGCCGGCGCGGAGACGCGGCGGGCGGAGACGGAGACGCCAGCGAGGCGAACCAGCCGTTGGCCGCCACCTCCAGGGCATCAACGGCGGCCGGGCACAGCCCCGTCCCGCGCTGCTCGCGCACGATCGCCAGCGCCTTCTCGCGCGGCATCGCCTCGCGGTACGGCCGGTCGGCCGTCAACGCCTCGTAGACGTCGGCGACGGCCAGGACCCGCGCCGGGCGTGAGAGGTCGAGCGCCCCGAGGCCGCGGTGGTAGCCGCGCCCGTCGAGCCGCTCGTGGTGCGACGCCGCGGTCTCGACGATGCCGCGCAGGCAGGCGACCCGGTCGAGGATCTGCTGCGTGTAGCGCGGGTGCTCGCGGATGGCGGCGAACTCGGCGGGCTCGAGCTTGCCCGGCTTGTCGAGGATGCGGCTCGAGACCGCGAGCTTGCCGATGTCGTGCAGCAGGCCGGCGCGGTGCAGGTCGCGCAGCTCCTCCTCCCCCATGCCGAGCACGGCACCGGTGGCGACCGCCCAGCGGGCGACCTCGGCGGAGTGGCGGGCGGTGAACGGCGACTTGGCGTCGATCACGCGTGCGAACGCGTCGGCGACGCGGTCGAGCCGGTCATCGCCGGCCGTCAACACGCGGTCGGCCGGCTCCCAGGCCGCCACCGGCGGCACGCAGCGGGCATCCTCCAGCGGGCCCCAGAACGTGCGGTCGTCACGGATCGAGAGCAGCGCGTCGACCAGCGCGGGGTCAAACCAGCGGCCCCGGCGCTTGAGCGCCATCCCGAGCGCGCCGCGCAGCCCGACCGTGCGTACGAACACCTCGACGGTCTGGGCGAGGCAGAGGATCCGGCCGAACAGCGGGATCTCCTCGCCGCGCAGCCCGAGCGGCTGGCCCGCGCCGTCCCAGTGCTCGTCGAGCGCCCGGATCGCCTGCGCGGTGTCCTCGGGCAGCTCGAGCATGCGGGCGATCTCGGCTCCGCGCTCGCAGCGCGTCCCGATCAGCTCGCGCGTGACCTCGTCCTGGAGCGTGATGCGCCGCATCTGTCGCGCCTTCGCCAGTGGCCCGCCGCCCGCGGCCACCGAACGCCACGTGTACACGGCCAGCGGACCCGCCTTGGACCAGTCGGTGACCTTCATCGCGCGCTTGGTCTGGTGGTCGTCGGCGTCGAACAGCGACGACAGCCGCGAGGCGTTGCTCGAGCACCCCGCGTCCTTCAAGAGCAGCGCGTAGAACAGCGACGAGCGCTCGGCGTCGTCGAGGTCGATCTGCTCGGCCAGCCGCATCCCGATGGCGGTCGTGCGGACCGCGTGACCGGGCGGCTCACCCTCGGTGAGATCGAGCGCGTAGGACAGCGCTCCCAGGACCTCCGAGAGCGCGACACGCATCAGACCCGGCTCCGCAGCAGGCTCTCGATCTCGTGGGCCGGCAGCGGCTTGGAGAGCAGGAACCCCTGCGCGTGGTCGCAGCCGAGCGCGCACAGGCGCTCGAGCTGGCCTTCCGTCTCGACGCCCTCGGGAATGACGCCCATACCGAGCGCGCGGGCCATGCCGACGATCGCCTCGACGATCGCGCCGTCGCCGTCGCCGTTCTCGCCCAGGCCCATGACGAACGCGCGGTCGACCTTCAGGCCGTCGAGCGGATAGCGCTGCAGGTAGCGCAGAGACGAGTAGCCGGTGCCGAAGTCATCGAGCAGCAGCCGGACGCCGAGTGCCTGCAGCAGCTCGATCGTGAGCGCGGTCGTGGGCCTCTCCTCAAGCAGCAGCCGCTCGGTGATCTCGAGGCCGAGCGAGTCGGGGTGCAGACCGGTCTCGGCGGACGGCCGGGTTGGTGACAACGACGCCGGCGCTGACTGAGGCGAAGCGCTCCTCCCCGGCGACGACGAACGGCGCCTCGAACGCGGCCACGACGCGGCGCGCGATCTCCACCGCCTGCTCGACGTCGTCGATGTCCTCGCACACGATCGCGAACTCGTCGCCGCCGAAGCGGGCGACCGTGTCGCTGGCGCGCAGCTCGCCGTCGAGCCGCGGCCCGATCGCCTTCAGCAGCTCGTCGCCGGCGTGGTGGCCGAGCGAGTCGTTGATCACCTTGAGGTTGTCGAGGTCGACGAACAGCAGGGCGACGCGGCGTGCGTCGCGCGTGGCGCGGGCGAGCGCGTGGTGCAGGCGGTCGAGCAGGAGCGAGCGGTTGGGAAGGCCGGTGAGGCTGTCGTGCAGCGCGTCGTGGCGCATCTGGCGCTCCGCGCGCACGCGCTCTATCGCGCCGGCGAGGACGTGCGCGACGGCCTGCAGGAAGTCGAGGTCGCGTTCGTCGAACGCGCGCTGGCGGCGGCTGTTGGCGGTCAGCATGCCGAGTGCCGCGTCGGCGCTCCCGATCAGCACATTGGCGCTCGAGACCACCCCGTTCTCGCGCAGCGGACGGGCGCGGAAGTTGTCGTTGTTCGGCACGTCGTCGATCAGGATCGGACCGCGCGCGTAGCGCGCGTGGCCGTCGGCCCCGCGGAACGAATTCATCTCGAAGCGCGAGCCGACGAAGCCGTCGTTCCAGCCGCAGCCCGACCGGACGTGCACGACGCCCTCGCCGAGGTGCTCCATGATCGCCACCAGCTCGATGTCCAGTGTCTCCGCCACCGTGGCGACGGCGGCCTCGAGCAGGGCCCCGAGGTCGTGGCGCTGCAGCGCGGCCTCGCCGAGGCGCGCCACCGCAGACTGCTGGGCCAGGCGCCGCGTGAGCTCGGCGGCCGCCGCGCGGCGATCGCCGATCCCGCGCGACGAGCACTGCACTTCGTCGCCGATGCGGCGAGCGCTGGTCTCTAACCACTCGTAGTGGCCGTCCTTGCGGCGCAGCCGGTACTCGAACGTGAGCACGTCGTCGTCGGCGAGCGTCGCCATCTGCTCGCGCACGCCGGGAAGGTCGTCGGGGTGCACGAGCTCGCCACTCGCCGTGCCGACAAGCTCCTCGGGCGTATAGCCCATGAGCGACTCGACCGACGGCGAGACATAGCGGTAGCGGCCGTCGGAGTCGTGCAGCGTCACGACGTCGGTCGCGTTGTCGGCCAGCAGCCGATACAGCTGCTCAGGGGTGGCTCTCGTCGGATTCGACGCCATCGCTCAATGGATCGGCTTCCGGCCGGGGTTCTGTAGGCCCTACCATGGCCAGTGATGGAGGGTTCTGCGCTCACGCATCTCGACGCCGCAGGCCGCGCCCGGATGGTCGACGTCAGCGACAAGACGGCGACCGAGCGATACGCGCGCGCCCGCGCGGTCGTGCGCATGTCTCCCGAGGCCGCCGGCCGTGTCGCCGCCGGCGACAACCCGAAGGGCGACGTCGCCGCCGTGGCGCGGATCGCCGCCATCCAGGCGGCCAAGCGCACGGACGAGCTGATCCCGCTCGCCCACTCGCTGCCGCTGACGCACGTGGCGCCCGAGATTGCGATCGATCCGGAGGCCGGCACCGTGACCGTGGTGGCCGAGGCGCGCACGACCGACCGCACCGGCGTCGAGATGGAGGCGATGGTGGCCTGCTCGGTCGCCGCGCTGACCGTCTACGACATGGTCAAGGGCATCGAGCCGGGTGTCGTGATCGAGCGCGTCGAGCTGCTCGACAAGACCGGCGGAAAGTCGGACTTCCACCGATGAAGCCGCTCGTCGACGGACACGGGCGCCCGATCGGGGATGTGCGGATCTCGGTCACCGACCGCTGCAACTTCCGCTGCCAGTACTGCATGCCCGCCGAAGGGCTGCCGTGGCTCGAGCGCTCGGCGCTGCTGACGTACGAGGAGATCGAGCGGATCGTGCGGCTGCTGGCGGCGATGGGCGTGCACGACGTGCGCCTCACCGGCGGCGAGCCGCTCGTGCGCAAGGAGCTGTGGCGGCTCGTCGAGGCGCTGTCGGGGATCGAGGACGTCCACGACCTTTCCCTGACCACCAACGGCTACCTGCTCGCCAAGCAGGTCGAGGACCTCGTCCGGGCCGGTCTGCGGCGCGTCAACGTCTCGCTCGACTCGCTGGCGCCCGACCGCTTCTTCCAGCTCACGCGGCGCGACTCGCTCGCCCAGGTGCTGGAGGGCCTCGAGGCCGCCCAGCAGCATCCGGAGCTGCGGCCCATCAAGGTCAACGTCGTCGCGCTCAAGGACTTCACGGAGGACGAGGTGGTGCGGTTCGCCGAGTTCGCGCGCCAGAACCCGTACGAGGTGCGCTTCATCGAGTTCATGCCGCTCGACGCCGACCGCTCGTGGACGCGCGAGAAAGTGCTGCCGAACCGCGACATCGTGGCGATGATCGACGCCGTGTACCCGCTCGAGCCGGTCGGTCGCGAGCGGCACGGCACCGCGCGCCGCTACCGGTTCGCCGACGGCACCGGCGAGATGGGCTTCATCTCCCCCGTGAGCGAGCCGTTCTGCGGCGACTGCAACCGCATCCGGCTGACGGCCGAGGGCGAGTTGCGCACCTGCCTGTTCTCGATGAACGAGACCGACCTCCGCGGCCCGCTGCGCGACGGCGCCACCGACGCGCAGCTCGAGGAGATCGTGCGCGACGCCGTCTGGCGCAAGGAGCTCAAGCACCACGTGAACGACCCGGGGTTCGTGCAGCCGTCGCGGACCATGTCGCGGATCGGCGGATGATCTCGATCGACGAGGCGCTCGAGCTCGTCCTCGACGGGCTTCTGCCGCTGGGCACCGAGCGCGTGTCGCTGGCCGAGGCCGCCGGTCGCGTGGCGGCCGAGCCGGCGGCCAGCGCGGTCGACCTGCCGCCGTTCGACCGCTCGGCGATGGACGGCTACGCGATGCGGGCGGCCGACACGGCGCCGGGCGTGGCCTTGCGACTGGCCGGTGGCGTCGCCGCCGGCGAGGTGGCGATCGATGAGCTGGAGCCTGGCACGGCCGCGCGCGTGTCGACCGGCGCGGCGCTCCCACCGGGCGCTGACACGGTGCTGCAGTCCGAGCTTGCGGAGGAGCGCGACGGCCACGTGACGCCGGCGCGCGCGCTCGCTCCCGGCACGCACGTGCGCTACCGCGGCGAGGACCTGCATGCGGGCTTCGTGCTCGCCCAGCCGGGCCACGTGCTGTCGCTGCCGCGGATCTCCGCGCTGGCATCGGCCGGCGTCGGCGAGGTCGCCGTGTACCGGCGCCCGCGGCTGGGCGTGATCGTCACCGGCAGCGAGCTGCTGCCGCTCGGCGCGCCGCCCGAGCCCGGGCGCATCCACGAGTCCAACGGCCTGATGATCCGCCTGCTGGCCGCCCGCGTGGGCGCCGAGGTGGTCGACCAGGGCGTGATCGGCGACGACCGCGACGCAACGATCGCCGCCGTCGAGAAGGGCCTGGAGAACGACGTGCTGGTGGTGTCGGGCGGCGTCTCGGTCGGCCCGCACGACCACGTCAAGCCCGCGTTCGAGGCGTGCGGTGTCGACGAGGTGTTCTGGCGCGTGAAGATCAAGCCGGGCAAGCCGCTGTGGTTCGGCCGCCGTGGTGACACGCTCGTCTTCGGCCTCCCGGGCAACCCGCTGTCGACGATCGTCTGCTTCTCGGTCTTTATCGCCCCCGCGCTGCGGAGGCTCGGCGGTGAGCGCGACGCCCGCCCGGCCTACGAGGCCGGCCGGCTGACCACGCCCGCGCGCGCGTCCGACGGGCGCACCGAGTTCCTCACCGCCGCCCTGCGGGCCGGGGCCGACGGTGTGCTGGAGGCGACGCCGACCGAGCGCCAGGGCTCGCACATGACCGGCGCCCTCGGCGAGAGCGACGGCTTCGCGATCGCGCCCGACGACGCCGGTGAGCTGCCCGCGGGCGCGCCCGTCGACGTCCTCAGGCTCGGCTGACGACCCAGGGACCATGGCCTCGGCGGGCGGGTCCTGTCAGGAAATGGAACCCGCCGGCGACTTTGCAGGCGAGGGCGCTCCATCTCTCAGACGCATTGCGAACGGAGCAAAGCTCGCCGGCCCGTAGCGCACTTTCCTGCCACCCACCCGAGAAGCGTGGCCTCGAGTCGGCGCGATGTGCCCGGCGTCGCGCGTCGGAGACTCGAACCGGCTCTTCGGGTGCATGACTGGTCAAGCGTCTAGGCAAAGAGTCTGGTTACTCGGGCATCCTGACCATCGTGTACAACTCTTCCAGGCAAGGAAGCCTGAGTCCGGCCCCAGGCGGCCGGACAGCTCAAAGAGGATGGACCCTGTCGCTGCGATCGGCGCGATCCTTCTCGGCATAGCCACGGCGCTCGTCCTGTGGCTCAAGTCGCGGCGGTAGCCCTCGCGTGGGGCTGCCCGTTCGCGTTGCGAGCGCCGACGTGACGCCGGGAGCGGCTACGGCCGGGCGGTGAATTGCGGCCGCTCCATTCAAGGCGAGACCAGCAGTCCCGGCGGTCGTCCTACAGGGGGTTGCCGTCGCCGTCGGCGAGTGGCCATTTCGCGCGAACCGCGGTTTCGTCAGCGCAGTGCCCCGCGAACAGACGGGATCCTCAATGCAGTTGCGGACCGCGGCTCGGAGCACGTCCTGAACTGGCGCGGGCTCGCTGATCGCTCTGGTCTCGCGCTCGCTGTGGTCGGGTAGCGGTTCGCCGGGGTTGCGGCGAGACCAAGCGCAGCCGGCGGCCGTCGCCGCGGTCGACCGTTGCTCGCATAACCGCTCCGCCATTGAGCGTGAGAGGCCGTTGACCCCGAGCTCGCGAGCCATGTCAGTGACGCGCTGCTTGAACTGCTTGGTGGTCGGGTGCCGGCCGGTGTTGAGCAGGGCTTCGAGGCAGGCGACGATGCTTAGGAGCGCCTGAAGTCGCATTTTGCGTCGGGCCGACTGCTCGACCAGCCACATCGCATTGCTGATCCGTTCCGCGAGCTGGACTTCAACGTTGCCAGTGGCTGTTGAGCAGGGCTGCCAGCTCGGTGGCTTCTGCGGCGGCGAGCCCGTCGCGGCCGCTGTGCGCCCGGTCGGCGAGGGCCCCCTCCACGTCGACTGGTCCCGGGCGGGCCCCATGTCTCCGCGGAGCTGCGCGACCTCGCCACGAATGCCTTGGACGATCGCCGCAGGGTAGGTCCCGGCTCCCCGGCCTCGATGCCGGTCCGATCCGCGCCAGCCGCGGCGATCGGCGCGAAGGTAGTACCTTCGCCGTGGTGCAGGCAGCGACCGCTCAGCGATCCTCCTGCGCCGCTCGGGACGACATCGCGAACGAGTTGGCATCCCGACGACCTGAAAGGAACGCGATGAACCAAAGCCCTGTGCTCCTCCACATCTGGAACGTGCATCCGGACGCGGAACCGACGCTCGTCGGGCAGCTCGGCGAGATGCTCCGTCATGTCAGCGACGACCCGGGGCTCGTCTCCGCCCGGATCCTCTCGAGCCCCGATCGGAAGTCGGTTGCGGCCCTGGTAGAGATGCGGACCCCCGAGGATCGCGAGCGGCTCGAGCAGCTGCCCGAAGTTCGCGAGACGCTGCACGACGTGCAGGACGGCGCCTACAACCTCATGATCACCCTCTACCACGAGGTCGAACGCGTGCCGTGAGGGACTGCCGGCAGCGCTGAGCCTGATCGCACGCTTCATGCGCGGCGGACGCCCGACGCCGTGTACTGCCCACCCGGGCCGTCGCCTTCGCCGCCGCACCTCCGGCGGCCGGTTCCGCGCCTGCTCGTCGCCCAGTGCTTGCGCGCTACCCCGCCTCGCGGCATGAAACTGCTCGGTGGAGGCTCTGTCCGGGTCCGGCCGTAGCGTCGAGCGATCCGGGACAGGGGCTTCTGTGGGAGAACGCAGGCGGGTAGGCCGGTTTGCGCGATGGGCTTCGAGCCCGACCTTTTCGTTCGGCCGCCCCTGCGACTTGCCTGGATTGTGCCGTGAGCACGTATCGGTCTGTGTCGTTGTCCCGCTGGTTCTCCCGTTCGGTGTCAACTGCGTCGTGGGAGGTGAGAAGTGGCGTTGACGAGGTGGGTCGGTCGCGCGATCGGCCTGGATGTTCACCGTGAGTTCTGCGTGGTCGCGATCTGCGAGGACGGCCAGGTGCGTTCCGGTGCTCGGGTCCCGAGCACGCCCGAGGGGCTGGAGATGCTGGCGCAGAGCCTGGTGGCGTCGGATCGCGTGGCGTTGGAAGTGACAGGCAGTTGCTGGGAGGTCGCGCGGATCCTCGGGCCGCACGTCGACCGGGTGATCGTGGTCAGCCCGGACGACACCGGCATCACGCAGGCACGGGCCAAGACCGACCGGCTGGACGCGCGCACGTTGGCCCGGCTGTTGTGGTCGGGCGAGCTGGAGTCGGTGTGGATGCCCGATGAGCGCTGTCGCGTGCTGCGTCGCCGGCTGGCGCGCCGCGAGCAGTTGGTGCACTCGCGCTCGCGCTCGAAGAACGAGATCCACGCGGTGCTGCAGCGACGCCTGCAAGGCAAGCCACCCTGCTCGGACCTGTTCGGCGTCAAGGGCCGCCGGTGGCTGGCCGGCCTGGAGCTGCCACTGGAGGAGCGCGAGTCGGTCGACGCCGGGATCCGCCATATCGAGTTCCTCGATTCGGAGATCGCCGCGGTCGAGCGGCTGATCGCCCAACAAGCACTGGGGTGGCCCGAGATCCGCCGGCTGATGACCGTCCCGGGCGTGAACCTGATCTGCGCCGCGACCTTCATCGCCGCCGTCGGCGACCCGCGCCGGTTCCTTGCCAGCCGCAAGCTGGTGGCCTACCTGGGCCTGGATCCGAAGGTCCGCCAATCCGGGGACGCGCCCGGGCGCAGCGGCCGCATCAGCAAACGCGGCTCGGCGGCCGCGCGCTGGGCGCTGGTCGAGGCCGCCTGGAGCGTCGTGCTGCAGCCCGGGCCGCTGCACGCTTTCTACGACCGCACTCGTGCTCGCCGCGGCCATGGCAAGGCGATCGTCGCGACCGCCCGCAAGCTGGCGATCCTGTTCTGGTGCATGCTGACGCGCGGTGAGGACTACGCGCACCAGCAACCGTCGCTGACCAAGAAGCAGCTGCGCCGGCTCGAGATCACCGCCGGCGCCCCGAAATACACGAGGGCCGCGCGCGGGGTCTGGAGCAGCAACCAGGCGATCCGACAGGCCGAGCGCGAGCTCGCCGCGCAGGCCGAGGCCTCCTACAAGCGGCTGGTCACAGACCAACAGGCCGGAGCCCCGGCGAGAAAGGTGGGCGCGGGCGCGACACCGGAGCGCGCATGAAGTAGGCCCTCAACGGGGCAAAGCCGCGCGGCAGACTCAAAGCTCCTGACGTCTGCGCTTCGCTACGTCAGTCACCCGCGCCCACCGACAAGCTAATCCGCGACGACCACACCGGCAAGCCGGTGCCGACCCGGCGCGCCGAAATAGCGCGGAACCACGCACCCGAGCGCGCATGCACCGGACCGAGTGACGGCGAGCGTCGATGAGCGCCTCCGCCGGCCCGCCGTCCCGGCCGCTCGAAGCCCGAAGAATTCGTCCGCCAGGCACTTGACTTTCATCGGTCGCGCGAAGCGACACTGCGCTGCGCATGCGCGGACCGTCGCTGGTAGCCGCAAGCGCGACCGCCTGGCCGGCACGACGGATGAGCCGAAGCAATCCCTGCGGCCGTCAGTGGCTTGTGCGGTCGGTCGATCGAGTCAGGCCACGGTCGCTCGCTGCTCGGGGTGCCCCAGGAGCTGCAGCCGGTGGCTGGCGTGGAGCGCCGAGGCGCGTTACCGCTCCGGGCCAGGGCGCGTGAGCTGCGACGTGCCAACACATGGTCACGCCCGATCCTTGGGTGGGCCGGCCGCCGTACACAAGTCGACCCCATGACTCGGACCGATGCGATGAGCCCCGTTTCGCGCGCCACCCGGAAGGCCGTGTCGGGCACTAGCCTCGGCTGCATGCGCGCCGGATCGGCGATGAGCGAGCGCTGGCGTCGCGGCCAGCGCGGCTGGCCCGCGAGCTACCCGGTTGCCCAGCTGCCCAATGCCCCGCTTCTGGTCGCCCTCGGCGGCTGGCTCGTCGCCGCGGCGACGGACGGCTCGATCCATGCGTACGCACGCTCGGTTTTCTACGCCAGTCTCGCCGTGTGGGCGTGGGAGGAGCTGGTCAGCGGCGCGAACTGGTTCCGCCGCGCGCTCGGAGCCGCCGGGCTGGTCTATGTCGTCGCCAAGCTCGGTGCGGCATTCGGGGCGTGAACGGCGTGGAGAACGTCTGGCACTATCCGCGCCCGCCGGCCGTCACATCCTGTCGGGACCGCGTCCGGATTGAGTTGGGCGGCGAGGTTCTGGCCGAGACGACCAACGCGCTTCGCGTGCTCGAGACGAGTCACCCGCCCACCGTCTATGTGCCGCCCTACGACGTGCGGGCCGATCTGTTGACCCCTTCCGACGCGCGGTCGACGTGGTGTGAGTTCAAGGGCGTCGCGACCTACTTCGACGCGGTCGTCGGCGGCCGGCGCATCCATGCTGTCGGCTGGACCTACCGCAACCCCTCGCCGGGCTACGTAGCGCTGCGCGACCACGTCGCCTTCTATCCGGGCCGCGTGGATGCCGCCTGGATCGGCGAGGAGCGCGTGCATGGACAAGACAGCGACTTCTACGGCGGTTGGATCACCACCGACCTGGTCGGCCCATTCAAGGGACCCCCAGGCACACTCGGCTGGTGACGCCCTCGAGCCCGTGGCCGTCTGCCCGAGTTGCCGCACCATCTCGTGCCGGAGCGCGCGGCAACGTAACCCACAGCGACGTGCGCTCTCAGCGCACTGCTGTCTCGAAATGTGCGAAGAGCGCGGTCAGCCCGCCAGCTGCCGCTTCTCGCGGAGGCTGTTGCGTAAAGGGGCGGGTCCGTCCGGGGCGGTTAAGACCATTCCGGCATGGCACAGAACTTCGTCGCCTGCGATCGCGATCAGGAGCTGTTGTTGCCGCCGAGCCTGCGCGAGTGGCTGCCCGAAGTGGAGTTCCCCCGCTTTCGTGGACACCTGAGCGCTGAGCCCGTTGGGGCTCTGCGAGAGCATGGTGTCTCATGCCAGCCCCGTATCCGATCGAGTTCCGCCGTGAGGCGGTCGCGCTGCTGAAGAGCAGCGGCAAGACGGTCCCGCAGCTCGCCGCCGAGCTGGGGATCTCGCCGCAGTCGCTGCGCAACTGGAGTCGCCAGATCGACGTCGACGAGGGCAAGGCCGCTGGCCTGAGCTCCGATGAGCGCGAGGAGCTGCGCCGGTTGCGGCGCGAGCTGCGGACGGTCACCGAGGAGCGCGAGATCCTGAAAAAAGCGGCGGCCTTCTTCGCCAAGGAAAGCGGGACCCGGTGAGGATCTTCCGGTTCATCGCCGCGACGAAGGCCGAGCACTCGATCCAGATCATGTGCCGCGTGCTGGAGGTCAGCCGCTCGGGCTTTCACGCCTGGGCGCGCCGTGAGCCATCGGCGCGCGCGATCTGCGACGACGCGCTCAGCGAGCGGATCGCTGAGATCCACGCCGACTCGCTCAGAACGTATGGCTCGCCCAGGGTGCATGCCGAGCTGCGCCTGGAAGACGGCGTGCGCATCGGGCGCAAGCGCGTCGAGCGCCTGATGCGCAACGCCGGCCTGGCTGGCCAGCTCAAGCGCCGGCGGGGCAAGACGACGATCGCAGTCCAGGGCGTCCGCACCGCGCCTGATCTCGTGGAGCGTGACTTCAACCCGACCGAGCCGAACCGGCTCTGGGCGGCGGATATCACGTACATCCGGACGTGGGAGGGCTGGCTGTACCTGGCGTCGGTCATGGACTGCTACAGCCGGCGGATCGTCGGCTGGGCGCTCGCCGACCACCTGCGCGCAGAGCTCGTCGTCGACGCGCTCGAGATGGCCGTCACCCGCCGCCGTCCTGACGTCGGCCTGGTTCATCACAGCGACAGGGGCTCGCAATTTACGTCGCTGATCTTCACGCGCCGCTGCCGCAGCGTCGGGATCGACATCTCGATGGGAAGCCGCGGCGACTGCTTCGACAACGCCGTGCTCGAGAGCTTCCACGCGAGCCTCAAGAAGGACCTGATCCACCGGCGTTCATGGCCAACCAAGGCCGAAGCCAGGACCGCGGTCTTCGGCTACATCGAGAGCTTCTACAACCGCCGGCGCCGTCATTCGACGCTCGGGATGCTGTCGCCCGTGGAGTTCGAGAACGGAACTCTCAGGACCGCCGGTGCCAGTCTCGCCGCTTCGCGGCTCGCATCCCACAACAAGATGGAATACAAGTCAACGTCAACGGCCCAAGCCGCCTAACAACCCCGTGTCCACCGAACCGGGGGAGGTCCAAAGGGCATCTCGCGTGGTTTGTCATCGAAGCCGTGGCGGCGTTTGATCTGTCGGCGTTCTACACCGCTTACCGCGCCGATGGGCACGGTCGGCCGGCGCATGATCCGGCGATGATGGTGGCGCTGTTGCTCTACGGCTATGCGATCGGGGAGCGCTCGTCGCGGCGGCTTGAGCGCCGCTGTGTCGAGGACGTCGGCACGCGGGTGATCTGCGCCAACCACGCTCCGGATCACACGACGATCGCGCGGTTTCGTCAGCGCCACGAAGGCGCGCTGGCCGAGTTGTTCGGCGACGTGCTGGCGCTCTGCGCCGAGGCCGGCCTGGTCCGCGTCGGCGTCGTCGCGGTCGACGGGACGAAGGTCGCCGCGAACGCGGCGCCGCAGGCTACGCGCGACTACGAGCAGATCGCGCGCGAGATCCTCGCCGAGGCCGACGCCGTCGACGCGGAAGAAGACGCGCAGTTCGGCGAGGATCGCGGCGACGAGCTGCCGCCGGAGCTGTCCACAGCGCAGGGTCGGCGCGGCTGGCTGCGCGAGGCCAAGCGGCGCCTGGATGACAAGCGCGCAGCGGAGGCACGGCCGATCCCGCGCGAGCGGCCCGACCGCCTGCGGGAGGCCAAGCGCCGGCTCGAAGAGGAACACCGCGTCGAGTGTCAGGCCAACGCGGCCTACGAGGCCTACCGCGCGCGCGGGGTCGACAAGAACGGCAAGAAATTCGGGCGCCCGCCCAAGCCGTTCGAGCCGCCGCTGACACCGGCGGGGAAGATCAATCTCAGCGATCTGGACTCCCGCAACGTCAAGACCTCACGCGGCTGGGTGCAGGGCTACAACGCCCAAGCGGTCGCCACTGAGGATCAGATCGTCATCGCGGCCGAGGTCACCGTCGCCTCGCCAGACTTCGGGCACCTTGAGCCGATGATCAACGCCGCGCGCGACGAGCTGCGTCGGGCCGGCATCGAGCAGGCACCTGACGTCGTCCTGGCCGACGCCGGCTACTGGCATCAGGTCCAGATCGAACGCCTGCTCGGCGACGCCCACACGGTGCTCATTCCGCCCGACGCCAAGAAGCGAGCCGGCGCACGACCGGGCTGGGACGGCGGCCTTTACACGTTCATGCGCCGCGTGCTTGAGAGCGACGCCGGCGGCGAGCTCTACGCCAAACGCCAGACGATGATCGAACCGATCTTCGCCGATACCAAGTTCAACCGCCGCATCGACCGCTTCTTACGCCGGGGCAGGGCCGCCGCGCGGTCCGAATGGCGCCTGACCAACGCCGCCCATAACCTGCTCAAGCTCTGGCGGCACACCAGCGCCCCGGCGACCGCCTGACGGCGGCGCCGAGCACCTCAAAGACCGCCAAGTCGATCACCGCAAGGATCTGCTCACCGCCCTCCGCAAAGTCGCGCCGCGACTTTCCGCAACAGCCTCCGCGCATAGCGACACTCCTCCCGCGCACCGACCGAGTGGCGGATGCAGGCGATAGGAGCAGCGCGGTGCGAGGATCAGCAGGTGACGGACCTGGCGCGTCTAGCGATTGAGCTGGTTTCGAACCACCCGGCGGTCCGTCGTGTGGAGTTGGCCGGATCGCGGTCACGCGCGACGCACGAAGAGCTCTCCGACTGGGACTTCGCCGTGACCACATCCGACTTCGCCGCGGTCGCGCGCGATCTCCCCGCGTTGATCGCACCACTGCGTCCGCTTGGCCAGCAGTGGGAGCCCTTAGGCCACTTTCCCGTCTACCAGGTCCTTCTGCCCGGACCGACAAAGGTTGAGTACCTATTTCTGGATCACTCGCAGCAGGCGATGCCGGTGCCCGAGCCTGGACCCGCGACGTTGGACAGCATCAACACGCACTTCTGGGACTGGATCTGGTGGATCGCGACCAAGGCCTCGATCGGCAGGGAGGATCTCGTCGCCGAGCACCTGACGCAGCTTTTCAGCCACCTCCTGCACCCGATCGGCGTGACCGAGCGTCCCTCGGACATCGCGGCGGCGATCGACGCGTTCGTCGGCCGACGCGACGAGCTCGAGCGGCGCTACGGGGTGACCGTCTCAGGAGCGCTGGAGCACGAGGTGCGCGCAGGCATCCGCCGCCTCGGCCTCGCGTCGTAACGTACGGCGAGTCGGGCACGCTTCCGATCGGCGCCGCCCGCTACCGCTCTGAGGCACAGGCAGCGGTCCGGGCTGCGGCCAGCCACCGGGTTCGGACACGTGATCACCGGATAGATGCGATGCCTCGCGCGCGTGACGTTGTCTAGCGGATCGCGCCGAGGAGCAGTGGCAGAGCACGGTGCAGCTCGCGCTGCCAGTACGGCCAGTTGTGGACGCCGGCGCCGTAGAGGTCGGCTTGGACGGGGATGCCCAGTGCCTGCGCGCGGCGAACGAACGCGCGCGTCTCGGCTCCCACCTCGGCCTCCGTCGCGTCCCGTCTGCCCCGCCCGTGCTCGAAGGGACCCGGCCGCCCGTCACCGGCGGAGACGAAAAGCGGGATTCCGGCGAGCGCCGGCAGAAGCGTTGTCGGGTCGTGGCGGCGCCAAACGTCGCGGTCGGTCTTCGGATCGCCCCATACCGCGCGCGGGTCGTTCGTGTAGCTCGAGAACAGCCCGAGCCAGTAACCGGGGGCGCCGAGCGGGTGCAAGACCCCGGAGAACGACGCCGCCGCCTGGAAGAGCCCCGGTCGCTGCGCCGCGTAGTCCATGGCGCCCAGCCCACCCATCGAGAGCCCGGCGATCGCGCGTCGCGGTCCGCCGCCGTAGCGGTCGGCGAGGATCCGCGGCAGCTCGCGCAGATGGAAGTCCTGCCAGCGCGGACCGTCGCGCCAATTCGAGTAGAACCCGACATTGCCGCCCTCGGGCATGACCACGAGAACGTCGCGCAGCTGCGCCAATCGCTCGACGTCGGTCGAGCGCGTCCAGCTCTCGTAAGTGTCACAGCAGCCGTGGAGCAGATAGAGCACCGGCCAACGGCGCCGCGACGACGACGTCCAACCCACGGGTGTGAGGACCCGCACCTGCGCGGTCCGCCCAAGCGCCGAGGATCGCACCGTGACATCGAGCTGGCGGGGCGCCACCTGGCGCTGAGCGACCACCGCTGCGGCCGATGGCGCCGACGTCGCCACCGGCATCGTGCCGCCGCCCCCGCAACCGGTCACGAGGCCGACGCACAACAACGCAGTCAGGACGACCCGCGGCATCCCCGGCGAAGCGTACGACGGCGCACGCCGGCCGGCATCGCACCATCGGAGGCTCGAGTTCAAGTGCTCCATTGCGCGATGAACGGCAGCGCGGAACGAGCCGAGGCACGCGGAGCTTCGCTATCGCATCGAGGCAGCTACGACACTGATGTGGGATCGGTTCTCGCCGTTGCTCGGGCTCGAAAGCGATAGCCATCGGTCCGAGTGAGAGCTGCGCCGTGTCGAGTGGCGCCGATAGTCAGAGTTCGTTCAGCGAACCCGAGGAGGGGTCATGTCCGAGCTGCTGCTCGATCGTGCCGGCCGACGCCGATCGCCGGCGACGCTACCGGGCTTCCACGCCGGCCACGCGCCGGGCAACAAAGGCCTGCGCTACCCGGCCGATCCGCCGAAGGTCGAGGAAATCGTCGCCGTCATGCGTACCGCCGGCGACGGAGCGCACGGCCGGCGCCTACGCGGACTGATCGTGATCATGTGGCGCGCCGGACTGCGGATCCAGGAAGCCCTCGCGCTTGCCGAGGGCGATCTCGATCATCGTCGCGGCTCACTTCTCGTCCGGCGTGGCAAGGGCGGGCGCCGTCGCGAGGTCGGCATGGACTCCTGGGGCTGGGAGCAACTCCAGCCGTGGGTTGAGATGCGCCGCGAGCTCCCGGTCGGTCCGCTGTTGTGCGTCATCAACGGCACGACGTGCGGTCGCCGCTGGTCGCCCGCTGCGGCTCGCGCCGAGCTGCGGCGCACCGCCGCCGCGGCAGGAGTCCGACGCCGTTTCGCGCCACATCAGCTTCGCCACGCCCACGCTGTCGAGATGGCGCGCGAAGGCGTACCCCTGATCGTTATCCAGCGCCAACTCGGACACAGCAACCTCGGTATCACCTCCGTCTACCTCCAAGGCATCGACAGCGGTGAGATCATCGAGACCGTCCACGCTCGGCGCGCGCCGATGATCCCCGTCAGCGCATCGCTGCCGCTCTGAGCGACAGCGAGTGCGGCGCTGCTCGTCGCGCAAGTCGATAGTCCCGCCGGCGCAACGCGAAAGGCTCGCGTTTCGTTGCGGACTCCCGGAGCCCGTTAGGCTCGGCATGGCTGACGAACGTGAGGAGCAGGCATGTCCGAGACCGAGGCTTCAACTGTGGCTGCGGGCACGACGAGTGAGGCGATGGAGTCGTTGGAGTGGATCCGCGATTTCACGCCGCGGTGGCTGGAGGCGTGGAACTCGCATGAGGTCGAGCGGCTGTTGGCACTCATGACCGAGGACATCGAGTACCGCGATGACAGCTGGCCCAAGACGATGCGCGGACACGCCGATGTACGTGAATTCCTCGAGGCGATCTGGCGAGCGACGCCGGACATGACGTTCGAGCTGCTCACTGGCCCCTACGTGATCCCGGGCGAGCCGCGCGCCGCCTTCCACTGGCGCGGTTGGGGCACGCATGCCGGCCTGCTCGACCCGCCTGGCTTCGCACCGACCCACCGCCGGTGGGAGCTAGACGGTGTCGACTTCCACGAGTACCGCGACGGTCGCGTGTGCAAGTTGCGGATCGCGTTCGACATGATGACCGCCTCACGCCAACTCGGCCTCATGCCGGCGGCCGGCGGCCGCGCCGAGCACGCACTCGCGATGGCGCAGCGCTCCGCTTCCCGCGCGCAGCAGGCGATCCGCCAGCGGCGTGGCGGCTGAGTGCACGACGATGAATCGCCGAGCCGCGTCAGCCCGCGGCTAAGGCTCATCGCGCATAGCGACACTCCGCCGACCTGAGGCCGATGTGAGCCGACCTGCGCTAAGACGCCTCGATCCGATCGTTGACCAGCGGATTGTGTCGGCCGAAAGCGTCCTCGATGTCATCGAGGCTCGTGATCGCGTCTGCGTCCTCCTCGCTGCGCTTGAGCGGCGGATTCCCGGTGGGCTTGAATACGCGCATCCGTGATCGACTCTGCCCTCCATGACCACGATCGCGCTCGCGGCGTTCGCTTGATCGCGGGCGTCGACGAGGTGGGGCGCGCCTCCTGGGCCGGCCCGATCATGGCCGCGGGGGTGCTCTTCGATCTTGAGCGGCTCAGCTTCGGCGCAGGTAGGAGTTTGCTCAACGAGCTGGACGACTCGAAGCGGCTTGGCCGTACCAAAGCGCGAGCGCCTCGCCCGGGCCATCTTCAGCCATGCGGAGGCGGTCTCGCTCGTGTCCATCTCCGCGCGCCAGATCGACCGGATCGGAATCGATCCCGCCAACGTGGCCTGCCTCGAGCGGGCGCTCCGCGCCGTGGGTGAACGGGCGGAGCTTCGTCTCGTGGACGGCGACCTTGCGCTCGGCGCTGGAGCGCCCGAGCACGGACTGGTCGTCCACGGGGATGCGACCAGCGCGACCATCGCGGCCGCCTCGATCGTGGCCAAGGTGGCCCGCGATCGCCTCATGGCTCGCCTGGGCGACCGCTATCCGGCCTACGGATTCGAACGTAATGCGGGCTACGGGTCACCGAAAGCACGTCGACGCGCTCGAAAAGCTGGGGCCCAGCCCCGTGCACCGCCAGAGCTTCAACGTCCGCTGCCTCGCAAGGTCCGTCGTTCCCGCCCCCGCTCGTCGCCCAAAGCCGCGCAGTGCCCTTTGGCGCGAGCTGCCCGCCCAGGAAAAGGCTGCCCACCTGCTCGAAAAGATCACGATCGCCGACCGGGCCTGGACGGACGAGCCGCGTCGACCGCGCGAGACCCGGTCCGCCTTTATTCGCCGGGTCCTGCTCGGCGAGACGGAGTCGACCGAGGCTCCGTAACAACTGCTCCCGCGGGCTCGCCAGCTGGCCGCCTGGTCGAACGGCAGCGTGCTCGCGGGGAGTGCGATCTCGCGAGCGCCTCCGTGCGCTTATGAGCTACCCGGGGGCTCGCCACCTCTCCGGAAGCCGCCAATCGCGCAAAAAGTCGGCGAATGATGCTCCGCCTCGCCAGGTGAGGCCGTGGCTTCTATCTCAATTGCTCTCGGCGCCGTGATCGTTCGCCCAAGGAGCGAATCGGCCCTCTATTACCCACGTGGTTGCTTTGTGCGCCGTGAATTCGCCGCCCAACTGCAGGAGCTTGACTCGGCGCGCGCGTACTTCGAAGTCTGCGTTGAGCCCGTAGTCCTCGTTCGAATCTACTCTGAGCGCGAAGTCGTTGAGCCCACGATGCATTCGACCTTCCGCGACCATCCGCCAGGAGGGTTCCTGCGAGTACCAGGCTAGGCCGCTCGGAATCTCCGGAGGTCCGCTCGGTTCGAGCGACGCTTCAAGGAGCATCTCCGAACTGCGCTCGGCCGTTGCCGAAGCCTTAGCCGAGCGGGAAAGCACGCCGCGTATCGGCGCAAGCATGCCAGCGGCCATCTCGCCACTCCAACCACGCTCCGAACGCACCTGCATCGAGCATGCCCCGAGCGCCATTAGCAGTCGCGCTGCCTCGGCGAACTTGTGCTCGAACACGCGTCGATGGAACTCTGCTGCCGGCCAGTACTTTCGGTGATCCGCGGGATCGCAGACATAGATCAAGCCGATCCGCGGGTGCCCGATGGGCAGTTCCAGTGCGGACGCTTGATGGCTCGTGACCGGGAGGATGGGAACGCCCTCCTCTCGCAGCTCATTGACCGCTTGTAGGCGTGCGTCAACGGAACGGTTCACGCTCCCTGGCATTTGCGGCGGAAGTCGCCGACGGACGCCATAGCTGATACGCCCGACGGCGCCCGTCGAGCCGTCGATGACTGGCGCCGGGACTTGCTCAAAGACACTGTCGGGCACCACGGCAATCTGTTGGCGCTCGGCTTGAGCGATTCCAAGCAGGTCAGCTGAGCTGCGCCGTCGCGGACGTCTGATTATTGGGCCGCCTGGCGAACTCCACTGTCAACGGCTATCGGTTTCTCCCCAGTGGCGGCCATCGAACCTCCCCACTGGCGGACATGTTTTCTCCCCGCTGGTGGCCATCGGTTCTCCCCGCTTCGGGGTAGCGACCAGGTCGTCGCGGAGCCGAGCCCGTAGGGCGAGGCGGAGCGGCGATCTGGTCGCTGCGCTGGTCAGGTGAGGGGCGTCACCCCCTTGCCGGCGGTCGCCTGCGCGAGCCGGTAGCTGTCGGTGCCGTCAGTGAGCAGGACGTGCGCGTGGTGCAGGAGGCGGTCGACGGTTGCGGCGGCGAGCGTCTTGGGCATCAGCTCGTCGAAGCCGGCCGGGTGGATGTTGCTGGTGAGCGCGATCGAGCGTTTCTCGTAGGCGGCGTCGATGACGCGGAACAGCGCTTCGGCGGCGTCGGGCGCGACCGGGAGCATGCCGATGTCGTCGATCACGATCAGATCGGCGCGGATCAGTCTGCCGATCGCCTTGGCGACGCTGTCATCGGCGCGGTGGCGGCGCAGCAGCACGGCCAGGCTCTCGAGCGTGTGCGAGGCGACGGTCTTGCCGCGGTCGATCGCGAGATGCCCGAGCGCCTCGGCGAGGTGGCTCTTGCCGGTCCCCGAGGGTCCGCAGACGCAGAGGTTCTCGGCGCGGTCGATCCATTCGAGCGTGCGCAGCGCCTGCTGGGTCGCCTTCGGAATCGGTGAGGCGTCGGGGTCCCAGGCGTCGAAGGTCTTGCCAGCTGGGAGCCCGGACGCGCGCCGGCGCATCCGGATCGTGGCCTGGTCGCGGCCGGCGGCCTCCTCGGCGAGCAGCACCCGTAGGACCTCGGCGGGCTCCCAGCGCTGGCTGGTGGCGGTCGCGATCACCTCCGGCGCGGCCTTGCGGACATAGGGCATCCGCAGCCGCCGCAGCAGCGTGTCGAGCTCGACGGGCAGCGGCGGCGCCGCAGGGGTCGTGACGGTCATGCGCCGAAGCCCTCCCAGGACCGCGTCGAACGCTGCAGCGACTGCTGCTCGCTCGCGCGCGCGGGAAACGCGATCACGTTCCCAGAGCGGTGGTGCGCGAGGATGGCTGCCAGGTCACCGTCGCCGAAGCGCCCCGCGTCGGCGGCAACGGCCAGCGCCTCGTCGACGAGCTCGGGGCCGTGGAGCTTGGCGAGCGCGGTCGCCTCGGCGACCTTGCGGCGCAGCTTCGTCGTGCCGGCCGCCGCCGCGGCGATCAGCCAGCGCTCCGCGCCGGCGCCGATCTCAAGGAACGCCCGCTCGTCGCTGCTGCGCGCCCGCGGCTTGCGCTCCAGCGCGCCGGCCGGCCGCGGCGGGTAGTGCTCGTCGCGGATGCTCGGCCGGCCGGGCGTGGTCAGCTGGTGGCGGGCGACCTCGTGCGGCCCGTCCGGGCCGTCGGCGTGGACGACGACGAGCTCTGAGCCGTCGGCGCGCGCCCAGACACGCTCGTCGATCAGCGTCGACGGGACCGAGTAGATCGCGCCGCCGACGCTGATCGTCGACTGCCAGGACACCTTGCGCGTCTGGCCGAAGCAGACCGTGTGCGGCACCGTCGGGAGTCGGTGCAGCCGCTGACGTTCCTCGACGAGCATCACCGCCGGCGCCCGGCGCGTGATGCGGTGCTCGCGCGCGTTGACGCGGTCGCAGAACTCCAGGCACGCCTGCTCGAGCTGCGCGAAGTCCTCGTATTCGCCGCGCAGGTTGTGCTCGGTCGGGACCAGGTCAGCCTTCGCGATCCGGACCGTCGCCTCCGAGCCGCCCTTGCTCTGCGGGTCGGCCGGGACACAGGTCTCGACCGACAGCCCGTAGTGGCGCGCGACCGACACGATCTGCGGGTTGCGGACCGCGATCCCCGCGACGTGATCGACCGACACCGTCTTCTCGTTGTCGGTCAACGCGTAGGTCGGCGCGCCACCGAAACGCCGCAGCGCCCGATCCAGCGCCATCACCACCGACGACGTCGTCTTGTCCCAGAGCGGCAGCACCACCCGGAACCGCGACCACGCCAGCCACGCGCAGAAGAGCACGGTGCGCCGGCCGGCGACGTCGGGTCCGTCGCCGTAGTCCCACTGCATCCACAGCCCCGGCTCGGGGATCCAGGGCCGGGTGCGGCGGCCGTGCTCGGCCCGCCAGCGCCGCTTGGCATCGGCGATCGCTCGACGCGTCGTGCGTTCCGAGCCCATGTAGCCCATCGCCAGCAGCTTCTGATGCGCGGCGTCGGCGCGGATCTTGCCGCGCGACCGCGCCACCCACTCCTCGATCTTTTCCGCGAACGCATCCACGCGCGGACGCGAACGCACCGACAGCGGCAGCCCGCCGCCGGCCTCATCACGAGCGCGCACCCAGTGCGCGACCGTCTTGTGATCGCAACCCACCAGCTCGGCCGCACCGCGCAGCGAGCCCGCCAGGTCAAACGCTTCCAGGATCTCCATCACTTCCTCCGGAGTCTTCAAGCCCGCCCTCCAGGCTGCCTCGAGTCGTCAAGGCGCCGGACGTTGCAGGCCGGTCAGGACGAAACCGTGGGGAAATCCGATGGCCACCCATGGGGAGATCCGATGGCCACCACCGGGGACTTTCAGTGGCCGCCTACGGGGAGATTTCCATGGCCGCCGTCACTCCACGTTTGCCGCCCTCGGGGATGCCTGGACATAGCACCCTCATGCCCGTGAGAGGGCGAGTCTGCACCTCCGTGCCTTCTACGGCGGGCAAGTCGATCGGACGCGAGGTGAGGCGCCGCTCGCGTCTCGCGCAAAGCGATCGCGCTCCCGGCGGCGCGGGCGACTGCCGGGCATGTGCACGCGGCGCGGCTTCCGCGGCGTGGTGCTCTTCCGTGCAAGGGCTACGCAGCCGATGTCGCCTGATGCCGACGAACCCAGGCGGGCGGATCCGAAAGCGCTATTAGGTCGTAGACGACCGCGCGAATCGCGTAGCGTTCATACTGGCGCCGTCTCAACGACAGCAGCGCTGCCAGTCCTGCCGCTATGCCGGCCGCTGGTAACAGCCTTGCGGGGTCACCTTCGGTTGCAGCAGTGATGAGAAAGCACGCAACTAAGAGAAGCGCCGCAGTGCCGAGGTAGGACGTCAGCCACATGCCGAGCAACATCCGCTCAAACCAGGCGTCGGCACCGCGCTGTCGCAGGAGCGATCGAGCGATCTCAGCACGCGCCGCATCGGTCTCGAGCGCGGCAAAGGGGCCAAGGGCAGCGTCAAGCCGTCGTCGCACGCTTGGCGGAAAGTACTTCTCGTCCGCCGCCTGAGCAAACCACCGCGTCCAGATATGCGCATCGGCCGGGATTGTCGACGCGTCGTCTTGGTGCACCGGCTCGCTTCTAGCGGCGCTGCTCATGACGATCGCTTGGCTCCGAATCCAGGCCGATGCCTTGTCCCGAAGCGAGCCGGTAGCTGAGACGAGAACGCCGGCGACATACGCCGCAGCGGCGAACGCGAGAACAGCCGCCGCACTCGGAGACTTCTCCGGAACGCCCTCAACTGCCCAATAGAGGCCACCGAGCAGGACGGTTCCGGACAAGAGATAGGCGATGACATCGAACGCCGTGAGCACCGACAGGACGCGTTCCATAGACCGATCCTCGCCGACCGAGCGGACGGCTTCTCCCGCCTCGCGCTGCCGCCGGGGTTTGGGCTAATCGTCTGCCACACGCAGTGGCTGCATGCGCCCGCCGCTTTCGCGTTTCGCGGCATGAAACTGCTCGGTGGAGGCTCTGTCCGGGTCCGGCCGTAGCGTCGAGCGATCCGGGACAGGGGCTTCTGTGGGAGAACGCAGGCGGGTAGGCCGGTTTGCGCGATGGGCTTCGAGCCCGACCTTTTCGTTCGGCCGCCCCTGCGACTTGCCTGGATTGTGCCGTGAGCACGTATCGGTCTGTGTCGTTGTCCCGCTGGTTCTCCCGTTCGGTGTCAACTGCTGAGAACGATGCTCTGATCTGGCCCCACTGCGATGGCTTGAACTGGACCCACCTCCGTCCGATCGTGGCCTGACGGTTGGCGCTCATCTTGAGCGCTGAGCCGGAGGCCGGAGGAGTGGGATCCAGAGTGGAGCAGTTCGAGCAGATCAGGCGTGACCGCGCTCGCGAGGGGCTGTCGATCCGGGCGCTTGCGGTGCGCCATGGTGTTCATCGCCGCGCGGTGCGGCAGGCGTTGGCCTCGCCGTTGCCGCCGGCGAAGCGCGCGCCGGTGGGCAGGCCGGCGCCGAAGCTCGGTTCGTACCGGGCGCTGATCGACGCGTGGCTGGAAGCCGACCGCGAGGCGCCGCGCAAGCAGCGCCACACCGCGAAGCGGATCCACCGGCGGCTCGTCGATGAGCACGGTGCCGATGTCGCCGAGGTCACGGTGCGCCAGTACGTGCGCAGGCGCAAGCGCGAACTGGGCTGGCCGCTCGGCGAGGTGTTCGTGCCGCAGGTCCACGCCCCGGGCCGGGAGGCCGAGGTCGACTGGGGCCAGGCCGAGGTCGTGCTCGGCGGTGTCGCGACGCGGGTTCACTTGTTCGTGATGCGCGCGTCGTTCTCGGGCGTGGCGTTCTGCCAGGCGTCGCTGGTCGAGACCCAGCAGGCGTTCCTTGAGCTGCACGTCGAGGCGTTCGAGTGGTTCGGCGGCGTGTTCGCGGAGATCCGCTTTGACAACCTGAGCTCGGCGGTCAAGAAGGTTCTCAAGGGACGTCGGCGGGTCGAGAGCGACCGGTTCGTCGCGCTGCGCTCGCACTACTTGTTCGCGTCGGCGTTCACGACACCGGGCATCGAGGGAGCCCATCAGAAGGGCGGCGTCGAGGGCGAGGTGGGCCGCCATCGCCGCAACCACTTGGTCCCGGTCCCGCAGGTCGCCGATCTCGCCGAGCTCAACCAGATGCTGCTCGCCGGCTGCGAGCAGGATCTTGGCCGGCGGATCGACGGGCGCCCGGGGACGGTCGGTGAGGCGTGGGCCGCGGAGCGCCCGTTGCTGCTCGCGCTGCCGCCGGAGCCGTTCGATGCGTGCCAGACGGCGGCGCCGAGGGTGGATCAGAAGTCGTTGGTCACGATCCGTCAGAACCGTTACTCGGTGCCGGTCTCCCTCGCGGGGCTGAACGTCAGCGCGCGCATCGGCGCGCGTGAGATCGCGATCAGCCACGGCGGCCGCGAGGTCGCGCGGCACGAGCGCCTGCACGGCAAGTTCGGCACGAGCGCCCAGCTCGACCACTACCTCGAGCTGCTCAAGCGCAGGCCCGGCGGGATGGAACACTCGCTCGCACTGGCACAGGAGCGCGACCGCGGCGCCTGGCCCGCCTGCTTCGACGAGCTGTGGGCGGCGCTCACCGCTCGCTACGGGCGCTCGGAGGCCGCGAGGCAGATGGTCGACGTTCTCCTGCTCTGCCGCGACCACGGCCCCGAGAACGTTGCGCTCGCGGTCCGCGGCGCGCTCGCGGCGGGAGCGTTCGACGGCCGCGCGGTCGCCGTCCTCGCCCGCCGCGCCGAGACCACGCACGCAGCGCCGGCGGCGCTGACCGACCTTGAGCCGCGCCTCGCTGCGCACGCGCGGCCGGCGCCGGACCTCGCCGACTATGACCAGCTGCTCGGGAGCAGCCGATGACCACGCCCCCGAAGAACGCGAAGATCGCCGCGCTCGAGGCGCTGATCGAGGCGCACGCGATCGAGCTCAAGCTCCCAACCGTCCGCCGCCGCTTCCGCGCCCTGGCCGCCGAGGCCACCCGCGAGCAGCAGACGCCGACCGCCTACCTCGCCGCGCTGCTGGAGGCCGAGATGGCCGAGCGCGCCGAGCGCCGCGAGAAGCGCCGCCTGATCGACGCCCGCTTCCCACAGATCAAGCGCCTGGAGGACTTCCGCTTCCAGGACAACCCGAAGATCCCCCAGGCGACGATCGCCGCGTTGGCGGAAGGCTCCTGGATCGATGACCGCGAGTCGATCATCTTCATCGGCGACTCGGGCACCGGCAAGACGATGCTGGCAACAGCGCTGGCGGTCTGCGCTTGCCACCAGGGACGAAGGGTCCGGTTCACGACGCTCGCCGGCCTCGCGAACGAGCTCCAGGAGGCCCAGTCGCGCCGGGAGCTCGGACGCGTCGTCGGCCGCTACGCCCGCACCGAGCTTGTCGTCGTTGACGAACTGGGCTACCTGGCGCTGCCCGACGGCGCCGCCGAGCTCGTCTTCCAGGTGCTCTCAGAGCGCCACGAGCGCGGGTCACTGATCGTCACCACCAACCTGCCGTTCGGCGAATGGGCGAAGGTGTTCCCCGACCCCAGGCTCGCCAAGGCCGTCGTCGACCGGCTCACCCACCGCGCCCACATCATCGACACCGGCACCGAGTCCTGGCGCTTCCGCCACGGCCTCAAACGCAAGGGAGCGACCCCCGCCGAATGACCCGCGCGCGTGGTCTCGCAGCTCCACCGCCGCCCTACGGGCGACGGCTCCGCTGCGACACCACGCCGCACCACGACATCAGCATCAGGCAGACTCAACCAAGCACAACAACCGACGCGAAGTGGGGCCACTTCAAGCCATCGCGCCGGGGCCAGCGCAAGCCATCGTTCTCAAACTGCGTCGTGGGAGGTGAGAAGTGGCGTTGACGAGGTGGGTCGGTCGCGCGATCGGCCTGGATGTTCACCGTGAGTTCTGCGTGGTCGCGATCTGCGAGGACGGCCAGGTGCGTTCCGGTGCTCGGGTCCCGAGCACGCCCGAGGGGCTGGAGATGCTGGCGCAGAGCCTGGTGGCGTCGGATCGCGTGGCGTTGGAAGTGACAGGCAGTTGCTGGGAGGTCGCGCGGATCCTCGGGCCGCACGTCGACCGGGTGATCGTGGTCAGCCCGGACGACACCGGCATCACGCAGGCACGGGCCAAGACCGACCGGCTGGACGCGCGCACGTTGGCCCGGCTGTTGTGGTCGGGCGAGCTGGAGTCGGTGTGGATGCCCGATGAGCGCTGTCGCGTGCTGCGTCGCCGGCTGGCGCGCCGCGAGCAGTTGGTGCACTCGCGCTCGCGCTCGAAGAACGAGATCCACGCGGTGCTGCAGCGACGCCTGCAAGGCAAGCCACCCTGCTCGGACCTGTTCGGCGTCAAGGGCCGCCGGTGGCTGGCCGGCCTGGAGCTGCCACTGGAGGAGCGCGAGTCGGTCGACGCCGGGATCCGCCATATCGAGTTCCTCGATTCGGAGATCGCCGCGGTCGAGCGGCTGATCGCCCAACAAGCACTGGGGTGGCCCGAGATCCGCCGGCTGATGACCGTCCCGGGCGTGAACCTGATCTGCGCCGCGACCTTCATCGCCGCCGTCGGCGACCCGCGCCGGTTCCTTGCCAGCCGCAAGCTGGTGGCCTACCTGGGCCTGGATCCGAAGGTCCGCCAATCCGGGGACGCGCCCGCGCGCAGCGGCCGCATCAGCAAACGCGGCTCGGCGGCCGCGCGCTGGGCGCTGGTCGAGGCCGCCTGGAGCGTCGTGCTGCAGCCCGGGCCGCTGCACGCTTTCTACGACCGCACTCGTGCTCGCCGCGGCCATGGCAAGGCGATCGTCGCGACCGCCCGCAAGCTGGCGATCCTGTTCTGGTGCATGCTGACGCGCGGCGAGGACTACGCGCACCAGCAACCGTCGCTGACCAAGAAGAAGCTGCGCCGGCTCGAGATCACCGCCGGCGCCCCGAAATACACGAGGGCCGCGCGCGGGGTCTGGAGCAGCAACCAGGCGATCCGACAGGCCGAGCGCGAGCTCGCCGCGCAGGCCGAGGCCTCCTACAAGCGGCTGGTCACAGACCAACAGGCCGGAGCCCCGGCGAGAAAGGTGGGCGCGGGCGCGACACCGGAGCGCGCATGAAGTAGGCCCTCAACGGGGCAAAGCCGCGCGGCAGACTCAAAGCTCCTGACGTCTGCGCTTCGCTACGTCAGTCACCCGCGCCCACCGACAAGCTAACCCGCGACGACCACACCGGCAAGCCGGTGCCGACCCGGCGCGCCGAAATAGCGCGGAACCACGCACCCGAGCGCGCATGCACCGGACCGAGTGACGGCGAGCGTCGATGAGCGCCTCCGCCGGCCCGCCGTCCCGGACGCTCGAAGCCCGAAGAATTCGTCCGCCAGGCACTTGACTTTCATCGGTCGCGCAAAGTAGCGGTGAGCCTTGGCCGTTAGCACTCGGTCACGCGAGCGCTCGTCCTGGCAGCGTCGAAGTGGGACGTGTGAGACAGACAGCTGGCATGCTCCAACTCGCAAGCGGCATCCCACCTTTTCACCGAGCTCGAGGAGTTGTAGGTGCAAGGCAAGATCACGATCGAGCTGACCCGACGCGATCCGACGCGTGAGACGGGGTCGGATCTCCCTGATCTCGGACACGACGCATATTGGTTCGCGAAGCAGATTCGCGATCTGGTCTGGACGAGCAAAGCGGGTGAGGACATTCGAATGGGCGACTACTACGAAGTGACGGCCGTCCGCGCAGAGACTGCGCAGACCTGAGTCACGGGAGCTCGCCTCCGGGTGGTTCGAAATGCGAGGTTCGCTGTCCGAACCAGCGACCCGCGATCGCCAGCAGCTGGGCCGAAACTTCTCGCGCATGAGAAGAGCTACCCGTGCTTTACGCTCGGCTAGTGGGATTGACGCTCCACGAGGCCATGGTGCTCGTGCTACGCGAGTTCGGCGGAGTCATGTATGGAGAGGATCTCGCACGCGTGATCGCCGAGCGCGCCCTCTATCTGAGGCGCGACGGCGGGAATGCACGAGCGCACCAACTTCGAGCCCGGGCTGTTCAGTATCCCAATCTCTTTGAGGCGAGTGACGACGGCAGCGGACGCATCGCGCTTGTGCGAGCAGAACGGGACTCGGTGGCCGAACTCGTTGTGTTTTGCGCCGATGTTGGCTCTGTTGCGACGGGGAGGTTCGGCTGGGCCGAAGCGAAGGCGACGCCCCCGTGGACGAGGTACACGATCAGTCGAAGCCGTCGCACTTGGTCGAGGCCGTCTGCCGTGAGCTTGCCGTCGGACGTCCCGTCGCACTCGGATTCGAATGCCCGCTGTTCGTTCCGGTCCCGCGTGAGGAGATGAACCTAGGTCGCGCACGAGCCGGCGAGGGGAACCGTTCGTGGTCTGCCGGCGCTGGAACCGGGGCCTTGGCTACCGGACTTGTTCAAGCCGCTTGGGTGCTCGACGGGATTCGTCACCGGCATCCCAATGCGGCCTTTTGGACCGATTGGCCCGCGTTTGCGTCCGCTGGATGCGGTGTGTTCGTCTGGGAAGCATTCGTCACGGCGACCGCCAAGGGGGTTTCACACGTCGCTGACGCCGAAATTGCTGTCGCCGCGTTCACGGCCGCCCTACCGGATCCGCGACGAGCGGCAACCGTCACCGCGGAGCGACCGCTTTCCTTGATCGGCGCGGCGGCCATTTGGAGCGGGTGGTCGACCGATGACGCACTACTTCATGCGAGCCCGCTCGTCGTACGAGCCGGCTGACCTGTCGCTACTCGCGTAAGGCGCAAGCGCGATCCAGGCTCGGCGATGATTGTCCAACGGCGGGTGAGTGCTCCGCATCCGCGACTCGGTCCGAGGCGCATCCCTATCGTCGGGGCATGGGCTCAGCAGATGACGCGAGCGCAATCGCACGTCTCGCGGAGTCGCTCAAGGACGATCTCTTCGTGCATCACGCAGCAATCACGCTTGCTCGTCAGCGAGGCGCCGTGGCGTTGCTGCCGCCGGCCGCACCCGGCGCGCTGGTGGCAGAGCGTCACCTGAGGCCGAGCGTGAGCTACCACCTCCCGCACTACCTGGCCATCGCTGGCCAAGCCGGTCGGCAGGAGCAATTCGAACGGGTATGGCTGGCTGGTGCACTGCTGACACTCGGCGACGCTCTCGGCGCTCATCACTATTTCGATCGGGCACCCATCCTTGAGATGGTTCGCCATCTGCGCAACGCGGTTGCGCATGGAAATCGCTTCGACCTACGATCCACCAAACAGCTCGCGGTGTACCCCGCTCACACGCCGCGGCCATCGGCAACAGGCCACGGCTGGGAGATCACGCCCGAGCTTGACGGATCCGAATTCATGTTTGAGTTCATGCAGCCCGGTGACGTCGTGTCGGTGCTGGACTGGACCGCGCAGCACCTGCGACTCTTGCCATAACCAGACAAGAACCTCGGCACGCCCGGTCCAGACGGGGAGGGCAAGGGCAGTCGCAGGCCTTCGCTCTGGCGTGCGTCGTCCGCCGGCGCCTAGTGCTCGTCGTCGCGCATTGCGATAGCGCGGCTCGCCCTCGGCGGTGCCCGAACCCCACTGCTCAGTTTCGTCCATAGCGCTAGCGGCAAGCCGCTCGTATCGCCGCGGCGTTTGCCTCCCGAGCGGCCACAGGACCCGGCGTGATCATCGTGACGCTGAGACCGTTGGCCGATAGGACCCTCGTGAGCTTGGCGGCGGGATCGCCGCGCCGGATTTGGCGCGGCGATTCCGGGTTCGTGGATCAGTGGATGGTGAACGCCGCTGACGCGGCGACGTTGTACGGCGTTGTGACGTTGTTGTTCAATTGGACGGTGTAGCTACCCGGCTCGACAGTCGGTGGTCCGGACGCGTCGATGTCTCCCTGCGTCTCGGCCAGCGTTGAGACCGGGAATTCGACGTGAACGACCTTGGCCTGGCCGGCGTCGAGCGTGACCCGCGCGAATCCGACCAACCGCTGCGGAGGCACGATCACGCTGCTGACTGGCTGGGCCACGTAGACGGGAACGATGTCGGTCCCGCTACGTGTTCCGGTGTTGGTAACCGTAAACGTCGCCCTGGCCGTGCCGTGGCGAGAGACACTCGGTGTCACCGAGAGGCCGCTCGTCGTGAACGTGGTGTAGGACAAGCCGAACCCGAACGGGTAGAGCGGGTTGTAGGCGTGCCCCTGCCCGGATCCCGTGCCCGGCAGCTGGTCGAAGAACTTCGGCTGGTCACCCAGCGGTGAGAATGCGGAGCCGTCGAAGTCCCCGCCCGGCGCAGCGGCGTCGGACGGCCAGCTGATCGGCAGCTTGCCGCTCGGGTTGATCTTGCCGAAGATCGCGTCGGCGACTGCCTGCCCGGCCTCCGTGCTGCCTTGGTAGGCCATCAGAATCGCGTTCACGTTCTCGGCATCCGCCCCCAGGCCGACCGGACGTCCGGCGATGACGACGACGATCACCGGCTTGCCGGTGGCCTTGAGCGCCGTGATCAACGCCTTCTGGTCAGGCGGCAACTGCGGCGCCGGGTTGTCGCCCAGCCCTTCGGCGTACGCCTTCTCACCGACCGCCACGACGTAGGCGTCGGCGGGGGTGTGCGCGGCGGTGTTGCCGTCCGGCACGAACACGGCGTTGCTGTCGTTGTTGAGAATCCCCTTCTGCACCGTGGAGCCGGGCGGGATCTGGTCAGGCGGGCCCATGCAGCAGACGTGACCGGCACCGAAGACACCCTGCCAGCTGACGCTCCACCCGCCGAGCTGGTTCGTCATCGAGTCGGCGCTCGGGCCGGTGACGACGACCTGGGCCGACGTCGAGAGCGGCAGCGCGTTGTTCTGGTTGCGCAGCAGGGTGATCGAGTCCTGCGCCGCCTTGAGTGTCCCGTTCCGCCCAGCGGTGACCGCTGCGTTGGCGGCGTTGGCGTCGACGCACGGCTTGCTCGGGTCGCGGACGCAGGCCTGGTCGAACAGACCGAGCTCGAACTTCAGCGTGAGGATCCGGCGTACCGCCTCATCGATCCGTGCCTTCGAGATCAGATGTGAGTTCACGGCCTCAAGGGTCGCGGTCTGCCATTGATCCGGGCTGACCACGTACATGGCCATGTCGACACCGGCGTTCACGGCCTTGGCGATCGCCTCGGCCGGAGTGGCCGCGACGTGGTAGGCAGTCTGCAATGCCTGCACGTCCTGGTAGTCGCTGATCACGACGCCCCGGAAGTGCATCTGGTGGCGCAGGATGTGGGTCAGTAGGTAGTGCGACCCGGTGGCCGGAACGCCGTTGATCGAGCCGGAGTCCGCCATGACCGTCTCAGCTCCGGCGTCGATGCCGCCGGTGTAGGACGGAAGGATCACGCTCTGCAGGTAGTTCAGGGGCAGCAGCGCCTCGTTGCGGTCGTGGCCGTTGATCGACTGCGAGTAGCCGGCGAAGTGCTTGACCGTTGCCGCCACGTCGAGCGAACCGGCCGGACCGGGCGCCTGCATGCCTTGGATGTTCGCGCCGCCCATCGCCGCCGCCAGCACCGGCTGTTCGGCCCAGGTCTCGTATGTACGTCCCCACCTGTTGTCACGGGCCAGATCCTGGACTGGGGCGAAGACCCAGTTCCAGCCGGTCGCGCGGACCGCGTCAGCGGTCGCGGCTCCGCCCGCGCGAGCCGCCGATGGATGCCAGGTGGCGCCCATGCCGATCGACTGGGGGTAGAGCGGCGCCTGCCAGGGATGGCCGAAGCCGTGCACTGCGTCGACCCCGAAGATCAACGGAATGTGCAGCCGCGAATTCTGGATCGCGTACTGCTGGATCATGTTGTACTCGTTGGCCCAGTCGTAGCCGGTGTTACCGGTGCCGCCCTGCCCGGTGGTATCCGGCGGGTTGTCGGTACCGCCTGCGAGCAGAGAGCCCGTGTGGTTGTCGACCAGCCACGTCTTCAGGCAGCTCTGGTTCAGCTGGGCCCAGCCCTGGCTGCCGCATGCGTTGGACGGACCGGTCACGTTGTCGACGAGCTGCTGGTCCATCTGGCCGACCTTCTCGGGCAAGGTCATCGCACGCAGCAGGGCGTTCACTCGGGCCTGAATCGGCTTGTGGGGATCGAGCCACGGAGCGTTGTTGCCCGGGTGTGCGGAAGCGGCGACGCCCTGGCCCATGAGGACAGCCAGCGCTGCCGTCAACAGGGCGCCGACAGCGACGACGAACATCGCCTTCCTTCCCCTGCGCAGACGGCCTCTGGCCTGCGGACTCGACATGACTCGACCTCCTTGGGTTGGGGTTGACCGTGGTCGGTGCCCTCCCTGGCCGACGAGGCTTGGGGCTGTCGTGGACCCTCATCCGCACGCTGGCGGCGCGTGCGCGGTCGCCGATGAGGGAGTCGACGTCGCGTCAATCACGAGCGCGAGAGCCACCGCAAGCGCAATCGCGGAGCGGTGCGCGCCCTCATCTCGTCGAGCTCTTCTGTGACGGGACCTCCGAAGCCGCCGACGTCAGGAACACTCGTCCGTTCACGACCGCAAGTCAAGGCAGTCGATCCCTCGAGCCCTGCTCGGCCGCGTGCTCCGAACGCCTATCCGGGTCGTTATCCGTTCGGAGCGGTCGCCCGGGCGCGCAGCCGGCCTCCGTCTTCGCCTTAAGCAGCAGCAAGCCGCCGTGGGGCGACTGCTGGTTTCCGTGCAGCTCGACAGTCTCGTCGTCGAGTGGCGCGGTCGGTCGCACGCTGCTCCTTATCTGTGCAGGGCCCAGGCGTCAAGCGCGGGTCCGGTTCTGTGGCTGCAACTGCCGCGGGCGTCTGGAGGCGCGTGCGGCCGGTTCGCTGTGCGGGTCATGTGCGCGCGGGCGCCCAGCCTTATCTCGGTCCGCGGCGCGGGTTGGCGCCGCGCCGGCGACATGATGGTTGATGGGGTGATCCCGCTGGGGAAAGCGTTGCGGCCGCTCGGTCTATCAGGGCCGTCCACGCGGACGTGGCGGCAGGAGCATGGGAGGAGCCGGCCGCGGCGCATCGGTGTCAGTGAGGGCTGCGCGCGCATGACCGACTTCACGCCGGTTGCAGCGCCTCCTCGCCGAGTTCGCGCAGCGTGTGGTAGCAGCGCTTGAGCAGCTTGCGGGCGATCGACAGGCACGCGCGATTGGCGCCCAACCGCTCCGCCGTCTGCCGGTAGTAGTCGCGGTCGGGACTGCCGGCGCGCGCCGCCGATTGCGCCGCCTCGAACAGCGCCCACCGCAACGCGGGTGGCCCTTTGGCGCGACAGGTGGCCGGCGGCGCGGCGCATGTCGGACTGGTGGACGGTGATGTCCAAGCCGCCGTAGCGGACGGCGTCGCGCGAGGAGGAGAACCGCCGCGCGTCACCGAGCTCGGCGAGGATCGTCACGGCGACCAGCCCGCCGATCCCGAAGTGGCCCATCAACGCTCGACACCCCGGCTGACGGCGCGCATAGGCGCGCAGCTCGCGCGTCAGCGGCGCCAGCTGGACATCGACCGCCTCGATCATCGCCAGCGCGACCGTGACCTGCTCGCGCGCGCCCGCCGGTAGTGGCTGGGCGGCAAGCCACTGCTGCCCCTCGCCCGTCATCAGGTTGCGTCGCTGCGGGCATCCGTGGTGATAGAGCACCGCCTGGATGCGCTGCTGCCACTCGCCGCGCTGCGCCGAGAGCGTGTGCCGCAGCCTGACCCGCGCACGCAGATCGAGGATGTGCTCCGGTGCGATCCACGACTCCGGCAGCCGACCGATCATCAGCAGCTCGCGCAGATGCCGGGCGTCCGCGCGATCGCTCTTGGCCCGCTTCTTGTTCCCCCGCCGAGCCGCCGTCTCCGCCGGCTCGGCCAGATGCACGCCCGCCCCGACGGCCTGCAGCTCCTCGACCACGAACCGCCATCCCGTCGTCGCCTCCAGCGCCACCTCGAGCTCCCGGTCGCGGAAGCGCTCGGCGAACTCCCGGACGCCGGCGCGGTCCGCCGGCGACACGCGCGCACGCGAGACCTCCCCGGTCGACGTGTCCAGCCAGTCGGCGGTGATCTGCGCTCGATGCTGATCGAGTCCCATTACGATCGTCACACGGGGCCTCCTCAAGCTCCACGGTTCAAACGCCTGCGCGGACAAGCGCCGCGCCTGAGCTGAGGAGGTCCCTACACACGCGCCCGGATAGACCCGGCTGCTCATGCCATCTATCGCGTGAGGCTGTCGCATAAGTCGAGGGCGTTGGAGAAATCTCCAACGATCTCGCGGAGGCGTTGCCGACCGGCGCGGCGGTGCGCAGAAGCAACGCCGGCGATCGCCGTCAGGTCGGCACGTCATTGGAGAATGCGACAACAAACGACCGTCGCCGCGGACTTACGCGACAGCCTCGCGTGAACGCGACAGCGGTCGATCCCTGAGTCGTAGACGCTTCTCGGGTGGGTGGCAGGAAAGGGCGTTGCGGGCCGGCGAGCTTTGCTCATCTCGAAATGCGTCTGAGAGGTGGAGCGCCCTCGCCTGCAAAGTCGCCGGCGGGTTCCATTTCCTGACAGGACCCGCCCGCCTAGGCCATGGTCCCTCAGCCGATCACGGCAGCACAGCGCGGGTTGCCCAGTCTTCGACGATCCGGCGCTGGAGCGGCGTCAGCGGGGGTGTCTCGCCGCGCTCGATCGCCGCGGCCGCCTCGCGCAAGGTGAGCCCGGTGCCGGTGAGAAGCTCGCCTACCAGGGGTGGGACGTCAGACCCGCAGAGGCCGCTGTCGGAGTAGGAGTCCATCGCCCGCCGAGGCTAGCGCCTCGATCTGCTCGAGCGGGTCGGCGGCGGGCCACAGGTGGATCTGCTGCGCGCCCGCGTCGGCGTAGGCGCGGACCCGATCGGCGACGTCGTCGGCGGTGCCGAAGGCCGAGCACGCGAGCATGTCGGCGGGCGGCTTGCCGAGCAGCGGTGCGAGCCGCTCCGCGATCACGCGCTCGGCGTCTTCGCCGACGTAGAAGAAGAGCGTGGCGAGGATGTTCGGGAAGGCGTCGGGGTCGCGGCCCTCCTCGGCGAGGAGCGCTCGCAGGTGCTGCCATTGCTCGGCGAACGCCTCAGGCCCGTTGTGGAGCGCCGACGCGACCCAGCCGTCACCGGCACGGGCGACGCGCGGCAGCGCGCGGCCCCAGCTCGCTACGTAGATCGGCGGCCCGTCCGGGCAGCGCTCCCGCAGTACGGCGATCGCCTCGTCGAGCGCCGTGCCGCGGCGCTCGAACGGCACGCCGCAGATCTCGTAGTCGGGCGCGTGCGACCCGATGCCGACGCCGGCGATCAACCGCCCGCCGGAGAGCTGGTCGATCGCCGTGAGCGTCTGCGCGGACACGGCGGCGCCGCGCAGCGCGGGCAGCAGCACGGTCGTGGCGAGGCCGATGCGGCGCGTGCGGACGGCGGCGGCCGCGAGCAGCGTCGGCCCGTCGAGCCACGGCCCGTGGTAGACGACGTGGTCGTTGACCGAGATCGCGTCATAGCCCAGCCGCTCGGCGGCGACCGCGCACTCGACCGCCTCGGCGAACGCGGCGGCGCTCGGCCGCTCGACGAGCTGCGGGAGGTGGATGCCGATCCGCGTCACGACGCCAACCGTCTCACGGCCGGGCCTCGAGCACCAGGTGCAGCGGCGTGTCGCAGACGCGCCGCGCGCTGGAGAACCCGCCGGCGACCATCACGTCGGTGAAGTCACTGGCATCGACGACGAGCCAGGTCCCGTCGCCGGCGAGGCAACCGTGGATGTGCCGTGCGACGCCGACCGGGTCCTCGTGGCCGCGGAGGTACTCCCAGCAGGCGACGAGGTCGTAGTACGCGCCGGGGATCCGGTGATCGTCGAACGCATCGATCCGGCTGTGTGGGAACGCCTCTTGGAGGAGGCTCACTTCGGCGCGAGCCGCCACCGACGACCGCGACGCACGCGCCGGCGCGCAACTTCGCCTCGACGCCGTCGAGCGCGGGGATCCACTCGTCGACGAGCTGGGCGGGAAAGCTGGGGAGGATCATGGAACGACGGTGCCAGGCCGCATCATCAGTTGCAATTGCGATGCGTGAATGTCTATAAGTGGCACTGATGCTCGACGTGCGTCGACTCCGGGTGCTGTCCGAGGTCGCCTCCCACGGCTCGTTCTCCGCCGCGGCCGCGGCGCTGCGGCTCACCCAGTCGGCCGTCAGCCAGCACGTCGCGGCGCTCGAGCGTGAGGTTGGGCTGCCGCTGATCGAACGAGGCACCCGGCCCGTCGAGCTGACCGAGGCCGGCCACGCGCTCACCCGCCACGCCACCGGCATCTTCGCGCGGCTCGACGGCGCCGAGCAGGAGCTCGGCGAGATCGCCGGGCGCCGCGCCGGGCGGCTGCGTTTCGGCAGCTTCCCGACGGCGCTGTCCACGTTCGTGCCCCGAGCCTTCCAGCGCTTCCGCCGCCGCGAGGCGTCAGTGACACTGACGGTGCTCGCGCTCCCGCTGCAGACGCTGGTTCCGCGGTTGGAAGCCGCACAGCTGGACCTCGCCCTGATCTACGAGCACGACGCGCTGCCCAAGGTCGATGGTCAGGATCTCGCACGCACGCCGCTGTACGACGATGCCTATCGCGCCGTGCTGCCGGCGCGCCACCGACTCGCCCGTCGCTCTGAGCTCGCGCTCTCGGACCTGGCCGAGGAGGTGTGGATCGGCGGCACACCCTCGAGCGCGTGGTTCGGGATCGTGGAGCACCACTGCCGCGCCGCCGGCTTCACTCCGCAGATCGACTGCGCGTCCGACGACAACGTCGCAGTGCAGGCGCTCGTGGCTGCGAGTCTAGGCGTCTCGGTCATCCCGGGCCTCGCGCTCGTCCGCCCGCAGCCCGGCATCGCCGTGCGGCCACTGACCGGCGCGCCGGTGCGGCACATCGCGGCGGTCCGGCCCCGCGACGGGTATCGCAGCCCGGCCGTCGCCGCGATGCTCGAGTGCTTGCAGGCCGCCGCGGCGGCCTAGAAGACGAACCAGAAGATCAGGAAGCCAACGATGATCAGGAGTGCGGCGCCGCCGATCGGCCCGCCGTACGACAGCGCGGTGAACCACGAGCCGATGCGCTGGAACACCGACGGGCCGGCGTCCCAGCGTGTCGTGTCGAGATCGGCGCCGCAGATCGCGCAGCCGGCGGCGAACGGCTGGACACGCTCGCCGCAGTTCGGGCAGCGCGCCCGGTTGCTCACGAGCGGCCGCCCCCGAACAGGCGCTTGATCCGCTCCCACAGGACCGAGAAGAACAGCGAGAACCCCTTGACCGGCGCGGCGGGCGGCGGAGGCGTCGGCGGCGTCGGCGCGGGCGGCGTGCTGGCCGCGGCGGCCACCGCCTCCGGCGCGGCGTCACCGGCCGTCACCTCGGCGCCGGTCGGCGCCGTCGGCTCGGGCGCCTCGCCCAGCCGCGAGGAGAGGCACGTGGCGAAGTC
This sequence comes from uncultured Solirubrobacteraceae bacterium, assembly GCA_963803335.1. GTDB lineage: Bacteria > Actinomycetota > Thermoleophilia > Solirubrobacterales > Solirubrobacteraceae > DASSUW01. The sequence goes on along the minus strand of CAWDME010000015.1, from coordinate 31,839 downwards.
GCGCATCAGGCGGTTCGAGACGTCCTCCATGATCCCGCCGCGGCCGAACTGGGCGAGCCGGCCGGTGATGTTGAAGTCGGTCACCGCATCGACGTGCGTGCCGCCGTCGCGCTCGGACAGCGTGTTGACGATCGTGGCACTCGCGCCGCCCTGCCCGCGCTTGTCGGTGCCCCTGGCCTTGAGCGTCGCGCGGTGCGCCGCCTCGTCGACCTCGTCGATCTTGACCGACCCGTTGTAGGAGGCGGTCATCGGGCCGAGCTTGACCGAGAACGTCCCGTGGTAGGTGCCATCCTCGTCGTGGCCGGTGATCGACGCGCCCGGCAGGCACGGCGCCACCCGCTCCAGGTCGATCAGCGCGTCCCACACCTGCGCCAGCGGTGCCTGCACCTCGAAGCTCTGCTCCATCTTCATCGGCCTGCCAGCTCCTCTCGCGTGTCGACGTCCCTCGCGTCCGCGAGGTGCCCCACCTCGACCTCCCGTACCCGCGCCCCGGACAGCAGATCGCGGAAGCCCGTGTCCCCGCGCAGCTCGCTCGCGCGCGCCAGCAGAGAGGATCGCAGCAGCACCGGGTGGCTCGGCACGCCGTCGTATGTCGCCCGGACCGCGTCCTCGTCGCCGTCCGCCGCCGCCACCGCGTCGATCGCCGCGGGCGTGATGCCGGGCTGGTCGCCGAGCACGACGAGCACCGCGTCGGCGCCGCGCAGCGCGGTCAGGCCGCAGCGCAGCGAAGCCGACTGCCCGTCGGCCCACTCGGCGCAGATGACCGGCTCGGCGCCCTGCAGGTCGACCGTCTCGAGGATCGCGTCCGCGGCGTGGCCGAGGACGACCACGCGCGGGGAGATCGACGCGACCGCGGCCAGGGCGTGCTCGAGCAGCGGGCGCCCGTCCAGCTCCGCGAGCTGCTTGGTGCCGCCGAACCTGCGCCCCTCACCGGCGGCGAGGACCAGCCCGCCGACTGTCACACGCCGACCTCGTGGATCCGGCCTTGGGCGTGCGCCAGCCGGCCTCCGGCCCGGCCGTGCCGCATCGCGACGATCTCGCCGATGATCGACAGCGCGGTCTCCTCGGCGGTCAGCGCACCGAGATCGAGGCCGATCGGCGCGGAGATCCGCTCGAGCTCGCTGTCCTCGATCCCCTTCGCCAGCAGACGCTCGCGCCGCTTGTCCTGCGCGCGGCGCGAGCCCATCGCGCCGATGTAGCCGGCGTTCGAGCGCAGCGCGAGGACGAGCGCGGCGTCGTCGAGCTTCGGGTCGTGCGTGAGGACGGCGATCGCGGTCGCCCGGTCGATGCCGCCGAGATGGTGGAACGCCTCCTCCGGCCACGCGGCCACGACCTCCTCGGCGTCGGGGAAGCGGGCCGGCTGGGCGAAGCGTGCCCGCGGGTCGACGACGAACGTGCGCCAGCCGGTGGCCTTCGCCATCTTGCACAGCGCGGCCGCGAAGTCGACGGCGCCGAAGACGATCAGGCGCGGCGGCGGGAACGTGACGTCGATGAACAGATCGCCGCGGCGCTCGGCGCGCTCGGCCCACATCAGCTCGTCCGCGTGCTTGGCGGCTTCCTCGTCGAGCGCCGGGTCGCCGAGCGTGCCCTCGGTGCGGCCGTCGTGGTGGACGAGCAGCTTCTCAGGGCCGCCCTCGAGGTTCGTGACCAGCGCGCCGCGGCCGCCGCTGCGCGCCAGCTCGGCGAACGACGACTGCGCGCTCACGGCTGGTAGCGCTCGACGTAGACGTCGATCTCGCCGCCGCACGGGAGCCCGACGTCCCAGGCCTCCTCGTCGGCGATGCCGAAGTGCAGCAGGCGCGGGCCGCTCTTGCCGCTCAGCACCTCCTCGGCGACCTCGACCACCGCGCCCTCGACGCAGCCGCCGGACACGGCGCCGGAGATCTCGCCGTTCTCGTTGATGGCCATCTTGGATCCGGGCGGGCGCGGCGCGGAGCGCTTGACGCTGATCACGGTCGCGAGCGCCACGGCGTCGCCGCGTGCGGTCCAGGCATCCACGTCTTCGAGGACATCCTTCATGCGAGTCCCTCCTCCATGAGCGAGGCCAACGCCTCCAGCGAGGCGATCGAGTTTCCGGGCAGCAGGTGGTCGACGTGCGGGAGCGCGGCCTGCATCCCGCGCGTGAGCGGCTCGTAACGCGGGTCGGCGGCGAGCGGGTTCAGCCACACGACGCGGTGGGCGCAGCGGCGCAGACGGGCCATCTCCACGCCCAGCACGTCCGGGTCGCCGCGGTCCCAGCCGTCGGACAGCACGACAATGATCGCGCCGCGGCCGATGCGTCGGCCGTGCTCGCGGTTGAGCTCGGCCAGCGCCGACCCGATGCGCGTGCCGCCCGACCAGTCGGCCACGTGCTCGGCGGCGCGCGCCAGCGCACGGTCGGGATCGCGGCCGGCCAGCTCGCGCGTGACGCGCGTGAGCCGCGTGCCGAACACGAACGCCTCCACGCGCGCGCGGGCGCTCACGCTCGCCTGCATGTACTGCAGGAGCATGCGCGCGTACGGGGTCATCGAGCCCGACACGTCGCAGATCAGGACGAGCCGCCGCGGCCGCTCGGCCGGCTCGCGGTAGCGGCGCTCGAACAGCTCGCCGCCGTGCCGCAGCGAGACGCGGATCGTGGCGCGGAGGTCGTGGATGTCGCGCCGGCGGCGTGTCGCCCGCGTGCGGCGCGAGATCCGCTGCGGGGAGCGGCGGGCGAGCCGCGCCAGCAGCCGCCGCGCCAGCGCGCGCTCAGCGTCGCTGTACTCGGCGAAGTCCTTCTCGCGCAGCAGCTCCTCCTCGCTGTAGGCGGACGGGACCGGCATGTCGACGAGCTCGGGCTGGCCGTCGGCCTCGGCCGGGATGCCCATCCGCGGCAGCACCGATCGCTCGATCGTGCCGAGCTGCTCGAGCGGGTCGCGGCTCTCGTCCGCGACGGCGAACACGGCCGCGAACGCCTCCGCGAACGCCTTGAAGTCGGCGTGCGTGGAGCACATCACCGTGCGCAGCGCGAAGAACGCGTCACGACGCGAGGCGGGATCGACCGCCTCCAGCGCCCGGTGGGCGGCGAGCAGCTCGCCGACGCCGACGGCCGCGCCGCCGGCGCGCATGTACTCGCCGAGCAGGGACAGCCGGCTGGTGACCGGGGCCTCAGGCACCGCTCAGGAGCCCCTTCTCGCGCACGCGCTCGATGTCCTCCCGTACCTTCAGCGCCACGCCGAGCGTGCTCTCGAGGTCGCCCTCGCCGTCGAGCGCCAGCAGCGCGCGCGCCCAGGTGATCGTCTCCCCCACGCCGGGCAGCTTGTAGAGCTCCTCCTCGCGCAACCGCGCGACCGCCGCGCACACCCGGTCGGCGACGGCCTCAGGGACGCCGGGCAGCCGCGTGCGCACGATCTCCGCCTCTCGCTCGCGCGTCGGGTAGTCGATCCAGTGGTATAGGCAGCGGCGCTTCAAAGCGTCGTGCAGCTCACGCGTGCGGTTGGAGGTGAGCACGACCAGCGGCCGCTGCTTGGCGGTCACCGTGCCGAGTTCGGGGATCGTGATCGCGAAGTCGGCCAGGAACTCGAGCAGGAACGCCTCAAACTCGTCGTCGGCCCGGTCGACCTCGTCGATCAGCAGCACGGCCGGTCCGTCATGCTCGAGCGCCTCCAGCAACGGTCGCCGCAGCAGGAATTCGGGCCCGAACAGCTCGCGCGCCTCGGCGCCCGCCTCGGCCGCGCGTATGGCGAGCAGCTGGCGCTGATAGTCCCAGTCGTAGACGGCGTGGTGGAGGTCGATCCCCTCGTGGCACTGGAGCCGGATCAGCCGGGCGCCCGCCGACGACGCCAGCGCACGAGCCACCTCGGTCTTCCCCACTCCCGCCTCGCCCTCGAGCAGCAGCGGCTGCTCGAGGGTCGCGGCCAGGAACACGGCGGTGCTCAGAGCCTGGTCGGCGAGGTAGCCCTCGCCGGCCAGGGCCCGGCTCACGTCGTCGGTCGTGGCGAAGCGCACAGCATCATGATGACGCGTCCTCGAGCGCTCTCCGCGTGAGCACGCGCGCCAGGTGGCGCTTGTAGTCGGCGGAGGCGTTGAGGTCGGCGGGCGGCTCCGTGCCCTCGGCGGCTTGGTCGGCGGCCGCCGCGATGCTCTGGGCGTCGAGCGCCTTGCCGCGCAGCGCCTGCTCGGCGGCGGTCGCCCGCAGCGGCGTCGAGCCCATGTGCGTGAGCCCGATACGCACGTCCTCGCACGAGCCGTCGGCCGCCTTTTTCACGAGCGCGCAGGCGGCCACCATCGCCCAGTCCTCCTGGCGGCGGTTGAACTTGTGGTAGCCGACCCCGTAGCCGTCCAGCGCCGGCAGGCGGATCTCCGTGAGGATCTCGTCGTCGCCGACGGCGGTCGTCAGGAAGTCCTGGAACAGGTCGGCGCCCGCGATCTCACGCGTGCCGCCCTCCCCCCGGACCGTGACCGTGCCCTCGCACGCGAGCACGACGGCCGGCAGGTCGGACGCCGGGTCGCCGTGCACGAGCGAGCCGCCGATCGTCCCGCGGTTGCGGACCTGCGGGTCGGCGATCGTGCTGGCGGCGGCCGAGATGAGCCCGAGGCCGCCGTTCGCCAGCTCGACGTGACGGGTCATCGCTCCGATCCGCACCGTGCCGTTCTCGCGCTGGATCCCGGCCAGGCCGGGCACGAGCCGGAGGTCGACCAGCAGCGACGGGGCCGCCAGCCGCAGCTTCATCAGTGGCAGCAGCGAGTGGCCGCCGGCGAGGAGCTTGGCGTCCTCGCCGCCGCCCCGCAGCGCGCTCAGCGCGTCATCGAGTGATTCCGGCGCCACGTAGTCGAAGCTGGCGGGGATCATGACCCACCTCCCTCGCTCGGAGCCGTGGGTCCGGAGCCGGCGCTCCCGCTCCCGTGGTCGTCCCACGCGCCGCCCTGCTTGCCGGGGTCGTGCGTGACCGCCCCGCCCTCCTGGATCGCCGACCAGATCCGCTGCGGGCTGAGCGGCATGTCGATGTAGTCCACGCCGAGCGGGCGTAGGGCGTCGATCACCGCGTTGGTGATCGCGGCCGAGGCGGCGATCGTGCCCGCCTCGCCGACGCCCTTGACGCCGAGCGAGTTGGACGGCGACGGGGTCTCCGTGCGGTCGGTCTCGAAGCTGGGCACGTCGGCGGCGCTCGGCAGCGCGTAGTCGACGAACGTGCCGGTCACGAGCTGGCCGTCCTCGTCGTAGTGGATGCGCTCGTACAGCGCCTGCCCGATGGCGTGCGTGATGCCGCCGTGGATCTGGCCCTCGATAAGCATTGGGTTGATCGCCGGGCCGCAGTCGTCGACCGAGACGTAGCGCTTGATCTCCACTTTGCCGGTCTCGGCGTCCACCTCGACGATGCAGGCGTGGGCGCCGAACGGGAACACGAAGTTCTCGGGGTCGTAGAAGGTGGTCTCCTCCAGCCCCGGCTCCATGCCCTCGGGCAGGTTCTCCGGCACGTAGGCCGCACCGGCGAGCTCGGCGAGCGTCAGGCCCTTGTCCGGCGAGCCCCTGACCGAGTACTTGTCGTCCGCCAGCTCGATGTCCTCGGGCGCCGCCTCGAGCAGGTGGGCCGCCAGCTTCTTGGCCTTCTCGGCCACCTTGATCGCCGACTTGGCGAGCGACTCGCCGCCGACGGCCAGCGAGCGCGAGCCGGAGCTGCCGAGGCCGAACGGCCCGGTGCCGGTGTCGCCGTGGATGACTTCGACCTGATCGGGCGTGGTGCCGACGCGGTCGGCGACGATCTGCGCGAACGACGTGTCCAGGCCCTGGCCGTGCGGGGCGGTGCCGCTGTAGGCGGTGATCGCGCCGGAGGCGTGGACGCGCACGATGCCGGACTCGTAGAAGCCGCCCTGGAGGCCGACGCCGCTCGGGCCGACGATGCGCGACGGCGCCAGGCCGCAGATCTCCATCCAGGTGGAGAACCCGATGCCGAGGTACCTGCCGTTCGCGCGCGCCTGCTCCTGCTCCTGGCGGAACGCCTCGACGTCGACGTGTGTGAGCAGTTTGTCGAGCGACCCGTGGTAGTCGCCGGAGTCGTAGACGAGCCCGATCGCCACCTCGGCCGGGAAGTCCTCGGCCGGGATGAAGTTCTTGCGCCGCAGCTCGAGCGGATCCATCCCCAGCTCAGCCGCGAGCTGGTCGATGGTCACCTCGATCAGGTGCGTCGCCTCCGGCCGTCCGGCGCCCCGCGTGGCGTCGGTCGCCATCTTGTTCGTGAAGACGCCGCGGGCCGTGAACTTGAGGTTCGGGATCTTGTAACAGCCGCTGATCACAAAGCCCGTGAAGCACGGGATGAACGGGGTCAGCGTCTCGAAATACGCGCCGAGGTCGGCAATCGCCGTGCACTGGAGGCCGGTGATCGTGCCGTCGCGCTTGGCGCCAATCTTTACGTAGTCAATCTGGTCGCGGCCGTGGATCGTCGACGTCATGTGCTCCGAGCGCGTCTCGGTCCACTTGACCGGCCGGCCCAGCGCGCGCGACGCGACGGCGGCGATGATCTCCTCGGGGTAGTGCATGATCTTCACGCCGAAGCCGCCGCCGACGTCTGGCGCGATGATGCGGATCTTCCCCTCGGACATGCCGAGCTCGCCGGCCATGAAGAGGCGGACGAGGTGCGGGTTCTGGCTCGTCAGGTGCACGGTCAGCATGCCGGCGCGGAAGTCGGCGACGCAGGCGCGCGTCTCGATCGGGGTGCCCGCGGTCCGGTGATTGACGATCCGCCGCTCGATGACCACATCGGCGTCGCTCCACGCGGTGTCCATGTCGCCGCCGCCGATCGACCACTCGTGCGACTGGTTGGTCCCGAACTCCTCGTGGACGAGCGGCGAGCCGGCCTCCAGGGCCTTCTCGGGGTCGACGACCGCGGGCAGCGGGTCGTACTCGACGACGACCTGCTCGGCGGCGTCGACGACGCCGTACTTGTCGCTGCCGACCACGACGGCCACGGGCTGGCCGACGTACTTGACGACGCCCTTGGCGAGCGGCCACGTCTCCGGCGTCTTGATCTCGACTCCCGGCGGGATCCACACCATCGGGATCGGCGCCTCGAGCTTGAGGTCCTCGGCCGTGAAGACGCCGTGGACGCCGGTGGCCCGCTTGGCGGCCGCCGTGTCGATCGAGACGATCTTGGCATGCGCCTCGGGCGAGCGCACGACCGCCATGAAGAGCATCCCGGAGAGCACGAGATCGTCGACGTAGTTCCCACGCCCGGTGATCATCCGGGCGTCCTCCTTGCGCCGGATCGCCTGGCCGACCCACTTGTCGCTCGGCGCCGCCTGCTCGATGGCGCTCATGCCGGCACCCCCTTCGTCGTGTCGGCGGCGTCCAGCACCGCTTTCACGATGTTGTGGTAGCCCGTACAGCGGCAGAGGTTGCCGGCGAGCGCCTCGCGCACCTCTTCCTCGCTCGGGTCCGGATTCTTCGTCAGCAGATCGGCGCCGGCCATGATCATCCCGGGCGTGCAGTAACCGCACTGCAGCCCGTGGTTCTTCCAGAAGGCCTCCTGCAGCGGGTGCAGCGCGTCGTCGGTCCCCATGCCCTCGATCGTGGTGACCTCCGCGCCGTCGGCCTGCACCGCGAGCACAGTGCAGCTCTTGACGGCATCGCCGTTGAGATGGACGGTGCAAGCGCCGCAGTTGGAGGTGTCACAGCCGACATGCGTGCCCGTCAGCCCGAGGGTGTCGCGTAGGAAGTGCACGAGGAGCAGTCGAGGCTCCACGTCCTGGTCGTAGCGAACCCCGTTCACAGCCATTGAGACCCGTGCCATTACAGCGTCTCCTCCTCCGTCGAGAACGCGACATTTGGCGCTGGCCAGAGAGCCTAATGCACGCCGCCGTTCGGCGGGAGAGAGCGCTTACCGCGGGCGGTGATAGGCCAGCGCGAGCGACGCCAGCAGGAGCCGATCGGCGTCTTCGATCTGCTCGAACTCGACGCCGAGATCGCTCTCGGTGACCCGCACGACGCGGGCCTCGGCGACGACCTCGTGGCTGGCGACGGTGATCGTGAGCTGGACCGCGCCGCCGCCGTACTCGGCGCCGTCGCGGGCTACGCAGACGCCGCCGGCGCTGACGTCGCGCGTGACGCTCGCCCAGTCCGCCTTTTCGGTCTTGACGCGAACCGGGAGCGGGATCGGCGCGCGCGAGAAGACACGGCGCTGGCCGAGCCGGATGTCGTCGGTGAGGCGGATGACGACCTCGCCGTTGAGCGGAGCGCTGACGCGGCCGCGGACGGCCTGCAGCTGCCCGTCGGCCTCGAGCAGCAAGTACGCGGCGGCGCCGCTGGCGATCTCTTCCTCAGGCTGCTGGTCGAGCGCGAGCACGACCTCGGGGCCACTGAAGCCGATGATGCGGCACGCCAGACTCTCGCCCACATCCAGACGGGCGATCTGTCCCTCGACGAGTGCGGCCATGGTCCTTACGGACATTACCCGCGGATTTATCGGCGGACTGCACGACTTCCTTGATCGCGGGCGGGCCGGCTGAGGAGGGAGCCGGCCCGCCCCGGACCTGGGGAGGGAAGGTCAGATGCGGTCCCGCCAGCGCACCGCGGCCGAGGCGACCTCGGCCAGCGCCGACGCGAGCCCGCCACGGTCGCCCGCCGCACGCGCCTTGGCGAGGCGCTTGAGCGCCGCGGCCAGCACCGCCGGGCCGGACGGGCCGCCGGCGCGCAGCTCGGCCAGCTCGCCGCCGGTCAGCCGCCGCTGGTCCTCGGCGATCAGGGCGCTCAGCTCGCGCGCGCGGCGCTTCGCCGCCGCCGCTTCCTGGCGAGCCTCCGCGGCGTCGCGCGCGGCGGCCCCGGCCTGATCCTCGGCGGCGCGCACGCGCGCCTCGGCGTCGGCGACCAGCGCCTCGGCCCGCTCGATCATCTCGCTGCCGGGATCGCGCCGGACGACGCGCACGCGCTCGCGGTGCGCGCGCTTGTCGCCGCTGCGCCGCCCGCGGCGGCGGGCCTCGCCGGCCTTGGCCTCGGCGCGCTCGCCGCGTCCTTCGGCGAACAGCAGGCCGCGCTCGAGCTCCGCGACGCGGGCCTCAGCCTCGCGGACACGCTTCAGCGCCGCGGCCAGCTCGTCGCGCGGCCGCGCGACGGGGACATGGGTTTCGCCTGCCCGGCGAGCCGCTCCTTCGGCGACGCTACGTTCGCCTGTCAGGCGAGCTTCGTCGGCGCCGTTGCGTTTCGGCCCCGGTTTGTGCGGCTCCAGCCCCGCCGCCCGGACGGCAGCGTCGAAGGAGCCGTCGAACGGGCGCTTGGCGGCGTTGGTCGAGGGCCAGACGCCTTCGCGGTAGCGCTCGGCGCGCCAGTCCTGCGCGCGCCAGCGAGCCAGCGACGGGTTCCAGTCGGCCGAGCAGGGCGGCTCGCCGTAGCGGGCGTCCCACTCCTTGATCTTCTCGATGATGAGTTCGCGGGTCCAGCGCGTCACACGACGCCCGCCCGCGTTCTTCGCGGACGGGTCCATGTGAAGGTTCCGTCCGCTAAGAGCCGCGCGGCTGGTTCGTGAGGATGGCGAACGTCCGCGCGCCCACCCACGAATGACCCGCTGCGACGGGCATGAGCTTCGTGGGGATGTAACGGCGGCTTGCCATCAGTCCAGCCAAGGTACTGCATGGAACCGGCTTCGTCCAACCGGATTCGAACCCGTATCGTCGCCGCATGCCGACCGAGGTCGCGCCCGGGATCCATCGCCTCGGCAACGAGGTCGTGAACTTCTATCTCGTCGAGGAGGACCGCCGGCTCACGCTGGTCGACGCCGGCGTGCCCGGCTTCCGCGGCCAGCTCGAGGCGTTCCTGCGCGAGCGCGGGCGGACGGTGTCCGACATCGGGGCGGTCGTGCTCACGCACGGGCACATGGATCACGTCGGGCTGGCCGAGGTCGTCCGCCAGGCCGGCGCGACCGTCCACATCCACGAGGCTGATGCGGCGATGGCGCGCGACGGCGTCGAGCAGAAGCCCGAGGGCAACCCGCTCCCGTACCTGCGCTACGCCCAGGCGTGGAAGCTGCTCGCGCTGTTCGCGCGCAGCGGCGCGCTGCGGCGGCCGAAGATCGCCGCGCTGTCGACGTTCACCGACGGCCAGGTGCTGGACGTCCCGGGCCACCCGCTCGTGGTCCACACGCCCGGCCACTCCAACGGCCACGTCGTCTTCCATATGCCCGACCGCGGCGCGCTGTTCGCCGGCGACGCGCTCTGCACCTGGAACCCGCTCACCGGCCGCTCGGGCCCTCAGATCATGCCCGGCGCCTTCGCGGTGTCGGTCGCGGGCGAGCTGGAGTCGCTCGACCGCATCGAGGGCCTCGAGGCGGGCGTCGTGCTGCCCGGGCACGGCGACCCATGGACCGAGGGCGTCCCCGCCCTCGTCGCCCGCGCTCGCGAGGCCGGACCGTCCTAGGGCCTGAGAGACGGATCAGGGACCGGTGACCTTCGTGATCCAGGTACTCCGCAGGCCGAGCAGCGTCCGCACCTGAGCCGCGCTCGCGGTCGTGTCGCCGCGACTGCCGTGCACGATCATGGTCGCGGCGCGGCCGGAGCTGGTCTTGGTCGCCACCTCCAGGCCCTTCAGGCCGCCGTTCGTGATCGACCGCAGCTTCTTCGCGGCCGACGCGGCCGTGAACCGCTCCGCCCACGTGTGGTAGGGCGAGAGGTCGTCGTACGGGTCGTCGACCGAGCGCAGGTAGGAGATCGGGGCGCCGCCGAAGGCCTCCTCGTTGGTCGCCGTGCGGCCGCCGGAGGTCGAGAAGAAGAACGTCTGGGCGATCTCGCCGCCAGCCGTGACGACGTGCGCGCGCGTGCCGTTGACGGCGGCGTTCGACGCCGCGGTCTCGGCCGGCACGCCGCGGTAGACCTGCGAGCGCACGTCGGCGAACACGTCGTACGGCGCGGTCGGGCGCCGGCTCTTGAGCGCGTACGAGCGGGCCACGACCGCCTGCGCCTTCAGCGCCTCCGCCGGCCACGACGCCGGCATCTCCGACGGAACGACGCCGTAGAGGTACCGCTCGAGCCCGACTCTGTTGACGACGAGGACCGCGCCGCCGTCGCGCGTGAGCACGAGCCGCCCGCGGTAGGCGCCGTTGGCGAGGCCGTTGTCGGCGGTGCCGCGCAGCGTGGTGCTGGTGCCGCCGGTGACCGTCACGGGCGCGCGCACGCGCGCCTTGGTCTTGCGGTTGGCGGTGTTGACGATCTCGATGCGTGTGGTGTCGAGCGCCTTGAAGCGGTACACGTGCGCCTCGGCGAGCCGCACGCGGCGCCCGTTCGCCGCCTTGGCGAGCGTCGCGCCGCTGATCCGCGGCACCCGCGTGCGCTTGAGCCGCACGCGGATGCGCGCGCCCGGCGCCGTGCCGTAGCTGCTGCCGGTGTAGTAGTGGCCGAGGATGAACTGGGCGTCGCGGCCCTCGCGCAGCGCGTAGCCGTAGGCGCCGTACTGGGACATGCCGACGCCATGGCCCCAGCCGCGGCCGTCGATCACGAGGTCGTCGGCGCGCGCGGTTGCCGGAAGCGCCGCGAGCAGCGCCAGAGTGAGGATCACGAGTCGCATCGCGGTCCACAACAGCGGCGGATCCGCGTGGTTGCGGTGTCATCCTTGCTCGATCACCGCACCGGTCGACACCACCGGCGCCGATCCCACGCCCTCGTCCCCTCCCCCGCCGGCCCAGCGTCGGCGCGGTGGTGCGCGCCTGCAGTGGCTCGGCCTGGCCGTCTCGGTGCTGGCCGTTGCCGGCGTCGTCTGGTGGGCCACCAAGCAGCAGCCGCCGAAGCTGCCGTCGACGCCGAAGGAGATCGCCGCGCTGGTCGGCGCGATCCTGCTCTACGGCCTCGCCACGCTTGTGCGCTCGGAGCGCTGGCAGCGCCTGCTCGTCGACGAGGGCGCCACGCCGCCGCGCGCCGACACGTACGCGCTGACCTGCGTCGGCTACATGGGCAACAACATCCTCCCGGCCCGTGGCGGCGACGTCGTCCGCACGCTGCTGATGGCCCCACGGGCGAACACGTCCATCCGCACCGTGATCGGGACGCTGCTGGCCGAGCGGCTGCTCGACATCGCCGTGCTGCTCGTGCTGTTCGTCGTCGTCGGCTACGGCCTGCTCGGCGAGGTCGGCGGCGGCAAGGTCGAGATCATCCTGCTGGCCGCCCTCGGTCTGGCCATCGCGGTCGCGATCGGCTACTTCGCCGTCCGCCGCAACGAGCGGATGATGGCGTTCATCGCCCCGATGGCCTCGGCCACGCTGGGCCTGCGGCGAGCGCACCACGGGCTCCTGCTGCTCGGCATGACACTCGTGATCTGGGGTATCGAGGCGGGGGTCTGGATGTCTGCCGGCGCCGCTGTCGGCTTCGGCATGGACCCGATCGAAGGGCTCTACATCGTCGCGCTCGCGTCCGTGTTCTCGATGATCCCCTCCGGCCCCGCCTATGCGGGCACGCAGGACGCCGCCGCCATCCTCGGGATCAAGGCGCTGGGCGGAACGGGCGCCCAGGCGGTCGCCTACATCGTGATGCTGCGCTTCATCATCGTCGTCCCGATCACGCTCGTCGGACTGGTCCTGCTCGCCGCCCGCTACGGCGGCCTGGGCCGGCTGAGGGAGGCGCGGCGATGACCGCGGCGACGGCCCCGCGCGCCGCCGAGCCCGCGCCCGCGCGCGCACGGCGCCCGCGCGGCGAGCTGATCGCCTACGGCGTGCTGGTCGCGCTCGCCCTCGCGCTGCGCTTCTACCAGCTCGGGGATCGTCCGTTCCACCACGACGAGAGCCAGGACGCCTACTTCTCGTGGCTCCTCTTCAAGAACGGCGACTACCAGTACAACCCGCTGCTGCACGGGCCGCTGCGCTTCTACCTGACCGCCGGGATGTACGCGCTGTTCGGCGCCTCGGACTTCACGGCCCGGCTCGCGCCCGCGCTGATGGGCACGCTGATGGTGCCGATGCCGTACCTGCTGCGGCGCCAGCTCGGCCGCGGCGCCGCGTTCACGGCGGCCGTGCTGCTCGCGATCGGCCCCTCGTACCTGTACTTCTCGCGCTTCGCGCGCGAGGACATCTACATCGCCTCGATCACGCTCGCGCTGCTCGTGGTCGTCTTCCGCTTCCTCGACCGGCCGCGCGGCCACCAGCCGGCGCTGGTCGGGGCCCTGCTCGCGCTCAGCTTCGCGACGAAGGAGTCGACGTTCATCACGGTGTTCGTGGCCGGCACGTTCTTCCTCGCCGTGCTCATCTCGCGCCACCGCGACCGCGTCATCGGCCCGGTGCGGGCGGTTGGGCTCGAGGCGTGGGGCTGGTGCCTGGCGGCGTTCATCGCCGTCTACACCGCGACCTTCACGACGTTCTTCACGAACCCGAAGGGCATCGACGGGCTGTACACGGGGCTGGACTACTGGCTCGGCCAGCACAGCGTGGGCCGCGGCGGCGAGTCGGACGTCTTCTACGGCGTCGTGATCGCGGGCGTCGAGTGGCCGGCGCTGCTGCTGGGCGCGGTCGGCGCCGTGGTCGCGATCCGCAGGCCGACCCTGCTGCGCGTGTTCCTCGTATGGGCGTTCGTCCTCTCGCTGCTCGTCTACTCGTGGGCGGGTGAGAAGTTCGCCTGGCTGGTGCTGCATCCGCTGCTGCCGCTAATCCTGCTGGCCGGCGTCGGCGTCCAGGCGATCTGGGAGACACGGCGGCACTGGGACGGCAAGGTCGCGATCGCCGCCGCGGTCGTGGCGTTTGCCTACGTGGTCTTCGCATCGTGGGAGATCAACGCCGTGCACCGCGCCAACCCGCGCGAGCTGCTCGTCTCGACGCAGTCCTCCGAGGAGGTCGCCAATGTCGCGCGCCAGGTCGTCGCGCAGGCGAAGGCGAGCGACAAGCCGTTCACGGTCACGGTGGATGCCGCCGAGGGTGCGACGTTCCCGTGGGCGTGGTACTTCCGCGACCTCAGCGTCGGCTACCAGGACCTCAGCACGACCGGCACGCCGCCGGACTCGGACGTGCTCATCCTCACCCAGGGCTCGCACGACCGGCTCGCCAACCAGCTCACCGGCTACCAGTCGCGCGAGTTCCCGTTCCGCGTCTGGTGGGTGCGCGAGTACGGGAAGATCACGCCCGCCTCGTGGTGGCGGTGGCTGACGCAGCGCAAGGTCTGGAACCCCACCGGCGGCATGCCGGAGTGGCTGTACGAGAAGCGCTAACTCAGGCGCCAGATCGTCGTGCCGTCGCGGTCGAACACCTTGGCGCCCAGCCGGTCCCACTTGGCCAGCCCGGCGTCGCCGTACGTGGTGCGCTCGATCGGGCCGAAGACGACGTAGTTGACCCCGTAGCGGTCGATCAGCGTGCGCGCCTGGTCGACGTCGGCGGTGGTGTAGAGCGTCTTGACGTCGGCTGCGCGGTTGCCGGGCTGGTGATCCCACTGGACCTCGTGGCCGCCCCAGCCGAGGACGGTGGCGCGCCCGGTGAACGTCGAGATGCGGGCGTGGCCGAACGCCGAGTAGTCCTCGCCGACCGCTTCCAGGACGACGGCCGAGCCGGGCGTGTGATCGCGCAGCCACTCGATCGCCGGCGGATCGCCCGGCGAACTGGGCCGCAGCCAGGCCAGCCCTTCGAGCGAAGGCGAGGTGGCGAAGCCGCCCTTGCGGGCGTACGTGCCCGCGTACGGGTAGATCGCCGCGAACAGCAGCAGGATCGCGGTCAGCGCCGCCCATAGCGGCCACGCCCGGCGCGGCAGCCAGGCGCCCGCCCACGGGAGCGCGCAGGCGGACGCGACGGCGAGCAGCAGCCATGCCTGGTAGCCGAGCTTGAACACGGTGTTCATGCGGTACAGCGTCGAGCCGTCGAACTCGTCACGCACGTAGACGACCTCGGGGATCAGCAGGCAGATCAGCCCGCCCGCGATCAGCAGCCAGAGGAACCGCTCGGGTGCCGGCAGCGAGCGCGAGACGAGCGCGCCCGCGGCGACCGCGAGCGCCGCCGCCAGCGCGCCGACGCCGGCCCAGTCCGACGGCGCGAGCGCCGACAGCCCGAAGGCCAGCGCCACGGCGCCCCACGCGAGCGTGCGCAGCGGCCGCCGCGTGGCGAGCACGCGGGCCGCGAACGCCGCTGCCAGCGGCCCCACGAACAGACCGTAGAGCAGGAACTCGTCGTGCGCGAAGCTCGAGAACGACGCGCGCTTACTCACCCAGCCGATGCCCTTCGCGGCCGGGTCGAAGTTGAGCCAGAACGGCAGGACGAGCACCACGCTCGCCACCAGCACCAGCGCGAGCCAGACGAGCGCGTACGCCCGCCGGCCGGCACTCTCCGGCGAGCGCAGCCAGAGCAGGATCGCCAGCGCCAGCAGCCCGGCGACGACGGGATACGACCACGAGTTGATCGCGTACAGGGCGCCGATCGCCAGTCCGGCCGCGAGCGCCTCGGCCACGCCGCGCCACACGGCGTCGCCGCGCGGGCCGCGCAGCGCGACCTGCAGCACGAACGCGAGCGCGACGAGCGTGAATGGCAGCGCCAGCACGTGCGCGTGCAGGTCCTGCAGCAGGAACGAGAACCAGGGGAACTCCGTGATCGTCCCAGCGATCACGCGCGAAGGCGCGAACCAGTCGAAGTCGGTGGGCGGGTTGGTCGCGTCCAGCCACTCGCGCAGCCCGGCGAGGTTGCCGAGCACGAGGCAGACGACGATCGCCGCCAGGCCGGCCGCCACCGGGCCGCCGCGCACGCCCTCGAGGCGCTCTCGCGCCGCCGCCCATATCGTGCCGGCGAGCGTGAACACCGCCACGGCCGTCAGCGCCGCCAGCAGCGCGAACGCGATGTTGTAGCCGACGTCGGGCGGGACCCCGGTGACGCGGATGAGCATCGCCATCGCCAGGTGGCCGAGGTAGTAGTAGTTGAGATCCTCCCCCGCCATCCACGGGTCGTGCGGCGGGAACGAGGACGACGCGTTGGAGGCGTTCACGAACGCCATGTCCATCGGCTTCTCGGTGCCCCACACGTCCGGCGAGTAGCTGACGAGCAGCACCATCGCCGCGAACGCGACCGCGAAGACGAGCTCGGACCCCAGCCACAGCGAACGGCGCGCGGGGTCGTCGCCGGGCAGCGCGCGCGCGGCCAGCCAGTCGCCGCGGACGCGGCTCCACCAGCCGCCGCCGCGCGGCTCGGCGAGCCGCGTGCGCAGCACGCGCTGGCGTCCGGCGACCAGCCCGCCGGCGAGCGCCATCAGCGCCGCGGCCACGATCACCGTCGTCGTCGTGTACGGCGCGATGCCGACCGAGGCGACCATCCACACCGCCCACGTGAGCAGCAGCAGCCCGAGCGGCTTGGCGAACCCGAGCCCCGCCCCGGGCAGACGCCCGAAGGCGAGCGCGGCCAGTGGCGCCGCGGCGAGGCCGACGACCTCGACCAGCGCGAAGAAGCCGAGCGCTTCGAGCACGCCCGGAGGCTAGAGCCTGGACCGGCCTCTAGGCTCCGGGGCGTGAGCACCTACGAACGCATCGCCGACCTGCCGCTGCGGATCGACGGCTACACGCTCGAGGGCCTGTCCCGGACCGTGTCGAGCGGCTTCCACCGCCAGACGACGATCATCCACTTGCGCGGGTCCGGCGAGGAGGGCCTCGGGGAGGACGTCACCTACGACGAGACCGAGCACGAGAGAGCGCAGGAGCGCGGCCCGGAGCACCCTCTCGCCGGCACCTGGACGTTCGACGCGTTCTCGCGCCACCTCGACGGCCTGGACCTCTTCCCCGCCGGCACGCCGCGGATGGACGCGTTCCTCCACTACCGGCGCTGGGCGTACGAGAGCGCGGCGCTCGACCTCGCGCTGCGCCAGGCCGGCACGTCGCTGGCCGGCGTGCTCGAGCGCCCGCTCGAGCCCGTGCGTTTCGTGGTCTCCTCGCGCATGGGCGACCCGCCGACGATCGGCCCGGTGACCCGACGGCTGGCCCGCTACCCGGATCTTCGCTTCAAGCTCGACGCGACGCCGGACTGGGACGACGACCTGATCGCGGGACTGCTCGGCACCGGCGCCGTCGACTCGTTCGACTTCAAGGGCGCCTACAAGGGCACACCGGTCGACACCGACACCGACCCGGCGTTCTACCGTCGCATCGCCGAGACGTTCCCGGACGCCTGGCTCGAGGATCCCGACCTCGAGCTGCCGGCCGCGCGCGATGCGTTGCGCCCGTTCGAGGACCGGATCACGTGGGACGCGCCGATCCATTCGGTGCAGGACATCCTCGATCAGCGTGTGCTCCCGCGGACGGTGAACCTCAAGCCTTCCCGGTTCGGCGCCGTGCGCGCGCTGTTCGCTGCCTACGACTTCTGCGCCGAGCGCGGCATGGGCGCGTACGGCGGCGGCCAGTTCGAGCTCGGCGTCGGGCGCGGGCAGATTCAGTACCTGGCCGCGATGTTCCACGCCGACGGGCCGAACGACATCGCGCCCGGCGGGTATGACGACCTCGATCCCGAGCCGGGGCTCCCCGAGAGCCCGCTCGCACCTGACCCCGAGCCCACCGGATTTCGCCGGCGGTCGTAGACTCAACGAGGACAGCCATGGCTCCGAAGCAGCGGCAGATCAAGATCGAGCAGAAGGGCGCGCTGGCCGCGATGCAGCGGCTCGAGAACCGCTCAGATGAGGAGCTCGAGGCGGAGACTCGCTTCCGCGCCGCCGCCCAGGCGATCCTCGGTGCGCGCGCGGCCGAGCGGATGGACGCCAAGCGCTCGCGCGAGCACTTCCGCGCCGCGATCGCCGCCGCCCGGCCGCAGGAGCGCCTGCAGCTGCGGCGGATGGCCGAGGCCTCGCTGGCGCTGGCCGAGCGCCGCGCCGGCGACCTCAAGGTCGCCGCCGAGAAGCTCGGGCAGACGCCGCCGTCGAGCCGCCAGCTGTTCGTGCTGCAGCTGATGGGCTACATCGCCCCGCCACCGGGATCGGGCTTCCCACGCCGCGCCGGCGGCGTGCTGCTGCTGATCGCCATCATCGTCGCCCTGCTGGCGCTCGGCTGGGGCATCGTCCAGCTCGTCGCGCTGCCGTTCGGCGGTCTCGACGCGACGATCTCGGTGTTCTGGGGCTTCGTGCTCGTCGCCGTCGTGCTCGGCGTGATGGCCTTGATCGGCCGCCGCCGCCAGAAGCGGGCACGCGCGCGAGCCGCGGAACAGCGCGCGAACCAAGCCGCCGGCCGCCGCTGAGGCGGGGGCCGGCTCACATTCCGCCGGCATGCCGCGTTCTAGAGATGTGCTGCCACCGTTCTGGACCCTCGTCGAGACGCACGGCGACGAGCTGCTCGTGCACGCGCGGCGGCTCGCCGGCGACCAGCACGCGGAGGACGTCCTGCAGGACGCGCTGCTGCGCGCCCTGCGCGCGTATCCGCGGCTGCGGCACGCGCAGCACCTGCGCGCGTGGCTGTATCGCGTGACGACCACGACGGCGATCGACCTGCACCGGTCGCGCCGGCGCGAGGTCGTGACCGACGAGGTCCCGGCCGCCGCCACCCACGACAGCTATGACGAGGGCGCCTTCGAGGCGCTGATCGCCCCGTTGCCGGACGGGGCGCAGACCGCGCTGCGGCTGCGGTTCGTCGACGACCTCGACTACGAGGGCATCGCCGACCGGCTCGGCATCTCCGCGGTCGCCGCGCGCCAGCGCGTCTCGACCGCCGTCCGCACCCTGCGAGAGAGGCTCGCCGCATGACCCCCCTGCCCGATTCCCTGCTCGAGGCCGTCGCCGCCGCCGCGGTGCGCGAGGGCCTCGCCGATGCCGTCTTCACCCGCCTCGCCACGCCGCTCGGCCGGCTGCTCATCGTCCAGGGCGAGCGCGGCGTCGTGCGCGTCGGCTTCGAGGAGGAGCCCGAGGATCACGTGCTGGCCGAGGTGGCCGCGGCGTTCGGGCCGCGCATCGTTGCCTCCGACCGCGAGCTCGCCGGCACGCGCGACACGCTCGACGCCTACTTCGCCGGCGAGGGCGACCCGCAGGGCCTGCCGTTCGACCTCACGCTCGTGCCCGCGCCGTTCCGCCACGCCGTGCTGGAGACGCTGCACGACTCGGTGCCGCGCGGCGAGGTCGTGACCTACGGCACGCTCGCCGAGCGGGCCGGCAACGCGCGCGCCTTCCGCGCGGCGGCGACGGCCTGCGCGCGCAACCCGATCCCGATCGTCGTCCCCTGCCACCGCGTGCTGCCGAGCGGCGGCGGGATCGGCAACTACGGTGGCGGCCCGGAGCGCAAGCGCGCGCTGCTCGAGCTCGAAGGCGCTATTTCTCGCTGACCTTGATCGTGTGGATCGTGACCGGCTTGAGCGGCTTCTCGCTGTTCGGGTCGGTCTTCACGGACGCGATCTTGTTCACGACGTCCGCGCCGGACGTCACCCGGCCCAGCAGCGCGTAGTCGGCCGGCAGCTGGGCGTCGGCGGCCGTGACGACGAAGAACTGGCTGCCGGACGTGCCGGCCGGCTCGCTGCCGGTCTTCGCCATCGCGACGACGCCCTGCGTGTACTTGAGGTCCTGCGGCGGCGCCTCCTCGACCGTGTAGCCGGGGCCGCCGGTGCCGTCGCCGTTCGGGTCGCCGCCCTGGATCACGAAGCCGGGCACGATCCGGTGGAAGGTCAGCTTGTCGTAGAAGCCCTTGTCGGCCAGCGACTTGAAGGAGCCGCCGGTCTTCGGCGCGCGCTTGGCGTCGAGCGTGATCTCGAACGTGCCCTTGCTCGTGTCGACGCTGGCGACGTAGGTCTTGCTGGAGTCGAGGGCGGGCGGGCCGCTCGATGTCTTGGACGCCGGCGGCTCCGACGACGAGTCATCGCCGCCGCACGCGCCGACCAGCAGGGCGCACGCGAGGCAGAGGAAGGCGAGCCGCAGCATCGGCCGCGATGATAGATACGCAGCGTGCCCGTTTCTGCGCGAATCCGGCCGTACAACCACGTCCTGCTCGATCTCGACGGGTGCCTGTGGGTGGGCGACGATGCCTGTGAGGGCGCGGTTGAGGCGGTCACAGCGCTGCGCGAGGCCGGGACATCGGTGCTCTTTCTCACCAACGACGTCCGTCACGCACCCGAGGAGTTCGTCCGCAAGCTCTGGCGGCTCGGCTTCCAGGCCTCGATCGCCGAGGTGGTAACGGTGGGCGCGGCGCTGCAGTTCCACCTCTCGGGGCGTGGCCGCGGGTCGGCGTTCGTGGTCGGCTCGCAGGCGCTGATCGACCACGTGGCCGCCGCGGGGCTGCGAATCCTCAATCGCACGCCGTTCGCGCCGCGCGCCGACGTCGTCGTGGTCGGCGCCCACGAGGAGTTCGGCTACGACGAGCTGCGGATCGCCGCCCAGGCCGTCAGCCGCGGCGCCGAGCTGATCGGCGCGACGCGCGACCGTACGTTCCCGATGCCCGACGGCGCCTGGCCGGCCAGCGGCGCCGTCCTCGCCGCGGTCGAGCACGCCGCCGGCCGCGTCGCCGACGTCGTGGTCGGCAAGCCCGAGCCGCCGATGTACGAGGCCGCGCGCGACCGCCTCGGCCCGGGCCGCATGCTCGCGGTCGGCGACCTGCTCGACGTCGACATCGCCGGCGCCCGCCGCGCCGGGCTCGACTCCGCGCTGGTGTTGACGGGCGGCACCGCGCGTGAGGCGGCCGACGCGGCCGATCCGAAGCCGACGATGGTCGCCGACTCGCTGGGCGCGCTGGTGCTGGCGTAGAACTGCGGCCGGGTAGGGCTGCCGAGAGATTGGCCGCGCGATCGTCCTCTGGCGCTTTTTCGTCGCATATCGACGAAAAAGCGCCGGGGCACCGCCAAGACGGCCGGCTCCCACGCTCCCCCACGCAGCCGCAGTTCGCCGGCGCGACCGCGCCGTCCGGCTAGCCTCCCCGCTCGCATGGACCGCCCCGTCCGCCTCATCGTCAACCCGTCCGCCGGCGGCGGGCGAGCCGCCAAGCTGCTCCCCCGCGTGGAGGCGGCGCTGCGCGCGCACGGCTTCCCGTTCCGGGTCGACCGGACGCAGTCGATCGAGCACGCGCGCGAGCTGGCGCGCGCCGCGAGAGACCAAGGCGAGGTGGCGGTCGCGATGGGCGGGGACGGGATCGCCGGCGCGGTGGCCGGTGAGCTGCAGGGCACCGAGGCGATCATGGGGCTGCTGCCCGGCGGACGCGGCAACGACCTTGCGCGCAAGCTCGGGATCGGGCACGACCCTGTCGCCGCCGTCGCCTTCATCGCGGCCGGGAAGACGCGCGCGATCGACGTCGCCGACGCGGGCGGCACGGTGTACGTCGGCATCCTCAGCGCCGGGTTCGACTCCGACGTGAACGAGATCGCCAACGCCACGCGGCTGCCGCTCGGCACGCAGGTCTACGCCTACGGGGCCCTGCGGGCGCTGTGGAGCTGGAAGCCCGCCGACTGGGAGGTCACCGTCGACGGCACGCCGCATGCGTTCAGCGGGTATGCGGTGGCGGTGGCGAACTCGGGCGTCTTCGGCGGCGGCATGTGGCTCGTGCCCGACGCGCAGCTCGACGACGGGCTGCTCGACGTGGCGTTCACCGCGGACCGGCCCAAGCGCGCCTATCTGCGCGGCCTCAACAAGGTCTTCAAGGGCACGCACGTCGACGAGCCGGGCTTCACGATCGTGCGCGGCCGGGAGATCACCTTCCACGCCGACCGGCCGTTCACCGCGTACGCCGACGGCGATCCGATCGCCGACCTCCCCACCACCGTGCGCGTGCTGCCGGGCGCGCTGCAGGTGATCGTGCCGTGAGGCTGCAGGCGGGTCTGCTCGCCGCGCGGGCGACCGGGGCCGCGGCTCGCCTGGCCGGCCGCGGCGGCACGTCCCTGCCCGGGAAGGTGCTGATGCGCGCCGAACCGCACGCGATCGCTCGCCTCGCGGCGCGGCTGCCGCAGGGCAGCGTCGTGGTCTCCGCCACCAACGGCAAGACCACGACCGCGGCGATGATCGCCGCGGTCCTCGGGCGCACCGGCAGGCGGCTCGTGCACAACCGGGCAGGCGCGAACATGGCCGGCGGCGTCGCGGCGGCGCTCGCGGCCGGGCGCGGCGAGCTTGGGCTGTTCGAGGTCGACGAGTTCTGGCTCGGGCCGGTGGCCGCCGAGCTGGAGCCGCGGGCCGTGCTGCTCGGCAACCTGTTCCGTGACCAGCTCGACCGCTACGGCGAGCTGGAGATCATCGCCGATCGCTGGGCGACCATCGTCGGCGGCCTCCCAGTCGCGACGGGCCTGGTGCTGAACGCCGACGACCCGCTCGTCGCCGACCTCGGCCGCCACCGGGACGCCCTCTACTTCGGCGTGCAGGACGACGCGCTGGCGCTGCCCGAGCTGCAACACGCGTCGGACTCCAAGCACTGCCGCCGCTGCGGTCACGCCTATGTCTACGAGGCCGCCTACCTGGCCCATCTCGGCCGCTACGAGTGCCCGCACTGCGGCGCCCGTCGCCCCGATCCGCAGGTCGCCGCCTCGCAGGTGGAGCTGCGGGGCATCCGCTCGGCGGCGTTCATGCTCACCACGCCGGAGGGCGAGCGGCAGATCGAGCTGCCGCTACCCGGCCTCTACAACGTCTACAACGCGCTCGGCGCCGCCGCCCTGTGCCTGCAGCTCGGCGTCCCGCTCGACGACGTGGTGGCCGGGCTCGGCGCGGTTGAGCCCGCCTTCGGCCGGGCCGAGACGATCGACCTCGGCGGGCGGCCGACCTCGATCCTGCTCGTGAAGAACCCCGCCGGCGCCAACGAGGTGCTACGCACCTTGGCGCTCGAAGGCACCGAGCTCGACCTGTTCGGCGTGCTCAACGACCGCACCGCCGACGGCCGCGACGTCTCGTGGGTGTGGGACGCCGATTGGGAGATGATCGCGCCGCACGTGCGGCGGCTGACGTGCTCGGGCACGCGCGCGGCCGAGCTGGCGCTGCGGCTCAAGTACGCGGGCGTGGCGGCCGACCGGCTCGAGGTCGTCGACGACCTCGAGCGAGGCCTCGATCACGCGCTCGCCGCCGGCAGCGGGCCGTTGTACGCGCTGCCGACCTACACGGCGCTGCTCGAGCTGCGCGACCTGCTCGCCCGTCGCGGCGCCGCGCAGGAGTACTGGCGGTGAGCACGGCGATCTGGCACGACATCGAGTGCGGCGCCTACGCGGCCGACCTGCCGCTGTGGGAGGAGCTGGCCGCCGGCGGCAGCGTGCTCGACGTCGGCGCGGGGACCGGCCGTGTGGCGTTGCCGCTCGCCCGCGCCGGTTGCACCGTGACCGCGCTCGACCACGACGCGGAGCTGCTTGCGGTGCTCGCCGCGCGCGCCCGCGCCGAAGGCCTCGAGATCCCCACGGTCGTCGCCGACGCCGCCGCGTTCGCCGTCGAGGGGCCGTTCATGCTCGTCGCCGTGCCGATGCAGACGATCCAACTCCTGCCCGACGCGGCCGCGCGCGCCGGGTTCTTCGCCTGCGCCCGCCGCGCCCTTGCGCCCGGCGGGCTCGTCGCTCTCGCCATCGCCGCCGACCTGGAGACGTTCGACGGCGCCGAGCTGCCGCCGCCGGACGTTGGCGAGAACGCCGGCACGCGCTACGTCTCGCAACCGATCGCCGTCCGGCCGATTCCGGGCGGCACGCGGATCGAGCGGATGCGCCGCGTGATCCCGCCGGGCACGACGGAGCACGACGTCATCGTGCTGGCCGAGCTGACGGCCGAGTCACTGGGCGCCGAGGGCGCCGCGGCCGGTCTGCATCCTGAGCCGCCGCTGCACATCGACCCGACGCCCGATCACGTCGGCTCCGAGGTGGTGCTGCTGCGTGGCTGACGGGACGCTGCGGGTCTGCGCGCTGTACCCGGACCTGCTGAACATCTACGCCGACCGCGGAAACCTGCTGCTGCTCGAGCGGCGCTGCGAGTGGCGCGGCATCGGCTTCGAGCTGGCCGGCGCCGGCCTCGGTGACCCGCTCGATCCCGACGCGCACGACCTGTTCTATATCGGCGGCGGCCAGGATCGCGACCAGGCGCTGTGCGCGCGCGACATGGTGCAGACCAAGCGCGACGCGCTGCACGCCGCCGCCGACCGCGGTGCGGTCGTGTTCGCGGTCTGCGGCGGCTACCAGCTGCTCGGGTCCGGCTACGAGATGGGCGCCGAGCGGCTGCCGGGCGTCGAGTTGGTCGACCTCGAGACCGTCCGTGAGGACGGCCCACGGCTGATCGGCAACGTGGCGATCGAGCTCGACGACGGCCAGGTGCTCGCCGGCTTCGAGAACCACGGCGGGCGGACGCGGCTCGGCGCCGGCGCCCGGCCGCTCGGGCGCGTGCTGCGAGGCCACGGCAACGACGGCCGGTCCGGCTACGAGGGTGTGCGCGGCGGCCCACACGGCACGGTGGTGGGCACCTATCTCCACGGTCCGCTGCTTCCGAAGAACGCGCACTTCGCCGACTGGCTCACCGCCACAGCGCTCGGCATCGCGCCCGAAGTGCTCGCGCGGCTCGACGACGCGCTCGAAGCGGCCGCCCACGCCGCCGCGTGCCGCGCGGCCGGGGTTTAGCGTTACCCGCGATGAGGTGGGTCCTGCTCGTGCTCCTGTGTGCAGCGCTCGTTGCCGCCTGCGGGGGTGATGACAACGGCACGCCCTCCCCCTCGCCCACGCAGTCCGGAGGCCAGTCGGGCGGGAAGATCCGGCGCAACCCGGCAAACGCCAAGGTGCGGCTCACGATCGGGTCGAAGAACTTCACCGAGCAGCGGGTGCTCGGCGAGATCTACACCCAGGGGCTGCACGCGGCCGGCTACACCGTCAAGAAGGACCTCAACCTCGGCGACGAGCATCGGGCGCTTGCCGCGCTCAAGTCCGGCGAGATCTCGGCCTACCCCGAATACACGGGCACGGCGCTGCTGTCGTTCTTCGGCCGCAAGGCCGGCGAGCTGCCCAAGAATCCCGAGGCGGCCTATCAGGAAGCCAAGCGCGAGTTCGCGGCCGAGGGCCTGACCGCGTTCCCGCCGACGCCGTTCACCTCGTCGAACGAAGTCGCGGTGACCGCCGACACGGCCGAGCGGCTGCACCTCAAGAACATCTCCGACCTCGCCGGCAAGGCGCAGAAGCTGACGCTGTTCGGCTCGCCCGAGTGCCGCGAGCGGCTCGACTGCCTGCTCGGCCTGGAGCAGGTCTACGGCCTCCATTTCAAGAAGTTCGTCGCCGTCCCGATCCCGCAGCGCCACCTCGTGCTCAGCTCCGGCCGCGCCGACGTGTCGATCGTCTTCACCACCGACCCGCAGATCCATCGCGAGAAAGAGGTGCTGCTCGAGGACGACCGCGGCATGTTCCCGCCCTACAACTCCACGCTGGTCATGAAGGACTCGACGGCCGCCGCGGCCGGCCCGGACCTGCCGAAGGCGCTGCGGCAGATCCAGGAGCAGCTGACCGACGAGAACATGCAGGAGCTCAACGCGCGCGTGGACCTCGACCGCAAGGATCCCGCCGAGGTCGCCAAGGAGTATCTGACGGAGACGGGTCTGATCGCCGCGGGGTAACCGAAGCTCGCTGGTGCGCCGCGGCCCCTGCGCCGCGACGGCGCGGGGAGCGCACCGGCCCTCGGAGCCGAGGGACGGGCCGGGGACAAGATCCCCGGCAGCTACATCGTCGTGGTCAAACACGACCGCGATCCCGCTGCCGTCGCCCGCTGGCAGGATGCCGGCAGCCGGCAGATGCTCTCCGTCATCCACGGGTTCTCGGCCAAGCTCTCCGACGCCCAGGTGCAGGCCCTGCGTGGGAGCGCACGGGTCGACTATGTGGAGCCGGACCGCGTGGTCACCACCGAGACGACCCAGAAGATGGACAGCTCGGGGCAGCCGTGGGGCCTGGATCGCATCGACCAGGTCAACCTGCCGCTGTCGCGCACGTACACGTACACGAACACCGGGTCCGGTGTCACCGCGTACGTGATCGACACCGGCATCGCGACCGCGGACACGGACTTCCAGGGCCGTGCGGCGGTCGCCTATGACGCGCTGGGTGGCAACGGTCAGGACTGCAACGGCCACGGCACGCACGTGGCCGGCACGATCGGCGGCGCGACCTACGGCGTCGCCAAGTCCGTGCAGCTGCGCGCCGTGCGGTGCTCAACTGCAGCGGCTCCGGCTCGACGACGGGGATCATCAACGCGCTCAACTGGCTGGCGGCCAATCACGCGCCGCGGGCGGTGGCGAACATGTCGCTCGGCGGCGGGCGCTCGACGGCGCTGAACACCGCGGCGACGAACCTGATCAACTCGGGCGTGTTCCTCGCCGTGGCGGCCGGCAACGAGAACCAGAACGCCTGCAACACGTCCCCCGCCTCGACGGCGGCCGCCTACACGACGGCGGCCTCCGACAGCAGGGACCTGCGGGCCTCGTTCTCGAACTTCGGTTCGTGCGTGGACGGCTACGCGCCCGGCGTGTCGATCAAGTCCGACTGGCTTTCGGGCGGGACGAACACGATCAGCGGTACGTCAATGGCGACGCCGCACGTGACCGGCGTCGGCGCGCTCTACAAGGGCACGTTCGGTGACGCGTCAGCGTCGACGATCAGCAGCTGGATCAACAGCAACGGCTCGGCGAACGTGATCCGCTCGAACCGGAGTGGGACGCCGAACCGGCTGCTCAACAAGCGCGGGCTCTAGGAGACGCTGAGTCGCGCCTCGACGGCCAGCCCGCCGAGGCGCGACTCGCGCAGCGCGACGGCGCCGCCGTGCAGCGCCGCTTGCTGTGCGACGATCGTGAGGCCGAGGCCGGTGCCGGGAGCGCCGGCCTCGGCCGCACGCACGAACGGCTCGAGCAGCCGGTCGCGGTCGGCCGGCCGCACGCCGGGCCCGTCGTCTTCCACGCGCAGCACGAGATGGCCGTTGCTGCGCGCCAGGCCGACGTGCACGTCGCCGCCGCCATGCAGGGCCGCGTTGTCGAGCAGGTTGTCGACCAGCAGCCGCAGGCCGTCCGGCCAGCCGCGGACGGGCGCGGCGTCGAACGGCTCGTCGAGCGTGTAGCGCGTCGCGGGGTGGCGGCGCCGGGCCGCGTAAACGGCGGCGTCGAGCAGCTCGTCGAGCTCGACGTCCTCGCGCGGCAGGCTCTCCGCGGCCTCGCCGCGCGCCAGCGCCTGGAGCCCTTCGAGCAGGTGGACGGCGCGCTCGAGCTCACCGGTCGTTTCCCGGATGAGGGCGCCGCGCTGCTCGGGCGGCAGGCCGGGGTTGCGCTGCAGCGCATCCAGGTTCGCCCGCATGCCGGTGAGCGGCGTGCGCAGCTCGTGGCCGGCGTCGGCGGCGAAGCGGCGGGTCGCCTCCATCGCCGTCTGCAGGCGCGCGAGCATGTCGTTGAGCGTGCAGGCGAGGGTGCGGACCTCGTCGGGCCCGTCGTCCGCGGGAAGGCGGAGGTCGTCGGCGCTGCCGATGCGCGCCGCGCCGGCCCGCAGCCGTGCGAGGGGACGCAGGGTCAGCGAGGTGAACACCCACGCCGCGAGGCCGGTGATGAGCAGGGCGACGAGCCCGATCGCGAGCACGAGCCGGCGCGTCGTGGCGACGCGATCCTCGACCGGCGTGAGCGTCGTGAGCACCTCCACGCGCTGGTCGCCGAGCGTCGCAGTCAGCGCGCGCCAGTGCTCCCCGGCGATCGTGACCGTCGAGAGCCCGTCGGTGTCCGGCACGGCGGGCGGGTTGTCGGGGACGTCGCCCTGACGGTCGACCACGTCGCCGCCGTAGGCGACCTGCGCGAACGAGCCGGCCGTCGAGGTCGGGCATCGTCACGTCGAGGACGATCACCGCCGGCGGACGGCGTGCGACCGCGGCGAGCGCGGCGTGGCCGCCCGCAGCCGTGTCCACGGCAAAGCCCTCGAGCGCGAGCGCGCGCTCGAGGGCCTGTCGCACCGGCGCCTCGTCGTCAACGACGAGGACGAGGGGCTCGGCGGCGGTTACGGGTGGTGCCTTCCAAACGGGGCGAAGTCGGCCAGCGCGTCCTTGACCTTGGCGACGTCGATGTTGAGCTTGTCGGCGAGCTTCTGGGCGAACTGGTCGCGCAGCTTGGCCTCGTCGGCCTCGTGCGCGGCGCGCACCTTCGCGAATGCGGCCTGGAGCTTCGCTTCGCTCACGCCGAGCTCCTTGGCGAGCGCGGCGGTGTCCGGGCCGTGATGGTCGCGGGCGCCGGGCGGCCCGTGGTCGGGCCGCAGCGACTCGAACGCCTGGCGGAGCTTCTCCTCGGTGACGCCGAGCGCCTTCGCCAGTGCGGCCGGGTCGCCGCGGTGGTCGCGCTGCGCGTCCAGAGCGGCCTGCACCTTGGCGGTGCTAACGCCGAGCTGCTTCGCGAGCGCGGCCGCGAAATCGCCCCGGGCGTGGCCGTCACGCTTGGGCCCGAGCTTGTCGAACGCGGCCTGCACCTTCGCGACCGGGATGCCGAGCGCGTCGGCGAACTCCTGGGCGAGGTCGCCGCGCAGGCCCTTCGGATCGGGCCGGTCGGCGCGCAGGTCCGCGAGCGCGTTCTGGAGGGCGGCGTCCGTGACGCCGAGCTTGGTCGCCAGGGCGCTCAGGTCAGGCCGCGCGCCGGGTGGCCGGCCGAACCCGCGCCCGGGTCCGGGTCCGGGGCCGCCGTATGGAGGCGCGCCGGGAACGTTGGTCTTGGCTGCCTGCGCCGATCCGTCGCCGGACTGGCTGCCGAGCGCGTAGGCGCCCGAGGCCAGCGCGATGGCGCCGACGAGGGCGAGCGCAGTGGTCTGCTTGCTCTTGCGCATGGCCAGGAGCGTGCCCCGGCCGCTTGTGAACAGGCTAAGGACAACTGAAGAGAAGTCGAAGACGGCCTCTTAGGCTGGTCACAACCGGGCCTTGCACGCTGCGGGCATGAGCCGATCGCCGTGGGAACCGACGTGGCGACGCCTCGCGGGCACGACCGTTGTGCTGTTCGCGGTCATCCTCGCGTTCCTCGCGGGGCGCGTGCGCGCGGGCGCCGATCCGGGGCTGCGCTCGGGCGCCACCCAGACCCAGACGCAGAGACAACCGGACACCACCTCGCCGCCGGAGAGCGACTCGGCGCCGGACAGCGACTCGGCGCCGGACAGCGCGTCGCCGCCCGGCACCGTCTCGCCCGACGAGCAGACGCCCTCCCAGCCCGACTTCGGCGCGCCGGACTCGGACCCGCCGAGCACGCAAGTGTCATGAATCGCGTCGACCAGCGTTTTGCCTCGATGGGCTCGGAGGCGCGGATCCGGCTCGAGTCGGTCGACCGGTCGCCGGCCGAGCTCGACCGGCTGGCCGCCGCTGCGCGGGCGACGATCGACGGGATCGAGCGGTCGCTCACGCGCTTTGACCCGGCCAGCGAGCTGTGCGCGCTCAACCGCGATCCCCGCGCCGTGGTGCCGGTGTCGCCGGCGCTCGCCGCGCTCGTGCGCGCCGCGGTCTGGGCACACCAGGCCAGTGGCGGCCTCGTCGACGCCACGCTGCTCGACGCGCTCGAGGCCGCGGGCTACCGCGCATCGCGCGCCGGCGCGCGGCCCGCTTCGCTGGCCGCGGCACTGGCCGCGGCTCCGGCGCGCCGCCCCGCCACGCCGCGCGGCCCGCTCGGCGTCTCGCTGGAGGGCGGCGCGGTGCGCCGAGAGCCGGGCGTGCGGCTGGACTCCGGCGGCCTGGCGAAGGGCATGGCCGCCGACCTCGCGGCCGCGCAACTCCCGGCCGGAATCCGCTACGCGATCGCCTGCGGCGGGGACCTCGCCGTGGGAGGAGAGCCGCCGTGGGGCGTCGCGGTGCGCGACGCCCGCGGCGACGAGGTGCACCGGCTCGCGGTGGCGGCGGGCGGCGTCGCCACGTCCGGGATCAGCGGGCGCCTGTGGCAGCGGCGCGGCGGCGGCTTCGCGCACCACCTGCTGGACCCGGGTCGCGGCGTGCCGGCCTGGACCGGGCTCGTCGCCGTCACCGCGGTGGCGGCGTCCGCGCTCGAGGCCGAGGTGCTCGCCAAGGCGGCCCTGCTCTCCGGCCCCCGCCGGGCGCGCCGCGTGCTGGAGCGCGGCGGCGTGCTCCACCACGAAGACGGCCGGATCGAGATCGTCGAGCCCCGTCCTGTCGTGTTGCTCGCCGCATGAGCGCCGATCGCGACGTCCTCAGCCACGCCTGGTGGCTCGCCAGCCGGTCGGCCGGCATCGTCGCGTACGTGCTGTTGAGCCTGGCGGTCGGCCCTCTACCTGGTGGTGGCCGAGGAGCAGGGGGTGGCCTGGGACCGGCTCGGCGGCACGGTGCAGAACGACATCCTCAAGGAGTACGCCGCCCGCGGCACCTTCATCTACCCGCCGGGCCCCTCCCTCAAGCTGGTCACCGACGTCATCGAGTTCTGCGCCGCCGAGGTCCCCGCCTGGAACACCATCTCGGTCTCCGGCTATCACATGCGCGAGGCCGGCTCGACGGCGGTCCAGGAGGTGGCCTTCATGCTCGCCAACGGCCTCTGCTACCTGCAGGCGGCGATCGACCGCGGCCTCGCCGTCGACGACTTCGCCCCCCGCGTCTCCTTCTTCTTCAACGCCCACAACAACTTCCTCGAAGAGGTGGCGAAGTTTCGGGCCGCCCGCCGGCTGTGGGCCGAGCTGGTGCGCGAGCGCTTCCACCCCAAGAACGAGCGCTCGCTCTGGCTGCGCTTCCACACCCAGACCGCCGGCTCCACCCTGACCGCCCAGCAGCCCACCAACAACGTCGTGCGGGTGGCGATCCAGGCCCTGGCGGCGGCCTGGGCGGCACCCAGTCGCTCCACACCAACGCCCTCGACGAAGCCCTCGGGCTGCCCACCGAGGACACCGCCCTGCTCGCCCTGCGCACCCAGCAGGTGATCGCCTGCGAAAGCGGGGTGGCCGAGGTCGCCGACCCGCTGGGCGGCGCCTGGGTGATCGAGGCGTGGACCGACGAGATCGTCCGCCGGGCCCGCGCCTACGTCGAGCGGATCGACGAGCTGGGCGGCGCCCGGGTGGTGGTCGAGAAGGGGTTCCAGCAGAAAGAGATCGCCGACGCCGCCTACGCCTACCAGCGAGCCCTTCCAGGAGGCCCTGACGAAGGTGGTGGGGATCAACGCCTACGCCGCCGAAGAGGGGGCGCCCACCGAGGTGTTGGAGATCGACCCCGCCCTCGAAGCCGACCAGGTAGGCCGGCTTCAGGCCCTCCGCGCCCGCCGCGACGCCGGCCGCGCCGCCAGCGCCCTCGCCGAGCTGTCGGCGGCGGCGGCCGAGGACCGCAACCTGATGCCGCCGATCCTCGCCTGCGTCCGCGCCGAGGTCACCCTGGGCGAGATCTCCCACGCCCTGCGGCGGGTGTACGGCGAGTATCGGGATTCGGCCTAGGGGATTCGACCTAGAGCCGCGCTCAGCTCCCGCCTTTGCCTCACCCTCGGGCTGGACCGGCTCGGGCTTGACCGGTTCGGCCTTCTCCAGCCGGTCGAGCTTGTCGAAGATCTTGTCGGCGGCGTCCTTGGGCAGCAGGAGCACGAAGTCGCGGCCACTGGCGGTCGCCGGTACCTCGCCGCCGAGGGCGGCGGCGGGGGATAGAGGGTCAGGATTTCGGGGGCCTCGCCGGCCGCCGGCTTGGCGGCGGCGTCGTTAGCGGGAGCGGGGGCGGGGCGGGGACCGGGCCGGCGGTCTCGAGGGAGACGATGAGGGTCGGGGCGTCGAGCGCGGCGCCGTCGGCACGGGCTTCGGCGCGGCGGAGGAAGCGGTCGGCGTGGGCGCCGGTCAGCGCGTAGAACAGTTCGCTCACCGGGGTGTAGGGGATCTTGTCGTCGCCCCGCTTCCACTCGGTGCCGTCGCGCGCCAGGGTCACCTTCTTCCCGCCGCGCTCGATCGTCGCCTTCTCGATCTGGTAGAGCGACAGCGCGCTCAGGGCAGGCGCCTGCCACTCGGCGGCCGGCCGCTCGACCGCCTCGCCCAGCGGGGTGGCGACGACGAAGAGCTGGCCGTCGGCGCGGCCGTAGCGGTCCCCCGTCGCCGACGGGGGCGGCGGGGTGGCCGCGCCCGC
>CAWDME010000014.1:0-25235 GCA_963803335.1 uncultured Solirubrobacteraceae bacterium | reverse complement strand
CTCGTCTAGCCCGGAAATCCGGCGTGGGGCACCAGAACGCCCCACGAACTACGTGACGCCTCTACCAGTCGGTCGCCGAGTCGCCGAGTTTGGCGCTACACCACCGGGACTCAACGAGCGAGCGAGCGAGCGCCCTCCGCCGGACTCGAACCGGCGACCCCTTCCTTACCATCCCGGCTTTTTGCGCTATTTGCGGGAATTGCTCGAATAGACAAAGTGGCGTTTTGCAGGACTTTTGAGACTCAGCGGACTGAGCGATTTTCGCTGACGCGGCCCAAATGCGGCCCACGAACACGGCGTCAACAGCGGGTTCGAGCGGGCATCGCTATCGAGCTAGCTCGGGGAACGCCTGGTCAATGAGCCGTCGCAGCTCCCGGGCGCCATCGAGGTCCAGCTGAAGAGACTGACTGATCTTGCCCGGAATGGCCCGGTTCGAGGACCCGTAGGTTTCGAGGTGCAAGAGGGTCGTCGAACCGTCGCTGACAATTCGATAGCCGCATTCGACCTCGCTGCGGAACCCGCCCGCCGACCCGGGCCGATGAACAAATTTCGTAATCAGCGCCATAGTCCAAAACGCTATCGCGGCCTCAGCCGGCGGCGCGCGAAACCGCAGTTCCGATCGTCCGTCGCGTGCTGGCAGTTGCAATGCCCGGCGCCATCGCTCCAGGTGGCCGACGGAGTCTGCGTTGAGCTAGCCCGGATCGTTCATGACGCAGCAGCGGCCCCGGTGGTCGGGGCCGCTGAACTGTCCGCCTGAGCAGGGATTCTGTGGTTGTCGAAGCCCAGTCCCCGACGCTCGGGAGGATCACCTTGAAGGTGCAGCGCGATGGGCGCCGTTTCACCGTAGATGTTGTGCCGGACGGAGACGGGCTGGTCTCGCACGCCGGCGCGGCGTTGCTGGCCGAGGCGGCCGACCGACTCGGGCTCACCGACGCGCTCTCGCGTGCGCTTGGGCCGATGCGCGAGCGGCGCGGCCGGCACGACCCGGGCCGGGTCGTCAGGGACTTGGCGGTGATGCTGGCCGACGGCGGGGACTGTCTGGCGGATCTGCGCGCGGTCCGCGATCAGCAGTCGCTGTTCGGGCCCGTCGCTTCCGACGCGACGGCGTTTCGGGTGATCGACCGGCTCGCCTCAGACCCTGGGCTGTTGGCGGCGCTGCGGGCCGCCAGGGCGCGAGCGCGCGAGCACGCCTGGGACGCCGGCGCGCGGCCGCAGCGGATCGTGATCGACATCGACGCGACGCTGATCACTGCCCACAGCGAGAAGGACGGGGCGGCGGGCACCTTCAAGCGCGGGTTCGGGTTTCACCCGCTGCTGGCCTACCTCGACGCCTCGCGCGAGGCGCTGGCCGGCGTGCTGCGGCCGGGCAATGCCGGCGCCAACACCGCCAGCGATCACATCGACGTGGTCGAACTCGCGCTCGCGCAGCTCCCGCGCCGGGTGGTCGAGGCGGGCGAGATCGTGGTCCGCACCGACAGCGCCGCCGCCACGCACGAATTTACCGACGAACTGCACGCCGCGCGCATCCGATTCTTGATGGGCTATGACCTCACCGAGTCGGTCCGCGCGGCGATTCTCGGCCTGCCCGACACGGCCTGGCGGGTCGCGATCCGCCAGGACGGCGGGACGCGCGAGGGTGCCTGGGTGGCCGAGCTCACCGACCAGCTCGCCGCCGGGGCACTTTTCGATTGTCCTCGCGACCGTAGCGCTCGCCTCGGCGGATCGCCGCAGAATGCGCAGAGTCGTTACAAAGCGCCGCAGACGCGAGCTACGGTCGCGGCATGCCGATGCCGGCTGCCGTCAGAGATGACGCAGTGCGACATGTCTCGCTGTCGTGCGAGAACCGCAGCGCCGAAGACGTCCGCCTCGAGCACTCGGTCCGCGGCAACAGCATCACGATCATCGAGCGGCGGCAGCCGTGGAGCGAGCTCGTGGGTCCGGACTGGACGAGCATGGGGATCGCGCAGCTCCGCTACGACGACGGCTCGCGCACGTGGTCGCTCTACGCCGCGGATCGCAACGAGCGATGGTTCCTCTACGACGACGTCGCCCCTGCGCGCGACATCGGCCCGCTCCTCGCCGAGATCGGCGACGACCCGACCGGCATCTTCTGGGGCTGAGAATCTGTAGGCCCACGAGCAACGCTGCCTCTCCGCGACCGAGGACGCGAGCGAACGATTCGCGACGGCGACGATATGTGACGTCTTCGACGTGCAACGCTGTCGTCATGTCCGTGAATGTGTCCGTCCGCCTCGACGACCGGCTCGCTGAACGGCTTCGCGTGCGAGCGCGCGCGGCGGGCGAGACTCTGTCGGATCGGCTGCGCCGCTATGCCGATGAGGGCGCCCGCCGTGACGAGCATCCGATGATCACGTTCCGTGTCGGACCGACCGGCCGCCGCGCCGGGTTGATCTCTGGACCCGACTTGTGGGAAGTCGCGATGTGGCTTGATGACCTTGGATCGGTCGTCGATCCCGCTACAGAGCTTGCCTCGGATGGAGTCGTTACGGGCCCGCAGATCGATGCCGTGCTCGCCTACCCGGACGAGATTCGGACTCGAATCGATCTCCATCGGAGCGAGACCGCCGCCGCCGAAGTACGGTGAGGCTGCTCGTCGGCGAGACGTATCCCGTGCGCGCGTAAACAGCTCGCCCCGCGTCGGCAATGTCGGCTGCGCGCTGGCCACGACCGAGTCCGGCACCACGTCCACCTGCACGCGGACGCTGCGCGGGGGCGGTAGTACCTCGGCGCGGTCACGTGGTACGAAGGCACGTCCCTCGGCTTCACCGCCACGGACACCTTCTGGTTCGGCAGGTAAGCGGCGGCGACGCGAACGCGCGTCCCGCATCGGACTCAGAGGCCCGCCTTACGGCAGTACCATGTCGCAAAGACCCCCTCTTTTCGACGTTCTGATGCTACTATCCTGGGGTCTTTGCTGAACGACGAGCAGATCCTCCGGTACAACACCTGGTGGACGCAGCCCGGATGGGCGGCGCAGGACCCGCATCTGCGCCGCCTCGCACAGCAGCCGGCGCGCCTGCCCTCGCCCCCAGTGGGCGACCTCGACCTGGCGCGCCCCGCCGTGCACATCCTGCGTGGCCCTCGGCAGGTCGGCAAGTCCACCGATCTCAAGCTCATCGCCGAACGGGCGCTGGCCGAGGGATACGCGCCGCGCCAAGTCGTCTACCTCGCGCTCGACCTGCTCGAAGGGCAGCCCGCGGAGGAGCTCACGCGCACCGTCGAACGAGCCTACGAGCTCGCCGGCGCGGCGCCGAGGCCGCGACTGCTGCTGCTCGATGAGGTGACCTCCGCCCGACGCTGGCGGATCAGCGTCAAGACCATGTGGGACGACGGCCGCATCGACGAGGACATCGTGATCTGCACCGGATCGTCGGCGGTCGATCTCGCCGAGGGCGCGGCCGAGCTGCTTCCCGGCCGTCGCGGTCCTGGGCGCGACTACCTCGTGCTTCCCCAGGACTTCGGTTCGTTCGCGCACGCGACCGAGCCCAGCATTCCACGGGGACTCGGGCTGACGATCGCCGAGATGCTGAGCGACGACGGGCGAGCCGCCCTGCTGGACGCCCGCCTCCACCTGCCGGCGCTTCAGCGCTGCCTGGAGCGCTATCTCCTGTTTGGGGGCCTTCCCGCCGCCGTCGGGGAGGCGATTGCCGGCACGCCGACTCCCACCGAAGAGGTCCAGCGCATCCTGTGGGACTCGCTGGTCAGGGAGGTGCAGCGCCGCGGGGCCACGATGCCCGCCACCCAGGCGCTGCTGGAGCGGATCATGCGCTCGCTGGGCTCCAAGGTGAGCTGGAGCCAGATGGCCCAGGAGATGGACGTGCCGCTGAGCGGCAGAACCCGCCGCGGCGCGTCTCAAAACGATCGAAGGACGCTCCAGAGCTACGTCGAGTTCCTGGCCAGCAACTACTTCGCGCTGATCCTCTACTTCTGGAAGCCGGACTCCGGAACCAACGACCTGCCCAAGGACAAGAAGATCTACTTCGGCGACCCGCTGCTGCACACGATCACGGCCGACCGCACGGGTCTCGCCCGCGACGTGCACGCCGACGTCGAGAACGCCATGGCGCTCGCGCTCTACCGCCGCTATGAGCCCGCGGAGCGCAGCCCGGAGAACACCCGAGCGCCCGAGCGCCTGCACGTCTGGGGCACCAAGAGCGGCGGCGAGATCGACTTCGTCTGCGGCCCTCGCGATTCGATCGAGGCCGTCGAGGTTGCGGACTGGAACCACCTCAACCGGCAGAAGGCGACCGCGCCGATGCGGGCCCTGCCCAACCGGCCGGCGATCGTCGCGACGCGCCATGAGCTGGAGTTCGGCGCCACCGCCAAGCTCGTGCCCGCGGCGATGGCCCTGTGGGCACTCTCTGACTGAGGGTCACGTCCACCGGCGCGTCGGCGACCGGCGGTAAGAACCCCGCCGGCGACGCCACGTATTCAGCTAACGACCTGGAGGACGAAATGACACATTCGCTCGCGTGGGATCAGGTGGCCCACGCCGACGTCGTGCGCGCGATAGAGGAGTACGATCGGCTCGGGCCGGAGCAGTTCTACTCGGCACATGGGTTCGGCCCCACCACGACGTATGACCTGCTCTGGAACGATCGTCTCTACCCGCCGAAGGCGATCCTGGGCACCGCGTACGAGCTCGCGACGGGCCGGCGGCTCGCCCCGGGTGACTTCGAGGGCGGCAAGAGCGGCGCCGTCAAGGTGCTCGGAAAGCTCGGATTCGCCATAGAGCCGCGACGGTCCGCGACGTAGGCGCTCAGCAACCGCACCTCGATGGGCTCGAGCCCGCATCTCGGTGGCGCTGCATCGCAATGAGCCCGGAGCGGCCGGCGATCGGCGAGGTACGCGGCCCAGGTAGCGCCGACGCGCCTGCGCAGGCATAGTTGCGCGGTGGCCGCCGTCGATCCGGATCTCGCGCTTCGACAGGCGGCCGTCGCGCAGGCCCGGCGGCTCACGGCGGATTACGACGAACTGGTGCCGATCGACCGGCTTCGCCAAGGCTTCGAGTTCACCGGCGCACGCGTGAGCTTCGGCTCGTTCCAGCGAGGCATCCACCGCGCCCGCATCCAGCGCGGGCCGGCCGCGCTCACGCTCATGACGTCGTTCAAGGACCCCTACGCGGATGCCTTCGATCAAGCCGGCGCGCTGTTCACGTACGCGTATCGCGAGGGCCTGATCGATCAGCCCGACAACCGCGCGCTCCGCGCCGCGTACGAGCTGCGTACCCCGCTCGTCTACTTCCGCGCGCTCGCGCCCGGGCAGTATTGGGTCGTCGCGCCGATGTTCGTGACGGCCGATGACCCGGGTGCACGCGCTGTCGTGCTCGAGCCGGGCCTGCCGATTCAGGACATGCAGCCGGGCGGCCTCATCTCCGGGCCCGACATGCGGGCGTACGCGACGCGCGAGGCGCGGGTCCGCCTGCATCAGCAGCGCTTCAAGCTCGACGTCATGCGCGCGTACCGCCATCGCTGCGCGATCTGCACGCTGCGCGAGCGCTCGCTCGTGCAGGCCGCGCACATCGTGCCCGACATCGAGCCGGAGGGCATCGCGGCGGTCGTCAACGGACTGGCGCTGTGCGCGATCCACCACCTCGCGTTCGACCGCAACGTCCTCGGCATCGATCCCGACGGCGTCGTGCACATCGCCAAGCGCCTGCTCGAGGAGACCGACGGGCCGATGCTGCGTACCGGCCTTCAGGGCTTCCACGGGGCCGCGATCTCGCTTCCGCGTCGGCCCGCCGACCGGCCGGACCCCGCAAGGCTCGAGAGGCGGTTCAAGCGGTTCGAGCGGGCCGCTGCGTAAGCGCTGGAAGCGGGCGCGGCTGAAGGCCGGAGCTCAGCAGCCCGTCGCCGAACGGAGCGCGGCGCAGAGCTCGGGAAGCCTGGCCTCCGGGAGCGCAGTGATGCGAGTGGTGAGCAGCGCCTTTGGCACCGTCGTGAGGTTGTCGAGACTCAGCGCGCATTCGTCGGGCATGCCGTCGGCGCGGCCGAGCGCGACTTCGGTCGGGATGCCACGGACCGTTCGCGTAGCCGGCGCGACGAGCACGGAATTCAAGACCGGGATCGCGGCCTGGCGCGTGAGCACGCACGCCGGCCGGCGCCCCGCGTCGGGATGCTCGACCCACCAGACCTCGCCGCGATTCACCAGGGCTCCGCCGCGACCATGCGCTTCGCCGCCTCGTCGCCCCAGACGTCCTCGGGCGGCCGGCGCGTGTAGGCCTCGACGATGAGGCGGTCGATCTCGGCCTCGCGGTCGGCGGCCAGATACAGCTCGATCGCCTCGCGGACGACCTCGGAGCGCGACCGGCCCTCGCGGGCGCGACGCGCGTCGAGCCGCTCCAGCAGATCGTCGGAGAGCTGCACCAGCGTCTGCGTCCGTGCCATGGCCATATGGTAGCAATATGGTAGTTGCTGCCTGAGCTACGGACCGAGAAGAGCAAGCGGGACGACCGCGATCCCGTCAGTCCTGCGGTAGGCCTGCGGGCCCGTCGTGATGACGATCGGCAGCTCTAGCAGTCGTTTACGGCGGCTTCAAACTTACGAATTCGGCAGCTTGGAGCGGGCATTTGCGACATCGCGGTGGGCCGCCGTGACGATCGCGTCGGCCCTGCGCCCCCTTGGGCTGGCAGACTTCCACGCGATGGGCGCGCGCCGCTTCCGTCCCGCCGCTCGGGTCGCTCTGTTCCTCGCCGCGCAGGGTCGCTGCGCCGAGTGCGGCGAGCCGCTGCCGCCGGGCTGGCATGCCGACCATGTCGAGCCGGTCAGCGCGGGCGGGCGCACGGAGCCGGCGAACGGGCAGGCGCTGTGCCCGCGCTGCAATCTGGTCAAGGGCGCGCGGCGGGCGTGATCTCGCCGCGCGGGTGGCAGGCGGACTTCCTCGCGCTCCACGCGGCGCACTCGCGCAAGGACTTCCTGCTCGTCGCCACGCCCGGGGCGGGCAAGACGCTGGCGGCGTGCCAGGCGATGCGGGACGCCGGACAGATCGTCGTCGTGTGTCCGACGACGGCGCTGCGCTCGCAGTGGGCGGACGCGGCGGACCGGGTCGGCCTTCACCTGGACCCGCGCTGGCGCAACGCCGACGGCGCGTGGCGCGCGGACGTCGACGGGGTCGTGGTGACCTACCAGCAGGTCGCGTCGGCGCCGGACCTGTTCGCGCATCACCTCGCGCGCCCGACGTTCGTGGTGCTGGATGAGATCCATCACGCGGGCGAGTCCGCGTCGTGGGGCACCGCGCTGCGCGCGGCCTTCGATGGCGCCGCGCACCGGCTGGCGCTGTCGGGCACGCCGTTCAGGTCGGACGCGCGCGCGATCCCGTTCGTCCGCTACGACGAGGAGCGCCGCTGCGCGCCCGACTTCGTCTACGGCTACGCCGACGCGGTCAACGACGACGTCTGCCGGCCGCTGGCATTCCGGCTGCTGGACGCGACGCTGCGCTGGCGCGTCGATGCGCAGGAGACGATCGCGGCGTTCGCCGACGAGCTCGACGCGACCGACGACGCGCGCCGGCTGCGGACCGCGATCGACCCGTGCACGCCGCTGCTGCCGCAGATGCTGCGCGACGCCGACACGCTGCTGGTCAAGGCGCGCGCGGTGATCCCGGACGCGGCCGGACTCGTGCTGTGCGACGACCGCGCGCACGCGCGCGCCACGGCGGCGCTGCTGCGCACGATCGCGGGCGAGAAGCCCGTCGTGGTCGTGTCAGACGAGCCGCAGGCGCACACGCGCATCGACCGCTTCGCGCGCGGCGGGGCCGACGCGCCGCGCTGGCTGGTGGCGGTCAACATGGTCTCCGAGGGCGTCGACGTCCCGCGCCTGGTCGTCGCCGCCTACGCCACCGTCAAGCGCACCGACCTGTTCTTCCGCCAGGCCGTCGGCCGGGTCGTGCGGCGCCGTCCCGACGACCCGGGCGATCTCGTCGCGACCGTCTTCCTGCCCGCCGACCCGACGCTGACCGGCTGCGCCGAGCGCGTCGAGGTCGAGCTGCGCCAGCAGGTGACCGACGAGCTGGTGGCCTTCGATGCCGAGCCGCCGCCCGGGCTCGCGCGCCGGCCGGACTTCCAGCCGCTCGACGCGCAGGTCGAGCCCGGCGGGATGATCGTCGCCGGCGTCCACTACGCGCGCGCCGAGGTCGACGCCGCGCGCCGGCTGCTGCGCGAGCTCGGCCAATCCGAGCGCGCCATGCGGTCCGTGCTCGAGTTCGTCCGCCGCGAGCGCGTCGGCGGCCCACCCCCGCCCCCGACGCCGGTGCCCGCGCACCGGCGCGTCGAGCACAAGCGCCGTGCGCTGGACCGCCTCGCCCGCCGCTGGGCGCAGCTGCGCCGCGAGATCGACCCCGCGTACTCCTGGCCGCAGGCGCAGGCGCGCGTGAACCGCGCGATGGGCGTCCGCCGCCGCGCCGACGCCGGCGAGGCCGAGCTCGACACCGGCCTGGACTTCCTGCGCCGCGAGCTGACCAAGCTCGCCCGCGACTACCCCGAGCAGGCCGAGCGCCTGCGTATCTCGGGCAGCGTGGAGGGCATCGACCAGCGCCTCGGCGCCGCCACCGGCGAGCACTGACCGCGTCCGAGAGCCGACGCGCAGACCCGCCTCAGCGTCTGAGTTTCTCGAGCGCCAGCGGCGGGCAGCGGACGCGTCCGTTCGTGAAGCGCCCAACCGGATGCTCGAGCCGCACCGTCGCACTCTCGCCGTCGAGCCCGACGATCGTGCCGTGCATCCCGATCAGGTAGCGCGGGCTGACCTGATCGCCGATGCGCACGAGATCGCCGACGCAGAGCTTGGCCAGGGCGGTGACCGAGCGGACGGTGTGCACGAGCCGGCGGCGCGCCTCCACCGCCGCCGCCAGCGCGTCGAGGTGCTCGTCGAGCTCGCCGGCCGCGATCGTGTCCAGCAGCGAGCGCTCGGCCGTGCTCACGCCGCGACCGCGAAGCCGTCGTCGCCGACCGAGGCCTTCAGCCTGCGCATGATCGCGAGCGGATCGTCGTGCGGCCCAGCGATATAGAGCGGCCGGCCGCGCTGACCGAACGTGATCGCGCACGGTTCGCGCAGCTCGCCGAGGTAGCCGCTCACACGCGCGAAGTCAGCGTGCGGCTTCAAGCCGAGCCCGGCCGCGAACGCGACCGCGCCGTGCACCAGGTGCTGAGCGAGCTCCAGCGGCGCGCGCAGCGGCGGCGCTGGGAAGGCCGCGAAGTACAGGGAGCGGAACGCGGGCAGATCGCGCGCGTGCATCCGCTCCGGCCCGAGCGTGCCCTTGACTCCGAGGCAGAACGTGTCGACGAGGTACCCGCAGGCGCCGAGCTCGTTGTGGCGACCGCGGCGCGCGACGAGCACGAGCGCCAATCCCGCCGGACCGTCAGGGCCGAGGTCCACGTCCTCCCAGCCCTCGCGCCGGCTCACCAGCAGGTCACGGCTCCACGCAGGACTGACCCAGCAGCCCACGAGCTCGCCCTGCTCCAGGGGCGTCGCGGGCGCCTCCGCGGCCACGCGGCGCACGAGCGGCGCGACGACCGCCGGACGGACCCCGAGCGCCCGCGCGATCGCCTTCGGAGTCACTCCGGCCGCGCGCAGGCGGCGCACCTCGTCAAGCAGCTCTTGATCGGTCACGACGTAGATTGCAGCGCGATCCCCGGACGGCACGACGACCGTCGATCAGCGAATCGTGGTCAGCGCAGGGAGCCCGTCGGCGCCAGCCAGCGGGTCGGCTGGCCGGTGATCGCGGCGATGCGGTCGTAGTCCTCGTCGTAGTGCAGAACGGCGATCCCGGCCGCTTCCGCGGCCGCGGCGATCAGGAGATCGGGATGCTTGACCGACCGCTGCGTCGTGCCGCCCTGGGCGCTGAGCTGCTCGTAGACCCAGAGCGCCCGGCTCCACTGCTCCTTGCCGATCGGGCAGTCCGACAGCGCCGTGAGCTCTTCGCGGATCTCCGCGAACTCGACCGCGCTGTGCGCACTGTGGAGCAGCTCGAGGCGGACCATGTCGCAGGTCGCGAGGTCGCCGTCGACGAGCGCCTCGTCGAAGGCTCGGCGCAGCTCGGGATAGGCGCGGCGGCGTGACCAAGCCCACGCGCTCGTGTCGGCAAGTTCACTCACGTCGCGCGGCCTGCCGGCCGGCGCATCGACTCGAGCGCCTCAGGCGTGAGGTCCTCGAAGTCGCGCCGAGCGAGCCGCGCGCGGCGCGCGCGCGCGACCACCTCCCGCAGGGCCTGATGCACGGTGTCGGTCGTCCGGTGCGTGCCGAGCTCCTGCGCCGCCTCGCCGACGAGGTCCATGTCGAGGTTGATGTTCGTGCGCCGCACCATGGCAAGAGCATACACCTGACGCAGCCGCCGCCATACACCTCGATGCACGTGCACGCGTGTCGAGAAGGCGGCGCGCGTTGACGATCGTGATGCCGACCAGCTCACCGCGCGGCCCTCGGGCGTCTCGTCGAAGTCGACGCCGAGCATCCGAGCCCGCGAGTCGCCGCATACCGCCAGCGTAAGCGGATGATCGCGCTGCGGCGCGCGCTGATGCCCGGGGGTCCATCAGGTCGGCGCCGCGATCAATCGCGTGCTCGCTGTCGCCGAGCCGCTCGGCATCGTCGTGGGTCGCGGATGGACGCAGCGGCGCCTCACCGACGGTGACACTGACCTACGGTCAGTGGATGTCGAGGCGTTCGAACGCTCGGGTCGCCGCGATCGCGAGCACGACGGCGATCCCGATCAGCACGGCGGCACCGCCGGCGCTGAGCCCGCGCACGAGTTGCCCGTCGCCGACGGCGTAGAAGAACGGCGACGCGTATCGCAACGGGTGGATCCAGTGCACGACCGGGGCGAGTGAGCTGATGACGTAGGACGCCGCGGCGATCGTCGACGTGACCCCGAGTGCGGTGCCTCGGCTGCCGGTGGCCGCGCCGATGAGCATGGCCAGCGCGCCGAAGTCGATCGCGAGCAGCAGCACGCCGACCGTGGTGGCGATCAGGTTGCCGATGCCGATGTGCAGCTCGAAGCCGGGCCCGGCGAGCACGCACAGCATCGTCACGAGGGCGACCGGCACCGGCTGCAGGCACATCGCGGCGAACTTCTCGGCGATCAGCCGCCGGCGCGACAGCGGCAGCGTGGCGAGCAGGCCGAGCGTGCCGTCCTCGTCCTGGCCGGCGATGCTCGCCGCTCCGTAGCCGATCGCCAGCAGCAGCACGATCAGCGGTACGAAGTTGGCGTACAGGTTCGCGCTGAGCCAGCCGGACGGGCTGCTCAGCGAGCCGGTCGCCCCGAACAGCGCCGCGACCGTGTTGCCGTTCTCGGTGAGCTTGTTCAGGCTGGTGTCGTCCTTGAACGACGGATACAGCGCGACGATGATGAACGCATAGATCGCCATGCCCAGCGCGTAGCCGATCAGCGAGCGGCGGCGCAGTCGCAGGTCCAGCCGCGTGGTGTCGGCTCGCATCGTCACTTAGGCGGAGCGGTAGTAGGTCAGGAACAGCTCGTCGAGGTCGGCCCGGCGGGCGGTCAGGTCCACCGCGTCCAGCTCGGCGGCCTCGCGCAGCAGCGGCGCGACCGGCCCGGTGACCGAGAGCACCAGCCGGGTGGTGTCATGACTCAGGACCTGCACGCCGGGCAGGCCGGCGAAGCGAGCCGGGTCGACCGCCTTGGCGAAGCGCAGCTCGACGGTCCGCGGTGCCGCCTTGCGCAGGCCCTCGACGGTGTCGGTGAGGACGATGCGCCCCTCCTTGATGATCGAGAGCCGGTCGACGACGCGCTGGACCTCGTCCAGCTCGTGCGAGGAGAGGAACACCGTGCGCCCGGCGGCCACGGTCTCGCGGACGAGATGGGCGAACTCGTCCTGCAGCAGCGGGTCCAGCCCCGAGGTCGGCTCGTCGAGGACGAGCAGGTCGGGGCGGTGCATGAACGCGAGCACCAGGCCGATCTTCTGGCGGTTGCCTTTCGACAGCGCGTGCACCGGGCGATCCAGCTCGGCCTGGAAGCGCTCGACCAGCTCGTCGCGGTGAGCGTGATCGGTCAGGCCCCGCACGCGCGCCACGTAGTCGAGGTGCTGCTGCCCGGTCAGCCGCGGGTAGAGCTCCAGCTCGCCGGGGAGATAGCCGACGCGGCGGTGGATCTCGACGCCCGCTTGTGCCGGGTCCAGGCCGAACACCCGCATGCTTCCGGCCGTCGGGCGATACAACCCGAGCAGCAGCCGGATCGTCGTCGACTTGCCGGCCCCGTTCGGGCCGAGGAATCCGAACACCTCGCCGGGCTCGACCTCGAAGGCC
Source organism: uncultured Solirubrobacteraceae bacterium (assembly GCA_963803335.1). Classification (GTDB taxonomy): domain Bacteria; phylum Actinomycetota; class Thermoleophilia; order Solirubrobacterales; family Solirubrobacteraceae; genus DASSUW01. Next base: position 12,966 of record CAWDME010000014.1, on the reverse strand, counting down.
ACGTCGGCGATCCCGCGCCGCGAGCCGAACGACCGGGTCAGCCCGTCCACCGCGATCACCGCCGTCATGCGCCGGCCTCCGGTGTGAACAGCCCGGGTCCGTACAGCTCCATCGCCGTCGTCGCCCAGCGGGTCAGGCCTTCGCCGCCGAGCGGATCGACGCCGAGCACGCCGGCGATCTGCTCGCGCATCACGATCACCGCAAGATCGGCCACCAGCAGGAACGCGGCCCGGGCCGGCGCGTCGCCGGCCGGGCGCGCGACCCCGGCCTTCTCCAGCGCATCCAGGGTCTCCACCGTCGCGTCGAAGAGCATCCGGAACAGCGCCTCGCCGGCCGGCCCGCCGTCGACCAGCATTCGCCGGATGTAGGCGGGCAGCACCGGCTCGGCCTCGAGGTTGGCGGCGAACGTCGCGGCCAGCGACGCGGACGCCTCGGCCACCGGACCGCCCTCGCCGAGCTCGGCGACCGCCTCGATCACCGCCGCCGTCGCCCACTCGTCGACCGCCGCCTTCAGCCCGTCCTTGGACTTGTAGTGGTGGATGACCAGTGACGGCGACACGCCGGCGGCCTCGGCAACATCGCGCACGCTGACGCCGGCGACCCCGCGTGCGGCGAACAGCCGCATGGCGGTTTCGCGGATTCGGGCTGCCGCGGTCAGGTCGGCTGAACGCACGTGCAGATTATGGCACAGTTGTGCAGCCGACTCAAATGGGCGCGACGTGGATGCGCAGGGCGACGTTCGCGCATGCCGAGGCGCGCGCCGGCGTCGATCATGTCGTTACGCGGATGGTCATTGCGCCGAGCGGCGGAGAACCGCTTTGGACCGCACCCCCTCGAGCTAGAACCACTCCTGGTCGGCCTTGGCTCGGCGCGGCCGGGTCCGTGATCCACAGTCCGAGCGTCGCGCCGCCGACGAACACGACCTCGCCGAACAGATCGCCGAGCGCGTCGGCCGCCGCCTCAGCATCTCGATGCTCACGCGGGCACCTCTGCCAGACGCGCGTGCAACAGTTCGGCCGCGACCCCGCGGACCCGGGCGTCCCCGATCCGCACGCCGTCGACGAGCGAGAGCATCTCGTAGAGCCAGGGATCCGCTCGCGCCGCGTGGAGCGCCCCCTCGTGAAGCGGATCGACGGCCAGACCGCGCGTCATCCCAGGCGCCGCCGGCCAGACAGGCGGCAGCTCGTTACCATGGCAGTCCGGCGACGTCTCCGGAGGCGGCCCGCAGAGCCAAAGTCCCTGCGTAAATGCCGGAGTCCGGCTCCGGCATCCGTCCGCACTCGTCGGCAGGTTTCGGCACCCGCCGGTAACCGCGTGGGTATCTTGGCTTCGCAGCGGCGGCACCGTCGCGCGCTGTGACGTTGCGGGGCAGCGTGTCGAAACGATCGTCCTCAGATGGCCGCGCCTGGACGTCACCGTCGATCCGCTCGGCCGTTAGGCGGCCGAGGCGGAGGTTGCGCCGAGCGTTCTCGATCAGCGCCGGATTGATGTCGACCGCGTGAGCATCGAACCGGCCGGCGTAATGGGTCACCAGCCGGCCGGTGTCGGGCGACAACTCAAGGCCGGAGGGTCCGACGACGTAGGGAGCGTGTGCCGCAGCCAGCGTCACGGGAACCGCTACTTCCGCGATCCGCCCGGCCCGCGTGCGTTCACCGAGCACTTCAACCGTGCCCATTCCCGTTTCGCACCTGCTTACGATCTCGCCGGTTGCCGGCGCATTGGCTCACATGTCCGGGCGGCGGCGCGCCACCAGCACCTGCGACGCCACCGCGAGACGCACAACCGTCTCACAATGCTGCAGCGACCACTCGCGCCCGCGGACCAGCTCACGGAGATCGATGGGGCGGCAGCCCGCGACAAGGCGCGGCCAGCGCTCGCCGACCGCCTTCCAAGCAGACGCGACGAAGCGGCTCGCGGGCGTCGTGCCAGAGCCGAGGCTGACGAGCGCGAGCACTCCCTGCGGCGCGAGCACTCGGGCCGCCTCGGCGATCAGCGCGCGCGCATGCTCGCCGGACAGCAAGTCGAAGACATACGTCGAGACCAGGCGATCGATACTTCGGTCGCCGAGCGGAAGGGCGTCGGCCGGCGGCTCCAGCAGTTCGACGCGTGCCCGCGGCCGCCATTTCGCCACTCGCACGCCAGCGAGCGCGACCATGCGCGGGCTGACATCGACGCCGAGGTACGACGCCGAGCCGGACAGCTCGGTCGCCAGCAGATACTCCGCGTAGCGGCCGGTGCCGCACCCGAGCTCGAACACCGCCGCGGCCGTCTCGAGGTCCGCGAGCTCCGCGAGCCGGTGCGTCGCCGGATCCTCGTAGATCCGCTGGGTGTCCTGAAGGCGACCAATGCGATCGTAGACGGCCCGCGCCGTGACGGCCGGCAACGGCATGCTCCCCGTAGCGTACGCCGGGGGGCGCCGCAGACGACAAACGACCGATGCACGTGACCGGACGACCTGAGCCGCGGCGCCGACGGGCGGGCCCTCCGACCGGGCCGGAGACTCCGTCTGCGGCGCCAGCCGGAGGTGTCCCGGCGGCCGCGAGGACTCCGGTGCCGGATGACGCCGGTCCAACGACTTCTGCCCGTTCGACTCCGACGGTCAGCTCGAGGCCCGCGCTGCCGACCCCGGATCCCTGCACGGACCATGGTGCGGTTCGCCGCCAGCGGTCTGCGCTGCGGCGAATGGATCACCCTCGAGCTTCGACAGGAGCATCAGCAGCGCGGTAGCAACCCGGAGCCCTAGCGGTCGTCAGCGACGACGACGGCCGCCCCGCCTGCGCCGGTGATGCCGGCATGCCGCGAGCTCAGCCGCGCCGGGCGTGACGTCGTCAGCCACGGACGCCGGCGCCTTGCCGGATTCGCTGTGAGAGCGCGCTCTGGACGTCGCGCCCGGTCGGGAGCGCGAGGTCGCTGCGATCAGCGAAGGTCATGTCCGCGGTGTCCATCACCAAGGCTGCGCGTGCCTGTCGGCTGAGCGGTGCGAGCACGTGTAGGAGCCATGGAGGGACGTGGCGGATGGTCTTGCGCGTGCCGTTGACCCGAGTCGCGAGGGTTGCCAGCTCGTTGAGTGTGAGGTCCTGGGGTCCGGCGACGTCGATGACGCGCCCGCGCTGGTCGGCCCGGAGCACGGCGCGCTCGACGGCGGCGGCGACGTCTTCGACGGACACGAAGTTGATCGGGTTCTCGCCGCGGCCGAAGACGACGCCGCGTTCGAGGATCTCCGCCCACAGCTCGACGAAGGCGGTGGCGCGCGCGAGTTCCAGCGGGCTGTCGGCGGCGGCTCCGACGATGGACACCAGCACCACGTCGGCGCCGGCGGCCTCCGCGGCATCGATCAGGTTGGCGTTGCCGTCGCGGTCGACCGAGCGCGGCGAGACGCGTCCGGGGCCGGCGAAGCCGTGCACGGCGGACACCAGTGTCCTCGCGCCGCGCACGGCGCTGCGCGTGGCCGTCCGATCGCGCACGTCGCACACGGTGATGTCGCTCGCCACCGCGGCCAGGTGGCGCGCACGGGCCGGCTCGCGCGTGAGCACGCGCACTTCGACGCCGGCGGCGGCCAGGCGTGCCACGACGCGGCTGCCCAGCCGTCCCGTCGCACCGGCGACCGCGACGATCACCGCACGACCTGCGGGCGGACGGCGTCGTCGTACGTTCCGGCCGTGGCGTCGACCGGCTCGAGATAGAACCGCGCCCACACGGCTCGCCCCTCGTCGAGGCCGAAGATGATCACGCCACGCATCTCGTGCCGGCTGCCGTCGCGCCGCGTGCCGCTCATGTCCCATTCCGTCCAGATCGTCGCGCCGTCGGTCGCCTGCCGCACGACGCGCGCTTCGAGATCCGGCACGAAGGCAAAGATCTGCTCCCAGTTGCGGCGCACCTGCTCGGGCCCGTGGAAGCTCCGCGCCGGATGGGCCGGGGTCTGGTTCTCGTAGTCGTCGGCAAAGCACGCCACGAGACCGTCGACGTCGTGGTCGTTCGTGGCGCCCAGGAGGCGCTCGACGAATGCGGCGATCCGTTCCACGGCGCCACCCCATTTTCATTCGAGTAGACTGGAACGAAATCGACGATGAGCCACGAACGCGCCGATGTCAAGCCGACCCGTTCCTACGACGGCAGCGGCCGGCGCGAGCAGGCGCGGCGCACCCGGCTGCGCATCCTCGACAGCGCCGAGCGGCGGTTGCTGCGCGATGGCTACGCCGCCGCCACGATCGCCGCGATCGCCTCCGATGCCGGTGTCTCGCCGGACCTGATCTACAAGTCGTTCGGCGGCAAGCCCGGACTCGTCCGCGCGATCCGCGATCGCGCGCTCGCGGGCGAACAGCCGCGGCCGGCCGAGGAGCGCTCCGACGAGATCCAGGCCCGCGAGCCTGACCCGCGCGTCATCATTCGCGCGTGGGGGGCGTTCGTCGCCGAGTTGGCCCCGCGCGCAGCGCCGATCCTGCTGCTCATCCGCGACGCCGCGGCCGTGGACCCGAACGTCCGCGGGCTGCGCGACGAGCTCGACGCCGACCGCCTGCGCAGGATGACCGACAATGCCCGTCGCCTGCGCGACGGCGGCCACCTGCGCGACGACGTCACGCTCGCCCTCGCCGCCGACGTACTGTGGAGCTACAGCTCGCCCGAGCTCTACGAGCTCCTCGTCCTCCGGCGGGGGTGGTCACCCACCCGCTACGGGCGCTTCGTCGCCGAGGCGATGATCGCCGCGCTGCTTTGAGGCGAGCAGCTCGCGCGACAGGTTCGCCGTGAGCCAGTCCTGGGCGCGGTGGCGGTCCCAGCCGCGCACGGTCAGGAGGGCGCGCAGGGTGTCGGGCGAGGCCAGGGCGAAGGTGATGTCGGCGACGTCATCGGGGGTGAGGCCGGGCAGGATGGCGTCGGTGCCGGCGAGCGGGCCGAGGAGGTGCAGCGGTCCCTCGCGGCGGCCGTGCTCCATGTGGGTCAGGAAGGCGGCCGCCTCGGGCTCGGAGGGTGCGGTGGCACGGAGCACGTCGAGCAGCGGCGTGATGCGGCCGGCGACGTCGGCGACGTGGCGGACGTAGAGCTCGATCTTGCGCCGGGGGTCGGCGGTGGCCTGGATCTCACGGGCCCAGCGGCGCTGGCTGGGGTGCGTGTCGGGGTCCTCCTCGCCGGCCACCAGGCGCGCGGCGCAGGCGGCGAGCACGGCGGCCTTGGTGCCGTAGGCGAGATAGATGGTCTGCACGTGGACCCCGGCCGTCGTGGCGATCGCCTGCATGCTCGTGGCGGTGTAGCCGGCCCGGGTGAAGAGCTCGGCAGCGGCCTGCTCGATCCGTCTGCGGGTGTCGGCTCCGCGCCGCTCGCGGCGGCGAGGAGCGGGCGACGTTGACATGCTCATAGAGTAGCGCTATAGAGTTACGCTATATCGACATAGGAAGGAGCCAGAATGCGAGTGCTGTGCAGCACGCCCCCCATGGAGGGCGCGTTCGGACCGTTCGTGCCCCTCGGGCGGGCGCTTCTCGACGCCGGTCACGAGGTGGTGGTGGCGACCGGACCGGATCTCCAGGAGCGGGCGAGCGAGCACGGCTTCGCCGCCGCCGTCGCCGGGCCGACGGCGATGGAGGGCGCCGTCGCGGCGATGAGCGACGCGGCCGTCACGGGCGCCGGCGACGGTGAGCGCTGGCGGTTTCCCGCCGCCATGTTCGGCGGCGTGATCGCACCCCGCAAGCTGCCCGAGCTGCGGGCGCTGGCGCAGCGCTTCGACCCGGATCTCATCGTGCACCCGCCGGTCGAGCTCGCCGGCCCGCTGCTGGCCGCCGAGCGCGGCCAGCCGTCCGTCACCTACGGCTTCGCGCAGCCGCTCGAGGAAATCGTCGTCGCGGCGATGGCCGAGCGTGTCGCACCGCTATGGACCGCCGCCGAGCTCGACCCGGACGCGCACGCCGGCCTGTATCGCTGCCGCTACCTGGACCCGGCCCCGCCGAGCCTGCGAGCGGACCGCGGGGCGGCGGAGCCGGTCGCGGCGCCGATCCGTCCGGCGATCCCCGGCGACCCGGCCGCGCCGCTACCGGACTGGGCCGCCGCCATGGGCGAGCGGCCCGTCGTCTACGTGTCGCTCGGCACGGTCCCCCTGTTCAACCAGCCACCGGAGTTCCTGGCGCTGCTGGAGGGGCTCGCGGACGAGGACCTCGAGGTGGTCGTCACCGTCGGCGAGCTCAACGACCCGGCGGCGCTGGGCGAGCAGCCGGCGCACGTGCACGTCGCGCGCTGGCTGCCGCTCGCGCCGTTGCTGCCGCGGTGCGCCGCGGTCGTCTGCCACGCCGGCAGCGGCACCACGCTCGCCGCGCTGACCGCCGGGCTGCCGCTCGTGCTGGTGCCCAAGGGCGCCGACCAGCACGTCAACGCCGCCGCGTGCCGACGCGCCGGCGCGGCCCGCACGCTCGCCCCCGATCAGCTCACCCCCGAGGCGGTGCGCGCGGCGGTGCGCGCCATCCTTGCCCCGGGCGCGACCGAGGCCGCCGCGGCGCGGCGGCTCGCCGCCGAGATCACCGCCATGCCCGCGCCCGCCGCGGTCGCCGCCGGGCTCGAGCAACTCGTGGCCGACGGGGCAGCGGTGTGAGCCCGCCGCGCTCAACCGGGCTTCACCAGCGCGCGGAGCGCGCAACCGGCGGCCGCGACGTCGAGCTCGTCGTCGACGACCGCGTGCAGCAGCAGCCCGTCGAGCGCCGCCGCCAGCCCGTCCGCGCGCGTTTCGGCCTTGCGGCAGACCGTCGCGCTCGAGTGCGACGGCGAGCGGCTCGCAGAAGTCGCGCAACATCGCCTTCAGCGCCAGGCGCAGCGCCTCGTCGCGGCCCGCGCGCAGCATCGACTCGAACAGCAGCGCGGTCACCGCCGGCTGCTGGCGCACCGCGTCGATCAGGCCGAGGTAGCGTTCGAGCGCAGCGTGGACGGTGGGTGCTGCGCGCAGAGCGGCGGCGACCGTCCCGAGCGCCGCCTCGAGCACCAACTCGTCCTCGAGCGCCAGGCCGCGGACGCCGGGACAGTCGAAGTGCACGGTCGCCTCGGCGGCGATCGCGGCGCGCATGGTCAGGCGGGGACGGCGGTCGGGGGATTGGTCTCGGCCATCAGCGCGCGGTGGCGCGCGTCGACCGCCGCGAGCTCTTCCTTGTGCGTCAGGACCCAGAACCGCTGCTCGCGCACGGCCTCGAGGATCGCCCGCGCGACCTCGGCCGGGTCCATCCCGCCGACCGAGGGCGCACCGCGCGCCTCGGCGCGCTCGCCCGGCGTCGCGTCGCGCGGTTGCGCGCGGCACCGGCAAGCGCGGTCGCCGTCCCGCCCGGGCAGACGACCGCCACGCCGACCGAGGACCCGCTCTCGCGCAGCTCGGCGTACAGCACCTCCGACAGCCCGACGACGCCGTACTTGGACACGGTGTATGGCGCACAGCGGAGCCACGGGGTGAGGCCCGTGATCGAGCCGGTGTTGACGATGTGTCCCTCGTCCTGAGCCATGAGGATCGGCAGGAACGCGTGGATGCCGTGGATGACACCGCACAAGTTCACCTCGAGTACCCAGCGCCAGTCGTCGAGGGTGTACTGGGGCAAGTCGCGCAGCACGATGACGCCGGCGTTGTTGTGCACCAGGTCGACGCGTCCGAACATCCGCAGAGCATGTTCCGCGAGTCCGGCGACGTCCGTGGCGCTGCGCACATCCGTGACGCGCGCGGTCTCGCGCGCGGCGCGGGCTTCCAGCTCAGCCTCGGCGCGGGCGAGCGGCTCGGCATCGATGTCGGCGAGCACCACCCGCATACCGGCGGCGGCCGCGGCATCCGCGGTCGCGCGGCCGATCCCGCTGGCTGCCCCAGTGATAACCGCAACGCGATCCTCGAGCGTCTTCATCGACAGCGGAAACTAGCCGCCGCGATCGCGGTGTGAGACTGAATCCCGGCTCACACCGGGACCAGTTCGGCAACGCCCTCAGACCCCCTTGACGCCCATCACCCGCCCGGCCTCCTCCAGCCCGCCCTCGAAATGCGAGGCGTAGCCGGTCACGTATTCCCTCGTTCGCGCCTCGCGGGGGTGCTGCAGCACGTCCAGCGGCGGGCCCTCCTCGACGATGCTGCCCTTGTCGATGAACACCACCCAGTCCGACACCTCCTGGGCGAACGGGAGCTCGTGGGTGACGAGGATCATCGTCATCCCGTCGGCGGCGAGCTCGCGCATCACCTTCAGCACCTCGCCGGTGGACTCGGGGTCCAGCGAAGCCGTCGGCTCGTCGAACAGCAGCACCGCGGGCTGAAGCGCGAGGGCACGCGCGATCGCCACGCGCTGCTGCTCGCCGCCGGACATCTGCTCCGGGTAGGCGGTGGCGCGGTGGGCGAGGCCGACGCGCCGCAGCAGCGACACTGCCCGCTCGATCGCCTCCCGCTCGGGGGTGCGCGCCGCCTTCATCTGCGCGAGCATCACGTTCTCCACCGCGGTGAGGTGCGGGAAGAGGTTGAAGCGCTGGAAGACCATTCCCACCGTCTGGCGGAGGCGCGCGAGGTCGCGGCAGACCATGCGCTCGCCCGCGAACACCTGCTCGCCGGCGATGTTCAGCTGCGCGCGGTCGGGCCGCTCGAGCAGGTTCACGCAGCGCAGCAGGGTGGTCTTGCCGCCCCCGCTCGAGCCGATGATGCTCACGATCTTGCTGCGCGGGACGTTCAGTGCGACGTCGTTGAGCACGAGCCGGCCGTCGAATGACTTCGACAGACCTTCGATGCGCACAGCGACGTCGGGGTCGGCGGCCTCGGCGCCGCCGTTCGTGGTGGCGCCAGGCGCCGGGTTGCTGGGCGACCGGGTCATGCGGGGACTCCTTCCTCGAGCAACTGGCGCGCCACACGCAGGCGGCGCCGGCGGCGTGGCAGCAGGGGCACGCCCGCGCGGACCTGTCGCTCGAACCACAACAGACCCTGTGACAGCGGGTAGCAGAGCGCGAAGTACAGGACGGAGATCACGAAGTAGACCTCCAGCGCGCGGAATGTCTCCGACGCGATCAGCTGCCCCTGCGACATCAGCTCGGCGGCCGAGATGGTGACCAGCAGCGAGGTGGACTTGAGCAGGTCGACGAGCATCGTGTTGGTGCCCGGCAGGGCCGCGCGCAGCGCCTGCGGGAACACGACGTTGGTGAAGGTGGCGCGGCGGCTGAGGCCGAGCGCCTCCGCCGCCTCCTGCTGGCCGCCGTGCACACCGCTGATCGCCGCACGGAAGATCTCCGACAGGTACGCGGCGTAGAAGATGATCAGGCTCAGGGCGCCGGCTTCGAACACGCCGAAACGGATGCCGACGGAGGCGAGCCCGAAGTACGTGAGGAAGATGATCGCGAGCAGCGGCACGTTCTTGAACAGCTCGGTGTAGATGGCCGCCGGTATGCGCACGGCGCGGGTCTTGCTCAGCCGCATAAGCGCGAGCACGAGGCCGAGCAGCGCCGCGCCGGCGAAGCTGGCGATGGTGTACTCGAGCGTCTTGATGAGCGCCTGCGCCAGGTCGGACGTGTAGTCCCCCCAGTGCACGTTGAACAGCGCGGCCACGGTGATCACTCTCCTCCGAGCGAGGGCGGGTTCCAGTTGGACGGGCGGTCGACCCCGCGGCGCGCGGCCGCCATCGCAGGCGACGGCGTGAGGAACTTCTGCGGGTCGCCGCCCCACTTGGCGATCAGCTTCGCCATCGAACCGTCGGCGTACATCGCGCGGATCTCGCGCGAGATCGCGGCCTCGAGCTTGGGCTCCTGCTTCGGGATGTAGAAGCTCGTCTGGTAGGGCGCGAAGAAGTCGTACTCCGGATGCTGCTTGACCTGCGCCGCGGTCGGCGGCGTCAGGTACTCGGTCTGCATCTTTCGGTCGGGCCGCTGCTTCTCGTAGTAGACGATCAGCAGCGGATCGAGGAAGCCGACGTCCAGGCGGCCCGAGGCGAGATCGTCGAAGACGCCGAGCGCGTTCGGGTAAGCGCCGAGCTTCGCGTCGGGCACGGCCTGGATCGACTTGACCCAGACGTAGCCGGTGACCGTGCCCAGGCGCTGGCCCGCGAGGTCTTCGATCGTCGAGTAGTGCTTCCCCGACGCGACGCCCATCGCGGGCGGCGAGTAGTACGGCGGGTCCGTGAACAGGCCTTGCGACGCGCGCTCCTTCGTCCACGCGACGCCGCCGATCGTGATGTCGACGCGGTGCGACTGCACGCCGCCGAGCATCCCGTTGAAGTCCGTCAGCTGCGGCGCGACCTTGAGGTCGAGCCGGTCGGCGACGTGTTGCAGGATCTCGCCGTCCAGACCGACGAGCTCGCTGCCCTTGATCGCCGAATACGGCATATAGGACTGGGCCGCGACCCGCAAAACGCCGGGATCGATCGTGTCCAGGCCCTTGGCGGCGCCTGTGGCCTCGGTGCCCCCGCAGCCGGCCACCAGCAGCAGCCCGGCGATCGTGGCGCTCACGCGCGCCAGCGCTCTCGCGCGGCTCCGTCGAGCGCTCACGCGGAGGGGAACGGCTCGGTTTTGCATCTTCTCTCTCCCGGTTGATATATCAACCTTTGACGGCAGTGTATATACTCGTTTTGGTGCTGTCAAGCGAGCCGTCATGAGCAGCCCCGACGTCATCGTCGTCGGAGGCGGAGCGATCGGCGCCGCGGCGGCGTATGAGCTGGCGCGGCGCGGCGCGCGTGTCGTGGTGCTGGAGCGAAGCCATGCCGCGGGCGGCTGCTCATACGGCAACGCGGGCCTGATCAGCCCCAGCCACGCCGAGACGCTGGCCAGCCCGAGGGCGATCCGCGACGGCCTGGTGTGGATGGCGCGCCGCGACAGCCCGTTCCACCTCCGTCCGCGGCCGGCCCTGCTGCCCTGGCTCGCGCGCTTTGGCGCGGCCGCGCGCCCGAGCCGCTCCGGCGCCGGCACCGCCAGCCTGCGCGCGCTCGCGACCGCGAGCCTCGAGCTGCACGCCGCGCTGGCGCGCTCGGGCATCCCCACGTCCTTCGCCCAGCGCGGGATCCTGAGCGTCTATGAGTCAGAGCGCGCCTTCGCCAAGGCGCACGGTCAGCTCACGTCCAACGGAGCCGGGCCGCAGGTGCTTTCGCCCGAGGCGGCGCGTGCTCTCGAGCCGTCTCTCGCGCCGAGCCTCGCGGGCGCGATCCATCACCCACGCGAGGCGCACGTCGACCCGGGCGCCTTCGTGACCGCCCTCCTGTGCGCCTCGCGCGAACTCGGCGCCGAGATCCGCGCCGGCGTCGAGATCCTGCGCCTGCGGAACTCCAACGGCCGCATCTCGGCACTCGACACCACCGCCGGTCCGCTGCGCGCCGGCACGGTCGTGCTCGCCGCCGGCACGTGGAGCCGGGATCTTGCTCGCAACGTCGGGGTCGACCTTCCGCTGGAGGCCGCCAAGGGCTACCACCTGGAGATCGAGGGCCAGCCGCTGCAGGCAGGGATCCCGATCTACATGGAGGAAGCGCGTGTCGTCGCCACCCCGCTCGGCAGCCGCCTGCGAGTGTCAGGCACGCTCGAGCTCAGCGGCCTCGACACCCGGGTCGATCCGATCCGCGTGGAGGCGCTTGGGCGCGCCGCGCGTCGCACGTTGGACGTGTCGCCCGATGCGCAGACCGTGCAGGTCTGGCGCGGCCTGAGGCCGTGCGCGCCAGACGGGCTGCCCATCATTGGACCTGCCGACGGCGTCGCGAACCTGTTCGTGGCCACGGCACACGCCATGCTCGGCATTACGCTTGCGCCCGTGACCGGTGAGATCGTTGCCAACCTGATCAGCGGCGAGCAACCGCGGCACGACATTGAGCCGTTCAAGCCCTCGCGCTTCCGGCGCCTGCGGGACCTGCTCGTGACTCACGTGGGGAGACGGCCAAGCTCATGACCGGCCTCGCGTTCGAGCTCGACAACGGCGCGTCACCCTCGCTAGCCGACCGCGCGTATCTGCAATTGCGTGAGGAGATCATCCGGGTCGAGCTTCTGCCCGGCACGCTGCTGCGCGATGACGAGATCACCCAGCGCCTCGGCGTCGGACGGACACCAGTCCGCGAAGCCATCCAACGCCTCCAACGCGACGGCTTCGCGACCGTCCTGCCCCGCCGCGGGACCCTCGTCAGCGAGATCAATATCACCGACCTCGCCGCCATCTACGAGGTCCGCAACCACCTCGAATCCTGGGCGTCCCGCCTAGCCGCCGAGCGCGCTACCGAGCAGGACCGCCGCGAGGCACAGCAACTCATCAGCGAGCTCGAGGCGCTCACCGAACAAGCCGGATACGAGGTCGTGCTCGCGCTTGACCGGCGCATCCACCGCTTCGTCTACCGCTGCACGAAGAACCCGTTCCTCGCCGACACGCTCGACCGCTATCACAACCTCGCGCTCCGCATCCTCCACGTCGCGATGAAGCGCTACCCGGCTCTCACGCCTCGCCTCGACGAGGTTGTGCACCAGCAATCCACCGTCTTGGACGCCGTCTGCCGTGGCGACTCCGACACTGCTGAGCGCGTAGCCATCGCGCACATCGCCACGTTCGAGAGCGCGATCCGCGCAGTCATCTGACCGTATTGCGGAGCTCGACAGCACCGCCTCGCCGCCGCGAGGACCTGGCCGCGCTGCTCCAACGCCTCGAGTGTGGTCGCGCCCGGCCGCCGGATCGTAGCCGCGCGACATCGCGGAAGTCGCGATGCACAACTCGCATGCCGCGCTCCAGGGGAGCGCTCGCTCCGCTTCGAATCGCCGCGGAACGCGAATCGCGTGAGCGCCGGCGTTCCGCCGAGCCATTCGTCATGGGACACGGTGTCGTCGTCGACGAAGAGGTACCCACTGGACACCCGACTTTCCGACGAGCCGACGATGCCGCTGGGTGTCCCGTCGGGACAATCGGCGCCGCACGTGGGCTGTGACACGGCGCCGTGGTGGGACTCGCACTGGAGACCCCTTCCGCTCGCCCCGGAAGTGGTCACTCGGGCCGGTCCGGAAACGAGAAACCGCGCTGTAGCGCGATTTTGGAACCCT
>CAWDME010000013.1:0-307449 GCA_963803335.1 uncultured Solirubrobacteraceae bacterium | reverse complement strand
CTGCCCGCCAGCAGCCGCTCTCCCCCGTGCTCGTCGAATTCGTGGTGGTCGAAGCCGGGTGGCCGGCGGCCGATCTCCTGCACCCGCTCACTCAGCGTGCGGTCGACCGCCGAGCGCCCGTCGTGCTCGGTCACGGCCGCGAGAAGCACGCCGGCCGGGATACCCGCGAGCGCCACTGCCGCCACCGCGGCGCCGGTGATCCGAGCGCGCAGGCTGCGCGGCGCCCTCATGGCCGCAGCACCCAGCCGACGCCGCGGATCGTGTGCAGCAGCCGCGGCTCGCCCTCGGCCTCGAGCTTGCGGCGCAGGTAGCCGACGAACACGTCGACGACGTTGGTGTCGACGTCCGGCGTGTATCCCCACACCAGGTCGAGCAGCTGGTCGCGGGCGAGCACATGGCCGGAGTGGCGGGCAAACGCCTCGAGCAGCGCGAACTCGCGGCGGGTCAGCGCAAGGTCGCGACCCTGGCGGGTGGCGACGTGGCGCCGCGGGTCGATGACGAGGTCGCCGGCCACGATCACGCCCGCCGGCGTGCCGCCGCGGCGGCGCAGCAGCGCCTCCAGGCGGGCCGTGAGCTCGACGAGCGCGAACGGCTTGACGAGGTAGTCGTCGGCGCCCGCCTGCAGCCCGGCGACCCGGTCCGACACGTCGTCGCGCGCCGACAGGATGCAGACCGGCACGTCGACGCCGTCGGCGCGCAGCCGGCGCACCACGGCGACGCCGTCGAGGTCGGGCATCGTCACGTCGAGGACGATCACCGCCGGCGGACGGCGTGCGACCGCGGCGAGCGCGGCGTGGCCGCCCGCAGCCGTGTCCACGGCAAAGCCCTCGAGCGCGAGCGCGCGCTCGAGGGCCTGTCGCACCGGCGCCTCGTCGTCAACGACGAGGACGAGGGGCTCGGCGGCGGTTACGGGTGGTGCCTTCCAAACGGGGCGAAGTCGGCCAGCGCGTCCTTGACCTTGGCGACGTCGATGTTGAGCTTGTCGGCGAGCTTCTGGGCGAACTGGTCGCGCAGCTTGGCCTCGTCGGCCTCGTGCGCGGCGCGCACCTTCGCGAATGCGGCCTGGAGCTTCGCTTCGCTCACGCCGAGCTCCTTGGCGAGCGCGGCGGTGTCCGGGCCGTGATGGTCGCGGGCGCCGGGCGGCCCGTGGTCGGGCCGCAGCGACTCGAACGCCTGGCGGAGCTTCTCCTCGGTGACGCCGAGCGCCTTCGCCAGTGCGGCCGGGTCGCCGCGGTGGTCGCGCTGCGCGTCCAGAGCGGCCTGCACCTTGGCGGTGCTCACGCCGAGCTGCTTCGCGAGCGCGGCCGCGAAATCGCCCCGGGCGTGGCCGTCACGCTTGGGCCCGAGCTTGTCGAACGCGGCCTGCACCTTCGCGACCGGGATGCCGAGCGCGTCGGCGAACTCCTGGGCGAGGTCGCCGCGCAGGCCCTTCGGATCGGGCCGGTCGGCGCGCAGGTCCGCGAGCGCGTTCTGGAGGGCGGCGTCCGTGACGCCGAGCTTGGTCGCCAGGGCGCTCAGGTCAGGCCGCGCGCCGGGTGGCCGGCCGAACCCGCGCCCGGGTCCGGGTCCGGGGCCGCCGTATGGAGGCGCGCCGGGAACGTTGGTCTTGGCTGCCTGCGCCGATCCGTCGCCGGACTGGCTGCCGAGCGCGTAGGCGCCCGAGGCCAGCGCGATGGCGCCGACGAGGGCGAGCGCAGTGGTCTGCTTGCTCTTGCGCATGGCCAGGAGCGTGCCCCGGCCGCTTGTGAACAGGCTAAGGACAACTGAAGAGAAGTCGAAGACGGCCTCTTAGGCTGGTCACAACCGGGCCTTGCACGCTGCGGGCATGAGCCGATCGCCGTGGGAACCGACGTGGCGACGCCTCGCGGGCACGACCGTTGTGCTGTTCGCGGTCATCCTCGCGTTCTTCGCGGGGCGCGTGCGCGCGGGCGCCGATCCGGGGCTGCGCTCGGGCGCCACCCAGACCCAGACGCAGACGCAGAGACAACCGGACACCACCTCGCCGCCGGAGAGCGACTCGGCGCCGGACAGCGCCTCGGCGCCGGACAGCGCGTCGCCGCCCGGCACCGTCTCGCCCGACGAGCAGACGCCCTCCCAGCCCGACTTCGGCGCGCCGGACTCGGACCCGCCGAGCACGCAAGTGTCATGAATCGCGTCGACCAGCGTTTTGCCTCGATGGGCTCGGAGGCGCGGATCCGGCTCGAGTCGGTCGACCGGTCGCCGGCCGAGCTCGACCGGCTGGCCGCCGCTGCGCGGGCGACGATCGACGGGATCGAGCGGTCGCTCACGCGCTTTGACCCGGCCAGCGAGCTGTGCGCGCTCAACCGCGATCCCCGCGCCGTGGTGCCGGTGTCGCCGGCGCTCGCCGCGCTCGTGCGCGCCGCGGTCTGGGCACACCAGGCCAGTGGCGGCCTCGTCGACGCCACGCTGCTCGACGCGCTCGAGGCCGCGGGCTACCGCGCATCGCGCGCCGGCGCGCGGCCCGCTTCGCTGGCCGCGGCACTGGCCGCGGCTCCGGCGCGCCGCCCCGCCACGCCGCGCGGCCCGCTCGGCGTCTCGCTGGAGGGCGGCGCGGTGCGCCGAGAGCCGGGCGTGCGGCTGGACTCCGGCGGCCTGGCGAAGGGCATGGCCGCCGACCTCGCGGCCGCGCAACTCCCGGCCGGAATCCGCTACGCGATCGCCTGCGGCGGGGACCTCGCCGTGGGAGGAGAGCCGCCGTGGGGCGTCGCGGTGCGCGACGCCCGCGGCGACGAGGTGCACCGGCTCGCGGTGGCGGCGGGCGGCGTCGCTACGTCCGGGATCAGCGGGCGCCTGTGGCAGCGGCGCGGCGGCGGCTTCGCGCACCACCTGCTGGACCCGGGTCGCGGCGTGCCGGCCTGGACCGGACTCGTCGCCGTCACCGCGGTGGCGGCGTCCGCGCTCGAGGCCGAGGTGCTCGCCAAGGCGGCCCTGCTCTCCGGCCCCCGCCGGGCGCGCCGCGTGCTGGAGCGCGGCGGCGTGCTCCACCACGAAGACGGCCGGATCGAGATCGTCGAGCCCCGTCCTGTCGTGTTGCTCGCCGCATGAGCGCCGATCGCGACGTCCTCAGCCACGCCTGGTGGCTCGCCAGCCGGTCGGCCGGCATCGTCGCGTACGTGCTGTTGAGCCTGGCGGTCGTGCTCGGGCTCGCGATGGCGTTGCGGCTGGCGCCGGGCCCGTGGCGCGGCGCGTTGCGGCTCGGCCACGAGCGGATCGCGTTGCTCGCGCTGGGCGCGATCGCCGCGCACGGGGTGCTCCTTCTCGGCGAGCCGTGGCTGCACCCAGCGGTCACGCAGCTCGTCCTGCCGTTGTCCTTCGGCTACCGGCCGTTCTGGACCGCGCTGGGGATCGTGGCCGCCGATCTCGCCGCCGTCCTGTCACTCACCTACTACGCGCGCCGCCGGCTCGGCACGCGGCGCTGGCGCCAGGCCCATCGCTTCATCCCGATCGCGTGGGCGCTGGCGGCGCTGCACGTCATCGGCGCGGGGTCCGACGCCGGCCAGCTGTGGCTGCAGGCCGTGCTCGCGGCGACGATCGCCGCGATCGTGAGCCTGTTCGCCTGGCGCGCCGCGATGCCGCCGCGGCGCGTGCCGGCGCCGCCTCCCGCGCCGACTCCGCCGGCCGCTCCGACGCGCCGCGCCCGCGAGCGGCTCTGGACCTGAAATCGCCGCAGCGAGCGGGCCGGCGGGCGTGTGTCCGCCGCTGCGGCCGCTAGGTTCGGCGCCCATGGCACTCGACATCGCGCTCGACGAGCTCCAGGTCCGGCTCCTGCACCCGGCCGCCCAGCCGCCCGCCCGAACGCGCCCCGGCGACGCGGCGTACGACCTGCGCTGCACCCAGGGCTTCTCACTGTGGCCGCGCGAGCACGCCACCGTGCCGACCGGCATCGCCGTCGCCCTCCCACCCGGCGTCGCCGGGCTCGTGACGCCGCGCTCCGGCCTCGCCGCCCGCCACGGGATCTCGCTCGTCAACTCCCCGGGCCTCATCGACCCGAACTACCGCGGCGAGATCCGCATCGTGCTCGTCAACCTCGGCGACGCGCGGTTCGAGGCCCACGCCGGCGACCGCATCGCCCAGCTCCTGCTGGTGCCGTTCGTGGCGCCCGACGTGAGCGTCGTCGAAGAGCTGCCGCCCTCGCCCGACGATCGCGGCGAGCACGGCTTCGGCTCCTCCGGCCGCTAACGCGGGGTCGTCTGTCGTTACCGGTCTGCGCGTCGCTCGGCCACAATCGGCTCGATCACCTGGCCGCGCGCGACGATCGGCTTGCCGGCCTCGTGCGCGCCGTGGATCTGCCGCTGCGGTGGGATCGAGCCCGCGACGAGCACGAGCACTGCAAAGACGGCGAGGAACGCCGCCATCGTGAGGGCCGCCTTGGCCATTCGCACCGACCTCCTTGGTCGTTAGCTTCGGCTCTGAAGACGCTTTCGACCGGCAGGTATTCCGCCGGGCGTGATGCCCGGAGGAAACACGGATGCACCCCGGTCTGCGGTGCGCTGATGTGTCTGGTGCACAGGAGGTGCGCCATGCCGGCGACCAAGATCGACTTCAAGCGCGAGATGCGCGAGCTGTACTTCCCAGGCCGCGAGCCGGCTCTCGTGGAGGTACCGGAGATGGCGTTTCTGATGATCGACGGTCACGGCGATCCGAACACGGCGACCGCGTACCGGGAGGCCATCGAGGCGCTGTACGCCGTGGCCTACACGACGAAGTTCGCGATCAAGCACACGCCGGGCGGCATCGACTACGGCGTGATGCCGCTCGAGGGCCTCTGGTGGATACCGGACATGTCGCGCTTCCGGGAAGCCGACAAGGCGGAGTGGGACTGGACGGCGATGATCATGCAGCCCGAGCCGGTCACGCCCGAAGTCCTCGAGGCGGCACGCGAGAAGCTGCGTGACAAGAAGGTGCTCCCGGCGCTCGAGCACATGCGGTTCGAGCGCTTTGACGAAGGGCTGTCCGCCCAGTTCATGTACCTCGGCCCATACGCAGAGGAGGGGCCGGCTATCCAGCGCCTGCACGCGTTCATCGCCGCGCAGGGCTACGCCCTCGCCGGCAAGCATCACGAGATCTATCTGTCGGACCCGCGGCGGACGGCGCCGGAGAAGCTCAAGACCGTCATCCGCCAGCCGGTCGCTTAGCTCTGGTGCTGGCCTGCCCAGGCCATCAGCGCGAACACCACGGCCGCGCCGCAGGCGATCACGATGCCCGCGATGTCTTGAAGCGCATCCATGACACTGACTGTGACGCGCACAACCCAAGGCCCGCTCAAGCCGACCTCAAGCGCAGATGAAGCTCAGCTCGAGCGGTCGCCGTTGACCGCGTAGCGGTCGAAGCGCTCGGCGATCACGGCGGGCAAGCGAGCCTGAACGAGGACGCCTTGCGGCGTGTCGGTGCGCTCAAGGTCGCCGGCGACGTCGTGCAGTTCCGACAGCGTGCCGCCCTCGGAGAACGGCACGAGCAGCTCCACGTCGCGCATCTGGCGCTCGAACTCGTCGGCGATCCGCTCCTGCAGCGCCTCGAGCCCCTCGCCGGTCACCGCGCTCACCAGCGACGCGTCGCCGTGGCGGAACGCGAGCTCGTGGCGGCGCTCGTCGTCGAGCTTGTCGGCCTTGTTGAGCACGAGGATGCGCGGCTGGTCGCCGACGCCGATCTCCTCGAGCACGTCCTCGACCGCGCGCGTCATCGCCACGAGCTCCTCCTCGGGCGCGCTGGCGTCGACGACGTGCAGGAGCAGGTCCGCGCGGTTGGTCTCCTCCAGCGTCGCGGCGAACGCGTCGACGAGCTGGTGCGGCAGCTTGCGGATGAAGCCGACGGTGTCGGTCATCAGGTACGTGCGGCCTTGGAGGCGCAGCGTGCGCGTCGTCGGATCCAAGGTGTGGAAGAGGCGGTCGCGGACGCCGACCTCGGAGCCGGTCAGCGCGTTCAGGAGCGTCGACTTGCCCGCGTTCGTGTAGCCCGCCAGCGCCACCGACGGCAGGTGCGCGCGCTCGCGCTCGGCGCGCTGCACGGCGCGGTTGGAGCGCACGTGGTCGAGCCGGCGGCGCAGCGCGGTGATGCGGTCGCGCGCCAGCCGGCGGTCGGTCTCGATCTGGGACTCGCCCGGGCCCCGGGTGCCGATGCCGCCGACGCCGCGGCCCGCGCCGAGACGCTCGAGGTGCGTCCACAGGCCGCGCATGCGGGCCATGTTGTACTCGAGCTGGGCCAGCTCGACCTGGAGCTTGCCCTCGGCCGAGTGCGCGTGGCCGGCGAAGATGTCGAGAATCACCGCCGTGCGGTCGAGCACCGGCAGGTCGAGCTCGGCTTCGAGGTTGCGCTGCTGGCGCGGCGTGAGCTCGTCGTCGGCGACGACGAGGTTGGCGTCCGCGTCCTTGAGCTGGGCCTTGATCTCGTCGACCTTGCCGGGGCCGAGGTACAGGTTGGCGTGCGGCTTGTCGCGGATCTGGACGACCTCGCCGACCGTCGCCACGCCGGCGGTGCGCAGCAGTTCGCGCAGCTCGGCGAGATCGTCAGCCTGCGGGGCCGCGGCGACCATGAAGGCGCGCTGCTTCGCCCGTCCGGGGCTCTCCGGGGGCGCGTATCGGGTCTGGCTCTTGCGGCCGTCTCGGGACTTCTCCACTCCTGAGCCAGTGTAGGGTGCCGGGGGTGCTCGGTGACCGCCTGGCCGCCCGGACGCTCGAGCTGATCGACATCCCGTCGCCGTCACGCGACGAGGCGCAGTTGGCGGAGCACGTGCGCTCCCTGCTCGATGCGGAAGACCTCGGCGACTCCTGCCTGATCGCCCGGCGCGGCGCGCCCGTGCTGCTGGCCGGGCATCTCGACACCGTCCCGATCCAGGCCAACGTCCCGGGCCGGCGCGACGACGAGCGCGTGCACGGCTGCGGCGCCAGCGACATGAAGGGCGCCCTCGCCGTGATGATCGAGCTCGCGCTGGCCGGCGCGCCGTTCGACTGCCTGTTCTTCGGCCGCGAGGAGCTGCCCGGGAAGTACAGCGCGCTGACGCCGCTGCTCGAGCGCCAGCGGCTCGAGTACGAGCTCGTGGTGATGATGGAGCCGACGGACAACGAGCTGCACGCCGGCTGCGTCGGCAACATGAACGCGACGTGGACGTTCACGGGCCGCTCGGCCCACTCGGCGCGCCCGTGGGACGGCGAGAACGCCATCCACGCCGCCGCGCGCGGGATCGCCAAGCTCGCCGACTTCGACCGCGAGGCCCACGTGTTCGACGGCCTGACCTTCTACGAGGTGGCGTCGGCGACCGAGATCGAGGGCGGGATCGCGTCCAACGTCGTCCCGGACCGCGTCGTGTGCGGCGTCAACTACCGCTTCGCCCCCGGTCGGACGCCCGAGGCGGCCGCGGCGCGCCTGCGCGAGCTGTGCCCGGGCGGTGAGCTGGTGGTCGATTCGCTGGCGCCTTCGGGGCCGGTCGCCACGTCGAACCCGCGCGCGCAGGCGCTGATCGCCGCCGGGGACCTGCGCGTGGCGCCCAAGCAGGCGTGGACGCCGGTCGCCGAGTTCGGCCGCGCGGGGATCGATGCGATCAACTTCGGCCCCGGCGAGCCCGCGCAGGCGCACCGGCGCGACGAGTCGATCGAAGTGGCCGCGCTCGTACGTTCCTTCGAGGTGCTCGAGGCGTTCGCCAAGTGAAGCTCTCCCCCGTGCTCACGGGCCTGCGGACGTACCCGTTCGTCCGGCTCACCGAGGCGACCCGCGCGCTGGCGGCGTCCGGCGTCGAGGTCATCAACTTCGGGATCGGCGAGCCGCGCGAGGAGACCCCGCAGTTCATCCGCACTGCCCTTGTCCAGGCGCTGGACGCGGTCTCGACGTACCCGAACGCCGAAGGGCTGCCGGAGCTGCGGAGCGCGATCGCCGCGTGGGCCGAGCGCCGCTTCGGCGCGCCGCTGGACCCCGACCGCGAGGTGATCCCCACCTTCGGCTCCAAGGAGGCCGTCTTCCTGCTCGCGCAGGTGCTCGACGGCGACGTGATCCTCGTGCCGCAGCCCGCCTACCCGGTGTACGAGCGCGGCGCGGTGTTCGCCGGCAAGCAGGTCGTCGAGCTGCCGCTCGAGGCGCCCGATTTCCTGCCCGACCTCGACGCCATCCCCGCGGACGTGCTCGCCCGCACGGCGATCCTGTGGCTCAACTACCCGAACAACCCGACGGCCGCGACCGCGTCGCTGGACCTGTACGAGCGCGCGGCGGCGCTCGCCCGCGAGCACGACTTCGTGCTGGCCTCGGACGAGGCGTACTCGGAGATCTACTTCGGGGAACCGCCGGTGTCCGCCCTGCAGGTGGCCGACCGCACGAACGTCGCGGTCTTCAACACGCTGTCAAAGCGGTCCTCGATGCCGGGCTACCGCACCGGCTTCGTCGCGGGCGACCCGGACCTGATCGCCGCGCTCAAGCGCTACCGGCCGAACGTCGGCGTCGCGCCGCCCGAGTTCGTCCAGCGCGCCGCCGCGGCCGCCTGGGGCGACGAGGAGCACGTCGACTCCGTGCGCGGCCTCTACCGTGCCAAGCGCGACGTCCTGACGCCGGCGCTGACCGCGCGGGGGCTGCGCCACGCGGGCGGGGACGCGTCGTTCTTCCTGTGGCTCGAGGGCGCCGAGCCCGGGTTGCAGGAGCGGCTGCTGCGCCAAGGCGTCGTGCTGACGCCCGGCGACTACTTCGGCCCAGCCGGCGCGGGCTACCTGCGGCTCGCGCTCGTGCCCACGCTCGAGCAGTGCCGGCGCGCCGCCGAGCTACTGGTTGGCGTGTAGCGTGGCGTTCAGGCCGCCCCACGTGCCGGTGCGCGGCACGGCCTCGACCGCGCCGGACTGGGAGTGGCGCCGGAACAGCATCCCGTTCGCGCCGCTGAGCTCGCGCGCCTTGACCACGTCGCCGTCGGGCAGCTTGACGAGCGTCCCCGCCGTGAGATACAGCCCGGCCTCGACCACGCAGTCGTCGCCGAGCGGGATCCCGAGCCCGGAGTTGGCGCCGAGCAGGCAGCGCTCGCCGATCGAGATCACCGTGGTGCCGCCGCCCGACAAAGTGCCCTGGATCGAGGCCCCGCCGCCGATGTCCGATCCGTCGCCGATGACGATGCCGGCGCTGATCCGGCCCTCGACCATCGAGTGGCCGAGCGTGCCGGCGTTGAAGTTCACGAACCCCTCGTGCATGACCGTCGTGCCCTCCGCCAGGTAGGCGCCGAGGCGGACACGGTCGGCGTCGGCGATCCGCACTCCGGAAGGCACGACGTAGTCGGTCATGCGCGGGAACTTGTCGACGCTGAAGACCTGGAACGGCTCGCCGGCGCCGCGCACACGGCGCTGCACGGCGGGCAGCGCGATGGGATCGACCGGTCCATGGCTCGTCCAGGCGACGTTGTTGAGCACGCCGAACAGCCCGTCGAGGTTGGCGTCGTGCGGGCGGATCAGCCGGTGCGAGAGCAGGTGCAGGCGCAGATAGGCGTCGTACGCGTCGACCGGCGGGTCCGCCAGCGAGGCGATCGACGTCTCGACCGGCACGGTCGCGACCTTGCGGATGTCGTCGAAGCTGCGCTGTCCGACGGTGCGCGTGCCGGGTTCGCCCCAGGCACCCAGCCGCGGCGACGGGTAGTACGCGTCGAGGACGCGATCGCCGGCCAGTGTGGCCACGCCGTTCGCGGATGCCCCTTGCTCGATCATCTCCCCGGCACGCTACCGAGGAGCGACGAGACCCGTCTCGTAGGCGAGGATCACGGCCTGCACGCGGTCGCGCAGGCCGAGCTTGCCGAGCAGATTCGAGACGTGGCTCTTCACCGTCGCCTCGCTCACGACCAGCGCGGCCGCGATCTCGGCGTTCGACAGACCGCCGGCCAGCAGTCGCAGGACCTCGAGCTCGCGCTCGGTCAGGTCAGCGAGCGCGCCCGCCTCGCGCTTGACGAACGCGGGCAGCCGGTGGGCGATCTGGTTCCTGCGGCCGCGCGTCTTTGAGCAGGAAGCCGCTGGCGCCGGCCCGCAGCGCCTCGACGATGTACTCGTCGAGCCCGAAGGTGGTGAGGATGAGCACGTGGTGGCGCGGCAGCCGGCGGGTGGCCTCGAGCCCGTCCACGCGCGGCATCCGGATGTCCATCAGCACGACGTCCGGATTGTGGGCCTCGACGGTGCGGATCGCCTCCTCCCCGTCGCTCGCCTCGGCGACGACCTCGATGTTCCCGGTCGCCTCGAGCACGGTCTTGAAGCCCGCACGCATCAGCGGCTGATCGTCGGCGATGACCACCCGCAGCCTGCTCATGGGTACGGCAGCACCGCCCGCACCTCGAAGCCTTCCCGAGCCCGGTGGTGTGGATGGCCAGTTCGGTCATGCCGACGAAGCTACGTGCGCTTCGCCGCGGTGACCTCGGCCGCGCGGTTGAACCGCGCGGCCCGTCTCATCCCTTTGGATGAGACAGCAGCTCGCCCTGGTAGACCGGGACGGCCCAGCCCGTCAGGTCGACGTGCAGGGCCTCGTCGACGTCCACCTCGAGCTCACCGCCGTCGAGCTTGACGGTGACGGGCGAGTCGCCGCCTTTCAGCACGTGCGCAACCGCGGCGCCGCAAGCCCCGGTGCCCGACGACAGCGTCTCCCCCACGCCGCGCTCGAAGATGCGAGCGCGGATCGCGCCGGGCGCCAGCTCGGTCCAGAACGATGTGTTCGTGCGGTTGGGGAAGAGCTCGGCGCGCTCGATCGCCGGCCCGATCGCCTTGAGGTCGAGCCGCTCGAGCTCCTCGAGCGCGGCAATGTGGATCGCGCACTGCGGATTGCCGATCGAGACGTGCTGGAACGCGTAGCCGGCGACCTCGCCGGTGCCGTCGGGCGGGCCGCCCGGATAGTCCTTTGACCTCAGGCGTGCGCGGCCCATGTCCACGCGGCACGTCGTCGGCCCCGTGATCGTGGGCCGGATCTCGCCCGCGACCGTCTGGATGCTGAACGTGTCGGCGTCGGTCCAGCCGCGGTGGCGCAGGTAGAGGATCGCCTCGCGCGCCCCGTTGCCGGACAGCTCGGCCTCCGAGCCGTCGGGGTTGAAGATGCGCAGCCGGGCGACGAAGCCTGGCTCGTCGGGCGGCGAGAGCTCGAGCACGCCGTCGGCGCCCGGGCCGAAGTGCGCATCGCAGAGCTGTCTGACGGTCTCGGGCGTCAGCGGTTCGGGCAGGTTCGCCCGCTCGACGATCAGGTAGTCGTTCCCGAGCGCTTGCCACTTCTCGAATCGCACGCGCGGATCATGCCGTGCAGCTCGGCGGCGACGTCGGCGGGGGTGCGGGCGGTGACGTCGATCAGGTGTGCGTTGGGCAGCTTGCGCATCCAGGTGAGCTGGCGTTTGGCATAGCGGCGGGTGTTGCGCTGCATGGCCTCGACGTCGCCGCGGAGCAGCTCCTCGAACCCGAGCGCCTTGCGCGCGGTCGCGGATGCGTGCGGCGCCGCCGCCCGCACCTCCCCGATCGCGCCGGCCGCGACCATCTCGCGCACGCGCGCGTCGATCCGCGCGGTCAGCGCCTCGCGCTCCATGGTCAGCCCGGCGAGCAGGGTCGGGTGGCGCGTGTCGGCGGTCCACAGCTGCGCGCCGGCCGGCGGGGCGTGCCCGGCATCGAGCAGCTCGAGCGCGCGCGTGACGCGCTGGGCGTCGGTCGGCTCCACCGCGGCCGCCGCGCTTGGTGCTCGCGCGGCGAGCTCGGCGTGCAGGGCGGACGCGCCGCGCTCGTCCAGTTGCGCGCGGCGGCGGTCGCGGATCGCCTGCGGGACGGGCGGGCGGAGGTCGAGCTCGGCGAGCGCGGCGCGGAGGTACAGACCGGTGCCGCCGACCACGATCGGGCGCCGGTCATCCGCCAGCAGGGCGTCGATCTCCGCGTGGGCGCGGCGGGCATACGCGCCGGCGCTGAACGACTCGTTTACCGGCAGGAAGCCGATGAGGCGGTGCTCGAGCCGCGCGCGCTCTTCGTCGCTCGCCGCCCCGGTCAGCGTCACGAGCCCGGCGTAGACCTGCAGGGCGTCGGCCGACACGGCCACGGGATCCTCACCGTCGGCGCGCAGGCGGTCCGCCAGGGCGATCGCCACGGCGGTCTTCCCCACCCCGGTGGGGCCGAACACGGCGACGACGGTGCGCACGCGCGGAGTATCGTCGGTCGGCATGCCCGTCCACATCGGCGCCGGCCTGTCCACGAGCCCCGACCAGCGCGCCGGGGCGCTGGAGGCGGCCCTCACCGCGCGTGCCGGGCTCGCCGACGCGAGCTGCGACCTCGCGATCGTGTTCGCGGCGGGGACGCACCTGGCGGCGCCGGAAGCGGTGCTCGAGGCCGTCCACGAGGCGCTCGGGCCGGAGCAGCTCGCGGGCTGCGCCGCCGGCGGCGTGATCGGCGGCGGCCGCGAGGTCGAGGACGGCACCGCCGTGGCCGTCTGGGCGGCCCATCTCGGCGCGGGCGCGGCGTCGACGTTCCACGCAACCGTCGAGGAGCTCGAGGAAGGCACCGGCGCGCTCGCCGGCATGGCCGACCTCGAAGGCGCCGCGGGCGCGATCCTGCTCGCCGACCCGGCGACGTTCCCCACCGACGCCGTCCTGCACTTCCTGTCCGAGGCTGCCCCGGCCGTGCCGCTCATGGGCGGCCTCGCGTCGGCACGGACGGCCGGCGGCGCGACCGCCCTGTTCATGGGCGATCAGGTGCTCGAGGAGGGCGCCGTCGGCGTGCGGCTCGACGACGTCGAGATCCTCCCCTGCGTCTCCCAGGGCGCCGCCCCGATCGGCCCTGAGCTGACGATCACCGACGCCGACGGGCACGTGATCCGCGAGCTGGCCGGCAAGCCGGCGCTGGAGAAGCTGCGGGAGACGATCGAGGCGCTGCCGGCGACCGACCTCGCCCTCGTGCAGGGCGGCCTGCTCATGGGCATCGTCGTCGACCCCAACAAGCCCGAGTACGTGCAGGGCGACTTCCTCGTCCGCGGGCTGGTCGGCGCCGACCCGGCCACCGGGCAGGTCGCCGTCGCCTCGGAGGTGCACCAGGGCCAGGTCGTGCGGCTGCACGCGCGCGATGCGGCCAGCGCGGACCGCGACCTGCGCGAGGCGCTCGGCGTCCGCATGGCCGCCCTGGGCGGCCGCCAGCCGGCCGGCGCGCTGCTGTTCTCCTGCAACGGGCGCGGGCGCGGGCTGTTCGGCCGCAGCGACCACGACGCGGTCGCGGTCGACGAGGCGCTCGCGGGCGCACCGGCCGCGGGGTTCTTCGCCGCCGGCGAGATCGGCCCGGTCGGCGGCGAGTCGTTCCTGCACGGCTTCACCGCCACCGTCGCGGTCTTCGCCTAGGCTGCCGCCCCATGAATCTCGGGGGTCGGACGGCGCTGGTGACGGGCGCGAGCGGTGGGCTGGGGCAGGCGATCGCTCGCGGTCTGGCCGAGCGCGGCGCGGATGTCGTCCTCTCCGCACGGCAGGTCGACGTGCTCGAATCGCTCGCCGCCGAGATCGGCGGGCGGGTGGTGCCCTGCGACCTCGCCGATCGCGCCGCGGTGGAGCGGCTCGCGCAGGAGGCCGGGCCGGTCGACGTCCTCGTCGCCAATGCCGGCGTCTCGATCGCCGGGCGCGTGGAGCGTTCGTCGATCGCCGAGATCGACCGCGTGCTCGACGTGAACCTGCGGGCGCCGATCGTCCTCGCGCGCCTGCTGTGCGAGGGCATGGCCGAGCGCGGCGGCGGCCACATCGTGTTCATCTCCTCGCTCAGCGGCAAGCTCGGCACGCCGCGGACGTCGCTCTACGCCGCCACGAAGTTCGGCCTGCGCGGCTTTGCCCAGAGCCTGCGCGAGGACCTGCGGCCGCAGGGCGTCGGCGTCTCGACGATCTTCCCCGGCTTCATCCGCGACGCCGGCATGCACCACGACTCCGGGGTCAAGCTGCCGGCCTACGTGGGCACGAAGTCGCCGGAGGACGTCGCCCACGCGGTGATCCGGGCGATCGAGCGCGACCGCGCGGAGATCGATGTGGCGCCGCTCGGCCTGCGCGTGGGAACCGCGCTCGGCGCGATGGCGCCCGAGGTCGCGGCGACCGTGCAGCGCAAGCTCGGCGCGACCAATGTGACCGACCAGTACGAGGACGCCCAAGCGCGGCGCCCTGGAGGCTAGAGCGCGGCCAGCAGCACGGCGCAGCGCACCAGGTCGGGATAGACCGTCTCCTCGGTCAAGCCCCATGCGAGCGCATGCACGATCGCCCAGCCACGGGCGCGCGAGCGATCGATTCCCAGCTCGCTCACGAACCGGTCCAATCGCCGTGCGACGATCCGCTCGGGCGCATGCGCGCGAAGCAGCGTGCCGCGCCGGTCACGGAGCGATGACGCGAGGTCGAAGGCGCGCTCGCCGACCAGCGGCTTCGGATCGATGACGAGCCAGCGGTCGCCGGCGAGGAGCATGTTCCCGCCGTGGGCGTCCTGATGGCACAGCACCAGTTCCGGCTGTGACCCGCCGAGCTCGCCGCTCAGCGCGACGGCCTCCTCGACGAGCCGGCGCGGGAACGGCTTGCCGTGATGCGCCCAGAGACCGGGCAGATCGTCGGCCCACTGCAGCGCTTCGTCGCTGAGGGTGCGGAACGGCCCGGCGGCCGGCGCCGGCCGCCATAGGTTGCGGAACACCGCGCACGCGATGCCGTAGGCCGTGTCCTCATCCTCGACGTCCCAGAGCGGCGTGCCCGGGTCGCACCGCTCGAGCAGCAGCGCCCGGCGGCCGGCGTCGTGCGCGAGCAGAAGGACACCCCCGGCGCCGTCCCAGAACGCCAACGCGTCCGCCTCGTGCTCGCTTTCCGCATCCGGGAAGTTGACTTTGAGCACCGCTCGTGTCCCGTCCGGCAACTCGGCGGGCGCCACCCACGCGACGCTCGCGGGCGTAAACGGCACGCGCAGCGTGAGCGTCCAGTCGCGGACGCATCCTTCCACCAACGCCGGGAGGCGGTCGTGCCATTCCGCCCCGCCCGCGAGGGCACGCCACCACGACAGGCCGTCCGGCACGGGGATCGGCGCACGCCGCACGCCGTGCTCGGCGAGCAGACGTTCGGAGCGTGCGCCAACGGTCATCTGCGCCAGCGTAGGCCGGGCCGAGACCGCGCTGGTTCCGACTAGCTCTCGTATTCCTGGGTGACGTGGCTGCGCCGGCCCGAGTAGTCGGTCGGGCCCTCCCCGCCCTCGAGCTCCAAGTCGCCTTCTCCGTCACGCGTGACGGCACCGATCGCGGCGAGCACCTCGTCGGCGAGCCGCGGCCCGTCGGACTCGGCGAGCGGCGTGGCGGCGATGCGCACGATCACCTCTTCCTTGTCGACCTCCTCGAGCGAGATGTGCGGCTCCGAGCGCACCGGCGTCTGCACCGACTCCTCGAGCAGCGCCTGCAGGTCGCTCGGTCGCACGTCCGGCCGCAGCCGCGCGCGCAGATCGACCGACGCCGGCTCGCGCAACGGCACGACCGCCGCGGTCAGCACGACGTTGTTCGGCACCATGATCGAGTCCTCGCCCTGGGCGAAGGTCGTGTACAGCAGCCCGAGCGAGGCCACGACGCCCTCGATCTGCCCGGCGAGCCCGCCGGCCTGCAGCCGCACGCGATCGCCGACCTTGAACGGCCGGGCGGAGATCAGCACCATCCCGGCGATCAGGTTGCCGAGCGTCTGCTGCGCCGCGAGACCGAACACGACCGCGGTGATCGCACCGCCGACGGCCAGCGTCGCCGGCTTGAGGCCGGCCACGCGCAGCGCGAACAGCGCCGCGGCCGACAGGAACACGAGCCGGATCAGGAACCCGACCGTGCCTGCGGTCGCCGGATCCATGCGCCGGAACAGCGCAGGCGCCGTGAAGCGGCCGAGATCCCGCGCCAGCGCCCAGCCGAGCACAACCATCACGATCGCCGCGCCCACGCGCACGGGCGTGTCGACGCCGAACACCTCCTCGCGGCGGAGGTAGAAGTACAGCGTCACCGCGAGCAGCGGCACCAGGACGAGCAGCTCGCGCTTGGCGCGGCGGGCGCGCTGAGCCGTCTGCAGGGTCAGGCTCCGCGCCCTCGCGGGCGTGTGGAAATGCGGTCGGCGAAAACGAGACATCACGCCGTCTTCGCGTACCCAGTTTCAGGTTCATCGCACGTTCTGTGTCCCTCGTCACGCAAGCGGCCGTTCAGAAGAGCGAGCCCTGCGTGACAGGCACCACCTCCTCCCGATCCACGCTCTCACGCGGGTTCGCGTGCGCCCGCGCGCCGCCCCGGTGGCGGAACCGCTGCGCGTACGAGCGGTTGGCCCACGGCGCGCCGGCCGCGCGCTCGATCGTGCGCCGCTCGTCGGCCGGCACATACGCCCCGCGCGCGTACAGGCGCTCGTAGCGCTCCAGGAGATCCGGCCGGTGCTCGCGCAGGTAGTCG
The DNA here is from genome assembly GCA_963803335.1 of uncultured Solirubrobacteraceae bacterium. Lineage (GTDB taxonomy): Bacteria > Actinomycetota > Thermoleophilia > Solirubrobacterales > Solirubrobacteraceae > DASSUW01. The sequence continues at coordinate 291,075 of CAWDME010000013.1, read as the reverse complement.
AAGAAGATCTCCTTGACAGATCCGCGCAGCCACAGGGTGATGCCGCCGATGTGCACGGCGCCGGCCTCGGTCGCCAGTGCCACGATCTCGTGCACCTGCTCGGGCGCGTCATTGATCCCGGGCATCAGCGGCGCGATCAGGATCCCCGTCGGGATGCCGAGCCGGTTGAGCTCGGCCACTGCCTCGAGGCGCTTGCGCGGATGCGGCGTATGCGGCTCGGTCTCTCGCCACACCTTCTCGTCCAGCGTTGGTACCGAGAAGCAAGCGCTCACCTGCGTCCGCTCGGCGATCTCGTTCAGCAGGTCGGCGTCGCGGAGCACGAGCGGTGACTTCGTGAGGATCGAGCACGGATTCGAGAAGTCGCGCATCGCCTCCCAGATCCCGCGCATCAGCTTGTAGCGGCCCTCGACCCACTGGTACGGGTCGGTGTTCGTGCCCATGGCGATGTGCGCGCCGCGCCACGAGGGCCGTGCCAGCTCGGCGCGCAGCACCTCCGGGACGTTGACCTTGACGACGATCTCCTTCTCGAAGTCGCGGCCCGCGTTGAAGTCGAGATACTCGTGCGTGGGCCTCGCGAAGCAAAATTTACAGGCATGGAAACAGCCGCGATATGGGTTCACCGTCCACTCGAACGGGACGCGTGAAGCCTCCGGGACGTGGTTGATCGCGGACTTGGTCCGGATCTCGTGGAAGCGGGTGTCGAGCGCCTCCGGGGCGTCGAAGCGGCGGACGACGACGTCTTCGCTGAACCCCGGCAGCCGCGGGTCGTGGTCGGCATTGACGCTCTGTGATTCCCAGCGCACGAACATATGTTCGCACATGTCATCGACGGAACCAAAGAATGTCCGCACGCTCAACAAGCGCGCGCCGGCACCGATGAATAGCGGAGGATGGCGCCGGTCTCGACGGTCAAGGGTCTCATGCGCGTGCTCGGGGGTCCGCGCGCGGGCGGTCTCGCCATGGACTCTGGCCGGCTGCTCGACCGCGTGCGCGGTCTGTTCCTGCTCTTCACGCTGCTGAACGGCGCGGTGGTGATCCTCCAGCTGCCCGCTGCGGACGGCACGCCGTGGCTACTGCGCACGGGCGCGGCCGTCGGGGTCGCGTTCACCGGCTGGTGGTTCGTCGCCGCGCGCCGGCTTGGCCGCTTCAAGACCGGATGGGACGTCGGCCTCGCGATCACGCTGTTCGCGGCGGCGATCGGCGTCGGCGAGCCGCTCCGCGCGCTCGGGCTGTTCTACGGCGCGCTCTACCTGCGCTCCTTCTACGGGCCCGGCTGGCGGGTCGCGGTCGCGGCCTTCTACTTCTTCGCGGCCCTCGTCATCGCCGCCGCCTTCACGCCCGCCGTCGACACCGCCGGCCCGTTTTCACCGGACGTGCTCTCCCAGCTCCCGAGCTTCGCGTTCGCGGCGGCCATCACGCACCTGCTCACCCGCACGCTCGCCTCGCACGAGCGCCGCGCGGCCCGCCAGGCAGTGCTCACGCGCACCGGGTCGGCGCTGCTCGCCGCCGCCGACCGCGACGAGGTCGACCGTGTCGCCACCGCAGCCGCGCTCGAGCTCGTCGACGACCTGAGTGCGCGCAGCACGATCGGGATGCTCAACGAGGCGGGGATGGTTCGTTGCGTCGCCGCGGCCGGAGCCAACACCGACGGGCTCGCCGGCATCGCCGTACCGCTCGACATGACTCCCCCCGGCTTCCAGCAGGTGATCGCTGACAGCCGGCCGTTCACCGTGACCGACGCCGACCGCGCGTCGCTGTCCGAGCTCGCCGGCATCCCCGACCGCGGCGGCAGCGCGTTCTTCGCGCCGCTGATGATCGAGGGCCGCGCTGCGGGGACCCTGAGCGTCGACTGCTCTGTGCGCCTCCCCGCCGAGACGTCCGAGGATCTCGCGCTGCTCGCCGCCGAGACCAGCCTGGCGTTCGAGCGGCTGCTGGTGGCCGAGCGCCTGCGCGCGAGCGAGGAGCGGTTCCGCACGGTCGTGCAGAGCGCCTCGGACATCGTCGGGATCATCGGCGCGGACGGCCTGCGCTACGTGAGTCCCGCGATCGAGACTGTGCTCGGCTACGCACCGGAGGACTTCGAGGGCTTGCGGGCCGGCATCGTGCACCCCGACGACATTTCGCGCGTGATCGCCGCGCTCGCCGAGGTCCGTCAGCAGCCGCACGGGGCCGCGCTCGCGCTGCACTATCGCGCCCGCCACGCCGACGGCAGCTGGCGCGAGATGGAGACGGCCGCGACCAACCTGCTGGCGAACCCGGCGATCGGCGGCGTCCTCATAACCTCGCGCGACGTCACCGACCGCACGCGGCTCGAGGCCGAGCTGCGCCACCAGGCCTTCCACGACGCGCTGACCGGGCTGCCGAACCGTGCGCTGCTGACCGAGCGGCTCGATCACGCGCTGGCCCGCGCCCGCCGCCGCACCGGCACGTCGCTCACGCTGCTCTTCCTCGACCTCGACGACTTCAAGGTCATCAACGACAGCGTCGGCCACACGGCGGGTGACGAGCTGCTGGTGGAGGTCGGCAAGCGGCTCGCCGGTTGCGTGCGTGCCGACGACACCTGCGCGCGGCTTGCCGGCGACGAGTTCGCGATCCTGCTCGAGGACGCCGACGCGGCCGCCGGTGAGCGCCTCGCCGAGCGGCTGCTCGCCGCGCTCGCCGCTCCGCTGCAGGTCGGCGGTCGCTGCGTGACGGTGCGCGCCAGTATCGGGATCGCGGAGTCGACGGGTGCGGTGACCGGCGACGAGCTGCTCGCGAACGCGGACATCGCGATGTACGCCTCCAAGCGCAGCGCCGACCGCCACCGCGTCTTCCACCGCACGATGCGCACCGCCGCCGGCGAGCGGCTCGCGCTGCGCGAGGACCTGGCCGACGCGCTGGCGCGCGACGAGCTCGAGCTGCACTACCAGCCGATCGTGTGCCTCCAGCGCGGTCATGTGATGGGCGCGGAGGCGCTGCTGCGCTGGCGCCATCCCGGCCGCGGGCTCGTCCCCCCGCTCGACTTCATCTCCCTCGCCGAGCAGACCGGCCTGATCGTCCCGATCGGCAAGTGGGTGCTCGAGCGGGCGGTCCGCCAGACGGTCGCGTGGGAGCGCGAGGGCGTGGTCGACGAGCACTTCCGCATCGGCGTCAACGTCTCGGCGCGGCAGCTGCAGGACGACGGCTTCGTGGAGGCGATCGAGCGGATCGTGGCCGAGACCGGCCTCGCGCCCCAGCGGCTCGTGCTCGAGCTCACCGAGAGCGTGCTGCTCGGCGAGTCGCCCGAGACGGTCGCGCGGCTCGACGCGGCACGGGCGCTCGGCGCCGAGGTCGCGATCGACGACTTCGGCACCGGCTACTCGGCGCTGAGCTACCTGAGCCGGCTGCCGATCGACACGATCAAGATCGACAGGTCGTTCATCCAGGCCGGCGAGGACACCATCTCTCCGCTCGTGAGCGGCATCGTGCAGATGGCGACCGGACTCGGGCTGCGCGTCGTCGCCGAGGGCGTCGAGGCGCCTGAGCACGTCGAACAGCTGCTCACCGCGGGCTGCCGGATCGGCCAGGGCTTCCTCTTCTCGCGGCCGGTCCCGGCCGCGGAGTTCGCGCTAGCCGGCGCGCGCCAGCAGTGACATCTCGCCGCTGAGCGTCTGGCTCGTCGCGGCGGTGATCTGCACGGGGACGATCTCGCCGGGACTGGCGAGGCCGTCGAAGTTGACGACCTTGTTGTGCGTCGTGCGGCCGCGGAGGCGGCTCGCGTCGGTCCTGCTGGTGCCCTCGACCAAGACGTCGAGCGTGCGGCCGACGAAGCGCTGCGCGCGCTCGCGGGCACGGCGCTGGACGATCTCGACAAGGCGCTCCATGCGGTCGACCGCGACGTCATGCGGGACGAGGTCGTCGGTGAACGTGGCCGCCTCGGTCCCGCGACGCGGCGAGTAGATGAACGTGAAGGCGCCGTCGTAGCCGACCTCCTCGGCCACCTCGAGCGTCTGCTGGAAATCCTGTTCGGTCTCCCCCGGGAAGCCGACGATGATGTCGGTGGTGATCGCGCAGTCCGGCACGTGCTCGCGGATGAGCGCGACGCGGTCCATGTAACGGCCGCGGTTGTACGTGCGGCGCATCGCCTTGAGGATCGTCGAGCTGCCCGACTGCAGCGGCAGGTGGATGTGCGCGCAGACTGAAGGCAGCTCCGCGTGCGCACGGATGACGTCTTCGCTCATGTGGGCGGGGTGCGGGCTCGTGTAGCGGATGCGGTCGATCCCCTCGATCGCGTCCACGGCTCGCAGCAGCTCGGAGAAGCGGCGCGGTTGTGGCCGGAGCCGCGTGCCGTAGGAGTTGACGTTCTGGCCGAGCAGCGTGACCTCACGGACGCCGTCGGCGGCGAGCTGCTCGATCTCCTCGACGAGTTCCTCGAGCGGACGGCTGACTTCGCGGCCCCTGGTCGAGGGGACGATGCAGAACGAGCAGCGCATGTTGCAGCCGGCGGAGATCTGCACCCAGCCCTGGAAGTCGCGCGTGCGCTTGGCCGGGAGATGGCCCGTGAAGCCCTCGAACTCGAAGTAGCCCTGGGCGGTCAGGCTGTCGCTGGTCAGGAACTCGGCGAGCTTGTGGACCTGGCCCGGGCCGAACGCGACGTCGACGAACGGGAACTGCTGGAAGACCTGCTCCTTGACGGACTGCGCCCAGCAGCCGCCGACGCCGATGATCCGCTCGGGGTCGTGCTTCTTGAGGACCTTGGCCTCATGGAGGTGGGAGACGAACCGCTCGTCGGCCTTCTCGCGGATCGAGCAGGTGTTGAAGAGGATGAGGTCGGCCTGGTCGCGCTGCGCCGCTTCGCTGTAGCCGAGCGACTCGAGCATGCCCTTCATGCGCTCCGAGTCGTGCTCGTTCATCTGGCAGCCGAAGGTCGTGACGTGGAACGACTTCATCGTGGTGCAGGGTACCGGCGGACTTCGGCATTGAGAGGGGTCCGGAGGGGGCGAGATTCCGGCTGGGGCGACTCATGCACGGTATGCGTGCACAGACAACCCCAGCCGACCACCGCATCGCCGAGCTCGCCGCTCGACAGCACGGCGTGGTGAGTCGGCGGCAACTCGCGGCGATCGGTATCGATCGCGGCGGCGTGGAGAGGCGGGTGGCGAGCGGGCGGCTGCATCGCCTCTTCCGCGGCGTGTACTCGGTCGGGCACACGATCGTGCCATGGCGCGGGCGGTATCTCGCGGCGGTCCTGGCCTGCGGCCCTGGCGCGGTCTTGAGCCACCGCAGCGCGGCGCACCTGTGGGGCATCAGGCGCACGGCGACGCCGAGGATCGACGTCACCGTCTCCCATACGAGCGGGGTTCGGAGCAGCGGGCACATCGTCGTGCACCGGACCCGGCGGCCGGCGGAGACCGTGGTCTACGACGGGATCCCCGTGACGACGCCGGGTCGCACGCTCGCCGACCTCGCGACCGCGCTGCCGCGGCGGCAGATCGAGAAGGCCGCTGAGATGGCCGAGGTGCTCAAGCTGCACGTTGTGGTCGATCCCAGCCATCCGGGCGCGAAGCGGCTGGCGGAGATCCTCGACGGCCACGACCTCGCCACCGACACCAAGAGCGATTGTCGAGGACGAGTTCCTCGCGCTCTGCGACCGCTACCGCATCCCGCGGCCGCGCGTGAACACGCTGGTCGAGGGCTTTCTCGTCGACTTCTGCTGGCCCGATGCGCGGCTGATCGTGGAGACCGAGGGACGGCACCATCTGACGCGCGCGGCGTTCGAGCGCGATCGCGGGCGGGATGCGCTGCTGACCGCGCTGGGCTGGCGCGTCATGCGCTTCACGACGCGGCAGGTGCGCGGCGAACCGGCCACGGTCGCCGCGCGGGTGATCAGCGCGCGTAGTCCGTTGCTCGCGACTCCCTGATCACGGTCACCTTGATCTGGCCCGGGTACTCGAGCTCCTGCTCGATCTCGCGCGCGATCTCGTGCGAGAGCAGGACGGCGCCGTCGTCGTCGAGCGTTCCGGGCACCACCATCACGCGGATCTCGCGGCCGGCCTGCATCGCGTACACCTTGTCGACGCCCTCGTGGCGCGTGGCGATCTGCTCGAGGTCGCGCAGGCGCTTGACGTACTGCTCGAGCGACTCGCCGCGTGCGCCCGGGCGGGCGCCGGACAGCGCGTCGGCCGACTGGACGATCACGGCCTCGATCGTCTGCGGCTCGACCTCGTTGTGATGCGCCTCCATCGCGTGCGCGACGGCCTCGCTCTCGCCGTGCCGGCGCGCGAGGTCGCCGCCGACGAGCGCGTGCGGGCCCTCGACCTCGTGCGACACCGCCTTGCCGATGTCGTGCAGGAGCGCCGCCCGGCGCGCGGTCTTTGCCGATGCCCCGAGCTCGTGGGCCATCATCGCCGCGAGGTGGGCGCACTCGACCGAGTGGGCGAGCACGTTCTGCCCGTACGACGTGCGGTACTTCAGGCGGCCGAGCATCTTGGTGAGCTCGGCGTCGAGGCCCTGGACGTTGGCCTCGAGGCATGCCTGCTCGCCGGACTCCTGGATGTGGCTTTCGAGCTCGGACTTGGCCTGGTAGTACGTCTCCTCGATCCGCGCCGGGTGGATGCGGCCGTCCTGGAGCAGCTTCTCGAGCGTCATCCGCGCGATCTCGCGGCGGACGCCGTCGAAGCCGGACAGGATCACGGCGTTGGGGGTGTCGTCGATGATGAAGTCGACGCCGGTGAGGTGCTCGAGGGCGCGGATGTTGCGGCCTTCACGGCCGATGATGCGCCCCTTCATGTCATCCGCCTGGAGCTGGACGACCGAGACGGTCGTCTCGGCCGCGTGCCCGGCCGCCAGGCGCTGCATCACGACCGAGAGGATGTTGCGGACGCGGCGTTCGGCGTCGCGCTTGGTCTCCTCCTCGATCGACCGCAACCGGCGGGCGGAGTCGTGGCGCACCTGGTCCTCGAGCTCCTGCAGCAGCAGTGCCTTGGCCTGGGACGCCGACAGGCCCGAGGCGCGCTCGAGCGCGCGGACCGCCTTATCGCGCACCGCGTCGATCTCGGACTCGCGAGCGGCCATCCGCTGCTCGCGGTCGGCGATATCCGCCTGGCGCTTCTCGAGTGCCTCCTCGCGCGAGAGCAGCCGCTCTTCGATACGAGCTAGCTCGCCCGAGGACGGCGCCGCGCCGTCGCTCCGTTCGGTGTGCGGCGCCGGCGGCCGCGCCTTTGTCCCGCCTGCGGCGCCGAGCTGCGGCGCGCGCGAGGCCAGGACTCTGGCCGCGATCACCAGGCCGGCCGCGAGGCCCAGGGCCACCACGACCGCCGCGATCACAGTTTCCATTGCGTTCCTCTCCCCTTCGCCGCGGCCCCAGGGCTGCGACGCGAAGTTCTCTCACTGTCCTTGGAACGCGGCAGGTCGATCCGTGCCCGGCACGAAGCGGGAGACGAGCAGGAAGGCGGCCCTGTGCCGCCCCGTCAGATGGCGGCTGTGATGCGGTGTTGGGTTGGTTTCGCCGGGCGCGCCCGCCCGGATGCGACGCGTGATCGCTCGCAGGGATGGTTCGTGGTGGCCGTCGTCACTGAAGCTGCTGCTTCCGCTAACTAAGAAAACGCTGATTTGCTGGAGTTTCAACGAGCCGGTGCGGCTCGGCCTGTCGCTTGTGCCGGATCGTAGTACCGGCGAGACCCGTACGCAATCAGGTCAGACAACGAGGCGCGGTTTGGCAGGAGACAGCTTGCGCGGGAGTCAGTCGAAGGCCGGCGCGCCCGCGTGCCGGCGGATCGCGTCATGCGCCAGCTCCAGCTCGTATCCCTTCCGCACCAGGATGCCGAGCGCGCGCTCGCAGTCGCGCGGCGTCGCCGGCGGATCGGGGAAGCGGCGCTCCAACAGCGCAACCGCAGCCTCGAGCTCGTCGTCCGCGCCCTGACATCCGACCGCGGCTGCCACGTGCTCGCGCTCGATGCCGAGCGCGAGCAGCCGCCGCTCGATCCGTTCGGCGCCCCAGCGATCGAGCCGCCGGCGGTCCTCGGCGAAGCGCTGGGCGAACCGCGCGTCGTCGAGATAGCCCTGTTCGCAGAGCTCGCCGACCACGGTGTCGATCACCGCGGGCTCGACCCGCTTGCGCGCCAGCAGCCGCGCGATCTCGGCCACCGTGTGGTCGCGCCGGTTGAGGGCGCGCCAGGCGAGATCGCGGGCGTGCTGGAGCCGGACCTCCGGTTCGGGAGACCGCTCAGGGGGCGGCCGGTCGGTGTCGTCGTCGGCGAAGGACACGTCAGATGGTTGATTTCGCGCCCAGGCGGGTGCGGGGATCGTGGAATCAGCCATCTAGGCGGCAGCGACCTCCGCGGCGACCTCCTCGACCGGCGGTGCGTTCTCGTCACGCTCGATCGGCTCCACGAGGTCCTGATCGCCGAGCCCGAGCACCTCGTAGACCTTCGACTCGATCTCCTTCGAGATCTCCTGGTGCTCGTCGAGGTAGGCCTTGGCGTTGTTGCGGCCCTGGCCGAGCCGCTCGTCGCCGTACGAGAAGAACGAGCCGGACTTGCTGACGATCCCGTGCTCGATGCCGAGATCGAGGACGCAGCCCGAGCTGGAGATGCCCCGGCCGAACTCGATGTCGAACTCCGCCTGGCGGAACGGCGCCGCCACCTTGTTCTTGACGACCTTCACGCGAACGCGGTTGCCGACCGCCTCGGTGCCCTCCTTGAGGGTCTCGATCCGGCGGATGTCGAGCCGCTGGGACGAGTAGAACTTCAGCGCGCGGCCGCCCGGCTGGGTCTCCGGCGAGCCGAACATCACGCCGACCTTCTCGCGGATCTGGTTGACGAACAAGCAGAGGGTCTGCGTGCGGTTCAGGTTGCCGGCCAGCTTGCGCATGGCCTGGGACATCATCCGCGCCTGCACGCCGACCGTCTGGTCGCCCATCTGGCCCTCGAGCTCCGCGCGCGGCGTCAGGGCCGCGACGGAGTCGACCGCCACGACGTCGACCGCGCCCGAGCGCACGAGCATGTCGGCGATCTCCAGCGCCTGCTCGCCGTAGTCGGGCTGGGAGACGAGCAGCTCATCGATGTTCACGCCCAGTCGCTGGGCGTACAGCGGATCCATGGCGTGCTCCGCGTCGATGAACGCGCACACGCCGCCGAGCTTCTGGGCCTCGGCGATCACGTGGTAGACGAGGGTGGTCTTGCCGGAGGACTCCGGGCCGAAGACCTCGACGATGCGGCCTCGCGGCATGCCGCCGATGCCGAGCGCGAGGTCGAGTGATAGCGCTCCGGTTGGGATGGCCGCGACCTTCACCTGGGCGCCCTCGTCGCCCATGCGCATGACGGTTCCCTTGCCGAACTGGCGCTCGATCTGCGCGAGCGCCCCCTGCAGGGCGGCGTCGCGCGCCTTGGCGTCTTGGGTGCTCATATGACGTGCAAGTCTGGACGCCGGACCGGACGGACCTCTACACGCGATTGCAACAAAAGACGCGCAGGAGTGCGAAAAGTCAGCGGAGCGCGATGCGCTCGAGGGGCTCGTAGCGGGCGCCGCTCGGATGGAGGCGCGATTCGAACAGCGTGAGCGCCTCGCCGCAGAACTCGAGCGGCTCGGGAGCGACGTCGACCGAGCGGGGCGCGCGGGCGCGGGAACGCAGGCGGGCGACGGTGGCGTGGGCACGGAACGGCCGCTTCTCTGGTGTGTAGACGCCGGCGGCGGCGAGCCCGTCGCTGACGCGAGCCTGCATCGCGGCGAGCACCCCGTCGGGGTCGGCGAGCGAGGCGCAGAGCACGCGCGCCCGGCGTGGCGGGAGCAGCAGCGCGCCGGTCAGCGCCAGGCGCGGCGCGCGCGGCGAGACGGCGTGCAGGACCGGCGTGATCGCGGCGACGTCACCGGCCGGGCGGCGGCCGAGGAACGCGAGCGTGAGGTGGATGGCGTCCGCCCGGACCGGGCGCCAGACCTCCGGGTCGGCAGCCGCGTCGCGGAACGCCACCAGGGCGTCGCGCGCGGCGGTGGGCAGCTCGAGCGCCACGAACAGCCGCAGGTGGGCGGGAGCGGCGGAAGACGCATCGGGGCCGCCGGGAGACGCATCGGGGCCGCCACGAGACGCCTCGGGGCCGACGCGCGCGCTCACGCCGCCGCGGCCGTTCCGCCGGCCGTCACCAAGCGGCGCAGGAGATGCATCACCGCGGTGGTCGTGCGATCGCGGACGACCGCGCGGCCGCCGGGCAGGTGCAGCGTGCGCTCGAGGCGCTCCGAATCAGACGACACGCAGACGCAGACCATCCCCACGGGCTTCTCCGGCGTGCCGCCACCCGGGCCGGCGATACCGGTGATGCCGATGCCGAGGTCGGCGCCGAACCGCCCTCGTGCGCCATCGGCCAACGCCCGAGCCACCTCGGGCGAGACCGCGCCGACGGAGGCGATCAGCTCCGCCGGCACGTCGGCCAGCGCCATCTTCGCCTCGTTCGAGTACACCACCACCCCGCCGAGCACGTAGGCCGACGAGCCGGCGCGGTCGGTCAGCCGGCCCGCCATCAGCCCTCCCGTGCACGACTCGGCGACCGCCACGGTCCGCACCGGCGGCCCAACCAGTAGCGCGGCGACGATCTCGTCGATCGTTGACCCGTCGCGCGAGAACACCCGGTCCCCGAACCGCTCGACCACGACGGATTCGAGCGACGCGTAGTCCCCTGCAGCCGCGGGGTCGAACACGGTCGCGATCTCGAGCTCGCCGCGGCGCAGGCAGGTGGTGATCTCGAGCCGGCCGAGATCCACCGGCGCCTCGCGCAGCAGGCGTGCGAGCTCGGACTCCGGCACGCCGGTGACGCGCATGATCCGCTGCTCGAGCACCCCGGCGCGCGCCAGCAAAGCGCGCAGAGGAGCCGTGGCAAGAGCGGCAGACCACATCGGCTGCAGCTCGCCCGGCGGACCCGGGAGAACGAGCACGGGCGGAACTGCGTCGCCGACCACGACCAGGCCCGGGGCTGTGCCGACCGGCTCCAGCACCACCGCACCCTCCGGGACCAGTGCCTGCTTGCGCGCCCCCGCACGCATCCCCTCCTCGCTCGCGTCGCGCCAGCGGCTCCGCATCCGCGAAACGATCTGCCACACCCGTTCCTCCAACGCCGGATCGACCGCGAGCGGCCGCGCAGCGAACGACGCGACCACCTCGGCGGTGAGATCGTCGGCCGTCGGCCCCAGCCCGCCGGACGTGATGATCAGGTCCATCCCCTCCGCGGCGAGGAAGTCCAGTGCCGCGCGCAGGTCGTCCGGCCGGTCGCCGACCACCATCACGTGCGAGAGCGTCACCCCGAGGCCCCGCAGCCGCTCGGACAGCCACGGCCCGTTCTCGTCCCGGATGATGCCCGAGAGCACCTCCGTGCCGGTGACGACGATCCCCGCCCGGAGGCTCACGACGAGCAGTCCGGCCGGGCGGCGTCGGACAGCCGGCGCGGCGCTTTGCCGGGCCGCACCACGTAGCCGATCGGGTCGGCGCTCGGTGCCACCGAATACGACTTCCCGTTCACGAGCATCCGCACGTTGTCGTTACCGAAGTTGGTCCGGAACAGCCGGCTCTTGTACGTCCGCGTGCGAGTCCCCGTCGTGAGCGTCTGCTCGTCGATGACCTGCTTGCCGGAGCCGTCCACCAGGCAGACGTACACCGGGCCGGTGGCCACCAGCCGCAGCCGCACCTCCGTCGGGGCGGCGGGCGTGCGCGACTTCTTCTTCTTGCGCGCCTTCGGCGTGGCCTTCGCCGTTGGCTGGCTCTTCACCGCCGGGCTCTCGTCGTCGCCGCCGCCGCCGATCGAGCCGAGCGCGTAGAGCCCGATCAGCACGATCAAGACGAAGCCGGCGACGGCGAGCACGGGCCCCATCAGCGCCGGTGTCCGGCGCCGGCGGCCCGGCTGCCCGCGCCGGGCGGCCGAGAACGGCGTCAGATCCTGCTGGGCAGGGCGCTCATAGCGCTGGCGGTACTCCTCCACCAGCAGCCGAGCATCCAGGCCCAGGTACTCCGCGTACGTGCGCAGGAACGACTTGACGAACGTGGGGCCTGGGAGCAGGTCCCATTCCTCGTTCTCGAGCGCGCGGAGGTACTTGCCTCGGATCTTGGTGGCCGTCTCGACCTCGGTCATGTCGATCCGACGCCGCATCCGCGCCTCGCGCAGCGTCTCACCGATCTCGGGCATGAGCGGGAGAAAGGCTACTCAGGCGGGTCTTCGTCGAGCACCGGGACGGGCTGTTCGCCGAGGGCGGCGAGCACACGCGGCACGTCGCTCTGGCTGATCAGGACCTGCCGCGGCTTGGAGCCCTCATAGCCGGAGATCACGCCGCGGCGCTCGAGCATGTCGATCAGCCGCCCCGCGCGCGTGTAGCCCAGCCGCAAGCGCCGTTGCAGCATCGAGGTCGACGCGGTCTGCATTTCCGCCACCAGCTGGATGGCGTCGGCCAGCAGAGGATCCTCGTCGGGATCGAAGCCGTCCTCGGCGCCGCCCTCCTGCGCCGCCTCCTCAACCTCCTCCAGCAGCTCCTCGACGAACTCCGGCTCGCCCTGCTTGCGCCAGTCCGTGGTCAGCTTCTCGATCTCGGACTCGTCGATGAACGCGCCCTGGATGCGCTGCAGGCGCGACGTGCCGACCGGCGAGAACAGCATGTCGCCCATGCCCAGCAGGGTCTCGGCGCCGTTCTGGTCGAGGATCACGCGCGAGTCGGTCTGGGAGGACACCGCGAAGGCGATCCGCGACGGCACGTTGGCCTTGATCATGCCGGTGATCACGTCGACGCGCGGGGACTGCGTGGCGAGCACGAGGTGGATGCCCACTGCGCGCGCCTTCTGGGCGATCCGGATGATCGAGTCCTCGACGTCGGCGGGCGCGACCATCATCAGGTCGGCGAGCTCGTCGATCACGCACAGCACGTACGGCAGGCGCGCCTCGCCCCGGCGGGCGCGCACCGCGTTGAGGTCGTGAAGCGTGCGCGTGCGCGACAGCGACATGAGCGAGTAGCGCTGCTCCATCTCGCGCACGAGGTTCTGCAGCGCGGTGGCGGCCTTGCGCGGCGACGTGATGACCGGCGTCAGCAGGTGCGGGATCGAGTCGTAGTGCGTGAGCTCGACCTGCTTGGGGTCGACCAGCACCATGCGCACGTCGTGCGGGGTGGCGCGCAGGAGGATCGAGGAGAGCATCGCGTTGACGCAGCCGGACTTGCCGGCGCCCGTGGTCCCCGCCACGAGCAGGTGCGGCATCTTCGCCAGGTCGGCGCCGATCGCCCGCCCGGCGACGTCCTTGCCCAGCCACACGGTCAGCGGCGACCAGTCGGACGGCGGCGACTGGTAGACGTCGCCCAGGTGCACGATCCGGCGGCGCGCGTTCGGGACCTCGACGCCGACCGCCTGCTTGCCGGGGATCGGCGCGAGGATGCGGATGTCGGCGGCGGCCAGCGCGTACGCGAGGTCGTCCTTGAGCTGGGCGACCTTGCCGACCTTGATGCCCGGCGCCAGGCGCAGCTCGTAGCGGGTGATGTGCGGGCCGGCGACCTTGCCGATCACGCGCGCCTCGACGCCGAAGTGCCCGAGCGCCTCGGTCAGCTGCGCGGCGACCTTCTCCTGGCCGGCCGTGTCCGGGCGCGCGGCCTCCTCGGACGAGCGCTTGAGAAACTCGGTGCCCGGCACGGTCCACTCGAAGTCAGGCGAGTCCGTGATCTCCGCGCGGTAGCGGCCCTGCGGCGTGAGACCGGTTTCGCCTGCCGCTCCTTCGTCGCGCTCGCCTTCGGCGAAGTTACCCGGGGCGCGGGTCACGCCCGGCTCGTCCGTCTCCGGGTCCTCGGCGAGCCGGGGCTCCTCGGGCTCAGGCTCTGGTTCAGGCTCGGGCTCGGGCTCGGGCTCGACGATCGCCGTCGGCTCGTCCTCCCACAACGGCTCGGGCTCGAGAACCCGCGATACCCGCGGCTCCCCCACCTCGACGGCGGCCAGCTCGTCGGTCGCCCGCCGCCGCTGCACGGCGGCGCGCATGTCGCGCGTGGTCGTCGACACCGAGTCCGTCGTCGCCTTCACGACGCCCGCGATCGACGCGCCGGTCAGGAGCAGGCCCGCCGCCACGAACAGGAAGACCGCCACCAAGTGCGCGCCGACCACACCGAGCACCGACGAGATCGCCCAGTACATGCCCTCGCCGACCACACCACCGCGCGGGCGCACCCAATCCGCGTCCCAGTGCACGGCGCTGCCACCCGGCCCGAGACCCAAGGTCCCCGCCGCAAGGCCGATCAGGAGCGCCGCGAACAGGCACAGCCCGCCGGCCCGGAACGGCCGCACCGCGGGAAGCATCGGGCCGAGCACCACGAGGGCGCCGATCGCCACCAGCGCGACCGGCACGCCGTAGTGCACGGCGCCGATCAGCCGGCGCAGGCCGTCGAGGGCCCAGCTGCCCCCCTCGCCGCCGTCCCAGTGCCAGTAGATGAGCCCGGCGAAGAAGATGCCGGCGGCCACCAGGGCGAGGCCGATCAGGTCGAGATGCCGCTGTTCGAGCGCAGGCAGCGTCGGCCAGGCCACGGGCTTGGATCGGCGTGCTCGGGGCTTGCGCTTCTTGGCGGCGGGCATGTCGGCCGGACCCCCTTCGACGCGTGCGTTCGCGCTCCTGCCCGGGTACACGGACGCGCTATGGAGTGGTTGGGGCTCGCGTTCGCCGCCATGGGGCTGTTGTTCGTCGTCCTCGGGATCCGCGGCTGGCGAGCCGACCGGAGGTTCCAGCGCGTGGCCGCCGAGGCCGATGCCGAGATCACCGACGTCCGCTGGGAGACCCGCGGCCCGGTCGGCGACAGCAGCCACGTCGCCTTCGCGGTCCTGCGCTTCGCGCTCCCGGACGGGCGCGTGGTGGAGACGGCGGCCGACTCGGGCGGCAACTGGCGGCCCGGCAAGGTCGGGGAGCGCGTGCGCATCCTCTACGACCCGGGGAACCCGACCAGAGCGCGCATGGCCGGCGGCCTCAGCGGCGCCGCGCCCGTCTTGGCCAGCGCGCTGATGATCGTCGTCGGGCTGCTGTTCGCGATCGTCGGCTCCGGCTGGTTCGTCTTCTTCGAGGCGTTCGACCTGACGTGACGTACACGGTCCGGCGCCTCTCGCTGCGCGACTTCTTGAGCCTGCTGATCGGCGTCGCCGTGGCGGCCTACGTGATCCCCAAGCTCGACTACGCGAAGGTGATCGTGCCCGTGATGGCGATCGCCTGGCTCGTGCAGGCCTACTCCGAGTCGCTGGTGCTGAAGGTGAACGCCTCCGGCGTGCGCCTCAAGCGCGCGTTCGTGCCCTGGAGCTCGATCGCGTCGGTGGTCGCCGAGGGTGAGCAGGTCGGCATCCGCCTGCGCGCCGAGGCCCCGCTGCCACAGGGCGTCCGCGGCGTCATCCACGACCCGAACGGGCCACCGAACGTCCGCCAACGGGTCCACCGGCTCGACGCCGACGCGCTCGCCCAGGCCGTTGCCGCCTCCGGGGGTGGCTCGAGGCTCGAGTACCGCCCTACCATCACGGGGAATGGAAGCCTCTGATCGCCCGGTGCGCGTGCTCGTCGTCGAAGACGACAAGGAGATCGCGCACGTGTTGCAGCGCTCGCTGCGCCTGGACGGCTACGAGGTCAAGCTCGCGGCGGACGGCGTGCAGGCGCTCGACGAGGCGCACGCCTTCCTGCCCGACATAATCGTTCTCGACCTCGGGCTGCCGCGCCTGGACGGGATCGACGTCGCGCGCCGCCTGCGCGACGACGGCGACGACGTGCCGATCCTCATGCTGACCGCGCGCGACGCCCTCGAGTCGCGCGTCGAGGGATTGGACGTCGGGGCCGACGACTACCTGGTGAAGCCGTTCGAGCGCCAGGAGCTGCTCGCACGCCTCAGGGCCCTTCTCCGGCGCCGCCCGCCGCGCGGGATGGCGCCGCTGCGCGTCGGCGATCTCATGCTCAACCCCGACACACACGAGGTCACGCGGTCGGAGCGGGCGATCGACCTCACCCAGCGCGAGTTCGAGCTGCTCGAGTACCTGATGCGCAACGAGCGGCTCGTGATCTCGCGCCAGAAGCTGCTCGACGAGGTCTGGGGCTACGACCCGTTCTCGATCACCAACACGATCGAGGTGTTCGTCTCCAATCTGCGAAGGAAGCTCGAAGCCGGTGGCGAGCCTCGACTCCTCCATACGGTCCGCGGCGCGGGCTACGTACTCCGCGTATAAGCGCCTCCCGATCCGCTGGCGCCTGGCCGGCGGCTCGGCGGTGCTGACGCTGATCATCCTCTGCGGCTTCGCGGTGATCGTCGGCGTGCTCACGACGCGCCAGATCCACGAGGACTTCCACGACGAGGTGTCCACGAGCGCCGACAAGCTCGGCCAGGAGGCGCGGCTGCGGCTGATCTTCGACAGCTCAGGCCGGCCGGTACTGCGCCCGTACCGCGGCGCCACCGACCTCGACGACTTCGCGGCCTCCTCGAACGCCGCCATCCGCGTCGTCACCGAGGATGACCTCGTCGGCTACCAGACCCCGCGCGCGCCCGATTTCGGCGTGCCGTTCCCGCGCACGTTCGAGACCGACGGCTGGCGGGTGGAGAACCGCCGCGTGAACGTCATCCCCGGCGACCGCTGGTGGATCCAGTACGCGCGACCCGTCTCCGAGGTCCAGAACACGGCCAACCGCGTGAAGGTCTTCCTCGCCTTCGGCGTGTTCGGCGGCGCCCTGCTCGCCCTGCTCGCCGGCCTGGCCACCGCCCGGCGCGCGATGGAGCCGATCACCGAGCTGACCGAGGCGGCGCGCGAGATCGAGCGCTCGCGCGATCCGTCGCTGAAGCTGCCGCGCCCGGACGCCGACGACGAGGTCTCCGAGCTCGCCCGCACGCTCGACGCGATGCTCGCGGCGCTCGACGCCGCCCGCGCGGAGACCGAGGGCGCGCTGTCGCGCCAGCGCGAGTTCGTGGCCGACGCCTCGCACGAGCTGCGCACCCCGCTCACTTCGGTGCTCGCCAACCTCGAGCTGCTGGAGGAGGAGCTCGAGGGCGAGCAGCGCGAGGCCGCCGCGTCCGCCCTGCGCTCGTCGCGCCGCATGCGCCGCCTCGTCGCCGACCTCCTGCTGCTCGCGCGCGCGGACGCCGGCCGCCAGGCGCCGCACCAGCCCGTCGACCTGTCCGAGATCGTCACCCACGCCGCGGCCGAGCTGGAGCCGCTGGCCGGCGACCACGAGATCAGTGTCTCGGCGCCGCCCGGGATCCACGTGGACGGCGCCCGCGACGAGCTGCACCGCCTGGTCCTGAACCTGATGGAGAACGCCCTGCGCCACACCGATCCCGGCACGGCCGTGGAGGCCAGCGTGGAGCGCCGCAACGGCGAGGTCGTCCTCGCCGTGGAGGACGACGGGCCCGGAATCCCGGCCGATCTGCGGGAGAAGGTCTTCGAGCGCTTCTACCGCGGCACGGGCGATCGCAGCGGGTCGTCCGGCCTCGGGCTCTCGATCGTGCGAGCGGTGGCCGATTCGCACCGCGGGAGCGTCCGCCTCGAGGAGCCGCTGGACGGCCGCGGGGCCCGTTTCGTGGTGCGGATTCCCACCTCCTGACCGCTCAAGTCGACCGCCCGGAGGCCGATCTTCCGGGTAGCCATGTCAGACATCACTTCACAGCAGCTGGTCGTGTTCTCGCTCGGGAGCGAGGAGTACGCCCTCCCCATCGGGACCGTCCACGAGATCATCCGCTACACCGAGCCCCGCACCGTCGCCTCCGACGCCGACTGGATCCGCGGCGTGATCGGCCTGCGCGGCAAGATCATCCCGATCTTCGACCTCGCCGCCCGCATGGAGCTCGAAAAGGTCGGCTCCGAGCCCGGCAAGATCGTGATCGTCGAGTCCGGCACCGGCCAGGTCGGCATCATGGTCGACGAGGTCGACGAGGTCCTGACCGTCTCGTCCGAGCAGCTCGAGGAAGTCCCGGGCGCCGCGAGCGACGCGATCGAGGCGATCGCCAAGATCGAGGACCGCCTGGTCATCCTCCTCAACCCGGCGGGTCTGTTCGCCCGTTCCGGCGCCGAGGATCTCGCCGCCGCCTAAGGCGCCGCGGCGAGGGAGGGGCACTCCGTGCTGACCATCACCAAGCGGCGCGTGGTCGTCGCTGATGACTCGCGGCTGATGCGCCGGATCCTCTCCGACGCGCTCGGCAAGCAGGGCTTCGACGTCGTCGCCACCGCGGCGGACGGCGACGAGGCCCTCGTCGCGTGCAACGAGCACCGGCCGGACGCGCTGACGCTCGACCTCGCCATGCCCGGCATGGACGGGATCGGCGTCCTGCGCGCTCTCCGCGAGGGCCGCGCCGAGCCGGTGCCGGTCGTGGTGGTCTCCGCCTTCTCCCCCGCCCACGGCGCCCGCGCGGTCGACGCGCTCGCCGAGGGCGCGTTCGACCTCGTGCCCAAGCCGGCCTTCGGCGAGGACCTCGGTGTCTTCACCGCCGAGCTGGGCAAGAAGGTCCACGAAGCCGCGCACAGCGGCCGCGTGCGCCGTCCGGCGGCCCGCATCGCTCCGCGCCGTCCGGCCCACACGCCGGCCCCGCGGCCGGTCGCGATCGGCAAGCGCCTCGTGGTCATCGCCTGCTCGACCGGCGGCCCGAAGGCGCTCGGCGAGCTGCTTCCGCAGCTGCCGTCGCCGCTCGGCGCCGGCCTCGTGATCGTCCAGCACATGCCGGCGGGCTTCACCGCCTCGCTGGCGGGCCGGCTCGACGCCGCGTCGCCGCTGACCGTGGCCGAGGTCCAGGGTGGCGAGACGCTGTCCCCCGGCACCGCTCTGCTGGCTCCCGGCGGCGCGCACCTGCGGCTCGATGGCACGCGCCACGCGCAGCTGTCCGACGACGCGCCGGTCGGCGGCCTCAAGCCGCGCGCCGACTTCACGATCGAGGACGCCGCCAAGCACTGGGGCAGGCGGATGGTCCTGGTCGTCCTGACCGGTATGGGCCGCGACGGCCTCGACGGCGCCAAGGCGGTCAAGGCCGCCGGTGGCCGCATCCTGGTCGAGGCCGAGTCCACCTGCACCGTCTACGGCATGCCGCGCGCGGTCGCCGAGGCCGGCCTGGCCGATGAGATCCTGCCGCTCGACGAGCTCGCCGCGGCGATCGTCAGGGAGGCGGGCAGATGAGCAGCCTCTCCGAGCGCATTGCGGCCCGCCAGGCGGCCGCCGGCGGCGAGAAGCCCGGCTTCACCGCCAACCTGAAGACCGACGACTTCGTCGCGCTCTGCGAGCTCGTGCGCCGCCTCTGCGGCGTCGACCTGCTCCAGTACAAGCGCGGTCAGATGGAGCGCCGCGTGCGCACGTTCGCGCAGCGCCGCGGCACGCCGGACCTCGCAGCGTACGGCCAGCGCCTGAAGGCCGACAAGGAGGAGCTCGACGCGTTCCTGGACCGCGTGACGATCAACGTCTCGCACCTGTGGCGCCACGAGGACCAGTGGACCGCGCTCGACACGCAGATCCTCCCCGAACTGGCGCGGCGCGGCCCCATCCGCTGCTGGAGCGCCGGCTCCTCGTACGGCGCCGAGGCGTTCACGCTGGCCGCCGTTGCCAAGAATTCCGTCCCCACCGCGCGGGTGGAGATCCAGGGCACCGATCTCGACCACCGGATGGTCGCGCGCGCCCGCGCCGGCCACTTCTCGGTCGAGGACGCCCGCACGGCGCCCAAATCGCTGCTGCAACGTTGGTTCGTGCCTGCCGATGAAGGTGGTTGGCAGGCGAAGCCGGAGCTGATGCGCATGACGCGGTTCGACGTCGGCGACCTGCTCCGGATGCCCATCCAGCGTGGCAAGTACGACCTGATCATGTGCCGTAACACCGTCATCTACTTCACCGAAGAGGTCCGCGACGCCCTTCACGCGCGTCTTGTCGACGCGCTGGCGCCGGGCGGCCATCTGGTGGTCGGCACCTCCGAGCGCGTGGCGAACCCGACGGCGCTCGGCCTCAGCTCCCCGTTCCACTTCATCTACCGGAAGAGCTAGTCAGACATGGAGACCTCGGAATACCTGCCGATGTTCCTTGCCGAGGGCCGCGAGCACCTTCAGGAGCTCAACCTTGCGGTCGTGCGGATCGAGGAGCGTCCTGACGACCAGGACACGGTCGACGAGATCTTCCGCATCGCGCATTCCCTGAAGGGGATGAGCGCCACGATGGGCTTCGCGGGCATGGCCGCGCTGACCCATGAGATGGAGGACGTCTTCGAGCTCCTGCGTCAGCGCAAGGGCGGGCTGCCCCGCGAGGCCATCGACGTGCTGCTCGAGTGCCTCGACGCGCTGTCGGCCGCGGTCGACGCGATCGACGAGAGCGGCGAGGAGGAGATCGACCCCAAGGCGCTCATCTCCCGCCTCAAGGGCCTCGTGCGTGAGCGCGACGTCGTCGAGGAGGAGGCGAAGGAGGCTGCCGAGGCCCCGATCGACCTCGCCGAGATGGCCGACGGCCGCCGGGTCGTCCAGATCAGCGCGACGCTGTCCGAGGACGTCCAGATCCCGTCCGTGCGCGCGTACATGGTTCTCTCCGCGCTCGCCGAGCTCGGCGAGACGCTGGCCTGCAAGCCGACGCCCGACGAGGTCGAGACGTTCGCCGGCACTGAGATCGACGTGTGGATGGTGTCCGAGCGGACCGACTCCGAGCTGGCGGGCGTCGTGAGCTCCGTCTCCGACGTCGACCACGTCGAAGTGTTCGAGGCCGTCAGCGACGCCGCGGTGGACGAAGGCGAGGTCTCCGAGGGGGTCAGTCCCCTCGCGACGCCGGCGCAGGGCACCGACGCCGCGGTCAAGGGGACAGACCCCGCGCCGCGCAAGGGCGGGCACAACAAGGGCTCCTCGACCGTCCGCGTCGACGCCGAGCGGCTCGACCAGCTGATGCACTTCATGGGCGAGCTCGTCCTGCACCGCACCCAGGTCGAGGCGTTGGCCGCCGACGCCGACGTGCCGGGCCTCTCGCAGGCGATGCAGAACCTCACGCGCACGTCACACGCGCTCCAGGCCATGGTCATGCAGGTCCGGATGATCCCGGTCGAGGCCGTCTTCCTGCGCTTCCCGCGCCTCGTCCGCGACCTCTCGACCAAGCTCAGCAAGCAGGTCGACCTCGAGCTCGTGGGCAAGGACACCGAGCTTGACCGCACCGTGGTCGACGCGCTCGGCGATCCGCTCGTGCACCTGATCCGCAACTCGCTCGATCACGGCCTCGAAGGCCCCGACGAGCGCGTCGCCGCCGGCAAGCCGGCGAACGGCACCCTCCACCTGTCGGCCCGTCACGCCGGCGGCAACGTGGTCATCGAGGTGCGCGACGACGGCCGTGGCATCGACCCCGCCAAGGTCGCCGCGAAGGCGGCCGAGCGCGGCCTGATCGCGGCCGAGGCGGTCGACGCGACCGACATGGCGAAGGCGATCGAGCTGCTCTTCCACCCCGGCTTCTCGACCGCCGAGGTCACCAGCGACATCTCCGGCCGCGGCGTCGGCATGGACGCGGTCCGCACCACGATCCGCGAGCTCGGCGGCGAGGTCCTGATGACCTCCGAGCAGGGCCAGGGCACCGTGGCGCAGATCCGCCTGCCGCTGACGCTGGCGATCATGGCCGCCCTCCTCGTGGAGGCCGACGGCCGCCCGTTCGCCATCCCGCTCGACCGCATCGAGCGCACCGTCCGCCTGGCCGACCACACTGTTCGCTCAGTGGCGGGGAGCCGGATGCTGGTCATGCGCGACGGCGTGCTGCCGATCGTTGACGCCGCCGAGCGCTTCGGCGGGTCGCCGGCGCCGGAGGCCGACTACGCCGTGGTCGTCCGCGGCGCGGCCGGCTCGCTCGCCGTCACCGTCACGACCCTGTTCGGCCAGCGCGAGCTGGTCACCCGGCCCCTCCCGCCCGAGGTCGCCGAGAACTCCGCCCTGTCGGGCGCCGCCGTCATGTCGGACGGGCAGATCGCGCTCATCATCGATTGCGATGCCCTCGAGACGTCCACCACTCTCCTCCCCGCCTGAAAGGACCCCTGTGAGGCAGTACACCGAACTCCAGCTTGACGCGCTGCGTGAGCTGGCCAATATCGGCTCGGGGACCGCGTCGACCGCGCTCTCCGGCATGCTCGGGCGGTCCGTGGACATCTCGGTGCCGAAGGCCCAGGCCCTGCCGTTCGCCGAGGCCGTCGAGGCCGCCGGCCCCGCCGAGCAGGAGATCACCGGCATCGTGCTCGGGATCGTCGGCGAGATGAACGGCACCGTGCTGCTGCTCGTGCCGCCGGCCGACGCCGACGCGATGTGCCGCATGCTGGGCGTCGAGCCCGACGACGAGTTCGCCCTCTCCGCCCTCGGCGAGATCGGCAACATCGTCGGCACCTCGTACATCAACGCGCTCGCCAGCATGACCGGCATGGACATCGAGCCGACCCCGCCGGCCACCACGACCGACATGCTCGGCGCGCTCGTCGCGACCGTGCTCGCCGGCCAGGCCCACGCGGGCGACGTCGCGCTGATGCTCGACTCGAACCTCCTCGTCGAGGGCGAGGACTGCTCGATCTCTTTCTTCCTCGTTCCCGATCAGGGCGGCGTCGAGGAGCTGCTCTCCCGTCTCGGTCTGAGCTGATGGCCGCACTGGAGACCATGGTGCGAATGGGCGAGCTCGCCGTGTCGAGCGAGCCCGGCCACGTGCTGGTCTCGCTGGGCCTCGGCTCGTGCATCGGGCTGGGGCTTGTCGACCGCCGCATGGGGGTCGCCGGCCTTGCCCACATCGTCCTTCCGCAGTCACAGGGTCACGTGAACGAGAACCACCGCAAATTCGCCGATCTGGCCGTGCCGGAGCTCCTTACCGAGCTCGAGCAGGCCGGCGCCCGCAAGATCCGCCTGGAGGCGGTCCTCGTCGGCGGCGCCAGCATGTTCGCCGTCTCGAGCTCGAGCCTCGAGGTCGGCCAGCGCAACGAGGCGGCGGTCCGTGACCAGCTTGCGAGTCTGCGCATCCCGATCGTTGCGACCGCGACGGGCGGCAGCAAGGGCCGCACGATCCGCGTCGAGGTCGGCACGTCGGCCGTGACCGTCCGCGAGGCGGGCGGCAAGGACACCGAGCTGCTCGCCGGCTCCCGCCTGCTGGAGGCCGTGGCATGAGCGGCGGCGGCCAGGTCCTGAGCGCCGAGGCGATCGCCGCGCTCGTCGATGCCGCGCGCGAAGGCCGCCTCCCCGAGGAGGCGCCGACGCCGCAGCGGCGCCGGCGGATGCGCGCGGTCGACTTCACGCGCCCGACGAAGTTCACCGCTGACCAGGAGCGGCGCCTGAAGCGCTCCCTGGAGGCGTTCTGCCGCACCGCGTCGACCCGCCTGTCGGCCGAGCTGCGCGTGCCGCTCGAGCTCGAGGTCATCAACACCTCGCAGCTCACGTGGGCGAACGCGCACGCCCAGGTGGTCCCCGGCTCGATCGACGCGATCGCCGAGGTCCGCCCGCTCGGGACGCGCCTGATGATGAGCGCCGAGTCCAACATCGTGCTCGGCGCGATCGAGCTGCTGCTCGGCAGCACCGAGATCAGCGAGCAGCGCGAGCGGCGGCTGAGCGACATCGACTGGGCCCTGGCCCGGCACTTCTTCGACCGGATGCTGTCGCAGCTCTCGGTGATCTGGACCGACATGGTCCAGCTCGAGCTCGGCGTCACGCAGCTCGAGACGCACCTGGAGACCCAGCAGCTCGTGCCGGTGTCCGAGCCGACCCTCACCTTCACCCTCGAGGCCCGCTTCAACGGCGCCTCGTCCACGGTCGCGCTGCTGCTCCCGTGGTCGGCGATCGCGCCGGTCGCCGAGCGCTTCGCCGCCCGCGACGACGCGCCCGACCGCGGCGACGAGGAGATCCGGCAGGTGCGCCGCGCCGTCGGCGGCGTCGACGTGACGGTCCGCGCCGAGGTGGCGTCGATCGAGCTGCCGATCGAGCAGGTCCTCGCGCTGCAGGCCGGCGACATCCTGCGGCTCGACGCGCCCGCTGAGGCCGGCGTGACGCTCTACGCCGACAAGGTTCCCGTCCACAGGGCCAAGCCCGGCCGCAGCGGCAGCCGCCGCGCCGTGCAGGTCACCGATCGCGTCAGGAGAGAGTCGTGAGCACCGAAGACGCGCTCATCCGTCTCGGCAAGTCCTCGTCGGAGGCCATCTCCGGCGTGCTCGAGATGTTCGCCGCCGGCAAGGTCACCGCCGGCGAGGTCTCCGTGATCGCGGCCGAGAAGAATCCGATGGAGTCGGTGCCGCTGCCGGCGGTCGCCACCAACGTGGCCTATGTCGACGGCGTGACCGGCGGCAACGTGTTCGTCATGACGCTCGACGGCGCGCGCAAGCTCGCCGCGGCGATGATGGGCATGGAGGAGCCGGAGGATCCCGACGCGCCCGAGCTGTCCGAGCTCGAGCTGTCGGCCGTGTCCGAGGCCATGAACCAGATGATGGCCTCCGCCGCGCTGGCGATCTCGTCGGTGCTCGGCACCGAAGTCGAGATCGGCACGCCGGAGACCAAGACCTTCACCGAGCACGCGGAGGCACTCAATGCCTATCCGCCCACGCCGCACGCCGTGCGGGCCAACTTCACCGTCTGCGGCGAGCCCTGCCGGCTGCTGCAGCTCGTCCCGAACGCCTTCGTCGTCCGCATGACGCGCGCGCTCGACGAGCTCGGGTCGGAGGTGGGTCCCCCGGCCAACGAGCCGGCCGCCCCGGGCGCCGCCCGCCCCGCGGGTGCAGCCGCCGTCGGCGGCCCCTCGCTGTCCGGCATTCCCGTCCGCGTGTGGGCCGAGCTCGGCCGCACCCGGATGCCGTCCGCCCAGGTGGTCGGCATGCCGTCCGGCTCGGTGGTCGAGCTCAACCAAGCTGCTGACGAGCCGATTGACCTTTATGTCAACGGCACACGCTTCGCGACCGGCCGCCTGATGGTGGTCGACGGCACCGACTGGGCCGTGCGGATCGAAACGGTTCTGCCGTCGTCCAACACATCAACTGAATCCCAACTGGAGGTGGCCCGGTGGCCCGAGTCCTGGTAGTCGACGATGCCGCGTTCATGCGGAAGCTGGTGAGCGACGCGCTCACGAAGGGTGGCCATGAAGTGGTCGGAGAGGCCGGCAACGGCGTGGAGGCGATCGCTCGCTTCCAGGAGCTCAAGCCGGAGGTCATGACGCTCGACATCACGATGCCCGAGAAGGACGGCCTCGCCGCCCTGCGGGAGATCATCGAGCTCGACCCCGCCGCCAAGATCGTCATGTGCTCCGCCCTGGGCCAGGAGTCCAAGGTGCTCGAGTCGATCAAGCTCGGCGCCAAGGATTTCGTCGTCAAGCCGTTCCAGGCCGATCGCGTCCTCGAGGCCGTCGGTAAGGCTCTGGGCTAAGCGCCCGCAGGACGCGCCCTGTCCGAGGACGGACAGGGCGCCGGGTCGGCAGTCGCGTTTACGGTGAAAACTGCCGATCAAAGGACCGTGGACCGTCTTCGCGAGTTCTCGATCGTCACCGTGAGCCTTCCCGACTCCGCGCGGGTCAGCGAGTTCCGGGCGTATGTGGTCGGCGTGCACCGTGAGGTGGCCGCCCTGCAGCCCGTCGAGCGCGTCGAGCTCACCGACCCGATCGCCGATGTGCTCATGAGCTTCATGCACGGCACGCAGCCGGTCGGCCTCAAGGGCGAGCTGCGCGTCGAGGGGGCGCCCGACGACCTGCGCTTCCGGGTCACCGACGGCGTCTGCATCCCGCGGCGCCGCTCCACACGGCTCAAGCTGTGCGCGCCGGCGTCCGTGACGCCGGCCGACGGCAGCGCGCCGACGGTCTGCCAGACCCACGACGTGGGTCCCGACGGGCTCGTGCTCGAGGGCGTTGACGGGCTCACGCTCGGCCAGCTGCTGTCGGTCACGGTGATGCTGCCCGAGACCGCCGACGCCGTGACCGCGCGGGCCGTCGTCACCGACTTCGACGACAGCCTGTGCGCGATCGAGTTCGTCGGGCTCGACACGCTGACGCGCCGGCTGCTGTCGGATTTCGTCAGCGAGCACTTCCGGCGGCGCCTGGAGATCGTGCGCTCGCTGCGCGACGGGAGCGCCGATGCTGGGCACTGAGGTCCGGCGCTGGTCCGGCTCGCGGGTCGACCGCAGCCGCTGGGAGACGATCCTCGGCGCGTGCTCGGAGGCGATCGCCGTGCTCGACGGCGACGGCACGGTCGTGCTCGCCAGCCCGCCGCTGGCGCGCGCGCTCGACCGCGACGACCTCGGCGGCCGCAGCTGGACCGATCTGCTCCACCCGGACGACGTGGCCGACTTCACCGGCACGCTGGTCGGCTTCCTCGCCGAGGTCGGCGTGAGCACGTGGTCGCAGTGGCGGCTGCAGCGCGCCGGCGGCGAGTGGATCGACGTCGAGGCGACCGCCACCAACCTGCTCGCCTGCCCGGGCGTGCACGGCCTCGTGCTGTCGATCCAGGATGTCACCGCTCGCAACGCGACGACGCGCGCTCTGCAGGAGAGCCGGCGGCGGCTGGAGGCGGTGCTCGACATCGCCGGCGCCGCGATCTACGTGACGGACCTCGACGGCGCGTGCGTGCTCGCCAACCGCCGGGCGAACGAGCTCGAGGGCGTGGCCGGGCTGGTCGCGCGCCACAGCGCCGCGGTGTTCGCCGCGGGCCATGCGATGCAGTTCGACGACGTCGTCGACGGCCGCTACCTGCTGTCGGCGATCGTGCCGGTCACCGACAGCGACGGCAACGCGACCGGCCTCTGCGCGGTCGTGACCGACATCACCGACCGCGTGCGTGCGCAGGCCGAGACGGAGGAGCTGCAGACCGCGCTCCAGCGCGCACAGCGGATGGACTCCCTCGGCCAGCTGGCCGGCGGCGTCGCGCACGACTTCAACAACCTGCTCGCGGTCATCCTCAACTACGCCGACTTCGTCGCCGAGACGCTCGGCGCCGACCATCCGGCCGCGGCGGACGTCACCGAGATCTCGCGCGCGACCGAGCGCGCCGCCGAGCTGACCCGCCAGCTGCTCGTGTTCAGCCGTCATGACCACCTGCGGCTCGAGCCGGTCGACGTCAACGACGTGGCGCACGCGACCCAGCAGCTGCTCGCGCGCACGCTCGGCGAGGACGTCGTCCTGAGTTTGCTCCCGGCCGAGCAGCCGGTCCCGGCGCTGGCTGACGCCGGGCAGCTCCAGCAGGTCCTCATGAACCTCGTGCTCAACGCCCGCGACGCGCTCCCGCACGGCGGCCGCGTGACGATGTCGGTGTGCGAGGTGGCGCTCACCGGCGCCGAGGCGGGGCGGCGGGGTGTGCGCCCCGGCCGGCACGTGCGCGTCGACGTGACCGACGACGGTGAGGGCATGGCCCCCGACGTCGCCGAGCGCGCGTTCGAGCCGTTCTTCACCACCAAGCCCAAGGGACGCGGGACCGGCCTCGGCCTCTCGACCGTCTACGGCATCGTCACCAATGCCGAGGGCCACATCGAGGTCCAGTCCCGAATCAAGGAAGGCACCACCGTCACCATGCACCTGCCGATCACCGACGCGTCTGCTGTGGATGAGGCGACCACCGAGCTCGATGCGCCGACCGGCGCGACGATCATGGTCGTCGAGGACGAGGACGCGATCCGCACGCTCACCCACCGCATCCTGACCCGCCACGGCTACCGGGTGGTGGAGGCACCGGCCCCCGCTGCCGCGCTGGAGCTGTTCGAGGAGGTCGGTGCGGTCGATCTGCTCCTCACCGACGTCGTCATGCCGGGCATGTCGGGCAAGGCGCTCAGCGACCGCTTGCGCGCGCGGCAGCCCGGCCTGCGCGTGCTCTTCATGTCGGGCTACACCGACAACGTCATGGACCGCTACGGGCTCGAGGCCGCCGGCGACCTGCTCGTGCACAAGCCGTTCAACGCGCAGCAGCTCGTCGCCGCCGTGCAGGACATGCTGCCGTAGCGAGGTGCGGGCCCGGCCGAGCTCCCTCCCGGCCAGGCCCGCGTGTCGCGATCAGCGGCGGTCACGGTGGCCGCCGTGACATCGCGACCGCTTCAGCGACTGCTGGGTCGTTCGTGTCCCGGCTCTCACTGTGCCGTTGTTCGGGGCGTTGCACCATCGGCCGACCGGTCGATCTACCGGTTGAACTTGCCTACACCGATCGGTGGATTCAGACGACTTTGGTCACAACCAGCGGGACCGCGCAATTACCTTTCGCATGCGGATGCGGCGCTTCCCGACCGATGATCGTGAGCTCCTCGTGGCTGCACGGCTCGACGGCCAAGCCTTTGCCGAGCAGTCCCTGGATCTGACAGCGGAGGTCTTCGCGGCTGCACTGGCGTCGATCGACCGTTACCGGCCACGGCCGGAGCCCGCGACTGCGTGGCTGTACGGCATCGCACGCAACAAGCTTGCGAGAGCTTCCGACGCGGGACGATCGAGAGCCGAGCACGCGAGGAACTCGCGTTCGAGCCGCTCGAGATTTCCGCCCTCGGCCTCAGTCGCGTCGAGTCGGCGCTGTCGCCCGAGGCTGTCGAGGAGCTGAACCGCCTGCTGACGGAGCTTCCTTCCGAGCAGCGCGTGGCGCTCCTGGGCCGCGTCGTCGACGAGCGCTCCTACGCAGACCTGGCGTCACAGCTCGCATGCTCTGAGCTGGTGGTCCGTAAGCGCGTCAGCCGAGGCCTTCAGCGGCTGCGCGCACAGGTGAGGAAGGAAGGGATATGAGGGACGACCGTTCCGCGAGCTGGAACGCCAGATCCTGCGCGCGCACAAGCGGCGGGCGGGAATCACGCCCCGCTGGTGGCAGCGCCGCACGTCGCTGCTCCTCGCCGTCATCCTGGAGTCGTGACAGCCGTTCCGGCAGCCGCCGCCGTCGGCGGTCTCTGGAGTCCGAACGTGCAGCCCGATCCCCCCACACCGGCAACGACTACCGCAGGCACGGCAACGTCCTGCGCCCGCGAAGGCACCGTGTCGCCTGGCCCCGGGACTCCGAGCCCCGAGCTGCTCGCCGTCTTCGGCGTCCTCCGCTCGGACGGCAGTCCGACTGACCGCTTCCCGCGGCCCGAGCGCGCGAACGTCACCGCGGGGATCGACCTCTCGGGCAGTCGCGCCCTCGGTGAGTCCGGCTCGGGCCATTCCTACTTCGCGGTGCCTGTTCTTGCCACGGCAGCGCCGGATGCCTGCGCGCCCCAGTCGCAGCCCACCACCACACCCGTTTGGGACGTGTGCCTGCTCGACGAGAACGGTGCGGGAGGATGCGGCGCGAGCGGTCCGGCGACGCTGCGCCGCCGTGGGGTCATCCAAACGATTTCGCGGGCGAACGGGATCACGGACGTCGTCGGCCTGGTTCCGGACGGCGTGGCGACGGTCGTCCCCGCGTATCCGGACGGTTCCACGCGCGAGATCAGCGTCGCTCGCAACTTCTTCGCGTTTGAGGTCCGTCTTCCCGCGAACCAGGCGCTGCCCTCGCAGATCACGTGGCGCGACGCCGAAGGGCGACAGCTCACCCGGTTCAAAGGCTGAAAGCCGGCCGGCGGCGCGCGAATACGCGCGCCGCCGTATCCGGCCGAGTGCCGATCAGGCGCACGCTCCGGGCGGTCCCCACGGGCCCGCCACGTTCTCCTCCTACGTCCGGCCGCCCGGATCGGTCCAGTCGACGGCTAGGTGCGACTCTCACCGCCGTGGGACAGGTTCGGGACGGACGCCGCCCCTTCCCTGGACCGCGTCGTGGCCCGCCGACGACTCTTCCGAGACTCGGCGTGGTGCACCATCGGCCGATCCGGCGGTCTGCCGGATGAACCCGCCTCGGCCAGTCGGCCTAGCTGATCAAGCCGCGGCGGATGCCCTCGGCAACCGCCGCCGCGCGGTCGGACACGCCGAGCTTGGTGTAGAGGTTGTGCAGGTGGGTCTTGATCGTCGCCGGGCTGAGGTGCAGCCGGCCGGCGATGTCGGGAGCCGACGCGCCGGTCGCGAGCAGCGTGAGGATCTCGGTCTCGCGTGAGGTGAGCAGCCCTTGTTGGGCGGTGCGGCGGTGCTGAAGCTCCGAAGCCATGCTGTTGAGCGCCTCGGTGGAGAGCACCGTGCGGCCGGCGGCGACGCTGCGGATGGCGTCACAGATCTCGCTGCGGTCGGCGTCCTTGGCGACATAACCAGACGCCCCCATGCTCAGGCAGTCATGGATGTCGTCGCCCTCGGTGTGCACGGAGAGCACGAGCACCGGGCACGGCAGCCGACCGTCCGCCTGCAGTTCGGCCAGCACCGCCTGCGCAGTCAGCCGCGGCATCCGCAGGTCGAGCACCGCGACGTCCGGAGCGCTCCGGCGGATCTGGTCGAGCGCCTCCTCCCCGTTCCGGCACGTGGCGACGAGCTCAAGGTCACCCGCGCGCTCGATCGCCGCAGCGAGCCCGTCGAGATAGACCGGGTGGTCGTCGGCAACGAGCACGCGCGTCGAACGGACAGCATCGCTCATCGCTCCGGCTTCTAGCACGACTAGCCGTTCGTCGCCAAGCCGGGGTTGTCTGCGGCGCGCGGGCGAACGACAATCCGCCGCCGTTATGGCCCGCCAGGTCGCGCCTCACTGATGTCCGAGCTCTCCGCAGGCTCCGGGGTGGCTTCGCCGGTCTGGCGGCCGATCGCGGTCCGTGGGGTCTCGCTCGCATGCCTGCTCGTCGCCGCGGTGCTGATGTCGGACGCTGATTCGTGGCGGCCGGCCGGGCTTGTCGTGGCCCTCGGCATTGCGATGGTGGCGGGCGAACTCGCAACGGTGAGGGCACGCCGCATTCGCCTGTCGGCGGGACTGATGGTCCAGACGACGATCATGGCGCTTCTCGGACCCGCGCCTGCCGCCCTGATCGGGGTTGGGGCGATCCTGCTCGAATCCCTCCTCAACCATGTCGAGACGAGGCTGGCCGTGAACAACGCGCTGGTCTCCGCAGTGCTCGGCATCGTCGGCGGTCTCTTGTTCCAGATGCTCAGGTCGGCGCTAGGCCTCGACCTCACCGACACCGCCTACGCGCTGCTCGTATTGCCCGTGTACATGCTGCTCGCTGTCCTGAATCTCCTACTCGTCGCGCTCAACAACCCACGCGAGGCTCGGGTTCGCGTGATCGTCGACACGGGCCTGCCGACGGCGCCTCTCGAGGTCGTCAATGGAATGCTCGCGATGGCCGCGGTGCTCGTGTGGGGACGGGCCGGGCTCGTCGCCGCAGCCGCGCTCGTGCTTGTTCTTGCGGTGACACTGCCGTTGGCGAAAACCCTGGCGGACTCGCTGCGCAGCAGCGACGATCTCAAGCTGCTGCGGGAAGTCTCCGATGAACGGGCAGCCGAGGTGGCGCGGCTCGCGTCCGATCGCGAGCGCCTGCTGTCCGAGGTGATGGATGCCGAGCGACGGGAGCGGTCGCGCCTGGCCGAGTCGCTGCACGATGGCCCGATGCAGCGGTTCATGGTGATCCGGCAGGACGCGGCCGAATCCGAGCCTCGCCTCACCCGCCAGATCGACGACGCGATCGCCGAGACACGTGCGCTGATCTCGGCCTTCCACCCGGCAACAGTGCGCGAGCTCGGCTTTGAAGCCTCCCTGCGCGCGGCCATCGCGCCGTTCCCGGCATCGCAGTCCGTGCGGCTGACGGTCGAGGCCGGCATCGACGATCGCGCCCTCGCCGACACGCTTCTGCTCCCCGTTGCACAGGAACTCGTGGTCAATGCGGTCAAGCACGCGAACCCGAACGTCATCGACGTGTTCGTGCATACGGACGGCGACAGACTGGTGCTCGAGGTCAATGACGACGGCGTTGGGATCGACACCGAGCGTGCCGGCCGCGCGGTCCAGGCGGGGCATCTGGGCCTCGCGATGGTGCGCCAGCGAGTAGAAGACCGCCGGCGGCCAGCTCGATCTCGCGACCCGACGCGACGGCGGAACGCGCTCACGGGTGGTTCTGCCGCGGTTCTGACAAAACAAATGGCCCCGAGCTAAACGCCCGAGGCCATTGGTTGGACGTATGTTCTATTACGTCCTGGACGTACCCGCCCTAAGTTGCTGAGCGTCCAAGGAAGCGATCAACTCCGATAGCGGTGGCCGCCGCTAGCGGAGGGGAAGGCGGGTCACGATGGGTTTTCGGTACTAGATTCCGGTTGGGAACCGAAGCAGTTGTTGAGACGAGCGCCTGATCGGCGCTCGTTCTCGTTGTCGGCCCTTTCGGCCGTACGCTGAATCGAACGTCCGTCTACGCGGCAGCCGCTCGCGGCCGCGCGTAGTCCTCGACCCGTCGGTCGAACGCGAGCTCACGCTCGAAGTCGGCTTCGTCCGCATGGCGGAACGCGACGCGGCCCGACTCGATCATCTCGATGAAACTCTCGACCACGTCGGGATCGAGCTGTGAGCCGGCAACGCGGCGAAGCTCGACGATCGCCGCTTCCGAGCTCACCGGGCGACGATACGAGTCACGTGACGTCATCACGTCGTACGTGTCGGCGACCGAGATGATGCGCGAACCGAGCGGGATTTCATCTCCACTGAGGCCATGCGGGTAACCCTTTCCGTCGAAGCGCTCGTGGTGGCTGATGATGATGTCCGCGACAGGTCCGTAGCCCTCGATGCGGCGGACTAGCTTGGCACCCTGCTCGGGGTGAAGCTTGACGGTCTCCCACTCCTCGTCGGTCAGCTTGCGGTCGGCGAGAAGGATCGAGTCGGGGAAGATGAACTTGCCGATGTCGTGCAACAGGGCGGCAGTGTGGATCAGATCCTGCTCGCGTTCGGGCAAGCCGAGGATGCCGAGCGACCTCGCGGGCGTAGCGGGCCACCGCAGCGGAGTGGCGCGCTGTCATCGCATCTCGCATTGACAGCGTTTGCATCACGGTGCTCAGAAGGCCGACCTGTAGCGATGCGAGCTCGCGCGTGCGCTGAGCTCAAGCTCCTCGCCGCGCTCGAACGCCGCGACGCCGGAGCGCGAGCAAGTACTGGAAGACGAAGAGGACAACGGCAGCGAGCCCGACGACGCCGATACCGATGCGGCTATAGCTGAACGCAAGGCCGGCAGTCAGAAGAGCGGTCGCGAACTCGGACCGGCAGCACTGTGAGATACACGTCCGGAGGCTGCCCACGAAGGACAGGCGCTTGAACGCCTTGAGGTGGATCGCCACGAGCACGAAGTTGAGGAAGTTCGTGATCATGAACACCACGAGGATGAGAGCCGGCGAAGCCGAGACCACTGGCTTCGCTCGTCCGCCGCTGAGCGGCCACCGTCCGATTGGACGAGGAACGCCGCCCACGAGCGGGAATGTCGAGTAATTCGTGACGAGGTTGACGAGGCTTGCGCCAGTTCGCTACGGTGAGACGGAGCGCTGTCGATGAGCGTGGCCCCGAATACGCGATCGCGACCGCGGGGCCGGGCCGAGCAGTCCCATCGCAAGCACGAGCGCGAGGAACGCTCCTGAGATGCGCACTGCGCGGATCTCCGCAGCCAGCAGTCGCTCGTCACCGTCAGACCGAACAGCAGCAGGAACAAGCTCGAACGGCTGCCACTGGGCGGCCGTCGACGAAACGATCGCCACCCGCGATGCGGTGCAGATCACCGCGATCTGCGAGACAGCCAGGATGATCTCCTCTGCGTACGGACACGACCCTCCGGTAATCGGCAGGCCCGGTATGCGACTTAACGCGCCTTGAGGCTTCGGGCACCTGGACATTCGTCCGGACTGGCGACTTTTCTCTGGAGGACTACGATGCAGGGCGTGGCGGGGCGCCTCGCACCACTGGCGGTAAGGCCTTTTGGCCGACTCCTGTCGTCTTACACGCTGAACGAACTCGGCGACAGCGTCGGCATCGTGGCGCTTGCGATGCTCGTCTACGACCGGACCGAGGCGAGTCGCGCCGACGGCGGCGTTCTTCCTCGCCGCGAAGTTTCTTCCCGCTCTGATCGCCCCGGCGCTCACGGCGGCGTTCGACCAGGCGTCCCTGCGTCGCATCCTGCCCGTGCTCTATTTGCTCGAGGCGCTTGCCTTCGGGCGCTGGCACTGATCGCCCACTCGGACTTCCTGCTATCGCCGGTGCTCGCGCTCGGGCCTACTTGACGGATCGCGGTTGCCCTCACCGCCCGGCCGCTGACGCGCGGGGCGGTTGCCGGGCATCCTGCAGCCGCCCGGGCTGTTGAAGGAGGGCAACGCGCTGCTGAACGTGGGGTTTGCGGTCTCGACGGTCGGCGGCTCGGCGCTCGGCGGTCTGCTGATCGCCGAAGTCGGCGTCTCAACGGCGCTGCTGGTCGATGCGGCGCTCGTTCCTTGCCATTGCGCTTCTGCTCGCGCTTCACGCGAGGCTCCCGACTGCGCACGTCGAGCCGCGAGCAGTTCTCTGATCGGTTCCGGCCGGCCTTGCGGTTCGCACGCGCCGACGCCTTCGTACGCTGCTGCTGGTCGGCGAAGCATCGCCTTGATGCTCTTCACGCTGGTCATCCCGATCGAGGTGATCTACGCCAAGGAGAGCCTCGGGACCACGAGCGCGGGCTTCGGGATTTTGCTTGCGTCGTGGGGCGCCGGCATCGTCGTCGGGAGTCTGATCTACCTGCTCGTAAGCGGCGCTCCTCTCTGCTGCTCATCCTGGTGTCGACTCGCGGCCGATCGGAGTCGCCTATCTCGGTATGGCTAAGGCCGAGACGCTGCTCGTCGCGTGCCTGGTGTCGGTCGTTGGTGGGGCTGGGAACGGTGTGCAGTGGATCGCGGTCGTGACCGCATTGCAGGAAGCAACGCCCACCGACTATCAAGCGCGGATTGTCGGCCTACTCGAATCGCTGGGCGCGGCGATGCCGGGCATCGGATACCTGCTTCGGCGGAGTGCTTGTGGCGATTGGGCTCCCCACGGACGGCGTACGCGTCTCCGGCGCGGGCGGTGCTACGTGCTCGCTTCTCATTGCAGGTACCTCGTCCTAGCGCCGGATCGGCATCAGCCGGTGCCCGCGACGCCTCGGTGTACGCCAACGGCGGGCCCACAAATGTGCCCCTCCCGCACCTGTCACGACGGCGCCGGCGTTCGAGGTGACCACCCATGCGGGTGGCGGGGATGATCGATCGCGCGGTGGGACGACCGCGCACCGGTCCGCGTAGAGCGGCAACGCGCCAGAACGCTTGAACCTCACCTAACGTAAGGGTCTAGCGTCCGCAGGCGTGGAGATGACTGCGGAGCACTACCGGGTCGGTGAGCTGGCACGCGTCGCCGGTGTGACAGTGCGGACCCTGCACCACTACGACGAGCTCGGGCTGCTGACGCCGTCTGAGCGCACGCACGGCGGCCACCGGCTGTACACCGGGCGTGACGTCGAGCGGCTGTACCGGCTGCTTGCCCTCCGGTCGCTCGGGCTGCCGCTCGACGAGATCGGCACGCTGCTCGAAGACAACGCCGACGGCGTCGCCGAGACGGTGCGCAGGCATCTCGAGACGGTCGAGCGCCAGGCGCAGGCGCTGGATGCTCTCCGAACGCGGCTCACGCGACTCCTGGCCGCCCTCGACCGCGGTGAGGAGTCAGGCCAGCGAATCCTGGACGCCCTGGAGGCGATGTCGATGTTCGAGAAGTACTACACGCCGGAGCAGCTGCAGCAGCTCGAGGAGCGCCGCCAGCAGCTCGGGCCGGAGCAGATCAAGGCGGTCGAGGACGAGTGGAAGGCGCTCTATGCGCAGGTGCGCGAGCACCGCGAGAAGGGCACCGACCCGGCCGACCCCGCCGTGCAAGCGCTCGTGACCCGCTCTGGCGAGCTGATCCAGATGTTCACGGGCGGTGACCCGGGCATCGCGGCATCGCTGAAGCGTATGTACGAGCAGGAGGGGCCGGAGCGCGCCTCGCGCGGCGTCGCCGACCCCGCCGACCTCGCATACCTCGAGCAGGCCAGAGCTACCCGGCGGTGATCCCCAGCGCGGGCCAGTCGGCCTGCAGCGACACGGCGAGCTCGCGGATCGCGCGCCGCCACTGGTCCGGCGCGTCGTCCCACGAATAGTCGCCGTTGGCGACCTTGGTGGCCGACCGCAGGTCCTCGTCCAGAGTGATCAGCCCGTGCGCGTCCTGCACGAGGCCCTCGAGCCCGCTCAGGTCGAGCCGGGTGTCGCGCTTGCGCGGCATCTTGTTGACGACCAGGGTCAGGGGCGGGCCGACGGTCCGCAGCAGCTCTGCCGCCTCGGCTACGAGCGACGCCGTCGCCGGGTGCGCGTCGGAGATCAGCACGATCTGGTCCGCCGCCGCCTGGGCGGCGCGTGCCGCCGGCTCCTGCAGACCGGTGCCGCAGTCGAGGACGAGCACGCCGACCATCGACTGCAGCCGCGTGATGACGCGCCGGTAGGACTCCTCGTTGAGCTGCGCCATGCGCGTCGGGTCGGTCGGCGCCGGCAGCACCATCAGCCCCTCGAACGCGCGCCCCAAATGCCGATCCAGGGCCGTGACGGAGAGATCGGGCTGCTCGAGCACGTCGCTGAGGTCGTCGACGAACACCTGGTGGTCGGGCGTCAACGTCCGCCCCAGGGACCCGAAGTCCGGGTTGGTGTCGACGGCGACGATGCGGTCGCGCCGTACGCGCGCGAGCAGCGACCCGAGCAGCACGGTCGTCGTGGTCTTGCCCACGCCGCCCTTCGGCGAGACGACGGCGATGGTGGCGCAGCGCGTGAGCCGCGGGGAGGCGATCGCGCGGTCCAGCCGCGCCTCGTAGTCGGTCTCCCGCCAGCTCGCCCGCCAGCGCTCGGTCGCCGAGCGGTGCTCGGGTTTGGTCAGCACCTCGCGCTTGTTCTGCGTCGCCGGCTCCTGCGACTCGACGATCGGCGGCTCCTCCTCGTAGCCGAAGAACGCCTTCACGGCGGCGGAGAACCGCTCGCCCTGGGACATCTCCTGCGGCAGTGCCGCCAGCGTCCGCTCGCGCGGGGAGCCGCGTCGCGACGGCTCGATCGGCTTGCGGTCGACCTCGGCGGGCTTCGGCGGGGCCATCGCGCGCGAGCGCAGCTCGGTCAGCGTGAGCACGGTGCCGTCGGCGACGCCGCACTGCGCGAGCGTGCGATCGAGCGGCAGTGGCTGGTGGCCGGGAGGCGCCACGGTCCAGACCGGCGACCGGCCGTTCTCGACGGGCGCCTCGTCCATGCTGAGCTCCACGAACGTGGGGATCAGATCGGCGATCGGCGTCTCGGTCGAGACGACGAGGTCGACGCGCCGGTCAGGCCCGGCGATCGTGACAGCACAGGTGTTCATCGATGTTCTCCCGCGGTCCATGAAGCTGACGCCTCAGCCGGCGTCGGCGGTGAAAAGACGGTCTGGATCAAAACAGGACGCTCGCCGCGGCGCACCAACAGCCCGCGGCCGGACGGTTGCGGCTGGGCCTTCGCCCCGCCCAGCAACGGCCCCTCGCCCGGGTCGCCGCTGAGCAGGACGCCAGGCGACCCAAGTTCGCGCAACCGGCCGAACACGGCCTCGTAGGCGCCGCGCGCGCTGCCGCCGACGCGGCGCGCGAGCACGACGTGGAGCCCGACGTCGCCGCCGACGGCGAGCACGTCGAGCAGCGGCGCCAGCGGGCCTCCGGTCGGCCCGGCGACGAGGTCATAGTCGTCGAACAGCACCACGAAGCGCGGGCCCTGCCAGCTCGGCGCAGCCAGCGGTGACGCATCGGCCGGCGCCATCCGCTCGCCGCAGATCGCCCGCAGGCGCTCGGCCGCCTGCTGCGCGGCCGGCGGCGACGCCGCGTACGCCATCACGTGATCGTCGTGCGCGAGGTCGATCAGCGACCGCCGCACGTCGATCACCACAAGCTGGAGCTCCTTGGGCGAGTGCGACGCGATCAGCCCGCGGCCGATTCCGCGCAGCAGCGACGACTTGCCGCTCTGGCTGTCGCCGAACACGAGGAAATGCGGGTCGGGGCCGGCAAAGCGCGCCCACACGGGGTCCAAGCCGCGCTCCTCGACGCCGATCGCCACGCCCTCGCGCTGCGACGGCGGCGGGAGCTGGCGCGCCGCGAGCTCGCGCGGCAGCAGCCGGATCGGCGCGGCCGCGGGCCCGGTCCAGTGCTCGGCGGCCTCCCCCACGAGCTCGCCGAACGCGAACGCGGTGCCCTCCTCCTCGGCGACCCCGTCCACGCGCGGCAGCGCGATCTGGAAGTGCAAACCATCCATCGTCAGGCCGCGGCCCGGCACCTCGGCGGGCAGCGAGGCCGCCGCCTGGCGCGAGACCAGCGAGTCGATCGCGTCATGCAGCTTGAGCTCGAGCCGCGTGCCGAGGTTGTCGAGCAGCGCCGGGCGGATCTCGGCCCAGCGGTTGGCGGCGACGATGACGTGAACGCCGAAGCTCAGGCCCGTGGCCGCGAGCTCCTCGACCTCGCGGTCGAGCCCCTCGAACTCGCGCTTGAACGCCTCCCAGCCGTCGACGAACAGGAAGATGTCCGGGAACGTGCCGGCGTTGCGGGCGTCGGTCATCGACTCCATGCCGGCCTCGCGGAACGCCTGCTCGCGATCCTCGACCTCGGTGCGCAGCTGGCGCACCACGCGCGTGACCGCCTCGCGCTCGAGCTTGCCGGCCACGCCGCCGACGTGCGGGCCGCCGGTCAGCGCGTTGAGCAGGCCGCCGCCGAGGTCGATGCCGTAGATCTGGACCTGCGCCGGCGTGTGGCGCCAGATCAGGGCCGCGGCGAGCGTGCGCAGCGCCGTGCTCTTGCCGGTACGCGGCGAGCCGACCACCGCGAGGTGGCCACCTGCGCCCGCGAGCTCGAGCGCGAACGGCTCGGTGCGCTGCTCGGCCGGGCGATCGAGCCGCCCCAGCACCGCGCGCAGGCCCTCGGCGCGCTCGCCTCCGCGCCACCACGGCGGATCGGTGAGCACCGCGTCGAGCGGCTCGGCCTCGGCGAGCGGCGCGACCCACACCTGGTGAACCGGCGGCCGGTCCCCGGTGAGCCGGTCGACGAGCACCTGGAGCTCGCTCGGCCCGTCCGGCGGCGGCTCAGCCGGCAGCGCCGCCGCGGCCCCGAGCGTCTCGCCGGAGTCGAACACGCGCACCGGCGCGCCCGGCTCGACGCGCATCGTGCTCGGCGTGTGCGGCCCCGACGCCAGCGCGGCGCGGAATTGCACGTACACCTCGGTGTCGACCTTCAGATAGCCGAGGCCGGGGAGCGAGGGCAGCAGGTAGGCGTCCGGCGTGCCCAGCACGAGCTTGGACTCGTTCGACGAATAGGTCCGCAGGCAGAGCCGGTAGCGCAGGTGGCTCTCGAGGCCGCGCAGCCGGCCCTCGTCGAGCCGCTGCGAGGACAGGAGCAGGTGGATGCCCAGCGACCGGCCCACGCGGCCGAGGCCGACGAACAGGTCGATGAACTCGGGGCGCGCGGCCAGCAGCTCGGCGAACTCGTCGACGATCACCAGCAGGTCCGGCATCGGCGGCATCGACCGGTCGGACGCGCGCCGCGCCTGGTAGGAGACGATGTCGTCGAGGTTGCCCGCCTCGCGCAGCATCGTCTGCCGGCGCTCCTGCTCGCCGATCAGCGCGGCGTGCATGCGGTCGACGAGCGAGAGGTCGCGCTGCAGGTTGGTGATCAGGCCGGCGACGTGCGGCAGCCGCGACAGCTCGGCGAAGGCCGCGCCGCCCTTGTAGTCGACGAGCACGAATGCGAGCTCCTCGGGCGCGTGGCGGGCGGCCAGGCCGCCCACGAGCGAGCGCAGCAGCTCGCTCTTGCCCGAGCCGGTGGCGCCCACCAGCACGCCGTGCGGGCCCATGCCGCCCTCGGCGGCCTGCTTGAGATCAAGCTCCAGGACGTCGCCCTCGGCCGAGCGGCCGATCGGCACACGCAGGCTGTCCGCCCGCTTGCGGCCCTCCCAATCTCGATCGAGGCCACCCGGCATCTCGCTCAGCCGCACGGCGGTGCTCAGCCCGCGCTCGCCGTCACCGCCCTCGGCAAGCTTGAGCGGCGTCAGCGTGCGAGCGATCGCCTCGCTGGTCCCGAGGTCCACGGAGTCCAGGAACACCTCGGGGATCGACGGCGCATCCTGGCCCCACAGCTCCCACGCCCCGGCGCCGCGCTCGGGCACGGTCAGCCGCGCGTCGATGTGCGAGGGCTCGTGGTCGCGCTCGTCGGTGAGCAGGATCAGCACGGTCTTGAGCTGCCGCGCGCGAGTGAGCAGCTCGCGGAAGGCCGGCACCTCATTGACCGGGTGGTCCGGCCGGTAGCCGTCGAGGATCACGACCAGCTCGGGCGCGACGAGCGCCACGTCGCGGCCGCGGACGTCGGCCTCGGCGAGCCGGCGCAGCTGCTCCAGCCGCGGGCGCAGCTCGGGCTCCAGCAGCGCCTCGAAGTCGGCCGTCGAGCGGGCCATCAGGAACTGGCCGGGCACGTTCGGGTCCACGCGCTGGTGCGGCAGCCACTTCCCCCACTCCCAGGGCTCCCCGTTACGCGGCTCGAACGCCGTGAGGATGCGCACGTCATGCGGCGCGCGCCAGGCGGCGAGCTGGATCATCAGCGTGCGAGCCCATGCGCGCGCACGCTCGCGGTCGCCCGTGACTGACAGGACGCCGACGTCGGCCAGGCCGACGACGACCGCCTCGCCGCGCAGCGTCGCTCGGCGGTCGACCATCTTGCGCGCCTCCTGCAGCGACTGCGGCTGGTACTCGGCCAGGGGATTCATGCCGAGGTCGAGCTCGACCTCGCGGTCGAGCGGGATCGCGCCGCTGCCGAGCCGCACGTGCAGGAAGTCGCGGTGGTCCGGGCGCCGCTCCCAGACGTGCTGGCGCTTGACGAGCAGCGTCCACAGGCGGCCGGGATCCGGGTACAGGC
Organism: uncultured Solirubrobacteraceae bacterium; assembly: GCA_963803335.1. Lineage (GTDB taxonomy): Bacteria > Actinomycetota > Thermoleophilia > Solirubrobacterales > Solirubrobacteraceae > DASSUW01. Next base: position 250,451 of record CAWDME010000013.1, on the reverse strand, counting down.
GCGCGAGGGCCGCGCGCTGGCGATCGCCCGCGTCGGCCAGCTCGGCCTCCTGCTCGCGCAGGTACTTCGCGTACTTGCGGGCCTCCTGCGCCGCCCGCTTGCGCACTCCGCGCTTCTGCGACCAGCGCATGCCGACCGAGAACAGCAGCATCATCGCGACCATGCCGCCGGCGACGTACAGGAACGTCGGGTTCCGGTAGACGAAGGCGTAGCCGATCATCCCCAGGCCGCCCACGACCGGGAAGAGCATCTGAATGATCGAGGTATGCGGCGGCGTCGGCTGCGTCGGCGGGGCCGCGATGCGCAGCTTCTCCGTCGGCACGGCCGGCGGATACTCGCGAGGGGGTCTATGGAAGGTCAGCGCGTCCTGTGCTGTCACTTGTGTCTCCACGGATACCACGGCGGCCGTTCCTTCATGCCGCGGTGTTTGTTGGCTGTCTGCCGGGTACCCGTCATTGCGACGTCCATCACGGAGCCAAGGGAGGCAACCCCGGATGCCCAATATCGCCGTAACACCCGAGCAGCTGCAGTCGACCGGTAGCCAGCTGAACGCGGGCGCCGCGAACATCGAGTCGATCCTGTCGCAGCTCGCCAGCCAGGTCGCGCCGTTGCAGAGCGAATGGCAGGGCGTCGCCCAGGCCCGCTTCCAGGAGCTGTGGGCAGAATGGCAGCGCTCCAGCCGCGGAATCCACGACGCACTGACCGGCATCAGCCAGCTCACCCAGCAGGCCGGCGCGCACTACGCCGACACCGAGCAGGGCATCGCCTCCAGCTTCGGCCGCTAGAGCCTTCATCGCCGAGGATCGGCCGCGCCCAGCGCGGCCGCCTCGGCGTGCCGCTTGAACAGCTCGAGCATCGCGTCGATGCCGAGGTAGGGGTCCGGCAACGCGCCGTCGAACTCGTCGCCGCCCTTCGCCCACGGCTGCCGGCCTTTCCCCGGCTGCCGCGGCCGGCAGCGCCAGGCCAGCAGCAGCAGCGTGCCCGCTCCGCGCATGCCGTTGCCGCGGAACACGGTCAGGTGCTCGACGTTCGTCCAGCGCACGTCGTGCACGAGCCGCCCCAGCGCGTCGTACACCCGGAACCCCTCGGCGTCGAGCTCCGTCGCGTACGACCGCCGCTTGAACAGCCGCAGCGTCGCGTTCGCGGCCGCGAAGCCGAACAGCAGCACGCCGACTTCGCCGAGCAGCGGGTTGTAGAACAGCGCGGTCAGGCACAGCGCGAAGATCAGCCAGCTGAGCACGAAGAACGGCAGGCGGTGCCGCAGGCCTGGGCGGAGCGTCACGGCTCACACTTCGACCACGACGGGCAGCACCATCGGGCGCCGCTTCAGGCGCTCGTAGATGAACGCCGCGATGTCGTCGTGGAGGAATGACTCGAGCACGTCGATCTCGGTGATCCGCTGCTCGGCCGCCCGGTCGAGCGAGTCTTCCACCGCTTCGCGCAGCTCGATGATGATCTGACCGTTGTCGTCGAGGAACGGCACGCCGCGGGCGAGCACCTCGGGCGGGACGACCGACGAGCCGTCCTGCTCGTTCACAGTCGCGACGATGATGAAGATGCCGTCCGCCGACAGCATGCGGCGGTCGCGCAGGGCCACGTCGGCGACGTCGCCGATGTCGACGCCGTCGACGAACACGAGGCCGGCGGGCTGGCGGTCGCCGAGGCGCGCGCCGCTCGCGTCGATCTCCAGTGGGATGCCGTTCTCGGTGCGGAAGATGTTCTCGGGCGGAACACCGACCGCTTCGGCGAGCTGCGAGTGCAGCAGCATCCGCTTGAAGTCGCCGTGCACCGGCATCACGTAGCGCGGGTGGGTGAGGTTGAGCATCATCTTCACCTCCTCCGCGTAGCCGTGGCCCGACGCGTGGATCGGGGCGTCGCGGGCGGTCACGACGTCACAGCCGATGTGGTACAGCCGGTCGATCGTCTCGTTGACCGCGCGCTCGTTGCCGGGGATCGGCGTGGCTGAGAACACGACCGTGTCGCCGGACTTGAGCTCGACCGCCGGGTGGTCGCGATAGGCCATCCGCCGCAGGGCCGACAGCGGCTCGCCCTGTGAGCCGGTGGAGATGATCACGAGGCGGTCGTCCTGCCACTGCTCGAGTTCGCGCGGCGGGACCAGCTGCCCGTCAGGGATCGCGATGTGGCCCAGCGACCGGCCGATATTGACGTTCTTGCGCATCGAGCGGCCGATCAGCGCCACCTTGCGATCGTGCGCGGCGGCCGCGTCGACGACCTGCTGGACCCGGTGGATGTTCGACGCGAAGCAGGTCACGACGATGCGGCCGGGGCAGTGGGCGAACAGCCGCTCGAGCTGCGGGCCGACGACCGACTCGCTGGTCGAGATGCCCTCGCGGTCGGCGTTGGTGGAGTCGCCGCACAGCAGCAGCAGGCCTTCGCGGCCGAGCTCGGCGAGCCGCGCCATGTCGGCGGGCGCGCCGCCCACCGGCGTCTGGTCGAACTTGTAGTCGCCGGTGAAGAGGATCGTGCCGAGCTCGCACGTCAGCGCCACTCCGGAGGCGTCCGGGATCGAGTGCGTGAGGTGCACCAGCTCGAGCTCGAACGGCCCCGCGTCCGCCACCTGGCCGATCGGCAGCACGTCGAGGTTGACCTCGCGCAGCTTGTGCTCGTCGAGCTTGGAGCGGGCCATCGCGACGGTCAGCTGGCCGCCGTAGACGACCGGCACGCTGTGCTGGCCGAGCTCGCGGAGCACCCACGGGAGCGCCCCGAGATGGTCCTCGTGGCCGTGCGTGATGACGATCGCCTCGATGTCGTCCACGCGCTCGCGCAGGTACGTGAAGTCGGGCAGCACGAGGTCGATGCCCATCATCTCCGCGGTCGGGAAGCGCAGCCCGCAGTCGACGACGACGATCCGGTCGTCGTACTCGACGACCGTCAGGTTCTTGCCGATCTCGCCGACGCCTCCGAGCGGGAGGACGCGCAGCTTGCCGCTCACGCGGCGTGGACCTCGCTTAGCAGTCCGTGCCGGTCGAGCGCTCCGCGGATGATGCTCAGCTCGTGCTCGTCGGCCTCGACCATCGGGAGCCGGAGGCCGCCGACGTCGTGGCCGAGGAGGCTCAGCGCGGTCTTCACCGGCGTCGGGCTCGTCGTGCAGAACATGGCGTCGAACACGTCGCGCAGCGACGCGTCGATCTCCGCCCGCTGGTCCGGCTCGTCGAACATCCGCCGCATCTCGGTTCCCACGATATGGCTGGAGACGCAGACGCCGCCGGCGCAACCGAGTTCGAGCGCGCGCGCGAGGTCCTGGTCGTTGCCCGTGAGGACGGTCAGCCCGTCGATCGGGCCGAGGTCGGGCGTGTGGGACTGCTTGACGGCCTCGATGCCGGCGATCTGGCCGAGCTCGGCCAGCAGTTCGCGGTCGATGTTCACGGTCGTGCGGCTCGGGATGTTGTAGATGATCACCGGCGTCCCGGCCGCGGCCTTCGCCACCTCCTCGTAGTGGCGGATGATCCCGCGGCGGTTGGGGCGGTTGTAGTAGCCGGTGACCGACAGGAGCGCGTGGGCGCCGGTGCCCACCATCCGCTCGGCCAGCTGCGCGGCGTGATGGGTGCTGTTGGAGCCGGCGCCGGCGACGATCGTCGCCTCGCCGCCCAGCTCCTCCACCATCGTCGTGACCAGCGACACCATCTCGTCGTCGCCCAGCGTCGGCGACTCGCCCGTGGTCCCGCAGACGACGAGCCCATTCGAGCCGTTGGCGAGCAGATGGGCGCCGAGCGCCACCGCCGCCGCCTCGTTCACGCTCCCGTCCGCCCTGAACGGCGTGACCATGGCGGTGAGCAGGCCTTCGTAGGGACGCATGGCCCCCAGTTTCGCACGCCGGGCGGCTGCGATGTCCCCTGCGCCGAATCGCTCAAGCCTCGGTGGGGGTCCGCCGATGCTGAAACCAAACGGTCCTATGGTTCGACATCAGACAACCACGGCAGCACCGGCCACACTCTCCGCCGAGCATCGGCTCGTAGTCGCGGTCGAGCAGCTGGGGCGCCTCCCGGTGCTCAGCGCCACCGTGCGCCGCGTACAGGCGATCGCCGAGAGCGAGGACGCCGGCATCGGTGACATGGTTGCCGCGCTGGAGGCCGATCAGGGCCTCGCGACGGACCTGCTCCGGTACGCCAACTCCGCCGCCTGTGCCCGGCCGCTGCGCGCCCGCAGCATCCGCGCTGCCGTGACGCTGGTCGGCCGCAAGGCGATCGCCCAGCTCGCGATCGAGGCCGCGACGTTCCGCTTCTTCCAGGCTGCGCCCGGCAACGGCGGTCGCTCGATCGGTCATCTGCATCTGCACGCCGCGGCCGTCGCCGGCTGCTCGCAGGGCATCGCCGAGCGCACCGGCGCCAGCGTCGACGTCGCCCACCTGGGCGGCCTGCTGCACGATGTCGGCAAGCTCGTGATGCCGCTCGCCTTCGGCAACGCGGCGCTCGACGAGATCGCCGCCGAACACCAGGCCGGCACGCCGCGCGCCCGCCTCGAGCGGGAGCGCCTGGGCGTCGACCACGCCGCCGCCGGCGCGCTGGTCGCCCGCGCGTCGCAGGTCGAGGCCGCGGTCGAAACCGCGATCGCCTTCCATCACGGCGGCCCGGACGGCCTGACGATCGCCTCCCGCGAGGCGGCATGCGTGATCATCGCCGACGAGATCGTCGGCCTCGCCTCGCGCCCGGAGCCCGACTACGCGCTGCTCGGCCCCGCGCTCGAGGCCCTCGGCCTCTGCGACGAGGACTTCGACGACCTCGCGCTGGAGGCGGTGCGCGGCGGCAAGGCCGGCGCCGCGATGGCCGCCCGCGTCGCCGAGCTCGAGCGCCAGGCGCGCGTCGACGACCTCACCGGCCTGCTCAACCGCCGCCACTGGATGGCGACCGTCCGCCGCGCGGTCGGCGAGCGCGAGCCCGGCAGCGTCCTGATCTGCGACATCGACCACTTCAAGGCCGTCAACGACGGCCACGGGCACGCCACCGGCGACCTCGTGCTGACCGAGGTGGCGCGCCACCTGTCGGCCCAGGGCGTCGCCGGCCGGCTCGGCGGCGACGAGTTCGCCGTCTGGGTCCCCGGCGGCCCGAGCCGCGGCGACGAAGCCGCCTCGGCCGTGCTCGACGCCATCGCCGCCGCGTTCGCCGGCGAGGAAGCCGCGCCGAACGTCGGCCTCTCGATCGGCGCCGCCTCCCCCACGGCCGACACCGACTCGCTCTCGCTGGTGCTCTCGCGGGCCGACGAGGCGCTGTACGAGGCCAAGCGCGCCGGCCGCGGCCGCGTAGTCCGTTACTAGGCGCGATTTCGCCGCGCCGGCCGATCCCTCGCCGCTCTACCCAGCCGAAGTTCGGCGGCGCCGCCGCAAAGCGTCCGTGAACCGGCGAGGTACGGCAGCGCTCTCCCCCTCCTCCCACAGCGTCACGACCACGAGCTCGTCGCGCGGCTTGTCGAGCATGCAGACGTAGATCAAATCCGCACGGTCGAGATCCCGGACGAGGAGCGCGCCGCGATCACCCGGAGCGGTGCGGCCGGCCTCGAAGGCGATGCGGACGCGGCCGGCGATCTCGGGTCGCGGATCGAGCATGCCGCGCACCCGCTGCAGGTAGCGCTCGACGGCGTGGTCGGTGACGGATATGAGCATGCGGCTTACTCGCACTCGCAAGCTCGCGCGAGCGCCTTGATTACGGATCGAACAGCAGGTGCTCGAGCCCCACGACCGGGGACTCAGGCAGGTCCGCGACGCGGCGGATCGCCAGCAGCACGCCCGGCATGAAGCTTGTACGGTCGGTAGTGACGTGGCGGATCGTGAGCGTCTGGGCGACGTCGCCGAGGATGACCTCCTGGTCGGCGACGAGGCCCGGCAGCCGCACGGAGTGGATCGGCACGTCGCCCTGCATCATCTCGGCTGTGCGAGCGGCCGTCCCCGACGGTGCGTCGAGCTTGCCCTCGTGATGGAGCTCGATGATCTCCGCCCGCGCCATCACCCGCGAAGCCTCCGCGGCAAAGCGCATCATCAACACCGCCCCCAACGCGAAGTTGGGGGCGAAGAACGCCTTCGCGGACGACGCCGCGGCGGCCTCCCGCAGGCCGTCGAGGTCGAAGCCCGACGTGCCGATCACCGCGTGCACGCCGGCGTCCAGGGCCGCGCGGGCGTTGTCGAGCGCCGTGTCGGGCCGCGTGAAGTCGACGAGCACATCAGCCCCGTCCAGAACGTCCGCGACCGCCACGCCGAGGACGGGGTCGGCCTGGCCCGTCAACGAGAGGTCGTCCGCGCCGTCGACGGCTTCGCACACCATGCGGCCCATGCGCCCCGCGGCGCCCGTGACCGCGACGCGGATCATGCCGTGACGCCGGCGCCCGGGCAGACGTCCGAGACGGCGTCGCGGAACGCCTGCTCATCCGGTCCGATCCCGGCAGCGCTCAACCGCTCCGGGGCCCACAGCTCGTCGGTCAACTCGCGCAGGTCGTCCAGGGTGACGGCGTCGAAGCGGGCCATCACCTCGTCGGTCTCCAGCAGCGGCAGTTCGAACAGCAGCGAGGCGCCGAGCCGGTTCATGCGGGCGCCGGTCGACTCCAGCGCGAGCACGACGCGCGCCTTGACGTTCTCGCGCGCCCGCTCGAGCTCCTCCGCGCTCACCCCGCGCTCGCGCAACCCCGCGAGCTCGTCGGCCACGACGCCCATCGCGTCGCCGACCTTGTCCGGCCGCGTGCCGACGTACAGCCCGATCTGCCCGGTGTCGGCGTACTGGCCGGCGAACGAGTAGACCGAGTATGCGAGCCCGCGTTCCTCGCGCACGGCCTGGAACAGCCGCGACGAGGACAGCCCGCCGAAGATGGCATCGAGCACGCGCGAGGCGAAGCGGCGGTCGTCGCCGCGCGGGAGACCGAGCGCCCCGAGGCACACGTGGCACTGCTCGGTGTCCTTGCGCTGGAAGCGCACGGTCGGGGCCGGCTCGGCCGGCGCGGGCTCGATCTCGGGCGCGCTGCCGATGCCGTCGCGCAGCGTCTGCTCGGCGAGCTCCACGATCTGGTCGTGGTCGATCGAGCCGGCGGCCGCGATGACCACTGAGCCCGGTACGTAGCGAGCGGCGTGGAAGGCGGCGATGTCCTCGACCGGCGTGTCGCGGATCACCGGCGCGCGGCCGATGATCGGCCGGCCGAGCGGGTGGCCGCCGAAGACCGCCTGCCCGAGGACGTCGAACACCGTGTCCTGCGGGTCGTCCTCGTACATGGCGATCTCCTCGAGCACGACCTCGCGCTCGGGATCGACGTCCTGGAACGCCGGCCGCCACACCATGTCGGCGATCACGTCGAACGCCCGCGGCAGGTGCTGGTCGAGCATCCGCGCGTAGACCGTGGTGCTCTCCTTGTCGGTGCCGGCGTTGAGCTCGGCGCCCATCGCGTCGAAGAGCTGGTCGATCTCGGCCGAGGCGTAGCGGTCGGTGCCGCGAAACAGCAGGTGCTCGAGGAAGTGCGAGAGGCCCGCCTCCGCCACCGACTCGCCGCGCGAGCCGGTGGCCACGAAGAAGCCCAGGGCGGCGGACCGGACGGAGGGCATGGCCTCCGTCGCGATCCGCAGCCCGGAACTCAGTTCCGTGATGCGATGGGCTGGCAGCGCGCTAGCCCCGGTCGGGATCGCGATCGCCGCGCGGGGCGCGCGGCCCGCGATCGCGGTCACGGTCACGGCCGCCACTGCGACCGTTGCGCCGGTCGCCGCCACGCCCGCGGGGCCGGTCGCCGCCACGGCCGCCGCCATCGCCGCCGCCGGTGCCGACCGTGGCCAGCTCCTCCTTGGTCTTGCCGGCGATCTCCGGGTCCTCGGCCAGGCGCAGGCCGATGCGGCCGCGCTCGCGGTCGACCTCGACCACGCGGACCGAGATCTCGTCGCCCTTGTTGAGGACCTCCTCGACCGTCCCGACGCGGTTGCCGGGCGAGACGTTGGAGATGTGCAGGAGGCCGTCGGTGCCCTTGGCGAGCTCGACGAACGCGCCGAACGTGGTGGTCTTGACGACCTTCGCGCCCGGGAACTCGTCGCCGACCTCGACCTCCTTTGTCATCGAGCGGATGCGCTCGGCGAGCGCGTCGCCCTGGGCCCCGGTCTGCGCGTACACGCGGACGTTGCCCTCGTCGTCGACGTCGATCTGCGCCTCGTACTCGTCCTGCAGCGAGCGGATCGTCTCGCCGCCCTTGCCGATCAGCAGGCCGATCTTGTCCGGGTCGATCTTGATCGCCGAGATGCGCGGCGCGAACTCCGAGAGCTCGGTGCGCGGCTCGCCGATCGCCTCGGCCATCTTGCCGAGGATGAACGACCGGCCCTCCTTGGCCTGCGTGAGCGCGTCGCGCAGGATCTCGAACGTGACGCCCGTGATCTTGATGTCCATCTGCAGGGCGGTGATGCCCTTCTCGGTGCCGGCGACCTTGAAGTCCATGTCGCCGAGGTGGTCCTCGACGCCCGCGATGTCGGAGAGCACGACGTAGTCGTCGCCCTCCTTGATCAGGCCCATCGCGATGCCGGCCACCGGCGCCTTGATCGGCACGCCCGCGTCCATCAGCGACAGCGTCGAGCCGCACACGGAGGCCATCGAGGACGACCCGTTGGACTCGAGGATGTCCGACACGACACGGATCGTGTACGGGAACGTCTCCTGGTCCGGGATCATCGGGACCAGCGCGCGCTCGGCGAGCGCGCCGTGGCCGATGTCACGGCGCTTGGGGCCGCGCATGAAGCCGGCCTCACCCACCGAGAACGGCGGGAAGTTGTAGTGGTGGAAGTAGCGCTTGGACGTCTCCAGCCCGAGGTTGTCCAGGCGCATCTCCTCACGCGTCGTGCCGAGGGCGACGACGGACAGGGCCTGCGTCTGGCCGCGCGTGAACAGCGCCGAGCCGTGCGTGCGCGGCAGCGGCTTGACCTGGATGTCGATCGCGCGGATCTCATCCGGCTGGCGGCCGTCCGGCCGCTTCTTCTGCACCGCGATGCGCTCGCGGATGATCTTCTTCTCGAGCGCGTCGAACGCGAGCTGCGCCTTCTGGCGGAAGTCGGCGTAGGTGTCGGCGGCGGGGTCGCCGGAGTACTGCTCGAGCACCTGCTCCTCGACGGCGTTCGTCGCGTCTTGGCGCGCGAGCTTGTCCTCGACCTGGGTCGCGGCGTCGAGCGCGGCGCCGTGCGACTGCGCGATCTGGCCCGCGAGGTCGGCGTCGACCTGCGGGACCTCGAGCTCCAGCTTGGGCTTGCCGGCCTTCTCGGCCAGCTCACGCTGCGCGGCGCACAGCTTCTTGATCTCCGAGTGCGCGATGTCGAGCGCGTCGAGGATCTCGGCCTCGGGCACCTCGTTGGCGCCCGCCTCGACCATCAGGATGGCCTCCTCGGTGCCCGACACGACGAGGTCGAGATCGGACTCGAGCAGCTGCTCCTCGGTCGGGTTGATCACGAAGTTGCCCTCGAGCTTGCCGATCCGCACCGCGCCGACCGGGACCGGGAACGGGATGTCGGAGATCTGCAGCGCGGCCGACGCGCCGTTCATGGCGAGCACGTCGTAGGGCTGGACCTGATCGATCGACAGCGGCATGCCGACGAGCTGCGTCTCACGACGCCAGCCCTTCGGGAACAGCGGCCGCAGCGGACGGTCGATCATGCGCGCGATCAGCGTCGCCTTCTCGCCGGCGCGGCCCTCGCGCTTGAAGAATGAGCCGGGGATCTTCCCGGCGGCGTACATCCGCTCCTCGACATCCACCGTCAGCGGGAGGAAGTCGACATCACGCAGGTTGCCTGCGGTGGCGGTATTGAGGACGACGGTGTCGCCCGCGCGGACGACGACGGCCCCTGAGGCCTGCTTCGCCATCCAACCGGTCTCGAACGAGATCTCAGTTCCGCCGACCTCGACGGAGACCCGGTGCACTTCTGGCATGTGTCCCTCTTTCTGCGCCCGCCGTTCGGTCGGCAGGCCCTCTGCATCTTCTCTGACGCTTCGGTAGTTGTTGCCTGCCATGGTAGTAGGAAGCACGTGCCAAGGCGCATCATCATCTTCGGGGCAACCGGCTTCACTGGACGCCTGGTCGCCGAACGGCTTGCCGTCCAGGGCGCCGACCCGGTGCTCGCCGCGCGCTCGGCGGGTCCACTGAGCGAGCTCGCCGACCGCCTCGGCGTCGAATGGCGCCAGGCCGACGCGCTGCGGCCCAACTCGGTGTTCGGCCTGCTCGAGAAGGGCGACGTGCTCGTCAGCACGGTCGGGCCGTTCGTCAAGTGGGGCGAGCCGGCCGTGCGGGCGGCGATCGCCGCGGGCGGCACCTACATCGACTCGACCGGCGAGCCGTCGTTCATCCGCCGCGTGTTCGACGAGCTCGGGCCGCCGGCCGCCCGCGCCGGGGCGGCGCTGCTGCCGGCGATGGGCTACGACTTCGTGCCGGGAGCGCTCGCCGCCGGCCTGGCGCTCGAAGAGGCGGGCGAGGCGGCCGTGCGCGTCGACGTCGGCTACTACGCGTTCGGGATGCGCCCGAGCGGCGGCACGCGGGCGTCGACGGTGGGAATCGTGCTCGACGACAGCCACGCATTCCGCGACGGCGCGATGACGGTCGTGCGCAACGGCGAACGCGTGCGCTCGTTCACGGTCCGCGGGAAGGAGCGCGAGGCCCTGTCGGTCGGCGGCTCCGAGCACCTCACGCTGCCCGTCTCGTATCCGCAGCTGCGCGAGGTCAACACGTACCTGGGCTGGTTCGGCTCGCTGGCCCGGCCGCTGCAGGCGGCGAGCCTCGCCGGCAGCGTGGCGCTGCGCGTGCCGGGTGCACGCGCGCTGGCGCGGGCGGCCGGCGACCGGCTGGCCGGCATGGGCGGTGATCCGGAGCCTGGCTCGGGGATCTCGGCGGTCGCCGCCGAGGCGTTCGACGCCCGCGGCGCCCAGCTCGCCCGCGTCGAGCTGACCGGGCCAGAGCCGTACACACTGACGGCCGACCTGATCGCCTGGGCCGCGCGCCACGCGCCCGAGGGCACCGGAGCGCTCGGACCAGTCCAGGCGTACGGGCTGGCGGCGCTCGAGGAGGGCGCGCGCGAGGCCGGTCTCACCCGCGTCGAACCGTGAGCCGGCCGGCGGCGAGCAGGCCGCGGGAGACCACGCTGCGCGGCTCGAGGCCGCCGTCCGCGGCGACCCGTAGCGGCGCCTGCGGAGGTCGGTGGAACAGCTTCCAGCGCAGCTTGTCGAGCATCCGCGCGGGCGCCAGCACGCCCGGCTCACGCAACGCGTAGATGGCGCACGGATCGCCGCGCCCGGTGGCGGCGAGGATCGCGTTGACCGCACGGCGGGCCGCCTCGTTGGCGCCCTCCATCGTGGCGAGGTCGGTGTTGGTCCGCACGTAGTCGGCGGCCAGCAGCAGGTTGGGGATCCGCGTCGCGGCGTCCGGGCGGCGCGCCCACGAGCCCGCCGTGTTGATCAGCAGCGGCTCGAGGTTGGTGGCCGCGCTGGGGTTCGGGAACTGGATCGCCGGGTCGAGGAACCAGCTGATCACGTGGTGGTCGTCGAGCACCGGCTGCGGGCCGTCATTGAGGTGGTCGGTCAGCTGGCCCCAGACCTCGGTGCGGATCTCTTCGCGCGTGCACGCCATCGCGACCTTGCCGGTGCGCGGCCCGGGGGTCGTCCAGTCTGAGACGTCGACCGAGAGGATCCCCCGCACGCGCCCGTCGCCGTAGCGCCCGAGGTCGACGCCGTGCCAGAACTGCGCTTGCGAGATCGACGTCAGCGCCCAGGCGGAGTCGATGTAGATCGCGTGGCCCTTGACGATCGGGACGTCGCGGTCGAGGTAGAACAGCACGCCGTTCATCCACCGCGTCGTGAGATCGTCGAGCGCGGCCAGCCGCGGCTCGAGCGCACGCAGCGGCGGCCCGGCGAGGATCCGCATCACCTCGACCGGCAGCGCCGCGACGTAGTAGTCGGCGGTCACGGTGCCGGCAGGCGTCGTCACGCCCGCGATGCGCCCGTTCGCCACCGCGATCCCCTGCACCGGGGTGCTCAGGCGAAGGTCGACCCCGAGGGTGTGCAGGTGCGCCACCCACGGATCGATCCACGCCTCGTTGGTCGGGGCGCTGAGGACGCGGTCGGCGCGGGTGCCGGCGCGCGTGAGGTCGAACACGAGCTGCGCGAGGATGAGCCCGCCGGTGCGGGCGCTGATCTCGCGTGCGCGGGCGGCGACGAGCGTGCGAGTGAGGCCCTCGGCGAGGAACTTCTTGAACGCGTCCGAGCGGTGCTCGGCGTTGGTGTAGACCCACCAGCTCTGCAGCTCCCACTGCTCATAGCGGCGCTCGTCGCAGCTCGTGAGCAGGGTGAGCAGGCGGTCCATCAGCCAGGCATGGTCGGCCGGCGTCATGCCGAGCCCGGTCATCACCTCGAGCAGGAAGCGGCTCAGCACCGCGAGGTCGTCGAGCGTTTCCGCGGCATGGGCGGGCGCGACGATCTCGTTGCGGCCGCCGGCCTGGGCGAGCAGGATCCGCTCGGCGCCGGTCAGGCGCTCGAAGACGGTCTTCCCGCCCGCAGGGATCCGCCGCATCGTGTCCGGTATGTGCTGGTAGAAGGCCGGGAAGAAGCGGAAGCCGTGCTCGGCGGGCAGGTCCGCGCGGCCGCCGGTCGCCGACCCGGGCACCGGGAGGCTGCGCGCCTTGCCGCCCGGGAGGTCGCGCGTCTCGAGCACCACGACATCGAAGCCGCGCTCGGCCAGTTCGTGGGCCGCCGTCAGGCCCGCGACGCCGCCGCCGAGGATCGCCACCGTCGTCATGTGCTGACGCTATACCGTCGGGACGGTGGCCGTCCGCCGTGACCAAATGGTTCTCGGCGCTGCCGCCGCGGCGATGCTCGTCGCGATCGTCGTGGTCGGCGCCCCCGGCGGCGTGCGCAAGGGGCCGGCCCCGGCGCCCACCCCGGCAGCCGGGCGGTCGCTGTTCGGCGGCAGCCTCGAGGCCGGCGTCCGGTACCGGACGCGCGCGTTCGTGCCGCCGCTGTCGTTCGTCGTCAGCGACCGCGACTGGCTCGTGCAGGACGCCACGGGCACGGACTACCTGCGCCTCGACCGCCGGCGGCGCAGCAGCGACGCGCCCGGCAGCGAGCTGCCCCCGCGCTCGTGGCTGACCTTCTCGCGCGTCACGCGGGTCTACGACCCGCGGTTCCGCAACCGCAACGCGAACCTCGCCACCAGGAACCTGTACGCGTGGATGCGCCGCCATCCCGACCTGGTCGTCGGCCGCGCCGCGCCGGTGACGATCGCCGGCGTCCGCGGGCAGAGCTTTCCCGTGACCGTCCGCTTCTCGAAGCCCGCGCGCGCCGCGGGCGCCTGCCGGCCGCTGCTGATCGTCTGCACCTCTATCGCGCCCGACCGCTACTTCCCCGACGGTACGCGGCTGCGCACGATCGTCCTGCCGCTCGCCGACGGCCCGTTCGTCATCGACATCCAGGGCCAGACGCAGCGGGACCTCGACGAGGTCGAGGTCCCGGCTGCCTCGGTGCTTCGCTCGTTACGGGTTACGAGACCTTGAGCGTCCCGTTCATGGTCTGCCTGTGGCTCCCGACCGGGCAGAAATACTTGTACGTGCCGGGCTTGAGGTCGACCGTGACGTCGGCGTTGCTCTTCGTGACGATCTTGGTCGTCTCGTCGACGCCGTTGCCCTGAACCTCGATCCCGTGCGGCACGCCGGAGTCGTTGACGATCTTGAGCGTGACCTTTCCGGACTTCGCGCTCAGCGAGGTCTTGTCCCACTTGATCGCGCCGCCGGGGTCGGCGGTCACGGTGAGCGGCTTGCCGCCGCCGCTGGAGCTCGAGCCGCTGCTGCTGGACGTGCCGGTGCCGCCGCTGCTGCCACCGCCTCCGTTGTCGTCGCCTCCACAGCCTGCCGCCGTCAGCGCGGCCGCCACCAGCACGAGCGCGATGAGCCGGGTGATGTGTCGCATTGGAAATCTCCTCAAGGTTTCAGGACAACTTCGCGGTGAGGATGTTGCGCCGCACGAGCCGCCCGTCGGGCTCATGTGCGCGGCGGACGATGCGGATCGCGTTGTACTCGCCCTTGCGCAGCGCGGTGGTGAGCTCGACATACGCGCGGCCGTTCGCGTCGGTCCGGAACGTGCCGGCCGTGGCGGTCCACATCTCCGCGTCGCACAGCACCTCGTAGACCGCGTTCTCGTCGCGCGGCAGCCCCTTCACCCACAGGTGGACGGTCGTGCCGCCGTTGCCGCTGAAGAGGTCGGCGTGAGCGGCGGCGCCGGGCGCGCTGGTGCTGTGGAAGGAGACGTCGTACTGCCGCGATGAGTCGTCGTCGCCGAGCACGCCGAACCCGATCAGCGCCGCGGCGGCGGCGACCGCGGTCGTGGCGCCAACGGCCACCCAGCGCGGGCGCAGGCGACTGCGCAGGCGCCTGATCCGCCGCACCGGGCGCGCCGCGTGGTCGCGGGCATAGGCATCGAGCAGGCGCTCTTCGAAGGCCGGCGACAGCGGTTCGCTGACCGCCTGGTCCGCGCCGCCGGCGAGGGCCAGCAGGCCGGGCAGCGGCACCAGCGCGTCACGCTCGGCGGCGCACTCGGGGCACTCCTGCAGGTGCCGGCGCACGGCCGCCGCATCGTCGACGTCGAGAGCACCCAGCACATACGCGCCAATCGAGTGGCGCAGCTCATCGCACTGGGTCATGGAACGACCCCCATCTCTTCGAGGACGAGCCGCAGCGATCGCAGCGCGTACCACGTCCGGCTCTTCACGGTTCCGATCGGCAGATCGCACTTCTCGGCGATCTCCCGGACCGACAGGCCCTGGAAGTGCGCGAGGCGGATCATCTGCCGGTGCTCCGGGGTGAGGCGCTCGAGCGCAGCCGCGACCTGCCAGCCGAGCATCGCCTGCTCGATCGAGTCGCGCGTGCTGGCGGCCTCCAGCAAGGGCTCCCCCGAAGCGAGCGCCGGCCGGGCCGAGGCACGGCGGCGCATGTCGATGATCGCGTGCCGGGCGATCTGGTACAGCCAGGTGCGGACGCTGCCGCGCGATGAGTCATAGCGCTCGGCGTGTCGCCAGGCGCGCGTGAAGACCTCTTGCACGATCTCCTCGGCGGCGCCGCGTTCGCCCAGCGCGTTGAGGGCGAACCCGAGCAGCTCGCCGGCATACGTCCGGTACAGGGCACGCAGCGCGTCCCCCGTCGCGTCGTCGCGCAGGCGTTCCATCAGCTGGGCATCACTCGGCACGGTCACGTGGGGTACGTCGCGAGAGTGGCGCGGGTTCGGAGCGGTGTCAACAGGGCAGCGATGTCCCGATGCTCGGAAAAGTGGCAGGCCTGCTCTGCGGCGTCACCTTGATGGGTTGTGGCGCCTCCGAGGAGGACCGGATCGCGGACGTGGTGCGCGATTACAACCGCGCCTCGATGGAGGGCGACGCCGACAAGGCGTGTGGGCTGACCGCCGATGAGATGTGGACCGAAGCCACGTGCGAAGACATAGTCTCGCCCAACAGCCTCCCCGACCACCGCGCGGCCGGAAAGCGGCTCGCCGAAGGCGACTACGACGTCACGATCGAGGGTGAGACGGCGACGGCTCAGGGCCACAACCTCGGCATCTTCCGGCTGCGCAAAGTCGACGGCGACTGGAAGCTCATCAGCGCTCGCTGAACGCGTTGCCGACCGCCGTGCGGCCTGAGTATCGCTGGCCGTCCACGAACAGCGTGGGCGTTGTGGCGACGCCGGCCCGGACGCCGCCGTGGAACTGGGCGCGCACGCGGTCGGCGACGCGGTCCGAGCGGCGGTCGGCGTCGAACCGCTCGACATCGAGGCCGAGCCGCTCGGCGCGCGCCCACAGGTGGGGATCCTCGAGCCGGCCCTGGTCGCCGAACAGCGCGTCGTGCATCGCCCAGAACGCGCCCTGCTCGGCCGCTGCCTCGGCCGCGTGCGCGGCGGCATGCGCGCGCGGGTGGCTGCTGCGGATCGGGAAGTGGCGGAAGACGACGCGGACGGAGCGCGCCTTGAGCTGCTCCTCGGCGGCGGCGCAGAACGGGCACTCGTAGTCGCCGTAGACGATCACGAGCCGCGCGCCCTCGGGGCCGCGGACGTGGTCGTCGGGCCCGACCGGCGGCAGCGGGGCGGAACGAAGGTCGCTCAGAGTGCGTCGAAGATGAGGTTGGCGCCCGGCAGCTCTGAGAGCTGTGGGGCCTGGTAGCTCCATTTCACCACGGCATCGGGGCCGATCACGACCAGCGCGCGCTGCGGCATCCCGCGCTCGTGCAGGACGCCGAACGCCTGGCAGGCCGCGCCCTTGGGCTCGAAGTCGGACAGCTGCTCGATGTCGATCCCCAGCTGCTCCTTGAACGCCTTCTGCGACCACACCGCGTCGCACGAGACGCCGAATAGCGTGGCGCCCTTGGCCCGGAACTCGTCGAGCAGCTCGTTGTACACGCTCATCTGGTCGGTGCAGACCGGCGAGAACGCGAACGGATAGAAGACGAGGACGGTGGTGCGGCCGCGCAGGTCGGCGCGCGTGAACGGCTCTGCCCCGCCGGCCCGTGCGAGGCTGAACTCCGGGGCCGGTTGACCCGCGGCGATGACCACCGTCGCCTAGCGGCGGAGGCCGAGCTCGCGGATCAGCGAGCGGTAAGCCTCGAGATCCTTCTTCTGCAGGTAGTTCAGGAAGCGGCGGCGGCGGCCGACGAGCATAAGCAGGCCGCGGCGCGAGTGGTGGTCGTGCTTGTGCTCGCGCAGGTGCTCGGTGAGGTGGTTGATGCGCGCTGTGAGCAGCGCGATCTGGACCTCGGTGGCGCCGGTGTCGTTCTCGCCCTTGCCGAACTTCTCGACGAGCTCACGCTTTTCTTCGGACGTGATCGCGGTCATCTGCGGCGAGGCAGAGTAGCAGGAGCGCCCTTGACGCAATTGCGGCCCTGGGCCTTGGCAGCGTACAGCGCGTCGTCGGCACGGCGCAGCAGCTCGTCGGCCTCTTCCCCGCACCAGGCGGCCCAGCCGATGCTGATCGTCACCCCCGTGGCGCCGACGTTCTCGCGCATGTGCTCGGCCGCCTTGTGCGCTGCGCGCGCGTCCGTGTCGGGCAGCAGCGCGAGGAACTCCTCACCGCCGAGGCGGCCGAGCTGGTCCTCCGCGCGCAGGTGCCCGCGCAGCGCGTGCGCCACCTCCGCCAGCACGCGATCGCCCTCGGCGTGCCCCTTGCTGTCGTTGACGGACTTGAAGTGGTCGATGTCGATGACGGCGACCGACAGCGTGCGGTCATGGCGCCGGGCGCCGCTCACCATTCCGGCGAGCTGCGTGAGGATGAAGCGGCGGTTGGAGAGGCCGGTCAGCGGGTCCTCGAACAGCAGCGCCTCGAGACGCTGGGCCTGGGCGACGATCTCCTCCTGCAGGCCCTTGGTGCGCCCGGCCGCCTCCACGCGCGTGAGCAGCTCGGCCTCGTTGACCGGCTCGACGAGGATGTCCTGCACCCCGCGTTGCAGCGCCTCGGCGGCGCGCTCGACCGGCGGCTCGTCGGGCTCGACGAGCAGCACCGCCGTGCGGAAGGCGCTCGGGTCGCTCTTGATCCGCTCGACCAGCCCGTCGCCGGCCGCCTCGTCGACCACGGCGACGTCCGGCTCCCATTCCAGGCAGCTCTCGAAGGCGGAATCCACGCAGTCGCATTCCGCCACGTCATGGCCCGCCTCGGCCAGCACCCTGCGGAAGCGCCGCCGTTCCCCCGCCCGCCCGTGGGCCACGACAACACGCATCTCTGGGCGTCTACGTACCCCTCAATCGATGCGCCTCAATCTCGTACGTGCGTCTACGAGGCCACGCGCCGTGTCTCGACGACGTCCTGGCCCATCTGCGCGATCAGCGCCTCGATGCTGTCGAAGCGGCGCTCACCGCGCAGGCGCTCGACGAAGTCCAGCCGCAGCTCGCGGTCGTAGATGTCGGCCTCGAAGTCGAGCAGGTAGGCCTCGACGAGCAGCCCGCGGCCGGTCTTGAAGGTCGGGCGGACGCCGACATTGACGGCGGCGATGTGCGTTGCGCCGTCGACCTCGGCGCGGCACGCGTAGATGCCGTGGTCGGGCACCACGAGGTGCGGGTCGGGCACCAGGTTGGCGGTCGGGAACCCGAGCGCGCGGCCGCGCTTGTCGCCATGCGCGACGGTCCCGCGCATGTGGAACGGGGCGCCGAGGAAGCGTGCCGCGGTCGCCACGTCGCCGGCCGCCACGAGTCCGCGGATGTGCGTGGACGAGATGATCTCGCCGTCGAGCTCAACCAGCTCGACGACGCGCGTCTCGAACGCGTCCTGCGCGCGCAGGAGGTCGGCGTCGCCGCGCGCGCGGTTGCCGAATCGGAAGTTCTCTCCCACCGACACCCGCTGCGCGCCGAGGCGCCCGATGAGCTCGTGGTCGATGAACTCCTGCGCGGTCTGGGCCATCCGCTCGCCGTCGAACGGGATCACGACCAGCTCCTGCACGCCGAGCGAGGCGACGAGGTCGGTCTTGATCGCGAGCGTGTTGAGCAACTTCGGCGCCGAGTCGGGAGCCACGACCGTGCGCGGGTGCGGCTCGAAGGTCAGCACCGTGTCGGCGCCGCGGATGACCTCGCGGTGGCCGAGGTGCACGCCGTCGAACTCACCGACGGCCAGGTTGCGCGGCCGCTGCTGCGCATCGGGGAGCCACGTTACGTCCATCAGATGGTCGGGCAGGCGGTCGTGTGGGTCGTGCGTCCGGCCATCTAACCGCGGAAGCCTACGACGGGCTTGAGGGTGCCGTCCCCACGTGGCTCGGCCAGCGCGATCAAACCGTCGGCGTCGCGGAGCCGGACGATGCCGTCGGACGAGCCGCGGACCGCCACGCCGTGGCCCGCCCGTTTGGCCTCGTCGGCGGGCAGGTCGACCGCAGGGAGAAAGGCGAGCGCGTCGTCGAGCGGCACGATCCGCTCGGGGTCGGCGTCGGCGACGTCGAACGGCCCGATCCCGGTGCGGCGCAGCTCGAGGCAGTAGGCGTCGCCGAGGTCGGCGATCAGCGAGCGCACGTAGGTTCCGGACGAGCACTCGATCGCGAACGCGGCGCGGTCGCCTTCGCGCCAGAGCTGCTCGAACCGGGTCACCTCGACCTCGCGCTCGGCCAGCTCGACCTCCTCCCCGCGCCGCGCCAGCGCGTACGCGCGGCGGCCGCCCACCTTGACCGCCGAGTAGGCCGGCGGGCGCTGCCGCAGCGTGCCGGTGGGCAGCGAGAAAGGTTCGGAAGGCGCACGACCAGGCGCGATTTCCCCATCGGGATCGCCCGTAGTCGAGACAAACCCGAGCCGCGCGACGGTCTCGTAGCGCTTGCCGAGCGCCATCACGAACCGCTGCACGCGCGTCGCCCGCCCCACGAGCACGAGCAGCAGCCCGGTCGCGAACGGGTCGAGCGTCCCCGCGTGCCCCACCTTCACCTTGCGGCCGAGGCTGCGCCGCACGCCGGCTACGACGTCGTGCGACGTGACACCGGCGGGCTTGTCGACCAGGATGACGCCGTCCGTCAAGGCACTACAGCTGCTCGGCCAGCGCCCCCCGCAGGAACGCCACGAGCTCGGGGAAGTCCAGGTCGGTCGAGAAGCCGGCCGCGCGCCGGTGCCCGCCGCCGCCCTGCGCACGGGCGATCTTCGACACGTCGATGCGGTCGTCGGTGGCCCGCAGCGACACCTTCCGCAGCGGCGACTCGCTGTTGCCCAGCAGGTCGCGCACGAGGCCCGCCACCGCGGTGCCCTCGACCGAGCGCAGATGGTCGACGACGCCCTCGCTGTAGCTCTCATCGGCGCCGGTGGACTGGTAGTCCTCGAGCGTCAGGTGCGTCACGGTCAGCAGGCCGCCGTCGTAGCGCTGCACGTTCGAGAGCCCGCGCGCCAGCAGCTCGAGCTTGCCCTGCGGGATCCCCTCGTACAGCCGCCGGTAGATCGCGTGCACGTCGATCCCGCCCGCGATCAGCTCGGCCGCCATCTCGTGCGCCCGCGCGCCGGTGTTCTCGTACATGAACCGGCCCGTGTCGGTGACGACGCCGACGTACAGCGCCTCGGCGATCGGCTGGCTGGGCGATACGTCGAGCCCCTTCATCAGGTCCCACACCATCTCGGCCGTGCACGACGCGTGCGGGTCGACGTGATTGAGCGTGCCGAAGCGGGTGTTGTCGTGGTGGTGGTCGATGTTGAGGATGCAGCGCCCCTCGCGGTGGAGCGCGGCCGCCGGCGTGCGGTCGATGTTGCCGCAGTCCAGGAACACCATTACGCGCTCGGAGAGGTCCGGCGGTGGCTCGGTCACCAGGCCGTCGAGGTGGATGAAGCGGTACTCGTACGGCAGCGGGAACTCGTCGGCGGTGAGGAACGCCACCGCGTCCTTGCCCAACGCCGCCAGGGTCTGCTGCATCGCCGCCAGCGAGCCGACCGCGTCGCCGTCCGGACGTTCATGCGTAGTCAGGAGGAACTTGTCGTGATCACGCAGCGTCGCGATGGCCTGCGTGCGCGTCGAGGCGGCCCCGTTGTCGGACATCAGTCGGATCCGGTCTCGCGCTCGAGCAGCTCGTCGATCCGCATCGCCCGGTCGGCGGTGTCGTCGTACACGAAGTCGAGCGTCGGGGTGTGCTTGATGTGGAGCTCGTCGGCCACCCGCCGCTGGAGGTAGCCGTGCGCCGAGCGCAGGCCGTCGAGTGAGCGGCGGCGCTCGGAATCGGTGCCGAGAACGGACACGTACACCCGCGCTTGGCGCAGGTCTGGAGATGTATCGACTGACGTAACCGTCACGAACCCGACCCGTGGATCCTTGAGCTCCGAAGTGATCGCGACCGAGAGGACTTCCCTCATAGCCTCGTCGACGCGACGCATCCGGTCGCTGGTCATCGTAGTGACTCCAGGTCGTTCCATGACGCGACACGTCGCTCGACGCGCACGCCCTGTGGGAAGCGCGCCTCGAGGTAGCGGACCACGTTGTCGGCAGCATCGACACAGCGCCCCTCGGAGCCGCCCGCCACGGCCACCGCGAGCGTCGATCGTTGCCAGGTGTCCTGGTGCGCGACCTCGGCCACCGTGGCGCCGCAGCGGTCCCGCAGATGCGCCTTCACGCGGTTGAGCTCGGCACGCTTGCCCTTCAGCGAGCCGACGTCGGGAAAGTGGAGGTGCACACGCATGAGCGCGACGAAAGCCGGCTCACTCACGTCGGTTAGGAGAGCGTGCGCTCGACCTGCCGGGTCTCGTAGACCTCGAGCTGGTCGCCTTCCTTGATGTCCGCGTAGTTCTGGAGCACGATGCCGCACTCGAACCCGGCGGCCACCTCGCGCACGTCGTCCGAGCCGCGCCGCAGCGATGCGATCTGGCCGTCGTAGACGACTGCGCCGTCGCGCACCAGGCGGACCTTGGCGCCGCGCGTGACCTTGCCGTCGGTCACGTACGAGCCCGCGATCGTGCCGACGCGCGAGGCCTTGAAGATCGCCCGGACCTCGACCTCGCCGACCGTCTCCTCGACCTCCTCGGGCGCGAGCATGCCCTGCATGGCGTCGCGCAGGTCCTCGAAGGCGCGGTAGATGACCGAGTAGGTGCGGATCTCGACGCCCTCGCGGTCGGCCACCGCGGCCGCCTCGCCGACGGGCCGCACGTTGAACCCAATGACGACGGCGTCCGAGGCCGCGGCCAGGTTGACGTCGGACTCGGTGATCCCGCCCACGCCGGAGGAGATGACCTGTACCTGCACGTCAGCCTGCGGCAGCTTGGCGATCTCGTCCTCGAACGCCTCCAGCGAACCGGACACGTCGGCCTTGAGGACCAGTGCGAGCTCCTGCAGCTCCGCCGCCCGGTACTGGTCGAAGATCGTCTCCAGCGACACCTTGCGGCCGCCGCGGCGGGCCTGCTGCTCGAGCTTGAGGCGCGTCGCGCGCTCGTTCGCGAGCTGCCGGGCGCGCCGGTCGTTCTCCACCACGCGTGCGTACTCGCCGGCCTCCGGGACCGAGTCGAAGCCCAGGACCTCGACCGGCTGCGACGGCTCGGCCACCTTCACGCGCGTGCCGGTGTAGTCCTGCATCGCGCGGACGCGGCCCCAGTGGGCGCCGGCCACGATCGCGTCGCCGACATGCAGCGTGCCGCGCTGGACGAGCACCGTGACCACCGCGCCGCGGCCTGGGTCGAGCTTGGACTCGATGACCACGCCCGACGCCTCGGTGTCGGGGTTGGCCTTGAGCTCCTCGACCTCGGCGAGCAGGAGGATCGACTCCAGCAGGTCGTCGAGCCCGTCGTGGGTCTTGGCGGAGACGTCGACGAACATGGTCTCGCCGCCCCACTCCTCGGGCTGGAGGCCGAGCTGGGTCATCTCCTGGCGGACGCGCTCGGGCTGCGCGCCCTCCTTGTCGATTTTGTTGACCGCCACGAGCATCGGCACCTCGGCCGCCTTGGCGTGGTCGACGGCCTCACGCGTCTGCGGCTTCACGCCGTCGTCGGCCGCGACCACGATCACCGCGATGTCGGTCGACTGGGCGCCGCGGGCACGCATGGCGGTGAACGCCTCGTGGCCCGGCGTGTCGAGGAAGGTGATCGTCTTGTCGTCCTTGTGGACCTGGTAGGCGCCGATGTGCTGGGTGATGCCGCCGGCCTCTCCCGCGGCCACCTCGGTCTCGCGGATCGCGTCGAGCAACGAGGTCTTGCCGTGGTCGACGTGGCCCATGATCGTCACGACCGGCGGGCGCGGCTCGAGCTCCTCGTCGGTGTCCTCGAACTCGGGCTCGTCGCCCGCCTCGTCGGCGGCGTGGACGACCTCGATCTCCTTGTCGAACTCGTCCGCGAGCACCTGGATCGCGTCGTCGGACAGCGTCTGGGTGAGCGTCGCCATCTCCCCCAGGCTCATGAGCTTCTTGATGATCTCGGGGACCGGGACGCCGAGGTACTCGCCGACGTCCTTGACCGTCGACCCCGAGTTGACCTTGATGACGTCGGCCTTGAGCGACGCGACGTCCTGGGCCTCCGGCTCCACGTAGGCGCCGCGCCGGCGCCGGCCACCGCGTCGGGGCGGACGGCGGATCGGACCGCCCGGTCCGCCACCGGGACCACCGCCGGGCCCGCCGGGCCCACGGCGCGCGGCCTGCGAGTCGATGACAACGCGGCGCACACCGCCGGTGGTGCCCGGGGCGCGCTCACCCTGCAGTGAGGAGCGCGTCGGCCGCTGGCGGCGCTCGCCGCCACCCTGGCCGTCACCCTGAGGCTTCGCGTCCGGCGCCTGGCCATCGGCCGGGCCGCCATTGCGGGGCTTGGGCCCGTCCTTCTTGGCGTCCTTCGCCTTCGCCTGCGACTGCTGGCGCGCGGCCTGCGCGGCCTGCGCGCGCTGCTGGCGCTCCTCGAGCCGCTGGCGCGCGGTCTCGGTTGCCGGGCGGTCGAAGCCCATGCCGGTCTGCTGCGGCTGGCGCGGGCGCTGCGGCCCGTCGGACGGCTTGCCGTTGGACTCCTGCTTCGGCGGCTTGCCGGTGAGCGCGCGCTCGGCCTCGTGCTCGTCCACGGCAGACGCCGACGCCTTGACGTTGAGGCCATAGGCGTTCAGGCGCTTCATGACCTCCGCGGAGGGCATGTCGTACTGCTTGGCTAGCTCGTGGACGCGCTTCTTGGCCATGTATCAGTGAAGTCTACGGTGTCCTTGGGGATGGTCACGGGCGCTCGGAAGGCCCGATTGAAGCCGCGCTTGGCGCACGCGGCGTCGAAGCAATCACGTATGGGGTGCACCCAAGCCCCGCGACCGGCGAGCCGCCGGTCGGGATCGGGCACGACGCGACCCCCCACGGTAGCGAAGCGCCGAAGTTCCGCTTGCGGGGCGCGCTCGCCGCACCCCGCGCAGCGACGAGTGGGGACTGTCCCCCTAGCCGCAATCGTTGGAACCGTCGCCCCGCTGGCTGGGGACTGTCCCCACTAAGTCTGCCCGACGACGTCGGTGTCCTTGCCCTCGAGCGCCTGGTGCGTGTCGAGGCCGCAGTAGCGCGAGTTGGGCAGCGCAGCGTTCGGGCAGCGGCGGCCGTTCGCGAGGATCGCGTGGCAGCGGCCGCCGACGTCCTCGGCGTCCTCCTCGCCGTAGCCGCCCTCGGTCTCCTGCTTGGAGAACTCGGTCTCGGAGCGGATGTCGACGCGCCAGCCGGTCAGCCGGGCGGCGAGCCGGGCGTTCTGGCCCTCGCGGCCGATGGCCAGCGACAGCTGGTCGTCGGGCACGATCACCGTCGCCTGCTTGCCGTCGTCGTCGACCAGTACCTCGCGCACGCGGGCCGGGCTGAGCGCCTTGGCGACGAAGCGGGCCGGCTCGTCGTTGTACGGGATGATGTCGATCTTCTCGCCGCGCAACTCGGACACGACCATGCGCACACGCGAGCCACGAGGACCGACGCAGGCGCCGACCGGGTCGACCCCGTCGGCATGCGAGACGACCGCGATCTTCGACCGGTAGCCCGGCTCGCGGGCGACGTTGGTGATCTCCACCAGCCCGTCGGCGATCTCCGGCACCTCGAGCTCGAACAGCTTCTTGATCAGCTCGGGGTCGCGGCGCGAGACGATGATGCTCGGCCCGCGGGTCGACGAGGAGACCTCCTTGATGACGGCCTTGATGCGCTGCGAGTGGTCGTAGCGCTCGCCGTCGACCTGCTCGGACTTGGGCAGCAGCGCCTCGACGCGCTCGCGCAGCTGCACGAGCGTGTAGCGGGAGTCGGACTGCTGGACGATGCCGGTGATCAGCTCGCCCACCCGGTCGCGGTACTCCTCGAACATCATGTCGCGCTCGGCCTCGCGGATCCGCTGCAGGATCACCTGCTTGGCCGTCTGCGCTGCGATGCGCCCGAAGTCGTGCGGCGTGACGTCGCGGGTGTCGATCTGGCCCTCGAACTCGGCCAGGCGCGCCGGGTCGATGTCGGGGGCCTCGGGGATGATGACCTCGCCGGTCTCCGGGTCCACGCGGCGCTCCTCGAGCGTCGCCGCCTCCTCGGCCTCGTCGAGCAGCTGCTCCTCGAGATCGGGCGGCAACAGCAGCTCGTCGACGCGGAAGTCACCGCTATCGCGATCCATCCGCACGCGGGCGTAGCGGGCCGCGCCGGGCTGCTTCTTGTAGGCCGAGAGAAGCGCGTCCTCCAGGGCGAGCATGAGCTTCTCCTCGGAGATCCCCTTCTCGCGTCCCAGGACGCGGACGGCGTCGACGATCTCTTGCGACATGCTCCTCAGTCCCCCAAGAGGTTGGATCGGTGGATCTCGGCGTACGGGATCGAAACGACCCCCGTCTCGGCGGCGACGGTCACCCCGTCGTCGCCGGCGTCGAGCAGCTCGCCGGTGAACGAGCGCCGCCCGTCGTGGTCACCGCGCGTGCGGACCTTGGCGCGGTGGCCGAGAAAGCGGCGGAAGTGCTCAGGCTTGGTCAGCGGACGCTCCGTGCCGGGCGACGAGACCTCGAGGGCGTACTTCTCGCGCACCTCCGGCAGCTGCTTGGTCACCCGTTCGCAGAGCTCGAGCGTGACGCCCTTCGGATGGTCGATGAACAGCCGCACGAGGCGACCCCCGACGACCTCCGCCAGGAGCACCTCGACCTCGGGCTCGGCCTCGGCGAGCCGGGCTTCGATGTCTTCCTGGATGGCACTCATGTCACGTCACTCCCATATCAACAAAAAAGCGGGCGAGCGCCCGCTTTCTTTGGCCATGCGGCCGCGAAAAAGCTGTGTGCGTGTTATAGCACCAGACCGCTCACGCCGCCTTGGCTGCACGCTCCCTGTAGATGCGGTAGTCACGGCGCTCCGGACGCAGTTGCGCAGCGAGCGCGAGCGGCTTGCGCGCCTCCTTCGGCCGGCCCAGCTCGAGCAGCGCGCGGCCGAGGCAGAACAGCGCGTAGTCGTTGGTCGGCGCACGGTCGACGACCGCCTCGAACTCGACCCGCGCGGCCTCGAACTGGCGCGAGCGGAAGTAGGCCCGGCCGAGCGCCTCGCGGATCGACGTCTTCTCCGGCTCGAGCCCGGCTGCCTTCGACAGCGGCACCGTGGCCTGGTGGAACTCCCCCGCCTCGAGGAGCGCCGTGCCGCGCTTGAAGAGGTCGTATACGTCGTCCATCGGAACAGTCGAGTGTAGACCGGGCTGGGTAGGGCGGCGAGGGTCGATCCGCGGTGCGAGATCCGCGGGCGAAGGGTCGCTCTGCGACCCAAATCCAGCACGGAGCCGGGTTCGCCGGCGCTACCCGCGCGGCGGGAGTGCCCACCACGCGCGCAGGCGCGCGATCGGGCCGCCGCCGCGGGCCAGCTCGCCGCGCAGGCCGCGGCGCTGCGCGCGCGTCGGCGTGGCGGGACGGCCGCCGTAGCGCAGGTCGCGCACCGCGCGCACGTAGCCGACGGCGGCGGGCGAGCGGGCGAAACGCCCCTCGAGCGCCTGCAGGGTCGTGCCGGCGGCGGGCAGGGCGCCCATGCGGCGCAGCGCGCGCTCGAGCTCGCCGAGGGCGATGGCGGCCGGCGGTGTGCCCGCGCGGCGGCGCCGGCGGCGCCACAGCACGGCGCCGAGGACGAACAGCAGCACGACGCCGACGCCGGCGAGCGCGTACCAGCCCCACCACGTGTGCTGCTCGATCACGCCCGAGCGCCGGCCGGGGTCGGACGGCCGGTCGCCGCCGAGGCTGGGCGGCCCGAGCGAGCCTGCGGGCTGGTTGGTCGTGCCGTTCTCGTTCGGCTGCGAGCGCGGGGGCGCGCTGGCGGGTGTCGGGTCGAACGTGACCCAGCCGATGTCGTGGTACCAGACCTCGACCCACGAGTGGGCGTCGAGGTCACGCACGACGAACTCGCGCGTCTTGGCGTCCAGCGAGCCGGACGTGAAGCCGGTGGACACGCGCGCCGGGATTCCGGCCATCCGCAGCAGCAGCGCCATCGCCCCCGAGTACTGCTGGCAGTAGCCGGTCTTGGCGTCGAACAGGAAGCCGTCGAGCGTCTCCGCCGAGCGCGGCGGCGACTCGCTGTAGCCAAAGCCCGGGCGCAGGTAGGCGAGGACGGCCTGGACGTAATCCTCCTGCGTCTCGGACTCCCCCATCAGCCGCTGCGCCAGCGCCCACGTGCGGTGGTACGGGCCCACGCGCAGCTGGCGCCGCGCCGACAGCGGCGAGATCGACTGCGTGTTGCCCTCCATGCGGGCGGCGATCGGCGTCACGTGATCGCCGTACGGCGGGAAGTCGAACGCGTACAGCGGCGTGCCCGACTGGCCGATCTCGGTGCCCGCCGGCGGCAGGAACAGGCGGCGGAAGCGCGCGAGGTCGGCACGCGGGCCGTCCTCGCCCGCGGCGCGGCGCTGTGCCTCGTTGGTCTGCGGCGTGTAGACGGAGGCGGTGTAGGCGTCACCGCGGCGCAGCGACCGGCTCGCCGTCCACGTGCCGTCACCGCGCGGGATCTCGCGGATCGTCGGCGAGTCGACGCTGCCGGCCACCCCTGCGGTGATGAACTCGATGCTCGAGAGGTTGCGGATCGTCACGCGGATCCTCTGCGTGTTGGTGATCAGCATCTCCGCGACGGCGGGTGTCGAGGCCTCGTCGAAGTTGGCGTCGATCTGCCGCCAGCGGGCGCCGTCGAAGCCGTCGAGGTTCTCCGCCTTCCAGTACGCCGGGCGCTTCTCGGCCCGCACGCGCAGCAGCTCGCGGCCGTCGCGCGGCCAGTCGAGCGGCCCGTAGCTGTGATCCCACGAGAACGACAGCGTCTTCGACGACGCGGCGTCGAGCGCCCACGTCTCGTAGTCAAACCACGGCGCGTCCTTGTCGAGCGCGGGCGCCAGCATCAACGCCAGCACGGCGACGCCGACGGCAACGATCGCGGCGGTGCCGGCATCGCCGACCCGGAGCTTCTCGAGCCGCAGGAACGCGAGCACGAGCAGTGCCAGCGCGGCGCCGCGCAGGAACTCGTTCTCGAAGTCGAGCGCCACGGCGGGGATCGCGTACAGGGCGACGAGCAGGCCGAGCGCAACGGCCGGGAAGCCGATCCGGCCACGCCGCGGCCAGAACGCCAACGCCGCGGCGACCGCGACGAGCACGGTGCCGCCGAGGCCGATCACCGCGCGCGTCCACTGGTCGACGCCCTCGTAGGGCACGCGCACGCCGGGCAGCGCCTGCAGGCCGCGGCCGATGCCCGACCACAGCTCGCCCCAGCGGTCGGGGCGCAGCAGCTCGTCGGCCACGCCGCCGCCGAGCACCGCGAGCGCGAGCACCACGACCAGCACACCGGCCGCCGCGAGCTGCGACAGCCGCGGGCCGAGCCGCGCGGCGGCGAGCATCCCGCCGATCGCGATGATCGCAGTGCCGAGCGCGTACATCGCGCGCCTCGGCTCCGACGGGTCGAGCAGAACCATCCAGTGCAGGACGCCGAACGCGGCGAGCGCCATGAAGGCGAGCCCGCGGGCGGTGGGTACCGGCAGCGTCGGGTCGCTGGGGAGCGCGCGCGCCGCCGGCACCGCGGTCAACTCGCCACCGCCTCCATCGCCGCGGCAGCGCCCGCGCGGGTCGTCAGGAAGCCCTGGCAGCCGGCGACCTCGAACACGGCGCGGCGGTTCGGTAGCGCGCCGGGCACGACGAGCACGCAGCCACCGGGTGTGCGGCCGAGGCCGCGCGGCGGCCGGTCGATCAGGCGCGCCGCCACCAGGACCACGAGGCCGCGGCGGTTCTGCGCCGCCACCAGCGACGGCCCGGTTGCGTCGTCGAGCAGTGCGAGGCGCACGTGGGCGGCCGGCCACGCCACGAGGTCCTTCTCGACGATGTGGGCGCGGCGGTCGCCGGGCAGCAACAGCGAGCAGCCGCTGCGCCGGGCGAAGTGCACGCACAGCGAGGCGGCGGCGCGCACGGCGCTGTCGAGCGCATCCTGCGACGCCGGGGCGCGCGGGTCGAGCACCACGAGCGGCCGCGAGTCCGCCTCGGAGATCAGCTTGCGCTCCATCAGCCCGTGCCCGCGGGCGACCGCCGGCCAGTGGATGCGCGAGGCGGGCGAGCCGGGGCGGTGCTCGCGCAACCCGTCGATCTCGGTCTCCGCAGCGGCGATCAGCGCTGCGCGGGCGTGCGCCGGGGTCGCGTCTCCCCCGCCCGCCGCCGCGCGCACGGGGTACACGCGCGGCAGCACGAGCACCTCGTCGGTGTGGTCGCCGGTGACGACGCGCTGGGCGAGCCCGAACGGGTCGCGCAGCACGAGTGCCGGCGGCGCGAGCCGGCGGCGGCCGCGGCGCCCGAACGTGACCTCCACGCGCACGCGCGTGCTCCGCCGGCCGGCGCGGAAGCGCACCGGCTCGGGCAGCAGCGGCTCGTCGATCCAGCCCGGCGGCAGCGGCAGCCGGCCGGCGCTGGCGCGGATGCGGACGTCGAGCGGCTGCTCCTCGAGCACGCTGCGGGCGCTGATCTCGCGCTTGACGGTCGCGCCCCACGCACCGGCGCCGATCCACGCCGCGGCGCCGACGCCCAGCAGCGCCAGCGCCGAGCCGGTGACGTACAGCGGCTCGGCGTCGAACGTCCCGGCGACGACCAGGAGCAGGACCCCCAGTGCGGCGCAGCCGATCGCCGATCTCATGACGCTATAGGGCGGGTGTGGCGGCGATCGCGTCGGCCACGATCGAGGACCGCTCGACGCCCGCCGCCTCGGGCACGAGCATGATGCGGTGGGCCAGCACCGTGTCGGCGAGCGCCTGCACGTCGTCCGGCAGCGCGTGGTCGCGGCCCTGCACGAGCGCGCGCGCCTTGGCGGCGCGCAGCAGCATCAGGCCGGCGCGCGGCGAGGCGCCGAGCTCGACCCGCCCGTCGGCGCGCGTATGGCGCATCAGGGCGACGATGTAGTCGCGCAGCGCGCGCGACGCGTGCACGCGGTGGACGGCCTCGACGGCCTCGACGACCTCGGCCCGGTCCGCAACGGCCTCGAGGTCGAGCACGCGGTCGTGCGCCTCGTGGCCGGCGAGCATCCCGGACTCCTCCTCGGCGTTCGGGTAGCCGAGCGAGACGCGAATCATGAAGCGGTCGACCTGCGCCTCGGGCAGCGGGTAGGTGCCCTCGTACTCGACCGGGTTCTGCGTGGCGAAGACGAGGAACGGCCGCGCCAGCTCGTGCGAGGTCGCATCGACGGTGACCTGGCGCTCCTGCATGCACTCGAGCAGGCCGGACTGCGTCTTCGGCGAGGCGCGGTTGATCTCGTCGACGATCACGATATTGGCGAAGATCGGCCCCGGCCGGAACTCGAAGCGCAGCTCACGCTGGTTGTAGACGTTGGTGCCGACGATGTCGGCCGGGAGCAGGTCAGCCGTGCACTGGACGCGCGCGAACTGGCAGTCGATCGAGCGTGCGAGCGCGCGCGCCAAGGCGGTCTTGCCGACGCCCGGGTAGTCCTCGACGAGGATGTGCCCCTCGGCGAGCAGCGACACGATGACGGTCTCGAGGATCTCGTCGCGTACCTTGACCGCGCGCTGGATGTTCTCGCCGATGCGGCGCGCGACGGAAACCGCCGCATCGACCTGCTGAGGGCCGATGGCGTCGGCCTCCGGGGTGGGCTCGAGGGGCTCGATGGGTTCCATTCAGCGCGGCACCTTCATGTCGGAAGATGAACGACGGCTCAAAACCGCGTCCAGGATGGCATTGGCGACCTCGGCCTTCGAGGCGCGGGGAACGTGCCGCTCGGCGTCCGGCGTCACGATCGTAACCTCATTCTGCGCGGCGTCGAAGCCGATGCCGGGCGCGCCGACGTCGTTGACGACGACGGCGTCGAGGTCCTTGCGAGCGAGCTTGTCGCGCCCGTACGCGACGGCTCCCTCGCCGTGCTCGGCGGCGAAGCCGACGAGCAGCTGGCCAGGGCGGCGGCGGGCGGCAAGCGTCGCGAGCACGTCAGGTGTACGTACGAGACGCAGTTCCAGTTCCCCGCCGGTCTCCTCCTTCTTGAGCTTGCCGCGGTGCGCGGCGTCTGGGCGGTAGTCGGCGACGGCCGCGGCCATGAGCAGGACGTCGGTGGAATCGAAGCGCTCCTCGCAGGCGGCGGCGAGCTCCTCGGCGGTCTGCACGTCCACGTACGTGATGCCGCTGCGGCGGGGCAGGCCGACGTTGGCGGCCACCACGGTGACGTCGGCGCCACGGCGCGCCGCCTCCTCGGCGAGCGCGAAGCCCATGCGGCCCGACGAGCGGTTGCCGACGAAGCGGACGGCGTCGATCGGCTCGCGGGTGCCGCCCGCGGTCACGAGCACCTTCAGGCCGTCGAGCTCGCGGCCGGCGCTCAGCGCGGCCTCGAAGGCGGCGAGCAGCTCGGGCGGCTCGGGCAGGCGGCCGGTGCCGAACTCGCCGAGCGAGGCGAGCGAGCCGGTGCCTGGTGGCAGAACGGTAACCCCGCGCTCGCTCAGGCGCGCGAGGTTGTGCTGTGTGGCCGGATGCTCGTACATCGCCCCGTTCATGGCCGGAGCGACGATCAGCGGTCGCCGGCACGCCAGCGCGGCGGCCGTCAGCAGGTTGTCAGCGTGCCCGTTGGCGAGCTTGGCGAGCGTGTTCGCGGACGCCGGCGCGATCAGGAACGCGTCGGCGCGCTCCACCAGCTCGAGGTGCGAGAGCGGTGCGTGCTCGGGTGCGGGGTCGCCGGGAAAGGCGCCGCGCAGCGGGTCGCTCTCCCATTCGGTGAGCAGTACCGGAGCGCCGGTGATGCCGGCGAACGAGGCGGTCCCGACGAAGCGGGTCGACGCCTCCGTCTGGATCACCCGGACGGCGTGGCCCGCCTTGATCGCCAGGCGCGCCAGCTCGAGCGCCTTGTACGCGGCGATGCCGCCGCTGACACCGAGCAGGAGGCGGGCCATAGCGCGAGGTGGTTGGGGTGGCGGGTGGGCTTCCTATCCGCGGTAGCGGTACTTGATCTTGCCGCCCGCGACCTCTTCGAGGGCGATCGTCAGGTAGTTCTTGGAGCCCGTGTCCACCATCGGCGGCGGGAACTCCTCGAACGTGCCCTCGCCGAGGTTGTGGTAGTACGAGTTGATCTGGCGCGCGCGCTTGGCGGCCACGATCACGCTGGCGTACGGCGAGTCCACGTTCTCCAGCAAGCGGTCGACACGGGGTGAGATCAAGAGGGGTCCTCCGTCGGTTTCGTGGCATCAGATGCTAGCGCCGAGCGCACAACCTCCTCTAAAGCGCCAACCGCTTCGTCGAGCCGGTCGTTGTAGACGACGTGCGTGAACTCTCCCTGCGCACGCAGCTCTTCCCGGGCCGTAGCGAGCCGCTTCTCGACGTCCTCGGGCGAGTCCGTGCCGCGCCCCACCAGCCGGGTGCGCAGCGCGTCCTCCGACGGCGGCGCGATGAAGATCCGCACCGCCTCGGGCATCGTCTCGGCGACCTGGCGAGCGCCCTGGACCTCGATCTCGAGCACGACCGGTGCGCCGCGCTCGAGCCGCTGCTCGAGGTCGGAGCGCAGCGTGCCGTAACGCCGACCCGAGTAGTTCGCGTGCTCGACGAAGTCACCG
Organism: uncultured Solirubrobacteraceae bacterium; assembly: GCA_963803335.1. Classification (GTDB taxonomy): domain Bacteria; phylum Actinomycetota; class Thermoleophilia; order Solirubrobacterales; family Solirubrobacteraceae; genus DASSUW01. The sequence goes on along the minus strand of CAWDME010000013.1, from coordinate 218,086 downwards.
GCCTGCACGCGGCGGTCGAAGTCGGCGTCCTTGAGGAAGTGGTAGTCGACGCCGTTGGTCTCCCCCAGCCGGGGCCCGCGCGTGGTGGCAGAGACGGACAGCTCGAGCTCGGGGATCCGGTCGAGCAGTGTTCTGATGAGCGTTCCCTTGCCGACCCCCGACGGGCCGGTGATGACGAAGACCCTCGCCACTTAGCGGCGCAGCATGGACACCAGCTCGGTGCGCTGGCGCTGCGACAGGCCCCCGATTGTCTTCGAGGGCGAGATCCGGCACTGCTGCAGGACCTTGTTCACTTTCACACGGCCGTACTTGGGCACGGCGAGCAGCATGTCGAAGACCTTGGCGGTCTCCACGTACTCTGGTGGCTCCAGGAGGAGGTCGTGGATGCTCTGCCGGCCGGCCTTGAGATCCCGCTTGAGCTGAGCGCGTCGCGTACGGATCTCGTTCGCGCGCTGGAGGGCCTCCATCCGCTGGACGAGGGAGCGCTCAGGGGCAGCCACGATTGGCTTGGCGGGCGTCTTGGTCGCTGGCGGCATGGGCGGCGAGTCTACATCTGTTCCTGGGTTCGACAAGACGTTGGGGACGAATTCGCCTCGACCTCTAGTTGAGGTCAAGCCGCATGCAGGGGAGTTGACGGTAACCGGCGGCTTTGCAGGGCTTTTCAGCCCACTTTGTGCTAATGCCGCACGACCTCCAGCGCGGGTGCGGCGTTTGCAGGGAAAGCTTCGTTCGCGGCTGCGGCCTCGGCGGCGATTCGCCCCCCCGCGAGCGGGTCTCGAAACGATTCTGTACCAACACCTATGAGATCTGCGCCAACGGCGCTGAGCTCGATTGCGTGGCGTCCAGACTGGACGCCTCCCATGCCGACGATGGGCAGCGCGACGCGCTCCCGGACCTCGCGGACCTGGCTCAAAGCGATCGCGCGGACGGCCGGCCCGGACACCCCGCCGGTGCCGCCGCCGAGCCACGGCTCCCCCGGCCGGTGGGGGTCGATCGCCATCCCGCGCAGGGTGTTGATCAGCGACACGGCATCGGCCCCGTGCTGCTCGGCGGCGGCGGCGACGTCGGCGGGGGACGTGCAGTTCGGCGTGAGCTTGACGATGAGCGGCTTGTCGGTTTGCGGACGTACCACGTCGAGCAGAGCGCCGAGCTCGACCGGGTCGGCCCCCATGATCAGCCCGGTCTTGACGTTCGGGCACGAGACATTGAGCTCGAGCGCGGCGACCTCGTCGCGCTCGGCGAAGGCCGACACGAGCCGCGCCAGGTCCTCGCGCGTGGAGCCCATGACGTTGACGATCAGCGGGACGGGCAGCTCGGCGAGCTGCGGCAGGTCCTCCCTGACGTAGCCGTCGAGCCCCTTGTTCGGCAGCCCGATCGAGTTGATCAAGCCGCCGGGCAGCTCCCACAGCCGCGGCGGCGGGTTGCCCTGGCGCGGCTCGAGCGTGACGGTCTTGGAGACAAAGGCGGCGAACGGAAACTGCTCGAGCAGCGCGTCGCCGAACACGCGCCGGGCGGCGATCGCGTCGAACGTCCCGGAGCCGTTGACGATCCGGTGCGCAAGCGGGATGCCGCAGAACTCGATGCTCATACCGCGATCACCGGGCCGTCGACGCAGAGGCGGACGTAGCCGTGGTCGGTCGGAACGACGCAGCCGAAGCACGCGCCGAAGCCGCACGCCATGCCGGACTCCATGGCGAGCTGGGCGCGGACACCGAGCGCCGCGATCGCATCGAGCATCGGGGGCGGGCCGCAGGCGTAGATCTCGATCGCCGGGTCGATGTCGAGCAGGTCGGTCACGAGCCCGTGGTGGCCGACCGAGCCGTGGTCGGTCGCCACGCGGGCATCGGGGATCAGCACCGCCGCTTCGGCGTGGGCCGCATCGCGGAAGCCGAGCAGAGTCTCCGCGCCGCCGAGCGCCTCGCTCCAGATGACGAGCGGGGCGATCCCGACGCCGCCGCCGATGAGAACGGGCCGGCGGCCGTCACGCGGCGGCGCGAAGCCGTTGCCGAGCGGGCCGAGCAGCCACAGCTCGTCGCCGACATCGAGCTCGCACAGCCGGTTCGTGCCCGGGCCGACGTCCTCGAGCAGGAACTCCAGCGTCCCCTCGTGCGCGCGCATCACCGAGAACGCGCGCGGCAGGAACGGCCGCTCGTCCTCTCCCCCGCCCCACCTTTGCGCCGCCGTGAGCATGTAGAACTGGCCCGGGTCGGGCTGCGGTCCAGTGTGATCGTCGACGGTGAGCACCGTGTACGCCCCGTACTGCCGGCGTTCAACGACGCGTGTAGAGCGGCGCCCGAGTGGCGCCAGCGTGCGCTGATCGTCCGCTTGGCGGTTCTTGCTCGCATACCGAGCAAGAGGCGCCATGGCACCGGGGCCCACGCTCAGGCCTCCCTCAATGCGGGGTTCTGACCTGCGTGCAGCTCCTGCAGCGAGACGACGACCGGGTCGCCATGGCGTGCGGCGGCGATGGCACGCGAGGCCGCCATCCCGCCCGCGATCGTGGTGATGCACGGGATGCCGCGGGCGACGGCGGCGCGGCGGATCTCGTAGCCGTCGGTGCGGGCGGCGGTGCCGGTCGGGGTGTTGATGACGAGATCGACGTCGCCGTTGTCGATCCAGTCGACGACGTGCGGCGAGCCCTCGCCGATCTTGTTGATCCGCTCGACCGGGATGCCCATGCGCGAGATCGACGCAGCGGTGCCGCGGGTGGCGATGATCCTGAACCCGAGGTCGTGCAGCTGGGCGGCGATCCCCATCACCGCCGACTTGTCCGAGTCGGTGACCGTGAGGAACACGGTGCCGGACTGCGGCAGCCGCGCGCCGGCGGCCGCCTGCGCCTTGGCGAACGCGGCCGGGAAGTCGGCGGCGACGCCCATCACCTCGCCGGTCGAGCGCATCTCGGGGCCGAGCAGCGCGTCGGCGCCGGCGAAGCGGTCGAACGGCAGCACCGCCTCCTTGACGGAGACGTGGTCGCCCCCAGGGTCGTCGGGGAGGTTCAGCGTGCTCAGCTTCTCCCCCAGCATCACCCGGCACGCCAGCTTGGCGAGCGGCAGGCCGGTGGCCTTGGACACGAACGGGACCGTCCGCGAGGCGCGCGGGTTGGCCTCGATCACGTACAGGTCGTCACCGAGCACGCCGTACTGGACGTTGATCAGGCCGACAGTGCCGAGCGCCAGCGCGATCCGCCGCGTGGCCTCGCGGATCTCGCCGAGCATCTCCGCGCCGAGCGAGTGCGGCGGCAGCACGCAGGCGGAGTCGCCGGAGTGGATGCCGGCCTCCTCGACGTGCTGCATGATCCCGCCGATCCAGACGTCCTCGCCGTCGCAGATCGCGTCGACGTCAACCTCGATCGCGTTCTCCAGGAAGCGGTCGAGGAAGATCTCTCGGCCGCTCCCGTTCACCCGCTTCATGTAGTCGCGCAGGCCGTCGAGGTCGTAGACGATCTCCATCGCCCGCCCGCCGAGCACGTAGCTGGGGCGTACGAGCAGCGGCCAGCCGATCCCCGGCGCCGCGGCCAGCGCCTCGTCGGGCGAGTGGGCGGTCGCGTACGGCGGAGCGCTGAGCCCGAGCTCACCGAGCAGGCGGCCGAAGCGCCCGCGATCCTCGGCCAGGTCGATCGCCTCCGGCTGGGTCCCGAGCAGCGGCACGCCCGCCGCCTCCAGGCCGGCCGCGAGCTTAAGGGGGGTCTGCCCCCCGAACTGGACGATCACGCCCTCCGGGCGCTCGACCTCCACGATCGCGAGCACGTCCTCGAGCGTGAGCGGCTCGAAGTACAGGCGATCGGACGTGTCGTAGTCGGTCGACACCGTCTCCGGGTTGCAATTGACCATCACGGCGTCGCGGCCCGACTCGCGGACGGTCATGGCGGCGTGCACGCAGCAGTAGTCGAACTCGATGCCCTGGCCGATCCGGTTCGGGCCCGAGCCGAGGATCATCACGCTCGGCCGGTCGCCGCGCTCGATCTCCGGGCGCACCGGCGGGCGCTCCCAGGCCGAGTAGAAGTACGGCGTCTCGGCCTCGAACTCGGCGGCGCAGGTGTCGACGGCGCGGTACGTGCGCTCACCCTCGAAGGCGTCGCCCAGGCCCTTGAGCTGGCGCAGGAACCAGAGGTCGATCCCCGTGCGCGCGCGGATCTCCTCCTCGGGGACGCCGCGGCCCAGCAGCTCCAGGATCAGGTCGAACCGATCGGCCGACGGCGTCTCCAGCCGCTCGAGCAGGTCGCCGGACAGATCCAGCGGCGCGTCGAGCTCGCGCGAGCGCATCGCCTTCGCGAACGCCTGCCGGAACGTGCGGCCGATCGCCATCGCCTCGCCGACGGACTTCATGTGCGTCGAGAGGTGCGATTCGACGCCGGGGAACTTCTCGAACGCGAAGCGCGGCCACTTGACCACCGCGTAGTCGAGCACCGGCTCGAAGCTCGCCGGCGTGCGCTTGGTGATGTCGTTGTCGATCTCGTCGAGCCGGTAGCCGACGGCCAGGCGGGCGGCGATCTTGGCGATCGGGAACCCGGTCGCCTTCGATGCGAGCGCCGACGAGCGCGACACGCGCGGGTTCATCTCGATCACCACGACCTCGTCGGTGGCCGGGTTCACGGCGAACTGCACGTTCGAGCCGCCGGTCTCGACCCCGACCGCGCGGATCACCGCGATCGCCTGATCGCGGAGGACCTGGTACTGGCGGTCGGTCAGCGTCTGCTGCGGCGCCACGGTCACCGAGTCCCCGGTGTGGACGCCCATCGGGTCGACGTTCTCGATCGAGCAGACGATCACGACGTTGTCCGCGCCGTCGCGCATGACCTCGAGCTCGAACTCGCCCCAGCCGAGCACCGACTCGTCGATCAGCACCTGCCCGATCGGCGACGCCGCGAGCCCGCCCTCGACGATCCGCGCCAGGTCCGCCTCGGTGCGGACGATCCCGCCGCCGCGACCCCCGAGCGTGAAGGCCGGGCGCACGATCAGCGGCAGCCCGAACGCGTCAAGCGCGGCACGCGCCTCGCCGACGTTGGTCACGATCGTGTTGCGCGCCGTGCGCAGGCCGGCGGCCTGCATCGTCGCGTCGAACAGCTCGCGGTCCTCGGCCCGGCAGATCGCGTCGTAGGTCGCGCCGATCAGCTCGACGCCGTAGCGCTCGAGCACGCCATTCTCGTGCAGGCTCTTGGCCAGGTTGAGCGCCGTCTGGCCGCCGAGCGTCGGCAACAAGGCGTCGGGCCGCTCGCGATCGATCACCTGCTCGACCGGGCCGGGCAGCAGCGGCTCGACGTACGTCGCCGTCGCGAACTCCGGGTCGGTCATGATCGTCGCCGGGTTGGAGTTGACGAGGACGACCTCGTAGCCCTCCTCCAGCAGCACCTTGCACGCCTGGGCGCCGGAGTAGTCGAACTCGGCTGCCTGGCCGATGACTATCGGCCCCGAGCCGAGCACGAGAATCTTGTTCAGGTCATCCCTACGCGGCACGGTCGAACTCCTCGATGAACGTGTCGAACAGGCCGAGGCTGTCGTTCGGCCCCGGGCCGGCCTCCGGGTGGTATTGCACGCAGGCGGCGGGGACATCGAGGAGGCGGAAGCCCTCGACCGTGCCGTCGTAGAGATTCACGTGCGTGATCTCGGCGGCGCCCAGCTCAGAGTCGATGCGCACGCCGGGCTCGCCCGCCACTGCGAAGCCGTGGTTCTGGGACGTGATCGCGATCCGGCCGGTGGCCAGGTCCTTGACCGGATGGTTGGCGCCGCGGTGGCCGAACGGGAGCTTGAACGTGTCGAGCCCGGCGGCTCGCGAGAGCAGCTGGTGGCCGAGGCAGATCCCGAACACCGGCTTGCGCACGAGCAGCGACCGGATCGTGTCGACGATGTAGTCGAGCGCCGCCGGGTCGCCGGGGCCGGGCACGAGGAAGAAGCCGTCCGGATCGCGGGCCAGTAGCTCGTCGGCCGGCGTCGTGCACGGGTACAGCTCGAGCTGGACGCCGCGCTGCACGAAGTTGCGGATGATCGAGCGCTTGATGCCGGTGTCGAGCGCGACGATGCGCAGCCCGCCGTCCTCACCCTCGATGCGGGGTTCAGAGATCGTCACCTCGCGCGCGAGATCTCGACCGATCATCGAGGGTTCCGCGCGCACGAGATCCATGGCGTCTCCGGTCGACAGCGAGGCCGGGAAGATCCCGCCGCGCATCGCGCCCACGGACCGGATGTGGCGCACGAGCGCGCGCGTGTCGACGCCGGCGATCCCCGGCACGTCGTTGGCGGCCAGCCAGTCGAGCCAGCCCTGCTCGGCGGCGGGCGCGTCGGTCGTGTTGACCGCCTCGCGCATGATGGCCCCGGCCGCGTGGATGCGGCCGGACTCGTACGCGGCCGCGCTCACCCCGTAGTTGCCGACGTGCGCGGTCGTGAAGGTGATGATCTGACGCGCGAAGCTCGGGTCGGTCATCGACTCCTGGTAGCCCGACATGCCGGTGGTGAAGACCACCTCGCCGGTGACGTGACCGGCGGCGCCGACGGCGTCGCCGTCGAACCGCTCGCCATCCTCGAGCAGGACGTAGGCCGTCACGCCACCACCGACAGCGTCCGCTCCCGGTAGGCCACGCCGCCGGCCGCCACGGTGGTGACGACGCGCCCGCGCAACGTCCGCCCCGCGAAGCAGCAGTTCTCGGCACGGCTCTCGTAGCCGTGCTCGCCGACCTCCCACTCCGCGTCGAGGTCGACGAGGCAGAAGTCCGCCGGCCGCCCGATCTGCACCGTGGGCGTCTCCAGCCCCAGCAGCGCCGCGCCCGCCGACAGCTTGTCGACGACCAGCGCCAGCGGCAGGATGCCGGGCAGCACGAGCTCTGTGTAGACCGCGGCGAACGCGGTCTCGAGCCCGGTCGTGCCCATCGGCGCCTCCTCGAACGGCACCTCCTTCTCCTCGCGCGCGTGCGGCGCGTGATCGGTGGCGATGCAGTCGATCGTCCCGTCGCGCAGACCGGCGATAAGGGCCTGCCGGTCCGTCTCCGTGCGCAGCGGCGGGTTCATCTTCAGGCGCGTGTCGAGCGCGTCGAGCAGGGCCTGGTCGGTGAGCGTGAGGTGATGCGGCGATGCCTCGCAGGTGATCTGGACGCCGTTCGCCTTGGCGGCGGCGACCGCCTCGACCGACTCGCGCGCGCTCAGGTGCTGGATATGGATCCGGCCCTCCTCGTAGCCGGCCAGCGCGGCGTCGCGGGCGATCAGCGTCGACTCGGAGACCGACGGGATGCCGGCCAGCCCGAGCCGAGCGGATACGTCGCCCTCGTGCATCACGCCGCGGCCGGACAGCGTCGGGTCCTCCTCGTGCAGGCACAGCACGCCGCCGGCCAGCCGCTGGTACTGGAGCGCCTTGCGCAGGATGCCGGCGCGGTGCACCGGCTTGCCGTCGTCGGTGAAGCCGAGCGCGCCGGCGTCGCGCAGCTCGGCCATCTCGGTCAGCGCCTCGCCGCCGAGCCCGCGGGTCACCGACGCCAGGAAGCCGACGGGCACGCGAGCCTCGCGCCGCGCCTGCTCGCGCAGCGACAGCAGCACCGGCGCGGAGTCGACGACCGGGTCAGTGTTCGGCATCGCCACCACCGCGACGTAGCCGCCGGCCGCCGCGGCGCGGGTGCCGGAGTCCAGGTCCTCCTTGTGCTCCTGCCCAGGCGTGCGCAGGTGCACGTGCGGGTCCACGAACCCGGGGAACAGGTGCCGGCCCTCGCCGTCGATCACCTCGACGCCGTCGGCGGCCAGCGTGCCGGGCGCGCCGAGCTCGGCGATCTCGCCGCCGCGCACGAGCACGTCGTGCGGCGCGTCGATCCCGCTGCGCGGGTCGAGCACGTGGGCGCCGCGGATCAGCAGGTCGGCGGGCGGCGTCGACCGGGCGTCGAGCGCGCTCATGCCGGCACCGGCGTCGAGATCGTCTCCGCGCCCTGCGGCGCGCCGCGCCCGGCCAGGCACTCGTAGAGCACCGCCATCCGGACGACAACGCCGGCCGCGACCTGCTGGCCGATGATCGCCTGCGGCGAGTCGATCACCTCGGCGGCCAGCTCGACGCCGCGGTTGACCGGACCCGGGTGCATGAGCACCTGGCGCGAGCCGAGCCGGCGGCCGTCGATCTGGTAGCGCGCCGCGTACTCGCGGATCGACGGTACGAACGAGTCGGTCATGCGCTCCTTCTGCATCCGCAGCGCGTACACGACGTCGGCCTCGCCGAGCTTGTCGAGCGTGTACTCGACCGCGCAGCCGAGCGACTCCACGCCGCGCGGGATCAGCGTCGGCGGCCCGCAGACCGTGACCCGCGCGCCCATCTTCACGAACGCGTGGATGTTCGAGCGCGCGACGCGCGAATGCAGCACGTCGCCGACGATCCAGATGTTCGCGCCGTCGAGCGTCCCGATCCGGTCGCGCAGCGCGTAGACGTCGAGCAGCGCCTGCGTCGGGTGCTCGTGCTTGCCGTCGCCCGCGTTGACCACAGACGCGTCGGTCCAGCCGGCGACCAGCCGGGCGGCGCCGACGTGCGGCGTGCGGATGACGATCAGGTCGGGCCGGTAGGCGGACAGCGTCTGCACCGTGTCTTTGAGCGACTCACCCTTCTCGACCGACGAGCCGCCCGCGGCGAAGTTGACGACGTCGGCGCTCAGCGCCTTGGCGGCGAGCTCGAAGCTCGAGCGCGTCCGCGTGGACGCCTCGTAGAAGAGGTTCAGCACGCGCCGGCCGCGCAGCGCCGGAACCTTCTTGATCTCGCGCTCGGAGACCTCGGTGAACGACTTGGCGCGGTCGAGGATGCGCTCGATCGCGGCGCGGTCGAGGTCCTCGATCGACAGCAGATGCCTCATGCCAGCGCCTCCTGGAGCGTGACGATGGCGACCTCGTCGATGCCGTCGAGCTCGGCCACGCGGACGTTGACCCGCTCGGTGCGGGCCGTGGGCAGGTTCTTCCCGACGTAGTCGGGGCGGATCGGCAGCTCGCGATGGCCGCGGTCGGCCAGCACGGCGAGCTGCACGCGGGCCGGGCGCCCGTAGTCGAACAGCGCCTCGATCCCGGCGCGCGCGGTGCGGCCGGTGTACAGCACGTCGTCCACCAACACGACGGTGTAGCCCTCGAGCGCGAACGGCAGGTGCGAGGCGTGCACGGCGGGGTCGGCCGCGCGCGTGGAGAGATCGTCGCGGTAGAAGGCGATGTCGATGTCGCCGAGCGGGACCTCCTCGTCCAGCAGGTCGCAGACCAGCCGGTGGAGGCGGTTCGCGAGATGCGCGCCGCGGCGGTGGATGCCGACGAGCGCCACTGGTTCGCCGGCGTTCTTCTCGACGATCTCGTGCGCGATGCGCACGAGCGTCCGGCGGACGTCGTCCTCGTCGAGGACGACCTTGGCGTGGGTCATGCAGCGGTTCCTTCCTGGCCTCACGGGACCGGGTTAAAGGGACGCGCAGGAACTTAGCAGCGAGCCCGGACGCGGGCCTCAGCCCGCGAGCGTGCCACCCGCAAACACGGCAATGCCGGTGAGCGCGGCGAAGCCGAGGACCGGCACCAGCGCGACCGCGGCGACCTGCGGCGCCGTACCGCCAGCGCGCGCGTGTAGGTACACGGCGAGTGCGAGGCCGGCTGCGAGGACCATCGCCCAGTCGGTGCCTCCCGCGCCGGACATCCACAGCGTGCCAATGCCGATCGCGGCGCCCGCGGCCCGCCGCGGGCGGTCGGCAACGTCAGTACAGCCGACGAACGCGGCAGCCATGCCGACACTGAGCGCCGGGAGCTCGGCCAGGAGACCGAGCGCAGTGCCGCTCGCCGTAACGACGAGCATGGCCGGGACGACTGGCGAGACCGCGACCACGAGCGCGGCGCGCCTCGCGCCCCGCCCGGCGATCGCGGCTGCCGCCAAGAGCGTCAGGGCGGTGCCGATGAGCACCACGGTGCGGCCGTGCTCGATCGCCGCCCGCTCGCGGTGTGTGCTCCAGAAGACCAGTGGTGACGCGTCCACGATGCCGGCTGCGACGACCGTGAGCGCCGCGATCGACCCGGCGAAGACGGCAAGGCGCAGCATCGGCACGACCTATGTCGGCGCGAACGCGCCGCGGCTTCAGCGCAGCGCGACGATCCGGTCGGCCGGCCGGCCCGTCTGGTCACCATTCGAGGCCGCCAGCCAGCCGTCCTCGCCGGCGAACCGCCAGCGCACCTCGACGCGCTTGCCGCCCTCGAACCACTCGTGCCGCTCGATCGGACGGCCGAGCTGCTGCAGGTACCAGCGCGCGGCCTCGGCAGCGCACGACTCGGGGCTGCCCGCCGCGCCGAGTCCGCCGATCGTCGACACCTGGTTCGCGTAGACGCCCGAGCCGTCGAACTCGGCACGGAACGACGCGACGACCTGGTGCTCGTCGGCGAGATCGACGTACGTGGTGAGCACGCCGTCGATCAGGAACGCGCCCGAGCTTTGCGGCTGCACGTCCGGCGGCCAGTCGCGCGTGTGCTCGCGCAGCGCGGCCAGGAACCGCTCATGCACGCCGTTGCAGGCGTCGGGCAGCGTGAACCAGCCGTTCACGACACCGGCTCCGGCTCGCGCTCGGGCTTGACGATCGCCGGCTCGCCGCGCTCGGGGAACGGCACCGTGATCTCGTCGAAGTCGCGCGGGACGACCGTGTTGGGGAACACCGCGCGCGCCTCCTCGCGGATGTCGCGCGGGAAGTAGCGGGTGGAGAGATGGGTGAGCGCGAGCAGCCGCACGCCGGCTTCGCGGGCGATCTCGGCCGCCTGCTGCGCAGTCGAGTGGAACGTCTCGCGCGCGCGGGCGCGCTCGTCCTCCATGAACGTCGCCTCGTGGACGAGCACGTCGGCGCCGTGCGCGAACACCTCCACGGCCTGGCACGGCGCGGTGTCCCCGGAGACGACGATCCGGCGGCCGGAGCGCGTCTCGCCCATCACCTGCTCGGGCCGCACGCCGTTGACGACCTCGCCGCGCTGCAGCCGCCCGAACGCCGGCCCGTCGGGCACGCCGAGCGCGCGCGCCGCCTCCACGTCGAAGCGGCCCGGCCGGTCGTCCTCCACGAACGCGTACCCGTAGGCCTCCACGCGGTGGTTGACCGGGAACGGCGAGATCAGGAAGGAGCCGAAGCGGATCTCGTCGTGCGGCTCGAGGTCCACGAGCTCGAGCGGATAGGTGGAGCGGCCGACCACCGGCCGCAGGCCGCCGAACAGCTGCCGCAGCCCGGGCGGCCCGTAGATGGTCAGCGGGCGGTCGCGCCCGCGCAGGTCGAACGTCTTGACCATCCCGATCAGGCCGAGCCAGTGGTCGAGGTGGAAATGCGTAATGAAAACGGCGTCGACCTCCGGCAGTCCGATGGACCTGAGTAGCTGCTGTTGCGTTCCCTCGCCGCAATCGAACAGGATGCGCTCGCCGCCGGCGCGCAGCAGCAGCGCCGGGAGCCCCCGTCGCGCGGTGGGGACGGACCCGGCGGTACCGGCGAAGAAGAGCGACACGTCCATGGCCGGGAACGAGGTTAGTGCGGGAGGCTGACGCGCTGTTCACGGCGCGTGAGCAGCCACGTGCCCGCGGCGGCCACGACGACCGCCTCGACGAGCAGGAGCAGCCGGTAGTCGACGAACGCGACGAGCAGCGCGCCGAGCGCGATCGACACCGTCTGCGGGGTGTTGCACAGCACGTCGATGGCCGAGTACGTGCGGCCCTGGAGGGGGCCGGGTGTCAGCCGCTGGAGCAGCGTGAACAGCGCGACGATGATCCACGGGATACCCGCGCCGAACAGCACCTTGCCGGCGAGCACGACGGGCAGCGCGTCGCTCATCGACAGCGTCACGCCGAGGCTGAAGACGAGCATCCCGACGCCGGCCAGGTAGCCCTCGCCGAAGCGACGGACGAGCGTGGCGGCGCTGGCAGCACCGGCTACGGCGCCCACGCCCTGCACGGCGATCAGCACACCGACGAAGCTCGGCCCGCGCCCGAGCCCGCGGCCCGCGATCTCGAACGTCAGCGTCTCCGAGAAGCCGATGACCAGCAGCGCGACGGCGGAGGCCACCGTGAGCTGGCGCAGCGGGACCGTGACGCGCAGGTGGCGCGCGCCGTCGGCGATCCCCGCGAGCAGCCGGCCGGCCCTCGGCTCGGGCGCCGGCTCGACGACGCGCATCATCCCCAGCAGGACGGCGGCGATCAGAAACGTCGCGACGTCCAGCAGCGCAACCGCGCCCCCGCCGGCGGCGCTGAACAGCCCGGCGCCGGCCAGTGGCGCGAACAGGCGCAGGCCCTCGCGCGCAGTCTGCATCACGCCGTTGGCCTCGGCCAGCTCGTCCGCCGGCAGCATCGTCGCCAGCAACCCCGACAGCCCGGCGCCGAGCACGGTGAACGAGAACCCGTAGGCGACGGTGACGGCGTAGATGATCCAGACGTCGCCGCGATCCTGCACGAGCAGCAACGGCAGCACCGCGACGGCGGTGGCGAGATTGGTGACGATCAGCAGCGGCCGGCGCCGCACGCGGTCGGCGAGCAGGCCCGACAGCGGCGCGAACAGCCCCGGTGCGGTGATGCCGAAGATGACCATGCCTGCCGCGGCGCTGCTGCCGGTGAGCGTCTTTGCCCACACGGCGAGCGCCAGCCACAGGGCGGTGTCGCCGAACATCGACAGCGTCTGGGCGATGACGTACAGCCGCATGTCGCGGCGGGCGAGGACGCGCCGCATGTCAGTCGCCGACGGGGTAGTAGAACGCGACGTGCTCCATCTGCCGCGAGCCCGGCGGCCGATTGGAGTGGTCCTCGATGCGGTCGCGGTAGCGGAACAGGATCTGGAGGATCTCGTCGTTGACCTCCTTCATCTCCTCCGGCGTGACGTACAGCGTCATCTGGTCCGAGCCGGAGACGCGCCGCCACTCCTCGGGCAGCGTGTGCCGCTGGGCGAGCCCGACGCGCGCGCGCTCGAGCCAGCGCTCCTGCACCACGCGCGCCAGCGCTCCGGCGGCGCGGGCGGTCTCCGGATCCTCTTGGACGTCCGTGAACCGCATGCCGGTGTGCACCGTCTTCCACGGCCGCTGGCGACCGGTGCCGCCCTCGGCCTCTTCGACGAAGCCGTACTTGGCGAGCTGGCGCAGATGGAACGAGCAGTTGGACGGGCTCTCGCCGACCCGTTCGGCCGCCTCCGTGGCGGTCAGCGTGCCGGCGTCGTTGAGCGCCTCCATCAGCGCCAGGCGCACGGGATGCGCCATCGCCCGCATCGCCTTGGGATCGGTGAGCTCGCGCGGTCCTTCGAAAGTCATGTTTCGAAAGGTAGCTTTCGAAAGAATCGTTGTCAAGCGTTGAGTGAACTCAACGGCCCAGGCCTTGCGGGCGCGTTGCCGCTCGTATGTGATGCGGTGGATGCGGGTCGGCGGCTGGTCGCCGTCGCCGACCCGCACGCCGTCTCTACGGCAGGAGCTCGGACAGATACCGGGCCGCCACCGCGGTCCCGGAGTAGTCCGAGAAGACCCCGTCGATGCCCAGCCCGTAGAACTGCAGGTACTCCTCGAGCGGGTTGTCGCGGTAGTCGGACAGCAGGTACCGCTGTTCGTCCCGGAACGTCCACGGCGTACGTGCGGATCTCCGCGAGGCCGGCATCCGTCGCGAAGAACCCGAATGTGCGCGCGAGCAGCTTCGGGTCGCCCGACGCCGTCCAGTCGTACGGCCGGTCGAACGGCGCCGTGTAGTCGAGGCTGCCGTCCGGGTTGACGTCGTTGGCGTCGACGAGCTGCACGAGCGGCAGCGGCGTCAGCGGAGCTTGCGCCGGCGCACCAACGCGTCATTCAGCTCGCCGGTGGTGAACGGCCCGGTCGATCGGCCGGTCGCGTGACGGTAGAGCGCGACCGCGAGGACCTGACCGGCGGTGCCGACAGCGGACGACGCGAGCATGAACGTGAAGAAGACGACGAGGACGGCCGTGTAGGCGTCGTGGTCCACAGCCGTCACGCCGAGGACTACGCCAAACGCCACCGCGAGCGGCAGCGTCAGCACGATGCTGACCGTCGTGAGATTGCCAAGGCCCCCCATGCCCTCGCCCCACTTCTCGCGGACGAGGGAGCCTGCTCGCCGCGCGGCGTCACGCACGCCCACACCCTCGATCGCGAGCACGGGCAGCACGAACAGCGTGAGCACGCCCCACGCGATCCCGGCGAGCGCACTGATGAGTGGAGCGAGCGCCCACTCGGACTTGATCTGCTGGAGCCCCTGGAGGATGGCCCCGACGCCGGCCGCGAGCAGCGCCCAGCGGAAGATCGGGCCACGGTGTTGCCACGCGATCCGCAGCCCGTCGGCGGCCGTGGCGTGCTGTCCGTCCAGCCGGCGGTTGAGCGCACCGATGAACGCCGTGCCCAGGAACGTGCCGAGCAGGGTGAACGGCAGCAGCGTGATGAACCCCGTGAGCGCGAGGCGCGCCATCATCCGGTGCGCCCACGCGCCGGTGAGCAGGTAGGCGCCGAGCCAGCCGCCGCTGCCGAGGACGAACGACGTCAACGGGAGCACGAGCAGGCCGCTGTCGTGGGCGAGGACCGACCAGCTCTTCGTCGCTTCGTCCCAGCCGCGGCGGAGCCGTACCTGGAACGGCGGCCGGACGCGCTCCGGCGCGCGGCGGAAGCGGCGGACGCCGAACGCGGACAGGGGAACGGCGGGCACCAGCAGCATCGCCAGCACGAGCGGAAGCGCGTAGCCGTCTCCCTCCGGGTCGGCCATGCCGAGATCGCACCCGCGAGCTCCAGCACGCCCAGCGCCAGGGCCAGCCATAGCGGCAACCGCTCGTAGCGGCGCTCGCGATCTCGTAGGCCGGTACCCGCGGCGACCGATGTGATCGCCGCCGCCGCCACCAGCGGGACGTAGCCGATCGGCGGCGTATCGGCGTCGCCCCAGATGGCCGCGCCGATGAGCACCCAGCCCCAGAACAGGATCGTCCCGGCCGCGATCAGCCTCCATCCTTTCATCCCGAGATCTGATTTCCCGGTAACCGGTCAGTTCAGTCGAGCGGTATCAGCTCGAATGTCACCCGGCCGACAGTGACGGTCGCGAGCCCCATCGTGTGGCGGGGCGAGCGGCGGCGCTCGGTCGGCGAGCCGGGGTTGAAGATCGTGAAGCCGGCCTCGCTCTCGAGCAGCGGGATGTGGGAGTGGCCGAAGACGACCGCGTCGGCGTCGGGGAAGCGGCGGCGCATGCGCGCGAGCCGGCCGGCGGCCGGGCCGGTGTCGTGGATGATCGCGATCCGGGCGCCGCCCGCCTCGACGATCCGCGTCAGCGGCAGGCGGGCCTGCAGCTCGGCGGAGTCGACGTTGCCGCGCACGCCGCAGACGGGCGGGCCGAGCGCCTCCAGCTCCTCGAGCACTCCCAGCTCCATGAAGTCGCCGGCATGGAGGATCAGGTCGGCGGCGCGCAGGTGCTCGAGGCAGGCCGGCGGGAGCGCGCGGTTGCCGCGTGGGAGGTGCGTGTCACTGACGATCGCGAGCCGCACGCTCGATCAGGTCGGCGGCGGTGACGGTGCCGGGGGCGGATGCGAGGCGGCTCGCCATCCGATCGAGCCGCTGCTTGAGCGCTTCGTCCGCGAGCAGGCGATCGACTGCCCCGGTTAGCTCCTCGGGCGCGTGGTCGTACGTGTCGAGCCGAATCCCGAAACCGGTCTCGTGCAGTCGCTGGGCGTTGTCGTACTGGTCCCAGAACAGCGGCAGGATCACGGTCGGCTTGCCGAAGCGCAGGCACTCCGTCACGGTGTTGTTGCCGCCGTGCGTGATGACCACGTCGACGTGGGGCAGGATCGACACCTGCGGCAGGAACTCCGCCCCGGTCATGTTCGGCGCCAGCTCGAGCTGGTCGTGCTGCGGGCCCTTCGAGACGACGATGCGGGCCGGCACGTCGGCGAGCGTGGCGATCAGCGTGCGCATCAGCTCGACGTCGCCCGAGCCGAGCGAGCCGAGGCTGAGGTAGATCAGCGGGCCGTCACCGGCCGGCGGCTCCCACGGGGCGTCGGTGTCGCGGACGCTCGTCTGCAGGTTGTGCCAGCTCGCGTCGAGCGGTTGCGCGCGGGGATAGTCGACCTCGGCGGGATACAGGTAGAGGTTGAGGTCCGGGCTCGTGTGCATGAACTCGAGCTCGGTCAGCGGCGGCGCCCCGCGCTCCCGGCAGAACGCGTCGAAGTCCGCGTGCATGTCGTCGTGCGTGCGCGCGTACTCGGCGCGGAATTCCTCCCAGCCGCTCTTGTCGGCCGCCGGGTAGCCGGAGAACGTCGGCGGCACGTCTGGGTCCTTCACCTCCGCCGGGTTGCAGGAGACGATCCGGACCCACGGGCGCCCGCTGGCCGGGAGCGCCGGGAAGCTCACGACGTTGTCCTCCACGATCACGTCCGGCTGGACGTCGTCGAAGATCTCGTGCAGGCGCTCGTCGACGTACTTGGACCCGTCGATGAGTGCCTGGAACGTCGGCGCGATGAAGTCGCCGAGCTGCTCGATCGTCGGCTTGCGGAACACCGGCGCCGTCTCGCGGATGAAGTCCTTCCAGAACTGCCCGGGCTCCTCCTCCTGCTCCGGCGGCGGGCCGAGCCGCATCAGCCGCTCCTCGAACCCTTGCGCCTCGAGCGTGCCGGCGAACGACTGCTCGACGATGAAGACCACGCGGTGGCCGCGCTGCCGCAGCACGTCACCGATGCCGACGCAGTTGTTCGTCGGCCCGTACGCGCCCTCGGGGAAGAAGACGATCGTGCTCACGCGGCGGGACGCTACCTCAGCAGCGCGCGAGCACCGCGCCACTGGCGGCGCGCAGGCGGACTGTGCGCACACGCGCCCCGTCCGGGCTGCACAGGCCGGCGGGGACGGCGACCGTACGGGCGGGCGAGTCCGGCTCGTTGAGCAGGACCAGTCCGCGGGCGAACTCCCTTCGCCACAGGCCGGCGCTGTCACGGTTCCGGCGGCCGGCGGCCGGCCCGAGCTGCACCCGGTAGCCGGACCAGAAGTTTCGCGGGGTGCTGACCTCGTCCGCCAGCGCGTCAGCACCGGCGTTGACCAGCAGCGAGCCGGCGAGCTGGTAACGCTGCTCGGCTCGTGAGCTGGCGTAGGACGCCATGGTGACCGTCCGGTGCAGGCGGTGCACGACGTCGACGTACACGAGCAGCGCGTGCAGGGAGAAGCGGCCCGTGCCGCCGGTGAGATGGTCGTCGACGATCCCGCGTTCGAGGTTGATGGTGTCGGCGGCGAGGATCTGCCGGCGCACATAGCGGTCGGCGCCGGCCGGTGCGCCGGGCCCGGAGGCGGCGAACCAGACTGCGTTGTGGTGGATCTCCGCGTAGGGCAGCGCCCGGCGGATCTGCTCGAGGAACCGTGCCATCTGCTGCCGCCAGGCGGTCGCGGTCATCGGCCGGCCGGTGCGCCGGTCGACCGGATCGACATGGACGCCGGCCCGGTCGGAGACGGCGTAGTGCAGGTTCACGTCGTCGATGAAAAGGCCGCGGTAGCCGCGTGCGAGTATCCGGCGGGCGTCGGCGATCCACGCCTGCCGGAACGCGGGGCTGGTGATGTCCCCCGCGTACTGCGGGCAGTGGCGCCCGTCGCAGTGCCACGGGAGGAACAGCGGCCGGCCGGTCCGGTCGCGCAGCAGCCGGTCGGGGTGCGCGGCCGCGCGACGGGACCCGACGTGGACTGCGTACAGGTCCTTGTAGGCGAGCGCCTGCGGGTAGAAGGCCGTGCGCCGGTCGAAGTACGGCGTGTACGCCACCATCCGCCAGAACGCGCCGCGCATCCACGCCGCCTGCGCGTGCGTCGGATGGTTGGTGTACCGGTCGAACGCGGGCGACGTGAGCTTTACGTACCGAACATGGCCGGCGTCCCCGGCGCTCGTGGTCGCGCTGCCGGCGAGAAGGGACGACAGAAACAGCAGGATGTAGAGCAAGGCAACTGCCTCGCAGCTAAAGGTAACGCGGGGCGTCGCTAGCATCCTTTCCTTCAGGAAAGGCGCCCGTAGCTCAGTGGATAGAGCGCTCGCCTCCGGAGCGAGAGGTCGCAAGTTCGAATCTTGCCGGGCGCGCTACTAGCCGAGGTCGTCCTGGTCCGGGGGCCACGGATGCGGGAGCAGCTCGCGGTACCGCCGTGCCTCCTCGACCACGCGGACGACGGAAGGACGCTCCATCAGGTCGCGGTAAGCGCGCGACATTGGTGTGGTGGTCGGCCCAGCGGTGGACGGCCCGTGTGTAGAACAGTGCCGGGGCGGCCGCGCAGTCGGCGAGCGTGAAGGTGTCGCCGGCTGCCCAGCGCGCGTGCGCCATCCGGGCGTCGAGCACGCCGTACGCCGCGTCGAGCGCGGCGCGCGCCTCGCTCACGCCGTAGGGATCCTTGGCGTCATCGGGCCGGAGCTGGTCGCCCACGATCTTCTGCATTGGGCGGCGAGGTCGGTCCGGTCGCCCTCGACGATCTCAGCACGGAACGGGACGTCGAGCTCGTAAAGGGCGATCAGCACCTTCTGGCAGTACGACGCGAACGGATGCTCGTACAGGACAAGGGTCATCCGTCGGCTTCTCCTAACACACGGATGCCTAGCGTGCGGGCGAGCAGCGCCGCGTTGCCGACGACGTCGTGCCACGGCATCGCGGCGCCGCGCAGGCGGTCGGCCGCGACCAGCCCGTCGAGCGTGCACGAGCGCAGCTCGCACCCGTCGATCCGCAGCCCGCTCAGATCGGCCTCGGTGAGGTCGCAGTGGTCGAAGCGGACCGACCGGAAGAGCGCCTCGCCGAAGTCGGTCTGCGACAGCAGGCAGCCGTCGAATGTGACGCGCTCGAACGTCGTGCCGGCCAACACCGCGAGGTCGATCCGGCAGTCGCGGAAGACGGCGTCGGCGATCCGGCCGCGGGTCCACTGCGCGCCGGTGAGCCGCGTGCCGGTGAAGGCGACGCGGGTGAGGGAGAGCTCCGCTGCCAACACGTTGGCGAGGTTGCCGCGGTCGACGGCGACGTCGACCAGCCGGAGCCCGCGGATGCGGGCGCCGCTGAGGTCGACGTCGGCCAAGCGGGCTTCGACGAGGCTGTTCTCGTCGAGCGCCCCGAGCTCGCGCGCTTCGTCCAATCGTGGTGGCAGCGGCGCCTTCACCGAGCGCCGTCGAGCCGGGGAGTCGCGGCCCGGCGCCGGAAGCGATCGACTCCCCAGACCACGACGAGGCAGAGCCCGAGGACGACGAACCACGGGACCCAGAACCCGGCGCTGCTCAGGTGCACGTCGGCGTTGTGGGCCGGGCCCCACGCGACCATCGAGAGACCGGCGAGCCAGGCGACCCCGGCAACGACGAGCGCCTTCGAGCGCGAGAGGAGCAGGGCGGCGATGAGGGTGATGGCGAGAACGATGATGTCCATGGCGGCACCGTAAGCGCGGCGCAGACCGGAAACTATCGGCCACGTGGGCGATTTCGCACTGGCCGCGTGGCCGATGGCGAGGCGCCCGCGCACGGTCTAGCTTCTCGTGCGTGGAACGGCCATCGGACCTCGTGGTCGACGGAGCGATCGCGGTCGCCCTCACCGTGCTCGCCCAGGTCCAGATCGGGGCGTCGGAGCCGGCCGCGCACGCCGCGCTGCTGCTCACGATGGCGCTCACGTTCCGCCGCCGGGCGCCACTGGCGGTCGCGCTGTTCGTCGCTCTCGCCGCCGCGGTGCAGGGATTCGCGGAGAACCCGCCGTCGGTGTTCGCCGAGTACGTCGCGATCACGCTCGCCACCTACACGGTCGCCGCCAACGAGCGGCTCGGCCGGGCGATCGCCGGTGGCGTCGCGATCGCCGTCGGGATCGTCCTGCACGACATCGACAGCGCCGAGTACGGCTCGCTCGGTGGGATGGCCAGTGACGTGATGACGCCGGTTGCGTTCTGGTTCGTCGGCCGCGCCGTCCGCCTCGCGCTGGCCCGCGCACGCACCGCGCGGGGCGACGCCGAGCGCGTCGCGCGCGAGGCGGTCGAGGACGAGCGGCGCCACATCGCCCGCGAGCTGCACGACATCGTCACGCACAGCCTCGGCGTGGTTGTGCTCCAGGCGCAGGGCGCCCGGCGCGTGCTCGACGACCGCGAGCAGATCGTCGGCGACGCGCTCGAAACGATCGAGCGCTCCGGCCGGTCCGCGCTCGAGGAGATGCAGCGACTGCTCGGGCTGCTGCGCGAGGATGGCGAGCAGCAGGGCGTCGCGCCGCACCCGCGGCTCGCGCAGCTCGACGAGCTCGCGCGCCGCGTGACCGACGCGGGCCTCCCCGTCACGCTGCGCGTCGAGGGCGAGCCGGTGGCGCTCGAGTCGGGTCTCGACCTGTCCGCCTACCGCGTCGTGCAGGAGGCGCTGACCAACAGCGTCAAGCACGCCCGCGGCTCGACCGCGGCGGTCACCGTCACATACCGGCCCGACGAGCTGGCGCTCGAGGTGACAGACGACGGCGGCACGCGCGTCAACGGAGTCGCCGGTGCCGGCCGAGGCCTGCTCGGCATGCGCGAACGCGTGAGCTTCTACGGCGGCCGGCTCGAGCACGGGCCGCGCGATGAGGGCGGCTTTCGCGTCCGCGCGACGTTCCCGCTATGACCATTCGCGTCCTGATCGCCGACGACGAGGAGATGGTTCGCACCGGGCTGCGGCTCGTGCTCGACCGCGAGCCGGACATCGACGTGGTGGCTGAGGCGAGCGATGGGCTCGCCGCGCTCGACGCGATCCAGCGGCTCTCGCCCGACGTCGTGCTGATGGACGTGCGCATGCCCCGGCTCGACGGGATCGAGGCGACACGCCGCACCGCCGGCACGAGCTCGCGGGTCCTCGTGCTGACCACGTTCGACGAGGACCAGTACGTGTACGAGGCGCTCACCGCCGGCGCCAGCGGCTTCCTGCTCAAGTACGCGCCGGCCGACGACCTCGTGCGGGCGATCCGGGTCGTCGCCGCGGGCGAGGCGATGCTCGCGCCGAGCGTCACCCGGCGGCTGATCGAGGCGTTCACCACACGCCGGACCGACACCGCTTCGCGCGAGGCCGTCGCCGCGCTGACCGCGCGCGAGGGCGAGGTACTCAGGCTCGTCGCCCGGGGCATGTCGAACACCGAGATCGCGGACGCGCTGTTCGTCAGCCGCGCCACCGTGAAGACCCACGTCGCATCGATCCTCGAGAAGCTCGGCGCGCGCGATCGTGTGCAGGCCACCGCAGTCGCCTATGAGTCGGGCCTCATGGATTGACGCCGACCGCCAGCAGGTGCGGGCTGGCGCCGAGCAGGCTCGGCTCGGTCTCGAGCCGGGCGATGGCGCGCAGCAGTGCCGCGCGGCGGTTGGGGTCGTCGAGCCATGCATCGACGTCGTTCAGCCATTGGCCCACGCCCTCGATGGCGTAGACGTCGTCGAGGTAGAACCCGGCGGCATGGATCTCGGCGGCGAATGGTTCCGGTAGGTGGAAGTACGCGGTCGTGAACCAGCCCTCGTGGCCGTCGGGGTTCGTGTGCCGGCCGTCGCGCAGCACGCGCTCGATGACGCGCTCGAAGTCGGGCGACGCGAGGTAGCCCTTCTGCAGGCCGTCGATGGTGGAGGCGAAACGCGTGATCGCGGCCGCGGCGAGCACGCCGCCGGGCCGCAGCACCCGGTGCGCCTCCGTCAACGCACGCTGCCGGTCGTCCACCTCGAGCAGGTGGTAGAGCGGGCCGAGCAGGAGCACCGCAATCGGCGCTCCCGTCGTCGAACGGCAGTGCGCGCGCATCGCCGACCGAGGCGGTCACGCCCAGGTCGCGCGCCTGCGCCACGTGCAGTTCGATCGGGTCGAGCAGATGCACCTCGTAGCCGAGCCTGGAAAGCCAGGCCGCGTAGGCGCCCGGCCCCCCGCCGATGTCGAGCACGACCGCGGGCGGCGCCGGCAGGAATCGCTCGAGGAGCTCCTGCGTGCGCACGAACTCGAGCCGCGACTCTCCGCGGAGACGGTGCTGCTCGCTCCCGCGCTCGTAGTAGTCGGTGATGCCCTCGTCGAACACGACGGTTCAGTCTGACCGGTGGCGCCGGGCCTCCTCCCCAGGAGCCCGGCGCCGGGTCAGACGGTCGCCTCGGCGACCTTCAGCAGAAGTCGGTGCAGCTCTTCGCGCTCGTCGTCGTCGAGCACGCCGAACGTGCGGGCGTTCTCGCTTTCGGCCAGCTGCATCACGCGGCCGACCGCGACGCGGCCCTTGCCGGTGAGGTGGATCGCCTGCACGCGGCGGTCCGCGTCGTCCCGACGCCGCTCGGCGAGGCCGAGCCGCTCGAGGTCGTCGACCAGGCCGACCATCGGGCTCTTGTCGATCCGCAGTCGCCGGCAGAGAGCACGCTGCGACATCGAGCCCTCGGCGTCGATCACCGCGAGGACCTGGGCGTGCTTGCTGCGGATCTGCTGGTCACCCAGCGCACGCTCGAACCGCTCGGTGGCATGCTCCGCGATGAACGCGGTGAGATACCCGGGCCAGTGCGCCAGTGACGGGGGGAGCGAGGGAGCGTCGATGACCGTCACCACCGCATCGTACCGCTAACAGACCGTCTTGACCAGAAACGTTCTTCATGTCAGACTTTCCGGCGGAGTGCTCGAAGCGCTTGACCGGGCGACGCAGGAGGAGACCCGCAGGATCCGCCGGATCCTGGTGGCGTTCGACGGCTGCGAGCAGGACTGGGCCGCTCTGGACCGGGCGATCGAGCTCGCCGTCGAGCACTGCGCGCTGCTGACGTTGGTCGCCGTGATCCCCGAGCCGCGGCTCTACACGAGCTTCGGGATGATGGTGCTCCCCTGCTCGCCGGACACGCTGCGGCGTGACGCGGAGCGCGAGATGCTCCGCCTCCTGGCCGCCGCGCGTGACGAGGTGCCGGCCAATGTCTCGCTCACCACCCGGTTGGTGCACGGCCG
Organism: uncultured Solirubrobacteraceae bacterium; assembly: GCA_963803335.1. Lineage (GTDB taxonomy): Bacteria > Actinomycetota > Thermoleophilia > Solirubrobacterales > Solirubrobacteraceae > DASSUW01. Next base: position 195,271 of record CAWDME010000013.1, on the reverse strand, counting down.
GCTCCGCAGCACGCTTGCGAACCTGGCCGAGGCGGGCGGCTACGACGTCGTCATCAGCGGCCGGCGCCCCTGCCGCCGGCTGCGCCGCAGCGCGGTCTGTGAAGTGATCCGCTAGTAAGAACTCGCGACGCGGCGACGCCAAACGGGAAGATGTCGGTCTTGGCCGAGGAGACGACCACGCTCTCGATCGCGACCCTGCGCGCAGGGCGCGATGACGCGATGGCGGAGCTGCACGCGCTGATGCTGCGCGCCGCGCGGTTCGAGCTGCACCACCGCCGGCGGCTGCCCTACGACGAGGCCGAGGACCTCGCGGCGCAGGCGGCCAACGACGCGATGGTCGCGCTGCTGCGCAAGCTCGACACGTTCCGCGGGCAGAGCCGCTTCACGACCTGGGCGTACAAGTTCGCGCTGCTCGAGGCCGGCGTGAAGGCGCGCCGCCGCGCCTGGCACGGCCGCGAGGTACCGCTCGACGAGACGAGCCCGCCCGATGCGGGGCCCTCGCCGCACCAGCGGGCCGAGGACGCCGAGCTCCTGCGCGCGGTGCGCGACGCGATGCGGACCGAGCTCACCGAGCACCAGCGCACCGTCTTCACCGCGCTCGCGCTCAACGGCGTCCCCATCGACGTGCTGGCCGAGCGCCTCGGCAGCACTCGCGGCGCGCTCTACAAGACGTTGCACGACGCCCGCCGCAAGCTGCGCGCGGCGATCGGAGGTGAGACATGAGCCTGCTCGGACCCAGCGGCCCCGAGGTCAGCTGCGAGGCGTGCTTCGAGCACCTCGACGAGTATGTCGAGGGCCGCGAGGTGCCCGGCATGGCCGCGCACCTCGAGGGCTGCCCCGCCTGTCGGGAGGATTACGAGAGCCTGGTTGCACTCGTAAGAGCCGACCGCGACGGGCCGCAAACGGAGCATGACTGACTCCAACACCGCCGCACGGCAGGCCTTCCTGCTCCTGCGGATCGCGTTCACCGTCGCGCCGATCCTGTTCGGCCTCGACAAGTTCGCCAACGTCCTCACGGACGACTGGACGAGGTACCTGTCCAGCGAGTTCAACAGCGTCATCCCCGGCGATGCCGACACCGCGATGTCGATCGTCGGCGTGATCGAGGTCGTCGCCGGTTGTGTCGTCGCGATCGCGCCGCGCTACGGCAGCGTGCTCGTGGCCGGCTGGCTCGGCGGCATCATCGTCAACCTGCTGCTCGTCGGCGGCTACGGCGACATCGCACTGCGCGACTTCGGGCTCATGCTCGGCGCGCTCACGCTCGCCCGGCTCGCCTGGTCCGAGCTCGGCAGCACGTCGCGCGCCCAGTCGCGCGTCTTCCAGTCCGGCACCGGCGGCTCGATGCCCGCGACCGGCACATAGGGGGACCGCTCCACCCGCTCGTAGCGGTGGATGTAACGCGGGCAGTTGGGGAACACCTCGCGCGCCCGCACGCGGACGACGAGCTGGGCACCGGGCCACGTCGGTGTCAGCTCGTCGTCCGGGTCGATGCTCGCCGTCCCGTTCAGCCGCAGCCGCCGGCCGCGGTCGAACGAGATGAAGAGCAGGCCGACCTCGGCGTTGACGAGCAGGTTGCCGACCGACAGGAACATGCCGTTGCCGTCGTAGACCGGGAACGCGATCGTGCGCTCGTCGAGCACGCGCACGAAGCCGGGGTCGCCACCTTTGTAGGAGCAGTTCGGGTGGCCCTGCTCGTCGGCGGTGGCGATGAAGAGCATGTCCATGCTCTCGATGAACGCGCGGTCGCGGTCGTCAATGACGTCGGTGACCTTGACGGCCTCGAGCCGATCGGCCAGCCGGCGCGTGTCGAAGCGGTCCTGGAGCGAGCGGCTGCCGGAGTGGTAGAGCTCGCTCATGCCCACTCCATCGGCTCGTAGCCGCTCGAGCGCGGTGCCGAGATGATCAGCACCGCAGCGGGCTCCTCGCTGTTGTTGACGACGGTCCGCGACAGCTGCGGGTCAAGCCGCGCGAACGTCCCGGCCGGCGTCTCGATCTCCCGCCCGTCAACCACCAGGCTCGGCGAGCCCTCGAGCACCAGGAAGACCTCCTCCTGGTCGCGTTCAGTCTCGTCGTGCTCGGGGATCCGCTCGCCGGGCGGGATCTCGACGAGGTTCATGCCGAACGCGTCGACCCCGAGCGAACGCCGGACGAGCAGCCAATTGCCGGTGCGCTCGAGGTCCTCGCGGCGGCGGATGGTTACGCCCTCGAGGTCCATGAGCGCGAGCCTAACGCAGCAGGCGCTCGACGACGTCGGGGTGCTCGGGGCGGCTGAAGAGGAAGCCCTGAGCGGTGTCGCAGCCGTTGAGCTGCAGGCGGTCGAGTTGGTCGTCGGTCTCGACGCCCTCGGCGGTGACCGACAGGCCAAGCGCGTGGCCGAGGTCGATCACGGCGTTGACGATCGCGACGTCCTCGCTCGAGTGCGGGATGCCGCGCACGAACGAGCGGTCGATCTTCACGCAGTCGACCGGGAAGCGCCGCAGGTACTCGAGCGACGAGTAGCCGGTGCCGAAGTCGTCGACCGCGATCTTCACGCCGAGCTGCTTGAGCGCGGCGAGCTTGCCGGCCGAGGCGTCCGGGTCCTCGACGAGCACGCTCTCGGTGACCTCGAGGCACAGGTGCTCGGGCTCGACGCCGCTGCGCTCGAGCGCGTCGGCCACGACGTCGATCAGATCGTCGGCGGCGAGCTGGCGGGCGGAGACGTTGACGCGCACGACGAGCGGGTCGTCGGCGCTGCGCTCGGCCTGCCAGGCGCGCGCGAGGCGGCAGGCCTCGTGCAGGACCCAGGTGCCGATCGGGACGATCAGGCCGGTCTCCTCGGCTAGCCCGATGAACGCATCCGGGCCGACGATCCCGCGTTCGGGGTGCTCCCAGCGCACGAGCGCCTCGATGCCGACGATGGCGCCGGTCTCCACGGATACCTCGGGTTGGAAGTAGACGCGGAACTCCTCCTGCTCGATCGCGCGCCGCAGCGCGTTCTCGGTGTGCAGGCGCGTGAGCGCGCGCTGGCGTGTGACCTCGTCGAACAGCATCAGCCGGCCGCCGCCGGCCTCCTTGGCGCGGTACATCGCGGCGTCGGCGTCGCGGATCAGGTTGCCGACGTCCTGGTCGGGGTCGGCCGACAGCGCGATGCCGAGGCTGGCGGTGGTCACGGCCTCGCCGTGCGTGAGGTTGAAGGGGCTGCTGAACGCCTTGAGCACGCGCTCGCCGACCGCGATCGCGTCCTGCTCGTCGCGGATGTCCTCGCAGAGGATCGCGAACTCATCGCCGCCGAAGCGCGACACGGTCTCGTGCCGGCGCAGCGCGTGGCGCAGCCGCTCGGCGACCGCGACGATCAGCTTGTCGCCGGCGGCGTGGCCGAGGCTGTCGTTGATGACCTTGAAGCGGTCGAGGTCGAGGAAGAGCACGGCGACGTGGCTGCCGCGGCGGCGCTGCAGGCGCTCGAGCGCCTGCGTGACGCGGTTGCTGAAGAGCAGACGGCTGGGCAGGCCGGTCAGCGGGTCGCGCAGCAGCTGGTTCTCGTTCGTGCGCCAGGCGACCACGTGGGCAGCGCTCGCGGCGAGCACGAAGCCGCCGTGGATCATCGCCCAGCGCCACGGGTGAGCGATCGCGTCAGGGTGGTTGTAGACCTGCTCGGGCGCGATGACGCCGACGACGCCGTGGTGCACGACGACGTAGCCGATCGCGATCCCGAACGCCATCCAGTCCTGGTACAGGGTGAGGACGCCGATCATCACGAAGAAGTGGAAGTGCGCTTCGATGACCCCGCCCGAGAGGTGCACGAGCATGGCCGAGGCGGTGATCAGGCCGAACGAGGCGGCGGCCACGCGCATGCGCAGGCCGACCCACTCGGAGGTCGCCATCACGGCGGGGCCCGCCATCAGCGTGCCCTCGAAGGCCATGTGGGCGACGGTCTGGCCCATCGCGAGACCGAAGATCGTCAGGCCGACGACGTGCATCCACAGCAGCCACACGATCGTGTGGTGGCGGCGGCGGAGGATGTGCTCGGGGAGCATCTGCCCCTGCGGCAGCCACGCACGCGCGGCGGCCAGGGCGCGGGCAGGCCGGGAGGCCCGCACGGTCCACGGCAGGCGTTCGAGCGCGACGTCGGTGTCCGCCATCTGCCAGAACATCGGCAGATGGCGAGAAAACTGCACTCACTACTGGCTTTGCCAGGCCTCGCGTTCGGCCGCAAGCCCTGAGCAGCAGCTTGTGTGTCCGCAGTGCGGGCAGGTCGCCTCGGAGGCGGCGAACATCCAGCCGGGATCGCCGAGCGCGGGATCGGCGTCGAGGTCCGGCGTGCCGAGAGCCCAGGTCTCGAAGACCTTGCCGCAGCGCGGGCACTCGGCGGTGAGGCGCTCGGCCTCCATAAACGGACACTACTTCAGCCGAGGAGCGAGCGCAGCTGCCTGTGCACCGCGGGCCGGACCCACGACGTGTCGGAGTCGCCCGAGCTGAGCACGCTCAGGCGCAGCCCGTCGAGTGCGGCGACGACGAGCCGGATGTCGAGGTCCGGCGTGAGCGTGGCCGAGTGCTCGAGCACGCTGTCGCCCAGCCGGCGCAGCTCCCTCCCCCACTCACGGTGCACCCGGCGCGCCTGCGGCGATCCGAGCAGCTCGATCTGCAGCCGGTAGAGCGCCACCGCGACCTCGCGCTCGCCGGTGACCTGCTCGAGCAGCCAGGCGGACAGCTCGTCGGCCCATGCGGCGGGGTCGAAGTCGGCGCCGCCCAGCCCGTCGGCGATCTCGGCGATCCGCGCCACCTCGCGCCGGGCCGTCCAGCGCAGCGCGGCCTCGAGGATCTCGCTCTTGTCGGCGAAGTGCCACGTGGTCGAGGACAGCGAGACGCCCGCCTCGGAGGCCACCCGGCGGTGCGTAACCGCGGAAACACCCTCGCGGGCGACGACGCGCACCGTCGCGCCGACGATGGCATCGCGAACGCGTTCTGAGGCCTCGGCGCGGGAGCCGGTGGCGGCGGGCACGTGCGGCACCGTACCAGTACGGACGTACTTGTACTACGCTTCGCGACCGCATGACGCCGCCGAGCCCCACCACGCGCCGCTCGTTCTTCGGTGTCGCGGGCGGCGCTGCGCTCCTGTGCACGATCGGCGGCCAGGACGTCGCGGTCGACGGGCCGAAGGCGCTTGCCCGCGCCGACGCCGTCGCGGCCCGCGTGCGGCGCCCGCGCCGCTTCGCCGCGGCCGAGGACGTGCCGCAGATCCAGCCGCAGCCCGGCGGGATCCGCCGCGAGTACTGGATCCAGGCGGAAACGCGCAACTGGGAGATCACGCCGTTCAAGCGCGACGAGTGGCACAACCGCCCGCTGCGCAGCCGCAACTCGTACCGCGCGTTCATGTACCGCGAGATGACGCCCGGATTCGCCGGCTACGTGCGCGCGCCGTCGCTCCCCGGCCCCACGCTGGTCGCCGAGGTCGGCGACGTGCTGGTCGTCCACTTCCGCAACGCCGACACGAAGCTGCGCCAGGCGGTCACGATGCACCCGCACGGCGTCAAGTACAACCCCGAGTACGACGGCGCCTACATGGGCGAGTTCACGCGCGCGGGCGGGTTCATCGCCCCGGGCGACACCTTCACGTATCAGTGGGAATGCGTGCCGGAGTCGGTGGGGGTCTGGCCGTACCACGACCACGGCCCGAACCACACGCTGAACACGTTCCGGGGCCTGTTCGGCGCGGTCATCGTCCGCCCGAAGGGCGCTCCGTCGCCGAACCGCGTGTACTGCCTGTTCGCGCACGAGCTGCCGCCGCCGATCACCGGCCGCGAGGAGAACCTGCAGTGCTTCAACGGCCGCGCGTACGCGGGCAACACGCCGACGCTGCGCTCGCGCGTGGGCGAGGACGTCGAGATCAACGCACTTGGCATGGACTCGAACTTCCACACGTTTCACATCCACGGCCACCGCTGGAGGGATCCAGCGGGGGCCTTCGTCGACAACCCGGCGATGGGGCCGAACGAGTCGGTCACGGCCCGCTTCGTCGAGGACAACCCGGGTCGCTGGCTCTACCACTGCCACGTCTTCACCCACCAGAACACGGGGATGGCGGGCTGGTACGTGGTGGACCCTTAAGGAGGAGGTCACCATCCGCTCATCACTGCGCTTCGCGCCTGCCGCCCTATTGGCGGTCGCCCTGCTCGTGCCCGCCGGCGCGAGCGCCCAGACGTATCCCGCGCCCAAGGACCCGGGCAAGGTCCAGCCCAAGCCCAAGGGCCCCCACCACACGCTCACCGTGTGCCACAAGAAGGGCCGCTGCGACTTCCGCACGATCCAGAAGGCGGTCAACAAGGCGCGCGCCGGCGACACGATCCGCGTGTCCAACGGCACCTACCGCGAGGCCGTCACGATCTCCGGCAAGAAGAAGCGCTACCTCCGGCTGCTCGGCAACCCGAAGCACCCGCGCAAGGTCGTGATGCGCGCCAAGGGCAAGATGCAGAACGCGGTGTTCGTCAACGACGCCGACCAGGTGACCATCGACGGATTCTTCGCCCGTGACTACAAGTCCAACGGCTTCTTCGTCACGAACGTCACCGGCTACACCATGAACCACCTCGTGGCGCAGCACACCGGGGTGTACGGCCTGTACGCGTTCAACTCGGTCGGCGGCCGGATGCTCAACTCGGAGGCGTACTACGTCAACGACGGCGCCTTCTACATCGGGCAGACGCCCATCCAGACGCCCAAGCACAAGCAGTCAATCGTCAAGAACGTCTCCGGCTGGGGAAGCCCGATCGGCTTCAGCGCCACCAACATGCGCTACGTGACGATCACCAAGAGCCGCTTCTACAACAACGGCGTCGGCATCGTCCCCAACGCGCTGGACTCCGAGAAGGACCCGCCGCCCGAGCACAACGAGATCATCGACAACGACATCTTCTGGAACAACTTCAACTTCCACACCGGGCATCCGCCGTTCAAGGTCAACAACCAGGCGACGTCGGCCCTGGTCCCGATCGGCACGGGGATCATCTTCCTCGGCGGCCGTGACAACCGGGTCGAGAACAACCGGATCTTCGGCAACTACCTCGGCGGCGTCGCGGGCATCGACAGCTTCCTGGTCAGCAAGCATCCCGACGCGGCCACGTTCGACCGCAACATCGTCAAGGGCAACGCGTTCGGGCTCGGCGGCAAGGACACGAACGGCTACGACATCGTGTACGCCGGCCAGGGCAGCGACAACTGCTTCACGGTGGCGCCGACGGACACCGTGCTGGATCCGAACGCAATCAACCCGTGCACGGGCAAGAACACGTTCAGCCAGTCGACCTACGACAAGATGCTCAGCTGGGCCGGGGCTAACGCCGTCAACGGCTGGCGCCAGCCGCTGGGCCACCCGCCGTTCAAGGGCTACAAGCCGCTGCAGGTCTACAAGCCGTGAGGTTCCAATCCATAACGGCCGTCGTCGCCGGCGCCGCGCTCCTGGTGAGCGCGGCGCCGGCCCTGGCGGCTCCACGCAAGACCGTCAAGATCGGCGACAACTACTTCCTGCCGAAGACGCTCAGCGTCAAGCGCGGCACGACCGTCACCTGGAAGTGGCCGGGGTTTGAGACGGCGGGCGACGTCCACGACGTCAAGCTCAAGTCGGGGCCCAAGCACGTGAAGAAGTTCCACTCGCAGCCCGCCGCGTCGGACTACCGCTTCAAGCGCAAGCTGACGGTCCCCGGCAAGTACTCGATCGTCTGCACGCTCCACGAGGGCATGCGGATGACGATCCGCGTCAAGCACTAGCAGCGCTTGAGCGCGCGAGCGTAGAAGCGCAGATAGTCGCGCCAGTGGGCGTCCCAGTAGTCGCCGTCGTGGCCGCCGGGCCACTGGCGGATCCTCGGATGCGCGCCCGCTGCGCGCAGGTTGGCGGCGAACGCGGCGTCGCCCGGCCGGAACGGATCGCGGTCGCCCGCGTCGAGCCAGACGGGTAGGCCGGTGAGCCGGCCCGCGCCGGCGACGACGTCGTGGCGGGCGAAGTCCGCGGCGTCGTCGAACGCGCCCGGCGCGGTCTCGCCGCCGGTGCGCCAGAGGGCGGGCGAGTGGCCGCCGACCGCGCAGAAGCGACGCGGGTGCAGCCGCGCGAGGTCGAACGCGCCGAATCCGCCCATCGAGATGCCGCCGATGGCGACGCGGTGGCGGTCGGTATGGAACTCGCGCGTCACCTGCGGGATCACCTCGCGCATGACGTAGCGGCCCCAGTCGCCGCTGCGGCGATTGTGCCAGTACTTGTCCTCGGCGCCGTCGGGGAACGCGACGACCGGCGCGCGGGTGCCGAGTGCCTTCAGCGCGGCGAAGAACGGCTTGTGCAGGTACGAGCCGTCGTCGCCGCCGCGGCCGTGGAGGAACACGAGCAGCGGCCGCCGGCCGCCACCGTCGGGCACGACGACTCTTACGGCCATGTCCTTGCGCACTGCCTTGCTGTGGACGGCCGAGCCGGCGACGCGGACGCCCGCCGGCGCATCGTCGGCACCACAGCCGCTGAGGGCGAGCGCGGCGAGCAAGGCTGCGAGGTTCCGTCCGAGCATAGGTCTACTTTCGCGCATCATGGCGCTGTCCTCCTGCCCGAGCTGCGGATCGTGCTTTCTGCAGCCGCTGCGGTGCGAGCCACAGGGTGACCAGGACGTGCTGGTCGACCTGCGCTGCCCGGAGTGCATGACCCACCTCAAGGCGCCGTACACACGCGCCGACATGGCCGAGCTCGACCGCCGCCAGAGCGAGTGGCGGGAGGAGATCGTCGCCGCCTACGAGCGGTCGGTGACCGAGAACATGGAGGCTCTTGCCGCCTGCCTGGTCCCGGCCCTGGAGGGCGACCTGATCGGCGCCGACGACTTCGCGCTGCCGCCGCGGCGCGCCCGCGCCGCCTAGCTTACGGCGGACAGCGCGGCGGCGACGGCGAAGCCGAGCACCGTGAGGAGGCCGGCGATGTCACCGGCCGCCTTGGCGGCATCTGGGATCATCTCGTCGATCAGCATGACGAGCAGCGCGCCCGCGGCGAAACCGTCGATCGCCCCTTGCACGTTGCCGGAGACGGTGTCGGCGATCGCGAAGCCCGCCACCGAGGCGAGCGTGCAGATCACGGCGACGATGACCCACAGCCGGATGATCGTGCGGCGTGGCGTGCCGTCCGCGGCCATGGCGGTCGACGATCCGACCGCCTCCGGCAGGTTGGAGATGAAGATCGCGGCCAGCAAGCCGACGCTGACGCCCGACCCGGCGGCGACGCCGATGCCGAGCACCGCCTGCTCGGGGATGCCGTCGAGCAGCGCGCCGAGCGCGAGCGCAGGTCCCTCGTCAGCGTCCTCGCCGTGGGCAGACGGCCCGCCGCGCCGCTTGCCGGTCGCGCGCTCGACGAGCCGGTTCGCACCCCAGTAGGCGAGCGCGCCCGCGGCGAGGCCGACCGCCAGCGCGTCGGCGCCGCCGATGCGCCCGCCCTCCTCCGCGAGGTCGAAGCTGACGGCACTGATCAGCGCGCCGGCGCCGAACGCGAGCACAGCGCCGATGAGCTTGCGCGGCCACGGGCGGGCCAGGCCGAGCAGCGCGCCGATGATCAGCGACGATGCGCTGAGCGCGCCCCATCCCAGCGCAGCGACCATGGCTGGGACGGTATAGAGCGCAGGGCGGACACGACCGCCCGGGTGGCCGGCGACCGGTTGAGCGTGTAGAGGTGGATGCCGGGCGCGCCGCCGGCGAGCAGCTCACCCGCCTGGGCGGTCGCGTAGGCGACGCCGAAGTCGGCGACCGCGCGCGGGTCGTCGGCGCGCAGGCCGAGCTCGCGCTCGAGTGCGGCCGGGATGCCCGCGCCGCACAGGGAGACCATCCGTTGCAGCTGGCCGGCGTGGGTGATCGGGGTGATCCCCGGCAGCACCGGCACGTCGATCCCCGCCTTCCGCACGCGCTCGACGAAGCGGAAGTAGTCCGCGTTGTCGAAGAACAGCTGCGTGATCAGGACGGTGACGCCGGCGTCGACCTTGGCGCGCACGTAGTCGAGCTCGTCCGACTCGGGGTAGCAGGCGCCGACCAGGCACAGATCGCTCTCCGCGCGGGCGAGCGCCGCCAGCGCCGCCGCGCTGGGAACCTCGCCCGCCTCGCCGTCGCCGCGCAGCACGAGCAGGTTGTCAATCCCGTCGGCGGCGATCCCGCGCACCAGCGCGCGCAGCTCGGCGGCTGTGCTGCCGACGCACGTCAGGTGCGGCATCGGCTCGAGGCCGGCCGTCTCGTGCATGCGGCGAACCGTCTCGAGCGTCGGTCCCCGGGTCGAGCCGCCGGCGCCCCAGGTAACGCTGACGAACGCCGGGTCGAGCACGCGCAGCTCCTCGACCGCCCGCCACAGCGAGAGCTCGGTCTCCGGCGTGCGCGGCGGCCCGAACTCGAACGAGAACACGGGCCCATCGCCGGCCCGCAGCAGCTCGTCGATGCGCATTAGGGCACGTGCCCTACCCGCCCGCGACCGCCGGCAGGATCGTCAGCTCGTCACCGTCGGAGACGGGTGTATCGAGGCCGTCGAGGAAGCGGATGTCCTCGCCGCCGAGGTACACGTTCACGAACCGCCGCAGGGCGCCGCCGTCGTCGGACATGCGCGAGCGCAGCTCGCCGTGCTGCTCGTACAGGCTCGACAGCGCCTCGCCCACCGTGCTGCCCTCGACCTGTGCCTCGGTCTGGTTGCCGGCGGCATCGCGCAGCTGCGTCGGCAGCTTGACCGTGACCGCCATCAGGCCACCGCGCCCGCGAACGCCGACTCGAACTCGTCGACCGACGGCGCGATCTCGGTCACGGTGAACGTGTCGCGCACAGTGTCGAGCGTCTTCAGGCCGTCGCCGGTGATGTAGGCGACCACGCGCTCGGCCGGGTCGATCTTCCCCGCGGCCGCGAGCTTGGCGAGCACCGCCGTGGTCACGCCGCCGGCGGTCTCGGTGAAGATGCCGGTCGTCTCGGCCAGCAGCCGGATGCCGGCGCGGATCTCGTCGTCGGTGACGCTCTCGATCACGCCGCCGGTGGCGTTCGCCAGCTCGACCGCGTACGGGCCGTCGGCCGGGTTGCCGATGGCGAGCGACTTGGCGATCGTGTCGGGCTTGACCGGCTTGCAGACATCGGTCCCGGCGGCGAACGCCTGGGCGACCGGCGAGCAGCCCTCGGCCTGGGCGCCGCACATCGTGGGGATCTCGCCGCTCAGCAGCCCCGCCTCGATGAACTCCTCGAAGCCGCGCGCGACCTTCGTGAACAGCGAGCCGGAGGCGATCGGCGCGACCACGCGATCGGGCAGCTCCCAGCCGAGCTGCTCGGCAGTCTCGAAGGCCAGGGTCTTGGAGCCCTCGGCGTAGTAGGGCCGCACGTTGACGTTCACGAACGCCCACGGCCGCTCAGCCGAGAGCTCGGTACAGAGCCGGTTGACGGCGTCGTAGTTGCCACGAATCGCGACGATGTTCGTGCCATAGGCGCCGGTGGCGAGGATCTTCTCCTGCTCGAGGTCAGCCGGGATGAAGACGAACGACGGCAGCCCGGCCGCGGCGGCGTGGGCGGCCACCGCGTTGGCGAGGTTGCCGGTGGACGCGCACGCGACGGTCTCGAACCCGAGCTCCTGGGCGCGGGCGAGGGCGATCGAGACGACGCGGTCCTTGAACGAGTGCGTCGGGTTGGCGGTCTCGTTCTTGACCCACACCTCGCGCAGCCCGAGCCGTTCGGCGAGGCGGCCGGCGCGCACCAGCGGCGTCCAGCCCGTCGGCAGCGCCGAACGCGGCGCCCCTTCGAGCGGCAGGAAGTCGGCGTAGCGCCACAGCGTGTGCGGGCCCGCCTGGATGCGGCGCTTCAGCTCGTCCGCGTTGCCTGACGGCGCGCGGTAGGAGACCTCAAGCGGGCCGAAGCAGCGCTCGCAGACGTAGCGCGCGTCGAGCGGGTAGGTGGTGGAGCACTCCTTGCACTTCAGGGCATCTGCCGGCAATGGAATTGAACCTCCGCCTGGGTGCTTCGCGGCGAAGGTTTCGGGAGAGCCCTGCGCCACATCTCCCAGGCCGTCGTCTTGGAGCCTGATGGAATTGCCACCGTTTCCCGCTTGCGCGGGATGGTTGGCGGGGCTTCATAGGGCCAGTCCCTCCACCCCTCTGGATGCGTACTGCTATGTGGGAGAACGGTAGCACGCGTAGAATCTGTATTGCGATGCCCCTGACCGAGGATCCCCTCAGTTATGCCGAGCCTCCCGCGCTCTCCATTCGGGCGTCGCGCACGCGTGCGCGCACCTGACGTCGCGCCCGCCCACGACGAGCCGCACGTCGAGATCATCGAGTCCCCCGGGCTGCGGTGGATCAACATCGAGCGCCCGCGCCAGGTCGATCTCGCCTGGCTGCAGGAGCGCTTCGAGTTCCACGCGCTCGACTACGAGGACGTCATCTCGCGCAACCAGCGCCCGAAGGTCGACGAGTACGACGACTACCTGTTCATCGTCCTGCACTTCCCGCGCTACGACAAGCAGGTCGGCCGCCTCAACGCCGCGGAGCTGGACCTGTTCGTCGGCCCCGACTTTCTGATCACGATCCCGAACGAGCCGCTGCAGCCGATCGAGTACCTGTTCGAGCGCTGCAAGACCAACGAGGAGCTGCGCGAGTCGCTGTTCTCCAAGGGCCCCGGCTACCTGCTCTACAAGATCGTCGACGACTGCGTCGACGCCTCGTTCCCGATGCTCCGCAAGATCGGCAACAAGCTCGAGCGCATCGAGGAGGAGATCTTCGAGGGCAACTCCGCCGAGGTCGTGCGCGACATCTCCAACGTCAAGCAGGAGATCATCAACTTCCGCAAGATCGTCCGCCCGCAGCGGCCCGCGGTCGCCGACCTCGAGCGCAACAAGGCGCGCTACATGACCGACGACCTCGACATCTACTTCGAGGACATCAACGACGCCTCCGAGCGCATCTGGGACATGCTCGAGAACTACAAGGAGGTCGTCGAGGCGCTCGAGTCGACCAACGAGGCACAGATCGCGCACCGCACCAACGAGACGTTCCGGGTGCTGACCGCGATCTCGGTGATCGTCCTCCCGCTCACACTGATCGCAAGCATCTGGGGCATGAACGTCGGCGTGCCGGGCGAGCAGGACATGACCGCGTTCTGGGCGATCATCGCGCTCATGGTCGTGCTGCTCGGCGGGATGGCCTACTACTTCCGCCGCCGGGGCTGGCTGTGAGCGATCCCGCGTTAGCGGAACGCCGGCTGACCGAGATCGCAGCGCTCGAGCGGCCGGCGAAGGCGAAGCGCATGCTCGTCGTCGTCAACCCGTACGCGACGACGATGTCCGACCGGCTCAAGCACCTTGTGGTGTACGCGCTGCAGGGCCGCTACGAGGTCGAGGCGATCGAAACCCAGCATCGCGGCCACGCCACCGAGCTGATCACGGCCGCGATCGGGGAGGCGTTCGACGTCGTGGTGGCGTTCGGCGGCGACGGCACCGTCAACGAGATCGCCAACGGCCTCGCCGGCACCCAGACGCCGATGACCGTGCTGCCCGGCGGCTCGAATAACGTGTTCGCGAAGATGCTGGGGATCCCCAACGACGTGGTCGACGCCACCGAGCATCTGCTCGGCCTCGCCGATCGCTGGGAGCCCCAGCCGGTCGACGTCGGCCACCTCAACGGCCGCCGCTTCACGTTCGCGGCCGGCATCGGGCTCGACGCCAGCGTGGTCGAGCGCGTCGACCGCCACCCGCACCTGAAGGCGCGCTTCGGCGCCTGGTACTACACCGAGGCGGCGATCGTCACGTTCCTGCGCAAGTACGTCGTCCACCCGCCGCAGCTCGAGATCGAGACGGGCGGCGAGCGCATCCGGGGCGTCAGCGCCTTCTTCCAGAACGGCGACACGTACACCTACTTCAAAAGCCGGCCGGTGCATCTCGTGGAGGGCCCGCGGCTCGACTCCGGCGACCTCGCCGGCGTGATGCTCACGCGCGCCCGGCCCTACGACGTGCCGACGGTGACCTTCCGGGCCCTGTCGGGCGCGGCGCGGATCGCCAAGCACCGCGGCATCGCCGCCTTCGCCGGCGTGCGCGAGGCGACCATCCGCTCGGTCGACGGCCGGCCGGTTCCGCTGCAGGTCGACGGCGACCATATGAGCGACGAGACGGTGGCCGAGCTCGGCGTCGAGCCCGGCGGCCTTCGCGTCGTCTGTTGAGCAGCCGGCTACGGCGGGGGGACAGCCGCCGCAGCCGGCTTGGGGGGAGGATCAGACGGTGCCCGCGGCCCTCCTTCCGGTCAGGCCGCCGCCGAGCGCGACGAGGCCGGCCAGCGCGAGAACCCACAGGAGCAGCCCCGTGAACGGGAGGTTGCCCGCGAGGGCGCCGAGCTCGCGACGCAGCTCCGTGGTGACGGAGCCGCCGCCGCTCGACGGGTTGTCGCTGAACTCGTCCTGCGTGCCGCGGTCCGGGTTGCCGCCCGCGCCGGTCCCGTTGTCGGGACCGCCGGCGCCGGAGCCGGTGCCATCGTCGCCAGGGGCGCCGGGCGTGTTCCCGCCCGGACCCGTCGGCGTGTCGCCCGTCGGACCGGTCGGCGTGTCGCCCGTCGGCGTCGTCGGCGTGTCGCCGCCCGGCTGGGTGGCGTCACCGCCGCCGCCCGGCGACAGGATCGTGACCGGCGTGTTCGTCGTCAGCGGCCCGTCGACGTCGACGATGGGCGTGACGCCGAGTGGCGTGACCTGGAGCGCTCCGGTGGAGCCGCCCGTGGTCTGATCGCCGCCGGACGGCGTGGTGCCGCCACCGGTGGAGGTCGTCCCGCCGCTGCCGGTCGCGTCGCCGCCGCCGTTGGGCGAGGCGACCGTGACCGGTGCGTTGGCCGTCGCCGGAGCGGTGGCCGCGGCGCTCGGCGCAGGATCGACGGAGCCGACCTGCGCGCCGCCGGACGAGCCCGTGGTCGTCTGGTCGGCGCCGCCGCCGGATGTCCCGCTACCGGTCGTGGCCGCTCCCGTGTCCCCGGTCTGCGACACGTCGCCCCCGCTGTTGGGGGACGCGACCGTCACCGGTGCGTTGGCCGTCGCCGGAGCGGTGGCCGCGGCGCTCGGCGTAGGATCGACGGAGCCGACCTGCGCGCCGCCGGACGAGCCGTCGACGGTCTGGCCGGACGAGCCGGCCGATCCACTTCCACCCGCCGCGGAAGCGGACGTATCGCCGTCACGGGTGGCGTCGCCACCGCTGTTCGGCGAGAGCACCGTGACCGGTGCGTTGGCGGTGACCGGTGTGCCGGCCGCCGCGCTCGTCGACCCGTCGGCGGCATCGACCTGGGCCGACCCGCTCGAGTCGGACGTGTCCTGGCCGGACGCCGAACCGCCGGAGCCGTTGTCGGCTGCGGTGGCGCCCGAGTCGCCGATCCGCGAGGCGTCCCCGCCGCCGTCGGGCGAGGCGACCGTGACCGGCGCGTTGGCGGTCGTCGGCGCGTTGGCGCCGGCGCTCGGAGAGCTGTCCACCGAGCCCGCCTGGGCCGAGGCGGACGAGCCGCTTGTGTCCTGTGCGCCGGATCCCGACGGCGAGCTGTCGCTCGACGCCGAGGCCGACGTGGCCCCGCTCTGGCTCGCGTCGCCGCCGCTGGTGGGCGAGGCGACGGTCACCGGCGCGTTGGCCGTGACCGGCGCGTCGGCCGCGACGGCGGCTCCCGGATCGACCGTCCCGACCTGGGCGGCGCCCGTGGAGCCGGTCACGTCCTGACCGGTCTGTGCGCTCGCTACGCCCGGACACAGGGCGACGGCGAGGGTTGCGGCTGCTGCCGCACAAGCTCTTCGCAACATGTGAGGTTGCACTGCTCCCTTCTGGTTGCTCGAACGACGAGGACACCCGGGCCGTCCGTCCTTGGCGACCGGGTTGCTTTGGCTGGCCGGGAGCGGCTAGCCGGGTCGTTCGGGCGTTGCGAGCAGTGGCGGCATCGGCGCCCAACCCTTCGCGAGGCGAAGGAGGGCGCCGAGCCGCGGGGCCGCAAGGGTGAGGAGCGCCAGGAGGGCGAGCATCGCGGCGACGCCGGCGACCGACCCGGCGGCCGCGGCAGCGGCGGTCGTCGCGGTGGTCGCGGGCTCCGGAGCCGGCGCCGGGAGCGGCGCGACGGTGCCGTGATCAAGCGTGCGGTGCGGCGCCGCGACCCGCTGAGCGGCCGAATGCTCAGGAGCCGCGGCGACCACGACCGGGAGAGCCGGCTTGGCGACCGTTGAGCGGCGGCTCGGAGCACGCTCGGCGGTAGGAGCCGGGGTAGCCGAAGCGGCGTGCGCCGTCGCCCCGCCGCCACGGCGGTGACGGGGCTGGTGGCGCGGCGACGCTGCCGGCTTGGGGGAAGGCTTGACGGCCGGCGCGACGACCGGCGCGGCGGCCTGATCGACAGCGGCCTCGACGTCGGCGATCGGAGCGGCGACCGGAGCGGCCGGCGCCACGACGGCGGCGCTGCGCTCAGCGGTGCGGCGGACGGTCGCGGCGACGTCGCGGACCGGGGTAACGGCAGGGGCAACGGCGTCCTGCACCGCCGGCACGGAGGGGACGGCGATGGGTTGCCCGCCCAGGGGGCCGTTCGCATGGGCGGTGGAGACCGCCAGCATGTACGAGAGAGCGCATGCCGCGGCGAGAACCGCCAATCTGCTGACCCGCCAGGAGGGGCAAGAAGGTCTTGCCCACATCAACATTCACTCGGTCTAATTCCCCAAACTGCAGAGCGCTAATCCACCGGTCAGATGACTTACCCGGTTTGGCGCGTCAGCCGCCGCTGGGGATGACGCGGTAGGCGTCGAACACTGAGTCGATCGAGCGCAGGCGATTGATCGCGGTCTTCAGCGCCTGCGTGTCCCCCACCTCGATAACGAAGCGGTTCTTGACCATCGGGTGCTGCACGCTGCAGTAGGCCTCGACGATGTTGATCCCGCCCTCCGCGAAGGTGCGCGAGAGGTCCTCCAGCAGGCGGTGGCGATCCCAGGCGTCAACCTGGATCTCGACCTTGAACGAGGTCTCGTTGTCGCCGTCCCAGGACACCGGCACGAAGCGCTCCGGGTCCTTGCGCAGGGCGGCCGCGTTCGGGCAGTCCTCGCGGTGGATCGTGATCCCGCGACCGAGCGAGACGTAGCCGAGGATCGGGTCGCCCGACACAGGGCGACAGCACTTGGCGAGCCGCAGCGGCACGTCCTCGACGCCCTCGACGCGGATGCCGAACTTCGACGACGGGGCCTCCGGCTTGCGGCGCACGGTGGGCTTGAGCAGGTCGTCGGCGGCCGAGATCTCGTGCTCGGCGCTCTCGCCCTGCTTGAGCCGCTGCAGGACCTTGTTGACGACGACCTTGGGCGAGATCTTTGCCCCGCCCAGAGCGATGTAGAAGTCGTCCGCCTTGCGGAAGCCCATCTCGCGGATCACGTCCGCCAGCAGCGGGGATCCGGTGATGCGCTGGGCGGGCAGGCCGGCCTTGTTGAGGTGCTCCTGGAGCAGCTCGCGGCCCGTGTGCTCGGAGTCGTCGCGCGATTCGGCCTTGAACCAGGCGCGGATCTTGTTGCGCGCACGCGTCGTCTTGACGAGCGCCAGCCAGTCGCGCGAGGGGCCGCGCTCGCGCTTGGCGGTGAGGATCTCGACGATGTCGCCCGAGCCCAGCTCGTAGTGCAGCGGCACGATCTTGCCGTTGACCTTGGCGCCGACGCAGCGGTGGCCGACGTCGGTGTGGATCTCGTATGCGAAGTCGAGCGGCGTGGCGCCGGCGGCGAGCGACTTGACCTCGCCCTTCGGCGTGAAGACGTAGACCTCGTCCTCGATCAGCTCGTCGCGCAGCTGCTCGGTGAACTCGCGTGGGTCGTCCTCGTCGCCCTGCCAGTCGAGCAGCGACTTGAGCCACTTGAGCTTGACGTCGCTGGGGTCGATGCCTGCCTGCGAGCCCTTCGCGCCCTCCTTGTAGCGCCAGTGCGCGGCGACGCCGTACTCGGCCGTCTCGTGCATGTCGCCGGTGCGGATCTGGATCTCCAGCGGCCGCCCCTCAGGCCCGATCACCGTCGTGTGGAGCGCCTGGTACATGTTGAACTTGGGCATGGCGATCATGTCCTTGAAGCGCCCAGGCAAGGGCTTCCACAGCGAGTGGATGACACCGACGGCTCCGTAGCAGTCCTTCACGGAGTCGACGATCACGCGCATGGCCGTGAGGTCGTAGATCTCGTTGAACTCGCGGCCCTTGCGGGTCATCTTCGAATAGATCGAGTAGAAGTGCTTGGCGCGGCCGGAGATCTCAGCGTGGATTCCCAGCGCTTCCAGCTCTTTTGCGAGGTAGCCGCCGGCGCGTGAGACGTACTCCTCGCGCTCGTCGCGCTGCTGGCTCACCAGGCCCTTGATCTCCTGGTACTTACGCGGATGCAGGGTCGCGAACGCGAGGTCCTCGAGCTCCCACTTGATCGCGTGGATGCCGAGGCGGTGGGCCAGCGGCGCGTAGATCTCCAGCGTTTCCTTGGCCTTCTCGATCTGCTTCTGCTTCGCGAGCGCATCCAGCGTGCGCATGTTGTGCAGGCGATCGGCGAGCTTGATGAGGATGACCCGGATGTCCGTGGCCATCGCCACCATCATCTTGCGGTAGTTCTCGGCCTGCGCCTCGTCGCGCGACTGGAAGGTGATCCCCGTGAGCTTGGTGACGCCGTCGACGAGGTTCGCGACCTCGTCACCGAACGCCTCCCGGACCTCCTCCAGCGACGCCGAGGTGTCCTCCACAGTGTCATGCAGAAGCGCCGCGCAGAGCGTCTCTGTGTCAAGTCGCATGCCCGCGCAGATCTTCGCGACGCCAACCGGATGGACGATGAACTCCTCGCCAGAGCGGCGCCGCTGGTCGGCGTGGTGCTCGCACGCGAACACGAACGCCTGCACGACACGGTCGCGGTCGACCGACTCGGCAACCTCGTCGGCGTGCTCGGAGACGATCGCGAACAGGTCGGCGAGCAGCGCGCGCTCGACCGACGTGAGGTCAGCCGGGACGTCGGCGGCCAGTGCCATCGAGGTCTGGTCGGCGCGGTCGACGGGACGGTGGCCCGCGACGGCGACGGGCGCGTCCGCCTCGGGCGCGCCTCCGGCCATCGGGGCGCGCGCGTCATCCTCCTGGGGAGGGTTCAGGCCGCCTGCCGGATCGTGTCGCTTGTCAGGTATCGCAGTCCGTCCTCGAGCCGTCGATGGTAGGCCCGGAAGGCCTCCGAGTGCTCCAGCGCGGTGCGCGCCGGCGCCTCGATGAGCCTCAGGGCCTGCCCCTCGCGATCGAGGGCCGCGAGATCGAGCTCCGAGAGGACCCGCACAAGGCGTCCCGCGAGCGCGGCCGACCTCGGCTGCGGCCCCTCGCCCCGGAGCACGGCCTCGAGGGCCTCGCCGCAGACCTCCCCGGCCCCGCGCAGCGCGCGGTACAGGGCGGTCAGCGGCTCGCGCAGGGCGAAGTCCCACTGATGTATGCGTTGAGCAAAGCGTAGCTCAGGCGCACCCCACGCCAGATGGGCTCGCCCCGCGGCGGACGGACGTTCGAGAAGTCTGAGGAGACGGGGATCACAGGGCGGGTCGACCGCGACGAGATGGGCGAAGGGCGCCGCCAGCTCGGGGGCGTCCTCGAGCGCCGCCCAGGAGCACATCGCGAAACCCCCGATCCGGTCCTGCAGCGTGCGCGCGCGGTGCGGCCCGTGCGCCACGACGGCGAGCACGGGATCGCCTGCGGCGACGAGGTCGGCGAGCAGGCCGGCGATGCCGGTGCCGCGCGCGTCGCAAACCGTTTCGCCCTGCATCTCGGCACCGAGCTCGCGCGACCACGCAGCGAGGTCGCGGCCCAGCTCGCCGGTCACGCCGGCGGCGAACTCTGGCTCGCCCAGCAGCTCGATCGGCGCGGGGCGGGCGGGGCGCGCGTGCCGGATCACCAGCCGCGGCTCGACGGAGCCGTTCCAGCGGTTGACCTCGAGCCGCACGGCGGCGTCGACCGGCTGGTCGGGGTCGGCGGGCGGGCGGCTGCCGGCACCGAACTGCACGCAGCGCGAGCGAGCGCCGCCCGCATGCAGCGTGAACGCGACGTGACGACCCTCCCCCAGCGCACGTGCGTCGTCGACATGCGCGGCGGGCACGAGCAGCGACACCGGCGGGTTGCCGTGGCCGAACGGGGCGAGCCGCTCGAGCTCCTCGGCCAGCGCCAGCGTCAGCGCATCACCGGGCACGACCGCGTCGATCCGCAGCTCGGGCACGAGGTCGGCGGGCGTCAGGTGCTCCGCCGCATGAGCCGTGAACGCCTCCCGGAACGCCTCGACGTTCGCGCGCGCGATCGTCAGCCCCGCAGCCGCGCGGTGGCCGCCGTGGCGCTCAAGATGGCGCGCCGAAGCTGTCAGCCCGCCGAGCAGGTCGAAGGCCGGGATCGAGCGGCCCGAGCCGGTCCCCTCGGCGCCGTCGAGCGCGATCAGCACGACCGGCCGGTGGTGGCGCTCGGCGATCCGCGACGCGACGATCCCGATCACGCCCGGATGCCAGTCGTCGGCCGCCAGCACATACGCCGCGGCCGGGCCGTGCTCGGCCACCTGCGCCTCGGCGGCGAACAGGATCCGCGTTTCGACGTCGCGCCGCTCGGAGTTGACGGCGTCGAGCTCGGCGGCGATCGCCCGCGCGCGGGCGGGATCCTCGGTCAGCAGCAGCTCGAGCCCCGCGTCGGCGCGGTGCAGGCGGCCGGCGGCG
This sequence comes from uncultured Solirubrobacteraceae bacterium, assembly GCA_963803335.1. GTDB lineage: Bacteria > Actinomycetota > Thermoleophilia > Solirubrobacterales > Solirubrobacteraceae > DASSUW01. The sequence goes on along the minus strand of CAWDME010000013.1, from coordinate 174,627 downwards.
TTGATGCGCGGTGCGAGGCGGAAGCCGATCGCGCTCGCGTCGACCGCCCCCGGATCCACGCGGGCGACCTCCATCAGCGCCCGCAGGCCCGGCTTGCGCGTGCGCGCGAGGGCGCGCAGCCCCGCGCGCACGAGCGCGCGGTTCTCATCGACGAGCGGGACGACGTCCGCGACCGTCGCCAGCGCGACGAGGTCGAGGTCCTCGGCCACGAGCTCCGCCTGGTCGCCGAGCAAGGCCTGCGCGAGCTTGTAGGCGACGCCGGTGGCGCACAGCTCGGGGCACGGGTTGCCGCCGAGCCGCGGGTGGACGATCGGCGCTTCGGGCAGCGTGCCGTCGGCGCGCGGGGTGTGGTGGTCGGTCACCACCACATCGAGCCCCGCAGCGCGCGCGGCGGCGACCTCCTCGACCGCGGTGATCGCGCAGTCGACGGTGACCAGCAGGTCCGTCCCGCGGGCCGCGAGCCGGTCGACGGTCGCACGCGCGAGCCCGTAGCCGTCGTCGATCCGGCTCGGCAGGTACCAGTCGACGCGAGCACCAAGCGTGCGCAGCGCCCGCACGAGCACCGCGGTCGCGGCCACGCCGTCGACGTCGTAGTCGCCGTGCACCGTGATCCGCGATCCCCGGCCGACGTGCCCGAGGATCCGCTCCGCCGCCTCGCTCAGGCCGCCGAACGCGCTCAATGGATGCGTGGCCTCGGCGGCCAGGAAGGCCCGCACGTCGCCTGCCGCGGCGAGTCCGCGGCGCACCAGCACCTGCGCGAGCACGTGCGAGACGCCCAGGTCGGCGGTCAGGCGCTCGGCCAGCGCGTAGTCGTACGGGGCGACGGTGAAGCGGGTGTCCAGCACAGGCACGGTCGCCGCAGCGTATGTCCGGCGGCCGACAGAACGACCGCACCGCTCAGCGATTCGCATCAATCGCCACGAAGTTGGGTAATCGGCTGCCCGGATCCTCGGCCGGCCGATGCAACGCCTGCGGCGCGAGACCATGCGCGAGTACCGCACGCGGCTGGCACTCACTCTCGCGCTTCAGGCGATGCTGCGCGAACGCGCGGCTGCGGAGAAACGGAGCGCCTAGCCGGCCAGCAGGTGGCGGACGTCGGCGAGCCGCGGGAGGGTCTCCCAGTCGCCGGTGCCGCGCAGCGCCCAGCCGGCGATCACGTGCGCCGCTCGTACGCACGCCTCGGCATCCCAGCCGTGCAGCAGGCCGTACGCGAAGCCGGCGGCGAACGCGTCGCCGGCGCCGAGCTCGTCCACGACCTCCTCCGCGCGGGCCGGCGTCACCGTGAGGCCGCCGATCACGGTGCGGTCGGCGTGGCGGACGACGGTGCGCAGGCCGGAGCTGCCGTGCAGCAACTCGGCCTCGGTCGCGCCGCACAGGCACCAATCGACGTGCTCGAGCACCGGCGCCATGGCGGCGGCGGCCTCCCCGGGGCTGGTCCAGAGCGCCGGGCGGTAGTTGGGATCGAAGGTGACGATCGCGCCCGCCGCGCGGGCGCGGCGCGCCACCTCGACGACCAGCTCGCGCGGGCCTTCGCCCAGCGCCATCGTGATCCCGGTGAGATGGACGAGCTCGGCGCCGGCCAGCGCGGAATCGGGCACATCGGCGGGCGATAGCCGGCTGGCGGCCGAGCCACGCCGGTAGTAGGCGACCGACGAGCGGCCGCCGGATCGCCACTTGTAGAACAGGCCGGTCGGCGCCTCCGGGTCCTCGGCGACGTAGCGCAGATCGATCTCCTCGCCCTCCAGGGCCCCGCGGACCAGCGCGCCGAGCCGGTCGCGGCCCAGCCGCGAGATCCACGTGACGCTCACGCCGAGCCGCGCCAGCGCCACCGCGAAGTTGGACTCGGCGCCGGCGATCCGCAGTCGCAGAAGGTCGTCCAGCTCGAGCTCTCCGTCCTCGACCGGGTCGAGCAGCGCCATCGTCTCCCCCGCGGTGACGACGCGGCTCACGTGAACGGCGCGCGCGGGCTGGCGGGGTAGTCGACGCCGCGCTTGGCGAGCCGGTCGCGCACGCGCCGCTTGATCGCCACCACGGTCGACTCCTCGGCCCGCGTCTGCTCCTTGAGCTGCGTGATCTCGCCCTGTACGCGGGCCGCCTCGGCCTCGTCACCGCGGTCCAGCGCCGCGGCGAGCCCCGTGAACTGCTCCGGCGCGCAGTTCGCCAGGGCGCTGATCGACCCCGTCGAGCCCGCCCGCACCGCCCGCAGCAGGAACGGCTCGGTGCCGGTGTAGAGCTCGAAGTCGCTGCCGTCGACCGCGCGCAGGTACGCCTCGTGGCGCGCGAAGTCGCCGGTCGAGTCCTTCATGCCGGCGAAGCCCGCCGCCGCCAGCTCGCCGGCCAGCGCCGGGTCGAGGTCGTTCACCGTGCGCGGCGGGATGTTGTACATGAACGCCGGCGTGTCACCGGCGGCCTCGAGCAGCGCGAGGAAGTGCCGGCGCAGCTGCACCTGGGTGACGGGATAGAACCACGGGACGTACGCCGCCACCGCGTGCGCCCCGGCTTCGAGCGCGCGGCGGGCGAGCGCGACCGTGGCGCGCGTGCTCGGCCGGCCGACCTGGGCGATGACGCGCAGGCCGGCCTGCCGCACCGCCCGCTTCACGAGCGCCGTCACCTCCTGGTGCTCGAGCAGCACCCCCTCGCCGGTGGTCCCGGCCACGAACACGCCGTCGAGCCCGCACTCGGCCAGCCACGCCACGTGGGCGCCGAAGGCGTCGAGGTCGAGCTGCCCGTCCGGTCCGAACGGCGTCGCGATCGCCGCCAGGTTCCTCACCATTCCGCCACCGTCCCGTCTTGATTGCGCCATACCGGGCTGTGCCACGGAGCCGCGCCGGCGGCCGCCCGCACCCGCTCCTCGTCGATCTCGACGCCCAGCCCCGGCCCGGCCGGCACGGCGATGTGCCCGTCCACGATGTCGAACACGGCCGCGTCGACTACGTAGTCGAGCAGGTCCGCACCTTCGTTGTAGTGCATGCGCAGGCTCAGCTCCTGGATCACGGCGTTCGGCGTGCAGGCGTCGAGCTGGAGCGACGCGGCGAGCGCGATCGGCCCGAGCGGGCAGTGCGGCGCCACCGCGACGTCGTACGCCTCGGCCATCGCCGCGATCTTGCGGGTCTCCAGCAGGCCGCCGGCGTGCGAGAGGTCCGGCTGGACGATGTCGACGGCGCCCGAGGTCAGCACGTCCTTGAAGCCCCAGCGCGTGTACAGGCGCTCGCCACAGGCGATCGGCACGCTCGTGTGGCGCGCGATCTCGCGCAGCGCCTCGGGATGCTCGGGCAGCGCCGGCTCCTCCAGGAACAGTGGGCGGTGCGGCTCCAGCGCCCGGACGAGCCGCTTCGCCATCGCACGGTGCACGCGGCCGTGGAAGTCGACCGCGACGTCGAGCCCGGTCGAGCGAGCGGCGGCGAGCCGCTCGGCCGCCTCCTCGACGTGCGCGTCCGAGTCCAGGTAGTGCAGCTCGGCGGTGGCGTTCATCTTCACCGCGGTCAGGCCCGCCGCGCGGGCGCCTTCGGCCGCCGCGGCCACATCCTGCGGGCGGTCACCGCCGACCCACGTATAGACGCGCATGCGGTCGCGCGCGCGGCCGCCCAGGAGCTCCCAGGCCGGCACGCCCAGCGCTTTGCCCTTGATATCCCACAGCGCCTGCTCGATCCCCGAGATCGCGCTGGACAGCACCGGGCCGCCACGGTAGAAGCCGCCGCGCCACATGACCTGGAAGTGGTCCTCGATGCGGAACGGATCGCGCCCGACGACCGTCTCCCCCAGCTCCTCGACCGCCGCGCGCACGGTCGCGACGCGCCCCTCGACGATCGGCTCGCCCCAGCCGGTGATGCCTTCGTCCGTCGAGACCTTGAGGAACAGCCAGCGCGGCGGGACGGCGAACAGCTCGAGCTGGGAAACGACCACCTAGATGGCGGGGTGCGCCTCTTCTTGGCGCACGCCGATGAGCCAGACCACGGCCATGCCGATGACCGCGCCGGGGATCGCCTCGACGGCGCTCAGCAGGCTCGTGTCGCTCTGGCCCGGGATGGAGAACCCATTGACGAGCAGGCCGAAGAGCAACGACCCGACGACGGCGCCGAGGAAGGCGCCGACGATGCCGGACCAGAAGTGGTCGGGCAGGAAGATCGTGAAGTGCCAGAGCGCGATCCCGACCATGACCCACACGAGCGCGGACATCAGCGGGGCCTCCCGTGGCGGCGGTTGCGCGGCTTCTTCGGCTTCTGCGTGCCGTCCCCCTCACCGCTGCCCTGCGGCGGCTGCTGCTGCGGCGGGGGCGGAGTGGGCGGGCTGCCATTTCCACGCGAGCGGGCACGGCGCCCGCCGGCCGGGCGGCCGGAGGAGCGCGCGGCGGCGGGCTGCGGCTCGGCTTCCTCGATCCCGAGGTCGCGCACCATCTCGTCGAACTCGGTCTTCGAGACGCCCTGTGTCGGGTCGGCCGGCTGGGTCAGGCGAGCGCGGCGGCTCCTCGTGTCCTTGGGCGCCACGTCGACCGGCGCGCCGGCCATCGGGACCGCGTAGGCGGGCAGCTCGCCGCCGAACTGCTGGCGGATGCGCCGCTCGCGCGCCTTGTAGACCGGCTCGCGCTCCTTCCAGTGCGTGAGCACCGGACCGGCGATGAACACGGACGAGTACGTACCCGACAGCGTGCCGACGAGCAGCGCGAACGCGAAGTCCTTGAGCGTGTCACCGCCGAACAGCAGCAGCGCGAGGATCGGCAGCGCGGCGCAGAAGCTGGTGGCCAGCGAGCGCACGATGACCTCGGACATCGACCGGTTGTAGATCTGCGAGAACGCGGCGTTCGGCATGCGCGGGATGTTCTCGCGCACACGGTCGAACACGACGATCGTGTCGTAGAGCGAGAAGCCCAAGATGGTCAGCAGCGCCGCGACCGTCGACGCCGTCACCTCCCGGCCGAGCAGTGCGTACACGCCGCCGGTGATCAGCAGGTCGTGCGCGAGGGCGATCATCACCGGCACCGCGAACTTCCACTGGAAGCGCAGCGTGATGTAGATCGAGATGACGATCAGCGAGGCGATGATCGCGTAGATCGCGCTCTTCGCCACCGACTGCCCGAAGCTCGCGCCGATCTGCTGCGTGCTCGGGTTGTCGGCGAGGCCGAAGCGGTCGCGCAGCGCGTTGGTGACGCCGTCGACGCCGCCCTTGCCGAGCTCGTGCGCGCTGATCTGCACGACGTTGTTGCCGAGCTTCTGGTTCGAGAGCGTCTGCACCTCGGCATCGCTCAGGCCCTGGCTGGCGAGCACGTCGTGGATCTGGGCGACGTTCGCGGGCTTCGACAGCGCGGCCGTGATCCGCGTGCCGCCCTCGAAGTCGATGCCGAAGTTCAGGCCCTGCACCGACATGGCGATCGCGCAGACGAGCAGGATCATGCCCGACATCGAGAAGAACCACTTCGACCTGCCGATGAAGTCGAAGCGGATCGGCTTGGAGTCGGTTGCGCCGAGCGCCGACTTGGACCGCAGCATGCGAGTGCCGCGCAGCGAGTACAGGATCGCCTGGGTGGCGACCACCGCCGTGAGCAGCGAGAGCAGGACGCCGACGCCCAGCGTGAGCGCGAATCCGCGCACGCCCGCCGTCGCGAGCATGAAGAGGATGAACGCGACCAGGAACGTGACGATGTTCGCGTCGAGGATCGCCGTGAGGCCCTTCTTGTAGCCCGCGGAGATCGCCTGGGAGATCGATCTCCCGGCGCGCACCTCTTCCTTGACGCGCTCGAAGATGACGATGTTCGCGTCGGCCGCGACGCCCAATGTGAGGATCAGTCCCGCGATGCCCGGTAGCGTCAGGACGATCGGGACCAGCTTGACCAGCGCGTAGAAGTAGAGGGCGTAGATCGCCATGCCGGCGACCGCGATGAGGCCCAGGACGCGGTAGAAGACGAGCAGGAAGAGGGCGACGATGGCGAAGCCGGCGATGCCCGCCACGAGGCCCTGGTCGAGCGCCTGTTGGCCGAGCGTGGCCGAGACCTGCGAGCGGGAGATCAGGTCGAGACGGATCGGCAGCGCGCCGATCTCGAGGATCTTGGCCAGGTCCTGCGCCGAATCGATCGTGAACGAGCCGGAGATCTGTGCGCCGGTGGACCCGTCGATGCCGTCCGGGTTCTCGTCGTAGTTGATGTACGGCGCCGAAACCAGCTCGTTGTCGAGCACGATCGCGAAGTGCTGCGACGCCGCGATCGGGTTGTCGCCGGGCAGCGAGTTGTCGACGCCGCGCTGGGCGATCTTCCGCGTGATGTTGTGGAACGCCTCGCGGCCCTTCTTGGTGAACTCGAACGTGACGATCGGCTGCCCGCCGGCCTGCGAGTCGGTTGTCTGCTTCGGGTTCTTGATGTCGGTGCCCGAGAGCGCCGGGTTGTCGGCGACCACCCACCAGCGGTCGGGGTCCGGCGCCTTGGCGTCCGGCTTCTCGTCGCGGACGACGAGGATGCCCTCCGGCACTTCGACGACCTCGGCCTGGGCGCGCTGCGCGGGCGTGAGGTCCTCGAGCGCGGCCGCCTTGCTGTCAGACGCCTGGCCGTTGTTGAGCGGCTGCTTCGACGTCTTGTCGAACGCGTAGAAGCGCGACGCGTCGGCGGCGTTGTTGTTGCCGTCTTTCTGGGCCGGGCACCTGGAGGCCTGCTTGACCGCCTTGTAGAACCCGGTGATCGGCGACTTCTGGCTGGCGTTCTCGTCCGGCGAGGCCTTGCAGGTCTCGTCGAGGATGTTGGCTTCCCAGTCGTAGAAGAACAGCTGGGCCGTGGACCCGACCTGCTGGGCCGCCCGCTCGGCGTTGTCGACGCCGGGGAGGTTCACCTCGATCTGGTTGCCGCCGGACTGCAGCAGCTCCGGCTCGGCGACGCCGAACGCGTCGACGCGGTCGCGCATGATGTCCAGCGAGCGCTGCAGGGCTTCCTGCGTGACGGTCGGCTGCTGCGCAGTCGGCTCGCCCTTGTAGACGAGCTGGACGCCGCCCTGGAGGTCGAGGCCGAGGGTCGTCTTCTTGGTCGAGATGACCAAGAGCGAAGCCGCGAGCAGCCCGAGGACGAGCAGCAGGACGAAGAGAGAGCGGCGACGGTCGGACATTTACGGGGCTGGTGAAGGGTAGAACGCGCTACTTCGACGGCGTGAGCACCAGCAGCAGGCCGCCGTCGTCATCGTACGCCGGAAACAGATCGGCGACCGCCTTTGCGGGAAAATCGCCTTCGGCGTTCACGACCACCGGCTTGCCGAGCTGGCGCACCCCCCATTCCAGCACGGTGCCCACATGGTCCGCGCCGCCCTCGAAGTCGAGGCCGAGCACCTCGCGCACCTCGCGGCCCATCACCTTCTCGTCGGAAAGGCCGGTGAGCTCGCGCGCGCCGCGCCCGCAGCCGATGATGCGGCCGTTCTGGTCGCAGACGAAGAAGGCCGCGTTGGGGGCCGGGTAGTAGTCGTCGAGCAGCTCGAAGAGAAAGCCGAATCCGCACTTCGAGCAGCCCCGGGGCTGATTGCGAAAGCCCTGCTGGCGGTCGGCTGCGGTCGTCCGCGATCCGCAGTTGGGGCAGATGAACAGGTGCGCCACAGTTCCTAGCTTAGGCCCGCGGGCGTAAAGGTTCGATCAGAACAGCGTCGAGTCAGTTGCGGGTGGCTCGAGGCCGAGATGGCGGAACGCGTGGGCGGTCGCGCAGCGCCCTCTCGGCGTCCGCAGCAGGAACCCGCGCTGGAGCAGATACGGCTCGTAGACGTCCTCGATCGTGTCGGCCTCCTCCTGCACGGCGACCGACAGCGTGGACAGCCCGACCGGCCCGCCGGAGAACTGGCGGCAGATGACGCTGAGGATCTCGCGGTCGAGCCGATCGAGGCCCTCGTGATCGACCTCGAGCAGGTCGAGCGCAGCGCCGGCCAGATCCGCGTCGATCGCGCCGCCGCCGTGGACCTCGGCGTAGTCGCGCACGCGGCGCAGCAGCCGGTTCGCCACGCGCGGGGTGCCGCGCGCGCGCTCGGCGATCGCGCTCGCTCCGGCGCTCTCGATCTTGACGTCGAGCACCCGGGCCGAGCGGGTGACGATGCGGGCGAGGTCGTCCGCCCCGTAGTGGTCGAGCCGGTGCTGGATGCCGAAGCGGTCGCGCAGCGGGGTCGTCAGCAGGCCGGCGCGCGTGGTCGCTCCGATCAGCGTGAAGGTCGGTAGGTCGAGTGTCACGACGCGCGCGCCCGCGCCGGTGCCGACGGTGATCGGCAGCTTGCGGTCCTCCATCGCGGGATAGAACGTCTCCTCCACCGCGCGCGGCAGCCGGTGGATCTCGTCGATGAAGAACACCGCGCGGGGCTCGAGCGCGGTGAGGTAGGACGCGATGTCGGCCTTGCGCTCGAGCGCGGGGCCTGCGGTCTGCACGAACGGGGCGTCGAGCTCGGCGGCCACGATCTGCGCCAGCGACGTCTTGCCGAGGCCGGGCGGCCCGGCGAGCAGCACGTGGTCGAGCGCCTCGCCGCGCGCCTTGGCGGCGGCGAGGGACACGGCGAGCTGCTCCTTGACGGCGTCCTGGCCCACGAACTCGTCGAGCACCGCGGGGCGCAGCGACGCGTCCTGCTCCTCGTCGGGGCGCAGATAGGCGTCCTGGACGCGGTCGGCCCCGGGGGTGCGGATCATCGGCGGGCGCCCTTCAGCGCGTGCGCGATGAGATCCTCCGGCGTGTCGCCGGGCGCGCCGTCGAGCAGCTTGTCGGCCTCCTGGGGGCTGAAGCCGAGGCCGAGCAGGCCGTCGCGGGCGAGCATCCGCGGGTCGTCCCCGCGCATGATCACGATCGGGTCGTCGGTCGTGCTGCCCACCTTCTCCCTGAGCTCGACGACGATCCGCTCCGCCGTGCGCTTGCCGATCCCGGGCGCCGCCTGCAGGCGGGCGGTGTCGCCGGCCGCGACGGCGCCGAGGACCTCTCGGGGCGGGCCGCCGGAGAGCACGGCGAGCGCCATCTTCGGGCCGACGGCCTGGACGCCGATCAGCAGCAGGAACAGGTCGCGCTCCTCCTCGGTGGCGAAGCCGTAGAGCAGCAGCGCATCGTCGCGGACGATCAGGTGGGTGAAGATGGTGATCTCGCTGCCCACGCGGGGCACGTGGCGAAGCGTCTCGGCCGACACGGCGAGCCGGTAGCCGACGCCCTGGCAGCTCACCACCACGTGGTCGGCGCGGCGGACCGCGACCTTGCCTTCGAGCAGGGCGATCATGCGCTGAGCGCCGCCTGCAGCGGGGCGCCGTTCGTGTGGCAGATCGCGATGGCGAGCGCGTCGGCGGCGTGGTCAGGCCGCGGGAGCTCGGTCAGCGACAGCAGCGTCTGCACCATCCGCTGCACCTGGTCCTTGGCCGCTCGGCCGCTCCCGCACACCGCGCCCTTGACCTGCTGCGGGGTGTAGCTCGCGGTCGGGATCCCGCGCTGGCCGGCGGCGAGCAGCACCACACCGCGCGCCTGGCCGACGGCGAACGCCGATCGTGCGTTGGCTCCGAAGTACACGTCCTCGAGCGCGACGGCGTCGGGGCGGTACTCGTCGATCAACTGGCCAACCCGCTCGTGGATCGTTCTCAGGCGGCGCGGCGCGTCAAGGCCCGCCGGCGTCTCGACGACGCCGCCGTCGAGCGCGAAAAGCCGCCCGCGCTGCTGCGCGACGACGCCGTAGCCGGTGTTGGCGACACCGGGATCGATGCCCAGGACGATCACGTACACGGCAGGGATTCTGCGTGCGCGGTCGGACGCCTCCATTGACGAAACTTCGGCATTGAGGGAGGCGGCGTCGCCCTGGCCTCGGATCGAGTGTGCAGTTTGTTGCGCTATGCGCGATTAACTGCACACTCGGCGGCACGCGGCCGATCCCCTGTTGCCCTACCCAGCCGCAGTTCAGGCGCCCGGCAGCGACGACCCGGCGAAACCGAAGAACCACACCGCGGCGATGACCATCGCGACGCCGACGGAGATGATCATCACGCGGTCGAGGACCCCTCCGCGGCGCTCGACGTGGCGCTCGCCGCGCATCGAGCGGGTCCAGCCGGGGCGGTAGTCGTCGACCTCGGTGCCCGTCAGCCGGATGTGCGCGCGGTTCAGCACGCCGAGGCCCTTCCCCACCACGGCCATTCCGATCGGGAGCCCGATCAGCACGACCAGGTACGGGCCCATGCTCGGGTTCGGGGTGTCGGCGAGCTTGGAGGCGAGGTAGATAAGGCCGAGGGGAACGCCGAGCCACATGACGACGCTCCCGAGGGCCATCAGCGCCACGAGCAGGATCGCCGCCGGGTTCCACGAGGACCGCATGCGCGGCTGGTACCCCCTGAACGCTCCCGTTCAGCCTGCGACCCGCTCGAGGATCTCGGCGTCGACGTCGAAGTTCGCGTGCACCGCGTCGACGTCGTCCTGATCCTCCAGCGCATCGATCAGCCGCAGCACCTTCGTCGCGCCGTCCTCGTCCAGCGGCACCAGGGTCTTCGGCCGCTGCGCCACCGAAGCCTCGTCGACCTCCACGTTGGCGTCGGTCAGCGCCGCGCGCACCGCCGCGAGGTCCGACGGCTCGCACAGCACCTCGTACACGTCGGCGTCCATCGTGATGTCCTCGGCGCCCGCGTCGATCGCGACCATCAGGTCGTCCTCGGAGTAGCGCTCGCCGTCGACCACGACGACGCCCTTCTTGTCGAACAGGTACGCGACGGACCCGGGCTCGCCGAGATTGCCGCCGTTCTTGGAGAAGATGTGGCGCATCTCGGAGCCGGTGCGGTTGCGGTTGTCGGTCAGCGCCTCGACGAGGATCGCCACGCCCCCCGGGCCGTAGCCCTCGTACATGACCGCCTCGAGCGCGTCGGCGTCGGCGCCTTCACCCGTGCCCTTGGCGATCGCGCGCTCGATGTTGTCCTTGGGCATCGAGGCGTCCTTGGCCTTCTGCACGGCAAGCCCGAGCGCGGGGTTGCCCTCGACGTCGCCCCCACCCTCCTTCGCGGCCACGGTGATCGCGCGCGCGAGCTTGGTGAAGAGCTTGCCGCGCCGCGCGTCGACGATCGCCTTCTTGTGCTTGATCCCTGCCCACTTGCTGTGTCCAGCCATGGCCTTCGATTCTAGGCTGCCGGGGATGCGCGAGACGCCCGACGACCTGGAGCGGCTGCAGGCGGTGCTCGACGCAAGCGTCGAGCGGGCCGGCCCGTTCCTGCGCAGCTCATTCGAGATCCCCGACCGCTCGCTGTCCGCCCCGCAGCTCGCCGAGCGACTCGACGGGCCGCTGACTGTGGCGCTCGGCACCGTGACGGCCCGCGGCGAGCCACGGGTCGCGCCGATCGGCGCCTTCTTCCTCCGCGGCGCGTTCTTCGTGCCGACGGTGCGGGAGGCGGCTCGAGCGCGACAGCTGGCGCGGCGCCCGGCCGTCAGCCTCACCTACTTCGAGGGCACCACACTCGCGGTCATCGTGCACGGCCGGGCGGAGATCCTCGGCGAGAACGAGGGAGCGTTCGCCGAGTTGGATGCGGTCCAGCGCGAGCTGGGCAACCAGAGCGTGCGCGACTGGCAGGGCGAGGGCGTCTACCTGCGCGTCGTGCCGGCGACGATCTTCACGTACGCGCGCTGAGCCAGGGCGCGCCGGTGGCAGCGACGTCCTCGAGCGCGATCGCGTCCTTCGCGGTGTCGAGGCAGCGCCAGAAGCCGGTGTGGCGGTGGGCGGCGAGCGCGCCGTCGGCGGCGAGGGCCTCGAGCGGCTCGCGCTCGAGCACCGAGTCCTCGCGCAGGTAGTCGAGCGCCGTCGGCTCCAAGACGAAGAAGCCGCCGTTGACCCACTGCGGCGCCACGGGCTTCTCGCGGAAGCCGGTGACCCGGTCGCCGTCGAGCATCGCCACGCCGAACGGCAGCTCCGGCCGCACCACCGTCATGGTCGCCAGCGCGCCGGCCCGCTCGTGGCGGTCGACGAGCGCGCCGAGGTCGATGTCGGCGACACCGTCCGCGTAGGTGAGGCAGAAGCGCTCGGTCAGCCGCTCCCGCACCGCGTGTACGCGCCCGCCGGTCGGGGTGTCGAGACCCGTGTCGACACACTCGACCGGCCACTCGGCGCCCGCGGCCCAGTCGGCGATCTCCTCGCCCTGGTGGCCGGTGAGCAGCACGAAGTCGCTGAATCCCTGCGCTGCGTATATCGACATCACGTGCCAGACGATCGGCCGGCCGGCAATCTCGGCAAGCGGCTTCGGGCGCTCGCCATTGAGACGCGTGCCCCGCCCCCCGCAAAGGATGAGGGTCTGCATGCGGCGCGTATCCTGCCGTGCCCGTGTCGATCTTCAAGGCATACGACGTCCGCGGGCTGTACGGGGACGAGATCGACGGCGACGTCGCCTACGACGTCGGCCGCGCGTTCGTCCGGGTCCTCGGCGGCGAGCACCCGCGCGTGGGACTCGGCCGCGACATGCGCCTCACCGCCCCCGAGCTGGCCGTCCGCTACCGCGACGGCATGGTCGCCGAGGGCGCCCACGTGGTCGACGCCGGGATGGTCGGCACGGAGATGCTCTACTGGCTCGTCGGCTCCAACGACCTCGACGGCGGCCTCATGTGCACCGCCTCGCACAACCCGAAGGCCTACACGGGCGCCAAGCTCGTCGAGAAGGGCGCCGTGGCGCTGTCCGGGGATACCGGGATCGGCGAGATCCGCGAGCTCGTCGAAGCCGGGCTCGGCGACGCGCCAGGCGGCGGCAGCCACGACACCCTCGACATCTACGCCGACTTCCAGCGCGCTGCGCTGAAGTTCATCGACCCCGCCAAGGTCAAGCCGCTGAAGGTCGTGGTCGACGGCGGCAACGGCATGGCCGGGCCGATGGCCGGCCCGCTGCTCGACCAGCTCGGCCTCGACCTGGTGACCACGTACTGGGAGCCCGACGGCGAGTTCCCGGACCACGAGCCCAACCCGCTGCTGCCCGAGAACCGCCGGTTCATCATCGACAAGGTCCGCGCCGAGCAGGCCGACCTCGGCATCGCCTGGGACGGCGACGCCGACCGCTGCTTCTTCTTCGACGACACCGGCGCGTTCGTGGACGGCGACTTCATGACCGCCCTGCTCGCCGAGTCGATCCTCGAGAAGCAGCCGGGCGCGGACATCCTCTACGACGTGCGGGCATCGCGGGCGGTGCCGGACATGGTGGAGCGGCTCGGCGGCACCGCGCACGTGAACCGCGTCGGCCACGCGTTCTTCAAGCGCCGCATGCGCGACGAAGGCGCCGCCTTCGGCGGCGAGGTCTCCGGCCACTACTACTTCCGCGACTTCTACAACGCGGACTCGGGCACGATCCCCGCCCTGCTCATCCTCGAGCTGCTCTCCACGCACGACGCGAAGCTGTCGGAGCTCCTGCAGCCGCTGCGCTCCAACTACTTCATCTCGGGCGAGATCAACTCGGAGGTCGCGGACACCGACGGCAAGATGCGCGAGATCGAGCGGCGCTATCACGACGGCGAGATCACGAAGCTCGACGGCATCTCGGTCGACTACGACGACTGGCACTTCAACGTGCGACCGTCGAACACCGAGCCGCTGCTGCGCCTGAACCTCGAGAGCCTCGTCTCCCAGCAGGACATGGAGCGCCGGCGCGACCAGGTGCTCGACCTCATCAGGTCATGAACGACGGCATCCACTGTCTGCCGATACCCACGCCGTTCGCGGTCGGGCGCGTCAACTGCTACCTGATCGAGGACGACCCGCTCACGCTGGTCGACACCGGCCCCAACTCCGGCAAGGCGCTCGACGAGCTCGACATCGCGCTGCGCGCGCGGGGCCACCGGATCGACACCCTGCGGCGGATCGTCGTCACCCACCAGCACCTCGACCACATGGGGCTGCTCGGGATCATCGCCCGCCGCTCGGGGGCCGAGGTCGTCGTGCTCGACCTGCTCGCGCCCGTGATCGAGGAGTTCGGCGCGTACGCCGAGCGCGACGACGAGCTGGCCGAGGCGCTGATGCTGCGGCACGGCATCCCGCGCGACGTGGTCATCGCGCTGCGCACGATGTCGCGCTCGTTCCGCGCCTGGGGCGGCAGCGCGCCCGTCGACCGGCGGCTCGCCGACGGCGAGTCGCTGGTGTTCGCCGACCGTACGCTGCAAGCGCTGCATCGCCCCGGCCACTCGCCTTCGGACACCGTGTTCTGGGATGCCGAGCGGCGCCTGCTCATCGGCGGCGACCACCTGATCGGTCACATCTCCTCGAACCCCCTCATCTCGCGCCCGCTGGGCGGCAAGTCCGGCGAGCCCGGCGACGGCCGCCCGCGCGCGCTGATGACCTACATGCGGTCGCTGCGCGAGACGCGCGCGATGCCGGTCGAGATGGTCCTCCCGGGCCACGGCGACCCCGTGACCGAGCACGCCAAGCTGATCGACGAGCGGTTCGCGCTGCACGAGCGGCGCGCCGCGAAGATCGCCGGCCTGATCGCCGAGCGGCCGATGAGCGCTTATGAGATCGCCCAGTCGCTGTGGGGGAACGTTGCCGTCACGCAGGCGTTCCTCACACTGTCGGAAGTGCTCGGCCACGTCGACCTGCTGCTGGACCGCGGCGAGATCCGCGAGACGGAGGTCGCCGGCGTCATCCGCTACGAAGCGAGCTGATGGACGAGATCCAGATCGTCCTCGTCTCGCTGCTGCTGTCGGTGGTGGTGCTGGGCACGGTCGCGCGCCTCATCCATGTCCCGTACCCGATCGTGCTCGTGATCGGCGGGCTGGTGATGGGCCTCGTCCTCGGCCCGGACGACACGGTCACGCTCGACCCGAACCTCGTCCTCGTGATCTTCCTGCCGCCGCTGCTGTACTCGTCGGCCTTCTTCGCCAACCTGCACGACATCCGGCGCGGCATTCGCGTCGTCACGGTCAACGCCGTCGGGCTCGTGCTGGTGACGATGTGCACGGTCGCGGTGGTGGCGCACGCGCTCGTCGACGACCTCTCGTGGCCGGTGGCGTTCGTCCTGGGCGCGATCGTCTCGCCCACCGACCCGCTGGCCGCCACCGAGATCCTGCGGCGCCTGCACGTGCCACGCCGGATGGTGTCGCTGATCGAGGGCGAGAGCCTGCTCAACGACGGCACGGCGCTGGTCGCCTACAACACGGCGAAGGCGGCAGTGGTCACCAGCTTCGTGTTCTCGGACGCCGCCGGGGACTTCGCGGTCAGCGCCGCCGGCGGCATCGCGATCGGGCTCGTCGCCGGCAAGGCGCTCGTGTGGATGCGAGCCCGGATCAACGACATCCCGACCGAGGTGACGATCTCGCTGCTCAGCGGCTACGCCGGCTACCTGCCCGCCGAGGCCGTGGGCGTCTCCGGCGTGCTGGCCACCGTGACGACCGGCATCGTGCTCGGCTGGGCAGCGCCGCAGATCTCGACTGCGTCGATGCGCCTGACCGGCTTCGCCGTGTGGGAGATCCTGGTCTTCCTGCTCAACGCGCTGCTGTTCGTGCTGATCGGGCTGCAGCTGCCGACGATCCTCGAAGGGCTGCAGGAAGAGTCGGCGGCGACGCTGCTCGGCTGGGCGGCCGCCGTCAGCGCCACGGTGATCCTGACCCGGTTCGTGTTCGCCCAGCTGTTCACGTGGTTCATCCGGTTCGTTGACCGGCGCGACGTGCAGCGCGCGCGGCGCTCGACATGGCGGATCCGGGTGGTCAACGCCTGGTGCGGGATGCGTGGCGCGGTGTCGCTGGCCGCCGCGCTGGCGCTCGCCGAGGACTTCCCGCACCGCGACATCGTGCTGTTCCTGACCTTCTCGGTCATCTTCTCCACGCTCGTCCTCCAGGGGCTGACGCTCCCGCCGCTCATCAAGGCGCTGCGGATCGAGGACGACGGCGCCGACGAGCGCGAGGAGCTGATCGGCCGCCGCGCCTCGATCGAGGCGGCGCTGGAGCAGCTCGGTCAGCTCGGGGACGCCGAGTGGACGCGTGACGACACCACGCAGCGCATGCGACAGCTGTACGAGTACCGCCGGCGGCGGTTCGCGACGATGGCGGGCGAGCTCGAGGACGGCGACGGCATCGACTCGTTCGAGACGCGCGCCAAGCGCTACCAGAAGATGGTCCGGTCGGTGCTCGACGCCCAACGCCAGCGGCTGGTCGAGCTGCGCAACGCCGGCGAGATCTCCAACGAGGTCATGCACCGCCTCGAGCGCGAGCTCGACCTCGAGGACGAGCGCCTCGAAATCTAGATCTCGTCGAGGTGCGCGACGTTCGCGCGGTCGTCCTCGTCGGGCGACGGCGCGGCGCTGAACCAGGCGTCGAGGATCTCGCCGAGCACCGCCTCCGACGTGGTGCGCAGTGACAGGGCGAGGACGTTCGCGTCGTTCCACTTCCGGGCGCCGGCGGCCGTGCCGGCGTCGGCACACAGCGCGGCGCGGATGCCCCCGACCTTGTTGGCGGCGATCGACGCGCCGGTGCCCGTCCAGCAGCAGACGACGGCCTGGTCGGCGCGCCCCTCGGCCACGTCGCGCGCCGCGGCCTCGGACGCCCACGCCCAGTCGTCGCGCTCATCCGGCGCCAGCGCGCCGTGCAGCAGCGGCTCGTGGCCGCGCTCGCGCAGCTGGACGACCAATGCTCCGGCCACGCCAGTGTCCTCGTCGGCGGCGACGGCGATACGCATCGCCGCCGACGATAGCCACTCATCTCCCTAGCGCTTCAGGACCAGCTTCGAACGGTCCGTCTTGCGGTTGCCGTCGACGTCGGTGATCGTGGCCTTCAGCGCCAGCTTGACGCGCTTCGCGTGCCGGAGGTGCTTCTTGACCTTGGGCGCGATCTTGAGCGTCACGTGATGCCGGCCGTCACCGATCTTCTTGACGAGGGCGGCCACGACGACCGGGCCCTTGGCGTTCTTGTTGATGTGCAGCCTGCGCGCCGTCTTCTTGTCGACGTACGCGCGCACCACGAGCCGGCCGGGGGCGCTCGAGCGCACGGTCAGGGCGATGCCCTTGTGCAGCGCGGTGGCTATCCGCAGGGACGACTTGCCCGTGAGGTGGAGCTTGGGCGCCGGGCTCGGCTGCGGCTCGCCGACCGTGACCGGAATGCTCAGGCTGCCGCCGACGACCTCGGCGAGGTGCGTCGTCACCGTCGGCGGTGCCGGCGTCGCGTCGAGCAGCGTGGCCGGAGCCGGCGCCGGGGTCTCCGGCGGCGGGCCGCTGCTGCCGAACATCGTCAGCTTGCCGGTGAGGTCGTTGTTCTGCGGCGTCTTGCCGAGCTGGTCGAGCAGCTCGCTGAAGCTCTTCGGCTGGGCGCCGCTGGACCCGTCGTCGCTGCTGCTGCCGTCCGAGCCGGCGGTGACGTCGAGCGAGCCGTCGCCGGAGGCCTCATCCGCCACCGGGAACGTCATCTCCACCGGCGCCACGGGAGCGCTGCTGCGGTAGTTCTCGAGCAGCACGCGCACGCGCAGCGGGACCCCGGGCAGGACGGTGATCGTGTCGCCGTCCTTCACCGGCACCCAGGTCGAGCCGTCGAACTGCTCAAGCCCGGTGACCGTGTACTGGCGGAAGTCCGACCGGACGTCCGCGCTCATCGTCACGCCGGTGAACTTGACGTCCGCGAACGGGTTGAAGACCAGCGTCGCGAGCATCCCGAACATCTCGTCGACGGAGGCGAACGAGATGTCGGTCTGGTCGGCGAACGTGTTGTTGCGGGTGAACGAGAACTGCTGGCCGCCGGCGGTGCCGACGACAGTCCAGCCGAGCGTCATGCGCCCGGGACCGATCCGGTTGATCGTGCTGTCGACGTTGCCGAGCAGGTGCGCGGACGCGAGATCGGGCGTGTCGTTGGTGCGGTTGACGAACGTCTCGCCGGGGTCGGGTGCGCCACCGTCGCTGGTGATGGTGGACTTGACGTCGACGGGCGTCGGCGGGGCGCCGAGCAGCGCGCGGATCCCGCTCAGGCGGTCCTGATCGAGCGTGCCGACGAGGCCGCCGATGTTCGCCAGCTTGAACGGCGCGATCAGATCGTCCTGGATGACGATCGCGGTGGCGTTGTGGACGCTGAGCGATGTCGGGCCGTCGAAGTTCATCGGATGGCCGAAGGCGACCACCTTGCCGTTGCAGACCGCCGTCGTCGTCCCCACGCCCGCGGCCATGACGTCGCCGTAGCTCAGCGCCGTGGCGAAGTTGCCGCCGTCGACGATCTGCGCGGGATCACCGGGCGCGGCGGACACCGCGGCGCCGCCGGCCGCGTACGGGATGAACCGGTCGCTGCCGGGCAGCCGGCCGGCCACGGTCTGCAGGCGGTTGCTGTTGAGCCCGGAGACGGCGAGCGGGATCCGGAGCCGGTCGAACGTCGCGGCCGCCTGCCGGGGCGTGACGGCTCCGGTCGCGACCATCTTCTGCTGCAGGGACGCCGGGGCACGGACCGAGTGCGCGGAGGCGGCCGGCTGCGGCATGTTCAGCACGTCGAGCATGTCCTGTGCGGGGGTCACGCCGCCGATCGTCGAGGCGCCGGTGCCGAGGCCGTACGCGACCGCGCCGATCAACTTGCCGTCGCTCGCGTACACCGGCGAGCCCGACATGCCGGCCCAGATGCCGTGGGCGTGGTTGTCCATGACCGGGTAGTCGTGGACGTTGACGATGATCATGTCCTTGCCGATGCCGATGCCGTCCTTGAGGACGCCGAGCACCGTGACGTTGAAGGTGTCGATCGCGTCGCCGCGCGAGACGGTCTTGCCCGTGGCTTCGAACCCCGCTGGGGTGTTGGCCTGCGTCGCCACGTCGGAGAGGGCCATCGGGGTGGGGCATGTCACCGCCGCCGGCGCAGCATGAGCGCTCGGAACCGCGATGCCCATCGCGAGTAACAGCAACGCAAGGGTCAGTCGACGCATGGGGGCACCTCTCCGGGAATCCATCGGCCAGCGATCAGACACGCTCACAGGTGGTACGTCAAGCGCCGGTCGGTTAGGTCCGGCCGAATCCCCCGCCACCGGGCGTAAGTACGGTGATCGTGTCCCCAATCTCCAGGGTGACGCGCGCCTTGGGGCCCAGCTTGCGGCGGTTCAGGCGATTGCTGCCGCGAGCGCCGTCCTCCCCGCCTGCCGCGCCGCGCGGCGGGTGCCGCCGCCGGTCGGACAGGATCGATGCCTGGCACCGCTCGAGGACGGTGATCGCTCGGACAACTCCATCGCCGCCCGGATGGCGGCCGGCGCCGCCGCTGCCCGCCCGCAGCGTGTAGCGCTCGACCCGCAGCGGATACGCCGCCTCGAGCGCCTCGATCGGCGTGTTGAGCGTGTTCGACATCGCTACATGTACGGCCGACGGGCCCGGTCCGTCACGCGAGCCCCCCTGGCCGCCGCCGATCGTCTCGTAGTACGTGAACGTCGGCGAGCCGAACGTGAGGTTGTTCATCGTGCCCTGCCCCTGCGCGGGCGCATCAACCGCCTGGCCGAACGCGAGCAGCAGGCAGTCGGCGATCCGGCTCGACGTCTCGACGTTGCCGGCCACGACGGCGGCCGGCCGCATCGCGTTCACGAGCGATCCTTCCGGGGCGCTCACCTCGATCGGCGCGTACGCCCCACCGGACGCGGGGGCGTCGGGATCGGCGATCACGCGCAGCACGAAGCAGCACGCCGACACGGTGACCGCGAGGGGGCAGTTGAGGTTGCCGGAGTGTTGCGGCGCGGTGCCGGCGAAGTCGACGCGCACGCGGTCGCCGGCGATCTCGACGGCCGCGCGGATCTCGAGGTCCTCGTCGGCGGCCTCGACGGTCTCGGTCGCCTCGTAGCGACCGTCGGGCATGTCGGCGATCGCCGCGCGGGTGCGGCGCTCGGCGTAATCCCAGACCTCGCCGCAGGCGGTCCGCCACCACTCCGCGCCGCGGCGCTCGACCAGCTCGGCGACGCGCCGCTCGGCGAGTCGGTGCACGGCGAGCTGGGCGCGGAGGTCGCCGCGGCGCTCGTCCGGCGCGCGCGAGTTGGCGGCGATCAGGCCGATCAGCCCGTCGTCGAGCCGTGACGGCGGCAGGATCAGGCCCTCCTGGTGCAGCTCGGTCGAGTCGGCGGGCATCGAGGCCGGGACCATCCCGCCGACGTCGGCGTGGTGGGCGCGCGACGCCGCCCAGCCGAGCCGCTCGCCGTCGACGTCGATCGGCGACACGAGCGTGATGTCCGGCAAGTGCGAGCCGCCGAGGAACGGGTCGTTGAGCACCCACACCTCGCCCGCCTGCACGTCGTGCTCGCGCACGGCGGCCACGCTCGCGGGCAGCGCGCCGAGGTGAACAGGGATGTGCTCGGCCTGGATGACGAGCCGGCCGTCGGCGTCGAACAGCGCGGTCGAGCAGTCGCGGCGCTCCTTGATGTTGGGCGACAGCGCGCTGTGGATCAGCGCGGTGCCCATCTCCTCCGCGATCCCGCGCAGCGACCCGACGGCGACCTGCAGCTCGGCGGCGTTCACGTCTCGAGCCTCACGATCCCCTGGTTGTCGGCCTCGCCGGCCCAGCCGGGCGGGACCAGACAGGTGGTCTCCGGGAACTCGATCACCGCGGGGCCCTCGACCTTCGTGCCCGGCGGGAGGCCGGTTCCGGTGAACACGGCGGCCTCGAGCGTGTCGCCGTCCCAGCGGATCGTGCGGGTGCTGCGCTCGACGTTGCCGGTGGCGGAGAGGCGGACATCCGCGCCCGGCTGCACGGCGGCGGCGCGGAGCGTGACCAGCTCGACCGCGCGATCGGGGTCGGCGTGGCCGTAGCGGCGCTCGTGCTCGGCGTGAAAGGCGGCTGCGAGCTCGTTCGGATCGTCGAACGGGATCAGCAGCTCGAACGACTGGCCGGCGTAGCGCAGGTCGGCGGCGCCGCGCACCTCCTCGCCCTTGCGAGCACCGGCGAGCTGCTTGACCGCTTTCTGCAGGTCACCGGCGTCGGCGAGCGGGCGCAGCAGGCTGCGCGAGGCGTCGCGCCGGCGCTCGGCGGCGGCGAGCCCGACAGCGGAGAGCACGCCGCTGGCGGGCAGACAGAGGACCGTGGTGGCGCCGAGCTGCGCCGCCAGCTCGCACGCGTGCAGCGGCCCGGCGCCGCCGAAGGCGATCAGCGCGGCGCCCGCCGGGTCGTGCCCGCGCTCCACCGAGACCACGCGCAGCGCCTGCACCATCGCGTTGACGGCCACGGCGACGACGCCCTCGGCGGCCTCCTCGGCGCTGCCGACGCCGAGCGACTCAAGTGCGCTGCGGGCGGCGTCGGCGTCGAGCGCGAGGTCGGCGGCGATCGGCGACTCCACCGGGAGCCGGCCGAGCACGAGGTTGGCGTCGGTCACCGTCGGCTCGGTGCCGCCGCGGCCGTAGCAGGCCGGGCCGGGGTCGGCGCCCGCGCTCTGCGGGCCGACGCGCAGCGCGCCGCCGCTGTCGACCCACGCGATCGAGCCGCCGCCGGCGCTGACCGTGTGGATGTCGACCATCGGCAGCCGTACCGGCAGGCCGGCGACGCGCCGGTCGACGGTCAGCTCGGACTCTCCGCCGCCCTCGGCGAGCAGGAACGTGTCGCAGCTCGTGCCGCCCATGTCGAAGCCGAGCGCCGGCGGCTCGCTGACGATCCGCGCGGCCACCGCACCGCCCGCCGGCCCGGACAGCAACATCGCCGCCGGGTGCGCCGCGGCCTGCTCGAGCGCGGCGACGCCGCCCGAGGACAGCATCACGAGCGGCTCGGGCAGCCCGGCCGCCGCGGTCGCCTCGCGCAGGCGGGCGAGGTATCGGCCGGTCGGCGGACCGAGCGCGGCGTCGATCGTCGCGGTCGTCGCCCGCTCGAACTCGCGCACCTCGGCGGCGACCTCGTGCGAGGCGACCACGAACGCGTCGGGCAGCGCCTCGCGCAGGATCTCCGCGACCCGCGCCTCGTGCGCCGGGTCCAGGAACGCGAACAGCAGGCAGACGGCGACGGCCTCGGCGCGCTCGCGCCGAAGGCGCCGGGCGGCGCGGTGGACGCTCGCCTCGTCGAGCTCGCGGATCACGCCGTCAGGACCCATCCGCTCGTCGACCTCCACGCAGCGGCGCCGCTCGACGACCGGCGCCGTCGGCGCTTCGTGAAGGCGGTAGAGGCTCGGGCGCGCCTGGCGGCCGAGGAACAGCAGGTCGCGGAAGCCCTTCGTGGTGACGAACGCGGTGCGCGCGAGGTTGCGGGTGAGCAGCGCGTTGGTGGCGACCGTCGAGCCGTGCACGAAGTGCTCGACGTCAGCCGGCTCGACGCGTGCCTTCTCCAGCACCGCGCGGGCCGCCTCGACCACACCCTCCTCCTGGCGCGCGGTACTCAGCACCTTGGCGGTGACCATGCCGTCGGCCGTGACGAGCACCGCGTCGGTGAACGTGCCGCCGACGTCGATCCCCAAAGCGTTCATGCCAGCAGCGCCGCAGCGGCCTCATCGCCGAGCCGGACGGCGTAGTTGGTGCCGCGGTCCTCGGGATAGACCTGCGTCGTGTTGGCGAGGTACAGGCCGTCGATCGTCGTCTTCAGCGCCGGGATGCGCTGGTGGTAGCCGACGGTGACGATCGGCTGCGCGGCCGGCTCGCGGTGTAGCCAGCGGTTCTTGATCCAGCCGGGATCGAACGCCGGATTCACCTTCCGCAGCCCGGGCGTGTACCGCTCGACCACGGCGTCGGCGTCGAGCGAGAGCAGCTCGTGGCCGCGCTCGAGGTAGTTGGCGATGTAGAGGAACCGGCGGCCGTCGTAGTGGCCCGGCTCGATGAAGTTGGTGTGCTCGATCAGGCCCACGAACGGCAGCTCGCGGTCGGCGACGTTGGTCCAGTAGAAGGGGCTGAACTGCCGGTCGAGCTCGAGCAGCAGGCACAGCGCGGCGAAGTACTCGATCGGCGGCGCGGGCAGGCCGGTGAGCTGCGCGAAGACGTCGTTGGGAACGGTGGCGAGCACGCGGTCGTAGCGCTCGGCGCCGGCCGGCGCGAAGGCGCCCGGGTCGTGCCCGGCGCGGAACGAGCCCGGCGCGCCGTACGTCACCTCGAGGTCCGGCGCGATCCGCACGGCGGGGCGGTCGATCAGCACGCGCCCGCCGCGCGCCTCGATCTGCTGTCGCAGCGCCGTGAACAGGTGCTCCCACGAGCCCGCGGGGTAGCCGAGCTTCTCTTCGCGCGAGTCCTCGCCGCGGCGCAGGCGCAGCTTGTTCCACAGCCAGACCATCGCGATCTCGTCCGCGCGCTTGCCGAACTTGCCGCGCAGCATCGGACCCCACACCTCGCGCCAGGCGGCACTCCCCATCCGCTTCTGGATCCACTCGCGCGCCGTGACGCGCTCGTAGGGCGCCCGGTCGTTGGCGAGGCGCTGGAGCGCGAGCACCGCGAGGCCCATCCGGACGCGGTCGAACGGCGGCATCGGGCCGAAGCGCAGGAGGTCGGTCGGCGAGGTGAACGGCCACTGGCGCTCGTGCGCGAACATCGCGACGCTCGAAGGGCGCCACTCGATCTCCAGGCCGAGCTCGTCATAGAGCGCGGCGATGTGGCGGTCCGTGGTGAACAGGTGGTGGTAGTAGCGCTCGAGCAGGTGCCCCCCACCGACGTCGATCGTCGCCGCCTGGCCGCCAAGCCCGGGCCAGCGCTCGTAGACGTCCACCTCGTGCCCGGCGTGCGCGATCCGGTGGGCGGCGACAAGCCCGCAGACGCCGGCCCCGATGACGGCGACCCTCACTTCTCGAGATTCGCGCGGTCGCGCACGACGTAGAGCGGGCGGCGTTTGACCTCGTCGTAGATCCGCCCCACGTACTCGCCGATGATCCCCACGCAGATCAGCTGGATCCCGCCCAGCAGCAGGATCACGACGATCAGCGACGGGACACCGCGCTCGTAGATGTTCGCGTAGCGCGCGACGATCGTGAGCGGGATGGCCACGAAGGCGAGCGCCGAGCACGCGAACCCGAGCAGCGTGGCGAATTGCAGCGGCCGATACGAGAAGCTCGTGATCGCGTCGAAGCTGAAGCGCAGCATCCGCCGCAGCGTGTACTTCGTGCGGCCGGCGGTGCGCGCCTCGCGCTGGAACGTGACCGCGGTCTGGGTGAAGCCGACCCAGACGCTCATGCCGCGCAGGAAGCGATTGCGCTCGCGCATCGCCAGCAGCGCGTCGAGCGGCGCGCGCCCCATAAGCCGGAAGTCGCCCGACTCCGGCGTGAGGTCGATGTCGGCGAGCGAGCGGAACAGCCGGTAGAACCAGCTCGCGGTCGTGCGCTTGAACGCGGTCTCCCCCTGGCGCGCGCTGCGGACGGCGTACACGACGTCGGCGCCGTCACGCCAGCGGTCGACCATCTCCGGGATCACCTCGGGCGGATCCTGGAGGTCGCCGTCGAGCATCACCACGACATCGCCGCTCGTGTGCTCGAGCGCGGCGGTGAGCGCCGCCTGGTGGCCGAAGTTGCGAGAGAGGGTCACGACCTTCACGCGCTCGTCGGCGGCGGCGATGTCGGCGAGGATCGCCGCCGTGCCGTCGCGGCTGCCGTCGTCGGCGATCACCAGCTCGAACGGGATGTCGCCGACGGCGGCGACGATGCGGGCGTGGAACTGCGCCGCGATGCCCTCCTCGTCGTGCATCGGCGCGGCGATCGACAGCAATGTTGGCTCGCGGGCCACGGGCGAAATCTGAGACCGGATGTCGAAGTTCGGATTCGCGGGTCTGGATGACCCGCGGAGGTATCTTCCTTGAGATGGTGGACGACCGTGCACTGGAGGGTGAGCTCGGCGAGATCGGGCGCCGTTTGGCGGCCGCGATGCCGGTCACGCGCAACCCGCTGAAGGCGGTCGACGAGAAGGCGATGGACCTCGCCTCCCAGGACGCCGAGCTCAAGGCAGCGCTGTTCCGGTTCGTCGACGTCGTGCCCGCCTGCCGATCGCTGGAGGACCTCGCGCGGCACCTGACCGGCTTCCTCGGCGAGATCGAGCAGCCGACGGCGCCGATCGGCGTCGCGATGAAGATGGGCGGGTCGAAGGCCGGCCGCGCCGCGCTGGGCGCCGCCGCGGCGACGGGCGTGCGGCGGATGGCGCACCGCTTCATCGTGGGCGAGGACCCACGGGCGGCGCTCGGCGTGCTGCGCGACCTGTGGAAGGACGGCGTGGCTTCGTCCGTCGATCTGCTCGGCGAGGCGACCGTGACCGCGGCGGAGGCCCAGCGCTACGCCGACCGCTGCGCCAACGCGCTCGACACGATCGTGGCCGCCTCGGCCCGTTGGCCTGCCCGGCCGCGGCTCGAGGCCGACTCCGCCGGGCCGCTGCCGCGCGCCAACCTGTCGGTGAAGGTGTCGGCGTTGACGCCGCTGCTGCGGCCCGACGCGCCCGCCCGCGGCCAGCGCGACGCCGCCGACCGCCTGCGGCCGCTGCTGCGGCGCGCGAACGAGCTGGGCGCGCATCTGCACATCGACATGGAGTCGATGGACTCGCGCGATGCGGTGCTGGAGCTGATCCTGGAGCTCCTGTCCGAAGACGAGTTCCGGTCCGGCCCGTCGGCGGGCATGGTGCTGCAGGCCTACCTGCGCGACTCGCCGCAGACGCTCGACACGATCCTCGAGTGGCTTGGCCGGGTCGAGCGGGCGCACCCGCTGACGATCCGCCTCGTCAAGGGCGCCTACTGGGACCACGAGGTCGTCGAGGCCAAGCAGCACGGCTGGCAGGCGCCGGTGTTCGAGGTCAAGGCCGACTGCGACCTCAACTTCGAGGACCTCACGCGCCGGTTGCTCGACGCGCGACCCGCCGTGCGGGTAGCGATCGCCTCCCACAACCTGCGCTCCGTCGCGCACGGGATCGCGTACAACCGCCTCAGCGGCGGCGACGACCGCGACCTCGAGCTCCAGGTCCTGCGCGGGCTCGGCGATCCCTTGCAGACCGCATTGGCCCGCCAGGACCTGCGCGTCCGCACCTACTGCCCGGTCGGCGACCTCGTCGCCGGCATGGCCTACCTAGTCCGCCGCCTGCTCGAGAACACCTCGAACGAGTCGTTCCTGCACGAGCAGGCAGTCGGCGTCGGGCTCGACGAGCTGCTGGCGCGACCGGTGGCGTCGACTCCGACTTGAGAGCTACGCATTGAGTGCGGCCCGAGCCGGGGTGGCCAACGAAGGTTCAGCAGGACTGAACAAACGTAAGCCACCCCGGTTCGCGTCACCCCTCAATGCCGCAGTTGAACGCCGGTCTATCGTCTCCGCCGATATGAAGCCATTCGCCAACGAGCCGATCCTCGAGCTCCGCCGGGGCCCGGTCCGCGCCCAGCTCGGCGACGCGCTCGCGGCCCATGACGCGCGCGGGCCGCTGCGGGTGCCGGTGTGGATCGGGAACGAGCGGCGCGAGGGCGATGAGCTGATCTCCACCGACCCCGGCAAGCCGGAGCGGGTGGTCGCCGAGGCGGCGACGGCGCGGCCGGACGAGGTCGAGGCGGCGCTCGCGGGCGCCCGTCCGTGGGACGCCCCCGCCGAACAGCGCGCGGAGACCCTGCTGCGGGCGGCGCAGTGGCTGCGCGAGCGGCGGCTCGAGGTCGCGGCGCTCGAAGTGCGCGAGTGCGCAAAGCCGTGGCCCGAGGCCGACGCCGACGTGTGCGAGGCGATCGACTTCCTGGAGTACTACGCGCGCGGAGCGGTCGACCTCGCACAAGGTGCCCCGCTGCTGCAGGTGCCGGGTGAGCGCAACGAGCTGCACTACTCCGCGCGCGGCGTCGTCGCCGTGATCTCTCCCTGGAACTTCCCCGTCGCGATCGCGCTCGGGATGACCGCCGCGGCGCTCGCGACCGGCAACGCCGCGATCCTCAAGCCGGCCGAGCAGTCGCCCGGCTCCGCCCTGCTCCTCACGCGGGCGCTCAGAGAGGCGGGCGTGCCGCCGAGCGCGCTGGCGCTGCTGCCCGGCGAGGGCGACGTCGGGGCCGCCCTGGTGCGCGACCCGCGCGTGCACACGATCGCCTTCACCGGCTCGAACAAGGTCGGGCTCGACATCGTCAAGGCCGCCGCCGAGGTCCAGCCGGGCCAGAAGCACCTCAAGCGCGTGATCGCCGAGATGGGCGGTAAGAACTGCGTGATCGTCGACTCCGACGCCGACCTCGACGAGGTCGTGCCCGCGCTCGTGAAGTCCGCCTTCCTCTACGCCGGGCAGAAGTGCTCGGCCGCCGCCCGCGTCCTCTGCCACGAGGCGATCCACGACGCGCTGCTCGAGCGGCTCGCGGGCGCGATCGAGGTGCTCGAGGTCGGCCAGGCCGAGGACCTTGCGATCGACGTCCCGCCGGTCATCGAGCAGGACGCGCAGGAGCGCGTGAACCGTTACGCCGCCGAGGCCGAGAAGGGCGGCCGCATCGCCGCCCAGGCGCGCTCGGTGCCCGACGGCGGCTGGTTCGCGCCGCCGCGACTCGCCGCCGATCTGCCGGCCGACTCGCCCGTGCTCACCGAGGAGATCTTCGGCCCGCTGCTCGCACTCGAGCGGGTCCGGAACGTCGACGACGCCTGCGACCGCGTCGACGCCTCGCCGTTTGCCCTCACCGGCGGCCTGTTCGCCCGCAACCCGGACACCGTCGACCGCGTGATCGACCGCACCCCGGTCGGCAACCTCTACGTCAACCGCGCGATCACCGGCGCGATGGTGGCGCGCCAGCCGTTCGGCGGCAACCGCCTGTCCGGCACCGGCACCAAGGCCGGCGGCCCCGGCTACCTCCTGCAGTTCGTCGAGCCGCGCGTGGTGACGGAGAACACCATGCGGCACGGCATGGTGGTCTAGGGGTCAGACCCCTTGAGTCGGGCGACTGAAGGGGTCAGACCCCTTTGCCGCCCAGCGGGGTGAACTCCGCCCGCCCGTCCATGCTCGCGATCAGCGGTCGCGCCCGCGTGATCTGATCGCGCGCCGCCGGGTGATCGAGGGACGCGTCATGCGCCTCGCGGTCCGTCCACGCCTCGCTCACCCAGATCGTGTCCGCGTCCTCGCCGCGGCTGACCACGTAGAGCAGGCACGCGTCGTTGCTGCGCAGCGCCTCGGCGGCCTCCAGCAGGATCGCGGCGAGCTCCTCGCCCTTCCCGGGCTGCGCCTTGAAGTACCCGTGCATGCCGAACATCGGCGGGAGGCTAGAAGGTACGGTCCGCCGCATGGGTCTGCAGTGGGTGCTGTTCAATCTCACCGGCACGCTCGTCGACCCGAGCGTGCTCGCGCAGCCGCTCGGTGACACCGGCGGCGACGAGGAGCTCGTGCTCGGCGCGCTCGACGACACCGTGGCGATGGCCATGGTCGACCAGCTCACGGGCGGCAAGGCCACGCTCGACGAGCTGCTGGCGGCGGCGATGCGCCGCCGGCTGCGGCTCGCCGGCAGCGACGAGCGCCGCGCGGCCGATGCGCTCGAGCTGCTGAGCACGATGCCGGCGTACATCGAGGTGCCGTCGGCGCTCGAGTCGCTGCGCGGCCGCGCGCTGCGGCTCGGCGTCCTCGCGCAGACCACCGCCGAGGCGGCGGACAACGTGCTGCGCTTCGCCGGCCTGCGCGACCGCTTCGAGCTCGTCCTCAGCGCCCAGGACGCGGGCACATTCGCACCCGACCTGCGCACCTATCGCTACGCGCTCGAGCAGACCGGCGCCGACAGCGGCAACGCCGTCTGCTTCGTGTCCACGCACTGGTGGGACGTTGCCGCCGCCAAGCGCGCCGGCCTGCGCAGCGGGTGGGTGGCGCGCCGCGAGCGGGCGCTGCTCGACACCGTGCCGGTGCCGGACTACATGGGCCGCGACCTGGCCGCGGTCGCGGACGCGATCGTCACGCGGATGTCCTGACCCCGGCGAGGAACAGCTCGTGGAGGCGGGTCTCCCCCGCGATCTCGGGGTGGAACGAGATCACGAGCACGTTCCCCTGCCGGACCGCCACGGGGTGCCCGTCGACAGCAGCGAGCACCTCGACATCCTCGCCGCAGACGTCGACCCACGGCGCGCGGATGAACACGGCACGGACCGGCTTGCCCTCCACGCCGGGGATGCGCA
The DNA here is from genome assembly GCA_963803335.1 of uncultured Solirubrobacteraceae bacterium. Classification (GTDB taxonomy): domain Bacteria; phylum Actinomycetota; class Thermoleophilia; order Solirubrobacterales; family Solirubrobacteraceae; genus DASSUW01. The sequence continues at coordinate 145,777 of CAWDME010000013.1, read as the reverse complement.
GGTCGGCCTCGAAGGACCGGATCTGGCGGCCGAAGGCGTTGCGACGGCACTCGATGTCGAGTACGCCGAGGTGCTTGCGGTCGAGCATGATCATCCCGGCACAGGTGCCGAACACGGGCGCGCCCGAGCGCGCGAACTCGCGCAGCGGCTCGGCCAGCCCCTCGCGCTCGATGCCGAGCGTCATGGTGGTCGACTCGCCGCCGGGGATCACCAGCCCGTCGAGGCCCTCGAGGTCCGCCGGCACGCGAACCTCGCGCACGTCTGCGCCGAGGCCCCGCAGCATCCTGCCGTGGGCCTCGAAGTCGCCCTGGAGCGCCAGGACCCCGACGAGAGGGCCGGAGGCCCGGTTACGGTCGCCCACGGACGGCGACCGTTGGTCTCAAGGGGCCGGCGGATGAAGGCCCTGGCAACTACCAGCCTCGGTTGGCGAGCAGCTGACCCTCGTCGAGCTTGCGGGTCTCGAGCGAGGTCATGGCCGTCCCGAGGCCCTCGGAGGCGCGGGCGACGCGGGCCGGGTCGGCGAAGTGGGTGGTCGCCTCGACGATCGCCGCTGCGCGCGTGGCCGGGTCCTCGGACTTGAAGATGCCCGAGCCGACGAAGTTGCCCTCGGCGCCCAGCTGCATCATCAGCGCGGCGTCGGCCGGCGTGGCGATGCCGCCGGCGCAGAACAGCACGACCGGCAGCTTGCCGTCGCGCGCGACCTGGCGCACGACGTCAAGCGGCGCCTGGTGCTCCTTGGCGGCGGTCGCCAGCTCGGCGTCGTCCATCACGGTCAGCCGCTTGATCTCGGTCGTGATCCGGCGCATGTGGCGAACGGCCTCGACGATGTCGCCGGTGCCGGCCTCGCCCTTGGAGCGGATCATCGCTGCCCCCTCGGCGATCCGGCGCAGCGCCTCGCCGAGGTTCGTCGCGCCGCACACGAACGGGACCTTGAACTGCCACTTGTCGATGTGGTTGGCCTCGTCCGCCGGGGTCAGCACCTCGGACTCGTCGATGTAGTCGACCTCCAGGGCCTCGAGCACCTGCGCCTCGGCGAAGTGGCCGATCCGCGCCTTGGCCATCACAGGGATGGTCACGGCCTCCTGGATGCCCTTGATGAGCAGGGGATCGGACATGCGGGCCACGCCGCCGTCGCGCCGGATGTCGGCCGGCACGCGCTCGAGCGCCATCACCGCCGCCGCACCGGCATCCTCGGCGATCTTGGCCTGCTCGGCGTCGACGACGTCCATGATCACGCCGCCCTTGAGCATCTCGGCCAGACCGGCCTTTACGCGGAAAGTCGACTCATCACGCATGCCCGACGGAGGATAGCCACGCGCCCGCGCGCCCAGCGTCCAAATGCGAACGCCGGCGTGCGCCGCTCAGTCGCCCGGCAGCTCGGGTCCAGCGACGGCCGCGGACGGCGACGCGAACAGCCGGTCGCGCAGCAGCCAGCACTCGAGCTCCTCGATGTCCGTCGGGCTCTCCGCCCCGCTGCGCGCGGAGGCCAGGCCGAGGACGAGGTCGTGCGCGCTGCGCGGCGCCCCGCGCGTGAACCAGTGGTCGGCACGCCCCGGGTTCGCACGCATCCACGACTCCGACAGCAGCCGCGCCGACGCCTGCGTCCCCGGCATCCCGGGTCGCAGCCGCAGGCCGCAGTCGAGGCAGAACACGCTCGTCTGCTGGCCGCCGGCGCTGCAGCGGGGGCAACGCCCGTCGCGGACGGGATGGAAGGCGTCGATCACACCGGCGACCGTAACGGTCGCCGCCCCGATTTTCCCCGGTCTTGCGGCTAGTTCATTGCCAGATGATCGCGCCAACGGAGTAGTGTCGGCTCGTGAAGGCCTCACTCGCTGCGGTGGCTGTACTTTCGGCGAGTCTGGCGCTGGCCGCGCCCGCGGCGGCCTTCACGCCGCCCGAGCTGTACGTGCGGTTGCAGCCGTGGAACGATCCGGAGCCGGTGAGCGACTGGATGCCGCTCGCGTCGGCGCCGGCGCTGAACTACCTCGGCGGCTACGAGATCGGCTACAAGGTCCAGGCCATCACCGGAGATCCGATCAACCACCAGGACCTGGCGCTGCAGGTGGTCGGCGTGCCGGACGGCACCCCGACACAGCCGTACTACACCGATCCGATCTGCGACGTCACCGGGGGAACGGCCGGCGAGATCGTGGCCGCCGGCGTGACGCCGCTGCAGTTCGAGGGCGACGGGACCTACACCGTCAAGGTGTCGGTGGGCGACGTCGGCGGTGACGATACGGCCTGCATGACATCGGGACAGTCGAACACCGGCTCGTTCACAGTCACCACGACGGTGGCGCCCGAGCTCGTCGGCCAGCCGTTCAGCTTCCGCGCCAAGCCGCTGGCCGGGAACCCGTTCGTCGGCGTGCGCGCGGCCGATCCGCCCGGTGGATTCGGCGACGTGCGCTGCACGCTCGGCAAGGCCACGGTGCCCGACCCCGGGGACTCCGCGGCGTCGGTGAGCGAAGACCACTTCCCACGCCCGGGAGCCTGGAGCTGCGCCGCGCGGGGTCTGGCCGACGGCCTCGACGAGAACTTCGACGACATGGAGTTCGGCACGCCGTTCTCGGCCCCGCTCTCCGTCGACGTGCGCAGCGACTTCCGGCGCGCGCTCGGCAAGGTCGCCAAGCCCACCTCCAGAGGCCCGCGCTTCACGTTCAAGGCCGAGTGGCCGCGCCTGTCGAAGGGCGGCCACGCGAAGGTGACGGTCTCCCGCGTGAGGGGCTGCAAGGGCAAGCACTACAAGCTGCGCAAGTTCGGGACCTTCCGCGGAACGTTCGGCGCCAAGACCGCGCAGATGCGGATGCGCCGGCCGCGCAAGGACGGGTACTACCTCGGCCGCTTCGCGTTCTCGGGCACGCACTTCATCCGCGCGAGCGTCGATCCCAACCCGGTCCACCTGCAGGAGTCGTTCCACCGGCTCGGCTTCGCCAGCCAGTTCCCCGGGTGCTAGTCGCAGCGGTCTTCGAGGAGCGCTACTGGTACCCCGACGACGGCGGGCAGGTCTGGCTCGCCGGGTACACGCCGGTCGGCGCCGACGGCCGCTATCTCGGGCGCGACGACCCGGAGCTCACGGCACGCGGGCTGCGGATCGCCGGAGTGGCCGGTGCCGCCCGCCACCACAAAGAGGAGCTGGCAAGCGGTGCGGCAGCGCTGGGCAAGCCCCTGACCCTGCGCCGCGATCCTCATAACGAGCACGACCCGAACGCGATCGAGGTGCTCGCCGGCGGGCATCAGATCGGCTGGGTCCCGCGCGAGCTGGCGGCCGAGCTGGCGCCGCAGATCGACGCCGGGCACGCGTGGGCGGCGGTCGTCCTGCGCGAGCAACGCGCCTCACCGCGCGACCCGCGTTCCGGGCTGACGATGCTGCTGGCGCCGGACAGTTCGATCGAGCTCCAAGCGTGAGTATCATTTGTCACATGGCGACTGACGACCTCATCGCACCGGACGAGACGGCCTTCCGCCTCGAGCTCACGCCGGCGCAGCTCAAGGTGACGCACGCGGCGCTGCGGTCCATGCTGAAGGACTTCGGGCACGACGAGCCGGACGTCCACCGCGTGATCCGCGAGATCCTCGCCAAGCTGCCCGACGAGGCGAGCATCCGCGCGATCGACCTCGGCGCCGAGTTGCGCCGCCGCTAGCGCGGTACGCTGAACGAGCGCGCGTTTCCGCGCGCACCGCCCGCCAGGCTCTTGCGCTCTTCCTGACGAGTGTCCGTCCGAAGAGCATGAGGAGGCCCGGATGTCCGAGGCCGTTCTGCCCGCTCCTGGGCCTGCCGACGTCCAACCCGTCGAGCACGAGACACGCGACCGCATCGCCACCGGTCTCGTCACCGCCGTCCCCCTGCTCGCCCTCGGCTTCGCCGCGTGGCAGTCGTGGCAGGGATTGCTCAAGCCCGCCGACCTGGTCATCTTCGCCGTTTTCTACGTGCTGACGGGCCTCGGCGTGACGGTCGGCTTCCACCGGCTGTTCACCCATCGCAGCTTCAAGGCCAAGCCGGCGGTCCGCGGCACGCTGGCGATCCTCGGCTCGATCGCGATCGAGGGCCCGGTGATCTCGTGGGTGGCCGACCATCGCAAGCACCATGCCTTCTCCGACAAGCCCGGGGATCCGCACAGCCCGCACGTCGATCACGGCGGCGGACTGCGCGGCGAGCTGCGCGGCTTCGTGCACGCGCACATCGGCTGGCTGTTCGTGCACGACCAGCGCGGATCCCGCGGGCGGTACGCGCCCGACCTTCTCCGCGACCCCGTCGTCAGCTTCGTCGACCGTACGTTCGTGCTCTGGGCCGTGGGCGGCCTGGTCTTGCCGTTCCTGCTCGGCTTCGCCATCGGCGGCAGCCTCGCTGCCGGGCTGACCGCCCTGCTGTGGGGCGGGCTCGTGCGGCTGTTCGTGCTGCACCACCTGACCTACAGCATCAACTCGGTCTGCCACGTCTTCGGCCGCCGGCGCTTCGCGACCACCGACGAGTCGCGCAACGTGTTCTGGCTTGCGCTGCCGACGTTCGGCGAGGCCTGGCACAACAACCACCACGCCTTCCCGACGTCCGCGCGGCACGGGCTGCGGAAGTGGGAGCTCGACCCCTCCGCACTCGTCATCCGTGGCCTCGAGGCGACAGGCCTTGCCTGGGACGTGGTGCGCATCAGCCCGGAACGCCAGCAGGCCAAGCTGACCTGACGTGCCCGGCGCGGCGCCTCCATGGCAGTTCCTCCTGCGCGCCGCGATGGTTATCACCGGCCTGACCCTGCTGCTGATCGTTGACGTCCACGGCGTCGCGTTCTACGTCGCGTGGGCGCTGATCGTGCTCGCGCTCGTCACCGAGGCGATCGCGACGTTCGTGTACTGGCTCCGCCTGCGAGGACGGTGATTACTTGAGCTTGAACGCCCGGATGCGGTCGTCGTACTGCGCGGCGTCGCGCGAGTAGACGCCGTAGGCAAGCGCCTGGATCAGCGACAGCAGGCCGGCGTGCGAGCGCACGAACGCCGGTGAGTTGGACGAGTAGTAGAGCGTCCGCTCGGAGAGCTTGGAGACCTCGGACAGCGTCGCGTCGACGATCGCCAGCGTGCGGGCCTTGCGGTGGCGGGCGATCTTCATCGCGCGCACCACGAGCGGGTGCGGACGGCCGGCGGACAGGCCGATCACCAGCGTCCCCTCGTCGATCCGCCCAAGGCGCGACAGCGCCTCCTGCGACGGTGACGCGGCGATCTCCGCGCGGACGTCGAGCAGCATCAGCAGGTGCCGCAGATAAGAGGCGAAGAACGCCATCTGATCGGTGCCCGCGATGAGGATCCGGTCCGCGGTCGAGATCGCCTCGATCGCGCCCTCGACCTCCGAGCGCGACACCTTGCGGGCGGTCTCCTCGACGTTGACGTGATCGGCGGCCACCGCCTGCTCGAACGGCGTCTGGTCGAGCGAGAACAGCGGCGTGGTGCCGTTGAAGCCGTTCGCGTCGCCCGTCGTGCGGTGGTGGTGGCGGTACTCCTCGCGCGCCGCCTCCTGCAGCTCGGGAAAGCCTTCGAAGCCGAGCGCCTGCGAGAACCGCACGACGGTCGAGGAGGACGTGCTGGCGCGCCGGGCGAGCTCCTCGGCGGTGTGGAAGGCGACCTCGTCGAGATGGTCGACGACGTACTGCGCGACGTCCTTCTGCGAGCGGGAGAACTCGTCGAAGCGGGACGAGATGTAGGCGGAGAGCGTCTGGTGGCCGCGGGCGGCGGTGGGCATCGTTGCGGTCCTCGGCATGGCGCAGCGTCTTTCGACGGTCACCTCGTAACCTCCTCCCCGCTGTTATGGAGCGCTTGCCCACCGAACTCGACGGTCTCGGTCCTTCTCGCGCCGACGCTTGCACGGCGACGAGCGGGGTTTCTTCATGGAGACGTTCCGGGCCGACGCGTGGGCCGCGCACGGCGTTCCCGGACCGACTTCGTGCAGGACAACCACTCGCGCTCGCGGCGCGGCACGATCCGCGAGGATCCACTTCCAGACCGCACCCGGGCCAGGGCAAGCTCGTGCGCGTCGCCCGCGGCGTGGTCTACGACGTCGTGGTTGACCTGCGGCGCGGCTCGCCGACGTTCGGGCGATGGGAGGGCATCGAGCTCGACGACCAGCGCGGCCTGCAGCTGTACGTCCCGGTCGGCTTCGGACACGGCTTCTGCGTGCTGTCCGAGATCGCGGACTTCGTCTACAAGTGCACCGCCTACTACGACCCCGCGACCGAGGCGGGCTTCCGCTTCGACGACCCGGAGGTCGGGATCGAGTGGCCGGACATCGAGCTCCTTTACTCCGAGCGTGACCGCGCCGCGCCGCGGCTGGCCGAGATCGCCGACGACCTGCCGTTCTCCGTGTGCGGATGACTCACCGCGGTCGCCGCCGTTTGGCGAGCCCGGACGGCGAGCGGCGACCCGCGTGAGCGGCCGCTTCGCGCCGAGCCCGACCGGCACGCTGCACCTCGGGAACCTGCGCACGGCGCTGCTCGCGTGGCTGTTCGCTCGCTCGGCGAGCGCGCGGTTCCTGATGCGGATGGAGGACCTCGACAGCGGCCGCGTGCGGCCGGGGATCGACGAGGAACAGCTCCGCGACCTCGCGGCGATCGGGATCGATTGGGACGGCGAGGTCGTCTACCAGTCCGCGCGGCTCGACCTGTACGCCGACGCGATCGCGGACCTGCGCGCCGCCGGCCTCGTCTATGAGTGCTTCTGCACGCGGGCGGAGATCCGCGCCGCGGCGTCCGCCCCGCACGGGCCATTGCCCGAGGGCGCCTATCCCGGCACCTGCCTGCGCCTGACCGCGGCGGAGCTGGCGGAGAAGCGGGCGAGCGGGCGGCCGCCGGCGTTGCGCGTGCGCGCCGATGCTGCGCACGTCCGCTTCGCGGACCGCCTGCACGGGCCGCAGGAGGGCGTCGTGGACGACTTCGTCGTGGCGCGCAACGACGGTGCGCCCGCCTACAACCTCGCAGTCGTCGTCGACGACGCCGCCCAGGGCATCGGCGAGGTCGTCCGCGGCGACGACCTGCTCGACTCTACGCCGCGCCAGCTGTGGCTGGCCCGCGCGCTCGGGGTGTCCGAGCCCACACACGCCCACGTGCCGCTCGTGCTCGGCCCGGACGGCGCCCGGCTCGCCAAGCGCCACGGCGACGTGACGCTGCGCGACGTGCCGCCCGCCGCCGCCCGCGCGTGGATGGCGCAGACGCTCGGGTTCGACCCCGACCCTGCGAAGTTCGATGCGGGAGCGATCCCCCGCGAGCCGACGATCTGGCGCGGGTAAGCTCCGCCGATGTTCGTAGGACGCGAACGCGAGCGGGCACGGATCGACCGGCTGCTGCAGGAGGCGCGCGCCGGCAAGAGCGGTGCCCTGCTGCTGCACGGCGAGGCAGGGATCGGCAAGACCGCGCTGATGCGGTGGGCGATCGGTCAGGCGACCGGGCTGCGGGTGCTGCGGGCCCGCGGGATCGAGACCGAGTCCGACATCCCGTTCGCCGGGCTCGCCGAGCTCGTGACGCCGCTGCTCGACCGGCTCGACGACATCCCCGAGGTGCAGGCCGGCGCGCTGCGCGGCGCGCTCGCGCTCGGGCCGGCAACGCCGCACGACCGCTTCACGGTGCCCGCCGGGCTGCTCAGCCTGCTCGCCGTCGCGGCCGAGGAGCAGCCGGTGCTGGTGGCGATCGACGACGCGCAGTGGCTCGACGAGCCGTCGCTGGAGGCGTTCCTGTTCGCCGGGCGGCGGCTCGGCGCCGAGGGCGTCGCGATGCTCGGCGCGCTGCGCGAAGGCACGGCGGTGGCCGGCCTCGAGGTGCCGTGGCTGGAGCTCCTGCGCATCGAGCCGCTCGCCGCCGCCGATGCGCGCGAGCTGCTCACCGCGTCGCAGGCCGAGCGGATCGCGCCCGCGGTCGCCGACCGGCTCGTGGAGACGTCGGCGGGCAACCCGCTGGCGCTGCTGGAGATCCCGCGCCTGCTGTCCGACGGCCAGCGCGCCGGCCGCGAGCCGCTGGAGGAGCCGCTGCGGCCCGGGACCGGCGTCGAGCGGGCGTTCCGGCGCGCGCTCGACGGGCTCGGGGCCGACGAGCGACGCGCGCTGCTGCTGGCGGCGAGCGCGCACACGGGCCGCGTCGGCGCGATCGAGCCGGCCCTGCGCCAGATGGACCTGACGATGGACCACCTCGCGGCCGCCGAGACGGCGCGGCTGATCACGATCACCGAGGGCGAGCTGGAGTTCCGCCATCCCCTGCTGCGCTCGACCGCCTACCACGCCGCCGGGGCGGCCGAGCGCCGCGCCGCGCACGGGGCGCTGGCCGCCGCCGCGCCGGTCGGCAGTCCCGAGCGCGCGTGGCACCTCGCCGCCTGTGCGGTGGCGCCCGACGAGGAGGTGGCGGCGGCGCTCGAGGCCGCCGCGCTCGACGCCCGCGGGCGCGGCGCGCACGCCACCGCGGCGCGCGACTTCGGCCGCGCCGCCCAGCTCACACCCGAGGACGAGCCGCGTGCCCGCCGGCTGCTCGAGGCGGCGACCGACGCCACGCGCTCCGGCGAGGCCGACCAGGCGTTCGCGCTGCTCGGCGAGGCCGCCCGGCTGGCGACCGACCCGCTGCTCGCCGCCGACGTGCAGCGTATGACCGGGCACGTGGAGATGCGCCGCGGCTCGCCGCTGGTGGCCTACGAGCTGCTGGTCGCCGAGGCCGAACGCGTCCGCTCCCGCGACCCACGGCGGGCGGCCGGCATGTTCCTGGAAGCGTCGGTCTCGCACATGATCACCGGCGACATGCACGCGCTCGTCGCCACCGCCGAGCGGGCGCGCACGCTGGCCACCTCCGCCGACCCGGCGGTCGAGCTGCTGGCGACGGCGGTGATCGCCGAGGCGTACCTCGCGCTCGGCGACGTCGAGCAGGGCGACGCGATGCTCAGCGCGTGCGAGCCGTACCTGCTCGAGGCCGACCCGCTCGCGATCGTCGAGGTGGTCGGCATGGCCGCCCACTCGTCGGTGTGGATCGAGAAGTTCGACCGCGCGCAGCGGATCTTCGACCGGCTGATCGCCGCCGCGCGCGACGCCAGCGCCGTGAGCGCGCTGATCTACCCGCTCGCCGCCCGCGCCCACATGGACTTCCGGCTCGGGCGCTGGGCCGCCGCACGCGCCGAGGCGACCGAGTCGGTCGAGCTGGCGCAGGACACCGGCCAGCTGCCGCTGCTCGCCCACAGCCTCGCCGCGCTCGCCCACACCGAGGCCGGCATGGGTGCCGAGGACGCGTGCCGCAGGCACGTGACCGAAGGCCTGGCGCTCACCGCTCGCTTCCAGGGCGAGGCGACCACCACGTACCTGCACGCCGCGCTCGGCCTGCTCGAGCTCGGGCTCGGGCGGATCCCGGAGGCGATCGCCGCGCTCGAGGAGACCCAGCGGCACGCCGACCGGCTGCAGATGCAGCCGTCGCTCGTCCAGTCGGCGCCTGACCTGATCGAGGCGTACGCCCGCGCCGGCCGTCGCGACGACGCGCTCGCCCGGCTCGACACGTTCGAGGCGCGCGGGCGCAAGACCGGCTCGCGCTGGGCGGAGGCAGCGACAGGTCGGCTCCGCGCGCTGCTCGCCCCCGACGCGGAGATGCGCACGGCGTTCGAGGCGGCGTTGGCGCTGCACGAGGGCCTGCCGATGCCGTTCGAGCACGCCCGGACGCTCCTGTGCTTCGGCGAGCGGCTGCGCCGCGCACGCCAGCGCGCCGACGCGCGCGAGCCGCTCAAGGAGGCGCTGGAGACGTTCGAGCGGCTCGGCGCCCGCGGCTGGGCCGAGCGCGCCCGCACCGAGCTGCGCGCCACCGGCGAGCAGCAGACGCGCCGCACCGAGACCGCAGCCGAGCAGCTCACGCCGCACGAGCTGCAGATCGCCGTCCTCGTCTCCCAGGGCATGACGAACCGGGAGGCGGCGGCGGCGCTCTTCCTCAGCCCGAAGACGATCGAGTACCACCTCGGGCAGATCTACCGCAAGCTCGACGTGCGCGGCCGGGCGCAGCTCGCACGGCTGATGGCGATGGAGTCGCCGGAGGGCCCGCGCGACCCGTCCGCGCTCGCCGAGGCGCTCGGCTAAGCCGCCACGGGCACCGACGCGAGCGCGGTCCACAGGACGCGCCGCTCAGTCAAGCTGCTCTTCCAGGCGCGCGGCGTGGTCGCGCGCCTCCTGCGCGGCCTCGCGGGCAGCGTCGAGGTCCGACTTGGCCTCCTCGGCCTGCTCGCGGGCGTCTTCGGCGGCGGCGAGCGCGGCCTCGAGCCGCTTGGCGGCGCGCTCGGCGGTCTTCTCCGCCCGGTCGAGCTCGCGCTCGCGGGAGCGGCGCTCGGCGCGCGCCTCGCGCAGCTCGGCCTCGAGCTGGGCGCGGCGCTCGCGCTCGGCCTTCTCCGCGGCCTCCTGCTCCTTGCGCTCACGCTCGGCGTCCTCGTCCTTCTTCTTCGGCGCGGTCTTGCGGCGCGGCTTGGGTGTCACGGCCGGCGCGTCGCCGCCCTCCATCAGCCCCCAGGCGCCGGCGCCGGAGGCGTCCTCGACGAGCCGCCCGGCGTCGAGCGCGGCGCGGACGTCGTCGTCGGTGGCGGCGGCGTGCAGGGTGGTGCGCAGCCGCTCGAGCGTCTGGGCCGTCGGCTTGCGGCCGCCCGGCCGGAGCTCCTTGGCCGCCTCGACGAGCGCGTCGACGGCGGCGCGCTCACCCGCCGCGGCCTCGCGCAGGACGCCCGCGCCTTTGCCCGCCACCGCGCCCTCCTGTGCCGCCCGCAGCTCGTCGCCCGCGGCCAGCAGCGCGTCGACGAGGTCGCGGCGCTCGCGCGCCAGCGCGTTCGCCGCCCACGAGCTCTGGCTCGGCTTGGGCAGCTTCGCGACCTCCGCGGCGGCGTCGCGCTCCTTCGCCCTGCGCAGCTCGCGCGCCGCGGCGTCGCGCTCGCGCGTGAACTCCTCGAGCGGCAGCCCGTACAGGCGGCCGGCGAGTTCGTCGAGGTCAGGCACCCTTGTCGGGGCCGATCGCCGTCACGACCGGGCCGTCGCCGACCCGCCAGCCGCGCGTCATCGCGCCGGTGTTGAACGTCGCCGACACCTCCCCGTGGGAGCTGACGGCGATCAGGCCGCCGTCGCCGCCCAGCCGCGCGAGGCGCTCGATCGCCTTCGCGCACGCCTCCTCCAGCCCGCAGCCGCCGTGGCGCAGCAGTGCGTCGACCTCGTGGGCGAGCGCGGAGCGGATGATCGACTCGCCGTGGCCCGTGCACGAGACCGCCACGGTCGCGTCGTCGGCCCACGTGCCCGCGCCGATCAGCGGCGAGTCGCCGACGCGCCCGAGCCGCTGGCCGGACACCCCGCCGGTCGAGGTCGCCGCCGCGAGCCGGCCCTCCCTGTCGCGGGCGACCGCACCGACCGTCCCCCGCGCGCCGGTCACGGCGCCCGCCTTGAGCGCGGCGAGCGCGACCCGCTCGCGCTCGGTGACGAACCACGTCTCGGACTCGAACTCGAGCCCCGCGGTGGCGGCGAACTCGATCGCCGGCGGCCCGACGAGCAGCACGTGCCGGCCCTCGGCCAGCACCGCCCGGGCGGCGCGGACCGGGTTGCGCACGCCGCGCACGGCGGCGACCGCGCCGGCGGCACGCGTCGTGCCGTCCATCATCGAAGCGTCGAGCTCGACGCGCCCGTACTCGGTCAGCGCGGCGCCGCGGCCGGCGTTGAACTCCGGGTCGTCCTCGAGCGTGACGACCGCGGCCTCGACCGCGTCGAGCGCCGCACCGCCACCCGCGAGGACCGCGTGCCCGGCGGCGACGGCCGCCTCCGCGCCCGCGCGCATGCGCGCAGCCCGCTCGGGGTCGGCGATCGGTCCGCCCGCACCACCGTGGACCACGATCGCGATCTCGTCCATCGGCTGGCAGGCTACCCGCCGCAGCCGGCCCAGGCCTCCCATCCGGGCACGTGCGCGAGCCGCCGGTAGCCGGCCGGATCGAGCGCGGGCTGGACCGCGCCGCCGCCGTGCGGGCGCCAGCGCACCACGACGTCCGGGCGGCGTGGCGGGCGGTCGATGCCGAGCATCGAGATGTCAAGTGTCCAGGCGACCAGCGGGCGCACATCGGGCGCGGTGTGCACGCGGCAGCGGGTGAGCGCGGCGCGGCCGCCGGCGGCGGTCACGAGGTTGCCGAGCGCCTCACGCCGGTCGGCGCGGGCCCGCACATCGCGCGCTTGATCGCGCAGGTCGCCCACGGTGAGCACCGCCGCAGCGGCGACGACGACGACCGCGAGCACCGGCGCGCGCGCCGCGCCGACGCCGGCCAGCACGCAGCCGACGGCCGCGGCGGCGACCAGGTAGCGCGGGTTGCCGGCGTATCCCGCCTGCGCCATCACCGCGACGATCACGACCCACAGCGCCGCGGCCGCGCCGAGCACGCGCACGACGCGCGGGCCGGCGATCACCGCCACGACCGCCATGATCGCGGCGGGGATCGTCAGCAGATCGACGGCGTCGGCGAGCACGGCGAGGCCCGGGACGTCCTCGAGCGCGGCGCTGCCGAGGCTCGGCTCCCCGCGGGCCGCGTTCGACGCGCCGGTGAGGCCGCTGGTGCCGGCCAGGTCGGGCGCGACCCACAGCAGCAGCACCACGCACGCCGCGACCACGACCGCGCGGCGGGCGGACCGATCGTCGCGCCATAGCCACAGGCCGTAGAGACCGAGGAACGGCCACACCTCCGGGCGCAGCAGCGCGGCGGCGGTGAGCAGTGCGAGCGCCGCCCGGTGGCGCCCGTCGAGGTGGGACACGATCGCCCACAGCACGGCGGCGGCGAGCAGGCCCTCCGAGTTCCCGAGCGCGGTATTGAACGCCCACCACGTGCTCAGCAGCATCAACGCGGCGGCGACCGCGGCCGCCACCATCCCGCCGAGCCGGTGGCCGAGCACTGCCGCGCCCGCCACCGCCAGCAGCCCGCCGGCACGAGCGACGACCAGCCACAGCGCGGGCGCCGCGCTGCCGGTGAGCGACAGCGGCGTGGTCACCACCACGGGCAGCGGCTTCCACGACGGCCCACCACGCGTGTCGAGGGCGAAATGCGCGGCGTCGCGCCCCCACACCACCCACGCCTGCGGGTCGAAGGCGAGCGCCCACGGCAGCAGCAGCGAGGCGGCGGCGATCGCCACCGCCGCCCCGATCACCGCCACGGCGCGGTTCAAGTGACCGCGTTGACGATCATCAGGAGCACGATCAGCAGCCCGGCCACGAGCGCCACGGCGATCGCGCGCACGGCCCAGATCGCGACCGGCGAGCTGTGGCTCGGCACGCGGTGCGCGGCGGCCGCGCGCGCCGCTTCGGCGCGGCGCTCTGCCGCCGCGCGGCCCACCTCGGTGCGGCGCGACGCCGCGAGGCGGCCGGCCGGTGTCGCGGCCCCCGGCGAGTCGTCGGTGAGATCGAGGCCGTTGGCCGTGGCCGCCGACGTGACGCGGCGGTGCTCGGCGGTCTCCGCCTGCACGGCGTCGAGCTCGCGCCGCAGGGAGCGCGCGGCGGCCCGCTCGCGCTCGAGCTCGCGCGCGACACGCTCGTACATGCGGCGGGCCGCGGCCTCGGCCTCGGCGTCGTCGCGCTCCCCGCCGTTCGCCGATGTCGTCGCCAGCTCCTCGCGCAGGCGCGCGGTCTCGGCGCGCTCGGCCTCGATCGTCCGCTCCGCCTCCTCACGCGCCGCCTGCAGCTCGGCCCGCAGGCGCTCGGTCTCCTGCGCCTCGGTCTCGATCGTCGTGTTCGCCTCCTCGCGGGCGGTCGCGAGCTTCTCGCGGATCTCCGTCGCCGCGGCGCGCTCAGCAGCCAGTCGCTCCTCGGCGTCGACGCGCGCGGCCTCGAGCTCGGTCTGCGCCCGGTCGCGCTCGGCCTCGGCGGCGGAGAGCGCCACGCGCATCTCCTCCAGCTCGGCGCGCACCTTCTCGAGCTCGGCCTCGCGGTCGGCGAGCGCGGTCTCGGCCTCGTCGCGCAGGCCGATGATCTCGGCCTCGCGCTCGGCGAGCGTCTCCTCGAGTGCCTCGCGCTGCTCGCGCTCCTTGGCGAGCGCCTCGCCGTCGGCGGGCGCGCTCCGGCGGCGCGGGGCGGGCAGGTCGACGACGAGGCGGCGGCCGATCTCCAGCTCGGCGCCGGCGATCGCCTCCGGCTCGCCGTCGTAGCTGAAGACCGCGCGCCACTTGCCGCCGCGGCCGAAGTGGCCGCCCGGCTGCGCGGTCAGCCGCTCGTGCTCGCCGTCGAGCGCGAGCGTGAGCACCGGTCGGCCGAGCCGCCGGCCCTCCAGCCCGCTCCAGCGACCGACGACCTCGAGCTGATCGGGCGGCGTCCAGGCGAACCGCTCGAGCTCGAACGCGACCTCACGAACCTCGGGCATCGCCCTCCGGGGTGACCGCTTCGGTCTCGCTGGTGTCCTGCCGGTTGTCGACCACGGGGACCCGCTCGCGCACCTGCCGCCCTTCGACCGAGACGGCGAGGCGCACGCGGCCGAAGGTGAGCACGGTGCCGAGGAACATCACGATTGCCGCGCCGAACGCGATCCAGGCGCCGATCGCCGGATCCTGGCCGCCCGCGGCGGGCGGCGGGTTGATGATCTCGGCGGCGACCAGCACCGCGATGGCGAGCACGATCGCCGGCAGCCAGCGGCGGTCGCCGACCTCGATGTCGGGCAGCAGTTCGCCGATCGCGATCACCAGCACGGTCGCGCCGAGCACAGCGAGCAGCACCTCGACGACCTCGAACGCGTCCCACGCCGTCAGCGAGCCGTACCAGTCGAGGAACAGGCTCACGACGAGGACGATCGCCCCGATCGCAACGAGTATGGGCCCGGCTTCGAATCTGCGCGTCATTCACTCCCCCTGTCCGTGACGGGGCTCAAAGGATCGCGCACATGCCCGTCGGATGTCCCCGGGTCATTCTGATGACCGGAATCCGGTAATACGTTCGCACGCTGACCTGCCGCGGTTACCGAATGTTGATGACGGATAGTCAAGAAGTGGAGCCGCCCTTCCCCCGGGGCGTCTGCTCCCCTCCTCCTCCGCGGCCGGGCGGGCGGCCGCTATTCGGTCATCCGCCCGGCCGTCCCACTTCCGCCTCGGTCTCGAGCGGATCGCTGCGCTGGCGCAGCGCGTTGTAGGCCGACGCGCGGACCACGACGTCCCCCTCGTACTGCGGCGGCACCGCGACCTCGACGACCCCTTCGCGCTCGTGGATGCGCTCTGGGCTGCTCACGAGCAGCTGACGCTCGTCGTCGGCCTTGTGGAGCGTGACGAGCAGGCGGGAAGCGCGCCGCTGCGGCGCCGTGTCGAGCGTGTACCGGACGAGCACGCGGCCGTCCTGGAGCCGTGCCTCGAGGTCGAGCAGCTTCGGGTACGTCGCGCGGCCGAGCTGGCGGACGACCTTGCGACCGGTGCGCAGCGGCGTCGCCGCCTGCGCGCGCAGGTGCCACGCGTTCGGGTGGTCCCACTTCTGGCCCTGGCGGCCAGGGCTCGCGGGGCTACGACCGCCGAACTGCCCGCCGCCGACGCCCGCCGAGTTGCCCCAGCGGCCGGTCCAGCGCGCCCAGTCGCCGAACGGCTCGACGTGCGGCAGGATCGGCGGCAGCGAGTCATCCGGGTTGTCGACGCCGAGCACGTACGGGTGCGCGCCGGCCTCGAAGTAGCAGGCGTGCGAGAGCGGGGCGACGTAGGCGATCGGGTGGTTGGCGTCGTGATGCCTGACGTCATCCCAGCTGTGGCCCTCGCCGCCCTCGTGCTGCGAGTAGGTGACGGCCTCGGGGGTGCCGTCCGCACCGAGCCCGACCTGCACCATCTCCCAGTCGCCCTCGTGCTTGCCCAGCCCGAGCAGGTGCTTCGGGTTGTAGTAGCACCACAGCCAGTACTGCAGCCAGGTGCGCCCGCCGTCCTCCTTGACGCGGCCGTACACGCGCTCGCGGTACTCCGGGAGGGCCTGGAAGTGGCGCGAGGCGGGCAGCGGGTCGCCGTCCTCGTCGAGCCGGTCGCCGTCCTTGACGTCGTAGGTCGAGAGCAGCTGCAGGCTGAGGCCGTGGCCGGCGCGGGCGACGACCTCGCCGCTGCTGTGCTTGAGCACGTTGTTGCGGTAGTCGGTGATCGAGGCGGCCGACATCGCGCGGTACGCCTCCTGTGGGTCGTAGACGAGCGCGGGCCGGTGCTTCTCGAGCCGTGGGTCGAGCGGGGTCATACGAGTGTCTCCGCGGCGCTTCGCAGGTGCTCGCGCAGGATCTCCGGCCCGTCGCGCTCGAGGCCGGCGATGAGCTGCGCGTGGTCGGCGGCGAGCTGCGCGGCCGGCAGGTGTGGCTTGAGCGCGAGCAGGAACAGCCGCATCTCGCCGCTCAGCGCCGCGTGCGCGGCCTCGATTCGCGGGCTGGCGGCGGCAGCGACGATGGCCGCGTGCAGGTCGGCGTGCGCCTCGTTGATCTCGCTCCACGGCGGGTCAGCGCCCGCGCAGGCGGCCTCGAGCCTGCGCAGCGCGGCGTGCACGGGCTCGGGCAGCCGGGCGTTGCGCTCGAGCGCCAGGTGCGCCGCCTCGAGCTCGAGCGCAGTGCGCAGCTCGTAGAGCCAGCGGACGTCGTCGGCGCTGAGCTCCGCGACGTGCGCGCCGCGGTGCGGCTCGATCGTCACAAGGCCCTCGGCGGCGAGCGCGCGCAGCGCCGCTCGCAGCGAGTGGCGGGCGACGCCGTAGGTCTCGCACAGCTCGCGCTCGCGCAGCCAGGCGCCCGCCGGCAGCGCGCCGTCGAGGATCTCGCGCCGCAGCGCCTCCCCCAGGGCGTCGACGGTCGACATGCGATGCAGCGGGCGTGGCGCGGCCATCTGTCAGCCCATCATGCCGGGGCGAGGTCCGGCACTGCAACCGGCGCGGGCGGCTTGACGGCGAGCGCGACGAGCCCGGCGAGAACGAGCCCGGCGCCGGCCACGGCCGGCCCACTGAGCGGCTCGGCGAGCACGACCGCGCCGAGCACTCCGGCGGTCAGCGGCTCGGCGAGCGTGAGTGTCGCGGTCTCCGACGCGCTCAGGCTGCGCAGGCCGGCGGCGAACAGCAGGTACGCGAGCGCGGTCGGGACGATCCCGAGGAACAGGGCGAGCGCGAGGCCGTCGGCGTGGAGCAGCCACGTCGGCTGGGTGGCGATCAGGGCCGGCAGCAGCACGAGCGCGCCGAGGCCGAACGCCGCCGCCATCACCGACTCGGGCGCGTGCCCGGCGGCGAGCAGCCGCTTGGCCGCCAATGCGTAGACCGCGTACGCCCCACCGGCGGTGACCGCCAGTGCGACGCCGGGCGCCGAGACGTTCGCGTTGCCGCCGGTGAGCGCGAGCAGCGCCACGCCGGCGCACGCGAGCGCGGTGGCGGCGACCCAGCGGCCGGGCGGGCGGCGCCGGTCGACGATCCATTCGAACAGGCCTGCGAGCGTGGGCGCCGAGCCGAGCGCGACGATCGTCCCGACCGCCACGCCGGTGTCCGCGACCGCGGCGAAGAACGCGAGCTGGTAGACCGCCACGCCGGCGACCGCGGCGGCAACCGGGGCGGCCGCCCACCGCGTCTTCGTCGCCCGCCGCCGCGCGAACGCCACGACGACGAGCAGCGCGCCGCCGACGAGGATCCGCGCCGCACCGACGCCGACGGGCGTCGTGGCGACCGGCCCGAGCGCCTGAGCGGTGCCGGTGGTGGCGAAGCAGAGGGCGGCGAGGAGGACTTGGGCGCGGGCGTTCATCATCTCGGTCTCGCCACGATTGTTCCACAATTCCACAAGAGGTGCCGCCAAGACGGTCCGGTCCCTCGCCTCCCCACCCGGCCGCAGTTCGTCGGTGCCACACTGCCGCGCCATGGAACTCGGGCTCGAAGGCGCGGCGGTACTCGTGACCGGCGCCAGCGGCGGCATCGGCTCCGCGACCGCGCGAGCGTTGGCGGCCGAGGGCGCCAAGGTCGCCGTCCACTACCACTCGTCGGCCGACGCCGCCGAACGGCTCGCGGCCGAGATCGGCGGGGTCGCCATCCGGGCCGACCTCACCGATGAGCAGCAGGCGGACAACCTCGTACCGCGAGCGGTCCACGCGCTCGGGCGGCTCGACGGCTGTGTCGCCAACGCCGGGACCTGGGACCCGACCGACGTGCCGGTGGCCGAGATGTCGCTCGCGCGCTGGCGCAAGACGATCGACGAGAACCTCACGGCCACGTTCCTCACCGCCCGCGCGTACATGCGGCACGTCGCCCACGCCAAGGCGGGCTCGCTCGTGCTCGTCGGCTCGACCGCCGGGATCTTCGGCGAGGCCGGGCACGCGGACTACTCCGCCTCGAAGGCCGGCATGACCCACGGGCTGCTGCTGTCGCTCAAGAACGAGATCGTGCGCGTCGCGCCGAACGGCCGCGTCAACCTCGTCGCACCCGGCTGGACGGTGACGCCGATGACCGAGAAGGACCTCACGCAGGCGACCGTCGATCACGTCACCGCCACGATGGCGCTGCGCAAGGTCGCCACGGCCGAGGACGTTGCGCGCGCGATCGTGTTCCTGTGCTCGCCGCTGTCGGCCGGGCACCTCACCGGCCAAGTCGTGACAGTAGCCGGCGGAATGGAGGGTCGGCTGCTGCACTAACGGCAAGTTCCTCGGGCAGCGGGAACCAGCGGGCGCGCTCGAAGTCGGCGGTGACCGCTGTCGCCGGGACCGGGTCCGCGGGCGGCTCCACGTCGAGCAGCAGCCGGCGGCTGCGCTCGAGCTGCACGGCAAGCGCCGCCTCCGGCGCGCGCGCGTTCGTCACCGACGCGACGCCGTCGCGATGCCGCCAGATCCCGGTGCCTGGGTCGAAGCGGTAGTAGGGCAGCAGCTTCCAGCCGTGCTCGGCGACGAGGTGCACGGCGTCGATGACGTAGCGGAACATCTCCTCGCTCACGAAGTAGTTGAAGCCGAGCCGCGCGAACGCGAGCTTGGCGCCCAGGTGGCCGCGCAGGACCTCGGCGTGCATCCTGTCGGACCAGTCGTCGTCGATCGGATACATGCGGTGGATGAGCGGCCCGGCGCAGAAGCAGCCGCTGCGCGCCTGGATGCCGAACAGGTCGCTGAGCACGGCGACGACGAAGTTGCCGTGCAGCAGCCGGCCGCGATGGCGGATGCCGAGCGTGAGGACCGCGAGCCGGTCGGCATCGGGGTCGCCGAGGATCTCGATGTTCTCGTTCGCGCGCCACGAGGCGAGCGCGCGGCGGGCGAAGGCGTGCTCGCGGCGCATGATCTCCTCGGCGCCGATGCTCTCCTTGAGCGCGAAGATGAGGCCGGCGCGGATCGACTCGACGATCGCCGGCGTGCCGCCCTCCTCGCGCACCTCCGCGTCGGGGTGGTAGGACGCGTCGGTCGGCGTGACGAAGAGGATCGTGCCGCCCGACGGCACGCTCGGGACCCGCCGGCGGAGCAGATCGCGCTTCGCCACCAGCACGCCCGGCGTCCCCGGGCCGCCGACGAACTTGTGCGGCGATAGGAACACCGCGTCCTTGTCGGCCATGTCGATCGGCAGGTACGGGCCGGCCGAGGCGTAGTCCCAGAACGCCAGCGCGCCGTGCCGGTGCAGCAGCGCGGAGACAGCCGCGGTGTCGGCGATGATCCCGGTCACGTTCGAGGCGGCCGAGAAGGTGCCGATCCGCAGCGGCCGGTCGGCGTGGCGCAGCAGCTCGTGCTCGAGATGATCGAGGTCGGCGAGGCCGTGCGCGTCGGCGCGGATCGGCACGACGTCGGCGCCCGATTCGCGCCACGGCAGCTCGTTGGAGTGATGCTCGGACGGGCCGACGAAGACGACCGCGCCGTCGAGGTCGAGGAGCCGGACGAGCTTGTCGATCGCGCCCGTCGTGCCCGAGCCGCAGAAGATCACCGCGTCGTCGTCGCCGCCGCCGACGGCCCGGTGGACGATCCGCCGCGCGTCCTCGCGCCACTCGGTCGTCTGGCGACCGGTGGCCGAAGCCTCGGTGTGCGTGTTGGCGTACGCGGGCAGCACGCGATCCCGGATCAGGTCCTCGATGAACGACAGGGCACGCCCGGACGCCGTGTAGTCGGCGTAGACCATGCGGCGAGGGCCGAACGGGCCCTGGAGCACGGCGTCATCGCCGATCACCGAATCCCTGATGTGCCCGATCTGCTCCTCCACGGAGACGGACATATCTCCACGGACGCCGTCGCGTCGCAGTTATTCCAAGAGATGCGCGGTGTCGTTGAAGCTGCGCAGGATCTGCCGGCCGTCGCCGAGGACGACGAGCCGGGTGATCGACGCGTTGTCGACGGTGATGAACGCGAACCGGCGGCTGCCCGCCGCCTGGCGGCACAACTCGGCGATGAACGCTCCATGCGTGACGACGACGGCGGCCCCGGATCCGGCGGCGCGGACCACCGCCGCGGCCGCCGAGCGGACCCGATCGGCGAACGCCTCCATCGGCTCGGCGCCCGGGATCACGTCCCAGCGCTCCTCGGCGAACAGCCGCGCGATCCGCGGGTCGCCCTCGGCCACCGCGATCCGGAACGCGCCGCCCTCGAGCTCGCCCGTGTGGACCTCGCGCAGCTCGCGGATCGTCACTGGCTCCAGGCCGCAGGCGGCGGCGATCGGCTCAGCGGTCTGGACCGTGCGCGCGAACGGGCTGACGAACAAGGCGGTGAACGACTCGGCCGCCAGCCGCGCGGCCACCCGCTCCGCCTGTGCCCGGCCCTGCGGCGCGAGCTCGGGGTTGCCCTGGCCTTCGAACAGCGGGAACGGCGCGCCGGCGATCGCGGCCGCCGATGCGCCGTGTCGGACGAGCACCAGCTCGGTCGCGTCGGGCGGCGGCGCGTACTGCTGCTGGTGGATTCCCTCGGCCGGCACGAGCGCGCATGCTGCCACCATGCGCGGATGCTGCTGCGCGAGCTCGTCGACGCCTCCGCGGCGGTGCGGGAGACGTCAGCCCGCAACAGCAAGATCGAGCGGCTCGCCGAGCTGCTGCGTCACACCGATCCGGCGGAGACGCCGGCGGCCGTCGCCTGGCTGTCGGGAGAGCTGACGCAGCGCCAGATCGGCGTCGGGTGGGCGACGCTGCGCGACCATCCGCCGCCGGTGACCGAGCCGACGCTCACCGTGGCCGAGGTCGAAGCAGCGTTCGATCGCATCGGTGCGCTCTCCGGGCCGGGCTCGCAGGCCGCCCGCCGCGCCGCCGTCCAGGAGCTGCTCGGCCGCGCCATCGAGAACGAGCAGCGCTTCCTCGTCGCGCTGCTGCTCGGCGACATCGGCCAGGGCGCGCTCGCCGGTGTGATGACCGATGCGGTGGCGAAGGCCGCCGCCGTCCCGAAGGCGGACGTGCGGCGCGCGCTGATGCTGCGCGGCGACCTCGGCGCGGTGGCGACGGTGGCGCTGACCGAGGGTGTCGCGGGCCTCAACTCGATCGGGCTGCAGGTGCTGCGCCCGGTGCAGCCGATGCTCGCCGCGCCAGGCGACGACGTCGACGCCGCGTTCGAGCGGATCAGTCCCGCGGCGGTCGAGTTCAAGCTCGACGGGATCCGCGTGCAGGTCCACCGCAGCGGCGACGAGGTCCGCGTCTTCACGCGCACGCTCGACGACATCACGGCGCGCGTGCCCGAAGTGGTCGACGCCGCGCGAGCGCTGCCCACCGATACGGCGGTGCTCGACGGCGAGGCGATCGCGCTGCGACCCGACGGCCGGCCCGAGCCGTTCCAGGTCACCGCCAGCCGCGTCGGGCAGGGGCGCCTCACCGCGCTGTTCTTCGACGTCCTGCACGCCGACGACGAGGACCTGATCGACCGGCCGGGGGCCGAGCGCTTCGAGGCGCTCGCGACGCTGCTGCCGGAGTCCCAGCGCGTCCCTCGCGCCGTCGCGACCGATGCCGATGGCGCCCGCGGAGTGCTCAGCGAGGCGCTGGCCCGCGGCCACGAGGGTGTGCTCGTCAAGTCGCTCGAGGCGCCCTACGCGGCGGGCCGGCGCGGCGCCGGCTGGCTGAAGGTCAAGCCGCGGCACACGCTCGACCTCGTGATCCTCGCGGCGGAGTGGGGCCACGGCCGTCGCCGCGGCCGGCTCAGCAACCTGCACCTCGGCGCCCGCGACCCGGCCGGACCCGGCTTCGTGATGCTCGGTAAGACGTTCAAGGGCCTGACCGACGCGATGCTCGCGTGGCAGACCGAGGCGCTGCTCGCGCTCGAGACCGGGCGCGACGACTGGACCGTGTACGTGCGACCCGAGCTCGTCGTCGAGATCGCCTTCGACGGTGTGCAGGCGAGCCGTCGCTATCCGGGCGGCGTCGCCTTGCGCTTCGCGCGCGTGCTGCGCCACCGCCCGGACAAGCCGGCCGCCGAGGCGGACACCCTGGACGCGGTGCTGGCCGTCCAGGCCGCCGGGCTCTAGTTGGAGACGGTGGCTCAGTCGGACGCCTCGCGGTCGTTGGCACCAACGCGTGGATCATGCGTCGCGGTCATCACGTAGACTGGCGGCCATGGCGATGGTCGTGGCGCTGAGCGAGGCCTGGAAGGTCTCGATCGCCTTGATCTTCATCTTCGGCGTGCTGTTCCCGGCAATCGTGACCGGCTGCATCGTTTTTGCGGTCGCCCAGGCGATGTCCGAGCGCCAGCAGAACCTGCGGCGCCGGCAGGGCCGCGGCTAGCCGAGTCGCAGCCGGTTGATCAGGCCGGCCACGGATACGATCGTCCACACGCCTTCCAGCAGCAGGAAGCCCCACTGACGCTCCTCGAATGCCAGGGCGGCGAGGATGCCGGCGCCGACGGCGTTGACGATCAGGTACGGGAACGACTGCGGGTCGAGGATCCGCAGCTGCGCGAGCATGAAGCCCGCGAGGACGAGCAGCGCTCCGACGAGCTGCAGGATCTGCAAGAACATCGCGGGATCACAGCACGCGGCCGAGCACGAGCGCCACGGCGATGAGCAGCAGCATGACGAGCGCGAGCGCTACCGCGCGCACGGCCCATAGCGCGCTGCCGTCGCGCGGCGGTGCGAGCCGGCTATCGGGCGGCGCGGCGCGGGAGCGGCGCCGGGGCGGCCGGTGGACGGGCTCGCTCGGCCTGGACGCCAACTCGCGCTCGAGCTTCTTGCGCTCGCCGCGGACGGCGACCAGCTCGGCCTCGACGCGCTCGCGACCGGCACGCGCGGAGACGACCTCGGCCTCGAGCCGGTCGCGATCGGCCCAGGCGCCGGCAAGGTCGCGCTCGAGCCGCGCGCGGTCGCCGCGGCTGGCTCCGAGCTCGGCCTCGAGCCGCTCGACCTCGGCTGGGTCGCCGGTCGCCGACGGTGGTGCCGAGCCGGCGAGCGACAGCTCGGCCCGCAAGCGGTCGCGATCCTCGTTGGCAGCGGTCAGCTCGGCGCGCAGCGCGTCGCGCTCGGCCGCGACGGACGCGGCCGCCTGGTCCGCCCCCGCGGCCTTGACGAGCCGCTGCTCGGCGGCGGCGAGCCGTTGCTTGAGCGCGGCGCGATCGGCGCCTTCGGCCTGCGCGGCGGCGACACGGTCATCGGCGCCGGCGGCGCGCGCCTCCGCCCTGGCCAGGCGCTCCTCGAGCGCGGTGTGGCTCGCGCGTGCGGCGCCGAGCTGGCGCTCGGCGAGGTCGCGCGCCGTCTCCGCCTCGCGGAGGCGCGTGAGCGACTCCGCGGCGGCAGCGAGCGCCCGCTCGCGCTGGTGATACTCGTCGTTGACCAGCCGCTCGCCGTCGGCGCGGGCGCGCTCGGCTTCCTCGCGGGCTGCGTCGCGCTCGGCCCGCACGCTCGCCAACGCGTCAGCCTCTCGCTGGCGCGTGTCGAGCGCGGTCTGCAGCTCGCGCCGCTCGCGCGTCTCGGCCGCGAGCTTCTCGCGCAGCCGTTCGACCTCGCTCGGCCTGCGCGCCTGCGCCGGCTTCGGCTCGGGCTTGCGGCGCGGCCGGCCGGGCACCGGGAGCTCGACCACGAGCTCGCGGCCGACCTCCAGCTCGGCGCGCTCGGCCTCGATCTTGCCACCGCCCCACGGGAACGCCGCGACCCACTGGTCGCCTTCGCTCACGGCCCACGGCTTGTGGTCGAGAACGGCGACGATCCGCTGGCGATCCTCGCCGTGATAGAGCCACAGCACAGGGCGCACGAAGCGGCGTCCGCCCAGGCCGCGCCAGTGCCCGGACACCTCGAGCCGCTCGCCGTCCGGCTCGAAGCGCTCGAGCGTGAAGGCCGGCTCCGCGGCCGCAATATCCCCGATGATCCCAGCCACGCCCATCCGCCAGGCTAGCGCTTGCGCCGAAATACCGGGTTTGAGACTACCGGCGGACGGTCACTATTGACGCAATGTCGCCGCTGCTCTCCATGCGGGCGCCAGTCAGTGTCAACGTGCGTCTCCTCGGTGCTTGCGGGATCACCGGGCTCATAGCGGTCGTCGTCGCCATCGGGGCGGGTTCCGATGAGCCGACCTCAGCCGTGCCCGCCTGTCTCGCCGTTGGCTGCGTCTGCGCCGCGCTCATGGGTCACCTGATGTACGCGTCCGCACGCACGGTCAATGACCCGCGGCTGCTGTGGGTGTCGGCGGGCGTCACCGTCGCGTTCGCAGGCCTCGTCGCGACACTGCTGAGCCAGCCCAACCTCTCTCCCGACACGGGTCCCGTCAAGCTCAGCCTCGGCGCGGACGCCAGCGCCGCCCGGTACCTCATCTGGCACCTCGCGCTCCTGATCGCCGGCCTCGTCGCCGTCGCCGGTGCTGCGTGCGCGCCCGCGCGAGCTGTTCGCGTTCGGCGCCGGCGGCATCGCGCTGGTGCTGTGGGCATCGCTGGCAGACGCTCCATTCGGTGACCTAGCGGCTGGCGATGGCAGCTACCACGCGTCCGTCCGCACGATCGTCGGGCTGATCGCCCTGGCGCAGATCGCCGTCGCGTTCGCCTGGTGGAAGCGCGCCGAGGGCGGCCCGACCTGGGGCGAGATGTGCGTGATCTGCCTGCTGGGCCTGTCGGGACTCGACGCGCTCGCCTACCTGTTCGCCTCGCATCCGTACGACAGCGCCTGGTGGGCGAGCCTGACGCTGCGCGCCGGCCAGTTCGCGGTGCCGGCCGTCGGCCTGCTGTTCGGCTTCATCGCCGTCGCCGACCGCCTGCGCGACCTGCAGGACGAGCTCGGCCGCGGGCTCGAGGCCGAGCGCGAGCGTGCCGCGCGCGAGGAGGAGCTCACCAACCTCAGTCGCCACCGCCGCGAGCGGGAGCTGCAGCGGATCGGCCGGCTGATCGACGGCGACGGCCTCGGGGTCGCGCTGCAGGCGATCGTCGATCTCGATACGCGCCGCGTCGTCGGCGCGGAG
Source organism: uncultured Solirubrobacteraceae bacterium (assembly GCA_963803335.1). Classification (GTDB taxonomy): domain Bacteria; phylum Actinomycetota; class Thermoleophilia; order Solirubrobacterales; family Solirubrobacteraceae; genus DASSUW01. The sequence goes on along the minus strand of CAWDME010000013.1, from coordinate 120,538 downwards.
GCGCTCGCCCGCTTCAAGGACGAGTCCGGCCAGCCGCTGCCGACGGAGTCGACGTTCCTCGACGCGCACGCGCTCGGCGTCGGCGTCGAGCTCGAGCTCGCGGTGATCAACCGGGCGCTGCGGTCCGAGAGCCGGCTGCCGCAGGGCATGTACCTGGCGCTCAACGTGTCCCCCGCGCTGCTCGGCCGCGACGAGTTGCTGGACGTCGTCGAGCGCCACGACCACGAGCGTCCGCTCGTCGTCGAGCTCACCGAGCATCAGCCGGTCGAGGACTACGCCGAGCTCGACGTCGCGCTCGCGCGACTGCGCGAGCACGGCGTCCGGGTGGCGGTCGACGACGTCGGCTCCGGCTTTGCCTCGTTCCGCCACGTCACGCGTGTGAATCCCGAGATCCTCAAGCTCGACCGCTCGCTCGTGTGCGGCATCGACGGCGACCCTGTGCGCCAGTCGCTGGCGTCGGCGATCGTCGGCTTCGCGCGCGAGGTCGGGGCGATCGTGGTGTCCGAGGGGATCGAGTCGCAGGACGAGCTGTCCTGCCTGGTCGACCTCGACGTCGGTTGCGGCCAGGGCTTCTACCTCGCGCGGCCGGAGCTCGGCCGGGTCGAGGCGCGTGTTCCGCAGCCTGTCGCCTCCTGACACAATCCTCCCGCCATGACGATCGTGGACTGCGCGGTCTACGAGGACGGCTGCCGCCGCGAGGGAGAGCTGCCCCTTGAGGCTGCCGGCGATGCTGCGCAGGACGACGGCGCGTTCGTGTGGATCGGGCTCTACGAGCCGTCCGAGGAGGAGTTCGATGCCGTCACGCGCGAGTTCCACCTGCACGAGCTCGCCGTCGAGGACGCGATCAACGCCCATCAGCGGCCGAAGGTCGAGCTGTACGGCGACACGCTGCTGGTCGTGCTCAAGACCGTGCGCGAGGTCGAGGGCTCGGACGACCTCGAGACCGGCGAGATCCTCATCTTCATCAACCGCGACTTCGTGGTCACGGTCCGGCACGGGCAGAGCAAGCTGCACGACGTGCGGCTGCAGATCGAGCGGCGGCCCGACCTGCTGCGCTACGGCACCGGTGCGGTGCTGCATGCCATCGTCGATCGGATCGTCGACGACTACGAGCCGGTCGTGCAGGCGGTCGAGGTCGATATCCAGGAGGTCGAGCACGACATGTTCTCGCCCGAGCGGACGAACCCGGCCGAGCGGATCTACGCGATGGAGCGCGAGGTGCTCGACCTGCACCGGGCGATCGCGCCGCTCGCGCCCGCGGTCGACAAGCTCGCGCGCGGCGACATCGTCCACCCTGAGCTGCGCAACTACTTCCGCGACGTGCACGACCATCTGCTGCGGACGACCGGTCGGATCGAGTCGTTCCGCGACCTGCTGTCGAGCGCGCTGCAGGCCAACCTCACGCAGGCGACGGTGCGGCAGAACGAGGACATGCGGAAGATCTCCGCGTGGGTCGCGATCCTCGCGGTGCCGACCGGCGTCGCCGCCATCTACGGCATGAACTTCAGCGACATGCCCGAGCTGCACTGGCGCTTCGGGTATCCCGCCGCCCTCATCCTGATCGTATGCATCTCGGTCGTGCTCTACTGGCGCTTCCGGCGCTCGGGCTGGCTCTAGCCGCCTGCGGAGGCGGCGACCGCGTCGAGGGCCCGCCGCCGAAGGCGCCGGACCGCATCACGGTGACCAGCCCGGCGTTCGCCGGCGGCGGCACGATCCCGAAGCGCTACTCGTGCGATGGCGACGAGCTCTCGCCGCCGCTGCGGTGGAGCGGTGTCCCGGCCGCCGCGCGCGAGCTGGCGCTGCTCGTCGAGGATCCCGACGCCCCGAGCGGCACGTTCGTGCACTGGGTGCTGTTCAAGCTCGCGCCCGATCTGCACGGGCTCGCCGCCGGGCGCGTGCCGGCGGGCGCGCGCCAGGGCAATAACTCCGCCGGCGACAGCGCCTGGGCCGGGCCGTGCCCTCCCGGTGGCGACGCGCCGCACCACTACGTGTTCACGCTGTACGCGCTGCGCGCGCCGCTCTCCCAGCCGAACGGGGCGAGCGCCGACGAGGTCCGCACGGCGGTCGGCGACGCGGCGATCGCGCGCGGGCAGCTCGTGGGTCGCTTCGGTCGCTGACGCGTGAGAGGATCCGCCTCCGGGTGGTTCCCTCGAGGAGGAGGTAGGTGCCGTGCGTCGGGGTCTCGTGGCGTGTGCTGTGGCGGTGGGCTGCTGCTGGATGAGCGGCACGGCGTGGGCCGACGGGCCTGGCTCCGGAGCGCCGGCGGTGGTCGCGCTCGGTGATTCGGCGATCTCCGGCGAGGCCGGCCGCTGGGCGGGCAACACGAACGACTCGAGCTCGAAGGTCGATGCGCTCGGCTCGCAGGCCTACTGGGACACCGCGAGCGGCGAGGCGATCCGCGGCTGCCACCGCTCCCAGTCCGCCGAGGTGAAGATCGGCGGCGGCGTGCTGAGCGCCAACCTCGCGTGCTCCGGCGCCCGCACGTCGACGAACGCGGGCGGCAGCGACTTCAAGCCGGGCATCGATTTCTACTCCGACGCGTCGGGGCGGGTGGGCCAGGCGCAGGCGCTGCAGACCTACGCGGCGTCGCACAACGTGCAGGCCGTGGTGCTGCTGATCGGCGCGAACAACTACGGCTTCGCCGACATCGTGCAGCAGTGCGTCACCGACTGGCTGACGTCGCCGTCGTTCTGGCCGAACTACTGCAACGACGACTCGGGCATCAAGTCGCGGTTCACCGCCGCGCGTGTGGCGACCGAGACCGCCAATGTCGCGGCCGCCATGGTCAACGTCCGTAAGGCGATGCGCCACGCGGGCTACGGCGACACGGCGTGGACGCTACTCGTGCAGACCTACTCCTCCCCGATCCCGCGCGGGTCGGGCTTCCGCTATCCGCAGTCCGGCTTCACGCGGCAGACGATCGGCGGCTGCGGCGTCTGGAACCGCGACGCCGACTGGGCCAACGACACGGTCGTGGCGACGTTCAACAGCACGCTGCGCAACGCGGCGGTGTCGAGCGGGCTGGCGAACTGGAAGGTCCTCGACATGACCAACGCGCTGGTGGGCCGGCGGCTGTGTGAGAACACGGTCGGGCTGCTCGAGGAGGTCGGGATTCCGTCGTGGACTTCCGCCGGGGCGGTGGACCGGACCGAGTGGGTGAGCCAGATCCGGACGGTGTCGGCGATCTTCCCGCCGTACCAGATCCAGGAGGACGGCCACCCGAGCTACTGGGGCCAGCTCGCGCTGCGCAACTGCCTGCGGCAGGCGTTCGCGTCGGTAGCGCCGTTCAAGAGCACGCTGACGTGCAACCGCGGTCTCGGTCTGAACAGCGCCCGGGAGCCGAACATGAGCTTGGGGTAGCCCTCGGGGATGGCGAACACGACCGAGCTGGGCCAAGCCGGGCTTTCAACCTGGCGCGCCGCGATCGCCGACCAGGTCGCGCCCGTCGCCGCCAAGCGCACCCCGTGGTCCGAGGACCAGGTGCGCGCGGCGCTCGGCGGGTTCTTCCTGACGATCGCGACGGTGTACGTGATCAGCGCGTGGGTCCGGGTGATCCGGACCGCTCGCGACTGATCGACTAGGCGGCGGCGCCGAGGGCGCCGCCCGCCCACTCCACGGCTTCGCCGTAGGCGCCCTTGAGGCCGCCGGTGTCGTCGGACGGGAACTCGCCGCGCTCGTACGCGACGACGGTGTTGAGCAGCTCGCCCTTGGGCCCTTCGCGGGTGAGGAGCGCGGTGCGGATCTCGTCGCTGAACGGGAGCGTCTCGAGTACCTCGTCCATCGGCGAGTCGAGCAGCGCGTCGGCGACCGAGAACAGGCCGACCGTGAAGTGGCCATCGGCGGCGTCGAGCTCCCGGCTGCCGCCGAGGACCTCGCACATACGGGCGCGCTGGAGCGCGAGCTCGACGAGCTCGTCGGGCGCGTCGTCGGCGGCCGTGACGAGCGCGACCACGGTCGCCCAGCGGCGGACGGTGGCCGTGCCGAGCAGCGTGAGCGCCTCGCGAACGGACTCGACCGTGCGCGGGAGGGCGAAGAAGGCGGAGTTGACGTACCGCAGCAGCTTGAGGCTAAGGCCCACGTCGTCGGTGATGGCTCGCTCGAGGTCCTCGAACGAGGCGTCGGGCGCGGTCACGGCGGCGACGGCCCGCAGCGAGGCGATCCCGCCGGTGCGGACCCGCCGGCGGCGCGTGAGGTCGGGCTTGGCGAAGAAGTCACCCTGGAAGCGGTTGAAGCCGAGTTCCTTCGCCCGCTCGAGCTCTTCGGGCGTGGCGACGTCGGTGGCGACCAGCTCGAGGTTGCGGACCAGCGGTGCCTCGAGCAGCGCGCGCAGCTCGTCGTCCGCGCGGCCCGCGACCGAGATCTTCACGATGCCGCAGACCTGTAGCAGCGCGTCGTCGATGCCCTCGAGGGCCAGCGTGTAGCCGCTGAACTGCAGGCGCCGCAGCGCCGTCAGCACCTCGTCGCTGACCGGCTTGGCATCGAGCTGCAGCACGACCCGGTCCGGCCGCACCGGCGGGGTTCCGACCGCCACCAGGAACTCCGGGGCGATCCGCACCCACGCGGGGTGCCGCCCGGCCAGCCGCTCGAGCCCGATGTCGCCGAACACGTCCAGCAACAGCCCGGCGGTCGCCTGCACACCCTCGCCCCCGGCCACGAGCTCCCAGCCGACCACCTCGCTCGCTGCGTTCGTGATCGGCCGCCGCACGACCGCGATCTCCCGCTCGACGTCGGCCTCGTCCTCGACCTCGACGGCCGGCTCCTCGGCGACGACCTCGACGGCCGGCTCCTCGGCAACGATCTCGGCCGGCTCCTCGGCGACGACCTCGACCGGCTCGTCGGCGACGATCTCTGCAGGCTCGGCAACTGGCTCCTCGACGGCGACCTCAACGGGTGCCGGCGGCGGCGGCGGGGGCGGGGGCGGCGGGGTGACGACCGGGGCGGGCTCGGGGATGAGCTCGTGGATCTCGGTGAGCGCGAACTCGGCCGGGTGACCCTGGCCGCGGCGGGTGGCGGTGGCGGTGAAGGTGCGATCGCCGAGCGTGACGGTGACAGCGGCCGGACCGGTGAGGTCGGCGCCGTCGAAGCCGGTGCCGGTGAGGACCAGCGTGTCGCCGCGCGGCGGCGCGGGCGGCGCGGCGACGATGGGAGCGGGCGCGGGGCGGCGGCCGAAGATCAGCCTCAGAAGAGACATTCTTCTCGGGATGTCGGCCGCGGTAGCCCGGCGCTTGAGTCACCATTGCGCGTCTGATGGCCGTCCTGGTCGACGAGTTGCGCGAGTACCCGCACACGCGGTTGCCGTTCCGGCACTGGTGCCACCTCGTGAGCGACACGGATTTCGAGGAACTTCACGCGTTCGCCGCCGACCTTGGCATCCCGCGCCACCGCTTTCAGGGCGACCACTACGACCTCCCGCCGCACCTGCGCATCCGCGCCGTCGAGCTCGGCGCGGAGGAGGTGTCCGCGCGCGACCTCACCGGCCGCATGGCCGGCACGCGCGGCGACCGGGTCCGCCGCCGGCGCCGCGCGCGGGACGAAGCGTCGTCGTAGTGCTCGATCTGTTCCCTCGCCTCCCCACCCAGCGCCGTTCGCCGGGGCCAGCGCGGACTGCGCCTGCCGGCCGGACCCCACGACGATCGTCCAGGCCGCCTTGGCGCTACGCCACACCGCCACTACGGTCAGGCCCCAATGAACTGGGCGTCGCGACAGGTCGGGCCGCTGGCGGCGATCCTCCTCCCCGGGCCCGTGCTCGTCACGTCGACGCTCGCGCTGCAGGCGGTGGCGCCGAGCGACGCGGTCAACGCCGGGCTGTTCCTCGCCGCGCCGCTGGCCGCGGTCGCGGCGCCGCTGATCGCCGAGCCGCCCGGCCGGCTGCAGACCGCCGGCTTCGCGTTCGCGGCGTTCCTGTGGACGATCGTGGTGCTGATCCTGATCGGGCTCGCGGCGCTGCTGATCGCGTCAGCGGCCCATACGGCGTAGGCCGCTCAGCGCCAGCAGACCGAGCACCGTCGCCATGCCGACCAGGGCGACGATCCCGGGCCACGTGTGCGCGAAGCTCGGCTCGATCCCCTCCACGGTCGCCTGCCGCGCCATCTCGAGCACGTGCGTGATCGGGTTCAGGTGCGCCACCGAGCCGAGCCACCCGTGCAGGAGCACCAGCGGCGTGTACGCCGTCGACAGGAAGACGGCGAGGAACACGCCCTGCTGCATCAGCGGCCCCGCCTGCTGCGTGCGGAAGGTGACTGCCATGAACATCCCCCACAGCGCCGCGGTGGCACAGAAGCCGGCCGCGGCGACGTACAGGGCGATCAGGCCGGGCACCCCGCCCGTCAGGTCTGCACCGATCAGCAGGCCCACGATGAGCACGACGGTCGCCGGGACCATCGAGCGTGACACGGCGCCGAGGATCGGCCCGACGATCAGCAGCGGCCGCGGCACCGGCGCCACGAGCAGCCGGTCGAACCAGCCCAGCTCGATGTCCCGCGCCAGATTGGAGCCTGCCGCGGCGCCCGCAAACCCCGCGCCCTGTAGGCAGGACAGCGGCACGATCCACGAGATGTAGGAGTCGGTCGGAAAGCCGTGCAGCCCGGTGAGCCGGCCGAACTGGCCGGTGATGCCGAGCATGAAGATCACCGGGGCGATCGTCGCGGGCAACAGGGCGCCGCGCACCCGCAGCACCTCGTTCAGCGACCGGCGCCAGAGGACGAGGGCAACGCTCACAGGGTGCGGAGGCGCTCCTTCAGCGCCAGCGTCGCGATCGCGATCGTGCACGCCGCCAGCCCGACCGCCGCGGCCAGACCAGCCCACGGGTCGCCGAGCGAGGCGTCGCCCTCGAGCAGTGCCCGGATGCCCTCGACCACATACGTCAACGGGTTGAAGCGCGAGAGGTCGTGCAGCACCGGCGACAGCAGATCCTGCGGGAAGAACGCCGGCGCCGTGAACAGCAGCACGAACATGAACGGGAACAGGCTCTGCAGCAGCGACAGCGAGCCGGTGCGGAGCGCGATCGCCGCCGCGATCCCGCCCATCCCGACCGCCGTGATCGCCGCCAGCACGATCGCGCCGAGCACGCCCGGCACGCCGCCGCCGTAGCGGGCGCCGAACAGCATCGCCACGAGCAGGAACCAGATCGTCTGCACGACCGAGAGCACGAGCACGCCGCCGAGGCGCCCGAGGACGATGCTCGTGCGGTGCACGGGCGCGGCGAGCAACCGGTCGAAGAACCCGAACTCGATGTCCGCGGCCATCATGATCCCGGCGGTCAGCCCGGCGAGCAGCGTGCCCTGCGTGACCGTCCCGGGCACGACGAAGGCCAGGTACGACGACACGTCCGGGAAGCCGCGCAGTCCGCGGCCGGCGCTCGTGCCGGACGCGATCACGGCGAGCAGCAGCAGCGGCAGGAGGAAGGTGGGCAGGAGCAGCTGCGCGCGCCGGCGCTGCACGATCAGGACGCGGTGGGCCAGCGCACCGACCACCCGCGTCTCGCGCGCGATCACGCGACGGCCTCTTGCGCGGCGCCTTCGAGATGCGAGCCCGTGACCGCGGCGAACACGTCGTCGAGGGTCGGTGTCTCCACCTCGACGAACTCGACCACCACGCCGTGCTCGTCGAGCGCCCGGATGACCGGCGCGATGGCCGCCTTGCCGGCGGGCGTATGCAGCGCCACGCGTAACGGCGTGCGCTCGTTCGGCGGCTCGACCGTCCCGAGGCCCGCAAGCGCCTCGCGCGCCGCCGGCGCGTCCTGGGGATCGGCCAGCTCGACGTGCACCGTCGGCTCCTTCACGCGCTCCTTCAGCGACTGCGGCGTGCCTTCGGCGACAAGGTTGCCGCGCGTGATGATCCCCACGCGATCGGCGAGCTGCTCGGCCTCCTCGAGGTACTGGGTCGTGAGAAAGACGGTCGTGCCCTCCTCGTGCAGGGCGCTGACCTCGCGCCACAGCGCCATCCGGCTGGTGGGATCCAGGCCGGTGGTCGGCTCGTCCAGGAACAGCACGTGCGGGCGGTGCACGAGGGCGAGCGCGAGGTCGAGCCGGCGCCGCATGCCGCCCGAGTAGCCGCCGACGCGGCGGTCGCCCGCCTCGGTCAGCCCCACGCGCTCGAGCAGCTGGACGGCCCGCTCGCGGGCCTGGGGCCCGCGCAGGCCGTGCAGCGCGCCCTGCATGCGCAACAGCTCGCGGCCGGTCATCAGCGGGTCGATGGCCGCCTCCTGCAGCGCGACGCCGATCGCCCGCCGCACGGCGTCACCTTCGCGGACGACGTCGTGGCCGGCCACCAGCGCGCGCCCCGCTGTCGGCCGCAGCAGCGTGGTGAGGATGCGCACCACGGTCGTCTTGCCGGCGCCGTTCGGCCCCAGGAAGCCGTAGATCTCGCCCTCGCGCACCTGGAGGTCGAGACCGTCGACGGCTCGGATGCCGCCTTTGAACTCGCGGACGAGGCCGTCGACCTTGACGGCGGGAGAGTCATCCATCGCGTTTGAGCCTATCCGTCAGGCCGCGACGGACGGCGCACCCACCGCAGGTACCCGGCCAGCGCGCCCGCGTGGAACGCCTGGTGGGTCAGCTGCTCCTCGAACGCCTTGCGCTCGCTGACGTCGCGGCCGTTGAGCACGATGCCGCGGACGTGCTCGTCGTCGAGCAGGTCGGTGACGAGGATCTCGAACTCGCGCGCCGCGCCGGCAGTCGACCGCGCCGCCCCCGATCACGCTCGCCAGCCGATCGCGGTCGCCGGGCTCGACCAGCTCGTCGAACGCGGTGCCGACGACAGCCTCCGGGGCATGGCCGAGGACGCGCGCCATCGACGGGCTCTGGTAGACGACGAGTCCGTCAGCGTCGAGCACGGTGATGAGGTCGCTGGAGTGCTGGACGAGTGAAGCGAAGCGCGCCGCGCCCGCGCGGCGGTGCACCTCTTCGGTCAGCGCCGCGCTCTCGAGCGCGAGCGAGACCTGGTCGGCGAGCGAGCTGAGCGTCCGTCGCACCACGCGCGACGGGGCGCCGGCGACGACGAGCATGCCGCGCAGCTCGCCGCGGGTGCGCAGTGGCGGCATGGACGGCGGCGTCGTGGATCGCCTGGCGGCTGGTGGCGGCCACCAGCGCCTCGCCCGCGCTGCGCAGGATCCGCTCGCGGGCGAACGAGCGCTCCTGGTTGCGCACGAGGCCGGCGATCCGGAGCACCACGAGCCCGAACAGGATGATGGCCGCGACGTTGACGACGATCATCTCGTCGCTGACCGTGTGGCTGCGGATCAGCGCGAGCAGCGGCGCGATGATCGACGCGCCGGTGAGCAGCGTCAGGCGGACGATCCGCAGGCGCTCGTCGCGCTCGGGGGCGGGCTGCTCGAGCGTGCGCATCGACGGGTGCAGGGCGGCGGCGCCCCACAGCACGTAGAAGGTGATCCAGCCGACGTCGAGCGCAACCTGGAAGTGGAAGTCGCCGCGCAGCGTCAGGACGCCGTAGACGAAGTCGGTGACGAGCAGCGTGACGATGCTGAACGCCATCAGGTAGAACGCGGGTGCGCGGCGGCCGGCGTCGACGGCCAGGCGGATCGTTGCCGCCAGCAGCAGGATGTCGCCGAGCGGGTAGGCGATCGAGACAAGCTTGGCGTCGAGCGCCATCTCGACGTCGTGCAGGATCGGGACGATCAGCACGACCCACGAGATCAGCGACAGGCCGAGCGTCATGATCAGCGAGTCGATGACGCCGGCGCGGTCCTTCTCCGGGTTGCGGCGCCGGACGAGCTTGAAGAGGCCGGCCATCAACGCCGGGTAGACGAGGATGTAGGCGCCGTCGCCGAGCGACGGGAACGGCACCTCGGCCGCGAACACGCGCGGGTACGAGTACGTGTAGAGGTCGCCGAGCCAGAAGAGCAGGAAGCCGAGCGCGAAGAACAGCCACGGCCCGCGCGCGCCCTTTCCGGCGCGGCGCACGGCGACGGCCATCGCGACGATCGGCGAGAACCCGAGCAGGTTCATCAGCGGGCCGCTGCCCTGGAACGGCGGCACGGCGACGTAGAGCGCCGTCAACAGCGCTCCCGCGGCCAGATGGACCTTCCACAGAGGCATGACGCGCAGACGCGTCACAGAATGGTTGGCGGAGATTCCTGCGATCCCTTGAAGGGGGCACGCGGCCGCAGTGCGGGTTTCCCGCGGCCTGAGCGCGTGGACCTCCCCGATGCGCGGGTCGCGGCCCCCGTGGAGACTCGCGGAAAGCTCCTCGTCTGAAACGGAGGCCGTGATGCCCACCCACACCGACCCTCATCCCCGGTCCTGGACGCCGGCGGAATGGCTCGAAGACGCCGCGCTCCTGGCGATGTTTTTCGCCGCGGCCGCGATCATCGCAACGATCGTGGCGCTGCTGATCGTGCTGTGAGTCAGCGCGGGACCGGGTGCCGCGGCTCATAGAGCCCGAGCGGCCCAGCACCCGGCACCTCGATCGCCGCCAGCAGCCCCCACCGCTGTTCGCTGGGCTCGCTGGTCACGGTGACGCCGCGCTCGCGCAGCCGCGCGAGCGTGCCGGCGAGGTCGTCGGTCATCAGGTAGAGCTCGTGCCGGCCGCCCTCCTCGGCCGGATGCACGGCCAGCTCGGCCGGCGGCAGGGCGAAGATCAGCCAGCCGCCGCCGGCATCGACCGATTCGAGCTCGAGGACGTCCCGGAAGAACGCGCGCGCGGCGTCGGCGTCGTGCGCGAAGAGAATCGAGTGGACCGCGTTGATCATGTCGGTAGTGTCAGCACATGCGACGCACAACGACGGCAATCGTCGCCGTCGCCGCGCTCTGGCTGCTCCCGGGCGAGGCCTTGGCGGCCCCGACCATCAAAGCCTCGCCGAACCCGGTCCACGCCGGCAAGCGGGTGCATCTCTTCGGCAACGTCGGCGGCGGCTGCCCGCCCGGCGACCAGGTGACGCTGATGTCGGCCGCGCTCTCGCACAAGCACGAGTTCGCGGGCGTGCCCGCCGTGTTCGCGCGGGTGAAGTCGAACGGCAACTACAGCACGCGCACCCGGATCCCCAAGAGCCGGACACCGAAGCGGTACGCGATCGGCGCGCGCTGCGGCGGCGGCAACTTCGGCATCACGCGCAAGCTACGCGTGCTCGCCCCCTAGCAGCCGCACGATCCGCGGCCACAGGTCCTGCCGCGCGGCGGCTTCGGCGCGCGTCGTGCCGCCGAGGTCCTCGGTGGCGGGCAGCGGGATGTACGGCAGCGGCTCGGCGATCCCGTGGCCGGCATGCGGGTACACGACCCGCACCACGCGCGCGCGGCCGTGCGCGCGGATCGTGCTCGCGATGTCGTCCGCGTAGGCGGCCGAGCTCCACAGCTGATCGTCGCCCGCGCCGGCCACGAGCACGGTGCCGCGGATCCGCTCGACCGGGATCGCGACGCCCTCAGGCAGGCCCCTGCCGCGGTACGTCCAGGTGGCCTTGCCGTGCGCGCTCGGGAGGATGTACGCGCCCGGCACGAGCGCGATGACCGTGCGAGCGACCGACGGGCGCAGTGACGCGGCGATGAGCGCCAGCTCGGCGCCGCGCGACGAGCCGACGAGCGCGGTCGGCAGGCCGGGCGCCTGCTCGCGCAGCCAGGCCATGCCGCGGAACACCGTCTCGACCGGGACGCGCTCGAGCTCCTGCGGCAGGCCGGGCGCGCGGAAGTACGCCAGCACGAGCACTGGGTGTCCGAGCGCGGCGAGCTGCGCAGCCTCGGGGCGCGCGGACGCGCTGCCGCCCTCCGAGCCGCCGAGCACCAGCACCGCCGGTCCGCGCGGGTGAGGCGGGGCGAAGTACACGCCGGCGATGCCGTCGCGCGCGGCGGTCAGCTCGCGTGAGCGCACGTCCGGCGGCTTGACGTCGCGCACGAGGGTCCCGCGCGCGAGCGTGTCTGAGCCGTCGCGCACCACGACGTCGATCCGATCGCGCCCGAGCACGGGCCGCATCCACGGGAGGCCGGATTGCCGGGTGTGCAGGAACGTGAGCATGTCGGCGCCCGTGACGGCGCGCCCGTCGCCGCCCGCGCGCACCGAGCGCGCGCCGGTCCACAGGCGCCCGTCCGCGTCGCGCCAGCGCGCCTGAACGCTGACCTGCCGGCCGGCTTTCAGGCCGCTGACGCGGATCTGTGCTGGCTCGCTCGCCAGGCTCGGCGGCGGCAGCTCGAGTCGCGCGTCGACGTGCTCCCCGCCACACCCTGCCAGCGCTGCGAGCGCCAGCGCCATGCACGTCCACCGCACCCGGAGAAGGCTTGCACACGGGGCGGTTGCGGGTAGCCCGTTGCCAGGACGGCTATCCGAACGGGGGAATGAGATGGGGACTGCGAGGGCGAACCGGTATCAGAGCGCGGCGGTGGCGAGAGCGTCGATCGCGCGCTTCATCATCCTTGTCGCCACCGCCGTGGCACTGGTCCTGATCGTCGGGATCGTCCTGGTGGTGCTGGAGGCGAACCGGTCGAACGACCTCGTCCAGTTCGTGCGCGACGCCGCCAGCTTCCTGGCCGGCCCCTTCGACGGCCTCTTCAACCTCGACAACAACAAGCTCGAGAAGGCCGTCAACTGGGGCCTCGCCGCCGTTGTCTGGTATGCGATCGGGCGGCTGATCGCGCGGATGCTGCTGCGCCGCTAGCCGCGCGCCAGGTCAGGACGACCTGGCCGCGCTGCTGCGCGAACGGCTTGACGAGCTGCGCGACGACGTCGAGCGGCGCGTCGTCGTGCGACCGGTGGTGCGTGAGCTCGCCGGCTTGGACCGCGAACTCGCCGGCTTGGCGCGCGTGCTCGACGAGCGCGTCGTCTTCGCTGCCGATGCGCTGCGCGAACGCGCGGGCTTGGACGCCGACGACGTACGCGATGCCGACGAGCGGGTCGTGCGACGGCTCGTCGTCTTGCGGCGCTCGGACGGCGGGATCTCCTCCGTGACGACCGCCTTCGTCAGCTGCGGAAGCTGCTTGGTCAGGAACGCGGCCATGCGCTCCTCCTGCTTGCGGTGGTCGCGCGCAAGCTTCTCGGTCTCCTTGTCGCCGACCGCCTTGGCCAGCTCCTCGATCGCGATGTAGTTGCCGATCTCCTCGTACTCGTTCCAGAGCTCGGTCTTCGCGTTCTTGAGCAGCCTCTCGGCCTCGCCGGTGCCGCGCAGCGTGTGCACGGAACCCTTGGCCGCCGCCATCGCCTTGGTGGCCGCGGCTGTCGCCTTCGACGCCACGTCGCCCGCCACCTCCGGACCCGGCAGGCTGACCCACTCGGCCTTGCCGCCGATCTTCTTGATGCGGCGCTCGAGGTTGCGCGCCTGCGCCTTGGTCTCCTTCAGATGGTCCTGAAGGCGCTTCTTATACGTGGCCCTGCCCGACGCCATCTTGATGTGCGCCTGCAGCGCCGTCTCCAGTTCCCTCTCCTTGCCGTAGGCCTCGTTGAGGTACTGGATCAGCTTGGTGTCGCTCGTACTGAGGAGTTTTTCCGGCATGCACCGGTTCCTTCCCATATCGGCGTGCGAGGAACCTATTCACCGCGGCCGCGACGCCGACGCCCGCAAGCGCGAGCACGATCGGCATCACCGGAAGGTTGCGCCGCACCCCCGCGAGCAGGAGCCCGCCGATGAAGCTGATGCCGGCGAGCAGGAGCGCGATCGGCAGGACCTCCCAGCGGCGTCGCAACGCCAGCAGTGAGAGCCCGACCAGTCCGAGCGCGAGCACGATGTAGTGGAAGGCCGAGCCGGCGACCGTGTAGCTCGGGTCGCCGGCCCCGTGCCACATGTGGCCGATCTTGCCGACCATCATCCACGCGAAGTCGAGCGGCTGGTGGCTCGCGTAGTGCACGAGGTTCATGCGCCCGACCTTCTGCAGCGCCTCGTCGCGCGGCCGGTCCGGGTAGCGGCTCGCCAGGCGATCCAGCAGCGGGTTCATCGGGATCCGCCGCAGCCGCTCCTCGGGGATCGGCGGGCCGCCGCGGACCTCGTGCAGCAGGTGCTGCTTGACGCCCTCGTGGATCCCGTCGCCCGGCAGGTAGGTGCCGATGAACAGCGCCTTGCCGCCGCCGGTGCTGACCGGCACGAAGCGCCCGAGATCGTTGGAGACGTGGACGGTCCACGGCGCGATCACGACCGCGAACGCGACCACGATGGCCGCCCCGGCGAGCACACCGCGCAACAGGCCGGCTCGGCGCGCGACGAGCACGAGCGCGAGCAGCGCGAACAGCGCCGTGAGGAGCAGGTACTCGGGCCGCAGGTACGCGGTCAGCCCGAACAGCGCGCCGGGCACGAGCCAAGCCCACGGCGTGCGCCCGGGGTCAGCCGCCCACAGGAACGCGAGCACGGCGCCGGCCACCGTGAGCATGGCGATCGGCTCGCTGCTGAACAGCCCGGTGTAGAAGATCGGCGCCGGGTAGACGGCCGCGAGCGCCGCGCCGACCAGCCCCGCGCCCGGGCCCGCGAGGCGGCGGCCGAGCAGGAAGACCACGAGCACGGCAAGCGTGCCGGCGATCGCCATCCCGATGCGCGCCGCGGTCGGGTCGACGTCGCCGATCAGCCAGTAGACGACGGCCGCGAAGTACGGCTCGCCGGGCGCGAAGTCGTAGGGGTTCTCGGAGCCGGGAATGCCGAAGCCGCCGCCCTGGAACAGGCGGGCGGCGAGGCGCTCGTACTGGTCGGCATCGCTGCCGTGGCGGAAGTCGTAACCGTGGACGGCCGACAGCACACGCAGCAGCAAAGCGAGCGCCAGCACGGCGAGCAGCGCCGCGAACATGAGCCTGCCGCCACAGCGTTCGGGCAGCGTCCTTGCCCAGGCGCGGATCACCGCCCGCACGTTAGCGGGCGCTCAGGGAACGGGCGGCGGCCCGCCGGCCACAATCCCGCAGTTCGGGCAGACGATCGGCTGCGGCGGCTTGCCCGGCGGCGGGGGCGGCGGCGGCTCCTGTCCGTCGTCGGCCGGCGGCGGGTCGACGACGACCGGAGGCGGCGGGTCGGCGGCCACGATGGTCGGCGCCTCGATCTCCGGCTCCGGCGCCACGCGGGTGACGCTCCGGGTGCGTGGCGGCGGCGTGGGTGTCGGGGTGGGCACGGGCGCCGGGGTCGCCGTGGGGACTGCCGCCACGACGACGTGCGTGACGGCGTGGTGCTCGGGCTTCGGCTTCGGCTTCGGGTCCGGCCGGTGCCGGTGGTGGTGGGCGGCCACCACCGGCACCGGTGCCGGGATCGAGAAGGCGGTGGTCGCCGGCGAGCGCCGATGCGTCGGCGCGTGCACGGCGTCGGCGGCGGCGAGCCCGGCGCAGGCCAGCACCAGTACGCCGGCGCCCGCCAGCGCGCCGAGTCGCCGCACGGACGCCAGGCGCGCCGGCGCCGACCTGCGCACGGCCGCCTTCGCCGTCGCCGCGCGCAGCCAGAGCGCCGGAACGAGCGGGAGCCACAGGCGGTAGGCGGCGCCGGCCTCCTGCATGGCCTCCACGCGCATCCGGCAAGTCGCACAGCCGACCAGGTGCCGTGCGAGCCAGTCGGCGCTCGTCGCATCGTCGAGCTCGCCGTCCTGCGCGAGCGCGAGCAGCGGCAGCGCCGTCTCGCACTCCGGGCTCGCGGCCGGAATCGCCACGAGCGCGCCGTGCCGTAGCCCGTCACGCAGGTTGATGCGCGCCCGCGAGATGAGCTGGGCGACCGCGTTGCGGTTCATGCCCATGATGTCCGCGACCTCGTCGTAGGACAGCTCCTCGAGCTCGCGCAGCGCGAGCGCCTCGCGCTGCCGCGGCGGCAGCCCGTCGTTGGCCGCGCGGATCTGCTCCTGGTGCGCGGCCCGCAGCGCGCTCCGCTCCGGCCCTTCGAGCTCGTCGCCCGCCGCTACCGGCACCGCCGAGTCGGGGATCTCGCTTGCCGGCGTCGCGCGCCTACGGCGCTCGATCGCGTCGTAGCTCGCGTGCCGCGCCGCGGTCAGCAGATAGGACCCGAAGTTCAGCTCCCGGTCACCCAGGCTCGGCAGCCGCTCGAGCACTCGCAAGAACGTCTCCTGCGTCGCGTCGGCGGCGTCGTCGGCCGAGCCGGTGATGCGGTAGCAGAGGTTGTAGGCGCGGCGCTCGTGACGGTCGTAGAGCGCGGCGAAGGCCGCGCCGTCCCCGGCCGCCGCGCGCCGCGCGAGCACCGTGTCGTGGGTGTCCGCGCGCATGGCTCCTGAACACCGCAGGCGCCGGTTGATTACGCAGCGGCGGGCAAGCCTGCCCGTTCGTCCAGTCCCGCGGGCGGCGCCGTAAGCAACCGCGTTCTCACCCGTTCGGAGCGCATCGACCCCGAGGCCCCAAGGAGGCCCACCATGCGTTCCATCTCCCTCCGCCGTCCGTCCGCCGCCATGGTCATCTCGTGCGTGGCGCTGTTCGCCGCGCTCGGCGGCAGCAGCTACGCCGCCGCCAAGCTGACGAGCCGCGACATCGCCAACCACACGATCCGCGGCGTCGACGTCAAGACCCGCACACTCAGCGCCAAGACGATCAAGCACGACACGCTCGGCGGCGACCAGATCAACGAGGCGGCGCTCGGGACGGTCCCCAACGCGGACACGCTCGACGGCATCGACTCGGCCGGCTTCATGAAGAGCACGCAGCGCGTGTTCGAGGCCACGAGCGACGGGGTCACCAACTTCGTGAGCGACGCGACCCTCCTGCAGCTGCCCGGCGTGCCGGCGGGCAGCTACCTCGTCAGCGCGAAGCTGACCTACGACAACGACGGCGTGCTCGGCGAGGCCGAGACCTGCACGCTCGAGGTGCCGGGCGCCAACGACGAGACGACGCTGTACCCGGACAACACCCACATGGTGACCCTGCAGAAGGCCGTGGCCGCCGGCTCCGCGTTCGACGCGAATGTGAGCTGCACCGGCGACGGCAACGACGACGCGCTCGGCAAGGTCAGCATCATCGCCGTTCGGCTCGACTGATCTACAGGAGGCGCTGCGCCTCCTCGATCCCGCGCTGGAGGTCGGCGACGGCGTGGACCGCTCGCAGGTCCACGCCGCTCGCCACCAGCGCCCGCGTCGTCTCCGACGACAGCCCCGTGACGATCACGCTCGCGCCCAGCAGGCCGCAGGCCGCGACGGTCTGCACCAGCTGGGTCGCGACGTCCGGCTCGATCACCGGCACGCCGGTGACGTCGATCACCACCGCCTGCGCCCGGCCGCCGCGGATCCGATGCAACAGCTCGTCGCTCAGCTGGCGGCCGCGCGCCCGATCGAGCTCGCCGACGAGCGGCACGATCAGCAGCCGCTCCCGCACCACGAGCACCGGCATCGACAGCTCGCGCACCGCCTCGGCCGCCGCCTGCTCGCGCTCCCGCAGGCCGACGTTGTCCAGCGACACGCGCGCGTGCGCGGCCAGGCTCTCGAGCAGGTCCGCCTCGGCCTGGGAGAACGGCCGGCCGGCCCGGGCCACCGCCAGCACCTGCCCATCCCCCACGGGGAACGCCAGGGCGGTGGCATCGCCGGCCGTGACCTCCTGGCCGACCGGCGCGGCCTCCGCGGCGCTCAGCGCTTCGCCGCAGCGGTCGACATCGCCGATGCCCACTGTCCCGATCTGCCCGCAGTCGGCCTCGACGGCCTCCACGGTCGTCGTGAGGAGCAGCTGCTCGAGATCGCCGCGGTCGAGCGTCGAGGCCACCGCCTCCCCCACGCGCAGCCGCGCCCGCCGCAGCTCCGCCGCCTGATCGCGGTAGGCGCGGCCGAGCGCCAGCTCGTGCGCGATCTGCGTCCCGCGCTCGTGCGCGATCAGCGCCAGCAGCCCCCCGGACGGCACCGCGAGCAGGTACGCGTACGAGTAGGTCTCACTCGCCAGCACGGCCATGAAGCCGATCGGCGACAGCATCGTGTCGACGAGGTAGACCATCCCGAGCACCGGGGTGAGCTCGCGCGGCGGGATCCCGGACCCGAGGCGCTCGCGCAGCGTGGAGGCCGCGAAGTCGACCGCGAACTGGGCCACGAGCGCCAGCGCGTAGACG
Organism: uncultured Solirubrobacteraceae bacterium; assembly: GCA_963803335.1. Lineage (GTDB taxonomy): Bacteria > Actinomycetota > Thermoleophilia > Solirubrobacterales > Solirubrobacteraceae > DASSUW01. The sequence goes on along the minus strand of CAWDME010000013.1, from coordinate 102,615 downwards.
CCGACGTCCGACCAGCCGGGCGCACCGGGGTCCAGGAGCGCGAACACCGCCGCCGGTCCCACGGCGTACCAGCTACTCGAGATCGCGAACAGCGCCCGCTCGGGGTGGGCACGCCCGAGCACGATCTCCGGCAGCGCCCCGAGCAGCGATCCGGCGGCGACGAGCGCGGGCACCGCCTCCGGCGGCAGCAGGAAGAGCATCGGCACGAACACGAGCTGCGTCGGACTCACCTCGCCGGGCCCGAGCACGAATGTGACTCTGTCCACCAATGCGTAGGTGACGGTGAGAAGCACCGCGGACAGCGGCTCGTCCCACCCGTCGGCGGCCGTCAGCAGCACGGCGGCGATCGCTGCGAACAGCGCCGCAGCGACGATTTCGACACGGCGCTCCTGCGCGGACAGGCGCCGTCGAACGGCCGGGTCGCGCTCCTCGCTGAGGGCCTGAGCGGTGGTCACGCCCGAAGTATCGTGCCGACCGTGTCCAGGCGGTGGACACATGTTCGAGCTATGAACAGGGTCGGTCCGGGAACCAGAGGACGCGATGGTCGCCCTCTTCCGGCGCATCGGCCTAGCCGGAATCCTCGCGCTCGCCGCCCTCGTACTCGCCGCGCCTTCTGGCGCGTGGGCCTCAGGCTGCGCTCAGCAGCCGCTCTCCCAGACGTTCTTGCCATGGCTGGACGTCGCTTGGTACGTGCCCGCGCCAGACGGCGGATTCGAGGGCGGCACCGAGGATTGGGCGCTCACAGACGGCGCGAGGGTCGTGGTGGGCAACAACCCGTACCTGGCCGGTGAGCGCTCGCTCTCGCTCCCGGCCGGCGCGTCCGCGACCACGGCGCCGATGTGCATCGGCATCGAGCACCCGACGCTCCGGCTGTTCGCCCGCAACACCGGCGCGCCGCTCTCGACGCTCACCGTCTCGGTCGTGTTCAGCGATCTGCTCGGGGTCACCAGATCGCTGCCGGTAGGCGTGATCGGCGCCGGCGCGTGGTCGCCGACGCCGGTCATGCCGATCCTCGTCAACCTGCTTGCGCTCACCGGCGATCAGCAGGTGGCCTTCCGCTTCGCCGCGCCGGACGACGGCGGCGAGTGGACGATCGACGACGTCTACGTCGACCCGTACAAGAAGCGTTAGTACACGCGTGCACTAACGTCCGCCGGCGTGACGCCGGAGCCGACGATCTACCAATGGGCCGGTGAGCACGCGGCGTTCGAGCGCTGGCTCAACGCCTTCTACGACATGGTCGAGCGCGACGCGCTGCTCGGCCCGCTGTTCGGCGGCACGGTGAGCGAGGAGCACCGCCGCAACGTCACGCTGTGGTGGTGCGAGGTGATGGGCGGGCCCGCCGCCTACACCGACGGCCACGGCGGCTACGAGCACATGCTCGGCAAGCACCGCGGGCTGACGATCACCGACGAGCAGCGCCTGCGCTTCGTGACGCTGCTCAGCCGGGCGGCCGACGACGCCCGGCTGCCGGCGGACCCGGAGTTCCGCGCCGCGCTCATGGGCTACGCCGAGTGGGGCACGCGCCTGGCGATGCACAACGCGCAGCCGGACGCCGAGGTCGCCGAGCACGCGCCCGTGCCGCGTTGGGGCTGGGGCGTCGCGCCGCCGTATCAGCCCTGAGGCGGGCCGAGCGTCTCGGGCAACCCGAAGACGCCGAACAGCTCCGGGTAGAGGAAGTTCGTGATCCCGGTGATCTTGCCGTCGGCGATCTCGAGCACCGCGAGGTTGAACGGCGTCCAGACGCTCGGGTCCTCTTCGCTGGGCTTGTAGACGGCGACCGCCGGGCAGCCGTTCGCGCGCGTCACGCGTATCTGCGCGGTCTTGCATTCGATGCCCGGGCCGAGCATCCAGTCGTGCACGTCCTGCGGGCCCTGCAGCCACAGCGCGAACGGCGGCATGTTGAAGACGACGTCGTCCTTGAGCAGCGTCACCAGCGTGGCGACGTCGTAGCGCTCGAAGGCGTCGACGTACCGGCTCAGCAGCTCCTGATGGTCCTCATCGTCCATCCACGCAGGGCCGCTGGCATCGAGCTCGAGCTCGTCCATCGTCGCCCGCGCGCGCTGCAGCGCGCTGTTGACCGACGCGACGCTGGTGTCGAGCAGCTCGGCCACCTCGCTGGCCTGCCAGCGCAGCACCTCGCGCAGGATCAGCACCGCACGCTGGCGCGCCGGCAGATGCTGCAGCGCGGCCACGAAGGCGAGCCGCAGTGTCTCGCGCGAGGCGGCGAGCTCGGCCGGGTCGGCGTGCTCGGGCATCACCTGGGCGTCGGCCACCGGCTGCACCCAGCTCTCCTGCGCCATGCCGCCGTCGAGTATCGCGTCGACCGTCGCGGCGGGCCCGAAGTCCATCGGCCGCGCGCGCCGCTGCGAGCCCTGCAGCATGTCGTAACAGACATTCGTGGCGATCCGGTACAGCCACGACTTGAGCGCCGCCCGGTCCTCGAGCCGGTCGACGTTGCGCCACGCGCGCACCATCGTCTCCTGCACAGCGTCCTCGGCATCGAAGCCGGAGCCGAGCATCCGGTAGCAGTAGCCGGTCAGCTCGCGCCGGTGGGCTTCGAGATCGAGCGTTTCGCTGGTGGTTTCGGCGTGGAAGGCCATCGCCGACATCGTACGCGATGAGTTTCCGGCCGCCCGGACGTCTAAGGAAACAATGAGCGACGACTGCCGGGACCGGCTGTCCATCGCGGGGCGCGCGCTGCCGCCTGCCTTCGTGCGCCGCGAGGTGACCGTCGCGCCCGGCGCCGAGCGCCCGTACGACCCTGCCGAGTGGGAGGACGCGCTCGTCGTGGTCGAGCGCGGGGAGATCGAGCTCGAGTGCGACGCCGGCCACCTGGCGCGCTTCCGGCGGGGCGACATCCTCTGGCTCACCGGGTTACCGCTGCGCGTGCTGCGCAACGGCGGGCTTGAGCCGGTCGTGCTCGTGGCCGTGTCGCGCCGCGGCCATTAACGTTGACCGCGGTGCCCGAGCAGCACATCCGCTTCTGTGCCGCCGGGGACGCCCGGGTCGCCTACGCGACCGTCGGCACCGGCCCGGCGCTGCTCCTGCCGGCGCTGTGGATCGGGCACCTCGAGCTGCAGTGGGGCGAGGCCGGCTTCCGCACGTTCGTCGGCGCGCTCGCCGAGCACCGCACCGTGGTCCGTTACGACCGCGTGGGCACCGGCCTGTCGGACCGTCCGGAGGCGCCCGACCTGAGCGTCGACGCCGAGGTCCGCACGCTCGCCGCGGTGGCCGACGCGGCCGGGCTGCGCGAGCTGTCGCTGCTCGGCATGTCGTTCGGCGCGTGCTCGGCGGCCGCGTTCGCGGCGGCGTTTCCCGAGCGCGTCCGCAGCGTGGTGCTGTTCGGCGGCTTCGCCCGCGGTGCCGAAATCGCGCCCGCGCCGTTGCGCGCCGCCATTGCCGACACCGTGCGCGCACACTGGGGCGCGGGGTCGCGGCTACTCGCCGACGTCTGGCTGCCGGACGCTGACGCGCCGACGCGTGACGCGTTCGCCCGCCTGCAGCGGGCGTCGGCGACCCCGGAGGTCGCCGCGGCGATGCTCGAGGCGGTGTACGAGGTCGACCTGCGTGACGTCCTCGCGCACGTGCGCGCATCCACGCTCGTGCTCCACCGTCGCTCCGACCGGGCGATGCCGTTCGCCCAGGGGCGCGAGGCCGCCTCACGGCTCCCGGACGCGCGCTTCGTGGCGCTCGACGGCGACACCCACCTGCCGTGGATCGGGGACAGCGCGGCGGTGCTGGAGGCGGTGAGCGCGTTCCTCGACGAGCACCATCCGGCGCGCATGGTCGACCCGGAGTCGCCGCTCAGCGCGCGCGAGGCCGAGGTGCTGCGGCTCGTCGCCGACGGGCTCAGCGACGCCGAGATCGCGGGCCGGCTGATCGTCAGCCCGCACACCGTCCACAGGCACGTCGCCAACATCCGCTCCAAGCTCGGCCAGCCCTCGCGGGCCGCCGCGGCCGCCTACGCCGCGCGCCGCGGCCTCATCTGAGCGGCCAGCGCGTAGCCACTCCACCGGCCCGCCGCGACGCCCAGGTCCGCGGTCGCGTGCACCACCACGACGGCGTGACCCGCACCCTCGAGCGTCGCCACCTCGTCGTCGAGCGCGTCACGCCAGAAGCGCCGGGCCGCGCTCCGGCGGCTCCGCGGGCACCGCGGTGATGACGAGGATGCACGCCGCATCGACGCCGGCCAGCGCGTCCGCGTTGGTCGCCGATCCCAGCGCACCGTCCACGAACGGGCGGCCGCCGATGGTGACCGGCGGGAGCACGGTCGGGATGGCGCGCGAGGCGGCGATCGCCCGCGCCGGGGACACGCCGCTCGCGGCGTCGAACACCACGCGCTCGCCGCGCTCGGCGTCGATCGCGGCCACGCGCAGCGGCGCGGGCCACACATCGGAGCCGAGCCGCCGGCCGACGCGGGCCACGAACGCGTCCTCACCGCCGGGCGAGTGCCGCATCGCGAGCTTCCCGAACGCGCGCCGGCGCTGCGTGAGTGTCCAGCCGGCAGCCGGCCAGGCGCCAGCGAGCACGGCGAGCGACTGACCGGCATCGCTGTCTTCCGGCGTGGGGACGATGCGATCGGCGTCGGCGCGCGGATCGATCCCCGCCGCGAGCCGGGCCGCGACGAGCGCGCCGGCCGACGTCCCGAGCACGGCAACCGCGCCGCGCGGGTCGAGCCCGCCGTCCGCGAGCCCGGCGAGCACGCCGACCTGCCACGGGACCACGCGCTCGCCGCCGGCGGACAGCGCGATCGCGATCACGACGCCGCGCCGACGACGAGCGGTCCGACAATCGCGGGCATGGCGCGCCACCGGCTCGGCGTGAGCTGCTCGACCGACAGGCCGGCGCCCTCGAGCAGATCGACGGTGGGCTGGTTGCACCGGCAGCCCATCGCGCACGCGTGCCAGAGGCCCGCCAACCGGTCCTGCCGGCGCTCGAGCCGAGGCTCGCTGGCCCGCACGTGCTCGATCAGCAGCAGCCGCCCGTCGGGGGCGAGGACGCGCCGCACCTCCGCGAGCGCCGCGGCGGGGTCGGCGACCGTGCACAGCACGAGCGTCGAGACGACGGTGTCGAACGATGCGTCGGGGAACGGGAGTTCCTCGGCGCCGGCGTCGATCACGGTCGCGCGCCCCGCGGCACGTCGCTCGAGCCGGGCGCGCATCCCCGGATCCGGCTCGCTGACCACGAGGTCGACTCCGTCGGGGTAGTGGCGCAGGTTGAGCCCGGTGCCGGCACCGAGCTCGAGAACGCGACCGCGCGCCGAGGCGAGCAGCTCACCCCGGCGCGCGGCCATTCCCCGTTTCTCGCTGAGGACGAGTGAGAGGTCGTAGATGAAGGCGTTAAATGGCATCAGCGGGTTGTACGGCCCGGCGCCACGCCGTTCATCGCCGTTTCCGGCCATTCGCCGGAAGATGGCCCGCCGGGCTCAGCTCTCCATCAGCAGCTCGAAGCGGATGTCCTCGAGCCAGCGTGCCGGTCGCCCGAGGCCGTTGATCCGGTCGACCTCGTCCTCGAGCCGCTCGGACCGCCAGCAGACGGCGAGCAGGTCGAGCGAGGAGGACAGCATCAGCGCATGGTGGTCGAGCACCTCGTGCAGGCGCTGGGCGTGCTCGCGCACGCACGGGTCGCTCGAGCGCGGCAGGGCGGCGGCGAGCGCCAAAAAGCGACTCGTGAGCCGGCCGCCGCGTGGCGCCAGCTCGGCGAGCGGCTCGCGCGCGCGGACGTCCCGCAGCAATGCCTCCGCGTCGTCCTGGAGGATGACCGCCTCGGCGGCGATCCGGCGCATCAGCGCCAACTCCCGCGCGCGGGCGCCGTGGTCGTCCTCGGCGACGACCACCGCCCGCACGTCGTCGAGATCCCGATCGCGGCGGCGGAACAGGTCCACGCGCCCATTCTCCCGCCGCTTGCCGCGCGGTCAACCCTGGTCCCAACGCGCCAGAACCTCTGGGCGCCGTTCGGCGTATTACCGAGCCGGATGATGGTTCGTCGAGGGGCGCCGCGTGTCTGATCGTCCGTATACGTTGCTGAGCTGCAGCGTGTCGCTGGACGGCTATCTCGGCGACCAGACGCCGCGCCTCGCGCTGTCCAACGACGCCGACTTCGACCGGGTCGACGAGGTGCGCGCGTCGTGTGACGCGATCATGGTCGGCGCGGCCACGGTGCGCACTGACAACCCGCGGCTGCTCGTGCGCTCGCCGACGCGGCGTGAGGAGCGCACAGCGCGTGGGCTCGCACCGTCGCCGATGAAGATCACGGTGACCGAGAGGGCCGATCTGGACGCGGGGTCGAACTTCTTCGTCGCGGGCGAGGTCGAGAAGCTCGTGTACACGTCCAGTGCGCGGGTGCGCGCCGCACGTGCGCGGCTGGGGCCGGTCGCGACCGTGGTGGACGGCGGGCGGCACGTGCGGATGCGCCGGCTCTGCGAGGACCTCGCCGACCGTGGCGTGGGGCGGCTGATGGTCGAGGGCGGCGGCCTCGTGCACACGCAGTTTCTGTCCGACGATCTCGTGGACGAGCTCCAGCTCGTGATCGCGCCGTTCTTCGTCGGTGACTCGAGCGCCCCGCGCTTCGTGAGCGACGGGCGCTTCCCGTGGAACGCGGACCGGCGCGCGACAGTGGCCGAGGTGCGCCAGATCGGCGACGTGGTGCTGGTGCGCTACGCGCTCTCGCCGCGCTTCCAGGACGAATGAGCACCATCGATCTGGGAGCGCAGTGGGGGCCCGCGTCCTGGATCACGCTCGCCCGCGCCGCGCTCGCCGTCGCCGCTCTGGTCGCCGGCTCGTTCGCGCACGACGCGCCGGTCGCGCTGCTGGTCACCCTCGCCGCGATCGCGCTCGCCCTCGACCTGATCGACGGATGGGTCGCGCGGCGCACCCACACGGCGACGGCGTTCGGCGCGCGCTTCGACGGCGAGGTCGACGCGTTCCTGATCCTCGTCCTCAGCGTCTACGCCGCCCCGATCTACGGCGGCTGGGTGCTGTTCATCGGCATGGCGCGCTACCTGTTCCTCGCCGGCGAGTGGATGCTGCCGTGGATGCGCGCGGCGTTGCCGCCGCGCCGCTGGCGCAAGGTCGTCGCAGCGAGCCAAGGGGTCGTGCTGGCGGTCGCGGCCGCCGAGGTGTTGGACCATCGGGCCACGCGAGCCCTCCTCGCCGCCGCGTTGATCGCCCTCGCCACATCCATGGGCGAGTGCGTGTGGTGGCTGTGGCGCAGCCGGGCCGCCGGCGCGCGTCCGGCCGTTGCCATCTCGGTGCTGGCCCTGCTGCTCGTCTGGGCCGCGCTCGTGGCGCCGCACCAGCCGGGCCACGTCGGCCTCGCCGCGTTCGCGCGGCTTCCGCTTGAGCTCGTCGTCGTGATCGCCCTCGCCGCCCTGCTGCCCTCCACGCCGCGCCGCGTGCTCGCGGTCGCCGTCGGCGCGGTGCTCGGCGTGCTCGTGCTGGTCAAGCTGCTCGACATCGCGTGCTACTCGGTCTTCGACCGCCCGTTCAACCCGTTCGACGACTGGAGTCACCGGGGAACCGCGATCGAGACGTTGCGCGACGCGTTCGGCAAGTCGCACGCGGACCTCGCTCTCGCCGTCACGGTCGTGCTCGTCGGCGCACTCTTCGTGCTCCTGGTGGCGGCGCTGCTGCGCGTGACGCGGCTCGCGGCCGACCAGCGCCGCGGGGCGCTCCATGCCACGGCGGCGCTGGCCGTCGTCTGGGTGGCACTCCGCCTCGTCGGCGCACCGGTCGCCTCCTCGACCGCCGCCGCGCTGGCCGTCGACGAGGTGCAGGCGGTGCAGACCGGCCTGGCCGATCACGCGACGCTCGCCCACCTTATCGCCCACGACCGCTTCCACGCCACTGCAGGGGACCGGCTGCTGACGGGCCTGCGCGGCAAGGACGTCCTGCTGCTGTTCGTCGAGAGCTACGGCCGGGACGCGGTGCAGGACTCGTCGTTCTCGCCGCAGGTCGACGCCGTCCTGGACCAGGGGACCGCGCAGCTGCGTGCCGCCGGCTTCTCCTCGCGCAGTGCCTTCCTGAAGTCCCCGACCTTTGGCGGCATCAGCTGGCTGGCGCACTCCACGATGCAGTCCGGTGTGTGGATCGACAGCCAGCGGCGCTACAACCAGCTCGTCCGCAGCCACCGCTTCACCCTCAGCCAGGCGTTCAAGCGCGCCGGCTGGCGAGCCGTCGACGACATCCCGTCGAACAACCGGACGTGGACGGAAGGGTCCGCCTTCTACCACTACGACACGCTCTACGACAGCCGCAACGTCGGCTACCGCGGCCCGCGCTTCGGCTACCCCACGATGCCCGACCAGTACGTGCTGGAAGCCCTGCAGCGCCTCGAGCTCGCCGAGCGCCACCGGCCGCCGCTATTCGCCGAGATCGACCTCGTCTCGAGCCACGTGCCGTGGACGAAGATCCCCCAGCTGGTCCCCTGGGACGACCTCGGCGACGGCTCGATCTTCCACCACGTCCCGGCCGAGATCTCGAGTCGCGACGCGCTCTTCGACGACCCGGACGCGGCCCGCGCCGCCTACGGCCACTCGATCGAGTACACGCTGAGCGCGATCTTCTCGTTCGTGCAGCGCTACGGCGACGACAACACCGTCCTCGTCGTCCTCGGCGACCACCAGCCCGCGACGATCATCACCGGCCAGGACCCCGGCCACGACGTGCCGATCTCCGTCATCGCCCACGACCCGAAGGTGATGCGCCAGATCACCGGCTGGGGCTGGCAGGCCGGCATGCGGCCGAGCCCGCAGGCACCGGTCTGGCCGATGAACGCGTTCCGCGACCGCTTCCTCACCGCGTTCGGCTCAACGCCGTGACGATGGGCCGGGGTGGATTCGAACCACCGCACGACGGATTATGAGTCCGCTGCTCTAACCGCTGAGCTACCGGCCCGGTCGGGGACGAAGGTAGCCGACGGTGTGGTCGGCGCGCGTGCGCGAGTCAGCGATCGACGAGGCGGTACACGGCGCCGGCGAGGCTGACGGCGTACAGCCGCCCGCGCGCGTCCTCGCCGAACGAGACGAGATAGCCGACGGTGGGCGCGCGGAGGCGGCGCGCTCCCACCAATGCGGTGCCGTTCCGGCGCGCGGTCCACAGCCGGCCGCTGCAGACGTCGCCGTAGAGGTAGCGGCCGCGGAAGGCCCGGGGCGCGTGGCGGCGGCCGACGTAGCCGCCGACCACCGAGCACCAGCGCGGGCCGTGGCGATAGGCGAGCGCGGGCGCCTGTGCCGGGAAGGCCGTGTGGCCGGTCGCGAGCTGGAAGCCCTCGTAGCCCGGCCAGCCGAAGTTGACCGGCGCCGCGGGGTGCGGCGGGACGACGTCGACCTCCTCGAACGCGTGCTCGCCCACGTCGCCGATCAGCACGGTCCCGTCGCGGTCGATCGCGAAGCGCCACGGGTTGCGCAGGCCGAGCGCGACGACCTCGGGCCGCACGGGGCGCACGCGCGGGTCGAACCGCAGCAGCTTGCCCTTGAGTGACGTCGGGTCCTGGCTGATCTCCGGCGTGTCGCCCATCCCGGTGCTCACGTACAGCAGGCCGTCCGGCCCGAACTGCAGCTGGCCGCCGTGGTGCTGCGTCGTGGCGCGGCCGATGTCGAGCACGTGGCGCAGCTTGCCGCGGCGCCATTCGTCCACGCGCAGCTCGCCGTGCCCGTCGACGTAGTCCACGTACAGCCGGCCGCTCTTCGCGTAGTCGGGCGCGAAGGCCAGCGAGAACAGCCCGCGCTGGTCGGCGCCCGGGCTCGGGTTCGTGATCCGCACCCGGCCGCGGAGGTCGAGCAGCGGCTTGCGCTGCACGTTGCCGTGGCGGACCACGCGAACGAGCCCGTAGCGCTGGATCACCGCGAGCGTGCCCGCGTCGTCGGGCGGCGAGGTGACGTAGGTCGGCTGCCTGAAGCTGCCGATCGGCTCGAGCCGCACCCCCGCGTGCGCGGGCGGTGCGAGGACGGCGGCGATCGCGGCGGCGATCAGGAGGGCGCGCATGTGAGGTCCAGCCGATCGAGATCGGCGTGCAGCGCGGCCGTCTGCTCGCGGGTGAGCGCCACCAGCGGCGGCCGGACCGGCCCCTGCGGCAGGCCCATCCGCGCCAGCCACGCCTTCAGATAGGCGATCGGGATCACGCGCTGGTCGGTCCACGGATCGCGCATCCAGCGCTTGAACGCGGCGCGCGCCGGATCGAGCCTCGCCGACAGCTCGCGCGCGGCCACGAGGTCGCCCGCGTCGGCCAGCGCCGTGTACTCGCGCACCGGCAGGTCGCCGGGCTGCTGGTAGAGCGCGAGCGCCGGCGTCGACATCAGCGCCTGAAAGCCGTGCTCGACGTGCAGCTCGAGCCACGCGCCCTCGGCGGCGTCGGTGACGACGATCTTCTCCCCCACCCGGCGCTGCAGCGCGAGCAGGTGCTCGCGCCCGCGCGGGTTCTTGATGCCGCAGACGATGTCGAGCTCGGCCAGCTGCGCGATCAGGTCCACCGACAGCGCGGTGCCGGAGTACGGCGTGTTGAACAGGAACAGCGGCAGGTCGGTCGCCTCGTCGAGCGCGTGGTAGTACGCGACCACGAGCTCGTCCGGCAGGTCGGGCGGGAAGTACGGGTTCATCGCCACGCCCAGCTCGATCCCGCGCTCGCGCGCGTGCGTGCACAGCGCGATCGAGTCCACGACCGAGTGATGCCCGACCTGCGCCATCACCGGCACCCGGCCCGCGACCTGCTCGTGCACGAGCTCGTGAACGCGCCGCCGCTCGGCCAGGCTCAGCGCCCAGAACTCGCCCATCACGCCGCCGCAGAAGATGCCGTCGACCTTCAGGCCGTCGACGTAGTGCTCGACCGAAGCGGCCAGCACGTCCTCTGCGACGTGCTGGCCGTCGGCCGTGAACGGGGTCGGGATCGCGAGCCACAGCCCGCGAACCGTCTCGTGGGCGTACTGCTTGGCGGCCGACAGCATGCGGGGCAGTCAACCACCCCGCATGCCCCCCGTCAGGTCAACCCTCGAGGAAGCCGGTGATCTCGCGCAGCCGGCCGTCGCCGGTCAGCGTCGCGAAATCGACGCCCGCGGCCACGGGCTCGCCCCCATTCGCCGTCACGAGCCGCCAGGCGAAGCGGACGACGTCGTGGTGCGCGTCCGGACCTTGCGAGAGCTCGAAGCGCATGCCCGGGAACTGGGTCTGGGCACCGGAGATCATGGCGTCGATACCCGCCTGCCCGTCGCTCGACTGCACCGGGTCGAGGTAGCGCGCGTCGTCGGCGAACGTCTCGGCGATGATCGCGCGGCGCTCCTCCGGGACCGTCTCATTCCAGGCCGCGATGTAGTTGTGAACCGTGGTGGTGATGTCGCTCATGCCGTGCAGAGAACCAATGCCGCATCATTGATTCAATTACTTCCGAGGTAGGCAAACGTGAGCACACTCGAAGCCCCACTCGGCTCGCTCCTCAAGGAATGGAGGCAGCGGCGCCGCATGAGCCAGCTCGACCTGGCACTCGAGGCCGGCGTCTCCGCCCGCCATTTGAGCTTCCTCGAGACGGGGCGGTCGAAGCCGAGCCGCGAGATGGTCCTGCACCTGTCCGACCAGCTCGAGGTCCCGCTGCGCGACCGCAACCAGCTCCTCCTCGCCGCCGGCTTCTCCCCCGCCTACGTCGAGCGGCCGCTCGACGCGCCGGAGATGACACCGGTGCGCGAGGCGCTCGACCGCATCCTCAAGGGCCACGAGCCATACCCGGCCGTGGTGGTGGATCGCTGGTGGAACCTCGCCGCCGCCAACGCCGGCATCGCGCTGTTCACCGCCGAGGTGGCGCCGCATCTGATGGAGCCGCCCGTCAACGCCCTCCGCGTGACGCTGCACCCGGAGGGCATGGCACCGCGGATCGCCAACCTGCCCGAGTGGCGCGCGCACCTGCTCGACCGCCTGCGCCGCCAGGTCGCCGTGACCAGCGACGAGCGGCTCGCCGCGCTGCTCGCCGAGCTCAGCGACTATCCCGGCGGCGAGGCTTCGCTCGCGCCGCACGAGCCCGGCATCGCCGTCCCGCTACGCGTCACCGTCCAGGGCGCCGAGCTGTCGTTCTTCAGCACGGTCTCCACGTTCGGCACCGCGGTCGACATCACGCTCGCCGAGCTGGCGATCGAGGCGTTCTTCCCCGCTGACGAGGCGACGAGCGACTACCTGCTGAACGCGACGAGCCCCTCGAGCTCCTCGCGAGCGGGCTGAGCCAGCGTCTCGAACCGGACGGCGTAGGTGTCGTAGCCCTCCTGGCGAAGGACCCGCGCGCGGCCGTTGATCTGCGGCGAGAGCTCGAAGCTCAGGACCTCGTCGGCCGCCAGCGGCCGCTTCGTGGCGACGCACATCCCGCCGGGACCGAGGTCAACGGTGCGGGCTGCGATCGGCGACCCGCTGCGGCGTTGCAGCGTGCATTCCATCGAAACGGACACCCGGGGCGACCGGCGGCGTTCGTTCATCTACCCCAATGTTGCCCGGAATCGGCGGCAAGCTCACGGCCAGCAGGATGGCGGGGATCGGAAGCACCGCCATCGTCCAAAGCACCGCATTCAGGCCCCATGCGTCGCCCACGGCCCCCAGCGCGGCGGCCGACACGCCGCCGAGCCCGATCGCCAGGCCGAGCGTGACGCCGGACGCCAGGCCGACGTGGCTCGGCAGGTACGCCTGGCCGAGCACGACGGTGACCGAGAAGCTCGCGATCGTGAAGAAGCCGATCACGCCGACGAGCGCGATGGCCACCACCTCCCCGACCAGCGGCAGCAGGATCAGCGGCGGCAGGATCGCGACCATCGTGGCGACGAGCACGGTCCGCGCGCCCCAGCGGTCCACCAGCCCGCCGCCGACCAGCGTGCCGACGGCGCCCGCCGCCAGGAACAGCGTGAGCGCCGCGTTGCCGGTCGCCTCCGAGGTCGCGAGCTCGGCGACGAAGTACGCGGGCACGAACGCCTGCAGGCCGAAGTGCACGCCCGAGCGCACGGCGATCAGGCCGGACAGGCGCGAGAACGCGCCCCAGCGGTCCTTGCCCGCGGTCGAGGCCCGTGGGGGCCGGGTCTCCTCCAGGCGTCGCAGCCGCGGCAGCTCGCGGGCGAGCACGATCGACGCGGTCAGCGGCAGTAGGGCGAGCGCCAGCGTGCCGCTGAGCCCGAACACGAGCACGAGCGGCGTCGTGAGCAGCGGGCCGATCGCGAAGCCGGCGTTGCCGCCGACGGTGAACAGGCTCATGCCCCTCCCCCGCCGCTCGCGTGAAGCCAGGCCGGCGAACTTCGCGCCCTCGGGGTGGAACGCCGCGACGCCGAGGCCGGAGACGACGACCGCCGCGGCCGTGAGCCCGTACGACGGCGCGGGCCCGGCGAGCCCGATGCCGACGGCGGCCAGTGCCAGGCCGCCCGGCATCAGCCATGGCCGCGCGACCCGGTCCGACAGCATTCCGAACGCCGGCTGGATGATCGACGAGCCGATCGTCGAGAACAGCACGAGCGCACCCAGCGCCGCGTATGAGTAGCCGCGGCGGCTGGCGAGGAACGGCAGCAGCGCGGGCACCGCGCCCTGGCACAGGTCGATGCACAGATGGCCGGCGCCCAGCATCCCGAGCGCGCGGCGATCGAGGCCGCCCGTCATGCGCCGGCCGCCACCCGTCGCAGGATCCGGTCGTCGTCGGTGACGATCAGGGTGACCGCACCGCCGCGGTCGACCACCGCGTGCGGCCGCTTCAGCGCCGCGGCCCATTCGCGGAGCGCGGCAGCGAACTCGGACTCGTCGTCCGGCGTGTCCCAGCGCCAGCGCATGACGAGCGCGCTCTTGCCGCCCTCCTGCCACAGCTCGTAGCGGTCACCGCCCCAGCCGGCCGCGGCCTGCGGCGAGTGCACGAGCTCGCGCGTCTGCAGCTCCCCCCACGTGCCGGCGGCGGCGCGCTTCCAGCCGAGCACGTCGCGGATCCGCACCGGCTCGGGCGCGTCGGCCGCGAAGTAGGCGTCCGGGTGCAGGATCTGCTCGGTCGAGACCGGCATGCGCAGCCGGTACGCGGTGTTGACGAGGTCCCAGCGCCCGCCGGCGCGGTCGCGCAGGTCCTCCACGAACCCCTCGCCGCCGATGTACGGGAACGTCACCTGCGCCTCGAGGAACGGCGGGAGGTCGCCCGTGTCCTGGAACGCCGCGCCGAGCAGGCTCCCCAGCGTCTCCTCGCTGCTGAAGTGGCGCTGGACGTAGGCGTACATCATCCAGGTAGCCGTACCCTCGATCAGCGCCGTTCGTGCCAAAGAGCGGTCGTCGTTGCCGGCGCTGGAGTCCGGGAGCGAGAACCGCTGGTCCTCCAGCGCGTGCGTCAGCTCGTGCGCGAGTGTCATCTCCCACAGCACGCGCGTGCTGGTCCCCGCGCCGGTCACGACGCGCAGCCGGCCGTCGCGCGGGTCGTAGTAGCCGAGCACGCCCTGCTCGAAGAGGGTGCCGGTGAGCGTCCGCAGGTCATCGGACGGGGCGATCAGCCCGAGCAGCTTGTAGATCGTCTCGTCGGCGCGGCGCTGCGCGGCCGGGTGGTCCGTGTCGAGCTCCGCGAGCCCCTCGCGGCGGGCGGTCGCGGCGCTCACGGGCACCGGCTTGGGCAGCGCGGTGAACCGCAGGTCGCGCAGCGCCTCCACGCGACGCGCCACCACAGCCACGGACGCGTGGGCGGGTGGGGCCGAGTGCGCGGGCGCTTCGTCCTCGTTGCCGGTGACGATCGAGATGCCGAGCAGCACCACGAACAGCACGGCGATGACGGCGAACGGAGTCCGCATCCCTGATTGGATAGCGGGTCCATGACCGAAAGGACGCCAGCCGATGCCTGACCGTGCCGCCCTCGTGACCGGAGCCTCGAGCGGGATTGGCCTCGCGATCGCCGACCTGCTGGGCCAGGAGGGGCATGGGCTGACCGTCGCGGCCCGCCGCCCGGACAAGCTCGCGGCCGCCGCCGAGCAGCTGCGCGGCAAGGGCTACGAGGTCGAGGAGGTGGCCGCCAATCTCACCTCCGAGGAGGAGGTGCAGCGCGTCGTCGCCGCCCACCGCGAGCGCTTCGGCCGCCTCGACGTGCTCGTCAACAGCGCCGGGGTCGGCATCGGCGCGCCGCTCGCCGACGTGCAGACCAAGCGCGTGGACATGCAGCTCGACCTGAACCTGCGCGCGATCGTGCTCTTCTACCGCGAATGCGCCGAGCTGCTGAAGGCGGCCGGCGCCGAGCACCGCAACGCGCTGGTGGTCAACCTGTCCTCGATCGCCGGCAAGGAGGGCGCGGGCTGGCTGTCCGTCTACGCGGCGACCAAGGCGGCGGTGATCGGCTGGACGCAGTCGATGAACCAAGAGCTCGCGAACGACGGGATCAAGAGCGTGGCGCTATGTCCCGGCTTCGTCGACACGCCGATGACCGAGTTCATCAAGGAGCAGGTCAAGGCCGACGAGATGATCTCCACGCAGGAGATCGCGGAGGCGGTCCGGTTCCTCCTGCGAACATCGCCATACTGCCTCGTGCCGGAGATCGTTTTTCAACGGCCGGGCGCGAGCTTGTAGGGATTGGCGCAAGGAAGCGGTTTTACCGGCGTTTCTGCTGCCAGTAGGCTTGACATGCGTTGGCAGGACGTACATCCGAGGTGACCGCTTCCGGGAACGGAGACACCGTTTCGACGCTGCGTGCGCGCTTGCAGCGCACCGAGCAGCAGGCGTCGGCGCGCCAACACCAGCTCGAGCGCTACGCGGCCGACCTGCGCGAGGTGTTCAAGCAGGAGCGTTCACGCGCCCAAGAGCTGCGCGAGAACTACAAGGCGACGGTGCGCGCGCTGTCGAACGCGGTCGAGGCGCGCGACGCCTACACCGGCAAGCACGCCGAGCGCGTCACCGCCTACGGGATCGTCCTCGCCCACGCCGCCGGTCTCGACACTGACCGCCTCCCGCAGATCGAGTTCGGGTTCCTGCTGCACGACGTCGGCAAGGTCGGCGTGCCGGACGCGATCCTCTTCAAGCCCGGCGCCCTGAGCGAGGACGAGTTCGCCCTGATCGCCCAGCACCCGGTGATCGGCTCGGAGATCCTGCGCGACGTCGACTTCCTCGGCGAGGGCAAGCTCGTCGTCCGCCACCACCACGAGCGCTGGGACGGCACCGGCTATCCCGATCAGCTCGCGGGCGACGACATCCCGCTCGCCGCCCGCGTGTTCGCGGTCGCCGACGCGCTCGACGCGCTCACCACCGACCGCCCCTATCGCCGCGGCACCCGCTTCGCACGCGCGCGCGATGAGATCCGCGAGCATGCCGGCAGCCAGTTCGACCCCGATGTGATCGCCGCCTTCGACACGATCTCCGACGAGACCTTCGCCTCTCTGCGGGAAGGGAACGCGTGACGCGGACCATCCTGATCGTCGACGACGATCCGATGATCCGCAAGCTGATCGCGACCACGCTGGAGGACGTGTCGGGCTACCGCCTGACCGAGGCGTCGAACGGCGCCGAGGCGGTCGAGCGGGCGGTCGAGGCGCGCCCGGAGATCGTGTTCCTCGACGTCGACATGCCGCGCGTGAACGGGATCGAGGCGTGCCGCCGGCTGCGCTCGGATCCCGCGACGGCGAGCGCGACGATCGTGATGCTCACCGGCGATTCGGGGCCGCAGGCCGAGCGCGGGGCGCTCGCCGCCGGCGCCGACCTCTTCCTCACCAAGCCGTTCTCGCCCCTCCACCTGCTGCGGCTGGTGGATCGGATCGGCTCACCCGGTTGATAGCTTCCGGCGCCGCATGAAGCTCGGCGTCGCGATCGGCTATTGGGGCCTGGGCCTCTCGTCGGAGGACCAGCTCGCGATCGTCCTGGAGGCGGAACGGCTCGGCTACGACTCGGTGTGGGCGGCAGAGGCCTACGGGTCCGACGCGGCGACGATCCTCGGCTGGCTCGCGCAGGCGACGTCGCGGATCCGGCTCGGCTCGGGGATCTTCCAGATGCCCGGGCGCTCGGCGGCGATGACGGCGATGACGGCGGCGACGCTCGACCAGCTCTCGGGCGGGCGAATGATCCTCGGCATCGGCTCGAGCGGGCCGCAGGTGGCGGAGGGCTGGCACGGCCAGCGCTTCGGCCGCCAGCTCCAGCGCACGCGCGAGTACGTCGACGTGGTGCGGATGGCGCTGCGGCGCGAGCGGGTGGAGTACGCCGGCGTGACGCTGACGCTGCCGCTGCCCGACGGGCCCGGCAAGGCGCTGAAGCTGACGATCGCGCCGGTGCAGGAGCAGATCCCGATCTACCTCGCCGCGATCGGGCCGAAGAACACCGCGCTGGCGGCCGAGATCGCCGACGGCTGGATCCCGACGCTGTTTTCCCCCGAGCACGTCGCCGAGTTCCGGCCGCTGCTCGAGGAGGGGTTCGCGCGCGCCGGTGGGTCCAAGGGGTTCGACGACTTCGAGATCGCCCCGATGGTCAACGTGATGGTCACCGACGACGTCGACGCGGCACGCGACACGATGCGCCACTACATCGCCCTGTACGTCGGCGGCATGGGCTCGCGCGACAAGAACTTCTACAACGCGCTCGTGCAGCGCTACGGGTTCGAGGAGGCCGCCAAGACGGTCCAGGACCTGTACCTCGAGGGCAAGAAGGACGAAGCCGCCGCGGCGCTGCCGGCAGAGCTGATCGACACGGTGTCGCTGTGCGGGCCGCCGGATGTGGTGCGCGAGCGGCTGGCCGTGTTCCGCGATGCCGGCGTCGGCACGCTGATGGTCGCCCCGATGGCGTGGACGCGCGACGACCGGCTCGAACAGCTGCGGCTCCTGGCCGAGCTGAATTCTTGAAGGTCCTCCTCGGCGCCTTCGGCGATCCCGGGCACGCGTTCCCGATGCTCGCGCTCGGCGAGGCGCTGGTGGCGCGCGGGCACGAGGTGGCGTTGGAGACCTGGCGGCGCTGGGAGGAGCCGGCGATGGCGGCCGGGATGCGCTTCGCGCCCGCGCCGGAGTACCAGGTGTTCCCCACGCGCGAGCAGCCGCTCAAGCCATACGCGGCGGCGGTGCGGGCGGCGGAGGTCACGCGCGGGGTGGTGCGCGACTTCGCGCCCGACGTCGCGGTGTCCGACA
Organism: uncultured Solirubrobacteraceae bacterium; assembly: GCA_963803335.1. Taxonomy (GTDB): domain Bacteria; phylum Actinomycetota; class Thermoleophilia; order Solirubrobacterales; family Solirubrobacteraceae; genus DASSUW01. The sequence continues at coordinate 84,557 of CAWDME010000013.1, read as the reverse complement.
TCCTCACGCCGGCGCCGGCGCTGGCCGCCGAGCTGGAGGGCGTCCCAGTGGCGACCCTGGTGCCGCACGTCTATCCCGACCTGGCGCCGGGCTTCCCGCCGTACGCGATCGGGGCGCGACTGCCGCGCACCGCGGTTGGGCGGATTCTGTGGCGGCAGACCGACCCGCTGATCGCACGCGGGCTCGAGCAGGGGCGACGGGAGTACAACGAGTGCCGGGCACGGCTCGGCCTGCCGCCGCTGCCGTGGCGGCACACCGGGATCTCGCGGTCGCTGGCGCTGGTGGCGACACTCCCCCAGCTCGAGTATCCGCGCGCCTGGCCCGCCTGGCTGCGTATCGTCGGGCCGCTGCTATGGGAGCCGCCGGGCGCGCGCGTCGCGCCTCCGCCCGGCGCAGGGCCGGTCGTGCTGGTGGCGCCGTCGACCGCGCAGGACCCGGCGCACCAGCTGCTGCGCGCGGCGCTGGCCGGGCTGGCCGGCGAAGACGTGCGGGTGATCGCGACCTTCAACGGCCGCGAGCCCTCGCCACCAGTCGCCGTGCCCGCGAATGCGGTGCTCGTGCCGTGGCTGTCGTATTCGCAGACGATGCCCGCGTGCGACCTCGTGGTCGCCCACGGCGGGCACGGGACGCTGATGCGGGCGCTGAGCTGCGGCTGCCCGGTCGTGCTGTCGCCGGCCGGCGGCGACATGGGCGAGAACGCGGCGCGCGTCGACTGGGCGGGCCTGGGCGTACGGCTGCCGCGGCGGCTTTGCACGCCGCGCGGAGTCAGGCTCGCCGTGCGCCGCGCGCTCGACCGGCCCGATCTGCGCCCGCGCGTGCAGCGGGTGGCCGACTGGATCGCGGCCCACGCCGCGGGCGGGCGGGCGGTGGACGAGATCGAGCGCTGGGCTAGATGATCGATGTCGTGGCCGACGCGCCCAGGCGGGTGCGTGGGTCGCGGAATCGGTCATCTAAGTCTCTAGGAACGCGTTGACCTCGGCGAGGCGCGTGTCGATCGCGGCGCGGACCGCCTTGGTCGCCGTGTCGAACAGCTCGACCTCGCCCTTCTCCCACGTGCCTGCGGCCTCGCCGTCGACGAGGATGACCGGCCGGCCGTCGCCGCGGAAGTCGTAGCAGCGCTTCACCACGTCGGGGTGCGCGAAGCGGTCGCGCCCGTCGGGCGCGTAGCCCATCTGGTAGCAGTCCCACTTGGGGAGCAGGTCCACGCCGTTCGGGGCTTTCGCCTTCTCGAACTTCGCGCGGTCCCTGGCCAGGATCAGGTAGCCGTCGAGCTGCTCGGTGTCGTGCTCGGCAAGCGCCGCCTTGGCGCGCGTGGCCGTCACGCCCGCCCACCACGTGAAGTCCTTCACGCGCGCCGGCCCGAATGCCCGCAGGTACTCGCCCGCGAGCCAGGCGAGCGCGTCGTCGGCGTCGGCGCCGTCGATATCCGCCGCCTGGTAGCGCAGCTCGTTTGAGCGCAGCCCCTTCCCGGCCGCCACGCGCACGAGCTCGCCGTCGCGCGTCATCTGCGCCGACACGCCCTTGATCTCCTTCGCGTCCGCGTCCGCGCCCGCCGCTTCGCGCAGCTCGTCCTGGGTGAGCGGCTCGTGTGCCGCCTTCAGCAGCGTCTTGCGCAGCTTCTCGTAGCGCGCGTCGGAGACCTTGAAGTGCCGCATGCGCTTGGCACGGTCGCTCGCCGGCGCAGGCGTGGCCCGGAACGCGAGGTGGGCGGTCTTTCGCGGCAGGAGATGGATCGACTGCCGCATCGCCGGCAGCCGCACCGCATCGAGCCGCCGGAAGGCCGCGCCGTCGAACTTCGCCGCGCGCGCGTGGAGGCTCAGCGGCGCGGTGGGATGAGCGCTGTAGACGCCGATCACGTCCTTCAGCGCGGCCGCTCCGCCCGGCGCCGCCCGGCCCAGCCGCTGGCGCTCGTAAGTGAAGGCTCGCAGGCGCTCGACGTCCATCACCGAGAATCCTCCCGGAATGCCCGCGATCGAGCTCTACGACGTCGCGCCGGAAGACGACGAAGCGTTCCTCGCGGCCTGGGCGGCCGACGGTGAGGGCGTGCTGCTGCGTGCCGTGCGCGACGATGCCGAGGTCCGCTACGTGAGCATCGGACCCGGCGATGAGTACGCGCTCGTGCACGAGGAGGGCGAGGTCGACGAGCCGGGGGGCGTGATCCTCATCGCGCGTGCGGCGACCGAGCCGGGCACATTCGCCGGCCACCGCGGCTACCTCGGCATGCGCGTCTACTCCGGCCCGCGCGACGTCACGGTCGCCCGCTGGTCCAGCCCGCTGATGATCCAGCGCGCCGGCGCGACGTATCTCGCGCTCTACCAACGCGTCTAGTGGTGAGCATGGGCATCCGCGCCGCGCTCTCGGACGGCCCGCCGCTGGGCCGGTCGACCGCCATGTACGTGGCCGTCGACCGCGCAGGCAACGAGTTCAGATACGAGGAGACCGAGAGCGCAGACATCGTGTTCGCCCTCACCCACTTCGTCGAACTCGACGACGACGTTGGCGCGGCGCGTGACGCGCTAGTCGCCGCGGAGGTCGGCCAGGACGAGACGGAAGTGCTCGCGCACGAAGCGGTTGGGGTGCGAGCGGTTCTCGAGCAGCGCGATCGCCCGCTCGACTTCCCGCTCGCGCTGCGCGATCGCCGCGATCGCGTCGGCCGCCCACTCCGCTGTCGTCTGATCGCCATCGTCGAGCTTGGCGGCCAGCGGCTCGAGCGCCGTCGCGTCGCCGACGTGATCGAGCGCCTCGATCAGACAGAGACAATCCTCGTCGCAGCCGGGCAGGCGCTCGATCAGCTTCGGAACCACGGCACGGCCGAACTCCTGCTCCACGCACTCTTGCGCGAGGTCCTGAATCACGTCGACGTCGCGGAACAGGTCGAGCAAGAGGTCGATGTCGTCCGGGTTGCGGAACCGGCTCAGGTCCGCAATCGCGGCCTCGCGGATCGCGATGTCGGCGCCCGCGAGGGCGTCTCGCCGAAGCTGCTGACGGCTCACCGCGATACGCGGTAGGTCCCGATCATCCCGGCTGCCATGTGCGACTCGACGTGGCAGTGGTACAGCCACGTGCCGGGGTCGTGCTCCTTCCAGCGGATCCGGAACGACTCGGCGGGGCCGACCGTCTGGGTGTCGCGGTCGGTGCCGTCCGGCGCCTTCCAGCGGTGGCCGTGGACGTGGAAGGTGTGGTGCTCGGAGCCCATCGCCATCACGTCCCACTGGACGGTGTCGCCGACGCGGGAGCGGAAGATCGGCGTGTTGCCGACGAACGCGCGGCCGTCGATCGTCTGGAAGTCGAGCATCGGCGCGAAGACGACGACGAACTCGCGGTCCGGGACCTTCTCGTGCCGGCCGCGGATCGAGAGCATCCCCCACATCCCGCCGTCGATCGACGCCTCCATCTCGGGGCCGTGATCGTGGTACGGCCATGCGCCGATCGAGTCCCTGCCGGCCGTGAGCTTGTACGTGTACGTCCGGCCGGGCTTGACGTTGGCGTCACGCCCGGAGAAGCCGGGCAGGTAGGCGCCGTCGGAGCTCGGGCGATAGTGGACGGCGCGCGGCGCCACGGTGGTCCTCCAGCTGCACCTGAAGGAGCGCTTCGGCTGGTGGCCGGTGCGCCACGCTCGCCTCGACGCGAAGTCGGCCGCCCGCTTCGCGGTGCGGCTCAAGCACGGCGTGCGCGCCCGCGTGGTGCTCACCGCGGGCGACGGCGTGACCCCGCTGGTCCGTAGCCCGGTCCTCCATCTGAAACCGCATTAGCCTCAAGGGGTGCCATGGCACCCCCGCGAAGAATCGTCTGGTACGGCGCGGCCCTGATCGTGCTCGGTGTCCTCAGTGCCGTCGTCCTGATGCCGCCCGGACCGCGCGCCCGCCCGCGGATCGCCCGGCGCAACGACCGGCGTCCGAACGTCGTCTTCGTGCTCACCGACGACCTGTCCTGGGACCTGCTGCGGTTCATGCCGCATGTCCGCCAGATGCAGCGCGACGGGATGACGTTCCGCCAGTTCCTGGTCTCGGACTCGCTGTGCTGCAGCTCGCGGGCAACGATCTTCACCGGCGAGTTCCCGCACGACACGCACGTGCTCGGGAACTCGGCCCCGCTCGGCGGCTACTCCGCGTTCCGGGCACGCGGCGCGCAGCGGCGCAGTGTCGCGATCTCGCTGCAACGGTCGGGCTACCGGACCGCGCTGTTCGGCAAGTACCTCAACGGCTACCAGCCGTTCCGCGAGGCTGAGGACCCCGGCTGGAGCGCGTGGCTCGGCTCCAGCTACGCCTACGACGGGTTCGGCTATGAGGAGTCCGACAACGGGCATCCCGTGATCGCCGGGTACCGCCCGCGCGACTATGTGACGACCGCGCTCGCGCGGCACGCGGTCCGGTTCATCCGGGTTGCGGCCGGCCGCGGGCCGTTCTTCGCCGAGATCGCGACCTACGCCCCGCACGCGCCGTTCACGCCGGCGCCGCGCGACCGGGCGATGTTCCGCCACCTGCGGCTTCCGCGCGACGGCGCCTTTGACGCGCCGAGCACCGATCCGCCGACGTGGCTGGGCCACCGGCCGCCGCTCCGGCCCGACCAGGCCGCGCACCTGCGGCGAGTGTTCCGCGAGCGCGCACGGTCGGTGCTCGCGGTGGACCGGATGATCGGCCGGCTGCGGGCCGCGCTGCGGGCAACCGGTGTGGCGGGCAACACGTATCTCGTGTTCTCGTCCGACAACGGCTTCCACCTCGGCGACCACCGGCTCACCGACGGCAAGCGGACGGCGTTCGACCAGGACATCCGCGTGCCGCTGATCGTCGTCGGCCCGGGCGTGGCGCGGCACCGCGCGACGTCGGAGCTGGCCGGCACCGTCGATCTCGCGCCGACGTTCGAGGACTGGGCGCGCCTGCCCGCCGACCGCGGCCGCGACGGCCGCTCGCTCACGCCCCTGCTCGCCGGTCGCCGCCCGCGGCACTGGCGCCGGGCGCTGCTGATCGAGCACACGGACGACAGCGTGCTGCCCGGCGATCCGGACGCCCAGGGCTGGGCCGAGGGCAAGCCCGAGAGCTACACCGCGGTGCGCACCCGCCGGACGACCTACGTGGAGTACGCGAACGGCGACCGCGAGTTCTACGACCGCCGGCACGACCCCTTCGAGCTCCACAACCGCGCCGCGCAGCTCAGCCCGCGGCGGCGAGCCCGCCTCAGCGCCGCGCTCGCGCGCTACCGCGGCTGCCACGGCGCGAGCGAGTGCTTCGCCGCCGGCCGGCTCGGCCGCGGCCGTTTCTGATCCACAGCGGGGAGTGATTTCCCCCCGAGGTTGGAGGTAAGTCGGGGCCTTCCGCGCGACCGTGTAAGTAGTCCATCAGCACGATCGAACAGGAGGTCGTGATGCGCACTCGACCGAAGGTCCGGCCACTCGCCGTCGCCGCCGGAGTGCTCGTCCTGGGCGTCATGATCGCGCTCGGTCCGACCCCCGGGGCGGCACACGCCGCGCCTCGCCCGAACATCGTCTTCGTGCTCACCGACGACCTGTCGTGGGACCTCGTCCGCCACATGCCGCAGGTGCGCCGCCTGCAGCGCGACGGCATGACCTTCCGCCAGTTCGTCGTGTCCGACTCGCTCTGCTGCAGCTCGCGCTCGACGATCCTCACCGGCGAGTTCCCGCACAACACGCACGTCCTCAGCAACACGTGGCCCAACGGCGGCTACTCGGCCTTCCGCCGCCACGGGACACAACGGCGATGCGTGGGAATCGCGCTCCAGCGGGCCGGCTACCGGACCGCGCTGCTGGGCAAGTATCTCAACGGCTACCACGCGGACCGCGATGGCCGTGATCCCGGCTGGAACGACTGGCTCGCGTCGAGCTGGGGCTACAGCGAGTTCGGCTACCGGCAGTCCGACAACGGGCACGCGACGATTGCCGGGTACCGCCCGCGCGACTATCTGACCGACGTGCTCGCCCGCCGCGCAGCGCGGTTCATCCGCAGCTCTGCGCACCGCCATCCGTTCTTCGTGCTCGTCTCGACCTACGCTCCGCACTGGCCGTACGTCCCCGCGCCGCGTCACCGCGGGCTGTTCAAGCACCTGCAGCCTCCGCATTCCGGCGCGTTCAATGCGCTGACCACCCGCGCGCCGCACTGGCTCGGCCGGCGTCCGGCCCTGACCGCGGCTCAGCGCGTGCACCTGGTGCAGGCGTATCGCAAGCGGGTGCGCTCCGTGCAGGCGGTCGACGAGATGATCGGCCGCCTCCGTGCCACGCTGCGCGCCATGGGAGTCGCCCGCCGCACGTACTTCGTGTTCAGCTCTGACAACGGCTATCACCTCGGGGAGCACCGCCTCCTCGACGGCAAGCGCACGGCGTTCGATCACGACGTCCGTGTGCCGCTCATCATCGCCGGACCGGGCGTGCCCCGCGGCCGCGAGAGTCGCGCGCTGGCCGGCACGGTCGACCTCACGCCGACGTTCGAGGACTGGGCGCACGCGAAGCCCGACCCGGCTCGCGATGGCCGTTCGCTGGCCCCGCTGTTCCACCACCGGCTTCCGGCGGACTGGCGCCGCGCGCTGCTGATCGAGCATTCCGAGGCCGGCGTGGCCGCCGGCGACCCGGACGCCCAGGGCTGGGCCAACGGCAAGCCGCCCAGCTACACGGCGCTGCGGACCCGCTGGACCACCTACGTCGAGTATGCGAACGGCGACCGCGAGTTCTACGACCGCCGGCACGACCCCTTCGAGCTGCACAACCGGGTGGCGCACCTCGACTCCGCGCAGCTCGCTCGGCTGCGCGCGGCGCTCGAGCGGTATCGGCACTGCGCCGGGGCACGCTCGTCACAGATCGCCGGCGGCATCTGACGTGTCACACCGTGATGAGCGGGTAGCGCAATAGGGATGCTCACATTGACACCGAACGCCGAAGAAGCCGTGCGGCAGCTTGTCGCCAACTCCCCGATCAGCGAGGACGAGGGCGGCCTGCGCATCGCACCCGGCCAGCCGACAACCGAAGGCGTCCCGCTCGAGCTGACCATCGTCGGCTCGCCCGAACCGGAGGACCAGGACGCCGGCGCGCCTGACGCCCACGTCTACCTCGAGCCGACCGCCGCCGAGGCACTCGACGACAAGATCCTCGACGCCGAGGTCGAAGGCGACAACATCGGCTTCACGCTGATGGATGCGGGCGCACCGCCGCCGAGCGCGAACGGGCGAGGGCCAGCAGCCTGACCATCGCCCTGTACGGGCGTTGACGCGCCCGTACAGGGGGCGTACGGTCGCCGGAAGGCGATCTTCGCGGCCTGGCGGCTGCGGATCGCAGTCTGCCATTCATCAGGGGAGGACACGTTGCCCAATTCCGTGGTGCGTCGCGGCTTCATGGCCGCGGCGGGCGCCGTCGTGCTGGCGCTCGGTCTCGCCGGTTCCGCGAATGCCGCGACCGGCATCAAGAAGCTCGGCACAGTCGATGTACGCGCGGCGGCCGCCGCCGCGAAACCTGCGCAGTATCGACCGGCACTCCGCGACCTGCCCGCGAGCGAGGCGTTCGCGCGGCTCGAGGAGCGCCGCAACGGGGGCGCGGAGGCGCTGCGCAAGGCCGCGCCGGCGCTGCGGCCGCCGACCATCGCCGGACAGAGGATCACGTCCAACGAGGCCCAGGGCGGCTTCGAGGGCCTCGACATCCGCGACACCGTGTTCTCGCAGGGCTTCGAGGTGGAACCGCCGGACCAGGGCCTGTGCGGTGGCAACTTCCAGACCACGACCTTCCTGTGGGAGGAGGTCAACCTCGCGATCGGGCTGTTCGACACCAACCAGAACCAGTACACGCCACCGGCGCTCGGCCTGAACGCGCTGTACGGCGTCGGGCCGATCTTCGACCCCGCCACCGAAAAGTTCGGGCCGTTCCTGAGCGACCCGAAGTGCTACTTCGACCCGGACACGGGGCGCTGGTTCCACTCGGTGCTCGAGGCCGATGTGGATCCCGACACCGGAGACCTGACCGGCGGCGCCAACACGCTGCTGGCCGTCAGCGAGTCGCGCGATCCGTTCGGGCCCTACAACGTCTACGCGATCGACGCCACGCACGCCAACTGCAACTTGTGCATCGGCGACCAGCCGCTGATCGGTGCGGACGCCAACGGCTTCTACATCTCCACGGCCGAGTACGACCTCGATCCGCCGGCCGGGTCGCCGGGGTTCTTCGGCGCCCAGATCTACGCGCTCGACAAGCGTGCACTGGCCGCCGGCAGCAGCAATCCGACCCTCGTGCACATCGAGCCCGGCACGCAGTTCACCGGCACCATCCAGCCCGCGACCGCGCCCAGCGGACGGTATGAGAACGCACAGTCCGGGACCGAGTACTTCATGTCGGCCCAGGACTGCGAGCCGCCGGACTGCCACGTCGACGCCGACTCGCTCGAGAACACCATCCACACGTGGGCGCTCACCCACACCTCGACGCTGCGCTCCGCGCACCCTGACCTCCGGCTGTTCGACCGCACGGTCAGGAGCCAGGTCTACGGCCAGCCGGTACCGCAGCGGCAGAAGAACGGGATCCACCCGCTCGGCCAGTCGCACAGCGAGCCGGTCCCGCCTGTCGAGGCCAACGACGCGCGCATGAACCAGGTCGTCTTCGCAGCCGACCGGCTGTGGGGCGGCGTCAACACGATCGCCCTGCCCGGGCCGCGCGACGGCATCGCCTGGTTCGTGGTCGACCCGAGCGTCTCATCCTCCGGTCTACATGCGGAGATCGACGAGCAGGGCTACGTCGCCGGCAAGGACCGCGGCTCGTTCGTGAGCTTCCCGTCGATCGGTGTCAACGACGCCGGCAACGGCGTCATCGCGTACAGCCTGATGGGCGACAACTACTACCCGTCCGCCGCCCAGACCTCCATCAACAAGAAGGGCCACACCAGCAAGGTGCAGATCGTCCGCAACGGCTTCAAGCCCGAGGACGGCTTCACCTGCTACGCGGAGGAGGGCTTCGGCCCGAACTGCCGCTGGGGCGACTACAGCGCCTCGTTCGCGCTGCCCAACGGCGATCTCTGGTCCGCGACCGAGTTCATCGGCGACAACGCCAGGACCCAGGGCGCGAACTGGAGCACGTTCGTCTGGCCGACGAACCCCTGACGTCTGCGACAGCGCCGGGCGGGTTTCCCGCCCGGCGCGGCCGCGCCAGACGTCAGTGCGCGATGTCGACGACGACCCGCCTGGGGTTGCTGAGCCGGAAGACGCGGAAGCCGGTCTTGTGGCGCAGGCCGAGCCCGAACGTCACGATGCCCTCGAAGTCGCCCGCCACCTTGACCTGCCGCAGGTTCGGACAGCGCGGCGTGATGACGTTGTGGAGCAGGTTCGTGCCGCCCTGCGTGTGCCCGCGGGCGTTGCGGATGGTCACGCGGATGCGCTTGCTGCCGAGCAGGTGGACCGTGTTGCCGGATCCGTCAGCGACGATCTTGCGCACATACCGCACGTCGTAGCTCGGGGTGCCGAACCGGGCATTGAAGGCGAAGCGGTCGTACGTCGCATGGCACCCGGTCCGGTTGTCGGAGAGCTGAACCTGGCCCCCGCTGCCCGACGCCGACTTGGGCGCCGTCGTAAACGGCGGGAGGCCGAACGCAACCGCCGCCAGACCGAGCACTGACACCAGCGTCACGCCGCTTGCCGCCACCGCCTTGCGCGGATCCGCCATCAGTGTCAGGTCTATTCGATCCCGCGCGGGCTTGTCAACCACTCAGCGACCACCAGCGAGCGCGTTATCGCTCGGGGAACAGGGTAAGGACGTCCACGTGCGTGGCCACCATCGTCTCGGATTCTGAGGCGCTGGACGGTGGAATGAGGGTTCTCGCGGTCGGAGCCCACCCCGACGACCTGGAGATCCTCGCCGGGGGTACGTTGGCGCGCTTTGCCCGCGACGGCCACGAGGTCGTGATGTGCCACGCGACGACCGGCAACCGGGGAAGTTTCGTCCACACCGCAGAGGAGATCGCCGCGGTCCGGCTCGCCGAGGCGCGTCGGGCGGCCGACGTGATCGGCGCTCAACACGTGACGCTCGGGCTGGGCGACTGCGAAGTGAGCGCGAGCGATCCGGAGCACAAGCGACGGGTGGTCGACCTGGTGCGCGACGCCCGCCCCGATCTGATCATCACCCATCACCCGCAGGACTACATGGGCGACCACAACGAGGTCTCAAAGCTCGTCTTCGAATGCAGCTTCCACGCCACCCTGCCGCTGTTCAAGACCGACCGGCCGCACCACAGCGCGGTGACCCCCATTTACTACATGGACACGGTCTTCGGGCTCGGCTTCGCCCCGAGCGAGTACGTCGACATCGGCTCGGTGATGGACCTCAAGGTGGCGATGCTCTCGGCGCACGACAGCCAGCTCGCCTGGCTGCGCGAGCACGACGGGATCGATGCGGTCGAGCAGATGACGGTCGCTAGCCGCTACCGGGGCATGCAATGCGGAGCCGAGTACGCGGAAGGCTTCGTCGCCTGTCAGACGTGGCTGCGCGCGACCACCCAGCGGCTTCTTCCGTAGGTAACGCCGAACGCCCGATCCTCGGGCGTTCTACAAAGCTCGGGGGGTGGGACTCGAACCCACAACCCTTCGGTTAACAGCCGAATGCTCTGCCGATTGAGCTACCCCCGAAGGCTCCGATGACCGCGGATCAGGCCGCGACATCTCCTCCGGTCATCGGCCGAAAGGTTAGCCGCTTGACACCCGCTTCGACCTCGGCATGGCATCGTGCGCAAAGGAGTACGCACTTTGCCGCTTCGGCTCGCGCGGCGGCGAGCGATCGTGTGACGCCGGTGTAGCCGACGCCGAACGACTTCGTCGCGGGATCGATGTGATGGACGACGGTCGACCGCTTCCGACCGGCAACGCGGGCAGCGGAAGGCCTCCGGACCGCGGCGTACGAGCGTCACGCGCCCGTGATGCGGACAGAGGCCTGGGCAGGTGTTCGCACCTGTCGCCCGAGCATCGGCCGTGTCGGCGAGACGCCGTGACCGCGACGTCGTTAGCTCATAACGCTTGAGCCAGTGACGGACGGTCGTATAGCTCACGCCAAGTTGTTCGGCGATCGCCCTGATCGGCATGCCGGCGGCCACGAGCGGCTCGAGCGTCTCGCGCGATAGGCCACCGCGGGCGGCGTGCTTGGGCGCGTGCGTGGAGGCCAGGCCGTGTTTGTTGACCCAGTAGGCGACGGTCGACGGGCTGCGGCCGACCTCGCGGGCGATGGACTCGATCGAGCGGCCGGCGGCGAGCTGGGATTTGAGCCAGTCTGCGTCCATGCGATACGAACACTAGTTCGCATCTCGGACGGAACGGCGTCTCAGCTCAGGCGGTGGCGGATGGCGTCGAGGACCTGCTGGCGCTCGGCCGCGAGGTCGTGGATGCGCTCGTGGCCCTCGGTGCGGGCGGTGGCGATGCGGCGGTCGAGGTTGTGCAGGTCGAGCTGCAGGGCCTCGAGCTCGAGCTTGGCGGGCGTGGCCTCGAGCTGGCCGGCACGGATGACCAGCTCGGCGACCAGCCGGGCCAGGGGCTCGTCGCCGGCCGGGAGCTCGCCGGCCGGTGAGCGCAGGCGGCCGCGCAGGTACTCGGCGGCACGTCGCGTCTCGGGCGCGGAGAAGAGCTCGTGGAGGTCGGCGGCGGCGAGCCGCTGCTCGCCCTCGTCCGGCAGTGCGAGGCAGTACGCGAGGAAGGCTCGCTCGCTCTGCTCGCGGCGATCCAGGGCCGCGCGGGCGCCGTTGGCCGCGATCGGCGCGCCCACCTCGGGACCCGTGGGGCGGCGGCCGGTGAGCAGCGCCGAGCTGACGAGGCTGTCCGTCAGGCCGAGGCGGCCGGCGACGAGCTGCACGAGCTCCTCGCGCAGCACGCTCGGCGGCAGCGGGCGGATCGCCGCGGCGGCGGCCTCCAGGGCCTGGTCGCGACCCTCGGTCGTCGACGTGTTGCCGCCCTCGAGCGCCATCTCGACCTCGAACCGGGCCAAAGGCACCGCGCGCTCGAGCAGCGAGCGCATCGCGTCCGCGCCGTCGTGCTGCACCACGTCGGCGGGATCCTTGCCGGTCGGCAGACGCACGATGCGGAAGTCGAGGCCGCGGCCGGCCGTACGGGTGTTGAGCGCACGCACCGCGGTCGTGCCGCGCTTGACCGCCTCCTGGCCGGCGGTGTCGGGGTCCTGGCAGAACAGCACGGTGGGCGCGAGTCGGCGCAGCGCGTCGACCTGCTGGTCGGTCAGCGCGGTGCCCATCGAGCACACGACCTCGGGCACGCCGGCCTGGCGCAGCGCGATCACGTCGGTGTAGCCCTCGACCAGCACCAGCCGGCCGGCACGTGCCGCCGCTGCGCGGGCGAGGTCGGCGCCGTAGACCATCCGGCCCTTGTGGAAAACCTCGTTGTCGGACGAGTTCAGGTACTTCGGCCGGTCGTCCGGCCGCAACGCGCGCGCGCCGAAGCCGAGCACGCGCCCGCGCTCGTCGCACAGCGGGAACATGATCCGGCCGCGGAAACGGTCGATCAGGCCGCGCCCGTCGCGCCGCTGCGAGGCGAGGCCGCAGGCCAGCAGCTCCGAGTCCGAGTAGCCGGCGCGCGAGGACGCGGTGATCACTCGGTCGTACGCCCCCGGCGACAAGCCGACGCGAAACTCGCGCAGCGTGCCTTCCTCCAGCCCGCGCGAGGCGAGGTACGAACGAGCATCAGCCGCCTCCGGCGACTCCCACAGCACCCGCACGTAGTAGGCGGCCGTCCGCTCGAGCAGCGCGCGCAGGCGGTCGCTCCGCTCGCGCCGCGCGGCGCTCGCGGGATCCTCGGCCTCGCGCTCGAGCTCGACCCCGTAGCGGTCGGCCAAGGACTCCAGGGCCCCGGCGAAGTCGAGCCCCTCGGTCTCCATCACGAACGAGAAGACATCGCCGCCCACGCCGCAGCCGAAGCAGTGGTAGAGCTTCTCGACGGGGTCGATGCCGAACGACGGCGTCCGCTCGTCGTGGAACGGGCACAGGCCCTGGAGCCGCCGCGCGCCCGCCCGCCGCAGTTCGGTGCGCGCGCCGACGAGCTCCTCGAAGTCGACCGCGTCCCGCACGCGCTCGCGCGAGTCCTGTGTATAACGCGCCATCTAAACCGCGAGGCCCTGCGGCACGAACCGCTCGGTCCAGGCGCGGATCGCGTAGCGGTCCGTCATTCCCGCGAGCCAGTCGATTACGCGGTCTGCGAGCGCATCCGAGCTCTCCGGCAGCTCTTCGGGATGAGCGCAGTACCAGTCGAACAGCCCGCGCAGCACGCGCTCGATCTTCGCGTGCTCGGCCCGTGCGGTCGGGCCGAGGTAGACGTATTCGAACATGAACGCGCGCAGGCGCATCATCGCGCCGCCGACCTCGTCGCCCTGCACGATGTCGCCCGCCCGCTCGGAGTGCTCGACGAGGTCGTGCACGAGCCGGTCGATGCGCGCCGAGCCGGTCTGTCCCAGGACCGCGATGTCCTCGACCGGCAATTCCTTAGGAGCCAGCACGCCGGCCCGCACAGCGTCGTCGATGTCGTGGTTGATGTACGCGATCCGGTCCACGAGCCGGACGATCTTGCCCTCCAACGTCGCCGGCTCGCCGGCGCCGCTCGAGTGGCGCAGGATGCCGTCACGCACCGCGGCCGTGAGATTGAGCTCCTCGACCACGCGCAGCGAGTGCTCGTTGTGGCGGAAGCCGCGGTCGAAGCGCTCGCGCCCGCAGCGGTCGAGCACGTCCTCGCCGATGTGGCCGAACGGCGGGTGGCCGACGTCGTGCCCGAGCCCGATCGCCTCGACCAGGTCTTCGTTGAGGCGCAGCGCCCGCGCCACGGTACGGGAGATCTGCGTCGCCTCGAGCGTGTGCGTTAGCCGCGTCCGGTAGTGGTCGCCCTCCGGGGCTACGAAGACCTGGGTCTTGTGCTTGAGCCGCCGGAACGCCTTCGAGTGCACGATCCGGTCGCGGTCGCGCTGGAACGGCGTGCGCAGCCCGCAGTCGGGCTCTTCGCGCTGGCGGTCGGCCGGATACGAGCGCGCGGCGAGTGGCGACAGATGCGCCTCCTCGTACGCCCGTACCCGGGCCGCGTAGTCGTCCGCGACGAGCACGACACCCATTCTGACCACCGAAACGGTCAGGACCCGCGCCTTGTGACGGAATGCGCGGGATTTCGTGACGAAGACGACGCTAAGCGAGCGCCTTTGCCTTCAGCGAGGCGAACTCTTCCTGGGTGATCGCGCCCGAATCGAGCAGCTCCTTGGCCTTGGCGATCTGGTCCGCGGATCCGCCCGCGGCCTCGCGCACGTACGAGTCGAACTGCTGCTTCTGGTCCTGGGCCTGCCGGATGCTGCGCTCGCGCATCCCGTCGTGCTGCGCGATCAGGTACACCAGCACACCGAGCCACGGCAGGATCACGACGAAGATCACCCACAGGGCCTTCGACCCACCGCCGATGTCGTCCCGCCGGAAGATGTCGATCAGGACCGTGATGACGATCCAGATCCAGATCACCCAGAAGAAGAAGATGATCATGGACCACAGGACGTCCAGGAACGGATAGTCGGCCGCCATGGGCACCATCGCGTCACTCCCCTCGCTCGTCTACAGAGCCTCGAGGTATACGGCCCAACGTGGGCCTTCACGTCACCCCGAATGGGTGATCTGCGCCTGCGCCGCCGCGACCCGGGCGATGGGCACGCGGAACGGCGAGCACGACACGTAGTCGAGCCCGGCCATGTGGAAGAACTCGATCGACTCGGGGTCGCCGCCGTGCTCGCCGCAGATGCCGAGCTTGAGCTCCGGGTGCGCTTCGCGCCCCACCCAAGCCGCCAGCCGCACCAGCCAGCCGACGCCGGGCTTGTCGATCGTCTCGAACGGCGAGCGGTCGATGATCTTGCGCTCCATGTAGACCGGCACGAACTTGGACTCGACGTCGTCGCGCGAGAACCCCAGCGCGGTCTGCGTGAGGTCGTTGGTGCCGAACGAGAAGAAGTCGGCGTGCTTGGCGATCAGGTTGGCGATGAAACACGCGCGCGGCAGCTCGATCATCGTGCCGACCGTGTAGTCCTCCCGCTCCTTCAACCCGTGCTCGTCGGCG
The DNA here is from genome assembly GCA_963803335.1 of uncultured Solirubrobacteraceae bacterium. GTDB lineage: Bacteria > Actinomycetota > Thermoleophilia > Solirubrobacterales > Solirubrobacteraceae > DASSUW01. The sequence goes on along the minus strand of CAWDME010000013.1, from coordinate 69,515 downwards.
ATGTTCACGACGAGCTCGCGCAGGATCTCCAGCTCGTGCTCGTAGTCGATCAGCGGGATCATGATCTCCACCAGCGGCGCCTCGTCCATGTTCGCGGCGGCGCGCATGATCGCCTCGACCTGCATCTCGTAGATCTCGGGATAGAGGATCCCCAACCGGCAGCCGCGCGTGCCGAGCATCGGGTTCTCCTCGTGGATCTGCTCCACGCGCGTGAGGTCCTTCTCGAGCTGCTCGAGGTCGTCGGTGCACTCGATCCGCGCCCGCTCGACCTGCGCGCGCAGGTCCGGGAGGTTCTTGAGGAACTCGTGCAGCGGCGGGTCGAGCAGCCGGATCGTGACCGGCAGGCCCTTCATCGCCTTGAACAGGCCCTCGAAGTCCTCCTGCTGGAACGGGAGGAGATCGCCCAGCGCCTTGCGGCGACCTTCCTCGTCGTCGGCCATGATCATCGCCCGCATCTTCCCCTGGCGGTCGTCGGCCATGAACATGTGCTCGGTCCGGCACAGGCCGATGCCCTCGGCGCCGAGCTCCCGCGCCCGCACGGCGTCCTCGGGCGTGTCGGCGTTCGTGCGCACGCCGAGCCGCCGGATCTCGTCCGCCCACTCGAGCACGCGCTCGAAGTACTCGTTCACCTCGGGATCCACCAAAGGCACGTCCTCGAGGGTCACGCAGCCCTTCGTGCCGTCGATCGCGATCCGGTCGCCCTCGTTGATCTGCGTGCCGTTGACGGAGATCGTCTTCGCCTTGAGGTCGATCGCCAGCGCGCTCGCGCCCACCACGGCGGGCCGCCCCATCCCGCGCGCCACCAGCGCCGCGTGTGAAGCCTTCCCGCCCTCACTCGTGAGAATCCCCTTGGCGGCGTGGAAGCCGGCGACGTCGTCGGCCTCGGTGAACGGGCGCACGAGGATGACGTCACGGCCCTCGTCGCCCGCCTTGACCGCGTCGGCGGCCGTGAACACGACCTCGCCCTTGGCCGCGCCCGGTGACGCGTTGACGCCGCTGGCCAGCACCTCGAACTCGGCCTTCGGGTCGAACGTCGGGTGCAGCAGCGCGTCAAGCGACCCCGGGTCGATCGTCGTGATCGCCTCCTCCTTGGACAGCAGGCCCTCGTCGACCGCGTCACACGCGAAGCGCACCGCCGCCTGCGCCGGGCGCTTGGCGTTGCGTGTCTGGAGCATGAAGAGCTGCCCGTCCTGCACCGTGAACTCGGTGTCCTGCATGTCCTTGTAGTGCTTCTCGAGGGTGCGCAGGATCTCCATCAGCTGCTCGTGCGCCTCCGGCATCACGTCCTTCATCTCGGCGATGTCGCGCGTGTTGCGCACGCCGGAGACGACGTCCTCGCCCTGGGCGTTGACGAGGAAGTCGCCGGAGGGCTCGGGCTCGCCGGTCACCTCGTCGCGGCTGAAGGCCACGCCGGTCGCCGAGTCGTCGCCGGTGTTGCCGAAGACCATCTGCTGGACGTTGACCGCGGTCCCCCACTCGTCCGGGATGCGGTTGAGCCGCCGGTACTGGACGGCGCGTTCGCCGCTCCAGGAGTCGAAGACCGCGCGGATCGCCTGCTCGAGCTGCTCCTGCGGCTCCTGCGGAAAGTCGTAGAGCTCCTTGAACTTCGCCGTGAGCTCCTTCAGCGCGTCGACGTCGAGCTCGGTGTCGTCCTTCACGCCGCGCGACTTCTTGACCTCCTTGATCGCGTCCTCGAACTGCTCGCCGGGGACGCCGCGCGAGACGTTGCCGAACATCTGGACGAAGCGGCGGTAGGAGTCCCAGGCGAAGCGCTCGTTGTCGGTCGCGCGCGCCAGCCCCTCGACCGAGGTGTCGTTGAGGCCGAGGTTGAGGACCGTGTCGAGCATGCCGGGCATCGACTCGCGAGCGCCCGACCTGACGCTCACCAGCAGCGGGTCCTCGTCGTCGCCGAGCCGCTTGCCCGCCCGCTCCTGGAGCCGCTCGAGCGCCTCCTCGACCTGGTCGGCCATCCCCTCGGGCTCCTCCTGGCCGGCCTTGATGTACGCCACGCACGCCTCGGTGGTGATGGTGAACCCCGCCGGGACGCGATCCTCGCCCAGCACGCGCGTCATCTCCGCGACGTTGGCGCCCTTGCCGCCGAGCAGCTCCCGCATGTCCCTGGAGCCCTCGGAGAAGTCGTAGACCCACTGCTCCATGGCCGCGATCCTACCCCCGCCCCACCGGCCTCAGCCGCACATGGCCGTGATGCTCGAGCGTCTCCAGGATCGCCCGCTCGGCCTGGGCGAGCGCGCGCGGCGGGGCATCCGGCGCCTCGGCCAGAGGCCTCCCGAGCGCGGCCACCATGAAGTCGTGCGCGTCCTGGTCGAGCGGGAACGCGCTCGCCTCGCAGGCGGCGCAGACGACGCCGCCGGCGGCGCCCGAGAAGCCCATCAGGTGCTCGGTCTCGCCGCACGAAGCGCACGCCGCCAGGTGGGGAGCGAAGCCCGCGGCGAGCAGCAGCTTGAGCCGGAAGGCGAGCGCGTTGGAGCGGCCGGCCCGCGCCGGATCGCCATCCAGCAGCGCGAGCTCGTTGGCGAGCAGGTGGTAGACGCCGCGGTGCGGGTCGCCGTCGTCGAACACGCGGGCGACGGCCTCGCAGGCACGGGCGGCCCCATCGAGCGCGCCGCCGTCCTCGCGCAGCCGCGGGTACGCGGCGACGGTCTCGGCGCTCGTGACGGTCAGCAACTCGCTGCGGCCCTCGTAAAGCACGAGGTTGAGGCGGAAGAACGGCTCCAGCCTTCCGCCGAAGCGCGACTTGGCCCGGCGCACCCCTTTGGCGATGGCGCTGACCCGCCCGCGATCCGGGGTATAGAGGTGCAAGATCCGGTCCGCCTCGCCGAAGCGGAGGCTGCGCAGGACGATCCCTTCCGTCTTCAGGGAGCCGGGCACGTCGCTATATTTAGTGAAGTCTTGAGCAGGGTCACGATTTACACGACTGAGCCGTGTGGGTTCTGCCGCGTGGCGAAGTCTCTACTCACGAAGCGGAACGTCCCCTTCGCCGAGATCAATCTCGCCAAGGATCCGTTGGGCCGTGCCGAGCTCGTGCGGCTGACCGGGATGATGACGTTCCCCCAGGTCGTCATCGACGGCCAGCCGATCGGCGGCTACCAGGAGCTGGTCGCGGCCGACAAGGCCGGCCGCCTCGCCGAGCTCACCGAAGCCGCCGCGTAGCGCGCGGTCGCGGCTGACAGCTCTCGCACACGTAGGTCCCGCGCCCCCCGGCGCGCAGCTTGCGCACGGCCCGGCCGCAGCGCGTGCACGGCTGCCCCTCGCGCAGGTGGATGAGGAAGCGGTCCTGGAACGTGCCGGCGACGCCGCCCGGGTCGCGGAAGTCGTCGATGCTCGCGCCCTTGGCCGCGATGCCCGCGCTGAGCGACTCGATCACGCCCTCGCGCAGCGCGTCGACCTGCGCCCGCGTGAGCCGGTTGGCCGGCCGCAGCGGGTGGATCCCCGCGCGGAACAGCGCCTCGTCGGCGTAGATGTTCCCCACTCCCGCCACGCGCTTCTGGTCGAGTAGGAACGCCTTCACCGGCGCCCGCGACATCCGCGTCAGCGCGTGCAGGTGCGCGGTGGTGAAGGCCTCGTCGAACGGCTCCAGCCCCAGCCGCTCGGCGAAGAACGCGTCCAGCGCAGCGCCGCCGAGCGCCAGCTCGCCCGTACCGAAGCGGCGCGGGTCGGTGTACGCGAGGTCGTGGCCGTCGAGCCGGAACCACACGCGGGTGTACGGCGGGGCACCGAGCGGATCGAGCAGCAGCGTGCCGGTCATGCGCAGGTGCTGGAGCAGGTAGACGTCTTCGGAGAGCTCCCAGATCAGGTACTTGCCCCGCCGCCCCAGCCGCTCCACCCGGCGGCCCTGCACCGCTGCCGCGACCTCCGCGCCCGCCAGCGGGCGCGTCCAGCGCTCGTCGAGCACCTCCAGCTCGCGCAGCGTCCGCCCCTCGACGTGGGGCGCGAGATGGCGGCGGATCGTCTCGACCTCTGGCAGCTCCGGCATATGTAACGTCGCACGCAGGTCGCCGGGTGGGGTTTCCGGCGACCGGAGGGCGAAACACCCTATAAGAGGTTCGAGAGGCCGATCCCCAGCTCTCGTCGCAGCGCGCGGTTGACGAGCTGGGGGCCCGGCTTCCCTCGCAGCGAGCTGTCGCTGAACTCGTTGTAGAGCTTGAGCAGCTTCGCGCCGCCCCAGCGATCGACGATCGCGAACGCCGCTGCTGAGCTGGTCGCGTACGCGTGCGCCTGCGCGGTGCCGCTGAGCTTGGCGATCGCGCCCGGCTGCGACAGCGCGGCCAGATTCGGGTCCGGCGACGCGGGCCGCCGATCGCCGGACACGTACATCGCCACGCCCTCGACCAGCCACGCCGGCGTGCGGCCTGACGTCGAGCCTGCGAGCGCGGCGTGCGTGAGCTCGTGCGCGATCGTCCTGCCGCGGCCCTCGGCGGTCAGGCCCGCGTACGCGCTGTAGACGACGAGCAGCCGCAGCGAGACCACGCTGCTCACCGCCTGCGCCGCGCCGTGCTCGCGGATGGTGGCGTCCGAGATCGCCGCCAGGCCCGCGAGACCCTGGATCTGGTCGGTCAGCGCCCGCGCCTGGCCCGGATCGGCCGCGACGATGACCAGGTAACGGCGCCGGAGGTGCTGCTCGAGCCGCGTGCGCATGGCCGCGTAGCCGCTCTCCAGATCGCCGAGCAGCGAGTCGAGCCGCATCGAGCCCGGTTCGAGCACCACGAAGTGCCGCGTCCGGCGCTCGCGGAATTCCGCGACGTCCCACGGCGGCAGCCCACGCCGCCCCTGCACGGCCGCGACGCGCCAGTGCCCTCCGCGCTTCACGAGCACGGCGCGGCGGCGGCTCTCGAACTCGCCGCGCACACGCGCCATCCCGAACCGCTCCTCCACGGTCGTCGTCGCGCGCCGCCCCTTGACGGCGATCGAGCCCGGGTCGAGCTCGACGTCGCGCAGCTGCAGCCGCTTCGCGCGCGCGACGGCGACGGCATCCCGGCGCCCCATGCCGCGAGTGGACGTGGCGAGGTACGCGCGCCGGATGCCGGCCTCGAGCGCGTCGGCGCGGTCGCGCAGCACGTTCGCGACGAGCTCCTCGTCACTCGGCGGCGGCGGCGTGACGCGCCCCTGCGCGCCGGGCGACGGCGTCGGCCTCCCTGAGCGTCCGCCCCCGCTGCAGCCCGCCACCATCACGAGGACCGCGAGCGCCGCGGCGGCCCTCACGGGAGGAACGGATCTCCCGGGAGGTCGGCGTCGCGGCCGGCGAGCCAGCGCAGCACGGACGCCCCGACGTCGGCGAACGGCCCGTCGTGGCGGCGGCCGCCGTCGCCGGCGAAGCGGGCGAGGAGCGGCACGTGCTCGCGCGTGTGGTCGGTGCCGGGGAGCGTCGGGTCGACGCCGTGGTCGGCGGTCAGCACGAGCAGGTCGCGCTCCGCGTCCAGGTGCTCGAGCCAGTCCCCCACGGCCCTATCGATTCCCTGCAACGCGCCGTGGAAACCTGGCACGTCGTTGCGATGGCCGAAGACCTGATCGGTCTCGACGAGGTTGGCGAACACGAAGCCGCCGTCGAGGTCGCGGATCAGCTCAGCGGTGGCTGCGATCGCCGCCGCGTTGGTCGAGCCCTTGTGCTGCTCGTCGACGCCGACCGAGTTGAACACCTGGCCGATCTTGCCGACCGTGTGGACGGGGATCCCGGCGGCCTGGAGCTCCTGCAAATACGAGCGGCCGGGCGGGTCGAGCGCGAGGTCGCGCCGCCCCTCGGTGCGCACGAACGCACCCGGCTCGCCACGGAACGGCCGCGCGATCACACGGCCGACGGCGTGCTCGCCGGTCATGATCTGCCGTGCCGCGGCGCAGGCCGTGTACAGCTCCTCCGGTGGCACGACCTCGACGTGCGCGGCAATCTGCAGGACGGAGTCGGCCGACGTGTAGACGATCAGGTCGCCGGTCCGCATATGCTCTGCGCCGTAGTCGTCGATGACCTCGGTGCCCGAGTACGGGCGGTTACAGAGGATGCCGCGGCCGGTGGCGGCGCGCAGGGCGTCGACGACGTCCTCCGGGAACCCATGCGGGTACGTGCGCAGCGCGACCGGGGTGATGACGCCCATCAGCTCCCAGTGCCCGGTGACCGTCTCCTTGCCGGGACCGAGCGGGTGCAGGCGGCCGTGGACGACCGGATGCTCGACGGGCGGCGCACCGCGCAGCGGCATGATGTTGCCGAGCCCGAGCGAGGTCAGCACCGGCAGGTCGAGCCCACCGACCGCCTCGGCCACGTGCCCGAGCGTGTTCGCGCCCGCGTCGCCGTAGTCGGCGCTGTCGGGCAGCTCGCCCACTCCACAGGCGTCGATGACGACGACGAAGGCTCTCCGCACGCGCCGGACGATATCCGTCGCTCGCCGGGCGCCTCGAGAGGCCGGAACCGAGGGCGACGGTGATCGGGCGAAACCGTTTACAACAGTTCGGCGATGAGCGCGGCGGCCCGCGCCGCGCCGTCGCGCTCGACGTCCGCCGGCGCGGGCTGGTCGAGCGCGCCGGTGATCGCCGCGGCGATCGACTCCGGCGTCGCCGTCGCGAGGTCGATCGCCCGGCCGGCGCCGTAGCGCTCGAGCCGGTGACGCACGTGGACGTTCTGCTCGAAGTGCCGCGCCAGCGGGGCATAAACGAACGGGGTCTTGGCCGCCGTCAGCTCCATGCAGGTCGTCAGGCCGCCCTGGGCGATCGCCACCGTGCAGGACGCCAGTCGCTGCGCAAGCTGGTGCACGTACGGCACGACCTCGACGCCGTCGGGCGCCGACAGCGAAGCCGGGTCGATCCGCGGGCCGCACACCACAAGCATGCGCAGGTCGCCGAGCAGCGGCGCGGCGTCGATCACGCGCTGCAGCAGCCCACCGCCGACGCCCGAGCCGCCCACGGTGACGACGCAGACGGTCTCGCGCTCGGCCGCCGGGCCGGCCTCAGGCGCCAGCACGTAGCCCGAGAAGTCGAAGTGCTCTTCCACCCACGGCCGGATCGCCGGCAGCCCATCGCCGAAGTCGAGCGGCACGATGTCATCGGGCTGCCCGACGAAGATCGCGCGGTCGCGCACGCGCGGGAAGCGCGCGATCTGCTCGATCATCTCGGCGTTGTAGTCGGCCGTCAGCCGCGCCTCGTCGGCGCCGCCGTCCGGCAGCGGGACCCAGCCGACGAAGTCGGTCAGCCACACGTAGGCGGCGCGCTTGAGCTCCGGGTTCTCATGCAGGAAGAAGTCGAGCTCCCACGCCTCGTCGCCGATCCACAGGTCGTACTGCTCCTCGCGCACGAGGTCGTCGAAGACCATGAAGTTGGCGAGCAGGATCTCGTCCATCCGGCGGACCGCCTGGAACGCGTTGAGCTCGTGCCCGCTCGACTCCGCGGCGATGTGGCTCGACTCGTTGGCGAGCAGCGCGCTGGCGGGATGGATCGTCTCGCCGCACGCCTCGAGCACGAGTGTGACCGGGTCCTGCGCGAGCCAGTCGATCTGCAGGTCGGGATGGAGCTTGCGCAGCTCGCGCGCGATCGCCACGTCCCGCCACGCATGGCCCAGCCCGATCGGCGACGAGACGTAGAGCGCGCGCCGTTGCCGGGTGAGCGCACGGCGCCAGCGCGAAGGCGGCGCGGGCCGGCTGTACACGCGCTCGGCGAAATCGCGCACCGCGTGGTTGAAGCGGACCGGGTGGCGGCCGTTCGGACTGTGGCCGACGCCCTCGTAGCTGACGAGCTCCGCGCCGGTGAGCTCGGCGAACGCGGCGCCGCGGTCGGCGGGGATCAGATGATCGTCGTCGCCCTGAGTGACCAGCAGCGGCAGGTCGACGCGCTCGAGCATCGCGAAGATCTCGTCATCGGGAATGCCCGGGCCGTCGATCGTATGCGCGAGCGTCTCGCCGTCGGACTCGAGTGCCCAGGCGATCGAGTCCTCGATCTGCTTGGTCGAGTGCGGTTCGGAGAAGACCTCGGCGAAGAAGAACTCGAGATAGTCGCGGTAGTCGCGAGCCCAGTGGTGGCGGTTCGCCTTCGCCCAGCCCTCGTAGGCGGGCAGGTCCGCTTCGAACGAATGGCCGACGCGGGCGGGCGACGGCGGCGTGAGCGACAGCGCCGGCGACATGAAGACGGCGCCCCGCACCAGGTCGCGATGGCTGGTGCACAGCAGCAGCCCGGCCGCGGCCGAGCCGCAGTGCACGACCATCACGCAGTCCGGAACGCCGGCGGCGTCGAGCACCGCGACGGCGTCCCGGGCCAGCATGCGCGGGCCGTAGGCGTCGGCCGACGACGGCCGGTCCGAGCGCCCGTTGCCACGCGGGTCGAACGTGACGACCCGGAAGTGGCGCGCCAGGTAGGGGACCTGGCCCTTCCAGAAGCGCGAGTGGACGATCGCCCACGGCGGGAGCAGCAGGAGCGTTTCCTCGCCCTCGCCGAAGACGTCGTACGCGATGCGGACGCCATCGACGTCGGCGAAGGCGCTCTGCTGGGGAGGCAGCGCCCGTGACGAGTCGATGACGTCCGCGGTGAGCATCGGTCAGGCGGGGACGCCGGCCTTCAGGGACCGGACCGCCTCGGTCGTCAGGGGCTGGCCGCCCAGGCCCCAGTCGCCGCTCTTGACCTCGTCGATGACAACGGAGGTCACGCCGCGCATGTTCTCACCTTCGATTTCGACCATCGTCTCGGTGAGCTTCTCGACCATCTGGGCCTTCTCGTCTGCATCGAAGACACCTTCGATGAGGCGAACGTTGATGAGGGGCATGGAGCTCCTTTGGGGAGGTGATAGTTGGTCGTTCGACCGACCGAACAATACGCTATACTTGCTTCATGTCAAGTGCCGCCGAAACCGACGGCCGGGCGCTCAAGGGCCAGGCCACGCGGGATCGGATCGTGCAGGCGGCGCGTGACGTGCTCGTGGCGCACGGACATGCGGGAACGAGCACGCGCGCGGTGGCCGACGCCGCCGGCGTGAACCTCTCGCAGGTCCACTACCACTTCGGCGGCCGCCAGGGCCTGCTGATCGAGGTGCTCCATCGCGAGAACGAGGCGCTGCTCGCGCGGCAGACCGCCCTGTTCAGCGCTCCCGGCCCCTTGTCGGAGAAGTGGCGGCTGTCCTGCGACTTCCTCGAGGACGACCTGGCGTCGGGCTACGTCCGCGTGTTGTGGGAGCTGTGGGGCGCCGGGCTCACCGATCCCGAGCTGGCGGCCGGCTGGCGCGAGGCCGTCGTGAAGTGGCACGAGCTGCTGGAGTCGGTATTCGCGGCATGGATCGACGAGGTCGGCCTCGACCTGCCGATCAGCGCAGCCGTGATGACGAACCTGGTCTCAGACGTCTTCTTCGGGATCGAGGTTCACCGCCTGGGCGGCCTTGAGACCGGGCACCGCGAGATGCTCGACGCGCTCGGCACGCTGATCGAGCGCGCCGAGGAGGGGCTCGACTACGACGCCTTGGCCCGCGGGTGGGCGTCGAAGTAGACGTCCTTCAGCCGCTCGGCTGACAGGTGTGTGTAGACCTGGGTCGTCGCGATGTCGGCGTGCCCGAGCATCTCCTGCAGCGAGCGCAGGTCACAGCCGCCGGCCAGCAGGTGCGTCGCGAAGGTGTGCCGCAGCGTGTGCGGGCTCATCTTGCCGTCGAGCCCGGCCGTGCGCGCGTGGCGCTGGACGATCTTGTAGAGCCCCTGGCGCGTGAGCCGGCCGCCACGGTGGTTCAGGAACAGTGCCGCTTCCATGCGGTCGCCGGCGAGCCGCGGGCGGCCGCGGCCGAGGTAGGCGACGACCGCGCGCGAGGCCGTCGACCCGATCGGCACGAGCCGCTCCTTCGATCCCTTGCCGCGGGCGCGCAGGATGCCGGCCTCGAGGTCCACGTCGCCGACCTCGAGGCCGATCGCCTCCGACGCGCGGAGGCCGCAGGCGTACATCAGCTCGAGCAGGGCGCGGTCGCGCAGCGCCGGCGGCTCGGTGCCGCGCGGCGCCTCCAGCAGCTGCGCGACCTCGTCGCGGCTCAGCACCTGCGGCAGCCGGCGGCTCTGCTTGGGCGCGCGCAGGTGGGCGGTCGGGTCGTCGGTGACGAGGTCCTGGCGGCGCAGGTGGCGGTAGAAGGAGCGCAGGCACGCGACCTTGCGCTGCAGCGTCGCGGGTGACACCGGCGGGCGGTCCTCCCCGCCTTGCGCGAGGTCGGCGACGAAGTCGGCGAGGTCGCTGTGGGTGGCCGTGAGCGCGTCGGTGTCCGTCTTGCGCAGGTGCGCGCCGAGCTGCAGCAGGTCGGACCGGTAGGCCTCGAGCGTGTTGCGCGACAGCCCTCGCTCGAACTCGAGGTAGGCGAGGAAGTCGAGCAGCAGGTGCTCGAACGGCTGTGTGGGCGCGGCGATCGCCATGGGAGGAAGTCATTTCGCCGCCGCGAAGGGGGCGCCTGCCCGGTGCAACGCGCCTGTCAGACATGGATCGAGGTCGACGAGTACATCGGCGAGCGCCTGCTCGGCGACGCGCCGGCCGTCGACCACGCCGACCTCCCCCGCCACGACGTCTCACCGGCCCAGGGCGCGCTGCTCGAGCTGCTGGCCCGGATGGTCGGCGCGCGGTCGATCCTCGAGATCGGCACGCTCGCCGGCTACAGCACCCGCTGGCTCGCCCGGGCGCTGCCGCCCGGCGGCCGGATCGTCACGCTCGAGGCCGATCCGCACCACGCCGAGGTCGCAGGCAGCAACCTCGCCGGGATCGCCGAGGTGATCGCCGGGCCTGCGCTCGAGACGCTGCCGACGCTGTCCGGCCCGTTCGACTTCGTCTTCATCGACGCCGACAAGCGCAGCAACGCGGAGTACCTCGAGTGGGCGTTGCGGCTGTCCCGCCCCGGGACGCTGATCGTCGCCGACAACGTGATCCGGGACGGCGCGCTGACCGACGCCGCGAGCGCGGACCCGAGCGTCGTCGGCGTACGCGCGTTGTTCGACGCCGTGGCGGCGGAGCCGCACGTGCGTGCCACGGCGATCCAGACCGTCGGCGTCAAGGGTTACGACGGCTTCCTCGTCGCGCTGGTCGGTTAGTGTCGGCACATGAGACGTGCACTCGCGGCGGGCACCGCCGTCACCCTCCTCGCGCTCGGGCCGGCGGCGGCCATCGCGGCCGCGCCGAAGAAGGTCACGCCCGACGGCGTCGGGCAGGTCAAGCTCGGCATGACGTTCACGCAGCTGCGCCAGCAGCACCTGATCGGCAAGCTGCGCCACGGTTGCCCGCTCGTCGACGGCTCGCGCACCGCGCGGCTGCGCTCGCCGCTGCGCGGCAGCGTCGATTTCTCCACCACCAAGCCGCGCGTGGCCACGGACATCGCGATCACCAGTGGGGCGCGGGCGCGCGGCGTCAAGATCGGCGACACGATCGCCGACATCAAGCACGCGTTCCCGAAGGCGCACGTGCACCACAGCACCGAGAGTGTGTTCCGCCTCACGCTCGTCGTCGTGCCGAAGAGCGGCGGCGGCCGGATCTCCTTCTCAGTGCCGCTGAACACGCATAAGATCAACATCATCGCGGTGCCCGACATCGCGTTCTGCGACTGATGACACGCCTACTTACAGCCGCCGCAGCTTCCGCGCTCCTGGCGCTCGGCCCCGCCGCGGCGACCGCCGCCGCCCCGCAGAAGATCACGCCCGCCGGCGTCGGTCAGGTCAAGCTCGGGATGACGTGGTCGCAACTCCACCACCAGCACCTGGTCGGCCTGCTGCACCAGGGCCACTGCGACGCGGCGGGCCCGAACGCATCGCCGTTCGCGAAGCTCCGCTCGCCGCTGAAGGGCGTGGCCGACTTCACGAAGAGCGTGCCGCACAAGCTCACCGACATCACGATCCGCGGCGGCGCCACGGCCCGCGGCGTCCGCGTCGGCGACTCTCTCGCCAAGGTGAAGGCAAAGTTCCCCAACCGCACGGTCCAGCACGACATCGGGCTGATCTTCGTCCACATTCCGAACGTGCCGCACATCAAGGAGCAGTTCATCCTCAACGAGGACACGAAGACGGTCGACGTCATCGGCGTCCCCTTCGTCGCGATCTGCGAGTGAGTCAGCCGAGTCGTTCGCGCAGGCGGTAAAGCGCGATCAGCGTCTTGGAGTCCTGCGTCTCGGCGAGGATCTCGTCGAGGTCGGTCAACGGGCGGATCTCGACGTCGATCCGCTCGTCGTGCTCGACCTCCGGCCGCTCGGCGACGTCGGAGATGCCGGTCGCCAGGAACAGGTGGACCTGCTCGTCGGTGAAGCCGGGCGACGTGTAGAACGACCCGAGCGGCTCCCACGTCTCCGCCTGCTTGCCGATCTCCTCCGCGAGCTCACGCTTGGCGGTGTCGAGCGGGTCTTCGCCCTCCTCGTCCAGCTTGCCCGCCGGGATCTCGAGGAAGTCGGGGCTGCCGAGCGCCTCGCGCGGCTGACGGACGAACCACAGGGCGTCGCCGTCGAGGACCACTATGCCGACGGCGCCGGGGTGGCTGACGATGTCGCGCGTGACCTCCTCCCCGTCCTCGTGGCGGAACTTCTCGCTGCGGACGGTGAAGAACCCGCCCTCGTAGATGGTGTCGGACTCCGTCTTCTCGAAGCGGCTGCTCATACGGCGGCGGTCTCCTCCAGTAGGACCAGTGCAACGTCGAGCATCCCGTCCAGCGCGGTGACGGAGACTCGCTCGGTCGGCTCGTGGGCGCGCTCGGTGCCGTTCGCGAGGCAGATGCATTGGAAGCCGGATGCCTGGAGGGCGTTGGCGTCGGACCCGCCGCCGCTGGCGATCCGGCGCGGCTCATAGCCGCACGCGCGCAGGGCGGCCTCGGCGGCGGCCAACTCCGGCGCGCTCGGCCGCACCTTGTAGCCGGCGAACGTCTTCTCCGATACCACGTCGACGTCGCACTCCGAGGAGGCGGCGCCGTCGTACATCGCGTCGACGATCCCGGCGACGGCGGTCTCTGCCCGCGCGGGGTCGAGCGAGCGGCACTCGGCGGCGACGTGGCAGCGGTCCGGCACCACGTTGGTGGTGCCGACACCGCCGTGCACCGACCCGACGTTGGCCGTCGTGTCGCGATCGATGCGCCCGAGCGGCATCTCGGCGATCGCCCGCGCGGCGGCGAGCACGGCGCTGCGGCCGTCCTCGGGCCGGATGCCGGCGTGGGCGGCCTTGCCGTGAAACTCGGCGTCGACGCGGTACGCGGTCGGCGACGCGGTGATGACCTCCCCGATCGGCGTCGCGTGGTCGAACACGTAGCCGAAGCGCGAGCGCAGGCGGGTGGCGTCGAACGCCTTGGCGCCCGCCAGCGAGTCCTCCTCCGAGACCGTGAACAGCAGCTCGATTCCGACCGGGGACCCTTCGACGCTCACCCGCCGCGCCACGGCGAGCATCACCGCGAGCGCCGCCTTGTTGTCGGCGCCGAGGATGGCGTCGTTGGCGTTCTCCCAGCCCCCGTCCACGAGCACGGGCTCGATCGGCGCCGCGGCCTCGACCGTGTCCATGTGCGCGCACAGCAGCACCGACCGCTCCTCCCGCCCCGCGATGTGTGCGAGCAGGTTGCCGCTGTCGTCCGCGGCGGCCTCAACGCCGATCGCGCGCAGCTCGCCCCGCACCCGCTCCGCGCACTCCTGCTCGCGCCCGAACGGGCTCGGGATGCGGCACAGGTCCGTGAACAGCTCCGCGAGCCGGGCCTTCTCGGCCTCGGAGGCGGGCCTCACGTGCTGTGTGCCGGCTGCTGCGCCGTGATCTCCTGCGGGCTCCGCTCGCGCGCCCGCGTGAGCGCCGCGTCGACGAACTCCCGGAACAGCGGCGCCGGCCGCTCGGGGCGCGATTTGAACTCCGGATGGTACTGCGACGCCACGAAGAACGGGTGGTTGTGGATCTCGATGACCTCGACGAGCCGCTCGTCCGGCGACGTGCCCGAGATGATCAGCCCGGCCGCCTCGAGCCGCTTGCGCAGGGAGTTGTTGACCTCGTAGCGATGGCGGTGGCGCTCGTAGATGACCGCCTCGCCGTACAGCTCGCGCGCCTTCGTGCCCTCGTGCAGCTTCACCGGGTCGGCCCCCAGGCGCATCGTGCCGCCCATGTCCGCGACCTCCTTCTGCTCGGGCAGAAGGTCGATCACCGGGAACGGCGTCTCGGGATCGAACTCGGTCGAGTTGGCGCCGTCCATGCCGACGACGTGGCGCGCGAAGTCGGCCACCGCCATCTGCATGCCGAGGCAGATGCCCAGGAACGGGATCTTCTGCTCGCGCGCGATCCGCGACGCGGTGATCTTGCCCTCGATCCCGCGCACGCCGAAGCCGCCGGGGATGAGGATGCCGTCCGCCTGCGCGACACGTGCGCGGACCTCGCCGTCGTCGAGCGTCTCGGAGTCGACCCAGTCGATGTCGATCGGGCAGCCGTGCATGAAGCCGGCGTGACGCAGCGCCTCGGCGACCGACAGGTAGGCGTCCTCGAGCTTGACGTACTTGCCGACGAGCGCGATCCGCACCGGCAGCTGGTCGGCCGCGTCGGTCGCGCGGCGCATCAGCCGCTCCCAGTCGCCCAGGTCGGGCGCCTGCGGCTCCTCCATGCCGAAGTGCTCGAGCACGAAGTCGTCGACGCCCTCGGCGTGCAGGTACAGCGGGACCTTGTAGATGTTGTCGACGTCGCGCGCGGAGACGATCGCCTCATGCGGCAGCGACGCGAACAGCGCGATCTTCTTGCGCACGTCGTGCGGCAGCCCGCCCTCGGAGCGACAGACCACCATGTCGGGCTGGATACCAATGCGGCGCAGCTCGTTGACCGAGTGCTGCGTCGGCTTCGTCTTCAGCTCGCCCGCGTGGCCGATGTACGGCACCAACGTGAGGTGGATGAACATGCAGCGGCGGCGCCCGACGTCGACCGGGAACTGCCGGATCGCCTCCAGGAACGGCAGCGACTCGATGTCGCCCACCGTACCGCCGATCTCCGTGATCACCACGTCGACGTCCTGGCTCTCGGCGATCAGCTTGATGCGGTGCTTGATCTCGTCGGTGATGTGCGGCACGACCTGGACCGTGCCGCCGAGATAGTCGCCACGGCGCTCCTTGCGGATGACGCTGTTGTAGATGGCGCCGGCCGTGACGTTGGAGCCGCGGGACGTGTTCGCGTCCGTGAACCGCTCGTAGTGACCGAGGTCGAGATCGGTCTCCGCGCCGTCCTCGGTCACGAACACCTCGCCGTGCTGGAACGGCGACATCGTGCCGGGGTCGATGTTGATGTACGGGTCGAACTTCTGCAGCGCGACCTTCAGGCCGCGCGAAACGAGCAGGCGGCCGATCGAGGCGGCCGCGATGCCCTTGCCCAGCGAGGAGACGACCCCGCCGGTGACGAAGATGAATCGGGTGCGGGGTCGAGACTCAGGCATTCGGAAATCCTCCTGCCGAGCCAGTCTAGAGCGCGCAGCGGCGGCACCCGGCCGATCACCGCGGACAGCGAGGTCAACTCCGCAAAGAGGGTGATCAGCGCGGGACTGGACGCGTCGGCCGCGCCACGGAGACCGTCCAGTGCTGCCCCGAGTCCGGCGCCGAAGGGCTCGTCTACGTCGCGGCGCTCGAGGACGACGGGACCGTCCCGCAGGTCGAGGTGCTCGCCTGGGACGGCGGCGGCCTGGCACTGGCGTTCGACCCCGGGCGCCTCGCCGCGATCCAGTACGAGATCCACCGCGAGAGCACACTCTCCCGGCTCGACTTCTTCGAGCGCCGGATGGTCGCCCAGCACGAGGAAGGCAAGCCACTGCGCGAGCCGCAGAACATCCTCAAGTGGGTGGCGCACATCCGGTCGAACCTCGCCCGGTATCTGACGGCGGACGAGCTCGCGGCGTTCGAGCGCGTGGTCGACCGCGCCCGGCGGCTCGGCGTCGACGTCCCCTAGTGTCCCGACACTAGTGTCCCGATTCGTAAGTTCGATGGCATTCTGCGGGCGCCTGGCCGCACCTGGCGCCCGCCGGTGGCCTTGCAGGTACGCCCGGTACGAGCCAGGCCACCGGCGAACGCCAGGCACGACCATGCATCCCGCAGCCTGCGACCGAACTTACGAATCGCGACACTAGGCGGCCTTCAAGAGCTCCCGCGCGTGGCGGCGCGCGGCGGCGTCACCAACCTCCGCGCCCAGCATGCGTACGAGCTCGCCCACCACGGCGCCGCGCTCGAGCCGCGTGACCGTCGTCCGCGCGGTGTCGGCCGACGTGTCCTTGACGATCGTGAAGTGGCGATCGGCGAGCGAGGCGATCTGGGGCAGGTGGGTGATGCAGATGACCTGGCGGCCGGCGGCGAGATCGCGCAGCTGCTCGCCGACCGCCCGGGCGGTCTGCCCGCCGATGCCGGCGTCGACCTCGTCGAACACGAGCGTGCCCGGCCCGGTGTCGGCGGCGATGCCCATCAGCGCGAGCATCACCCGCGAGAGCTCGCCGCCCGAAGCGGTCTCGCGCAGCGGGCCGGCCGGCACGCCGGGGTTGGGCGCGATCAGGAACTCGACCTCGTCGCCGCCGCTCGGCCCGTAGCCTTCGCGCGGCGTCACGCGCGCCTCGAACGTCGCGCCCTCCATGGCCAGCCCCTCGAGCCGCTCGACGACCGCGCCCGCCAGCGCCTCGGCCGCAGCGATCCGCGCCGCGCGCAGCGCCTCGGCCTGCGCCGCGAGCGCCGCCCGCGCCGCCTCCAGCCGCGCCTCGCCGGCCTCCAGCGCCTCCTCGGCGCCCGCCAGCTCTTCGCGCCGGCGACGGCACTCCTCGGCGTGGGCGAGCACCGCCGCGATCGTGCCGCCGTGCTTGCGCTTCAGGCGATCGAGCAGGCCCAGGCGCTCCTCCACCTCGTCGAGCCGGCCCGGCGGCGCCTCTATCGACTCGCCGTAGCGGCGCAGATCGCTCGCCAGGTCGTCGGCCTCGACGACGAGCGCGGACGCACGCTCGGCCAGAGCGTCGAGCGCCGGGTCGACCCCGCGGACGACTTCGAGCGCGTGGGCGGCGCCGGACAGCGCCGCCGTGGTCTCCTCGCCGAGAGCGGCGGTACCGCCCGCCGCCGCCGACTGCAACGCCTCCAGGTGCCGCAGCCGCTCGCGCTCGCCGAGGAGCGACTCCTCCTCATCCGCGTCGGGCCCCGCGCGATCGATCTCCTCGAGCTCCCACTCCAACAGGTCGATCTCGCGGTCGCGCGCGCCCGCCCGCGCCCGCAGCTCAGCCAGCTCCTCACGCACGGTGCGCTCGCGCGCGTAGGCCGCCGCGAACTCGGCCCGCCGCGCCGCCTGCTCGGGCCCGCAGAAGCCGTCGAGGATCTCCAGCTGCGCGGAGGCGAGCGTGAGCCGCCGGTGCTCGTGCTGGCCGTAGAACGACAGCAGCGTGCCACCGAGCTCGGCGAGATCGCCGGCCGTCGCGCTCCGGCCGGCGACGTACGCCCGCGTGCGCCCTTCGCCGCTCACGCGCCGGGCGAGTACGAGCTCGTCCGCGTCCTCGGGCAGGCGATCGCCCAGCTGCTCGCGCAGCGCCGCGGGCAGCGCGAACACCCCCTCGACGTACGCCTCCGACGCACCCGGGCGCACGATGCCGGAGCGTGGCTTGCCGCCGAGCAGCAGATCGAGCGCGTGGGCGAGCACGGTCTTGCCCGCGCCGGTCTCGCCGGTCAGCACGTTCAGCCCGGGGCCGAGCCCGAGCTCGGCCCGCTCGATCAGCAGCAGGTTCTCGACGCGCAGTTCGTGGAGCACGCCGCAGGTGTATCAGCGGGTCCCGACGGAGCCGGGGGTTCTCCGCAGAGTTGTTGCAGAGATTTTGCGATTACCGCGCGAGACGGCCGAAGCGCTCGCGCAGGCGGTGATAGAAGCTCGCCCCCGGGAGCTGGGCCAGCGTCCCGTGCTCGCGCACGAACTCGACGTGCAGGTCCTCACCCGGCGGGAGCTCGCACGTCGGCCGGCCGTCGACGTGCACCTCGACGGGCTCCTCGCGTGACGCGTTGTTGATCGTCAGCAGGTCGCCCGGCGCGACGACCAGCGCCCGCGCGGTCAGCGAATGCGGCGCGACGAACGACACGACGTAGCCCTCCACTCCCCACGCCATCACCGGGCCGCCGTTGGCGAGGTTGTAACCGGTCGAGCCCTGCGGGGTCGCGACCACCAGCCCGTCGCAGCGCACGCGCCCGATCTCCTCGCCCGCCAGCCCGTACGCCAGGTCGGCCACGCGCAGCCCCGGCTTGCGATGGACGCTGACGTCGTTCATGCCGATCCAGCTGTCCTCGGGCCGCCCGACCGAGATCGCCGGCAGCCCGATCGTCTCGAACTCGCCCGCGAACGCCTGGTCGAAGTGCTCGGCGAGCCCGTCGGGGTCGACGGTCGCCAGGAAGCCGACCTCGCCGAAATTGACCGCGAACACCGGCACGCCGCTGCCCGCGTACTGGCGCAGCGCGGTGAGGATCGTGCCGTCGCCGCCCATCACGAGACAGAGCTCCACATCGTCGACCGCCGTCGAGTCGAGTTCGATCCCCTCGCCCGGCCGCAGGGAGTGCTTGCGCGTCTCGTGCTCGTCGAACCGCAACACCACGCCGGCGCGGCGCGCGGCGGCGATCAGCTCGCGCAGCGCGGTCGCGGTGTCCTCCACGCGGCGGTGGGTGAAGACGGCGGCGGCCTTCATGCGTCGACCGCCTCCAGGTCGACGGCCCCCGGCGCGCGCGCGCCCTCGGCGAACCACACGAAGGTCTCGCGATTGCCGGCGGGACCCGGCAGGCCGGAGGGCGCGAAGCCGCACACCGAAGCGCCCTCTGCGCGGCCCGCCTGGGCGACGACGGCGATCGCCTCGCGGCGGAGGGCGGCGTCGCGCACCACGCCGCCCTTGCCGACCCGCTCGCGCCCCACCTCGAACTGGGGCTTGACCATCGCCAGGCAGTCGAACCGCTCGCCCGCCACGCCGAGCACCGCGGGCAGCACCTTGGTCAACCCGATGAACGACACGTCGACGACGATCAGATCCGGCGCGTACGGGAGCTGCTCGGCGGTCAGGGCGCGCGCGTTGGCCCGCTCGATGACCGTGACGCGCTCGTCGGTGCGCAGCCGCCAGTCGAGCTCCCCGTAGGCGACGTCGAGCGCGACGACATGCGTCGCCCCGCGCTGGAGCAGGCAGTCGGTGAAGCCGCCCGTGGAGGCGCCCACGTCGAGCGCGCAGCGCCCCGCCGGATCGATCCCGAGCGCGTCGAGCGCATTGGCGAGCTTGATGCCGCCGCGGGAGACGAACTGCGCCGGGGCATCGACGCTCAGCTCCACGTCGCTGTCGACGAGCTGGCCCGGCTTGGAGGCCGTCGCCCGGCCGGAGCCGAGGTGCACCTGGCCGGCGAGCACCGCCGCAGCGGCGCGCGAACGGGACGCGAACAGGCCGCGGTCCGCCAGCAGGCTGTCGAGGCGGACCCGGGGCACGGGCGAACACGGTAGATGATTGATTCCGTGGCCCGCGTGCCCAAGCGGGTGCGTGGGTCGCGGAATCAGTCATCTCACGAAGGGGCGTCGGTGACCGACCGCACAGAGCATCCGGCCCCGGCGCGGGACCATGTTCCGGTGATGTTGCGCCGACTCTCACTCATCGAACACGGCGCGGTCGAGCTCCTCGCCGGGCTCGCGCTGATCGCCGCCCCGTTCGCGCTCGGCTACGGCGCCGGCGGCCTGCTGGCGAGCATGGCCGCAGGCGCGGTGCTCGTCGGGCTCAGCCTCGCCGATCCTCCGATCTCCGCCCATGTCGCCGCCGACTATCTGGTCGCGGCGACCCTGCTCGCGCTCGCGATTCTGGTGGCGGGCAGCGGCGAGCGCGTCGCCGGCGGCCTGCTCGCCGTGGCCGCGGCTGGCGAGCTCGCCCTGTCTGCCGCCACGCGCTGGACTCGCCGCGACTAGTACCGGTGTTCGTAAGTACGCGCGGGCGCCCGGTGGCCGCCGGCGCCGGCTGACGCCGCGCGGTGACCCGGAAGTGTGCCGGGGCACATGACCGGTCACCGCGTGCCGTCAGGCGGTGATCGGCGGCCGCCGGAACCGTGCGTGCTTTCGAATGCCGGTACTAGACCAGCGAGCCGCGGCGGTCGAGCACGGCCGCCTCGATGCGCTCGGCGATCCGCTCGGCCGTGAAGCCGACCTCCTCGTGCAGGAGGGCCGGAGCGCCGTGCGTGACGTAGCGGTCGGGCAGCCCCACGCGCAGGATCCGCGGCGCGCCGCCGCCCTCGGCCAGCGATTCGATGACCGCACTGCCGAAGCCGCCCATCAGCACGCCCTCCTCGACCGTGACGACGAGGTCGTGCTCGGCGGCGAGCTGCGCGAGCAGCCCGGTGTCGAGCGGCTTGGCGAAGCGGGCGTCCGCGACCGTGACCTCGAGCTCGTGCGCCGCGAGCAGGTCGGCGGCGCCGAGCGCCTTCTGCACGCCGGTCCCGTAGCCGACGAGCGCCACCCGCTCGCCCTCGCGCAGGATCTCACCGGTACCGACCTCGATCAGCTTCGGCTGCGAGGGGATCTCGACGCCGACCGCCTCCCCGCGCGGGTACCGGATCGCCGCCGGCCCGTCGATCTGCAGCGCGGTGTGGAGCATGTGCGTGAGCATCGCCTCGTCGCGCGGTGCCATCAGCGTGATGTTGGGCAGCGGCCGCAGGTAGGCGATGTCGAACGCGCCGTGGTGGGTCGGGCCGTCGTCGCCGACGAGGCCGGCGCGGTCCAGCGCAAACGTCACCGGCAGGCTCTGCAGGCAGACGTCGTGCACGATCTGGTCGAAGGCGCGCTGCAGGAACGTCGAGTAGATGGCGGCGACCGGGCGCATGCCCTGGAGCGCGAGGCCGGCGGCGAACAGCACCGCCTGCTGCTCGGCGATGCCGACGTCGTAGTAGCGGTCGGGCATCGCCTTCTGGAGGATCGAGAGCCCGGTGCCGGAGTTCATCGCGGCGGTGATGCCGACGACGCGCTCGTCACGCTCGCACTCGCGCACCATCGCCTCGCCGAACACCTGCGTGTACTGGGGCGGCGCCGCGGCTCCGGTCTTCGGCTTGCTCGGCGCCGGCCGCCCGTCGGCGATCGACTTCGGCTTGGCGGCATGCCACTTCTCCATGCCCTCCAGGCCGCCCTCCTCGGCGGGCGCGAAGCCCTTGCCCTTGACGGTCGCGCAGTGGACCACGACCGGGCGCTCGGCCTCGAACGCCGCGCGCAGCGCGCGGCGTAGCGAGCGCACGTCGTGCCCGTCGATCACGCCCATGTAGGCCCAGTCGAGCTCCTCCCACCACAGGCCCGGCTGCCACAGCGCCTTGACCGACTCCTTGAGCTGGGGACCGAGGCGCTCGAACGCCGCGCCGATCCCGCCCGGCAACCGCGTGAGCTTCTCCTCCACGCCCTCGCGCGCCTTCCACAGGCCCGGGTCGAGCCGGACGCGGTTGAAGTACCTCGACAGCGCGCCGACGTTGGGCGCGATCGACATCCCGTTGTCGTTGAGGATCACGACGATCGGCGTGCCCAGGCCGCCGGCCTGGTGGACGGCCTCGAACGCGACCCCGCCGGTCATCGCCCCGTCGCCGACGACGGCGACGACCTTGTGGTCCTCGGCGGCGCCGTGCCGCATGGCCTCCTTGAGGCCGACCGCGTAGCCGATCGCCGTCGACGCGTGGCCGGCGCCCATGATGTCGTGCTCGGACTCGTGGATCGCGCAGAACGGGGCGAGGCCGCCGTACTTGCGGATCGTCTGCAGCTGGTCGCGGCGACCGGTCAGCACCTTGTGCGGGTACGCCTGGTGGCCGACGTCCCAGACGAGCTTGTCGCGCGGCGAGTCGAGCAGGGAGTGGACCGCGACGGCGATCTCGCACGTGCCCAAGTTGGCGCCGAAGTGCCCGCCGATCTCCCCCACCGTGTCGATCAGCAGCTCGCGCACCTCCTGGGCGACCTGCTGCAGCTCGTCCTCGGAGAGGGGGTGCAGGTCTTGCGGGCGGTCGATCTGGTCGAGGAGGCGGGTGGTCATGAGGAGCGGGTGTAGATGAAGTCCGTGATCTGTTCGAGCTCGGCTGCGCCGCCCACCCGTGACAGCGCCTCACGAGCGTTCCGATGGGAATCCGCCGCCATCTGGCGCGCACCCTCGACCCCGTATTGGCTCACGTACGTCAGCTTCCCATGGCGCTCATCGCTACCCCGCGGCTTCCCCAGGGAGTCTTCGGTTCCCGTGACGTCGAGAATGTCGTCGACGATCTGGAACAGGACGCCCAACTCGGCCGCAAAGGCTTGGAAGTCAGCCAGTCTAGTGGAGGCCGCCCCACCGCTTGTGAGGAGCAGCACGCACTCGACCGATGCGGCGATCAGCCGCCCGGTTTTCAGCTCATGGAGCCGGCGCAGGGTCACCGCGCCATCCGGAACCAGGTTGCGGACGTCGACGTACTGGCCCCCGACCATGCCGCCGACGCCGGTGGCGGCGGCCAGCTCGGCGGCCGCTTCGAGCACGAGCGCCGGCTCGCCCTGCTGCTCGTGCAGCAGGTGGCGGAACGCCTCGGCGTAGAGGCCGTCACCGGCGAGGATCGCCACCGCCTCGCCGTATTTGACGTGGCACGTCGGCCGCCCGCGGCGCAGGTCGTCGTCGTCCATCGCCGGCAGGTCGTCGTGGATGAGGCTGTACGTGTGGATGAGCTCGAGGGCGGCGGCGAGCGGGAGCACGCTCGCCGGGTCTTTGTCGAGCGCCGATGCGGTGGCCAGCGCGAGCACGGGCCGGATGCGTTTGCCGCCCGCGAGCAGGCTGTAGCGCATCGCCTCCTCGAGGCCGTCGAGGCCCGCCTCGTCGGCGAACCGCATCTGCGCCAGGTACTCCTCGACCTGCGTGCGCAGGTGCTCCGGGTAGCTCACTGGTCGAGGGCGAGCTGGCCGGCCGGTCCGGAACCGGCATCGGCGGCGCGGACCTCCCGGTCCAGCTCGGCGCTCGCCTCGCCGGCGAGGCGCGCGCACTCGTCCACCAGGGCGGCGGCCCGCTCAGGTGCGAGGTCGCCCGCGCGCAGCTCGGCGGCGGCGCGCTCGAGGCGGTCGACGATGCGGTCGAGGGCTTCAGGCGGCATGCGCTCCCCCATTCTCGCGCACGCTCCGGAGGACCGCGCCCAGGATGCCGTTGACGAAGCCGGGGGCGTCGGCGCCGCAGAACGCCTTGGCGGTCTCGACCGCCTCGTCGATCGCCCCCTCGGCTGGGATCGGCTGATCTGCTTCCACGAGGTCCGGGTGCAGCATCTCGAGGAGCGCCGTGCGGAGGATCGCCCGCTCCAGCGGCGCGATGCGATCGATCGACCAGCCCTTGGCGTGCGCCCCGATCCGCTCGTCGAGCTCGTCCGCGTTGTCGGCCGTCGCGTGCGCGAGCGCGCGGGTGAACGTGGCGGCATCGCGTTCGAAGACGTCGTCGAGCGGCCGACCCGTGAGGTCGTGCTGGTAGAGGGCGAAGACCGCCGCGCGGCGTTGCTCGGACCGGCGCATGGGCCGCACGAGCCTAGCCGGTGTCCCGTACGGGGTTCACTCGGGCGGGGGTGTGACCAAGTACTCCCAGAACCACGTGTCGAGGCCCGGGTTCGCCGCCCGGACGGCGGCCAGGTAGGCGGCGCGATCGCCGGCGCTCGGCGGGTACGGGCCCTCGGCGATCGCGGCGAAGGCGACGAGTCATCTACGCGCGCGACATGTACGAGCCCGAGCGCGTGTCGACCTTGATCCTGTCGCCGATGTTCACGAACAGCGGGACGTTCACGGTCGCCCCGGTCTCGAGCGTCGCCGGCTTGTTGCCGCCGCCGGAGGCGGTGTCGCCCTTCACACCGGGCTCGGTGTGCGTGACCTCCAGCTCGACCGACGCCGCCAGCTGGATGTCCGACGGTTCGTTGTCGATGAACAGCAGGTCGACGGTCTCGCTCGGCTTGACCCACTTCAGCGTGTCCTCGACGCTCGTCTCCGGGATCGCAAGCTGCTCGTAGCTCGATTCGTCCATGAAGTGGGCGTCGGTCCCGTCGGCGTAGAGGAACTGCATCTTGCGCGCCTCGGTCCTGACGGGCCGGAACTTCTCCCCCGCGCGGAACGTGCGGTCGATCACCGCACCGTCGCTCGCGCGGCGCAGCTTCGTGCGCACGAACGCCCCGCCCTTGCCGGGCTTGACGTGCTGGAACTCGAGGATCTTGAAGACGGTCCCCTCGACGTCGATGTGATTCCCGTTCTTGAACTGATTGGTCGAGATGATGGGCGATCAGCCCCTTCTGGAGGTCAGTCGAAAGTTGCGTGCTCAGGATAGGCGCCGACTCAGCGCAGGCGTAGGGTCGCGCACATGGGTGATCGAGAAGAGAAGCTGGCAACCCTCCGCGCGATCCTCGAAGGGTTCAACGCCCACGATCTGGACGCGATCATGAGGCACTTCACGGAGGACTGCGTCTTCGAGTCGCCGCGCGGGCCGGAGTCGTGCGGCCGCCGGTTCGAGGGCATCGAGCAGGTCCGCCGGGGGTTCGCGGACCGTTTCAAGACGATCCCCGACGTCAGGTACGAGAGCCATAGCGACGTCGTTGACGGTGAACGGGGCGTATCCGAGTGGACGATCAGCGGAACGACGACCGACGGCGAGGCGATCGAGGTCCGGGGCTGCGACATCTGGACCTTCGCGTCCGACGGCCGGATCGCCGTCAAGAATTCCTTCTGGAAGATGCGCGAGTAGCCCTACGTCCCTGGTCGCAGGATCGCCCGCACTCGAGAGCGGGATGTGGTTCGGCGCGCGTTCTTGAACTGGTTGGTGCTGATCACGAGTCGTCCAGTTTCGGAGCGCCGGCGGTGGCGAGGCGGGTGAGTGTCTGCCGGTGGCGGCGGACCGTCTGGGCCTAGGTAACGCGGATGTGCGCCTCGAGGATCGCCCCGATTCGCGTTACGGCTCTACGCGTGGCTGTAAAGACTCAGCGAAAAGAGATCCAGAACAGGAGTGCGGCGAGGCCGCAGTACCCGAAGCAGAGGCCCACGAGCGCCGGGGCGCGGCCGGTCTGGGTCCCGGCGGAGCGGCCGATCTGGTGCAGGGCCATGTGGCCGGTGACGATGGCCACGAGCGAGCCGAGCCAGCCGAGCCACAGCAGGCCCGCGACGACGGAGACGATCGACAGGCCGTTGACGTGGCCCGCCGGGCGCAGGAAGACCAGCGGGTCCGCCGGCGGGGTGATGTCGGCGGTCAGCGAGGCGAGCTCGGAGCACGTACGCGCGCCGTAGGCGTCAGCGAGGCGGCTCTCGAGCTCGTCGGCGTCCAGCCGGCCCTCGAGTGCCGCCTCGCGCAAGCGCTCGACCGCGACCTCGCGATCGGCGTCGGAGGCCCTCAGATCGGGCTTTGGAGGCTCGAGCGGCACCGCCCCGTCAAGGGTAGTGCCGGAGCGCTCTCATTCCCCGGAGTCGTACTTGAACGAGATCGCGAGCCGCACGCGGAAGTTCTTCAGCGCCCCGTCCTCGATCGTGATGTCCTCGCGGACGACCTCCGCCACGCGCAGGTCGCGGACGGTCCGCGCCGCGGTGTCGACGGCATTGCGCGCCGCCGCCTCCCACGACTCGCTGCTGGACCCGATCACCTCGGTGACGCGATAGACGCTGTCGGCCATCTGAGCTCCCCTCCGGAAGATTGCGTTCCGCCGGGGACTCTCTCATGAAACGACCGAGGCCCGCCATGTGGCGGGCCTCGGGAAGCGATCGGACGGGACGAGCCGTCAGTTCTTGACGTCGTAGTTGCTCATGAGGCCGCCGTCGTCCTTGAAGGGCGCCCACGACTCGGCACCGCCGCCGACGATCACGTGCTCGTTGCAGTTGTCCGAGTGCACGTGCGGCAGGCACGGGTTGAACGGGTTGACGAAGCCCTGCCACTTCGTGCTGGGCGAGGCACCGGACCCGGCCATCACCCGGCTGCACTCCATGACGTTCGGGATGTTGTCGTGGTCCTCGTCGTCAGCGCCGTCGAGCACGCCGTCGCCGTCGCTGTCCTCGTCGTCGATCTTGAAGTCGCCCGGGTCGTAGGTCAGGTAGTACGGCTTCTCCTTGGTGTAGACGCCGGTCCAGAAGCCCTGCGTCATGCACCCGCGCGTCTCCCACTCGTTCGGGAGGCCGTCGCCGTCCTCGTCGCGCTCACCGTCGTCGAGGTGGCCGTCGCCGTCGCTGTCGTTGTAGTTGCGCTCCCACGCGTCCACGGCACCGCTGCGGTCGAAGTCGAGCAGCAGGTGACCGCCGGTCAGCTGCCACGCGGTCGGCACCGGGTCGCCGAGATCGAGTCCCGTGAGGTCCGCCATCGAGAGCGTGTTGCGGCCGGTGGCCAGCGTCCAGGCCACGAACGCGTTCTGCTTGTCGTAGTTAGACGGATCGAGCCCGGGCTGCGTGTACTTCTCGCCGGCCGAGTAGGTCAGCGGAGCCAGCGTGCGCGGCGAGCCGTGGGCGGTCGTGTACTTCCACAGCTTGTACTCGTCCATCAGCGTCAGCGTGTCGCCGTCGTGATCGGTGTACGCGTCCGTGCCGTCGAGGGCGTTCGGGTAGGGACGCTTCGCCGGATACGGGATGTTGGCGTGGTCGTGGTCGAGGTTGAGGTCCTGCGCCGACGCGTACTCGTAGCCGTCCTCGACGCCGTCGCGGTCGCTGTCGACGTTGCACTCGTCGAGCTTGAGCGACTTCTCGAGGGTGTCGGAGAGGAGGTCGTTGTCGTCATCGGCGTCGATGCGGTTGATGACGCCGTCGCCGTCGCAGTCGGCGTTCGGGTCGACGTCAGCCGGCTTCGGCGGCGCTGGCGGCTTCTCGGGGCCGACGATCGGCGAGATGGCGCGCTTGGAGAAGCGCTTGCCGAACTTGGCCGCCAGGACGCGAACCTGCAGGCGCGTCGGCGTCGGGGTCCCGTTCTTGACGACGAGGATCTTCTCGAGGCGCTTCGGGAGCTTGAAGCGCAGCATCTTGGTCGTGCCCTTCTCGGCGGTGACGAAGACGGCCTTCGCGCCCCTGCGCTTGAAGGCAACGGTGTTCTTGTTTAGGCCGCGGCGAAAGTGGTGGCCACGGATCGTCATCGTCTCCCCGACGTACACGTGCTTCGGCGTGATCCGAGTGACGACGGGGGCGCGGGTCTTGGCATTGGCGGTCGTGCCCGCGACGGCGGGCACCAGCAGCGCGGTTAGCGCGACCAGCAGGCCGGCGCGGCGCAGCATTGGGCGGGTGCGGGCTCGAGTGTCCATCGCACCCGGTATCGGCGCTCCGCACGGATCGCTTGAGTGGGTTCTACGCCCTAGTCGACCACCAAGAGATCTTTCGTGGTGCCGGAGAGCACGGAATTTCCGTCCTCCGTGACCACCACGAGATCCTCGATTCGCACGCCGCCGCGGCCCGGCAGGTACACGCCCGGCTCGACGGTGACGACGTTCCCCGGCGCCAGCGCTCCCTCCGCGGTGCGCGCGAGGCGCGGGGCCTCGTGGACCTCCATGCCGACGCCGTGCCCGAGCCCGTGCCCGAAGTGCTCGCCCTGGCCCGCCGCTTCAATGATGTCCCGCGCCACGGCGTCGATCTCGCGGCCCTCCGGCCCGGGCCGGACCGCGGCCAGCGCCGCGAGCTGCGCGCGGTGCACGAGCTCGTACGCCTCGGCGAGATCGTCGGGCAGGGCGCCGGTCGCCCATGTGCGCGTGCAGTCCGAGCAGTAGCCGTCGAGCCGGGCGCCGATGTCGAGCGTCACCAGCGTGCCGCGCGGGATCGCCACCTCCGCCGGCTGGGCGTGCGGGAGCGCGCCGCGCTCGGCCGAGGCCACGATCGAGTCAAAGCTCGGAGCCTCGGCGCCGAGCCGGCGCATCTCGTTCTCGATCGCCAGCGCTACCTCGCGCTCGGTGCGCCCCACCAACCCCTGCGCTCGGATCGTGCCGTAGACCTCGTCGACCAGCTCGGCCGCCGCCCGGATGCGGGCGATCTCGCCGGCGTCCTTGACCGCTCGGAGCGCCTCGACCGCCCCGCCGGCGGGGACGAGCTCGACGCGATCGGGGAGCACGTCGCGCAGCCGCCCGTACCGCCGCACGGACACGTGGTCGTCCTCGAACCCGAGCCGGAACTCCCCAGCGGGCCACCCGTCGGCGAGCGCGGCGTTGAACTCGGCCGGGGCCTGCTCGCGGTCGAACCCTTCCACCTCGGCAGCCGCCTGCTCGACGTAGCGGAAGTCGGTGATGAATCGGCGGAGATCGAGCCCCACCACGGCCATGCCGTTCGAGCCGGTGAAGCCCGTGACGTAGCGCACGTTGACGAGGTCGGTGACCAGCAGCGCGTCGACCTCGAGCGCCTGCGCCAGGCGATCGGCGCGGCTCACAGCGCCTCCTTGAGCGCGGCCAGCGCCTCCCGGTACCCCTCGACGCCCTTGCCGCTCACCTTGGCGATGCAGACGCCCTCGAACACCGACACGCGGCGGAACGGCTCGCGGTGCTCGACGTCGGACAGGTGGACCTCGACCGCGGGCAGCCCCGAGGTCTCGACGGCGTCGCGCAGAGACCACGCGTAATGCGTCCACGCGCCGGGGTTGAGCAGCAACCCGTCGGCGTAGTCGGGCGCCTTGTGGATCTCCTCGACGTAGTCGCCCTCGTGGTTGGAGTGGAAGAACAGGGCCTCGAGGCCGAGCTCGCGCGCGAACCGCTCAATCGTCCGCTCGAGCCGGCTGAAGGTCAGGCCGCCGTAGTGCTCGGCGGGCCGGCGGTCGAGCGCGTCGAGGTTGACGCCGTGGAGGACGGCCACGCGGTTCTTCATGCCGCGCGCAACTCTGTCACGGCGGCGCGCAGCTCGCTCTCCGGCACCGGGCGCCCCGGCCGCACGTCGCCGGGCGACTCGACGAGGACGAAGCCCACGCGCCCGCCGCGGCGCTTCTTGTCGCGCTGGACCGCCGCGATCACGGCCTCGACGTCGATGCCCCCGTCGAGTGCGATCGGCAGCCCGCGCGCCGCCAGCAGCCCGGCGACCTCGGAGCGCAGCTCGGCCTGGCCGGACAGCGTGAGCGCCGCCAGCAGCCCGAGCCCGACCGCTTCGCCGTGCCGGTAGCGACGGTATGCGGTGGCGGTCTCGATCGCATGGCCGACCGTGTGGCCGAGGTTGAGGATCTGGCGGCGTCCGCTGTCGCGCTCGTCGCTCGCCACGACCGCGAGCTTCGTGCGCGCGCACGCAAGCACGAGATCGCGGTCGAGCGAGGCACCCGACCGCACGCGCTCCCACAGCGCGCCGCCGGCAATCAGCGCGGTCTTGACGACCTCGGCCCAGCCGGCGGCGAGCTCCGCCTGCGGCAGCGTGGCCATCACCGACGGGTCGACGAGGACGGCGCTCGGCTGGTGGTAGGCGCCCGCGTAGTTCTTGCCCTCCGGCAGGTCGACGCCGGTCTTGCCGCCGTAGGCCGAGTCGACCTGCGCGACGAGCGTGGTCGGGACCTGCACGACGCGCACGCCGCGCTGGTAGACGGCGGCGCAGAACCCGGCCACGTCGCCGACGACGCCCCCGCCGAGGGCCGCGACGTGGTCGTCGTGATCCATGCCCGCAGCCGCCAGGGTGCGCAGCAGGCGTTCCACGCTCGCCAGCGTCTTGTGCTCCTCGCCCGGCGGGATCCGCAGCTCCGCCGCCGCGTCCTGCACGCGGTAGTGCGCCGCCACGGCGTCGTCGGTGATCACGAAGCGGCGGCCCGGGACGGGCCAGAAGCCGCTCGCGAGCAGCCCCTCCCCCACGTGCACGGGATAGTTGCCCGACGCGGTGACCGCCCACAGCAGCTTGACGCCGTCGGGCAGCGCCTTCAGCGCCGGCACGACCTGGCGCACGTGCTCGCGCGTCGAGTCGATCAGCACCGCGTCGGCGAGCGACTCGTACAGCGGCGTCCGCTCGGCGTGGAGCGCGATGAAGCGGTCGCGGTCGCGCGCCAGGGGCCGGCGCTTGTGCCCGCCGCGCCGCCACGCGGTCTCCACGTTGACGTCGAGCAGCACGACGGTGTGACGGCGCAGGCGCTCGCGCACGCGGGGGGAGAGCACCGCGCCACCGCCGAGTGAGAGCGCCGGTGACGGCGGCCGGTCGAGCAGCTCGACGACGACCTCCTCCTCGACCTGGCGGAACGCCGCCTCGCCGTGGCGCTCGAAGTACTCCTCGATCGTCGTGCCGATGCGGCGCTCGATCTCGTGGTCGGCGTCGACCGCCCGCGTGTCGAGCATCGACGCCGCCGCCCGAGCGGCCGACGTCTTGCCCGCGCCCATGAACCCGATGAAGACGAGCGCTACGGGCGGGGCTTCCATCCGATGCGCTGCTCGTAGGCGGCCAGCGCGGCGCGCACGTCGTCGATGTGATCGCCGCCGAACTTGGTCCGGTACGCGTCCGCCATCACGATCGCGAGCATCGCCTCACCCACGACGCCGGCGGCCGGCACGGTGCACGAGTCGGTCCGCTCGCGCAGCGCCCCGGCCGGCTCGCGCGTGGCGATGTCGACCGATCGCAGCGGCTTCGTCAGCGTCGGCAGCGGCTTCATCGCGCAGCGCACGATCAGCGGCTCGCCGGTCGTCATCCCGCCCTCGATGCCGCCGGACCGGTTGGTCTCGCGGTAGTAGCCGCGCTCGTTGGAGTAGAAGATCTCGTCGTGCGCGGCCGAGCCGGGCCGTCCCGCGAGATCGAACCCGTCACCGATCCCGCAGCCCTTGATGGCCTGGATCGAGAGCATCGCCATGCCGATGCGGCCGTCGAGCCGCTCCTCCCAGCTCACGTGCGAGCCGAGGCCGGGCACGAGCCCGAAGGCGAGCACCTCGAAGACGCCGCCGAGCGACTCGTTGCGCTTGCGCAGCACGTTGATCTCCTCGACCATCGCCTGCGAGGCGTCGGGATCGAGGCAGCGGACCGGCGAGGCGTCGACGTCGGCGAAGTCGCGCGGCACCAGGCCATTGGTATCCGGTGCCTGCACCGACCCGATCTGGGTGACGTGCGAGAACACCTGCACGCCGAGCGCGGACAGGAAGCCCTTGGCGAGCGCCCCGCCGGCCACGCGCGCGGCCGTCTCACGGGCGCTGGCGCGCTCGAGCACGTTGCGCACGTCGGTGAAGCCGAACTTCTGGACGCCCGCGAGGTCGGCGTGGCCGGGGCGCGGCAGGTGCACCTCGGGCACCTCGGCCTCGACCGGCCACGGGTTCATCCGCTCCTCCCAATTCGCGTAGTCGCGGTTGGCGACGCGGACGGCGATCGGACCGCCGAGCGTGCGCCCGTGACGGACGCCGGAGGTGACCTCGGCGCTGTCGCGCTCGATCTTCATGCGGCCGCCGCGGCCGTGGCCGAGCTGGCGGCGCGCCATGTCGCGGTCGATCGCGGCCAGGTCGAGCTCGAGGCCTGCGGGCAGGCCCTCGACGATGCAGGTCAGGCCCGGGCCATGCGATTCCCCGGCGGTGACGACGCGCAGCGGCACGCCGGGAATCCTACGAGCCGCGGCTCCGAGGTCCCGGAGCCGCGGCCGTAGCAGAGGCTTACTTGATGTCGATCAGGTCCAGCTCGTACTGCGCGCTGACGTCACCGGTCGTCGGATCGATCACGTCGAAGAACTCGGTGTCGCCCGTGGCGAGCTCGACCTTCTCGCAGTTGCTGGGATGCGGGTCGCAGGTGCCGTCGCCGCTCGGGTCGAGCGACTCGTCGACGAGGAAGACCGCCTTCTTACCGTGGTCGGTGAGCCCCGTGTAGATCAGCAGCGGCGTGTCGTCCTCGCCCCCGAGCGCAGCGAGCTTCTTGACGTTCGAGCGCTTGAGGCCGCCGTCCGCCGGACCGAAGCGCACGATCAGGGAGTCCTTCGCGTACACCTTCTTCGGCGGGGCCGGAGTGGTCGGGACCGACGGGGCCACCGGAGTCGACGGCGCAGACGGAGTGCTGGTGACGGGCGTCTCCTGCGGCTTGGTCGCGTCGTTGGACGCCTTCTTGGCGACCTTCTTCGTGGCCTTGTGCTTCTTCTTGAGCACGGCCGGCGTGAAGGGATCCTTGCGGATGCCGAGCACGCGGCGGCGACGGGTGCTTGCGGACGCCTTGGCGACGACCGGCTCGGCGAGCGCGTCGTCGGCCTTCGCGGGCTTCTCGACGGGCGCCGAGGTGGTCGGCTCCTGCGGAATCACCGGCGCGGGATCGCGCGCCAGCAGCACGGGCACGGCCACCAGACCGGCGAGGAGCAGGACGGCGACCGGCCACAGCCGGCGGCGCACGAGCTGGCGCCAGGTGGTGGTCAGGACGTTCATTGCGCTGCTCCGGCGGTCGCGGTGGTCGTGGTCGAGCCCGGCGACGACGGGGTCGACGGCGTGGTGCTGGCGTTCTGCGCCGCAGACGGCGCAGCAGTCGCTCCCTCGACGCCCTGGACGGGCGGCACGATGTACGCGGCGGCGCCGATCGCGGCCTGCATCTGCGGGAAGCCGTTGCTGGCGGGCGTGATCGAGACGCTCTCGAGCCGCAGGAGGCGACCGGTCGCGTCGAGCCGCTGGTTGTTCACCGTGACGAAGTGCTCGAGCTTCGCGAAGAACGTCGACAGGTCGAAGAACCCGCCGGTGAACGTGAAGTTGAACGGCAGCGCCGACAGCGCCCCGCCGGCCACCGGGATCGCGCCCGGCGCCGAGGCGAGCTCGCCATTGGTGGGCTTCGCAGTGTCGCTGGCGCCGCTGCTCGGAGCCTGGGTGCTACCGGCGAGGCTCGTGCCGAGCTCGATCTGCTGGAAGTCGACGCCGGTGCGATCGGCGGCGGCCTGAAGCTGCACGAGCAGCGAGCGGACGTCGTCGTCGGCCGGGACGGCCTTGCCGAGCCGGGCCAGTGTCGAGTAGTTCGTCTTGTAGCTCGCCTTGGCCGCCTCGTAGGTCGCAATCATCTGCTGCGACTGGGCGACCTCGGCCTGCTTGGCCGCGATGTCGGAGTCGAGCTTGGCGACCTGGTCGCGCTTGGGCGCGAGCATCAGGAAGTAGAACGCGCAGGCGGCCAGGCCGATGGCCGCGACCGCGAGCAGGATCTTCGTGGACCGGGTCATTCGGCTTTCCCTCCCTGCGGGGTGGACGCAGGCGTGGCCGTGCCGTTCTGGGCGGGGTCGGCCGGCGGCGTGGTGACGCCGGAGGCCGGCTGCGCCGTCGTGGTAGACGTGGTCGTGGAAGCGCTCGAGCCGCTGGCCGCGGAGGCCTTCTGGACCGTGATGTCCTCGACGCTGCTCGGCACCTTCGAGCGCTCGAAGAACATGACGAGCTCGAAGGCGGGCGGGTGACCGGTGCCGCAGCCGCCGTTGAGCGTCGCCTGATCGCCCCCGGCGGGGACAGCCGTGGCCGTCTGGTCGGGCTTGACGGACTTGGTGAGCGTCACGCGGGTCACGCCGTCGACGTTGCGCAGGCGCGACAGCAGCGCGGCGACCTGCGTCTGCCCGGTCGTGCAGCCCTCGAGGGTGACGGCCGGGGCATCGATGACGCCGCGCACACTGGCGCCGCCGGCGCCCGCACCGCTCGCGATCGAGCCGTTGAGCGCGGTCAGCGTCACGTCCTTCGGGATGGCGCGCGAGATATCGCGCAGCGCCTGCTCCCAGTCGAAGCGGGAGGCGGCGAGGTCCTTGACGGTCTGGATGCGAGTCTCGGCCATCTGCTCGAAGTCGGCGTACGGCTTCAGCTGGGCGGCGCGCTGGGCGGTGGACTTAGCCTGGGCGGTGGCCGCGTCGAGCTGGGCCTGGCGGTCCTTCACCGAGTTGGTGGTCAGCACGTACGCGGCGAGGGCGACCACGCACACGGCAAGCGCGCCGAGGAGCACGAAAGCGCCGATGCCGCCGGGCTCCTCAGTCGCAGCCGCGGCCTTGGTCGCGCCCGTCTTGGGCGTCGTGCGCGAGTCAGGGGGAAGCAGGTTGATGGCCTTCATCTCGCTTGGCTTATCGGCACCCTTTCGGCCCGCCTTGAGGCGGTCGCCTGGGGTGCTCGCCCTAAGCGAAGGTGGAGAGGTACCAGTCGATCATCGCGTCGCCCGCGAACAGGGCGACAACCCCGCCGAGGGCGAGGAAGGGGCCGAACGGGACCGCGGTCTTGCGGCCTTCGGCGACGCCCTTGCGGGCCATGATCAGAGCTCCGACGAGCGTGCCGGAGACCAGCGCGATGAACACTGCGGGGCCAACGGCGCGGCCCAGGAAGAGGCCGAGGACGCCGGCCAGCTTGATATCCCCGACGCCCATCCCGCGTGGGTACGCGAGCACGGCGACCAAGAAGAACCCGCCGGCGGCGGCGCCGGCGATCAGATGCTCGACGATCGCGTCCGGTTCGAGCCACAGCACGAGTGCCGGTGCGAGTACGGCGCCGACGATCATCAGCTTGTTGGGGATGATCCGGTGGTCGAGGTCGATCAACGTGACCGGGACCATCAGCAGGACCATGACGAGGGGAATCACCGCGTCCTTGTCGAGCCCCTTGGCGAGCACCACGAGGCCGCACAGCAGCGCTGTGCCGGCTTCGACGAGCGGGTAGCGGGGCGAGATCCGCGACCCGCACGCGCGGCACTTGCCGCGCAGTGCGAGCCAGGAAAGGATCGGGACGTTGTCGTACGGCTTGATCGGCGTCTCGCAACCCGGGCAGCGTGAGCGCGGGTGCGACAGCGACTCGCCCCGCGGCAGCCGGTAGGCCACCACGTTGAAGAACGAGCCGAAGAGGGCGCCGATGAAGGCCGCGTACGACATCTACGTCTACTAGGCGATGTCTTCGACGGCTAGCCCCGCCGCGACCGTCAGACGGCCTACGTCGGCGTCCTCGTCATCCGTGGCGACCACGGCGGACGAGAGCGGCAGCCGGAGCTGCTCGGACAGCGCCTCGACGAAGCCGGGGATGGCGACGGCGGGACCCGTCAGCACGCCCGTCTCCACCTGCTCGGCGCTCTCCTGCATGCGGTAGAAGTTCAGTGAGTTGCGGACCGTGTCGGCGAGCTGGTGCACACCCTCCTCGAGGACGGCCCGAGCGGCAGAGACGAGGTCCGGATCGCCCTCGACGCCGTCGAGCGGCGCGTGGAGGCCGACGTGCTGGAGCCACTGGCGCGAGTGCTCGGCGGTCAGGCCGCGACGCTCGGCGAGCGTGTTGACCATCGCGTCCAGCCCGCCGGCGGCGGCGCGGGTGAACAGGCAGCCGCTGGTGTTGGCGACCGCGACGTTCGTGAGCCCGGCGACGCTGACGTAGAGGACCGCCCCGGTGACCTTGCGGTCGGCCAGCGCGCGGACCATGCCGAACGCCGACAGGTCGATTCCCTCGACGGTCAGGCCGGCCTCGCGGGCGGCGCCGGCAAGCTTGTCGACCATCTCGCGGCGCACGGCGACGACGACGACGCGGGTGCGCTCCTGGCCCGCCGCGTTCTTGACGTTGCCGAGCGACTGCCAGTCGAGCACGGCCTCGTCCATCGGCATCGGGATGTGGTCGGGCGCCTGCACCTTGACGGCGGCGGCGAGCGCCTTCTCATCCTCCAGCGGCGGCATGTCGAGCGTCCGCACGACGATCCGCTGGTTGGCGATGCCGAGGCGCACGCGCGTCGAGAACCCGTGCTCGGCGAAGAAGGACTTCAGCGCCTCGGCGAGAGCGGGGACGTCGGCCACCTCGCCATCGCGCAGGATGCCGTGGCGCAGGGGGGCGACGGCGCCGCGCTTGAGCGACACCGAGCCGTTGGCGGTGACCTCGGCGGCCGCGATGTGGCCGGGATCGAGGTCGAGGCCGACGATCGCGGCCTGGGAGGAGGAGCGCTTCTTGAACACGTTCGTGATATCGGCTGTGAGGTCGTGGGACTTAACGACGAAGCGGGCCCGTAGGCCCGCTTCGTAGGAATCGGCTAGTGCCGGCTTACCACTTGCCCGTCGACGGGCAGCCGCCCTGGCCGACCGGGACGCAGGTACGCGAGACCGTCGGCTGACCGGTCGTGGCGTCCGTGGTCTTGTCGATCGAGAACGTCTGACCGCCGACCGACACGACCGAGACCTTCCAGTCCGTCGCGGTGTGCGTCGGGACCGTCAGGGCCGGACCCTGAGCGAGCGACGGCTCGATCGTCGCGAGGGCGGCCTGGTCGGTGCCCGTCGCGTAGGACTGCTCGTTGACGTACAGGGTCTCAAGAGCGGTCTGAGCCGTACGGGCCTTGCTCTTGGCCTCCGTGTCCTGCGCCTTGGTGCGCTGGTTCAGGAACGCGGGAAGGGCGATCGCGGCAAGAATGCCGATGATCAGGATGACGACCAGGAGCTCGATCAGGGTGAAACCCTTCTCGTCCTGGGCGCGCTGGCGAAGCTTGTGCAGCATCGTAGGTGGTCCCTCCTGAAGGGATCGTTGAACCAATGACTTCCGTGCCAGGTCCCTCGGTCCCATTCCCACCAACCAACGTGGTAGCCCGGCTCGCTCCTTCCTGGAGCTCCGTGGCTTTGCGTCCCACCCTCACGAGTGATTTGCCTTTGACACCTCGGTTCTGGCACGAGCAATATCGGCGTGCCGCTCGTGCGACTTGAACAAACGTGAGGTGCGTTAAACGACGAAGCGGGCCCGGAGGCCCGCTTCGCGAGAATTGCTTCTGAGTCGGCTAGTGCCGGCTTACCACTTGCCCGTCGACGGGCAACCGCCCTGGCCGACCGGGACGCAGGTACGCGAGACCGTCGGCTGACCGGTCGTGGCGTCCGTGGTCTTGTCGATCGAGAACGTCTGACCGCCGACCGACACGACCGAGACCTTCCAGTCCGTCGCGGTGTGCGTCGGGACCGTCAGGGCCGGACCCTGAGCGAGCGACGGCTCGATCGTCGCGAGGGCGGCCTGGTCGGTGCCCGTCGCGTAGGACTGCTCGTTGACGTACAGGGTCTCAAGAGCGGTCTGAGCCGTACGGGCCTTGCTCTTGGCCTCCGTGTCCTGCGCCTTGGTGCGCTGGTTCAGGAACGCGGGAAGGGCGATCGCGGCAAGAATGCCGATGATCAGAATGACGACCAGGAGCTCGATCAGGGTGAAACCCTTCTCGTCCTGGGCGCGCTGACGAAGCTTATGAAGCATTGTGGGTGGTCCCTCCTGAAGGGATCGTGTGGGCCTGTGGACTTCCTTGCCAGGTCCTCGGTCCCGTTCCCACCACCGGCGGTGGCAACCCGGCTCGCTCCTTCCTGGAGCTCCGTGGCTTTGCGCCTCACCCTCGCGGGCAATTTGCCTTTGACACCTTGGTTCTCTGGCACGACCGATATCGGCACGTCACGTAGATGACTTAACCCCTCCGTTAGGCGCGATTGGACGACCGGACTACCCTCGGTACATGCTCGGCCGGCGGTTCCTGTTGCTCGTAGCCGTACTGATGGGGCTCACCGCCCTCGCCGCCAGCATCGCGCCGAGAGAGCCGCTGGTCCGCGACGGAGCCCGCCGCACCGCCACCCCAACGCCGACGCCGTCGGCGACCGCCGTCGCCACGACGCCGGTCCACAACATCCGGCGCACGCTCGTGATAACGGCCGAGCCCGGCCGCATCGCCGTGCACCAGGGCGACCTCGTGCAACTCACGGTCAAGGGCACCGATGTCGACAGCGTCAGCGTGCAGGACCAGGTCGAGCCGATCGAGCGCGAGTCGCCCGCGCTGTTCTCGCTGCTCGCCGACACGCCCGGCCAGTACCCGATCGAGCTGGTCGACGCCGGGCGGGTCGTCGGGACGCTGGTCGTGCGGCCGTCCAGCTAGGCGCGTCTGCCGGCGCGTGATGAACTGCGCTGGGTAGGGCGGGTGAGGGTCTGGCGGGGGCGAGTTTTCGGGATCACCACCCGCGAGCGGCTGCTCAACGCGGGGTTGTCGTCGCAGACGATCCAGCGCTGGATCATGGCGGGCCGGCTGATCCCGCTCCATCGCGGGGTCTACGCGCTCGGCCACCTCCCACCGTCCCCGCATGCCAAGACGATGGCGGCACTACTCGCCTGCGGCCCGACCGCCGTCCTGAGCCACCGCTCCGCCGCCAAGCTCTGGGGCCTGATCCGCTACGACGGCCCGATCGAGGTCACGACCGTGGCGCGCACGCTCCAGGACCTCGCCCACGTCCTGACCGGCACCGCCCTCACCCGCGCCGTAAACCAGGCGCGCCTCAACGGCCACCTCAGTCTCGACGACCTCCCAGCGCACCTCCGCGAAGGCCAGACGCCACGCCCCACCCGCTCGGCGCTCGAGGACGCGTTCCTGCGCTTCGTCCGCCGCTACGGGCTGCCGACCTCGGAGGTCAACCAGATCGTGCACGGCTACGAGGTCGACGTGCTCTGGCGTTCGCAGCGCCTGATCGCCGAACTCGACGGCTATGACACGCACGAACCGCGCTTCGAGCACGACCGCGAGAAGGACGAAGACCTTCTCACCCGCGGCTACCGCGTCGTGCGCTCACCTGGGAACGCCTGCACCACCAGGCGGCCAAGGAGGCGGCCCGGTTCGAACAGCTCCTCGCCTAGGTTCCGCTCTCGCGCCGCGCGCCCTGCGCGTCGTGCTGCGCGTCATAGACGCCGCTGCCCTCGCACCACGGGCACGTGACGGTCTGCGGCGTGCCGCCGAGGTTGGAGATCACCTTGCCGGTTCCCCGGCAGGGCGTGCAGCGTTGCGGATCGTGGGGTTCGGCCGGGGCGCTCACGGCCGAGGCAGGTTAGCCGAGGCCGGGCGGGGCGACCGACGTGGAAGCCCGGACGTCCTCGCCGCCGGTCGCCAGGCCGGGGTCGGCCGGGCGGTCGGTCGGCAGCGCGCGGCGCAGCGTCGGCGGGACCTCGCGGTCCGTGAGGGGGCGCAGCAACCCGAACTGGCGGAAGACGGTCTCGGCCTTGCTCGGGTCGGCAACGCGGAACAGCAGGCCGTAGATGGCCGGCGCTCCGAGCGGCGAGCGGGCGGCGATCTCCTGCGCCATCTCCGGCTCGAAGCACTCGACGGCCTCGTCGCCCAGCGGCTTGGTGAACAGCAGCGCGGCGTTGGGCGCCTCCTCAGGGTCGCCGAGGACGGTCAGCGCCGAGCCGTTCAGGCTCGTCCACAGCCAGCCCTCGATGCCCTGCTCACGCGGGATCACCGCGGTCGCGCTGAGGCGCTTGAGGATCGGGAAGCGGCCGCTCATGCCGCCTGGCCGCGCCGGCCCCGGATCGACGAGGCCGAGATGCAGCACGCCGAGCGGCAGGCGCAGCGTGGTCTGCAGCGCGCGCTCGTACGAGATCGCGGCGCCCATCGCGCTCAGGCGCACGAGACCGGACCCGGAGCGGCGGCCCCACGACTTGGGGGCCTCGAGCTCGAGCACGTAGTCGCGCAGGCCGGTCGAGGGGCTGGGCGGAGGCAGGGACATCTCTGCTCTTAATCGGCGCGGCGAGGCGCCCGCTTAACCGTCGCGGTGCACGGTATCGGGCGAGAACGCCGGCAGGCACACGGCGATATACGACGCGCCCTCGGGCGTCGAGTAGCGCACCCACTCGCCGCCGGGCACGAGCACGGCCTGGCCGGCCCGCACCTCGAGCGCGCCGGCCTCGTGCTCGACGCGCAGCGCCCCCTCGAGGACGACCGTGTACTCGTCGAACTCCGGCCGCTGGCCGGGCTCGACCCACCCGGCCGGTGAGCGCATATGCGCCACGCTGACGCGGCTCTCGCCTGTATTTACGCGGCCCACATGCTCGTCGATCAGCTTGGGCTTGGTGCCCGCCGCCTCAACGCGCGACGGGGATTCGATCAGCTTTGGCATTGGTTCGGGGTATACCAGCGCATATGGAAGGCGTACCGGTCATGCGTGGCGTCACGCACTTCTGGGCGTTCTGGTGCGCGCTGGCCGCCACGGTCCCCCTGGTGGCGCTGGCGCCCAGCGGCGCGGCACGGGCGGCCGCGCTCGTCTACGGCGCCGGGATGTGCGTGCTGTTCGCGGGCAGCGCGACGTTCCACCGCTACAAGTGCGGCCCGCGCCTGCGGTCGCTCCTCTGCCGGATCGACCACAGCGCGATCTTCGTGTTCATCGCCGCCAGCTACACGCCGGTGGCGCTGCTCGTGCTCGACGGCGCGACCGGCTGGGCGCTGTTCGCCGCCGCCTGGGCAGGTGCGCTGGCGGGCGTCGCGCTCAGCCTGGCGTGGATCGGCGCGCCGCGGGTGCTGTTCGCGGCCACCTATGTCGCGCTCGGCTGGATCGCGATGGCGGCGCTGCCGGAGCTGGTGTCGCGGCTCCCGCTCGCCCCGCTGGTGCTGATGGGTGGCGGCGGCCTGCTGTACACGATCGGCGCCGTCGTCTACGCGCTGCGCCGGCCGGACCCGTGGCCGCGCGTGTTCGGCTTCCACGAGGTCTTCCACGCGCTGGTGATCGCCGCCGCCGCGATGCACTTCGTCGCGATGGCCGGCTGGATCATCCCCGCGGGCTGACCTCGATCTCCAGCAGCTCGCCGCCCTCGTGCTCGACCTGGAGGGTGGTGTGCTCGATCTCGAACTCGTCGTGGAGCATCGCCTCGAGCGTGCGGCGGACGTCGTGGCAATCGGTGGCGTGGCCGACGATCACATGCGCGGATAGCGCCGGAAAGCCGGACGTGACCTCCCATACGTGCAGGTCGTGGACCTCGGTGACGCCAGTGTGCGCCGCCATCTTGTGGCCGATCGCCTCCGGGTCGAGGCCGCGCGGGGCCGCCTCGAGGAAGACGCGGCCGGATTCGCGCAGCAGCATGTAGGCGGCGCGCAGCATCAGCGCCGCGACGAACAGCGCCGCGATGCCGTCGGCGCGGCCGAAGCCGGTCGCGAGCACGACGGCGCCGGCGATCGCAGTCGCCACGAAGGCGGCGAGGTCGGTGAGGATGTGCTGGAACGCGCCCTCGACGTTCAGTGAGTCGCGGTTCG
This sequence comes from uncultured Solirubrobacteraceae bacterium, assembly GCA_963803335.1. Taxonomy (GTDB): domain Bacteria; phylum Actinomycetota; class Thermoleophilia; order Solirubrobacterales; family Solirubrobacteraceae; genus DASSUW01. The sequence continues at coordinate 28,803 of CAWDME010000013.1, read as the reverse complement.
CGCGCGCCAGGATCATGGTCGCCGCGAGGTTGACGGCGATGCCGAGGATCGCGACCGCCAGCACCAGGCCGCCCTCGACGTCGGGCGGGTTGACGACCCGCCGGATGCCCTCGATGACGATCAGGATCCCGAGCACGAGCAGCGTCGTGCCGTTGATGGCCGCGGCGAGGATCTCGGTGCGCTTGAGGCCGTAGGTCATCGCCCCCGCGGCGGGCCGCCGCGCCAGCCGGATCGCGACGAGCGAGAGCGCCAGTGCGCCGGCGTCGGTGAGCATGTGGCCGGCGTCGGACAGCAGCGCCAGCGAGTGCGCGGCGATGCCGACCGCGACCTCCACGCACATGAAGGCGAGGATCAGCGCGAGTGCGAGCGCCAGCTTGCGGGAGTCGGCATCGGCCGGCGCGCCGTGCGCGTGTTCGTGGTGGTGCCCCACGTTCCCTAGTTTGGTCCACCCGGCGTGCGGTGACACTCGTTGTTGCAGCAACGACTTCTCTCGGAGGCAACAATGAAGCTCGGAGCACCGCTCATGCGCACCCTGGTCGGCGGCCTGTTCGTCGGCCACGGGACCCAGAAGCTGTTCGGCTGGTTCGAAGGCCCCGGCCTCGGGGGCACGACCGGGATGATGGAGAAGCTCGAGCTGCGCCCGGCGCGCCGCCACGCGCTGCTGGCCGGCGCCGCCGAGGCCGGCGGCGGGCTGCTGCTCGCGCTCGGCGCGCTGACGCCGCTCGCGACGATGATGCTGACGAGCACCATGACGACCGCCATCCGCAAGGTCCACGCCGCCAACGGCCCGTGGGTCACCAAGGGCGGCTGGGAGTACAACGCCGTCCTCATCGCCGCGCTGACGGCCCTGGCCGACCACGGCCCCGGCGCCCCGTCCGTCGACTCCTTGCGCTTCCCGCGCGCGCACGGTCCGGCGTGGGCGCTCGCATCGCTGGCCGGCGGCGTCGCCGGCTCGTTCGTCGCGGGCATGCCGCCGTTCAACGAGCCGGAGCCCGAGCCCGACGACATCGCGCGCACGAACCGCTTCGACCGCAGCGAGCAGCCGGTCAGCGCAAACGCATGACCGCGATGCGGCGCGGCGCCGCCCGCCGCACGTAGGCCGGGAACCCCGGATAGACCTCGGTGGCGAGGGCCATGAGCCGGTCGCGCTCACCGCCCTGGACCTCCTCAGCCGTCACCTCGCGGCCGTCGACCCAGGCGCGCGGGTTGGCGCGCAGGTTGTGCACCCAGGCCGGATGGTGCGCCTGGCCGAAGTTGGACCCGACCATGACGAGCGCGTCGCCCTCGGGGACGGCGAGGATCGGCGTCGTGATCTGGCGGCCGCTGCGCTTGCCGGTCGTCGTCAGCATCACGACCGGGATGCCGGCCATCCACGACGCGAGCGTCGCGCGGCCGTCCGTGGCGCGAAAGACGACGCGGTCGAGGTGATGGGCGACGCGGGCGAAGACGCGGGCGCCCGGCGCCGTCCCGGCGAACCGCACCACGAGCCGCTGGAACGCATTCCGGGCCATTGCCGCACATCGTATGCGCGTGCCCGGGCGGCGCGCGAGCGTCTACGCCGCGGCGGGCAGCTCGTCGTCGAAGATCCGGTAGACGCTCGAGCCGAGGCGCTCGATGTCGGCGCCGTACACGTGGATGGAGATCGTCAGGCCTCGGCCGCCGGCCTCGACGACGTGGATGTTCTCGGCGGGCGGGATCAGCGCCTCGACGTGCCCGGGATGCGCCTCGATCGTGTCGACCGCCTCCAGGCGCCCGCCGGAGAGCCGGTAACGCGTTTCCTGCTCGACGCCGCGGTAGACGCCGACGACGCACCAGGACACGTGATCGTGGATCGGGGTGCGCTGGCCGGGCCGCCACACCAGCGCGACGACCGACAGCCGCCGGTCCTGCGAGACGTGCAGGAGGTGCTGGCGATAGCTGTCGATGCCCGGCTGCTGATGCTCGGGCGCGAGCCAGCCGTCCTGCTCCAGGAGACGCTCGAGCCGCTTGGCGATCGCGTGCGGATCGTCGATGCTCGCCTCGGCGTCACGCACGAAGTCGGAGAAAGCGGGTTCGTGTTGCATCGCACAAGGCTCCCAGGGAGCACGGCGGGAATCACTGGAGCAGCCTCACCCTCCCCCGTTCGGTTGTCCCCACAATGCAGCGGCGCTGCCGTCGGGCGGGGGATCGTCAAGGCGCCCCGGGGCGCGGCCGGGCTCGTTCGCGGCGGCGGCCCAGTCGACGACCGCCTTTGCCGGGTCCTTCGGGTCGACGCAGACGGGCACCTCGGATCCGGGCGCCGCGAGCCAGCCGGCGTAGAACGGGACCTCGCTGTTCGCCGCGGTCGCGGTCGTGCCGTCGTCGCACCGCAGCGTGACGTCGAAGTTGTCGGTCGGGCCGAACGCGCTGTCCCGGCGCCTGAGGGCGATGATCGTCGCGCGCCGCGGCGTCCACTTCTTCAGGCGGCGCTCCTGCCCCCATTCGATCGCCTTGTCCGTGATCCCCTCGGGTGGCGGCTTGCGCCGGCGCTTCTGGATCGGCTCGGCGGCGATCCCCCAGCGCGCGCACATCGCCGGCCAGTCGAGCACGACCGCGTCGCCGTCGTCGTGGCGGACCAGCACCTCGACACCGAGCCGGAGCCGGGCGAACGCCTGCATCGGCCCGCCCATCACCCGCACGCCGGCGGTGCGCGTCCCGTTCGCGGTCGGCACGGCGACGGCGACGGCGCGCATCGTGGTGCCGTCGTCGAGCTTCTGCTCGAGGCCCACGATCGTGCCGCTCGCCGCGGCGCCCTTCTCGAGCGCGCGGTCGGCGCGTTTGAAGCCGGGGTCGACGATCTGCGGGTCGATGATGTCCTGCCCGTGCCGGTTGAGCCAGCTGAGGAGCCCCATCGCGCGATCCTATGGCGATGAGTTCCAGCGCGCCGCGCGGTCCTAGACGGCAGACCCCGGCAGAAGGAGGTTCACAGATGATCGACGCCAGCAAGGCCTTCCACGGCTTCGCCGTGCCCGATATCGAGCAGGCGGCCGCGTTCTACGGCGACACGCTCGGGCTCGAGACGGCGCGCCAGCACGGGCTGCTCACGCTGCAGCTCGGCGGCGGACAGCCGACGTTCGTGTATCCCAAGCCCGACCACGAGCCCGCGACCTACACGATCCTCAACTTCCCAGTCGACGACGTCGAGCAGGCGGTCGATGAGCTGAGCGCGCGCGGCGTCGAGTTCCTGCGCTACGAGGGCTTCGACCAGGACGCCAAGGGCATCCTCCGCGGCCAGGGCCCGGACATCGCCTGGTTCACCGACCCGGCGGGCAACATCCTGTCCGTGCTCAAGCCCGGCTAGCGCGACGGTGCGCAAGACTCGCGGTCTGTGATCCACGACCGCGACTATCTGCTCAGAGACGGGAAGCGCAACGACGTCCTCGACCTGCGGGAGGTGCAGCAGTACGGCGAGGACAGCTTCGGCGACCCGGGCTACGTGTCGATCTACGGTCTCGCCCCCACCGAGTGGTACGCGCGCGGCATCCGCCTCCTCGCCCGCACAACCGCGGAGTGCACCCGCGACGTGCTGGCCGATGCGATCGGCGCCGACATCGCGGCCTTGGCCAAGGCGGCCCCCGGGGTGTCGGGCTCGGTGATCGTCGATCCCTTCGCCGGCTCGGCCAACACGCTGTACTGGATCGCGCGCCACGTGGGCGCGGGCCGCGCCCTGGCCTTCGAGATCGACGAGCGGGTGTGCGAGGCGACCCGCCGCAACCTCGGGATCGTCAACCTCGGGCTCGCCCTCGCCCACGTCAACTATGAAACCGGCCTGAGCCGGCTGCGGATCGCGCCCGGCGAGCTGCTGATCGTGTTCGTCGCGCCGCCGTGGGGCGAAGCGCTGAGCCCGGCGGCCGGCCTCGACCTCACGCGCACGGCTCCGCCGGTCCCCGACGTCATCGATGCCGTCGCGCGGCTGTTCGGCGGGCACAAGGTCGTGCTCGCCGTACAGGTCTACGAGACCGTGGTGCCGGACTCGCTGACCGCCGTGACTGCGCGCTGCGACTGGTCGGCGGTCAAGACGTACAGCTTCGACGCACCCGGCCACAACCACGGCCTGCTGCTCGGCACGCTCGGCTGGAAGCCGGGAGCTACGGCGCGCTGAGCCAGTCGCGCGGTAGGAACTCCGGCCGTAGACTCCGCGCCGTGAAGCCCAACCGGTCGATGCCCGCCGCGCAGGTGATCCCAGTGCTCGTCTATCCGGACGTGCGCGCGGCGGTCGAGTGGCTGCAGGCGGCGTTCGGCTTCGAAGAGCGCGTGCAGATCGGCGAGGACCACCGCTCGCAGATGCGGTTCGGCGACGGGGCGGTGATCGTCGGCGACGTCCGCGGCGAGCGGCGCCCGCCGCGGCCCGGCGAGGAGACGCACTCGGTCGTCGTGCGGGTCGACGACGCCAACGCCCACTGCGAGCGCGCCCGCGCGCACGGGGCGACGATCCTCCGGGAGCCGACCGACTACGAGTACGGCGAGCGCCAGTACGAGGCCGAGGACCCGGCCGGCCACCGCTGGACCTTCTCCGAGACGCTGCGCGACGTCGCCCCGGAGGAATGGGGCGGCGTCTACAAGCCGTAGAGCACGGCGACCGCGCCGGCCGGCCCGCTCGCCCAGCACGTGCCGGGCACGCAGTCGACGGCGTCGTAGTCCGCAGCGTCGAACGCGGTCCAGTGGCGCGCGCCGTCGTACGTGATGTCCGACCCGGTCGGGCCGACGGCGATCAGCGTCGCGTGTTCGCCGCTCACCCAGTCGACGCCCGAGCGATAGCCGGAGAGGTCGCCGCCGCCGAGCCAGCGCGCGCCGCCGTCGTACGTGTAGCCGGAGGCGTCGACGCCGTTGGCGGGCGCGGTGAAGTCGCCGCCGACCATCACGCCCTCGCGCGGGTTGCGGAACGCGAGCGAGAAGACGCCGCCCGCATCGGCGGCCGGGATCGGCGCGGCCGTGACCTTCCAGCTGAAGCCGCCGTCGTGCGAGCGGAACACGCGCGCCGCACCGCCGCCGCTGGCGAACCAGGCGTCGCGGCCGCTGCTCACCAGGCACGTGCCGCTGGCGGCGAAGGCGAACTCGTTCTCGACGGCGGGCGGCATGCCGCGGTTGGGCAGCACGTGCCAACTGCGCCCGGAGTCGGCCGTGGCGGCGATCCGGAACTTGCCGTCGACCGGGTCGCTGAGCGCGAGGCCGCGCTTGCCGCCCGCGTAGAAGTCCATGCAGTCGTAGAACGCGTTCGGGTCGTCGTTGACGAACGCGAGCTGCCAGTGGCGGCCGCCGTCCGTGGTGCGGTAGATCCGCGACGCGTCGCCCTCGCCGATCGCGAGCACGCTCGCGCGCTCGGCGCTCTCGGCCTCGACGTCGCGGAACAGCAGCCCGACGCTGTCCGGCGGCGAGACGTCCTTCCACGTCCGGCCGCCGTCCGTGGTGCGCAGCACCTCGCCGTCGCTGCCGCCCACCCACGCGGTGCGCTTGTCGACCGCGTCGAGCCCGCGGTACTGCTGGTCGGAGCCGGTCGGGACCGGCACCCAGTGCGGCGCCCGGTGGTGCGCGGACGCGGCCGCAGGCAACGTCAGCGCGAGAACCACGATCAGCCCTGCCACCCGCCGAAGAGGCACGGCCGGAGCCTATCGCTCGGCACGCGGCGGCGGTACTGTCGCCGCATGGCACTTCTGATGGGCATGATGCGCGCCTCGGCGATCACCGGCGATCCCGAGTACGTCGACGGGTGGTTCCGCGGCCGGCAGTTCGGGCGCTGGATGATGCAGCCTCCTCCCCATCGCGCTGCGGACCCGGAAGCCACGCTCCGGGACCTGGAGGACCTGCACACGCGCGGGATCGTCACCGACGAGGAGTTCGAGCAGCTGCGCGCGCGCGTCACTCGTTGACGCGCCGAAGCGTGGATCACTTTCTCGCATCAGCGGACGGCACGAGGCTGGCGGTACGGCGGATCGGCTCGGGCACGCCGGTGGTGATGCTGCACGGCTCCGGAGGCGGCCTGCACTCCTGGGAGCCCGTCGCGACGCTGCTCGCCGACGAGTACGAGCTGTGGCTGGTCGCGCGACGCGGCTACGCCCCGAGCGATCGCCCCGGTCGTCCGAAGTCCTTCGCGGACGAGGTCGCCGACATGCGCGCCGTGCTGGCCGCGATCGGGGGCAGCGCGCACGCGGTCGGCGCTGCTCGCCGCGATCGGGGGCGCTGAAACCGACGAGGCGTCGGCGATCGGCTCGCTCCACGACCTCGAGGCGATGGCCGGCGACAGCGACGACCTCGCGCGCTGGTCGGCAGTCGAGCTCCCGACGCTGCTGATGCAGGGCGCGGACAGCTGGGCGCCGATGCCCGCGACGATGGATGCCCTCGCGGCCGCGCTACGCGGCGTCGAGCGCGTGATCTGGCACGGGCAGATGCACTTCGCGACCATGACCGCGCCAGGCCTCGTGGCTGACACGCTACGGCCGTTCCTCCGCCGCCACGAGTCCTAAACGGAGGCCGACGGCGCAACGGGCCCGTGAGATGATCGCCCCCATGCGCGATTCCGTTCCGGCACTGATCAAGCAACTCGAGTGGTGTGAGGAGGACTGCAGGTCGATCATCGACGCGCTCGCGCGCGCCGGCGATCCTGCCGCCCTCGAGCCGCTGAGCGCCAAGCTCGCCGACCCCGTGCTCGCGGACACCGCCGCCGGCGCTATGGGCGCCATCGAGGCGTCGATCGCGGTCCTGCGCCGCTGAGCGCGAAGCCGCGGCACCGACTCACCGAGATCATCGGCGGACCAGGCGCTCGACGGCGGCGAGCTCGCCGCCCTGGCGCCAGCCGCCGCCGCGCAGCGCGGAGGCGGCGGCTCGGGCGGCCTCGGGATCGTCCGCGAGCCGCCAGTCGGTCTCCTTGTCGAACTCGAACCAGACGAGCGCGTCGACGCCGCCGGCACGGGCGGCGTGGAGCGTGTCCGCCACCCAGGCGGCCCTGCGGGGGCCGGGCGCGCTCGCGGTCTCGGCGATCATCACCGGGCGCCGGGGCGCGAGCGTCCCGAGCGTGCGGACCGTCGGAGCCAGGATGTCGGCGTAGCTCTGCCAGCCCCACGCGCGCGTGTCGCCCCAGTTGTAGCCGTCCACGGCCAGCCAGTCGACCTGGCCGGCGCCCGGGAACAGTTCGCCCAGCGGCGTCGAGCCGTCGTAGGCGGCGATCGGGTTCCACACCCAGACGGCGTTGGACGCCCCGGCGCGCCGGAAGCGCTCGCGGACGTGGCGCCACGCGAGCACGTAGTCGCCGCGCCGGTTGCCGTTCACGCCGGTCGACCACGGGAGCCAGTCGCCGTTCATCTCGGGGGCGAAGCGCAGCATCACCGGCCGCCCGTACGCGGCCACCTGACGCGCCCAGCGGTCGATCAATGCGTCGTGGTCGCCGGCGACGATCCGGCGCAGCGCGTACCGGAACTGCTCCGCGCCGCCGCGGTCGGAGTCCCAGGGCTCCCAGGAGACGAGCAGGACCGCGCCGCGCCGATTGACGTCGCGGGCCAGCGCGAGCGGGAAGTCGGGCGTGTGCGCCCAGTCCGCGAACGTGCCGACGATCGCGGCGCGGGCGCCCACGGCGGACTCCGAGTCGTCGAGCCGTTCGAGCGACGGCACGTTCATGCCCAACAGCGTCTGGCCGCGGGTGCTCGTCGCCGCGCTCGATGAATCGGTGAGCGGAACGATCTTCATCGCGGCGATCGCCGCGATGGCGACGACGAGCAGCATCCGTGCCATCCGGAAGGCATCGGCCACGTCCGTCTCTGCCCCGAGCGATGGTCTCGCGTACTCGTCCGTCCGTCTATCTCCACCGCCGCGCGGCCCCCGCGAGCTGCTGCGCGTAGCCGCGTAAAGACGCCGTCGAGGTCACCGCCTGGTAGCCGAGCAGATAGCCGAAGAAGCCGCGCCGGTCGGGTTCAGGATGAACGCCGAGGCACCGGAACACGTTCCGGTCCTGCCAGCGTCGCAGCAGTCCATAGACGGCCAGCGTGATGGGGATCACGAGCATGGACCACCACGAGAACAGCAGCGGATAGCCGAAGATGAAGAGGACAACGCCGGGAACCCAGAAGAACACATACCCGACGTCCAGGAACGGCACGAGGTAGTCGATCCCGGCGACGCACTTCGCCAGTGCCCGGGGTTGGCGCTGCGGCGGGTTGATCCTGATGCCTTCGATCATGCCGCGCGCCCAGCGCGAGCGCTGGTTCATGAAGTGCCTGAGGCTTCGGGGCACGAACGTGGCGGCGAGCGCGCACGGCTCGTACTGCACCAGCCCGCGCGAGTCCATCAGCGACCAGGTGAGCACGATGTCCTCGCCGATCGCGTCCGGCCAGCCGCCGACTGCGCGGATGTCGTCGGTCCAATAGGCCGAGAACGCGCCCTGGGCCACCAGCGCGCTGTTGTACGCCGCCTGGGTCCGTTTGACGCCGTTGATCCCGAGCCGATAGTCCCAGCCCTGCATCCGCGTGAGGAAGTTGTCATTCGCGTTTGCCGCGATCAGCGCGCCGGCGCAGGCGCACACGTGCTGATCCTGCGGCCGGCTGGCCACGCGCGCGATCAGATAGGTGAGCGCGTCCCCGTGCAGCAGTGTGTCGGCGTCGACGGTCACGACGAGCGGCGTGGTCACGCCGACGAGCGCCGTGTTGAGCGCGTGGTGCTTGCCGGCGGTGGCCTCGAAGCTGCGCCGGTAGTCGACGCCAAGTCGCTTCGCCGCAGCCTCGGCCAGCTCGGCCGTTCGGTCGGTCGAGTTGTTGTCGGCCAGCACGAGAGCATCAACCGCGCCCGGATAGTCGGCCGCAGCGATGTGCTCGATCGTCCGCTCGATCGCCGCCTCCTCGTCGAACGCGGCGATGACGACGGTGACCGCGGGCCACTCGCCGTCGGGCCACGGCCCCGCAGGCGCGCGAAGCGCCGGCGGCCGGTAGCGCGTGAGAAGCAGCGTGAAGCACAGGAAGCCGATCACGATCCCCGGGATGTACGCGAGCATGATCGGGATCAACCACCCCGCCACCGGCCCGATCGCTTCCTCCAGGTCCGAGCGCCAGGGCTGCGAAACCCACACCGAGAATGCGACCCAAGCAACCGTTCCCGTCGCGGCGAGCGTGAATCGCAGCGTCGGCCGCGGGCCGAACGCGGGCCGGGCCCGAACGGTAAACCCGCCAAGCTGCTCGGCTTGCGCTCGAACCCCGCTCACGCCCCGATGCTACTCCGGGTACGCGAGCTGATCGTCAGGCTGTGCGGGGAGAACGAGAAGGTGCTGCTGACGCTGCCGCCAACGTGCCGTCACGTTCGAGATCGCGCCGCCATCGCGGCGCGACCTCCACATCGCTACTTGATGGCGTCGTAGACCTTGAACATCGGCATGTACATCGCGACCACGATGAAGCCGACGATGCCACCGACGAGCACGATCATGACCGGCTCCAGGATCGAGGTCAGCGCCTTGATGGCGGCCGCCACCTCGTCCTCGTAGAAGTCCGCGACCTTGCTCAACATCGTGTCGAGGTTGCCGGTCTCCTCGCCCACGGCGATCATCTGCGCGACCATCGCCGGGAAGATCGGGGTGTCCTTGAGCGGCGCCGCGATCGAGCCACCGGACTTGACCGACTCGATGACCGAGTCCATCGCCTCCTCGAGCACCGCGTTGCCGGCGGTCTGGCCGGTCACCTCGATCGCCTGCATGATCGGCACACCGGCCGAGTACATGGCGGAGAAGGTGCGCGACCAGCGCGCGAGCGCGATCTTCTGGACCGTGTTGCCGATCTTGAAGGGGATTCGCAGGCGCAGGCGATCCCACTGCGGGCGGCCCCAGTCGGACTTGCGCCACTTGCGGAAGCCGACGAAGCCGCCGACGGCCACGGCGATGAGGATGTACCAGCGACTGGTCACCGCGTTGGACATGCCGACCGTGAACTTGGTGATCATCGGCAGCTCGCCGCCGAAGTCCTTGAAGACGCCGACGAACACCGGGACGATGAACGCGATCAGGCCGATCAGCACGGCCAGCGCGAACGTCAGCACGACGGTCGGGTAGGCCATCGCGGACTTCACCTGGCGGCGCAGCGAGTCGTCCTTCTCGAGCTGATCGGCGACGCGCTCGAGCGACTCCTCGAGCACGCCGCCAGCCTCGCCGGCGCGCACCATGGCGACGTACAGCGGGTTGAAGATCTTGGAGTGCTTGCCGAGCGCCTCGGAGAACGAGAGGCCCGCCTCGATGTCCTCGCGGACGGCGGCGACCGTCTCCTGCAGCAGCTTGTTCTCGATCTGCTCCTCGAGCACGTAGAACGCGCGCAGCAGCGTCATGCCGGACGAGATCATGGTCGCCAGCTGGCGGGTCATGATCGTCAGCTCCTGCGCCTTGACGCGCTTGACCAGCGTGATCTCCATCTGGAGGCCGGTCTTCTTCTCCTTGAGGTCCATGACCGTCAGGCCACGAGCCTTGAGCTCCTCGACGACCGCGTCCTTGCCGGCGCCGACGATCTCGCCGGCCGACGGGATGCCGGAGGCGTCGACCGCCTTGTAGGTGAAGGTCGCCGCGGCCATCAGGCAGCCACCGCCGACGGGGGCGCCGAGGTGGTCGGCGCCGTCTGGATGCCGCCGCCCTGCACGAGCTTGCGCATCTCCGACGGCTCGGTCGAGCGCGTCTCCGCGACCGCCATCGTGATCGTGTTCTCGCGGACGAGGCCGGCGAGCGAGCTGTCCATGGTCTGCATGCCGTGGGCGCCGCCGGTCTGGATCAGCGAGTAGATCTGGTGCGTCTTGCCCTCGCGGATGAGGTTGCGGACGCCCGGGGTCGGCACGAGCACCTCGGCGGCGACGGCGCGACCCTGGCCGTCGGCCGTCGGCAGCAGCGTCTGGGTGACGACGCCCTGGAGGCCGATCGCGAGCTGCGCGCGGATCTGGCCCTGCTGGGCGGGCGGGAAGACGTCGATGATTCGGTCGATCGTCTGCGGCGCGTCCTGCGTGTGGAGCGTCGCGAAGACAAGGTGGCCGGTCTCGGCCGCGGTCAGCGCGGTCCCGATCGTCTCCATGTCGCGCATCTCGCCGACGAGGATCACGTCGGGGTCCTGGCGCAGCGCGGCCTTCAGAGCCAGCGAGAACGACGGCGCGTCGGCGCCGAGCTCGCGCTGGTTGACGATGCAGCGCTTGTGCGAGTGCAGGAACTCGATCGGGTCCTCGATGGTCATGATGTGCTCGTCGCGCGTCTCGTTGATCTCGTTGATCAGCGAGGCGAGCGTCGTCGACTTGCCGGAGCCGGTCGGGCCGGTCACGAGCACGATCCCGCGCGGCTTCTTGGAGAAGCTGCGGACGACCGACGGCAGGCCGAGCTTCTCGATCGGCACCGTCTCGGTCGGGATCAGACGGAAGGCGGCACCGATGGTGCCGCGCTGGAAGTAGGTGTTGACGCGGTAGCGGCCGACGCCGGGGATCGAGTACGCGAAGTCGAGCTGCCAGTCCGTCTCCAGACGCTGGCGCTGCGAGTTGTTGAGGATCGCGTAGACGATCTCGCGCGTGTCGGTGGGCGTCAGCGCGGGCGCGCCGTCGATCGCCACGAGCGAGCCCCGGATGCGGAGCATCGGCGGCGCGCCGGCGGTGATGTGCAGGTCGGACGCCTTGTTCTTGACGACCGCAAGGAGGATCTCGGCAAAGTCCAGGCTCACGAGCCTTTACATCGGCACTTGGGCGTTTGGTCTATAGGGGTCGTGACCCCAGGCGAACGTGACTCCTATGTCAAGCAGGGCATGGGTGATGGCGCGTCGGTGGGGATCGGTGGGTGCTGGTTGGTTGGCTGTGGTTGGGCGAGGATGTGGTGGAAGCGGCGGGCGAGGTGGCGTTTGAGGCAGCGGATGGCCTGTTTGCGGGTCTTGCCTTCGGCGATCTTGCGGTCCAGGTAGGCGCGGGTGGCGGGGTCGTGGCGGGCGCGGGTGATGGCGATCATGTGCAGGGCGCGGTTGAGCTGGCGGTCGCCGCCGCGGTGCAATCGGTGTCGGTTGCGGTTGCCGGAGCTGGCGGGGATCGGGGCGATGCCGCTCTGGCGCGCGAAGCGGGCGTCGGTCGCGAACCGTTGGGCGCCGGCGGTGCGGCCGATCAGCGTGGCGGCGATCAGCGCGCCGCAGCCGGTCTCGGCCAGCAGCCTGGGGCGCTGGGCGTGCACGAGCGCGCGCAGTTCGGCCTCGAGCGCGTTGATCTGGCGGGTCAGCTGACGGATGCGGGTGACGAGCTCGCGCGCGACGCGCACGCGCATGCCGGCGCCGCGGCGTCTGCTGAGCTGATGGGCGACGCGGTCGAGCTGGCTCGGGCGGTCCAGCGAGCGCTTGGGCAAGCTGGCCTCAAGCTCGGGACAGAGCTCGACCAGATGCCAGCGCAGCCGGTTCTGCGCGCGTGTGCGCTCGGCCACGAGGTCGTCGCGGTGATCGGCCAGCAGCCGGATCTGCATCGCGCGCTCGTCCAGGAACGCGACCGGGAAGCGCTCGATCCCGTCGCGCAGCACGGCGCGGGCGACGGCGAGCGCGTCGATCCGGTCCGACTTGCCCGGCTCGCGCTGGCCGCGGCGCGAGGCGCCCATCAAATGCGCCGGTACGCGGATCACGCGCTCGCCGGCCGCGATCAGCGCCTGCTCGAGCCGCCGCGAGACGTGCCGGCAATCCTCGATCGCCCACACCCGCCGCTCGTCGAGCGCGCGCGCCCACCGCAGCGCGTCCCGATGCCCCGCGTCGTCGGCGGCGATCGTGCGCTCACCGACGACCGCGCCGGTGCCGCCGTCAACGGCCGCCAACGCGTGCGTCTGCTTGTGCGTGTCCGCCCCGATCACGATCATGCACACCGTCCCTTCCTCGAACCGTCGAAGCGGACCGCCGGCGGACACGCCTCAGTGAGGGCCGATGCCAGGCTCCTTATCTGTGCAGGGCCCAGGCGTCAAGCGCGGGTCCGGTTCTGTGGCTGCAACTGCCGCGGGCGTCTGGAGGCGCGTGCGGCCGGTTCGCTGTGCGGGTCATGTGCGCGCGGGCGCCCAGCCTTATCTCGGTCCGCGGCGCGGGTTGGCGCCGCGCCGGCGACATGATGGTTGATGGGGTGATCCCGCTGGGGAAAGCGTTGCGGCCGCTCGGTCTATCAGGGCCGTCCACGCGGACGTGGCGGCAGGAGCATGGGAGGAGCCGGCCGCGGCGCATCGGTGTCAGTGAGGGCTGCGCGCGCATGACCGACTTCACGCCGGTTGCAGCGCCTCCTCGCCGAGTTCGCGCAGCGTGTGGTAGCAGCGCTTGAGCAGCTTGCGGGCGATCGACAGGCACGCGCGATTGGCGCCCAACCGCTCCGCCGTCTGCCGGTAGTAGTCGCGGTCGGGACTGCCGGCGCGCGCCGCCGATTGCGCCGCCTCGAACAGCGCCCACCGCAACGCGGGTGGCCCCTGGCGCGACAGGTGGCCGGCGGCGCGGCGCATGTCGGACTGGTGGACGGTGATGTCCAAGCCGCCGTAGCGGACGGCGTCGCGCGAGGAGGAGAACCGCCGCGCGTCACCGAGCTCGGCGAGGATCGTCACGGCGACCAGCCCGCCGATCCCGAAGTGGCCCATCAACGCTCGACACCCCGGCTGACGGCGCGCATAGGCGCGCAGCTCGCGCGTCAGCGGCGCCAGCTGGACATCGACCGCCTCGATCATCGCCAGCGCGACCGTGACCTGCTCGCGCGCGCCCGCCGGTAGTGGCTGGGCGGCAAGCCACTGCTGCCCCTCGCCCGTCATCAGGTTGCGTCGCTGCGGGCATCCGTGGTGATAGAGCACCGCCTGGATGCGCTGCTGCCACTCGCCGCGCTGCGCCGAGAGCGTGTGCCGCAGCCTGACCCGCGCACGCAGATCGAGGATGTGCTCCGGTGCGATCCACGACTCCGGCAGCCGACCGATCATCAGCAGCTCGCGCAGATGCCGGGCGTCCGCGCGATCGCTCTTGGCCCGCTTCTTGTTCCCCCGCCGAGCCGCCGTCTCCGCCGGCTCGGCCAGATGCACGCCCGCCCCGACGGCCTGCAGCTCCTCGACCACGAACCGCCATCCCGTCGTCGCCTCCAGCGCCACCTCGAGCTCCCGGTCGCGGAAGCGCTCGGCGAACTCCCGGACGCCGGCGCGGTCCGCCGGCGACACGCGCGCACGCGAGACCTCCCCGGTCGACGTGTCCAGCCAGTCGGCGGTGATCTGCGCTCGATGCTGATCGAGTCCCATTACGATCGTCACACGGGGCCTCCTCAAGCTCCACGGTTCAAACGCCTGCGCGGACAAGCGCCGCGCCTGAGCTGAGGAGGTCCCTACACACGCGCCCGGATAGACCCGGCTGCTCATGCCATCTATCAAGTCACGCCGGTGATCCTCGGACGGCGACGGACGACACAACGTTCGCGGGTCAGACCCACCGGTCGACATGCGGCTAGAGAGTCAGTCCGTCGCCGACCGAGGAGCCTCCACCGCCAGCCGGACGTCACCGTCCAACACGAACGCTGACACTGATGCGGCTGGGTAGGGCGGCGGCAGGAGGGGGCAAAATCCGCCCCGGGCGGAAAAGCAACCGTATGGGTACACAATCCGCCCACGGACCAACGACGCGGCCCATCCGCCGCCTCCCCACCGTGCCGCAGTTGAAGTTCGGACCCTTAGCGCGTGCCGGCGACGCGCGCGATCTCGGCGATCGAGGTCAGGCCGCGACGGACCTTCTCGAGCCCGTCCTCGCGGAGGCGCATCATGCCCTCGTGGACGGCCGCGTGGGCGATCGTCTCGGCGGGCTCGCGGGCGACAGCCAAAGACCGGATGGTGTCGCTGACCCACATGACCTCGTACAGGCCGATCCGGCCCTTGTAGCCGGAGCCGCCGCAGCGGGCGCAGCCGACCGGCTCGTAGGCCTCGAGATCCAACCCCACGTTGAAGCCGTTGGCACGCATGACCTCGGACTTGATCGTCGTGCGGCGCTTGCACTCCTCGCACAGCAGGCGCGCGAGCCGCTGGGCGACCACGCAGTCGACCGCCGAGCCGACGAGGAAGGGCTCGATGCCCATCTCGATCAGGCGGGTGACGGCGCCCGGGGCGTCGTTGGTATGCAGCGTGGAGAGCACGAGGTGCCCGGTCAGGGCCGCCTCGATGGCGATCTGCGCCGTCTCGCGGTCGCGGATCTCCCCGACCATGATGATGTCCGGGTCGGCACGCATCATCGAGCGCAGGCCGCCGGCGAACGTGAGGCCCGCCTTGTTGTTGACCTGGACCTGCGTGATGCCGTCGAGCTGGTACTCGACCGGGTCCTCGATCGTGATGATGTTCTGCTCGATCGTGTTGAGCTGGTTCAGCGCGCCGTACAGCGACGTCGACTTGCCGGAGCCGGTCGGGCCGGTCACGAGCACGGCGCCGTGGGCCTGCGAGAACGCCTTGGTGAACCGCTCCAGAGCCTGCGGGAGCATGCCGAGCTCCTCGAGCTCGATCATGACCTTGCTCTGGTCGAGGATTCGCATGACCACGTTCTCGCCGTAGGCGCACGGCAGGGTCGCGACGCGCAGGTCGATCGGCTTGTCGCCGACCTGGAGCGAGATGCGGCCGTCCTGCGGGACGCGGCGCTCGGCGATGTCGAGGTCGGCGAGGATCTTCACGCGCGAGACGACGGCGGGGACGGCGCTGCCGGGGATCACGGCGGCTTCCGTGAGCACGCCGTCGATCCGGTAGCGGACGCGCATGTCCTCATCGCCGGGCTCGAAGTGGATGTCGGACGAGCCTCGCTCGACGGCCTCCTTGATCACCCGATGCACGAGCTGGATGACCGACGCGTCCTCGCCGGAGGCGCCGAAGTTGATCGGGGCGTTGTCACGCAGGTCGTAGAGCGGGCCGGCGGGCGCCCCGGTGGGCGGCGGCGCGGCGGCCTCGGTGTCATCGGCGTCGTCCTCGATCGGCGCGGTGGCGCCGTTGCCGAAGTCGGGATCCTCCATGCGGTCGACGAGCGCCTCGATGCCCGTCGAGGACGCCACGGCCGGGCGTACCTCGTAGCCGGTCATGACCGCGATGTCGTCCTGCGCGAGCACATTGGCCGGGTCGGACATGGCGACCAACAGCGTGCGCTCGCCGGAGAACGAGACGGGGACCGCCTGGTATCGGCGGGCCGCGGCGGGCGTGACGAGCTTGGCGGCGTCGGGGTCGACGCGGTAGACGTTGAGGTCGACGTGGTCGAGCCCGAAGCGCTCCGCCACGGCGCGCGCGAGCTGGTCCTCGGTGAGGGCGCCGTCGGCCACCAGCAGCCGCTCCGGCAACGATCCGTTGTCGTTCGCCCGGTCGACCGCGAGATCCACCGTCGGCTGCTCGACGAAGCCGAGGTCGACGATGACGTCCGTGAGCATCCGGCCGGAACCGCCACGCCTGGACGGCGTGGTGACTCCGTTGCCTTTCTTCTTGGGTGGTGCCCCGGTCTGCGGTGGATTCATGTCTCGGCGATGGTGGTGGCGGCAGCCCGCATCGCCTCGCGGGATGCCTCCAGGCCGGTCCAGCGCTCGAACGACGCAGCACCTTGAGCGACAAGGATCTCCAGACCGGCGACCACGCGTGCCCCTCGGCTTCGTGCCACTTCGAGGAGGTGCGTCTCACCGGCCCGGTACACCATGTCGACTACCAGGCTTCCGGCACCCAATTCATCGGCCCGGAGCGGAAGTGCCTTGAACGTGAGGTCTGGGTCCTCCAACCCAACGGATGTGCAGTTGACGACGATGTCAGCACGCTCCGGCGCCTCTACGGCGCGCACGCCGAGCTGGGCCGCGAGCGAGATGGCGCGCTCGCGCGTGCGGTTCCAGATGGCCACGTCGGCCGCCCCGGCGCCCTTGAGCGCCCACGCGGCGGCCCGTCCGGCGCCTCCCGCCCCGAGGATCAGGACGGTGCGCCCGGCGGGCGACTCCGGGAGCGCGGCGAGCAGCCCCGGCGCGTCGGTGTTGTCGGCCACGATCTCGCCGTCCGCGAACGTCAGCGTGTTCGCCGCGCCGATCGCCCGCGCGGCCGCGGACGCCCGGTCGGCGAGCGCCAGCGCCGCGTGCTTGTGCGGAATCGTCACGTTGACGCCGCGGAAGCCGGCCGCCGGCAGCGCCCGCACGGTCTCCGCGAACAGCTCGGTCGGCAGCGGCAGCCGCAGGTAGCGCCAGTCCGCCAGTCCGGCCGCCGCGAGCGCCGCGTTGTGCATCTGCGGCGAACGCGAATGCGCGACCGGCCAGCCGCACACCCCCAGGTAGATCAAGGCCGGGAGGCCTGGTAGCGCGCGTTGTCGCGGTTGAACTGCGCCTCGTTCGTCGAGAACGCGTGCGCACCCGACTTGCCCGGCTTGCGGACGAAGAAGATGTACTTGGTGCGCGCCGGCTTGGCCGCCGCGCGGATCGACTTGAGCCCCGGGTTGCCGATCGGGGTCGGGGGCAGGCCGCGCCGGGTGCGCGAGTTGTAGGGCGTGTCGGCCTCGAGCTCGGAGACGCGGAGCGGCCGCGACCAGTTGTTGATGTCATAGCGGATCGTGGCGTCGATGCCGAGCGGCATGCCGTCCTTGAGCCGGTTGTAGATCACCGAGGCGATCAGCGGCCGCTCGCGGTCCAGCTGCGCCTCGCGCTCCACCAGCGAGGCGATGATGAGCACGTCGTAGCGCGTGAGGTTCTTGCGCCGCGCGTACGAGAGGTCGACGCTGCCGAAGTTCTGCTTGAAGGCGCCGAGCTGCTTGGCGACGAGGTTCTTGACCGGAGCGCCCTCGAGCAGCGTGTAGGTGGCCGGGAACATGAAGCCCTCGGCCGTCTTGGCGCGCTTCGGGGCGCCAAGCTTGCGCACCGCGCGCAGCGTGGCCGGCGAGTTCGCCACCTTGGCGTAGCTGCCGGTGAACGACGCCTTGTCGATCTTCGGCGCCTCCTCGCGGATCGACGGGCCCTCCGGGATCGTCACGTTGGTCGTCGGGACGACCTTGACCTTCGGGCCCTTGGTCAGCGCGCCGATCGCCTCGCCGTTGCTCATGCCCTTCCGCAGCGTGTAGTTGCCCGGGCGCATGCCGCCGCGACGGCCGGTGACCGTCGCGTTGAGCACGAAGAAGCGGCCGCTGTCGACGACCCCCGTGGCCTCGAGGATGTCGCCGATCTGGCCGGCGTCGGCGCCGGCCGGGATCTTCACGCGCACGCTGCCGGTGCCGTCGCCGTGGAAGGGCTGGAACGTCGCGTTGATCGCGTACAGCGCGAAGACGATGGCGGCGAGCGCGATCAGCGCGAAGACGCGCCGGCCCCAGTGGCGGGTGCGCGGCGCGCGCGGTGGGCGGCGCGGCGCGGGGCGGCGGGAGGTGGGCACGCGCCGCGCGGGCGGCGGCGGTGGCTCATCGGGTGCGGGCGGCAGCGGGTCCTCGATCGTGGTCGCACGGCCGGCGCGGCGTGCGGCGCGCTCGGCGCGCGCGCGCTCGCGCTCCTCGGCAGACCTGTCGGAACCGCCGGCCATCAGCCGGTGTGCCGTTCCTCAGCTTCCAGCAGCAGGTGGAGCGGCCGCCCGTCCTCGCCCGGGACGGCCCTGAGGGTGCCGACAACCGGGACCATAAGGCCCTGGCCGTGCATGTACGTGGACTGTACGGACACCGATTCGATCTCCCCCGATGCAAGCTGACGCAGCTGCTCCTGCTGCTGCTGGTACCCGGCACGGTCATGCGGTGACGGCCAGGCGGCCTTCGAGAACGCGTGCTCCTGGTACCCCACCAGTCTTGCAAACGACGGGTTGAGCTCGCGGAACCGCCCATCGAGCGTGAGAATCGCGAGCGGCTGTGAGACGTCGTCGAAGCCGTGGCGCGGCTCGCGGTTGGACGCCTCGCTCTTGCGCCGGAGGTCCGACGCCGGCGTGTTCGGGCGGCCGAGCTTGGGCGCCTCGGCGATCGGCGCGCCACCGCGGGCGGCGGCCAGCAGCTGCTGGAAGACCTCGGTGACGCCGGAGTTGCCGTCGGCCGCGCTCTGCTGGACGGCGCGCTTGGCCTGCTCGGCCTCGCGGCGGGCGATGACGGCGGCCTGGCCGGCCGACGTGAGGCCGGCCTTGACGTCCTCCAGCGTCTTCAGCGCGTAGGTCAGCTCGGCCTGCATCGCCTCGACGCGGCGATCGCCCGCCTCGGCGGCGGCGCGGGCGCCGGCAGCGTCATCGCTGACGCCCTTGGCCTGGTCGCGGACGGTCTCGATGTCGCCGCGGATCGCCTCCAGCCCCTCGCGGGCCTCCTCGCCGATACGGCGAATGGCGGCCAGCTCGGCGCGCAGCTCGGCGCCCTGGGCCTCGAGCGCGGCAGCGGCGGTCTGACCCGCCTCGACGACGTCCTTGCCGAGGCGCTCGACGCGGCCGCCGATCGCCTCCAGGCGCTCGGTGCCGGTCGTGACCTGGGTGCGCAGCGTGGCGGTCTTGGTCTCCAGCTCGGCGAGCTTGGCGGCCGTCTGCTCGCCGGCGGTCTTGGCGGCCTCGGCGTCGGTCTTGGCGGCGGCGGCGTCGGCCTGCGCGGCGGTGGCGGCGGTGGCGGCCTTCTCGACGTCGGTGCCGAGGGCGCTCACGCGCTCCTCGCCGGCCTCCAGCTCGCGGCGGATCGCCCCGGCCTCCTCGCGCGCCTTGCCGGCGTCCTCGCGGGCGGCGGTGGCGGCCTCGCCGGCGGCGGCAGCCTGCTCGCGGGCGCCGAGCGCCTCGTGGCGGGCGTGCTCGCCCTGCGAGCGTGCGGCCTCCAGCTCGCCGCCGAGGCGGGCGACGGCGGCGCGCAGCTCCTCGGTGTCGGTGCGGCTGCCGGCGGCGGCCTCCTGGGCGGCGCGGGCGACGCTGGACAGCTCGTCGAGGCCGTCGCGCAGCGCGCGGACGTCGGCGAGCACGCTGCCGGCGCCGCGGTCGACCTCGTCGAGCCGCTCCTGCAGCTCGCGAATCTCGGCGGCGGCCTGACGGCCGGCGTCGGCGCCCTCCTGCGCGGCGGCGGCCTGCGCGGCGATCTCGTTCAGCTTCGCTTCGTCGGCCTCCCGACCGGCGGCGATCTCGTTCAGCTTCGCTTCGTCGGCCTCGCGGCCGGCGGCGATCTCGTCGACGCGGGCGGCGAGGGCGCTGCCCTCGGCGGCGAGCGCCTCGGCGCGGCCGGCGGCCTCGACGGCCTCGTCGGCGCGGCGGGCGACGGCGTCGATCTCCGCGATCCGCTCATTCAGCGCGTCGATCTCGGCGACGCGCGCGGTGGCGGCCTCGACGGCGTCGATGCGCCCCGCGACGTGCTCGAGCTCCTCGATCCGCTCGGCAGCGGCGCGCGCGTCGGCGCGGGCGGCGTCAGCCGTCTCGGCGGTGGCACGCGCATCGGAACGCAGCTCGTCGGCGGCCGCGATGGCGCGCTCGGCCTCGCTGCGGGCGGCGCCGGCGGCCTCGGCCGCGGCGCGCGCCTCGGCGCGGACGTCGGCGGCAGCGGCGCGGGTGCTCTCGCCGCTCGCGGCGAGCTCGTCGAGCCGCGCGGCCGTGGAAGTCTGGATCGCCTCGATCTGGCGGGCGATCGCGTCGCCGGCCTCGGTCAGCTCGTCGATGCGGCGCGACGTGGAGTCGGCCGTCGCGGCGATGTCGGCCATCCGCATCCGCATCGCCTGCTCGGCGGTGCGCAGGATGTCGACCTGGCTGCCCATCTGGTCGACGACGTCGCGCTCGACGACTTGGTCGGCGGGGACGCTGGGCTGCTCGTTGCGCTCCTCGAGCGAGCGGCGCAGCTCCTCGACCTGAGCGGTCGTGCGCTCGCCGGCGGCGCGGAACTCGTCGCGCTCGCGGCGCGCCTCGTCGAGCCAGGTCCGGACCTGCTCCTGCTGGCGGCGCAGCTCCTCGAGGCGCTCCGCCGGGGCGGCGCTCTGGCGCAGTGCGGCGATCTCGGCGCGCAGCGCCTCGACGTCAGTGCCGTCGCGCAGTTCGGCCAGCTCCGCGCGCAGGGCCTCGATCGCGGCCGCGCCGGAGCGCAGCGAGGCGATCTCCGCGCGCAGCGCCGGCAGCTCGGCGGCACCGTCGCGCAGCGTTGCGAGCTCGGAGCGCAGGGCGTCGATGTCGGCGGTGTCGGAGACGGTGTCGAGGCGGGCCTCGAGCGTCTGGAGGCGGCCGGTGGCGTGCTGGACGGCGTCGAGGCGAGCGCACAGCTCGGCGGCGTCGGCGGCGTCGGCCTGGACGGCGTCGAGGCGGGCGGACAGCGCGGCGGCGTCGGCGGCGCCGGCCTGCAGCTCGTCGATGCGGGCGGCCAGCGCCGGCAGTGCGGCGACCTGCTCGCGCAGCGGCTCGATGTCCGGCACCCCGCCGCGCAGGGCGGCGACCTGATCGCGGAGACCCGCGAGGTCGGCGGCGGTGGCCTGAAGGGTGGTCAGCTCGGCGCGGAAGGCGTCGAGATCGCCGCTGCCGGTCTCGAGCGCGTCGAGCTGCCGGCGAAGGTCACCGACCTCGGCGGCGCCGGCGCGCAGCGCGGTGATCTCGGAGCGCAGGTCGTCGATGGCGGCGGCGCCGTCGCGCAGCGGCGCGAGCTCGGCGCGCATCGCCTCCATCCGGCTGCGGGCGGCCTCGGCGTCGCGGGCCAGCTCGTCGAGCCGGCGGCGGTCCTCCCCAGCCTCGGCGCGCTCGACGGTGACGGCGGTGAGCTGCTCGCGCAGGGCGTCGGCCTCGCGCTGGACGGTCTCGACCCGCTGGAGGGCGGCGGCGAGCTCGGCGCGGGCGGCCTCTGTCTCGCGTGCGCGGTCGCGCTCGAGGCGGTCGATCGTGGCGGCCAGCTCGGCCTTGGCGGCCTGCGCGGCCTCCTCGTGCTCGGCGCGCACCTGCTCGAGCTGGGCGACCAGCTCGCTGCTGGCGACGTCGCCCGCGGCGGTGCGGCCGCGCTCGGCCTCGGCCAGGCGGGCTTCGACGAGCGTCTTGGCCTCGTCGGCGCGGCGGCCGGCTTCGGCGATCGCCTCGTCGGCCTTGCGCTGGGCCTCGGCGACGGCAGTCGCGAGGCGGGCGTCGGCGGCGGCGGACGACTCCGCGCGCTGGCGCTCGAGGCGGTCAAGGCGGGCGGTCAGCTCGTGGCGGGCGGTCTCGGCGGCGTCGAGCGCGCGGCCACGGTCGCTCGCGGCCTGCTCGGCGTCGAGCTTGGCGCGCTCGAGGCGCTCGAGGCGGGCGAGCAGTTCGCGGTGCTGGCCCTCGTCGACGCCGCCGGTCGGCGCCGTCGCGAGGACGCGGTTCATCTCCTGGCGCAGCGACTGCGCCTCGCGCTCGGCGGCCTCGGCGCGGCGCTCGGCGCTCTGGCGGGCCTCCTCGAGCTGGCCCGGGAGGCCGAGGGCGACGCGCTCGAGCTCGTCGATGCGCTCCATCGCCGACAGCAGACGCGCGACCACGGCGGCGGCGTCGTCAAGGTCGGCGACCGAGTTGCCCTGGATGCCAGGGTCGAAGTTGGTCAGGCGCTCCTCGACCTCGGCGTCGGTCGCAGCCTTGGCCGCCTCGCGGCGCGCGAGCTCGGCCTCGATCCACGGGGTCGCCGCGAGCGGGCGGAACACGACGAGCGTCCCGGCCGTGCGCCAGCCCTCCCAGGGCTGGGGCTCGGCCTCGAGCGCCTGCCGGAGGGCCCGGACCACGACGGGGTGCTGCGCGCGCATGCGCTGCAGCATCAGGTTCATCGGGAGCTCGAAGCCGAGGTCCTCGAGGAAGAGCGAGAAGTCGAAGCCCTCGTCGAGCTTGACGGGGACGAAGACCGTGTCCATCGAGAACGTCGTGCCCTCGGTCTGCAGGCCCTCGACCTCGACGCGGCCCGGCGCGGTCGGCGCCTCGCCGGCCTCCAGGAAGCGGCGCCAGGACTCGGCGGCGGGCGGCAGCGGGGTCTTGATCAGCGTCTCGAAGAACGAGTGGCCGAGCACGTCCTCGGCCGGCCGGCCGAACAGCAGCTCGGCGGGCTCAGACCACTTGGAGACCGAGCCCTGACCGTCGGTGAGCACGAAGTAGCCACCGACGATCTGCCGCAGGATCGTGTCCAGCGGGTCGTCGGCCGCCGTCTCGGCAGCCGCCGACAGCACCGCGTCGGTGGTGGGTCCAATGCTCGTGGTTGAGTCCACGACTCATCTATCGGCAGGAGGACGCCGGACCCTCAGCCATTCGTCTAGAAGAATCGCCGCCGCGCGAGAGTCCAGCGAAGCGGTGCCCCCGGCCTGCTCGGCCAATGCCGTGGTGAAGCGCTCGTCGTAGAGCTCCACGGGAACGGTCAGCGCGCCCTGCAGGCGGTCAGCGAATTGACGCGCCTCGCGCGTCTGCGCGCTGTCGCCGCCGCTCAGGCGGACCGGCAGGCCGACCACGACCCGCTCGGCGCCCGTCTCCCCCACGATCTCGGCGATCCGCCACAGACCGTTCTTCGTCCCGGGTCTGAGCACCGGCTCGAGCGGCGTCGCCAGCGTTCCCGTGGGGTCGGAAACGGCGACGCCGCAGCGTGCCGCGCCGTAATCAAGCGCCAGAACCCGCAAGCGCGCGCTCGATCTCCGCGCGCGCGGCGGCCAGCGCGTCCGGCAACTTCTCCGGGTCGCGCCCGCCCGCCTGGGCCATGTTGTCGCGGCCGCCACCGCCGCCGCCGACCGCCTCCGCCGCCACCTTGACGACCGCGCCCGCCTTCACGCCACGCTCGACCGCGCCGGGCGTCGCCGCCACCAGCAGCATCGCGCGGCCCTCGCCGGGCGCGCCGAGCACGACCACCGCGGGATCGCCGAGCTGGTTCTTGATCCGGTCGGCGAGGTCGGGCAGCGCCTTGGGGTTGTCGACCCGCTTGATCTCGAACGCGGCCTTCACGCCGTCGAGCTCGACCGTCTCGAACGACAAGTCCACGGGCGCCGCCTGCTGCGAGCGCTTCTCCAGCTCGCGCCGCTTGGCCTCGCGCTCGGCCGCGATGTCCGCCACCTGATCGGGCGCCGTGCGCAGCACGCGCGCCGCCTCGGCCAGCACGCGGTCGTGCTTGCGCAGCTCGTCCAGCGCCGCCTGGCTCGTGATCGCCTCGATCCGGCGTACGTTGGCCGCCGACGAGGTCTCGGTGGTGATCTTGAAGACGCCGATCACGCCGGTGCTGCGCACGTGCGTGCCGCCGCACAGCTCGCGCGACCAGTTGCCGTCGCCGATCTCCACCATCCGCACGACGTCGCCGTACTTCTCGCCGAACAGCGCCATCGCGCCGAGGCCGCGCGCCTCGTCGAGCGTCGTCGTGAGGGCGCGGACGGCGTGGTCGGCCACGATGTGCGTGTTCACCATGTCCTCGACGTCGCGCAGCTCGTGCTCGGTGAGCGGCGCGCCGTGCGTGAAGTCGAAGCGCAGCTTGTCGGGCCCGACGTAGGAACCGGCCTGCCGGACGTGCTGGCCGAGCCGCTCGCGCAGCGCCGCGTGCAGCAGGTGCGTCGCGGTGTGATTACGCTCGGTCAGATGGCGGTCCGGGTCCACGCGCGCGATCACGCGCTCGCCCTGGTGCAACTCGCCGTCGATCGGCTCGAGGACGAGCGCCTGGTCGTCGCCGAGCCGCACGACGTCGATCACGCGCGCGCGGCAGTCGCCGTCGGCGCACTCGACGATGCCGTGATCGGCTACCTGGCCGCCGCCGGTCGCGTAGAACGGCGACTCGACGAGCTTCGCGAGCAACCGGCCGTTGTCGCGGTCGATCGCGCCCACCGCCGTCGCCTGCACGAGCGTCTCGTAGCCGGTGAACGTGGTCGGCTCGGTCGCCTCCGCGAACGCGGCGACCCGCTCGCGCTGCACGTCGCGCCCTCCGCGGCCCGCGCTCGAGCGCGCGCGGCGGCGCTGGTCCTCCATCAGCTCCTCGAAGCCCTGCTCGTCAACGCCCAGGCCCTGCTCGGCCGCCAGCTCGAGCGTGAGGTCGAACGGGAAGCCGTACGTGTCGTGGAGCAGGAACGCCTGGTCGGCGCCGATGCCCTCCTCGCCGTTCTCACGCGCGCGAGCGATCACGTCGTCGAGCAGCCGCATGCCCTGCTCGAGCGTGCGGTTGAACGCCTCCTCCTCGCGGCTCAGCCACATCTGGATCGTGTCGCGCTGCTCGTGGATCTCGGGGTAGGCCGAGGCCATCAGCTCGTGCACGCGGTCCGCGAACTGCGGCAGGAACGCCTGGTCGATGCCGATCCGCCGGCCCTGCACGATCGCCCGGCGCATCAGGCGGCGCAGCACGTAGCCGCGGTCCTCGTTGGAGGGCACGACGCCGTCGGCGACCAGGAAGCTCATCCCGCGGGTGTGGTCGGCGAGGATGCGCAGCGCGCGGTCGGTGTCGAACGTTTCGCCGTAGGTCTTGCCGCTCAGCTCCTCACCGAGCGCGATCAGCGGCGCGAACTGGTCACTCTCGAACACCGATTGCGTGCCCTGCAGGATCGAGGCCATGCGGTTGAGCCCCATGCCGGTGTCGATGTTGTTGGCCGGCAGCGGCGTGAGCGTGTTGACCGGGTTCTGGTCGAGCTGCATGAACACGAGGTTCCAGTACTCGAGGAAGCGCTCGTTCTCGCCGCCCGGGAGGTCATCCTCGTTGCCGAACTCGAGCCCGCGGTCGTAGTACAGCTCGCTGCACGGGCCGCAGGGGCCGGTCGGCCCCGCCTGCCAGAAGTTCTCCGAGCGCGGCAGCCCGATAATCCGCTCGCGCGGCACGCCGATCTCCAGCCACGCCTCGATCGCCTCCTCGTCCGGCCCGAGGCCGAGTTCGTCGTCGCCCTCGAAGACGGTCGCCCAGATCCTCTCGGGTTCGAATCCGAAGCCCTGAGTGGAGAGCTCCCAGGCGAACTCCGCGGCGCCCTGCTTGAAGTAGTCGCCGATCGAGAAGTTGCCGAGCATCTCGAAGAACGTGAGGTGCCGGAAGGTGGATCCGACGTTGTCGATGTCGACGGCCCGGAAGCACTTCTGGCAGGTCGTCAGCCGGATGTGCGGAGGCTTGTCCTGGCCCAGGAAATACGGCTTCAGCGGGTGCATCCCCGCGCTGATGAGCAGGGTCGACGGGTCGTACGCGGTCGGCACGAGCGATGCCGACGGCAGCCGCTTGTGGTCGCGGGACTCGAAGAACTCCAGGTAGCGCTCGCGGATCTCGTCCGAGGTCATGGAAGGATGCAGTCTAGGTGCAGCCGCCGCGCGTGACCGCCACCCGGATCGTTTACGAGAACCGCTGGATGCGGGTGCACGAGGACTTGACCGAGCGTCCCGACGGCACGCCCGGTTTGTACGCCTGGATCGAGAAGCCGCCGGCGGCCGTGATCGTGCCGGTGGATGCCGGATGGGTGTGGCTCGTCGAGCAGCACCGCCACCCGATCGGCTCACGGTTCTGGGAGCTGCCGCAGGGAGCGTGGGAGCAGGATCCCTCCGCGGCTGCCGAGGAACTCGCACGCGGGGAGCTCGCCGAGGAGACCGGGCTGCGCGCGGGAGTCATGGAGCACCTCGGGCAGCTGTTCTTCGCCTACGGGATCACCAACCAGCCGTTCGACGTCTGGCGCGCCTCCTCGCTCGTTGAGGGTTCGCAAGCTTTGGAGGCCACGGAGCACGATCTGCGCGTCGGGCGCTTCGCCGTCGACGAGTTCGAATCGATGATCTTGTCGGGCCGTGTGCGCGATGCGGCTACCGTTGCCGCATGGCATCTGGCGACACGCGTGGCTTGAAACCGTGGGTCGGCCGGGCCGAGCGGCAGGACAAGATCATCATCGGGGCGTTCATCGCGAGCGGCCTGATGCAGTTCGCCCTGCTCCCGCTGGTCCCCGCGCTCGTCGCCTCCCACCCGGCGCTGCTCGAGTTCATCCGCGGATCCACCGCCTCGATCATCAACATGGGCGCGCGCGCCCGGGTCGGCGAGACCTCGATCATCCTCGCGCTGTTCCTCGGCATCCCGTCGCTGATGATGTTCGACTGGGCCTTCTGGTGGGCGGGCCGCCGCTGGGGTGACCAGGTGTTCGTGTGGATGACCGGCGGCCCCGGCCCGCGCACCGACAAGCGGCTCGCACGCCTGCACCGGATGGAGGCCCGCTTCGGCCCGTTCGCGGTCGTTTTGGCCTACGTCCTCCCGATCCCTTCGGCGCTGGTCTACGCCGCGGTCGGCGACGGCGGCATGCGCCTATGGGTCTTCCTCATCCTCGACTTCCTCGGCACCCTTTTGTGGACCGCGATCCTCGCCGGCGCCGGCTGGCTCGCCGGCCGCGCGGCGGTCGACGTCGCCAACGCCATCGGCCACTACTCGCTGTGGGTCACGATCGCTCTGGTGTTCGGCATCACGATCTGGAGCTCGCGCAACCGCCAGCCGCGCTGAGTCTTCGTTTCTCGCGCAGGCGTTTGCGTTGGTGGGCTGCGGCATGCCCTCCGGGGGCCAGTCGCTCGCGGGCTCGCGCCCGAGAGCGCCCCCGGAGGCCACGCCGCAGCCCACCCCCCACACGCACCCGCGCGCAAACCGCCGTATCTCCGCGCGCTGTGGCAGGGGAGCCCTCAGCATCGCCCTGCCTCGCTACGGCCTACCGAGACAGTCGCGAATCGGAGTACCGAGCCCGGGTCATCATCCGTCGGCATCCGCCAGCGTGGTCATTCCGGGCTCTGACTCAACAATTCGCTGCTCCGCATGCAGGGCTCGGCCACGACGCGCGAGTCAGATCCAACTCTCTACTCCGGGGGCGAGCCAACGGCCGGCCAGGTCAGCTGAGGCTGCAGCAAGAGCTGTCCTCGTCTCGGTGCGCGCGCATGCCTGCATTAGTCCGTTCGCGCGACGGCGGGAGCGCACAGCATGCCGCCATGGCCTCGCGACCGGTTACGCGATACTGGGCGAGTGGCTGACCCGGCGCGCATCCTGATCGTGGCGCACCGCACCGCGGCGACGCCGCCGCTGCTCGCGTCGGTCCGCGACCGTGCCACGCACGGGCGGTGCGAGTTCACCCTCCTCGTCCCCGATTCATCAGGCGACGCGGACATCGAGGACGCGCGCGAGACGCTTGAGCTCGCCATTCCGTTGCTCGAGGACGCAGCGGGCGGGCGCGTCGAGGGCGTCATCGGCCAAGCGGACGCGTTCGCCGCGGTGCGGACTGCGCACGAACGCAGGCCGTTCGACGAAGCCATCGTCTCGACGCTGCCGACGAACGTGTCGCGGTGGCTGCGCGTCGACCTGCCCGCGCGCGTCCGCCGCCTTGGGCTGCCGGTCACCGTAGTGACCCCAAGGCGGGCGGACCGCGAGTTCTTCAAGATCGCCTGACATCGCCTCGGTCACGGCTGAGCCGGCGGCGATGCCGACCACCAATCGCAGCCAGCAACGTGCGGCCACCGCTTGTCGCGTCAAAAGCGATATCGACAGCTGGCCTTCAGCTCGCCCGGCGGTAACGGATGTGCGTGGCCAGCGGCGAATGCAGCACCTCGACGGGCTCCACCCCCAAGGATGCGACGCCGTCGAAGATCCGCTCGCCGGACCCGAGCAGGACCGGGGCGATGTCGAGCGTGAGCTCGTCGACGACCCCGGCGATGAGCGCCTGCCGAACGGTCGAGGCGCCGCCCGCGATGTCCACGCCGCCGTCGCCGGCCGTCTCACGCGCCTGTGCGTAGGCGGCGTCGAAGCCGTTGGTGACGAAGTGGAAGGTCGTCCCGCCCTCCATCTCGATCGGCTCGCGGGCGTGATGAGTGAGCACGAACACCGGTGCGTGGTACGGCGGCTCGGGCCCCCACCAGCCGCGCCAGTCCTCGTCCCACTCACCGCGGATCGGCCCGAACATGTTCCGGCCCATGACGTAGGCGCCGCGCGGGCGCATGAGCCAGCCGGCAGCGGTCTCGTCCGCCTCGTTGGCGCGCTCGTCGCCGAGGTGCCAGGCGTGGAGCTCCATTCCGCGCTT
>CAWDME010000012.1:0-885331 GCA_963803335.1 uncultured Solirubrobacteraceae bacterium | reverse complement strand
GGGCCTTGCGCTGGTTGAGGTTCGGGACGCCTGTGTGCAGGTCGAGGCTGCTGACGTAGCTGAGGTCGTAGCCCTCACGCTCGAACCAGCTCACGTTCTGGACGTCGACCTCGGTGTACCAGTCGCGCGTGCCGTTGTAGGGACGGTCGAACGAGACCTTGATCGCGCGGGCCGTCCCCGACTGCGTCGTCGAGCCCGTCCAGTTGAAGTCGTAGAGCGACTTGCCGCCCCAGTTGTTGTACGCCTGGTAGGTCGAGACGGGGACGACGTACGTGGTGGCCGTGGTGGCCGAATCGTTGCGGACGACGAGGAGGATGTGGTCCTCCGACCCGTTGTCGGTACGGACCATCTTGATCAGGTACACGCCCGAGGGCCAGTCCGCCGTGGTGGTGAGGCGGTAGCTCGTGTCCCAGTTCGAGCAGTCGATGATCCCGGTCGTGTCGTCGTTGCGCTCGCAGCCGGACTGCAGCGTTCCGGTGAGATTCGGGATCGTCGAGATCAGCCGCCCCTGAGTGCCTGCGTATACCCCGTGCGGTAGACCTCGAGCTGGTAGGGCTTGCCATCCTGGGTGTTGACCTTCAGGTCCACCGACTGGCCGGCGTTGATGCTCGTCGCGTTCGCAAAGCCCTCGATGCCGCCCTGCGAGATGCCACCAGGCCCCGGACTTCCATGCGGTGGTGCCGGGGAAGCAGTTCTCGACGACGATCGCGTTGCCGGTGGTGCACGTGCGCGTACGTGGGATGGCCTGCACGGCGGTCGAAGCCGGCGACGTGCCGCTCCCACCGCCTTCACCGCGTAGTAGTACGTCGTCCCGTTGGTCGCGGTCGTGTCTGTGAACGTCGTGGCCGCAGTCGTACCCACCGATGTGGTGATCGTGGTCGGACTCGTCCGCGGAACACCTGATAGCTCGTGGCGCCGGCGACAGCCTGCCAGCCGAGGCCCGTCCGCCCGTCCAGCGCGATCGCCGTCACTCCATCGGGTGCGCCCGGAGCGCCGTAGGAAGGCAGTGTGGGGATGACGCTGAGCGCGAACACCGCGGCCAGGATCGCGGCGCGGACGGCGTAACGCATGGGGATCTGAGGTCGCATTAGGCAGGGGTGTGTTGGATGGTGAGGGAGCCCCTGCCCGGGCCTGGCAACGTCTCGTTCGTGGGCTTCACAACGCGGTCGATCGTCTCGCGGGCGACCTGCTCGGCCATCTGGACGACCGACTCACCGTTGAGTAGGCGCGGGTAGATCTGCGATGCCGACGCAAGGGCCAGGCCCGGCACGCCTGGCCAGATCGGCGCGACGCGCGGCTGCGCGCCGGCCGGGTGCACCGGCTCGACGAGCCGCGTGCGGGTCACGGTCCAGTCGACGACGTCGTCGTGCGAGAACGACGGGTTCACGCGCGGCAGGATCGAGGTGAAGCGGTCGTACAGCGACTGCGGGTCCTCATCGTGCTCGGGGGCCTGCGGATCGCAGTACTTCGGTAGGTAGACGAGTCGCATTCCGTCCGTGTGGTCCGTCCCGAGCGCGTGCGACGCCTCGATGACGCTGGTCACCGGCGTCGGCTCGCAGATGTTCAGTGCGTAGTACGGGCTGACCGAGCGCTTGAGCTTGAGCACGACGCAGACGACCCCCATGTAGCGTTTCGGGTACGCATCCAGCAGGTGCTCGAGATCCTCCGGCAGCAGGTACCGAAGCGCCGGCGGCTGCAGCGTGCTGATCACGAGGTCGAAGTTGGCGACGTCTCCGTCGACACGGACGCCGCGGACGGCGCCGTCCTCGTCGCGCTCTAGCCCTTGCACCGCCGCCCCGAGCCAGAACCGCACTCCCTCGTCCTGCGCGCGGCGGGCGATGGCGTCGATCAGGCGCTGGTGGCCCCCGATGACGTGGCCCATCTCTTCGCCGCGGCTCTTGCCCGTCCGAGCCCCGGACATCCGGCGCGTGCGGGCCCACAGATAGGTCGCGGGCAGCTCGCTCCAGTTCGAGTCGAAGCGCGAGTTCAGCAGCGGCTTCCAGATCCGCTCCGTGACGCCGTTTCCGGCCGTGCGGCGCAGCCATTGCTCGAGCGGGACGTCCTCGAGGGCGTCGTATGACGAACGCAGCTGGCACTGGACGATGAACCCGGCGAGGCGTGCACGCTGCCACGGGGTCAGCGCGTTGAAGCGCAGGAAGTCCCCGACGCCGTTGAGGTCATGCAGCTTGCCGTCGATCAGGAAGCCGGCGCCGACCGGCCGAAAACGCAGCTGGTCGCCCAGGCCGACCTCCTCGGCGAGCGCGATCATGTGCTCGTCGGACGGCACGACAACGTGGTAGAAGCGATCGACGGTGTGGCCGCCAAAGTCCATGGAACCGGCCAGCCCGCCGAGCGATGGGGCGCGCTCGAGAACCGTCACCTGGGCGCCCGCCTGCTGCAGTCGCAGCCCGAGGACGGTACCGAGGATCCCGCCGCCGACGATCCCGACGCGCGCGGTCAAGGCTTCGTCGCCATTGTCCGCAGGATGCCATTGGCGCGCGTCTGCGCGACGGCGCCGTTGGTGTGGGCGATCGCGCGGATCGCCTCGGTCGTCTCGCGGATCGCGAGCGGCGAGATCGGCGGTGGCTGGATGCGGCCGACGATCTGGGCGGCCATGAGCCGCCCGTACGCCTCCACCGTCGGCCGGAGGCGCATCTTCGACACGCCTTGGCGCAGACGCCAGTCGTTGACGGTTGGAACCTCCTCGACGCGCGCGCCCGCGTTGTAGAGCTTGAGCAGCAACTCGACGTTGGCGGCGAAGCCCGGCTCGCGAACGAGCAGGTAGCCGTACGTCTCGGCCGCACGGCGCATCGTGCCGGCGCGGTAGATGCGGTACACCGCTGACAGCGTGGGGACCTCGCGTAGGCCGCCGAGCCAGCGGAACGTGGAGGACACCGTACGGCTGGCGGCGACGCGCCAGCCCTTGACGCCGATGAGCTGCCCGCCCGGGGCGTAGACCGAGGCAAGCACGACGTCCGCGCCGTCTTCAAAGCGCTGCAGCATCGGCTCGAGGTCGGCGAGCCGCGAGGTGTTGTCGGACTCGAGCGTCACGATCGCGTCGTCGTCGGCCGACTCGCCGATCGCGGCGCGAATGCCCGTGTTGAGCGCGCAGCCGAGGCCCAGGTTGCGCGGGTGGCGGATCACGGCGACGTGCATGTCCTGGCGATGCGCGTGGATCGCCTCGACGGTGCCGTCGGTCGAGCCGTCGTCAACGACGATGACCCGCGCGCCGTGCGCTCGCGCGACGGGCGCGAGGTCGGCGAACAGCTTGGGAATGTTCTCTGCCTCGTTGAAGGCTGGGATTACGAATCTGATCATGCGGCGATGGCGAGCTCGAGGTGGATGGGCTGGCGGGTCGAGGGGTCAGAGGGCATCTCGAGGAGGTCGATGGGCCGGCGGTTGATCGCCGAGTCGCGCACGGCGAGTGCGGACGCGAGCGCGCGGGCGCCGTCGTAGGCGGTCACCGGCACCGGCGTGTCGTCGAGGACGGAGGCCACGAACGCCTGCTGCTCGGCGAGCAGCGGCTCGACCTTGCGGAGCGCAAACCGCACGACGGCGCCTTCGGCGTCGCCCCTGACACGGGCCAGGTCCGCCCAGTCGTTGATCGCGCTTGGCGACTCCATGAAGTGGACGTCCTGGGTGATGTAGTCGGCGCGCAGCATGCCGTGCTCGCCGATGATCGACAGCTCGCGCCGCTTCTCGGGCGTGAGCCAGTTCACGTCGAGGATGCCCAGCGGCCCCTCCTCGCCGAACCGCAGGAGGCAGGACAGGATGTCCTCCTCCGACGGATGCGCGAAGCGGGCTCCGTGTGCGTAGACGCTCGAGATGTCGTGTCCGACGACGTGCTGCATGATGTCCACGTCGTGGGTGGCGAGGTCGATGGCGACGCCTGCGTCAACGATCCTCGTGGGCAGCGGGCCGACGCGCGTGGCCTGGAGCCGGAAGACCTGGCCGAGCCGGCCCTCGGCGAGCATGCTGCGCACGGCGGCGACGGCCGGGTTGAAGCGCTCGACGTGACCGACCATGAGCTTGAGACCGCGCATGCGCGCAGACGAAGCCATACGCAGCGCGTCCGGCATCGTGGTCGCGATCGGCTTCTCGACGAGCACGTGCTTGCCGGCCTCGAGCGCGCGGAGCGCCACGTCGGCGTGGTGCCGGGAGGGCACCGCGATGATCACGGCATCCACGTCCGGACGCGCGAGCACGTCGTCGATGTCGCCGTGGCCGTCGACGTTGCGGCGCCCGATGCACTGCTGCAGCGCGGTCGGGTTCGGGTCCGCGACGGCGACCAGGCGCGCATCCTGCACGCGGTCGACGCTGTTCGCGTGGAAGCTGCCCATCTTGCCGGCGCCGATGACGGCGACGCCCAATTCAGCCACGACGGTCCTCCTTGACTACGTGTGATTCGAGGTAGTCGCGGACAACCTCGGCGATGTGTTGCGCTGCCTTGCCGTCCCCGAAGATCGGGGGACGCTCGGCGGGGCGCGGCCGCCCGAGCGCGTCGACGAACCGGTCGCGATCGACGCCGACCAACGTGTTCCAGCCGGTCGAGACGGTCTCGACCCACTCGGTCTCCTCGCGCAGCGTGATGCAGGAACGCCCCACACGTAGGCCTCGCGCTGGACGCCTCCGGAGTCGGTGGCGATCAGGTCGGCGCCGCGCTCGAGCGCGAGCATGTCGCGATACGGAACCGGGTCCAGCAGCGCGACGTTCGCCGGCGCGGACAGGCGGAACTCGGCCATCTTCTTGCGCGTGCGCGGATGCACCGGGAACAGGACGCGCCGGTCGGCGGCGCCCAGGCAGTCGAGCACGAGCGCGAGGCGCTCGGCATCGTCCGTGTTGTAGTCGCGGTGCACGGTCGCGAGCACATAGCCGCGCTCGGGCGCCGGCCGATCCGCTCGGCCCAGCGCAGCAGCATGTCGCACATGACGTCACCCGTCACATGGATCTCGCCGCGCACACCCTCGGCCAGCAGGTTCTCCCGCGCCGACTCGGTGGGCGCGAGCAGGAGGTCCGAGAGGTGGTCCGTCCGGACGCGGTTGCGCTCCTCGGGCATGCCTTCGCGATGCGAGCGCAGGCCAGCCTCGACGTGGATGAGTGGCAGACCCCGGCGCTTGGCCGCCTTGGCACCCGAGAGCGTGCCGTTCGTGTCGCCGCGGACGAGCACCGCGTCCGGCCGCTCGAGGTCGAGCACGGCGGGATGGCTCTCGCCCATCTCGAGCTGGACGAGATCGTCCTGCGATCCGATCGCGAGGTTGTACGTCGGCTCGGGGAGCTCGGTGTGCTCGATCTGCGTGCCGGACATCGCCGCGTCGTAGTGCTGGCCCGTGTGCACGAGGATCTCCTCGACGTACGGGGCGAGCGCCCTGGCGAGCGGCGCGGCCTGAATGATCTCGGGCCGCGCGCCGAGGATCGACACGAGGCGCGGCGGGTCCGACGGCGTGCGCAGGAAGGGGGCGGGCGTGTCTTTCGTTGAGGTCCGCATAGGCTCTTCGGTTACCGTAAGTGGGGTTGCGCGCGGGGCACCTATCCGGGGGTCCAGTTCTTGCTGAGATTGGGCGCGATTCATGACCGCTCCTGGCGCCGACGCGTCACAAGGGCCACGAACAGCACCGCCATCAGGCACGCGGCCGCCGCGAACGCGACGCTGACGCGGTGCAGCGGGGTGCCGCTGGCGATGAGCTCGATGGCGACGAAGGCGATCGCCGACAGGCCCCAGATCGTGCCTGCCGCACGGGCCTGGCCGCGCGCCAGCACGGCCTGCGAGAGTGTCGCCGCCAGCAGGTAGGCGCCGATGCCTGCGCACAGGATCGCGAGCTCGAAGCGCGTCGCCTCGAAGCCGTCGCCGTACAGCATGTTCATCGCCTGCGGGCCGACGGCCACCGCTCCCGCGATCAGCAGCCCGGAGAAGATGCCGACCATGGCGACGACCTGCAGGACGGACCGCCGGAAGCGCGCCCGGTCGCCGAGGGCGTCGAGCCTGGTGAGGCTGGGCAGCAGCGCAGCCGAGATTCCCTGGAACAGGAACACGGGCCCACGCACGAGCATCGTCGCGGCGAACACGACGCCCGCGGCCGCCGCGGCGCCGCTGCCACCCGCGAGCATCACGAGCAACGGGCCGCCGCTGACGAGCACCTGCTCCGCGGCGGCGACCGCGGTCACCGGACCGGCAAAGCGCAGGGCCTCGTACACGTCGAACGCCTCCGCTTTGGGCTCCTCCAGACGTTCGCGCAGGTGCCGGCGCCTCGCCATCAGCGGGGCGACGGCGCCGCCGATCGCGGCCAGCGCTACAGCGGCGGCGGCGACGCCCGGCGAGGCGATGAACACGAGCGGCAGGGCAACGAGCAGTCGGACGCCGCCGTCGGCGAGCAGCAGCACGCCGTAGCCGCCGAACCAGCGGAGGCCGCCGACGACGCCGCGCACGAGGTACGACAGGCAGTAGCCGAGGATCGACACCGCCAGCGCGAGCGTGAGCCCGGAGTGCCCGGCGAACAGCGTGTCGGTGATCGGCCCCCAGGCGATCAGGCACACGAGCAGCGCGACGGCGGTGATCGCGGCGGCGACGCGCACGACCGAGCGCACGACGCCGTGGGCGTCGATGCCGTGGGCCTTGCGCTCGGCGATGCTGCGCGACAGCGTCTGTTCGAGCGGCCTGAACAGCACCACGGCGGTGAGGAACACGGCGGCCCACAGCACCGCTACCGGACCGTAGTCGGCGGGCCCCAGGCTGCGCGCAGCAAGGACGTTGAACGCATAGGCGAGCAGGCCGGAGGCGAGCGTCCCGACGGACAGCAGGGCGGCTCCGCGCCGCGAGGCCAGGTCGGCGCCGCGGGCGGCCGCCGCCGCCGGCGCGGCCGGCACCGGTTCCGGGCGCGGCCGCCGGCCGCCGGCCGGCTCGAAGCGCCCGCGCCGGAGGCGGGCTGCGACGCTGCTTGTCTCGATGCTCATCCGTCGGCTCCCTTGCCTGTGCGATGCCAGAGTTCGATGGCCCGGTCGGGGCCGATCGGCCACGCCGACTCGCGGCGGAAGTTCGCCTTGAGCCACGCGGCCAGTTCGCGGTCGAATGCTCGCCGAACCGGCCGTGCCCGAACTCGTCGAACGACCGGGTGTCGATCACGGCGACGTCGACGTCGCCCATCCGCGCCTCGGCGGCGCGCTGGTCCGCAATCGTCAATGCGCCGGGCAGCGTCACGAGCTGCGGCAGCGGATTCGGCCGACCGGCCACGACGTACATCCAGGTCATCTGCGGTGCGATGAGGACCGGCTCCCCCGGACGGGTCTCGGTCTCGATCCGATCGATCGCGCCTTGGAACGCCCGGGCTTGCGCCGGCGGGGCCGCGAGCGTGCCGCCCGGACCGTGGACGGTCCCGGACTCGGCAGCGGCGTCGTGCACCACGAGCACTCCGCCGGCGAGCGCGAGGGCCGCCAGCCATGCCGCACCGATCCCGCCGGCCGGGGCGCCGCCGCGCCGCGGCAGCCACGTCAGGTGCAGCCAGGCGAGGAACAGCGCCGCGAAGGGCATCGCGAACGCGGCCTTGTTCGCGAAGTGCGTCGCGTACGGGAAGAACTGGTCGTAGGTCGTGGCCGCGAGGACGGTCAGCAGCGTGGTCAGCGCGGCGATCGTGCGCCATTCGACGCTGCGGCCGAGGCCGCGCCGCAGGCCCGCCCACAGCACCGCGGCGGCGACGATGCCGGCGCCGGCCGGAATCCAGCCCCAGGCGTGCTGCAGCTGATGGCGAACGGCCTCGGGGTTGACCACGAGGACGGCGGCAAGGCCGCGAAGGCGAACGCCGTGGCCGCAAGCGCGGCTCGGCGGGCGACGCCGCCCCGGCGGATCAGCGCGGCGGCGACGAGCACGCCGCCGATGCCGACGACGTACACCGCCAGCCGCGCGGCGAGCTCGACCAGACTTGCGGCCGTCAGCGGCATCGCGCTGCGCACGACCTGGCTGCCGGCCTCGCGCAGCTGGTTGACCGGTACGAGGTTGTCGGTGACGAGCACGGCCGGCGAGACCTGGGTCAGGAACGCGCCATAGACAACGGCGGCGATCGCAATCGCGGGCACGGCCAGCGCGACGGCATCGCGGACCTTGGCGCGCCACGACCCGGGCCCGAGCAGCACCCAGGCTCCGAGACCGGCCGCGAGGGCCGCGACGAACTCCGGGCGCGTGAGGGTCACGACCCCGAGGGCCGCTCCCGCTCCGTACAGGTGCGCGCGACGGCCGCTGCGCGCGTGCGCGGCGACGGCGAGCACCGCGGCGAGCGACGCCGCGACGGCGATCGTCGCCGACGCCGTGTAGGGCACGACGAAGCTCATGTACAGGTCGAACGCCGCGGTCGCGGTCAGCGCTGCGGCGAGCAGCGCGCCGACGGGACCGACGATCAGCCGGGCCACTCGATGCGTGAGGATCACGATCAGCAGCGAGAGCACGAGGCCGACGGCGATCGAGGTCCCGACGCCGTCGCCGAGGAGCACCCCCGCGCCGCCGAGCACGAGCGGGGCCAGTGGCCCGTAGTAGTAGGTGAAGTCGACGTACGGCAGCTCGCCGTGGGCCACGCGCACGCCCGCGAGCACGTCGTAGCCGGTGTCGACCGACAGATCGCCCCAGGCGCGCCACGTGAGCCCGGCCAGCAGCGCGCACCAAGCGATCAGCCCGATGGTGGCGAGCCGATGAGAAACGAGCACGCCCGCCCGGACGGCGATCCAGTGCGCGCGCGGGATCGCCGCGCCGCTCGCGGGATTGCCCAGCCGAGCGGCTCCGGTGAGCGACTGATCCATCTAGTACGCCCCGTTTCTCGCGAGGACGACCGGGATCGTCCGGCAGAGGATCTTGATGTCCCACCAGAGCGACCAGTTGGTCACGTAGATGTAGTCGAGCTTGACCATCTCGTCGAATGGGATGTCGTTGCGTCCGAGCGCCTGCCAGAGGCCCGTTATGCCGGGCGTCGTGTCGAGGCGCCGGCCCGCCCAGCCGGTGATCTGGTCGGCCTCGTGCACGACGAACGGGCGCGGACCGACGAGGCTCATCTCGCCGCGGAACACGTTCCACAGCTGGGGGAGCTCGTCGATGCTGTATCGACGCAGGAAGCCGCCGATGCGGGTGATCCGGGGATCGCTCTTGATCTTGAAGAGCGGGCCCTGCCGGAGCTGGTTCATCTGCGCGAGCCCGAACCGCTGAGACTCCGCGTCCGCCACCATGGTGCGGAACTTGAGGATCTTGAAGTGCCTGCCACCGCGGCCGTTGCGCAGCTGCTTGAAGAGCACGGGGCCCGGCGAGTCGAGCTTGATCGCGATCGCCGTCGCCAGCAGCAGCGGCGACAGGAGCAGCAGCCCCACCGCCGAAGCGATGATGTCGAAGCCGCGCTTGAGCGCCAGCACCGCGCGCGAGAACCGCATCGGCGGCAGGCTCACGATCGGCACTCCCTTGAGGTCTTCGATCGTCGCGTTCGATGCGAACACCTCGAAGAACTGGGGCACGATCGACAGGTGCACGTCCGGACGGCGGACGCGGCGCACCAGCTCGAGCATCTCCTCGTACGGCGCGTCGGCGACGGCGAGGACGATCCAGTCGACCTCGAGCTCGTCCACGAGCCGAGTCAGCTGCGCCGTGCTTCCGAGCACGTTCGGGCCGCTGGCGTCGTCGTCGACGAAGCCGACGAGGTCCAGGCCGAACTCCGGGTGACGCTCAAGCTTGCTCCGGATCAGCTCGGCCGCCGACCCGGCGCCGACTATCAGGGCGCGGCGACTCTGCATAACGGCTGGCAGGAGCCACGACCGCACAGCGCTGCGCCCGAGCGGGACGAGCACGATCGCGAGCACGCAGAAGAGCGCAGCCTCGGCAGCTGAGAAGACGATCCAGCCCTCGACGCGCTTGAGGATCTGCGCCGCCACGAGCATGAGGAGCGAGCCGGCGAGGAGCGCATGGAACAGCTTCGGGACCTCGTCGAGGCTGGCGGGCGAGATCGCCCGCACCTGTGTCTCATAGAGCCCGTAGGCGGTGAACACCGCGACCCACATGGCGGTCGCAATCACCGCGAGGATCGGGCCGGCCAACGGCGGCGCGATCATCGCCGGCGGAGCCGCGTAGTCCGCGACGACGTAGGTGACGAGGAGCGCGAGCAGCACGGCCGCCGCGTCCGCGGCCGCGACGAGGCGCACGCGGCCGCTGGACAGGCTGTGCGGCGCGTAGCGCGCGTCGAGCGGCCGCGGCGCGAGGCTGAGGTGGTGCGGGAGCGCCTCCGACGGAGGAACGGTCTGGGTCTGCGGAGGGGTCACGCCGCCACGAGGTCGTGGACATGGGCGTACCGACTCGCCTCGGTGCGGTTCGCGACGCCCAGCTTGCGATAGGTGTTCGACAGGTGGAACTTGACCGTCTGCTCGGTCACCCACAGCTCCCGCGCGATCTGGCTGTTCGTGTTGCCGGCCGCGGCGAGCCGGAGGATCTCGAGCTCGCGATCGGTCAGCGGGCACTCCTTGGTGTCGGTGTGCGGCCGGCGCTCGTAGCGATGCACGACATTGCCGTGCGAGATCTCACGTAGGAGCGTGCCCAGTGACACCGGGTGAACCGCCTTCGAGAGCACCGCGTGGGCGCCGGTGGCGAACACCTGGTCGAGCCACTCCTGGTCCATGCGGAGCGTCAGCAGAAGCGCCTTCGCGTCCGGGCACTCCTCCGTCACCTCGCCGAGCCGTGCCAGCGCCGCGTCTGGTTCCTGCATGTCGTCGACGAGCACGACATCCGGTCGCAGCTCGGCGAGCGCACGCGAGACCGGGGTCCGGCCATCGAAGCATCCGACCACCTGGAAGCCGGCCGTCTGGCGGAGCGCCAGGCGAATCGACTGCACAACGAACGAGTGATCAGCGACGATCATAAGCCGCTTCATGCCGCCACCTCCGTGGGCTTGGTGAAACCGCCCCGCATCGGGGCATTGATCTCTGCGGGCGGCCGTGCGGACGCCCGGACCGTCCTGGTCACGCCGCGGAAGTCGATGGTCGGCACCCGGGCGGCCACCGCGGCGTGGTCGATTCCCGGATGTGCGGTAACGATGAGTGCGAGGTCAGCGCCGGCGAGCGCTTCGTCGAGCGTGGTGCCCGTGAGCCCCGAGGCGCGGAGCACCGGGACGTAGGGGTCCGTGTAGACGACGTCGGCACCGAGTGCCTGCAGCCGGTCGATGATCTTCAGCGCCGGCGATTCGCGGGTGTCTCCGATGCCGGCCTTGTAGGCGACGCCGACGACCGCGATCCGGGAGCCCCTGACGGCCTTGCCCTGGTCGTTCAGCGCGCGCTCGGCCAGCTCGACGCAGAAGTACGGCTGGCTCTGGTTGACCTTGCCCGCGAGCTCGATGAACTCGGTCGCGAAGTCGAGTTCGCGCGCCTTCCACGACAGGTAGAAGGGGTCGACCGGGAGGCAGTGGCCGCCCATGCCCGGGCCGGGGTCGAAGCGCATGAAGCCGAACGGCTTCGTCGCGGCGGCGTCGATGACCTCGTGGATGTCGATCTGCATCCGGTCGGCCAGGCGCGCCAGCTCGTTGACGAGCGCGATGTTGACCGACCGGAAGATGTTCTCGAGCAGCTTGGCCATCTCCGCGACTTCGGGGGTAGAGACGGGTACGACCTGCTCGCAGATGAGTCCGTACACGGCCTCGGCGCGGTCGCGGCACTCGCGCGTGAGGCCGCCGATGATCTTTGGCGTGTTGCGCAGCGAGTGCGTCTCGTTGCCCGGGTCGACGCGCTCCGGCGAGAAGGCGAGGTTGACGTCGCGGCCGGCGACGAGGCCGGTCTCCTCGAGGATCGGGAGCACGCGCTCGCGGGTCGTGCCCGGGTAGGTCGTGGACTCGAGGACGACGAGCTGGCCGGGCTGCAGCACGTCGGCGACGGCCTGGGACGCGTTCAGCAGCGGCCCGAGGTCGGGCTCGCGGTTCGCCGTCAGCGGCGTCGGGACGCAGATGATGATCGCGTCGCACAGTCCGAGGCGTGTCGCGCGGGTCGTGGCCTCGATGCGGCCGGAGACCGCCTGCAGCCGCTCGGATGGGATGTCTTCGATGTAGGAGTTGCCGTCGCGCAGCTGGGCGACGCGCTCGCTGCTCGTATCGACGCCGACGACGCGCTGGCCTGCCTCGGCGAACGCCACCGCGAGCGGCAGCCCGACATAGCCGAGCCCGACGATGCCGATGGTCATGCGAGCTCCTTGTGCGTCTCGAGGTCGCCCAGCCGGCTCCGTAGGCCGGCGAGAAGCACCCTGATCTGCTCCTGCTCGATGCGCCGGAGGTCGGCGAAGAGTGAGGCGATGTCGGCGTGGCCCTCCTGCGTGGCTTCGAACTCGAAGACGCGATAGCGGGCGCGGAGCTCGAGGTTCAGCGACAGGGCAGTCAGCAGGTTCTCGAGCGTCTGATCGGACTCGCGTCCGTTGCGAAGGTCACTGATGCTTATTCCCACGCCGGCCAGCTTGGTGCCTGGCCAGGCGGTGAGGAAGGTGAGATCAGGCCGCCCGCCGTCGGCGTCTTCGTGCCCATGCCGGTCAGCGGATCACCCGGAGCGGGAGGATCCGTGCCCCAGGCTGGACGCATGTCTGACCCCCGCCGGGTACGAAAATCCCCCACGCCTCTCTACAGTTGCCGTACAGTGCAACTCCGGCAGGACGGACCCTCGGAGAGGAACCGATGGAAGACTTCATGGATGACGTGCCACCGCTGCGGACGATCATCGCGGATGATGATCCGCTTGTCCGCCGCCTGATTCGTGACACGCTGCAGCGCGAGAACGTGACGGTGATCGCCGAGGCGGCGACGGGCCGCGAGGCCGTTGAGCTCGCGCTCTTCTACCGGCCGGACGTCGTGGTGATGGACTACATGATGCCCGAGCTCGACGGCATCGAGGCGACGCGTCGGATCTACGACCAGGACACGAACATCCGCGTGATCCTCCTCACGGGCGCGGGGGATGAGTCGCTCGGACTTCGCGGCCTGCGCGCCGGCGCGGCCGGGTACCTGTCGAAGGACATGGAGCTCGCGTCTCTGCCGCGAGCGCTGCGCGGCTCGCTCGATGGCGAGGCGGCAATCTCGCGCCGGCTGGCGATGCACCTCGTCCAGCACTACCGGACCGCTCCGACGGGTGGGATGGGCCTGCGCCCCGTGCGCTCGTCGCTCACGGATCGCGAGTGGGAGGTCCTGGACCTTCTGTCAGGCGGCGCGTCGACCGACGACATCGCGCGCCTGCTCGTGCTCTCGACCGAGACCGTCCGGTCGCACCTGAAGAACCTGTACCGCAAGCTCGAAGTCCGGTCGCGCGACGAGGCCGTTGAGGCCGCCGTGCGGATGCGCGAGCTCGGCGGCGCCCTCGCCTGATCGGTGCGACGGGCCTCGGCGGATCGCCGGCGGCCCGCCGCACCGTGAGGCTCAGCGGCCGACCAGGGCGCTGAACCGGTTCCAGATGTCGCTGATCGGCAGCGCCTGGTTCCAGACCATGACCTCGTCGAGGTCGCCGGTGATCATCAGGTCGCAGCTGCCGCGGTACGCGCCGAGGTACGCATCGGATCCCGGCACGCCGTAGCCGATCTGCATGCTGGTGGGCGTGCCGTTACCGACCTGCACGCCATCGACGTACACACGCACGGTCGCGCCGTCGAACGTGCCGGCCACGAAGTGCCAGCGGCCGTCCCAGACCTCGGGGCCCGCCTCGGGCGACACCGTCCACGTCGTCCCGTCGGACGAGATGTAGAACGCGAGGCCACCGCCGGTCCCGCTGTACAGGCCGTATGAGCCCGCGTCGCAGGTGCTGGAGCCCTTGGAGAGGATGTACTTCCACTGGCCGGGCGACCCCGAGCCGCGGACCCAGGCCGCCACCGTCACGTTGCTGGGCTCGAGGTCGGGCGATGTCGGGATGCGGACGAAGTCGTCGCCGCCGAAGCGCAGGCCGCCGAGGAACCAGCCGGCGATCCGCGTCGGATCGTTGGCGTCGACGCCCGGTGTGGAGCCGAGCTGCCCGCGGTGGCCGTGTCCCGACCAGTCCCAGGCGACCTGGCTACCGCGAAGCTCGTTGAACGACCACCAGCCTTCCAGGCGTGGGGCGGCACTTGCCGCCGGCGCGAACGCGAGCAGCGCGAGCGCGATCGTCGCGAGGATTGTTTTCTTCATGGCCGCTACCGTCCGGCAAGCCCGGTCCGCGCGCCGCCATCCGATAGTCGAGCGTTCGCCGCGATTGGACGCGTGTACGACCGCCGAGCGGTCGGTAGAGTCGCCCCCGTGGGCGTCGGCATCGACCTCCTCGAGATCGACCGCCTGGAGCGCGCTCTGGCCCGGCGACCGCGGCTCGCCGAGCGCCTGTTCACCGACGGCGAGCGGGCGTACGCCGCCACGCGGCCGCGGCCGGCCATGCACCTGGCCGCGCGTTTCTGCGCCAAGGAGGCGGTCGCCAAGGCGCTGCAGCTCCGTGACGGGAGCTGGCTCGACGTCGAGGTCGTCGGCGGTGGCGACGAGCCGCCGGGGGTGGTCCTCAGCGGCGCGGCCGAGCGCCGCGCCCGCGAGCTCGGCGTGTCGATCTCGCTCTCGCTCACCCACACGCACGGGATGGCGGTTGCCGTGGCGGTGACCGAGTGATGGAGCCGCTGCTCGACGCTGAGCAGATGCGGGCCACCGACCGCTGGGCGATAGAGACGGCCGGGATCCCGTCGCTGGATCTGATGGAGCGCGCGGGGGAGGGGCTGGCCGCGGTCATCGCCCAGCACGCCCCCGCCGGGCGGGTCGCGATCGTCTGCGGCAAGGGAAACAACGGGGGCGACGGGCTCGTGGCCGCGCGGCTGTTGCGAGACGCGGGCCGTGCGGTCGACGTGCTGGCCGTGTGGCCGCCGGACACGCTCACCGGCGACGCGGCCGAGCAGCTGCGGCGGCTCCCGGGCGCGCCGCCGGCGGAGTTATCGGCCGCGGCGCTCGAGGGGGCGGCCATCATCGTCGACGCGCTGCTGGGCACCGGCGCGACCGGCGCGC
The DNA here is from genome assembly GCA_963803335.1 of uncultured Solirubrobacteraceae bacterium. Lineage (GTDB taxonomy): Bacteria > Actinomycetota > Thermoleophilia > Solirubrobacterales > Solirubrobacteraceae > DASSUW01. Next base: position 870,353 of record CAWDME010000012.1, on the reverse strand, counting down.
CGCGCGACCCGGCCGGTTCGGTGATCGAGGCGATCAACGCGGCGGGCGCGCCGGTGGTGGCGGCCGACATCCCGTCGGGGGTGGACGCGTCAACCGGAGAGGTGGCCGGCGCGGCGGTGTCGGCGGTCGCCACGGCCACGTTCCACGGCGCCAAGCCGGGGCTGTGGGTCCGGCCCGGCAAGGAGCACGCGGGGGAGGTGCGGGTGATCGACATCGGCATCCCCGCCGGCTCGCCGGTCGAGTCGCAGTGCGGCCTGATCGACGCGGGCGTGCTCGTGGGCGCGCCGCGCCGCGGGCCTTCGTCGACGAAGTTCACGTCAGGGAACGTGTTCGTGATCGGTGGCTCTTCCGGGCTCACGGGCGCGCCGACGATGTCCGCGCTGGCGGCGATGCGCTCCGGAGCCGGGTACGTGACCGTCGGGGCGCCGGCGCACCTGGAGGCGACGTTCTCGGTGCGGCTGCTCGAGGCGATGATGGTCGGCCTGCCGTCGGACGAAGGGTCGCTGACGCCGGAGGCGATCGAGCCAGCGCTGCGGGCGATCAAGTGGGCCGACGCGGTGGTGCTCGGGCCCGGCCTCGGGCGCACCGACGGAGCGCGCGCATTCGCGCGCGAGATGTTCGAGCGGATCGACGTGCCGCTGGTGATCGACGCCGACGGGCTCAACGCACTCGCCGGCGTGTTCCCGGAGGACCTGCCGCAGCGGCGCTGGCCGACGGTGCTCACGCCGCACGCCGGCGAGCTGGGCCGGCTGCTGGACGTCGAGTCCAGCGAGGTCGAGCGGCGGCGGCTGCATCACGCGCGCGAGGCGGCCGCCCGCTCGCGCGCGATCGTGGTCTTGAAGGGGGACGACACGTTGGTCTGCTCGCCGGACGGGCGCGTGGCCGTCTCGCGCGGCGGGGCGCCCGCGCTGGCCACGGCCGGCACCGGCGACGTGCTGTCGGGCGTCACCGGCGCGCTGCTGGGCAAGCGCCTGCCGCCCGCCCACGCCGCGTGCGCGGCGGTGTTCGCCCACGTACGCGCGGGGCAGCTCGCGGCCGAGCCGCACGGGCCCGACGGTGTCATCGCTTCCGACGTGATCGAGCAGCTTCCCGCTGCATTTGCACACTAAAGTGCGGCCCGCATGGCGCTGACTGTGCGAGACATCATGCAGCACGACCCTGTCAGCGTGACGGTGGCTGACTCGGTCGAGACGGTCCTGCACGTCATGCGCGACCACGACCTCAGCGGAGTGCCGGTGGTCAACGAGGGCGGCCGCTGCGTCGGGATCATCACCGAGGCCGACCTCGTGCTCTCCGAGGAGGGTGAGGATTTCCATCTTCCGCACTACTTCGAGCTGTTCGGTGGAGTGGTGTTCCTCGAGCGCTGGTCGCACTTCGAGGAGCGCGCGCGCAAGGCGTTCGCCTCTCTGGCTGAGGACATGATGACCCCGGACCCGATCACGATCGAGCCTGACGCCACGGTGCGCGAGGCGGCCCACATCATCGCTGGCAAGAAGTACAACCGGCTGCCGGTGATCGAACACGGCCGGCTGGTCGGGGTCGTCACGCGCGTGGACGTCCTCGACGGGCTCGCGGCCGACGGGGAATAGATGGTCCGGGCGCTGGCCCGCGTGGACGTGGGCGCGATCGAGCGCAACTGCGCGCGCCTGGCCGCCGCGGTCGCGCCCGCGCGGCTGCGCGCCGTGGTCAAGGCCGACGGGTACGGGCACGGGGCCGTGGCGGCGGCCCGCGCGGCGCTGGCCGGCGGCGCGTCGTCGCTCGCCGTCGCGACGGCGGTCGAGGCGCATGATCTTCGCGCCGCGGGTCTCGACGCGCCGCTGCTCGTGATGGGCGCGCTCTCCGCAGACGAACTCGCCACCGCCCTCTCCGCACGCGCCGACATCGTCGCCTGGCGCGAGGACTTCGTGGCCGCGCTGCCGGCCGACGCGCGCGTGCACGTGAAGCTCGACACCGGCATGGGGCGGCTCGGCACCCGCGACGCGGACGAGGCCTCGCGCGTGGTGGCGGCGCTCAGCGATCGTTGCGCGGGCCTGATGACGCACTTCGCCACGGCCGACGAGGACGACCAGTCCTTCGTCGATGCGCAGTTGGGCCGCTTCAACGATTGGATCGCGCATCACCCCGGCGTGCCCGTGCACGCGGCGAACTCCGCGGCGGCGCTGCGGCGCCCGGACGCCCGGTTCGACATGGTCCGCTGCGGCATCGCCGTCTACGGCATGGACCCGTTCCATCGCGACCCGGCTGACCACGGGCTCGAGCCGGCCCTGGAGCTCGTCAGCTACGTCGCCGAGGTCAAGCGCTGCGCGGCGGGCGAGAGCACGGGATACGGGCGGCGGTTCGTCGCCGAGCGCGAGACCTGGCTCGGGACGATCCCGATCGGCTACGGCGACGGCGTGCGGCGAGGGCTGACCAACAACGCGACCGTGCTGGTGGACGGCCGGCGCGTGCCGCTGGTGGGGACGGTCTCGATGGACAACATCACCGTCGATCTCGGCGATTCGCCCGTAGAGCGGGGCGCCGAGGCGGTGCTGATCGGCGCGCGCGGGGGCGAGCGGATCCTCGCCGAGGATCTGGCCCGCGCGTTGGGGACGATCAACTACGAGATCACCTGCGGCCTCAGCGCCCGCGTCCCCCGGGAGCACGCGTGACCGATCCGCTCTCCGCGGCGCGGGAGGCGCTGGCCGGGCAGGAGGCGTGGCTGGTCGGCGGCGCGGTCCGAGACCACCTGCTCGGGCGACCGACGGATGACCTCGACATCTCGCTGCGGGGCGAGCCGCGGCGTGCCGCGCGTTCGATCGCCCGGTCGACGGGCGGGACGGCGTTTCAGCTCTCCGGCGCGTTCGGCACCTGGCGGGTCGTCGGCCCCGGCCACAGCTGGCACGTCGACCTCGTGCAGCTTCGGGACGCCGACATCGCGGCCGACCTCGCCGCGCGCGACTTCACGATCAACGCGATGGCCGAACCGCTGGCCGGCGGCGACGTGCTCGACCCGCACGGCGGGCGGGCCGATCTCGAGGAGCGGGTGGTGCGGATGGTCTCCGCGGGCGCACTGGCCGAGGACCCGCTGCGCACGCTGCGGGCGGTCAGGCTCGTCACCGAGCTCGACGTGTCTCTGGACCCGGAGACGGGCGCTGCCGTCGAGCGGCACGCCCCAGCCATCGATGAGGTCGCCCCGGAGCGGGTGTTCGGGGAGCTCAAGCGCATCGTCACGGCTGACCGTGCGCGCACCGGCCTCGATCTGATGGACCGCTTCGGGCTGCTCGGCGCCGTGCTGCCCGAGCTTGTGGCCTTGAAGGGGGTGGAGCAGAACGTGTTCCACCACCTCGATGTCTACGACCACACGTTGGAGGTGCTGGACGCCGTGGCGGCGCTGGAGCGCGGCGAGCACGGCGCGGACATGGCGGACGTGCTCGCCGAGCCGCTGGGCGACGAGCTGACCAAGGGCGGCGCCATGCGCTTCGCCGCGCTCCTGCACGACGCGGCCAAGCCGGCGACGCGCGGGGAGCTACCCGACGGGCGCGTGACCTTCGTGGGCCACGACGCCGCCGGCGCCGACCTCGCCCGCGCGGTCCTCAGCCGCCTGCGGGCCTCGACACGGGTGAGCGACTACGTCGCCGCGTTGACGCTCCACCACCTCCGCCTCGGCTTCCTCGTGCACGAGCGCCCGCTCGGCCGCCGCTCGGTCTGGCGCTATCTGCGGGCCACCTCTCCGTTTAGCCCGGAGGTGACGATATTCACCGTCGCCGACCGCCTCGCGACCCGCGGCCGCAACGCCGGCGAGGCGATCGCCGCCCACATCGACCTCGCTCGCGAGATGCTCGCCTACGCGCTCGCCGACCATCCGGCCGAGCCGCTGGTGCGGGGAGACGAGCTCGCGCGCGAGCTTGGCCTGCAGCCTGGTCCGCGCCTCGGTGAACTCCTCGCCCGGCTCGAGGAGGATCGATTTGCGGGCGAGATCGCCACTCGCGAGCAGGCCGTGGAACGGGCACGAGCGATGCTAGGGTCGCCGCCATGCGGGGATTGACACAAGACCCGGTGCGCGGAGACGTCGCACCGGATGCCGTCCTCGGTCCGTACTGCGTCATCCACGAGGGAGCCACGATCGGCGCCGGATCGCGGCTGGGCGCGTTCGTCGTCGTGCATGCGGGTACCGTCGTCGGCGAGCGCTGCGAGATCCAGGACGGGGCGGTGCTCGGCAAATCCCCGAAGCTGGCCAAGCACTCGTCGGCGTCGACGGCGGCAGCCGAGCCACTCATCGTGGAAGACGGCGCCGTCGTGTGCTGCGGCGCGGTCGTATGCGCAGGCGCGCGTATTGGCGCCGGTGCGATCATCGGCGACCAGGCCTTCGTCCGCGAGCGGTCGGTCATTGGACCCGGCACCGTCATCGGCCGCGGAAGCACCGTCGACTTCGACGTCACGATCGGCGCCCGCGCGCGCGTGCAGACCGACGTCTACATCACCGCGAACTCCCGCGTCGAGGACGACGTCTTCCTCGGGCCCGGCGTCCTGCTCACGAACGACTCGACAATGGCCCGCCACGACGACTCTTACAAGATCGTCGGGGCGACGATCCGGCGCGCGTGCCGGGTGGGTGGCGCGGTCGTCGTAACCCCAGGGATCGAGCTTGGCGAGGAGGCCTTCATCGCCGCCGGCGCCGTGGTTACGCGTGATGTCCCGCCGCGCGGCGTGGTGATCGGCGTGCCCGGACGGGTCGTCCGCGAGGTACCGGACGAGGATCTCCTGGAACGCTGGCGCTGACGACCGCCTGGCCGTGGTTCAGATGGGCGAAGACGGCCGTGCCAGTCCCTCCGCCAGGTCGCCGAAGCCCGGACGATGACCGCGCCCGGCTGCGCGACCAGCTCCACCGCCACCAGGGCCTCCGTGTCAGCAACAGCGCGGCCACCGACGCCGCGTGCGCGAGGCTGGCCTTGGACCACCCGCACCGGGTCGACGACGCCGCGCTCGAACAGGTCGCCGAACTCGCCCGTGAGCGCGTCGAGCCCGTGCCCGTCGGGCATCGCCCGCACTTGGTCGACGCTCGCGTGCCCGTCGTCGCCGGCGTTGGAGGCGATCCAGAACAGCGGCTCGTCGAGCACACTGCGGACGACCTCGACGCCGCGCGCGTAGTCACCCCTCGAGCTCGATCGCATCGAGCGCCGGCGCCGGGCGCAGCAGCGCCGTGCCGCCGCCGGGCACGATCCCCTCGGCCGCGGCGGCCTGCGTGGCGGCGAGGGCGCCCTCCGTGCGCCGCAGGCGCTCGGCCCGCACCGTCTCCGTGGCCGCGCCGACAGGGATCACCGCGAGCCGTGAGGCCAGCCGCGCGATCCGCTCCTGCCTGATCTCGATGGGCTGTTCAGGCTACTGCGTGTGCGAATTGGCACACGAACTTCGCATTTAGCCACAGACACGTAACGAGTTTGTTGGCACGCTCGAGGGGTGGCTAACGAACGTAACCCAGGAGGTGACAAACGTCGTCCACCCCGCGTAGACGCCATCATCGCCGCCGTTTCCGGCCGACAGTACGGCGTGATCACGAGCGCGCAACTCGCCGCCGCTGGTCTCGGCCGAAACGCGGTGGCGAAGCGCGTCGAAGCCGGCCGCCTCCACCCCCTTTACCGCGGCGTGTACGCCTTGGGCCACAACCGCCTCTCACAGGAAGCGAAATACATGGCGGCGGTTCTGGCCGCCGGAGGCGGAGCGGCTCTGAGCCATGGATCGGCCGCGAAGCACTGGAACATCTGGCGCGGCAAGGTCGACGGGATCGACGTCCTCGTGCCGGGCCAACGGCGGGCACGTAGGGGGTGAGGATCCACCGCGTGCGCAACCTCGACGCACGGGACGTAACGATCTACCAAGGCATCCGGGTCACGACCGTCCCGCGAACCCTCGTCGATCTAGCCGCCACCTTCACGCCCCACCGGCTCGCCAACGTCATCCACGAGGCGGCCTTCCGTAACCGCCTCAGCGTCGCGAGCACTAACGCGACGATGGCGCGAGCCCAAGGCAGACCGCTGACCACCCTCCACGCCGCCCTACAAGCCACGCCTCAGGCAGCGCCGGCACCAAGTCCGATCTGGAGGACCAGTTCCTCGCGCGCGTGGAGACAGAACCGCTGGTGAACACGCACGTCGAAGGGCTCGAAGTCGACTTCTACTGGCCCGACCGCAACCTCGTGGTCGAGATCGACGGCCCGGGCCACACGCGGCCGAGAACCGAGCGAGAAGACGCACACAAGGACGCGGTGCTGGAAGGCGCGGGGCTGAGGGTCGTCCGGATACCCTCCGGCCATGGCTGACCCGGACTGCCTGTTCTGCAAGATCGTCGGAGGGGAGATCCCGTCCACGCGCGTGGACGAGGACGAGCGCACGGTGGCCTTCATGGACATCAACCCTGCCACCAGGGGCCATCTGCTCGTGGTCCCGCGCGAGCACAGCACCGACCTGATCGAGGTTCCGCACGAGGATCTCGACGCCGTGATGCGGATGGCCCAGAAGCTGGCGACGCGCATCACGGAGCGCCTGGAGGCCGACGGCGTGAACCTGCTCAACTCGTGCGGGTCGGCGGCGTGGCAGACCGTCTTCCACTTCCACGTCCATGTGATCCCCCGCTACGACGCCGACCCGCTGCGGCTGCCGTGGACGCCCGCGCCGGGCGACCGGGACGAGATCGCCGCCGCCGCCCGGGAACTCACCGGTTAACTAGCTCTTGCACGCCAAGCCGTAACCCGGATACGTTCTGCAGCGTCAGGACCGGCGGCGGCCGGTCAACGTCAAAAGCGACGCGAGGCTCGGCCCGCGGCGTTGCAGCAAGTGGGGTCTATCTGTGGGTACCGGGACGGTCAAGTGGTTCAGCGATGACAAGGGTTTCGGCTTCATCACCCCCGATGAGGGCGGCCGTGACCTGTTCGTGCACTTCACGGGCATCCTCGGCGACGGCTACCGGTCGCTCGCCGAGGGTTCGAAGGTGACCTACGAGGAGGAGCAGGGCGACAAGGGGCCTAAGGCCATAAACGTGACGAAGCTCTGAACCACGGCCGATCCCGACAACCAGCGCCGGTGGCGCGGCGCGCATAGGGCCGGCGGGGACCACAACCCCTGCCGGTTCGTCGTGTTGAATGCCGGGATGCCCCATCGCATGAGAACAATTGGAACGGCGGGCCCGCTCGCCACTGTTGCCGTGCTGGCCGCGCTGGTCTTCGCCGCGCCCGCTTCGGCGCGGATCGTCGAGATCGGCGGTACGCCCGAGGCCACGCCGACGTGCCCGACGACGCCGTGCCAGGCCGTCTCGCGCACGACGGGCTACCAGGCGAAGGTCCTCAAGAGCCGCGCCGCGTACCTCGTGCCGGCCGACGGCAGGATCGTCGCCTGGACGATCGGCCTCGGCAACCCTGACAAGCGCCAGATCGACTTCTTCAACGGCAACTTCGGCGAGGCGTCAGCGGGGCTGACGATCCTGCGCCGCGGCAAGCGCCTGTTCCACCGCGTGATCGGCCAGAGCCCGATCGTGAAGCTCGAGCCGTACTTCGGGCAGAAGGTCCAGTTCCCGCTGACGACGTCGATCGCCGTCAAGAAGGGCCAGGTGGTCGCGCTGACGGTGCCGACGTGGGCGCCGGCGCTGACGGCGCTGCTCAACGACGGGTCCTCGTGGCGCGCGAGCCGGGCCAAGGGCAAGTGCGACAAGACCGGCCTGCAGACAGCGCAGACGAAGATGGACCAGCGCACGCAGTACCGCTGCCTGTACCGCGCGCGGCTGACCTACAGCGCGACGCTGATCACGAACGCGACGCCGAACAAGAAGCCGAAGACCTAGGCGGCCGCCGAGACCGCGGCGGGGCGCCGCGACGCGGCGCGGCGGCTAGCGGCCGCGCGCCTCGCGCCGGGGCGGCGCGGCGGGCATCCGCACGCCGGCCGAGCGGTTCGGCACGTCCGGGCGGTCGTAGCCGAGGAGATCGAGCAGGGCGTCGACGACGTCGGGGTCGAACTGCTTGCCGGCGCCCTTCTGCAGCTCGTGCGCCGCCTCCGCGGGCGACAGCGCGGCGCGGTACGGGCGGTCGGTGAGCATCGCGTGGTAGGCGTCGCAGGCGAGGATGATCCGCGAGCCGATCGGGATCTTGCGCTCCCTCAACCGGTCCGGGTAGCCGCTGCCGTTCCAGTGCTCGTGCTCGTGCCGGACGACCGGCGCGATCGTGGCGAGGTCTGGGATCCGCAGCAGGATCCGCTCGCCGGCGACCGGGTGCTCGGCCATCACCGCCCACTCCTCGGGCGTCAGCGGCCCGCGCTTGTGGAGGATCTCGTCCGGCACGGCGAGCTTGCCGACGTCGTGTAGCAGCGCGGCGTGGGCGATCCGCTCGACCTGCTCGCCAGCCAGGCCGAGGATCATCGCCACGCCCCGGGCGAGGTGCACGACCTCCTCGGAGTGCTCGTTGGTGTAGTTGTCGCGTTCCTCGATCGCGGCGGCGAGCGCCTGCACGGCGGCGGGCGAGCCGTGCTGGGCCTGCATCATCGCCAGCTCGCGCTCGACGTCGGCGTTCGCGACCGCCACGCGGCCCTTGCCGGTCCGCTTGGCGAGCAGGAGCGCCCGGTCGGCGTGCTCGAGCAGCTGGTCGGCATCGAGCGGCTCGTGCCATTCGGCCACGCCGAGGGAGCAGGCGCCGACCTGCGCGCGCGTCACGGCGTTGCGGACGCGATCGGCGACGACACGGGCGTCGGCCTCATCGCTGCCCGGGAGCAGGAGCACGAACTCGTCGCCGCCGTAACGGGCGACCACGTCGTACGGCCGCAGCTCGGCGTGCAGCACGCCGGCGACCTGGCGCAGCAGCTCGTCACCGGCCTGGTGACCACGCACGTCGTTGACGCGCTTGAAGTCGTCGAGATCGATGATCACGAAGCTGAGCGGCGTGCCGTCGCGCCGCGCGCGGGCGATCTCCTCGCGCACGCGCACCTGCATCGCGCCGTGGTTGAGCAGGCCGGTCAGCGCGTCGGTCCGCGCGGCCTGCTGCACCTGGTCGTACGCCTCGGCGTTGTGGCAGGCGACGGTCGCGAGGTCGGCGATCGCCTCGAGCGCGACCCGGTCCTCCTCCTCGATCCGCCGCATGCTGGTCCAGCCGACGGACAGCGCGCCCTTGAGCTCGTCGTTCCAGACCATGGGGACAGCGATCGCGGTCTTGAAGCGGCCCATCACGGGATGGCCCGGGACCGTGACGTCGCGCTGGTAGTCGTTGGTCGTGTAGCTCCGGCCGGTCAGCAGGACCTGGCCGGCCGCGCCCTCGCCGGGGGCGATCGGCAGCCCGTGCCACTCGTTCGGCACGCCGTGCCCGGCCGTCGCGACGCCGCCGTCGCGGCCGTTGCCGAGGTAGACGCCGGTGAGATCGGCGCCGACGGCCGCGGCGGCCTCGCGCGCGAGCGTGCGCAGCACCTCCTGCAGCTCGAGCGACTGGTTGAGCGCGTGGGCGGCGCGCACCAGCGCGCTGTCCTGGGCGGCGCGCGCCGTGCGGCGACGCTCGGCCTCCAGCCGGGCGAACCCGGCGGCGGCGATGTCGGCCAGCATTGCGGCCGCGGAGATCTCAACCTCGTCGAACGACCGCGGGGTCTCGGAGATGAGGATCGCCACGCGGCGCACCTCGCCGTCGTGGATGAGTGGCACGAACACCGCCGACGCGACGTTGAAGCGCTCGACCAGCTCGGGGCGGATCAGGCCGCTCTGCGCGTCAGGGACGTGCAGCGGCGCCGCGCTGGCGACCACGCGCGCGACGCCCGACGGCCCGGTGCCGAGCGCCATCTCGTAGTCGTTGCCGTGGCCCCGCACGATCGCCTCGCCTCCCCCGCGATCCTGCGCGACCTCGAACAGGTGCACCTGGTCGACCGCCAGCGCGGTTCTGAGCACCTCGGTCAGCTCGTCGCAGAGCGCCTCGGGTGTGCGGGCGCCTACCGCCGCGCGGGCGACGCGGGGCGTGGGTTCGAGCGTGCTGCGTCCTTGCTGGGGTGACGTGGAGTCGAGTACGGCTGAGCCTTCCCTGGGACAGGGGTCACTGTGTGTATCGGCCCGCCCCAGGGGGCTCTTGATGCGGGATTCAGCAGGCGCCGGGGTTCTGCGCGCAGAAGTCCTCGAACTGCTGCGCATTCGACCCGGCGGGCGGTGTTGCCGTGCTGTCTGCGGTGCCCGTGCTCGGCGACGTCGTGCCGCCGCTCGAGTCGCCCGTCGTGCCGGTGCCCGTGTCCGACGAGCCGGTGCCCGTGTCGGTGCTCGACGAGCTGTCCGAGGAGCTGCTGTCGCTCGAGCTCGAGCTCGAGTCCGTGCTGCTCTTGCTGTCCGAGTTCGACCCCGCGGCGGCCGTGGGGGCCTGGCTGGACTCCGGGATCGTGACTTCGGCCGGCGGGCCCGGGACCTGCGGGGCGGCCGCGTCGCTGCTGCCGCAACCGGCGGCGACGACGGCCATCAGGGCGGCGATCAGGAAGGTTGCGAGGCGCAGAGCGCCCATATTCCTCACTCCTCTGTGACGCGCGGGAGCGCTGACATGCGCCGCCCGCACGTCGGGCAGTCGTTCAGATCCTTCTGGGCCGGTTGATCGCACCAGTTGCAGAACCGCAGCGTCTCTACGGCCCACGGCAGGCGTGAGCGTGACGGGGCGAGCGGCAGCACCTTGCCCACGACCTCGAGCTCCTCGCCCGACTCGCGGTCGCGATACACACGGCCCGGCTCGGCCTCCATGAGAACCTCGCGGCCCGACGAGGGCGCGCGCAGGCGATACGTCTGAGAAGCCATCGCGGCGTGACCTTAGCAGCGGGTCCCGACGGCTTGCCGCGTAGAGTGGCCGCCCGTGCGCGTGCTGATATTCCACGGCTATCTGCTCGCCGGCACCGGCTCGAACGTCTACAACGCCGAGCTGGCGGCGGCGCTGGCGCGCCTCGGGCACGAGGTGCACCTGCTCTGTCAGGACCGCGATCCGCTGCGGCTCGACTGGGTCGACGCCGCCGGCGACTGGGACGCGGGATCGCTGCACGTCAACACCCGCCGGGAGCCGGCGCGGGCCACTGTTTATCGGCCCGACATCGGCGGCGTGCTCCCGCTGTATGTCGCCGATCGCTACGAGGGCGTCGACGCGCGGCCGTTCCAGGACCTGTCCGAGACCGAGCTCAACCGCTACCTGAGGGCCAACGTGGCCGCGGTCAAGGAGGTCGCGGACCGGGTGCGACCCGACGTCGCGCTCGCCAACCACCTCGTGATGGGGCCGGCGATCCTCGCCCGCGCGCTCCGCGACGCCCCGTACGCGGTGAAGATCCACGGCAGCGCCCTCGAGTACACGGTGAAGCCGCACCCGCGCTTCAAGCCGTACGCGGCCGAGGGCCTCGCACGCGCGCGCGGGATCCTGGTCGGCTCGCGCCATACCGCCGAGAGCCTGTGGGCGGAGATGGGCGACGCGACGGTCACCGACCGGACACGGCTGGGGCCGCCGGGCGTGGATGTGGCGCGGTTCGCGCCGCGGGCGCCGGCGGAGGCACAGACCGGGCTGGAGCGGCTGCGCGCGGCGCTGGCGGCCGCGGAGAGCGAGCCCGCGGGCAGCGACTCGTTCGCCCGCGTGCCCGGTGAGGCGGCGGCCGCGCTCGCCACGCTCGAGCCGGATGATCGGCTCGTGGTGTACGTGGGCAAGCTGATCGCCTCCAAGGGCGTCGAGCTGCTGCTCGCCGCGTGGCCGCTCGTGCTGGCCGCGCAGCCGCGGGCACGGCTACTGATCGTCGGGTTCGGGGCGTTCCGCACCGGTCTGGAGGAGCTTGCGCACGCGCTCGAGCGCGGCGACCTCGAGGCCGCCCGCGCCGTGCGCTCCGAGCATGCCGGCGAGCTGCCCCACCTGGCGGCGTTCCTGGACGCGGTCGACGCCGACGCGTACCGCTCGGCTGCCCGCGGCATGACCGACCGGATCGCGTGGGCCGGCCGGCTCGACCACGCCGAGCTGATCGACGTGCTGCCCGCCGCCGAGGCGATGGTGATGCCGAGCACGTTCCCCGAGGCGTTCGGGATGGTCGCCGCCGAGGCCGCGGCCTGCGGCGCCCTGCCGCTCGTCGCTGACCACTCGGGCATGGCCGAGGTCGCCCGCACGCTGGCCGCGGCCGCGCCCGCGGAGGCGGTCCCGTGGCTGACCTTCACGGTCGGGCCGGACGCGGTCACGGAGATCGCCGGCGACCTGTCGGCCTGGCTGGCGGCGCCGGACGCGCTGCGCATCGCCACCCGCGAGGCCATCGTCGCCGCCACCCGCGAGCACTACTCGTGGGACGGCGTGGCGCGCTCGGTGATCGCCGCCGCGCGCGGCGAGCTGGACGGGCTACCCCGCCCGGCGCCCGACATCGGGGCCAGCGGTTAGGATTCCGCGCTCGATGAGGAGTCGTGGGGTGCGTACATCGATCGTGCTCACCGCGCTGACCGGCGCGGCGGGGCTCCTGGGCGGGTGCTCGCTGGCCAGCCAGGGCGCGAACGTCGTCAGCGGCAAGCAGCAGTTCGTCCAGAAGTGCGGCTCCTGCCACACGCTCGCGCGCGCCGGCACGACCGGCGTCGTCGGCCCCAACCTCGACGAGGCCTTCCAACGCGCCCGCGTGGACGGCTTCGGCCAGGACACGTTCCAGGGCCTCGTCCACCGGCAGATCGAGCAGCCCGCCCGCCGGCCGCAGCACGACCCGGTGACCGGCAAGGAGCTGCCGCTGATGCCGGCCAACCTTGTGACCGGCGCTGCTGCCGAGGACGTCGCCGCCTACGTGGCGTCCGCCGCCGGCAAGGCCGGCAAGGACACCGGCGCGCTCGCCCAGATCGGCGCGGCCCAGTCCAATGGGACGGCCGAGGAGAAGAACGGCGAGCTCGACATCCCGGCCGACTCGTCGGGGGCGCTCGCCTACAAGTTCGCCGATGCGAAGGCGAACGCCGGCCAGGTGACGATCAAGTCCAAGAACGACGCGTCGATCGACCACGACATCGCGATCGAGGGCAACGGGGTCAACGAGCAGGGCGATGTCGTCAAGGACGGTGGCGTCTCGGAGATCAAGGTCACGCTCAAGCCCGGCAAGTACACGTTCTTCTGCACGATCCCGGGCCACCGCGAGGGTGGCATGGAGGGCACGCTCACGGTCAAGTGAGCGCGCGGATCACCAGCACCAGCACGATCACCGCCGCCGCCACCGCGAGCACGTAGAGAAGTACGCGGAACGCCTCGCGCTCGGACCGCAGCGGGTTGATCACAGGATGTAGACGGTCGTGTACACGACCAGCCACATGACATCGACGAAGTGCCAGTAGATGCCCGGCACCTCCACGCCGTGGTGCTCGGCGGCCGAGAAGTGGCCCCGGAACGCGCGGATGGTGACCATCAGCAGCAGCGTGAGGCCGATGAAGACGTGCGCCCCGTGGAGGCCGGTGAGCCCGTAGAAGATCGTGCCCTGCGCGTGGTCCTGCGGCGAGAAGCCGATGTGCACGTACTCGTTGATCTGCACGAACAGGAAGGTGGCGCCGAGGCCGAACGTCGACACCATGGCCGCCTTCAGGCCGAAGCGGTTGTTCGACTTGATGCTCTCGAGCGCCCAGTGCATCGTGAACGAGGAGGACACCAGCACTGCGGTGTTCACACCGGCGATCAGCTTCGGCAGCTCGGTGTCCTCGGCCGGCCACGGGGCCTTGCCTACGACCCGGATGAAGAAATAGGCCGTGAAGAAGGCCCCGAAGACCATGATCTCCGAGATGATGAAAAGCAGCATCCCGAGGGTCCGGTGGTCGACCCGCGAGGACCGGTGGGCCTCGGGCGGCCCGTGGTGCTCGTGATGCCCGTGCTCGAGGGCCGCGGCTTCCATCAGGCGGCCACGCCCGAGGACTCGATGTGCTCGACCGGCTTGTTCGCCGCGCTCTGCACACGGTCGACGAGCTTGTCGGCCACCCACTTCGAGCTCGTCTCGGGCAGCGTCGAGATGACGATCTCCGAGATGTAGAAGTAGTCGACGGCGTTCATGATCGCCGTGTACGGGTCCGGGTCGCCGATCATGCCCGCGGCGACGATGCCCTCGGAGCGCAGCGACCTCAGCAGTTGCCCGAGCCGCTCGCGCGCCTCCTCGACGGCATGGCCCTGCACGTGCTCCTGGGGCACGACGACGATGAAGCGGTGCGGGCTCTCGTCGGCGAGCTGCTTGAGCCGGCTGTGCAGCTCGTCGGACGCCACGGTGACGTTGGCCGCCACCAGCGTGACGTCGAACGGCAGGCCCTCGCCCACGACGTCGGAGACCACGTGGTCGACCGGCACTCCGGTCTCCTCGCGCAGGCGCTCGGGCAGGTCGCGCTTGAGCCAGCCCGACGTCTCGGCCGGGAGGGTGGAGACGATGATCTCGTCGATGCCCTCGGCGGCCACCGCGTCTGTCGCCGCCAGGAACGGGTCGGGATCGCCGACCTCGCCGCCGCCCTTGATGCCGTTGTCGCGCATGAACGCCAGCATCAGGTCCACGCGGACCTGCGCCATGTCGCGCACCGCCTCGTCGTAGACGACGTTCCCGCGGCGCGGCTTGGCCTGCGGCACGACGACGAAGTACTCGACACCGTCACCCGAGCGCTCCTGGACCTTCTCGATCAGGTTCCGGCCCCCGATCGTCTCGTTCGCGAGCACCAGGATCTTCGTCACGACTCGCTCTCCCTCTCTTCAGCCGAGGCTCCGGCTGGCTGTTTCTCGCGCGCGACCGCTGGCGGCTGGAAGATGCCGTGCACGGCGCCCGGCACGCCGTACTCGTACGGCCCGCCGACGACCGTCGGCACGCGGTCGAAGTTGAACACCGGCGGCGGCGAGGAGACCTGCCACTCGAGCGTGAGGCCGCGCCACGGGTTGGCCGGCGCGCGGGCCCCGCCGCGCCACGACGCGACCATGTTGTAGACGAACACGAGCGTCGACAGGCCGAGGACGAACGAGCTCAGCGAGATGAACAGGTTCCAGCCGGCGAACTGCTCCGGATAGTCGGCGACCCGGCGCGGCATCCCCTGCACGCCGATCAGGTGCATCGGGGCGAACGTCGCGTTGAAGAAGATGAACGTCATCCAGAAGTGCAGCTTGCCGAGACTCTCGTCGAACATCCGGCCGGTCATCTTCGGGAACCAGTAGTAGACGCCGGCGTAGATCGTGAACAGCGAGCCGCCGAACAGCACGTAGTGGATGTGGGCGACGATGAAGTAGGTGTCGCTCACGTGGATGGTCAACGGCACCATCGCGAGCATCACGCCGGAGATCCCGCCGAGCGTGAACATCGTCAGGAACCCGAGCGCGAACAGCATCGGCGTGTCGAGGTGGATCACGCCGCGCCACAGCGTCGCCAGCCACGAGAAGATCTTGATGCCGGTCGGGACGGCGATGATCGCCGTCGTGACCATCATCGGGATCCGGATCCAGCTCTGCATGCCGGACACGAACATGTGGTGCGCCCACACCGTGAAGCCGAGCAGCACGATGGCGAGCAGCGAGAAGGCCATCATCCGGTAGCCGAAGATGGGCTTGCGCGCCTTCACGGAGAGGACCTCGGAGATGATCCCGAAGCCCGGCAGCATCATGATGTAGACGGCCGGGTGCGAGTAGAACCAGAAGACGTGCTGGTACATCAGCACGTCGCCGAACTTCGACGCGTTGAAGAAGTTGAAGCCGAGCGCGTAGTCGAAGAGGACGAAGAACTGCGACGCGGCGATGAACGGCGTGGCGATCACGACCAGCAGCGACGTCGAGAAGTTCGCCCATACGAGCAGCGGCATGCGCCAGAAGGACATGCCGGGAGCGCGCATCGTGACGATCGTCACGAGGAAGTTCAGCGCGGTGGCGATCGACGACGCGCCCGCGAACTGCACGCCGATCGAGAAGAACATCTGCCCGATCGGCACGTCGGTCGACAGCGGCGAGTACGCGGTCCAGCCGGTGGCGAACGAGCCGCCGGGGGCCAGGAACGACGCCATCATCATCAGGCCGGCGATCGGCAGCAGCCAGTACGACAGGGCGTTCAGCCGCGGGAACGCCATGTCGGGCGCGCCGATCATCAGCGGCAGCACGAAGTTCGCCAGCCCGGCGAACACCGGGATGATGAACAGGAAGATCATCAGCGACGCGTGGACGCTGAACAGGCCGTTGTAGGCGTTCGAGTCCACGAACTGCATGCCCGGCGCGGCGAGCTCCGCCCGCACCACCATCGCCAGCAGCCCGCCGACCAGCATGAAGAAGAACGAGGTGACGACGTACTGGATCCCGATCACCTTGTGATCGGTGTTGACGCGGAAGTAGTCGCGCCACGAGTAGGCGCCGTGACCCGAGTGATCCTCGGGCCGGGTCGGACGCCCCGAGAAGTAGTAGAACCAGTAGTCGAAGGCGCCGATGCCGACGAGGAAGAAGAGGGGGCCGGCGAACAGCGACGCCAGCAGGATGCCGTTCTGCGCCTTCGTGGTCATCCCGCCTTCGAAGCTCGGGAAGCCGTAGAGCGCACGCACCAGCAGCACCAGGCCGGCGGCGAACAGCACGCCGAGGACGAAGAAGACGCCTCCGCGCAGTAGTCCTGGGGCTCGCACCCTGCTCACTTGCCTGCTACCTCCTTCAGATACTTCACCAGCGCATTGATCTGCGCGTCCGAGAGGCTCGCACCGAAGTCGGGCATGATGCCCGGCTGGAAGCCTTCGGTGATTTTGGCATCCGGCGTCTTGATCGACGAGCGAATGTCAGCTTCTGTCAGCTGGGGGACGACCTTGTCGAGGTCCGGGCCGATCGTCGCGGTCGCGCCCGCGTCCTTGAGGGTGTGGCAGGAGCTGCACGCGCTCGGCTTCGCGGCCGAGGTGAACAGCGTCTTGCCGTCGGTCTCCTCGCCGCCGCCGCCACCGCCGCCGGAGGGCTTGTTGGCGCCCTGGGCGAGCTGCTGCAGCTTGTTGCCGAAGTCGCCGGCCGACACCACGTGCGCCGTCTGGCGCATCGTGGAATGGCCGAGGCCGCACAGTTCGGCGCACACCACCGGGTAATCGCCGACCTTCTTCGGGGTTACGCGCAGGTGCGTGCTGATCCCCGGCACGGCGTCGATCTTCACGCGGAAGGCGGGCACCCAGAAGTCGTGGATGACGTCCTTGGACTGGACCGTGAAGTAGACCGGGCGACCCTCGGGCAGGTAGAGCTGGTTGGTCTTGACCTCCTTGCCCTGGTCGTTCTTGATGAAGAACGTCCAGGTGAACTGCTCGCCGACGACGCGGACGTCGAGCGCCTTCTCGCCGGCGGGCGCCTTCTCGATGTCGGTCAGCACGAGGTACGCGTACGTGCAGAGGCCGACCAGGAGGATCGCCGGGATCGCAGTCCACACGATCTCCAGCTTCGTGTTGCCGTGGATCGGCGGGCCATCCTTGAGCTCCTCGCCCGGGCGCATCCGGAACTTGATCGCGCTGTAGAGGACGACGGTCTCGACCAGCACGAAGATCGGGACGGACGCGATCAGCAGCACGTCCCACAACGTGTCGATCTTCTCGCCCTGAACCGACGCCTGGGTCGGGAACCAGTCGATCGCAAGTGCCAGCGCGATGCCGAGGGCCGAGGCGATCACCCCGATCAACAGCATCTGCCTCACTTGAGCCTTGCTCTCCCGCGAGGCGTTCGGCTCATCCACACTCATGGCTCTCCTCGCCCATGGACGCGCCATCCTACGGGAGAGCAGCGACGGAGGTGCCGGAGGCCCTTCAGGCCGCGGCGCGCGTGTCCAGCGGACTGATCGTGAACGCGCTCGGACTGGCGGTGGCGCGGAAGTCCGACGGCGCGACGCCGCGGTGGCGGCGGAACGCCTTGGCGAACTGCGCGGGCTGCCGGTACCCGACGCGGTGCGCCACCTCGCGCACGGTCAGGCTCTGGGCGGCCAGCATCTCGGCCGCGCGGTCCATGCGGACGCGCGTGAGGTGATCGCGGAACGTGGTCCCGCCGATCTCGGCATAGGCGCGCTGGAGCTGACGGCGCGAGGACGCCACGCGACGCGCGATGTCGTCGAGGGAGAGATCCGACGCGTACTCACGCTCGACGATCGCGTTTGCCTCTTCGAGGAGACTTGCGCGCAGGCGCACGGTGGAGGGTCGTTGAGTCGGCACACACTTTCTACGGGTCGTATTGCCGGATAGATCACAAAGGTGCGCTCTTTGGGGTTAGCGCGTTCGGACTCCATTGCCGTCGAGCGGTCCCGTCCGCAAGTACGACGCATTCCGGCGGGCCCGGCCCGCGTCTGCCGGCACCCGGCAGGCGCACACGTACCACCAGTATGCGAGCGCCTGCCGTGCACCGGCAGACACGACCCGGGCTCCACCGGGTTATGCGCCGAACTCGCGGACGGAACCACTAGACTCCCGCGCCATGGACCGTCGCCTCGCGCGCCGCAACCTGCGCACCGCGCTGATCGTCGCGGTGATCGGCCTGCTGATGTTCGCCCTGACCTTCGTCGCCGCCCTCGCGTACGTCGGATGAGTGAGCTCGAGGAACACGGCGGCGTCGCGCCGGTCGGCGAGGAGGTCCACATGCCGGCGCCGAGCGCCCTGCCGCTGATCAACGCGGCCGCGCTCGCGCTGACGATCGTCTCGCTCACGATCTCGTGGTGGCTGGTCGGCTTCGGCGCGATCATCTTCCTCGTCACCGCAGCGCGCTGGATCCGCGACGTCCGTCGCGACATCGACGCGCTCCCGCTGGAACACTCACACCATTAGCGCCGCACCGCGTAGGCTTTCCGCCGTGAAGGAGGGTCGCTCGAACGGGGCGCCGGATCTTGCGGCGTCGTACGCGACGGCGTTCGCCGCCTACCTCGCGGATCGCGGCGAGAGCGGACTGGGGGCGGCGTACGACCTTGGGCGCCAGGCCGTCGCGGAGCATCTGAGCGTGCTCGACCTCGCCGAGGCGCACCACGAGGCGCTGCAGGCCGCGCTGGGCGCCGGCAGGCCGCCGCATCCGACCGTGCAGGCGGCCGCCGACTTCCTGCGGGAGAGCCTGTCGATCTTCGAGAGCGTCCACCGCGGCTACAGCGAGGTCCGCGAGGTCGCCCGCCTCGAGCACGAGCACGTCGAGCAGCTGCGGGCGCTGGCCGACGTGTCGGTCGCGCTCAACTCCTCGCTCACGGTGGAGGAGATCCTCCAGCTGACCGCCGAAGCCGCCCGCGCGCTGCTCGGCGGCGATCGCGCCACGGTGTCGATCTTCGCGCCCGACCCGCGGCTGCGGCCGCTGACGGCGACGGCGCCGCCGCGCCTGTCCGACGGGCACGCACACCCGGCGCGGCTCGCCGTCCAGCTCACCGCCCGCGGGCGCGAGCTCGGCGTGCTCGAGCTGGTCGACCGGCGCGACCGCGAGTTCACCGCGCGTGACGACACGATCCTCACGCAGCTGGCCCAGCTCGCGTCGGTGGCGATCTCGAACGCGCAGCTCTACGAGCGCGAGCGGACGATCGCCCAGACGCTGCAGCGCTCGCTGCGGCCGGGGCTGCTGCCGACCGTGCCCGGCCTCTCGGCCGCCGTCCGGTTCCGGCCCGCGGGCGAGGGCGTGGAGCTCGGCGGCGACTTCTACGACCTCTACGAAGCCGGCGGCGGCGCCTACGCGGCGCTGATCGGCGACGTGCAGGGCAAGGGCCCCGACGCCGCCGCGGTGACGGCGCTGGCGCGCCACACGCTGCGGGCCGGCGCCACCTACGAGGCGCGCCCGAGCGGCGTGCTCGCGCTCCTGCACAAGGCGCTGCGCGAGCAACGCTCGGACGGTCGCTTCTGCACCGTCGCGCACGCCCACCTGCGGCTCCGCGAGGGGCGCATGCGCGTCGACCTCGCCTGCGGCGGCCACCCGCTGCCGCTCGTCGTGCATCCGGACGGGCTCGTGGAGCCGGTCGGCCGTCTCGGCACGCTGCTCGGCACGGACATCGAGCCGCAGCTCTACGACGTGACCGTCGAGCTCGGGCCGGGCGATGTGCTCGTGCTCTACACCGACGGCGTCACCGAGGTCCGCCGCCGGCGCCGCGAGGTGTTCGGCCACGTCGAGCTGACCGAGCTGCTGTCGAGCTCCGGCGGGCTCCCGCCCGACGCGGTGGCCGACCGCGTCGAGGCCGCGGTGCTCGCCGCCTCCGAGGGCCGTCTGCGGGACGACATGGCCATCCTCGCCCTCGGACCGACTCCGGTCGACCACATCCATATGCTGTCGCGCGCCCCAGCAACGGAGGAATAGATGGCTGACCCGACGGACACGGCCGCGGACGGACATCGCGAGTCCAACGCCGATCTCCTGACCGAGCTCGTTGCGCACCTGCGCAACAACCGGACCCAGCTGCGCCAGGAGTGGGCGCGGCGGATCGGCGAGGCGCGGCTGCTGACCGCCCTCACGCAGGAGGAGATCTTCTCCGAGGCCACGTCCGTCTACGACAACTACGTCGAGGTGCTGGAGACCGGTTCTGTCGAGGCCCTGCAGGACTACGCGCGCAACCTGTCCGAGCGCATCATCCCGCGAGGCGTCGAGACCGAGGAGGTCCTCGGCATCGTGCTGTTGCTGCGCGACGTGCTCGCGCGCTCGCTGTTCGAGAAGTACCCGGACGACTTCAACCGCGTCCTCGACGTCTACGAGCCGGCCGCGAACCGGATCGCCAACACCGTGGCGATCAACTTCGTCACCGAGCGCGAGCGCGTCATCCGCCAGCAGCAGGAGGCGATCCGCGAGCTCTCGACGCCGGTCCTCCAGGTCCGCGAGCGCCTGCTGATCCTCCCGATCATCGGCGTGCTCGACGGCCAGCGCGCGCGCCAGCTCACCGAGCAGCTGCTGCGCGGGATCCGCGCCAACCGCGCGCGCGTGGTCGTCATCGACATCACCGGCGTCCCGACGATCGACTCGACGGTGGCGAACCACCTCGTGCAGACGGTCGACGCGTCGCGCCTGATGGGCGCGAGCGTGATCATCACGGGCCTGTCGCCGGAGATCGCCCAGACCCTCGTGACCCTCGGCGTCGACCTGTCCAAGGTCAACGCGGTCGGCGACCTCCAGGGCGGCATCGAGGAGGCCGAGCGACTGCTCGGCTACCAGGTTTCACTCGATACTCCAGGGCTCGACGCAGTCTCGATGCAGTAGTGGCCGTCCCGATCCTCAAGCAGGGGCCGTTCCTGATCGCCACGATCCAGGCGGCCCTGACCGACACGGACGTCCTGCAGCTGCAGGACGACGTGATGGCGCAGGTGACGCGCCACCGGTCGCGCGGGATCATCGTCGACGTCACGGCTCTGGACGTGATGGACTCGTTCGTGTCACGGTCGCTGCAGGGGATCTCGCGGATGACGCGGCTGCGCGGGGCCGAGACGGTCATCGTCGGCATCCAGCCCGAGGTCGCGTTCGCGATGGTTCAGCTGGGGATGAGCTTCGAGGACGTGCTCACGGCGCTCGACCTCGAGGAGGGGCTGGCGTTGCTGCAGCGGCCCCGGAAGGAGGCCGGCGACGGTGGCGGATGATCAGTCGATCATCCCGATCGAGTCAGATGCCGACGTAGTCACCGCTCGCCAGCGCGCTCGCGAGATGGCCGGGGCGCTGGAGCTCACGAGCACGGATCAGACGCTGCTCGCGACCGCGATCTCCGAGGTGGCACGCAACATCACGACGTACGCGGTGCGCGGCGAGGTGCTGCTCAGCGTGGTCCGGGACGACAGGGGCCGCGAGGGCATCCAGGTGATCGCGCGCGACGACGGGCCGGGCATCGAGAACATCGAGCTGGCGCTGCAGGACGGCTACACCAGCGGCGGCGGGCTCGGCCTCGGGCTGCCGGGTGCCCGGCGGCTGGTGGACGACTTCCATATCGAAACCGCGCCAGGACAGGGGACGACGGTCACGCTCGTGATGTGGGCGCGGCCGAACGCACGCGCGGCATGAGCGAACAGTGGCCGCTGGTGCTCGAGCGCGGCGTGGCGGGGCTGGCGCACGAAGGCGAGGGCCGTTCCGGCGACCTCGCGGTGTTCGCCCCCTGCCCGCAGGGCGGCCTGGTCGCGGTGATCGACGGGCTCGGGCACGGCGACGCGGCCGCCGACGCGGCCGAGGCGGCGGCCCGGATCATCGAGGAGCACTCGGAGTTCCCGGCGCAGGAGCTGTTCGAGCGCTGCCACCAGCAGCTCCGCCACACCCGCGGGGCGGTCATGACCCTGGCGTGGTTCAACCTCTCCGAACGCGCGATGCAGTGGACCGGCGTCGGCAACGTCGAGGCCCGCTTCGTGCGCGCCGGCGATGAGCTCGGTGCCCGCTACGACTCTCCGGTCGTGCTCGGCGGCGTGGTGGGCTACAACCTCCCCCAGGTCCGCGTGGGGTCGATCCCGCTCGAGCCCGGCGACGCGGTCGTGCTCGCCACCGACGGCGTGGGCGCCGACTTCTCCGCGTCCCTGGCGTCCGGCGTCGCCGCCCAGGATCTCGCCGAGCGCGTGCTGGAGCGCCACCACAAGGGCACCGACGACGCTTTGGCCGTGGTCGTCCGGTATCTCGGGCCGCCTGCGCAACCGTAGACGAACGTCAACTGCGGCTGGGTGGGGCGGCGAGGGAGCCGCTCGCGCGCTGCACCTTGGCAAGTTTCGGAGGCTCAGGGCGCATAACTTGCCAAGGTTCGCCGAACCGGCCCAAACCACGCGGCCCTACCCAGCCGCAGTTGGCCGGAGCCGCCGAATCCCCTACGAGATCAGCCGGGCGTCAGCCACCATCGCGGCGAACAGCACCGCGAGGTAGGCGAGCGAGAAGAGGTACGTCCGTAGCGCGCTGGCACGGTCGGCACGGCGCTGCAAACGCAGGGCGAGAACCAGGAACGCGGCGCCGAGGCCGAGCGCGACGCTCCCGTAGAGCCAGCCGAAGAAGCCGAACACGACCGGGAGCAGGGTCAGGACGCCGAGCAGGATCGTGTAGAGCACGATCTGGCGGCGGGTCTCGCGCTCACCGTGCACCACGGGCATCATCGGCACGCCGACGCGCTCGTACTCCTTCTTCATCAGCAGCGACAGCGCCCAGAAGTGCGGCGGGGTCCAGTAGAAGACGATCGCGAACAGGTACAGCGCCGCGGGGTCGAGCCCGCCGGTGACCGCCGCCCAGCCGACCAACGGCGGCACGGCGCCGGCGGCCCCGCCGATCACGATGTTCTGCGGCGACCGGCGCTTGAGCCAGATCGTGTAGACGAACACGTAGCCGAGGAACCCGGACAGGGCCAACACCGCGGCCAGCACGTTCACGGTCGTCGCCAGGAGCGCGAACGACAGGATCTGGAGCACGACGCCGTAGATCAAAGCCGCGCGCGGCGACACGCGGCCGGACGGGACCGGGCGCGTCGCGGTGCGGGCCATCTCGGCGTCGATATCGCGGTCCCAGTAGTGGTTGACCGCGGCCGCGCCGCCCGCCGACAGCGACCCACCCAGGAGCGTCAGGAACACCAGAGCGACCGAAGGGTCGCCGGCGACGTACATCGTCGTGACCGTCGTCAGGAGCAGCAGCAGCTGCACCTTCGGCTTGGTCAGCGTCACGTAGTCGGCCAGGACCTGCCGGACGCCGCCCAGCTCGAAGGCGCTTGCCGCAGGGGTGCTGGCGCGTGACGCTTCCATCTACGCGCGCACCATCGGCTTGCCGGCCTCGAACTTCTGCGGGACGCCCGTCTGGCGCTCGATCTGGCGCCGGATGTCCTTCATCGGCTCGACCGACCGCACGCGCGGGATGACGTCGAAGTTGTTCTCCGGCGGCGGCGACGGCGTGAACCACTCGAGCGTGTTGCCCTTCCACGGGTCCGGCCCGGCGATGACGCCGTTCTTCAGCGATCGCGCGAGGTTGATGATCGTCAGCAGGATGCTGGTGGCGAGCACGAACGCCCCGATCGTCGACACGAGGTTGAAGAACGCCCAGCCGGAGGCGGACGAGTACTCGTAGATGCGTCGCGGCATGCCGTCAAGGCCCGCCGAGTGCTGGATCAGGAAGGTCAGGTGGAACCCGATCAGGAACAGCCAGAACGAGACCTTGCCCATCCCCTCGGACATCATTCGGCCGGTCATCTTGGGGAACCAGTAGTAGAGCGCCGCGACCATCGCGAACGCCGATGCCCCGAACGCCGTGTAGTGGAAGTGGGCGACGACGAAGTACGTGTCGGTCAGCTGCCAGTCGACGGGGAAGACGGCGAGGAAGATGCCGGTGATCCCGCCCATCAAGAACGTCCCGATGCCGCCGACGCAGAACAGCAGCGGCACCGTGAACTCCACCGTGCCCCGCCATAGCGTGGCGATCCAGTTGAAGATCTTCACGCCCGTCGGCACCGCGATCAGGAAGCTCGAGAGCATGAAGAACGCGAGCACGACGGTGCTCATCGGCGTCGCGAACATGTGGTGCGCCCACACGAGCATGCCGAGGAACGCGATGCCCGCCGTCGCGGCCGCGACCGCCTTGTAGCCGAAGATCGGCTTGCGCGCGAACACCGGCAGCACCTCGGAGAAGATCCCGAACGCGGGCAGCACGAGGATGTAGACCTCTGGGTGCCCGAAGAACCAGAACAGGTGCTGCCACAGCAGCGCGGAGCCGCCGTCGTTGGGATCGAAGAAGTTGGTCCCGAAGTTGCGGTCGAGCAGCAGCATCGTGACCGTGGCGGCCAGCGACGTGAGCGCCAGGATGATCAGGTACGCGTAGATCAGGACGGTCCACACGAACAGCGGCATGCGGCCCCAGCCCATGCCCGGCGCGCGCATGTTGTGGATCGTCGCGATGAAGTTGATCGCGCCGATGATCGATGACAAGCCGGTGAGGTGGACCATGTAGATCCACGCCTCCTGGCCGTTGGACGGCGTGAAGGTCTTCAGCGACAGCGGCACGTACGAGAACCAGCCGGCCTCGGGCGGCGTGAAGAACAGCGAGGCGTACAGCGCCAGCCCGCCGAACAGGTACATCCAGTACGACCACGCGTTCAGCCGCGGGAACGCGACGTCGCGCGCGCCGATCATCAGCGGCACGAAGTAGTTCGCGAAGCCCGCCCACACCGGGACGATGACCAGGAAGACCATCGTCGTCCCGTGCATCGTGAGGATCTCGTTGTACTTCTCCGGCGTCAGGAACGTGTTCTCCGGCGTCCCCAGCTGGATGCGCATCAGCAGCGCCTCGACGCCCCCGATCACGAAGAACACGAGGACCGTGCAGAGGTAGAGGATCCCGATCTTCTTGTGATCGGTCGTCGTCAGCCACTGCGTCCAGCCCCGCCGGGGCCGGTCGACCTCGTGGGCGATGATCTGCGGGCGGGCCGGGATCGCCGCCATTACTGGCCCTCCTCCGCATTGAGCTTCTTGCGCGCGTCCGCCGCCGCCTGCTCGGCCTGCTTGAGCTGGTCGGCCTTGGCGTCGTACCAGGCCTTCCAGTCGTCGAAGCGGAGGCCGATCACGCGGGCGAGCATGTCGGCGTGGTTACGGCCGCACAGCTCTGCGCACTGCCCGGTGTAGACCACCCGGTCCTGGCCGTCCTTGATCGCGTCGAGCGGGATCTTGAACCACGTCTTGTTGGTGTAGCCGGGGATTGCGTCGGCCTTGCCGCCGAGCGCGGGGATCCACCACGAGTGCGCCACGTCGACGGACTCGACGTCGAGCGTCACGGTCATGCCCACGGGCACGTAGAGGTCGTTGTAGGCATAGACGCGCTTGTTGTCGAGCGACGGATATTGGAAGTTCCAGGAGTACTGCTGGCCGATGATCTTGATGTTCATCGACGCGCCGCCGGGCGGGGCCGGCTGGTCGGTCGAGGCGAACAGCGAGTGGGTGGCGGCGACGGGCTGGCCGTTGGCGTCGATGTCCGAGCGCGCCGGGTTCTTGATGTCGGGGAGCAGGATGAAGGTGAAGACCGTCAGGAAGATCAGGATCGCCGCGGCGCCGACCGTCCAGCCGATCTCCAGCTGCGTGTTGCCGTGGATCTGCGCCGCGACCGCGCCCTTGCGCGCGCGGTACTTGAACAGCGAGTAGAGCAGCAGCCCCTCGACCCCGATGAAGATCACCAGCGCGATCAGCGCGATCAGGATGTAGAGCGTCCTGATGCCGTCCGCGTTCGGCGATCCGCCCGACTCGGGCAGGAACCAGCCCGCGAACGCGGCCGGTGACAGCACCAGCCCTCCGACGAGCGCGACAGGCAGAACCGCTGCCAGCCTGCGAAGGCGTCGCCGGGTCTTTGGCTGGTCACGAGCCACGGCGTCGGCAGTATATGGACGGGAGGCCGGGAAGCGGTCGGTCATCGGCCCTCGAACGCTGCGGGTCGCTTCTCCAGGAACGCCTGGACCCCCTCGAGGAAGTCGCCGGACGCCGCCGCCTGCTGCTGGATCGACGCCTCGAGGTCGAGCTGGGCGTCCATGCGGGAAAACAGCCACTCGTTGAGCTGCCGCTTGGCACCGGCGTACGCCGCCGTCGGGCCTGCGGCCAGCCGTGCCGCCAGCTCGTCCACCGCGGCCTCGAACTCGTCGTCTGCTGTCACCCGGTTGACCAATCCCCATTCGAGTGCCTGTTTGGCGCCGATCCGCTCGCCGAGCATCGCCATCTCGGTCGCACGCGCGAGCCCTACCCGCTCGGGGAGCAGCAGTGACGACCCACCGTCCGGCACCAGACCGATGTTGACGAACGCGAGCAGGAAGTAGGCGGACTCGCGGGCGATGACCAGGTCGGCGGCGAGCGCGAGCGAGCAGCCGATGCCCACCGCCGGCCCGTTGACCGCGGCCAGCACCGGCTTCGGCATACGGCGGATGCCCGCGATGATCGGGTGGTAGCGCTCGGTCAGCGCCGTCTGCACGTCCGGATGGCCCTCGGGCGTCGCGTCAAAGCCGGCTCGCAGGTCGGCGCCGGACGAGAACGCCCGGCCGGCGCCAGTGATCACGACCGCCCGGACCGCGTCGTCGGCCGCAGCCTCCTCGACGGCGGCCCGCAGGTCGAGGCCGAACTGCTTGTCCCAGGCGTTCATCACGTCGGGCCGGTTGAGCGTGATCCGCAGCTCGGCGCCCCGGCGGTCCAGCGTCACGGTCTCCATGGCGTCACGTCCTATCACCCAGGGTCGCCGCCATGCCGCGCTCGAGGCTGAAGCGGGGCTCCCAGCCGAGCTCCTCGCGCGCGCGGGTGTTCGGGAAGACGGCGCGGCGGGACATGAACGTGACGGCGGCCGGACCGGCCCCGATCGCGCGCGCCGCGAGCCGCAGCAGCGGCGCGGGCATCACCCGGACCTCGCCCCGGCCGAGCGAGCGCGCGTGATGGCCGAAGAACTCGCGGGCGGTGACCGCGTGGCCGTCCCACACGGTGTAGGCGCGCCCGGCGGCGCGCGGCTCGCGCAGCGCCCGCACGACCGCGTCGACGAGATCCTCGACGAACACCGGCGTGATCAGCCCGTCGCCCGGCGCCGGCAGCACGAACCGGCCGCGCCGCATCATCTCCAGCGGCCGCACGACCCACGGCTGCGAGCCGGGGCCGTACACGTCTCCGGGCCGGATCACGCTGGCGCCGCGCCGCAGGGCCAGCACCTCGGTGGCGCCCTTGGTGTCGACGTAGGGGATCCCGCACGGCCGCGGCAGCGCGTCCTCGGCGAGATCGTGCGCGAACTCGTAGCCCCACGCCGCGACCGACGCCAGCACCACCGTCCGGCGGTCCCCCGCCGCGTCGAGCACGTTGCGGGTGCCGCGCGTGTTGACGCGGACGAAGTCGTCCATCCGCCCGCGCTCGGACACGAGCGCGGCGGCGTGGATGACCGCGTCGGCGCCGCCGAGGGCGGCCACCGTGGCCGCCGGGTCGGCGATGTCGGCGCGCCGGTCGGCGCCCGCGAGGTCAACGCCGATCGGCTCGTCGCCGTCGGCCGCCAGCCGGCGGCAGATCGCCCCGCCGATGAACCCCGCCGCTCCGGTCACCGCAACCCGCAAGGGGTCACCCCGCGGGGTCATCCGGACCACGCTCTGACCGGAAGCTCGCCATTCGGGCGACCTTAACCTACGGGCAGCCGTATCCCGACCGTCCCGCGCGCGCACTAGTCTGCGGCGCCGTGCGCCGCTCGACCGCCGTCCGCGCGGCCGCCTTGACGGTGCTGGCCGCCGGCGTGGCGGCCCCGCTCGTCCGCCGCCGCCTCCGGCTCAAGCCGCCGGTGGTGCTCGCCGCTGCCGCAGCCGCCCCCGTGGCGCTGTGCGTGGTGGTCCCACGCTCGCGCGCGCGCGATGTCGCCACCTGCGCGCTGCAGATGTACGCCTACGTGACGGCGTACAAGATGCCCTACGACGACCCCGAGGCGCTGGTGCGCCGGGTCAAGGTCGCGTACCCGGTGAAGGTCGACCGGCTGATCGGCGGCGGGATGACGCCGACGCTGCGGCTGCAGCGCGCGCTCGGCACGCCCGGCTCCTTCCGGGCCTGGGAGAAGCTCCTGGTTTGGTCGCACTGGGTCTGGTTCGCGTTCCCGCACGGGACGGTGCTGTACCTGATCCTGCGCCATCCCGAGCGGTTGAACCGCGGCGCCGCGCGGATCTACGCGACGTTCGACATCGGCCTGATCGGCTACTGGGCGGTGCCCACCGCGCCGCCCTGGTACGCGGCCGCCGAGGGGTACATGAAGGACGGCCGCACGCCCGAGCTGCGGCGCATGATGGTCGAGTACGGCGAGCAGTTCTGGCGGTCCGGCTGGGCCCCTCTGTACGGTGTCCTCGGAGGGAACCCGCTTGCCGCCATGCCGTCGCTGCACTTCGCCACGTCCGTAACGGCCGCGCACGTGCTGGCCGAGACGGGCGGCGTGGCCGGCGCGCTCGGGTGGGCGTACACGACACTCCTCGGAACCGCGCTCGTATACCTCGGCGAGCACTACGTGGTCGACCTCATGGCGGGGCTGGCACTTGCGGAAGGCGTCCGGGCGGCAGCGCCCGCGGCAGAACCGCTCGCACGGCGCGTGTCTGGCGTGGTGCAGGCGATCGAGGCACGAGCGCGCGGATGAGCGACGCACCGTCGGCACCCGTCCAGGAGGCGAACCCGCAGCCGCCCGAGGACGACGGAGACGAGGTCGCGCCGCAGCGGCTGCAGCTGACGCGGCGCAACGTGCTGGTGATCTGCGGCTTCTTCGCGGCTTCGCTCGCCGCCTTGTACTACCTGCTGCCGCAGCTCGCGGGCCTGCAGGACACCTGGCACCGGATCGAGGACGGCAGCCCGTGGTGGATGCTGCTCGCGCTCGGTTTCACGCTCGGCATGTTCGTCGGCTACGTGATGATGTTCCGCGGCGTCTTCGGGCGGGCGGAGACGCGCCAGCCGATCGGCTGGCGCGAGAGCTACCAGATCACGATGGCCGGCCTTGCGGCCTCGCGGATCTTCGCGGCCGGCGGCGCCGGCGGGCTCGTGCTGACGGCGTGGGCGCTGCGGCGGGCCGGCATGCGCAGGCGCGAGGTGGCCGACAAGACGCTCTCGTTCCTGATCCTCACGTACCTCCCCTACGTCGTCGCGCTGATCGTCTGCGGCCTCGGCCTGCGGTTGGGGATCTTCCCCGGGGAGGCGCCGTTCGGCCTCACCGTCGTGCCCGCGATCCTCGCGGTGATCGCGCTCGGGATCGGCCTCTCGCTCGCGCTGGTGCCGACGGACCTCCAGCGCCGGGTGGGACGCGTCGTGGAGGGAGGGGGCCGCATGGGCCGGATCGCCGAGCGGCTGGCGCATCTGCCGGCGTCGGCGTCGGCCGGCATGCGCGACGCGATCGCGCACGTCGGCTCGCGCGACCCGGCGCTGCTCGGCACGTTCGTGTTCTGGGGCTGCCAGGTGCTGGTCCTGTGGGCGGCGTTCAAGGCGTTCGGGGACGCGCCGCCGGCCGCGGTGCTGATCCAGGCGTTCTTCTGCGGCATGCTCGGCAACCTGCTGCCGATGCCCGGAGGCGTCGGCGGCGTCGAGGGTGGCATGATCGGGGCGCTGGCGGCGTTCGGCGTGGACGGCGGCCTGGCGGTCGTCGCCGTGCTCGTGTTCCGCGCGTTCACGTTCTGGCTGCCGCTGGTGCCGGGCGTGATCGCGTACTTCCAGCTGCGCAAGACGGTCGAGCGCTGGTCGCTACACTATACAAAGTGAAGTGTGGGTCTAGAGGGTAACTGGAGAAACATGGCAACCAACGACGTCGAGAACGTGATCATCATCGGGAGCGGCCCGGCCGGCTACACGGCGGCGCTCTACACGGCACGCGCCAACCTCAATCCCCTCGTCATCGAGGGGTGGATGTGGGGCGGGCTGTTGCAGCAGACGACCGACGTCGAGAACTTCCCCGGCTACCCGCAGGGCGTGATGGGCCCGCAGATGATGCAGGACCTGCGCGACCAGGCCGAGCGCTTCGGCGCGCGCTTCGTCACCGAGAACGTGACCAAGATCGAGCCGGCCGCCGCCGAGGGCGAGCCGCACACCGTCTGGGTCGACGAGGACGAGTACAAGGCCGAGTCGGTGATCCTCTCGATGGGCGCCGAGCACAAGAAGCTCGGGGTCTCGGGCGAGGAAGAGCTCGGCGGCCGCGGCGTGTCCTACTGCGCCACCTGCGACGCCGCCTTCTTCAAGGACCGCGAGACGATCATCGTCGGCGGCGGCGACTCGGCGATGGAGGAGGCGATCTTCCTCGCCAAGTTCGCTTGCAACGTGACGATCGTGAACCGGCGCGACGAGTTCCGCGCCTCCAAGATCATGCTCGAGCGCGCGCGGGCGACGGAGAACATCAAGTTCCTCACGCCGTACGTGGTCGACGAGTTCCTGGCCGGCGAGGACGGCGCGCTGGACCGCGCGCAGGTCCGCAACGTCGAGACCGGTGAGACGAAGGAGATCCCGATGAACGGCGCGTTCATCGCGATCGGCCACGAGCCGCAGTCCGAGATCGTCCAGGGCATCGTGGAGACCGACGAGAACGGCTACGTGCTCACCGAGGGCAAGTCGACCCGCACGAACGTGGCGGGCATCTTCGCTGCCGGCGACCTGGTCGACCACACCTACCGCCAGGCGGTCACCGCCGCCGGCAGCGGGTGTATGGCCGCGCTCGACGCCGAGTGGTACCTGCGCGACAACCCGAAGGTGCCGACGCCGGCCGCTCTCGAGGGGTCAGGAGACCTCGCCGAGGAGCAGTGGGCGCCGGTGGCTCAGCCGACGCGCAGCGTGTAGCCCGCGTCGAGGTCGCTGGCGCCGGGCTGCACCCGGACCGCCACGTAGTACGTCTTCTCGCGCTTGCCGGTGTTGCGGAGCGTGATCCGCTCTGTCCGGCCGCGCTTCTTGTGCGCTGCCTTGTGGTAGGGCTTCTGGCTCAGCCGCTTGGCCTTGCGCCGGTAGACGTACAGCGCCACGTCGTCCTTGCCCGTCGGGTTCGCGGTGATCTTGCGCTTCGAATGGCCGCGCAGGCGGATGCGGTAGACGTCGGCCGGATCCTCGAACTCGTCGAGCAGGCCGAACAGGCGCTGGTGGCCCTTGCCCTTGTAGAACAGCCGATCGGGCTTGGCGAAGTTACGGCCGTCGACCCACGCGATGTCGTCGTTCGGCTCGGACGGGTCGGGGGGCGGCGGCTTAATCGTCAGCGCGTGGGCCACCGACAGCAGGCCGAAGCCCGTGTCCGGATCCCAGCCGGGGGATCCGAGGTCGGCCGCCGACAGCCGGACCGCCTGGCTGACCTGGTCGGGCGTGAGGTCGGGCCGGGCGGCGCGCACCCAGGCGACCGCGGCGGCGACCATCGGCGCCGAGAAGCTGGTGCCGCTCTGGACCTCGTAGCCGTCCTTGACGGTGTCCTCGTCGAGCGCGGCCGGCACCGCGGTCATGATGTCCTCGCCGGGCGCCGCGAGGTCGATGGCGAGGTTGGCGTTGGAGAAGTACGAGGTCTTCCGATCGGGGCCGACAGAGGCGACCGTGAGCACGTGTGGCAGCGAGGCGGGGAACTCCGGAGGATTGCCCTGGTCGAACTCGTTGCCCGCCGCCGCGACGGGCACGATGCCGCGCGCGACGGCGAACTGGAGCGCCACGTACTCCGGGTAGCAGATCGAGGCCGAGCCGTAGCTCATGTTGATCACCGCGGCGCCGGCGGTGATCGCGGCGGCGATCTGGTGTGCCGCCACGTCGCACGGGATGTCCGGCGGCAGTGGCACGTTGAGTGCCCGCGCGCCCGGCCACAGGCCGACGATGCCGGCCCCGTTGACCGGCGCGGCCGCCACCGACGCGGTCGCCGTGCCGTGCGCGATCGTCACCGGGTAGGACTGCGCGAGCGTCGAGGTGTTTCCGCCCGCGAACTCGGGATGCGTCGGGTCCAGTTGCGCGTCGACGAGCGCGATCAGCGGGCTCGTCGGCGTGACCGGGAAGGGATCGATCGGCACCCCGGCCGTCACCATCGCGCGCCAGTCGTACGGCGTGGCTGACAGCGGGTCGGCGGGCGCCGCGAGCGGCTCGCCGTAACTGTTCGGCTGCGCGTAGACGAGCAGGCCGCGGCCGCGGAGCGCGGCCGCGAAGGCCCGCGCCTTGGCGCGCGCGAGCACGTACCCGCCGGTGCCCGCGGGCCCGACGCGGCGGGCTCCGAAGCGCGCGGCCACGCTGCGCGCGGCCCGGTTCGGGCGGGCGCCGACGATCCAGGTCGACGGGTCGGCGTTGACCGCAGCCGCGCTCGCGTCGCCCGGCAGGGCCATCGGAGGATCGACCGCCGCAGTGGCCGTCGCGGGCGCCGCGAGCAGCGCGGCGGTGGCAAGTAGGACGATCCGCCTCATCACGCCAGGGTAGCCCGGCGTCAGCTTCTACCCAGCCGCAGTTCGCCCGCGCAACGACGCGCCGGCAGCGACCGCGCGGCGCAGGACTGGCGCGGGGCGGTAGCGCTCCTCGCCGTACGTCTCGCGGAGGTCGCGCAGCACGGACAGCACGCGATCGGGCCCGATCGCATCGCCCCACTCGAGCGGCCCGCGCGGGTGGTTGAGGCCGAGGACCATGCCGGCGTCGATGTCCTCCGCCGAGCCGACGCCCTCGCCGAGCGCGAAGCAGGCCTCGTTGACGAGCGCGACGACGATCCGCTCGAGTACGGGCTCGCCGGAGACGTCGTCCGGCGCGTCGCCGCGCTCGTGGCGCGGCGGGCCGGGTGGGTACTCGTACCAGCCGCGGCCGCTCTTGCGCCCGAGCCGCCCGGCCGCCACGAGCCGGGCGACGAGCGGCGACGGCCGCCACCGCGGCTCGCCGAACGACTGCTCGTAGAACGACTTCGCGACGTCGAGGCCGACATCGAGCCCGACGAGGTCCATCAGCGCGAACGGGCCCATGCGGAAGCCGCCGCCGCAGCAGCTGCGGTCGACCTCCTCGGGCGTGGCGATCCGCTCGTGCACGATCCGCAGCGCCTCGAGCGAGAACGGCCGGTTGCAGCGGTTGACGATGAAGCCGATGCCGTCGGCCGCCTCGATCACGTGCCGGCCCATCGCCTCGCCGGCCGCGCGTGCGGCGGCGAGCGCGGCCGGGGAGCTCTCCTCGCCGGCCACCACCTCGAGCAGGCGCATCTTGCCCGGCGGGTTGAAGAAGTGCATGCCCACGACACGCTCCGGCGCGGGCACGCCGGCCGCCAGCGCGGTCACGCTCAGCGACGAGGTATTGGTGGCGAGCACGCAGTCGGCCTCGACGATCGCGGCGAGGCGCCCGAACAGGTCGCGTTTGAGACCGAGGTCCTCGGGGGCGGCCTCGATCACCAGCCCGCACGGCGCCAGGCCGGCGGCGTCGGACACCGCGTCCAGGCCTTCGGGCGCGCGCGCCAGCGCCTCGGGATCGGGGTCGTAGAGCAGCGTCGGCAGCCCGGCGCCGGCGGCGAGCGCGGCGATGCCGGCGCCCATCGTGCCGGCGCCCACGACCCCGAGCGGCTTCACGGCACGCGCGCGGTGACCTGGTCGCGGACCCGGTCGCTCACCGACGTCTCGAGCCGCCCGAGTTCGGCGACCTGCTCCGCGAACAGGCGCTCGATCTCCGGCGCCGCCGCCACGAGATCGCGCGAGAACGCGCGCGTGGTCAGCGCGGCGCGCATGACGTGCGCGATGCGGACGAACGGCGGGGTGCAGATCCGGCTCGCCCGCCGGTCGAACCCGTCGGCGATGTCGCGCGCCGCCTTCTCGACCGGATACGTCTTACGGAACGGCGGCCGCAGCGCCGCGCGCATGCTCTGGAACGCGCGCAGCTCGGCCTCGCCCTCGCGGAGCATCGGCGTGTCGATCCACGTCGGGTGGATCGTGCCGACCGCCACGCCGTGGTGCGCGACCTCGATCCGCAGCGCGTTGCACATGGCTTCGACGCCCGCCTTCGACGCGCTGTAGGCCGACATCCCCGGCGCGTGCCCGAACGACGCCATCGAGGCGGAGACGGCGATGTAGCCGCGCGCGGCCATCACCGCGGGCAGCGCGGCGCGGATCGTCAGGTAGGCCCCCAGCACGTTGACCTCGATCGTGCGGGTCCAGGCATCCGGGTCGGTCAGCGCCAGCGGCCCGAACGACGCGATGCCCGCGTTCGCCCACACCGCGTCGAGCCGCCCGTGACGCTCAAGGACCGTGGCGACCGCCTGCTCGCAGGCCGCGGCGTCGCGCACGTCGACGGCGATCACGTCGTCGCCGCCGTCGATGTCGGCGAGCGCGCACATCCAGCCGCGCCGCTCGAGCTCGTGCGCC
This sequence comes from uncultured Solirubrobacteraceae bacterium, assembly GCA_963803335.1. Classification (GTDB taxonomy): domain Bacteria; phylum Actinomycetota; class Thermoleophilia; order Solirubrobacterales; family Solirubrobacteraceae; genus DASSUW01. Next base: position 835,761 of record CAWDME010000012.1, on the reverse strand, counting down.
GTCGCGGCGCCGATCCCGCGCGCGCCGCCGGTGATGAGGACGACCTTCATGCCAGCGCGTTGATGCCGGTCTCGGCTCGGCCGATGATCAGCTTCTGGATCTGCGACGTCCCCTCGTAGAGGGTCGTGACCCGCACATCGCGGAAGTACCGCTCCACCGGGTGGTCGTCGACGTAGCCGGAGCCGCCGTGCACCTGGATGGCCAGGTGGGAGCAGTTCTGCGCCGCCTCGGTGGCGTACAGCTTGGCGATCGACGTCTCGGTCGTGCTGGGCCGGCCCTGGTCCTTCAGGAAGCCGGCGCGGAACACGAGCAGCCGCGCGGCGTCGGTCTGCACGCGCATGTCGGCGATCATCGCCTGCACGAGCTGGAAGGAGGCGATCGGGCGCCCGAACTGCTCGCGCTCCTTCGAGTAGGCGACCGAATGGTCGAGCGATCCCTGGCAGACGCCGACGCACCCGGCGGCGACCGAGTAGCGGCCGGAGTCGAGCGCGCTCATCGCGACCTTGAAGCCGTCGCCGACTGCGCCCATCAGCGCGTCGTCCGGCAGTTCGACGTCGTCGAGCGCGATCGACGCCGTGACCATTCCGTGCAGGCCCATCTTGCCGTGGATCTCCTGCGCCGAGAAGCCGGGCGTGTCGGTCGGCACCAGGAAGCAGGCGAGCCCGCGGTGCTGCTTCTCGGGGTCGGTCTGGGCGAAGATCATCGCGACGTCGGCGCGGGTGCCCAGCGAGATCCACATCTTGTTGCCGTTCAGCACCCAGCCGCCGTCGGTCTTGCGCGCGCGCGTCTTCTGGTTGGCGGCGTCCGAGCCGGTGTCCGGCTCGGTCAGCCCGAAGCAGCCGAGCCACTCGCCCGAGCACAGCTTCGGCAGGTAGTGCTGCTTCTGCTCCTCGCTGCCCCAGCGCAAGATCGACGAGCAGACGAGCGAGGTCTGCACCGAGATCACCGTGCGCATCGCCGAGTCGTGGCGCCCGATCTCCTCCACCACGAGTGCGTAGGTGACGTAGTCCAGGCCGGCGCCGCCGTACTCCTGCGGGACGATCGCGCCGAGGTAGCCCTGCTCGGCGATCTTGCCGACGAGCTCGGTGTCGAAGTGGTGGTTGCGGTCGTTCTCACGAGCGCGCTCGGCCAGCTCGCGGTCCGCGAACGTGTGCGCGGTCTCGCGGATGAGCTGCTGCTCGTCGGTCAGGTCGAAGTCCATGGCCCGTGACACTATCCCCTGGGTGGACGCGTTCACCGTCGTCTTCGGAGGCACCCTGGCGTTCTTCATCGTCGGGGTGCTGCTGCTCGGGATCTTCTCCACGCGCTCGTCGCGCGACATCCTCGACTGGAAGCCGACCCGCTCGCCGGAGGCCGAGGCGCAGAACGAGCTCGACGACATCGCCCAAATGATCGACGCGCAGAACGAGCTCAAGCGGCGCCGTGGCGCGCCGGAGATCAGCGAGGAGGAGATCGAGGCGCGCGTGCGCGAGGAACGCGAGCAGCTGCGGCGGTGGCGCGAGTCCTGATCGTCGGCTGCGGCTGCCGCGGCCAGGAGCTGGCGCGCGAGCTCGTGGCCGCCGGCCACGCTGTCCGCGGCACCACGCGCGACGCGGGGCGCACCGAGGCGATCGCCGCCGCCGGCGCCGAGCCGTACATCGGCGACCCGGACCGCATCGGCACGCTGATGGACGCGCTCGCCGGCGTCACGATCCTCTGCTGGCTGTTCGGCACGCTCCCTGACCCGGACCTGCACGGCGGTCGCCTGCGGATGTTGTTCGAGAAGCTCGTCGACACGCCGGTGCGCGGCGTGGTCTACGAGGCCGCGCTCCCGGCGGGCGAGGCGATCGCGCGCGACGCCGCCGAGCGCTGGCAGATGCCGGTCGAGATCGTGCCGGCCGGGGGTGCGCGAGCGGCCGTGGACCGCGTGCTCGGGATATAATCTCCCTAATTACGGTCGGATTTAGGAGCAATTCCGTGACTGACTACGCGAACGACGTCCTCGTCGACACGCAATGGCTGCAGGATCACCTCGACGATCCCGGCATCCGCGTCGTCGAGGTCGACGAGAACACGGCGCTGTACGCCGAGGCGCACATCCCCGGCGCGATCGGCTTCGACTGGAAGACCGACCTCCAGGACCAGGTCAAGCGCGACTTCCTCGGGCCGGAGGAGTTCGGCGCGCTGTTCGGCTCACGCGGGATCTCGGACGAGCACACGATCGTGCTCTACGGCGATCGCAACAACTGGTTCGCCGCCTACACGTACTGGTACCTCAAGTACTACGGGCACGACGACGTGAAGCTCGTCAACGGCCCGCGCGAGAAGTGGATCTCCGAGGGGCGGCCGACGAGCACCAAGGTGCCCGCGTACGAGGCCGCGACGTTCACGGCCCAGCCGGGCGACGCCCGCATCCGCGCCAAGCGCGACGAGGTGCTCGCTGCGCTCGGCACGTCGACCACGCTCGTGGACGTGCGCTCGCCGCAGGAGTTCGCCGGCGAGGTGATCGCCATGCCGGGCTACGAGCAGGAGGGCGCGCAGCGCGCCGGCCACATCCCGGGCGCCGCGTCGGTCCCGTGGGCGCAGGCGGTGCAGGAGGACGGGACGTTCAAGTCCGCCGACGAGCTCGCCGAGCTGTACGCCGCCAAGGGCGTCACCAACGGCGAGCCGATCATCGCGTACTGCCGGATCGGCGAGCGCTCGGCGCACACGTGGTTCGTGCTGCACGAGCTGCTCGGCAAGCCGGACGTGAAGAACTACGACGGCTCGTGGACCGAGTGGGGAAACCTCGTGGACGTGCCTATCGAGAGGTCCTAGCCGGCGGTGGCGGTGAGGCGAAGCAGAAGTTCCCCGACGATGCGGGCCGTGGCTCCCCAGATCACCTCGCCGCCGCCCGCCTCGTAGGTGGGCGTGCGAAACGGGATCCCGCGCCGCACGAGCCGCCGTTCCCCGTAGCCGGTCCGCAGGTCGTCGAGGCGCAGCTCGAGCACCTCGGCGACCTCGCTGTGCTGGAGGACCCACGCGAAGCCGGGCTCGATCACGCCGACGAACGGATAGATCGCGTAGTTGGTGACGAAGGTGGGCGTGGGGGGAAGAGCGCCGACGATGGTGACCGCGTCGGGCGGCAGCCCGACCTCCTCGTGCGCCTCGCGCAGCGCGGTGTCGACGAGCGCCTCGTCGTTATCGCGGCGCCCGCCCGGGAACGAGATCTCCCCGGCGTGGCGGCGCAGGTCGTGCCGGCGCCGGGTGAAGACCGCGTGCAGGCCGCCGGCCTCGAACAGCGGAACCAGGACGGCCGCCTCCTTGCCGCCGTCGACGTCCATGGCCAGCGCCTCGTCGGGCGCCAGCAGCACCGCGCTCAGCTCGTCAACGATGCTCAGGCGAGCTCGACCCGCTCGTTGAACATGACCTCGCCCTCGAGCGTCCGGTGCACCGGGCACTTGGCCGCGATCACCTGCAGCCGCTCGATCTGCTCCTCGTCGAGGTGGGGCGGCATCTTGAGTACGAGGTCGAACTGGGTCATGCAGCCGCGCTCGGCCGGCGTGTACCGGCACTCGACGGCAAGACCGCTGGTGTCCCAGCCCTTGCGCTGGGCGTACATCTCCATCGTCACCGCCGTACAGGAAGCCAGCGCCGCGGCCAGCAGCTCCTGTGGGCTCGGGCCGAGGTCGTCGCCGCCCTGGTCCTCGGGCTCGTCGACAGTGACCGAGTGACCGCCGACCTTGACGTCGTGCGTGTACTTCTCGCGCTGGCGGGCGACGGCGCGCATCGAGCGCGTGTCGCTGTCATGTCTGCTCACAAGGGCCATCAGTCGTCTAGAGGATTGAACACCATGCCGGTGAGGACTTTGGGAAAGAAGTATGTGCTCTTGGGGGGCATGCTCTCGCCAGTCGCCGCGACGTCGCGAACCTGGGCGACCGGCGTGGCGCGCATGAAGAACGCCGCCTGAGCCGCTCCCGACTCCACCCGCTCGCGCGCCTGGTCGTAATCGCGCGCGTAGTCGAGCCCGTTGAGATGTGAGATGTCGTCTTCGCTCATACCCAGTGCACCGTGCAGCACAAGCGCCTCGAGCACGGCGGTGTCGAGCGCGCGGTACGGCTCGGGCTTGTCGGGCAACGCGGCGGCGGCGATCGCCGGGTCGCGCAGCGTGAGCATCAGCGGCCGCTTGTGGTGGGCGTCGAGGTAGCCGAGCCGCACCGGTCCGTCGCCCGTAGGCTCGAGCGCGGCGACGTCGACCGGCTCGACCTCGAAGTCGCTCTGGATCGTGCTGCGCAGCGCCTCGCGGTGGTCGTCGTCGAGCCGCGTGAGGAGCCGGTGGGTGGGGAACACGGTCAGGCCGGGATCCTGGAGCGCGACCAGGCACATCAGCACGTGGCCGGCGCCGCCCTCCTGGTGGTACACGCGGGCGGTCTCGTAGCGGTGGTGGCCGTCGGCGATCAGCAGCTCGGCCGGCTCCAGCGCGGCGCTGACCGCCGCGTGCGTGTCGGGGTCGGTGACGCGCCACAGCCGGTGCACGGTGCCGTCTTCGTCGGTGACCTCGGCCCACGGCGGTCCGTCGAGGTGCGGCGCCAGCGCGGCCCACGTCGCGCCGCCCGGGTCGTCGTAGAGGCTGAAGATGGGGGAGAGGTTCGCGCGCGTGGCGCGCGTGAGCCGCAGGCGGTCCTCCTTGGGACCCGGGTGCGTGCGCTCGTGCGGGCGGATGCGGCCGGGGCCGTAGTCCTCGACCTTTACGCGCGCGAAGAACCCGCGGCGCGTGCGGCGGCGGCCGTCCGGCCCGGTGTACTCCTGCTCGAGCACCCACAGTGCCGGCTCGGCGTCGCGGACGAGCGTGCCGTCGCGCTGCCACTGCTCGAACACCTGCGCGGCGTGCGCGTAGGGGTCGCCGTCGGCCTGCGGCAGGTCGATCTCCACGACGTTGTGCTCCGAGCGGCTCAGCAGCTCGGCGCGCTGGGCGGCGTCGATGACGTCGTACGGCGGCGCTACGACGGACTGCAGGGCGCCGACACGGTCGAGGTCGTAGTGGAGAGCGCGGAAGGGTTCGATAGTCGCCATCTAGCTCCGAGGCTAGCGGCGAACCCCGAAGTCCAGCGTGTAGGTGGCGCCGCCGCCATGGTCATTCGGCACGCCGATCACGACGCCGATGCCGACCTCGCGGTAGTCACGGCGCAGGATGTTGTCGCGGTGACCGGGCGACGCCATCCAGGCGGCAACGGCGCCGCGCGGCGTCCCGTAGGCGCCGGTGCCCCAGGCGAGGTTCTCGCCGAGCGACCAGCCCTGGTCCGCGCGGACGTAGTGCGCCTTGAGGATGCGGTCGACCATCGTCACGCCCGCGGGCGTGGTGTGCTCGAAGTAGTCGTTGTCGACCATGTCGCGCGAGTGGCGGAGCGCGGCCTTGCGCAGGCGCTTGTTGGAGCGCAGCACGGGCAGGTGGTGCTCGGCACGGATCTGGTTGTGCAGGCAGAGGATCGCCGTGCGGATGCGGCCGAGGTTGTCGGCCGTGGGGTCCAGGTCCGCGTCGGGGCAGTCAGCGACCGAACGGGCGGCCGCCGGCTTGTGCGGCCTCTTCTTGCCCTCGGCCACGGAGGCGGCCGGCGCGAGCAGCGCGACGGCGATGAGAGCGGTGATGAGAGTGCGGTAAGCGGCGGACATTTCCCTCGGCAGCCCGGCTCGCTCGAATGAGCTCCGTGGCTTTGCGTCCCGCCCTCGCGAGCGGTTTGCCTTTGTCGGGGAAGCGATCCCCTATGCACCTGTAATCGGCTGCGCGCGCGCATGGCTTGAGGCATTTGCCGCGCCTGCTGCCATACTCGCGCGAATCGGGGCGTAGCTCAGCCTGGCAGAGCGCCGCGTTTGGGTCGCGGAGGTCGCCGGTTCAACTCCGGCCGCCCCGATCAAGCGAGTGCGGGCTCGACCACGACCTTCAGCCCGTCGCGCGCCGCCGCCACCTCGAACGCCTCGCTCACGCGCTCCAGCGGGAACCGGTGCGTGACGAGCGATTGCACGTCGACGGCGCCGGCCTCGACGAGCCGCAGCGCGCGCGGATAGACCTCCTTCATCCGCCGGACGAGCACGAGCGTGAGGCCCTTGCGCCGGGCCAGCGACGCCGAGAACGCCGTCTCGTCGCTGGAGGGGATCCCGGCCAGCACGATGCGCGCTCCCGGCCGGGCCGCGCGCAGGGCCACCCCGACGGCCTCATCCGTGCCCGCCGCCTCGAACGCCACGTCGACCTCGGGTCCGTCCCACGCGTCGATCTCGCCCGGCGCGATGGCGACCTGGGCACCGGCTCGCGCCGCAGCCGCGCGGCGGTGCTCCAGTGGGTCGACGGCGAGCACGACGCTCGCGCCGGCCGCCCGGCACACCTCGTGGAGGAGCAGGCCGATCGGGCCGCAGCCCACGATCGCCACGCGCGCGCCGACGCCGACGTGGCCGAGGTCGACAGCGTGGATCGCGACCCCGAGCGGCTCGAGCATCGCCCCGGCCACGCCGTCCAATGCCGCGGGGAGCGGGTGCAGCCGGTGGGTGGGCCACGAGAGGTACTGCCGGAGGGCGCCGTCGCAGCTCCCGTGCCCGGCGAAGCGGACGTCCGGACAGAGATTGGGATGCCCTTCGCGGCACAGCTCGCACCGCTCGCACGGGATCGCCGGGTCGACGGCGACCCGGCGGCCGGCCAGGGGCCCGTCCTCGACGACTCCCGCGAACTCGTGGCCGACGACGAGTGGAGCGCCGATGGCGCTGTCGCCGATCCCGCCGTCCTCGTACCAGTGCAGGTCGGAGCCGCAGACGCCGACGGCCTCCACGCGTATCAGGGACTCGTCCGGTCGCGGTTGCGGCGCCGGCTCGTCGCTCAACCGCAGGTCGCGCGCACCGTGCAGGCGTGCGACGCGCATCAGGCGACCCCGTTGACGGGGAGCAGGACCGAGTACACCGACGTCGTCGCGCAGATGAACAGGCGGTTGCGCTTGGGCCCGCCGAACACGACGTTGGAGACGATCTCGGGCACGAGGATCCTGCCGAGCAGCGTGCCGTCGGACTCGTAGCACTCGACCGACTCGCCGGCGCTCGTCCAGATCCGGCCTTCGGTGTCGACGCGGAAGCCGTCGAAGGCGCCGTCGGCACAGGTGGCGAACACCTCGCCTCCCGACAGCGCCGAGTCGGCGCCGACGTCGAAGACGCGAATGTGGCGCGGCCCGTCGGCGACGTGGCTGGCGCCGGTGTCGGAGATGTACAGGCGGCGCTCGTCGGGGGAGAACGCGAGGCCGTTCGGCCGCACGAAGTCGTCGGCGACGATCCGGCAATCGTCGCCGTCGGCCTCGACGCGGTACACGTGGCACGCGCCGATCTCGCTGTCGGCCCGGTGGCCTTCGTAGTCGCTGTCGATGCCGTAGGCGGGGTCGGTGAACCAGATCGAGCCGTCGGACTTGACGACGACGTCGTTCGGGCTGTTGAAGCGCTTCCCCTCATGGCGGTCGGCGATGACGGTGAGCGACCCGTCGTGTTCGGTGCGGGTCACGCGGCGCGCGCCGTGCTCGCAGCTCACCAGCCGGCCCTGCCGGTCGACGGTGTGGCCGTTGGTGTAGCCCGCCGGCGCGCGGAAGACGCCCACGTTCCCGGTCGGCTCGTCCCAGCGCAGCATGCGGTCGTTCGGGATGTCGCTCCACACCAGGTACCGGCCGGCGGCGAAGTACGCCGGGCCTTCGGTCCAGCGGCAGCCGTCCGCAAGCCGCTCGAGCCGTGCGCTGCGCTTGATGCAGAACCGGAAGCGGTCCTCGACGACATCGAAGACGTCATCACCGAACACGGCGGCAACGCTACCGGCAGGTCCAGCGGCGAGCGACCAGGAACACGCCGACCGGCACAGCGAAGATCGCGCCGCGGAAGATCCACACCTGCGTGGTGTAGGGCACGCCCGCGCTGAGGAAGAAGCGGTCGGCGGCGCCCGCCGCGAACACGGTCACGACCCAGGCGAAGAACGCCGCGCCGATCGCTGTGCGCCGGGAGTTGTCGCGCGGCGCGTCGAGCAGCTCGTGCCGCGACCGGTCGCGCGTGATGAAGCGCTGCTCGATCCACGGCCACAGGTACAGGACACCGAACACCACGCCCGGGAACGCGACGCCGCCCCAGAACGGCTCGGGGATCACCGTGTAGCCACCGATGACGACGTCCACCGGCGGCGCGATGCGCAGCGCGCCGATCAGCCAGCCCAAGTACCAGTCGGGCTGGGCGCCGTTGGTCCCGATCCACGGCTCGTACGGCCCCCACTGCCAGATCGGGTTGATCTGCACGAGGCCGCCGAGCGTGAAGAGGATGCCGGCGACGAGCAGCAGCAGCGCGAGCGAGCGCAGCGCGTAGCCCGGCCACATCGGCGTGCCGGCAACGTGGCGCTCGGACGCCGGCGGGTCGCGGAACTGCGTGTGCCGCGTGCGCACGATCAGCGTGAGGTGGAGCGCGATCAGCGTCGCCATCGCCATCGGCAGCAGGAACACGTGCCCGATGAACAGCCGCGACTGGATGACCTGGCCCGGGAACTCCCCGCCCCAGATGAGGTGCGCCACGTCACCGCCGATCACCGGCAGCGACATCGCGACGCCGTACGCGATCGCGAGGCCCATGCCCGACAGCAGGTCGTCGAGCAGCGAGTACCCGAGGAAGCCCTCGAGGACCGCGAGCAGCAGCAGCGTGACGCCGACGATGTAGTTGAGCTCGCGCGGCTTGCGGAACGCGCCGGTGAAGAAGACGCGCACCAGGTGCAGGACGATCGCCACGACGAACACGTCCGCGGCCCAGTGGTGCGTCTGGCGCATGAGGAGCCCGGCCGGGACGTTGAACGAGAGGCCCAGCGCCGAGTCGTACGCGGCAGTGACCTCGCGGCCCTGGAGCGGGCCGAACGAGCCGTGGTAGACGCGCGGGTCCAGGCTCGGCTCGAAGAACAGCGACAGGAAGATGCCGGTCGCGATGAGGACGATGAACGAGTAGAGCGCGATCTCGCCGAGCAGGAACGACCAGTGGTCCGGGAACACGTAGCGCAGCGCCTTGCGCAGCGGCTGGGCCGCCGACGTCCGCTCGTCGATGAAGCGCAGCGCGTCGGTCACGACCGGCGCACTCCCCACCACGAGGGGCCGATCGGGGCCGAGAACCCGCCGGCGGCCACGAGCACGCCGCCGGCCCCGATCTCGAGCGGCAGCTGCGGGAGCGGGCGGGGCGCCGGACCGGACACGACGTCGCCGCCGGTGCGGGTGTCGAACACCGAGTAGTGGCAGGGGCAGGCGAGGCCCGGCGCCTGGCTCGTCGGCTCGTACAGCGGCGATCGGTAGAGCGCGATCGCGCAGCCCGCGTGCGTGCAGATCTTCGAGAAGGCGAGGATGCCCTCCGGCGCCCAGTCCGCGCGGTCCGGAGGCAGGTGCAGCGTCGCCGGGTCCTCGTGCACGAGCACGACAGGCGACCCCAGCTCACGCGTGTCGGCGCCCTCGGGGAACGCCGTCACGAACGAGCCGCGCGGCACGTCGTCGGCCGTCAGCGGTTTACCGTCCTCGCCGACGAGCCGGCGCCCGCGCCGCCACGGCGTGTCGACGATCGAGTCGCCGACCGACGGGCCGAGCGCCGTCACCGGAGCGACCACCGCGGCGGTGAGCGCCGTGCCGGCCGCGAGCCCGGCGGCGCCGAGCAGCTTGCGGCGCGAGACGCCCTCGCCGACCATGCCGAGACGCTCGCGCACCTCGTCGCGCACCGCGGTGTCGCCGAGCTGGGGGCGCTCCTCGATCGCCAGCTCGCGCGGGACGATGCGGTTGGCCGTGATGCCGAGCGCTGCGCCGAGAAGGAGCATCGCCAGGCCCAGTGTGAGGCCGAGCAGCTGGGTGTTCGCGCTCGCCAGCAGCACGACGACGAAGGCGGTCGACGCGGCGGCCGAGCCGACCAGGAGCGCCGCGGCCAGCGCCTCGCTGCCGGGAGCGGGGCCGACGTCGCGCGCGATCGGCGTGCCCTCGTCGAGGTCGGGCGGCGCGTCCGCGGGCAGCGGGGGCTCGCGGCGGCGGCGGCGGAACACGAGCAGGGCGAGCACGACGAGCGCGCGCCACAGCCGCTTCACGTCGGCCTCCGCTGTCCGAGCAGGCGCGCCACGATCAGCAGGGCGGCGCCGGCGAGCAGCCAGGCGATCATGCCCTCGGGGATCGGGCCGATGTTGCCGATGCCCCAGCCGCCGCGGTCCGGCGGGTCATGCGTGGACAGGACGTACCGCGTGATCGAGTCGAGCTCGTGGCGGCTGATCTGGCGCTCGCTGAACCGCGGCATCAGATAGGGCCCGACGCGCACCGCCTCCGCGATCTGCACCGGCGTCGCCTCCTGCAGCGCCGGCGCGACGCTGTCCGGCACCACGCCGCCCTGCGCCTCGATCTGGTGGCAGCCCGCGCAGTGGGAAGCGAACAGGTCCTGGCCCTCGGCGAGCGAGCCCTGCTCGGGCGTCACGACGGGCACGTCCGGGCCGCCGAGCGAGCCGATGTAGTCGACGAGCGCGCGCCGCTCGGCCGCCGTGTATGCCGGCTTCGTGCGTACCGGCTCGTCGGACGGGTCGGCCAGCGGCATGCGGCCGGTCGACAGATAGAAGTCCGCGGCCTGGCGACCCACGCCGTGCAGCGTCGGTGCCACGTCATGCCGGCCGCGAGCGTCGTCGCCGTGGCAGGTGGCGCAGCCCTCCTGGAACAGCGCGCGTCCGTCCTGCGCGTGCGCGGGAGCGGCGAGCAGCAGCGCGACGGCGACCACCAGCGCCGTCCTCATCGCGTGCCGACCGCCTCGCGCCGGCGCATCCGCGCCTCCTCGCGCCACAGCGCGGTGCCCGCGAGCGCGAGCACTGCGACGGTCATCACGAGGCCGCCGCCGACCCACATCACGACCGCGGCGGCGCGCTGGTCGGCGGCCGGGTCGACCCCGGCGGCGGCGGCGCTCGCCGCGTAGGCGGCCGAGCGCGGCGGGGCCGTGATGAGCACGGCCGACAGCGCGCCCATCGGCGCCATCGCGGCGAGCGTGACCGCGATCCGTCCGCCGGCGCCGGCGCGGTGCGGCGCCGGGTCGGCGCCCACGAGCGGCGCCCAGAACAGCAGGCCTGCCGTCACGAGCCAGATGTGCTCGAGGTCGTGGAGCGCGCCGCGCGCCTCGTACAGCGGCGTGAGGTGGACGGCGAGCATCGTTGCCGCGAGCACGACGAGCCCGCCGGCGGGATGCACCGGCGCGCGGCGCACCACCGCCGCAAGGCGTCGCCGCGAGCGCATGGTCCGCAGGGCCAGCGACACCGGGGCGCCCGCGCACAGCAGCGGCGGCGCCACGAGCAGCAGCAGCATGTGCTGGAGCATGTGCACCGACTGGAGGCGGTCCGCCCACGTGTCCACGCCCGACAGCAGCGCGACGGCGAGCACCGCCAGCCCGGCGGCGAACGCGCCGGTGCGCGCCGGCGGCCAGCGTCGCGCCCGCCGCACGCCAATCGCGTACGCGGCGGCCAAAGCGGTCAGCGTCGCGAGCGGAGGCGCCAGCGTCCAGTGGGTGAGCAGGTCGCCGGCGCTCATCGCGCCCGCTCCGACAGCAGTCCGGCCAGCGCCAGCGCCAGCGCGCCCGCCGAGATGAGCAGCAGCCACGGGCCGAACTCGGCGCCGATGACCAGCCCGGCGACCGCCAGCGCCGCCAGCACCGTCGCGGCCGAGACGGCCGGCGCGCCGCGCTCCTCCGCGGCGCGTCGCCGCACGGCGATCAGCACCGCCAGGACGGCCGCGCCCGCCGACGCCCCGGCGAGCAGCAGCACCTCGAGCGTGTCGCCGCCGAGCGCGATCAGCACGATCGTGTGGATCGCGAGCAACGCGGCCCAGGCCAGCGGCACGATCATGCCGCCTCCTCCCGCACGTCGAGCAGCGGATGCGGCGAGCGGATCGGCGGCAGCGGATCGGCGAAGTTGGCCGCGGGCGGCGGCGAGCGCGTGAACCACTCGAGGGTGTGCGCCTCCCACGGGTTGTCGCCGGCGGGCACCGGCCGCCGCAGCGACACGATCACGTTGACCGCGAACACGAGCAGCGACAGCGCGATGCACAGCGCACCGGCGCTCGCCACCGCGTTGAGCGTGCTCCACCCGGCGTCGGCCGGGTAGTCGGCGACGCGGCGCGTCATCCCGTCGCGGCCGAGGAAGAACATCGGGAAGAACGTGAGGTTCGCGCCGAGCACACTGAGCGCGAAGTGCAGGCGGCCCAGCCGCTCGCGCAGCAGCACCCCGGTCACTTTCGGCCACCAGAAGTACACGGCGGCCATCAGCCCGAAGAAGCTGCCGCCGAACAGCGTGTAGTGGAAGTGGGCCACCACGAAATACGAGTTGTTGACGTGGTAGTCGAGGACCGAGGAGCCGACCCAGATGCCGGTCAGCCCGCCGATCAGGAACTGCACGAGAAAGCCGAGCGCGAACAGCATCGCCGTGGTGAGCCGGATCGCGCCGCCCCACAGCGTTCCGAGCATGTCGAAGTACTCCACGCCCGCCGGGATGACGAGCAGGATCGACGTCAGCGAGAAGTACTTCACGGTGACGCCGTCGATCGTGAACATGTGGTGCGCCCACACGCTCATCGACAGCGACGTGAACAGCAGCAGCGACCCGACCATCGCCGTGTAGCCGAAGAACGGCCGGCGGCTGAACGTCGCCACGCACTCGGCCACCGCGCCGACGAACGGGAAGAACATCACGTACACGACCGGGTGGCCGTAGAACCAGAACAGGTGCTGGTAGGTGACCGGGCCCTCCGGGCCGTCGAACACGCCGCCCCACTGGCGCTCATACCACAGCAGGGCCATGGCGGCGATCAGCACCGGGAACGCGAAGATCACCATCAGGGACGTCACGGTCATCGCCCACGAGAAGACGGGCATCCGCAGCATCGTCATCGTGGGCGCCCGGCGGCGCATGACGGTGAAGAGGATGCAGAGCCCCCACAGCAGCTCCCCGACCGTCGCGAGCAGCACGCCGAGGATCCACGCGTCCATCCCCTCGCCCGGGGAGTTGATCGCGTTCGACAGCGGGTCGAACCCGGCCCACGTCGCGCTCGCCGCGCCGTTGCGCGTGAGGAAGCCGGCGTACATCGACAGGCCTCCGGCGGCGTACAGCCACCAGCCGGCGAGCGCCCAGCGCGGCCCGGCGATGCGCGTGGCCCCGACCTGCAGCGGCACCAGGTACACGCCCAACGCCAGCGCGAACGGCGTGATGACCAGATAGATCATCGTCGAGCCGTGCATCGTGAACAGCGCGTTGTAGGTGCCGGTCGAGACGATCTGCAGGCCGGGCTGGGCCAGCTCGGCGCGCATCACGAGCGCCATGACGCCGCCGGCGGCGAAGAACGCCGCGGCGGTCACGGCGATCCGCACGCCGACGCGCTTGTGGTCGGTCGAGCCGGCGACGCCGACGAGGCCGCCGCGGGCGGCGATCGCGCTCACGCCGGCGCCCCCTGCGCCCACGCCCGGAACGCGGCCGGAGCGAGCACGCGGACCGTGAACCGCATGTCCTGGTGGCGCAGGCCGCAGTAGAACGAGCAGCGTCCGGTCGTCAGCACGGTGGGCCGCGGGAACGTGAGGTCGAAGCGCGTCGGCCGGTCCGGGTACAGCTGGCGCTGGAAGCGCATCTCGGGGATCCAGAACGCGTGCCCGACGTCAAGGGACTCCCCCTCGAACTCGACGTTCTCGCCCGCCGGGACGACGAGCGTCGGGATCGTGCCTGTGCGCCCCTGGATCACGACCCCGGCGTCGGGATACTCGAACCGCCAGCGCCACTTGGCCGCGACGATGCGGATGTGCACAGCCGGATGCGCGGCCACGCTGCGTTCGCGATCGTCGGCGGCGAACGTCGTCGACACGAGCACCACGACGATCGCGGCGAGCACCACGACGTAGGCGCCCTCCAGCGGCAGGTTGTTCGCGCGCCGCGACGGCACCGAGCGCCGCCGCCCGCGCCAGGCGAGGACCACGATCGCGCCCGCGAACAGCACGAACACGGCGATGCCGATCGGCAGGAACAGACGCTCGACGTCGCTGTAGGCATCGCCGGTGTCGGCGCCGAGCAGGAGCACCTGTGCTGCCTACCCAAAGAGCGGGCGCAACTACGGTCACCCGCCTGACTACGGCCGAGGTCTCAGGTTTTTCCCAGGCACGGTGGGTAGGGCCGTCAGGAGAACGAGGAAAGGACACGACATGGCGGAGACCGTCGGGACGTTCCTGCTCGAGCGGCTCGTCGACTGGGGCGTCAAGCGCATCTATGGCTACCCCGGCGACGGGATCAACGGGATCCTCGGCGGCTTCCACGAGGTCGAGGACATCGAGTTCATCCAGGTGCGGCACGAGGAGATCGCTTCGTTCGCTGCCTGCGCGCACGCGAAGTTCACGGGTGAGGTCGGTGTCTGCCTTGCGACCTCCGGGCCTGGCGCGATCCACCTGCTCAACGGGCTGTACGACGCGAAGCTCGACCACCAGCCCGTGGTCGCGATCGTCGGCCAGCAGGCGCGCATGTCGCTCGGCTCCGACTACCAGCAGGAGGTCGACCTCGACGCCCTGTTCAAGGACGTCGCGGGCCAGTTCGTGCAGACCTGCATGGTCCCGCAGCAGGCGCCGCACCTGATCGACCGGGCGATGCGGATCGCGCATGCGACGCGGTCACCGACCTGCATCATCATCCCCAACGACGTCCAGGAGGCCGCCTACGAGGAGCCGCCGCGCAAGCACGGCGCCGTGCAGTCGTCGCAGGCGCGGCTGAGCCCGGAGCGGCTGGTGCCGGGCGACGACGCCCTGCGGGCCGCGGCCGAGGTGCTCAACGCGGGCGAGAAGGTGGCCATCCTGATCGGGCAGGGCGCCAAGGGCGCGCCCGACGAGGTGCGCGCGGTGGCCGATGCGCTCGGCGCCGGCGTGGCGAAGGCGCTGAACGGGCGCGCGGCGCTGCCCGACGACCTGCCGTACGTGACCGGCTCGATCGGCCTGCTCGGCACCAAGCCCTCCAACGAGATGATGGAGGGCTGCGACACGCTGCTGATGGTCGGGACCAACTTCCCGTACTCGGAGTGGCTGCCCGAGCCGGGGCAGGCCCGCGCCGTGCAGATCGACATCGACGCGCGGCTGGTCGGCAACCGCTATCGGACCGAGGTCAACCTGGTCGGCGACGCGCGCCAGACGCTCGCGGCGCTGTTGCCGCATCTGCGGCCGAAGGGCGGCAACGGCTGGCGGGCCGAGATCGAGGAGAACGTCGGGCGCTGGTGGCGGATCCTCGACGAGCAGGCGCATCAGGCCGCCGACCCGGTCAACCCCCAGCTGGTCTTCTACGAGCTCAGCGAGCGTCTGCCGGACCGCTGCATCCTCACGGCCGACTCTGGCTCGGCGACGAACTGGTGGGCGCGCCATCTGCGCATCCGGCCCGGGATGGACGCCGCGCTCTCGGGGACGCTGGCAACGATGTGCCCGGCCGTCCCGTACGCCCTGGCGGCCAAGTTCGCCCACCCCGACCGGCCGGTGATCGCGGCGATCGGCGACGGCGCGATGCAGATGATCGGCAACGCCGCCCTGATCGACATCGCGCACTACCGCGACCGCTGGGCGAACCAGCAGCTCGTCGTGCTGGTGCTGCACAACAACGACCTCAACCAGGTCACGTGGGAGCAGCGCGTGATGTCGGGCGACGCGAAGCTGGAGGCTTCCCAGACGCTGCCGGACTTCCCCTACGCGGAGTACGCCAAGCTGATCGGGCTGCACGGCGTGCGCGTCGACCGGCCCGAGGACGTCGGCCCGGCATGGGACGAGGCGCTGGGCGCGGGCCGGCCCGCGGTGCTCGAGGTCATCACCGACCCGGAGGTGCCGCCGCTGCCGCCGCACATCCGCTTCGAGCAGGCCGCGGGCCTCGCCCAGGCGCTGCTCAAGGGCGAGCGCTCGCGGCGCGAGATCATCGCCGAGTCGATCAAGGGCAAGCTCGCGGAGTTCACCACCCGATGAGGCGCGCCGTGCGGAACTTCCGTCACGGGCGCGCGCAGCGGCTGCTGGCCGCCGCCACGGCGGCCAGCGCGCTGCCGCTCGGGACAGAGGTGTTCACCAACCACTACGGCGGGTCGTTCGGCAACAAGTGGATGTGGACGCCGGTGCTGCTCTCGCCGGTGCTCGCGGCGGCGGGCGTCGCCGGCGTGGTGTCCGAGCGCGCGGCGCGGACCGTGCTGCCCGCGGTCGCGTCGGTGTACCTGCTCGACGGCATGCTCGGGACGTACTTCCACCTGCGCGGCGTGGCGCGCAAGCCGGGCGGCTTCCGCGAGGCGACGTACAACCTGGTCATGGGCCCGCCGGCGCTCGCGCCCGGATCGCTGGCGATGGTCGGCGGGATCGGGCTCGCCGCCGCGGTTGCGCGCCGGGAGCGCTGATCCGTGAGCCACCGGTCGTTCGAGCGGGCGGACCATCTGCCCAAGAGACGCGCCGGCGGCCTGCCCGCCGACCCGGCCGGACTGCCGCGCCAGCGGGCCGGCACGACGCCGCAGATGCACGGCCGCTACCCGGACTACGACGTGCTGGCGAGCGCCGGGCACTGGGACGAGACCACGCGCCGGGCGATCCTCGACCGCGTCGAGCACCCGCCGGAGCTGCGCTTCTTCACCGCCGCCGAGGCCCGCGACCTCGGGCCGTTCCTCGACGTCGTGCTCGCACAGGACGCCGAGCCGCGCATCCCGGTGCTCGCGATGGTCGACGCGAAGCTGCACGGCGGCGAGCTCGACGGCTTCCGCTACGCCCACATGCCCGACGACCGCGAGACCTGGCGGCTGGTGGCGCGTGCCCTCGCAGGGTTCGCGGCGCTCGCAGCGCGCGAGCGCTACGACGTCGTCGCCGGCTTCGCGGCCGGGCGGCTCGACGCGCTGGAGATCGACGTGGCGTCCGCCTGGTCCGTCGTCATGCGCGGCGCGCTGGGCGCGTTCTACTCGCACCCGTGGGCGTGGAACGAGATCGGCTTCGGCGGACCCGCGTACCCGCGCGGCTACATGCGCCTCCAGCCCGGGGCCGCCGGCCGCGATCCGCACGAGGGCGAGGAGGCGTTCGACGTCGACCCCGTGCCCGACGTCGACGCGAGGGGCAAAGGATGAGGAACGCCGCCAAGGGCGCGTTCCTGCCCGCCGGCAACGACTCGGCGACGCTGCTCGACGTCCACGCGCGCGGGATCCCCGGGGTCGCCGGGATGCGCCGCTACCGCGACGACGACGAGGTCGACCTGGCGATCGTCGGCGCCGGCGCGGGCGGCAGCGTGCTCGCCCAGCGTCTGGCGCGGCGTGGCTGGCGCGTGGTCGTGCTCGAGTCCGGGCCGTTCTGGGACCCGGACCGCGACTGGGTGTCCGACGAGGCGGGCCAGCACAAGATCTACTGGACGGCGCCGCGCGTGATCGGCGGCGACGACCCCGTGGAGCTCGGCAAGAACAACTCCGGCCACGGCGTCGGCGGCTCGATGATCCACTACGCCGGCTACACGCCGCGCTTTCACCCATCCGACTTCGAGACCCGCACGCGCGACGGCGTGGGAGCCGACTGGCCGATCTCCTACGCCGACCTCAAGCCGCACTACGAGCGCGTGGAGCGCGAGCTGCCGGTGGCCGGCCAGGACTGGCCGTGGGGCGATCCGCACACCTATCCGCACGCCGCGCACCCGATCTCCGGCGCCGCCGACCAGGCGCGCCGTGGCGCCCTCGCCGCCGGCATCGACATGCGGATCGGTCCGGTCGGTATCCCCAACGGCGTGTTCGGCAACCGGCCGCACTGCATCTACCGCGGCTTCTGCCTGCAGGGGTGCAAGGTCAACGCGAAGGCGTCGCCGCTGGTCACCCATCTGCCGGACGCGATCGCGCACGGCGTGGAGGTCCGCGCCGACGCGCATGTCGTGCGCGTGGACATGCGCGACGGGCGCTGCGCCGGCGTCGCCTACATGCGCGAGGGGCGCGAGCGCCTGCAGCGCGCGGCGGCCGTCTGCGTCTCCGGCTACTCGATCGAGTCGCCGCGTCTGCTGCTCAACTCCGGCGTCGGCAACGATCACGACCAGGTCGGCCGCTACGTGATGGTGCAGGGCGCGCCGCAGGTCGCCGCGCGCTTCCCCGTCCCGCTGCGCCAGTACAAGGCGCCGCCCCCGGAGATCTCCTCCGAGCAGTTCTACGAGACCGACGAGTCGCGCGGGTTCGCGCGCGGGTTCTCGATCCAGACCGTCGGCCCGCTGCCGATCGCGTGGGCCGAGCATGTGCTCGCGGACGGCCACTGGGGCCACGCGCTGCGCGAGTACATGCGCGACTACAACCACTGGACGACGATCGGGATCCTGTCGGAGCTGCTCCCGCAGGCCGGCAACCGCGTCACGCTCGCCGACGAGCAGGACGAGCACGGGATGCCGGTCGCGCGCTTTGACTACTCGCGCTGCGAGAACGACAAGGCGAACATCGCGTACGGCACGCGCGTGCTCGAGCGCATCTGGGAGGCCGCCGGCGCGCAGGACACGCTGATGATCGACCGCACCGCGCACCTCGTCGGCGGCTGCCGCATGGGGACGAGGCCCGAGGACAGCGTCATCGACGCGGACCACCGCGTGTGGGGCGTGCCGAACCTGTTCGTGGCGGACGGCAGCGTGATGCCGACCCAGGGCGCCGCCAACCCGGCACTGACGATCATGGCGCTGTCATCGCGGCTCGCGGAGCGCATCGGCCGTGGCTGACATCGAGCGCGTCGAGGTCGCCGCTTACACGGTCCCGACGGACGAGCCCGAGTCCGACGGCACGCTCGCGTGGGACGCGACGACGATCGTGGTCGTCCATGTGCACGCGGATGGGGAGGTCGGCCTCGGCTACACATACGGCCCGGCGGCGACGGCCGGCGTGATCTCCGGGATGCTCGCGGGCGTGGTGCGCGGGCGCGACGCGCTCGCGCCGCAGGGCGCGGCGGCGGCGATGCGCGCCGCCCTGCGCAACGCCGGCCAGGCCGGCATGGGCGCGCTCGCGGTGAGTGCCGTCGATCTCGCGATCCACGACCTGCGCGCCCGGCTGCTCGGCGTGCCGCTGTCGCGCGCGGTCGGCGGCGCGCGTGCCGAGGTGCCGATCTACGGGTCCGGCGGGTTCACCTCCTACTCGCTTGACCGGCTCGCCGAGCAGCTCGGCGGCTGGGCCGCGGACGGGATGCCGCGCGTGAAGATGAAGGTCGGTCGCGATCCCGAGCGCGACGCCGCCCGGCTCGCCGCCGCTCGCGAGGCGATCGGCGACGACGTCGAGCTGATGGTCGACGCCAACGGCGCGTTCACCGCCGCCACGGCGCGGGAGTGGGCGGCTCGCTACGCCGACCACGGCGTGCGCTGGTTCGAGGAGCCGGTCTCGTCCGACGACGTCGACGGGCTGCGGCTCGTGCGCGAGACCGCGCCGCCGGGCATTGCCGTCGCCGCCGGCGAGTACGCCTGGAGCGCACGCGATGTCCGCCGGCTGCTCGGCGCCGTCGACGTCGCCCAGGCGGACGCCACGCGCTGCGGCGGGCTCACGGGGCTCCTCGCGATCGACGCGCTGTGCGACGCCCACGGCACCCCGCTGTCGCTGCACTGCGCCCCGGCGATCAGCGCGCACTGCGCGTGCGCGCTGGGCCGGCTCGTGCACCTCGAGTACTTCCACGATCACGTGCGGCTCGAGGGCATGCTGTTCGAGGGGGTGCCGGCCCCTGACCGCGGGACGATCACGCCCGACCCGGCCGTCGCCGGCCACGGCCTCTCGCTGCGGGCGGACGCCGCCGAGCGCTTCCGCGCCTGATTGCCCGGGTAGTCAGACGGTATGCCTTACATCCTCGCTGTGGCGATCGTCACGATCGCGGTCGCGCTGTTCATCTTCACCGGCGTCTGGGGTGGTCTGGTCTGGCTCGTCGTGGCCGGCGGGGCCGCCGCGGCGCTGTTCTTCCTGCGGATGCGCTCCGTCCCCTCCACCGCCACCAGGGCGACGGGCACGCCGCGCGCACAGACGGGCTCGGGAACGGCGAACGAGCGCGTCGGCCAGAGTTGACCGGTGCCGAGGCGTTCGTCCCGGCCACGAACAGCCTGAAGGCGCTGCGGGACGCGGCCACGGACTGTCGCGGCTGCCCGCTGTACGCGCCGGCCACGCAGACCGTGTTCGGTGAGGGTCGCCGCCGCGCGCGGCTGATGATGGTCGGCGAGATGCCCGGTGATCGCGAGGATCGCGCCGGGCACGTGTTCGTGGGGCCGGCGGGTCGCGAGCTCGATGCGGCGCTCGGGCGCGCCCGGATCGCCCGCGCGGATGCCTACGTGACCAACGTGGTCAAGCACTTCAAGTTCCGCGAGCGCGGCAAGCGGCGCATCCACGACACGCCGAAGAAGTCGGAGGTCGACGCGTGCCTGCCGTGGCTGCGGGAGGAGCTGCGCCTGGTCAAGCCCGACGTGCTGCTCATCCTCGGAGCCGTCGCCGGCAAGGCGCTGCTCGGCGCGTCCTTCCGGCTCACGCGCTCGCGCGGCGCGCCGCTGGAGTCCGACCTCGCGCCGTGCGTGATGGCGACGATCCATCCGGCGGCGATCCTGCGGGCTCCGGACACCGAGCGCCAGGCCGAGCGGGAAGCGTTCGTCCGGGACCTCGAGGCGGTCGCCACGCGCCTGTAGTGCGACGTCGACGCCTAAGGCCACGTGGCGGATCAAGTGACGGGGCGCTGGCCCTCGGGCGCGGCGAGCAGCCGCCGCCGCAGCTCGTCGCCGCGGCCGGCGGCGACGGCGCGGGCGATGCGCGCCGGCTCGACGTCGAGGCCGCGCGCCGCGGCCAGCTCCTCGAGTGCCTGCCGCTCGTCGCCCTCCTGCATCCACTTCAGGAACAGCCAGCCGAACAGCGCGATCGTGGTGATGCTCTCCTCGACCATCATCACCGCGCCGGCGACGCTCTGGTCCCCGAGGTCGCCGTACCAGCTGTAGAAGACCGTGCCGGACCACAGGAACACGTTCGCGAGCACCGTGCCGGTCATCCGGACCGCGAGGATGTAGACGAGCTGGGCCGCCAGCCCGAACCACTTCGGCTTGGGGAACGGCCCGAACAGCGGCATCCACAGGTTCATGCCGGCGACCAGGAAGCAGACGTGCTGGACGACGTGGATGAGGGGATGGCGCAGGGCGCCCTCGTAGGCCACGGAGAGGTGCCACAGCCAGAGGTTGAGCGCCCAGATCGTGAACGCGGGGATCGGGTGGGTGAGGATGCGCAGGCGGTCGATCGCCCGCACGCGCAGCAGCGGCGCCAGCAGCGGCCCGGTCAGGCCGAGCACGAGCAGCAGCGACACAAAGTCGGCGATCACAAGGTGCTCGACCATGTGCGCGGCGAGCTCGGAGCCCGCCTCGTCGAGCACCGGCGAGCTGGTGGCGATGGCGAGCAGGAGCAGGCCGGAGCCGAAGCACCACAGGCGCCAGGTCGGCACCGGGCGCCCGCGGCGGGCGAGCGTGCGTGCCCGCACGCCGTAGGGGATCGCGTACGCGAGCAGGACGACGAAAGCGACCATGGCTCCTTGCTCAGCGTAGTGTCCGCGCGGTCGTGTCCGTCTCACCGCTCGAGGCCGCGCCGTAGACAACGCCGGGATCGCCGACCGCCTTGACGCGTTCGCGTCGCTGCTCGAGCTCGCCGACGCGAACCCGTACACCGCGCGCGCGTACCGGCGCGCCGCTGAGCTGATCCGGGCCACCGCGGTGCCGGTGGCCGACCTGGTGGCGGCGGGGCGGGTGCGCGACCTGCGCGGGATCGGGCCGGGGATCGAGGCGCGGCTGCGCGAGCTGGTCCAGACCGGCGGGATCGCCGAGCTGGCCGAGCTCGAGCGGACGCTGTCGCCGGGCCTGATCGGCCTTGGGCGCTACCTCGGGCTGACCGCGCGGCGGTCGATCGAGATCGCCCAGGCGCTCGACATCCACACGCCCGACGAGCTCCGCGAGGCCGCCGCGGCGGGCCGGCTGCGCGACGTGCCCGGCGTCGGGCCGAAGACCGAGGCGCAGATCGTCGCCGCGCTCGGGCGCGAGCCCGCGCCGCGCACGCTGCTGCTCACCCGCGCGACCGAGCTGGTGGAGGGCATCGCAGCCGCGCTCGACGGCGAGGTCGCCGGTGACGTGCGGCGCTGGCGCGACGCCTGCGAGCAGCTCGCCGTCGTGTGCGCGCCGGCGGCGCTCGACCGCTTCGCCGCGCTGCCGCAGATCGTCGCCGTGATCGAGCAGGACGCGCGCCGGGCCGTCGGCGTCACCGTCGAGGGCGTGCCGGTCGAGGCCTTTGCGGCCGAGCCGCACGAGCGCGGCACGGCGCTGCTGCGCGCCACCGGCGCGCCGGCGTACGTCGCGGCCCTCGAGCCGCTCCCCGACGCGCCCGCCGAGCCGGCCGTGTACGCCCGACTCGGGATCCCGTTCTGCCCGCCCGAGCTGCGCGAGGCGCCGTTCACCGGCGAGCCGCCGGCGCTGCTCGAGCTCGCGGACATCCGCGGCGACCTGCACTGCCACACGACGTGGTCGGACGGGCGGGCGAGCGTGGAGGAGATGGGCCGCGCCGCGCGCGACCGCGGCTACGAGTACATCGCGATCTGCGACCACACCCCGGCCGTCGGCGCCGTCCAAGGGCTCACCCCCGACGACGTGCGCCGCCAGGGCGAGGAGATCGCCGCCGCCAACGCGGTACTCGTGCCGTTCCGCGTCCTGCGCGGGATCGAGTGCGACATCCTGCCCGACGGCCGGCTCGACCTCCCCGACGACGTGCTCGCCGAGCTCGACTGGGTCCAGGCGAGCGTGCACGGCGGCCAGCGGATGCCGCGGGCGGAGATGACCAGGCGGGTGGAGGAGGCGCTGCGCAATCCCTACGTGAGCTGCCTCAGCCACCCGACGGGCCGGCTCATCACCCGGCGCCCGGAGAACGCGCTCGACCTCGACCACATCTTCACGGTCGCGGTCGAAACCGGGGTTGCGCTCGAGGTCAACGGCCTGGCTCCTCGCCTGGACCTCAGCGGCGCGCACGTCCGCGAGGCACTCCGCGCGGGCGTCAAGATCGTCTGCTCGACCGACGCGCACTCGACCGCCGGGCTGGGCAACATGCCGCTCTCAGTCCACACTGCGCGCCGCGGCTGGGCGACCGCTGCCGACGTCGTCAACACGCGGCCGTGGCTCAGGACGTGAACATCCCGTAGACGCCTCTGGTGAGTGCCGCACGCCGCTCGACATGCTGCGGGCGCGGATCGACCACGAGTCGTTCGACGCGGCGATCTTCTCGCTCGAGACGGTGGCCGCCGACCTCGGCTACGGCGACGTGCGCCCGCTCCCGGGCTCGATCGCCTGGATCGACCGGCTGCGCGAGGACGACAAGCGCATCGCCGTGACCGCCGCCGGCGAGCGGGTGTCCGACGCGCTCGAGATCGAGGCCGCCCGCGCCGCGGGCGTCGAGCTCGCGATCGGCGTCGCGCGCGGCCCCGCCAGCCCGGAGCAGCTCCGCCGGGCGGGCGCGCTGACCGTGGTCGCGGACCTGCAGGAGCTGCTGGTCCCCGGCGCCGGCTCGTTCTCAGAGGGTCTTGATCAGGCCGCCGTCGATGACGAAGTTGGCGCCGGTCACGTTCGCCGTGCGGTCGGACGCCAGCAGCGCGACGAGCGTGGCCACCTCCTCGGGCGTCGTGAAGCGGCCGGTGGCGAAGCCGCCGATGCTGGCCACCACCTGCTCGCGCGCTTTGTCGGCGTCGATGCCCGCGGCGGCCGCGACGGTCTCCGCGACGCCGTGCTCCCCGAGCCACAGCTCGGTGCTCACGGGCCCCGGCGATACGCAGTTGATGTGGATGCCGTTCGCCCCGAACTCCTGGGCGAGCGACTTGCTGAGGTTCAGCAGTGCGGCCTTGGCGGCGCCGTAGTCGATCGTGCCGGCATCCGGCTGGAAGAACGCGTTGACCGACACGACGTTCACGATCGCCCCGCCGCCCTGGGCGACCATCCCAGGGATCGTGGCGCGGATCGCGCGCAGCGCGGAGAAGAAGTTCATCTGCATCGCCCACTCGAACTCGCCGTCGGGCGTCCCGAGGAAGCCGTCGAGCCGCAGGCGGACGGCGCCCATGTTGTTGACCAGCACGTCGACGCGGCCGTGGTCGTCGAGCGCGCGCTGCACGAGGCGCGCCGGGCCGTCCGGGGCGGCGAGGTCGACCGTTACGGCGGTGACGCCGTCGAGCGCAGCGAGGCTGTCCGTCGTCCGCGCCCCGGCGACCACGTGGGCCCCCTCCGCGGCCAGCGTCTGTGTGATGGCGAGCCCGATGCCCTTGCTCGCGGCGGTGACGACGGCGACCTTGTCGCGGAGCTCGAGGTTCATCGCCGCACGAGCATCCCACAGGCCGGACCCGCTCAGCAGGACTTCGCGGCGTCGGCGTACATCTGCGCGCGCTGGCGGTAGCCCTCCGGCGTCGCGTGCACGCCGTCCGCGCCCACCCAGCTCGGGTGCGAGGCGACGGCGGCGGCCCACGGCACGACGCGCAGGGTCGGGAGCTGACCGGCGAGCTGGTTCAGGCGCTTGTTGGCGGCCGCGTAGCTCACGCCGTTCACGGGCGGGCGGACGATCGTGGCCCAGATCGCGCAGCCGCGCGAGCCGGCGCGCTGCACCGAGGTGCGCACCGCGGAGTCCAGCGCGGAGACGTGGCTGGGATCGTCGTTGGTGAACAGGCTGAACGCGAGCGCGGTGCGGCCGCTGACCTGGGTGCCGGCGAGGATCTGCATGCCCGTAGCCAGCGGCCGGCCGGTCTGCGCGTTCGTCGTGACGCTCCAGCCCGGCAGCAGTCCGGGCAGGATCGCCTGCGTGCCCACGGCCAGCGAGTCGCCGATCATGACCAGCTTGCGCGGTGCCGAGCCGCTCGCCGGCGGGGCGGTGGGCAGCGGGGCGGGAGCGGCGGGCGGCGGCAGCGGGCTCGTCGGGCTCGTTGGAGACGTGGGGGAGGTCGTGGTCGGCGACTTCCGCTTGCGCGCCGGCCGCGGCTTGGCGTGCAGCCGCACCTCGACGAACACGACGTCGCTCGTGTCGCCCGCGTTGGCGACCTTGATCAGCGCGCTCGGATGGCCCTCGGGCGTCCTGGCGAGCACGTGCACGGCCCACGTGTTGTCGACCGCCGCCTGGGCGCTCGCCGTGCAGTCGCTGACGTGGCACCCCGTCGCCACCTGCACCTGCATCCCGGGCGCGGCCTGGCCCTTCACGTCCAGCGACGCCTGGACCCGCCCGCCGGCGACCCGCGTTGCCTTGAGCGTCTTCTCGGCCACCGGCTCATCGATCGTCAGCGGCACCGCGTCGCTCGTGACGGGCGGCGCGGGCGTAGCGGTCGGCTGCGCGTCGTCGTCACCGCCGCAGCCCGCCATCAGCGCCAGGCCGGCCAGCAGCGCCGCCGCGCGCCGGTCAGCCATGAGCGTCCCGCTTGACGACCGCCAGCGCGGCGACCGCCCGCCCGTGCTCGTGCCGCACGCCGGCGGTCAGCACGTGGCTGTGGCAGACGAAGAGGACCCTCGGGCGGAAGGCGCCCGGGAGCGTGGTGAGCTTCGCCGCCGTCCCGCCCTCGTCGGTCTGCACGACGCGCGAGGACCCGGACGCCGCCAGGAGCAGGTTGCAGCCGCCGCGCGGATCGGGGGCCAACGCGGTGAGGCGGTCGGCGGCGGCCAGGGCGGGGGCGCCGGCGAACGGGTCGCTCGCGAGCAGCGCCGCCGGATCCGCCCGCCGCGTCCGCACCCGGTCGCCGACCTGCTCGGCCACGCACACGTCGGCCGCGTCGGCGAGGCCGAGCACGAGCGCGGGGCCACCCGCCGGCGCGCTGCCGACCGGCTGCGCAGTCGCGGCGTGGTAGACGGCGATCGACGGCCCGCAGGCGACGAGCAGGCGGCCGGCGCCCGCCAGCACCGCGGACCGCGGCGTGGGGCAGCCCGCGCCCTCGCCCTCGCTCACCGCGTCGCCGGTGCGGGAGTCGAGCACGGCAACTCCCTGGGCGGTCGCCACCGCCACGCGCGAGCCGCGCGCAGCGAGCGCCACCGGCCCCGAGCCGGTGAGCGGCACCGGCCCGAAGGCGCGGCGCGGGCGGCCCTGCCCGTCCACGCCGAGCAGCCGCGTCGCGCCGAGGCGGTCGCGTACGGCGACGACGATCCGCCGGCCGCCCGGGCCGGACGTCACCGCCAGCGCCGTCTCGCCACGCGCACCGACGCGCACGATCCCGGAGTGCCCGAACGCGTCGACGACGGTCCCGTCGTGCCGCAGGCGCACCAGCGCCACTCGCCGGTCGACTGTCGCCGCGATGACAGCGCCCGCATCGGCCAGCCGGACGCCGCTCGCCACCTGCACATGCGCGCCACGCAGCGCATCCAGGTCGTACAGGCGCGGCGCCGCGGCCGCGGGTCCGCAGAGCACGAGCAAGGCAAGCGCCGTCGTCGCGGTTATTCTGCGCGCCGTGCCTTTCATCCGGGAGCCGTCATGCCCAAGCTCGTAGCCGCTGTGATCGCGGCGTTCGCCGCCGCCCTGCTGGTCGCTCTCGCCGCCCAGCCGTCGGTCGCTGCGGCCACAAAGTCCTGCCACCTCTCGAGCTCCGAGCAGAACGGGCATCTCGGGACCACCTACGTGCTGAACGTGAAGGTGAAGAAGGTCGGCTGCACGAAGGCCAAGAAGGTCATCAAGGCGTACCACGCGTGCCGCCACGAGCACGGCAAGGCGGGCAAGTGCTCGCGCAAGGTGTCGGGCGGCTGGAAGTGCAGCGACAAGCGCTTCGACAAGATCCCGACGCAGTACGACGCGCACGCGACCTGCAAGAAGGGCACGGCGCGCATCTTCAGCACCTACACGCAGAACACGTAGCACTCAGGGCACGTCCTCGAAGTCGTCGCTCAGGACGCGTAGTACCTGGTCGCCGGCCAGCTCCGCCCCCGCCTCGTTGAGGTGGATGCCGTCCGCCTCGCGGACCAGCCGCCGCTCGCCGCCGACGTCGATCGCGTCGGAGTAGCGCCCGTCGGGGGTGAACAGCGCCGCCATGTCGAGGACCCGCACCTGGGCACGATAGGGCTGCGCCGCCACCTGGATCGCGGCGTTGACGGCGCGTGAGATCGGGACGCGGTCGGGGTCGCGCGGGAGCGGCAGCGTGAGCCAGTACACGCGCGCGGCGCCGTTGCGGCGGTACGTGTTCATCATCAGCCGCACGCGGTAGGCGTACTCGGCGGCCCACGCGGCGTCGCAGCAGTCGCGCGTGCGGCCGTCGGCGCCCTTCATCGGGAACCCCTCGTTGGCGCCGATGAACACGACGACGGCGTCCGGCTTCTCGGTGCCCGCCTGCCGCGCCGACAGCTTTCCCCAGTCCACGAGCGCGCTCTTGGAGATGCCGGTGCCGAGGTGGGGGTCACGCGTGACCTCGATCGCGTTGCCGTTCGCCAGGCGGCGGGCCAGCACCGCGTCGAGCGGCATCGACATCGAGTCGCCGGTCACGAGCAGGTGGCGCAGCGCGCGCTTGGGCGCGGCCGGCCCGCCGAGCTGCCCGGGTCCGAACGCGTCGGGCGTGACCGGCGGCACGGCCTGCGTGTCCGTCCGCGCCGAGGCCTGGAAGCCGCCCGCCGTCTGCGCCAGGTCCTCGTCGGGCGACAGCCAGGCGGTGAGCTTGTGGGCGCCGTCGGACAGCGGCAGGCGGTCGCCGAGCCAGCCGGCCGGCTTGCCGACCACCAGCACCGCGGTGCGCAGCGGGCCGGGGTCCATCCGCTCGCCGCTGCTGCGGATCGACGGCCCCTCCACCAGCAGCAGCACCACCGCCGCGGTGACAATGGCCATGATCGCGTCGCGTGACGTGAGCCGCCGGGTGCGGGGGGAGATGGGCGGGACGATCTGCGGTTCGGCCATGTCAGAAGCGGAAGTAGATGAACGGCGGGACGCCCTCGCTGGGCACGGTGGAGCCGACGATCACGATCACCGCGGCGAGCCCGAGCCCGAGGGCGAGCGGATGCAGCGCCTCGATGCGCAGGCGGAAGCTCTCGATCCAGCGCTCTGGGACGAGCTGCAGGCCGACGACGGCGCCGACAGCGAGCACGACCGGGAACGTCCACAGGGTGGCAGCCCCCGGTGAGGCGAGCTGGTGCAGCACGTCGCCGGCGATCTGCAGATCCGGGCTGCGGAAGAGGATCCAGGCCAGCACGACGACGTGGAACGTGATCGTCCACCGCAGCCATGCTGGGAGCCGCTCCCAGCCGGTGAACATGCGCTCGGCGACGAGCGCCGCCCCGTGCAGCGCGCCCCACAGCACGAACGTCCACGCCGCGCCGTGCCACAGCCCGCCGAGCAGCATCGTGAGCATCAGGTTGCGCGCCGTGAACAGCGGCCCGCCGCGGTTGCCGCCGAGCGGGATGTAGAGGAAGTCGCGCAGGAAGCGCGACAGCGTCATGTGCCAGCGCCGCCAGAACTGCTGGAAGCCGAGGGCGCCGTACGGGCGATGGAAGTTCTGCGGGAAGACGAAGCCCATCAGCAGCGCGGTGCCGATCGCGATGTCGGTGTAGCCCGAGAAGTCGCAGAAGATCTGCGCCGCGTAGGCGTACGAGGCGAGTGCCACGTCGGGCGCGTGGTAGGCCTGCGGCACGGCGAACACGGGGTCGACGACCGTGCGCGCGAGGAAGTCGGCGATCGCCACCTTCTTGATCAGCCCGAGCGCGATCAGTCCCACCGCCGCGCCGACCGGGACCTCGCGCGGGCTGCGCGGCGTGGCGAGCTGGGGGAGGAACTCGCGCGCGCGCACGATCGGGCCGGCGACGATGTGCGAGAAGAACGACAGGTACAGGGCGACGTCGAGCAGGCTGCCTGCCGCGATCGTCCGGCGGTAGACGTCGACCGTGTAGGAGATCGCCTGGAACGTGAAGAAGCTCACGCCGAGCGGGATCGCGAGCGCTACGAGCGGAGCCGAGAAGCCGAGCCCGAAGCGCTCGAACACCGCGTTGATCTGCGTGGCGAAGAAGCCGTAGTACTTGAAGACGCCGAGCACACCGAGATCGACCGCGACCGCGGTCACCATGATCGCTTTACGGTGGCGGGGCGCCTCCGTGCGCATCAGCAGCTTCGCCGCGGCCTGGTTGGCGAGCGTGATGAACGCGAGCAGGACGCAGAACTTCCATCCGGCCGCTCCGTAGAAGATGTAGCTGGCGATGAGGATGAACGGCTTCCACACCACCGGGTACGGCATCAGCGCCCACGAGAGCGCGAGGACGACGGTGAAGAAGATTCCGAACTCGACGGTGGGGAAGATCATCCGGTCTCAGTCCCGGCGCAGCACCGTAGCGACCGCTGCGGCGTTCGCGCTCTGGTTTCTCTGGCCCGGCGTCGCTTTCGCCTGCGACGCCCAGAAGCATGTTCAGGCCCGCCACCTCCACGGCCACGCCCGCGCGCCGCTGGCGATCGGTGACTCGGTCATGCTCGGCGCCGCCGACCGGCTCGCCGGCGCCGGCTTCGAGGTGGACGCGCGCGGCTGCCGCCAGATGGCGCAGGGCCTCGACATCGTCGGGGAACGGCGGGCCGCCGGCACGCTGCCGCGCGTGGTCATCGTCGCGCTCGGCACCAACTGGGTGATCACGCACGCCGACATCCGCCGCGCGCTCGGCATCCTCGGCAAGCGGCGCCTGCTCGTGCTCGTCACGCCGCGCGAGCTCGGCGGCGGGTCGGGGTCAGATGCGACGCTCGTCCGTGCGGCCGGCCGCCGCCATCCGTCGCGGATCGCCGTGGCCGACTGGGTGAAGTTCAGCGCCGGGCACAGCAGCTGGTTCGCCGGCGACGGGATCCACCTCGGGTCGGGCGGGATCGACGGGATGGTGCGCCTGCTGCGCCCGTACCTGCGCGCCAAGCCGCCCGAGCGACCGCCCTGCGGTTAGATCACCCCGTCCCGGCGCATCGCCTTGATGATCAGCGTCGCCGCGATCGACGCGCCCGCCACGTTGAGGTGCACGCCGTCGCCCTGGCGCACGCTCACGAGCTTCCCGTGCCAGCGGATCGACTGCCGGAACGTGAAGCCGGGCGTGAAGACCTTGGCCAGCGGGACGAGGTGGACCTCCCCGGGTGCCGGCGCGCGGCGTCGCGCAGCGCGGCGTTCACCGCGCGGAACACGCGCCGGAAGTTCCCGCCGCGCGGCGCGGGCAGCGTGGCCCAGTAGACGCTCCCGGCGCCGTGCCGCGCGTACGTGTGCATCATGCCGCTCGCCTTGCGCGCGTACGCGAGGCTCCACCCGTGGCCGCAGCAGCTGACGGAGCGGCCCGAGCGCCGGTGCAGCGGGAAGCCGTCGTTCGCGCCGATGAACATCACGGTCACGTCGGGATGGAGCCGGCTCACCTGGGACCGGGCGTGGAACGGCCAGTTGAGCATGAACGGCTTGCTGATGCCCGTGGAGATGCGGGCGTCGGAGACCACGCCGACGCGCGCGCTCTGCAGCCGCTGCGCGAGGAAGCCGTCGATGATCTGCACCATCGAGTCGCCGGTGGCGAGCAGCGTCAGGTGCCCGTTGGCGGGGCGCACATGGGCGGTGTCGCGGCGCGTCGGTGCGTTCGGGGTGCGGACCTGGATCCGCCAGTTGCCGGGCAGGCCCGGGCGGAACCGCCACGCGGTGCGGATCCGGTGCTCGTGCAGCGCGAGCGTGTGACAGCGCTTGCGCGCGAGCGGCCCGCGCGCGCACGCGTGTGACGTCACGCCGCCGAGCTTCCAGCGGTCGATCAGCAGGACCGTCAGCGGCCGGCCCGCGCGTGGCTGCGCCGGCCGGACCTTGAGCGCGAATCGCTTGGCGCAGCGCGGGGTGGTGATCGCCGTGTCGGCAGTGAGCACGGCGCCGGACGGCGCCTGTCCCTCGGCGCGGAACGTGCGGTGGCGGGGGCGGCAGCGCCACTGCGCGGCGCGGTCGATCTCCTGCGGGCCGCCCGTCAGCGCGACCTGGCCGACGACCTCGCCGGTCGAGGTGTCGGTGAGCGTCACCGTCGCGCCCGCCGGCCCGCTGATCTTGAGCCCGATGTAACCCGTGCCGTCGCGGTGCGCGGCCAGCGTCATCTCCTGGGCGCTCGCGCTCGCGGGCAGCAGCGCGAAGACGAGCAGCGCGGCGGCCCACGAGAGTCTCCGGTCGACGCCGCCCATCGGTCAGGATCCTAGGGCTTGCTTTTCATGTTAGTCTCACTCATATGAAATCTCGCTCGTACCGGATGGTCGCGCGCGCGGAGTCGGCGGCGGCAACGGGCGAGCGGATTCTCGACGCGGCGGTGGCCGTGTTCTGGGAGCTCCCGTACGAGGCGATGACGCTCGACGAGGTCGCGCGGCGCGCCGGCGTGACAGTGCAGACGGTGATCCGCCGCTTCGGCGGGCGCGACGGGCTGTTCGCCGCCGCCGCCGAGCGCGAGACCGAGCGTGTGCGGGCGCAGCGCTACCAGGCGCCGGTCGGCGATGCCGCGGGCGCGGTGCGCGTGCTGCTCGACCACTACGAGGCGATGGGCGACCGGATCCTGCGGCTGCTCGCGGACGAGCATCGCGCGGACGAGCTGCGCGCGATCGCGGATGGCGGTCGCGCCTTCCATCGCGAGTGGTGTGCGCGCGTCTTCGATCCGGCGCTACGCCGGTTGGACGGCGCCGCGGGGCGCCGGCGGCTGGCCCAGCTCGTGGCGGTCTGCGACGTCTACACGTGGAAGCTCCTGCGCCGCGATTCCGGGCTGACGCGGCGCCAGACCGAGCTCGCGATCGTCGAGCTCCTGGAGCCCTTGCTGTGAGAGTCCTCGCGTACACGTCGCCCGCGCGAGGGCACCTGTACCCGATCACCCCGGTGCTCGACGAGCTGCACCGCCGCGGCCACGAGGTCGCGCTGCGGACGCTCGGCTCGCAGGTCGAGCTGATGCGCGCCCGCGGCTTCGACGCCGCGCCGATCGACCCGGCGATCGAGCGCATCGAGCCCGACGACTACCTCGGCCGCACGCCGCTCGCGGCGCAGAAGCGCTCGGTGCGCGTGATCTGCCGGCGCGCGGAGCACGACGCTGCGGATCTGCGGCGCGCGATCGCTGAGGTCCGGCCCGACGCGCTGCTGGTCGACTTCGGCAGTTGGGGCGCGCTCGCCGTCGCCGAGGCGTGGGGCGGGCGCTGGGCGTCCTGGTGCCCGTACCCGCTGCCACTCCCCTCGCGCGACGCCCCGCCGTTCGGCCCAGGGCTGCGTCCCGCTCGCGGCGCCCTTGGCCGGCTGCGCGACGCCGCGATCCGCCCGCTGGCCTTCGGCGCGCTCGAGCGGATCGTCGCCCCGCGTGTGAACGAGGTCCGCGAGCGGATCGGGCTGCCGCCGGTTGGCGGCGCTCGCGAGATGTTCTCGGCGCTGCCGCTGTTGCTCTACACGACCGCGGAGCCGTTCGAGTACCCGCGCTCCGACTGGCCGGCGAACGTGCGCCTGATCGGTCCGTGCGACTGGGATCCGCCTTCGGAGCCGCCGGCCTGGCTGTCGTCGATCGATCGCCCGCTGGTCGTGGTCACGACCTCGTCCGAGTTCCAGGACGACGGGCGGCTCGTGCGCTGTGCTTTGGAGGCGCTGGCCGACGAGCCGGTGCACGTGGTCGCCACGCTGCCGTCGATCGACGTCGCCGGCTTCGACGCACCGGCCAACGCGCACGTGCTCCCGTTCGTGCCGCACGGCCCGATCCTCGACCGCGCGGTATGCGCGATCACGCACGGCGGCATGGGGGCGACGCAGAAGGCGCTCGCACGCGGCGTGCCGGTCTGCGCGGTGCCGTTCGGGCGCGACCAGTTCGAGGTCGCGCGGCGCGTGGAGGTTGCCGGCGCGGGGACGCGGCTGGTGGCGCGCCGGCTCTCGCCGTCGCGGCTGCGCGCCGCGGTGCGCGAGGCGACCTCGCGTGCCGACGGCGCCCGCCGGATCGCCGAGAGCTTCCGCGCGGCGGGCGGCGCCCCGGCGGCCGTCGACGCGCTCGTATGACCGCCGGGGCGCCTGGGTAGACCAGTGGCATGCCACCTCGCGGAGTGAAGAAGGGCACCAAGCGAGCCCGCCAATACGAGCACATCAAGGAGAGCACGAAGGACCGTGGCGCCTCCGAGTCGCGTGCCGAGGAGATCGCCGCGCGCACGGTCAACAAGGAGCGCGCCCGCAGCGGCGAGTCGCGCAGCGCATCGCGCACGTCGACGCAGGACATGTCCTCGTCGCGCCGCGGCGGCCAGCGGTCGGGCACCGACCGGCAGAAGGGCCGCACGCGCGACCAGCTCTACAACGAGGCGAAGAACCTCGGCATCGAGGGCCGGTCGTCGATGAACAAGGCGCAGCTCCAGCGCGCCATCGCCGGCAAGAAGTCCTAGTCGCTGTCGTCTGTGTCGGGCGGCGCAAACGCCCGGAACGCATCGGTCTTCTGCTGATCGGCCTCTGAGCGCTCGTCGTCCTCGCCGCCGTCGTCGTCTTCGTCGTCGGCGGCGAGGTCGGCGTTCGCCTGCAGCACGGCGCTCTCGAGCAGGTGGCGCAGGTCGCTCTCGGAGCCGTCGGGGACATCGGCGACGGTGAGCTTCTTCTTGCTCACCTTGATCTCGCCCCAGCCGCTGCCGCCGTGGTGCAGGCGGTCGAGCACGTGCTCGACCCGCTCGACCCATTCCTTCGACGGCTCGCCTTCGAGCGGCACCGTGAGCCGCCCGTCGTCCACGCTCGCCGAACCCCAGTCGATCTGCGTCGGTTCCACGGGGGACGTCCTTCCCGGTTGCCCGCAATCGGACACCGCTCGTGTCTGCGTTTTCGGGCGTGGGTAGCGCTCGGGGACGAGCCAACGACCAAGGAGACTCGACATGGCTGACAAGAAGGCCCGCGACGTCATGAGCACCGACGTCACCTGCGTCGACGAGAACGAGACGCTGGCCGACGCGGCGAAGAAGCTCGCCGATCTCGACGTCGGCGCGCTGCCGATCTGCGGCTCCGACGAGCGCCTCAAGGGCATGATCACCGACCGCGACATCGTCGTGAAGGCGGTGGCCCAGGGCAAGGATCTGAGCTCGACGCGCGCCGGCGAGTTCGGTCAGGGCGACGGCGAGACGGTCACCATCGGCGCGGACGACTCGATCGACGAGGCACTGCGCACGATGATCGACCACAAGGTGCGCCGCCTGCCCGTGATCGACGGCGACAAGCTGGTCGGGATCATCAGCCAGGCCGACGTCGCCACGAACGTCGACGAGGAGAAGGTGGGCGACCTCGTCGAGGCCATCTCCGCCGCTCCGTAGCCATGCCACGTGGACCGCTGCACGGCATAGTGCAGGCCGTGCAGCGGATCCACGCGCGCAACACCGCCGGCTACGACGCCCCGATCGGCCTGACTGCCGACCCGGTCGTGTTCACGCTGGTCGACGGGCGCCTGAGCGTGCTTCTGGCGCGCCGGCTCGAGGAGCCCCAGCGCGGGATGTTCGCGCTGCCGGGCGGCTTCGTCGGCGCCGACGAGTCGCCCGAGCAGACCGCCGAGCGCAAGCTGCGCGAGAAGACCGGCGTCGGCTCTGTGCATTTGGAGCAGCTGCGCACCTACGCGACGCCCTCGCGCGATCCGCGCGGGTGGCTCCCGTCAATCGCCTACATGGCGTTGGTCGCCCCCGAGGCCTTGCCTGACGAGGGCCCGCCCGGCCGCGAGGCAAGTTGGCACCCGGTCGACGGACTCCCGCCGCTGGCGTTGGACCACGCCCGGATCGTGGACGACGGCCTGTGGCGTTTGCACGCCCGGATGGCCGACAAGGACTGGTTCGTGCGCGTGGGCGGAGGGTTGTTGCCTTCGCGCTTCACTCTGGCCCAGGCCCAGCGGTTGTACGAGGCCTTGCGCGGCGAGCCAGTCGACCCCGCAAACTTCCGCCGCGACGTCAAGGCCACCGGGCTCCTCGTCGACACAGGAGACCAGCGCTCCGACGGCCCCGGCCGCCCGGGCCGGGTCTACCGCCGGGCATAAACTGCCCTCGCACGCCCCTGTAGCTCAGCTGGATAGAGCAGCGGACTTCTAATCCGCAGGTCGCAGGTTCGAGTCCTGCCGGGGGCGCTCAGAGTTCGACGGAGCCCAACTAGGTCCCGAAGGTCGTGTCCGCCTTGACCCTGAACTGCGGCGCGCGCCCGCAAGGCGCGCACAACGCAGGCCACGCCTGCGGTCCGGTTCGGCGGGCGGCGCCCCGCTCGTGGTGGGGCGCGTCAGTACGCCGCGAGGCGTTGCTCGGCTTCGGTCAGGGAGTGCGCGAGGCTGGTGACGTCCGCCAGCCAGGGGGCGCCGTCGGCCCGCGGGTCGATGCGCAGGTGCAGGCGCCCCTCGTGCAGGACGGTCACGCCGATCTGCTCGCGCCCGCACCAGAACTCCGCCTCGTTGTCATAGGCCTCCTCCGGGCCTGTGACGATCACGTGGATCTCGGTCATCGCCGGGCTCCCTCCGTCTGGCCGGCCAGCCAGAGGTCGAAGTCCGTCGCCCCGATCCGGGCGCCCTCGCCGGTGGTCAGCTCGCCGCCCCCGAGCTCCGTACCGAAGTAGCGCGCGTGCGGGTCCGAGACGACCGTCCGGTCGTCGCCGACGGCGGTGAACAGGCGGCGCGCCCAGGCGTCGATGCCCAGGGCCTCGGGCCCGCCGAGCTCGACGCGTCCGCCGGCCGGCGCGCCAGTCGCCAGCTCGGCCACGGTCGCGGCGACGTCGTCGACGGCGACGAACTGCATCAGCCCGGTCGAGAGGCGGACGCTGCTGCCCTCGGCGCCGGCCTCGGCGATCTGGGGGAGGAACTCGAAGAACTGCGTGGCGCGCAGGATCGTGTAGGGCACGCCCCCGGCCTCGATCTCGGCCTCCTGGGCCACCTTGGCGCGCAGGTAGCCGCTGTCGGGCAGGCGGTCGGCGCCGACGATCGACACCGCCAGATGGTGGGCGACGCCGGCGGCGCGCTCGGCCGCCAGCAGGTTGCGCGTCGAGGTCGTGAAGAACTCCCGCACCGCGTCGTCGTCCCACACCGGCGCGTTGGAGACGTCGACGACCACGGCGGCGCCCGCCATGACCTCGGCGATGCCCTCGCCGGTGATCGTGTCGACGCCCGTGGCCGGCGAGGCCGGCACCGCATTATGGCCCTGCGCGAGCAGCCGGTCGACGGCGTTGCTGCCGACGCGCCCGCTTCCACCGATCACCACGATCTTCATGACGTTCCCTTCAGCTCGTTGACGATGACATCGAGGATCACCCCGCGGCGTCACCCGCGCATCCGTAGGGCACCCCAGTCGGGCCCCTAGTCGCGCGCTTGCGGCGTCGGCGGGCCGCCTCTAGGCTCGGCATCGGCAATGGCGAATCGCGATGCTTGGCGCGGACTGCTCGGCCGGCGCAGCGAGTGCGAGACGCTGGATCGCCTGGTGCGAAGCGTCCGCTCGGGTCAGAGCCGGGTGTTGGTCTTGCGCGGCGAGGCCGGGATCGGCAAGACGGCGCTACTGGAGTACACCGCCGGGCGCGCAGCCGAGTGCCGCATCGCGCGGGCCGCGGGGGTTGAGTCCGAGATGGAGCTTCCGTTCGCCGGGCTGCACCAGCTGTGCGCGCCCATGCTCGACGGGCTCGACGCGCTGCCCGGCCCGCAGCAGGATGCGCTGCGGGTCGCCTTCGGGCTGCAGGACGGCGCCACCCCGGATCACTTCTTCGTCGCTCTGGCGGTGCTTGGCCTCCTCGCCGAGGCGGCCGAGGCGCGCCCGCTGGTGTGCCTGATCGACGACGCGCAATGGCTCGACCGCGGGTCGGCCCAGGCGCTGGCGTTCGTGGCACGGCGCCTGCTCGCGGAGCGGATCGCGATGGTCTTCGCGGTCCGTGAGCCCGGCCTCGCCGATCAGCTCGCCGGCCTGCCGGAGCTCATCGTCGAAGGGCTCGCCGATGGCGATGCGCGCGCGCTGCTCGCGTCCGCGCTGCCGGGGGTGCTCGACGAGCGGATCCGGGATCGGATCGTCGGCGAGACGCACGGCAACCCGCTCGCGTTGATGGAGCTGCCTCGCGGCTTGACGCCGGCCGAGCTGGCGGGCGGGTTCGGCCTGCCCGACCGCGACCCGCTGTCCGGCCGGATCGAGCGGAGCTTCCGGCGGCGCTTCGAGTCGCTCCCACCCGACTCGCGGCGGCTCCTGCTCACCGCGGCGGCCGAGCCGCTCGGCGACGTCACCCTGCTCTGGCGCGCGGCCCAGCGACTCGGGATCCCGTCCGGGGCGGCCGCGCCGGCCGAGGCGGCGGAGCTGATCGCGCTCGGCGCCAGGGCGCGCTTCCGCCATCCCCTGGTGCGCTCGGCCGTGTACCGGGCCGCACCGGTGCACGAGCGTCAGGAAGTGCACGGCGCGCTGGCCGAGGCGACGGATCCCGGAGCGGATCCGGATCGCCGCGCATGGCATCGCGCCCATGCGGCAGCCGGCCTGGACGAGGATGTCGCCGCGGAGCTGGAGCGCTCGGCCGAGCGAGCCCGGCGCCGGGGCGGCGTCGCGGCCGCGGCCGCGTTCCTGGAGCGGGCGGTCGAGCTGACCCCGGACCCGGCGCGGCGAGGCGAGCGCGCGCTCGCCGCCGCAGGGGCCAAGCTGGAGGCGGGAGGCCGCGAGGCGGCGGAGGAGCTGCTCACGACGGCAGAGCTCACGCCGCTGGATGAGCTCCAGCGCGCGCGGCTGCAGCGGCTGCGCGCGCAGATCGCGTTCGTCTTCAGCCGCGGCAGCGACGGTCCGCCCCTCCTGCTCGATGCCGCCAGGCGCCTCGCGCCGCACGCTCCCGCCCTCGCGCGGCAGACCTACCTCGAGGCCCTCGGCGCGGCCATGTACTCCGGGCGCCTCGACGCGGACTCCGGCGTGCTGAAGTTGGCCGAGGCCGCCATGGCCGCGCCTGCTGCCCCGCAGCCGCCGCGATCGATCGACCTCGTCCTCGACGGCCTGGCCCTCCGCTGCACGGAGGGACCCCGCGCGGGGGTGCCGCTGCTCAAGGTCGCGCTCCGAGCGGTCGAGGGCGAGGCGCTCGAGAGCCACGAGGACATCATGCGCTGGCTGTTGCTGTCGCCGATCGTCCAGTCGATGGCGGTGTTCGAGCTGTGGGACGACGACACTTTCCACGCGCTCGCCGGTCGCGCGGTGCGGCTGGCCCGGGACACGGGCGCGCTCGCCGTGCTTCCTGTCGCCCTGGTCTACCGGTCGGGTGTGCACCTGTTCGCGGGAGAGCTCGCTGCGGCCTCGGCGCTCGTCCAGGAGGCGGACGCGATCGCGATCGCGACCGGCAACGCGGGCCTCCAGTATGCGCATGTCCTCCTCGGCGCCTGGCGGGGCGTGGAGGCTGAGGCGATGGAGCTCATCAACGCCGGCCTCGAGGACGCGACCGCGCAGGGCGAGGGGCGGGTACCGGCCCTGGCCGGCTACGCGACCGCGATCCTCAACAACGGCCTGGGCCGCTACGAGGCGGCCGTCGAGGGCGCCCAGCGCGGCAGCGACGACGGCGACTGGGGGTATGACGGCGCGTCGCTGCCGGAGCTGGTCGAGGCGGCGACCCGCTCGGGCAAGCGGGAGGTCGCCGCCGCCGCGCTGCTGCGGCTCGAGGAGCGGACGCGTGCCGCCGGCACGGACTGGGCGCTCGGCATCCTGGCCCGCTCACGGGCGCTGCTGAGCGAGGGCGACGACGCGGATGGCGCCTACCGCGAGGCGATCGAGCGGCTCGAGCGCACCCGCATCCGTGCCGAGTTCGCCCGCGCCCATCTCCTCTACGGCGAATGGCTCCGGCGCGAGGGGCGCCGCGTGGAGGCGCGGGAGCACCTGCGCAGCGCGCACGAGATGTTCGGTCGCATGGGCGCCGAGGCGTTCACCGAGCGCGCCCGTCGCGAGCTGATGGCCACGGGCGAGACGGTGCGGAGGCTCACGGTCGAGACGCGCGACGAGTTCACGCCGCAGGAGGCGCAGGTGGCCCGTCTCGCCCGCAAGGGCCGGACGAACCAGGAGATCGGCGCCGAGCTGTTCATCAGCCCCCGCACCGTCGAGTACCACCTGCACAAGGTGTTCGCGAAGCTCGGCATCGGCTCGCGCAAGGAGCTCGGCGCGGCGCTCCCTGACGCCGAGCACGCGGTGGCGCCGGCCTAGGGCACGGACTAGGGACTCATACGGACGCGGGCCAGGGGGTCGAGCGGCGAGCGTGTGGGCCGTTCCGCACAACCGTAAGGAGCTGTCATGCGCCCCACCGTCGTGCTCGTCCACGGCGCCTTCGCCGACGCCTCGAGCTGGGATCAGGTCATCGAGCATCTGCTCGACGCGGGCCACCCGGTCATCGGCGTCGCCAACCCGCTGCGCGGGGTTGCCGCCGATGCCGCCAGCGTCAGCGACCACCTCCGGTCCGTCGACGGCCCGGTCGTGCTCGCCGGCCACTCGTACGGCGGCGCCGTCATCACCAACGTCGACCCCGACGCCGGGGAGATCGTCGGGCTCGTCTACGTCGCCGCCTTCGCCCCGCAGCCCGGCGATAGCTGCTTCGAGCTGTCGGCCGTCTTCCCCGGCAGCACGCTGGGCGACGCGCTGCACGCCATCCCGCGCAGCGACGGCACGACCGACCTGACGATCGTCCAGGAGCGCTTCCACGAGCAGTTCTGCGCGGACGTCAGCGTGCCGCAGGCGGCGCGGATGGCCGCCGCGCAGCGCCCCGTCACCCAGGAGGCGCTCGTCGAGCCGTCGGGCGACCGGCCGCTGTGGAAGGAGCTGCCGTCCTGGTTCGTCTTCGGCGAGGAGGACCGCAACATCCCCAAGGCGGTCGAGCACTACATGGCCGAGCGCGCCCGCGCGCAGCGCACGATCGAGATCCCCGGCGCGTCGCACGCGGTCCCCGTCGCCCACCCGGGCACGACCGCCGCCGTGATCCGCGAGGCCGCCGCGCTGCGCGCGGCCGTCTGAGGGAGATCCGATGACGCCCACCAAGCCCATCATCCAGTCGAGCGCTCCCGACGCGTACGAGCCGCGCTCACCCGTCGACCAGCTCGAGGAGGACGCCTTGCTGGCCGGTGTCGCCGCCGCCGGGGCACTCCGTGGCGTCGAGGTCGCGGTCGTCGTCCTGCTCGGGTTCCTGGTCTGCCCGCCGCTGGCGATCCTCGTCTTCCTCGTCGTCGTCCCGCTCCTCGGGGCGGCGCTCGTCGTCGGACTCCTCGCCGCGGTCCTGACGACGCCGTACCTGCTCGTCCACCACTTCCGTGCGCGCCACCGGGCGCACGGGTCGCTGTTCGTCCACCGGCTCCGGCATGCCGGCCGGGCCCTCCTCGACCTGCTGCCGCACCGGCTCGTCGCCGGCGCCCGCGAGGGAGGGCCCGGCGAGTGACCGCGGCGACCGTCACGCCGATCCGGCATCTGCGGCCGCGGGGCGTCCGCGCGGCGCAGCCGACGACCACCGTCGAGCTGTTCTTCGACCTCGTCTACGTCTTCGCGGTCACGCAGCTGTCGCACCAGATCCTCGACGACCTCTCCGTCGCCGGCGTGGCGCGGGCCGCGTTCCTGCTGCTGATCGTGTGGTGGGCGTGGATCTACACGACGTGGATGGCGAACTGGTTCGACCCGCTCTCGCCGGCCGTCCGCGGGGTGCTCACCGGCGTGATGGCCGGCAGCCTGGTGATGGCCGCCGCGCTGCCGGAGGCGTTCGGCGAGCGGGCGTGGCTGTTCGCGGGGAGCTACGTGGCGCTGCAGGTAGGGCGCAACGCCGCGGCCGCGCTGCTGCTGAAGCGCCGGCACCGGCTCCGCGACGTGTTCGAGCGGCTGGTCGTCTGGAGCATCGCTTCCGGCGCGCTGTGGCTCGCCGGCGCGGCGCTCGACGGCGATCAGCGGCTCGTACTGTGGCTGCCGGCCCTCGCACTCGAGCTCGCCGCGCCCGCGGCCGGCTACTGGCTGCCGCGCCGTGGGCGGGCATCCACGACCGACTACGACATCGAGGGAGGTCACTTCGCTGAGCGCTGCCAGCTGTTCGTGATCATCGCCCTCGGCGAATCGATCGTGGTCACCGGAGCGACCGCTTCCGCCGCGGGATTGACGCCGACCGTCGTGGTCTGCCTCGCCGTCGCCTTCGTGCAGATCGCGGCGCTGTGGTGGTTGTACTTCGGCGCGACCACCGAGCAGGCGCGCACCACGCTGAGCACCTGCGACGACCCCGGTCGCCTCGCGCGGGACGCCTACACCTACCTCCATCTGCCGATCGTCGCCGGCATCATCGCGACAGCGGTCGGCACCGATCTGCTGATCGCCGAGCCGCACCATGCGCTCCACGGGGTCCAGCTGGTGATGATGCTCGGCGGCCCCGCGCTCTTCCTGGTCGGGGAGAGCTCGTTCCGCTGGCGGATGACCGGGACGGCGAACGTCACTCGCGTGGCGGTCGCCGGGTTCCTCGTCCTCCTCGTGCTGACCGGCGGCCAGCTCAGTGCGCTTTCGCTCAGCCTGATCGTCGCCGCGCTGCTGTCCGCGCTTGCGGGCTGGGAATTGCGGTGCGTGGCGGTCAGCCGGCCGCGCACGCCGCGCGGAGACCCAGGCGGCGGCGCGTTCGTGAAGACAGTCCTCC
This sequence comes from uncultured Solirubrobacteraceae bacterium, assembly GCA_963803335.1. GTDB lineage: Bacteria > Actinomycetota > Thermoleophilia > Solirubrobacterales > Solirubrobacteraceae > DASSUW01. The sequence goes on along the minus strand of CAWDME010000012.1, from coordinate 794,286 downwards.
GATCGGGTTCGGCGACGGAATTACTCCATGACGCACGGGGGACCCAGATGGACGCGGGGGCCTTCAAGCGACCGATATAGGGTCCGTGTCCCTCACCCCTATGGGAGCGCTCGTCTAAACGGCGCCGAGGCGCTGCAAGTCGTCGAGGTCGCGTGGTCGGCCGGCGGCGCGCTTCATTGCGACGAGATCTTCGAGGCCGCACACCTCGAGGGGGATACCGCCCAGCTCGCCACTGATGGCATTCACGCTCAGTGCCGCGAAGGCCGGCTCGGCGTCGATGCCCGCGACCCACTGCATGATGTCGAGGTCGCCCAGCCTGGTCTCGAGGCGGAAGTTGGCGCCGCCCTCGAGATCCTCCGCACGGGTTGGGTCGAACGGGAACTCGTCGGGTTCGAAGTCCCCGAGGCCGACGTGCCGGGCATTAATGTCGGCGAGCAGCTTGGCGAGGCGGCCGAGGTTGTCGGGGTCGGGGTCCGGGACGATGTCGAGGTCCCGCGAAGGACGAATCACACCGTGGGCGTTGACCGCGAACCCGCCGATGATGATGTGCCGAACGCCGGCATCATGGAGCGCCCGGAGCAACGGCTCCGGGTTCAGCGCGTCGGTCATCGCCTCCGAGTAGGTTCGAACGCCTGGGCGAACCGCTTCGCGAATTCGGTGTGGGCCACGGCGTTCTCGAGGTTCTTCGTTACGCCCCGAGCCGCGTCCCGACGCACCCGCGCGCGCTCCGCGGCCTCCTCACGCTTGACCTCGTCGACCGTCCAACCGCGTCGCTCGGGCTTGTCGGCCATTGTCGGATCGTACGCGGGGAATCGGCTACTCGGCGAGGCTCGGGGAATTCGTGTCCCGAACGCCGTCCCAAGTCAACCCGCACGTCGACTCCACTAACACCGCAGAAAGCCCGCTTCGGGTGCTGATCTCCTGGCGCGTCGGCGACGGATACTCATCGAGCGATCTCGGTGGAACACTGGCTCTAACGAGCAAGCGGCGCGCTCGAGACTCTCACGTCGGCGAGCTTGTTTCTCGCGCCGCAACAGCGGAGGGCCGGCCTGAACGGCCGGCCCTCGCTCGTGGGCAACGCCTGGTGCGCTCTGTGTCAGAGGCGCACGCTGCTGTGGGAGTTCAGCGAGTCTCCCTTGGCACCCTTGGGGTTGCCGTATAGGGCCCTGTAGAGGTGCGTGCAGGTGACTCGGCGGCCGTCGACGCGAGCGGTCACGCGGGCGGCGTACACGCCGCGGCGCAGACCGCGCAGATCGATCGTGGCGATCCACTCGCCGCGCCGGACATGGCGGACCTTCGCGCGGCGCCCTTCGACGCGGACGCGGAGATGCCGGACGGTGTGGCCGGCGGTCGCCTTGATGCGCAGCTTGGCGACGCGCCGGGAGGACACGACGCTCTCGCCGAGCACTCCGCCGACGCCGCCGGGCTGGCTACCGCTGATCGTCACCGTCTGGACGATCGTGGTGGTGGTACCGGGCAGGCCCTGCTCGCCCTTCTCACCTTGCGGGCCCTGCTCGCCTTGGGGGCCCTGGTCGCCGGGCGCCCCGTCCTGGCCGTTGAGCAGCACCGCGTAGCCGGTCGGGATGATCACCGGCTCGCCGAACAGCTCGACGACCTTGCCGCCGACGACCAGGTAGCCGACCGACACGATCGCCACGCCGCCGTTCGGGCAGCTCTCGCTCTTGGGCAGCTGCATGACGATCGGTGACAGTCCAGGCAGTCCGGGCGCGCCCGGGTCGCCCTTTGCGCCCTTGGGCCCCTGCGGGCCGATCGGGCCCTGGGGACCCTGAATGCCCTGCGGGCCGGGCGGGCCCTGCGGGCCGGGCTCGCCCGCCACGCCTGGCGCGCCGGGCTCGCCGTCGGTGCCGTTGGTGCCGGGCAGACCCTGCGGGCCCTGTGGGCCTGGCGACCCCTGGATCCCGGGCTCGCCCTGCGGACCCTGTGGGCCGACGGAGCACTGCTCGGACTGTGAGGTGGCGATGGCCGACCGCGTGACGTTGTCGACGCGGACAGACCACGTCGCGTCCTCGTCGGCCGGGGACCAGACATGGAACGAGTACTCGCGGCTGCCATTGGTGGTGACGAATCTCTCGATCCACGCGTTCTGGTCGGATTGCCCGAACACGAGATCCTCGCCGCCGACGAACAGCTCGTTCCCCGTCGTCCCCACGCTGATGCTGTCGCCGGCCTGGATGTAGGTTTCGCCGGACCCGAGGTTGGTCGCCGTGTATGTGAACGTCGCCCAGTAGCCATGGGGCGTGGGCGTGACGCACTCCACGAGCGGCTGGATGACTCGCGAGCTGCCGGTGGCCAGCGCGGGCGCCGGCAGCGCTCCGGCTGCCGCCGCCGCGAGCAGCACGGCGATCACCGTGGCGCTTCCGTGACGCATGACGTCCTCCTTGCTTGAGGCCCTTTGCTCTCTTGGAGCGGGGGAGGGGTCGAGCTACCCCCGCGAGCCCGCCGCGCGCCGTCCCTGACGCTGCGCCGCGTCGTCCATGACGCCGACCCTCGACGTTAGGACATAAACGTTGTCGTTCATCAGTGATTCCCCGCAGAATCGCCGAGTTCGTGCGGTCGTGTGACTACATGCACACGATCTCGTCAAGCGTTGACGGACCCTCGGAACACGAACGCCCCCGCGGCCGGTCGGCGGCGGGGGCGTTGGTCGTGCAAGTCAGCCTGCCCCTCCATTGACCACCACCGGCGCCTCTGCGTCGTCGAGGTCGACGACCACGACCACCTTTGGGCCGGTCCAGAAGAACCGCACGCAGCTGAAGCCGTACTCGACCGCGTCCGGCGGCTCGATGCCGGCCTCCGCGACCAGGGCGCGAAACCGGGTTTCCGCCTCCTCGTGTCTGGGCGTGATGTCCATGCGCCCAGCGTGCCGAGACGCGTGTAACAGGTGAGCGCAGGGGAGACACAATTCCGCTCCAAATCTGCAAATTCCGTGCTTTCAAGCGGCATTCCGCACCTGATCACGCGTCGGCAACAACTAGCCTTGAGCCGGTGGAGCAAGAGCCCCGCCGCCATCGCCCCTGGGTCCTGCCGCTCCGCATGCTGCTGGCCGGGCTGCTCATCACCGTGTGCACCGGCGGCGCGGTGGCGACCGCCGGGCTGCTCGAGCTGAAGGGCTTCACCGACGAGTTCCGGGACCTCAGCCACGAGGCTCCGCTGCAGAAGGGCACGGTCACCGAGGCCGCGCCCGGCAAGCCGCAGACGATCCTGCTCGTGGGCTCCGACCACCGCTTCGGCGACGCCGCAAAGGACGCGCGGTCGGACACGATGATGCTCGTCCGGATCGATCCCAAGCAGAGCGCGATCACCGTGCTCTCGGTGCCGCGCGACCTCGCTGTGGAGATCCCCGGCCGCGGCCTCGCGAAGATCAACGAGGCGTACACGCTCGGCGGGCTCGACCTCGTGGCGCGCACGATCAAGGACCTGCTGAGCACGCCCGGCGACCGCTTCCACATCAACCACGCGATCACGACGACGTTCGACGGCTTCATCCAGGCCGTCAACCAGATCGGCTGCGTGTACGTGGACGTCGACCGCCGCTACTACCACACCAACGCCGGCCTGCCGGTGTCCGAGCACTGGGCGGAGATCAACGTGCGCGCCGGCTATCAGCAGCTGTGCGGCACGCACGCGCTCGAGTACGTGCGCTTCCGCCACCTCGACAACGACATCATCCGCGCCGCCCGCCAGCAGGACTTCCTGCGTGCCGCCAAGGATCAGCTGCGCGACCAGGGCGTGCTCAAGAACCTCCGGCCGCTGGCGCGGATCGTCGCCAAGGCGACGGAGACCGACGGCGACCTGCGGACCTCGCGCGGCATCCTGCGACTCGCGAAGATCCTCGTCGGCTCGAGCGGCAAGCCGATCCGCCAGATCCACTTCCCCGTCACCTTCGTGGCCCCCAGCGCGCCGGTGCCGAACGGCACCCAGCAGCCGTTCACGAGCGGCACCGCCGCGCTTGGCGCCTACGTGACGTCCACGCCCGACCAGATCAAGCACGCCGTCCACGAGTTCATGCACCCCGGGCCGGCGAAGCCGATTCGCACGCGCACGCACACGCGCAAGAAGAAGGGCCGCAAGGCGAGCAGCTCCAGCGTGGACATGCGCAACGCGTTCGCCGAGGGCAAGGCGCTCGTGGAGGCGACGCACGTGCGCGACGCCACGCGGATGCCGGTGTACATCCCGCGCGCGGTGACGCCGCACGCCGCCTACGCCACGAACTCGCCGACCGCGCCGAACCCGCGCCGCTACGTGCTGCGCGGGCCGCACGGCCACGAGTTCGCCGCGTACCGGCTCATCCTCGTCGAGAACGCGACCAAGGGTCAGTATTACGGCATCCAGGGCACGACCTGGCGCAACCCGCCGATCCTCGCCGCCGCGCACGAGACCCGCCGTGTCGGGAAGCGCACGTTCCGGCTCTACTCCGACGGCGGTCGCCTGCGGCTCGTCGCCTGGTACACGCCGAAGGCCGTGTACTGGGTTTCGAACACGCTCAGCCAGGACCTCAGCGACAGACAGATGCTGACCATCGCCCAGTCGCTGACGCGCGCCCGCGCCAGGCGCTAGTCTCGCCCCGGCAAAAGGTCAAACAATTGGAGGGCGACGTGGGGCGTCTGGACGGGAAAGTCGCGGTGATCTCGGGTGGGGCGGGCAGCATCGGCGCGGCGACCGCGCGGCGGTTCGTGGCCGAGGGCGCGCGCGTGGTGATCACCGACGTCGAGGCGCGGGGCCTGGCTGGCCTCGCGGACGAGCTCGGCGACGCGGCCGCGACCCACACCGCCGACGTCACCGACTCCGCGCAGGTCCGCGCCGCCGTCGATCTCGCCATCGACCGCTTCGGCGGCCTCGACATCGCCTTCGCGAACGCCGGTGTGTTCGGCGCCATCGCGCCCGTGGCCGAATATCCGGAGGACGTGTTCGACCGCGTCATGGCGGTCAACGTCAAGGGCGTCTTCCTGCTCGCCCGCCACGCGCTCGCCGCGATGCGCGACGGCGGCAGCCTGATCATCAACTCGAGCGTCGTCGGCCTCACGTCCGACCCCGGGATCTGCGCCTACGCCACGTCCAAGCACGCGCTCGTCGGCCTGATGCGCACGGCCGCCAAGGAGGTCGCCGACCGCGGCATCCGCGTCAACACGCTGCATCCCGGGCCGGTCGACAACAGCTTCCAGCACGAGATCGAGGTCACGGCGACCGGACAGGACGAGGCCGGCGCCGCCGCGATCTTCGAGGAGATGATCCCGCTGCGCCGCCACGCCAGGCCCGAGGAGATCGCCGGCGCCGCGCTGTTCCTCGCCGGCGACGAGTGCGCGTTCCTCACCGGCGCGACCGTGCCCGTCGACGGTGGGATGAGCGTCTAAGAGACGCGGAAGCCGGTCACGCGGCCGCCCGCGACCAGCGCGCGCAGCCCGGGCTCGAGCCGGTAGGTGCGATGGAAGCGCCGCGCCGGCGGGTACAGCCGCCGGAGCCGGGCGAGACGATCACCGAGCCGCAGCCCGGCCGCGGTCGTCCACGTGTGCACGAGCGCGCTGCCGCGGATCGGCTGTCGCGTGATCAGCGCGCTCGCGAAGCGCCGGCAGCGCGGTCCCGTGAAGCGGAGCGCGAGCGCGGGCCGCACCCAGCTCACCATGCACCCCACCCGCGAGAACCGCCGCCCGAAGGCCCGGATCCCCCGCTGGAGCCCGCGCCGTACCGTGAAGTCGCCGATCGACGACCCGGTGACGAGCAGCGAGAGCCGCTCGACGCACTCGGCGTGGACGAACCGCCACACCGGCATCCGCCGCCGCGAGTCCTTGATCATCGCCGCGACGCCGTCGAGCGTCACGTAGCGCAGCCCGAAGCCCGCGTAGCCGGACCGCACGCCTGCGTACCGCGCGGCGCGCGGCCCGCGCGTGCCGCGGCCCACCGGCTCGCGCTCGACCGGATCGCGGAACGCCCCGCCGCCGTCGTAGTTGGCGTACACGGTGCGATCGGCGCAGCGCACGATGCGTGCCGGGGACACGCAGCCCTCGCCGCAGCCGCGGTGGTAGCTGCCCGGCGCGAACAGCCGCTCGGGCGCCAGGGCGCCCGGGTTGGGACACGTCGCGCTCGTGACTGTCCCGGTCGCTGCAAGCCCCTCGTCCATGAGCCAGCCGCACCGCCCGGTCGCGTTGACGTACGCCCAGCCGGGCGCCCGGGCGACAACGTCCACGGTCGCGCCACGGAACACGTGCCCGATGGCGAACGATCCGGGCGCGTTGCGCAGCGACGCCAGCGGGCGGTCGACCGTGTAGCGGTCGGCGGCAGCCGCGCTCCCCGGCGCGATCAGCAGCAGCGCGATGGCGAGGAGCAGTCGCCCGGACAAGATCCGGTCAGGCTACGCGGCGGTCAGGCGACGCGGACGCGCTGCGTGACGGTCGTGCGACGGCCGTACCGCGTGAAGGTGAGCACGAGCCGGTAGCTCCCGCGGCAGCGTCCGCTTGCCGACGCGCAGAGCGATCCGGCCGCTCTTGTGGCCGCGGGCGCTCGTCCGGGCGACGACCTTGCCGCCGCGCGTGAACACGCCGCGCACGCTCGCGCGGGCGGCGACAGCCAGCTTGACCGTGCACACGACCTTCGTCTTGCCCTTGGCCGCCTTGCACGTCACCACGGCGTCGCGGCCCGCCGGACCGGCGGCGCCCGTCGCGCCGGTGGCGCCCGTCGCGCCGGCAGGCCCCTGCATCAAGTCGCACGACGCAGCGGTCGATCACCCATACGTCGGCGGCCTGCGACTGGACGGTTGTTCGATCGCGCGCTGACGGTCTCAAGCGGGCGGGCTTGCCGTCCAGCCGCGGCGTCGGCTACCGTGGCCGCCGTGCATTGGATGCGCAGGGGGCTCGGACTGAGCCTGGCGATAACGCTCTTCTGGGCGCTCCCGGCCGCCGCGCCGGCCAAGACACGGACGCTGAAGATGCGCTTCGGGCCGGTCAGCCTGAGCGGCTACGAGACCGGCACGGGCACGAACAACACCCGGGCGCCGCGCCTGAACGGCTACGTCACCGCGATGCACGCGCACCTCGTCGACAAGGCGGGGACGCCGATCCCGCAGCAGCGCGTGATGCTGCACCACGTCTTCTTCACCAACCAGAGCCACGGCGGCCACGGCGACTGCGTCAAGGCGCACACCGAGACCTTCTACGGGACCGGCGAGGAGGACCAGGAGATGCGCTTCCCCGCCGGCTACGGCTACCGCGTCAAGCGCAGTGACCGCTGGAAGGTCGGCTGGATGTTCATGAACCACCGCCACACGGACGATCGCGTGTACCTCCAGTACACGGTCACGGTCACCGACGACCCGAAGACCACGCCGCTCACGCCGTACTGGATCAGCGTGAGCTGCGCCCGCAACAAGATCTACAGCGTCCCGGGCGGCGGCGCCGATACCGCCACACACCAGCGCACGCGCGTCTGGACCGTCCCCAAGAGCGGCCGCATCGTCTCCGCCGGCGCGCACGCTCATGGCGGCGCGCTGAAGGTCGCCGTCGCACGCGCGGGCTGCGGCGAGCTGCTGTCGTCCGACGCCCGCTACGGCACGGCCGACGACCCGATCTACCACCTGTCGCCCGTCCTGCACGAGCCCGCCCCGCGCAGCATGAGCGTCGTGACCTCCGAGCGCGGCTGGCCGGTGCGCAAGGGCGATCGCCTGCGCGTCACGTCGACGTACAACGACGCCGCGCCGCACAGCGCGGTGATGGGGATCATGCACCTGTACATCGCGGCCGGGAAGGGCCGCACGAGTCGCTGCCCCACGAACCCGACCGACGTGCAGGAGCACCGCCTCGACTTCCCCGGTGCGCCCGGCCGCGACCGCCCGCCGCTCGTCACGCCGCAGCTGTCGGCGCTCGACGACAACGGCGTAGCGCAGCCCGTGATGGGCGACCTGCCCGGCCCGCTCAAGACGGTCGACGGGAACACGACGGTCGCCGTCAAGAACGTCGCCTTCACGCCGCGCCGGCTGTCGGTCCCCGCGGGCGCCACGGTGCGCTGGAACTTCGGCGATCCGATCCGCCACGACGTGACGCTCGCCGGCGGCCCGCGCGCGTTCGCGTCCGCCTACTACAGGGGCGGCGCGAGCTACCGCACGAAGCTCACGACGCCGGGCGAGTACCGCATCTTCTGCTCGCTGCACCCGGTGACGATGTCGCAGACCATAGTCGTGCGCTGAGTGCTGCTCGCCGCCTTGCTCGCCGCGGCGGCGATGCCGCCGATCCAGCACCACCACATCGACATGCCGGCGACGCGCAAGCGCGAGATGCGGGCGTACTCCAAGCGTCACTACGGCTACGCCGCCGTCAAGCTGCACCCGCGCGTGATCGTCGAGCACATCGCAGTCGCGCCGACGTGGAAAGCGGTCTGGAACACGTTCGAGCCCGACGTGCCGGACCCTGAGCTGCACGAGCTCCCCGGCGTCTGCTCGCACTACGTGATCAGCGAGACCGGCAAGATCATCGAGCTGGTGCCGCCGCGGCTGCGCTGCCGCCACACCGTCGGCCTCAACCACGTCGCGATCGGGATCGAGCACGTGGGCTACACGGACGGTGACGTGCTCAACGACAAGCGGAAGCTGCGCGCCTCCCTCCGGCTCACCGCGTGGCTGCGCTGCCGCTACGGCATCCCGGTCAAAGACGTGATCGGGCACAGCGAGAGCCTGAGCAGCCCATACCACCGCGAGCGCGTCAAGCGCCTCAAGACGCAGACGCACGGCGACTGGAGCCATGCGTCGATGAAGGTGTACCGCCGCCGCCTCGCACGGTTGCCGTGCGAGGCGACGGGGTGAACACACGCGTTACTTGAGCGACGTCCAGGCCAGGTCGAACGAAGCGTTCGACGAGTTGACCACGGGTGCGACGTTCTTCGACACGAGCATCGGCTGCTTGTCCCACAGCCACGGGATGCTCGGCGACGCCTCGGTGACGGCCTTGTCGACCTCGCCCCACGCCTGGTTGCGCTTCGCGGGATCGTTGATGACCTCGGCGCTGTCCATCATCTCGTTGATCTTCGGGTCGTCGAGCTGGGAGAAGTTCGAGTTGCCGACGTCGAGGATGTTCTTGCCGTTGAACACCGGATCCAGCAGCGTCTCCGGGTCGGCGAAGTCCTTCAGCCAGCCCACGCTCGGGCAGACGTCAGGCTGGTCGCGCGGCACCTGGCAGTACTTCGTGTACATGGCGTCACGCGTCACGTACTTCATGTCGACCTTGAAGCCGAGCTTGGCGAACTGCGCCACCGCGACCTCGCTCATGTTCTTCTGCTGGGTCGCGTTGTCCGACACGCCGGTGAACGTCTTGCCACCGTCGTACTTGCCGGACGAGAAGCCCGCCTTCTTCATGTACTCCATCGCCAGGTTGAGGTCGCCCTCGGGCTTGGCGAGGAAGTCCACGCCCGGCCCCTTGTCGCCGCCGCCCTCATCGAAGCCCGGCTGCCCCGGCGGGATCCAGTGCGTCGGGATGTCGCCGACCAGCGGACCGCCGAACGCCTGACGAAGCGCGTTGCGGTCGAACACCGCGGCGAGCGCCTTGCGCACGTTCGGGTCGTCGAACGGCTTGACCTTGTTGTTGAGCGCGATGTAACGGAAGCGACCGGTCGGCGGCGTCAGCACCATCTGGTCCTTCTGATCGCCCTTCGAGACGGACGAGAGGATCGAGCTCGGGAGCTGGAAGTCACCCGACACCATGCTGTCGCCCTCGAGGATCTGGCGCGACGCGACCTGGGCGTCGTTGCCCTCCTTGATGTCGATCGAGTCGGCGTACGCGGGCTTGTAGTCCGTCGAGGCATCCCAGTTCGGGTTGCGCACGAGCTTGATCTCGTTGCTGGGCTTGTAGCCGGTCAGCTTGCCGCTCGCGTCGTTCTCGATCATGTACGGGCCGGTGAACACCTGGTTGGCCCCGTACTTGGACTGGCCGGCGGCCTCGTCGAACTTCTTGGCGTATTCCTCCGGCACCGGGGCCGAGGCCGGCAGCGCCAGCGCGCCGGCGACGATCGCCGCGCGCGGGCGGCTCATCTTGAACTCGATCGTCTGGTCGTCCGGCGTCGTGATGCCGGTGATTTCCTTGGCCTTGCCGTCCTGGTAGGCCTTCACGCCCTCGATGTCGCCCATGTATGCGCCGACATACGGCCCGTTGACGTTCTTCTTGAAGCCGCGCTCGAGCCCGTACTTGACATCCTTGGACGTGACCTCGCGGTTCACGGGCGGGCTGAACTTCACGCCGGAGCGAATCTTGACCGTGAGCGTCTTGCCGCCGTCGGAGATCTGCGGCGGGCCCTCGGCCAGGTCCGGCTCCGGGTTGATGGCGTCGTCGGGCTTGAACGAGTACAGCGGCCGCTGCGTCACGTAAGCCACGTTGAAGCCGTACTGGTAGTAGGTGATGCCCGGGTCGATGTTGTCGACGTCGCCCGCGTACATCACGACCAGGTCGCCGCCCTTCTTCGCACCTGCGGGCGCCTTGCTGGTGTTCTGCGCGGGCTTCTCGGAGCCCGAGTCGTCGCCGCCGCACCCGGCGACGGCGAGCGCGAGCACAGCCGCGACCGCGAACATGGCGCGCGATTGCGCAGCCAATCTCATCTGCACGTACCCTCCTCTGGGAATGGGGCAGGGGCCTCTCACCCCGAGAGCCCTCCAGTTGGCGCGGAGCGTAATCGACCCAGCGGCCGACTGACCCTCTGCGCGCACCGTGCGGTGAGCAGGTTACGCCGCGAAGACCACGTCCTGGGCGCCCTCCCAGAGCACCGTGCGGCCCAGCTCGCGCAGCTGCTCACGGCCCTCGGTGACGGTCAGAAAATGGTTGCCGGCGAGCTGGCCGACGATGCTCGCGAAGCAGGTGCCGCCGTACGGGAAGAGGATCTCGGTCTCGCTGTAGCCGCCCGGGTAGAGCAGGATCTCGCCCGGCGCCGGGTGGCTCGTGTGGTTCTCGAACGACAGGTTGGTCTCGAGGTCGCCGAGCGGGATCCAGGCCGACTCGCCGCTCCAGCGCACGTGGATGATCTTGTTGCGGAACGGCAGCATCGCCTCGAAGGCGGCGCGCGTCTTGGGCGCGTCGGCCACCCAGTCGGCGCCGAACTCGAACGGGCCGGCGGTGATGCGCAGGTCGCTCATGTGTCTCCCTTGGTCGGTGTCAGCAGGCGCCCGCGCTGCGAGGTGATCTCGCCGTCGTGGAAGACGGTCGTGCCGCGCAGGAACGTGCGGACGACTCGTCCTCGCAGCGGGCGGCCCGCGAACGGGCTCAGCCGGTGGCGGTCGTGAAGAGCCGGGGCGTGGCGGTCGTGCGTGTCAACGAGGACGAGGTCGGCGTCGGCACCGACCGTGAAGCCCTTGGGCAGCCGGAAGCGGCGCGCCGGGTTCGTCGCGGTCAGCGCGGCGATCGTCGCCAGATCGAGCCGCTGCGAGTCGAGCAGCAGCGGCAGCAGCGTCTGGCAGCCGGCGATGCCGCCCCAGGCCGCGGTGAAGTCGCCCTGCTTCATGTCCGGCGGGCAGGGCGAGTGGTCGGAGGCGATGAGGGCGATGTCGCCGATCGCCTGCCAGAGCTGCTCGCGCTCGGCCGCGCTGCGCAGCGGCGGCGCGCACTTGGCGCGCGTGCCGAGCGCGTCCAGGTCCTCGGCGGTGAGCGTGAGGTAGTGCGGGCACGTCTCGCAGGTGGCGTCGATGCCGGCGTTCTTGACGAGCGCGACGCCGCGCGCGCTGCTGACGTGCACGACATGGAGTGAGCAGCCGGTCTCGCGGGCGAGCTGCAGCGCGCGCTCGATCGCGCGCAGCTCGGCCTCGACGGGGCGCGAGGCGACGAAGGCGCGCCAGTCGGTGCCGCGCGGCGGTTGCAGCGTCGCCGGGTCCTCGGCGTGGACGGCCACCGGCAGGCCAAGCTGCGCCGCGCGCTCCATCCCGGCGGCCAGCGTGTCGGGGTCGGCGGCGGGGAAGTCCGCGATCCCGCTGTCGCACATGAACGCCTTGAAGCCGACGACGCCGCGCTCGGCGAGTTCGTCGAGCCGGTCGAGGTTGCCGGGCACGATGCCGCCCCAGAGCGCGAAGTCGACGACCGCGGCGCCGTGCGCCGCCTCGACCTTGGCGTCGAACGCCGGGCCGTCGATCGTGGGCGGGTGGGCGTTGAGCGGCATCTCGATGCACGCGGTCGCGCCGCCGGCGGCGAGTGCGCGGGTGCCGGTTGCCCAGCCCTCCCAGTCCGTCCGGCCGGGCTCGTTGAAGTGCACGTGGGCGTCGATCACGCCGGGCAGCAGGTGGAGCTCGCGCGCGTCGATCTCCTCGCGCGCGGGGCCGGACGTGAACGCCGCGATCGCGCCGTCGGTGATCGCGACGTCGCGGTCGGCCGCGTGGATCACCAGGTCATACGGCACGCAGGAACCGCTCGAGGGCGTCGATGGCGACCGCCACGTCGGCCTCCTCGACCGACTCGGCGGGGTTGTGGCTGATGCCGCCCTGGCAGCGCACGAACAGCATCGTGGCGGGGCAGATCGCGGCCATCATGGCCGCGTCGTGGCCGGCACCGGACGCCAGCCGCGTGCCGACGCTCCAGGCCGACCCCAGGTACTCGTCCATCTGCACGGCCGCGTGGTGGGTCTCGCTCCACGTCAGCTCCAGGGCGCGCCGGGCGGCGATCTCCTCGGCGACACGCTTGAGCGCCTCGAAGGCTGTGAGGCGCTCGGCGTCGTCGGGCCGGCGGACGTCGAGGCTGAGCGTGACGCGGCCGGGGATGACGTTGCGCGCGCCGGGCTCGACGGCCAGCTGCCCGACCGTGCCGACGCCCTCCACGGCCAGCACCCACTCCGCCGCCGCCGTCAGCGCGTCGTTGCGGCCCTCGAGCGGCACGGTGCCGGCGTGGCCGGCCGCGCCGGTGAACGTGACCGTCGCGTGGCTCTGGCCGTTGATCGCGGTGACGACGGCGACCGGCTCGTCGAGCCGCTCGAGCACGGGCCCCTGCTCGATGTGCACCTCGGCATAGGCGAGGAAGTCGTCGCGCGCAGCGAGCGCCGGGTCGCCGGGGAGGACGTCAGCGAGCGCGATCCCGTCCGCGTCGCGCAGCTCGAGCCACGCGGCGTCGAAGCGCCCGGCCACCGGCGCCGAGCCGAGGTAGGCGGTGCCGAAGCGCAGACCCTCCTCGTCGGCGAAGCCGATCACCTCGACGGTCCTGCCGGGCACGCGCTCGACGGCGGCGAGCGCCACGAGTACCCCGAGCGGGCCGTCGTAGCGGCCGGCGTCACGCACCGTGTCCAGGTGCGAGCCGAGCACCAGCGGCCGCCCGAGGCCGCGGCGGCCGATCAGGTTGCCGATCGTGTCCTGGCGGACGTCGAGCCCGGCGGCGAACATCCAGCCGCCGACGAGCTCGTTGGCGCGGCGCATCGCGTCGGTGCCGTAGCGGCGCATGAGCAGCCCGGCCTCCTCGCTGATCTCGCCGAGCTGCGCGCAGCGCGCGAGGACGGTCGCGGCGTCGGTCAACTGCCCCGGTACGTGCTGTAGGCCCACGGGGAGACGAGCAGCGGCACGTGGTAGTGGGCGTCGGGGTCGCGGATCGTGAAGCGCACGGGCACGCGGTCCAGGAACGCGGCGTCGCCGAAGTAGGCGCCGACCGCGAACACGAGCTCGTACTCGCCGGCGGCGGTGTCGCCGAGCGCGGCGCGCCCGTCCTCGTTCGTCACGACGCTCCGCTTCGTCCCGTCCGGGCAGGTGAGCTCGATCTGGACGCCGGCGGCCGGACGCCCGTGTGCCGTGTCGAGGACGTGGGTGCTCAGGCTCACGGCAGCGTCAGCGTGATCAGCCCCTGGGCGGGGAAGGGGTCCGTGTACACCTTGCGGTCACCGTCGCCGCCGACGGGGTCGCGGGTGTGGTTCTCGGCGGTGAAGGTGATCTCTGCGATCTCCTCGTGCTCGGCGAGCAGCCGCGTGCCCATCTCGTGCACGAGGTGCTGGATCGACTCAGAGACGAAGTCGTCGAACGTGGCGGCGAAGTGGTCGCGGACCGCTCTGGAGTCGACGTACTCGTCGCCCGCGTAGCGCCAGTCGGCGTCGAGGCGGATGAACAGCGGCCGGTCGCCGCGCTCGGGCAGCGTCGTGTACTCGTCGCGCGCGAACTTCGTGAACGCACTGCCGCGGGTCTTGAGCAGCATCATCCCGTGGCGGCCGCCGCGCACGGTGCCGTCGGGCTCCACCGTTGCCACGCCGTGGTCGTCGCTGCTGCGGGAGTACACGCGCGTGTTGAGGCGATCGAAGCGCAGCTCCTTGGCGCTCATGCGGACCGCTTCCATCACCGGATAGGTGGCGAGGAAGCGCGTTCCGAGGTGCGTGAGCAGGCCCTCCAGGCTCGTGCCGTCGTAGCTCAGCGACTCGCGCAGGATGAAGTTCTTCATCGTGTCGGTGGCGACGACCTGCGAGTTGTCGCCCTCCGTGTAGGCGGGGAGGAAGTTCTCGCCCAGCACCTCGACACTGACCTCGCAGGCGAGCACGTCGTCGCCGGCGATCCGGTGGACGGGCACGCGCAGCTTGCCGTAGGAGATCCTCACCTCAGGTCCTCCAGCCGCAGCCGTGCGATCTTCGCGATCTCCTCCAGCGCCACGCGCACCTCCTCGTCGCGGGTGTGCTCGAGCCGCTCGGCGGCGACCCGCAGGATCGATTCCTTGGTGTGCTCGCGCACGCAGACCACGAACGGGAAGTCGAAGCGCTCGCGGTAGGCGGTGTTCGTGCTGGTGAACGACTCGTATTCGTCGGGCGTCAGGCGGTCGAGCCCGGCCGAGGCCTGCTCTTGCGTGGAGCTGCTGGTCAGCGTCCCCTCGATCGCCGCCTTGCCCGCGAGGTCCGGATGGGCGCGGATGAGCGCGAGCTGCCTGGCCTCCGGGGCCGAGTACATCGCCGAGCGGAGCGCCTCGAACAGCTCGTCCTCGTCCGCGAACGGACGATCGGACCAGGCGTCCTCGGCGACCCACGGCGAGTGCTCGAACAGCGGGCCGAAACGCTCCACGAAGGCCTCGCGATCGAGCTCGTTGATGGACTCCATCCGGGGGTGATTCAACCAGTCCGGCCCCGTTGGTACTTTCGCGCCACGATGACCGCCACCACGCAGCCGCAGCCCTCCGGCTTCCTCGACCGCCGCTTCCGGTTCGCGGAACGCGGCACGACCCCCCGCACCGAGGCGCTCGGGGGCGTCGCCACGTTCCTGACCATGTGTTACATCCTCTTCGTCAACCCGGCGATCCTGTCGGCGGCCGGCGTGCCGTTCGACGCGGTGGCGGTCTGTACTGCGCTGGCGGCGGCGATCACCACGCTGGCGATGGGCCTCGCGACCAACCTGCCGTTCGCCCTGGCGCCGGGCCTCGGCATCAACGCGGTCGTGGCGTTCGACATCGTGCTGGGGCGCGGGCTGCCGTGGCAGACGGGCATGGCGGTCGTTGTGATCGAGGGCCTGGTGGCGGTGGTCCTCGTGGTCGCCGGTCTGCGCACGGCGATCATGAACGCGGTGCCACTGACGCTGAAGCTGTCGATCGGCGTCGGCATCGGCCTGTTCATCACGCTGGTCGGGCTCCGCGAGGGCGGCGTGGTGGTCAACAACCCGGCGACCGGCATCGGCCTCGGCGAGCTCACGTCGGGTCCGGCGCTGATCTGCTTGGCCGGCGTCCTGGTCGCCTCCGTGCTCGTCGCGCGCGGCGTGCGCGGCGCGGTGATCCTCGGCGTGGCCGCGGCCACCGTGCTCGGCCTGATCTTCGGCGTGCTCGACTTCCCGGACAAGGTCGTCGACGCCCCGAGCTCGAGCAGCTTCTCGATCATCGGCGACAGCCTCAGCCACTTGGGGGACGCGCTGACGGTCTCGCTGATCCCGGTGATCTTCGCGCTGTTCATGACCGACTTCTTCGACACTGTCGGCACGGCCGTGGCCGTCGGCCGCGGCGGCGGGATGCTCGATGACAGGGGCCGGCTGCCGAACGCCGACCGGCTCCTGCTGGTCGACTCTGCAGCGGCATCGGTCGGTGGCGCCATGGGCGTCTCCTCGGTCACCACGTACGTGGAGAGCGGCGCCGGGGTGGCCGAGGGTGCTCGCACCGGGCTCACCTCCGTGGTGGTCGCGATCATGTTTGCCCTGGCGATCTTCTTCGTCCCGGTCATCTCGCTGGTCGGGCAGGACGTGCAGGTGGGGAAGGACACGTTCATCCACCCGGCCGTCGCCCCGGCGCTGATCATGGTCGGCTACCTGATGATCCGGATCGTCGCCGACATCGACTGGCACGCCCCGGAGAGCGCGATCCCGGCCTTCCTTGTCATCGCCGGCATCCCGATGACGTTCTCGATCGCCGCCGGCATCGGCCTCGGCGTGATCGGCTACGTGTCCGTCATGGCCGCGACCGGCAAGGCCCGCGAGGTCCACACGCTGATGTGGGTGATCACGCCATTCTTCATCGCGTTCTTCGCCGCGAACTGGCTTGAGGCCAACGTGTTCTAGGGCTCCCGACTGCGCATTGAGGGAGGGCGCGGGAGGGGGTGGCTAACGAAACTTCACCAGGAGTGAACAAACGTGAGCCACCCCGCCCGGACCGCCCTCGATGCGCAGTTCAAACCGCGAGCGGAACGAGCTCGAACCGCTCCACGTCCACCAACCCGCGGTCGGTGATCTTCAGCGCCGGGATCACCGACAGCGCGAGGAACGAGAGCGTCATGAACGGGGCGTCGTCGGCGACGCCCTGTTCGTGCAGCATGTCCTGCAGCGCCTCCAGGCCGGCGACGACGTCCTCGACCGGCGCGTCGGACAGGATCCCCGCGACCGGGAGCGCGAGCTCGCCGCGCACGGCCCCGTCGCGGGCGACGATGATCCCGCCGCCGATCTCCTGGAGCCGCTCGGCGCAGGCGGTCATGGAGGCGTCGTCGACGCCCACGACCACGAGGTTGTGGGCGTCGTGGGCGACGGTGGAGGCGAAGGCGCCGGCCCGCAGGCCGAACCCGCGCACCAGCCCGAGGCCGACGCGGCCGGTGGCGTGGTGGCGCTCGACGACCGCGATCTTCGCGAGGTCGCGCTCCGGGTCGGCGACGACGTGGCCGTCGGCGACGGTCGGGTCTTCCTCGCGCGCGAGCGTGATGAGCTGGCCGGGAACGGTCTCGATCACGCGCACCCGCGCGCTCGCGGGGATCGTGAACGCGTGGTCCTCGAGGGGCGCGGCGCGCATCGTCGCGCGGACGAACTCCGGGATCGGCGCCGCCGTGAACGGCACTGCGTGGCCGTCCTGCGCCACCAGCCGACCGTCCTTCCACACGCGCGCGGGCCGGAACTCCGACAGGTCCTCGAGCAGCACGAGATCGGCCCGCAGGCCGGGCGCGACGGCGCCCCGGTCGAGCAGGCGGTGCGCCCGCGCCGAGTGCAGCGTCGCCATCAGCAGCGCGTCTTCGGCCGGCACGCCCTCGGCCACCGCGATCCGGCACATCTGGTCGATGTGACCCTCGCGATACAGGAGGTCGGGCTCGCGGTCGTCGGTACAGAACGCGCAGTGCTCGGACCCGTAGTCGCGCACCAGCGGCAGCAGGTCGCGCAGGTTGTGCGCGTTCGACGCCTCGCGGATCAGCAGCCACATGCCGCGGCGGCGCTTCTCCAGCGCCTCCTCGTACGTCGTCGCCTCGTGGTCGGAGCGGATCCCGGCGGCGATGTACGCGTTCAGCGCGTCGCCGGCGACGCCGGGCGCGTGGCCGTCAACGTGGTCGGCGACGATCCGCGCGAGCACCTCCGGGTCGCCCGCGATGACCGCCGGGAAGTTCATCATCTCGGCCACTCCCAGCGCCCGCGGATGGCGCAGGATCGCCTCCATGTCGGCCGGGCCGAGTGCAAAGCCGGGTGACTCGAAGTGGCTCGCCGGCACGCATGATGGCGCCATCACGAACACGTCCAGCGGCAGGTCCTCGGAGGCGTCGAGCATCCACTCGACGCCGGCGAGCCCGAGCACGTTGCCGACCTCGTGCGGGTCGGTGACCACCGCCGTCGTCCCGTGCGGCACGACTGCGCGCGCGAACTCCGCGGGCACGAGCTTGGACGACTCGATGTGCACGTGCGCGTCGATGAACCCGGGCACCAGCCAGCGGCCCTCGGCATTGACGCGCTCGCCGCCGCCGTACGAGCCCAGGCCGGCGATCCGGCCGCCGGCGATCGCCACGTCGAGCTCCAGCCACTCGCGCGTGAAGACCGAGAACACGTGCGCGCCGGAGATGACCAGGTCGGGCGGCTCGTCGCCGCGCGCGACGCCGATCAGGCTCACCGGCTCTCCGTGGGCGCCTCGAGGCGGACCTCGATCCGGTGGGCCTTCGCATCGAGCGCGGCCATCACGACGTCGCCGAGCGTGGCGAGTACCTGCGCGCGCGAGCCGGCGAGCAGCGTCTCGCCCGGCCCGGCCTCGTGGGCGATGCCGGACGGAGTGGCGACCTCGAGCGCCGCGGCGTGCGCCTCGTCGGGCCCGGCGATCGTGAAGTGCGCGGCCAGCTCGGCGGGCGGGACCGGCATCACAGGCCCACGATGTCGTCGGGCCGGACGGGCACGCGCGGCAGCGGCGCGCCGGTCGCGGCGCGCAGCGCGGCGACGATCGCCGGCGTGGAGGAGATCGTCGGCGGCTCGCCGATCCCGCGCAGCCCGTACGGCGCGTCCGGGTCGGCGAGCTCGAACACCTCGAGTTCGACTGGCGGCATGTCGAGCACGGTCGGGATCAGGTAGTCGGTGAACGACGCGTTGCGGACCTTGCCCTCGACCACCTGGATCTCCTCCATCAGCGCCAGCCCGAGCCCCTGCGCGATCCCGCCCTCGATCTGGCCCTCGACGGCGAGCGGGTTGATCGCGCGGCCCACGTCCTGCGCGGTGGCGATCTCCACGACGCGCACGAGGCCAAGATCCACGTCGACGTCGACCACCGCGCGGTGGGCGGCGAAGGCGAACGTCACGTGCGCGTCGCCCTGGCCCTTCTCGTCGAGCGGGAAGGTCTGCCGGTGATGGTGCTCGCGCGTGACGTCGATCGGGTCGTCGCCGATCAGGTCGACGAGCTCGCCGGGCCCGCGCCGCTCGAGCTCCTCCTTGACCGCGAGGCAGGCCAGCCGCACGGCGCCGCCGGTCATGTAGGTCTGGCGCGACGCGGACGAGGAGCCGGACGAGCCGACCTGCGTGTCGGCGGGCAGCACGATCACGCGCTCGACGCCGAGCTCGTGCCGCGCGATCTGCTCCTGCACGGTGACCAGGCCCTGGCCGACCTCGGCGGCCGCCGTGTGGACCTCGACGAGCGGCTCGCCGCCGATCACCGACAGCCGCACGCGCGCGGTCGAGTAGTCGTCGAAGCCCTCCGAGTAGCCGACGTTCTTGTAGCCGACCGCGTAGCCGACGCCGCGCCGGACGCCCTCACCGTGCGTGGTGTTCGAGTGCCCGCCGGGGAGCACGGCCGCGCCGTCGGCCGGCAGCGGGCGGTCGCGGACCGACGCGAGCAGCTCCTCGACCGGCGCCGGGCAGCGGATCGTGGCGCCCGTCGGGATCACGCGGCCCTCGGCGAGGGCGTTGCGCTGCCGCAGCTCCACCGGGTCCATCTCCAGCGCGGCGGCCAGCTTGTCCATCTGCGCCTCGTGCGCGAAGCACGTCTGCACGGCGCCGAAGCCGCGCATCGCGCCGCACGGCGGGTTGTCGGTGTAGACGACGTAGGAGTCGATCTCCGCGTTCGGCACGTCGTAGGGCCCGCACGCGAACGAGGCGGCGTTCGAGCACACCGCGGTCGAGCTCGACGCGTAGGCCCCGCCGTCGAGCACGATCCGGCACTTCACGTAGACCAGCTGCCCGTCGCGCGTGGCACCGTGCTCGTAGTGCATTCGCGCCGGGTGGCGGTGGATGTGGCCGAAGAACGACTCCTCGCGCCCGTACATCATCTTCACCGGCTTGCCGGTGTGGAGCGCGAGCAGGCACGCGTGCACCTGCATCGAGAGGTCCTCGCGCCCGCCGAACGCGCCACCGACACCCGCGAGCGAGATGCGCACCTTGTCCGGCGGCAGGTCGAGGCTGGTGGCGACCTGGTCGCGGTCGACGTGCAGCCACTGGGTGGAGATGAACAGGTCGACGCCGCCGTCCTCGGCCGGCACGGCGAGCCCGGACTCCGGCCCCAGGAACGCCTGGTCCTGCATGCCGACCTCGTAGTCGCCGCTCACCACCACTTCGGCCGTCGCGCCGGGGTCGCCGTGCTCGATCCGCACGTGCCGCAGCAGGTTGCCCGACGGGTGCAGCGGCTCAGCGTCGAACGCCGCCTCCATGTCGGTGACCGGCTCGAGCTCCTCGAAGTCGACCTCGATCTGGGAGGCCGCGTAGCGCGCGGTCTCCGGGTGGTCGGCGGCCACGATCGCGATCGGCTCGCCCTGGTAGCGGACCTGATCCCACGCCAGCACCGGCTGGTCGGGGATCTCGAGCCCGTACGTCTTGCGGCCGGGGACGTCCTCGTGCGTGAGGACCGCGAACACGCCGCGCACGGCCAGCGCGGGCGCGATGTTGAGCTCCTTGATGCGGGCGCGCGGATGCGGGCTGCGCAGCGTGGCGCCCCACAGCATCCCGTCGGCCCACAGGTCCGAGGAGTACGCGAAGTCGCCCTTGACCTTGGGGATGCCGTCCGGACGGCGGACGCTCTGGCCGATGCCGCCGCGGATCCCGGTCTCGACGGTCATACCGCCACCTCCTGCAGCCTGCGGCTCGCCGCGCCGATGTCGCGCGCGATCTCGTCTTCGTCACCGGTGGTGAGCCGGCCGTCCTCCACGACTGTGCGGCCGCCGACCAGCAGCCGGTGCACGTACGGGCGGGCGCCGAAGACGAACGCAGCGACCGGGTCGGCGATGCCGACATGGTCGAGCCCGGCCAGATCCCAGAGCGCGATGTCGGCGAGCTTGCCCGGCTCGAGCGAGCCGATCTCCGTCTCGCGCCCGAGGCAGCGGGCGCCGTGGATCGTGCCGAGCGCGAGCGCCTCGCGGGCCGTCAGCGCCTGCGGGCCACCGGCGGCGCGGGCCATGAGCAGCGCTTGGCGCACCTCGCCGGCCAGCTCGCCCGCCTCGTTCGATGCGGCGCCGTCGACGCCCAGGCCGACCGGCGCGCCGGCGGCGACGAGCGCGGCGACCGGCGCGATGCCGGCGCCGAGTCGCGCGTTCGACGAAGGGCAGTGGGCGACGCCGGTCGCCGTCTCGCCGAAGCGCCGCACCTCGCGCTCGTCGAGATGGACGCAGTGGGCGAGCCAGACGTCGTCGCCCAACCAGCCGAGCTGCTCGAGGTACTCGACCGGGCGGACGCCGAACAGCTCGAGGCAGAACTCCTCCTCGTCCTTGGTCTCGGCCATGTGCGTGTGCAGCCGCACGCCGCGCTTGCGCGCGTACTCGGCGGTCTCGCGCATCAGCTCCTGCGTGCTGCTGAACGGCGAGCAGGGGGCGAGCGCGATCCGCAGCATCGAGTCCGGCGCCGGGTCGTGGAAGCGGTCGATCGCGTCGGCCGACGCCTGCAAGATCGTGTCGCGGTCCTCGGTGATCGCGTCCGGCGGCAGGCCGCCGTCGGCCTTGCCGAGGTCCATCGAGCCGCGCGTGGGGTGGAAGCGGATGTGCAGGTCGCGCGCCGCCTCGATCTCGATCGCCAGCAGGTCGCCGGCCTCGCGCGGGAACACGTAGTGGTGGTCCATCGCCGTGCTGCAGCCGCTCAGCAGGAGGGCGGCGAGGCCGGCGCGCGCGGCGGCACGCTCGATCTCGCCGTCGATGTGCACCCAGATCGGATACGAGCCGGTCAGCCACTCGAACAGCGTCGCCTGCTGGAACAGCCCTCGGGTGGCCCACTGGTAGAGGTGGTGGTGGCAGTTGATCAGGCCAGGGGTGGCGAGGCAGCCGGCGGCGTCGATGCGGTCGTCACCGGACGGGCCGCTGCCCTCGCCGACCGCGGTGATCTTCCCGTCGTCGATCACGATGTGCCCGCTCGCGTACTCGGTGCCGTCCTTGTCGACGGTGGCGATCGCGCAGTTGTCGATGACGGTGGTCATGAGGCGGCGAGCCGGACGGCGTCGAGGATCTTCTCGTAGCCCGTGCAGCGGCACAGGTTGCCCGCGAGCGCCTCGCGGATTTCGCTGTCGGACGGCCTCGGGTTGCGGGCGAGGAGGTCGTGCGTGGCGACGATCAGCCCCGGCGTGCAGAACCCGCACTGCACCGCGCCGGCCTGTAGGAACGCGTCCTGGATCGGGTGCAGCTCGTCCTCGGACGGCGCCAGCCCCTCGACCGTGACGATCTCCCGCCGCTCGGCCTGGCCGGCGGCGACGAGGCAGGAGCAGACGAGCTCGCCGTCGAGGTACACCGAGCAGCTGCCGCACTCACCCTGCTCGCACGCGTTCTTCGATCCCGGCAGCGCGAGCCGCTCGCGCAGCACGTACAGCAGGCTCTCGCCCTCCCAGACGCCGTCGACCTCGCGCGGCTCGCCGTTGATCGTGCAGCTCAGCCTCATGTGGTCCACGCCCACTTCAGCGTGCGGCGCGCGAGGACGTTGAGCGCGTGGCGGCGGTAGGTCGCGCTGCCGCGCTGGTCGTCGATCGGAGAGGCGGCCTCCGCCACCAGCTGCCCGAACCGCGCCAGCACGCCTTCGTCGATCGGCGCGCGCCCCTCCCAGTCGAGCTCGTTTTCGACGAACTCCTCCGCCTCGCGCGCGCGGCGCGGCGTGGGGGCGGCCGAGCCGAGGCACGTCCCGACCGTGCGGGCGTCGTCGTCGAGCGCGATCGCGAACGAGCAGACGGCGATCACCATCGCGTTGCGCGTGCCGATCTTCGCGAACTGCTGGCCGCCGCGCGCGGCCGGGATGTGGAACGCCGCAATCAGCTCATCCGGCGCGAGTGTGTTGCGCTTCGGGCCGGTGATGAAGTCCTCGATGTCGATCTCACGCGTGCCGCGGGTGGACGCCACTTCCACGCGCGCGCGGGATGCATACAGGGGCGGCAGCGCGTCGCCGGCAGGGGAGGAGGAGCCGAGGTTGCCGCCGATCGTCCCGCGGTTGCGGATCTGCGGCGATCCGACGGTCCGCGAGGCGATCGCCAGCCCGGGGAGCTCGGCGTGCAGCTCCTCGATCGCGCGCGTGTACGTAACGCCGGCGCCGACGCGCAGGTCACCGTTGTCCCGATCCCAGCGCGTGAGCTCGTGCACGCGCGTGAGGTCCAGGATCGCCTCCGGCCGCGCCCGCGCGAAGTTCATCTCCACCATCACATCCGTCCCGCCCCACAGCGGCAGCGCCTCGGGATGCTCGGCCTTCACCGCCAGCGCCTCCCCCCAGGTCTCGGGCTGCAGAAACTCCATCCGGGCAGGATATTCCGCCGCTAGACTTGCGACGCGCTTGGTGGGCGTAGCTCAGTTGGTAGAGCTCCGGGTTGTGGTCCCGGCGGTCGCGGGTTCGAATCCCGTCGCTCACCTCTAGAAGTCCCTGGAAATCGTCCTACCGGTTTGCGGGGCGCGCGCCGCTCTCCCTGTCCTGCGCTGATGGAAACGCCGTGATGCGGGTCCACCTCCGCGACCGCCCTGGGATCCGGGTGTACGATGGATGCGCGCTTCGCCTCACACCCCGGCGAGCGTTGCTTCTCCGGCTCCAGCACTCGGCCGGCGTGGGCGTGTCGACCTGAGCGGTCGGCGCGAGAACGCACACGTCAGGAACATTCGTGATGGATCTCTGCTCGCTGTCAGCCGGCGAGCTGGCCAAGGTGCTGCGCAGCCGCGAGGTCTCGGCGGTCGAGACGCTCGCTGCCGTGCTCGCGCGCGCCGACCGCGACGCCGCGGCCCTCAATCCGTTCGCGCTGCGTCTCGACGAGCGCGCTCGGCATGCCGCGAGGGTGGCGGACGTCGCGCTCGCTCGTGGCGAGGGTGGACTGCTGTGCGGCGTACCGATTACGGTGAAGGACTCCCACTGGCTCGCGGGGATTCCGAGCGCCTGCGGCTCGCGTGCGGTCAACGGCTCCATCCCGCAGGAGACCTCGGCAGCGCTCGAGCGGCTCGAGCGCGCCGGAGCCGTCATCTTCGCGAAGACCACGACCCCGGAGTTCTGCCTCTTCGGCATCACGGAGTCCCCGCTCAACGGGCGGACGTCGAACCCGTGGAATGTCGAGCGGACGCCGGGTGGCTCGTCGGGCGGCGCCGCGGCCGCACTCGCCGCCGGCCTCGGCCCGCTCGCGCTCGGGGGTGACGGCGGCGGATCGATCCGCATCCCCGCCGCGTTCTGCGGCGTGGTTGGCTTCAAGCCGACGTTCGGCGTGGTCCCGCGAGAACCTTGTTCGCCCGGCTGGAAGACCCTCGTCTCGTACGGCCCGATGGCGCGATCGGTGGCGGACGCCCGGCTTGCGCTCGGGGTGATGGCCGGCTGGCACCCCCGCGATCGCCACAGCGTTCCCGCCCCCGACCTCACCGGCGGAGCGGTCGAGCCGCAGCACCTGCGGGCGGTGGTGTCCGAGGACCTCGGCTTCGCCCCTGTCGACGACGACGTGCGGCGAGCGTTTCGCGCCGTGGTCGGAGCGCTGGAGGATGCGGGCGCGGAGCTCATCGCGGACGACCCCGGTCTGCGGTCCTCCGTCGAGCCGTGGGCATTCATCGCCGCGGCCGAGGCGCGGGCCGCGGAAGGTGAGGCGTTCGAGCACCATCACAGCGTCCTCGCCCCGGCCACCGCGGCGTTCCTCGCCTTCGGCGGCAAAGTGAGCGCCCGCGAGTACATCAGTGCCCAGATGACGCGCGAGCGCATCCACCGCGCCTACGCAGACCTATTCGAACGCACCGGCGCGTCGGTGCTGCTCACCCCGGCGCTCGGCTGCGAGGCCTTTGCGCACGGCACCGCGTCGCCGGCGGTGATCGGCGGAACCGCGATCGAGTCGCCGTGGCACGACTGGTGCGGCTTCCTCTATGACGCCAACCTCGCCGGCCTGCCGGCCTGCGCCGTCCCAATCGCCCTCAGCGACGGTGGCCTTCCCGTCGCCCTTCAGGTCCAAGGTCCGCGCGGCGCCGACGGCGCCGTGCTCGCGGCCGCCGAGACCGTCGAGCGCCTCGCCGGCTTCCCGCGGCTCACCACGACAGCGACCTTTCTAGGAGACAGATCATGACCAGCGTCATCCACTCGTCCGCCCCCGCAGAGGCTCCCCTGGGCGTCGTCCCCACGCTCCATGGCATCTCGGAGATCCGATCGTTCTTCCGGACCAACAGCACGCCGATCTACTTCATCTCGCCGACGGCCTTCAACCTGCTCGGAATAGACCGCTGGGTCCGCAACTTCTTCTACGTCACGTACTTCGACTCGTTCGAGGGCGGTCACCCGCGCGTGTTCGTTCCGCGGATGCGCGCACGGCACGACTTCACGTCGATCGAGGACGTCTGCAACCACCAGCTGCGCGACCCGGAGACGCTCGCGTTCATCGCTGCCCATGGACCTGCCGGCAAGGCCGCTTTCGTGATGTTCGACGAGGAGACCGAGGCCCTGGCGCACAAGGCCGGGCTCGAGGTGATCCACCCGTCCGCGGAGCTGCGCGTCCGGCTGGACTCCAAGATCGTCACGACACAGCTGGGCAACGAGGCCGGCGTGCCGAGCGTTCCGAATACGCTCGGCCGCGCGAGCAGCCGCGAGGAGCTGCTCGCCCTCGCCGACGCTGCGGGCCTCGGCGACGACCTGGTCGTGCAGACGCCGTACGGCGACTCGGGCAAGACGACGTTCTTCATCAGCGCCCAGGCCGACTGGGACCGCCACGCGAAGGCCATCGTCGGCCAGGAGCTCAAGGTCATGAAGCGGATCAACAACCGCGAGGTGGCCGTCGAGGCAGCGATCACGCGGCACGGCACGATCGTCGGGCCGTTCATGACGAGCCTGATCGGCCACCCCGAGCTGACCCCGTACAGGGGCGGCTGGTGCGGCAACGACATCTTCCCGGACGTGCTCGCTCCGGCCCACCGCGCGCGGGCGCGGGAACTCACCCAGAAGCTCGGTGCGCGGCTGGCGCAGGAGGGCTACCTCGGCTTCTTCGAGATCGACTTCCTCGCCGACCTGGACACCGACGAGCTGTACCTCGGCGAGGTCAATCCGCGGGTGAGCGGCGCCAGCCCGATGACCATGGTCACCGCCGGGGCCTATGCCGACATGCCGCTGTTCATGTTCCACCTGCTCGAGTACATGGGCGTCGACTACGAGCTCGACGTCCAGGAGATCAACGAGCGCTGGGCGATGGCCACGGGCGAGGACGTCTGGAGCCAGCTCATCCTCAAGGAGACCGGCGAGGACACCGAGCTGCTCACCGCCGCGCCCCGGACCGGCGTCTGGAAGCTCGACGACGACGGTCGCCTCGCCTTCGCTCGCTGGGCGAACGACTGGCACGGCCTGATCGACGACTCCGAGGCGTTCTACCTCCGGGTCGCATCGCCCGGTGACTACCGCTACAAGGGCGCCGACCTCGGCGTGCTCGTCACCCGCGGGCGGCTGCAGACCGACGACAACGAGCTCAACGATCGCTGCCGCCAGTGGATCAAGGGCATCAAGGCCCAGTTCGCCGGCACGCCGGTGGTGCCCGCCGAGATCGGGGTGGCACCGCTCGCCGTTCCGTTCAAGGGCGCCTGACCGCCCGCCCGCTCAAGGAGACTGCGGCACCATCGACTGGGCCATCATCCGGGCGGCCGGCGACGCCGTGACGACGGTCACGGGCACGCCGAGCCGCTCCACGCGACGCGGCAGGTCGCGCTTGAGCCAGCGTGAGATCCGCGAGGGCAGCGTGGAGATGATGACCTCGTCGTAGGCCGTCTGCTCGATGGCGTCGCGCACGGCGGTAAAGGCGTCGGGGTCGCCGACGATCCCGTTGACGTTCGTGTCGGTCGCTTCCTCCAGGAGCGGGATCGCCAGCTCGAGCGTATGGCGCGTCTCGAGCGCCTCGGGGTCGAAGACGGTCGCGAACGCCGGCACGAGCAGGGTGACCTCCGTCGGCCTCTCTGCCGCCTTGCTGCGCACCGCGTCGAGCAGCCTCGGGGTCGTGGCCGTGCGGTTGGCGACGACGAGCAGCCGCCAGGGGGTGGACGCGCTCATGGGCGCACCTCCGTTGTGGTCAGGTTGGATGACATGTGGCGGGGCACGGCCAGGATCAGTGAGCGGGAACGACAGGTGCGATCGTGGGCCGCGGTGCCTCCCCGCGCCGCTTGCGAACGATGTACGCGCCGACCACCACTGCGAGTGAGACGATGCTGAGCACGAGCTGGGACCGGGCGCCAGCGATGAAGTACATCGACCCGACGACCACGACGATGGCGATCATCGCCAGGTACGTGAGCCAGGGGTACAGCCACATCCGCACGCGGATGCGCTCGGGGCTCTCCGCCTCGAGCTGGCTCCGCATTTTCAGCTGCGCGGCGCAGATGAGGAAGTACACGAACAGCACGATGGCGCCGGAGGAATTCAGGAGGAAGAGGAAGACCTTGTCGGGCGAGATGTAGGCGAGCGCGATCCCGACGTAGGCCACGCCTGTGCACGAGAGGATCGCCTTGACCGGCACACCGCGACGGTTGATCTCGAGCAGCGAGGCGGGCGCGTCACCGTGCTTGCTGAGCGACAACAGCACGCGCGAGGCCGTGTAGATCCCGGAGTTCAGGCACGACAGCACGGCTGTCAGCACCACCGCGTTCATGATGTCGGCGGCGGCCGGGATGCCCATCACGTCGAACGCCGCGACATAGGGGGATTGGCCGAGCTGCGCGTCGTTCCAGGGCAGGATCGTGACGAGCAGGACGATCGAGCCGACGAAGAACAGCAGGATGCGGGAGACCACCGCGTTGGTCGCCTTGGCGATCGCCCGCTCCGGGTTCTCGGACTCGGCGGCCGCGATCGTGACGATCTCGGCTCCCACCATCGAGAAAATCACCACCACGATGCCGCTGAAGATCGCCACGGCGCCCATGGGCAGGAACCCGTCATGGGCGGTCAGGTTGCTGATGCTCGCGCCCTTGTCCGGCCACAGGCCGAGCACGTAGGCCGCGCCGATCAGGAGGAACACGATGATCGTGGAGACCTTGATCGACGCAAACCAGAACTCGAACTCGCCGTACGCGCGCACGGACGCCAGGTTGGTCGCAGTCATCAGGATCGTGAGAACCAGCGCCATCAGCCACAACGGCCCGTCGAGCCAGCGCTGCAGGATGCTGGCGCCCGCCACCGCCTCGAAGCCGACGACGATCACCCAGAAGTACCAGTAGAGCCAGCCGCTGGTGAATCCCGCTCCATCACCGAGCGAGCGCCGGATAAGCTCGGTGAACGAGCCGAGCGTGGGGTGGGCGGCCGCCATCTCGCCGAGCATCCGCATCACGAGCACGACCAGGACGCCTGCGAGCACGTACGAGAGGATCGCGGCCGGGCCGGTGACGCTGATTACCGCACCCGAGCCGACGAAGAGTCCGGCGCCGATCACGCCGCCGAGCGCGATCATCGTCAGGTGCCGCGAGTGGAGCGTTGCCTGGAGGTGCGGGGACTCCGGGCCGGCCGGCTCGGTCGGGCGAATCGGTGCGGAGGTGGACACGGTCGGCTCCTGACGCTTGCGTTCGGGTGTCGGCCGTAAGAGTCGACACGCCCACGCCGGCCGAGTGTTGGAGCCGGAAGACACCTCGCCGGGCTTTGAGGCGAAGCCCATCGAGGCTACCACTCCGAGCCGGGAAGTCGAAGCCCGGGCGGTGGCTTCCGCGAGTAAGCTGAGCCTGGGTGGCGACTGTCCGGATCAGCTACCGCGAAACCGAGCACCTGCGTGTGTTGATCGCCAACGAGCGCAAGGATCGCTTGGCACTGGTCGCGCCGATCGTGATCGCGCTCGGGCACGAGGTGATCGCGCGTGAGATCGACGTCCGGGACGTCGGCGCGGTGACGGCGCGCGAGCGGCCGGATGTCGCGCTCGTCGGGCTCGGGGACAGCTCGGAGCATGCGCTCGGCCTGATCGAGAAGATTGTGCGTGAAGCGGCCTGTCCGGTGATCGTGCTGTTGCACGCGCGCGATCCCGAGTTCATCAAGGAGGCATCCAAGCGCGGCGTCTTCGCGCACATCAGCGACGCCGACGTCGAGGACTGGCAGAGCTCGATCGACATCGTGCTGCGGAGGTTCGCCGAGTATCACGATCTCGAGGGTGCGTTTGGGCGGCGCGCGCTGATCGAGTGCGCGAAGGGCATCCTGATGGAGCGCCACTTGATCGACCAGGAGGCCGCGTTCGAGATGCTGCGCGAGCACTCGCGCGCCGGCAACCGTAGGCTGATCGACCTCGCCGCCGCGGTCGTCGACGGCCACCGCCTGCTCCCGAAGCAGCCGCTCGCTTCCGTAGAGCCCTGACCCGGCCGGGGTATCGTCCGGTGGCCGTGGATGCGGATCCGCTCCGGGGATTTACGCTGGGTGAGCTCTTGGACGGCGACCTGGGTCTGGAGCTGGTCACCGGCGGCGAGCACGCTCGCGACCGTCGCGTCGCGGGCGCGCACAGCATCGAGATCGATCATGCGGCGGCCTGGCTCGGGCGCGACTGGGTCATGCTCACGACGGGTGGCCGGCTACGGCACAGTGCCGACGCGCAGCGCCGCCTCGTCAGCGAGCTCGACGAGATTGGAGCCGCAGCGCTGGGCTTCGGTGTCGGGATGGGGTTCAAGAGCGTTCCGTCCGCGCTGCTGCGCGAGGCGCGGACGCGAGATCTCCCGGTCTTCTCAGTCCCCCTGAGAACGCCCTTCCGCGATGTCGTCAGCGCTGTCAACGGCTCGCTGCTCAGCAGCGAGGTTCGTGCGATGCAGCGCTTGTCGTCGCTCCAGCTCTACCTCATGGACGCGCTGGAGGAGAACGATCCGCGCGCGGCGATCATCGATCGGCTGGCCGAGTTCGTCGCCGCGACCGTCACCCTTTTCGCAGCGGATGGCAGCGTGATCGCCGCGAGCGGACCGGCGCCAGGCGAGGCGATCTGGCGCGAGATCAGGGCTCGGCCCGCCGCACTCGTGCAGTTCGAGCACGACGGCCGCGAGACCGTCGCGATCCCACTGGGCCGGGACGCGAATGAGGTGTCCTGGCTCGCTGTCTCGAGCAGCCGGACGCAGCCGATCGCGCGAGTGGCGCGCGCGGCGGCAAGGGCGACCGCGCCGATGCTCGCGGCGCTGGCACGCCTCCAGAACATCGCCGAAGTGCAGGAGCGTGCGATCCGCGGCGCGGTCCTGAACGCCCTGCTCGGCGACGGCGACGAACCCGACCACGGTTCGCTCGCCGCTCGGGCGGCGTCGCTGGGGATCGACGGCTCGGCGCCGGCGAGCGTCGTCCTGGTCAGCCCAGGCCCCGCGCCCGACCCGTCCGCCGAGCCCGCGCTGCGCGCGATCCTCGAGGCCGCGCTCGGCGACCGCGGCGTGAGCTTTCTAACGAGCACCCGGAAGAACGGCTGCGTCCTGCTCGTCCAGGGGAGCCCCGCGGACATCCAGGCCGCTATCGGCGAGGCGCTCGCCGGGCACCCGGATGCCGTCGCAGGGGTCGGACGACCCGTGGCCGCCCTCGGAGACATCCCGGAGTCGCTGCGCGACGCCGAGATCGCGCTGGAGCGCACCGCGGGTGACCCGGGCCGGCGCATGCTCGCCTTCCAGGACTTCGACCTGGCGACGCTCGTCGCAACCGAGGTGGCGACCGGGCGTCTCACGCCGATGGTCGAAGACCTCATCGGGACGCTGCACGCCAACGAGGGGTTCTTCGACACGGTGGTCGCATACTTCGAGCACGACCTCGACGTCATGCGGACGGCCGCGGCCTTGCATCTGCACCACAACTCCGTGCGCTACCGGCTGGCTCGCGTCGAGGACCGGCTCGGCCGCTCGTTGAAGGACCCGGCGACGATCGCGTCGATCTACATCGCGCTCGCAGCACACGGACACCGCTAGGACCGGGTCTTGTGGGATCCACGAGGTTCGGCGTCGCGATTCGTGGAGCGGCTGATCGTGCTGGAGCGATCCGTCCTCGATCCTGGTCTCATGGACATCGGCATCCCCACTGAGATCAAGCCGGACGAACGGCGAGTCGCGCTGACGCCGGCCGGCGCGCGCGAGCTGACGCGCCGCGGCCACCGCGTCATCGTCCAGAGCGGAGCGGGCATCGGCTCGGGGTTCCTCGACCCGGCGTATCTCGCCGTCGATGCCGAGTGCGGCAGCGTCGCCGAGGTGTTCGCCGAGGCGGATCTGATCCTCAAGGTC
This sequence comes from uncultured Solirubrobacteraceae bacterium, assembly GCA_963803335.1. Lineage (GTDB taxonomy): Bacteria > Actinomycetota > Thermoleophilia > Solirubrobacterales > Solirubrobacteraceae > DASSUW01. The sequence continues at coordinate 763,092 of CAWDME010000012.1, read as the reverse complement.
AAGGAGCCGCAGCCCGAGGAGATCGACCGGCTGTCCGGGCAGCACACGCTGTTCACCTACCTGCATCTCGCTGCCGATCCGCTCCTGGCCCTGGCGCTCGCCGACACCGGCGCGCGGTGCATCGCGTACGAGACGGTCGAAGACGCGCAGGGGCGGCTCCCGCTCCTCGCACCGATGAGCGAGGTCGCGGGCCGGCTGTCCGCGCAGGCCGGCGCCGTGGCGCTGACCGGGCCTGGGGGAGGGCGCGGCCTGCTGATCGGCGGCGTCCCCGGGGTCGCCCCGGCCGAGGTCGTGGTTCTCGGCGGCGGGATCGCCGGTACCGCGGCCGCGACGGTCGCCGCCGGCATGGGCGCGCGCGTGACGATCGTCGATCGGTCCATCTCTCGACTCGTCGAGCTCGACCGCCACTTCGCGGGCCAGCTCCGCACGGTGCACGCGAGCGAGCTGGCGATCGAGGAGCTGCTGTTCACCGCCGACCTGGTCATCGGCGCCGCGCTCGTTCCCGGCGCCCGCGCGCCACGGCTCATCCGCCGCGAGCAGCTTCCCTCGATGCGCCCGGGCACCGTGCTGGTCGACATCTCGATCGACCAGGGCGGCTGCTTCGAGACGTCCCATCCGACGACGCATTCCCAGCCGACCTACGAGGTCGACGGCATCGTCCACTACTGCGTGGCCAACATCCCGAGCGCCGTCGCCGAGACCAGCACTCGCGCGCTGACCAACGCGACGCTCGACTATGCGCTGCGCCTCGCCGAACTCGGGCCCGAGGCGGCCCTCGACACCGACCCGCTGTTCGCGCGCGGCCTCAACGTGGCCGACGGTCGCATCGTCCATGACGTCGTCGCCACCGCGGTCGAGACGGCGGTGATGCCGGCATGAGTCATGCGCTTTGGCATCCGTTCGCGGACATGGGCAGCGTCGACGGCGACCGCTTGATCCTGGTCCGCGGCGAAGGCCCCTGGGTCTGGGACGACGGCGGGCGCCGGTACCTCGACGCTACCGCAGCACTCTGGTACTCCAACCTCGGGCACGGCCGTCACGAGATCGCCGATGCGGTCGCGCGCCAGCTGAAGACGCTCGACGCGTACGGCATCTTCGGCGACTACGCGAACGAGCCGGCGCTGGAGCTGGCGGATCGCCTCGCGGCGATGGCGCCCGCGCCCGGGAGCCGGGTGTTCCTGGGCTCGGGCGGGGGCGACATGATCGAGACGGCGGCCAAGATCGCCCGCAGCTACCACGCTCGCAACGGCCAACCGCAGCGCACGCATCTGATCGGTCGGGTCCACGGGTACCACGGCTCCCACGGTGTGGGGACGAGCGTCGGCGGGATCGCCGCGAACGCCGAGGGCTTCGGCCCGCTCGTCGCCGACGTCTCCTGCGTCCCGCACGACGACGTCGGCGCGCTCGAGGACGAGATCCTGCGCGTCGGCGACGGCCGTGTCGCCGCGTTCTTCTGCGAGCCGGTGATCGGCGCCGGCGGGGTCCGCCTGCCGCCCGCTGGCTACATCGAGGCGGTCGCCGAAGTCTGCCGGCGCCATGGCGTCCTCTTCGTCGCCGACTGCGTGATCTGCGGGTTCGGCCGCCTGGGCACATGGTTCGGCATCGATCGGTGGCCGGTGCGGCCAGACCTGATCACGCTCGCGAAGGGTCTCTCCGGCGGGACGCTGCCGGTCGGGGCGCTGATCGTCGCCCCGCACGTCGCCGAGCCGTTCTTCACGGGCCGGCCCGGGGCGCCGGTGCTGCGTCACGGAGCGACGTACGCCGGCCACCCGACATGCTGCGCCGCGGCGAACGCCGCGCTCGAAATCTACCGGCGCGAAGGCGTGATCGAGCGGGGCCGGACGCTCGAGCAGCCGCTCGCCGAGGCGCTTGCACCGCTCGCCGGGCACCCGCTGGTCGGCGAGGTCCGAGCCGGCCTCGGCTTCCTCGCCGGCATTGACCTCACCGAGGAGGCGCTCGCGGCCGACCCCAAGATCGTGGTCGGCTGGCAGCGCGCATGCCGTGACGCCGGCGTGCTCGTCCGGCCTCTGGCGAAGGGCATCGCGATCTCGCCGCCCCTCACCTGCGGCCAGGAGGAGATCAACGTGTTGGCGGACGGGATCGGCGACGCACTCGAGCGGGTCGCAGACTCCGTGACGGCTGTCGTGTGATGAGACAAGCCGCGGGGCGTCAGTCGTCGATGGCGGCCAGCGCGGCGTCGACGTCGAGCTCCCCGCGCGCCAGCGCCTCGAGCGTGTCGAGGCGCCGGGGCTCGGGGGGTCGTAATCCGAGACGGTCGATCATCGCGTCCACGCGTGCTCGTGCCGTGGGATAGCTGACCCCGAGCCGGCGTTGCACCTCCTTCATGTTGCCCCGCGAGAGCAGGAAGAGCTCGAGCAACCCGCGATCGCTGGCGTCCAGCGTGCAGAACGCGCACGTGCTGAACGCTCCCGTAAGCTCGGTTCCGCAGGCCGTGCACGAGAGCCTCGTGATCAGGAGCTCGGAGCGGCAGACCGGGCAGTCGGAGGGCGGATGCCGATCGTCATCGTGGCTCACGACGTCCTCACGACCACGTCCGAGAATGCGGCTTCGATGTCGATCACGTGGGCCCCGGATCCGCGCACCGCTCCGGCCTCCGAGCCGAATGCATCCACGCGTGAGTGACGGGACGCGACCTTCACCGCGGCGTCGGCATCCTCGTCGAGGACGACCTCGAGCGACCCGTTGTCGCTGCGCAGGTGCCAGTCCGCGCCTCGCGGCGACCCCGCCACGACGGCCGCTCCCGAGGTGACCCGCAGGTCCAGGGGCCCGGACGCGCGCTCGATGCCGGCGCTGCCGGCCTGCACGGCCGCTCGGATCGCGCCGTTCATCCCCCAAACGGTGAGCACGGCCCCAATCACTTCGACGTCGAGGTCGAGCCGCGGATTGACGCGCACGGCGAGCCGGCCGCCGCCCTGCCAGCTGCCGAACCGAAACCCCTCCGCCGCGGAGTCGCTGACGACGAGCACGTCGCCGTCACGTTGGACGCGGTGGGTGCCGCCGACGACGAGCAGTTCGGCGACCCCCGGGTCGGCCACGACGTCGACGGCCTGGTAGGCGGACCGCAGGCGCACGGCCCGCGCGCCGCCGGCCGGCGCGTCGAGCAGGCGGGCGGCGTCCGCCGGCTCGAGCCGGCCGGCCGCCACCTCCTCGAGGACCTCGCGGCGGTTCATGCCGCCTCGGCCACCGCCACGGAGTCGCCGATGTCCACGGCGCGCGACTCCTCGTGGAACGCGTCGAATGAGTGGCGCCACGTCGCGCCCGGCCAGCGGTACTCCACCGCCCCATCGCCGGGCCGGTAGACGGCGGTGTAAAGCGTCCCGAATCCGGCGTCATAGCTGGTGCTCCGCATCGGTGGGTGGAGCATGCCGCTGATCGCCGCGGCCTCCTCGTGCTCCAGCAGCCCGTCGAGATGGTCGAGTCGCTCGACCGTGCGCGTCCAGCGCGCATATTCGGGCCAGTCGACGACGCCCTGGTGGTTGGTGGCCGCCCGGTCGGAGGTCACCCGGGTCGGCTCGCCGGGAGCCAGCCAGACCGTCGCGTGCGCGCCGCACCTGTCGACGACGGTCACGTTGTAGGCGGCCTGAACGGGGATGCGTCGCAGCGCTGCGACCGCCTCATCGACGCTCACGCACGTTTCGAGGAGGTACCGGATGACAACCGGGATGCTGAAGCCGCGGGCGCGGCATGAACGTCCGCCGAATGTGAACGACACGGCGAGCCCGCGGTCGTTGATGCCGTCGAGCAGACCCCACAGTTGGTCGGCCGTGCCGATCACCTGCACGTCGGCGAGTCGCGTCGCCAGCACGACGGCGTCGAAGAGGTTCGGGTCGTAGTCGTAGTTGCGCACCAGCACCGCGTTCCCCGGCAGCACCGCCTGCGAGCAGCCGCTCACCAGGGGCGGCGGGTCGTACATCGTGAGCATCCGCGCGCCGAGATCGTCGGCGCCCACCGCCGCCACGAGCGCGGACCAGGCGGGAACCAACTCCGGCATATGGCGCTCGAGCGCCGAGCGCGCCTCTCCAAGTGACGGTCGGGGCGCCTCGCCGTCGCGGAGGTACCACGCGCGGTAGGCGGGCCAGGCCCGCTCGTAGAGGCCTCGCATCTTCCGTCCCGGCGTGCGCTCCCGCACAGCCCGGAACGTGACGTGGTCCGGGCAGGGGAGCCGGTCAGCCGGCCGGCGATCGCCCTTGATCTCCGCTAGGACCGTTCGCCGGAGCTCGGCGTCGGGAATGTATCGCTCGATGGCGTCCGCCGCCCATTTTTGCCAATTCATTGTTGGCAAAATAGCAAGAGGGGGTTGCTATTTGTTGTGAAGTTCGTCTGAGGCCCGGTAGGCGCCGACGTCTTCGACGTCGATCTCGCGTGCGATGACCTCGTGCCCGAGTCCGGCGACCACGGTGGCGACGAGCGCGAGGCGGTCTTTGCGTTCGTTCGCGATCAGGACGCGAAGGTGCTCGATCTCATCGCGTGCGGGCGGCTGCATGTGGGGCCAGGCTACATCGGGCGGCGATCCTGACGAAAGGTCTATGATCGTTGTAGCTCGCCTCAACCCTCGGCGGACTGAGCAGATCCGGCTCCATCACTCTGGCCGGCGTGAACGTGTCGACCGCAAACGGTCGGCAGCCACCCGCCCCCCAGGGAGCCGTCGTGAACACGAAGTTCTTCAAATACGCAGGCATCGCGGCCAGCGTGCTGCTGATCGCCTTCGGCATCGGCATGGTCGTCACCGGCACCAGCGCCCGGAGCACCGTGAACGACAACCTCGCCCAGGAGCAAATCACGGGCACCCCGGACATGACGCCGGCCCTTATTGCGGCCGCCGTCAAGGAGAGCAAGCTGGAAGGGATCACGATTCCCACGTGCTCGGTGGCCAACAAGCCCATCAATGACGGCGCCAGCGCAAAGTGCTTCGCGAGCTACATGCGCATCCACGCGCTCGAAGCGACCGGCGGCCGCACCTTCTCCCAGATGGGCCAGTACCTGACCACTGACGGCAAGGAGACCAGCGACAAGGCGAAGGCCGCCATCGATCCCAAGTCCGGGCAGCCCACTCCCAACGTGGCCCGCAACGTCTGGGTCACCGAGACCGCACTGGGGACGGCGCTGAACACGTCGTACTTCGCATCGAGCGTCGGACTGTTCGCGATCATCGTCGGGATCGCCCTGCTGCTGATCGGCGTCGGACTGCTCGTCCTCACGGTGCGTTGGATCCGCGAGCGGAAGCCGGCCACGTCCACGCTGCCGACACCCACGCCGCCGATCGCGCCGATACCGGCATGAGGGCCCTCGTCTATCACGGCCCTGGCGAGCGCGGCTGGGACACCGTTCCGGATCCGACGATCGTGGATCCCACCGACGCCGTCGTGCGGATCGACACCTCGACGATCTGCGGCAGCGATCTGCACATCCTCAAGGGCGATGTTCCGGAGACCCCTCCGGGCACCGTCCTGGGGCATGAGGCGGTCGGAACCGTCGAGGCGGTCGGGGCCGGTGTGACCACGGTCGCGCCGGGCGACCGCGTGCTCGTGTCGTGCATCAGCGCGTGCGGGCGTTGTCGCTTCTGCAAGGAGGCCCATTACGGGCAGTGCCTCGGCGGCGGCGGCTGGGTCCTCGGGCACACGATCGACGGGCTGCAGGCCGAGTATGCGCGGACGCCGTTCGCGGATACCTCGCTCTACAAGCTCCGGGATGCGATGAGCGACGAGCAGGTGCTCTTCCTCGCCGACATCCTCCCGACCTCGTACGAGGTCGGGGTGCTCAACGGCGCGGTAGGCCCCGGCGACGTGTTGGCGATCTTGGGCGCCGGGCCGATCGGCCTCGCGGCCGTCCTCACCGCCGGACTGCTCTCGCCGAGCCAGATCGCGGTCATCGACCTCGATGACGGCCGTCTTGCGCGGGCCCGGGAGTTCGGAGCGGACGTCACGATCAACAACGGCACGGAGGATGCCGTCGCACGGATCATGGAGCTGACCGACGGGATGGGCGCGGACGTCGCGCTGGAAGCGGTTGGCATCGCGCCGACGTTCGAGCTCGCCGCCGCGTTGATCCGGCCCGGCGGGCACGTGGCGAACATTGGGGTTCATGGGCACTCCGCCTGCCTGCATCTCGAGACGATGTGGAGCCGCAACGTCACGATCACGACCGGCCTCGTGGACACGTTCACGATCCCGCAGCTGATGAGGCTCGTCGAGCAGGGACGCCTGGACCCGACGGTCCTAGCAACCCATCGCTACGCGCTCGGCGACACGATGACCGCCTACGACACCTTTGCCGACGCCGGTAGGACCGGCGCGCTGAAGGTCGTCCTCCAAGGCTCGGGTGTCACGCACACCGACCCCGTCGAGGAAGCGGTGCTGGTCGCCAGCTGAGCAATCGTCTCCGCCGGACTCGGCCCAGGCCGAGTCCGGAGGTGGCGGGAAGGCAGCGCCGCTACGAGCGCGACGCGAGCAGGGTGTGGATGGCGTCGTCGGAGTCTGTGCGGGGCAGGCGCGGATGACGTCTTGCGCGAGGCGGCGCATCTCGGGCTCGGCATGTCGGGCGTGGGCGGCGAACGCCGACTCCCCCATCGGCGATCGCATGACCCGCGCCCAGTAGCGGATCGCGATCGGAGTCAGCCAGCGGTTGGGCAGCACGGCGAGGTTGCGTGGGCAGCCTTGGACGCGATCGGCGTGCAACGCTCGGAAGCCCTCAGTAATTGCCGCGCACGTGAGCCTTATAGGGACCGAGAGCGTCGTGCTGGCGCTCCACGACTGAGGAGCGGACGGAATGCGCGACCACAAGGATCGACTGCCGTCCGCTCTGGCGCACGGGTCGGCGAAGAGCAGCGACATCGAGCGTGTGCGCCAGGACATCGACAGCGCAAAGGTGTGCGTTGCGAACGCTGCCCAGGTCTCGGCCACGCGCGACAGGCGGCGCCGCAGCCGCGCGGCAGCGGGCAAGCTCGCTGCGAAGTAGGGCAGACCGGGGACCTCTCGCGTGAACCCCAGCCTGCCGCCGCTGGGTTGATCGCCGACGTGACGCCTGCCGGAGGGCGCCCGGCTCACTGAAGAGGTGTTCTACGCGTCCGCGGCGCTGTAGCGTCGTTCAGATGGGTCGCTCGGATGTGCGCTCGGACGCGCCCGTGCCGGTTGCGAGCAGTGAGCCGGCCGGCCGGTCGCCTGCTGAACTGATCGGTCGCGTGCGCCGCTTCGGGCGGCGGCGGCGCGGGCTGATCACCCTCGTTGGCTCCCTGGCGACCGCCGCCGTGCTCGCGTGGCTGCTCTCCGGCCGCCGGCAGGAGTTCATGGACGCGCTGTCGGCTGCCGAGGCGTGGGTGCTCGGCGCGACGGTGCTGCTGCAGATCGGGGCGCTCGTGTCGCGCAGCGAGGCGTGGCACCTGACTATCCAGGCGGCCGGCGGGACGGTCGCCCGTCGCGTCCTGTATCGCGCGTCGAGCATGCAGGTGCTGGGCAGCGTGATCAACGGACAGCTGGGCGTCGCCGCGCGCATCGCGGCGCTACGTCACTCGTCCCCGGAGGTCAGTCCGCAGGTGCCGACGTTGATCGCCGCGGAGGTTCCGATCCTTTCCATCGAGGCGGCGCTGGCCGTGCTGGCGTCCTTCACGCTCGTCGCGCCGCTCGGCCTCCCGTGGTGGCTTCCGCTCATCGGTGTTCCGATGATCGCGGCCGCAAGCGCCGGCCTGCGCCATCTCGCGTTGCGAAAGGGCCGCGAGCTGTGGAGGGGCCTGGCGGTGCTGCGCAGCCGGCGCGGTGGCAGCCTCGTGGTGGGCTTCGTCCTGCTCGCCGTGTTCGCGCAGATCTTGCGCAACTGGCTGCTCCTGCACGCCGTCGGCGTGGATGCCTCGTTCTTCGACGCCATCGCCGTGCTGATCGCGGTCGTGACGCTCGGCCAGCTTCCGGTCGGCCCGAGCGTCGGCGCCGCGGCCGCGGTGCTCATCCTCGGCAGCGATGGGGTGGCGGCGGCAGCGGCGGCCGGAGTGCTGATGACCGTGACGGGCACGGTCGGCGGGTTGTGCTTCGCAGGCTGGGCCGGCGCCGACCACCTCTGGCTGCGCAGCCGCCGGGCGTGGCTACGCCGTCGGCCGGGACCGTGAGTCATCGCGTCGCGACGCTGGTGCCCGACAGCGAGATCGGTGGAGTCCCCGGCACCGGACGCAACGTCCCTTCGTTCCCCTGGACGATCACGCTCAACGGCGCATAGCCTTGACCGCGCAGAGTCGCCAACGGCATGACGACGAGCCATGCCTCGAGCGTGCGCGCGGACGGGGTCTCAAACGGGGTCCAAAGCGAGGCCGATTGCTACATGGCCTCCCACGCCCGCAAGGTCGGGTGGCGGCGCGCGCGCCCCGCCCGTTCTGCTTCGCCATGCCATTCGCGAACAGAACGAGAGGAGACAATCGTGTTCCAATCAGAGAAGGACAACCTGGCCGTCATCGTCACCTGGCTCGACGCGATGCGGCGTCGCGACCTTGAGGCCGTCGCCGCACTGCTGGACCCCGACGTGCGTTGGCGAGGCGTTCCCGACGACGCGGTCTGTGCGAACCCCGACGAGGTTCTCGACATGCTCGAGGTCGCGGCGCGCCCGCGCGCAAGCGCGCTCGAACTCGTCGCAGGTGACGGAATGGTCATCCTGTCTCGCGACCGAGGCGGCGATCACGCGGTCCTGGTTGGCGAGCACTGCGTCGACCAGCGCGGTGGGCTCGCAGCCGCCGTACGCGTCGCACATCAGGCGCGCGCGGCGGACCTGCTCGTCGAGCGCAAGCTCGTCGATGTCGGAGACGATCGCCCAGCGCCAGACCGCGTGCGCGAGGTCCATGACTCGGGGCCCCGGCGCGGTGGTGTCCCAGTCGATGAATGCGTAGGGGAGTCCGTCGCGGTGCACGGCGTTGCACGGGCCGAGGTCGTTGTGGCAGACCGTCTCCTCACCGTCGGCGAGCGGTGACCCGGCCAGCGTGTCGTGAAAGCGACGAACGAGCGTGGAGGCAGCGTAGACCCGGCTCTCACATCACTTGCCGCTGATATGATCGCTGGCGTGTCGATCGGTTCCGCAACGCTGCCGTTCGTGCTCCCGACTGAGCCGACGGAGCCGGACCTTGTCGCGAAGTACTTCCGGGTTCTCAGCGACGTGACGCGCGTGCGGATCCTGGAGGAGCTCGACGCGGACGGAGAGCTGTCCGTCGGGCAGCTGGTCGGGCGGCTGCGGCAGTCCCAGCCCAACATCTCGAACCATCTGGCGTGCTTGCGCTGGTGCGGCTTCGTGACGACCCGCCGCGAACACCGGACCGTCTACTACCGAGTCGCCGACGATCGTGTCGGCCAGCTGCTCGAGCTCGGCCGTGCGCTGCTCGCTGAAAACGCCGAGCACGTCGCCGCCTGCCGGCGTGTCAACGGCGCATCCTGCTGATGCGCGGCGATGCCCTGTCGATCGAGGTTCTGTACTTCGACGGTTGCCCCAGCCATGAGCGTCTGTTGCCGACCGTCCGACGCCTCGCCCGCGAAGGCCGTGCGCAGCTGACGCTACGACGCGTCGAATCGCCCGAGCAGGCTGAGGCTGAGGGCTTCCTGGGATCGCCGACGGTGCGGGTGGACGGAGCGGACGTCGAACCCGGCGCCGGTATTCGCACGGACTACGGCATCAAATGCCGGCTCTTCCAATCCGACGGCCGTCAGTTGCCCACGCTGCCGGAGCAGTGGATCAAGGCCGCGATCGATCGCGCCCGCACGACGCACGAGGAAACGCAGCACGGTCCATGAGTGGAGGGTCGTTGTCGATCGCGTTCGTCGGCGGCGGCCTGGCCACACTCAACCCATGCGGCTTTCCGCTGTTGCCGGCGTTCTTGTCGTTCTATGTCGGCGCCGACGAGGCTCGTCTGCCGTCCGCTGCGACACGCGCGGCGCAAGGCCTCGCGGCCGGTCTGTTGCTCACCGCCGGCTTTCTCGGTGTGTTCGCCGTCGTCGGCCTGCCCGTGAGCCTCGGACTCGGGGCGATCGCGCCCGCGATTCCGTGGCTCGGACTCGGCATCGGCGTCATGCTCGTGCTGGCTGGTCTGGGTTTCGTCGCGGGCGTGCGGATCGCCGCGCCGTTCCATGTCGGGATTCGGGTCCCGGGTGCGCGCCGGTGGGCCGCGACACTCACGTTCGGCGCCGCGTACGGCGTGGCGTCGCTCGGTTGCACGCTGCCGATCTTCCTCGCGCTGTTCGGCGCCTCCCTCGCCAGCACTGGGCCTGGGGGCACACTGGCCGTCTTCGCCGCCTACGGTCTCGGGATGGCGGTCGTACTGACCGCACTCGCGGTCGGCGCGGCGTTGCTCCGGGGAGGACTCGCGCGCGGGCTGGGCTCGCTGCTCCCGTACGCGGGCCGGATCGCCGGGACGCTGCTGGTGGTGTCCGGTGGTTACCTCGTCTATTACTGGGCTCGGATCCGTTTCGGCGCGGCCGCGACCCTGGCCGACGATCCGATCGTCGGCGTGGTCGTGCGCTACAGCGCTCGGCTGCAGTCCTACGCGGCCGGGCAAGGCCGGCTGTTCTTCGCCGCCGCTGGCGTCGTGGTCACCGTCGCCTCGGTCGCGACTGTGACGCGGAGCATCCGGTCTCGTCGCCGCAGTTCCTCAACCGCGGCTGTGGTGGGGCAATGAGCCGGGCACTCGCCGTGCTGGCGGCAATCGCGCTCGCCGCGGCCGTAATGGCCGGATGCGGCTCGAACGATCACGCCACTCGGAGCGCCGGCGCCTCGGCTGCCGGAGCATCGCCCGCGTCCGGCCGCGGCGCGCTTACCGATATCACGAGCGTCGACCAGCTCCGCGACGCCTTCAACGCCGAATCCGGCACGCCGCGCCTGATCGTGCTCGCGGCGCCCACCTGAGCGACCTGCCTCGTCGGGACCAGTTGGGTCCGATCACACATACTCGAAGCGCACCCCGACGCCGAGCTCGCGGTCTACGTGATCTGGATGCCGATGCTGCCAGGCGATGAGCGGTCGGCATGGGACGCGGGCGTGATCAGCGACCCTCGCGTCACTCAACTCTGGGACGGCGACCGCATTGTCGGACGCTGGCTAGCGGACCATCAAATCGGCGACCTGGGTCGACCGGGCGGCATCGTGTGGGATGCGTTCTTCGGCTTTGGGCCGTCCGCGCGCTGGGAACGGGTGCCGAGCGATCTCGTCACGGCCGGCAGCACGATCATCGGCAACACCGGTGCGCTCCAAGACGACTTCGCGTCGGCCTTAGCCCGATGACGACGGCGGTCCGACGCCCACACCACGACGACACTCGCGAGGTGCTCGCCGCATGAGCATCGACAACCCGAGGCCGACGCATCCGCCGCCGGCCCCGCTGGAGCACACCGAGCCCGGCTGGGACCAGATCAGCGACCTCATCCCGTTCCTCCACGTGGCCGACGTCACCGCCTCGATCGCCTTCTACGAGCACCTCGGCTTCCTCGTCACCGCCACGCACCCCACGAACACGCCAGCACCCGATTGGGCGTCCCTGGAAGCCGACCAGGCGCAACTCATGCTCGCGCGCGCGGACGAGCCGATCGTCGCCCGCTCCCAAGGAGTCCTGTTCTACCTCTTCTCACGCGACCTCTTCGGACTCCGTGAGCGGCTCCTCGGCGTGCGCATCGACGCCGGGGAGATCACTGACGGACGGCCAGGCCCGAACGCGGAAATGCGCCTCGAAGACCCCGACGGCTACGTCCTGATCGTCGCCCAGAACGAGCCCGACCAAGGCGGCGACGCGTAGCGTCCTGCCCGTCCGTTGGTCCGCAACGCGTCATTGACACGGTGGCCGGGCTGGAGGCGAACACGGTTGCGGACGGGTTCTTCCAACCCGGCGACATGGTGCTTCGTCGGGACGCGATGTTTCTGACGGTGCGTGCGTGGCAGCTGGCGCGAGGGTGCGTTCAGAGCGTTGCGTCGCAGACAGCACTGGTCACGTCGCCGAGCGACCCGGCCTGGCCTGGCCTGGCCTGGCATTGGGGCTTAGCCTGTGTGGGTTGGAATGATCGGGGGGAGGGCGGAATGGACAGGAATGACATCGAGCGCCTTCGCGACCCGGGCTTTACGGTCGCGCGCCGCGGTTATGACCAGCGTGAGGTGGACAAGTTTTTGGGGGCGCTGGTGGACTGGCTGGAGAGCGACGCGGCGAAGGAGCTGGGCGAGGTTGCGGTCACGCGCAAGCTCGAGCTGGTGGGCAAGTCCACGGCGCGCATCCTGCTGACGGCCGAAGAGGAGTCGGCGCGGCTGCGCCGGGCGACCGAGGAGGAGTGCGAGAAGCTGCGCTCGAGCGTCGAGGCGGCGTCGCTGAAGGTGCGTCAGGCGGCAGATGAGTATGCGGCCGGTCAACGGGTGAAGGCGGATGAGGATGCGCGTCGGACGGCCACGGCGGCGCGCGCGAAGGCGACCGAGATCGTCGAAGAAGGCGAAGGCCGCCGGGCGCAGGTCGAGGCCGTCGTCATCGAGCTTGAGTCTCAGCGCGATCGCACGGTTCAGGAATTGGAGCGCCTGCGGAGCGAGCTTGCGTCGACGATCGGAACGCACACCTCGGCCGCGCGCTCGGAGAAGGGCGGCCCTAAATCACGCGACGCGCACGCGGAAACGGCACAGGGTGCCGAGGCTGTCAAAGAGCGCGCGAAGTCATGAGCATCGATCTACCAATCCCCCGGCCAGCGTGGTGCACCCGCGAATACGCGTCCGCAGCGTGCGTCGCCCCGCGACGGCGTCGAGCCGACCCTCGGCTGCGCGCCCGACGTCTATGAACCACCGTCGCGATTTGGGCGACACCAACCACATAGGTGGGGCGGGCGCAAGGCCCGCCCCACGGGGCGACGCGCTAAGACCCCCGGCGCCAGAATGACGCGCTCGCGCGGATGTCACGCGATGAGCTGCCGGCCATGAGGCGGTATCGCCCGCTGGGGCTGACCCAGCCGTTGCGCGCCTGGCTCCACACGGACAGGTCGCGGCGGTCGAGCGTCAGCGTGACCATGGAGCGCTGGCCCGGGTCGAGCTGGACCTTGCGGAAGGCCTTGAGCACCTTCGGCGGCTCCCCGGCGCCGGGCGGGAAGCCGACATAGAGCTGGACGACCTCGGCGCCCGCTCGGTCGCCGGTGTTGCGCACCCGCACCTTCACGATCGCGCCGCCGCGGTGGAACGACCGCAGGACGCGCAGCTTGCCGTAGGAGAACGTCGTGTACGACAGGCCGTGCCCGAACGGGAACGCCGGCTGCTGGCCGCGCGCGTCGAAGTAGCGGTAGCCGACGAGCAGGTTCTCGTCGTAGCGTGCGGTGTCGTTGACGCCGGGGAAGCGTTCAGGACTCGTGAGCGGTCCCTGGTCGTCGCTGCGCGGGAACGTCGCCGGCAGCTTGGCCGACGGATTGACGTCGCCGAACAGCAGTGAGGCGATCGCGTCGCCGTTCTCCTGCCCGGGATACCAGGCCTCGAGGATCGCGGCCACGCTGTGGCGCCACGGCGTGAGCGTCGGGCCGCCGGTGTTGAGGACGACGACGGTCCGTGGATTCACGGCAGCGACCGCCGCGATGAGCTTGTCCTGGTCGCCTGGCAGCTTGAGCGTCGACAGGTCGGCGCCCTCCGTGCGGATGTCGTTCACGAACACGACGGCGACGTCGGCCGCGCGGGCGGCGTCGATCGCCGCCTGCCACTGCGCGGCGTCGGGCGGCGACCACCCGATCCTGATGCGGGGCGGAAGGAACCCGGGGAACGGCGACTTGCCGACGAACTCCACGCGGATCGACACGGGTTGGCCGGCCGGCAGGTCGACCGCCGCGATCGTGAGCTGGTTCGCGCTGCTGATGACGAGCCGCCCGTCGATGTACACGCGGGCGATCCCGTTGCCGCTGAAGGAGATCCGCTGCAGACCGGACACCGTCGGCGTGAAGGTGCCGGTCCAGCGCGCCGACCAGATCGTGGGCAGTCCCGCCGGCGGAGTGCTGACGTTCACCGTCGGATCGACCCGCGTGATCACCGGAGCGCCGCTGAAGTCAGGTGACGCGAAGTACTCGGCGCTCAGCCCGTGGCCCGAACCCGACGCCGGGGTGAGTGTCGCCGTGTCGATCACCGGCGGCTCCGCCGCGCCCGCCGTTCCTTGCGCGTAGGTGACGTCGACGTCGTCGCCCGCGCGCGCCCGAATGCCCTCCAGCGGCGTGACGGTGCCCGAGGGGACGACCGTCGCCGACCCGCCGCCCGTGTAGATCGGAGTCGCCTGCGCGGCCGCGCCAATGACCGCCACGGACCCGACCCGCCGGTCGTCGATCGGCAGCGCGCCGTCGGCGTTCTTGAGCAGGACGGTGCCCTGCTCGGAAAGCTGCTCGGCGAAGTCCTGGTGCTCCTCGCTGGTCACGACAGCGTCGTGCGAGCCGGTCGTCGTGCGATCGAGCTGGCCCTCAGCGATACGCGCGGTGAGGATCCGGCGCACCATGTCATTCAGCCGCGACTCGCGAACCTGGCCGTTCTGCACGGCGGCCTTGAGCGCCGCGCCGAAGCTCTCGGGGACCGGCGCGGGCTGCCCGAAGATGGTGCTGCCGCCTGGCATCTCCAGATCAAGGCCGGCGTTGGCGGACTGGACGGTGCTGTGGTTGGCAAACCAGTCGGATACCACGAAGCCGTCGAAGTCCCAGCCGCGCTTGAGGATGTCGGTCAGCAGGTGCCGGTTCTGGCACGCGTAGTCGCCGTTCACCTGGTTGTAGGCGCACATCAGCGACCATACGCCGCCGTCATCGACGGCCTTCTCGAACTGGCGGGTGTAGATCTCGCGCAGCGCCCGCTCGGGCACCACCGCGTTGACCGTCAGGCGGTCGGTCTCCTGGTTGTTGGCGGCGAAGTGCTTGGCGTCGGCGATCACGCCCTGGCCCTGGATCCCACGGATCTCCGCCGCGCCGATGTCGCCGGCAAGCTCCGGGTCCTCGCTGAAGGTCTCGAAGGACCGGCCCCAGCCCGGGACGCGCAGGATGTTCATCGTCGGCGCCAGCGCGACATCGTTGCCCTTGCCCGCCTGCTCGGCTCCGATCGTCGCGCCGTAGCGGCGCAGCAGCCGCGTGTCCCACGACGAAGCGTTGTTGATCGCCGCCGGGAATGCGGTAACGCTCTGCGCCCCGTTGCCGACGCCGTTCGGCCCATCCGCCAAATAGAAGGCGGGGATGCCCAACCGCGGGATCGCCGGCGTAAAGCCGGTGTAGCCATTGCCGGTGATGAACCCGGTGCCGTGAACCAGGCTGATCTTCTCATCAAGCGTCATCTGCCGAACGAGCGCCTGCGCGCGTGCCGGCGCACCCGCATCGGGCCCGCCCCGTTCATGTGCCGCGGCGCCCGCCACCGGCAGCACTCCGCAGCCAAGCCCCAACACCAAACCCGCGCGCAACAGCCACTTCATGACACACCCCCGCGTCCCCGCTCCGCAGCCCCGCCACCATGGCAACACTGTTCCGCTACCCCACGCGCTCCGCGCCGAAGCGCGAGCCCGCGTGGCCGTGTCGCTTTCTCGACGCTGGCCTCTAACCGTGGTTGCCGCCCTCAAGCCGATGGCGGCCCGCCTCGGCAGCTCGCGCACGACCGGCCACAGCATGGCTATCAGGTAGCGGCCACGCGCTCGAGTCGCCGGGCCCGGGGAGACCCCGGGCCCGGCGTCCGTGTCAGCGGACCTTGAGGATCACGCGGTCGTACCGCGTGAGCGGGAACGTTCCGTCGTCCGTCGCCTGCAGGATGAGCGAGATCGTCTGGCCCGGCTGCGCGTCCTGAGGAATGCGCACGGTGGTCGAGCTGCGGTCCGGCGACCCGAGCTGGACCAGGCCGGGGTACGTGCCTTCCTCGCGGTACTGCCACCACGCGAAGTCAAGCGCGTCGCGGTCGGGATCGACGCCGTATCCCCACAGCCGCAGCGTCTGCCCCGCACGCACCTTGTGCGCGAAGCTGACGATGCGCACCCGTGGCGCGTGGTTTGCCGCCCAGTACTTGGGCGTCAACGTCCACTGCATGCGCGCCGCGAAGTCGTTCTGCGCGGCGCCCGCCCAACGGAGCGTCGTGTAGTTGCGCACGTCGGCGCCGGTCGGATCCTTCTCGGTCGGGACGAGCGTCCAGCGCTCGGGGCTTGTGCTCTCCAGCTGGGAGCGACCGCCCCAGCCGCCGAGCGTCGGGTTCTCCGGGACGTCGATCCCTGTGTCCAGGAGCGGATTGAAGGCGACGTTGTCTCCCTCAGAGAGGAAGTCGTAGGGCTGAAGCGGCGGGCACCAGCCGGTCTTGGCCTTCTCGGGATCACCGAAGATGTCGAGCTGGTCGCCCGGCATCGACTGCCCGTCGAGCCATGAGCGATACAGCGAGCCGTACGGCCCGATCTCGATGTTCGCCTTGATCCAGGCGCCCTTGAAGTACTGCCGGTCGGCCGGCAGGCCCCGGATGTTGCCGACGCCACCGAAGTTGCAGTTGTAGCCCCACGTCGCGTAGCCGGCCTGCAGGTTCTCGACGCGCAGCTGCGGCCAGTTGGGCGCGATGTACTGGTCGTAGGTCAGGTCCTGGAAACCGCTGGCGAGGATGACGGCCTTGCGCGAGACCTTGTCCTTGATCTGCGTCCACTGCGACGACCCGGAGTACTGGTCCTCGATCGACTTCAGCGCCCGCGCGATCGTGTTGGTGCCACCCCAGGCCTGCAGATACACCGTCTGGGGATCACGGTCCAGGAGAAGGCGCTTGATGAGGTTGGAACCGTCGCTGTCGCGGTCCATCGAGTTCTCGAACTCGATGTTGCCGACCTTCACCTTGCTCAGCAGCTCCGAAGGAGTGGGGTAGGCGGGATCCTGGCGGCGGAGGTTGGGGTAGACGCGCGCGTACGCCTTGAGCACCTGGTCCTGGATCGTGCGGGTGCCGGTCCACCGCCATGACGTCTGCGGCGTCGTGTACTCGCGGCCCGGCAGGAAGAACTCCGTGCCCTTGCCATCGCCGGCCCAATGGAAGCGGCCACTCGTGTAGACGAGCCCCTCGGTGTCGACCTCATTGGTGTAGAGCAGGAAGCGGATGAGCGACGCCAGGTCGTCCTGCTCCATGTCCGTGGTTACGACGGTGCGCGGCTTCGCGTCGTGCCAGCCCCGCGAGCCGTGAGCCTGGGCGACGCCGGTGCTCATGGTCACCGCGGCGGCGGCTGCGATCAGCAACACGCGGAGCCGAGATCCTGCGAGTGACATTGCTTCCTCCCACCGATGCTGCATATATATGCAGCAATGAATAGAACGCATCAAACACAGTACCCGAACGACGCCGCGGGTGCACACCCGAGCCGCCCTTACAATCCGGGCGTGGCCACACCCGAGCCCGCCCGAAGGTTCGCGAGCCCCGGGGGCCGTCGTGACGAGCAGCTTCGCCTGATGACCAAGGTGGCGCGGCTGTACCACGAGCACGGGGTGCTCCAGCCCGAGATCGCGCGCCGCCTGCACATCTCGCAGGCCCGCGTGTCGCGCCTGCTCAAGCAGGCGCAGCTGGAAGGCATCGTGCGGACGATGGTGATCGTGCCGGAAGGCGTCCGGACCGGCCTCGAGGACGCGCTCGAGCGCGCCTACGGGCTGCGCGACTCCGTGGTCGTCGAGGCCTTCGACACCTCCGACGAAGGAATCACGTACGAGCTCGGCGTGAGCGCGGCCGCCTACCTCGAGGCGACGCTGACCGGGGGGGACGTCGTGGGCCTGTCGTCATGGAGCGCGACGCTGCTCGCCGCCGTCGAGGCCATGCGGCGGACGTCGCGCGTGTCAGCCGAGCGCGTGGTCCAGTTGATGGGCGGCGTCGGCAACCCGGCCGCCGCGGGGCACGCGGCGCGGCTCAATCAGCGGTTCGCCGACGTGACGGGCGCCAAGCCGACGTTCCTGCTGGCGCCGGGCGTCGCCGCCTCACCGCAGGCGCGCGAGGTGCTGATGAGCGACCAGTACGTCCGCGAGGCGATGGACGCGCTCCAGGACCTCACGCTGGCGCTCGTCGGCATCGGCGCACTCGAGCCGTCGACCGTCCTGCAGAGCAGCGGCAACATCTTCTCGGAGAAGGAGCTCGAGGCGCTCGGCCGCAAGGGTGCGGTCGGCGACGTCTGCCTGCGCTTTTTCGACGCGACCGGCCGCCCGATCGAGGCCGACCTCGACCGGCGCGTGATCGGGATCACGCTCGAGCGGCTCCGCCGCGTCGACCGTTCCGTCGGCGTCGCCGGCGGCGAGCGCAAGTACGAGGCCATCCGGGGCGCGATCCTCGGCAAGTGGGTCAACGTCCTGATCACTGATCACGTCACCGCCGAGCGGCTCATCGCCGACGCGCCGCCTGCCTGACGCGCCTGGCGCGTCACCGCACCGACACCTCCCTCGCTGCCTCTTGACAGGGGGGCGGCGAACGCTATGGTTGCGTGATTAGCAATTCAATAATGAATAGATATGCAATGTATCGGAGGGGAGATGCTCGTAGCTGACTCCACGGCCGCTGCGGCCTACGCGGAGCGGCGATGGAGCATGGATCGCGCCTCGCGCGCGGAGCGGGTGGCAGCGTTGGGGGAGACCGCCGTGGGGGTCCGACGCGACATCGTCACGATGATCGACGCGGCGCAGCTGGGGCACATCGGCGGCGACCTGTCCGTCACGGACATCCTCGTGACCCTGTTCGGGGCGGTGCTGAACGTCGACCCCGAGCATCCCGACCGCCCGGATCGCGACCGGTTCGTCCTCAGCAAAGGGCACTGCGCCGGCGCGCTCTACGCGACGCTCGCGCACTGCGGCTTCTTCTCTCGCGAGGAGCTGCACACGTTCATGGCGCCGCTGTCGATGCTCAACGGGCATCCGGACCGCAAGAAGGTGCCGGGCGTGGAGACCAACACCGGGCCGCTCGGCCACGGCTTCCCGGTCGCGGTCGGCTGCGCCCTGGCGGGGAAGCTGCGCGGGGCCTCGTGGCGCACGTTCGTTGTGCTCGGCGACGGCGAGATGCAGGAGGGGAGCAACTGGGAGGCGGCGATGACGGCACCCCACTACGAGCTGGCGACGATGACGGCGATCGTCGATCGCAACCGGCTGCAGCAGGGCGCGGGGACGGAGGAGACCAAGCGGCTCGAGCCGTTCGCGCCCAAGTGGGAGAGCTTCGGCTGGGAGGTGCGCGAGATCGACGGCCACGACTACGGCGCCCTGATGGATGCGTTCGCGCCGTCGACCACGGGCAAGCCCGTCGCAGTGATCGCCAACACGATCAAGGGCAAGGGCGTGTCGTTCATCGAGGACCGCGTCGAGTGGCATCACAAGGTGCCGAGCCCCGAACAGGTGCAGGCCGCGCTCGAGGAGCTGTCGCGATGACCTTCCAGCTGACCCGGGATGCGCAGACGTACGACTGCCGCAAGGCGTTCGCTGAGGAGCTCACTGCGCTCGCCGGCGAGGACGACCGGATCGTCGCCGTCTGCAACGACTCCGTGGGGTCGAGCAACCTCGTCGGGTTCCGCGAGGCGTTCCCCGATCGGCTCGTCAACGTCGGCATCGCCGAGCAGGACCTCGTCGGCGTCGGCGCAGGGCTCGCCAACGGCGGCCTCATCCCGTTCGTGTCCGCCGCGGCGCCGTTCCTCACCGGCCGCGCGCTCGAGCAGATCAAGGCCGACGCGGCCTACAGCGACGTGCCGGTCGTGCTCTGCGGCCAGAGCCCGGGCATGGCGTACGGCGAGCTCGGTCCGACGCACCACTCGATCGAGGACCTGTCATGGACGCGCGCGATCGCGAACCTGAAGGTGGTTGTGCCGGCAGACCGTCCGCAGACCCGGGCGGCGGTGCGGTGGGCCGCGGCCGGCGCGGGGCCGGTCTACATGCGCATACCGCGCTTCAAGGTGCCGGACGTCACTCCCGACGGCGCCTCGTTCGGCCCGGCCACCAGCGTCCGCCTCGCCGACGGCGACGACGTCACGATCATTGCGATCGGCACGATGGTGTCGAGGGCGCTCGAGGCGGCCGAGCGGCTGCGCGAGGAGGGGATCGGCGCGCGCGTGGTCAACACCGCGTTCGTCGAGCCGCTCGACGAGCAGGCGGTGCTCGAGGCGGCGCGCGAGACGCGCGGGATCGTCACCGTCGAAGAAGCCACAACCACCGGCGGCCTCGGTGCCGCGGTCGCCGCCGTCGTCGTCGAGCATCGGCCCGTGAGGATGCGCATGCTCGGCATCCGCCGTGAGTTCGCGCCGACCGGCAGCGCCTCGTACCTGCTCGACCACTTCGGACTCAACGCCGATGGCATCGTCGACGCGGCGCGCGACGTCGTGCGGGCCTGAGCCGATGATCCTCGCGATCGACCAGGGCACGAGTGCCACCAAGGCGGTGGTCGTCGACGCCGCCGGCCGGATCGTCGACCGCGGCTCGGCCGCTGTTGGCCAATCGCATCCCCAGCCCGGCTGGGTGGAGCAGTCGGCGACGGAGATCTGGGACAGCGTGCGCGCAGCCGTCGCCGACTGCCTGAGCGGCCATGACCCGGCCGCGGTCGCCGCCGTCGGCCTGACCAATCAGCGCGAGTCGCTCGCGTTGTGGGAGCGAGCGACCGGCGAGCCCGTCGGTCCGCTCCTCAGCTGGCAGGACCAGCGTACGTCGCCGCATTGCGCGCGGCTGCGCGCGGAAGGCGCCGCCGACCGCGTCCGCGCGTTGAGCGGGCTGCCCGTCGACCCGATGTTCTCGGCGCCGAAGGCGACCTGGCTGCTCGACGCCTACGACCCCGACCGCGCGCGCAGCCGCCGCGGCGACCTCTGCCTCGGGACCGTCGACTCGTGGCTGCTGAGTCGGCTCGGCGGCGACCACGTCGTCGAGGTCGGCAACGCCTCGCGGACCCAGCTGCTCGACGTGCGGACGTGCCAGTGGCACCCGGAGCTGCTCGACCTGTTCGGCATCCCGGAGCGCGTGCTTGGAGCGGTGGTGTCCTCCGTCGGCCCGTTTCCGGCGGTGCGCGGACTGCCGCCGCTCCCGGACGGAATCCCGGTGCACGCGGTCATGGGCGATTCGCATGCCGCGCTGTTCGCCCACGCCGGCTGGCGCCCCGGTCACGTGAAGGCGACCTACGGCACCGGCTCCTCGATCATGAGCCTCGGGCGGCTGCCCGAGGAGGGCTCCGAGGCGCTGTGCGCCACGGTCGCCTGGGACGACGGCGAGCCGCACCACGCGGTCGAGGGCAATATCCGCGCCAGCGGCGCGACGCTCACATGGCTCGCGGCCGTGCTCGAGATCCCACCGGACGAGCTGGCCGAGCGGGCCGCGCCCAGTAGCGACGGCGTCCACCTCGTGCCGGCGTTCGGCGGCCTCGGCGCGCCGTGGTGGGACGACGAGGCCGTCGGCCTGCTCTCGGGACTGAGCTTCGGTACGCGCGTGCCGCAACTCGCCCGCGCCGCGCTCGAGTCGATCGCTTTCCAGGTGGAGGACGTCGTCGCCGCCGTCGACCGCGAGGTCGCGCCGGTCGAGACGCTGCTGGCCGACGGTGGCCCGACGGCGAACCCGGTGCTGATGCAGCTGCAGGCCGACACCAGCGGCCGGCGGGTCGCCGTCGCGGCCGCGCGCGAGCTGTCGGCGCTCGGTGCCGCCCACCTGGCCGGCGTCGGAGCCGGGATCTGGGACCGCGACGCGCTCGAGCGGCTCGACCGCGAAGCCACGGTCTACGTGGCCGAGGAGGCGGAGCCGTCGCGGCGCCAACGCGTCTCGCAGTGGCATGCGGCGGTGGCCCGGGCGCGGGCGCAGCGCGCGGTCACGCAGCCGCTTGACAGCCATGGCAGCACGCACTACACATAGTCGTGTCTGCATTCACTATTGAATAGATATGCAGAGCAGGAGGGGAGAATGAAGTTCGGAGCTGGAATCTGGATGTTCGGCCAGTTCGTCGATCGCTACGCGACCGACGCCTATGGGCCGGAGGTCAGCACGCTGGAGGCGATCGAGCGCGCCGCTTCTGTCGGCGATCTCGAGGTGCTCGACATCAACTATCCGTTCTCGGATCCCGACATCGGCGTCGCCGACGTCAAGCGGGCCCTCGACGCCGGGAGCCTGTCGACGTGGTGCATCACGCCGCACATCTACACGCGCGAATTCACCGGTGGGGCGTTCACGAACCCCGACCCGGCGGTGCGTCGCCGCGCGATCGCGCGCTGCGAGGAGGCGGTCGACGCAGCGCGCCAGCTCGGCGCCGACACGGTGAAGCTGTGGCCGGGGCAGGACGGGTTCGACTACCCCTTCCAGGCTGACTACCGCGAGCTGTGGCGACTGCAGCTCGAGGGCGTGCGGACGGTCGCCGAGATGGATCCCGCGATCCGGGTCGCCATCGAGTACAAGACGAAGGAGCCGCGGACGCACATCAGCCTGGCGACGGCCGCCCGCACGCTCGTGGGCATCCAGACGCTCGGCCGCGACGATGTGGGCATCGTCGTCGACCTGGGCCACTCGCTGTTCGCGAAGGAGACCCCGGCCGACGTGCTATCGCTCGTCCATGGGCTCGGCCGGCTCTTCACGATCGAGGTCAATGACAACTGGCGCGAGTGGGACGACGACATGCTCGTGGGCTCGGTCCACCTCGTCGAGACGCTCGAGTTCTTCAACGAGGTGCGCAAGATCGGCTGGGACAAGCCGATCCTGCTCGATCAGTTCCCCTTCCGCGAGGACCCAGTCGAGGCCGCGCGGCAGAGCATCCAGACGATCCGGCGGCTCGACGCCGCCGTCGACCGGCTCGACACCGAGGCGCTGCAGGAGGCGCAGGCCGCGCAGGATGCGGTGGCCGCCCAGCGCGTCGTCATGGATCTGCTCCTGGGCGAGGCGCCCGTCCCAGAGGCGACTCGATGACGGCAGCGGCCCAGTCACCTCCGCGCGACGGCCCGTCGCGCCGGCGCGTGAGCCCGCGGGTGATCGGCCTCGTCCTCGCCGCGCTGGTGATCCTCGCCATGGCGCTCGACACGACCTACAAGAAGGGCGACGTCAAGACCACGGCCTCCGGGCGCAAGGCGTTTGATCCGGACTCCTACGGCAAGGAGACGTTCCCGAAGGCCGTGGAGACGCTCGACAAGGACGCGGTCGCACTTCCCACGCTGCTCGCGGCGCTGCGCAAGGATCAGAACGGCGCGTCCGAGAAGTACGGCAAGCGCGAGGGCACGAGCCCGTACGCGTTCGCGGCCAGTGGGACGGGCGTCGCCGGCGGCGCCGAGGGCGGGCTGATGCAGGTCAACGTGCCGGGCGTCCCCAAGGCCACACGCGTCTCGCTGCAGGTGGGCCCGGCGCTGAACGGGACGTCGATCCGCGACGCGGTCGGCTTCATCAAGTTCGGCCAGTTCACCAACCAGGTCGAGTTCGCGGACGCGGGCACGGCGCTCAACAACCAGGTGAAGGCCCGCGTGCTCAAGGGCGTCGATCCCAAGGAGCTGGAGGGCAAGCGGGTCAAGTTCGTCGGCGCGTTCACGCTGATCACCCCGGACGTCGTGACGATCACGCCCGTGCGGCTGGAGCCGGCATCATGACCGTCGCAACCGCACCGATCATGCGCGCGCGGGGCATCAACAAGGTGTTCGGCGCCACGCACGCGCTCAAGGGCGTGGACTTCGCTGTCACGCCCGGCCGCGTCACCGCGCTGTTCGGCGAGAACGGCGCCGGCAAGTCGACGCTGATGAAGATCTTCGCCGGCATCGAGACGCCGACGACGGGGGCGCTCGAGCTCGACGGCGAGCCAGTCACGTTGCGCGGGCCGCGAGATGCCGCGGCGCGCGGCATCGCGATCATCCACCAGGAGCTCAGCCTGTTCCCGAACTTGAGCATCTCGGACAACGTGTTCATGGCGCGTGAGCGCGCGCGGCATGGCCTCGCGATCGATCAGTCCGAGCAACGCGAGATCACCGAGGCGCTGCTCAAGCGCTTGGACGAGCCGCTCGACCCCGCCACGCTCGTCGGCGACCTGCGCGTCGGCCAGCAGCAGATCGTCGAGATCGCCCGGGCGCTTTCCGAGCGCGCACGCGTGCTGATCATGGACGAGCCCACGTCGGCGCTCAGCATCGCCGAGATCGAGGTGCTGTTCCGCGTCATCCGCGACCTCACCGCCGACGGTGTGGCGATCGTCTACATCTCCCACCACCTCGAGGAGGCGCTGGAGATCGCCGACCACGTGGTCGTGCTGCGCGACGGGGAGCTCGTCGGCGAGGCGGAGGCGGATGACGTCGCCGCGAGCTGGATCGTCGAGCACATGGTCGGCCGGAGCCCGAGCGAGCTGTTCCCGAGCGAGCACGCGGACGCCCACGAGACGCGTCTCGTCGTCGAGGGCCTGGTCGTCTCCGACCCGGCGAATCCGGGCCGCCTGGCGGTCGACGACGTCTCGCTGACCGTCCGCGCCGGGGAGATCGTCGGCCTCTACGGGCTGATGGGCGCCGGGCGCACCGAGCTGCTCGAGACGCTCGCGGGGCGCCTGTCACCAGCCACTGGGTCGGTCTCGCTGGACGGCCAACTGCTAGAGAACGCGTCGATCACCGAGCGCATCGCGCGGGGCATCGCGCTCGTGCCGGAGGACCGTCAACGCGACGGCCTCGTGCCACCCATGACCGTCGGCGAGAACATGACGCTCGCCAGCCTCGCTCGCTATGTGAAGATCGCCTGGGTCGCTCGCGACCGCGAGCGCGGCGCGATCGAGGGCATGATGCGCAGCATCACGGTGAAGGCGTCCGGCCCGCAGGCGCCGATCGGGTCGTTGAGCGGCGGCAACCAGCAGAAGGTCGTGCTCGGCAAGGCGCTGCTCACCGAGCCGCGCGTGCTGCTGCTCGACGAGCCGACACGCGGCATCGACGTCGGCGCGAAGGCCGAGATCTTCGAGTTGATGACCGAGCAGGCGAAGGAAGGGCTCGGCGTGCTGTTCGCGACGTCCGAGCTGGAAGAGGCGTTGCACGTGCCGGACCGGCTGCTGGTCATGGCCAAGGGCCGGATCGTGCGCGAGTTCCGTCGCGGAACGGCGACGAGAGAGGAGATCATGGCCGCGTCCGAAGGTCTTGAGAGCGGTGCACCGGGGGTGAGCGCATGAGCAGCCCTTCCGTGTCCGCACCCACGATCGCGGACGCCCCCACCACCAGCGAAGGCCGCCGGCTGCGGCTCTTCAACGTGGTCCTCGAGTTGCGCGCGTTCATCGCGCTGATCGTCCTGATCATCGTGTTCGCGCTGCTCTCGGACTCCTACCTCACCTGGGACAACCTGGTGACGATGACGCGGCATGTCGCGATCAACGCGATCCTCGCGATCGGCATGCTCATGGTCATCCTCACCGGAGGTATCGACCTCTCCGTGGGGTCGATCGTCGGCCTGTCGGGCGTCGTGGCCGGCGTGCTGCTGGAAGGGCTGCATGTCGGCGGCGTCACCGTGTTCCCGCCGGTGTGGGCGGTGATCGTCATCGCGCTGGCCGTCGGCGCCGGTGTCGGGGCCGTCAACGGGACGGTCGTCACACGCTTCGGCGTGGCGCCGTTCATCGCCACTCTGGGCATGTTGTACGTCGCGCGCGGTGTCGCGTTGCTGATCTCCGGGGGCGAGACGTACCCGAACCTGGGCGGCAGCCCTGAGCTCGGCAACACCGGATTCGACGTCCTCGGGTCCGGCGAGATCCTCACGATCCCCGTGTCGATCTGGCTGATGGCGCTGTTCGCCGCGGCCGCCACGTTCCTGACGCGCCGGGCGCCGTTCGGCCGCTGGGTGTACGCGGTCGGCGGCAACGAGCGCGCCGCGGAGCTGGCGGGCGTGAAGGTCAACCGCGTCAAGCGTCGCGTCTACATGATCTCCGGGCTCTGCGCCGCGATGTCCGGCCTGATCATCGCCTCCGAGCTCACGTCGGCCGCGCCGCAGGCCGGCGAATCGTTCGAGCTCAACGCCATCGCGGCAGTCGTCATCGGCGGCACGTCGCTGATGGGCGGGCGAGGCACCGTTCGCGGCGCGCTGATCGGTGCCTTCGTCATCGGCTTCCTCGCCGACGGACTCGTGATCGTCGGCGTCTCGACGTTCTGGCAGATCGTGATCAAGGGCACGGTGATCGTGCTCGCGGTGATCCTCGATCAGAGCCAGCAGCGGATCCAGCGCCGCGGAGCGGCCGCAGCAGCGGCCGCGAGCGTGGCGGCAACTCCACCCCGTAGCACCGCGGCCGCGTAACGCCGCGCACCGAACACCCTAGGAGGGAACGATCAAAATGTTGCAACTCAGGGCCATTCGGCTCGTGCTTGCCCTTGCGCTCGTAGCGGCCTTCGTGGTCGCCGGCTGCGGCGGCGATGATTCATCGTCTTCGACGTCGAAGGACTCCGGCGCGAGCAGCGGCGGCGACAAGGGCGGGCTGATCGCGATCATCACGCCCGCGGTCGACAACCCGTTCTTCAAGGCGGAGGCCGACGCCGCGTCGGCGAAGGCCAAGGAGCTCGGCTACGACACGTCGGTCGCGTCGCACGACGACGACCCGAACAAGCAGAGCGAGCTCATCGACGCGGCGATCTCGCGCAAGGCGAAGGCGATCATCCTCGACAACGCCGGCGCCGACGCGTCGATCGGCCCCGTCAAGAAGGCCCAGGCCGCCGGCATCCCGGTCTTCCTGATCGACCGCGAGATCAACGCCACGGGCATCGCCACGGCCCAGATCGTCTCGAACAACTCGCAGGGCGCTCAGCTCGGCGGCCAGCAGTTCGTCAAGGCGATGAAGGGCAAGGGGAACTATGTCGAGCTCACCGGCAAGGAGTCCGACACGAACGCCGGCGTGCGGTCCAAGGGCTACAACGACGTCATCTCGCAGTACCCCGATCTGAAGAAGGTGGCGAAGCAGACGGCCAACTGGGACCAGCAGGAGGCCTTCAACAAGATGGAGACGATCATCCAGCGCAACCGCAACATCAACGGCGTGATCGCCGGCAACGACACGATGGCGCTCGGCGCGGTCGCCGCACTGAAGGCCGCGGGACTGATCAAGAAGGTCACGGTGGTCGGCTTCGACGGCAGCCCCGACGCGATCTCGGCCGTCAAGAAGGACGAGATGGGGGCGACCGTCCTTCAGCCGGCGGCGCTGATCTCGCAGATGGCGGTCGAGCAGGCCGACGACTTCATCAAGAACGGCAAGGCCAGCAAGCCGGAGAAGCAGGCCATCGACTGCGAGCTCGTCACCAAGGAAAACGCCGATCAGTTCGGCGTCTTCGCGAAGAAGTCGTAGGACCCAGCGGCGGCGGCCCGCCCGGGCCGCCGCCCCGCCCGTTTCTGCACAGTCCGGCAGGAGGAGGATCGTGCGAACGATCAGACGCGTCACTCGTGTGAGGGCGGCAATCGCATTCGGCGTCGCGGTCGCGCTGACGGCCGCTGGGCCGGCGGCAGCGGCGCCGCCGTCACCGACCGCGGTAGACAGCACCAAGGGCAAACCGCGCGTGCTGGTGCTGAGTGACATCGGCAACCGTCGACATGCCCGCCGTTCTGGCTGGCGCAAGTGCCCTGTACTGCGCAGACGGGCGTCGCGCACGTGATCCTCGCCGTGACCGACACCGGACACCGACGCTCACGTCATACCGGCGTGTGGTGCTCACCGTGCACGCCGCCTCGTCAGGAAACGCCGCGCGCCGGCGGTGCGTAAGCGAAACTCCGGCGCCTCGAGCTTGTCGGCTCGGGGCGCCGGAGGCAACACGCGACGGGGTCTCAAACGGGGTTCAAAGTGAGGGCACGTGAGCACAGCTGAAGAAGGCTCAGACCACGCTAGAAGCCCTTGGAGATCCAAGTACCCGTCGCCGAGCGGGTCGCTTCCACCGGCAGCTCGTTCGGACCGTTCTCGCGCCCGACGCGGGCTCAGCAGTCAAACACCGACCAGCAGATGTGGTTCCGCAACCGCTGGTCGTCAAGTACGAGCTCGCGGATCGCCTCCGGGAGCTGGGCACGCTGCCACCGGCACTCGAGTCGCCCTGCGCCGTCGCCCTCGCCTTCTGGCGCGCCAGCACGTGCGGCCTTGATCGCATAGGCGGCCGCACCAAGTTCGTGCGCGGCGACGTGCGGGACGACCCCGGCCTGGCCAGCAGCGTACGCAGAATGCCGCGCTGCCCCAGACAGGTCTCTCGCCGCGGCCATTGCACGGCCGGCCGCCCTGCGAGCCTGGGTCATCGTCACCTCGCCACGCACCCAGGCGCGAGCATGCTCGATCGCCTCACGAGGTCGTGGGTCCTCAGGCTGAGCCGATTCGAAGAGGTCGAGGACGTGCTCCGCGCACGATGCCGCCCAAAGAGCGAGGAGCCGGTGATCCGAATCGGTGAGGGTCCCACCGCGGCGGATCGTCACGAAGCGAGGGTCTCGGACCTTCGGGAGGATCATCGTCGGGCCCCTATTACGTGCATCCGCCCAATACCCTCCGTGCCCACGGCGCGGCTCAGGCGGTCGCGGCGCGCGGCAGCACTACGAGCTTGCCGGTCGCCTCGCCCGCTGCCATCCGGCGGTGCGCGTCGATCGTCTGCTCGAGGGCGTAGACCGTGTCGATGTTCGGCGCCACCTCGCCGCGCTCGACCTGCTCGACGATGGCGCGCAGCAGCGGCCCCCCGACCCGCGCGTCGTGCACGTCGTTGGAATGAAACACCGTCAGCTTGCGCCCCGACGGGATCATCGCGATTGGCTCGAAGTCCGGGATCACCCAGGTGTCGGACAGCGAGCCGGAGTTGCAGGCCGTCGCGCCGGGGCGCAGCAGGCGCAGCGTCTCAAGCACCGCGCGGCCACCGATGAGATCAACTGCGCCGTCGGCGCCGCCCTCGGGCAGCGCGCCCCGGGCGCGCTCGATGAAGCCGTCACCCTCGAGCACGATGCCCGTAGCGCCGAGCTCGGTCAGCCTCCGGCCCTTCGCCTCGCTGCGCGTCGTCGCGATCACCCGCACGCCGGCGGCGCGGGCGAGCTCCAGGCAGGCAAGGCCAACCGAGGACGTCGCACCTCGCACCAGAAGCGTGTCCTCCTCGTCCAGGTCGAGGTGCTCGAGCGAGCCGGCGGCGGTCACGAACGTCTCGGGCAGCGCGCCGAGCACGTCCCACGGCAGCGTGGTGTCGAGCGCGATCAGCAGGTGCTCAGGGACGAGCGCGTACTCGGCGTAGCCGCCGTCGAACGCGCGGCCCATCTCCCCCATCAGCGCCGCGACTGTCGTCCCCGGCGGCACGGCGGGCGCGTCCCCGTGCACGGCCTCGACCACACCGACCAGCTCGATCCCGAGGATCCGCGGGAACGTCACCGCATCGCCGGCGTACCCCTTGAGCGTCTTGTACTCGGACCGATTGAGCCCGAACGCCTCAACCCTGACCAGCGCCCACCCCGGACGGGGCTCGGGGCGCGCCACCTCGCGTACGACGAGCCCGTCAGGCCCGTCCGGCCGCTCCGCGACCACCGCTCGCATCTGCGCCATGCGCCCGGACGCTACTCGCGCGAGCCGTGCGTACCGTCAGGCCGGGCCGGTGAGGAAGCCCACGACCATGTCGCCGACCATCCGGCGGTAGTGGTCGCGCAGCTGCGGCGACAGCATGTCCCGGCGGAAGATCGTTCCGAAGGTGTGCTGGTTCGCCACCCGGAACACGCAGAAGGCGCTGATCATCATGTGCAGGTCGACGGCGTCCACCGTGCGACGAAACCGGCCCTCCGCGTAGCCGCGTTCAAGAATCCCTTCGAGGACGGCGATCGCCGGGCTGTTCAGTTGGGCGAAGCCGTCGAGCTTGGCCATGTGCTCTGCGCGGTGGATGTTCTCGATCGTCACGAGCCTGATGAAGTCGGGGTGCGACTCGTGGTGGTCGAACGTGAGCTCGGCGACCCGCCGGATCGCGGCCTCGGGATCGAGGTGGTCGACCTCGACCTCCTGCTCGAGCGCCCGGATCCGCGCGTAGGCGCGCTGGAGGACCGCGACGAATAGGCCCTCCTTGCTGCCGAAGTAGTAGTAGATCATCCGCTTCGTCGTGCGGGTGAGCGCCGCGATCTCGTCCACGCGCGCGCCGGCATAGCCGTGCTCGGCGAACTCGCGCGTCGCCACGTCGAGGATCTCGGTCTGCGTCCCGTCAGGGTCGCGGCGGCGCACCACACCGCCGCGCGCCTCGGCTCCGCGAGCCGGCATTCAGGTCCTTTCGCCCGCCATGGGCACGGTTTTCCGGAGTGTACGCGCGGATCGCTCGCCAGGGCGCGCGAGATGTGGTTACATTCCGCCAATCTGGGTGAACGAACCAGTTCGTACAAAGTTGGGCGAGGCGCACGGCGACCGTTTCCTCCTCGGTCTGATCGGCGCGGGCATCGGCAGCTCGGCCAGTCCTCCGCTGCACGAGGCGGAGGGCGAGGCCCTCGGCCTGCGCTGCCTTTACCAGCTGATCGATCTCGAGGACCTCGACCTCCCGGCCGAGGCCGTGGGCGAGCTGTTGAGCGAGGCGCGGCGGATGGGGTTCGCCGGCGTCAACGTCACCCACCCGTGCAAGCAGCTCGCGCTCGAGCACCTCGATGACCTGTCGCCGACCACGCGAGCGCTCGGCGCCGCGAACACGGTCGTCTTCGACGATGGTCGGGCCGTCGGCTACAACACCGACCGCTCGGGCTTCAGCCGCAGCTTCGAGCTCGGGCTCGCGGGCGCTCCGCTAGGGCGCGCGGTGCTGCTCGGCGCCGGCGGCGCCGGGACGGCGGTCGCCCATGCGGCCCTGAGCCTCGGCGTCCGCGAGCTCACGGTGGTCGATCGCGACGAGGAGCGCGCGGCCCGCCTCGCCCACGCACTCGCTGAGCACTTCAACGGCCGGCGGGTCGTCGCGGCCAACGGCGACCGGCTGGAAAGTCACTTCGCAGGCGCGGACGGGCTCATCCACGCCACCCCCACCGGGATGGCGTCGCATCCCGGCGTGCCGATCCCGCTCGAGCTGTTGCGGCGCGAGATGTGGGTGGCGGACATCGTCTACATGCCGCTCGAGACCGAGCTGCTTCGCCACGCGCGCGAGCTCGGTTGCCGCACGCTCGACGGCGGTGGCATGGCGGTGTTCCAGGCCGCCGCCTCGTTCCAGCTCTTCACCGGGCGAGAGCCCGACGCCGAGCGCATGCTCCGGCACTTCGCGGCGCTGGTGCCGCAGGCGGATCGATCGAACGGTCAACAGGAGGAGTGAGGCCATGAGGGAGAAGCGCGTGTACCGGTGGACGGCCACGGCGGTGGTCCTGCTCGTCGTCTCCTCGCTCGTCGCTGCGTGCGGCCGCGAGTCGGGCGGCGGCGGCAGCGCGTCCTCGTCGGAGGGCAAGAAGACACTCCGGGTGGCGTTGATCGGCCCGCAGAGCGGGCAGCTCGCATCGCTCGGCGACTGGGACTACAAGGGCGTGACGCTCGCCGCCAACGAGATCAACGACAAGGGCGGGGCGGGCGGCCTCAAGATCGAGATCACGCGCATGGACGACCAGGGCGATCCGACGACGGGCGGCAACCTTGCGCGCAAGGCCGTGAGCCAGAAGTTCGACGTTGTGTTCGGCTCTTCGTCGAGCACGATCTCTCTTGCCATGCTGCCGATCCTCACGGGGGCCAAGATCCCGCAGGTCACCTCCGGTCAGGCCGATGCGCTCACGCAGCAGAAGAGCCAGTACATCTTCCTCGACAGCCCGACGAGCACGACGTATGACGCGACGCTGGCGGAGTACGTGGTGGGCAAGCTCGGCAAGAAGAAGATCGCGATGATCACCAACAACGGCGCCTACGGCGCGGGCGAGCACGACGCGTTCCTCGCGCAGCTCAAGAAGCAGGGCATCGAGCCCGTCGCCGACAAGGTGCTGCCGCCCGACCAGAAGGAGATGAGCGGCCCGCTGAGCCAGATCCGGACCGCGAAGCCCGACGCGCTGTTCATCGGTGCCGAGGAGGTCCAGAGCGGCCTGATCGCCAAGCAGGCCCGCAGCCTCGGGATCGATGCGACGATCGTCGAAGGGGCGCCGGCGGGCACGCCGCAGTACCGCGAGACGACCGGCAAGGAGGCAGCCGAGGGCACGATCGTCTCCTCCCCGTACCTGTCGAACGATCTCAACGACCAGACGCGCACGTTCGCCGCCGCGTACAAGCAGGCGTACGGTGAGACCGCCGAGCTGCACGGGGCGAAGGCCTACGACGGCATGCAGCTCGTCGCCAAGGCGGTCGCGTCGCTCAATGGCAAGATCAGCGGCGAGGGGATCGCGCAGGCGATGCACGAGATCACGTACGACGGCCTGCTGGGGCACTTCGACTACAACGACGTGGGGGTCGGCCTCTCCCAGACCCACATCGGCGTCATCAAGAACGGTGAGGTCAAGGCCGTCGAGGACGCCGGCTAGACCACGGCATGGACCTACGCGAGATCCTGCAGACGGGCGTCGGCGGCCTCAGCATCGGGGCCGTCTACGCCCTCGTGGCGCTCGGGTTCTCGATCGTCTACCGCACGATCGGGCTCGTGAACTTCGGCCATGGCGACGTGCTGATGGTCGGGGCGTTCCTGATCGTGACGTTCTTCGTCAACGCCCACCTCGCGTTCCCGCTGGCGCTCGTGATCGCGGTCGCGCTCACGGCGACGATGGGCTTCGGCTTCGAGCGCGTGCTGCGGCCGCTCGAGCGCAAGGACCTCGACCTTATGCTCATCGGGACGATCGGGTTCGGCATCGCCCTCGAGGGTGCCGCCGTCCTCATCTGGGGCTCGGAGGGGACGGCGGTGCCGACGCCGATCAAGGACACGCCGATCGATCTCGCCGGGGTGACCGTGCGGTCCTATGACGTGCTGGTGCTCATGGTCGCGGCGCTGGTGGTGGTCGGGCTCTACCTGTTCCTGGAGCGTGCCAAGGCCGGCACTGCGATGCAGGCCGCCGCCATGGACCACGAGGCCGCGACCGCGATGGGCATCGACGTCGCGCGCTGCAACGGCCGGGCGTTCGCCATCGGCGCGGGCATCGCCGCGGTGGCGGGCGCGCTCGTCGGCCCGCGCCTGTACGTGAGTGCCGGGATGGGCGCCGCCGTCGGCGTCAAGGGATTCGCGGCCGCGATTCTCGGAGGCTTCGGGAACATCCCCGGCGCGATCGTCGGCGGGCTGGCCCTCGGCCTGATCGAGGCGTACGCGTCGGGAACCCGAGGGTCGTACTCGGACGTCATCACGTTCGTGGTCTTCACTGCCGTGATCATGTTGCGGCCCAGCGGGCTGCTCGGCGAGCAGACGGTCAGCCGGCCATGACGCTCCGGCGGCTTGGGGGTGTCGGAGCGGTGGTCGCGCTGCTTGCGGTGCCCTACGCGGTGACCTACTACGGGATCCACATCGCCAACCTCGTGCTGATCTTCGTGATGCTCGCGGTCGGCCTGAGCCTCGTCCTCGGCTACGCGGGGCAGGTGAACCTCGCCCAGGCGGCGTTCTTCGGGATGGGTGCGTACGCCTCGGCGGTCCTCACCGTCAAGGTCGGACTCGGCTATTGGGCCGCGTTCCCGCTGAGCGTCATCGCTGCGGGATTGCTCGGGCTCGTCGTGGGGCTGCCGTCGCTGCGCGTGCAGTCGCACTACCTCGGGATCGTGACGCTCGGCCTCGCGGTCGCCTTCTCGGCGATCCTCGTCAACGCGAGCTTCACCGGCCAGGCCGTGGGCCTGCCGGGGCTGCCGGTGCCGCCGCTCGGCAGCGTGGACCTCAGCGACGAGTACAACTACTACTACCTCCTCCTCGCCGCCGCCGGCATCCTCTTCGCGCTCGCGCTGCTGATGGTGCGCACCGAGCTTGGCCGCCGCTTCCAGGCGATGCGCGACGACGCGCTCGCGGCGGCGCACATGGGCGTCGAAGTGCCCGCCTACCGCATGGTCGCGTTCGTCATCGCGGCCTGCTACGCCGGGGTCGCCGGCGCGCTGTACGCGGGCCTGATCCGCTACGTGAGCCCTGACACGTTCAACCTCGGGATCATGTTCCTGCTGCTCGCGATGGTGATCGTCGGCGGCCGCGACAACATCTACGGAGCGGCGCTCGGGGCCACGGTGCTGCTGATCGTCCGCGAGCAGTTCGTCGACCTGCAGAAGTACCAGCAGGTCGCCTACGGCCTGCTGATCGTCGGCATGGTGGTGGTGGCTCCGGACGGCCTCGCCGGTCTGTTGCGGCGTGTCTGGATCCGGGTCAAGGGCGTGCTCCCGGGCGCTCACGTGACCCCGGCGGAGGCCGAGCGCGCGCTCGACGAGGCCGAGCTGAGCGGGCTCGGTGTCGACGAGGGCCTCGCGACAGGAACGCCGCTGGCGCTGGTGCAGGACGAAGCGCAGCCGGACGGCGTGCCCGCCCTCGAGGTCGACGGAGTGAGCAAGCGCTTCAAGGGTCTCCAGGCGCTCGACGACGTCACGCTGTCGGTCGCCGCCGGAGCCATCCACGGCATCGTCGGCCCCAACGGATCAGGCAAGACGACACTCTTCAACATCGCGACCGGGGTCTACGGCCCCACGAGCGGCGAGGTGCGGGCGTTCGGCGAGCGCGTGAGCGGGCGCGCCGCCTATCGCGTCTGCAACAGGGGAGTGGCGCGCACGTTCCAGGCGCTCCGGCTGTTCCGGTCGCTCACCGTGCAGGAGAACGTCATGGTCGCGCTCGACCGCGCGCGCCCGACGTCGCTCTGGCGCTACCTGCTGGCGCCATGGACCTTCCGCGCGCGCGAGCGGGAGCTGAGGGCGCGCGCCGACGAGCTGCTGGCGCGATTCAGGCTGAGCCGCGTCGCCGGCTTCCGCGCCACGAACCTCCCGTACGGCCAGCAGCGACTGGTCGAGATCGCGCGCGCGATGGCCACCGAGCCGCGCGTGCTCCTCCTCGACGAGCCGGCCGCCGGGCTCAGCTCGGCCGAGATGAACGATCTCCGGCAGCTCGTCAGCCGCATACGCGACAGCGGCATCACCGTCGTGCTCATCGAGCACAACATGGCCCTCGTCATGACGCTGTGCGACCGCGTGACCGTCCTGGCGAGCGGGCGGGTGCTCGCCGAGGGGACGCCCGAGCACGTCACGCGCGACCCGGAGGTCGTCGCGACCTATCTCGGCGACGCCGACCTGCTCGCGACCGGGGACGGCCGCACGTGAGCGTGGAGTCGACCACGGAACCGATGTCGCACTCCGACCCGGCGACGGCCGCGACGCTGCTGGAGGTCGTGGGGCTGAACGTGTCCTACGGGGAGGTCCACGCGGTGCGCGACGTCAGCTTCTCCGTCCCGCGGCACGCGGGGGTCGGGATCATCGGGGCCAACGGCGCCGGCAAGACCTCGACGCTCAAGGGGCTCATGCGGCTGATCCCGGCACAGGCTGAGCGCATGGAGTTCAGCGGCCACGCGCTCGACCGCATCAAGCCCCATCGGATCGTCGATCTCGGCATCGGCTACGTGCCCGAGGGCCGCCACGTCTTCCCCGGCCTCAGCGTCCGCAAGAACCTGCTGCTCGGCGCGTACCGGCAGAAGTGGGACGCGGCGGTGCACGCTCGTGTTGGTCGGGTGCACGAGCTGTTCCCGCAGCTGCACGAGTCCGATAAGCGGCTGGCGGGGGCGTTGAGCGGCGGCCAGCAGCAGATGCTGGCGATCGGGCGTGCCCTGATGAGCGAGCCGACGTTGCTCGTGCTCGACGAGCCATCGATGGGGCTGGCGCCGGTGGTCGTCGACCAGATCGTCGAGGCGCTGCGCGAGCTGCGCCGCGGCGGCATGAGCATCCTGCTGGTGGAGCAGAACGCCAAGGTCACGTTCTCGGTGACCGACCACTGCCTGGTACTCGAGAACGGCCGCCGCGTCAAGGACGGGCCGTCATCGCAACTGCGCCAGGATCCCGACGTCCGGCGCATCTACCTGGGGATCTGATCGATGTCAGACGAACGCATCCTCGTCCTCAACGGACCCAACCTGAACCTCCTCGGCCGGCGCGAGCCGGCGATCTACGGGAGCGAGACGCTGGACGACGTGCGGGCGCGGCTCGAACGGGTCGCCGGCGAGCTCGGCTGCACGTGCGAGCTGCGCCAGAGCAACGACGAGGGGCAGCTCGTCGACTGGCTGCAGGAGGCCTGGGACGGGGCGGACGCCGTGATCATCAACCCGGCCGCCTTCACGCACTACTCCTACGCGATCCGCGATGCGATTGCGGCCATCGAGCCGCCGGTCGTGGAGCTGCACATCTCCAATATCCACGCACGCGAGCCGTTCCGCGGCCGCTCGGTGATCACGGCGGTGGCCCTCGGGATGATCTGCGGCTTCGGCGCCGCCGGTTATGAGATGGCGCTGCGCGGGGTCGTCGACGCCCTGCGCGCGCGCTCACGAGCCTGAGACTCGCTCTCGCGCAGTTGTACGTGCGTCATTCGATGGCAACAGGGGGATGAGGACGGGCGAGGCGGCTCGCAGATCGGGGCCGCTTTGCGGCCCCGATCCATCGCGCTTGCGCGCTCAGCACGTGTCGCGATCCGAGCGGCGGTCAGAGGTTCGACTCCGCGCGGGCCCGCCTGCGCACGTGCACGAGCAGGACCGAGTACGCGGCCGCCAGCAGCAGCTGTGAGCCCTTCGGGCCGAGCATGCCGCCGACGGTCCAGCTGAACGCCCAGAACCACAGTGCTGCACGCGGGAGCAGCCCGGCGCGCCCCGCGTCGACGGAGAACAGCCAGATCCCGATGATCGACCCGAGCGTTCCGAGGATGTACGTCGGGCCTCCCTGCACTTCCTGGCCGACCGCGACCGATGCGGCGAGCACCACGATCAGCGCCAGGAGCGACACTGACGCGATGACGACGCCGATCGTCGCCTTCCTGCCGACGCGCTCACCGTGGAGCTTGAGCAGCGCCCACAGCAGGACGAGGGCCGAGGCGCCGAAGGGCACGCCGTTGCCGGTGAAGAGGTAGGCGCCGACGTCGTGGTAAGTCCCGCCGACCGAGCTCTCCGGGGAGATGAACCACACGGCTGTAAGGAAGATCGCGGCCGCGATCCCGACGTAGAGCGCGACCTCTGCGGTGCGCCAGAGCGAACGCCGTCCTTGCCGCGTCGTGCGATAAGCGGGAATGGCTGTGCTCTGCATCTCGGTCCTCCATCGTCGATTGCGGTTCGCCCCAACGGCGTTGCGAGGACGCTAGGTCCAGGCGACGGCTGTGTCGTCGGGCCCCAGGGCGAATGCGATCGGCCGAGCGGCTGATCCGGGAGGCGCCCCGCTCAGCCTGTGGGCGGATGTCGCCGGCGGGATTTCGCGTTACCTTCGGCGTCATGAGCAAGTTCGGCGAGATCACGGTTTCCGACGTCGCGTTGGCGGTCGGGCTGTTCGTCATCAAGCTCGTGATGCTCGTCGCCGGAATTCAGGAGAGCGCCGGGCCGATCAGCTACGTCGTCCTGCCGCTGTGGACGCTCTCACTTGCCTGGCGGCGCGTTCACCCTGCTCGCGTGGCGGCCGCGGTGGCGGCAGCGGCGCTGCTGGAGGTATCGATCGGCGGCTACCGCGACTCGATCGTCGCGCTCGCCTGCTTCATCATCGTCCCGTACTCGCTGGGGGCTCACCACACGAGCACGCGGGAGCTGCTCGTCGGGCTCGCCGCGTTCGTCCCGGCCGGGATCGTCTCTGCGCTCGTGCAGAGCGGTGGAGTGGTCGCGAACGTCGCGGCAGCGATCTTCCTGCTCACCGGGGCGCTGCTTGCCGGATTGTGGGTCAGGCAACTGCGCCTGCGCGCCGAGATGCTCGAGCGGCTCGGTGAGGATCGCGTCCATGCGGCCGTTGCCGAGGAGCGGGCCAGGATCGCGCGCGACCTGCACGACGAGGTCGCGCATGCGATGAGCGTCATCGCCGTCCAGGCCGACGCGGCGGACGGCGCGCTCGCCCACGATCCGGACCTGGTCCGGCCCCCGTTGGTGGCCATCCGCGACACCGCCCGTGTTGCGCTGGCTGACATGCGCCGGGTGCTCGGCGCGCTGGGTGGAGGCGACGCCGCCTCCGACGAGGCATCGGCGCCGGGTCTGGCCCGTCTTGATTCGCTCGTCGAGACGGCGAGGGCGGGCGGCCTGTCGGTCGAGTTGTCCGTCGAGGGCGAGCCGCGCCGGCTGCCGGCACCGCTCGATGTCGCCGCCTATCGCGTCGTGCAGGAGGCGCTGACCAATGTGCGCAAGCACTCGGGCGCGCGCCGGGTGGAAGTGATCGTGCGCTACCGCGATGAGGCGGTGCACGTCGAGGTCATCGACGACGGTGACGGCTCGGGCCCGGGTGGCGGCAGCGGCAAGGGCCTCGCCGGCGTCCATGAGCGGGTCGCTGTCCTTGGCGGACACGTTGTGGCGGCACCGGGGCCGCGCGGGTTCGCACTACGCGCCGTGCTGCCCCTCAGATGATCCGGGTCCTGCTCGTCGACGACCAGGAGCTGGTCCGTTCGGGGTTCAAGCTCATCCTGGACCTCGCCGACGGCATCGAGGTCGTCGGCGAGGCGGCCGACGGGCGCGAGGCCGTGCGGCGCGCCAAGGAGCTCGCGCCCGATGTTGTGCTGATGGACGTCCGGATGCCAGAGCTCAATGGGATCGAGGCGACACAGCAGCTTCACCGCATCGGAGTGGACGCGCGCGTACTGGTGCTGACGACGTTCGATCTCGATGACTACGTCTACGGTGCGCTCAAGGCCGGCGCCAGCGGCTTCCTGCTCAAGGACGCTCCACGTGAGCAACTCGTGACAGCGGTGCGGACCGTCGCCCGCGGAGAGGCGCTGTTGGCGCCGGCGATCACGCAGCGGCTGATCGAGCGGTTCGTCACGCGGACTCCGACTGCCGACGCTTCATCCGCCCTCGAGGAATTGAGTCAACGCGAGCTCGAGGTGCTGCTACTGATGTCCGCCGGCCTCAACAATGCCGAGATCGCCGAGCAGCTGATCGTCAGTCAAGCCACCGTGAAGACGCACGTGGCGAACATCTTCCGGAAGCTCGGAGTGCGCGACCGCGTGCAAGCGGTCGTCTTCGCCTACGAGCACGGCATCGTCGAGCCGGGCCACTCGACATCGCCGTAGACGTCCACCGGCTCCGACCGCCACCGTCTCCTCGCGCGACAACGCTGACCATCTGCGGCGGGGCCCCCTTCACGTCGGACGAGCCCGGGCTCGTAGAGCTTCGTCTCATTCTCGGTCAGCAGCGGCACGAATCCCTCGGTGCGATTGCTGCTCCAGCCGTCACACCTTGGAAGCCCACGGAACTGTTCGCCGACTGACGAGGCCGGGCATCAAACGGCCGGTGCCCGCCCCGCGATCAGGCGCGGGGCGGGCAACGTCGGGGACGCGAGCCGTCAGGTGTCCCCATGCGACTTCAACCGGCTCCTCCTGCGGCGGCCATGCCCCCGACGCGATGAGCCGGCCGCCGAATGTCAGTTGACAGACGATCGCCGTCCATGGGGCGAATGCGGTTGATGATTAGCCGACGTCCGTCATGCCGAGACGGCCGCAGAAGCAGGTGATGGCCAAGCATGGCGCGGCGGGCGCGATCGTCCGTGTGCGGACCAACGCCGGTCGCTCGCGCGATCTTGGGGATAGGTATCGAGAGCGAGAGGCCGCCGGACCCGCTGCGCCTCCCCCCGCGTACCACCGGCGGCGAGGCATCTCCGATCATGCCGTCGTGCGCCCAGTCGTGCACGGCCGCAACAGCCTTGCTGGGACAAGGACGTCCCAGTTCTCTCGTTCCTCAGGGGCGTGGCAGCAGCCCATAAGCGGGCCCCATGTCCGCATACGTGCTCGTGTCGATCAGCGCCGTCCCACGCCGCCGGCTCCAGTCCGCGGGCAAGACGTCGCATGCGCTGATCAGAACGTCCGCGTCCGCGCCGCTGGCGCGGCCGTCGGTCGTCGGACGACGGTCGCCCCACGGCGAGGCCGCGGGGCGACTGCGTGGCGGGGCGCCGGGCAGGGCAGCGCCCCGTCGGGGAGGGAGGGGCTCTTGAAGCTCCTCGTGGAGGTAGTGCCACGGATCCGGCAGACCGGCCGGGTGGTGGTCAGACGCCAGACGACCCGCTCGTCGTCGGCGCGCGGACGCGCTGTCGAACCGTCGGTCACCTAGAGGGCGGCGTCTTGCGCTCGCCGCCGCAGCCCGCGATCAAGGCCGCCGCCGCGGTCGCCGTGAGCACTCGGCGCGAGGGGCTCATCGCGCCTCCAATCGTCGCCGGAGGTCTGCGCCGCGTCCGGCCGCGACCGCGCGCGCCACACGACGCTCTCCGATGGCGACGCCTCGCGCCTCAGCGAGCTCCAGGAGTTCCTGCCGCTCTCCGGCGTCACCGATCCAGCATGCCGCGAGCCAGGCGAGCAGCGCCACCATCACCACGCTCTCCTCGGTCATCATGATCGCGCCCGCGGCGCTCTGATCGGAGAGATCGCGGTACGAGGCGTAGAAGGTGATCTGCGACCACACGAAGAGGTTCGCGAGCACGGCGCTCGCGACCCGGGCGGCGAGTACGTAGACGAGTTGCGCCGCGCGGCCGAACCACTCCGGTTTGGGGAACGGGCCGAAGAGCGGCATCCACAGGTTCGCGCCGAGCGCCAGGAACAGGCTGTGCTGCAGCACGTGGACAAGCTCGTGGTGCACGGCAGCCTCGTAGGCGACCGGGAGGTGCCACAGCCACAGGTTGGCCGCCCAAAGCGGCAGCGCGACCAGCGGATGCGAGACCGCGCGCAGCCGCGCCACGGCGCGGAAGCGGAGCAGCGGTGCGAGCAGCGGTCCCGTCAGGCCGAGGACCAGCAGCAGCGATGCGATGTCGCCGATCAGCACGTGCTCCGCCATGTGAGCGCTGAGCCGCTCTTCGTCCCGGCCACCGACCGGCGGACTGAGCGCGAGCGCAAGCACGGCCAGGCCGCAGACGAAGCAGGCGATCCGCCACGGCGGGACCGGCCGGCCGCGGCGGCCCAGCGTGCGGACGCGGCGCAGGTAGCCCAGGGCGTACGCCGCCATGATCGCGACGGTCACGCCGACTCCGGTGCGTCGTCGCGCTGTGGCACGGAGTGCATCAGCGGGCGGCGAGCCGGCCCTCCGCCTCGGCCTCCCCGCGGGTCTCCTCGACGCGCTCGGCTTCCTGAAGCCCGCGGCAGATCCGCCGGGCGACGAAGAACACCACGACCGGCAGAACCCAGACAAGGACCCGGTATACGCGGATCTGGTTCTCGTAGTCGAGCCCGAAGAACACGGTCGCGCGATCGGCGGAGCCGGCGACGAACACGACCGTGACCCACGTGAGGAACGCGAGTCCGAAGGCCGTCCGGCCGGGCGCGTCACGCGGCCGGTCGAGCAGGTTGTGGGGTCGGCGGCTGCGCGTGAGGCGGCGCTCGACCCATGGGAACGCCGCCAGCACCCCCACGACCACGAGCGGAAACAGCGCGCCGCCCCAGAAGGGATTCGGCACGAGCGTGTAGTCGCCGATCGTCACGTCGAAGCCGGGCATCAGCCGCAGGCCGCCGATTAGCCAGCCCAAGTACCAGTCGGGCTGTGCGCCGTTGGTGCCGGACGCGAGCTCGTACGGACCCCAGAGCCAGATGGGGTTGATCTGCACGAGCCCGCCGAGCAGGAACAGCACCGCGGCGACGGCGGCCATCAGCCCGAGCGAGCGCGGCGCCTGGCCCGGGAAGCTCGGCACGCCGATCAGCCGGCGCTCGGTCTGCCGCGGCATGCGTTTGAACTGCGTGTGGTGGCGGGACGCGACGAGCGCGAGGTGCAGGCCGATGAGACCGGCGAGCAGAACGGGCAGCAGGAACACGTGCGCGATGTACATGCGCGACATGAAGGCGGCCGAGCCCGGATACGGGCCGCCCCAGACGAGCATCGCCAGATCACCGCCGACCACTGGGAGCGACAACGCGACGCCGTAGCCGATGGCCAGCCCCATGCCGGAGAGCAGGTCGTCGACCAGCGAGTAGCCCAGATAGCCCTCGAGCAGCGACGTGAACAGCATCACCAAGCCGATGAGGTAGGTCAGCTCGCGCGGCCTGCGGAAGGCGCCGGTGAAGAAGATCCGGAGCAGATGCAGCACGATCGATGCGACGAACACGTCCGCCGCCCAGTGGTGCGTCTGGCGGATCAGCAGCCCGGCGTCGA
This sequence comes from uncultured Solirubrobacteraceae bacterium, assembly GCA_963803335.1. GTDB lineage: Bacteria > Actinomycetota > Thermoleophilia > Solirubrobacterales > Solirubrobacteraceae > DASSUW01. The sequence goes on along the minus strand of CAWDME010000012.1, from coordinate 721,114 downwards.
CCGAGAAGGACATGTCGACGACCGAGCGGTAGGCCTCGCTCATGGGGACGCCCTGCAGCGGCGCGTAGGGCCCGGTATAGACGGTGTCCGCGAGGCTGGGCTCGAAGAACAGCGCCAGATAGACGCCGGTCCCGACGAGCACGATGAACGCGTACAGCGCGACCTCGCCGAGCAGGAACGACCAGTGGTCTGGGAACGCGTAGCGCAGCGTCTTGCGCAGGAACGGGGCCGCGCCGGTGCGCTCGTCGATGAACCGGAGCGGGTCGCGGAGGGGGTCGGATCGCATCAGCTCGCGGGCTTGGATCGAACGCCGGACCAGCTGGGGCCGACCGGCCCGGAGTAGTTGCCCGCCGCGCGCAACTCGCGGCCGGCCGCGATCATCAACGGCAGTTGCGGCAGCGGCCGGCCGGCTGGGCCGAAGATGACCTGAGCGCCGGTGGCCGGATCGAACGTGGAGTAGTGGCAGGGACAGACGAGCGCCGGCTTGGGCTGCGTCGGGGCGAACTTGGGCGTGCGGTACAGCGCGATCGCGCAGCCGGCGTGCGTGCAGATCTTCGAGAAGGCGAGGATCCCCTCGGGCGCCCAGCCGTCGCGACCGGGCGGCAGCTCGAGCGCGGCCGGGTCGAGCCGGATCACGACCAGGGGCGCGCCGAGGTCGTCCTGGCTCGCCCCCTCGGGATACGCGGTGTAGAACGTCTCGGTCTCGATGTCGTCGGCCAGCATTGGCTTGCCGTGCTTGTCGACGAGGCGCCGCCCCGTGCGCCATGGCGTGCGGTACAGCGGCGAGGAATCGAACAGCGGCCCGAGCGACACGGCGGGGGTGATGAGCGCCACGCCGACCGACGTGCCGGCCGCGCCGGCGGCGGCGGCGAGCAGTCGCTTGCGGGTCATGCGCGAGCCGCTCTCCTCGACGATCTGGGCGACCGCCTCCTGCTCCTCGGGATGCGAGCCCGAGTATTCCTCCTCCAGTTCCTCGGAGACGACCAGGCGCTTGGCGACGATGATCAGCGCCGCGGCGAGCAGGGCGAACGCGCCGCCGAGCGCGGCGCCCATGACCTGGGTCGACGCCCCGAGCCCGTAGGCGACGACGAAGCCGGCGGCGGCGAGCGTCGTGAGCAGCAGCAGCACGATCACGATCGCCTCGGCGAGCGGCTGCTTGTCGCCGGTGTCGACGATCCGCTCGCGCTCCCGCCGTCCCCGCCCGCGGACGAGGCCGAGCACGCCGAGCATCGCGATCATCCAGCCGCGCACTCTCATGACCGCAGCCGCTCGCCGATCACGATGCAGGTGGCCACGAGCACGATCGCGGCCAGCAGCCATGTCACCATGCCCTCCGGGAACGGGCCGAGATGGTTGATGCCCCAACCGCCGCGGTCGTCCGGCTGCTGGGCGTACCTGACGTAGGCGACGATCGAGTCCAGCTCGGCGTCCGAGATGTCCTTCTCGGAGAACTTGGGCATCAGGAATGGCCCCGTCCGGACGGCCTCGGCGATCTCGACCGGGGGCACGCCGTCCAGCGGCGGGACGCGGGCGCCGGTCACGACGCCGCCCTCGGCGACGACTTGGTGGCAGCCGGCGCAGTGCTCGGTGAACAGCTCGAGGCCGTCGGACACGCTGCCGCCGTCGGGGTCGGGCACCGGCACCGGCGTCGTGCCGTCGCTGATGCTGTCGACGTAGCGCTGGAGGGCGCGCAGCTGCTGCGGGTCGAACTGCGCGCCGCGTCGCTCCGGCTGGTCGCCGGGGCTCGCGAGCGGCATGTATCCGGTGCGCAGGTAGAAGTCGATCGTGCTCGGCGAGGCGTCCTTGAGCGACGGCCCGCGACCCGTCCAGCGGGTGTCGCCCGTCGGCGCGCTGATGCCCTCGCCGCGGCTGCCGTGACAGCGCGCGCAGTTGCCGCCGAACAGCTCACGGCCGAGCTCGAGCTCGGACGTCGAGCCGGACTGCTCGGGCACGACGATCGGCGGCTGCGCCGTTGCCGCGGCGGCGCCCCAGGCGAGCGGCACGGCGAGGATCACGATGAGCATCGCGCGGCGCATTAGTGCTCCAGCAGATAGGCGACGATGTCCTTGGCCTCCTGGGAGCTCAACCCAAGGTCGGGCGTGATCAGCTGCGGCGCGTAGCGCTGCGGGTGCTCGATCCAGAAGGCGGCGTTCGCGGGCGTGTTCGGCAACTTGCCGCCGATGTAGCGGTCGGATCGGAAGTGGCTCAGCCGGGGTCCGACGGCGCCGGTGCTGGTGAGCGCGCGCGTCATGACTGCACGCACTCCGGGAGGAAGATGGCGCCGAGGCCGCTCATCAGGATCATCGCGAGGAACAGCGGCGCGATCGTGATGCCGATCACGGCGAGGAAGTGAATGCGCCCAGCGGGCGGCTCGGACTCGGCGCCCCGCGTCGCCCGGAAGGTGACAATCGCGGCGGCCAGCGCGGCGACGGCGACCGCGGCCGCCGTTGCGCTGACGGCGATCGTCCAGGCGTCCATGTTGAGGCTCCAGCCGCCGCCGGCCGCCTCGCGGCAGCGGGCCTCCGTCAGCGCGAAGCCGCTGACGTGCTGGATCGCCCAGGCGGCGGGGGCACCGAACACGCCAAGCCACAGGACGCCCGCCTCGCCCAGGTTGACGCGCGGCAGCCTCACGCCGGCGACACCTGGGTCGCGACGACGAGGATGGCCAGGAGGTTCACGAACGCCCAGTACAGGGCGACCGCCTGAACGGTGATCAAGCGGTAGTTGGTCAGCCCCGCCGTCAGCCGCACGAGGATCCACAGGTCGAGCAGCAGGCCGAAGGCGACGTGGGCGTGATGCGCGCCGAGCAGCGTGAAGTAGATCGATCCGTACGCCGTGTCGTCGGGCGAGAACTTCCCGAGGTCGTCCGAGAAGAGGACGATCTGCCACGCGAGGTAGCCGCCCTGGAGAACCATCGCGAGCGCGATCAACGCCCACGTGACCCGCAGGCGCCCGCGGCGCGCGGCGACGACCGCCAGCACGACCGGAATGGTCGTCAGCACGAGCACGCCGGTGAGTGACAGCGGCAGCGCCACCGACGGCGGCTCGATGCCCGGCGGCGGCCACTGTGCCGACCGGAACCGCAGGTAGAAGTAGGTCCCGATCAGCGTGCCGAACAGCGCCCCTTCGGTCGCCGTGAACAGCAGCACGCCCCACAGCCCGTTCGGCAACGTGCGCCGGGCGCGCGCGACGGCCACGACCTCGCCGGTCGCCGTCGCGTCCGTGCTGCGCGTGACCGGCTTCATGTCTCCTGCGGCTCCTTCCAGTGCCAGCCCGCGAGCACCGCCGCGGCCAGGCCGCCGAACACGATCGCCGTGGTCCAGTGGCCGGTCAGCAGCATCACGAAGACCAGCGACAACGCGGCGGCGAGCAGCAGCGGTGCCCACGAGTCCGACGGCATGTCGAGGATCTCGTCGAGCTGCGCGTCGAGCGTCGTGGTCGCGGGTGTCTCGTGGCCCCGCTCGAGCGTCAGTTCGCCGCGCGCAAGCTTGTCCTCGTCCTCCGCCCGGTCGTCCTTGTCCCACATCGCGTAGGGACTCGTGACCTTCGGGATGACCGGGAAGTTGTATGGCCGCGGCGGCGACGTGGTGGCCCATTCGAGCGTGTCGCCGCCCCAGGGGTCGTCACCGGAGGGCGGTCCGCGGAACCGGCTGATGGCCAGGTTGGCGACCAGCAGCAGCAGCCCGGCGGTGAGCAGGTAGGAGCCGAGTGTCTCGATCAGGTTCAGTGCGGTCCAGCCGAGGCCCGGCTCGTACGTGTAGTTGCGCCGCGGCATGCCGAGCAGCCCGACGATGTGCATCGGGAAGAACGTGAACATCGTCCCCGCGAACGTCAGCCAGAAGCTCGCCTGGCCGGCGCCCTCGTGGTACATGCGGCCGGTGACCTTCGGGAACCAGTAGTACATCCCGCCGAGAATCGGGAAGACCGCCGCGCCGAAGATCACGTAGTGGAAGTGCGCGACGACGAAGTACGTGTCGTGCGCCTGCTGGTCGAACGGGATCGCGGCGAACATCACGCCGCTCAGGCCGCCGATGATGAACAGCACGATGAACCCGAGGATCCACAGCAGCGGCGTCTTGAAGATCGGGGTCCCGGTGACGATCGTGGTGATCCAGGCGAACAGCTGGATGCCGCTCGGGATCACGATGATCAGGCTCGCTGCGGCGAAGTAGATCGTCGTCACGGTCGGCAGCCCGACCGCGAACATGTGGTGGGCCCAGACACCGAAGCCGATGAACGCGACCATGATCTCGGCCACGGCCACCATCGGGAACGCGACCATCTTGCGGCGGGTGAACGTCGGGATGATCGACGTTGCGATCCCGAACGCCGGCAGGATGATGATGTAGACCTCGGGGTGGCCGAAGATCCAGAACAGGTGCTGCCACAGCAACGGCTCGCCGCCCGCAACGACGTTGTAGAAGTCGAAACCGAGCCGTCGGTCGAGCTCGAGCAGGATGCAGGCGGCGCTCAGCGGCGGCAGCGCGAACAGCAGCGCGAACGAGACGGCCAGGAACGCGTAGCAGAACAGCGGCATGCGGTTGAGCGACATGCCGGGCGCGCGCAGCTTGAAGATCGTGACGATGAAGTTGACAGCCGCAGCCGTCGAGGAGATCGAGTTGAAGATGAGCCCGAGCGCGTAGAAGTCGATGCCCGCTCCCGGGCTGTACTGCTTGGACGCGAGCGGCACGTAGTTGAACCAGCCGGCATCGGGCGGCTGCCCTATGAACAGGCCGGTGTAAATGAACAGGCCCGAGGCCAGGAAGATCCAGTACGACAGGGCATTCATGCGCGGGAACGCCATGTCGCGCGCGCCAATCATCAGCGGCAGTAGGTAGTTCCCGAACGCCCCGGTCGAGATCGGGATGACGAAGAGGAAGATCATCGTCACGCCGTGCAAGCTGAACATCGCGTCGTAGGCGTCCGGCGACAGCAGCCCGTTGTTGGGCTTGATCAGCTGCGTGCGCATCAGCAGCGCCTCGACGCCGCCGGCCGCGAAGAAGGCGAGTGACGTGAAGAGGTAGAGGATCCCGATCCGCTTGTGGTCGGTGGTCGTGAGCCAGCCGACGAGTCCGTGGCGCTCGGTCCAGATGCGCTCCAGCCGGTCGACGTGGACGCGCTGTGCCGGCGAGTCGATCGTGGCCACGGCTACTTCAGGCTCTCCAGGTAGGCGAGCAGGTCGTTGAAGTCGTCGTTGGGCAGGGGCACGGCGGGCATCCGGTTACCGGGCTTGACGTGCTGTGGGTCCAGCACCCAGGCGGCCAGGTAGCCCTTCCGGTTCGGAATCGTCAGGGCTGCGAGCGTCGTGCGGCTCTGCAGGTGCGTCAGATCCGGGCCCACCGTGCCCTGTGCGGCGGTGCCACGGATCGTGTGGCAGCTCGCGCACGCGTTGTCGAGGAACACGCGCTCGCCGCGCTTCTCCTGGGCCGTCGTCGGCGCGGCCCGGTCCTCGGCCATGTGGTCAAGCCAGCTGCGAAACCGGTCCGGCGGGTCGGCGAACACGTACATCGCCATGTGCGAATGCTGCACGCCGCAGAACTCGGCGCACTGGCCCCGGTAACGGCCGGGCTCGTCGGCCTCCAGCAGCACGCGGTTGGTGTGCCCCGGGATCATGTCGATCTTGCGGTTCAGCTGCGGGACCCAGAACGAGTGGATCACGTCACCGGTCTTGGCGACCACGTTCACGCGCTCGCCCGCCGGGATGTGGATCTCGTTCGCGGTGATGGCCGTCGTGCCCGGATAGCGCACCTCCCAGAACCACTGGTGACCGATCACCTCGATGGTCATCGCAGTCGTCCGCGGGTTCGGAGCCTCCGTCGCCTGGGCGACCACGAAGTTGGCGACAACGAACACCGCGACGTTCGTGCTCAGCGGGATGACGATGCCGAAGACCACCACGAGCGCCGTCGTCAGGCCCTCACGCTTGCCGAGCAGCGGGATGCCCGGCTTGTGGCGCCGGAGCCAGCCGACGAAGAGCAGGAAGAGCGCGCCGCCGAGCACCGTGCCCGCGATGGCCAGCATCCACCACCACAGCGTCGCGATCTCGCGGGCCGGCTTCGCGCGCGGGTCGAGCGCCGACTGACCGCCGCAACCGGCGACTGTGACGGCGAGCACGAGCATGGCTGCCAGCGCCCGGACGCGCAGCGCCAGGCGCGATGCGCTCATGCGCGTGCCGCCTGCTGGGGAAGCGGAGCCTCACGCGAGCCCATCGCCGTGTCGCCGTCGTCGCCGCCCATGGCGGCGACGCTTCCCACGCCCGCCAGCCGCGCCAACGACTATGTCTGTGCACAGACGGTCGCTGCGCGCCACGAAGATGTCATCGCGCGAACGATGGTTCGGGGGCCCCGCGGGACACGGGATAGCGGGCCGGGATGGCCCTACTGCGTCGCATGACCACCCCGGCGCTCCTCGGCGCCGTGCTCGCACTCGCATTCGTGTCTCGAGCCGAGGCGGCACCCGGTGCTGCTGGAGACTTCGATGGCGACGGACGCTCGGACCTGGCGATCGGCACGCCCCGTGACTCGGTGGGCGGCCACGACCTGGCGGGAGCGGTCAACGTGATCTACGGGTCGCGCGGTCGCGGCTTGCGCGAGGATCGCGACCAGGAGTTCACGCAGGACACGCCCGGCATCGTCGCGACGGCCGAGACGGGCGACCGCTTCGGCGCCGCGTTGGCCACCGGGGACTTCGACTGCGACGGGCACGGCGACCTGGCGATCGGTGCACCCGGCGAGCAGCTCGGCTCGGCGCGAGCGTCGGGCGCGGTAACCGTCCGCTACGGCAGCGCCCGTGGCCTCACGACGCGCGACGCGTTCTTCGACCAAGGCTACGCCGGCATCCCCGGGCCGCGCGAGAGCAACCAGAGCTTCGGCGCGGCGCTGGCCGCCGGCGACTTCGACGACAACGGATGCGACGACCTCGCCATCGGCGTGCCTGGGGACAGCGTCCACGGCGCGCCGGCCGCCGGCGCGGTCGACGTCTTGTACGCGACGCGTGCCGGCGTGCGCGGCGGCGCCGCGCAGCTGTGGACGCAGGACACGAGCGGCGTGAAAGGCCTGTCGGGCTCGTTCCATCGCTTCGGACGGTCGCTCGCGGCCGCCGACTTCGACGGCGATGGCGACGACGATCTTGCCATCGGGCTCCCCGGCGGGCGCATCGATGGTGTCCGCGCCGGCGCCGTGAGCGTCCTGTACTCCTCCGGCGGTCGGCTGCGGCAGCAGGGCGACCAGCTGTGGTCGCAGGGAGCCCGGGGCATCAAGGGCGGCCCCGAGGCGTCCGACGGCTTCGGCTGGGCGCTCGCGGCCGGCGACCTCGATCAGGACGGCGACGTCGAGCTGGCGATCGGCGTCCCCTTCGAGGATCTCGGTGGCACGCGCGACGCGGGCGCCGTCAATCTTCTCTACAGCGGCCGCCACGGACTGAAGAGCGCAGATGCGTTCATCACGCAGGGCAGCCCGGGCATCAAGGGCGCGCCCGAGACGGGCGACCGCTTCGGCTTCGCGCTCGCCGGCGGCGACTTTGACCACGACTACGAGGACGACCTCGCCATCGGCGTACCGCTCGAGGACCTGGGGGGGACCTCGGATGCCGGCGCGGTCAACGTCATCTACGGCTCCGAGCGCACCGGCATCTCGCGCCACCGTGACGACTTCTGGGACCAGGGCAGCCGCGGCATCAAGGGTCGCCCGGAGGCGTTCGACGACTTTGGCACGGCGCTCGGCGTCGGCGACTTCGACGGCGAGGGTCATGACGATCTGGCCGTCGGCGCGCCCTTCGACAGCGTCCAGGGCGCAGCGGACGCCGGGGCCGTGAACGTGATCTACGGCAGCCACCGTGCGCTCGCCGCCGCGGGCGACCAGCTGTGGACGCAAGGCACCCGCGGCATCAACGGCGCCGTGAGCAACGACGGCTTCGGCTCTGCCTTCGGAACCGACCGATGATCCCCTGGGGCCGGATCCGTCTTCCGATCGTCGCGGCGACTCTCGCGGTGGCCGCCGTGGCCTGGTTCTCCGATCTGCTGCCATCGTGGGCCGGGTTCGTCGCGTGGGTCGTGGGCGTCGCGGTGTACACGCGCGTGGGGCCGCCGCCCGCGCGTTCGCCCGTGCGGCTCCTGTCACCGGTCGTTGGGCGCTGGCGCGCAATCAACAGTCCCGCCGATCGCGTTCCCAGCCACGGGCTGCACGCCTATGGCCAGACGTTCGCGATCGACCTCGTGCACGAACCGGCGGACGGCCGCCGACCCGGCATGGGTTGGTGGCCCCTCGGCCGCCGTCCCGAGGACTTCCCGGGCTTCGGACGCGAGGTCCATGCTCCGGCCGGCGGCATCGTGGTGGACGTGAAGGACGGCCAGCGGGATCACTGGAGTCGCAACTCGTATCCCGGGCTCCTCGTGGCGCTCGTCGAGGCGAGCGTGCGCGAGCTCGGAGGGCCGGGCCGCATCCTCGGCAACCACGTGGTCCTGAAGCTGGCGGACGGCACGTATGCCGCGGTCGCGCATCTCCAGCGTGGGTCGGTGAACGTCAGCACCGGCGAACACGTGGCGGCCGGCGATGTGCTCGGTCGCTGCGGCAACTCGGGCAGCTCGACAGAACCGCACGTCCACCTGCAGTGCATGGACCACCGCAGCTTCATGGTGGCCGACGGCATCCCGTTCGCGTTCGCAGACCTCGGCGGTGACGGTGTCCCGACGAGACATCGGCCGTTCATCGCGTCAGCGCCGGATCGACCGGTTTGACGACCGACCTCAGCCCGGGGCAGCCAGCGGCGTCTGCTGGTGGAACGCCATGCGCCAGCCGTCCTCTGTGTCGACGTAGACGCTGCCCATGAGTGCGACGTACTCGAACTCGTCGCCGCGGCGACCCGTGAAGCGGTACGTCAGCAGCGCCGCTGCGTCCGTGAAACGCACGCAGCGTTCATCGTTGAAGCCGATCTCGTCCCAGCCAGGGCTGCCGTCCATCGCAGCAACGGTCTCTTCCTTGGTCATGCGCGCGCCCGGCACGACGACGACTGCGTCATCCGTCAGTAGTCGGCGATACGTGTCGCCGTCGCCGTCGGCGAGCTCGTGCTCGAGTGCGAAGAGCGTCTTGCTGACATTCATCACCTTCACGCTACCGGCGGCTTTCCGGGGCTCGCCCACGATCGTCCGACGACTGACGACGCGGTCGCTGCGGCTCGCTCAGCGCTGCTCAGCGAGCCGACCCGCCGGCGCGGCCCCGTGCCTGCCCGCGAACGCCACGAGCGCGGGGACGAGCAGCGATCGCACGACGAGCGCGTCGACGATCAAGCCGGCCGCCATCGCGAGCGCGAACTGACGGAATTCCCAGACGCGCACGGCGATGAGGCAGCTGACCACGACGGCGGACAGGGTCGCCAGCGGCGCGCCGATCGCGCGGAAGTGCAGGCCGACGACGAGCGCCACCAGCAGTCCGGTCGCGAGCTCGACGATCCAGAGCCGGTCGAGGATGACCTCGGTGAGGGTCAGGCGCGCCGGAATGATTCCCGTGACGTGGACGGGCGATTGGAAGCGGTGCGCAAGCGTGGCGGCTGCCTGTGCCCGATCGGAGGGAGAGACCGATGGCGGGAACAGCAGATACCCCAGCGCGGCCGTTCCGTGCTCGGGCGTCGCCCCGGCCAGCGGCGCGGCGTTGACGAGGGGGACCGCACCGGCGACCAACGTCGAGTCGCCGTCGGGATCGGGCACGCGGGTGCCGCCGTCGCGCGCCAGCCCCGCCGCGGTGACGGCCCAGTCGAGCTGGTCGCGCAGCGACATGCCGCCCGCGTCGCGGTGAGTGATGATGGTCTGCGAGAAGAGGGGGAACGAGAACGCCCGCGCCGCCTCTTCCCGTGCCGCCACGGCCTGGCTGTTCTCAGGCACGATGCTGCCGAGCGACCCGGCACTGCGCTGCGATAGCGGCGGCAGGGCGATCACCACGACGACCGTCGCGACGATCCACGCCAGCACGATCGGCCAGCGCAATGCCACGACGGCTGCCGCGTACGCGCGCGCGAGCCGGGAGCCCATCGCCAGGCCCGCCGCGTCCCTCAGTCGGTGCCCCGGCGGACGCTGATGCTCTGGAAGTCCGCCTCCACCGGCTCGCTGAAGCGGCAGCCGTTGACCTCGTCATGCCGCAGGAACATCGGTGGCTCGACACGGACGATGAGCCTGTACTCGCCGTCGGCGGGTACCTGCCAGTTGCGCCCGTAGTGGTAGAGCATCGGGTGCCAGATCAGCGGCTGCTCGTGAGTGCCGACCTCCTGGCCGTCCGGTGCGACGAGGGTCGCATGGACACTGACGTCGGGGACGAAGCGGCCGTCGGAGGCGTCGCGAACCGATACCTCGAGGTGCAGATTGCCGTCGCCCGGCTCGTGCCAGACGAGCTCGGACCCCTCCCAGGCGTACATCCCCTCGGCCTCCTCGATGGCGTAGCCGATCAGGTACTGGCCGGCCGGCTGCTCACCGCCGTCGTGGGCGATGTCTTCGATCATGTGTCGCAGCGCGCGGCCATACGCCTCACCCTGCTCGCAGGCGAGGTCGAGCTGCTGGGCGCTCGCCTCGCTGGTGTTGGGATCCATCGGCGGTCTGTCGACTTCTGAAGTGCGCATGCCGAGGCGCTACCCCGCCCCTGCCTCGAGCGGGCCGCAGCGTCCGCCCACTTACGAGGAGACCTACATCTTCTCCTTGAGCCCGTACTTGATCAGCCAGACGTTGACCGGCCACGAAGTGAAGTAGCCGACGATCATCCCGAGCTGCATCATGAACCAGTAGGCGGGGCTGGCCACGCTGAGGGGCGGCTGCCAGAACACCAGGTGGTAGAGCGCCATGAAGCCGAATAGGCCGACCTGGAAGGCGACGATCGACAGCGTGTCCGCCTTGATCGCCTGCCAGATGCCCGCGAGCCGCCCGACGTCCTCCCGCATAGGGACGATCGAGAAGTACTGGAACACGATGCCGAACGTCCACGCGAACGCGAAGTCGGCGACATACATGGCCATCAACGTGTTCGCGTCGTCCGCGGCGAAGATCGGGATCGTCCACGCGGTCAGGTAGACGAGCCACTCACCCGCGATGTCACCGAGCGTGCAGCCGGCGCCGCAATGACTGGTGCCCTTGGACACGGGCCACCAGTTCTTGCGGGCGAACGCCCGGTAGGACGGCGGGTCGCGGTCGTCGGAGGACATCATTTCGTCGATGCCCGTGCCGTGCTCGCGCGCCCAGCGGCGGCTTATCTGCTTGCCGCGGCGGAAGTAGAACCAAACGGCGACCGGGCCGAAGTAGAGCGCAGTGATCGGCCAGACGAGGTTCATGATCGCCATGTGCTGGCGGTAGTCGCGGACCGCGATGTCCCAGGCGATCGTCAGCGCGCACACGAAGCCGAGCGCGAGCGCCATCCACCCGATGACGATCCACGTCGTCGAGCCCGTTTGCGTCATTGCCGCTGCCCGTACCCGGACGACCGTTGCGCCGCAGGCGTTCGTCAGTCGACAGACGCTCCGGGCTGCCGACTAGAGGGCCGCTGTGGGCCGCGCACAGCCGTGCCGCCGAGCGCGGCGAGCAGCCCGATCGGCGGGCGGGGCTCACGGGTGTAGTGGCGAAAGTGCCGCGCTGCCTCGCGCCGGTCGCGGTACTCGCGCGCGCCGTTCGCGCCGCAGCCGCGGTCGCAGTGCCAGCGCACCGTGGCGCGGTCGCACGAGAACGTCCAGCGGTGGCCGAGCAGTCGGCAGGCGACCATCAGGCGGCGCTCCAGCGATCGCGGCCGCTGCGCCTCAGCACGCCGGCCTCCTCGCCGGCCCGGAGCACGTAGCGGAGGCGGCCAGGGCCCCACAGCCGCGCGTTGATCTCGTTCGCCAGCGCCTGGCGCGACATCGGGCCTTTGCGCCGGAGTGCCTCGACCGCGTCGTCGAGCTCGCTCTCGAGCTGGTGGTCCGACTCCGGTAGCGAGGACGCCAGCGGCATGCCGGAGAACAGCGCGCGCCGGGGCCGCATGCCGGTGGGCGACGGGCGCTCGCGCCGCCGTGCGGGCCGCGCCATCAGCTCCTGCTCCTGGTCAGCCATCGCCGCACGCAGGGCCGCCTGGGTCAGCGGTCCGATGCAGCCGTCGACCTGGAGCCCGTGCTGGCGCTGGAAGCGCTCGACGGCCTCGCGGTCGGCAGGGTCGAAGGCGAGCAGTCCGCCCGGCTTCTCGACGTCCCCGTCGTCCTCCTCCTCGTCCTGACCAACTTCGCTGAGGCGCTGCTGGAGCGTCCGGAGGACCGCCTGCGTCTCCGGTCCGATCACGCCATCGACGTCGAGGTCATTGGCCGCCTGGAAACGCTCGATCGATTCGTGGTCGGTGGGGTCGATATCGAGAAGCAAGTGGGGCGCCCGCCGCAGCGCTCGCCGGGTCTCAGGCCCGATGCAACCGTCGTCGTCGAGTCCGATCTCACGCTGGAATCGCGCCACGGACTCTCCGTCGACGGGATCGACGCCGAAGTGCGAACGTTGTACGACTGCGTCGCGCACGTCGCCGGAAGTTCCGTCGTCGCCTCCGTCGCCGCGCAGCCGGCGCGCCCGCTCGCAGCGGATCGCGCCGCGCGTCTCGGGCCCGATCACGCCGTCGGCGGCCAGGCCGCACGCGCGCTGGAAGCGCTCGATCGAGTCGCGGTCCAGCGGATCGGGCTCGATCGTCTCCTCGGGGGCGCCGGTCTGCTCGGCGCGGACCGCGCGGAGGGCCGCGCGCGTCTGCGAGCCGATTCTGCCGTCGTCGGCGAGCAGGTGCGTCCGCTGAAAGCGCTTGACCGTCTCGGGGTCCTCCGGGTTGACAACGCTGCGGCGCTCGGCGGCGAGGATCGCGCCGCGCGTCTCGGCCCCGACGACGCCGTCGGGGACGAGCCCGAACTCGGCCTGGAAGCGCCGCACGTCATCGGTGTCCGTGACGTCGACCACGGTCAGTGCCGACTCCGGCGCATCCTCCGCCCGTGCGACGGTTCGCAAGGAGGCGCTCGTCGCGGGGCCGATGCGGCCGTCCGCGTCGAGCCCGCGGTCGCGCTGGAAGCGCCGGACCGCCTGCGGGTCGGCGATGTCGAGGCCGGCGGGGCCGTCGAGCTCCGCGCGCCCTGTCTCGTCGCCCTGCGCCTCCTCGACCGACAGCGGCATCGCGATCGACTCGAGGCCGCGCTGCGCTGCCTCGACGCCCCACACGCGATGGATGATGCCGCCGGCCGCCATCAGAGCGGCGCCGAGGAGGTAGCCCCAGAAGACCGTCCAGCGCTGGCCGCCGCTGATGAGCCAGCCGAACAGGATCGGGCCGAAGACGCCGCCGACGAACGTCGGCAACGCGTAGAAGAACGAGATCGCCATCGCCCGCACCTCGAGCGGGAACGTCTCGCTGGCGGTCAGGTAGCCGGCGCTCGCGCCGGCCGACGCAAAGAAGAAGATCCCGACCCAGAACAGCGTCATCAGCCACGCCGAGCCGATGATGCCGGTGGCGAACAGCAGTCCGGCGATGACGGTCAGGACGGCCGAGATGATGAACGTCAGCGGGATCATCGTGCGGCGCCCGACCGTGTCGAAGAGCTTGCCGAGCAGCAGCGGGCCGAGGTAGTTGCCGGCTCCGAACGGCACCAGGAACCAGCCGACGTTGGCATTGCTGATCCCGAAGTACGTCGTGAGCATCAGGCCGAACGTGAAGAAGATCGCGTTGTAGAGGAACGCCTGTGTGACCATCAGCGAGAACGCGACCGTCGAGCGCTCGGGGTAGAGCTTGAACAGCGTGCGCCCCAGCTCGATGAAGCCGATCGACCGCCGCTCCCGCAACTCGATCGCGTCGTCGTCGTCGGGCTCGGGCAGGTCGTCGATCTCTGCGTCGTCCATCACGTGGCGCTCGATCTCGACAACGGTCTGCTCGGCCTCCTCCTCGCGGCCGTGAGTGAGCAGCCAGCGCGGGCTCTCGGGCACGTAGAAACGGAGCAGCAGGATCCCCGCGCCGAGGACGAGGCCGGTCCCGAAGGCGATGCGGAACGCGATGTCGGAGGGCAGGATGTTCAGGTAGACGGCGCCGAGCGTCGCGCCCACCATCGTGCCGACCCAGTAGCTGCCGTTGATGGCCAGATCGACCCAGCCGCGGACGCGCGCCGGGATGAGCTCGTCGATCGTGGAGTTGATGGCGGCGTACTCGCCGCCGATCCCGAAGCCGGTGATGAAGCGGAAGATCGCGAACCAGACGTACTCGAAGCCGTTGCCGAAGATCCACAAGCCGGTCACCGACGTCCCGGCCACGCCGACGATGTAGACCGAGATCGTGGCGATGAACAGCTTCTGTCGCCCGAACTTGTCGGTCAGATAGCCCCAGAAGAGCGCACCGGTGACGGCACCGATCAGGTAGATCGACGCGACGCCGGCGACGCCGACAGTCGTGAAGTTCAGCGAGTCGCGCAGCGACGGGCCGACGGCGCCCTTGATCGTCACCTCGAGGCCGTCGAGGATCCAGACGATGCCGAGCGCGAAGATGACGAACCAGTGCCACCGCGTCCAGGGCAGGCGGTCCATGCGGGCCGGGATCTTCGTTCTGATGACCTTCTGTGCGACGCTCATGGGACCTCCCTTGCCTACGCGGCGGAAGTGCCCCGCGAGTCGCGCGCGGTCGGCTTGGCCGTCTGGCGACTGACGGACGACGTACGGCCGTCAGCGCCCTGACGAAGGCCGGGAGCCGCGCTCGCACCATGGGCATGCGCCTGCGCATGGCAGCGCGCGCGAGCGACCGCCCGGGGAGCACCGAGCGGCACGGGCCGGTGGCCACGGCAGTCAGCACATCGATGGTCGGCAACTCGACCGCGTTCGGCTTCTCGATCACGATCACGGCCTCGTTCGGCGCGGTACAGGCCGTGGCGGGCAGTCCCACGATCGTGCAGGTGTGGCTGTTCGCCATCGCAGCCGCCGTCGTCGTGGCCGCACTGGAAGGAGTAGTCACGCGCGGCTTTCGCATTCGCGTGGGGGCGGTTCCCCCCGAGGTTGCCATGCTGGGCACGGCGCAGAATGTCCTCTCGTGTGCGCTCGGCATCGGGACCGCGGCGGGGACTGCGGCGCTCGTCCCGGGCGGCGGCGCCTGGCCCGCCGCCGGTGCGCTCAGCATCCTCGTCTTCTTGCTCGCCGAGTCCGGCGAGATCTTCATCGCCGAATACGTGCAACGGCGGCGCGGCGACCCGGACGCGGAGGAGGAGGACGCCGGCTAGATGCTGAGCCGCCGCCAGTACATCAGAGGCCTCGACGCCGCCCTCCACGGCGCCAGCCTGCCCTATGGCTACACGGTGACGATCTGGGCCTCGGGCCAGGTCCTGATCGACAGCCATGGGAAGCCGGGCGTTGCCTCCGCGCTCGGGGTTGCGCTCGGCGCGGCCGCCGCGTTCGGGATGCTGAAGCTCAGTGGGCGCGGCGTCGAGCCCGGCACGAGCGCGTCGCAGCTCGCCGCCGACCGGAATGCAGTGCGCACGGGCGCGATTCACGTGGCGGCGATCGCCGCCGCAGTCGGGGCCGTCGCGCTGATCGCGCTCATTCCCACCGCGGTCGTGTGGCCGCTCGGGGCGCTGACGGCGACCGGTATGTACCTCGCGGGCACCGGCTTCGCGCTCGGTCTGAGGAAGCTGGAGCAGGCTGACGGCGCCTCGTCGGCCGATTGAAGCCGGCAGCTCAGCGGGGCGACCGAAGAGCTCGCTGCTGGGTGCTGGCCGCGCCATCTGTCCGGCTTGCTGGGCGGAGGCCGTCGTGCCCTCCGCCGGCACGTGGACGACGCGACGCACTGGTGGATGCGGTCGAGCGCGCCGTCCAGCGATTGGACCGTCACCGCATGGAGCGCGACGCCGACACGCTCGCCGTCGCGCTCATGCGGAACCTGATCGACGCCGAGGACTCCGCTACTGGCGCTTAGCGCTGGCGGTGAGCCGGCCGACGTGCAGGCCGCTGTCGAACACCTTCACGCCGAGCGCGTCGTTGAGTGCCCGTACCGCCCCGTCGCCGACGCTCACGTCGGACGGCAGTACGACGGTGTCGCTGGTGTCGACGACGCGCGGCTTGCCGATATCGGCCGAGAACAGCGACACGCGCTCGCCGTCGATCCGCGCGGTCACCACGCCGTCCTTCGGGCGCAGCACGAGGTTGTCGGCCTCCACCGACTTCCCGAGTGCGCTGAAGCGCAGGCCGCCCGCGTGCTGGATGGTGCCCGACGGCGTGTCGATGTCGAGCCGCCCGGCGCTGATCGGTAGCGCGATGCCGCTCGCGACGCTCGACGCCTCGCCCGAGGGCATGATCTTCACGTGGGCGACGTCAAGCGCCTGCCGGAGCTGGGGATCGAGCCGGAGCACGCTCTTACCGCCGACGATTTGGGTCACAGCCTCGGTGGGTGAGCTCGACTCCGTCGAGCCGGCTGACGAACCAGCTCCGGCGTTCGCGCTCTCGGTGCTCGTGTCGTCGCCGCCGCAGGCCGCGACGCCGCCCGCGAGCGCCGCGCACGAAAGCAGGGTGCACACTCGTAGAGCAGCGGACATGGATGGCCTCCTTCATTCGGATACATGAGGCGCTGCCCTCTCTCAGTTGGATGTCGACGCTGCGCGTCGGTCCGCTGACGACCCCGGGGAATCAAGCCGGCGCGCGCCGCCATGCGCGCGGCCACGCCGCCGTGATCTCCGCGCCGGCGAGGAACACGTTGGCGGACAGGAACACGAAGAAGGCGAGTGCGATCACCGTGGCAATCGAGCCGTACACGGCGCCGTACGAGGCGACATTGCGCAGGTAGAACGCGAAGCCCGTCTTGACCGCCTCGTACGCGAGGGCGGCGATCAGGGCGCCTGGGAGTGCGTCGC
Organism: uncultured Solirubrobacteraceae bacterium; assembly: GCA_963803335.1. Taxonomy (GTDB): domain Bacteria; phylum Actinomycetota; class Thermoleophilia; order Solirubrobacterales; family Solirubrobacteraceae; genus DASSUW01. Next base: position 704,284 of record CAWDME010000012.1, on the reverse strand, counting down.
GCCAGCGGATGTCGCGCGCCGGGACGAACCGATAGAGGAAGGCGAACACCGCCGTGGCCAGCAGGAGCGGCACGAACTGCCCGAGGCCAAGGACCGCCTGCGGCACGAATGCGAGCGTCGGGCCCAACGCATCCGCCAGTGCCGATGATGCCGACGTCGTCAGCCGCTCCACCAGGGTGAGCGCGAGCGACGCGCCGGCCACGATGCCGACGGCGAGGACGAGCAGCACGTCAACCAGCTTGCCGAGCAGCAGAGGCCGTTGCTCATCGACGTCGAACGCCCGGCTCAGCGCGTAGCGCACCGATCCCATGAGCCCGCTCGCGGAGAACACGAGCCCGGCGATGCCCACGATGCCGAACGCCTGCGCGTCGGCCGTCACGTTCCGGAGGATCTGCTCGAGCTCGCGGCGCCCGCTGTCGGGCTGCAGCGGCACGTTGTCGAGCAGGAAGTCGATCAGCTCGGTCCGCGCGGTGCCGGCGCCGACGACGAGGCCGAACGACGCGACGCTGAGGATGGTGAGCGGGAACAAGGCGAACAGTGTGTAGTACGCGATGCCGGCCGAGAGCTGCGGGCAGCGGTCGTCGACGTACCCGTCCCACGTAGTCGTGAGCAGGTGCTGCAGACGGCGCATGATCACCGCACGGTCGTGCGACGGCGGCGACCCCCACCTTCGACAGGCGATGTAGGTCGCACGCGCCGCCCCTCAATGGCGAGCCGCTCGCGCTGCCGCGGCACCCGCTACGGCGAGCGCGACGGTCGCTCCGGCGGCGATCGCCGCGCCGTGCCCGTTACGGCTGCCGTTGAGGTGCACGTCCGGATACGCGCGCTCGGGTCGCTCCGCCGGCGGACCCTCGGGCCCGTGCTCCATCGCCATCTTGATGACCTGCGCGGTGTGCAGTGGCCGGCGGTCGGTGAGCTGCTCGACTTGTGTCTTGCACGAGAAGCCGTCGGCGATCAGCAGCGTCTCCGCTGCGGCATCGCGCACGATCGGCAGCAGCTTGTGCTCACCGACCTTGACGGAGATGTCGTAGTGGCCGGCCTCGAATCCGAACGAGCCCGCCATGCCGCAGCAGCCGGAGTCCAACAGCTGCGCGTCCAGGCCCATCCGCTGGTAGAGCTGCTGCTCCGCGGACATGCCCATGACGGCCTTCTGGTGGCAGTGGCCGTGCACGAGCGCCTTGCGTCGCAGCTTCGGCATGTCCCATTCCGCCGCGTGCTGCTGGAGGAACTCCGCCAGCGTGAGCGTCTGCAGCGAGATGCGCTTGGCGTCCTCGTCGTGCGGCAGCATGTTGACCAGCTCGTCGCGGAAGACGGCCACGCAGCTCGGCTCGACGCCGACGATATGGGTCCCGGCCTGCGCATGCGGCCCGAGCACGTCGACGAGGCGTTTCAGAAAGCGCCGCGCCGTCGGCAGCATCCCGTAGTCATACAGCGGTCGCCCGCAGCACACGGGCTGCTCGGGCAGCACGACGCGGAAGCCTGCGGCCTCCAGCACCTCGACGGTCGCCTTCATCGGCTCGGGATGCAGGAAGTTGTTGAACGTGTCGGGGAAGAGGACTACGGGGTCGCCGTGCGGGTTGACGGTCCCTCGGCGCTCGAACCAGGCCTGGAACGTCTCGGGCGCGAACGGCGGCATCTCACGCTGCGGCGAGATCCCGCCGAGGCGCTTGACCAGTGACAGCGACGCGACGGCGTTGGCCAGCCGCGGCATCTTGGCGGCAAGCCGGGCGTGGACCATGATCAGGCCCATCGTGTACGCCTCGGGCGGCCGAAGCCGTCCCTTGAAGTACTTCGAGAGGAACTCGGCCTTGTAGGTCGCCATGTCGACGTTGACCGGGCAGTCGCCCTTGCAGCCCTTGCACGACAGGCACAGGTCGAGCGCCTCGTGCACCTCCTTGGACTTGAAGCCGTCCGTGATCGTGTCGCCCTCGAGCATCTCGTAGAGGATCCGCGCGCGCCCGCGCGTGGTGTGCTCCTCATCGAGCGTGACCATGTACGACGGGCACATCGTCCCGCTCGACGTGTCGCGGCACTTGCCGGCGCCGACGCAGCGCAGCGCCGCGTGGGCGAACGAGCCGCCGTCCTCGGGATAGGAGAAGTGCAGCGGCGACGGCTGCGGCGGCGCGTAGCCGGCGCCCAGCTTCATGTTCGAGACGATCGGATACGGGTCGACGACCTTGTGCGGGTTCACCCGGTTGTCCGGGTCCCAGATCGCCTTGAGCTGCTCCATCGCCTTGACGAGGTCGGGCCCGTACATCTTCTCCAGCAGCTCGGCGCGGGCCTGGCCGTCGCCGTGCTCGCCCGACAGCGAGCCGCCGTAGGAGACCACCAGGTCCGCGGCGTCGTCGAGGAATCGCCGCCACGTGCGGACGCCACCGTCGGTGCGCAGGTCGAAGTTGATGCGGCAGTGGATGCAGCCATCGCCGTAGTGGCCGTACAGCGAGGCGCGGTAGTCGTACCGGTCGAGCAGCTGGTCGAAGTCGCGCAGGTAGTCGCCGACGCGGTTGGGTGGCACCGCCGCGTCCTCCCAGCCCGGCCAGTGGTCGCGCTCCAGCGGGACGTACGATGTTGCGCCGAGCCCGCCCTCGCGGACCTCCCAGATCGTGCGCTGGGTGTCCGGCTCGGTGTGTACCGCCACCGAGTCGTCGCCGGGCTTGCGGCCGATCGCTCGCAGGGCCTTGCGCGCCTTGTCCGCGGCCTCGGCGCGCTCCTCGCCGCCGAACTCGACGAGCAGGAACGCCTCGCCCGCGGGCAGCAGCTGCATGTCCTGGAGGTGCTGCCCTTCGATCTGCAGGTCGGCGAGCAGCTTGTGGTCGATGGCCTCCAGGCCGATCGCGCCGGCCTCCAGCAGCGGCGGAACCTCATCGGCGGCGTCGGCGTGCGACGGGTATCCGATGACGGCCAGCGCTCGCTCCGGCGGCGAATACAGGAGCCGCACCTTCGCCTGCAAGACCATCGCCAGGGTGCCCTCGCTGCCGGTCAGCGCGCGGGCGACATGGAAGCTCTTCTCGGGCAGCAGGTCGTCGAGGTTGTAGCCGGAGACCCGGCGCGGGATCTGCGGGTAGCCCCGGCGGATCTCGTCGGCGTAGCGGTCGCGCAGGCGCAGCATGCGGCGGTAGATGTCGCCGCGCCGGCCGCCGGCGGCGACGATCCGCTCGAGCTCGGCGTCGCCGGTCGCGCCGACCGTCATGCGGCAGCCGTCGTAGGTGACGATGTCGAGCTCGTGGATGTTGTCCGAGGTGCGGCCGCCCATCACGGAGTGAATGCCGCACGAGTTGTTGCCGATCATGCCGCCGAACGTCGCGTACTGGTGCGTGGACGTGTCGGGGGCGAACGTGAGGTTCATCTGCGGCTCGGTGATCGAGGTGAGCTGGTCGTGGATGACGCCCGGTTCGACGATCGCGTAGCGCCGGCGCTCGTTGATCTCCTTGATGTCCCGCAGGTTGCGCGACACGTCGATTACGACCGCGTGGTTGGTCGTCTCGCCCGAGAGCGAGGTGCCGCAACCGCGCGGGAGCACGGGGGCGTGGTGCTCGCGGCAGACCGCCATGGCCGCGACGACGTCGTCCTGGTCGGCCGGCACGACGACGCCGATGGCCTGCTGGCGGTAGTTGGAGGAGTCGTGCGAGTAGATCGCCCGGTAGCCCGCGTCGAACCGCACCTCGCCGCGGACGGTGCGCGCGAGCTCGCGCTCGAGCGCCTTGACGTCGATGTCTGCGGTCCGCTCGGGCGAGCGCAGGTCGTGGCCCCCGTTGACGATCGTGCGGTTCATCGGTTGACGAGCTCCTGCCACTTGCCCTTGATCGCCTGCTTCATGATCGCCGGGGCCTGGTCCTCCTTGCCGCCGATCAGCGCCATGCCCAGCTTCTTGGCCTGCTCCATCCGGATGTGCGGCGGGAGCGGCGGCACGTTCGGGTCGGTGATCGCCTCGAAGACGAAGGGCCGGTCGGCCTTCATCGCCCGCTCCCACGCCGGCCGGATCTCGTCGGGCTCGTCGACGCGCACGCCGTCGAGCCCGAGCGTGCGCGCGTACTCGGCGAACGGGAAGTCCGGTAGGTCCTGCGAGGCCTCGAGCTTGGCGTCGCCTGCCAGCACGCGCTGCTCCCACGTCACCTGGTTGAGGTCGTTGTTGTGCACGACGAGGACGATCAGGCGCGGGTCGCTCCAGCGCTTGTAGTAGTGCGCCGCATCGATCAGGGAGTTGATGCCGTTCATCTGCATCGAGCCGTCGCCCTCGACCGCGATCACCGGTCGGTCCGGGTAGGCGAACTTCGCCGCGACCGCATACGGCATCGACGGACCCATCGTCGCCAGCGTTCCCGACAGGGCCGCCTTCATCCCCTTGCGCAGGCGCAGCTCGCGCGCCCACCAGTTCGTCCCGGACCCCGAGTCGGCGGTGACGATCGCGCGGTCCGGAAGGAAGTCGTTGAGCTCCCAGAACACGCGCTGCGGGTTGATGGGATCCGCGTCCTGCATCGCCCGATCGGCGATGATCTCCCACCACCGGGCGACGTTGTCCTCGATCTCCTCGCGCCATGAGCGGTCCTGCTTGTGCTCGAGCAACGGGATCAACGCGCGCAACGTGTCGCGGCTGTCGCCGCACAGCGCGACCTCCATCGGATAGCGGATGCCGAGCATCCGCGCGTCGAGGTCGATCTGCACGCCGCGCGCTTGGCCCGGCTTGGGCAGCCACTCCGAGTACGGGAAGCTCGTGCCGACCATGAACAGCGTGTCGCACCCGGCCATCATCTGCTGGCTCGCCTTCGTGCCGAGCAGTCCGATCGAGCCCGTGAGCCAGGGCAGATCGTCCGGGAGCGCGTCCCGCCCGTTGAGCGCGCGGGCCACGCCGCAGCCGAGGATGTCGGCGACCTGCTCGACCTCGTCGGCCGCCTCCTTGGCGCCCTGGCCGATCAGCATCGCCACCTTCTCGCCGGCGTTGAGCACCTCCGAGGCGCGCCGCAGGTCCTCGTCGCGCGGCACAACGTGCGGCCGCGTGATCGTCCCGCCGCTGAACACGGCTCCGTGCATCCGCGGCGGGTCCGAGTACTCGTCCTCCTGGATGTCGGCCGGCACGATGACGCACGTGACGCTCCGCGACGCCTGCGCGACGCGGAAGGCGCGGTCGATGATGTGGCGGGCTGCCGGCGCGGAGGAGACCTGCATGCAGAACTCGGAGGCGACATCCTTGAACAGGACCTGCAGGTCGACCTCCTGCTGGTAGTTGGCGCCGAGCGAGATCGTCTTCTGCTGGCCGATGATCGCCACGACCGGCTGGTGGTCGAGCTTGGCGTCGTAGAGCCCGTTGAGCAGATGGATCGCACCGGGGCCCGAGGTGGCCATGCAGACGCCGACCTCGCCGGTCATCTTCGCGTGCGCGCAGGCCATGAACGCCGCCAGCTCCTCGTGGCGCGTCTGGATGAACTCGATCTGGTCGCCATGCTCGTGGAAGGCGCCAAGCAGCCCGTTGATCCCGTCGCCCGGGTAGCCGTAGATGCGCTCGACGTCCCACTCTTCGTGCAGGCGCCGCAGGATGAACTGGCTGACGTTCTCGCCCATGGGGGCCTTCCTTCCGCTTGCTTGGCTGCCAAGCTGGCCGTACCCAGCCCTCGCCCGGAGGCCGAGCGCGGTCGTCAGTCGAGTGACGGTCGGCGCAGAACCGAAGACCGAGCCGGGCAGCCTCCGCGTTGCCACGTGTTCGATTGGCTGACCGACCTGATCGCGGGAACTCCGGTCACGTACCTCGTGGTGCTCGGCGCCGCTGCGGGCGACGTGCTGTTCCCCGTCATCCCGTCCGAGACCATCGTCCTCACCGCGGCGGTTCTCGCGGCGCACGGCGAGCTCGCGATCTGGCTGATCGTGCCGGCGGCGGCGATCGGAGCCTTCGTGGGCGACAACGTGTCGTATCTGCTGGGCCGACGCGTCGGCGATCCGGTCGCCGAGCGCCTGTTCAAGAGCGACAAGAGCAAGGACCGGTTGCGGTGGGCCGAGTACGCCGTGCACCGTCACGGCGTGCTGCTGATCATGGTCGGCCGTTTCATCCCCGGCGGCCGGACCGCCAGCACATTCGCCGCCGGCACGCTCGAGATGCCGTGGCGGCGCCGGTTTGTGCCCGCCGATGCCGCCGCCGCCTCGCTCTGGAGCGTCTACGCCTGCGCGCTCGGCTATCTCGGCGGGAGCACCTTTAGGGACAGCGTCTGGTTGTCGCTCGCCGTCTCGCTCGGCGTGGCTGGGCTGTTCGCCGCTGCCATCGAGATCTGGCGGCGCGTGCAGAAGCGCCGTGGCAAGGACGTGCTCGGCGACGATGTTGGCCGAGGCCGCTGAGTCAGACGCGGAAGCGCTCCGCGTCCGCGCGTTTGAATTCTATGCCCAGCCCCGGCCGGTCGCGGTCCGGAACCAGCTTGCCGCCCGCCGGCGACAGCGTCCCGTCGAACAGCAGCGACTCGATCCGCACGTGATCGTGGAAGTACTCCAGGTGAACGGTGGTCTCGCAGGCCGCGAAGACGTGCGCGCTCACCGCCGGGGCGCAGTGGGCGGAGATCGGCATGCAGTTGGCCTTCGCCAGGCCGTCGGCACGCAGGACTCCGGTCACGCCACCGCAGCGTGTGACATCGGGCTGCAGGACGTCGACGGCCTCCGCGGCGAGCAAGCGCCGGAAGTGGAAGAGGTCGGTCCCGTACTCGCCGGCGGCGATCTCCATGCCGGCGGGCGCGTGGTCGCGCACCCGGCGCAGCCCGTCATGGTCGTCGGAGGAAACCGGCTCCTCGAGCCACGTCACGTCGTACGTCGCGTATGTGTCGTATGCCGCGGCGATCGCGGCGGCCGGCGTAAAGGCGCCGTTGGCGTCCACCATCAGCCGCACGTCAGGGCCGATCACGTCGCGGATGGCGGCGAGACGCTCGCCGTCGGCGGCCGGTTCCCGAGCGACCTTGATCTTGACGCGCCCGATACCGGCCTCGATCCAGCCTGACGCCTGCTCTTGCAGTTGCTCGGGCGTGTATGAGGTAAAGCCGCCCGACCCGTAGACCGCGACACCTTCGTGCCAGCGCCCGAGCAGGTCGGCGAGGCTGACGCCGAGCAGCTTGGCCTTGAGGTCGTGCAGCGCGATGTCGACCGCCGAGATCGCGAAGCCGCACAGGCCCGAGGTGAGCGAGTTGCGTACGGCACGCGTCATGTTCGCCCAGGCCGTCGCGGGGGCGAGCGCGTCGACGCCCTCGACAGCGGATGTGAGCTTGCCGAAGATGATCGAGGCGGCCGCCTGTTGGCCGTAGGTGTACCCGATACCGGTCATGTCGCCGGCGCGCGCCTCGACGACGATCACCGTCGTCGAGTCCCACGCGAGAGTGCCATCGGACTCGGGCGCATCGGTCGGGATCTCGTACGTTTCCACGCGGAGCTCCTCGACGGCCCTCATCGCGATCAGCGCGCCCGGGCGGCGACGACGGCGGCCCCCGCAGCGGCGCCGGCCAGCAGCGTTCCCAGGCCGCGCCTGTGCTGCGTGGCCCACAGTTGCGGACTGCGCGAATGCGCGCGGTCGCCGTACGGCCCGTGCGCACCGGGATCGCCGGGCGGCGGGTCGAACAGGTTGTCGGGCCGGTCGGGCCGCTTCTTCGCGTCGCTGAGCTGCGACTTCACCGCCGTCCTGGCGAGATAGCGCTCTGCGAGCCACGGGGCGACCTTGTTGCCCCAGATCGTGTAGACCGTCGGCACGCCGACGTAGACCTCCCGTCGCCGGTGGTGTGCGGCCCAGTGGATTGCCTCGGCGGCCACCTCAGGCTGGTAGACGGGCGGGACCGGCATCGAGCGCTTGCCGAACTTGTCACGGCAGTGCTCGAACTGCGGCGTGTTGACTCCAGGCAGGTGCACCGTCGTCAGGTGGACCTTGGAGCGCTTGTGGCGCAGCTCGGTGCGCAGCGACTCGAACACGCCCTGGACGGCGTGCTTGGCACCGCAGTATGGCGCCTGCAGCGGAATGCCGCGATAGGCCATCGCCGAGCCGACCTGCACGATCGTGCCCTCGTTGCGGGGCGTCATGCGCCGCAGCGCGGACCGCAGACCCCAGACGCTGCCGAGATACGTCACGTCCGTCGCTCGGGCGAACTCGTCCGGCTCGATGTCGTCGAAGAAAGCGAACACCGTGGTCATCGCGACGTTGATCCAGATGTCGATGGGCCCGAACGCTTCGTCCACCGCGTCGGCCGCGGCCTCGACGGCCTCCGCGTCGGCCACGTCGGCGGGCAGGATCAGCGCGTCACCGCCTGCCGTGCGCACCTCGCGAGCGGCGGCTTCGAGGCCGTCGCGGTTGCGGGCGATCAGCGCGAGCCGTGCGCCCGGCTCGGAGAAGCGGCGGACCGTCGCGCGGCCGATGCCGCTCGAGGCGCCCGTGATGACGATCGTGTTCGACATGCCGACCGGCGTACCCCGGCACCGGCGCGTGGCCGGACGCACCGTCCGTGGACTTACAAGCGAGGTCATTGGAGCCGCTGTCCGAGGTAGAGCGGCGACATGGCTACGGTCGAGACGGGGGCGCGCGCTCCCGAGCGGGTGGACGGATACGCGCCGATCCGCGACTACGCGGTGATCGGCAACAAGCGCACCGCCGCCCTCATCGCGCTCGACGGTTCGATCGACTGGCTGTGCCTTCCCGACTTCGCCGGCCCGTCGGTCTTCGCGGCGCTGCTCGACGCGTCGGGTGGCGGCTGGTTCCGCCTTCGCCCGGCCGTCCCGTTCACCGCGAGCCGGCGATATGTCCAGGACACGAACGTGCTCGAGACCACGTACCACACCGAGGACGGCACGGTCACCGTCACCGACGGCATGGTGCGCCCGATCGCACGCGGGCTGGTGTGGAACCAGATCGTCCGCCGCATCGACGCCGCCGCCGCGATCCCAATGGAATGGGAGATCGCTCCGCGCTTCGACTACGGCGCGGTGGCCGTGGAGTCAGGCCCGTGCGCCGGAGCACGGGCTTTCGTGCACGGCAAGCACGTGCTGGCCGTTGAGGCGCACGGCGTCGGCACGCCGCACGAGTCCGGCGCGGCGGTGCGAGGCGCGTTCACGGCGCGGCCCGACGAGGTCGCGGTGCTGGCACTCAGCGCGTTCCATGACGAGCCGATCACGCTCTCCGGACCCGATCACCTCATCCGGCGACTCGACGCGACGATCGAGCGCTGGCGCCGGTGGGTGACAGAGTGCTCGTACGACGGTCCGTGGGCCGAGGCGGTGCGACGCAGCGCGCTGGCGCTCGACCTTCTCGTCGACGATCAGAGCGGAGCCATCGCGGCTGCCGCAACGATGGGCCTGCCCGAGCGGATCGGAGGCTCGCGCAACTACGACTACCGGTACGGCTGGCTGCGCGACACCAATCTGACCCTCGGCGCCATGCAGCGGCTGGGCTTCCGCGACCAGGTGCACATGTCGCTGGCCTGGATGTTCCGGGCGCTGCGCAGGACCCGTCCGCGACTGCGCGTCATGTACCGGCTCGACGGCGGGCCGCGGATCCCCAACCGCGAGCTGCCGCTGCCCGGCTACCGCGGCTCGCAGCCCGTCACGCTAGGGAACTCCGCACAGGATCAGGTGCAGCTCGGCAACTACGGCGACGTGTTCGACATGACGCAGGCCTACGCCCACGCCAACGCCGCCCTGCATCCGCAGGCGGCTCGCGAACTGGCCGATTCCGCTGACTACCTGTGCCGGATCTGGACTCGGACCGACGCAAGCATCTGGGAGCTCAGCGATCGTCGGCACTACACCCAGGGCAAGCTCGCGGCGTGGCTGGCGCTGACCCACGCGGCCGACCTCGCCGACGCCGGCCAGCTTCCCCGCCATCGCGCGCCGGCGTGGACGCGCGAGGCCGAGCGTGTCCGGCGGTACATCCACGAGCACTGCTGGTCGGAGAGCGTCGGCGGTTACTCGCGCGCGCGAGGCAGCGACGAGCTCGACGCGTCCGTGTTGCTTGCCACCCGCGGGTCGTTCCTGGAACAGGAGCCCGAGCGGATCGATGCGACGATCGATGCGATTCGTCGTCATCTGGGCGCCGGCGGGCCGCTTATCTACCGGTTCACCGGCGCACACGAGTTCGAGGGAGCGTTCGTGGCATGCTCCTTCTGGGTCGTCGAAGCGCTCGCCCGTTCCGGACGGCCAGACGACGCGGCGTCGGCCATGGACAAGCTGGTGGGACTCGCGAACGACGTCGGCCTGTACTCGGAGGAGATCGACCCCACGACAGGTGCCTTTCTCGGCAACCTGCCCCAAGCGCTGAGCCATCTCGCCTTGATCAACGCCGCGACGACCCTTTCCACGTCCGAACGTCAGCGCGGCGAGTGAGCCCTCATGGCTCCACGAGCCCGCGCCGCACGGCATACAGCGCGAGTCCCACGCGATCCCGCAGCCCGAGCTTCTCCAGCACGTTGGCGCGATGCCGGTCCACGGTGTTCTCGGCGATGTGAAGCAGCTCGCCGATCTGCCGGCTCGTGTGGCCTTCGGCGATGAGCTTGACGATCTCGGTCTCGCGCGGCGTCAACGGGTCCTCCAGCGCGTCCTCGCCCCGCTCGGCCCGCTCGATGTGATCGCGGATCAGCGCGCGGAGCGCTGCCGGGTAGAGGAACGGCTCACCCCGTAGCGCGGCATGGCAGGCGGTCAGCAGGTCCTGCTCGGCCGCTGACTTGAGCACGTAGCCGGAGGCGCCGGCGCGCAGCGCCTGGAAGAGGAACTCCTCGTTGTCGTGCACTGAGAGGATGAGCACCCGAGTGTCGGGGCGCTGTTCGGCAAGGTGCCGTGCGACATGCAGGCCGGTCAGCTTGGGCATCGACACGTCGAGCACCGCAAGGTCGATCGGCTCGCCCAGTGCCGCCGCCAGCGCCTCGCTCCCATCCGCGGCCTCAGCGACCACGTGCAGACCTGGGTCGTCGTCCAAGATGCGCCGCACGCCCGCCCGCACGAGCGCGTGATCGTCGGCCAGCAGCACTCGTGCCGCTTCACTCATCCCTCGTCGGGTCCAATCGGAACGCGCAGACAGACCGCGGTACCGCCGTCCTCGCGGCGTTCCCACCAGACATCGGCGCCGATCAGCAGCGCGCGCTCGCGCATCAGGCGCAGGCCGCCGCTCCCGTTGATCGTATCCCCCGGCAGGCCGACGCCGTCGTCCCCGACGACGAGCTCGAGGTGGCTCGGCTCCTGGATGAGGTCCACGTACGCCGCGGACGCCTTCGCATGGCGCACGACGTTCGTGAGGCTCTCCTGGGCGATGCGGTAGACGACGAGCTCCTCGTCCGGCGTGAGCCGCAGCGGCCCTTGCGGCATCCGCCGATGGATGATGAGGCCGGTCTGGCGTGAGAGGCGGTTGCACAGCGCATTCAGCGCCGGGCCGAGCCCGAGCTCGTCGAGCGCTTCGGGGCGCAGGCGCCGGGCGAGCCGCCGCACGTCGTCGACTGCCGCCTGGGCAGTGCGCTCCGCGATCTCGAGATCCTCCGCCGTCGCGCCCCTGCTGCGGATGTGGGCGATCTGCAGCACGAGAGCCGTCAGCGTCTGGCCGATCTCGTCGTGCAGGTCGGCGGCCATGTGTCGCCGGTCGGCTTCCTCACTGGCCGCCGTGCGCTGCGCGCTCTCGCGACGCTCCGTCTCGAGTCGCTCGAGCATCGCGTTGAACGCGTCGGTGAGGAGCGTTACCTCGGATGGCGGTCCGGTCGGGGGAACGCGCTCTCCGGGCCGCAGCGGGTCGATCCGATCCATGGCCGTGGACAGTCGTGTCAGGGGCGCGAATGCCCGGCGCATGAGCAGTAGGTTCGCGACCAGCATGATCGTGAGTCCGCCCACGAGCGCGACGATGCGCCCGTTGGCGGGCTCCACCATGAGGACGACGCAGGCGACGACCAAGACCGAGGCGTTCGGGATGAACAGCCGCCAGAACAGCGGGATGATCGGAGACGATGTCGCCTCGCGGTGTGAGCTCGGGGGAGTGACGACCATGACACCAGATCCGGCGGACCTGACGGTACCGCGCACCGGGGCGCGAACGGACCGCCAGGCGCTCACGGAGCTGCCGCGAGGAGGCGCCGGGCGGCCGGCGGGGCCGGGGGCTGTGTGCCCGGTGCCAGCAGCCATGTCCGGTCGCGGCGGCGGCGCAGTCGCCCGGCTTCCGTGAGGCGGCGGACGGCGCTCGTCACCGTCGGGCGCTGCGCGCAGACGAGCTGCGCCAGCACGTCGTGCGTCACGGGCAGCGGCACCAGCACGCCATCCGGCAGCACCCGGCCCCAGCGATCCGCGAGGTGCCAGAGGAAGAGCAGCAGCCGATCATCGACTCGACGAAGGTCGTTGATCGCGATCTGCAAAGCCAGCCAGTGCGAGCGCCGGACCGCACGCCCGACTACTGAGAGCGTGAACTGCGGCCAGCGCGCCGCGAACGCGAGCACGCGCGCGTCGAGCACAGCCAGGCGCGTGGGCACGACGACTTCCCACTCGGACCCGAACTGCACCGACGCAACCGCCCCGTCCTCATCCCACGGCCGCAGCACGTCCCCAGGCCCGAGCACCTCCGATCGCGGTTCGCTCGCCACGACGATGCTGTGGACGAGAAGCCCGTCCACCACGAGCAGGCCGAGACAGCGATCCTGATCGCAGATGCCTTCCACGTCGCGATTCCATGGCCCGCGCGCCAGCGTGACCGCCGGGGCCACCGCGCGCGCGCGTGCGTCCGCGCGTCCGTTGGGCGGCAGGTTGGAGAAGAGGTCGGGATCCTCGTCGATGAGGCGGACGAGCGGAGCGTCGGCGAAGGCGCGCTCAAAGAAGCCGCGTGCGGGCATCAGGCGGCCTCCAGTTGGCGGAGCGTCGCCACCGCGCCGTCGAGATAGCGCGCCGCCTCGCGGCGCGAGACGCCGAGCCGGCGCGCGATCTGTCCGAAGCTCAGCTCCTCACCGAAATGCAGTCGAAGCGCCTCGCGCTGGCCGGCACTCAACGCGGGAAGCACCTGCTCGATCGCCGTCAGGTACTCGACCCGCTCAAAGCCGGCGTCCTCGGCGCCGATGCGCTCGGCCTGGGATTGGACATCGCCGTCGCCGGCGTTCGCCGTCGCATCGAGCGATGAGACGCGCAACGACGTCGCCACCTGCAGTGCCTCGATCACGTCCTCGAGCTCGCAGCCCATGTATTGCGCCAACTCGCGCGCTGTCGGCGAGCGCCCGTGGCGGGCGCTGAAGCTCGTGGCGGCCCCCCGCACCTCGCGCACACGCTCCTGCAGCGGTCGCGGCACGTGCGCCGGCCAGACGGTGTCGCGGAGGAAGCGTCGCAATTCCCCGAGCACAGTGGGAACGGCAAAGCTGGTGAACGGCGTGCCGCGATCGGGGTCGAAGCGTTGGATCGCCTTGATCAGTCCTTCATAGGCGACCTGCTCGAGATCCTCGGACGGCCGCGAAGCACTCGAGTAGCGGCGCGCGAGCCCTCGTGCGAGGGGACGGTATGCAACGACCAGTCGTTCGAGGTCGTAGCGGTCGCGGTAGCGCGCATAACGGCGCAGCAACCGCATGCGTCGCTGCTCGCGGCACTCGCCGACGGCGTGATGCTCTGATCGATGGATCGTCGATGCCTGCCCAGAGGTTTCTCGCACGATGCAAACAGTCTGAGCGGAGACACGTCGACCTTCCATGGCGTGCGCCCACCATGCAGGCGGGGTCCGGCCACCATGCGTTCGGCCCGCTCACGATCGGCGCCTGCCAAGGGCGCTGATCGCCCCGGCGAGGAAACCGATGATCACCACGGCACCGGCCACCCGTCTGCCGTTGGTCGCAGGAGGGGTGGTGACTCTTGCGGCCGGCGCCGCCGCGGGCGCGGGCGTGATCCTCGTGCGCAAGTGCCCGCCCGGCCAGCCGCCGAGCTCGCCGACGAGCGCGATGATCGCCGGCACGAGCAGGGTGCGGACCAGGAACGCATCGATGATCAGGCCGCCGCCCATCATGAACGCGAGCTCGCGGAACGGGCGGATCGGCACCAGCGCGAGCAGTCCGAAGCTCAGCGCCAGCACGATTCCGGCGACCGTTATCGCCGACGCCGCGCGCGCGCCGCCGACGGCTACGGCGTCCCGCAACGGCCGGACGCGCGCCTCCTGCCAGATGCGTCCGGTGAGGAACACGTTGTAGTCGGATCCGAGGGACGCCAGCATGACCGCGGCGACGAACGGCACGTAGTAGGTGAGCTCGCCGTAGCCGAGGAGATCCTGGAAGACGTAAACCGTGGCGCCGATCGAGGCAGCGAGCGCGAGGACGCTGCAGATGACGAGGTAGAGCGGCGCTACGAGCGCGCGCAGGAACACGACGAGAACCAGGAAGATGGCGATCAGCGCCGCCGGGGCAACGCGGCCGAGGTCCGCACGCGTCAAGCGCACGGTCTCCTCAGCCAACGCGGTATCACCGGCGATGCTGGTACGTGCGTCGCCCAGACCCGCGAGGGTCTTGAGTGCGGGAAGCCGGGCGCGCAGCGTGCGCAGGCGCGCGATGCCGGTCGCTCCTAGCGGGTCCGCGTCGAAGACGATGAGATACCGGACCGCGTCGGCGCTGCGTGCGTAGACCGCTCCCAGGTCCGTGCCCAGCCTCTGCTGCGCCGGCCCGACGACGAGCGCCACGCCGGGCAGCCGTTCGATCTCGTGCTGCAGGCGGCGCAGCTGGGGCCGTCGGCTCGTGATGTCGGTGGCCTCGACGAGCACCGTCGTCGGTGACAGCACCCCGGGCGCGAAGCCCTGTGCCGCCTGCCGGTAGGCCTCATGTGCCTCGTTCGACCGCGGCAGTCCGCGGATCAGGGTCTGCCCGACGTCGATGTGACTGAGTCCCGAGGCCATAGCGCCGAGGATTGCGACGCAGACGACGGCCGTGCGCAACGGATGTCGGCTCGCCGCGCGCGAGGCCCGGGAGCGGACGGGGCGATCCGCGGTTTCCCGATCGGTCTCCTCGGCGCCGCGCTCGACGGGAACCTCCCGGCCCGGGCGGGAGGGCCAGAACACCTTGTCGCCGAGGATGGCCAGCTGCGCCGGGATGAAGGTGACGGCGACGGCGAGCGCGACCAGGACGCCGAGCGCGACGCCGGGCCCGAACGTCTGGAAGAAGCCGAGCTGCGCCACAATCAGCGCCGCGCTGCCGGCGGCCACGGTGACGCCGGCGGCGACGATCGTCGGCAGCAGCTCACTCGCGGCGCGCTCCGCCGCGACCCGTGCCGGTGCGCCCTGGGCCAGGCGCAGCCGGAAGCGCGAGAGGTAGAAGACCGCGTAGTCGGTGAGGATGCCGAACAAGAGCACGACGATCACGGGCTGGACCTCGCTGGGCACCGCCACGCCGGCGCGCTCGCCGATCCACGCGACCGCGCGCACCGTGATCACGTACGTGACGGCGATCGCACCGAGCGTCACCAACGGAGCGAGGAAGGCCCGGTAGTGCAGCCCGACCGCAATCAGAACGAGCAGCACCGTGCAGAGCTCCACCAGCGGCAGACGGTCGGCGATGATGCGCGACTGCTCCTCACGTGCCGACACGGCTCCCGTCACGCCCGCGAAAGATCCGGGCGCGAGCTGCGCGGCGCGGCCCGCGACGCGTGAGGCGAGCGCGACACGCTCCTCGGCGCCTACGTTGGTTTCGTAGAACAGGTAGGTGACGGCAGTGGTGTCGTGCTCGCGCGTGAACGGCGGGATCGAGACGGTGTTGAGCACCGGGATCGCACCGCCGATGCGTTCGAGGCTCGGCACGGCGTCGCGGTTCAGCGCCACGGCGCGATCGACAGTTGCAACCTGAGCGGCCGGCGGTAGGCCCGAAGGATCGCGCTGCACGACGATCGTGCGGCTCAGCAGCGGGAAGCCGAAGAGCTCGGCCGAGCGCAGTTCGGCATCGATGGCCGCCGCGTCGTTTGGCACGAGGTCGCCGAGCGCCCCGTTCTGGGACTCTTCAATGCTCGGCAGCACCATGGTCGTCACGACCGCGACGGCGACCCAGGCCGCCACGATCGGCCAGCGCAGGACAACGACGAGACGGCCGACGCGGTTCATCGGCGCCCGCGCGGTCGGCGCGGTGTCCCGAGGCCGAACCATTCGAGCTCGGCGTCGGCGAGGGCCGAGTAGCGGCCCGCGCGCAGATCGGCGAGCGGCTCGCGGCTGACACGGCGGAGGCGCTCGTATGGCAGGTGCACGATGGCGCGGCGGGCGAGCAGCTCGTCGAGCCCGTCGGTGCGCTCGCCGGCAAGTGCGCGGCGCAGGCTTCGTCGTTCCCGCGTCGCGGCCACGCGGCTGGGCAGGTACAGCGCGATCAACGGCAGCGTCGGGATGAGGGCGATCGAGACACCGAGCAGCGTGCCGACGTTGCGGGCGCTGGACCGAGCGCTTTGTGCGGACGCGACGGCCTCTCGGCCTGCCTGATCGAGCTGGTCCGCCGGCCCGGAGATCTGGTCGCCGACAAGCGGAAGGTCACGCAGCGTGTCGCCGACGCTGTTGACGGCCCGGCCGACCGATCCGACCGTGTCACTGAGGTCTGCGATGCCGCGAACCTCATGCGCGACGGCGAAGCCCATCCACACCCACGTGATCGTCCACAGCGCCAGCGCCGCGTCGAGCGCCAGCTGCATCACAGGTGCCAGACCCCGCGATCGGCCCATCGCCGAGGCTGCCTATGACGACCCGGGCCGTGTGGCGAGATCGACGGTGGCGGTCCGACGCCTGCCGTCTCGCTCGAACTCGATCGGCACCGTGTCGCCGATCTGGTGATCCAAGACCGCCCGGGCGATGTCGTCGGCCGACGCGACCTGCGTGTCACCGACGCGGACGATCACGTCGCCGCCGCCCAGCAGGGCGCCGCCGGCGCCCCGGGCGCCGCGCAGGCCGGCGGCGGCCGCGGGGCTGCCATCGGCAACCGCGACGACGTAGGCGCCGTGGTCGATGCCGAGCTGGAGCTGCTCGGCGATCGACGGCGTGACATCCACGGCGCTGACGCCGAGGTAGGGGCGCGTCACGTGGCCGTCGTCGACGAGGTCGGGCACGATCTGTTTCACCGTGTCCACCGGGATCGCGAACGCGATGCCGGCGAACGCCTTCGTCTGCCCGCCCGTGGCGATCTGCGAGTTCACGCCGATGACATCGCCGCCGGCGTCGACCAGCGGACCGCCCGAGTTGCCTGGATTGACTGCGGCGTCGGTCTGGATGACGTTGTCGATCGCGTATCCGTTAGGCGCCGTGATCCGCCGGTGCCGGGCCGAGACGATCCCATCCGTCACCGTGTCCTCGAGACCGAACGGATTGCCGATCGCCAGGACCGGATCGCCGACCTTTACATCGTCGGACGACCCAAGCGTGAGGGGCTGCGCGTGTAGCTCACCGGGATCGACCTTCAGCACGGCCAGATCGGTCGAGAGGTCGGCGCCGACGACCTTCGCCGGTATCAGCTTGTCGCCGTCGAGCCGAAGCGCGACCTCGCTCGCGTTCTCGACGACGTGGGCGTTGGTGATGATGTGGCCATCGTCGTCGTACAGGAACCCGGACCCGGTGGCGACGCCACGCCGTCGCTGCGAGCCGAAGGGTGACTGCTGGACGCGGACGATCTGCGCTTGGATGAACACCACGCCGGGCGACAGGCGCCGGTAGAGCTCGTTGATCCGGTTACCTTTCGAGAGGTTCGCGGCGGCGGCCGGGGTCGCGTCGCCGCCGCACCCGGCCACGAACGCGCCGCCCGAGACTGCGAGCGCGAGGCAGACGATCACGGGGACGAGGCGGCGGGACACACGCGGCGGCTACCCCTGCGTGACCGCGATGCCCGGTCCTCGTCATTCGTCGGACGCTGCGCCGGCTCGCTCGCGAGAGGCGTGGTAGGCGACGGAGAGCATGAGCATCGGATTCAGCGATGCCCTTGCGGTGCTCGGACGCCTCCTCCTCGGTGCTTCCGCCCTTTCCGGATCACCCGACGGACGGTGCTCTCGACTGCCGTGCTCGCGGTCGCCGCCGGGGCCGCGCTCGGCGTCACCGGCGTCCTGGAGCCTGAGGTGGGCGATCACGGCCTCGTCCTGCTCGTCGAGCTCGTCCTGCTCATGACGCTGTTCGCCGACGGGTTGATCGTCGAGCAAGGGCTGCTGCGACGCCACTGGCATCCCGCGGCCCGCGCCTCGTCATCGCGATGACGCGGGCGCGGGGCGACGGCTTCGTCGCGGGCAGCGGAAGCGCATCGCGACCGTCGATCAGGAGGGGTTATGAATGAGCCGACGCACCAGACCGTGAGACTGGCCAAGGGCCGTCATTCGCATCCCGCGCAGGGCGTCTGCGTCATGGAGCTGGCGTCGCTGCTGGCCGGTGAGCCGTTCTCCGACCAGCCGCGTTCGGTGTGCCCGGTGATCGCCACCGTGCTGCGCACCTACAACGATCGGGTGGACGACGAGCGTCGCCAGCAGCTCTACCCGTTCGCGTCCGCCTCCGTCGGGACGCGCGCGACGCCCGCCGTCGCCGCACGGCGCTCGCGCATCTGCGCGCAGTGGGTCAGGCAGCAGGCGAAGGACCGCCGTCGACGCGGCATCCGGGCCCATCCGCATGTTCCGTCGCCCGAGGTCGACCTCGATCCGGCGGCCGTCGTCGCCGGGCGCTTCGCGGCCTACACCGTCATGAAGGGCGAGCCGGGCGCGGCGGAAGCCGCGCACGGGCTCATCGAGCGCCTCATCGCGTGCGGCAGCGAGTCGCCGCGGCTGCCGGAGGAATCCCCCCAGCCAGCCGTCGAGCCGTGTTCGGGCTGACGATCGAGGAAGTGCTCGAGGCACCGGATTCGTCGTGCGCGTTGCCCTGGCCGTCCTGACGCTCGGATTGTTCGCCATCGGCGCCGGCGTCGTCGCCGGGTCGATCGCGGCAATCGGCGATGCCGCCGAGGTGCACGATCCTGTGATCCCGGCGGGCGCGCGCGTCGCCGGACTGGATGTCGGCGGCCGACGCCTATCTGAGGCGGCGGCTCTCATCGACAAGAGGTTCGCGGTGCGACTGCGTTCGCCGATCCACGTGCGCGTGGCGGGTCGCGTCCGGACGCTCACCGCGAACTCGGTCGGACTCCGCTTCGACGCGCTTCGTTCGGCGCGGCGGGCGAACCGAGCGGCGCACAGGGCCGCCGATCCGGCCACTGTCAATGTGCGGCCGTGGGTGCGGTACAGCGACGAGAAGCTCGCTCGCTTCGTTTCGCGGGTGGCGCGTGTCGTCGCGCGCCGTCCCCGCAACGCGCGGCTGCAGTTCGTGGTGAGCAAGCTCGCGATCCGGCGTGGACGCATCGGCTATGACATCGATCGCCGGAAGCTGCGCGCGCGCCTCGTGCGCGTCCTCGAGAGGCCGAACGCGCCGCGGCTCTTGCGGGCTAAGCGGCGACGCGTGGCGCCCGATGTCACGCGGGCGGATGTGCTGCGACGGCACCCGATCGTCGTGACGATCCATCGGCGCGGATTCCGCCTGCGCATATTCCGGCGTGGGCAGAGAGTCGCGAGCTACCGCGTGGCGGTCGGCATGCCGGGCCACCAGACGCCGCGCGGGCGCTTCAGGATCACCAGCAAGGCGAAGAACCCGGCCTGGAGCGCACCGGACCAGGCGTGGGCGGGCGCCTACCGCAACGAGGTGGTGCAGGGCGGTGCGCCGGACAACCCCCTCAAGGCGCGCTGGCTGGGGATCGTCGACGGCGTGGGCATCCATGGCACCAGCGCGACGTGGTCGCTCGGCCGCGCCGCCTCGCACGGATGCATCCGTATGGCGATCCCAGCCGTCAAGCGCGTCTATCGGCTCGTGCCGACTGGGGCTCCCGTTCTGATCAAGTGACGGCTCAGCGAGCGGGGTCGATGAGCGCGAGGCCGGAAACCGGGTCGACGCGCTTGCGCAGCGCCGCGGGCGCTTCCGTGACCACGACCTCGAGCGTCGGGCGCACGTGGGCTTCCAGAAGATGCCCGCCGTGGGCGCTCCCGTCTCGCTTGCCGACGACGACGTGCGCGTGCACCTCCGGCCCGTGCTCGCCTTGCGCAACGTCGCCGAGCAGGGAGAGGACCTCGACCTGCTCGGCGATCTCGACGCGCGCGTACTCCTTGGTCTCCCAGTCGAAATAGCCGAGCGTCACGTCGCTCAGCGCACCGATGCCCTGGATGCGCGCGGCGCTCAGCTGTTCCTTCTTCGAAAAGGCCGACAGGCCGCTCATGACCTGGGCGCCCCGCTCGAACACCAGGACCCACGTGCGCTCGCGATCGATGGCGATCCTTCGGGCTCTCATCGCCGGGGACGCCGCGCTGGTCTCATTCGAGCACGCGGACGCTCGGCCGGAAATGGAGGCGGCCGATCGTCACCTCGTCGGCGCCGCCGGCCTGCACGTTGCGATACCACTGGGCGCTTGTACCGAAGCCCGAGACCACGATGGCTTCCTTGAGCCCGGATCGCCACTGCACGACTTCCAGCACCGTGGTGTACCGCCGCCCGCTGCGACGGCCGCGATGGGAAAGCGCCAAGAATCGGTGACCGAAGACCCAGCCGAAGCCCGCCCGGTAGACGGCCGACGGCAACCGCAAGAGATGTGCCAGGACAGCACCTGGGCGGGGTCGCACTGGCGAGGATCGGCACGGCCGTGTTCGGCCTATGCCGCCTCGTGGTCATCGTCGTGGCGCTCGACGCCTTCGCTGAAACGGCGCTCGGTGGGGTCTAGCTCCTCCGTGCGCTCGGCGCCGTCGCTGAAGCGTCCCCGCCGCAGCGGCGAAACGCGGTCGCGCTCGATGCCCTCACTGAAGCGACCGACGCGCCGCTGCCTGGGCGCTCGGGGACGCCGGCCGACACCCTCGTCGAAGCCGTGGTCGACCTGCTCTGGGATGGCGGGATGTTCCGGTTCTCGTTCACGCATGGTGGTGTCATGCGCACCGAATCGCCGAAGACGCCCAGGTCTGTCAGCCGTCGGACAGTGATCGCTCGGTCGCCGTCACGCCGTCAGCGCGCGCCGCGCCTCGGCCGCGAACTCCTCGTCGACGAGCACGTCGTAGTGCGCCGCCGCGACCCCGCAGTCGCGGCGGTCCACGACGCGCACGGCAGCGCCTGTGAGGGCCCCGAACAACACGCCGGCCAGCAGCGGCACGGCCACGCCCCCATCGGCCGCCACGACGCCGGAGAGCACTAGTACCAGCGCGCACACGGCCCCGACGATCGACCCACGCCTGCCACCCTCGGCGATGCACTCGGTGGCATCCACGACAGATGGCCTGAGCCCGCGCGCGACCAGCGTGACACGCGCGGCCGAGATGCCGCACTCATGCTCGAGTCGCTCGATCGCCCGAGCGCCCGCTTCGTACGTGCGGTAGGCGCGCACCATCACGCGCTGCGGCATGCGTGGCGAGGGAAAGCCGTCGACAACGTCATCGCGCTGCGGGGTCGCCGGGTCTGCGATCAACGGGGCCATGATTCCTCCCTGGTCGTTTCCACCAGACGTGCCCACAAAGCTGAAGGGTCCTTCTCGGGCGGCTAAACGAAGCTGAAAGACCCGTTCGACGGCTGACGAGACGCGGTTCGGACGCGGCATCGCGGGCTAGGGCGCTCGCATGACGATCAGGACGGTTGTCGTGGACGACCACCCGGCGATGCGACGCGGTGTTGCGGCGGTCCTCGAGTCGGCAGACGGCATCAACGTCGTGGGGTCGGTCGCCGGGGCCAAGGAACTCTGGCCGCTGCTCGATCGCGCGCATCCCGACGTCGTGCTCCTCGATCACCGGCTACGTGGCGAG
The DNA here is from genome assembly GCA_963803335.1 of uncultured Solirubrobacteraceae bacterium. GTDB lineage: Bacteria > Actinomycetota > Thermoleophilia > Solirubrobacterales > Solirubrobacteraceae > DASSUW01. The sequence goes on along the minus strand of CAWDME010000012.1, from coordinate 682,567 downwards.
TGCGGCGTAGTGCTCTGCCATCGGATCAAGCGGTGCCCGCCGGCGCCGGCGCCGGCAGTGGTGCTGTACTCGGAGTTCGCCGAGCGAGCGCTTGTCGCGCCCGCAATGCTCGCGGGCGCCGATGCCTTGCTGTCGAAGCGCGCCAGCGCTGCGGTGCTCTGCCACACGCTCGTGGATGTCACGACGCAGCCCGTGCCGATCCCGACATTGCGTCCGGACGACCGAGAGCGGCTCCGCGCGTCGCTCGAGCAGGACGAGGTCGCGCTGGCGGCCCAGTTGCTCACGCGTCGCCCCGTGTCCGAGATCGCCGAGAGCCTGCGGCTACCGGTGGACGAGGTCATGGCACGCGCGGAACAGCTCATCCTGCGGATCACACCCAAAGGCCGATGAGCCGCAGATGGGCGGGGCAGGCGGGCGCACGCCGCGCCAACGGGGTCCTCGCCGGCGCGGCGTACGCATTGCCGTCCTGGCCTCAGCCACGCTCAGACCGTCAGTGTCTGAGCCCATGGCTCCACTTCCCTTGCGATCTTTCTCGCGGAGCCCTGAGTCCCAGAACGCCGGCCCGCCGTGTCGGTTTCGGAGCGGTCCACCATGCCGTCATTCGACCGACATCCCGGCGGGGTCCCGACCCCGTCGTCAGCGTTCGCCGAGGGCTTCTGCCGCGGTGGCGAACGGAAGGACCCGCCGGAGTCCCGTGATCCTGAACAGGCGCTGGACCTGGTCAGGCCAGGAGCCCTTCGCAGTCGTGCGATGGAGGCCTCTTGGACACGTACTTCGGAGTGATCGAGGACGGCGCTCAGGAGGTTTGGCTGGATCTCTCGGCGGTCACGTTGGTCGAGCGTGCGGCGCTCGATGCGGTGTGCCGCATGGCGGCGTTCAGTCACGAGCTCGAGTGCCGCACCGTAGTTGTGTGTCCCGTGGGAAAGGTGCGTCGGGCGCTCACCGATGCGGCATCGATCAGGACCTCGAGGTGTCCGACAGCCTCTGGGCCGCGCACCGAACAATCCCGGCGGGAGCCCGGGCCAGTCGTACACCTTGAAGCTCATGGTGGAGGCGCGTGTCCGTCGGATGACGATCGCTCTCGCGCGGTAGCGGGGATACGGAACACCGTGCGAAGCCGCTACCTGTCCGGGTTGCACACGGTCCTCGACCGTGCCGGCATTCCGTTCGGCTACACCGTCACGCTGTGGACGTCGGGCCAGGTGCTCATCAGCCTGCGCGGCACGCCGCGCGGCTCACTTCTACCTGCATTCGCCGGCGGCGCCGCGCTCGGGTACGTCGTGCTTGCGTTCGCGTTTGGCGCTCGCCAGGAGACGCCGACCGACATCGAGTCCCTCGGTGCCGGGCGGCGACTCGGCATGCTGCTCGTACAGGTTGCCGCGATCGCCGTCGCGGTGGGCGTCGTTGCGCTAGTGGGCGAGGCTCCGGCTGCCATCGCGTGGCCCGCCGGCGGCTTTGCCGCTACCACGCTGTACCTCGGTGGCAGCGCGAGCGCAGTGGCCATCCGCAGGGCCGCGCCGCACCGCCGCTGATGACGTTGGCGCGCGCACGTCAGGAGCAGCGGCCGCTCTGCGCCGAGGAGCCTGGTTTCTGCGCGAACACGTACTGGACGAGGTCGCGCCGGCGCGTCCGGTATAGGACGGCAAGGTCGTCGAGCGTGTCCCGCTGCTCGGCTGTTCGCGGACGTGTCCGCCAGCCGTCGGCCTCTTGACCGACGAGGCCAGCGGCTTGCAATGTCTCGAGCCGCAGCATCGCCCACGCCACCGGAGCGCCGAGCGCCGCGCAGACCTCCTCTGCCATCCAACCGCGGTCGCGTTGAGCATGAAGGAGCATGAGCAGGTCGAGCTCGCCGACGGAGTGGATGTGGTCGCGGATAAGGGTGCGGATCGCGCGCGGAAGCCGGTCGCTCATGGGAGCCCGCCAGCCGGCACGTCGATGCGGAGCGTGCTCAGGATGCGCTGGACGCTGTGACGGACGTCACGCGTGTCAATGCGGAGCGTGTGCGCCACGTCGCGCTCGGTCGCACCGTCGAGCAGCATCCCGAGAAGCGCGCGCTGCTCGGCATCGAGCCGGTGGGCGCTTTCCTCCCGGACCGTGCGCGAGACCGCTGGTACAAGCTGCTCGCCGGCGTGGACGCGTCGGATCGCGTCGAACAGCTCACGCGCACCGATGCCCTTGTCCAGGATGCCGTCGGCGCGGGCGAGTCGCGCCGGCAGCGCGAGCGACGGGCTGGCATACGCGCTGTAGAGGACGACCTTCGGCGTCGGGACGTCTTGCTTGATCCGATAACACAGCTGTAATCCGTCGCCGCGGGGCAGGTGGTAGTCCAGCAGTACGAAGTCGGGCCGCGAGCGGTGGAGCACGGGCCAGATGTGCTCCTCCTCGCCTGTGCTCTCGCCGGCGAAGACGATTCCCGGCTCGGAGTCGAGCACCGTGTGGAGCCCTGCCCGCAGTGCCGGGTGATCGTCGACGACGACGACCCGGATCATCGGGAGCCGTCGTTCGTCGTGAGCGGGACGTCGAGTTGCACGACGGTACCGCGCCCGGTCGGCGGTGGCGTGACCTCGAGAGTTCCCCCGATGGTGGCCGCACGATTCTCCATGGCGAGCAGACCCATTGCGCCCGCGCGCCGCTCCGCCGGTAACCCCCGGCCATCGTCGACGACGCGCAGCCGGACGCCGCGGCCGGTGGGCTCGATGGTCACGTCGATTCGCGCAGCGTCGGCGTGGCGCAGGGAGTTCGTCATCGCCTCCGCCGCGATCCGGAAGACGTGGGCGCTGACCAGCGGGGGCAGCGTGGGGGCGCTGCCGCGCACCGCGATCTGCGCGCTCCCCAGCGCCGCGAGTTCCTCGGCACGGGCGCGAAGCGCTTCGTCGAGTGGTCGCCCCTCGAGCGGCGACCGGAGCTCGGCGAGGCTTGTGTCCATGTCCGAGCTCGCCGACTCGAGCTCGACCACGGCGCGTCCGACCGTGGCATCGAGCTCAGCGGGCACCCGGCCCTGCAGCGACGTGGCCAACAGGTGGGCCGCGTGCAAACGCTGCTTGGCGGAATCGTGGAGCTCCCAGGCGATGCGCCGCCGTTCGGCCTCGATTGCCAGTTGCTCGCGCTCGACTCGCTCGTCCGCGAGCCTGCGCAGCGCGGTAGCGGCATACGCCAATGAGCCCACGAGAAGGACCGGCAGCGCCAGATGGATGGCGAGCGTCTCGGTCGATCGAATCTCCAGCGTTCCCGGTGAAGGGCCGCCGACGATCGCGACCGCGACGAAGGCGAGCGGCGCGGCAACCCCCAGCCACGCCGCATCACGCAGGCCCAACGAAACGGCCGGCAGCGCCAACGTAGAGAGCCAGAGCAGGTAGAACGGGCTGCGCCAGTCTCCCGAAGCCAGCACGCATGCGAGCGTGATCGCGAAGTCGGCCAGCCACGCCTGCCGCGTTCTCGCCAGACGCGGAAAGGCGAGAAGAAGCCCGGTGCTCAACGGCCCATAGAGCACCAGCAGCAGCTCGCTGGGGTCCAGGTCGCCGGCGACGATGAGGGCGGCTGCGAACGCGCTCGCGGCAAGCCGGGCGGCTGCGTAGGGCAGCAGCCAGCCGCTGACGGCCGTCCACGTCACGGTCGGCGAGGCTGCTGTTTCGGATGTGACCACCGGCGCGACGATGCCCACAACGCTCGGCCCGGCGCCGGAATCGTCAGTTGACGAACGAAGAAGGCGTCAAAAAGCTTCGTAAGAGGAATAACCGTACGAGCGCGCGCCCGTCCGAGGAGTGACCGTACGATGCCCGGCCCGGATCCCCTGGGGCAGCGCTCCGGCGACCAGCATGTGGCGATCACCTCGCATCCGGCGACCGGGCTCGCGGCTCGCGGTGCTCGGATACGCCGCGGCATGGATGGCAGCTGCCGCGGCGATCGCCGTGCTTGCGGTGATCCTGCTCCACGGCTCGGGCCCGGAGGAGGTCAATGTCCCGCCGGTCCGCGAGACGCAGCTGACCAACGCCGCGCGTGATGCGGACTGCCAACTTGTGCACGCGGCCACCCGGGGCGAACGCCTGAACCCCGCTGTGGACGGGCCGGCGGCGGCGCCCGCCGCTCCGGGCGTGTACGACGAACCGCCGAGCACGTCTGCGCTGGTCGGCGCGCTCCGTCGGGGGGTCATCGTGATCCAGGTCGGGCCTGCGGTGCCGGACGGGACCGTCGACCTGCTCGACAAGCTGCAGCGGGCGATTCCCCAGGGCACGATCGTGACGCGCGCCGCTCCCGGGATGCCGTACGCGATCGCGGTAACCGCCTATCGGCGGCTGCTCGGCTGCCCTCGCTATTCCCCCGGGGTGCTGGACGCCGTACGGCTGTTCCGCGGCCGCTTCGTTGGCACCGGTCCCGACCGCTAAGGGCGCCTACTCAAGCCGCCTCTTGCAGATGGCGCAGCGTCGAGACGGCATCCTCGAGATCCCGGGCCGCCTCCGAACGGGAGACGCCGAGCCGCCGGGCGATCTGCCGGTAGCCGAGGTTCTCGTCGAAGTGAAGCCGCAGCGCCTGCCTCTGGTGCCGTGTGAGCGCGGGAAGCAACTGCTCGATCGCCGCCAGGCATTCGACACGCTCGTAGCCAGCATCTTCACTGCCCACACGCTCGGCCGGCGGGCGGTCGGCATCGTCTGCCTGCGCGGCGGCGGCGTCGAACGAGGCGATGCTGAGCGATGTTGTGACCTCCAGCGCGTCGAAGATCTCCTCGACCTCGCGATCAAGGGCGCCAGCGAGCTCGCGCGCAGTCGGCATCCGTCCGTGACGCGCGGCGAACGCGGTCGCTGTCGCGCGGACCTCACGAACGCGCTCTTGCAGCGGCCGAGGGACGTGCGCCGGCCAGGCGGTGTCGCGCAGATACCGGCGGAGCTCACCGAGGATCGTGGGCACGGCGAAGCTCGTAAACGCGCTCCCGTGGTCTGGATCGAAACGGTGGATCGCCTTGATGAGCCCCTCGTACGCCACCTGCTCGAGATCCTCGGCGGTGGCAGATGCGGCCGAATAGCGGCGCGCGAGCCCTCGGACCAGCGGTCGGTACGACACGACCAGCTGCTCGAGATCGGCCCGGTCGTGATACCGGACGTAGCGCCGCAGAAGCCGTTGGCGTCGAACCTCGCAATCTGCGCGGCTGGCGCCCGGTAGTGCTCGCAGGGTCATGGAGTCTCCCCGAACCGTCGTTTCCGTGCAGCCAGTCTGCTGATCGCGCGTGCCTTGTTGTATGGCGTCCAGCCGCCATCGGCGAGCGGGGCGCCCACCAAGCCGCCGTGAGAGGGCCTGCGTCGGCGGCGCAGCGCTTGGCGTCCTAGCATCACTGAGATGCTGCGCATGGGGCACGGGGCTCGCGCTGCGATCGTGCTCGCGCTCGTCGTGGCCGGCGCGACGATTGGCATGCTCGCCGCCGGGGCGCGCGGCGGTGGTGGGTCAGCCGCCGCCCCGGGGCTGCGGGCGAACCTCCTGCCGCAGGACCTCGACGGGGCCGCCGCCCCGCGTATCGCACTGGACGACCAGCGCGGGATCCGCGTCGACAGCGCCCGTCTCGTGGGCCACCCGTATCTTGTGACGTTCCTCTACACGCACTGCGTCGACGTATGCCCGCTGATCGGCTCCGAGATCGCGGACGCCCTCAATCGTCTGGGTACGCGCGCCGCTGACGTGGCAGCGCTCGGGGTGAGTGTCGATCCACGCGGTGACACGCCGGCGGCGGCCCGCGCGTGGGTCGCCGAGCATCGTCTGCCAGCGCAGTTCCACTACCTCCTCGGCTCGGGCGCGCAGCTGGCTCCGATCTGGCGCGGCTGGTTCGTCGTCGGGCCGCGCGACACCCTCGCTGATCCCCGCACGCACGACGCGAGCGTCTGGCTGGTCGACGGTCGCGGTCATCTTCGTGGGCGCTGGGCCGGCGGCGCGCCGATCGACCCGGCGGACATGGCCCACGACCTCAAGGTGCTCCTCGCCTCGTCTGCGCGCTGACGCGCGCTCAAGCCCATCGCCGGCCGCGGGGCAGCCCCGCAGCATGAACCAATCCCGCTCACGCGCCTGGTCCGCGCTGGTGCCGCTGCTCGCGGTGGCGGTCTTCGTAGGCATCGTCGCGCTTGCGTCCGGCGGCGAGGATCCCGCGCCTAAATCTGACCCCGGCGCCACGCTGGCAAAGGTCGCGGCGGATCCTGAGGCGTACGACAACCGGCAGCTGGTGTTCTCGGGCACCGTCGCCGCCATGGTCACCGATGTGCCGAAGCGGTTCCGTGGCGCTTTCGTGCTCACGGGCGCCCATGGTGGGCGCCTGCTCGTCCTCCCATCAGCCGGACGGCCGACCGGTCTGCGCCTGCATGATGCGGTCGAGGTCCGGGGCTTCGTTCGGACCCCGGAGCCCGCCACCGACGAGCGCCACCCCGAGGATCCGCCGAAGACCCGCGCCGACCTCCTGGAGTCCACCGGCGCGCAAGCGGTCGTCAAGGCAGTTCGCATCCATCCGCGCCCTGAGCGTTGATCGCGACCGATACGGCACGGCTCCCGTCACGGGACAAGGGTGTGCCGTTCCCCTCCGCTCGCGGCTGACGCCAGGCTGATCATCGCCAGGGCGAAAACGATGATGCCGAGCATCCAGTCGTTCCAGGCCGCCTGCACCGAGTCCGCGAGCCAGAATCCGGCGATGAACATCCACACGCCGATCGCGGCGCTGATGGCGGACAGGCCGCCAGCTCGGGCAGGCATCGCGATGCGCACGAGCGCGAGGAGAGCGACGATCGCGCCAAAGATGATCGGATTCCAGCGGGCATCGGTAGCGGTGTAGGCCAGGACCCATGGGGAGATCGCTAACCAGACGCCCGCGACGAGGTCGAGGGTCGCGGCGTCGAGGACGTTGTCCCTGGTGACGCGCTGCTGGCCACCGAGCGGTGCGCGTCCCAAGGGGCCTCGCGTCGGATCGACCACGATGCGACGCTCCCGCGGGCGCTCGCGCCCAGCGGTTCGCTCGCGCGGATCTCCGCTTGACATGAGAACCTCCACGTTCGGCGTGCCGAGCAGCTGCGGCTACCCCCGGCTTCGGTGTGGCCCGGGCCGCCGGTCTGCGAGCAGACGATCGAGGAACGGGCGGCGGCCGCTTCGTCTGTGGGCTGACGATGACCGTCAGGCCGAACCTCAGGCGGGTACCGGTCTCTCATGAGCGCAACGTCAGGACACGGCTTGGTCGTCGCGCCTACGCACGCGATCGCGCGGCAACGCAAGCTGCGCCGCATCCTCGAGAGCTACGGCGTGCTCACGCACGCCGATTTGCGTGCATTCGCCCACGCCGCCGCGTGGTCCGTACCCTTCGAGACCGTCCTCGACAACGCGGTCCGGTCGGGCCGTGTGCGCCGTCTCTCAGCCGGGCTCTACGAAGCCGGTCTCCGCCGCGACGACTGAGTCGCCGCAGCGTCTGTCGACCGACATTGCGGCTGCCGCCAGCGCATACGCCGTGCAGAATCCGCGGTCCTCGCCACAGTGTGGACCGATCCGGCCGACACGGACGCCAATGTCGCCTGGACACGCGACACGTTCACGGCGATCGCGCCGTTCCGCGCCGACGGACGCTGGCTCAACTACTACTCAGACGACGAGCCGCTCGACGCGTTGCGCGCCGCCTATGGGCCAAACGGCGACAGGTTGGCCGAGGTCAAGCGCCGGTACGACCCCGGCAACGCGTTTCACATCAACCACAACATCCTGCCGGCCACCGTGCCTACCGCACGGTGACTGGGATCCGCTGGACGACGTTGTTGCCCATGCCCTGGTAGTTCCATGGTGCCTCGAGTGGCTGGGTAGCGCCCGTGGCGTCTGTCGCGCGGCAGGCCAGTTCGTGCTCGCCGGGCGTGGCGGTCCAGTCGAAGCTCCAGGCGTGCCAGGCGAACTCGCCGGCGGACGGCTGCAGCTGCGCGTCGGCCCACTCTCCGTCAACGGCGACCTCGACGCGCTCCACGGGACCGGTCCCCGACCACGCACGGCCGGCGAGCGCCACCGGTCCCGCGCCTACGAAGCGGCCGCGGGAGAAGAAGTCGGGGACGCCGGGCGGAATGATCATCGCGCGCACACGCGCGCGCGCGACCGGCTGTCCGGCATCATCGGCGGCGGCCTGGTAGCGGTACGCGGCGGCCTGCTGGAATCCATGGAACGGCTCGGTCACGGCCTCGATCGCGTTCAGCCACTTCACGCTGGCCATCCCGTACCACCCCGGAACCAGCAGGCGCAGTGGAGCTCCGTGCTGTGGTTCGAGCGGACGGCCGTTCATCTCGTAGGCAAGTAGCGCGTCGGCCCGCTGAGCCTCGCGGATCGGCAGGCTCCGCCCGTACGCCTGTTCCTGCCCGCCCTGGATGCCGCGATCGGCTCCCCAGAAGACCACCTCCGCGCAACCGGGCTCCACGCCCGCCTCGTCGAGCAGAGGGGCGAGCGGGGTTCCGGTCCACTCCGCCGTGCCGATCGCCTCGCCCAGCCACGGCAGGCTCACCGGGCACGGGCTGAGCCAGCCGCGGCCGTTGCCGGCGCACTCGAGCGTGACCGGGATCGTCCGGCGAGGCCGCGCGCGGACGTCGTCGATGCCGAGTTCGAAGGGTTTACGGACGGCGCCGCGCAGGCTGAGGCGCCACTTCGCGTCGTCGGCGGCCGGTATGTCCCAGTGGACGACGAGATAGTGCAGGCCGGTCGGCGTGATGTCGTAGCGCATCGCCTCCAGCGGCATTCCCCGGTTGCGGAACGCGAGCTGGAGCTCCTCGCGCAGCAGGGGGCCGCGCGTGGGCTCGAGCGCGTGAGCGGATCCCGCCGGCGCGGTTGCGGTGGCCTCGGTCTCCATGACCGCGGACGATGGCGGACGCTGCGCCCGACGTCAGGAACTTTGGTTCCAATCTGCCGCGACCGCGGCGGAGGCCACGGCGGCGAGCCGCTCCGCGTCCAGCAGCACGATGCCGTCGCGCCGCGTCAGCAGTAGGCCGTCCTCCCGCAGCTCGCGCAGCGCGCGCACGACGACCTCGCGAACTGTGCCGACCGCATCGGCGAGCTCCTGCTGGGAGATCGCGACCACGAGCTCGCTTTCGCGCCGACGATCCACTGCGAGGTCGAGCAGGTGCCGCGCGACGCGCTGGCGCACCGTCGAGAACGCGCTGCCCGGGATCTCGGCGATGAAGCGGACCACGCGCTCGCTGAGCTCCTCGAGCAGAGCACGCGCCGCCCGCGCATCCCGGTCGACGACGCGCCGCACGACCGCCGGCCGCAGGACGAGCAGCCTCGCCGCGGTCACCGCATCGATCGACGCGGGCAGCGAGAACGCCGGCCGGAACATCGACACGACACCGATCAGCGCGCCGGGGCGGCAGTACCGCACGGTCATGGTGCGCCCGTCCGCGGCCGCGACGTACACCCGCACGAGGCCGGCCACCACGAGCTCGCAGTGCGCCGACGTCTCGCCCGCGTGATGCACGATCCCACCCGCCGGGACACGCAGCCGCGATGCCTCGCGCGTCAGCTCCGCCAGTCTCTCCCGGCGGTAGCGAGCGCAGATGCGAGGCCGCGATGGCGGCGCGCTCCACGTGGTCGAGCGCGTCGGGCGCCGACCGTCGACCTGTCGGATTAAGCGAGACCACCGGCGCTCCTCGATCGCGGTCGGGGAGTCTCCAGACTCAGCCTTCTGCGGCCTGCTTGCCCTGCGGCGCGACGGCAAACCGCACCTTCTCGCCGTCGCTGGCTGCGTCCAGCACCATTTCATCGAGCGCCGCGGCTGCGGCCGGCTCGAGGAACAGCCGCGCGCCATCGACCTCGACGATCCGATCGTGAGCGCGAGGAGAGTGGGCGACCTGCAGTCGAAGAGCGTGCGCGGCGTCGTCGGATCTTGACTCTGGCAGGTAGATCCGTAAGCCGGCGTCGCCCGGTGCGATGAGGTTGACGGTATCGATGGCGCTTTGCGTGACGGCGAGCACGAGACTCCTTTCGAGTCGGTTCGATCGCCCATCTTGCGCCGTCCTCGCCGTGCTCTCCACCGCGCCGTCATTCGGCATACGAAAGCCACGGGACGCAGGCGACGCGGAGGGCATGACCCGGATGTGATCCCACGACGCCTGCTCATCGGATATGACGCTTCGGCGGAGGCGCGCGACGCCATCGCGATCGCGGCGGCCATCTGCGAGAGCGGCACGGCCGTGGTCGTCAACGTGTGGGACGTTCTCACTCCGGACGCAATCACCGCACCAGATATCGCCAGCGTCGCGGCCCCGCCACGCGAGGAGCTTTCCGCGGCTGCCTTCGAGCGTGCGGCGATCCGAACTGCCCGCGAAGGCGCCGACCTGGCACACGACGCCGGGCTGGCTTCCGAGTTCGCGGCATGCCACGGGTCGGGCGTCGAGGGCATCGCCACCGCGCTCGTTGAAGCCGCGGACAGGTGGCATGCGGATCTGATCGTCGTTGGCCGTCGAGACATGTCGCGCATACGCGAGTTCGTGCTCGGCAGCGTCTCGCATGCCGTCGTGCGCAGCACGAGCCGGCCCGTTCTCGTCGTCCCTGCGGGCGCGGCGTCGGCAGGGAAGCCGAGCGGCCCCTGACGACGCTACGAGATACGCGGCGTGCTGCGAGGATGCTCGGCGGCCCAGCGCGCGATCTCCCTCGAGCCGGCGACGACTCGCTCGTCGTCGAGGACGAGCAGGGGCACACCGTTCTTCCCGCTGAGTCGTCTCACCTCGGCCCGATCACGCCTTAGGGTCGGCCAGGTCCACGGCATGCTGAACTGACCGCGGACGACCTTGATCGCATAGCTGTAGCCGGCGTCGTCGAGCGCCTTGGCGGCGACCCCACAGGGATGCCAGCCCGCACTTCGCTTCTGCCATGGACAGGTGTAGAGGGTCATGATGTCTGGGCCTGAACATATGCGCCGGCGGGCGGTCGAGCATCAGGCGTTTGCCCCATCTTGGGTTGTACGGTCGATGCATGGGCGACGCGGCTGATCGCGCGCATGTCCGGCTGGCCGACCTCGTGGCCGCACTGTCGCTCGGCATCGATCTCGGCTTCGGTCAGCCGATGGAGCACGTCCTGCGTCAGTGCCTGATCGCGTTGCGGCTGGCGGATCGGCTTGGTCTCGACGAGCAGTCGCGAGCCGTCGTCTACTACACCGCGCTGCTGGTCAACGTGGGGTGCCATTCGGATGCGCACGAGCAGGCGAAGTGGTTCGGGGACGACATCGCCCTGAAGTCCGGCAAGTACGCGGTCTATATGCGCAGTCCGCGTGGCCGGGCGGCGGCGATGCGCCGGCTGGGCTCCGGCGCGCCGCCACTGCATCGGTTTCGGGTCGGACTCGAGTTCGTCCTTCCGGCCACCGTGAGGTCGACGACATGATCACCCACCACGCGCGCATGGCGTGGACGCTAAGCAGGCAGCTCGGGCTGCCGGACGAGGTGTCCGAGGCGCTGCTCGGCGCCTACGAGCAATGGGACGGTCGCGGATGGCCGGGCACACTACGCGGCGAGCAGGTACCGATCGCGTCGCGGTTGGCGCAGCTGTCTGAATATGTGGAGGTTGCCCACCGCGTCGGGGGAGCTGGCGCCGTAATGAAGCTGGCGCGGGAGCGCGGAGGCAAGCAGTTCGACCCGCGGATCGCGGAGCTGGTGGGCGGCGAGGCGGCCATGCTCCTGGCGGACCTCGACTCGATCCCGAGCTGGGCGGCGGTCATCGATGCCGAGCCTGCGTTGGCGGTCGTGCTCTCGGGCGAGCGGCTCGACACGGCATTCGAGGCGATCGCCGATTTCGTCGATCTCAAGTCGCCGTACTTCCTCGGGCATTCGTCCGCGGTGGCCGCCCTGGCGGCGGCGGCGGGCGAGCAATTCGGGCTCTCCGCGCCAGACCTGCGCGCGCTGCGCCGGGCAGCGCTGTTGCATGACCTCGGGCGGCTCGGGATCTCGAACGCGATCCTGGACAAGCGGGGGCCGCTCGGCGCAGGGGAGCAGGAGCGGATGCGCCTGTACCCGCACATCACCGAGCGGATGCTCCGCCGGTCGGCGGCGCTCGCTCCGCTGGGTGCGATCGCGGTCCAACACCGCGAGCGGCTTGACGGGACCGGGTACCCACGTGGCCTCGCCGGCGGTGCGATCTCCGGCGCGGCGAGGATCCTCGCCGCGGCCGACGTCTATGAGGCGCTTGTCGAGCCCCGTCCGCACCGTCCGGCACGGCCGGCTTCCGAGGCGGCGCTCGTACTCCAGGCCGAAGTCAGGGACGGTCATCTCGATGCAGAGGCTGTTCAGGCCGTTCTCACGGCCGCCGGCCACACGGCCCGCCGTCGCCGCCAAGGACCGGCGGGGCTGACCGAACGCGAAGTCGACGTTCTTCGGCTGCTCGCCCGCGGGTTCTCCAACAAGGAGATCGCGAGCCGACTTGTCATCTCGCGCAAGACGGTGGGCAAACATGTCGAGCACATCTACGCGAAGATCGGGGCGTCCAACCGCGCGGCGGCGAGCCTGTTCGCGGTGCAGCATGGCCTTCTTCCCGAAGCGCCACCCACGCAGACGCCAGAGCCTCGGGCGTCAGTGAACTGACGACGCTCGGCGTGGTGGCCCGTGCGGGGGTATGGCCGAGCGCCCCCGCGATGACCCCCTCCGCAGCTCACGCCCGTCCCAGCGGCCCGGCCGCGCGAAGCCACCGGGAAGACCGGCGGCTCCGCCGGGCGGCGCTGAGCGGCGACGAGCACGCCCAGGAACGATTGATCGAGAAGCACCTCCCGCTCGCGGCCGCGCTTGCGCGCCGCTACGGCCGTCGTGGCGAGCCGCTCGACGATCTCGTGCAGGTCGCGCGTCTCGGGCTGATCAAGGCGGCCGGACGCTGGGATCCTTGTCGGGGCGCGTTCACCCCGTACGCCGTGCCGACGATCCTCGGTGAGCTCCGACGCTACTTCCGTGACAGCATGTGGCCCGTCCGGCCGCCTCGCGGGCTGCAGGAGGCCTACCGCGAGGCCGTCGGCGTGCGCGACATCCTGCTACAGGAGCTCGGCCGCGAACCCACCATCGACGACGTCGCAGGTCGGCTCGCGCTGCCCCGCGAGGCGGTCGTCGAGGCCTTCCAGGGCGCCCGAGCCCACGCGCCGGTGTCGCTCGATCGGCCACTGCCCGGGGCGGAGCCCGGGGCGCCGACGTACTGCGATGCGCTGGTCGACCGCCGCGACGATCTAGGTCGGTGCGAGGACTCGGTGGTGCTCTGGCAGCTCAGCGCCACGTTGCCGGCACGTGACCGCGAGGTCGTCCGCCTGAGCTTCCAGTCGGACATGGTCCAGCAGGACATCGCGGCGCATGTTGGCTGTTCGCAGATGCACGTCTCGCGGATCCTGCGCGGCGCCGTACGCCAGATGCGACGTGTCGCTGAGCACTGGCCGGCAGAATGCGAATGAGCGCCGAACGCCGCGCATCGTCACTCGTCAGACGATCGACTGGCGTGACGGCGTGGCGACCGGCATGCTCTTTGGCGTGAGGAGAGGATCGCCGTCGCGTTCGCCGCGGCGGCGTTCGGTTGACACGCGCGTAACCGGCGGTTGCCGAACAGACTGGGCAACCGCCGGCGAGCGCATGGCAGGGCCATCTCGCCGACCCAAGTACAGGTGGGCCCGGCGCTACGGCCGGGCCCGGACTTGAAAATGTGGGATCGCCAGCCCGCGGACGCATTGCCGGGGGACGAAGCCGTCGTTGCCACGCGCCCCCGCCGCCCAGCACCTAGGAATGCTTTCCCTTCCTCGGGCCGTCCGGCGGGTGAGCGCGCTCATGGTCTCCAACACGGCGACGGTCCCGGCGATGTCGTCATTGCGCGGACGACGCAGGCTCCGGAGCGGGGCTAGTGGAACACCCACCTCAGGACGACCGTGTTCGCGCCGCCGAGGTGATCGGCGCGGTGTGCCTGGCGACCGACCTGAGCATGGGCTTTCCGTTCGAGCATGGGCTGCACGGCACGCTCGCGGCGATGCGTCTCGGCGACTGCGTCGGCATCGACGCCGAGACCGCGTCACAGCTCTACTACAGCTCCCTACTGACGTATGCCGGCTGTACTGCCGACGGCCAGATCGCGGCGGCGATCTTCGGTGGCGACCACACGACTCATCTCGTTCCGGTACTGCACGGCTCCCCGCGCGAGACGCTCGCCGCGCTGGTGCGTGCGCTTCCCCCGCCGGACAGCACGGGTCCACGCCGCGCGATCGAGGTCGCGCGTCGCCTGCCTCGGGCGGCGCGGGCGCATCGGCCCCACACGGCCGCGCTCTGCGACGCGGCGCGGATGCTGGCACGGCGCCTCGGTCTCCCGGCGTCCGTCGCGGAGCTGTTCTCCTACCTGACCGAGCGTTGGGATGGGAAAGGCGTACTGCGTCGGGCAGCCGGCGAGGACATCCCGCTCGCCATCCGCATCGCGCACGTGGCCCGCGACGCCGCCTACCAGCGACTGCTCGGCGACGTCGAGCAGGTCGCACGCGTCGTGCGCGAGCGTGCGGGCCATGCGTTCGATCCCGACATCGCCGAGGCGCTCGCCCGTGATGCCCCGGAGATTCTCGACTTCGAACCCGGCGCCTCGGCGTGGGAGCCGACGCTCGCCTGCGAGCCCGCGCCACGGCTGACGCTCTCTGGCACGGCCATCGACGCGGCCTTGGCGGCGATGGGCGACTTCGCCGACCTGGTCTCGCCGTATCTCGCCGGTCACTCGCGCGGCGTCGCCCGCCTGGCCGAAGCGTCGGCTCGCCGTTGCGGCGTCGACCCCGCCGGTGTCGTCGCGATCCGGCGCGCGGCGCTGGTCCACGACGTGGGCCGGGTCGCGGTGGGAGAGCGTGTCTGGCAGCGGGCAGGGCCGCTCAGCGTCGACGAGTGGGAGCGGGTGCGCCTGCACCCGTACCAAACCGAGCGAGTCCTCTCGCGGTCGGCGTTCCTGGCTACGCTGGCGCCGATCGCGGGGGCGCACCACGAGCGCCTCGACGGCTCCGGGTACCACCGCGGGGCCCGCGGGGCGGACCTGCCCCTGCCGGCCAGGCTGCTGGCGGCCGCGGACGCGTATCACGCGATGACCGAGCCGCGGCCGCACCGGCCGGCTTGCTCGCGAGGACAAGCGGCCGAGCGCCTCGCCGACGGCGCGAGCCGAGGCCGGTTCGACCCAGACGTGGCGACCGCGGTGATCGAAGCCGCGGGCGAGGCCCCGCCGCGTGTCCAGCGGGCCGCCGGGCTGACCGAGCGCGAGGCGCAGGTCGTCGGCCTGCTGGCCCGGGGGCTCCAGACCAAGCAGGTCGCCCGCGCGCTCGGGATCTCGGTCAAGACCGCGGACCGGCACGTGCAGAACGCCTACGGGAAGATCGGCGCCTCGACACGCGCCGGAGCGACGCTGTTCGCGATGGAGCACGGCATCGTCGCGTGGGGAGAACTCCCGATGGCGCGGCGTCCGGTCCGCTCCTAGCGTCCTCCGCAGCAGGCCCCGCCCGCGAAGGAGGACACGATGACCACCGAGACGACGCGCGACGACATTCTGGCCATCGCCGAGGCGATCGCCCCCGGCTGGGAACGCCGCCGCAGCCAGATCGAGGAGCTGTCGGCGCCGGTGGGCGATTGGCTGATCCGCGCGCTCGCCCCTCGCGCGGCTGACACGGTGCTCGAGCTTGCCGCCGGGGCCGGCGACACCGGTTTCGACGCGGCAGCGATCGTCGGGCCGCAGGGGCAGCTGCTGTGCACCGACTTGTCCCCGCACATGCTCTCCGTCGCGCGACGTCGCGGCGCCGAGCGGGGCGTCGCGAACGCCGACTACCGCGTGCTGGACGCTCAGGAGATGGAGCTGGATGCTGACTCGGTCGACGGGGTGCTCTGCCGGTTCGGCTACATGCTGATGCCGGACACGGCTGCGGCGCTCGCGGAGACCCGTCGTGTCCTGCGCGCGGGCGGACGGCTCGCGCTGGCGGTCTGGGGCCCGCCCGAGCGCAACCCCATCTTCTCGATCATCGCCGGCAACCTGATCGCCGGCGGACATCTCCCGCCGCCCGAGCCGCCGCCGGCCGCGGGCATTTTCAGCATGGCCCGCCCGGAGCGCACGAGCGCCCTGCTCGCCGGCGCAGGGTTCGGCGCGGTGCGCACGGAAGAGGTCCCCGTACAGATCGCGGTCGACGGCATCGACGAGTACATCGCGCTGATCGCGGACACGGCCGGGCCGATCGGCCTCGCGCTCCAGGCCCTGGAGGAGACCGAGCGCGAACGACTGCGCGCGAAGGTCGAAGCGGCGTGCGAGGGCTTCGCACGCGCCGACGGCTACGTGCTCCGCGGCCTGGCGCTCTGCGCGGTGGCAACGGCATGACCGCTGCCGCCGCGGAGCGACGGTACCGCGCAGCGGAGCACGCGGTCTGGTCGCACTACGGGCTGGAGCCGAGCGAACGGATCGTCGAGCTCGATCGGCCGGCGGTCCGCCTGCGGGTGCTCGAGCTCGGCGCGGGGGAGCCGGTCCTGTTCCTGCCGGGGACCGCGGGCACGGCAGCGAGCTGGGCGCCGCTGGTCGGCGAGCTCACCGGGCGGCGCTGTGTGATGGTGGATCCGCCCAACGCCGGCCTCAGCTCGCGACTGGACTACGCCGATCGCGAGTACCGCGAGGTCATCGCTGCTCTGCTCGCTGCCCTCGTCGACGCCCTGGAGCTCGACCGCACCGACGTGGTCGGCTCCTCACTCGGCAACGTCTCGGCCCTGCGGCTCGCCGGCGCGCGCCCCGAGCGCGTCGGCCGGGTCGTCCTGCTGGGCGCCGGACCGCTGCTGCCGGAAAGCGGCGTCCCCGGAATCCTGCGGGCCATCGCCTCGCCGCTGGGCTCTGTCATCGCCCGCCTTCCAGCCAGCCGGCCGGCAGCGCGCGGGCTCCTGCGACAGATCGGCCACGGCCCGAGCGTCGCGGCCGGCCACATCCCGGACGAGCTGATTGACTGGCGCGTAGCGCTCGACCGCGACACCGACACGCGGATCCGCGAGCGCGACATGGTCCGCGCGCTGGTGAGCTGGCGCACCGGCCTGCGACCCGGCCTCGCCTTCGACGCCGCCGAGCTGGCCGCCATCCCACATCCGGTGCTCCTGCTGCTCGGCACTGCGGATCCGACCGGCACGCCCAGCGTGTGCCACCGAGCGATCGAGCTGCTTCCGCGCGGCGAGCTTCAGCTGCTCGATGGCGCCGGCCACCTGCCCTGGCTCGACGCGCCGCGCGTGGTCGCCGACCGGATCGACCGGTTCCTGGACGGACAGTCGGCTCGTCAGTCCAGTGACGGTCACGCTCGACGGCCTGTCGCGCAGGAGTAGAACCGTGCCATGCGCGCCTATGCCGCCTGCGCCTTCGTCTGGATCGTGGTCGTGGCGACTGGGTGCGGCGGGGGCGGTTCCGGCTCCTCCGGCACCGCGACTCCCGCAGCAACCGGCGGTGGAGCCGACGGACGCGCCCTGTTCGCCGCCAACGGCTGCAGCGGCTGCCACACGCTCGCGAAGGCCGACGCGAACGGCACAACCGGACCCGACCTCGACAAGCAGCTCGAATCGGACGCCAAGGCGGCCGGCAAGCCGCTGCGCGAGTTCGTCCGGCAGTCGATCATCGAGCCGGACGCCTTCGTCGCCAAGGGGTACTCCTCCGGCCTGATGCCGAAGGACTTCGGCGACAAGCTCTCGCCGGAGCAGCTCAAGACGCTCGTCGACTACGTCAGCTCGGCCGGGCGCTGACTCGTCGCCAGCTCGCACCACACCCGCGTGACCCCGCTCCGTCTGCGGTCGACGCCCCATGCCATCGACAGTCGCTCGACCAGCAGCAAGCCCTTCCCGCCGGGCCGCAAGGGATCAGGCTCGACGAGACGCGGCAGACACTCAGCCCCGTTGTCCACCACCGCGAGGCGAAGGTGGTTCTCAGCGAGCTCGACATCGATGGCGATCGCGTCGGCCGGTCCCATCCGAGCGTGTACCACGCTGTTCGTCACCAGCTCGCTCACGATCAGCTCGGCAGCGTCGGCAAGCTGCGCAGCGACGCGACCCCGTAGGATCGCAACCACCGCCTCCCGCGCCGCGCGTGGCGCTCGGGGACCGCCGCCGAATCGCAATCTCGTGAAGAGCGGAAGTCCGTGCAAGGTAACGGGCAGGCTATGAGCGGCACACGCGAGCCGCCAGGCGATCGTCCGCCGACTGACGATGCGCGCCGGGGCCGGCGCGCTGTCGGCCGTCGCGGTCTAACGCGCCTCTGGACATACGACCAGCCCTCCGTCGGCCTGTCAGCCGATGATCGTCTGCTCGTCGACGATGAGCATGCCGGTTTGTTCCATGTCGAGGAAGTTCCTCGCGTCCTCGACGGCGGCGCGCATCTGGGGTGAGTTGAGGGCAGCGGTCATCACTTCGTCGTCGTCGAACCAGAGTTCGCCGATGCCGTCGCAGATCGATTCCCCGGAGTCGCGGGTGGGGTGGTTTTGCCGCCACTTCGTCAGCCCGGGTAGCTCCTTGAGCACGGAGACATGGCGCTCACCGCGCCACTCGGCGAGGCACTGCTCGCGAGTCAGGTCTGGCCGCCGCTGGATGACGAAGATCACCTTGCTCATTGTGAGCTCCTTGGATGCCGCCGGTTCGTGGTCTCCGCGGAGCGTAGGCGGGCTCAGGCCCGGCAGCGTGACGAGACGATGAAAAGACGATGACGTCCGCGCAAGGCAGCGGTAGCCTCGCCTTAGGAATGGCCGTCGAGATCGATTCGACCACCGGGCGATCGGGCGCTGGGACGTTCTTCGGGCGCAGGGACGAGTTGGTGCGTCTGCGCCGTCTGGCGGTCGGGCCGGAGCCGCGGGTCTTCTTCGTGCACGGGCTGGCCGGCTCCGGAAAGTCGACGCTTCTGCGGCGCTTCGCCGTTGACGTTGCGTCCGGCGACGCGCTGGTGCTCCTCTTGGACGGTCGGGAGATCGAGCCCACGGAGCAGGGCTTCCTGGCGGCCGTGGCTCACGCGACCGGGTCACTCGACGAACGCGAGCTCGGTCTCGGGCTGCTCGAGTGGCTCGGCGGTGCAGCCGACCGTGTCGTGCTTTGCGTGGATCACTATGAGGTGCTCCGCCTGCTCGATACGTGGCTGCGGCAATCGGTGACCCCGGTGCTGCCGGAGAACGCTGTGATGGTGTTGGCCGGGCGGGAAGCGCCGAACCAGGCATGGAGTCGGCTGCCCGCGGGCGGTGTCGAAGCGATGCTTCTCGGCCCGTTGCGAGCGGAGGAGAGCGCAGCGCTCGTGCGCTCGTTGGGCGTTCCGGAAGAGGATGTCGCTCCGATCATTCGCTTCTCCCGAGGGCATGCCTTGACGCTCGTCCTCGGCGCCTTGGCCGCCAAGGAACGTCCCGCCTCGCCGGTCGAGGACGTGACGCTGAGCCGGCTGCTCGACGAGTTCACCCGCGCCTATCTCGACGACCTCGACGCGCGGACGCAGCGCTTGCTCGAGGCGGCGGCGGTCGTCAGGCGTCTGAGCGGACCGATTCTTGACGCCATGCTGCCCGATCACGACACGTTGCAGGCGTTGGAGACCCTCGAGGGGTTGCCCTTCGTCGACGTCGCCGCGGACGGGCTCGCGATGCACGAAGCGCTCCAGCAGACGATCGCGACGCGACTGCGGGCGCTGGAGCCGGCTCGGTACCTCGAGCTGCGGCAACGGGCCTGGGCTCATCTCCGTGACCAGCTCCGCACTACGCCGAGGTCCCAGCTGTGGCGCCAGACCGCCGACATGATCTACCTGGTCGAGCATCCCGAGGTCCGGGAGGCCCACTTTCCGAGCGGGGCGCACAACTTCGCTGTCGAGACCGCGACGCCGGCCGACGCCGCCGTCATCGACGCGCTCATCGAACGACACGAACCCCCGACGGCCGCCAGGTTGCTGCGCGCGTGGTGGTCACGGAGCCCGGATGCGTTCCGCGTGGCGCGGAACGCGCGGGGTGAGGTCGCCGGGTTCTCGATCATCACGACCAGCGGGCGGACCGACCCGCACCGGTTCGCGCACGATCCGGTTGTCGCGATGTGGCTCGAGCATCTCGCCGAGCACCCGATCGGTGCCGGCCAGGAGGTGCTGCTGATCCGCCGCTGGCTGACCTGGGACGCTGGGGATGGGCCATGCGAGGCGCAGGCGAGCATGTGGCTCGACCTCAAGCGCATCTACATGCAACTCCGTCCGCGCCTGCGTCGCAACTACGGGATCACCGACCATCCCGAGATCTACGGTCCAGTCATGGGGCAGATTCGCGGTGGCGTCATTCCGCGCGGCGTGGTGGAGATCGACGGTCGTGAGTACTACGGGCTGTACCTCGAATTCGGCCCGTCTTCAGTCGACGGGTGGCTAACCGACTTGGCGGCCGCGGAGTTCGGGCCCCCCGAGGACGATCTCCTCGACGTGCGGCGACGCCAGCTGCTCGTCAACGATGACCGCGTCGACCTCACGCCGAAGGAGTTTGCGGTCATGCACATCCTCCGCGAGCACGCCGGTCATACGGTCCCCCGCACCGAGCTCCTCGCTGCCGTCTGGGGCTTCGACGACGACCTCGGATCCAACGTCGTCGACGCGGTGATCCACAGGCTGCGCGAGAAACTCGCGGTCAACGCGGATCTGATCCAAACTGTGAGGGGCGTCGGCTACCGGCTGTCGGTATGACCCACCACACTGACCGCCTGCTCACGCGGACCCCGGAACCGGGACAGGAGCCAGAGCCGAGGGGTGCGAGTCCGCCGGCGCGTCGCTGCCGGCACCCCATCAGCGCGCGTACTTGCGCATCTGCGCTCTGAGCGTGCGGAATGTGCGGCGGATCTGGCCGTCGGCCGACACCACGCCGGAATCCCAGCGCGGCCGCGACTGCGACGGGCCGAACCAGTTGTAGACGTAGATCCTCTTGACGCGCCGCCGGCTCAAGCGGGCGAGCTTGAAGATGTTGCGGATCGCCCGCACCGCGGTGCGGTGGTTGTAGCGCCGGACCTTGTGCCAGCCGTGGCCGTGACGGTTGGGCATCCAGCGGTTCCAGATCGCGCCAACCTCCGTGAACCAGACCTGGCCGTGCGTGTGTCGGAGGAACATCCGGGTGCGCCACTTCGAGTTGCGATTGGCGTCGATGTGGTTGTGGACGGCCCAGATCTGGACGCGGTGCTTGGCCGCGCGGTCGAACCGCTTGATCCAGCGGATGCTGTCCGAGCCGGTGAGCATCACGGACGGAGCCGTGACGATGCAGCCGCGGCACGTCCTGATGAGCATGTCGTACAGGCGCCCGGTAGCCCACGGCTTGCGATAGGTGGGCTGGAAGCCGTGGTTGGCCTCGTTCCAGGTCTGGAACGTCTTCACCCACGGATACCGCTTGCGGACCGCCCGGACCTGCCGGCGGTACTGCCGCCGGCTCGGGAGCTTGAGCTGGCGGTGCCGGCGCACCGAGTGCCCGAACGCGAGCAGGACGCGGGCGTGACGCCGCTTCGCCTCGTTCATCCAGACGTCGACCGGGTCTCGCGTGCTCTTGAAGCGCAGCGCGTCCCACGGCATGACGTAACGGACGTAGTGCCGCTGATTCTTCGCCAACGCGAACCAATGCGCGTCGCTGAAGATCCAGGGACTCTGCTCGCCGAATCCGACGAGCGGCTTGCGTGTCTTGCCCTCGGCCGGCGCCGCGGTCAGGCAGATGATGGCCAGGAGGGTGAGGAGTATGGCTCGGGTCACTCACGTTCCAACCGGCCCGACCGGTCGAGTTGCGAGCCGATCGTCGGGACCGTCATTCGACAGACGATGAGCGCCTCGCTCCGCAACTCGGTCGCGGCGCTCGCGTTGAGAGGCGCAACGCAACGTTGAACCGGCCGGGCTACCGGGCTCGGCCGGCCGGGGGAACCATCTGCGGACGATCGTCCGCACGGGGCGAATCGCCGGCACCGCCGGCGTAGCGCAGCCACTTCCAGCGCGAGCCCGTCAGCTCACCTCGGAAACGACTGGAAGGAGCTTCGTTGAACCGAGTCGCGCCTACGCGGCGTCGAAGGATTCGTGCGTGCACGCTCGTCGTGGCGTCGGCCTTCGCCGCGCACGCCACACCCGCCGCCGCGGATTTCGGCGACCGCCCACTGCACAAGGGCAGCCGCGGCGAGGACGTCCGCGTCCTGCAGTCGACGCTGACCCGCCTCGGCCACCAGACCACCGTCGACGGCATCTTCGGCCGCGCCACGCGCCGGAGCGTCCGCCGTTACGAGCGCGCCGAGGACCTGCACGTGGACGGGCGCGTCTCACGCGTACAGGCGCGCGGGATGCGCCGGCGGCTCGCCGCCGCCCCGCCGGCGCCGTCATCGGCCCCGACGGGCCAGACGACGCTTGCGGCCGACGGACGGACCGCGGTCGCGCCCGCCGACGCCCCGCCGCCCGTGCAGAAGGCCGTCGCAGCGGCGAACCGCATCACGAGCAAGCCCTACCGGTACGGCGGAGGCCACGGCCGCTTCCACGACTCGGCCTATGACTGCTCCGGCGCCGTCTCGTATGTGCTGCACAGCAGCGGGCTGCTGCGCCGCACGCGCGACTCGACCGGCCTGATGTCGTGGCGGCGCCGTGGCCCCGGGCGCTGGATCACCGTGTACTCGAATCCCGGCCACGCGTTCCTCGTCATCGCCGGCCTGCGGTTCGACACGTCGGGTCGCGGCGAGCGTGGGCCGCGTTGGAGGACTGAGCCGCGCTCGCCGCGCCGCTACGTCGCCCGGCACGCCGGGGGTCTCTGATGCGTGCGCTGCTGATCGCCATCGTGGCGCTGCTGCTCGCCGCCCCGGCGGCCCAGGCGCGCACGTCGCAGTTCACGATCTTCGAGTCCGGCCGTGAGATCCGCAGCAACGACGCCGCGACGCGCGCGCGCGTGCTCGACGAGATCCAGCGGTTCGGCGTGCACTGGATCCGCATCGTCATGTATTGGCGCGACGTCGCGCCGCAGCCGCGCTCCATCTCGGCGCCGCACTTCGACGAGACCGACCCGAGCGCCTACAACTGGACGACCTACGAACGCGTCGTCGCGGAGGCGCGGGCGCGCGGCCTGCATGTCCTGGTCACGCCGAGCGGGCCGGCGCCCGACTGGGCCACGCTGACCGGCGACGGCGTCAACTACCCCAGTCCGACTCGCTTCCGGCGCTTCATGACCGCGGTCGGCCGCGAGTTCGGGTCGCGCATCAGCCTGTGGTCGATCTGGAACGAGCCGAACCACCCGCAGTTCCTGGGGCCGCAATACCGTCGCGGCCGGCCGTATTCGCCGCGGCTGTATCGCCGGCTCTTCTGGGCCGCCAAGCAGGCGCTCGACCGGACCGGCAACCGCCGCGACCGCGTGCTAATGGGGGAGACGGCGCCGCGCGGCAACAGTCACGTCGTCCACCCGCTCCGGTTCCTGCGCGGCTCGCTGTGCCTCAACCGCCGATACCACAAGCGGCGCGGCTGCCACAAGCTGCCCGTCGACGGCTACGCGCACCATCCGTACACGACGCGCAGCGGCCCGTTCTTCGTCTCGCCCCGCCGTGACGATGTCACGATCGGCTCGCTGTGGCGCCTCACGCGGGCGCTCAAACGCGCCGAGCATGCCCGGGCGATCCCGCGGCGCACCCCGGTCTATCTGACCGAGTTCGGGATCCAGAGCCGGCCGGACCCGCACTACGGCGTCAGCCAGCTGCGCCAGGCCGAGTACCGGGCGATCGGCGAGAAGATCGCCTGGGCGACCGGCCGCGTGCGGGCCATCTCCCAGTACCTCATGCGCGACGACCGCCCGGGCCGTGGCCGCAACCGCTACGGCGGCTTCGAGTCCGGTCTGCGGTTCGCCGGCGGCCGCAAGAAACTGGCGTACCGCGGCTTCCGGTTGCCGATGGTCGCCCGCCGCGCCGGACGGCGCGTCCGCCTCTGGGGCTACGTGCGCCCGCATCATGGCCGTGAGCGCGTGGAGATCCAGTACCGCGGCCACCACGGCAAGTGGCGGCACCTCAAGCGCGACCGCACCGGCCGCCGCGGTTACTGGACCACCGCGACGCGGTACCGGCGCGGACGTTCCTACCGGGTGCGCTGGCGCTCGCCGCGCGGCACGCGGTATTCGGGCTCGCGCATTCGGGTCGTGCGCTGGCGTCATTGACGTGTCGTTCAGCTCACGGCATGAGGAGACACGACCACGACCGGGCACGGCGAGACGGCGAGCATCTCGTGCGCGACGCTGCCCAGCAGCACCGAGCGCATGGCACCACGACCACGCGTCCCCACGACGAGCAGATCCGCGTGCTCGTTCTCGATCACGCGTGTGAGGACGTCGGTCGCCGATCCGAACTCCGCGCGCTGCGATACCGCTTCGGAACCGCAGGTACCTGCCACGTCTTCGAGAAGCCGGCGAGCGTTCTCCATCACCTCCCGCTGGAATGCGTCGTTGTCGAATGGGACGCCATACATGACGCTGGGCGCGACGGGCGTGCCGTGCACCAGCACGAGTCGAGCGCCGAGAGCCTGCGCCAAGTCGTCCGCGACGCGGGCTGCCTTGCGGGCCCCCGTGGAGTCGTCGATGCCGCACACGATGCAGCGGGCCATCAGCCGGCAGCTCCGTATCGGATCACCTTGCGATGCTCTCACGATCCCGGCCGCTGTCAACGCTGCGGATGCATCGAAGGTATGGCGAGAACCTCTGATGCCGGAGGACGGGGTCACCGACTGCGGGCACCTGGAGGCTTGAACCGCGTGCGCAGACGTCATTGACGCGCGCCCGTTACGGGGCGTGGTGAAAGATGGTGAAGTTGAAAGAACAGTGAAAGTCGAGTGCGCTTTCTCACAACACTTCACCTTCACCTACCTGCCCGATCGCCGATCGGCCCATACGGTCGGTAGAGCCGGGACCGAGTGGGGCGTCCCGGTCCCGGCTCGCGAGATGTCGTTAGCAGGCGACGAGTAGGTGGAACGGCGCGTCGAGCGGAGCGGCGGCGGCGTCCAACGTCTTCACCACGACCTTGTTGACGTCCGTGGATGGAGATGCCGTCGCCGCGAGGGCAGTGGCCGGCGGATCCGAGATCCCGCCGCTGGTCTTCACGGCACCGATCGTCGCCGAATAGATGCAGGCGCTCACGTCCTGTCCGAAGTCAACGGTGTAGACCGCTGAGTTCGCGGCGTGGACGATGGACTTCGCGTTACCGCCGGCAGCTGCGCCTGCGGCCGTCGATGCGGTGCGGAAGCTCACCCCGTTCGCGGTTTCGAGCGTCGTCTGCGCCGCGGCGGACAGATCCTTCGCCTCGAGGCCACCGTCGGCGATCTCGTCGGTGTTGATGGCGTCCCGGCGGACCTCCGACGGGCCGACCGCGTTGGTGTTGATCTCACTGCGATCGACGCCGTTATGGCGGATCTCGGAGCGGCTGACGGCGCCGCCGCGGATCTCCGACTTGCCCACAGCGCCGGTACGGATCTGCCACGCTCCGACACTGTTGTGGGACAGGTGCACCGCGGCGTAACTCGTCCCGCCCATTGCGATGAATACCGCCGTCGCGGACATCACATTGGCGAAGCTGAGCCGTCTACGTACACGTATGAACCACGTCTTCATGTCTCGCCTCCTGGTTGTGTGACTTCCGTGTCCGAACCGGCGGGCGATCGCGGAGTTGCAAAGGCATGTCAGTGCACCGACGAAGAACGAACGAGTGTTCTGAGGTGCGTGCGCGGGCCCGATCAGGCAGCGGCTTGGCGCGCGTCGAGTAGCGCGCGCAGTGCCTCGATCGCGCCGGCGACGTCGAGTTGGGGGTCGAGCATCACGTGCAGGAGGAGGCCGTCGCCGACGGCTCCGAGCAGCGTCGCGATCGCCTCTGGGGGTGCGCCGTCGAAGACGGCTCGGCGCTGCTGGTCGCCGCGCACCGCGTCGGCGATCAGCCGCCGGTACTCGGCGAGCATCGCGCCCATCCGCTCGCGCAACGGCGGGTCGCGCTCGGCCTCGCGCATTGCCTCGAACATCAACCGTGAGAGCACGGGGTCGATCGCGTCGGGGTCGCCGACCTCGGCGGCGATCAGCCCAATCAGGTCGTCAACCGTCTCGAGCGCCGCGAAGTGCTCGAGCGGGATCGCCTGCTGGAACGCGTGCAGCGCGGCCTCCGTGAGGAGTTCCTGCTTGCCACGGAAGTGGTAGCTGACCGAACCGTGGGGGAGCTCGGCGCGCTCGGCGACCGCGCGCGTGGTGACGCGGCCCCAGCCGACCTCGGCGATCAGCGCGGCCGCGGCCGTCATCAGCCGCTCGCGCGTCGGTGCTGACACCGGGCCGCGCAGGCCCTCAGGCCGGTTTGGCCTTTCGGACTGTCCAGATGAACTGGCCATACGGACAAGTCTAGTGCTAAGGTCGGACGCATGGTCAAAACAGCCCCACGAACGACCGGAGCTCTCGCCGTCGAGGCGTCCGGTCTGACCAAGGTGTTCGGGCGGTCGCGCGCGCTCGACGGCGTCGACCTCGCGATCCCGCGCGGCACCGTGTACGGCGTGCTCGGCCCCAACGGTGCGGGCAAGACGACGACGATCCGCATCCTCGCCACGCTGCTGCGACCCGACTCCGGGACGGCCCGCGTGCTCGGCCACGACGTCCTCCGCGATGCCGCCGCGGTGCGCCGCCGGATCAGCCTCACGGCGCAGTTCGCGTCCGTCGACGAGGACCTGACCGCATTCGAGAACCTCGTCCTTCTCGCCCGGCTCCTCGGCCATTCGCGCAAGCACGCCAAGGCGCGTGCGCGCGAGTTGCTCGCGGCCTTTGATCTCGCCGACGCGGCGGGTCGTCAGGTGCTCCTGTTCTCGGGCGGGATGCGCCGCCGGCTCGACATCGCGGCGAGCCTCATCGTCACGCCCGAGCTGCTCTTCCTCGACGAGCCGACGACCGGGCTGGACCCGCGCAGCCGCAACCAGGTGTGGGAGATCGTGCGGGCGATCGTCGCGCACGGCACGACCGTCGTGCTCACCACCCAGTACCTCGACGAGGCCGACCGGCTCGCCGATCGGATCGCGGTGATCGATCACGGCCGCGTCATCGCCGAGGGCACTCGCGGCGAGCTCAAGGCTTCCGTGGGCGCCGGCGGCGTCCGCGTACGGCTGCTCGATCCGACCCAGCGCGAGCAGGCCGAGCGGGTGCTCTCCGGCCGGCTTGGCGTGCCCGTCCACGCCGAGCGCGATTCGGCCACACTCGCGGCACGGATTCCGGCGCAGAACGGCGACGGCGAGGCAGCGGAGCGTGTGGCCCACGCGCT
This sequence comes from uncultured Solirubrobacteraceae bacterium, assembly GCA_963803335.1. Lineage (GTDB taxonomy): Bacteria > Actinomycetota > Thermoleophilia > Solirubrobacterales > Solirubrobacteraceae > DASSUW01. The sequence continues at coordinate 655,367 of CAWDME010000012.1, read as the reverse complement.
CGCCGAGCTCGCCCGCTCGGGGATCGCCTTCAGCGACTTCGCGCTCGGCGAGCCGAGCCTCGACGAGGTGTTCCTCGCGCTGACCGGAAGCCCGGCCGAATCCGAGTCGTCCGACGCGGAGGTGATCGCATGACCCCTACACCCACGTTGTCCACGCATCCGCGACCGGCGCCGGCCGGGCCGCTGCGGGCGTCGCTGGCGTTCGGCTGGCGCTCGCTGCTGAAGATCAAGCACGTGCCCGAGCAGCTCGGCGACGTTCTCGGGATCCCGATCCTGTTCACGCTGATGTTCACGTACCTGTTCGGCGGGGCGCTGGCCGGATCCCCGGGCGACTACCTGCAGTTCCTGCTGCCCGGCACGCTGGTGCTGGCGGTCGTGTTCGTCACCGTCTACACCGGCATCACACTGAACCGCGACCTGGCGACCGGAGCGTTCGACCGCTTCCGCTCGCTGCCCGTCTGGCGGCCGGCACCGATCGTCGGCGCCCTCATCGGCGACACCGGCCGCTACCTGCTGGCCGCGAGCCTCGTCATCGTCCTCGGACTGATCATGGGCTACGACGCCGGCGGCGGCCCGCTCGGCGTCCTTGCCGCCGTCGCACTGGTGATCGTGTTCGCGGTCTCGCTCTCGTGGGCCTGGACCGCGCTCGGGCTCGTGCTGCGCACGCCGAACGCGGTGATGAGCATCGGCTTCGTGATCCTGTTCCCGCTCACCTTCCTGAGCAACATCTTCGTCGATCCCGCCACGATGCCCGCCGGGCTGCGCGCGTTCGCCGACGCCAACCCGATCAGCCATCTCGTGACGGCGACGCGCGGGCTGATGGACGGCACCGCAACGGCCGGGCAGCTGCTGTGGGTGCTCGCCGCGTCGGCGGTGCTCACCGCGGTCTTCGCGCCGCTCACCACGTGGCTGTACCGGCGCCGAGGCTAAGCCTGACAACCGCTGGGCGCCGATCTCCCGGTTCGACAAGCCGCGCGCGATGAGGAGAAGCACGCTGCTTGGCCTCGGCGCGGGAGCTCATTGCGGTTCGGCGAGCAGCAGCCGCAGGTCGTGGGCGAGATCGTGCGGGTCGATCGGCGCTCCGGCGGAGTACTTGGTCCGGCGGTGGCCGTGCTTGTCCACGAGCCACACGCTCGCCGTGTGCGTGCTGTCTCGGTCGGCGGCGTGTTGCGGTACGACGAAGTAGCCGTGCCACGCCGGCCGCAGCTGGCGGTGCGAGCCGACGAGGTAGTGGAAGTTCGCCGGCAGCTTCTCGCGCCGGGTCCAGCGGCGCGCGGCCGTCGGCGTGTCGCCGACGGGGTCGACACTGACGCCGAGTGCGGTGACGCCGTTGGCGCGGGGGCCGAGCAGCGAAAGCGCCTCGCTCAGCTCGCGGCCGACGAGCGGGCACACGTCACGGCAGTGCGTATACAGGAACGTGATCGCGTATGGGCGGCCTTCGAGTGCGCGCGTGTCGATCAGCGTGCCACGAGCGTCGTGCAGGCGGATCCGCGGCGCCGGCCCGCGGACGAGGGCAGCCGGTATGTGTCCGCCCCGCAGGGCGCTCGCATCCCGCTCGGACCCCTTGGAGTCGTGGTCTGCGACCACATAGCCCAGGCCCGCGCCGGCCGCGAGCAGCGCAGCCGTCGCCAGCACCGCGGGCACGCGGCGGGACCGCGGCGACTGGGTCATCCAGCCTGGGACGCAGGCATCGGGTAGCAAGTGCCCGTGGCCGAAGCACTCGCGCACCGGTATGTCAGTCGTCATACGACCCTCGAGGCGTTGTCGGTCGACTGAGGATCGCGGCGAGGGACGCTCGAGAGCTCCGGGGTCCTAACCCATGACAGCCTCTTCGAGCTGACCGGCGCGCGCCATTGGGAGGTCCCTTTCGAGGTGGCGCTCGCGCGCCGGCACGCGCGCACCGGCTCGGCGACGATCGTTTCGAAGCCGGGCCCGCGCCCCAGCGACCCGCTTGTAGGGCGATCGTCATTGCGCCGACATCGGTAGGTCCTCGATGGGTCGCTCGGGCAGGAAGGCGCTGGCGGCTCGGGAGCGGGCCGCTCGGTTGACAGCTGTGACCGCCGGTGGACCGCGGTTCGCGGTCGCCGGCGGCGCGGCTACGGACAGTCGCCTGACGTCGTTGGGAGGACGAGCATCGTCGCGGAATCGTCAGTCGACAGACGTGGACGCACGGTATGTCACTCGGCGAACGGACAGGCTCGCGTCGCCTCGATGCGGGCGCTACGTTGCGCCGCTCCCGTGGACGCCCCTTCGCTCTCCAGGAGCCTGCGAGTCACCGGTGGGCCCGGGGCGCCGCGCGCCGCCCGTGCTGCACTGTCGTCAATGCTGGACCGAGCCCTCGAGCCCGACGTCGTCGATGACGCGGCGCTGGTCGTCAGCGAGCTCGTGAGCTACAGCGTCCTCCACGCACGGGCGTGCCCCGACGGGTCGATCGGGCTCGATGTCGGGCTGTTCGCCCATCGGCTCCATATCGCCGTCATCGACGGTGGATCGCACCGGGTGCCGCATCTCGTCCCCGAGGACCCAGCGCGGCCCGGAGGGAAGGGACTGCTTCTCGTGGTTCGCCTCTCGGCCGCCTGGGGCGTCGTGCGCGAACCGAGCGGGCGGACGCGGGTGTGGTGTGACCTGCTGCTCACCCCATCGACGAACTAGTGCGCCAGCTCCTCGCGACTCGGCGCGCCCTCCCTGTCACGAGGCTACGATCGGCGGATGGCCCCTGGCGACGGCGATGATCGTCCAGGTCTTCGTGCGCCGAACGCGCCGGGGCCGAGGGACGTTCGCGTCGCGAGCAATCAGACCACTCTGCGTCGGATCAATGAGACGATCGAGGAGGGGCGCAAGACCGCGCTGGGATCGATCGGGTTCATGTGCGAGTGCGGGGAGCTCCGCTGTGGGCTGGTGATCGGCCTGTCCCTCGATGAGTACGAGCATGTGCGTGCCGACGGGCGGCAGTTCATCGTCGCCCCGGGCCATGCAGCGCCGGACGACCAGCTTGTCGTCGCGATCGAAGGCCGATACACGATCGTGGCCAAACGCGGCGACGCAGCGGTCACGGCTCACTCGACGGATCCTCGCGGTGAGGGCCCGGCCATCGACCTCGTCTGGAGCGCCGGCGAACGCGTGATTGCCAAGAGCCTGACCCTCGAGGCGACCCCGCAGAACGTGCGCGAGGTCCGTCGCTGGGTGCTCGCGTTCGCCGCAGAGCACGGGGCGGGACGCGACCTCCAGGGAAGGATCGGCATCGCCGTGGCTGAAGCCGCAGGCAACGTAGTCCTGCATGCGTACCGCGCGGAGGCCCGCGGAACCGTCGATATCGCGCTCGGTCTCGAGGCGGAAGAGCTGGAAGTCGTTGTCGCGGACTCCGGCCATGGCTTCCGTCCCGGCGATCCATCAGGCCTCGGCACCGGTCTGTCGCTCATCGCGAGCACAACCGATCGATTCGCGATACGCGAGCGAATCCCGCATGGCGTGGAAGTGTGGATGCGCTTTGCGCTCGTGCCGGACCAGCTGTAGACCGTCAAACGCCGCCGCCTCGGCGCCGCGGGTGGAGCCGACGCGCTGCTGGACGTGCCTCCCATGGGCTCGGATCCCTCGCTGGGAACCAACGCCTCGCGCAACGCGCTCGACCGGCGGGAAGCTACGAATCCGTCGAGACGCCGCTCAGCATGTGAGATTCGCGCGAGCATCAACGCTCCGAGGTGGTGTCGTGAAGTTCGAGGCGGACAGCCGTGTGCCGACGAGGACTCGAAGCGACGTCCGCGAGCTTGGGCACCACCCGACGAGGTCGAGCTATGCGGCGGCTGGGTCGGGTCCTCGACGAAGTGGCAGGAAGTGGTCGAGGCCGGTGATCGTGATCACGCGGTAGACGGTCGCAGGCGGCCGGACGATGCTGAGGTGGTACTCGCGGCGCTCGGCGTGGTTCTTGATCGACATCAGGAATCGCCACCCGGCCGCTCGCCCGCGGAATCGAGCTTCGCTTCCAGATTCGGGGCTGTATCCGGGTCGATCTCGCCCGCGATGGCGGCTGTGGTCGTGTAGCCGTCGATCTGCAGCTCCAGAGCTTGGGCCCCGGAGGTGTTCTATCAGCGGTCAGAGCGTCGTACTCGCGCGCAACCCTGCGCTGGCAGCCGTACTACTGGTCGTCCACGCTTCGGCTTGGAGGCACATGTAGCAGTGATCTCGCAGGCCGGGCTTGGCCGCGCGGATGCTCCTCGTCCTTCCCGGTGGGCTGGCGCTGGCCTGGCCGGCCGCTCGCCGCCCCGCCGACAGCGGCAGCCACCACGCACGGATCCCGATGCTCCGACTGAGCGGCTTTGTGGCTCGCTGATCGGTGCCGTGCGTTGGTGATTCAGGATCTCGACGGGCTCGCGGAGCGTTGCGAGGTGGTCCGGTTTGGACGGGCGTCGTCCGCTCGTGTGTTGTCGGGGTGGGCTTCGGAGATCTCGTGCAGGACTTGCAGCACGGCTTGGAAGCGACGGTCTCCTACGCGCTGTGCCCAGTGCGCTTCGATTTGGCGGTGAATGTTCCTGATGGTGCTCATCAGCTCATGCCCGCGAGCTGTGAGAACCAGCACCCGACCTCGCCCGTCGTCGGGGGCCGCGATGCGCTCCACGTAGCCCCACCGCTCGAGGTCATTGAGGAGGGGGTTGAGTGCCTGCTTGGTGGTGCCGAGCCGGCTGGCTAGCCGCGTCGGGCGGGTGCCTTCGAGGCCCGGGAAGCGCAGCAGGCGGAAGTGCGCCGGGCGGAGTTGGGGGTGGCCGGCGGCGGCGGTGCGTTCGTAGAGGGCAGCCTGGACGTTTTCGTGCGCGAGGCGCAGCAGCGCGCCGAGCGGGGGGTCAGGCGGATCGATCTGCCGGTCGCTTGACATGTCGTCAAAGCGACTTTACCATCTCGTACACCACGGTTTACGATGTTATTGCAGGAGGAGTCATGACCGGCCAGGCCGCCCCCGCCGCGTTCGCCGAAGGCAGCGACGAGGCCGAAGCGCTGTGGTGCTTTGCCGAGCTGCAGATCGTGCTGGCGCCCGGTGAGCGCACCGGAGAGAGCTTCTCGATCGTTTGGCACGAGGCGCCTGCGGGGCATTCGCCGCCCTGGCATCGCCAGCCCGGCGATGATGAGACGTTCTACATGCTTGACGGAGAGATCAACTTCTGGGCCGGCAGTCGCGACGCGCCGATCCGGCGGGCGGGTTCCGGTGAGGTCGTGTTCATCCCGCGCGGCATGCCGCACTCCTTCCGGGTCGAATCCGAGATCGCCCGGTGGCTGACAGTCAGCACTCCCGCCGGACACGAGCGCTTCTACCGTGCGGCCGGCCAGCGCGCCGCCGAGCGCGAGCTGCCGCCCCCGGGCGAACCGGACATGAACAAGGTGCAAGCCGCCGCTCACGAACATGGCGTCGAACTGCTCGGCCCGCCACCAGGCCACACCGTCTGACGCACTCTCCGCGAACTACCCCGCCGACTAAGTCATTTCCCGCGACACCATTGTCCGCTCACACGAGGGTGGCCGGACCCATGCGAGCGACGACGCGAAGGTGCTGGCATATGGGACAGCGTTCCGTTACCAGTCGCTGCCTGACTTCTTCGGGCGGCGAGCATTGACCGCCCTCGCGGATGTCGACTCGCGTCAGAACCATCGATCCGCCGGCCGCCACGATTGTCGAAGCGGCTTGGACTCGAGCAAGAACCATCGACGGGGTCCGAAACGGGGTCCGAAGTGAGGCAAGTCAGCACAAGTGAAGACGACTCAAACCACGCCACAGAGCCGAATCAGGGTCCTGTACAACCGGATTTGCCGGGTGGTGGTCCCGGCGGGCGCGGGTTGGGATCTCGTCGCTCACCCTGCGAAGCCGCTGGAGATCTTCACAACGGTTTCGAGGGCGCTGACTTTGGGGGTGGGCGACGGGTCCAAACGGGGGGCCCAAAGCCTCGTCGGAAGCTGTCGGGTGGACGACACGCGGCGCAGCCCGTCGTTGCGTCCCTGAAGCGACGGCCGTAAAGTCGGCACGGCCGGGCACGGGGCATACGGCTACGCAGCCGGGGACCAGGGTCGAGAGGGTCGAGAGGGGCGCATCATGAGAGAACACGTCAGCCGGAGCGGCGCGACCGCGATGACGGTCCTTTCGCTCGCGGCAGCCATCGTGGCCGTTGGCGTCGCCGTGGCGGCGCTGTTCGCCTTTCCGGCGGGAGCGCACACCGGTTCGCACCCAAGTCGGCCCATCTACCTGGACACGCGCTACACGTTCGCCGAACGCTCCGCCGACCTCGTCGCGCGGCTGACGCCGACGCAGCGTGCGTCGCAGCTCGTGTCGAGCCAGGCGCCGGCGATCACGAGCGCGGCGAATCCGCTCCTGACCGACACGTTCGGCGGGCAGACGGCGCTCGCCGCACCGGCGAGCGCCGGTGACACCAACCTCAAGGTGGAGAGCACGGGCGGGATGGCGGTCGGAGCGAAGCTGACCATCGACCCGGATGGCACGCCGGAGTCGGTGACGGTCACCTCGGTCGGCTCCGGTCCGGGCACGGCGTTCACGCCGACGCTCGTCGCCGCGGCGAACCCGGGCGATACGAACATCAAAGTGAACTTCACCTTCGGCGTGACGGCGGGTCACGTGATGCGCATCGACACGGGCAACGCCGTCGAGTTCGCGACGATCCAGTCCGTCGGCAGCTCGGGCGCGGGCGGCACCGGCGTGACGTTCACCGCACCGCTCACGCTCGCACACGCGGTGGGCGCCACGGCGCTCGACCTCGGCTCCGGGATCACGGTCAGCCCGGCGCTGACGAGTGCGCATGCCTTCAAGGCGCCGGTGAACGTGTTCGTGGGCCTTCCTGCCTACGGCTGGTGGAACGAGGCGCTGCACGGGATCAACGCAGAGTCGCTGAACCCGTCGGGCAACGCCGTGACGCTGACGAACACGACCTCGTACCCGATCGACCTGTCGCGTGGCGCGAGCTGGGATCCCCCGCTGACGTACGAGGTGGCGAAGGCGGAGTCCGACGAGGCGCGGGAGGTCGTCCGCAGCCACAAGTTCGACCTGGACTTCTACTCGCCGACGATCAACCTCGCGCGTGACCCGCGCTGGGGTCGCAACGACGAGTCGTACGGCGAGGACCCGCTGCTGGAGGCACAGGTCGCCGGCCAGTTCGTCAACGGCATGGAGGGCAAGGACGAAAGCGGGCGGCTCCTGCGGCAGGGGCACGGCTTCTACAAGGCGACGACCACCCTCAAGCACTACGCGCTGAACAACACCGAGGGCTTCTCGAACAGCGACCCGAACGGCCGCCTGAACGGCTCCTCGGACGCGGACGACCGGTCGATCCGCGAGTACTACACGATGCCGTTCCGGAAGATCGTGCAGGCGACGCACAACGCCGCGATCATGAGCTCGTACAACGAGATCAACGGCGTGCCGTCGGCGGCGAACACGTACCTGAACGACACGCTGATGCGCCAGACGTTCGGCCTCGAGGGCTACTTCACGGGCGACTGCGACGCGGTCAACCAGGTGAACACGCGGCATCACTGGCAGCCGCCCGGATTCGGGCACATCGCGACCGTCGTCGAGCAGTTCGCGTTCACGCTCGGCTCGGGCGAGGACGCGGAGTGCAACGCTGGCTACAACGGCAGCGGCAGCTACCGGGGCCCGACCTCCCCGAGCACGACCCAGGGCGGGCTGATGAACGCGATCGGGATGCACATCCCGACGGCGACGGGGCAGACCACGGTCAACGACCTCGACGTGTCGGCGACCCGGCTGTTCACGAACCGGATGAAGCTCGGCGAGTTCGATCCGGACTCCACGGTGCCGTGGCTGACACAGGCCCGCGACCGGGTCAAGCACTACGGCGTCTATCCGTGGGTCAGCTCCAGCGCGAACAACGCGGAGACCGAGACGCCTGAGCGCCTGGCGCTCGCGCGCAAGTCCGGCGACGCCTCGCTCGTGCTGCTCAAGAACGCGGCGGTCACCCGCAAGGACAGCACCGTCGGCAAGCTGCTGCCGATCAAGGTGCCGACCGCCGGCTCGTTCAAGGTGCTCGTCCTCGGCTCGTACGCGGGCAACCCGGGCTTCTACCTGGGCGGCTACTCGTCGATCCAGAGCGCGGCGGGGCAGGCGAACGAGGTGACGCCGTACGCGGGCATCAAGGCCGCGATCGAGGCGATCGACCCGGCCGCCCAGGTCGACTACATGAAGGGCTTCACCGGCACCGGCACGAACGCGGGCAACTGCTGCACGGCGATCGACCCGGCGGCCGTCGCCGCGGCCGCCGACTACGACTACGTCGTCGTGTACGCGGGCATGGACTCGACGTCATCGTCAGGCACGACCGGCACCGAGGACCGCGACCGCACGTCGCTGGCGCTGCCGGGCCAGCAGGCCCAGCTGATCAGCCAGGTGGACGCGGTCAACCCGGACACGATCGCCGTGATGGAGACGATCGGCCCGCAGGACGTCACGTCGTTCGAGCCGGCGACCCCCGCGATCCTCTGGAGCTCGTACAACGGGATGCGCAAGGGCGAGTCGCTGGCCGACGTGCTGCTCGGCACCTACAACCCGAGCGGCCGCACGCCGGAGACCTGGTACCAGAAGGTCGACCAGATACCGAGCGTCTACAGCTACGCGCTGCGTCCGGTGGGTCCGAACGGCCGCACGTACATGTACTACGACGGCCCGGTCTCGTACCCGTTCGGATACGGGCTGAGCTACACGACGTTCGGCTTCTCGCACCTGCGGATCTCGAACCACCGGCCGACCGCGGACGACACGATCCAGGTGAGCGTCGACGTGCGGAACACCGGATCCCGCGCCGGCAACGAGATCGTTCAACTGTACGCCGACACGCCCAACGCCGACCCGTCGCTGGAGCGTCCGAGGACGCGGCTGGAAGGCTTCGAGAAGGTGTTCCTCGCCGCCGGCCAGACGAAGACGGTGCGGCTGCCGATCAAGATCGCCGACCTCGCCTTCTACAGCGAGGCCGACAAGCGCTTCGAGGTCGACCCCGGCGTGTACGGGATCCAGATCTCGACGTCGAGCGCCGACAGCGACATCCAGGCGCAGGACACGATCGACGTGAGAGGGGCGCTCACGCCGCAGCCGAGCGTCCTCACGGCACGGCCGCGGATTGCCGACGGCGACGCGGCACGCGGGATCACAGAACGGGTCATGTTCCCCGAGGGCGCCGAGATCGACCCGGGCCTCACGCTCGCCATGAGCGACGACACGCTGTACGGATGGATCGCTCCCGGCCAGAGCAAGCCGCTCCCGCACGGGACGAAGCTCAGCTTCCGCAGCAACCGGCCGAGCGTGGTCGAGGTCGACCACAGAGGCGTCATCCGCACCGTCGCGAACGGCGCCGCGACGATCACCGCCACCGCCACGTACCGCGGCGCGAGTGCATCCACGTCGTTCGTCGTGCGCGTGCTCTCCGACCTCAGCGACCTCAAGGTCGGCGGCGCGACCGTCCGGGGCTTCCATCCCGACGTCTTCAACTACGACGTCACCCTCCCGCCCGGCGTCGCCGACGCTCCGCGCGTGACGGCCAGGGCGCGCACCGGCTCGGTGGAAGTGACCCAGGCCGCCGGCGTCCCGGGCGTGGCGACGGTCACCTCGACCGGGCCGGACGGCATCGTCGCGACCTACACGGTGAACTTCGCCAACGCGGCTTCCGGTGACGAGTTCGACGGCTCCGCGCTGGACCCGAAGTGGACCGTCGTCCGTCCGAACCCGGCGAACCTTGCCGTCGGCAGCGGGTCGCTGACGATCACCCCGGAGACCGGCGACCTCGTGACGGCGACGAACACCGCCACGAACCTGGTGCTGCAGCCGGCGCTCGGGAACTGGACGATGACGTCCAAGCTGACATTCAGCGCCCGTCCGAGCGCCGCGACGCAGCAGGGCGGGATCATCGCCTACCAGGACGACGACAACTACCTGAAGTTCGACCTGGAGGCGACGTCGCCGAGCAACATCCAGCTCAAGACGTCGCTGGAGGACAGTCGCCAGAGCAACCCGGCAGTGAGCAGCAATCCGATCCAGGTCAACCAGACCCTCAACACGACGCCGATGAACGGCGTCCTCCCGGACGACAACACGATCTGGCTGCGAATGACGAAGGACGCTCACACCTACACGACGTCCTACTCGCTCGACGGAGACACCTGGGTGCCCGTGTGGTCGACCGGCGCGACGCTGCGGAACGTCAAGATCGGGCCGTTCGCCTTCAACGGCGCAGCGGCGACGACGAGCCTCCACGTCGCCTTCGACTTCCTGCACCTGTCGGTCGCGGCCGAGCAGCAGATCCGGTCACTCAGCGACTACGTGGGTGTCCTCGACCTCGACTGGTGGCTCACCGGCGACCTGCAGCACAAGCTCGGCGACGCGCTCGAGCGGCTGGAACGGGGCCAGGACGCCTGCCGGCCGCTTGACGCCTTCGTCGCGAGGGTGCTGCAGGAAGCCAGAGGGCATCACCCGAGGCTCACGGCCGAGGAAGTCGACGCGCTGCTCTACGCAAAGCAGATCGGACTGGACCTCGGCTGCTGAGCAGGTGACCTAGGGTCTGAAGCGGAGCCAGGAAAGGTCGAACGGTCGTAGGAACGGCGGCGGGTTGTAGTCGGCGAAGGCGCTTCCCGTATCGTGCGACCAGCGGCCGTCACGGAGCCGGTCGAGGAGCACGTCCAGAGCGGCCAGCCTCTCGCTGTCGGTGAAGGTGCAGTGACCCGGACGTTCGACGTAGAGCTGGTTGAGCAGATGCCCCTGGCCGGCACGGCGGACCGCGTCGTGGTACGCCCGCTCGTGGGGCGACACGACCAGGCCGTCGGCGGTGGTGTGGAGTGTGAGCACGGGGACGCGGATGTGGCCGTCGTAGACGATGTTGCGCACCAGGTAACCGGTCGCGGCCAAGTCGGCCCGCACGCGTGGCCCGCGCGCAAGGAGACGGAGGTCATTCCGGAGCTCGAGGTTCGACTGCCGGTAGAGGGCCAGGACGAGGTCCCGATCCACGGAGCGGGCAAGCAGGCGGTCGTAGTCCACACCGACGTTCCATGAAGGGTTACCGCCGGCGCGCTGCTCGACCTCTGCGCGGAAGCCGAAGATGAACGCGAGCTGGAACTGGAGCGCCTTGAGTTGCTGCTCCTGGCGCCCCGTGTAGTCGTTGTGCGCCGGCCGCTGGCTGCCGACGTCGTACCAGTCCGGCAGGGGGAACAACGCCGCTGCGAGCGCGAGCCGCGCGCGTCCGTCCGCCGTCGCCTGTGCCGCAGTCATCGCCGCGGTCGCGAGGGCGACGTTGGCCGGCCAGTTCGAGATGTGCACGAGTTGCAGCTGCGACGCCGGCCCCGAAACGGCTGGATCCGGGGAAGCTGAAAGCAGCGTCTTGAGCGCGTACTCGAGGTCCAGATTCTGGTTCCAGAGGCCGACGGCGCCCCCGAGGATGCCGCACATCGGCAGCGCGGCGTCGAACCGCTGCGGGTTCCGCTGGATCAGGCCGGCGGTGATCATGCCGCCCATCGAGTCGCCCCAGGCGATCGTTCGGCGCGGCTTGCCGAAGCGGTGCCGGAAGCGGTCGAGCAGGTCGATCTGATCGCGCAGCGCCTCCTGGACCGCCCAGCCGTTGGAGGCGTAGGACGAGCCGGCGAGTGCGAAGCCCTCCGCCAGCAGCTGATCCGCGACGGCGCGATCGCGCGCGTCGTCGGCCGCTGGATTGGGGGCGACGGGCGGCACGTAGCCGTGGCTGTAGAGCAGCAGCGTGCCGTTCCACCGCGGCGGCACCTCCGCCTTGAACGTCGCGCCGTCGTCGGCGGTACCGGTGAAGCACGTCACCGCCGGGTTCGTGCACGTCGGTGTCGCCGCCGGCGCCGAGCCGGTGCCGGCCATCATCGCGGCGGTGGCGCCCACCAGCACGCCGGCCACGCGCATCTTCGCCCTCAGCGGAAGCATCGCGTCTCTCCTTTCCTCCCAGGCGAAGCGTACGCTGATTGTCAAGTAGCCTGATAGTCATGTCGCTCAGCCGTCGCACAGTGCCCGATAGTGAAGTGAGGAAGCCTGAGATCCGTTTCCGGAGTCGCCCGAGCGCCGGGTGCGCGCACTGCTAGGTTCGGGACATGCCGCCGCCCCACACGAAGACCGGCGCCGCGCACACCGTCACCCCGCGTCTGAGCTACGTCATCGGGCGGCTGGACCGGGCGCTGCGCCGTGAGATCGGCGCGCTCGTCGCTCCGTTCGGCCTGACGGTGCCCAAGTACACGGCGCTGTCGATCCTGCGCGACCGGCCCGGGCTGTCGAATGCCCAGATGGCCCGTCGCTCGTATGTCACGCCGCAGTCGATGAACGAGGTGCTGGCTTCGCTCGAGGCCGACGGCCTGATCGTCCGGGCGCCGGCCGCCAATCACGGGCGGGTCGTGGAGGTTGCGCTCAGCGACCGCGGGAACGAGGTGCTGGCGGCGTGCGACCGCGCGGTCACGCACATGGAGAACGCGATGCTCGCCGACCTCGACGACGGCGAACGGACGCAACTGCTCGAGGCGCTCGTGAACTGCGTGTACCGCCTCGGCGCGGGCTTCGGCCCGCGCTAGCGCACCCGGTGGCATAACTCAGGCAACCTGATACATTCGCAGCCGTCCTGACCTGTGGAGGAGGGAGCGAGTGGACGTTGCGCGGCGCGACCGCGTCGATGCGCCGAGCGTGACCCCCGGCCAAGCCGGGGCGGGTCACGTCCTGCTGGACGTGCGCGACCTCCACGCGTCGTACGACGGGGCGGTACGCGGGCTGGCCGGCGTATCGCTCAGCGTCCCCGAAGGCGCCGTGGTAGCGGTCCTCGGCAACAACGGCGCCGGTAAGAGCACCTTGCTGCGGGCGATCTCCGGCACGTTGAGCCGGCGCAGCGGCGCGATCACCGACGGCACCATCGAGTTCGCCGGGCGGCGCCTCGTCGGCCTCGACGCGGCAGACATCGCACGTTGCGGCATTGTCCAGGTTCCAGAGGGGCGGCAGGTATTCGGTGGCCTGACGGTTGCCGAGAATCTCCGTGCCGGAGGAATGGCGGCTCGCGACAAGCGCGCGCGCGAAGCGTCACGCACACGCGTCTTCGAGCTGTTCCCGGTACTGAAGGAGCGCGCTCACCAGCGGGCCGCGCTGCTGTCGGGTGGCGAGCAGCAGATGCTCGCGATCGGCCGGGCGCTGATGGCGGCTCCAAAGCTGCTGCTGCTGGACGAGCCATCGCTCGGACTGGCGCCCAAGGTCGTCGCGCAGGTCGGCGAGGTGATCGGCGAGATCAACCGCAGCGGCGTCACGGTCGTGCTCGTGGAGCAGAACGCGGCGATGGCGCTCGCGGTGGCTGACCGGGCGGTGGTGCTCGAGGTCGGGACGGTGTCGCTGGCGGGCAGCGCAGCGGAGCTCGCGGAGACCGACGGCGTGCGCGACCGCTACCTCGGTACCCCCGCGGCCGCATCGGCGCCGTCGGCGCCCACGGCACCGCCCGCGGAGCGCGTCGAGGAGCTGGTCGTCGAGGGGCTCAGCGTCCGCTTCGGCGGCATCACGGCCCTCGACGAGGTGAGCTTCGTCGTACGGCCGGGCTCGACGCACGCGCTGATCGGACCCAACGGTGCCGGCAAGTCGACGTGTCTGAATGTGCTGTCCGGGGTGTATCGGGCCTCCGCGGGCTCCGTCCGCTACGGCGGCCGCGAGCTCACACGGCTGCGGCCGCACCGCGTCGCGGCGCTCGGGGTGTCGCGAACCTTCCAGAACATCGCGCTGTCCCCGGGCACGACCGTGCTCGACAACCTGCTCGTCGCGCGCCACCGCTTGATGCGCGAGGGGTTCATCAGCGGTGGGCTGCGGCTCCCCGGAGCCCGGCGCGAGCGTGCCGCTCACGCGCAACGGGCGCGCGAGATCGCCGGGTTACTCGATCTCGGGGACGCCGTCGACCGGCTGGTGCGAACGCTGTCCTATGGGACGCGCAAGCGCGTCGAGCTGGCGCGCGCGCTGTGCGCGGAACCGGGGCTCCTGCTGCTCGACGAGCCGGTCGCCGGCATGACGAGCGACGAGTCCGCCGCGATGGCGCGCGCGGTCGCGACAGCGCGCAGCGAGCTCGGCATCTCGGTGCTGGTCGTCGAGCACGACATGACCTTCGTGATGGGGATCGCCGACCGCGTGACGGTCTTGGACTTCGGCCGGCGGATCGCCGACGGGCCGCCGGCCGCGGTCCAGAACGATCCCGAGGTCGTGCGCGCCTATCTGGGAGGCGCGGCGTGAACCAGTTCGTGACCCTGCTCGTCGGGGGGATCTTCCTCGGGGCGATCTACTCCTTGGTGGCCCTCGGCTTCGTGACGATCTTCCGCGCCACCGGCGTGATCAACTTCGCCCAGGGCTCGGTGCTCCTGCTCGGCGCGTACGCGATCGGCCGGCTGCACGACTCGATCGGGTTCTGGCCCGCGGTGGTCGCCGGCATCCTGATCGCCGCGGTCGCGTCGGTGCTGGTCGACATGATCCTGATCCGCCGGATCCGCGCAGCGGATCTCGGCACGCTGGCGATCCTCACGCTGGGCGTCAACATCCTGCTGTCGACCGAGCTCACGCGGGAGATCGGCACCGACGTGGTGAGCATCGGCGCCCCGTGGGGCTCCGGCGTGGTGGAGCTCGCCGGCATCCGCGTCCCCGCCTCGCGGGTGATCGCCGGAGCGGTCGCTCTCGTCCTCGTGGCGGCGCTCGGCGCCGCGGTGAAGTTCAGCGACTGGGGCGTCGCGATGCGCTCGGCAGCCGAGGACGGCGAGACGGCATCGCTGATGGGCATCCGCCTCAATCGCGTCGCGGCGGCCGCCTGGGCGCTGGCCGGTGCGCTGGCCGCCGTGGGCGGCCTGTTCCTGACCTCGTTCCCCGCTGCGGGCGTCACCGCAGACGCCGGCGTGGTCGCGCTGGCCGCGATCCCGGCGGTCGTGCTCGGCGGGTTCGACTCGCCCGCCGGCGCGGTTGTCGGCGGGCTGCTCATCGGCGTCGTGTCGGTCCTGTGCTCGGGCTACCAGGACGAGCTGTCGTTCCTCGGGCGCGGCATCGGCACGGTGGCGCCGTGGGTCGTGATGCTGCTGGTCCTGCTGGTCCGCCCGTCGGGGCTGCTCGGCACCCGGGAGGTGACCCGTGTCTAGGCGCGCCGGCGTCGCGGTCGCCGTGATCGTGGTCGTGGTCCTCGCGGCGCTGCCGATCTACCTCGAGGCGTTCTGGCTGCAGACCGGGCTGTTCGCGATGGCGGCAATCATCGCGGCGATCGGGCTGACGCTGCTCGTCGGCCTCGCCGGCCAGCTCTCGCTCGGGCACGCCTTCTTCGTCGCGATCGGCGCCTACGGCTACGCGTTCCTGGCCGGCACGGACGTGCCGGGCGCGGATGCACCGTCGGGGCTGGGGCTGCCACCGGTGCTCGCGCTGTTCGGCGCGGTCGCGCTGGCCGGCGTCGCCGGCGCGCTGTTCAGCCCGATCTCCGGCCGCGTGCGCGGCATCTACCTCGGCCTCGCCTCGCTGGGGCTCGTGTTCCTCGGTCAGCACATCCTGCAGAACGCGGCCGCGATCACCGGCGGCTACGCGGGGGTGACGGTCGAGCCGTTCAGGGCGTTCGGGTTTTCGTTCTCCGACGCGGATCCCGAACGCTTCGTGATCCTCGGCGTGCCGTACGGCCAGCTCGAGCGGCTGTGGTATCTGGGCCTCGTCCTCTGCGCCGGCTCGATCTGGTACGGGCGCAACCTCGTACGGAGCCGGCCCGGTCGCGCGTTCGGGACGCTGCGCGACAGCGAGGTCGCCGCGGCGGTCATGGGCGTCGATGTCGTTCGCTACAAGGCGGCCGCATTCACGGTCTCTTCGATGTACGCCGGCCTCGGCGGCGTTCTGTACGCGCTGGCATTCGGGCGGATCGTCCCCGACTCGTTCGGCTTCCTGCTCTCCGTCGACTTCCTGGTGATGATCGTGATCGGCGGCGCCGGCTCGGTCGGCGGAGCCGCCGCCGGCGCCGTGTTCGTCACCGCACTCCCGCTCGTCCTCAACCACTACAGCGGCTCGGTGCCGCTGCTCGCCGAGCCGGGCAGTGGCGGCATCGGCGCGTCGGAGCTGTCCCGCTTCATCTACGGCGCGGCGATCGTCGCCGTCCTGCTGTTCGCACGCGACGGGCTCGCCGGGCTCGCTCGCCGCTTCCGGTCCCCCGCCATCAAGGAGGAAGTCACATGAGCAGACGTCTGTTCTCGATCACGGTGGTGGCGCTCGCGCTCGCCGTCGGAGCGTGCGGGAAAGGCGGCGACGACGGTGGCGGTAGCGCGTCGGGCGGCGTGAAGACCGGCCCGGGCGCGACGGCGGACACGATCACGCTCGGCTACCTGCCCGATCTCTCGGGAGTGTTCGCACCCAACGGCAAGGCGATGATGGAGGGCGCCAATCTCTATTGGGAGGCCAAGAACAAGGCCGGCGGGATCTGCGGCCGGAAGGTCAAGGTCACGGTCCAGGACACCGGCTACGACCCACAGAAGGCCGTCGCCGCCTACCAGCAGATGTCCGGCGACATCATCGGCCTCGGCCTCGTGCTCGGCTCGCCGATCACGTCGGCGCTGCTCCCGTCCGTCGAGAAGCAGGACATGTTCCTCAACTTCGCCGGCTGGACGTCGGACATCCTCCCGAGCGAGAACGTCGCCATCGCCGGCACCACCTACGACATCGAGGCGATCAACGCCGTCGACTTCCTCATGAACAAGCACGGCGTCAAGGCGGGCGACAGCATCGGGCATCTCTACTTCGAGGGCGACTACGGCGAGAACGCGCTGAAGGGCTCCAAGTTCGCCGCCTCAAAGCACGACCTCAAGATCGTCGAGCAGAAGATCACGCCCGCCGACCAGGACATGACCGGCCAGGTGGCCGCGTTCAAGCGCGCCGGCGTGAAGGCGATCCTGTTCTCGGCAGCTCCGCCGCAGGCCGCCTCGCTCGCCGGTGTGGCCGCCGCGCAGAAGCTCGACGTGCCGATCGTCGCCAACGGCCCCGGCTGGACGCCGCAGCTGCTGACCACGCCGGCCGCGAAGGCGTTGGTGGCGAACTACTTCGTCGTCTCCTCGATGGCGCCGCTCTCCGTGCAGGCCGACGGCGTGCAGAAGTTCCTCACCGCGTACCAGGCCAAGTATCCGAAGGGCACGCCGTCCTCGAACGGCTCGCTCTACGCGTACGCCGGTGCGCAGATCGCCGACGCCGCGCTGACCAAGGCGTGCGAGAACAAGGACCTCACCCGCAAGGGCGTCCTCGATGCCCTGCACTCGCTCGACGCGCTCGACACCGGCGGCACGATCGCCGGCACGCTCGACTTCACCGACCCGTCGAGGCCGCCCGGGAAGCTCGTCTACATCGCCAAGGTCTCCAAGGACGCTCCCGGCGGCCTCGAGTCGCTCGGCGAGCCCAGCGCGGCACCGGACGCGGACAACTACGACTTCGGAGGGAGCTGATGACAGGACCTCACGCCACGGGCACCCGGGGCGTCGTGACCGAGCTCGCGGATCTGCCGGCCCATGTGGGCCGGCAGATCGGCCCCACGGACTGGCGCCCCATGACACAGCAGCGTGTCGACGAGTTCGCCAGCGTTACCGAGGACCACAACTACATCCACGTCGACCCCGAACGCGCGAAGGACTCGCCGTTCGGGGGCACGATCGCGCACGGGTACCTCGGCGTCGGGCTGCTGGCACCGATCTCGCAGGAGCTGCTGCAGGTGAGCGACGCCGCGACGAGCGTGAACTACGGCATGGACCGGCTGCGCTTCCCGGCGCCGCTCCCCGTCGGATCGGAGTTCCGCGGCAGCGGCGAGATCCTCCAGGTCGAGGAGGTCCGCGGCGGCATGCAGGTCAAGGTCGCGCTGACGATCGAGGTCAAAGACTCGGCCAAGCCCGCGCTCGTCGCCGAGTGCCTGTTCCGGTACTACGCATGAGCGCGCTGCGACTCGACGGCAAGGTGGCGGTGGTGACCGGCAGCGGGCGCGGCCTGGGGCGCGCCTACGCCGAGGCGCTCGCGCAGGCCGGCGCGGCCGTGGTGGTCAACGACGTGGACGGAGACGCCGCCCGAGCGACGACCGACGCGATCGCCGCCGAGGGCGGCCGGGCGGTCGCGGAGGTGCGCACGATCGGTGACACCGAGGCGGCAGACGCGCTGGTGGCGCGCGCCGTGGACGAGTTCGGCCGCCTCGACGTGATGATCACCAACGCGGGCGTGCTGCGCGACAAGGTGCTGTGGAAGATGACCGACGAGGACTTCGACGTCGTGCTCCGCACGCACCTGCGTGGGACGTTCACGTGCGCGCGCGCGGCGGCGGTCCGGATGCGCCAGCAGGAGGAGGGCGGCCGGATCATCGTCGTCGGCTCGCCGGCCGGGCAGTTCGGCAACTTCGGGCAGACGAACTACGCGGCCGCGAAGGCCGGGATCGTCGCGTTCGCGCGCACGTGGGCGCTCGAGCTCGCCCGCGCCCAGATCACGGTCAACGCCGTGGTGCCGACGGCGTGGACGCAGATGACGGCGAGTATCCCGATCTACGAGCCGCTCGTGGCGCGCGCCGAGGCAGGCGAGGACTTTCCCGCCGACGTACGGCGCGAGCATGCGATCGGCATGCCGGAGGACTGCGCCCCGCTCGTGGTGTTCCTCGCCTCCGATGCCGCCGCCGGCATCACCGGTCAGGCGATCGGCATCGGCGGCGATCGCCTGAGCCTCTACTCCCACCCGGCCGAGCTCGTGGCCGAGCTGCGCGACGGCGGCTGGACGGCCGAGGAGATCGCGGCTTGCTGGGAGAGCGCCTTCGGGTCGTCGCAGCAGCCCTACGGAGTCCGGCTCCCCGCGCTCGATCTGTCGTGAGGCTCGACGTCGACAATCTCGTCGCGATCGACGTGCACACGCACGCCGAGCGCAACGCGGGCGAGCCGCAGGACCCGGTCACGGCGGAGCTGCTGGACGCCGCGGCGGAGTACTTCGGCGGCTCGCCTCCGCAGCCGACGGCGCAGGAGGTGGCCGACTACTACCGCGAGCGCCGCATGGCCGCCGTCATCTTCAACGTCGACGACGAGGCGGGGATGGGGCGGCGGCGCCTCGGCACCGACGAGGTACTCGCGGCGGCCGAGGCGAATCCGGACGTGCTCATCCCGTTCGCGTCGGTCGATCCGCACAAGGGCAAGCTCGGCGTGCGCGAGGCGCGCGAACTGATCGAGCGCGGCGTCCGCGGTTTCAAGTTCCACCCGAACATCCAGGCGTTCTCGCCCGACGACCGCGCGTTCTACCCGCTTTACGAGGTGATCGCCGAGGCCGGGCTGATCGCGCTGTTCCACTCGGGTACGACGGGAATCGGCGCGGGCATGCCGGGCGGGGGAGGGGTGAAGCTCAAGTACTCCAACCCGATGCTCGTGGACGACGTCGCGGCCGACTTCCCGGAGCTCGACATCATCCTCGCCCACCCGTCGTTCCCGTGGCAGGAGGAGGCGCTCGCGATCGCGACGCACAAGCCGAACGTCTACATCGACCTGTCGGGCTGGTCGCCGAAGTACTTCCCCGAGATCCTCGTGCAGTACGTCAACACCCGGCTCAAGCACAAGATGCTGTTCGGCTCGGACTACCCGCTGATCACGCCGGACCGCTGGCTGGCCGATTTCGAGAAGCTGCCGATCCGCGACGAGGTCCGGCCGCTCGTGTTGAAGGAGAACGCGGCACGCCTGCTGGGCCTGCGGGGATGACCACCGGCGATCTGAGCTGGCCGCTCGCCCGCGCCGCGTCGCGGTTCGCCGACGCGCCCGCCGTGGTGGCCGGTGAGCGATCGCTCAGCTATGGCCAGCTCGCGCGCCGCGTCGGTGCGATCGGCGCCGCGCTCGGCGGACTCGGCGAGCGGATCGGCTATCTGGGCGCGAACTCGCTCGCCCACCTCGAGGCATGGCTGGCCGTGCCGGCCTTCGGGCGCGTGCTCGTCGACCTCAACTTCCGCCTGTCGCCGGACGAGCTGGCGTTCACGGTGGATGACGCGGGCGTGGACGTGCTGGTCGCCGACGCCGAGCGGCTCGAGGTCGCGCGGCGGCTCGGGCCGCGCGTCATCGGCGAGGATGAGTGGGACGCGCTCGCCGCCGGCACGCCGGCCGACCCGCCCGGCTGCGACGGCGGCGCCCTGGCCGCGATCTCGTACACCGGCGGCACCACCGGGCGTCCCAAGGGCGTCATGCTCAGCCACGAGAACCTGCTGGCAAACGCCCGGCACAACCTGATCGCCACCGGGCACACGGCGGACGACGTGTGGCTGCACTTCTGCCCGATGTTCCACGTCGCCGGCACCGCCAACGTGCTCGCCTGCACGTGGGTCGGGGCGAGGCAGGTCGTCCTCCCGCGCTTTGACCCGGGCGCGGTGCTCGCCGCGATCGAGCGCGAGCGGGCGACGCACGCGGTGTTCGTGCCGACGATGCTGGCGATGCTGCTCGAGCATCCGGACTTCGACTCGGCCGACCTGAGCAGCCTCCGCCACATCCAGTACGCGGCGTCGCCGATCTCGCCCGAGCTGCAGCGCAGGGTGCTGGAGGCGTTCGACTGCGACGTGGCGCAGTTCTACGGGATGACCGAGGCCGCGCCCACGGTCTCGCACCTCACTCCGCGCGATCACCGCGCCGGCGAGCGGCTGCGCTCCATGGGCGCGCCCGTGGCCGGTGTCCAGGTGCAGGTGCGCGGGCCGCTCGGCGAGCCGCTCGCGCCCGGTGACATCGGTGAGCTGTGGATCCGCGGCCCGAACATCATGCGCGGATACTGGAACCGCCCGGATGCCACCGCCGACGCGCTCGTCGACGGCTGGTATCGCTCAGGCGACGTCGCCTACGCCGACGAGCACGGCTACCTGTTCATGGTCGACCGCGCGAAGGACATGATCATCACGGGCGGCGAGAACGTCTACTCGATCGAGGTCGAGTCGGTGCTCGTGGATCATCCCGCCGTGCGCGAGGCGGCCGTGTTCGGAGTACCACACGAGCGCTGGGGTGAGGCTGTGCATGCCGTGGTGGTGCCGGAGGCCGGCTGCGAGGTCGATCCCGACGCGCTCATCGAGCACTGCCGCGAGCGGATCGCCGGCTTCAAGGTGCCGCGATCGCTCGAGATCCGGGAGGAGTCGCTTCCCAAGTCGGGCGCGGGCAAAGTGCTCAAGAGCACGCTCCGCGAGCCGTTCTGGCAGGGACACGACCGGCAGGTCGGGTGAGTCTGGAACAGATCTCGTCGGCCACCGTTCGCTCGCCGGCGGCTTGACGACCACGGCACAACTCGGCGGGGTCCAAAACGGGGTCCATGTACAGCCGGATTTGCCGGGTTGTGGTCCCGGCGGCCGCAGGTTCGAGTCCCGTCGCTCACTCGTAGAAGTCCCTGGAAATCGCGACCAATCGAGCCTCGCGGCGGCGAGCAGCTTCATGCGCCGATCGCGCGCGGCGTCCGTCCCAACCCACGAGCGCGCGTACACCAAAGCGCGGAAGCACACCTCAGCTGTTGGACTTCTTGCCACCCTTGCGGCCGGCTGCCTTCTGCTGGGCGCGGTTGCCTCCGCTGCCGCTGCTCTTGCTGCTTTGGCTACTGCTGGTGCCGCCGCCCGAGATCGTCGTGGCCGGCTGAAGCCTTGGTGGTCAGTCACGCCAGAAGTGCGTGTTGATCGCACCAAGCGTTTTCGCGGCACGCGGCTCGAGCCGTGCGTGGCGAGCCCGGCGCCAGGTGTCCCGCCAACCGAGCGTATTGCACGACTTCTCTCCGCAATGTGTCCCAATACGGAGCTCTCGCGCGACGGTCCAGATTGATGCTGAGCGGCACGGGGGTAGCGCCTGATTCGACCCCAGGAGGAAACCGAATGAACGCCATCCAGAAGGACCGCGCATGAACGCGCGGTTTGAACGGGACAGCCGGGAGAAGCGTTCCGGCCGCGTCCCTGAAGGGCCTGCGCACGCCCGCAAGGGTTCGACCTGGCAGACACTGAAGCGCACGTTTGCCGAGTTCAAGGAGGACGAGCTCACCGACCGGGCCGCGGCGCTGACCTACTACGGCGTGCTCTCGATCTTCCCCGCGCTGATCGCGCTGGTCTCGATCGTCGGGCTCGTCTTCGACCCCGCCCGCATCACGAAGGCGCTCACGGACGTCGTGAGCTCCGTCGGTCCCGCGTCGGCGGTCGAGACGTTCAAGGGCCCGATCGAGACCATCACGAAGAGCAGCGGGACGGCGGGGATCATGCTCGTCGTCGGCATCGCCGCCGCGCTGTGGACGGCGTCGGGCTACGTCGGCGCGTTCATGCGTGCGGCGAACGTGATCTACGAGGTCGAGGAAGGGCGCTCGATCGTGAAGCTGCGCCCGCTACAGATGGTCGTGACGCTCGCCCTGGTGCTGCTGCTCGCGCTCGTGCTGGTCGCGCTCGTCCTGACCGGCCCGCTTGCCGAGGCGGTCGGGTCCGCCGTGGGCGTCGGTTCGGCGGCGGTCACGGCGTGGGACATCGCCAAGTGGCCGGTGCTGCTCGCCGTCGTCGTGGTGATGATCACGCTCCTGTACTACGCGTCGCCCAACGCGAAGCTGCGCGGCGTGAAGTCGATCCTGCCCGGCGCCGCCGTCGCGGTGGTCGTCTGGCTCGTCGCGTCCGCGGCGTTCGCGTTCTACGTGGCGAACTTCGGCTCGTACGACAAGACGTACGGCGCGCTCGGCGGGGTCGTGATCTTCCTCGTCTGGGCCTGGCTCACGAACGTGGCGATCCTGCTCGGCGCGGAGCTGAACGCCGAGCGCGAGCGGTCGCACCAGCTCCAGGCCGGCACGCCCGGCGCCGAGCGAGAGCTGCAGCTCGACGAGCGCTCTGAACCGAAGGCCAAGCGGCGCACGCGCACCGCCTGAACCACCCACCGAACCATCGACACACGTGAGGTTCCCCATGGAAATCCCGAAGGACAAGATCCTCGAGCTGCTTCAGCAGCAGGGCAAGGACGACCAGGTCGAGCCGGCTCGCGAGGAGCTGCCCGACCAGGTCGACCCCGAGCGCGACTCCGGCCTGCTCGCGAAGTTCGGCATCGATCCCCAGGACCTGCTCTCCAAGTTCGGCGGCGGAATCCCCGGACTGTGAGCCGTCACCCCATGACAGAGAGGCACATGTGATGACCCAGATCTACGACTCACCCACCGAGTCATCCACCACCGACCAGGCCAAGGAGAAGGCGCAGGAGGCGGCGGGGCAGGCGAAGGCCAAGGCCGGCTCCCAGGTGCGGTCCCAGGTCGACCAGCGGTCAACCGAGGCCGGCCACCGCGTCGGCGGCATTGCGTCCGACGTGCGCGCGGTGAGCCAGTCCCTGCGCGAGCAGGGCAAGGACCAGCCGGCGAAACTCGCCGAGCAGGCGGCCGATCGCGCCGAGCGGCTCGGGAGCTATCTCAAGGAGAGCGACGCCGATCGCATCCTCGGCGACGTCGAGGACTTCGGGCGCCGGCAGCCGTGGGCCGTGATCGCCGGTGGCGTGGCCATCGGTCTCGTGGCCTCGCGTTTCCTCAAGGCCTCGTCGATCGACCGCTACGAGAGGCGCGCGAGCGTGCCGCCGCGCGAGCCGATCGCCCCGGTCGTCCCGACCACGCCGCCGGCGTTCGACACGAGTCGCTGAGCCATGGCCGATGCCGTGAACGCCACCACCGACGCGCGCGAGCGTCCGATCGGCGAGCTGGTCAAGGACCTCTCGTCGCAGACGTCCACGCTGGTGCGCCAGGAGATCGAGCTCGCTCGCGCCGAGATCCAGCAGAAGGGCAAGCTGGCCGGCAAGGGCGTCGGCATGCTGGGCGGCGCCGCGATCGCCGGGCTGCTCGCGCTCGGCGCGCTGACCGCCGGGCTGGTCGCGCTGCTGGACAAGGCGATGGCGACGTGGGTCGCCGCGCTGATCGTGATGGCACTGTGGGCGATCGTCGCCCTCGTGCTTGCCAAGGCCGGCCAGACGTCGCTGCAGAGGGCGACGCCGCCGGCCCCTCAGACCGTCGAGACCGTGAAGGAGGACATCCAATGGGCCAAGAACCCGACCGGATCCGCGCCGAGATAGAGCAGACGCGCGCGGAGATGTCAGAGACCGTGGACGCGCTGGGCTACAAGGCCGACGTGAAGTCGCGGGCGAAGGACCGCGTCGTGGGCGTCAAGGACCGCATCGCCGGCGGTACGCCGGACAGCGGCGAGGTCAAGGCCAAGGCGCGGCAGGCCCGCAGCGTCGCGCAGGAGAACCCGCTCGGGCTCGCCATCGGCGCGGTCGCGGTCGGGTTCGTGGCCGGCATGCTGATCCCGTCGACCCGCGTGGAGGACGAGAAGTTCGGCGGCGTGGCCGACGACGTCAAGGACAAGGTCAAGGAGACCGGCCAGGAGGCCGTCGAGCGCGGCAAGCAGGTCGCGCAGGACGCGGCTCAGAGCGCGCAGGAAACGGTCAAGGAAAGCGGGCAGGAGCACGCGCAGGAGCTCAAGGACAGCGCGCAGCAGAACGCCCAGGACGTCGGCGAGCGACCCCAGTACACGGCTCGTTGACGAGGCGCGGCGCGGATCCGGCTACGGACGGCCGCGGTCCGCGCCGCCCTTGCAATTCATCGCGCGATCGCGTCGACTGCTGAACATGACCGGCCGGCGTGCGAGCACGGAGCGGACGCGGAGCAGGATCGTCGAGGCGAGCCGTCGCCTGCTCGAGCAGTCGTCTACGCCCGCGGCCTCCGAGATCGCGGCGGCCGCCGGCGTGTCCCGATCCACGCTCTACCGGCACTTCCCGGACCGTGACTCGCTCCTTGACGCCGTCCGGCAATACCGGCCGCCCGCGACCGCGGAGACCGCCGACCAGCCGCTGCCCGCCGGTCGGCTCGGACGCGAGACGCCGGTGCCGCTCGATGGCATCCACGTCTTCGACGCCGTCGCCCCTTCCCTGCTTCCCGAGCAACTGGTGGCCGAGGCGCAGCGCATCGCCGAGGTCCCGCTCGCGCTGTACGTCGTCGACATCGATGGCTCGCATCTCCTGCGCGTTGCTGGACCCGACCGTCTCCCCGAGCGGATCGCGGTGCCCCTGGCGATCGGACCGGAGCTGGACGCAACCGGGCTGGCCGAACTGCGCGCCGGGCTCGCGCATCGCCGCGGCGTCGAGGTTGTCCCGCTGTGGCTGCGCGGGCGCGCGACGGGCGTGATGCTCACGCTTGGCCGGCCACGTCGCCCGCTCGCCGAGATCGCGCGCCAGGCTGCGGCCGCCATCACGCTCGCCGATCGCTACACCGACACGTTCGCGCGCGGGCAGCGGCGCAAGCAGCCGCTCGCGGCGGCCGAGATCCAGCAGAGCCTGCTCCCGCCCCGCATCTCCAGGATCAGCGGCGGCGAGCTGGCGGGCAACGTGCTCCCCAGCTACGAGGTCGCGGGCGACTGGTTCGACTTCGTCGAGAACCTCGACGGGGTGTGGATCACGCTCGCCGACGGCCTCGGCCCCAGCACGCGCGCCGCCGCCAGCAGCGCGGTCGCGCTCGGGGCGCTGCGCGCCAGCCGGCGCAGCGGCGGCAGCACGCACGACGCGCTGATGCTGATGCATCGCACGCTGCGGCAGATGCCCGGCCCGCTGGCCGAGATGACCGCGATCATCGCGCGCTGGGATCCCGCGACGTTCAGGCTCGAGATCGCCAACTGCGGGCACGTCACGCCCGTCGTGGTCCGCGCCGACCGCTCGGTCGAACGCCTCGACGCGCCGATCAGGCGCGGACTCGGCGGCCGCGCGAGCCCGCGACCCTCCGAGCTCGTGACGACCCTCGAGCCGGGAGACCGGCTGATCATCTGCTCCGATGGCGTAATCACGGACGGCGACGGGCGAGCCGGCCTTGGACACGACCAGGTCGCCGAGGCGGCACTCCTCGCCGAGGACGGCTCAGCGGCGGACACGGTGCGCAAGGTCCACCGAGCTGTTCTCGATGCGAGCGTCGAGGCGCTCACGGACGACGCGACGGTCGTCTGCCTCGCCGCCGAGTGACATCAAGCCCCCCGAATGACGTCGTCGCGCAACCCGCCCTTCAAATACCCGTGGTTCGGCCGTGGTCGGCAGGGACCGGCAGCCATGCTGATGACCGCGGCCATCGCCACACCGCTTCCCGGGATCGACGACACCTCGGGTCGACGGGGAACGACAGATGCTGTGGGCGAGGGTCGTCGGGGCTCGTCCGAGGACTTCGCCGAGCTTCTCGTCGAGCGGAGTGAGATCGGCCATCAGTTCGACTCCGGATATGGATCGGCGGCTGCGTCGCCGCCGCTGATCGTCTCGTACTCGCCGTTGCCGCAGTCGGGCATGCTCCTTCGATGTGGATGTGGGCGCCGCGGTGCTACCCGGCGGCCGGGAGCCCGACCGTTAGCCGTCGGCCGCGAGCGCGGCTGGCGCGGCGGTGGCGACGTGGAGGAACTCGCGCATGCCGCTGAGGGTGAGGAGGCGGTCGAGGCCGCTCCCGGGTGCGATCGCCACGACGAGTCGGCAGGTCCGGATCGCGGCTTCCTGGGTCGCGCCGACCAGTGCTCGCAGGCCCGTAGAGTCGGCGGATTCCACTGCCTGCAGGTCGACGACGATACGCTCGCCTTCAGCTGCCGCCAGGCGCTCGATCTCGGCGCAAAGCTCCGGAGCGGTCGCGAGGTCGAGCGATCCGCGGACGGCGATGACTCTGGATGCGGGATCGGTCGCGATGCTCATGTCACTACTTGCTCGCGGCGGCCTTGCCGCCCTTGCGGCCGGCCGCCTTCTTCTGCTGCGTCGTGCCGCCCTGCTTGCTGCTGCTCTTGCTGGCCCCGCCTGAGCCGGACTTCTTGCCACCGCGGCTCGACGAGCCCTCCGAGTTGGAGATCGCCGCCGCCCGGCTCTTGCTCATGCCCTTCTTGCGCAGGCCCTCGTATTGCTTGTCGTCTTTGACGCTGGAGCCGTGATCTTTTGCCATGTCGCTGGGCTACCCGAACGGGCCGCACCAATGATCTGAGCGTTCATCGTCTGACACCTACGGAGGTGAGAGCAAGCCGATGGGAATTCTCCGTGTGTAGGGCAAGGGTCACGGGCGACCCGAGCCGGCCACGAGTACACGGAGGTGGTCATGGATCGTCGACGAGTCACGGATCGGCCGCGCTGAGCTTGTCGCGCAGCTAGGCGACGTCGAGCCGCGCCGACGAGGGAGAGTCCCGGCGGCCAGGGCGTGGGCGTCGCGGTAGAAGTCCCTGGAAACGGCAACACCGTTTCCAGGGGGAATCGACGGCGCTCGGACCGACGGGTTGACGATTCACGCAGCCGCGTCGGATGCGGGCAAGGGGGCCGCGGACCGCGGCCCCCGTGTCGCGTCGGTTAGGCCGAGAGCAGCCGGCGGAAGAACGACCGATAGCGCTGCAGCGCCACGCGCAGATCCTCGGTGGACACATCTTCGCCGCGGCTCCACTGCCCTTCGAGGCGCTCGCGCTCGCGCGCGAACCCGTCGGCCAGGCGCTGCATCAGCTCCGCGACCAACGCGTCGGCGTTCTCGACCGCGTTGCGCGGGTCATCGACGAAGGTCGTCTGAATCGACTCCCAGCGTCCGTGGAACTCGCTGCCCTGATCGTCCGGTAGCAGCGCGGCGGTGTCATCGTCGCCGCGCTCGTCGGTGGCCTCCCGCTGGCCGTGTTCGACCGGCGCGTCTGCCGCGACGTCGCCGCGCTCCGCGGTCGCGCCAGGCTGATCGGCGGTGGCGACAGCGCCCTCGCCGGGCTCGGTGTTGAGTTCGTCGCGCTGATCGGTCGTGCGGGCGGTGTCTTCGGGCGGCGTCGACGCGAGATCACGGGTCGACACTGGTTCCTCACGATGGCTCATCGATGCATCTCCTTGGCTTCGTCCATGTGGCGGGACTCGTCGTCGGCGCCGAGCAGCTGTTCGAACAGCGAGCGGAAGTGGACGAGCGCCTGGCGGAGGTCCTCGGTGTCCGCCTCGTTGCGTGCGGCTCGAACGGAGATTCCGTGCGCGGCGCGATAGTTCTCAACCACCACCGGGTGGTCGACCGAGATGTCGGCCGCGCGGCGCTCGAAGTCCTCGTCGACGGGATAGCCACGATCGTGCATGACCTCCGCAACGAGGCGGTCGGCTTCCGCAACGGCGACGCTCGGCTGATCCACGAACGTGCGCTGCGCTGCTCGCCAGCGCTCGGCGTAGCGCTCGCGCGACTCCGGGTCAAGCTCGCGGACCTCCAACTGCTGGCGACGCTCGCGGCGCTCGAGCAGCTCAGACTCGGCAGCTCGGCGATCCCCCTTCTCCGCCAGCGCACGCCCGTACTCGGGCCCGAATCCCTCCTGCAGCCGTTGCGATCGGCGCTGACGCGCGATCACCACGCCGGCGATCACGAGCGCGATCACCAGAACGGCGACGATAACCCACACCATTGGGCGCTCCTTTCCTCCGCTGTCCTTCCCCCAGTGCGTCCCAATAGGGTTGGTTCGAGGGTGTACCCATTCTCGTTGTGCCGGACTCACTGTCCAGGCTGTTGCTGCGCCGCGTCGTCGCCTCCGAGCCGTCGAACGACGGAGTCCAAAATCGGGTCCAACGTTCGCCCGCCGCTCCAGCTCCAGCTCCGATCGCTCGCGCTGAGGTGCTCAGGGGCGGGTTGGCAGACGGAGGGGATCTCCCGCCCCCTCGCCCGGACGCGATATCGACCGTCCCCGCCGGAGCTACCTCGCTGACCTCTGTGCAAACCCCGCGTGAAACGCCCTCGAACGGCGGGTGGGCGGACAGCCCCGGCGCGACCGCGCGACGGTCGGCCTGGAGACTCCCCGTTCAACCGCCAGCTCCTCCAGCGGCGCGTCGATGCCTCCGTGTCGCAGGCTTCCCGGCGTTCAGTGTCGTCCGTGCCGTGCGTGATGTCCGTGCGTCTGGGACAGGCTGAGCATGTAGCTCGCGCTGACCTTCGCCCAGCGCAGGGACCGGCCCGGGTCGGCCGCGGGGCCGGGACCGGCATCGCTCTCGGTGTGGAACCAGCCGGGATCCGACAGCCGGTAGCGCTGGAACGTTTCCGGGAACCCGAGGACCTCGGGATCGATGTCGGCGGGATGGCCTTTGCCGATCGATCCCTCGCCGACGTACACGACGTCGATGCTGCCGTTGAGCGGGAAGAGGGGCCGTACGTGCTCTTGTGAGAAGGGGTTCGTGCCCGGCGCGGGCAGCGGGATGCGATCTGCGTCCTTGATGTGCCAGGCGATGAGCCGGCCCTGCTTGGCGAGCCGGCGGTACCAGCCGTTGACGTCGAACAGGCTGCCGTCGACGGGATCCGGGAAGCGTGCGCGTCCGGCGAGCGTGTGCATGGTGTCTGGCTCGAAGTTCACGAGCTGACGGTCGGTGTTGTCGGTGAACCAGTCGATTCGGTGCACGCGGCTGAGCTCCGGATGGGCCGGGTCGTCGAAGAACTGGAACCAATCCTGCTCGGGGTGGAAGAAGTACTTGATGCCCTCGGCGCGCAACGCGGCGCCGACCGCGTTGGCCTGTTCCGCGTAGTGCTTCCAGGCATCGAGGGTCCCGAGCGTCGGGTTGGCCGGACTGCCGGCCGTTCCGATCATCCGGTAGCCATAGAGGTGGGCGCGCGCGATCTGATCCTGGCGATACGTCGCGTCGACCATCTGGGCCAGGCCACCGGTGTGGGTGCCGGCGGCGACCAGGCCGGCGCTGTCCAATGCCGCCTTGATCTGCTGGTCGGTGATCGGGCCATTGGCGCCCTGGCTGAAGCTGAAGAACTCGAAGCCGCGATAGCCCACCGAGGCCAAGTAGCGGAACACGGCGGCAAAGCCGCCGGGCAGCGGCGTGAGGGGACCGATGTCAGTCGTGTCCTGCGGGAAGCGCCGGCCGCCCAGGTGGCCCGAGACCGAGCCGTCGAGGCGCGTGACGGCGTCGCGAACCGACCATTGCTGGAGCCCGATCCTGTCGCGCGGCACGAGCCGCCTATGGCCGTGACCGCCGCCATGGTGGCCGCCGTGAGCAAGCGCGGCACCCGGTGCGAGCGGCCCGGCGGCCGCTACCCCCGCGGCTCCGATCGCCGCGCCCATGAACCGCCGCCGATCCATCTTGCGTTCGCTACTCATCGCCGACCCCTCCGCCACGTGGATTTCCCGATCGAGTATCCCTGAGGCCACAAACCGATCCGGCTCGGCGTCGGGGATCCGACACACGGCGCGAGCAGCGATCTCGGTGCGGACCGAGCGAGTCGCGGACTGGGGGCAGCGCTTTGGTGTCCGTGTCGCGTGCGTTGTGCCCGGCTGGATCGCGCTTCCGCGCGCGCTTGACGAGGTGGCGGCGATGCCGGCCGGTGCGCGGCCGGCCTTGATCGGACCCCGTCAGGTGGCCGCCGCGGTCCTTGCGCTCATCGGCGATGCCGGGTCCGGGGGCCGCGTCGTCGTCATCGACGAGGGAGAGCCGGCACGGGCGCTGACGACCTAGGTGCGCAGATCTGGTCAGGGTTGGCCATCGAGCACGTAGCTGGTCATTGTCAGCTCGAACAGCCGTCGTGCCTGCGATGAGCAGTCGGCAACCGTGAACGCGAATCCGTCGTGTCCGCTCTTCGCGGCCCACCGCAGCACGAGATGCAGCCCGGTCGAGTCCATGAACGTGACGTCGGCGAGGTCGAGCTCGATGTGGCGTAAGCCGGTGTCGCACACGTCCTGAAGGCGAGACTCGAGCTCGCCGACGGTGTCGAGGTCAACCTCGCCATGGACGCGAACGCGAACGCGCGCGTCGTCGGCTTCTACCGAGCATCCGAAGACCGGTGGATCGGGACGGGAACCCTCTGGGTTAGACGAGCGACGCATCCAGCTGGGCCGCTTTCCGTAGGTGCTCGACGACTTCTCGCAGCAGGCGCGAGACGTGCATCTGCGAGATCCCGATGTGCGCGCCGATCTCCGACTGGGTGAGGTCCTCGACGAACCGGAGCCGGAGGATCTCACGCTCGCGGCTGGTGAGCGCGGTCATGAGATGCTCGACGGTGAGGGCATCCTCGGCGAGCTCGTAGCCGGGATCCTCGCTGCCGATGCTGTCGATCCAGCTGCTGTCGTCGGCGTCGTCGCGGGGGCCGTCGAGCGAGGCGGCTCGGTGGGCGCCGGCGGCATGGCGCGCCTCGAGCACCTCCTCGACGCTGATTTCGAGGTGCTCAGCGATCTCGCCGGTTGTCGGTGCGCGCCGAAGCTCGGGCCCGAGCTCGTCGACCGCGCGCTGCACGCGGATCGTGAGCTCCTGCAGCTCTCGCGGCACCCGCAGCCACCAGCCCTTGTCGCGGTAGTGGCGCTTGAGCTCGCCGGCGATGGTCGGCACGGCGAACGACGAGAACGCGGTCGACCGGGTGTGATCGAAGCGGTTGATCGCTTTCAGCAGACCAAGCGAGGCGATTTGGACGAGGTCCTCGAGGGGTTCGCCGCCGCGCTGGTAGCGCCGTGCGAGCTGCCGAGCCAAGGGGAGGAACTGCTGGACGAGGGCGTCGTGCGCCTGCCGGTCTCCAGTCTGTCGATAGCGCTCGAAGAGCCGTCGTTCGTGCACGCGACGTTCGGTAGTAGGCGAGATCACTTCGTCAACACTACGTCATGAGTGACTCATGATGAGCTATTGAGTAGCGATCTGACCATAGTGGCCCCACGATGCGGGTGTTGAGGAAGTACTCTTCCCGACGCGTGAGCCGCGATGAGCAGCCCATCTTCAGCATCGGGGCAGTCGAGCGCATGATCGGCATCCCGGCCGCCACGATCCGTAATTGGGAGGACCGTTACGGGCTCATCACGCCTGAGCGCAGCGCCGGAGGCCACAGGCTCTACACCCGGGGGCAGGTCGAGCAGCTTCAGTTCCTCAAGCGCGAGCTGGCCCGCGGCCTTCAGCCTGCGGACGCCCACCGTCTGCTCGCCGAGGGGACGGCGGCCGGCGAGCCGGCGCCTCGGGACGAGGACGCGGGCGGACAGCGCATGCTGATCCTCCTCGCCGAGCGAGACGCGTACGGCGCCGAGTACGCCGAGCGCTTCCTTCGCACGGAGGGCTACGAGGTCGTGCTCGCGCTTGACGCTGCCGAGGCAGAGCGTACGTCCTTGGAGCGTCGACCCGACTTGGCGATCGTCGAGATCACGATCTCCGGGGGGGTAGGCGCGACGTTGTGCACGCGGCTGAAGGCCCATGGTGTGCCCTCATGCCTGGCCATCTCCGCACTCCAAGCGCAGGAGGACGCGTTGGCGAACGGGGCCGATGCGTTCCTCGAGAAGCCGCTCGAGCCGCGCCGCTTCATTTCGACCGTTCAGGATCTGCTCATGAGCAGCGCCGTGCCGCGCGACTCTGGGCGGCACGAATGACCGCGCGCCTGTCGAGCGGGCAACCGCGCCTGGACGCCGTGCTCGGCGGCGGCCTGCCCGCGAACGCGATCAACATCGTCATCGGGCTGCCCGGCAGCGGCAAGACGATCCTGGCCGAGCAGTACGTGTTCGCCAACGCGACGCCGGAGCGCCCGGCCCTGTACCTGTCCACCGTGTCGGAGCCACTCGAGAAGTTGCTCCGGTATGGACAGAGCTTCGACTTCTTCAACACGCAGGCGGTGGGACGTGCGGTCTTCTTCGACGACCTCGGCTCGCTGCTCAACGAGCGCGGCCTCGACGCTGTCACCGAGCGGATCGGTGAGCTGATCAACGAGCACCATCCGGGCATCATCGTCATCGACAGCTTCAAGGCGCTCTCGGCGTACGCAGACGGCAGCGACTACCGCCGCTTCCTGCACAAGCTCGCGAGCAGGCTCAGCGCCTTTCCGGTCAACTGCTTCTGGCTCGGCGAATACGACGAGGCCGCCGTTGCCCACGCACCCGAATTCGCCGTCGCCGACGCCGTCATCGCGCTCGCCACGGACCGAACCGGAAAGCGGGAGAGTCGGAGCCTGCGCATCCTCAAGCTGCGCGGAAGCTCGGCGTCCTCAGGCGCGCACGCCTATCGCATCTCGCCGAGCGGCATCAACGTGTTTCCACGCCTGGCGGATCCCGTGGATCCCGACGACTACGTCCTCACCGGCACCCGGATCTCGTCCGGGATCGCGGCGTTCGACGAACTGCTGGCGGATGGGTACTGGCCCGGCGCCTCCACGCTCTGCGCCGGCCCTTCCGGATCAGGGAAGACGCTCATGGGCCTGCATTTCATCTTCAACGGTGTACAGGCCGGCGACCCCGGTGTGATCGCCACCCTGCAAGAGAACCCTGTGCAACTCGAGCGAATCGTCGGCAGCTTCGGCTGGACGCTCGAACAGGCCGCCGTCGAGCTCATGTACCGCTCCCCGGTCGACGTCTACATCGATGAGTGGGTGTACGAGCTGCTCGACACGGTGGAGCGCGTCGGCGCCCGGCGCGTGCTGATCGACAGCCTCTCCGACCTCCGGTTCGCGGCGCCCGATGAGATCCGCTTCCGCGAATACACCTACTCGCTCAGCCAGCGCCTGTCGCGCCAGGGAGTCAGCCTCTTCATGACCTCGGAATTGCCTGATCTCTTCCACGCGAACCGCCTCTCGGAGTTCGGCGTGTCCCACATCTCCGACAACGTCATCCTGCTGCAGTACGTGCGCGACGAGAGCGCTGTGCGCCGCGCGCTGACGGTGCTCAAGACCCGCGCGAGCCACCACCGGCCCGAGATCCGCGAGTTCACGATCACGCGCGACGGAATCCACCTCGGCGACGGCTCGCGACCGACTGCCCCCTGACCAATTCATGGCTGTGGCGAGGGGCCTTGTCGCGCCGACAGCACCCAGGCCGCGAACGCCTCGATCGCATCGACGACCGTCTCGAAGCGTCGGGAGCGGAACAGGTCGAATCCGTGTTGCGCGCCGGGCAGCTCCGCGTAGACGGTCGGGTTGGACGATGTGGCGCGCAGCTGCTCGGCGAAGCGGCGTGCGTCTTCGACGATGACGAGAGTGTCCTGGTCGCCGTGCACGATCAACCACGGTGGCGCCGTCGTTGTGACGTGGGCGAGTGGTGAGGAGGACTCGCCCGAGGCGACAGGTCCGTAGTAGCCGTACAGCGAGACGGCGCCGGCAACCGAGGTGTCCGTGTCCTCGAACCCGGGCTGGAACCCAGCTTGGTTGGGCGTGAGGGCCGTCATCGACGCGAGATGCGCGCCCGCGGAACTTCCCGCGAGGAACACGGCGGTCGGGTCGGCGCCGTACTGGTGGCCCTGCTCGCGGACCCAGGCGATCACCCGCTTCACGTCGATCAGCGGATCCGGGAACTTTGCCGCCTGGAGCAGGCGATAGTTCGCGCTGACGCACACCCAGCCGTGACTGGCGAGCCGATAGAGCAGGTGGCGTGCGCCGAAATGCTTGCTGCCGAACCTGAACGCTCCTGCGTGGAGGTAGATGAGCGTCGGACGGCCCGAGCGATGGGAGCGATGGCAGTAGACATCGAGCAGGTTGCCCCGGCGCGCGGGGCCGTAGCGGAGGTTCGCGACCCTCACGACGCCGCGGCGCCGGAAGGAGATCGGCGCGAACAGGATGCGGGCGAGGGAGGGCCGACGGCGCAGTCGGGCGGCGAGCTCGGCCTCCACGCCGTCACGCCAGGCCGTCCCGAGCCCTTCGCCGAACGCGCGCTCGAGCGCCGGACCCGTCCCCAGCGCTCGCCGGCGAAGGACCACGAGCCCCGACAACGCGAGGGCGGTGAGACCGAGCCCGATCCAGAAGACCGGCGAGCCGACGCCGCTCTGGGCGACCGTGAACACGGTTGAGGTGACCAGCGCGACCGAGAGCGCGACCGGCCAATTGAGCAGGAGGCCGAACAAGAAGCTCAGGCGGAACGGGCTGGAATGACCCGGCCGGTGTCGTGCGACGGCCGACACGACCACTGCCGCCATGATCCCTGCGGAGACCAGGTAACCGATTGGCATGAGCACCTCGTGCGATCGAGTTCAGAAGTGACCGATGGTAGGGTGCGACTGGCACCACCAGGAAGCGCCAGTTCTGTGGCTTTAGACGAGACCAGTCAGCCGATCGAGCTGTTGCTGTCGGTGCGTCGGGACGGCGATCGGACGCTCGGAAGCCAGATCGAGGATCGGCTCCGTGGAGCGATCCGCGACGGTGCGCTGCGCCCGGGCGCGCGCGTGCCGTCAACGCGCGATCTCGCGCGCCAACTCGGGGTCTCGCGCCGGGTGGTGGTCGACGCATACGGGCAGCTCGCGGCCGAGGGCTATCTCAGCTTGCGTCAGGGCGCACGGCCGCGGGTCTCGGCGGCGGCCGCGGAGGCGCGCCCGGGGCCCGGCGCGCCGGAGCGGCCACACCAACGCGCTCGATTCGACTTTCGCCCCAGCACCCCCGATGTGTCGATGTTCCCGCGGGAGGCGTGGCTGCGATCACTGCGCCGGGCGGTCGCGACGATGACCGACGCCGAACTCGGCTACGGCGATCCGCGCGGCGCGATGGCGCTGCGCTCGGCGCTCGCGGAGTACCTCGGTCGCGTCCGCGGCGTCGTCGCCGATCCCGACCGCGTCGTCGTGACCAGCGGCTACACGCAGGGCCTGGGCGTGGTGTGCCGCGCACTGACAACGTCCGGCGCCCGCCGTATCGCGCTCGAGGATCCGAGCAACCCGGAGGATGCGCTGGTCGCTGCCCGCGCCGGCCTCGAGCCGGTGAGCGTCGGGGTCGATGCCGGCGGCGTCCGGCTGGACGAGCTGATGCGGGCCCGCGCCGATGCGGTTGTGCTGACCCCTGCACACCAGAACCCGACCGGCGTCGTGCTCACCGGTGAGCGGCGAGAGGCGCTCCTCGCCTGGCTGCGCGAGGTCGGGGCGATCGCGATCGAGGACGACTACGACGCCGAGTACCGCTACGACCGCGCGGCGATCGGCGCGCTCCAAGGCCTCGATCCCGATCGCGTCGTGTACGCCGGCTCGCTCAGCAAGACGCTGGCTCCGGCGCTCCGGCTCGGATGGCTCGTCGTGCCGCCCGCGCTGCTCGAGGCGGTCACGCAGGAGAAGCTCCTTGCCGATCGGGGGACGGCGCGGATCGAGCAGCACGCGTTCGCCGATTTCCTCGAGCGGGGCGAGCTCGACCGGCACCTGCGGCGCATGCGCGCCCGGTATCGCAGCCGGCGCGACGCGCTCCTGGAGGCGCTCGCCGAAGCGCTCCCCGAGGCCACCGTGCGCGGCGTCGCCGCCGGGCTGCACGTGACCGTAGAGCTGCCGGACGGCCACGACGAGCGGGCGATCCGCGACCACGCCCGCTCCCGGCATGTGGAGATCGAGACGATGGGCGAATTCCGTCCGGCCGCGGCGGGCTCGCCGCCGGCGCTCGTGCTCGGCTACGCGCAGATGCCCGAGGCCACCATCCGCGCCGGCGTGCGCGAGCTGGCCGAAGCCGTGCACGCCGCCGCGGGGCTGTAGAGCCACTGCGGGGCGTGACGGCGATCGCACGCCGCCGTTGCGGGGACACCCCTCCACGGATTTGTGGCGCATTACGGAAGCCGCTCGCCCGTGCCGGTGTCATCGTCGTCTCATGTGGCGCGCGATCGCCCTGCTCGTCGTCCTCTTGATGGCCGCTCCGGCGGCGGCGGGTGCGACGGTCGATGTCCCGAAGCGCGCCACGCTCGTCCTCACCGGTCAGCGCTCGGACGCGGTGGGCGGCGCCGTCGCCCGCGCCGGGGACGTCAACGGCGACGGCCACCCGGACATCGTCGTCGGCGCCCCGCTGGCCGACCCGCACGGCCGCCGCGACGCCGGGGCGGCGTATGTCGTGTTCGGGCCGCTGCGGCACGGCCGGCTCTCACTCGCCGCGCTCGGTGACCGGGGCTTTCGCATCGACGGCGCGGTGCCGCTGCCGCCCGCAGAGAGGCGCTACGCCGGTTCCGGCTTCTCGGTCGCCGCGGCGGGCGACGTCAACCGCGACGGCCGCGCCGACCTGCTCTTCGTGACCCGCCAAGGCGGAGCCTTCGTGGTCTTTGGAAAGGCCGATTCCGCGCCGGTCGACCTTGCCGCCCTCGGACCCGCCGGCTTCTCGCTGCCGGCCAACTGGCCGGCCGGCGACATGAACGGCGACCGTGTGCCCGACTTCGTGCTCTCGTTCGACATCGACTTCGATGAGGAGCTCGGGGCGCTCGCGATCGAGTACGGCAACCGGGCCGGCGTGGCCGAGGGCTTCACCGTCGTCGGGGCCATCGGCGGCGTCGACGTCGGCTGGGCGGCCGCGCCGGCCGGCGACGTCAACCGCGACGGCTTCGGCGACCTCCTCGCCTCGGCGCTCGGCATCGACGCCGTCCTCGTGCTCTACGGCGCGCGCCACGGGGATGACCTCAGGATCGACCCGGCCGAGCCGTTCTCGGGCCGGATCGTGTACGCGCCTCGGCGTGGCCGCCAGTTCGGCTACTCGCTCGCTCGCTACGGCCGCGGGTTCGTCGCCGGCGCACCCGGTCCGACGCTGCAGCCCGGCCATCGCGGCGGGGCGTGGATCGTGCCCGCCCGCGGCACGCCGGTACGGCTCGACGGGCCGCGGACCGGTGGTCCGGCCGGCCTCGCCGTCGATGTGCCGGGCGACCTCCTCGGCGGCCCGGCGCCGGAGGTGCTCGTGGTCGCCCGAGGGCGCTGGCACGGCCCCGCGAAGTCGCTGCTGTTCGACCGGACCGGCCGCCGCCTGCGCACCTACACCGGCGCCGTCAACGCGGGCCGCGTGCGGGCGCCGGTCGCCGGCGTCGGCGACGTCGCCGGCGGCCGCCGCCCAGATGTCCTGTTCGGCTCTCCGGGCGAGGGCGTCGCGTATCTGCTGACGAGGCCGTAGCGCAGTCACGTCTGCACGACCCGGCTGCGGAAGTTCAGCGAGGTCAAGATCTTCGAGAACTGGGCGGGCTTTGCCTGCAACTGGAACCCCCGGATCTCCATCAGCCCTCCGTACAAGGTCGGCGTCAGCTTCTGGCCGAGTTGCCAGAGCAAGGGCGCCGGGCTGTTCCACGCGAGCAAGGGCACGCCCGGCTCTGGGCTCGTGTCGGGGTGGGACGACGAGACTGTGACGTACGCGAATCAGGGACTCGGCCTCAAGCCGAAGGGCACGCCTCCGGACAAGCCGAAGTGCTACGGGGTCGTCGCGAAGTTCGAGATCCTCAACGGCCAGTCGTGGCGCTCGTTCAAGTCCCCCAGCAGGCACTAGGTGTGCCCCCATCCGAAGTGGTAGCGGGCTGTTCTCATGACGCTCGGTTCCGGTTAGCGTTGGCGCGTTGACCAAGCCCCGACTGTGGAATGGAGCGCGCCATGCCCGCGCCTGTACCGGTCTTCCTGCTGGACTCACACGAGAAGTTCAAGCCACTCGACGTCACGAGCGTCGAGGACGCAAAGCTCAAAGGCCGGCTCGTCGATGCCCACGGCAAGCAGACCGACAAGCCGATCGACTTGGCCGCGCTGCCGGCAGCCGGCGGGCGCATGAACTTCCCGCCCCAACCGCAGAAGTACGAGCCGATGCTCGAGAAGGCGTACGGCAACGTCGGCTACCACCGGGTCGTGAACGACGGCGGGCTGCAGTGGCACCAATACTGGCTCTGGTACATCTACAACCCCAAGGTCTTCGTCGACGTGGCGGGGGAGCACGAGGGCGACTGGGAGTTCGTGCAGATCGGCTGTGCCGGAGACACGCCGGTGTGCATGACCAACTCTCAGCACCAATCAGGATCTGGGCGCCATTGGTGGGACGTCACCAAGCGCAAGGACGGTCGCCCGCTCGTGTATGTCGCTGTGGGCTCGCACGCCAACTACTTCATCCCGGTGAGCGACATCCCATGGATCGGCGATGACGCCGACGGCAAAGGCGCCGTACTCGACAAGTTGCAATGGCACGACTTTGGTGACTGGAAGTCGTGGCGGGGACAGTGGGGCAACTCGACCGGCGCCGGCATGTCGCCGCAGTCACCCGCTCGTCAGGGGGCGCGCTGGGACGCACCCGCGAAATACCACTCCTTCGCGCAAGGACAGCGCTAGCTCGCGGCGCTCTGCTCGAGGGCGGGGCGTCGCGGTGAGCCGGTGTCGCCATGCACCCAGCTGCGGCCGCGCAGCGCGGACGCCGGCGCCGCGACCAGGCACGCGACGATCGCGAACGTGAACGCGACGTGGAGACCGTCGCGGAACGGGCCCGAGACCAGCGTCGGGAAGAACGAGCTGCCCGTCAGCGCTGCCTGGTCGTGGGCGGACAGCCCGGCGAGCACGTGCGGGCCGAGCAGGTGCTGAATCGGGTTGTAGCCGAGGAACGCGGCGAACAGGATCGAGATCGGCGGCAGGGTCGCGACCTGGTGCGCGGTGGCCGGGTCGACGCCGTGCGCCTCGAGCCCGGCGCTCAGCGTGGTCGGCAGCGTTGACGCAAGGCCGACGATCATCAGCGTGAAGAAGATCCCGATCGAGAACACCTGCGCGGAGTTCTGGAACGTCTGGTTCATGGCGCCGCCGGCGCCCCGGTCCTCGGGCGGGAGGCTGTTCATCACCGCAGCGCGGTTGGGCGCGGCGAACATCCCCATCGCGACGCCCATCAGGAACAGCACGGCGCCGAAGAGCGGATAGGAGAAGTCGGTCGGCAGCAGCACGAGCAGCACGAACGCGAGCGCAGCGAGCACCATTCCGGAGGTCGCGAACGGGCGGGCGCCGAAGCGGTCCGAGAGGTAGCCGGAGGTCGGCAACATCAGGCCGCCGCGTGAGACCGCGGACAGGAACGTCGACAGCGTCCCGCAGCTACGGGCCGCGCTCGAGCTGTTCGGACGCGTCGCCGACGCCTGAGCCACAACGATTGCCGGACGCCGCCGTTAGCCTGACAAGCGGGGTGAGCCGCGTCGCGCATCGTGTCCTCGTCCTGCTCGTTGCGCTCGGGCTGCTGTCGTGCGGCCACTCGCGGTCCCCGGCGCAGCTTGCGCTTCCGGCGCGGCTGCCGACACCCACGAGCTCGCACGTGGTCACGATCGTCATGGAGAACAAGGAGCTCGGCGATGTGATCGGCAGTCCCGACGCGCCGTACATCAACCGGCTGGCGAAGCGATATGGCCTGGCCACCGCGAGCTACGGCGTCCAGCAT
Organism: uncultured Solirubrobacteraceae bacterium; assembly: GCA_963803335.1. Lineage (GTDB taxonomy): Bacteria > Actinomycetota > Thermoleophilia > Solirubrobacterales > Solirubrobacteraceae > DASSUW01. The sequence goes on along the minus strand of CAWDME010000012.1, from coordinate 615,370 downwards.
CCGTCGCTTCCGGACTACCTGGCGCTGACGAGCGGCTCGACGCACGGCATCGATTCCGACTGCACGAGCTGTCACGTGGCGGCGCGGAACATCGTCGACCAGCTCGAGGCGGCACGGGTGAGCTGGAAGGCGTACATGGAGGATCTGCCGAGTCCGTGCTTCGGCGGCGCCGGGGCTGACGGCTACGCCAAGAAGCACGACCCGTTCATGTACTACGACGACGTGGCCAATGACCGCGGACGCTGCCGTCGTGTCGTCCCGCTCGCCCGGCTCGGCCGCGATCTGCGCCGCGGGCGCCTTCCCACGTACGCGTTCATCTCGCCGAATCTGTGCAACGACACGCACGACTGCTCGGTGGCGACCGGGGACCGCTTCCTCGCGCGGGTGATGCCGACGCTGCTCCGCGCGGTCGGGCCTGAGGGCTACGTCGTCCTCACCTGGGATGAGGGCACGAGCGACCGTGGGTGCTGTGGCGGATCGAGCGGCGGGCGCATCGCCACGATCGTCGCGGGGCGGCTCGTACGCCGCGGCGCACGGCTGCGCACGCCACTCGACCACTACGGCGTCCTGCGCACGATCGAAGACACGCTCGGTCTGCGGCACCTCGGAGCCGCGCGGCAGCGGCGCCACGGCGCCCTGACTCGCCTCTTCAAGCGTATGCCCGCGCTCGCGGCCCGCGGAGATCGTTAGGCCCGCGTCAACTCTGCCGGCGACGCGCTGCCGGAGGCCGCGCGGGGCTGCGGCGAGCGCTCACGGCGCCGAGGACGGTGCTCACGAGGGCTCCCTCGGCGTCTTGTTCGGCGATGCGTGCGGCTTGCCGTTCGGCGCTGGCCGCGTGGACGAGCGCCATGAGCATGGAGAGATGCCAGCTGGGGGGAACGTCGGACCGGAAGCTGCCGTCGCGTTGCCCGCGAACGATCAGCGGCTCGAGGCGGTCGAGCACCGGGTGATGCTTGGCCCGGACCTCGGTCTCTGGCATTTGCGTGGTGATGGCCACGAGCGCGTGGTAGCGGCCGAGCTCACGCCACGTGGACACGAGGACTCGCTCAAGCGCGTCGGCCGCGTCGCCGTGCGCGGGCTCGGCAGCCTCGATTGCGGCGCTGACCTCATGCATCGCACGCTGCGTGACCGCGTCGATGAGCGCATCCCGGGTCGGGAAGTGCACGTAGATCGTCGCGCGTACCACCTGCGCCCGGCGAGCGATCTCGGCCATGCTGGCGTCGGGGTCGCTCGCGAGCGCGTCGAGCGCCGCGTCCAGGATCCGCGCGATGCTGCGCTCGGCGTCCGCGCGGCGGCGTGGCGGTTCGGTTGCGGGCTCGGGGTGGGTGGGCATCAGTGGACGGCGACGTGCGGGGCGAGCGCCAGCTTGGGCAGGAACGCCTTCGCCGAGGGCAGGATGACGAGCGCCGCGAGGCTCGCGGCCGCCGCGATCGCCGCGGCGACCAGGTAGGCGTCGCCGATGCCGCCGGCGGCGGCGCCGGGGCCGAGGGCGCTGGTGGCGATGCTGGCCAGGATGGCGATCCCGAGCGAGCCGCCAATCTCGTGGCCGGTGGTGTTCAGGCCGGAGAGCATTCCCGACTCCTCGTCGCCCGCGCCGGTGAGCACCGAGACGGCGACGGCCACGAGCACGATGCCGAGCCCGATTCCGGCGACGACCATGCCGGGCAGCACATCCGCGACATAGCTGCCGTGCGCGCCGACGCCGGAGAGCAGCAGCAAACCGGCCGCGACGATTACGAACCCGACGGCGAGCGGGACGCGAACGCCGGCGCGGGTGATCACGTGCGTGGCGGCGTGTACGCCGACGGCGATCGCGCCGGCGAACGGCAGGAATGCCAGGCCGGTCTCCAGTGCTCCGGTGCCGAGGACCTGTTGCATGTACAGCGAGGACAGCAGGAAGGACCCGAACATCACGGCTGAGGCCGCCAGCATCATCACAAAGCCGCCGCCGATCGCGCGATCGGTAAGCCGCTGGACGAGCAGGAGCGGCTGCCGGGTGCGCAGCTCCAGCGCGGCGAACAGGGCAAGGCCGGCGATCGCCGCGCCGCCGATGCCGAGTGTCTGCATCGAGGCCCAGCCCGCGGTCTCAGCCTGTGAGAGCGCATAGACGAGAGCGCCGAGGCCGGCGGTGGCGAGGAGCGCGCCGCGGAGATCGAGGCCGCGCCAGCGCGGACGCGCGGTGTCGGCGGGGATGATGTGCATGGCGGCAGCGGCCACCAGCGCGCCGATGGGCAGGTTGATGAAGAAGATCGCCCGCCAGTCGACGAGCTCGGTGAGCGCGCCGCCCAGGAGGACGCCGATGGCGGCGCCGGCGCCGCCGACGGCGCCCCAGACGCCGAGCGCCTTAGCCCGCTGCTGGCCGTGGAAGCTGGTGGTGATGATCGACAGCGCGGCCGGGGAGAGCATCGCGGCGCCCAGGCCCTGCCCGGCGCGAGCGGCGAACAGCATCGTCGCGTCGCCGGCCAGTGCGGTCATCAGCGAGGAGGCGGTGAACACGCCGAGGCCGGTGAGGAACACACGGCGGCGGCCGAGCAGATCGGCGGCGCGACCGCCGAACAGCAGCAGGCTGCCGAAGATCAGCGAGTAGCTGGTGATGGTCCAGCCGATGTCCGCGCGGGCGATGCGGAGGTCCGCCGAGAGGTCGGGAAGCGCGACGTTCACGGCCGAGATGTCGAGGATGACCATGAGCTGCGCGACCGATAGCAGCAGAAGCAGCGACCAGCGGAGGTTGCCGGGCGGGCTGGATGTGTGATGTCGATGGTGCACCGGGAGCCTCGATATATCTCAGACAGTAGTGTCCGAGTTAGTAAATCAGACAACGGTGTCTGACGTCAAGCGCGCGAGCCGCGCCCGTGTCGATGCCGTGCGGGATCATCAGGGCCGCGATGAGCCAGCAGGCCGTTCCAGCTCCCCCCGCTTCGCAGGCCACGGCAGACCGAGCCGCCATGCTGTGGGGGATCGTCGTCGGCCTGCTGCAGGCGGCGACGCCCCTGGTCTTCTGGTGGCTGGACAGCGCGACGGTCTACGCGCTCGGGCTGGCCATGATCGCCTCGATCTACGTCGGCTTCGCGGTCGCTGACGGACGGCCCAAGGTCATCGCCGTCGAAAGCAGCGTGACGCTCGCGTTCGTCGTCGTGGCCGCCGCGGCGATCACCGGATCAGCCTGGCTCCTCGTGGCGGGGCTGGCCGGCCACGGGCTCAAGGACCTCTGGCAGCACCGCAGCCACTTCGTCGCCAACACGCGATGGTGGCCGCCCTTCTGCATGATCGTTGACTGGGTCGTCGCCGCCATCATCGTCGGCGAGATCGCCGCCGGCATGCACTTCGGCTAGCGCGCGTGTGGCGATCTGGTCGGCGATGAACTGGGCGTCGTCCTTGACCCAGCCGAGCAGCGCCGAGCCGCGCGTGTGCTGCCACGGCATCCCGAGGAAGTACAGCCCGGGCGATGCGGTGACGCCGCGCCGGTGCACGAGCCGGCCGTTTGCGTCGAAGACGGGCAGCTGGACGACCGAGTGGTCCAGCTCGAAGCCGGTTGCCCAGATGACCGTGCCGGGGCTGAGCCGGCCACCGTCGCTGAAGCGCACCTCTGACCCCGAGACGTCGTCGGTTCGGCCGCGCAGTTCGATGCCGTGGCGGCGGCGGGCGGCGCGAGGGCTTGAGCCGATCAGGGTCTCGCCCTGTTGCAGGCGTTGGCCGATCCGCGACTCGGCGGTCTTGCCCATCAGGCCGATGGCCTCGAGGTAGCGGAACAGGTCGCGGCCCGCGATCCGCTGCGGCAATGGCATCTGGCGGGCGCCGATCGACAGATGCACCTTGTGTGCGCGCGCGAGCTCCTCGCCGATCTGGTAGCCGGTGTTGCCGCCACCGACGACCAGTACCGGGCCTGCCGGCACGTCCTGCGGCCCGCGGTACTTGCTGCTGTGGAAGTGCGTGATGCCCGGGTCGAGGCGCTCGGCGAGTGCCGGCACACGCGGGATCTGGAACGGGCCGGTGGCGATCACGACCTGGTTGGCCTCATAACTGCGGTCGTCGAGCTCGACGAGATAGCCGTGTTCGCCTGGGCGGACGGCGCGGACACGGCTGCTCAGCTCTACCGGCAGCTCGAAGTCGCGCGCGTAGTCGGTGAGGTAGGCGACGACATCGTCGCGACTCGGATAGCTGTCAGGGTTCCCGGGGAACGCCCGGCCCGGGAGGCTGTCGTAGCGCACCGGCGTGAACAGCCGCAGCGAGTCCCAGCGCTCGCGCCACGCCGCCGCCGGCGCGGCGGCCGCCTCGAGGATCGTGAACCGCCGGCCCCGCTGGGCGAGCAGGTAGCCGATCGCCAGGCCCGCTTGGCCGCCGCCCACGACGACGACGTCGAGGTGCTCGGTCATGGCGTCACGCCGTCACGTCGAACGAGAACATCATGCCGCTCTCGTGGTGCTCGGCGATGTGGCAGTGCGCCATCCACCGGCCGACGTTGGTGACGTCGAGCAGGATGTCGACGGTCTCGCCGGTGCGCACCAGCACCGTGTCCTTCCACACCAGGTTGGGCTCGGCGACATCGTCGCGGGCGAGCACGAGGAAGCGGCCGGCGCCGTGGACGTGGAACGGGTGGTGCATCGGATGGTCGCCGGCCATCTCGTTGAGCAGCCGGATCTTCACCTGGTCGCCGACCTTGAACTGCCAGTCGATCGCGGCGTTCTCGGTGCCCGTGTCGCGGTCGATCAGCTTCCAGCGCATGTTCGCCGGGGTCGTCAGCCGGTTGACGGCGACCATGTCGTCTTCCCACTCGATGCCGCCGGCCGCCTCGTGATCGTGGCCCCCGTGCTCGTGCTCGTGGCCTTCGTGCTCGTGGCCGCCGGCCTCGGCGACGAGCTGCGCCGGCAGCAGCTTCATGCCGCAGTCCGGGCAGTGGCCGGGCTGCTCGCTGACGACGTGCAGGTGCATCGGGCAGGTGTAGCTGGTCGCCGGAGCCTTGGCCGCGAGCAGCTTCATTGCGCAGTGCGGGCAGTGGCCGGGCTGCTGGCTGATCACCTCCGGGTGCATCGGACAGGTGAACACGACCGGCCCTTCTCCGTCCGGGACACCCATGTCCATCTCGGCGATGAACGCCACCGTCTTGTGCGGCTCGGCCGCCAGATACGGCGCGATCCGCTCGCGCTCGGCCGCCATATCGGGATTGGTGCGCAGTACCTCGAACTGCTCCGCGAGCGATGGCTCGGCCGCGTCCTCGCTGACGGTGATCGCGGCCAGCCGATAGACCCGGTCCGGGGTGTGGTGCTCCAGCGCGAACTCGCCGGCCCGGTCGAACATCACATCGACGATGACTCGCTCGGAGGGAGCCAGGATCACGTCCTCGACGAACTGCTCGTGCTCGACGTGGCCGCTGTCGCCGCCGACGAGCTTCATCCGCGCGCCCGGCAGCATGACCTTGAACACGCGCGTGTTGGCGGTGTTGGTCAGGTACAAGCGCACCACCTCGCCGAGCTGCGCGGTCAGCGAGAGATCCGGCTCGCCGCTGATCAGCAGCACGTCGCCGAACCGGCCCATCGCCGCGTAGGTCGTCTCGGAGCGGCTGAACGGCGCGACCTTGCCGTCCTCGAGCAGGATGTCGTCGAGCGTGAGCACCAGCTCACGGTGCACGGGCGGCCAGTAGTCCGCGTCGGTCGGCTCCACGAGCACGTTGCCATACAGGCCCATCTCCTGCCCGTAGTCCTCGCGGATGTGCGGGTGGTACCAGTACAGGCCCGGATCGGGGAACGTGACGCGCGCGGAGAACGTCTCGCCCGCCTGGATCGGCGGCTGCGTCTCGTGCGTTCCGTCGTAGCGGTTCTCCAGCCGCAACCCATGCCAGTGAACCGTGGCGTCCATGTCGCCCTGGTTCTCGACGTCGACGATCACCTCCGAGCCCTCCCGGACCTTCAAGATCGGTCCGGGAACCGAACCGTTGTAGGCCAGCATCCGGACCGTCGCGTCGCCCAGCCGCTTGGCGACCGGAGCGATCCGTAGGGCGAGGTGCTCACCGTCGGACAGCTCGACCAGCTCGGGTGCGCGCGCTTCGGCAAGCCCCGTCGGGTCGGTGGGGAAGCGGTCGGTCGGTTCGGTGTCGGTGTGGCGTTGCATCGGTCGGCGTCCCTCCTATGCGGCTAGGCGCGGCGAAGCACCGCCAACGGGCGGAGGCGGTCAGCTGGCACTCTGGGGCGGACGTGCCGCGTCTCTCGAGCGGTCGTGTTTGCCGGGGGTGACGTCCGGCGCACCGCGTGGCGCAAAGCGCTCACCGCGGCATCACGCGCCGGGACGACTCGTGTACTCGAACCGATCCTCGCCAGTGCCTCGCGCGAAGTCAAGTACGGCGGTCAGTCACCGCGCCGCGACCACGGGAGCGTCTGCAGCCATGCGTTGATCGCGGCGAAGTCGCGATCGGTGACGATCTTCGTGGGGAACAGCAGGTGACCGTGGACCTCGCGGAACTCCTCGAGCTCGCGGCCCCCGGCGAGGCTTGGCCCGCGGTCGCCCTGGGCGAGGTCGCCGTGGCAGGACGCACAGCCGAGCCCGCTCTCGGAGAACGCCTGCTTGCCGGCGGCCGTCTGGCTCGTCCCGTTCGCGAGCGCGACGTTCAACTTGGTGGCGCCTGACGCCGACTGGGCGAGCTCGCCGCCGTCGAACACGCCGACGGCCCGGTGGTAGGTCATGCGGCCGCCGAGGTAGCCCTGGACCGCGACGCCGATGACGATCAGCACGGCGAGGATCGGCACGACCACCGGCCGGTGCCACTCGCCCTCGCGACGGCGCGAGAGGTACCAGTCGACGCTCACGGCGACGGACAGGACGGCGATCGCGATCCCGAGCCAGAAGTGCACGGAGCCGATGCTGAAGTCCGAGCCGCGCAGGACCGTCTGGGCCTGCCCCCAGACGAGCAGGCCGGTCAGCCCGGAGAGCGCGACGCCGGCCACGGACGCGGCAAGCGCCCACGGCTCGGCGCCGGCGACCGCCGTCCCGCCACGCCCGGCGCGGCGGACGAAGTGCAGGATCGCGAAGACCGGAATCGCCACCACGGCAAGGTGCGTCGACGCGCCGTGCAGCTCCGAGAGATGGGGCATGCGCGGAGCCTGCCGGACACCAGGTAAAGGAATCGCAAAGGTCGCCGGACGGTTGAGGTGTTTTCCGCTTCCTTTGCCGAAGCCTTGCCTCCTGTTGGGCGCCGGCGGCTAATGCTCAGCGGCGCCTCCCCACTCAGCCCCCATTGGAGCCACTGTGTCCCGTCCCCTCGCTTCCCTGTTCGCGGCCGCCGCTCTGTTCGGAGCCGGTGGCCTGTTCGGCGCCGCGCTCTCATCCGGAAATGACCCGGTTCGTGCGCCGGCGGCGGCATCTCCGTCGCGTGCGCCGGTCGAGGTGCGCACCGTCGTCAAGCGCCGCACCATCCACGTCTACCGCAAGCCGAAGCGGCGCCACGTGGCACCGCCTGCGGCCACGGCGACGGCGGCGCCCGTGCCGGTCGCGCCGGCGCCGGCCCCGGTGCGGGCCGCGGTGCCCGTCGCGCCCGCCCCGGCGCCGCTCGAGACCCGCACCAGCGGGAGCTCGGGCGGCGGCCGCGAGCATGAGGACGACGGCGGCGAGCACGAGGGCGGCGAAGATGACTAGGCAACCGCTGCCGCGTGCGCGGGTGGTCGTCGTCGCGACGCTCGTGGCCTTCGCCGCGCTGTTCGCGCTGCTGGCGTTCCAGCTGCGCAGCGGCCGCGACCCGGCGCTGGGCAGTGTGGCGACGGCGCGGGCCACGGCTCCGCCTCAGAAGCGCGTGCTGGTGCGCAAGCTGATCGTCACGCGCGTCGTCGTGCACCTCCCGGAGGAAGACGAAGTGGCGCCGGTCGTCCGCACCACGACGGTCCCGGCCGCCCCGGCCTCGGCTCCGGCACCCGCCCCCGCCCCTGCGGCCGCCCCGGCACCGGCGCCGGCGCCGGCGCCGCTGACCACGCACAGCTCATGAGCGATTTCACCTTCCGGTCGATGGGCTGCGAAGCCCGGCTCGTCGTCGAGGGCGGCGATCCCGCTCCCGTGCGCGCGTTCCTCACCGCCTTCGAGCGGCGGCTGACGCGCTTCGACGAGGCAAGCGAGCTGTGCGCGCTGAACGGCTCGCCCCACACTGCGGTGGCCGCCTCGCCGCTCCTGCGCCGTGCGGTGCGGGCTGGCCTTTGGGCGGCCGAGCGGTCGGGCGGTCTGGTCGACCCGACGCTGCTCGGCCCGTTGCGCGCGGCGGGCTACGTCGGCAGCTACCGCGCCTCGGGCCTCACGTTGGCGGAGGCGTTGCGCGAGGCGCCCGCCCGCGCTCGGGCGGCCGCGGATCCCGCCGCGCGGTGGCGGCTGGTGAGGGTCGACGACCGCGCCGGACTGGTCCACCGGCCGCCGGGCGTGGAGATCGACACCGGCGGCACCGGCAAGGGCCTCGCTGCCGACCTCGCGGCCCGGATGCTCGGCGGCGCCGACCGCTACGCCATCGATTGCGGCGGCGACCTGCGGACCGGCGGTCCCGCGGCGATCGAGCGTCCGTTCGAAGTCCGTGTGCGCCACCCGCTCACCGGCGAGGTCGCGCACGAGGTGAAGATGACGGCGGGCGCTATCGCGACGTCCGGGCTCGACGTCCGCCTCTGGCGCGACGGCGGCGGGCGCCCGGCGCATCACCTGCTCGACCCGAGCACGGGCCGGCCGGCGTGGACCGGCCTCGTCGGCGCGACGGCCCTCGCGCCCACGGCGCTCGAGGCCGAGACGCTCGCCAAGACAGCGCTGCTGAGCGGGCCCGTGCGCGCCGCCCGCGTGCTGGCACGCTGCGGCGGGCTCGTCGTGCGTGAGGACGGCGACGTCGTGCCGTTCGGCTGCCTGCGCCCGCGCTTCGTCGTGCAGATCCCCCGGGAGGTGCTGGCGGCATGACCGCGCCGGTCCTTGCCGGGCACGAGTGGTGGCTGGCCAGCCGCGCCGCCGGCATCGTCGCCATGCTGCTCGTCTCGCTGTCGGTCGGGCTCGGGCTCGCCAACGCGGCGCGGCTCGTCCCGCCGCGCGCGCGGCGCGCGCTCGTGGCGGTGCACGAACAGACCGCGCTCGCGGCGCTCGGCTCGATCGCGGCGCACGCGCTCCTGCTGCTGCCGGATCACTGGCTGCACCCCGGGGTGGCCGGCATCGCCGTTCCGTTCGCGATCGCGTACCGGCCGTTCGGCGTGGCGCTCGGCATCGTCGCCGGCTACCTGGCGGCACTGCTCGGCCTGTCGTTCTACGCGCGCCGCCGCATCGGCCCCCGGCTGTGGCGACGCCTGCACGTCGGCACGCTCGCCGTGTACGCGATGGCGGTCGGCCACACGTTCACCGCGGGCACCGATGCCGCGACCACCTGGCTGCTCGGCCTGATCGCCGCGACGGCCGCTCCGGTCGCGGTGCTGCTCACGTGGCGTGTCGTCGCGCGGTCGCCCGCGCCGAGGCCGGCGCGATGAGCGCCGGGCTCGTGATCGCGGGCGGCGGGCTCGCCGCGCAGCGGTGCTGCGAGGCGCTGCGAGCGGCCGGCGACGACCGGCCCGTGACGATCATCAGCGATGAGGGCCGGCCGCCGTACGATCGGCCGCCGCTGTCGAAGGACGTGCTTGCCGGCGACGGCATCGACGTCGTGTTCCGGCCGCGCGGCTGGTACGCCGATCACGGCGTCGCCCTGCGGCTTGGCGGCGCGGTGCGCGGGCTGGACGCCGCGCGTCGCGAGGTGCGCCTCGAGGACGGCGACCGGGTGCCCTACGACGCCCTGCTCGTGGCGACGGGCGCGCGCCCGCGTGGGCTCCCCGCGCTGGAACGGTTCCACAACGTGCAGGCGCTGCGGACGCACGCCGACGCGGTCCGCCTGCAGGCGGCGCTCGCCTCCGGTGGCCGGCTTGTCGTTGTCGGAGCCGGGCTGATCGGGCTCGAGGTGGCCGCCGCGGCGGTCGCCCGCGGAGTCGATGTCACCGTGATCGAGGCCGCGCCGCGGCCGCTCGCCGCGGTGCTCGGCCCGCACGCCGCAGCGTGGCTGACGGCTCTGCACCGCGCCGCCGGCGTCCGCGTCCGCGTCGGCGTCACCGTGACCGCCGCGGTCGGAGGCGATGCCGTGCGCGAGCTGCGGCTGAGCGACGGCGCGAGCGAGCGGTGCGATCACGTTGTGGTGGGCATCGGCGTGCAGCCGGCGGTCGAGTGGCTCGCGAGCAGCGGTGTCGTCGACAGGCTGTCCGTCGACGCCGCCGGCCGCACCGCGCTGCCGCATGTCTTCGCCGCCGGCGACGTCACCGGGACCGCGCACTGGGAAGCGGCCGCACGGGGCGGCGCCACGGTCGCGCGAACGCTCCTCGGCCACCCGGCAGCAGCCCCGGCACCGCCCTCCTTCTGGAGCGATCAGCACGGTGTGCGACTCGTCTGCGTCGGCAACCCGCGCGACGCGCGCGAGACGCTGTCCGCCGGCGACCTCGCCTCCGCGACCTTCGAGCTCGACTACGTGCGCGACGGCCGCCTCACTGCCGTCCTCCTCGCCGGGCGCCCGCCGTCCGCACTGCGTGCGGCACGCGCTCGGCTTACCCCAATCGCAATCGCTGAGAGGAAAGCCGCATGACCATCATCGCCCACATCGACGAGCACGCCTGCCTCGCTCACGGCGACTGCGCCGCGGTCGCGCCCGAGGCGTTCCGCGTGGACAACATCGCCGTCGTCACCGGCGCCGGCACCGATGAGCAGCTGATCGCCGCGGCTCGTGCGTGTCCGGCCGGCGCCGTGCTGCTGTTCGACCGCGACAGCGGCGAGGAGATCAATCCGTGACGATCATGCCGCTAGCTCCTTAATCTCCTCGCGCAGCGGCGGCGCCGGATCCGGCAGCGGGACGACCAAGACGGGGCAGTGCGCCCGCCGCACGAGCGTGTGCGCCACGCCGCCCAGCACGAGCGTCCGGACCGGGCCGTAGCCACGCGAGCCGCACACGAGCAGGTCGAGGCCGTCCGAAGCGGTCGCGAGCTCGTCCGGCGCGTCGCCGACGAGCACCTCGCCGCCGTCCGAGCGCGAGGGCGGGACCGCGGCGACGCCCGCGCGCAGGACCCGCTCGACGGCGTCGGAGCCCGCGCGCTCGAGCTCGCCGAGCTGGTCGGCGGCCAGCGGGGCGATGAATCTCGGATCGAGCGGTTCGCGCACCGTGAGGACGCGCACCAGCGCGCCGGTGCTCTCGGCGAGCGCGCACGCCTGGCGGACGGCCGCCCAGCCGTCGGCGCGGTCGACGAACGCGACGCCGATCCGGCGCAGCTCGGCCGGCGCGAAGCCCGGCGTGGCGACGGCGACGGGGCACGGGGCGCCGTGCAGCAGGCGATCGGTGACCGCGCCCGGGAGGAGGCGGCCGACGCGCCCGCGGCGGGATGAGCCGACGACGATCGTCGCGGCGCCCCGCCGCTCCGCGAGCGTATGTATGGCGGCCGCCGGTGAGTCGAACGCGGGCACGCACGCCGTCGACACGTCCAGTGCGGGGCCGCCGTGCGCCGCGGCCCAGTCGCGGGCGGGCTCGAGCGCCTGTCCGGCCGCCGCGCGCAGGGCGTCCTCGTACTCAGGGAACAGCACATCGGACTGCGGACTCACCGCAACCGCCGATGCCAGCACCAGCGGCGCGCCCATCGCCTGCGCGAGCAGGACGCCGAGGGCTGCCGGCGCGACGTCGTACCGGCTCGGATCGATCGCGGCGATGATCGGGTGGCTCGATGTCATGGCATGGGCTCCTTGGTCACGCCGCCTTCGCGATCGGCGCGTCCGCTGCGACGACCATCCGCTCGGGGATCACGGTGACCGGGCAGGTCGCGAGGTGGATCACCTCGTGAGCGACGCTGCCCAGAAGGGCGCGCACGCGGCCGAAGCCGCGGGTGCCGATGATGATCTGGTCCGCGCCGCGGACCTCGGCGACGTCGGCGATCGCCGTCGCGGTGGGTGCGCCGACGAGCTCGCGCTCCCAGCGGATCCCCGCGAGCTGGGGGTGAGCGCGTTCAGCGTCCTCCAACACGGCTTCCGCGGTCGACAGCATCCGGTTCACGTACGGCTGGTAGGTGCCGCGCCCGCGCCAGGCCTGGGGGACGTCCCAGGCGTGGACCAGGTAGAGCTTGCCGGACGCGCCGACGAGCTCGATCGCGCGCGCGAGCGCGGCGTGCGACGCCGGCGATCCGTCGAAGCCGACGACGACACAGGGATGGGGACGGGTCGAAGTGGTCATCTCTAAGGCTCCTCGTGAGCGTTGCCCCGACCGTACGATCTCCGCGATGCGCCGTCATCCGGGGCGTCACCGGACCGTCTCCGTAGTTGCCCGCCGACCCTGCCGGCCGCCAGCCGGCGCGGCCTGATCACGGCCGATATCGAGCCAGCGCGAGCGCCTCGGCGCGCGTGGCGTCGGCGAGCGCGCGCGGGTCGGCCACCAGCCCCGCGTCGGTGAGGAATCCGACGGTCACCTTCCCGGCGTAGCTGAAGATGCTCACGCTCATGCCGATGCTGCCCGAGCACGGGGCCCACACGAGCACGCCGGCCAGCGGTGTCCCCGCCACGGACAGCCGCGTGCGAGGGCCGGGGACGTTCGTGAGCACCATCGAGCCCTTGGCGGAGAAGTAGTCGATCAGGCGAGCCTCGACGGCGGCGGGGGTGTAGCCCATGAGCTCGAGGATCCCGTACGAGATGGCGCCTTCGTGGCCGGCCTTGATCTCGTCCATCCGCCGCTTGATCTCGGCCGTCCGCTCGATCGGGTCCTCGATGCCGACCGGGAGGCCGAGCAGGACGAGCCCGAACCGGTTGCCGAGGTCGCGCGGCAGCGGCGCGTCGAGCGCGCGCAGGTTGAACGGAACGAGCGCGTGCACCTCGCTCGGGGCCTCGCCGTCACCGCGCATGTGCGCGGCGACGGCGCCGGTGACGGCGCTGACGAGGACGTCGTTGACGGTGGCGTCGAGCCGGTGTGCCGCGCTCTTGATGCGGCGCAGGTCGATCGGGTCGCTCCAGGCCACGTGGTGGGCGGCGCGCTGGTCGCCCTTGATGGCCGAGCGCGGATCCCAGCCCGGCAGCACGAACTTCCCGACCGTGTGCGCGTCTCGGACGGCTCCGGCCGCGGCGCGGCGCGGATGTTGCAGCGCGCCGAGCGCGGTGCGGGCGAGCGACCCGAGCGGCAGGCCGCCGCCCGACCCGTCCGTGAAGCCCGCGTCGGTCGCGGGGCCGCCGTCCGTGAGGGTCAGCATGACCCGTGCCAGCGCGATGCCGTCGGCGATCGAGTGGTGCATGCGCATCAGCACAGCGGCGCCGCCGTTGAAGCCGTCGATCAGGTACGCCTCCCACAACGGCCGGGAGCGGTCGAGGGGCGTCGCGACACGGTCTGAGACGAACGTCTCCAGCGCCCGTCGATCACCGGGCGCCGGCAGCGCCACGCGATGGAGGTGGAGCTCGAGGTCGACCTCGGTGTCCTGCCAATGCGGGCCGGTCGTGCCTTCGACCGGACGCTGGCTGAAGCGGTCGAACCGTTCGATCAGCCGCTCTTGGATGACGTCCGCGTAGGCGTCCCAGTCGACCGGCTCGTCGAACCACAGCACGCTGTTGATGACCATCAGGTTCGTCGGGCGATCCATGTGCAGCCAAGCGGCGTCGGCGCTGGACATGCCGTGCGACCCGCTCATGCCTCGAGCTCCCGGGCCAGTCGCCGGTGCTCCCGCGGGCCGACGTCCGGCGTGAACAGGAACGGGAGGGTCACGACGGGGGCGGTCACGCGGTCTCGGAGCCATTGGATGCGCTCGGCGTGCGCCAGCGCGCGGCGGTGCTCGTTGAGCGCGGCACGGACCGCCGGCGACTGCCCCGCCAGTTCCTGGAGCTGGGCTGCCTCGGTCTCGCTGAAGCGGTCGGGATAGACGGCGTTGACCACGACGAGGTCGAGCCCGCGCCCGACGGCGCGCTGCAGACCCGCTTCGAGCTCGAGGAGCTCGTGCAGCGACATGTCCTCGGGGAGCGAGACCCCGACGTACGCGGTGCGCGCGGGATCGCTGAGATAGTCGTGAAGCTCGCGCGCCTGACCACCGACCGGCCCGTGGGAGGCGATGCGGGCGACCGTGAGCGGCGCGGACAGCATGCCGACCGCGTGGCCCGTCGACGGGCCGTCGACGATGACCGCGTCGTAGTCGCCGCCGCGCGCGAGGTCGGCGACCTTGCCCACGGTGACGAGCTCCTTGGCGCCGGGCGCGGCGTCGACGAAGTGCTCGAACGCGCGCGAGCGGCCGAGGACGGCCGCGGCCACCGCGCCGCCCGGCTGCGTGCGCATCCACTCGGTCAGCGCGTCATGCGCGTCGATCGGCAGCGAGGTCGCAAGGCGGTGCTCCCCGGTGACTTCGCAGACGATCGCCCGCTGCTCCTGCATGGCCGCGGCGGCCGCGAGCGTCGCCGCCACGGTGGTCTTCCCCGCCCCGCCCTTGCCGGTCACGTACACGAGCTCGCGCTCGAGTACCGCACCCACTGCGGTGTGAGCCTCCGGCACGGCGAAAGTGACGGCCATGGGCCGAGGCTACGGCCCGCCGGACGCGCCGCCATCCGCGCAAGCTGCGAGGACGGGTTCCGTACGGCGCACGGATGGCAGGGGCCCGCCAACCGCCAAGACTGGATGCGTACCCAAGGAGGTCAGCGATGGCGACTGCTACGAAGAGGGCCCCAGCGAAGAAGGCCCCAGCGAAGAAGGCCCCAGCGAAGAAGAAGGTCGAGAAGGGCACACTTGACTACCTCGAGCAGGCGCTCGTGGATCTCAACAAGGCGCGCGAGACGGCCCAGAAGGGTGTTCGCGCCCAGATCGACTCCGCCCTCGAGTGGGTGCGCAGCAGCATCAGCGACGCGAAAGCGGAGCTGAGGACGCGTACCGGGCACGACCACTGACATGGCTGTCACGGCACGCGAGCCGCGCGGAACCGGCGAGCTCGACCACACACAGCTTGACCGGCTCGACGGCTTCGTCGCGCGCTCGCGCGCCGCGGCCAAGGCATTTCGTGCGATTGATGATCAGGAGACCGTCGATCGCATTGTGTGGGCGCTGGTCGTCGCCGGGCTCGAGCACGCCGTCGAGCTCGCGCGCCTCGCCATGGAGGAGGTCGGCTTCGGTGTGTTCGAGGACAAGGTCGTCAAGAACTACATCGCGACCGAGTTCCTCTACGACTATCTGAAGGACAAGCCCTCGGTCGGCGTGGTCGAGGAGGACGCGGCGCGCGCGATCCGCTATGTGGCGGAGCCGGTCGGCGTCGTCCTCGCACTGACGCCGATCACGAACCCGACGTCGACCGTCCTCTTCAAGGCGATCGTCGCGGCCAAGACGCGCAACACCGTGATCTTCAGGCCGTCGGCGCGGGCGGCCGGCTGTGCCGTACGGGCCGTCGAGATCCTGCAGGCGGCCGGCGAGCGCGTCGGTCTGCCGCCGGACGCGTTCCAGGTCATCCCGGATCCCACCCTCGACGTCTCGCAGTACCTGTTCCACCACCCGGACGTCGACTTCATCTGGACGACCGGCGGCCCGAAGGCCGTGGCGGCCGCGAATGCGGCCGGCAAGCCCTGCCTGAGCGTCGGCGCCGGCAACGCGCCGGTCTACATCCACCGCAGCGCCGACGTCCCGATGGCCGTCGTCGACATGCTGATCTCCAAGACGTTCGACTCGTCGCTCATCTGCCCCGCCGAACAGACCTGCATCATCGACGACGCGGTCTGGGAGCCGTGCCTCGCCGAGCTGCAGCGGATGGGCGCGCGGCTGCTCAACGACGAGGAGGTGACCGCGCTGGCCCGTGTCGTGTTCGATCCCGAGGGGCACCCCGAGCTCGGGGCGCTCGGGCAGTCGTGCGCCGCGCTCGGCCAGCTCGCCGGCTTCGACGCCTCGGCCGAAGCGAAGCTCCTGCTCGCGCCGCTGCCGACCGACCTCGACGCCCTCGCGCAGCACCCGCTCGTGCACGAGAAGCTGATGCCCGTCCTCGGGCTCGTGCGCTCGCCTTCGGTCGAGCACGGGGTGCGCGCCGCCGAGATCGTCATCGAGAACGGCGGGATGGGACATACCTCTGCCGTCTACGCGACCGACGAGGCGGTCATCGACGCGTTCGCCGCCGCCGTCCGGACCGGCCGCATCCTCGTCAACGCGCCGACCGCGGTGGGAGCGCTCGGCGGTGTCTACAACGCGATGACGCCCACGTTCTCGCTCGGAAGCGGCACCTGGGGCGGCTCCGTCACCACCGACAACATCAACTACCGGAACCTCCTCAACATCAAGGCGGTGTCGCGTCGCCAGGCGCCGCCGCAGTGGTTCCGCGTGCCGGCAGACACGTACTTCAACCCCGGGTCGCTCGAGCAGCTGCGCGGCATCCGCAGCGCGCAGGCACTGCTCGTGACCGATGCCGACACCGAGGCGCGCGGCGTGGCCGATGAGGTGCGCGCCCATCTCGCCGGCAGCGTTCGCGTGTTCGCGGAGATCGAGCCCGAGCCGACCGAGGAGCTGGTCCGGGCCGGCGTCGACGTGCTCGACAAGCTGCGGCCGGACATGATCGTCGCCGTCGGCGGCGGCTCCGTCCTCGACGCGGCCAAGGCCATGCGCCTGTTCTACGAGAGCCCGCAGCTCACGCTCGCCGAGCTGACGTTGCCGTTCCTCGACGCCCGCAAGCGCGTCGCGCACTACCCCGAAGTCGAGCACAGCATCCGGCTGGTCGCTGTGCCGACCACGGCAGGGACGGGATCGGAGGTCTCACCGGCAGCGGTGCTGACGGCGGCCGGTCGCAAGCGCACGCTGGTCGACTACTCGCTGGTGCCGGACGTCGCGATCGTCGAGCCGCAGCTCACGCTGACGATGCCGCCGTTCATGACCGCCGACACGGGCATCGACGCGCTCACCCATGCGCTCGAGGCCGGCGTGTCGATCTTCGCCTCGCCGTACACCGACGCGTTCTGCATGCAGGCGCTGCACCTGATCCTCGACGCGCTGCCGCGTGCCTACGCCGACGGCAGCGACCTTGTCGCGCGCACGGCGATGAGCAACGCGGCCACGCTCGCCGGGCTCGCGTTCTCGAACGCCTTCGTGGGCGTCAACCACGCCCTGGCGCATGCGGTCGGGGCGCGCTTCGGCATCGCGCACGGACGCGCGAACGCGATCTTCCTCCCGCACGTGTTGCGCTACAACGCGGCGCTGCCGTCCAAGTTCATGCCCGCCCCCGGCTACACGACATACGTCGCGCCGGACAAGTACGCGCAGATGGCATGGGTCCACGGGTTCGGCGGCCGCACCGCCGAGGCGCGCCGCGAGCACCTGTTCACGCGCGTGGACGAGCTGCTGGCGGCGGTCGGCATGCCGCGCTCGCTCGCGGAGCTCGGGATCGCCCGCGCCGAGTTCGAGGCCGCGCTGCCGGACCTCGCCGACGCCGCGTTCGCCGATCCGAGCCTGCGCACGAACCCGCGCATGCCGATGGTCGCTGAGCTGCTCGGCCTCCTGGAGGCGGGCTGGAACGGCGGCGGCGATGCTCCCGGATCCGCCTGAGGTACACGAGACCGGCGCTCGACGCGCGGTTGCGCGGCCAACTACGGAGCAGCTCGGGGGCCTGAGGCGGATGGAGCGGCCGCCCCCGCGGCATAGCCTCGCTCTATGACTGCCGTGCCGGCCACCGTCGACGTCGCGCTACGTGACGGAGGTACCGTGAGCGTCCGCTCCCTCACGGCCGCCGACGAGGTCGAGCTCCGCGACTTCCTGGACGGGCTCTCGGTCGAGTCGCGCTGGCTGCGGTTCTTCAGCGCCGGTGCCGACCTGCGCAGCGCGGCCGCGTACATGGCCACGCTCGCCCCCGAGCGCGGCCGCGGACTCGTCGCCACCGCCGGCGACCCCGAGCGGATCGTGGCTCATGCGGCGTACGTGCGCGACGGAGAGCGCCGCGCCGAAGTGGCCTTCGAGGTCGCGGACGGCTGGCAGGGCCGGGGCGTCGCCAGCCTGCTGCTCGCGCATCTCTCCGCGCTGGCCGCGGAGGACGGCATCGACACGTTCACGGCGGTCGTGCTGCCCGACAACCACGTGATGATCAAGGTGTTCCGCGACTCCGGCTTCGCGGTCGACGTCCGGGCCCAGCCCGGCGAGCTGTGCATCGAGCTGTCCGCCGCCCTCGGCGAGGAGGCGCGCGCCTGCTTCGAGGAGCGCGACCACGTCGCGGCCGCCGCCGCGGTCGCCCACGTGCTCGAGCCCGAGGCCGTCGCGGTCATCGGGGCCTCCCCGCAACAAGGATCGATGGGCGCCGCGGTGCTGGACAACCTGCGCCGCGGCGGATACCGGGGTCGGCTCTCGGTCGTCGACCCGGGCGCCGACGCGGCCCGCGGCGTTCGCGCATACCGCTCGATCGCCGACGTCCCCGGGCCGGTCGACCTCGCCGTCGTCGCCGCGCCGGCCGCGTCCGCGGTCGATGTCGCGCGCGAGTGCGGAGCGGCGGGAGTGCGCGCCCTCGTCGTCCTCTCCGCGGGTTTCGCCGAGCTCGACACCCGGGGCCGCAAGCGGCAGGCCGAGCTGCTGAGCGTATGCCGCGCCAGCGGCATGCGGCTCGTCGGCCCGAACTGCCTCGGCGTGCTCAACACGTCCGCCGCCGTGGCGCTGAACGCCTCGTTCGCTCCGGTCGCCCCTGCGCCCGGCCGTATTGCCTTCGCGTCGCAGAGCGGCGCCTTCGGCATCGCCGCCGTCGCGGAGGCGGGTCGGCACGGCCTCGGGCTCTCCTCGTTCGTGTCGATCGGCAACAAGGCCGATCTGTCCGGCAACGACTTCCTGCGCTACTGGGAAGACGACGACGCGACCGACGTCGTGGGGCTCTACCTGGAGTCGTTCGGCAACCCGCGGCGGTTCGGGCAGATCGCGCGCCGCGTGGCGGCCCGCAAGCCCATCATCGCGGTCAAGAGCGCTCGCTCGGCGGCCGGCTCGCGCGCGGCCGCTTCGCACACCGGGGCGCTGGTCGCCGCATCCGACACCACCGTCGACGCGCTGTTCCGCCACGCCGGCGTGATCCGCGCAGGCACCATCGGCGAGATGTTCGACGTCGCCGCGCTGCTCGCCGGGCAGCCGCTGCCGCGCGGCGACCGCGTCGGGATCGTGACCAACGCCGGTGGCCCCGGCATCGCGTGCGCCGACGCCTGCGAGGCCGCCGGCCTGAGCGTCAGCCCGCTGCCGACTAAGACGCGTCGCCGGCTGACGCGCCGCCTCCCGCGCGAGGCGGCGACCGGGAACCCGGTCGACATGGTCGCCTCGGCATCGGCCGACGACTACCGTGCCGTCGTCGAGACGCTCGCTGCCGACCCGTCGGTCGACGCGATCGTCGCGATCTTCATCCCTCCGCTCGTGACACGCGCGCCGGACGTCGCCGAGGCGGTGCGCGCGGCCTCCGCCGCGACGCGCGCCGCCGGCAAGCCGCTGCTCGCGGTATGGATGGCGCAGGACGATGCCGCGCTCGCGACGCTGTCGCGCGACGTGCCCGCCTACGGCACGCCCGAAGAGGCCGTCCGCGCGCTCGCCCATGCGGCCGGCTACGCCCGCTGGAGGCAGACGGCGAGCGAGCAGCCCGAGATCCCCGGCGACATCGACGCCGACGCCGCCGCGGCGACGATCGCCGCAGCCCTCGCCGAAGGGGACGAGTGGCTCGTCGCGGATCGCGTCACAGAGCTTCTCTCCGCGTACGGCATTCCCCAGGTCGAGGCGCGCGTCGCGGCCACGGCGGCCGGGGTCGGGCGGTATGCCGCCGAGCTCGGCGGCGACGTCGCGGTGAAGGCCATCGTGCCCGGGCTCCTGCACAAGTCCGACGTTGGCGGCGTACGGCTCGGCATCCGCGGCTCGGCTGCGGCCGAGGAGGCCGCACACGAGATCGCGGACGCGGTGCGGACGGCCGGCCATGCCCCCGTGGGCTATCTCGTGCAGTCGATGGCCGCCGACGGCGTCGAGATGCTGGTCGGCGTCACGGCCGACCGCGACTGGGGGCCGATCGTGGCGTGTGCCGCCGGGGGCCGTGCGGTCGAGCTGGTCGGCGACATCCAGTCTCGCCTGGCGCCGCTGAGCCGCCGCGACGCGGGGGAGATGCTGCGCGCGCTGCACACGTTCCGGCTGCTCGACGGCTATCGCGGGATGCCGCACGCCGACGTCGCCGCGCTGGAGGACATCCTCGTGCGCCTCGCCGCCATGGCCGCCGCGCACCCCGAGATCGTGGAGCTCGACTGCAACCCGGTGCTCGCCGGCCCGGCCGGCGCGACCGTGGTCGATGCTCGCGTGCGCGTTGTCGCTCCGCGCCCCCCGCGGCCGTATCCGTCACTCGATCGCTGAGACTCAGCGGACGACGAGGACCGAGCACGAAGCCGCGTGGGCGACCCGCTCGGACACGCTGCGCACGGCCGGCACGCCGCTGAGCCCGCGGCTGCCGGTGACGATGAGGGAAGCGCCGAGGTCGCGCGCGGCCGAAGTGATCCCGTGGTGCGGGGGTCCTGCCTCGAGGTTGACGATCTCCGGCTCGCTGCCGGTGGCCGCCGCGATCTGCGCGGCGTGCTCGGCGAGCCCCGGTGCGAACGGCACGTCGTGGTCGCGCACCGCGACGATCGCGGCGCGTGAGCCGTGACGAGCGGCGATCCGCGCCGTCAGCTCAGCCGCGGCGTCCGCCGTCGGCGTGCCGTCGCTCGCCAGGACGATCCGGGCCGGGAACTCGATCCCCTCCGGCGGCCGGCGTGCGACCAGCACGGAGATCGGGGAGCGATGCAGCACGGCGGTGGCCACGCTGCCGACGATGATGCCGCTCGCGCGGGAGTGCCCGTGGATGCCCACGACCAGGAGGTCGTGTCCGGGGGCCAGCTCGACCAGCCGGCTCGCGGCGTCCTCGGCGTGGTCGTCGGCAACGGTGGGGCTCAAGCCCAGCTCGCGCGCCTCGTCGCGCACGGCGCGCAGGTACTCCTGCGCGTGCGCGTGGGTGATCGTGGCCATGGCCGTGGCGCCGACGCCCTGCTCCCAGCTCACGGTCACGTAGGCCAGGGCGGCCGTGTGGTCGGTCAGGAGCGCGGCCTGCCGTGCAGCCTCCCGGCTGGGCCGACTGCCGTCGACCCCGCACACGATGGATGCGAACGTCGGGCCGGCATAAGCCAGGGTGCCGTCGGTCTGCGAGCTCATACCGAAAGGATCCCGCCCGCTGTGGCGGCCGTCAGCCGTGCAGGCCACGCGCGGCGATCCGTACCTTGCCGTAGAACGGCCGCGTCTGGCGCGGCCGTTCAGCTTCCGGGGTTTCGGGACCGGCTAGCGGGTCAGGTCCGGATCGCCTCCATACGCGACGAGCCCGTAGATGACCAGCACGTCGATCGCGACGAGCACGAGCGACCAGAGCGGATAGGCGGGGATCGACATCATCGCGGCGACGATGGCGAAGCCGGCGACAGCGATCCCGAACCACCGTCCGAACGCGCCGCCGCGATAGATCGAGATCGCGGCGAGCGCCTCGAGCGCGGCGAATCCGATGGCGACCCAGCCCCAGGTGTTGAGATCGCTCAGGATGTACGACGCGTTTCCGACGAAGAAGTACGCGTTGGAGACCGCGGCGATGCCCCAGATCGCGTTCAGCATCGCCGAGACCATGAACATGATCGCCGCGAAGGCGATCCAGCCCGAGCCTTCATGCGACACCTCCCAGCGCCCGGGCGAAACCGCAGCCTCGGGCACTTCGGTGCGCGTCCCACTGACGTCGGGCAGCTCGCATTCCCATCCGTGGCGGGGTGCAGATGTGCGGACGGGTAACTACGCGGCAGCGGGTGTCTCGAGCTGATCGACGAGCTCGTCGGCCCAGGCGCGGATGGCGTCCCAGTCGCGCGCGTCGGCTGCGTTGAGATGCGTGAACGGGAAGCGCAGCCTCGGCGGGTCGATGACGCCGCCGAAGATCGTCACGGCCGTAGGCGCGAGGTCGCGCTCCTTCGCAAGCGCACGGTCGAGCTGCCGGCGCGAGGCGTCGACGTCCTCGCGCGTGAGCTCGAGCGGCCCCATGGCGAACACGGCGACGGGCAGGTGCGCGAGCTCCTCCCGGTGGCGGGCGAGGAAGCGCCGCGCATCACGGTGCCAGCGACCCGAATAGAGCGAGCCTCCGAGCACGACGGCCCCGTAGGGCCCGAGCATCCCGATCTCGGCGGCGGGCCGCACGTCGACCTCCGCGCCGCGCTCGCGCATGCGCGCCGCCAGCGCCTCCGCCACCTCGTGGGTCGACTCGCGCTTCGTGGCGTACGCGAGAAGGATCGGCTTGGACATGGGGCCCTCCTCTCAGGACTCGATCGCAGCGCTCATGCCGCCGACGAGCGCAACGTCCCAGGCGGCTTCGCGGGTTCTCGGCACCGCCAGCAGCGGGCACTCCGCGATGCGCATGAGCCGGCGGGTGACGGCTCCGAGAAGGACAGCGCCGAGCGGTCCGTACGACCGCGAGCCGACGACGAGCAGGTCGAGGTCGGCCGACGCCGCGGCGAGCGCGAGCGCGGGGTCGCCGTCGAGCTCGACGCGATCCGCCGCGGCGCCTGCCAGCGCGCGGTCCAGGCGCTCGCCCGGCCGGCGCTCGGAGAGCTCGTTGTGCGGCGCGGGCTCGAGAACGTTCAAGACGCGCAGGCGCGCACCCGTCCGCTTCGCGAGGTCGGCGGCGATGTGCACGGCCGCGTCGGACTCGGGCGTCGTTCCGTAGGCGACGCCGATATCGAGGCCCGCTGCGGAGGGGCCTGTGAACTCGTTCGGCGCCACCGCGACGGGCACGGCGCTGCCGTGCAGCAGCAGCTCGCCGACCGTGCCGAGGCTGACGACGCCGTTCGGGCCGATCTGGCTGGAGCCTATGACGACCGCGTGGGGGCGCCGCCGGTCCGCAAGCTCGTGGAGCACACGGGCGGGCGAGGCGCCGGCGATCGCCATCGTCTCGGCGGGCCTGCGTGCGAGCGCGGCGAGCCGGCGGCGACGATGCTCGAGCTGCACGCTGAGCGCGCCGGCGTGCGGAGTGAAGACGGTGACGAGGAGCAGCTCGCTCGCGGTCAGGTCGGCGAGCCAGGTGGCCAGCGTGACCGCATCACGTGCCTGGTCGGGCGCGTCGAGGTCGATGCCGCAGACGATGGTGTCGGTCATGGCCCGACCGTATGCCGCTCACGCGCGCGCGACATCGGTGCTCCCCACGGGTCCGACACCGAGAGGGCTACGGATGGCAGCGGTCGCGGCCGGCACTAGCGTCGAGTCATGACCCAGACGCTGCAGACATATCAGGGCAGCTACCTGCTGCCGGCCTTTGAGCGGGCCACGGTCGCCGACGTCATGCGCCCCGGGGTCATGAGCTGCGCGCCGGACGCGCCGCTCGTGACCGTCGCGCAGACGATGGCGACGCATCACGTCCACGCGGTCGTCGTCGCCGGCGTCGCGCGCGACGAGAGTGGCGGCGATCACCTCATCTGGGGTCTCGTGTCCGACATGGACATCGTCCGTGTCGCCGAGTCCGGGATCGAGGGGCACAGCGCGGCCGACGCCGCGCGCACAGAGGTCGTCACCGTCGAGCCGGCCACGCCGCTGACGGATGCCGCGCGGCTGATGGACGAGCACGCGAGCGCGCATCTGATTGTGACCAGCGGCGGCCACCCGATCGGGGTGATCTCCAGCCTCGACATCGCTGGTGCACTGGCCTGGGGGCGGGCGTGAACACGATCGTCGTCGGCGTCGACGGGTCGCCCGGCGCTCGCACCGCGCTGCGCTTCGCGCTCAATGAGGCGCGGCTGCGCGGGGCCGAGGTGCACGCCGTCGGCGTCTGGCACTTCCCGGTCGCCGCGTACGCCGGCGGGTACGGGCCCGGCGACCCGGATCTGGGCGCCGAGCTCGAGACGGTCGCGCGGGGCAATGTCGAGCAGGCGCTCGGCGACGTCGACACCGCGGACGTCCACGTCGAGACGAGCATCCGCGAGGGCATTCCCGCCCGCGTACTGCTCGACGAGGCGCAGGATGCCGAGCTGCTGGTGGTCGGGTCGCGTGGCCTGGGCGGCTTCCGCGGCCTGCTGCTCGGATCGGTGAGCGCGCAGTGCGCGCACCACACGCCCTGCCCGCTCGTGATCGTGCCGTGAAAGATGGCCGGCGGACCGGGTGCCACGTGCGCCGCTGAGCCGGTCGCGGCGGTGGGGAGGTTCCGGAGATAGGGGAACGAGTCCGGAAGCGCCCGGATCCGCCGGCACGCATAGCCTGCCGCGGCTCCCGCCGGGCGACATCGGTGCGTGGTGCGGATGCTCGCGTGGGGCAACTACGGAGGGCGACGGCAGGCACCGGGAGCACGATCGCTCGATATGTCGCCGCTGACGGGCGAATCCGAGCCGATACCCCGAAGCGCCGCGCGCTCACGCCCTGCCCCCACGCCGCTCGAATCGGACGACCTGGTGTTCGCGGGCACGCTTTGCACGGCCGGCGATGCGCTGGCCGTCGTGTACGCGACGGGCATGGCGACGCAGCTCGGGCGCATCGCCGCGCTCTCGCAGCGCGTGAAGACGGAGGCAAGCCCGCTCCAGGTGCAGGTCAACCACGCGGCGTGGCTGATCGCCGCCGTCGCGGTCGGCGCGGGCGTCGCGTTCCTCGCCGTCGGCACCCTGCTCGCCGGCCTGCCGCTCGACGACGCGGTGACGTTCGCGATCGGGCTTCTCGTCGCCAACGTCCCCGAAGGGCTGCTGCCCACCATCACGCTCGCGCTCGCGGTCGGCGTGCGCCGGATGGCGCGCCGGCGCGCCCTCGTCAAGCGGCTCACCGCCGTCGAGACGCTCGGGTCGACCGACATCATCTGCACCGACAAGACAGGCACGCTGACCGAGGGCCGGATGGCCGTCCAGGCCTTCTGGGCCGACGGCCGGGAGCTGCGCCCGACGGCCGCCGGGCGCGCGCAGGCAGCGGCCGAGCCGTTCTCGGCATTGCTGCGGACCGCGGTGCGCTGCAACAACGCGAGCGCGCGGCGCGACGGCGACGGGTGGGAGCGTGGGGGAGACCCGAGCGAGAGCGCGCTGCTCATCGCTGCCGCCACGCTCGGGGAGGACGTCGACGCCGTCCTGCGTGGGCGCGGCACGGTGCGCCGGCGGGTGTTCCACTTCGATCCTCGGCTCAAGCGGATGACGACCGTCGACCGCGAGGGCGCCGACAAGCAGTGGCTCCACTCCAAAGGCGCCCCGCTCGAGCTGCTCGAGCGCTGCGCGCTCGTCCGCACGGCCGAGGGCGACCGGCCGCTGGACGCCGCGCGGCGGAGCGCGATCACAACCGCGTTCGAGGACTATGCGCGCAGCGGCCTGCGTGTGCTCGCCTTCGCCGAGCGGCGGGCCGAGGCCGAGACGCCCGAGGACCGCGACGATGCCGAGGTCGGCCTCACCTTCGTCGGTCTCGCCGCGCTGCAGGACCCGCCGCGGCCCGATGTCGCCGACGCCGTGCGCGCGTGTCGGCGCGCGAGCATCCGCATCATTGTCATCACCGGCGACCACGGGCTGACCGCCGCCGCCGTCGCGCGCCAGGTCGGCATCGTCGGCGACCAGCCGCGCGTCGTGTACGGCGCCGAGCTCGACGGCATGGACGAGGACTCGCTGGAGACGCTGTTGCGCGACGAGCCCGAGCTCATCATCGCCCGCTCGGCCCCCGAAACGAAGCTGCGCGTCGTCGATGCCCTGCGCGACACCGGTCACATCGTCGCCATGACCGGTGACGGCGTGAACGACGCGCCCGCGCTGCGGCGCGCCGACATCGGTGTGGCGATGGGCGCGAGCGGCACCGAGGTCGCCCGTGAGGCGGCGACGATGGTGCTCACCGACGACAGCTTCGCCTCGATCGTCGCCGCCGTGACCGAGGGGCGCGTCGTCTACGACAACATCCGCACGTTCTCACCTACATCTTCGCCCACGCGACGCCAGAGGTCATTCCGTTCCTGATATACGCGCTGTCCGGGGGCGCCGTCCCGCTGCCGATCACCGTCATGCAGATCCTGGCGATCGACCTCGGCACGGAGACACTGCCGGCGCTGGCGCTCGGCCGCGAGCCGCCCGAGCCCGGGATCATGGAGCGCCCGCCGCGGCCGCGCGATCGCGGCATCCTCGATCGGCCCATGCTCACGCGGGCATGGCTCTGGCTCGGCCTGCTCGAGGCCGCGCTGGTGACGGCCGGCTTCTTCTGGGTGCTGCGCCGCGCCGGCTGGGGCCCGGGGGACGCGACGGGCAGCGGCTCGCCGCTGCACGACGCCTACCTCACCGCAACCACGATGACGTTCGCCGGGATCACCTTCTGCCAGATCGGCACCGCGTTCGCGTCGCGCACCACCCACGCGTCGCTGCGCTCGATCGGCGTGTTCTCCAACCGGCTGCTGCTCTGGGGCATCGCGTTCGAGCTGGTGTTCGCGGCCTGCGTGGTCTACGTGCCGCTGCTGCAGCACCTGTTCGGGACCGCGCCGCTCGGCCCCGAGGAGCTCGCGGTGCTGCTCGTGTTCCCGGTGGTCGTCTGGGGCTCGGACGAGCTGCGCCGGTGGTGGCTGCGCCGGCAGCAGGTGGCGAGGCCGTAGCTACCACGGATGTGCGGCTCTCCGCCGGGCGGGACCATCGAATGGGCACGACGAGGAGGAGGAGTCCCGATGTACCGCATCGATCGACGGTCGTCCGCCGCACCGCCAAAGCGATCAGCCGCTCCGCGCCCGACGTCGCCAGAGGTACGTGCAGCCAGGGACGCGGCTCACGTCGAGCGACGGCGACGCCTCGATGCGGTCATCGCTGCGCTCGCGCGCTCGCGCTCCCTGCATCACGGACGCTGAGCGTCCGGCTCTGAGTCCCATCCCGGCGCGCCGGTCGGCTCGCCCGCGTCGAGGAGGTTGAGCGACCCGCCGCAGGCGCCGCAGCTCAGGGTCTCCTCCATTACGGGGCGGTTGCCCCGAACGATCCATTTGGTGCCGCACTGGGCACAGGTGTACCGCACGTCCACGCCGCGCACTATCGGCTGCGGATCGCGCGCGCACATCAGTAGTCCACCGAAGACAGCGAGTGCGGGAGTCGAACCCGCCTGACTCGGGGTCAGGGCCGCGGCTGTGAGCGAAGGATGAGCCGCAGTTGGTGGCCGCCACCGGGCGGTGCCACTCGCATCGTGAGTATCGGGCAGCACGACCCGCCGTACGACCGGAGCGCTCACGGATCGTGCTGCGGGTTCGCCGCACGATCGACGCCGCGTCCTACCGACCTCAGCTCTCCTTGACGACGGCGTACAGCACGTGTTCGGCAACGTCCACGGCCGACTCGCCCATCCGCGAGCAGCGCCGGTAGAGCTCGCGGCGCGCCATCACCTCGCGGAGGTCGTCCACCTCCAGCAGCCGCGCCATCGCGGTGCGATAGACGCGCTCGAGGCGGCGCACGTCCTTGATCGCCGCGTCCGCCGCGCCGGTCGCCTCGCCGCTGCCCGGGCCCAGTTGCGCGACCGCCTGGTCGAGGTCCCGCACCGACGACGCCAGCAGCGCGCCCATCTCGGCCAGCGGCGGGTCCGGCGCGCAGGCCATCACCTCGGACTCGCGCACGAGATCCTTGGCCTGGTTGAGGATCCGGTCCAGCCCGCGCGACAGCGCGAACAGATCCTCGGGCTCCAGCGGCGTCACGAACGCGTCGCGGAGCTGCTCGTGCAGATCCCGCCTCCTCGCATCGGCCTCGTGCTCGAGCTCGCGGACCCGGGTCGCCGCGTCGGCTTCGCCACCTGCCCAGGCAGCGAACGCTTCCATCCCGTCGATCGTGACGGCGAGCTGCCGGCGCAGCATGCCGAGCACGTCCGGCGATTCGGGCAGGAACCAGCGACGGCGTCGCATCACAGCCACCTCCAGACAGTTACGGCCACCGCGGCAAGCAAGGCGGTGATCGGCATCGTGACGACCCAGCCCAGCGCAATGTGGCGGACCACGGCCCAGTTGACGTGGCGCCAGCGCCGGCGTCCGCCACCGACGCCGAGCACCGACGACGCGACGACCTGCGTTGTCGAGACCGGGGCGCCGACGATCGACGCCCCGAGGATCACGCCCGCCGACGCGGCCTGGGTTGCCACGCCGTCGAGGCGGGTGATGCGGTAGATGCGGCGCCCGACCGTCTTGACGATGGTCCAGCCGCCGAGCGCGGTGCCTGCGGTGAGCGCCAGGGCACAGACGACCACTGCCCAGGTCGGCGACGACAGCGCGGCGAGCCGGCCGTCAGCGACGAGCAGCGCGGCGATGACGCCGACCGACTTCTGCGCGTCGTTCGCGCCGTGGCTGAAGGCGAGTGCGGCCGACAGCGCCCACTCGCTGCCGGCGACCGGCCCGCGCCAGCGCCGCGTCGCACGCTGCGCAGTCCAGCGCAGACCGCGAATGACGATCAGTGCCGCGCCCGCGCCGAGCACCGGTGCAACGGCCAGCGCCACCAACGTGCCGATCACGCCGACGGGGTGGCCGGCGTCGAAGCCGCCCCACTGGATCGCATCGGCGCCGTCGGCGACCAGCGCGGCGCCGACGAGCCCTCCGATGAGGGCGTGGCCCGAGCTCGAGGGCAGTCCGAGCGTCCACGTCGCGACGTTCCAGGCCACTGCGGCGAGCAGTCCGGCGCCGATCACCGCCACGCCTTCCGAGCCGCCCACGGTCACGATGCCGCCGATCGTGTCCGCGACCGCGCTGCCCACGAGCAGCGGTCCCAGCACATTGAAGACGGCGGCGAGGAGGACGGCCTGCAGCGGGCGCGCCGCGCGCGTCGCCACCAGGGCGGCAATCGCGTTCGACGCGTCGTGGATGCCGTTGGTGAACGCGAACAGGATCGCGAGGCCGAGCGCGACGGCGAACGCGACGTCCACGCGTCAGGTCACTGCCGCCAGCACCGGACGCGTCGGGACGCGGTGCCAGGCCGCGTAGGCGTACGGATGATGGAAGACGTCCATCGGGCTCTCGTCGTCGTGGACGTCGAGCACGAACGCATCATCGCTCTTGGTGTCGTCAACCGCCACGACCACGCGATCCTTCCGCGGGTCCCAGAGCAGTCGGACGTGGATCCCGTCGTTGATCCGGTCGTGCAGCTCGCGCATTGAATGAGGAAGGCCGTTGGTCATGGCGGAAGGCTCCCAGCGGGCCTGCGGTGCGGCATCGGTGACAAGTGCCGAACCGCACGTGGCTGCTCCCGCCTCTCGCTCCGTAGTTCCTACTGGCCGCTAGCCGATGGTCAGGACGGCGAGCGCGCCAACACACGCGACCACGACCGCGATCGTCACGCCATACACGACCGCGAAGCCGCGACTGCTGCGCTGGCGGCCCATGAGGACCGGATCGCGCGCCATCCGGGCCATCAGGATCAGCAGCGGCGGAAGCAGGACGGCGTTGAGCGCCTGCGTCAGGAACAGGATCTGGACGAGCGGAGCCCCCGGAACCAGCACGATCGCCGAGGCGATCACCACGACCGCGCCATAGGTGCAGTAGAACGTGCGCGCGTCGCGGAACGAGTCGTCGAGGCCTGCCTCGCGGCCCAGCACCTCGCCGACCGAGTACGCCGTCGACAGCGGCAGGATCGACGCGGCGAGCAGCGCGGCGCCGAGCAGGCCGGCGCCGAACAACAGGGTCGCACCGCTGCCGGCCACGGGCTCGAGCGCGGCGGCCGCGTCACGGGCGTCGTCGATCGACGTGCCCGTGACGTGGAGCGTCGCCGCGCAGGCCACGACCACGAATGCCCCGATCAACCCGGTCATGATGGCGCCGGCGAGCACGTCGATTCGCTCGTACGGGAGGCTGTCCGTCGTGAGGCGCTTGTCGACCGCGTACGACTGGATGAAGCTGAGGCCCCAGGGCGCGAGCGTGGTGCCGATCGTCGCCGTGACGAGCAGCAGGCCGTCGCGGTCCAGCGGCAGCGTGGGCACGAACGTGCCGCGCACCGCGGCGCCCCAGTCGGGGTCGCTGAGGAAGCCCGCGGCGATGTAGGCGGCGAACGCGGTCGCGAGCACGAGCAGGACGTGCTCGACGCGCTGGAAGCGGCCGCGGAGCACGAGCACCGACACGAGCACGGCCGCCGCCGGCACGCTCACGTAGCGGCTGACGCCCGCCAGCTCGAGCGCGGCGGCGACGCCCGCGAACTCGGCGCACGTCGTGCCGACGTTCGCGATCACGAGCGCGAGCACGGCGCCGGCCGCGACGCGGACGCCGTAGCGCTCGCGGATCAGCCCGGCGAGGCCCTGGCCCGTGACGATGCCGAGCCGGGCTCCCAGCTCGTGGAACAGGATCAGCGCGACGGTCGAGAGCGCGAGCACCCACAGGAGCGCGTAGCCCTGCTCGGCGCCGAGGATCGAGTACGTCGTGATGCCGGCCGGATCGTCATCCGAGAGGCCGGCGAGCAGCCCCGGCCCGAGCACCGCGGCGAGCAGGGCGAGCCGGCTACGACGGGGCACGGCGGCGCGCCCGCATCACGGGGAATCGGCGCCGCGGCGGGCGACGCGGAAGTTGCCGGACGCGCGACGCGCGCTCGACGGGCACGGCGGCGAGCACCTCGGCGCCGCGCTCCGGGTGCAGCTGCGACAGCAGCTCGGCGAGCTCGGTCGGATCGAGGGCGTGGACGGCGGCCGCCGGGCTGGCAAGCTGGAGCTCGTGCCCGCGGCCGCTCGCGAAGTGCAGCTCGTCCCAGCGGACCATCTCGGTGCCGAGCCGGCGCCCCGCACGCGGCAGGCCGAGCCGGCGGACGACCGCGCCCAGGCCGACGTCGACGGCGACGGCGCGGAGCTCGGTGCCGTGCAGCGCGAGCTCGATGTCGCCGACGCGCGCGAGCCGGCGGCCCGCGATGTCCACGACCTGCGCGTCGAGAAGGTCACGCGCGAGGTAGACGTCGCTTGCCGGCCGCTCGCCGCCGACCGGGTCGAGCACGAGCGCGTCAGGCCCGACGCTCACGACCGCGTGCCACGGCTCGAGGCTCACGCGGCGACGGTGGCGGATCGCGACCGCGGTCACGCGCGGAAACCGATCGGCGTGGTCGACGGCGAGGTCGGTGACGCGGCCGAGCTCCCGGCGCCCGCTGTCGAGGGCCCGGCGGCCAAGCACGTCGGTCAACAGCAGAGGCTCGTCCATTGCGGGTCAGGATCGCGAATCCAGCCGTCCTCATACCAGCGTGTGGCGCGCTATGACGCGGCCGTAGAAATCACCGACCTCGTTGGGCACTCGCGGCGGATGGAGCCCGCCGGGCCCCGTCGTAACTTCGGAGCATGGCCGCTGGGCGCAGACCGGTGCCAGCTGACGCACACTGGCACGCCCTCGACGCGGGCGTCGTGCTCGCGGCGCTCGCCAGCGATCCGGATGGGCTGCCGGAGGACGAAGCGCGGGCGCGTCTCGTGGCGTCCGGGCCGAATCGGGTCGCCCCGATGCGGCCCGAGCCGCTGGCCGCGCTCGTCTGGCGCCAGCTGTCGAGCCCGCTGATCGTCGTGCTGATCGCGGCGGGCATGCTCGCGCTCGCGCTCGGCGAGATCGCCGATGGCGTCGTCGTCCTCGCCGTCGTGGTGGCCAACGGCGTCATCGGCTTCGCCCAGGAGTGGCGGGCCGGCCGTGCGATCCATGCGCTCGCCGCGCTGGTGCCCGAGCGCGCGACCGTCATCCGCGACGGCGTGCGCTCGCAGCTCGACGCCGAGGCGGTGGTACCCGGCGACATCATCGAGCTGCTGCCCGGCGCGCGAGTCCCGGCCGACGCGCGGGTGCTGACCGCTCGCGGGCTGGAGACCGACGAGTCGCCGCTCACCGGAGAGTCGCTTCCGGTGGCGAAGGCCGCGCCGCCCATGGCGGCCGAGACGGCCGTTGCCGATCGCGCGTCGATGGTTCACGGCGGCACGCTCGTGACCGCCGGGACGGGAAGGGCGGCGGTCGTGGTCACCGGTGACCGGACCGAGCTCGGCCGCATCTCCGAGCTGATGCGTCACACCGAAGGCGTGGAGACGCCGCTGACGCGCGGGCTCGCGGGCGTGGCTCGTCTGCTCACCGCCGCGATCTGCCTGATCGCAGTGCTGCTGCTCGCCGTTGCCTTCGCGCGCGGCTATCCGTTCGTGGAGGCCGTGCTCGCGGCGGTGTCGCTCGCCGTCGCAGCGATCCCGGAAGGACTCCCGGCCATCGTGACGATCGCCCTCGCGGTCGGCGTCCAGCGCATGGCGCGCCGGCGCGCGGTCGTCCGGCGGCTCCCGGCCGTCGAGACGCTGGGGTCGACCACCGTCATCTGCACGGACAAGACGGGCACGCTGACGCAGAACCGCATGAGCGTCGCCGGGGTGTGGGGCAGCGAGACCGACGTGCTCCGCGCGGCCGCGCTCTGCAGCGACGGCACGGCGCCGACGGAGGTCGCGCTCCTCGACGCGGCGGCGCGGGCCGGTCTCGACATGTCCGGGGAGCGCGAGCGATCACCCCGGCTCGATGCGATCCCGTTCGACTCCGAGCGCAAGCTGATGGCCACGCTGCACCCCGGCGGCCTGGTGCTCGTCAAGGGCGCGCCCGAGGTCGTCCTGGAGCGCTGCGCGTCACGCGCGGACGCGGACGCTGCCGTGGACGCGCTCGCGGCGCGCGGCATGCGGGTGATCGCCGTCGCCCAACGTGTCCTCGGCAACGCCACGGCGACACTCACCGAGGCGCACCTCGCGTGCGGCTTCACGCTACTCGGGCTGGCCGCGCTCGTCGACCCGCCGCGCGACTCGGCGCTGAGCGCCGTCGGCGCATGTCTCGAGGCCGGCGTGGAGGTCAAGATGGTCACGGGTGACCACGTCGCGACCGCGAGCGCAATCGCCGCGCGCTTCGGCCTCGAGGGCGCGGCCGTGACCGGTCGCGACCTCGACGCGCTCGATGACGCCGGCTTCGAGCGGACCGCGATCACAGGCACGGTGTTCGCGCGCGTCGCCCCCGAGCACAAGCTCCGTCTCGTCAGGGCGCTTCAGGCCTCAGGTGCTGTGGTCGCCATGACCGGCGACGGGGTCAACGACGCTCCGGCCCTCAAGCAGGCGGACATCGGCGTGGCGATGGGCAAGTCCGGGACTGCGGCAGCTCGCGAGGCGGCGGACGTGGTCCTGGCCGACGACGACTTCGCGAGCATCGAGGCCGCGGTGGAGGAGGGGCGGCACGTGTTCGACAACGTCCAGAAGGCGATCGCGTTCGTGCTGCCGACGAACATCGGTGAGGCGCTGATCGTGCTCATCGCGGTGCTCGCGTTCCCGTTCGTCGGCGGCGTGCCGCATCTGCCGGTCGAGCCGACGCAGATCCTCTGGGTGAACTTGATCGCGACCGTGACGCTTGCGCTACCGCTCGCGGTCGAGGTGGCCGAGCGCGGCCTGATGAGCAGACCGCCGCGCGCTCCCGGTACACCCGTCGTGGGCCGTTTCCTGGTGATCCGCACGGTTGTGGTGAGCCTGATGATGGCTGCGGCGGCTCTCGCGCTGTTCGAGGTGCGCGACGACCAGACGATCGTGGTCACGACGATCGTGCTCTTCCAGGTCTTCTATCTGCTCGAATGCCGGTCACTGCGGCATTCGATCCTTCACGTCGGGCTCTGGACCAACCGGTGGGCCATCTCCGGCATCGTCGCGGTACTCGCGCTCCAGTGCGTGTTCATCTACGCGCCGCCGATGCAGGCGGTCTTCGACTCAGCCCCGCTCACCGCGCAGGACTGGCTCCTAGCCCTTGCGGCAGCGTCCACCGTGCTCCCGGTCGTAAGCGCCGAGAAGTGGTGGCGCTCGCGCAGCGGGCGCGCCGAGGCCTAGATGGTTGATGCGTAATTGAGAGGCGGCCGCGTGAGGGCGCCGAAGGGAGGCGTTGCTAACAGCAACGTCGACCTTTGGAGGCCTCGTGCTCGCCGCCCTCGACGCCCTCGTCATCGCACTGTATGTGCAGATCGACGACTTCCTCGGCCCGCGCCATCGCGGGCCGGGACGGCCGCCCACGCTCAGCGATAGCGAGCTGATCACGCTCGCGGTCGCGCAGGTGCTGTTGGGCATGCCCAACGACCGTCAGTTCCTTGCGCTGGCGCGCTGGCGGCTGGGGCACTTGTTCCCACGGCTGATCGACCAGTCCGGCTACAACCGGCGGCTGAGGGCGCTCGCGCCACAGATCGCTCGCTGCATCGACTATCTGGCCTTCATCTCGCCGAGCTTCTGCGATCGGCTGTGGCTGCTGGATTCCACCCCGGTGCCCTGCGGCCAGTCACGCGAGACCGTCAAGCGCTCGGAATTTGCCGGCTACGCGGGCTACGGGCGCTGCGCGAGCCACAGCCGCTGGTTCTGGGGCTTCCGGCTCTACGTGATCTGCGCAGCCGACGGGATGCCGATCGGCTGGGAGGTCGCGGCGGCCAACATCGGCGAACGCGTGGTCGCCGCCGAACTGCTCGACCGCGTCCCAGTCGCCGGACACACGGTCATCGCCGACAAGAACTTCGCCGGCGCCGAGTTCGAGCAACTCATGGCCGCCCACGGCGCCCGATTCCTGCGCCCTGATCGCCGCAACGAACCGCGCCGCAACGGCAGCCTCGGCCACATCCGCCAATGGATCGAATCGACCTTCTGGACCTGCAAAGGCCAACTCGGCCTCGAACGCCACGGCGCCCGCACCATCCGCGGACTCGGCGCCCGCATCGGCCTCAGACTCCTCGCCCTGGCCGCCGGCATCTGGCACAACCACCTCACCGGCCAACCCGGACGCGCCTTCGCCGCCTACGGCCGCTGATTACACATCAACCATCTAGGCTTCGGTCAACTCGACGAAGTCGTGCTCGAAGGCGTAGCGCACGAGCTCGGCGCGAGAGGTGCGGCCGGTCTTCTGCTGGATGTGGGCCCGGTGCGACTCGACGGTCCGGACGCTGAGGAAGAGACGGTCCGCGATCTCGGAGTTCGTAAAGCCGATGGCGATCAGCTTGAGCACTTCGACCTCGCGCGGTGACAGGTCATCGGGCGGCCCGGAGGGCAACGGGGGTTGCGCGGCGAGGCGGGCGCCGAGGCGGGGGTTGAGGTAGGTCTCTCCACCGGCGGCCAGGCGGATCGCGCCGAGCAGCTCGCCGTCTGCCGCTTCCTTGAGGACGAAGCCGAGCGCACCTGCCTGCAACGCATGGCGTGCGTATGACGGATCGTCCTGCATGGTCAGCACGACGATCGCCGTCTCCGAGGCCTGTTCGAGGACCAGCGGGATCGCCTCGAGGCCTGAGCCCCCGGGCATATTGAGATCGAGAACGAGCACCGTCGGCCGGTGCGCCAGCGCCATGCGCAGCGCGTCGGGCACCGTGCCGGCCTCGGCGAGGACCCGCATGCCGGCTTCGGCGTCCACCAGCAATCGCAGGCCCTTGCGGACGACCGCGTGATCGTCGGCCAGGACGACGGTGATCTCGTCGCTCATGGCCCGCAAGCATGCCCGAGGATGCGCTGACGCCGATCCGTAGTTTCCCGCGCCGACGCTGTGCAGTTCCACCGATTTCCAGCGAACCTGGATCGCCGGTCAGGGGCGGTCGCGACGGGGAACCCGGGCGAGGCCCTTGGCGATCTCGCCGGGTCCGCGCACGGTCCGCACGGTGCGTTCGAACACCTCGGCTTGCACGCGGATCATGTCCGCTGCTTGCTCGAGCGCCCGCGCGGACTCGCTGAGGGCTTCGGCCTGGCGGTGCATCGCCGCGCCGCTCTGCTCGAGCAGATCGAAGACCGCGTCGACCGGCGCGAACGCGCGCTCGACCATGCCGCGGATGAGGTTGATCTCGCGCTGAAGCGGGTTCATGACCGTGCCCGCGCGGCGCCACGCGTGGCGTGCGCGGCTGAGAGATCCAGCGCCACGGCGAGGATCAACGTCCCCGTCCACGCGTTGACGGGATTGGTGAGCAGCGGCTCGTGGCCGCCGACGTTGTTGGCGATCAGCCACACGACAAACCACAGAAAAGTCATGCACCCAGGGTCGTGCCGACGCCCGCGCGCGACATCCGCCGCGACCCACATGGAGGCGCGGGGGACTACGGAGCAGGCTTCGGTGGCGGTCCCGATGGCACGGTCACGCGGAGCCGGGAGCATCGACGAGCGATGAACGATCCCGCGAGCATCACGATCGGCGTGCCCCGCGAGACAGCGTCTGGCGAGCGGCGTGTGGCGATCGTGCCCGATGTCGTTCGCCGGCTCGTCACGCGCGGCGTCGCGGTGGCGGTCGAGCACGACGCGGGCGCGGCGGCGCGGATCCCGGACGCCGCGTACTCGGCGGCGGGCGCGGAGCTGGTGGACGACGCGTCGCAGTGCGACGTCGTCGTGCGGATCGCGCCGCCCTCGGTCGAGGACGTCGGCCGCCTGCGCGAGGGCGCGGTGCTGATCGGCCTCCTGGATCCGCGCGGCCGGCCCGACACGATCTCGGCGCTGGAGGCGCGCGGCGTGACCGCCTTCGCGATGGAGTCGATCCCGAGGATCAGCCGCGCCCAATCGATGGACGCGCTCTCCTCCCAGGCCACGCTTGCCGGCTACAAGGCGGTCCTCGTCGCCGCCGACCACGCCACGCGGCTGCTGCCGATGATGACGACCGCGGCCGGCACTCTGCCCCCGGCGCGCGTGCTCGTGCTCGGCGCGGGCGTCGCCGGCCTCCAGGCACTCGCCACCGCGCGGCGGCTCGGGGCGCGAGCCACGGGGTACGACGTGCGGCCCGAGACCGCGGAGCAGGTGCGCTCGGTCGGCGCCGCATGGCTCGACCTCGGCATCGAGGCGGCCGGCGAGGGCGGCTATGCCCGCGAGCTCAGCGAGCAGGAGCGCGCGACGCAACAGCAGGCCCTGACCGACGCGATCAAGACCTTCGACATCGTCATCACGACCGCGCTCGTCCCCGGCCGGCCGGCACCCCGGCTCGTCACGGCGGACGCCGTCGCCGGGATGGGCGCCGGGAGCGTGATCATCGATCTCGCCGGCGAGACCGGCGGCAACTGCGAGCTGACCGAGCCCGGGCAGGTCGTCGTCCGCCACGACGTGACGATCGCCGCGCCGCTCAACCTGCCGGCGACCGTGCCCGAGCATGCGTCGCAGCTCTTCGCGCGCAACGTGCTGGCGCTGCTCGAGCTCATGCTCGTCGACGCCGACGGCAGCGTGACGCTGCGCCCCGACCTGTCGGACGAGATCCTCGCCGGCGCCTGCGTCGCGGGCGCCGACACCGCCGCGATCACAGGAGCCGTCGCCTGATGCTCATCACCAACCTCGGCACCCTCGTGCTCGCCGGCTTCGTCGGCTTCTTCGTGATCTCCAAGGTGCCGACCGTGCTGCACACGCCGCTGATGTCGGGCACCAACGCGATCCATGGCGTCGTGATCCTCGGCGGCGTCGTGCTGCTGGCCACCGGCGTGGCCGGCGATCCGCTGAGCAAGGCGCTGCTCACGCTGGCCGTGACGTTCGGGACGATCAACGTCGTCGGCGGCTTCCTGGTCACGGATCGCATGCTCGAGATGTTCAAGCCACGCGATCGCGGGCCGGGCGCGGGGGCGGCCGAATGATCACGTTCGGCACCTTCGTCACCACGGATAGCTTCCGCGACGCCCTCTACATCGTCAGCTGCTCGCTGTTCATCTACGGCCTGTCCGGGCTGACCGCGCCCACGACCGCGGTGCGCGGCAACCGGATCGCGGCCGTCGGCATGGTCGTCGCGATCGGCGCCACATTGCTGCGCCCGGAGGTCCACGACGCGGGCCTGATCGTGCTCGGCGTCGTCGTCGGCACCGCGATCGGCGTGCCGGCAGCGCGACGCGTGAAGATGACCCAGATGCCGCAGATGGTCGCGCTCTTCAACGGCGTCGGCGGCGGCGCCGTGGCGCTGATCGCGTGGGTCGAGTTCCGTACGTCCGGCGGCTATGCCGAGGAGGCGACGTACGTCGCCATCTTCAGCACGTTCGCGGCGATCGTCGGCAGCGTGTCGTTCTGGGGCTCCAACATCGCGTTCGCCAAGCTCCAGGAGCTCATGCCCGGCAAGCCGATCACGTTCGGCGCCGTGCAGACTCCGCTCAATCTGCTGCTCGCCGCCGTCGCGGTCGGCTCAGGTGCGGCGATCGTCGCCGGCGCCCACGAGGAGTGGCTGATGATCGCGCTGCTCCTGGCCGCCGCGGGGCTCGGCAACCTGCTGGTGCTGCCGATCGGCGGGGCCGACATGCCGGTGGTGATCTCGCTCCTGAACGCGTTCACCGGCCTCTCCGCCGCCGCCACGGGCGTCGCGCTGGACAACGCCGCGCTGATCGTCGCGGGCATGCTGGTCGGTGCGTCCGGCACGCTGCTCACCCTGCAGATGGCCGCGGCGATGAACCGCACGGTACGGGCGATCGTGGCGGGCGGCTTCGGCGGTGACGGGGAGCTGATCGAGGGCGGCGCAGTCACCACCGGCACCGTGCGCGCGACCAGCGCGGCGGACGTCGCGATCCAGCTCGCCTACGCGCAGCAGGTCGTGATCGTCCCGGGCTACGGCCTGGCGGTCAGCCAGGCCCAGCACGCGCTCCGCGACATGACGCGCCTGCTCGACGCGCACGGCGTAACCGTCAAGTTCGCCGTCCATCCCGTCGCAGGCCGGATGCCCGGTCACATGAACGTCCTCCTCGCCGAGGCCGAGGTGCCGTACGACCAGCTCGTCGAGATGGACCAGATCAACTCCGAGTTCTCGCGCACCGACGTCGCGGTGGTCATCGGCGCCAACGACGTGGTCAATCCCGACGCCCGCACCAACACGCGCAGCCCGCTGTACGGCATGCCCATCCTCAACGTCGACGAGGCGCACTCGATCGTGGTCCTCAAGCGGTCGATGCGACCCGGCTACGCCGGCGTCGACAACCCGCTGTTCGTCAACCCGAAGACCGCGATGCTCTTCGGCGACGCGAAGGCCTCGATCACCGAGGTCGCCGAGGAGCTCAAGTCGCTCGTCGGCGCCGCCACGGCCGGGGTCTGACACCCGCAGACCCGGCGGGCGCGTCCTCGGCGCTCGGTCGCCGCGCGACGGTCTAGGCCTCGCGGACGACGAAGTGCGCGTCGGCCGGCCCGAGCGAGAAGCCCTCGGGCGGCTCGGGTGCGACATCGACGACGAAGTCGGGGCGCCCCCAGCGCTCGTACATGTCCGCGTCGATATAGAACGGCGCGCCGCCGATCTCACCCAGACGCATGTCGTGGGCCGCGACGGGCAGCTCACCGTCGACGAGGCAGATCGGGGAGCTGCCGTCACAGCAGCCCCCCGACTGGAAGAACGCGAGCGGGCCGTGCGCGGCGCCGAGGCGCGCGATGGCGTCGAGCGCCGCGGCAGTGGCCCGGACGCTCATCAGAAGAACCCCATCGGGTTGGGGTCGTAGCTCACCAGCAGGCACTTGGTCTGCGAGTAGTGCTCGAGCATCTGCCGGTGGTTCTCGCGCCCGACGCCGGAGGCCTTGTAGCCACCGAACGCGGCGTGCGCGGGGTAGTGGTGGTAGCAGTTGGTCCACACGCGACCGGCCTTGATCGCGCGGCCCATGCGGAAGGCGCGTGCGCCGTCGCGAGTCCAGACGCCGGCGCCGAGGCCGTACATGGTGTCGTTGGCGATGGCCAGCGCCGCGGCCTCGTCCTTGAACGTCGTCACGGCCAGCACCGGGCCGAAGATCTCCTCCTGGAAGACCCGCATCCCGTTGTGGCCCTTCAGCACCGTCGGCTGGAAGTAATAGCCGCCGGCCAGCTCGCCGCCGAACTGCGCGCGGTCGCCGCCGATGAGCACCTCAGCGCCCTCGCCGCGGCCGATCTTCACGTAGCTCTCGATCTTCTCGAGCTGGGCCTGCGAGACCTGGGCGCCGATCATCGTCTCCAGATCGAGCGGGTCGCCCTGCTGGATCGCCGCGATGCGCTCGAGGCAGCGGCCCATGAACTCGTCGTAGATGGACTCCTGGATCAGTGCGCGCGACGGGCAGGTGCAGACCTCGCCCTTGTTGAACGCGTACAGGACCAGGCCTTCGATCGCCTTGTCCAGGAACGCGTCGTCTTCGGCGAGCACGTCCGCGAAGAAGATGTTCGGCGACTTGCCGCCGAGCTCTGTCGTCGAGGGGATCAGGTTCTGCGCCGCGTAGGTCATGATCAGCCGGCCCGTCACCGTCTCGCCGGTGAACGCGATCTTCGCGATGCGCTTGTTGGAAGCCAGCGCCTTGCCGATCTCCGCCCCCGGGCCGTTGACCACATTCAGGACGCCCGGCGGGATGATCTCCCCGATCACCTCGAGGAGCTTGAGGATCGACCACGGTGTCGGGCTCGCCGGCTTGACCACCGTGCAGTTGCCCGCGGCGAGCGCCGGGGCGATCTTCCACGTCGCCATCAGCAGCGGGAAGTTGAACGGGATGATCTGGCCCACGACGCCCAGCGGCTCTTGGAAGTGGTACGCGTAGGTCTGCTCGTCGATCTCTGAGATCCGGCCCTCCTCCGAGCGCGCCGCGCCCGCGAAGTACCGGAAGTGGTCGATCGCCAGCGGGATGTCCGCGTTGAGCGTCTCGCGCACGGGCTTGCCGTTCTCGTAGCTCTCCGCGACGGCGAGCATCTCGAGGTTGGCCTCCATCGCGTCAGCGACGGCGTTCAGCACCGCCGCGCGCTCCGCGGGCGACCGTGCCGCCCATGCGTCCTTGGCCGCATGCGCCGCGTCGAGCGCGAGCTCGATGTCTGCCGGTGCCGACGACGCCACCTCGCAGAAGGGCTTGCCGGTGCCGGGAGACACGTTCGCTCGATACTTGCCGGTGCTCGGCGGCACCCACGCGCCGCCGATGAAGTTGTCGTATCGGTCCCTGAGCTGGACCGGGCTGCCGGGGTGCCCCGGCGCGGCATACGTCTGCCGTTCGGCGATTGCCATCGCTGCTCCTTTCCGGAATGGACGGTGCTCACCGACGGTGCCACCGCACGGGCACGAATCCATCCGTGTCCAGTGCCGCGCGCGCGTCCGTAGCTTTTCCTCGACCGGCGTGCGGCTCTGCTCCGATGTGCGAAAGCGCGGCCCGGTTCACGATGGCCGAGGTGAATATGAGCTCTGACCGCACGGACGCTGCAGCCGTGGATCTGTACTGGATCCCGCTCGGCGCGGGCGGGCATTGCGTGCGCTTCAACGGGCGCGTGTTCGAGGCCGTCGCGGCCGCGCGCCAGCATCGGTCGCGCTGCGCGCTCTACCACGCCGCGCTGATCGTCGAACTGGATGGCGCGCGCTACACGATCGAGCTGGCGCCGTCCTGGAATGCCGACACGGCCAGCCGCGGCGTCGTCTGCACCGGCGCCGTCGGAAGTCGCCGTCTCGGCCGCTGGCGCCTGTTCCGCTACGAGCTGCGCTGCTGGCGCGGCGGGTCGATCCCTGACCTGCAGTACGCCGTCGGCGGGCCGCGGCGCCTGTCGAGCGACCACGTCGTCGTCGAGCGTCTGCTCGGCCTCGTCGCCAGCGTCCCCACGCCGGTGTGGGGCCGCGACGAGCTCGCGTGCGGCGACATGTGGAACTCGAACTCCGTGATCGCCTGGGTGATCGCCGGCGCCGGCATCCCCACCGACCGGATCGGGCCGCCGGCCGGGGGGCGCGCGCCCGGATGGAACGCCGGACTGGCCGGAGCGCGGGCTGCACGATGACGGCCTTCCTGCTCACCTTCGCGTGCGTCTTCGCCGTCAACCTACTGCCGGCGTTCGGGCCTCCGACCTGGTCGCTGCTCGTGTTCTTCAAGCTCCAGTACGACCTTCCGATCGTCCCGATGGTTCTCGGCGGGGCGCTCTGCGCGGCATCCGGACGCCTGCTGCTCGCGCGCGGCAGCGGCCGCTTCCGGCAGCGGCTGTCGGCGGAGCGGCGCGAGCACCTCAGCGTCGCCGCCGCCGCGTTGACCGCCGACCGCCGCCGCAGCGCCGGGGCACTCGGCCTCTTCGCGCTCTCACCGGTGCCGTCAGCGCAGCTGTTCGTGGCCGCCGGCCTGCTCGACCTCCGGCTCCTGCGGCTCACCGCGGCGTTCTTCGCCGGACGGCTGGTCTCGTACACCATCTACGTCAGCGGCGCCGCGCTTGCCCACGAACGGCTTGGCGACGTGCTCGGCGACGCCTTCGCCTCGCCGGTCGGCATCGCGCTGCAGATCGCCATGCTGCTCGCGCTGGTCGCACTGCTGCGCATCGACTGGACGAGCCGGCTCGCGCGCCGGTCATCGTCGTCGCCTCGGCGGTAAGACCGCTCCTCACCGGGCGACTGGATCGCTCGACGGCGCGAGCTACCCCCCGGGGGCGGGTGCATCGCGCCCCGCCCGCTGCTGCTCATCTCCGCGGGCCGGGGGAGCGAGGCGCGCGCGAACGCGGCGTACGAGCGTTCCACCCCCGGGACCACCGCACTGTGGAACCCGCCTTCCGCCCCGCATGCCGCGGCGCTGCGCACCGATCCCGCCGGCGACGAGCGCCACGTGCTGGCCTTCCTCGACCGCGCACTTCTCGAGCCCCCCTAACGCAGCCGCGGCCACGGCACGTATCGTGACCGGTCGTCATGCTCAGCGCGCTTCGCGTCGCCCGCCACACCGAGCGGTTGGAGGAGGTCGTCGCCTTCTATCGCG
Source organism: uncultured Solirubrobacteraceae bacterium (assembly GCA_963803335.1). Taxonomy (GTDB): domain Bacteria; phylum Actinomycetota; class Thermoleophilia; order Solirubrobacterales; family Solirubrobacteraceae; genus DASSUW01. Next base: position 572,875 of record CAWDME010000012.1, on the reverse strand, counting down.
ACGGGCTCGGGCTGACGGAGATCGGCGGCTTTCGGGCTCACGACGGCTACGACGGCGTGTTCCTCGAGCTGCCGGGCACGCGCGCGCATCTCGAATTCACGGCCGGCGGCGGCGAGGGGGCGCCGGCGTCGCATCCCGAGTCGCTGCTCGTGCTCTACCTGGGCGACGACGTCGCTGTGGCCGCGGTCGTCGCGCGCCTACGCGCCGATCCGGTCGCGCCGGCGAACCCGTACTGGGCCGAGCACGGCGTGACCGTCGAGGACCCGGACGGGTTCCGGGTCGTGCTGGTGCCGGAGCCGTGGATCCGCGTGGTCGAGCACTCAGGGCCGCGGTCGGAGCTGCGGCCGCTGTTCGCGCTCGCGGAGGACTCCGAGGAGGAGCTCGCCGCCTACATCGACGATGGTCGCGTGCTCGTGGCGCTCGAGGGCGGCGCGGTCGTCGGGCATCTGCAGCTCACGGAGACCGCGAGGCGCGACGAGGCCGAGGTCAAGAACATGGGGGTGGATCCCGCGCACCAGGGCCGCGGGATCGGGCGGGCGCTGATCAAGGCGGCGATCGCCGCCGCGCGCGCCGAGGGCCGCACCACGCTCGCCGTCGCAACCGCGGCCGCCGACACCGGCAACCTGCGCTTCTACCAGCGGCTGGGGTTCCGGCTGCGCGGCGTCGAGCGCGATGTGTTCACGCCCGCGAACGGCTATGAGCCCGGTCTGCTGATCGACGGCATCGAGCTGCGCGATCGCGTTTGGCTCGACCTCTCGCTCTAGACACTAGCCCGGCACGTACTCGACGATCCGCCCGAGGTCGCGGAAGCCGACGGCCGCGTAGACGCGCTCGGCCATGCGGTCGACTGCAGGCTGGCAGTGCGGCAACCGCGTGCGGCGCCGTCATGCGCCAGGAGCGCCGTCACCGCGGTGCCGAGCCCGCGCCGGCGCGCGTGCGCGCGCGTGCCGACGTTGTAGATCCCGCAGTCGCCCTCGTGGTCGAGTGCGATGCCGGTGGAGACGCCCTCGCCGTCGACGAGCACGTGGAACGCGCTCCCGTCGACGGCGTCGAGCAGCCCGGCCGGCAGCTCTCCCACGCGAGCGTGCTCGACCAGGTCCGCCGGCGCGGCGTCGAGCGCGGGTCGCGGCACGCGGAGGTCCGCCAGCGCCATCCCCATCGCGCGGGTCGCGGTGTCGAGCGTGTAGCCGCGCGCGAGGACATCCGCGCGCAGCTCCTCGTCGCTCTCGTGCACCCATGCGGCGAACCGCTCGACACCGGCCGACGCGTAGGCGGCCTCCATCGCGTCGAGTGCGACCGTGCGCGCGGCGGGCGCGAGATCGCGGTCGAGCAGCGCGTTGTTGTAGACCGAGCGGGCCGGCTCGGCTCCGAACACGGCAGCCGCGACCCCGGGAGCACGGACGACCGCCGCGCCCTCCGAGCCGCCGGTGTACGCCTGCCAGGACGCCACGAGCGTCCGCGCGCCGCGGGAGTACAGATCGCGCGCGGAGAACATCCGATCTCGTCTGGCGACGAGCGTGCGCGTTACATGAACAAGCACTGACATCGGCGACGACGTGTTGAACACCGCGCGGTCGCTCGCCATCATCGAGCGGATGCCCGGCCCGCACACGCGCGGTGAGATCCTTGTCGTGGACGACGAGCCGACGATCGGCGACGTCGTGTCGCGCTATCTCGAGCGGGCGGGCTACGCGACCCGCGTGGCCGAGGACGGCGATCACGCGCTGGCACTGCACGACGAGCGCGCGGCCGACCTGATCGTGCTCGACCTGATGCTGCCGGGGGTCGACGGGCTCGAGGTGATGCGGCGGCTCCGCAAGGACCGCTCGCGCCGGCCGGCGATCATCCTGCTGACCGCGAAGGGCGAGGAGTCCGACCGCGTCGTCGGGCTGCGCTTGGGCGCCGACGACTACGTCGTCAAGCCGTTCTCGCCGGCCGAGCTGGTGGCGCGCGTGGACGCCGTGCTGCGCCGCGTCGACCCCGAGCCCGACAACGAGCCGCCGCTGGAGTTCGGGAGCCTGCGGATCGAGCCGTCGGCGCGCCGCGTGCTGATGGACGGCGAGGAATGCGCGCTCACGGCGCGCGAGTACGAGCTGCTCCTCTTCCTCGCCCGCCATCCGGGCCAGGCGTTCAGCCGCAACACGCTGATGGACCGCGTGTGGGGCTACTCCTTCTACACCGATACCTCGACCGTCACGGTGCATATCCGCCGGCTGCGCGGGAAGGTCGAGCAGGACGCCGCTCACCCGCGCTACATCGAGACCGTGTTCGGGATCGGCTACCGCTTCGCGCCGTGAGGCTCGGTCTGCTTGTCGCGATGGCGGGCGCAGCGGTCGCCGCGGCGCTCGCCGGGGCGGCGTACGACTTCCACGCCGCGTGGCTGACCTTCGCGCTGCTCGCGCCGCTCGGCTGCGCCACCGTGCTGGTGAGCGGCGCGGTGCTGCGGCGCCGCACGGGTGTGCGGCGGCAGGCCGTGCTGATGGGCGGCGTGGCGGCGGTGCAGCTCCTCGTGACGGTGTCGCTGTTCGTCGCGCTGATGTTCGTGTCCTCGCACGACGCGTTCTTCACGGTTCTCGCATCGGTGTACTGCGCGACCCTGGCGCTGTGGGGCGGCTGGGTGCTGTCGCGCCGGGTGCTCGGCGAGGTGCAGTCGATCGGCGCGAGCCTCGCCGCGGTCGGCGAGGGTCGCCGCGACGTCGTGGTACCCGTCAACGGTGAGGACGAGGTCGCGCGCCTGGCCGGCGAAGTCGAGGCGATGGTCGAGCGGCTGGCCCGCACCGAGGCGGCCCGCAACGACCTGGTGGCCGCGGTCTCGCACGACCTGCGCACGCCGATCACGTCGCTGCGGCTGCTCGTCGAGGCGTTGGACGACGACATCGTCGGCGACGGCGATCGCCGGGCCTACCTCGCGAAGCTGCGGACGCACGTCTCCGCGCTGGCCGCGCTGATCGACGATCTGTTCGAGCTCTCGCGGCTGCAGGCGGGTGATCTGCGGTGGTCGATGGAGCAGGTCCGGCTCGAAGAGCTCGTCACGGAGACCGTCGAGGCCATGCGGTCCGACGGCGTCGCCCAGCTCGTCGTCGACGTGCCGAGCGGCATCGAGCCCGCACACGGCGCGCCGGAGCAGATCCAGCGCGTGCTGTTCAACCTGATCCAGAACGCGATCCGCCACACGCCGGCGGACGGCAGCGTCACCGTGCGTGCGACCAGCGCCGGGGCGGCGGTGCAGGTCGAGGTGGCGGACACCGGCAGCGGGATCGCCGCGGGTGACCGCGAGCGGGTCTTCGAGGCGTTCTTCCAGGGCAGCGCCGGCCGCACGAACGGCAGCGCCGGCCTCGGGCTGGCGATCTCGCGCGCGATCGTCGAGGCGCACGGAGGCCGCATCTGGCTGGAGCCCTCGCACGACGGGACGTCCGTGCGCTTCACGCTGCCTCACCAGACGGTGTCGAAGATGAACTCGTAGACGAGCGCCTGTACGGCGAGCGCCGCCAGCACGGGGCGCAGCGGCACCGAGCGGGAAGCGGCGGCGAGGCACACGAACGGCGCGAAGAACAGCCAGATCCGCTCGGTCTCGGCCTTCGTGAAGCCGATCACGGCGGCGGTCGCCAGCACCGCGAAGATCGCGATCGCGAGCGTGCGCCCGGCGGCGAGGGCGCGCAGCGCATACCAGAGGATCGGCAGCCCGAGCACGAGCAGGAATGCCGCCGGCGAGCCGAGCAGCCAGTACCAGTACGGGCGGGCCGAGGCGATCCCCGCGCGGTAGACGTCCCCGGTGGCCTGCAACGTCCCGATCGGGTCGAAGCCGGTGAGGGCGTACAGCAGCGCGTAGAAGCCCAGCAAGGCTGCGCCGCAGAGCCCGCACAGCGCCAGCGCGGCGCGGAGGCCCTCGCGCCGCCACACCACGATCGCCGCCCAGGCGCCGACGGCCAGCAGCGACCAGGCGAACAGCGAAGCCACCGCAAGTGCCAGCGCCCCCGCCGCCCGCCACCGCGTCATCAGCAGCCAGGCGGCGAGCAGCCCGAGCGTCGCGTAGACCGCGTCGGCCGATGTGGCGCCGAAGATCAGGGCGCCGGGCGCGAAGGCCAGCAGCAGCGTGGCGATCCGCGCCTCGCGCTCGTCCAGCAGCTGCCGCCCGAGCGGATAGATCACCGGGACGCTCAGTGCGCCGACCGCGATGCAGAGTGCCGCCATCCCGCCGGGCGACGAGATCCCGAGCGCGTACAGCGCGAGCAGCATGCCGGGCGGATGCCCGGCCGCGTGGACCGGCAACGCCGGGACCGTCTCCGCGAACCGGTCGAGGAAGAACCGCGGGCCCCAGTGCAGCGCGCCCAGCGCGGGCAGGTACTCGTTGGGCGCCTCGTAGGACCGCGCCGGGTCGAACACCTTCCACCACGCCGCGATCCCCGCGCCTCCGCGCCCGCCGCCGCCGGCCGCCAGCGCCAGCCGCAGCACGAGCGTCATGGCGAACGTGCCGGTCGCGAACGCCGCCGGGCGGGCGGCGAGCAGCCGGGGCGCGACGGCGACGGCGGCGGCGAAGCAGAGCACGGACGCCACGAGCAGCGGATCGGCGTGCAGGTCGATCTTGCCGACGAACGGCGGGTGCGCGACGCCGAGCGGCGTGCGCGTGATCCGCCCGATGACGACCGGCACCGCCAGCGCCGCGATCACGGCCCACGGCACGACGTTCATCAGCCGTTCAGCGTCGGGCAGCCGCGGGCGTGGCACCCTGGGGCGCATCGGCCTAGCCCGCGCCATCGTCCTGCTCCTTGCGCTTGCCGCACTTGCCGGCTGCGGGTCCGCGACGGCGGCCCGCGATCTCCCGCTCGCGGCCGGGCCTGCGCAGTCGCCCCCGCTCACGCAGCGTCCGGCGGGCCGCGTCGTGGCCGGCAGGAGCGTGCCGGAGCCGTCGCATACCGTCGCGGTCGTGGACGGTGGGCGCGCGCTCGCGGTCCTCTCGCCGCGCGAGCGGGTGCTGGAGGCGTACGACCGCGACAGGCGGCGGCGCATCGCCCGGGTGCCCGCCGGCGTCGGGCCCACGCATGTCGCCGCCGGGCGCGGAGGACTGATCTACGTGGTCGACACCACCGGCGACGGGCTGCTGGTGTTCGAGCTGCGGCCGCACCTTCACCTCACGCGCCGGTTGCCGATCCTCGGCAACCCGTACGGCATCGCCTCCGACCCGATCAACCAGCGGCTGTGGGTCACGACCACGAAGACCAATCGGCTTGTCGAGCTCGCCGACGGCGCGCGGCCGCACCGGCTGCGCGCCTTCCCGGCCGTGCGGCAGCCGGACACCGTCGTGGTCGATCCCGAGCGCCATCGCGTCTACGTCACGGGTCGCGCCGACGGCGTGCTGCAGATCGTCGACGCGCGAGATAGATGACGGCGGACGCCCCGAACAGCGCGACGGTCACGGCCAGCCAGCGCGCCGCGTAGCCGTCGAACGACCGGCCGCTGACGGCGTGGTAGGTGCCCGCGCCCTTGCCCGCGACCGTGCCCCAGAACACGAGCAGCAGCAGCAGCGACAGCCCGGCGGGGATCCGGACGTAGTTCACGCGCGTGCCGCGCAGCGCCAGCCGCGCGACGCGGTCCAGGCCCGAGTAGAGCGGGAACAGGAGAAAGTCGTGGAATATCGCCGCCGCCACCAGCCAGATCACGATCCCCTGCGTGGCCTTGGCGCTCGACACGTCGAACAGCTCGACGAGCGCCCACGCGCACACGGGCAGCAGCGCGAGATGGGCGAGCAGCCGCCAGCTCATGCCGCGAACTCGATCGAGGCCACCCACTTGGTGTTGTGCACGCCGGGAAGGGCGGGCACGATGATCCGGGCGGGGTAGCCGTGGTCGATCGACAGGTCGGCGCCGTTGACCTTGAGCGCGAGCAGCGCGTCGGAGTCGGCGATGGCATCGCCGCTCAGCGACGCCTTCGATAGCACGCCCTTCGGCTGCAGCGACCGCACGAACGCGGTGCCGGCGCCGGGCACGCCGGCCAGCGCGGCCAGCTCGGACAACCGCACGCCGGTCCACGTCTGCGTGGTTGTCCAGCCCTCTACGCAAGCGATCGGCAGCCGCGCGGTGTGCTGCGGCAGCGCGAGCAGGTCGGCGCGGCTGAGCGAGACGGTCGTCGCCCCGGACAGCGACAGCCGGTAGCCCGGGCCGACCATCGCCTCCATCACTCCGGCACGAGCCGCCGTCTTGTTCACCGGGAAGTCCTCGCGCCGCGGCGCGAGGAGCGCCAGTCGCCGCACCGGCCCGCCGATCGACTCGCCGGCGTTGGCGAGCAGCAGTAGCGCCGATGCGCCGCCGGCGAAGGCCAGCAGGCCGCGCCGGGTGATCGTCGGCGGGTCGGGATCCGGCGCCACGAGGTCGCTGAGCAGCCGCTCGCGCTGCCGGTACGCGCGCACGATCACCGGGAACTTGACGACCACGTGCAACACCAGCGAGGCCGTGAACACGACCGCGCCGTAGTAGTGCGCCACCACGAAGTTGAAGTGGAACGCGTACCAGTACTGGGCGTTCACGATCCCGGTGGCGAACTGGAAGATCGCGCTCGCCACCAGCAGCCCGATCGCCAGGCGCTCGATGCCCTCTGCCGGTGAGCGCAGCGGCGGCCAGACGAACAGCCGCGGCAGCACCGACCACAGCTTCGCCAGCAGGAACGGCACGGCGACGAGCCCGACGTTCACGTGCAGGCTCTGGTTCAGCGCGTACAGCCATGCGGGGCTCGTCGGCCAGCCGAACGTGAGCGGCACGTCGCGTGCGACCGGCACGATGGCGTTCCCGCGCAGGTCGGGCTCGTAGGCCATGTGCGAGAGGAAGCCCGTCGCGGCCACGATCGCGACGAGCACGAGCAGGATCGTGCCGAGCACGGACGTCAGCCACGGGCCGCGCAGCGGCGAGCGGAAGAACCCCGGTCGGAACGGGCCCGGCGGCGGCCTCATGATTCGCGCAGCCGGACGAGCCAGCGGTCCGCGACGGACACGACGTCATCCACCGCCAGGCCCGCCGCCGCGGCCAGCGGCTCGATGCCGTCGACACCGACGCGCGCCCAGCGGAACCACTCGCTGACCTCGCCGCCCGCCTCGATCCGGATGCGCGTGCGCAGCGTGCGCGCGCCGGGCGGGTCGAGCTCGACGAGCGCCGCGCCGCCCGGCGCGAGCAGCTCGCGCGTGCGGCGCAGCAGCGCCTCGGGCGCGCCGCCGATGCCGATGTTGCCGTCCAGCAGCAGCGCGGTCCGCCAGCGGCCGGCCCGCGGGACGGTCCCGAAGAGGTCGCCGGGAATCGCAGCGGCGCCGCGACGCCTGGCGAGGCGCACGGCGACGGGGGAGAGGTCCACGCCGAGCGCGGTCTTCCCGTCGGCCTGGAGCGCCGCGAGATGGCGACCGGGCCCGCACCCGAGGTCGAGCACGGGCCCGACGGCGAGCGCGAGCACCTGGGCATCGGACGCGTCCGCGTTCCCGATCCAGCGGTCGAGCGGCAGCGGCTGCAGCGTCCCGTCGGCCGATCGCACGCGGGCGCGCACCGGCGTCCGGCCGCCGAGGATCTGCTGCGCCGCCGTGGCCAGCAGCCGCCCGTAGAGGGCGTCGGCCGGTAGCGCGGAAGCGAGGGCGGTGGTCATGGCGCGACACGCTCGAGGGCGCGGGCGAAGCGCGTGTGCGGCGCGCCGGCGGCGACCCGGCGGGCGTCGGCGATCGTGTCGACGTCGACCAGCGGCGGCAGCTCGACGGTGTCGAGCTGCAGGTCGGCCAGCCGCGCCCGCTGTGCCGTCGCCGTCGTGGCCGCGCTCATCGGCACGTCGCGGAACACGGCCGGATCGGGTCGCCGCAGCCCGATCGCCCAGTAGCCGCCGTCGAGCGCCGGCCCGAAGGCGGCGTCCGCGCCATCGAGCGCGCGCAACCCGGCGTCGAGCAGCGCGGGGGAGACCTGCGGCGTGTCCATGCCGATGAGGAACGCCGGACCGTCCACGTCGCAGAACGCCGCGGCCAGGCGCGCCGCAAGACCGTCGCCGCGCTGCGCGACCACCTCGAACTCTCGCGGCACCCACGGGCCCGGCTCGCCGTCGAGGACGAGCACGCGGCGCCCGGCTCGCCGTGACCGCACCGCGGCGGCCAGCGTGTCGGCGAGCGCGGCTGCCGCGAGCGCCGCCGCGCCGGCCGGGGTGCAGGGCGGCGTCAGGCGGGTCTTGACGCGGCCGGGCACGGGCGCCTTTGCGATCACGATCAGTGCGGTCAACGCAGGACCAACGCCATGTCGCGCACCGCGCGCGCCGTTCCGCGGACCGTGCCGGTCACTTTGGAGCGGCCGCGGCGCGGGTGATGGCCGACAGGCACCTCGCACACCCTCCAGTCGGCCTGCGCGGCGCGCAGCACCATCTCGAGCGGCCAGCCGAAGCGCCTGTCGACGAGCCCGAGCTCGCGCAGCGCCGCGGTGCGGGCGGCGCGCATCGGCCCGATGTCGGTCACCCGGGCGCCGGTCCGGCGGCGCAGCTCCACCGCCAGCAGCCGGTTCGCCAGCCGGGCGTGCAGCGGCCCGGCGCCGCGCCGGGCGCCGAGGACCAGATCCGCGGCGCCCGCCGCAACGGGCTCCGCGACGCGGGGGAGATCACGCGGGTCCAGCGACGCGTCGCAGTCCATGAAGCACACGACTTCGGCGTGCGCAGCCGAGAGTCCGGCGTAGCAGGCGGCGCCGAACCCGGGCCGCGGCTCTGCCACGACGCGCGCGCCCAGCCGCCGTGCCAGGGCACCCGACCCGTCGGAGGAGCCGTTGTCGACGACGATCGGCTCGTAGCCGGAGGGCATGCGCTCGAGCACCCAGGGCAGGGCTTCGCGCTCGTTGAGGACGGGGAGGACGACGTCGGTCACGTCCACAAAGAGCTACCCACGTTTCGCAGCCGTTTCGATTACGAAGTCGTGACGTCGCTACGGTCGAGAGCGATGACCGGCCCCATCCTCGTCACCGGCGGCGCCGGGTTCATCGGCTCCCACGTCGTCGACCAGCTGCTCGCCGCCGGCCGCGACGTCCGGGTGCTCGACACCCTGCTCCCGGCCGCCCACCGCGAGCGGCCCGACTACCTCGATCCGCGCGCGGAGTGGATCGACGGCGACCTGCGCGACCCCGAAACGACCGCCCGGGCGGTGCGCGGCGTCAGCGCCGTGAGCCATCAGGCGGCGATGGTCGGCCTCGGCACCGACATCGGCGACATCGCCGACTACGTGTCCAACAACGACCTCGGTACCGCGGTGCTCCTGCGCGCGCTGGCGGAGCAGCGCTTCCGCGGGCCGTTCGTGCTGGCCTCGAGCATGGTCGTCTACGGCGAGGGTCGCTACGCCTGCCCGCAGCACGGCGTCGTGCGCGCGACGCCACGGCCGGCCGCCGACCTTCAAGCCGGCCGGTTCGAGCCACCGTGCCCGACCTGCGGCGCGCCGCTCGAGCCACGGGCGGTGCCGGAGACCACGCCGCTGGACCCGCGCAACGTCTACGCCGCTACGAAGGTCGCGCAGGAGCACCTGTGCGCCGCGTTCGCGCGCGAGACCGGCGTGACCTGCGTCGCGCTCCGCTACCACAACGTGTACGGCCCGCGCATGCCGCGTGACACGCCGTACGCTGGCGTGGCCAGCCTGTTCCGCTCGGCGCTCGCCGCCGGCGATGTGCCGCGCGTGTTCGAGGACGGCGGCCAGCTGCGCGACTTCGTCCACGTCCGGGACGTCGCGCGCGCCAACGTGCTCGCCCTGACCGAGCCGATCACGGGCGTGTTCAACGTGGCCAGCGGCACGCCGCGGACCGTCCTCGACATGGCACGCGCGCTCACACGGGCCGTCGCCCCCGAGCGCGAGCCGGTCGTCACCGGCGAATGGCGCGCCGGTGACGTCCGGCACGTGTTCGCTTCTGCCGACGCCGCGTCCGAGCGCCTGCGGTTCCGCGCCGGCGAGGACTTCGACGCCGGGATGCGCGAGTTCGCCACCGCGCCCTTGCGCGCGTAGTCAGGCCCGTACGAAGCCGGCGACCATCTTGCCCATCTCGAAGCTCGCGGTGCCCGTCGTGACGACGGGGTCGCCGGCGGCGAACGTGCGCAGCTCGTCTTCGTCGTCGGCCTCGACGACTGCGAGGCCCCACGAGCCGGTGCCGTCGAGGACCGGCCCGAACACGACCATCCGGCCGGCGTCGATCAGCGGCTGCCAATGGGCGGCGTGGCGGCCCATGATCGCCCGCTCCTCGTCGGTCATGTCGAGGGCGAACGTCGGGCGGGGGGCGATCAGCCTGAAGACGAAGGTGCTCATGGCCTAGGAATGCCCGCTAGCCCGACGGTGCGTCAGGGCGTCCGGAACTGGGAGAGGAAGCGCCAGGCCGTGGCATCGGGATCGATGCCGTCGGCACGGAGGTCGGTGAACAGCTCGATGTGGTGGGCCCCGGCGACGCGCAGGTGCTCGAAGGTCGCGCCGTCCTTGCACGCGGTCCAGCGCTGCAGCGTGCCGTGCGTGCCGACGCGCGTGGTCTTCGGCGTGCCGCAGGCGTTGTCCTTGGCCCACGCGGCGACGAACGCGCGCGCCCGCGGGTAGGGCCACAGCGGGTCGGCCGTGCCGTGGATCTCCAGGACGGACGGGGTGCGCGCGGGCGTGCAGCTCCGCGCGGCGTTGACCGCTGCCGCGAACAGCACCACCGCGGCGACCGTGCCCCGGAGCTGGCACGCGGCGCGTACGGCGGCGGTCCCGCCGTTCGACCAGCCGACGACGTAGAGCCGGTTGCGATCGATGCATGCGGTGCGCTCGATCGCGGCGATCGTCCGCCGCAGCCGCCGGAGATCGGGCGGCGTCCACCACCGGTTCGAGGCGGTGGCGGTGGGATAGGCGATGTCGAATCCCGCCTTCTGCGCCTCCTCGGTGAGCCCGGTGTTCCGTTCCATCGCCGCGCCGCTGCCCGTCGCGAAGTGCAGGGCCACCACCAGCGGCACCCGGCGCCCGCGGTTCGCGGCCGGGACGCGCAGGATGGTGTCCAGCGGCGCGCCGGGCACGGTCTCCGGCGGCGCGGCGGACGGGCAGCCGGCCGCGGCCGGCCGGCTCGGCGTCGGCGAGGGCGACGGCGACGCACCGCCGCACCCGGCGAGCGCGAGCGCACAGACAGCCGCGGCGACGCGCAGACGACCGATCATCGCCGTGGTATTCGCAGGAAAGGCCGCTCGGTCTCGATCGCGGCGCAGCCGCCCTCAACGACTCGCGCGCTTGCGCCGTCAGGTCTCGTCGCTGTCGCCGAACGACCCCTCGCGCTCGTCCTCGGGCAGCGTCTCTTCGCCTTCGGCGAACGTTCCCCGGTGCTCGTCCCGCGGCTGTGTCTCCTCACCCTCGGCGAACGAGCCCTCGCGCTCGTCGTCGGGCAGGGTCCGCTCGCCCTCGGCGAAGTCGCCGTGCTCTTCGCGATGTTCCATGACCCCTCACCTTCGCTCGGTTGGACAGAACATACCGCCGTCAGGCAACCTTCCGGTCGCGGCCGGCCCAGTCGCGCTCGCGGAGCGGGAACTTCTGCACCTTGCCGGGGCCACCGGCGCGGGCAGCCGCGGCATCGCCGACCGCATGTTCCTGTCCGAGCGCGCGGTCGAGCGCCACGTGTCGAGCATCTTCGACACGCTCGGCATCGCGGCGGCGCGGGAGGTCAATCGCCGCGTCCTGGCGGTGCTCGACTACCGCGCGGGCGCCGAACCGGCCTGATCGCTGCCCTGGCACACTCCCCGTGCGATGGGGCTTGGCACGCTCGAACTCGAACTGCCGGCGGAGCTGGATGATCGCGCGGTCCTGGCCGTCCTCGCCGACGGCTTGACGCTGGACATCGAGCGCGCGAGCACGGCCGATCGCGAGTTGCTCGACACGTTCGACGCGCGCTTGCGCGAAGCCGGGCTGCACGCGGAGTGGCCCGCCGGGCGCGCGGCACGCCGGCGGCTCACGCTGCGCGAGGCCGGGATGCCGCCGCGCGCCTCCGAGGTCGTACACGCTCGGGCGATCGGCTTGGCCGCGCTGCCCGCGGGCCCGCTCCGCGACCGGCTCGCGCCGGTGCTCGAGGAGCGGGCGCTGATCGCCGTCGCCCGCGTGCGCAGCCGGGTCCTGCGCGCCGCCGTCCTGAACGCCGACGCGAAGACCGTCGTGCGGCTGGCGGTCGAGCACCCGGTCGTCGATGGCCACGCCCTGCCGGGGCGCCTGCTGGTCGAGCCCGTGCGTGGCTATGAGCGTGACTTCGACCGCGTGGTCGGCCGCCTGCGCGACGGCCTCGGGCTCGCCGAGACGGAGATGCCGCTCTTCGACGCCGCCGTGATCGCCGCCGGCGGCGACCCGGAGGGAGTGCAGACCAAGGTCGCGGTCGAGCTGGAGCGCGGGACGCGGTCCGACACGGCGGCGGGGCTCGTGCTGCAGGCGCTCGCCGACGTCGCCGCGGCCAACGTCCCGGGCACGCTCGACGACCTTGACACCGAGTTCCTGCACGACCTGCGCGTGTCGGTGCGGCGCGCACGCTCGGTGCTGCGCGAGCTCAAGGGCGTGCACCCGCCGCGGCCGCGGGCGCGGCTGCGCACCGAGCTCAAGTGGGTGCAGACCGTGACCGGTCCGCTGCGCGATCTCGACGTCCAGCTGCTCGAGTGGGACGAGGTGGCCGGCGACCGCGCGGCCGAGCTCACGCCCCTGCGCGCGCTGCTCGAGCGCCGGCGCGCGGCCGAGCTGGCGCGCGTGCGCCGGGCGCTCGGCAGCCGCCGCTTCGCCGCCGCCATGGACGCGTGGCGTGCGCTGGCCGCCACGCCGCCGGCCGAGCCGGCCGACGACCGGCCGCGGGCGGCGCTGCCGATCGAGGCCGTGGCCGCCGACCGGATCCGCAAGGTGTACCGGCGGATGGTGCGCGACGGCCGCCGGATCGACGACGACAGCCCCGACGAGGACCTGCACGAGCTGCGCAAGCGCGGCAAGGAGCTGCGCTACCTGCTCGAGCTGTTCGGCTCGCTGTTCCCGAGCGACGTGGTCAAGCCGACCGTGCGCGCGCTCAAGGACCTCCAGGACGTGCTGGGCCGCTTTCAGGACCGCAGCGTGCAGACGACGGCGCTGCGCGGCGACGCGGAGGAGCTGGCCGCGCAGCCCGGCGGCCCAAACGCAATCCTCGCCGCCGGGCTGGTCATCTCGGCGCTGGAGGCCGACAAGCGCGACGCCCGCGCGCACTTCGCCGAGCGGTTCGCGGCGTTCTCGTCGCCGGACGAGCGCAAGCGCGTGCGCGACACCTTCCCGAAGATCGAGGCGCCCTGAAGGTTCTCGCCACCTACTCGATCAAGGGCGGCGTCGGCAAGACGTCGGCCGCCGTCAATCTCGCCGCGCTCGCCGCGGGGGAGGGCCGGCGCACGCTCGTCTGGGACCTCGACCCGCAGGGCGCGGCGACGTTCCTGTTCCGCGTCCGGCCGAAGGTCAAGGGCGGCGGGAACAAGCTCGTCCGCGGCCGCCGCGACCCGCTGAGCGTCGTCAAGGGCACCGACGTCGAAGGGCTCGACCTGCTTCCCGCTGACTTCTCGTACCGGCATCTCGACATCGCGCTCGACCAGGCGAAGAAGCCGCTTAAGGGCGTGTCACGCGTCCTGGACCCGCTCGCCGAGCACTACGACGTGGCGATCCTCGACTGCCCGCCGTCGATCTCGCTCGTGTCGGAGAACGTGTTCACCGCCGCCGACCTGCTGCTCGTGCCGCTGGTGCCCTCGACGCTGTCGGTGCGCACGTTCGAGCAGCTGCAGACGTTCCTCGCCGGCGGACCGCAGCCGGGGCCTGGCGTCGTCGCGTTCCTGTCGATGATCGACCGCCGCCGGAGGCTCCACCGCGAGCTGTCGGCGGCACTTCCGGAGGCGCTGCCGCTCGTCGCCCACGCCGGGATCCCGGTGGCGAGCGCCGTCGAGCTGATGGGCGTCAGCCGCGTGCCGCTCGTCGTCAACCACCCTCGGAGCCCGGCAGCTCGCGCGTATGCGGAGCTGTGGTCGGAGATCGCCGCGAGCCTGTAGCGGCTAGCGCTCCGGCGCCGGGACGGCCGTGCGGTTGGCAGGCACGATCTGCGGCTGGTACGAGAAGACCTCGCGGCTGCCCGGGTCGACCATCACCTTGAGCCAGCGGACGTCGTTGTCGCCGTTCTCCTGATGGTCACCGAACGTCTCGACGCGCGTGAAGTTCTCGACGCGCCGGCCCTGGGCGTCCTGGAGCGGCTTGTCGATCCGGAAGTAGTGCGAGTCGCCGTTGACGAGCGCGACCGGGCGTCGGAAGGCGACGGTCTCGTCACGCAGCGCGAGGAGCAGGTCCTTGAAGCCGTCCGGCTGTCCGTCGGTCTCGGCGAGCGTCTTGGGATCGCGCGTCGGCGCGCGCGTGACGTCGGAGCCGTCCCAGCCCGGGTCGGCCTGCCAGATCAGCATCAGCGCGGCCGAATGCCGCTTGCGGCGGCGTCGAACGCGGCGTGCAGCCACGCGAGGTTCGCGGCGGTGCGATCGGCGAACTCCGTGGGGGACGGGCCGTCGCCGCACAGGTTGTTGCACGAGCCCTGCACGTTGAGCGTCGTGTATGTGACGCCGTCTGCCGTCCAGCGGCGGTTCTCGACGTACGGCGGATCCTGGACCTCGAGCCGGATGCGGTGCTGGCCCAGGGAGTACGGGGTGCTGAACAGGAGCGACCGCTCGAAGCGCAGCCGCTCGTTGGCGTCGTAGCCGCCGGCTGACGCGCGATCGCAGTCGGTCCAGTCGTTGTCGCCGGGAGTGAAGATCGCCGCGGCCCTGAGCGTGTTCAGGCTGGCCTTGAAGTCGTAGTACTTGTCGTCCGAGCAGCGCGAGCTGCCGTCCTTGAGATCGCCGTCGTGGACCGAGAACGCGAGCGGTTGACGATTCATGTCGGCGATCAGGTTCGGGACGCCGACCGTCTTCTGCAGCTGGGTCGCGTCGTCGTTGCCCGTCGAATACGGCAGGTCGCCCCAGAGGCCGATCGCGTACGTGTCGGCGCGGTGGCCGTGGTGGTCGTGATCGCGCCCGGCGAGCGCGATGCCGGCAGTGGCGGCCGCGGCGAGCAACGCGGCCAGCGTAGGGATGAGCAGTCGACGCATGGCTCCCAGGACTACCGGCCGCCACCGCCGGTGGTGTTGCGGAACCGTGACCCGCTATGACCGGGCGGCGCCCACGAAGTCGTCGGCGCCGTGCGTGGCGGCCCGCCGCGATCGCGGGAGCAGCACCGTCGGCACGAACGCGATCGCGATGAAGGCGAGCGCCCACCAGAACGTGTCGCCGAACGCCTGCGCGAGCTCCGGCGCGTGCTGCGCGCTCTGCTGCTGGAGCACGACGGCCAGGATGGCGATCCCGAACGAGCCGCCGAGCTGCTGGAAGATGCGGATCGCGGTGGTCGCGCGCGGGACGGCGGCCTGGCTCAGGTCCTTGTACACGCCCGTCATCGCGGGCACGAGTGCGGCGCCGATGCCGGCGCCGGCGACCAGCGCGGCCACGCTGAGGAGCACGACGCTCGTGTGCGCGTCGATCTGCGTGTAGACCGCCGTCGCCGCGGCGATCAGCGCCAGGCCGCAGACGATGATCGGCCGGGCGTTCGCGCGATCGGCGAGCTTGCCGGCCACGATCAGCGCGATGCCCATCCCGAGGCCCTGCGGGGCGAGCAGCAGGCCGGCGTGCAACGCGTCCTCGCCGCGCACCTGCTGGTAGTAGAGCGGGAGGAGCAGCGCCGTGCCGAGCATGGCCATGCTGACGAAGAAGACGACGCCCGCGTAGCTCGTGAACGTGCGGCCGCCGAACAGCCGCACGTCGATCAGCGGATCGGCGCGGGTGCGGAGCGCGTGCATCGCGAACCCTGCGAGCAGCGCGAGGCCGGCGGCGATCGGCGCCAGCGCGGCGCCGGCGGTGAAGCTGCCGCTGCTGCCGGCCTTCGACAGGCCGTAGACGATCGCGACGAGCGCCGGTGAGAGCAGCGCGAGCCCGGCGACGTCGAGCCGCGCGCCGCCGCGCTGCTTGAGATCCGGCATCGTCACGCCGCGGGTGGCGAGCACGGCGGCCAGGCAGACCGGCACGTTGATGTAGAAGATCAGGCGCCAGCCGGCGCCGCTCACGATCAGCCCGCCGAGCACGGGCCCGAGCACCGGGCCGAGCATGGCCGGCACGCCGACCACCGCCATGACGCGGCCGACGCGCGCGGGGCCCGCGGCGGCGGCGAGCACGGTCTGGATCAGCGGGATGATCATGCCGCCGCCGAGCCCCTGCAGGACGCGGAAGGCGATCAGGCTGCCGGCCGACCAGGCGAGGGCGCACAGCAGCGAGCCCGCGGTGAAGACGGCGAGCGCGGCCAGCCACAGGGGCCGGGCGCCGAAGCGCTCGACGGCCCAGCCGGTGAGGGGGATGACCACCGCCAGCGCCAGCAGGAAGCCCGTCGAGACCCACTGGATCGTCGCCACCGATGTGTCGAACTCGCGCACCAGCGTGTCGAGCGCGACGTTCACCATCGTCATGTCGAGCGTGACCATGATCGCGCCGAGCATCAGGGTGAGCGCGAGCCGTACGAGATCTGCGGGGAGGCGTTCCATACCGACAGAATACGCCGTTTTGGCAGTGACTGTCAAACAGGCGCGATATGCCACAATGCGCGTGTGGACCAGCCGGGCTACAGCCTGCGTGAGCGCAAGCGCACCAAGACGCGCCTGATGATCCAGGGCGAGGCGATGCGTGTGATCGCCGAGAAGGGCTGGGAGCACACGACGGTCGACGACATCGCGTACGCCGCCGCGATCTCGCCGCGGACGTTCTTCCGCTACTTCCCGACGAAGGAGGATGTCGTCCTCTGGGACGAGTACGACCCGATCGCGCCCGACCTCCTGCAGGCCCGGCCGGCGGACGAGCCGCTCGCCGAGAGCATGCGCGCGATCGTCTACGAGGCGCTCGGAGGCCTCTACCGGCGCAACCCCGAGGAGCTGTTGCTGCGCGTGCGGCTGCTCCTTTCGGTGCCCGAGCTGCGCGCCCGGCTACGCGACGCGCAGGGCGAGGGCGAGCAGCTCCTGGCCGCCTACCTGGCGCGCCAGCGCGGGCTGGAGCCCGGCGACCTCAGCATCCAGGTCGTCGCCTCGGCAATGACGTCCACGATCATCGTCGCGCTCGACGCGTGGATGCGCGAAGACGGGAAGACCGACCTGCTCGCCATCCTCGACCGGGCCGTGCAAGCGCTCGCGACGAACATGCGCGAGCTCCGGGCCTAGGTCTCGGGATCCTCGTCGTCGGCGACGCCGTAGCGCTCGTCGTCGAGGCCCGGGCTCTCCTGCTCGTCGAAGCCTGCGGCGTCTCGCCAGATCGGGTCGGTGCCGTGCTGGTCGCCGTGCTCGGCGTGTTCGATCAGGTCCGCTTCAGCGACATCGAAGCCTTCCGCCTCGCCCTCACCCGCCTCGATCAGCGGCGCGATCGCGGGGTCGACGGGATCATCGGGATTCTCGGGCCATTTCGGCATGACCTCAGGCTACCTCGCGGGCCGCTTGAGCCGGATGAGCGCGCGCGGGCTGTCGGCGATCAGGCCGCGCTCGCGCAGCCGCGTGAGCCCCTGGTCGGCGGCCGACAGCCGCACGAGGATGCCGGCGTCGGGCTGGAGGCCGACCTGGAACGAGCGCTCCTCGAGCATCTCGCGCTGCCCGTCGAACTCGACGTCGAAGCCGGCGTAGCTCGGGTGCACGTCGATGCTGAGCACCGCGTCGGCGGGGAGCACGAGCGGCGGCGCGCTCCCGCCGTGCATGGCCAGCGGGGTGCAGACGAACGCCGGCGTGCGCAGCGGGAGCAGCGGCCCGCCGGCCGCCATCGTGTAGCCGCTGGACCCGAGAGGGGTCGCGATGATCAGCCCGTCGCCGGCCACCCGCACGTACAGCTCGCCGTCCACGTCGACCTCGGCGACGATCTGGCCGGCGCCGCGGCGGACGACCACGAAGTCGTTCAGGGCGATCGACGGGCCGACGGCCAGTGCGGGAAGCGGGCAGGCCGTCCAGTCACCGGCGCGGATCCGCTCGAGCGCGCCGCCCAGCTCCTCGCCGGTGACGGCGCTGAGCGCGCCGACGCTGCCGCACGCGACGGCCAGCACCGGCGCGCCGACGCCGATCGCGGCGCGCAGCGCGGACAGCGCCGTGCCGTCGCCACCGAGCGCGATCACGACATCGCCGGGCTCCACCTCCGCGCGGCGAAAGACCGTGCGCCCGATGTCCTGCACCGACACCTGCACGACCTCGACGTCATGACGGGCCGCCCACGCCTCGAGCGTCGCGAGCGCCCGGTCGAGAGGGCGGCTCGGATGCATGACCACCGCGAGCCGCCGCGGCGTTTCGCTCACGCGGCGCCCGCTCCGGTGGATGCGCGCGCGGCGAGCACCGGCGCGATGACCTCGCGCAACGTCGCCTGCGGGCCGTCGGCCTGGATCGCCTGCACCAGGAAGCCGGTCGCGCGCTCGGCGGCCTGCTCGACGTTCCACACCGTCGACGTCAGCGGCGGCGCCAGCAGCCGTGAGATCGGGTGGTCGCCGAACCCCGCGACCGCGACGTCGCCGGGAATCGACAGGCCGAGCTCGGCGCAGGCCGCGTAGACGCCGTAAGCGATCGAGTCGGATAGGCACAGCACCGCGGTCGGGCGGTCATCGCCCTCGAGCAGCTCGACCGCGAGCGGGCGCGAGCCGTTGAGCGAGTACGCGCAGGCGACGATGCGGCAGTCGAGCCCGAGCGCGGCGGCCGAGGTGGCGACGGCGCGCTCGGCGTCGCGGTCGGGCGACGTCTCCACCGCCCACGAGAGGACGGCGACGCGCCGGTGGCCGCGGCTGGAGAGGTGCTGCAGGGTCTGCTGCACGCCGAGGTCATTGTCGAAGACCACCTCGCCGGCCGGCGCGACGCCTGGCAGCGCGTCCCCGATCGTGACGATCGGCAGCTGCCGCGCGATCGCCGCCCAGCCTCGGCTCGCCGGTCCGATCGGCACTACCACGAGCCCGTCGACGCGCTGGTCGACGAGCCGCTGCGCGAGCTCGAGCTCGCGCAGCGGCTCGCCGTCGGCATCGGCGACGACCGTGCTGCGCTCCGCGTCGTAGAGCGCGCGCTGCACGGCGCGGACGAGCTCCTGCGTCCAGAAATCGGCAAGGCTGCCCACGAGCAGCCCGACGACGCCCGTCGCGCCGCCGGCCAGCGCCCGGGCGATCGGGTCGGCCTCGTAGCCGAGCTCCTCCGCTGCCGCGCGGACCCGCTCCTCGGTGGCCGCGGACACGCGCATGCCGCGCAGCGCGTAGCTCACCGCAGCAGGGGACAGCCCGGTGTAGTCGGCGAGCTCGCGGATCGTCGTCCGATGCCTCTCCAACGCGCAGAAGGCTATCGGCGTTGACAACGGCGCCATCGCAGGCGCATAATGGTGAACCGGTTCACGTGAACCGGTTCACCATCACGAACTCACCGGGAGAGAGACCGCGTGAGATCTCGGGGAAATCAGCGCATGAGGGCGAATCACGACCTGGGCAAGGCGGAGCTGCGCGACCTCGTCACGCAGCTGGCCAGCGACCCTGAACAGTGGCGGCCGCTGGTCCGCCACGACACCGGTGGGCGGCACTTCGCGCAGCTGTGGCGCGACGCCCACGTCGACGTGTGGGTCATCTCGTGGGGCAACGGCAACGACACGGGCTTCCACGACCACGACATGTCGAGCGGCGCCGTCGCCGTCGTCGACGGCGAGGTGGTCGAGGAGCGGCTCGTGCTCGGCGGCCCGCCGCGCGCGCTCCGCCACCGCGCCGGTGACTGCTTCGACTTCGACGCCGCGCACGTGCACCGCATGCTCCAGGACAGCGACACGCCGGCCGTGACGATCCACGCCTACTCGCCGCCGCTGTGGCGGATGGGCAGCTACGCGATCGACGCCGACGGCACCCTGCGCCGCCAGTCGATCTCGTACGCCGAGGAGCTGCGGCCGATCGAGGCGACGGCGTGAGCACCGACGTCGTGATCGTCGGCGGGGGAGTGATGGGGCTGTTCACCGCCTACCACGCCACGGCGCGGTCGGCGAGCGTCGTCGTGCTCGAGCGGGGCCGGATCGGCGATCCGGCGACCGCGTCGTACGGCCGCACGCGCTCGTTCCGCAACGACTACCTCGATGTCGGCTACGGGCGCCTCGCGCACGAGGCGTTCGGTCTCTGGCGCGACTTCGAGCGCGCGACCGGCACGGACGTGCTCGTCCGCTGCGGGTGCCTGAACATCGCCAAGCGCTCGGTCACGCCGGACCTCGACGGCACCTACGCGCAGCAGAGCTTCGAGACGCTGAAGCAGCTCGGCGTGGACACCGAGTCGTTCGACGGCGCCGCGCTGCGCCGCCGCTTCCCGTACCTGGACGCCGACCTCGCGCACCTCGACGTCGATGCGGGAGTGGTCGACCTGGCGGCCGTCACGCGCGCGCTGCGGCGGGCGCTCGACGAGCGTGGTGTGCGCATCGTCGAAGGGTTCGACGGCGCGCTCGAGGAGTTCCCGGCGCGCGCCCTCGTCGTCACGGCCGGCCACGGCACGAACGCGGTGCTCGACGGCTTGCCCGGCTGCGACCTGCAGGTGCCGATCACCCGCGACCGACCGAGCGAGGCCAAGTACCTGACGCCGCGGGACCGTGAGCCCTTCACGGCCGGTGCCATGCCCGTGATCGCGTACTTGGACGCCGGGATCTACGTCCACCCGATCGTCCCCGGCGTGGTCGACGCTGTGAAGATCGGCTACTACCACCCACCGGACCTGCCGGGCGAGCGGGCGGGGCTGGACGGCATCGCGAGCTTCATCGCCGAGTGCCTGCCCGGCCTGCGCGACGCGAGCGTGCGCGACGTCGAGGATGTCGACCAGTGCGACTACGACCTCGTGGCCGACGACGAATTCGTCCTCGGCGCGATCCCCGGCCTCGACGACGCGTACGTGGGCGTCGGCTGGCGCGGGACCGGCTACAAGTTCGCGCCGTGGGTGGGCCGCGTGCTCGCCGACTGCGCCCTGCAGGGCGACACGGGCTACGACATCGGCCGCTTCGACCCGGCGCGCTTCGTGGGGGCGGTGCGATGAGGACGCTCGCGCAGCGGCTCGCCGACGGCGTCGTCGTGGGCGCCGAGGGCTACGTCTTCGAGCTCGAGCGGCGCGGCTACATCAAGGCCGGCCCGTACGTCCCGGAGGTGATCCTCGACGCGCCGGACGCGCTCCGCCAGCTCCATCGCGAGTTCCTGCGCGCCGGTGCCGACGTGATGGTCGCGCTCACGTACTACGCCCACCGCGAGAAGCTCAAGGACGTCGGCCGGGCCGGCGACCTCGAGGCGATGAACCGCCAGGCCGTGCGGATCGCCCGCGAGATCGCGGCCGAGGGCGAAGCGTTGGTGGCCGGGAACATCTGCAACACCTGGTCCTACGACCCGGGCGACCAGGCCGGGTCCTCGCCGGTCGTCCGCGCGCAGTACGAGGAGCAGCTCGGCTGGGCGGTCCAGGAGGGCGTCGACTTCGTCATCGCCGAGACCTACGACCACGTCGGCGAGGCCCTGATCGGCCTCGACGTGTGCACGGAGCTCGGCCTGCCGGCGCTCGTGACGTTCGCCAGCGTGCAGCCGGAGCGGACGTACGACGGCTACGACTACGTCGAGGCCTGCCGGATCCTCGCCGACGCGGGCGCGGCCGTCGTCGGCCTGAACTGCTCGCGTGGACCGGAGACGATGCTGCCGCTGCTCGAGCGCATCCGGGCGGCGGTCGACATTCCGGTCGCCGCGCAGCCGGTCCCCTACCACACCACCCTCCACACGCCGGCGTTCGAGTCGCTCGAGTCCGACGACGGGCGGCGGCGGTTCCCGATCGAGCTCGAGCCGTTCCAGTGCACGCGGTTCGAGATGGCCGACTTCGCCCGCCGCGCGCGCGACATCGGCGTCAGCTACATCGGGATCTGCTGCGGCGGCGGGCCGCACCACGTCCGCGCCATGGCGGAGGCGCTCGGGCGCGAGACGCCGGCCAGCCGCTACTCGCCGGCCATGCACCTGCACCCGGTGCTGGGCGAGCCGGAGGAGGCGGTCATGGGCGGGTGGAAGGCCGCCGAGCCGAGCTAGGAGGTCTGCGGGAATCTGCGGATCAGGCCGTGCGCCGGTGCGCCGATTCGATGGGTGATGAGCGTCCTCACACCCAGCGTTCTTGAAGCCGGCGTCTGGCAGGCCGACCCCGCGCGCTCTGCCGTGGGGTTCCGCGTGCGCCACTTCGGTGTCGCGACCGTGCGCGGC
This sequence comes from uncultured Solirubrobacteraceae bacterium, assembly GCA_963803335.1. GTDB lineage: Bacteria > Actinomycetota > Thermoleophilia > Solirubrobacterales > Solirubrobacteraceae > DASSUW01. The sequence continues at coordinate 550,629 of CAWDME010000012.1, read as the reverse complement.
CGCTTCGGCTCGTTCAGTGCCCGCCTCGTGGCGTCCGGCGATGCGCTGCGCGTCGACGGGCTCGTCGATGTCTCCTCGGTGATCACCGGCAACGAGATCCGCGATCGGCGGCTGCGCGACGAGTTCTTCGCCGCCGGCCGCAACCCGAGCATCGCGCTCACCGGCGAGATCCGCGCCCACCGCCTCAACGGCGCGTTGACGATCCGCGACGCGACGCGCCCGATCGCCTTCGAGGTGACGGTCGCGGCGCTCGCCGGCGATGCCGTGCGCGTGCGGGCCCACGGCAAGCTCCGCCGCTCGGCGTTCGGCCTCGAGTGGGAGGCGCTGCGCGAAGCGGGGCGCCTGCTCGTCGCCGACGAGGTCGCCTTCGCCGTCGACCTCGTGCTGACGCGCTAGCTACGTGGGCACGAGCGCGACTGCAGCCTCCGGGGTGGCGACGCGGAACGTGAACGACTCCTCGAGATAGAGGTGCACGGCATCGCCGTCCGCGCTCTCGAAGCCGACGGCGATGTCCTGCCCGGAGTCGAACAGGAAGTCGCCGCCGCGCTGGCTGAGCACGACCGCGCCGTTGACGCCGGGCGACCACACGATCGGGCCATCGAGGATCTGGCGCAGGTGGTCGAACAGCGGGTAGCCGCCGTGCTCGGCGGTCTCGATCACGCCGGTGTAGTCGTCGGTCCCGAGCGCGAGGCCGTATGGGCCGCCGACGCCGCGCCGGAGCAGGAGCTCGACGGCCTTGGCGACCGGCCGCGGATAGTCGTTGAAGTCCTCGCCGCGGGGCACCTCGGGATGCGGGCTGGCCTCGGTGATCCCCTCGATGCCGGCCTGCGCCCAGCCGTGGAAGACCGCCTTGTTCTCGGCCACGGCGAGGTTGCGGGCGGCGCCGTCGAGCGCGTCGAAGTCGACGTCGGGGGCCCCGCGGTCGCCGGCGCGCAGCTCGTCGAGCGAGACGGAGAACGGCGCGCGCACCTCGGCGACGGCGAGCACGCGCCGGCGGAGGGCGACGACGCCGTCGCACGGCGCGTCGGAGATCGGCTCGGTGCGCCCGAGGTTGGCGGCCGAGTGGTCCCAGCCGTGGGGGCCGGAGAAATCGACGAGCCGGCGCGCGGCGAGCGCGACGGTCAGGCGCTCGCGCGCCTCCTCGTCGATCAGCGCCCAGCCGGCGTCGCTGATCGGCGCGTGCTCGCGCAGCAGATGGTTGCCGCTCATGGCCGCCTTCCCTTCAGGCTTCCGATCCCGAGCGAGTCGGTGTACGTCGGCGCCGGGTCGAGCGTCGGGTCGTCGCCGTCCGCCGCCGCCTCGGCCTCCTCGCCGTGCTCGACGATGTCGCCCTCCTTGAACAAGATCCCGCGCGCGATCTCACGCCACTCGGGCTTCTGCCGCAGCAGGAACTCGAGGTCCATGCTGAAGTGCTTGAACTCCTCGCCGACGGCGTTGCGCATGACGGCCGCCGCCACCGGGTTCGTTTCGACGGCCAGCCGCTGCTCATACCAGCCGATCGCCTCCGCCTCCTCGGTCAGTGACGCGCACAGGCGCGCGAACGTCCGGGTCTCGGCGGGCAGCTCCTCGGGCGGCTCGTGGTACTGATCGAATCCCATGTGGCGGCAGGCTACTCCCGGGCCGCCGCGCAGCGCCGGGCTAAGCCCTACGGCACGCCCGCGCCGGTGAGCTCGGGCGCGGCCGCCGCGCGCGCCGACGCGGCGTCCGGGCGGCCGTCGATCTCCGCCAGCGGGACCTTGGCGGTCTCGCGCGCGGTGAGGACGGCGGCGGCCGCGATCAGCGACGAGACGAGCACGTAGCCCGCGACCGGCACCCAGCCGCCCGGGCCGCCGCCTTCGATCCACTTCGCCGCGGTCGGCGCGAAGCCGCCGATGGCGTAGCCGATCTGGGTGCCGACGGCCATGCCCGAGAGGCGCACGCGCGTTGGGAACATCTCGCCGTAGAGCGACGGCTGGATGCCGTTCATGGCGCTGTAGACCAAGCCGGACATGAGGATCGCCGTGAGGAAGATGAGCGGGTAGCTGCCGCCCTCGATCGCCCCGAGGTAGGCGAACATCAGGGCGCCGCTGCCGACCGCGCCGAAGATGAACACCGGCCGGCGGCCGATGCGGTCGGCCAGCGTGGCCCAGGCGGGGATCGATGCGAGCGCGACGACGTTGGCGGCGATCGCGACCCACAGCATCGTCGTCTGGTCGAGCCCGTTTGTGTCGACCGCGAAGTTGAGGGCGTAGACCGCGAAGATCGTGCTGACGGTCGAGGCGAGCGCCGCGAGCACGACGCGCAGGACGCCCGACCAGTGGTCGCGCAGCAGCGCCGCAACAGGAACGCGGTCGGTTTGCGGCTCGGCCGCCTCGCGCTGGAAGGCCGGCGGCTCGGTGATGCGGCTGCGAATGATCAGGGCCACGACCACGACGATCGCGCTGAGCCAGAAGGGGACGCGCCAGCCCCAGCTCAGAAGCTGGTCCTCGGGCATCGCGCCGATGGGGAGGAAGACCGCGGTGGCGATGATGAGGCCGGCCTGCGTGCCGCCGAGCGTGAAGCTGGTGAAGAACGCGCGCCGGTGCTCGGGCGCGTGCTCGAGGCTCAGCGAGTTCGCGCCCGACTGCTCGCCGGAGGCTGAGAAGCCCTGGAGCAGGCGCAGCGCGACGAGCAGCACGGGCGCCCAGATCCCGATGTCGTCGTAGGTGGGTAGGCAGCCGACGAGGAACGTCGCCAGGCCCATGAGGCCGACGGTGAGCAGCAGCACGCGCTTGCGCCCGTACTTGTCGCCGATGTGGCCCATGAAGAACGCGCCGACGGGGCGGGCGACGTAGCCAACGCCGTACGTGGCGAACGAGAGCAGCGTCGCAGTCGCGGGGTCCGAGTCGGGGAAGAACACCTTGCCGAACACCAGCGCGGCGGCCGTGCCGTAGATGAAGAAGTCGTAGTACTCCAGCACGCTGCCGATCCAGCTCGCCAGCGCGGCTCGTGTCGGCGTCTTGGCGCCGTGTTCACGTTCGAACCGGTTCCCCGTCTCCACGTCAAGCTCCCTCGCATCAATGTACGGACTAGTACGTTATGTCCGCGCCGGGCGGTGTTCAAACCGGGTGAGGGGCGGGCATATAACGTACTGGTTCGTACATATGCGTACGCAGACACGACAGACCTATGCCGCAGGCCTCATCGGCGCGGGGATCGGCAACTCCCTGAGCCCGGCACTGCATGAGCGCGAGGCGCGCCGGCTCGGGTTCGACGGCTCCTACCGGCTGTTCGACATCGACGCGCTGGGCTGCGATCCAAGCGACGCTGGAGAGCTCGTGCGCGAGGCGCGCGAGCTCGGGCTCGGTGGCGTGAACGTCACGCATCCCTGCAAGCAGCTCGTCGTCCCCGAGCTCGACGACCTGTCGCGCGAGGCGGCCGAGCTGAACGCCGTCAACACCGTGGTGTTCGACGGCGACCGGCTCGTCGGCCACAACACCGACACCACCGGCTTCGCCGAGGCGTTCCGCCGCGGCCTGCCGGGCGTCGCGACCGAGCGCGTCGTCGTCCTCGGCGCGGGCGGCGCCGGCGCCGCCGTCGCGCACGCGATGCTGCGCCTCGGCGCGCGCGAGCTGACCCTCGTCGATGTCGAGCGCGAGCGCGCGCAGGAGCTCGTCGCCCGGCTCGGGGCGGGCACCGCGGCCGAGCCGCCCGCGCTTCCGCGCCTGCTCGCCGGCGCCGACGGGCTCGTCCACGCGACGCCGATGGGGATGGCCGCCTACCCGGGGACCGCGGTGCCCGCCGAGCTGCTGCGGCCTTCGCTGTGGGTCGCCGAGGTCGTGTACATGCCGCTCGAGACCGAGTTGCTGCGCGACGCGCGCGCGTGCGGCTGCCGGACGTTGTCCGGCGCCGCGATGGTGGCGCTGCAGGCGGCGGGCTCGATGGAGCTGTTCGCCGGCCTGCGCCCCGACCGCGACCGCATGCTCGCGCACGTCGACGAGCTGACCGCGGACGCCCGGCAGGCCGCGTAGGTGTGCGGCGGTCGATCGCCACGGTCTGCCTGAGCGGGACGCTCGAGGCCAAGCTCGAGGCAGCGGCGCGCGCCGGCTTCGACGAGGTGGAGCTGTTCGAGCCCGACCTCATCGCCTCGGCCCTGTCTCCCGAGCAGGTCCGCGAGCGCTGCGGCGAGCTCGGCCTGACGATCGGCCTGTTCCAGCCGTTCCGCGACTTCGAGGCCGTGCCGGAAGACCGGCTGCGCGACAACCTGCGGCGCGCCGAGCACAAGTTCGCGGTGATGGAGCGCCTGGGCGCGGAGCTCATGCTCGTGTGCTCCAACGTGTCCGCGGCGGCGGTCGACGACGACCAGTTGGCCGCCGCCCAGCTCCGCACGCTCGCCGAGCACGCGGCCGAGCGCGGCATCCGCATCGCCTACGAGGCGCTGGCGTGGGGCCGGCACGTGCGCGACTACGACCACGCGTGGCGGATCGTCGAGGCGGCCGGCCACGCGAGCCTCGGCACCTGCCTGGACTCGTTCCACATCCTCTCGCGCGCCGCCGACCCGGCGGGGATCCGCTCGATCCCCGGGGAGAAGATCTTCTACCTGCAGCTCGCCGACGCGCCGCACCTCGTGATGGACGTGCTGCAGTGGAGCCGCCACTACCGCTGCTTCCCGGGGCAGGGCGGGTTCGACCTCCCGGCGTTCGTCGAGCACGTGCTCGCGACCGGCTACGCCGGCCCGCTGTCGCTCGAGGTGTTCAACGACGTCTTCAGGCAGGCCGACCCGCAGCGCATGGCGGTCGATGCCATGCGCTCCCTGCTCGTGCTCGAGGAGGCCGCCGGCGTCACGGTCCTGCCGCCGGCGCCGCCGCTGAACGGCTACGCCTTCATCGAGCTGGCCGTTGCGGCGGACGCGGCCGCGCCGGTCGAGCGGCTGCTGATCGCGATGGGCTTCCGCCACGCCGGCCAGCACCGCACCAAGCCGGTGCAGCTGTGGCGCCACGGCGACACCCGCATCCTCGTCAACCACGACCACGGCGATGACGACCCGCCCGGCCCGCGCGTGGCGGCGATCGCGGTCGAGAGCGAGGAGCCGATCCGCTCCGCCGCCCGCGCGCAGAACCTGCTGGCGCCGCTGCTGCCGCGTGAGCGCGGCCCGGGAGAGGCGGAGCTGTCGGCCGTCGCCGCGCCCGACGGCACGTCGGTGTTCTTCTGCCGCACCGACGCCGCGGGCTGGCTGACCGACTTCCTCACCGCCGGGCCGCCGGGCGGCGGCATCTCGCCCGACGTCACCGGCATCGACCATGTCGCCCTGTCGCAGCCGTTCGACTTCTTCGACGAGGCGGTGCTCTTCTACCGCTCGGTGCTCGGCCTCGAGCTCCAGACCGCCGACGAGCTCGCCACGCCCGACGGTCTGCTGCGCAGCCGCGCGGCTCGCACCGCCGACGGCAGCGTCCGCTTTGCGCTCAGCGTCCCGCTGGTCGGCGACGGCCTCGAGCTCCAGCACGTCGCGCTCGCCAGCGACGACGTGCTCGCCGCGGCCGCGGCGATGCGCGACCGCGGCGTCCCGCTGCTCGAGATCCCCGCCAACTACTACGACGACCTGGCGGCGCGCACGAATGTGTCGCCGGAGATGCTCGATCGCATGCGCGCCCTCGGCGTCCTCTACGACGCGACGAGCGAAGGCGAGCTGCTCCACGTCTACACGGAGATGGTCGGCCCCGGGCTGTTCTTCGAGATCGTCGAGCGCCGCGGCGCGCACGACGGGTACGGCGCGGCGAACTCACCCGTCCGCGTTGCGGCGCAGCGCTAAGTCAACTGCGGCTGGGTAGGCAGCGAGATTTCCGCCGCGCGGCGGTCTCTGGCGCCTTTACGTCGCATATCGACGTCAAGGCGCCAGGGGACTGCCAATCCGGCCGATCCGGCTGCCTTCCCACCCTGCTGCAGTTCGCTGGAGCTACCGCGCGGTCGGACCGGTGCGCGCCGCGATGGCGCGGAGGACGCTGTCGAGCAGCGCGCCGGCCAGGTCGGCGACGCGGTTGAGCGCCCGGCGGACCGGTGCGGCCCACAGCATCAACGCGCAGGCGGCCCCAAGCGCGGCACCACCGAGCACGTCGCTCGGGTAGTGGACGCCCATCGCGACGCGGCCCACCGCGAGGATGCTGGCGAAGACGAGCGCGACCACGCCCCAGCGGCGGTCGCGGAGCAGGATCGCGACAGCGATCGCGAACGCGGCAGTCGCGTGGTCGCTCGGGAAGCCCGGGTCGGCCACGTGGCGGGTGAACAGGTGCACGCCGGACGGGTCGGCGACGAACGGGCGCGGGCGGTTGACCGCGTGCGAGATCAGCTGCGCGAGGAACAAGGCAATCCCGGCGCTCAGGCCGGCCGCGACAACCGCGCGGCGGGCGCCGCGGCGCCGCGGCCCCCGCACGAGCGAGAACGTGACGAGCAGCGCGCCGAGGAACAGCAGCTCGGCGGCGTCGACGTAGCTGACGATCGTGTCCTCGACCACGTCGTGGTGGAAGAAGAAGCCGTTGAGCGCGTGCAGGAGGGCGTTGTCCACGTTCACAGCATGGCAACAATCCGCGCCGCCCGACCCCACCGGTCGGCTAGGGCGCGCCCCGTCAGCCGCCCGTGGTCGCCGCCTGGGTCGGCTGCGTGCCGAGCGTGACGGTGAGGTGCTCGGTGCTCGAGCCGCGCCGGACGGTGAGCTGGACCCGGTCGCCCGGCTGGTGGGTGGCGATCGCGGCGACGAGATCGGTGGAGTCGGACACCGCGGCGCCGTCGAACGCCGTCACGATGTCGCCGCCGCGCAGCCCGCCGTCAGCGGCCGGGCCGCCCGCGGAGACGCTCGACACCGCGGCGCCGGCGGTCCCCGAGGCGCTGTCGGCGGTCGCGACCCCGAGGTAGGCGTGCTTGACCTGGCCGCCCGCCTCGAGCGTCTTCAGCGATGACTTGACGAGGTCGATCGGCACCGCGAAGCCGACGCCCGAGCTCTGCTCCGAGCTGCCGTCGGTGGCGATCTGGTCGACGATCCCGATCACGTCGCCGTTCGCGTCGAGCACCGGGCCGCCGGAGTTGCCCGGGTTCACCGCCGCGTCGGTCTGGATCGAGTGGGCGACCGTGAAGCCGTTCGGCGCCTGGATCGTCCGATCGACGCCCGAGACGATGCCGGTGCTGATGCTGCGGGCGTACCCGAACGGGTCGCCGATCGCCGCGACCTGATCGCCGACGTCGATCGAGGACGAGCTGCCGAGCGTCAGCGGGTGCAGCGTCAGGCCCGAGGCATCGATCTTGAGGACGGCGACGTCGGTCGCGTCGTCCTTGCCGACCACGGTGGCCTCGCGCGTCGTGCCGTCCTGGAGCTTGACCGACACGGAGTCCGCGCCGTCCACGACGTGGGCGGCGGTGACGATGTGGCCGTTCGCGTCGACGACGAAGCCGGTGCCGGTGGCAGTCGACCCGGACTGCTGCGGCGCGCCGCCGAACGGCGCCTGCGACGAGCCCGACGACGACGACGACTTGGCCGTGATGTCGACGACGCCGGTCGCGGTGCTCGTGTACAGCGCGCTCGCGTTCAGGCCGCCGGTGCTCGACGCGGCGCGCTGGATCGTGGTCGTCGTGCCGCCGCGCGTTGCCCCGGTCGCCATGAGCACGCCGGCGGTCGTGCCGCCGCCAAGCAGGGCGCTGGTCACGAGCAGGACGGCGAGCGGCGGGCTGCGCCGCCGCGGCGTGCGCGGCGGCGGCGGCCCGTCGTCGGGCGGTGACCAGTGTTCGGAGGGGGGAGTCAGAAGCGAAGAGGTCATGCCTCCAGCGTGCGCCTCGATTGCGAGCGTCCGCTGGGGAGAGCCTTGGAGCTTCCTGTGACCCGTGTCCCCTCAGGCCGCGGCGCCCGCGTTCTGCGGCAGGTCCTTGTTCTCGGGCACGAACTTGCTGGCCGTGAACGTCGCGCCCTGCGGGTCGCTGATGACGGTCATCCGCACCCACGGGGCGTCGAACGGCGGGACGATCACCCAGCCGCCGAGCTTGTCCGCGCGCTTGGCGATCTCGTCGGCGTCGTCGACGGCGAACGTGACGCCCCAGTGCGGCGGCTGGCTCTCGTCGGTGCTGACGCTCGCGACCACCTCCTCGAAGCGGTCCGGCGCGCCCATCGTGCGCATGTTCTCGCGCATCCCCGGCGTGCGCTGCTCGAGGAAGTCGCCGTACGCGGGCAGCGCCCACGCGTGCCCGTCACCGACGTCGATCACGTCCCAGCCGAAGACCGCGCCGTAGAACGCCCGCGCGCCCTCGAGGTCACGGGTGAAGAGGTCGTTGAAGTTCAGCGAACCGGGCTCGTTGACGATCGCGGCGCCGCGATGCTCCTTGGCCTGCCAGACGTTGAACGTGGTGCCCGCGGTGTCGGCGAAGACGGCCATCCGGCCGGAGTCGCCGATGTCGCCGGGCTCCATGATCACCGTGCCGCCGGCGTCGCGGACCTTGGCGGCGGTCTCGTCCGCGTCGGTCACCCAGACGTATGTGTTCCAGACGGCGGCCGGGGGCGCGCCCTCGGGCTGGGCGCCGATCCCGGCCACGTCGCCGCCGCGCAGGCGGGCGATGTAGTACGTCGGCGCGCCCGCCGGCATGACGTTCTCGACCTCCCAGCCGAACAGCTCGCCGTAGAACGCGGCGGCCGAGTCGGGATCGGGCTGCGTGGTGTCGATCCAGCAGGGGACTCCGGGGATGTAGCGATCGCTCATGGTGGTGCACCGTACGGATGGTTTAGGTCAAGATCTGGCCGCAACTATCAAGACGATCAGATCCGCATGGGCGACACCTCCAGCCGGCTCCTCAATCTCCTCTCGCTGCTCCAGGCGCGCCGCGACTGGCCGGGCGCGACGCTGGCCGAGCGGCTCGAGGTCTCGCCGCGCACGATCCGGCGCGACATCGGCCGCCTGCGCGCGCTCGGGTATCCGGTCGAGTCACTGACCGGGCCGGCGGGCGGCTACCGGCTGGCCGCGGGCACGGCGATGCCGCCGCTGCTGCTCGACGAGGACGAGGCGATCGCCATCGCCGTCGGTCTGCGCACCGCCGCGCGGGCGTCGGTGACCGGGATCGAGGAGACGTCGGTGCGCGCGCTGGTCAAGCTGGAGCAGGTGCTGCCCGCGCACCTGCGCCGGCGCGTCGAGGCGCTGGGGTCGGCGACGATCGTGGCGCAGGCCGGCGGCCCGACCGTCGACCCGGAGCACCTCACCACGCTCGCCGCCGCCTGCCGCGACACCGAGTGCGTCCGCTTCGACTACCGCAGCCGCGACGGCACGGCTACGCGCCGCGACGTCGAGCCGCTCTCGCTGGTCAACCTCGGGCGGCGCTGGTACCTGGTCGGCTGGGATCGCGGCCGCGACGCCTGGCGGACCTTCCGCGTCGACCGGCTGCGCCGCCCCACGGCCACCGGCCCGCGCTTCACGCCCCGCCGGCTCCCGGCCAGCGACGCGGCGGCCTTCGTCCAGCAGAACATCGCCGGCGCCTGGAGCCGCTTCGAAGCGCGCGTCACCGTCCACGCACCCGCGGAGGTCGTCGCGCGGCGCGTGCCGTTCGACGCGGCAGCGATCGAGCCGATCGACGAGCACCGCTGCAGCTACCGCGTCGCCGACGAGAACCTCGAGTGGCTGGCGATCCGGATCGCGATGCTGGGCGCCGACGTCGACGTGCACGCGCCGCCGGAGCTTGCCGAGCAACTCGACCAGCTCGGCCGGCGCCTGCAGCGAGCGGCTCAGACCGGGGGCGTCCCGTAGGTGTGGAAGCTCTCGACGGTCTCGACGCCCCACGCCTGGCCCTTGGCCCGTTCGGCCTCGGTCCAGACCACGCAGGGCTCGTCGGGCGCGTAGACGAAGCGGCCGCCGGTCGTGACCTCGATGCGGTTGCCGCCGGGCTCGATGCCGTAGAGGAAGAAGCCCTGGGCGATCGCATGCTTGGACGGCGCCGCCTCGATCTCGATCCCCGCGTCGAGCCAGATGTCGGCCGCGCGCAGGCACTCCTCGCGGGTGTCGACCCAGTACGCGACATGGTGCAGGCGGCCGCGGGCGCCGTGCGCGTCGCGGGTGTAGATGAGCTCGTGGGCGGCGATCGAAGCGCTCATCCAGGCGCCGGCCTCGCTGCCGTCGTTGAGCTCGATGCGCTCGTAGAGGCGGTAGCCGAGCGTGTCGACGCAGAAGTCACGGCTGGCGCGCACGTCGGCGGCGAGCACGTTGATGTGGTCGAGCCGCTTGACCGCGCAGCCGCGCCCCGTGTAGCGCCCGGGCACGTTCTTGAGCGACGGGCGCAGGTGCGGGGGAGGGTCGTAGCGCTCGCACTCGTGATAGAGCTCGAAGCGGTGGCCGTCGGGGTCGCGGAAGCGGTAGGACGGGCCGCGGCCGCGGTCGCCTTCGACCCAGCCCTCGCCGAGCCCGGTCGCCTCGACGGCGGCGACGCGCCGCTCGAGCGCCTCGGGGCTCCAGGCGCGCAGCCCGAGCACGCCCATCCCCGACGTGTCCGACTCGATCAGCTTGAGCGACCACGGCTGGTAGTCGCCCCAGCCGCGCAGGTACGTCGCCGCGCCCTCCTGGTGCTCGACCTCCATGCCCATGATGTCGACGAAGAAGCGCAGGCTCTCCTCGCCCCTCGGCGTGAAGAGCGCCACAGGCCCGAGGTGGGCGATGTCGCTCATGTGCCTTCGACGACCGTGTGCAAGCCGTCGAGGTAGTACGACAGCGCACCCTCCTGCAGCTTCTCGCGCTTGATCGCCTCCTTGTCCTCACGCGCGCGGGACGCCTCGAGCACCTCCTCGGCGCGCTCGGCGGCGACCACGGTGGCGCCGTCGGCGTCGAGCACGACGAGGTCACCGGGCCGGATCTCCTGGCCGCCGACCTCGACCGGCACGTCGAGCGCGCCGACGATGTCCTTGGTCGCGCCGCGCGAGCGGATCCAGCGCGTCCACACCGGAAGGCGCATGCCGGCCAGGTCCTCGCTGTCGCGCACGGCGGCGTCGACGAGCACGGCCACGGCTCCGTGGGCTCGCGCCTGTGTCGCGAGCAGATCGCCGAACAGGGCGACCGGCGCCGGCTCCGGCATCGTGAGCACGAGCACCTCGCCCGGCTGCAGCCGCGCCATCGCGGCGTGCACCATCAGGTTGTCGTCCTGCCCGCAGCGGACCGTGCGCGCCGGCCCGCAGGCGCGCGAGCCGGGGATGATCTGGTGCAGGTCCGCGTCGACGAGGCCCTCGCGGCCGGACGCCTCGTACACGGTGGCGGCCCCGAGCCGCGCGAGCTCGCGGGCGATCCGGTCGCTCACAGCTGGTCCACCACCTGGGGGAGGACGCGCTGGAACGACTCGCCGTAGCGGACGTCCGCGTTGCCGGACGCGCGCCGCGCGTGGTTGCCGCGCTGCTCGCCGCGCTGTGCGTAGTAGGTCTGCAGGTACTGCTGCGCGCGCATCTCGCCCATCGCGGCGACCTTCTTCTCCCACACAGCGGTGATGTCGACGTGCACGGTCGGCGTGAAGTTGCACAGCTCGGGCTGGTGCGGCTCGAACAGGAACAGCTGCGGCGGCGTGATCGTGTCGAACGCGCTCGAGACGCCGGCGCCGGCGGCGAGGCTGCGCGCACGGTCGACGGCCGCGTAGGCGACGGGATGGTCGGGGTTGAACGGGTCGGTGTCGGTGTGCGTGATCAGCACGTCGGGCGCGAAGGCGCGGATCGCGTCGGCGACTTGCAGAAGGGCGGTGGCGTCGATCTGCAGCGGGTAGTCGCCGAGGTCCAGGCAGCGGAACGAGGCGCCGAGGTGGCGGGCCGCGGCCTCCGCCTCCTGGTGGCGGATCTTCTTGACGTTCTCGACCGTCTGGCCGTCCTCTTTCCACAGCTCGCCGGACTCGCCGCGCTCGCCGTAGGACAGCGCGATCACCTCCGCCTCGCCGCCGGCGGCGACCGCTTTCGCGACCGCACCGCCCGCGCGCCAGACGAAGTCGGCCGCGTGTGCGCCGATCACCTGGACGCGCCTAGACACCGGCAAGTCTCCGGGTGTTCTCGACGGCCATGATCCGGACCTCCTCCTCGCTGAAGCCGGCCTCCAGGAAGAGGTCGGCCATGATGGCAAGCCCGTCCTCGACCGGCGGGTTGAACACCTGTCCGAGGTCGGATCCCCAGACCGTGTGGCGGGCGCCGACGGCGCGCGTCGCCGCGAAGATGGCGTCCCACGTGGACTTGCCGGTGTAGGCGGTGGTCATCGCGCGCTCCATCAGCGCGCCGCGCTCGGCGAGCTGCTGCTGGTCGGCCGGGCTGATCGACTGCGACGGGAACTCGGGATGCGTGACGACGATCGTCTGCACGCCCGCGGCGAGCGCCGCGTCGACGACCGTGAAGATCTCGTCGCGCGACAGGTGGCCGGTCGCCAGCACGAGGTCGTGGCGGGCGACGACGGCGAGCACGTCGAGCAGCGCGGGCAGCGGCGCGCCGTCCGCGTCGACCACCGGCACGGGCTGCGGGCGCACGCCCGCCGCGCGCAGCTCGAGCTCGAAGCGCACCCATACCGGCACCTTGCCGTCCGGGTCGGCGTGCTCGACCTCGCCGTACTCGTTCTCGGAGCTGACCGTGGGCAGCCAGACGATGCGCGCGCCCTGGAGCGCCGCGACCTCGACGGCCGTGGCGTTGAGGCCGCCGACGGAGTGGTTGAGCGTGATCGTCCCCAGCGCCTGGATGCCCGGGACCGCCGCCGTTACGACCGCCGCGCGCTCGGTGGTGGGCGCGTAGTGCGACTTGAGGCCGAAGCCGGCGATGCCGAGCTCGAGGCAGCGGTGCGCGAGCTCGAGGTCGGTGATGCGGCGCGGCGCGAAGTCGGGCGCGACGTGGACGTGGGGGTCGAACCCACCACGGACGAGCTCGCGCGCGCGAGCCGAAGGCACTGGGTGGTCTGCCAAGATCCGCACCCTAACAGGATTGTCAACAATCTTGTTTGGTATCTTCGCGCACGTGAGCGAGCCCGACGCCTACGCCGTGCTGCACGCGGCGATCGTCGCCGGCGAGCTGTCGCCCGGGGAGCGATTGATCGAGGAGGAGCTGGCCGAGCGCCTGCGCCTCAGCCGCGGGGCCGTGCGCGAGGCGATCCTGCGGCTCGGGCACGAGGGGTTCGTCGTGCGCGAGCGCAATCGCGGCGCACGTGTGCGGCGGTTCACGCCCGAGGAGGCGATCGAGATCCTCGAGGCGCGCGCGGCGCTGGAGTCGCTCGCCGCCGGCTACGCCGCGCTGCGGCGAACCGAGGACGAGGCGCGCGAGCTCGAGGCGCTGATCGCCGAGATGGAGCGGCTGCACGTCGCGGGCGAGCTGCTCGCCATGTCCGAGCGCAACGCCGTCCTGCACCGCCGCATCCTCGAGATGTCCCGCCACGACGTGGCGCGCGACATCTGCTCGCGCCTGCACTCGCAGGTCGTCCGCTTCCAGTTCCGCACCGTGCTGGCCCCAGGCCGCCCGGGGAAGTCGATCGCCGAGCATGGGCGGATCGTGGCGGCGATCGTGGCCGGCGACCGCGACGGCGCCGAGCAGGCGATGCGCGCGCACCTGACCAACGTCGCCGCCACGCTGGCCGGCGTCGCGGCCCCCGCGCGCGCCACGATGTGACAGGAGCCGGCGGCGGCGGCGGCGAATACCCCTCCGTGCTCTGCGCACTGACAGGCAAGGCCCACCGCCTCCACTGGATGCGATCGGCGTGGTGGTGCCTGGACTGCCGGCAGAAGATCGAGTCGTGCTGCGAGGGCGGCGGCTGCCCGTCCGTGGCCGACGCCGCCTGACCGTCAGCGGCCGTTGCCTTTCATCTCGTTGGCGAAGAACCGCAGCGCCTTGCGCGTCTTCGTCTGTTGCTCGCCCGACATGCTGATCCCGTGGCTCGACAGATAGGCGCGCGCTTCGGCGGCGACCTGGAACGCCTCGTCGGTCGCGCACCGGGTCGACAGCTCGAGGATCCGGGAGCCGTCCGGATACAGCCACATCTCCGCGACGAGGCGGCGGCCGAGCTCAGGCGGGTTGAAGCGCAGCTTGAGGACGAAGATCGGGCCCAGGATCGACAGGTCGTCGAGCTCGATGCCCGCGGGCGCGTGGGCGGCGTACAGCTGCCGTTGCTCCTTTGAGAAGAGCTTGCGGATCGCCACCTCGCCGGCCATCACACGCCTGACGGCCGGCTGCTGTGGGCGTCCCTTGAGCGAGCCCGAACAGACGAAGCCGCCGGGCAGGGCGTCGACCTCGACGTTGAAGCTCGGCGACTTGCGCAGCTTGGCGTCGAGCTGGTCGGGCTCTACAGGGCGCAGCTTGACGACGGAGTCCTCGCCCTTCCCCTGGACCCGCCGCGCGCGGACGACGACGCCGGCCTTGTCGAGCGTCAGGTCCGGCGTGTCGAAGAACACGATCTGGCGGATCTGCGCGTCCAGCGGGTCCATCCCGAGCCCCTGCACCGTCGAGCGATGCGACGACTCCGGGACGGTCAGCTTCAGCTCGACGCTGTCAGACCCCTTGATCAGCCCGAGCAGCTCGGGCAGCTGTTCGTCCGTCAAGAGGGGTGCGGCCATCTTGGTTGGCATGACACGAGCGTTTCGCGCGGCACGACCCGGGTCGATGGCGCACGCCTCCCGCGCGACCGGGTGCGCGCACGAGCGCTACCGGAGCCGCGCCCGGGCGCCCGCCGTTACGATCCGCGCCCTTGTCTCGGTGCACCGCTTTCCTGGTCGTGGCGTGGCTCGCGGTCGGCGCGGCGCCGGCACACGCGGCGGGCCGCTGCGGCGATCCGGCGAGCCGGCCCTGGTGCGACACGAGCAAGTCGCCCGACGAGCGGGCGCAGCTGCTGCTCGGCGCGCTGACGCAGGCCGAGAAGATCGACCTGCTCGCCGGTGACGAGCTCACCGGCGTGGCCGGCGGCGAGCACAAGCACACGGGCACGCAGAACGGCGTTCCGCGCCTCGGCGTGCCGACGATCTACTACTCAGACGGGCCGGTTGGGCCGCGCCAGGGTCCCGTGACCGCGATGCCGATCCCGATGGCCGACGCCGCCACCTTCAATCCGGCCGCCAACGCGCTCTACGGGCGGACGGTCGCCGAGGAGGTCCGCGCCAAGGGCAACGACGTCGTGTTCGCGCCGACGATCAACGTCATGCGCACCCCGCTCAACGGCCGCACGTTCGAGGGGTTCGGCGAGGACCCGTTCCTGATCTCTCGCACCGCCGTCGCATGGACCCGCGCGGCGCAGAAGACCGGCGTGCTCGTCAACGTCAAGCACTTCGCCATGAACAACCAGGAGGGCGCCTCGAGCCTGGCTGACCAGAGCCGCCCGGGCCAGCCGGTCGGCCCCGCGCCTGATCCCGGCACGTCAAGCAGGCGCACGTCGCCTCGATCATGTGCTCCTACAACAAGCTCGGTGGGACGTACGCCTGCCAAAACGACCATCTGCTGCGCGACATCCCGGCCGAGTGGGGCTTCAAGGGCTACATCCTGGCCGACTACAACGCCAACCACGACACCGCGGCGTCGCTGAAGTCCGGTCTCGACTTCGAGCCGTGGCCCGGCTTCGTCTACGGCGCCGTGCGGGTCAACGCGGCGTTGCTCACCGGCCAGGCCTCGATGGCGGACGTCGACCGCCACGTCCTGCGGATGCTGCGGACCTGGTTCGCTTTCGGCGTCTTCGACCGCGATGCGTTCCCCGACGACACCGCGTCGATCCCGCAGGCGTCCCACCGTGCCCGCGCGGACGAGCAGCGTGATCGCCTGCTGCTCACGCCGTGGCGCAGCAAGGTCGCCGGGTTGCTGGAGGCGTGGTATCCCGGCCAGGAGGGCGGGACGGCGATCGCCCGCGTGCTGTTCGGCGACGTCGACCCCGGCGGCCGGCTGCCGGCGACATTCCCGCGCGCGGAGGCCGACCTGCCGACGGCGGGCGATCCGATGAAGTACCCGGGCGTCAACGACGAGGAGCAGTACAAGGAAGGCGTGTTCGTGGGCTACCGCTGGTTCGACGCCCGCAAGCTGAAGGTCGCGTTCCCGTTCGGCTTCGGGCTCTCGTACACGAAGTGGCGGCTCGCCGAGCCGCGGCTGCACGGCCGCACGGTCACCGTGCGCGTGCGCAACGCCGGCCGCCGCAGGGGCTCGACGGTGGTGCAGCTGTACGTCGGCCTGCCGGCGTCGGCGGCGGTGCCGCAACCGCCCCGCCAGCTGCGCGGCTACCGCAAGGTCGTGCTGCGGCCACACCGCGGCAAGCGGATCCGCTTCCGCCTCACCGACCGCGACCTCGCCTACTGGGACACGGCGGCGCATGGCTGGCGGATCGCGCGCGGCAAGTACCGGGTCATGGTCGGCTTCTCGTCGCGCCACGTGCGGCGCGTGGGGACGATCCGGCAGCGCCACGCGAAGGCGGCGCGCTGAGCCGTCTCCGCCGGCCGGGTTGTCGCCTCGGGCCAACTTCGGCTGAGTAGGGCGGGCGAGGGACCAGCGCTCCGGCGAACCTTGGCAAGTTATGCCCTCTGAGCGAGAGGAACTTGCCAACCTTCGCCACCCACGCCCATCCTGCGCCGCCCTACCCAGCCGGAGTTGACGTTCGCGACGCGCTCGCCGCCGGGCTCGCCGGCGCGGTGCTCGCGGGGATCCCCTCGACCGCCTGGTCGCTCGCAACCGGCGACGACGTGCTCGACGGCGCGCGCGCCGCCGGCGCGATCCTGCTGCGCTACGAGACCCGCACGCCGCTCCTGCTCGCGGCCGCGGTGCCGGTGCACCTCGCGCTCTCGCTCGGCTGGGCGCTCGTCCTCGCACGCGTGCTGCCGCGGAGTGCCGAGCCGGTCACCGGTGCGGTCGCCGGGCTGGGGATCGCCGCCCTCGACCTGCTCGTGATCGGGCGGCGGATACCGGCGATCCGTGCGCTGCCGCAGGGCCGCCAGTGGGCCGACCACGTCGCCTACGGGCTCGCGGTCGGCGTCGTGCTGCGGGTCAGGCGACGCGCAGCGCCGAACGCGTAGGCAGCCCGAGCACGCCGAGGAGCGCGTGCACGACGCGCGGATCGAGCTGCGTTCGGGAACAGCGCTGCAGCTCGGTCATGGCCTGCTCGGGCGTGCGCGCCGCGGAGTACGGGCGGTCGGCGGTCATCGCCGCGTAGGCGTCGGCGGCGGCCACGATCCGCGCCTCGATCGGGATCGCGGTGCCTGCCAGGCGGTCCGGGTAGCCGGTGCCGTCGTAGCGCTCGTGGTGGTGGCGGACCGCGGCGGCGGCCTCGCGCAGCGCCTCGACGTTGCGCACGATCTCCTCGCCGATCACCGGGTGCGTCTGCATCAGCGCCCACTCGTCCGCGTCGAGCGGGCCTGGCTTGTTGAGGATGCGCTCAGGGATGCCGGCCTTGCCGACGTCGTGCAGCCAGCCACCGAGCTCGCAGCGCAGCACGACCTCGGCGGGGAGGGCGAGGCGCTCGGCGATCCGGGCGGCGAGGTCGGCGACGTGACCGGCGTGCAGCTCGAGCGACCGCTCGCCGAGGTCGGAGACGAGCGCGAGCGTGCGCGCGACGCCGATCGCCTCGGGCTCGCGACGCGGCGCGTCGGGCGCGTCCGGGAGCAGCGACACGCGGTTGCGGCCCTGGCGCTTGGCCGCGTACAGGCAGCCGTCGGCCTCCTCGACGAGTGCGTCGAGGCTGTCGAGCTCGCTCCCCGAGTGGGCGGCGCCGACCGAGATCGTCAGCCGCACGCTCACGCCCGCGGCAACGACCGGCCGCAGCGCGACGGCGGCGCGCAACTGCTGGGCGCGCTGCTCGAGCTCGGCGTCGGAGCCGACGCCGCGCAGCAGCACGGCGAACTCCTCGCCGCCCCAGCGTGCCAGGCGGTCGTCCGCGCCCAGCTCGGCGCGCAGCCGCGTCGCGAGGTCGACGAGCACGGCATCGCCGACGACGTGGCCATGCATGTCGTTGACGCGCTTGAAGTGGTCGACGTCGAGCAGCAGCAGGCCGCAGCCGCCCGGGTCGGCGGCGAGCGCGTCGGCGACGATCTCGGCGAAGTGGCGGCGGTTGTGGGCGCCGGTCAGCTCGTCGGTGCGGGCGAGCATCTCGGCGGCGCCACGGGCCAGGCGCAGTTCGTCCTCGAGCCGGCGGCGCTCGGTGATGTCGCGCCGCGCGCCGTCGTAGAACAGCGTGCCGTCGGCGTCGCGCCGCGGGCGCAGGCGGTCGAGCACGATCCGCTCGACGCCGTCGAGTCCGACGATCCGGTACTCGACCTCGATCGGCTTCCCGTCGGCGAGCGCGGCGATCGCCGACACCCACAGCGCGCGATCGTCCGGGTGCACGAGCGCCGCCCACGCGCGGTCGCCGTCCGGGCCTGTGGCGAGCGGCCCGCCGGCGAGCGCCTCGCGATGCGGGCCGCGGTAGACGCTCTGGTACCCGCCGCCGGGCTGGACCTGCAGCGTGAACAGGTGGTCGTCCATCGCCTCGACGACGCGCGTGAGCGCGGCGTGGGCCTCCGCCAGCTCGGCGCGCATGCGCCGGCGCTCGGACACGTCGGAGACAATGCCGCTGACCTCGATCGAGCCGTCGGGGAGCCGGCGCGTGCGCGCGCGGTCGTGGACCCAGCGAGTGATGCCGTCGGCCCCGCGCAGCCGGTACTCGACGTCGGCGTCCTCACCCTTGCCGAGCGCGATGTTGAACGCGTCATAGGCGGCGCGATCGGCGGGATCGAGCGCGGCCTCCCAGTTCTCCATCTCGGGGTCGGGCTCGGCGCCGCCGAGCAGCCGGTCGGCGCCGGGGCCCTGAAACAGCTCCTCGATACTGCCGTCCGGATACGCGCGCGCGAGATACACATGCTCGCCGACCACGTCGAGCAGCTGTGAGAAGCGGTCGCTGGCCTCGGCGAGGCGGGCGTCGGCCTCTTCGCGCTTGGTGACATCGGAGATGATTCCGCGCACCAGCACGCTGCCGTCGGCCCGGCGTTGCGGGCGGGCGCGGTCCTGGATGATGCGCGTGACGCCGTCGAGGCCGAGCAGGCGGTACGTGGCTTCGGCGTCCTGGCCCCGCAGCAGGTCGCTGTTGAACTGGAGGTAGATCGGCCAGTCGTCGGGGTGGATGCGCGACTCCCAGAACGCGCCGGGCAGGATCCCGGTCGGCAGCTCGCCGCCGATGAACGGCGACCACGGCGGCGTCGGCGAGTTGCCGACGTAATGCCCATCGGGCGTGACCACGCCGGAGTAGACCTGCTCTTCGAACAGGTCGAGGATGCCCGCCGTCTGCTCGTCCGTGAACCCGAGCCGAACCGCCAGGCGATCGCGCAGGCGCTCGGCTCGCTGCCGCAACCACTCCATTCCTCGAACTATCGGCAGCTTCTCAGCGCGGCAACACCCCCGCGCCCGCGGGGTCCACGGTGAAGGGCATGCTCCGAGCCGTCGCCATCACAGCCGTCGCCGCCTGCCTGCTGCCGACCGCCGCCCTTGCGCACGAGCTGCCGCTCGGATCGCCGCGGCTCCACGAGACGCGCACGACGGGTCGGCTCGCGCCCGGGGTGACGTACACGAAGATCGTGCGCGGCGAGCTGTCGGCGCACGACGGCTGGACCGTGGACGTCGCGGTCGTGGCCGACCGCGCCGCCGCTGACGCTCTGGCGGCGCGGCTGCGGCAGGCGGGGTTCGACGCGCAGGTGTCGACGCTGCCGGGGCCGCCGGACGCCCACGTCCGCGGGCCGTTCGCCTTCCGCGTGCGCTCGGGCCTGTTCACCGCGCGGCCGGACGCCGACGCGCAGGCGGCCGCGATCCAGGCGGCCGGGCTGCCCGTGCACGGCGCGGTGTTCACCGCCGTAGACGGAGGCCCGACGAGCGGGCCCTGGGTCGTGCACGTCCTCAGCATCGACCCGAGCCGCTACCGGGGCGCGGTCACGCCGACGCTGGCCAACGACGTCGTGGTCGACCGCGAGACCCTGACGTCGCTGTCCGCGCGTGCGGTGGCGTCGGCGGCGACCTTCCCACCGAGCTCCCGCTGCACGACATCACCTGCACCGACCCGAGCGAGCTGATCCGCTCGACGCCGGTCTTCGGCACGCCGGCGTCACGCGCGACGGCCGGCTGCTGCTCGTCGCCGTCGACGGGCGCGCGCCGGGCTACTCGGCGGGCCTGAGCTTCAGCGAGGAGGCCGCCGTCATGCGCGCACTCGAGGCGCGCGACGCCGTCAACCTCGACGGCGGCGGCTCGACGACGATGACGATCCGCGGGAACCTCGTGACGCGCCCGTCGGACGCCACCGGAGAGCGCCCGGTCGGCGACGCGCTGCTACGCAGCGACGCTCCAAGAACCGGCATACATAACTGAACGCATGGGTACATTGGAGCGCCATGCGGGGGAGGTGGCGCGGGCGCTGGATACCGATCGCGGTGATCGTGGTCGTGATGGCGCTGCCCGGAATCGACGCGGTCGCCCAGCTCGGGCCGCTCAACGACCTGTTCGCGCTCGGCCAGGCGGGCGGGCAGACCCCGGACAAGGCGGCGATCGAGCAGCGCGCCGAGCCGCCGCTGGTCGCCACGCCGCGCGCCGTCTGCGGGCCGGGCTCGGCGCCTGAGCCGGGCATCCAGGGGCGCGTCCCGGCGGGGTCGGCCACGAACGGCCTGCACTGCAACGTCGACCTCGTCGCCCACCAGGGCAGCTCCGGCGGCTTCAAGGTCCTGCGCTACGTCGACACGCACGGCCGCGAGTGCGCGTTCTACGACACGGCGCTGCTGTTCCCGATCAACGCGCTCAAGCTCGACAGCACGTCCGAGGGCGTCGCCGTAATCGACATGTCCGACCCTGCGCATCCGGTCCAGACCGCGACGCTCACCGAGCTCCCGATGCTCTCGCCGCACGAGTCGTTGAACCTGAACGCGAAGCGCGGGCTGCTCGCGGCGGTGCTCGGCAACCCGTCGACGTATCCCGGCCTGGTCTCGATCTACGACGTCCACGAGGACTGCCGGCATCCGGTGCTGCAGTCGACCAAGCCGGTCGCACGGATCGGGCACGAGAGCGGCTTCTCGCCCGACGGCAAGACGTTCTGGGCGACCGGCACCGCGCTGCAGGCGATCACGGCCGTCGACGTCACCGATCCGAAGGACCCGCATGCGGTCTGGCAGGGCAACGTCGTCGCGCACGGCATGTCGCTGAGCGGCGACGGCAAGCGCGCGTACATCGCCGACCCGGGCGGCAACATGCTGATCCTCGACGTCAGCCAGATCCAGGCGCGCACGGCGAATCCGCAGGCGCGCGAGGTGAGCCGTTTGACGTGGAAGTCGGCGTCGATCCCGCAGAACGCGATCCCCTTCACCGACCACGGCAGGCCGTACGTGCTCGAGTTCGACGAGTACACGCAGGGCACGACGGGGGCGGGCGACCGCGACGCGGTGGGCGCAGGCCGCATCATCGACATCTCCGACGAGCGGGCGCCGCGGGTGGTCGCCAACCTGCGCCTGCAGGTCAACCAGCACGCCGACCACGCGGCGGCGAGCGGCGATCCCGGCGCGCTGAGCCCGGTGCAGGGCTACGCGGCCCACTACTGCAACCTGGACCGCGACGTCGACCCGACGGTGGTCGCGTGCTCGTTCATCACGTCCGGCCTGCGCGTCTTCGACATCACCGATCTGGTGCATCCGAAGGAGATCGCCTACTACGTGGCGCCGACTCAGCCGCGGGCCGAGAACGGCTTCATGGCGAGCGACTTCGCGATGTCCAAGCCGGCGATCGTGCCCGCGCGGCACGAGGTCTGGTATTCCGACGGCGCGACCGGCTTCTACGTGCTGCGCGTGGCAGATGGCGTGTGGCCCGCGGCGGGGAGCGCTGGTGCGTGAAGGGCGGCGGGACGGTCACCTGCGCCGCGCCGGGCTCTGATCCCGCGCACAGATCCCGCCCGCGCGGCACGATCCCTCGCCGCCCTGAGTTCGGCGGCGCGACGCTAGCCGCCGAGCGCCGCGCTCAGCTCGGCGCGTGAGGTGATCCCGAGCTTGCGGTAGCCCGCCGCGAGGTGGGTCTCGACGGTCTTGACGCTGAGGAACAGCGCGCGGGCGATCTCGCGGTTGGCGCGGCCGGCGGCGGCGAGCGAGCAGATCTGGCGCTGCCGCGGGGTCAGCGCGGCGGCGCCCTCGATCGCCGCGCGCCGGGGTCGCATCCCGGTGGCGACGAGCTCGCGTCGCGCCCGCTTGGCGAGCGGCACGGCGCCCACGGCGTCAGCATCAGCCAGCGCCGGCCGCAACGCCTCGCGGGCCCGCACCCGTGACCCCGTGTGCAGGAGTGTGCTGCCGAGCTCGAGCCGGACGCGCACCGTCTCGAGCGCCGCGGAGATCCCGCCGATCGCGCGCAGCGCACGCAGGCAGATCGCGATCCGCGCCTCGTCATCGGGCTCGGCGACGGCGCGCGCGTGCAGGGCGTTCGCGAGCGGGATCGGCGCGCCGAAGCGCTCTGCCCGCGCCACCTCCTCGTCCGCCAGCGCGGCCGCCTCCGCGCGGCGCCCGAGATAGGCGAGCGCGAGCGCGGCCGTCGACCGCCACGGCATCCAGCTCGGGTTCAGCCGTCCGCGCAGCTCGGCGTGCGCGCCCGCCGCGCAGGCCTCGGCGTGGGCAGCGCCGAACTCGGAAGTCGCGAGCAGCAGCCGGGCACGCGCGAAGCTCGGGCCGGCGAGCGCGTGCAGCCGCAGCACGGCGTCGGCCTCCTCGAACGCGCCGCGCTCGGCGAGCGCCCGCACGAGCACCTCGAGCGCGCCGCGCGTGACCCGGTCGAGGTCGTCGTCCGCGAGATCGAGCGCCACGCGCGATTCGCGCTCGGCGTCGAGCAGCGCGCCGGTCCGCAGTGCCAGCGCGCCGGCGTGCCAGGCGGCGATCGCGCGCAGCGGCAGCGACCCGCGCCGCTCGGCGGTGGCGCGCAGCGCGTCGATCGCCGCGCTCGCCTCGCGGTGGCGATCGCAGAGGATCAGCGTGCGCAGCGCGAGCATGAAGGCGGCCCGGGCCGGGGCGTCATCGAGCAGGATCTCGTCGCGCAACGCGTCGCCGGCCAGCGTCGCGGCCCGTGTCGCGTGCAGGTCGCCGCGCTCGGCTGCCAGCCACGCCTTATGGGCGACGACGGCGCGGGCCAGCGCGGGGTCGCCGATCCCCACGCGGTCGAGCGCCTCGAGCCGGCCCATCCGCTCGGCCTGCCGGTCCGGGAGCGGAGCGAGCGCGTCCAGCATCGCGACGTCGGTCCCGACGTCCTCGTGCTCGGCGAGCAGGTCGAGCACGCCGCCCGAGCCCCCGCCCAGCAGCTCGATGCCGGCCAGCCGCGTGAGCGCCTCGGTACGGCCGGCGTCGTCGTGCGGCTCGCGCAGCGACTCCCGCAGGCGGCCCGCGGCGTCGGGGAGGCCGGCGTCGAACGTGACGGTCGCGAGATCGGCGAGCATGCGCCCGCGATCGTCGCCGGGCGCGTGCTCCTGCAGCGCGCGCTCGAGATAGGTCGCCGCGAGCAGCGGCGTGCCGCTGAGCCGGGCGTCCGCGGCCGCGCGGACGAGCTGGGCGGTGACGGCGGGGTCGCTCTGCGGCCCGCACTCGAGCAGGTGAGCGGCGCTGGCGTCGGCGCAGGTGTCGGTCGTGGCGAGCAGCCGCGCCGCCTCACGGTGCAGGCGCTCGCGCTCGGTGTGCGTGAGGTCCTCGACGAGCGCCGCGGCCACGAGGCCGTGGACGAAGCGCAGGCCGTCGGATGCGAGCAGGCCGGCCGCCTGGAGCGCATCGCGGATCGGCGCGAGCGCGCTGATCGGGACACCGGCGAGCTCGGCGACGACATGCAGCGGCGCGCAGTTGCCGAGGACGGCGAGCGCGGCGGCGACCGCACGGTCGCGGGGCGGGAGCGCAGCCAGGCGCCGGCGCACGATGTCGCGCGCGTCGGTCGTCACCGGAGGGGCGCCACGCCCCTCCGGAACCGGCCCGAAGCGGGCGATCTGGCGGCCCAGCTCGTCGAGCAGCCACGGGCTGCCGTCGACCGCGCGATGGCAATCCAGGCATGAGCGCAGCGATGCGTTGGGCGCGTGCCGGCGGATCAGCGCGACGGCACCCCACGCGGTCAGCGGCTGGGGACGCAGCGTCCGCGCGCCGCGCGCGCCGGCGAGCAGGCTGAGCAGATCCGACGCCGCGCACGGGTCGTCGCCGCGGGCGGCGAGGACGAGTAGGAGCCGGAGCTCCTCGCTCCGCCGCGCGACATAGGACAGCGCCTCCAGGGAAGGCCGGTCGGCCCACTGGGCGTCGTCGACGAGGAGCGCGAGCGGGCGGACGGCGGCAAGCGCCGAGCACAGCCAGAACAGGCTGTGGGCGATCTGCGGGGCCGCGTCCCGCTGCGGGACGTCCCCGCCGCGCAGCAGGCGTATGGCGTCGGCGGCGGGGCCGGCCTCCAGGCGCAGTCGCTCGCGGGCGGGGAGGTCGCGCAGCGGCGCCTCGAGCAGGGCGCGGACGACGCCGTAGGCGAAGTGGCGCTCGAGCGGCCCGGGCGCCGCGCGGCGCAGCTCGAACGCCGCGTCCGCGGCGAGCCCGGCGGCGTGGTCGAGCACCACGGTCTTGCCGAGCCCAGCGGGTGCCTCGAGCATGACGATCGCACCGCGCCCGCTCTCGACCTCGCCGACGGCGGCGGCCAGCGCGTCGAGCTCGGTCGTGCGCTCGAACAGCGGCGCAACGCCGGGCTCGGCGAGCAGCGGCTCTGCGTGGCCGGCGGTCCTCATGGCGCGGTCTCGATCGCCGCGGCCACGTGCTCGAACGCCAGCGAGGCGCGCCGGGCCACCTCGCGCACGGCGTCGGCGGAGCCCGCCTCGAAGATCAGGAAGCACGTCTCGTCGTCGGGGACGAAGATCGAGCGCAGGTAGCGCACGGGCGTCCCCTCCCCGGTGTGCTCCTCGGCGGCGCGCCGCACGCGCTCGGCACCGTGCTCGACCGCCAGGGCGTCGGCGCGGGCGACATAGAGCTCGAGGAGGTACTCGGTCATGCGCGGACGCTATGCGCGCCCGCCGCCCCGCGAAATCACGGAAACCTCACGGATTGACGGAGGTGAGGTCCGCCAGTCGCGCGGCGAGCTGCGCCCGCGAGCGGATCCCCAGGCGCGCGTACGCGCGCGACAGGTGCACCTCGACGGTGTGCACGGCGAGGTCCAGCGTGCGCGCGATCTCCTTGTTCGCCAGCCCGCTCGCCGCCAGCTCGGCGATCTGGCGCTCGGTCGGCGTGAGCTCGCCGGATGAGCGCGGACGGCGGCCGCCGACCCGCTCGAGGTCGGCGCGCGCCCGGTCGGCCCAGCCGGCGGAGCCGATCGCGTCGAAGGCGGCGACCGCGGCCTGGAGCGACTCGCGGGCACCGCCCCACTGCTTGAGCCGCCGCTGGGCGCGGCCGAGGCTGAGCAGCGAGCGGGCGCGGTCGAACCCGAGGCCGAGGCGGCCGTAAGCGTCGGCCGCGTCGGTCAGCATCTGCGCGGCAGCGGCGTCGTAACTCGGGCCGGCGAGCTCGATCAGCGCGCGGGCGCGGTCAGCGCTCGCGAGCCCCCACGGGTGCAGGTGGTGCGCGGCGACCGCCCGCAGGCGCTCGGCGACCTTCGTCGCGTCGTCGAGCGCGCCGAGCTCGGCCAGCGCCTCGACCAGGTCGGGCGCCACGGGGAAGACGCCCGGCTCGTCGACGCGCTCGCGCAGCGTGTGCTCCCACACCGCGCCGAGGCTCTCGGCCGCCCGCTGCGGCTCGCGCACGAGCAGCGCCGCGATCCCGCGTGCCCGCATCGCCTCCAGCCAGTCCCAGCGCGAGCCGGTCTCGCGCCCGCGCGCGATCGCGTCCTCGGCCCACGACTCGGCCTTCTCCGCGTCGCCGATTCCAGCGGCGAGCAGTGCGCGGCAGCGCCAGTACATCGGCCGGATCAGCAACTCGCCCTCGGACGACTCGGCCCACTCGTCGAGCCGGCGGCGCGCCGCGGCCCAGGCGCCCGCGCGCAGCTCGAGCTCGGTGAGGTGCAGGCGCAGCAGCGCGTACGATGCGGGCTCCCCGCGCTCGTCGGCGAGCGCGAGCAGCGGCGCGAGGATCGCGCGCGCGGCCGGCAGCTCCCCGCGCCACACGTGCCGCTGGCCGGCGATCCGCTCCGGCGACGGCGCGATGTACGCCGACGCGTCGGCTGTCACGCCGGAGCGCTCGCAGAGATCGTCGATCGGCCGGCCGCTGAGCGCGCGCGCCCAGCCGAGCGCGCACAGCGCGAGCCGTTCGGCCTCGCGGTTGTCGCCCGCGCCCGCGAGCGCCTCCAGCGCCCAGGCCTCGGCCTCGTGGATGCGCGCGAGCTGGCTCGCCGACGTCACCTCCGATTTCCTCGCCAGCACGTACGCACGCAGGTCCGGGTCGATCTGCGGCTCGGCGAGCGCGCGGTCGAGGTACGCGTCGAGGTCGTACACGGTCTTCGGCCCGGCGCCCTCGGACAGCATCAGCCAGCCGCGGGCGCGCAGCGCGCCGGTAGGGAAGCCCGGCACGGCCGGATCGAGCAGGTCCGTCAGCCGCTGCAGGAGCCCGGCCCGTTCGAGGTGGAGGGCGAGCGTGAGCATGCGCTCTGGGCGCTCGGGCGAGTCCGCGGGCGTGAGGCGCAGCGCGTGCTCGGACAGCAGCACCGCCTCCTGGCGCGAGCCGCACGCCGCGGCCTCGCGCGCCGCGGTCGCCACGGCGCAGGCGATGTCCTCGTCAGGCCGATCGGTCGCGCGCGCCAGGTGCAGCGCGCGCAGCTCCTCGTCGGCAACGACGGCGGCGAGGTCGCGGTGCAGCTCGCGCCGCTCCTGGCGCCGCGCCCGCTTGCGTGCGGCCGCGGCGAGCAGCGGGTGCGCGGCGCGGACGCGGTCGCCGTCGAGCCGCACGAGCCCGCGGTCGAGCGCGGCCTCGACCGCCGCCGGGTCTCCGATCTTCGCCAGCTCGTCGACGCGCAGCTCACCGCTCAGCGCGACGGCGAGCAGCACCCTCCGGACGGGGCCGGCGAGCTGCGCCACGCGCATGCTCAGGAGGTCCTCGACCGCGTCGGGCACCGGGACGTCCTCGCCCGCCCGCGGCAGTCCCTGCTCCACGATCATGCGCCCGACCTCGAGCGCGAACAGCGGGTTGCCCATCGTCGACTCGACGATGTGCCGCAACAGCGGGCGCGGCACGCTCAGGCTGAGGCGCTCCGACAGCAGCCGGCGCATGGCGCCGAGGCTCAGCGGGCCGATCTGCAGGCGCATCGGGTCGAGCTCGCGCTCGAGGACCGACGCCTGGCCCGGCCGGCGCGCGAGCAGGAACGCGATCGGCTCGTTCGCCAGCCGCCGCGCGGCGAACGCCAGCGCCTCCGCCGACGGCGCGTCGAGCCACGGCACGTCGTCGATCGCCACGAGCAGTGGGCCTTGCCGCGCCAGCGCGCGCAGGAGATTCAGCAGCCCGAGCGCGATCGCGCGCGGCTCCGGCGGCGCGGCCGCAGGTTCGGCGCGCAGCAGCGCCACCTCGACCGCGTTGCGCTGCGGCGGAGGGAGCTCGGCCAGCGCGCTCGCATCGAGCTCGGTGCAGAGGTCGACGAGCGCGGCGAACGACAGCCACGACTCGGTGCCGCTCGGGCGCGCGGCGAGTACGCGCACGCCGAGCTCGCGGGCCGTGTCGACACCCGCCTCCCACAGCGTCGTCTTGCCGATCCCCGGTCCGCCGGCCAGCACGAGCGCCCGCGGCTCGGCGCCGGCCTCCACGAACCCGCGCACCGCCGAGAGCTCGCTCTCGCGGCCGACGATGTGGCTGAACGGTTCTGGCACACGCCCACTCTCTCAAACCGAGCGGCCGCGAACGCGAAGATCGGGAGGACCACCCTTGGCGCGTCGCCGCTCAGGACATTCCACCGCCTTGCCGACAATCGTCACTAGCTCGCAACGCCCCGATGGAAGGTCAGACAGTCATGTCATGGACGATTGGTCGTAAGCTCGGCGCCGCGTTCGGCGCCGTGTGCCTGCTGTTCGCGCTCGCGCTCGCCGCGACGCTCGTCTACACCGCGCGCGCGAACTCGGAGTGGGCCGAGGTCGTCGCCGTCGGCGCTGCCAACGACGGAGCCGCTGCGCAGCGCGAGGGCACCCGCGCGCAGATGTCCGCCCAGGCGCATCTCGCGGCCACGATGGACACGCGCTTCGAGCGCGACTTCGCCGCCGGCGTCGCAGCCTCCGATGCCGGCGCGGCGTGGCGGCGATCCTCGACCGACTCAGCAGCCTCACCGGCGACTCCGACGCGCTGGCGCGCGCCCTCGACGCCGCCGCCACCGGCGACCTGACGACAACCGTCGGCTCGACGACCGAGCCGATCGAGCACCTCTCCAGCGACGAGATCGGCCGCGTCGCCGGCGCGGTCAACACGATCCGCGACAGCAACGAGGCATCGACCGACGCGTACAACCGCATGGTCGCCGGCCTGCGGGAGCTGATCGCTGATGTCTCGACGGCCGCCGGCACCGTGTCGGCGTCTTCACAGCAGATGGCCGGCACCGCCGACGAGGCGGGCCGCGCGGTCGGCGAGATCGCCCACGCGATCGGCGAGGTCGCGCACGGCGCCGAAGCGCAGGTGCGCACCGTCGCCGCCTCGCGCGCGCTCAGCGACGAGCTGGGCGAGGCGAGTCAGACCTCGGCGACGACGGCCGAGGCGACGGCCGCCGCGGTGGCCCGGGCGCGCGAGCTCGCGACGCAGGGTGCGTCCGCCGCGGAGGAAGCGACCGAGGCGATGGCGTCGGTGCGCGCGGCGTCGGATGACGCGACGAGCACGATCCGCGACCTCGGGCGCCGCTCGGAGGAGATCACCGGGATCGTGTCGACGATCACCGGCATCGCCGAGCAGACCAACCTGCTGGCGCTCAACGCCGCGATCGAGGCGGCCCGTGCCGGCGAGCAGGGTCGCGGCTTCGCGGTCGTGGCCGAGGAGGTCCGCAAGCTCGCCGAGGAGTCGCAGGGCGCGGCGGCGACGATCACCACGCTGATCGGCGAGATCCAACGCGAGACCCACCGTGCCGTGGAGGTCGTCGAGACCGGCGCCTCGCGCACCGAGCTGGGCGCCACGACGGTCCAGCAGGCCGGCGAGACGTTCCTCGAGCTCGGCGCGTCGGTCGAGGAGACCGGCCGCCGGATGGAGGAGATCGCCGCGGCCATCTCGGCCATCGCCGGCGCGTCCGAGCGGATGCGCGAGCAGATGGACGAGGTCGCCGAGGTCGCCGAGCGCTCGTCAGCCTCGACCGAGCAGGTGTCGGCGTCGTCACAGCAGACGTCGGCGTCGGCTCAGGAGATCGCGGCGTCGGCGCAGCACCTGGCGCAGACCGCCGCGACGCTCGAGGAGCTCGTGGGGCGGTTCACGCTGGCGTAGTCGCGTGGCGGGGTCGGAGCAGCGAGACGACCGCGCCGACCATCGAGGTGGCGGCGAGCACCCACAGCGCCGTGTGCATGTTGTGGATGAACGGCGCGAGCGCCGCGTCCGACAGACCGGTCGTGACGCCGGAGAAGATCGACAGCAGCACGTCTCGCGGCACCGACGACGTCACGATCGCCAGCACGAAGGCGATCGAGATCACCGCGCCGGTGTTCTGCAGCATCGTCCGCGCCCCGGCGGCGATGCCGCGCCGGTGGGGCGGGACCGTGCCCATCATCGCCGCGGTGTTGGGGCTGTTGAACATGCCCGACCCGACGCCGACGATGAACAGCCACATCGCGCTCTGCCAGTCCGGGCTGTCGACGGTGAGCGTGGTCATGCCGGCGAGCGCGAGCCCGCCGACGACCATGCCGCTCGCGGCCAGCGCGCGCGAGCCGTGCCGGTCGGCCCAGATGCCGGCCAGCGGTGACGCGATCAGCATCCCGATCGCCATCGGGGCGAGCTTGATGCCGGCGGTGATCGGGTCGTCGCCCTTGACGCCCTGGAAGTAGAAGACGAACACGAACAGCAGCGCGAAGCGCGACAGCCCGTTGATGAAGGCGGCGGCGGTCGCCGCCGAGAACATGCGGTTCTCGAAGATCGTGAGGTCGAGCATCGGGGCGCGCTGCCGGCGCTCGATCAGCACGAACAGCGGCAGCAGCACCACGCCGGTGGCGAGCCCGGCGATCGTCAGCGGGTTGTCCCAGCCCGAGATCCCACCGCGCGACACGCCGTAGACGAGGCCGGTCAGCCCGACGACGAACGTCGCCGTCCCGAGCGGATCGAGGCCGCGCACCTGATCGGGCCGCACGAGCTCGCGCAGGATCAGGGCGGCCCAGATCGAGCCGATCGCGGTGAACGGGACGTTGAACCAGAACACCCAATGCCAGGAGATGTCGACGAGCACGCCGCCGAGCACAGGCCCGATGACCAGCCCGACCGCGGCGACCATCGTGTTGGTGCCCATCGCCAGGCCGAGCTGCTCGCGCGGGAAGGCGTCGGTCACGACCGCGCCGGCATTGGCGAACAGGAACGCGCCGCCGACGCCCTGCACGATCCGCCACAGGATCAGAACGGTGGCGCCGGTGGCAAACCCGGCGCCCAGCGAGGCGATCCCGAACAGGATGAAGCCGCCGACGTACGCGCGCTTGCGGCCGAACATGTCCGACAGGCGGCCCGCGGTGAGTACGAGCACGGTCGAGGCGATCATGTAGGCGAGGATCACCCACACGAGCTCGAGGATGCTGGTGCCGAGCGCGCGCTCGAGGTCGGGCAGCGCGATGATCAGCGTGCCCGAGTTGATCGTGGCGAGCAGCATCCCGAGGCTCGTGCACGACAGCGCCCACCACTTGTAGTGGGCATGGTCGGCCTGGACGCCGAACGGGCGTAATCTCAGTGTTGAAACTGTTTTTGACGTAAACGTAAGATTATCTCATGAGCGACGACGAGCAGCGGTTCCGGATCGGCGAGGTGGCCGAGCTCGTCGGCACGACGCCGCGCACGATCCGCTACTACGAGGAGGTCGGCCTGCTGGCGGCGCCGTCGACCCACGAGAAGGGCCGCCACCGCACGTACGACGAGGCCGACGTGCGCCGCCTGCAGGAGCTGATCCGCCTGCGCGACCTCCTCGGGGTCTCGCTCGAGGAGCTCAAGAGCCTCGTCGAGGCCGAGGAGGCGCGCGCCGTCCTGCGCGAGCGCTGGCACCGGAGCGAGGGGGCGGCCGATCGGCACGCGATCCTCGAGCAGGCGCACGGCCACGTCACCGCACAGCTCGAGCTCGTGCGCGCGCGCCGCGCGGCGCTCGGTGGCCTCGAGGCCGAGCTGGCGGCCAAGCTCGCGCGTATCAGCGAGCTGCTGGGCGAGCTTCAGGAGGTCAGGTCATGACGCTCCGCTGGTTCGGCCAGTCCGCGTTCCTGCTCACCGGGGCCACTTCGGCGACTTCGGGCAGAGCGCCCTGCGGCCGGAGCAGCGGGCGGCGATCGGGGAGATCGACGTGCTGATGCCGCCGGTCGGCGGCGGGCCCACCATCGCGGCGACGACTCGGCGGCGATCGTCCGCGCGCTCGCGCCGCGGCTCGGGATCCCGATGCACTACCGCACCGAGGCGCTCGACTTCATCGAGCCGCCGGACGCGTTCCTGGCCGCGTGCGACGGCGCCGAGGTGCGTCGGGTCGACGGCGCCGAGGTCGAGCTCGCCGATTTGCTCGGCTCGCGTCAGGAGCCGGTCATCGTGGTCTTGACGCCGCCGCTCTAGCGGCTCATCCTCCCGTCGGACTTCTGAGAGGGGAGAACACATGAAGCGCCTGGTCCTGTTGGCCTTGAGTGCGACGGTGGTGCTCGCAGCGCCCGCTGCCGCGCACGACAAGCGGGGTGATCTTCGCAAGATCGACCACTTCGTCGTGATCTATCAGGAGAACCATTCCTTCGACAACCTGTACGGGCGATGGGAGAAGGTCGACGGGCTGCGCCACGCCGACGCGGCGCACACGCGGCAGATCAACCAGGCGGGCGATCGCTACCAGTGCCTGCTCCAGGACGACGTCAACCTGACGTCGCCGCCCCTGTCAGCGACGTGCACGAACACGGCTCCGGCGTTCACGAGCCACTTCAAGAACGCCCCGTTCCGGATCGAGCGCTACATCGCGCCCGATGACACGACGTGCCCGGCGCCGGGAGTGTTCGCGCCGAACGGCGTCGCGAAGGGCAGCGGTCTTCCGGGCGGGTGCACGCGCGACCTCGTGCATCGCTTCTACCAGGAGCAGTACCAGCTCAACGACGGCCACCAGAACCGCTACGTGACGGGCTCGGACGCCGAGGGTCTGACGATGGGTCACTACGCCACCCGCAAGCTCCCGGTCTACAAGTACCTGCACTCCAGGCACGCCCCGAGCTACGCCATCTCCGACCGCTTCTTCCAGGCCGCGTTCGGTGGCTCGTTCCTGAACCACCAGTGGCTGGTCGCCGCGGCCACGCCGACCTTCTACAACGCCGCGACCAGCGGCCCGGACGACCTGCATTCGCTGGTCGATAGCAACGGCATGCCGACCAGCTACGCGCCGCTCTACACGGCCACCGGGACGGTCAAGGACGCCCAGCTGACCGTGCCGTGCGGCTCGCCCAACTCCGCCGGGCTCGCCTGCGGCGACTGGGCGGTCAACACGATCCAGCCGCCCTACCAGCCGTTCGCGCCGGGCACCGCGGACACCCGCAAGCTGCCGCCGCAGACGGCGCCGACGATCGGCAGCCGGCTGAGCGGCAAGGGCATCGACTGGGCCTGGTACTCGGGCGGCTGGTCGAACGCCAACGGCGACGTCGGCGGTCCCGGCTGGACCAACGGGACAGCCGCGTGCACGGATCCCGAGACCGCCACCGGAGCCAAGTTCCCGAATTGCCCGAACGCGCTGTTCCAGTACCACCACCAGGCGTTCAACTACTTCGCGGCCTATGCGCCGGGAACCGCCGCACGCCGCGCGCACCTGCGCGACGAGGCGGAGTTCGAGACGCTGGCGGATCACTCGGGTCGCCACTGCAAGCTCAAGCCGGTCAGCCTGATCAAGCCGATCGGCGCGGAGAACGAGCACCCCGGCTACGCGAGCGAGCACACGGGCTCGGACCATCTCGTCGACCTCCTGACCGCCGTGCACGACTCGGCCTGCGCGAAGAACACGATGGTCGTCGTCACGTACGACGAGTTCGGCGGGCAGTGGGACCACGTGTCGCCGCCCGGCCAGGGCAACCGCACGCCGGGCCCGCACGACCAGATGGGGCCGAGCACGCGGATCCCGGCGCTGACGATCGCGCCCGGGCTGCCGCACGGCTTTAGCGTCGACCACGCGTCGCACGACACGACGTCGATCATGGCGACGATCGAGCATCGGTTCGGCCTGAAGCCGGTGTCCTCGCGCGACGCCTCCGTGCAGGACCTGTCGACGGTCTTCAAGCACCACCGTCACCACGGAGGTCATCACTGACGCCCGACGCGGCGCCGCTCCAGCACGCATATCACGAGGATCCGGACTACTACGAGGGCCGCGCCTTCGGCCTCCTCGCCTCGGCCGAGGACGGCACCGCGGAGGCTGCCGCGGCGTTCGCGCGCCGCGGCGCGCCGCTCACGCTCGAGGGCGCCCGCGACGTGGTCGCCCTCGAGCACGGGTGCGCGAGCTGGCCCGCGCTGCTCGAGCACGCCGCGGGCCTGCGCGCGTCCGGCGCGTTCGTTCGCGGCCGCCTACCGGGCGATCGAGGCGCACGACGTCGACGGCCTGCGGGCGCTGCTCGACGCCGAGCCTGGGCTGGTCCGTGCCCGCGGCACCAACGGCAACGACCTGCTCGGCATGGCGGGGGCGACGCACGACGAGCGCCTCGTGGCGCTGCTCCTCGAGCGCGGCGCCGATGTCGCGAGCGGGAACGCCCACGGCTGGACGGCGCTGCACCAGGCGGCCTACAGCGACCTGCCGCAGATGGCGCGGATGCTGCTCGACGCCGGCGCGGACGTCGAGCTCTCCGCCCGCGGCGACGGCGGCACGCCGCTCGTCGTGGCGCTGTTCTGGGGCAACCGCGCGACCGCCGAGCTGCTGGCGGAGATCAGCCTGGCCCCGCGCAACCTGCGCGTCGCGGCCGGGCTCGGGCGCGTCGCGCTGATCGACGAGCTCGCCGCCACGCCCGCGGCCGGCGCCCACCGCGGCTTCTATCGCCCGCACAGCGGCTTCCCGGCGTGGCAGCCGAGCGACGATCCGCAGGAGATCCTCGACGAAGCGCTGGCATGGGCCGCGCGCAGCGACCGGGTCGACGCGCTCGACGCGCTCGTGGCCCACGGCGCCGCCGTCGACGGCGACGCCTACCGCGGCACCGCGCTCGCGTGGGCGGCCGGATGCGGCCGCGTCGCGGCGATCCGCCGGCTCGTCGCGCTCGGGGCCGACCCGAGCCACCCCAGCACGTTCGGCGGCCCCGAGCACGGCGAGGGGATCACCGCGCTGCACCTCGCGGCGCAGAACGGCGCGCTCGACGCGATCCGCGCGCTGCTGGAGGCCGGCGCCGACCCGTCGATCGAGGACGGCATCTACAAGAGCACTCCCGCCGGCTGGGCCGAACACGGCGGCCACGCGGCCGCGCGCGACCTGCTGTCGTGATCAGTGCTCGAGGTCGGCCTCGAGCCGGCCGGCCTCGACCGCGGCGGCGAGCGCCGCGTGGTCGCGCTCGTTCTGGTCGGCGTACGTCTCGGCGAAAGTGGCGAGCGCCTTGTCGAAGCGGTCGCGGTTGCCGAGATACATGGCGATTGCCTCGCGGTCCCCTGTGCGCGCATGCGCACGTGCCAGCGTCCAGCCGCAGACCTCGGCGTAGCGTGCGAGCTGGTAGCCGTCCAGCTCCTCGATCGGCGCCGAGACCTTGGCGTCCCACAGCTGTCGGACGTAGAAGTCGCGCCTGCCGCCGTCGATGCCCTCCTTCACGCGCAGCCAGCCGAGGAACACGTCGCTTGCCGCCTGCATCATCCGCTGGCCGTCGACCACGCGCTGGCCCTGGTTCGCCTGGCGGCTGCGGCGCGTGTACGGCTCGAGCACCGACCGCTGCGCTTCCTTGACCTGGAGGACGAGGGGGTCGGACGCGTTGCGCCCGAGCAGCAGCACGATCCACGCCCGGGTGCCGACGCTGCCAACGCCGACGACCTTGTGGGCCATGTCGATCGGCCGATAGGCGCTGAGCAGGTGGCGGCGGTCGGGCTGCAGCGTGCGCGCGTAGCCGCGCAGCAGTTCCAGGAGCGCGGCCTCCACGCGATCCGCCTCGGCCGCCGGCAGCAGCTCGCCGAGCGGCACGATCAGGGGCGGGTCGCTGACGATCCGCGGGGTGCCGCCTTCGTCGCGGGTGAGCTTGGCGACCGCGCGCAGGCTGTCCTTGCGGCGCGCCTTATCGAGTGTCCGGTCGGCATTCCGGCGGGCTGCGGCGCCACGGCTCGCGGTCCAGCGCCCGAGCTGCTGCGCGACGTCGAGCCGCGCGTACCAGACGTCGAGCGTCCGCATGTCGGCGAAGTCGCGCATGGCGCCGCGGTACGAGCGCATCGCGGCGAGCACCGCCTCGCGGCGCTCGCTGTGCTCGAGGCCGCGGTCGCGGCCGGCGACCGCGAAGCTCGCGGCCAGGCGCTTGACGTCCCACTCCCACGGGCCCGGCAGCGTCTCGTCGAAGTCGTTGAGATCGAAGACGAGCTCGCGGTCGGGCGCCGCGTAGACGCCGAAGTTCGACAGGTGCGCGTCGCCGCAGAGCTGCACGTTGAGCCCGGTCGTCGGCGTCGCGGCGAGGTCGGCGGCCATGATCGCGGCGGCGCCACGGAAGAACGCGAACGGCGACTGGAGCATGCGCCCGTGGCGGATCGGCACCAGTTGCGGCGTGCGCGTGGTCGCCTGCTGCCGGAGGATCTCGACCGGGTCGACGCGATCGGTCGCCGGCTGCCAATCAGCGTGTGAGGAGCGCGGCGCCGCTGCACGCGCCGCCTTGCCGCGGTCTGCGCCGGTCACGTGGCTGATCGTACATCCGGCACCCAGTCGCGTGTGAGGTACAGCCAGAACGCCAGCCCCGCGAAGTCCTTGTAGCGGCGGAAGCGGCGCTCGATCGTCGAGTCCTTGACCTTCTTGTACTGCGCGATCCGCGCGTAGGTCGGCCGCGTCCAGGAGTCGAGGATCAGGCGGCCGTAGCGGCCGAGCAGCATCATCACGTGCGCCGCCGCGTACGGGCCGACGCCGGGCAGCGCGAGCAGCCGCGCCGCCACCTCGTCGTCGGGCAGGTCGCTGCGCCCGTCGAGCTCCTCGAGGTCGAGTGTGCCGCCGGCGACCGCGCTCGCGATCGCGCGCAGGTAGGGCCCGCGGTAGCCGGTGCGCGCGACGTCGCGGTAGAACTCGTCGGAGGCCTCCGCCATCACCGCCGGTGACGGGAACGTGCGGCCCTCGATCCCGAGGTGCTCGACCAGCGCGGTGACCATCCGCACGGTGCCCGACCACGCGCAATTGGTCGTGCAGACGGTCTTCACCACGTCCTCGAAGACGGTGGGGCTGCGCAGCATCCGCCCGGCGCCCTGCGTCACCCATGCCAGCTCGGCGTCGTCGGCGACCAGCGCGTAGAAGCGCGAGAGGTCCTCGTCGAGCCGCAGCATGTGCCGGATCACCGGCAGCGTGCGCTGCGCTCCGTCGACGCGGGCGTGCCCGGGCGATCCCTCGCTCAGCCGCACCGCAGACGCCCGGCCGCCGACGTCGAGGGTGGTCTCGAGTGTCCAGCGCTCCTCGTCGAGCCGGTTCGGCAGCAGGTCCGCGACGCCGTGCGAGGCGAGCGTGCGCTTGAAGTCGACGGGCTCGCCGCCCGCACCTACCAGCTCGATCTCCGGCACCTCGTCAGGATGTCAGGCCGTGCGGGTGGATCGGCGTGAGCTGGCGGCGGTGTTCTGCGGCGGGATCGTCGGCGCGCTCGCACGCGCCGGGATCATCGAGCTGCTTCCGCACGCGCCCGGCGAGTGGCCGTGGGCGACGCTCGCGGTCAACCTCGCCGGGGCGTTCGCCCTCGGCTACTTCACCACGCGCCTGCAGGAGCGGCTGCCGCTGTCTGCGTACCGCCGGCCGTTCCTCGGCACCGGGCTCTGCGGCGCGCTGACCACGTTCTCGACCATGCAGCTCGAGCTGCTCGACATGCTCGATGCCCACCGCGCCGGCCTCGCCGCGCTGTACGCGACGGTGAGCATCGGCTGCGGCTTCCTCGCCGTCGCCGTCTCCACCAACCTGGTGCGCACGCGATGATCGTGCTCGTCGGGATCGGCCTGCTCGGCGGCCTCGGTGCGGTCGCGCGCTTCCTGCTCGACGGCGCCCTCACCGAGCGGGCCGGCGCCGCCCTCCCGTGGGGCACGTTGGCCGTGAACGTCAGCGGCTCGTTCGCCCTTGGCCTGCTCGTGGGCGCGGCGGACGACACCTACCGGCTGCTCGCCACCGGCCTGCTCGGCGCGTTCACGACGTTCAGCACGTGGATGCTCGAGAGCCACCGGCTGGGCGAGGACGGCCGCCTGCGGCTCGGCGCGCTGAACGTCGTGCTCAGCCTGGCGGCGGGCGTCGCGGCGGTGTGGCTGGGGCGGCAGCTGTGAACGAGGACTGCCTGAAGCTGACGGCCTATTTCGGCGAGCGCGACCGCGCCGGGGGCCGCTTCCTGGCTGACGCGCTGATCGACGTGTACGCCCGCCACGAGTTTCAGACCAGTCTGGTGATGCGCGGCGTCGAGGGCTTCGGCGCCAAGCACCACGCGCACACGGACCGCCTGCTCACGCTCTCCGAGGACCTGCCGCTCGCCGCCGTCGCGGTCGATGCGCGCGAGCGGATCGAGGCGGCGCTGCCCGAGGTCACTGCGCTGCGCTTCGGCGGCCTGGTGACGCTCGAGCGCGCGCGGATGCTGACCGGGCGCATCGACCCCGTCGCGCTCGACGAGCCGACGAAGCTCACGATCTACCTCGGCCGCCACGAGCCTCCGGGTCACGAGACGGTGGTCGCGCTCCTGCACGCGCACGGCGTCGAGGGCGCGACCGTGCTGCTCGGCGTGGACGGGACCGCCCATGGGGTGCGGGAGCGTGCCGGGTTCCTGGACCGCAACGCGACCGTGCCGCTGATGGTGATCGCGGTCGGCGATGGGCGCCGGATCGCCGCGGCGCTGCCCGAGCTCGGCAGGGTGCTGGAGCGCCCGCTCGTGACGATCGAGCGCGTCCAGATCTACAAGCGTGACGGTGAGCGGCTGGGCGAGCCGGACGGCCGCAACAAGCTGATGGTGTACGGCGGCGCACCGCTCGCCCATGATCTGATGCGGCGGCTGCGGCGCGCCGGCGCGGCGGGCGCGACGAGCCTGCGCGGCATCTGGGGCTACCACGGCGACCACGCTCCACACGGCGACCGGCTGTGGCAGCTGCGCCGCCACGTCGGCGTCGTCACGGTGATCGTCGACGCGCCCGATCGCATGCGCCGCTGGTTCGAGATCGTCGACGAGCTGACGGCCGAGACCGGCCTCGTGACGGGCGAGATCGTTCGGTCGGCCCGCTGACAGCGCCGCAACTCCCCTGCAACCGCCCGGTTGTGATGCGCATGTCAACAAACCGTTTCTCGCGCTTTCGCAAGCGCCTCTCCTTCGCGAACGTGACGTCGATGATCGCCCTGTTCGTGGCGCTCGGCGGGACCAGCTACGCCGCCGTGACGCTGCCGAGCAACAGCGTCGGCAAGGGCCAGATCCGCGCGAATGCCGTCGGCAAGTCGGAGGCGGCGCCGAACTCGGTGGGCAAGAGCGAGGTCTCCACGAGCTCGATCGGGCGCAGCGAGATCGCCACCAACGGGGTCGCCGCGTCGGAGATCAAGGCGAACGCGATCGACAGCGACGAGATCGCCGACGGCGGCCTGCAGGCGGCCGACCTGTCCGACGCCGCCAAGGCGGCGATCAACGGCGTGAAGTTCCACAGCGCGGTCACGGACGCCGGCACGCAGTCGGCCGGCAACGCCAAGGCCGTCACCAAGGGCGCCGGAAGCACCTACACGGTCGACCTCGGCAGCGACGTCAGCGCGTGCCAGTTCACCGCCACCGTCAACGGCGCGGGCGCGGCCGCCGGGTTTGCCTCTGTGGCGCCCGACGCGACCAACAAGAACATCCTCACCGTCAGCACGTTCGCTCCCGCTGGCGGTGTCGCCGACAAGGCGTTCGATCTGATCGTCGCCTGCTAGGCGGAGCGCGGAAAAGTCCAGGGGCGGCCCCCGATTGCCAGCGGGCAGCGGGGGCCGCAGTCTGGGTGGCATGAATCTCTAGTGAGGCTCAGTCGATCCATGGCTCGTCGCCGGCGGGTCGCGCCTGCACGAGCGCGAACACGGCGAGCGCGAGTAGGACCAGCATCATCGCCAGCCAGGCGCCGAAGTAGCCGCCATTCACATCGTCGGGGTGCAGCAGCGGCAGCGTGAGGAGCAGAAGGCACCAGGCGGCGAGCGTCGCGTACGCGATCACCGCCTCGGAGCGTCGCCTCAGCCCGATGGCGCACGACACCAGCATCGTCCCGAACAGCGCGTACCATGCCGCGACGGCGCGGGCGAGCAGCGGCGTGAGCGGCCACGGCCAGTGGCGCGCGAGCGAGCCGGTCGGCGCCGCGTACAGCACGATTGCGCCGATCAGCAGCGCGATCCCGATCACCGCCGACAGCGCCCGCACCACGTGCATGCGCGGGTCGGCGGGCGGGGTCGGCTCGCGGTCGCGGTACTGCAGGTAGACCAGCGCCGGCAGCGCGAACGGCACGCCCGCGTACACGACGACCCACAGCCACGTTGGCGCATAGTGGAACTTGAAGCGGTCGTGGTGGATGAGCGTCGCGACCAGCAGCGTCGTAGCGAGCACCCACAGCGCGGGCGGGAGCCGCGACAGCGAGCGCCAGCGCTGCGCGGCGTACAGCACGAGCCCGGTCGCGAGCGTGCCGGCCAGGAACCCCGCGCCGATGAACGCGGCGTTGACCGGCGGCTTGATCGACCACGCGTAGCGCGTGTCCGCCTGGCCCGGCGCCAGGAACAGGAACACGCCGTTGGCGAGCGCGAGCACGAACAGGATCCACACGCCCACCCGCGTCGGCTGGAGGAGGCGACCGGTCACGTCGCGACCGTAACCGACTGATTGACATGCAGGCATATGCCTGCATAATGTCTTGCGTGGATGCAGTCTTCAGAGCCCTCGCGGATCCGACGCGGCGCGAGCTGCTCGACCGGCTGCGCGCGCGCAGCGGCCAGACGCTCGGCGAGCTGTGCGAGGGCATCGCGATGGCGCGGCAGTCGACCACCCAGCACCTCGGGATCCTCGAGGCGGCCAACCTGGTGAGCACGGTTCGCCGCGGCCGGCAGAAGCTGCACTACCTCAATCCCGTCCCGCTCCACGACATTCAGGAGCGCTGGATCGAGCAGTTCGAGGCGCCGCGCCTGCGGACGCTGAGCGCCGTGAGACGACGAGCGGAGGAAGCCATGATCGAGAAGCCGAGCTTCGTGTATGTCACCTACATCGAGAGCACGCCCGAGAGCGTGTGGGACGCGCTCACCGACCCGGACCTGAGTGCCCAGTACTGGGGTCACAGCAACGTGTCCGAGGACTGGCGGCCCGGCTCGCGCTGGGAGCACGTCCGGACCGATGGCTCGGGCATCGCCGACGTCACCGGTGAGGTGGTGGAGAGCAGCCGCCCGCACCGCCTGGTGACGACGTGGGACGCGTCACGGGTCACGTTCGACGTCGAGCCGTACGGCGACATCGTGCGGCTGACCGTCACGCACGAAGACCTCGCCGACGGCGAGCTCGCCGGCGCCGCGGCCGGCTGGGCGGCGGTGTTGTCGAACCTCAAGTCGCTGCTGGAGACGGGGCACCCGCTGCCGCAGGCGCCGTGGGAGATGAGCCAGTCCCGCTGAGCATCGCGCCGGCGACGACCGACAGCGCGTCGTTCCACGCCTGCTCGTACTCGGAGCGCCAGGCGTCGCCGGCCACATCGGCCATCGCCGCGATCAGCACGCTCGCCACGAGCGGGTAGTGCTCGGGCCGCGCGCCGTAGCCGACGTGTTTGCGCCCGAGCTCGCGCAGCGTCGGCACGATCGCGTCGAGGTTGGCAAGCGACTTGCGCAGCAGCACGAGCGTCACCAGCAGCTTGCTGCGCTGCTTGCTCATGTCGGTGCCGGCGAACAGCGGGACGACGGCCGGGGCGGCTGTGAACAGCCGCGCGTAGAAGATGTCCACGAGCTCCTCGCCGTGCGGGGCGACGACGTCGAAGCTCGTCTCGAGCGCATCCAGGTTCAGTGCCATACCGACCCAGACGACGCGCGCGCCGGAGCTATTCCCGGATGACGTGGTACTTGACGTGCGTGACGGCCGGCGAGGCGACGACCTCGATCGGCTCGAGCGCCGGGTCGCCGACGCCCTCGAGCAGCCGCGCGCCGCCGCCGAGCACGATCGGCACGACGTGCAGGTGGAGCTCGTCGAGCAGCCCCGCCGCGAGGTACTGGTTGACGGTGCTCGCGCCGCCGGCGATCGCGACGTCCTGGTCGCCGGCCGCGGCACGGGCCTGCTCGAGCGCCGACTCGATTCCGTCGGTCACGAAGTGGAAGGTCGTGTCGCCCTGCATCTCGAGCGGTTCGCGCTCGTGGTGCGTGAGCACGTACACGGGCGTGTGGAACGGCGGGTCCTCGCCCCACCAGCCGGTCCATGACTCGTCCCACTCGCCGCGCCCGTGGTCGAACATGTTGCGGCCCATGATGTAGGCGCCGATGCCCTGCGCCAGCTTCGCGGCGAGGTCCGAGTCGACCGATCGCTCGCCACCCTCGTAGCCGTGCGCCTCCCGCCACCCCGCGGTCTTGATCACCCAGTCGTGCAGGCGCTCGCCGCCCTCGCCGAGGGGCGTGTCGCGGCTTTGGTTGGGCCCGGCGGCGTAGCCGTCGAGCGAGATGGAGATCTGGCAGGTGACTTGGCTCATGGCTCTAGGACCGGGGGCGGGCGCCGATCTCATCGGCGCCCGCCCAGTGTCCCCGTTACGCGCCGGCGGCGCCAGTGATCCCCGGCAGCGCGGGGGCGCTCGTGACCTGCGTCAGCGCCCCGCCGATCCCGACGCGGTAGCCGGTGACCTGCGCGGGCGCGGTCCCGCTCCCCGGGCTGACGGCGTACAGGAAGCGGCCATCGCGCGAGAAGTCCAGATCGCGCGGCGACGGCGCGAGCGCCGCCGTGAGACCGTCCGCGTTCAACGCCGTCAGCGCGCCGTTGCGGGCGACCGTGAAGCCGCTGATCGAGCCCGAGGCATTGCCGGTGTAGGCGAACCGGCCGTCCGGCGATGCCGCGACCCAGCACGCCGCACCCTGGCCGACGGTGAGCGACGCGGTGATCGTGCTCAGCCCGTTGCCGACGCGGTAGGACGAGACGGTGCTCGCCCCCGCCTCCGACACGACGATCTGGTCGTGACGGGCGAACGCGAAGCCGAACGGCACGGTGCCGCTCGACGCTGTGACCACCGGCATGCCGAGCCGGCCGAAGCGGTCGACAGAAACCGTCTCGAGCCGGTTCGACAGGCGCTCGCTCACGACCAGCCGGCGGCCGTCGGGGGACACGGACACCTGCGCGGCGCCGAGCGCGCCCGGCAGCGCCCGGGAGCCCGTCGCGTACAGCGAGCCGTGTGGCCCGGCGACGAACGCCGTCACGTTCGGCGTGCCGCCCGAGTTGAGCACGTAGACGCGGCCGGCCTGCTCGTCGACGCTCGTCGGCGCGCTGCCGCCTGAAGGAACGATCGCGCGGCGCTCGAGCGCGCCGTGGCGGACGTGGAACGTCGTGACGGTGTCCGAGCCGGCATTGACCGCGTAGACGGTCCGCTCGCTGTCGCTCAGCTCGACGGCGCCCTGGCGGCCGCCGAGCGTGGCGAGCCCGGCGCCGCCGGTCGCGTAGGTGCCGGCGGGGGTCAGCTCGCCGTCGGCAGCACGGTCGAAGCGCTGCACGACGTTGCCGGCGGGGTCGTTCGTCTGCGTGTAAAGCACACCGCCGCCGTGGGCCAGCGCGGCGGCCGGCCCGGCGAGCACGCCGAGCAACGCCACAACGGGGATGACCAGCTTGCTGCGACTGAACATCGATCCTCCTGGGGTTCGGGGACTGGACTGGACCGTTCAGTCCAGAAGCCCGCTCAGGCGTTACAGCGAAGATGCTCGTAGGCCGCAGCCAGCGCGATCTCGAGCCGGCGCGGGTCGCGGGTCGCCTGCGTGAGCAGCAGGCCGCCTTGGACCGACGCGAGCGTGGCCGTGGCGAGCGCCTCCGTGTCGGCGCCCGCGGCGAGCTTGCCGCTCGCCCGCATGGCGCGCAGGCCGGCGCGTAGGTGCGCCTCCCAACGCGCGAACGCGCCGGCCAGCGCGAGCCGTGCCGGCTCGTCGGCCTCCGCGAGCTGTCCGACCAGGCCGCCGACCGGGCACCCGCCGCAGGCGCCGCAGGCCTCCTGGATCTCCACCAGCGACCGGAACCAGTCGCGGAGGGCGTTCCAGCCGTCGAGCGGCGGCAACCCGCCGAGCACGAGCTCCGCGTTGCGGTCGACGACCGCGCGCAGCAGCGCGGCGCGATCGTCGAAGTAGTGGTAGAGCTGGCTCTTGCTCGCGCCGGCGCGCGCGATGACATCGTCAAGGCTCGTCGCGGCGCTGCCGCGCTCGGCGATCAGCTCGGCAGCCGCCGTCACGATCCGCTCACGCGTTGCTCGTCCCCGGGCCGTCAGTGCCATCGGGTCGGATTGTAGTGGACTGTATAGTCCACAAGATGCGAGGACGAGTTCGAGTCGAGCCGGGCG
Organism: uncultured Solirubrobacteraceae bacterium; assembly: GCA_963803335.1. Lineage (GTDB taxonomy): Bacteria > Actinomycetota > Thermoleophilia > Solirubrobacterales > Solirubrobacteraceae > DASSUW01. Next base: position 507,000 of record CAWDME010000012.1, on the reverse strand, counting down.
CCAAACGCGTCCGGGCATACCTGGGCGGCGAGCTTGTCGCCGACACCACGCGGCCGCTGTACGTCTGGGAGAAGCCGTACTACCCGGCGTACTACCTCCCCGTAGCGGACGTGCGCACCGACTTGCTCGAGCCGGACGGCGGCGTCGACCACTCGCCCAGCCGCGGCGACGGGCGTACGTTCAGGATCAACGGCGTCGCCGGCGCGGCCGTCCGCTACGAGGACTCGCCGATCCCCGAGCTGCGCGACACGATCCGGCTGAACTGGAGCGCCATGGACGCCTGGTTCGAGGAGGACGAGGAGGTCTTCACGCATCCGCGCGACCCGTACACCCGCATCGACGCGCTCGCGAGCTCGCGCCACGTCCGCATCGAGGTCGACGGCGTGCCCGTGGCCGAGTCGGCGAAACCGACGCTGCTGTTCGAGACCGGGCTGCCCGTCCGCTACTACGTGCCGAAGACCGACGTCCGGATGGACCTGCTCGAGCACACCGGCACGGTCAGCCACTGCCCGTACAAGGGGCAGGCCGAGTACTGGTCGGTGCGGACCGGCGATCAGGTCCACGAGGACCTCGCGTGGTCGTACCGGGCGCCGTTCGAGGAGAGCCGGAAGGTCGCCGGCCTGATCGCCTTCTACGACGAGAAGGTCGACGCGTACGTCGACGACGTTCTCCAAGCGCGCCCCGCGACGAAGTTCTCTTGACGTAACGGGCACCGGGTCGGCGAGACTTACCCGCATGACCCCGTTCACCCGAGGCTTCCGGCGCCGCCATCCGGAGCCGCCCGCCGGCGTCGCGCTGCCGCCCGGGCAGTACCTGACCGAAGGCTTCCCCGTGCTCTCCGCCGGCCCGACGCCCGACGTCCCGCTCGACGAGTGGGAGTTCGCGATCACCGGCTCGGTCGCCGAGTCGCGGCGCTGGAGCTGGGAGGAGCTCCAGGCGCTGCCGCGCGAGTCGATCACCGTCGACATCCACTGCGTCACCTCGTGGTCCAAGCTCGGCACCGGCTGGGAGGGCGTCTCCGTGGACACGCTGCTCGAGGACGTCGAGGTCCTCGGCGCCTACTCGATGGTCCACTCGTACGGCGGCTATACGACCAACCTGGCGATCGAGGACATCACCGACGGCAAGGCGTGGGTCGTCTACGCCTACGACGGCGCGCCGCTCGAGCCCGAGCACGGTGGCCCGGCGCGCCTGCTCGTGCCGCACCTGTACTTCTGGAAGAGCGCGAAGTGGGTGCGCGGCATCGAGGTGATCGACTACGACGAGCCGGGCTTCTGGGAGTCGCTCGGCTACCACGACCGCGGAGATCCCTGGCGTGAGCAGCGCTACCAGGGCGACTGACCGCATCGTGACCTGGCGGCCGGCGACGGTGCGCGAGGTGATTCGCGAGACGCCGTCGGCGTCGACGCTGGTGCTCGACGTGCAGGGATGGCCGGGCCACCGCGCCGGCCAGCACGTCGACATCCGCCTCACCGCGGAGGACGGCTACCGGGCGCAGCGCAGCTACTCGATCGCCTCGGCGCCCGAGGATGGCGCGCCGGCGATCACGGTCGAGCGGCTCGACGAAGGCGAGGTGTCGCCGTACCTGGTCGACGAGGCACAGGCCGGCGACGTGCTCGAGATCCGGGGCCCGGTCGGCGGCTGGTTCGTGTGGGAGGCGAGCCAGGGCGGCCCGCTGTGGCTGATCGGCGGCGGGTCGGGCGTCGTGCCCCTGAGGTCGATGCTGCGGCACCACCAGCGCGCGGGCAGCGACGCCTCGGCGCGGCTGCTGCTGTCGGCCAGGCGCGAGCGCGACGTCATCTACCGCGCCGAGCTGGGCTCGTACGACGTCACGTACACGTACACACGCGAGGCGCCGCCGGGATGGACGGGCTGCGCCCGCCGGGTCGATCGCGAGATGCTCGCCGAGGCGGGCTTTCCGCCCGTCGAGCATCCGCGCATCTTCGTCTGCGGCGCGACCGGCTTCGTCGAGGGCGTGGCCGCAGAACTCATCGCACTCGGGCACGACGCCGCCCGGGTCCGGACCGAGCGCTTCGGCGCCACGGGAGGATGACCATGCATCTGGATGGCAACGCGGCGGCGGGCCTGCTCGCCGAGGTGTTCACGGTCGAGGCGACGACCGCCGTCGTCACGTGCGCCGGCTGCGGCGCGTCGGGCCCGCTCGGCGCGGCCACCGCTTACGTGAGCGACATGGGCACGGTCGTGCGCTGCGCCACCTGCGCGGAGATCGTGATCCGCGGCGCAGAGATCCGCGGCCGGGTGGTGCTGGACATGCGCGGCGCGGCAGCGATCTCGCTGACCGTTCCGGGGTAGCACCACCGGATGACCGCGAACTCGCTTGCCGAACAGCTGACCAAGTACCTCACCGACCTCCACTCGATCGAGGAGCAGGCGCTCGCCCAGATGCGCCTGGCCCCGCGCGTCGCCGGTGACACCGAGCTGCAGCGGATCTTCGTGGAGCACATGAACGAGACCGAGGAGCACGAGCGGCTCGTGCGCGAGCAGCTCGAGCGCCGCGACGCGAAGCCGTCGGCGGTCAAGGACGTCGCGGGCCGCGTCGGTGGCTGGGGGATGATCCTGTTCGCGCGTGTGAACCCCGACACGCCGGGCAAGCTCGCGATGCACGCCTACTCGTACGAGCACATGGAGCTGGCGGCGTACGAGCTGCTGCGGCGGATCGCCGAGCGCGCCGGCGATGAGCCCGTGCGGGCGATGGCCGAGCAGATCGGCGGCCAGGAGCGCGCGATGGCCGACCGCATCGCGGAGATGTGGGACCGCGCGGTCGAGGCGTCGCTGCGCGAGAAGGGCGCCGAGGACATCGGCAAGGACCTCGTCAAGTACCTGCGCGACGCGCACGCGCTGGAGGGACAGGCGATGCAGCTGCTCGAAACCGGTCCGCAGATCGCCGGCTTCGACCTGCTTGCCGAGGCGTTCGCCGAGCACCTCGAGCAGACCCGCGAGCACCAGTCGCTCATCGACGAGCGGCTCGCCGCCCACGACGCTGGGCCGTCGCGCTTCCAGGCCGGCGCCATGCGGGCGGGCGCGCTCAACCTCGGCACCTTCTTCAAGGCCCAGCCCGACACCCCGGTCAAGCTCGCCGGCTTCGCGTACGCCTTCGAGGCGCTCGAGGTCGGCGCCTACGAGCTGCTCACGCGCATCGCGCAACGGGCCGGCGACGAGCAGACGGCGGGGGTCGCCCAGCGCATCCTCGCCGACGAGCGGTTCGCCGCCGAGCGCATCGCCGACACGTGGGACGCGGCGGTCGAGGCCGGGCTGGCGGAGACGGTATGGCCAGGCTGATCTACTCGGCGATCGCGTCGCTGGACGGCTACGTCGCGGATGCCGACGGCAACTTCGAACTCCTGGCGCCCGACGCGGAGGTGCACGCGTTCGTCAACGACCTCGAGCGGCCGGTCGGGACGTACCTGTATGGGCGCCGGATGTATGACGTGATGGCGGTGTGGGACACGATGCCGCTCGCGGACGAGCCGCCCGTCATGCGCGACTTCGCCGAGCTGTGGCGCGCGGCCGACAAGATCGTGTACTCGCGCACGCTGGAGGCCGCCACCAGCGCGCGAACGCGGGTCGAGCGCGAGTTCGACCCGGACGCTGTCCGCCGGCTCAAGGCGGACGCGGACCGCGACATCGGCGTCGGCGGCCCCGAGCTGGCCGGCCAGGCGCTCGCGGCGGGGCTCGTTGACGAGGTCCAGCTGTTCCTGAGCCCGATCACGCTCGGCGGCGGCAACCGCGCGCTGCCGGACGGTGTGCGGGTCGCGCTCGACCTGCTCGAGGAGCGCCGCTTCGGCAACGGCGTCGTGTACCTGCGCTACGCGGCGGCCGGCAGCGGCTCGTCGTAGCCCGCGGTGACGACGCGGTTGCGGCCGGCGCGCTTGGCCTCGTAGAGCGCCTCGTCGGCCGCGCGGAAGAGCGTCTCGAAGTCGGCCTCGCCGCCCGCGGCGCCGGCGACGCCGAACGATGCGGTGATGTTGAGGCCGGCCGGGCAGGCGTCCGCGATCCCGACGCGCACGCGCTCCGCGATCACCAGCCCCTCGGGGACCGACACGCCGGGGAGCACGATCAGGAACTCCTCGCCGCCGAGCCGGTAGATCAGCTCGAACGAGCGCAGCTGCTTGCGCATCACGTACGCGGCATCCTTGAGCACCGCGTCGCCGCGCGCGTGGCCGTGGGTGTCGTTGACGTCCTTGAAGTGGTCCAGGTCACAGGCGACCAGGCAGATCGGGGCGCCGCTGAGCGCCGCCTGCTGGGCGATCTCCTCGAAGCGGCCGGCGAGCGCCTTGCGGTTGAGCAGCCCGGTGAGCGGGTCGAGCACGGCGTCCGAGCGTTGCTCCATCTCGGCGCGCATCAGCGTTTCGGCGAACGCCGCCAGGCCGCCGCAGCAGGCGAGGCCGATGATCGTGTACGTCGGGTCGTCGGCGAAGCCGTGCAGGTCGACGCCGATCGTGGAGGCGAGGAGGACGACGACCGTCAGCGCCAGTCCGGCGTGCACGCCGCGCGGCGAGAAGCGCGCCGGCAGCGTGACGATCGGCAGGAGCAGCATCGGGATCGTCGGGCTGTGCGGGCCGCCGCTGAGCGCGATGCCGATGCCGATCAGCACCTGCGCGTTCACGACGGTGGCCGCCACGACGTACTCGGGGCGCTCGCTGGTCGCGATTCGCGGGCGCAGGATGCCGTACGTGATGACCGACAGCCCCAGCGGGATCAGCGTCCAGGCTCCCACCCATGGGATGGCGATCACGAACGCGATCGCCAGCGAGCCGTACATGATCGCCCGGGCACGGGTGATCTTCGTCTCCATCTCGAGGAGACGCTCGCGATGGAGCTGCGTCGGGCACAGCCAGGTTCCGCCGGCGGACATGTTCACGCGGTTAATCGGCACATTGCCGCTCGGCCAACAGGAAACGGCGTCAGACCCGACGGGTGGGCTCGGCCGGCGAAACCTGGTCGGGCGTGTTGAACTCGGCGCCGGGCGGCGGATCCACCGGCCCGTCGAGCAGCGGGTCGCCGGTCTCGCGCATCCACCCGTCAAGCCGCGCCGCGAGGTCGCGCCGCACGTCGGCGTAGTCCGGGTGGTCGATCACGTTGGCGGCCTCGTTGGGGTCGAGCGCGAGGTCGTAGAGCTGCTCGAACGGGATCCTGCGGTCACCCCATCCGAGTCCCAGCAGCAGGTCCTTGCTCGGCCCGTCGTCGGTGTTGGCGAGCACCGGCCGGTCGCGGTCGCCGAAGCGGCGGATGTACTTGTGGCGCTGCGTGCGCACGGCGCGCTGCGGCTCGTAGGCCGCGTGGTAGGTCGCTTCGGCGAACAGCGTGTCGCGGATCTCGTCGGTCTCGCGGCGCGCCAGCGGCAGCAGCGAGAGCCCCTGCAGGAACGGCGGGTGCGCGATGCCCGCGAGGTCGCACAGCGTGGGGTAGATGTCCAGGTGCGAGACGAGCGCGTCGATCACGCGGCCGCCTTCAAAGCCGCCCGGGCCGCGCATGATCAGGGCGACGCCGATGCCGCGGTCGAACAGCGTCGCCTTGGCGCCGGGGAACGCGAGCCCATGGTCGGTGGTGAACACCACCAGCGTGTCGTCGACGAGCCGGTGCTGGTCGAGCGCCTGCAGCACGGCGCCGACGCCCTGGTCGAGCGACCGCGCGCTCGCCTTGTAGGAGGCCATGTCGCGGCGCGTATCCGGGTGGTCGGCGATGTTCTCGGGCGGCCGCGAGTAAAGGACGTCGCCGACCGACGAGGGCGCGAAGAACTCGCGGTGGGTCTCGAAGAAGCCGACCGAGAAGAACCACGGCTCGCGCGGGCGCTTGGCGATCAGGTCGATGGCGATCGGCGCCACGGCGTCGACGTGCGTGGTCTCGACCTTGGCGACGTGGTCGTAGCCGATCACGTCCGGCCGCTTGGCGATGTGCTGCTCGCCGACCATCGCCGACCAGTAGCCGGCCCCGCGCAACGTGTGCACGACGTGCTGGCCGTAGTCGTTGAGCACCCAGCCGCGGTGGGCGAGGCCGAGCATCCCGTTCGAGTGCCCGTACTGGCCGGTGAGGAGCGCGGCGCGACTCCCGGAGCACGTCGGGACGGCGCAGAACGCCTCCCGGAACACGATGCCCTGGTTGGCGAGCTGCTGGATGTTCGGCGTCGGCACCGGGTAGCCGTACGGCTCCAGATAGCGCCCGGTGTCGTGCGAGTGCAGGTACAGGACGTTCGGCGGGCGGCCAGTCATCACAGGCACGCTACCGCCGCCGGATCGTGCGGCACACTTGGCCCATGACCCTCACCCTGCCGGCCGAGACGGCGGCTCCCTACGTGTACGTCGACAACCGGGCGCTGGTCATCTCCAACGGCCAGCACGGCGTGATCTTCAACCGCCAGCAGGGCCGCTGGCTCGCCGAGGGGCTCCAGATCATCGCCGACGAGCACCGCGCGAGCCGCATCCTCCAGCACCGCCTGTTCGGCGGCTGGATGGAGGATGGCGGGGCGGTCGTCCTGTTCGCCGGCACGCATGACGACATGGTGTCGGTCCGGCTGTCGCGCGAGGCGTTCGCGGCGCTGCGCGCCGAGCTCGGCAGCGGCTGATCACTGCTGCGCGAGCGCGGCGCTGAGCTGGTCGGCGCTGACGATCTTCGGCTGCCCGTTCCCGCGCTGGACCAGGAACGTCGGCGTGCCGCTGACGCCGAAGCGCTGCGCCGCCGCGTTGGCTGCGGCCAGCGGGGCCTGCGACTGCGCCTTGCCCGCGTAGGCGAGCGCCGCGGTCGCGTCGACACCGGCCGCCTTGGCGACCTCCCGCACGAAGGCGTCGGTCACGTAGCCGGAGTTCTCGGTCTTCTGCGCCGCGTAGAACGCCTCCAGGAACGGCCACAGCTTGCCCTGCTTCTCAGCCCCGGCGGCGACGCGCGCGGCGCGCACGGAGTCGGATCCGAGGAAGCTCAGCGTGCGCGCGCGGAGCTTCACCTGCCCGGTCTTGACGTAGTCGTCGACGACGGACGGCAGGACGGTACGCGAGGTCGCGGCGCAGATCGGGCACTGCAGATCGACGAACTCGGTGACGGTGACGGGCGCCTTGGGGTCGCCGAGCACGCCGTTGTGCTCGGGGATGCCGCTGAGCAGCGCGGCGGATTGCTGGGGCGAGGCCGTCTCGCCGTTGCCGCCGCCCGACGACAGCGCAATGGCGGCGATGACGACGACGGCGGCGAGCCCGAGCGCCCCGCCGAGCTGCAGCAGCCGCCGGCGGCGGCCGGCGCGAGCCTGCGCGGCTCGCTCGGCGGCCTGGCGTTCGGCACGGCGCTGCTCCCGTAGCTGCCGCTTGGTCATTGCATGTGACATTTCAAGAAGCTCCTCTTTGCAGGACGATCCGCCTTAGGGGGTCTGACCCCCTTGGGTAAGGGGGTCTGACCCCCTTGGTGGCGCGGAGGGGTCTGACCCCTCGCGGCGTGGGGATCAGATCGCGAGCGGAGGAGCGCGGCCGCGGGGGCGGCGCGCCGGGGTGCTGCCGGTGGCGGCGAAGAGCGGCGTGGGGGCGAGCCAGCGGCCCGGCGCGGGCCCGCCGGGGCGCGGCGCCGCGGTGCGCAGCGAGCGGCGCAGGGCCGGTGCGATCCGCAGCGCGAGCGCCAGCACGGCGCCGGCGAGGACGCACAGCGCGAGCAGCCCGAGCCAGCCGCCGCCGAGCGAGGCGCCGCCGAGCGAGGCGGCGATCACGCCCTGACCGACGCAGGCGGCCGCGACTCCGGCCGTTCCGAGCGCCCACAGGCGCGCGAAGCTCGGCGGTGTCGCCGCGGGCGGCCGCGCCCCGCGCGCCACCAACAGCGCGAGCGCGACCGCGTAGAGCGCGATCAGCGCGACGCCCCACATCCCGATCCAGCCGCGCCCGGCCGCCTCGAGGCAGCTCTGCGCGTGGCTGCCGCAGATCACGACCGCGCGCGCCTGGTCCACGCCCGCCGCCAGCAGCGGGACGAGGAGCAGCGCACGCAGTGTCGGCGACAGGCGGAGCATCGACTCTCAGGCTAGTGCGTCACCGCTCGCGCGCTTCGCGCATCCGGCGGCCGAGGGCCGCGATCGCGGGATCGCCGCTGCGGTACTCGCGTCCCAGCTCGAACAGGTACTGCAGCTCAGGCCCGCGCATCGCGTGCAGCGGCTGCGAGACGCTGACGCCCTCGTCGCCGGGCGGCTCGCTCGCCGCCGGGGGCGGGGCGACGCCGTGCTCGGCCAGCCAGCGCGGCAGGTACTCGCCCGCGACCTTGCCGTGCGGCCACCACAGCGGCGCGCCCTCGGCGTCGCCGCGGCCGCGCAGCCGGCGCGTGCGATGGCCGATGAGCAGGCGGCCGTGCAGGACCGGCTCGCCCGGGTCGGACACGTTCTCGGCGCCGGCGAGGCGCGCGACGGCCGCGGCAGCGATGCGCGCCTGGTGCGTCGCCAGCCCGCCGAACTTGACCGGCGAGACGATCCCGTCGCCGGCGGCCCACGTCCGCTCGCAGCCCTCCACGAGCCCGTCGTCGCCCGCAATGACAAAGCCCTCTTCGTCCATCGCGAGGCCTTCGATGATCGGGCCGACGATGCGCGGCACGGCGAACACACGCTGGTAGTCGAGGCCGTCGGTGTTCGGCGCGGCGACGCCCGTCTTGAGCTCGATGCCCGCCCAGCGCAGCTCCTCGGCGACGGCGCGGCTCGCGGCCTCGCCGAACAGCGCGAGCGGTGCGTGCTCGGGAGTGACGATCGTGACGTTGACCTCCTGGCCCATCTCGCGCGCCTCGCCGACCGTCATGAGCGCGAGCTCGTACGCGGGGAGCGGCCAGACGGCGCCGGGCGGAACAACGATCGCGAGGCGCTTGGCGTAGCCCTCCTCGATGTCCTGCAGCAGCCCGCCGTACGTGTTGGCATCGCCGCCCGGCCACCACGTCGTCGCGCCCTCGACGCCGGTGACGGCGCGGCCTCCGGTCGCGACGATCAGCGCGTCGAACGAGCGCGTGCCGCCGTCCCGCAGCCGCAGCTCGCGCGCCGCGTCGTCGACGCCGGTGAGCGCGTCGAGCACGACGTCTGCCCGCGCATCCTCGGCGAAGCGGGTCAGCGGCACCTTGTGCGCGTGGCCGAGCGCGAACGGCTCGGCCACGGCGAGCGGACGGTACGAGAAGTTGGGGTCGGGCGCGACGAGCGTCAGCCGTACCCGGTCGCCGGCCATCGCCCGTAGTCCGAGGAGGGCTTCTAGGCCGGCGACGCCACCACCGGCGATGACAACGTCCATCTTGACTCCTTGGTGCTCGGAAGCAGGGCTGAGACAGCGGGCCGCAGCTGCGGGTCCGACCCGTAGACAAGCAGAGCGAGCATCGCGCCGTAGATCGGGAGGTGCCCCATCAGCTCGTTGGCGCCGAAGAACCACAGCGTCGCATTGAACGGAATCCCCGCGATCAGCACGATCGCCTGCGGCAGCGCACCGGAGATCAGCAGCAGCCCGAACAGGATCTCGATGCCGCCGGCCAGGCGCGCGAACTCGAGGTTGCTCATGTCGAAGCCGACCTGCTGGGCGACGTTGAGCTCGGGGTGCGTGGCGAGGAAGTGCACCGCCATGTCCGGCACCGCGAGCTTCTCGGCGAAGGCGACCACGATCAGCGCCGCGCCGGCCGCGACCTTGAGCGACCAGATCGCGCGGGCGTGGTCGACGACCGTCGGCTCGGTCGCGCGCCCCGTCTCGAGGTCGGCCGACCGGCGGGCGCGCCAGCCGGTGAGCATCGTGATCGCGACGACGGCCATCGTCGTACCGAGCGCGATCCCGGCGAAGTCGGCCCGGAGGTCCATCGCGGGGGAGAGGTAGAAGCCGAGCGACAGCAGCCCGATCAGGGAGACGCCGAGGTGCAGACGGATCGCGAACGGCATGAAGGGGACGAGCCGCCCCAGGGCGGGGACATCGACGCCGGGCGCGACGCGCGCGAGCAGGCGGACGGCGACGGTCGCCAGCACGGCGGCGACGAAGAAGGCGAGGGTCAGCTTCTGGGCGGCGAACCCCCAGTCGGTGGGGTATACGGCGTGGTCGAACCACGTCTCATGGGCGAACGGCATCGTCATGGGTTCAGCATCGGAGGGACCCGCGTGAGCGACCTCCGTAGTTCCCCGCGGTCATCGACGGGCCGTTGCGGATGTCGTGACGGCGCCGCGCGAGGACGCTCCTCACATGAGAAACCGCGTCGTGATCGCCGGGTCGGGCGTCGCTGCCGTCGAGGCCGCGCTCGCGCTCCGCCATCTCGCCGGCCGCGGCTTCGACCTCGAGCTGATCGCGCCGGCCCACACTCTCGTCGACAAGCCTGCGTCAGTCGCCACGCCGTTCGGCTTCGGTGCGCCGGCACAGATCGACCTCGAGGCGCTCGCGCGCCGCTACTCCGTCGACCTCGTGCAGGGCGAGCTCGCCGCCGTCGACGCCGGGACACGCACCGTCCGCCTCGCGGGCGGCGCCGTGCGCCCGTATGACTACCTGCTCGTCGCCGTCGGCGCGCGGCCTGTCGAGGCCATCCCCGGAGCCCTCACGTTCCGCGGCCCGGGTGACGCGCCAGTCGTCGAGTGGGTGCTCGACGAGGCCGCCCGCGGCCACGGGACGCGGATCGCGATCGCTGTCCCGACCGGCACGACGTGGACGCTGCCCGCCTACGAGCTCGCGATCATGACCGCCTCCGCGCTCGCGATGCGCGGCGTCAGCGATGCCGTCGTGCGGCTGGTGACGCCCGAGCGCGAGCCGCTGTGGATGTTCGGCGACACGGCCGCCGCCGCGATGCGCGCGATGCTCCAGGACCGCGGGATCGGATTGCGCACCCGTGCGCGTCCGGACCACGCCGCCGAGAGCATGCTGTGGCTGCGCTCGGGCACGGCGGTCGCGGCCGACACGGTCATCAGCCTCCCCGGCCTCGTCGGCCCCGCGGTGCCCGGCCTTCCCGCCGACTCCGACGGGTTCATCCGCACCGATGCGCACGGCTGCGTCGCCGGCACCGAGCGCGTCTACGCCGCCGGCGACGCCACGACCTTCCCGGTCAAGCAGGGCGGCCTCGCCGCCCAGCAGGCCGATGCGGCCGCGGCCACGATCGCCCAGGAGCTCGGCGCCGCGATCACCGCGGAAAGCTTCGCGCCGGTCCTGCGCGGCCTGCTGCTCACGGGCGGCGCTCCCCTGTACCTGCGCGCCGAGCTCGACGCCGCCGGCCGCCGCCGCTCCGTGACCACGGGCCGCGGCGCACTGCGCGGCGACATGTCCGGCCGCGCCCTGTGGTGGCCGCCGGCCAAGGTCGCCGGCCGCTACCTCGCACCGTACCTCGCGACCGCCCGGCCGGCGTCCCTCGGGGACGCACCGCTGGAGGATCGCGTCGCCGGCCCGCAGGCCGTCGTCACCGAGCACGACGCCGCGCTGGAGCTGGCACTGCTCATCGCCGACGAAGACGCGGCCGCGGGTGACCTCACGCAAGCGCTCCACGCGCTCGATGCCGCCGCCACGCTGAGCGGCGGGGTGCTGCCGGCGGCCTACGCCGAGCGGCGCGCCCGCTGGGAACAGGAGCTGAAGGCATGACCGATCCCCGTGCCCATGTCGTGATCGCGGGCGGCGGCGTCGCCGCTCTCGAGGCCATGATCGCGCTGCACGACCTGGCCCCCGACCACGTCCGCGTGACCCTCGTCGCGCCCCAACCGCACTTCGTCTACCGGCCGCTGTCGGTCGCCCAGCCGTTCTGCCTCGGCCACGCCGCGCGGCACTCGCTGGCCGAACTCGCGCGCGACTTCGACGCCGACCTCGTCCGCGCCAGCGTGACCGAAGTTGACATCGCGCAGCGGCTCGCGCTGCTCGACGACGGCAGCGCGATCGCGTACGACTCGTTGCTGGTCGCCGTCGGCGCTTCGATGCGGCCCGCCTTCCCGCACGCGATCACGTTCGGGTTCGACGGTGCCGCCGAGGCGCTCTCCGGCCTGCTCGCAGATCTCGAGGACGGCTACGTGCGGCGCGTCGCGTTCGTGCTGCCGACCAGCGCCGCCTGGAGCCTGCCGCTGTACGAGCTCGCGCTGATGACCGCGCGCGATGTGTGGGCGGCCGGCGCCGACGACGTCGAGCTCACGCTCGTGACGCCCGAGGCGCGCCCGCTGGAGCTGTTCGGGCCCGAGTCGAGCACGATGGTCGGCGAGCTGCTCGCCCAGGAGCGGATCGCGTTCATCGGCTCGGTCACCCCCGAGGTCGACCACGGCGTGGTCATCGCGGGCGACCGGCGGCTGACGGTCGACCGCGTGGTGGCGATGCCGGTGCCCATCGGCCCACGCTTCGTCGGGCTGCCCGCCGACGAAGGCGGCTTCATCCCGGTCGACGCGCACGGGCACGTGACGGGCGCAGACGACGTCTTCGCGGCGGGCGATGCCACCGACGCTCCGATCAAGCAGGGCGGCCTCGCCGCCCAGCAGGCGGTGGCCGCCGCCGAGGCGATCGCCGCCCGCCACGGTGTCGACCTCGATCCCGAGCCGTTCCGGCCCCTGCTGCGCGGCATGCTGCTCACCGGCGGCCGCGACCGCTGGCTGCGCGCCCCGGCGGGCGGCACGCCGGCCGCGACCCAGGCGTCGCTCGAGGCCCTGTGGTGGCCGCCGGCGAAGATCGCCACCCGCTACCTGGCGCCCGTGCTCGCCGGCCGCGAGGAGGTAGGTCGCCTTGGCAGTCGCGCCTGAGATTGCGCCGAGTGTCGACGTCGCGCTGCGCGACGGCGGCACCGTCCGGGTCCGGCTCGTCCATCCCGACGACGAGGACGCGCTGCGCGACTTCCTCGGCGAGCTCTCCGACAAGTCGCGCTGGCTGCGCTTCTTCGCCGCCGGCCCCGATCTCGATGCCGCCGCCCGGCTGTTCGTGGGTGACGCGGGACGCGGGCTCGTCGTCGTCGCCGGGGATCCCGAGCGGATCGTCGCGCACGGCGGCTACATGCTCGAGTCCGAGGACCGCGCGGAGATCGCCTTCGAGGTCGCCGACGACTGGCAGCGCCGCGGCATCGCGACCGTGCTGCTCGCGCACCTCGCCGAGCTCGCCCATGGCGACGGCATCGCGACGCTCACGGCCACCGTGCTCGCCGGCAACCACCGGATGATCAAGGTGTTCCGCGACTCCGGGTTCGCCGTCGCGGTGCGCTCGCTGCCCGGCGAGCTGAGCGTGGAGATGCCCGCGGACCTCACGCCGGCCGGCCACGCCCGCTTCGAGGCGCGCGAGCGCATCGCCGCCGAAGCGGCGGTCGCGCACGTGCTGCGCCCCGCGTCGGTCGCGCTGATCGGCGTCTCGCAGCGCCCCGGCTCCGTCGGCGGCGCCGTGCTCGGCAACGTGCTGCGCGGGTGCTTCGCCGGCCGGCTGTGCGTCGTCCACCCGCGCGCGGAGAGCATTCCCGGCGTCGAGACCTATCACTCGCTCGCCGATGTGCCGTGGCCGGTCGAGCTTGCGGTGATCGCCGTGCCCGCCGCCGGCGTGCCCGACGTCGCGCGCGAATGCGGCGCGGCCGGCGTGCGCGCGCTCGTCGTCCTGTCGGCCGGCTTCGCCGAGCTGGGCGGCGCCGGCACCGCCCGCCAGGCCGAGCTGCTCGCGATCTGCCGCGCGGCCGGTATGCGCCTGGTCGGCCCGAACTGCCTGGGCGTGCTCAACACCGCCGTCGGCCTCAACGCCTCTTTCGCGCCCGAGGCACCGCCGCCCGGGGGCGTCGCGTTCGCCTCGCAGAGCGGCGCGTTCGGCATCGCCGCCGTCGCCGAGGCGGCGCGCCGCGGCCTCGGCATCTCGTCGTTCGTGTCGACGGGCAACAAGGCGGACCTCTCCGGCAACGACCTGCTGCAGTTCTGGGAGGGCGACGCCGGCACCGGCGTCGTCGGCCTGTACCTGGAGTCGTTCGGCAACCCGCAGAGCTTCGGCCGCATCGCGCGCCGCGTTGCCGCGGTCAAGCCCGTGATCGCGGTCAAGAGTGGCCGCTCGGCGGCCGGCGCGCGCGCCGCCGCCTCGCACACCGGCGCGCTCGTCGCGGCCTCCGACGCCACGGTCGACGCGCTGTTCCGCCACTCGGGCGTGATCCGCACCGGCACGGTCGGCGAGCTGTTCGACGTGGCCGCGTTGCTCGGAGGCCAGCCGCTGCCCCCGGGCGACCGCGTCGGGATCGTGACCAACGCCGGCGGGCCCGGGATCGCCTGTGCCGACGCCTGCGCGGCCGCCGGCCTGCGCGTCGATGCGCTCGCCAGCCGCGCGCGCCGCCTGCTCAAGACCGCTCTGCCCCGCGAGGCGTCGGTGGCCAACCCCGTCGACATGATCGCCTCCGCCGACGCCGACGCCTACCAGCGCACGATCGAGACGCTCGCCGCGGAGCCCGCGGTCGACGCGATCATCGCCATCTTCATCCCGCCGCTCGTGACGCAGGCGCCCGATGTCGCCGCCGCGCTGCGCGCCGCCTCCGTCAAGACGCAGGAGGCCGGCAAGCCGCTGCTCGCCGTCTGGATGGCGCAGGACGACGCGGCACGCGCGCAGCTGGCCGCCGCCGAAGGCGTCCCGGCCTATGCGACGCCGGAGGAGGCGGTGCGGGCGCTCTCGCACGCGGCCGGCTACGCCCGCTGGAGGCGTGACGCGGCGGCGGACGAGCCAACGCTCGAGGGCATCGACGCCGATGCGGCGGCGGGCATCGTGGCCGAGTCGCTGGCCGGCGGCGGCGGCTGGCTCGTGCCCGAGCGCGTGTCCGCGCTGCTGCGCGCGTACGGCGTCTCCCAGGTGAACGCGCGGATTGCGGCCACGCCGGCCGCCGTCGGTCGCTGCGCCGCCGAGCTGGGCGGCCCCGTGGCGATCAAGGCGATCGCGCCGGGGCTCGTGCACAAGGCCGACGTCGGCGGCGTTCGGCTCGGACTCGATGGCCCGACCGCCGCGACGCGCGCGGCACGGGAGATCGGCGCTTCGCTCCGCGCCGCCGGCCACGTGCCGGTCGGCTACGTGGTCCAGGCGATGGCGCCCGAGGGCGTCGAGATCCTGGTCGGCGCGGTCGGCGATCGCGACTTCGGCCCGGTGGTCGCGTGCGCGGCCGGCGGGAGCAACGTCGAGCTGCTCGGCGACGTGCAGACGCGGCTCGCGCCGCTCTCGCGCGCCGATGCGAGTGAGATGCTCGGGGCGCTGCGGATGTACCCGCTGCTCGACGGCTATCGCGGCGCTCCGCGCGCCGACGTGCACGCGCTCCAGGACGTGCTGGTCCGTGTCGCGGCGCTGGTCGCCGCCCGCCCGGAGATCGCCGAGCTCGACTGCAACCCCGTGCTCGTGTCGCCGAGCGGCGCCGTGGTCGTCGACGCGCGCGTGCGGATCGAGGCGCCGCGGCGCCCACGGCCCTACCCGTCGCTCGACCGCTGAGGCTCAATCCTCGACGTCGACGAGGCCGTGTTCGAGCGCGTAGCGCACGAGCTCGGCGCGCGAAGAGCGGCGCGTCTTCTGCTGGATGTGCGCGCGGTGGGACTCGACCGTGCGCACGCTGAGATACAGCTGCGACGCGATCTCGGAGTTCGTGTGCCCGAGCGCGATCAGCTTGAGCACCTCGAGTTCGCGGTCGGACAGGTCGTCGGGCGGCCCGGCCGGCTCGGGCGGCGCGGCGGCCAGCCGCGCGCCGAGCCGCGGGTTGAGGTAGGTCTCGCCCTCGGCGGCGAGCCGGATCGCGCCGAGCAGCTCGTCGTCGGCCGCCTCCTTGAGCACGAAGCCGAGCGCGCCCGACTGGAGCGCCTGGCGGGCGAACGACGGGTCGTTCTGCATCGTGAGCACCACGATCGCCGTCATCGGCGCCTCCTGGCGCATCGTCGGTATCGCCTCCAGGCTCGACCCGCCGGGCATGTTGAGGTCGAGCACGATCACGTTCGGGCGGTGGGCCTTGGCCATCCGCAGCGCGTCGGGGACCGTTCCCGCCTCGGCGACGACGCGCAGATCGGGCTCCGCCTCGACCAGTAGCCGCAGGCCCTTGCGGACCACCGCGTGATCGTCCGCGATGACGACCGTGACCTCGCTCATGCGGCAAGCATGCCGCACGAGGCGGCCAGATGTTCAGTAGTTCGCCGCACGACGCGGCGGAGTTCCGACGATGACGGCACGGCAGGACGGCGATTGACTCGAGACAACACCACAGGAGGAAGACATGTCTGAGATCCTCGTCGGCGTCGATGGCACCCCCAGTGCCGAAGACGCGCTGGCCTTCGCGCGGCAGCTCGCCGGCGCCACCGGCGCCACGCTGCGACTCGCGACGGCCTTTCCCTATGACGACACGCCGTCACGGGCGTCCAACAACGCATTCCGCGACGCGCTGCGGGCCGACGCGCAGGCTGTGCTCGGTCGCCTTTCGGACGGCAGCGCGCCCACCGAGGCGGTGGCCGACCTGTCGCCGGCGCATGCATTGCACGTCCTGGCGGACAAGTCCCACGCCGCGCTCGTGGTGGTCGGCTCGACCCACCGCGGAGCGGTCGGCCGCGTGCTGCCCGGCAGCACGGGCGAACGGCTCTTGCACGGCGCCACGTGCCCGGTGGCGATCGTGCCGCAGGGCTATCGCGAGCGTGAGGGCGATCCCGTGCGCACCATCGGCGTCGGCTACGACGAGTCCTTGGAGTCGCTGTCCGCGCTCGACGCGGCCTGCGACCTCGCTCGTCACTTCGGTGCGTCCGTCCGCGTGATCGGCGTGTTCGATGCGACCGAGGTCGGAACCCCCGGCCTGGCCGTGGGCCCCGCCTACGCGGAGGTCCACCAGGAGATCGAGCAGCGTCAGCGCGCCGAGCTCGACCGCTGCGTCGCCAGCCTGGCCGACGACGTCTCCGCCGAGGGCGTGTTCCTCACCGGGAGCCCCGGCCACGAGCTGGCGGAGCAGTCGCACTCGCTCGACCTGCTGCTCGTCGGCTCGCGTGGCTACGGTCCGCTGCGCGCCGTGCTGCTCGGAGGCGTCTCGCACGCGCTCGTGCGCGCCGCCGGCTGCCCCGTGGTCGTGCTGCCGCGCGGCGTCCACACGAGCCTCGAACTCGGCGGCGAGGTCAAGGCGGCGCGCTCGGTCTAGCCCGGCCACGCCCAGTCGCGCACGTCCTGCGGATCGTCGCCGTGCACGCGCGTGTAGGCGCGGTGCCGCAGCCGCTCGTCCGCCATCTCCTGCCGCAGCGCGGCCGCGGTGGTGCCCAGTCCCGGCACCCGGTCGATGACGTCCATGACCAGGTGGAAGCGATCCATGTCGTTGAGCATGACCATGTCGAACGGCGTCGTGGTCGTGCCCTCCTCCTTGTAGCCGCGCACGTGCAGGTTGCGGTGGTTGTTGCGCCGGTAGGTGAGCCGGTGGATCAGCCACGGATAGCCGTGATAGGCGAAGATCACCGGCCGGTCGGGGGTGAAGAGGGCGTCGAACGCGGCGTCGCTCATCCCGTGCGGATGCTCGCTCTCCGGCTGCAGGCGCATCAGGTCGACGACGTTGACCACGCGCACGCGCAGGTCCGGCAGGAGGCGGCGCAGGAGCGCCGCGGCCGCGAGCGTCTCCACCGTCGGTACGTCGCCGGCGCAGCCCAGCACGACGTCCGGCTCGCCGCCGGCGTCGCTGCTCGCCCATTCCCAGATGCCGATGCCGCGCGTGCAGTGCGCGATCGCATCGTCCATCGACAGGAAGTCGAGCGCGGGCTGCTTGCCGGCGACGATCACGTTGACGTAGTGACGGCTGCGCAGGCAGTGGTCGGCCACCGACAGCAGGCAGTTGGCGTCCGGCGGCAGGTAGACGCGGACGATCTCGGCCTTCTTGTTGACGACGTGGTCGATGAAGCCGGGGTCCTGGTGCGAGAAGCCGTTGTGATCCTGGCGCCAGACGTGTGACGTGAGCAGGTAGTTGAGCGAGGCGATCGGCCGTCGCCACGGGATCCCGCTCGTGACCTTCAGCCACTTCGCGTGCTGGTTGAACATCGAGTCGATGATGTGGATGAACGCCTCGTAGCAGTTGAAGAGGCCGTGGCGGCCGGTCAGGAGGTAGCCCTCGAGGAAGCCCTGGCAGAGGTGCTCGCTGAGCACCTCGACGACGCGGCCCTCGGGCGCGAGATGGTCGTCGCCGTCCCAGATCGCCGTGTCCCACTGGCGGTTGGTGACCTCGAAGACGGCGCCGAGGCGGTTCGACGCGGTCTCGTCGGGCCCGAAGATACGGAACGTCTCCGGGTTGCGCTTCACGACGTCGCGCAGGAAGGTGCCGAGCACGCGCGTCGCCTCGCTCGACGTCGTCGCCGGCTCGTCGACCGGCACCGCGTAGTCGCGGAAGTCCGGCAGCCGCAGGTCCTGGAGCAGGACGCCGCCGTTGGCGTGCGGGTTGGCCCCCATCCGGCGGTTGCGCTCCGGCACGGGTGCGAGCACGTCGGCGCGTGGCGCGCCGCCAGAGTCGAACAGCTCCTCGGGCTCGTAGGACCGCATCCACGCCTCGAGCTGTGCAAGATGCTCCGGGTTCTCGCGCGTTTGGGCGAGCGGGACCTGGTGCGAGCGCCACGTGCCCTCGGTCGGCTGGCCGTCGACCTCCTTCGGCCCCGTCCAGCCCTTCGGCGTGCGCAGCACGATCATCGGCCGCCGGCCGGCGCTGATGCCGTCGAGCGCCTCGTCGAGCACCTCGGCCATCCGCGGATGCATCACCTCGGGGTCGTGCCCCTCGACGTAGAGCGGCTCGTGCCCGTAGCCGCGCAGCAGCGCCGTGAGCTCGTCCTGCGGGATGCGCGCGAGGATCGTCGGGTTGGCGATCTTGTAGCCGTTGAGGTGCAGGACCGGCAGCACCGCACCGTCCCGCTCCGGGTTCAGGAACTTGTTGCCGTGCCAGCTCGCGGCCAGCGGCCCAGTCTCGGCCTCGCCGTCGCCGACCACGCACACGACGAGCAGCTCGGGGTTGTCGAACGCCGCCCCGTACGCGTGTGTGAGCGCGTAGCCGAGCTCGCCGCCCTCGTGGATCGAGCCCGGCGTCTCGGGCGCGACGTGGCTCGGTATGCCGCCCGGGAACGAGAAGCGGCGGAACAGCTCGCGCATGCCCTCCTCGTCGCGCGTCACTTCGGGATAGACCTCGGTGTAGCTGCCCTCCAGCCAGGTGCTGGCGACCAGCGCCGGGCCGCCGTGCCCGGGGCCGGTGATGAAGATCGCGTCGAGGTCGCGCTGCCGGATCGCCCGGTTCATGTGGGCGTAGAGGAAGTTCAGCCCCGGGGTGGTGCCCCAGTGGCCGAGCAGGCGCGGCTTGACGTGCTCGGGCTTGAGCGGCTCGCGCAGCAGCGGGTTGTCGAGCAGGTAGATCTGCCCCACCGCCAGATAGTTGGCGGCGCGCCAGGAGGCGTGGATGCGCCGGGCCTCCTCCGGCTCGAGGACCGTCACGCGGCGACGGGGGTCAGGGTGGCGGCGACCTCGTCGGCCCACGCGCGGATTGCGTCCCAGTCACGGGCGTCGCTGGCGGGCATGCGGTTGAACGGGAAGTGCAGGCGCTCGGGGCTCACGACGCCGCCGAAGATCGCCACCGGCTCCGGCCGCAGCTCGGGATGTGCGGCGAGCGCGCGATCGAGCTGCGCGCGCGAGGAGGCGATCTCGTCGTCGGAGAGCTTCTTCGGGCCGAGGGCGAACACAGCGAGGGGCCGCTCGGCGAGTTGCGCGCGATGCGTGCGCAGGAAGCGCTTCGCGTCGCGGTGGATCCGGCCCGTGTAAAGAGCGGTGCCGAGCACCACGGCGCGGTACGGATCGAGCGTGCCGACCTCGGATGCCGGCCGCGCGTCGGCCTCGAGCCCATGCTCGCGCAGCGTGCGCGCGACGACGTCCGCCACCTCTCTCGTCGAGCCTGCCTTAGTCGCGTATGCGACCACTACCGGGGTGAGCATCGTGCCTCCGTTTCGCCTTGTGTCGTTAAGCAGATCACGCCGCAGCCACCTCGCCATCCGGGAGCCCTACGGAGTGGTTCGCGCAGAAACGGCCGATGCATCTACGGCCGCGCGCGCCGAGACTGGGCGTGAACCCGAGACAGAGAGGTGAATCATGCCTGTGCGAGTCGCAATCAACGGCTTCGGCCGGATCGGACGCACGATGTTCAGGGCGGCCCGTGAGATGGACGCCGACATCGAGTGGGTCGCGATCAACGACATCGTCACGCCCGAAGACGTCGCGCTGCTGCTGCGGCACGACTCCGTGTACGGGCGCTTCCCGGGTACCGTCGAGGCACTCGAGAGCGCGATCCGGGTCGACGGCGAGGTCATCCCGATCTTCTCCGAGCGCGATCCCGCGGCCCTGCCCTGGGGCGAGCTCGGTGTCGACGTGGTGATCGAGTCGACCGGTAAGTTCCGTGACCGTGCGGGCGCTGCCAAGCATCTGGAGGCCGGCGCGCGCAAGGTGATCATCACGGCGCCCGGCAAGGACCCGGACGTCACGGTCGCGCTCGGGATCAACTTCGAGAGTGCCTACGACCCGGAGCGCCACGACATCATCTCGATGGCGTCGTGCACCACGAACTGCCTGGCCCCGGTGGCCAAGGTGCTGCACGAGGCGTTCGGCATCCGCCACGGCGTGATGACGACGATCCACGCTTACACAGGCGACCAGCGGCTGATCGACGCGCCGCACAAGGATCCGCGACGGGCCCGGTCGGCGGCGATCAACGTGATCCCGACGAGCACCGGTGCCGCCAAGGCGATCGGCCTCGTGATCCCCGACCTCGTGGGGCGCCTGCAGGGCTACGCCGTGCGCGTCCCGGTGCCGACCGGGTCGGTGGTCGACCTCACGGTCGAGCTGGAGTCCGAGACGTCCGTGCAGGCGGTCAACCACGCGGTTCGCGACCGTGCCGACCAGGGCGCGTTCGCCGGCGTGCTGGCCTACAGCGAGGAGCCGCTCGTGTCCAGCGACGTGATCGGCTCGTCGTACTCGTCGATCTTCGACGCCGGGCTAACGATGGTCGTCGACGGCACGCAGGTGAAGGTCGTGGCCTGGTACGACAACGAGTGGGGCTACTCGGCCCGGCTCGTCGATCTGGCCCAGCGCGTCCCCGTGCCGGTGCCGGCTCCGTAGTTCTCCTGGCAGGTATGGAGAGGGATGCACGGATGGTTCGGACGCCGCAGAAGCCGATCCTTCTTCAAATGGTCGAACAGCACACAACCACGGTCCTCGTAGCAGCGGACCGCAGCACGACCCGGTCGTCGCTGTGGTCGCTGCTCGAGACCGAGCCGGCGCTCGAGCCCGTCGGCATCGCGGCCGACCTGCCATCGGCGGTGCGCCAGATGCGGCTCCTGGCGCCCGACGTGCTGCTCGTGTCTCGCCGGCTGCTGGGCCATGCCGGCCTGCGCCGGCTGCCGATGCTGGCGCTCGAAGCTGAGGGCACCGCGATCGTGGTGGTCGGCATGGGCGATCACCCGGGGATCGACGCGCTTGTGCGCTCGGCCGGCGGCGCCGGTTACATCCGCCTCGACGAGGCGGCTGAGCGGCTGTCGGGCGTGCCGGCGATGGTGGCCGATCCGACGGCGGCCTGACCGTCGGACCGCCGCTGGACCGGCAATCGCACCGTCACGGTCGTGCCGGCGCCCGGCGCCGACTCGATCGTCAGCGAGCCGCCGAGCGACTCCACGCGCTCGCGCATGCCGACCAGCCCATAGCCGCGCGGCTGCTCGGCGGGGTCGAAGCCCTCGCCCTCGTCGCGGACGCGCACAGTGGCGACGCCGTCGCCCTCCGTCACCGACACGGACACGGCTTCCCCGCCGGCGTGCTTGACGGCGTTGGTCACCGCCTCCTGGACGATGCGGTAGAGCGCGGTCTCCAGCTCGGGGTCGTGACGCGTCTTGGCGCGGCCGGCCTCGTAGTCGAGGTCGACCTCGAGCTCGACCTCGACGCCGCGCGTGCGCGTGCGGTCGGCGAACGCCTCGAGTGCCGCCTCCACGCCGAGCTCGTCGAGCGAGGCGGGGCGGACGTCGGCGATGATGCCGCGCAGGCTGGCGATCTCGGTGTCGAGCTCTGAGATCGCGTCGCCGAGGGCGCCCTTCCAGCGCTCGGGGTCCTCGAGCCGGCGCGCGGCGGAGAGGGCGAGGCGCAGCGCGCCGAGGCCCTGCAGCGTCTCGTCGTGCAGCTCGCGGGTGAAGCGGCGCCGCTCGTCCTCGGTCGCTGCCTCGCGGCCGCGCAGCTGCTCGAGCGTGAGCGACCGCGCGGTGACGACCGCGCTTGCTGCGCTGACCGCGAACGAGGTGAGTAGCCGCTCGTCGTCGGCCGTGAACTCGCCGCCGTGCATCGGGTCGAGGGCCACCAGCACCCCGGGCGCCTCGGTGCGGAAGGCCAGCGGGACGAGCAGGCCCGCCTCCGCATGGAGGCTGACGCGACTCCCGAGGCCGGCTTGTTGGAAGCGGGCCCGGTTGTCGCCGTCGCTGAGGCGCTGCGGGCGCCGCTCCAGCAGCACCCGCTCGGCGACGCTGCCGTGGGCTTCGACCTCCTCGCCGACGACCGCCTGATCGATCTCTCCCGCGACCGCGGCGATCCGGACCCGGTCGCCGTGCGTGAGCTCGATGACGAGCACGCGCGCGCCGACGAGGGCGCGGCCGCGCTTGGCGATGAGCTGGAGGATGCGGTCCAGATCGGTCTCGCCGGCCAGCGCGCGCGAGATCTCGACGGTCGCGCTCATCGCGCCGATCGTCCGTTCGAGCTCGTCGCGGCGGCTGCGCACGTCCTGCAGGCGGCGGGCGTTCTCGATCGCGATCGCGGCCCACTCGGCGAGCATTACGACGGCCTCCTCGTCGGCCTCGCTGAAGTCGCCGTCCTGCTTGTCGGTCAGGTACAGGTTGCCCCACGCCTCGCCTCCGACGAGGATCGGCACGCCGAGGAACGTGGTCATCGGCGGGTGGCCGATCGGGAAGCCGTACGAGCGCGGATGCGCGCCGACGTCGGGCAGGCGCAGCGGCTTGGGCTCGCGGATCAGCTCGCCGAGCACGCCATGGCCGCGTGGCGGGTCGCCCAGCTCGCGGCGCGTCGCCTCGTCGATCCCAGCGGTGAGGAAGCGCTCGAGGTGCCGGCGTTCGGCGTCGAGCACCCCGAGTGCGGCGTAGCGGGCGCCGGTCAGCTCGCGCGCCGCGTCGAGCACCCGCTCGAGGACCGTCTCGGGCTCAGACTCGGCCAGCACGCTTCGGCCGAGCGCGACCAGCGTCGGCAACGACCTATCGGGCATCTCGGGACCAAGGCTAACGGGTGAGTGCCTGCGCGCGCGTGCGCTCGGAGCGCATCGTTCGCATTCCGCGTAGTTCGTGCGCGAGCATTCGCGGCCAGTCGCCCCGCCAGTCGAACGCGAAGTCGACGTCGATGCCCGTGTCGCGCCAGGCGAGGAAGTGGTACAGGGCGCGCAGGTGCCAGGCCGAGGTGACGATCGTGGCGCTCCGCACCTCGCCGAGCGCGCGGACGATCGGCAGCGAGCGCGCGGCGTTCTCGGCGGTGTCGCGGCCGCCGACCTCGAGCAACGGCGGCACGTCGGCGACCCGCCAGGCCGCCCGCATCTGCTCGGCTTCCGAGAGGCCGCCGGTCGCCGTGTAGCCGGTGAGGATCGCCGCCAGCGTGGGGCGGCGGCGGGCGATCCACTCGGCGCGGTGCAGGCGGCCGAGGGATTCGTGGGAGATCCGGTGCTCGACGCTGATCGTGGGCTCCCGGTGGCCGAGCACGACGCACACGTGGCCAGCGCCGTCGCGCGGCGGCAGGCCGGCGGCTGCCGCGCGATCGCAGACCACGCTCAGGCGGGGGTGCGCCCGCAGCAGTGAGGCCGGGTGGTCGGGCGTCGGGTGGTCGAGCAGCATCGCGCCCAGCGCCGCGGCCACCTCGCCGCCGGTGGCGAGGACGAGCAGCTCACGCTCACGCAGCAGGTCGCCGAGCCGGCCGCCGACGGCGCCTTCGGCGTCGAGCCGCAGCGGCCGCAGATCGCGGCCCGCGTGGCGGCGGTTGGCGACGAGCGCGGCGGCGGTCCGCGCGACCCGCTCCTCGTCGGCGAGGACGAGGGGAGCGGGCCGGGGAAGCACGGGGGTGTCAGCCGGCGGCGACGACGCGCGCAATGTCGAGCGTGGACAGCATGCCGGCCGGATAGCCCGTCTCGGGCGAAACGACCACCAGGTGTGCGGTGTCGTGCTCGGCCATCAGCTGAGCGGCGTGCTCCAGCGAGTCGTTGGGCCGCACGACCACGAAGTCGGTGGCGGCGACGTCGCCCGCCGTGGCGTCTGCGATGCCGGGGCCGAGCGCGCGCATGAGGTCGACGTCGGACACGATGCCCCAGCGGTCGCCGGCGACGACGACGCAGTGAATCGTCTTCTCGGCCATGAGCTGGGCCACGGACCGGAGGTCGGTCTCGGGCGTGCACTCGAAGAGCCCCAGCTGCATGGCACTGCGGACAGATGCGCGTGCGAGCTTCTGTGATGTGGGGGTCTGAGTGCTCATGACTTGACCGTACGAGCCGTGGCGGGGCCCTACATCCGTGGTTCGCCACACCCTGTCGTCGGTTGCCTCCCGATGGCCTGAAGCGTCCGCTGGCATAGCGTCGTGATGTCCTCGAGTTAGGAGGAGTCATGAAACTCAATCGTTCGATCGGGCTCTGGACGCCCACCGCGCGCTGGTCGTCGGCAGCGTGTGGGCGATCGCCGGCGCGGGCGAGGACGTGGCTCCCGGCCGTTGAGACGGTGCTCGTGGGAGGCCCGCATGCGGGCTGAAGTCGCCACGCGACTCTACGTCGGGTCGGAGGTCGGCACGCTGCGGCGTGTCGTCCTCCACCGGCCGGACCTCGAGCTCAAGCGGCTGACGCCGCGCAACCGCGAGGCCCTGCTGTTCGACGACGTGCTGTGGGTCAGGCGCGCGCGCCAGGAGCACGACGCGTTCGCCGACACGCTCACCGACCGCGGCGTGCAGGTCCTCTACCTGCAGGAGCTGCTCGCCGACGTGCTCGCCGACCCGGTCGTCCGCGCCGACGTGATCGCGCGCACCCTCGCGGCCGTCGATCTCGGGCCCGACCTGGGCCCGGCGGTGGGCGAGTGGCTCGCCGCCGTGCGGGCGGGAGAGCTCGCCGAGCGCCTGATCGGCGGCATCACGTACGACGAGCTGCCGTTCGCGAGCGCCGCCCTCAGCGCGCAGGTGCCGGCGCTCGACGGCTTCCTGCTGGCGCCGCTGCCGAATCACCTGTTCACGCGCGACACGTCGGCGTGGATCTACGACGGCGTGTCGATCAACGCGATGGCGATGTCCGCGCGGCGGCGCGAGAGCATCCACTACGAGGCGATCTACCGCCACCACCGGCTGTTCGCCGGCGAGCCGCACGAGGTCTGGAGCGACGGCCTCGGCGGCGCGCCGCAGCTCGAGGGCGGCGACGTGCTGGTCATCGGCGGCGGCTGCGTGCTCGTCGGCATGGGCGAGCGCACGCGGCCCGCCGGCGTCGAGCGGCTCGCCACGCGACTGTTCGAGGCGCGCTCGGCGACCTGCGTGATCGCCGTCCAGATGCCGGCCCGGCGGTCGGCGATGCACCTGGACACCGTGATGACGATGGTCGATCGCGACGCCTTCACGATCTACCCCCACATCCGCGACGAGCTGGTCGCCTACACGCTGCGGCCCGCCGCCCACGGCATCACGTCCGAGCGCGAGGCCGATCTGTTCGGCGCGATCGCCCGGGCACTCGACGTTCCGCGCCTGCGCCTGTTCGGGACCGGCGGCGATGCCTATGAGGCCGAGCGTGAGCAGTGGGACGACGGCAACAACGTCCTCGCTGTGGCGCCGGGCGTCGTCGTCGGCTACGAGCGCAACGTCGACACCAACACGCGGCTGCGCCGCGAGGGCATCGAGGTGATCACGATCGCCGGCTCCGAGCTCGGCCGTGGCCGCGGTGGCCCGCGCTGCATGTCGTGCCCGATCGAGAGGGAGGACTGACTCGTGCGCATCGTCATCGCCCTCGGCGGCAACGCGCTGCTCCAGCGCGGCGAGCCCGCCGACGCGCCCACGCAGCGCCACCACCTGGCGGAAGCGGTCGCGGCGGTCGCCGGCCTGGCCGCCGAGCACGAGATCGTCGTGACGCACGGCAACGGCCCGCAGGTCGGCCTGCTCGCCCTGCAGGGTGAGGCGTACCGCCAGGTCGCCCCGTACCCGCTCGACGTCCTCGGCGCCGAGAGCGAGGGCATGATCGGCTACCTGCTCGAGCAGGAGCTCGTGAACGCACTCGGCGGGCGGCCCGTCGCCACGCTGCTCACGCAGGTGATCGTCGATCGCGAGGATCCGGCGTTCTCGCATCCGACGAAGTTCATCGGCCCGGTCTACGACCGCCACATCGGCGAGCTGCTTGCCTCTGAGCGCGGCTGGGGGCTGCGCCAGGACGGCGAGCATTGGCGCCGCGTCGTTCCGTCGCCGGAGCCGCGCTCGATCGTCGAGCTGCCGACGATCCGGCTGCTCGTCGATGCCGGCGTCGTCGTCGTCTGCGTCGGCGGCGGCGGGATCCCGGTCGTGGTCGACCGCGAAGGGCGCCTGGGCGGCGTCGAGGCGGTGATCGACAAGGACCGCGCGGCCGCGCTGCTCGCCTATGGCCTGGAGGCCGACGCGCTCCTGCTGCTCACCGACGTCGACGCGATCGAGCGCGACCATGGCACGCCGCAGGCGGCGCCGATCGCCCGCGCGACGCCGGCGGAGCTGCGTGCGCTCGACCTGCCCGATGGCTCGATGGGCCCGAAAGCCGAGGCAGCCGCCTGGTTTGCCGAGACGACCGGCGGGCGGGCGGCGATCGGCGCGCTGCGCGACGCGCGCGCGGTCTTGGCCGGCGACCGGGGGACATGCGTCGTGAGCCGCGTGCCGGTAGGGTCCGCCGCGTGACCGTAAGGCTCGCGCGGCCGGCGCTCGACGGGCTGCTCGCGGCGCTTGACCGCCGCGGCTACACGGTCGTCGGGCCGACGGTCGCCGACGGCGCGATCGTCTACGACGAGCTGCGCTCGACGGCCGATCTGCCGGTGGGGTGGACGGACGAGCAGGACGGCGGGCACTACCGGCTGCGGCGCCGCGACGACGAGGCGCTGTTCGGCTACAACGTCGGGCCGCACTCGTGGAAGCGCTACCAGCTGCCGCCCGAGGTACGGCTGTGGCGAGCGCAGCTCGGCGCCGACGGCTCGCTCACCGAGCTCGAGCAGGCCGCGCCCGGCCCGCGCTACGCGTTCGTCGGCGTGCGCTCGTGCGAGCTGCACGCGATGGCCATTCTCGATCGCGCCCGGCCCGGGGACCGGCCGTTCGTGGTCGCCGTCCAGTGCGGGCAGGCGGGCGGCACGTGCTTCTGCGTCTCGATGGGCACCGGCCCGACCGCGGACTCCGGCTACGACCTGGCGCTCACCGAGGTGCTCGACGACGGCCACTACTTCGTTGCCGAGGCCGGCAGCGAGGAAGGCGCCACGGTGCTCGCCGAGCTCGAGTCCGAGCCCGCCGGCGACGGCGAGCAGGACGCCGCCGCTCGCGCGCACGCACGCGCCGCGGCCCAGATGGGGCGCGAGATGGACACGACCGGCATCCGCGACCTGCTGCTGTCCAACCTCGAGCACCCGCGCTGGGACGACGTCGCGCAGCGCTGCCTGACGTGCGGCAACTGCACGATGGTCTGCCCGACGTGCTTCTGCACGACGATCGAGGACGTGACCGATCTCGCGAACACCAGCGTCGAGCGAAACGAGCGCTGGGACTCGTGCTTCACGATCGACTACTCGCACATCCATGGCGGCAGCGTTCGTGTGACGCCGCGGTCGCGCTACCGGCAGTGGATGACGCACAAGCTCGCGACGTGGTTCGACCAGTTCGGCACGTCGGGTTGCGTGGGCTGTGGGCGCTGCATCACGTGGTGCCCGGTCGGGATCGACATCACCGAGGAGGTGGCGGCCATCCGTGCAGACGATCGCTGACCTCACCGCCGCGTCGACGGCCTTCGCCCGCCTCGAGCGCCGCCACCTGGAGCTGATCGCGGGCTGTGGCGCGACGGCCCGCTTCCGTGCCGGGGAGCACCTGTTCCGTACCGGCGATCCCGCCGATCGCTTCTACCTCGTCCGGCACGGGGCGGTTGCGCTCGACCTCGTCGCCGCCGGCCGCGAGCTGACGATCGAGACGCTGCACGACGGCGAGATCGTGGGGTTCTCGTGGCTGTTCGAGCCCTACCGGTGGCTGTTCGACGCCCGCGCGGCGACGGACACCAGCGCGATCGCCTTCGACGCTGTCTGCCTACGGGACAAGTGCGACGCCGACCACGAGCTCGGCTACCAGCTCATGCGCCGCATGGTCACGCTCGCCATCGACCGCCTGCAGGCGACCCGGCTCCAGCTCCTGGACGTGTATGGCAGCCCTGCACACTGACATGGTCCCGGCGCCGTTCCGGGTCGTCGAGCGGCGGCAGGAGACCGCGGACACGTGGACGCTCGAGCTCGAGCCGGGCATCGAGTTCGAGCCCGGTCAGTTCACGATGCTGTCCTCCGGCGGCGCGGGAGAGGTGCCGATCTCGATGAGCGGTGACACCACCGCCGACCGCCTTGTGCACACGGTGCGGGCCGCCGGGCTGGCCACGCAGGCCATCTGCCGGGCTGAGCCCGGCCGCGTGCTCGGCGTCCGCGGCCCGTTCGGCAACGCGTGGCCCACCGACGCGATCGAGGGGGCCGACGTGGTCGTCGTCGCCGGCGGCATCGGGCTCGCGCCGCTGCGCCCGGCGATCCTGCGGATGCACGCACGGCGCGAGCGCTACGGGCGGATCCGGGTGCTCTACGGCTCGCGGTCGCCCGATCAGCTCCTGTACCCCGACCAGCTGGAGGAGTGGGGCGCCGAGGTCATCGTCGACACCGCCTGGGCCGGCTGGCAGGGCGCGATCGGCGTCGTGACCAAGCTGGTCGACCGCGCGGCGTTCGATCCCGGCAGCGCCGTGGCGCTGCTGTGCGGGCCCGAGACGATGATGCGCTTCGCGGTTCCCGCGCTCGCCCGTCGCGGGGTGCCCGCCGAGCGCACGTACGTGTCGCTCGAGCGGAGCATGCGCTGCGGGATCGGGCACTGCGGCCACTGCCAGCTGGGGCCGACGCTGATCTGTCGCGACGGGCCGGTCTACCGCTACTCCGACATCGGGCCGTGGCTGGAGGTGGCCGAGCTGTGAGGCCCAAGCTCGCCGTCTGGAAGTTCGCCTCGTGCGACGGCTGCCAGCTCAACGTGCTCAACCTCGAGGACGAGCTGCTGACGCTGGCCGGCGAGGTCGAGATCGCGCACTTCCTGGAGGCGTCGAGCGCGACGGTCGAGGGGCCGTACGACGTGTCGCTCGTGGAGGGCTCGATCACGACGCCGTCCGATGCGGAGCGCATCGAGGAGGTGCGCGCCGCGTCGCGCGTGCTGATCACGATCGGCGCGTGCGCGACGGCCGGCGGCATCCAGGCGCTGCGCAACTTCGCCGACGTGCGCGAGTTCTCGTCGATCGTCTACGCGAGCCCGGAGTACATCGCCACGCTCGAGACCTCGACCTCGATCGGCATGCACGTCCGCGTCGACTTCGAGCTGCGCGGCTGCCCGATCGACAAGGGGCAGCTTCTCGAGGTCGTCAGCGCCTTCCTGGCCAGGCGGTCGCCGCGCGTGCGCACGCACAGCGTCTGCATCGACTGCAAGCGGCGCGGCACGGTGTGCGTGATGGTGGCGCACGGCACGCCGTGTCTCGGCCCGGTGACGCATACGGGCTGCGGCGCGCTCTGCCCCGCCTACCACCGCGGCTGCTACGGCTGCTTCGGCCCGATGGAGTCGGCCGACCCGGCGGCGCTCAGCCCGCGCCTGAAGGACCTCGGGGCGTCCGAGCGTGATCTCGTCCGGATCTACCGCACGTTCAACGCGGGCGCGGCGCCGTTCCGGCTGGAGAGCGAGGCGCATGAAGCGCACCCTGAAGGTTGACGCGCTCGCGCGTGTGGAGGGCGAGGGCGCGATGTACGTGCGCCTCGACGGCGACGCGGTCACGGACGTCCAGCTGCGCATCTACGAGCCGCCGCGCTTCTTCGAGGCGTTCCTGCGCGGCCGCGCGTTCACCGAGGTGCCTGACATCACGGCGCGCATCTGCGGCATCTGCCCGATCGCCTACCAGACCAGCTCGGTGCGGGCGATGGAGGATGCGTGTGGGATCGCGATCGACGACGGCCCGATTCGCGACCTGCGGCGCCTGATCTACTGCGGCGAGTGGCTCGAGAGCCACGCGCTCCACGTGCACATGCTGCA
The DNA here is from genome assembly GCA_963803335.1 of uncultured Solirubrobacteraceae bacterium. Taxonomy (GTDB): domain Bacteria; phylum Actinomycetota; class Thermoleophilia; order Solirubrobacterales; family Solirubrobacteraceae; genus DASSUW01. The sequence goes on along the minus strand of CAWDME010000012.1, from coordinate 476,824 downwards.
CGCGCCCGACTTCCTCGGCTACGACAGCGCGATCGCGATGGCCGCCGACCACCGCGCGGTGGTCGAGCGCGGTCTGCTCATCAAGAAGGCCGGCAACACGCTGATGGAGGTCGTCGGAGGGCGCGCGGTGCACCCCGTCAACGTGCGCGTCGGCGGCTTCTACCGGGCACCGACCCGCGCCGAGCTGCACCCGGCGGCGGAGCTGCTCGAGCGCGCGCGCGAGGCGGCACTGGGGACCGTGCGCTTCACCGCCGGCCTCCCGTTCCCGGAGGTCGAGCTCGACCACGAGCTCGTCGCGCTGCACGTCGACGGCGAGTACCCGATCGACCGCGGGCGGATCGTCTCCACGGCCGGCCTCGACATCCCGGTCGGCGCGTTCGATGAGGTGTTCGAGGAGCACCCGGTGAAGCACTCGAACGCGCTGCACGCGCGCATCCGCGAGCGCGGCAGCTACCTCACCGGCCCGCTCGCGCGCTTCAACCTCGCGTTCGCCGCGCTCACCCCGGCTGCGCGCGAGGCGGCGCTGGCCGCCGGCGTCGGTCCGGTCTGCCGCAACCCGTTCCAGAGCATCGTCGTACGCGCGGTCGAGATCCTCTACGCGTGCGAGGAGGCTCTGCGCCTGATCGCCGCCTACGAGCCGCCCGACCCGCCGGCGATCGAGGTCGTGCCGCGCCGCGGCGCCGGTTGCGGCGCGTCGGAGGCGCCGCGCGGCATGTGCTGGCACCGCTACGAGATCGACGACGACGGCACGATCCTCGACGCGCGGATCGTGCCGCCGACATCCCAGAACCAACTCGCGATCGAACAGGACCTGCGCGCGGTCGTGGCCCGCCACGCGAAGCTCGACGACAACGCGCTGCGCCACCGCTGCGAGCAGGCGATCCGCAACCACGACCCCTGCATCTCGTGCGCGACGCACTTCCTGGAGCTGGACGTCGATCGCTCGTGATCGGCGTTGGCAACGCGGCCCGGGGCGACGACGCCGCCGGGCTGCTGGCGGCCCGCGCGCTCGGCGGGATCGAGCTCGAAGGCGATCCCACTGCGCTGATCGACCTGTTCGACGGCGTCGACGACGCGGTCGTCATCGACGCGGTGCGCTCGGGCGCGGCGGCCGGCACCGTGCGGCGCATCGACGTCCACGAGCAGCCGCTGCCGGCGGACGTGCGCAGCTCGGCGTCGACGCACCTCGTCTCCCTCGCCGAGGCGATCGAGCTCGCTCGCGCGCTCGGCCGGCTGCCGCCGCGCGTCACGGTCTACGGGATCGAGGGCGAGCGCTTCGACACCGGCGCTCCGCTCAGCGCGCCGGTCGCCGCCGCCATCGAGCGCGTCGCGGACGAGCTCAGGCGAGTACGTCGCGACGCTCGAACAGCACCGCGCCGAGTGCCGTGAGCACGACGGCCACGAGCGTGACGCCGACGAACGCCAGCGGGTCGATCCCGTCCTGGATCGCCGAGCCGTAGTACCTGAACGCGGAGACGTACCGCAGCGGTTCGATCGGGTCGGCGATCTTGCCGACGAGGTCGATCACGTACATCGCCACGAGCGTGCCGGTGGCGATCGCCGTCACGGGCGCCGCCCGATGGAGCCGCCCGGACGCGAGCGCGGCGAGCCCGGCGAACAGCATCGCCAGCGGCCAGACGTTCCCCATCCCGCGGGCGAGCACCGCGAGCGACGGGTCCGAGCCGGTCGCGATGCCGGCGATCCACGTCAGCAGCGTGGTGACGGCGAGCACCACCGCCGTGACGATCCCCGCGACAGTGAACGAGCCGGCCACCAGCGTCGTCCGCCCGAGTGGCGTCGTGAGCACCGTGTCGAGGTAGCCCTGCTCCTCGGCGCCGGCGAGCGCGCGCGTGACGACGCGCACGGCCAGGAAGGCGATGGCGAGCGGCACGATCAGCGACAGCATCTCGGCATCGATGTACGCCTCGACGGTGGTCAGCGCGTGGATATTGAACGCGTCCTTGAGCGCCTGCGGGTAGTTGTCCATTGCCTGGTCGATCGTGCCCTCGATGGAGGGCCAGATCGCCGCCATCAGCGCCGACATCGCGCCCAAGGGCCCGCCCCAGGTGAGCGGCGCGCCGCGGTTGTCGCGCAGGCCGCGGCGGATCACGGCGACGAGCATCACCGGTCTCCATTCGCCCCGTAGTAGGTGAGGAAGATCTCCTCGAGGCTGGGATGGGTGAGCTCGATGTCGGTCACGCGGTGGTGCGCCGCCGCCTTGATCACCGGGTCGATGTCACCGTCGGCGCGGAAGCGCAGGCGCCGGCCCTCGTGCTGCATCTCAGTGACGCCCCCGATCGCCAGGAACTCGGCGGGGTCGACCGGCGTCGCGAACTCCAGGCTGACGTGGCGGTACGAGCGGCTGGTGAGCTCGCCCACGTCCTCCACCGCGACCAGCCGGCCGTCGCGGATGATGCCGACGCGGTCGCACACGCGCTGGACCTCGTCGAGCTCGTGCGAGGACAGGAAGACGGTCCGGCCGCGGCTTCGCTCCTCGGCCACAAAGGCCAGGAACTCCTCCTGCATCAGGGGGTCGAGGCCGGTCGTGGGCTCGTCGAGCACGAGCAGCTCGGGGTCGTGAAAGGCGGCCTGCACGAGGCCAATCTTCTGCCGGTTGCCGCGCGAGAGCTCGCCGAGCGGCCGGTCGAGGTCGGCCCGGAAGCGGGCGGCGAGGGCGTCGGCTCGGCCGCGGTCGCCCAGCCCGCGGAGCTCGGCGAAGAAGCTGATGAGCTCGCGGCCGGTGACCCGCGGGGCGTAGGCGAAGTCGCCGGGCAGGTTCCCGAGCCGGGCGTGGATCGCGGCACGGTCGCGGTGGCTGTCGAGGCCGAACACGCGCGCCGAGCCGCTCGTGGGGTGCAGGAGGTCGAGCAGCGTGCGGATCGTCGTGGTCTTGCCAGCGCCGTTCGGCCCGAGGAACCCGAAGACCTCGCCCTGCTCGACGCGGAGCGTGACGTCAGCGATCCCGCGCGCGCCGCCGTAGCGCTTGGTGAGCCCGTGGGTTTCGATGACCGCCGCCACGGCGCGGCTCAGCGGCTCGGCTGGGAGGTCTCGGCCGACGGACGATCGAGGGTCGATCGCAGCACCTGCGGACGCTCGAGGTCGTCGATGAAGGGATCGTGCTCCACGGCCTGCAGCCGCAGCGGCGTCTCGGTCGTGTGGGGCGTGCTCATGATCGGGAATCCTCGCCGCCGGGCGTCTATGCGCCATCGGGAGAGCCGCCGGATCACGCGCCGGGCAACTACGCGTCGTCTGCGGTGCTTGTGCGGAAAGCTACGGAGACCTACTTCGGGCCGAGACGGTCGAGCAGCCGCTCCACCGAGGTCTCGACCGTGTCCTGCGCGCCGTGCAGCCGCACGTCCGGGCGTTCCGGCTCCTCGTACGGCGCGTCGATGCCGGTGAAGCCCGGGAGCTGCCCTGCCCGTGCGCGCGCGTAGAGACCGTGGGGGTCGCGGCGCTCGCAGTCCTCGAGCGGGGTGTCGACCCAGGCCTCGACGAAGTCCAGCCCCGCCTCCTCGTGCAGCTCGCGGGCGAACTCGCGGTCGGCGGCGGCGGGGGAGACGAGCGCGGTGATCACGACGAGCCCGGCGTCGGCGAACATGCGCGCGACGCTGGCGACGCGGCGCGCGTGCTCGGAGCGGTCGGCGGGCGAGAACCCGAGGTCGCCGCTGAGCCCGTGGCGGACGTTCTCGCCGTCGAGCAGGTAGGCGGGCCGGCCGAGGCCGACGAGCGCGCGCTCGAGCTCCTCGGCGATCGTCGACTTGCCGGAGGCCGGCAGGCCGGTGAGCCAGACGGTCGCGCCGCGCAGGCCGAGCACGCTCCAGCGCTCGCGGCGCGGCAACGCCGGCTCGTGCCAGATCACGCCCGGGCTGTGCGGGCCGGTCGGCGGTCCGGGATCCTCGTGTGCGCGCAGCACCATGCCGGCGGCGACCGTGTCGCGCGTCGTCTCGTCGATGAGGATGAAGGCGCCGGTGAAGCGGTTGCGCGCATACGGCTCGGCCATCACCGGCGCGGCGAGGTCGAGGTGCACGCGCGCGATGTCGTTGAGCTCCAGCTCGGTGGCCGGGCCGCCGTCGCGCAGGGTGTCGAGGTCGAGCTTGGCGTCGATCGACTCCACGCGCGCGCGCACGCGTCGCGTCGTGTGCTTGAGCAGGTAGCGACCGCCGGCCTGCAGCGGCGTGTCGGCCATCCAGCAGATCCGCGCGTCCAGCCGGCGGGCGACCGGCGGCGGGTCGTCGACGCCGCAGATCATGCTGCCGCGGCCCGCGTCGAGGTCGCTCGCCAGGTGCACGACGACCGACATCGGCGGGAACGCGGCGTCGAGCGGCCCGTCCAGCGTCTCGATCCGCTCCACGGTCGTGCGGTCGCCGCGCGGGAGCACGACGACCTCGTCGCCGGGCCGCAGGATGCCGCTCGCCATCTGGCCGGCGTAGCCGCGGTAGTCGGTCGTGCGCACGACCCACTGGACCGGGAAGCGCACGTCGTCCAGATTGCGATCGCGCGCGACCTCGACCTGCTCGAGGTGCCGCAGCAGCGGCGGGCCGTCGTACCACGGCGCGCGGTCCGAGCGCTCGACGACGTTGTCGCCGTGGAGCGCGCTCACCGGGATGGCGAGCGCTTCGTTGACGCCGAGCTCCTCCAGCACGGCCGCGAAGTCGCGCTCGATCTGCCGGAACCGGGCCTCGTCCCAGTCGACGAGGTCCATCTTGTTCACGCACGCGACCATGTGCTTGATGCCGAGCTGCGCTGATAGGTACGCGTGCCGGCGCGACTGCTCGAGCACGCCGTTGCGGGCGTCGACGAGGACCACCGCCAGGTCGGCGGTGCTGGCGCCGGTGACCATGTTGCGCGTGTAGCGGACGTGGCCCGGCGTGTCGGCGATGATGAACGAGCGCTCGGGCGTGGCGAAGAAGCGATACGCGACGTCGATCGTGATGCCCTGCTCGCGCTCCGCCCGAAGGCCGTCGGTGAGGCGCGCGAGATCGACCTCCGCGTCCGCGACCTGGTCGGCCATCAGCGACTTGGAGTCGTACAGCAGGCGGCCGATCAGCGTGGACTTGCCGTCATCAACCGAGCCGGCGGTGGCCAGGCGCAGCAGCGAGGCCATCAGTGAGCGCCCACTAGAAGTAGCCCTCGCGCTTGCGGTCCTCCATCGCGGCCTCCGACGTGCGGTCGTCGGCCCGCGTGGCCCCGCGCTCGGTCAGCCGGGTGGCCGCAGTTTCGGCTAGCACGGCCTCGGCGTCGGCGGCAGCGGACCGCACGGCGCCGGTGATCGTCATGTCACCCACGGTGCGGTAGCGGACGCGCTCGCTGAACGCGGTCTCGCCGCTTGACGGCTGCAGCCACTCGGAGACCGCGTAGAGCATCCCGTCGCGCTCGAACACCTCGCGCTCGTGGGCGTAGTAGATCGGCGGCAGCTCGAGCCCCTCGGCGGCGATGTAGCGCCAGACGTCGAGCTCGGTCCAGTTCGAGATCGGGAACACGCGGACGTGCTCGCCCGGGCCGATCGCGCCGTTGTAGAGGTTCCACAGCTCGGGCCGCTGCGCGCGCGGGTCCCACTGGCCGTGGGCGTCGCGGAACGAGAAGATGCGCTCCTTGGCGCGGGCGCGCTCCTCGTCGCGGCGCGCGCCGCCGAACGCGGCGTCGAACCGGTGCTCGCTGATCGCGTCGAGCAGCGTGATCGTCTGCAGCCGGTTGCGCGAGAGGCCCTGCTCGACCGCGCGGCCCTTGTCGATCGACTCCTGCACGCTCGCGACGATCAGCTGCTCGCCGAGCTCGGCGACGCGGCGGTCGCGGAACTCGAGCACCTCCGGGAAGTTGTGCCCGGTGTCGACGTGCATGATCGGGAACGGGAACGGCGCCGGCCGGAACGCCTTCTCGGCCAACCGCAGCAGCACGATCGAGTCCTTGCCGCCGGAGAACAGCAGCACGGGGCGCTCGAGTTCGGCGGCGACCTCGCGCATCACGTGCACGGACTCGGCCTCGAGCTCGCGCAGCTGGGACAGGGTGGGGGTGGTCATCTCCATCTGAGCGGCCGTGCACGATAGCCTCGCGGCGTCGACCGCCATGATCTTCCGCCAGATCACCCACGACGATCTCGGCTGCGCCTCGTATCTGGTCGGCGACGAGAACGCAGGCGTGGCGGCGGTCGTCGACCCGCGCTTCGAGGTCGACGACTACCTGGAGCTGGCGCGCTACATGGGGGTGCGAATCGAGCACGTCTTCGAGACGCACAACCACGCCGACCACGTGTCCGGCCACGGCCGGCTGGCGGCCGCCACCGGCGCGACGATCCACATCCACCGCGAAGCGCAGCCCGACTACGAGCACGAGCCGTTCGACGACGGCGACGAGTGGGAGCTGGGGTCGCTGCGGATCCGGGCGCTGCACACGCCCGGCCACCGGCCCGAGCACACCGCGTTCGCGCTGATCGACATGCACCGCGGCGACGAGCCGTGGGCCGTGCTCACCGGCGACACGCTGTTCGTCAACGACGTCGCGCGGCCGGACCTGGCGATCGAGAAGTCCGAGGGGGCGCGCGGCATCTACCGCTCGCTGCGCGGCAAGCTGCTCGACCTCCCGCCGTTCGTCGAGATCTGGCCCGGCCACCTCGGCGGCTCGATGTGCGGCGGCCCGGGGATGGACATGAAGATCTCATCGACGATCGGGTTCGAGCGCGCGCACAACCCGACGCTGGCGATCGAGGACGAGGACGAGTTCGTGGAGCAGGCGCTGGCCGGCCTCGGGCCGCAGCCGCCGAACTTCAGGGCGATCGTCGCGCTCAACCGGGGGCCGCTGCTCACCGACGGCGTCGAGCTGATGCCGCTCGCGCCCCGCCAGGTCGAGCAGCACCGGGCCGACGGCGCGATGGTCGTGGACGTGCGCACCGACCAGCAGTTCGACGACGCGCACATTCCCGGCGCGGCGGCGATCCCGATGCTCTACGCCGGCTTCGGCTCGCGGCTGGCGTGGCTGGCCGACCGCGAGCAGGACGTCGTGTTCGTGGGCCGCGACGACGCCGATGGGCGCGCCGCCGGCGAGCTGGCCGTGGCGGTCGGCATCCGCAAGCTGGCCGGCTTCCTGCACGGCGGCATGACGAGCTGGCGCCAGGAGAAGCGGCCGGTCGCCCGGATCGAGCGCCTGCCGGTCGACGAGCTCGACCCGGGTGCCGTCCAGGTGCTCGACGTGCGCGAGCGCAGCGAATGGGACGCCGGCCACATCGACGGCTCCGTGCACACGCCGTGGCACGACATCGACGGGCTGCCGGCGGGGCTGGAGGCCGATCGCCCGATCGCGGTCATCTGCGCCTCGGGCCAGCGCGCGGCCGTCGCGGCCAGCCTGATCGCCCGCGCCGGCGCCGAGCACGTCGTCCATGTGGTGGACGGCGGCGTGGCGCACGTGCTCGAGCGATAGGCGGGTTTTCCCCGGATCAGATGCGCTCGTCTGCCCGGATGTGGAGCGGGCGTCGGTGCGCCATCGTCGTGCTATGTCCGCCAAGCTCAACATCCTGGTGCTCGGCGGAGGCTTCGCTGCCCTCGAGACAGCCTTCCTGCTCCGCATGCGCACCCACGACCACGTCGACATCCGGCTCGTGTGCGACTCCGACCGGTTCGTCTTTCGCCCGAACAGCATCTACGTGCCGTTCGGTGGCGATCCCGAGTCGCTCTACGTCCCGCTCGGAAAGCCGCTCGGACGCCGTGACATCGACCTCGTCGTCGGTGAGGCGATCGCGGTCGATCCCGACCGCCGGCTGGTGTCGCTGGCCGACGGCCAGCGCTTCGCCTACGACCGGCTGGTGATCGCCACCGGCGCCGGCATACGCCCGGACGAGGTGCCGGGTCTCGCCGAGCACGCCGCGACGATCTGGACGCCCGAGTCGATGCTCGGCGTGCGCCGGCGCTTCGAGGACGTGCGCGTGCGCGCCGGCAACGGCGAGCGCCAGCGCGTGATGTTCCTGGTCCCGCCCAACAACAAGTGCGCCGGCCCGCTGTACGAGGTCGTGCTGATGTTCGAGACGTGGTTGCGCCGCCAGGGCGTGCGCGACGCCGTGGACATCGTGTGGTCGACGTACGAGGACTCGTACATCCAGGCCTTCGGGCCGCGGCTGCACGACGTCGTCGCCTCCGAGTACGCCGAGCGCGGGATCGAGGGGCACACGCGCGAGTTCGTGACGGACGTGCGCCGCAGCACGGTCCACTACGCCGACGGCGGCACGCGCGAGTTCGATCACCTGATCGCGTTCCCGCCCTACGTGGCGGCGGTCCGGTACGACGGCCTGCCGGCCGACGACCGCGGCTTCCTCGCCACCGATGCCGCGACGCGGCAGGTGCTGGGGCATGGCGACATCTACGCGCCGGGCGACGCCGGCGACTTCCCGATCAAGCAGGCGTTCCTCGCCTTCCTGCAGGCCGACGCCGTCGCCGAGCACATCGCCGCCGAGGTCGCCGGCCGGGCGTTCACGCAGCCGTTCGACGCCGTGAGCATGTGCATCATGGAGATGTTCGACAAGGCGACGTTCGCGCAGGTGCCGATCGAGGTCACCGGCGACCCGCAGCACCCCGTGCGGGTGCGCCCGGACGCCGACGGCGACTACAAGGTCGGGACGTCACCGGCCTGGCGCCTGGGCAAGAAGGTCCTCGGCTTCTCGGTGCCGTTGCGGTTCGCCGCGGGTGAGCCGTTCCACGCCGGGAACGCCTGGAAGCTCATGGACGTCGGCATCCACGCCATGTCCGGCGTGCTCGCCGACTGAGAAAGGAGAACCCATGTATCAGGCCTATCCCGTGCGGGTGGAGGGCCGGCTCGACCCTGCACTCAGCCGCTGGCTGTGGCTCGTCAAGTGGCTGCTCGTCATCCCGCATTACTTCGTGCTGCTGTTCCTGTGGATCGCGTTCGCCCTGCTCAGCGTCGTGGCCTTCTTCGCGATCCTGTTCACCGGCCGCTATCCGCGCTCGATCTTCGACTTCAACGTCGGGGTCCTGCGCTGGACGTGGCGCGTCGGGTTCTACGCGTTCGGGGCCAACGGGACGGACCGCTACCCGCCGTTCAGCCTCGCGGCGGCTGATTACCCCGCCGATCTGGCGATCGAGTACCCGGGCCGGCTGTCGCGCGGCCTCGTGCTCGTCAAGTGGTGGCTGCTGGCGATCCCGCACTACATCGTCGTTGGCATCTTCATCGGCGGCGGCACCTGGGTCGCGTGGCACGCCGACCAGCGGACCTACCAGTACGGCGGGGGTCTTGTCGGGGTGCTCGTGCTGATCGCGGTTATCGCGCTGCTGTTCACCGGGCGCTACCCGCGCGGCATCTTCGATCTGGTGCTCGGCATGAACCGCTGGGCGCTGCGCGTGGCGGCCTACGCCGGCCTGATGACCGATCGCTACCCGCCGTTCCGCCTCGACCTGGGCGGCAGCGAGCCGAGCGCGATCGACCTGCCCGACGAGGAGGCGCCGCCGGCGGCGCCGTGGACGCCCGGCCGGATCCTGCTCGTCCTGTTCGGCAGCCTGACCGCCCTGATCGCGGCCGGCCTGCTCGCCGCAGGAGTCGCCGCCGTGGTGGTCGACCAGGTGGCGCGTGACGACAACGGCTACGTGATGAGCCCGACGCGCACGTTCACGACCGGCACGTACGCGCTCGTGTCCGAGCGGGCGAGCGCCGACCTCAGCGGGCCGGACTGGCTCGCCGACGACGTGCTCCGCACCGTTCAGCTGCGCGGCGACAGCGTCCGGCCGCTGTTCATCGGCATCGGGCCCGCCGCGGAGGTCGACCAGTACCTCGCCTCGGTGTCCCACAAGGAGCTCACCGATCTCGGCAACGGCCGCGGTGTCGTCGTCGGCGGTGATCGGCGGCCGGCGGATCCTGCGGCGCAGGGCTTCTGGGTGGCGACAGGCGAGCGCGCCGCGCGCTGGGATGTCCACAGCGGCGACTGGCGTGCGGTCGTGATGAACGCCGACGCCTCGAGCGGCGTGACCGCGGACGTCAGCATCGGCGCGCAGGTCCCGCACCTCGGCGCCTACGGCGTCGGGCTGCTCGTGGTGGGCGGTCTGCTGCTGGCGGCCGGTGGCGTGCTGCTGATCAGCGCGGCGCGAAATCGCCCGGATCGATCAGGTCCTGGCCCAGCGCCGTGACGAACAGCTCGATCTCGGTGGCCATCCGCTCGCGATCCAGGCGGTTGAGGGCGCGGCGGATCGGCCACTGATCGCAGTCGAGCTCGCGGTCGTACTCGGCCGCGCGCGCGTTGCTGGCGGTCATCTCGTACCACCAGCCGCAGTCGCCGCAGCGGATGTCGATGTGCCAGTGCCGGTCGTCGACGGGCTCCCACGTCATCGGGCACGGGAACCGGCCGTCGCAGACCGGGCACCGGCGCAGGCCGTCGCGCAGCGCGGGGCGCCCGAGACGGTGCAGGAGTCTGCGCATCCGGAGGCGCATCGCTCAGGCGGCCGTGGCCTCGTCGGCGTGGGTGTCGACCATCCGCTCGGGGATGACCGTGACCGGGCAGGCGGCAAGGTGGACGAGCTCGTGGGCGACGCTGCCGAGCAGCGCGCGGACGCGCCCGAAGCCGCGCGTGCCGATGACGATCTCGTCGGCGCCGCGGGTCTCGGCGACGTCGGCGATCGCCTTCGCCGGCGGGGCGCCGATCAGCTCGCTCTCCCAGTCGATCGCGGCCAGGCCCGGATGCGCCGCCTTGGCCTGGGCGAGCACCACCTCGGCGTCCTCGAGCGCCCGGTCGACGTACGGCTGGAAGAGCCCCCGGCCGCGCCATGCCTCGGGGACCTGCCAGGCATGGACGAGGTAGAGCTTGCCGCCTCCCGAGACGCGCTGGATCGCGCGCGAGAGCGCGACGTGCGAGGCCGGGGAGCCGTCGAAGCCGACGACCACGACGGGGTGCGGATCCGGTGTCGCGTTCATGGCCCGAAGGTACGTTGGGCGCGGCAACGCGCCATCCGTCCACGCCCGCGGTCGCGATCCGGGACAAGTACGGTCGCTCTCGGCGCTGCCCTGCGGATGCCGGGGCGCCCGCCGGGGCGGACACTGGAGCCATGGCGAGCGATCTCCCCGTGCTGGTGCTGGCCGGGTCGGCGACCGCTCTGGCGACCGGGCTCGGCGCGGTGCCGGTGTTCCTGCTCGGTACCCGGATCGCCGGCTGGCGCCCGCTGCTGTGGGGCCTGGCCGCCGGGCTGATGGGCGTCGCGTCCGTTGTCGGGCTGATCGTCCCCGCGCTCGACACGGGCTCGAACGTCGCCGTCGTCGCGGGCCTGCTGACCGGCTGGGCCTTCCTGGAGCTCACGCGGCGGGCGCTTGCGCACCGCGACGTCCACGTCGGAGCGCTGCGGGGCACCGGCGTACGCCGCTCGCTGCTCGTGCTCGGCGTCCTGTTCGTCCACAGCATCCCGGAGGGCTTCGCGATCGGCACCGCCTTCGCGTCCGACCGCGCCGGGCTCGACGTCTTCATCCTGCTGGCGATCGCCTTGCAGAACGTGCCCGAGGGCACCGCGTCGGCGATCCCGATGCAGCAGGCCGGCTTCCCGCCCGCACAGCAGTTCTGGGGCGCCGTGCTGACGAGCGCGCCGCAGCCGGTCGGCGCCGTCGCCGCGTACCTGCTCGTCGCCGAGATCGGCGCGCTGCTGCCGTTCTCATTCGCGTTCGCGGCGGGTGCGATGCTCGCCCTGGTGGCCTTCGAGCTCGTGCCGCAGGCGTTCACGCGCCGGACCTGGCAGCCGGCGCTCGCCGGCGCCGCCGCCGGCGCGCTCGCCATGCTCGCCCTCAGCGCTGCAGTGGGGGTGTGAGGAACGGCGTCAGGTAGCGGCCGACGATCTTGCCGGCCGGCGTCCACAGCGGCTCGGACGAGACCGTCGCGTCGCCGCCGATCTCGGCTTCGATGTACAGCGGGTCGCCGCCGGTGAGCAGCATGCCGCGGAGCACGGGCCGGAACGGCTCGGGGTCGGTGATCGCGCCGGCGCGCGCGGCGATCGTCGCGGCCACCGCGTCGGCCTGCTGGGTGGCGAGGCTGCCGTGCTTGACCGGGAAGGAGATCACGTCGCCGGCGGCGAGGACGTCGTCGAGACCCTCGACCCGGCAGTGCTCGTCGACCGGGATGAAGCCGTTGTCGTCCGCCGGCAGGCCGGGGATGCGCGGGCCGACGAGCTCTGGCAGCGCGACGACGGCGTCGGCGCCGATCAGGCGCCCGCCGCGCACCTGCAGCGCGCCGTCGAGGGCGGCCTCCGCCACGGTGTCGGTGACAAGGTCGACGCCCGCGCGGTCGAGCGCCGCCTCGAGCGCCGCGCTGACCGTCGGGCCGAGCGCGGCGAGCGGCGCAGGCTCGGCGGTCACGACGGTGAGGTCGGGCTCGGCGACGCCGCGCTCGCGCAGCGTGGCGGCGCTCAGCAGCGCCAGCTCGTAGAGCGGCAGCGGCCAGGTCCTTCCCGCCGGCGACGCGAAGACGAGCCGCAGCCGTGGATCGGCGGTGACGCGAGCGATGATGCCCTCCACGGCGCCGGCGCTGAGCGGTCCGCGGAACGTGGCCGCCCCGGGGACGGCATCGCGCGAGGGCGCGCCGGTGGCGACGACGAGGACGTCGTAGTCGCGGCGCTCGGCGCCCCGCGTGATGACGTGGCGGTCGGCGGTGGAGACGGCGGCGAGCGCGTCGCGGCGCAGGATCAGCCCGAGCTGCCCGGCCAGCGCGGCGAGGTCGATCCGCGCCGCCGCGTCGGCGCCGAACGGCGTCATGACGGACGACGGGCGGTGCACGAGCTCGGCCGCGGGCGCGAGCAGTTCGATCTGCACCCGCGGGCCGGCCAGCTCGCGCAGGGCGAGCACGCACTCGACGGCCGCGATGCCCGCGCCCGCGACGATGACGCGCTCCACCTAGGCCTCCGCCCCGGCGTGGACGTGTGCGTGCTCGGCATCCGCGGAGGGGGCGCCGCGCGGGAGCACGAGCACCGGATGTGTCGCGCCCTCCATCAGCGTCTCGGCGACGCTCCCGATCAGCGCGCGCTGGACCGGCCCGTAGCCGCGCGAGCCGGTGACGAGGAGGTCGACGATGCCCTCGCAGGCACTCGCGATGATCTTGCCGGGGACGCCGTGCAGCAGGACGGTGCGCGGGTTGACGCCCGCGGGCGCGGCGTTCGCGGCGGCGTCGAGCAGCTCCTGGGCGTGCAGGCGCTCGCGCAGCGCCTCGTGCTCGGGATCGGCGCCGACCATCGCGGCGCCGACAGCCGGGATGTCGGTCAGCGCATAGAAGATGGTGACCGCGGCGCCCGTGCGTTCCGCGAGCGCGTACCCGGCGCTCAGCGCGGTCGTGGCCTCGGGCGAGCCGTCGTAGGCGATGCCGATGTGGTGGAAGGTCTCGTTGTCGCGCACATTGGCCGGCGCCACGGCGACCGCGCACGGCGCGCCCTGCAGCAGGCGCCCGGCTGTGCGCTCGAGCCAGATCTGCCCGCTGGCGCTGCGGCGGCTGGACCCGACGACGAGCAGGTCGGCGCCCTCGGCCTCGGCCAGCTCGGTGAGCGCGCGTGCCGGCGAGCCGGCCGCGGGGACGCGGAGCGAGACGCGGATCCCCGTCGGGATCTTCGCCCGCGCGGCGGCGAGCATCAGCGCGATCTCGTCGGTCACCGGCGTCGCGGCGTGCCGCCACGGACGATCGACCACGGCGCACGCGAGCGTGATGCGCCCGTTCTCCGGATCGCGCAGGCGCAGCGCGAGTGCGAGCGCATCGTGGGCGCGATCAGAGCCGTCGAATGCGACGATGATTCGGCTGAACACGACTCAGCCCTCCTCGACCTCGCGGGCCAGCACAGCACGAAGCCCCGACCATGTCCAGTCGGAAACCACCGCGATGTCGGTCGCCGACGTCGCGTGGCCGACGATCGTGCCGTGATCGTCGAGCGCCACGAGCTCGCAGCCCCAGGCCGTGTTCCGGCTGCCGAGGCAGGTGAGGCGCGGCGCGTCCGAGGGGACCGCGCGGCGCAGCGTGACGCGGCGCCCGTCCGGCAGCATCCGGTCCCGGGTGCTCAGCGCTCGGTTCAGGGAGACGGCGACCATGTGGTTGCAGATTGCCGTCGCGGCGGCGTGCGGGCATCCGTTCGATGCCGCACGCCAGTGCGGAGGACTACGGGGACGTTGACGGCATCGCGCGGATGGCGTGCCGCAGGTCGCGGCGTAGCTTTCATGGCGCTGGAAGGAGACCCGCTATGGCGCGCTTTGCCCGCAGACCACGCTCGGTCGTCGTCGCCGGCGGCGGCGTCGCGGCACTTGAGGCCTGCCTCGCGATCCAGACGCTCGCGGACGACGCCGTCGCGCTGACGCTGCTGGCGCCGGACCCGTCGTTCGTGCACCGGCCGGCCGACGTGGCCGACCCCGTCGCCGCGCGTCGCGCCCGCCGCGCGCCGCTGGACGCCTTCGCCGCGTCGGTCGGCGCCGAGCTCCACCAGGACCGGCTCGTCTCGGTCGACCCGGCCGCTCGCCGCGTGCGCACCGCCGCCGGGCGCGAGCTCGCCTACGACGCGCTGCTCGTGGCCGTCGGCGCCGTGCCGCAGGCGGTCCCGGCGGGTGCGCTGTCGGTCGGCGACCGCCGGCTCGCCGCCGACCTGCGCGCGGCGCTGCTGGCGTTGCGCCGCGGGGCGCTCGAGTCCGCCGCGCTCGTCGAGCCGCCGGCGCCCGCCTGGCGCCTCGAGCTGTACGAGCTCGCTCTGCAGCTGGCCGTCACCCTGCGCGAGGCGGGCGCCGCCGCCCAACTGACGCTCGTGACCTGCGAGGAGGCGCCGCTGGCGATCCTCGGTCCGCGCACCGCCGGCGGGTTGCACCACACGCTCACGGCCCACGGCATCCACGTCATCGATTCCGCCTACGTGCGCGCCGTTCACGGCGACGAGCTGCTGCTCGCGCCGGGCGACCGGCGCGTGCCGGCGGCGACGGTGCTCGCGGCCCCGCAGCTCGGCGGTCCGGCGATCGAGGGATTGCCGCGCGACGCCACCGGGTTCCTGCCCGTCGACCGGCTCGGCCGTGTCCGTGACGTCGAGGGCGTGTACGCGGCGGGTGACTGCGCGGACTTCCCGATCAAGCACGCGTCGCTCGCGGCCCAGCAGGCCGACGCGGCGGCGAGCGCGATCGCCGCCGCCGTCGGGCGGCCGGTCGCCGAGATGCCGTTCAGGCCGGTGCTGCGCTGCATGCTCCCCTCGCGCCTGCGCTGGTACGTGGAAGCGCCGCTCAGCGGCGGCGCGGGCGACGCCACGCGGCTGTCACCGGAGCCGCTGTGGCCGACCGCCACGCGCTGGGGCGCGCGACTCCTGTCACCGCACCTGGATGCCGCGCCGGAGCGCCAGCCCGCGACCCCGCTCGCGCGCTCGCTCGCCATCGAGAACGCACGGCGAGCGCTGCGCCGGCTGGGCGCGCGCTAGGGCGGCCGGCGAATCGTTCAGTCGTCTAACGGGCGCCCAGCGCCGCCTGCGCGGCGGCAACGCGCGCGATCGGCACGCGGAACGGCGAGCAGCTCACGTAGTCCAGGCCGGCGGCCGCGAAGAAGCTGATCGAGTCCGGGTCGCCGCCGTGCTCGCCGCAGACGCCGAGCTCGAGCCCGGGCCGGGCGGCCCGGCCGCGCTCGACGGCGATCTTCACGAGCTCGCCGACGCCGTCCTCGTCGATCGTCCCGAATGGCGAGCGCTCGAGGATCCCGTAGTCGATGTACGGCGGCACGATCCGGCCCTCGACGTCGTCGCGCGAGAAGCCGAGCGCGGTCTGCGTGAGGTCGTTGGTGCCGAACGAGAAGAACTCGGCGCTCGCGGCGATCTCGCCGGCTCGCAGGCACGCCCGCGGCAGCTCGATCATGGTGCCGATCTCGAACTCCGAGCGGGCGAAGCCCTCCTCGTCGGCGACGCGCTCGATGATCCCGCGCGCGATCTCCAGCTCGCGCGGGAACGCCACCAGGGGAACCATGATCTCGAGGCGCTTCGGAGCGATCCCGCGTGCCTTGACGGCGGCGGCGGCGCGCACGATGCCGCGCGTCTGCATCTCGATGATCTCCGGGTGGATGAGCCCGAGGCGCACGCCGCGGGTCCCGAGCATCGGGTCGCCCTCGGACAGCGCGCGCACGCGCTCGAGCGTGTGCTCGAGCTCGGCGACGTCGTGGCCGCCGGTCAGCCGCGCCGTGGTGAGCTTCTCGATCAGCTCGTCGCGGCTCGGCATGAACTCGTGCAGCGGCGGGTCGAGCAGCCGGATCGTCACCGGCATGCCCTCCATCGCCTCGAACAGGCCCTCGAAGTCGCTCTGCTGGAGCGGCAGCAGCTCCGCGAGCGCGGCGCGGCGGCCGGCCTCGTCGGCGGCCATGATCATCCGCTGCATCTTGGGCTGGCGGTCGGAGGCCATGAACATGTGCTCGGTGCGGCAGAGGCCGATGCCCTCGGCGCCGAACGAGCGGGCGCGCCGCGCGTCCTCGGGCGTATCGGCATTGGCGCGCACGCCGATCGTGCGCAGCTCGTCGCACCAGCGCAGCACGGTCTCGAAGCGCTCGTCCACGCGCGGGGTCACGAGCGGTACGTCGTCGAGCGTGATCGCGCCGGTGGTGCCGTCGATGGCGATCATGTCGCCCTCGCGCAGCACGATGTCGCCGATGTGAACGACGCCGGCGTGCAGGTCGATCTCGAGCGCGCTCGCGCCGGTCACGGCCGGGCGGCCCATGCCGCGGGCGACGAGCGCCGCGTGCGACGCCTTGCCGCCCTCGGAGGTGAGGATGCCCTTGGCGGCGTGGAAGCCGGCGACGTCGTCGGCCTCGGTGAACGGCCGCACGAGGATCACCGCGCGGCCGGCCTCCGCCGCGGCGACGGCGTCGGGAGCGCTGAAGACGATCGCGCCCCTCGCGGCCCCCGGTGAGGCGGCGACGCCGCGGGCGACCGCCGTGTACGGCACGGCCGGGTCGAAGGTGGGGTGCAGGAGCGCGTCGAGCGTGCCGGCGTCGATCGTGCGGATCGCCTCCGCCTCGGTCAGCAGGCCCTCCTCGACCGCGTCGACCGCGAAGCGGACCGCCGCGCCGGCCGGCCGCTTGGCGCTGCGCGTCTGCAGCATGTACAGGCGGCCGTCCTCAATCGTGAACTCGGTGTCCTGCATGTCCTTGTAGTGGGCCTCGAGCCGCCGCAGGATGTCGCGCAGCTGCGTGTGGGCGTCGGGCATCCACTCGGCGAGCTCGGAGAGGTCGCGCGGGGTGCGGACGCCGGACACCACGTCCTCACCCTGGGCGTCGGTGAGGAAGTCCCCGCTCGGCTCGGGCGCCCCCGTGACCTCGTCACGCGAGAAGGCGACGCCCGAGCCGGAGCGGCTCCCCTTGTTCCCAAACACCATCTGCTGGACGTTGACGGCGGTGCCCCAGTCGTCGGGGATGCCGTTGATGCGCCGGTAGGCGACGGCGCGCTCGCCGGTCCAGGAGTCGAACACCGCGCTGATCGCGCGGTCGAGCTGCTCGCGCGGATCGTGCGGGAAGTCGTACAGCGCGCGGAAGCGGCGCGTGAGCTCGATCAGCGCATCGGCGTCGAGCTCGGTGTCGAGCGTCACGCCGTGCTCGCTCTTGATGCGGGCGATCTCGTCCTCGAACTGCACGCTCGGCACGCCGCAGACGACGCCGCCGAACATCTGCACGAGCCGGCGGTAGGAGTCCCAGGCGAAGCGCGGGTTGCCCGTGCGCGCGGCCAGGCCGGCGACGGAGGCGTCGCTCAGCCCGATGTTGAGGACGGTGTCCATCATTCCCGGCATCGAGTCGCGCGCGCCGCTGCGCACGGACACGAGCAGCGGGTCCGTCGGATCGCCGAGCCGGCGCCTGGCGTGCGCCTCGAGCCGCGCGATCGCCTCGTCGACGGCGTTGTCGAGGCCCGCGGGCACCTGCCGGTTTGCCCGCATGTAGGCGACGCACGCCTCGGTCGTGATCGTGAAGCCGGCCGGGACGAGCTCCGGGCCGAGCACGCGCGTCATCTCCGCGACGCCCGATCCCTTGCCGCCGAGCAACTCGCGCATGTCGCGCGAGCCCTCGCTGAAGTCATAGATCCATTTCGTAGCGGTCGCGATCGCCATCACACCGTCTCCTGCTCCATGTCGATGGCTCCGCACGGGCATTCGGCGGCGCACAGCCCGCAGCCCTTGCAGTAGTCCAGGTTGATCTCGTATCGATAGGGCCCGGGGTCATCCAGCTTGATCACGGCGTTGTCCGGGCAGACGCCGTAGCAGTTGTCACACGCGAAGCAGTTGCCGCAGGACAGGCAGCGGCGGGCCTCGAACTGCGCGTTGGACTCGTCGAGCCCGCCGACCACCTCGTCGAACGTCGACTGGCGGCGGACCGTGTCCAGCTGCGGGCGGACCGTCTTCGGCGCGTCCGAGTAGTACCAGGGGTTGAGCTCTTCGAAGGCGATGACGTCCGGGCGCGGCGGATGCGTCCACGTCTCACCGCAGAGCCAGGAGTCGACGCAGCGGGCGGCGAGCTTGCCGTGGCCGATGCCGACGGTCACGGTGCGCTCGGCGGGCACCATGTCGCCGCCGGCGAAGATCCCGGAGTGGCCGGTCATCATGCGCTCGTCGACCTGCACGATGCCGTCGTCGACCGCGATGCCGTCAACGCCGTCGAGCAGCGACAGATCGGTCTCCTGGCCGAGCGCGAGGACGAGCGAGTCGGCCTCGAGCTCCTCGAGCTCACCGGTCGGCTGCGGGAAGCCCGTCTCGTCGAGCTCCATCTTCTCGATCAGCAGCTTCCCCTCGTCGGCCTGCTTGATCGTGGAGAGCCACTTGACGAGCACGCCCTCCTCGAGCGCCTCCTCGACCTCGAAGTCGTGCGCCGGCATCTTCTCGCGGTTGCGGCGGTAGACCACGACGGCCTCCTCGGCGCCCAGCCGCCGGGCGGTGCGGGCCACGTCCATGGCGGTGTTCCCGCCTCCATAGACGGCGACGCGCCGCCCGAGCAACGGCTTCTCGCCGTCCTCCATGCTGCGCAGCAGCGAAACGGCGTCGAGGACCTTCGCGGCCGAGCCGGCCGGGATGTAGGCGCGCTTGCCGATGTGCGCGCCGACGGCGAGGAAGGCGGCGTCGAAGCCGCCCTCGCGCATTGACTCCTCGATGTTCGTGACGGTGCGGTTGAGCTCGAGCTCGACCCCGAGGTCGAGGATGCGCTGGATCTCGGCGTCGAGGATCTCGCGCGGCAGGCGGTAGCGCGGGATGCCGAAGCGCATCATGCCGCCGGCCGCCGGGCCGGCGTCGTAGATCGTGACCGCGTGGCCGCGGCGCCGCAGGTGGTAGGCGGCCGACAGGCCGGACGGGCCGGCGCCGACGACGAGCACGCGCTTGCCGGTGTCCGGAGCGTCGACCGCGACGGTCCAGCCTCGCTTGATCGCCTCGTCGCCGAGGAAGCGCTCGACGCCGTTGATGCCGACCGCCTCGTCGAGGTGCTTGCGGTTGCAGACGGTCTCGCACGGGTGGTAGCAGACGCGCCCCATCACGGCGGGCAGCGGGTTGTCGGCCATGATCTGCCGCCAGGCCGCCTCGTAGTCGCCGCTCTCGGCCTGGAACAGCCACTGCTGGCAGTTCTCGCCGGCGGGGCAGCCGTCGTTGCAGGGCGGCAGCCGGTGGACGTAGCGCGGCACCTCGGTGCGCCACGACCCGGTCTTGTTGGCGAGGCTGGAGCCGATGTCCAGCGTGATGGCGAAGGGCTTCTGCATGGTTACCTCCGCGGGTCGTCCGGACCCGCGTTCTGATGAGGAGGCCGGGCCTCCGGCCCGTCTAATAGCCCGAATCGCTCGATGTTGCGGTCCGCGCGCGCCTGGACGCGGGCGATCACGTCGTCGCGGCGGGTGGGGGAGAACAGATGCGCGAAGCGCTTCTGCGGCTTGAGGTACTCCTCGACCGGGACGTGGCGGCGGATCTTCGTCACGTCGACCACGTCGCCGTCGCGCGCCTCGAAGACGGGGAACAGGCCGCTCTGCGTGGCCAGCCGCGCGATCAGCACGGACTCGCCGGAGCCGCAGCCCCAGCCGAGCGGGCACGTCACGAGCACGTGCAGGTAGCGCGGGCCGTGCAGCTCCATGGCGCGCTCGACCTTGGCCTCGAGGTCGCGCAGGTCGGCGATCGTGGCGGTCGCGACGTACGGGATCTCGTGCGCCATCGCGATCAGCGGCGCGCTCTTGCCCTGGCCGAACTCGGCGCCGGGCTCGGCGCCGACCGCCTGCGTGGTGGCAGTGCGCGCCGCGGGCGGCGTCGCGCCGGAGCGCTGCACGCCCGTGTTCATGTAGCCCTCGTTGTCGTAGCAGACGAACAGCACGTCGTCGCCACGCTCGAACATGCCGGACAGGCAGCCGAAGCCGATGTCGACCGTGCCGCCGTCGCCGCCCTGGCCGATCACCCGCACGTCGGTCCGGCCCTTGACCTTCAGCGCCGCAGCGACGCCGGTGGCGACCGCGGGCGCATTGCCGAACAGGGAGTGGACCCACGGCAGCTGCCATGAGCTCTCGGGATACGGGGTCGAGAAGACCTCGAGGCAGCCGGTGGCGTTGGCGGCGATCAGCCGGTTGTCGCATGCGCGCATCGCGGCGTCGAGGACGTAGCGGGCGCCGAGCGCCTCGCCGCAGCCCTGGCAGGCGCGGTGGCCTGACGTCAGCGTGTTGGAGCGCCGCTCGTCGGCCTGCACGGAGCGCTCGTCGGGCTCGAGCAGGCGATTGCCCACCGCGAACGAGCCGACTTGGTAGTACTTGATCGGCTGGCGGGCCATCACACCGGCCCTCCGGCGACGATCCCGAGCTCGCGCAGCATGTTCTCGGCGTGCGGGCCGGGCCGCTCGGTCGCCTTGGCGCGGGCGAGCTCGCGCTCGACGCGCTCGATGTCCAGGTCCAGGAAGCTGAGCAGGCCGAGCTGGTCGGCCGCCGCGTCGTCGAGCATCGAATGCAGCGAAGCCTTGGTGATCGGGCGGCCGCCGAGCCCGGCGACGACGTCGTAGACGCGCGTCGGCAGCCCGGACAGGGCGAGCCGCACGTTCTGCCCGACGATCCCGCCGACGCCGACGGCGAATGCCTTCTCGACCACGACCACGCGCTCCGCGTGCCCGAGGGCTGCGGCAACCTCCACGAGCGGGTACGGCCGGAAGCACTTGAGGCCGACGGCGCCGATGCGCTCGCCCTGCTCGCGCCGTTCGTCGATGACGTCCTCGATCGTGCCGAGGACCGATCCGAGCGCGAGCACGACGGTCTCGGCGTCATCGGTCCGGTAGGTGCGCAGCAGGCCGCCGGACGACCGGCCGAACGCCGCCTCGAACTCCGCGGCGATCGCCGGAATGGCGTCGAGCGCCTGCATCTGCTTGGCGTGCATGAGGTACTTGACCTCCATGAACGCCTCCGGGCCGACCATCGCGCCGATCGTCATCGGGTCGTCGGGATCGAGCACCTGGCGCGGCGCGAACGGCGGCAGGAACGCGTCGACCTGCGCCTGCGTGGGCAGCTCGACCTCCTCGACGGCGTGCGTGAGGATGAAGCCGTCCATGCACACCATCACCGGGATCGACAGCTCCTCGGCGAGCCGGAAGGCCTGGACGTGCAGGTCCGCCGCCTCCTGGTTGGTCTCCGCGTAGAGCTGGATCCATCCGGAGTCGCGCTGGGACATCGAGTCCGAGTGGTCGTTCCAGATGTTGATCGGAGCGCCGATCGCGCGATTGGCGACCGTCATGACGATCGGGAGTCCGAGTCCGGAGGCGTTGTAGAGCGCCTCGACCATGAACAGCAGCCCCTGGCTGGCAGTCGCGGTGTACGCCCGCGCGCCGGCAGCTGAGGCGCCGATTGACACCGACATGGCAGCGAACTCGGACTCCACGTTGATGAACTCGCACGGGCCGAGCTCGCCGGTCTTCACAAGCTGGGAGAGCCCCTCGACGATGTGCGTCTGGGGCGAGATCGGATAGGCCGCGATCACCTCGGGCCGGCAGGCCGCGACGGCCTCTGCGACGGCGCGGGAGCCCTCGAGCTGTCTAGGCATGGCTGGGCTCCCGGGCGAGGGCGTAGGCGGCCGTGGCAGCGGCGACATTGCCCTCCGCCGGCTTGGTGGCGAACCGCTCGCGGATCGCGGCGGAGACCGAGTCGAGCGTGACTATGCCGGTGATGGCGGCGAACGCGCCCAGCAGCGCCGCGTTGGGCAGCGGCCTGCCGAGGTGCGCGCGAGCGAGGTCGCTGGCCGGCACGCAGATGACGTTCAGGTCGCCGAGCCCGAGCTCGGCGGCCGGGCGGGTGCTGTTGAGCAGCACGCGGCCACCCGGGCGCAGGCCGCTGAAGACGTCGACCTGGTGCAGCAGGGTCGGGTCCTGGATGATCAGCGCGTCGGGCGCGACGATCGGCTCGCGCACGCGGATCTCGCGGTCGTCGATGCGGCAGAACGCGATCACCGGGGCGCCGGTGCGCTCGGAGCCGAAGCTCGGGAACGCCTGCGCATGCGCGCCGTCGAGGAACGCGGCGACTGAGAGCAGCTCGGCCGCCGTGACGACGCCCTGGCCGCCGCGACCGTGGATCCGGACCTGAAACACGCTTCGCAGCCTCGCGGCTTGACGGCCCCGTCGCATCCGTGCAGGCAGCCGCGTCGCATCCGTAGCTGTCCGCAATGAAGGCGCGGGAAGCGGCTGATGAGGCCGCGGGCAGGATCGAGGACGCTACGCCGAGTGAGTCACGTCGCGTTCCCCATCGTCTTGGCGATCGGACTGCTCGTGTTCGCCGTCATCGTTGCCGGCAGGGCGCGGCTGCTGCTGCGTGCGCAGCCTGCGGCGCGGTTCGACCGCTTCGGCGAGCGCCTGCGGCGCGCGGTCGTCGACGGCGTCGGCCAGCGCAAGTTCTTGTCCGGCGAGCAGCCCGCGGGCGTCATGCACGCGTTGATCTTCTGGGGCTTCCTGGTGCTGATGCTCCAGGTTCTCAGGCTCTACGTGCGGGCGTTCGACGCCGACTGGAACCTGCCGGCCGAAGGCGTCTTTTCCGTCGCGCGCGACTTTGTCGAGGTGATCGTGGCGGTCGGCGTCCTCTACATGCTCTACCGGCGCCTGATCGTGCACACGCCGCGCCTGTTCGGCCTGCGCCGCGCGGAAGCGCGCTACCGCTCGCAGCCGCACTGGGAGGGCGTGCTGATCCTCGTCTTCATCCTGATGATCGTCGGCGGCGGCTTCCTGTACGACCACACCGGGTCGGCGGTCGCCTGGTGGGTGCACAACACGACGGTGCTCGTGTTCCTGTGCCTGCTCCCGCTCACCAAGCACTTCCACATCATCACCGCGATCCCGAACCTGTTCGTGGCCAAGCTGCCGCCCGCGCAGGCCGAACGGCCGCTCGCGATCGACCACTCGCCGGCCGCTCCGGTCGCGGCGCTCAAGAAGCCGCCGGAGGGCAAGGTGGGCGTCGCTTCGCTCGCCGACCTCAACTGGAAGCAGGTGCTGGACGCGTTCACCTGCACCGAGTGCGGTCGCTGCACGGACGTCTGCCCGGCCACGGCCGCCGGCTCGCCGCTGGCGCCGCGCCAGCTGATCCTCGACCTGCGCGACCAGCTCTACCACGGCAACGGCGACGGGCCGCTGATCCCCGACGAGGTCCTGTGGTCGTGCACGACCTGCATGGCGTGCGTCGAGGCGTGCCCCGTGGGCATCGAGCACGTGCCGACGATCGTCGACATGCGGCGGAGCCTCGTGGACAAGGGCGAGATGGATCCGCTCCTCCAGCAGACGCTGCAGAACTTCGCCGGCCAGGGCAACTCGCTCGGCAAGTCCGCGCGCATGCGCGCGCGCTGGACGCGCGGGCTCGACTTCAAGATCCCCGACGCCCGCAAGGAGCCGGTGCAGTACGTGTGGTTCGTCGGCGACTTCGCCTCGTTCGACGAGCGGGCTCAGGTGACGTCGCAGACCGTCGCGCGCGTGCTGCACGACGCCGGCGTCTCGTTCGGGCTGCTCTACGAAGGTGAGCGCAACTCCGGCAACGACGTGCGCCGGATCGGCGAGGAGGGCCTGTTCGAGATGCTCGTCGAGCAGAACCTCGCCGCGTTCGCGGACGCCGACTTCGAGGCGATCTTCACGACCGACCCGCACTCGCTCAACACGCTGCGCAACGAGTATCCGGAGTTCGGTCTCGACAAGCCGGTCTACCACTACACCGAGCTGTTCGCCGACCTCGTCGCCCGCGACGTGCTGTCGCTGCGCACGCCGCTGACGGGGCTGCGCGTGACCTATCACGACCCCTGCTACCTCGCGCGCTACAACCGCATCACCGACGCGCCGCGGCGGCTGATCGAGGCCACCGGCGCCGAGCTGGTCGAGATGCCTCGCAACGGCGTGGACACGTTCTGCTGCGGCGCGGGCGGGGGCCGCATGTGGATGATGGACAGCGAATCGAGCGAGGAGCGCCCGAGCGAGCAGCGCATCCGCGAGGCGCAGGGGCTCGGGCAGCTCGACTACTTCCTCGTGTCCTGCCCGAAGGACCTGGCGATGTACTCGGACGCGGTCAAGGTCGTCGGTGCCGACTTCGAGGTCGCCGAGCTCACGACGCTGATCGAGCGCGCGCTGGCCTCCGCTGAGACCGAGGCCACGACCGCCGGATGACGTCGCTCGACCTCGCCCGCTGGCAGTTCGGGATCACGACCGTCTACCACTTCCTGTTCGTTCCGGTGACGATCGGCCTCAGCCTCGTCGTGGCCACCTTCCAGACGCGCTGGCACCGCAGCGGCGACGTGCGCTGGCTGCGCGCGACCAAGTTCTGGGGCAAGCTGCTGCTCGTCTCGTTCGCGCTCGGCGTGGTCACCGGGATCGTGCAGGAGTTCCAGTTCGGCATGAACTGGTCGAACTACTCGCGCTTCGTCGGCGACATCTTCGGCGCGCCGCTGGCGATGGAGGGTCTCGCCGCCTTCTTCGTCGAGTCCACCTTCCTCGGGCTGTGGATCTTCGGCTGGGGGCGCCTGCCCAAGCGCGTGCACCTGGCCTGCATCTGGCTGGTCTCCGCGTCGACGGCGCTGTCCGCCTACTTCATCCTCGCCGCCAACTCGTGGATGCAGCACCCGGTCGGCTACAAGATGGTCAACGGGCGGCCGCAGCTCACGAACATCGCATCGGTGCTGCTCAACAGCACGGCGCTGTACGCGCTCGCGCACACGCTGCTGGCCGCGCTGATCACGGCGACGATGATCGTCATCGCGATCTCGGCCTGGCACGTGCGCCGCGGCAACGAGGTCGAGGTCTTCGGCGCGTCGCTGCGCGGCGCGCTGCCGGTCCTCACCGTCGCCGCGCTGGTGACCGTGGTCGTCGGCCACTTCAACGGCGTGCTGATGTCGCACCAACAGCCGATGAAGATGGCGGCCGCGGACGCCGTGTTCGACACCACCGAGGGCGCCGGTCTGTCGCTGTTTGCGACCGGCGACTTCAAGCAGAATCCCGAGGGCCTGAACCGCAACGTCGAGATCCCCAACCTCCTGTCGTGGGTCAGCACCGGATACCCGCGCGGCGAGATCAAGGGGATCAACGACATCAACGCCGAGTACCGCGCGAAGTACGGGCCGGGCGAGTACGCGCCGGTCGTGGCCGTCGCCTACTGGTCGTGGCGGGTGATGCTCGGCGTCGGCTTCCTGGCGTTCCTGCTCGGGGCCTACGGCTGGTGGCAGGCGCGCCGCGGCCGGCTCGCGATGTCGCGCCACTACCTGCGCTGGATGGTGCCGGCCGCCGCGCTGCCGTTCCTCGCCAACAGCGCCGGCTGGGTGTTCACCGAGATGGGCCGCCAGCCGTGGGTCGTGTTCGGGATGCTCAAGACCAACGACGCCGGCTCGCCGAGCGTCAGCACTGCCGAGGTGCTCATCACCCTGATCGGCTTCACCGCGCTCTACGGCGTGCTGGCGCTGATCGCCGGCCGCATCTTCCTCGAGAAGGCGCGCCACGGGCCTGACCCCGAAGACGCCGAGCGGGAGGAGGGCGAGCCCGACCTGGCGCTCGCGTACTGACATGGACGACGTGACCTTCCTGCAGGGCCTGTGGTTCGTGCTGATCGCGATCCTCTGGCTCGGGTACTTCACGCTCGAGGGGTTCGACTTCGGCGTCGGCATGCTCATCCGCACCGTGGGCCGCACGGACGCCGAGCGGCGCGCCGTGATCCACTCGATCGGGCCCGTGTGGGATGGCAACGAGGTCTGGCTGCTCGTCGCGGGCGGCGCCACGTTCGCCGCGTTCCCGCAGTGGTACGCGACGTTGTTCTCGGGCTTCTACCTGGCGCTGTTCCTGATCCTCGTCGGCCTGATCGTCCGCGGCGTCGCGTTCGAGTTCTGGGGCAAGCGCGACGACGCGCGTTGGCGCGCGCGCTGGGAGTGGACGCTCATGGTCGGCAGCTTCGTGCCCGCGCTCCTGTGGGGCGTCGGCTGGGCGAACATCGTGGCCGGCGTGCCGATCGATCACACGGGTGAGTTCACCGGCACGCTGTTCGACCTCCTGAACCCGTACGCGCTGCTCGGCGGGCTCACGACGCTCTCGCTCTTCCTCGCGCACGGCGCGAACTTCCTCTCGCTCAGGACCACCGGCGTCGTCGAGGAGCGCGCGCGGGCGTTCGCCGTGCGCGTCACGCCGTTCGCGGCCGTGCTCGGGCTCGCGTTCCTGGCCTGGACGCTCGTCCACCAGGGCGATCGCGGCGGCGTCCAGGCCGTGTCCGCGACGCTCGCGGTCCTCGCCGCCGCGGCGCTGGTCGGCGCCGCCGGGCTGGCCCGGCGCCACGCCGGACAGGCGTTCGCGGCGACGACCGGGGCGATCCTGCTGCTGTTCTGCGCGCTGTTCGCGGACCTGTTCCCGAACGCCATGGTGTCGAGCACCAGCGCGGCGTTCGACCTCACGCTGAGCAACGCGTCGTCGTCGCACTACACGCTCACCGTGATGACCGTCGTGGCCGTCCTGCTGGTGCCGCTCGTGCTCGTCTACCAGGCCTGGACCTACTGGGTCTTCCGCAAGCGGATCAGCGCCGAGGACTTCGGCGACGTGCGGACGCCGCTCGACGTCCTGGAGCACCGCAGCTCGTGAACCGGGCCGCCGTCGCCGCCACCCGGCGGCGGCTGACCCGGTCGAGCCGCGCCGCCCGGGCGCACCTGACCGCCACGATCGCGCTGGGCCTGGCCGAGACCGGCCTCGTCATCGCGCAGGCGACGCTGCTCGCCAAGGTGATCGCCGACGTCTTCCTCGGCGGCGCCACGCTCGCGGACGTGCGCTCCGAGCTGGTGTGGCTGGCCGTGGTCGCGCTCGCGCGCGGCCTCGTGGCCGCCGGGTTCGAGACGGCGGGGCGGATCGGCGCCGCGCGGGTGATGGCGGAGCTGCGCGGCCGGCTCGTGCATCAGCTCCTGCACGGGCGGCCCGGCGCGCTCGCCGGCGAGCGGCGGGGCGAGCTCGCGGCCGCGGCCGTGCAGGGTGTCGACGCGCTGGAGGCCTACTTCGCCGCCTATCTGCCGCAGGTCGCGCTCGCCGCGCTGGTGCCGCCGGCGATCCTCGCCTGGGCGCTCCCGCGCGATCCCGCGGCCACGCTGATCCTTGCGGTCACGTTCCCGCTCATCCCGCTGTTCATGGTGCTCATCGGGCGTCAGGCCGAGCGCCGGACGCACGCCCGCTGGCGCACGCTGACGCGGCTGTCGGCCCATTTCCTGGACGTCGTCCGCGGGCTCGCGACGCTGCGGGCCCACGGCCGCGCCGGCGCGCAGGTGGACACGATCGCGCGGGCCGGCGACCGGCTCCGCCAGGAGACGCTGGGGACGCTGCGCATCGGGTTCCTGTCGGCGCTCGTGCTCGAGCTGCTCGCGATGCTCGGCACGGCGCTCGTCGCCGCCACGATCGGCGTCCAGCTCGTGAACGGCGAGCTGGGCCTGCAGGCAGGGCTCACCGTGCTGCTGCTGGCGCCCGAGCTGTATCTGCCGCTGCGCAAGGCCGGCGCCCAGTTCCACGCATCGGCCGACGGCATGGCCGCGGCCGAGCGCATCTACGAGATCATCGACCTGCCGCCGGCCGTCAGCGTGCCCGCCCATCCGCGCCGCTGCCCCGACCCGGGCACCGACGCGATCGTCTTCCGCGAGGTCGGCTTCCGCCACGCGGGGCGCCGGGACCCGGCGCTGCGGGACGTCAGCCTGCGCATCGAGCCGGGCGAGACGCTCGCGCTGGTCGGTGCGTCCGGCGCCGGCAAGACGACCCTGGCGTCGCTGCTGCTGCGGCTCGCCGACCCGGACGAGGGCGGGATCCTGTGCGGGGGAGTGGACCTGCGCGAGGTCGACGTCCAGGAGTGGCGGCGCCGGATCGCCTGGGTCCCCCAGCGGCCGACCATCTTCACGGGGACCGTGGCCGAGAACGTGCGGCTGGCGGCTCCGGAGGCGACCGACGAGCGGGTGGAGGCGGCGCTCGCCGCGGCCGGTGCGCTCGCGGTCGTGGCGACGCTGCCGGACGGGCTCGCGACCGTGATCGGCGAGGGCGCTCGCGCGCTGTCGGCCGGCCAGGCGCAGCGCATCGCGCTGGCACGCGCGTTCCTGCCGGACTGCCCGCTCGTCGTACTCGACGAGCCGACCGCGAACCTCGATGCCGAGTCCGAGCGGGCGGTCGCCGCCGCGACCGCCCGGCTCGTGGCCGGCCGCACGGCGCTCGTGATCGCGCACCGGCCCGAGCTCGTCCGCGTCGCCGACCGCGTGCTCGAGCTGCGCGGCGGGACCGTGGTCGACCCGTGGACGGGGGTGCCGGCGTGAGGGCCGGAGCGCTGTGGCGGGCGGTGGCGGCGACCCGGCCGCGCTGGCGACTCGTCGCCTTGTCGGTGCTCGCCGGCACCGGCGCGGTCGCCGCGGCAGGTGCGCTGCTCGCGCTCTCGGGCTACCTCGTGAGCCGCGCCGCGCAGCGCCCCGACATCCTGCTGCTGACGACGGCGATCGTCGGCGTGCGGTTCTTCGGCATCTCCCGCGCGCTGCTCCGCTACGTCGAGCGGCTCGTCGCGCACGACCTCGCGTTCCGCACGCTCACCGACCTGCGCGTGCGGTTCTTCCGGCGGCTCGTCCCGCTCGTGCCCGGCGGCCTCGCCGGCATGCGCGACGCGGACCTGCTGTCGCGCTTCGTGGCCGACGCCGACCGCCTCCAGGATCTCTACCTGCGCGCGCTCGGGCCGCCGCTGGTCGCGGTCTGCGCGGGCACGCTCGCCGTGGCGGCCGCCGCGATCATGCTGCCGGCCGCGGGTGCGGTCATCGCGGGCGTGCTGCTGCTGGCCGGGGTCGCCGCGCCGTACCTCGTCCGGCGCGTGGCGCGCCGCAGCGGCCGCCGCCAGGCGCCCGCGCGGGCGGCGCTGACGGCCGACATGGTCGCGATCGCCGGCGGGGCGCCCGAGATCGTGCTCGCCGGCCGCGAGGACGACTGGGAGCAGCGCGCCGCCGCATCGAGTGCCCGGCTCGGCCGCGTGCTGCGCGCCGACGCCGCGGCGGCCGGCCTGGCCGCCGGGTCGGCCGTGGCGGTCGGCGCGGGCGGTGCGGCGGTGATGGCCGCGGTCGCCATCCCGGCGGTGCGCGACGGCGCGCTCGCGGGCGTCCTGCTCGCGGCGCTCGTGCTGCTCGCGCTGGCGTCGCTGGAGGCGGTCGCCCCGCTCGGCGCGGCGGCGGCGAGCCTCGATGCCGTGGCCTCGTCGGCGGCGCGGCTCGAGGCCGTGACCGAGCGGCCGGTCCCGGTCGCCGCTCCGGCGGCGCCGCACCCCGTACCGGCCGACGGGCCGCTCGCGCTGAGCGGCGTCGCGTACGAGTACGAGAGCGGCGCGCGGGTGCTCGAAGGCGTCGACCTCGTCCTCGAGCCGGGGAGGGCGGTCGCGCTGGCCGGCCCCAGCGGCGCGGGCAAGACGACGGTGGCCGAGCTGCTCGTGCGCTTCCGCGATCCGATCGCGGGTGCCGTCACGCTCGACGGCGTCGACCTGCGGGAGCTCGACGGCGACGCCGTGCGCGCGGCCGTGCGGCTGGCGCCGCAGGACGCCTACCTGTTCGCCACGTCGATCCGCGACAACGTCGCGCTCGCCCGGCCGGGGGCAGACGACGCGGCGATCGAGCTTGCGCTCACCCGCGTCGGCCTCGGCGACTGGCTGGCGGCCGTGCCCGCGGGGCTCGACACCGAGGTGGGGGAGGCGGGCGCCCAGGTCTCGGGCGGCCAGCGCCAGCGCATCGCCGCGGCGCGGCTGCTGCTGGCCGACGCCCGGTTCCTGATCTTCGACGAGCCGACCGCGCACATCGACCCGGCCGGCGCCCGCGCGCTGCTCGCCGAGCTCGCGGGCGTCGCGCACGCCGAGCATCGCGCCGTGCTCGTGATCACCCACGAGCGCGCCGGGCTCGACGCGTTCGACGCCGTCTACTCGCTGCCCTGAGCCTCGACCGTGCGCGCGAGGTTGTCGAACGCCCGGCCCCAGCCCTCCTCGTGCGAGCGGACCGCCTCCTCGTCCCACAGGTCGCGGTGGCTGAAGCGGACGGTCGTGACACCGCCCGCCTCCTCGAACTCGATCTCGATCAGCTGCCGGGTGTCGCTGCCGTCCCACAGCCAGGTGAAGGCGAGCCGGCGCGGCGGATCGATCTCGGTGTAGTAGCCGCCGCCCCCGTACTCGCTGTCGGAGTGGGGGTCGCGCATGACCACGCGCAGCTCACCGCCGACCCGCAGATCGACGGTGGCCTCCGGCGTCTCCCAGTCGTGCGCCGCGTGCCACCAGCGCCGCATCACCTCCTCGCTGGTCCACGCGTCGAAGACCCTCTCGGCGGGCGCCTGGAACGTGCGCTCCATGTAGAGATCGCTCATCGCCGCCGCCTCAACCGGAGGATTATCCACGCGCGCGCCACGAGCAGCCCACCGCTCGCGCCGCTCGCGACCGGCAGCA
Source organism: uncultured Solirubrobacteraceae bacterium (assembly GCA_963803335.1). Taxonomy (GTDB): domain Bacteria; phylum Actinomycetota; class Thermoleophilia; order Solirubrobacterales; family Solirubrobacteraceae; genus DASSUW01. The sequence goes on along the minus strand of CAWDME010000012.1, from coordinate 445,985 downwards.
TCTCCTCGATCGGCAGCCCGCCGATGTGTGCGATCACGCCGGGTACTCGTCGTGCAGGCGCCACCACTGGTACGGCGGCGTCTGCGGGTAGCCGCCGGGCGAGTCCTCCCACTCCTCCTGACGGCCGAGCGCGCTGAGGTCGAGGTAGGACCAGGTGGTGCCCATCGCTTCGTCGCCGCGGTTGTTGATGAAGTAGGTCCGGAAGACCTGGTCGCCTTCGCGGATGAAGGCGTTGGTGCCGTGCCACTCGTCGACGCCGTGGTCGGCGTCGAAGTCGTCGGTCAGCGTGTACCACGGGATCTGCTCCCAGCCCATCTTCGCCGCGTAGCGCCGGATGTCGGGCTGCGGCGCGCGGGAGACGTAGGCAAGCGTGGTGTCGCGGGCGTTGAGGTGCGCGAGGTTGGACACCTGGTCGGCGCCGAACGCGCAGCCGGGGCAGCCGGTCTCTGGCCAGCGCCCGACGCCCGGCTCGAAGAAGTGCCGGTAGACGATCAGCTGGCGGCGGCCGGCGAACAGGTCGAGCAGGCTCGCCGGCCCGTCCGGGCCTTCGAAGCGGTAGTCCTTCTCGATCGCCACGCGGGGCATCCGGCGCCGCTCGGCCGCCAGCGCGTCGCGCGCGCGAGAGAGCTCCTTCTCCTTGACCAGCAGCTGCTCGCGGGCGGCTTCCCACTCCTGCGGCGAGACGATGGGGGGCAGGTTCATTGCGACTCCTTCAGGTATTCGTCGACAACGTCGAACAGGCGCCCCCAGACAGCCCGTTGGCGATCCATCCAGTCGGCGGCCTCGCTCAGCACGTCGGGGCGGAGCGAGAGCCGGTGCGTCCGGCCGTCGATCACGCGCGTGACGACGCCCGTCTCCTCGAGCACCTTCACGTGCTTGGAGATCGCGGGCTTCGACACGCCGAAGCCGCCGGTGGCGTCGCCCACCGTCGCCGGTCCCTCGGCGAGGCGCTCGACGATGCCGCGGCGGATCGGGTGCGACAGCGCTCGGAACGGATCGTTAACCACAGGGTTAACTGTATCACGGGTCTCCGCCCGAAAGTTGGCCGGCGGCACGACGCGCTCGGGGCCGACGGCTACGGCGCCTGCGGCAGCTTCTTCGCCCCCCGGCGCGTGACCGGCGCCGACGGCGGCGGGACGACCGGCCCGATGTCCCCGTCCGGCGCCTCGTCGAGGTCAACGATGATCGGCGCGTGATCGCTCGGGCCCTTGCCCTTGCGCGCCTGCCGGTCGATCCACGCGGCCTTGACGCGTTCGGCGACCGGTCCGCCGGCCAGCACGAGGTCGATCCGCATCCCGAGGTCCTGGTGGAACATCCCCGCGCGGTAGTCCCAGTACGTGAACACGCGCTCACCCGGCCAGCGGTCGCGGACGACATCGTGCAGGCCGAGCGCCTGCAGCTCGGCCAGCGCCGCGCGCTCGGGCTCGGTGACATGGGTCTGGCCGATGTAGGCGTCCGGATCGAACACGTCGTCATCCGTGGGCGCGATGTTCATGTCACCGCACACGACCGTGGCCTCCGGACCTGCGGCGACCATGTCGCGCAGCGCCGAGAGCCAGGCGAGCTTGTAGTGGTAGTGCTCGGAGTCCGGCACGCGCCCGTTCGGCACGTACACCGAGACCACGCGGATCCCGCCGCAGGTGGCCGCGACGGCGCGCGCCTCGGGATGCGGGAAGCCGGGTGCCCCCTCGATGCCTCGCACCACGTCCTCGAGCCCGGCGCGCGAGAGGATCGCCACGCCGTTCCACGCCGCCTCGCCGTGGGCGGCGACCTCGTAGCCGCGGTCGGCGAGCTCGGCATCGAGCAGCGCGCCGAACGCGTCGTCGGCAAGCTTGGTCTCCTGCAGGCAGACGATGTCCGGCTGCCGCTCGTCCAGCCACGGCAACAAGCGCGGCATCCGCTGCTTGATCGAGTTGACGTTCCAGGTCGTCAGTCGCACCGGTCCCACGGTATCGGCAGCGCCGCCTGGGGCGGCGCTGCCTACCGTGTCACCCCACCAGCTGCGTCAGCTCGTCGGCGACGTCGAACAGGTCGGCGACTGCTCCGTAGTGCGCGATGTTGAAGATTGCCGCGCCGGGGTCGGTGTTGACGGCGACGATCAGCTCGGCGCCCTGCATCCCCTCGACGTGCTCGGGCGCGCCGGACACGCCGAGCCCGAGGTAGAGCTTCGGCGACACGTGCGCGCCCGACTTGCCGATCTGGCGCGCCTTGGGCACCCAGCCGGAGTCGATCACGGGCCGCGAGGCCGCGAGCTCGGCTCCGAGCGCCTCGGCCAGCTCCTCGGCGAGCTCGATGTTCTCGGCGCCGCCGATGCCGCGGCCGACGCAGACGATCAGCTCGGCGCTCTCGAGATCGACGTCGCCGCCCTCGTCTGCGACCTCCTCGATGAAGGTGGTCCGCAGCGAGTCCAGCGCCGCCGGCGGCGCGAACGTCACGCGCTCGCCCCGCCCGGCGCCCGCCGGGTCCTCATGCAGAGCGATCGAGTTGATCGCGAACGCGGCCGGGAGCGCCGTCCGGCTGGTGGCCAGCAGCTGGCCGCCGTAGATGCCGCTGGTCGCCTCGGCTTGCTCGCCGACGATCGACACGTCGAGGCAGTAGCCGACGAACGGGACGTTCGCGGTTGCCGCTGCGGCGGCGCCGATGTCGTAGCCCGTCGTGGTGTTCTCCACGAGCACGATGTCGGGCGAGCGCTCGGCGATGACCGCCGACAGCACCGCCTGGTGCGCCTCGGGGAGGTACGGAGACAGTGCGGGGTGCGTGACCTCGACGATCACGTCGGCGGCCGACAGCGCCGCCGCGTCCGTGGGCTCGCCGCTCGCCACGACCGCGACGAGCGAGTCGCCGAGCGCGTCGGCCAGCGGCCGCGCGAAGGCGAGCAGCCGGGTGTTGATCGCCGGATCCATATAGACAAGGACGTCGCCCATCAGCTCACCAGAGCTCCCTGTTCGCGCAGCACCGCGACGATCTTCGCTGCGATCTCTTCCGCGTCACCCTCGAGCATCGTCGCTCCGACCTTCGGCTCGGGCCGCGCGAGCGACACGAGCTCGGAGGCCCGGCCGGGCGCCTCGACGTTGACGGCGAGCATCTCCGCGCTCGCCTCGGACATCGCCTGCCGCAGCCGCGTCATCGAGACGTAGCGCGGCGGCGCGCTCGCGGACTGCACGCCGACCACGGCCGGGAGCGAGAGCCCCAGCACGGCCAGCTTGCCACCCGCGTACTCCTGCTTCACCCGCGCGCTGCCGTCCTCGACGGCCACGCCGACGACGACGTTCGCCTGCGGCCACCCCAGTGAGACGGCCAGCACCGGCGCGGTCTGCCCGAACACGTCGTACGGGGTCTGCACCCCGATGAGGACGAGGTCGGGCGACAGCTGCCGGCACGCGTCGGCGAACGCGAGCGCGGCGCTGCGCGAGTCGTACGGATCGAGATCACCGGCGTCAGCGATCACCACACGGTCGGCCCCGCGCGCGAACGCCACGCGGAGCGCCTCTTCGATGCCGTCCGTCTTCAGACCCACCGCGGTGACCGTGGCGCCGGTCGCCTCCTTGATCAGGACGGCCTCTTCGAGGGCCTGATCGTCGAAGTCGGTGATCGTCATGTCGACGTACTCGCGATCGATGTCGGTGCCACTCGGGTCGAGCTCGAGCTCGTCACCCGCTTTCGGCATGAGCCGAACTGCGACTGCGATGTTCATAACCGCGACGTTACGCGCGGTCGGCCGATCCCGAATCCGTAGTTCTCGCCCATCCCAGTCGGGACAACGGCCGATGGCGGCCTGCCCCAAATGCCGCAGGCTGATCAGGACACCGAGAGGGAGAACGTGTGATGGCTAACGAGCTGAACGCCGACATGCTGAAGGTCGCGCTCTCGTCGATCGACGACTTCGCCAAGCGTGAGCTACCGGATTCACTACTGATCGATCTCGACGAGAAGGACGAGTTTCCAGAGGAGATCGTGCGCCGGATGTCGGCTGGCGACGGCCTGGGCATCCAGCTGCTCTTCGTGCCATACGAGTACGGCGGCATGGGCGGCGGCGCGCTCGACGTGTACCGCATCTGCGAGCGCATGGCCGCGATCGACCTCGGCCTCGCGACCTCAGAGCTCGCCACGTTCCTCGGCAGCGACCCGATCCGCGTCGGCGGCACCGAGGAGCAGAAGCGCGAGTACATGGGCCGCATCGCCAAGGACGGGATCCTGTTCGCCTACGGCGCCACCGAGGCCGAGGCCGGAAGTGACCTCGGCGCCCTCAAGACGGTGGCCGAGCCGGTCGCCGACAACGGCTCCGTGAGCGGCTACCGGATCAACGGCGCGAAGCAGTGGATCAGCAACGGCGGCGTCGCCGACATGTACACGATCCTCGCGCTCACCCCCGGCGGGCCGAGCTGGTTCGTCGTCGAGCGCGAGGCCGAAGGGTTCACGCACGGCGACCCGGAGGACAAGCACGGCATCCGGCTGAGCAACACCGCCGCGCTGTTCCTCAACAACGTCTACGTCGACGCCGACCGGCTGATCGGCGGCGTCGAGGGTCAGGGCCTCGTGCAGGCCCAGCAGGTGTTCGGCTACACGCGCCTGATGGTCGCCGCGTTCGGGCTCGGCGCCGGCTGGGCGGCGCTCGACCGCGCGATCGCCTACTCGCGCAAGCGCATCCAGGCCGGTGGCCCGCTGGCTGAGAAGCAGGGCTACACCCACAAGCTGATCGTGCCGCATGCGGTCGCGCTCGAGGCCGCGCGCGCGGCGATCGAGGAGACCGCCGAGCGCATCGACGCCGGCGAGGGTGCGCTCAACGTCGAGGGCGCGGTCGCCAAGTACCTCGCCACCGAGGCGGGCGACGCCGCCGCCGACGCAGCCATCCAGGCCCACGGCGGCTACGGCTACACGCACGACTACATGGTCGAGAAGATCAAGCGCGACGTCCGCATCACGCGCATCTACGAGGGCACCTCCGAGATCATGGAGATGACGGTCGCGCGCGGGCGCTGGCAGGAGCACCTCAAGAGCTCGGGCGACTACTACCACGCCCGTGCTCGTGAGCTCGAGGCACTCCACGCCGAGAACGCCGAGCTCGGGGCCGACACTGCGGCACTCGCCTCCCACGCGCTCGCCGAGCTGCTGGAGACCTGCCGCGTCGGCAAGCTCACCCGCCACCAGCACATCCTGCTGCGGCTCGGGGCGCTGATCGCGCAGGTCGAGGGCGCCGCCGCCCTCGCGCGCCGCGCCCACCGCGCGGCGACCAAGCAACTCCACCCGAAGGCGGCGCGCGGCCTGCGCGCCCCGGCGCTGGCCGCCGCAGGTCGCGTGTACGCGCGCGACGCCGCGCTGACCGTCGCCACCGAAGCGATCCGTCTCGTGGTCGGCGCCAACGGCGCCGACCTCGGCGATCTCGAGCAGCGACTCGGCATGGCCGCGATCCACCGCGCCCAGGCCGGCCTGCTGGCCGACACCCAGGCGGTCGCCAACGCCATTTACGCCCGCAAGCGCCCATGAGGAACCACACCATGAACTCCGCCGCCGACACCGCCGTCGCCATCATCGGCGTCGGCGCGATCCTCCCCGACGCCCCCGACGCCGACGCCTTCTGGCACAACATCCGGGGCGGCCGCTACTCGATCACCGACGTCGACCCCACCCGCTGGGATCCGGCGCTCTACTACGACCCGGATCCGCAGGCGCCCGAGAAGACGTACTCGAAGATCGGTGGCTGGGTCCGCGAGTGGGACTGGAACCCGCTCACGTGGAAGCTGCCGATCCCGCCGCGCGTGGGTGAGGCGATGGACGACGCCCAGAAGTGGGGCGTCGCGTGCACGCGCATGGCGCTCGCCGACGCGGGCTGGCCTGCGCGGCCGCTCGACTTCGACCGCACCGGCGTCATGCTGGGCAACGCGCTCTCGGGCGAGCAGCACTACCGGACCGCGCTGCGCATCACGTTCCCCGAGCTCACGCGTGAGCTCGACAAGACGCACACCTTCGCGCTGCTCCCGTCCGACGCGCGCGACGCGATCAAGCGTGAGCTTCACGCGGACTTCGGCGACTGGCTCCCGGACATCACCGAGGACACGATGCCCGGCGAGCTGAGCAACTGCCTGGCCGGCCGGATCGCCAACCTCTTCAACTTCCACGGCCCGAACTTCACGGTCGACGCCGCCTGCGCGTCGGCGTTGGCGGCGATGAACGTCGCCATCGAGGGCCTTGTGGCGGGGGACTACGACGTGGCCGTGACCGGCGGCGTGGACCGCAACATGGGCGCCTCGACGTTCGTGAAGTTCTGCGCGATCGGCGCGCTGTCCGCCACCGGCACCCGCCCGTACGCCGACGGCGCCGACGGCTTCGTCATGGGCGAGGGCGGTGGCGTGTTCGTGATCAAGCGCCTTGCCGACGCCGAGCGCGACGGCGACCGCATCTACGCGGTCGTGCGCGGTATCGGCGCCGCGAGCGACGGCAAGGGCAAGGGCATCACCGCACCGAACCCGGTCGGTCAGAAGCTGTCCGTCGAGCGCGCCTGGCGCAACGCCGGTCTCTCGCCGGCCGCCTGCACGCTGATCGAGGGGCACGGCACGTCGACCCGGGTCGGGGACGCCGTCGAGCTCAACAGCCTGGCCGAGGCGTTCGCGCCCGCCGGGCTGGCGCGCGGCTCGGTCGCGCTCGGCTCCGTCAAGTCCAACATCGGCCACCTGAAGGCCGCAGCCGGTGCCGCGGGGCTGCTCAAGACCGCGTTCGCGCTGCGCGACAAGGTCTTGCCGCCGAGCCTCAACTTCGAGCGTCCCAACCCGAACCTTGACTGGTCGTCGTCACCGTTCGCCGTCAACACCGAGACGCGCGACTGGGACGTCGCCGAGGGCGCGACGCGCATCGCCGGCGTCAGCGCGTTCGGCTTCGGGGGGACCAATTTCCACGTTGTGATGGAGGAACACGTGCCCGGACATCTGACCACCAATGGGCACCGGCGTTCCGTGTCCGTGCCCGTCGACCTCCCGGCGGAGCCCGCCGGCCCGAAGGCGCCGCCGCGCGGCGCGCTCGTGCTGGGCGCCGCCGACGAGGCGTCGCTTGCCAACGAGCTGCGCACCGCGCTCGCCGAGGCCCGGCAGGGCCGTCACTTCGACGCGGCGGCGCCGAGCGCCACCGCGCTGCGTGCGCCCGAGCGCATCGCGATCGACTACGCGGACGGCGACGACCTGATCGCCAAGGCTGAGACCGCGTTGAAGGCGCTCCAGTCCGGCAGCCCGGCCATGTGGCTCGCGCTGCGCGCCCGCGGCATCCATCGCGGCAGCGGTGACGCCGGTAAGGTCGCGTTCCTCTACACCGGGCAGGGCTCGCAATACGCGGGCATGTTGCGCGACCTGCGCGCGCGGGAGCCGGTCGTCGCCGACACGTTCGACGAGGCGGATCGGATCATGTCGCCGCTACTCGAGGGCCGGAAGCTGTCGGAGATCATCTTCGAGGCCACCGACGCCGAGGAGCAGCTGCGGCGCACCGAGATCACGCAGCCGGCGGTCCTGACCGTCGACATCGCGCTCACGCGGCTGCTCGCGCAGTACGGCGTCGCGCCCGACATGGTCATGGGCCACTCGCTTGGCGAGTACGGCGCGTTGGTGGCCGCCGGGTCGCTGACGTTCGAGGCCGCCCTGGAGGCCGTGAGCGCCCGCGGGCGTGAGATGGCCGACCTCGACCCGCCGGATCCGGGCGCGATGGCGGCGGTCATGGCGCCGCTCAGCGAGGTCGAGGAGGTCGTGGCGGCGACCGACGGCTACGTCGTCCTCGCCAACGTCAACTCCACCCACCAGGTCGTGCTCGGCGGCGCCACCGAGGCGGTCGGCCGCGCGGTCGCCGCGCTCAAGGAGCGCGGCCACGACGCCTTCCCGCTCCCGGTCAGCCACGCCTTCCACACCGAGATCGTCGCGGGCGCCAGCGTGCCGCTGCGCGCCACGCTCCAGCGTCTCGGCCTGCGCGCACCGCAGCTGCCGATCGTGGCGAACGTCGACGGCGAGTTCTACCCCGCGGACGGCGACGTGTCGGATGAGATGCTCGACATCCTCGCCCGTCAGGTCGCCGCGCCCGTCCAGTTCGTCAAGGGCCTGCACACGATGTACGACGCCGGTGCGCGGGTGTTCGTCGAGACCGGCCCGAAGCGGGCGCTGCAGGGCTTCGCCTCCGACGTGCTCGGCGACGACAAGGTGCTGAGCCTGGCGACGAACCACCCGAAGGCCGGCGACATCGCGACGTTCAACGGCGCGCTGTGCGGCCTGTGGGCCGCCGGGCTGGGCAGCGGCGTGGAGACGCCGACCGCGTCGGTGGCCGCGCTGCAGCCCGGCGCGACGGCCCAGGCGGCGCCGGCGCCCCCGGCGCCGCCCGTGCCCCCGGCGCCGCCGGCGCCGCCCGCCGCGCCGGCGGACGCATCCGGCGACCTCAACCGGCTGTTCAACGAGTTCGTCGAACGCGCGCGTGCGCTGACCGGCGCGTCCGAGGCGCCGGACCGGCGCGACACCGAGCCGGTCGTCATCACCGGCGCCGGCCTCGGCCTGCCGGGCACCGAGAAGCTGTTCGACGACGCGAACGTCGGCCGGCTGCTGGACGGCAAGCAGGGCATCGACGTGATCCCGGCTCGCCTGCGCCGCGAGATGGTCGACAAGCACATCACGCGGCTGGTCAAGGGCGACGACGGGAGCGCGCGCTTCGAGACGATCGACGACGTCGAAGACGTGATCAAGCTCGCCGCACGCGCCGGAGCGTTCGACCTGGGCCAGGAGTTCGGCGTCGACGCCGACCGGATCGCCGCGCTGAGCCGGAGCACGCAGCTGGCGATGGGCGCGGGGATCGACGCGCTGCGCGATGCCGGCATCCCGCTGGTGCAGCGCTACCGCACGACGAGCAAGGGCACCCAGCTGCCCGATCGCTGGTCGCTGCCGGACGCCCTGCGCGACGACACGGGGATCATCTTCGCCTCCGCGTTCCCCGGCCTCGAGGAGATGACCGACGAGGTCACGCGCCAGACCGTTGACCGGATGCGCCGCGAGCGGCTCGCCGCGCTGGAGTCGCTGCGGGCGCGGATGCTCGACCACGGCGACACGGACAAGATCGTGCTCGAGGAGGTCGAGCGGCGGATCTACGACGTCAGCCGCCAGATCGAGGACCACAAGTACGAGTTCGACCGGCGCTTCCTGTTCCGCGTCCTCTCGATGGGCCACTCGCAGCTCGCCGAGCACATCGGCGCACGGGGGCCGAACACCCAGGTCAACTCGGCGTGCGCGAGCACGACGCAGGCGGTCGCCATCGCCGAGGACTGGATCCGCGCGGGTCGCTGCCGGCGCGTGGTCATCGTCGCCGCCGACGACGCGACGTCGGACACGATGATGGGCTGGCTCGGGGCGGGCTTCCTCGCCTCGGGGGCGGCGGCCACCGACGAGGTGGTCGAGAACGCCGCGCTGCCGTTCGACCAGCGGCGCCACGGCATGATCATCGGCATGGGCGCCGCGGCGCTCGTCGTCGAGAGCGCCGAGGCGGCGCGCGAGCGCGCGATCACGCCGATCTGCGAGGTGCTCGGGACGGTGACCGCGAACTCCGCGTTCCACGGCACGCGCCTCGACGTCGAGCACATCGGCAGCGTGATGGAGAACGTCGTCGCGCAGGCCGAGCGGCGCGGCGTGGCGCGGGGCGAGATCGCACCGCAGACGGTGTTCGTCTCGCACGAGACCTACACGCCGGCACGCGGCGGCAGCGCCGCCGCCGAGATCCACGCCCTGCGCAAGGTCTTCGGGGCCGGCGCCGACTCGATCGTCATCGCCAACACCAAGGGCATGACCGGACACCCGATGGGTGTCGGGCTCGAGGACGTCATGGCGGTCAAGTCGCTCGAAACGGGCGTCGTGCCGCCGGTGCCGAACTTCCGCGACGTCGACCCGGAGCTCGGCAACCTCAACCTGTCGAACGGCGGGGCCTACCCGGTGCGGTACGCGCTCCGGCTGGCCGCCGGCTTCGGCTCCCAGATCAGCATGCTGCTGCTCCGCTGGACGCCGCCGGTCGACGGCCGCCGCCGTCACGTCGACGAGCTCGGCTACAGCTACCGGATCGCCGACCGCACCAAGTGGGCCGCCTGGCTGCGCGAGACGAGCGGGCAGGCAGATGCGCGGCTCGAGATCGTCCACCGCACGCTGCGCGTTGCCGACGGCGTCCGCACCGCGGCGCCCATCCCGGCGACGGTGCCGGTCGAAAAGCCGGCGCCCGCCCCGGCCCCCGCGCCGGTCGCGACGCCCGCGCCTCCGCCGCCCGCCCCGGCCCCCGCGCCGGTCGCGACGCCCGCGCCTCCGCCGCCCGCCCCGGCCCCCGCGCCGGTCGCGACGCCCGCGCCTTCGCCGCCCGCCCCGGCGCCGGCGCCGATCGCCGCCGCCCCCGAGCCCGTCGCCTCCGGCGACGGCGTCGAGGCACGCGTCCTGGCGATCGTGGCCGAGCAGACCGGCTACCCGCAGGACCTGCTGGACATGGACCTCGACCTCGAGGCGGATCTCGGGATCGACACGGTCAAGCAGGCCGAGGTGTTCGCGACGATCCGCGAGGCGTACGGGATCGAGCGCGATGACTCGCTGAATCTGCGCGAGTACGCGACGCTCAACGCGGTGGTCGGGTTCGTGCGCGACCGCGCCCCTGAGATCGTGGCAGCCGCGCCGCCGCCGCCCGCAGCTGCCCCCGCGGCGGCTCCGGCCGCGCCCGCGGCGGCTCCGGCCGCGCCCGCGGCGTCTCCGGCCGCGCCCGCGGCGTCTCCGGCCGCCCCCGCGGCGGCTCCCGCCGCGCTTGACGAGGTGGAGTCGCGGGTGCTGGCGATCGTGGCCGAGCAGACCGGCTACCCGCCGGAGCTGCTGGACATGGACCTCGATCTCGAGGCCGATCTGGGGATCGACACGGTCAAGCAGGCCGAGGTGTTCGCCACGATCCGCGACGCCTACGGGATCGAGCGCGACGACTCGCTGAACCTGCGCGACTACGCCACGCTCAACGCGGTGGTCGGGTTCGTCCGCGACCGCGCGCCGGAGATCGCGGCCGCGCCCGCGGCACCGGTCGCGGCGCCGGCCTCCGAGCCCGCCGCGCCGCCGGTCGCCGAGCTCGACGAGGTCGAGGCCAAGGTGCTGGCGATCGTGGCCGGCCAGACGGGCTATCCGCCGGAGCTGCTGGACATGGACCTGGATCTCGAGGCGGATCTCGGGATCGACACGGTCAAGCAGGCGGAGGTGTTCGCGACGATCCGGGAGGCGTACGGGATCGAGCGCGATGACAGCCTGAACCTGCGCGACTACGCGACGCTCAATGCGGTGGTCGGCTTTGTGCGCGACCGCGCGCCGCAGCTTGGGGCCGCGCCCGCGGCACCGGTCGCCGAGCCGGTCGCGCCGCCGGCCGCCCAGCCCGCCGCACCGCCGGTCGCCGAGCTCGACGAGGTCGAGGCCAAGGTGCTGGCGATCGTGGCCGGCCAGACCGGGTACCCGCCGGAGCTGCTGGACATGGACCTGGATCTCGAGGCGGATCTCGGGATCGACACGGTCAAGCAGGCGGAGGTGTTCGCGACGATCCGGGAGGCGTACGGGATCGAGCGCGATGACAGCCTGAACCTGCGCGACTACGCGACGCTCAATGCGGTGGTCGGCTTTGTCCGCGACCGCGCGCCGCAGCTCGCCGGGGCCGCGCCCGCGGCAGAGGCCGCCGAGCCGGTCGCCCCGGCGGTCGGCGAGCCCGTCGCGGCACCGGCCGTCGAGCTCGACGAGGTCGAGGCCAAGGTGCTGGCGATCGTGGCCGGCCAGACCGGGTACCCGCCGGAGCTGCTGGACATGGACCTGGATCTCGAGGCGGATCTCGGGATCGACACGGTCAAGCAGGCGGAGGTGTTCGCGACGATCCGGGAGGCGTACGGGATCGAGCGCGATGACAGCCTGAACCTGCGCGACTACGCGACGCTCAATGCGGTGGTCGGCTTTGTCCGCGACCGCGCGCCGCAGCTCGCCGAGGCTGCGCCGGCGGCAGAGGCTGCGCCGGCGGCGACCGCGGAGCGGCCGCCCGAGGGCGAGCGCTCGGCCGAGTTCCCGCGCCGCGTGCCGGTGCCGGTCCTGCGCCCGCCGCTGGACCGCTGCGCCGAGACCGGCGTCACGCTCGCCAAAGGCACGCGCGTGATCGTCGTGCCGGACGGCACGGGCGTCGGCGCCGCGCTCACGAAGCGCCTCGAGAAGCTCGGCGTGGAGGTGGTCGACAGCGGCCCCGTCGACGGCGTGTACTGGCTCGCCGCGCTCGACCCCGACCCGGACGACTGGCGCGAGGCGCTGGCCGCCCGCGCGAAGCGCCTGGCCGAAACGATGCGCGAGCAGCCCGAGGCCACGTTCCTGGTCTCCGCCACGCGGCTCGGCGGCCGCCACGGGTACGACGCCGCCGGCGCCGTGTCCGTCCTCGGCGGCGCGGTGACAGGCTTCACCAAGGCATTCGCCCGCGAGCGGCCCGGCGCGCTGGTCAAGGCCGTCGACTTCCCCGCCGACCGCCGGACCGCCGCCCTCGCCGACATCCTCATCGAGGAGACGCTGAAGGACCCGGGCGCGGTGGAGGTCGGCTACGCCGACGGGCTGCGCTGGAGCGTCGGGCTCGCCGAGCAGGAGGCCGGGTATGACGAGGCCGCGAGCCTCAAGCCGGACGACGTGTTCCTGATCACGGGCGCCGCCGGGAGCATCGTGTCGGCGATCGCCGCCGACCTGGCGACCGCGTCGCACGGCACGTTCCACCTGCTCGACCTCGTCCCGGCGCCGGACGCCGGCGATCCCGACCTCGCCCGCTTCGCCACCGATCGCGACGGCCTCAAGCGGGAGATCGCGGACCGCATCCGCGAGACCGGCAAGAAGCCGACGCCGAAGCTCGTCGAGAAGGAGCTGGCCCGCATCGAGCGCGGCCGCGCCGCCCTCGACGCCATCCAGGCGATCGAGGCGGCCGGCGGCACCGCACACTGGCACCAGGTCGACCTGACCGACGGCGCCAAGGTCGCGACCGCCGTCGCCGACGCGCTGAGCGCCAGCGGCCGGATCGACGTGCTGATCCACGCCGGCGGCCTGGAGATCAGCCACTTCCTGCCCGACAAGACGCAGAAGGAGTTCGACCTCGTCTTCGACGTCAAGGCGGACGGCTGGCATCACATCCTCACGGCGCTGGGCGAAGCCAAGCCGCGCGCGGCTGTCGTGTTCTCCTCGATCGCCGGGCGCTTCGGGAACGCCGGCCAGACCGACTACTCGGCCGCCAACGACCTGCTCTGCAAGGCGATCTCGCAGCTACGCAGCCAGGGCGTGAAGGGCATCGCGATCGACTGGACCGCGTGGTCTGGGATCGGGATGGCCTCACGCGGCTCGATCCCGACGGTCATGAAGGCCGCCGGCATCGACATGCTGCCGCCCGAGCTCGGGATCCCGGTCGTGCGCCGCGAGCTGACGGCGCCCGGACTGGGGGCCGAGGTGCTCGTCGCGGGCGCGCTGGGCGTCCTCGCCGAGCCCCGCCACGCGACCGGCGGGCTCGACCCGGAGCGCGCCACCGCCGACGGGCTGGACGGGCCGATGACCGGCCGCGTGAGCGCCGTCAGCGCCGACGGGGAGATCCTCGTGCTGACCGAGCTGGACCCGGCCGCGCAGCCGTTCCTCTATGACCACCGGATCGACGGCACGCCGGTCCTGCCGGGCGTCATGGGCATCGAAGGGTTCGCCGAGGCGGCCCACGTCCTCGCCCCCGGCTGGCACGTCGCCGCCGTCGAGGAGGTCGAGCTGCTCGCCCCGTTCAAGTTCTACCGGGACGAGCCGCGCACGCTGGAGCTGCGGGCACGCGTCGCCGACGCCGGCGACGGGACGCTCGTCGCGCAGTGCCGGCTGGTCGGCCGCCGCACCGTCAAGGGCGCCGGAGAGCAGGAGACGCTGCACTTCACCGGGCGGGCACGGCTCACGCGCGAGGCCCCCGAGGCCCCGACCACCGAGACGCCGAAGGCGAGCCAGGACGGGGTTGGGCGCGACGACGTGTACCAGGTGTACTTCCACGGCCCGGCCTACCAGGTGCTCGAGCGGGCGTGGCGCGACAACGGCCACATCGTTGGCTCCTTCGCGCCCGACCTCCCGGCCGACCACGAGCCGGGCGAGCGCGCCACCGAGTTCGTCCCGCGGCTGATCGAGCTGTGCTTCCAGACCGCGGGCGTGTTCGAGATCGGCACGGAGGGCCGGCTCGCCCTGCCGACCCATGTCGACCGCGTCATCCGCTACGCGGGCGCCGACGAGCCCGGCCGGCTCTACGCGCTGGTCAGCCACCGCCCGGACGGGGTGGACGCCGAGGTCGTCGACGAGAACGGCCGCGTGCGGATCCGCCTCGAGGGCTACCGGACGACCGAGATGCCCGGCGGGTTCGACGAGGCCGCGCTCGCGCCGATCCGCGCCGCCATGAAGGAGGCGTGATGCAGCGACCGTTCACACGCCTGGCGGTGGTCAACCGCGGCGAGCCCGCGATGCGGCTCATCCACGCGGTGCAGGAGCTCAACGCCGTGCGCGAGGACCCGATCCGGGTGATCGCCCTCTACACGCCCGTCGAGCGGCAGGCCATGTTCGTCCGCCACGCCGACGAGGCCGTGGAGCTCGAGTCGGCGAACCGGATCGCCTACCTCGACCATGAGGCGCTCGAGCGCGCGCTCACGGCGGCCCGCGCCGATGCGGTCTGGGTCGGCTGGGGCTTCGTGGCCGAGGACCCGCGCTTCGTCGAGCTGTGCGAGCGGCTCGGGATCGTGTTCGTCGGCCCGAGCTCGCAGGTCATGCGCGCGCTGGGCGACAAGATCGCCGCCAAGCAGCTGGCCGAGAGCAGCGGCGTGCCGGTCGCCCCGTGGAGCGGCGGCCCCGTGGCCACCGTCGAGGATGCGGCTCGCCACGCCGAGGCGATCGGGTACCCGCTGATGATCAAGGCGGCCGCCGGCGGCGGCGGCCGCGGCATCCGCCGCGTCGACGAGCCGGCGGCCCTCGCCGGCGCCTTCGTCAGCGCGGCCAGTGAGGCCCAGCAGGCGTTCGGCGACGGCACGCTGCTGATGGAGCGCCTCGTGTCGCCGGCCCGGCACGTCGAGGTGCAGGTCATCGCGGACGGCCAGGGCGCCGCCTGGGCCCTCGGGTTGCGCGATTGCTCCTTCCAGCGCCGCAACCAGAAGGTCATCGAGGAGTCGTCGAGCCCCGCGCTGAGCGCTGAGCAGGAGCAGGAGATCATGGAGGCCGCCCGCCGGCTCGTCCTGCGCAGCGGCTACCGCAACGCCGCCACCGTCGAGTTCCTCTACGAGCCGGCCGAGCGGCGCTTCTCGTTCATGGAGGTGAACGCCCGCCTCCAGGTCGAGCACCCCGTGACCGAGATGGTGACCGGCACCGACATCGTGAAGCTGCAGCTGCACGTGGCCGCGGGCGGCCGGCTCGAAGGCGAGCCCCCGGCGTCAACCGGCCATGCCATCGAGGCCCGGCTGAACGCCGAGGACCCGGCGCTCGGCTTCGTCCCAGCGCCCGGCAGGATTGCGATGCTGCGCCTCCCGACCGGCCCCGGCCTGCGGATCGACACGGGCGTCGCGGAGGGTGACGTGATCCCCTCCGAGTTCGACTCGATGATCGCCAAGATCATCGCGTGGGGCCGCGACCGCGACGAGGCGCTGGCCCGGCTCCGCCGCGCGCTGGCCGAGACGATGGTGGTCGTCGAGGGGGGCACGACCAATCAGGGCTTCCTGCTCTCGCTCCTCGACCGCCCGGAGGTGCGCGCGGGCGACGTCGACACCGGCTGGCTCGACCGCCTGCAGCTGCGCGGCGAGATCGTCCCCGCCCGCCACGCCGACATCGCGCTGCTGGGCGCGGCCATCGAGCTCAGCGAGGCCGAGACCGACGCCGACCGGGCGCGCTTCTACGCCTACGCGCGGCGCGGCCGCCCGCAGGCCGCCTCCGGCACCCGCCGCGCCATCGACCTGCGGCTGCGCGGCCACGCGTACCGGTTGGCCGTGGCGCAGATCGGCCCGGAGCGCCACCGCGTCACGGTCGACGGCACCGCCGTCGAGGTCACCGCGCACCGCGCCGGCCCGCACGAGCGGCGTCTGGAGATCGGCGGCCACCGCTACCGGACCCTCACCTCCGTGCAGGGCGCCGACGTCCTCGTCGAGGTCGACGGCGTGCCGCACCGCATCTCGCGTGACGACGGCGGCCTGGTGCGCAACCTGTCGCCGGCTGTCGTGGTGGCCGTCACCGTGGAGCCGGGCGACGAGGTCGAGGCGGGCGACGTGGTCGCCGTGGTCGAGAGCATGAAGATGGAGACGTCGCTGACCGCACCCTTCCGCGGCCGAGTGCGGCGCGTGCTCGTCGGCCCGAACACCCAGGTCCCGGCCCAGGCGCCGCTGCTGCAGCTCGACGCGCTCGACGGCGGGCCGCCGCCCGCCGCGGCGGCCGGCGAGCGGATCGCCTTCGCGGGCCTGGCCGCCGACGCGGCGTCCAACGGCGCGCGCACGCTCGAGTGGTCGATCTTGGGCTACGACATCGAGCGCGCCGACCCGGCCGCGCTCGGGGCCGATGCGCCCGCCTACGTGCGCCTGTTGTCGCTGTACGCGGACGTGCGCGCCCTGACGCAGCCGAGCGAGCAGCTGTACGCGTACCTGCGCTCGCTCGACCCGGCCGCCGAGGGGTTGCCGGCGGCGTTCACCGACCGGCTGAAGGGCGTGCTCGCCCATTACGGGGTGACGAGCCTCGACCGCACGTCCGCGCTCGAGGCGGCCGGCTACCGGATCTTCCTCGCCGCCCAGCGCGCCGGTGTGGCGCGGCCGTCCGTTCTCGAGATGCTCAACCGCCTGCTCGACCGGCCGGCACCGTCGGAGGCCCTGCGCGTCGCCCTCGACCGGCTCGTCGCCGCGAGCATCGGTAGCGACCAAATGCTCTGCGACCTGGCCCGCCAGGTCCGCTTCCGGCTCTTCGACGAGCCGCACATCGAAGCGGCCCGGGAGCACACGTACGCCGAGATGGAAGAAGAGATCGAAGCGCTCGCCGCCGCGCCCGAGGGTCGGGAGCGGGACCGGCACATCGCCACTCTCGTCGCCTGCGCGCGGCCGCTCGCCCCGATGCTCCTGCGCCGCATCGGCACCTCCGACGCGACGCTCCGGCGCGTGCTGCTCGAGGCCATCGCCCGCCGCTTCTACCGCATCCGGACGCTCGAGGGCTTCGCCGAGGAGGCGATCGATGGGCGCACGCTGCTGACCGCGAGCTACCGCCACGAAGGCCCGCGCCGGCACCTCGCGACCGCGTTCGTCAGCCTCGCCGAGCTCCCGGAGACCACGCGCGCATTCGCGGCCTGGGCCGCCGCCATCCCGGCCGGCGAGCTCGCCGTGGCCGACCTGTACGTGCACGACGGCGGCGAGCCGTCGGACGCGACGGCCGAGCGGGTGCGGACGATCCTCGACGCGGTCCCGCTGCCCGCTGCCGTCCACAGGATCGTGATCGGCGTGCCGCAACCGCAGGCCGGCCGCGAGCTGTCGGCGCTCGGCGTCTTCACCTTCCGGCCCGGGCCGGACGGGCTGGCGGAGGACCGCGTGCTGCGCGGGCTGCACCCGATGATGTCGCACCGCCTGCAGCTGGCCCGGCTCGCGGAGTTCGAGCTCGAGCGCCTGCCGTCCGTCGAGGACGTCTACCTCTTCCACGGCACCGGGCGCTCGAACCCCAAGGACGAGCGGCTGTTCGCGCTCGCCGAGGTGCGGGACCTCACGCCCGTGCGCGACGAGCACGGCCGCGTGAGCGCGCTGCCCGAGTTCGAGCTGATGTTGACCGAGGCGCTCGAGGGGATCCGGAGCTTCCAGGCGCCGCGCAAGCCGAGCCGCCGGCTGCACTGGAACCGCATCCTGCTGCACGTCTGGCCGGTGATCGACCTCAGCGCCGAGGAGATCCGCGTGCTCGTCGAGCGGATGGGGCCGGCGACGCCCGGCCTCGGCGTCGAGATGACGCTCGTGCGCGGCCGCATGCGGGAACCCGCCGGCGTGCGCGACCGTGTCATGCGCTTCTTCACCCCGGTGGGCCGCGACGTGGTGGTCGAGGTCGACGATCCGCCGACGCAGCCGCTGCGCCCGCTCGACGAGAGCGCCCAGAGGGTCATCGCGGCGCGCCGCCGCGGGATGCTGCACCCGGCGGAGATCGTCAAGCTGCTCGCCCCGGCGCGCGGCGAGGTGACCGCCGAGGGCCAGGCGGCAGGCGAGTTCGTCGAGCACGACCTCGACGCCACGGGCCGGCTCGTGCCGGTCGACCGCCAGCCGGCCACCAACCAGACGGGCATCGTCGTCGGCCTGATCCGCAACTTCACCGACCGCCATCCCGAGGGCATGCTGCGCGTGGCGCTGTTCGGCGACCCGACGCGGGCGCTCGGCTCGCTCGCCGAGCCCGAGTGCACGCGCATCATGGCCGCGCTCGACCT
This sequence comes from uncultured Solirubrobacteraceae bacterium, assembly GCA_963803335.1. Lineage (GTDB taxonomy): Bacteria > Actinomycetota > Thermoleophilia > Solirubrobacterales > Solirubrobacteraceae > DASSUW01. The sequence continues at coordinate 427,550 of CAWDME010000012.1, read as the reverse complement.
CGCCGACGAGCTCGGTGTGCCGGTCGAGTGGTTCGCGCTGTCGGCGGGCGCGAAGATCGCCATGGACAGCGGCACCGAGAACATGGACTGGATCGCGGCCGTCCTGCGCCGGATCATCGACTTCACGCAGGCCGGCGGGGAGCTCAACGTCGTCGTCACCGGGATCAACGTCGGCGCGCAGCCGTACTGGAACGCCGAGGCGACGATGCTCATGCACACGCGCGGGATCCTCGTCATGACGCCGGCGAGCGCCATGGTGCTGACCGGCAAGCAGGCGCTCGACTACTCGGGCGCCGTCTCGGCCGAGGACAACTTCGGGATCGGCGGCTACGACCGGATCATGGGCCCGAACGGCCAGGCGCAGTACTGGGCGCCCGACCTCGCCGGCGCCTGCCGGCTGCTGCTCGACTACTACGAGCACACGTACGTGGCGCCGGGCGAGCGCTTCCCGCGCCGGGCCGCGACCACGGACCCCGCCGACCGCGACGTCTGCGACGCGCCGCACGCGGCGCCCGGATCGGACCTCACGCGCGTCGGCGACATCTTCTCGAACACCACGAACCCCGGTCGCAAGAAGCCGTTCGACATCCGCTCGGTCATGCGTGCCACGGTCGACCGCGATCACGCGCCGCTCGAGCGCTGGCCAGCGATGCGCCAGGCCGAGGCGGCCGTGGTCTGGGACGCCCACCTCGGCGGCCGGCCGGTGACCGTGATCGGGATCGAGTCGCGGCCGCTGCCGCGGCACGGGCTGATCCCGGCAGACGGGCCCGAGCAGTGGACCTCCGGCACGCTGTTCCCGCGCTCGGCGAAGAAGATCGCGCGCGCGATCAACGCCGCGAGCGGGCGCCGGCCGCTCGTCGTGCTCGCCAACCTCGCAGGCTTCGACGGCTCGCCGGAGTCGATGCGCGAGTGCCAGCTCGAGTTCGGCGCCGAGATCGGGCGCGCGGTGGTCAACTTCGACGGTCCGATCGTGTTCTGCGTGGTCTCCCGCTACCACGGCGGCGCGTTCGTGGTGTTCTCGCAGCGGCTCAACGAGCAGCTCGAGACGATCGCCATCCGCGGCTCGCACGCATCGGTGATCGGCGGCGCGCCGGCGGCCGCCGTCGTGTTCGCCCGCGACGTCGAGCAGGCGGCTGCGCGCGACGAGCGCATCATCGCGATCGACGAGCGGATCGCGGCCGCCGACGCGGCCGACCGCCCGACGCTGCGCGCCGAGCGCGCCGGGCTGTGGGAGACCGTCCTGTCGGAGCAGCGCGGTGCGCTGGCGGCCGAATTCGACACCACGCACAGCGTCGAACGCGCGGTCCGCATGGGCTCCGTGCGTGAGATCATCGACCCCACCGTTCTCAGGCCCTATCTCATCGCTGCCGTCGAGCGCGGCATCCAGCGTGTGCTCGATGGCGAGGAGGAATCGCATGAGCCGGCCCGGCTGGCTCACGAGCTCGCTGGCTGACGTGCCGGCCGGAGACGCCTGGCTGAGCCCGCGTGAGCGCGCGGTGCTCGCCGGCCTGCGCATTGCCAAGCGTCGCGCCGACTGGCGGCTGGGCCGCTGGACGGCGAAGCGCGCCGTGGGCGCCTGGCTCGGGGTCGACCCCGAGCGGATCGAGATCCTCGCGGCGGCGGACGGCGCGCCCGAGGCGTGGCTGGACGGCGAGCACACCCCGGTCTCGGTGTCGATCAGTCATCGCGACGGGCAGGCGCTGGTGGCCGTCGCCGATGCGCCCGCCGTGATCGGCTGCGATCTCGAGCTGCTCGAGCCGCGCAGCGACGCGTTCGTGCGCGAGTGGCTCACCGACGCCGAGCAGGCGCGGCTCGCGCCGCTCGCCGGCCCCGCGCGCCATCGCGCGGCGAATCTGCTGTGGACCGCGAAGGAGGCGGCCGCGAAAGTGCGGCGCGAAGGGCTGCGCCTCGACGTGCGCAAGGCGGGCGTGGAGCTGGGGGAGAGCGGCAGCGGCTGGCACCCGCTCTGCGTGCACTGGGCCGAAGGGGTCCGGACGGTCGGCTGGTGGCGCGACGCCGCCGGCTTCGTGATGACGATCGCGGGCACACCGGCGCCCGCCCGACCCCGGCGCCTCGCCGGGAGCTGAGGAGAAGCGATGATGGAACTCGAGGACGTACGCGTCACACCGTTACCGCCAGAGCGGTTCAACGGCGTGCTCTCGCCTGAGGGTCTCGAGCGCTTTGCCCACGCCGTCGCGCGCGGTCACGAGCTTCTCGGCGATCGTGTCCTGTGGACCGTGAACTCGACCGCACGCGGCGGCGGTGTGGCCGAGATGCTCAGGTCGCTCGTCGGTTACGTCCGCGGCGCGGGGCTGGACATGCGATGGATCGTCGCGCCCGGGTCCCCCGACTTCTTCCGCGTCACCAAGCGACTCCACAACCGCCTCCACGGCGCCGACGACGGCCAGCCGCTGGGCGACGCCGAGCGGGAGATCTACGAGCAGTGCTGCAGCGCCAATGCCGAGGCGCTCGCTCAGCGCATCGGGCCGCGCGACATCGTGCTGCTGCACGATCCTCAGACCGCCGGCATGGTGCCGCGGCTGCTTGAGCTCGACGTGCCCGTCATCTGGCGTGCGCACATCGGGCTCGACCTGCCGAACGACGCGGCGCGCGCTGCGTGGCGGTTCCTCCTCCCGTATGTCGAGCCCGCGACGGCGTACATCTTCTCGCGCCCTGCCTACGTCTGGGAGGGCCTCGACGAGCGTCGCCTGACGGTCATCCCGCCCTCGATCGACGCGTTCGCCCCCAAGAACCAATCGATGTCGTTCACGGGCATCACCGCCGTCCTGCGCGCCGCGGGCCTGGCGGCCGACCACCATCACCCCTCACGGGCCGTGTTCGAGCGGCTTGACCACAGCATCGGTCGCGTCGAGCACGCTGCCCGGATGATCGAGGAGCACCCGCTGCGCCTGGACGTGCCGATGGTCCTCCAGGTCTCGCGCTGGGACCGGCTCAAGGATCCGCTCGGCGTGCTGGCCGGCTTCAGCGAGCACGTCCACGCGAGTGAGGATCCCCACCTGGTATTGGCCGGGCCGGACGTCGCCGCGGTTGCCGACGACCCGGAGGGCGCGGAAGTGCTCGCCGAGGTCGAGCAGGCGTGGCTCGAGCTGCCGCGCTCGGTACGCCGGCGGGTTCATCTCGCGCTGCTGCCGATGGACGACCCGGACGAGAACGCGATCATCGTGAACGCCCTGCAGCGGCGCGCCGACGTGGTCGTGCAGAAGAGCATCGCCGAGGGCTTCGGTCTCACGGTGGCCGAGGCGATGTGGAAGGGCCGCCCGGTCGTGGCGTCGGCAGTGGGCGGGATCCAGGACCAGATCGAGGACGGCACGACGGGCCGGCTCGTCGGGGCGCGCGACCTGCCGGCGTTCGGCGCGGCGATCAGCGAGCTACTGGCCGATCCGCACGAGGCCGAGCGGATCGGCGAGGCGGCGCAGAAGCGGGTGCGCGACCACTTCCTCGGTGCGCGCCATCTCGGGCAGTACGTCGAGCTGCTCGAGCGGGTGCTCGAGGGCGACCTATCCGGCGTGAGCCGCAAAACGAGAGTGGCGGACTACTGAGCAGCTCGGGTACGTCCGCCGGATGGACGAATGCCTTTCGGACGGTGCAATGGGCATCGACACCGACCACCAGAAGGAAAGGCAGACCATGAGCAAGCTCGTCACATACTCAGGAATCGCCGCCAGCGTGATCCTGATCGCGTTCGGCATCGGGTCGATCGTCACCGGCTTCAACGGCCGCGATCGAGTCCGCAGCGATCTTGCCCGCGAGCAGATCGTGGGCACGCCCGACTCGGCGATCCCGAACCAGCTCGTCAACACGGGCAGCAAGGCGGAGGCCTTCGCGAAGGTCATGCGCAAGCACACGCTCGAGGCCACCGGCGGCCAGACCTACGCGCAGATGGGCCGCTACCTCGACGCCAACGGCAAGCCGACCAACGATGAGAACAAGGCCGCCAAGGACGCGAAGACCGGCCAGCCGGTCGAGAACGGGCTCCGCAACCTGTGGGTCACCGAGACGGCCCTCACCACCGCGCTGAACACCTCGTACTTCGCCGAGAGCGTCGCGACCTTCGCGATCGTCATGGGCTTCGCTCTCCTGCTCACCGGCATCGGGTTCGGGGTGGTCATCCTCCGCCTCCTGATCCCGGCGAGCCGCCGCGAGAAGGCTCCCGCCGCCAGCGCGGTTCCGGCCGCCAGCTGATCTCCCACCGCATCGCCATGAAGCGCCCCCTCGAGGGGCGCTTCGTCATTCTCGGGTACATGAGACGCATGCTTGCCTTCGACGTCAACGAGACGCTCCTGGATCTGAGCGTGCTCGACCCGCTCTTTGATGGTGCGTTCGGGGACGCGGCGGTGCGCGCTCAGTGGTTTTCCCTCATGCTGCAGCTCGCGTTCGTCGGTGGTCTCACCGAGCGCTACGTCGACTTCAGCGCGGCGCAGCGTGCCGCGCTCGCGATGCTCGCCGAGCGCCAGGGGGTGCAGGTGGACGCCGACGAGGTCGTCGGCGCGATGCGGTCGCTGCCAGCGCACGCCGAGGTGCCGGCGGCGCTCGACGCGCTGCGCGAAGCGGGCTTCACGATGGCGGCGCTGACGAACTCGCCGCTCGACGTGGCGCAGGACCAGCTGGGCAACGCCGGCCTCGCTGATCGCTTCGACGCGATCCTGTCGGCTGACCAGGTGCAGGCGCTCAAGCCGCGCCGCGAGCCATACGAACTCGTGGCGCGGACGTTCGACGTGCCGATCGGCGACGTGCGGCTGGTCGCGGCCCACGCCTGGGACGTGGTGGGCGCGCTGGCCGCGGGCTGCCGGGCCGCGTTCGTGGCGCGCTCCGGGATGGTGCTGAGCCCACTCGGCGAGCAGCCGGACGTGGTCGGCGGCGACCTCACCGAGGTCGCCGCCGAGCTAGAGCGTCTCGCGTAGCCAGGCGACCGCGGGCTGGACGTGCGCGGGGTCGATGTGGTGGCCGGCGTCGGACTCGTGATACTCAACCGGCAGGCCGCCGGCTTCGAGCAGCTCGCGCGCCTGGCGTGCGAACGCGACGTCCATGATCGGGTCCTGGCGGCCGTGGGCGATGAACGTGCGCGTGCCCGTGCGGTCGGCCAGCGACGGCTGCCAGCCGTCGACGGTCGGGACGAAGCCGGAGAACGCGAGGATGCCCGCCGGCGCGGGCCGGTCGGGGCCGAGGCCGAGCGAGTAGCTCATCACCGAGCCCATCGAGAAGCCGCCGAACACGGTCTGCGCGGCGGTCAGGCCAGTGCGATCCCACAGCTCGTCGTGCAGCGCGGCGAGCTTGCCGTAGGCGGCCTCGAAGGTGTCGCGGTCGGGATAGCCGACGCGCGGCACGACGTACCAGTGGTAGCCGGGCCAGCCGGGGATCTGGAGCGGCGCCCGCGGCGTGACGAAGTGCAGCCGCCGCTCGGGGTCGAGCACGTCGGCGAGCCCGAGCAGGTCGGCCTCGTCGGCGCCGCGGCCGTGGTGCAGGACCACGAGCCCGGCGGCCTCCCCAGCCGCCGGGCGCTCGCGGTAGACGAGCTCGCTCAAGCCGTGACCGACCGCGTCGTGCGCGGGTTGGCGATCGGCGTGAGCGTGCGCTCGAGCTGAGTGCGCAGGTGCTCGTGCTGCTTCGGTAGGCGCAGCCCCTCACCGAGATGCTCGGGGTCCTCGTCGACGGCGAAGCCAGGGCTCAGCGTGGCGATCTCGAACAGCACGCCGCGGGGCTCCTGGAAGTAGATCGACTGGAAGTAGTCGCGATCGCGGACGTCGGTCACGTAGCCGCCGGCGTCGCTCACGCGCCGCTGCCAGTCGAGCTGCTCGTCGTCCTGGGTGCCCCAGGCGATGTGGTGGACGCTGCCCGCGCCCTGCGTGCCGCGGTACGCCGGCGCCGGATCGTAGGCCCAGCGGAAGCGGCGCTCGCTGCCGTCGAGCACGTACTCGCCGGCCTCGTAGCCGAACCCGAGGACATCGGTGAGGAAGCGCTCCTCGACCGGCGCGAACGCGCTGTAGGCGCGCGCCCCCTCGATGCCGACGATCGCGTGCTCGGCGGGGATCTCCGGGTGCGTCGCGGTCAGCGGCGCGTTGCCCAGGCTCTCGACGGCGAGCTCGAGCCGCAGCCCGTCGGGGTCCTCGAAGCGAATGCGATCCCCGTCGCGCTCGGCGCCCAGGCGGGCGGCCCAGAAGTCGAGCGACCCGGCGCTCGGCACGGCGAGCTGGAGCGTGTGGATCTGCCCGATGCCGGCGCGGCCGCGCGTGGCGCCTGGGAACTCGAACCAGGTGAGGATGGTGCCCGGCGTGCCGCGCTCGTCGCCGAAGTACAGGTGGTACGCCTCCGGCGCGTCGAAGTTGACGGTCTTCTTGACGAAGCGAAGCCCCAGCGTGTCGGCGTAGAAGTCGACATTACGCTGGGCGTCGCCCGTGATCATGGTGATGTGGTGCAGTCCCGTAAGCCTCATGTTCCCTTAGTCTAGCGCAGGTGATTGCATATGCAACTACTTCAGGGAAGCATCACCCCGGCCGTGCGCGCGCCGCGCCCGATCGACCCGGGCACCCGCATCGGCCACGTGCATCTGCGCACGGCTGACATCGATCGCATCCGCGCCTTCTACGTCGATGTGCTCGGGTTCGACGTCGTGTTCGAGGCGCGCGACGTGCCGGGCTGGGGCACGACCGGCGACATCCTGTTCGTGTCGGCCGGCGGCTATCACCACCACCTCGGCTTCAACACCTGGAAGTCAGCGGGCGGGCCGCCGCAGCCGGACGGCGTCGCGGGCCTGCACCACGTCGCGATCAACTACCCGGCGAAGGCGGCACTCGCCGACGCGGTGGTGCGGCTGCGCGAAGTCGACTGGCCGCTGCGCCAGAAGACCGACCACGGCACGCACCTGGCCGTCTACATCAGCGATCCCGACGGCAACGACCTCGAGCTCGCCTGGGACCGGCCGATGGAGGAGTGGCCGCGCGACGGCGACGGGCACGTGGCGATGGCGATGGACGCCGAGCTCGACGTCGACGCGCTGGTGGCCGAGTTCAGCCCCCGCTGATAGCCGCCCCGGCTTCCGGCGCCAGTGTCACGTCGGCGCCCGGGTCGGGCGGCGCCGCGGGGAGCGCTGTCGGCGTGGGCGCGGGTGTCGCGGTCGCGCTCGGGGTGGCCGACGGGCCCGCCGTCGCGGATGGCGAAGGGGCCGGTGCGGGCGGCGGCGTCGCGTCGGGCGCGGCGTCGGTCGTCGTCTCGGACATTCGCGGCGCGCCCGAGCAGCTGCGCGACGGCGTCTTGCCGCGGAAGGCGACGTCGAGCCGCTGGCCCGTGCTGCCGTTGAGCGATCCCGCGCCCGCCTGGTCGGTCGACAGCAGCGCGCGCAGCGCGACGGGCTGCCCGGCCGCGTCGAGGCAGCGGCGCTCGAGGTCGTTGATCGGGATCGCGACCTTCACCCAGCTGTCGCGCGGGACTTGGAAGATCGTGCGGCCGAGCCGCAGCGGCGCCGCGCGCGACTGGTTGTCGATCGCGAAGTCGTCCTGGGTCGTCAGCGTGAAGAACCCGCTGCAGCCGTCGCGCGCCGCGCGCGGGCAGCGCACCTGCACGCGGACGGCGTGCTGGTGGAACGCCGCCGTGCGCACCCGCACGGTCGGCTGCGTCTGGCACAGGTCGCCGATGCGGCCCCAGGCGTAGCGCTCGCCGCCACACCACAGCTCGAGCGGCGTCGCGGCCCAGGCGTCGTCGCCGAGCAGCTTGCTGAGCAGCGAGGCCGGGGGAGAGCGGCGGTCGAGCGCCGGGCCGATGTCCAGGACCTGGACGCCGTCGCGCGGATAGCTCTGCAGGGTCTGCTTGTCCGGGAACCCGAGCACGACCTCGTCGGCGTCGGCGCTCACCAGCACGCCGGTGACCGGCGCGTGCTTGTCCGTGAAGGTCAGCGTCGCGCTCGGCAGCCGCACGGGGTGGTCGAGCTGGCGGGCGATTGACACGAGCGCGGCGGCGAGCATCGCCGCGACGCCGGCGCGCCAAACCAGCCCCCAGCCGTCCTTCTCCCGGTGCTTGGGCAGCACCAATGCCCACACGAGCGCGAGCGCGACCGCCGCCACCGGCCACGCGAACGAGCCGAACGACAGCGGCACGACGAGCGCCAGCACGATCGCCGGGATGGCGAGCAGCACGAGCGTCGGGCGCTTCGGCGCGCCGCTGGTGCGCTTGGCGAGCCACAGGAACAGGCCTCCGGCGGCGAGGGCCGGGAGGATCAGCACGCGCATGCCCACGACCAGCAGGTCGGACTTCGGGACGAGCGCGAGCGCCTGGTCGGCGGGCACGTCGGAGCGCCAGAAGCGCAGCCACAGGACGGCGCCGCCGACGACGTAGACGAAGCCGACGGTCCCGGCCGCTGCGCCGGCGAAGGCGCCGACGCGCGCGATGAGCTGCTCGAACGATGAGGACGGTGAAGCGTTCATGACGCTCCGACCGTCCTCCGCGCGGGTTGCCGCGGGCTTGCCGCCCGCTTGCGTTCCGGTTACGGCAGCGTGAAGTCCGTCTGCGCGCTCTGCAGCGTCGCCGCCGGAACGGCCACCTGCTCGGCGAGGTACGAGCTCAGCTGCGTGCCCGGATCGCCGGCGGTCGTGTCGTTGTGCGGCGCCGGCAGGAACGGCAGCGTGACCGAGCCGCCGCTCACCGTCACCGTCTGCTTGGTCGGCGTGTGCAGCCACCAGTCGGTGTTCGCGTCGGCGACCTTCACGCCGATCCGGTGCCCGGCCGCAAGCTTCCAGTCGGCCGACCAGAGGTCGAGCGTGATCGGCCCGCTCTTGCGGATCAAGTACCCCTGACGCGTGATCAGCGGCCCGCGGCCGTTCGCGTCGAGGTCATAGACGTCGACCACGAGGTTGGCGTTCGGCAGCGCGGCCGTGACGTTCACGACCGCCCGGCCGGAGCCGGACAGATGGACCTCATGCGGCAGCGGCTGGGAGATCGTCCAGACGCCGGTGGCGTCGGTCTTGTCCGCGGTGCCGTCGTCGCTGTACGTGCCCGGGCGCAAGCTGAGTCGTGTAGCCGCTGGAGTCGGCCGGCGGCCACTGCTGCTCGGCGCGCCAGACGCCGTCGTTGGTCTGCACCGCGATCGGCGGGTCGTCGACCGCCGGCGTCTCGCCCTTCAGGAACCGGTCGTAGAAGCGCATGACCTCGTCGAACCAGCCGGCGCGACCCATCTTCAGCCGTCCGGTCTCGTCGGTCTCGTTGCCGCGCACGTGCTCCCAGGGGCCGAGCCACGCGCGCTCATAGCCGGTGTGGTTCTGCAGGTACTGCGCGGTGCCGTCGGCGACCGTGTTGTTCTCGGTCAGGCCCTGGGTGAGGAACAACGGGACGTCCGAGCCCGTGGCGCCCGGGATCAGGTTGCGCGCCTTCCAGTACGCCGAGTCGTGGTCGTCGTTGCCGGCCTGGTCGGCCCAGTTGAGCACCTTGCAGCCGGGCCGCATGGTGTCGTTGGCGCCGCCGGCGCCGTAGTTCGGGTCGTCGGCAAGCGGGCCGGGGGTCGCGTCGATCAGGTCATAAAGCGCGGGGGTGAGCAGCGAGTTCTCGCGCCGGATCCCGTCGCCGTACAGGTAGCGGTAGAGGTCGTACACCGGCTCCTGCGAGACGACCGCCTTCAGGCCGGCCGGGTGCTTGTCGACCCCGATCAGTCCGGTGACGCCGTCGTAGGACTTGCCGTACATGCCGACCGCCCCGGTCGACCACGTCTGGCTCGCCGCCCACTGCACCGCGGAGACGACGTCGGACTGCTCACCGGGGCCGCCCCAGTCCAGGCAGCCGGTCGAGCCGGCGAAGCCGCGCAGATCCACCATCACGAACGTGTAGCCGCGGTCCATCAGATGCGCGCCGTTGACGAAGTCCAGGAAGCGGTCCGACGGCCCGGTGCTCGGCCCGATCGGGTCGTACGACGTGCCCTCCACGGGCCCCGCCGGCCCGGTCTGCCCCGAGTGGTTGAAGTACGGGCCGATCGACAGGATCGCGGGCGTCTTGTCGGTCGCGGCGAGGTTCTTCGGCCGCAGGATGTCGGCGTGCAGGCTGACCCGCCGGTCGACGGGATCGACGCCTGTGACCACGCCGCGCCTTCTGGCACGTCGGCGGCGGAGGCGGTCGCGGGCACGGCGCGGCGAAGACGGCGAGTGTGGTGGCGAGCGCGGCTCTCATGTACATGGGAACGCGCGTATGCCCCGAACCTTGCGCTTCGGACCGCGTGCCAGGTCCGAACTGCGCATGTAGGGCGGCCCGAGCGGAGGTGGCTAACGAAAGTTCACTCCTGTTGAACAAACGTGAGCCACCCCCGTCCAGGCCTCCCCTCAATGCGCGGTTGGCCGGCACCCCCACGCGCACCGAGTTGACTTAGAGCGCGCTCTAAGTCGTACCGTGAAGGCATGGCCACGATCTCCGACGCCGCCGACGCGCTCGGCGTCAGCGCCCACACGCTGCGCTACTACGAGCGGGCCGGGCTGATGCTCGACCCCGTCGCGCGCACCCCGGCGACCCACCGGCAGTACAGCGACGAAGACCTGAGCTGGGTGACGCTGCTCACCCGCCTGCGGGCGACCGGCATGCCGATCCGGCGCGTGCGCGAGTACGCCGATCTCGTCCGCGCCGGCGAGGGCAACGAGCGCGAGCGCCTGGCGCTGCTGGAGGCGCACCGCGACGCGGTGCTCGAGCAGCTCGAGCAGGTGCAGCGGAGCCTCGCGGCCATTGACACGAAGATCGATCTCTACCGGGAGCTCATCTCATGATTCCCATCGTCCCGCTCGGCTCGCAGGGCCTGCAGACCTCACGCCAGGGCCTCGGCTGCATGGGCATGTCCGAGTTCTACGGCGAGGCCGACGAGGCCGAGTCGATCGCCACGATCCAGCGCGCGCTCGACCTCGGCGTGACGCTGCTCGACACGTCCGACATCTACGGCCCGTTCACCAACGAGCGGCTCGTCGGGCGCGCGATCGCCGGCCGGCGCGACGACGTCGTGCTCGCCACCAAGTTCGGCATCGTGCGCGACGAGGACGGCACGCGCCGCGGCATCGACAGCAGCCCCGAGTATGTGCGCCGCGCCTGCGACGCGTCGCTGCAGCGGCTCGGCATCGACCACATCGACCTCTACTACCAGCATCGCGTGGACCCGACGACGCCGATCGAGGAGACCGTCGGCGCGCTCGCCGAGCTCGTGACCGAGGGCAAGGTGCGCTTCCTCGGCCTGTCCGAGGCGGCGCCCGACACGATCCGCCGCGCCCATGCCGTGCACCCGATCAGCGCGCTGCAGACCGAGTACTCCCTGTGGTCGCGCGACCCAGAGACCGAGATCCTGCCCACCGTCCGCGAGCTCGGGATCGGATTCGTGCCTTACAGCCCGCTCGGCCGCGGCTTCCTGACCGGCCGCTACCGCTCGCCCGAGACCATCGACGAGGGCGACTTCCGGCGCAGCGACCCGCGCTTCTCGCGCGACAACTTCGACACGAACCTGGCGATCGTCGAGGCGGTCGAGGCGCTTGCGGAGGAGAAGGGCGTCAGCGCCGCGCAGATCGCCCTCGCGTGGGTGCACCACCAGGGCGAGGACATCGTCCCGATCCCGGGCACGACCACGCGGCGGCACCTCGAGAGCAACGTCGCGGCGCTCGCCGTCGAGCTCTCGGGCGAGGAAGTCGAACGGCTGTCGGCGGTCGGCACTGCCACCGGCGACCGCTACGGGGACATGTCGCCGGTGAATCGCTGACGCGTACCGTAGGCTCCCGCCGTCATGGCGACCCTGATCGGCGTCGACGTCGGGACGAGCGGCACGCGCGCCCTTGCCGTGACGGCCGACGGTGAGCTGGTCGCCGAGGCGAACCGCCCGCACGACCTGCTCACCCCCCGGCCGGGCTGGACTGAACAGGATCCCGCCCAGTGGTGGGACGCGGCGAAGGCGGCGCTCGCCGAGGTGGCGGGGCAGGCGGACGACATCGCCGGCCTCGGGCTGACCGGGCAGATGCACGGCTCGGTGTTCCTCGACGCGGCGGGCGAGGTGATCCGCCCGGCGCTGCTGTGGAACGACCAGCGCACGGCCGCCGAGTGCGACGAGATCACCGAGCGCGTCGGCGCGGCGCGGCTGCTCGAGATCGCCGGCAACCCGGCGCTCACCGGCTTCCAGGCGTCGAAGATCCGCTGGCTCGCCAACCACGAGCCGGAGAGTCACGCGCGCGTGGCGAGTGTGCTGCTGCCCAAGGATTACGTGCGGCTGATGCTTACGGGCGAGCGGGCGACCGACGCCTCGGACGCCTCGGGGACGCTGCTGCTCGACGTCCGCGCGCGGGATTACTCGCCGGAGATCCTCGATGCGCTGGAGATCCCGCGCGAGTGGCTGCCGGACGTCTACGAAGGCCCGCAGGTGACCGGCGTGCTGCGCGACGACGTCGCGACCGAGCTCGGGCTGCCCGCGGGCCTGCCGGTGGCCGCCGGCGGCGGCGACAACGCGGCCGCCGCGGTTGGCGTCGGCGTCGTGCGCGAGGGCGCCGTCTCCACCTCGATCGGCACCAGCGGCGTGCTGTTCGCGCACCGCGACGCGTTCGCGCCCGACCCGTCCGGCCGCGTCCACGCCTTCTGCCACGCCGTGCCGGAAGCGTTCCACCTGATGGCCGTCGCGCTGTCGTCGGGCGGCTCGCTGAGCTGGTGGCGCGACCAGGTCGGCGGCGACTTCGACACGCTCGTGGGGGAGGCCGACGCGGTCGAGCCCGGCGCCGAAGGACTGCTGTTCCTGCCGTACCTGAGCGGCGAGCGCACACCGCACCTGGACCCGCAGGCGCGCGGCGCGTTCGTCGGGCTCACATTGCGCCACGGTCGCGGGCACATGACGCGCGCGGTGATGGAGGGCGTCGCGTTCTCGATGCGCGACGGGCTGGAGATCATGCGCGACCTCGGCACGCCCGACGACGATCTGCGCGCCGTCGGCGGCGGCGCGCGCTCGCCGCTGTGGATGCGCCTGCAGGCCGACGTCTACGGGCGCCCGATCCGGCGCACCGTGATCGACGAGGGCCCGGCGTACGGGGCGGCGCTGCTCGCCGGCGTGGCGGCCGGAGTGTTCGCAGACGTCGGCGAGGCGAGCCAGCGCGTCCGGCTGCGCGACGAGGTCACCGCGCCCGACGATGAGCGCGCGCGCCGTTACGACGAGCTGTACGGCATCTATACCGAGCTGTATCCGGCGCTGCGCTGCGCGATGCACGCGCTCGCCGCGTGAGGCGCGCAGTCCTCGCCGGCCTACTGCTCGCACTCGCGCTGCCGGCGCGGGTCGCGGCGATCCCCGTCGGCGGGCAGCCGAGCCTGGTCGCCATCGGCGGCGTCCAGGAGGGGCGCGCGTATGCGCGCGGGCGGGCGGGGGCGGGGGCGGTGGCGTTCGCGGTCGCGCGGCCGGGCGGGAAGATCCGCGGCCTCAATCTCGACCACGAGTTCTTCTCGGCGAGCGTGGTGAAGGCGATGCTCGCGCTCGCGGTCGTCCGCGAGGCGCGGCACCGCGCCCTGACGCCGACCGAGCGCGGCCGGCTGCACCCGATGATCACGGTCTCGGACAACGACGCGGCGAGCGCGGTGTACCGGCGCGTCGGCGGCGCCGGCCTGAACCGCGTGGCCGCCGCCGCGCACATGACGCACTTCCGCGACGTCGGCAACTGGGCCGACGCGCATATCACCGCCGCCGACCAGGTGCGGCTGTTCCTGCGCATCGACAAGCTCGCCCCCAAGCGGCACCGCAAGTACCTGCGGGGCCTGCTCGCCTCGATCAGGCCCGGGCAGCGGTGGGGGATCGCGCCGGTGGCCGACGCGCGCGGCTTCCACATCATGTTCAAGGGCGGCTGGCGCACCAACATCTCGCATCAGGTCGCGCTGCTCGAGCGCGATGGGCAGCGGATCGCGCTCGCCGTGCTCACGAGCGGCGCTCCCGACCCGTTCGGCCGCCTCACCGAGACCGGCGTCGCCGAGCGCGTGCTCGCGAAGCGGCCCCGGCGGCACCGCTGAAGCGCACTTCCCGGTAGGCGGCCCGGCGCGCGAGCGAGGTCGCTCTGCGTATCGTCTGCGCGGGGAATACCCTAAACGTTTGACACTTATTGCGGCCCTCCGTTACCTTCGAGGGCGACGGATCGAGGAGAAGGGACTTGGTGAGCGAGGCAGCCGGGCAACCGCGCGATAGTGAGCCACGCACGTCGCTGGGCGACGTGGGGCGACGCGTGCTCGAGGTCGAGTCGAACAGCGTGCTCGTCGCGACCATCGCGGTCGTCGTCATCATCGGGATCTTCCATCCGGACTTCCTCGAATGGGGCCAGCTCAAGGAGGTGGTCCAGAACTCGGCCTACGTCGGGATCATCGCCGCGGGCATGGCGTTCCTGATCTCGATGCGGGAGATCGACCTCTCGGTGGGGTCGATGTTCGGCCTCGCGCTCGTGATCTCGGCGCTGTTCATGCAGCACGGGATGAACCCCTGGCTGGCCGGGCTGCTGGGCGTGCTGCTCGGCGCCGCGATGGGCCTCTTCAACGCGATCCTCGTGCAGTTCGTCGCCATCCCGGCGATCGTCGCGACGCTGGCGACGCTGTCGATGTACCGCGGTCTCTCGCAGGCGCTCAGCCACGGCGAGCAGGTCACGGGCCTCCCCGCCGAGAACTCGTTCTTCACGTTCCTCGGCGGCGACTTCGCCGGCCTTCCCGTCAGCGTCTGGGTGCTGATCGCCGTCGCGATCGTCCTCACCGCGGTGCTCCGCTTCACGCCGTACGGCTTCCGCGTGCGGTCGATCGGCTCCAACCCCGAGGCGGCGACGTTCTCGGGCATCTCGATTCCGCGTGTCCGCGTGCAGACCCTCGTGCTCGTCGGCGCCCTCTCGGGCCTGTCGGGCATGCTCGGCCTCGCGTTCTTCATTTCCGGTGACCCCAACATCGGCTCCGGGTTCGAGCTGCAGGCGATCGCCGCCGTGGTCATCGGCGGCACGCCGTTGCGCGGCGGCAGCGCGACGGTCGTCGGCGCGGTGCTCGGCTCGATCCTGCTGAGCGCCGTCAACAGCGGGCTCGCCTACTTCGACGTCCCCGTCAACTGGAGCAACTTCGCGACCGGCGCCGTGATCCTCGCGGCTGTCGCCCTCGACAGCCTGATCCGCGGCCGCCGCCGCCATCGCCGTACCGGGCTCGACCTGTGATTCGTCCATTCAGAGGAGAGGTGGAACAACCGTGCTGGCAGTGAGAACCCTCGCGATCGGCATCGCCCTGATGGCGCTCGCCGTCGCGGGCTGTGGCGGTGACGACAACGGCGGAGGCGGCAGCGGTGGCTCGTCCGGCGGGGGCGGCGACAAGACGGCCAAGGTCGCGTTCGTCTATCCGACCACCACCACGAACTTCGCCCAGGAGATGGCGCTGGGCGCCAAGGCGGCAGCCGACGACACGCCGGGCGTGCAGCTCACCGAGTCGGCGCCGGCGAATGTCGACGGCCCCAAGCAGGTCCAGCTCTTCCAGGCCGCGACGCGCTCGTCCCAGGACGGTGTGGCGTGGATGACGCTCACGCCAGAGCTGTTCATCCGGCCGGTGCAGCAGGCCGGCCAGCAGGACGTGCCGCTCGTGGCGGTCGACGTGCCGCCGCCGGCCGGCACGCAGAACGTGGCCAAGCTGCTGATCGGCAACTCCAACGTCGAGATCGGCCAGGACCTGGCCAAGGCGCTCCTGCCCAAGATCCCCAAGAACGCCAAGGGCGACGTCATGGTCGGCACGGACACGCCGGGCCTGCCGGTGCTCGAGCAGCGCAACGAGGGCTTCATCGACACGATGAAGAAGGCGCGGCCGGGGCTGAAGTACATCGTCTTCGACGCCAAGCAGAGCCCGACCGACAACTACAACACGTGGAGCGCCCAGGTGAAGGCGCATCCGGACGCGATCGCCTACGTCGGCCCGGGCAGCCAGGCCGCCGTGTCGCTGTCGCGGATCCAGAAGCAGACCGGCCAGAAGCTGCTCGTCGGCGCCTGCGATCTCGACAAGGTCGCGATGCAGGGCGTCAAGGACGGCCAGGTGCAGGCGCTGATCTCGCCCGAGCACTGGCTCAAGGGCTACCTCGCCATCAAGCTGCTGGCCGACGCCAAGCTCGAGGGCAAGGACCTGCCGGAGGGCATGTGGAACTCGGGCGCGCTCGAGGTCAACTCGAAGAACATCGACGCGATCCTCAAGCGCCAGCAGAACGCTCAGACGCGGGCGGCCTACTTCAAGGACGAGGTGCAGAAGCAGCTCTCGAACCCGGACCAGTACCTCGGTCCGATGCCCGGATAGCCGAGGCAGATGCTCGAGGCGCACGCTCTCCGTAAGACCTACGGCGGCGTCGTCGCGCTGGCCGGCGCGGACTTCACGGTCCGCGCCGGCACGGTGCACGCGCTGCTGGGGGAGAACGGAGCCGGGAAGTCGACGCTGGTCAAGATCGTGGCGGGAGCGATCGAGCCCGACTCCGGAGAGCTGCTCCTCGACGGCGAGCCGGTCAGCTTCGGCACCACGGCGGAAGCCGTTCGCAACGGCGTCGCAGTCGTCTCGCAGGAGCTCAACCTGTTCGGCGATCTCGACGTGCTCGCCAACCTGTTCACCCTCCGCGAGATCAAGCACGGGCCGTTCATCTCGCGGCGCGAGATGGCCGCCAAGGCGCGGCCGGTGCTCGCCGAGCTGGGGCTCGACGTGTCGCTGCGCACCCGGGTCGAGGAGCTGCCACTCGCGCAGCGCCAGCTCATCGAGATCGCCAAGGCGCTGCTCACCGAGCCGCGCGTGTTGATCCTCGACGAGCCGACCTCGGCGCTCGGGCAGGCGAGCACGGAGATGCTGCTCGACACCCTGCGCGTGCTGCGCGACCGCGAGGTCGGCGTGGTCTTCGTGTCGCACATCCTCGAGGACGTGATGGCGTTGTGCGACGAGATCACGGTCCTGCGCGACGGCCACGTCGAGATGGCGGCGCGGCCGCGCTCGGAGCTGAGCGTGCCGGTCATCGTCGACGCCATGCTCGGCCGCCGTGCGGACGCCGCGCCCGAGGCCGCGTCGCCCGACGCGCGGCTGCGCGAGGCGGTCGCCGAATCCGTCGACGCGGAAGATGCCGGTGGCGGCCGGCTCGAGCTGCGCGACGCCGCCGTCGAGGGCGCGCTGGAGCCGCTCACGCTCGCCGTGGAGCCGGGCGAGGTGGTCGGGCTGGCCGGAGTGGCCGGCGCCGGACACCATGCCGTGCTCGAGCTCGTGTGTGGCCTGCGCCGCCCCGACGGCGGTGAAGTCCTCCTCCCGGGCGGCCGGCCCGTGCCGCACGGCCTACGCCGTGCGGTGCGGGCCGGCGTCGCTCTCGTGACCGGCGACCGGCGCCGGCTCGGGCTGATGCTCGACAAGCCGCTGTGGGAGAACGCCGGGCAGATCCGGTCGGTCGGCCTCGCCGCCGACGGGCTCGTGGTCCGCAAGGGCGCCCTGCGCAAGCGGGCGCGCGAGCACGTGCGCGCGCTGCGGATCCGCAGCACGTCCGTCGATCAGCCGGTCGGGTCGCTGTCCGGCGGCAACCAGCAGAAGGTCGTGTTCGCCAAGTGGCTCGACGCCCAGCCGTCCGTGTTCCTGCTCGACGACCCGACGCGCGGCGTCGACGTCGGCGCCAAGGACGAGATGCACGCGCTGATCCGCTCGACCGCGGCGGCCGGCGCCCCGGTGCTCATCTGCTCGACCGACATCGACGAGCTCGCCGCGCTCTGCGACCGCGTCGTCGTTCTCCACCAGGGGCGCGTGGCGGCCGAGCTGTCGGGCGAGCGGCTGAAGACGCACACGGTGCTCGAAGTGATGAACACCGGCGAGCTCGCGCGCACCGGGTAGAGCTCTCGGCCGTCCCGTGGCGCGGGCGAACTGCGGCTGGGTAGGGCAAGAGGGAGCCAGCCGGGTCGCGAGATCCGGGGGATTTCCCGCCCGGGGCGGAAAAGCAACCATATGGGTAGTAAATCCGCCCGGATCCCGAGGCGAGGCCGATCCAGCCTCCCTCAATGCCCGAAGTTCAGCGGCGCGGACGAGCGGCCGGCGGAGATCATCACGGGTCGAACGTCTCGTCCTGCGCGACGACGACCTCGAGCAGCAGCGGCGTCTGGCGGGCGCCGAGCGTCGCCAGCTCGGCATCGAGGCGATCCAGCAGCGCCGCGTGGGTGTCGACGCGCACGGCGTCGCAGCCGAAGCCGCGGGCGATCGCGCAGATGTCGATGCCGTCGATCTGCGGCCACGGGCCCTGGCCGCCGTTGCGCTCGGCGAGCCGGTCCATGATCGCGTAGCCGCCGTTGGCGAGCACGATGAAGAGCACGCCCGCGCCGTAGCGGGCCGCGCTCCACAACGACTGGATCTGGTAGAGCGACGAGCCGTCGCCCACCACGGTGAGGACCGGCCGTGCGGGCTGGGCCATCCGCAGGCCGATTGCCGCCGGCAGCGCGAACCCGAGCATGCCCATCGCGCTCACGAATCCGAAGGGCTCGGTCGCGGGGATCCGCGCGTGCAGCTCCGGGCGGCTCGACGGCGTCTCCTCGACGAGCACGGCATCGCGCGGGAGGCGCTCCGCCAGCGCGGCGAGCACATGGCCGGCCCGCATCGGCTCGCCGTCGGTGGGCGGCGCCGGCGGGTCAGGCCGCTGCCACGGCGCCGCCGCCGGTTCGCCTCGCGCATCGACCGCCTCCGCGAGTGCCGCGCAGAGCGCGGCGGGGTCGCCGAGCACGGCGAGCTCGACGGGGCTGCGGTGGGCCTCGTCGGGATCCTGCGTGATGACCGCCAGGCGCGTGCCCTCCGGCGCGAGCGGGCCGCTGTCGAACGGGTACTGGCGCAGCGCGCCGGTGCCGACGATCAGCACGACGTCGTGCGGGGCGAGCATGTCCCGCAGGCGCGCGCGCCGGGCGGGGAGATGCCCGGCGAACTGGGGATGGTCCTGGGGAAAGCCCGCCTGGCCGCCGAACGGCTCCTGGAAGACCGGGCAGGCGAGGCGCTCGGCGAGCGCGGTCATCGCGGCCCAGCCGGCCGCGCCGTCGGCGCCGGCGCCGGCGACGAGCGCGGGAGCGTCAGCGCCCCCGAGCAGGTCGGCCAGCGCGTCGACGGCGCTCGCGTCGGCGGCGGCCGAGCGCAGCAGCCGCTGCGGGCCGACCGTCTCATACGGCTCCGGCGCGGGCGCCAGCCAGTCGTCCATCGGCACGATGACGATCGCCGGGCCACGCCCGGTCGCGGCCTCGTGGTAGGCGCGCACGATCGCCCCGGGCACGTCCTGCGGGCGCGCCGGCTGGTCGCTCCAGACCGGGTACTCGCCGGCGAGCCCGCTCAGGCGGCCGGCCAGGAACGGGTCGAGCGCCAGGTGGCGGCGATCCTGCTGGCCGACGATCACGACGATCGCCGCGCGGTTCGAGCGCGCGGTCGCGAGCGCGGCCACGGCGTTGCCGAGCCCCGGGGTCGAGTGCAGCAGCGCGAGCGACGGCGCGCCACGTCCGATCGCGTGCCCCGCGGCCATCGCCACCACCGAGCCCTCGTGCAGGCCCAGTACGAACGTCAGATCGTCGGGCATCCCGGCCAGGAACGGGACCTCGGTCGACCCCGGGTTCGAGAAGATCGTCTTCAGGTCGAGCCGGCGCAGTACGTCGAATGTCGCGTCGCGCACTGTGGGGGTGGACACCAGGCCAAGCCTACTGCAAAACGTTTGGACTTTTACCTCAAAAGGGTCTGGATTCCGTACCATGGCGGGATGGCGACGTCCCCCAATCGGCCCCGACCCGAGTTCCGCCGGCCCACGGGCGGCGCGAGCGAGGAGATCGCGGGCCAGATCCGGCGCTGGCTCGAGGAGCAACGGCTCGAGCCGGGCCAGCGCATCGGGACCGAGCAGGAGATGGCGGACGAGTTCGGGGTCAGTCGCCCGACATTGCGCGAGGCGCTGCGGCTGCTGTCGGCGTCGCACCTGATCCGCGTCGGCCGTGGCCGCGCGGGCGGCGTGTTCGTCGCGAGCACGCCGAGCGAGGGCATGAGCCGCAACGTCAGCGAGTCGATCGCGCTGATGCTCGCGGCCGAGAGCATCTCGATGGAGACGCTGCTGGACGCACGGCTCTCGCTCGAGGTGCCGATCGCCGGCCGGGCGGCGGTCAACGCCGATGACGGCGTGTGCGACCGGCTCGAGGCCGCGATCGAGGCGGCGGTCGGCCACAAGCCCGGCACGCCGCCGTTCAACGCCGCCGACAGCAGCTTCCACCAGATCCTCGCCGAAGCGGCGGGGAACGAGCTGCTGCAGGCGCTGACGGCGTGGATCCTCGAGGTGCTGCAGCCGACGCTCGTGGCCCACATCTCCGTGCGCGTCGAGGCCACCGCGATCCTCGCCCAGCACCGCGCGATCCTGCGCGCCGTGCGCCGGCGCCAGCGGTCGGCCGCCGAGCGCGCCATGCAGGCGCACATCGAATACCTCGCGGACGTCCTACGCGAGCTCGACCGCGGCGCTTAGCGCCTCGCGCACGACGCCGGCGCCCGCCCGGAAGGCCGCCTCCTGCTCGGCGCTCAGTTCCCATTCGTGGATCGCCGTCACCCCGCCGTCCCCGAGCGTGACCGGCACCGTCAGCGCGACGCCGTCGATGCCGTACTCGCCCTCGAGCACCACCGACACCGGCCACAGGTCACCCGCCGGCGGCCCGAGCAGCTCGGCGACCATGCGCGCGATCCCGTGGCCGGACGTCCAGGTGGATGAGCGGCCGGAGTCCAGCGCCACGTGGCGGACGTACCAGCCGCGCACGAAGTCCTCGGCCGCGCGCTGCTGCTCGGCCGACAGCTCGACCGCGCGGCCGTCGACGCGAACGCGGTCGAGCAGCGGCACGCAGCCGTCGCCGTGCTCGCCGATCACCCACGCGTCGACGCGCTGCGACGGGACACCGAGCAGTTCACCGACCGCGGTTCGCAGCCGCAGACTGTCGTTGGCCGTGTAGCCGACGATGCGCCGGCGATCGACGGCGAGCGCGCCGCGCAGCCAGGTGCACAGCGGGTCGACCGGGTTCGTGACGACGACCAGCGTCCCCGGCCAATCCGGGGTGGCGGCGATCGCCGCGGTCACGGTGCGCACGATCTCCAGGTTGTCGTGCAGGTAGACCATGCGGGAACGGTTGAGCGTCAGCGGCGCCGCGGCCGTGATCACCACCACGTCGGCAGCGACCAGCTCGTCGGGGCCGACGACGCTGATCGAGCCGGTCGCACCGGCGGCGACTACCTGCTGGAGGTCCATCTCGTGCGAGCGCGCCATACCCGACTGGCCGTCGACGAGGCTCACGTCGTACGCCTCCGGCCGCACCATCAGGTTGAACGCCAGCGAGGAGCCGACGCCGCCTCCGCCGCCGACGATCGCGATGCGCTTCGCCATCTCAGGAATCTCCCAGGAATCTCACAGGCAGCTACAACAGACGAAGCCGACACTAGCTTCCATGCCGACTGAATCACCCGTCCATCGCGTCCTGGTCGTCGACGACGAGCGGAACATCGTCGACGTCGTCACCATGGCGCTGCGCTTTCAGGGATTCGCCGTCGAGTCGGCCGGCACCGGCGCCGACGCGATCGCCGCCGTCACCAGCTTCCGCCCAGACCTGATCGTGCTCGACGTCATGCTCCCCGACATGGAGGGGTTCGACGTCGCGTCGCGGCTCGGCGCCCAGCAGAACCGCGTCCCGATCATCTACCTGACCGCCCGCGACGCGACCGAGGACAAGATCCGCGGCCTCACCCTCGGGGGCGACGACTACGTGACCAAGCCGTTCAGCCTCGAGGAGCTCGTGGCTCGCATCCGCTCGATCCTGCGCCGCGCGGGCCTCGCGGAACCCGAGTCGAGCCGGCTGACGTTCGAAGACATCGAGCTCGACGAGGACACGCACGAGGTCACCCGCGCCGGCTCGGTCGTCGACCTGACGGCGACCGAGTACCGGCTGCTGCGCTATCTCTTGCTCAACCCACGCCGCGTGCTCACCCGCGCCCAGCTGCTCGAGCACGTCTGGGATTACGACTTCGGGGGCGACGCGCGCGTGCTGGAGACCTATGTGAGCTACCTGCGCAAGAAGCTCGACGTGCACGGCCCGTCGCTCATCCAGACAGTCCGCGGCGTCGGCTACGCGTTGCGCCCGCCGCGCACGTGATGGCCTCGCTGCGCAGCCGGCTGCTGGCGGCGCTGCTCGCACTGACCGCGCTGGGGCTGCTGCTGCTCGGCGGCATCACGTACGTCGAGCAGCGCTCGTTCGAGCTGACGCGGCTCGACGACCAACTGCGTGGCGCGCCCCCGCTGGTGGCCGGCGCGGTCGGCGAGCAGGGCGTGAACGCCGAGCCGCGCTCGCGGCCCGAGGCCGGCCCGCCGCCCGGCGGCGCGCCGGGCAGCGGGCTGCCGGCCGGCACGTATGGCGAGGTCCGCGACCGCAACGGCAATCGCATCGCCTCGCACGTGTTCACCTACGGCCAGGACATCACCGCCGATCCCAAGCTCCCACACAGCATCCCGCTCGGTCGCGTCTTCACGGTCGGCGGCGAGAACGGAGACGAGAACACCTACCGGGTGTACGCCGACCGGCTGCGCGGCGACCGCATCGCGGTGGTCGCGGCGCCGATGGCGGAGATCGACCAGCGGCTGAACCGGTTGCTGGCCGTGGAGTCGCTGGTCATCGTGGCGGTGCTGCTCGTGCTCGGGCTCGTCGCCTGGGCCGTCGTGCGCGTCGGGCTGCTTCCGCTCGATCGCATGGGCCACACCGCGGGCGCGATCGCCGGCGGCGACCTCTCGCAGCGCGTCGAATCCACCGACCCGCGGACCGAGGTGGGCCGCCTGGGGATCGCGCTCAACGCGATGCTCGACCGGCTCGAGCGCGCGTTTCGCCAGCGCGAGGCGTCCGAGGACCGGTTGCGCCGCTTCCTGGCCGACGCCTCGCACGAGCTGCGCACGCCGCTCGCCTCGATCCGCGGCTACGCCGAGCTGTTCCGCATGGGCGCGGCGCGCGACCCGGAGGACGTCGACAAGGCGATGCGCCGGATCGAGGACGAGGCGGCGCGCATGGGCGTGCTCGTCGAAGACCTGCTGACGCTCGCGCGGCTGGACGAGATCGCCGAGACGCCGCACGCGCGCGTCGACCTCGGCGCGCTGGCCGAGGACGCAGTGTCCGACGCGCGCGCCACCGCGCCGGACCGTGAGATCGCGCTGGACGCCGACGGCGCGACAGCCGTGCTCGGCGATGCCCACCAGCTCCGCCAGGTGCTCGCCAACCTGCTGCGCAACGCGCTCGTGCACACGCCGCCCGGCACCAGCATCGAGGTCAGCGTCGCCAACGGCGACGGCCGCGTGCGCCTGCGCGTCCGCGACCACGGGCCCGGCCTGCCCACCGGCGACGCCGACGCGCTGTTCGAGCGCTTCTGGCGTGCCGAGGGCGGGCGGGAGCGTGGGCGTGCCGGCGCCGGGCTCGGGCTGGCGATCGTCGCTGCCATCGTTGATGCGCACGGCGGCGAGGTGGGCGCCGCGAGCGCGCCTGACGGCGGTGCGGTGTTCTCGGTCTCGCTGCCTCAGGCGTAGATGCTCGCGAGCCAGCGCGTCCACGCCTCGCCGGCCGCGTCGGCGTCGACGCCGTCGCCGAAGTGGTGGATGCTCATCCCGACCGGCCCGCCGAACGCGTTGCGGCCGAAGAAGCGGTACAGCGCCTCGTCGCTGCGGACGCCGAGGAAGTGGGGCGTCGCGTAGTCCACGACGCCGTCGACGTCGTCGACCGGCAAGCGGACGCGATCGCCCTCGGCGGCCGCGCCGAGCGCCTGCTTGAGCGTCTCGAACGCGTCCGGAGTCATCGATGCCTCGGGGCCCATCAGCCCGCCAGGCCCGCCGCCCACGTAGGTCGCCGTCTTGGGGCTGAAGTGCTCGAGGTACTGCCCGAGCGTGTGCAGGTAGAAGTCGGTGTGGGCGTCGACGGCGTCGTACTGGTCGTCCCAGTTCTCCTCGGCGATCACGCCGCTGTGCACGTAGCGCAGCAGCGTGGTGCCGCCGTCGCGGCCCTCGATCACGAACTCGAGCGAGTTGAAGCCGCCCGGCCCCTCCGTACGCACCGCAAAGCGATGCGGCCGGTCCTCCTCGACCTTGGCGTCGGGACCGGGCTCCTCGGGGAACAGCCACGAGGCCGTGCCCGGGCCGGTGGCGACGGCTTCCCAGACCGCCTCGGGGGTCGCCGGAAGCACCACCTCGCGGCGGATCTCGAACTCCTTGCCCATCTCGTCACTCCTTGTTGTCGGTGATGCTCGGGTGCAGAGCCAGGACCAGGCGGTGCGTGCGCCCGCCCGGCGCGCCGGCGTCGTGGTACTTGGCGATGAGGCCGGCGACCGCGTCGCCGAGCTCTTCGGTGAAGGCCGCACGATCGGCCGCGGAGGCGAAGCGGATCTGGCTGTCGGCGGCGAACGTGGCGAGCGGCTGGCCGGCCTCGTTGGCCCGCACGATGAGGTCGCCGACCTCGCTCACGAGGCGGCCCGCCAGCGCGACCATCCAGTGCGCCGACGCCTGATCGGGCGCTCGGCCGGGATCGGGCGCCAGCGACTCCATCGCGTTGGGGGAGATCACGTACGACGCGGCGGTCGCCCGCAGCACGCGCTCGGTGCAGTTGCCCTTGCGGCGCTCTTCCACGAGCTCGACGAGCCCATGGCGCTCGAGCGCGCGCAGGTGGTAGTTGGCCTTCTGGCGCGTGAGCCCGACGGTCGCGGCCAGCGAGCTCGCCGAGCCGGGCTCGGCGAGCGCGGCCAGCAGCCGGGCCCGCACGGGGTCCAGCGACACCTCGGCGGCGGCGGGATCGTCGATGACGGCAACGTCGAGCACGCCGTGCAGCATGCCACCGAACGATCAGTCTGTCAAGACAAAAATAGTTGTCGGTACGTCGAAAACCAGCCGCGGCGGGGTAGTTCGCCGGAGCTGAGGCGCGGCTACGTGGTCTGGGCCGAGCCGTCGCCAGACGAGGACGAAGGGGTGGTCGGCGCGGTCTGGTCGCCAGACGGAGGGGTGGTCGGCGCGGTCTGGCCGGACGGCGGAGCGCCGCCGCCGCTGCCGCGCTGCGGCATCGTCGACTCGAACGCCGCGCGGACCTTGTCGACCGACAGGCCGAGCTCGTCGGCGAGCGTCTGGAGCATGTCGTCCGGGCTACCACCGGCACCGGGATCCGTCGGCCGCGCCTTGCGCATGGCCTCCTGCAGGCGCGCCTCGGAGACGCCGAGGGCGTCGGCGAGGCTGCTGAGGCCGGCGCCGCTCGGAGCGCCGCCCGGGCCTTGCCGCTGGATCGTGTTCGGCGTGGAGGACGAGGTCGCGTCGCCCTTGGCGGCGACGCCGATGCCCGCACCGGCCGCGATGGCGGCGGTGCCGGCGAAGACCGCCACACGGCGGAAGCGGGGGTTCATGCGGGACTCCTGTCTGTCGAAACGAGTGCGGTGGAACGACGGCGGCGCCGCTGGGTGAAGACCCAGGTGCGCAGCGCGACGTAGCGCGTGACCGTGGCGGCGAGGCTGGCGACGACGAGCACGGCCAGCTCGACGGCGCGCCGAGGCGTGGCGTCGAGACCGTGCAGGACGGCCAGCGCGCCGGTGGTCAAGGCGAGCGTGAGGAAGAAGACGAGGGCGCCGCGGACGTGGTGGCGGACGAGGTCGGCGCGCCCGCGCACGCCGAATGTGAGGCGGCGGTTGGCCGCGGTGTTCCCGATCGCGGTCAGCAGCAGCGCGACGGCGTTGGCCCAGCCGGCGCCGAGCGGCGTTTGCAGCACGAGGAACAGCAGCGCGTAGGCGAGCGTGCTGAGGACGCCCACGCCCATGAAGCGAGCGATCGGCGAGGCGGCCATCAGCCGTGCGACGCCGCGCAGATCCTCGAGCGCCGTGCGCACGATCTTCACGCGCGAGTCGGGATCGTCGATCCAGTCGACGGGCACCTCGTGGATGCGCAGGCCGCGGCGCTGGGCGACGACCAGCAGCTCGGTGTCGAAGAACCAGCTGTTGTCGCGTACGGCCTCGAGCAGCGGGTCGAGCGCCTCGCGGCGGACGGCCTTGAAGCCGCACTGCGCGTCGCTGAAGCGCGCGTGCAGCGTCGTGTGCAGGAGCCGGTTGTACGCGCGCGAGATCAGCTCGCGCTTGGGCCCGCGGACGACACGCGCGCCGTGCGCGAGGCGCGTCCCGATCGCCACGTCGCTATGGCCGGAGAGCAGCGGGGCGACCAGCGGCAGCAGCCCGCGCAGGTCGGTCGAGAGGTCGACGTCCATGTAACAGACCACGCGCGCGTCACTGGCCGACCAGGCGGCGCGGAGCGCACGCCCGCGGCCCTTCTCCTCGAGCCGGAGCCAGCCGACCGACGGGAGCTCGAGCGCGAGCGTCGCCGCCACATCGGGCGTCGCATCGGTGCTCGCGTTGTCGGCGATCACGATCCGCCAGCTCAACGGGAACTCGGCGCTCAAGAAGCGATGCAGCCGCCGGATGCTGAGCGCGAGCGCGCGCTCCTCGTTGTGCACGGGCACGACGATCTCCACCTGCGGCGCCGCGAGCGCGGGCGCGAGCGGGCGGTGCCAGAGCGCGGTGGCAGCCATCAGATCGTCGCTATGCGCTGGGGCACGTACGAGGTGGTCGCGGTCGAGCGCTGCATGTACGCGATCCGGTCCGGAGGAGTGGAGGCGTGCCGCGGGTGGTGACGATGCGGCTGCGCGCCGGCCCTCGCCGGCGCGAGCAGCGTCGGGATGCCGGCGGCGATCAGGGCGCCCGTGACCATCAGGGGAGCAAGGCGCCGGCGGAGGGGGCTCGATGTCATGCCTGCAGCGTCGGCGCGCGGCGTGGGAGATCCGTGGGAGGAGCCTGAGAGCGCGCTGAGAGCGGCGCGCGGCTCAGGGAACTCCCAGGCTCGCCACAGGGCGCTCTCGCAGATCCGGCCGAAGCTGCCGGCATGTCGACCGATTCGATCACCCTGCCGCGGCCTCGTAGCCGCGCTCGCAGCCTCTCGCTCTCCCTGCCCGCCCCCGAGCTCGCCGGCCTGCTCGTGCTCGCCGGCGTCCTCTACCTGTGGGCGCTGAACCGCAACGGCTTCGCCAACGAGTACTACAGCGCCGCCGTGCGCTCGATGACCACGAGCTGGCATGCCGTCTTCTATGGATCGTTCGACGCCTCGGGTGTCATGACGGTCGACAAACCGCCGCTCGCGCTGTGGGTCCAGGCGCTGTCGGCGCGGGTCTTCGGCTTCAGCTCATGGAGCCTGCTGGTCCCGCAAGCGCTGATGGGCGTGGCGAGCGTCGCCCTCGTCTACGACCTCACGAAGCGCCAGTTCGGGCGCGTCGCCGGCTTCGTCGCGGGCCTCGCGCTCGTGCTGACGCCGATCACCGTTGCGATCTCGCGCCACAACAATCCCGACGCCCTGCTCGCGCTGTGCTGCACCGCGGCGCTGTGGTTCGTCGTGCGCGCGTTCGCGGACGGCCGGACGCGCTGGATCGTGCTCGCCGGGGTCGCGGTCGGGCTCGGCTTCGAGGCCAAGATGGCGGCCGCGCTGCTCGTCGTCCCGGCGATCGTCGCGGCGTGGCTGTGGGTCGCTCCGCGCGGCCGCGCGAAGGCGGCCGGCCAGCTGCTCGCGGGCGGTGCGGCGATGACGGTCGTCGGCCTCGCCTGGCCGATGCTGATGTGGCTGACGCCGGCGGCCGACCGCCCGTGGGTGTCGGGCACGAGCGACAACAGCATCTGGTCGCTGATCCTCGGCTACAACGGCCTCGGCCGCCTCTTCGGCCAGGACGGCGGCCCGGGCGGCGGCGCCGGCGGACCGGGCGGCGCGGGCGGCGGCTTCGGCGGCAACGGCCTGTTCGGTGGCGAGCCGGGCCTGTTCCGGCTCCTCAACGAGGCGCTCGGCGGCCAGGCCGGGTGGCTGCTCGGCGTCGCGATCGTCGGCGGCCTCGGCCTGCTCGTGGCGACGCGGCTGCGCTGCAGCGACCCGCGCACCGGCTGGCTGCTGCTCGTCGGCGGCGCGTTCCTCACGATCGCCGTCGCCTTCAGCCGCGCCGAGGGCATCTTCCACCCGTACTACGTCTCCCAGCTCGCGCCGTTCATCGCCGCGCTCGTCGGCGCGACGGTCGCGCTGGTGCTGCGGCGCGACGTGCTCGCGCGCGTCGTCGGCCCTGCCGCTGTGCTGGCCGGCGTCGTCACGGAGATCGTGATCCTGCGCGACAACCCCACGTCGCTGTCCTGGTGGCCCGGGCTGCTCGCCGCGGGCGGCGTGCTCGCCGCTGCCGGACTGGCCTTCGTGCTCGCGCCGCGGATGCGCGCCTACGTGGTCGCGGCCGCGATCGCGCTGCTGCTGCTCGCCCCCGGTGCGTGGGCGGTGGAGACGCTCGGCCACGCCACCGGCGGCACGTTCCCCGCCGGCGGCCCGGCCACCACCGCGTCCGCCGGCAGTCCGGGCGGCGGCATCGGCGCACCGCCCGGCGGCACCGGCGCCAACGCCGGAGGCGGCATGTTCGGCGGCGACAGCAGCTCGCTCACCGCGGCGATCGCCTACGCCCAGGAGCACGGTGGCGGCGCGATCGCGGTTGCCAGCCAGTCCGGCGCGGCGAGCTCGCTGATCAGCTCGGGCGCGGACGTGGTGGCGATCGGGGGCTTCTCCGGCCGCGAGAGCCAGGTGACGACCGAATGGCTGGCCGACGCCGTCGAGTCCGGCCAGATCCGCTACGTGCTCACCAGCGGTGGGGGTGGGCTGCCCAACGACGGCCGCACCGGAGCCGACGCCGTGATGACCGCCGTCGAGGCGGTCGGCAAGCAGGTGAGCTCGGTCGACGGCCTCTACGACCTCCAGGGCCTCGCCGACCAGCTCAGGGCACAGTGAAGCCGCCGAGCAGCCACCGCGCGTGGGCGACGAGCCGCGCGGGCGGGAAGCGCTCGGGGTCGTCGAGCAGGAGCCGCGCCGCCTCGTCGGCCATCGCCGACAGGGCGTGCGCGGTCAGCTCCGGGTCGGGTGAGCCGGCCCGGGGCTCTACCGCGGCGGCGAGCTGAGCCACCACCGCGGCGCGCCCGGCGGCGATCCGCTCGCGCAGCAGCGCGGGGGCGCCGTCGGGCGTGACGAGCACCAGCCGCCACGTCACCGGGTCGCTCTGCACGGCGCTCAGATAGCCCTCGAGACCGGCGATCAGGTCATCGGCGCGCGAGGGCAGGACGTCGCGCAGCTGCAGCAGCGCGCGCAGCGTCTCGCGCTCGACCAGCGCGTCGAGCAGCGCGCCCAGGTCGTCGAAGTGGCGGTAGATGATCGGGCGCGTGACGCCCGCCTCGCGGGCCACCGCCTCGATCGACACGCCGTGGAAACCGTGCTCGGCGACGACCGCCTTGGCCGCGTCGAGCACCTGCTCGCGACGCGCGTCGGCCTTCATTCGAGGTGTACCGACGGCGGGCATCCGGTTACATGTTACAGTACCGTAACTTATGAGCCACGATCACGACATAGTCATCGTCGGCAGCGGGTTCTCGGGGCTGGGGATGGCGATCCGCCTCAAGCAGGCGGGGATGCACGACTTCGCGGTTCTGGAGCGCGCCGACGAGGTGGGCGGCACCTGGCAGGCCAACACCTATCCGGGCTGCGCCTGCGACGTGCCCTCGCACCTGTACTCGTTCTCGTTCGCCCCTAACCCGGAGTGGACCCAGACCTACTCGCCGCAGCGCGAGATCTGGGACTACCTGCGGCGTTGCGCCGACGAGTTCGCCATCCGCCCCCACATCCACCTGAGCACCACCGTCGAGTCGGCGACGTGGCTCGAGCCTGACGGCCGCTGGCAGATCGAGACGACACAGGGCACGTTCCGCGCGCGCGTGCTGATCGCCGGCATGGGCCCGCTCACCGAGCCGCGGATCCCGGACCTGCCGGGGCTCGCGGACTTCGAGGGCGAGACGTTCCACTCGGCGCGCTGGAACCACGACTACGACCTCGCCGGCAAGCGCGTCGCCTCGATCGGCACCGGCGCCTCGGCGATCCAGTACGTGCCCGCGATCCAGAAGCAGGTCGCCCAGCTGCACGTCTTCCAGCGCACGGCGCCGTGGGTGATGCCGCATTCGAACCGCCCCATCTCCGACACCGAGCGCCGCCTCTACCGCGGCGTCCCGGCGCTGCAGAAGCTCGTGCGCGGCGGCGTCTACGCCGGGCGCGAGGCGCTCGTGCTCGGGTTCGTGAAGAACCCGCGGCTGATGCGCGTGATCGAGCGGCTCGCGCGCAAGCACATGCGCAGCCAGATCGCCGACCCGGAGCTGCTGGAGAAGGTCACGCCCGACTACACGATCGGCTGCAAGCGCATCCTGCCGTCCAACCGCTGGTACCGCGCGCTGGGCAAGCCGAACGTCGAGCTCGTCACGGCGGGTGTGCGCGAGGTGCGGGCCAACTCGATCGTCGACGGCGAGGGCGCCGAGCGCGAGGTCGACGCGATCGTCTTCGGCACCGGCTTCCAGGTCACCGACATCCCCGCCGGCCACGCCGTCCGCGGGCGCGGCGGCGAGCTGCTCGACGATCTCTGGCACGGCAGCCCGCGCGCGTACTTCGGTACGTCGGTCGCCGGCTTCCCGAACCTGTTCTTCCTGCTCGGCCCGAACACCGGGCTCGGGCACAGCTCGATGGTCTACATGATCGAGTCCCAGATCGCGCACGTGCTGGGCGCGCTGCAACACATGCGCGAGCGTGGCGCCGAGACGATCGAGGTCACCGCCGCGGCGCAGGAGCGCTTCAACGCCGAGATCGACCGGCGCATGGAGGGCACCGTGTGGAACACCGGCTGCGCGAGCTGGTACCTCGACGACACGGGCCGCAACGCGACCCTGTGGCCGGACTGGACGTGGCGGTTCCGCCGCCGCGCGGCACAGTTGCAGCCGGCCGACTACGCGCTCGACGTCCGCGTCCCCGAGCCGGTAATCGCATGAGGGTGCTGCTGACAGGAGCGGCGGGCGGGATCGGCTCGGCCGCTGCGGCCGAGCTGCGCGCCCGCGGCGCGCACGTGATCGGGCTCGATCTCGAGCCGGGCGAGGACATCATCGCGTGCGACGTGCGCGACCAGGACTCGGTCGACGCGGCGGTCGCCGAGGCAATCGAGCGGCTCGGCGGGCTCGACGTGCTCGTCAACAACGCCGGCATCGGCACGCCGCAGAGCGCGGGCGCGGCGCCCGACGAGCGCGCGCTCGCCGTCATCGACGTCAACCTGCTCGGCCCGTGGCGGGTCACCAGCGCCGCGCTGCCCGCCCTGCGCGCCGCGCGCGGGCGCGTGGTCAACGTCGCCTCCGGCCTCGCCTTCATGGCGCTGCCGTACGGGACCGCGTACTGCATGAGCAAGCGCGGGCTGACCGCATACTCGGACTCGCTGCGGCTCGAGCACGGCGACGCGATCAGCGTCACGACCGTCTACCCGGGCTACATCCGCACGCCGATCCACGCCGAGTCGAATGCCATGGGGCTGGGGCTCGAAGGCAAGGTGCCGGCCGAGAAGGTGCAGGACGCGGCACGGACGATCGCTCGTGCGGCGCTCGGCTCGCCGGCGCGCGACCTCGCGACCACGCGCAGCGGCGCGGTCGCCTACGCGTTCATGCGCCACCTGCCGCGGCGCTGGCTCGACGCGATCGTGGGCCGGCGCATCGAGCGCCTCGGAGTCACGCTCCCGGCTTCGCGACCATGAAGAAGACCGCCAGCAGCACGAGCAGCCCGGCGAGCGCGCCGACCATCCCCATCTGGCGCGCCTTGCGCTGGTAGTCGGCGGTCAGCTCGCCGCCGCCGCTCAGCTCGCGCTCGACCTGCGCGAGCAGCCGCTTCTCGCCGGGGATGAAGTAGGCGCCGTTGAGGCCGCCGAGGATGATCGCGATCAGGAACGTGGCGCTGATCCAGAAGTCGCTGAACTCCCAGCGGTCGGCCGTCTGGTAGATGCCGGTGATGATGATCAGCACCAGTGCCGGGGTGGCGAGCCGCTGGTTGATCGCGATCCCGAGCTGGTGCACGTACGGCAGGTGCTGTTTGCCGACCTTGAGGGCCAGCGGGAACGTGAGGGACTCGGCGAAGGTGGCCCCGAAGCCGACGACGACCGCCGATACGTGCAGCCACACCGAGCCGTCGTAGAAGGTGACCGCGAACGTCATGGCGTGAAGACGATCTTGCCAAAGACGTCGCCGTCGGCGAGTGCCGCGAAGCCCTCGCGCGCCTCACTCAGCGGTAGCTCGCGGTCGATCTGCGGGCGGATCCCTGTGGTCTCGCACAACCGGGCGAGCTGTTCGAGCTCGCTACGGGTGCCCATCGTCGAGCCGACGACGTTGAGCTGCAGGAAGAACACGCGCTGCAGGTCGGCCGGCGGGTTCGGGCCGCTGGTGGAGCCCGAGACGACGATCGTGCCGCCCGGCTTGAGTGCCCGCAACGAGTGCTTCCACGTCGCCTCGCCGACGGTCTCGAGCACCGCGTCGACGCGCTCGGGCAGCCGCGCGCCGCTCTCGAACGCCTCGTGCGCGCCGAGCTCCTTCGCCTTCTCGCCCTTGGCCTCGTCGCGGCTCGTCACCCACACCCGCAGCCCGGCCTGGCGACCGAGCACGATCGCGGCGCTGGCGACGCCGCCGCCCGCGCCCTGGATCAGCACCGTGTCGCCGGGCCGCACCCCGGCCTTCACGAACAGCATCCGGTAGGCGGTCAGCCACGCCGTCGGCAGGCAGGCCGCCTCGGCGAACGACAGGGCCTCCGGCTTCGGCACGAGGTTGCCCCGCGGCACCGCGACCTTCTCGGCCAGCGCGCCCTGGTGGCGCTCCGACAGGAGCGAGCGCTTGGGATCGAGCGTGTCGTCGCCGCGCCAGCCGTCGCTGGTGATCACGGAGTGGACGATCACCTCGTTGCCGTCGGGATCGGTACCCGCCGCATCGCAGCCGAGGATCATCGGCAGCGCCTCGTCGGACAGGCCGACGCCGCGCAGCGACCACAGGTCGTGGTGGTTGAGCGAGGCGGCCTTCACGTCGACGGTCACCCAATCCTCCGGCGGCTCTGGCTCGGGCCGGTCGCCCACCTCGAGGGCGCTCAGCGGATCGTCGGCGTCGGTCCGGGATGCGAAGACGGCAAGCATCTCGTGCATGCTAAGGCGCTCCCGCGAAAGCCCGGCGAGGTGCTGGTGCGCCTCGTGGCCTGCGGCGTCTGCCACACCGACCTCTACACCGCCTCCGGCGCCGACCCGTCCGGCTACGCGCCCGCCGTCCTCG
The DNA here is from genome assembly GCA_963803335.1 of uncultured Solirubrobacteraceae bacterium. Classification (GTDB taxonomy): domain Bacteria; phylum Actinomycetota; class Thermoleophilia; order Solirubrobacterales; family Solirubrobacteraceae; genus DASSUW01. The sequence goes on along the minus strand of CAWDME010000012.1, from coordinate 394,373 downwards.
GCCACGAGGGCGCGGGCGTCGTGGAGAGCGTGGGGGAGGGCGTCACGTCCGTGTCCCCGGGCGACCACGTCGTGACCCTGTTCTCGCCCCAGTGCGGCGAGTGCGAGCACTGCCGCTCACCGCGCGCCAACCTCTGCCTGGCCATCCGCGAGCAGCAGAACAAGGGCTTCCTGCCCGACGGCACCGCGCGCCTGTCGCGCGGCGGCGAGCCGATCCGCCACTTCATGGGCAGGGCGCGACCGACACCTGGCCGGCCGACGAGAACACCGTCCAGCGTGTGCTCGACGAGACGCGCGGCTTCGGCGCCGACTTCACATTCGAGGCCACCGGCCTGGTCTCCGTCATGCGCCAGGCAGTCGAGTCGGCGCGCATGGGCTGGGGCCTGTGCACGGTCGCCGGCGTGGCCGGCAAAGGCGAGACGCTGAACGTCGTCCCCGCTTCCTGATCACCGGCCGGGCGCATCGCCGGCTCGTCGTTCGGGGGCGTCAAGGGGCGCGAGCAGGTGCCCCAGCTCGTGCAGCCCAGGACGGCATCCGCAGCGTCATCGACTTCTGACCGGGCGCGAGTCCCGGGTCAGAGCGGTCGTTCGGAGACGTAGTCCGGCACGGGCACGAGGTCGTTCTCGAAGCGCGACGTGGCCTCCACGCGGTCGAGCCACGTCGCGACGTGCGGGTGCTCGCGCGGGTCCACGCCGGCGTCGCCCGCGCAGTGGGTGTAGCCGTAGACCATGATGTCGGCCACCGTGTAGGCGTTGCCGGCCAGGAACGGGCGGCCGTCGGCGAGGCCGCGGTCGAGCGCGGCGAGCGCGTCGCGGCCGCGCTCGATGCGGTAGGCGAAGACCTCCGGCATCGTGCGGTCGCGCCCCGCCTGCTTCATGAAGCGCGCGGTCGCGAGGTCGGCCTCGATCCGGTTCTGCTCGAAGAACATCCACTGGTGCACGCGAGCGCGCTCGAGCCCGCCGGCCGGCAGGAACGGCGTGCCCTCGGCGAGGTAGAGGAGGATCGCGCCCGACTCGGCGATCGTGTCGCCGCCATCGGTCTCCAGCACCGGCACCCGGCCGTCCGGGTTGCGGTTGAAGTGCTCGGCCGTCCGCGTCTCGCCGCGGAACAGGTCGACAGTCACGGACTCGTACGGCAGCTCGAGCTGCCGGAGCAGGAGGCGGACCTTCAGGCAGTTGCCGGACGCGGCGTGCTCGTAGAGCTTCATCGGCGGCTCAGACTGCCAGACCGAGCCGCCGGAGGCCGCTCGTGCCGCGGCGGCTGAGCTCGATGGTGCGGCCGTCGCGGACCAGCCAGGCCCGCTCGATCAGCGCTGCGGCGAGCGCGTCACCGAGCGCTCCCGCGAGGTGCGGCGCCCGCTCGGTGGCGTCGAGGCACTCGAACGCGAAGCGCTGGCGGCCGGCATCCACGGCGGCGACGTCGACGCCGAGCCGCTCGAACGTCGTCGCGGCGGCGGGGCCGAGGTCGACGAGGCCGTCCGGGCGGTCGCGCAGCGCGTCGTGCTCGCGCAGCGCGCGGTAGAGGCCAACGCCGATGCGCCCGCCGAGGTGGTCGTAGCACGTGCGCGAGGGCAGGTCGGCGGCGTCCGGCACCGGCTCCGCGACCCGGCCGGTCACACGGTCGAGCAGTGGCAGCAGCGCTTCGAGCCCCGGGTCGGCGAGCGAGTAGACGGCCTGGCGGCCGGAGCGCTCGACCGTCACCAGCCGCGCGTCGCGCAGCCGCCGCAGGTGGTTGGAGAGCTGGGGGAGCGGCACGCCGAGCTCGGCCGCGAGGCGGCTGACCGTGGTCGGGCCCGCGTGGCCGAGGCGGTCGACCACGCGCAGGCGCAGCGGGTCGGCCAGCTCCTTGAGTAGCGCGACGCGCGGGTCCGTTCGCTGACGCTTTTGCTTAGCCTGAAGTGTCATTGCTCTATTCAGGGTACCGTGAAGCGTCATGGTACCCGCGATCCGCCGGCTCGGCACCGGCACCTTCCTCTCCGCTGTCGGCAACGGCGCCTGGTACACGAGCTGGGCGCTGTTCCTCACCCGCTCGGTGGGGCTCTCGCCGGCGCAGGTCGGTCTCGGCATGACCGTGGCCGGCGGCGTCGGGCTGCTGAGCGCGACGCCGCTCGGCTGGCTGGCCGACCGCGTCGGCGCGCGCGAGGTGTACGTCGGCCTGCTGGTGGTGCAGGGCGCTGCCGCACTCGCCTACCTGGCCGTGGGTAGGGCGGGCGCGTTCGTGCTCGTCGCGTGCGTGGCCGAGGCGGCGCGCGCGAGCGGCGGCGCCCGCAACGCTCTGGTGCTCGGCCTGTGCGAGCGCGAGGAGGACCGGCTCGCCGCGCTCGGCGCGCTGCGGTCGATCAGCCACTTCGGCTGGGCGGCGGGCGCGGTGGCCGGAGCGGTGATCATCGGCGTCGACTCTCGGCCGGCTTACGTCGCGCTGCTGGTGCTCAACGCCGCCAGCTACTTCGCCTACGCGCTGCTCGTGCTGAGCGTGCCGCGTGTGGCCGTCGCGCCCGGGCGGCGCGGGCTGCGCGTGGTGCGCGACGGCCCGTACCTCACGCTCGCCGGGCTGATGGGCGTGCTCGCGCTGTGCTGGGCGATGATGTCCAGCGGGCTGCCGCTGTGGGTGGCCCTGCACACCGATGCGCCGCGCTCGCTCTCCGCCGTGATCGTCGTGCTGAACTCGCTGGCGATCGCGCTGCTGCAGGTGCGTGTGAGCCGCGCGATGGTGGCCCCGGCGGTGGCGGCGCGCGGCGCGCTCGTGTCCGGCACGCTGCTCGCGGCCTCGTGCCTGCTGTTGGCCGTGACCGCCGGCGGTGCCGGACCGGGAGTGATCGCTGTGCTCGTCGCGGCCGGCGCGGTCCACACCGCCGGCGAGCTCGTCTTCGTCGCCGCGTCGTGGGGTCTCTCGGTCCCGCTGATGTCACCGGACGCGCCCGGCGAGTACCAGGGCGTGTTCGCCACCGGCGAGGCGACCGCGCTGATGTTCGCGCCCGCCCTGATGACGCTTCTCGTCGCGGGCTGGGGGCAGCCGGGCTGGCTTGTGCTCGCCGCGATCTTCCTCGTGCCGGCCGCGACGGTCGTCCCAGCCACCCGCTGGGCTTTAAGGGGGTCAGACCCCCTTACCCCGGCGGCGAGCTGAGGGGGTCAGACCCCCTTAGTTCGAAATGCATGGGATCTGGGCGCGTCGGCCAGCGCCCGCCCCACGTGAATCCGTGCTTCTCCATCACGCGCACGAGCCGCGGATCCTGGTGCGAGGTGCCGCGGAACGGGTTGCGCGAGGCGTTGAGGTCGACCGCGAGGCCCCAGGCGTGGAGCGACAGCTGGCCGCGCGGCTGGATCCGGCGCGGGGCGTAGCAGCCGGCGAAGTCGCCGGGGTTCACGAGGCCGGACAGGCCACGCCGGGCGAGCTCGCTGAGCGCGGCGCGCAGGTGCGGCACCATCGCGCGATGGCAGGTCACCGTCCCGAGGATCGGGACGCGGCGGCTGACGATGTAGCGGTGCACGAAGGCGGGGGAGAGGCGGATCCAGTCGTTGCCGTACGGGAGCCCGACGGCGGGCTCGCCGAACTGCACCTTGAGCCCTCCGGGCCGAGCCGGGCCAGGGTCGCCCGGACCGCCCGGCAACAGCCGGGTCGCGGCTCCGCGCTCGGTCCAGCGCGCGAGCTGCGCGCGCGTCACCGGCACACGCAGTGCAGCGATCACCGTGGTCCGCAGCGGCGGCATCCGCGGATCGCCCGCCGGGATCGCGACCTCCGCCCACCGGAGCAGCGCGTCGTCGACCACGGCGCTGACACGCACGGAGCGGCCGTCGGCGAGCTCGAGCACCGCGCCCACGGCGGCGCCGCGCAACGACGCCTCGGTGCGCGAGATGATCGCCCGGCCCGGGCGCAGCGCCGCGAACGCCGAACGGTCGGCCGGAGGGAGCGTGCGCGCGTAGCGGCGCGGCTTGAAGGCGATGGTGTCGAGCGGGATCGCCCACCCGGGCGTGTGCCGCAGCAACACGACGCCGCGGCCGAGAACGCTCGCGGTGGCGATCTCCGGGTGCCGTCGCAGCCGGCGCGCCGCGCGGTCGGCATCGTGCAGGCCCCAGACGAGTCCCGCCGTCGGCGCCGCTGTGGGCGCTCCCATCGGCCTCGCGACAGCGGCACCCGGCCACGCCACCAGCGTCGCGAAGACCGCCACGAGTACCCATCCGCGATGATGGCGGACGTGAGACGGTCCGGCATCGAGGCGGCGCTCGACCTCGTCGAAACCTGGGAGAGCCGCTGGGGCGAGCGGCCCGCGACGCCCGCGGTCGACGCCGATCGGTGGGCCGCCGCGTGGGACGAGTTCGCGACGCGGATGGGCGGCAACTTCCCGTTCTTCCATCCCCGCTACGCCGGCCAGATGCTCAAGCCGCCGCACCCGGCGGCCGCCGCGGCGTACGTCGCGGCGATGCTCGTGAACCCGAACAACCACGCGCTCGACGGCGGGCCGGCGACGAGCGAGATGGAGAAGGAGGCGGTCGCGGAGCTGGCTGCGATGCTCGGCCTGCCCGAGCCCAACCTCGGGCACCTCACCGCGAGCGGGACGATCGCGAACCTCGAGGCGTTGTGGGTGGCGCGTGAGCTGCATCCGGACAAGGGCGTCGCGTACGGGGCGAATGCTCATTACACGCACGGGCGCATGTGTCAGGTCCTTCGCATGCCCGCCCGCAGCGTGCCCGCAACCCCCGACGGGCGGATCGACCTCGACGCGCTCGACCACGCGTGCGCCGGCGGGGAGATCGGCACGGTGGTCCTCACCGGGGGCACGACGGGGCTCGGCGCCGTCGACCGGATCGACGAGGCGCTGCAGCTGCGCGAGCGGCACGGCGTGCGCATCCACGTCGACGCCGCGTACGGCGGCTTCTTCACGCTGCTCGACGACGCGCCGGCGGGCCTGCGCGCCACCGGCGCCGCCGACTCGATCGTCATCGACCCGCACAAGCACGGCCTCCAACCGTACGGGTGCGGGGCGGTCCTGTTCGCCGATCCCGGCGTCGGCCGCCTGTACGCGCACGACTCGCCGTACACGTACTTCACCTCGGACGAGCTGCACTTGGGCGAGATCAGCCTCGAGTGCTCGCGCGCGGGAGCGGCCGCCGCAGCGCTGTGGCTGACCCTACGGGCGGTGCCGCTCGAGCCGATCGTCGCCGCTGCGCGCCGCGCGGCGCTGGCCTTCGCGGCGCGCCTGCGGGATTCGGAGCTCCTGCGGCTGCACCTCGAGCCCGAGCTCGACATCGTCACCTACCTGCCGCGCGCGGACACGCTCTCGGAGATCGACGCGGCCGCCGCCGCGATGCTGCGCGCCGGCATGGAGGACCCCGACGACCCGGTGTTCCTCAGCACGCTTCAGCGCGACGCCGCCGACCTCGCGGCGCTGCATCCGGACCTGGAGATCGATGCGCCCGGTGCGCGCATCCTGCGCAGCGTGCTCATGAAGCCCGAGCACGAGGCCGCGGTGCCGTGGCTGGCGAGCCGGACCGAGGCGCTCGCGCGAGCCACTCGCGCAGCTGCTCATACACCGCCGGGTGATTGAGCAGCGCGAGATGATGCGACCCGCCGACGTGCATGCCGTTCGCTTCGTCGAAGCCGATCACGCGCGTGCGGCTGCGGCCTGAAGCGCTCGGCTGCAGCACGAGCCAGTCGCCGATCAGCCGGCTGACGGGATGTTCCGGGCTGCCGGTGACCGTGGCGGCGACGAAGTGGTGCGCAGCGCCCTCGAGCAGCGGCACCTCGCGGCAGGCCGCGGCGCGCAGCGCCTCGGGGTCGCGGCCGTGCCAGTCCTCGTCGACCAGCGAGCCGGAGCGCAGATCGCGGATCCCGCCGCTGCGGCGGCGCAGGAAGCCGGCGAACGGACGCGTCTCGCCGACCGCGCCGAGGGTCGCCGCCGCGTAGTGCACGGCCGACTCGAGCGGCGCGCCGGTGTGCGGCGTGCCGAGCGACACCGTGTGGCGCACGAGCGCTGTCCAGTCGCCGCCCGCATGGCAGGCGCTGCGCGCGACGAGGCCGCCCATCGAGTGGCCCACGAGCGCGATCTGCTTGACCTCGACCGGCCACTCGGCCACCAGCTCGTCCATCAGCTCGGCGAGCGACCGGCCGTTCTCGGAGATGCGGCGGCCGGTGTTGTAGCGGACGTAGACCGGGGTGGCGCCGAGGTCGCGCGCGAGCCGCTTGCCGTAGGACTCGTGGCCCCAGGCGTACTCGGTCTCGAACAGCCCGTGCAGGAACACGACGACGCGCGGGCCCGCGTCCGGGAAGTCGGAGGCGGGGCACGGGTGCCCGTCCACGCGGATGCGCATCGGCTCGGCGAGATCGCTGCCCTCGGCCTCCAGCGTGTCCCCGCGCAGGCCGTTGAGGACGGCGAGCACCGCGGCGCCCGTCGGCGTCACCGACAGCGGCCGGCCACGGCCTGCCACGGCGGTGCCGGCAGCGCGCCCGGCGAGGCCGGCAGCACCGCGCAGCCCGGTGTATACGCCGCTCGAGATCGCGTCGTGCAGGGTCCGCGGGAGCCCCGAGCCGACCGGCCCGAACGCCCGGTCGGCGATCGCTCGGTGCATCGATCCGATCCCGCCGGTGGCGTGCCCGAGCTCGTCGAACGTCAGGCGGGTGAGCGCGCGGAGCTCGTCGGCCATGCCCGGATGGTTACCCACCATCCGGACGTTACAGAACCCGAGAGTGTTTCACCGCGGCCGTTGCGTCGGTCTCGGCGAACTGCAGCTGGGCGCCTCAGGGCCGCTCGACCAGCGTCGACAGCGCCACCATCGTCCGCGTACGCATCACCTTCGGGTCGCGCCGCAGCTGCTCGATCACACGCTCGAGCGCCTCGATCCCCGCGACCCGCACGCGCACCACCGCGTCCGCGTCGCCGGCCACCGTGTGCGCCGCCACCACGGCGTCGAGGTCGGCGACCGAGGACAGCAGGTCGCCCGGTGCGACCGTGTCGGCGCAGTAGAGCTCGATGAACGCCTCGAGGCGGTCGCCGACCGCCGACGGGTCGACGATCGCCGCGTAGCCGACGATCACCCCGGACTGCTCGAGCCGATCGACCCGTCGCTTGACCGCCGACGAGGAGAGCCCGACGGCCTCCCCGACGTCGGCCAAAGTGGCTCGACCGTCGCGCTCCAGGTGATCAAGGATCTTGCGATCCAGCTCGTCCAGGCGCACGGGTCTTTGCATATGGGACCCACTCTATGCCGTCTTGATTGCGTGCGCCTCGCGCGCGCGATAGACGGCATGTTCATGTTCGAGGAAGCCCAGCTGTACTCACCGGTCACCGAGAACGAGGACGGGTCGGTCACCGTCGAGCTCGGGCGTGACCATCCTGGCGCCTGCGATCCTCTCTACCGCGAGCGGCGCAACCACATTGCCGCGCAGGCCGTCGCCTGGAAGCCGGGCGATCCGACGCCTCGGATCGAGTACACCGAGGCCGAGCACGAGGTCTGGCGGATCGTCTCGCGCGAGCTGGCGCCCAAGCACGCGCGCTACGCGTGCCGAGAGTTCTGCGATGCCGCCGCCGCGCTCGCGCTCCCGACGGATCACATCCCGCAGCTCGACGAGGTGACGGCCGGCCTGGAGCCGCTCACCGGCTGGAGCTACCACTGCGCCGCCGGGCTCGTGCCGCTGCGCGACTTCCTCGGCGCGCTCGGCGACCGCGTCTTCCACTCGACGCAGTACATCCGCCATGGGGCGATGCCCCTCTACACGCCCGAGCCCGACCTCATCCACGAGGTGATCGGGCACGGCAACCTGCTCGCCAGCCCGCGCTTCGCCGCGATCAAGCGCGAGGCCGGCCTGGCCGCCCAGCGCGTGGAGACCGACGACGCGCTGCAGTTCCTCGCCGACGTCTTCTGGTTCACGATCGAGTTCGGCGTCCTGCGCGAGGACGGCGAGGTGCGCGCGTATGGCGCCGGGATTCTCTCGTCTTACGGGGAGATCGAGGAGTTTCGCGGGGCCGACCTGCGGCCGCTGGACCTGCTCGAGATGGGCACGCTCGACTACGACATCACCAAGTACCAGCCGGTGCTGTTCTGCGCCGACGGGATGGCGGAGCTGGAGGACGTCGTCGGCGGTTTCTTCGCGAACTTCGACGACGACACACCCGCCCGTTTGCGTAACGTCGCACGCGTGGCGTGAGTCGTGAAGAATAGGAAGCCCGTCGTTCGGGTATCGACTCGCCGCCCATGGACTACCAGATCGATCACGACCCCATCGACCGCGGCCACCTGATCGTGGCTTCGGGCGAGCTGGACATCTCCGCCACGCCGCGGCTCTCGACCGTGTTGGCGATGGCGGCTACGAGCCGTGGCGGCCGGCTCGTGCTCGACCTCAACGACGTCACGTTCATCGACTCGACGGCGCTTGGCACGATCCTCAAGGCCGCGTCGCAGCTCGACGAGGGCGGCACGCTGCTCGCGGTCGTGGCCCCGGAGGGCCCGGTGCGCAAGCTGCTGGAGATGACGAACCTCACGCAGCGCTTCCGGCTGTTCGCGACGCGCGCCGCCGCCCTCGCGGCCGACGGCGCCCCCGCCTAGCTCAGGCCGCCTCGCGCAGTGCGGCGACCTCTCGCCGCAGGGCGAGCTCCTCGAGCGCGTGCCGCTCGAGCCGGGTGACCTCGGCGGGCCGCATCTCCAGCCGGCGCGCGGTCTCACGGATCGAGACTGGATCGCGGTCGCCGTCGAGGCCGAAGCGCAACTGGATGACCTCGCGCTGGGGCTCCGGCAGCTGGCGGATGACGTCGCGCACCGCCTCCTCGCGCAGCGTCAGCTGGACCTCCTCCTCAGGCCCGGGACCGTCGCTCGGCAGCAGCGCGCCGAGCTCGGCGCCGTCGTCGTCGCCGACCGGCCGCTCGAGGCTGGTCACCGTGCGCGCGAGGTCGCGCATCTCCTGCACCTGCTCGGGCTTGAGCTCGGCCTCGGCCGCGATCTCCTCGACGGTGGGGGCGCGGCCGAGCCGCGTCGCCAGCGCGCGCTCGGCAGTGCCGATCTTGCGCTCGCGCTGGGCGACACTGATCGGCACGCGGATCGTCCGGCCCTGCTCGTCGAGCGCGCGGCCGATGGCCTGGCGGATCCACAGCGTCGCGTAGGTGGAGAAGCGGAACCCCTTGCGCCAGTCGAACTTCTCGGCGGCGCGGATCAGGCCGAGCATGCCCTCCTGGATGAGATCGAGCAGTGACAGCTCGCCCACGCCCTGGTACTTGCGGGCGATGGAGACCACGAGCCGGAGGTTCGAGTTGATCATGCGCTCCTTGGCGGCGAGGTCGCCGCGCTCGATCGCCTTCGCCAGCTCGACCTCGTCGGCGGGCGTGAGCAACGGGTAGCGGCCCGCCTCGTTGAGGAAGAGCTGCAGCGCGTCGGTGGTGTAGCCGGCCAGCTCGCCGTTGGAGACGCGCGTGGGCGGGGCGTGCTGCCCGCAATCATCGCGGACCTCGATGCCCTCGTCCGCGAGGCGAGCGCGCAGCGCGTCGATCCCCTCGTCGTCGAGCTCGAGGTCTTCGACGGTATGACTCAGCAGGGATTCGTCCACGCAGCCGTGCTCATGGCCGGTACGGAGAAGGTGATCGACGGAAGGCATAAGGAGTGCCCACCGGCCTGCAGGCCGGTGGGCACTGGAGCTTACGCCGTCAGCGTGAAGCGGCTGACGAGCGCCTGGAGGCGCTCGGCGGTGCGGGCCAGCTCCTGGGCGGACGCAGCGATCTCCTGGGTGGAGGCGCTGGTCTGCTGGGTGCTGGCGGAGACCTGCTCGGCCGAGGCCGAGGACTGCTCGGCGACGGCCGCGACCTCGCCGATGCTGGTCTCCATCTGCGTCGTCTCGGCCGAGATCTGCTGGGCGGCGGTCGCGATCTCGCTGATCCGCTCGCTCATCTGGTCGACCGCGGCGCCGATCTGCTCGAACGCCGAGCGGGCCTGCTCGACGGTGGCGACGCCGTCCTCGGTGCGCTTGGCACCGTCGGCGACGACGCCGACGACCTTCTGGGTCTCGGTCTGGATCTCGCCGATCAGGCCGGCGATCTGGCCGGCGGCGTCCTGGGACTCCTCGGCCAGCTTGCGGACCTCTTCGGCGACGACGGCGAAGCCGCGGCCCTGCTCGCCGGCACGGGCGGCCTCGATTGCGGCGTTGAGGGCGAGCAGGTTGGTCTGCTCGGCGATGCCGGTGATCGTGTCGACGATGCCGCCGATCCGCTCGCTGCGGGCAGCGAGATCCTCGATGGCACCCGCGACCTCGGCCGACGAGTCGGCGACGCCACGGATGGCGCCGGTCGCCTGCTCGGCGGCGCTGACGCCCTCGCGGGCGACCTCGCGGGCCTCCTGCGCGGCGACCGCGGTCTCCTGAGCGCGCTCGGCGCTCGCCGACGCGGCCTCGGACGCCTGCTGGGCGGAGCCGCGGGCGGCCTCGACCATGCGGACCTGGCGCTCGGCGCCCTGGGCGACGTCGCCAACGGCGTTGGCGATCTCGCCGACCGCGCGGCCGGCCTCGTCGGACGTCGACGCCATCTGCTGCGAGGCCGAGGCGACGGTCGTGGCGTTGCCGGCCACGTCGCCGATCAACTCGCTGAGCTGCGCGCGCATGTTGCTGTAGGCCTCGATCGACTGCTGCGCCTTGCCGAGCATGTCGTTGAACGTCTTCGACAGCTGGCCGAGCTCGTCGCGCGACTTGATCTCGACGGGCGTCGTGACCGAGGTCACGGTGCGGGTCAGGTTGCCGTTGCGGATCGCCTCCAGACCGGCCATCAGGCCGGCGAGGCAGTGCTCGTTGAGCGAACGCAGACGCGTGCCGAGCGCGGCGACCGGCGCGGTGACCGACCGGGTGATGAAGATCGCCAGCGCGGCGGCGGCGAGGAGGGCGAGCAGCGCGACGGTGATGATCGTGCGCTTGCCGCTCGACTCCGAGGCCGCGGCCTCCTTGATCGTCGCGTTCGACGAGCTCTCGATCGCGGTCTGGAGCGCCTCGACGGCGGCGCCGAGCTTGTCGGCGTTCGGGGCGACCTGCGCGGTGTAGAGGTTGCGCGAGCCGTTGCGCTCCTCGTCGCCGGAGATGGTCTCCTGGCGGGAGCGCTTGATGGCCTCCTGCCAGCTCGCGACGAACGTGGCGCGGACATCCGCGAACGTGTTCATCTCGTCGGCCGCCGGCCCGCCCTGGAGCAGGGTCTTGAGGGCGGCGCCGTCCTTGGTGTTCTCGGCCGCCAGCGCCTCGATGCGCTTGGCGAGCGCGTCCTCGGCCTTGAGGTCGCCATCGTGTACATAGAGGTGCTGGGCCACGAGATGGCCGATGGTGGCGCTGCGCTCAGACAGCTCGCCGGCGATGCGGGTGGCGCGCAGGTCGTGAGTCCCGAGCTGATTGGTCTTGCTGTTCAGGCCGCCCATCGCCGAGATGGCGACGACGCCCACGAGCAGCAGACCGACGGCAAGGGAGCCGAAGCCGATGGCCAAGCGAACGGCCAGGCGAAGGTTGCGGAAGAACTGCATGGGAACCGGTGGATCCTTTGGTAGCGGAGGGACCGCCCGGTCATCGGCAGCGGCGGTCGAAGTGTCTGACCGGGTGTCAGGCAGCCGACGGTGGAGAGATCAGCGGTTGCGAACGTGCTGGACGAACAGTTCGATCCAGTCGGCCACACCGGCGGCGAGATGGCCGAGCGGGCCGGTGTAGAGCCAGGCGAGCACGTGCCGCTTTGTATCGTGGTGGCCCGCCGATGGCCACCGACGTCGTCACCACTGTCACCGAACTCCCTGAGTCGCGCGTGCGCGTACAGGCGGAGGTGCCGGCCGAGGAGGTCGAGCGCCGCGTCGCGCAGGCCGCCAAGCGGCTTGGCCGCAACATCCGCGTGCCCGGCTTCCGTGCCGGCAAGGCGCCCCCACCGGTGATCGTGCAGCGCATGGGTCGTGACGCCGTCCTCGACGAGGCGGTGCGTGACTCGATCGGCGCGTGGTACACGGCCGCGATCGACGCGGCGCACATCGCGCCCGTGGGCGAGCCGGACCTCGATCTCGGCGACCTGCCGCGCCAGGGAGAACCGCTGCGCTTCTCGATCGAGATCGGCGTGCGGCCGAGGGCCGAGCTCGGCGACTACAAGGGCGTCGAGGTCGGCAAGCGCGACCCGCAGGTCGACGACGAGGCGCTCAACGCCGAGATCGACCGCATCCGCGAGCGCTCTGCGCGGCTGGACACGGTCGATCGCGCCGCCGCCACGGGCGACTTCGTGGTCATGGACTACCTCGGCACGCTCGACGGCGAGCCGTTCGCCGGCGGCGAGGGCCGCGACCAGATGGTCGAGCTCGGCTCAGGCCGCCTGGTGCCCGGCTTCGAGGACCAGCTCGAGGGCGCTGCGGCCGGCGACGAGCGCACCGTCACCGTCACCTTCCCCGAGGAGTACGGCGCGCCCGAGCTCGCGGGCCAGGAGGCGCAGTTCGCCGTGACCGTCAAGGAGGTCAAGGCGAAGGAGCTGCCCGCCGTCGACGACGACCTCGCCGCCGAAGCCGGCTTCGACACGCTCGACGAGCTGCGCGAGGACATCCGCACGCGGCTCAACGAGAGCGAGACCGCCCGGATCGAGGCCGAGTTCCGTGAGGCGGCGCTCGACTCGGTGGTCAAGGCCGCCAAGGTCGATCTGCCTGACGCGCTGGTCGAGGCCCGCGCGCGCGAGCAGTGGGATCAGATGCTGCACTCGCTCGCGCACCAGGGCATCTCGCGCGATGCCTATCTGCGCATCGCGGGCCAGGAAGAGGAAGCGATCGTCGAGCGCGCCAAGCCCGACGCCGAGCAGGCGCTGCGGCGCGAGGCCGTGCTCGCGGCGATCATCGAGGCTGAGGGCATCGAGCCCAGCGACGACGAGGTGCTCGAGGCGGTCGAGCAGGCCGCCGGCGACGGGGTGGGTGGGTCCCAATCGGTCTCGCCGAAGAAGCTGCTCGAACGGCTCAAGTCCAGCGGCCGGATCGAGACGCTCAAGGAGGACCTCGCGCAGCGCAAGGCGCTCGATCTCGTCGCCGACGCCGCCAAGCCGATCACCGTCGAGCAGGCGCAGGCGCGCGAGAAGTTGTGGACGCCGGGCCGCGAGGAGTCGAGCGGCCCCGGCGAGCTTTGGACGCCTGGCCGCTAACGGTCAGATTCAAACTAGCCAGGAGGCGCGTTTTCCGGCCTCTGGCGATTGCTAGGCTGTCGCCGGGCCCCCAGCCCACGTGAAGCTGAGCAGGACTCGAACGCTCGAAGCGAAACGAAGCGAGGACCGTGAGCCCACTCGTACCGATGGTCGTCGAACAGACCTCCCGCGGGGAGCGTGCGTTCGATATCTACTCCCGTCTCCTCAACGAGCGGATCGTCTTCCTCGGCACGCCGGTGGACGACCAGATCGCCAATCTGATCGTCGCCCAGTTGCTCCATCTCGAGGCCGAGGACCCCGACAAGGACATCTCGCTCTACATCAACTCACCTGGCGGTTCGGTGTACGCCGGGCTCGCGATCTACGACACGATGCAGTTCATCAAGCCCGACGTGTCGACCATCTGCGTCGGTATCGCGATGTCGATGGGGGCGCTGCTGCTCGGCGGTGGAGCCAAGGGCAAGCGGATGGCGCTCCCCAACGCGAAGATCCTGATCCACCAGGTCTCGTCTGGGTTCCAGGGGCAGGCGACCGATATCGAGATCCACGCTCGCGAGGTCATCGACCTGCGAAGGCGCCTGGATGAGATCATCGCCGAGCATTCCGGGCAGGACATAGAGAAGGTACGCTCGGACACCGAGCGCGACTACTTCATGAGCTCGGAAGAAGCACAGCAGTACGGCATCATCGACAGGGTGATCTCAGAGCACTAGGGGACGTAGATGGCTCGGCCCACCGACTCCAACGAGCAGCTTCTCTGCTCCTTCTGCGGCAAGTCGCAGCGACAGGTCAAGAAGCTGATCGCAGGCCCGGGCGTCTACATCTGCGACGAGTGCATCGACCTCTGTAACGAGATCATCGACGAGGAGCTCACGGCTCCGCCGTCCTTCGACATCGACAACCTGCCCAAGCCGCGCGAGATCTACGGCGTGCTCAACGAGTACGTCGTCGGGCAGGAGCAGGCCAAGCGCACGCTCTCGGTGGCGGTCTACAACCACTACAAGCGCGTGCAGATGATGCAGGCCGACGAGTCGGACATCGAGCTGCAGAAGTCGAACATCCTGCTGCTCGGGCCGACCGGCTGCGGCAAGACGCTGCTCGCCCAGACGCTCGCGCGGATCCTCAACGTGCCGTTCGCGATCGCCGACGCCACCGCGCTGACCGAGGCCGGCTACGTCGGCGAGGACGTCGAGAACATCCTGCTGAAGCTGATCCAGGCCGCCGACTACGACGTCAAGAAGGCCGAGACCGGGATCATCTACATCGACGAGGTCGACAAGATCGCCCGCAAGGCGGACAACCCGTCGATCACGCGCGACGTTTCCGGCGAGGGCGTCCAGCAGGCGCTGCTGAAGATCCTCGAGGGCACGACGGCCTCGGTGCCGCCGCAGGGCGGTCGCAAGCACCCGCACCAGGAGTTCCTCACGATCGACACGACGAACGTCCTGTTCATCTGCGGCGGCGCGTTCGCGAACCTCGACAAGGTGATCGAGCGCCGGATCGGCCACAAGGGCGTGGGCTTCGGCGCCCAGATCGAGTCCAAGTCGCAGCGCGATACGGGGGCGCTGTTCGAGAAGGTCCTGCCCGAGGACCTCATGCAGTACGGCCTGATCCCGGAGTTCATCGGCCGCCTGCCGGTGTCCTCGGCCGTGCACCAGCTCTCGCGTGACGACCTGATCACGATCCTCACCGAGCCGCGCAACGCGATCGTCAAGCAGTTCCAGCGCTTCTTCTCGTTCGACGGCATCGAGCTCGTCTTCTCGACCGACGCCCAGAAGGCGGTGGCCGACAAGGCGCTCGAGCGCGAGACCGGCGCGCGCGGCCTGCGCTCGATCATCGAGGACATCCTGCTCGACGTGCAGTTCGAGCTGCCCTCGCGGCGCGACGTCAAGAAGTGCGTCGTGACGAAGGAGACCGTCGAGCGCGGCGTCAAGCCGACGCTCGTCACCGAGGCCCCGGACGAGTCGGACTCGCCCGAGGCCAAGTCGGCCTAGCCGGCGCTCAGTGCTTCTTCTTCTTGCCGAGCGTGACGCTCGGCGCCGTCTTATTGTCCGGGATCGTGGACCAGTAGCTGTGGATGATCGTCCCGGCCGGGAGGTCGATGTCGGGGCGCACCTTCAACTGCCAGCGGGCGATGTTGTTGGCGCACGTGCCGGCGACCCGCTCCCTGGCGACGCGGTGACGGTCGTCGGTGCGGATGACGACGCGGCGCGAGGGCACGTCGGCCGGGCAGGCGCTCATGCGGAGCACGAGCGTCGCCGTGGCCTTGGTCAGGCGGACGTTGTGGGTGCCGGTGACGGCGCGGTGGCCGGCGCTGAGGCAGCTGTGCCACGTGAGTCCGCTGGGTGCTGCGCAATGGGACGCGGCGGAAGCCGTGGGGGCGATGGCGCCGGCGACGGCGATCGCGGTGAGCACGATGATCGAGCGGCGCATGATGGCCGATCCTCTCCGACCGGCCGGACGGCTGCAACCCCCTCGTTCAGATCCGGCGGTTGGCCGCTAGCACCCGGAGCGCGCTGATCGTGACAACGCCCCGCCACTCGAGCGTGGCGGCTGGGTTCCACCCGTCCCATCCGAACGTCCAGCCGCCGTCCGGTTGCTGGGCCGCCTCGAGGGCGTCGAGGTTGCGCTCGAGGTCGGCCGCGTCGAACAACCGGCGGCTGCGCGAGCCCGGCCACGGGGCGATGTCGAGCGCGGTCTGCACGTCACCGCCGGGCTCTGCCGCCACGAACCGATCGAGGCCGGGCTCGAGGGCATCCAGGGCCGCGTCCGCGCGTGGGCCGTCCGGCACGGCGTTGAGGAACGTGATCGCGAACCGCGTCACGTAGCCGGTGCCCGGATTGTCGTCGGCGGTCGTGAGGTCGAGCTCTTCGATCC
Organism: uncultured Solirubrobacteraceae bacterium; assembly: GCA_963803335.1. Lineage (GTDB taxonomy): Bacteria > Actinomycetota > Thermoleophilia > Solirubrobacterales > Solirubrobacteraceae > DASSUW01. Next base: position 378,401 of record CAWDME010000012.1, on the reverse strand, counting down.
GGCGCCACATGAAGTCGTCGGCGCCGTCGAGCCACGGATGCGCGGCGCCCAGCTCGTGGAGCGCGGCGGCGTTCGCGCCCGTCTGGATGATCGACGACTCGTCGGCGGGCTGCCAGATCGGGTTGCGGGGATAGTCGAGGACGCTGGGCAGGCAGAACGGGATGCCGCCGTCGGCGCGCGTGACGGTGGTGAGCCAGTCCCCGGCGCCCTGGATCAGCTCGTCGTCGTGGATACCGACCTCGTGGAGGATCTCCATCGCCGTGTGCGCGCCCACGGGCTGGCTGTCGGGAGCGCGCATGTCGGGCTCGATCGCGTTGCCGAAGCCGCCGTCGGGGTTGCGGTAGGCGCGCACGGCGTTGATGACCGGCTCGGGCCCGGCCTCGCCGAGCAGGTGGGCGAGGCGGTGCCGCTCGAGCAGCCTCGCGTGGGCGTAGATGAACGTCTTGGCGGCGTCGAGGTCGAAGCTCATGCCGCCAGCGTGGCGGCGACAGGCCCGGCGGTCTTGAACGGAACGGACCTCTCGCCGGCCGGCCCGGCGCCTGAGGCGAGCAGCGCCGCGGGCGGCAGGCCCGAGAGCCGCCGGCACTCGCGCGTGAGATGGGCCTGGTCGGCATAGCCGGCGTCGAGCGCGAGGCGCGCCAGATCCTGGCGCTGCTCGGCGAGCGCGAGGAAGCGCTGGAACCGCAGGATGCGCTGAAGCGTCTTCGGGCCGTACCCGACCGCGTCCGCGAACCGCCGCCGGAGCTGACGGGGGCCGATGTCCGGCGCGCCCCCGGTCGCGACGGTTCGCACGAGGCGGTCGGGGGCGTCCCCGAGTCGCGCGCCGACGACGCGCGACAGCGCCGTCAGCGTCGGGTCGGTGCCGACCCGCTCCTCGATCTCGGCGCCTTCCGCGCCCCAGACGTCGGCGAGCGGGACCGAGCGGTCGAGCAGCTCAGAGGCGGGAAGGCCGAGCGCGGCGCCCGCGGCGCCGACCCGAAACCGGACGCCCAGCGCCGCGCCGCTCGTCGTCGCCATCACGGCCCGCATCGCCGGCCCGGCGACGATCAGGCGGTGGCCGGTCCAGACGATGTCGACGCAGGCGTCGGGCAGGATCCGCCGCGCGGAGATCGCGCCTTCATGAGTCCACAGGCACGCCACGAGCGGGTGCGTGGTCTGCAGCTCGCGATACATGGTCTCCGTCAGCGTACGCGGTGATCTGGGCGAACTGCGGCAGGGTGGGGAGGCGAGAGAGCCGACGCGGTCTCGGTCCCATGGCGCTTTTTCGTCGCCTATCGACGAAAAAGCGCCACGTGGCGTCTCTTGCACCAGTGTGGGTGCACAAAGCGCCAAGGGGCCGCCGCCGCGGCCGGCTCCCTTCTGCCCTACCCAGCCGGGGTAAGGGCCAGGTCCGCCGCAGCCGCCGAGACCGCCGCGCGCCACGCGGGCACCAAGCCCGCCCGTGTCCGGCGATCGACGAGGTCGTCAAACGTCACCGCGAGCTCGTGCCGCGCCGCCCACAGCAGCTCGGCGCCGCAATACGGGGCACCCCCGAGCGGCTCGAGCAGCTCCGGGCGCCCGTCGGCCAGAGCGACGACGGCGGGTGCCTCGGTCCCGTAGCGGCGGACGAGCCGCTCCGGCGCCGCGACCGACCGCAGCGTGGCCGGCGAGGCGGCGCCGATCAGCGGCAGGCGAGCGGTGCGGCAGGGGCGCTCGGTCACGCGGTCGACGGCGTCCTGCGCCATGCGCCGGTAGGTCGTGAGCTTGCCGCCGACGATCGCGAGCGCGCCGCTCGCGGGATCCTCGACGATCGCGTGGCGGCGCGAGAGATCGGAGGTCGCGCCCGCGCCAGCCGCCAGGGGCCGCAGGCCCGCGTAGCGGCCGGCGACGTCCGCGGGCCCGAGCGGCACGTCGAGCGCGGCCGACGCGTTGTCGAGCAGCTCCGCCTCCTCGGCGGCACTGGGCTCGGGCTCGTCGGCGGGCGGCCCCGGGGCGTCGACATCGGTCAGTCCGATGCCGACCAGCCCGTCCCCGCGCGGGATCGCGAACACCCAGCGCGCACGCTCGCCGGGCACACGGACGTTGACGCCGGCGCGCGGATCGCCGAGCCGCTCGGCACGCACGAGCAGGTGCGAGCCGCGGCTCGGGCGCAGCGAAACGGCCTCGGTCAGCGCGCTCGTCCACACGCCGGCGGCGAGGATCGTGTGTCGCGCCCGCACGCTGAACGCGGCCCCGGTCAGCCCGTCGACGGCGTCGACGCCGTCCGCGCGCAGGCCGGTCACCTCGGCGTACGTCAGCACACGCGCGCCGTGGGCGGCGGCGGTGCGCGCGATTGCCACGACCAGGCGCGCGTCGTCCTCGAGCTGGCCGTCCCAGCCGAGCAGCGCGCCGCGCAGGCCCGCCGGCCGCAGCGCCGGGGCGAGGCGGCGCGCCTCGAGCGCGCTGACGCGCCGCGTCGGCGGCAGCACCCGGCGGCTCGTCCGCGCTGCCGTACGCAGCGCGTCGCCCACGCGCATCCCGACCGCGGTCTTCGCTGCCGTGCGGCGACCGACGGCGGCGTCGAGCGGGATCAGGTGGGGGAGCGGGCGGACGAGGTGCGGCGCGACCGTACGCAGGAGCGTCGCGCGCTCGACCGCCGACTCCCACGCCAGCCCGACGTCGCCCTGCTCGAGGTAGCGCAGCCCGCCGTGCACGAGCTTGGAGCTCCAGCGGCTCGTGCCGTGGGCGAGGTCACGACGCTCGAGCAGCGCGACCGACAGGCCGCGCGAGGCGGCGTCGAGCGCGATCCCGGCACCGGTGACGCCGCCGCCGACGACGACCACGTCGACCACCGCTCCACCGGCGAGAGCCTCGAGCTCGGTGGCGCGGCGCGCGGGGTTCAGCGAAGCGCTCACGGCCGCAGATACCCGTCGACCGCGCGAGCCAGCTCGGCCCACGGGTCCAGCGGGAGCTCGCCGTGCGAGGCCAGCACGAACCCGCGCGCGATCAGCTCCATGCCGGCGGCGAGGACGTCGGGCGGCGCGTCGCGGCGCACCGACTCATCGGCATCGGCGAGCGTCCGCGTGCTCGCCTCGACCGCCATCTTCTGCATCCCGCCCAGCCGCTGCGTCACGTAGGGGAGCAGCAGCTCCGGGTCGACGTCGAGCAGGCGCTCGAAGAGGGGGTCTTCGGCGAGCGCCCGCGAGCCGTGGACGACGGTGGCGACGAGCCGCTCGCGCGTCGTCTCGCCCTCCGCCCGCGCCGCGGCATCCGCCACGAGCCGGCCGAACTCGCGCGTCATCAGCGCCGCCAGCACGCCCTCGAGGTCGGGGAAGCGCCGGTACAGCGTCATCCGGCTCACGCCCGCCCGCCGCGCCACGTCCGTCAGCGTTGTGCGCCGCACGCCGACGGCGAGCACGCACGCGCGCGCGGCGTCGAGCACCGGATCCACATCGTTACGCTGTGACATTCAGCGTAAAAGTGTAACTCAGGACAGCTCGCGCTGCAGCCGCTTGATCGCCTCGAGCTCCTCGACCGCCACGAGGTCCTTGGGTCGGCCGGCCGCCTTCTTCATCGCGATCAGGTCGTCGAGCGACGCAACGAGCACCTCTACACCGGCGACGCTCTGTCGCACCGCGCGGCTCCTCAACTGCTCGTAGACCGGCGCGCCGTCAGGCTGGGCCAGCAGATCGATCGAGCCGAGCGGCGTCGTGAGGGTCAACACACGCGTGCGACGGAGCGCCCGGCCGTCCGGGACGAACGGCACGTCCTCCGTGACGCCTCTAAGCCTCGCGTCGATGTTTACCAACACCGCCCCTAACCGGTCGAGGTTGCCGATGTCCGCTGCGTAGGCGATGTCGAGGTCCTGCGTAAACGCCACCGACCCGTGGGCGACGGCGGCGACGCCGCCGACGACGACGAAGTCGACGCCGCCGTCCACAAGTCGCGCCAGCAGGCCGCGCGGTGTGAAGTCAGGAAACTCCTGCACTCCGTGCCTCGATCGCTTCGCGCCGGAAGGCCTGCATGTCGCGGTACCAGGATTCGAACCGCGCGAGCCGCTCGTCCGGCGTCAGGCGCAACGTCTCGTACAGCAACGTCTCGTCCACGCTCGACTTCCGCGGCACGACCTCGAGCACGAGCGCGCGGCCCATCGCGTTCAGCGCGCGCTGCAGCGTGGCGACCGTGACCTCGTCGCCGGCCGCCTCAAGGCGCGCGATCGACGGCTGCGTGATGCCGAGCCGGCGAGCGAGCGCGGCTTGGGTGAGACCTTCGGCCTCGCGGGCTGCGCGGATGAGCGCACCGGTAGTCATAGATCACAAACTATATCGACCATAACGCATGAAAAGCCGCCGAGACCGGCGATCTAGACTCCGCGGCCCGATGAACGACGAGCTCGAACGCCGCAAGCGCTACGACCCCGCCGAGGTGGAGACCCGCATCGTCGACCGCTGGCTCGAGTCCGGGCTGTTCCACCCGGAGCCGGCGGGCACGGCCGCCGAGAACTACTCGATCGCGATCCCGCTCCCGAACGTCACCGGCGCGCTGCACATGGGCCACGCACTCAACGGCTCGGTCCAGGACACGCTGATCCGGCTCGCGCGCATGCGCGGGAAGCGCACGAAGTGGATCTTCGGCACCGACCATGCCGGCATCGCGACGCAGACGCAGGTCGAGCGGCTCCTGCGCGCCGAGGGCACGAGCCGTGAGGAGATCGGCCGCGAGGCGTTCGTCGAGCGCGTCTGGCGCTGGGTCGAGCAGTACGGCTCCACGATTGTCGAGCAGTCCAAGCGGCTCGGCGCGTCGGCGGACTTCGAGGACGAGCGGTTCACGCTCGACCCGCCGTACGTGCACGCGGTGCAGAAGGTCTTCGTCGACCTCTACGACAAGGGCCTGATCTACCGCGACAACCGGATGGTCAACTGGGACCCCGGGTCGCGCTCGGCGATCTCCGACCTCGAGGTCGAGGACCGCGAGGTCACCGACACCCTCTACTACGTCGACTACCCGCTGGAGAGCGGCGGCGGCTCGGTCACGGTCGCCACCGTGCGGCCCGAGACGATGCTCGCCGACACCGCGATCGCGGTCCATCCCGACGACGACAGGTACACGCGGCTGATCGGCGAGACCGCGATCCTGCCGCTCGTCGGCCGGCGGCTGAAGGTCATCGCCGACGAGTACGTCAAGCCCGAGTTCGGCACCGGCGCGCTGAAGATCACGCCGGGCCACGACCCCAACGACTTCGAGATCGGCCGCGCGCACGGGCTTGACGAGATCACCGTGATCGGCGAGGACGGGCTGATGACCGAGGCGGCCGGCGAGCCGTACGCGGGCATGAAGGTGCTCGAGGCGCGCGAGGCCGTTGTCGAGGCGCTGCGCGCCGAGGGCCGCATCGCGCGGACCGAGCAGTACGTCCACAGCGTGCCGTACTCGCAGCGCTCGGGCGAGCGGATCGAGCCCCTGATCTCGCTGCAGTGGTTCATGGCGATGGACGAGCTCGCGAAGCCGGCGCTCGAGGTCGTCCGCAACGGCCGCGTCAAGATCCACCCCGAGGGTCAGGAGCGCCGGTACTTCGAATGGATGGAGAACATCCGCCCCTGGTGCATCTCGCGCCAGCTGTGGTGGGGCCACCGGATCCCCGTCTGGTACCGCGGCGAGGAGCGCTACGTCGGCATGGAGCCGCCCGAGGGCGACGGGTGGGAGCGCGACCCGGACGTGCTCGACACCTGGTTCTCGAGCGGTATCTGGCCGTTCGTCACGCTTGGCTGGCCGGACGAGGCGGCCGCGCTGAAGGCCTTCTATCCCACCGACGTGCTCGTCACCGCGCGCGACATCCTTTTCCTCTGGGTCGCCCGGATGATCATGATGGGCCTCGAGTTCCCCGGCGACATCCCGTTCGACCGCGTGTATGTGCACGCGATCATCCAGGCGCCCGACGGCCGCCGGATGTCGAAGTCGCTCGGCACCGGGATCGACCCGCTCGCCCTGATCGACGGCGGGCCGCGCCCGCCCGTGTTCGAGCAAGGCGGCGAGTTCCCGGCCTACGGGGCGGATGCGGTGCGCTTCGGCCTGCTGGCAATGTCCTCGACCCAGGACGTCCGCTTCAACGAGGAGAAGATCGCCCAGGGCCGCCAGCTGGCGAACAAGCTCTGGAACGCGGCGCGGCTCGTGCTCCTGCGCGTCCCCGAGGGCGTCACGGTGCCGGAGGCGGCGCCGCACCCGGAGACGATCGAGGACGCCTGGATCCTCTCGCGGCTGCAGGGCGCCAAGGCCGAGGTCGCGCGCGCGATCGACGCGTTCGAGTTCCACCACGCGGCGCTCGGCCTCTACGACTTCGTGTACGGCGAGCTGTGCGACTGGTACCTGGAGATGATCAAGCCGCGGCTCTACGACGAGGACAACCGGGACGTCGCGGCGCTGGCTCTCCATGTGCTGGCAGAGACGCTGGCGCTCGCCCACCCGATCATCCCGTTCGTCACCGAGGAGATCTGGTCGCACGTGCCCGGCAGCGACGGCCTGCTGCTCGTGCACCGCTATCCCGAGCCCGACGAGGCGCTGCGCGATCCCGAAGCCGAGGCGGAGCTCGCGCGCGCGATCGCCGCCACGCAGCAGCTGCGTGGGTGGCGCGACAGCGTCGGCGCGGCGGCCGGAAAGGCCGTGCCTGCTCGGCTGGAGGCGGCGGGCTACGACCGCACGGCGTCGCACGTCGCACGTCTGGCGCGCGTCGAGTGGTCGTCCGACGGCGGCGAGCCGGTGGCGACGGTCGGCGTGCCGGGCGGCAACGTCGCCGTGCTCGCGTCAGAGATCGTCGACCTCGAAGCCGCGGCCCAGCGCACCGCCGCGCGGCGCGCGACGCTGGAGAAGGAGATCGCGCGGGCCGAGGGCAAGCTCGCCGACGAGCGGTTCGTCGCCAAGGCGCCGCCGGCCATCGTCGAGGCCGAGCGCAAGAAGCTCGAGCAGCGCAAGCGGGAGCTGGAGGAGCTTTAGTGACCACGCCGTGGCGCCTCGAGGACGCCGAGGCCCACCTCCTCTCGCTCGAGCTTTTCGGGATGCGGTTCGGGCTCGAGCGCATGCGGCGGCTGCTGACCGTGCTCGGGAGCCCCCAGGAGCAGTTCGGGGCGATCCACGTGGTCGGGACCAACGGCAAGTCGTCGACCGTGCGGATGTGCGCTGCGCTGCTGGAGGCGCACGGCGTGCGCACCGGCGCGTTCCTCTCGCCCCACCTGACGACGTTCGCCGAGCGGATCCGCATCGGTGACGCCGACCTTGAGCCCGAGGCCTTCGGCGCGGCCGTGCAGCGGGCGGCCGCCGCCGCGGCGAAGGTCGACCGCACGCTCGAGCCCGGCGACCGCGTGACTCAGTTCGAGCTCGTCACCGCCGCGGCATTCGCCGAATTGGCGCGCCGGCGCGTCGACGTTGCGGTCGTGGAGGCCGGCCTCGGCGGCCGGCACGATGCGACCAACGTGCTCGCCGCGCCCGTCTGCGTGCTCACCAACGTCGGGCTCGAGCACACGCGCTGGCTCGGCCCGACTGTGGTCGACATCGCGCGCGAGAAGCTCGCCGTGGTGCCCGAGAACGCCACCCTCGTTCTCGGACCGGTGGAGGCCGAGGTCCGCGAGCTCGCGGTGGCCACGGGCGCGCACATCGTCGAGCCCGAGTACGTCCAGACGGCTCTACCGGGCTACCAGGCGACGAACTTCGCAGTCGCGGTCGCCGCCGCGCGCGCGATGCTGACCCGCCTGGACGACGTCGCCGTCACGCAGGTCGCCGGTCGCATCAAGGTGCCGGGCCGGATGCAGGTCGTCGCCGACGCGCCGCTGACGATCTACGACGGCGCGCACAACCCCTCGGGGGTCGCGGCGCTGGCCGCGGCGCTCCCCGATCTGGTTGGCGCACGGCCGCTCGTGGCGGTGGTCTCGGTGCTCGACGACAAGGACGCCGCCGGCATGTTGCGAGCCCTGCTGGGGAAGACCGCTGGGGCCGTGTTCACGAGCTCCCGCAACCCGCGCGCGCTGCCGCCCGCGACGCTCGCGTCGCTCGCCGCGCAGCTCGGCGGCCCGACCTCCGAGATCGTTCCCAACCCGCATACCGCCGTGGCTCGGGCGCGGGAGCTGGCCGGTCCCGATGGCGCCGTTCTCGCCACCGGCTCGATCTACCTCGTGGCCGACCTGCTGGCCGATCCCGGACGCCGGAAAGCGTCGGCGCTGTGAACGATCGCGGGCCGAGCATGGTGGCCATGGTCGCCCTCGTGGCGGTGGTCGTCGCGCTCGTCATCCTGGTCTTCTTCGCGATCGGCTACGCGTTCGGTCGCGCTTTCCTGTAACCCCTCCCACTACGATTCGAGCCGCACATGCTCACGGTCGGCCTCTTCAACATCGAGAACGACAGCGTCAACACGGCCGTCAACGTGCTGTTGCTGGTGCTCGTCGTCGTCTGGTTTGCGCTGATCTTCTGGACGTACGCGGACGCGCGGCGCCGGATCGACGACCCGATGCTGGTCGCGTGCGCGACCGCTGCGTCGCTGTTCCCGTTCGTCGGCACGATCGTGTACCTGATCGTGCGGCCGCCCGAGTTCGTCGACGACGTACGGCTGCGCGAGCTGGAGATGACCGCCGCGGAGGCGCGCCTCGCCCAGCTCGACTACCAGCTGTGCCCGCACTGCGACTACGAGATCAAGGCGGACTACCTGCGCTGCCCGAGCTGCATGCGCAAGCTCAAGGAGCGCTGCTACTCGTGCGGCAAGCCGGTGGATCCGGCGTGGAAGGTGTGCCCCTTCTGCGAGGCGGAGATGCAGGTCGAGCCGCCGCCGCAGGCCACGCGGCGTCGTCGCGGTCGTTCGTCTACAACTGACCAGCCGACGGTATCGGCTGAGATCGCGCACGAAGAGCCCGAGCGCGGCCGAAGGTAACGATCGCCCCGCCGGGGCCAGACGAGAGGAATCAATGGACCGGACCCTGATCCTGGTCAAGCCCGACGCGTTCGCGCGCGGCCTGACCGGCGAGATCATCGCCCGCTTCGAGCGCAAGGGCCTGAAGATCGTGGCCCTCAAGCACATGACCGTCGACGAGGCGCTCGCCAAGCAGCACTATGCCGAGCACGAGGGCAAGCCGTTCTTCGGCGAGCTGGTCGACTTCATCACCTCCGGCCCGCTCGTCGCGATGGTGCTCGAGGGTGAGCAGGCGATCACGGCGGCGCGCCAGGTTATCGGCGCCACCAACCCGCTCGAGGCGACGACCGGCTCGATCCGCGGCGACTTCGCGATCGCCGTCGGCCAGAACATGGTCCACGGGTCCGACGCCGTCGAGTCGGGCGAGCGCGAGGCCGCGCTGTTCTTCCCGGAACTCGGGGCCTGATCAAGAGCCCCGGCGCTTGATCAGACCCCTGATTCTCGCGTCGGCCTCGCCGCAGCGGCGGGCGATCCTCGCCGAGGCGGGGATCGCCTTCGAGGTGCGGCCGGCGCATGTCGACGAGCTCACCGCGGGCGACCCCCACGAGGTCGCGCTCGAGAATGCCCGCCGCAAGGCGCTGGCGATCCCGGGCGATCTGGTGCTGGGCGCCGACACCGACGTCGCGCTCGATGGCGACATCCTCGGCAAACCGCGTGACGCCGCGCACGCCCGCGAGCTTGTGGGCCGGCTGAACGGCCGGACGCACTCGGTCGTGGGCGGCATCGCGCTCGCCCGCGGTGGCGACATCGTGGCGACCGCGGTCGAGGTCACACGCGTCACGTTCCATAGGTCCGACGACGCGGCGCTCGATCGCTACGTAGCGACCGGTGAGTGGCAGGGTCGCGCCGGGGGCTACGCGATCCAGGGTGAGGGCGGTGCGCTGGTGGCGCGGATCGACGGCGACTACCTGAACGTCGTCGGGCTGCCCCTCGATCGTCTGCTCGAGCTGCTGAGAGGGGTCTGACCCCTGAACCGCGCGGTTGGGGCTCCGGGGCTCGACCGTGGGGTCTGACCCCGTCTGAAGGCGCGCTTGCGCGCCATTTCGGCGGCCGGACCCTTCGATACACTCAGCCCCCGCGGCGGCTCGGCCGCCCGCCCTGCGCGCGCTCCCTCCTCATGGGCTTTTTTTCGTATCTCACCGGTTTCGGTGGCCGTGACATGGCCGTAGACCTCGGCACGGCCAACACGCTCGTCTATGTACGCGGGCGCGGCATCGTGCTGTCCGAGCCGTCGGTCGTGGCGATCGACTCGCGCTCCGGCGAGGTCCACGCCGTCGGTATCGAGGCCAAGCGGATGCTCGGGCGCACCCCCGGGACGATCTCGGCGATCCGCCCGCTCAAGGACGGCGTGATCGCCGACTTCGACGTCACCGAGGAGATGCTGCGCCACTTCATCCAGAAGGTGCACCAGAACCGCTGGGCGCACCCGCGCGTCGTGGTCTGCGTCCCGTCGGGCGTGACCGGGGTGGAGAAGCGCGCGGTCGAGGAAGCGTGCCTGTCCGCCGGCGCGCGCCAGGCGTACCTGATCGAGGAGCCGATGGCCGCCGCGATCGGCGCCGGGCTCCCGGTCGGCGAGCCGACGGGCAACATGATCGTGGACATCGGCGGCGGCACTTCCGAGGTCGCGGTGATCTCGCTCGGCGGCATCGTCGTCTCGCAGTCGGTCCGCGTCGGCGGCGACGAGCTCGACGAGGCGATCATCAACTACGTCAAGAAGGAGTACAAGCTCCTCATCGGCCAGCAGACGGCCGAGGAGGTCAAGCTCGAGATCGGGAGCGCCTACCCTCTGGACGAGGAGGTGCAGGCCGAGATCCGCGGCCGCGACCTGGTCTCCGGACTCCCGAAGACGGTCGTGCTCACCTCTGAAGAGGTGCGCGCCGCCCTCGAAGAGCCGCTCGTGCAGATCATCGACGCGATCAAAGAGACGCTGGACCGCACGCCGCCGGAGCTGGCGTCGGACATCATGGACCGCGGGATCATGCTCGCGGGCGGCGGGTCGCTGCTCCAGGGGCTCGACGAGCGGCTGCGCGAGGAGACGCAGATGCCCGCGCATCGCGCCGAGTCGCCGCTCACCTGCGTCGCCGTCGGCTCCGGCCGCTCGCTGGAGGAGTTCGAGGCGATCCACCGCAGCAACCGGAACCGCAACAACCGCCGGCCGCCCAGGCGATGATGCATGACAAGGTTGTGCGCCGGCGCCGGGCGGTTCTCGCCGTCCTGGTGCTCCTCTCGCTGTTCCTGCTGACCGCGTACTTCGGCGAGGGCTCCAACGGCAGCCTGCACGGGGTGCAGCGTGGGGCGATGGAGGTGCTGGCGCCGATCCAGGAGGGCGCGAACCGCGCGCTCAAGCCGTTCCGCGACCTATTCGGCTGGTTCGGCGACACGCTCGACGCCAAGAGCAAGAACAAGAAGCTCCAGGCCGAGAACGATCAGCTGCGCAACGAGCTGATCAAGGCGACCGACGATAAGCGCGAGCTCGAGCAGTACAAGGGCCTGCAGGAGCAGAACGCGCAGGGCGGCCTCGGGAACTACAACCCGGTGCAGGCGCGCGTGATCGCCCGCTCGCCGAGCTCCTGGTACCAGACCTTCCAGATCAACAAGGGCTCGAGCGACGGCGTCCGCGTCGATCAGCCGGTCGTCAACAGCGCCGGTCTGGTCGGCAAGGTCAAGTCGGTCTCCGACGGCAACGCGTCGGTGATGCTGCTCACCGACCCCGAGTTCGGCGTCTCCGCCCAGGCGCTCGAGAGCGGCGAGCCCGGCAGCGTCGGGCCCGCGGTCGGCGCGCCGGGCGACCTGCGCTTCGAGCTCGTGCCGAACGCCAAGGAGGTCCACAAGGGCGAGCGGATCATCACGGCGGGGACGAGCCTGTCGAGCCGCGTCAGCGACCTGCGATCGCTGTACCCGCGCGGGATCCTCATCGGCACCGTCAAGCGCGTCGAGACCGGCGAGGGCGAGCTCGACCGCGTGATCCACGTGCAGCCGATCGCCGATCTGCACAACCTCGACATCGTCGAGGTGCTGACCCAGCCGCAGAACGACGTCCGCGCGCAGGTGCCGTGACGATCTCGCCGCCAGCCGCCGGCCGCCTCTTCCTGCTCGGGCTGCTGGGCGGGCTCATCGAGCTGACCACGGTCTCGCAGGTGTCGGTGTTCGGCGTGCCGGCCGACCTGTCGCCGCTGCTCGTCGCCTCGGTCGGCTTCCTCTGCGGCTCGGTCCCCGGCGCCGTGTTCGGCTTCGCGCTCGGCCTGTTCGTCGATACCGCGCTGCTGCAGACGCTGGGCGTGAACTCACTCGTCTACACGGCCGTCGGCTACGGCGCCGGCCGGATCCGCGAGCTGCGTGACCCCGCCCACGCGCTGGCGCCGGTGGCGATCGGCGCGGCGGCGACCGCGGTCGCCACGATCGGCTTCTCACTGCTGCAGTTCCTGCTCGGGGTCGAGGCGCCGGTGTCGCTGCTGCTCGTGCGTCAGATCCTGATGACGATCGTGCTCAACACGCTGCTGGCGCTGCCGGTGTACGCGATCTGCCGCCGCGTGATGGGGCCGTTCCTGCCCGACGACCCGCGTCGTCGCCGCCGCCGCGCGTACACGACCGGCGGGCTCTCCCCGCTCTCCAAGGCGTGACCTGATGCCGACGCCCGTCGAGGAGCGCCGCCCGCCGATCACGCCGCAGCTCGCGGTGCGCATCGCCGTGCTCGGGGGCTTCGCGTTCGTGCTGTTCGCGATCGTGTTCTTCCGCCTGTGGTTCCTGCAGGTGCTGTCGGGCGAGGACTACGTGGCCAAGGCGCGCGAGAACCGCGTGCGCAAGGTGCGGATCGAGGCGCCCCGCGGCGACATCGTCGACCGCGACGGCCGCGTGCTCGTCAAGACGCGCGTCGCCCCGGTCGTGCAGATCGTGCCGGGCACGCTGCCGAAGTCCGTGCTCGCCGAGGCCGACGAGTTCCGCAAGGAGCGCGGCCAGGCCGAGAAGGTGCGCCTGGCGGCGGCCGACCAGCTGCATTCGCTCGAGCGCGACATCCAGGAGCGCCGGCACGGGCCGACGAAGGCGCAGCGCCGCGAGCGCCGCCGGCTCGCCCGCGCGGCCCGCCAGGCGCGGCCGGTCGCCGTGCCAGGAGTGCCCACCGACGAGATCAAGCTGCAGCGCCTGTACCGTCGCCTCGGCCGCGTGATCCGCGTCAAGCCGAAGCGCATTCACGAGCGTGTGATCGAGGGCGTCGCCGAGCTGCCGTACTCGAACGTGACGATCAAGACCGCGGTCAACCGCTCCGCGTTCAACTACATCCGCGAGCGCAAGGAGCAGTTCCCGGGCGTCGAGGTGGAGAAGCAGTACCTGCGCGACTACCCGCACAAGGAGCTGGCCGCCCAGCTGTTCGGCACCACCCGCGAGATCTCGCCGAAGGAGCTCAAGGAGAAGCGCTTCAAGGGCGTTGCCCCGGGCACGCGCATCGGCGCCGACGGCCTCGAGGAGAGCTACGACAAGTACCTGCGCGGCAAGGACGGCTACACGCGGATCGTCATCAACGCGCTCGGCACGCGCGACGACCGCCGGACGATGAAGCGGGTCGAGCCGCGCCAGGGCCAGCGACTGCGCATCACGCTCGACCTCGACCTGCAGCGCGCCGCCAACGACGCGATCCAGCGCGGCGTCCAGGCGGCATCCCAGAACGGCGCCAAGGCCGGCGCCTTCGTGGCGATGGACCCGCGCAACGGCGAGATCCTCGCCCTCGGCTCCTACCCGAGCTTCGACGCCAACGAGTTCGCCAAGCCGATCTCCCAGAAGCGCTACGACGAGCTCTCCTCCGAGGACAACGGCGCGCCGCTGTTCAACCGCGCGATCGCCGCGACGTATCCGACCGGCTCGACGTTCAAGCCGATCACCGCGATGGCGGCGTTGGAGGAGGGCGTGATCACGCCGACGAGCACGCTGATCGACAACGGTGAGTTCAAGCTCGGCGACCAGGTGCGCAAGAACGCCAAGGGCGCCTCGTACGGCGCGCTGCAGCTGCCGCGCGCGCTGACCGTGTCCTCGGACGTGTTCTTCTACCAGCTCGGCGAGGCGCTCAACGGGAAGGGCCCGGTGCTGCAGGAGTGGGCGCACCGGCTCGGCATGGGCCGCAAGACCGGGATCGACATCCCGGGGGAGTTCCCCGGCCTGATCCCGGATTCCGCATGGCGCAACAAGGGCTACGACGAGTACCTCAAGTGCGCGAAGAAGGCGCACGTGACGCCGGGGACGACGCAGGCGCTGTACGCGTGCGGCGGCATCGAGCGCACCTGGACGACGGGCGACAACGTCAGCCTCGCGGTCGGCCAGGGCGACCTGCAGGCGACGCCACTGCAGCTCGCCGAGGCGTACTCGGTGATCATCAACGGTGGCAAGGTCGTGCGCCCGCACCTCGGTTCGCAGGTCGAGGACGGCAACGGCGTCCTGCTCGAGCAGATCCGCACGCCGATCCGCCGCCGCGTGAGCTTCGACCCCGCCGACCGCGACGCGATCATGCAGGGCCTGCACGGCGCCGCCACGGCGCAGGGCGGCACGTCGGCCGACGTGTTCGCGGGCTCGCCCTACCGCAACCTCCTGTACGGCAAGACCGGCACCGCCGAGCGCCAGCCGAACCCCGACCAGTCCTGGTATGCGTGCTACGTCGCCGATCCCACGCGGCCGATCGTGGTCGTCACGACGATCGAGCGCGGCGGCTTTGGCGCCGAGACCGCCGCACCCGCGGCGCGCCTCATCCTCAACGAGTGGTTCCATGTCCACGACGACCAGTTCCACACCGGGTCTGACCAGTCCAATTGAGCTCCCACCCGATCCAGCCAGCCTCTGACCCGCCGCCGCCGCTCGTCCCGCGCGCGTGGCACCTGCGGCTGGACCCGTTGCTGCTGCTCGCGAGCCTCGGGCTCGTGGCGTGCTCGATCGTCGCGCTCAAGGGCGCGACGCAGAGCGACGTCGCCGGCGACCCGAACTACTACGTCACGCGGCAGGCCATCTACGCCGGCGTCGGGTTCGTGCTCATGTACGCGTTCTCGCGGCTCGACTACTCGCGTCTGCGCGAGCTGCGCTACCCGATCTACGGAGTGATGCTCGGGCTGATCGCGCTGGTGCTCGTGATCGCCACGGCCACGCGCGGCGCCCACTCGTGGATCGCGCTGCCGTTCTTCAACTTCCAGCCCTCCGAGCTCGGCAAAGTGCTGCTGATCGTGGCGCTCGCCGGCTTCCTGGTCGACCGCATGCGCCGGATGGGCCGTGACACGACGGCGCGGATCATGCTGCTCGGCCTCATCCCGACGATGGTCGTGATGGCCGAGCCGGACCTCGGGTCGGCGATGGTGTACGTCGCCGGCACGCTGGCGCTGCTGTTCGTCGCCGGCGCGCCGTGGCGGCACTTCGCCGCGCTCGGCGCGCTGATCGCGGTGGCGATCACGCTCGTGCTCGTCGTGGCGCCGATGGCGGGCGTCGACGTGCTCAAGCCCTACCAGGTGGACCGCCTGACCTCGTTCCTCCACCCGTCGGCCAATCCCGGCGACGAGAGCTATCAGCAGCAGCAGGCGCTGATCGCCATGGGGTCAGGCGAGAAGACCGGTCGCGGAGTGGCGAACGCGACCCAGACGTCCCTGAATTTCCTGCCCGAGCACCACACCGACTTCATCTTCGCGGTGATCGGCGAGACCTTCGGTTTCGCCGGGTGTGCACTGGTGCTCTCGCTCTATGCGCTACTTATATGGCGCGGATTGCACATCCTGACGATCGCGAAGAACCTTTACGGCGCGCTGATTGCGGGGGGCATCACGGTGATGCTGCTCTTCCAGCTCTTCGTGAACATCGGGATGAATGTGGGGATCATGCCCATCACGGGCGTGACCGCCCCGCTGTTGAGCTTCGGCGGCTCGTCGATGCTCGCAACGTTCATAGCCCTCGGCCTACTCCATTCGGTCCACGCGCAGGCGCGCGAGACATCGGAGCTGAAGGGGAGGGCGACAGTCTTCCAATGAGGAATTTTTGTGAGAAAGCAAGTGCTGGTCACGGTGGATCGGGGAGAGACCCGGGTCGCCATGCTGGAGGCTTCGGGGAATCCCGAGGCGCCGGCCAAGTCCCGCCGCCGGCGGGGCAAGAAGCCTGAGGTCCCCGCCGGGTACCGCGTCGCCGAGATCTACTTCGAGCGGCGTGGCGGACGGTCGATCGTCGGCAACATCTACAAGGGCAAGGTCGACAACGTCCTGCCCGGCCTCGAGGCCGCCTTCGTCGACATTGGCCTCGACAAGAACGGCTTCCTGCACGTCGACGAGATCGTGCTCCCGGGCGTCGAGCAGGTCAAGCGCGGGCGCGGCGTGAGCGGCCCTCGCATCACCGATCTGCTCAAGCCGGGCCAGGAGATCGTCGTCCAGGTCGTCAAGGACCCGCTCAAGACGAAGGGCGCCCGGCTGTCGATGGAGCTCACGATCGCCGGTCGCTACATGGTCTACGCGCCGACCGGCGAGGGCGTCGGCGTTTCCCGCCGGCTCGAGGACAAGGAGCGCGACCGCCTGCGCAAGGAGGCCAAGCAGCTCGACCTCAACGGCGGCGGCGCGATCATCCGCACGGCGGCGCACGGCGCCACCCGCGCGGACTTCGAGCGCGAGCTGCAGTACCTGTTCAAGCTCAACGAGGTGCTCGAGAAGCGCGTGCAGGAGGCCGAGGCCCCCGCGCTCGTCTTCCAGGAGGCCGATCTCTCGGTCCGCGTCGTGCGCGACATCTTCTCGGAGCACTTCGAGCGCGCGGTCGTCGACGACCCGAAGGCGCACCACCGGCTCGTCTCCTTCTTCGCGCGCACCGCGCCCGAGCTGGTCGATCGCGTGGAGCTGTGGGAGGAGAAGGAACCGCTGTTCGAGGCCTACGGCGTCGAGCCGGTCATCGAGGGCATGCTCAGCCGGCGCGTCGATCTGCCGAGCGGCGGCTACCTGATGATCGACTACGCCGAGGCTCTGACGGTCATCGACGTCAACACCGGCTCGTTCACGGGCAAGGGCAAGAGCGCACGGCTCGAGGACACGATCACCAAGACGAACCTCGAGGCCGCCGAGGAGGTCGTCAACCAGCTGCGGCTGCGCGACATCGGCGGCATCATCGTCATCGACTTCATCGACATGGCGCGGGCGCGCAACCGCGACAGCGTGCTGAAGGTCCTGCGCAAGGCGCTCGACGAGGACCGCACGAAGACCTTCGTGGTCGAGATCTCGCCGCTCGGGCTCGTCGAGATGACGCGCCAGAACGTCACCGACGGCGTGCGCGAGATCATGTCCAAGACGTGCCCGGTGTGCCACGGCGAGGGCGTCATCAAGTCCGAGGAGACGATCGCGATCGGGATCGCCCGCCATCTGCGCCACATGGTCGACGAGGCCGGCGCCGACGGGCCTGAGGCATATCTGCTCCGGATCAACCCGCGCGTCAGCGCCTGGTTCACGGCCGACGGCGCCCGCGAGCTGCACGCACTCGAGCAGCAGACCGGCCGCTACTTCCACTTCGAGGGCTCCGAGGGCCTGCCGCTCGACCATTTCGCGGTGACGATGGAGGGCGCGCGCACGGAGATCGAGCAGCACGCCGTGCCGTTCCGCGCCGGCGAAGAGGTGCACGTCCACATCGTCGAGCCGCACATGTACAACCCGGACGACGGCGTCGCGAAGGTCGACGGCTACCTGATCTCGGTCACCAACGGGATCGCGTTCGTGGGGGAGAAGAAGCTGGTGCGGATCGAAGAGGCCGGCCGCACCGCCGCCGTGGCGTCGCTGACCGGCTCCGACGCCGAGGCGGCCGAGACCGCCGCCGCCGAGCGCGAGAAGGAGCGCGAGAAGGCCGACGAGCGCGCCCGCCGCTCGGCCGCCGCCAAGCGCGGCGCCGCATCGCGCAAGGCGCGCGAGGAGGCCGCGGCCAAGCCGGACAAGCCGGCCAGGAAGCGGCCGGCCAAGGCCGCGGACGAGCCGGCGGAGGCCAAGCCGCGCGGCCGCCGGCGCAAGCGGACACCCAAGCCCGACGAGGATGGCGCCGCGGTCGAGGCCGATGCCGTGAAGGCGCTCACGGAGACCGAGTCGGCGGACGCGGGCACGGCTCCCGCCGCCGCCGAGGAGGCCGCTGACGGCTCTGGCGAGAACGGCGACGCGCTATCCTCTCGCCCTCGGCGCCGCGGCCGTAGAGGCGGACGGCGCCGTTCGCGCGCCAAGGCTTCGGCCGACGAGTGAGCTCTGAAATGTCCTACGCAGTCATCAAGACAGGCGGCAAGCAGTACCGCGTCGAGGAGGGCCAGACCCTGCTCGTCGAGCGGCTGCGCGACGAGCCGGGCGCGACGATCGACCTCGTGCCGCTGCTGCTGGCCGGCGACGGCGACCCGGTGCTCGACGCGGCCAAGCTCGCGAAGTCGCCGGTGAAGGCCGAGATCGTCGGCCACGAGCGCGGCAAGAAGCTCCGGGTCTTCAAGTTCAAGCCCAAGCGCGGTTACAAGCGCCGTACGGGCCACCGCCAGGAGCTCACCCGCCTGCGAATCACGAAGATCGGGAAGTAGCGACGCAATGGCACACAAGAAGGGTCTTGGCTCCAGCCGCAACGGGCGTGACTCCAACGCCAAGCGCCTCGGCGTGAAGGTGTTCGCCGGCCAGACCGTGACTGGCGGCGAGATCATCGTTCGCCAGCGTGGCACCAAGTTCAAGCCGGGCGACGGCACGGGCATCGGCAAGGACGACACGATCTACGCGAAGTCCCCGGGCACGGTGCAGTTCCGCACCGGCCGGCGCGGGCGCGTGATCTCGGTCGAGCCGGCCGAGACCGCCTAACCCGTTTCGCGCGGCCCCGCCGGCCGCTCGTCTCCCTCAATGCCGCAGTTCGCCGTTTGCGTCGCTCAGCCGAACGTGAACGCGTAGCCGGTCACACCCGGCTCGAACGTCAGCGTCAGCTCGTGCTCACCTGGGCGCGGGCGCTTCATCAGCGTGTACAAGCGCTGTCCACGCACTACCACCGTCCGCTCGTGGCGGCCGTCCACGGTCACGTCGACGCGCCCGCGCTTCCCCATCACCAGGTAGACGGACTTGCCGCGCACGTGCGCCTTGATCGTCGAGTGGCCGACCGCCTCGGCCGACTCGTCGCTGACGCGCCAGACGCCGCCGTAGGCGAAGCGGTCGACCGGCAGCGACTTCACGCCCGGATAGTCGCGGACGCCGCTGAACGGGTTCGGCACCCAGCCCTGCGCCCGCGCCGTGCCGAGGTAGGTCTCCGGCGTGGCGTCGCCCGGGACCTCGCCGGGCTGGCGGCCCGCCACCGCACCGAGATCCTTGTCGCCGGCCTCGGCGAGCAGCGAGCGGATCGCGCCCTCGGTGGTCGCGTAGCCGCCCTCGCCGAAGTGCGTGTAGCGGACCTGCCCGTCGGCGTCGATCAGGTACTTGGCGGGCCAGAACTGGTTGCCCCAGGCGTTCCAGGTGCCGTAGTCGTTGTCCTGGGCGACCGGATAGTGGATGCCGTTGCGCGCGATCGCGTCACGGACGTTGCCCGTCTCCTTCTCGAAGCCGAACTCGGGTGTGTGGACGCCGACGATCACGAGTCCGCGGTCGTGGTACTTGCGGTCCCAGGCGGTCACGTAAGGGAGCGTGCGCAGGCAGTTGATGCAGGTGTACGTCCAGAAGTCGATCAGGACCACCTTGCCGCGCAGTTGCTGCATGTGGACCGGCTTGCTGTTGAGCCAGTGCGTGATGCCCGCGAAGTCGGGGGCGGCGCCGAGCTTGGGGAGGCCGTCGTGGCCCGAGCTCGCGGCGAACTTGGCCTTGCCGCGCAGGTCGTCGAGCCGCTGGGAGACCGCGCTCGAGCGCTCGAGATCGCCGGTCGGGTTGACGACGAAGGCTGGCAGGTCGTCGGCGATCATGTTCTGGAATGCCACGTCGCGGTCCGTGGCGACGGCGATCGCGGTGAGGATCATCACGACGCCGAGGACGCGCATCAGCGCCGGCCCGCGTACCCGGCGCAGGATCGCCCGCCCGCCGAGCGCGAGCGCGAACAGCGCGGCCGCCGAGCCGATCGCGTAGGCGATCGCCACCGCGACGGTCCTCCCGGACGCCGCGCTGACCGAGATCACCGCCGCCAGGATCGGCCCCGCGCACGGCGCGTAGACGAAGCCGAGCGCCGCGCCGACGCCCAGGCCCGTCCAGAACCCGTCACCGCCCGACTTCGGCCCGAGCCGGATCAGCGGCGACAGCCACGCCTCCAGCCGGTCCGCCACGCGCGGCACGAGCAGCGTCACGCCGAAGACCAGCAGCACGATCACCGCGAGCGACCGCAGCGACCCGTCGCCGAGCCCGACTCCGTCGACCACCGTGGCGAGCCCGACGATCGTGATCGTGAACGTGATCGCCAGCCCGAGCACGATCCCGAGCGGTCGCCGCCGCCCGCCGGTCGCGCCCGCGGACAGCAACGCGGGCAGCACCGGCAGCACGCACGGCGACAGGGCCGTGCCGGCTCCGGCGATCAGCGCGAACAGCAGCAGCAGCACCACGTAGTGAAGGTACGCAGCTGCGGATTACAGGTTCGTTACGTCGGCTGCGCGGTTGGCCGAATGAGGATCTCGTTGATGTCGACATGTGCAGGTTGCGACACCACGAACATCACCGTGCGGGCGACGTCGTCGGCGTCGAGAGCGCGGATCTTGGGCGGGTTGTCGAAGAACGGCGTGTCGACGGCGCCGGGCTCGATCAGCGTGACGCGCACGCCGGTGTCGTTGAAGTCGAGCCGCGCGGCCTCGCCCATCGCGGTCACCGCGTGCTTGGACACCGAGTAGACCGAGCCGGGGAGCGCGCGGCGCCCCGCGACGGAGCTCGTGAGCAGGAGGTGACCCTTGGACTCCTTCAGCGCGGGCATCGTCGCCCGGATCGTCAGCGCGCAGCCGTAGACGTTGGTGAGGATCATGCTCTTCCACGTCTCCGGGTCCTCCTTGAGGAACCCGCGCGCACCGCCGAAGCCGGCGTTGGCGAACACGACGTCGATCTGCCCGTACTCGTCGAGCGTGCGCTTGACGAGCGCCTCTTGGTCGCTCCACTCGGTGACGTCGCAGCGCACCGCGAGGCCGCCGGTCTCGTCCGCGAGCGCGTTCAGCTTGTCCTCGGAGCGCGCGGCGAGGACGACCCGGTAGCCGGCCTGCGCAGCCTGGCGGGCGGTGGCGGCGCCGATGCCCGTGCTGGCACCGGTGATGAGGAAGACCTTCGGCATCGGGATATGGTATTTCGCCTGCCAGGCGAGACGCTCCTTCGTCGCGCTCGCCTTCGGCGACGTTACACACGCGTGCTCACCGATAGAGCTCATCTGGAAGTGCGGGGCGGCGCCGGGGGCAACGGCTCGCTTTCGTTCCGCCGCGAAGCGCACGTGCCCAAGGGCGGCCCCGACGGCGGCGACGGCGGCCGCGGCGGCGACGTGATCCTGCGCTGCGACGACTCCATGCGCGACCTGCAGGCGTTCCGCCGTCGCGTGCACTTCCGCGCCGAGCGCGGCGGCCACGGGAAGGGCAAGCAGATGCACGGCGCCGACGGCGACCCGCTGGTCGTCGCCGTCCCGCCCGGCACCCAGGTCGAGCGCTGGGATGGCACGCGCTACGACCTCGTGCGGCCCGGCCAGCAGGTGACGATCGCGCGCGGCGGCGGCGGCGGGCGCGGCAACACCCGCTTCAAGGGGCCGACGCGGCAGACGCCACGGCTGGCCGAGAAGGGGCTGCCGGGGGAGGAGGGGCGCGTCGAGCTGCACCTCAAGCTGCTCGCCGACGTCGGGCTCGTCGGCCTCCCGAACGCCGGCAAGTCGTCGCTGCTGTCGCGTCTGACGCGCGCGCAGCCGAAGGTCGCCGCCTACCCGTTCACGACCCTCGAGCCGGTGCTCGGCACGCTCGAGGCGGACGACCGCCAACTCGTGATCGCCGACATCCCCGGGCTGATCGAGGGCGCGAGCGGCGGCGCGGGCCTCGGACACGACTTCCTCGCCCACGTCGAGCGCACGCGGCTGCTCGTGCACGTGCTCGACCTCGCCCCGCTCGACGGCTCCGACCCGATCGCCAACCACGCGGTGATCGAGTCCGAACTGCGCGAGCACGATCCGCGGCTCGCCGAGCTGCCGCGCATCCTCGCGCTCTCCAAGGCCGACCTCGTGCCACCCGACGCCGCGGACGCTGCCGCCGGGGAGTGGGGCCAGCGCCTCGGCGTCCCGGTCGTCGTCACCTCGTCCGCCACCGGCCAGGGCCTCGACGACCTGCGCCGCGAGCTGCTGCGCCGGGCGCCCGTGGCCGAGCCGGTCGCCGAGGACGCCGGCGAGGACGAGGTCGCCGAGTTCCAGGTGTTCCGGCCGGCCGCCGGCCGCGCCTTCGACGTCGAGCGCACCGGCGAGCGCGAGTTTCGCGTCACCGGCGACGCCGTCGACCGGCTGATCGCCCGCCACGATCTCTCCAACGACGAGGCGCTCGCGCACGTCGAGCACCGCCTGCGCCGCATGGGCGTGATCGCTGCGCTCCAGGCCAAGGGGTTCGAACCGGGCGACGACGTCGAGCTCGGCGGCGTGGTGTTCGAGCTGGACCCCTCCTAAGCTCCCGCCTCCATGCCCGTTGCCGTCGTCAAGCTGGGCTCGTCGATCGTTGCCGAGGATTCGGGCGAGCTACGCCTGTCCGTGATCGCGCGGATCGTCGAGGAGATCGCCGCGGTGCACCGCGACGGCGTCGACGTCGTCGTCGTCACCAGCGGCGCGATCGCCCGCGGGATGCACCTGCTGAACATGGGCTCACGGCCGGCGACGGTCGAGGACCTGCAGGCGGCGAGCGCCGTCGGCCAGGGCCGGCTGTACCGGACCTACGACGAGCTGCTGCGCGACCGCGGCATCCAGAGCGCCCAGGTGCTGCTCACGTTCTTCGACATCAGCGCGCGCACGCACTATCTCAACGCGCGGCGCACGCTCCAGAAGCTGCTCGAGTGGCGGATCGTGCCGGTGATCAACGAGAACGACACCACGACCACCGACGAGATCTCGTTCGGCGACAACGACTTCCTCGCCGCGCAGATCGCCGTGCTGATCGCCGCCGATCTGCTCGTTCTCCTGACCGACACGGAGGGCGTCTACACCGCCGATCCGCGCAGCGCCGCCGGAGCCGAGCTCGTGGCCGAGGTCACCGACCCGGAGACGCTGCGCAGCCTGGACATCGGCCACGCGCCGTCGCCGTTGGGGTCGGGTGGCATGCGCTCGAAGGTCGTGGCCGCCGAGATGGCGTCGGCCGCCGGGATCGGCGCGGTCATCGGCAGCGGCCTCGTGCCGGGCGTGCTCGCGCGCGCGTGGGCGGGCGAGCCGGCGGGGACGCGCTTCGCTCCCCATGCCGTCCGCCAGTCCAGCTTCAAGCTCTGGCTCAAGTACGCCAAGCCGAGCCACGGCACCGTGACCGTCGACGACGGTGCCGCCCGCGCGCTGCGCGAGGGTGGCACCAGCCTGCTCCCGGTCGGCATCGTCGACGTGCGCGGGGCGTTCGACGCCGGTGACGCGGTCGACGTGCGGGACGGCAGCTCAGCGATCGGGAAGGGCATCTGCAACTACTCCGCCGCCGAGCTGCGCCGGGTGATGGGCATGCAGTCCTCGCAGGTGCGCGAGGTGCTCCCGCGCGCCACCGCGGAGGCCGTCCACCGGGACTACTTCGTCCTCGCCTAGACTTTTCGCAATGGCCGTCGCCGCCGCATCCGTGACCGACATCTGCCGCGCCGCCAAGCGCGCCGCGCGGTCGCTCGCGCGCGTCGACAGCGCGACCAAGGACCGGGCGCTGCTGGCGATCGCAGACGCCTTGCAGGCGCGTGTCGGCGAGATCCTCGAGGCGAACGCGCGCGACCTCGAGGCCGGCCGCGAGGCGGGCCTCTCGAGCGCGCTGATGGACCGGCTGGCGCTCGATGCCGATCGCGTCGCGGCGATGGCTGAGGGTGTGCGCGAGATCGTCGCGCTGCCCGATCCGGTCGGCGAGGTGCTCGACGGCTTCCGGCTCCCGAACGGCCTCGACGTGCGCAAGGTGCGCGTCCCGCTCGGCGTGGTCGCGGTGGTCTACGAGGCGCGCCCCAACGTGACGATCGATGCGGCCGCGCTGGCCCTGAAGTCCGGCAACGCGATCGTGCTGCGCGGCTCGTCCTCGGCCGCCCACTCGAACGCCGTGCTCGCGAGTGTCGCTGCCGAGGCAGCCGAGGCGGCGGGGCTGCCCGCCGGGTCGCTGGCGCTCGTCGCCGGCGGCGGCCGCGAGGAGCTCGCCGAGCTTGCGACGCAGGAGGGCGTTGTCGACCTGATCATCCCGCGCGGCGGCGAGGGGTTGAAGGCCGCGCTGAGCGCGGTGGCCAAGGTCCCCGTCATCTATGCGGCCTCGGGCAACTGCCACGTCTACGTGGACGCGAGCGCCGACCTCGCCAGCGCGCGCGAGATCATCGTCAACGCCAAGGTCCAGCGGCCGGGCGTCTGCAACGCCGCCGAGACGCTGCTCGTGCACGCCGGCGTGGCCGCCGAGTTCCTGCCCGGCGCGCTCTCCGCCCTGCGCGATCTCGGCGTCGAGCTGCGCGGCGACGAGCGCGTGCGGGCGATCGACGCTGCCGTCGCTCCCGCCTCCGACGAGGACTGGGCAACCGAATTTCTCGCCCTGGTCCTGGCGGTCAGGGTGGTCGACTCGGCCGACGAGGCGATCGACCACATCGGCCGGTACGGCTCCGGTCACTCGGAGGCGATCGTCACCGGGTCGGTGCAGGCCGCGCGGGCCTTCCAGCTCGGCGTCGACGCCGCCTGCGTATACGTGAACGCCTCCACCCGCTTCACCGACGGCGGCCAGTTCGGCATGGGCGCCGAGATCGGGAACTCGACGCAGAAGCTGCACGCCCGCGGCCCGATCGGCCTGCGCGAGCTGTGCACGTTCAAGTACCTGGTCGAGGGCGACGGTCAGGTCCGCGCGTAGTGGCCCGGATCGGGCTGCTCGGCGGGACGTTCAACCCGCCGCACATCGGCCACCTCGTGTGCGCGACGCAGGCGCTGGCGACGCTGGAGCTCGACCGCGTCCTGTTCGTGCCCGTCCACGAGCCGCCGCACAAGGGGGTGAAGGCCGACCCAGGCGTGGACCATCGCGTGGCGATGTGTCGCTTGGCGGTGGCGGGCGACGACTGGCTCGACGTGTCGCTGGTCGACGCCGAGATCCCCGGCCCGTCGTACACGGTCGATACCCTCTCCAGGCTGCATGACCGCTGTCCGGGAGACCAGCTGACGTTCATCGTGGGAGGCGACATGGCGCTCTCGCTGCCGACCTGGCGCGAGCCTGCCGCCATTCTTTCGCTTGCCTCGCTGGGGGTGGCCGAGCGCGAGGGCGTCCGCCGGGCGGACATCTCCGAGCGCCTCGCCGACCTCGGCACCGAGAACGTCCGCTTTTTCGACATGCCGCGCCTTGACGTCTCGTCGTCGCTGATCCGCCGCTTCGTCGCGGCCGGGCGTGCGATCCGTTACCTGGTGCCGGACGGCGTGGCGGACTACATCTCGCGCGAGGGGCTGTACCGATGACCCTGTCGCCGGATCAGCTCGCCACACAGATCGCCGCGTACGCCGGCGACGCGAAGGCGATCGACCCGATCGAGCTCGACCTCCGCGACGTCCTCGCGTACACCGACTACTTCGTCATCTGCACGGGCAACACCGACCGCCAGACCAAGGCGATCCACGACCGCATCCACGAGGGGATGAAGAAGGAGCACGGCGTGCTGCCGCGGCGCGTGGAGGGGCTCGGCGAGGCGCGCTGGATCCTCATGGACTACCTCGACGTGGTCGTGCACGTATTCACGCCCGACGCGCGTGAGTTCTACCGGCTCGAGCAGCTCTGGGGCGAGGCGCCGAAGCGCGCCGTCGGCGTCTGACGGCCAAGCGCGGCGAGCCGCCGCACCCCGGAGCGTGACAATGCGCCGGATGTCACGGCGGCTGCTTGTCGCTCTCGCCCTCGCGGGCTTCGTGTGCGGGCTCGTCATCGCCGCGATCACGCTCGCCAGCGATCACATCGACGAGCCGGGCGCCGAGGCGGGGCTGCGGCTGCTGACCGGGTGGTCGTTCATCGGGACCGGCCTGTTCGCATGGTGGCGGCGGCCCGCGAACGGGACCGGGCGACTGATGGTCGCCGCCGGCTTCGCCTGGTTCGCGACCAGCCTCAGCGCGTCCGACAACGACGTGCTGTTCACGATCGGCATCGCCCTCGACGCCCTGTTCCCGGGCATCATCGGCCACCTGCTAATGGCGTTCCCGAGCGGGCGGCTGCACACGCCGACGGAACGTCGTCTCGTGGCCGCGACGTACTTCATCGTCACGGTCCTGCAGGTGCCCTCACTCCTCTTCGAGGAGCCGGACACGCCGCGCAACCTGATGATCGTCCACGGCGACCAGCCGCTCTCGGACGCGCTCGACGCGGTCCAGCTGTGGTGCGCCGCGGTCGTGCTCGGCATGAGCTGGATCGTGATCATCCGCCGCGCGCGGGCCGGTGGGCCGGCCCAGCGACGCGCGCTCGTGCCCGTCCTCGTCACCGGCGGCGCCGCCTTCGCGGCGTTCCTCTTGGCGAAGATGTTCGACGCCGCGGGCCACAAGTCGGACGGGCTCGAGTGGGCGTCCGAGGCGCTGGTCGTGACGATCCCGTACGGGTTCCTCTACGGCCTGCTGCGCACGCGGCTCGCACACGGCACCGCGGTGGCTGAGCTCGTCGCTCGGCTCGGCCAGGCGCCGGGACCCGCCGAGCTGCGCGCCGCGCTCGCCGACGCGCTCGGCGACCCCACGCTGTGGCTCGCCTACTGGCTGCCGGACTCCGGGCGGTTCGTCGACGCCGCGGGCCGCGAGGTGGCGATGCCCGCCGGCGGCTGGACCGAGGTCGAGCTGCAGGGCCGCCGCATCGCCGCGATCGTCCACGACCCAGCGCTGACCGACGAGCGCGACCTCGTCCGCGCCGCCGGCGCCGCCGCCGCGCTCGCGCTCGAGAACCAGCGCCTGTCGGCGGAGCTGCGCGCCCGCATCGAAGACCTGCGCTCCTCACGCACCCGGCTCGTGCAGGCGGGCGACAGCGCGCGCCGCCGGCTCGAGCGCGATCTGCACGACGGCGCCCAGTCGCGCCTCGTCGCCCTCGCGCTCAAGCTCAAGCTCGCGCGCATGCAGGTCGACGAGGGCTCGCAGGCGGCCACGCTGCTCGACGAGTCCAGCGCCGAGCTGCAGGCGTCGCTCAACGAGCTCCGCGAGCTCGCTCGTGGCCTGCACCCGGTCGTCCTCACCGACCGCGGACTCAACGCCGCGATCCGGATCCTCGCGAGCCGAGCTCCGATCCCGGTCGACGTCACGGCGCTGCCGGACGATCGCCTCCCGGCGCCGGTCGAGCTGGCCATCTATTTCGTTGTCGCGGAAGCGCTCACCAACGTCGCCAAGTACGCGCAAGCGTCAGCGGCAACCGTCGCGGTCACGGTGACCGACGGCCTCGCGGTCGTCGAGGTCGCCGACGACGGCGTCGGTGGCGCAGACGTCACGGAGGGCTCCGGGCTGCGCGGGCTGTCCGACCGCGTCGCGGCGCTCGACGGCACGCTGGCGCTTGACTCGCCGCCCGGCGCCGGCACGCGTCTGCGGACCGAGATCCCGCTCTAGAACGACGGAGGCCGCTCATCTGAGCGGCCTCACATTCGAGGTGGAGCTAGTCGGGCTCGAACCGACGACCTTCGCGCTGCCAGCGCGACGCTCTCCCAGCTGAGCTATAGCCCCAAGGTCGAAATCCGCGGCCCAGTTTACCGCGGCTCGCTGGTTGTTTGCAGCCGGTGCAAGACGCAGGTACAGCCTGCGCCGGCCAGCTGCTCTCTCGATCGGGCACGTAGAAGCACCGCTTGAGCTCCTGGCAGTAGATCCCGATCCCGTCGACCTCGGCAGCCGAGTACGTCGAGCGCACGTAGCCGCGTGGCGTACAGCGGTGCGTCCGCAGATTGACAGCAACCACGTTGCCCCGTTTCGGCGCCCACTTGCACTGCACGCGGAGCAACGCTCCGTTCACATCGAAGACCAGGTCATACCGCCGTCCTTCGACGAGCGGGCGAAGAACGTGGATGCCGAGCTCGATCGCGGCTGTCGTAATGGCTGCCTCGGCGATCGCACCCTTGATCGTGCTCTCTGACACGATACGAACATTAGTTCGCATACCGGACGGAATTCCGCGAGCGCTAACCTCCGCGCGCAATGGCATCCGAGCACCGGTACGAGCCGCGCGCCATCGAGCCCAAGTGGCAGGAGGTCTGGGAGCGCGAGCGCACGTGGGAGGTCTCCAACGAGGCCGGCGACGGCGTGGACAGCACGTACGTGCTCGAGATGCTGCCGTACCCGTCGGGTGAGCCCCACATGGGGCATCTGAAGAACTACGCGGTCGGTGACGCGGTCGCGCACTTCCACCGTCGTGCCGGCCGGCGGGTGCTGCATCCGATGGGCTACGACGCCTTCGGCCTCCCCGCCGAGAACCACGCGATCAAGACCGGCGAGCATCCCCGCGACTCGACGCGCAAGTCGATCGAGGCGTTCCAGGAGGGCATGCGCTCGTGGGGAATCTCGATCGACTGGTCGCGCGAGTTCGCCACCAACGAGCCGAGCTACTACCGCTGGACGCAGTGGATCTTCCTGCAGCTGTTCGAGCGCGGACTCGCCTATCGCAAGCAGGCGGCCGTCAACTGGTGTCCCAAGGACGCGACCGTGCTCGCCAACGAGCAGGTCATCGACGGTCGCTGCGAGCGCTGCGGCACGCCGGTCGAGGCGCGCCAGCTCGAGCAGTGGTTCTTCCGCATCACCGACTACGCCGACCGCCTCCTCGACGACCTCGACACGATCCAGTGGCCACCGCACGTGAAGACGATGCAGCGCAATTGGATCGGTCGATCGGAGGGCGCCGAGGTGGTGTTCGCGTGCCCGGAGGTGGGTGTCGACTACCCGGTCTTCACGACCCGGCCGGACACGCTGTTCGGCGCGACGTTCTTCGTGATGGCGCCCGAGCATCCCGACATCACGCGCCTGGCCGCCGGCACCGAGTACGAGGCGAAGGTGCGCGACTACGTCAACCGCGCCCTGTCTGAGAGCGCCGAGGAGCGCGCCGAGGCCGACCGGACGAAGACCGGCGTGCCGCTCGGCCGCACCGTCATCAACCCGGTCAACGGCGAGCGCATCCCGATGTTCGTCGCCGACTACGTCCTGATGGAGTACGGCACCGGCGCAATCATGGCCGTGCCCGCGCACGACCAGCGCGACTACGACTTCGCGAAGGCGTTCGACCTGCCGATCCGACCCGTCGTCGAGCCGGCCGAGGGCGCACCGGAGGAAGGCGCCCCGTTCATCGCGCACAGCGACGATGAGGTCCTGGTCAACTCCGGTCGCTTCACGGGGATGAACGCCGTCGAGGCCAAGGACGCGATCATCGACTGGCTCGACACGGAGGGTCGCGGCCACCGGTCGATCAACTACCGCCTGCGCGACTGGCTGCTGTCCCGCCAGCGCTACTGGGGCTGCCCGATCCCGATCGTCTACTGCGACACGTGCGGCATCGTCCCGGTGCCGGAGGAGGACCTGCCGGTCGAGCTGCCCGACGTCGAGGACTACACGCCGCAAGGTCGCTCCCCGCTCGCCGCCGCCGAGGACTGGGTCAAGACGACGTGCCCGCGCTGCGGCGGTCCGGCGCGCCGCGAGACGGACACGATGGACACGTTCGTCGACTCGTCCTGGTACTTCCTGCGCTACACGGACGCTGCGAACGACGAGGCCGCGTGGGATCCGGCGATCACCGACCGCTGGATGCCCGTCTACCAGTACATCGGCGGCATCGAGCACGCGATCCTGCACCTGCTGTATGCGCGCTTCTTCGTCAAGGCGCTGGCCGACATGGGCCTGCTGGAGACCCAGGAGCCGTTCCAGCGCCTGTTCACGCAGGGGATGATCACGCGCGACGGGGCGAAGATGTCCAAGTCCAAGGGCAACGTGATCAGCCCGCAGCCGATCATCGAGCGCTACGGGGCCGACACCGCCCGCGCGTACATCCTGTTCATCGGCCCGCCCGATCAGGACGCCGACTGGAGCGACGAGGGCGTCGAAGGCGTGCACCGCTTCCTCGGTCGGTTGTGGCGGCTGGGCGCGGACGTCGCCGAGCACGGCCGCCGCCCGCTCGACCCCGGCGCCGGCACGGGCCAGGGCGACGACCTGGAGCTGCTGCGCAAGGCGCATTGGGCGATCGACAAGGTCACCAACGACCTGGCCGGTCGGTTCGCGTTCAATACCGCGATCGCCGCCGTGATGGAGCTGGTCAACGAGATCTACCGACGGCGCGAGAACGCGTCGAACGACGTCGTCCACTTCGCCACCGCGACGGCCGCCTCGCTGATCTTCCCGTTCTCGCCGCACGCGGGCACGGATGTGTACGAGATGCTGACCGGCGACCGTGTCTGGGAGCAACCGTGGCCCGCGGCCGATCCCGACCTGCTCGAGCGCGATGTCGTCGTCGTTGCCGTGCAGGTCAACGGCAAGTTGCGCGACCGTATCGAGGCGCCGGCGGACGCCTCGCGCGAGCAGCTGGAGTCGCTCGCGCGCGAGCGGCCGAACGTGGCGCGCCACCTGGACTCCAGCGACGTCGCGAAGGTCATCGTGGTGCCCGGCCGGCTCGTCAACTTCGTCGTGCGCTGAGACATGCCGGCACCGCGGGCGTGGATCGCGATCGTCGGTCCGGGCTCGGCGGAGGCGCGTGAGCTGGAGATCGCCGAGGAGGCGGGCGCGCTGGTTGCTGAGGCGGGCGCCGGCCTCGTGTGCGGCGGTCTCGGCGGCGTGATGGAGGCGGCGTGCCGCGGCGCCCGGTCGCGCGGCGGGCTCACTTTGGGGTTGCTGCCCGGCACGGATCGTGAGGCGGCGAACGGCTGGGTGCTGGTGGCCGTGCCGACCGGGCTGGGCGAGGCGCGCAACGCGCTGGTCGTGCATGCCGCCGACGCGCTGGTCGCGATCGGTGGCGGCTGGGGGACGCTGAGCGAGATCGCGCTCGCCCTCAAGGGCGGCGTGCCGGTCGTGGGCGTGGAGACGTGGGCGCCGGCGATCGGCGGCGCAGAGCCGGCGCCGGGGATCGTTCGTGTCCCGGGCGCGCGCGAGGCAGTGGCCGAGGCGCTGCGGCTGGCCGAGCGCTGACCGCCGCACTTTTTTCACACTTTCGCCTGCAAATCGTGACAATCGTGTGCTGACGCGTGACACGACCATCCCTACGGTCGTGCCATGCCCGACGTCCCACCCCGCCAACTCGCCGCCTGGGGCCTCGCCCTGGCGGCCGTCGTCCTCCTCGGTGCCTGGTACCTGTCACGCGGCGGCGAGCCGGCCGCGGCGGCGCCGGCCGCGATCAAGGTGCAGGACGACGGCTCCGGCGGAGGCGGCTCGGTCATCGTCCACGTCGCCGGCGCGGTCCGGAACGCGGGCGTCTACCGGCTGCGCGCGGGCGCTCGGGTCAATGACGCGCTGGCGCGCGCCGGCGGCGCGACGCCGCGGGCCGATCTGAGCCAGGTCAACCTGGCGGCGAAGGTCGAGGACGGGCGCCAGGTGCTCGTGCCGCGGCGCACCCCTGCCGCAGCCGCGCCCGCCCCGTCCGGGGCGCCGGCTGCGCCGGGCCAGCCCGCGGTCCCGGTCAATCTCAACACGGCGACGCTCGAGCAGCTCGATGCGCTGCCCGGCGTCGGCCCCGCGACGGCGCAGAAGATCCTCGACTACCGCGAGCAGCACGGCGGCTTCGGCACGGTCGACGAGCTCGGCGATGTGCCGGGCATCGGCGACGTGCGGCTCGCGGCGCTGCGCGACCTGGTGCGCGTGTGAGATGGCTGGACGCGCTCTACGCGCACCCGCGGCATGCGGTGCTGTTCGCGCTGACGGCCGGGCTGCTGCTCGGGCCGCTGTCGCGAGTGGCGGCCGTCGTCGCAGCGCTGCTCGTTATGGCGCTGGCGTTCGCGGGGCCGCGCGGTGTGGCGCTCACGGCCGCCGGGGCGCTGCTGCTCGGTGCCGCGGTGGCGGACTTGCGCCTGGCTGCGCTCGAGGGCGGCCCGCTCCCGGGCTTGCGTGGTCGGGTGATCTCCGCCCACGCGGTCGTGCTCGAGCCGCTGCGGGAGCGCCCTGGGCGCCTGGCGGTCGGCCGAGCGCGCCTGCTCGACGGGCCGGCGCGCGGCAGCGGTGCGGTGCTCCGGGTCCATGCCGCGGCGCGCCCGGGAGTGGGGGAGATCGTCGCGGTCACCGGTCGCGCGGAGCCGCTGGGGATCTACGACGCGTACCAGCGCCGCCGCGGCGCTCTGGCGGCGCTCGACGTGACGCGCCTACGGCGGACCGGAGCGCGCCGTGGCGGGCTGCTCGGACTGGTCGACGCTGCCCGGCGCCGAGCCGAGCACGGCCTCGTGCGCGGGCTGGCAGATCCGGAGGCGGCGCTGGTGCGCGGGATGGTGCTCGGCCAGGACGAGCAGCTGTCCGACGACGTGCGCACCGACTTCAAGCGCTCGGGACTCGCGCACGTGCTCGCGGTCAGCGGTCAGAACGTGATGCTGCTCGCCACGCTCGTGCTCGGCGGCGGGGCGCTCGTCGGCGCCGGGCTGCGTGCCCGCCTGCTGCTGGCGCTGGCGCTGGTCGCGTTCTACGTGCCGCTGACCGGCGCGGGCCCGTCGATCCAGCGCGCCGGCGTGATGGGCGCAGCCGGCCTCGTCGCAGCGCTCGCCGGGAGGCCCACGCACCGCTGGTACGCGCTCGCCCTCGCCGCAGCGGTGACGCTCGTGCTGAACCCGCTGGCAGTCGGCGAGCCCGGCTGGCAGCTCTCGTTCGCGGCGGTGGCGTCGCTGCTCGCCGTCGCACCGCCGTTGCGCGAGGGGTTCAGTCGGCGTCTGCCAGGTCCGGTCGCCGACATCGCGGCGATGACTGTCGCGGCGACGCTCGGCACGGCGCCGCTGATGGCGATGCACTTCGGGACCGTGTCGCTCGCGGCGCTGCCCGCGAACCTGCTGGCGGCGGCCGCGATCGCGCCGGTGATGTGGCTCGGCATGCTCGCGGTGGCCGCGGCGCAAGTGGCGCCTGCGCTCGCCGAGCCGTTCAACGCCCTCAACGCGCCGCTGCTGCGGTTCGTCGAATGGGTCGCGCATGCGATGGCGGGCACGCCGGCCGCCGTGCTGCCGCTGCGCATCGGGTCGCCATCGGCGCTCACCGCGGCGTACGCGGCGCTGGGTGGAGCGACGTTCGCGTTGCGCGCGCTCGTGCGACGGCTGCCCACCCCGTCGCCGCCGAGCCTGCGCCGGCCGCGGCTGGGGCTCGCGGCCGGCGTCGCAGCCGCGGGCGCGACGGCGGTGCTGCTGGCCGCCGCGTCCTCCGCGCACGATGCGCCGCCGGTCCTCGACGGCGACGTCGTCGTGTCGTTCCTGAACATCGGGCAGGGCGACGCGACGCTGATTCAGAGTGGCGACGCCAGCGTGCTGGTCGATACCGGGCCGCCCGGTGGGCCGATCATCAAGCGCCTGCACGAGGCGGGTGTCAAGCGTCTGGACGGCCTCGTGCTCACGCATGCGCAGACCGACCACGAAGGGATGGCGCTCGACGTCATGCGGGCGTTCCCGACGCGGCTGGTGGTCGACGGCGGCGCCGGCTGGTCGAGCTACACACAGCGTGGGCTGCCCGCGGCCGTCGCGACCGATCACGCGCGGGCCCTCGCAGCCCAGGCCGGCCAGGTGCTGACGTTCGGCGCGATCACGATGCGCCTGCTGTGGCCGCCGCCGCCGGGACCCGACTTCCGCCCGGAGGGCGATCCGAACGATCGCGCGATCGTCGCGCTCGTACGGGTCGGCGACTTCGATCTGTTCCTGTCGGCCGACGCCGAGTCGAACGTCACATCCGCGTTGCCCCTGCCGCAAGTGGAGGCGATGAAGGTCGCCCACCACGGAAGCGACGACCCGGGGCTGCCCGCGCTGCTCGAGCGCCTCCGGCCGCAGGTGGCGGCGATCGAGGTCGGCCGCGGCAACACGTACGGCCATCCGACGGCGTCGACGCTGGCGGCGCTGCGGGTCGTGCCACACGTGTACCGCGCCGACCGCGATGGCACCGTGCGGCTGCGCGTCCACGCCGGGGCGATGACGGTCGAGAGGGCGCCGTGACGCCTCGTAGACTCACCGCTTCGTGCCGAGCTTCAAGCCCGCCTACCTCATCCACGGCGACGACCACGGCCGGATCGCCGAGCGCCGCGCGCGTCTGCGCGCCGTGGCGGAGGCGGGGAGCGGCTCCAGCGGCGTCGAGCTGTTCGAGCAGGAGGCGTGCACCGCCGAGAACGTCGCGGCGGCCCTGTCGTCGATGACGTTCGCGCTCGGACGGCGGTTCGTGATCGCCGACG
This sequence comes from uncultured Solirubrobacteraceae bacterium, assembly GCA_963803335.1. Classification (GTDB taxonomy): domain Bacteria; phylum Actinomycetota; class Thermoleophilia; order Solirubrobacterales; family Solirubrobacteraceae; genus DASSUW01. The sequence continues at coordinate 344,115 of CAWDME010000012.1, read as the reverse complement.
GCGTCGAGCGTTGGAAGGAGTCCGACGTCGAGCCGGTCGCCACGGCGATGCGGGGCCTCGACCCGGAGACGCTGACGGTCGCGTTCTTCGCTCGTGAGGAAGGGCGCGCGAAGGCGCCCGACGCCCTGCACAAGGCGGTCGAGGCGGCGGGCGGCCAGATCGCGGCGGAGATGGCGCTGAAGGCCCGCGCGCTGCCGAAGTGGCTTATCGGGCAGGCGTCGGAACTCGGCGTCGAGCTTGACGACCAGGGTGCCCGCGCGCTCGTGGCGCAGGTCGGCGAGCGCCGCCAGCGGCTCGTGCGCGAGCTCGAGAAGCTCGCCCTCGAGTACGGCCCGGGCGCGCACATCGGCATCGAGGAGGTCCAGGAGTCGTGCGCGAGCTCGGCCGAGCGCCGCACGTGGTCGCTCGCCGACGCGCTCGTGGCCGGTGACGAGAAGGGCGCGACGCGGCTGCTGCTCGAGCTACGCCAGCAGGGCGAGCGGCTACCGAGCCTGCTCTACCAGATGGTGCGCCGGGTCCGCGAGGCGCTGGCGATCTCCGAGGCGCTGGCTGCCGGCCAGCCGGCCTCGCAGGTGCGGCGCGGCCTGCGGATGCCGTCTTTCGCCGCCGACCGGCTGATCTCCGACGTCTCCGCACGCGACCCCGACGCGTACCGCCGCGCGCTCGAGCGGCTTGCCGACCTCGAGGTCGAGAGCCGGGGTGGTGGGCCGGGTGGCGGGGCATTGAGCGAGGACACGGCCGCGGTGCGGGCCGTCATGGCTGCGGCTCGGTAAGGGCTTGGGCGAACTGCGGCATTGAGGGAATGAGTTTCGGCGCCTCCATGGCGCTCTTACCTCCCTATATGACGTCATGGCGCCATGCAACCTTTCGGTTGCGTATCATTCGGTCCATGGAGCGGCTGATCAGAGACCTCTACGCCTCCTTCAATGCCCGTGACATCGAGGCGGTCCTCGCCCACCTCGACCCGGACGTCGACTGGCCCAACGCCTGGGAGGGCGGCCGACTGAAAGGCCACGAGGAGGTCCGCGACTACTGGACCCGCCAGTTCCAGGCCATCGACGGCCGCGTCGAGCCGACGCAGATCGAGACGGACGGTGAGCGGACCGTGGTGACCGTCCACCAGACCGTCCGCACGCCGGAGGGCGAGCTGGTCGACGATCGCGTCGTCACGCACACGTACACGATCCGCGACGGGCGGATCGTCAGGATGGATGTGGCCGACTAGTCCTGCGGGGTCTTGCGCAGGCGGGCGGCGCGGGACTTCTTGCGCGCGCCGTTGTTGCGGTGCAGCGCGCCGCGCTTGACGGCCTTGTCGATCAGCTGGACCAGGCGGCGGTGCTCGGCCTCGGCCTTCTCGTCGTCACCCTCGGCGACGGCGGCCTGCAGACGGCGGAAGTAGGTCTTGACCGCCGACGTGTACTGGCGGTTCTCGGCCCGCTCCCGGAGCGACCGGTTGTTGCGCTTGATCTGTGAGGCGATGTTGGCCATGACGCGTGAAAACCGCGGTCTGTCCGCGGCGGGCGCGTACTATAGCGCGCCGCTTGTCCGCGCCAGAACGTCAATCCCGGCGCGTGGCCGTGAACACCGTGATCTTCTCGGTGGCCACGGGACTGTCGCGCATCGCCGGCCTCGTGCGCGAGGTCGTCGCCGCCCGCTACTTCGGCACCAGCGGCCCGATGTCCGCGTTCACGCTTGCGTTCCAGGTTCCGAACCTCGTGCGCTCGCTGTTCGCCGACTCCGCGCTGTCCGCCGCGTTCGTGCCGGTGTTCACGGAGCTGCTCGAGCACGACAAGCGCAAGGACGCACTGCACCTGGCAAGCGCGTTGTTCGGCCTGATCCTCGTCGTGCTCGGGGTGATCACCGTCATCTTCATCGCGCTGGCCGGCGTGATCATGCCGATCTTCACTGGCCCCGAGTTCTCGCCCGCGCTCGACGCGCTGACCGTCGGCCTCAGCCGCGTGCTGTTCCCGATCGTGATCCTGCTCGGGCTCAACGGCCTGCTCGTCGGCGTGCTCAACGCGAACGACCACTTCACGATCCCGGCGATCTCGCCGCTCGTCTGGAATGTCGTGATCATCGTCGCGATGGTCGTCCTCACGCCGCTGTTCGAGGGCCCGGACCAGCTCTACGCGTACGCGATCGGCGTGCTCGCCGGCACCGCGTGCCAGTTCGCGATGGCGTTCCCGGTGCTGCATCACCTGCACATCCCGATCCGCATCAACTTCGACTGGCGGGACGAGCGGATCAGACGGATCCTGCTGCTGATGCTGCCGGTGACGATCGGGCTCGGGCTCATCAACTTCAACCTGCTGATCAACTCGATCCTCGGCTCGCGCGTGTCCGAGGAGGCGCCCGCCGCGATCGACAAGGCGTTCCGCATCTACATGCTCCCGCAGGGGATGTTCAGTGTTGCGGTGGCCACCGTGCTGTTCCCCACGCTGAGCCGCTTTGTGGCGCGCAACGACATCGACGGACTCCGGCGCACCCAGGCCAACGGCATCCGCCAGATCGCGCTGCTGCTGATCCCGTGCGCGGCGATCACCGCCGTCCTGGCGACGCCGATCACGCGGCTCGTCTACCAGCGCGGGGAGTTCGACGCACAGTCGACGCAGCAGGTCGCCGAGGCGCTGTTCTGGTTCAGCTTCAGCCTCCCGTTCTCCGGCTTCAACCTGCTGCTCACACGGACGTTCTTCAGCCTCCAGCGCCCGTGGACGCCGACTGGGCTCGCCGGCATGACGTTGTTGATCAACGCCGTCGTTTCGGTTGCCCTGTACGGCCCGTTTGGGATCGCCGGCGTCGTGCTCGGCACCGTCGTCTCGACGATCGCGATGACCCTCGGGCAGGCAACATTTCTGCGTCACCGCACGGGCGGGCTCGAGCTCCCGCGGACGATCAACACGACGATCAAGATCCTCATCGCGAGCGCGATCCTGGGCGTCGTCGCCTACGGCAGCTGGTACGCGCTCGACCAGGCGCTCGGGCGGTCGCTGCTCGCGCAGGTGATCTCCGTCGGCGGCGCGATCACGCTCGGCAGCGTCGTGTACGCCGGCGTCGTGCTGGCCATGCGCGTGCCCGAAGCGCGCCAGATCGTGGATCTCTTCGTACGGCGATTCCGCCGCGCCTAGAGCCGTTCTGGGCCAGCCTCCTAAAGTTCAGCGCGTGGCCGACCAGGCACACATCCGCAACTTCTCGATCATCGCCCACATCGACCATGGCAAGTCGACGCTGGCCGATCGCATCCTCGAGCTCACGCACACCGTCGACCCGCGGTCGATGCGCGCCCAGCTGCTCGACAGCATGGACCTCGAGCGCGAGCGCGGGATCACGATCAAGGCGCAGGCCGTGCGCGTCTTCTACACCGCGCGCGACGGCGAGCACTATCAGTTCCACCTGATCGACACACCGGGCCACGTCGACTTCACCTACGAGGTGTCGAGAAGCCTTGCCGCGTGTGAGGGAGCGCTGCTGGTGGTGGATGCGAGCCAGGGCGTCGAGGCCCAGACGGTCGCGAACACGTATCTGGCGATCGACTCCGGGCTGGAGCTGATCCCGGCGATGAACAAGGTCGACCTGCCGGGCGCCGAGCCGGAGCGGGTCGGCGAGGAGATCGCGGAGCTGATCGGCGAGCCGGCCGAGGAGGTCCGCCGCATCTCCGCGAAGACGGGTGAGGGCGTCGAGGACCTGCTCGAGGAGCTCGTCAGGCGCGTCCCGCCGCCACACGGCGACCCCGACGCGCCGCCACGCGCGCTGATCTTCGACTCCGAGTTCGACCAGTACCGCGGCGTCATCGCCTACATCCGCGTCGTCGACGGCACGTTCAAGAAGGGTGAGGCGATCCGCGCGATGGCGACCGGCACCGAGGCCGACATCGACGACATCGGTTTCTTCACCCCGCTCGAGACGCCCGCCGAGGAACTGCACGCCGGCGAGGTCGGCTACCTGATCACCGGGATCAAGGACGTCAGCAGCCTGCGCGTCGGCGACACGCTGACCACCAAGACCAGCAAGGCCACCGAGGCGCTCCCCGGCTACCGCGAGGTCAAGCCGATGGTGTTCTGCGGCCTGTTCCCGATGAACAACGACGACTACCCCGAGCTGCGCGACGCGCTCGAGAAGCTCACCCTCAACGACGCGGCGCTGTCGTGGGAGCCGGAGACCTCCGACGCGCTCGGGTTCGGCTTCCGCTGCGGCTTCCTCGGGCTGCTGCACATGGACATCGTGCGCGAGCGGCTCGAGCGCGAGTACGACCTCGAGCTGATGGCGACGATGCCGTCGGTCGAGTTCGAGGTCACGCTCACCGACGGCTCGACGATCCCGGTCCACAACCCGACCGACATGCCCGACGCGGTGCGGATCGCCGAGGTGCGCGAGCCCTACATCCGCGCCAGCATCCTCGCGCCGAAGGAGTACATCGGGCAGATCATGGAGCTGTGCCAGGAGCGTCGCGGCGCGCACCAGGGCATGCACTACCTGAGCGCCGAGCGCGTGCAGATCACCTACGACCTGCCGCTCGCCGAGATCGTCCTGGACTTCTTCGACCAGCTCAAGACGCGCACGCGCGGCTACGCGTCGCTCGACTACGAGCCGATCGGGCTCCGGCCTTCGAACCTCGTCAAGCTCGACGTGCTGCTCGGCGGCGACCCGGTCGACGCGCTGAGCATGGTCGTCCACCGCGACAAGGCCTACGACCAGGGCAAGGTGCTCACCGAGCGCCTGCGCAAGAAGATCCCGCGCCAGCAGTACGACGTGCCGATCCAGGCCGCCGTCGGCGCCAAGATCATCGCCCGCGAGACCGTCAAGGCGTTCCGCAAGGACGTCACCGCCAAGTGCTACGGCGGTGACATCAGCCGTAAGCGCAAGCTGCTGGAGAAGCAGAAGGAGGGCAAGCGCCGGATGAAGCAGGTCGGGCGGATCGAGGTGCCGCAGGAGGCGTTCCTGGCCGTGCTCGAGCTCGGGGACGACGGATGAAGTCGGCGACCTACGCGGTCGGCCGCGAGAAGGTGCGCGAGTACGCGTACGCGGTGGGGGAGACCGACGAGCGCTATCTGGACCCCGAGAAGGCGCGCGAGGCGGGGTTCAAAGACGTCGTCGCACCGCCGATGTTCGCCGCGGTCTACGCCGGGCCGGCCGTGTTCCCCGCGATCATGGACTCCGGGCTCGACTTCTCCCGCATGGTCCACGGCGCCCAGGAGTTCACCTGGCACGAGCCGGTCGTGGCCGGCGACGAGATCACAACCGAGGCCGATCTCTACGAGCAGTCCGAGCGCGGCGGCCTGCAGTTCTACGTGTTCAAGACGACGTCGAAGAACCACCGCGGCGAGCTGGTCTGCGAGGGGCGATGGACGAACATCGTGAGATGACGGTGACGCCCGACCGGTACCTGACGTACCGCTACGCGGGCGCCAGCGGCGACTTCAACCCGATCCACCTCGACGACGAGTTCGCAGAATCCGTCGGCCTGCCCGGCCGCATCCTCCACGGCCTGTGGACGATGGCCCAGTGTGCCCGCGCGCAGGGCGACGGGCTCAACCTCCGCTCGCTGTCAGTCCAGTTCCGCGGCGTCGGCGTTCCGGAGAAGGAAGTCACGATCACCTCAACGGGCACGGGCACGGTGCAGATCGAGGCCGAGCAGGACGGCCGCAAGATCGTCAAGCGGGGCGAGGCCGTGATCGCCGCGCGGGACGCCTGAGCAGCGGCGCCACGGTGGCGGCGCCCGCCACGACGGCCAGCCCCAAGCCGGCCCAGGCCGGCCAGCGCACGTCGTTGACCTGCACGTTCATCCAGTTCATGTGCATCCCGGTACCGGACGTCCCGGCGAACACGGCGAGCGCCGCAAACACGGGCATCGCGACGCCCAGCACCGCCCGCGTGACCGGGCCGAGCGGCTGCTGCGCGAGCGTCAGGACGATGAGCACGAGTGCGCAGATGCCGGCGGCGGCGCCCCATCCCGCCCAGCCGATGGAGCCGCCGGTGCTGACGTCCACGAAGCCCCGCATGCGCACCGCCACGCCCTCCTCCCAGCGCAGGAAGAGGTCGCCGACGAGCACGGCGGCTGCGCCCACGGCGATGAGATCTGAGCGCTTCATGACAGCGATGCTCGCGCCGGCGCCGCCGCCGCGCATCCGCACCAGCCCGCGAAGGCCGGGCGGATGAGTACGGAGTGGTGGCGGGACGGCGCGATCTACGAGATCTACCCGCGCTCGTTCCAGGATTCCGACGGCGACGGCATCGGCGACCTGCGCGGGATCGCCGCGCGCCTACCGTACGTGAAGCACCTCGGCGTCGACGCGATCTGGCTGACGCCGATCTACGCCTCTCCCCAGGCCGACTTCGGCTACGACATCTCCGACCATACGGCGATCGACCCGCAGTACGGGACGCTCGAGGATTTCGACGCGCTGGTGGACACCGCCCACGGGCTCGGGCTCAAGGTGCTGCTCGACTACGTCCCGAACCACACCTCGCACGAGCACCCGTGGTTCCGCGAGCACCCCGACTGGTACTACTGGCGCGACGAGCCGAACAACTGGCGCGCCGTGTTCGGCGGCCCGGCGTGGGAGCGCGTCGGCGACCGCTACTACCTGCACACGTACCTGCGTGAGCAGCCGGACCTCAACTGGCGCAACCCGGAGGTACGCGCCGCGATGTTCGACGTGCTGCGGCTCTGGCTCGATCGGGGAGTCGACGGCTTCCGGGTCGACGCGATGCGCCAGCTCCTGAAGGACCCGGGCTGGCGCGACAACCCAACCAACCCGGACTGGGACGGCGTCAAGGAGTACGACAGCCTGCTGCCGGTCCACTCGGCCGACATCGACGAGCTCCAGGACGTGGTCGCGGAGATCCGCCGCGTGATCGGCGACCGGCTGATGGTCGCGGAGGTGTACGCGCCGATCGAGCGGCTCGTGCGCTACTACGGCGAGGACGGGCGCGGCGCGCAGCTGCCGTTCAACTTCCACCTGATCACGACGCCGTGGGAGCCGGAGGCGATCGCGTCGCTGGTCGAGCGCTATGAGGCCGCGTTGCCCGACGGCGCGTGGCCGAACTGGGTGCTCGGCAACCATGACCGGCCGCGCATCGCCAGCCGGGTCGGCCCGGCGCAGGCGCCGGTCGCGGCGATGCTGCTGCTCACGCTGCGCGGCACCCCGACGCTCTACTACGGCGACGAGATCGGGATGACCGACGTGCCGATCCAGCGCTACGACCCGGACGGCCGCGATGGCGAGCGCACGCCGATGCAGTGGGACCGCAGCGGCGGCTTCACGACCGGCGAGCCGTGGCTGCCGTACGGCGACTTGACCACCACCGTGGTGGACGAGCCGCCGATCCTGACCCTGCACCGGCGGCTGCTCGCGCTGCGACGCGACTTCGCCACCGCGCCCTACCGCACACTTCACGCCGCCGGCGGCGTGCTCGCCTACGCGCGCGGCGACGACACCGCCGTCGCGCTCAATCTGACCGGCGAGGCCCGCCCGCTGCCCGTGCGCGGCGAGACCATCCTCAGCACGCGCCTCGACGGCGGCCGCAAAGAACTCCGGCCCGACGAGGGCGTCGTTCTTAGACTCTGACTGGTGCTCACCCCCCGCCAGGAGCTCCTGCTCGGCAAGCTCATCGACGAGTTCAACGCCACGGGCCAGCCCGTGGGGTCGAAGGCCCTTGCCGCCGATCCGGAGGTGACGGCCGGGCCGTCGACCGTCCGCAATGAGCTGTCGGTGCTGGAGGAGCTTGGCCTGCTCGCGCATCCGCACACGTCGGCCGGGCGGGTGCCGACCGACGCCGGCTACCGCTATTTCGTCGACCGCCTGCTGCCGGCGAAGAGCGAGACCAAGGCCGAGCTGCAGCTGTCGCTCGTCCGCCGGGAGGTCGACGAGGCGATGCGCGTGACCACCGAGACGCTGTCGCAGGTCACCAACCTGCTGGCGATCGTCTCCGCGCCGCCGATCGCCACCACGACCATCCGCCACATCGAGGTGCTGCCGCTGCAGCCGCAGGTCTTGATGGTCGTCGTCATCACGTCGACCGGGGGCGTCTCCAAGCGCGTGTTCACGTTCAGCCGCGCTGTCGATCCGGGGCTCGCCGACTGGGCCGCGTCGTACCTCAACGAGCAGCTCGTGGGGATGGGCGTCGGGGCGCGGATGATCCACGCCCGGCTCAACGACCCCGGCCTGCACCCGACCGAGCGCGCGTTCATCCGCGAGCTCGCGCCGGCGTTCACCGAGCTCGCCGAGACGGCCGAGAACACCCTGTACGTCGACGGCGCCGCGCGGCTCCTGTCCGAGCACCGCTTCCAGGACGTGTCGCAGCTCAACGCGCTCCTGGAGGCGCTCGAGCGCCGCGTCTCGCTGTTGGGGGTGCTCACTCGCGCGCTCGACGAGCGCGACATCTACGTGCGCATCGGCGGCGAGAACGAGATGCCCGCGCTGCAGTCGCTGTCGCTGGTCGCCGGCAACTACGGCCTGCCGCGGCGCAACCTCGGCACCGTGTCGGTGATCGGGCCGACGCGGATGGACTACGCGCGGGCGATCATGACCGTCCGCGAGGCGGCCGCGCAGCTGAGCCGCTTCGTCGAAGACATCTACGAGGCCTCGTGATGGCCCGCGACTACTACGAGGTTCTCGGGATCGACCGCGGCGCCGACGACGCGGCGGTCAAGAAGGCGTTCCGGCGGCTCGCGCGCGAGCTGCACCCCGACGTCAACGCGCACGACCCCGAGGCGGAGGAGAAGTTCAAGGAGGTCGCGGAGGCGTACGAGGTTCTCAACGACCCCGAGCGCCGGCAGGTCTACGACGCGTATGGCCACGAGGGCCTCAAGAGCGGCGGCTACGCGCCCAACTTCGGCGACTTCGGCTCGATCTCCGACCTCTTCTCGGCGTTCTTCGGCGCCGGCGGGTTCGACGCCGCGTTCGGTGGCGCGCGGACGCGCGGCGGTGCCGTGCAGGGCGGCGACGTGGCCGTGGCGGTGGCCATCGACCTCGTCGACGCCGCTCACGGCCATCAGGCCGAGGTGACGTACGACGCGCGTGCGCGCTGCCCGACCTGCAACGGCAACGGCGCCAAGCCCGGGACCCCGATCGAGACGTGCCCGCGCTGCCAGGGCGCCGGCCAGCTGCAGGCGGTCTCGCGCACGCCGTTCGGGCAGATGGTGCGCAGCGTGGTCTGCGACGTCTGCGGGGGCGACGGCCGCCGCCCGCGCGACCCGTGCGAGACGTGCCGCGGCGACGGCATGGTGGTCGAGCAGCGGCGCGTGCAGGTCGACATCCCCGCCGGCATCGCCGAGGGACAGCGGATCCGCCTTTCCGGTCGCGGCCACGCGGGCGAGCGCGGCGGCCCGAGCGGCGACCTGTACGTCGTCGTGCGCATCCGCGAGGACGAGCGCTTCCTGCGCGACGGCAGCGACCTCGTGACCGTGGTCGACGTGCCGGCGCCGCTCGCCGCGCTCGGCACCACCGTCGAGGTGCCGACGCTCGACGGCCCGATCCCCGTCGAGGTCAAGGCGGGGACGCAGCCCGGCGAGGAGATCCGGCTCGGCGGGCGCGGGATGCCGCCGCTCCAGCGCGGCCGCACCGGCGACCTGCGCGTGATCGTCAACGTCACGATCCCGCGTCGGCTGACCCGCGAACAGCGCGACATGCTCGAGCGCTTCGCGGGCACGCTGAACGACGACAACCTGCGCGCCGACGAGGGCATGATCGCCAAGCTGCGCCGCGTCCTCGCAGGTTGAGAACCCCCCTCGTCCGCCTCGGGATCCGGGTCCGCGCGGACCGCGCCGAGGTGGCGCTTGCGGAGTTGCTGCCGCTGCTCGGAGGCGGCGCCGAGGAGCGTGCGGTCGATGATGCGGTGGAGTACTCGCTGTACGCGCCGGCGGGCGAGCTGCCGCGGCAGGAGGAGATCCGCGCCCTGGTCGGCGACGCGCTCGTCGACATCGTCGCCGAGCCGGTGCCCGAGGGCTGGGAGCGGCGCTGGCACGACTACCTGCGGCCGGTCAGCGTCGGCTCGCTCGTGGTGCGGCCGCCGTGGATCGAGGGCGACGCCGGCGACCTCGTGATCGACCCCGGCGTGTACTTCGGCGCCGGCACACACCCGACGACGCAGCTGTGCCTCGAGCTCCTCCAGGAGACACGGCCTTCCGGCCCGCTGTGCGACTGGGGCGCGGGGACCGGCGTGCTGGCGGTGGCCGCGGCCCGGCTCGGCTTCGAGCCGGTCACCGCCGTGGAGCTCGACGCCGGCGCGCTCGAGACGATCTCCGTCAACGCCGCCGCCAACCACGTGGCTGTGACCACGCGCTGGGTCGACCTCACGACCACGCCGGCGCCGTGGGCGCCCACCGTCGTCGCCAACCTGCCCGGCCCCGTGCTGCGCGCGGTGATGATCGAGCGCCCGCCGGAGCTGATGATCGCCGCCGGCATGCTGGCGCGCGAGGCCGGCGAGATCGCGCGCGTGTTCGGCCTGCGCGAGCGGGAGCGGCGAGAGCGCGGCGAGTGGGCGGCGGTGGTGCTCGCGTGATCCGTGTCGGCATCCGTGTGGCGCGCGAGCGCGCCGAGCTTGTCGCGGCCGAGCTGCTGGTGCTGTCGCCCGGCGGCCTGGAGGAGCGCGAGCTCGGCGGCGGGCTCGTCGAGCTGGCGATCTACGGCGCGGAGGGCGAGCTGCCGGAGCCGGGTGCGGTACGGGCGGCGATCGGCGACGCGCTCGTCGAGGTCGTCACGACCGAGGTGCCGGACGACTGGCATGAGCGCTGGCGGCAGTGGCACCGGCCGCTCGACGTCGGCCCGCTGCGAGTGCGGCCGCCCTGGGAGCCCGCGCGCGACGGCGCGCTCGACATCGCCATCGACCCAGGCCAGGCGTTCGGCACCGGCGCGCATCCGTCCACGCGGCTCACGCTGGCGCTGCTGCTCGAAGTCCCCGCGGGCGGGCCGCTGGCCGACTGGGGCTGCGGGTCGGGCGTGCTGTCGGTGGCGGCGGCGCGGCTGGGCTTTGCACCCGTGCTGGCGTGCGACCACGATCCGGCCTCGGTCGCCGCCACGACGGCGGCGGCCGAGCGCAACGGGGTGGAGATCGAGGTATCGCGCTGTGATCTGCGCCGCGCGCCCGGGCCATGGGCGCCGACGGTGACGGCCAATCTCGTGCGCCCGCTGCTGCTCGAGATCGCGGCGCTGATGGAGCGCCCGCCCGAGCGGCTGCTCGCCTCGGGGCTGGAGGCCGGCGAGGCCGATGAGGTCGCGGCGGCGTTCGCGCGGCGCGGCCTCGCGCTCGCGGCGCGCCGCGACGGCGACGGCTGGTCCGCCATCCTGCTGGAGCGATGATCTCGCTCGACGACGTCCAGGCGGCGGCCCGGCGCATCGACGGCGTCGCGCACCGGACGCCGGTCCTCACGTCGCGGGCGCTCGACGAGGCGGTCGGCGCGACGGTCTTCCTGAAGGCCGAGAACCTCCAGCGCATCGGGGCCTTCAAGTTCCGCGGCGCCTACAACGCCGTCGCGTCGCTCAATGACGGCGAGCGCGCGCGCGGCGTCGCGACCGTCTCGTCGGGCAATCACGCGCAGGCGCTGGCGCTGTCGGCGCGGCTGCTCGGCGTCCACGCCACGATCCTCATGCCCGATGACGCGCCGGCGGGCAAGCTCGCCGCCACGGAGGGGCACGGCGCCGAGGTGATCCGCTTCGACCGCTACGGCCAGGACCGCGAGGAGCTCCTGGCCGCGCTCGTCGCCGAGCGCGGGCTGATCCCGATCCACCCGTACGACGACGAGCGGGTGATGGCGGGGCAGGGGACGGTCGCGCTCGAGCTGATCGAGGACGCGGGCCCGCTCGACCTGCTGCTCGTGTGCGTCGGCGGCGGCGGGCTGATCAGCGGCTGCGCCACGGCGGCCAAAGGGATGCTCGACGGCGTGCGGGTGGTCGGCGTCGAGCCCGAGGCCGGCGACGACGTTCGCCGCTCGCTGGCGGCCGGCGAACGCGTGAAGATCCCGGTGCCGCGCACGATCGCCGACGGCCAGCAGCTCCCGCAGCCGGGCGAGCTGACGTTCCCGGTCATCCGTGAGCGCGTCGACGCCGTCGAGCTGGCGTCGGACGCCGAGATCGTGCGCGCGATGCGGTTCCTGTTCGAGCGGCTGAAGACCGTCGCCGAGCCGTCTGGGGCGTGCGCGCTGGCCGCGCTGCTGGCGGGGCGCGTGGGCGACGTGCGGCGTCTCCGGGTCGGCGTCACGCTCTCCGGCGGCAACGTGACCGCCGAGAGGTTCGCGCAGCTGATCGCGGAGTAATCGAATGCGGCTTACTCGCACTCGCAAGCTCGCGCGGAGTAATCGAATGCGGCTTACTCGCACTCGCAAGCTCGCGCGAGCGCCTTAGCATGCATGTATGGCCTGGAACGTCGTAGTCCTGGGCGGCGGGTTCGGCGGCCTCTACGCCGCGCGCAAACTGGAGCGCTCCCTTCCGCCGCATGCCGCGAAGGTGACCATCGTCACCGACGTCAACTTCATGCTCTACACGCCGCTGCTGCCCGGCGCTGCCGCCGGCACACTGGAGCCGCGGCATGTCGTGGTGCCGCTGCGCGAGCATCTCAAGCGCACCGACCTGCTCCTCGGCCACGTCACGGGCGCCGACCCCGACTCGCGGCGCGTGTCCGTCACCACCGCCGAGGGCCAGCAGCGTGAGGTGCCGTACGACCAGCTGATCGTCGCGCTCGGTTCGATCTCGCGCGTGATGCCGGTGCCGGGGCTACGCGAGTACGGCGTCGGGCTGAAGACGCTCAGTGACGCGATCGCGCTGCGCAACCAGATCATCAACACCCTCGAGCGCGCTGAGTCGGTCGAGGATGAGGCCGCCCGCCGTGCGCTGCTGACCTACGTCTTCGTGGGTGCCGGCTACGCCGGGCTCGAGGGCCTCGCCGAACTGCAGGACTTCGCCGCCGACGTGGTCGACATGTATCCGCGATCGCGGGTCGACGGCCTGCGGTTCATCCTCGTCGAGGCGCGCGATCGGGTGATGCCGGAGATCTCCGCCGACCTCGCCGCGTTCGCGACCGCCGAGCTGCGCCACCGCGGCATCGAGGTGCGCACGAGCACGACCGTCGAGCGGATCTCGGCCGACTCGGTCGAGCTGTCGGACGGCGAGGTCGTGCCGTGCCGGACCGTCGCCTGGACCGCCGGCGTGCGGCCCTCGCCGGTCGTCGCCGAGCTCGGGTTGCCGCTCGACAACACTGGCCGGATCGTGGTCGACGAGTACTGCCGGGTCGAGGGCCGCGAGAACGTCTGGGCGATCGGCGACTCAGCCGCCGTGCCCGATCCCGCCCGCCCGGGGCAGCCGACCCCGCCGACCTGCCAGCACGCGCTGCGCCAGGGGCGCACGGTTGCCGGCAACGTCGCCGCCGCGCTCGGCGACGGGCGGCCGAAGCGGTTCACCTACAAGACGCTCGGCGTGTTCGTCGACATGGGCCACCAGAAGGCGGTCGCCGAGACCCTCGGGATCAAGTGGCGCGGCTTCCCGGCCTGGTTCCTGGCCCGTACCTACCACCTGTACATGATGCCGGGCGTCAAGCGCCAGCTGCGCCTGGTCGTGGACTGGACGGTCGACCTCGCCTTCGGCCGCGACACGTCCGAGCTCGGGCAGCTCGGCCACCCGCCGCTGCTCGACGAGCAGACCGCCGGTGAGACGAGCGTGCAGGCGCCGCCGGCGGTGCGCCGCTGACCACGGCCGCCGTCGCGCTCGTGCTGGGCTCTGCAGCCCTGCACGCGTTCTGGAACTGGCTGGTCGCCGACGCGCGCGATAGCCACGCGATCGCTGCCGTGGCGATGCTCACCGGCATGGTCGCGTTCGCCCCGGCCGCGGCGCTGACGTGGGACGTCGACGCGGCCGCATGGCCATTCATCGTCGCGTCGGCGGCGCTCGAGCTCGCGTACTTCGGGCTGCTGGCGACGGCCTACGAGCGCGCGGACCTCACGTTCGTGTATCCGATCGCCCGCGGCGCGGCGCCCGTGATCGTGCTCGTCGTCTCTGTCGCGGCGCTCGGCGCCGACGTGTCGGCCGGCGAGGCAGTCGGCGTCCTCGCCGTCACCGGCGGCGTGCTGCTCGTGCGCGGCATCGGCCGCGGCGCTGCCCGCAGCGGTCTGTTATTGGCGTTGGGTGTGGCCGCGTGCATCGCGTCGTACACCCTTGTCGACGACAAGGGCATCGAGCACGCCGCGGCGCTCGGCTACTTCGAGGCGGTGTTCGTGATCGCCGCGCCGATCTATGCCGCGGCCGTCATCGTCACGCGCGGAGCGGGGGCGTTGCGCACCGCCGCCACGCCGCGCGCGGCCGTCGCCGGCCTGGCGATGTTCGGCGCCTACGCGATCGCGCTCGCCGCGCTCGAGATCGCCGAGGCGGCGCCGGTGGCGGCCTTGCGCGAGACGAGCGTCGTGATGGCGACCGCCGCGGCGGCACTGTTCGCGCACGACCGCGTGCCGCCGGCGCGGCTCGCCGGCGCGATAGTGGTCGTGGCCGGCATCGCCGCCATCGCGCTGACGTAGAGTCGCTCCCGTGCTCCTCACCGCCCCCGGCGCCGATCTCGTGCTCGCCGAGTGGACGTCGCCCGGCGGCGAGGGCTACATCGCGCCGCTGCACGTCCATCACGACGACGACGAGGCCTGGTATGTGCTCGACGGCGCGCTGATCGTCCGGGTCGGTGACGAGGACGTAGAGCTGGCGGCCGGCGACGCGGTGATCGTCCCGCGCGGGACCGCGCACACGTACAGGAACCCGACGGACGGGCCGACCCGGTACCTGCTCGTCATGACGCGGCGCATCCATGAGCTGATCGAGGCCCTACACGCCTCCGGCGGCGACGTCGAGGCCACCTTCCGCGAGCACCGCAGCGAGTTCCTCGGCTGGCCCTGAGCCGGGCACCTCGAGCACCGACCGCGCGCGGCGGCACGCGCGCACACGCCACGGCCGCACGCCGCGATCGACGCGCACGACCGCCCCGCCGCCATCCAGCCACACGAGGTCGAGCGCGCTGCGCATCCCGAACGTGTGCACCGAGCGGCAACGCGGCAGCAGCAGCGCGAACTGCGGCTCACGGCGGCCGATCAGCCCGACGAGCCGGCCCAGGCCGTGTGCGGTGCGGATCTGCATGCACGTCTATAGGCCGGCCGCCGAGAAGCTCGCCCCCCTGACATGCTCACGGCGTGTCGATTCTGCACGAGGAGATCGCCGAGCAGCCTGCGGTCATCGAGCGGCTGCTCGAGTCCGAGTGGGAGACGATCGCACGGCTGGCCCGCGACACGCAGCCGCGGTTCGTCGTGATCGCCGCGCGCGGCTCGTCCGACAACGCCGCCCGCTACGCCCAGCACGTGCTCGGCCGGTTGTGCGGCCTGCCGGTCGCCCTCGCCACGCCCTCGCTGCACACGCTCTACCGCACGCCGCCGCGCCTCGACGGCGCGCTGGTGATCGGCATCTCGCAGTCGGGCGCGTCGCCTGACGTGACCGCCGTCGTCGCCGACGGCGCCGCCCAGGGCCAGCCGACGCTCGCGATCACCAACGATCCCGGCTCACCGATGGCGAGCGCCGCGGCGCACGTGATCGAGCTCGGCACCGGCGAGGAGCGCTCGGTTGCGGCGACCAAGACCTACACCGCGTCGCTGGCCGCCGTCGCGGCGCTCGCGGCCGCGCTGAACGGCGAGCCGCGCCTGCGCGAGGAGCTGCGCGCGACGCCCGAGGCGATCGCCGCCCAGCTCGCCAGGCCCGTCGACGTCGAGCTGGACTGGCAGCGCTGCGCGGTGATCGGCCGCGGCGCGAACTACGCCACGGCGTTCGAGGCCGCCCTCAAGGTCAAAGAGCTGACCGGCATCGCGGCCGAGCCGTATTCGCCGCCTGACCTCATGCACGGCCCGGTCGCCGTGCTGGGACCCGACCACGGCGTGCTCGCCTTCGCGCCCCCCGGACCGGCCGCGCCCGGCGTGCACGACGCGGTCGAAGAGGCCCGCCGCCGCGGCGCCCCCACGATCGTCGCGGCGCCCGGCGCCGACCTCGATCTCGTCCCGATGCCCGAGTGGCTGAGCCCGCTCGGGGCGGTGATCCCGGCGCAGCGGCTCGCCGCCGCCGTGGCCGAACGGCGGGGCATCGCGGTCGACACGCCGTTCGGCCTCTCGAAGATCACGAGGACGACCTGACCCCGGCGTACAATAGGTAGTGCTTGCAGATCGCCGAACGCATCAAGTCCGACGTCGCCTCCGCCATGAAAGCGGGGGAGCGGGACCGTGTGACGGCACTCCGGCTGGTCCTCTCCGAGCTGCAGAAGGCGGAGAAGGACGGCGATACCGACGAGCTGGCGGTGCTACGGCGCGAGCGCAAGCGGCGTCGTGAGGCGGCCGAGGCCTACCGCGACGCGTCGCGGCAGGAGCTGGCGGAGGGCGAGGAGTTCGAGGCCGATCTCATCGAGGCGTATCTCCCCGCCGAACTGTCGGACGCCGAGCTGGACGGCCTGGTGCAGGCCGCGGTCGCCGAGACCGGCGCCGAGTCCCAGCGCGACATGGGCAAGGTGATCAAGCACGTGATGGCCGCCGCCGGTGGGCGGGCCGACGGGCGGCGCATATCGACCAAGGTGAAGGAAGTACTGACCTAGATGGCAAGACGGCAGATGGAGCTCTCGAACGAGGTCGCCGCGGAGCTTGCGGGCTCCCAGGACCACATCCTGCGTACGCTCGAGGAACACCTCGAGTGCGATGTCTTCCTGCGCGGGAACATGCTCACGCTGGACGGTGAAGCCGACGCTGTGCAGGCGGGCGCGACCGTCGTGCGCGAGCTGAGCTCCATGGTCGAACGCGGGCACGACATCGGGCCCGCGACGATCGAGTCGGTCGCGCGCGTGCTCGACCAGAGCGAGTCGCCCGCGAACGTGCTCGAGGACGTCGTGTGGCGGCACCGCAACCTGCGCGTCACGCCGAAGTCGGTCAATCAGAAGCGGTACGTCGACGCGATCCGCCGCTCGACGGTCACGTTCGGCGTCGGCCCGGCCGGCACCGGCAAGACGTTCCTGGCGATCGCGATGGCCACCGCCGCGCTCGCGCGCCGCGAGGTCAACCGCATCATCCTCACGCGCCCGGCCGTCGAGGCCGGCGAGCGGCTCGGCTTCCTGCCCGGCGACCTGATGGCGAAGGTCGATCCGTACCTGCGCCCGCTGTTCGACGCGCTGCACGACATGATGGAGGCGGAGAAGGTCGCCGCGCACCTGGAGAAGGGCGTCATCGAGGTCGCGCCGCTGGCGTTCATGCGCGGCCGCACGCTCAACGACTCGTTCGTGATCCTCGACGAGGCGCAGAACACGACGCCCGAGCAGATGAAGATGTTCCTCACGCGGCTCGGCTTCGGCTCGAGGATGGTCGTCACCGGCGACATCACGCAGGTCGACCTCCCGCGCGACCAGAAGTCGGGACTGATCGTGGTCAACGACATCCTCGGCGGGGTCGACGGGCTCGAGTTCGTGAACTTCACCGGCGAGGACGTCGTGCGCCACAAGCTCGTCCAGCGGATTGTCGCGGCCTACGACGAGCACGCCAAGCGCTCCGCTCAGGAGCTGCGGCCGGCCCAGAGTCGCCGCAGCGCGTAGTTGCTCGACGTCGATGTGATTGGGGACGCCCTGCCCGCGGTGTTGGTCTCCGAGGCGTGCGTGCTGGCGGCGGCGTCCGCGGGGATCGAGGACGGCCACGTCGCGGTGGAGTTCGTGGCGCCGGAGCGCATCGCCGAGCTCAACGCGGCCCATCGCGGCAAGGATTCGCCGACCGACGTGCTGTCGTTCCCGGTCGACGAAGCTGGCGAGCCCGCCGGCCCGCGCGAGCTGGGAGACGTGGTGATATGCCCCGAGCACACGACCGACCTACTCGAGGCCGTGGTGCACGGCGTGCTGCACCTCACGGGCATGGATCACGAGACCGACGAGGGCGAGATGCTCGCTTTGCAGGCCGAGATCATGGGCTGGATGCGATGAGCGTCCGCTCCGGCTTCGTCGCGCTGGCGGGCCGGCCGAACGTCGGCAAGTCGACGCTGGTCAACTCGATGGTCGGCCAGAAGGTGGCGATCGTCTCCGACAAGCCGCAGACCACACGGCGGGCGATCCGCGGAGTCGTGACGGCGCCGGACCGCTTCCAGCTCGTCCTCACCGACCTGCCCGGCGTGCAGCGGCCGCGCGACGCGTTGACGGAGCGGATGCAGCATCGCGTCGAGTCCGAGCTCAGAGAGGCCGACGCCGCGCTGTTCGTCGTCAACGGCGAGCAGGGGGTGGGGCCGGGGGACCGCTTCATTGCCGAGGCGCTGGGGAGCTCTCCCGTGCCGGTGGTGATCGCCGTCAACAAGGTCGACCGGCTCGACCGGCCGCGGACCGTCGTCGCGCTGAGCGCGGCTGCCGAGCTGGGGCTCGACGACGCCGAGGTCTTCCCGGTCTCGGCGCGCACCGGCCGCGGTGTGCCCGCGCTGGTCGACCACCTCGCCGGGCTGCTGCCCGAGGGGCCGTTCTACTTCCCGCCCGACGAGGTCTCCGACCAGCCCGAGCACGTCGTGCTCGCCGAGCTGGTGCGCGAGCAGGTCCTGCACCGGACGCGCCAGGAGGTCCCGCACGCGGTCGAGGTGCAGGTCGACGAGATCATCGAGCAGAAGGCGCTGGTGATCGTGCGGGCGTTTCTGTGGGTCGAGACCGAGTCCCAGAAGGGCATCCTCATCGGCGCCCGCGGCCGGATGATCAAGGCGATCGGGACGGCGGCGCGGCACGAGCTCGAGCGCCAGCTCGGCACGCGCGTGCATCTCGACCTGTCGGTGCGCGTGCGGCGGTCGTGGCGGGGCGACGAGACGCTTTTGGATCGCCTCGGCATCACGTAGAACTGCGGCATTAAGGGGGCGAGCGTGGCGCACGGTGACCAACCGGCCGCGGGGGTGGCCGAGAAGATCAGAGCTTGCGGGCCAGGGCCGCCGCGAGCTTCTCGTACTCCGGCAGGCCGATCTCGGCGTCGAACAGGTACGGGAGCGTGACGACCTTGGCGTCGGTCGCGCGCCGGAGCCGGCGCAACTGGCTGCGCTGGCCGCGCGCGCGCTCGTACGAGGTGAGGGCGGCCCGGACGGACGGCCGGCTGTCCAACGAGCCGCGCAGGAGCTCGGCGTCGGCGGCGCTGAAGCGCTCCGGCCACATGCCGTTGACGACGATCGCCTCCAAGGACGGGCCGACCGCCTCGGGCAGCCGCCGCTCGAGATCGAGCGTCTCGTTGACGGGCATCTCCTCGGCCAGCGAGACCGCGACGTAGCCGGTCCGCTCCGGGTCCGCGAGGAGGTCGCGGATCTTGAACGCCTGGCGGCGGATCGGGCCGACGCGGGCGATCTCGCCGAACGTGCGGGGCGTGGTGAGCATCGCCAGCCCGTGACCGGACGACGGCGCGTCGACGACCACGAGGTCGTAGGTGCGGTTCGAGCGGTCCCAGCGCTCGAGCTGCGCCAGCTCCCAGACCTTGGCGATCGTGATCAGCTCCTTGGCCCCCGGTGCGGCGGCGACGAAGTACTGGAACGCCGAAGAGCGGGCGAGCACGCGTAGCCCGGCGCCGCCGACCTGCTTGCCGAGCCACTCCTCGAGCGCGCGTGACGGGTCGATCGTGATTGCCCACAGGTTGTCGGCGAGCTGGACCTCGGTCTCCGGCACGACGCCCTCGCGCCGGAACGCGCGCGACACGCGATCCTGGTCGGCGACCTCGCAGACGATCGTCCGGCGGCCCGCACGAGCGGCCGCCATGCCGAGCGCGGCGGCGACCGTCGTCTTCCCGACGCCGCCCTTGCCGGTGACGTACAGGAGCCGCCTGTCGCGCAGAAGTGCTTCCATCGTGTGGGGCAAGGATGACAACGGATCCCGCCATAACCGCGGCGTACGACGCCTGCAGGCGCCTCCAGCGTCGTCACGACCCGACGTACTACTGGGCCACGCGGCGCCTGCCGGCCGCCGTCCGACCGGCCACGCACGCCCTGTACGGGTACGTCCGCACGGCCGACGAGATCGTCGACGGGCCCCACCGGCCGCCCACCGTCGCCGCCCGCCGCGCGGCGCTCGACGCCTGGGAACACGAGCTGGAGCGGGGAACCGACGCGCACCCGGTCGCCGGCGCGCTGCTCGATGCCGCGGAGCGGCACGACCTGCCGCTGCAGGAGCTCGGTATCTACATGCGCTCGATGCGGGTGGACTGCGGGACGGTGCGGATCGGCAGCGACGAGGAGCTCGAGACCTACATGGACGGCTCGGCCGGGTCGGTGGGCCGGATCATGGCCCCGCTGCTCGGCGTGCCAGAGCGCTTCTACGCCGACTTTGGACGGCTCGGGCAGGCGTTCCAGCTGACCAACTTCATCCGCGACGTCGGCGACGACTGGGAGCTGGACCGGATCTACCTCCCCGGAGTCGAGGATCTCCGCACGCCCGCGCTGCGCCACGTCGTCATGCGCCAGGTCGCGCGCGCCCGCGCACGCTTCGCGCTCGCCGAGCCCGCCGTTGCCGCCGCGCCCGCGTCGGTCCGGTCGGGCATACGGCTCGCCTGCGCCGCCTATCAGCGCATCCTCGATCGCGCGGAGGCCGCGGGCGGAGACGTGACGGGGCGGCCGATCGGCGTCGGGTGGCGAGACGTGCCCGGGATCGTCGCGGCGGCGCGCCGATGACCCGGCGCGCCACGCTGCGCGGCACCGAGCGGACGCCGCTCGACACGCACGCCGACGTCCTTGTCTGCGGCGCCAGCTTCGCCGGTCTCGCGGTCGCGCGCGAGCTCGCCGGCAGCGGCGCCGACGTGCTCGTGCTCGACCGCTACGAGATCGGCGAGCGCGCGACTTCGGCCTGTGCGGCGCCGACGCCGTGGCTGCGCGCGATGGGCGTCGAGCGCGCGATCCGCCAGGAGATCCCGTGCATGACCTTCCACACCCCGCACGGATCGACGCGCTTCCGGCTGCCCTGGAGCTGGTCGAGCTTCGACTACCGCGAGCTGTGCGCGGCGCTGTGGGAGCAATCCGATGCCCGGTTCGAGATCGCGACCGTCCTCGATCGGGGCGGAGACGTGGTGAGGACCGATCGGGGAGAGATCAGCGCGCCGCTGATCGTCGATGCGCTCGGCTGGCGTCGCGTGCTCGGGCCCGGCGCCAATGTCCAGCCGCCCGAGGCGCGCATCAGCCGCGGCCTCGAGGTCCACCCGCACGATCCGCGCGGCGCCGACCTCGACATCTGGATCGACCGCTCGGTCATCCGCTACGGCTACGCCTGGTCGGTCCCCGCCGCGGGCGAGCGGCGAGTGGGCGTCGGCTCCTACGAGCCCCGCCATCACGTCAAGGAGCCGACGATCGAGATGGCGAGCCGGCTGGAGACGGAAGCGATCCGCTACCAGGGCAACTGGTTTCCCCACGACCTGCGCCCCGCCGCGGAGGACGGTGTCTTCTTCGTCGGCGACAGCGCCGGCCACTGCATCCCGCTGTCCGGCGAGGGGATTCGAACCGCGTTCCACTTCGGGATCGCGGCCGGGCGAGAGCTGCGCGCCGTGATCGAAGGCGAGAAACGGCGCGAGGAGGCGCTGGCCGCATACGGTGACTTCTCCGCCGCGCACGCCCCGTTCTTCCGCCGCGCGCTGCGGCTGCAGCGCCTGATCCCGGCACTGCCGCCGCGGGCCTTGACCGCGCTGCTGAAGGTCGTGGGGCGCGAAAAGCCCTGCACCAGGGCGTTCACGTGGTATCTCGATCAGGCGCGGCCCTAGGTGACCGTCGAAGGAGTCGGCACGCCCGCTGCGGACGATTCGGCCACATCGGACGCACCGCCTACCTTCGACGGCCACCTAAACTCTGCGAGCCCGATGGAAGTTGCCTTTGACGAGCGCGGCCTCGCGCCCTGCGTGATCCAGGACTGGGCGTCGGGCGAGGTGCTCACGCTCGCCTACATGAACGCCGAGGCGCTGGAGCGGACCCGCGAGACCGGCGAACTGCACCTGTGGAGCCGCTCGCGCGACGAGCTGTGGCACAAGGGCGCGACGTCGGGCAACACGCAGGCGGTGAAGGCGCTGCGCTTCGACTGCGACCTCGATGCCGTGCTGGCCCTGGTCGAGCCGGCCGGCCCGGCGTGCCACACCGGCGAGCGCACGTGCTTCCACAACGGCGACATGACGCCGATGCCGCACGAGGTGCTGCCCGGCCTGGAGCGGACCATTGCGGCGCGGGCGGCGGAGATGCCGGAAGGGTCGTACACCGCGGAGCTCCTGAGCGATGGGGAGAAGGCGGGGGAGAAGGTCCAGGAGGAGGCCGAGGAGGTCGCGCGCGCGGCCCGCGAGGAGAGCGACGAGCGCGTGGCCGAGGAGGCCGCCGACGTGCTCTACCACCTCGCCGTCCTGCTGCGCTCGCGCGGCCTCAGCCTCGCCGACGCCGAGGAGGTCCTGGTTGCCCGGCGTCGCTGAGTCCACCCACAACCTCGTCCCGGTCTGCGAGACGTTCATCGAGGACACCGAGACCCCGGTCTCGGCCTTTCTCAAGCTGCGCGGCTCCGGCCCCGCCTTCCTGCTCGAGTCGGCCGAGCAGGGCCAGCGCGTCGGCCGCTGGTCGTTCATCGGCTACAAGCCGCGCAGCGTCATCCGCTGGAATCTCGCCGACGGTGGCGACCCGTACGCCCTCGCCGCCGCCGAGATCGCGCGCTTCCGGCAGGCGCCGGTCGCCGAGCCGATCCCCTTCACCGGCGGCGCCGTCGGCTTCTTCGGCTACGACTGCGTGCGCGCGGTCGAGCGCCTGCCGGACGTCAACCCCGACCCGGTCGGGCTGCCGGACATGGCCCTGATGCTGTCCGACGTGATCGTCGCCTTCGACCACCTCAAGCACACGGTGACGATCCTCGCCAACGCCTACGTCGATGAGCACGAGGCCGCGCACGACCGCGCGCGCGAGGCGATCCGCGAGGTGCGCGAGCGGCTCGCCGGCCCGCTGCCCCGCCAACAGGCCCAGGCCCGCCCCGAGCCGCACTTCGAGTCGAACATGCCGCGCGCGACGTTCGAGGCGATGGTGGCCCGGATCGTCGAGTACGTGCACGCCGGCGATGCCTTCCAGGTCGTGCCGAGCCAGCGCTGGTCGGCCGAGGCGGGAGCCGAGCCGTTCTCGATCTACCGCGGCCTGCGGGCGGTCAACCCGTCGCCGTACATGTACTTCCTCGACTTCGAGGACTTCCAGCTCGTCGGCGCGAGCCCGGAGCCGCTGCTCACGGTCTCCGGGAGGCACGTGAGCACACGCCCGATCGCCGGCACCCGCCCGCGCGGCGCCACGGTCGACGAGGACAAGGCGATCGCCGAGGAGCTGCTCGCCGACGAGAAGGAGCGCGCCGAGCACGTGATGCTCGTCGACCTCGGCCGCAACGACCTCGGCCGCGTGTGCGAGTTCGGCTCGGTGAATGTGGAGTCGTTCATGGGCGTGGAGACCTACTCCCACGTCATCCACATCGTCTCCAGCGTCGCGGGCATCCTCAGAGAAGAGGTCGGCGCGGTCGACGCGCTGCGCTCGGTGCTCCCCGCGGGCACGCTGAGCGGCGCCCCGAAGGTCCGCGCGATGGAGATCATCGACGAGCTCGAGCCGGTCAAACGCGGCGCGTATGGCGGCGCCGTCGGCTGGCTGTCGTACGCCGGCGAGCTCGACACCTGCATCTGCATCCGCACCGTCGTCGTCAAGGACGGCGTCGCCCACGTGCAGGCCGGCGGGGGCACGGTCGCCGATGCCAAGCCCGCCTACGAGTACGAGGAGTCGCGCGCCAAGGCCCGCGGCGTGGTGCGCGCGATCGAGCTCGCGGCCGGTCAGGAGAGATGGCCGTGAGGGTTTTGATCGTCGACAACTACGACTCGTTCACCTACAACCTCGTGCAGTACCTCGGCGAGCTGGGCGCCGACCCGGTGACGATCCGCAACGACGCCGCGCCGGTCGACAAGCTGCTCGGACAGGACTACGACCGCGTCGTCGTCTCGCCCGGGCCGTGCACGCCGAACGAGGCCGGCATGTCGGTCGAGGTCATGCGCCGCTTCCCGGAGGCGGGCGTGAAGACGCTCGGCGTCTGCCTCGGCCACCAGTCGCTCGTGCAGGCGTTCGGCGGCCAGGTCGTCCGCCACGTGCCCGTGCACGGCAAGGCGACGGAGATCGAGCACGACGGCACCGGCCTGTTCGCGGGCCTGCCGAGCCCGCTCACGGTCGGCCGCTACCACTCGCTGGTCGCCGACCCCGACCTGCCGGATGTGCTGGAAGTGACCGCCCGCGGCGGCGGGGTCGTGATGGCGGTGCGCCACCGCGACCTGCCCGCGCTCGGCGTGCAGTTCCATCCCGAGTCCGTCCTGACCCCCGACGGCAAGCGTCTGCTGGAGAACTTCCTTGGGCAACGAGATCCTGACTGAGGCGATCGAGGCGCTCGCCTCGCGGCGCGACCTGAGCACCGAGCAGGCGGCGGCCGTCCTGGCCGAGATCATGCAGGGCAACGCCTCCGAGGTGCAGACCGCGGCGGTGCTGATCGCGCTGCGCACCAAGGGCGAGACGGTCGACGAGCTGGTGGGCCTCGCGACCACGATGCGCCGGCTCGCCCGGCCGGTGCGCACGAGCCGGGAGGACCTGATCGACACCGCCGGGACGGGCGGCGGGCGGCCGACCTTCAACGTCTCCACGACCGCCGCGCTGATTGCCGCCGGCGCCGGCTGCGCGGTGGCCAAGCACGGCAACCGCTCGGCCACCGGCCTGTCCGGCTCGGCCGACGTGCTGGAGGCGCTGGGCGTGCGCATCGACCTCGAGCCCGAGGCCGTCGCCCGCTGTATCGAGCAGGCCGGCTTCGGCTTCATGTTCGCCCCCGCGCACCACGGCGCGACGCGCTTTGTGGTGCCCGTGCGCAAGGAGCTCGCGGTCCGCACGATCTTCAACTTCCTCGGCCCGCTCACCAACCCGGCGGGCGCGGCGCGGCAGGTCATCGGCGTTTCCGACGCCGCGTTCCTGGACACCATCGCGGGAGCGCTGGCCCGGCTGGGCGCCGTCAAGGCGCTGGTAGTGTCCAGCGCCGACGGTCTAGACGAGATGAGCACCTCGGGTACAACGCGCGTCGTGGAGGTCGACGGGCCCGACGTTCACTCTTATGAGGTGTCCCCCGAGGACGTCGGGCTCCCGCGCGCTCGGCCGGAGGCCCTCGCGGGCGGCACGCCGGACAGCAACGCCGAGACGACGCGCCGGATCTTCGACGGCGAGAGCGGGCCGCAGCGCGACCTGGCGGTCCTCAACGCGGGTGCGGCGATCTACGTCGCCGGTGTCGCGGACTCGCTCGAGGAGGGCGTGCGCGCCGCCGAGGCAGCGATCGACGACGGCCGCGCCGCGGCAACGCTCGGCAGACTGGTGGAGATGACCCAAGAGCTGGCACCGGCATGAGTGTTCTGGAACGCATCGTCGAGGACACGCGCGGCGAGGTCGTGCGCCGCCGCGAGTCGATGCCGCTCGCGCGCCTGGAGGCCGCGATCGCCGAGCGGCCCGAGGGCCGCCCGTTCTCGGAGGCGCTGCTGCGGCCCGGCATCTCGCTGATCGCCGAGCACAAGCGCCGCTCGCCGTCGGCGGGCAAGATCCGCGAAGGCGCCACGGTGGAGGACGTCGTGCTCGCCTACGAGCGCGGGGGCGCCGCCGCACTGTCGATCCTCACCGAGCCGTTCCACTTCGGCGGCTCGCTCGACGACCTGCGCGCCGCCCGCGTGGTGACCGAGCTGCCGGTGCTGCGCAAGGACTTCATCGTCGACCCGTACCAGCTCTACGAGTCCGCCGCCGCGGGCGCCGACGCGATCCTGCTGATCGTCGCCGCGCTCGAGCCCGACGCGCTCTACGAGCTGCTCAGCGAGGCGCGCGCGCTCGACCTCGACGCGCTCGTGGAGATCCACGACGAGCGCGAGCTCGACGTCGCGCTCGAGGTCGAGGCGGACGTGCTCGGGATCAACAACCGCGACCTCGGTGACTTCTCCGTGGACATCGAGCGCACCTACGACCTGCTCGCCGACGTGCCGGCCGGCAAGACCGTCGTGTCCGAGTCCGGCTTCACGACACGCGACCAGCTCGACGAGCTCGATCGCGTCGGCGTCGACGCCGTGCTGATCGGCGAGACGCTGATGCGCGCCCCCGACGTCGAGGACGCCACGCGGCGCCTCAGCGGCGGCGGCTCAGACACCGTTTAGCCGCGACTAACCGTACACGGGCACGCTTGGTGGTCGATGTCGACCCGGCAACTCGCTGTGCCTGTGGTCGCTGCCGTGATCGGCAGCGCGCTCACCGTCGCCGCCATGGTGGCGAGCGGCGGCGCGTCTTCGGTCACCCGTCAGGGGCTGCTCGCTTCGAGTCCGTCGTCCGAGACCATGACCACCGGCGAGATCTTCGATCGCACGGCGCCCAGCGTCGTCTACATCCGGGCACGGACCGTCTCCCCGGGGGCCACCGCGTTCGACGCCCAGGCCGGCAGCGACCTCGCGGTCTCGACCGGATCGGGCTTCGTCCTCGACGACGACGGGCGGGTCGTGACCAACGCCCACGTCATCAACGGCGTCACCGCGCTCCAGGTGACGTTCATGGACGGTCGCACGGTCGCCGCGCACGTGGTCGGCAAGGACGAGCAGACCGACCTCGCGGTGCTCGCGGTCGACCCCGAAGGGCTGGATCTGCGCCCGGTCGAGCTCGGCGACTCCAGCTCCGTCCGCCTCGGCGACCAGGTCGTCGCCGTGAGCAACCCGAACGGCATCCAGCCGGGCGCCGGCACCGGCCGCATCGCGGCGGCCGACCAGCAGGTCGAGGTCCCCGGCGGTTACGTCATCAGCGGCGTCTTCGCCACCGACGCGGTGGTCGCGCCTGCGTCGTCCGGCGGCCCGCTGATCGGCGCCGACGGGCGCGTCGTCGGCGTCACGTCGCGCATGGACGGCGCCAAGACATTCGCGGTCCCCTCCAACACGGTCCGCGCCGTGGTCGCCGACATCGAGCGCCGCGGCAAGGTCATCCGGCCCTACATCGGCCTGCGCGGCACGTCGGCCGCCGGCGGTGTGCAGGTGACCGAGGTGCAGGCGGACGGGCCGGCGGCGCGCGCCGGGATCGAGCCCGGCGACGTGATCGCGTCGATCGCGGGCAAGGCGGTGACAAGCTTCCCCGGGCTGCTCGCGGAGGTCGACCATCACGCGGTCGGGGACACCGTGCAGCTCGCGGTCGAGCGCAACGGCAGCCGCGGCGACGTTGACGTGACGCTCGACCAACGCCCGGCCACGCTGGCATCTGGATGATCACCTCCGCGGATCCCAGTCCCGCGGGCTGACACGGTGGACGGCATCCGGCCGTCCTAGGATGGGGCTCATGGCCCACGTGAAGATCTGCGGCATAACGCGCGCGCAGGACGCCGAGCTGGCGGCCTCGCTCGGCGCGTGGGCGATCGGCTTCAACTTCTGGCCCGGCTCCAAACGGCGCGTCGATCCGGCGATCGCCGCCGGGATCGCGCGCGAGCTGCGCCGCAAGATCGAGCCCGTGGGCGTGTTCGTGAACCCGACGCTCGACGAGGTCGTGCGGATCGTCGAGGGCGTCGGCCTCACGCACGTCCAGCTGCACGGCGACGAGGGCCCGTCGTTCTGCACAGCGGTCGCCGAGCGGACCGGCGCGCGCATGATCAAGGCGCTGCGGATCGGCTCGGGCGCCGATATCCGCGACGCCGGGCGCTTCCACACCGACTTCCACATGTTCGACGCGGCCGCCGGCGCGGCCTACGGCGGCACCGGGCGAACGTGGAACTGGGATATGGCCGCGCAGCGGCGCTCGCACGTGCCGCTCATCCTCTCCGGCGGCCTGACGCCCGAGAACGTCGCGGAGGGCATCGCCGCCGTGCATCCGTGGGGCGTCGACGTCGCCTCCGGCGTGGAGTCCGAGCCGGGCGTCAAGGACCCTGCCAAGGTCGAGGCGTTCATCGCGGCCGCAACCGCCGTGGCCGTATGAGCGTCCTCGAGCATCGCTTCGGCCCCTACGGCGGCCAGTACGTCCCCGAGACGCTGATGCCGGCGCTGGCCGAGCTCGAGGCTGCGTGGATCGAGGCGCGGGACGACGCCGGCTTCCGTGCCGAGCTGGACGCGCTGCTGCGCGACTTCGCGGGCCGCCCGACGCCGCTCTACCACGCACGCAGGCTGTCCGAGGCCGCCGGGCACCCGGTCTACCTCAAGCGTGAGGACCTGCTCCACACCGGCGCGCACAAGATCAACAACGCGCTCGGCCAGTGCCTCCTCGCCAAGCGCATGGGCAAGACCCGCATCATCGCCGAGACCGGCGCCGGCCAGCACGGCGTGGCGACGGCGACGGCGTGCGCGCTGCTGGGGATGGAGTGCATCGTCTACATGGGCACCGAGGACATGCGCCGGCAGCGGCCCAACGTGCTGCGCATGCAGCTGCTGGGGGCGACGATGGCGCCCGTCGAGGCCGGCACCGCCACGCTCAAGGAGGCGATCTCGGCAGCGATCCGCGACTGGGTGACGAACGTGGTCGGCACGCACTACGTGCTCGGGACGTGCGCCGGCCCGGCCCCCTATCCGGCGCTCGTGCGCGACCTGCAGCGGGTGATCGGCGACGAGGCGCGGCCGCAGATCCTCGAGCGGGAGGGCCGGCTGCCCGACCGCGTGATCGCCTGCGTCGGCGGCGGCTCGAACGCGATCGGGATCTTCACCGCGTTCCGCGACGACGCCGGGGTCGCGCTGATCGGCGTCGAGCCCGCGGGCCATGGCCTGGACACCGGCCAGCACGGCGCTCCGCTGACGATCGGCGGCCGCGGTGGCGTGCTGCACGGCGCCTACTCGGCGATCATGCAGGACGAGGACGGCCAGATCCTCGAGGCCCATTCGATCTCCGCCGGGCTCGACTATCCGGGCGTCGGGCCCGAGCACGCGTACCTGCGCGACAGCGGGCGTGCCACGTACGAAGCGGTGACCGACGACGACGCGCTCGCGGCGCTGCGCCGCGTGGCCGAGCTGGAGGGCATCATCCCGGCGCTCGAGTCCTCACATGCGGTGGCGTGGATGCTGGCCTCCGAAGCGGGGCCGGACACGCTCGACCTCATCTGCCTCTCCGGCCGCGGGGACAAGGATCTCGCGGAGGTTCTTCCGAAGCTTGGCATCGGGGACTGACAACATCGCCGCGGCGTTCGCGGCGGCCCCGGGGCGTGCCGCGCTGATGCCGTACCTGATGGGCGGCTTCCCGAGCCTCGACGCGTCGGCGGCGATCGGCCTCGCCTGCGCCGACGCGGGCGCCGACCTCGTCGAGCTCGGCGTGCCGTTCTCTGACCCCCTGGCCGACGGTCCGGTGATCCACGCGGCGGGCACGCGCGCGCTCGCCGCCGGGGCGACGCTGCACGGCGTGATCGACGTCGCCGCGCGGATCGCCGAGCGGCTCCCGGTCGTGCTCATGTGTTACGTGAACCCGATCCTCGCGCGCGGCCTCGAGCGCTTCGCGCAGGAGGCGGCGGCGGCCGGCGTGAGCGGCCTGATCGTGCCCGACCTGTCGCTCGAGGAGAGCGACGCCGTGCGCGCGGCCTGCGACGGCGCCGGGCTCGCGCTCGTGCCGCTGATCGCGCCGACCACGCCGGCCGACCGGATGGCGACGATCGTCGGCCAGGCCCGCGGCTTCGTCTACACCGTGTCCGTGACCGGCACGACCGGCGAGCGCGCCGGGGTCGACGGCTCGCTGGCCTCCGTACTCGCGGAGGCCAAGGCGCACAGCCCGGTGCCGGTCGCCCTCGGCTTCGGCATCTCGACGCCCGAGCAGGCGGCCGCGGCGGCCGCCGCCGGCGCCGACGGCGTGATCGTCGGCTCGCGCCTCGTCCGCGCCGCCGGCGAGGCCGCCGATGCGGGCGAGGATCCGGCCGCGGCGGTCGGCGCGCTGGTCACGGCGCTTGCCGACGGCCTCCGTCGGTAGGCTGCCGCCACATGGGCGTGCTGCTCACCCTCATAGCGGGCCTCGTCATCTGGGTCGTCCTGTGGGCGATCGGCGCCAAGTCGCTCGACGCGTTCCTGATCACGCTGGTGATGCTGATCATCGCCGCGGCGGTCCATCTGGTGGTCCCGTACCTTCCGGGTAACCGCCGGGATTCCTGACCACCGCCCCGCACCCGCCGGTTCGCCGTGATTCCGCAATCTGCCGTGCTTCGTGGCACTCTGTTGCTCGGCCGGAACGGGCGCGCGTAGAATCGCCGCCCAAACCAAACCCTTTATGAGGAGGGGTTCCTTGAATTCACGCTGGTTGGCAGCGACAGGCTGCCTCATCGGCGCGCTGTCGCTAGGCGTAGCGGCCTGCGGCGGCGACGACAACGGAGGCTCGAGCGGTAGCAGCAGCGGTGGCGGCGGCGGTAAGACGCTGAACGTCTACTCCTCGCTGCCGATGCAGGGCGCCTCCCGTGTGCAGACGACAGCTATGACGAACGGAATCAAGCTCGCACTCGAGCAGGCCGGCGGCAAGGCCGGTGACTTCACCGTCAAGTACAACCTGCTCGACGACTCGACGGCGCAGGCCGGCTCGTGGACGCCTGAGGCGACTCAGGCGAACGCACGCAAGGCGGCGCAGGATGACAACGTCGGCGTCTACATCGGCGAGTTCAACTCCGGTGCTTCTGCCGTCTCGATCCCGATTCTCAATGAGGCCGGGGTCCCACAGATCAGCCCAGCGAACACCGCCGTTGGCCTGACCTCCGACGAGCCGGGCTCCAACCCGGGCGAGCCGGACAAGTACTACCCCGCCGGGACCCGCACGTACGTGCGCATCGTCCCGAAGGACACGATCCAGGGCGCCGCGCTCGCCACGCTGATGAAGCAGGACGGGTGCACCAAGGTCTTCATGACCAACGACAAGGAGGTCTACGGCGCCGGCCTCGCGAAGAACATTCAGCTCGCGGCTGACCCGCAGGGCCTGAACATCATCGCGAACGAGGCGATCGACAAGAACGCTCCGAACTACCGCTCGCTGGCCTCCAAGGCCAAGGGCGAGGGAGCCGACTGCTTCATCTACTCGGGCATCACCGCGAACAACGCGGTCCAGCTCTTCAAGGACTTCTCGGCCGCTCTGCCGGACGCGAAGCTCTACGGGCCGGACGGCGTCGCGGAGTCCGGGTTCGCCAACCCGAAGGACGGCGGCATCCCCGCCGACGTGGCGTCGAAGGTGAAGGTCACCGTGGCGACCCTGTCGCCGGACCAGTACCCGCCGGAGGGTCAGGACTTCTTCAAGCAGTACACGCAGAAGTACGGCGAGAAGAACCCGGACCCGTACGCCATCTATGGCTACGAGGCGATGCGTCTGGCGCTCGACGCGATCCAGCGCTCGGGCACCGGCAGCAAGGAGGACGTCGTCAAGGCGCTCTTCGATACGAAGGACCGTTCCAGCGTGCTCGGTACCTACTCGATCGACGAGAACGGCGACACGACGCTGACCGACTACGGCGTCTACTCGATCACCGGGGGTCAGCTGAAGTTCGACTCCACGATCAAGGCCAAGGCCCAGTAGTCGTGTGACGGATGTGCCTCCGGGGGTGGGAAGAACTTCCCGCCCCCGGAAGGCACTTTCTGGAAGAGTCCACAGAACATGGAAGCCGCAAGCGTTCCTACAGAGCGCTCCGCCGCCCCGGGTCAGGCGGTGCGTGATTTCGTCGCGAAGTACGGGTTGATCGTCGTCCTGCTGGCGATGCCGGTCTGGTTCGCCGTCAAGGACCTCACGAGCGACACCGACAACCTCTCGCGACTCGGCAACAACCTCGTCGACGGGGTCTCCAACGGCGCCATCTGGGCGCTCGTGGCGATCGGCTACACGCTCGTCTACGGCATCGTCGAGCTGATCAACTTCGCCCACGGCGAGGTCTTCATGATCGGCTCGTTCGTCGCGGCCGGGTTCTTCACCACGCTGGGCCTGTCCCAGGACACGGGCACTGGTCTGCTCGTCGTCGGCCTGGTGGTCACGCTGCCGATCGCGATGCTCGGGTCCGGGATGCTGAACACGATGATCGAGCGGGTCGCGTACAGACCGCTGCGGACGGCGCCCAAGCTCGCGCCGCTGATCACGGCGGTCGGCTTCTCCTTCATCCTGCAGAACGTCGGCCTGCTCTGGCGCGGCGGCTCGCAGCAGGGCATCACGGACCTCATCCATTCCCAGCACCAGCTCTTCAGCATCGGCGGCGTGAACATCACCAACGGCGACGTCCTCGCCGTGGGCGTGACGATCCCGCTGCTGATCGTGATGACCACGTTCATCGGCCAGAGCCGACTCGGCAAGGCGATGCGCGCCACCGCGCAGGACCCCGACGCCGCCAGGCTGATGGGCATCAATGTCGATACGACGATCTCGCTGACGTTCCTGATCGGCGGAATGCTGGCCGGGGCCGCCGGCCTGATCTACGCGCTGTACCAGACGACGATCTGGTACTTCCAGGGCTTCACTGCCGGCCTCGTCGCGTTCACCGCGGCCGTCATGGGCGGCATCGGCAACATCCGCGGCGCCGTGCTCGGTGGCTTCATCATCGGCTTCATCCAGCAGATCTCCGATAACCGCATCGGGCCGGAGTGGACGCCGGTGATCGTGTTCGGCTACCTGATCCTGATCATGGTCTTCAAGCCGTCCGGCCTGCTGGGCGAGGAGACGAGGGAGGCGGGATGACGTCCACAGCCGCCGAGCCCGAGCAGGACACGGCTCCGCCCTCGCCGTCCGGCGGCTTCACCGTGCCGGACTGGGCCGAGAAGGCCTTCATCCCGATTTTCTTCGTCGTCCTCATCCTGCTGCCGTTCGCGCTCGACTCCGGCGGCGAGCTGATGGGCAACGCGACCCTGGCGCTCGCCTACGTGGTGATGGCGCTGGGCCTGAACATCATCGTCGGATTCGCCGGCCTGCTCGACCTCGGGTACGTCGCGTTCTTCGCGATCGGCGCCTACACGATGGGCTGGCTGGGCTCCGGGTTCTTCTCGGAGGTCAACCACCAGGAGGGTATCCACATCGGCGTGAGCGGCTTCGCCGCCAGCCTGCCGGGGATCCACCTCAACTTCTTCCTCGTGCTCGTGTTTGCGGTCCTCTTCACGACGATCGCCGGCATGATCATCGGCCTGCCGACGCTGCGCCTGCGCGGCGACTACATCGCGATCGTCACGCTGGCGTTCGGCGAGATCATCGGCAAGATCGCGGTCAACAGCGACGAGATCAAGCTATCCGGCGTGCCGCTCCTCGGCGGCGTGTTCGAGAACGCGTTCGGCAAGGACCAGACGTTCACCGCGGGCAGGCAGGGCATCACGCCGGTGGACAAGATCGACATACCCTTCGTGGACCCGTTCACGTCGCTGAACCTGAGACCGTGGTACTGGGTGGCGCTCGGCCTCGTGGCCGTCGTGCTGTTCGTGAACTTCCGGCTGCGCGACTCGCGGCTCGGCCGCGCCTGGATCGCGCTGCGCGAGGATGAGGTGGCGGCGGTTGCGATGGGCGTGCCGTCGGTCAAGACGAAGCTGCTGGCCTACGGCACCGGCGCAGCGTTCGGCGGCATCTCGGGCGCGTACCTGGGGTCCTACCTGAACACGGTCAACGCAGACCAGTTCCAGTTCTACTTCTCGATCCTCGTCCTCGGCATGGTCATCCTCGGCGGCCTCGGATCGATCTGGGGCGTCGTGCTCGGTGCGATCGTCCTGTCGTTCATCAACAACTACTTCATCCCGGATGTCTTCAACGACCTGCCGGCGAAGTTCGGGCTGGACTTCGACATGACGCAGATCACGTTCGCGATCTACGGGTTCCTGCTCGTGATGATGATGCTCCTCCGCCCGCAGGGCCTGCTGCCGGAACGCCGGCGCGCCGAGGAGATGACCCACGGCGACGAGGTCTCCGAGGACACCCTCTACACCGCACGGGCATGAGCGCGACCAACGGCAACCTCATCCTCGACGCCCAGGGCGTCACCAAGCAGTTCGGCGGCCTGACGGCCGTGAGCGACGTGACGTTCAGCGTGCCAGAGAAGTCGATCGTCTCGATCATCGGCCCCAACGGCGCCGGCAAGACCACGTTCTTCAACATGCTGACCGGCTTCTACAAGCCGACGCTCGGCCTGATCGTGTTCGACAGCCGTAACGTCACCGGAGGGCGGCCGGACATGATCATGAAGCTGGGCATGGCGCGGACGTTCCAGAACATCCGCCTGTTCTCGACCATGTCCGCGGTGGAGAACTGCATGGTCGGCCAGAACTCGCGGATGAAGGCCGGGCTGTTCGGCTCGATCTTCCGCACCCCGGGCGTGCGGCGCGAGGAGGCGCGCGTGCAGGAGAAGGCGCGCGAGGAGCTTGCGTACGTCGGCGTCGCCAAGCGGCACCACGACTGGACCGCGATCAACCTCTCCTACGGCGAGCAGCGGCGGGTCGAGATCGCGCGCGCCCTCGCCTCCGACCCCAAGGTTCTGCTGCTCGACGAGCCGACCGCCGGCATGAACCCGCAGGAGTCCGAGCAGCTCACGCAGTTCATGCGCAAGCTGCGCGACGAGCGCGGGATCACGATCGTGCTCATCGAGCACGACATGAAGGTCGTCATGGGCGTCTCCGAGCACATCACCGTGCTCGACCACGGCGAGAAGATCGCCGAGGGCGCTCCCGCCGAGGTCCGCGCCAACCCGCGCGTGATCGAGGCGTATCTCGGCAAGAAGGCGTCGGAGCAGGAGGGCTAGGCATGGCGTTCCTCGAGATCGACGACATCCACACCTTCTACGGGAACATTGAGGCGCTGAAGGGCATCTCGCTGACCGTCGACGACGGTGAATGCGTGACGCTCATCGGCTCAAACGGCGCCGGCAAGTCGACGACGCTGCGGTCGATCTCCGGGCTCACGCCGCCGCGCACGGGCTCGATCAAACTGGCCGGCGAGGAGATCTCGCTGTTGCCGGCACAGGAGATCGTGCGCCTCGGGATCTGCCAGTCGCCCGAGGGACGGCGCTGCTTCCAGCGCATGACCGTGCGCGAGAACCTCGAGCTCGGTGCGTTCCTGCGCCGTGACAGCGGCGGCATCCGCGAGGACCTCGACCGCGTCTTCGACCTGTTCCCGCGCCTCAAGGAGCGCGAGTCGCAGAAGGCCGGCACGATGTCCGGCGGTGAGCAGCAGATGCTCGCGATCGGCCGCGCGCTCATGGGCCAGCCGAAGCTGCTGCTGCTCGACGAGCCGTCGATGGGCATCGCGCCGATCCTCGTCGAGCGCATCTACGAGACGATCGCCGAGATCAACAAGCAGGGGACGACGATCCTGCTCGTCGAGCAGAACGCGAACTTCGCGCTCGAGGTCTCCCAGCGCGGCTACGTGCTCGAGACCGGAGCGGTTGTCATCAGCGACGAGTCGACGGCGCTCCGGACCAACCCCGAAGTCATGAAGGCGTACCTGGGAACATGATCATCACCTTCGCACTGCTCGGCGCCAAGGCCCTGTGGCTCCTGTACCTGTGGCTGCTCGCGGCGATCGTCGCGTCGTACCTGTCGGAGCGCAAGGGCTACGGCGAGAAGATCGGCCTCGCGTTCGGGCTCTTCTTCTCGGTGATCGGCACGATCGTGTGGCTCGTGTGGCCGGCGAGGCCCGAGTCGAAGTGGAAGAAGATCGGCCCGGTCGGCCGCGGCAAGGTCGACGAGAAGGCGATTCAGCGCCAGGCGTAGGGGCGGTGCGGGATCGCGGCCTGCGCGGCCGCGCAGCGCGGCAGCATGTAGCCGGGCCCGTGCGCGTGCTCGCAGCCGGCCGGGATCGTGGCCGAGACGAGCGCGGCGCCCTCGAGCGCGCGCACGCCGTGGCCGAGGTCGGCCGGAGTGAACGCGGCGAAGGCGATCGCGCCGATCACGGCGACCAGCGACACGCGTAGGCGCTGCTCGCGGCGCGCCCGGCGGGCCGCAGCGGTGTCGCCGGCGGCGCGGGTGAGCTGGTCACCGAGCCGGTCGAGATCGGGCGGAAGGGACGACATGGCGTCCCGTACATGGGCGCTCGCGCCGGGTCGTGTCTACCGGATCAGCTGCCGCCGCCGCAGGCGCGCGGCACGGGCGCGCGGACCGTACGCAGGAACGCCATCTCTCCGGGCCGCCCGCTGAACTTGCAGAACGTGTACTTCCCTGACGGAAAGTCCACGAGCGCGCGGTAGGGATAGCCGATGGCGCTGGGGTTGCTGAGCTCGGTCTTCGGCGCGTCGATGGTGACCGCCAGGCACGAGTACCGGCCGGTCGGCCTCGACAGGTCGGTCGCCGGATCCTCGCCGTGCGCGCCGCGCGGGTAGCGCTCGCACTCGACGCGCTTGATCGAATGCGTGAACTCGCCGCTGCGCACCCGCCCGTTGGCGTCCTGGTGGACGGCGGCCGCGAGGTCGGCGGCAAGCGCCTGCCGCGCGGCGATCTCGGCGCCGTCCTTCAGTCCACGCGCGGCCGTGCCGCGGCCCTCGACCAGGCGCTGCTCGGCTTTGAGCTGGGCGACCAGCTGGGCCTCGCGCTGGGCGTCGGCGCGGCGCTCGGCGGCGGCCCGCTCCGCCTTGCTCTCGGTGATCGCCGGGATGCCGAAGTACAGGCCGACGGCCAGGCCGGCGAGCAGGAGCGCGCCGATCACGAGCGCGTAGCGGCGGCCGCGAGGCGAGAGCTTCCGGTACAGGAACGCCGGGATCTCGGTGAACCCGGGAAGCGGGTCGTAGCGGTCGCTGCTCGCGTTCGGCGGCACTCGCCGGACCTTACCACCGGCCTCGGAGCGGTGGTCAAGTTTCCGCGAGCGCGGAGCGCAGTGCCTCGTCAAGCTGGGGGTGCTTGAACGCGTACCCGAGCTCGAGCGTGCGGCGGGGGAGGGCGCGCTGGCCCTCGATCACGAGCTTCGCCATCCCGCCGTACAGCGCGCGGATCGCAAAGCCGGGGACGGGCGCGATCGCCGGCCGGTGGAGCGCGCGGCCGAGCGCCTTGGAGAACTCCGCGTTGGTCACCGGCTCGGGCGCGGTGGCGTTCACCGGGCCGGTCCAGCGTTCGTCGTCGAGCGCATTGAGGTAGATCCCGGCGACGTCC
This sequence comes from uncultured Solirubrobacteraceae bacterium, assembly GCA_963803335.1. GTDB lineage: Bacteria > Actinomycetota > Thermoleophilia > Solirubrobacterales > Solirubrobacteraceae > DASSUW01. The sequence continues at coordinate 307,106 of CAWDME010000012.1, read as the reverse complement.
TCGACGTGGATCCACGGCAGCGGCTGCTTTCCGCCCGCGACCGGGCCGCCGACGCCGAGGCGGAACGGCAGCAGCATCTTCTCCAGCGCGCCGCCGTGGCGGTCGAGCACGACGCCGGTGCGCACGCGTACGACGCGCATTCCCAGATCCTCGGCGCGCTGCGCCTCACGCTCCCAGGCGATGCAGACCTGGGCCAGCACGTCGTCCCCTGGCGCGCTGTCCTCGTCGACCGCCTCGGGCCGGTTGCCGTAGTAGCCGACCGCGGAGGCGCTGATCAGCGCCTTGGGCCGCGGTTCGGCGGCCCGTAGGCCCTCGACGAGGTTGCGCGTGCCGACCTCGCGCGACTCGCGGATGCGCCGCAGCGACTCGTCGTTCCAGCGCTGGGCGATGTCCTCGGCGGCGAGGTGGATCACGGCGTCGCGGCCGTTGAGCGCGTCGACGGGCGCCGGGCCGCGCACGGGATCCCACTCGATGCCCTTGGCGGCGCTGCGGCTGAGGATCGTGACGTCGTCGCCGCGCTCGCGGAGCGCGCTCGTGATCATCGTGCCGAGCCGCCCGGTCGCGCCGGTGAGCGTGAGTCTCATGGGTGGAGTACGGCGCCCGGCGCGCTCGGGGTCACGGCCGCAGCGCCCCGAACTCCTGCGTGTCGCCCGGTGCGTAGCCGCGCGTGCCGGGGTCGGCCTGGTCGGCGCCCTCGCGCTTGGCCTGCTCGGCCACGGCGGCGGCGACCGCCTTGGGCACGTCGCGGTTGAAGGGCGACGGGATGATGTGGTCCTCGCGCAGCTCGTCGTCCCGGACCACGGCGGCGATCCCGCGAGCGGCGGCCATCTTCATGTCCTCGGTGATCTCGCGGGCGCGGACGTCGAGCGCCCCGCGGAAGATGCCGGGGAAGCACAGCACGTTGTTGATCTGGTTCGGGTAGTCCGAGCGGCCGGTGGCGATGATGCGCGCGTACGGCTCGGCCTCCTCGGGCGTGACCTCGGGCGTCGGGTTCGCCATCGCGAAGACCATCGCGTTGTCGGCCATCTTGTCCAGCGCCTCGGCGGGCATCACGCGCGCGCCGGACAGGCCGATGAAGAGGTCGGCGCCCTCGATCACGTCGGCCGGGGCGCCGCTGCGGCGCTCCTCGTTGGTCGTCTCGGCGAACCAGCGCTTGATCGCGCTCATCGAGCCGTCCTCGTAGTCGGGCCGGTCGGTCGACAGGGCGCCCTTGGAGTCGCAGCCGACGATGTCATGGACGCCGGCGGCGAGCAGGATCTTCGCCACCGCGATCCCCGCCGCGCCGAGGCCGACGATCAGCACGTCGAGATCCTCCATCCGCTTGCCGGTGATCTTGATGGCGTTGAGGAGGGCGGCGAGCACGACGACCGCGGTGCCGTGCTGGTCGTCGTGGAAGACCGGGATGTCGAGGCTGGCCTTCAGCCGCTCCTCGATCTCGAAGCAGCGCGGCGCGCTGATGTCCTCGAGGTTGATGCCGCCGAAGGTGGGGGCGACCGACTCGACGGTGGCGACGATCGCGTCCGGGTCCTTGGTGTTCAGGCAGAGAGGGAACGCGTCCACACCGCCGAACTCCTTGAACAGCATCGCCTTCCCCTCCATGACCGGCATCGCCGCCTCGGGCCCGATATCCCCGAGCCCGAGGACGGCGCTGCCGTCAGACACGACGGCGACCGTGTTGCGCTTGATCGTGTACTGGAAGGCCTTGTCGCGGTCTTTCGCGATCGCTTCGCAAACGCGCGCGACGCCCGGCGTGTAGGCCATGCTCAGGTCGTCGCGGGTGCGCAGCGCGTGCTTGTTGTGCTGCTCGATCTTGCCGCCGACGTGCATGAGGAACGTCCGGTCGGTGGCGTCGAGCACCTCGGCGCCCTCGACGGCGTTGACCGACTCGACGATTGCGTCCGCGTGGTCGGTGCCGGCGGCGTCGATCGTCATATCCCGCAGCGTGTGCGCTTCGTCGATGGCGATCAGGTCGATCGAGCCGATCGTCCCGCCCGCTTGCCCGATCGCCGTCGCGACGCGCCCGAGCATGCCCGGCCGGTGGTCGATCCGCACTCGCAGGAGGAATGAGAACTGTGCGGATGTGGGGAGCGGCACGAGCCGCGCGCATGTTAGGCGACGCGGCGCGGCGGCGCGGCGACTGCCGGTGTGTGGCCGGAAAGTGTTCGGTACCAATAGCTTGGGCGCCTGCGAACACTTTCCGCGAATTTGTTCGGCTCGAGGCGAAGCGATCTGGCGCGGCATCTGGCTCGAGGAGGCGCATCACTCGACCGCGATCGAGGAGAACACGCTCGTTCTCGCGAGGGTCCCGGTGCGTTTCGCGAGCATGACATCGAGCCGTTCCCGGGCGGAATGCAGCCACCGCCGTGGCCCGATATCCCCGCCCTCGTGCGCGACGGGGTCACCGAAGCCCAAGGACTTCGGGCCGTTGATGAGAGAGCCATCGCCGAGGCGGCAGCGGCGCTCCACGCCGGCTTCGAGCAGATCCACCCGTTCCTCGACGGCAACGGCCGGACCGGTCGGCTGATCCTCAACCGCCTCTTGGTACGTCTCGGGATTCCACCGGCGATCATCTACAAGGGAGATCGCGGCCGCGACCTCGCGGCGCTCCGGCGTTCGGACGGGGGCGATCTGGGGCCACTCGGTGAGTTCCTCGCCCGAGCTGTTCTGGACAACCTCTACAAGTTCGTCGTACCGGCCGTCGCCGGTCCGGCACGTGTGGTCCCGCTGCCGGCGCTCGCGACCCCGCAACTCTCCGCCAATGCGTTGCGTGTGGCGGCGATCCGAGGTCGGCTCAAGGCCGCCAAGGCGGCCGATGGGACGTGGCGAAGCTCTAAGGCATGGGTGGACGAGTACCGCGAGACTCGCTACAAGCGCTCGTGATCAGACCTCGCTGACCACGGGTCGGCGGCTCAGTAGCCGTGCTTGGCGAGGCGCTCGGCCTCGGCCTGGCGCTTCGCGTCACGCTCGGCGTGGCGGTCGTCGTCGCGCTCGCGACGCTGGCCGTCGCTGTCGACGTGCACGATCCGGACGGATGAGCGGAACGAGCCGTCGCGGCCGTGCTCCTCGAGCTCCTCGCGGCGTGCGGGGCGCCCGCGATCGCGGTCGTAACCGCCTCCGCCGCCACCACCGCGGTAGCCGCCGCCACCGCCACCACCACCGCCGCCGCCGCCGCCGCCGTCCGAGCGCCGGCCGCGGCCACGCCCTCGGCCGCGGCGATCGTCGTCGCGACCGCGTGGGTTGACGATGGCCTTGACGTCGCGGACCGGGGTGGCGGCGAGCCGCACCCAGGCCGTGAAGATCGGGTCTCCGGGCTTGACGCCCTGGGCCTGCTCGGCGCAGACCGAGGACCACTTCATCGTCTCGCCGTCGTCGCGCCGCTTGGGCTGGAGCGCCTCGCGGACGGCCTCGGCACCACCGACACGCTCGATGGCGGCGACGAGCCGGGCCTGCGCGCGCGCCGAGCGCGACGGCGAGGTGGCCGGCGCGGCGGGCTGCTGTTGCTGCTGCGGCTGGGCCTCGGCGACGGGGGCGGCCTCGCCCTCCGTGGGCGCCTCGGCGGCAGGCGCCTCGGTGTCCTCGGGCTCCGGCTCGTTGGCCTCGACGGCCGCCTGCTCCTGCTTGCGCAGCTCGCTGAGCTTCGCGAAGAACGTGCGCCGGTGGCGCTCGGCCGCCGTCAGGCGGCGGCGACGCCGCGGGCGCTGCTGCTGCTGCTGCTGCTGACCGCCGCGCTGCGGCTGCTGCTGCTGAGCGGGCTGCTCTGCGGCGGGCGCAGACGGCGCTTCGGCCGCGGGCTGCTCTGCCGCGGGCTGCTCTGCGGCGGGCGCAGACGGCGCCTCGGGCGCGGGTGCGGTCTCTGCCGCGGGCTGTTCTGCGGCGGGCGCAGGCGGCGCTTCGGCCGCGGGTGCGGTCTCTGCCGCGGGCTGCTCTGCGGCGGGCGCAGACGGCGCTTCGGCCGCGGGTGCGGTCTCTGCCGCGGGCTGCTCTGCGGCGGGCGCAGGCGGCGCCTCGGGCGCGGGTGCGGTCGTCGCCGCCGGAGCCTCCGCGGGCGGGGCCTCCGGTGCAGCGGGCGCGGGCGCCTCTGCTGCGGCCTCCGGGGCCGGTTCGGGCGGCGGCGGGGCCGGGTCGCCGTTACCCTCGGCGGCCGTCGGCTGAGCCTCTTCGGGGACCGGCGTCGGCTCGCTGTTGTCGGGTGCTGGCGTCTCGGTCATGCGGCGTGCGCGTTGTGCGGCTCCGGCAAATGGCTACCGAAGCCGCATCGACCCGCCAGCATAGCGGTGCACGCCATCCGGGACGGCGCCCCCAACGTCCGGGAAACATCCATCGACGCGGCAACTCGGTGATCTAGCCTTCGAGGCGATGGCCCAGAGCAACGGAGACGCCCCTCGCGAGCTGTTCCTGATCGACGGGAACTCGCTCGCCTACCGCGCGTTCTTCGCGCTCCCCGAGTCGATCGCCACCTCCGACGGGCGCCCCACCAACGCGATCTTCGGCTTCGCGTCGATGCTCGTGAAGATCCTCACCGACTACGGCGAGGTCCCGACCGTGGTCGTCTGGGATGCCGGCATGTCGGGGCGCAAGGAGCTGTCGGCCGACTACAAGGCGCAGCGCAGCACCCGCCCCGACCTGCTCAAGCTCCAGTGGCCCCACCTGCGCCCGCTCGTCGAGGCGTTCGGCTACCGGAACATCTCCGTCGAGGGCTTCGAGGCCGACGACGTGATCGCCGCGCTCGTCACGCAGGCGCGCGAGCGCAACATCCCCGTGATGGTCGTGACCGGCGACCGCGACGCCTACCAGCTGGTGGGCGACGGCGTGCGGATCATGACCACCTCGCGCGGCATCACCGACACGAAGGTCTACGACCGCGACGGCGTCGTGGAGCGCTACGGGATCCCGCCCGAGCTGGTCCCCGACTTCATCGGCCTCAAGGGCGACACGAGCGACAACATCCCCGGCGTCCCGGGCATCGGCGACAAGACCGCCGCCGAGCTGCTGCAGCGCTTCGGCGACCTCGAGGGCGTCCTCAGCCACGTCGACGACATCTCCGGCGCCAAGCGCAAGCAGAACCTGACCGAGCACGCCGACGCCGCCCGGCTGTCCAAACAGCTCGCGACGATGGTGCGCGACGTGCCGATCGAGCTCGACCTCGAGGCCGAGTTCACGAAGGTCCCGGACCGCGCCAACCTGCGCACGGTGTTCCGCGAGTGGGAGCTGCGCGACCCGCTGCGGCGGCTCGAGGAGGCGCTGTGGGCCGCCGAGGCGGACGAGATCCCGCGTCCCGAGGCGGCCGAGGCGCGCACCGTCGAGGTCCGCACCGGCCCCGTGTCCGGCATCCCCAAGCTCCAGGGCGACGAGCTGTACGTCGTGGCGGTGGCGCCCGAGGCGCCCGAGGGCGAGCTGATCCCGACGAGCACGAGCTGGCGCTACGGCGCCTACGCGGGCGGTGACTACGTGCTGGCCGGCGAGGTCGACGACCCGGCCGAGCTCGTCGCCGCCGCCGGCGACCGGGCGGTCGTCGCCCATGACGCCAAGGCGCTCGGCGACGTGCCGCCCAACCTCGTGTTCGACACGCAGCTCGCCGCCTACCTGCTCGATCCGGCCCGGCGCGGCTTCCCGCTCGATGAGCTGTGCGAGGAGCGCGGCCTCGCCGTCACTACCGCCGACGAGCAGGCCACCCGCGCCGTGCTCATCCACGATCTCGCCGCGCTTCAGCGCCCGACATTGCTGGAGCGTGGGCTGACCGACCTGATGACCGACATCGAGATCCCGCTCGTGCACGTGCTGCGCGAGACCGAGAAGGTCGGCATCAAGCTCGACACCAAGCGGCTCGAGGAGGCGGCGAGCCGGATCCGGGTCGACGCGCAGCAGCTCGAGCGCGAGATCTGGGACCTGGCGGGCGAGGAGTTCATGATCGGCTCGCCACAGCAGCTCGCCGAGATGCTGTTCGTCAAGCTCGGGCTGTCGCGCAAGCGCCGCGGGAAGACCGGCTTCAGCACCGACGCCCGCGTGCTGCAGGCGATCCGGGACGAGCATCCGATCATCCCCAAGATCGAGCGCTGGCGGGAGCTCACGAAGCTCGTGCAGACGTATCTCGACGCGCTGCCCGCCTGGATCGGTGAAGACGGCCGCCTGCACACGACGTTCCTCCAGGTCAACGCGGCGACCGGCCGGCTCGCGAGCATCAACCCGAACCTGCAGAACATCCCGATCCGCACCGAGACCGGCCGCGTGATCCGCTCGTGCTTCGTCGCCGAGCCCGGCAACGTCCTGATCTCGGTCGACTACGAGCAGGTCGAGCTGCGCGTGCTCGCGCACATCGCCAACGAGCAGGTGCTGCGCGACATCTTCCTGCGCGGCGAGGACGTGCATACGGAGACCGCGTCAAAGGTGTTCGAGCTGCCGCCCGAGCAGCTCGACGTCGGCATGCGCTCGAAGGCCAAGATGGTCAACTACGGGATCGTCTACGGCCTGTCGGCCTACGGGCTGGCCGATCGCCTGCAGATCCCGCAGGAGGAGGCGCAGGAGTTCATCGACCGCTACCTCGAGCGCTTCCCGGCCGTCGCCCAGTTCATGAAGGACGCGGTCACCCAGGCCGAGCAGCACGGCTACGTCTCGACGCTGTTCGGGCGCCGCCGCCAGATCCCCGAGATCCGCGCCCGCAACTGGCAGACGCGCAAGCTCGGCGAGCGGCTCGCCGTCAACTCGGTGATCCAGGGAACGGCGGCGGACATCATCAAGGTGGCGATGGTGCGCGCGCACCACGCGCTCGCCGACGAGGGCCTGAAGACGCGGCTGATCCTGCAGATCCACGACGAGCTGCTCGCCGAGGGGCCGCAGGAGGAGGCCGAGCGCGCCGCCGCAGTGATCTCGCGCGAGATGATCGCTGCCGCGGACCTCGACCCGCCGCTGGCCGTCGACGCCGGCACCGGGCCGAACTGGCTCGAGGCGAAGTAAGTGGACCGCAGCGTTGCGGTCGCGGTGGCCGCGGTCGTCGGCGGCATCGTGGTCACTCAGGGCCCGCTGAACTCGCAGCTCGGACGGGTGGTGGGGGGTCTCGAGGCTTCGGTCGTGGCGCTCGGCGTGTCGTTCACCGCGGTGCTGGCCCTGTCGATCGTCACGGGCGGCATCGGCGGCGTCCGCCATATCGGTGACGCGCCGTTGCACGTGGCGATCGGCGGCGGCCTGGCCGGCGCGCTGTTCGTGGCGTCGATCGTCTGGACGGTGCGGGCGCTCGGCGTCGGCGGCCTCACGGCGGTGACGATCGCCGGCCAGCTCGGGGTGGCGATCGTGATCGACCACTACGGCTGGCTGGGCGTCGAGCGCTCGCCCATCACCGTTGCGAAGGTGGCGGGCGTCGTGCTGCTCGCGCTCGGGACCTGGCTCGTCCTGCGTGACTAGTGTCGCGGTCGTCGGCGCGGGCACCGCGGGCTGCGCGGCGGCGCTGCTGCTGGCGCGCGACGGGCACAAGGTCGTCCTGTTCGAGCAGGCGCGCGAGCCCGGCCCGGTCGGCGCGGGGATCCTGCTGCAGCCGACCGGGCTGGCGGTCCTGCGGCGGCTCGGGGTGAGCGTGCCCGGCGCGGAGGTCCATCGGCTGCGCTGCCGCGCCGCCGCCGGCCGGACGCTGCTCGATCTCAGCTACGACGTGATCGGCGCCCACGGGCTCGGCGTGCACCGCGGCGCGCTCTTCCACGCGCTGTTCGACCCGCTGGAGGCCGCCGGGGTCGAGATCCGCACCGGCGTGCGCGTCGAGGCGCCGCCGCCAGGCTTCGACATCGTCGTCGACGGCTCGGGCCTCGCCGGCTACACGGCCCGACGCCGCCTTCACGTCCGCTTCTACGCGTTCGCCAGCCGCTGGATGACGCCGTTCTTCCAGTCCGGCCGCGACCGCCTCGCGCCGCCGCGCGACCGGCTGCTCGGCCCGGCCGCGCGGATCCCGTGGATCGGCCGTCAGATGGTGCGCGTCATGGCGGGTTGGCCCCGAGCCGGCGTATGAGCCCGAGCCAACTACGGCTGGGTGGGCGATGTTGCCGTTCGCCGGCGCCCCTAGCGCGGCCCGCGGAGATCACCGCCGCGCCAGTGGGGGCGCGTCGCCCGCGGCGACCTCCTGGAAGTCCGGGAGCGTCTTGAGGACGTCCTCGGCGCCGGCCGGCGCGTACACGGCCAGGATCACCATCGGCTCGTAGCTGCTGTTGATCGTCGAGTGGAAGGCGCCCTTGGGGATGAACACCGTGTCGCCGGCGCGGACCCGCTGGGGCTCGCCGTCGTCGACCATCTGGTCGCCCTCGCCGGCGAGGATGTAGAGGATCTCGTCGGAGTCCGGGTGGTTGTGGCGGTCGTGGCCCTTCCCGGGCAGCAGGATCACGTGCATCAGCGAGACCGCCGTGCCGTCGGTGTTCTCGCCGGCAACGAGCGGCTTGATCACGCCCCAGTCGAACGTCCACGTCGGGATCGCGGCGGTGTCGACGAACTTGGAGGCCATCAACAATCTCCTTTGCGGCTTACTCACCTTCGCAAGCTCAGGTGAGCGCCTTAGTTAGGGCCTTGAATCGCTTCATGTTCTCGGTCATGGCGACCTCGGTGGGCAGCCGCTCCATGCTCGACGCGCCGAAGAAGCCGACGATGCCCTCGGTGCGGTCGAGCACGTACTGCGCGTCCTCGGGCTCCGCCAGCGGCCCGCCGTGGCACAACACGATGACGTCGTCGCGCACGCGCACGGCGGCGTCGCGCATCGCCTGGATCTCCTCGACGCACTGGTCGAGCGTCTTCGCCGTGTGCGCGCCGATCGTGCCCTTCGTGGTCAGGCCCATGTGGGGGACGAGCACGTCCGCGCCGGCCTCGGTCATCGCCACCGCGTCGTCCGGAGCGAAGACGTAGGGGGCGCACAGCAGGCCGAGCGACCGGGCGCGGCGGACCATGTCGACCTCGAGCCCGTAGCCCATCCCGGTCTCCTCGAGGTTGGCGCGGAACGTGCCGTCGATCAGCCCGACGGTGGGGAAGTTCTGCACGCCCGCGAACCCGGCGTCGAGCACCTGGCGCAGGAAGACGTCCATCAGCCGGAACGGGTCGGTCCCGCAGACGCCGGCGAGCACCGGCGTGTCGCTGACGACCGGCAGCACCTCGTTGCCCATCTCGAGCACGATCGCGTTGGCGTCGCCGTACGGCATCAGCCCGGCCAGCGAGCCGCGGCCCGCCATCCGGTAGCGGCCCGAGTTGTAGATGATGATCAGGTCGCTGCCGCCGGCCTCGGCGCACTTCGCCGACAGCCCGGTGCCCGCGCCCGCGCCGATGATCACGCCGCCGGCGTCCAACGTCGCGCGCAGCTTCGCGCGTGCCTCGTCGCCGGTCATGACTTCATGAAGGAGTCGAGCTTGTCGGCCATCGCGTCCGCGAACTCCGGGTCGTTGACGTTGTTGTCCATCTCGATCAGCTCCACGTTCGGGGCGATCTCGGCGCGCAGCACGTCGAACAACGCGGCGTCGGCCTCGGCGTCGTGGAACGGCTGGCCCTCCGCGTCGATCATCGAGACGCCGCGCAGCGGGATGAACAGCGCGGTCGGGCCGGTTGCCGCCGACAGCTTGCGCGCGATCTGGTGCCCGAGGTCGACCATCTCGTCCTTCGTCGTGCGCATGAGCGTCACCGATGGGTTGTGCTCGTACAGGTTGCGGCTCTCGAACTGCGGCGGGACCGTGTTGCGGGCGCCGAAGTTGACCATGTCGAGCGCGCCGAGCGACACGACCTGGGGGAGCCCGAGCCGCCCGGCCGCCTCGAGCCGGTCCGGGCCGGCCGACAGCACGCCGCCGACCAGCTCGTCGCACAGCTCGGTGGTCGTGATGTCGAGCACGCCGTGCAGGAAGCCCGAGTCCATCAGGCCCTCCATCGCCTTGCCTCCGGCGCCGGTGGCGTGGAACGTCAGCACCTCGTAGCCGAGGCCTTCCAGCCGCTCGCGGGCCCGGGTCACGGACGGCGTGGTGACGCCGAACATCGAGGCGCCGACCAACTGCTTGGTGTCCCCGAGGTCGACCTCCGGGGCCTGGATCATCCCCGCCATCGCGGCCGCCGCGTTGGCGAGGATGCGCGCCGAGATCGAGTTCACGCCCGCGACGTCGGTGACCGAGGCCATCATCGTCACGTCGCTGGCGCCGACGTAGTCGGCCGTGTTGCCCGCCGCCATCGTCGAGACCATCAGCTTCGGGGCGCCGACGGGCAGCGCCTGCATCGCGCGCGTCGCGATCGCCGTGTTGCCGGACCCGCCCGCGGCCAGCACGCCGCCGATCTTGCCCTCGCCGTACAGGCGCCGCGCGAGCGCCTCGGCCGCCTCGGCCATCGCGGTGACTGCGGCGCCGCGGTCGCCCGCCTCGGCGAGCGCGCGCGGGTCCGCGCCGGTCTCCGACGCCACGTGCAGATCGGGCTGCGCGCCGGCGGGGTCGTTCACGCCGGCGTCGGCCAGGATCGTGTCGACGCCGTGCGCCCGCAGCCGCTCGACCAGATAGGCGTACTCCGCGCCCTTGGTGTCGAGCGTGCCGACCAGCAGAACAACCTTCGAGCTCTCCATAGGACCTCCACCCTCGAGACGCGGCGACCCTATCGGGTCTACGCCGCCACGGAGAGCGTTCTCCGCGTGGTCGCCTGCCACAGCGCGGTGCGTAGCGGCTCGGCGAGCGCGCGGTGCTCGGGCGCGAGCACGAGCCACAGCGTCGAGGGGACCGTCGCGGCCAGCGGCCCGTGGGCGACGGGGCGCAGGCCGTCTCCGCCGGCGGCCAGCAGCGCGTAGCCGAGGCCGTTGCGCACGGCGCCCTGGACGCCGGTCAGGTGTGCGCTCTCGGCGGTCAGCGCCGGCGCGATGCCGAGCTCGCGCAGCCGCGCGAACGCGAGGTCGCGCAGGCCGCACGGCGGGTCGTAGGCGACGAGCGGAAACGGCTCGGGCAGGGCCGGCGCCGCGGCCAGCGCCGGCGTCGCCCACCAGCGCAGCGTGAGCGTGCCGATCTCGAGCGCGCCCGGCGTGGCGCCCGGGTCGATCACGACGGCGGCGTCGACCTCGCCGCGGCGCAGTCGCTCGACGAGCTCCAGCGAGCGGTCGACGCGCAGCTGCACGGTCCGCCCCGCGACGTGTTCGCGCACTACGCCGAGCAGGTCCGGGAGCACCGGGTCGACGAGGTTCTCGATCATGCCGAGCACGAACGGCCCGGCGTCGCCGTGCCCGCGCTGCAGGCGCACGATCGCCCGGTCGTGGGCGCTCACCACGTCGGCCAGCTCGGCCGCCGCCCGCTCGCCGTAGGCGGTCAGCTCGACGCCGCGGCCGCTGCGGGCGAACAGCGGCTCGCCGAGCTGCTCCTCCAGCCGCCGGAGGTGGCGGCTGACTGCCGGCTGCGTCAGGTGCAGCGCCTCGGCGGCGCGGTGGTAGCCGCCGTAGCGGACGATCGCCAGGAACGAGCGCAGGTGGGCGGGGTCGAGGTCCACGTCGCCATCGTGCCGTGCCCGCACCGCACGCGCAAGCGATCGATAACGCATCCGTATCAATCGAGCGGAGGTGCGATTGATCGGGCGCGCTCGAACGAGCACGGTTCACCGCATGCCCGATCGCCTGCTGCTCCCCGTCTTCGTGCTCCTCTGGAGCTCCGGCTATGTCGTCGGCGCGCTGGCGATCGAGGTGGCCGACCCGCTGCCGCTCCTCGGGGCGCGCTTCACCCTGGCGGCGCTCGTGCTGGCGCCGTTCACGCTGCGCCATCGGCGGGGCGCGCCGCTCGGGCGGCTGGCCCTGCTCGGGCTGCTGCTGCAGGTGGTCCAGTTCGCCGGCATCTACGGCGGGTTCGCGCTCGGCGTCCCGGCCGGGCTGTCGGCGCTGGTCATGCTCGGGCTGTCGCCGCTCGTCATCACCGGCCTGGCGATCGGCAGCGGCCAGGAGCGGGGCGACGCGCGCCTGTGGGCCGGGCTGGCCGTCGGCGTCGCCGGCGTCGCCATCAGCCTCGCTCCCGAGCTGGGGAGCGCCCGCGTCGGCGCGGGCGTGCTCGTCACGCTGGCCGGGATGCTCGGCCTGGCGGGCGGGACCGTGCTGCAGAAGCGCTGGATCGGCGCCGCCGATCTGCGCGTGTCGGCCGGCGTCCAGAACGCGACCGCCGCGGTCGTGGTCGCGCCGCTCGCGGCCGTCTTCGGCGGGCGCTTCGACGTCTCGCCGCAGCTCGTGCTGTCGCTGGGATGGATCGTCTGGGGCATGGCGATCCTCAGCCTGCTCGCGCTCGTCTACGTCCTCGGTCGCCACGCGGCGAGCTCGGTCGCCGGGCTGCTGCTCGTTGTCCCCGCCGTCACCGCGATCGCCTCGGCGCTCACGCTCGGCGACCCGCTGCATCCCGCGACGCTCGCGGGCATGGTCGTGGCGATGGCCGGCGTCGGCGCGGTGCTACGGCGTGACGACGTCGTACCGCAGCTCGACCATCCCGCTTTCCCGCGGGAGCACGTCCGTCAGCCGCATCGGCGGCCCTGGGAGCCGGCGGTCGAATAGCGGCTTGCCGGCCGCGATGGCGACCGGCACGACCGTGACCCACACCTGGTCGAGCAGGCCCGCCTCGGCGAACTGCGACGCCACGCCGCCACCGCCGACGACCCACAGCTTGCGGTCGCCCGCCGAGGCGATCATCTCCTCGAACGTCCCGTTGAAGCGGACGTCCTCGCCGTCGAGACCGGGGAGCTCGCGCGAGCTGAGCACCCAGTACGGCTTACCGGAGTACGGCCACGCGCTCATGTGGGCGAGGACCCACTCGTACGTCACGGAGCCGCTGACCATCGCCCCGACGTCGGCGTAGAACTCGTCGTAGCCGCCCGGCACGACGTCGGCCTTGGGCTCCGCTCCCTCGTACTCCATCAGCCACGCGAGCGTGTCGTCGGCCTCGGCGATGTAGCCATCAAGTGTGGTTGCGGCGTAGTAGATGACGGGCATGATCATCGATTATCTATGATGCGCTGCCGGAGTCGAGGCGAGGAGGAGAGGCATGGCCGTGACCGAGGAGGTCCTGGGGGAGTTTCACGGGTCGGACGAGTTCCCGATCGAGTGGCAGGAGGGCGAGCAGGAGCTCTTCTGGATCTACGACGACCTCCACATCCCGAACCCTGTGTCGCCGATGTTCTTCGACATCGGTGGCTGGTGGCTGACGTGCGACCACATGTTCCGGCGCTTCGGCGCGCCGTTCGCGTGCGACTGGATCGCCAAGGAGATCAACGGCTACGTCTACACGGCCGCGGTCCCCGCCGACGCCGGGATCCACAGCGAGGCGACCGAATACCAGTCCCGCTACGTCCCGCGCGTGCCGCGCGACCCGGAGCACGCGGGCAAGATCGGCGCCTATCTCGGCTGGGTGCTGCCCGAGTACGCGGGCAACTTCCTCGCCTGGTGGCGTGAGCGCCTGCGGCCGGAGATCGAGCGCAACTTCGAGTACCTGGACGGCATCGATTACGACGCCGCGAACCTGCGCGAGATGGCGGTCTACCTCGAGGACGCGATCGACGTCCACGACCGCCACTGGAAGATCCACTGGATGCTCAACTTCGCCCAGTTCGCCTCGACGACGAACCTCAACGCGGTGATCGCCGAGGTCCGCGGCGGCGAGGACCCGGGGCTGATGGGCCGCCTGCAGTCGAGCCTCGAGGATCGCAACTGGGACTCGGTCGAGGACCTGTGGAAGATCAAGGACGAGATCAAGGGCGACGCGGACCTCGCCGCCGCGTTCGAGGGCGAGACCGCCGGCGACGTCATGCAGGCGCTCCAGGGATCCGAGCGTGGCCGCCGCCTGATCGAGGAGCGGATCCTCGCGCACCAGAAGGCCTTCGGCTACAAGTCGATCTGGTCGCACGAGTTCGCGTTCCGGACCTGGCGCGAGGACCCGGCGCCGATCATCGAGGCGATCCGCGGCTACATCGCGACCGACTACGACTACCCGGCGAACATCGAGGCGGTCCGCAAGGACCTCGAGGCCGCCAAGGTCGAGGTGATGGAAGGCGTCGACGGCGACAACCGGACGAAGCTCCAGGAGGCGCTGGACCTGTCGCTGGGCATGAACCCGCTGACCCCCGACCACCACTTCTACATCGACCAGGGGACCAACGCGCGGCTGCGGATCGCGCTGATCGCGATCGGCGGCAAGCTCGCCGACGCCGGCGTGCTCGACCACGCGGAGGACGTGATGTACCTCCGCTACAACGAGCTGCGGCTGCTGATGGCCGACCAGTCGGCGTTCGACGCGCACGAGATCGTGTCCGACCGCCGCGACTATCGCGAGGACGCCGCCGAGCGGCGCCCGCCGTCGTGGGTCGGTACCGCCACCAAGACCGCGCTGGACTTCCCGTACAACGCGCTCTGGGGCTTCCCGGAGAAGTTCTACGCGGGCGAGCCGTCGACGACCGGCGAGGTCAAGGGCCTGGCCGCGTCGCCCGGCGTGGTCGAGGGGCCGGCGCGCTTCGTCGCCTCACTGGACGAGTTCGACCAGGTCAAGGACGGCGAGATCCTCGTGTGTCGGATGACCAACCCGGCGTGGGTCGTGCTGTTCACGAAGATCACCGGCCTGGTCACCGAGGCGGGCGGCGCGGTCAGCCACCCGGCGGTCGTGGCGCGCGAGTTCGGCATCCCGGCCGTGGTCGGCACGACGAACGCGGGCGAGCGGATCAAGACCGGGGATCGCATCCGCGTGAACGGCGGAACGGGAATCGTCGAGATCCTCGGCTAGTGGCTGAACCGCAGTGGATGGCGCCGACCTCCCTCGAGGAGGCCCTCGCGTTGCGCGCCGAGCGCGGCGATGAGGCGACCGTGCTCGCGGGCGGGACGTTCCTGGGCATCCTCATGAACCAGGGCTTCCTGGCGCCATCCGCGCTGCTCTCGCTCGGCCGCGTGCCCGAGCTGCGGGAGATCGCGGTGGTCGGTGGCGAGCTCCGGCTCGGCGCGATGGTCACGCATCGCCGCGTCGAGCGCGAGGTCTCCGGCTGGCCGGTGTTGACGCGGGCGTTCGGCCTCGTGGCGAGCCCACGCGTGCGCAACGTGGCGACCGTCGGCGGCGTGCTCGCCGACGCCGACTACGCCTCGGACCCGCCGGCGATGCTCGCCGCGCTCGACGCCCGGGCGGTGCTCCGCTCGCCGCGGGGGGACCGGGCCGTGAGCATCGCCGAGCTGATCCTCGGCTACTACGAGACGTGCATCGAGCCGGACGAGCTGCTCGTGGAGGTGCGCGTACCGGCGCAGCCGGAGCGGGCCACTTACCGCAAGTTCCGCTCACGCTCGCGCGAGGACCGGCCGTGTGCGGCGGTCGCCGCCGTCAACGGCGCCGGCGGCCTGCGCGTGGTTGTGGGCGCGGTGGCGGAGACGCCGCAGGACTTCCCGGACCTGTGCGACGGGGAGCCGGCCGAGATCGGGGCGAAGTACGCGGAGAAGATCGAGCCGCTGTCCGACTCGCGCGGGTCGGCGAAGTACCGGCGGCGCGTGATCGCGGCCGAGGTCGAGCGAGCCGTGGAGGCTGTGTGGACCCGCGCGTGACCGCCCAGCTGCGCTACTCGGTCGAGGTCGAGCGGCCGGGCATGCTGCACGCCGCGTTCGTGCGCTCACCGCATCCGCACGCCCGTGTGGTCGCGGTCGACGCGTCGGCGGTGCCGGAGGACGTGGTCGTCCTCACCGGCGACGACGTGGCCGACCTCGGGCTCTACGGCTGCCAGGTCAAGGACCAGCGCGTGCTGGCAGACGTCGCCCGCTACGCCGGCGATGTGGTGGCCGCGGTCGCCGCGCCCACGCGCGCCGCGGCGCGGGCCGCCGCGCAGCGCGTCGAGGTGCAGTACGAGGAGCTGCCCGCCGTCACCGACCCGATCGCCGCCGTCATGCGCGACACGCCGCTCGTGCACGGGCAGTCCGCCGCCTCGGCCCAGGACGCCGTGTCGATCGACGTCCGCCCGATCCCGAACAGCAACGTCTGCCACCGCTTCCGCATCCGCCACGGCGACGTCGGCGACGGCTTCGCACAGGCCGACGTGATCGTCGAGGAGACCTATCGCACGGCCGGCGCGGCGCACGCGCCGATGGAGCCGCACGCCGCGCTCGCCCAGTGGCAGGACGGGCGGCTGGAGGTCGTCAGCGGCACGCAGACGCCGTTCAACACCCGCGCCGACCTCGCCGGCCTGTTCGGGATCGACGAGGAGAAGATCCGCGTGATCGCGCCGCCGATGGGCGGCTCGTTCGGCGCCAAGACGTTCGTGCGCCTCGAGGCGCTCGTCGCCGCGCTCGCGCGCAAGGCGCAGACGCCCGTGAAGGCGGTCCTCGACCGCGCCGAGGAGTTCGTCACGCTCAACCGCCACCCGGCCGTCGTGCGCGTGAAGCTCGGCGCGAAGCGCGACGGCACGCTCGTTGCCAAGGAGGTCGACTGCTGGTGCGACACCGGCGCGTATGCCGACTGCGGCCCGGGCGTGGCGACCAAGATGGGCTACGCCGGCGTCGGCCCGTACCGGATTCCGAACGTGCGCGTCGACTCGCTGGCGATCTACACGAACCTGCCGCCCAACGGCGCCTACCGCGGCTACGGGGCGATGCAGTCGGTGTGGGCGTCCGAGCGCACGATGGACGTGCTGGCGGCGAAGCTGGAGATCAGCCCGCTCGAGCTGCGGCGCATGAACCTCTTGCGCGACGGCGACGTGTTCGCCACCGGCGAGGTGATGCACGATGTGCACTTCGAGGAGTGCCTGCAGGCCGCCGCCGATGCGATCGACTACGAGGCCGACCCGCGCGGCAAGGGCCTGTGCGTGCTGCTCAAGGGCATGCAGACCCCGAGCCGCGCGGCGATCTCCGTCGAGCGCACGCCGGTCGGGTACATCGTCCGCAGCGCCTCGTGCGAGATGGGCCAGGACGTGCGGCAGTCGATCAAGCTGATGGGCGCCGAGCTGCTCGGCTGCGAGCCCGGCCAGGTCGAGGTTCCCGACCCCGACACCGACACGTCGCCGTTCGACACGCGCACGACCTCGAGCCGCTCGACGTACATGATGGGCCGGGCGCTGCGCGAGGCGGTCACGGACCTGCAGGCGGACGGCGAACGCGGCTTCGGCGAGGTCCGCAACGAAGGCGGCCTGGATCCCGACACCGGCCAGGGCGTGGCATCCACGCACTGGCACCAGGGCGCCGCTGCCGCGCGCGTGAGCGTCGATGCCGCGACCGGGCAGCTGACCGTCGAGCACATCCACGCCGCCGTCTACGCCGGCCGCGTGGTCAACCGCGCGGGGGCCGAGCTGCAGAACGAGGGCTCGATGCTCATGGGCCTCGGCACGACGCTGTTCGAGGCCGTCGAGTTCGCCGACGGCCAGGTGACCAACGCGAACCTGTCCGACTACAACGTGCCCGCGTTCGGCGACCTGCCGAAGCTCACGCACGAGCTGATCGAGCGCGACGGCGCCGAGGTGCACGGGCTGGGGGAGACCGCGCTGCCGCCGATCCCGCCCGCGATCGGCAATGCGCTGGCCTCGCTCGGCGCGCACGTCACGGAGCTGCCGATCACCGCCGAGCGCGTGCTGGAGGCGCTCGAGCGATGAACGTCGAGCTGATCCTCAACGGCCGCGCGGAGACGCTCCAAGCCCGCAGCGACGAGATGCTGCTGCCGGCGCTCCGCCGCCACGGCCTGCTGTCGGTGCGCGAGACGTGCGGGATCGGCGTCTGCGGCGCCTGCACCGTCCTGGTCGACGGCGAGACCGTGTCGGGCTGCCTGACGCTGGCGGCGACCGCTGCCGGCCGCGAGGTGACCACCGTGGAGGGACTCGACGAGTCGGATCCCGTCCTGCGCGCGTTCAACGAGACGCACGCCTTCCAGTGCGGCTGGTGCACGCCGGGCTTCGTGCTCACCGTCAAGGCGATGCGGCCCGGCGAGGACGTGCGCGAGGCGCTCGGCGGCAACCTGTGCCGCTGCGGCTGCTACGTGAAGATCGAGGAGGCGGTGCGGCGATGCGCCTCGTGACCTACGTGGCCGGAAACGGCCCGCGCGTCGGCGCGCTCGAGGGCGAAGCCGTGGTCGACCTCGGCTTTGCCGGCGACATGGTCGCGTTCATCGAGGCCGGCGCGCCCGTCACGACGCGAATGCCGGTCGACGGCGCCCGGCTGCTGGCGCCCCTGCGCCCGCGCTCGCTGCGCGACTTCCTCGCCTTCGAGGGCCACCTCAAGAACGCGTTCAGCCGCCTCGGCCGCCCGATCCCCGACGAGTGGTACGACGTCCCCGCCTTCTACAAGGGAATGCCGGACACGGTGATCGGGCCGGACGCCGAGATCCCGTGGCCCGCCTACACCGACAAGCTCGACCACGAGCTCGAGCTGGCCGCTGTGATCGGCCGCCGCGTGAAGGACGTCGCGCCCGCGGACGCCGCCGGCTGCATCTTCGGCTACACGATCTGGAACGACATGTCGGCGCGCGACGTGCAGGCGCGCGAGCTGCCCGTCGGCATGGGCCCGGCCAAGGCGAAGGACTGGGACGGCTCGAACGTGCTCGGCCCCTGCCTCGTCACCGCCGACGAGCTCGACGCCTCCGACGTCGCCATGCGCGTGCGCGTCAACGGCGAGCTCTGGGGCGAGGACACCACCGCCCACATGCACCACACGTTCGCCGCCATGATCGCCTACGCGTCCCGCTCGCAGACGCTGTATCCGGGCGAGGTGCTCGGGTCCGGCACCGCGGCCGGCGGCTCGGGCCTCGAGCTCGATCGCTGGCTCGCGCCGGGCGACGTCGTCGAGATGGAGATCGAGGGGATCGGCGTGCTGCGCAACCGCATCGGACAAAAGGGAGCTGCCTGACATGGCCTACGTCGTCTGCGCCAAGTGGACCGCCAGCGAAGGGAAGGAGGACCGGCTCGTCGAGGTCATCGAGGAGATGACCGAGCCGTCACGTGCCGAGCCCGGCAACCTCTACTACCAGGCGCAGCGCTCGCCGGAGAATCCGCGCCTGTTCTTCCTCTACGAGCAGTACGCCGACGAGGCCGGCTACGAGGCGCACATGGCGAGCGAGCACTTCACGCGCCTCGTCAGGGAGGAGGCGATTCCGGAGCTGCTGGAATCGCGCGAGCGGGAGTTCTACGAGACGTTCTGATGAAGCTCGAGAACGAGTTCACCGTTCCCGCGCCCGTCGACCAGGCCTGGCAGGTGCTGCTCGACGTCGAGCGCGTCGCACCGTGCCTGCCCGGCGCCGCCCTCGAGGGCGCCGACGGCGACGCCTACCGCGGGACCATGAAGATCAAGATCGGCCCGATCACCACCTCCTACGCGGGCACGGTGAAGATCGAGGAGGCCGACGCTGCGGCGCACCGCGCGGTCATGCGGGCGCAGGCGCGAGACAGTCGCGGGCAGGGCACGGCCGCCGCGACGATCACCTCCACGATGGAGGAGGTCGAGGGCGGCACGCGCGTGCACGTGGAGACCGACATGCGCGTCACCGGCCCCGCGGCGCAGTTCGGCCGCGGCGTGATGCAGGACGTGAGCGCCAAGCTGATGGGGCGCTTCGCGGACTGCCTGGCCGAGGAGATCGCTGGGGCGAGCGCGACGGCCTCGTCCGTCTCCGACCCCACGAGCGATCGCCCGGAGCCGCCGCCCGGCCCGGCCGGCGACTCGGCGCAAGCGGCGGCGCGACCGGCGGCACGCCGCGCCGAGGAGGTGCTCGACCTGGGCGAGGCGAGCCGCGAGGCAGTGCTCAAGCGCGTCGTGCCGGTGGCCGCTGCGATGGGCCTGTTGATCCTGCTGCTCGGCATCCGGAGGTGGACGCGGTGAACGACGAGCTCGAGCGGTTCCGGCTCGACGGCCGCGTGGCCGTCGTGTCCGGCGGGTCGGGCGGCATCGGGCTGCGCCTGTGCCAGGCGCTCGCCGGCGTCGGCGCACGGCTGGTCGTGATCGGCCGCGACGCCTCACGCGCGGGCGCGGCGCTCGACCAGGCCGGCGGCGACGGCATCGCCGTCGCGGCCGACGTGACCAAGAAAGACGAGGCGGACCACGCGATCGGAATGGCGCAGCAGGCGTTCGGCCGCGTCGACGTGATCATCAACGCCGTCGGCGGCGGGGCCGGCGGCGCGCTGTACCCCGCCGAGGAGTACCCGGAGTCCGAGTGGGACCGGATGCTCGACCTCAACCTGCGCTCGGCGCTGCTGCCGACGCAGGCGGCCGTACGGGCGATGATCGAAGGCGGCCACGGCGGCCGCGTGCTCCACATCTCGTCGGTGCGCGGGCAGCTCGGCATCGACAACGGCTTCTCGGCCTACGTCGCGGCGAAGGGCGCGCTCGACGCGCTCACGCGCCAGCAGGCGACCGAGTGGGCCAAGCACGACATCACCGTGAACGCGATCTCGCCGACGTTCGTCAAGACGCCGCAGGTCGAGGACCTGCTGGCCGACGACGCGTTCCGCGAGGGCCTGTACAAGCGCATTCCGCTGGGCCGGATCGCCGAGACCGACGACGTGGTGGGCGCCGTCCTGCTGCTGTGCAGCGACGCGTCGGCGTTCATCACCGGCCAGGTGCTCACGCTCGACGGGGGGCTCACCGCGTGCCAGTGAGCGACGCCCCGTTCATCCGCTCGAACCTGCGCGAGCAGATCAAGGACGTGATCCTGCAGCGCATCCTCGACGGCGACTACGAGCCGGGCGCGCGGCTGGTGGAGACGCGGATCGCGCAAGAGCTCGGCGTCTCGCAGGCGCCGGTGCGCGAGGCATTGCGCGACCTCGAGCAGCTCGGCTGCATCGTCCACGAGCCGTTCCGCGGCTGCTCGGTGCGCGCGTTCTCGGCCCAGGAGCTGATCGAGGCGTTCCCGGTGCGGGCGGCGCTCGAGGCGCTCGCGGCACGGCTCGCGGCCGAGTCCATCACCGAGCCCGAGCTGCTGCAGCTTGCCGACCTGCTCGACACGATGCACGCCGCCGCGGCGCGCGGCGACGCGCACGGCCAGTCGCAGGCCAACGCCTCGTTCCACGCCACGATCGTCCGCGCGGCGCGCAACGCCACGCTCGAGCGGCAGTGGGCGTTCCTGGAGCCGTTCTCGCGGACCTACATCTCGGTCTCGCAGCCCGGCCTCGACCTGCGCGCGCTGTCCGAGCGGCACGTCCCGATCCTCGACGCGCTGCGCGCCCGCGACGCCGACGCGGCCGCTGCGGCCATGCACCGACACCTGATGGAGGCCGCGGAGTTGCTGCGGCCGTTGGATATTTCGCAAGGGCGAAGCCCCGACGAAAGGGAATCCGCTTGAGACGCCTAGTCGACCTCTCCATGCCCGTGCACGCCGACATGCTCACGTTCCCGCGGGTGCCCCCGCCGGCGCTGTGCGTGTACGAGAGCCACACCGAGTTCGCCGAGCGGATCGGCGCCGCGCAGTACGGCGTGGACTCGCTCACCGCGAGCTATCTGGTGGTGCAGAACGACCACGTCGGCACGCACTGCGACGCGCGCAAGCACATCGTCCCGACCGCCGGCGGCCCGGACACGATCCCGCTCGAGTACTGCTACTCGGACGGCGTGCTGCTCGACTTCACCCACCGCGCGCCCGGGGACATCATCAGCGCCGCCGACGTCGAGGAGGCGCTGGCGAAGATCTCCTACGAGGTCAAGGAGCGCGACATCGTCCTCATCCACACGGGCGCGGGCGCCTACAACACCGAGGAGCGCTACCGCACCGACCATCCCGGCATGAGCGCCGAGGCGACCCGCTGGCTGATCGAGCGCGGCGTGCGGATGATGGGCTGCGACGCGATCACGTTCGACCCACCGGTGTGGGCGATGTTCGAGCAGCAGAAGTTCTGGGAGGCCCACCGCGTGATGTGGGACGAGGAGTACTGGCACCTCGAGAACCTCATGAACCTCGACAAGATCGGTCGCCCGCACGGCTTCACGCTCAGCGTCATGCCGGTCAAGTGGGTCGGCACGACCGCCGCGCCGGTCCGCGCCGTGGCGATCGTGGAGGACTGATGCTGCTCCGCTACGACCAGCCCGAGTGCCTGGAAGTGGCCCGCGCCGGCGGCAAGGGCGCGTCGCTGGCGCGGATGAGCGGGCTCGGGCTGCCGGTGCCGGACGGCTTCGTGGTGCCGGCGGACGCGCTGTCGCTGGCGCTCCCCGACGGCGGCGCGGAGCTGCGGTCGGTGCTGCCCGATGCGGCACGCGCGCAGGAGATCATCGCGGCCGTCGAGGTGCCGGCGGAGATCGCGGACGCCTACGCCGCGCTCGGGGATACCCAGCCGACTTCGTCGGCGGGCACCAGTAACCCGCCCGTGGCTGTCCGCTCGAGCGCCTGCGCCGAGGACTCGGAGACCGCCTCCTATGCCGGCCAGCAGGAGACCTACCTGTACGTGCGCGGCGCCGACGCCGTGCTCGACCGTGTGCGCGACTGCTGGGCGTCGTTCTTCTCCGAGCGGGCGATCTTCTACCGGGAGAAGAAAGGCTCGCTCGAGGACCTCGGAATGGCCGTCGTCGTCCAGCGGATGGTGCACGCGGACGTCGCCGGCGTGCTGTTCACCTGCGACCCGGTGCGCGGGCGGCGCGACCGCATGGTCGTCGAGGCCGTGCTCGGGCTCGGCGAGGCCGCGGTGTCCGGCCAGGTCACGCCCGACCACTACATCCTCAAGCGCGACGGCACCGTGCGGAAGGCGCAGGTCTCCGAGCAGCCGTTCGCGATCGTGCCCGTCGAGACCGGCGGCACCGAGGAGCGCGCGCTGGGCGCCGAGGGTGCCGAGCCGAAGATCGGGGAGGAGCACCTGCGCGAGCTGGCGCGGCTGGGCGACGACCTCGAGCAGCGGCTCGGCGGGCCGCAGGACATCGAGTGGGCGCTCGAGGGCGGCGAGATCTACGTGCTGCAGGCGAGGCCGGTGACCACGTGACCGTGCTCGAGCGCGCGCAGGAGTGGATGGCGGAGGTGCATCCGCATGCCCGCCACCTGGAGCGCACGCTCGATTGGCTGCTCGTGCTCGAGCCCGACGCGTCCTACGCAGCTCGCATTGCCGCGGCAACGCACGACATCGAGCGCGCGTTTTCCGATTCCGACGCGCCGTGGGACTCCGCGCGCGACTGGGACTCGGCCGAGTACAACCGCTGGCACCAGGATCGCTGCGCGGACATGATCGGCCCCGGCCTGCGCGATCGCGGCGCCTCGCAGGAGCTCGCCGACGAGGTCGCCGGGATCGTGCGCGTGCACGAGGACGGCGGCTGGCGCGACGCCGATCTCGTGCAGGCGGCGGACAGCATCTCCTTCCTCGAGACGATGGTGCCGCTGGTGATCGGCTGGGTGGAGAGCGGCCGCGCGCCGCGCGAGCGCGCCGAGGGCAAGCTCCGTCACTCCGTCGAGCGCATCAGCGCCGACCTGCCGCGGGCGCGCGAGATCGGCGCGGCGCTGCTGGCGCCGGCGCTGTCGCGCCTGGGGGCGGCGAACGACCCGGCGCAGGTGCGCGAGCTCACGGGCCTGATGAAGACCGGCCGCATGTACCGGCTCGCGCGCGAGCGCTTCCCGAAGATGCCGCTGTTCCCAGGGCATCCCACCTTCGAAGTGGTCTCCTACCGCACGCCGCAGGGCATCCGAGCGGCCGGCGACCAGCCGTGGGGGCCTCCGAACGACGCCTGCCTGGGCTACATGAGCGAGCTCGTGATGGGCACCACGCACACCGGCGCCCACATCGATGCGCACGCGCACATGACGATCGGCCAGGACGACCGCTGGCATGGCGGGTCGGCGCGCACCGACCTCGGCGACTTCGGGCCGCTGAGGGGTGACGCCACGGAGATCCCGCCGATCTGGCGGCGCGGCGTGCTGTACGACGTGCCCGGGCACCGCGGCGTCGAGTCGCTGCCCGCGGGGGAGCCCGTAGGAGCCGACGAGCTGCGCGCGATCGAGGCGAGGACCGGCGTGGCGGCGGGTCTCGGAGACGTCGCGCTCGTGCGCAGCGGCTACCTCGCCCACTGGCCTGACCCCGACGCGCTCGCCGCGCACCGTGGCGCCGGCCCCGATCTCTCGGCGGCCGAGCTCCTCGCCGAGCGGGGCGTCCTGGCGACCGGCTCGGACACCGAGACCTACGAGGTCCAGCCGGCGCCCGATCGCGGTACGCCCGCCAACCCGCAGCCGGTGCACACGCTGCTGCTGATCGAGCGCGGCATCTACATCCTCGAGAGCCTCGATCTCGAGGAGATCGCCCGCGCCGGCCTGCACGAGTTCCTGTTCGTCGCGCTCCCGCTGAGCATCCGCGGCGCGACCGGCTCGATGCTCGACCCGGTGGCGATCATATGAGGGCGCTGGTCGTCTCGGCGCCGAACGAGTTCGCGGTCCAGGACGTCGACCGGCCCGCGCCCGGCGAGCACGAGGTGCTGTGCAAGGTGCGGGCGATCGCCATCTGCGGCACCGACCCGCACATCATCCAGGGCCATTACCCGGGCTTCTGGCCGCAGGGCTGGCCGCTGATCCCCGGGCACGAGTGGTGCGGCGAGGTGGTCGAGCTCGGGCCGGGCGCGGCCGACTTCGGCTGGGAGGTCGGGACGCGCGTGGCCGGCACGTCGCACGCCGCCTGCGGGTTCTGCCGCAAATGCGTCGAAGGCCGGTACAACATCTGCGAGCAGTTCGGCGACCTGCGCGTGCACCAGCAGTACGGCCACAACGTCGACGGCGCGTATGCGGACTACGTCGTGCACTCGATCAAGAGCGTCTTCGCGGTGCCCGACGCGCTGTCGGACGAGGAGGCGGCGATGCTCGACCCGGCGGCGATCGCGCTGCACACGGTCAAGCGCGGCGGCCACGCTCCCGGCGACATCGTCGTGGTGGTCGGCCCGGGCGTGATGGGCCTGCTCGTCGCCGAGTTCGCCCAGGCCACCGGCGCCGGCCGCGTGATCGTCGTCGGGCGCGGCGCGCGGCTCGCGAAGGCCGCCTCGCTGGGCTTCGAGACGCTCGACTTCACGGCCGAGGACACGGTTGAGGGGGTCCGCGAGCGCACCGACGGCTTCGGGGCCGAGGTCGCGCTCGAGTGCTCGGGCGACCCGGCGGCGCTCGGCCAATGCGCGGCGTTCGTGCGCAAGGGCGGTCGGGTCGCGGTGATCGGCATCCCGATGGAGGGCGCGCAGATCCCGCTCCAGCGGGTCGTGCTCGACGAGATCGACATCGTCGGCGTGCGCGCGGCGGCGGGGGAGATGCCGGAGGCGATCGCGCTCGTCGCCGCCGGCCGGGTCCGGCTCGGCGAGCTGATCACGCACCGGTTCGCGCTCGAGGACTTCGCCGACGCGTATGCGACGTTCACCGAGCGCCGCGACGGCGCGCTGAAAGTGATCGTGCGGCCATGAAGGTGTTCTGCTCATGCGCGATCACCGGCGGGATGAGCGTGCCCGGCCAGAGCGCCGCGATCCCGGTCACGTCGGAGGAGATCGTCGAGTCCGCGGTGGCCGCCAACGCGGCGGGCGCGGCGATCGTGCACATGCACGTCCGCGAGCCGGAGACCGGCCGTCCGTCGGCCGACCTCGGGCTGTTCAGAGAGGTGCTCACCGCGATCGGCGAGCGCTGCGACGCGATCGTCCAGCCGACGACCGGCGGCGGCGTCGGGATGACGATTGACGAGCGCGCACGTGTGGTCACCGAGCTGCGGCCGGAGATGGCGACGTTCAACTGCGGCTCGTTCAACTTCGGGATCTTCAAGGTCAAGCCGCGGCCCGAGATGGCGCCGTGGGAGGTCGAGTACCTCGAGGGCACGCGCGACTACGTGTTCCGCAACACGTTCGAGGACATGGCTCGGCTGGCCGAGCTGTTCCGCGAGGCCGGCACCAAGCCCGAGTACGAGGCCTACGACGTCGGCCACCTCTACAACCTGCGCCACCTCGCCGACGACGGGCTCGTCGACTTCCCGCTGCATATCCAGTTCGTGCTCGGCGTCCTCGGCGCCAACGCGGCCACGATCGAGCAGCTCGTGCACATGCACCGCACGGCGACGTCGCTGTTCGGCGCCGACTTCACCTGGTCGGCGGCGGGCGTCGGCTATCCCGCCGAGTTCCACCTCGCGGCTACGTCGCTGATGATGGGCGGTCACGTGCGAGTCGGACTGGAGGACAACCTGCGGGTCACGATGGACCGCCGCGCGGAGTCGAATGCGGAGCTGGTGGAGAAGGCGCTGACGCTGGCGCCGCTGCTCGATCGGGAGCCCGTCGGGGCGACCGGCGCGCGTGAGATCCTCGGCATCGATTGATACGATCGGCACATGTCGGAGCGCCGCCGTTCGCGCATCCTCGGAACCCTCGCCGACACGTTCTGGATCCTTGTCCTGGCGCTCGTGGTGCTGTTCGCGTTCTTCCTCGCACTGGGCGCGTTCTCGCCTTCCCAGGGTGTGGGGATCACCGTGGTGGTCGCCGTCCTGGCCGTGCTCTGGGTCGGCCACGCGGTGTGGGAGTCGCGCCACCGCGATCCGCATGACCGGACGCTGGTCCGCGCCCGCGAGCGCCGCGGGTTCTGATCTTCTCCACCTCTTCGATCGATAAAGTGTTCGGGCGATGAGCGACCGCCCGAACATCCTCTATCTCCACTCGCACGACACCGGGCGGTACATCCAGCCGTACGGCCACCAGGTGCCGACCCCGAACATCCAGCGGCTCGCGGACCAGGGGATGCTGTTCCGCGAGGCGTTCTGCGCCGCGCCGACGTGCTCGGGCAGCCGTGCCTGCCTGCTGACCGGGCAGTGGGCGCACAGCAACGGCATGACCGGGCTCGCCCACCGGGGCTGGGCGCTCAACGACTACAGCCGGCACATCGTGCACACGCTGCGCGAGGCGGGCTACTGGTCGGGCCTGATCGGCGAGCAGCACCTGTCGGTCGACCCGGAGATCCTCGGCTACGACCACGTCGCCGACATCGACACGACGCGCGTGGAGAGCGTCGCGCCCGCCGCCGTCGCGCTGCTGCGCAAGCGGCCGCCGCAGCCGTTCTTCCTGTCGGTCGGCTTCTTCGAGACCCACCGCGAGTACTTCCCGTCGACGTCGATCCGCGACAGCCTGTACTCGCTGCCGCCCAACAACCTGCCCGACACGCCGGAGACGCGGCAGGACATGGCCTCCTACAAGGCGAGCGCGCGGTCGCTCGACCAGGGTGTCGGCGCCGTGCTCAACGCGCTCGACGAGCACGACATCGCCGACGACACGCTGGTGATCCTCACGACCGACCACGGGCTCGCGTTCCCGGGCGCGAAGGCGACGCTGACCGATCGCGGCATCGGCGTGCTGCTGATCATGCGCGGGCCCGGCGGCTTCCACGGCGGCCGCGTCTCCGAGGCGCTGGTCTCCCAGATCGACCTATATCCCACGATCTGCGAGCTCATCGGGCTCGACTGCCCGGGCTTCCTGCAGGGCCGCTCGATCCTGCCGGTGATGCGCAAGGACGCCGACGAGGTCAACGACGCGATCTTCGCCGAGCTCACCTACCACGCCGCCTACGAGCCGCAGCGGGCGATCCGCACCAAGCGCTGGAAGTACATCCGCCGCTTCGGCGACCGCGAGCTGCCGGTGCTGGCGAACATCGACGATGGGCCGACCAAGGACCTGTTCCTCGCCGAGGGCTGGGGCGACCGGCCGCTGCCGCGCGAGGCGCTGTACGACCTCCTGTTCGACCCGGCCGAGTCGCACAACCTCGCCGACGAGCCATCGCACGTCGGCGTGCTCGCCGAGCTGCAGGGCCGGCTCGAGGCGTGGATGCGCGAGACCGACGATCCGCTGCTGGAGGGCGACGTCGACCCGCCGCCCGGCGCGACGGTCAACGACCCGGACGCGCGCTCGGCGTCGGATCCGCACGGCGTGCTCCGATAGCGTCGGCCGGTTGCGGCTGCATCCCGACATCCAGGAGATCCTCGATGCGATGAACGCGATGCCGGGGCCGCCCGCGCACGAGGTGCCGGTGGCGGCGATGCGCGCCGCCCACGTGGCCGAGGCGGAGCGGCTGTCCGGGCCCGGGGAGCCGGTGGCCGACGTGCGCGACATCGTCGTGCCGGGGCCCGGTGGTGACGTGCCGGTGCGCCTGCTCGTGCCGGAGGCCGCGCACGGCCTCGTGGTCTACATCCACGGCGGCGGCTGGGTGATGGGCTCGCTGGACACGTTCAACGCACCGCTGCGGGCGCTCGCCAACGTGTCCGGCGCCACGGTCGCGGCGGTCGATTACCGGCTGTCGCCCGAGCATGTCTTCCCGGCCGCGCTCGACGACTGCTTGGCGGCGATCCGCCGGCTCGCGGCCGAGTACGCGCCGCTCGCCGTGGCGGGGGACAGCGCGGGCGGCAACCTCGCGACCGTCTGCGCGCGGCGACTCCGTGGCGAGGTCGACCTGCGGCTGCAGGCGCTGATCTACCCGGTCACCGACGCGGGGCTCAACCTCCCGTCCCACCGCGACTTCGGCAGCGAGTACGGGCTCACCGCCGCGACGCTGCGGCGGATGTGGGGCTTCTACCTGGGGGGCGCCGACGGCGGCGACCCGGACGCGTCGCCGCTGCGGGCCGAGGACCTGGCCGGCGTCGCCCCGGCGTTCGTGCTCACCGCCGAGGCCGACGTCGTGCGCGACGAGGGCGAGGCGTACGCGGAGGCGCTGCGCGCCGCGGGCGTGCCGGTCGAGCTTGTGCGCTGGCCGGGCGTCATCCACGGTTTCTTCCGCTGGCTGGCCGCAGCGGAGCCGTCCCGCGAGGCGATCGACGCCGTCGGCGCTCGTCTGCGCGAGGCGCTTGGCGTCAAAGACGCCGCGGTCGGGTAACGCGCGTCGGCATGGCACGACTTCTTGCGCTGGCCGCGGCGCTGGCGCTGCTCGCTGGCTGTGGCGGCGGCGACGACGACCAGCAGTCCGCGAGCACCCCGGCACCGACGACGACCGCGGCGCCCGCGGCGACCGCGACGCCGACGGCCACGCCGGCCGAGCCGACCGCCCCGGTGGCACAGGGCGAGGGCAGCGCCGACGGCGGGCGCTTCATCTTCACGATCACCGAGCTCAAGCGCAGCGGCCCGACGGTCGTCCTCAACGCGAGTGTGTCGCTGGCCGGTGGCACCGAGAACGACTCGATCCAGCTCAACTCGACGTTCAGCGACGGCGTCAGCCAGGACCTCGAGGACTCGGGCGGCCAGGAGCCGGGCGACGTGTTCGACGGGGTCGCGCTGATCGACCCGAACGGCCGCAAGAAGTACCTCGTCGCGCGTGAGGCGACCGGGCGCTGCGTGTGCAGCAACGACCTCGGGGCCGCCTTCGTGAAGCAGGACGCCCCGATCAACCTGCAGGCGACGCTCGCCGCTCCGCCGGACACGGTCACGACCGTCGACGTCGTCGTCCCGAACGTCAAGACGTTCACCAGTGTCCCCATCTCTGGCTAGCCTCGCGGTTGTCTTCGCGCTCAGCTCGGGCGTCGTGGACATCGAGCTGCCAGTGGTCGACCTCAACTACGAGACGGCGTCGCTCGACGACAGCGTGCGCACCTCTGAGTCGAGCAAGCAGGTCCAGGTGACGCTCGACGCCGACGTGCTGTTCCGGTTCGACAAGGCGGCCCTGAGTCCCCGGGCGAAGGCGCGGATCGCCGAGGTGTCCGACCGCATCAGCCAGGCGGACCCGCCGCAGGTCAAGATCGACGGCTACACCGACTCCAAGGGCTCGAACGCCTACAACCAGGGGCTCTCGCGCCGGCGGGCGGCGGCGGTCGCCGTGGCGCTGCACCGGCGGCTGGGCGGCGCCGGCCCGCGCCTGGTGACGCGCGGGCATGGCGAGGCGGACCCGGTCGCCGCGAACACGCGCAAGGACGGCTCCGACAACCCGAAGGGCCGCGCGCGCAACCGGCGGGTGACGATCACGTTCGCTCGCTGACGCGCTGTCCGTAGCGGCGCGCAGCGCTCCAGTGCATTGGACGCTCGCGCGCATGGGTAGGTCGCTACCGTCCCCTGCCATGCCCGTGAGCACCGCGACCACACGCTTCTGGCACCCGTTCGCCGACATGGGCTCGGTGAGCCAGCACGAGCTGCTCATCGAGCGTGGTGAAGGCGTCTGGGTCTTCGACGCCGACGGCAACCGCTACCTCGACGGCACGGCGAGCCTCTGGTACGCCAACGTCGGCCACGGGCGCCAGGACATCGCCGAGGCGGTCGCGGCGCAGATGCGCAAGCTCGAGGCGTACTCGACGTTCGGCGACTTCGGCAACCGGCCCGCCAACGAGCTGTGCGAGCGGCTCGCGGCCGTCGCGCCGATGGACGACGCGCGCGTGTTCCTCGGCTCCGGCGGCGGCGACGCGATCGACACGGCGGCGAAGATCGTCCGCCGTCACTGGGTGATGAGCGGACAGCCGGACCGCACGCACCTGATCTCGCGCACGCAGGGCTACCACGGCACGCACGGGTTCGGCACGAGCATCGGCGGCATCGAGGCGAACACGGCGAACTGGGGGCCGATGGTCGGTGACACCTCGACGGTCGAGTTCGACTCGCTGGAGGCGCTCGAGGCGCAGATCCTGCACGTCGGGCCCGACCGCGTGGCGGCGTTCTTCTGCGAGCCGGTGATCGGCGCGGGCGGCGTGTACCCGCCGCCCAAGGGCTACATCCAGGGCGTCGCCGACCTGTGCGCCGAGCACGGGATCCTGTTGGTGATCGACAGCGTCATCTGCGGCTTCGGCCGACTCGGCACGTGGTACGGGATCGAGCGCTGGGAGGACGTGCGGCCCGACCTGATCACGTTCGCCAAGGGCGTCACCTCGGGCTACCTGCCGCTCGGCGGCGTGGTCGTCTCCGGCGCTGTGGCGACGCCGTTCTTCGAGGCTCCGGGCGCGCCGATGCTGCGCCACGGGGCCACCTACGCCGGGCATCCGAGCTGCTGCGCGGCTGCGCTGGTCGTCATGGACATCTACGAGCGCGAGGGGCTGCTCACGCGCGGGCGCGACCTCGAGGCTGCGCTGGCCTCCACGCTCGGCGAGCTCACCTCGCATCCCGCGGTGGCGGAGGTGCGCGCGGGTTGCGGGCTCCTCGGCGCCGTGCAGCTTGCCCCCGAGGTCCTGGAGCAGGACACTGCCGCTGTGGCGAAGCTCGCCCAGGGCGCGCGGGAGGCAGGGGTGCTGGTGCGGCCACTGCTCGGCTCGGTTGCCGTTTCTCCGCCGCTGACCGTCGAGACGGAGCATCTGCAGCAGATCGCCGACGCGATCCGTGCGGGGCTCGACGGCCTCGACAGCCACGCTCCGAGGCCGGACGCCAGCTCCGGTGTCTGAGCCCGAGGGTCTCGGCGCCGGCTGGCACACCTCCGACTACCCGGAGCTGCGCGCCGGCCCACCATGGGTCACCGAGGAGATGGTCGCCGCGCAGCCCGGCGTGGTGCACGGGCTGCTCGACTCGCCGCCCGACGGTGTCGGGGCGCTGGC
The DNA here is from genome assembly GCA_963803335.1 of uncultured Solirubrobacteraceae bacterium. Lineage (GTDB taxonomy): Bacteria > Actinomycetota > Thermoleophilia > Solirubrobacterales > Solirubrobacteraceae > DASSUW01. The sequence continues at coordinate 275,786 of CAWDME010000012.1, read as the reverse complement.
GGGGACGATCCGCGGGGCGGCCGACGCCGGCCTGCCCGTGACGGTGGTGGGATGCGGGACCTCCGAGCACGGCGCGCTGGCGGTCGCCGAGCTGCTCGCCGCCGCGCTGGGCGGCGGCTGGCCCGCACCCGTGGTCGCCCGCCAGTCGCTCGACGCGGCCGAGCACCCGCAGCGCGGCGGCGTCTGCATCGGGATCTCACACGACGGCGGCACGCGCGCGACGACGCTGGCGCTGGAGGCCGCAGGGGCGGCCGGCGCCCGCACGGCGCTCGTGACGGCCCGGCCGGGCGGCACGGCGTCGGCCCCGGCCGAGCTCGTGCTGGTCACGCCGGTGCACGACGACTCGTGGTGCCACACGGTGGCCTACACCTCGGCGATCGCCGTCGGCGCCGCGCTGGCGCGGGAGCTCGGGCTCGAGACGCTCTCCGGTCCCGAGGCCGAGCACAGTATCCGCACGGTCCTGGACGCGGCGCCCGGCGCGGCCGGTCTCGCCGGTTCCGAGCGGATCCTCTGCGCCGGGGCGGGCATCGACCTCATCACCGCCCGCGAGCTGGCCTTGAAGCTTGCCGAGGGTGCACGGCTGCAGACCGCCGCGCTGCACCTCGAGACGCTCCTGCACGGCCACCTCGCCGGCGAGGACGCCGGCACCGCCGTGGTGCTCGTCGCCACCGGCGTGGATTCGCCGCGCATCTCCCGCCGCGTGGAGTTGGCGGCCGCGGTCGTCGAGCCGATCGGCATGCCTGTCCACCACCTCGCCGCCCCTGTCTCCGCGGACCCGCTCGCACGTCTGCTCGCCGGCGCCGCGGCCTTGCAGTCGCTGACGCTCGAGCTCGTCCGTGCCCGCCGCGTCAACCCGGACCTGATCCGCCGCGAAGAGCAGCCCTACCGTCGCGCGGGCGAGATCGCCGAAGGCGACTGGTAGCGCCGGAGACCGCCAACCAGGCCAACCTCTCCGCCGCCCTACCCAGCCGCAGTAAACGCTCAGGCGGCCACAGCGCGAGCGGAGACAACAGAAGCCGGCGCAGGCAGAGCAGCAGACGGCGGAGCGATGTCGAGGTAGTGCCGGAACGCCCAGTGCGACACCCGGCGCCGGCCGAACAGCGCGACGAGCCCGTCCATCGGCCGCCCGTGTAGGCGCCGCACCGACTGCTGGGCCGCGTACATGCACTCGAACGGCAGCCGGTGCGACCACGAGAACTCGCGGTAGCGGCGCAGCGCCAACTCCAGCGGCTGGCGGCCGTCCAGCACGGCGGCGATCTCGCGCCCGCAGGCGACGCCGAAGTAGAGGGCGGTGCGGATGCCCTCGGCCGTCAGCGGCAGGCAGTGGCCGGCGGAGTCGCCGACGAAGAAGAGCCCGTCCTCGACGGCCTCACGCAAGCGGTGCGGGATCCAGTTGCCCTGGAAGCGCACCGCGTCGGCCGCGACGTCGGAGGCCAGCGTCAGCGTCGGTTGCTTGACGTGCAGGCGCGGGTCGAACGACCCGACGCCGATCCGCAGCTCGTCGCGCGCGGGGAACGACCAGCCGTAGCCGGGGGAGATGTAGCGGCGGTCGAGCCACAGCTCCAGATCCGAGCCTCGGCCCGATGGATGCACCTCCAGCCCGCGCGACAGCGCCGCGTCGGGCGGCTGCACGTTGGCCCCCGAACCCAGCACCCGCCGCCAGCCCAGCGCATCGACGATCACGCGGGCCGACACGTCGCCGCGGTCCGTGTGGACGAGGTTCCCGGTCCGCCCATCGATCTTCGCGGTCTCGAACGACGCCGCGCCCGACTGCTCCCAGAGCAACGCGCACAGCGTCCGGTAGTCGAACGTCGAGAACGTCCACGGCAGCGGCCAGCGGGCCGTGCGCGCCGGGGTGTGCACGAGCAGGGAATCAAAGGTCTGCCGGATGGACCTTTCGAGCCCGAGATTGACCAGCCACGCGGTCGGCGCGGCGCACGCGGAGGTCTGCCGCTCACCGATCTCATAGCGGTCGAGCACGAGCACGCGCGCATCGCTCGCACGCAGCTCGCGCGCCACGGCCAGCCCCGCGAACGAGGCACCGCAGATCAACACGTCGAATGCAGCTCCCGGAGCGAACCGTGTCCGCTCGGCGCCGCGCTTGGTTGCACGCACCGGCATAGGGCAGGCTCGCTACAGTATCTGGCCGCTAATGGAAGCCACAATGACCCCTCCAACCACCGACACCGACGCGAAGATCGTCGAGGGCTCCGACGGGATGCTGCTCGAGATCGACGGCCAGATCGTTCCTAACTATGACGCCACGATCGTCCCCTTCGATGAGGGCGACGTCGTCACCGGTCGCGTGGTCCGAATCGACAAGGACGAGGTCCTCGTCGACATCGGTTACAAGAGCGAGGGCGTCATCCCCTCTGGGGAGCTGTCGATCCGCAAGTCGGTCGACACCTCGGAGGAGGTCGAGCTCGGCGAGGAGGTCGACGCGCTGGTCCTCACCAAGGAGGACCAGGACGGCCGGCTCATCCTGTCGAAGAAGCGCGCTCGCTTCGAGCGCGCCTGGCGCCGCATAGAGGCCGCCGCCGAGTCCGGCGAGCCGGTCATCGGCGCCGTGATCGAGGTCGTCAAGGGCGGCCTGATCATCGACCTCGGGGTCCGCGGATTCCTGCCCGCCTCGCTCGTCGACATCCGGCGCGTGCCGAACCTGGACGAGTACCTGGGCCAGAACATCCAGTGCAAGGTCATAGAGCTCAACCGCTCGCGCAACAACGTGGTGCTCAGCCGGCGCGCCGTGCTCGAGGAGGAGCGCAAGGAGCAGCGCCAGGCGATCCTGGAGCGCCTGCAGCCCGGCCTGATCATCGAGGGCCAGATCTCCAACATCGTCGACTTCGGCGCGTTCGTCGACCTCGACGGGATCGACGGCCTGATCCACATCTCCGAGCTGAGCTGGTCCCACGTGAACCATCCGAGCGAGATCCTCTCGATCGGCGACACGGTGCAGGTCAAGGTGCTCGACATCGACCGCGACCGCCAGCGCATCTCCCTGGGCCTCAAGCAGACCCAGGAGGATCCGTGGCAGCGCGTGGTCGACACGTACAACGTGGGTGACGAGCTCGAGGGCACGGTCACTAAGGTCGTCGCGTTCGGCGCGTTCGTGGAGATCATGGACGGCGTCGAGGGCCTCGTGCACATCTCCGAGCTTGCGCAGCAGCACGTCGAGAACCCGCGCGAGATCGTCCAGCCCGGCGACGAGGTGAAGGTCAAGATCCTCGAGATCGACTCCGAGCGCCGCCGGCTCTCGCTGTCGATCAAGCGGGTCGAGGGCCAGGTGCTCCCGCGCCGCTCGGCCGCCGAAGCCGGCGACCTCGAGAACGTGCCCGAGCTGGGCCTTTCCGAGGATGTCTTCGCGCCGCCCGTCGAGGGCGACGTTGACGAGGGCGTGGCGGAGACCGAGCCGGAAGCGGCCGCCGAGATCGCCGAGCCCGAAATCGCCGAGCCCGAGATCGCCGAGCCCGAGGCCGCCGAGCCCGAGGTCGCCGAGCCCGAGGCCGCAGCGCCCGAGGCCGCCGAGCCCGAGGCTGCAGCTGAGCCGGAGGCCGCCGAGGCCACGGCCGAGGAGCCCGGGCCGGACGCCGAGGCTGAGCCGGAGGAGCCCGGGACGGCTCCCGAGGAGCCCGAGCAGGCAAGCTGACCGCGCCGCCGTTCGTCGGCCTGACCGGCGGCATCGGCGCCGGAAAATCCGAGGCTCTGGCGGCGCTCGCCCGCCTCGGTGCCTCCACGCTGTCCGCGGACACCGTGGTGCACGACCTCTATCGTGATCCTGAGGTGCACGCCGCCCTCGTCGCCCACTGGGGATCCGAGATGGCGCCCGGCGGGATCGTCGACCGCGATGCCGTCGCCCGCCGCGCGTTCGCGAAGCCCGAGGACCGCGAGTGGCTGGAGGGGTTCATCTGGCCGCGTGTGGGCGGGAGGATCGCCGAATGGCGCGCGATCGAGTCCACGCGCGAGCCGGCGCCGCCCGCGCTGGTCGTCGAGGTGCCGTTGCTGTTCGAATCGGGCATGGACGCGGCGTTCGACGCCACGATCGCGGTCGTCGCCGACGACGACGTGCGAGCTGAGCGCGCGGCCGCCCGCGGGCACGAAGCGGTCGATGAGCGAACGAATCGCCAGCTCCGGCAGGAGGAAAAGGCGGAACGAGCGACGTATGCCGTGCACAACTCCGGCTCCGTGGAAGAGTTGGAGGACAAGCTGTCGGATGTCCTTGGGAAGCTGAGCCAGTGAGCGCACACGCACAGACCCGAGCCGCCACGCGGCGCCGCCCGAAGGGCCGCCGCTCCCGCGCCCAGCGGCGCCGCCTGGGGCTGCTCGCGTTCGTCCTCGGTCTCGCCGTCGTCTCGCTGCTCTCGCTCAAGCCCTGGGCCGACAAGGCTGTGCAGGAGCTCAAGCTGCCGCTCCGCCACGAGGACGTCATCCGCCAGCAGGCGGCCGACAAGGACCTCGACCCGTCGCTGATCGCCGGGGTGATCTACGTCGAGTCGCGCTTCCGTGACCAGACGTCGCACGCCGGCGCCAAGGGCCTGATGCAGCTGATGCCGGCCACCGCCGACTACATCGCCCGCAAGTCGGGCGGCACGCGCTTCGTGCAGGGCGACCTCGCGGACCCGCAGATCAACATCTCCTACGGCTCGTGGTACCTGCGCTACCTGCTCCAGCACTACCACGGCAACGTCGCGCTCGCGCTCGCCGCCTACAACGCGGGGGAGGGCAAGGTCGACGAGTGGTGGCGCGAGGCCGCCGACCGCGGCGAGACGTTCGCGGTCGCCAAGCACATCCCGTTCGCGGAGACACGCGAGTACGTGGGCAAGGTGCTCGACGCCCGCCGCGCCTATCGGCGCGAATACGCTCACGAGCTCGGCCTCCAGGGGTAGACCCCCTCATATGAACCAGAGACCACTGGGCCGCACCGGCCTGCAGGTGTCCGAGATCGGCTACGGCGCGTGGGGGATCGGCCAGACGATGTGGCTGGGTGCCGACGACGACGAATCCGTACGCGCGCTCAACCGCGCCGCCGACCTCGGCGTGACCATGTTCGACACCGCCCTCGCCTACGGCGACGGCCACAGTGAGCAGCTCGTCGGCGCGCTCGTGCGCGAGCGCGACGAGTCGCTCGTCGTCGCCACCAAGATCCCGCCCAAGAACAAGGTCTGGCCCGCGCCGGACGGCATCGACCCGGACGACGCGTTTCCGGCCGACTACGTGATCGAGTGCACCGAGCGCAGCCTGCGCAACCTCGGGCTCGACGCGATCGACCTGCAGCAGTTCCACGTCTGGTCCGATGAGTGGGTCGGCCGCGGCAGCTGGCTCGACGCGATCGAGCAGCTCAAGTCAGACGGCAAGATCCGCGCCTTCGGCGTGTCGATCAACGACCACCAGCCGGCCAACGCCCTCAAGCTGATCGAGACCGGCGCCGTTGACGCCGTGCAGGTGATCTACAACGTCTTCGACCAGTCACCCGAGGACGAGCTGCTGCCCGCCTGCGCCGAGCACGGCGTCGGCGTGCTCGCGCGCGTGCCGTTCGACGAGGGCTCGCTGACCGGCAACATCGGGCCCGACACCGAGTTCCCGGGGGGCGACTTCCGCAACCACTACTTCCGCGACGGCCGCAAGCTCGAGGTCGCCGAGCACGTGCAGGCGATCCTCGACGAGCTCGGGATCGAGCGCGAGCAACTGCCGGAGGCGGCGCTGCGTTACATCCTCTCGCACCCCGCGGTGTCGACCGTGATCCCGGGCATGCGGTCGGTCCGCAACGTCGAGCGCAACGCCGCGCTGGGCGACGGCCGGGGCCTGCCGGAGGAGCAGGCGGCGGCGCTCAAGCGCCACCGCTGGGAGCGCAACTTCTACGCCTAACCGGCCTTCGGAGGACACCGGTTAGGGGCGCCGCGGGGGCATCGGCCGGCGGCGCTCGCGAGCGATCCGACCGTTCTCGTGCGAGTGGTCGTCGGGCTCGGGGGGCGGAGGCTTGCGCGCGGCCTCCGCGGCCTCCCGGTCGCGGTCCTCGGCTCGGCCGACGAGATAGAAGACCCACGCAATGCCCACGACGGCCGCCACGCCAGCGAGAGCGAGGACGGCCGCCGTGAGTTGCGTGGACATCAGCCCTTGACCGCTCCCGCCGTCAGGCCGGCCACGATCCGCTTCTGGAAGAAGAGCACCAGGAAGATCAGCGGAATCGAGATCACGACCGAAGCGGCCGCGATCGTGCCGAGCGGCTCTTCGAACTCGGTCGACCCGGTGAAGAACGCGATCGCCGCCGGCACCGTGCGGGCCTTCGGCGTCGACGTCAGGGTGACCGCGAACAGGAACTCGTTCCAGGCGGCGATGAACGTGAGGATGCCCGCGGTCGCGAGCCCGGGGGCCGCGAGCGGGATCACGACCTTGCGGAACGCGGTGAACCGGGTGGCGCCGTCAACCAGGGCCGCCTCCTCGAGATCCTTGGGGATCTCCTTGAAGAACGACACGAGGATGTAGATCGCCAGCGGCAACGCGAACGTCAGGTACGGGATGATCAGGCCGTACAGCGTGTTGAAGATCCCGAGGTCGGTCCACAGCTTGAAGACCGGCGTCGCGATCGCGATCGGCGGGAACGTCGTGATCGAGAGCACGAGCGCGAGCAGCGCGAACTTGGCCGGGAACTTCAGCCGCGCCAGCGCATACGCGCAGAACGAGCCCACGACCAGCGCCAGTGCGGTCGTCACCAGGCTCACGACCGCGCTGTTGAACAGCGCGTGCACGAAGTCGTCGTTCTGGAAGATCGACTTGTAGTTGCTGAGCGTCGGGTTCGGCGGCACGAGCGCCGAGCCCGACAGGTCGGGCCCCGTCTTCAACGAGATGTTGATCAGCCAGTAGAACGGCGCCAGGCAGAAGATGACGATCGCGGCCACGGATAGCCACAGCCACCACGGCGTCTTCGGGCCTGCGGGCGCCTTCTGCTTGCGAGCGGAGCGCGGAGGCTTGGCGACGGCGTCGGCCGTTGTCTCTGTCGTAGCCATGTCAGTCCTCCGCCAGGCCCCGGATATTGCCGCCCACGAACCTGATGTACACGAACGACACGGCCATCACGATCAGGAACGTGATCACCGCGAGCGCGGCGCCCTCGCCGATGATGTTGTTGGCCGTGAACGTCTGGTACGCCTCGAGCGACAGCGTGTTGGTCCCGTGCGCGCCCTTGGTGAGCACGAACGGCAGGTCGAAGATCCGCAGCGCGTCGAGCGTGCGGAAGATCAGCGCCACCAGCAGCGCCGGCATGAGCAGCGGCAAGGTGATCTTGCGGAACCGCTGCCACGTCGTCGCGCCGTCGACCTTGGCGGCCTCATAGATCTCCCCGGGGATCACCTGCAGCCCGGCGAGCAACAGCAGCGCCATGAACGGTGCGGTCTTCCACACGTCGGCGATGATCATCACGATCAGCGCCTGGGGTGATTGCCCCAGCCACACCGTGTCGGTGCCGAGAATCGCGTTCACGACGCCCAGCGTCGGGTCGAAGATCGCCTGCCACATCTTCGCGGTGACGACGGTCAGGATGGCCCACGGCACCAGCACGGTCGTGCGCAGCAGTCCCTGGCCCCGGAACGCGCTGTGCATCGCCAGTGCCATGGCCATGCCGAGGATCGTCTCGAACGTGACCGAGGCTGCCGTGAAGATGAACGTGGTCTTCAAGGCGTCCCAGAACTCGGGGTCCGAGAAGACGTTCGAGTAGTTGCGGAAGGGCGGCGAGCCCGCCCAGCGCGACAGGCCGGCGACCCGGACGCTGTACTCGTGCAGCGACAGCCAGATCGCGTAGCCGATGGGATACGCCGCCACGAGTGCGATCAGCACCAGTGACGGCGAGACCATGTACCCCGCGAGGCGGCGCTCCGAGATACCTCGAGAGCGCCGCCCGACGGGTCTACCGGTCGTGATGGACGCGGCCTCCATCAGCTGGTCCTAGAACGTGGCCAATGCGTTGTTGATTTGGTCGTCGGCCTTCTTCAGCGCATCTTGTGGTGACGTCGACCCCGACAGTGCGGCGTTGACGTTCTTGAAGATCGCCTCCGAGATCTGCGGGTAGACCGGCGACACCGGACGAGCCTTCGCGTTCTCGACGCCCTGACGCAGCGCGTCCGCGAACGGCATCGCCTTCTTGACGGCCGCATCGTCGTACGAGGCGCCGGTGACCGGCGTCTTGGAGTACTTGACCGCGTTCGCGGTGATCCGCTTGACGCTCGTGGCGTAGTCGATGAACTTCAGGGCGCCGCCCGGGTTCTTCGAGTACACCGAGATGACCATGTTGTGGCCGCCGAGCACGGACGCCTTGCCGCCGCCCTCGAAGGACGGGTACGGCGCCACGGCGAACTTGCCCTTGACCTTCGGGGCCTTCTGCGACAGCGCGTAGCAGTAGGACCAGTTGCGCATGAAGGTGGCCTTGCCGGCCTCCCAGGCGCGTCGTGCCTGCTCCTCCTGCATGGTCGTCACGGCCTTCGGCGCATCGCCGTTCTTGATGCCGTCGACCATGAACTGGAGCGCCTTGAGGTTCTCCGGCGAGTTGATCGTCGACTTCTTGCCGTCGTCGGAGAGGACGCTGCCGCCGGCGGCGAACGCGTACTCCAGGAAGTCCACGGTCAGGCCCTCATATGCCGAGCCCTGGTAGACGATCCCGTTGCCGTCGCCCGCCTCCTTGTACAGCTCCTGCCAGGTGTCCGGGAACTTCTTCACCTGGTCGGTCCGGTAATACATCATCCCGGAGTCAGAGACGCGCGGGGCGCCGAAGACCTTGCCGTCGAACGTGACGGTCTCGAGCGTTGACGGGATGAAGTCATCCTTGCGCGTATCGATGTACGGCGTCATGTCGTAGAGCCACTTCTGGGAAGCGAACTCCGCGGTCCAGACGACGTCCTCCTCGAACGCGTCGCAGTCGCCCGACTTCGCCTTCTGGCGCTGGACGAACTGGTCGTGCTGCTGCTGGGCGTCCTCCGGGAACTCGGTCAACTTGACCTGGAGATCCGGGTTCGCCTTGTTGAACTCGGCGATCGTCTCCTTCAGGTCACCGGAGGTGTCCTTGCCGGAGCAATAGGTGACCGTGCCCTTGGCGCCGTCCATCGACTTCGGGTCGATGGTCTTCACGCCCTCGGTGCTACCGGTCTGCGACGTACCGGCGGTGCCGCCGCCACTGTCGTCGCCGCCGCAGGCGGCGACAAGTACCGCGCAAGCGAGCGCGGCGCATAGCAAGAAGAGAAGCTTCTTGGACACGATCTCCCCCTCGGTCCGATGGTTTGGGCTGGAACGTACCCTATGCCCGCGCCGGCGGCGCGGACGCTGGCACTCAAACACCCAATGGCCCAGGTCGTCAAACCGGGGCGGAGCCGGTGGTGCGTACCCTCTGCCGCCATGTCTTGGTGGCAGAACGGGGTGCTGTACCAGATCTACCCGCGCTCGTTCGCGGACTCGAACGGTGACGGGATCGGCGATCTGCGCGGGGTCATCGCGCGGCTCGACCATGTCGAATGGTTGGGAATCGACGGCATCTGGCTCAACCCGACGATGCCGTCGCCTAACGACGACTGGGGCTACGACGTGGCGGACTACCGCGGCGTGCACCCAGATCTCGGCACGCTCGAGGACCTCGACGCGCTGATCGCCGAGGCCGGCCGCCGCGGCATCCGCGTGTTGCTCGACCTCGTCCCCAACCACACCAGCGACCGCCACCCGTGGTTCCAGGACGCGCTGACGGGCCGCGACGCCCGCCACCGCGACTTCTACGTCTGGGCCGACGCGCCCAACAACTGGCAGTCCTCGTTCAGCGGCTCGGCGTGGACGCGCGACGAGGCGTCGGCGCAGTACTACCTGCACAACTTCCTGCACAGCCAGCCCGATCTGAACTGGTGGAATGAGGACGTCCGCGCGGAGTTCGACGACATCCTGCGCTTCTGGTTCGACCGCGGCGTGGCCGGCTTCCGGATCGACGTCTGCCACGCGATCGTCAAGGACCGCGAACTGCGCGACGACCCGCCCGCGGGCCCGGACGACCACCCGCTGGTGCAGGAGCGCGGTCTCAGGCACGTGTACTCGATGAACCGGCCCGAGGTCCACGACGTGCTCAAGCGCTGGCGCGCGCTCGCCGATCCGGACCGGATCCTGGTGGGGGAGACGTACGTGCTCGAGCTCGAGCAGCTCATGAACTTCTACGGCGCCGGCGACGACCAGCTGCACATGGCGTTCAACTTCCTGTTCGTGCATGCGAAGCTCGACGCCGCGGCGCTGCGGCCGGTCGTCGAGGGCGTCGAGGCCGGCCTGCCGGAGGTGGCGTGGCCCGTCTACACGGGCTCCAACCACGACGCCGGGCGGCTCGCGACGCGCTGGGCGGGCGGCGACGAGGACAAGGCGCGCTGCGCGCTGCTGATGCTGCTGACGCTGCGCGGGACGCCGTTCCTCTACTACGGCGACGAGATCGCGCTCACGGAGCCGGAGATCGCGCCGGAGGACCGCCGCGACCCGGTGCCCGACAACCGCGACGGCTGCCGGACGCCGATGCCGTGGACCTCGGAGCCCTGGCCGGACGCCTGGCTGCCGATGGGCGACACCGCTCGCAACGTCGCCGCGCAGCGCGACGACCCTGGATCGGTGCTCAACTTCGTCCGCGAGCTGATCGCCCTGCGCCGCGAGCGTGCCGACCTGCACGGCGGCCGTTACGAGTCGCTGCCGGCGCCGGCCGGCGCGTGGGTCTGGCGCCGCGGCGAGCGCACGACCGTGGCGCTCAACCTCTCGGACGAGCCCGCGGCGATCGACGCCCGCGGCTCGGTGCTGATCGCGACCGGCGGCGAGCCGTTCGCCGGCGAGCTGGCACCGTGGACGGGGTTCGTGCTCGATGGCTGAGATCGACGCGCTGCTGTCCGACGAGGGCTGGCCGTACGCGTCGACCCCGCCGGTCGAGGAGGGCGACCCCGGGCGCTTCCACGCGCTGTTCGGGCGCGACTCGCTGATCACCGCGCTGCAGCTGCTGCCCGCGCGGCCCGAGATCGCTCGCGCGACGCTCGCGGGGCTGGCGGCGCGGCGGGGCACGCGCGAGCACCCCGGCACGCTCGAGGAGCCCGGCAAGATCGGCCACGAGTTCCGCGACCGCGCCCCCGAGGGGTTCCTGGAGATCGGCTGGCCCGACGACGGCCCGTTCGACTACTACGGCACCGCCGACGCGACCTCGTGGTACCTGATCATGGCGGCGCGGCTCGGCGTCGCGGCGCCGGAGGCCGCCGCGTGGCTCGAGCGCGCGCTCGATCGCGGCGGCGGCCTGGTGCGCAGCGGCCCGGGGGAGTGGCCGGCGCTCAGCCAGCAGGGCTGGCGCGACACCGCCGACCCGACCGCCTCCTACGGCGGCGGCATCCTGCGGCCCGACGGCAGCGTGCCCGCGCCGCCGCTGGCCGACATCGACTCGCAGGCGGTGGCCTACGCCGCGCTGCGGGCGACCGGCAGCCACGAGCGCGCCGACGCGCTGCGCGCCCGGCTCTCCGAGCTCGCGCCGGACGTGATGGCGATCGAGCCCGACGACCGTCCCGTGCCCGGCGCCGGGTCGCAGATCGGCTGGCTGCTGTGGGCCGATGCGCTCGAGCCGGACGCGCGCGACGCGGCCGCCGAGCGGCTGTGCGCGCCCGACGTCCTCACCGACTTCGGCCTGCGCACGCTCTCCAGCAACTCACCGGTGTTCGCGCCGGACGCCTATCACCGCGGCGCGGTGTGGCCGTTCGACTCGTGGCTCGGCTGGGGCGGGCTGCGCCGCGCCGGCCGCGCCGACGAGGCCGAGCGCGTCCGCACGGGTGTGCTGGACGCGCTCGACCGGCTCGGCCGCGCTCCCGAGCTGTACTCGGTCTCCCGCGACGGCGCGGTCGAGCCGGTGGCGCTCTCCAACCGCGTGCAGGCCTGGACGGTCGGCGCGCGGTGGGCCCTCCAAAACGGCTGGGACGGACTCAGCCGGCCGTGATCACCACCTCGTGGCGGCCGGCGCCCGTCGCGACCGTGACCTCGAGCCCGCGGTTCGTGCGGCGCACGCTCCAGCCGTGCCGGTGCCCGTCCAGCGTGACGTTACGGACCGTCGCTCCCGCCGGTAGCGTCTGCCCGATCGTCACGCGCTCGACCGGCGCGTGTGCCGCCTTGACCTGCGTCGTGTAGCGCCTGCCGGAGCGCGACGCGCGCACAAGGTCCAGCCGCCCGTCGCCGAGCTGGATGTCGGAGCCGGCGATCGGCGCGGCCGACGGCAGCTGCGGCACGACCGTCAGCCGGCCGCGGCCGAGGTCCGGCCGCACGCCGAGCTGCTGGTGCACGACCGGCCACATCGTCCCGTACTGGTTCCACGCCTGCATGACCATCGAGCGGCAGCGCGTGCAACGCTCGACGTTGGCGTCACGCACGCCGGAGTCGAAGTCCGGCGACGGGAAGATCTCCGGCGAGGCGCCGGGCTGCTCGTCGGGCGTGCCCGGCGTGTGGTGCACCTCGTCGCCGCCCGTGTAGGGCTCGCCGAACATCGGCTCGACCTCGGCGCTGGTGTAGCGCTTCTGCTGGGCGAGCCGCCCGTAGTTGCCCTCGCCGACGGCTTGGATCGCGGTGTTCTGGCCGAAGATCGTCCGCTCCCCGGCGCCGGTCGCGCCGCCGCCGCAGGCGGTGTGGAACAGACCGAGGTTGTACGGCCGCGACCCGGAGTAGCAATCGCTCTCGCGCCCGGCGAGCGCGGCGGTGCCGTGCGCGCGTGTCGCGAGGCCCGGGACGGCGCGGCCGCCGCGGGTCAGCTCGGCTTCCATCGGCGTGACGCCGATCCAGTGCTTCTGGAAGACCTTCTCCGTGCCGTCCTCGGCTTCGCGCGAGTCGGCGTACTGGTTGTCGGCGCCCCCGAACCACCAGGCGTCCTCGAAGCGGCTCGCCAGGTCACGCGCGTGGTCGGTCGCCCAGGTCGCGGTCGCGGTGTCGCCCTTGGCGCGCGCCAGGTCGGCGAGGTCGAACAGGCCACGGATCGTGTAGACGGTGTTGTCGAGCTTCTCCTTGCCCATCCCGGTGCGCTCGACGTTGCCGAGGCCCTCGGGCCAGCCGTCGCCGTCGGCGTCGAGCTGCTCGACCACATAGTGCATGTTGCGCACGGCGAACGGATACAGGTCATCGCGGAACCGGTTGTCGCCGGTCCAGCGCCACACGAGCGCGACGAGGCTCGGGAACTTGGCCGTCTCGTCGGTGTTGCCGGCGCTCTTGAGCGCGCCGTAGTAGACCGACCCGTCGCCCACGATCTCGTGCGCCACCTTGCCCGAGTCGCCGTTGACGAGCTCGGACACGTCGCGCAGCACGCGGGCGTGGTCCTTGATCGCGTCGAACTGGCCGACGGTGACGGCGGCGAACGCGGTGTACTCCGCGTCGGTGGCGAAGATCCACGGGTAGTCCGGGTAGCCGGCGCCGATCCAGCGAGCGTGCGGCACGGTGCCCGCCACGGGCGGGTTCGGGTCGTTGCCCTCGTCGACGAACCGGACCTTCAGGTTGTCGGCCCGCTGGGTGAGGTCGGCAAGGTTCTGCTTGCCCCACTCGATGCCCTGCTCGAGGCGGCGGTCGCCGGGCACCGACAGCTGCGTGTTGCTCGCCAGCTCCTTGCGCGCGGCGATCTTGTCGGCGAGCGCGCCGTCGGGTGAGGCGAGCGTGCGGTTCAGCTCGCTGCGGGCGCCTGCGACGCCGTTGTCGGAGCCCGCGACGCCGATCCACAGGGTCTTCTCGCCGCGCCCCGGGACCTTGATCGTGTAGCGGAGCTGGCCGCCGGTGCCCTTGCCCGACGGACCGTCGTCGCAGAAGAACTGGCTCTCGGCGGTGCACGGCACGGGGTCGGCCTGCGAGCCCCAGTGGCCGGCCCCGGCCTCGCCGCTGTCCGGCTTGGTGTTCGAGCCGACGGCCGCGGCCCAGTCGTGCGGGCCCGAGACGTCGTTGCCGGTGTCCTGGAACTCGAGCCGCCCGCCGGCGTACGCGCCGGTGTCGGCCGCGTTGAAGTCGACGGCGTTCGGCTTCGTCCATGACCACGGGTAGTGGGACATGAGGTCCGAGTGGGCGTCCACCGCGACGGTCACGGTCTTGGCCGCGCCATCCGGGTTGCGCAGGCGGAGGCCGAAGAGTCCGGCCCGGCGGCCGTCAGGGGCGAAGTCGGTGCGGCTGACTTTCAGCCCCGATGCGTCGGGGAAGTCCATCCGCGTGTAGCCCCAGCCGCTCGTGAACTTCGTCGCCGGCGGCAGCCAGGTGCCGTCGACCGAGAACCAGACGCCGTCGACGAGCTTCAGCGGCTGCGACCACACGCCGCCCATCTCGCCGCTGACGTGCCAGCCCTGTGCGTAGAAGCGGCCATCCTCGAACCCCATCACGTAGGCGCGGTCGCCGGCGGCGACGTAGCGACGGGTCTTGAGCTGATCCTTGGTGGACAGTTCTGGCGTGGCCCACGCCGTGCCCGAACCCAACATCGCCGCCAGGACTGCCCCCGCGACGATCGCTCGCATATACCGCATAAGCGATCTCCTCCCAAACTGACTAAAGCGCTTAAGTCCCCTTGTGAGACGATTCCCGCTGATGAGCTCCGAGAAACCACGAAGACCGACGATCGATGACGTCGCCGCGCGCGCGGGCGTGTCGTCTGCCGCGGTGTCGTTCGCGGTCAACGGGCGGCCGGGCGTGGGGGAGGACACGCGGCGGCGCATCCTCGAGGCGGCCGCGGAGCTCGGCTGGCGGCCGAGCGCGTCGGCGCGGGCGCTGACCGAGGCGCGGGCGCGGGCGGTCGGCCTGCTGCTCGCGCGCTCGCTCGACCAGCTCGAGGTCGACCCGTTCTTCGTGCGCTTCCTCGCCGGCATCGAGCGGACGCTCGCGCGCAACGAGTACGACCTCGTGCTGCGCGTGGCCGAGAAGATCGACACCGCCGCGTACGGCGCGCTGGCGGCCGCCGGCCGCGTCGATGGGTTCCTGCTGTGCGACGTCGAGGTCGACGACCGGCGCTTCGACCTGCTCGCCGACGCGGGCGTGCCGGCCGTCGTCGCCGGCCACCCGGTATCGCCGTGCCCGTTCCCGTGGGTCGAGACCGCGCACGCCGACGGCATGCGGCTCGTCGCCGAGCACCTGCTCGAGCGCGGGCATCGCAGGATCGGCTTCGTCGGCGGATCGGCCGACTACGAGCACGTGCAGGCGCGCCTCGGGGTGTGGCGCGAGACGCTGGTCGCCGCCGGCGTCGAGCCCGGCCCGGTGGCGCACACCCAGGGCGAGTTGTTCGACGGCCAGGTCACCGCGATCGTCCACACCAGCGACGGGCTCGCGGCCGCGGCGCTGGGGGCGGCGCGCGAGCGCGGGGTTGCGGTGCCCGGCGAGCTGGCGATCACGGGGTTCGACGACTCGCCGCTGGCGGCGCTGTCGGCGCCGCCGGTGACCAGCGTGCGGGTCGACTACGCCGGGTTCGGCGAAGGCGCCGCGGCGGCCCTGCTGGCCGCGATCGCCGGCGCGGAGGTGCCGGAGTTCGAGCCCGCCGCGCCCGAGCTCGTCATCCGCGACTCGACCGCGGCGCCGTGAGCCGCGTCGCCGTGATCGGGGCCACCGGCCACGTCGGCACGTACCTCGTGCCGCGGCTGGTGCGCGCCGGCTGGGAGGTCGTGGCGCTCAGCCGCGGCGAGCGTGAGCCCTACCAGCCGGCGCCGGAGTGGAACGCGGTCGAGCGCGTGGTCGCCGACCGCGACGCCGAGGACGCGGCCGGGACGTTCGGCGACCGGATCGCCGCGCTCGGGGTCGACGCTGTCATCGACATGATCTGCTTCACGCCGGAGTCGGCCCGGCAGCTCGTCGCAGCGCTGCGCCCGAGCCGGCCGCTGCTCCTGCACTGCGGGACGATCTGGGTCCACGGCCCGGCGGCGCGCGTCCCGGTCACCGAGGACGAGCCGCGCACCGCGTATGGCGAGTACGGCACGGGGAAGGCGGCGGTCGAGGCGCTGCACCGCGAGACGATCGCCGGCGGCGTGCCGAGCGTCGTGCTGCACCCGGGGCACATCAGCGGCCCCGGCTGGAACGTCATCACGCCCGCCGGCAACCTCGATCCCGACGTCTGGCGGCGCCTGGCGACCGGTGAGCCGCTGCCGCTGCCCGACCTCGGGCTCGGCGTGCTCCATCACGTGCACGCCGACGACGTCGCGCAGGGGTTCGAGCGCGCGCTGACGCGCCCGGCGGCGATCGGCTCGAGCTTTCACGTGGTCGCCGAGCAGGCGATGACGCTGCGCGGCCTGGCGACCGGCGTCGCCGCGTGGTTCGGCCGCGAGCCGGTGCTCGAGCTCGTCGACTGGCCGGAGTTCGAGCGCCGCGTCGGCGCCGAGCACGCGGGGTCGACGCGCGCGCACGTCGAGCGCAGCATCACCGCGAGTATCGACCGGGCGCGCGCCGTGCTCGGCTACGCGCCGCGGTACACGGCGCTGCAGGCGCTCCACGAGGCGGTTCGCTGGCTTGCCGCCAACGGCGTCGTCGACGTCAGAGGCCGCGACTTCTGAGCTGCTCCGTCGCGTCCTCGGCGTCGGTGGACGCCAGCGCCGCGCACATCACCGTCCAGCCCATCAGCAGCCACACGTACTCGCGCGGAGAGAGCACGCTGTCCTGACGCAGCACCGCGCCCGACTCGAAGCCGATCGCCATCGCCCACAGCAGGTAGCGCCACGGCTCCGGGACCCAGATGGAGATCACGAACAGCAGCGCCGAGGCGCCGTAGGCGCGCACGATCTGGCGGTCGGCGTCGTTCGCCATTGCCAGCACGACGCGAGTCACCGCCATGGCGGTCGCGAACGCCGCGCTGTGACCCTCCGCCGCCGGCTCGATCGCGATCGCGGCGATGCCGGCCGGGACGCTGCCGGCCAGGAACAGCAGCCGGTCCGGCCGTGTGTCGGCGCCGCGGCGGTTGTAGAGCACGGCGAAGCCGATCCACGTCCACCACAGCGTCACGAACAGGCCGAGAGCGATCCATACGCTGCGCATCTCGGGGTGCCCTTCGATCACGTGCGCGAGCCCGCCGACCGCGAGCACGAAGATCAGGTCGAGGTACAGCTCGACCCAGCTGACGCGCTAGCCGCCGTCGTTCACGACCAGCGCACCCGCAGCTCCGGCGGCTTGCGGAACACGAGCCCGCGCGGCGCAGTGGGCCACGCGAGGCGGAGGTCGGGGAGGCGCAGGAGCCGCGCCACGGCGGTGTGCGCCTCCAGGCGCGCCAGGTGCATCCCGATGCACACGTGCGGGCCGTGCGCGAACGCGAGATGCCGGCCGGCGTTGTCGCGCCGGACGTCGAAGCGGTCGGGATCCGGGAACGTCTCCGGGTCGCGGTTGGCGGCGGCGATCGACACGCGGACGAGGTCGCCGGCGCGGATCGGCGCGGCCGCGAGCTCGACGTCGGCGGTGGCATAGCGGTCGACGACCGCGGCGGCCGGCTCGAGCCGCAGCGACTCTTCGATCGCGTTGGGCAGCAGGCTGGGATCGGCGCGCACCAGCGCGAGCTGGGCGGGATTGGAGAGGAGGTGGAGCACGGCGTTGGCGATCATCCCCTCCGTCGTCTCGATGCCGCCGAACAGCATGACCGCGGCGTTGGAGAGCACGCGCTCGCGCTCGAGGCCTTCGACGGCGGCCAGCAGCGAGGTGTCCGCCGCGCCGTCGAGTGCCGTCGCCAGCTCGGCGTACGCGGCGCGGCCGTCCGCGCTCAGCGGCCGGCCGGCGGTGATCTCGGTGACCGCGGTGACGATCCGGTCGTACCAGCCGAGCACGGCGCCGACGTCGGCGTGCTCGAGGCCGAGCGCATACGTCACGATCGCGGCGGCGAGCGGTCCGGCGACGCTGCGCCGCAGCTCGGCCTCGCCGGCCGGCTCGATCGCGGCGATCAGCCGGTCGGTCTCGTCCGCCACCAGCGCGGTGAAGCGCTCGCGGACGGCAGCGAGACGGAACGGGCCGGCGAACGGGTCGCGGTGGCGGCGGTGCTCGGTGCCGTCGAGCGTGAGCATGCTCGCGCCGACGACCTGGCCGGTGGAGAAGCGCGGATCGTCGACGGTGAAGCTCTCGGCGCTGCGCATCACCTGCATCGCGAGATCGCGCCGCGTGACGAGCCAGCCGTCGAGCGCCGGCAGCCACGACACCGGCTCTCGCGCACGCAGGCGCGCGAGCAGCGCGTGCGGGTCTCCGTCGAGCTCCTCCAGCGTGGCGGCGGCGCCGATCTCGAACACCCGCCGGACCATAGACCCGGGCTCAGACCGGGTACCGTCTGGACATGAGGCTCGAAGACGCTGCCGGCCTGACCGTGGCCGACGTCACCCACTCCCGCTTCAGCGCGCATCCCGCGACCGCGACGGTCGCCGACCTGCGCGACTGGTTCGCCTCCAGCACGAGCCACCAGATGGCCCTGATCGCCGATGACGGACGCTATGTCGCCAGCCTCGTCGCCGCGGACCTCGAGGGCGCCGACCCGGCGGCGCGTGCCGCCGACCTGGCGCGCGAGTGGCCGACGGTCGCGCCCGAAGAGCCGGCCTCGCGCGGCGAGGAGCTCGCGCTGAGCGGCGGCAACCGCCGCGTCCCGGTCGTGGACCACGACGGCCGCTTGCTGGGCATCGTCGCGATCACCACGGATCTGCAGGGCTTCTGCGGGACCTGACGTCGGCTGCCTGACATATCGCCCGCCCCGTCGTAACGGCGCGCCATTGCACTGGACTGTTGCCCGCAATGACGCGATTCCGGAGGTACGACGTGGTTGGACGTTGGGTGGCGGCGCTCGCGCTGGTGATCGGGCTGGTCTTCACGGCGCAGGCAGACGCATTCGTGTACTGGACCGACTACGGCACAAGCATGATCGGGAGGGCGAACCTCGACGGCACGAGCCCCAACCCGAGCTTCATCACGGGCGCGACCTCCCCGCTCGGCGCCGGTGTGAATGACGGGCGCGTGTACTGGGGCAACAGCAGCGCGGTCGGCCGGGCGAACGGTGACGGCTCCGGCGTCAACCAGAGCTTCATCGGCGTCGCCGACGGCCCGGCCGACGTCGCGTTCGACGACGACCACGTGTATTGGGCGAACTTCAACGCGGGGACGATCGGGCGGGCGAACCGCGACGGCACAGGCGTCAGCCAGAGCTTCGTCGCGGGAGTGCCCGCCGCGCGCGGCGTCGCCGTCGACGATCGCTACGTCTACTGGACGAACGGCAACCTCGGCACGATCGGCCGTGCCAATCTCGACGGGAGCGGCGTCAACCGGAGCTTCATCACCCCCGGGGGTTTCCCGGCCGGCATTGCGGTCGACGCGGGGCATGTCTACTGGACCCAGCTCGCGATCGGCTGGATCGGCCGCGCGAACCTCGACGGCTCGCAGGCCCACAACGACTTCATCACCCAGTCCGCCGACGCGC
Source organism: uncultured Solirubrobacteraceae bacterium (assembly GCA_963803335.1). Taxonomy (GTDB): domain Bacteria; phylum Actinomycetota; class Thermoleophilia; order Solirubrobacterales; family Solirubrobacteraceae; genus DASSUW01. The sequence continues at coordinate 256,402 of CAWDME010000012.1, read as the reverse complement.
TCGACCTCGCGGTCGACGGGCGCCACATCTACTGGCCGAACCGCGACCTCGGCACGATCGGCCGCGCGAACCTCGACGGGTCGGGCGTCGACCAGAGCTTCGTCACCGGCCTCCAGCTGCCGACCGGCGTGGCCGTCGACGGCGGGCCGGCCGGCCAAGCGGCGACCGCGGCGAGCCTGGCGCTGGGCAGCCAGCCGCTCGGCGTGTTCGGGCCGCCGCAGACGCTGACGGTCAGCAACCGCGGGCACGGCGACCTCGACTTCGGCGCGGCGCTCGTCACCGGCCCTGCGGCCGACGACTTCCTGATCGGCTCCGACGGCTGTTCGCGGAGCACGATCCCGTTCGGCGGGGCGTGCACGCTCAGCGTGCGCTTCGGGCCGAGCGCGACCGGTGCGCGCCAGGCGACGCTCGAGCTGCCGAGCAACGACCCGGGCTCCCCGGTGACCGTGCCCCTGAGCGGCACCGGCGGCCAGCTCCCGCAGGGCCCGCCCGGCGTGCAGGGCCCGCCCGGCGTGCAGGGCCCGCGCGGGCCGCGCGGCGCGGCAGGCCAGGTCCGCCTCGTCACGTGCCGCGTCGTTCACCACCATCGTCGCTGCACGACGAGCGTCGTCCACGGCACCGTGAAGTTCACGACCACCGGCAAGGCGAAGGCGACGCTCACGCGCCACGGCGTCCGCTATGCGACCGGAACCGCGCGTGGCGCCCGGGTGGTGCTGCACGCCCGCCGGCGCGTGCCGGCCGGCCGCTACACGCTGCGCCTGGGCCACCGATCGATCCCGATTAGGATCGCGCGATGACGGTCGTCGACCGCGGCGCCGCGGTGGGGAGGATCGCCGGCGGCTTCGGCTTCACCGAAGGCCCGATCTGGAATGCTGCGAGCGCGTTCCTGCTCTTCAGCGACCTCGGTCAGGACGTGCGCTTGCGCTGGAGCGAGGCCGAGGGTGTCAGCGACGCCATGCGGCCCGCGCACAAGTGCAACGGCATGGTCTACGACCGCGACGGCAATCTGCTGGTCTGCGAGCACTCGACATCGACGCTCGTGCGCGAGCGTCCCGACGGCACGCGCGAGACGCTGGCAAGCCACTTCCGCGGCAAGGAGCTCAACAGCCCCAACGACGTGGTCACGCGCTCGGACGGGACGATCTACTTCAGCGACCCGTCGTACGGGCGCAAGGCCGCCCACGGCATCGAGCGCGAGCGCGAGCTCTCCTTCCAGGGCGTCTACATGATCCCGGCGGCCGGCAGCGAGCTCGCGCTCGTCGTCGGCGAGGACGACTTCTCGATGCCCAACGGGCTCTGCTTCTCTCCCGACGAGTCGTTGCTCTACATCGACGACACGCCGAATGCGCGCATCCGCGTCTACGACGTCGCCGCCGACGGCTCGCTGTCGGGCGGCCGCGTGTTCCGCGACGGCATCGGCAGCGGCCGCGCGGACGAGGGCGTCGTCGACGGCATCAAGTGCGACGAGCACGGCAACGTCTGGGTCACCGGCCCCGGTGGGGTCTGGGTGATCAGCCCGAGTGGCGAGCACGTCGCCACGATCGAAGTGCCGGAGATCACCTCCAACCTCGCCTGGGGCGGGCGGTGGCTTTACATCACGGCGTCGACGTCGGTCTATCGAATCGCGACGGCTGTGGCGCCGGCTCCGCTCCCGTACCACCGGTGAGCCGCAGCCGCGAATGCGAGCGGCCGTAGACGAAGTAGACGACCAGGCCGATCGCCATCCAGACGACGAACCGCAGCCAGGTGTCGATCGGCAGCTTGAGCATCAGGTACACGCACAGCAGGATGCCGATGATCGGGAAGACCGGCACGAACGGCACCCGGAAGCCGCGCTCCATGTCCGGCCGCGTCCGGCGCAGGATGATGACGCCGATGTTGACCAGGACGAACGCGAAGAGCGTGCCGATGTTGACCAGCTCGGCGATCGTCGTGAGCGGCACGAACGCGGCGAGGACCGAGATCAGCGCCGCGAAGATGATCGTCACCGCGACCGGCGTGCCGGTGCGCTCGTTCACGTTCGACAGCCAGCGCGGCATCAGCCCGTCGCGCGACATCGCGAACGTGATGCGCGTCTGCCCGTAGAGGATCGTCAGCACCACCGAGGTGATCGCGATCAGCGCGCCGACCGAGATCACGGTCGCGCCCCACGGCATTCCGGCGCCGTCCTCGAGGACGGTGGCCAGCGGCGCGGGGGCGCCGGACAGCTTGTCGAACGGCAGCGCCCCGGTCGCCGCGATCGCGACGAGGCAGTACAGGACGGTGGCGATCGCCAGCGAGCCGATGATCGCGATCGGCAGATCCCGCTTCGGGTTCCTGGTCTCCTCGCCCGAGGTCGAGATCGCGTCGAACCCGATGTAGGCGAAGAAGATCAGCGACGCGCCGCTGACGACGCCGTCGAACCCGCCGCGCATGAACGGGGACAGGTTGTCCGAGTTGAAGGCCGTGAACGCCAGCGCGATGAAGAGCAGCAGGATGCCGCTCTTGATGAAGACCATGATCGTGTTCGTGCGCGTGCTCTTGCGCACGCCGGAGATCAGCAGAGCGGCGACGGCGAGCACGATGAACACCGCCGGCACGTTGACGGTGCCGCCCTCGCCGGGCGGGCTGGCGATCGCATCGGGCAGGGTGAACCCGAAGGCGGAGCCCAGGAGCTCGTTGAAGTACTGGCCCCAGCCGACGGCGATCGCCGCGACGGAGACGCCGTACTCGAGGATCAGGTCCCAGCCGATGATCCACGCGACGAGCTCGCCGAGCGTCGCGTAGGCGTACGTGTACGCGCTGCCGGACACCGGGATTGCCGACGCGAGCTCCGCATAGGACAGCGCCGAGAACGCGCAGGTGATCCCCGCGAGCACGAACGACAGCAGGATCGACGGCCCGGTGGCCGTGATCGCCTCGCCGATGATCACGAAGATGCCGGTGCCGATGATGGCGCCGAGCCCGAGCGCCGACAGGTCGAGCAGGCCGACCACGCGCCGTAGCTGGTGGCCCCGCTCCTCCGCCTCGGCGACGAGCGCCTTGGTCGGCTTGGTGGTGAACAGCCCCCCGCGTTCCGCGACTGCCATGGCGTCGTCTTGTCCGCTTGTTGCGGGCGCGAAACCCGCGGCGAAGGAGCAGTTTTCCGGCGCGGCGGGCCGTGCGCCGCGGTTCCGTCCGATGGCATCTCTATCGTTCAGGGGTCCATGCCGCCCTTCAAGCTCGACGCCGTCTACTCACCCACCGCCGATCAGCCTCAGGCCATCGACGGGTTGGTCGAAGGCGTCGAGACCGGCGCCCGCGGCGTCACGCTGCTCGGGGCCACCGGCACCGGCAAGACGATGACGATGGCGGCGACGATCGAGCGGCTGCAGCGGCCGGCGCTCGTGCTGGCCCACAACAAGACGCTGGCGGCCCAGCTCTGCAACGAGTTCCGGACGTACTTCCCGGCCAACGCCGTCGAGTACTTCGTCTCGTATTACGACTACTACCAGCCAGAGGCCTACGTCCCGTCGAAGGACCTCTACATCGAGAAGGACTCGGCGATCAACCAGGAGATCGACCGGTTGCGCCACGCCGCCACCGCGGCGCTGTTCGCCCGCCGCGACGTCGTGATCGTCGCCTCCGTGTCGGCGATCTTCGGTCTCGGCTCGCCGGAGACGTACAACGACAACTGCCAGATCCTGCTCAAGGGCGGCGACGTGGATCGCGACGAGCTGCTGCGCAAGCTCGTCTACCTCCAGTACAACCGCAACGACACGGCGCTGGGCCGCGGCACGTTCCGCGTGCGCGGCGACACGCTGGAGGTTTTCCCCGCCTACGCCGAGACGGCGTTCCGGGCGCTGCTGTTCGGCGACGAGGTCGAGCGCCTGCAGCACTTCGACCCGCTGACGGGCGAGCTGATCGTGGACGACCTCGAGCACGTCGCGATCTGGCCGGCCACGCACTACAACGTCAAGGAAGGCACGATGGAGCGCGCGGTCGAGGAGATCGGGCGCGAGCTCAACCATCGCTGCGCGGAGCTCGAGGCCGAGGGCAAGCTGCTCGAGTCGCACCGCCTGCGCCAGCGCACGCAGTACGACATGGAGATGCTGCGCGAGGTCGGCTTCTGCTCGGGCATCGAGAACTACTCGCGGATCCTCGATGGGCGGCCACCGGGCGCGCGGCCCTACTGCCTGATCGACTACTTCCCCAAGGACTTCGTCTGCTTCATCGACGAGTCGCACCAGACCGTGCCTCAGCTCGGCGCGATGTACGAGGGCGACCGCTCGCGCAAGACCACGCTGGTCGACTACGGCTTCCGGCTCCCGAGCGCGCTCGACAACCGGCCGCAGACGTTCGAGGAGTTCCTCTCGATCTCGCCGCAGCTCGTGTTCGTGTCCGCCACGCCGGGTCCGTACGAGCGCGAGCACTCGGCGTCGATCGTCGAGCAGATCGTGCGGCCGACCGGGATCGTCGACCCCGAGGTCGAGGTGCGCGAGACGCGCAACCAGATCGACGATCTGATGCGCGAGATCCGCGGGCGCACCGAGCGCAACGAGCGCGTGCTCGTCACGACTTTGACGAAGAAGATGAGCGAGGACCTCACGGACTATCTGCTCGAGATGGGCTTCAAGGTGCGCTACCTGCACTCGGAGGTCGACACGCTGGAGCGCATCCAGATCATCCGCGAGCTGCGCCTCGGCGAGTACGACGTGCTGGTCGGCGTCAACCTGCTGCGTGAGGGCCTGGACTTGCCCGAGGTGTCTTTGGTGGCGATCCTCGACGCCGACAAGGAGGGCTTCCTCCGCGGCGAGACGTCGCTGATCCAGACGATCGGGCGCGCCGCGCGCAACATCGACGGCAAGGTGTTGATGTACGCCGACAAGCAGACCGAGGCGATGCGCAAGGCGATCGACGAGACCGATCGCCGGCGCGCGATCCAGGTCAAGTACAACCTCGACCACGGCATCACCGAGGAGTCGATCGTCAAGGGGATCTCCGACATCTCGGAGTTCCTGATGGGCGACAGCAAGGTGCCCAAGTCGCGCCGCCGCCGGCGCGAGAAGCGGGTGGACATGGAGCCGCACGAGATCGAGTCGACGATCGTCGAGCTCGAGGAGGAGATGCTCGCCGCCGCCGAGGAGTTGCGGTTCGAGTACGCCGCCAAGCTGCGCGACGAGATCCGCGAGCTCCGCCGTGAGCTCGACGAGGCCACCGCCCCGGCCGAGTGAACGTCACGCTGCGTCCGGTCGTCGAGTCGGACCTGGAGGCGTTCTACGAGCAGCAGGCCGACCCGGAGTCGGTCCGCATGGCGGCGCTGCCGGCGCGCGACCGCGAAGCGCACTTCCCGCACTGGCGAAGGGTGCTCGAGGAGCCGACGACGCTGGTGCGCACGATCGAGCTCGACGGCGCCGTGGCTGGGCACGTCGTGAGCTTCCTGCGCGACGGGGTCGGCGATCCCGAGGTCGGCTACTGGATCGCGCGGGAGTTCTGGGGCCGCGGCGTGGCGTCATCCGCCGTGGAGCAGCTCCTGGCGCTCGAGCCGCGGCGGCCCCTGGTGGCGCACGTCGCCACTCACAATCCCGCCTCGCGGCGCGTTCTCGAGAAGTGCGGGTTCACGGTCGAGAGCCTGGTGCCGGACGCGCTGGGCGACGGCGTCGACGAGTGGCACCTCCGGCTGGGCTAGACCGCGAGCTCGGCGCGGGCCCTGCCGCGGCCCTCCTCGCGTTTCTCGTCGCGCGCGCGGTGCCCGGTGTCGAGGAGGTCGTCGACGGTGTGTACCGCCGCGTCGTCGCCTCGCCCGCGCGCGTCGTCACGCTCGCCGATCCCGCTGCGCGGCCGATCCTCGGCGCCGACCCGTCGGCCGCCGACGCGGCGCTCGGCCGCGACCCGGTGCTCGGTCCCCTGGTGGCGGCGCGGCCGGGGTTGCGCGTGCCGGGCACGGTCGACGGCGGCGAGCTCGCGATCCGCGCCGTGCTGGGTCAGCAGGTGTCGCTGGCGGCGGCGCGGACTCTGGCCGCGCGGCTCGTCGCGCTCGTGGGCGAGCCTTTGGCCCGGGCGGACGGGACGCTCACGCACGCCTGGCCGGCGCCCGGGGCGATCGTCGAGGCGGCGCCGTCGCTGCCGATGCCGCGGGCGCGCCAGCGGACCGTCGCAGCGGTCGCCGGCGCTCTTGCCGAGGGCCTGCGGTTCGAGCCGGGCGCCGACGTCCGCGCCGAGCTGCTCGCGCTGCCCGGCGTGGGGCCGTGGACGGCGGAGTACATCGCCATGCGCGCGCTCCGCGACCCCGACGCCTGGATGCCGACAGACCTCGGCGTCCGCCGCGGCCTGGCACGGGTGGGCGTGGGCGCCGACGCCTCTGACGCCTGGCGGCCGTTCCGCGCCCATGCCGTGATGCACCTGTGGGCCGTCTCCGCCGACGGGTGAGTCTCCGCCTGCCGCTGAGTCTCTGCCGGCGAACTGCGGCTGGGTAGGGCGGCCGAGATTTCGGCCGCGCCTCGGCTGTCTGGCGCTTTCACCTCGATATGCGAGGTCAAGGCGCCACCTGGCGCTTTTTGCACCGGTGTGGGTGCAGAAAGCGCCAGAGGACCGCCGCGCGGCCCCACCCTCGCTGCCCTACCCAGCCGCAGTTGGCCGATCCTGGCGCAGCGCCCGCTCCCACCCGGCGAACTCCTCGGCCAGCCCCGCCCGCGCAGCCACGGCATACATAGCGCCCGTCGCCACGCCCTCGTGGGCGAGCTCGAAGAGCAGCAGCGCCCGGAGATGGTCTCTGTGGCGGTCGATGTACTCGTCCACGCCCGTCTCGCCTTCGACCCGCCACAGCTCGCCGAGGCCGAGCACGACGGCCGCGACATCCATCGGCACGTCGTCGCGGTCCTCGTGCAGCGCGACCGCGCGGAGGACTTCGTCACGCAGGTCGTCCGGGGCGGCGGTGCGCACTCTTTCCGACACCTCATCGATATGCCGGCGGGTCTGCTCGGGATCCACCGCGTTCACCGTATACGGTCAGGCGATGGACACGGCGGCGCTCCTCGACTGGTACGCGCGGGTGCGGCGGCCGCTGCCCTGGCGCGCCACGCAGGACCCGTACGCGCTGCTCGTCAGCGAGGTGATGCTGCAGCAGACGCAGGCGGCGCGCGTGGTGCCGTACTACGAGGCGTTCCTCGCCCGCTTCCCGGACCCGCAGGCGCTCGCGCACGCGGCACCGGGGGACGTGCTCGCCGCCTGGAGTGGGCTCGGGTACAACCGGCGGGCGCTCGCGTTGCAGGCCGCGGCACGACATGTCGCCAAGCACGGCTGGCCCGACGACCTCACCGAGCTGCCGGGCGTCGGCCTGTACACGGCCGCCGCCGTCGGCTCGTTCGCCTGGGACCGCCAGGACGTCGCGGTCGACACCAACGTGCGCCGCGTGCTCGAGCGCTTCGACGGCGTTCAGCGGCACCCGCAGGCGCTCGCCGAGCGCGCCCGCGCGCTCGTGCCGCCCGGCCAGGCGGCGGTGTTCAACCAAGCGATGATGGAGCTCGGCGCCGTGGTCTGCCGCCCGCGCGCGCCGCGCTGCGCGGAGTGTCCGGTACGGACCGGCTGCGCCCGCGGTCCGGTGACGCCGCGGCGCCGCGGCGCCGAGCGCTTCGAGGCCAGCGACCGCCACGCGCGCGGCCGCGTCGTCGCGGCGCTGGTGCGGGGAGAACGGCCGCCGGTCGTCGACGAGCGCATCGTCGCCGCGCTCGAGCGCGACGGGCTCGTCGTGCGCGCCGCGGACGGCCTGCGCCTGCCGTGAAATCCCGCGCGCGTGACTATCCTCACCGTCGTGGATCGAGACTCGATCGAGCGCCATGACTTCCCAGTCGGCCGCCGCGGCTACGACCAGGCCGCGGTCGACGAGCACCTGCGCAAGGTGGCGGACGAGATCGACGCGCTGCGCGCGAACCCGGGCGCCCGGCCCGCGCCGACCCCGCTGTCGGCCGGAACGTCCGAGCAGGTGCGCGCGATCCTCGAGGCCGCGGAGACCGGCGCGGCCGAGCTACGCGCCCAGGCGGGCCGCGAGGCGGGCGAGCACGTCGCTCGCGTCGAGGACGCCGCCGGCGGGATGCTCGCCAAGCTCGACCAGCTCGAGAGCGAGCTCAAGACGCTGCTCGATGCGCTGCGGCGGAGCGGTGAGCAGCTCAACCAGGGGCTCGCGCAGCTGCATGGGCAGGTGAGCGAGTTCGGCGGCGAGCCCGCTCCTGAGCACGAGCCGGAGCCGAGCGCCGAGCCCGACGGGGAGCCCGAGCCGGTCGTCGAGGCCGAGCCCGCGCCGCTCGCCGGCGCCACGCGCAACGGCGACGAGGCCGGCGCCCGCCTGATCGCGCTCAACATGGCGCTGAGCGGGACGCCGCGCGAAGAGACCGCCCGCTATCTCGCCGAGCATTACGACCTCGCCGACGCCGAGGCGCTGCTCGACGACGTGTACTCGCAGGTCGGCCGGTGAACCCCGATCTCGCCGCGCTCCGACGGCACCTCGCCGAGCTCAGCGACCTGCACTCGATCGGCGGCCTGCTGTTCTGGGACCAGCAGACGATGATGCCGCGCGCCGGTGCCGACCGCCGCGGCGACGTGCTCGGCACGCTCGCGCGCGTCGTGCACGCGCGCGAGACCGATCCCGAGCTCAGCCGGCTGCTCGACGCGCTCGAGCCGTGGGCGGCGCAGCAGGATCCCGACTCCGACGACGCGCGGCTCGTCTGGTGGATCCGCCGCGACTTCGAGAAGGCGGTGCGCGTGCCCGCCGATCTCGCGGCGGATATGACGAGCGCGAAGGCGCTCGGCCAGCAGGCGTGGATCGAGGCGCGGACCGCGAACGACTTCGCGCCGTTCCGCGACGCGCTTGCCCACCACGTCGAGCTGCGGCACCGCTACGTGGCCTGCTTCACCGGCTTCGAGCATCCGTACGACGCGCTGCTCGACGACTTCGAGCCCGGGCTCACGACCGCCGAGCTGCGCCCGCTGTTCGCCGAGCTGCGTGATGCGCTGGTGCCGCTCGTCGCCGCCGCGGGCGACCCGGAGCAGCCGCGCAACGACGGCGCGTTCTACGGCGAGTTCGACGTCGAGGCACAGCGCGTCGCCGTCGTCGACGTGCTCCACGCGATGGGCTTCAACGAGCAGTCGTGGCGGCTCGATCCCACGCTGCACCCGTTCGCCTCCGGGATCTCGCCCGACGACGTGCGGCTCACGACCCGCTACGACGAAAACGACTTCAGCGTGACCCTGTACTCGGTGCTGCACGAGTTCGGCCATGGCCTCTACGAGGCGCAGATCGGCCCCGAGCTGCGGCGCACCACGCTCGACGACCCGGTGTCGCTCGGCGTCCACGAGTCGCAGAGCCGGCTGTGGGAGAACATGGTCGGCCGCTCGCGGCCGTACTGCGCCTGGCTGCTGCCGCGACTGACGGCGACGCTGCCGGGCACGCTCGACGGGCTCGACGTCGGTGCGCTCTACCGCGCCGTCAACACCGTCCAGCCGTCGCTGGTCCGCACCGAGGCCGACGAGACGACCTACAACCTCCACATCATCCTGCGGTTCGAGCTCGAGCTCGCGCTGATCGAGGGCTCGCTGGCCGTCGACGACGTCCCCGCCGCCTGGGACGAGGGGATGGAGCGGCTGCTCGGGATCCAGGTCCCGAGCCCGGTCGACGGCGTCCTGCAGGACGTGCACTGGAGCAGCGGCCTGATGGGCTACTTCCCGACCTACACGCTCGGGAACCTGATCGGCGCCCAGCTGTGGGAGCGCCTGCGCGAGGAGCTCGGCGACGTCGACGGTCAGCTCGAGCGCGGCGAGTTCGCGCCCCTGCGCGAGTGGCTGCGCGAGAACGTCCACCGCCACGGGCGCAAGTTCCTGCCGCGCGAGCTGCTCCGCCGCGTCACCGGCGACGACCTCCGCGTCGACCCCTTCCTCCGCTACTTGCGGGAAAAGCTCGCCGATGCGGGCGTTCTCGTGCCCGCAGCCTGATCGAACGTCCGTTCGATCACCTAGAATCCCTGGCGGTCTTATGTCCCGTTCCGAGTCCCTCGTCGTCTCCGGCGCCCGCGAGCACAATCTGAAGGACGTCAGCGTTTCGCTGCCACGCGATTCGCTGGTCGTCATCACCGGCCTGTCGGGCTCCGGCAAGTCGTCCCTGGCCTTCGACACGATCTACGCCGAGGGTCAGCGGCGCTACGTCGAGTCGCTGTCGGCGTACGCCCGCCAGTTCCTCGGGCAGATGGACAAGCCGGACGTGGACTCGATCGAGGGCCTGTCGCCGGCGATCTCGATCGATCAGAAGACGACGTCGCGGAACCCGCGGTCGACGGTGGGCACGGTCACCGAGATCTACGACTACCTGCGCCTGCTGTGGGCGCGGATCGGCAAGCCGCACTGCTTCAACTGCGGGCGCCCGATCGCCGCCCAGTCGGCCGAGCAGATCATCGACCAGATCATGGGGCTCGACGACGGCGAGCGGTTCATGGTCCTGGCTCCGATCGTGCGGGGCCGCAAGGGCGAGTACGGCAAGCAGCTGCAGGAGCTGCGCAGCGAGGGCTTCACGCGCGTGAAGGTCGACGGCGAGCTGCGCTTGCTCGAGGACGAGATCGTGCTCGACAAGAAGTACAAGCACGACATCTCGGTGGTGGTCGACCGGCTGGTGATGCGGCGCGACCTGCGCAAGCGGCTGGCCGACTCGGTGGAGACCGCCGTCTCGCTCGCCGACGGCATGGTGGAGATAGAGACCGTGCCGCGCGCCGGCGGGCCGGTGGAGACGACCACGTACTCGGAGAAGTTCGCGTGCCTGCACTGCGGGATCTCGATGCCCGAGCTCGAGCCGCGGTCGTTCTCCTTCAACTCGCCGCACGGTGCCTGCCCGCGCTGCACCGGGCTGGGATCGCAGATGGAGATCGATCCCGAGCTCGTGGTGCCGGACCCGTCGCTGTCGCTCAACGAGGGCGCGATCCTGCCGTGGTCGAGCGGGGCGACGAGCTACTACGAGCAGATGGCCACGGCGATCGCCGAGCGCTACGAGGTCGATCTCGACACGCCGTGGGCGGATCTCGACGAGGAGGAGCAGAACCTCTTCCTCTACGGCACGAACGGCGACCGGCTGTACGTCACCTACCGCAACCGGATGGGCCGCAAGCGATCGTACATGACCACCTTCGAGGGCATCGTCCCCAACCTCGAGCGCCGCTATAAGGAGACCGACTCCGACTGGTCGCGCGAGAAGATCGAGGAGTACATGTCGGTGCGGCCGTGCCCGGAGTGCAAGGGCGCGCGGCTACGGCCCGAGTCGCGGGCGGTCAAGGTCGGCGACCTGCCGATCCACGAGTTCTGCGCGCTGAGCGCGCGGCGGTCGCTCGAGTGGATGGAGGAGCTCGACCTCTCCGATCAGGACCGCGCGATCGCGCGGCTGATCCTGCGCGAGATAGACGAGCGGCTGAAGTTCCTCGACAACGTCGGCGTCGGCTACCTGTCGATGGACCGGGCGGCGGCCACGCTGTCCGGCGGCGAGGCGCAGCGGATCCGGCTGGCCACGCAGATCGGCTCGTCGCTGGTCGGCGTGCTCTATATCCTCGACGAGCCGTCGATCGGCCTGCACCAGCGCGACAACGCGCGCCTGATCGCGACGCTGGAACGACTGCGCGATCTCGGCAACACCGTGCTGGTCGTCGAGCACGACGAGGGCACGATGCGCGCGGCCGACCATCTGGTCGACATGGGGCCCGGGGCCGGCGAGCACGGTGGCTACGTCGTCGCGGAGGGCACGGCCGATGAGGTGATGAAGGTCCCGGGCTCGCTGACCGGGCAGTTCCTCGCCGGCACGCGGCGGATCGAGGTGCCCGAGAAGCGGCGCAAGCCGTCCGGCTACGTGGAGATCGAGGGCGCGACGCAGCACAACCTCAAGTCGGTGGACGTGAAAGTGCCGCTCGGCGTCTTCACGGCGGTGACCGGCGTGTCGGGCTCGGGCAAGTCGACGCTCGTCAACGAGGTGCTCTACAAGGCGGTCTCGAACCGGCTGCACCGGTCGCGGATGCGGCCGGGCTCGCACAAGCGCATCAGCGGCCTCGAGCAGCTCGACAAGATCATCAGCGTCGACCAGTCGCCGATCGGCCGCACGCCGCGGTCCAACCCGGCGACCTACATCGGGCTGTTCGATCAGATCCGCGACCTCTTCTCCAAGACGCAGGAGGCGCGGGCGCGCGGCTACAAGCCCGGGCGGTTCTCGTTCAACGTCAAGGGCGGCCGCTGCGAGGTCTGCCGTGGCGACGGCCAGATCAAGATCGAGATGCACTTCCTGCCGGACGTCTACGTGCCGTGCGAGCAGTGCCACGGCAAGCGTTACAACCGCGAGACGCTCGACATCCGCTTCAAGGGCAAGAACATCGCCGAGATCCTCGAGATGCCGATCGAGGACGCGGTGGAGTTCTTCGCGCACATCCCGAAGATCCGCCGCCGCGTGCAGACGCTCGACGAGGTGGGCCTCGGCTACATGCGGCTCGGCCAGCCGGCCACGACGCTCTCGGGCGGCGAGGCGCAGCGCGTCAAGCTCGCGTCGGAGCTGTGCAAGGTCGCGACGGGGCGGACGCTGTATATCCTCGACGAGCCGACCACCGGCCTGCACTTCGCCGACATCCAGAAGCTGCTCGAGGTGCTGCAACGCCTCGTCGAAGCCGGCAACTCCGTCGTCGTCATCGAGCACAACCTCGACGTGATCAAGGTCGCCGATCGCCTGATCGACATGGGCCCCGAGGGCGGCGAGGAGGGCGGCCAGGTCGTCGCCTCCGGCACGCCCGAGGAGGTCACCGCAATCAAGGACTCCCACACCGCAGACTTCCTGCACGGCCTCGTCGAGCCCGCGCCGGCGAAGAAGAAGTCAGCGCGTCGCCGCAAGGTCGCCGCCGCGGCCTGAGCCGCGGCGTCTTTACACGCACCGCCGGGGTCAACGCTCTGGTGGGTCGTGCGAGCCGGCGGCGACGCGACGCTCTGAATCGGTGAGATCTTCGTCCTTGACTGGGTGAACGATGGCCCAGTGCTTGCCGACGGGGCAGCGTTGGTATCTCCTTAGCGGTCCCAGCCTGACGGCTTTTAGAGATCCGCCTTCGACCCAGCTGGTCGTGAAGAGATGGCCCTTGCTGCAGCGCACGACCGTCTTGCCGGGAATCGAGTAGCCCCTGCGTCGGACGGCAACGTTCTCAACGACGACGACGATCGCTACGACCGCCAAGACGCTGATGGTCACGATCCAGAAGCCGGACAAGTCAGCCTCCTCGCTTGACGTCGTTGACTGAAGCCATCAGACAAACGGTGCGGGTGGTCAGGGAATCCGCGCGTCGCGGCGTTGGCGCGCGAGCTTTCGTTCCTTGGCGGTGAGGTCGGCCTCACGGACGGGCGTGACCAGGCTCCAATGGCTGCCGACCGGGCAGCGCTGCAGCCTGGCGATGCCGAGGTCGATCGCCTTCAGCTTGACGCCGGGAATCCAGATCGTTGTGAAGACATGACCTCGGCGGCAGCGCACGATCGTGTTGATGCCGAACTTGTAGCCGAGACGGCGAGCGACCAGGGTGAAGCCCACCAGCGCGCCGATCACGACTGCCGCGCGGGTCCGCGACCGGTGCCACCCGGTGGCGGCGGCAGATCGCGATGGTGTGGGAGCTTCGACGGGGGTCATCCAGAGACCGTCACAATTCAGTGAATGTTATCACTTCGGCGAACGTTAGCAAATGTGAGACTGGAGCGTCTAGACTGGCGCGGTGACGAGCGCAGACCTGCTGCTGCACCCAGTGCGCCTACGCATCGTCCAGGCGTTCCTCGGTGATCGCGCGCTGACCACGACCGCGCTTCGGGCCGAGCTTCCCGACGTGCCTGCCGGCAGCCTGTACCGGCACATCGCCCGCCTCGTCGAGGCCGAGGTGCTCGCTGTCGTCAGCGAGCGCCGAGTACGCGGCGCACTGGAGCGCACCTACGTGCTTCGAACCTCCGCCGCGCGCATCGGCGTCGACGACATCGCGAGCATGAGCCGCGACGAACACCGCCACGCCTTCCTGGCCTTCGTGGCCGGCCTGATCGGCGACTTCGACCGCTACCTCGCGCGAGACAAGATCGACCCGCTCCGCGACGGAGCGACCTACAACCTGGCGGCGATGTGGCTCGATGACGCGGAACTCGCGGAACTTGCGCGCGAGCTGAACATCCTGTTCCAACCGCGCATCGCCAACACGCCCAAGCAGGGCCGCAAACGACGGATCCTCGCGACGGTCCTGCTCCCCGGGCCCGACCCCGACCCGTCGTAGCGCCGGCATCCCCACATAGCGGGCGGCCTCAACCGCTACACGGACGAGACGGAAGAGCCCGAGCTCGGCGTCGCTGCTGGTCGTGCCTGGAGGCGGGACCGAATCACGCCTCCCCGGGGCGCACCAGGCCGGCCTCGTAGGCCAGGACGACCGCCTGGACGCGGTCGCGCAGGCCGAGCTTGCCGAGGATGTGGGCGACGTGGCTCTTGACCGTGTGCTGGCTGACGATCAGCCGTTCGGCGATCTCGGCGTTGGAGAGCCCGCGGGCGACGAGCGTGAGGATCTCGGCCTCGCGCGGGGTGAGCTCGTCAACCTCCGGCGGCGCCGCCTGCGCGTGGCCGCCGGCGAAGCGCTCGATCAGGCGGCGCGTCATGGCGGGGGCGAACAGCGAGCCGCCCTCGGCGACCACGCGGATGCCGATCACGAGCTGCTCCTCCGGCGCGTCCTTGAGCAGGAAGCCGCTCGCGCCGGCGCGCAGCGCCTCGTAGACGTAGGCGTCGAGGTCGAACGTCGTGAGCACGAGCACGGCCGGGCGGCCACCGCCGGGCCGGGCGATCTGGCGCGTCGCCTCGATGCCGTCGACCTCGGGCATGCGGATGTCCATCAGCACGACGTCGGGCTCGAGCCGCCGTGCGAGCGCGACCGCCTCGCGCCCGTCGGCCGCCTCGCCGACGACCTCGATGCCCGGCTCGGCGCCGAGGATCAGCCGGAACCCGGCACGGACCAGCGACTGGTCGTCGGCGAGCAGGACGCGGATCATCGCTCGGTCGCGTACGGCAGCCGCGCGCGCACCGTGTAGCCGCCCTGCGGGCGGGGGCCGGCGTCGAGGACGCCACCGACGATCGCGACCCGCTCGCGGATGCCGACGAGCCCGTGGCCGCCCGACTCGACGTCGCTCAGCGCCGGCGCGGCCGCGCCCAGGCCGTCGTCGGTCACCTCCACGAGCACGGCGTCGGCCTACTCGTGCGGCGCCGCCGCCGGCCGCGCCGCACAATGAGACGCATGTCGCCACAACGCGTCGCGCTCGTCACCGGCAGCTCACGCGGCCTGGGAGCCGCGATGGCCCGCCGCCTGGCCGCCGACGGCCTCGCCGTGGCCGTCAACAACCGTGCCGGAGGCGGTGAGCCCGTGGTCGCGGCGATCCGCGCGGCCGGTGGCACGGCCGCCGAGTTCCCCGCCGACGTGACCGACCCAGACGCCGTCGACGGCCTCGTCGCCGCGGTCACCGACGCGCTCGGCCGCGTCGACGTGCTCGTGCTCAACGCGACCGGCCCGCAGCCCGCCACAGCGGTCGACGAGCTCGGCTGGGCCGACCATCTCGACATGCTCGCGTTCTTCGTCCACAGCCCGCTGCTGCTGGGCCGCGCGGTGCTCCCGGGGATGCGGGAGCGCGGCGGCGGCCGCATCGTCCACGTCGACTCCGAGGTCGTCGACAAGCCGCCGCCCGGGATGGCGGCTTACGTGACCGCCAAGGCCGCGCAGATCGGGGCGATGCGCAGCTGGGCGCGCGAGCTGGCGCCCGTGGGCATCACCGTCAACGCCGTGGCGCCCGGCTTCATCCCGGTCGAGCGCCACGAGGACGTGGACGAGCCCGAGCGCGCTCGCTATCTGGCGTCCGTTCCGGCCGGCCACTTCGGCACGCCGGAGGACGTAGCGGCGGCGGTGAGCTTCTTCGCGTCCGAGGACGCCGGCTTCATCACCGGTCAGCGGATCGTCGTCGACGGCGGGCGCGGGCTCACGTGAGCGCGTAGGCAGCGGGGTCCAGCCGCGCCGTGCGGCGGCGGTACGTGGAGAACGGCCACGGCCACTGGTTCGGGTCGTTGCCGTTCTCGTCGACGTACCAGTTCCGGCAGCCCGAGTGCCAGACCGTGCGCGCGAGCGCGGCGCGCACCTCGCGGTCGAAGGCCTCGGCCGCCTCGCGGCGGACCTCGATCCGCTGCGCGCCCGCCCGGTCCAGCGCCGCGAGCGCGGCGATCACGTGCCGGACCCCGCACTCGATCGTGTAGATCACCGAGCCGGTGCCGCCGTTCGTGTTCGGCCCGTAGATGACGAACAGGTTCGGGAAGCCTGGGACCGTCAGCCCCAAGTACGCGCGCGGCGCGCCCGCCCACTCCTGCTCGAGCGTGCGGCCGCCCTCGCCGACGACCTCCATCGGGGCCGTGAACCCGTGGCTCTTGAAGCCGGTAGCGAGCACGATCACGTCGGCCGGCCGCTCGCGGCCGTCGACGGTGCGGACGCCCGACTCGGTGACGGCGTCGATCGGGTTGGTGACGAGGTCGACGTTCGGCTGCGCGAGCGTCGGATACCAATCGTCGGTGAGCATGATCCGCTTGCAGCCGACCTCGTCCTCCGGCGTCACCTTGCGGCGGAGCTCGGGGTCGGAGATCGCGCGTTTGATCTGGCGGCGGCCGACCGCACGGAACACCGGCAGCAGCCGGCGGTGCCGCGTCATGATCAGCGCGCCGATGTCGTGGAAGGCGAAGACCGCCTGGCGGTCGAGCCGCTGCAGGGCCGGGAAGCGCTCGAACAGCCGCTTCGTCCGCTCGCGATAGGCGAAGTCCATCTTCGGGATCGTCCAGCCGGGCGAGCGCTGGTAGACGTCGAGGTGGGCGACATGCGGCTGGATCGCCGGCACCACCTGGATCGCGCTGCAGCCCGTCCCGACGACCGCCACCCGCTTGCCCGCGAGGTCGACGTCGTGCCGCCAACGCGCGGTGTGGAAGCTCGGGCCAGCGAACGCGTCGAGGCCCGGGATCGCCGGCACGCTCGGCGTCGAGAGCTGCCCGCAGGCGGTGAGCAGGAAGTCCGCCTCGTGGGTGCCGCCGCTGGTCTCGATCAGCCAGCGGCCCCCGGCCCAGCTCGCACGCGTCACCTCCGTGCTCGTGCGGATGCGGTCGGCCACGCCGAACCGCCGCGCGACGTCCTCGACGTACTCCTGGATCTCCCGCTGCGGCGAGAACCGGCGCGACCAGCGCGGGTTCGGCGCGAACGAGAACTCGTACAGGTGGGAGGGGACATCGCAGCTCGCGCCGGGATACGTGTTGTCGTTCCAGACACCCCCGACCCGCTCGCCGCGCTCGAACACCGTGACGTCCTCGTAGCCGGCCTGGCGCAGCATCACCGCCGCGCCCACGCCGCCGAAGCCGCCACCGACCACCGCGACCGAGCGTTGCGAAGCCACAGGCAAACCCTAGCGGCGCTGAGCTCTTGCACTACGGGCGAAAGACCGTGCGATCGACCACGAATGCGAGCGCGAGCCCGCAGGCGAGCGCGATCGCGTACAGGCTCGATCCTACGGGCTAGCCACCACCGAAGCGACCGCGCAGCGCCTGCACGTTCTCGACGTACTGCTTCGTGTCGTCGAACATCCCTCGGTCGCGGACCGAGGACAGGCCCTGGTAGTAGCCGGCGATCGCCGCGTTCTCGTCGCCGCCCGACTCGTCGATCAGGCGCTTGAGGTACATCACGCCCGCGTGGACGTTGTCGGACGCTGAGTTCGGGTTCAGCTGCTGGTCGCCGGCGAGGTTCTGCTGCACGTAGTCCCACGTGCCCGGCATCACCTGCATGACGCCGCGTGCGTTGGCGCCGGACACCATGCCGTTGTTGAAGCCGCTCTCCTGCCAGGCGATGGCGGCGGCGAGCGAGGGGGAGACCCCGTGCGCCGCGGCGATGCTCTGGATGTCGGCGGCGGTCAACCGCTGCTGTGTGGGCTCGGGCGCGGCGTTCGGCACCACTGTCTGCGTCGGCGCAGGCGTGCTGGCGGCCGCGGGCGCAGGGGCGCCGCTCGGCAGCTTGATCACCGTGCCGGTGAGCAGCACGCCGGCCGGGTCGAGCCCGTTCATCGCCGCCATCGCGCTTACGGACACGCCGGACTGGCGCGCGAGGCTGCCGAGCGTGTCGCCGGGGCGAACCTTGTACGCGCCCTGCGGCGCCGGCGCGCCCGCCGCTGGGGCGCTCGCGGTTGCGGGGGATGCGCCGCCGGCGAGCCGCAGCGTCGAGCCGGCCACCAGCACGCCGGCCGGGTCGAGGCCGTTGGCCGCGGCGAGCGACTGCACGGAAACGCCGGCGCGCGACGCCAGCGCGGTCAGCGTGTCGCCGGACTGGACGGTGTAGGAGCCGCCGCCGGACACCGCGGCCGTGGCGGTGGGCGTGGCCGGGACGGCGCCGGTGCGCTGCAGCGAGGCGTAGCCCTCGACCGTGCTCGGCACCATGATCGTCGAGCCGAGCACGACCTGCGCATCCTCGGACAGGCCGTTGTAGGCGGCGACGGTCCGGGTGGTGAGATTGTTCGCCGCGGCGATCGACCACAGCGTCTCGCCCGGCTGCACCGTATGCGGAGCAGCCGCGGACGCAGGCGCGGCAGGGATCAGTAGCGCGATGAGGAACAGCAGCAAGCGGCTCGGGCGCACGTTCAAGAGACCTCCGTGGTCCGGGTTCATTGCCCATGGTCACCCCGCCGACAGCCCGCGGGAACCAGCGCGCGCGGCATTACGACCACCTGCAAGCCGACCTTCATGGCATGCTCAGCCGCTTGCACGCCGCCGATTTGAAGCTCTGGGCGCAGAAATGGCGCTGGTACGAGCGCAATTCGCTGCCGTGGAACCGGGCGCGGATCCACTACGAGTTCGCGAGGCGCCGAGCGTTCTGCCGCTGGCCCGTCCACGGCAACGTCCTGGAGATGTTCGCCGAGGGCCGGCTGGAGATCGGCGAGCACGTGCTGCTCGAGCCCGGCGTGTGGCTGACCGCGCAGGCGCCCGCGCGGATCCGCATCGGCGGCGGCACGTTCCTCAACCTCGGGGTGCAGGTCGCCGCGGCCGATCTCGTGGAGATCGGCGACCACTGCATGTTCGCCAACGGCTGCTTCGTGACGGACGCCAACCACCGCTTCGACGACCCCGTCAAGCCCGTGCCGTGGCAGGGCTTTACGTCGAAGGGCCCGACGCGGATCGGCGACAGCGTCTGGTGCGGCGCCAACGTGGTCATCACGAGCGGCGTCACGATCGGTGACCGCTGCGTGATCGGCGCCAACTCGGTCGTGACGACCGACCTGCCGCCCTACTCGATCGCCGCCGGCGCCCCCGCGCGCGTGCTGCGCGCGGTCGAGTATCCGGCTCGCTAGCTCTTCGACAGCATGATGTGCACGCCGAACACCACGAGGCCGGCGAACGCGGCGAACGCGAGCGCGGCCATGCCCGCCCAGGCCAGCGCGGCGGTCCCGTGGTGGTTGCGCCGCGCCTCGGCCGAGCGGGCGCTGCCGAGCACGACGCACGAGTACGCGACGCTGACGAACACGCCCGCGATCAGCGAGACCCAGACGACCTCGAGGATGTCTCCGGCTTCAACCGCGGCGAACACGCTCACGCCTCCGCCGTCAGCGTCCGGCCGCCCGCCACACGCCGCGCGAGCGCCCACATCAGTGCGCCCAGCAGCACGATCGAGACCACCATCGGGCCGACCGAGCCGGTCCCGAACAGGCGCGTGACGCCATAGGTGAGCGCGCCGACCGAGGCGGCGGCGGGGAGCGTGAGCACCCATGCGACGACGATGTTCCCAGCCACGCCCCAGCGCACGGCGGAGAACCGCTTCGCCGCGCCGGCGCCCATGATCCCGCCGGAGATCACGTGCGTCGTCGACAGCGGGAACCCGACGTGGGACGCCGACAGGATCACCGCCGCCCCGACGCCCTGGGCCGCGAATCCTTGCGCCGGGTCCATCTTGATGATCCGGCTGCCCATCGTGCGGATGATCCGCCAGCCGCCGACGTAGGTCCCGAGCGCGATCGCTGTCGCGGACGACACGACGACCCAGGTGGGGATGTCGGCGTCGTCCGGCAGGTTGCCGTTGGCCACGAGCGCCAGGAAGATGATCCCCATCGTCTTCTGCGCGTCGTTGGTGCCGTGCGCCAGTGACAGGAGCCCGCCGGAGACGATCTGGCCGAGCCGGAACCCGCGCGAGACCGTCCCAGGATGCTGGCGCCCCACGATCCGGTAGATGATCAGGATTGAGAGGCCCGCGACGACGAGCGCGAGCACGGGCGCAACCAGCGCGGGGATCACGACCTTCTGAAGCAGGCCGTCGAACTGCACGCCGCTCGTGCCGACCGCCGCCAGTGTCGCGCCCACGACGCCGCCGATCAGCGCATGCGAGCTCGAGGACGGCAGGCCGAAGTACCAGGTCGCCAGGTTCCACGCGATCGCGCCGATCAGGCCTGCGAACACGATCTGCGGCGTCACGACGCCGGCCTCGACGATGCCGGAGGCGATCGTGGCGGCGACGGCCAGCGACAGGAACGCCCCGACGAAGTTGAGCGCGGAGGCCATCGTGACCGCGGCGCGCGGGCCCATCGCTCGCGTCGAGATCGATGTCGCGACCGCGTTGGCGGTGTCGTGGAAGCCGTTGGTGAAGTCGAACGCGAGGGCGGTGCCCACGACGATCCAGAGGACGAGGTCGGAGCCCATCGCCTACTGGTTCTTGATCACGATGCCCTCGAGGATGTTCGCCACCTTCTCGGTGGCGTCGATCCCGTCCTCCAGCCGCTCGAAGATGTCCTTCCAGCGGATCACCAGCATCGGGTCGATCCCGCGCTCGAACAGCGACGCGAGCGCCTCGCGCAGCACACGGTCGCCGTCGTTCTCCAGCCGGTTGACCTCGACCGTGAAGTGATGGATGTCCTTGAACGTCCGCAGGCGCGGGATCGCGCCGGCGACGGCGCGCGAGGACTGGTGCAGGATCCGCGCCATCTCGGTCGCCTTGTCCATCGATGCCTCGATGCGGTACAGCGAGAGGAAGTCCGACGTCTCTTCGATGAAGTCGACGATGTCGTCGAGGGCGGAGGCGAGCGCGTAGATGTCCTCGCGGTCGATCGGCGTGACGAACGTCGAGTTCAGCCGCTGGATGATGTCGTGCGTGATGCGGTCGCCCTCCTGCTCGCAGACGACGACGTCGCGCGCGAGCGCGGCGTTGTCGGGCCACTCCTCGAGCATCCGCTCGAGCAGCTCCGCGGCACGGACGATGTTCGCCCCGGCTTCCTCGAAGAGGTCGAAGAACTCACGTTCCTTGGGCGCGAACAGCTGAGACAGGCGCGGCATGGCGGCCACTGTAGAGCAGCCTTTCCGCGGTCCCGCGGCCAGTTGTAAAGAGGTTGTGAACGAGTTGTGACTAGACCACGGTCCGGTGCGGCGGCAACTGGGCCCGCAGCCGCTCCAGCTCCTCCGGCGCGATGCCGTACGTGTGCTCGGCGGTCGGGAACGCCCGCGTGCGCACGTCCTCGGCGTACTCGCGCACGCCGCGGACCATCTCCGCCTTCACGTTCGCGTAGCGCTTGACGAACTTCGGCTGGAAGCCGTCGTGGATTCCCAGCAGGTCGTGCAGGACCAGGACCTGGCCGTCGGTGCTCGGCCCGGCGCCGATCCCGATCACCGGGACCTCCATCTGCGCCATGATCACGTTGGTCACCTCGGCCGGGATCGCCTCGAAGACGATCGCGAAGCAGCCCGCATCCTGCAGCGCCAGCGCGTCCTCCAGCACCTGGCGCGCGCGCGCCGCCGTGCGGCCCTGTGCGCGGTAGCCGCCGAGCGCGGTCGCCGTCTGCGGCGTGAGGCCGACGTGGCCCATAACGGGAACGCCGGCGCGGACGATGGCGCGGGCGCGCTCGGCCATGGCGCCGCCGCCCTCGAGCTTGACGGCGTCGCAGCCAGCCTCCTTGACGAAGCGGTGCGCCGCGCCGATCGCCTGCGCGTCGGACGCCTCATAGGAGCCGAACGGCAGGTCGCCGACGAGCAGCGGCGTCTTGAGGCCGCGGCGCACGGCCGCCGCCAGCATCAGCAGCTCCTCGATCGTGACGGGGACGGTGTCGGCGTAGCCGAGCATGTTGTTGGCGGCCGAGTCGCCGACGAGCACGACGTCGACGCCGGCCTCCTCTGCGACGACGGCGCTCGGGTGGTCGTAGGCGGTGATCATCACGATCGGCTCGCCGAGCGCGCGCATCTCGTGCAGCTTGGTGAGCGTCACCGGCTTGCGATCGTGGCGGGGAGCAGACGACATCTCTGGATTCCTCCTAGGTGGTCGGCGCCCCGTCCGGGGTCGCCGCCGTGTGGATGACGGTGTTGTCGATGAGGCGGGTGTCGCCGATGCGCGCCGCCACGGCCACAAGTACCCGGCCGTTGACGTTCTGCATCGCGGCGAAGCTGTCGGGATCGACGAGCGCGAGGTACTCGGGCTCGACGTCCCCCATCGCGGCGCGGGCGGCCGCAGCGATCGCGACGGCGTCGCGCTCGCCGGCGCCGACGGTCTCCTCGGCCGCGCGCAGGGCCCGCGCGAGCGCGGTCGCGCGGCGGCGCTCTTCAGGGCTCAGTCGGACGTTGCGGCTCGACAGCGCGAGCCCGTCCGGTTCGCGCACGGTCGGCAGCACGACCAGCTCGACCGTCACGTTCAGGTCCCGGACCATGCGGCGGAGCACAGCGACTTGCTGGGCGTCCTTCTGCCCGAAGAACGCGAGGTCGGGCGTGACCATGTTGAGCATCTTCGTGACCACGGTGCAGACGCCTGTGAAATGGCTCACACCGCGCTCGGCGCCCTCGAGCACGTCGGACAGGCCGTCCACGTGCACGCTCGTGGCGAACCCGGGCGGATAGACCTCCTCGACGGCGGGCGCGAACAGCACGTCGACGCCGAGCTCGGCCGCCTCGGCGGCGTCGCGCGCCTCGTCGCGGGGATAGGCCGCCAGGTCGCCCGCCTCGTTGAACTGCGCCGGGTTGACGAACAGCCACACGACCACGTCGTCGCAGCGCTCGCGGGCTGCGCGCATGAGCGAGTGGTGGCCCGCGTGGAAGGCGCCCATCGTCGGCACGAGGCCGATGCTGCGCCCCTCGCGGCGCGACACCGCTACGTACGCGCGCATGTCGGCGACGGTGCGGATCGTCCTCATACGAGCGCCCTCGTCGCGTCCACCAGCGCGTCGAAGAGCGGGAGGAGATCCGGCGTGCGCTCCTCCACCGCCGCGCGCTGGCGCGCCACGGTCTCCTCGTCGCCGCGGGCGATCGGCCCGGTCAGCGCTCGCTCGGCGCCGTCGGCTGCCCAGTTCTCCATTGCCGCGCGTACGAGCGGCACGAGCAGGTCTCGGTCCACGCCGGCGGTCGCCGCCAGCCGTTCGGCGGCGCCCTCGAGCGTCACCAGGAAGTTCGAGGCGATCGACGCGGCGGCGTGGTAGGCGACGCGGTCCTCGTCGGCGACCTGCGTGGCCTGCATCCCGAGCGCCTCGGCGAGCCGCTCGGCGGTCGCGAGCGCGTGCCGGCTGGTGCCGTCGACCGCGCAGCCGGCGCCGGCGAAGATCGTCGGCGGGGCGCCGGCCGGCACGGTCATCAGCGGGTGCAGGGAGAAGCCCTCGCGCGCGCCGAGCACGTCAAGCCCGGTGGCGCCGGAGCAGTGCCCCACGAGCGGGGCGGGCGGGGACATATTCACGGCGGCGGCCGCGGACGCGATCTCGCCGTCCGGCACGCACAGCAGCACCACCGTCGCGTCATGCGTGTCCGCGCCGCGGCCGAGCGGCCCGAGTACGGCGTGTCCGGCCGCACTCAGGGCGGCGGAAAGGGCGGTACCGAGTCGGCCCGCACCGACGATGGCGATCAAGTCCAGTTCCCTCACGGAGATACCGGCTTCTATTTGCAATTGAGAGTCTAGGTGCTCGCGGCCGAAACCGGACTAGGCCGGATTATGCGCCGATCTTCCGGCCACAAGCACCTGTCCGCCGTCGGGGCGATTAAAGTCGGATGCGATGGGAAGCGCTGAGGAGCGCCGCGATGAGCTCAAGGCCGTGTGGAGGCAGGCGCAGGCGTGTACGAAGTGCCCGCAGCTCGCCGCCGCCCGCCACACCGTCGTCTTCGGCTCTGGCAACGCCGACGCCGACCTGATGTTCGTCGGCGAGGCTCCGGGCGCCAACGAGGACAAGCAGGGTCTGCCGTTCGTCGGCCAGGCTGGCCGGCTGCTCGACACGCTGCTCGAGGAGATCGGCCTCAAACGAACGGACACGTTTATCTGCAATGTCCTCAAATGCCGCCCTCCCGGCAACCGCGACCCGATGCCGCAGGAGATCGACGCCTGCCAGGACTACCTGTTCCGCCAGCTCGAGCTGATCGAGCCGCGGGTCGTCTGCACGCTCGGGAACTTCTCGACCAAGTTGCTGCGCGGCGACCCGACCGGGATCACGCGCCTACACGGGCGCGAGGAGGAGCGCCGGATCGGGCCGCGGCGGGTGAGGCTGTACCCGATCTATCACCCGGCGGCGGCGCTCTACACGCCCAAGATGCTCGAGGTGCTGCGGGAGGACTTCGCGCGGCTGCCTGCACTGCTGGCCCTCGATCCGCTCGAGCAGCCCGAGCCGGAGCCGGAGCTGGTGATTCCGGAGCCGGAGGTCGTCCAAGCGGCCGAGCTCGAACCGGAGCCCGTGTCTCAGCTCGGGCTCTTCTGAGCGGCGCGCTCGTCGACCGTGATCGCGTAGCGCTCGTGGTCGCGCCACTGGCCGCCGATCAGCAGGTACCGTGGCGAGAAGCCCTCGAGCCGGAAGCCGGCGCCGCGGGCGAGCGCGATCGACGGCTGGTTGCCGGGCTGGATGTTCGCCTCCAAGCGATGCAGCGCCAGCGGGCCGAACGTGTGGTCGAGCAGTTGCTCCATCGCCTCGCGCATCAGCCCCTGGCGCGAGTGGCGCGAGTGCGCGTAGTAGCCGAGGTACGCGGACTGGAAGGCGCCGCGGACGATCTGCGAGATCGTGAAGACGCCGGCGATCTCGTCGGTCTCGCTCACGCAGGCGAGCAGGCAGACGAAGTCGTCGCGGCGCGAGCGGGCGAACAGATCGTCGAACTGGTCCGGGCGCTCCGGCGGGTAGGTCCACGGCCGGTGCAGCTCGCGGCTCTCGCGCGCCAGTGTCAGGAACTCGTCGCGGTCGCTCCGCGACAGCACGCGCAGGTACACCCGTGCCTCGCCGGGCGGCGCCGGCGGCTCGACCTCGGCGGGTCGCAGGCCGAGGCCGGCGACCGTGATGGGCCGGCGGCGGAGCATCGGGCGTTTCACACGGGAAATCAAAGCGCACCCGCATCATGACGAACGGGAAGTTTTTCGGCCACCGGAGCGATCTCGTCGCGATCGACGCGCGCGCGGCCGCGCGGCCCGAGCTCGGCGGCGTCGAGCGCTGGGCGCGCGAGCTGGCGCGCCGGCTCCCCGAGCTGCGCCCGGACGGCTACGCCGTGCTGCGTCCGCCGCCAAGGCTCGTGCACCGCGCCGGGCACGGCTGGGAGCAGCTCGTGCTCCCCGCCCGCGCCGCCGGCATGCGCGCGCTCCTGTGCCCGGCGAACCTCGCGCCGCTGGCGAGCGGCCGGACGGTGGTCGTGATCCACGACGCCGCCGCGCTGCGGCACCCCGGCTGGTACAGCCGCACGTACGCGACCGCCCAGCGGCTGCTGCTGCCGGCGATCGCGCGCCGCGCGAAGCAGGTGCTCACGGTCTCCGCGTTCGCGCGCGACGAGCTCGCCGAGCTGCTCGGCGTCGAGGCGCAGGTCGTGCCCGGCGGCGTCGACGAGCGCTTCACCCCGGCGGCCGACCCGGCGCCCGCCCGGCGCGCGCTCGGCCTCGAGCGCCCGTACGTGCTGACGGTCGGGAGCATGACCGCGCGCAAGAACCTGGCCGCTCTCGTCCCCGCCGCTCGCGCGCTCGCCGCCGACGGGATCGACGTCGTCGTCGCGGGCGGCGATCGCCCGCAGTTCGCGCCCGAGGCGGGCCTCACGGGCCTGCGGCTGCTCGGGCATGTCGACGACGCCCTGCTTCCCGCTCTCTACGCCGGCGCCGAGGCGTTCGCCCTCCCGTCGCGCTACGAGGGCTTCGGGCTGCCGGTGCTGGAGGCGATGGCGTGCGGGACTGCGGTCGTCGCCGCCGCGGCGGGCGCGCTGCCCGAGACGTGCGGCGACGCGGCCGTGCTCGCCGAGCCGAACGGCGAGGCGTTCCGCGCCGCGGTCACCGGCGTGCTCGCGAATGCCGGCGAGCGCGAGCGCTTGCGCGCCGCCGGGCTCGAGCGTGCCCGCCGCTTCACCTGGGACCGGACGGCGCGGACGATCGACGCGCTGCTGCGTTAGCGGCAGTGGCGGGCGTCAGCGGCCGCCTTCGTGCAGCCCTCCAGCGTGCGCGCGACGCCGCGGAACGCCGCCAGCGCCGACGAAGAGACGACCGTGCCGTTGCGCGCCCGGCGCAGGCCTGACCATCCGAACGAGTTGGTGTGCGACTCGGTGGTCAGCCACGCGTACCAGAACACGCGCTCGATCCGCAGCTTGCGGCGGTGGGCGGCGAGGCTCCGCAGGCTCACGCGCAGGCCCTTGACCTGCCCGGCCTGCGTCGTCTCGAAGCCGTACGGCTTGTCGACCTTGCCCTTGGCGGCCGGGAATGACAGCTCCGTCACCCACACCGGCGTGCGGCTGTCGTGGTGGCGGCGCATGACGTCGCGCGCCAGCTTGACGACGCGGACCACGTTCTTCGGCTGCTTCGTGAACGGGTGCAGCGCCACCGCGTCGAACGTCCCGCGCCCGCCGGCCTTGTAGAAACGGTCGAGGCCGGTCCACGAGCGGTTCGCCATGCCGGCGAGGATCGCCCGCGCGTGCGGGTCGGCCTTGTGCACGGCGCGGTACGAGGCGCGCATCAGCGGCACGAAGCTCTTGGCGAACGGCTGCTGCGACCAGAAGTCGCGGAAGTTCGGCTCGTTCCAGATCTGCCAGTCGCGGATCGGCAGCGCCGCCACCTCGGGGTGATCGCTCCACAGCGTCCCGTGCGAGCCGTAGCGGGCGATGAGGACGCGCAGGAACGAGGTGAAGTCGCCGACGTCGCGCGGCGGTGAGGCCGCGCCCTTGGCCGGGTTGCGCGCCGCCCAGGCCGGCGTGCCCTGCACGACCGGGAGGAGCCGCACGCCGCGGCGCGCGGCGGCAAGCACGATCGCGTCGGTGGTCGTGAGGTCGGGCGGCGTGGCCTCGTCGGGCTGGATCACGGGCCAGTGGAAGCCGATCCGGACCGACTCGACGCCGCTCGTGGCGAGCAGGTCCCACTCGGTCTCCGCGCCCGGGGCCATGCTCTCCATCAGCGGCCCGTCAGCGACCACCCCGAGCCACCCGCGCGGCACCTGGCGCTTCGCCGCCTGCGCGGGGGCGGCGGCCAGCGCCGCCACCAGCACGGCGATGCCCGCGATGCGACGCAGCATCACGCGGCCGCCCCGAGCAGCGCGCCCACGAGCGGGTGCAGTACGCCGCGCTCCGACGTCCCCACCTGCGGCTGGAACAGCGTGCCGATGTAGAACGGGTGCCCCGGGAGCTCGAACCCCTCGACGCCGGCGTCGTCGGCGTGCGCGTTGACCACGAGCCGCATGCGCTCGGCCGCGCCGGGCGTCAGGCCGTAGTTGCAGTAGTGGAAGCCCGTGAACGGCTCGGCTCCGCAGATCGCGGCCAGCCGCGTGCCGGCCACCGTCCGGATCGTCCGTTCCTCGCCCACGAGGCTGCAGGCTAGAGGCTCGACTATGACGTCCTCGCCGTCCGGATCGGTCTCGGCGTGGGCCGCGCCGGTGATCCCGACCGCGTTGCGGGCGTACTCGAGCGCCATGTGCTGGAAGCCTCCGCAGGTGCCGAGGATCGGCATGCCGTGCTCGCGGGCGAAGCGGATCGCCTCGAGCGCGGCCTCCTCGTCGCGGTACGGCGTTCCCGGGACCACCCACAGCCCGTCGTAGCCGTCGATGCTCGCGCCCTCGGTGCCGACCCACCGGATCCCGGGGGCGAGCGCGATCGTCGCGTCGATCTCGCGGTGCGTGAGGTACGACGAGTTGCGGTCTCCGAGGGCCGCGATGGCAACTGCCATCACGCGATGATTACATTCGCCTCCGATGCCCAGGGTCGCGCTCGTCCACGACTTCCTCCTGGACCTGCGCGGAGCCGAGCGGGTGTTCGCGGCAATCTGCGACGCGTGGCCTGAGGCGGACGTCTACACGGCCGTCTACGACGAGAAGGGGACCGAGGGCCGTTTCGCCGCCCGTGCGCCGCGCACGTCGTTCCTGCAGGGGCTGCGCCCGACCGCGCGCACGTTCCGCGTGCTGCTGCCCGCGTACCCGCACGCGATCGAGTCGCTCGACCTGCGCGGCTACGACGTTGTCGTCTCGTCCTCGAGTGCGTGGGCGCACGGCGTGCTCGTCGAGCCCGGCACCGTCCACGTCTGCTACTGCCACAACCCGTTCCGCTACGCCTGGACGGAGCGCGAGGCGACGGTCGCGGGGCGGGCCGCTCCGCTGCGGCTGCCGCTGCGCGTGCTGCTCTCGCGCTGGCGCCAGTGGGACTGGATGGCCGCCCAGCGGGTGGATCGGTACGTGGCGAACTCGGTGCTCACCGCGACGCGCATCCAGCGCTACTTCGGGCGCGAAGCCGACATCCTGCACCCGGCGGTGGAGCTCGAGCGCTTCCATCCGGGCGCGGTCGGCGGCTTCTACCTCGTGGTCGCCGAGCTGATGGCGCACAAGCAGATCGACGTCGCCGTCAACGCGTTCAACCGCCTGCGGGTGCCGCTGGTGGTGGTCGGGGACGGGCCCGAGGCGCGCCGGCTCAGCCGGCTCGCCGGACCGACCGTCCGCTTCACCGGCCGGTTGCCTGACGAGCGGGTGGCCGAGCTGATGCGCGCGGCTCGCGCGCTCGTGGTCACGGCCGCAGAGGAGTTCGGCATCGCCGCCGTCGAGTCGCTCGCCTCGGGCCGGCCCGTTATCGCGCTCGGCGCCGGTGGCGTGCTCGAGAGCGTGGTGGAGGGAGAAACCGGCGCGTACTACCTGCGCAACGACCCGGACGCGCTGGCGGAGGTGGTCGCGCGGTTCGATCCGCACGCCTTCGATCCCGCCGCCTGCGTGGCCGCGGCGCAGCGCTTCACGCCCGCCCGATTCAAGGCCTCGCTGCGCGCTATCGTGGAGGATGCGGTGGCGGCTGGTCGCGCCGCGCGGCCGGGAGACCGGCCCGCAGCGGTCGCCGGCCTGCTTCCTCGCCGAGCCGCCCGGCGCGCCGCGGCAGGGCGGTAACTGCAACGAAGTGTGCAGTACGTCACACGAAAGCGCGTCGGCGCCGCATTTTGGCGCGGAATCCGCTTGACTTCATCAGCGGTGCCTAAAACCTGCCTTCCGTGGGCAGGAAACCGCGTAACTTGCGGCGGCCCGCAGGGTTGTCTGTAGTGCCCGGTGCTCGCCGCGAGTCCCGGACTGAACCGAAGCACGGGTCCTCAGCGTAGTTCCGGTTCAGGGAACCGCCTCATTGGGCGGCCGTCCGACCTCCCCCGGGCGGGCCGACCCAGACGGTCGCCGCAGGATGCGGCGTCGGGACTGTCTGGCGACGCCGGTGGATGGTTGCGTCGGCAACTGATTTCGACTATAATTCCTACTGGAAGAGTTGGTTTTTCCGTGGCTTCCACACTGAAAGGACAGAAAACGAGCACGTTCACCGATATCCCGCGTCCGCGGACCGCGCCTGAGCACGAGGCCGATCCGACTGTTGACTCTCTCCAGCTGCTTCTGCGTGAGGCGGGTCGCTACCCGCTGCTCAAGCCGAGTGAGGAGATCGAGCTGGCCCAGCGCATCGAGAAGGGCGATCTCGCTGCCAAGGACCGCATGATCAACTCCAACCTGCGTCTGGTCGTCGCCAATGCGCGCCGCTACCAGGGCCAGGGCCTCGCGCTTGGCGACCTCATCCAGGAGGGCATGCTCGGCCTCATCCGGGCCGTGGAGAAGTTCGACTGGCGCAAGGGGTTCCGGTTCTCGACTTACGCGACGCTCTGGATCCGCCAGGCCATCCAGCGCGGGCTTGAGAACACGAGCCGCACCATCCGGCTCCCTGTTCACGTGGCCCAGCGCTCCCGCAAGGTCGGGCGCATCGAGCGTGAGCTCACGACCAAGCTCGGTCACGAGCCGACTGACGAGGAGATCGCCGACGCGGCGGACCTCCCGCTCGAGGACGTGATCGAGATCCGCAAGGCGGACCGTGCGGTTGTCAGCCTCGACAAGCCGGTGGGCGACGACGGCGACACGTCGTTCGGCGACCTGCTGGCGATCGAGACGGCGCCCGTCGACGAAGAGGTCGGCGAGAAGCTGCGCTCTGAGACGCTCCTCAGCGCGATCGCCGAGCTCCCGGAGCAGGAGCGCAACGTCATCGAGATGCGCTTCGGCGCCGGCGACCAGGAGCCGCAGACGCTCAGCCAGGCCGGGCGCAAGCTCGGCGTGTCGACCGAGCGCGCACGGCAGATCGAGGAGCGGGCGCTCAAGCGCCTCAGCCAGCGCACTGACGTAATGGCGCTGCGCGAGGCCGCTTAGGCCGAGCCCCACACCACCTGAATCGCGACCCGGGCACCTGCCCGGGTCGCGGTCGTTAAGGGCGCTGCGATGGATTTCGCGCCCGCCCGGGATCTCAACCCCCAAACGATCCCGGAGCGAGGCAGACATGAGCGGTACACGGTGGGTAGTGGTGTTGACGGCGATCGGGTCGCTGATGGCGGCGCTCGACACGCTCGTGGTGTCCACTGCGTTGAGCACGATCCGGCTCGATTTCGGCGCATCCGTCGAGCAACTCGAGTGGACGGTCAACGCCTACAACCTGAGCTTCGCGGTGCTGCTGATCACCGCGGCGGCGCTCGGTGACCGGTTCGGCCGGCGCCGGCTGTACGCCATCGGCCTCGGCGTGTTCGCCGCCTCCTCCGCTGCTGCCGCGCTCGCACCCGGCGCGGGAGCGCTGATCGCGGCGCGCGCGCTGCAAGGCGCCGGCGCGGCGCTGATCGTGCCGCTCGGCCTGGCACTGCTGAGCGCCGCGTTCCCGCCCGCCAAGCGCGGCGCGGCGATCGGGATCTTCAGCGCCATCACCGGGCTCGCGGTCGCGAGCGGGCCGTTCATCGGCGGCGCCGTCGTCGAGGGGATCAGCTGGGAGTGGATCTTCTGGATCAACGTCCCGATCGGCTTCGCCGCCATCCCGCTCGTGCTGCGGCGCATGCGCGAGAGCTACGGACCCGACACCGGCCTGGACATCCCCGGCGTCGCGCTCGTGACGGGCGCCACGCTCGGCGTCATGTGGGGGCTCGTCCGCGGCAACCAGGTGGGCTGGGGCAGCCCGGAGGTGGTTGGCGCGCTGGCGGCGGGGGCCGTGCTGGCGGTCGCGTTCGTAGCTTGGGAGCTGCGCGCCCGCGAGCCGATGATCCCGCTGCGCCTCTTCCGCTCACGCGCGTTCTCGGCCGGCAACGCGGCGATCTTCTTCACGTTCGCGTCGCTGTTCAGCGCGGTGTTCTTCTACGCCCAGCTGCTCCAGACCGCTCTCGGCTACGGTCCGCTCGATGCCGGGCTGCGGTTGCTGCCGTGGACGGCGACCTTCATGACGGTCGCGCCGGTCGCCGGCGCGCTGGCCGACCGCATCGGCGAGCGGCCGTTGATGGTCGCCGGGCTGACGCTGCAGGCGGTGGGCATGGCCTGGCTGGCCCTGATCGCCGAGCCGAGCATGGCGTACTCGCAGATGCTGGCGCCGTTCATCGTGGCGGGCGTCGGCGTGTCGATGGCGATCCCGGCTGCCCAGAACTCGGTCGTCGGCTCGGTCGCGTCCGAGGCGCTCGGCAAGGCCGCCGGAACCAACAGCATGATGCGCGAGCTGGGCGGCGCACTCGGGATCGCGGTCGCGGTTGCGGTGTTCGCCGGAGCCGGCAGCTACATCTCCCCGCAGGCGTTCACGGACGGCTTCACGCCGGCGATCCTCGTCGCCGCGGGGCTCTCCCTGGCCGGCGCGATCACCGGGCTCGCGCTGCCGAGCCGGGTGCGGTCGCCCGTTCCGTCCATCCCTGTCCACACTGTTCAGGAGAGGGTCTGATGGCACACGTCATGGTCCGCTACAAGGTCAAGCCCGACCGCGCCGCGGAGAACGAGGAGCTCGTGCGCGCGGTCTACGAAGAGCTGCATCGCAGCGCGCCCGACGGCCTCTCGTACGCCACATTCGTGCTCGAGGACGGTGTCAGCTTCGTCCACATCGCGACGCACGACGGGGGCGACAATCCGCTGGCGCGAGTCGCGGCGTTCCGCCGGTTCCAGGAGGAGATCGGCGAGCGCTGCGAGGAGCCGCCGGTCGTGGCGCGGCTGCGGGAGGTCGGGTCGTTCCGGCGATGACGGCGAGCCCGGTCGTCCACCTGGAGTTGCACACCGGCGACCTCGAGCGCGCGAGCGCGTTCTACGCGGCGTGCTGCGGCTGGACGCCCGAGCCGGTCGCGACCGCGCACGGTGGCTACCACTCGATGGGGATCGGCCGCGGCATCGTCCGCTGCGGGACCCGCCGGGCGGTCTGGCTGCCCTACGTCGAGGTCGACGACGTCGAGGCCGCCGCGCAGCGGGCGCGGGTGCTCGGCGCATCGGTGCTGCTCGAGCCCCGCGAGGGACCGGCAGGCTGGCGCAGCGTCGTCGCCGCGGGCGCCGGTGGCGAGATCGCGTTCTGGCAGCCGAAGGCGGGCGCATGAGCTACGACGAGCGCGTCGAGCCGCACCGGGCCGAGCTGCGCGCCCACTGCTACCGGATGCTCGGCTCGGCGCAGGACGCCGAGGACGCCCTGCAGGAGACGCTGCTGAGCGCCTGGCGGGCCCTGCCGAAGTTCGAGGGCCGCAGCTCCCTCCGCACGTGGCTGTACACGATCGCGACCAACGTCTGCCTGAAGGCGATCGAGCGCCGCCCCAAGCTGGTCCTGCCGATCGACTACGGGCCGCCCGCCGATCCCCACGACGGTCCCAGCCTGCCGCTGGCCGAATCGGTATGGATCGAGCCCTATCCCGACGCGGGGCTGGCGCTTGACGACGCGCTCGCCGGCCCGGACGCACGCTACGAGCAGCGCGAGAGCATCGAGCTCGCGTTCATCGCTGCGCTGCAGCACCTCCCGGCACGCCAGCGCGCCGCGCTGATCCTGCGCGATGTGCTCGGCTTCTCGGCACGCGAGGCCGGCGACGTGCTGGAGATGTCGCCTCCGGCGATCGACAGCGCGCTGCAGCGGGCGCACAAGACCGTCGACGAGAAGCTGCCCGAGCGCAGCCAGCAGGCGACGCTGCGCGAGCTCGGCGACGAGCGCCAGCGCGCCCTCGTCGACGGCTTCGTGGCCGCCTGGGAGTGCAACGACGTCGCTGCGGTGGTGGCGCTGCTGGCCGACGACGTCGCGCTGACGATGCCGCCGCGCCCGGTCTGGTTCCGCGGCCGCGAGGCGGTGGCGGCGTTCCTGCGCGCCAACCCGCTCTCGCCGCGCATCGAGACCCGGATCCGTCACACGCGCGCCAACGGCCAGCCGGCGCTCGCTCACTACACACGCGACGCCGGCCGCGGACCGTACGTCTTCCACGCGCTCGACGTGTTGACGCTGCGCGGAGCCGAGATCAGTGAGATCACCGCGTTCCTGACGACCGAGGGCTACGAGCGGTACGGGCTGCCTAGTCGGCTGGCCTGATGTCGCCGGCGCCCTCGACGGTCTGGTGGACCGCCGGGCGGCCGAGGTAGCGAACGTCGCCGGCTCCCTGCACCGACACGTCGAGCCGGTCGGTCACGTTGACGTCGGCGTCGCCGGCGCCCTGAACCGTCACGGTCGCGGTGCGGGCCTCGAGGTCGAATAGGTGCGCGTCACCTGCGCCCTGAATCGTGGCGATCAGGTTGTCGACGCTGCCGCTGGCCTCGATATCGCCCGCGCCGTCGACCTCGACCGTGAACTCGTCGCCCTCGACGCGGCCGAGCCGGAGGTCGCTCGAGCCGGAGACGCGGAGCGTCTTGAGCGACTCCGACGACACATCGACGTGCACGTCGTCGAGCGGGTCGTGGCCGATGACGATGCCGCGATCGCGAATACGGACGTCGAGCGTGCCGTCGTGCCTCTCGGTGACGACGCGATCGATGACCTTCTCGCCCGCGGTCACCTTCACGGTGCCGTTCTCGCCGGGGACGACGTCGATGTCGATGTCGCCGCTGACGTTGATCTGGTCGAAGTCGCCGACGTCGCGCGTCTGGGTGGTCCGCGGGCCGCCGCCGCAGCCGGCGGCGAGCAGCGCGCACACTGCGATGAGGAGCAGGGGGAGCCTCATACGTGGCCTCCGACGGGGATCTCGGCGATCAGCGTCGTGCCGAGGCCAGGTGGAGAGTCGATGTGGAGGAGGCCGTCGAGCGCCTCGACGCGGTCGCGCAGCCCACGGAGGCCGCTGCCGGTCCCCGGGTCTGCGCCGCCGGCCCCATCGTCGCGCACGATCAGCTGGAGCCGCCCGTGTTCGGTGGCCAGCGCGACGCTCGCCGACATCGCTCCCGCGTACTTGGCGACGTTGGTCAGCGCCTCGGCCGTGACGAAATAGACGGCCGACTCCACGGGCGGCGGCAGCCGCCGCGCGGGGACGCCCTCGACCGTCGTCGGCACCGGCGCGCGGGCGGCGAGCGCGTCGAGCGCCGGCCCGAGCCCGCGCTCGGTCAGCAGCGCGGGATGGATGCCGCTCGCCAGGTCGCGCAGCTCCTTGACCGCCATGGCCGCCTCCTCGCGCGCCTGCGCGATCAGCGGCCCGACGGCCTCGGGATCGGTCTGCAGGCGCGACTCGGCCATCCCGAGCGTGAGCGACAGCGCGACCAGGTGCTGCTGTGCGCCGTCGTGCAGGTCGCGCTCGATGCGTCGGCGCTCGGCATCGCCGGCGGCGATGATGCGGGCGCGGGCGTCGCGCAGGTCGTCGACCCGCTCGTGCAACTGCACGGTGCTCGGGCCGAGCATCACGCGCGCGAACAGCGTCCACAGCCAGCCGAGCCCGTTGCTCAGATGCAGCACGAGCAGCACGGCCGGGATGCCGAGCACGAACAACGGCAGCGCCTGCACCGGCGACGTGACGATCCAGCCGAAGATCGTCACTGTCGTGCCGAGCACGATCAGCGGCGAGAAGAGCAGGACGAGCGCGAGCCACCCCGCCGCGACGACTGCGCTGAACGACACGATGCCGAGCGGGAACTTCAGCGCGACGAAGACGAGGCTCTTCCACGTCACCGGGTCGCGCAGCCAGCGCTTGATGCGCTCGATGAGCGGTAGGTCGCCGCGGTCGACCGGCGCCGGGATCGGCACGCCGAGGAGGCCGCGCGCGAGCCCGCGCTCGAGCGCGGCCATCGCGCGCCACGCCGCCAGCGTCGCGACGAGGATCGCGAGCCCGACGATCACGATGGCCAGGCTCACGCCGAGCGCGAGCCCGACGACGAGCACGACGAAGTACGTGAGCCCAGTCGGGAAGGCGAGCACGTTGTAGCCGAGGTTCAGCCACGTCTGCCCGTAGCGGACGACGCCGGCGAACCGAGACAGCCAAACGCTCACTCTGGGGACCGTAGTGGCGGAGCGCGGCCGCGCCGCTACGGGGTGCCGGAGGTCGGTCCTGTGGCTGCCCTCACCGGTTTCCGGGCCCGGCGTAGGGCGGCCAGCTGCGTCCGCGGGCGCGCCGCGTCGCCACCGAGGACGCCGTGCGCGAGCGCGCGGCCGGCGAACGTCAGCCCCTGGGCGAGGTCGTCGACCGCCAGGGCGCGCCGCCCGCGCGTTGCCGCGATCGCGTCGCGCCGCCGCCGCGCGATCAGCTCGAACGGCTCGCCGCCGCGCAGCGTCGCGTGGCCGCCGTGGTGGCGGACCCGCAGCTGCGGATGCAGCACGGTCGGGATCCCGGCCGCCCGCGCGCGCAGGCACAGGTCCATGTCCTCGGAGAACAGGTGCACGGCCGGGTCGAACGGCCCCAGCCGCCGCAGCGTGTCGGTGGCCGCGGCCAGGCAGGCGCCGATCGCCCAGCCGATCGTGCGCGGGTATTGCGCGAAGTACGGCTCGACGCGCACGCGCATCCGCCACGGCAGCAGCGCCGGGGACCAGACGGCCGGCACGAGGCTGCCCGGCGTTCCGGGCAGGGGGTGCGCCGAGCGCTGCAGCGTCCCGTCGGCGTTGAGCAGGCGCGGCGCATGCAGCGCCCCCGGGTACGCGCCGGCGACGTCGGCGAGCAGGGCCAGCGCGGGATCGAGCAGCTCGCAGTCGGGGTTGAGCAGGACCGTGACGTCGTGGCCGGCGCGCGCGAGGCCGGCGTTGCAGGCGGCGCCGAAGCCCGGGTTGCCCGGCAGCTGCACGACCTCGGCGCCATGCACCGTGGCGAGCGCCGCGCCGCCGTCGCGCGAGCCGGTGTCGACGATCACGAGCTGCGGCCGCTCCGGCAGGTACGTGGCGATCGAGCGCAGCAGCACCTCGAGCTCGGGCTCTGAGTCGTGCAGGACGATGACGACGCTGAAGCTCACAGGATCGCCTCCAGCGCGGCGGCGAACGCCGCGGCGGACGCCTCCACAGGAAAGCGCTCGGCGCGGGCGCGCGCGGCTGCCGGCGCGTCCTCGTCTGCCAGCACCGCGCGCAGGGCGTCGGCCGCGGCGTTCGCGTCGCCGGGCGCGAACCGGTGGCCGGCCCCGTCGGCCACGATCTCCCGCGGGCCGGCGGCGTCGGCCGCCACCACCGGCCGCCCCGCCGCGAGTGCCTCCACCAGCGCCAGGCCCCACGGTTCGGCGTCGGCGCAGTGCAGCAGGCAGTGGGCGCGGGCGAGTGCCGGCCGCGGGTCGTCGAGCGCGCCGAGGAACGCAACGCGCCCGTCGAGCTCGGCGGCGCGGGCGCGCAGCGCGGCGACGAACGCGTCGCCGTCGCCGGGGATCGGCGCGCCCGCGAGCTCGAGCCGCAGCTCGGGCACGCGGGCGGCGACCTCGAGGGCGAGGTCCGCGCGCTTCCACGGCACGAGCGCGCCGAGCACGAGCGCGCGTGGGGGGTCGGCCGGCGGCAGCGGCGCCGGCGTCCAGGCCTGCAGGTCGACGCCGGGGTGCAGCACGGCCGCGCCGCCGACCGCCGTCGCGATCGCCTCCGACGCCGCGACCACCCCGTCGGCGCAACGCGTCGCCCAGCGCAGGGCGGCGGCGACGCCGGGGCTCGGCGGCAGGTCCATGTGCACAGCGAGCACGGGCGTGCGACGGAGCAGCGCGCACGCGAGCACGGCGCGCCCGCCCCAGGCGACGATCGCGCGCGGCCGGTGACGCTGCGCCAGCGTGGTGATGTCACGGGCCAGCGCCGCCAGCGCCCGGGCGTGCGCGGCGCGCGCCCCGCGCAGCCGCAGCGACCGCTCGGGCAGTCGCGCATGGTCGAGCCCGCAGCTCGTGACCGCCGCCGCCAGCGGCCCCTCGGGACAGGCGACACACGCCGGCGCGCCGAGCCGCGAAACGCAGTCGAGGAGGATCCGCTCGGCGCCGCCGAGCACCCCGGAATAGGAGACGATGAGCGCGGGACCGCCGGTCATGCCGCCGGTAGCATCGCGCGGAATGCCGGGGATGAGCAGCGCCAGCCCTCCGCAGGGGCTGCGGATCGCCACTGCGCGCGGTGGCGTGGTCAACGCCGCGTTCCTCTCCGGGGCCGAGGGGCTGGTGCTCCTGCAGGGCCTGCTGGCGACCGCCTTGCTCGGTCCGGACGCCATCGGTCTGTACGGCATCGTGACCACGACGGCGATGACGATCGTGGCGCTGCGCCGCGTGGGGATCGACGAGGCGTTCGTGCAGCAGGAGGCGGCCGACGAGGAGGCCGAGTTCCAGCGCGCCTTCACCGTCGAGATCGGGCTCGGCGTGCTCGCCGCGCTCGTAATCGCCGCCTGCGCGCCGCTGCTCGCCGCGATCTACGACGACGACCGCCTGCTCCCGCTCACGCTTGCCGTCGCCTACCTGCCGATCGCGTTCGCGCTGCAGGCGCCGCAGTGGATCTTCTTCCGGCGGATGGACTACATGCGGCTGCGGACGCTGCAGGCGATCGTGCCGCTCGGCACCGTGCTCGTGGCGACACCACTGCTGCTCGCCGGCGTCGGCGTGTGGGCGCTGGTGATCGGGCCGGCGTGCGGCAACCTCGCCGCCGTGGTGGTCGCGCTGCGGGTCTCGCCGTATCGCCTGCGGCTGCGACCCGACCGCGAGGCGGCGCGACGCTATCTGCGCTTCTCGTGGCCGATCTTCGTCAGCGCCGCGGCAGCGCTGCTGGTCGCCCAGGGGCAGGTCGCCGTGTTCGGGCTCGATCAGGGCCTCGTCGCCGCCGGCTGGATCACGCTGGCGGCGACGCTCACGCGCTACGTCGACCGCGCCGACCAGATCGTCGCCACGACGGTCTACCCGGCGATCGTGCGCGTGCGCGACCGGCCGGCGGTGGTGGAGGAGGCGTTCGTCAAGTCGAACCGGCTGGCGCTGATGTGGGCGTTCCCGTTCGGCGCCGGCCTGCTGCTGTTCGGCGCCGACCTCGTGCACTTCGTGCTCGGGGACGAGTGGCACGGCGCGATCGTGTTGATCGGCGGCCTGGCGGTCGCGATGGCGCTCCAGCAGCTCGGCTACAACTGGTTCTCGTTCTACCGGGCGCGCGGCGAGTCGTGGCCGCAGGCGGTCGAAGCCTGCGTGCTCGCCGGCGTCTTCGCCGTGGTCGCGGTCCCGGGTGCGCTGGTGTGGGGGAGCTGGGGCTTCATCGCCGGCCGGCTCGCGTGCACGATCGCGGTGCTCGGCGTGCGTCGCGTCTACATCCGCCGGCTCCTGCCCGGCATGCGGCTCGCGCTCCTCGCCTGGCGCGGTGCCGCGCCGGTGCTGATCGCGACCGTGCCGGTGCTGATCGTGCGGTTTGCGCTGTGGGGCGGCGAGCGCCCGGCGGCGCAGGCGGTGGCCGAGCTCGCACTGTGGCTGGCCGTGCTCGTCCTCGCCACGCGCCGGCTCGAGCGCGGCCTGCTCGGCGAGCTCGCCGGCTACCTGCGAGCGCGCAGCGCCGCGCCGGCGTGAGGCGCCTTCCGGTCGCGCTGTGGATCGGCGCGGCGCTGATCT
This sequence comes from uncultured Solirubrobacteraceae bacterium, assembly GCA_963803335.1. Taxonomy (GTDB): domain Bacteria; phylum Actinomycetota; class Thermoleophilia; order Solirubrobacterales; family Solirubrobacteraceae; genus DASSUW01. The sequence goes on along the minus strand of CAWDME010000012.1, from coordinate 217,264 downwards.
CCGCGTTCACGATGGGGCGCTACCTCGAGCCGTTCGACGAGGGCCTGCTGCTGCAGGCGGCGACCCGCATCACCGCCGGGCAGTGGCCGTACGCCGACTTCGGCTGGGGCTACGGGCCCGGGCAGCCGCTGCTGATCGCGCTCGCGTTCAAGCTGTTCGACCCGTCCGTGATGTGGTGGCGGGTCGTGCGCGTCGCGGCGGACGCGACCGCGGCGCTGCTCGTCTGGCGGCTCGTCGCCCGCGCCGCGGGGCCGCGCTGGGCGCTCGCCGCGTGGGCGGCCGCCGCCCTGACGGCCGCGCAGCCGACGAGCGCGAACCCGGCCTCGGTCGCGCTCGCGCTGGCGCTCGGCGCCCTGGTCGTCGCGACGGGCGGCGCGCCAGGCGCCGGCCGCGCGCTCGTCGCGGGCGGTCTCGCGGCCCTGGCGGGGTTCTGGCGCCCGGAGTTCGGGCTAGTGGCCCTCGTCGCGGTCGCCGTCGCGCTGCTCGTCCGGCGCGCGCGGCGGGCCGCGCTGATCGCTGCCGCGGCCGCGGTCGCCGGCATGGCGCTGCTCTACGCGCCGTTCGCGGTCGCCGCCGGCCCGGGCGAGCTGTGGGACACGTTCATCGCCGGCCCGGCGCGCGAGGGCGGCGCCTGGGCGCTGCACTTCCCGCTCGTCTACGACGGCTCGCTCCGCGCCTGGCCGCCACGCGCGCTGGCGACCGACGTCAAGGATCTGATCGGCTACGAGCTACCGCTGGTCGGCGTCATCGTGCTCGCGGCCGCCGGGGTCACGGTTTGGCGGCGGCGCTTCAGCGCCGAGCTGGCCGGGCTGCTCGTGCTCGCGGTCGGCACAGGGGTCTACCTGCAATCGCGGGCCGACGAGCAGCACGCTCAGCCGCTGCTGATTGCGGCCTGCGCGCTCGTGCCCGTCGCCCTCGCCGTGCGGCCGCCGCGCGCGGTCGCGGTCGTGCTCGTCGCCGGCTTCGCGCTCGTGCTCGTCGGCGGCGCGGCGAACCGGCTGTCCGCGCTGCTCCTGCCGCCGGACCTCGCGCCGGTGCACCTGGCGGGCGTGCCGGGGATCCGCGTGCCGCCGCGCGAGGCGCGCGCTCTGCCGCCGATGGTCGCGGAGGTGCAACGGCTCGTCCCGCCGGGCGATCCGATCTACGTCGCGCCGCGCCGGTCGGACCTCGTGACGCTGTCCGACCCGCTTCTGCACTTCCTCACCCGCCGGCCCAACGTGCTGCGCGACGACGTGCTGCTGCAGGCCGAGCCCGCCGAGCAGGCGCGGATCGTCGCCGCCCTGCGGCGGGCGCCGCCGCGCGCGATCGTGCGCTGGACCGATCCGATCTCCGCGCGGCCGGAGCCAAACGAACGCGGGCGGCCGAGCGGCTCGCGCGCGCTCGACGGGTACCTGGCATCGGCGTACCGGCTGCGCGCCCGGTACGGCACGTACGACATCCTGGTGCCGCGATGAGCAGGATCGCGCTGCTGCTGGTCTCCCTGGCCGCCGTCGCCTGGCTCGCGTCGGCCTTCCCGGGCACGCGCGCCGAGGAGCAGGCGCGGGCGATCCAGCCCGCCGCCGGCGGCCGGCTCACGCAGGCGCAGATCGCCCGCTCGATCGACCTGCTGGAGAAGGCGCGGCGCGCACGGCCCGACGGCGAGGTCGTCCCGAAGCTGGCCGGGCTGGAGTTGACCGCGGGCCGGCCGGGCCAGGCGGTCGCGCTGCTGCGCGCCCTGGTGCGCAGCGAACCGGACAACCTGCCCGCGTGGACGGCGCTGGCCTTCGCGCTGCAGCGGAGCGATCCGGCCGCGGCGGAGGCGGCGCTGGCTCGTCGCCGCGCGCTCGCCCCGCCCGTGGGGCCGTGAGATAGCGTCCACCGCGATGGGGAAGCCGAGCCACATCCTCGTCCTGACGGATCGCGACTGGACGCATCCGCAGGGCGGGGGCACCGGCACGAATCTGCACGGTCTCGTCGGCCGCTGGCTCGAGTGGGGACACCGCGTCACGGTGATCTCCGGCGCCTACCCGGGCGCCGCGCGGGTCGAGCAGCCCGCGCCGCAGCTCGAGCTCCACCACGTCGGCAGCCGCCTGACCGTGTTCCCGCGCGCCGCCTGGCTCGTCAAGCGCGGCGCCGTGCGCGACGTCGACGTGGTGCTCGAGATCGTCAACGGCATCGCGTTCTTCACGCCGCTGTGGCGCCTGCGCGTGCCGCGCGTCGCGCTCGTGCACCACGTGCACCGCGACATGTACGTCGAGGAGCTCGGCCGCCGCGGTGCGATCGCCGCCTGGCTGCTGGAGACGCTGCCGCTGCGCCACCTCTACACGGGCACGCCGGTCATCACGGTCTCGCAGTCGGCTCGCGGCTCGCTGATCGAGCTCGGCGTCGATCCCGAGGACATCACCGTGCTCTACAACGGCGTCGAGCCGTACGAGTTCCACGCGGGCGAGAAGGCGGCAGAGCCGACGCTGCTCTACCTCGGGCGGCTCAAGCGCTACAAGCGGCTGGAGATCCTGCTCGACGTGCTCGAGGGCGTGCCGGGCGCGCACCTGCACGTGGCGGGGGAGGGCGACCACCGCGAGACGTTCGAGGCGGAGGTCGCGGCGCGCGGGCTGGGCGACCGCGTGACCCTGCACGGCTACGTCGACGAGGCCACCAAGCGCGAGCTGCTCGCGTCGGCCTGGGTCGCGCTCACCGCGTCCTCGGCCGAGGGCTGGTGCCTGACCGTGATGGAGGCCGCCGCCTGCGGCACGCCGAGCGCCGCGTTGGCGGTCGGCGGGCTCACCGAGTCGATCGTCGACGGCGAGACCGGCCTGCTCGCCGACGAGCCGGAGGCGCTCGTGGCGCGCGTGCGCGAGCTCGTCGAGGACACGCCGCGGCGCGAGCGGATGGGCGAGGTCGCCCGTGCCCGCGCCCGCACGTTCACCTGGGACCGGGCCGGGCAGGAGGCGCTCGTCGTGCTCGCCCGCGGCCGCGCGCCGCGGCTGCGCTTCGCGCTCCGCGAGCAGGCCGTCCGGCCGGCCGGCGTCGCGGCCGCCGCGCTGTTCGCCAGCACGCTGTCGCTCGTTCTCACGATGGTGCTGGCGCGCGCGCTCGGCGCGCAGGAGTACGGCGCGCTGGCCGCGCTCGCCTCGGCGTTCCTGATCCTCTCGGTGCCGGGCGCGGCGCTCCAGCTCATCGTGGCGCGCGAGGCGGCGGCGGGCCGGCTCGGCGCGGGGGCGCCACTGCGCGCCGTGCTCGGCCGCTGGCGGCGCCTCCTGCTCGCCGTCACGGCCGTGGTGGCACTGGCTTCCGTCGCGCTGCGCGATCCGCTCGCTTCGCTGGCGGGTGTGGACGAGCCGTGGGCCGCGGCGATCGTGCCCGCCACGGGCGTCCTGTGGATCGCCCTCTCGATCGGGCGCGGCGCGCTCCAGGGCGTGGGCGAGCACGCCGCCGTCGCGCGCAACCTGCTCCTCGAGGGTGGCGCGCGGCTTGTCGGCGCCGTGGCGCTCGTCGCGGCCGGCGCCGGCGTCGCGGGCGCGCTGCTCGGCACGGCGCTCGGCACGCTCGTCGCGCTGGCTGCGCTCGCCGTGGCGACGCGCCGGGCCGTCACCGGGCCGGACGCGCCGGGCCGCGTGCGGCTGCGCGACCTCGTGGCGGGGAGCGCCGCCGTGGTGGCGCCGCTCGTCCTGCTCGCGGTCGTGCAGCACGTCGACGTCATCGTCGCCCAGCACCGGCTCGACGTCGTCGCCGCGAGCTCGTACGCGGCCGCGGCGGTGGCGGCCAAGGTGGTCGTGTGGGCGGCAATCGGCGTCGCGCTCGCGCTGTTGCCGGAGCTGTCGCGCCACGCGCGCCGCGGACCGGAGGACGGCCGCCGGCTGTTGCGGACGCTGGCGCTGGTCGGCGCTGTCGGCGTGCCGTTCACGCTGCTGTGCCTGGTCGCCGGGCAGCCGCTGCTGCGGCTCGTCTTCGGCCCGGAGCTCGACGGCGCCGCCGATGCGCTGCCGTGGCTCGCTGCCGCGATGACGCTGTTCGCGTGCGCGTCGGTCGCCGTGCAGCACTCGCTGGCGCTCGGCCGGCGCACGCTGGTGCCGGTGGTCGCGGTCGTCGCGCTCGCCGAGCCGCTGCTGCTGCGCTCGATCACGCCCGGCCCGGAGGAGCTCGCGGTTGCGCTGGTGCTGCTGCAGCTCGGCCTCGCGGTCGTGGCCGTCGCGCTGGCGGTGCGGGCGGCGCCGCGGCTCGAGGCGCGGGGGGCATGAGCGCGCGGCCCGCCGGGATCGCTCGCGCGCGCGAGCTGTGGCGGCTGTTCCGCAACGAGCGCGAGGATCCTGAGCCGTTCTACAGCTGGCTGGCCGACGAGCTGGCGAGCGATCTGGAGCGCCGCCACGGGGCGCTGGCCGGGCGCGTCGTGCTCGACCTCGGTTGCGGCGCCGGCTACTACACCGCCGCGCTGCGGGGGCGCGGCGCCACCGTCATCCCGGTCGACAACAGCGCCGACGAGCTCGGGCCGCTGCCGCCCGAGGGCGCACTCCTTGCGGACGCCGCCGCGCTGCCGCTCCCGGACGGCGCGGTCGACGGCGTCGTCTGCTCGAACCTGCTCGAGCACACGCCGGACGCGCACGCCGTGATCCGCGAGATCGAACGCGTGCTGCGGCCCGGCGGCTGGTGCTACCTGTCGTGGACGAACTGGTACTCGCCGCACGGCGGGCACGACATGAGCCCCTACCACCTGCTCGGCCCGCGCTACGGCCCGCGGCTGTACGAGCGACTCCACGGGCCGCCGCGCAAGAACCGCTACGGCGACGGCCTATACGCGGTGCACATCGGGCCGACGCTGCGCTACATCGGCGAGCGGCCGGAGCTGCGCGTCACCGGCGTCGAGCCGCGCTACTGGCCGGCCCTGCGGCCGGTCATGCACGTCCGCGGCGTGCGCGAGGTGGCGGCCTGGAACTGCGTGATCCACCTCGAGCGGCGCCGGCCGCTGCCGGCGCTCGACGGCGTCGAGGGCTGGCTGACCGACGACCAGGCGGCGCGGCTGCGCGCGGCGGCCGAGCGCAGCGCCGGCCGGATCGTGGAGATCGGCTCCTACCGCGGGCGCTCGACGATCGTGCTGGCCAGCGCGGCCCCGCCGGGCGGTGAGGTCGTCGCGATCGACCCGCACGCCGGCAACGACCGCGGGCCGCGGCAGTGGACGGGGACGGCCGACGAGGGGGAGGGCGACAACCGCGCCTTCCGCGCGAACCTCGAGCGGGCGGGCGTGGCGGATCGCGTCCGGCACGTGCGGCGGCCTTCGCAGGAGGCGCTCGGCGCCGTCGCCGGCGAGGTCGACGTGCTGTACGTCGACGGCGCGCACCGGTTCGGCCCGGCGTCGGCCGACATCACGAGCTGGGGCGCCCGCGTGGCGCCCGGCGGGACTTTGCTGATCCACGACGCGTTCTCGTCGGTCGGCGTGACGGCGGCGATCATGCGCCACCTGCTGCTCGATCCGCGCTTCCGCTACGCGGGCCGGAGCGGCTCGCTGGCCGAGTACCGGCGCGAGGGCGGCGCGCGCCTCGCGAGCGCCGCGGGCCAGCTCGCGGCGCTCCCGTGGTTCGCGCGCAACCTCGTCATCAAGGCCGCCATCGTCGCCCGGATGCCGGCGCTGGCCCGGGCGCTCGGGCACCGGTCGGGGCCGTGGCCGTACTGAAGGCGCCGTCTGTGCCCGACGACGAAACCAAGCGGGTGCCTGTGCCCGACGACGAAGTCAAGTGGGTCCGCTTCCCGCTGCTCGACTCGGTGCGGGCGATCGCCGCGCTCAGCGTGCTCGTCTTCCACGCCGCGTTCTGGTCGAACATCACGCTCACCGGGAGCGCCGCCGCGCCGTTCCTTACGCGGCTCGACGTCGGCGTGACGATCTTCTTCGTCCTCTCGGGCTTCCTGCTCTACCGGCCGTTCGTGCGCTCGCGGCTGCTCGGCAGGCCGCCTCCACGCGCGATCGCGTACGGCTGGCGGCGCGTGCTGCGGATCGTGCCCGCGTACTGGGTCGCGCTGACCGTGATCGCGCTGGTGACCCCGAAGCCGGACACGTTCGAGCCGGGCCACGCGGTCGCCTACTACGGCTTCCTGCAGATCTACGGCGACCTCGCGCTGGGCGGCATCGCGCAGGCGTGGACGCTGTGCGTGGAGGTGACGTTCTACGCGCTGCTGCCGCTGTGGGCGCTGATGCTGCGCCGGCGCCCGGGAGGGTCGGTGCGCAGCGAGCTGCTGGCCCTCGTCGCCCTCGCCGCCGTCGGCGTGGCGTGGACGCTGGTGGCGGTGCTGGGCGCCGCGGACCCCGAGCACGCCAACACGTCGCGCATGCTGGTGTGGCTGCCGGCCTACCTCGACCACTTCGCGCTCGGGATGGCGCTCGCCGTGGTGAGCGTCGCGGCCGAGCGCGACGGGCGGATGTGGCGGCCGGCTGCCTGGATCGGCGCGCGCCCGTGGGTGCCCTGGCTGGGGGCGGCGGCCGCCTTCGCGCTCGTGTCGGTGGGGATCGGGCTGTCGGCCCAGAACCGCCTCGACGCGCGGATGACCGCCGCGCAGTACCTCGGCCGGCACTGGCTGTACGCCGCCGTCGCGGTCGGCGTCCTGCTGCCCGCCGTCTTCGGGCCCGCCCGCGAGGGTGCGGTACGCCGCGTGCTCGGTCACTCAACGCTGCTCTACCTCGGTGTCATCTCGTACGGCATCTACCTCTGGCACAACGCGGTAATGGAGAAGGTCGCCGGCCGCATCGGGCGCGACGGCACGTACGTCGACTTCCTCGAGTACCTGCTGGTCGGCGTCGGCGTCGCGGTGATCGTGTCGGCGATCTCGTGGCGGTGGCTGGAGCGGCCGCTGTTGCGGCTCAAGCGGCTGGTTCCGGATCGGGCGCAGCCGGTGCGCGACCCTGACTCCCATGTGCCGGTCGAGCCGGCGGTGGCGCCGGCGCCCTCCGTCCGCTGACGATCCGCCACAGCACCAGCGCGAGCAGCACGAGCGCGGCGACGGCCAGCCAGTGCGCGCCGATCAGCTCGCCGGCATAGGAGAACGCGTAGCCGCCGCGGTCGTCGGGCGTGAAAAGCAGGTAGGCGGCGGGGACGGCGATGCCGAGCAGGCCCGCGGCGCCGAGGATCAGGGGCCGCGCCCCGATCCCGTAACGGGCGACGAGAACGGCCGCGAGCGCCACCGGCGGCCCGGCGCGCAGGGCGATCAGCGCGGCCCCGGCGGCGCCCGCGACGATGCCGATCCCGGCGGCGCGGCGCCACGCCACCGGCGGCGGGTCGACGGCGCCGAACGGCGCCAGGTCGGGCTCGGGCCGCGGCGCCGGCGGGCGGCGAAGGAGCAGCAGCGCGAGCACGAGCAGGCACGCGCCCCCGGACACGATCAGCGCGATGCGCATGACGCGGTCGGGCGCGTAGGCGAAGCGGACCGACGTGCAGCCGGCGTCGACGTTCCAGCCGTTGCCGTACGCGGCCTCGGGCTCGGGCGCGCCGAGCGCGCGGCCGTCGCACCAGGCGCGCCAGCCGCGGTCGTAGCCCTCGGCGAGCACGAGCCGGCTCGGCCCGTCCAGCGCCACGCGCACGCCGTTGACGTGTGAGCGGCCGAGCGTGCCCGGGTCGACGACGCGGCCGCCGCCGGTCGGTGCCGGCAGCCCGGCGGGCGCCGGGGACCGCAGCCGCAGCCAGTACGGGGCGAGGACATTCGACTCGGTGGTGACGTCGAGCCGGCCCGCCGGCAGCGCAGTGGGGGCGCCGCACGGCTCGACCCGCAGCGGCCGGCCCGCGTCGAGCGTCGCCACCGAGCCGACCGGGCGCAGCCGCAGGATCTGCCCGCCCGTGCGAACGCGGAGCAGGCCGCAGGGGGCGCTGAGCCGCGTCGCGCCGCGATCGCCCCCGGCGCCGGGCCGCGCCGGCTCGTCGGTCGCGCGCGCGCCGGTGCCGACCACCTCGGCGATGCCCACGGCGCGGCGCTGGCGCACGCGGCCCAGCGTGCCGGGCGGGAAACGCGCGGCGAGCACGTCGAGCCGGAACACCCGCCCGCGGACTGGTTGCGGCAGCGCGACCGTCCCGTCCGCCGCCACCGGCGCGCTCACTCCCGCCGAGCCCGCGCGGAGGCGGACCTCGGTCGGGCGGCGGACGCCCGTCGCGGGCCGCAGCGTCAGGCGGCGCACCGCGATCTCGCGCGGGACCTCCCAGCGCAGCCACGTCTCGGCCGGAGACCGCGGACCGCCTGTCGCACGCGCGGACCGAACCGCGGTTGGCGATCGCCACGGCGCGATCCAGGCCGTGCCCGGGTCGCCGTCGAAGGCGCGTGAGGCGCGCCGCCCCGCGTTGCCCTCGAAGCGCCCGGACGATGCGAACGGGCCGCCGTGCGTGCCGGCCAGGGCATCGAGCGCCGGGTCCGGCGCCGACGTCGAGATCGTCGCCCAGCCGTCCGCCTGGTAGCGGCGCGCGGCCGGCGGCGTGATCCGGCGGCCGATCTGCGTCTCGGCATCGCCGCGGTCGCGCACCAGCCGCGCCTGCGGCGCGCCGGTCGCGACGTCGCGCCGGAACGGCGTCGCGCCCGTCGTCCGCTCGAACACGTAGCTGAGCGAAGAGCGGGCGAGATCCTCGCCGCGCAGCGCATCCTCGAGCACGCGCGGCGGCCGCAGCCACTCACGCGCATGGACGCCGGGGATGCGCAGCTCGTCGATTCCGCTGTCGCCGCGGGAGACGCCGGGCGCGCGCTCCACGCGCGAGATCAGGACGCGCAGCTTCGCGGCGCCGTGCAGGTCCGTGCGTAGGCGGTTCCAGCCCGGCTTTACGTCGTACCGGCGGCCGGCGATCTCGACCTGCGCGGTGCGGCCGAGCGAGTCCGCGTGCGGCAGCAGGTCGACGTACGGGACGTTGCGCGGTGCCGTGAACTCGACTTCGAGCCAGTTGCGCTCGAAGTCGACGTGCCCGGGCGCGATCCATGAGGTCGACGGGTCGCCGTCGATGGCCGCGAACGGCCGGTGCTCGGGGAACTGGGTGACGCCCGGCAGCGGGTCCTCGCGGACGGAGCGGATGCCGTCGTACTCGGCGACGGTCTGCGCGCGCGTGCCCGCCTCGAGCGGGTCGAGCACGGCCGCGTCGGCCGGGATCGCGTCGCCGGCGGTGAGCGTCGGCCCGACCTCCTGGCGCGCCCGCGACGCCACGATCACGCGCCGTCGGTTGCCGTCGCCGATCACGACATCGGCGCCGGACCGGGCAGCGGCGCGCAGCTCCTCGGTCGTCCGGTCGGCCGCGTAGGCGAGCGGGCGATCGGGGTCGAGGCCGCCGAGCGCGGCCAGCCCGGTGAGGGTCTCCGCGGAGCCGTCGACGAGCGTCTGCGGAGCGCGCGGCAGCACGCGGACGATGCCGGGACCCGCCGCCAGGTCGCGGCGCGCGACCTCGGGCACGCGCAGCCGCGGGCCGATCGTGCCCGCCTCCACCGGGGCCGCCCGGGGCCGCCCGTACGTGCGGTCGGGCGCGCCGAGCCCGCCGAGCGCGAGCTGGCGCGCCGCGCCCGCGGGCACGATCGCGCCGCTGCGGGCGCGGTTGTCGTCAGAGCCCGTCACCACGGCGCCGGCGCCCAGCAGCGCCAGCAGCGGCGGCAACTGACCGCGCACCGTGCGTTCCTGCTGCACGAGCCCGTCGACCGCCCACAGCAGGTCGACCGAGCGGCGGTCGCCGTAGACCAGGTCCGTGCGGGCGGCGACCGGCCGGTCGCTCAGCGCGGGCAGGATCGGGTCGACGGTCTGCCCCCACTGGTACACGGCGAACAGCTGGCCCGGCAACACGACGGCGCGCGTGTTGCGCGGGAGATCCTTGTCGAGGTCGGTCGCGGCGTCGGTCCAGGCGGGCGGGATCCGCTTCCAGGCGAGCTGCGAGTCGACCGCCTGCCCGCGCACGAGCGGCCACGCCGACAGCGCGAGCACGCCGACGGCGGCGACAACCGCGACCGGCCGCCAGGCGCCGCGCAGCCGTGCCCACGCCACGGGCGCGGCGGCCGCGGCGAGCAGCGCGAACGCGATCACGAGCAGCGGCGCCGCCTTGTAGGTGGTGCGCAGGAACTGCGTCGTGTGCACGTGGAAGTACACGGCCAGCGCGGCGCGCCGCAACGGCGTCCCGTCCGGGTAGCCGGCCATGACGATCACCGCCCCCGCCAGCAGCAGGCCGAGGAAGAACGGCGCGTACGCCCACCGCCGCGCCGCAAGCAGCCCAGCCGCCACGAGCGCTGGCACGAGCAGCGTCGCGACGATCACCGCCGGGTTGAACAGCATCACGCCGGCGTCGCTGGTGAACGGCCGCAGGTCGCCGGTGTAGCCGACGCCGATGTACGACGTCCAATAGCCCATCAGCCGCAGCACCTCGGAGGCCGAGGTGGTGCTCCAGATCACGCCCGGCTGCTCGGTGAAGGGGAGGAAGTCGCGGCCGTAGAGCGCGTGGATGACCACCGGCGTGACCCACCACAGCGACGTCACGGCGAGGCAGGCGACCGTCCGCAGCGCGAAGCCGCGCGCGTCGCGCCACCTCACCGCCCCGATCGCCGGCTCGTAGGCGAGCAGCGCCACCGGCGCGAGCAGCAGCCACGCGAGCACGGCCGTGTTCACGCCGCCGCCGGCCGACGCGACGATCAGCGACGCCGCCGCGGGCCACCACCAGCTGCGCGGGTGGCGCAGCCCCCGGTGGACGGCCAGCAGCATCCACGGGAGCAGCGCGTAGGCCAGCAGCGTCACCGACGTGCGGTTCGCGAACACGACGACGTACGGGTTGAGCAGCACGAGCGCGCCCGCCACCAGGCGCGCGGGCGTGCCGCCGCGCGGCAGCAGCGCATCGCTCAGCCGCATCGCGCCGGTGGCCGCGACCGCCAGCAGCAGGCCGAGCCAGAGCGCGTGGATCAGCCACGGCGCCAGGCCGAGCAGGTGGCCGAGCGCGAAGAACGGCCCCATCGGGAACAGGTAGCCCGCGTACTGGCCGCTGTGCACGTGCCCGAGGTCGCCGGTCGGCGTCCACACCGATGCGACGTCCGCCAGGAAGCCCACGGGATCGACGTGGAGGTCGATCTTGGTGTCCGACGTCGCGATGCCGGGTCGCTGGGCGAGCGCGACGGCGAAGGCGAGCACGGCCATGAGGAGCCGGTCGCGCCGCGCCGCGGTGATGTGGCGCTGGAGCGGCGGGCGAGGCATCGGGCGCCGCAGGGTACTGCCGTAGCCTGCCGGGTTCCATGCGCCGTCTGCCGCTCGCCGTCGCTGCCGGAGCGCTGCTCGCGCTGCCGTTGGTGCTGGCGTTCTTCCACGGCGGCTACGACCCGGACGCCCGCGTCGCGGCCGCGATCGTGGCGTGGCTGCTCGCCGCTCTCGCGGCCGTCCTCGCGCCGGCGCCGCTGCCGCGCGGCGTTCCCGGCCGCCTTGCGCTCGGCGGTCTGGCGGGCCTGCTGGCGCTGACGTTGCTGTCGCTCGCCTGGGCGCCACTCGCCGCGGTCACGTACGCCGACGCCGAGCGCGTGGCGCTGTACCTCGGCGCGCTCGTGGCCGGCATCGCGCTGCTGCGGTCGGGGGCCGCGCGCGCGGTGGAGCCGGTGCTCGCCGCGAGCGCGTTCGCGATCGTGCTCGTGGGGCTGTCCGAGCGGCTGGCGCCGTGGCTGGTCACGCTCGAGCGCTCGCGCGCGGCCGGCGGCCGGCTGCAGGCGCCGCTCGGCTACTGGAACGCGATGGGGGCGATCGCGGCCATCGGCCTCGTGCTGTGCGCCGGGCTGGCGGGCGATCCCACGCGCCCGCAGCGCACCCGCATGATCGCTGCGGCCGGGGCGAGCACGCTCGGCGCGGGCCTGATCCTCAGCTTCTCGCGCGGCGCCCTGCTCGCTGCCGCCGCGGGCGTCGCCGTCCTGCTGCTGGCGCGGCCGTCGCGCGCGCAGCTGCGGGCGGCGATCGCCGTGCTGGCCGCGGCGGCGGTGGCCGGCGTGGTGGCCGCGCTGCTGCCCGCGGTCAAGGACCTCGAGGGCGCGCGCACGGCGCAGGGCGCGGTACTGGCGGCCGTGATCGCCGCCGCCGCTGCGGGCGCCGCACTTGCCCAGCGCGCGCTCGCGCGGCGCGAGGACACGCGGCTGGTCCCGCTGCCGCGACCGCGGCTGCTCGCCGCCGCCGCGGTCATCGCCGTCGTGGGCTGTGTCGCGCTCGTGGTGGCGGCCGACGCGAGCCATCACGAGCCCGCCTTCGGCGCCACGCCGGAGCGGCTCGGCAGCGTGCAGAGCAACCGCTTCGCCTACTGGAAGGTGGCGCTCTCGACGTTCGCCGACCACCCGCTGGTCGGCGCCGGCTCGGGCGCCTTCCAGGTCGAGTGGCTGCGCGAGCGGACGATCGCGGAAGCGGCGCGCGACGCCCACTCGCTGCCGATCGAAACGGTCGCCGAGCTCGGGCTCGCCGGCCTACTCGCGCTCGCGCTGATGGTCGGCGGCGTGCTCGCGGGCGCCGTACGACTCCAGCGGGCGGCGCCCGGCGCCGTTGCGGCCGCGTTCGGCGGCCTCGTCGCCTGGGCCGTGCACGTGTGCCTGGACTGGGGCTGGGAGCTGCCCTCCGTCTCGCTCACCGCGATCCTGCTCGCCGCCGCGGTGCTGGCGGCCACCGAGTAGCGCGGCGCCGACGGCGATCACCGCCGCGGCGGCCTGGACGACGAGCACGGCCGTGGCGAACGTCTTCAGGCTGTCGGTGCCGGCCAGGAGCAGCGGCTCGGCGATGGCCACGACGGCCAGCCCCCACAGCGGCGCGCGGCGCCCCATGCCGAGCAGGAACTGCACCGCGAGGTAGGTGAGCGCGAGCAGTCCGTAGGCGACGCCGAGCACGAGCAGGATGTCCGCGCCCGGCTCGTACTCGCTGCCGAACGCCGTCCGCAGCACGAGCCGCGGCACGATGGCGTACGCCGTCAGCGCCGGCGCGGCGATCAGCCCGATGATCGCGAACGCGCGGCCGAGCACCGGCCGCGGGTCACGCCCGCTCGCGAGCCGGTGCAGCGCCTCCGGGAGCAGCCACATCCCGATGCCGGCGGCGATCCAGACCAGCGCCTTGGCCGCCACCGTGGCTGCGGCGTAGACGCCCGCGTCGTCGTCGCTGAGGACGTGGCGGGACAGGATCACGTCGACGTTCTGGAGCGCGGCGACGACCGTGAGGCCGAAGATCGGCAGCGCGGCGTCACGCGCCAGCGCGAGCAAGGGATGCGGCGCGGCTGCCGTCGCGGGTGGCCCGAGCCGGCGCCGCAGCCTGCGATCGAGCACCGCCGCGACGACGGCGAACGAGCCGAGCGTGCCGAGGTAGGCGCCGGTCACCCCGCCGCCGAGGCCGACGAGGATCACCGCGGCGCTGAGCCGCCCGAGTGCCTCGAGCACGATGCTCAGCCCGACAGCGCGGTATGCGCGCGCCGCCTGCAGGAGCCCGCGCTGGAGCGAGAGGAGCAGCCACAGGCAGGCGGTCGCCGGCACGGCCGCGGCGGCCCACGATTGGTTGACGTCGAGCAGCGCCGCCAGCGGCTCACGCAGCAGCACGGACGCGGCGGCGACCACGGCGAGTGCGAGCAGGAGCTGCCGCGTCCAGCGCTGCAGCGTGGCCGCGAGCTCGCCGCGGGCGCCGAGCCTCCCGAGCGTGCCCTCGCGCGCCGCCGCGACCTGGAGCGCCGAGCCCGGCACGAGCAGGATCACGGTCAGGTTCAACAGTGCGGCGAGCGACCCGTAGTCGGCCGTCCCGAGCAGCCGCGTGAAGACGATCGTGAAGACGACCGACACGACGTTCGCCGCCATCGTGGCGGCTGCCAGGCCGGCGGCGGCGACCGTCGGGGAGGCTGCAAGGCGGCTGCGCGTCGAGGTGATGGGCGCGGAAACTACCGGAGCCGTCCTCTAGGCTTGCGCGGATCGTGCGCGCCGTTCGCCGTTCCGTCTCGATCGCAGCGTCCTTGTTCGTCCTCGCGCTGCCGGGCGCCGCCCTCGCGCAGACGCCGGGCGACGACCAGTACACCGACCCGTTCGGCAGCGGTCAGGACCCGTCCAGCGCCCAGGCGACGCCAACGCCGGCACCGACCTCGACGCCCGCGCCGGCCGCGCCCACGACCGCGCCGGCACCCGTGCCGACGGCCGCCCCGGCGGTCGCGGCGTCGCAGCAGCTCCCGCGCACCGGCAACGACCCGATCACGCCGGCGGTCGCCGGGTTCTGGCTCCTGCTCGGCGGCGTCGCGCTACGTGCGCGGACCCGAGTCGACTAGTGGCCACGGCCAAACTGCGGCTGGGTACCCAGCCGCAGTTTGGCCGGGGTCGCAGAGCGCGACGAGCTACCGGCGCAGGTTGCGCTCGAGCGCGTGGTAGGCGGGGCGCTCGTGCCCGTCGGCGTCCATGAACGCCGAGTCCCAGCGGTTCTTCGTCTGGTGCCGCCACTCGTAGAAGTAGATGCGCTGGATGCGGCTGCGGTGCGCGCGGGCGAGCGCGAACACGCGATTGACGGCGCCGGCCTGATGAGCCTTGGTCTCGGTGCGTCCGTTGCCGTGGCTTCCGGGGTGCGGCTTGAGGCGCAGGATGCCGCCGGTCTCGGTCAGCCAGACCTTGCCGCGCACGGCGCGCAGGAACTTGCGCGTCGTGTTCGTGTGGTCGTTGGCGTCCTTGTAGTTGTGCAGGCCCCACAGGCGCGCGTGCGGCGCGTAGCGCTTGAAGCGCTTGATCCAGTCGAGCGAGTCGGGGCTGTCGAGCACGTCGGCGGCGATCACGTGGCAGCTCGGGCACGCGTTGTGCATGGCGAGGTAGAAGCGCGCCGCGGCCTTCGGCTTGTTCGCCGTCGGCTGCGCCGTGTGGTTGGCCTCGTTCCAGGCCGAGAAGTCGTGGGCCCACGGGTAGCGAGCGCGGAACGTCTGGAAGCTCTTGCGGTAGAGCTTCATCGGCGGGAGCTTGAACTGGCCGCTGGGCCGCCAGTCGCGGCCAAAGGCGATCAGCGGGTCGACGCCGGCCGCGTGGGCGGCGCTCATCCACCAGTCCATGGCGGCGACGTCGCGCCGGCTGCGGTACCAGTCCCACTCGAGCACATAGCGCGAGTAGCTGATCCCGAGCGCCCTGAACGCCGGGTCCGAGAACATTTCGGGATGCTGGTCACCGAGGCCGACCGCCGGCGCCTTGGCCTCCGCGGCGGGGACGGCGAGGAAGAGGCAGGCGAGCAGGCAGGCGCAGAGGCGACGGATCATCACCCTGGGTAATCGGCGTTGAGCACACGAACTTCAGTCACCGCGGGACCTGACGCGACCGAACGCGCCGGGGCGGAGCTTGCCACCCGGCTCAGGCCCGGCGACGTCGTACTCGTGTCCGGCGAGCTCGGCGCCGGAAAGACCACGTTCGTCCGTGGTGCGTTGCGGGCGCTCGGGGTGCGCGGCCCGATCACCAGCCCGACGTTCGTCGTCGGCCACGCCTACGAGGGCGCGGACGGCCCGATCTCGCACCTCGACCTGTACCGGCTCGCCGGCATGGGCGACGAGGATCCCGGGCTGCTCGACCCGTTCTTCGCGCCCGACGCGATCGCGTTCGTCGAGTGGCCCGAGCACGGCCCGGGGGCATGGCCGCCGGAGCGGGTCGCCGCGCGCGTGGAGCTCGCGCACGCCGGCGGCGACGAGCGGACGATCGAGCTCACGTGATCCTCGGGCTCGACACGGCGACCGCGGACACCGCCGTGGCCGTCTGGGCGCCCGGCGGCCCGGAGGTTGAGCGCCGGGACGAGCCGCCGCTCGGCGCCCGCCCCGCCCACGCGGGCAAGCTGCTGCTGCTCGTCGAGGAGGTCCTCGACGCCGCCGGCGCGAGCTGGGGGGACGTGGAGCGGATCGCCGTCGGCGTCGGGCCCGGCTCGTTCACCGGCTTGCGAATCGGGATCGCCACCGCCCGCGGCCTCGCCCAGGCCCGAAATCTCCCGCTAATCGGCGTCTCCAGCCTCGCCGCGCTGGCTGAGTGCGCTAAGCGGGACGGCGCTAAGGGGGACAGTCCCCCTTACCCCGGCGCGAGTAAGGGGGACAGTCCCCCTTACGTGGTTGCGGTGATCGATGCGCGGCGGGGCGAGGTGTTCGCGGCGGCGCCCGGGGCGTTCGGGCCGGCCGCGTTCGCTCCCGACGATCTCGCGGCAAGGATCGGCTCTGGATGGCTGACCGTGGGGGACGGGGCGGTACGCTTTCGGGAGCCGCTCGAGCGGGCCGGGGCGGCGATCCCGGCGGACGATTCTCCCCTGCATCGCATCAGCGCTCTGACTGTCTGCCGGCTCGGCGCGCAGGGGGATCCGGCCGACCGTGACGCACTGCTCCCGGACTACCGCCGCGAGCCGGACGCCAAGCCCCAGCAGCCGTGACCGCCCCGCCCGCAGCCGCCGTCGAGATCCGCCGACTGATCTACGCCGACCTCCCGCAGGTCGTCGCGATCGAGCGGCGCGCCTTCACGACCCCGTGGTCGCTCGCCATGTTCGTGCTCGAACTGTCCAAGCCGTCGGGCATCTGCCTGGCCGCCGAGGTCGAGAGCGAGCTCGTCGGCTACCTGATCTGCTCGCGTTACGACACCGTCTGGCACGTGATGAACGTCGCCGTCGACGTCGACCGCCGGCGCCGCGGCATCGCCACCGCGCTGATCGGCGCGCTGCTCGAGCGGGTCGGCGACGACGCCCAGATCACCCTCGAGGTGCGCAAGTCGAACGCCGGCGCGCTGTCGCTGTACGAGCGCTTCGGGTTCCGCTCGGCCGGACTGCGGCGCCGCTACTACGCCGACAACGGCGAGGACGCGGTGATCATGTGGCGATCCACCATGGCGCCGCCCGGATGATCCTCGCGATCGAGACGTCCTGCGACGACACCTGCGCCGCCGTCGTCACGCAACGGGGCGAGCTGCTCGCGAACGTCGTCTCCTCCCAGGGCGTGCACTCGCGCTACGGCGGCGTCGTGCCGGAGATCGCCTCGCGCCACCACCTCGAGCTCGTCAACGCGGTGATCGACGACGCGCTCGACCGCGCGGGCATCGGCCTCGACGACGTCGAGCAGGTCGCCGTCACGCAAGGGCCGGGACTGGTCGGCGCGCTGCTGGTCGGCGTCGCGACCGCCAAGGCGCTGGCCGCCGCGCGGCGGCTCCCGCTCGTGCCGGTCGACCACCTGCACGGCCATGTCGCCGCCAACTACCTGCAGCCCGACCCGATCGAGCCGCCGTTCACGTGCCTGATCGCCTCGGGCGGCCATACGCTGCTCGCCAAGGTCACCGATCACCGCGGCTACGAGTTGCTCGGGCAGACGCTCGACGACGCCGCCGGCGAGGCGTTCGACAAGGGCGCGCGGTTGCTCGGGCTCGGCTACCCGGGCGGCCCGGCACTGTCGAAACTCGCGACGCGCGGCGACCGCCAGGCGTTCGCCTTCCCGACCGCCGCCCGCGTCGCCGGCCTGGACTTCAGCTTCGCCGGCCTCAAGACCGCGCTGCTCTACAAGGTGCGCGAGCTGGGGGAGGAGGAGACAGAGCGCCGCGCCGCCGACCTGGCCGCGAGCTACGAGCACGCGATCGTCGAGGCGCTGATCATGCGCGTCGAGCGCGCGCTGCGCGAAGCGGCCGAGCCGCGTCTGGCGATCGGCGGCGGCGTCGCCGCCAACCGGCTGCTGCGCGAGCGCGCGGCGGCGCTCGGCGTGCCGGTCCACATCCCGCCGCCCGAGCTGTGCACCGACAACGCGGCGATGATCGGCTCGGCCGCTCGCTTCCTCGAACCGGTCGCGTTCCCCGGCTACCTGGATGTCGACGCCTACGCTCACGCTCTATAGCCGGCCGGGGTGTCATCTGTGCGATGACGCGCGCGCCGTGCTCGAGCGCGTGCGCGCCAGGGCCGCGTTCGACCTGCGCGAGGTGAACATCGAGACCGACGATTCCCTGCTCAGGCGGTACCTCGAGCGCATCCCCGTCGTCACGCTCGGCGACGAGGAGATCTTTGAGTTCTTCGTCGACGAGGCGGCGCTGGAGGCCAGGCTCTATCGTCTGCCGGGATGAGCTTCGGCGACGTCGCGACCCGCGGGGAGGATCAAGCGCTGTCCGACCGCCTGTCGCTGGGCGTGGCCGCGCGGCTGTCGCGCTACCTGCAGGTCCTGACGCAGGCGCGGAAGATGGGCAAGGAGACGATCTCCTCCCAGGAGCTGTCCGAGTACACCCACGTGAACTCGACGCAGATCCGCCGCGACCTGTCGGGCTTCGGCAAGTTCGGCAAGCGCGGCGTGGGCTACAACGTCGACTCGCTGGTCTCGCAGATCCGCAAGATCCTGCGCACGAGCGGCCAGCACAACATCGCGCTGTTCGGGGCGGGGCACCTCGGGCGCGCGATCGCGTCGTCGGACATCTTCGCCGACCACGGGTTCCGCGTCGTGGCGATGTTCGACACCGACCGCAGCAAGGTCGGCGAGGACATCAACGGCGTCAAGGTCCGCCACACCGACGACGTGAAGACCGTCGTGCTCGAGGAGGACATCGTCGTCGGTGTCCTCGCGGTGCCGACCGCCGCCGCCCAGGAGCTGGCCGACAGCCTCGTCGAGGCAGGGGTGAAGATCATCTTCAACTACTCGGAGGCGCTGCTGCAGGTGCCTCCCGAGGTCACCGTCCACACGTCGAGCCCGGCCGTCGATCTGCTCTACGCGCTCTACTTCTACTTGACTTGATCGACCTCGCAGCTGCGCGCGAGACCTTCGAGCGATCCCAGGACCTCACCGTCGGGATCGAGGAGGAGTACGCGCTCGTCCATCCCGAAACGCTGGAGCTGGTCCCTCACTTCGAGGAGCTGCGCGACGCCGGCGCCACCGACCCGGTGCTCGCCGACGCGATCTCCGGCGAGCTGATCTCGTCCGAGATCGAGATCCGCTCCGGCCGTGGCGAGGACATCGCCGACGCGCGGGCCAAGCAGCGCGAGGCGCGCCGGCGGCTGTTCGCGCTCGCCGAGGATCACGGCGTGCGGCTGGGCACGACCGGCACGCATCCGCTGTCGGACTACCGCGAGCAGCACATCATCGACACCGAGCACTACCACCGGGTCGAGGACGGGCTGAAGTACGTCGCCTGGCGCAACAACACGTTCGCGCTGCAGGTCCACGTCGGCGTCCGGGGCGCCGACCGCGCCGTGCTCGTGTGCGACCGCCTGCGGCCGGTGCTGCCGCTGCTGCTGGCGATCTCTGCCAACTCGCCGTATGTCGACAAGATCGACTCCGGGCTGCATTCGGCCCGCACGCAGACGTTCACCAAGTCGTTCCCGCGCTGCGGCGTGCCGGACGCGTTCGGCGGCTGGCACGCATGGCACGAGTACGTCGACGTGCTCGTGCGCACCGGCTCGATCGTCGAGTTCACCCAGCTCTGGTGGTCGGTGCGCCCGCACCACTCGTTCGGCACCGTCGAGGTCCGCATCTGCGATGCGCAGACCACCGCGCCGGAGGCCGACGCGCTGGCCGAGCTGATGACGGCGTGCGTGGCACAGGCGCTGAGGGAGATCGACGCGGGCGAGACGCCCCCCGATCTCCCCGGCCGGCTGATCGAGGAGAACATGTGGCGGGCGATCCGGCACGGCCAGGACGGACGGCTGCTCGACCTCGAGGCCGAGCGGATCGAGGAGTTCCCGGCCGCCGAGGCGCTCGATCGCCTGAGAGCCTGGACCGGCGCCGACATCGTCCTACCGGAACTGAACGGCGCGCAGCGACAGCGCCGCATGATCGACGCCGGCGCGTCACCGTTCGAGGTGTACGCCAAGTGCGTCGAGGAAACGAGAGCGACGTATGAGACAGCCGTCTGAGGAAGAGATCCAGGCACTCGAGGCGGAGCTGGAGAAGCTCACGGTCGACGATGTGCTGCTGCAGACCGTCGTCACGCTGCTGAACCTCGGCGCCCGCAAGGCCGGGCTCGCGGAGGGCTCGACGGCCGACCTCCCGCAGGTCAAGGAGGCGATCGACGCGGCGCGCGCGCTGCTGCCGATTCTCGAGCCCCGGCACGCCGAGCAGCTCGGCCCTGTACGCGACGCCCTGTCGCGCCTGCAGATGGTCTACGTGCAGAAAACCGGTGGCCAGGAACCGGCGCCCGAGACGCCGGACGAGCCGAAGCCGGAAGGCCCGGGGCCGGCGCAGAGCTCCGGCCGCTTGTGGGTCCCGGGGCAATAGCGCCGCCGCAGGCGATAAACTGGCGCGCTCCAGCGGCGGCCCGCCCGGGCTGCCGCTTTCGTCGTGATCCAAGCTTGCGCAGGCCCGGCGGCCTGCATCCTTGATCTAGAGGGGTTTCCTTGACCGATTTCCTGTCCGACTACGGGGTCGTCGTCGCCCTGGTGTGCGCCGCGCTCGCGGTCGCCTACGGGTTGCTGACGACGCGCTCGCTGCTTGCGCTGTCGCCGGGCAACGAGACCATGCGCGGCCTGTCGGCTGCCGTCCAAGAGGGCGCTTCTGCGTACCTCCGGCGCCAGTACACGACGATCGCCATCGTCGGCGTCGTGCTGTTCGTGGCGCTGATCTTCCTGCAGGACGGCTACGTGGCCGTCGGCTTCGCGATCGGCGGCCTCGCCTCCGCGTCGGCCGGCTTCATCGGCATGAACGTGTCGGTGCGCGCCAACGCCCGCGTTGCCGAGGCGGCGCGCGGGGGCATCGCCCCGGCGCTCTCGGTCGCCTTCCGCGGCGGCGCCGTCACCGGCCTGCTCGTCGTCGGCCTCGCGCTGATCGGCGTGGCCGGCTACTACGGCATCCTCCACGGGATCCTCGACCGCACGGAGAAGGAGTCGGTCGATGCGCTGATCGGCCTCGGCTTCGGCGGCTCGCTGATCTCGGTCTTCGCCCGTCTGGGCGGCGGCATCTTCACCAAGGGCGCCGACGTCGGTGCCGACATCGTCGGCAAGATCGAGGCCGGCATCCCCGAGGACGATCCGCGCAACCCGGCCGTGATCGCCGACAACGTCGGCGACAACGTGGGCGACTGCGCCGGCATGGCGGCCGACCTGTTCGAGACCTACGCGGTGACCGCCGTGGCGGTCATGCTGCTCGGCGTCCTCACCTTCTCGGGCGACGACGCCACCCGCGTGGTGCTGTTCCCGCTCGTGCTCGGCGGCGTGTCGATCATCGCGTCGATCATCGGCACCTTCGCGGTGCGCACGACCACCGGCAACGTCGAGCGTGCGCTCTACCAGGGCATGATCACGGCCGGCGTCATCGCCGCGCTGCTGTTCATCCCCGTGACGCAGTGGATGATGGACGACCTCACTCTGGCCTCCGGCGGCGACGGGCCCGGCGTGTGGGACATCTATATCTGCGCGCTGGTCGGCCTTGCCGTGACGGCGGCGCTGTTCGTCATCACCGACTACTACACGTCGACCCGCTTCAACCCGGTGAAGAAGACCGCCCGCGCGTCCGAGACGGGCCACGCCACGAACATCATCCAGGGCCTGGCGCAGGGCCTGCAGGCGACCGCGCTGCCGGCGCTGGTGATCGTCGGCGGCATCCTGCTCTCGCACGACCTGGCCGGCATCTACGGCATCGGCGTCGCGGTGATGGCCCAGCTGTCGCTGACCGGCCTGATCGTCGCGCTCGACGCGTTCGGCCCGATCACCGACAACGCCGGCGGCATCGCCGAGATGGCCGACATGCCGCACGAGGTGCGCGACATCACCGATCCGCTCGACGCCGTCGGCAACACGACCAAGGCGGTCACCAAGGGGTACGCGATCGGCTCGGCCGCGCTTGCCGCGCTGGTGCTGTTCGCCGCCTTCAAGATCGAGCTGCAGGACGAGCTCGGGCACGCCGTCGTGTTCAGCGTCGACAACCCCGACGTGCTCGTCGGCCTGCTGATCGGCGGCATGATGGTCTACCTGTTCTCCGCGCTCTCGATGGAGGCGGTCGGCCGCGCCGGCGGCGCCGTCGTCGAGGAGGTGCGCCGCCAGTTCCGCGAGCACCCGGGGATCATGGAGGGCACCGAGAAGCCCGAGTACGGCCAGTGCGTCGACATCGTCACCCGCTCGGCCCAGCGGCAGATGATCCTCCCGTCGCTGATCCCGATCGTCGTCACGCTGGTTGTCGGCGTCCTGTCCTACGAGGCCCTCGGCGGCCTGCTGATCGGCGTCATCGTCGTCGGCCTGTTCATGGCCGTCTTCATGACCGCCGGCGGCGGCGCCTGGGACAACGCGAAGAAGCTGATCGAGGACGGCGCGTTCGGCGGCAAGGGCTCCGAGGCCCATGCCGCGTCGGTCACCGGCGACACCGTCGGCGACCCGTTCAAGGACACCGCCGGTCCGGCCATCAACCCGATGATCAAGGTGGCGAACATCGTCGCCCTGCTGATCATCCCGCTGATCGCATAGGTATCTAAGGCGCTCCCCCGAGCTTGCGAGGGGGAGTAAGCCGCACCAGGTTTACAAGCTTCGCGTCTTCGATCAACCCCGCGAGGCGGCCCGCAGTGGCCGCCTCGCCGCGTGTTGAGGCGCCGAGCTTCGTGAGGATGCGCGAGACGTGCACGCCGGCCGTGCGCGGGCGTCGGCTTCGTCCCAACGGCCTTGTACGACCCCCCGGCCACCCCGCACACCGACGCCGCGCCGCCGCCCGCGGCCGACACGCCCGATGGGACGCCCCTGCTCGTCGTCGTGATTATCGGCGGCATCGCGTTCTTGACTGGCGCCGTGGCCGCAAGGCTCGTCCCTGCTCCCCGCCGCGTGACCACGAGCTAGTCAGGCCGGTCGGCGAGCTCGGCCGTGCTCACGATCGCCGCGAACTCCTCGTGGAGCTGCGTGGCGGTCGCGCGGGCGAGCTCGTCGGCGCTCATCACGGTCCCGTCGGGACCGGTGCGGTCGAACGTGTGGGTCGCGTCGAGCACGAACAGCACCTCGTAGCCGAGGTTGGCGCCCATCCGCGCTGTCGTCTCGACGCAGTGGTCGGTGGTGATCCCGCAGAGCGCGATCGCGCCAAGGCTGCGCTCGCGCAGCCACGCGTCGAGGTCCGGCGAGCCGTAGAACGCCGAGTTGACCTGCTTGCTCACGAGCAGGTCCGGCTCACCGGACACGACGTCCTTGAACGCCCAGTCGTGGCTCTCGAACTCGTGGCGGACGTACACGATCGGCCGTCGCGCGCCCCGCCAGGCGGCGATCAGCGCGGCGACGTTGGCCTCGCAGCCCGGGTTGTTGCGGCGGCCCCAGTATTCGCCGTCCTCGAACGCCTGCTGGACGTCGACGACGACGAGCGCGGTGTTGCTGAGGTCCAGCACCGGCGCTCATGTTAGGTTGACCACGAGGTGCCCACGAGCCAGGCCAGCGCACTGTTCGACATCGTGGGGGCCGGTGCGCCGGTGGGCCTGGGGTTCGTCGACACCGATCTGCGCTTCGTGCGCGTCAACGCGGCGCTCGCCGCGATCAACGGCCGGCCGGTGGACGCGCACCTCGGCAAGCGCATCGACGAGGTGCTGCCCGAGCTCGCCGACGCACTCATGCCCGTTTATCGCGAGGTGCTCGTCACGGGCGAGCCGATCCTCGAGCGCGAGATCTCGCGCGAGGGCCCGGAGAGCAGCCACGTCCGGCACGTGCTCGCGAGCTGGTTCCCCGTGCGAGTCGCCGGCAAGATCGTCGGCGTCGGCGCCGTGGTCATCGACATCACCGATCGCAAGGAGGCCGAGCTACGGCTGCAGGGCGTCCTGCAGCAGTTGCCGGTGGCCGTTGTGATCGCCGACGCCGCCGGCGAGATCGTGCTCGGCAACCGCCAGCTCGAGGAGATGGGGCTCCTCACGGACGACCTCGCCGAGCAGCGCGTGGGCCGGACCTCGTTCGTCGGCTGGCGGCCCGACGGCACCCGCTACGCGCCCGACGAGCTGCCGCTGTCGCGCGCGCTGCGAACCGGCGCGGTCATCCGCGGCGAGGAGATCACGTTCGTGCGCGGCGACGGCGCGCGCCGCACGATCGAGGCCAACTCCGCGCCGATCGTCGACGGCGACGAGGTCGTGGCGGCCGTCGCGGTCCTGCAGGACGTCACCGAGCGCCACCGCGCGACCGAGCGGCAGGAGCTGCTGGTGCGGGCCGGCGAGGTGCTCGACTCGGCGCTCGGCGTCGACGACCGGCTCGCGCGCTTCGCGCAGATGCTCGTCCCGCAGATCGCCGACCACGTGAAGATCGAGCTGCTCGAGGACGGCGGCGGCCGGCGGCCGGCGGCCATGGCGACGACCCTCGCCCCGGAGGCGGTGGAGGCGCTCGACCCGCACGCGCAGATCGTGGTGCCGCTGCGCGCACGTGGCCGCGTACTCGGCGCGCTGTCGCTGACGATGGCCGCATCGGGCCGCCAGTACGCAGAGTCCGACCTCAACCTGGCGCGCGACCTCGGGCTGCGCGCCGGCCTGGCCGTGGACAACGCGCGGCTCTACGAGGATGCGCAGGCGTCCGCTGCCGCCGAGCAGCGGCGGGCGGCGCAGCTCGACGCACTCGCCGACGCGTCGCTGGCGATCCACCGCACGCGGATTCCAGAGCGCCGGCTCGAGCTGATCGCCGAGAGCGCCCGCGAGCTGCTCGGCGCACGCCGCGCCGAGGTGACGATCGAGCCCGGGCAGATCGCCGTCGCGGAAACGCCGCGGCCCGCTCCCGAAGGCGACGAGGCGGGCACATGGGCGCGGCTGATCGCGCGCGACGGCCGCGAGTTCGGCCGCATCGACGTCGCCGGCAAGCCGGGCGGCTTCACGCCGGCCGACCAGCTCGCGCTCGAGGACCTCGCGCGGATCGCCTCGCTCGCGCTCGAGAACGTCCGGCTCGAGGAGCGCGAGCGGCAGATCGCCCGCGCGCTGCAGGCCAGCCTGCTCCCGCCGCGGCTCCCGGAGATCGACGGGCTCGACGTCGGCGCGCGCTACCTGGCGGGCGGCGAGGGCACCCTGGTGGGCGGTGACGTGTACGACCTGTTCCCGGTCGGCGACGAGTGGGCGTTCATGGTCGGCGACGTCTGCGGCAAGGGCGCGGAGGCCGCGGCGCTGACCGCGATGGTCCGCTACACGCTCCGCGCCGAGGCGGTCCATCACGCGCGCCCGCGCGACGTGCTCGGGCTCGTCAACGAGGCGATCCTGCGCCAGTTCGAGGACGGCCGCTTCTGCACCGTGCTGCACGGCCGCGTGCGCGTCGACGACGGCGGCGTGCGGTTCCGGCTCGCCGCCGGCGGCCACCCGCCGCCGGTCGTGCTGCGCGCCGACGGCGCGGTCGATCCCCTCGCGGTCGGCGGCCCGCTGCTCGGCGTGCTGCCCACGGTCAGCCATCCCGACGTGCTCGTCTCGCTCGGCCCGGGGGACGCGCTCGTGTCCTTCACGGACGGCGTGACGGAAGGGCGCGGTGCGACCGGCATGTTCGGCGACCACGGCTTGCGGGAGACGATCGCCGCCGCCCGCGGCCTCGACGCCGACGCGATCGCCGAGCGCGTCGTGCGCGACGCACTGGAGTATCAGGGCGGCCACACGCAGGACGACGTCGCGGTGCTCGTGCTGCGCGTGCCGCCGAGCCTAGAATCGCCTGCAGATGGCTAGACGGCGACTGGAGGGCCTGGAGCGCGTCCTGGGGGTCAACGCGCTCTTCGCGACCGCCTACGGGAACGTCGGCTCGTCGATCTACTACGCGCTCGGCCTCGTCGCGTCGTTCGCGCTCGGCCTGACGCCCGTCGTCTTCGTCATCACCGGCATCTTCTTCTTCTGGACCGCCGCGACGTACGCCGAGGCCACGGCGATGTACCCGGAGGCCGGTGGCTCATCGAGCTTCGCCCGGCGCGCGTTCAACGAGTTCGTCTCGTTCTTCGCGGCATGGGCACAGATGCTCAACTACATCATCACGGTCGCCATCTCGGCGTTCTTCGTGCCGCACTACCTCGGCGGGCTGTTCTGGGACGCGTTGCGCCACGCGCCCGGCGACATCATCTTCGGAGCGGGCGTCATCGCCGTGCTTGTCGCCGTGAACATCATCGGCGTTAAAGAGTCGGCCGGCGTCAACATCCTGCTCGCCGTCATCGACTTCGTGACGCAACTGCTGCTCGTGCTCGTCGGCCTGTTCCTCGTGTTCTCGCCGGAAACGCTCGTGAACAACGTCACGCTCGGCGTCGCGCCGACCTGGAAGAACTTCGTGCTGGCGATCCCGATCGGCATGATCGCCTACACCGGGATCGAGACGATCTCCAACATGGCCGAGGAGGCCAAGGACGAACGGCGGACGATCCCCGAGGCGATCAACCGGGTGCGGATGGCCGTCTACGCGATCTACTTCACGCTCCCGGCGGTCGCTCTGTCGGCGCTTCCGGTGGTTCGCGACCCGACGACCGGCGAGTACCAGACGCTGCTCGGACTGCCGGAGGAGCAGGGCGGCTATGCGGGCGACCCCATCCTCGGCGTCGTGAAGCAGATCGACCTCGGCCCGTTCCAGCAGGCGGGGCAGACGTACGTCGGCCTGCTGGCGGCCACGATCCTGTTCATCGCCACCAACGCGGCACTGATCGGCGTGTCGAGGCTCGTGTACTCGATGGGCATCCACCGCCAGCTGCCCGACGCGTTGCGCCGCCTGCACCCGCGCTACCGCACCCCTTGGATCGGGATCCTCGTGTTCGGCGGCGCGGCGATCCTGACGCTTCTCCCGGGGCAGGCCACGTTCCTCGGCTACATGTACGCGTTCGGCGCGATGCTGTCGTTCACGATCGCGCACCTCTCGGTCATTCGCCTCCGGCGCACGCATCCGGACGTGACGCGTCCTTACCGCGGACCGGGGAATCTGCGCGTCCGCGGCTTCGACCTGCCGACGTTCGCGGTTTTCGGGGGGCTCGGAACGTCGATCGCATTCGTCGTCACCGTTGCGCTGCATCCGACGGTGGCCGCCGCCGGCTTCGGCTGGCTGGTGTTCGGGGTGCTGGTCTACATCGCGTTTCGCCGCCGCCACGGGCTCGACCTGGTCTCGACCGTCAAGGTCGCGATCCCGCAGCCGGTGGTGGACCACGAGGCGGAGTACGACTCGGTGCTCGTGCCGATCCTCGACGGCAACTACGACGAACGCGTGATGGCGACCGCCAGCCGGCTCGCCGCCCGCCGCCGGCGCGGGATCCATGTGCTGGCGCTCGTGACCGTGCCGAACGCGCTGCCGATCGACGCGAAGATGAGCGATGCCGAGGCGTCCGCCGACTCGGTGATCGAGCAGGGCAAGATCCACGGCGGCCGGCGCGTGTCCGGCCACGTCGAGAAGATCCGCGCGGGCCAAGCCGGCCGCCGCATCGTCGAGGAGGCGGCCGACATGCGCGCGGCGGCGATCGTGATGCCGCTGCCGCAGCGCGTCGACGGCGCGTCGCTGTTCGGCAAGACGCTCGAGACGGTGCTCAACGAGCGGCCGTGCCGGGTGATCATCGAGTCGGCGCCCGACGGCCAGCGGGCGCGGCGGCGCGCGTCGATGAAGGCGAGCCTCGTATGAGGGTCGCCACGCACGTGCTGTCCGCCGCAATGCTCATGATCGGCCTTGCCATCATCGTCCGCACGCTCACCGCGGGCGGCGGGGCGCTCGCCTTCGGTCTGCTCGTCGGATTGCTGTTCGTGGCGGCCGGCGCCGGCCGCCTGTACGTGGAGCGACAGCGGTGAAGCCGCTCAAGAAGACGCTCGGCGAGCCCGCCCTGTTCGGCATCGTCCAGGGGTTCATCGCCGCGTCGATCTACTTCGTGGTCGGCCTCGTGGCTCAGCGCGCGCTCGGCTTCACCTGGCTGGTGTTCCTCGTCGGTGGCCTGATGTTCGCGCTGATCGTGCCGTCGTACGTCGAGGGCGCCTCGCTGCACCAGGAGCGTGGCGGCGCGACGGTCATCGCCCGCTTCGCGTTCAACGAGCTCGTCAGCTTCATCGCCGGGTGGGCGATCTGCCTGGAGTACCTGATCCTGATCGCGATCTGCGCGTTCGCGATCACCGACTACGCGGCGGTGTTCTGGAGCCCGCTCGACTCCGGCGCTCCGGAGTTCCTGCTGGCGGCGGGCGTGGTGGCGGCGGTGACCTGGCGCAACCTGCGGCGCTCGGGCGCGCCGCGCTACGACCGCGCGGTCCTGCTCGTGCTCGGCGACCTGGCGCTGCAGTTGCTGATCGTGCTGTTCGGCCTGATCTATCTGCTCGACCCGGGTGTGCTGAGCGACCCGTCCTCGATCGCCGGGACGCCGTCGATGAAGGACCTGCTGTTCGCGTTTCCGCTCGTGGTGATCGCCTTCAGCGGCCTCGACGCCTCGTCCGGCCTGGCCGGCCAAGTGGCGATCGGGCGCCGTGGCCTGCGCCGCCTGATCGGCGTCCGGCTGCTGGCGGCGCTCGTGCCGTACGTGGGGATCGCGATCGTCGCCTCCACCGCGCTGCCCGACGAGCCGGCGCAGGACTGGGTCGAGGCGCCGATGCTCGGCGTCGTGGACGACTTCACGCAGTCGTGGCTGCACGACCCGATGCGCTACCTCGTCGCGCTGTCGGCCTGCGCGATCCTGTCCGCCGCGTGCAGCGCGGCGATGCTCGGCGTGTCGCGGCTCGGCTATTCGCTGGCCATCAACCGCCAGCTGCCGTCGCGCGTCGGCTACCTGCACCCGGAATGGGCGACGCCGGTGGTGATCATCGCGATCGGCGCCGTCGGCGCGATCGTGCTGCTGCTCACCGCCGACCTCGAGTTCCTGCTCGGCATCTCCGCGTTCGGCGCCACGCTTGCCTTCACGCTCGTCTGCCTCTCCGTCTGCCGCCTCCGCTACCGGGAGCCCGACCGCGACCGCCCGTACCGCATGCCGTTCAACGTGCGCGTGGGCCGCGCCGAGCTACCGATCCCCGCTGCGCTCGGCACGCTCCTGTTCGGCGCCGCGTTCATCGCCGTGCTGGCCTTCCACGGCGGCGCGCGCTGGATGGGCCTCGGCTGGATGGCGTTCGGGATCGTCGTCTACGCCTACTACCGCATCTCCGAGGACAAGCCGCTGCTCAAGCGGATCAGCGTGCCCGAGAACGTGCTCACGCGCAAGCGTGCGGAAGCCGAGTACGGGTCGATCCTCGTGCCGATCAGCGGCATCTCGCTCGACGACGACATCGTCCAGACCGCGGGGCGCCTGGCGGCGGAGGAGAACGACGACGTCGGCGAGGGCGGGGCGGTGATCGAGGCGCTGTGGGTGTTCGAGGTGCCGCTGGCGCTGCCGCTCGACACCCCGGTCCCGGACGCCGAGCTCAAGCGCGCCCGCAAGGCGCTCGCGCGCGCCAAGGCGGTCGGCGAGGAGTACGAGGGCGTGGAGGTGGCGACGGCCGTCGTCCGCGCCCGCCGCACCGGCGAGGCGATCGTCCGCGAGGCCAAGCGGCGCGGCGTGGAGGCGATCGTGCTCGCCGCCGAGGAGCCCACGCGCCTGCGCGGCGGGGTCCTGTATGGCGGCAAGCAGGGGCTGCGCGACACATTCGTGGGCGAGACGACCCGCTACGTCGTCAACAAGGCGCAGTGCCGCGTACTGCTGACCGCGCCGCCGGCCGACGGCCACGACCCGACGCGCGTCGCCGACGAGGCGGCCGAGGTACCTCAGGGGCACCTCCCGGTCCCGTCCGGCTAGAGTCTCGGCCCGATGTTCGTCCTTGTTGTGGGAGCGGGCCGTGTCGGCTCGTCGGTGGCTACGTCGGCGTTGCGCGCCGGGCACACGGTGTCGGTGCTCGACGAAGATCCGCTGTCGCACGAACGGCTCGACGTGGAGCTCGGCCAGTCCTGGGAGGAAGCGGGCGGCCGCTTCACTATCGGCACGGCACTCGAGCTCGACGCGCTGATCGAGGCGGGCATCGACGAGGCGCAGGTGTTCATCGCGTCCACCAACGGCGACAACACCAACCTCGTGGTCTCGCAGATCGCCCAGCGGCGCTTCTCGGTGCCGCGCGTCGTCGCCCGCGTGCTCGACCCGCGGCGCGCGGCGTGGTACGCGGAACAGGGCCTGCAGACGATCTGCCCGACCCAGATCGCGATCGAGCAGCTCGAGCGGGCGGCGCTCGCCGAGTCCTGATGGCAGGGCTGTACGTCATCATCGCCGGCGCGGGGAAGGTCGGCTGGAACCTGGCGCGGGAGCTGATCGAGAAGGGTCACGAGGTCACCGTTCTCGAGCAGGATCGCCGCCGCTATCTCACGGTCGAGCAGGAACTCGAGCACGCGGTCCAGTACGGCGACGCCACCGAGCTGTGGGTGCTCGAGCGAGCCGGCATCCAGCGCGCGGACCTCGTGGTGGCCGTCACCGGCGACGACGAGGACAACCTGCTGATCTGCCAGGTCGCCAAGGAGAAGTACCTGTGCGAGCGGATCATCGCCCGCGTCAACAACCCGCGGAACCTCGAGCACTTCAAGCTGATGGGGATCCAGCCCGCGGTGTCGGCCACCGACCTGATCCTGCGGCTGATCGAGCACGAGGTGCCGCGCTACGGGCTCGTCCACCTGCTCGACTTGCCGGAGGAGCGGCTGGAGATCATCGAGCTGGTGGTGGCCGAGGACGCCCCGGCGGCCGGGCGGCGCGTGGCCGAGATGGCGCTGCCGGACGGCGCGCTGGTGATCTCGGTGCTCCGCAACGGCAGCGGCTTCGTGCCGAAGGCCGACACGGTCGTCGAAGCCGGCGACGAGGTGCTCGTGGTGCTCGACCCGGGCCTCGAGCAGGACATCACGCGCGAGTTCGTGGGGGATGGGAGCGATGGCTGACATCGAGGTCCTGATCGTGGGTGCGGGCGCGGCCGGCTCGGCGTGCGCCGAAGGTCTGCGGGCGGGCGGCTTCGGCGGGTCGGTGCTGGTCGCCGGCCGCGACGTCGACCCGCCGTACGAGCGCCCGTTCTGCTCCAAGGACTACCTGCGCGGCAAGATGTCGCGCGAGGACACGTACCTGGACGTGCCGGACGGGCTCGACCTGCGCATCCGCACGAGCGTCATGGGCCTCGACCCCGCCGCCAAGACGGCGAAGGTGGGGAGCGAGCAGCTCTCATTCGAGCACGCGCTGCTCGCCACCGGCGCCAACGTCAAGCGCGTACGTGTCGACGGCTGCGATCTCGACGGCATCCACTACCTGCGCACGCTCGGCAACTCCGACGCGATCCGCGAGGACGCCGCGCAGGCCGAGCGCGTGGTGCTGATCGGCGGCTCCTACATCGCCTGCGAGGTCGCTGCCTCGCTGACCGCCGAGGGCAAGAGCTGCACGCTGGTCATGCAGGAGGACGGCCCGCTGTCGCTCGGCTTCGGCCGCCAGGCAGGCGAGTTCTTCGCCGGCGTGCTGCGCGATCACGGGATCGACTGGGTTCCGAACGACGCGCTCGGGCGCTTCGAGGGCGAAGGCCGCGTGCGCCAGGTCGTCACGGAGGGCGGCCGCGAACTGCCCGCCGACATGGTCGTGGTCGGTATCGGCGTGGCGCCCGACATCATGCTCGCCCGCTCGGCCGGGCTCGACCTCGCCGATTCCGGCGGCGTCACCTGCTCGCAGACACTCGAGAGCTCGGCGCCCGGCGTCTATGTCGCCGGTGACGCCTGCGACTACGACTCGGTCGTACACGGCCGGCGGCTGCGCGTGGAGCACTGGGAGCACGCGCGAGCGCAGGGCACGTACGTCGGCGCGCTGATCGCCGGCGAGACCAAGCCGTTCGACGAGATCCCCTACTTCTGGTCCGACCTCGCCGACTGGGTGACGCTCGAGTCGGTCGGGCCGCCCGCCCGCTGGGACCAGGAGGTCGTCCGCGGCTCGGTCGAGGACGGCGAGTTCACGATCTTCTACCTCGACGGCGGGCGGATGGCGGGCGCGTTGACCGTCGGTCGCTCGGACGACCTCGACACGGCGCGCGAGGCGATGGCCTCCGGCGAGCCGGTCGATCCCGAGAGTCTCTAGGCCCGGGCGCGCATCCCGAACGGCTCGCCCGCCTCCAGGGCGCGCGGCTCGGGCGGCTGCCCGTGCAGGATCCAGCCACCGTCGGGCCGGCGCTCGATCGCGCCGCGCGCGATCAGCTGACCGAGCGCGGTGGTGACCGACGGCCGGCGGGCGCCGACCATCCCGGCCAGCGTGCGGTGGGGGAGACGGAGGCTCACGAGCACGCCGTCGGGCACGACACGGCCCCAGCGCTCGGCCAGGCACCACAGCAGTGCCAGCAGGCGGTCGTCGACGCGGGTGAGGTGCCCGATCGCCTGCATGACGACAAGACGCTCGGCGCGGCGGGCGGCGCGCTCGACGAGCTGGGCGAAGATCTCCGGCCACTGCGCCGCGCGCACGGCGAGCGCGTGGTCGATGATCGCGACGCGCGCGTTGGTGAGCGCGCTCCAGCGCAGGCTGCGGGGGAGCAGCACCTCGGCGTCGCTGTCCTCCCAGGCGCGGAGCAGGTCGCCGGGGCCGAGCAACTCGGCCGACGGGTGGTCGCCGACCGTCGCCTCGCGCACGAGCAGGCCCTCGAGCACGAGCAGGCCGATCGGGTTGCTGCCGCCCAGCAGCGTCTCGCCGGGGTTCCACGGGCCGCGCGGGATCTCCACGGCGCGCGCCAGCAGACGCGGCGACATCTCGCGGATACGGCGTGGGTCGAGGCCCCGGCCGAGCTCCGGGTCAGCCTCGAGAAGTTGAATGGATCCTTTCCCGCCCTCTCGCATGCGCACGTCCCCTGCAACGCCAGCCGGGCGCCGCGGTCAGCGCCTAAGGTAGCGCGTGCCGGCGCGGAAGGAAGACGGGACTGAGCGGTTGCCGCTCGGTGCCTCCTATACTTCGCGCCCTCCCATTGCGGGGTGGTGTAATTGGCAGCACGCCAGATTCTGGCTCTGGTAGTTGGGGTTCGAGTCCCTGCCCCGCAGCCTTTCCGTGCGCGTGAAACTGCTCTCCATCACGCTCGCCCTGCTGCTCGGGGCCGCGTTCGCCGCCTGTGGCGGCGACGATTCCTCGTCGACCGGTGAAAGCGCTGCCACGGCAACGCCGACCGAGGCTCCCGCGACTGCCAACGTCGACCAGATCGTGGCCGGCATCACCAAGAACACGAAGAAAGAGCCCAAGATCGTCACGCCGAAAGGCGACCCGCCCACGCAGCTGGTGATCAAGGACATCGTGAAGGGCAAGGGCCCCAAGGCCAAGCCCGGCGACAAGCTGAGCATGCAGTACACGGGCTACTCGTGGTCGAACGGCCAGAAGTTCGACGCCTCGTGGGACCGCGGCGGCCAGCCGTTCCCGTTCAAGCTCGGCGCGGGGATGGTCATCCCGGGCTGGGACCAGGGCATGGTCGGGATGCAGGCGGGCGGCCGCCGGCTGCTCATCATCCCGCCCGACCTCGGCTACGGCCCTTCGGGTTCGGGTCCGATCGGCCCGAACGAGACGCTCGTCTTCGCGGTCGACCTCGAGAAGCTCAAGTAGCGCCGCGCGGCGGGCAGAGAGGGTCAGGCCGCGGCGGCCTGCTCGGCCCAGTCGCGGTACAGGCGCCAGTAGGCACCCTCGGCGGCGAGCAGCTCCTCGTGCGTGCCCTGCTCGGTGATCTGGCCGTGGTCGAGGACGATGATGCGGCCGGCCGTGCGGATCGTCGACAGGCGGTGGGCGATGACGATCGCCGTACGGCCGGCGAGCAGGCGCCGCAGGCCGAGCTCGATGCGCCCCTCGGTGTGGATGTCGACGTTCGCCGTCGCCTCGTCCAACACCAGGATCCGCGGGTCGGCGATCAGCGCGCGGGCGAAGGCGACGAGCTGGCGCTGGCCGGCGGAGAGCTGGATGCCGCGCTCGCCGATCTGGGTGTCGTAGCCGTGCTCTAGGGCCCCGATGAAGTCGTGGGCGTGGACGGCGCGGGCCGCCGCCTCGACCTCCTCGGGCGTGGCGTCGGGACGCCCGAACGCGATGTTCTCGCCGAGCGTGCCGCTGAACAGGAACGCCTCCTGCGGCACGATCCCCATCTGGGAGCGCAGCGAGCGCATCGTCACGTCGCGCAGGTCGTGCTGGTCGACGAGCACGCGCCCCCGGGTCGGGTCGTAGAAGCGGGCGACGAGCTTTGCGAACGTCGACTTGCCGGCGCCCGTCGCGCCCACCAGCGCCACGGTCTGGCCGGGCGGGACGTGCAGGTCCACGTCGGCCAGCGCCGGCGCGCCGTCCCCGTACGCGAAGGTCACGCCCTGGAAGTCGATCTCGCCGCGGATGCGCTCGAAGTCGATCGCGTCGGGCGCGTCCGTCAGCTCGGGCTCCTCGTCGAGCAGCTCGAAGATCTTGTCGAGCGCCGCCATGCCCGCCTGGTAGGTCGTGTACAGCTGCGACAGCGACTGGATGGGGTCGAAGAAGTTGTTCAGCGCGGCGATGAACGCAACCAGCACGCCGATCGTCACGTCGCCCTGGATCGCCTGGTAGCCGCCGTAAGTCAGGATCCCGGCGGTCGCGACCGCGGACAGCATCTCGACGCCCGGGAAGTACGCCGCGTTCAGGTTCACCGTCTTCATGTTCGCGTCGTAGTTGTCCTCGTTGAGCTCGTTGAAGCGCTCGAGGTGGCGGCGCTCCTGCGCGAATGCGCGCACGACGCGCACGCCCGACAGGCTCTCCTGCAGGTACGCGGTGATCAGCGCGACCTTCTCGCGCGTGAGCCGGTACGCGTTGGCGGAGACGACGCGGAAACCGAGTGATGCGAGCGCGAGTATCGGGAAGACCAAGAACGTCAGCAGCGCCAGTTCGCTGTCGAGCACGAGGAGGATCACCGCGGTGCCGACGAGCGTCAGCGTGGACCCGAACAGCGTCACCACGCCGTCGGAGACGAGCTGGTCGAGCGCCTGCACGTCGTTGGTCAGCCTCGAGATGATCACTCCTGCCTGGCGGCGCGAGTAGAAGCCGACCGACAGCGTCTGCAGGTGCGCGAACAGCTGGATGCGCAGGTCCTGCAGCACCCGCTGGCCGACCCAGCCGACGAGATAGGTCTGCACCCATGTCGCGCCCCAGTAGACGAGTGCGCTGACCAGGAACGCGATGACGACGAGCGTCAACGTCTGCTTGTCGCCCGGCGTGATGCCGTTGTCGATCGCCAGCTTGGCCAGCGGCGGAGGCGCCAGGGCGGCGGCGGTGCCGAGGATCAGCGACACGAACATCAGCACCGTCCGCGTGCGGTACGGGCGCAGCAGGACGAGCAGTCCGCGCAGCTTGCGACCGCGTCCGCTCGTCGCCCGCCAGCGACGGACGATCTCGTCCCGGCGTGACGTCACAGGCCCGGCGCCGCCTCGCGTGGCTTGCGGGTGAGGAACACCTGGTCGGGCAGGCCCTTGGCCGCGATCTCCGCGTACAGCTCGCTGCGGTCCAGCAGCTGGCCGTGCGTGCCGCGCGCCACCACCGTGCCGCCCTCGAGCACGACGATGTCGTCGGCCAGCGCAATCGTCGAGAGCCGGTGCGCGATCACGAACGTGGTGCGCCCTGCCATCACCTCGCGCAGCGCGGTCTTGATCGCCTGCTCGGTCGAGGCGTCGACGGAGCTGGTGGCATCGTCGAGCACGAGGATTCGTGGATCCGCCAGCAGCGCCCGGGCGATCGCCACCCGCTGGCGCTGGCCGCCGCTCAGCGTCAGCCCGCGCTCGCCGACGCGCGTGTCGTAGCCGTTCGGGAGCTCAGCGATGAAGCCCGCCGCCTGGGCGCGCTCGGCCGCCAGCTCGATCTCCGCGTCGGTCGCTTCCGGACGGCCGTAGGCGATGTTCTCGCGCACGGTCGCCGAGAACAGGAACGGGTCGTCGTCGACGACGGCGATCGAGCGCCGCAGCGAGGTGAGGTCGACCTCGCGCACGTCCGCGCCGTCGATCAGCACCGCGCCCTCGGTCACGTCGTAGAGCCGGCCGAGCAGGCGCACGAGCGTCGACTTGCCCGACCCGGTCGCTCCTACCAGCGCGACCGTCGTGCCCGCGTCGACCACGAGGTCGATGTCGCGCAGCGCCGGCGTGGGCGCGCCCTCGTACGCGAACCGGACGCCGCGCAGCTCCACGCGGCCACGGCCCTCCGGCAGCGGCGGCGCGCCCGGCGGCGTCACGATCTGCGGCTCGCGGTCGAGCAGCTCGAACACGCGCGCGCCGGAGGCGGTCGCCCGCTGCGACAGGCCGAGCACGACGCCGAGCTGGCGCATCGGCGCGATCAGCATCAGCAAGTAGGCGTAGAAGGCGGTGAAGTCGCCGAGCGATAGCTTGCCGCTGATCACCTGGCGGCCGCCGACGAGCAGGATGACCGCCAGCCCGATGTTCGGCAGGAAGCCGATGAACGGGTTGTAGAACGCCCGCAGCCGCGTCGCGATCATCGACTGGTCGAACACGCGCAGGACGCTGGCCCGAAAGCGGCTCAGCTGGCGCTCCTCGGCCGCGAACGCCTTCACCACGCGCACGCCCGACACGTTCTCCTCGACGTCCGCGGTCAGCTCGGCGATCCGCTGCTGCACCTCCTGCAGCGCGGGCCGCGACCGCCGCCCGTAGCGCCCCGAGATGAACACCACGAACGGCACCGGCGCCAGCGCCAGCGCTGCGAGGCCGGGCTGGAGCAGGAACATCGCCGCCGCCCCGAGCAGGATCGTCAGCGCGCTCTGCACGATGAACACGAGCCCATAGCCGAGGAAGAAGCGCACCGCCTGCAGGTCGACCGTGGCGCGCGACATCAGCTGCCCGGTCTGCTGGCGCGCGAAGAAGCCGAGCTCGAGCCCCTGCAGGTGCGCGTACATGAGGTTGCGCAGGTCGAGCTCGATGCCGAGCGACACGCGCCCCGCCACCAGCCGCCGCGAGACCGAGAGCGCCAGGCGCACGAGCGCGGCAGCCAGGATGAGCCCGGCGTAGAGCCTCAGGTCACCACGGTCCCCGCGGTCCACGGCGTTGACGCCGCGGCCGGTCAGATACGGGATCAGCACGGTGATGCCCATCGCGAACGCGGCGAGGACGATCGACAAGATCGCGCCGCCGCGGTAGGGCCGCAGGAATCCGAGGAGTCGGTAGAACGTACTCACTGGGCTGACACGATACGGAGGGCAGTTGTGCGACACTCGCGCCCCGGATGTCCGATGCGATCTCCCTCCGCAACCGGTTCGCGATGGTCAAGGGCGCCTGGGACGAGAACCTGCGCGGCGTCCCGTTCCCCTCGCTCGGCGAGGGAACGGCCGAGCAGAAGATCGAGCGGCTCGAGCTCGCGCTCGTCGACGAGATGCGCTCGCGCGCCACTCCGGAGAGCGCCGAGCAGGTCGCCGATGCGATGTGGGGGCTCGTCCACGCCCGTGACGACGGCGACCCGGTCAAGCAGCGCGTGACGCACCATCACGAGGAGCTCGCGCGGCTCGGCCACCGCGGGATCCGTTGAGCGCCGGCCTCTGCGCGAGCTGCATCCACCAGAAGCTGGTCGGCAACACCCGCGGGTCGACGTTCTCGATGTGCCTGCGGCACCGGACCGAGCCGGAGCGCTTCCCGAAGTACCCGCCGCTACCGGTGCGCGAATGCGCCGGCCACGAGCCTCAGTCGATGACCTCGGGCGGCGCCAGCACGAGGTAGTTCTGCTGGCTCTCGAGCGGCTGGATCTGGGCCAGGAAGAGGTTGCGCAGCGCGAGCGAGTCGATCTTCAGCGCATCGTCCTTGGTCAGCGACTTCGGCTGCGGCGGCTCCGGCGATAGCGTCTTCGCCAGCGGCACCTGCAGCTTGTCGAGCAGGTCGCCGGGGCGGAAGAACAGCGTGCGCACCGTCTGCTGGCCGTCGGTCGACGCCTCGGCGGCGCCCGAGCGCTGCGGCAGCATGATCGTCACCATCGTGATGTCGTCGAGGTAGCGGAACGAGTACAGCGCCAGCTCGACGCCCTCGCGCATCATCAGCCGCTCGTTGTTCTTGCGGACCCGGCCGGTGACCGTCGCCGCGTCGGCGCCGAGGCCGCTGAGCGCGTAGATGACGCCGGCGCCGTTGAGCACCTGCAGCTCGCCGTCCTTGGGGCGCACGGCGATGCGCAGCGGCCCACCGTCGAGGTGCATGTCGTTGCTGGAGATCGTCGTGAGCTGGTCGCCTGAGTCCTGCTTGTACTCGCGGCCCACGTGCGCGGCGATGTCCTCGGCACCCGGCAGCATGCGCGACGTCCCCGGCTTCCAGCTCGACCAGTTCTTGGCGAGCGGGGGCCCGTTGCTGCCCGAATCGGCGACGAGGAGCGCGCCGAGCGCGATCGCGCACAGGCCGATGCCCGCGAGCGCTCCCCACACGAACCCGAAGCGGCCGCGATAAGGAGCCGGCTCGGCCTTCCCGCTCTCGGCCTCGCCGGCGACGTGCATCGCCTCTTCGAGGTGGGCGGTCGCCCGTACGTCCGCCATCGAGTCCGGCGGCGGGCGCCCGGCGGGCGAGGGCGGCGGGATCAGATCGCCGGCCATACCGCCTCGTCGAGCACGTCGATCTCGGGCTTGCGCAGCCCCACACCGTCGAGCAGCGACGTCACGTCGTCGCCGTACAGCTCGCCCTTCTCCACCAGCTCGTCGGCGATCCGCTCGGTGGCCTGGCGGTTCTGCACGATCGTCTGGTACGCCACGACGAACCCCTGCCCGATCAGCTCCGCGATCAGCGGCCGCTTCGCGCGGTCGATCAGCGTGGCGGCGAACTGGTTGCTGTCGAGCCCGCCCGGCGCGCGGTTCATGATCTTGTAGCCGATGTCCTGGAAGCGCTCGCGGATCCGCGCTTCCTCGCGGCGGCGCTCATCGCGGTCCTCGATGCGGTCCGCCAGCTCCATCTGGGCCGGGCCCATCGCGCGGAAGCCGACCATCAGCGCCGCGCGCGAGGTGACGCCGTGCACGTCGCCCGTCACGCCGGTCGTGTTCTGCCCGTAGAAGACGTACTCCGCGGCCATCGCGCCGAGGCCCCAGATGAGGTCCCCGACCTCCTCCGAGCGCCAGTGCCCGCTGCGATCCTCGATCTCCATCGCGGCGTGGTGCCCGCCCGAGGAGCCGCGCTTGCGGATCGACAGGCGTGTCGACAGGCGGTTCTCCATGTACAGGTGGCCGCAGACCGCGTGCCCGGCCTCGTGGACCGCGGTCGCCCGCTCCTCGTGCTTGGGATACGGCTGCCCGATCGCGACGCCCGACTCAACCGTCGTCATCGCGCCGAGGATGTCCATCCGCGAGAACCGCTCGCGGCCGTGCGCATGCGCGTATGTGAGGGCGAGCGAGCAGACCTGGTCGATCATCGCCGGGGAGTAGCCGTTGGTAATCCGCGCCAGCTCGTCGCGCTTGCCCGGGCCGTCGAGCTCCTCGTCGTGGTCGACGTTGCCGAGGTAGAGGTCGAAGATGTCGCGCCGGTCCTCCCACGTGGGCGTGCGGAAGTAGATGTGCCGGCCCATGCGGCCGGGGCGCGTGAGCGCCGGGTCGAGCACCTCGAGGTCGACGTTGCAGGCCCCGATGAAGTAGATCTGCTCGGCCCGTGGCAGCGGCGGCTTGCGGCGCAGGCGCAGCTTGCCGATCCGCTGCGGGACGATGTACAGCGCGTCCAGGAACGTGTTCATCTTGCGCGTCATCCACTTGCGCATCGCGGGCGGCTCGTCGATGCCGTCCATCACCACGAGCAGCTGGTTGAGCGCGAGCCCGCCGCCCTGGCCGCCGCCCATGAAGCCGGGGATGATGTTGCGGATCCGGTCGTAGAACGCCGGGTAGATCTGCCGCGGCGCCTCGGCGCGGCGCGCGAACATGCGGTCGCGCCACTCCTTGTTCTCGAGCACGAGGTCGCCCTCCATCGTGAGCGCGCCCATGGGGCCGAAGAACAGCTCGTCGTGCAGGCTCGGGCTCAGGCGCCCGCCGCCGCCGAGCGCCTGGCGGCGCATGCCGACGGCGTCGATCTCGTCGATGAACACGATGCACTGGCCGCCCCACTTCTGCGACAGCCGGCGCGCCTTCCACGCCAGCCAGCGCACGAGCACCGCGTCCATGCCGATGAACGTCTGAGCGAAGCCGGAGCCGGGGATCGTCACGAACGGGCAGTTGAACGACGTCGCGATTGCCTTCGAGAGCATCGTCTTGCCCGTGCCGGGCGCGCCCAGGAAGAGCACGCCGCGCTCGCGCTTGCCGCCCGCCTTGACGAACTGCTCGCCCGACTGCCACAGCGAGACGACGCGGGTGACCTCCTCCTTGGCCTCGGCCTGCCCGCGCACGTCGGCGAGCTTGACGCCCCAGTCCGCATCGCCCGGCTCGTATGCCTTGATCTGCTGGATCCCGAGCGCCAGCATCGGCCCGAACAGGATCACGAAGTTGATGAGAAACAGGAACGGGAGGACCAGCAGGTAGCCCGACATCTGCGGCAGCGTCGTGGCGAGGAAGTCGCCGACCGCTCCGAGCGCGCCCCAAACAGAGGTGTCGCCGCCGGTGATCGAGTTGATGGCGATCGAGATCGCGACCGAGATCGCCAGCACGACGAGGATCCAGCGCACGAGCCGGTACTTGCGCCGCCAGTAGTACAGGCGGCGGCGCCAGATCACGTCCTGGGCCTGCAGCTCCTTCTCGGCGCCGTACAGCGACGGTGCCGGGATCAGCCGGTGCGCGAGGACGTCCATCAGCCCGCGGAACGCCGCAACGCCCAGGATCGTGCCGACGACAGCCCAGAACAGCGGCCATTCGAAACGCTCATAGAGGGCGACGAACAGCGCCGGCGAGGTGATGACGGCGACGATCGTCGCGGCGCGACCGAGCCTCCGCCACTCGCGCGCCAGGGCGAGACTCTGCTCGTTGACCCGGCGGCCCACGGCCGGATTCTACCTGTGCCCGTCGTCGACGAAGTCGACTGGGTACGTGGGAGTCAACTCCGCCATTTCACCGAGCAGCCGCGCGGCGGCGTCTCGGCGCGTTCGACCTCACGGCCGTCCAGCACAGCCTCCAGGGCGCCCCGCAGCCAGGCGGCGTTCGCGGACGGGTCCTCATGGTTGGAATCGGGCGCGCCGTGATAGACGAGGCGCTGCTCACCGTTGAGCACGAAGACCTCCGGCGTGCGCGCGGCGCCAAGCGCACGCGCGACGTCCTGCGACTCGTCGAACGCGTACGGGATCGGCCATTCCTGGTCGTGCACGAACTGCGCCATCCGCTCCGGCGAGTCGGCCGGATGCGTCTGCGGGTTGTTGGAGTTGATCGCCAGAAAGCGCACGCCGCGCGGCGCGTACTCCTCGGCGACGGCGCGCAGGCGCGGGTTCCAGGCGATCACGTACGGGCAGTGGTTGCAGGTCTGGATCAGGACGGTGGCGGGTGGCGCCTGCTCGGCGGGCACGGCGTGGCGGGCGCCCTCGGTGTCAGTCAGCGTGAACGCGGGGACGGCGTCGCCGATCCCGAACGTCGTTGCGGTGTCAGCCATGCAGAGATGATTGCGCGGCGAGCACGCGGGCGGCCGCCGCGCGCACGCGGGCGCGGAACTCCGGATCCGACCGGGCGCGCGCGAGCAGCGCGCGGTAGACGTGAATGTAGGAGCCGCGGCCGGTGGTGAGGATGAGGTCGACGCCCGCGGCGATCGACGCGACGGCCGCCTCTTCGATGTCGCCGGTCGCCTGCACGGCAGCCGCCTCGAGCGAGTCGGTCATCACGACGCCGTCGAAGCCGAGGTCGTGGCGTAGCAGGCCGTCGATGATCGCCGGCGACTGCGAGGCGATGTGGAGCCCGTCGAGCGCCGGGTAGGTGGCGTGGCTCGCCATCACGAACTCGGTGCCGGCGGCGATCGCGGCGCGGAACGGCTCCAGGTCGGCCTGCAGCTCCTCCGGCGTGCGCGTGATCGTGCTCGGGCCATCGTCGGTGTTGACGGTGGCGCCGCCGAGGCCGGGGAAGTGCTTGACCGTGGTGGTGACGCCGCCGTCGTGCCAGCCCTCGATTGCGTCCGACACGGCGTCCGCGACGGTCTTGCGATCGCGCGAGAAGGCGCGGCCGGCGAGCGCGGCGCCGTCGACGCTCGGCACGTCGGCGACCGGCGCCAGTGTGGTGGTCACGCCGACGCTGTGCAGCGCCTGGCCGGCGTCGAGCGCGTCGGCGTGCACCGTCCCGGCGGCCTGCTGCTCGGGCGCCGAGCGGCGCGGGCCGGCCCACGGCAGCACGCGCACGTCGCCGCCCTCCTGGTCGAGGCAGACGATCGGGTCGCCGCCGGCCTTGCGCAGCCCGCCGGTGAGCGTCCGCACCTGGCCGGGGGAGAGCGTGTTGTCGCGGAACAGGATCGCGCCCGCGACGCGGCCCTGGCGCATCGCCTGTAGCACGTAGCCGGGCGGCTGCGTACCGGCGAAGCGCAGGATCACCAGGTGGCCGACCTGCTGCTCGAGTGTGAGCTTCTCGGCCGCCGCGTGCGCGCGCTGGACCGGCGCGGGCGCGGGATCCCGCGCCGTCTGCCGGGGCGCGTCGTCGCCGCGCGCCCCGAGCACCGCGCCGAGCACGAAGGCGACGGCGGCGGGCGCGGCCAGCCGCAGGCGGCGGACACGCTTGTCAGCACGCACGCTGTCGATCATGGCGGAAGGGGCCGATAACACCGGGCGATGCCCTCAACCGGATACGAGCTCGAGCCCGTCCTGCGGACGGTCGCACGCACCACGGCGGCCTGCCTCGGATTCGGCACCGCGGTCATCAACCTCTACCGCCCCGCCTGGGACGACTTCGAGACCGTCGTGGTCGAGGGCAGCGAGGACGCCCGCCGGCTGCTGCTCGGTCAGTGCTCGACGGCCGCCGACTGGGCGCCGCTCCTCGACGAGCGCTTCATCCGCCGCGGCGCGTACGTGCTGCAGGACTTCGACTGGAGCCAGGACCACATGGCGACCTACGTGCCGCCGATCGAGGCGTCCAGCGATCCCGACAGCTGGCAGCCCGACGACGCGCTGTTCGTCCCGCTGCGCTCGAGCGCCGGCGAGCTGCTCGGCATCCTCTCGGTCGACGAGCCGGCCAGCGGCAGGCGCCCGAGCGACGAGGAGCTCGACCTGCTCGTCGGCGTCGCCGCACACGCCGCACTCGCGCTCGAGCACGTCCAGCAGGCGGCCGCCGCGGAGCGCCAGCGCGTGTCGGTCGACCACCTGCTGCG
Organism: uncultured Solirubrobacteraceae bacterium; assembly: GCA_963803335.1. Classification (GTDB taxonomy): domain Bacteria; phylum Actinomycetota; class Thermoleophilia; order Solirubrobacterales; family Solirubrobacteraceae; genus DASSUW01. Next base: position 174,387 of record CAWDME010000012.1, on the reverse strand, counting down.
CCTGACAGCGAGCCTGGCGGAGCGCCGCACGATCGACGAGATGCTCGACGCCGTCTGCACCGGGGTGAGCGACGCACTCGGCTTCCAGAAGGTCGTGCTCGCGCTCGCGAATGAGCGCCGGCTCTTCGATCTGCGCGCCTACCGCGGAGTCTCCGACGAGGAGCTCGCGCGGCTCGACGGCGTCCCGCTCGACGCCATCGCCCCGATCCTCGATCCGTCGCTGGAGCGCGAGGGCGTGATCCTCATCGGGCGCCAGGACGCCGAGGCACGGGTGGATCCCGCGCTGCACGACGCGTCGTACAGCCGCCGCAACGGCCGCGGCGAGCGCGCCTGGGACAACCACGTGCTCATCGTGCCGCTGCGCGACCGCAACGGTGCGCTCGAGGGCGCGCTGTGGGTCGACGACCCCGCCGACCGGTTGCTGCCGACGCCCGCGATGCTGCGCGCCCTGCGCGCGTTCGCCAACCACGCGATGACGGCCGTCGAGTCCGCGCGCCAGCTCGAGCTCATGCGCCACCTGGCCGAGCACGACCCGCTGACGGGCCTGCGCAACCGCCGCGGCCTGCAGGAGCACATCGACGCCGAGATCGCCCGCACCGGCAGCGTCGCAGTGATCGTCTGTGACCTCGACAACTTCAAGCGCATCAACGACGCGCTCGGCTACGTGCAGGGCGACGAGGCGCTGCGCCGCTTCGCCGGCGTGCTGGCCGAGGCCGGCGGCCTGGCCGCGCGCCTCGGCGGCGAGGAGTTCGCGCTCGTTTTCGCAGGCCGTGCCGAGGACGAGGCGATGGCGATCGCCGAGCGCCTGCGCGCCGCCGTGCCGGCCGCGTTCGCCGACTTCCCGTGGCCGCTGACGACGTCAATCGGCGTTGCGGTCAGCGGCCCGGGCGCCGAGACCGCCTCGCTGCTGCTGCGCGCCGCTACGCGCGCCGTTTTCGGCGCCAAGCGGCTCGGCCGCGACCGCTGCGTCGCCTACCACGCCGAGACGCTCGAGGCCCTGCTCGGCTCGCTCGAAGACGAGGGCGGCGCCGGCAACGAGCAGCTCGCGGCCGCGATGCTGCTGGCCGGAGACGCTCGACCTGCGCGACGTCAGCACCGCCCGTCACTCCCAGACCGTCGGCCGCTATGCCGAGGGCATCGCCCGCGCGCTCGCGCTCTCGGAGGAGCGCGTGCAGCGCATCCGTGCGGCCGGCGTGCTGCACGACGTCGGCAAGCTGGGCATCGCCGACGCCGTGCTTCAGAAGCCGGGCCCGCTGACCGACGAGGAGTGGGCCGACATGCGCCGCCATCCCGAGCTCGGCGCCCGCATCCTCGAGCACGCCAACCTGCGCGACATCAGCGGCTGGGTGCTCGCTCACCACGAGCGCATCGACGGGCGCGGCTACCCGCACGGGCTGGCCGGCCCGGCGATCCCGCTCGAGGCGCGGATCCTCGCCGTCGCCGACGCCTACGAGGCGATGACTGCCGACCGCCCGTACCGTGCCGCGCTCGGCCACGATGCCGCTCGCGCGGAGCTCCAGGCCTGCGCCGGGAGCCAGTTCGACCCCGAAGTGGTCGACGCATTCCTGCGCGCACTGGCCCCTTCGGCGCGCCAGCGAATGGCAAACGCGCCAATCCGGCTGGTGTGACGGCCGCCTGAGCGGGTACGGTAGGTGCCCGCAACCACCAGAGGGGGAGGGAGCGATGCGAGGCTTCGGGCTGACCGTCGAGCCACTCGCAGGCGGTGCCGTACGCGTAGCGCTGCGGGGCGAGCTGGATCTCGAGCACGCATACACGTTCGACGAGGAGCTGCGACGCGTTGAGCGGGAGCGTCCGCCCTGCCTGGTGCTCGACCTGCGCGGTCTCTCGTTCTTGGACTCGTCCGGGCTGGCACGACTGCTGGCCGCCAACCGGCGGGCACAGCGGGACCGGCGCAAGCTGCTGCTCGTGCGCGGCGGTACCGCGGTGCAGCGCCTGTTGGCGATCACGGCCGTCGGCCAGCACTTCGTGACGGTCAATGAGGTGCCGGACGAGCTACGCGTTCCGGCCGGCGTCGCGAGCGAGTACTAGCAGGCGCCGTACCGGGGCCGGCACGTCAGGCTCGTGGTAGGTCGTCGTGCGGCCTGAGACCGTGACGTCGTAGCGCAGGAGGTCGGCGCCGCGGCTTGGTTCGTCTCGGCCCGCGGGCAGGGCGTTCGCGAGCCGCTCGACATCGCGTGCCGTGTCCGGCTCGAGGTCGTCGGTCTCGAGCACGAGCGGCGGGGGCCGCAGCCCGGCGAACCCGCCCTGCTGGCGGACCTCGATCCTCATTCCCAGCTGATACCCACCTCGGCCCAGGCCTCGTGGGTCGCCTTGGCCTCGGTCGAGCCGGTCCCGAAGCGCTGGCGCGCGGCGCGCTGGGTGATGCGCGCGAACGCGATGAACGAGCTCGTCGGCATCAGCAGCGGGCTGCGCAGCGCGTCGTACCAGATGCGCCCGGGCGCCTGCCAGGAGCGGCCGCCGAGGTTCGTGGCGAGCAGGTAGAAGGCGTGATTGGGAATGCCCGAGTTGATGTGGACGCCGCCATTGTCGTCGAGCGTGTTCACGTAGTCCTTGAAGTGGGCCGGCTGCGGGTCCTTGCCCAGCTTGGGATCGTCGTAGGCGGTGCCGGGCGCCTTCATCGAGCGCAGCGCGTCGCCGTGGAAGTCGCTGCCGCGGATGTCGGCGCCGATGAGCCAGTCCGCCTGGCCGACGGTCTGGCCGAGCTTGCGCTGCTTGACCATCGTGCCCGCGACGTCCGCGATGTGCTCGTTCAGCGCGCCGGACTGCCCGTGGTACTCGAGCGCCGCCTCGTCCTCGATCACGCCGTGGCCGAGCTCGTGCCCGATCACGTCGAGCGCCTTGGTGAAGCGGGTGAAGATCTCGCCGTCGCCGTCGCCGAACACCATCCGCCGGCCGTCCCAGAACGCGTTCGGGTACTCCTCGCCGAAGTGGACGACGCCGCGCATCGGCATGTTGGCGTCGTCGATCGAGTCGCGGCTGAAGACCTGCTGCCAGAAGTCCCAGGTGTCGCCGAGGCCGTCGAACGCCTCGTTGACGGCTGGGTCCTTCACCGGCGGGTCGTTCTCGTCACGCACGCGTCCGAGGCCCGTGACCTCGTACGAATGGCGGGCGTCCCAGATGATGCGGTTGGGCTCGGCGGGGCCGGCCGCGGCGAGCACGTCGTACCCCTCGCGCGGGCCCTTGCGGCCACGCGCCTTCGTGTTGATCGCGCGCGCCTGGCGGATCGTCGCGTCGGCGCTGAGTGTCCTGAGCGCCCATGCGCGTTGGCTCTTCGTGCCGTTGACGACGATGTTGTTGAGCACGTGCGGCGGCACGACGCAGAGCAGCGGGTTGCGGCACATATGCGGTTTCTACCGTGCCGCGAGCGTGAGACCGCTCGCGACCAGGGTCGCGCCGCCGACCGCCGCGAGCGTGATCGTCTCGTCGTACAGCGCGGCGCCGAACACGAGGGCGCCGAACGGGAGGATCAGCGTGATGTACGACATCGTCACGGCCGGCAGCTCCCGGAGCAGGATCGTCAGCGTCACGAACGTCAGCGCCGAGCCGACGGCGGCGAGGTAGGCGATCGAGCCGATCGCGCTCGCGGTCCACGTCGCGGTGCCCCAGTCCTCGGTCGGCGCCGACGTGGCGAGCAGCAGCAGCCCGCCGCCGAGCATCGCCCAGCCGTTGAGGACGATCGGATCCAGCCGCCCGCCGCGACGCTTGATCGAGACGGTCCCGATGGCGGCCGCCAGGGGCGCGAGCGCACACGCCGTGGCGGCGAGCGCCGCCCATTTCTCGTCCCCCAGCGACAGGCTCTGGTCGAACGCCAGTGCCAGCCCACCGATCGCGACGGCGATGCCGGCGAGCAGCCGCGTCGCGCAGTGGCTCGTCGGGCAGCGCGACTGCCGCGATCAGCGCCGCGTAAAGCGGCATCGCCCCGAACAGCACCGCGGCCAGCCCCGACGGCACGTACTGCTCGCCCCAGTAGATGAGCCCGTACGCGGCGGCGAACGGGAACAGCGCCATCACCGTCGCGAGCCCCGCGTCGGTGCGAAGCGGACGGCGGGTCGCCCGCGCCAGGAGCAACAGCCCAGCGCCCGCGACCGTGAACCGGATGCCCGCCGAGAACAGCGGCGGCAGATCGTCGAGCCCGATCTTGATCGCCACCCAGGTGCTGGACCAGATCAGTACGAGGAGCCCGTACAGGGTCCAGACGAGGGAGCGCGGCATTGCCTCGAGAGGCTACGAGAGTGGGGCGCGCTCCCGCGTATCAGCAGCTCGCGCGTGCCGGCAGCGCGCGGACGTCGGCGTGCGCGACAAGCCAGCGGGCGATGCTCGTGAGGTTGCGGGTTCCGGTGTCGTGCGATCCGTCGGCCGGCGCGTCCGCGATCGCCACCGCCAAAGGCTTCCCAGCGACCGTGATCACGCCCATCTGCCGGTCGAAGTCGCCGCCCGCGACGCCGGGCTGCGACCCGGGGCCCCAGCCGCCCTTGAGTTGGGCGTCGACCCCTGCGGCGCCGAGGCCCCATCGCTGCGCCGGCACGACCTGGTCCGTAGTCGTGCGGCGGAAGGCGGGCAAGGTCAGCCTGGCCTATTGGTCAGGTTCCCCGACACGGGTTGTGGCACGATTCGCCGCGCATGGACGCCGACGAACAGCTGCTGCGGACGGGCGCCTTTGTCGAGTGCGTGTTCCACTGCACCGAGTGCGGGGTCGGGGGCACGAGCCTGATCCGGCCGTCCGCGATCAAGAGCAAGGTCTGCCTCGAGTGCGGGGGCGACGTCGTGGTGACGGTCTTCGAGCGGTTCAGGCCGTCGGGATCACATACATCGGATTGGGAAGCTTGAAGCCCCGCAGCGCGCTGCCTCCGTCGAGGTCGCTGCGCTGGTCGCCGACGTTGGCGACGATCCGGTAGCCGCGCTTGACGATCCGCGCGCGGGTGCGGGCCTTCCAGCCGTCGTGGCTGCCCGGGGCCTCGTCGACCGGACGCAGCTTGACGTGCAGGCGGCCCGTGTAGCCGGCTCGGTGGAGGTTGGCGATCGTGGTCGCGCGGATCGACGTGCGGCGGCCGGTGATGAAGAAGACACGGACCCCATGGCGCACCGCGTAGCGGTACAGGCTGCGCGTCTGGCGGATCGCCGGCATCTTGCCGGGGCCGGCGCAGTCCGCCTTCCCGTGCGCGAAGCCGACCGCTTTGCGGCAGCGGTAGCTGGAGAGCGACGTGTCGTCGACGTCGAGCACGATCGCCGGGTGGTGGTCGTGCAGGTGGGCGCGCACGACGCGCTTGGCGCGGCGGATCACGCGGCTGATGTCGGCGTCCCAGTCGCCGGAGTCGTGGTAGGCGACGATCTGCGCCGGCGGCGCGGGGGCGGGTGGCGGCGCGAAGAAGATCACGACCCTTGGTCTAGCAGCCGCCGGATCCGCTTGCTCGACGCGCCGCCCTTCACGCCGAGCGCCTGCGCGAAGTGCGAGACACGCAGTTCCTCGAGCATCCACGGCACCTCGCGCAGCGTCTCCGGACGCGTCGTGGCCGTCAGGCGCTCGCGGTACAGCCGCTCGAGCTCGTGGATCGCGTTCATGCGGTCGCGGTCGATGGCGACCGCGTCCGGGAGCCGCTCGAGCCGCCGCACCGCGGCGCGCAGGTAGCGCTCAACATCCGCCAACCGATCCGCTCCGGTCGCCGCGACGAAGCCCGGAGACACGAGCCGGCGCAGCTGCTCGCGGACGTCGGCGCGCGCCGGCTGCAACGGCACCGCCGTCAGCGGCTCCAGCCGCTGCTCGACCTCGCGCGCCCCGTCGAGGATCCGCACGACCTGGTCGACGATCGCCAGCGTCCGCTCGGCCAGCGAGCCCGCCACGAACCCACGCAGCGCCGCGAAGCCCGCCTTGTCCCACGCCGGGCCGCCCGCCTCGGCGACCAGCGCGTCGACCGCCGCGGCGGTCGCGTCGTCCAGCACCGCCGAGGTGACCACGAGTCGCGCGGCGTTGTCGAGCCGGCCGAGCACGTAGCGGCCGGGGGAGGGGCAGGTGAGGAGCAGCAGCCGGCGCGTCCCCGCCGCCATCGCGGCCCGCTGCGCGGCCGCCGTCTCGAACGTCCGCACGCCGACCGTGGAACCCTCGTCGACGAGCGCCGGATAGGCGGTGACCGCCGCTCCCGTCCCCGGCAGCGTCACCGACTGCGGCAGCGTGCCCATCGTCCACGCCGTCTCCCCGTGCCGTTCCAGAGACCCCGCCGCGGCGGTCAGCTCCGCCCGCAGCCGCGGCCGCACCGCCTCGCGCACGCGCGGGAGGTCCTTGTCGCGCGCCAGCACGCCGCGCTGGGTGTCCTCGACCTGGAACGTCACGCGCAGGTGCGGCGGCAGCCGGCCGACATCGAACGCGGAGACCGGCACGCGCACCCCGCGCAGCCGCTCGATCGCCTCGGCCATGTCGTTGAGCAGCGGCCGGCGCCGCGGCCGCAGCGCGGCCAGCACTGCCGCCGCGGTCTCCGGCACGGGCACCAGAGGGCGCCGCAGCTCCTTCGGCAGCGCCCGGATCAGCGTGGTCACGAGCTCCTCGCGCAGCCCCGGCACAAGCCACTCGAAGCGGTCCGGCCGCAGCTGGCCCAGCACCGCGAGCGGCACGTGGACGGTCACGCCGTCGTCCTCGGCGCCGGGCTCGAACCGGTACGTCAGGGCCAGCTCCAGGTCACCCTGCTTCCACGTCTCCGGCCAGTCGCGCGGATCGTCCGCCACGCCGCGCATCAGCAGCTCGCGCGTGAACGTCAAGCGATCCGGCTGCTCGCGGCGCGCGTCCCGCCACCAGCGGTCGAAGTGCGCGGCCGACACCACGTCGTCGGGGATCCGCGCCGCGTAGAACCCGAACAGCGCCTCGTCGTCGACGAGGATGTCGCGCCGCCGCGCGCGGTCCTCCAGCGCCTCGACCTCGTCCACGAGCCGGCGGTTCTCGGCCAGGAACTCGTGACGGGCCGTCCAGTCGCCCTCGACCAGGGCGCGGCGGATGAACAGCTCGCGCGAGAGCACCGGGTCGATCCGCCCGTACTGGACCGTGCGGTCGGTCACGATCGGCAGCCCGTAGAGCGTCAGCCGCTCGGTCGCCACAACCGAGCCGCGCTTGCCCGACCAGCGCGGCTCGGAGTACGTGCGCTTGACGAGGTGCTGTGACAGCGGCTCGATCCACTGCGGGTCGATCCGCGCGACCGTCCGGCCCCACAACCGCGACGTCTCGACCAGCTCGGCCGCCATCACCCAGTCCGGCGTGCGCCGCGCCAGCGCCGACCCGGGGAAGATCGCGAACCGCGCCCCGCGCGCGCCGGTGTACTCGCGGCCGTCGCGCAGCCCGATGTGGGAGAGCAGCCCGGACAGCACGGCGACGTGGATGTCGTGCGGCTCGGCCGGCGTGCGGTTGAAGGTCGCGCCGATCCCCTTCGCCGCCTGCCGCAGCTGCTCCACGAGGTCCTGCCACTCGCGGATCCGCAGGTGGTGCAGGTACTCGGCCAGGCAGCGCTTGCGGAACTGGTTGCTGGAGAGCTCGCGCTGCAGGTCCCGCAGGTAGCGCCACAGGTTCAGCAGCGCCATGAAGTCCGAGCTCTCGTCGGCGAAGCGCGCATGCGACTGGTCGGCCTGCGCGGCCTTGTCCTGCGGCCGCTCCCGCACGTCCTGGATCGACAGCGCGGCGGCGATGACGATCGCCTCGGTCGTGCAGCCGAGCTTGTCGGCCTCGAGGATCATCCGGGCCATGCGCGGGTCGACCGGCAGATCGGCGAGGCGGCGACCGAGCTTGGTGAGCTTGCCGGCGCGCAGCGCCCCGAGCTCCTCCAGCAGCGCGATGCCGTCGCGCACCTGGCGCCGGTCGGGCGGGTCCAGGAACGGGAAGTCCTCGATGTCGCCGAGCCCGGCGGCCGCCATCTGCAGGATCACCGACGCCAGGTTCGTGCGCTGGATCTCGGGATCGGTGAAGCGCGGGCGCGCCTCGAAGTCCTCCTCGTCGTAGAGGCGAACGCAGATGCCTGACGCGACGCGCCCGCAGCGGCCCTTGCGCTGGTCGGCCGACGCCTGTGAGACCGGCTCGATCGGCAGTCGCTGCACCTTCAGCCGCGCGCTGTAGCGGCTGATCCGCGCCGTCCCGGGGTCGACGACGTAGTGGATCCCCGGCACGGTCAGCGACGTCTCGGCCACGTTCGTGGCGAGGACCACGCGCCGGCGCGGGTGCGGCTTGAACACGCGCTGCTGCTCGGCCGCGGAGAGCCGCGCGTACAGCGGCAGCACCTCGACGTCGGCCCGCAGCCGCCCGCGCAGCACGTCCGCCGTGTCGCGGATCTCGCGCTCGCCGGACAGGAACACGAGCACGTCGCCGGGGCCATCGCGCTGCAGGTCCTCGACGGCGTCGGCGATCGCGTCCTCCTGGTCGCGGTCGGCGTCCTCGACCGGTCGGTAGCGGACCTCGACCGGGTACGTGCGGCCGGAGACCTCGATCACCGGCGCGCCCCCGAAGTGGGCGCTGAAGCGCTGCGGGTCGATCGTGGCCGACGTGATGATCAGCTTCAGGTCCGGCCGCCGCGGCAGGATCCGGTGCAGGTAGCCGAGCAGGAAGTCGATGTTCAGGCTGCGCTCGTGCGCCTCGTCGACGATGACCGTGTCGTAGCGGCGCAGCAGCTTGTCGCGCCGGATCTCGGCCAGCAGCAGGCCGTCGGTCATCAGCTTGATTCGGGTAGTGCCCCGCGAGCGGTCGTGGAAGCGCACCGCGTAGCCGACGTCCTCGCCGAGCGGCACGCGCATCTCCTCGGCGATCCGCGCGGCGACGGTACGGGCGGCGAGCCGCCGCGGCTGCGTGTGGGCGATCCGCTCGCGCCCCAGCTCCAGACACATCTTCGGGAGCTGCGTGGTCTTGCCCGAGCCGGTCTCGCCGGCCACCACCACGACCTGGTTGTCGCCGATCGCCGCGAGCAGCTCGTCCCGCCGGGCGCTGATCGGCAGCTCCGGCGGGTACGAGATCGCCGCCGTCACCGCCAGGTGGAGACTCCGTCGCCGCCGACCGGGTCGTCCGGCGGGGCCGGCAGCGCCCGGATCCGCTCGCGCGCGGCATCGTCGGCCGCGCGCAGCAGGTCGTAGTCCTCCTGGCCGGCGGGGTACGCGCCGCACACCTGGAAGCCGTCGCGGTCGGTGGCCCGGCGGTGGCCGGTGCCCGCGGGCAGCACGATCACGTCGCCGGCGGCGACGTCGAAGGCCTGGCCCTGCGGGCCGCCGAGCTCGAGCGTCGCCTCGCCGGCCAGCACGGCGAGCACCTCGTGCGAGGTCGAGTGGAAGTGGTGGAACCCGAACACGCCGTCCACCCACGAGCCGCCCCAGCCGTGCTCGGCGAACAGCGCGCGCACGTCGGGCGCGTTCACGCCGCGGTACAGCAGCACCGGGAACGACGGGTGGTTGGGGATCTCGTCGCCGGGCGGCGCGTGCCAGGTCTCGAGCTTCATGCCGCGGCCGGCTCGCCGGCGCGCGCGGCGTTCTCCTCGATCGCGTCGAGCATCCGCGGCCAGGCGCCGCGCGGAAGGTCGTGGCCCATGCCCTCGATCATGACGAGCCGGGCACCCGGGATCGCCTTCGCCGTCGCGCGGGCCCCCGAGGCCGGCACGAGCTTGTCCTTGGTGCCGTGGACGACGACGGTCGGGACCTTGATCTCGCGCAGCAGCGGCGTGCGATCGCCGGACGCGACGATCGCCGCGAGCTGGCGCAGGCTGCCGGCCGGGTTGAGCCCGCGGTCGTAGCTGCGGGCCGCGATCTCGCGCAGCTGCGCGTCGTCGCGCGGGAAGCCGGGCGAGCCGATCTTGTGGAACAGGTCGATTCCGTGCCGGATGTAGCCCTCGCGGTCGCGCGGCGGCTTGCGCAGCAGGTACGGGTACATCGTCGGCAGCGGCTGGCCGCTCCAGCGGGCGCCGGTGTTGGACAGCATCGAGGCGAGCGAGAGGACGCGCTCCGGGTGCCTGGCCGCCATCGTCTGGGCGATCATGCCGCCCATCGAGACGCCGACGAGGTGTGCGCGCTCGATCCCCAGGTGGTCGAGCAGCCCGAAGCCGTCATCGGCCATGTGCTCGAGCGTGTAGCCCGCGGCCTTCTTGTCGCGGAACAGCAGCTGGCGGAGCGTCGGGACCGGGTGGTCGAACTTCTGCGAGCGGCCGATGTCGCGGTTGTCGAAGCGGATGACGTAAAAGCCGCGCGCGGCCAGCTCGCTGCAGAAGTCGTCCGGCCAGCCGACCATCTGCGTCGCCAGTCCCATCACGAGCAGGGCGGCGGGATCGGCGGGGTCGCCGAAGGTCTCGTAACAGATCGTGACGTCGTTGACGGTGCAGAGCTGCTCGCCCATGAGCCAAAGACGCTAGCGGCTCACAGCGGCTTCTCCATCCAGTAGTCCTCGTGGCCGTCCTCGACGTGGCTGGAGACGATCGTGTAGCCGGTGCGGCGGTAGAGCTCGATCGCCTCCGGCAGCAGCTCGGTCGTGAGCAGCCGGATGCGCGTCTGGCCCGCGTCGCGGGCGATGCCCTCCAGCGCGGCGAGCAGGCGGCGCGCATGGCCGCGCCGGCGTGCGTTCGCGGTCACGAACATGCGCTTGATCTCGCCGGTGTCGGCATCGAGCGCGCGCAGCCCGCCGCACGCCACCGGCTGCCCGTCGTCGTAGATCACGAGCCACGCCGATCCCGGGCCGCTGAACGCGTCGGGCGTGGCGAAGATGTGCTCGACGGGCTGGAAGTCGGCGTGCGTACGCTCGCGCACCAGCGCCATGTACTCGTCGAACAGCGCCTGCGCCGCGGGCGCGTCGGGCGCCTCGTGGCGGACCTCGGTCACGGCTGGCGCCGCAGGGCGAGGATGACGAGGTCGTCGTCGAGCGTCGGCGCCCACTCCTCGACCTCGCGCTGGAGCCGGTGCACCAGCGCCTCGGGGTCGAGCGTGCGGCCGTGCTCGGCGAGCAGGGCGTCGAGCCGCTCGTCGCCGAACTGGCGGCCCTCACGGCGTGCCTCCGTGAGGCCGTCGGTGCAGGCGAACACGACGTCGCCGGGGCCCAGCGGCGCCTCCTCGCTCGTGTACTGGGCGTTCTCGTCGACGCCCAGCGGCAGCCCGGTCCCGCGCAGCTCGCGCCGGCTGCCGTCGGCGCTGAGCAGCACCGGAGGCGTGTGGCCGGCGTTGCACCAGCGGATCGTCGCCGCGTCCATCACCGCCATCACCACCGGCACGAACGTGGTTCCGGGCAGGCGGCGGCGCAGCAGCGCGTTGGTCTGGCTGAGGACGGCGGCGGTGTCGGCGGCATCCCACGTGCGGGCCTCGATGAAGAAGCGCACCATCGCGCTGATCGCGGCGACCTCGATCCCTTTGCCGCTGACGTCGCCGACGAGCAGCGCCACCGACCCGCTGGGCAGCCGCCACAGGCCGAACAGGTCGCCGCCGCCCGCGGCGTGGCCGGACGGGGAGTAGACGAGCCCGGCCTCGAAGCCCTCGAGCTCCGGCAGCGGGCCGGGGATGAAGCCCTGCGTGAGGGCGAGCGCGACGCGCCGCTCGCGCTGGAAGTCGAGCGCGTTGGCGACCGCACCGGCGGCGAAGCGCCCGAACGCGAGCATCCGGGCCAGCAGCGCGTCGTCGCACACCTCGCGCGGGTCGCCGACCGTGAGGACGCCGAACAGCCGTGTGCCGATCGACAGCGGGATGTGCGCGAACGAGCGGAAGCCCTCCTCGTCGACCGCCCAGGCGAGAAAGCGGTCGCGGTCGGCCTCGCGGCTCACGTACGCCTCGCCGGTCGCGGCCACGCGGCCGATCATCCCCTCGCCGACGACGAAGCGCTGCCGCAGCATGCGCTCGGAGACGTTCTTGGCGTGCACGACCTGCAGATCCCGGCTGGCCGGCTCCTGGCGGGTCAGCATCACCTTGCTCATGCCGCTCACCACGGCCGCCTGCTCGACGATCGCGCGGTAGACGTCGTCGAGCTCGAGCGAGCGCGCGATCTCCTGGACCGCCTGGTTGAGCACGAGCTCCTCATGGCTGCGCTGCTCCTCGCGGTGCAGCAGCTCGGAGCGGTCGAGCGCGATGCCCGCGAGGTTGGCGAACACCTCGGCGCCGCGCAGGTCGTCGTGGGTGAAGCTTTCCGACGACATCGCGAGCACGCCGAGGACCCGGCCGTCGGGCGCGTGCACGGGCACCGAGAGCAGTGAGGAGGCGACGTACCACTCCCAGGTGTGGCGGGCCTGCTCGGGCGGCAGCTCCTCCTCGAGCCGGCGGCGCAGGCCCGGAGCTCCCGGCCACTCCTCGATGCCGGCCACGAGCAGCGGCGTGCGGCGCTCGATCGCCGCCTCGGTGATGCCGGCGCGGTCGGGGTCATAGGGGCGGCTGAGCACGGCGCCAAAGGCGTCGCCGACCTCCGGTGTCGAGAACCAGGCCGCGGCCGGGCGGATGTAGCGCTCCTCCCAGTCGACCATCAGGAACGCGCAGCCCGTGAGGTCGAAGGCCCGCCTGAGCTGGGCCACGATCTGCTCGAGGGTCTCGCTCAGACCCTGCGGTGAGATGTCAGCCGGCGCCTGGATCGTCGTCGTCTGAGATCTGCTCGAGCAGCTCGAGCGCGGCTGCCTGGGCCGGCGTCGCGCCGACCTCGCCGCCGCCGAGGTCCTGCAGTTGCGGGAAGAAGGTCGCGTGGATGGCGATCTCCTCTGGGCCGGAATCCTCGAGGACGATCACCGCCCGGCCTGGGGCGCCGCCGTTCGCGGACTCGTCGCCGAGAGCGGCTCCGGCCGCCGTCAGCACCGCGACCGCGAGCTCGCGCCAGTGGGCGAGGGCGTCCTGGCGCTCGGCGGGATTCATCTGCGCCAGGTGGTGGTGGTTGCGCTCGGCCAGGGCGGCGACCGCTGCCTCGAGCGGCGCCTCGGCGAGCAGGTCCTCAGGAGTGGGCACGTTCGCCAGTATGGCGCGGCGTCACGCGTCGAGCACGTCTTTGACGTACGAGTGGCGCACCGCGTCGCTCTGCAGCAGCATCCAGCGCTCCTGAGCGTTGGGATCGTGCGGTCGGTCGAGGACCTGCTCGACGTACGACCGGCGCACGTCGCGCGGCTGGGCCAGCATCCAGCGCTCCCGGGCCGTGCTGACGGCGAGCGCGGCGGCCTTGGCCACGGGCGCTGGGGCGAGCAGGATCGATCGCATCGCGAGACACTGTGGCGCATGAAGCCCGTCATCGTCTCCACGTCGATCGGCCGCCCGCCGGCGGACGTCTTCGCATTCCTGGACGACCTCGCCAACCACGAGCAGTTCACCGACCACTTTCTCGTCGACTGGGTCATGACGCACGAGGACACCCGCGGCGCCGGCGCGGGCGTCCGGTTGAAGACGACGGTGGGCCCGCACCGCGACGCCGAGATCACCATCCTCGAGTCCTCGCCCGAGCGGATCGTCGAGACCGGCCGCGGCGGCAAGGCGATGCAGTCCCGGACCCGCGGCACGTACACGCTCGCTCCGTCCGCGGACGGCGGCACGGACGTCACGTTCACCCTCGAGATGGAGCCGGCCACGCTCGTCGAGCGCCTCCAGGGCCCGCTCGCCCGGGCCTACCTGCGCAAGCAGAACGCGCGCGCGATGGAGCGGCTTAAGGCGCTGATGGAGGCGAAGACCCCGGCGGGGTGATCGCGCCGGCCGCAGTAGGCGCGACGAGCCGCTCCAGCGCCGCGCGGAGACCGTCAGGTATCGAAGCCGGCCGCCGCGACGCCCGGTCCACGAACACGTGCACGAACCACCCGGTGGCGGCAACGCCGCCATCCGCGCCGAACAACCCGATCTCGTAGCGCACGCTCGAGCGCCCGAGGTGGCCGACGCGCAGCCCCGCCGTCACCGTCTCCGGGAACGCCAGAGGCGCCACGAACTCGCAGTGCGACTCCGCGCACAGGCCGATCACCGGGGCGGCGTGGATGTCGAGGCCGCCCTCGCGGATCAGCCAGGCGTTGATGACGGTGTCGAAGAAGGCGTAGTACTCGACGTTGTTGACGTGGCCGTAGACGTCGTTGTCGGCCCAGCGCGTCGGGATCGCGGAGTGGTGCGGGTAGTCGTCGAGCGTCACGCGGCGACGGTGCGGGCGGCGACGACGCGCGCGAAACCGCCGAACAGCGCTTCGGACAGCGCGCGCTGGCCGGGCAGGAAACGGGCGTCGGCGGTGCGCGCAGCCTCCTCGGGCACACCCGCCTCGGCGAGCTCGCGGCCGCCGCTGTCGGCGTACCAGGTGTCGAGGCCGGGCTCGTCGATCTCGGGGTGGAACTGGACGCCCCAGGCGGACTCGCCGAACCGGAACATCTCACCGCCCGCGCTCACGCGCCGCAGCAGCTCGACGGCCCCCAAGGGCGGCTCGAAGCCGTCTTCGTTCCAGTGCAGCGCCATCGCCCCGTCCGGCAGCGTGCCCGCCACCGGATCGTCGAGGCCGGCGGGCAGCAGCGAGATCGGCGCCCACTCGACCATCCGCCGCGGCATCCGGGCGACCGACCCGCCCAGGGCGTGCGCCAGGAGCTGCGCGCCCAGGCAGACGCCGAACACCGGCACGCCCTCCGACACGCACTCGCGCAGGAACTCCGCCGACTCCCTCAGCAACGGGTCCTCAGAGATGCGCGTGACCGACTGGTCGCCGCCGAACGCGACGACGCCGTCGATCGCGCCGAGCGCCGGAAGCGCCGCGCCGGCGAGCATGTGGCGATCGTCGAGCGTGATGCCCGCGTCGACCAGGACGCTGCCGGCATGGCCGGTGAACACGTCAGACAGGTAGTGCAGGCATGCGACGACCGGAGCCATCAGATCGTCGAGATTAGAGAAAACGTGAGGTACACCGCCGCGGCTGGGGGACCGCGGCGGTGACCTTTGGTCACGTTGCTTCCGACCGTGCGACCGCCGGGGAGGAGAGAGGAGCAAGCCGGGGTCGGAGCGAGAGGCGGTGTAGCCCTTCCGTGGGCCTCGCCTCTGTATGTGTGGGGGGAACGACGCGAATACTCCCAATGCGCCCACCCGTCCTCGATACGGTCCGCCGGTCAATCGAGGTGCGGGAAACCGAACCCTGAGATTTCAGGCCGCCGCCACTGCGGACGTCGGTGCGGCGCCGCGGTACGCCTCCACGGCGTCGCGCAGGCAGTCGAGCATGACGGCCAACGGCCCCGACGCCTCGCCGCTGAACACCGCGCCGATCCGCCGGTACGGCGGGCGCCCCCGCAGCGGGCGGACCGCGACGTCCTCGCGCTGGCTCGCCAGTGCGAGGCCCGGCACCAGCGCCACGCCCATGCCGCTCGCCACCAGGCCCTGGATCGCGAAGTAGTCGTCGGACGTGTAGGCGACGCGCGGTTCGAAGCCCGCCTGCGCGCACGCCCGCAGCACGATGTTCGAGCCCTGGCAGGTGCCCTGGAGCCCGACCAGCATCCAGTCTTCGTGAATGAGGTCGGTCAACGCGATCGCCCGGCGCGTCGCCAGCGGGTGGCCGACCGGCAGCGCCGCGTACAGCACGTCGTCCATCAGGCGTTCGACGCCCAACCCGGTCAGATCCGGATCGTCCTCGAAGCCGCCCTCCTCGGTGATCACGAGGTCGAAGTCGCCGCGGCGCAGCGCCGGGACCGACAGCGGCGGGTCCAGCAGTTCGATATCGACCCGCACGCCGGGGCGCAGCTGGCGGAAGGCGGACACGGCGAGCGGCACGATCGTGCCCGCCGCGGTCGCGAACGACGCGAGCCGCAGGCGCCCGCGCGCGGACGAGGCGATCTCGGTGAGCTCGGCCTGCGCGTCGGCGAGCTGGGCGAGGATCCGCTCCGTGTGGCGGACGAGCGCTTCGCCCGCGGGCGTGAGCTTGATGCCCTTGGGCTGGCGGTCGAGCAGCTTGACCCCTGCCTGCGCCTCCAGCCGGGCGATCTGCTGCGAAACGGCCGGCTGCGAGTAGGAGAGCGCGTCGGCCGCGGCGGAGAACGAGCCGCGCAGGGCCACCTCGCGCAGAACCTTCAGCAGGCGCAGGTCATCCATAAGGCGACTTTATCACCTGAATCAGTAACGATCATTTGAGTTTATGCCAGGCGCTCGTGACACTTGCCCCCATGACCACCTCCCCGCTCGTCCTCCGCCCCGCCACTTCAGCCGACCACGCCGAGCTCGAGCGCCTCGCGGCGCTCGATAGCGCGAGGCCCCTCGAGGGCGACGTGATGCTCGTCTACGCCGGAGGTGAGGTGCGGGCGGCGCTCTCGCGCGAGAGCGGCCGCGCCGTCGCCGACCCGTTCTGGCCGAGCGCCGACCTCGTCGAGCTGCTGCGCGCGGCTGCCGGCGACCGCCCGCGCCATCGCTCGCTGCGTCGCCTGATGCGCCCCGCACTCGCGTAGCCCCCCGCGCGGCGGCTACGGTAGTCGCCGATGAGCATCACGGAGGATGCCCCGGCCGCGGCTCCCGCGCGCCGCTCACCCGTCCGTTTGCCGGGCTCAGCCCGGAGGGCCTCGCCATGGTGGTGGCTGGTCGCCGGCTCGGCGCTGCTACTGATCGTCGTGGCGCTCGTGCTGATCGGCTGGTGGGCGGCGACACGCGAGACCCGCAACGCGCGCTCGCGCGTCATCGGCCCGCTGTCGGCGATCGAGCTGAACCTCGGCGACGCGCCCGTCGCGATCACCGGCGGCGCGAACGGCGCGGTCGAAGTTCGGCGCACCGAGCAGATCGCCTTCGGCCACCCGCCAAAGGTGACGCGCGGCGTCAGCGGCGGCGTGCTGCGAATCGCGTCGCATTGTCCGGACACGATCCTCGGCAGCTGCCGGGTGAGCTTCCGCGTTGCCGTGCCCGACAACGTGCTCGTCAACGTGCGGACGACGAGCGGCCGCGTCTCGATCGCCGGCCTGAACGGTTCGGCGCGGGTGGCCACCGGCTCCGGCGACGTCGCGGTCAGCGGCTTCTGCGGCTTCACGCTCGTCGTCACGTCGGCGTCCGGCGACATCGACAGCGGCGCGGACTGCTCGCCCGATCGCATGGAGCTGCGCTCCGGCAGCGGCGACGTGCACGCCGTGGTCCCATCCGGCCGCTACCGGGTCGATGCGAACAGCGACTCCGGGCAGGAGCGCGTCCGCGGCCTGACCGTGGCCGACGACGCCTCGTTCACCGTCCAGGCGCTCAGCGGCAGCGGCGACGTGACCGTGGATACCGCGCCGTGACCGCGATCCGCTCCATGCCCGACTTCGAGCTCACGCGCCACGTGCGCATGTCCGGCCGGACGCTCGTCTATCTGCTGCTCGGCATCCCGTACGGCCTCGTGTACCTCGTGGTGATCCTCGGCGGCACGCTGATCGGCGCGGTGCTGAGCCTCGTCTGGATCGGGCTGCCGATCCTCGCGTCGGTCGCGCGGCTGACCTGGCGGATGGCCGAGGGCGAGCGCCGCACGACGAACCGTTTGCTGGATGCCCACCTGCCGCCGGTGCGGCGCCCGCGCGGCACGCGCGGCGACTGGCGCCGCGCGCTCGAGCACACCAACCGGACCGCGTTCTGGCGCGCGCTCGCGCATCTGCTGCTCGTGCTGCCCGTGTCGGTCGCGGCGCTCGTGCTCGGCGCCATCCCGGTGCTCCTGGCGCTCGGGCTGCTCGCGCTCGGGGTGGAGGGCCTCGGCGGCGACAGCACCCGCTTCGTCGGCCCATGGCCGCTCGACGTCCCCCTCGGCATCGCGCTGTGCCTGCTCGCCGTGCCCGCCGCCGTCGTCGCTATCGCCGTGCACGAGGGGATCGGCCGGCTCCTGCGGCGGCTCGCGCAGGCGCTGCTGCGCTCCGAGTCGGCGGGGGAGGGGCCGGTGCGCGAGATGCTCGCCGAGCGCCTCGGCGACCGCTCGCTGAACATCGCCTACTGGCTGCCCGACCGCGAGATCTTCGTTGACGACCGCGGGCGCCCGGTGTCGCTGCCCAGCGCCGGCTCCGGCCGCGCCTGGACCGCCGTGGAGCGCGAGGGCAACCGCGTGGCCGCGATCGTCCACGACGCCGAGCTCGACGCTTCGCCCGAGCTGGTCCACGCCGCCGCGTCGGCCGCAGTGCTGGCGCTCGACAACGAGCGCCTGAAGGCCGACCTGCGCGCGCGGCTGGAGGAGCTGCGCCACTCGCGCCGCCGCATCGTCGAGGCCGCCGACGACGCCCGCCGGCGCATCGAGCGCGACCTCCACGACGGCGCTCAGCAGCAGCTCGTCTCGCTCGCGCTCGACCTGCGGCTCCTGCGCGCGCGGCTCAAGGACGACCCGGAGGCGGCCGAGACGGTCGGCGAGCTGACCGACAAGCTCAACGTCGCGCTCGCCGAGCTGCGCGAGCTGGCTCGCGGCATCCATCCGGCCGTGCTGTCCGACCACGGGCTCGGGCCGGCCGTCCACGTGCTCGTCGAGCGGGCGTCACTGCCGGTCGAGTGCGACCTCGAGTTCGACGACCGACTCGCGCCCGGGACCGAGGCCGCCGCCTACTTCGTTGTCGCCGAGGGGCTGACCAACGTCGTCAAGTACGCCAACGCCACGCGCGCCCGCGTGACCGTGCGCCGCCGCGAAGACATGCTCGAGGTCGAGGTCAGCGACGACGGGGTCGGCGGCGCGCAGATGGACACCGGCTCGGGCCTGCGCGGGCTGAGCGACCGGCTGGCCGCGCTCGAGGGGGAGCTGTGGGTCGACAGCCCGCTCGGCGAGGGCACGCGGCTGTCGGCGCGGATCCCCGCGCGGGGGGAGGGGTGACGCGCCGCACGCTGCTGCTCGTGCTGCTCGCCGCGCTGGCGCTCGCCGGTTGCGGCCGCACCACGAACATCTCCGAGCCCGACCTCGTCGTGCGCGGCGAGCAGGCGATCCCGGCACAGCGGACGCCCGCCGCGCCGGCGTCGCAGGGTCGCGGGCTGCGGATCAGCAACGTGCGCCTCGCCGTCATCACGCACGGCCAGGCGTCGGACCCGTTCTGGGCGATCGTCAAGAAGGGCGTCGACGATGCCGCCCGCAAGACCGGCGTCGCCGCCTCTTACCGCGCGCCCGACACCTACGACATCGACCGCATGCGGCGGATGATCGACGAGGCGATCTCGGCCCGGCTCGACGGGCTCGTCGTATCGCTGCCCGACGCGGACGCGCTCGCGCCGGCGATCAAGCGCGCCGAGCACGCGGGCATCCCCGTCGTGACGATCAACTCCGGCAGCGACCAGTACCGCAAGCTCGGGGTGCTGGCTCACGTCGGGCAGCCGGAGTTCCAGGCCGGCAAGGCCGCCGGCGCTCGGCTGGCCGCGGTCGGCGTGCGCAGCGTCCTGTGCGTGAACCAGGAGGTCGGCAACGCGGGCCTGGAGGAGCGCTGCCGCGGCATCGAGACCGCGATGCGGGCGGTCGGCGGCCGCATGCGCGAGCTCGGCGTCGACGTGCAGAATCCGACGCAGGCGCGCCGCAGGATCGCGGCGGCCGTCAACGGCGGCAATATCGACGGCGTGATCACGCTCGGGCCCGGCGGCGCCATCCCGGCGCTCACCGCGCTCAGCGCCGCTGGGCTCAGCGAGCGCGTGGCGGTGGCGACGTTCGACCTCTCCCCGGAGGTGCTGCAGGCCGTGCGCGACCACCAGATGCTGTTCGCGGTCGACCAGCAGCCGTACCTGCAGGGCTACCTCCCGATCGTGCTTCTCGCCGAGCGCGCCAGCCACCTCCTGTTCCCGGCCCGCGGCAAGCTGATCCCCACCGGCCCGCAGTTCGTGACGGCCGCGAACGCGCGGCGCGTGCTCGACCTCAGCCGCCGCGGCTTCCGCTGAGCGAGAAGGGCGCGAGCGCGGCCTCGACCGCCGGCACGTCCGGCCCGGTCGCCCGGCGCAGGGCGCCCGGGCCGGCCAGCGCCGGCTCGCCGGGTTCGCCGAGCAGGCACGTGGTGCCGATCACGCGATGGCCGGGCGGGAGCGCGACGTGGGCGTCCGCGGCGGCGGGCTCGATGCGTAACGCGTCGTGCAGCAGCGGTGCGCGATCGAGGGTGGCGCGGAGCACGCTGTCGAGTCGGCCGGGGCCTTCGCCGGCGCGGCCGAGGACGATGATGTCGCGGACGGTGGCGACGGCGCCGGCGGCGAGCTCGATGCGCGTGCGGCGCGTCACGTCGGCGCCCTCGGCGACGATCAGCGGCGGCTCGTCGAGCACGAGCGCGCCCTCCACGGTCGCGTGCAGGTCCAGGCGCGAGGTGCCGGGGAGCGCGAGCGTCGCGGCGATCGGGACGAGGACCAGCGTGCAGCCGGCGCCGACGTGCAGGCGGATCGCGTCGTGGTCGCCGTCGAGCGGGCCGGCCTGGACGGGGACGAGCGCGACGCGCAGCACCGGTCTCTGCGCCAGTACCCGCGGGGCGAGCCGTCCGCTGCGGCGCAGGCTCGTGACGCGGCCGCCCACGACCGCGATCTCAGTGCACGTGGTCGTGGTGGTGATCTGGCGCCCCCTCGGCGCTCGAGTGCAGATGGCCGTGCTCGCGGAACGCGGCGAGCTGCGCGCGCACCCAGTCCGCCACCGGTCGCGCGCCGCCGGCGGCGCGCAGCGACGTGGCATGGGTCGGGAGCCCGTCGCGGCGCTCGCGCGACTCGGCGAGCATCTGGTCGACGTCCGAGCCGACCAGCTCGGCGAGGTCGGTCTTGTTGATCACGAGCAGGTCGGCGCGCGTGATGCCGGGGCCGCCCTTGCGCGGGATGTCGTCGCCGCCCGCGACGTCGATCACGAACGCCTGCACGTCGGCGAGCGCGGGGGAGAAGATCGCGGTCAGGTTGTCGCCGCCGCTCTCGACGAACACGAGGTCGAGCGGGCCGGTCGCGTCTTCGAGCTCGGTGACCGCCTCGAGGTTGGCCGCGATGTCGTCGCGGATCGCGGTGTGCGGGCAGCCGCCCGTCTGGACGGCGCTGATGCGCTCCTCGGGCAGGACCCCCGTGCTGCGCAGGAAGCGTGCGTCCTCGGTCGTGTAGATGTCGTTGGTCACGACGCCGAGGCGGAGATCGCCCAGCTCGCGGCACAGCGCGGCGATCAGGCTGCTCTTGCCCGACCCCACGGGGCCGCCGACGCCGACTCGTAGGGCTCTGGGCCTAGCTGGCAAAGAGGCGCTCCCTTCGTTGCTGGTGGATCGGTGCGGCGAGCTCGAGCGCGACCGCGGCCGGCGCGGGCTGCTCGGCGAGGGGACGATGATCGGCCGCGATCGCGCGGGCGGCGAGCGTCATCGCCGGCGTCAGCTCGGCCAGCCAGCGGGTCGTGACCGCGGGGTCGAGGGGCAGCAGCTTGAGTGCCGCCGACGTTACGGTGGCGGCGTCGTCGTAGAGCGACAGCAGCGCCGTGTCCTCGTCGCTCAGGCCGGCGACGGCGGCCACCTCGCCGAGGGCGACCGGCCGCGGTGTGCGGCGCGGCTCGAGCTGCGGCCAGATCGCAGCCGCGGAGCGCAAGAGCTGTACGCCGAGCCGGCAGCCGATGTCGCGCAGCACCGGGCTCGGGCAGCGGGCGAGCCACTCCGGCTCGACGTCCTCGCCCCGTCGCGCGGCGACGGCCACCCGCGCGTCGCCTTCCGCGACCAGGCGCTGGCGAGCGGCGGCGAAGGCGGGCACTGCATCGGCGCGCAGCCCATTGTTGACCGCTTCCTCGAGGCCGAGCGAGTGCGCGTAGCCGCCGGCCGGGAAGCGCGAGTCCGCGAGCACGAGCATCAGCGCGTCCATCAGAACAGGGAGTAGCGCTGAGCCAGCGGCAGCTCGCTCGCGGGCGCCGGCTCGATCTCGTCGCCGTCGACCCAGACACGGAACGTGTCGGGCTCGACGCGGATGTCCGGCAGCGCGTCGTTGAGCGGCATGTCGGTCTTGCGCAGCGCCCGCGTGGCCTTGACGGCGACGATCTCGGCCTCGAGCCCGAGGTGGTCGAGCTCCGCGGCCGGCGCCGCGAAGACGACCGAGCGCTGGGCGGCGAGCCGGCCGCTGCCCGCGAACATCGGCCGCATCAGCACCGGCTCGGGCGTGGGGATCGAGGCGTTGGCGTCGCCCATCGGCGCGTACGCGATCGCGCCGCCCTTGATCACGAGGCGGGGGCGGATCGCGAAGAAGGCCGGGTCCCAGAGCACGAGGTCGGCGAGCTTGCCGACCTCGACCGAGCCGACCTGGTCGTCGATCCCGTGCGCGATCGCCGGGCAGATCGTGTACTTGGCGACGTAGCGCCGCAGGCGCGCGTTGCCCTGCTCGCCCCGGCGCGCCTGCATCGCGTGCGCGGTCTGCCAGGTGCGGACGATCGTCTCGCCCACGCGGCCCATGGCCTGGGAGTCGGAGCCGATCATCGAGATCGCGCCGAGGTCGTGGAGGATGTCCTCGGCGGCGATCGTGGTGCCGCGGATGCGACTCTCGGCGAACGCGAGGTCCTCCGGGATCCGCGGGTTGAGGTGATGGCAGACCATCAGCATGTCGAGGTGCTCGTCGACCGTGTTGACGGTGTGCGGGCGCGTCGGGTTGGTGGAGGAGGGGAGCACGTGCGGCTGCCCGGCGACCTCGATGATGTCCGGCGCGTGGCCGCCGCCGGCGCCTTCTGTGTGGTACGCGTGGATCGTCCGGCCGGCGATGGCGGCGAGCGTCGACTGCACGTAGCCGGCCTCGTTGAGCGTGTCGGTGTGGATGGCGACCTGCACGCCGGTCTCGTCGGCGATGCGCAGGCAGGTGTCGATCGCGGCCGGTGTCGAGCCCCAGTCCTCGTGCAGCTTCAGGCCGCCGCAGCCGGCCCGGAGCTGCTCGCGCAGGCCTTCCTCGGAGACCGTGTTGCCCTTGCCGAGCAGCAGCACATTCACCGGCATCGCATCCATCGCCGTGAGCATCTCGCCGATCGCCCGCGGGCTCGGCGTGCAGGTGGTCGCTCGTGTGCCCTCGGCCGGGCCGGTGCCGCCGCCGATCAGCGTCGTCATCCCGGCGGCGACCGCCTCGTCGACGATCTGCGGACAGATGAAGTGCACATGGCAGTCGATGCCGCCGGCGGTGAGGATGCGTCCCTCGCCGGCGACGATCTCGGTCGTCGGCCCGATCTCCAGCGCCGGGTCGATGCCGTCGGCGATGTCGGGATTGCCGGCCTTGCCGAGGGCGGCGATGCGGCCGTCCTTGATCCCGACGTCGCAGCGCACGACGCCCCAGTGGTCGAGCACCACGACGTTGGTGATCACGAGATCGGGCGCGCCCTCGGCGGAGGTTCTGGTGCCCTGCAGCATCGACTCGCGGATCGTCTTGCCGCCGCCGAACACGGCCTCGTCGCCGCCGATGCAGCGGTCCTCCTCGACCTCGAGGAACAGGTCGGTGTCGGCGAGTCGGAGCTTGTCGCCCGTGGTGGGGCCGTACAGGGCGCCGTAGCGGTCGCGGCCGATCCTCATCTCAGCCCCGGAACCTGCTTGGCGCCGCCCAGGGCCACCAGCTGCACGTCTCGCTCGGCGCCGGGCTCGAACCGCACCGACGTCCCGGCCGGCACGTCGAGCCGGAAGCCCGTGGCCTGTTCGCGGTCGAAGTCGAGCGCGTCATTGACGTCGGCGAAGTGGAAGTGCGAGCCGACCTGGATCGGCCGGTCGCCCGTGTTGGCGACCCTGAGCGACTTGGTCTCGCGGCCGGCATTGAGCTCGACTTCGCCCGGCTGGGTGACGAGCTCGCCAGGGATCACGCGATCGGCTCGTGCAGCGTGACGAGTTTGCGGCCGTCCGGGAACGTCGCCTCCACCTGCACCTCGTCCACGAGCTCCGGCACGCCCTCCATCACGTCATCGCGGGTCAGGACGCGGCGGCCCTCCTCCATCAGGTCGGCGACCGAGCGGCCGTCGCGCGCCGCCTCGATCACCCAGCAGGAGAGCAGCGCAACCGCCTCCGGGTGATTGAGCTTGACCCCGCGCGCCCGCCGGTCGCGCGCCAGCATCCCGGCGACGGCGAGCAGCAGCTTGTCCTGGTCGGACGGGCTGAGGCGCATGCGCGCCGAACGCTACTGCAGCGGCTCCGGCTCGGGCACGGCGCGCAGCACGGCGTGGTAGGCCGGCGGCCGCGTCGTGTACCAGAGCGTGAAGCGCGACACGATCGCCTGCCCGCCGAGTGTCGTAAGTGCGACCTCGACCCGGTCGGCGAGCGAGCGCTCGTCGCTGTCCACGATGCGCATGATCTCCTGCATATCCGCATGATCGGCAGGTCTTGACCCGTCTTGTACCGACCGTTTGTCGATGATCCGGTGGACCGATCGTCTTTATAGTCGCGATCTCTGCCGGACGGAGAACCGGTCCAGTACGGGAACGGAGGCACGGAATGCAACGGAGATCGGTGACCGCAGCGCTGGGCGCGACGGCGGTGGCCCTCGCGCTCGCACCGAGCGCCCAGGGATTCGTGTACTGGTCGAACTACGGCAACAAGCCGGGCGAGCAGAGCATCGGGCGCGCCAACCCCGACGGCACCAACGCACAGCTCCTCTTCATCCCGAAGGGGTTCGAGGCCGCCGCCGGCAGCTTGGCGGTCACGGCGGACCACATCTACTGGAGCGACACGGCCGTGGGCCTGATCGGCCGGGCGAACCTCGACGGCACCGGAGTGAAGTCGCACTTCATCGTCACGGGAGCCCAGCACGCATCCGACGTCGCGATCGCCGGCGGCAAGATCTACTGGGAGGCCACCAACACCGTCAACAACTTCGGCGTCGGGAGCATCGGCCGCGCGAACCTCGACGGCTCCGGCATCGAGCCGAACTTCATCACCGCTCCGGAAGGCGGTACGGGTTCTGTCGCCGCGGACGCCACGCACCTGTACTGGATCGAGGCGCAGGCTCAGGCGCTGCCGCTGTACGACCGGATCATGCGGTCGAACCTCGACGGCTCCGACCGTCAGCCGCTCGTCACGAACACCGGCGCCTACGGGCAATTCGGCGACCTCACCGTTGGCCCGGACCACATCTACTGGGGCTGGCACGGGAACATCGCCCGCGCGAATCTGGACGGCTCCGCGGTCGAGCCCCAGTTCCTGACCTCGGCGGGCGGCAGTTTGCTGGCCGGCGACGGGCACGTCTTCTGGGGTGCCGGGCACCGGATCGGGCGCGCGAACCTCGACGGCTCGGCACGCGACGACAACTTCCTCGCGGCGCGTTTCCTGGGCGGGATCGCCGTCGACGGCCTCAAGGGCCCGTCCGCGAAGACGCCCAAGAAGCCGACGATCGCCAAGAGCGGCGTCGTGCGGCTCCCGCAGCCGTGGATCACCTGCCCGGCGGTCGCACCCGGCTGCAAGGCGACCGTCACGGCGAGGGCCAAGCGAGCCATCGGCAGCTCCTCGTACGCGGTGGCGGCCGGGAAGTCCGCCCTCGCGCACTTCAGGCTCACCAGGGCCGCGCGCAAGGCGCTCAAGCACGGGCGTCTGAAGGCCACCGTGACGATCACGACGGTGCACGGCCACAGCAAGACGAAGCGGACCGAGAAGGTGACGCTCAAGATGTAGCGCCATGCACCGCGTGCGAATCGCCGACCTGCGCGCCTGCCTGGCGGGCGCGTTCGGGGCGCTGAGCCTCGACGAGACCGGCGCGGATGAGCTGGCCGGGCTGCTGATCGACTCGGAGCTGCGCGGGCACCGGGACCATGGGGTCGCGGCGCTGGGATTGCTGAGCCGGCTCTACGGCGACGGCGTGCTGAACCCACGGCCGGAGGTACGGGTGATCAGCGAGACCGACGGGGCGCTCCTGCTCGACGGGGATCGCGGGTGCGGGCCCGGGGCGCCGATGCGGGCGATGGCGTGGTGCATCGAGCGGGCACGGAAGGGGATGGCGGTCGCCGCGGTGCGGGACTGGCAGCTGCTGGTAGCCGCGCCGTACGTGCGGCGCGCGGCCGAGGCCGGGCTGATCGGCTTCGCGTGCGCGAACTACAACGACCCGCTCGTGGCGCCGCCCGGCGGGAGCACGCCGGTGTTCGGCACCAACCCGCTGGCGTACGGCCTTCCGGCGGAGACGCCGATCGTCTTCGACATCGCGACGAGCGTGGTCGCGATGCAGAAGGTGCGCGTTGCGGCCGAAGAGGGCACGCCGATGCCCGAGGGATTGATCTTCGACAAGCTCGGGCTGCCCGCGACCGACGCACAGGCGTTCTTCGAGGGTGGCTCGCTGGCCCCGCTCGGCAGCCCGCACGTGCCGCACAAGGGCTTTGGCCTGGCCCTGTTCGTCGAGGCGCTGGGCGGCGTGCTGACGGGCTCGCGCGACGGCCCTGGAGTTCTCCTGTGGGCGCTCGACCCGGAGGCGTTCATGCCGCGCGCGGAGTTCGCAGCGCGCCTGACCGCGCTGATCGGCGAGATCAAGCACGGCGACCGGGCGCCGGGCGTGGACGAGCTCGTCGTGCCGGGCGAGCGCGGCGCGCGGCGTTACGCAGAGATGACCGCGAGCGGCGTCGTGCCGGTGGAGCAGGCCGGCTGGCAGATCCTCACCGCGGCCTGCGACCAGCTCGGCGTCCCGCTACCCGTCGCCGTCTGACTTGCGCGCGCGGCTCGGAGCCACCCGCGGCGGCTCGTCGGGCATCTTCGGATAGACGGGAGGCCACGGAGCGTCGTGCAGCCCGTTCGCGCGGTCGCGCTCGTGCATGGCGAGCAGCGGCTCGAGCGACTGCGGGGCGTCGTCGATGTCCTGCCACGGGTCGCCAAGGCGGTCGAGGCGGTCGGGGACCGTCGCGAGCGTCAGCTCGTCCGGATGCAGCTCCAGCACGTCCTCCCAGCGCAGCGGCGCAGACACCTGGCCGCCCACACGGGCGCGCGCTCCCCACGCGCCGAAGACGGTCTTGTGCGGCGCGTTCTGGTTGTAGTCGACGAAGATCCGCTCCCCGCGCTCCTCCTTCCACCACGCCGCCGTGATCACGTCCGGGCGCCGGCGCTCGAGCTCGCGGGCGACGGCCACCGCGGCCGAGCGCACTGCGTACGAGTCCCACTGCGGCTCGAGTCGCACGTAGACGTGCAGCCCGCGGTTGCCCGTGGTCTTCGGGTAGCCGGCGACGCCGAGCTCGTCGAGCAGCGCCTTGACCTCGGTGGCCGCGCGGCGGACGTCCTCGAAATTCGTCCCAGGCTGCGGATCGAGATCCAACCGCAGCTCGTCGCAGTAGGCGGGCTCGGCGGCGCGGTACGGCCAGACGTGGAAGCCGAGGCAGCCGAGGTTGACGGCCCAGACGACGTGCGCGCGGTCGGCGATCACCAGCGCCCGCGACGGCGTGCCGTTGACCGTCATCACCGTCGTCGTCTCGAGCCACTCGGGCGCGTTCTTCGGCACGCGCTTCTGGAAGAACGACGGTCCGCCGGCGCCGGCGGGGAAGCGCTGCATGAGCACGGGCCGGCCGCCCATCGTCCGCAGCAGCGGCTCGCTCACGCGCAGGTAGTAGTCGACGAGATCGCGCTTGGTCTCGCCGCGCTCGGCGAACAGCAGCTTCTCGGGGCTGGAGAGCCGCACCGACTTGCCGTCGAGCTCGAGGATCTCCTCGTCAGAGGCCACACCCAGACGGTATTACGGTGCAGGGGTGCCGGACTACCGCCACGACCTCCAGTTCGGCGTGTTCATCACGCCCGTCGCCGCCCAGGCCGACGCGGTGCTCGAGCTGGCGCGGCTCGCCGACGTCGTCGGCCTCGACATCGTCAGCTTCCAGGACCACCCCTACCAGGCGTCGTTCCTGGACACTTGGACGCTGCTGTCGGTCGTCGCGGCGCAGACCACCAACGTGCGCGTGGCGCCGAACGTCGCGAACCTGCCGCTGCGGCCGCCGGCGGTGCTCGCGCGCAGCGCTGCGAGCCTGGACGTCCTGAGCGGCGGCCGGGTCGAGCTCGGCCTCGGCGCCGGCACGTTCTGGGACGCGATCGAGGCCATGGGCGGCCCGCGGCGCACGCCGGGCGAGAGCGTCGACGCGCTCGACGAGGCGATCGACATCATCCGGAAGATCTGGGAGGCCGGCCCGCCACCGGCGCACCCGATCGAGATCTGGCTCGGCGCCTACAAGCCGCGGATGCTGCGCCTCACCGGCACGAAGGCCGACGGCTGGCTCCCGAGCCTGCCGTACGTGGAACTCGAGCAGCTGCCCGAGATGAGCGCGAGGATCGACGAGGCGGCCACCGCGGCCGGGCGCCGCCCCGAGGAGATCCGGCGGCTGTTCAACGTCAACGGCAGCTTCGGCACCGGCAGCGGCTTCCTGCAGGGCACGCCCGGGCAGTGGGCCGAGCAGCTCACGCAGCTCACGCTGTCCACGGGCATGAGCGCCTACATCCTGTCGGTCGCATCGGCCGCCGACGTTCGCCGCTTCGCCGAGGAGGTCGCGCCCGCCGCGCGCGAGCTGCTCGCCGACGCGCGCGGCGCGCCCGCGGCCGAGTCGGCCGCCGGCCCTGCCGTGATCGAGGAGCCGGCGCCGCTGGCCGCGCGCCCGCGGCCGGTCCCGGAGCGCCGTCTGAGCGCCGAGCCCGTCTGGGACGAGGCGACGCGCCCGACCGGTCCGCAGCGCGACCCGGCCCGCACTTACACGGCACGCGAGCAGGCCGCCGGGCAGCACCTGATCGACGTGCACGACGCCTTGCGCGCCGAGCTCGACCAGTTGCGGGACCTCGTCGAGCAGGTCGCGGCCGGCACGCGCAATCCCGCCGTGGTGCGGTCGTTCATCAACCGGATGACGATCCGCCAGAACCACTGGACGCTCGGCACGTTCTGCGAGACCTACTGCCGCACGGTGACCAATCACCACACGCTCGAGGACCGCAGCGTGTTCCCGCATCTGCGCCGGTATGAGGAGGGCCTCGCGCCGGTGCTCGACCGCCTCGAGTCCGAGCACGAGCAGATCGCCGACATGCTCGAGCGCGTCGACGCGGCGCTCGTCGCCCTCGTCGCCGACGAGGCCGACGGCATCGACCGCGTCGGCCGCGCGATGGACCTGCTCACCGACGCGCTGCTCTCGCACTTCGCCTACGAGGAGCACGAGCTCGTCGAGCCCCTGGCCCGCCACGGCTTCTACTGAGGGACGCCTCACCGGGCATGTGCCGGGAGCCTCCATCGCCGGCACCGCGCCCCGCCCGTAGCGTGGCGGCATGTCGTTGCTCCGCTTTCTCCTCCCGGTCGCCGTCGCCGCGCTCGCGCTTGCGGGCTGCAGCCTCGAAGACGATGGCCCGCGCGCCACGCAGACCCGCGACCTGGCCGCCTTCACGCGCATCGAGAACCGCGACTCGGTCGACGTGCGGCTGCACGTCGGCGCACCGCAGCGCGTGCGCGTGCTCGCGGGCGAGAAGGTGATCGACGACGTGGACACCGAGGTGCACGGCGACACGCTCGAGGTGACCTTCAACCACGACGGCCTCGGCGGCAGCTCCGTGACGGTCGAGGCCTACGTGCCGAGGCTGACGGGCGTCACGGCCTCCGGCTCGGGGAACATCGACGCCGACGGCCTCGACGCCGACGAGCTCGAGGTCCGCTCCGAGGGCTCGGCCGACATCGGGCTCGCGGGCACGGTCGGGCGCCTCGCGCTCGACATGGACGGCTCCGGCGACGCCGATCTCGCCGACCTCGACGCGCGCGAGGCACGCGTGGCGGTGGACGGGTCGGGCAACGCCGACGTGCGCGCTGCCGACCGGATCGCGATCGAGCTCGACGGCTCGGGCGACGTCCGCTACCACGGCGACCCGGTGGTCTCCCAGCACCGCGGCGGCTCGGGCGACATCATGCGGGCTGACTGAGCGATGCCGCACGCACACGTCAGCGAGCTCGACATGTACTACGAGATCCACGGCGAGGGTCCGCCGTTGATCCTGCTGCACGGCGCCTACATGACCATCGACATGATGGGCCCGCTGGTGGCGGGACTGGCCGAGTCGCGGCAGGTCATCGCCGCCGAGATGCAGGGCCACGGGCGCACGGCCGACGCCGACCGCCCGATGTCATACGAGCAGATGGCCGACGACACGGCCGCGCTCGCCCGCCACCTCGGCGTCGAGAGCGCGGACATCGTCGGCTACAGCATGGGGGGCGCCGCCGCCCTGCAGATCGCGATCCGCCATCCCGCGCTGGTGCGCAGGCTCGTCGTCATGTCGGCCTCGTTCCGCTGGGACGGCATGCCCGAGGTCGCGCGCGCGATGTTCCCGACGATCACGCCCGCGCTGTTCGCGGGGTCGCCCATCGAGCAGGCGTATCTCGCGGTGGCGCCGAACCCGGACGACTTCCCAAAGCTGGTGGAGAAGATGACGGCGCTCGACTCGACACCGTTCGCGTGGCCGGACGCCGACATCCGCGCGATCGCCGCGCCCACGCTGATCATGCTCGGGGACTCCGACGGCGTCACGCTCGAGCACGCCGTGGAGTTCTTCAAGCTGCGCGGCGGCGGCGTGATGGGCGACCTGGAGGGCATGCCGGAATCCCAGCTCGCGGTGCTCCCCGGCACGTCGCACTTCTTCCCGCCCGGAGCGAGCATGCTCGACCGCGCCGACTGGCTGCTGGCGATGATCCGGCCGTTTCTCGGCTAGCCCGCTGGGGCCTCGAGCGAGAAGCACATGCTCACGACCGTGCCGCCGCCGGCCTCGGCGGTGATGTCGACCTGCTTGGCGATCCGGCCGACGAGCGGCAGCCCGAGGCCGAGTCCGGGGCTGTCGTGCCGCGGTGCCATGCCGCGGCCCCGGTCCGCGACCGACAGCAGCAGGCCGGCGGACGATTGGCGAGCCGCAACGCGGACCTCGCCGCCGGCCTCGTTGCGGTAGCCGTGGACGACCGCGTTGGTCACGACCTCCGACAGCGCGAGGAGGACGTCACTGAACGCCCGTGGATCGGCACCCAGCGAGTGCAGGAAGTCACGGATGGCGCGGCGTGCCGCCGATGGCGTCGCCGGCCCTGCCGGGAAGGAGCTTTCGAACGTGACGGCCATCGCTCAAACCTTGAGAGCGTACCGCTCAATCTTCAGACAGAAGCGCATCGAGGCCGCGGGTGAGGCCGGAGCGGGCGGACACGGCACGGATGGCGAGCAGTGTCCCGGCGACGTACGGCGCGGCCGACGAGCCGGCGTCGTGACGGATCGAGAGCCGCTCGTCGGGCAGGCCGAAGACGATCTCGGTGGAGACCGTGAAGCTCGGCAGCCGCAGCGAGTGGACCTGGGTGCCGGCGATGTCGGCGCCGCGCGCCTCGACGGCTCCGTGCGTGTCCTCCAGCGAGCGCGAGCGCGCGGACGGCCCGAGCTCCTCGGCCAGCTCACGGGCGGTGCCGCTCGGCGCGTCCGCCTTGCCCGCGCTGGCGTAGTCGATGATCTCCCAGCTCGGCAGGTGCCGGGAGACCATGCGGGCGGCCGCCTTCGCCATCGCGGCGGTGAGCGAGAAGTTGCCGGCCGAGATCGCGCCGACGCCGCGCGAGCGCGCCGCCGCGTCGATCTCCGCGAAGTCGTCGGCGGTCAGCCCCGAGGTGCCGATCACGACCGCGACGCCGTGCTCGATCGCCGTCAGCGCGTGCGCTTTGGCCACCTCGTGCGACGTGAAGTCGACGAGCACGTCGACGCCGTTGAGCGCCTCTTCGACGAGGGCGTACACCGGCGCGCCCGCGACCTCGCCGCCCGCTGCCGAGCGGCTCACGGCCGCGCGAAGGTCGAGGTCCGTGGCGGCCGCGACCGCCTCCGCAACCGCCGCGCCGGTCCAGCCGGTCGCGCCGGCCACGCAGATGCTGAGCGTGGGCACGCGCCTGATAATGCCTGAGGACACCGTCCGCGGGCGCCGGCGAGCTGGGTGAGCGTGAGCGGGTGCATGCGTGGACTGTCCAGGGCGGCGCTTTCAGGCCGGCTACCGCCCGGTTACAGTCGGCTTGGCGAGCGCTATGACGAAGTTCGGGATCCTCGGGCCGGTGGTGCTCTCAGACGGCGAGCACCCGGTCCCCATCGCCCGCCGCCAGCAGACGGTCCTCGCCTACCTGCTCATGCACGCCAATCGCGCCGTGCCGGCCGAGCGGATGGCCGAGGACCTGTGGCCGGGCGCGGACGCGTCCGGCAAGTCGCTGCAGGTCGCCGTGACACGGCTGCGCAAGGCGCTCGCCGGCGAGCTCCGGACCGTGGGCGGCGGCTACATGCTCGTCGTGGCGCCCGGCGACCTCGACGCCCAGGTGTTCGAGGAGCTCGTCGAGCGCGGACGGAGCGAGCTCGAGGCGGGCGATGCCGCCGGCGCCGCGGCCGCGCTGCGCTCCGCGCTCGAGCTGTGGCGCGGCGCGCCGCTCGGGGAGGTCGGCTACGAGGCGTTCGCCCAGGGCGAGGTACGGCGGCTCGAGGAGCTGCGCCACGTCGCCGTCGAGGCGCGCATCGCCGCCGACCTGCAGCTCGGCCGCCATGCCGCGCTCGTGCCCGAGCTCGAGCGGCTCGTGGCCGCCGAGCCGACCCGCGAAGGGCTCGCCGCTCAGCTGATGCTCGCGCTGTACCGCTGCGGCCGTCAGGCCGAGGCGCTCGACGTATACACGCGAACGCGCGCGCACCTCGCCGAGGAGCTCGGGCTCGAGCCCGGGCCGGCGCTGACGGCGCTGCAGGCGCGGGTGCTGGCCCAGGCGCGCGAGCTCGATCTCGTGGCGGCGCCGTCCGCCGCCCGGCTGCCGCCACGGCCCGCGGACATGGTCGGCCGCGAGGCCGATGTCGCCGCGGTCACGCGCCTGCTCGCCACGGAACGCCTCGTGACCGTCGTCGGCATCGGCGGCGTGGGCAAGACGACCCTCGCGCTCGAGATCGCCCACCGCTTCCCCGGCACCGTGTTCGTGGACCTCGCGCCCGTGGGCGAGCCGGCCGGCGTCGCCGACGCGGTGGTCCGGGCGGTCGGCGGCGCGCCCGACCCGGAGGCGTCGCAGGCGGAGACGCTGCGGCGGCTCGTCGCCGCGCGTACCGGGTTGCTCGTGCTCGACAACTTCGAGCACGTGACGGCGGCGTGCCCCCTGGTCGCGGACGTGCTCGCGGCCGCGACCGAGCTCAAGGTGCTGGTCACCAGCCGTGCCGTGCTCGGCCTGCGCGGGGAGCAGCGTTACCCGCTCGAGCCGCTGGCGCCCGGCGACGCGGCGACGCTGTTCGTGCAGCGGGCGCGCGCGCACGACCCCGGGTTCGAGGTCGACGAGGCGGCGATCGACGAGGTGTGTCGGCGCGTCGCGGCACTGCCGCTGGCGATCGAGCTCGCGGCCGCCCGTGCCGGGATGCTCTCGCCGCACGAGATCGCCGCCCGGCTCGGCGAGGGGCTCGGGCGCGGGCCTGTCGACGCCCCCGAGCGCCAGCAGACGCTGGAGGCGACGCTCGACTGGAGTCACCGGCTGCTCAGCGACGGCGAGGCAGCGGCGTTCGCCCGGCTGTCGGTGTTCGCCGGCGGCTGCACGATCGACGCGGCGGAGGCGGTCGCCGCCGCGCCGCTGGAGACGCTCGAGCAGCTCGTCGCCAAGAGCATGGTGGTGCGCCGCCGCACGGCCGGCACGACGCGGCTGGCGCTGCTGGAGCCGGTGCGCGAGTACGCGGCGGCGCGGCTCGTTGAGCGTGGCGACCGCGAGGCGACCGAGCGCCGGCACGGCGAGCACTACCTCGCCTTCGTGCAGGAGCTCGAGCACGACCTGCGCGAGGGCGACCAGGTCGGGGCCGGCCGTCGGCTCGACGCCGACGCCGCCAACCTGCGCGCCGCGCTGGCGTGGGCGCGCGACAACGGCGAGATCGCGCTGCTCCTAGAGGCGTGCACGGGGATCGACGAGTGGTGGTTCGACCGCGGGCTGTGGAGCGAGGGCGTCGCCTGGATCGAGTGGGGAATCGAGCACAGCACTGACGACGTCGACCCGGCGCTGCGCGGCTACGCGCTGGTGGCGCTCGCCTATCTGCTGTGGCCCGAGGCCGACATCGCGCGCACGGAAGACGTGCTCGACCGGGCGCTCGCCCTGTTCGAGTCGGCCGGCGAGCGCAGCGGCATGGTGTGGGCGAACATCTCGCGCGCCATCACGCTCTCCTACGAGGGGCGCGCGGCGGCGGAGCGCTACGCCGAGGAGGCGCTACGACTCGCCGACGGGAGCGACGACCGCGTGTACGGGTCGGCGCTGCGCACCGTGGCCGTCACCGCGGCCGACCCGCAGCGGGCGCGCGAGGCCACCGAGCAGGCGGCGATCCACCTCGAGCGGTCGGGCGACGTGCGGACGCTGGCGCGGCTGTGGGAGGACGCCGGCTACTACGCGCTCGTGGCGCACGATCTCGACCGTGCGGGCGACCTGCTCGATCGCGCACTTGCCCTGACCCCGGAGCGCGACGCGCTGGCGGAGACGGCGGCGACCGAGGGCCTGCGCGGCCTCGTGGCCGTCGAGCGCGGTGATGCTGACGCCGCCGACTACCTGCGCGCCGCGCTGGCGCGCAGCCGCGAGGCCGGGATCCGCACGACCGTCACCCAGATCCTCAGCGGCTTCGCCGTTCTGGCGGCGCGGGCCGGTGACGGCGCGCGCGCTGCGCGGTTGGCCGGCGCCGCCCGCGCGACGCGGCCGCGGCGGTTCATCGCCGACGCGCTCGACGAGCGGCTCTTGGCGGCGGCCCACGCCGGCTGCCCGCCGGACGTCTGGGAGCGCGAGGTCGCGGCCGGCGCCGCGCTCGACTTCAACGCGGCGATCGAGCTCGGCCTTCGACCGTGGGGCGAAGCGCACCCGGCGAAGGGTGTACACGGCGGCATTGCGGGGGTACGGGCCGGAATGTGAGGATTCCGGCGTGCTGACGGTCCGCGAGGGCTTCTACGACGAGATGCTGGACGCGGACGGGACGCCCCGCCCGCACGCGCAGACGCTCGTGCACGCGCTCGAGCAGCTCGGGGCCGAGGCGCTGGCGCAGGCGGGCCGCCGGCGCGACGCGATCTTCATGCAGCAGGGGATCACGTTCGACGCCGCCGGACCGGACGCGGACGGACCGGTGCGCGACCGTCCGTTCCCGCTCGACCTCGTGCCGCGGATCATCCCGGCCGCCGAGTGGACGAAGATCAAGCGCGGCCTCGCCCAGCGCATCCGCGCGCTCAACAGCTTCATCGACGACGTCTACCACGGGCGCGAGATCGTCCACGACGGCAAGGTGCCGTGGGAGCTGATCGTCTCGCGCTCCGGCTTTGCCCGCGCCGCGCACGGCATCCGGCCGCCCGGCGGCGTCTACACGCACGTCTCGGGCTGCGACCTCGTGCGCGATGGCGACGGCTCGTGGAAGGTGCTCGAGGACAACGTCCGCACGCCGAGCGGCATCAGCTACGTGCTCGAGAACCGCGTGGCGATGACGCGGCTACTGCCCGGCCTGTTCGCGCACTACCGCGTGCGGCCGGTCGACCACTACCCGGCGCTGCTGCGCACCGCGCTCGAGGAGGTCGCGCCGACCGGCGGGGAGGAGGAGGCGACCGTCGTCGTGTGGACGCCGGGCCCGTTCAACTCCGCCTACTTCGAGCACGCCTTCCTGGCGCGGCAGATGGGGGTCGAGCTCGTCGAGGCCTCCGATCTGGTGGTCCGCGACGCCGTCTGCTTCATCCGCACCACCCACGGCCTGCAGCGCGTGCACGCGATCTACCGCCGCATCGACGACGACTTCATGGATCCGCTCGAGTTCCGGCCCGACTCGCTGCTCGGCGTTCCTGGGCTGATGCGGGCGTACCGGGCCGGCAGCGTGGCCGTCGTCAACGCGGTGGGAACGGGCGTCGCCGACGACAAGGCGATCTACCACTACGTGCCGGAGATGATCCGCTACTACCTCGGCGAGGAGCCGATCCTCGAGAACGTCCCGACCTACCTGATGGCCGACGCCGACCAGCGCGCGTGGGTGCTCGAGCGGCTGGGGGAGATGGTCGTCAAGCCCACCAGCGAGTCGGGCGGCAAGGGCGTGTTCATCGGCCCGTCGGCGAGCGACGAGCAGATCGCCCGCCAGGCCGATG
Source organism: uncultured Solirubrobacteraceae bacterium (assembly GCA_963803335.1). Lineage (GTDB taxonomy): Bacteria > Actinomycetota > Thermoleophilia > Solirubrobacterales > Solirubrobacteraceae > DASSUW01. Next base: position 138,565 of record CAWDME010000012.1, on the reverse strand, counting down.
CCATCTTGCGCCAGCCGGAGCGCTGGATCGCGCAAGAGCTCGTCCGCCTGTCGACGGTGCCGACCGCCGGACCGGACGGCAGCCTCGCCGCGCGCCATGTCGACCTGCGCCCGTTCGCGGTGTTCGGCGAGGACATCCGGATCGTCCCCGGTGGCCTGACGCGCGTGGCGCTGCGCGAGGGCTCGATGATCGTCAACTCCTCGCAGGGCGGCGGGTCGAAGGACACGTGGGTGCTCGACGACGGGCCCGAGCCGGGGGGAGACGACGTCGCGAGCACCACGCGCTGGTCGCCGCCACGCATGCCCGGGCTGCGCCAGGGCGAGTGGTCGGGCCAGGAACAGCAGCAGCAACAGCATCGTGAGGCTGGATGCCGAACGCGAGATCAAGACGCGGGGCTGGATGCCCCGCGGAGGTAACCATTCTCGCTCGGATAGCCCACGAGCTGTACTGGATCGGCCGCCAGCTGGCGCGGGCCGAGCACACCGCCCGCATGCTCGACGGCGTCTTCCACGCCGACGTGCAGGCGCGGCCGGACGACCCGGCCGGCGTGCTGCTGTCGTGGGACCACCTGCTGACGATCGTCAGCGGCGAGCCGCCCGAGACGCCCGCCTCGCGCGACGCGGTGCTGCGCGCGCTGACGCTCGACCCCGAGGTGCCGACCTCCGTGCTCAACTGCGTGACCCGCGCCCGCGAGGGCGCCCGCACCGTGCGCGACGTGTTCAGCGCCGAGATGTGGGAGGCCATCAACACGTTCCACCTCGGGCTGCTGCGACAGGACATGTCGGCGGCGCTGCGCACCGGCCCGTACTCGGTCTACGCCTACGTGCGCGACCGCTGCGGCCTGTTCTGGGGGGTAACGAGCCGCACGATGCTGCGCGACGAGGCGCACGCGTTCCTGCAGGCCGGCGCCGCGATCGAGTCCGGCGACATGGTGCTGCGGATGCTGCGCGTCACGCTCCCGCCGGAGGGTGAGGAGCACGCCCGCGACGGCCAGGCGCTCGCGCTCCTGCAGGCGGTCGGCGGCTTCCAGGCCTACCGCCGTGCCGTGCCCGCGGCGCCGAACGCCGATCCGGTCGCGCGCTTCCTGCTCTTCGAGCGCGACTACCCGGACTCCGTGTCCTTCTCGGTCGAGGCACTGCACACCGCGCTGACCGCGGCCGACGCCAGCTACCGCGGCTCGCCGGCCGTCCTGCGCGTCGGGCGCCTGATGGCCGACCTCGACTTCCGCGCCCGCACCGCCGAGGCCGACCAGGCGCTGGCGGAGACGCTCGAGGCCGTGCAGCGCGAGCTGGCCCAGGTCGATGCCGACATCGCGCAGCGGTACTTTGGGGGCCCGGCCACCCCGATCGCCCGGCTGGCCACCGCCTGATGCACTTCGCGATCCGCTACCTCACCGAGTACCGCTACGACGCGCCCGTCACGGACAACCTCAACGCGCTGCGCGTGAAGCCCGCGACCACGGCGACGCAGCGCGTGGACGACTTCGGCGTACGCGTCGATCCCGAGTCGCGCCTGCACCAGCACCTCGACTACTTCGGCACGACGGTGATCGAGTTCGGGATCTCGCGCCCGCACGAGCACCTGTCGATCGACGTCCGGGCGCGCGTGAAGACGAGCCCGGCGGAGGACCCGCCGGAGGCGCCGTGGGGCGAGCTCGACTCCGGGCCGTACCGGGCCGAGGCGGGCGAGTTCCTGCTCCCGGACGGCAGCGAGCCCGACGACCTGGCGCTCGACGAGCTCGTCGGCCTGTCCCGCGCGGAGACGCCGCTGGCCACCGTGCGCCGGCTGGTCGAGGTGATCCCCGACCGCTTCGACTACCGGACGGGCGTGACGTTCGTGGGCTCGACCGTTGCCGACCTGCTGGAGACCGGCGCGGGCGTCTGCCAGGACTTCGCCCACCTCGCGCTGCTGCTGCTCCGTCGCCATGGGATCGCCGCCCGCTACGTCTCCGGCTATCTGTGGGCGCCGCCGAACGGCGACGAGAGCGTCGACTCGGCCGAGGTGGAGACGCACGCATGGCTGGAGGCGCTGGTGCCGGGCGAGCGCGAACCGGTGTGGGTGGCGGCCGACCCGACCAACCGCACGCTCGGCGGTGAGACGCACGTGAAGATCGGCCACGGCCGCAACTACGCCGACGTGCCGCCGATCAAGGGCGTCTTCCGGGGCGGCGCGGGCGCCGACCTCAGCGCCTCCGTGAAGATGACCCGGAGCGACCCGTCGCCGGCCCGCGCCTAGACCACGTGCAGGTGGCGGCGCCGCCCGGCTGCGAGGCCGAGGCGCGGGCGTTCTACGGCGACCTGCTCGGGCTCGCCGAGGTCGAGAAGCCCGAGCCGCTGCGCGGCCGCGGCGGGGTCTGGTTCGAGCAGCTCCACGTCGGGGTGGAGCCGGACTTCGCGCCCGCCCGTAAGGCGCACCCGGCGCTGCGCGTGGACGACCTCGACGCGGTCGCCGAGCGGCTGGCGGCGGCCGGCCGGCGCGTCGAGTGGGACGAGGCGCTCCCGGACGTCCGGCGCTTCTACACCGCGGACCCGTGGGGCAATCGCGTCGAGCTGCTGGCGGCCTACTAGGCGTTGGCCGGCTACACCGCCACGTCGGCGCGCGCGAGGACGCTGTCCAGGGTGAGCCGGACGAGGCAGTCGTCGTACTGCTCGTTGCGCCGCCCGTACTCCTCCGCGCGGTCCGCGCCGACATAGCGAGAGGCGATCCTCGTCGTCCACGCCAGGAGGTCGTCCGGGCGCTCGGCCATCGCGACGCTCCCGCGCACCGTGACGAACGCGAACGGGAACGCCTCGTCGTCCACCACCAGCGCCGCACGACCATCCCGCGCGAGGTTCCTCGCCTTAACCGACGAGGAGGCACAGGTGAACACGATCTCGTCGCCGTCCACGACGAACCACACCGGGACGGCATCGGGAGCTCCGTCCGCGCGTGTCGTGGCGAGCTTGCCGGTGCGCGCCCCCGCGGCCAGGAACGCGCGGGCCTCCTCGGGGCTCATCGTGCGCATGGCTCGACTCTAACTAGCGGCGGAAGGCTTCGACCAGCATCCGCCCGCCACGCTCGCGCACCGCGACGGGCTGCCCGGCGGCGCGGGCGAAGGCGATCGCGCCGCCGATCGCCGCGACCATCGCGGCGACCGCACCGAGCAGCAGGCCGGCGCGCGGGCCGGCGACCTCGGCCAGCCAGCCGACGAGCGGCGCGCCGATCGGCGTCGAGCCGAGGAAGACAACCGAGTACAGGGCCATCACGCGGCCGCGCATGGCCGGCTCGACGGCGAGCTGGAGCGCCGAGTTGATGCCGGCGGCGAACGTGACGCTGACGGCGCCGAGCGGGATCAGGGCGGCCATCTGCAGCGGCACGTCGGGCGCGACGGCGACGAGCAGCTCGGCGATCCCGAAGCCGAACGCGACGCTCACGAGCAGGCGCGGGCTGATCCGGCCGCGCGCGCCCGCGGCGAGCGCTCCGGCCACCGAGCCGACGCCCATGGCGACGGCCAGCGCGGTGTAGGTCGAGGCCGTGCCGTGCCAGGTGAAGCTGGCGAGCAGCGGCAGCAGCACCTGGAAGTTGTAGGAGAGCGTGCCGACCACGGCCATCATCGCCAGGGGGATCAGCAGCTCGGGGGTGCGCGCCACGTAGCGCAGCGCCTGCCGCAGCTGGCCGGGGCCGCGCTGCGCCGGGGCGGGCGGCGCGTGCAGCTCGGCCGGGTTCATCGCGCGCAGGGCGAGGATCATCGCGCCGAAGGACAGCGAGTTGATGAGAAAGCACGGGCCGACGCCGAACAGCGCGATCACGGCACCGGCGACGGCCGGGCCGAGGATGCGCGCCGTATGGACGATGACCGAGTTGAGCGCGACGCCGTTGACGACCTTGTCAGGGCCGACCATCTCGATCGCGAAGCTCTGGCGCGCGGGGTTGTCGATCGCGTTGATGGCGCCGCGCACGAACACCAGCGCGTAGACCATCCAGATCTCGACCGACCCCTGGGTCGTCAGCACCCACAGGGTCAGCGCGGGTACCGCCATCAGCGACTGCGTGAGCGTGAGCAGGCGCCGCTTGGGCATGCGGTCCGCGAGCAGGCCGCCCCAGGCGCCGAACAGCATGATCGGCACGAACTGGAGGGCAGCGGTGAGCCCGACGGAGACGCCGTTGCCGGTGAGCTGGACGACCAGCCACATCTCGGCCACGTTCTGCATCCAGTTGCCGGTGATCGAGACCACCTGGCCGCTGAAGTAGCGGCGATAGTTGGGGACGCTCAGTGATGCGAAGGTGCGCGCGAGGCCGGCGCTCACTCCGCCAGCATCCTCTCCAGGATGTCCGCGGCGCGCTCGAGCACCGCACGGTCCCCGGCGTCGAGGCGATCGAGCCGCTCAGCCAGGAACGCCGTCTTGCGCGTGCGCAGCTCGGCGAGCAACTCGGTGGCCGGCGACGTGACCGCCACGAGGCTCGAGCGCCGGTCCTGCGGGTCGGGCGTGCGCTGGATCAGCGCCATGTCCTCGAGCCGCGCGAGCATGCGCGTGGCGGTCGGGCGCTGGATGCGCTCGCGGGCGGCGAGCTCGCTGGGCGTCATCGGCCCGTGCCGCTCGATCGTCGCGAGCGCCGCGGTCATCGATGGCGAGAGCTCGGTGCCGGCCTCCTGGCGCAAGCGCCGCGCGGTGCGCGCGATGGTCAGTCGCAGGTGGCTGGCGAGATCTGGCCGGGACGTCGTTTGCATCGCTAATTAGTGTAGCGAACTATCGCGCGAAACTGCGGGCTTTTTTAGGGAGGGCGGCCCCGACAAACGGGGGTATTTGGTTTCGCGACAGAGCTTGTATGCAAGTATTCAAGGCATGGAGGCGCTACTTCCCGTCGCCGAGCGTTCACGCCGTGGACCGGCGCGCGCGCACGTGTACACCGCGCTGCGCGACGCGATCGTGTCCGCGCAGCTCGCGCCCGGCCGCCAGATCTCCGAGAACGAGCTCGCTGCGCTCCTCGGCGTGAGCCGCACGCCGATCCGCGAGGCGCTGCAGCGCCTGCGCGAGGAGCGGCTCGTCGCGATCGTGCCGCAGCTCGGCACGTTCGTGACGCACATCAGCGAAGGCGCGGTGTCGGACGCGCAGTTCGTCCGCGAGGCGCTCGAGTGCTCGGCGATCCGCGGCACCGCGCTGCGCGCCCGCGACAGCGACCTCGCCGCGCTGGAGGCGATCATCCGCCGCCAGGACGCGGCGCGCGAGGCGAACGACTTCGACCGCTTCTACGTGCTCGACGACGAGCTCCACCACCTGCTGTGCGACCTCAGCGGCCATGAGATCGCCTGGGCGCTGAGCCAGCGCGCCAAGGGCCATCTCAACCGCATCCGCCGCCTCAGCATGCCCGAGCCCGGCTACATGATGGAGATGATCGCCGAGCATCGCGCGGTCGTCGTCGCCGTCGCCGCGCACGACCCCGACGACGCCGAGCAGAAGCTCCGACACCACCTGCGCATGGTGCTGTCCACTCTCCCCGCGATCCGGGAGCAGCACCCCGACTACTTCGAGGAGGAGATCGCGTGACGACGATGGACGCACCCACCAGGCTCTCGCCGGCCGAGCTGCGCAGCCTGTACGAGCAGATGGTGCTGAGCCGGGTGTTCGAGACCGAGTCCGAGCGGCAGTACAAGGCCGCCAAGATCGGCGGCTACTGCCACCTGAGCTCCGGCCAGGAGGCGACGACCGTCGGCGTCGTGCACACGATGCAGGCCGACGACGTCCTGGTCACCGGTTATCGCTGCCACGGCTTCGCGCTCGCGCGCGGCGTACCGCCGGAGGCCGTCATGGCCGAGCTGTTCGGGCGCGCCGACGGCTGCGCCCACGGCCGCGGCGGCTCGATGCACCTGCTGGACGTCGACCGCGGCTTCTACGGCGGCTGGGGCATCGTCGCCGGGCAGCTCCCGGTCGCCACCGGCCTCGCGCTGGCGCTCGTACGTCGCGGCAAGGAGCAGGCCGTGGTCTGCGAGCTCGGCGACGGCGCGATCAACATGGGCGCCTGGCACGAGTCGCTGAACCTCGCGGCGCTGTGGAACCTGCCGATCGTCTTCCTCGTCGTCAACAACGGCTATGGCATGGGCACGAGCGTGTCGCGCGCCTCGGCCGAGCCGGAGCTGTACCGCCGTGCATCCGCATTTCGGATGCACGGCGAGCGCGTCGACGGTGACGACCTCGAGGCCGTCATCGAGGCGTCCGACCGCCTGCTGCGCCGGACGCGTGAGCACCGTGAGCCGGCCGTGCTCGAGGCCGTGACCTATCGCTACCGCGGCCACTCGGTGGCCGACGCGGGCCTCGCCTACCGGACGAAGGAGGAGATCGTCGCCCGCCAGGCCAACGACCCGCTCGCCCGCGTGCGCACGTCGCTGCGCGAGCACGGCACCAGCGACGAGGAGCTCGACGCGATCGACCGCGAGGCCGACGAGCGCGTCGCCGCCGCGGTCGCGTTCGCCGACGCCAGTCCCGAGCCCGACGTCTCCGAGCTGGCCCGCAGCGTGTACGCGCCCGGCAGTGCCGGCCAGTTCGCGCGCATGCGCGCCGGCAGCCCGTTCGGCGAAGAGGAGCTCGTCTTCGACGCGGGGCTCGGCTCGTGAGCGCCACCGTCGAGACACCCACCGGCACGCAGCGCATGACCTACCGCGAGGCGCTGCGCCTCGCGATGCGCGAGGAGCTCGCGCGTGACGAGCGCGTGTTCGTGATGGGCGAGGAGGTCGGCGTCTTCGAGGGCTCCTACAAGGTCACCGCCGGCCTGATGGGCGAGTTCGGCCCGGAGCGCATCCGCGACACGCCGATCTCCGAGGAGGGCTTCGTCGGCGCTGCCGTCGGCGCCGCGATGGGCGGCGAGCGCCCGATCGTCGAGATCATGACGATCAACTTCCTGCTCGTCGCGATGGACCAGGTCATCAACCACGCCGCCAAGGTGCGGACGATGTTCGGCGGCGAGGTCGGCTGCCCGATGGTCATCCGCACGCCCAACGGCGCCGGCAACCAGCTCACCGCCCAGCACTCGCAGTCGCTCGAGGCGTGGTTTGCCGGCACGCCCGGCCTGAAGGTCGTCGCGCCCGCCAACCCGGCCGACGCCAAGGGCCTGCTGAAGGCGGCGATCCGTGACGACGATCCGGTGCTGGTGGTCGAGAACCTCCCGATCTACAAGGAGAAGGGCGACGTCCCGCTCGACCCCGAGTTCCTGACGCCGATCGGCCGCGCCGCGGTGCCGCGCGAGGGGTCGGACATCACGATCGTCGCGCACTCGTTCGCGACCGTGCGGGCGCTGCACGTGGCCGAGCGGCTGGCGTCGGAGCACGACGTGAGCGCCGAGGTCGTCGACCTGCGCTCGCTGCGCCCGCTCGACGTTGACACCGTGGCCGAGTCCGTCGCCAAGACCAACCGCGTCGTCTGCGTCGAGGAGGGCTGGCCGTCCTACGGCGTCACCGCCGAGCTCGCCGCCCGCATCCAGAAGGCCTGCTTCGACTACCTCGACGCGCCTGTCGAGCGGGTCGGCATGGCCGAGGTGCCGCTGCCGTACGCCAAGAACCTCGAGACGGCCGCCCTCCCCGGCGAGGACCGGGTCGAGCGCGCCGTCCTCGCCACTCTCGGGCTTACCGGCTAACAGGCCGCCTGCTGCCGACGCCGATGCGCTGCCGCAGCCAGGAGGTCGCCCCCGATGAACCGGCTGCGCCTCCTACAGCGACGGCGAGCACGATGAGCAGCGCGAAGACCCCCGTCGCCACGCCGGACCTCGAACCGCCCGACGGCTCCGCCGCGCGTGCGGTGGCCGTCCGCGGGGCCGGTGCCGGCGCTGGTCGCGGCACGGCGTGCACGTCGGCCTCGAGCACGGTCTCCGCGTCCTCCACCGCGCGTCGCGCGGCCGCGAAGCCGCCGCGCGATCCCGCCTTCGCCTGCTCCTGCAGCGCGTCGTAGCCGTCCGCGACGGCCTCCAGGTCGCGCGCCAGCGGTGTGCCCGCGGGCCCGGCCGCGGCGCGGATGGCGCGGGCCGCTGCCCTGTGATCCACTGCGAGCCGGCCCGCGGCGAGCGCCTGCCCTCTCGGCGTGCGGGCGGCGCTCAATGTGCGGCGGTCCTGAAGCCGGGCGCGGTCGAGGTTGTCCAGGACGGCCGGGAGCGCCTGCTGCAGCGCGAGCGATCGCGACGGCAGCAGGAGTCTGGCACCCGTCACCGTGACCAACGTCACGTCGCCGGCGCAGAGGTTGTTGGCGGAGAGCGTGAGCCCGCTCGTACACATGACCGCGAGCACGCCCGCCGTCGTCGGCAGCACGGTCACGTCCGCGCGCGCATCCGGTTGTCCGGTGGGCAGGTCGCGGTAGCTCCACGCGGGCGATCCCGCGAGTCGCGTACGCGCCGGCGCCGGCAGAGGCCCGTGGAGCTCCGCCCGCAGCTCCGCCGGGATCAGTGACGGCTCGGTCGTCCGCGAGAACAGGATCACGGCCCACTCGGCGAGGCCCGGCGTGGTCTCGAACGCCACCGCGCGCTCCGCGTCGAGCCCCGTGACGCCGGTGCCGCGCAGCGTTGCGGGGTCCCAGCCGCCGGGAACGAGAACCCGTGCGGGACCGACGCTGACCGTGTTCGGGGACGGCGGCCGCGGTGCCTCCGGCGCCGCGATTCGTCCCAGCCCGACCCCGGCCAGGGCCGCAAGCGCGCCGGCCAGGACGATGGCGAGGAGCCCACCGAAGGTGAGGCGGTGGGGGCGGATCATCGCGTTCATCCCGTGGAGTCGAACGTGTCCTGCGAGTCGGACGACTGCTGCGGGTCGGGCCGCGGTGCGGGGGCCGGTGCCGCCACGGTCGGCGCGGGCGACGGCACCGTCGTCGCCGAGGGCGGGGGCGTCGCCGCAGGGGTCGGAGCGGGCGCCACGACGAGCGTCGCGGGGGTGGGTGCCGGATTGGGTGTTCTGCGCAGCGTCGGCAGGTCGGCGACGGCACGAAGGCGAGCCGGTTCCCCGGCCGGTTCACGCAGCGGCGCGTCAGCCGTCGCCGCCGCCGGAGTCGCGCGAACGGGTGCGGGCTTGTGCGACGTCGTCGCGAGCGTGCCGACGAACGCGATCGCGAAGGCGGCGGCCGCGACGGCCGCGATCGTCACGCGGCGGGGCATGGCGACGGGCGCGATCGTCCGGGCTTCACGCAGCGATCCGCTCGCCAGGGAGCGTAGCCGCGCCGGATGATGATCGTCGTCCACTTGCCGATGTAGCCCGCGCGCGTGACGGTGATGTCCAGGCGTGTCCCGGCGCGGAGCACGCGCTCGAGCGAGCGGAGGCGGGTGCGCGAGGACGCCGTGCGTGTGAGTCGGCGGACCGGGCAGCCCTTGCCGCGGCAGCGCGCCGAAATGATCGCGCCACGGGGCGACCGCACGACGAGAAGCGTCACCTGGGCGCCGCGGAGCGTCAGGCGGCCCCGGATACGCACCGTCGGGAACGGGCGCAGCAGGGGCGTGCTCTGCAACGGGCCGGCTGCGGTCGGCACCGGGGCGACGACGGGGGCCGCCGACGGGTCGAACGGCGTGGAGGGAGGCAGGTCGCCCGGCGGCTCGTCGGGATCCGGCGGCGGAGGAGGCGGCGGAGGCGGCGGAGGCGGAGGCGGAGGCGGCGGCGGCGGCGGCACCGCCGCCTCGATGACGCTCGTCGGAGCCGACCGCGCCTGGGCCTTGTGGTCCCCGTTGGTCAGCGTCAGGCGGACGCGCAGCACGGACCCGACGTCGGTCTTTGTGACCTGGTAGGTCGCTGATCTCGCGTCCGTGATCGCCGAGCAGCGGTCCGTTTTCTTCTTGTCGCACCGCAGCCACGCCCAAGCGGCCGTCGGCGCCGGATCGCCCGTCCATGCGGCGGTGGCGGTGAGCAGCTCGCCGTCGCGTGGGATCCCGGTGATGGCCGGGCCGTAAATGATCTTTGGCGCGGTGTCGGCGCTCGCGCCTGCCGGCGCAAGCAACGCGATAGCAATTACCAGTCCGGCCGCGCCGAGACCGAGGCTTCGTGCCATTGAGTTCCCTTCCTCCACGTCGGCGGCGATCCTTGGGCCGCCGTGGAAGCGAGTCTAGGTTCGCGTCCTGGACAGTGGGGGAGGACGGTCGGATTTTCGACGGACCGGATCTCGGACGCGAGGAAGGGCTTCCTATGCCAGCTCGCTCGGGTCGAGCACGCCCTCCTCGAGCCAGGTGAAGCGGCCGCTGAGCACGCCCTGCGCGAGCCCGTAAGCCGCCCTGTCGTCGTTGGCGAAGAGCGACGAGAACAGGGCGTCGACGCGGCGGTGCGCCTGCCGGCAGAACAGGTCGGCCAGCTCGGTCGCCTCGGCTGCCCGCTGCGGCTGCTCGCGCCCGATCGTGTCCGCGTAGACGACCGCCGAGGCGATCGCGAACAGCTCGGCGCCGATGTCGACGATGCGGCCGAGCACGGCCTGGCGCTTCTCGAGCTTCGCCTGCCAGCGGCCCATCGCGTAGAAGGTCGAGCGGGCGAGCCGGCGCGATGAGCGCTCGACGAAGCGCACGTGCTGGGCGAGCTCGCCGAGCTCGTCGAACGCGCTCGGCTTCATGCCCTCACCGACCGCCAGCTTCGGCAGCCACTTGGCGTAAAACGCGCCCGCCCGCACCGCCGACTGCGCCTTCGCCTTGAGGTCGCCCTCGCCCTCGAGCAGCTCGCCGGCGACCTGCAGATGCTGGTCGACCGCCTCACGCGCGATCAGCAGGTGCATGATCTCGCTCGAGCCTTCGAAGATCCGGTTGATGCGCATGTCGCGCAGCGCCTGCTCGACCGGCACCGGCCGCTCGCCGCGGGCGCGCAGCGACTCGGCGGTCTCGTAGCCGCGGCCGCCGCGGACCTGCATCAGCTCGTCGACGACCTGCCAGCCCATCTCCGACGCGTAGAGCTTGGCGATCGCGGCCTCGATGCGGATGTCGTTGCGCTTGTCGTCTGCCATGCGGCTGGCGACGTCGAGCATCGCCTCGAGGCCGAAGGCGGTCGCAGCGATGAACGCGACCTTCTGCGCCACCGCGTCGTGCTTGCCCACCGGCTGGCCCCACTGGACGCGCTCGTTCGACCACTCGCGGGCGATCTTCGTCGCCCACTTCGCCACGCCGACGCAGATCGCCGGCAGCGCCAGGCGGCCGGTGTTGAGCGTGGTGAGCGCGACCTTGAGGCCCTGGCCGACGCGCCCGATGACGTTCTCGGCCGGCACGTAGACGTCCTCGAACGTCGTGACCGAGTTCTCGATCCCGCGCAGGCCCATGAAGCTGTTGCGGTGCGTGACCGTGACACCGTCGCTGTCGTACGGGAGCACGAACGCGGTGATGCCGCCGTCGGGCACCTGCGCCATGACCACGACGATGTCGGCGATCGCGCCGTTCGTGGCCCACAGCTTGGTGCCGTTCAGGCGGTAGCCGTCACCGTCCGGCGTGGCGGTCGCGCCGAGCCGGGCGGGGTCGGACCCCACGTCGGGCTCGGTGAGCAGGAACGCCGAGATGTGCGTGCGCGACACGAGCGGCAGCCACTTCTGCTTCTGCTCCTCGGTGCCGAACAGGAGCAGCGGCTCGGCGACGCCGATCGACTGGTGGGCGGACAGCAGCGTGGAGAGCGAGCTGTGCCAGGACCCTGCGAGCGTCAGCGCGCGGTTGTAGTAGACCTGGCTGAGCCCGAGGCCGCCGTACTGCTCGGGCACCTTCATCCCGAGCGCGCCGAGCTCCTTGAGCCCGTCGATCACCGAGTCGGGGATCTTCGCGTCGCGCTCGATCTGGTGCGGGTCGACGTTCTCGACCAGGAACGCCCGCAGCCGCCGCAGAAACCGCTCGCCCTTGTCGACGGCGGCGGCGTCGAGCCGCGGCTGGGGGTGGATGAGGTCCAGCCGCAGCTGGCCCAGGAACAGGTCCTTGCCGAAGCTCGGGAGCTTCCACTCGCCCTCGCGGGCGGCTTCGGCGACGTCCCGAGCCTGGCGTTCGGTGATCTCGGTTGCCATGTACTGCAGCTTTCCCTATTTCAGCTCGATCCTGCGCAACCTCCAGAGGCCGACGAGCAGGAAGGCGCCCAGCCACAAGGCCAGCGACGTGCCGAGCTGCGCCCATTCGGTGCCGCCCATCCCGCCCTCGACGAGCGGCGCGAACGTGCGGCTCGTGTCCAGCCAGTTGGCAGTGCCGTCGAGCGCGTGGATCGACTCGAAGACGATCGCCCACGCGGTCGGGAGCGCGTAGTAGAGGACGATCGCGAGCGCGGAGCTCATGAACGCCAGCCCGAAGGCGACGCCGGTGAGCATGTTGATTACCTCGAACAGCGCACCGCGGCCCACGGCGCCGAGGCTGATGCTCCAGTCGCCGCCCGCGACGAGGTTGGCGGCAGCGGCCGTGATCAGGCACACGAGCGTGGCGGCGAGGCCGAGCACGACGGCGGCGATCAGCTTGGCGGCGATCACGCGCCCGCGCCCGGGTACGAGCGCGAACGTCGTCAACCCGGTGCGCTGCGACCACTCGCTCGTCACGAGCAGGATGCCGAGCACCGGCAGCAGCAGCGAGACGACCCACAGCGTGCCCTGGAAGAGCGACGCGAGGTCCTTGTCGGCGGCCTTGCCGGCGATCACCGTGATCGTCACGATCGTGGCGGCCAGCAGCGCGACGACCACGAGCAGCCAGAGGCCGGCGCGCGTGTCGGCCATCTTGCGCAGCTCGACCCGCGATAGGCGCGGGATCCCGGCACGCGGGAAGGTCTGGGTGAGAGCGGTCATGCGGCGAGCGCCTCCTCGCGCGTGAGGGACAGGAACAGGCGCTCGAGCCCGCCGGTGTCGGCCGGGCGCAGCTCGAGCAGGACGATGCCGGCGGCGGCCGCGACGCGGCCCACGGACTCGGCGCCGGCGTCTACGAGTAGAGCGCCGTCGCCGCCTGGGGTGGCGGTCAGCCCGACCGCGGCGAGCTCCTCGTGCAACCGGGCCGGCTCGAGGCTGCGGACGATCACGCCGGCGGCGGCGAGCAGGTCGTGCTTGGCGCCCTCGGCGACGATCCGACCCTTGTCGATCACGATCAGCTGGTCGGCGATCGCCTCGACCTCGGCAAGCAGGTGCGAGGAGAGCAGCACGGTCCCGGCGCGGTCGGCGAAGTCGCGCAGCAGCCCGCGCATCCAGTAGATGCCCTCGGGGTCGAGCCCGTTGGCGGGCTCGTCGAGCACGAGCACGCCCGGATCTCCGAGCAGCGCGTGCGCGATGCCGAGGCGCTGGCGCATGCCGAGCGAGTAGGCGCCGACGCGCTTGCGCGCCGCCTGCTTGTCGAGGCCGACGAGGTCGAGCAGCTCGCCGACCTTGCTCGGCGGGACGCCGAGCACCTGGGCGGAGACCGCGAGCACCTCGCGGCCGGTGCGGCCGGCGTGCTGGGCGGAGGCGTCGAGCAGCACGCCGACGCGGCGGCCCGGGTTGTCGAGCCTGCGGTACGGCGTGTTCAGCACCGTCGCGGAGCCGGCGGATGGCGGCGTGAGGCCGCAGATCATCCGCAGCGTTGTGGACTTCCCGGCGCCGTTGGGCCCGAGGAAGCCGGTGACGGTGCCCGGCTCGCAGACGAACGAGATGTCGTCGACGGCGAGCTGGGAGCCGTAGCGCTTGGTGAGGTGGTCGACGGCGATCATGCGTCGAGGATCGGCGCGATCGTGGGCTCCGTCTATCGGCCGATGGGCGAAGGCGTACCGACCAAGGTCGATGCCGGTGCCGACTTTCGTCGCTGTCGCGCGCGCGTTCGCGGGCCTACGCTTGCGGACGATGGACGCCGAGCTCGAACAGCCACGCCTGCTGCCCTCCGTGCTCGTGCCCGAGCATGGCCGCGGGAAGCGCTCGACGCGCGACTGGATCGTCGACTGGCTGGCGTTCCTCAGCGCGCTGCTGATCGGGCTGATCGTGTACGGCTCGACGCACCAGTACGCGAGCTTCCCCGAATGGTTCGTGGCGCTCGACCTGCTCTGCGGGGCCGCGGGGCTCGCGGCGATGTGGGTGCGGCGGCGGTGGCCGTTCGGGATCGCGGTCGCGCTCGCGATCGTCGGCGCGTTCACGACCGCCGCGGGCGGCGCCGCCGTGGTGGCGCTGTTCACGTGCGCCGTGCACCGGCCGTTTCGGCAGGCGGTGATCCCCGCGGCGATCGCGATCGCCGGACAGCCGATCTACCTGGCGATCTTCCCGAGCAACGACTCGCCGTACGTCGTTGAGCTGTTGCTGCCGATCGTGATCATCACCGGCGTCCTGGTCTGGGGCATGTTCGTCCGCGCCCGGCGCCAGCTCGTGGTCTCGCTGCGTGATCGCGCCGAGCGGGCTGAGACGGAGCAGCAGCTGCGCGTGGAGCAGGCCCGGCAGGCCGAGCGGGCGCGGATCGCGCGCGAGATGCACGACGTGCTCGCGCACCGGATCTCGCTGCTGTCGCTGCACGCGGGCGCGCTGGAGTTCCGGCCCGACGCGACGCCGGAGGAGGTCGCACGCGCGGCCGGCGTGATCCGGGCCTCCGCCCATGAGGCGCTGGAGGACCTGCGGGCGGTGATCGGCGTGCTGCGCGACTCACCCGACGGCGAGGCGCCCGAGCGCCCGCAGCCCACGCTCGCCCACCTGCCGGGGCTGATCGACGAGTCGCGCGCGGCGGGCATGCGGGTCAACTTCGAGTCCGAGGTCGCCGCCACGCTGCCAGACAGCGTCGGCCGCAACGCCTACCGCATTGTCCAGGAGGGGTTGACGAACGCGCGCAAGCACGCACGCGGCGCGGCCGTCGACGTGACGCTCTACGGCGCGCCGGGCAGCGGCCTCGCGATCGAGATCCGCAACCGGCTGCCCGTCGGCGCGCTGGCGACGTCCGCCGAGATCCCGGGCGCGGGCACGGGGATCATCGGCCTCGCCGAACGCGCCACGCTGGCCGGCGGGCGGCTCGAGCACGGCCGCACCGAGGCGGGCGACTACCGGCTGTGGGCGTGGTTGCCGTGGCCGACGTGATCCGCGTCCTGATCGTCGACGACGACGCGCTGGTGCGCGCGGGGCTGTCGATGATCCTCGCCGGGAGCGACGACGTGCGGGTGGTGGCCGAGGCGTCCGACGGAGCGCAGGTCCCGACCGCCGTCGATGCGTACTCGCCCGACGTCGTGCTGATGGACATCCGGATGCCGGGGGTCGACGGGCTGGCGGCGACGGAGGCGTTGCGGGCGCAGGGGGAGGGGCCGCACGTGATCGTGCTGACGACCTTCGACGCCGACGATCACGTGCTGCGGGCCCTGCGCGCCGGCGCCGCCGGGTTCCTGCTGAAGGACACGCCGCCGCCGGAGATCCTGCGCGCGATCCGGCTGGTCGCGGCGGGGGAGGCGATGCTCTCGCCCGGCGTGACGCGGCGGCTCATCTCGCATGTGGCCGACGACGGGCACGCCGGGCGGCGCGCACGGGCGTGCGAGCTGCTGGACCGCCTGACCGACCGCGAGCGCGAGGTCGCTGTGGCGATCGGCCAGGGCAAGTCCAACGCTGACATCGCGGCCGAGCTGTTCATGAGCGTCGCGACGGTCAAGGCCCACGTCTCGCGGCTGCTGCAGAAGCTCGATCTCGACAACCGCGTCCAGATCGCTTTGTTGGCGCACGACGCGGGCGTGGCCTGAGCGGCTGCTGTTGCCGGGCCGCGTCATGCCCTCCGGGGGCCAGTCGCTCGCGGGCTCGCGCCCGAGAGCGCCCCCGGAGGCCATGCCGCGGCCCGTCTCCCACACGCACCCGCGCGCTCCGCCGCTTCACCTCGTGCGCGCTGGCAGTGGCGCCGTCAGCATCGGCCTGCCTTGGTGCGGCCTACCGAGACAGTCGCGAATCGGAGTACCGATCCCGGGCGGCACCCTCATCCGATGGCTGCTCGACCACGACCTCGTCGACGAGATCCAGCTCATCATCGTCCCCGTGGTCCTTTGCCAGGGCGCGCGGCTGTTCCCCGACGCCGGCCCGGACATCGCGCTTGAGCTGGTCGACTCGCGGACCGACTCGAAGGGCGTCACGATCCAGGTCTACCGGCCCGCCGGGCGCCCGCAGGACCCAGCGTGACACTGATGTGCCGCTTTCGGGCGTCGGTGCCGGCTAGCGTTTCAGCTTGACCGTTTTCGTCGCTCTGAACGGCGTCCCGCTTGGCGGCGTAACGACAATCCTGACCGTCAGCGTCAGCCTTCCGAGGCGTGCGAGCGCCTTGCGCGCAGCTCTGGTCAGGGTGACCGAGAACGTCGTTGGTCCGGCGTTTGCCGCCTTCGTGGCGCTGTCGACAGACGAGCGTCAAACGCCTCACCACAGCTCAGTCTTCGGGGCTTACCGCGTGGAGCTCGATCCGGTAGACGAGGGTGTCCTCGTCGATCGGCCCAGCGTGCGCGGCACGGTCGCGAAGGGTGTCGCGGTCGGGCTCACCGGATTGCCGGACGTCCTCCTCGGTGATCGCCGCGAACGGGACAAGCTCGATGGCGTCGATCTCGATCAGACCGGGGCCGACCCGGTAGCGGCCGCCCTCCTTCACCTGCGGTCGCTTCCACAGCCGGACTGACACCGTGATGTCGCCGGCCAGGACGTCGTCGCGCAACTCGCGGCTGAACTCCACCATCAACCTGCCGAAGTTCGCAAGCACGGCACGGGCCGATCCTACTTGCGAGGTCTTACGGATCGGAGTAGCGAATGCGTATGTTGTTGTCGACGCGTACGGCGGGAGCGTGGCGATGACGGAGCATGCGGTGGTGATCGTCGGCGGAGGTCCGAGTGGGCTGATGTTGGCGGGCGAGTTGGCGTTGGCGGGGGTCGACGTCGCGATTGTCGAGCGGCGCGTCAGCCAGGACCTTCCGGGCTCGCGAGCAGGCGGTCTGCAATCACGCACGATCGAGGTCCTCGACCAGCGTGGCATCGCCGATCGGTTCCTCGCGGAGGGGCAGGTGGCCCAGGTCGCGGGGTTCGCGGCGACCCGTTTGGACATCAGCGACTTTCCCACCCGACGTCCGTATGGGCTCGGGCTGTGGCAGAAGCACATCGAGCGCATCCTCGCCGGCTGGGTCCGCGAGCTGAAGGTCCCGGTCCACTACGGCACCGAGATGACCGGCTTCGCTCAGGACGACACCGGCGTGGACGTCGCACTGTCCGACGGCCAGCGCTTGAGGGCGCAGTATCTCGTCGGGTGCGACGGAGGACGCAGTCTGGTCCGAAAAGCGGCCGGCATCGACTTCCCCGGGTGGGATCCGACGACGAGCGCCCTGCTCGCGGAGGTCGAGATGGCGGAGGAGCCGGAACTCGGCGTCCGCCGCACTCCCTCGGGCGTGCATGCCCTGGGCAAGGCCGAGTACGAGGTCAAGGACGGCGAGGTGGTCTACAAGAAGGGGGGAACGGTCGGGGTCATGCTGACCGAGCCCGAGGTCGGCACGCGCGAGCCCACCCTGCGCGATCTCAGCGAGCGGCTCATCGCCGTCTACGGAACCGACTATGGGATTCACAGTCCCACCTGGATCACCAGATTCACCGACATGACTCGGCAGGCCGCGGCCTACCGCAAGGGACGGGTCCTGCTGGCCGGCGACGCGGCGCACGTGCATTCCCCGGTCGGTGGACAGGGCCTGAACATCGGCGTGCAGGATGCGGTGAATCTGGGATGGAAGCTGGGCCAGGTGGTCAACCGGACCGCTCCGGAAAGCCTGCTCGATACCTACCACGCCGAGCGCCACCCGGTCGCCGCCCGCGTGCTGCGCGTCACGATGGCGCAAGTCGCGCTCATGCGCCCGGACGACCGCATCGAGGCGCTGCGCGAGACCGTGGCCGAGCTACTGAGCATGGACGAGCCGCGGAAGCGATTCGCCGCGATGATGTCCGGTCTCGACGTGCATTACGACCTGGGCGAGGGTCACCCGCTGCTCGGACGCCGTATGCCCGATCTCGACCTGGAGACCGCCAACGGCCCGGTGCGGGTCTTCACGCTGCTGCGCGAGGGCCGGCCGGTGCTCCTCAACCTCGGTGAGCCCGCCGGCTTCGACATCACTCGATGGGCAGACCGCGTGCAGTCGATCGACGCCCGATACGTTGGTACTTGGGAGCTCCCGGTGCTCGGAGAGGTCACTGCTCCCAGCGCCGTGTTGATTCGGCCCGACGGATATGTGGCCTGGGTGGGGGACCGCACCCAGGCGGGGCTCGCCGACGCGCTCACCACCTGGTTCGGACCACCGACTGCGACGTAGCGCGAGCGCCCTACGCC
Organism: uncultured Solirubrobacteraceae bacterium; assembly: GCA_963803335.1. Classification (GTDB taxonomy): domain Bacteria; phylum Actinomycetota; class Thermoleophilia; order Solirubrobacterales; family Solirubrobacteraceae; genus DASSUW01. The sequence continues at coordinate 120,391 of CAWDME010000012.1, read as the reverse complement.
GGGCCGGCGTATGAGATCCGCTCGAATGGCCACGCCTCGCTGAGCCAGCGGGACACGAGCTCCCGCAGCGCGGCATCGGACCCGGCATGCGTGGCCCGCACCCACGAGCTGACGTCTGCGCCGTTTTGGTCGGGATAGATGTAGACGCAGCCGATTACGCCGCGGTCGGACGGGTCAAGGACGGTGACGTGAAGCCCGAACGCGCCGCGCAGTCGCGAGCGTGGCGCTCGAGGGCCGAGCGGCTCGAGCACGAAGTGATCCGCAACGAGTCCAGGTGGCGGTTGGAAGTCGTCAGGGACGAACGTCAGGCAGACATCGTCGCACCGGTCAGGACGACGCGGCGGGCGCCATGGCCGGCTCGCGGCGGGCTCGGTCCGGGACGGTGGTGCCGATCGGCTCGACGAGGATCGTGCCCTCGCCGGTCGGGTAGGCCTGCTCGCCGTGGCTCACGATGTCCATGCCCAGCGCCTCCTCGTCCGCGGTCACGCGGAGCGGGCTGACGAGGCCGATGAGCTTGAGCAGCGCGAAGGTGGCGCCGAACGCGTAGGCCGGGGCGGCGAGCGCGGCGACCGCCTGCTCGCCGAGCTGGGCGGCGTTGCCGTACAGCAGGCCGTCGGACACGCCGTTCCACGCCGCCTGGGCGACGAAACCGATGAACAGGATGCCCGTGAACCCGGCCACGCCGTGCGCGGCGAGCACGTCCAGCGTCTCGTCCACGCGCGTGCGCGGGCGCAGCATGATCACGGCATAGCTCGGGAGCGCGGCGAGGATGCCGAGCGCCATCGCCCACATCGGGCTGATGAAGCCGGCGGCCGGCGTGATGCCCACGCAGCCGACGACGATCGCGGTGGCGGCGCCGATCGCGGTGACCTGGCGTGAGCGCAGCAGGTCGAGCACGAACCACGTGGCCAGCGCGCACGCCGGCGCGAGCAGGGTGTTGACGAACGCGAGCACCCCAGCCGTGTCGGCCGAGAACCCGCTGCCGCCGTTGAAGCCGAACCAGCCGAACCACAGCAGTCCGGCGCCGACCAGCACGTAGATGGTGTTGTGGGGCAAAATCGCCTGGCGCCCGTGGTCCTTGCGCGCGCCGACCACGAGCGCAGCCGCCAGCGCGGAGAAGCCAGAGCCCATCTCGACAGGGACGCCGCCCGCGAAGTCCAGCGTGCCCTGGGCCTGCAGCCAGCCGCCGCCGAACGCCCAGTGCGCGAGCACGCTGTACACGAGCACCGACCACAGCCCGGCGAACACCAGGAACGGCCCGAAGCGCATGCGCTCGACCACCGCGCCGGCGACCAGCGCCGTCGTGACGATGCAGAACGTGGCCTGGAAGGCCATGAACAGCAGGTGCGGGATGTGCGTGCCCGCCCGCGGCGCGAACGCCACGCCGCTCAGGAACGCGTGGCCGAGGCCGCCGATGAGCGGAGCGTCGCCGTCGAAGGCCAGCGAGTAGCCGATCACCGCCCAGGCGATGGTGGCGACGGCCAGCGCGGCGACGCACATCATGAACGTGTTCAGCGTGTTCTTCGCGCGCACGAGGCCCGCGTAGAAGAGCCCCAGCGCCGGCGTCATGAGCAGCACCAGCGCGGTGGCGGCGAGCATCCAGGCGGTGTCGCCGGCGTTCACCCCGGCCGGCATCAGGCAGCCACCGGGGTCACGGCGGCGTTGTCGGTCTCACCCGTGCGGATGCGGACGACCTGCTCGAGCCCGACGACGAAGATCTTGCCGTCGCCGACCTGTCCGGTCCGGCCGCCCTCGCACAGCGCTTCGATCGTCGGCTCCACGAACTCGTCGGACACGGCGATCTCGAATCGCACCTTGTCGGCCATGCCGACGCTCACGGTCGTGCCCCGATAGGTCTCCACGCGGTCCAGCTCCCCTCCGTGTCCCTGCACGCGGCTCATTGAGAAGCCACGTACCTCGGCGCGATACAGCGCCTCCAGCACCTCATTGGCCTTCTCAGGCCGGACGATCCCGATCACCAGCTTCATGCCGCGCAGCGTGTCGGCACCGTCTGGGACCGTCTTTGGCCCCGTGGAGGAAACGTCGCGCGATCGTTTGTCCGCCCGGCCAGGCGGGTCGGGATCAGGGGTAGTCAGTGATGTAGACGGGTGATCCGAGGTCGATGGTGCCTAGTCGCGCGCGGCGAGTGACCGGCGGACGTTGAGCCGGCCGCCGCTGGCGACCTTGTCCTTCAGCTTGCTCTTCTTGTCGACGTGGTCGAGCAGCAGCTTGCGAATCGTCTTCACCGGCGCGGACTTCTGCTTGTACAGCATCGCGGCGGCCGCGGCGACCAGCGGGGCGGCCATGCTTGTGCCCGACATGTAGCGGTACTCCCCCTTCTTCCAGGTGGAGCCGATCGTGTCACCGGGCGCGGCGATGTCGACCGTCTTCTTGCCGTAGTTCGAGAAATCCGCGAGATGGTCCTTGTCATCCGTGGCGGCGACGGTGATCACGTTGGCGTCCGGGTATGCGGCCGGGTAGACCGGCTTCTTGTCGATGTTCTTGTGATCGTTGCCGGCGGCGGCGACGATCAACACGTCGTGCTTGGCGGCGTAGGCGATCGCCTCCCGCTCGACGTCGGTCGGCGTGGTGGAGCCGTAGCTGGCGTTGATGACGCGCGCGCCGTGGTCGACCGCGTAGACGATCCCTTCGGAGGCGTCGCTGGTCCAGCCGCTGCCGTCGTCGCCCATCCAGCGCACCGCGATCACCTTCGCCTTCCAGCACAACCCACTGACTCCGCGGTTGTTATCGCCGCGCGCGGCGACGATCCCGGCGACGTGGGTGCCGTGGCCGTTCTTGTCGACCCCGGAGCCCTTGCCGCTGGCGATGTTCACGCCGTAGTCGTCGTCGACGTAGCCGTCGTGGTCGTCGTCCTTGCCGTTGTTGGGCTTCTCGCCTTCGTTGCGCCACAGGTTGTCCTTCAGATCCTTGTGGCTGGTGTCGATCCCGGTGTCGACGATCGCAACCCTCGCGCACGAGGTGCGAATGTCCCAAGCGCCGGTCGCGTCGACGTCGTGGTCGTCCTTCTGCTTGAGGCTGTACTGGACGCTGAAGCCCTCATCGTCCGGTGTCTTGGACGAGTGCGCGAGGTGCAGCAGCTTTCCGAGGATCGGGCGCTCGAGCCCGACGTGGCGGTCGACCTCGGCGAACTTCACGTTCGGGCTCTCGCGCAGGCGCGCGAGGATCGCGTCGCGGTCGGCGGCCGGCACGGAGGCGCCGGCGGTGCGTAGGTGCCGTAGATGCCGTCGTAACGCGGCGCCGAAACGGGCCAGCAGCTCTTTCTGCTGCGCTTGGTCCAGGCCGCGAAAGCCGACGACGATCCGTGCCCGCTTGTCGTTCTGAGCCGTCGCGCCGGCCGATCGGGCCGACCCGCCGAGTGCCGGGGCGGCCGCCCACACGATCGCGGCTACGGCCGCCAGCACGAGGACACTCGCGAGGCGGTGGGCGCTCATCGCCGCGCCGAAGCTGCGGAGGCGGCCATGTGCTCAGTCTCTCGCAACCGGCGCTGCGCCTACGCGCCAGCAGTTCGGATCAGGGGTAGTCGGTGATGTACACGGGCTGTCCGACCTTCGTCGTGTCCGCGGCGTCGCCGACCCCGTTGACCACGTGGTCGATCGTGCCGGCGTCGAGATTGACGGTCATGATGTGGTGCAGCTGGACTCCGGGGGTCTGCGGCACCTCGAAGCCGTTCTCGGTGTGGATCGTCGGGTTGTTGCGGTTGAAGACGTAGGCGCCGCCTCCGAAGAGGTGGTGCCGCCTCACCCGGTCCGAGACCTTGTACGCCGCCCACCCCTCGACACCGTCGTGCATCCAGTCCGCCTGGGTCGGCGGGTCGTAGGGCAGCTCGTTCTGGAAGAAGATCGTGGTCCCGTCCTCGCCGTTCCAGACGACGTTGTACTGCTGGAAGTGCTCGACGAAGAGGCCGGTGGCGGTGACGCCGTCACCGTTGACGACGACGCCGTTGCGGCCGAGGTTCGTGGTCCAGCGCTGGGTGTCGGAGAGGCCCTCGACGCCGTGGTCGGCGCGCCACACCCACGTGTGATCGATCAGCACGTGGTCGCTGTTGACCTCGAGCGCGGTGTCGGTCTTGCCGATGTGCGGCCCGCCGACGCGGAAGTACACGTCTGACAGCGTGGTGGGATCGCTCGCCCGGCACTTGCTGTGGTGGCCGAACCGGCCGTGACGCCCGCCGACCTGGAGCAGCACCGGCGACTTCACGCTGCCGGCATCGATCGTCACGCCCGCGACGACCACGCCGGGCACGTCGGCGACCGTCAGCGGGATCGCGCCGCGCTCGGCGGTGAGCGTCGCGTGCCCGAGGCCGAGGATGACCGTGTGGGCGCGCCTGACCGCGATGCTGTGCGCGACGTCGTAGATGCCCGGTGTCAGGAGGAGGTTCTTGCCGAGGGCCAGCGCGAGGTCGATCTTGAGCACCGAGTCCGACGGCTTGGCGACGAAGAAGTCGCGCAGCGGGATCGTGCGGCCCGGTGTCATCCCGGCGCCCCACGAGATGCCGTGCGAGTCAGTCTGCGCCGGCGGGACGCGAACGTTGAAGTCGCCGCGCGTGTCGAGGAACAGGTACGGCTTCTCGCGGCTCACCGGCGTCGTGGGGAGCGTCGTGTACGGCGGGCTCGGGAAGCCGGCGTCGTTGGGGGCGCCGTCGACGCCCGCGAACACCTGGTTCCAGACGCCGTTCGACCAGCCCGCGATCTGGCTGTTGCGGATCAGCCACTGCTGCTGCGAGCCGTTGATCACGAACGGCAGCCGCGAGTCGGCGATGAAGCCGCCGCTGGCGAACTGCGGCCCGGCCGTGCAGTAGTCCATCAGCGAGAGGTTGCCGCCGGTGACGTCGACCCGCCGCATCGAGACGGCCTGCGAGACGGCCCAGAAGTTCGCGGACGCCCGACAGTCGTCCTGCCCGAGGGCGTTGATGTGGAGGGTGAGGTTGGACAGCGTGCGCCAGAAGTTGTCGAGCGCAACGCAGTTGTCGGGCGCGAGGCAGCGGTTGTAGACCTCGATCTTGCCGTTGATCGTCACGTCCCCGGGCGACGCGCCGAGGCCGGCGATCTCGGTGTAGTAGCCGACCTTGATCTGCAGCGGCTGGGTGGCGCTGCCGTACACGCCGGGCTTGAACAGGATCGCGTAGCGGTTGGTGCCCATCTCGTTGTCGACCTGCTGCGCGTAGATCGCATCCAGCCGCGCCTGGATCTGGCTGACCGGCATGCTCGGGTCGAAGATCGTCACGTTCGGGCCAAGAGCAGGCGCAGGCGAGTGCGCGAAGGCGGTCGCTGCATTCGTACCGCCCAGCAGCGACAGCGAGAGCAGAAGCAGTGCAAGGCGCGCCCGAACGTGCAGCATGGTTTCCCGTCTCCTCGTGGCCGTCGTCAGCGCGAATCTACTAACGTCGCAGCATGCCGGGAGAGGACGTACCGGTCCTGATCGTCGGCGGCAGCCTGGTGGGCCTGACGACGGCCATGCTGCTCGGCCACCACGGCGTGCCGGCGCTGTCGGTGGAGCGGCATGCGAGCACCGCGATCCACCCACGCGCCGGCCACTTCCAGCTGCGGACGATGGAGCTGTTGCGGCAGCTCGGGCTCGAAGAGCGCGTGCGGATGAAGGCGCTGGAGACGTACAGCGCCACGGGCGGCATCATCGCCGTCGAGTCGCTCGCCGGGCGCGAGCTCGCGACCTACGTCAAGGAGCTCAACGAGGGCGTCGAGGGGTTCAGCCCGACCGTGCGCGTCTTCATCAACCAGGACGCGCTCGAGCCGATCCTGCGCGAGCGCGCGCTCGAGCTGGGGGCGACGCTGCGCACGCGGACCGAAGCGGTCGCGATCGACCAGGACGGCGACGGCGTGACCGTCACGCTTCGCGACCTCGACTCCGGGGACGAGACGGAGGTTCGCGCGCGCTACGTCGTCGCGGCGGACGGCAACCGCAGCCCGATGCGCGCGCGGCTTGGAATCGGTATGCGCGGCTACGGGCAGCTCTCGCGCAGCATCACCATCTACTTCCGCGCCGACTGCTCCGAGCTGCTGCGCGACCGCAACCAGGGCGTCCTCTACGTACACAACCCCAAGCTGCGCGGCTTCTTCCGGCTCGACCGGACGGGCGGCACCGGGTTCCTGGTCATCAACACGGTCGGGGAGGACGTCGCGCAGGACTCGGCCGTCGACGTGCAGACGGGACTTACCGAGGAGCGGGCGCTCGGGTACCTGCGCACGGCGATCGGGACCGACATGCCGATGGAGCTCGTCGACATCGCTCCCTGGCAGGCCGAGGCGAACTGCGCCGAGCGGTTGCAGGTGGGCCGGGTGTTCCTTGCCGGCGACGCCGCGCACGTCGTGCCGCCCAACGGCGGCTTCGGCGGCAACGCCGGCGTCCAGGACGCGCTCAACCTCGCGTGGAAGCTCGCGGCGGTCGTCAAGGGCGAGGCCGGGCCGGGGCTGCTCGAGACCTATGAGGCCGAGCGACTCCCGCTCTGCGAGCTCACGGTCCGGCAGGCCTACACGCGCTATGCCACGCGCGTCGTGCCGGAGCGCGGGACGGACGATGCGGAGCCGCCGGTCCCGGACATCGAGCTCGAGATCGGGCTCGTCATGCGCTCGGCGGCGATCCTCGGCGAGGACGGCGAGGACGGCGACGACGGCGCGCTGCACCTGCCGCCGGCGGCACTGGACGGGCGCCCCGGCACCCGGGCGCCTCACGTCTGGCTCGGCGACGACCGCTCCACGCTCGACCTCTTCGGCTCCGGCTTCGTCGTGTTGCGGCCCGCGAGCGACGGGGTCGATGACTGGGCCCCGCCCGCGGCCACCGCTCACGTCGTCGACGCCGAGGGGTTCGCCGACGCCTACGGGCTCTCGGCCGGCGGCGCGACGCTCGTGCGCCCGGACGGTGTCGTGGCCTGGCGGGCACGCGAGGCGGCCGGCCGCGACGAGGTTGCGGACGCACTCGCTGCCACGCGGCTGATCAGCTGATCGGCGAGCTCCGCCGGCGGCGCCGTCGTCGTGAGCACGAGGTCAGACGACCGGCGCAGGAGCGGCTCGACCTCGTCGAGGTCCGCGAGTAGCTGGTCGAGCTCGCCCGGCCCGCGCCCGTACGTGTTGGTGGTCCGCCGCTGCAGCCGCTCGACCAGCACCGCGCGCGGGGCAGTCAGGAGCACCCGGTAGTCGAACGCCAGCTCCGCCTGCTCCTCCGAACATCCGGCGAAGAAGAGAAGGTCGCCGGCGTGGCCCGCGAGCAGGTCGGCGACCCGGTCGGCCCGCCAGCCCCAGCGACCGTCCGCGCGCGCCTCGCTGAAGCCGTGGTCGTCGGCGTCGTAAGCACGGTAGCCGCGCCGTCGCAGCTCCTCCACGAGCGCCGACTTCCCGGCGCCCGACATGCCGGTGAGGAGCACGCGCATCCCCGAAGCATCACACTTCCGGCGGGTCGTACCGAGGAGGAGCCGTGTCGAGGATCTGGGTTGTCTGCGCTGTCATCGCCTTCGCCGCTGCGCTGAGCGGTGCCGCTCGGGCATCGGCAGCGACGAAGTGGCTGTGCGGGCCCGGGGTCGCGCACGATCCCTGCCGCCCGCGGCTGAGCACGACGACCTACAAGGGCTGGACGGACCGGAGCGGGCGGTTCACCGCGAAGCAGGCGCACGACCGCGGCGTTGCGTGCTTCTACGTCTATCCGACGGTCTCGGACCAGCAGACGCGGCTCGCGAACACGCGGGTTGATCCCGAGATCCGCTCGATCGCCCTCTACCAGGCCGCGCGGTTCTCGCAGCTGTGCCGCGTCTACGCGGCCGTGTATCGGCAGGCGACCGTGCCGGCGCTGAACTCGGGCCAGACGACCAAGAGCGACTACCTGAAGGCGTACGGGGATGTCGAGGACGCCTTCGACGCGTTCCTGCACCGCATCGGCAAGCATCGCGGCTTCGTTCTCATCGGGCACTCGCAGGGCGCGTACCACCTGGAGCGGCTCGTGCGCCGCCGCATTGACACCACCGCCGCCCTGCGCCGCCGGCTGGTCTCGGCGGTCTTGCTCGGCGGGGATGTCGCGGTGCGGAAGCGATCCGATCGCGGCGGCACGTTCCGGCATGTCCCGACGTGCTCGCGCGCCACGCAGCTCGCGTGCGTGATCGCCTTCAGCACGTTCAACCAGACGCCGCCGGCGTCGTCGATCTTCGGGCGCGGGGCGAGCCGGATCGCCGGCTTCCTCGGACTGCCGGCGGGAGGCAAGCTCGAGACCGCCTGCACCAACCCGGCCGCGCTGGGGAGCAATCGCCGCGCACCGCTGACCTCGGTCGTCCCGACCGAGCCGTTCGCGCCCGGGACCCTGATCGCCGCCGGCATCTCGCTGCTGGAGCTCCAATGGCCCGCGGCGTCGACGACGTTCATCCAGAGCGGCGGGGCGTTCACCGGTCGCTGCTCGCGGGCGGGCGGCGCGCACGTGCTGCGGATCGCGTCCGCGCCGGGCACGCCGGTGCCGAAGCCGTCACCGTCGCCGGACTGGGGCCTGCACCTCGTCGACGCCAACATCGCCCAGGGCGACCTCGTCAAGGTCCTGCGCCGCCAGATCCGCACGTATAGCCGCTGACCCGGGTACGCACCACAGATGCGTGTTCGTGTGGCAGAGGCGGGCGATGCCGGCGCGCTGGCACGGTTGCGGGCGCTGTGGAGCGAGGGGGAGGACCCGGGGTTCGACGCGCGCATGGCCGAGTGGCTCGCGACAGAGGGCGAGCGGCGGACCACGTGGATGGCGTGGCTCGACGGCGAGCCGGTGGGGATGGCGTCGCTGTTCGAGTACCGGCGGATGCCGCGGCCCGGGCGTCCGCACTCGCGGTGGGGGTACGTGAGCAACATGTTCGTGCGCGCGGAGTACCGGAAGCGCGGGATCGCGTCGGCGCTGCTCGACGCCGTCATCGCGACCGCCGACGAGCGCGATTACGCGCGGCTCGTGCTGTCGCCGAGCGACGACGCGCTCGCGCTGTACGAGCGCGCCGGCTTTATCGTGCCCGCCGGCGACCACCGCCTGCTGGTGCGCCCGGGGACCGGCTGATCATGCGCCGAGCCGGAACGGCGGGTACTGGTCGGTGACCATGATGGCGGCGTACGCGATCACGCGGTTGTGCCAGCGGATGACGCCCTCGACGTAGTTGAACAGCCCGCGCGGGTAGCGGCCCGTGAAGAGGATCGCGAACCACGCGAGGATCACCGCGATGATCGCCCCCAGGTACAGGAAGGCGAGCACGATGAAGTGCGGGATCGCGAGGAACCACTTGACCAGCGGCAGCCAGCGATTGAGGTCGTTCGCCGCGTCCGGGTACGGGAACTCGAGCCGCACCGCCTGCTGCTCGTCGGTTGACGGGTAGCGATCCTCCATCAGCGCGACGTAGACCCCGACGCGGTTGCTGAAGCGCAGCAGCTCGAGGTTCCAGTCGAACCACCAGCGCGGGTACTTCTCCCGGAACAGGATCATCAGCAGCGGCGGCAGGACCAGGATGCCCGCGCCGCCGACGACGACCGTGGTCGTCTGGGCGTCGGCGTTGGTCCACTCGCTGTGGTAGCCCGTGATCGTCGCGAGCAGGATGGCGATCGGGATCACGGTGAAGATCCGCAACGCCGACGTCAGGCGGTTGAGATTGCGGTCGGGATATTCGACCGCGAACTGGACCGGATACGACTCGTTCATCGTCGCCCCTTTCGGTCTACTGGTTGGCGCGATCCTCCCAGGCCGCGACGATCTCGGCCACGTGGCGATGATCGGTGCCGCAGCAGCCGCCGAGCAGCCGGACTGCAGGCAACGCGTCACGGAGGGCGGCGTGGTCGCGCGCGAGCGCGACCGGGTCGCTGTCGGCGAGCGTCTCGGCCTCGTCGAGCTCGGCGTGGCTGAGCGCTGAGCCGTTCACCCGCAGGCCGCCGATCCGCTCGAGCTGTGGCGCGCCGTCGAGCCCCGCCGCGATGTGCGTGGGGTGGGCGCAGTTGACCAGGAAGAACTCGGCGACGCCGGCGGCGCGCAGCACGCCGATCTGCGGGCCGTGGTAGTCCGCGGCCGTGGCGGCGGTCATCCGCTCGCTGACCACGTAGCCGTCCCCGCGCGGTCCCACGACGCCGTTGATCGTCACGGCGCCGCGCCCGTCGGCGAGCTCACGGGCGAAGGCGACCGCGGCGCCGTTCGCCGCCGCCGTGTCGTACCCGAGCCGGGCGGTCCAGTCCGGATTGGCGCGCCAGGTCACGGTGTCGAGCACGAACGGCAGCCCGCGCCGCTCGGCGAGCTCGAGGAACCGAGCGAAGTAGCGCCGTAGCGCCGCCCGGCCGTCCTCGTCGTCGAGCAGCGGGAAGGCGGCGAAGCACGGCAGGTCGAATCCGTCGCGGAACAGGAGGTAGGTCTCGATGCCGCCGTCGGTCAACCCCACCCCGACGCCATCTTCCCATGACATGGCTAGCGTTTGGTGGCGATGAGAGCTTTCGCGCACTGGTGCTTCCGCCACAAGTTCGTCGTCCTCGGGGTGTGGGTCGCCGCCCTGTTCGCGCTCGGCGGGCTCAGTGCCGGCGCGGGCTCCGGGTACACGGACTCGTTCTCGCTGCCAGGCACGGAGTCGACGACGGCGCTTAACCTGCTGACCGACAACTTCAAGACCGAGTCGACGGACACCAACCAGGTCGTCTTCGCGGCCGACAACGTCAACGATCCCGCGACCAAGGCGCGGATCGAGCGCACGCTCGCCGCGATCGCCAAGGGACCGCACATCGAGCGCGTCGACAGCCCGTTCGCCGAGGGCGCCGCCGCGCGGCAGATCGCCAAGGACGGGACGGTCGCCTTCGCCAACGTGCACATGGACGGCGAGCAGCCGATCGCCGACGTCCCGAAGTCGGCCTACGACAAGCTGATCGACACCGCCGAGGCGGCCCGCGGCGACGGCCTGCAGGTCGAGCTGGCCGGCAACGGGATCGAGCAGGCGAGTCAGGACCCTGGCGGCGGTCCCAGCGAGTTCATCGGCTTCATCGCCGCCGCCGTCGTGCTCGCGATCGCCTTCGGTTCGCTGTGGGCGACGCTGCTGCCGCTGCTCACGGCGGTGCTCGCGCTCGGCTGCGGGCTCAGCCTCACCGGATTGCTCGCGCACGCCATCGACATCGCGACGTTCGCTCCCACGCTGGCCACGCTGATCGGCCTCGGCGTTGGCATCGACTATTCGCTCTTCGTGGTCACCCGCCATCGCAACGCGATCAAGGCGGGCCGCGACCCGGAGGCCGCGTGCATCCGTGCCCTCAACACGTCCGGCCGGGCGGTGCTGTTCGCGGGCGCGACGGTCATCGTGGCGCTCCTCGGCCTGTTCGTGCTCGGCATCAGCTTCCTCAACGGCGTCGCCGTCGCGTCGGCGATCGTCGTGCTCGTCACGATGACCGCCGCGGTCACGTTGATCCCGGCGCTGCTCGGGATCATCGGGATGCGTGTGCTGTCGCGCAAGGAGCGCCGCCGGCTCGCCGACGAGGGTCCGAGCGACCCGAAGCTGGAGGGCTTCTGGCCGCGCTGGGCGCGGTTCGTGCAGAACCACCGCCTGCCGCTTGCGGCCGCCGCGCTGGTCGTCATGCTCGCGCTCGCGATCCCCGCGCTGTCGCTGCGGCTCGGCTCGTCCGACGCCGGCCAGGACCCAGCGTCCACGACCACGCGCAAGGCCTACGACCTGCTGGCCAAGGGCTTCGGCGCAGGCTTCAACGGCACGCTCCAGATCGTGGCCCGGACGCCGAACGGCAAGGCCGATCTGCCCAAGGTCCAGGCGCTCGCCGACGCCCTGAGCAAGACCGATGGTCTGGCCGCGGTGAGCCCGCCGGTGCCGAGCCCGAACGGCAAGATCGCGCTGATCGAAGCACGACCGTCGACGGCGCCGCAGGACGCGGCGACGAGTGACCTGATCGACACCCTGCGTGACGACGTGGTGCCCAGCGCGGCCGGCGGGCTCCAGGTCTACGTCGGCGGCATCACCGCGATCTTCGACGACTTCGCCGGGGTGCTGACCGACAAGCTGCCGCAGTTCATCGCCGTGATCGTGCTGCTCGGCTGCCTGCTGCTGATGATCGCCTTCCGCAGCGTGCTGATCCCGCTGACCGCGGCGGTGATGAACCTGCTCGCGGCCGGCGCCGCGTTCGGCGTCGTCACCGCCGTGTTCCAGCACGGGTTCCTGGCCGGGCCGCTCGGCGTGGGCACGGGGCCGATCGAGGCGTTCCTGCCGGTGATGATGCTCGCGATCCTGTTCGGCCTCTCGATGGACTACCAGGTGTTCCTCGTCAGCCGCATGCACGAGGAATGGGTCAATACCGAGGACAACGGCCACTCGGTGCGGACCGGCCAGGCCGCGACCGGCCGCGTGATCACCGCGGCGGCGACGATCATGATCCTCGTCTTCGGCTCGTTCCTGCTCGCCGGCCAGCGCGTCATCGCCGAGTTCGGGATCGGCCTCGCGAGCGCCGTCTTCCTCGACGCGTTCGTCCTGCGCACGGTGTTGGTCCCGGCCGTGATGCACCTGATCGGCAAGCGCAACTGGTGGCTGCCGCGCGTGCTCGACCGCGCGCTGCCGCGGCTGGCCGTGGAGGGCGTCGAGCGCTGATCGCGCCGCCGCCTACCTGTCGAGTCCTGTGTCCTCGAACGACCGCGGGTCCTCGACGGGCTCGACGTGCGTGAACACCGTCGCGTGCGGCAAGCGGTCACGAAGGGCTGCCTCGACCTCTTCTGCGAGGTCGTGTCCGTGCTGGACCGTCCAGTCGCCTGGCACGAGAACGTGCATCGAGATGAACGCCCGTCGCCCGGCGCGTCGTGTTCTGATCGCGTGAAACCGGGCCCCGCGAGGCCGGAATGGCGCCAGCGCGTGCTCGATGTCGTCCTGCGCAGCGTCCTCGAGCGCCTGATCCATCAACCCGCCCGCTGAGCTGCGCAGCAACCTCGCTCCGGTCAGGAGGATGTTCGCGGCCACGGCGAGCGCGACGATCGGATCGAGGCGTTCCCACCCCGTGATCGCCACAAGCGCCACCCCGACGACGACGCCGACCGACGTCCACACGTCGGTGAGCAGATGCTTGCCATCCGCTTCCAGCGTGATCGACCGGTGCTCACGCCCCGCGCGAAGCAGCAGCAGCCCCACCGCGAGATTGATGAGCGAAGCACAACCGGCAACCGCCAAGCCGATGCCCACGTCCGACAGCGGCTGCGGATCGAGCAGGCGATCCGCCGCGCTCGCCGCGATCGTGATCGCCGCGACCAGGATCAGTGCGCCCTCGAAGCCCGCCGACAGGTACTCGGCCTTCGCGTGCCCATAGGCGTGCTGCTCATCAGCCGGCTTCGTCGCCCAACGCAAGGCTGCGAGCGCGACCACCGCCGCGACGAGGTTCACCACCGACTCGGCAGCGTCCGAAAGGAGCCCGACCGAGCCCGTCAGCAGCCACGCGACCGTCTTGAGGCTGATCGTCGCAACCGCTGCCGCGATCGAGAGCCAGAGCAGGCGGAACAGACGCCGCGGAACCAGCGAAGGGAACACGTCGGACGTCACGGGGACGTTGACGGTAGCTCGCGCCCGAAGATCGGCACAACACGCCGGCGGCCCTCAGGGTCGCCGGCGCGTTGGGCGGTGTTCAGGCGTAGCGCAGCGCTTCGCCGGGCTTGAAGCGCACGGCACGGCGCAGCGGCGCGAGCAGCACCAGCAGGGCCAGGATCACGGTGCCCACCAGGGTCGTTGCCAGGTTGCCGGTGGGGAACGTGAACGTGAGGTCCAGCTTGGTCGTGGACTCGGTGAGCTTGATCATGCCGTACGCGAGCACATAGCCGCCGCCTACGCCGATCAGCCAGCCGAGGACCGCGATCACGAGGCCTTCGGTGGCGAAGATGCGGCGGATATCGCGCGCCCGGGCGCCGACGCAGCGCAGCATCCCGATCTCCCGCGTGCGTTCCAGGATGCCCATCGTGATGGCGTTGACGAGGCCGACCATGCTGATGGCCACGATGACCAGCCCGAGGATGGTGATCGAGCGGGTGATGCTGGCATTTGCGGCCACGTTGTCGGCCTTTTGGTCGTACCAGGCGCGCGTCGTGATCGGTGTCCCGTGCGCGCCGAGCGTGTCCTCAAGCCGCGTGGACAGCCGATCGACGAAGGCGTGATCCGCTGACGTGCTGCGGACCCAGTAGCTGTTGACCTCGCCCGGCGCGTGGAGCGCCTTCTGGAGCGTCTTTATCGGCATGTACAGCTGCCCGGGCTCGCCGGGCTCCCACAGCGTGCCGATGACGCGCAGACGCGCCGGCCCGGCCGCGGTCTGGGCGGTGATCGTGTCACCGATCTTCGCGCCCGTCGTTGCGGCGACGCCACTGCCGAGGACGGCGACGTTGGTGCCGCGCGCGGCCTCTGCGGGGGTGTACCAGCGGCCGCCGGTGACGCGCAGGCGCATCCATGGCTCGTTGACCATGCCCATCAGACCGGCGTCCTTGCCGGCGACCTTCGCGCCGTTCTGGACCACCGGTTGGACGGCGTTGACACCGGGCGTGGACAGCAGCGCACGCTGCGCCTCCGGGGTGAACGGCCGCGAATCGTAGGTGCCGGCCCAGACGTCGATGTGGGTGTCGTCGTAGTAGTCGCGCGTGATGTTGCCGACGGAAGTGCCCAGCGACAGCAGGGCGAGCAGCGTCGCGACTGCGAACCCGACCTGTACCGCGGTGGCGAGCGTCCGCCGCTTGCGCCGCCCGACGCTGCGCAGGCCGATCTGCGCACTGCGCGGAAGCGACACGCGCCGCAAGAGCCCGTCCAGGCGGCCTTGCGCGCCAACCGCCGACCCGGTGGCCTGCAAGGCCTCGCGGACCGGCAGCCGCGCCGCACGGCGGATCGCCGGCCACGCAGCGAGCGGCGGCCCGACAATCCCGACGATGACGCTCGCCAGTAGCACGGCGCCGTCGATGTGCACGCCCGCGTCGATGCCGAAGAACGCCGTGCCGAAGTACGCGACGATGACGTTGGCCAGCGCGATCCCGAGCAGCACGCCCAGCGCCGCTCCGAGCGCGCCCAGCATCAGAGCCGTGCGGCGATAGATGCGCGCGATCTGGCGGCGCGACCCGCCGATCGCCTTCATCGCGGCGATCTCCGACGTCTGCTCGCCGATCAGCGTCGTCATCGTGTTCGACAGCAGCACGAGCGCGGACAGCAGCGCCAGCAACGTGACCGCCGTCATCACGCTGGCGATCTGCCCAAAGACATCCTTGCCCGGGTAATCGCCGGCCTTGCGCACCGCCGGTAACTGGGAGAACCCGGCGAAGCCCTTCACGTCGCGCAATTCGGCGCGCACCGCCGCGGTGGTGCGGTCGGCGGCGGCTTGGCTGGAATCGCGCAGGCGCAGCCCGAAGTACGTGTAGCCGCGCGTGCCGCTCAGCGCGGCCACGGTCGCCGGCGACGCGTAGAACGTCGCGGTGTCCTCGCCGGAAACCAGCGCGCCGCCGTAGAGGTTGCGCGCTTTCCCGCTGACCGGCAGCGGTCGCACGCGTCCTCCGGCGGCGACCACGCGCACGGTGGCGCCGTCGAACTTGCCCTTGGACGCGTTCTGATTGTCGCTCAGCACCGCGCCGGGAGCGAGGACCGCGCCGGACATCGGGGTGACCACATCGGCCTGCTGGTGCGCGAAGTCCGGGATGCCCATGATCAGCGCGCGCTGACGCCGATCGCCGACGTAGACGTGCGTCGAGAACAGAGTCTTGGCTCCGACGCCTTCCACGTTGGGCAGCGCCGCCAGCCGAGAGAGCTGCGCGTCAGACAGCACGAGCGGCTTGGTCTGGATCGTCAGGTCGGCGAGCTTGTTGGCGGTGATCTCGCGGTCCATGGCCTGCTGCATCAATCCAGGGACGGCGAAGATCCCAACGCTGGCCACCGCCAGCGCCAGCGTCAGGACGGTGAAGAATGCGCGCGCCTTGCGGCGCGTCAAGTCCGTGACGGACTTGCGAACGAGAGTGGAGGCCATGACATCGTCCTCACGAGTCGACCACGAGGCCGTCGCGGATCGTCACGATCCGGTGCGCACGTGCCGCGAGCTCGCGGTCGTGCGTCACGTACAGCACCGTGGCGCCTTCCTCGCACACGCGGGCGAGCAGCTCGAACATCTCGGCCGCCGTCTGCGTGTCGAGGTTGCCGGTCGGCTCGTCCCCGATGACGAGCGTGGGATACGACGCGAGCGCGCGGGCGATTGCAACGCGCTGCTGCTGGCCGCCCGACAGCTCGGACGGGAGGTAGTCGGCGCGGTCGGCGAGCCCGACCAAGGCGAGGTTGTGCAGCGCGCGATCGCGTCGATCGGCCTTATGACCGGTGCGCGCGAAGTCCAGCGGCAGCATCGCGTTCTCCAGCGCGGTGAGCGTCGGCAGCAGCTGGAAAAACTGGAACACGACGCCGACGTGCTGGCCGCGCCAGATGGCGAGCTCCTCCTCGCTCATCTCGTGGATCTTGGCCCCGGCGACGACGACCGTGCCGGAGGTCGGCCGGTCGATACCGGTGATCATGTTCATGATCGTCGACTTGCCGCTCCCCGACGGCCCGACGATGGCGACCATCTCGCCGTCGTTGATCGTCATGTCGATGCCGCGCAGGGCGGGGTACTCCAGCTTGCCGGTCTTGTAGACCTTGTGCACGCCGGCGAGCTCGATCAGTGGTGGTCCGGTTCCGACCGGAACCGGCTGCGGGCTGAGAACCGTCGCCACTGCGACCACCTCCCTCGCTCCGGGCGGAGCGATCAACACACACGTCACCGAGCAGAGTCCCTCCGTGCGCGGTCAGTTGCATCGGACACGAGTACGCGACGGGCATCCGTAGTTCCGGGCGACCGGTCCGATGTGCGACACGTTGCGGCTCAGCGCACGTCCAGCGCGCGGTCGAAGAAGCCGACGACGCGCGTCTCATACGCCCGCGGGACGGCCGACAGCCCGCCTGTGTGGCCCGCCTGCGGGATTTCCCAGCCCTGCACCGTGCGGCCGCCCGCGCGCTGGTAGACCGGGTTGAGCTCCTCGTCAGCGTTTCCCCGGCCGCCGCGGATCAGCAGCACGGGGCGCGGCGCGATGCGCGGCATTGCGTGCACCAGCCCGGTCGGCGGCGCCTGGTCGGCGAGCACCATCCCAGCGGCTGTCTCGGCCGTCATCGGCGACAGCCAACGGATCATCTTCGGCACGTCGGGGAGCTGCAACTGGTCGGCCAATGACTGGCGGCCCGCGCCCTCGGACACCACCGCGCGCAGCCGTCGATCCTGGGCGGCCGTCTGCAACAGCAACTCACCGCCGACGGACAACCCCAGGCCGCCGATCCGCTGCGGGTCAACGTCACTGCGGTGTTGCAGGAAGGCGAGCGCGGCCTTGAGGTCCGGCTCGCCGCCCCAGCCGCGGGCGTTGTAGTCACCGTCGCTGGCGCCCTCGCCGCGGCGGTCGAGCAGCAGCACGCCGTAGCCGTGCCGGACGAGCATGCGGGCGTGGCGGACGGGACCCCTGCGGCCGGGGAACACGATCACCGCGGCACGGTTGCGCGACGGCACATACCAAGCGGCCAAGCGCAGCCCGTCGCTGGTCCTGAGCGTCACCTGCTGATATGGGCGGCCGAGGTCGGCGGCGGGCACCGGCGAGCGTGCCTTGTGGTTGACCACGACAGCCAGCGCGATCGGGAGCACCACGAAATACGCGCCGACCAGCGCACCGACCGTGATCAGCGAGCGCCGCAGGTACCGGCGCGGTCGGGAGTCGTCGCGGCGCCGCGAGCGCCACAGCACGCCGACGCCGACGGCCCCGAGCACGACTCCCGCCACCAGCGCCAGCAGCGCCGTGACGTCGTCGCCGGCCAGCCGATCCACAAGCACGTGGCGGAGGCCGTCGACCACGCCCGCGACAATCGCCACCGGCGCACACACGAGCAGGACCGTCGCCCGCAGACCCGCACGTAGGCGCGGGTACAGGACCGCGATCGCCAGCGCCGTCGCCGCCGGCACCAGGCCGCTGGCGAGATGGTCCCCGACGGTGGTGCCCGGCTCGGGATGCACGAACGCGTCATCCAGGACCGCCAACGCGAGCACCAGCAGCGCCCCGCGCACGACCACGGTCTCGCGCCGTCCCGCCGGCATTGCGCGTCGCGGCGGCGGCGCGCTCCGGTCCACCTCAGGCGCGACGGCGGTCGCGGTCGTGACGCTGGTGGGTTCCAGCCGACGAGGCGTAGCGGGTGCGGCGTACATGGCCTCCAACCGATCCGGCCGGCGGCTCGACGATCACCAGCAGCGCCGGCGCTTACCGAACAGGCTGCAGCACCGCCGCGCAGCGAACATCCGCCCGCTCTGCGTCACCGGGATCCGTAGACCCCCGCAGCGGATCTGGCTCAGGCCGCGACGGCGCCGAGCTCGCGCAGGCGCATGGCGGCTTCCGCAGCCTCATCGCGGGTCCGCACCTCGAGCTTGCGGTACAGGTTCTTCAGGTGCGACCGGACCGTCTCGGTCGAGAGCACGAGCAGGCGCGCGATGTCCTCGGTGGTCGCGCCGCCGGACAGCAGGTCCAGCACTTCCCATTCGCGGTCGGTCAGTGACGAGCGGACCGGGCGCAGGCCCATGCCGGCGGTCGGCGCGCTGCGGTAGTGCTGGACGAGCTGCATCGCCAGGCGGCGCGAGATGGCGGCCTCGCCGTCGAGCGTACTGCGCAGGGCGCGCGGCAGCGCGGCGAGCTCCATGTCCTTGGAGAGGAACCCGGCAGCGCCGGCGCGCAGGCCGCGCATTCCGAGCGACTCGTCACCCGCTCCGGTGAGCATGACGACGCGGACGTCGGGCGCCTGCTCGAAGATCGAGCGCGTCGCCTCGATCCCGTCCATCTCGGGCATCATGTAGTCCATCACCACCACGTCGGGGCGGTAGAAGAGCGCGAGCTCGACGGCCTCGCGGCCGGTGGAGGCCTCCGCGATCACGGTGACGCCGTCCATCTGCAGCGTGTCGCGGATCAGGCGGCGGACGAGCGGGTCGTCGTCGGCCACGATCGTGCGCAGGGGCTGGGTGTCGTCCATGACGTCCGGCATGTCAGTGGGTCCGCGGGCGGGTCGAGCCCTGGCCGTGACGGTGCGTCTCGACACCGCCGTCGGGGCACAGCAGGAGCGACTGCAGGACGGTGGAGCGCATCGTGCTCGGCGGCAGCGGCCGCGGCTGCATGTGGCCCGTGGGGATCGAGCGCTTGACGGACAGCTGGGGAGGCGGGAACGGCTTCATGGGCCAACACTCCGGAACTGAGGTTGGCAAGGGGTTGCGGTGCGGTTGGCGCCGGCTTAGCCCGGGCTTGGCGCCGGGGCAGGCAGCTCCAGCGCACGTGGCACCAGCAAGCAGCTGATCGACCCGATCGTCACCCGCTCGGCGGACCCCGGCTGCAGGTCACGGGCGTCGGCGTGCTCGCTCGGCGGCGGCCGCAGGCCGAACAGCCGGTGCCCGAACTCGGCGGCGCTCGCCCGCAGCGCGCGGCCCGCCTGCGGGCGCGAGAGCCGCCAGCCGGCGGCGACGAGCGTGGCGCCGTGCCACAGCTCCCAGCGCCAGCGCCGGAACGGCAGGCGCCCCGGCGGGAGCACGTGAAGCGCATAGAAAAACGTCAGGCCTTCGACGGTGGGCACGGGTGGTGAAGGCTAGTACGATCGCGATCCACCGAAGAAGGGAGTGGGGATGCGGTGCAAGTAGTGGCGAATCACGAGGCGATGCTCGCGGTCGCCGTCGAGGAAGCGCGGGCCGGTGACGCCGAAGGCGGGGTCCCGATCGGGGGAGCCCTCTTCGACGCCACCGGCGCCCTGCTCGGCCGCGGCCACAACCAGCGGGTGCAGCGCGGCGACCCGTCCGCTCACGGGGAGACGGAGGCGTTCCGCAACACGGGCCGCCGCCGCTCCTACCGCGACGTCACGATCGCCACGACGCTCGCCCCGTGCTGGTACTGCAGCGGGCTGATCCGCCAGTTCGGCATCGGGACGGTCGTGGTGGGCGAGTCGCGGACCTTCCAGGGCGGGGTCGACTGGCTTCGCGAGTGCGGGGTCGAGGTGATCGACCTCGACTCGCAGGAGTGCGTCGACCTGCTGGAGGGCTTCATCGCCCGCCATCCGGAGATCTGGGACGAGGACATCGGCGAGTAGCTAGTTGGACACCACCGCCGTGCTCGTGACCTTGGCGTCGAGGCCGCGGCCGGCGCCGTCGGCGATGCGGACGGTGACGCGCCGGGTGCCCTTCTTCTCGTAGGCGTGACGGCCGCGGACGGTGAACGAGCCGTCGGCGGCGCGGGACACCGTGCCGCCGGTCGTCGAGCCGTCGCCCCAGCTGATCGTCACGGCGTAGTCGCCGGCGCGCGCGTTCGGGTCGGCGTCGGTGAACTCGGCGACCGTGTGCGTGGCCGTCACGCCGGCCCGCGCGGCGAACGTGGTGCCGTGGGCGGTGACCGGGGCGTCGAGCCCGACGTCGAGGCGGACGACCTGGCCGAGGTTGCCCTGGCCGATCCACGGCGAGCCGTCGGGGCCGTTGGTGATCGAGTCCGGCCAGCCGCCGGGCACCTTGTAGCGCTTGGTGAACGTGCCGTCGAGCGTCATGCGGGAGATCGAGCCGGTCATGTGCTCGGCGATGTACAGCGCGCCGTCGGCACCGGCCACCATCGCCAGCGGGTCGGCGTTCTCGCGCGGGACCTCGAACGCGTCGGTGACCTCGCCCGTGGTCGTCATGCGGTCGATAGTGTTGTTGTTGCGGTCGGCGACGTAGAGGACGCCGTCGGTCGCGACGATCGGGCCGGGCATGGCGGCGTCGCCGGGCAGCGCGAACTCGGTGATCGCGCCGCTCGTGGTGATGCGGCCGACCTTGCCGCCGAGCGCCTCGCTGAAGTACAGCGCGCCGTCCGGGCCGGAGACGATCTCGCCGGCGAACACGCCGGGCGCAAGCGGGTACTCGGTGATCGTGCCGTCGAGTGCGAGCCGGCCGATCGCGTCGCCGTGCGTCTCGGTGAACCACAGGGCGCCGTCCGGGCCCTTGACGATGCCGGTCGGGAACGCGCCGTTCCGCAGCGCGATGCGCGTGGAGGAGCCGTCGGTCTCGACACGGTGGATAGCGTCGCCACCGGCGTCGGCGACCCACATCGACCCGTAGGCGACGGTGATGCCGGTCGGCTGCTGGCCGAGGTCGTAGGAGCGGATCTTGCCGGTGCGGGGTGCGATCCGCCAGATCCGGCCGAGGCTCGAGTCGGTGACCCAGACGGCCCCGTCGGGGCCCGTCACGGGCTGATTGGGGAGCGCGAAGTCGGCGGGGAGCGGGTACGGCGTCGCGCGCGGGGTGGCCGAGGCGGGGGAGACCGCCGCCAGCGCAGCGACGATCGCCAGCGCGATGAGGGCGATCGTCCGAGAGATGGGTGAGGAGGACATGCAGCGAAGGTTGCCCTCGCAACGAGGCTCGCCGCATCGGGGAACTTCCTAGGGATTGGTCCCCGACATCCCGGGGCACAGCGGATTGGATGCGGTTCTGGCGCCGGAAGCGCGAGTTGTCACCGGACGACGCCGCGCTGCTGCTCGACCTGGCGCTGGAGCTGCACCACTCGCTCGACCTGTACCGACGCGCGCTTCACGAGCCCGTCGAGCGCGACGAGTTGCTCGAGCGCGCGCGGAAGCTGGCGTTCGTCGACCGCTGGTTCATCGCCGAGATGGAGGCGAGCGACGGCGCGTTGCTGGAGCGCATCCCGAAGCCGCTTGAGCCGTGGGCGGTCCTCTGGCCGCTGCGTCAACTGCGCTACGCGCTACCGGACGCTCGCGGCGCGGCGCCGCGAGGAGGGCTTGAGCGACGAGCTGGCCGCGGAGGCGATCGGCGCCGCCGGCGATCTCGCGGCGATCCTCCAGGCCGCGCGCCGCCACAAGGAGATGATGGTGCTCCTCGACGACGCGGAGATCATGAAGATCGGCATCTTCTCGTTCCTCGATCAGGTTCAATCAAGCCTGCTCCTGCTGGCAAGCGCCGACGACGTGGATGCCGGCGGCGCGCTCGATGACGAGGACGTCGAGGTATTTCTGATGGTCCCTGCGGTCGCCCAGTACATGAACCCGCGGCTCTGACCATGGAGGCGGTCGTCCTTTGCGGCGTCCAGGGCAGCGGGAAGACGACGCTGTACCGCGACCGCTTCCTCGCCACGCACGTCCACGTGAGCCTGGACGTTCTGCACTCGCGCTCGCGCGAAGGCGAGCTCGTGCGGGAGTGCCTCGAGACGCGGCAGCCGTTCGTGGTCGACAACACGAACCCGACGCCGGCCGACCGGGTGCGCTACGTGGCGCCGGCGCGTGAGGCCGGCTTCAAGGTGATCGGCTACCTGGTGGAGGCCGACGCCACCCAGGCGTTCGGGCGCGCCGGGATCCCGCCCGCCCGCGTCGCGGCGACCGCGCGAGCGCTCCAGCGGCCCACGCCTGAGGAGGGGTTCGACGAGCTGTGGCACGCGACGGCGGCGCCCGGCGGCGGCTGGCGGATCGAGCCGCTGCTGACGACGCCGCCGCTGTTCTAGTGCCGGGATTCGGAAATTCGAATCACGGCACTAGCGGATTGCCACCGCGCCGACGGCGTCGTCGATCGCCGCAAGGGTGTCGGCGCTCAGCTCGACGCCCGCGGCCGCGACGTTCTCGTGCACCTGCTCGGGCCGCGTGGCGCCGACGATCGCCGCCGCCACGTTGGCCTGGCGCAGAATCCAGGCGAGCGCGAGCTGGGACATCGTCAGCCCCGCGCCGTCGGCGATCGGCCGCAGCCGCTGAACCGCCTCGAGCATTTCGTCGGTGAGCCACTGCTTGATGAAGCGGTTCATCGCCGACGAGGTGGCGCGCGAGTCGGCCGGTGGCGCCTCGCCCGGCCGGTACTTGCCGGTGAGCACGCCCTGGGCCAGCGGCGACCAGACGATCTGCGAGATCCCGTTGCGCTCGCACAGCGGGATCACCTCCGCCTCCGGCGCGCGCCAGAGCATCGAGTACTGCGGCTGGCTGGACACGAACTTCGCCGTGCCGGCCGTGTCGAGCGCCGCCTGGATCTTGTCCGGCGGCCACTCGCTGAAGCCGATCCAGCGCGCCTTGCCGGCCTCGACGACCTCGGTGAGCGCGCCCATCGTCTCCTCGAGCGGCACGTCGTCGTCGTAGCGGTGGCACTGGTAGAGGTCGACGTAGTCGGTCTGCAGCCGCGCCAGCGAGCCGTCGATCTGCTTGAGGATCTGCGCGCGCGAGAGGCCGCGGTCGCGCCCGCCCATCGGGAAGTAGACCTTGGTGGCGAGCGTGTACGAGTCGCGCGGGTAGCCGGCGAGGATCTCGCCCCAGGCGCTCTCCGCGGCGCCGCGGCCGTAGACGTTGGCGGTGTCGAAGAACGTGATGCCGGCGTCGAACGCCGCTCGCGTGCACGCTTCGGTCTGCTCGCGCCCGATGCCGCCCGAGTACGTCAGCCACGAGCCGAGCGCGATCACGGAGACGTGGAGGTCCGAGTCGCCGAGCTGCCGGTGCTCCATGCGGGCGGACTTTAGTCGTCCGTCCGTCCGTTCCGTTGAGGGATCCGGGCGATGTGCCGAAACAAGAAGCGATGGGTCGCACGCTGGTCTCGGTCGCTACGACGCTGCTGCTGCTCGCCGTGACACCGGCGGCGGATGCGGCGCAGCGTTACGCGGCCCCGAACGGGTCGAGCACGTCGCAGTGCCCGGCGACCGATCCCTGCGCGATCGAGCGTGCCGTCAACAACGCCGCGCCCGGCGACGAGGTGATCGTCACCTCCGGCAGCTATCAGCTCGATACAGCCCTCAACCCGAAGGGCGCGCTCAACCTGCACGGCGACCCCGACCACGCGTGGCCGCGGATCGCCGCCTCGGGCAAGCTCGGCGGCACGGTCCTCACGTTCAAGGGCGGCACGCTCACGCACGTCTCGCTCGAGGCCGTCAACCCCGATCGGCAGGCGCTGGAGCTCCAGAGCGGCGTCGCCGACGGCATCCAGGTGCAGTCCAACGCCGGGACCGCCGCCACGCTGAGCGTGTCGGCCGCCGGCACCGTGCTGCGCAACTCGGTCGTGCGCAGCCTGGACTCCAGGTCCGGCGCCAAGGCGCTACTTGTCAAGGACGCCAAGAACGCCAGCTCGGTGCTGCGCAACGTCACGGTGGTCGAGGGCGCGGCGGGCACCGGGATCCGCTGCCAGGTCAAGGACGGCACCGTCTCGATCGTCAACGCGATCGTGCGTGGCAAGGACACCGACATCGACGCCGACGGCGGCTGCACCGCCGCGTTCTCGAACTTCCGCCCGGCGTTCTCGATCGGTCTCGCGCCCGGCACCGGCAACCAGAGCGCCGAGCCGCTTTTCGCCGACGGCGACTACCGGCCCGCGGCCGGGTCGCCGACGATCGACGCCGGCGCGCTCGACGCGTTCGCGAGCTCCCCAGACCCCGACGGCCGGCCGCGCAGCCTGGGCGCCGCGCCCGATATCGGCGCCTACGAGTACGTCCCGGTCGCCACCGGCGGCAACGGCCTCGCCGACCAGTTGCCCGACGATCTCAAGGGTGTCCCGCTCCCGCAGCAGGGCCGTAGCGTCGTGGTCGCCGCGGCGCGCGGCACCGTGCGCATCCGGCGCCCGGGCGCCAAGCGGTTCACGAAGCTGGCCGAGCCGGGCCGGATCCCGCTCGGCTCGCTCGTGGACGCGCGCGCCGGCCACGTGCGGCTCATGACCGCGATCGACCGCGGCCGCGTCCAGATGGGCACCTTCTGGGGCTCGAAGTTCGCGACGAGCCAGCGGCGCAGCGGCGGCGGGATGACAACGCTCACGCTGCGTGGCGGCAACCTCTCGGCCTGTCCGGCCCAGCCGGCGCACGCCGCGATCGCCTTCGCGAGCCACAAGCGCAAGAAGCATCGCGGCCTGTGGGCGCGTGACAACGGCGGCCGCTTCCGCACGCACGGCAACGACAGCGTCGCCACCGCGCGCGGCACCGCCTGGTACACGCAGGACCGCTGCTCCGGCACCTACACGCGCGTGAAGGAAGGCGCTGTCGCGGTCCGCGATCTCGTGCGCCACAAGACCGTGCTCGTGAAGGCCGGCCACTCCTACCTCGCGCGCTAGATGTCGCGCGCACGACTCCTGCTCACCGCCGGGCTGGTCGCGGCGGGGCTCGCCGCCGCGGCGCACTTCGGTGGCGCGCTCGACACGATCGAGAACGCGTCGGTCGACAAGCGCTTCCAGGCCCGCGGGGCCGAGGTGCCGTCCGAGGTCGCGGTCGTGGCGGTCGACGACGTCACGTTCTCGGACCTGAAGGTGCAGTGGCCGTTCCCGCGGCGCTGGCACGCCCGCGCGGTCGACGCCCTCCGCCGCGCCGGCGCTCGTGCGATCGTCTACGACGTCCAGTTCACCGAGCCGACGAAGGCGTACGACGACCTCGCCCTTTACCACGCGATCGATCGTGCCGGCGGCGCCGTCCTGGCGACGAGCGAGACCGACAGCACCGGCCACTCCAACGTGCTCGGCGGTGATGCGAACCTCGCCGCCATCCATGCGCGTGCGGCCGCCAGCAACCTGCCCGACGAGGCCGGCGGCACGATCCGCCGCTTCAGCTACTCGATGGGCGGCATGGACACCATGGCGGTCGCGGTCGCGAAGCGGCTGGGGCGCAGCGTCGCCCCGTCGGATTTCGCCGCCGGCGGCTCGTACATCGACTTCCGCGGCCCGTCGGGAACGGTGCCGACGTACTCGTTCTCCGCGCTCGTCAACGGCAAGGTCGACCCGCGGGCGCTGCGCGGCAAGGTCGTCGTCGTCGGCGTGTCGGCGCCAACCGTCCACGACCTGCACGCCACGTCCGCCGGGCCGCATCCGATGTCCGGCCCCGAGGTCCAGGCCAACGCGATCTGGACGCTGCTGCACGGCCTGCCGCTGCGCGACGCGCCGGTGTGGCTCAGCCTCGTCGCGATCCTCGGGCTGGCGTTGGTGGTGCCGCTCATCGCGCTGCGCGTCCGCGCCCTGCTCGCCGCGCTCGCCGCGCCGGTGATCGGGATCGCGTACGTCGTGATCGCGCAGGTCGCGTTCGCGCACGGGACCGTGCTCCCACTCGTGGCCCCGCTTGCCGGCCTCACGGTCGCCGCGGTCGCCACGGTCGCCGTGAGCCACCTGCTCGAGACCGTCCGCCGCCAGCACATCGCCGACGTCAACCGCGTGCTCGAGGAGGAGATCCGCGCCCGCACGAGCGAGCTGCGGGAGACGGAGCTCGAGGTCGTTCAGCGGCTCGCCAAGGCGGTCGAATCGCGCGACGAGGAGACGGGCGACCACATCGGCCGCATGAGCGAGCTGTGCCACCGCCTCGCGCTCGCGGCCGGCATGGACGCGGACGAGGCCGAGCTGTTCCGCCACGCGGCGGCCATGCACGACGTGGGCAAGATCGCGATCCCCGACACGATCCTGCGCAAGCCGGGTGCGCTCACGCCCGCGGAGTGGGAGGTCATGAAGCGGCATACGACGATCGGCGGCGACCTGCTCGCCGGCTCGCGCTCGCCGCTCGTGCAGATGGGCGAGGTGATCGCGCGCACGCACCACGAGCGCTGGGACGGGTCCGGCTATCCCGCCGGCCTCGTCGGGGAGGACATCCCGCTCGTCGGCCGCATCTGCGCGGTGGCCGACGTCTTCGACGCCCTGATCTCGGACCGCCCGTACAAGCGGGCGTGGACGGTCGACGAGACGCTGGCCGAGATCGCCCGCGAGCGCGGCCGCCAGTTCGACCCGCACATCGCGGACCTGCTGCTCAACCTCGGGCCGGAGCTCCAGCGCGAGTACGGCACGCCGCAGCCTCTCGCGGCCTAGCGTCCAGCCGCGGCGGGTGCGCCGCGCGAAGCAGCGCGCGGATCGACGCGATCTCGCCTTCGGCCGGCAGGTCGGCCTCGACCTGCACCGTGCCCGTGTGGCGGTCGACCACGCGCACGCGCGCCACGTGCTCGAGCACCTCGATCATCTCGTGGTTCGCGGCGAGGAGGATGGCCGTGAACGTCTGCACGTCCTCCTCACGGGCGCGGGCCGCGAGTGCCGCGAGCAGCAGGGTGCCGACCCCGCGGCCCTGCCAGTCGTCGGACACCGTTACCGCCGCTTCCGCGACCTGCGGACGGTCTTCCAGGCGCACGAAGCGCGCCACGCCGATACCGCGACCGGAGACCGGATCGACGGCGACCACTGCCTCGTGATCGTGGTGGTCGACCTCCGTCAGGTACTCGACCATCGGCTCCGGGAGCTCGTCCATCGGAGCGAGGAACCGCTGGTAGCGCGACTTCGCGCTCAGTCGCTCGAAGCCCGCAACGAGCAGGTCGCGGTCCGATGCGCGGATCGGTCGCAGGACGATCCGTGCGCCGTCGCGGAGCGCGACCTCGCTCATGGCGTGTACAGGCCCTCGAACACCTCGCGGAAGCGCTCGGACGCGACGTTCCGCTTGACCTTCAGGGTCGGGGTCAGCTCGCCAGCGGCGAGCGTGAGGTCGCGGTCGAGCAGCGCGAAGCGCTTGATCTGCTCGATCCGCGCGAACCGCTGGTTGGTGTCGTCGACGACCGTCTGGATCTCCGCGCGCACGCGCGCGTCCGCGATCATCGTCTCCAGGTCCGGCGTGCATCCCACCTTGGCCGCCAGTGCGGGCAGCTCGTCCGCATCGAGCGTCAGCAGCGCGACCAGGTACGGATGGTTGTCGCCGTACACGACGGCCTGCGAGATCCAGCGCGACTCGCGCAGCGCCGACTCGATGTTCGACGGCGCGATGTTCTTGCCCGACGACGTGATGATCAGGTCCTTCTTGCGTCCGGTGATGCGTAGGAACCCGTCGTCGTCGACGGCGCCGAGGTCGCCCGAGCACAGCCAGTCTCCGTCGAACGTCTCCTTCGTTGCCGCCGGGTCGCGGTAGTAGCCCTCGAACACGTGCGGGCCGCGCATGAGGATCTCGCCGTCGTCGGCGATCGCCACGTCACTGCCGGGCAGCGCGCGGCCGACGGTCCCGAAGCGGATGGCCTCGAGCGTGTTGAGGGTCGCGGCGGAGCACGTCTCGCTCATCCCGTAGCCCTCGAGGATGATCACGCCGCACGCGTCGAAGAACTCGAGGATCTCGGCGGCGATCGGCGCGGCACCGGTCATGGCGATCCGCAGCTCGCCGCCGAACAGGTCGCGGACCTTCGAGAGCACGAGCCGGTCGGCGAGGGCAAGGCGCAGGCGCAGTGGCCCGCTGGGCCGGCGGCCCGAGCGCTCGGCGGCACGTGCCCGCCTGCCGGTGGCGAGGGCCCAGTCGAAGACCGCGCGCTTGACGTGGCTCGACTCGAGGGCGGTGCTCGTGGCCTTGGTGTGGATCTTCTCGAACACGCGCGGGACCGATGGGAAGTGGGTCGGTCGTGCCTCGAGTACGTCATCGAGGATCCGCTGTGGATCGCCCTGCCAGAACGCGAGGGTCGAGCCCGTGTCGAGGGCGAACATCTGGACCACGCGCGCGAGCGAGTGCGCCAGTGGCAGGAACATGAAGATGACGGGGTCCTCGCCCATCGGCACCTGGCGCTCGTACATGTCCAGCACCGCCAGGAAGTTGCCGTGCGAGGTCATGCAGCCCTTGGGCGGGCCGGTCGTTCCGGACGTGTAGACGATCGTGGCGATGCTCTCGGGAGAGAGCTCGCGCTGCACATCGTCGAGCGCGCGCGGGTCGACGCCGGCCGCGTGCTCGCGCAGCGTGCGCAGCGGCAGGGCGCCGTCGGCTTCCCCGTCGGTCATCAGGATCGCGTGCTCGAGGTCGGGGCACTCGGCGCGCACCGCGGCGACCTTGGCGAGTTGCGCGGCGTCCTCGCAGAAGACGATGCGCGACCCGGAGTGCTCGAGCACGTAGCGGCACTCCGACGGTGAGTTGGTCTGGTAGATCGGGACGACAGTCGCACCGGCGCACAGCGCGCCGCAGTCCACGAGCGTCCACTCGGGCCGGGTCGCGCTGAGGATGGCGACGCGGTCGCCCGGCCGGATGCCGAGGCCGATCAGGCCGCGTGCGATCTCGCGCGCGCGGGCGGCAAGGTCCGCGAACGTCACGTCGATCCAGGCACCGTCGTGCTTGAACCGCATGGCCGCGCCGCTGTGGCGCTCCGCGGCGGCGAGGATCAACTGGCCCAGCGTCGACGTCTGCGCGGACGCGTCCGCGGACGTGGGGCCGCTCGCCGAAGAGGGCATGGTTGTCATGACCAGATCGTCCCTTATTGACGCGGTGACAACATCCGGAGCAAACCGCATCTGAGCGAGTGGGTTGTCACGGATGGCGAATCGCCCTGGGAGTCGTAGCGTCGGTAATCCCAGAGAGGAGCGCAACCGCGCTACACCTCGCCCGCTTCTCGATCCGTCGTCCGCGGATCGCGCTGTTCGTCTGGATTCTCGTCGCCGCGGTCTTAGCCCTGGTCGGGCTCGGCGTGAGCGACCGCATCTCGCCTTCACTCGTCGTCGTTCCCGGCAGCGAGTCGTCACGGGCCGTGGATCTCGCCAAGAGCCAATTCGGTCCGAGCGTGCTCGTGCCAATCCTCTTGCAAGGCCCCGCGGACCAGCTGGACCGCCAGGGCCCGATCGTTGTTCGCCGGCTCGACGTGCGCCAGGACACCAAGGTGATCTCCGCCTGGTCCGGCGGCGACACCGGCAAGCAACTTCGGCCGAGCAAGACCTCCGCAATGATCGTCGCCTCGGTCGCTCGGACTGAGGAGGAGATGGTCAACACCGTGCAGCCGCAGCTCGACCGCACGGTTCAGCAGGCGGTCTCCGGCCCCGTCAAGGCCCACATCACCGGTCAGCCCACGATCGACCGCGCCCTCAAGCAGGAGACCGTCGACCGGACTCGCACCGCCGAGCTGATCGCCATCCCCATCCTCTTCTTCGTACTCCTGGCGCTGCTGGGCGCGCCGGTCGCGGCGCTCGTGATCGCCGCCTTCGGCGCCGTGACGACGCTCGCCGGCTTCGGCGCGATGACGCTGCTTGGCGAAGCGATCGACGTCGACGCGACGGCGATCGCCCTTGGATCGGTGACCGGGCTCGCGCTCGGCGTCGGGTACACGCTCATGATCTATCGCCGCTGGCAGGAGGACGGCGTTGCCACCGCCGTCGAGACCTCCGGCCGGGCGGTCCTCATCGGCGGGACGTCGCTCATCATCGCCCTGATCCTCGCCACGATGATCGCGCCGACGACGATCCTCACGTCGCTCGGCATCGGCGTGCTGCTGTGCGCCGCGCTCGCCGTCGTCGCGGCAGTGGTCGTGATGCCGGCCGTCATCTCCCTCGCCGGCCAACGTCTGCAATGGCTGAGCTTCGGCCTTCCCGGGCCGGTGCAGCGTACGTGGGACCGACTGGCATCAGGCCACGCGGTGATCCGCAACGCGGCGCTCGCCGCCCCGGTCGCCATCGCGGTGCTCCTGCTGCTCGCGGTGCCCGCCGTGTCACTCAAGACCGGCCCGCCGTCGCCGTCGCTGCTGCCGAAGGACTCCGTCGCGCGCCAGGACTTCGAGGCCGTCGGCCGAGCGATGGGGCCCGGTTGGGCGAGCCCGTTCAACGTCGTGGTCGCCTCGCAGCGGGCGCCGGTGACAGACAAGGCGACCCTCGCCTCGCTGGGCCGGTTCCAGGCCAGCTGGGCGAAGGACGTTCGCGTCGCCTCCGTGGTCGGCCCAGGGCCGATCAAGGCCAAGGCAGACGAGCTGAACGTGCTGCCCAAGAAGCTCGCCGAGTCCAACAAGCTGCTCAAGGGCGGCAAGAAGGAGCTCGGAAAGCTGCAAGCCGGCCTCGGCCAGGCCGGTGCCGGTGTCGTCACGCTCCGTGAGGGCCTGCAGGCCGCCGCCGCCGGCGCCGGTCAGGCGGGCGGGGGCGCCGGCCAGCTGCACGCCGGGCTCCAGCAAGCTCATGCGGGCGCCGCGCAGATCTCCGGCGGGCTGCACCAGGCACTGGCGGGAGCGACCCGGCTGCGCAACGGCTCGGCCGAGCTGCTGGCGGGCGCCAAGGAGATCAACGCGGGCCTCGGCGCTGCCGCAGGACCGGTCAAGGCGGGGCTGCCGGCGGTCGGCCAGATGGTCGGAGACGTCGGCGCGGGTTATTCGGCCGTGCAGGGCGCGTCACAGTCGAGCAAGGCGCTCACGGGTCAGCTCGCGACCGCACTCGGCGAGCTGCAGAAGATGCAGGCCGGCAAGTCCGATCCGGCATACCAGTCCGCGCTCGGCGCCCTGAGCTCGGCGAGCACCACCGCCGACGGAGTGTCCGGCACGCTCGCGGGCGCGCAGTCGAAGCTCGCCTTCGGTGCGGTGATCGCCGGCGGGCTGCAGAAGAAGATCACGGAGCTTTCCGGCGGCCTCAGCCGCCTGTACGCCGGTTCGGGCCGGCTGCAGGCCGGCATCGGACGGCTGCAGTCGGGCAATGCTGAGCTCACCACCGGCATCGCTGCCCTCGCCGCCGGTGGCGGCGACCTCACGAGCGGCCTGTCCCAGCTCTCGGCCGGCGCGGCGACGCTCCAGGCCGGCCTGGGCACGCTCTCGGGCAAGCTGAGCGGCGGCACTGGTCCGGCCGGCCAGCTCGCAGCAGGGCTCGGCACTGCGAAGTCCAAGGTCGCCAAGTTCCGCTCCGACCTGCCGTCACCGAAGGACCTGGAGCAGCTCCAGAAGGAGTCACCGGGGCTGTTCGCGTCCGGCTACTTCGTGCTGGCGGCGATCGACGGAGCCTCCGCCGCTGCCCAGACGCAGCCGTCGTTCGTGGTCAACATCGATCAGGGCGGCTCCGCCGCGCAGATCGCGGTCGTCTCGCGCTACCCGGCGGGCGACCCACGGACGCAGGCGCTCGGCGATGACCTGCGCAGTTCGGCCCAGCGGTTCGCGGCCACCACCGCGACCGAGGCGGCCGTCGGCGGCCCGGCTGGGGAGCTGACGGACTTCGCCAGCGTGACCCAGAGCCGGATCGCGCTCGTGATCATCGTGCTGTCGGCAGCGATCGCCGTGCAGCTGATGCTGGCGCTGCGGACCATCGTCCTGCCGCTGATCGCGGTGGCGTTCGACCTGCTGACCGCCGCTGCGGCGTTCGGTGTGCTGGCCCTCCTGTTTAGCGGCGACAACCCGCCGCTGGGAGGCCCGGGCTTCATCGACCCGATGTCGATCATCGGCATCTTTGCGGCGATCTTCGGGTTGACGATCGTCTACGAGGTCATGCTCCTGCACCGCACGCGCGAGGAGTTCCTGGAGTGCGGTGACGCACACCAGGCACTGCGGAACGCGTTGCGTCCGACGGCGTACGCGGCGACGGGCGCCGCGCTGGTGGCGCTGGCCGCCGTCGGGCCGTTCCTCGCCACCGATCTGCTGGCCGTCCGCCAGTTCGGCGTCGGCCTGGCCGTCGCCGTGGTGCTCGACGCGTTCATCGTCCGGCCGGTGCTACTGCCGGCGACGGTGGAGCTGTTGGGGCGCTGGGGCTGGTGGCCCATGACCCGGTCGGCGCCCGTCACGCCGACGCTTCCGTCATCGCCCACACCGGCGGTCTGATCCTGGGGAACGCTCCGTGCCCGGTCGCCGTTGCCCCTCGGGGCTCCGGCGACCGGGCCGAGCGGCGATGATGGGGTGATGCACAGCACGATTGCCATGCTGGGGCCACCGGGGAGCGGCAAGGGCACCCAGGCGGCGCGCCTGCAAGAAGAGTTCGGCTACACGCCGTTGTCGACCGGGAACCTCCTGCGCGAGGCCCGGCTCGAGGGCACCGACCTGGGGAAGCGCGCCGCCGCCTACATGGACCGGGGCGACCTCGTCCCGGACGAGTTGATCCTTGCCGTGGTGGCCGAGGCCGCCGACGACTTCGCCGACAAGGCGGTCCTGCTCGACGGCTTTCCGCGCACGCGCGCGCAGGCCGAGGCGATGACGGCCGGCCTCGCCCAGCTCGGGCGCGAGCTCGGTGCGGCGATCCTGATCGACGTGCCCGACGACGTCGTGATGGAGCGGATTCTCGGCCGGGGAGAGGGGCGCAGTGACGACAATCCCGAGACCGTGCGCGAGCGCCTGCGCGTCTACCACCACGAGACAGAGCCGCTGATCGCCTACTACGACGAGCGCGGGCTGCTGCGCCGGGTCGACGGCTCCGGCACGCCCGACGAGGTCCACGAGCAGGTGCGCCGCTCAGCCGAGTAGCGGCGACGGCGGGATCCGCGTCTCGCCCTGCACGCGCGGGATCCGCATCGCGACCTCGTCGACGAAGCACCACGACCAGTCCTCGCCCGGCTCGAGCGATCGCATGATCGGGTGCTCGGCCGCGCGTGCGTGGCCGCTCGCGTGCTGCCCCGGTGAGCTGTCGCAGCAGCCGACATGCCCGCACTCGAGGCAGATCCGCAGGTGGACCCACTGGCCGCCGCTCGCCAGGCAGTCCTCACAGCCGTCGACGGCTTCGGGCAGCTCGGTGACGAGCACGTGGTCGAGGTGGGTGCAGGGCATGGCGGGCTCCTCAGATCGGCAGCGAGACGTGGAAGGTCGTACGCCCCGGCTCGGAGTCGAAGGTCAGCGAGCCGTCGTGGCGGTCGTTGACGATGCGACGCGCGGTGGCGAGGCCCAGCCCGCTCCCGCGGCCGACGTCCTTGGTCGTGTAGAAAGACTCGAAGACGCGGTCGCGCGCTTCGGGCGGGATGCCCGGCCCGTCGTCGCCGATGTCGACGAGCGCGCACGCGCCGTCGCGCCGCGTCGTGATCGTGATCGTCCCGCGCTCCCCGAGGGCGTCGATCGCGTTGTCGAGCAGGTTCGTCCACACCTGGTTGAGCTCGGAGCCGCGCACGGTCAGCTTGGGCAGGCTGCGGTCGTAGTCGCGCACCAGCTCGATCGACGTGTGCTTGAGCTTGTGACCGAGCACCTTCAGCGTCGTCTCGAGCCCTTCGTGCAGGTCGACCTCGACCAGGTCGGCGCGGTCCATGTACGCGTACGACTTGACGGCGGCCACGAGGTCGGACATCCGGTGCGTGGACTCCTGCAGCTCGACCGTGAGCGCGTGCGCGGAGACCATCGCGGCGACCCAGCTGACGGCGGCGTCGGCCGCCGGCCCGGCGGCGGCCGCGACCGCGTCCAACCACGCGTCGTCGACGCCGGCGGCGGCGAGCGGCTCGGCGAGCCGCCACGGCTCGGCCACCCCGAGCGCCTCCAGCCGCTCGGCGAGCTCGTCCTCGGCGTCGGCGGCGTCGAGCGCGTCGAGCGGCGTGCGCGCCGACGCGCGCTCGAGCGCCTGCCGCTGCAATGCCACGAGCGTCTCTGCGTCGCTGCGCTCGACGCCCGACTCCACGAAGCGCCCGATCGTGGAGCCGACCACCTCGATCGCCTCGGCCAGCTGGGCGGCGGCGCGCTGCGCGGCCGCCGCGGGGTTGTTGAGCTCGTGCGCGAGCCCCGCCGCCATCGTGCCCAGCGAAGCCAGTCGCTCACGGTTCTGCTCGATCGAGGTGACGCGGGTCATCACCGGCGCGACCTGGCGCATCACGCGCCCGTGCACCGACGGCTGCGCGAGCGCCAGGCGGCGAAAGTCCTCCGCCTCGATCAGCGCGCAGCGGCAATCCGTCTCCGCGACCATGCGCACCGGCAGCGGGTCGCCGGTCATGACGGCGATCGCGCCCATCCAGGTGGGCGCGCGCTGGCGCCCGACCGGCTCGCTCCGGCCACCTTCGATGATCAGCGCGTGGCCCGTCCCGGCGAGCAGCAGGATCATCCCGGGGGGCTCGACGCCCTGTTCGGAGATCACCTCGCCTGCCATGTGGTCGAACGGCTTGGCGACCGCCGCCCACTCGGCGAGCTGCGCGTCGTCGAGATCGTCGAACAGGTCGACGGGGCGCAGGTCGGCGACCGTGAACTCGCTCATGTGTCGGCCAGATACTGGTGGACGAGCGAGACCGCCATCGAGCCCTCGCCGACGGCGCTGGCCACGCGCTTGATCGACCGGGCGCGCACGTCGCCCGCCACGAACACGCCGGGCACGCTGGTCTCGAGCAGATACGGGTCGCGCGCGAGCGGCCAGCCGGCGGCCTTGGCGTCCAGGCCGGCGAGGATGAAGCCGCGCTCGTCCCGCGCCACGACGCCCTCGAGCCAGTCCGTGCGCGGCGAGGCGCCGATGAACACGAAGCACGCGTCGGCCGCGAGCACCTCCTCGCTGCCGTCGCCGTTGCGCACGCGCAGGCGCGCCAGGTGGCCGTCCTCACCCTCGGCGGCGACCGCCTGGCTGCCGGGCCGCACCTGGATCTTGCCGAGCTTCTCGATCCGCTCGCTGAGGTAGTGCGACATCGACTTCTCGAGGTTGGAGCGGACGAGCATCGTCACCCTGGCCGCATGCTCGCTGAAGTACACGGCCGCCTGGCCGGCCGAGTTGGCGCCGCCGATGATCACGACGTGCTGGTCGGCACAGGAGCGCGCCTCGGTCACCGCCGCGCCGTAGTAGATCCCGGCGCCCGTGAGCTCCAAGAAGCCTGGGGTGTCGAGCTGGCGGTACGCGACGCCCGACGCCACGAGCACGCAGTTCGCGCTCAGCGCGCCGCCGCCGCTGAGCTCGACGAAGCGGCCGGAGCCTTCGGCCCGCAGGGCGACGGCGTCCTGCACGGTCAGCAGCTCGGCGCCGAGCCTGCGCGCCTGCAACGTCGCACGCTGCGTGAGGTCGGACCCGGTCAGCCCCTGCGGGAAGCCGAGGTAGTTCTCGATCCGGCTCGACTGGCCGGCCTGCCCGCCGGGCGCCTCGCGCTCGACCATCACGGTGCGCAGCCCCTCCGACGCGCCGTAGACGGCGGCCGCCAGGCCGGCCGGGCCGCCGCCGACGATCACGAGGTCGTAGTGGTCCGAGGCCGGCTGCCCGGAGATCCCCAGCCGCTCGGCGATCTCCAGCATCGTCGGCCGCTCGAGCACGCTGCCATCCTCCAGCAGCGCCACGGGCAGCCGGTCGGGCCCCACGCCGGTGACCTGGAGCAGCTCGCGCGCCTCGCCGTCGCGCTCGAGGTCGAGGAAGCGCGCCGGCACGCGGTTGCGGGCCAGGAAATCGCGCAGGTCGTGCGACTCGGGCGAGAAGCGGTGCCCGATCACCCGCACGCCGCCGGCCTCGAGCGCGGCGCCCGCCTCCCACGTCGTGAGCAGGTCCTCGACGACCGGGAACAGCTCCTCCTCGGGCGGGTCCCACGGCTTGAGCAGGTAATAGTCGAGCGCGACCTCGTTGATCGCCGCGATCGCCGCCTCGGTGTCGGCGTACGCCGTGAGCAGCACGCGCTTGGCGTCGGGGACGATCGTGCGTGCCTGGACGAGGTAGTCGGTGCCCTCCATCCCCGGCATCCGCTGGTCGGCGATCAGCATCGCCACCGGATCGCCGCGGCGGCGGACCTCGCTCAGCAACTCGAGCGCCTCGGCCCCGGAGCCGGCTCGCAGGATCCGGTAGCGCTCGCCGAACCCGCGCCGCAGGTCGCGCGCGACGGCGGCGAGCACGGCCGGCTCGTCGTCCACCGCCAGGATCGCCGGCCGTCGCTCGCTCGTCATGGACGGAACGTTACGGGGCCGCTCTCCCCATGTCCGTCTGGATCTCGCTCGGCGCCAGCGCGCGGTTGTAGAGGCGGACGTCGTCGATCAGCCCGGAGTACCACTCGCCCCACACGGCGTTGCCGCCGAGCTTCAGTGGCCGAGTGGAGACCGACATCGGGCTGCCGGCCGCCCGCGTCGCGGCCTGCGTGCCGTTCACGTACAGCCGCACGGTGGTGCCGTCGTAGGTGACCGCGAGATGGCTCCAGGAGCGCGTGACGCGCAGGATCTTGCCGTTATAGGAGTCGAGCTGCTGCGCGCTGAGGCTGTTGAGGTGATCGCCGACCGAGATGTAAAGATCGCCGTCGGGCCCGAAGTGCAGGTCGCCGCCCTGGTGCCAGATCGCGGCCTCGGCCGGGTTCTGCCACAGCACGAACTCGCTCGCGGTCGCCGCCGTGTCGCCGGTCACGGTGTAGCGCGACACACGGTTGTGCATCGTGCCGTGCGTGTAATAGACGTAGATGTAGCCGTTCTGGGCGAACTGTGGATCGACGGTGAGCCCGAGCAGGCCGCGCTCGTCGGCGGTCGGGACGCTCGGGACCTGGATCAGCGGCGTGGGGAGGACCTGGCTGAGCCCGGCGGGACGACCCAGATCGTGCCGTCACGCTCGGCGATCAGCATCCGCCCGTCCGGCGTCCACGCGATCTGCGTCGGCTCGTCGAGGCCGATGATCACGCGGTCGTTCTGGAACACGGGCGCGCCCCCGCCCCCGCCGCCGCTGACGGTCACGCTGACCGGTGCCGACGTCTTCACGTTGCCGGCCGCGTCGCGGGCGACCGCGGTGAGCGCGTGGGTGCCGGGCGTCGCGGTGCCGGTGTCCCAGCCGGCGCTGTAGGGCGCGGACGCGTCCTCGGAGCCGAGCGCCGCGCCGTCGAGCTGGAACTGCACGCCGGCGACGCCGACGTCGTCGCTCGCGTTCGCGGTGACGCTGACGGTCCCGCTGATCGAGATGCGACTCAACGAGGCCCCTTGCCTGGATGGACAATGTTGGCACTCCGGACATTCCGCGGCCGGAGCCCCGCCGGTTCGCGAGCATGCCATCTCGTGTGGAGCGACGCAAGGTCGCGTTTCGTCCTCTGACCGTTGGGCGATACTCTCGCGAGCGCGGCAGTCAAGACGGGAGGATTCCTTTGCGACGCGTAGGAACGGCGTTCACGGTGGCCACGGCAGGCATGGCGGCATTCGCCGCGACGGCTCAGGCGGCCACGCTCAGCATCAGTCCGGCCCAGAGCTGTTACCTCTCGGGCCAGACACCGACTGCCCTCGGCAGCGGCTACACCCCCGGCGGCTTGGTCAACGCCGCCTTCGGCGCAGCGACGACGACCGTGCAGGCCGATAGCGCCGGCAACATCGGGCTGGTGCTCACGATCCCCGGCGTCAAGGGCATCAAGGGCTACCAGCTCGCGGCCACCGACGTCACGAACACGGCGCTGACTGCTGCGGTCCCGCTGTTCGTCACGCGTCTGCACGTCGACGTGAACCCGACGCACGCGGCGGCCGGCAAGAAGCTCCGTATCAAGGGCTACGGGCTGCTCGGCGGCTCGAAGGTTTACATGCACGTCCGCGGGCCGGGCGGCTACAAGGCCGACACGAAGATCGCCAAGTCACACGCCCCGTGCGGCACGTTCAAGATCCATCGCAAGATCGTCTCCGCGGGCGCCCGCGCCGGTGCCTACAAGGTGCGCTTCGACGCGAAGAAGAAGTACTCGAAGAAGACGAAGCCGCAGACCGGCGGCACGCTGACGATCACGCACACGTTCTCCGCGGTCGGCGCGCGCGCGGCGGTGTTCGGCGGCGTGGGCCAGATCCAGCGCTGGACGAGCGTCGGCTGACGATGGCGTATGCGAGCCAGGAGGCCCGGCAGGACCTGCTGGCGAGCATCGCCGAGGCGATCGACGAGCTCGGCCGTGCGATGGCCGCGCTCGGCGACGCCTACGACCAGCTCGACGAGCACACCGCCGACGTGCTCGAGGAGCAGCTGTTCCGGCCCGCGCAGGCCGCCTACGCCCG
This sequence comes from uncultured Solirubrobacteraceae bacterium, assembly GCA_963803335.1. GTDB lineage: Bacteria > Actinomycetota > Thermoleophilia > Solirubrobacterales > Solirubrobacteraceae > DASSUW01. Next base: position 81,879 of record CAWDME010000012.1, on the reverse strand, counting down.
CGCGCAGCGGACCCATGCCGGGTTTGCCGAGCGCCACGGGCTCGAAGGCCGCACGTTTGCCCAGGCCGCGTCCGGCGCGCCGTCGCGCGGCACGCGCGCCTTCATCGAAGAGGCGGTCGAGGCGATCGAGGAGGCCGACAGCCTCCTCGCCGAGCTGCAGGACTCGATGATGCCGGTCGAGGTGGGCGATCCGGAGCTGCGCGCCGGCCTGGCCGACGTGCGCGAGCGGCTCGGCGCCCTGCCCGAGCGCGCACGGCGGCTGCTCTCGACGCTCGGGCGGTAGATGGCTAGCGCGTCCGCGTGAACGCGGGGCCGGCGGGCGTTGTGCGTAGCACGCCGTCGTGGATCGCGCCGAGCTCTGCGGCGGCCTCGGCCTCGGTGCCGAGCGCGCCGACGACGTACAGGCACAGCGACACCGCCCGGCGGCCCTCCAGGGCGGCGTCCCACGCACGGTCGTACTCGAGCGCGACGTCGAATTCGCGGCCCGCCGCGCCGACCGGGAAGCGCGACCACCAGACCGCTTCGTAGCCGCGCCGTAAGGCGTCTTCGATCAGCGGCACCCACGGCTGCGCCCATTCTCCCGGCGCCTCGGTGACCGGCACCTCGGTGAGCGTGAAGCGGCGCTCGGCCTCGAGGCCCGCGACGTCCAGCCCGGCGGCGGTCAGGCCGGCGCGGTCCGCCTCGCCCGCGCCGGGGAGGGAGCGGTGCAGCATCCAGCCGTGCGGCTCGCGCCCAGCGAATAGAACGCCGCCAGCGCGGGGTGCAGCTCCTGCGGCGAGCCGAGCAGCATCGCCATGTGCGGGCACCACACGCGCCCCACCTCGTCGCCGAGGGCGTCCCCGAGCGTCATCGTGGAGCGGACGCTAGTGGGAAGCGGGCGCTGACGGTCGTGCCGGTGCCGGGCGCCGAGCGGATCTCGAGCTCGCCCGCGGCCTCGCGCGCGCGGGCGCGCATCAACGCCAGGCCCAGGTGGCCGTTCTCGCTGCCGCCGACCGCCGCCGGATCGAAGCCGCCGCCGTCGTCGGCGATCTCCACCGCTACCGCGCCCGGCGCCGCGCGCAGCGCGACGGCGACCGCAGTCGCCCGCGCGTGCTTGGCGGCGTTCGCCAGCGCCTCGCTGAGCACGCGCACGAGCGCGGCCGTGACGTCCGGCGGCGTGTCGCCGAGCGTGGCGTCGACGGTCAGCCGGACGCTGAGCCCGCGGCGCTCGAAGCGCGCGCAGACGGCCTCCACCGCCGGCCGCAGCCCGCCGATCGGCAGCGCGCCCGACAGGTCGACGAGCCGGTCGCGAACCACGGCGTGCGCCGAGGTGACGGCCGCGCGCAGGCGCGCGCGGCTCGCCGCCGCTGCCTCGGCCGGCGGGTCGCCGTCGAGGAACGCCAGCTCGCGGACGGCCAGCGCGAGATCCTGCGCGAGCCCGTCGTGGACCTCGGCCGCCACGCGCATGCGCTCGCGCTCGATCGCCGCGCTCTGCACCTGCAGGCGCAGTTGCGCGCCGGCGATCCCCGCCGCCAGCTGGTCGCCGAGCAGCGTCAGCACCGTCACGCCGAGCGCGTCCAGCTCGAGCGGCGCGGCGCGGAAGGCCATGACGGCGCCGACGAGGCGCTCCGCGGTGGCCAGCGGTACGACGAGCCAGTGGGACGCGGGCGGGTCGAACGGGTTCGGCACCAGCCAGCCGGCCGGCTCGTTGAACACGAGCGGGTGACCGCCCGCGATCGCGAGCTGCCAGGCGGCGGCGTCGAAGTCGATCTGGTCGCGGGCGCCGCGCGCATCGTCACGCGGCCGGGCGGCGTAGCGGGTGAGCAGCGGCCGGCCCGCCGCGTCCGGCAGGTACAGCACGCACGCCTCGAGGTCGAGCGTCGCGCGCATGGCGTCGAGCGCGCCGTCGGCCACCTCGGGCAGGGCGCCCGGCGTCGTCAGCGCACGTGCGACGCGGCTGATCGCCTCCATCCCGGAGGCGACGCCCGCCGGGAGTCGGCCCGCGAGTCCGGCCGCCCATGGGTCCATGGTGGGGCGACTCTAACGGCGGAACAGCGAGGTGATCTCGGCGAAGCCCTCGACCACGCGGGCCGGGCCTTCGATCACCGTGATCAGCCCGCGGGCGGGCCGCTCGACGGTCATCGCCCAGTTGGCGCAGAACTTCTCGACCTCGGGGAGCGCCGAGTCGGAGATCGTGAGCACCGCCGTGGCGCGCAGGTCGGGGCGCACGGGCTTGCGCCGGTCGGCCAGGCGCTCGAGCCAGCCGAACAGCATCGCGTCGAGCTGCTCGGAGAGCGTCAGCGGCTGGGCGATCGCGGACATGACCACAAAGACGCGGCCGGCGGCAGCGAAATTCCTCCCAGGCCGGGAATTTGGCCCAGGGTTCAGAACGTGGCGCGTCATCGATCGCAGAGGCCGTGGCGCAGCGCATGCGCGGCGGCCTCGCCGCGCGTCCGCACCCCGAGCTTGCCGAGGATCGCGGCGACGTGGTGCTCGACCGTCTTGGGCGACACGACCAGCCGCTCCGCGATGTCGCGGTTGCGCAGGCCGTCGGCGACCAGCGCGAGCACTTCGAGCTCGCGCGCCGTGAGGTTCGCCGGATTCTCGCGCGTCGTCTCGCGCGGCCCGCGCGGCAGGCCGCCGGCGCCGCGGCGGCGCAGGGCGCGGGCGACGGTTGCGGCGGCCGCGTTGGCGCCGAGCGCGCGCAGCTCGTCGTGCGCCTGCCGCTGTGCCGCCTGGTCGGCGGCGCCGGCGCGGGCGATCGCCGCCTCGTAGGGGTAACCGAGCGCGGCCCAGTGCTCCGCCGCCGGCTCGTGCTCGCCGGCCAGCTCGAGCGCGAACGGCTCGGCGACCGCGATGCCGGGCTCGACCGGTGCGCCGGCCCGTGCGCGCCAGCACGCCAGCTCGCCCACGACCCAGCCCGCGCCGCAACGCTCGGCGAGCCCCAGCGCGCGGTCGGTCTCGGCGATCACGCGCGCCTGGTCGCCGGCGATCCACGCGGCCTCCGCGCGCGCGACCGAGGCGGGCTCGATCCGCTGCAGCTCCTCGCCCGAGAGCGCGAGCGCCTCGTCGAGCGGCGACCACGGGTCCGGGTCGCCGCGGCGGGCACGCAGGCGCCCGGCGACGCTGAGCGCGATCGCCACCGGCAGCGGTGAGGCGCGGCGGCGCCTGACCACCAGCGCCGCCGTCTCCGCGGCGTCGTCCCAGCGGCCGTGGTCAAGCTCGACGCGGGCGCGGAAGCCGGTGAGGTAGATCCACCACAGCTCGAACCACGGGTCGCTGGCGTAGTCGGTGGCCGCGTCCAAGTACGCGTCGGCAAGCGGGAGGGCCCGGTGGCGCACGGCGGCCCAGGCGAGGTTCGCGTACGCGCGCACGACCTCCTCCTCGAGGTCCAGGCGCAGCGCGAGCTCGAGGCTGCGCTCGGCCGTCGCACGGGCATCGGGACCGCCACGGAGAAACTCCATCGTGCCCAGCGAGCCCAGCACGTTGGCCTCGATCGCCTCGTCACCGAGACGGCGCGCGAGGTCGAGCGCACGGGCGCTCCAAAGGGCGACTGCGTCCGCGTCCTCTTGGTTCATCCCGAGCGAGGTCATGTTCGCGTACGCGGAGGCGAGCTCCGGGCCCGCTCCGAGTGGCTCGAGAGCGGCGACGGCTTCGCGCCCCGCACGCTCGGCGCCCGCGTTGTCGCCCGGGCACCAGGCGATGTTCGACAGCCAGCGCAGGGCGTCGCCCTCGGCGCGGCGGTCGCCGAGCCGGCGATGACAGTCGAGCGCGCGCGTGAGTTCCTCGGCCGCGGCCTGGGGCTGATCGGCCACGTAGCACTCGTGCGCGCGGCGCTCATGGAGGTCGGCCCGCTCGGCGGCGGGCAGGCCGCCCGCGAAGCGCAACGCACGGGCGTACTGCGCCGCCGCCTCGTGATGCGCGCCGGCCGCGGCGGCCCGCTCGGCGGCGACGGGGGCAAAGCGCAGCACCGCCTCGGTGTCGGCGGCTCCCTCGGCGTGGTAGGCGCCCCGTGCCGGGTCGATGCCCTCGAGCGCGGCGAGCGCGCGGCGGTGGAGCGCCACCCGCTGATCGGGCGCCAGCGTTTCCTCGACGGCCACGCGCGCGAGCTCGTGCCGGAAGGCGACACCGGCCCCGGCCGCGCCGAGCACCCCGCAGGACAGGCACTCCTCGAGCCGCGCGACCGCATCGCCGGCGAGCGCCTCGAGCAGCGGGAGCCCGACCGCCCCGGGCACGATCGAGGCCGCGTCGACGACGCGCCGGGCCTGCGGGCTCAGTGGTGCGACTCGGGCGAGCACGGCGTCTCGCACCGTGGCCGGCAGCTCGACGCCGCCGGCCGCCAGCGCCTCGGTCACGAAGAAGGGGTTGCCGGCGGTGCGGCGATGGAGCTCGGCGGCATCGACGCCGTGCGGCGCCGCGAGCTGCGCGACCGCGTCGGGCGACAGCGGCGCGAGCCGGACGCGCCTGGTGCCGTCGCGGCGCAGGAGGTCGCCGAGCGCGATCCGCAGCGGATGCGCACGATCGAGCTCGTCATCGCGGTAGGTCACGATGAGCAGCACCGGCACGCTGCCAATGCGCCGGCTGAGCACACGCACGACGTCGAGCGTCGCGTCGTCGGCCCAGTGCGCGTCCTCGATCACCACGATCGACGGGCGTCCCTCGCCGAGTGCGCGCAGCGCGGCCGCCGCCACCGCGTACAGCGGCGCCCCGTGGGCCACGAGATCGGCGAGCTCACCGCCGGTGAGCGCGGAGATGTCGGCGATCGGGCCTAAAGGGGAGAGGGTGAACAGCGCGTCGCAGTCGCCCCACAGGACGCGCGCAGCATCGGCATGCAGCTCGCAGAAGCGGCGCACGAGCACGGTCTTACCGACGCCCGCCTCGCCGGCGAGGAGCACGAGCCGCCCGCCGGAGGTCGCGACGCCGCTGAAGGCGGCGTCGAGCGCCGTCAGCGCGGCGTCGCGCTCGAGCAGCGGGGCGGCGCGGTCGGCGGCAGCGATCGCCATCGAGTCAGCCCATGAAGTGCGTCTGCATCAGGCGCACCGGGGCGTCCCACGTATTGTCGTGGTACTCCTCGCCGGGGAGTTGGTCGTCGCGGTTCTCCTCGAGGTGCCGCTGCAGCGCGCTCGGCAGGTAGGCGTGGATCTCCTCATCGGACATCTCGAGGCTGGCGCGCTCCTCCGGCGGCAGCTCGACCGGGATCGGCTCGTCGCGGCCGTGCACGTGCACGTGCCAGCGGTGCGGGTGCTCGCCCTCCACACGCTCGTGGTGGTGGATCGACAGCTTGGACATGGGGAGGACGCTACCGGCTCACCAGCGCGCCGGCTTGCCCTCCTTGAACAGCCACACGCGGAAGAACGCGCGCAGGTCGCGGCCGCTCTCGCGCTCCGCGAGCCGGATGAAGTCGGCGGTCGTGACCTCGCGGTCGCGGTTGTCGCGGTACCACGTGCGCAGGATGCGGAAGAACGTGCGGTCGCCGACCTTGCCGCGCAGCGCTTGCAGCATCATGGCGCCGCGGTCGTACACCGGGGTGCCGAAAAGGTCCTCCGGCCCCGGCAGCGCCGCCGGCGCGGGGAACCACAGATCCTGGCCAGCGTCGCTGTCCTCGTCGATCGCGTAGCCCTCGTTGAAGCGCTCCTGGGCGGGCGGGCCGCCGTGGCGCTCGTCGTAGATCCACTCCGACCAGGTCGCGAAGCCCTCGTTGAGCCAGATGTCCGGCCAGCGGGCGATCGTCACCGCGTCGCCCCACCACTGGTGTGACAGCTCGTGGACGACGGTCGCGGCATCGGGGATCCGGTCGTAGTTGGGCTTGGTCTGCGTCTCGAGCGCGTAGCCGACGTCGGGCGCCCAGTCGACGATCCCGCCGACGCTGATGAAGGCGTAGTCGCCGTACAGGCCCGAGAAGAAGCGCACGATCTCGGGCTCGGGATCGAGCCGCGCGAGGCCGAGCGCGGGGTCGCCCGCCGGGTCGTCCCCGAACTCACGCGCCTCCGGGTCGACGGCGTCATAGCGCCACAGGCCGCCGGTGCGCTCGAACCGCGTCCGGAAGCGCCCGTTCGTCGCGGTGGCCAGGTAGGAGACCATCGGCTCGTCCTCGCGCCAGCGCCACGTCGTCTTCCCGTGCGCGGTCTCGCGCCCGATCAGCACGCCGTTGGCCATCACGACGTTGCCGGCCGGGACCGTGATCGCGAAGTCGTACGTGGCCTTGTCGTGCAGCGAGTCGTTGACCGGGAACCAGCCGGGTGAGCCCTGCGGCTCGCCGACGACGAAGGCGCCGTCCGGTGTCGGCACCCAGCCCTCGATCGCCTCGTCCGGGTCGACGACCGGCTCCGGCGTGCCCGCGTAGTCGACCGTGACGACGAACGCCTCGCCGCGCTTGAGGTTGTCCGCCGGCCGGATCACCAGCTCCTGGCCGTGGAGGCTGAACCCGGCCCCTTCACCGTCGACGCTGACGCGCGCGACGGAGTAGAAGTCGCGCAGGTCGAGGTCGAACCGCGAGAGGTTCTCGGTCGCGCGCGCGAAGACGGCGACGTGGCCGCTCAGGCGGCCGCCCGGCGCGTAGCTCAGCGCGAGCGAGTAGTGCGCGACGTCGTAGCCGCCGTTGCCGGCGAGGGGGAAGAACCGGTCGCCGCTGCCCGGCGCGCCCAACGCCGTAAGCGCTCAGCCGACGCTGCCGCCGGCAGCGCGAGCATCGCACCCGTCGCGACGAGTGCCCACCACGTTCTGCGCATCACTCTCCGGCCGACCCGCTCCTGCACGGCCTCGTCGACGACTTCCAGATCTACAGCCGCGCGCTCAGCGCGACCGAGGTCCAGGGCCTGCTGACCGCGCCGGGCGCGGGCGACGTCGCCTCGTACGGCTTCGAGGGCCCCGACGACGAGCCCACGCTGGTCTCAGAGCCGCTCGGCGACCCGCTCTACCAGGTCGTCATGCGCAACCGGCACAGCGTCGTCGTGGAGGTCGTCAACGCGCGCCCGCGCGCGCTGCGCGCGCGCGTGAACCTCGGCGACCGGCGGCTGCGCCGGCGCGGTACGGTCACGACGCTGAAGGCGCCGCTGACGGCGGTGAACTCGTTCGACGAGCCGCGCCGGGTGGCACCGACCACGACGCTGGTGTCCGGCCTCGGCCGGCGCTTCGCCTATCGCTTCCCGGCCTACTCGGTGACGGTGATCCGGCTCAGGCGATGAGGCCGCGCCGCATGCCCTCGGCGACCGCGGCGGCGCGGTCGGAGACGCCGAGCTTCTCGTAGACGCGCTGCAGGTACGACTTGATCGTCGACGAGCTGAGATCGAGCTCGCGGGCGATCGTCGGCGCCGTGAGCCCGCGCGCCAGCCCGTTGAGGATCTCCAGCTCGCGATCGCTGAGCGCGGCCATGGCGGGCCGGTTGCGCCGCTCGCGCACGCCGGCCATCACGGCGGCCTGGACGCGCGGCGAGAGGACGGTCTCGCCGCGGGCGACGCGCGCGATCGCGTCGGCGATCTCGTCAAAGCTCGCGTCCTTCTCGATGATGCCGTGGGCGCCGGCCTCCACGAGCTGGTACGCGTCGTCGCCCTGCAGACGGCCGGAGACGAAGAGCACGCGGGTGTCCAGACGCTGCTCATTGATGCGGTTGAGCACGTCGAGCCCGGTGATGTCGCCGAGCTGGAAGTCCAGCACCACGAGGTCGGGGGCGTCCTCGGCCAGCGTGTCGATGCCGGCCTGGCCGGAGTCGCAGCGGCCGGCGAGCTCGATGCCCTCGAGGCGCTCGACGAGCATCCCGATCCCCTCGAGGAACAGCGGGTGGTCATCGACGATGAGGGCGCGCACGGGCATGGAGGGGTTTGTAGCACTCAGTGGTACGAAGGGCGCCGCTAAACGGTGTAGTCCGATCGGACTACACGACATGCCGTCGATCGGCTAAAGGAATCTGGACACATGGCCGATACCGGGAGTGCTGACAATGGCAAACCCGTCGTGAGGCGGGGACGCAAAGCCAGAGGTCTCGCACGACGAGATAGCTCGGTTGCCGGCAAGGGCGCGAGTGCGCCGATCCGTCAGGCACCCCCACAGGAGCTATCCGTCCCTATGTCCCGTCTTCGTCTTCTCGCGGCCAATCCCCGGCTCGCGCTGGGCGCACTGCTGACCCTTCTGCTCGCTGCGGCGGCCGTGGTCGGCTCAGGCGCTGACTTCACCGCGTCGTCCGCCAACCCGTCGAACACCTTCGCGGCCGGCACGATGACGATCCTCAACTCCAAGGAGGGCACCGCGGTGCTCTCCGCGACGAACCTGCGGCCCGGCAACAGCGCCGTCGGCACCGTCGACATCCAGAACAGCGGCAGCCTGAGCGGCGCCTTCACGCTCTCGCGCACCGCGCCGGTCGACTCCGACTCGACCAACCCGCTGTCCTCCAAGCTGAACCTCACGGTCGTCGACTGCGGCACGTTCGTCGGCGCCACCCCGCCGACCTGCGGCGACGGCGACGACGTCACCAAGTACGGCAGCGGCACGGTCGCGCAGATGGGCACCGTGGGCCACACGGTCTCGGCCCTCGGCACCTACGCCGCCAACGAGAAGCACCGCTTCGAGTTCACCGTCGTGCTCGACACGAGCGCCGGCAACGTCTATCAGGGCGACACGTCGAGCGTCGAGTTCGACTGGAACGCGGCCTAGTCACCTAACCGGGAACCCAGGGGGGAACGAGCATGGCGGCGATCCGTCAGGCGGGACGCTGGGCGTGTGGCACGGCGCTGCTCGCCGCGGTCTTCGTCGCCATGCTCGTGCTGCTCCCCTCGCTGTTCGGGTTCCAGCGCTACGCGATCGTCTCCGGCTCGATGACCGGCACCTACGACCGCGGCACGCTCGTGCTCGACCAGGTCGTGCCGGTGCGCGACCTCCGCGTCGGCGACGTCATCACGTACCTGCCGCCGGCCGGCGCCGGCCCGGATCACCTGATCACCCACCGCATCTACGAGATCGACCACGACACGGCCGGCACCCGCGTCTTCCGCACCAAGGGCGACGCCAACCAGTCGACTGACCCGTGGACGTTCCGCCTCGACCAGCCGACCCAGGCGCGCGTGCGCCTCGGCATCCCGCACGTCGGCCGCGTCCTGATGGCGCTCTCGCGCCGTGACGTGCGGATGGCCGTCATCGCGCTGCCGGCGCTGCTGATCGCCCTCTCGACGCTGTTCGCCCTGTGGCGGCAGCTCGGTGAGGCGGCGCGCCGCGCGGAGAGCCCGGCATGAGGCGCTCGCTCGCCCTGCTCGCGCTCGTCCTGCTCGTCGCCGGGTTCGGCATCTCCGCCTCCGGCGCCGACTTCACGGGCGCGTCGGCCACGCCGGGCAACGCGTTCGCCACGGCCGCCGACTTCAACACGGTCTCCGTCACCGTGACCGACCCGGGCGCCAACCTGCGCGGCACGGTCGCGCTCGCCGCCACCGCGGCCTCCGAGCGCGGCATCGCCAGCGTGCGCTACCAGACCGCTCCGGCCGGCACCGGCACCTGGGCCGACGCGTGCGTCGCGTCGAGCGCGCCGTTCTCCTGCAGCCTCGACACCACGGCGGTCGCCGACGGCCTGCGCGACGTGCGCGCGATCGCCACCGACCAGGCCGGCTACCAGAAGACCTCCGCCACGATCGCCGCGCGCCGGATCGACAACACGGTCCCCACGGTCTCGCTGGCCGACCCCGGCGCCTACCTGACCGGCATCAAGACGCTGTCCGCCACCGCGTCCGACGCCGGCAGCGGCCTGGCCGGCCTCCAGATCGACTACCGCCCCGCAGGCGGGACGTGGACCACGGCCTGCTCCGGCTCGACCTCGCCGCGTTCGTGCGCGCTCAACAGCGCGCTGCTCACCGACGGCAGCTACGAGTTGCGTGCGCGGGCCACCGACGCCGCCGGCAACGTCGCCGACTCGACGCTCAGCCGCGTGGTCGACAACACCGCCCCGACCGGGTCGGTCCCGGCGCTCACCCCGCTGCGCGGCACGGTCGACGTGGCGATCAACGCCGCCGACGGCACCGGCAGCGGCGTCGCCTCGGTCACCGGCCAGTTCCGCCAGCAGGGCGCGTCAACCTGGACCGACGTCTGCACCGACACGGGCGCCCCGTGGGGGTGCACGGGCATCGACACGACCCCGTATCCCGACGGCATGTACGAGGGGCGCGCGATCGTCGTCGACGCCGCCGGCTTCAGCACCACGACCGCGATCGTCAGCGTGCGGATCGACAACACCGCGCCGACCACCGCGACGCTCAACAGCCCGGGCACCTCGCTGTCGGGCAACGTGTCGCTGACCGGCACGGCCGCCGACGCCGCCTCGGGCATCGCGACCTGGACCGTCCAGTACCGCCTGTCCGGCGGCAGCACCTGGACCGATGCCTGCAGCGACGCCAGCGCGTCGTACGGCTGCACGTGGGCAACCGCGAGCGTCGCCGACGGCGTCTACGACCTGCGCGCCGTCGCTGCCGACCTGGCCGGCAACACGCTCGCCTCGACCGTCCGCACCTCGATCCGCGTCGACAACGTCGCCCCGACGGTCACGCTCACCGACCCCGGCACCCCGCTGTTCGGCACCGTCACGCTGAGCGCCAACGCGAGCGACGGCGGCGGCATCGCCTCGGTCGTGATCGAGCGCAGCCTGGCGGGCGCCAACACCTGGACGACGATCTGCACCGACACCACGGCGAGCTACTCGTGCGCGCTCGACACGACGGCGGTCGCCGTGGGTAGCTACGACCTTCGGGCCCGCGCGACCGACAACGCCGGCCGCACCACCACGTCGGCGGTCGTCGCGAGCCGCGCGGTCGACCGGGCGCCGTACGGGACCGACGTCCAGACCACCAACGGCGGCTCGACCTCCGGGCGGCTCGAGCAGAACGACACGATGACGCTCACGTTCAGCGAGCAGATCGCACCCGCGTCGATCATGGCCGGCTGGACCGGCACCTCGACCGCGATGCGCGTCAATGTCACCCAGGCCGGGACCGTCGACACGCTCGACTTCGTCACCACGGGCGGCACGCGGCTGAACCTCGTCAACAGCGCGACCGACCTCAGCCTCGGCGCCGACTTCGTCTCCAGGAACACGGTGTTCAACGCCACGGTCAAGCAGACGGGCGCCGTCGTCACGGTCACGCTCGGCAGCCGCATCTCCGGCAAGCTTAAGACCGCCGCGGCCGGGCGCATGACCTGGCGGCCGTCCGCGGCGGCGACCGACCTCCTCGGGATCCCGGCGCTGACTACGCAGGTCAGCGAGTCGGGCGCCACGCTCGACAAGGACTTCTAGGCCCGGCGGGCCGCGAGCACGGCGTGCACGCGGTCGCGCACGCCGAGCTTCGCCAGTAGCTGCGCCACTCGCTCGCCGGCGCCGGCTCCGATCTCGGCATCAGCACCACGTCGGGCCGCAGGCGCGTCGCCTCGGCCACGCCGGCGGCGCCGTCCGCGGCCTCGCCGACCACCTCGAACCCGGGCGCGGGATCCAGGACCATGCGCAGCCCGTCGCGAACGAGCTCGTTGTCGTCGACGATCAGGACGCGGACGCTCACGGCACGCTCGTCCGCGCGCGCTCGAGCGGCAGCCGCGCGGTGACCTGAAAGCCGCCGCCGGGGCGCGGGCCGGCGGCAAGCTCGCCGCCGTGCACGCGGATACGCTCGCGCATGCCGATCAGCCCGTGGCCGGCGCCGCCAGCCGGCGTCCTTCGGCGTGGGCGCCGATCGAATACGCGACGAAGAGTACGGCGAAGAACGGGCCGGCGAGACCGTCGCTCACGGCATCGCCCCGGCTCTCCACCAGCGCGATCCCGGTGAGGCCGAGCGCGGCGGCGAGCACCGGCGCACGGCGCCGCACGAGCAGCGCGCCGGCCACCGCGAGCGCCCCGGCCCGCGCGATCAGCACATCCCGCCGCGGCACGTCGACGAACAGCAGCTCGACCTGCATCTCGAGCCCGAGGGCGATCGCGACGAGCACGTCCGTGACGAACGGACGACGGGCCATGACGGTCCAACACTAGGGATCCCGCGCGCTCCAAGATAGGTATTCCTGCCGATGCCGGGAAGGCGGTCCGCGCATACGGTCTGCTGCAGGAAGTCCCCCTAAGTTTGGAGGAATCGATGCAGCTCTACGCGATCCTGCGGCGCAGCGGCTGGCGCTCGCCCGAGGACCTGCAGGAGGCCGCCGCGCGGTCGACCAAGGTCGGCAACGAGGACATGCCGGACGACGTGCGCTGGATCCGCAGCTACGTGCTCGACGAGGGCGGTGGCTCGGTCGGCACCGTGTGCATCTACCAGGCCACGAGCCCCGAGGCGATCCGCAAGCACGCCTCGCTCGCCGACCTTCCCATCGACGAGATCGTCGCCGTCGCCGACACCGTCGTCGTGCGGCCCGATCCGACACCGGCGGCCGCCTGAGATACGTCGCCGCAGGCGTGCGGCCTACGTCATCTGACCGATGTGCCGGGGCTGGGGCGACCGTACGGTCGCCCCATGGCCTACGATCGACCTGGCCCCGGCGCTCATCGAGACCGCGCGCGAGCGCGCGGCTGAGCGGCGGCTCGACATCGACTACCGCGTCGGCGACTGCGAGCTGCTCGACGTGCCCGACGAGCGCTTCGACGCGGTCTCGTCCACCTGCGGGGTGATGTTCGCGCCCGACCACACGGCGACCGCGCGGCGAGCTTGCCCGTGTCACGCGCCACGGCGGGCGGATCGCGCTCGCCAGCTGGACGGCCACCGGCGGCGTCGGGCGGATGTTCAAGGTGATGGCGCCGTTCCAGCCCGCCACGCCGCCGAGCAGCCCCGTTCGACTGGGGCTCGCCGACTCGCTCGGCGACCGCGCGAGGAGCTGCACCGGGCGTGGGTCGACTTCTTCGAGACCGACTACCGGCACAACGGCGACACCGCCCACACGCGCGAGTACCTGCTGGTCGTCGGCGTGCGGCGCTGAGTTACGCGGCCGGAGCGCAGATCACCGAGACGTTGAAGTCCTGAGGCGAGTTGGTGCTGTTGTTCACGATGACCTGCCAGCCGACGGGCTTGTCGTTGACGATCACCGGCTCGTTGCGCGTGATCGCAGCGGATGTGATGCCGCCTGCCCCGATGTGACCGCCGCCACCGGTGGCGATCTCGCCGTCCGGGCAGTTGACGGTCCGCTGGACCAGGAGCTGCGCGGCGATCGTCGACGCACGGCTGATGACGTGCAGGCCGGCGGTGCCGGCGGCGCCCTTCGGGCCGGTGTCGCCCTTGGGGCCGATCGGGCCCGTGTCGCCCTTGGGGCCCGCGGGCAGCTGGCCGGGCTGGAAGTCGACGGCCTTCAGCGAGTGGTCGCGGACCTTGCCGGAGGTAACCGACGCGGCCCGCAGCTCACGCGTGCCGACGCTGTGGGCCGGGAGCGTGACCGCGGCGTAGGCGCCGCCGCCGAGAGCGGTGAACAGTGCGATCGACGCGACGACGAAGGAGGGCGTCGGGCGGAACGTGCGAGGGGAGATCTTCATGGGCACAACGCTATGGCCGCGCCAGGGCGCGTCCTACGTCGTGTGACCGCGCGCGAGCACGTCATTTGACGTGCTCGCGTCGCTTAGCATCGCGTTGCCGCTGATCGCCGGCGGCGCGACCGTGCTCGGCCGCCGCCGGATTGCCGTGTAACGGTGACTAGCCCTCGGTGGAGGAAGCCTCGACGGCTTCCTCGAGTACCTGGGCGCGGCGCAGGCCGAGGCCCGCGGAGGAGGTGGCCTCGACGCGATCGCGGCCGCTCTGCTTGGCGCTGTACAGCGCGCGGTCGGCGAGGCGCATGAGCGTCTCGCCGTCCAGCGCGTCGTCGGGGTAGGTGGCGACCCCGAAGCTGGCGGTGACCTCGCGCGTGACACCCGGCAGCGACAGCGAGTGCATCGCCTGGCGCAGGTGCTCGGCGACGCGCATCGCGCCCGCGCGATCGGTGTCGGGGAGCATCACGACGAACTCCTCGCCGCCGCTGCGGCCCGCGAAGTCGCTGCCGCGCAGCTCGGTGCGCATGAGAGCGCCGACGGCGGCGAGCACCTCGTCGCCGCGCTCGTGGCCGAACGTGTCGTTGATGCCCTTGAAGTGGTCGAGGTCCATGAGGATCGTGGACATCGGCGTGAGCGAGCGGCCGGCGCCGGCGAGCAGGCGCTTGAGGTGGTCGTCGATCGCGCGGCGGTTGGGGAGGCCGGTGAGCGCGTCGGTGGCGGCGCGCAGCTCGGCCAGCGCGAGGTTGCGCAGGTTGGCGAGCACGGGTGCCGCCTGGGTGACGGAGTCGTGGATGCGGCGGCGCTCGGACTCGGTCGTCTGGCGCTGGGCGCTCGTGAGCACCGAGCCGATCACCTCGCCGCCGACGAGCAGCGGCTGGCAGGTGGACTCGCCGGCCTGCACGCCGCAGACCTCGCAGGTGATGATCTCGTCGCTGCTCGGGCCCTGGTCGACCGGGCGGCTGAGCCGCACGGCGAGGCAGCTACGCGGCTTGGCGTGCTCGAGCGGCTCGTTGAGCGGGGAGTCCTCGGGGAGCTCGACGGCGGGCTCGAGCCGGTCGCCGCTGTTGTTGCGGATCAGGACGGTGATCGCCGCCTCGGGCGTGCCGGCCTCGAGGTGGCGGATCAGCAGCTCGTGGCCCTCGTTCTGGTTCTCGGCGACCTGCATCGCCTCGCCGAAGCGCGCCTGGCTGTCGGCGTAACGGCGCTCGGCCTCGTTGCGCGCGGTCTCCTCGGCGTGGCCGGCCAGGCGGTTGCGGCGCCGGTGCGTGGCGATGCCCAGCGCGATCGCGCCGAACGCGATGCTGAGGAGGATGATCAGCTTGACGGGGACGATCGCGGCGGCCTTGAGCTCCTCGGTACGGGCCTTGTCGAGCTGGTGCTGGTACTGCGTGTTGGCCGCCAGGAAGTCTTGGACGACGTGCTCGCGGAGGGCGGAGTAGTCCTCGCCCGGGGCGACGCTGCTGTCGGTGCGGGCGCCGATCGTCGTGTGCGCGATCTGGTTCCAGCGCTCGGCGTCCTCGAGCTGGGTGTCGAGCGTCGCGAGCTCCTCGGGGCTGTCGGCCGACAGCTTGCGCGCCTCGTTCAGCGTCGCCGCCTGGCGCCGGTCGAGCTCGTAGATCGAGACGACGCGATCGGTCCCGCCGCGGAGCAGGTACTCGTGGAGCAGGTTCTCGCGCGACAGCATGTCGGAGGCGAGCTGCCGGGCCACGATCGCCTCGTCGTAGTTCTCGTCGGCGACCTTGCGCTGGGACTCGGAGGCGTACAGGACCGCGCCCGCGATGGCGAGCACAGACAGCACGAGCGCAACGGTCGTCCGCATGCCCGTTCTCATCGACATCTGGTCTGATCTCTTGAGGATCCGTCCGGGTCGGGCGGCCGTGCGGATATAGGATCCGCTCGGCGTGGACTACCGCGTACTGGGCCCCGTGCAGGTCGCGGCCACCGGCGTCTCGCGCGTCGCCCACAGCCTCGGCGACTACGAGCGGATGCAGGGCTTCGCGGAGGCCAGCCTCGACCTCTTCCGCACGCTCGACGACGAGCGCGGCACCGCGCTCTCGCTCAACCACCTCGGCATCGCGCTCAGCAACCTCGGCGACATCGACGGCGGCATCGTCTGCCACGAGGAGAACGCCGCGATCTCGCGCCGGATCGGCGATGGCCTGCGGCTCGCGTCCGCGCTCAACAACCTCGGCTACTGCCGGCTGCGGCGCGGCCAATACGCCGAGGCGAGGGCGCTGTTCGAGGACGGGCTGGAGGTGTCGCGCGAGAGCGGGCATCGCACCGGCGAGTCGGTGATGCTCGGCAATCTCGGGCTAGCGGCCGCATCAGCATGCTTCACGGCGGAGGCGCAGGCAGCCGGTTCGATCAGCTTCGGCGAGCAGGGCACCAAGGGCGCGCTCGGTGCGAACGGCATCGTGCGGATCGACGGCACGATCACCTACCGCGACGACTGCCCCGTTCCGGGCGTCAAGGACTTCTTCTATCCCGCGACCGACGTCTACCTCGTGCCGGCGGGCACCGGGTCCGGGACCGGCAAGCTGCACGACGTGGGTGGCGGCCGTCCGAACACCATCGTGTCCGGCGCCAGCCGGGTCACCGATGAGGTGATCGCGATGACCGCTTCGGCGGGCTTTCGCGCTGCCGTCGTCACCGTCGGCGTGGGGGCGGGTCGCGGGGCTCCGACGCCGCGCACTCGATGCACAGCACGCTGTCGGGCATCGCCCGCAGGCGAGCGGGCGCGATCGCCTCGCCGCAGCTGTCGCAGGTCCCGTAGGTGCCCGCGTCGAGCTTGGCGATCGCACGCTCGGTGCGGATCAGGGCCTCCTCGAGCGAGCGGCCGACGCCGATGTCGGTCAGTCGGCTGATCGCCTCCGTCGTGCCGTCCCCGATGCGCTTCCCGAAGCCCTGCGCGGCGCCGAGCTCCGGACGCTCCGCGAGGGTCGCCACCCGCTCGCGCATGCTCGCGCGGCGCGCTTCGAGCTCACGGCGGATCGCGTCGAGATCGAGGTCCGGCATCGATGGGACGTTAGCCGTAAGTCGTTCACGCCGCCCGCATGAAGGCGGATGCGATCGGCGTCAGCGGCGGGACCGTGGAGCAGGACCAGGAGGTCGCCGAGGCCGGCGTCGCGGCGTACTGAGCTGCGCGCTCACCGTCGGAAGTCGTCGGCGGTGATGAGGTCCTCGTTCAGCGCGTATACGAACGCGTCGATCTCCGCGGCCATGGGCTCAGTATCGGCGGCGGGCGCGCAGTGCAACGCGGTCGGGTCCTGAACGGGCCCGGCCGCGCGCCGTAGCGCATCGAGCAGCCAGCGGGCGGCCTGACGGGTGCGAAGCGGCGACGGCATCAGGAGCATGAGCCGATCGTCACCGGTGACGGCGGCGCGGCCATCGGGGCTCGCCCGGGAAGCGCTTCAGTAGTTCTCGCACACCACCCGGTGGCATCGCCCGGTTGGCGGGCGTGGCGCGGCGGCGGACGATGGGATAAGAGCATCCCGTGCGTGAGAGGCGATGGCCATGTCCGTGATCCTGGTTGGCTTCGACGACACCCCCGGGGCGGATGATGCCCTGATGTTCGCGGCAGCGATTGCGCGCGAGACGGGCGCATCACTGCGCCTCGCGTGGGCATATCCGGGGGACCATGAGCGCTCGCGCATTGCGGCCGAGCCGTTTCGTGACTACACACGGGAAGACGCCGGCAGCGTGCTCGCCGGCGCGGCGGCGTCGGTCGCCGGCGTCGACGTCGACGTCGCGACGGAGGTGATCGCCGACGCCACGCCGTCACAGGCGCTCTACGCAGCGGCCGAGCGTTGCGGTGCGGCACTCGTCGTCGTCGGATCGACGCATCGCGGGCGGGTCGGCCGCGTCCTGCCGGGGAGCACCGGCGAGCGGCTGCTCCACGGCTCCTCGTGCGCGGTCGCCATCGCCCCACACGGGTACGCGACCCACGAGCACCGCATCGCGACGATCGGCGTCGGCTATGACGCGTCCGAGGCGTCGGCCGCGGCCCTCGCCGCCGCGTGCCTGCTCGCGCGCCGGTTCGGCGCAGCGCTACGCGTGATCCACGCGTTCGACGCATCGCACGTCGGGCGACCCGCACTGATGAGCGGACCTGCGTGGGCGTCGATGCGCGACGAGCACGGCGCGGCCCAGCGCGAGGAACTCGAGCGGGCCGTCGAGGCGCTGCCGGACGACGTCGACGGCGAGGCACGGTTCGTGGTCGGGAACCCGAGCGAAGAGCTCGCGCGTCAGTCCGAGGACGCCGACGTCATCGTGGTCGGCTCGCGCGGACACGGGCCGCTCGCCGCGGTGGTGCTCGGCGGTGTGACGCATGGGCTGCTCCGCGCTGCGGCGTGTCCCGTGATTGTGCTCCCGCGCGGCGCGGACGCCGGGTCCGACGCGCTGTTCACACTCGACCGGAGCCCGCTCTCCGTGCCCGGGTAGGTTCGACACGATGAGGTTGACCGGCGCTTCACCGCATGATCACGACTTCGCACAAGTCCGCTAGCCCGCGCAGCGACGCTCGTCCGGGTGACTGGATCCGGGTCCATGTGATCGGCGGCGGCGCGGCACGTCGCGGCCAGATCGTCGAGGTGCTCGGCAGTCCCGGACACGAGCACTACCGCACCGCTGGGACGAGGGCCACGAATCCATCCACTACCCGTCCGAGGGCACGTCCATCGAGCCGCGCAGGCGCCGCCGGAGTCGAGCCGGGTCGCGCGCCGCGCGACGCTCTACAGCGCCGGTCGACGGCGCCGGCGACCGCGCAGCCAGCGCGGTAGCGGCACCGGCTCGCGAGTGAAGATCGTCTGCCCGTAGTCGGCGTCCTCACGGGATGGGCGCTCGTCGTCGTCATGCGCCAGGCCGCGGACGCCGCTCAGTCTCGAGGCGGTCTGCGGCGTCGGCGGGGTGGGCGGCTTGGGCTTCTGCTTCACGGCGGGCTCCCAGCGAGCGAGGTGGGCGTTCACAGACTGCTTCGGTCGAGGACTATCGCTTGTGACCGGAATTTTCGCGACGATGAGCCTACACTCGCTGCGACAGGCGGTTCTACCGCGGCGTTGGAAGCGTTTGATCGCGCGGTTGAACTAGATCTGGCCGAACACGGCTCGACCGCGATCTCGCGGTGGCGGTAGAGGTCGTGGCCGGCGGCTGTCGCGAGCACGCGGCGCATGAACGAGTACATCCCGCCAGTCCAGCCCCGCCGCTCACCACGCGCAACCCGACGCCGGTGGGACGAGCACCGGGATGCCCTCGCCGGCGATCTGCTACATCTGGCGCTGGTGCCAGTAACCAGCGTCGGCGAGCACCACCTCGGGATCGCCGAGCCCGAGCGCGGCGAGCTCGCGCTGCGTCGCGCGGACCATCGGTTCCAGGTGGCCGAAGTCCGTTACTCGGTCGAGATCTCAGCAGCCACGATGATCTGGCGATCTTTGACCGACAGCTGCGCGTTGTAGCCCTGCATCCCCGGCAGGCCCTGCGTGCGCACCACGCGCGAATCAGGGTCAGTCACGGTCATCAACCCAGTCGCACCTCGGGCAGCTCGAACGGCTTGACCATGCCGGGCGCCATCCGCCGCGACCCGTCGGCCGCGACGCCGTGCGCGCGTCAGCTCATAGGCGGCGTTGGCGGCCCGGTCGGCATCGAGCTCCTGCTCCAGGCGCCGGCACGTCTCAACAGCAGTGGCGCGGTCCCCCGGGCGGGCGGCCGTCGCGCTCACGCTGGCCCTCCAGCGCGCGGCGACCCTCGCGCAACCACGCCCGGCGACCCTGCGGACGCGTCACGAACTGCGCGGATCGAGCTCATCGACGCGATCCTCATCGTCATCATCGCCGGCGTCGGCGGGCCGATCGCGCTCGCGCGCGAGGCGCTCTGGCCTCGCGCAGTGCCTGGCGGCGGCCCTCGCGGGGCTCACGCTCATAGCTCGTCGCCGCGCACGTCACCGTAGAGCTCGTCCTCGCGCTGGTCGATCTCGGCCGCCTCGCGCAGGATCGCTCGCGCGAGCTGCCCGAAGTCGCGGTAGGCGTTCATCGAAGCGTTCGCCGACATCTTCGTCCCGTCGATAAAAGCAGTCCGAGCGACGCCAGCTAAGGCGCGCGCACAGCCCGAGCACGCCCGAGAACACCTCGCCCAACGCGTGTTCGTGGCGGAGTGGAAGTAGAGATGTCGAGAGAACCGGCACCAGGTTGCCTGCGACAACGCGATAGGCGACGTCCTCCACGCACTCTCGCTCGATCTCGCGCACCAAACGGTTCCCGCGCGCGTACGCGTACATCAACAAACCCACCATCTTCTACAACTATGCGCCGGCCGCACAGGCCATAGGCGCGATAGGCGACATAAAACGCAGACAAATACAGCTCGCACAAAGTATCAAACAACGTACACAACAAGTAATCGAGAGGCACCCAGTACCGCACCGACGGTGGCATCAGGAACACCTGGACACGTCAACACCGATGAATCTCGCACATACTTGGACGGCACAGACGGCAGCGGGTAGGGTTGGTCACAAGTCCGCGCCGGTCACGAAGTCGGTGATAGATGGTGCAGCTGGCCCGCAGCGACGAAGACTTGCTCGCCGCGCACGACCCGGCCTCGTTCGAGCAGTTCTACGTGCGTCATGTCGATGGCGTGCTGGGCTTCTTCGCGCGGCGGACGCGCGACGCCGAGCTCGCGGCCGATCTGACGGCGGAGACGTTCGCGGCGGCGCTGATGGGCCGGCGGCGGTTCCAGCCGCATGCGGGCGCCGCCGGCGCGTGGCTGTTCGGCATCGCGATCAAGAAGCTGGCGGATGCGCAGCGGCACGGCTATGCGGAGCGCCGCGCCTGCCGCCGCCTCGGGATGGAGCGCCTGGAACTGTCCGACGAGGACATCTCCCGGATCGACATGCTCGCGGAGGACACGAGCGCCAGCGAGCTGCTGGACCAGCTGGGAGCGGACCAACGCAGAGCGATCCGAGCCCACGTCGTGGACGAGCGCTCCTACGCGGAGATCGCGTCGCACGAGCAGGTTTCCGAGGCTGTCGTACGCAAGCGCGTGAGTAGGGGGCTCGCCGCGGTGCGAGCGCGGATGGGAGCACGTCGATGAGCGATGACTTTGTGACGCGGTTGCGGTACCAGGTGCGCGAGGCTGCCGAGCGCGAAGCGCGGCGTGGACCCATCGCGCAGGTCGCGGCGGCGGCGCGCTGGCGCGTCGTGTCGCGGCCGGTCCTGGTCGGTGCGGTGGCGGCCTGTGCGCTCGCGATCCTTATGGCCGTCACCCTCACCGCGGTCCGACACGCGTCGCCACCCGTCGAGCAGTCGGTGCCGCCGGACCACCGCTTGACGATCGAGGATCGCGGCGCGCTGGTGAGCCAGGGCGGCGCGATCGCGCCCGGGTTCGGCGCGATCTGGGCCATCGACGCCGGATCGGGCGAACTGCTGCGCATCGAGCCGGGCAGCGACCGCGTCCTCGCGCGCGTCCCGGTGGGCGACCAGGCGTTCCCCGCCGCCGGCGCGGGAGCCGTGTGGACGGCGGCGGACGGACGCCTGCTCAAGATCGATCCCACCACCAATCGGGTCAGCGCTCGCATCCCGCTCGGGCTCGGGGCGCGCACGTTCGCCCTCGTGTCCGCGCGCCCGGGGGTTGTGTGGGTGGCCACGCCCATGGAGCTGCTGCGGATCGACCCGCAGCGCAACACGATCCAACGCAGGATTCCGCTGGAGCACGCGAGGTTCCAGGCCAACGGCTTCGCCGCCGATCAGCATCTCCTTTACGTGATGCGCGCCGATGGCGTGCTGCTCCTTCGCGACTCCGCGACTGGTGCGCGGGTGGCGACCACGCGACTGCAGTCCGGTGATTTCCTGATGGGCGCCGCGAACGGGGCGGTCGTGGTCGCGACCGCCAACGACATCGCCGCCGTGGATCCCCGGGGCGGTCGCACGCTGTGGGGGGCGAACCTCGGCGCCGATCGCGTGAACGACGGAATCGTCGCGGATGGAAGCGTGTGGATCCACGTCACGAACCGCGACACGGGCCGCGACGAGATCGTTCGCGTCGACGCGGCGGACGGGCATCGCATCGGCTCGCTGACGCTTCCGGAGTTCGGCGTCGCGAGCATGGCCGCAGTCGACGACGGTGTCTGGATCGTCAGCCCGAGCGGGCGCCTGATGATCGTGCGATGAACTGACGCGAGACGTGCCTGCCTTCGCCGGCGGGACACGTCTCGCGAGCGAACGTCGGGCGTGCGGACTACCTCCCGGAGGTGCCGCTCCGAGCCCAGGCTCGGCTGATCGCGCGCTACGGTCCGGGCAGCCCGGCCGCGGACGCGGGCGGGCAGCGGTACTTCTCGGGACCGTCGCCGGCCGTGTCGGGCTACGTGTTCAACCCCCGGCGTCCACTGTTCGCCCGAGCCGCGATGCGGCGGGCGGTGAACTACGCGATCGACCGCCGCGCGCTGGCACGGCACCCCATCCCGGCGGCGCTCGCCGGCCGACCGACCGACCAGCACATCCCGCCGGGATGGCCGGGGTACCGCGATGCGGCGATCTACCCGCTCGGCGGGCCCAACCTCGCTGTCGCCCGGCGCCTTGCCGGGGGCGGCCACCACCGTGGCGTCTTGTACACCTGCAACGGGGCGGAATGCATCGAACAGGCCCAGATCGTGCGCCAGAACCTGGCGGCGATCGGGATCGACCTCGAGATCCGGGTGTTCCCCTACGGCACCGTGTTCGCGCGCCTGGAGGACCCGGACGAGCCGTACGACATCTCGTTCACCGGCTGGATCGGCTGGGTGCCGGATCCGTCGGACTTCGCCGGCGTCTACTTCGGCATCCACGGAAGCACGGCGTTCCTCAATGGCACGCCGCGCGTGCGCGACGCCGCCCGGCTCACGGGCGCTCCGCGGGCCGCGGCATACGCTGCCCTGGATCGCGACCTCGCGGCACACGAGGCGCCGTTTGCGATGGCCGTCAGCGCCGCAACCACGGACTTCTTCTCCGCACGCATTGGATGTCAGGCCGAACATCCGATCTACGGCATCGACCTATCGGCGCTGTGCGTGCGCGACTAGCGGCAGAGCCGCCGGCCCGCGATCACGAGTCCCTGCGCGCACGCGACGAGATCGTCGATCGGCACGTACTCGCCGACCATGTGCGCCCAGTCGATCGCCCGCGGTCCGTACATCAGCGCCGGGCTTCCGGTCTCGAGCGCGAACGTCGCGCCGTCGTACCAGCTGCCGAGGCCGCCGAGCTTGACGGGAAGGCCGAGCGCCGCGTTGGCCCCGAGCAGCGCGCGCACGCTCGGCGTGTCGACCGGCGTCTCGGACGGGTTCACCTCGGTGTGCCAGTGGAAGCCCGGCGGGTGCTCGGCGAGCCACGAGTCGGTCGCGCACCAGCGGCGGAGGAAGTCCTCGACCTCGGCCTGCGCGGCGGACGTCCAGCCGGCGGCGTCGGCCTGCTGGGGGAGGATGAGCACGGAGATGTTGATGACCGCCCGGTCGGGGATCGTGACGTCCCACCCGGCGTCGGCGACGAAGCGCGTCGGGACGATGTCCGGCGGATCGAGCAGCGGGTGCCTGAGGTCGGCGCGCGTGCGCCACTCGCGGCGCAGGCGGTCGACGCCGTCGAGCACGAAGCGGCCCTTCTCGATCGCGTTCACCGCCCCGCCGTCCCGCCAATGCGGGTGCTCCTCCTCGGTGTGGCCGGCGCGCCCCGGGACCGTGATCGTGCAGTAGACGGTGCCGCGGCAGGCCGGCCAGATCTCCAGCGAGCTCGGCTCGGTCACGATCGTGAAGTCGGCGGTCACGCCGCGGCGCGCGCACGCCAGGCCTCCCACGCCGCTGGACTCCTCGTCCGTGTTGGTGCACAGCACGAGATCGCCGCGCAGCGCGCCGGTCTCCGCCAGCACCTCGGCGGCGACGACCATGGCGGCGATGCCGCCCTTCATGTCACAGGCGCCGCGGCCGACGATGCGCCCGTCCGCGACCTGCGGGTCGAACGGGTCGTGCGCCCAGCCGTCCTCGCGGCGCGCGGGCACCACGTCGATGTGCCCGTTGAGCAGCAGCGACTTCCCGCCGCCCGCACCCCGCAGGCGGGCGGCCAGCTGCGGGCGGCCCGCGAAGCCGATCCCCTCGACCGACAGCGGGTGGCCCGCGACGTCGGCCGGGTCCGGCTCCCAGAGGTCGATCTCGGCACCGCGCGCCCGGAGGCGCTCGGCGAGCAGCGACTGGAGCGCCACCTCGTCGCGCGGCGGGTCGTCGGTTCCCGACCGGCTCGTGGTGTCGAACGCGATCAGCCGGCAGGCGAGCGCCAGCAGGTCGTCACGCCGCGCCGCCACGCCGTCGACCAGTGCCTGCTCGTCGCTGTCCAGCGTTGCCGCATCCAGCGCGCGCACGGACATCGGCGCGCAGCCTACAGCCGGGCGGGCGCGTCCGGCCGCTGATTGACAGGGCGTTGCGGGCGCTGCGAGGCTGTCCACGGACCCGAACGCAGATCGAGATCGGAGGCGGGTCATGACCGAGTCCCTGACCCCCGCAGGCACCGCGACAAAGAGGCTGCGTGCGGCACGCGACTTCCTGCTCGCACACCGGGAGGACTACGACACCGCCTACCGCGAGTTCGAGTGGCCGATGTACGAGCACTTCAACTGGGCGCTGGACTGGTTCGACGTGCTGGCGAAGGAGAACGGCGACCGGTTGGCGCTGTGGATCGTGGAAGAGGACAGCTCGGAGCTCAAGCGCTCCTTTGCGGAGCTCTCGGCGCGCTCCAACCAGGTCGCGAACTGGCTGCGGGATCACGGCGTCCGCCGCGGCGACCGGATCATCGTGATGCTCCCCAACCAGGTCGAGCTGTGGGAGACGATCCTCGCGGCGATGAAGCTCGGCGCGGTGGTGATCCCCGCCACGCCGCTGCTGGGACCGACCGACCTCGTCGATCGCGTCGAGCGCGGGGAGGCCCGGCACGTGCTCGTGGGCGCCGTCGATGCCCCGAAGTTCGACGACGTTCCCGGCAGCTACACCCGGATCGCGGTCGGCGAGCCGGTCGCCGGCTGGCTGGACTACGGCGGGGCCGACGACGCGGCGGCCGACTTCGCGCCCGACGGCCCGACGGGGGCGTCAGACACGCTACTGCTCTACTTCACCTCGGGCACGACCGACAAGCCCAAGCTGGT
This sequence comes from uncultured Solirubrobacteraceae bacterium, assembly GCA_963803335.1. Taxonomy (GTDB): domain Bacteria; phylum Actinomycetota; class Thermoleophilia; order Solirubrobacterales; family Solirubrobacteraceae; genus DASSUW01. The sequence goes on along the minus strand of CAWDME010000012.1, from coordinate 57,299 downwards.
CGAGCACAGCCATGTCTCGTATCCGGTCGGCCACCTCTCGACGATGTACTGGGCGGGGATCCAGCCGGGCGACGTCCATCTGAACGTCTCCTCACCGGGCTGGGCCAAGCACGCGTGGAGCAACGTGTACGCCCCGTGGCTCGCCGAGGCGACGGTGCTGGTCGTCAACTTCGCGCGCTTCGATGCCGCGGCACTGCTCGACCGGCTCGTCGAGTGCCGCGTGAGCACGTTCTGCGCCCCGCCGACCGTGTGGCGGATGCTCATCCAGCAGGATCTCGGACGCTGGTCGGTGCCGCTCCGGGAGGCGCTGGCGGCCGGCGAGCCCCTGAACCCCGAGGTCATCGAGCAGGTGCGGGACGCCTGGGGGCTCACGGTGCGTGACGGCTACGGGCAGACCGAGACGACGGCCCAGATCGGTAACACGCCCGGGCAGCCCGTGAAGCTCGGGTCGATGGGTCGCCCGCTGCCCGGCTACCGGATCGAGCTGCTCGACCTGGAGGGCGAGGCGCACGCCGGCGAGGGGGAGATCGCGATCGACCTCGCGCAGCGCCCGCTCGGCCTGATGACCGGCTACCGCGACACCGGGCCGCGCGGCGGCGACACCGCGACGAGTGAAGGCGTCCACCGCACAGGCGACGTCGCGTCGCGCGATGCCGACGGCTACATCACATGCGTCGGCCGGACCGACGACCTGTTCAAGGCGTCCGACTACCGCATCTCGCCGTTCGAGCTCGAGAGCGTGCTGATGGAGCACGAGGCGGTCGCCGAGGCCGCGGTCGTGCCGTCGCCGGACCCGATGCGGCTCGCGGTGCCCAAGGCCTACGTTTCGCTCGCCCCCGGTCACGAGCCGACCAAGGACACCGCGTTCGCGATCATGCGCTTCGCACGCGAGCATCTCGCGCCCTACAAGCGCGTCCGCAGGCTCGAGTTCGGCGAGCTGCCCAAGACGATCTCGGGCAAGATCCGCCGAGTCGAACTGCGTGACGACGAGCACTCGCGCCTCACGGGCAGCGCCGTCGGCCCGCCGCGCGCGGCCCACGAGTTCTGGGAGGAGGACTTCCCCGAGCTCAAGCGATGAGCCGCGCCGCGGCGACGCCTATGCGCCGACCGTTGCTCCGACGGCCTGCTCGATGCGCTGGCCGATCTCCTGGTCGATGTTCTTCCAGTACTGGAATGCGCGCGCCAGCACCGGCTCGGAGACGCCGTCCAGGAGGTGCCCCGCGACGTTGGAGACCAGGCGCTCGCGGGCCTCGTCGTCGAGCACCTCACGCACCATCGTGCCGGCCTGGCCGAAGTCGTCGTCGTCGGCCCGCGGCGTGTAGGCCGACCGGACCATCTCGCCGTCGGCCGCCCACAGCCCCGCGTGGTCGGTCCGCGACGGGTCCGCCTTCGGGCCGCCGTAGGAGTTGGGCGCGTAGACGGGGTCGGTGACGTTGACCGTCCGCATCGCGCCGTCCTTGCTGTAGCTGTGCACCGGCGCCTTGGGCGTGTTGACCGGGATCTGCTTGTAGTTGACCCCGAGCCGCGCCCGGTGCGCGTCGGCATAGGAGAAGCCGCGCGCGAGGAGCATCTTGTCCGGGCTCAGCCCGATTCCCGCCACGAGGTTGTTGGGCTCGAACGCCGCCTGCTCCATCTCGGTGTGGAAGTCGGTCAGGTTGCGGTCGAGCGTCATGGTGCCGACCTTGATCAGCGGGTAGTCGCCATGCGGCCACACCTTGGTCAGGTCGAACGGGTTGAACCGGTAGGTCTTGGCCTCCTCGAAGGGCATGACCTGCATGTACAACGTCCAGCTGGGGAACTCGCCGGCCTGGATCGCTTCGAACAGGTCCTGCCGGTGATAGTCGGGGTTCTCGCCGGCGATCCGGTCGGCCTCCTCCTGCGTCAGGAACTCGATCCCCTGGTCGGTCTTGAAGTGGTACTTGACCCAGAACCGGTCGCCGCCGGCGTTCACCCACATGTACGTGTGGCTCGAGTAGCCGTTCATGTACCGGTAGGTCTTGGGGACCCCGCGGTCGCCCATCAGCCACGTCACTTGGTGGGCGGATTCGGGCGACAGCGTCCAGAAGTCCCACTGCATGTCGTGGTCGCGCAGGCCGTTGTCGGCTCGACGCTTCTGACTGCGGATGAAGTGCTGGAACTTCATCGGGTCCCGGACGAAGAAGACCGGCGTGTTGTTGCCGACCATGTCGTAGTTGCCCTCGTCGGTATAGAACTTCAGTGCGAACCCGCGGGGGTCGCGCCACGTGTCCGGACTGCCGCTCTCGCCGGCCACGGTCGAGAAGCGCGCGAGCATCTCGGTCTTGACACCCGGCTGGAACAGCCCGGCCCGGGTGTAGGCGCTCACGTCCTCGGTCGTCTCGAACACGCCGAAGGCGCCTGACCCTTTGGCGTGCGGCTGGCGCTCCGGAATGCGCTCACGGTTGAAGTTGGCCATCTGCTCGATCAGGTAGTGGTCCTGAAGCAGGATCGGTCCGTCAGGGCCGACGGTCAGGGAGTGCTCGTCGCTGGCTGCGGGGGCGCCGGCGTCGCTTGTGGTGCGAGGTGGCTTATCGGTCATTCCTCGTCCCGGTGTTTGGGGGTTGTCTGGCAGTCGGGGCACAGGCCCCAGAACGTGACCTCGGCCTCGTCGACCACGAAGCCGCCGACATCCGCCGGCGCAAGGCAGGGCGGCTCACCGATGACACAGTCGATGTCGGTGATGGCGCCACAGGAGCGGCAGACGACGTGGTGGTGGTTGTCGCCCACCCGCGTCTCGTAGCGAGCTGGACTTCCGGCCGGTTCGATCCTGCGGACGAAGCCGCCTCGGGTCAGCGCGCCCAGAACGTCGTAGACGGCCTGGGTGGAGATCGCGCCGACTCGTTCCCGTGCCGCCAGCTCGATCTGCTCGGCGGTCATGTGCTTGCCCTCCGTGACCGCCGACAGGACGGCGAGTCGCGCGGCGGTGACGCGCAGGCCGCCGTTGCGCAGCGCGGCCGCGAGTGCGTCGCGATCGCTCGAAGTCACGCCGTACACCGTTCCCTAGTCTGGAATTGCTCAAACTCTGGATCGGCTTCCAGAATCCAGACCAGCGTGCCTCTCCTGACCTCCCATTTTGCGCGAAGAAAAGCTCGGTTACGATGTGTAGGTGGCAGGTGACCGGCACGTGCTGGACGCCATTCGAACGCGCGCTCGGGCACGCGATTTCGACGACGTACACCGTCGACCGTCGCCCCGCGCATGAGCCAGACCGCCAGGCGCCACCGGATCACTGACGCAGAGCGGCACCAAGCGGTGACGGCCGCGCGTGAACGGTTCCTCGCCGGCGACGACCGTGTTCGTGGGGTCCGGCCCGAGGTGGCGACGTCCTGGTATCGGTGCCGCGAGCAGTACCACGTCGACCCGGGCCTGACCATGGCACCGCCCGCATCGGCGCAGGAGGAGTCCTCGACCGAGCACACGCTCGAGCACGAGATCGTCTTCGCGCAGCTCGGCGGCGCCGCGGCGGCGATCGCGAGCGACGTGGAGAGCGTCGGCGGCGTCGTCACCGTCACCGACGGTTCCGGGCGGGTCCTGACCGTCCAGGGCGACAAAGACACGCTCGGCCGCGCGCGCGAAAGCAATATGGCGCCCTGGTCGTGTTGGTCGGAGTGGGCGACGGGCACTAACGGGATGGGCACGGCGCTGGAGGCGCCCGGGGCTGTGCTGATCAGCGGGCCTGAGCACTGGTGCTCGGGATTCGACGAGTGGATCTGCGCCGGCGTGGCAGTGCGCGACGCCGTGACGCGCGACGCTGTCGCGGTCCTCGACGTCTCGACCTGGCGCCACCACCTTCCGGCCGAGGCGGCGAAGTGGCTGTCCAGGGCCGTGGGCAATGCGCGGGCGGGGCTCTGGCAGCGCGCGCGCGACAGCGGTGCCGAGCTGGCCGCGGCGTTTGCGCAGACGCACGCGCACTCCGGGCAATCGGTCGCCGCCCTCGACGCGAGCGGCAAGGTCGTGATCGCCGACGAGGGCGCGAGCCTCGTTCTCGGCGTCCCGGCGCGCGTCCCGGCGCTCGACCCCGCGGTTCGCTGGCAACCGGCCCTGAATCTCGAAGGACTCGCCCGCCACGCGGTCAAGCAGGCGCGCAACGACCACGGCTGGATCGGTTCAACGCACATCGTGACCGAGCTCAGCCGCGAGCCGTGCCGGATCACGCTGCAACCCGTCTTCCTCGCCGACCAGCCGATCGGAACGCTCGCGCTGTTCGGCGCCGAGGCCGGTGACAAGATCGAGCACGAGCGGCCCGAGCCGCTGCTGAGCCGGCCGTCTCGCGTCGTGGGCCTGAGCGGTGATCGCATGGTGCTGCTGCACCGGCCCGAGGTGCGCTACGCGGAAGCGGACGGCAACGCCGTCTGGCTCGTAACCGACGAAGGACGCCTCCAGGCCGCGGTGCGTGGCATCGACAAGCTCGAGGAGGAGCTCGCCGGCGGCGAGTTCCTGCGCGTCCATCGGCGGTTCCTCGTCAACCTCGCCTCCGTTCGCGCGGTCGACCGTGGGCAGCGAGGCGAGCTATTGCTGATCATGGAAGGCTCGGCGCGCGAGGCAGTGCCCGTGTCCCGCCGCAACGTGCCTGCGGTGCGGCGCGCGCTCGGACTCTAGGTGGGAACGCGCGGCCGCTTCATCGTGCGATAGAGCAACCCGTTCCTCTGCGCCGGCTCGCGCGCCGCGACGACATGGTCGTGATGCGGCGAGAACTGGCAGACCGGATCAGTGGCCGCCGCGTCGCCCGTGAGACGCAGCGCCTGGCAGCGACAGCCGCCGAAATCCTCCTCCTGCCGGCCGAGCGGGCACGAACGGCATGGCTCCTGCATCCAGCCGGTCCCGCGGAAGCGCGCGAACGCCTCGGACTCGGTCCAGATCCACTCCAGCGGATGGTCGCGGACGTTGGCGAACTCGAGTCCGGGAATCGTCGACGCGGCCTGGCAGGGCAGTACATCGCCGTTCGGAGCGACCACCATCGCCGTCCGCCCCCACCCGCCCATGCACGCCTTGGGGAACTCCTCGTAGAAGTCGGGGAGTACCCAGAGGACGTCGACCTTCGGGCCGACCCGCTCGCGGAAGCATTGGACCGCCTCCTCCGCGCGCCTCAGCTGCTCCCATGACGGCATCAGCGCGTTCTGGTTCGGGACCGCCCAGCCGTAGTACTGCGTATTGGCAAGCTCGAGCCGTTGCGCACCGAGATCGAGCGCCAGGTCGAGCAGCTCCTCGATGCGATCGAGGTTGTGCCGGTGCAGGACGCAGTTGATCGTCAGCGGGAAGTCGAGCTCTTTCGCATGGCGCGCCGCCGCGATCTTCTTGTCGAACGACCGGTTGCCCGCGATGCGGTCGTTGTCCTCGGCGTCGGGGCTCTGGATCGAGATCTGCACATGGTCGAGCCCGGCTGACTTGAGCGCCTGCGCCCGGTCGCGCGTGAACAGCGTCCCAGCGGTGATGAGCGACGAGTAGAGACCGGCGTCGCGCGCGCCGGCGCAGAGCTCGACGAGATCGCGGCGCAGCATCGGCTCGCCGCCCGTGAGCGCGAGCTGGAGGACGCCGAGCTGCCGCGCTTCCCCGAACGTGCGGATCCACTGCTCGGTCTCTAGCTCGCTGCGGTACTTCTCGCCGCCGATGTCGACCGGGTTCGAGCAGTACGGGCAGTGCAGCGGGCACTGGTAGGAGAGCTCGGCGATCAGCGTGGACGGCCTAGCCGGCATCGACCACGAGTCCTTTCTGCGTCATCGCGTCGACGAGCTCGAGCACGTCGTCGCGAAGGTCGGCTCCCTCGTAACGCGCCGACAGCGCCCCGACGATGTCGTCCAGCGAGCGCTCGCCGTCGCACAGCTCGAGCACCTCGGCCGCGGTCGGGTTGAGCCGCACGGCGCCCTCGGGGATCAGCAGCAGGTGCTCCTCGCGTACGTCGTCGTAGCGCAGTCGCGCGCCGGTGACCAGCCGGGGACGCATCATGGCTGCGTGTCCCCGCGCTCGATGGCGTCGAGCTGCGCCCACAGCACCTCGGTCTTGAAGCGGAGCGCCGCGACAGCCGCGTCCTGCTGCTCGGGCGTCGTGCAGCGTTCGACGGTGAGATCGAGCGCGTACTGCGCGTCACGCGGCGCCTGCACGAGGCGGGTGCGGAAGTACTCGAGCCCGGCTGGGTCGATCCACGGGTAGTGGCGCTCGAACGCCTCGAGCCGAGCGCGCATCGCGCCCGGTCCGAAGAGCTCGGTGAGCGACGACGCCACCGCCTCGACCCAGGGCCGCCGGCGCGCGAAGTTCACGTACGCGTCGACGGCGTAGCGCACGCCCGGCAACACACCCCGCTCGGACAACAGCTCAGCGCGGCTGACGTCGAGCGCCTCGCCGAGCCGCAGCCACGACTCGGTGCCACCGGTGCCCTCGGCCGTGCCGTCATGGTCGACGATGCGCTGGATCCACTGGCGCCGGACCGCGATCTCGGGGCAGTTCGCCAGGATTGCCGCGTCCTTCAGTGGGATGCACTTCTGGTAGTAGAACCGGTTGGCGACCCAGCGCTGCAGCTCCTCGCGCGTGAGCTCCCCAGCGTCCATGCGGACATGGAACGGGTGCAGGTTGTGGTACCGCGTGCCCTGCGCGCGCAGGCGTGCGATGAACTCCTCGCTCACAGATCGACCTCGAGGCCATCGTAGGCGACTTCGACGCCGGCCCGGACGACCTGCCGGCGCTCGGGGGAGTCCTCCAGCAGGATCGGGTTCGTGTTGTTGATGTGGACGAGCAGCTTGCGCGGTCGCTCAAGGCCGGCGAGCAGCTCGAGGGTCCCGCCGGGGCCCGCGAGCGGCGTGTGCCCCATGTCGCGCGCCGTGCGGTCGGAGATGCCCTGCCGCGCGAGGTCGTCGTCGTGCCAGAACGTCCCATCGACGAGGACGAGATCGCTGGCGGCGAGACGGTCGATCACGCGATCGTCCAACCTGGCGAGCCCGGGGACGTAGGTGACCGTGCGGCCGGACTCGGTGAACACGAAGCCGCTCGCTTCGAGCTCGGCGCCTGGGCCGAGATAGCGCGGCGCGTCACCGCCGGTCGCGAACGGCTCGACCACGAGGCCCGAACCGTCAAGCGGCTGCGGCCGCCCCGGCTCGAGCGTCCGCCATTCGGCGCCGCTGTAGCGCTGCAGCATCGGGAGGACGGGGTAGCCGTCCGTCAACGCCCGCTCAACCCCTGCGGCGCCGAAGACGCGCACCGGCGCCGCTGCCTCGCGCAGCAGCAGGAGCCCGGCGGTGTGGTCGATCTCAGCGTCCGTCAGCAGCACGCCCGCGATCGGCGCCGCGCGGACGCCGTCGGCCCCCGGGACGCCGAGCGATTCGAGCTGCTGCGGAAGGTCCGGCGAAGCGTTGACCAGGAACCACGGCCCGTCGCGCGCGCGGATCGCGAGCGACGACTGGGTCCGAGGCCGGGCACGCTCGCCCGCGCGCGCGGCCTCGCACGTCTCGCAATGGCAGTTCCACTGCGGAAAGCCGCCGCCGGCGGCCGAGCCCAGGACGCGTACGCGCACGCGGCCCCTAGCGCCTTCCGGAGGCCCCGGCGCGCTTCAGACGCCTACCGACGGAACACGTACGACGTGACCTCCGAACACAGCTCGACGATCTCAAACTTGGGCTTAACCCACGTCATACTGCCTCCAATCTGAGTGTGACAGTTTACCGGTAATGTCCGGACGATGAATGTCGAGGTGGTGGCGGGCGACCCGGATTCGATCGAGGCCGATCTGGTCGCCGCCGCGGGCGCGCGGGCGGCCGAGTTGGGCGCCCCCGAGCGCGCGGTCGCAGCGGCCGATCCGGTCGCGATGGTGTACGCGGCCGGCGCCCCGCTGGCGGTTGTGGCGCTCGAGCCCGGCGCCGACGGGTTGCGGACCGCGGCCGCGCGCGCGGTCCGCGCGTGCCCGGACCGCGGGACCGTCGCGTGGGCGCTCGACACGTCGCTGCCCGTCCCCGTTCCCGAGCAGGTGCGCGCGCTGGCCGAAGGCGCCGTCATCGGCGCCTACAACGGTCGCCGCTGGCGTAGCGGCGGCCCTCCAAGCGGCGTCGAGCGCTTCGTAATCTGCGGCTGCGGCGACGACCTCGCACCCGTTGCCGGCCGCGCCGCGCTCATCGGCGGCTGGATCAACGAGGCCCGCGAGCTGGTCGACGCGCCGCCGAACGTGGTCTCGCCCGCCGGCCTCGAAGAGCGGGTCACGGCGCTGCCCCGGCTGCGCACCGAGGTCGTAGACGCGGCCGAGGCGGGCCTCGGCGCGCTGGCCGCCGTCGGCGGCAGCAGCCCGGTCGATCCGCGGCTGCTCGTCATGCGGCACGAGCCGCCGGGCGTACCCGACGCACCCCGGCTCGCACTCGTCGGCAAGGCGGTCACGTTCGACACGGGCGGGTACTTCCTCAAGCCGCAGTCGGACATCGTCCGGCAGAAGGCCGACATGGCCGGCGGCGCAGCCGTCGTCGGAGCGATGGGGGCCATCGCCGAGCTCGGGCTCCCGCTGTCGGTCACCGGCGTGCTGCCGGCCTGCGAGAACATGCTCAGCGGCAGCGCGATCCGGCCGACGGACGTCATCACGACCGCCTCCGGCCTGACTGTCGAGGTGACCAACCCCGACGCCGAGGGACGCTTGATCCTCGCGGACGCGCTGTGGTGGGCCCGCCGCGACGGCGCCACGCACGTCGTCGACCTCGCGACGCTGACCGGCGCCATGCGCGCCGGCCTGGGTGACATGTACGCGGGAGTCTTCGCGAACGACGACGCGTGGCGCGACGCGGTCGTCGCCGCCGGCAACGCCAGCGGCGATCTCGCCTGGCCGTGGCCGCTGCACCCCCGCTACCGGTCCCTGATCGAGTCGACCGTGGCCGACCTGCGCAACACCGCCGGGAAGAGCTTCGGCTTCCCGATCGTCGCGGCGACGTTCTTGGCGCAGTTCGCGGGTGAGGGACCGTGGGCACATGTCGACATGCTGGGTACTGCGTTGCTCGACGAGGACCGGGGCGACGCGTTCGGCCGCGGTGCGACCGGCTACGGCGTCCGGATGCTCGTCGAGCTCGCCGGGCGCCTGAGCGCCACGGCGAGCTCTACGGCATAGGCGTCGATCAGCCGACAACGAACAGCGCACCGGCGGCAACCAACAGGCCCGCTCCGGCGAACCGGACCCCAGAGGTCCGCGCAGCCGGGACCACACGCGGGAGCCAAGCCGCGATGAGCAGCCCGACCATCGCGAGCAGCGCGCTCGACACCGCCTGCTGTGCGGCCTGCTGGTACAGGTCCCCGTTGCGGGCCAGGCCGTACGTCAGGTTGTCGAGGATCAGCAGATGCGGGAAGACCCACACCGACCAGTTCGAGGCCACCCGCTGCGACCCGGCCGCGACCAGGAGCAGGTAGAGACTCATGCCGATCACGATCGCCGTCTGCAAAGCGGTCGACGCCTGCTCGGAGAGGACGTTCCAACCGAGGCCCGCCCCAAGCAGGAACGCTAGTCCGTCGGCGACGCCGAACAGTGCCGCGTACGCGAGGCGCCACCGTTTCGCGACGAGCGGCCCGACCGCTAGGCACACGATCAAGCTGTCGATACCAAGTAGCAGGAATCCCATAGTTAATCCCCAATCCCGTATTGGTGAATTCGACTCACTTGACAGTCACTCCGGCAGCGCGAAAGCGAACAGCGCGCTTCCTTGGCCGGCCCCGAGCATCCCGGGCAGGAACCCTTCCGTCCACGCGCCCCAGCCGGTCGGCACGGCGATGTACTGCCGTCCGTCGATGCTGTAGCTGCACGGGCTGCTGTGATGGCCGCTGCCGCACTGGAACTGCCACAGCTGGTCTCCGGTGCTCGCGTCGAGCGCGTTGAACTCGCCGGTCGGCTCGCCCGCGAACACGAGGTCGCCGCCCGTCGTCAGGATCGACGCGCACATCGGGATGTCGTTGCGCCAGCGCCAGCGCTCCTCGCCGGTCCGCGGATCGAAGGCGGTCACGGATCCGGCCATGTCATCGAGGTCGACGCCGACGCCCGCTCCCCAGTACGGGATGCTCTCCTTGAACTCCCTGCGCCGCCGGGTGGCCGTCGCGCCGACGTCCTGCACCGGCGCGTACAGCAGCTCGGTGTTGGGATTGTACGCCGCGTGCGTCCATTCCTTGGCGCCGGCCGGCCCCGGCCAGAAGTGGACCGGGTCGCCTTCCTTGTCTGGGAAGACCTTCGGCGTCACGTTGCCTTTCTCGTCGACCTCGCCCCAGTCGATGCGGTCGACGAAGGGAGCCACTCGCACCGGGTCCATGGTGGTGCGGTCGAGGATGTAGAGGAACCCGTTCTTGTCGAAGTGGGCCGCCAGCTTCTGCCCGTCGAGGTCGAACAGGATGTGCTCCATCGTCGAGTCGTAGTCCCACACGTCGTGCGGCGTGTACTGGAAGTGCGACTTGATCTCGCCGGTGTCGACGTCCACGGCGACACCGGAATCGGTGTGGAGGTTGGCGCCTGGGCGGACGTCTCCGTCGAAGTCGGGACACGGGTTGCCGGTCCCCACGTAGAGGAGGTTCAGCTCCGGGTCGAAGGTGCTCGTGACCCAGCAGTTGCCGCCACCGCGCTGCCATGCCTCACCGTCATCGGGCCAGGTGTCGGACCCGGGCTCCCCGGGCTTGGGCACCATGTAGGTCCGCCACACGCGCTCGCCGGTCTCGCGGTTGAACGCCTCGAGGTGACCCCGATTCCCGAACTCCCCGCCGGAGCTCCCGACGATGACCATGTCCTTCACGACCAGCGGAGCGACGGTGGCGCTCTCGCCGGCCCGCACGTCGCCGTAGGTCTGGTCCCAGACCTTCTTGCCGGTCGCGGCGTCGAGCGCGATCACGTGGGCGGCCAGCGTGGTCACGAAGACCTTGCCCTCGGCGACGGCGACGCCCCGGTTCACGTTGCCGCAGCACAGCGACACGTCGAACGCCGACGCGGTCCTGTACTGCCACAGGATGTTTCCGGTCCGGGCGTCGAGAGCCCAGACCCAGCCGTCCCAGCCCGACACGTACATGATGCCGTCGACGACCAGCGGCGAGGCCTCGAACGAGTACGTCGACTTGCCCGAGTGGAGGCCCACCGAGCCGCACTGGAACACCCACGCGGGAGCGAGTTGCTTGACGTTCTCCTTGGTGATCTGGTCCAGCGGGCTGTAGCGCTGCCCGTCGTACGCGCCGTAGTACGTCAGCCAGTTCTGCGGCTCCGAACGGGCGTTGAGGATGCGCTCGTAGGTGACCCCGTCGGTCACCGGCGGCGCACTGCCGATGATGCCGCTGAGGGACGAGTTCTCGATCGCCTGCCCTGCGTCTACGTAGTCAGTTGCCATCAGGGTGCTCCTAAGACGTCGTGATTAGCCGGGCGGTCGAACTACGGGCGCGGCTGCGGCGGGCGGTCGATGCGAGCCTCCGGTGGGGCGTCGCCACTCACGACGATCGCGGCGGTCAGGCCGCGGCCCTCGTCGTTACCCGAACGGGAGCCGTACCAGTAGTACCCCGGGCCGTCGAGCTCGAGCGTCGCCGTGCCCTTCGAATGATTCACGAGCCAGATGAACTTGTAGTCGCCGTTGCTCGGCAGGACCGCGCAGTGCGTGTTCTTGTCATCGTTGATGAGCTCGAGCTCGAGCACGCCACCGTGGGGAATGACCAGGATCCCGGGCTCGTAGACCAGCTCGTCCTCCGGGATGCGGATCGTGGCGTGCATTTTGCCGTCGGGTCCCTCCTCGGCTTGCCCGACGGTGCCGCGACCGAGGATTCGACCGAGCGTCACCCCGTTCTGCTTGTCCAGGTTGGATACGTCGACGGCAGCGCTCACGGAAGCTCCCTCGCGTCGAATGTCATCGGTCGTCGAAGGAGGACCGCTTCCCCCTCCGGGCCGGTTGAAAATCCTAGACCCGTACATGGGACCCCGTAGCGAATTCACGCGGAGGTGCCGTTCACGTGGAGAGCCACACCACTCGTGTGCGAACGCACGCCATTGGTGTTCGGCTCAGGTGTGCTGCGGGACCGCGAAGTCGTCGAGCAGACGCTGCCAGGTCGCCGCGCGCGACGCCGCGCCCGCCGGCGTTCCGGCCGCCCAGCGCGTCACGGTCCGGATGCCGTGCAGGGCGCTGACGAGCCAGGTCTCACGGTCGACCAGCTCGTCCGGCGCGGGTCGACGCCGTGCGACCGGCGTGCCGCGCTCGATCGCGAGCTCGATCAGGAGCGCGCGCGTGATCCCGGGCAGGATCGGCGCGTCGTCGGACACCACGCACAGTGTCTCCCCCTGCCACCACAGCAGGCTCGTGAACGCGCCCTCGAGCAGGCGCCCGTCGGTGTCCACGAGCACCGCCTCGCCGGCGCCGTGGGCCGCCGCGCGCTCGCGCAGGGCAGCGAGCCGGTCCAGGTCGGGACCCTTGCGACGCGGGGAGCGGCGGGGATCGGGCACGTCGGCGATCCATGCCACCACGCTCGGCTCGCGCGCCGGTGCCGGGCGCACCAGGACGGCGAGCTCGCCGTCCGCACGGAGCTCGACGCGCGGGAACCAGCGGCCGCGAGGGGGGACGGCCCGCTCGACGCGGGCGCGGAACGCCGCAAGCACCTCCGGCTCGACGCCGTGCTCGCCGCACGCGGCGGAGAAGCGCATCCAGTGGCGCTCGACGGCGCGCACGCGCCCGTCGACGACGAGCCACGAATCGGCCGCCCGCAGCGGCGTCATGCGCGGGCGGCGGTGAGCTGGGGCTCGGCTACGAGCGTGCCCCCGACCGCCTCGAGCACCGCGCGCGCCTTGAGGAGCATCTCGTCGTGCTCGGCGTCCGGGTCCGAGGCGGCGACGATCGCCCCGCCCGCCCCGATCTGCAGGCCGCCGGGCGACGCGACAAGCGTGCGGATCACGATGCTGAGATCGGCCGTTCCGTTGACCGACAGGAACCCCAGCGCGCCCGAGTAGACCCCGCGCGGGCCGCGCTCGAGCCGGTCGATGATCTCCATAGTGCGCAGCTTCGGCGCGCCGGTCATTGAGCCGCCCGGGAACGCCGCGCGGATGCATTCGATCGCGGACGCGTCGTCGCGCAGGCGGCCCCGGACCGTCGTGACGAGCTGGTGGACGGTGGCGTAGGACTCGACGGTCATGAGCTTCGGCACCTCGACGCTGCCCAGTACGCACACGCGGCCGAGGTCGTTGCGCACGAGGTCAACAATCATCAGGTTCTCGGCGCGCGACTTGTCGTCGGCGCGCAGCGCGGCGGCGCGGTACGCATCCTCCGCGGGATGGGCGGCGCGCCGGGCCGTGCCCTTGATCGGCTTCGATTCGACGATCCGCTCGCGGTCGACGCGCAGGAAGCGCTCGGGCGAGGAGCTGAGCACCGAGACGTCGCCCAGGCGCAGCAGCGCTGCGTGCGGCGCGGGGTTGCGCGCCCGCAGGGCGCGATAGGCGGCGAGGGGATCGATCGCGCCGTCGCTGTGCAGCTCCGTAGTCAAGCAGACCTCGTAGGTCTCGCCCTCGACGATCTCGTGCAGGCACGCAGCGATGTTGGCCAGGTAGGCGTCGCGTCCCTCGCGCGCGGCGAAGGACAGCGCGCCGGCCGTGGCCGTCGCGGGCGGTGCCGGCTCGGCGACGCCGTCGAGCCGGCGCTCGGTTCTCGCCAGCCACTCCTCGGCGTCGCCCGCGCCAGTCGCATCGGACAGCGCGAGCAGGTGGACGCGGCGCTCGTCGTGGTCGAACGCGATCAGCCGATCGCAGAACACGAGTGCGGCGTCGGGCAGCGGGGAGCGGTGCACCAGCGTGCCGCCGCACTCGGCCTTGAGCTCGTAGCCGAGATAGCCGGCGAAGCCGCAGACGAAGTCGAACGGCAGCTCCGGGGCATCGGCCCGCAGACGGGTCAGCTCGCGCTTGCAGTAGTCGAGTACGTTCTCGTGCAGTTCCTCGCGCTCGCCTGCGCGCTCGACGGTGAGACCTCGAGCGACGTCGTAGCGCACGACCTGACCGAGCGGGCCGTCGGGAGCGCCCATGAACGAGAAGCGCGCAAGCCCGGGCTCGGCGCGCGCGCTGTCCAGCCAGACGGCGTGGTCACGGTCGCCGTAGAGCGCGACGAACACGCTTTCGGGCTCGCACCAGGTCGCGAGCGTGCAGTGGTGCACGCGCGGGCCGCGCGCCGGTCGGCCGGCGGGCTGCGCCGCGCGTGACGGCCCGGGTCCCCGCGCGTGCGTGAGGTCGCGGAAGTTGCGCAGCAGCGCGGCGCCGTGCTGGGTGGAGATCGACTCGGGGTGGAACTGGACGCCCCACAGCGGCCGCGATCGGTGCTCGAGCCCCATCACGACGTCGTCGGGCGTCCGCGCCGTCACGCGCAGGGTCGCCGGCACCGCGCCGACGGCAAGCGAGTGGTAACGCACGGCCGCGAAGCCCTGTGGGATCCCGGCGAACAGTCCGCGACCGTCGTGATGGATCTCGCTGAGACGCCCGTGCATCACCTGGGGCGCATGGTCGATCAGGCCGCCGGCGGCGTGGGCGAGCGCCTGGTGGCCGAGGCACACGCCGAGCACCGGCAGCTCGGCGCGCTGGAGTACGTCCAGCGAGACCCCGACGTCGCGCTGGTGCTCCGGGCGCCCGGGGCCGGGCGAGATCACGATGTTGTCCACGCCCAGCGCCGCGACCTCCTCCCACGACAGCTCGTCGTTGCGCACCACGATCGGCTCGTCGCCGTTGACCTCGCCCAGCAGGTGGAAGAGGTTGAACGTGAACGAGTCGTAGTTGTCGATCAGAAGCGTCCGCATCGCCGCATCTACACTCTGCCGACCTTGGCAGGAGAGCGCATCCGTTTGTTGCGCGGGCGCGGCGTAGAGACGGTCATCCTCGCAGGCGCCGACACGCACGGGATCATGCGCGGGAAGCGCCTGCCGATCGCCGAGCTGCCCCGGGCCGCGGAGCACGGGGTCGCGCTGTGCGAGGTGATCTGGGCGTTGCCGGTCGACGAGCGTGAGCCGGTGCAGCGGCCGCCGGAGCATGCCGGCTACTTCCCGCGCGACGGCTATCCCGACATGCGCGCCGTGCCTGACCTCGAGACCGCGCGGATCGTGCCGTGGCACGACGACACCGCGCTCGTACTCTGCGACTTCGTGGATCGCGACGGCGGCCCCGTGCCGGTGTCGCCGCGCGCCGTGCTGCGGTCGGTGGTGACCCGCGCGCAGTCGATGGGCATCGAGCCGGTCGTCGGCGTCGAGCTCGAGTTCTACCTGCTGCGCGAGACGCCTCAGTCCGTCGCCGACAAGCGCCCTGCACAGCTCGTGGCGGTCGACGAGCGCCCGAGCGTATACGGCGTCGTCGCGGCCTCGCGGAGCGAGCCATTCACGGGCGCCGTGCGCGACACGCTGCGCGAATACGGTCTCGCGGTCGAGGCGTGCCACCCCGAGTCGGGGCCCGGGCAGTTCGAGATCAACCTGCGCGCGGCGCCGGCGCTCCAGGCGGCCGACGAGGCGTTCCTGCTCAAGAGCGCGGTCAAGGAGATCGCGGCACGCCAGGGCCTGCTGGCGACCTTCATGGCCAAGCCGCGCTCGGACTGGCCGGGCAGCTCGTGCCATCTCCATCTCAGCCTGGGCGGAGCCGACCTGCGGCACTTCATCGGCGGGCTGCTGGACGGGATGGCCGAGCTGACCGCGATTTTCGCCCCGACACCGAACTCGTACCGGCGCTTCGCCCCCTACTCGTGGGCCGGCACGACGGCGACGTGGGGCGTCGACAACCGCTCCGCCGGCGTGCGCGCGATCGGCGGTACCCGGGTGGAGCACCGGCAGGCGGGCGCGGACGCCAACCCGTATCTGGCCACCGCGGCGGCGCTCGCCGCCGGCCTGGACGGCGTGCGGCGCGCCGGCGAGCCGCCGCCCCCGGTCGAGGGCGACGTGTACGCGTTGGCGGACGTCCCGGCGCTGCCCGCGACGCTCGCCGAGGCCACCGACCGGCTCGAGCGCAGCGCGCTCGCCCGCGACTGGCTCGGCGACGACGTCGTCGACCACTGCGTGGCGATGCGCCGCGGCGAGCTCGCCGCGCAGGCCGCCGCCGTCACGGACTGGGAGATCGAGCGCTACCTGGACGCGCTCTAGTGGAGCCCATCATCGAGACGGTGGTGACGACGCTCAACCCGGACGGCAGCGTCAACTGCGGCGCCATGGGCGTCGAGTGGGGCGAGACGCGGATCGTGATCAAGCCGTACCGGGGCACACGGACGCTGCGCAACCTGCACGCGACCGGGACGGCCGTCGTGAACCTGACCGACGACATCCTGCTGTTCAGCCAGGCGGCGCTCGGCGACCCGCACCCGCCGACCCATCCGGCGGCGAGCGTCGACGGCGCCGTTCTGGACGACGCCTGCTCGTGGCGCGAGGTGCGCGTGGAGACGATCGACGACAGCGCGCAGCGTGCCCGGGTCAGCACGGCGGTGGTCGACGGCGGCACCGGCCGCGAGTTCCTCGGCCTCAACCGGGCACGCCACGCGGTGCTCGAGGCGTCGATCCTCGCCTCGCGCGTGCGCATGCTCGACGCCGAGGACATCCGCGCCGAGCTGGATCGGCTGCAGGTGCTTATCGACAAGACCGGCGGGCCGCGCGAGCGCGAGGCGATGGACTACGTGCGCGCGGTGATCGGGGACTGATGCCATCGGTGCGCGTCGAGGCGCCCGCGCGCCTGCACCTGGGCATGCTCGCGGTCGCCGGGGACGGCGAGCGGCACTTCGGCGGGTTCGGGGTGTCGGTCATCCGCCCGGCTGTCGTACTCGAGGCGGAGCCCGCCGGCGAGCTGTCCGCCGAGGGCCCCGACGCGGAGCGCGCGTTGGCGTTTGCGCACCGCTGCCGCGATGCGCTGGGGCTCGCGGGCGGCGCGCATCTGCGCGTCGTCGAGGCGATCCCGCAGCACATGGGCCTCGGCTCAGGCACCAAGCTCGCGCTCGCCGTCGGCCAGGCGCTGGCGGCGCTGGAGGGGCGCGACGTCGCCGCGCCGAGGCTCGCCGAGGCGTCAGGACGGGCCGCACGGTCGGCCGTGGGGATGTGGACGTTCGCGCTCGGCGGTCTCGTTGTCGAGGGAGGGCACCGGCCGGGCGTCGAGCGCCCGGCGCCGCTGCTGGCGCACCACCCGATGCCCGAGCAGTGGCGGGCGGTCCTCATCGTCCCCGCTGCCGCGCCCGGATTGTCGGGCGGCGCCGAGGAAGAGGCCTTCGGGCAGCTGGTGCCATCCGCCGAGCGGTCGGCCCTCATCGCCCAATTGGTGTTGACCTCGCTGCTGCCCGCGCTCGTCGAACACGAGCTCGACGAGTTCGGCGCCGCGCTCAGCCGCATCCAGGAGCTGGTCGGCGACTCGTTCGCGGCGGCGCAGGGTGGGCGCTTCCATCCGCGCGCGGGCCCGCTCGTCGAGGCGCTCCTGCGCTTCGGGGCGGCCGGCGCCGGCCAGAGCTCATGGGGACCGACGGTCTATGGCGTCGTTGGCAGCGACGCGGCCGGGCGCGAGCTGGCGCACCGCATGGAGGATGTCGTCGGCGGCGAGGGCAGCGTCGAGCTCGTGGCGTTCGACAACCGCGGCGCCCGCGTCGAACGGTCATGAAGCTGCTCGTGAGCGTCGTGGACGCCGGCGAGGCACGCACCGCCGCCGCGGCGGGGGCCGACATCGTGGACGTCAAGAACCCCGCCGAGGGCTCGCTGGGCGCGCCGTCCCCGGCGGTGATCGTGGGCGTGCGCGCGGCCGTACCGGCCGAACTGCCGGTCAGCGCCGCGATCGGCGACATGCCCAACCTGCCCGGCACGGCAGCACTCGCTGCCCTCGGCGCGGCGCTCAGCGGTGCGATGTTCGTGAAGGTCGGCCTGTGGGGCGTATCGACCGAGGGAGACGCCGTCGACCTGCTGCGCACGGTCCGGGAGGGTCTCGCGAACGTGCCGGGCGCGGTGGTGGTCGCGGCGGCCTACGCGGACGCGCGGCGCGTGCCTCAGGCGCCGCTCGCGCCCGAGCTGCTGCCGCGCGTCGCAGGCGCGGCGGGCGTCGGGGTCTGCCTGCTCGACACCGCCGTCAAGGACGGCCGCGGGCTGCTGGAGTGGCTCTCGCCGGACGCGCTCGCAGCGCTGGTGGCGGACGCGCATGCCGCGGGTCTGCAGATGGCGCTCGCCGGAGCCCTGAGCACCGAAGACCTGCCCGTGGTCCGCGACGCCGGGGCCGACATCGCCGGTGTGCGCTCGGCCGCCTGCCGCGACGGCAGGCGCTCGGGACGTCTCGACGCGGCGCGTGTGCGTGCCCTGATCGCGGCCTGCGCCGCTACGCCAGCGCGGGCGAGTCGATGAGCTGGGCCGCGTGGAGGCGATGGGCGACTTTGCGCGCGCTGTGCTCGCGCATGGCAGCGGGGACGGCGTGGCCCCAGATGGCGGCTGCCTCGGTGGCCCGCTGCAGGAGGTCGTCGAGAAGCTCGGTGCTCGGCTCGGTCTCGATCAGGCAGCGCAGGCCGAAGCCGACGTGCCAGCGCTCGTCGCGCTCGACGCGCTCGATGCCCTTGCGCACCCCCGGCATGGCGCCGTCGGCCAGATCGTCGAGCAGCGCGTGCTGCCCAGCGTCGAAGACGACGCCCTCGAGCAGCATGTGGTAGAGGCTGACGCCCTCGCTCAGCCCGGTGCGTCCCTCGGCGAGCTCGGCGGCGATCGCCGGCAACCGCTCCTCGAACAGCTCGAGGAACGCGGCCGGGACGTGCGTGCGAGCCGCCGCGCGCCGCGCGCCCGCGTCGGCACCCGGCAACCCGAGCACCTCGGCGACGATGCGGTCAAACAACCGGGCGTGGCGCTGTTCGTCGCGGCGCTGGAGGAAGAAGACCCACGCCATCAGGCTCTCCTGCGACACCAACGTCGCCTCCCGGGCCGCGTCTGCGAACGGCGTGAGCTGCTCGGCGACCGCGTCCTCAGCCACGCAGAAGCCGGCGAGCAGCGTCATCAGGCGGCCGCGGCGCTCCGCCGGGAGCTCCGGCCACTGGCGAGCGTCGGGGGCGAGGTCGATGGCCGCCGGATCCCACTGCAGGCGGGCCACGAGGCTGGAGAAGAAGTTGGGCCAGGAGCTGCGGTCCGCGAACGAGTCCATCCCGCCCATGACCTTGTGCTCCCGGAGCTTGGGGTCGGCCAGGATGGCGATCCTGGTGTCCCTGGCCCGCTCGTCAGCCATGGCCGGACGGTAGCAACCGCCCGGCGGCGATCCGCGTGCCCGCGGTCGTGCCGTGTTCGAGCAGCTCCGCCAGGTGCGCAGGGTCGCGCCCGCCGACGACCCATGTCTCGAAGCGCGCGCCGGCGAGCATCGCGGGCAGGCGCTCGTCCACGCCCCCGGGCCGCAGCGCCGCGAGCTCGGCGACGGTCAACCGCGTGAGCGGGTCGCCGCGTGGCGGCCAGTCCGCGAACAGGCCGTCAACCGCCTTCACCAGCACGAGGCGCCGGGCACCGATCCGACCGGCGACCCATGCGGCGATCGAGTCGGAGGTCACCTCCCAGGACGCGGGGAGGTCGAGCGGCAGCGCCGCGGGCAGGAGCACGGTCGTTCGTCCCGCGCGGACCTCAGGGAGGCCGGCGCACCGCACGGCGCCCGGGATGAGGTCGCTGAGCAGCCAGCCGAACTGCTCCATGCCGAGGATCGCCATGCGATGCGAGGTCGCCGGGCACAGTCGGAAGCGACGGTCGGCGTCGCGAACGGCGTCGGCAAAGCCAGCGCCGCCGGGCACCACGAGGAGCGGATGGCGCTCCCCGAGCTCGCCGAGCGCGGTGCACAGCCCGGGCAGCGCGCTGTCGGCGAGCCCGCCGCCGACCTTGACGACCGTCAGCACCGGCGTGCCGCCAGGAGCGCCGCCAGCGCCGCGGCAGGCGCCATCTCCGCGCCGGCCGCGCCCCACGGTGCCGGAGCATCGGCGACGGCTCGGCCCAGGCGCGCGGCGACCTCGCGCCCCAGAAAGGCGCCGGAGCCGACCGCGACGACGGGCGCCTCGGGCGGCAGCGCACGCTCCACCCGGCGCGCCGCATGCTCGATCTGGTTCAGTTGCTCGCCGTGGAGGAAGGCGGCGATGGCGTCGATCTCGTCCGCGGCGAGCTGGTCGACGTCGGCGCACACGAGCCGTGCGATGCGCTCGCGCGCGAACGGCACCGCGGCCGCGCGGCCGTCGGGAGTGGGGCAGTCGTACGCCTGCGGCGTCAGATGGCCGAGGGCGAGGTGGACGTCGGCGCTGATCGCGAAGTACTCCGACGACACGGGACACCAACCGCCACGGACCGGCACGCGCGGCGCGATCGCCGCGAGGTTCGTGCGCAGCACCCCCGTGTACACGAGCTCGCCCGCCTGCAGGCGGTCCAGGTCGTTATGCCCGGTCGCAGCGACGCGCCCAGCGGCGATCGGGACGATGTCGGCGGTCGTGCTGCCGATGTCGACGAGCAGAGCGTCGGCGTACGCGTCGGCGACCGCGAGCGCGGTCGCCATCCAGTTGGCGGCTGCCACGTCCCACGGCCGCGCGCGCGCCTCGTCCATCGACACGAGCTCGCCGGTCGTCGTCAGCACGCTCAGCGGCCGATCGCCAAGCGCCTCCTCAGCCGCAGCGAGCACGAACGCCACTCCCTCGCGCTTTGTCCGGAACGCGTCCGACAGCTCGGCGGTCATCGTGATCGCCACGGCGGCTGCGTCACCGGCCTCGGCGGCGACCTCGCGCAGCACCGCGGTCAGCGCCTCGCGGTCGCGCCAGACCTCGAACGGGCGCGAGACCGTCCGCAACGATGCTCCCTGCAGCCGGGCGGCCTTCGTGTTCGCCCCGCCGATGTCCACCGCTAGCGTGGCCGACATGCGCGTGGTTGGCGTCATCGATCTCAAGGCCGGCGCGGCGGTTCACGCCGTGCGCGGCGACCGCGAACGCTATCGCCCGATCGGCGACCCGCTTTCGCTCGCGCGCGCGTTCGGGCTGGACGAGCTCTATGTCGCCGACCTGGACGCGATCACGGGCGCCGGCGAAAACGACGCCGTGATCCGCGCGCTGGCGCGCGAGGCGCGCGTCATGGTCGACGCGGGGGTGAGCGAGCCGGAGCGGGCGCGGGCACTGCTGGACCTCGGCGCGCACCGCGTCGTCGTCGGGACCGAGACCCTGGCCGACGCCGACGCGCTCGATCGGCTGCTGCCCGAGGCCATCGTGAGCGTCGACCTGCGTGCGGGCCGCACGCTCTCGCCCGACCCGCGGCTCGCGGGTCTGCGGGCACTCGATGCGGTGACGCTCCTGCACCGCCCCGGACTGCGCGAGGTGATCGTCCTCGACCTGGCCCGGGTGGGCAGCGGCGCGGGGCCGGACGTCGCGGTGATCGCGGAGATCCACGCCGCCTTCCGCGACCTCGAGCTGCTCGCGGGAGGCGGGGTGCGCCACGCCGGGGACCTGCGCGCGCTCGCCCGCGCCGGCGCGGCCGGCGCGCTCGTCGCGACCGCGCTGCATCGTGGCGTCAAGCTCCGCTGACGACCCGCTCCACGTGCGCGACGAGCGCAGCCGCCACGTCGGTCCCCGTCGCCGTCTGCAGCCCGTGCCAGCCGGGAATCCCGTTGAGCTCCAGCACGTGGTCGCCCAGCAGGTCAACGCCCGCGTAGTCGGCTCCCAACGCCTCGGTGGCCGCCAGGCATAGCCGCTCCTGCTCGGCGCTCAGCTCGGCCGCCTGTGCGCGTGCGCCGCGTGCGACGTTCTTCCTCCACCCCGAGCCGACCCGCTCGACCGCCGCCAGCACCCGGCCGCCGACGACGAACGCCCGCAGGTCGCGGGCGGCAGGGAGCGCCTCCTGCAGGTAGTAGACGGCGCGCTCGAGCGCCAGCGCCTGGAAGACGCGGTACGCGACGTCGGCGTCGTCAACACGCGTCATCCCGGCGCCCATCGAGCCGAATAGCGGCTTGACGACCACATCGCCGCCGAGCTCTTCGAAGGCCTCGAGCGCATCGTCGGGGCGTTCGCACGCGACCGTCCGCGGCGTCGGCACCGCGGCCCGCGCGAGCAGCGCCGAGGCGAGGAACTTGTCGATGGTCCGCTCGATCGCGCGCGGGCTGTTGACGACGGTCACGCCGCGCGCGACGAGCGCATGCAGCGCGTCGACGCGGAAGATCACCTGCTCGAGCGAGCCGCGCGGAATGCCGCGGACGATCACCGCGTCGCAGCCATCGAGGCTGGGCACCACGAGATCGCCGTCGATGCGCCCGACCATGCGTGTCACCGGCACGAGCCGATGCTCGTGGCCACGCGCGGCGAGGGCCTCGGTCAGCTGCTGCGCGTGCCAGCCGCCGCTCGACCCCAGGATCGCGACCGTCAGGGTCCTCAGCCCCAGAACGAACGCTCCAGCACCTCGAGGTTCGACTCGGCCCGCCTCGAAGCTACGGCCGCTGCCGACGCTCGTGAGCCGGATCTGCGCAGGGCTGAAGAGCAGCGGGTCGATCGCGTAGAAATCGAAGTTCGCGGCCTTCAGGACCTTGCCGAACGGCTCGCCGTAGTCCGAGGACGCCGAGGCGGGCAGCCGCTCGACGAGCTCGCGCAGCGCGTCGTCGTCGTCGGCCTCCACCGTGAGGTGGACCTGGCCGCCGTACAGCACGGCGTCGTTGGTCCGCCCGATCGCCGCCATGTCGTCGCCGCCCACCGGCGGCAGCGGGCAGCTACCGAAGCCCGCGACCACGCCCCGCACGTCGAAGTCGAGCTCATGGAGCTTGTGCAGCGCGGTCTCGACGACCCGCGCCGCGATCTGCACGCCGCCGGCCACGCTCGCCGTCGGCGCCATCAGCAGTGTCAGCGCCGAGGGCGGCACGCCGGCGCGCTCGGCCACGAAGTTGGCGACCCCCGCCGGCGGCAGCGTCGCGCGTCTCCAGGCACAGAACCGCAGCGTTCGCGTGCTCGTCCCAGTCGAGGTCGTCATAGAGGCTCCTCGGCGCGGATCAGCGCGCGCCCGGGCCCGCTGCCCATCGCGAAGTAGCCGTCGTGATCGATCCGCCACCCGGCGTACTGCGCCGCCAGGCACGCGACCGCGGGCCGATCGGTGGTCACCGTGAGCGCGGGCAGCCAGCGACCTTCGATGACCAGCGGCGCGTACGCGACGGTCCCCAGCCCCGCCATGCAGACCTCGGCAAAGCAGCGGCCCGCCTCGAAGCCTCCCGCGGCCTGCGCGCCGCAGTCGATGACTCGCGTGCCGTTCGACAGCGTGGTGACCTCCACGCGCGCCGCCTCGGCATCGGCAGCCAGCCGGTCGGCGAGCTCCAGCGCGCGGTGGTTGAGCGAAAGCGTCATGCGCCGGCCTCCTCCAGAATCAAGATCTCTCCGCGCCGCAGCTCGAGCCCGTCGCCGCACCAGCGCGCGTAGCGGCCGTCGAGCTGCTCGTCCGAGATGGCCAGCCCGAGGGCGCGCAGCCGGCGTAGGTACAGCCGCAGGAACGGCGGGCGATGGATGGTGGAGAACACGAAGGTCGCAAGCGGCGTCGCCGGCGACATCGTGACGATCGAGCCGCGCCGCATGCCGGCCCCCGCCCGCGGCCCGAGCCCGCCGAGCGCGACGATCGTCCCGGCCAGCATGCGGAGGCCCGCAGCGTCGCCGACGCGCCCGGCCACCGCGATCAGACCGCGCCGCAGGCCGGCACCGGCCTGCTCGCCGGCGTCGCCGTGGACGACGATCTCGCCGCCGCGCATGCCCGCCCGCTCGCCGGGATGGACGCCGCCCAAGTGCCGGCCCGCCGAGCCGCGCACGACGAGTGTGCCGCCGCGCATGCCCGCGCCGGCCCAGTCGCCGGCGTCGCCCTCGACCTGCAGCTCGCCACCGCGCATGCCGGACCCGACGTGCATGCCGACGTCGCCGGCGACCGTGAGCCGCCCCGCGGTCATCCCTGCGCCGACGAGCTTCACGCGGCGCAGGTCGCCCTCGAGGCGAACGTCGTCGCCACTGCCCGATACGGCGAAGAAGTCGCCCACCCGCGCGCGCTCGTTCCCGTGCCAGAGCGGCAGCGCCGCGACGTCCTGGGCGCCGGCGAGCCGGTCGGGCGTGAGGACGTCGGCCTCCAGCGGCACGTCGGGCTGCTCGCGCAGTGTCAGCGCGAGCGTCACGGCACGAGCTCCCGCAGATAGATGTGATGCGGGCCGAGCTTGCCGCCGTAGTTGCCCGCGGTCACGTGGCTGGCCCCGGCCTCGGCGGCGGCCGCGAGCCCGCGGCGCATCGCCTCGCGCACCGGCTCGAGTGCGAGCCCGTCGATCACGATCTCGAAGACGGCCTCGACGTCAGGCGGCACGTCGCTGTGCTCGACCTGGCCGCGCAGCGTCGGGCACAGCACGTCGTTCGTCGACGCCGGAAGCGCGCTGTAGCGCGAGCCGACCTTGCTCCCGCTGCGGGCGATCCCGCCGGGGAACGGCATGATCATGCCCTCGACGGAACGCATCGCGCTCGCCGCGGCTTCCGCTGCCCGTAGCGCCGTTTCCGCGTCGCGCCCGAGCATGATGATGTTGCCGCCGGCCACGCCCTCAACGACGCCGAAGCGCTCCTGCACCAGGAACTCGCCCTCCATCACGGGCACGCGCCAGTAGCGCTGACCGTCGAGCACCTTGCTCGCCTGATAGCCGTCGCCGAAGAACCGCAGCTGGCCGCCGACGTCGACCGTGTGCTCGGCATCCAGGCCGTTGAAGCAGGCCGCCGTCGGAGACGTCAGCACGCACTGCCCGACACGCTCGACCAGCCGTTTGCCCACACCCTCGCGGTCCATCGCGAACAGCAGCGCGCTGACGCCCGGCCGCCCGTCCGGGGTCTCGTCGCCGGCGAGCTCGCGCTCGATGCTCGCCTCGCACTTGCAGCCGATCACCGAGGTGGCGAAGCCGGTCATCGATCGCCCTGCGTCGAGCGCCCACTCGGGCGTCGCCGCGGTGATCACGACGCGCGAGCCCCACATCGGGAACGCCTCGGCGAACGTGTCGACGATCTCGGCCCCGTGGAGTTTCATCGCGGCTCCGCGGCGACGGTGCGCGACGGTTCGAGCAGCCACGGCTCCTGCACCGGGTAGCTCGCGAACTGCACGCTGTAGCGGTCCTCGAAGAGCTCCGCCAGTGTTGGCTCGATGCTCGGGTCGTACTCCGCGGCGGCCCGCAGGAGCCGGCCCGGACCGGCCGCGCGCAACTCGCCGTCCTCGACGACCGGCTGCCCGTCCTTGATCACGTAGCGCGGCGCGGCGAACATCGTCTCGCGATCCTCCTCGTCGTCGTCGTAGATCGTGATGTCGGCGTCCGCGCCGACGCCGAGATGGCCCTTGTCGCGCATGCCGAGCAGGCGCGCCGGACCGGCGCGCGTGATGATCGCGATCTCCTCCAGCGTGTACTCGCGATCGAGGTTCTCGAGCAGGACGGTGCGCTTCATCGCCTGCCCGTTCACGCGCCTGATCTCCTCGTTGCGGAACTCGCGATCCATCAGCAGGCGGATGAGGCGCGGATAGCTGAGGAACGAGCCGCCGTTGGGATGGTCGGTCGACAGCACGATCCGCCACGGGTCGCGGCTGAGCAGGAACAGCTCGAGGCCGATCCCCCACTGCAGCGCGTGCACGTAGTTGCGCTCGCGGTACGTGAACGGGACGATCCCGCAGCCGGTCTCGGCCTCGGTGTCGTTGTTGACCCACTTACCGTGGGTGATCTCGCGCAGGACCGCGGAGACCGGCGCGTCGGCGGTCATCGTCATGGCCGGGCCGAACATCACCTGCCCGACGTCGGCGCTCAGCTCCGGGTGCGCGTTGATGTGCTCCGCGAGCTCCGGCGCCCGCGAGCGCGGCCGGCCGCCCGGCCGCCCCCCGTAGGCGTGGAACTGCAGGTGGGCGAGGTGGGCACGGCGGCCCTCGAGCGTGCGCAGCGTGTCGCGCGTGGTGCGCCAGTTGCCGGGCACGCCGAGGTTGTTGCAGTGGACGTGCACCGGGTGCGGCAGGCCCAGGTCGTGCACCGCGCCGGCGACCGTTTCGATGACCTGCCGGGGCGTGACTCCCGGCCCTTCGTCGTCGAGCGACGTGACGTTGCCGTTGCCGCGCTTGAACATCTCCACGCCGCCGGGATTGACGAGCTTGACGCCGTAGCCGCCGGTGGCCTGGAGCCACCAGGCGAGCGCCTCGCGCACGCGGTCGGGCTCGGAGCGGATGAGCTCGAAGAGGGGCAGGTTGTTGCCCATGAGCACGAGGAAGGCGGCGTCGATGATCGGCGTGTCGCGGATCTCCGATAGCGTGTGGCGGGCGGCCAGCGGCGGCGTGGCGGCCTCGACGACGGTCGTGTAGCCGAGCAGCGCGTAGCGGTAGCCGGTGGCGAACGTCGACGGGACGGTCCCGCCGGAGCCGGACCGCAGGAGCGCGGTGCGCTCGAGGACGTCGGCGCGGTGCTCCTCGGGTGCGAGCTTGCGCGCGGCGTTGACGGCCGGACCGGCGATGTGAGCGTGGATGTCGACTCCGCCGGGCATGACGACCATCCCGCGCGCATCGATGCGACGGGCGTGCGCCGGCACGTCGGCGACGATCTTGCCGTCCTGCACGCAGACGTCGCGTACCTCGCCGGCGATGCCGTTGGCGGGGTCGTACACGCGACCGGCGGCGATCCGCAGCATCAGAGGCGATCGGCGATCGCGGCCAGCACGTCCTCGACGCTCGGGCGCTCGGCTGTGCGCGGGGCGCGCAGGGGAAGCGGCACGCCGTCCATCCGGTGGACGGTACCCGGCACCTCGATGCCGTCGGCCGCGGTGCCGAACGCGACCCGTGCCGCCTCCGCCGTCGCGGTGGCGCGCGCATCGACCACCACCGTGGGCAGGTCGCGCAGGCCCGGCAGGTTCTCGAGCGGGTCGGCGGCCACGATGAGCGCGGCGTCGACCTCGCCGCGCCCGAGCAGCGCGGCGGCGCGCGGCCCGCCGCGCGGGAAGCCGCGCGCGAAGCTGACCGCCGCGGGGAACCCGGTCTGCCACGCGAGGACGTCCTCGGCGCCGCGCGCGTTGCCGTCGGCACGCAGCCCAAGCGTGACCGCGTGGCGGTCGTGGCTGAGGTCGCGCACGAGCGAGAGCAGCGCAAGCGCCACGAGCTCGTCGAGGGCGTCGTGGACGAACGCGACATGGCGTACGCCGAGCAGGCGCTTCGCGAGGTCGTCGAGCGCCGGCGCTCCGCTGCGCTCGAGGGGCGCGCCGGTGACCAGCGCGCGCAGTGCCCACAGCGCCTCGAAGTCGCGCGACGCCTCGAGCTCGACGAACGCGCCCGCCTGGTCGGCGGTGGCGGTGCGCGTCGCGTCTACGACGACGACGGCCGCGGGATCGAGCCGTAGCCGCTCCAGCAGGCGCGGATGGGTGCGCACCGGGTCCGCCCGCCAGATCACGACCAGCTCCGCTCGGTCGCGGATCTCGCCGAACGTCGCCGTGCTCGAGCCGATCGCCTGGTAGGCCACGTGCGTCGCTCCCGCGCCTGCGGGATCGACCACGGCGCCGATCGCCTCGGCGAGCGCGACCGCGCGGCGCTGCGCCTCGCAGCTCGTCTGGCCGAGCCCGTAGACGAGCGGTGCGCGGGCCTCGCTGAGGATCACGGCCGCGGCGTCCACGGCCTCGTCGATGCTCACCGTGCGACCGTCGACGCGGGCGAGCGGAGGCCTGTCGCCGCCGCGCTCGGCGAACCACGCGTCGCCGAGCGAGCACGTCCGCGTCGGACCCGAGTCGGTCACGTCGATGTCGTCGCAGACGCAGCCACAGCCCATGCACGTCGCGTCAGACACTCGCCGCCGCCTCCACATTGAGCTCTGCGCGCAACCGTGCGGCTTGCTCCTCGAGCCCCGCCAGTGCGTCCTGCGGCGATGCGGCGGTCGTCACGAGCGTGCAGATCGGACGCCCCGCGACGATGCGCTCGCCGGGGTGCGGGACATCGCGCACGCCGCGCTCCAGCCAGCGCTCGCTGTCCCCGATGACCACGTCCTCGGTGGCGAAGAGGACCGCTTTGCCGGCGGCGCGGCGACACTCGGGCTCACTGCGAGGCAGCTCACCGGCGCAGGCGCGCAGGTGCGCATCGAAGACATCCACGTCGTACGCCGCCGCGATCACCTCGAGCGACGCGGTCGGACGCGGGTTGACCTCGACCGTCCACGCCCGCTTGCCGTCCCAGACGAAGTCGACGCCGAACAGCCCCCACAGCGCGAACGCGCCCGCCACGCGGGAGCAGATCGCGCGCGCCTGGTCGAGCAGCGCTTCGACCGGCACACGCGGCGGGACGAGGTTGCCACACCAGCGATGGCCGCGGACGCCGAACGCGTGCTGCCCGACGAGTTGCTCGGTGACCCCGAGCACGACGGCGTCCTTCCCGTCACCCACCGCGGCCGCCGAGCACGCGATCCCGTCGATGCGCTCCTGCAGCACGGTCCCGGCCGGCACCGCGCCACCGCGCCACTCCCGCACGCGGATGCCGCCGCCGCCGCGTAGCGGCTTGCGCAGCCAGCGGCCGGAGGCCGGCAGCGCGACGGTCGTTCGCGGGTACGGGAGCTCGCCCAGCGCCGCGCCGAGTCGCATGGGATCGCGTACCGCGCGCAGCGTCTGCGGCGGGTTCCCCAGCAGCACGTGCCGCTCGGCCAGCCGCTCGACGAGCGCGGGGTGGTTCTCGAAGCTCGCTCCGTAGACGACGGCGCCCGGCGCTTCCGCCGCCGCGGCGTCGACGAGCGCGGTCAGCCCGCGGCGCGTCACGACGCGGTCGGCTCGCAGGTCGAAGTCGCCGAATAGGTCGAACGCAACCGTTCGCTGACCGTCGCGCCTCGCCAGATCCGCGAGCATGCGCGCGCTCAGAGCAATGAGGAGAAGTGGCTGACGCGGTGCGACGGCGTCAGAGCATACGCTCGACCAGCGCGACGAACAGCGTCGCCGTAATGAGGTCGGCGGTCGTCCCGGGGTTCAGTGCGTTGCCCTGGTCGCGCAGCGACGCGTCGAAGGTCCGCAGCGCCTGGCGGCCGGCGGCCGTGCGTACGCCGCCGGCGGCCAGCACGTCGCGCGCGCCCGCCGACACCCCTGCCGCCGCGTCGGCGCCCAGCTTGCGCGCGATCAGCGTGTCGGGGCTCCGGTCCAGCAGTCGCAGGTGCAACTCGACGATCGCGTCGCGCACCGCGAGACCGGCGTCGAGTGCCGCGACGAGCGCGGGGACGCCGGTCTCGAACGTCAGCGCGTAGTCGGTCACGTACTCCGAGGCGACCGCGTCCCGGTCCGCGGCACTGGCCATCGCGGCGCGCAGCCCGAGGGTCGGCTCCGAGCGCACGTCGTGCTCGACGTGCTCCTGCAGGCCGCCCGCGCCGGAGAGACGGATCGCCGCGTACGCGGCGCGCGCATCGGAGACGTCGAGCGCGCGCAGCGTCGCACGGAGCCGCTCCCGCAGGGGACCATCGTCGAACGCCGCCTTCGCCAGTGGCGCGAGCAGCAGCGCGATCCCGAGGTTCGTGTTCGCCGGGGCGACGCGGCGCGACGCCTCCACGACCGCGAGGACGGTCTCACCCACGGTGCGTTCCCCCGCGCGTGCCAGCTCTGGGCCGACCGCGATCGCGCTCCGCAGCATGTCCTCGTACGAGGTGTCGGCGAAGTCGTGACTCGGGGTGATGTTGCCCGGCTTCTCCGCGCTGACCTCGAGCACGCAGGCGAGCTGGGCGGCACCGGCGACGCCGTCGGCCGAACGAACGGTCGCGGCCACCGCATTTACGGGTGACCCGCCCACCCGGCTTGACCCTCCTCGGCGCGAGTGGTTAGAGTCGCCGACCCGTTCCCTGATTTTTCAGGCACACGACAACCATAGGGAGGCCGGGTCATGGCCCCGACGTTGCTGGTTGGAGAATCGCTCGTCGGCGAGGGCAACGAGGTCGCGCACGTGGATCTTCTGATCGGCTCCAAGAGCGGACCGGTCGGCGAAGCGTTCGCGAACTCCCTCGTCAACCAGAAGGAGGGACACACGAACCTTCTCGCGGTGGTGGCACCGAACCTCCCCGCGAAGCCGGACACGATCATGTCCAACAAGGTCACGATCAAGGGCGCGACACAAGCGGTGCAGATGTTCGGGCCCGCCCAGGCGGCCGTCGCCCGCGCCGTCGTCGACTCGGTCCGCGAGGGCGTCATCAGCGAGGGTGACGTCGACGACCTCTGTCTCATCGTCGGCGTGTTCATCCACTGGGAAGCCAAGGACGACAAGAAGATCTTCGACTACAACTACCAGGCAACGAAGGAGTCGATCGCCCGGGCGCTGGGCGGCGAGCCCAAGGTGAGCGATGTGCTGGGCTCGTCCGAAGCGGCGCGGCATCCGTTCGCGTCGGGCGTCGAGGGCTAGCCGGCTACGTCGGAGCTTCCCCAGGCGGGTCGCCTCGACGGCCTGCACGCCGTGGTGACCGGCGCGAGCAGCGGCATCGGACGCGCCATCGCCGAGACATTTGCCGCCGAGGGAGCCGTGGTGCTGCTCACGCACCGCGGCTCGCCCGGGCGTGCTAGCGAAGTGGCCGACGCAATCGCCGCGCGCGGCGGCCGCGCGCTCGTCCGGCAGGCCGATCTCGCGACGCGCGACGCGTGCGAGCGCCTGGTCGCCGTGGCGCACGACGAGCTCGGCGGGGTCGACGTATGGGTCAACAACGCCGGTGCCGACGTCCTGACCGGCGAGGCGGCGACGTGGGAGTGGGAGAGCAAGCTCGACGTCCTGCTCGCGGTCGATCTGAAGGGCACGATCGCGTGTTCCTACGCCATCGGTGAGCGCATGCGCGGCCAAGCGTCGGGCGGTGCGATCGTCAACATGAGCTGGGACCACGTGACGAGCGGCATGGCCGGCGAGAACCCGCAGCTGTTCTCCGCCGTCAAGGGCGGTGTGCTGGCGTTCAGCAAGAGCCTCGCGCTGAGCCTGGCCCCCGAGGTGCGCGTCAACGTGCTGTGTCCGGGCTGGATCGAGACCAGCTTCGGCGAGCAGGCCGATCCCGACTTTCGCCGCTCGGTCGCGGAAGACACGCCGCTGGGGCGCTGGGGCCGCCCCGAGGACGTGGCCGGCGCGGCGCTCTACCTCGCCTCGCCCGAGGCCGCGTTCGTCACCGGACAGGCGATCAGTGTCAACGGCGGCGTGGTCATGTAGCGCCGGGCGTGCTGTAGTCAGCGGAGACCGCGAAGGAGGCATTCCCATGGAGGCAAGCGCCAAGCCCAAGACCTACGAGCCCGACGAGATCGAGGCCAAGCTCAAGGAGCACGGGCTCGACGGCTGGTACCTCGAGGGCGACTGGATCCGCCGCAAGTACAACACCGACGGCTGGCCGTCGACGCTGATGGCCGTCAACGCCATCGGCTACGTGTGCGAGGCCGCCTACCACCACGCCGACCTCGCGGTGACGTGGGGCAAGCTGTGGGTCAAGCTGCAGAACCACGCCGCCGGCGGCATCACCGACAAGGACTTCGAGGTGGCGCGGCAGATCGAGGACACGGTGCTGTGGCGCCCCGGCGACGACAGTGCGCTGGAAGGCACGCCGAACAAGTTCGTGTTCAGCAAGAGCTAGGCGGTGGCCGATCGCTACCTCTTCGTAACGGGCAAGCTGGCGGCGCCCGCGCTGCGGGCGACGCTCGAACGGGCCGACCTGCCGTTCGACCACGACGTCGCGGTCATGAAGATCACCGTCGCGGCGTTGATGACCGCGGACTGGATCGCCCGCCGGCTCGAGGTCCCGGCCGGCATCACGCGGATCATGATCCCGGGCATGTGCCAGGGCGACCCCGCGGTGCTCAGCGAGCACTTCGACGTCCCGGCCGAGAAGGGCCCGGCCGACCTCAAGCGCCTGCCGGCGTTCTTCGGCCAGGCCGACGCGCGCTCGCGCTACGGCGCGCGCGACGTCCGCGTCTTCGCCGAGATCAACAACGTCCCGCATCTCGAGCGCGAGCGGATCTTCGAGGCGGCGAACTACTACCGCGACGCCGGCGCCGACGTCATCGACCTCGGGCTCTCGCTCGACCGCAACTGGCTCGAGGACGGCCCGGACGTCATCCGCGAGCTCAAGTCCCGAGGCTTCACGCTCAGCATCGACACGCTCGACCCCGACGAGATCCTCATGGCCGACGCAGCGGGCGTGGACTACGTCCTCAGCCTCAACGGGCACAACCGTCACATCGCGGAGCGGCTGCGGGCGACCCCGGTGCTGATCCCCGACACGCCGGACGACCTCGACAGTCTCGACGCGACCATCGCCCACCTGCGCGAGCTCGGCAAGCCGTTCCTCGTCGACCCGATCATCGAGCCGATCGGGTCCGGCTTTGCCGCCAGCCTCGGCCGCTATCTCGAAACGCGCCGCCGGCATCCCGACGCCGAGATGCTGATGGGCATCGGGAACATGACCGAGCTCACCGAGGCCGACACGACCGGGGTCACGGCGGTGCTGCTCGGCTTCTGCCAGGAGCTCGGGATCCGCAATGTGCTGACCACGGAGGTGATCCACTGGGCGCGCGGCGCGGTCCGCGAGACCGTCCTGGCCGCCCAGCTCATGCACTTCGCCCAGCAGGAGGGCACGCCGCCCAAGCACGTCGACGGCCGGCTGCTCACGATCAAGGACGAGGAGTTCCGGCCCTACACCGAGGCCGAGCTGCGCGATCTGCACGGGAGCGTCACCGATCCCAACATCCGCATCTTCGCGGATGCCGACTGGATCTACGCGTTCAACGCCGAGCGCTTCGTCAAGGGCACCGACATCAACCAGATCTTCGACGAGCTCGGCGTCGACGAGCACACGCACGCCTTCTACCTGGGGAAGGAGCTCATGAAGGCGGCTATCGCCCGCGGGCTGCGCAAGAACTACCGGCAGGAGTCCCCGCTCGACTGGGGCTACCTGACCTTCGACGAGCCGCGCCGCGAACGCGTCCGCCTCACCGCCCGCTCTCGGAGGCCATCGACCGAGGAGGAATCGTGAAGAAGGTCCTGCTCCAGCTCGACACCGGCGAGCACCCGAGCCCGTTCGACGCGATCGTCGCCTATGACGCCGACGTCGATGTCCTGCTGTCCCATGCCGGCGTGAAACCCGAGGCCGTGCGCGGACTCGTGCAGGACGCGTTCTTCACCCGCGGGATGGACGACCTCAAGACGATGGCCGTATGGGTCGGCGGCAAGCAGGTAGCGGTCGGCGAGAAGGTCTTCGACGAGGTGCAGAAGGCGTTCTTCGGCCCCTTCCGCGTCTCCGTGATGCTCGACTCGAACGGCTGCAACACGACCGCCGCCACGACGATCGCGCGGATCGCGAAGGAGCGCGACGTCGCCGGCTCCCGCGTGGCGGTGCTCGGCCTGGGAGCCGTCGGCCTGCGGTCGGCCGTGCTGCTGCGGCAGGAGGGTTGCGAGGTCGTGCTGACCGCGCTGCCGTCCGACCTGTTCGGCGACGATCGCCCCTATCACCGCCCGCACGGGCTCGAGGTCGCCCAACAGCTCGGCCTCGACGTCCGTGAGCCAGCCGACCGCTCCGAGCTCGAGGCGCTGCTCGACGGCGCGCAGATCGTGCTGTCCGCGGGACCCTCGGGTGTGTCGGTGCTGCGACGCGATTTCTGGACGCAGCACCCGACGATCGAGCTCCTCGCCGACTACAACGCGGCGGAGCCGCTCGGCGTCGAGGACACGAAGGCGACCGACGACATGGCCGACTACGACGGCAAGGTCGTGCTCGGCGCGCTGGCGATCGGGGGCCCGAAGATGAAAGTGCACAAGGCCTGCGTGCGGCGGCTGTTCGAGAGCAACGACCAGGTCCTCGACGTCGACGCCGTCTACGCGATCGCCAGGGAACTCGTTTGACCCGAGTCGCGGGCGTCGACCCGGGGACGGTCTCGTTCGACGTCTGCGTGCTCGACGACGGCGAGATCACGCTCGAGCGCAGTTTCCGCACCGCCGACGTGGGCGCCGATCCGGAGCTGCTCGTCAACGCGCTCGTCGACCACGGTCCGTTCGAGCTCGTGCTCGGCCCGGCCGGCTACGGGCTGCCGCTCGTTCCCGTCGAGCAGGTCGGCGAGCGCGAGCTCGCGCTCATGCTGCTGGTACGCGAGGACGAGCCGCCTGGCCACGTGGGCGTTGGCGGGATGCGCGCGATCGTGCGCGCGCTGATGGCGTCGGGACTCCCGATCGTGTTCGGTCCGGGCGCGATCCATCTGCCGACGATCCCGCCGTACCGCAAGTGGAACCGCGTCGACCTGGGAACCGCGGACAAGGTCGCGAGCGCCGCGCTGTGTATCGCCGACCAGGCGAACCGGCTCGGCGTCGAGTTCGCCGAGACCTCGTTCGTGATGCTCGAGCTCGGTGGGGCGTTCAGTGCCGCGCTCGCGGTCGACGGCGGGCGCATCGTCGATGGGCTCGGTGGCAGCGCCGGGCCGATCGGCGCGCGGGCGTGCGGCGCGTTGGACGCGGAGGCGGCGTACCTCCTCGGCGCGGCCCTGTCGAAACGGACGGTGTTCAGCGGCGGCGCGCTCGGAGAGGTCGATTTCTCGGCCGGCCTCGAGGCTTTGCGTCGCGACCCGCGTCATCGCGAGGGATGGCTCGCCCTGGAGGAGGGCGCGGTCAAGGCCGCGCTCGCGTTGACGGCCAGCGCGCCAACCCCGCGCGAGATCCTCGTCGCCGGGCGCCTGGCGCCGGCGCCCGGCATGATCGACGCGCTCAGCGCGCGGCTTGCGCATGTGGCGCCGGTGCGGATCGCGACGGGGCTCGCCGCCGCGCGGGGTGCGGCGGTGCTGGCCGACGGCCTGGTAGGCGGGCGCTACGCGGCGCTCGTCGAGTGCCTCGGCGTGCGCGACGCCGGCGGCTCCGTCCTCGACCACCTCAGGGTCGAGGGCGCTGATCGCATCCGGCTGCGCTGATCAGCCTGAATCGAGCCACTCGCGCATCGTCGTGTGATGCGCAACGTGCGCACCGGCGTCGAGCTCCTGGCGCAGATCGCCGAGGAGCCCGGAGTGCGCGGCGACGACGTTGTGCTGGTGGATCGACTCGAAGTTCTCCTGGCGTACCGACACGAAGGCGTCGTCGCGCAAGCCGCCGTAGCGCTCGATCGTTCCGCGTATCGCCGCGCGGACGCAGTCCTCCACGGAGCGTGGGCGACGGTGAGCCTTTTCCACCACCGCGCCCTCGTCCGAGCGCTTCATCAGCTCGTAGATCTCGCTGGACATCGAGTCCTCGACGATCGCCAGCAGGTCCGCCGCGTCGACGTCCGTCTCGCACTCCTCGGGCAGCCCGAGGTGAAGCGTGCCCAGACCGAGCTGGTTGTGGGTGGCGAGCGGCATCACTTCGAGGATGCCGGCGATCTGGCGATCGCTGAAGCCGTCGCCGGCGAGGCGCTCGCGCGAATGCTCGGCAACCAGGCGTTGCGCATCCGGGCTCGTCGTCATCCCCTGCGCGGCGACACCGATGAGCCGGCGCGTGCCGCGCGCGGACGCGACCGCCGAGCCGAACAGCGTGTAGATCTCCTGGGTGGTGATCCCGGACACCGGCGCCGGCTTGTACTCGGGGTAGCGGGCGGCGATCGTCACCTCGGCGCGCAGTGCCTGCTGTCGCCGACGCACCTCGACGGCGATGCGCTGCGCGAGCTGCTCGGCCTTGAAGGCGCCCTCGCCGAGCACCACCTCGCCGATGACGTCGTTGATGACCTCGTCGAAGCGCGCGCCCGTCTGGCCCGGCCGGAGCTCGACGAAGCAGTCGAGCCGCGCGTAGTAGAGCTGCTCGCCGATGCGGGTGACCTTCTCGACGTTCGTCACCCCGACGCGCATTGGCTCCGGAGCGTAACGGTCACAGTGGGCCACCGTGCGACACTGCTCCGTGCCATGGCGTACACGAGATCGCAGGTCAGGGAGGCCGTCGAGCAGGCGGGAGACGAGCACTGGCAGGCCCTGATCCGGCATCACGAGGACGCCTATCCGGAGAGCCGGCCCACACCGGGCGACGTCTGCCGGGCCGAGGCCGACCGGCTCAATCAGCTCGACTTCAGCGCCTCCGATGAGCTCACGCTGGTCGAGAGCCGCGTCGAGCGCACGGGCTCCGCCGTCCGCATCGTCCACGTCTTCGAGTACGGACCTCAGAACGCTCGGCTGCTGACCGAGCCGTTCGAGGGCTACGACTGAGCGCCGGCGAAGCGGAGCACGAGCGCAAGCGAGCTCTCCGGCCCTCGCCAGTGCTCACGGACGAGCTCGCTGCCGCTGCCTCGCAGCACCACGCGTAGCGCCAGGACGACGACCAACGCATCGTCGAGGTGCCCGGCGACCGGAATGAAGTCCGGCACGATGTCGAACGGGAGTGCGAGGTATCCGATGAGTACGCCGAGCAGCCGCTTGTGCCGGCGCGGGACGCGTGGGTCGCGGAGCAGACCGCGCACGAGCGCGATGCAGTCGGGGATGAAGCGCGCAACATCCCGCGCGACTCCCGAACGCCCGGCGACGACCATCGCCACGAGGAGCCCGGCGTACACGAGCAGGACGCCCGCCGCGATGAGTAGGAGCCAGGCCAGCGAGCTCACATCACACCACCGGCACTACCAGGACGCGGTGGTGGTTGTCACAGACCATGAAGCTCGGGCCGAGACGCCAAGCGTAGTCCTCGTCGAGATGCCACCGGGTCTCGATCCGCTGCACGGGCGAACCGCATTCGTGACAGGGCGGCGAGGCAAGCGCGATCAGCTCCGCTCTGGTCATAGCAGCAGCATCCCGCGGCGCGGTCGAACGGCCAAGAAGGGATAGGCGACGCCTCTCGTGAGATTGTCCACGCGTATGGTCCTCGATCGACGTTGTCCCCTCGTTAGCCGGGGTTGTCGACTCGGCGCGGACGACCTGAAGTGGACCATTCGTCCATGTTGGCCCAGCGCGGCTCCGACGGTTGCGGTCCAAGAACCAGAAAACCCCGCGTGAGCGGGGCTTTCGGAGGTGCCGGAGGAGGGACTCGAACCCCCGACACGCGGATTATGATTCCACTGCTCTAACCAGCTGAGCTACTCCGGCGAGGGAGAGGTGAAGACTAGCGACTCCCGCGCCGGCGCCGACCCGGCGCGACGGCGCCGGTCAGCCGGTCGACCGGTCGACGGGAAGCGGTGACGAGCTCTTGGCGTCCCCTTTGAGGCGGCCGGTCGTCGATCAGAGCGCGGCGATCGGGTGTCCCTCTTGCTGCCACGCCTGGAAGCCGCCCTCGAGGTGGGCGACGTCCCGGTAGCCGAGCTGCTGGAGCGTCGAGGCGGCCAGGGCGGAGCGCGACCCGGCGGAGCAGTAGACAATCAGGCGTCGGTCGTACTCGAAGCCGTCGAGGTGGTAGGGGGTCGCGGGGTCGGCGTGGAACTCGAGCATTCCGCGCGGGCTCATGGTGGCGCCGGGGATCACCCCGTCCGCGGTCTCCTCGGGCTCGCGCAGGTCGACGAGCAGCACGTCGCTGCGCTCGATCTCGGCTGCGACCTCCGCCGGCGTGACGTTCTCTACGCCCGCCTTCGCCGCGGCCACCATCTCCTTGGCGCTCGTCATCACAGTCCTCCGTTCACGTCGCGTTCGCGCGAGCATCGCGCGGCGACGTTCCTGGATCGTTCCTGGGGCGGCGTTGCGCTCCGCTGCGGTCATTCGGGGTGAGCGGCGAGCTCGGTGCAGCGCGCCTCGTCGAGCGGTTGCCCCGCGGCGCGAAAGCCGGCGCAGGCGCTCCGGAAGCGTTTGCGGGCGCCGTCGCGGTTGCCTTGGGCACGCTCGACGTGACCCCACAGCTCGTCGACCTCCGCGCGCTTGCCAGGCAGCGGGAGGATCACCGTCGTCAGCCGCTCCGCGGTCTGGGCATACGCGATCGCCCGGGCGACGTCCCCCGCTCGCGCGGCCGCGATTGCGGCCGGAACGGCGAGCGTGATGCGGCACGTCGGGCAGGTCTCGCCAGGACCGCGTGCCGCCGCCTCGGCCTCGTCGATCCTCGCGAGCGTCGCGTCCGGGGAGGGAGCCGCGGCGACCCGGCTGCCGTAGATGCGGTCGAGGAGGTGGTGCTGGAGGCTGGACTCACGCGCGGCGGCGAGCGCGCCAGCGAGCAGCTCGTCGGCGTCGGAACGGCGGCCGCGATAGAGCGCGACGATTGCGCGTTGCTGGAGCGCCAATGCCTCGCCGGCGGGCGCGGTGATCTCGTGGTGGAGCGCGACCGCCGCCGTCAGGTCTCGGTCGGCCTCGTCGAGGTGCCCGGAGAGCAGCCTCGCCATCGCTCGCAGTACGATCGCGAATCCGACGCCTCGCGCGGCGTCGCGGCGCTCGGCCTCGGCGGCGAGCGATTCGGCGAACGCGATCACCTCCCCATAGGGCAGCGCGCCATGGAGCAGCCGCTCGCTCGCGCACAGGTAGCCGTCGAAGACGCGCGTCGCGAAACCAGGCGGCGTTCGTCTCGGGTCGAGTTCGCTCAGCAGGCTGCTGCGAAGCTCGCCGCGGGCGTGGGCGGCCAGCGAGCATGCCCAGGCGGCCTCGGCGACCGCGCCGGCGTCGCCGAGCTCGAGCGCGAGGCGGCGCGTCTCGTCGGCCTTGCGGGCGGCCAGCTCGGGATCGCCGAAGCCGATCGCGGAGGCGCCCGCGAGGGTGAGCGCCTCGGCCAGCCGCGCAACGGTCGTGGTCGGTGTGAGACCCTCGAGCCACTCGAGCGCTCCCGCCGGATCGCCGGACTTCAGTCGCGCCAGCGCCCCCTTGGCGCGCAGCTCGATCGAGCCCGGAGGCCCCGCGGCGGCGGCCGCCGCCGCAAACGCGGCCGTTGCCCCCGCGTCTCCGACCGCCTCGAGCGCCTCCGCCCTGAGCGCGAGCGCCTCCGGATCGCCGGGCGCGTGAGCGAGGAGCGGATCGAGGCTCCGCAGCGCGTCCGTGAACGCTCCGCGCGCGACGGCGGCGCGCGCCGCCGCCCGCAACCACCGCGCCGCTTCGTCCGGCCGGTCGGCGGCCAGCCAGTGGCGCGCGATCGTCGCAGCGGGCGCGCCCGCGGCCGCCAGGCGGCGGGCGGCGTCGCGGTGGATCGCGATCCGCCGGTGCGGTGGAAGCCGCTCGACCAGGGCCTCGCGAACGAGCTCGTGCCGGAAGCAGTAGCGCTCGCCCGAGACGGCGAGCACCCCCCGCGTGAGCGCGCTGTCGAGCAGTTCGCCGGCGTCGTCCTCCGTCAGGCCCGTGAGGGCGAGAACGCTCGCCAGATCAAGATCGCGCTCGGCGACCGCGAGCCGGGTCAGCATCGCCAGCCTCCCCTCGTCGAGGTCGAGGAAGCGCGATGCGATCGCCTCCCAGGCACTCGGCGAGACGGCGAACGGCGCGCCGGCGCTCACTCCATGCGCGAGCTCGAGGACGAAGAACGGGTTGCCCTCCGCGAGCTTCACGATCCGCTGCACGACGCCGGGCTCGAGGCGCTGCGGTACGGCGGTCGCGGCCAGCGCGGCCGCG
Organism: uncultured Solirubrobacteraceae bacterium; assembly: GCA_963803335.1. Taxonomy (GTDB): domain Bacteria; phylum Actinomycetota; class Thermoleophilia; order Solirubrobacterales; family Solirubrobacteraceae; genus DASSUW01. Next base: position 17,961 of record CAWDME010000012.1, on the reverse strand, counting down.
TCGTCGCGGTCGAGCGGCCGCAGATCGAACTCGACCGATCTGCCCCCTCGCCCGAGCGTGGCCAGCACGCGGCTCAGCGCCGGCCGCAGCTCCTGCGGCCGGTACGCGAACACGACCACGAGCCGATCTCCGCCCGCGCTCGCGAGGTGGTAGAGGGCTTCCGCGGTGGCGTCGTCGGCGGCTTCTGTCTGATCCAGGCACAGGAGGACGCCGCGGGCCGTGCCGGACAGCGCCGCGACGATGCGACGCACCATGCCGATCACCTGGTGGCGCGTCACCGGGCCGGTGAGGGGCGGCGCGGGTGGAGCGAGCGGCGTCAGCGCCGCGAGCAGCGACCGGGACGTCGCGGGCAGTGTCGCGATCACCTCCGGGTGCCTGGCGAGCAGCTCCTCGATCATCGCCACCAGCGGCGCGTACGGCTCGTCCCAGGGCGCCGCTGCGACCACGATCGCCGTCCAGCCGTCGTCGCGCGCCGCCGCGGCGACGCGGCGGCAGAAGGCCGACTTGCCGATCCCCGGTGCTCCCCGGACGAGCACGGGGCGTCCATCGGAGCGGGCCGCCGCGCCGAGCGCGGCCGTGGCCCGCGCGAGCTCGAGCTGGCGATCGACGTATTCCGGCTCGACGGGACCGAGGCTCGCGACGCACTCCGCGTACAGCGCCGAGGCGTCGCGGCTCGGAGCGGCGCCGAGCTCGCTGGCGAGCGTCGTCCGCAGCCGCCCGTACCAACGGATCGCCTCGTGGCGTCGTCCCGCGGCGAGAGCCGCTCGCATCAGCTCCAGGTGGGCCGGCTCGTCGCCCGGCTCGATCTCGATCACCCGCTCCCACTGGCCGCTGCGGCGACACAGCTCGGCGACCAGGGCGCGCAGCCGGCGCTGAGGCTCCTGCGCCCACTGCTCGTACTGCGACTGCGGAAGCAGGTCGCCGGCATACCTCGCCGCGGCGGCGGCGCAGGCAGCCGGATCGCCCGCCGCCAGCGCCGCCTCGGCCGCGCGCTCGAAGCGCTCGGCATCGATCTCGACCGCGCGTGCCGGAAAGAGCTCGACCAGGCCCGACCGCAGCACGACCGCCTCGCGATCGCCGAGCGCCCGCCGTGCATGGTGCGCCGCCTTGCGCAGGTTCGCGCCACCCGCCTCGGGTCGCAGGTGCCCCCACAGCGTCTCGATGCAGCGATCCCTCGGCAGGCGCCGACCCTCGGCGAGCGCGAGCAGTTGGACGAGCTCGGCCGCACGGCGCCCAGGCCACCGAGTGCCAGCGACCTCTCGCCCCCGTCGAACATGATGCGGAAGCGGCCGAGCAGCTCGATGCGAACCGCGGCCTGCTCCGGGCCTGGCGAACCCTCCACCGTCCTGCGAGCGTATCGCTCGCCGCACCGCGGGTCGGCACGATCGCGCCCCGTGCCGGGCCCCGGGTCAGGCGAGCAGCGTGGCTGTGAGCGTGGCGGTGATCCAGTGCTCGCACTGGTCGTAGCTCCAGTCGTGCTCGCGGACGAGCTCAGCGTCTGCGGGTCTGCTAGACGCGAGATCGAGACACTCGGCCGCCAGCCCAAGCAACTCGTCCAGGCCGCGACGCCGGCGACGACGTCGCGCATCGCGGTGTCCACCGGCCACGCCGGGACGCTGCTGACCACCGCCGGGCAGAACATCGGACGGCTGCGCAGCGAAGCGTCGTTCGCCGCGCTCTGCGGCCGGCGCACGGGCTCGCGGCGGACAACCAGCAGGAAGGTCAGCGAGCCGAAGGAAACGATATCCGTGATGCCGGGCAGCAGCGAGAACGCCGCCCCAAGCCGGCCAGCCACAGCACCGCCCCGACCGGCAGGCCGCCTCGCTCCCGCCCAAATGCAGCCGGGAGCTCGCCACCGAGCACGCGGCCGCGATGGCGAGAGCCGGACGCTTGACATCGATAAGGGCAGCCACCTCGGCGCATAAGCTGTACAGTGTGTCGAGGTTTTTCTCGACATGCTCAATGACCCGACAACATTCGAACGCGTGTATCGCGAGCACCGGGGGGTGGCGTTTGCGGCCGCCGTCCGCGTGCTGCGCGACCCTGTCGCGGCTGAGGACGTGGTGCAGGACTCGTTCGCACTTCTGTGGCGGCGCCCGCGGGCGTTCGATGCCCGGCGTGGGTCCCTGCGGTCGTACATCGCGATGCTCGCGCGCAGCCGGGCGATCGACCGCTCGCGGACGGAGGCGGTGCGGGAGGCGGCCGCGGAGCGGCTGCGCGAGAGCGCGGAGGCGGGTTACGAGCGGAGTGCGGCGGAGCGCGCGATCGAGCGCGAGCAGGCCGCGAACGTCGTATCGCTCGTTGATCGCTTGCCGCCGGCGCAGCGCGAGGCGGTGCTGCTCGCGTACGGCCAGGAGCTGACCGGGCAGGAGATCGGCGAGGTCGTCGGCGTCCCCACCGCGACGGCCAAGAGCCGCGTGCGGCTCGGGCTGCAGAAGCTGCGGCCGCTGGCGGAAGGCGCGGCGTGAGCCTGCGGATCCGCGACGTCGTCGAGCGCACGGGCATAACCGAGGCGACGCTGCGAGCGTGGGAGTCGCGCTACGGGTTCCCGGCGCCGGAGCGGCTGGCGAGCGGGCACCGCCGCTACAGCGAGGACGACGTCGAGCTCGTGCGGCGCGCGGCCGAGCTGCGCGACGGTGGGCTGCCGATGAAGACGGCGATCGAGCAGGCCCGGCAGAGCGTTGACCGCTCGCAGAGCTCGGTGTTCGCCGCCCTGCGCCGGCACCGACCGGAGCTGCAGGTCGGCCGGCTCCCAAAGCGCAGCTTGGTGAAGATCAGCCACGCGATCGAGGACGAGAGCGCGTACGGCGCCAGCGACCTGCTGCTGTTCGGCGCCTTCCAGCACGAGCGCCATTACCGGGCGAGCGAGCCGCGCTGGCGCGAGCTGTCGCGCGCCGCCGAGCTGGCCGTCGTGTTCGCCGACTTCGCGAAGCTGCGGCGGCCGCGCGGCGGCCCGGTCGAGGTGCCGATCGGAGATCGCGCGCCGCTCGAGCGCGAGTGGGTGCTGGTGTGCGAAAGCGGCGATCGCGCGGCCTGCCTGGTCGCCTGGGAACTGCCGGGCCAGGAGGCCGTCGAGGACGGCGCCCGCCGGTTCGAGACGATCTGGACGGCCGACCGCGCGACCGCTCGCTTCGCTGCGCAAACGTGCTGCGGGCTCGCCGCCCCCGAGCTCGTTGCCCCGATCCGTGATCGCCTCAACCAGCCCGTGCCGCCCGCGTCGGACGAGCTGCGCCGGGCCGAGGCGCTGACCGGCCGGCTGATCGCCTACCTGGCCGCGCCGTAGCGGGCGAGCGCCGCCCGCCGCGCCTCCGCGTGGTCGACGATCGGCTCCGGGTAGTCGCGGCCGATCGTGCAACCGCACGACTCCTGCACCTCGGAAGGCATCGTCCACGGCTCAGCCAGGTACCGGTCCGGCACGGCGTGCAGCTCGGGCACGTAGCGGCGCACGTATGTGCCCTGCGGGTCGTAGCGCTCCTGCTGCCGCGCCGGGTTGTAGATGCGCCGGAACGCCGGCTGCGGGTCAACGCCGACCGACGCGATCCACTGCCAGTTCCCGTTGTTGTTGGCCTCGTCGCCGTCGAGCAGCAGCCGCATGAACCAGCGCTCGCCCCAGCGCCAGTCGATCGCCAGGTCCTTGGTGAGGAACGAGCCGACGACGAGCCGGATGCGGTTCGGCAGCCAGCCCTCGCGCCGGAGCTGGCGCATGCCCGCATCGACGAGCGGAAACCCCGTCTGACCCGAGCACCACGCCTCGAACCGCTGCTCGGCGTGGCTCCACGCCAGCCCGCGATAGCGCTCCTGGAACTCCGAGCGCGCGTTGCGCGGGAAGTGCAGGAGGACGTGGTGGAAGAAGTCGCGCCAGCCGAGCTGCCGCCGGAACGCTTCCGGCCCGGCGCCGCCTGGCAGCCGGGCCTCGATCTCGCGCACCGACAGGCAGCCGAAGTGGATGTAGGGGGAGAGGCGCGACGTCCGCTCGCCGTACTCGCCGGCGCTGCGCAGGAACGCGGACAGCCGCTTGCGCGCCGCGGTCTCGCCGCCCGGCAGCGGCTCGGCGACCTCCTGCGACAACCCGAGGTCAGAGAGCGACGGCAGCCGCCCCTTGCGCACGCCCGACGGCAGCGAGGCGAACGAGCGCGGGCGCCCGGTCACGTCCCGCCGCGGCGCGTCGAGCCACCGCCGGTGGAACGGGGAGAAGACCGTGTACGGCGTGCCGGCCTGCGTGCGCAGCGCGTCGAGGTCGTCGACCGCGTGCAGGCCGGGATGCGCGAACGCGGTGAGATCGGCGGCGCGGCGGACGCGCTCGATCCGGCGCCGCGCGAACGGCCCCGAGTCGGCCGTGTAGTGCAGCTCCCGTGCACCCACCTCGCGCGCCAGCGCCGGCAGCTCGCGCTCGGGCGCGCCGCGGCGAAACACGAGCACGCCCGCCAGCCGCTCGTCCAGATCGGCGAGGCACTCGAGCAAGAACTGCGTCCGCGGCCCGGAGGCGTGCCGCCCGCGCAGCAGCCGATCGTCGAAGCAGAACACCGGCACCACGCGCTCGCACCGATCGAGCGCGGCGCGCAGTGCCGGATGGTCGTGGACGCGCAGGTCGCGCGTGAACCACAGCAGCGCCGTCATGGCAGCCGCCCGGCGACCGCGCGTGCCCGGAAGTCGAAGATCCGCTCGAGATCGCGCCGCACGAACAGCGCGTGCGCGAGGCGGCCCAGCGGCCCGAGCGGCAACGCGTAGCGGACCCGGTCGCGGATCTCGACACCGCCGTCGACCGGCTCGAAGGAGTGCGTGTGCTCCCACAGCGAGTACGGCCCGCGCACCTGCACGTCGACGAACCGCCGCGGCGGATCCCACACCGCGATCCGCGTCCGCCACCGCATGGGCAGCTCGTGCAGGCGCAGCCGGTAGTCGATCAGCGCGCCCTCGCGCATCGCGATCGCCCCCGGCGTGACCACGCGGAACCCCAGCCACGGCGGCGTGATCGCCTCGAGGTTGCGCGCCTCGGCGAAGAAGGCGAACACGGCCTCGACCGGCAGCGCGACCCTCTGCGACCGCTCAAGAACGTAGGGCACTCCGCACCGTCTCCGCGAAGGGCGCCGGGTCGACGTCGAAGAGCCGCGCACCCGCCGGGTCCCGCACGATGGTCTCGGTGCTCAGCCCCTCGATCAGCGGCCGCGCGACGCCGGCGTCGACCGGCGTCACGAGGCCGATCCACAGCGACGACAGCTTCGGCGTGAGCAGCGGTACCGGGACCATCAGCGGCTCGCGGCGGCCCAGCGCCTGCGCCATGACGCCGAGCATGTCGCCGTACGAGAGCACGTCCGGGCCGCCGATCTCGATCTCCCGCGCCTCGACCGAGGGCGCCGCGCGCAGATAGGCGACGACATCGTCGATCCCGATCGGCTGGGTCCGCGTCCGCAGCCAGGCGGGCGCGACCATCACCGGTAGCCGGCGCACGAGGTGGTAGAGCGTGCGGAACGACTCGCTGCCGTCGCCGACCACCATCCCGGCGCGGAAGTACGTCAGCGGCGGCCCGAACTCGGCCAGCGTCGACGCCGTCGCGCGCCGGGAGCGCAGGTGCGCCGAGCCCGGCTCGCCGAGCCCTCCTAGATAGACGAGCTGCGACACCCCCTCGCGAGCCGCCATCTCCGCGAAGTTCCGTGCCGCGACCTGCTCGCGTGCGTGGAAGTCGCGGCCGTCACTCATCCCGTGGATGAGGTAGTAGGCGACGTCGACGCCCTCGCCGGCGCCGCGCAGGCTCGCGGCGTCGAGCGCGTCGCCGACGTGCTGCTCGTACGGCAGATCGCGGCGGCCGCGCACGAGGCAGCGCACCGAGGTGCCGTCGGCCGCCAGCGCGGCGGCCAGCCGGCCGCCCACGAATCCCGTCGCCCCGCTCACGAGTGCCTTCACACAGGGTGTACGGGGCGGGCCGGGATTCGGCGCACGGAATAAGTCCGCGGCCACGGCGTCTTGGGGACTAACGCAACCTCCCCAGGAGCCCCTCAATGTTCTCTGCCACCGCCTACAAGATCCGTGACGCCCGCGTCGACGACGTGCCCGAGCTCGTGCGCCTCGGCTGGGCCACCGAGGAGGACTGGCCCACCGGCCAGATCCTGGTCGGCGAGATCCACGGTGTCGTCGCCGCCGCCCTGGCGATCGACGAGAACCGCGCGATCATGGCCTCCGTGTCCGGCGCCCCGCACCTGCTCGCGCACATGCGCGCCCGCGCCGCCGGCATCAAGGCCTACCGGCAGACGCCGTCGGTCGCGGATCGCTTCCGCGAGCAGATGCGGCGCCGCCTGGCCGTCGCGGCCTGACGTCATCGGCGGCGGGGGTGGAACACTCCCGCCGCCATGCTCCTCGCAGTTCCCAACTTCTCCGAGGGCCGCGACCAGGCGACGCTCGACGCCATCGGCGCCGCGTTCGGCCCCGGGCTCATCCACGCGTCGGCCGACGCGGACCATCACCGGGCGGTGTTCACGGTCGAGGGTGAGCCCGGGGCGCTCCACGAGCTCGTCATGCGCGCGGCCGCCGTGGCGGTCGAGCGGATCGACCTGACGCGGCACGAAGGGGTTCACCCGCGCGTTGGCGCGATCGACGTCGCCCCGATCGTCTACCTCGAAGAGAACGATCGCGGGGCCGCCTGTGCCGAAGCGCTCGTGCTCGCCGACCGGCTCGGGCACGAGCTCGCGCTGCCCGTGTACCTGTACGGCATCCTCGCGGGCGGGCGCACGCGCGCGGAGCTGCGGCGGCCGGGAGCGCTGGACACCCTCGCCCCGGACGCCGGTCCCCACCGGCTCCACCCGACCGCCGGCGCCGTGCTCGTCGCCGCCCGGCAGCCGCTCGCGGCCTTCAACATCTACGTCGACGCGTCGCTCGAGCAGGCCAAGGCGATCGCGGAGACCCTCCGCAGCGACAGTGTCAAGGCGCTCGGCCTGTACCTGCCAAGCGCCGGCCGCGCCCAGGTCTCCACCAACATCGAGGACCTGAGCGCCACCACGCCCGGCGACGTCGTGCGCGCCGTTCAGCAGCACGCGCGCGTGACCGGCGCCGAGCTCGTCGCGCCCGCCCCAAAGAGCGCGTTCGAATCCTTCCCCGCGGACGTTCCGCTGACGGGAGCGCCCCTTTTGGGCTGACAGATCTTCTACCCTCCACCAAGCCCATGTCACAGACCAAGCGCAAGCGCCGGACGAAGCATCGCGGGAACGCCGCGGGCGTCGTCGAGTCGCGCGGCCGCACCGGCCGGCGGCCGACCGCGGACGAGCAGAAGAACGCGTCGCGCCAGAGCGCGCGCGAGGCGCGGCTCAACAAGCCGCCGACCTGGAGAAGCGCGTTCCTGAAGGCGGCGCTGATGGCTGGCCTGCTGTTCGTGTTCACGCAGATCGGGCTGTTCGGCAGCAAGGCCGACATCGGGCAGTCGGTCGCGATCTGCCTGTTCGCGCTGCTGCTCTACACGCCGATCGCGTACGTGACCGACAAGTTCGTCTACACGCGCGCGCAGCGGCGAAAGCAGCAAGCCAAGGGCTGATGGACGTCCGCTGCTTCACCGTCGGGCCGCTCCAGGAGAACTGCTGGATCGTCCGGCGCGAGGAGCGCGCGCTCGTCGTCGATCCCGGCGACGAGGGCGACCGCCTCGTCCAGGCCATCGACGGGCTCACCGTCGAGGCGATCCTCCTCACGCACACGCACTTCGACCACGTCGGTGCGGTCGCCCAGCTCGCGCGGCACACCGGCGCGCCGGTCTACTGCCCCAAGCTCGAGGTCCCGATCCTCCAGGACATCAACTCCTGCGTGTTCCCGGGCTACGGGCCGTTCGAGCCGTACGACCCGGAGGAGACCGTGGAGGGTGGCGAGCGGCTGTCGCTCGCCGGCCTCGACATCGACGTGCTCTTCACGCCCGGCCACAGCCCCGGCCACGTGTCGTATTCGATCCCCGACGAGCAGGTGCTGCTCGACGGCGACGTGCTGTTCCGTGGCTCGATCGGCCGCTTCGACCTGCCCGGCGGTAACGGCGAGACGCTGCTGGCGTCGATCGCCATGCTGCTCAACACGCTGCCCGACGAGACGCGCGTGCTGCCCGGCCACATGGGCGCGACGACGCTCGGGCACGAGCGGGTCAGCAATCCCTTCCTGTACCAGCTCGCGTCTTGAGCGACCGCATCCAGGCACCCCGCGGCACGTTCGACGTGCTGCCCGACTCGGCGCAGGCCCGCGCCCGGATCGAGGACACCGCGCGCACGATCCTCGAGCGCGCCGGCTACCAGCGGATCGAGACGCCGACGTTCGAGTCGACGGCGCTGTTCGCCCGCGGCGTGGGGGAGTCGACCGACGTCGTGCAGAAGGAGATGTACACCTTCAATGAGGCCGACGGCGAGTCGTTCACGCTCCGGCCCGAGGGGACCGCGCCGGTGTGCCGCGCCTACCTCGAGCACGGCATGCACAAGCTGCCGCAGCCCGTGCGGCTCTGGTACCTGAGCACGTTCTTCCGCCGCGAGCGCCCGCAGCACGGCCGCTACCGCCAGTTCTGGCAGGTCGGCGCCGAGGCGATCGGGTCCGACGATCCCGCGGTCGACGCCGAGTCGATCCTCCTGCTCGCCGAGATCCTCGAGGCGGTCAACACGCGCGAGCTGCGCCTGCGGCTCTCGAGCCTCGGCACGCCGGACACCCGCGCCGAGTACCGGGCCGAGCTGCAGGCGTACCTGCGCGCCCACGAGGCCGAGCTCTCGCAGGAGGTGCGCGACCGGATCGACCTCAACCCGCTGCGCGCGTTCGACGCCGACGATCCCGGGACGAAAGCCGTGATGGCGAACGCCCCGCTCCTGCTCGACCGCCTGCACGACGACGACCGCGAGCACTTCGAGACCGTCAAGCAGCTGCTCGACGCGGCCGGGCTCGCCTACGAGATCGACCCGACGCTGGTGCGCGGACTCGACTACTACACGCGCACGGTGTTCGAGTTCACCTCCGACGCGCTCGGGGCGCAGTCGGGCGTCGGCGGCGGCGGTCGCTACGACGGGCTGATCGAGCAGATCGGCGGCCCGCACACGCCCGGGATGGGCTGGGCGTCGGGCGTCGAGCGCATCCTGCTGTCATCGCCCGAGCCGGCCAGCGCACCGCCGCCGGTCGACCTGTTCGTCGCCTACACCGGGCCCGAGTTCCGCAGCGCCGCGTTCCGCCTGGCCGCCGACGCGCGCCGCGCCGGACACGCCGCCCGCGTGGAGCTCGGCGGCCGCAGCCTCAAGGGCCAGCTCAAGCAGGCGGACCGCGCGGGCGCCCGGTACGTTGCCATCCTCGGCGACGAGGGTACCGCGCTCAAGGACATGGAGACCGGCGAGCAGCGCGACGTCGAGCCCGGCACCGTCATGCACCACATCACGCGATGAGACCTCCGCGACCGAACCCCTATCGCGACGCCTGGGCGGGCGAGCTGGACACCTCGCGGGCGGGGGAGACCGTGCGCGTGGCCGGCTGGGTCCAGCGCCGGCGCGACCTCGGCGGCCTGGTCTTCATCGACCTGCGCGACCGCTCGGGCATCCTCCAGGTCGTCTTCCACCCCGAGGACTCGCCGGACGCGCACGCGCTCGCGCAGCGCCTGCGCTCCGAGCACGTGATCTCGGTCGCCGGCGAGGTCGTGCGCCGCGAGGAGGGCACGGTCAACCCGAAGATCCGCACCGGCGAGATCGAGCTGTCGGCACGCGACGTGGAGCGCCTCGCCGAGTCCGAGACGCCGCCGTTCCCGCTCGACGAGGACAGCGGCGTCGACGAGGCGATCCGCCTGAGAAACCGGATGCTCGACCTGCGGCGCGAGCCGATGCGCGACGCGCTGACCGTGCGCCACACGATCACCCGCGCCATGCGCGACTACCTCAACGCGCACGACTTCCTCGACATCGAGACGCCCAACCTCACGCGCTCGACGCCCGAGGGCGCGCGCGACTTCCTCGTCCCCGCCCGCAGCAACCCGGGCAGCTTCTACGCGCTCCCGCAGTCGCCGCAGCTGTTCAAGCAGATGCTGATGATGTCCGGCTTCGAGCGCTACTACCAGATCGCCCGCTGCTTCCGCGACGAGGCGCTGCGCGCCGACCGTCAGCCCGAGTTCACCCAGCTTGACCTCGAGATGGCGTTCGTCGAGGAGGACGACGTGCTCGAGGTGATCGAGGGGATGCTCGCGCGCGTGTTCCAGGAGACCGGCTTCGAGACCCCGCCGCCGCCGTGGCCGCGGATGGGCTACGACGAGGCGATCGCCCGCTTCGGCACGGACCGGCCGGACACGCGCTTCGGGCTCGAGATCCAGGACCTGGGGGAGGCGGTCGCGAACAGCGAGTTCAAGGTCTTCTCCGGCACGCTCTCCGGCGGCGGCGTGGTTCGGGGTCTCAACGCGGGCGCGCGCGAGGTGCCGCGCTCGGAGCTCGACGCGCTGACCGACGTCGTCAAGCGCTTCGGCGCGGGCGGGCTCGTGTGGGCGTTCGTGCAGGACGACGGCAGCTGGCGCTCGCCGGTCGCCAAGTTCCTGTCCGACGACGAGCGGGCGGCCGTCGGCCGACTGCTCAGCGCGCAGCCCGGCGACCTGCTGCTGATCGTGGCCGACAAGCCTTCGGTTGCCGCGACGGCGCTCGGCGAGCTGCGGCTCGAGCTCGCGCGGCGCTTCGGGCTGGTGCCGGAGGGCCGCCATGACCTGCTGTGGGTCATGGACTTCCCGATGTTCGAGTTCAACGACGACGAGGGGCGCTGGGACGCCCTGCACCACCCGTTCACGGCGCCGGTCGGCTCGTTCGAGGACCCGGGCGCGCTGCGCAGCCGCGGCTACGACATCGTGCTCGACGGCTCGGAGATCGGCGGCGGGTCGATCCGTATCAATCGGCCCGAGGTCCAGCAGCAGGTCTTCACGGCGCTCGGGATCTCCGAGGAGGAGGCCGAGGCGCGCTTCGGATTCCTGCTGGAAGCGCTGCGCTTCGGCGCCCCGCCGCACGGCGGCCTGGCGCTCGGGCTCGACCGCATCGCGATGCTGATCGCGGGCCGCGACTCGATCCGCGACGTCATCGCGTTCCCCAAGACCGCGAGCGGCTCCGACCTGCTCACGGGTGCGCCCAGCACGGTCGATCAGGCCCAGCTCTCCGAGCTCGGTTTGAAGGTCACCGCGCCGCCGCAGCCATAGGGGATAGACCCTAAGTCGCCTCAACTTTCGGGGGCGATTTGCCGATACGCGGGGCGTGAGCCAGATCTCCCCGCCGATTCGAATCGTTGTCGTCGCCGCCATCGCCTTCCTGGGCGTGTACATGCTTTTCCTCCGTCCCAAGGACGAGGTCATCCCGCCCGCCGATCCGGCTCCGAACGTGCAGACCGGCGCGCCGGCCGTGAGCCAGCCGGGCAAGGTCGCCCAGGCCGCCCAGGGCGCGGTTTCGGCTGCCGACGGCCAGCTCAAGCAGCAGGAGAGCGTCGACGGCGTCGACGCCGGCGAGGCCGCCGCGGGGAGCAAGTCCACCACCACGAAGACCACGCCGTCGACCACGCCGGCCGCGCCGGAGGCTCCGAGCCTCGACCTCGCGGGCCTGCCCAAGCCGGTCGCCAAGGCGATCCGCCACAACAAGGTCCTCGTGCTCCTCTTCTGGAACAAGAAGTCGGCCGACGACAAGGCGGTCCACGCCGCGCTGGCCCACGTCGACCGCTGGCACGGCCGCGTGTCGGTCCAGTCCGCGCCGATCAAGAAGATCTCCAAGTACGGCCGCATCGCTCGCGGCGTCGACGTCGAGCAGTCGCCGACCGTCGTCGTCGTGGACCCGTCGCTGCGTGCCGACACGCTCGTCGGCTACGTCGACTCGGACACGATCAACCAGTCGGTCGTGGACGCCCTGCGCCGCAACGGCGGCCTGTTCACCGACGCGTACCTGCAGAAGGTCGACCACGTCTGCGTGACGTACTCGAACCAGTTCACCGCGATCTCCGGCTTCTACGGCGATGGCGACGTCAAGAAGTTCGACAGCCGTCTGGACCGGATGGACCGGATCGTGAAGAACTTCGCCACTGACTTCGGTGCGATCAAGGCGCCGAAGAAGTGGACCCGGTTCAAGCGCGCCACGGCCTGGGACCTGCGTAGCGGCGAGGCCGAGGTGTCGCTGCTCGCCATCGACGTCAAGCCGACGTCGAGCGTGGCCGACGTGCGGGCCGCGGAGGCGCGCTACGACGCCGCCGTCGGCCCGATCGGCAAGCGGATCAACAAGCGGTTCGACAGCCAGGACCTCCGCCGCTGCGGCTCCGCGTTCTAGCGCGGACCTAGACTCAACGCTCGTGGAGTCGCTCCGCGAGCACCTCGAGCATCCCGCCGGGCGCGGCCAGCGTCCGGCGGACGCCTTTGACGGCACGGCCGGCGGCGCGGCGTGCGGTGACCTGATCCGGGTGTCGCTGCGCGTCGAGGACGAGCGCGTGACCGCCACCGGCTTCGAAGCCTCCGGCTGCGGGACGATGACCGCGGCCGGCTCGGCGGTCGTGACGCTGGTGGAGGGCGCGCACGTGCTCGACGCGGCGCGCGTGGGCGCGGGCGCGATCTCGGCCGAGCTCGGCGGGCTGTCGCCCGGCAAGTTCCACGCCGCCGACCTGGCAGCCGATGCGCTGCACCGCGCTCTGGGCCTCGCGGCGCGCGCTCGCGCCGCCGTCGCCCCCGACCCGGCGCGCACGCTTGTCGCCATGAGCGGGGGCGTCGACTCCGCGGTCGCCGCGCTGCTGGTGGGGGACAACGCCGCGGCGGTCACGCTCGAGCTGTGGGCCGACCCGTCCAACGACGCCGAGGCGTCGTGCTGCTCGGCGCACGCCGTCCGCGTGGCCCGGTCGGTCGCGCACGGGATGGGGCTGCCGCACTTCACGCTCGACCTGCGCGCCGAGTTCCGCGCCGGGGTCGTCGACCCGTTCCTGGCATCGCACGCCGGCGGCGAGACGCCGAACCCGTGCGTGCGCTGCAACGGCCACGTGCGGCTCGACGCGATGGTCGAGTTCGCCGATCGGCTCGGCGCCGCCCGGCTTGCCACCGGGCACTACGCGCGCGTGACCGACGACGGGCTGCTGCGCGCCGCCGCCGACCCGGCCAAGGATCAGACGTACATGCTCGCGGCGGTGGCGCCGGAGACACTCGCGCGACTCGCCTTTCCGCTCGGCGAGCTGACCAAGCCGGAGGTGCGGGCGCTGGCGGCCGAGGCGGATCTGCCCGTGGCCTCCAAGGCGGAGTCGCAGGACCTGTGCTTCCTCGCCGGCACCGGCAAGGCGGCGTTCCTCGCGCGCCACGCCGGGCTGCCGGACCGACCGGGCGACATCGTCGACGATTCTGGTGCCGTCATCGGCCACCACCAGGGCCATCATCACTTCACGGTGGGGCAGCGCCGCGGGCTCGGCGTAGCCGCCGCCGAGCCGCTGTACGTGCTCGCCACGGACGCCCGCGCCAACCGCGTCACCGTCGGCCCGCGCGCCGCGCTCGCCACCCCCGTCGTCGCGGTCCGCGGCGCGCGCCTGCACCGGGCCGGCGCCGAGGTCGACGCCGTCAAGCTGCGCTACCGCTCGACGCCCGTTGCCTGCCGCGTGGCGGGGGATGTCGGTCCCGGGGCCCACCCCCGGCTCCAGCTCGAGCTCGCCGACACCGTGGACGGCGCGGCACCCGGTCAGACCGCCTGCCTGCTGCGCGGCGACGTCGTGGTCGGTTACGGCACTATCGCCGCTTGACCGCAGCTGTTGCCGGTCCGCGTCATGCCCTCCCGGAGCAGCGCTCGCAAGCTCGCGCCCGAGCGCTCCGGGAGGCCATGTCGCGGCCCGTCTCCCGCAGGCACCCGCGCCCTCCGCCGCCGCGTCTCGGTGCGCTGTGGCAGGGGTGCCGTCAGCATCGCCTGCCTCACTACGGCCTACCGAGATCGGCGCGAATCGGAGTACCGAGCCCTGATGCGCGGTTGCCACGGTCTCCGCGCGCCTGTTCATAGGGGCTCTGACTCAACGATTCGCTGCTCGCGCCCGGCGGCGCCAACGCGCGCGCTACGGCACCGCCGCGCACTAGCGCGCGCATGTGCTCGCCATGCCAACGGGTCCGGGCTGGGGTGCTGAGCGCGGCTGGGCGTCATGCCGCAAGGCTCCCGCGCGTCGACGTCCGCGAGGTTGCCGAATCGGTGAGACTGCGCGCGAGGGGATGGACGAGTTGCTCCCCGACGTGGACCTGGGGCACAGTTCGGCGCTCAACGAGCAAGAGCTCTGGCGCGAGATGGTGCGCTGGTCGGGTGGGCGCATCGGAGCCGGTGGCGTGCGCGATGACGCTCGTCAGCCACCGCATCGCCGGCGTGTTCTACGTCGCGACGGTGGAGCACGCGCGTCGGCGCGGTCTCGGCGACGCGCTCACGCGCATGGCCGCTCGCGCCGGGTTCGAGCTGGGCGCCGCCGCCGCGTGGCTCGGAGCCTCCGAGATGGGCGCCGCCGTCTACCGCCGCATCGGCTTCCAGGACCTCGGCACGTCGATCGTCGAGCTCGAGTCGCCGACCAGCGGCTGAAGTCCTCCGTGAGAACTGGCCCGGCTGTCAGTGGGCCGCCGGAGGTTCCCAGAGCTCGAACCGGGTGCCTTCAGGATCGACCGCCCATCCGAAGCGCCCGTACTCCGACTCCTCCAGCGCATCGATCACCTCGACTCCAGCCGAGCGCAGCTGGGCCAGCATCGCGTCCAGATCGGCGACCCGGAAGTTGACCATGAACGCCTGCTCCGGCCGTCCGAAGTACTCGGTGTCCTGATCGAAGACAGCCCAGGTCGTGGAACCGCCCGGCGTCCAGTCGAATGGCTTGGCGCCCCACTCGGACATCTCGATGCCGAGATGTTCGGCATACCACTCGCGAAGGCTCGCGGCCTGCCCGGCGGCGCGCTGAAACACCCCGCCGATTCCGGTGACTCGCTCCATGATCGCGATGCTACGCGGGCGCGGCACCGGATCGACGCTCGTGCGCAAGGATGCAGGCGTGGCCACCGACGACGCAACGCGACTCGCCGTGCTCATCGACGCGGACAACTCGACAGCGAGCGTGACCAAGGAGCTACTCGACGAGATCGCCAAGTACGGCACCCCGACGGTCAAACGCGCGTATGGCGACTGGACCACGCCGCATCTCGGCGGCTGGAAGGACGAGTTGCTGCTGCACGCGATCCAGCCGATCCAGCAGTTCGCCTACACGCGCGGCAAGAACTCGACCGACTCCGCGCTGATCATCGACGCGATGGACCTGCTCTACGCAGGCAACCTGGAGGGCTTCGTCATCGTCTCCAGCGATAGCGACTTCACGCGGCTGGCGACACGGCTGCGGGAATCGGGGATGACCGTGTACGGGATCGGGCGCCGCAACACACCGGCCGCGTTCGTATCGGCCTGCGACCGCTTCATCTACCTCGACCTGCTCCGAGTGGATCCGGAACCGCCGGCTGACACGACGTCCGATGACCAAGCGCCGCCGGCGCCGCTGCCCAAGCTCAAGCCGGCCCTCTCGACAGCCATCAGGAGCACGTCCAAGGACGACGGCTGGTCGCATCTCGGCGAAGTCGGCTCCTACCTGGTCACGGCGAATCCCGCGTTCGATTCCCGCGACTACGGCCACCCCAAGCTCGGCGAGCTCGTGCGCGCGCAGGCGTACGTCGACGTGAAGGACGCTCCTGGCCCGAGCGGGACACGTTCACTCTTGGTACGCCTCAAGCCGACGCCTGCCAAGACCGGCCGGAAGCAATGAGCTGTGACGGCCGAGGCGGAGCTCGACGGGTTCATCGCCAAGTTCTCGCCGCGTATGCAGCAGCAGATCCGTGCGTGTCGGGCAAAGCTGCGGGCACGCTTCCCCGACGCCGTCGAGCTCGTCTACGACAACTTCAACTTCCTCGTGATCGGCTACGGGCCGTCGGCTCGGGCGTCCGAAGCGATCCTGTCGCTGGCCGCGTCCGCGAGCGGCGTCAACCTGTGCTTCCTCCAGCGCGGGCCGGAGCTGCCGAACCCGACCGCGATCCTGCGAGGGTCCGGGAAAGCGGCCCGCAACGTCCGCTTAGACGCACCCGACGATCTGGATCGGTCAGACGTCGGCGCGCTCATCGACGCCGCACTCCGCCTGGCGGCCACGCCGATGCACGCGTCCGGCGGGGCCGAGCTGATCATCAAGTCCGTGTCGGCCAAGCAGCGCCCGCGGCGCTGATGTCCGCAGTGCGGGTGCGATGGCCAGGCAGGTTCAGGCGTGCGCGAGCGCCGACGGGCTCTGGCGGCTGACGATCGCGGGCGCCTCGTGCACGAGATCGTCGTTCTCGAGGGCCTGGACCATGAACAGGGCGAAGTCGACGCGGCGCGTGATGTCGCTCTCCAGGATGGGGTCGCCGACGTGGCGGCTCCAGACCGGCAGCCCCTGACTGGCGCCCTCTTCGAGGCTGCTGCCTCGAACCACGGTCCAGCGCGTGTCGCTGGCGAAGATGCGTCGCGTCGCCTCGACCTGGTCGTCGAGGTCCGCGAAGCGGGCGAGCCGGGCGAGGCGCCCGCCGACGTTGACCAGCGCCTTGAGCTTCCACGTGTAGACGTCCTTGCCGTCGCGGGTGATGTGCCACCCGCACGAGAACACCAGCCGTGCTCCCGGCTCGCCGTAGTCGAGCACCGCCTGCGCCGTCCCGGCCGCGTACCCGTGCACCCCGCGCGGCACGAGGACGACGAGTACGCCGTCGCAGCCCGCGACGGCCTGTTTGATGACGTCGCGGTCGTCGGTCGGGCCGGGCACGACGGTGATCCGGCCGTCGAACTCGGCGAGCTTGGCGACGCTCTGCTCGCGGCACACGGCGACCACCTCGTGGCCGCCGTCGAGCGCGAGCTGCACCATGTGCCTGCCGAGCTTGCCGGATGCGCCGACGATGCAGATCCTCATCGCGCCGCCACCTCCGGAGCGGTGAGCACCGGGATCAGCGGACCGTCCACGCCGGCGTGGCGCCCGTCGTCATAGAGGATGGCTGACGGCTTGAAGCCCTTGACGATGAGGTAGATGCCGAGCGACAGCTCCCAGACGGCCTCCGGCGCCGTCAGGATCGTCGAGGGCCCGGAGATCTGGTCATAGGCGCCGACCAGCACGAGGAGGGCGGTGACCAGGGCGAGGGAGCCGGCGACGATGCCGAACTGCGCGAATCGCCGCGGGACGAGCCCAGATCGCAGCGGTCGATCAAATCGTTCGCGGAGCGTCTCCTCCGGCGGTGCGGACAGCGTCATTACGGGCTCCGTGTAGGAGGGCGCGGACCGCTGAGGGTCGACGTGCCAAAGGCCGGCCTAGAGTGGGAGCCGCAAGGGTTACCCCGCCACGATCGAGGCGAGGCTCCAACGACCCTACACCCTTGGGGCAGGGCCCGCGGCCGTCGGCAGGTCAGCGCGTGGCGGGTGGCGGCACCAGGTCGTCGGGGTCGTCGACGAGGACGAGCATGTCTTCGACGCCGGTCAGCTCCAGCACCCGCTGGATCGCGGCGCTGCCGCGCACCACGGCGAGGTTGTACCGGTTGCTGCGCGCGAACTCGTTCTGTCTGAGCAGCTCCTTCAACCCGGGCACGTCTATGAAGCTCAGGCCCCGCAGGTCCAGCACGACGTGGCGCAGGTCGCCGGCCTCTGGTTCCAAGCCGTCAAGCACCTCTGCGACCTTTGACACCGAGAGAAGGTCGAGCTCGCCGCGCAGCGCGACCAGGGCTGTCCGACGGCGCCTGCGCGTTTCGACGGCGAGCTGGTCTGCGACGAGCTGTTCTGCGACCGACGGTGCGGGTTGCGCTGAGGGCACGAGGCCCTCCTCTCTCGCCCCTCTCAGGATCGTGCGTGCGCGTGGGGGCAGGAGGAGCGGCGAACCCGAAGCGTGGCCTCAGTCTCGCAGACGGCGACCACAGCGCGAGCGCAGGGAGGTCGTTCCGGCTTCGTAGGATGCACGCCCGTGGCCCGACTACTACGCCCTCGACCCTCACCCGCGCGGGCGTAA
>CAWDME010000011.1:0-728804 GCA_963803335.1 uncultured Solirubrobacteraceae bacterium | reverse complement strand
AGTATCCGCGGGATCGTCTTCTTTCGGCTCCCCAGCTTCGCGCTGGGCCTCCTGCTCTTTGCCGTGATCCTCGGAGCGACGGGCGTCGGAGTCTTCCTTGGCCACCGCGTTCGCCACCTGTCGGGGAGCCTGAAGGAGCCGTTCGGGATCCTGCAGGGAGCGCTGCTGGGCCTCGTCGGGCTCATTCTCGCGTTTGGGCTGTCACTGGCGGTCTCGCGCTACGAGGCTCGCCGCGCGAACATCGTCAGCGAGGCCAATGCGATCGGTACGACGTATCTGCGGGCCCAGACTCTGGCCGAGCCGATCCGCAGCCGCTCGCTCGACTTGCTGATCCGATACACGCGAAGCGCGGTCCACCTCTCAGACCGCGTCCCGGGAAGCGAAGAGGAGCACCAAGCCGCGATAGTCGAGGAGCGACTGCAGCGCCAGCTCTGGGCCCTTGCGGGCGAAGCGCTGGCGACGGCGCCGACGGCCAGCGCGCCACGCCTCTACGTCGAGGCGCTGAACGACATGCTCGACGCGGAAAACGTCCGCGTCGCCGCTCTCAATAACCGGGTTCCGATGGCGGTCCTGGTGCTCGAGGTGCTCGGCTCGGCGCTCGCCCTTGGGCTGCTCGGCGCGTATCTGATGATGGTCGGCAGAGGCGTGCTGGCCGTCTCACTTGCGTCGATCGTCGTCGCGTTCCTGCTCCTCGTGACCGTCGACCTCGATCGCCCGACGCGGGGAATGATCCGCATCCCCGACGACGTGCTGGCGGACCAGCTGGCGTCGATGACAAAACCGCCCGCAGCGGCGGCACCCAACTCCCAAACCCCCTGACCGTCGCGGTGAACACGGCGGAACGCATCATGATCGTCCGACGGACGTATCCGTGGCCGTCCGGCTGCCGACCTTCAGCGTGTCGACGCGTGCCCCCAGGACGAAGGGGCGCCGCGGCGACGGTCGCAGACCCTTTTGGGATCGATACAGCGATCGGCTTCGCTGACCCCGAGCTCACGCCCGCAACGGACCACGAGCAGAAGCGCACGGCCAGGCCCCTGCTCTCGGCAAAGCAGCTGTCTTGGCGCACCGGTTCGAGCGTCCGCTGGCTGCTGAGATGGACGAAACCGAGGAGTGGGCTTAGGGCACCGCCGACGGTGAGTCGCGCTATCGCAATGCGCGAGAACCGGCACGCGGCGCTGGGTGCTCCCTATTCCTCAAACCGGCGCCGCTGGACGGGGCCTAGGATTCGCGACTTCAACGGGCGGCCAGATGATCGAGCCACCTCGGCTGGGAGCGACAAGGTGAGTGAAGATCTATTCGCATGCCTGGGCTCGTCTCGATCGCGCCGGCGAGATCGCGCAGCGAATGGTTGAGGTTTGGAACGCCTACATAGAGGATCACCCGTACTCGCCGTCGCTAGTGGGCGACGGGGGCGGAGAGTTCGTGCTGCGCGTGTACGAAGACAGTCCGCCGCCGCAAGAGTTTGCAGTCGCCACCGGCGAGTGGATCAACCATCTTCGCTCGGCCCTGGACTACACGATCTGGGCCACCGCCGCGCACGCTTCCGGGCGTATTCCCCCGCCGAAGCAAGGGCAGATCGCATACCCGATCTACGACTCCCGTGAGGTCTGGGATCGAAACCTGTACCGCCTTGATGCATTGTGCGATCACCATCGCTCGATGCTCCTCAGCATGCAGCCCTTCAATTGCGACGCCGACGCGAACTACCTCGGATGGATCAACCGGATCGCTCGCAGCGACAGGCATCGTCACCTGAGTCGGATGACGGGCTATCTCGCAGTGCTCGAACCAGCGTTGATGGCTCCTCAATACTGCACTGTCACGCTTCAATGGGGCGAGCGTGTTATCTCAGACGGATATGCCGACGCTGCACGATTCGTGGTGTCGCCATGGCGCGAGGGAATGCAGGTCGAAGTGAATCCACGCATGGGCATCGATCCAGCGATCGAGGAGTGGTCAAGCTCGCCCTTCTGGCCTCGCATCCCGTTTCCAGAGCGTCTCCGAATGCTCCAGATCTTTGTAAGCGCCGAGATCGCCGTCTACGAGTACGACTCCACTGGAGCCAGCCTCAAGAGCGACTTGCTCACTGGCTCGTACAGAGCCGAGTCCGATGCTCGGAACAGCGGAGGGCGTCGTTCGCCAGTCAGAGCCCGCCGCCAGGTCGAATGGAGTCAACCTCACAGTCCGCAACGCTCGACCAGCCGCGAGCTTGCGGGCGAGGAATTCCCTCCGAACGGACCCGGGCGGCCGTGAACCGGCTTCTGCTTTCGCCAGCACCCGTTGGTGCCGCCGTCGGCCGTGTCACGTGCGCTCTGCGCGCGAAACGGAGTAGTGACGTTCGCAGGGCGAAGATTGCTAGTTTCGGTTGAGGCGCACGGCGGTTTCCAGCTCGGCGACTCCTCGTCACCCAGTCGGCGAACGCTGCGTCCGGGGACCGATCGCTTCGGGCCGCGCGACGACAAGAGCTCCGGACGTGTTCCGAATGCATACGGACAGCGTTCGAGGTCCTCGCCTTCCGACCGCTTGGCCGCCCTCTCGATCACACTGACCACGGCCGCCGCGTGCTTCTCCGCAATGCTGAAGATCACGACGCGATTTCCGGGCTCGACGTTGACGCGCACGTGGCTCGCGATCCTCGTGAAATCCTCCGTCTCGGCGCGCATCGCGTCGAATCCCAGCGGCTGATCGAACCTGAACAGCCAGAGACTCACTACGCCACCGTACCGGCCGGCGATGCGTACGCGAATCGATCGTGCGACACGTCACCGCATGCTCGTCCCGGCCGACCTGCACACCGACGGCGCGCTCTGAGGTCAGCGGGGAGCAGATCCGCCTGGACATCGCGATGAACGGTCGAGAAGATCGCGCGGTGTTCCTCGCCAACCTGCTGCCCGGGCTGCGCGAGCTCCGGGCCCCGCTCGCGGCTGGGTACATCGCGCTCCTCGCAGCGTTCCTGTTCGCGGGCGGTGAGTTCACGACGCAAGACCAAGCAACTGACGGTCCGCTCAAGGCGTTCTTCGACGTGTCGGACGCGATCGGCAAGGCCGGTGCACTTGCTGCCCTCACGTTCATCGCGTATATCGTCGGCGCGCTGATCGCCGATCTCGCGCGTGCGACCTTCAACCGGTTCGGGCGGACGATCAGCTCGAGCGGGCGGCGAACTCTGACCGAACTCGCACGCAGTTGGTGCGTGCGGGCGGAGAGGGAGGCCGCGGGTGGTCCTATACCAGCGAACGTAACACCGGCGCCCGGGGCGCTGGCTGCCGCGAAGGCGGTCACCGAGCGGGCGAAGGACGACGAGGAGCAGGCTGGATGGGGCAGGTCGTGGCCGGTTCGCGCGTTCTATGCCGAGCGGTCGGGGAAGAGCTTCGGGCAATGGTTCAAGGGCTGGGCCTACGTGACTCCCCAGGACCTGTATCCAAAGGCCTCGTTGACGAACGACCTCGACGCCATCTCGTACGTGCTCGCCAACCGGACGTACCACGAGCTCAACCTCGTCCTCACGCGTCTGCTCGGCGAGCAGCCCGACCTCTATTCGGCGGTGGACCGGATCAGGGCAGAGGCAGAGCTGCGCCAGGCCATCTCGCTGTCCTCCGCCGTCCTTGCTGCCGCACTCGCGTTCCGTGGCCACTGGCTGCTCGCGCTCGCGGTCGCCGTCCTCGTCATCTGTCTGCCGCCGCAGGCGGCGCGCCGGCTACGAGAGTCAAATGATCTGCTCGTGCAAGCGCTCTGGCTGGAGCGCGTCGAGGCGCCAACGCTGGAACGCTTTCGCCTGCTCAACAACATCGAGGCGCCGTCGCCGCTCGGCGCTCCCCGCGCCAAGCCGACCGCCTGACGAGCTTCCCACTCCGCCGGTTTTATGGACGAGTCCAGCTGCCACTTGTGCTTTGAGCGAAACTCGGTGATTAGGCCAGAGGCCTGCGGCACCTGGGCCGTGAGGGCATGGGACGTCAACGCCCTGACATGTCCGGAAGCGACGCGACGATGCACGCGTGCCGCGGATCAGCGAGTTCTACGGGATCATCATCGCGATGTGTTACCGAGAGCACGGCGTGCCGCACTTCCACGCAACGTACGCCGCCAGACCGTGGTCATCTCGATCCAGACCGGTTCATCGCCGGAGGTTGTACCGGCGCGCGCTCTGCATCTGATGGGAGTTGCACCGTGATGAGCTTCGGCTGAACTGGTCACGCGCACGCGACCACGCTCCGCTGGTATGCATCGATCGCTTCCGTAGCATCTTGAGCATGGACCTGGCGGCTCATTTGCATCGGATCGTCGAGGTCGACGTCGTCGGCGGGCATCGCCTGGGCCTTGCGTTCGACGACGGGGTGAGCGGCGAGCTTGATGCATCGGACTGGGATTGGAGTGGCATCTTCGAGCCGCTGCGCGATCCTCAGTACTTCGCTCGCGTTGAGCTTGACGAGGAGCTTGGGACGATCAGCTGGCCCAACGGTGCCGACGTCGCACCGGAAACGCTGCATCTCTGGATCGCGCCCGGACGCGAGAACGTCTCGGCATAGACGCGAACACGTCGGAAGGCAGCCACGGGTTGGCGCGTGCGTGGTGGTGAGCCCGGCGGGCGGAGCAGCGAATTGTTGAATCAGAGCCCGGAAGGACCACGCTGGCGGAGACGATGGACTCTCTCCCGGGCTCGGTATTCCGATTCGCGACGTTCTCGGTAGCCCGTAGTGAGGCAGGCCGATGCTGACGGCTCCCCTGCCGAACACCGCCGAGGTGCGGCGGTCGGGGAACGGGTGCGTGTGGGAGACGGGCCGCGGCATGGCCTCCCGGAGCGCTCGACGGCGAGCTTGCGAGCTGTGCTCCGGGAGGGCATGACGCGGCCCGGCAAGGACCGCGCCGGCGGGGTCAGCTCGCGGATCCGCCGTCGGCGGCGTCGAGCGCCATGGCGCGGGTCAGCTGCCCGTCGGCGTGTAGCCGATCGCGGACCGCGTAGGCGAGCTGGGTCTGGAGCCGGCGGATCTCCGCGCTGCGCCGTGCGAGCTCTCGTTCCCCCGCGCCGGCCCGGCGGCGCTGCTCGCGCAGCTGCACCTGGCGCTTGATGTGGGTGATCAGGCCGTCGATCCGGTCCATGGCGGCCGACGCTAGGCCGGGCTTGAGCGCGTCGCACCGGTGCGATCGCCGGTGCGATGCCCGCAGCCGCGCCGTAGCGTCCGGCGCATGACGCGCATCTTCCTCGCAGGATCGACAGGGGTGCTCGGGCGCCGGCTCGTGCCGCTGCTGCTCGCCGGCGGCCACCACGTCGTGGGCATGACCCGGAGCGCCGCCAGCGCTTCGGGCCTGCACGCGCTGGGTGCCGAGGCCGTGATAGCCGACGCGCTCGACCGCGAGCGCGTCGCCGAAGTGGTCGCGCTGGCGCGGCCCGACGTGGTGATGCACCAGCTCACCGATCTCTCGACGGGGACGAGCGCGACCAACGCGGCCCTGCGCGAGCAGGGCACGCGCAATCTCGTCGACGCCGCGCTGGCGGCCGGCGTGCGCCGGATCGTCGCGCAGAGCATCGCGTGGGCGTACGCGCCGGGCGCCGATCCGGCGGGCGAGGACGTGCCACTGGACTTCGAGGCGCCCGAGCCGCGGCAGACCACGATCCGCGGGATCGCCGCGCTCGAGGCGGCCGTGGCCGAGGCGCCGGAGTGGGTCGTGCTGCGCTACGGGCTGCTGTACGGATCGGGCACGTGGTACGCGCCCGACGGCCTGCGCGCCGACCAGGCGCGCGCCGGCAAGCTGACCGCCGACGCCGACGTCTCCAGCTTCGTCCACGCCGACGACGCCGCAGCGGCCGCGGTCGCTGCTCTGGATTGGCCCTCCGGCGCGGTCAACGTGTGCGACGACGACCCGGCTCCCGGCTCGGAGTGGGTGCCGGTGTTCTGTGCCGCCGTCGGCGCTTCTCCGCCGCCGGCCGTGAGCGGGGACCGTGCCGGCTGGTCGCGCGGCGCGTCGAACCGCCACGCGCGCGAGGACCTGGGATGGGTGCCGGAGCACCCGACCTGGCGCAGCGGTTTCGCGTGATCAGACAAGGTCGGGGTCGGTCATCACCTCGACCATCGCAGGCCCGTCGTGGGCCACCGCGTCGGCGAGCGCCTGGTCGAGCTGCGCGCGGTCAGTGACGCGCACGCCGAAGGCGCCGCAGTTGCGCGCATAGGCGGAGAAGTCGGGGTTGTGGAGGGTCGTCTGCCAGACGTCCCACTCCCCCGCCCGCTGCTCCTTGCTGATCTTGCCGAGCTGGCCGTTGTTGAGCAGCACGTGCGTGATGTTCATCCCGTGCTTGACTGCGGTCGTGACCTCGGCCATGTACTGCGCGAAGCCGCCGTCGCCGGTGACCGCGACGATCGGGCGATCGGGCGCGGCCGCCCAGGCGCCCATCGCTGCGGGGTAGCCGAAGCCGATCGAGCCCAGGTAGCCGGACATCAGCACGGTGTGGCGCTTGCACTCGAAGTAGCGCCCGAACGAGTACGCGTGATTGCCGACGTCGACCGCGATCACCGCGTCGTCGGGGATCTGGCGCTCCATCGCCGCGAACACCGACGCGGAGTTGATGCCGGCGCCGCGGTCGTCGCCCGCGCGGCTGACCTTCTCGGCCCGCCAGATGGCCCACCGCTCGGCGAGCTGGCTCGCCTGGTCGTCGGTGTCGAGCCGATCCGGCAGCGCCGCGCGCAGCAGCTCGACGGTGACGCCGATCTCACCCCACACCGGGCAGGCGACGGCGTGGAATTTGCCGAGCTGCATCGGGTCGATGTCGACCTGGATGATCGGGTGCCCGGCGTAGATGCCGGTGTGGTTGGAGAACGAGGCGCCGAGCACGAGCAGCAGGTCGGCCTCGTTCATGATCCAGCTCGCCACCGGCGTGCCGCTGCGGCCGAGCACCCCGGCGGCGAGCGGGTGGTCGTCGCCGATCTGGCCCTTGGCCTTGAACGTGGTGATGATCGGCGCGCCGAGCTGCTCGGCCAGCGCGATCACCGCCGGCATGTGGAAGCGCGCGCCGTGGCCGATGATGAGCGCGGGCCGCTTCGCGCCGCGCAGCATCTGGAGCGCCTGCTCGACCGACTCCGCCGGCGGCGAGATCCCCAGCGGCGTGATGCGCCCCTCCGGGCCGCCCGGCTGCGCGTGCTCGGGCGCCGGGAGCGTCTGCACCTCGTCCGGGAAGATCAGGTGCGCGACGTCGCGGCGCAGCAGCGTGTTCTTGCACGCGAGGTTCATCAGCTCGACCGGGTTGGAGTCGTGCAGCACCGGCTGGCTCCAGGCGGCGACCGTCCCGAACGCGCCGGACAGGTCGACCTCCTGAAAGGCGCCCGGGCCGAGCACCTGGGTGTTGACCTGACCGGTGAGCGCGAGCACCGGCGCGCGGTCGACCTTCGCGTCCCACAGCCCGGTCAGCAGGTTGGTGGCGCCGGGGCCCGCGATCGTCAGGCACGCGGCGGGGCGGCCGGTGAGCTTGCCGTACGCGGAGGCGGCGAACGCCGCGGCGCCCTCGTGGCGGATGCCGATGTAGCTGAGCTTCCCGGCCTGCTCCTGCCGGCGCAGCGCATCCGCCAGCCCGAGGTTCGAGTGCCCGACCATGCCGAACACGTGCTTGACGCCCCAGTTGACCATCGTCTCGGCCATCAGGTCGGTGACCGTGGTGACGTGCGGCTCCTCCTCGACGCCGATGAATACCGCGCCGTCGCGGATCTCGAGCGGGTACGTCGTCGCCTCGTCGGGGAACCCCGGCGAGCGGCCGTCGAGCGGGCAGTAGTCGAAGCCGTGCCACGGGCAGCGCAGCAGCCCGTTCTCGATCGAGCCCTCGCCGAGCGGGCCGCCCTGGTGCGGACAGCGGTTGTCGAGCGCGGAGAACTGACCGTCGTAGTGGACGAGCGCGACGCTCTTGTGGCCGGCCGCGACCGTGGTGACGCGGCCCTCGGGCAGCTCGTCGGCGGCCAGGACTCGGTGCCAGTTCATGCCAGCGCCTCCTTGCGGGTCGTGAAGAACTCCAGCGCTGCGGCGCGCTGGTCGGGCGCGGCGAGCAGCTCCGCGTAGGTCAGCTCGGCGCCGCGGAAGCCGTTGCCGTTCCACAGCTCACCGCCGACCTGCGCGGTCCACGGGCCGACGTAGGCGTACGGCTCGGGATGCGTCTCGTCGCCGGGTGAGAATCCGTAGTTGGCCCGCTCGGCGCCCAACTCGATCGCGATGTCGAAGTGCTCGGGCCAGAGCCGGATCGGCGTCGGGTCGTCGCCGGGCCCGGAACGCTCCACAAGCGCCCGGAGGACGGCGTCGCCGAACGCGTACCAGTCGCCGAGCCGTTCCGCCGCCTCCGGATCGACGCCGTCCAGCGGTTCGCGGCGCTCGTCACCATCGGTGCTCCACACCAGCTCGGCGCCTTCGACGCGGACCTGGCGGCGCGCGCCATCGTCGTCGAACACCGGCGTGCCGAAGCCGCCGGGCGTCGCCTCGAGGGCGATCTCGTTGTCGGGCTTGCGGGCGGGTGAGACGACTTCCTCGGCGACGCGATGCAGCGCCGCCACGGTGGCCGCGAACGTCGCGGGCAACGGCTGCAGGCTCATGCTCTCTGGTCGCGCGAAGAGGCGAATCGTTACGCGTGCGATGATCGTGCGCTCAGCGAGCGATGAGGAGGCCGCATGGCCGGTCGTTTCGACGGGACGACGGTGATCGACCGTCCGATCGAAGAGGTGTTCGCGTTCCTCGCCGAGGGCACGAACGACCCGAAGTTCAGCCCGCGCGTGCAAGAGATCACCAAGACGACCGACGGTCCGCCCGGCGTCGGCACGCGCTTCGCGAGCACGGTCAAAGACGCGGGCATGAAGACCAAGCGCGAGTTTGAGTACACGGAGTTCGAGGCGCCGACCCGGATCCGCTGGGCGGAGCGCTCCAAGAACCTCGTGACCGCCAGCGAGGGCGGCTACGACCTCGTGCCGGACGGGAACGGCACGCGGATCTCGGTCTTCAACGTGCTCGAAGGACACGGCGTCGGCAAGCTGTTCGCGCCGCTCGCCCTGAGCGCCGCACGCAAGGACGCCGACGCGTTCGCGGGCCGGATCAAGCAGGCGGTCGAGGCGTCCTGAGCGTCGTCGCCGTCACCCTCATCCACGGCATTGCCGGCCGCCGCGCCGACCTGCGAGAGCTGATGACCGCCACCGAGGAGCGCGTAGCCGCCGAGGCGGGCTGCCGGCTGTACCGGTTCGCCGCCACGCTCCACGATCCCGACGAGTACGTGCACGTGCAGGAATGGGCGAGCGAGGACGCGTGGCGCGCCCACCAGACCTCGCCCGCCTTCCGCGCCTACCAGCAGGGCCTGTTCGACCTGCTCGCCCGCCCTTCGGAGATGACCGTCCACCGCGCCGCCGCGACCGTCCGGCCCGAGCCGTCCGGCCCGCCCGATCCCCGCAGCGCGGACTGACGGTCACTCCCGCGGCCGGGGCGCGCTGGCGATTGGCTGGACGATGACGAATGACGTGTTAGGGTTCCCTAAAGGGTGTCCTTCGCAGAGACCGCCGCACTCGGCGCCCTCGCGGGCTTCACGATCTTCCTGAGCCTACCGTTCGGGCGGCTGACGTCGTTGACCGCCCGCGCGCGCGTGGCGCTGGCGATGTTCGCGGTCGGGGTGCTGGCGTTCCTGTTCGTCGACGTCCTCGAGCACGCGTTCGAGATCGTCGAGGACAGCGTGACGCAGTACCAGGAGGGCACCGGCTCGCTCGGCCACGCGATCTGGCTCACGCTGCTGCTCGGCGGCGGCTTCGCGCTCGGCAGCGCCGGGCTCGGCGTGTTCGAGCAGCGCGTGCGGCGGCTCCGGCCGCGGCCGCCGATGGCCGGCGGGGCGACCGACGTCGTCGATCCCGGCGTGGCGCTGGCGGGCGTGCCCGCGGGTGAGGCCCGCAAGTGGGCGCTGCGCACCGGCATGACGATCGCCGCCGCGATCGGGCTGCACAACTTCGCCGAGGGGCTCGCCATCGGCGTGTCCGCCCAGGCGGGCGAGATCGGCCTCGCCACCGTGCTGATCATCGGCTTCGCGCTGCACAACGCCACCGAGGGGTTCGGCATCGTCGGGCCGCTCGGCGACGTCCGCCCGACGTGGGGCTGGCTGCTGCTCGCCGGCATCGTCGGCGGCGGCCCCACGTTCGTCGGCGCGATGGTCGGCTACAACGTCACCTCGGAGCCGCTCGAGCTGCTCTTCTACGCCCTCGCGGGCGGCGCGATCCTGTACGTGATCGGCGAGGTCTGGTTCGCGATGCGCCGCGTCGGCCACCGCGAGCTCGGGCTCTTGCTGCTCGTCGCCGGCTTCATGGCCGGCGTGATCACGGACCTCGTGGTCGTGTACGGCGGCGCCTAGGGCAAGCCGCGCGGTGGCCGGGCCAACTAGCGGGCGCTCAGCACGAGCACCCCGATAACGCCGGCGAGCAACACGAACCCGCCGGCGCTCTCCCACGCGTCGCCCATCAGCGGCTTGATCACGAGCGCGGTGACGAGAACGACCGCCGTGAGCGCCAGCGGCAGCACCCAGGTCTCGCCGAGGATGAGCTTCCGGAGCGCGCTCATGCCCGCGCCAGGCGGTGGGATTGGAGCTGGCTGACGGCGGCGAGCGTGGCGACGAGGTAGAGCACCGCCGCGTCGCCGCCCGGCCACTCGACGTGCAGGCCCTCGGCGAGGAAGAAGACGCCGAACGAGCTCAACAGCACGCCGACGCCCCACTTGAGCTCGGTCTCGGGAACGCGGGCGAGCGGCTTGCGCGCCCACGCGCCCGCGCCGATCACCACCACGCAGGCGAGCGCGGCCCCGAGCAGCGCCGGGGCCGGCCCGCTCGGCCGCGCCGCGAGCGCCGCGACGATGATCACGACCTCGACGCCCTCGAGCAGGACGCCCTTGAAGGCGACGAGCCGCCCCGGCCAGTCGGCCTGACCGGCGGGCGGGAGCGGCACGTCCTCGAGCTCCTCCTGCGTCTCGGCGAACTCCGCCACCGACGACGAGCGGGCGCGGCGCCCGGCCAGCCGGAGCGTCCCCTTGCGCAGCCACTCGAGCCCGAAGAGCAGGAGCAGGAACCCGATGATCACCCGCAGCGTGTCGAGCGGGACCGACTCGAGCACGACCGGGCCGAGCACGACAGCGAGCAGCGCACAGGCCAGCACCGCCGCGGCGGCGCCGATCAGCGCGTCGCTCCAGCGGCGGCTGACAGCCACGGCCAGCACGATCGCGAGCGCCTCGAGCAGCTCGACGGCCACGGCCACGCCGGCGCCGAGCGCGACGAGCACGAACGTCATGCCCGCAAGTTTCGCGGCTCCGCGGCGTTCGGGCGTACCAGGATGACCACGCGCGCCGCCCTCCTCACGACCCTGCTCCTCCTCGTCGCCGCCGCCCCGGCCGCCGCCCAAGCTCCGCCCGACGCGGTGATGTCCCCCACCGTCGAGTACCTGGGCTCGATCAAGCAGGACGTCGGGCTCACGACAGGGGTGAAGATCGTCGGCGACCGGATGTTCGTCACCTCCGGCAAGAACATCTCGATCTACGACATCTCCGACCCGGCGCACCCGCAGGCGCTGGGCGCGATGAAGGCCAACATCGCGTGGGAGAACGAGGAGGTGCCGACCAACGGCAAGGTGCTGGCGGTCGCGAGCGACTTCTACTCCGTCGGCGTGCCCGAGTGCGTGGCCGCGCTGGCGCCGGACGGCTGCGTGCAGCTCTTCGATGTCCGCGACCCGGCGAACATCAAGCAGGTCGGCACGATCCCGATCGCCAACCACACGGCCGAGTGCGTGCTCGACTGCCAGTACTTCTACGGCCGCGCGGGCACGATCATCGACGCCCGCGGCGTGCTCGACGGCACGCCGCCGAAGGTGATCGGTAACTGGATCGACGAGCTGCGTGCGCAGGGGGTCGACGAGAAGAGCTGCCACCACATCCGCGAGATCCGGCCGGGCATCCTCCTCACGGCGTGCCAGCCGTTCGCGGCCATCTCGGTGAACGCCGAGGACGGCGGCTCACCCGAGCATCCGAAGGTGCTCTACACGGGCGAGGCTGCGAAGTTCGTGCACTCGGCGCGCTGGCCGCGCGAAGGCGCCGACAAGTTCGTGCTGATCGGCGGCGAGCAGAACTTCACCGGCCGCTGCGAGCGCAACAACAGCGAGTTCTCGGTCTACGGCGCCGACCAGGTGCTGGCCGGCCAGTCGACGCAGTTCCAGGGCCCGCTGGCGCAGGTCCCGCCGGCCGGCAACGGCGTCTACGCGGACGGCAAGCCGGTCGCCGGCGCGCTCGGCTGCTCGGTCCACTGGTTCCAGGAGCACCCGACATTCCACGACGGTGGCCTCGTCGCGATCTCGGAGTACGAGGACGGCGTGCGCTTCCTGCAGATCGGATCCGATGGCTCGATCACCGAGCAGGGCTACTTCCTGTCGCTCGGCAGCTCGTCATCGTCCCCGAAGTGGGCGGGCAAGGACGACGTCCTGTACTCGATCGACTACCAGCGCGGCATCGACATCCTGCGCTGGAAGGGCGAGCACTACGTCCCCGGCGCGCCCGCGGAGACCGGCCGCGTGCAGGGCACCGACGGGGTCACCCCGCCGGTGGCGCCGAACGCCGCGCAGCTCGCGCAGCGCACTGCGCTGGCGAAGAAGCTGCGCGACGCCGGCTGGTCACCGGGGCTCTGCTACCTGGCCTCGAGCGACTGAACCATCCGCTCCCGGATGCGGTCGGCCACGGAGGCCGTGCGCCGCATGGCCTGGATGCCGCGGGCCCGCGCGCGCATGCGGGCGAGCAGGTACGGCGCGCCGCGCATGGGCGCGAGCACGGAGCGGTTCTCGTCGACGGCCAGGGCGGCGGCGATGACGCCGCCGATCTCGGCGACGAGGATCTGACCGTGCGGCCAGTCCTCGTCGTTCTCCCAGCCGAGCCGGACGAGCTCGGGGACGTCGGCGACGCGCGCGTCGCGGATGAGGTGGCCGGTGGCGGAGAACATCAGACCGTCGCCCGTTGACGGCGGGGCAGGACGGTGACGGCGCCGAGCAGCAGGCAGACGCCGGCGAGGCTCACCGAGATCGCCGCCCACGGCGCGCCGTCGTCGCCGGACTTGATCTGGCGCTCGGTCTTCGGATGCGGGATCGGCGACTGATAGTCGTAGGACCAGTAGACCGGGGCGTTCGCCGGGTTCGGGTCGGCCGAGGCGGCCGGGACGAGGATCGCCGCGATCACCAGTGCAGCGGCCAGCGCGCGGATCAGGATGTTGGTGCGAGGCATGAGGGTGTCTCCTTGAAGGGGGTTTCGGCGGTTGAGCAGCGACCCGCGGCCGGGCCAGTCGTCGGTCGCCTGGCGGCGAGAAGGCCGGTCGAGCCGGCGGCGGCGGATGGGCGATGTGTGCGGCATGGGCGGCACGATCGGCCGCGCCGCTTGCTGAGCGCTTGCAGTCCGCTGACAGCCGCGGCTACGGTCCTGGAGCCGTGGAGTTCCGGATCCTGGGCCCGCTCGAAGTGCGCACCGATGGCCGTGCGGCGGCGCTCGGCGGTCCCAAGCCGCGCGCGGTCCTGGCGATGCTGCTGCTGCACGCCAACCGGCCCGTGAGCGGCGAGCAGCTCGCGCTCGCGCTGTGGGGCGAGGAGGCGCCGGCGGGCGCCACAAAGACCGTGCAGGTGCACGTGTCGCGGCTGCGCAAGGCGCTCGGCGACACTGAGCTGCTCGTCACCACGCCGAGCGGCTACGAGCTGCGGCTCGAGCCCGGCCAGCTCGACGCCGATCGCTTCGAGCGCCTGCTCGGCGAGGGCCGCGCCGAGCTTGCGGCCGGCCGGACGCAGGAGGCGGCGGCGATCCTCGAGGAGGCGCTCGCGCTGTGGCGCGGGCGGCCGCTCGACGACCTCTCCTACGAGCCGTTCGCGCA
The DNA here is from genome assembly GCA_963803335.1 of uncultured Solirubrobacteraceae bacterium. Taxonomy (GTDB): domain Bacteria; phylum Actinomycetota; class Thermoleophilia; order Solirubrobacterales; family Solirubrobacteraceae; genus DASSUW01. Next base: position 714,931 of record CAWDME010000011.1, on the reverse strand, counting down.
GCGCGAGATCGCCCGCCTGGACGACCTGCGCATGGCCGCGTTCGAGCAGCTCGTCGAGGCAAAGCTCCAGCTCGGCCGGCACACGGAGGTGGTCGGCGAGCTGGAGACGCTGATCGCCGCGTACCCCTACCGCGAGCGCCTGCGTGCACAGCTGATGCTCGCGCTCTACCGCAGCGACCGCCAGGCCGAAGCGCTCCAGGTCTACCAGGACGCCCGCCGGCAGCTCGTCGAGGAGCTGGGGATCGAGCCCGGCGACCGGTTGCGGGAGCTCGAGCGGGCGATCCTCGCGCAGGATCCCGCGCTCGCGGCCACGGTGGCAGAGGTGCCGCCGCCGGCGCCCGCGGAGGCACCGGTCGAGCCGGTCCGCCGGCTGGTGAGCGTCGTCATCGCCGACATCGCCGGCGCGGGCGCGCTGGCCGAGCGCCTCGACCCGGAGTCGATGCACCGTCTGGTCGACCGCTACGCGGACGCCTGCGCCGCGGTGGTCGAGCGCCACGGCGGCAGCGTCGAGGGCTACGCCGGCGACGCGGTGGTCGGCGTCTTCGGCCAGGCGCAGGTGCGCGAGGACGACGCGCTGCGGGCCGTCCGCGCGGCGGTCGAGATGCGTGCCGCGGGCGCCGAGCTCGAGCTGGCGATGAAGCTGGGCGTCGAGGCGGGCGAGGTGTTCGTCGGCGCCGGCGCGCGCCGTGCGCGCTTCGCGGCCGGCGGCACGTTCGCGGTCGCCGCCCGGCTCGAGGAGGCCGCGCCCGACGGCGAGATCCTGCTCGGCGACGCCGTCCACGAGCTGGTCCGCCACGCGGTGCGCGCCGAGCGCGCCGACGGCGCGTGGCGGCTGCTCGAGCTGAGCCCGGAGCCGAGCCGCCCGCACGCGACGCCGTTCGTGAACCGGCAGCGCGAGCTCGGCGGGCTGCAGGCCGCCTTCGCCGCCGTCCGCGCCGAGCCGGCCTGCCGGGCGATCACCGTCGTCGGACCGCCGGGCATGGGCAAGTCGCGCCTGGCGCTGGAGCTGAGCGCCGCAGTCGGCGACGACGCGACGGTCCTCACCGGCGCCTGCCCGTCGTACGGCGAGGGCGTGACCTACCGCCCGCTAGCCGAGATCGTCCGCCAGCTCGGCGGCGCCGACCCGGTGAGCGGGCTGGTCGGCGAGCTCGCCCCGATGGTGCTCGCAGCGGTCGGACTGCACGACGGCGCTGTGCAGACCGAGGAGACGTTCTGGGCCGTCCGCCGCATGTTCGAACGGCTCGCCGCCGAACGCCCGCTCGTCGTGATGATCGAGGACATCCACTGGGCCGAGCCGACGCTGCTCGACCTCCTCGAGTACCTCGTCGTGTTCTCGAGCGGCCACTCGATCCTGCTCGTCTGCCTCGCGCGACCCGAGCTGCTGGAGACGCGGCCGACGTGGTCACAGACGGCGCTGGTCATGCTCGACGCGCTCCCGGCCGCCGAGGCGCGCGCGCTCGTGGAACACGCCGGCGCAGGCGACCGGGCCGCGGGGATCGTGGAGACCGGCGAGGGCAACCCGCTGTTCCTCGAGCAGCTCGTGGCCGTCGGCGCCAACAGCGACGCGGCGCTGCCGACGACGATCCAGGCGGTGCTCGCCGCGCGCATCGACCGCCTCGACCCGGGCGAGCGCAGCGTGCTCGCGCACGCTTCCGTGCCGGGCCGGACCTTCTACGCCGGCGCGATCGAGGAGCCGGGCGCCGCCACGCAGCTCGTCGCGCTCGTCCGCAAGGGGCTGATCCGCCCCGTCAGGTCCGACGTCCCCGGCCAGGACGCGTTCAGCTTCGCCCACGTGCTGATCCGCGATGCCGCCTACCGGAGCCTGCCCAAGCAGCGCCGGGCAGAGCTGCACGAGCGGTTCGCCCGCTGGCTCGAGGCCCGGCCGGGCGCCGAGGACGAGACCGTCGGCTACCACCTCGCCGCGGCGCACGCGTACCGGGCCGAGCTCGGCGAGGACGCGCAGGACCTGGCGTGGGCGGCGGCCGAGCGGCTGACCGCCGCCGCCGACGCGGCGCTCGTGCGTGGCGACCACGCGGGCGGGGCGCGCCTGCTCGAGCGTGTGTCCGCGCTGCTCGCGCACGACCCCGCCGCGCGCGGTGAGGTGCTGCCCACGCTCGGCGCGGCGCTGCTCCAAGCCGTCCAGATTGCCGAGGCGACGCGCGTGCTCGACGAGGCGGTCGCCGCCGCGCCAGAGCCTCGGCTGCTGGCGCGAGCGCAGGTCGAGCGCGAGCTCGTGCGCCTCGAGACCGGCGTGGGCACCGCCGCCACGCCGGGCGTGGTCGACGAGGCGCTCGCCGTGCTCGAGCGGGAGGGCGACGACTTCGGCCAGTGCCGGGCGTGGATGGCGCGAGGCCAGCTCGCATGGCTCGCCGGCCAGGCCGCCGCGGCGGATGCGGCGTGGGCGACGGCGGCCGACAGCGCGCGCCGCGCCGGCAGCGATCACGAGCAGCTCGCGCTGCTCGGCCTGCGCGCGATGGCGACCGCGCTCGGCCCGGCGCCGGTCGTGGACGCGATCGCCGCCTGTGAGGCGTTCCGCGCGCTCGCCGCCGCGAGCCCGGCGGCGACCGCGTCGACCGTCAACCCGCTGGCGCTGCTGCACGCAATGGCCGGGGACTTCGACGTGGCGGCTGAGCTGCTCGCCGCGGCCGACGCGATCCTCCACGAGCTCGGCGGCCTGTTCGGCGCTGTCTCCCACCTCGAGGCGGCGGTGCGGATGCTCGCCGGACAGCCGGAGCTCGCCGAGGCGGCGCTGCGGACGGGCTCCGAGGAGCTCGCGGCGATGACCGGCGTGCTCGCGACGACGACCGCCATGCTCGCCCAGGCCGTCTACGCGCAGGGCCGCGTCCAGGAGGCCGGCGAGCTGTGCCGCGCGATCGATGCCCGCGCGGTCGCGGACGACATGCTCACGCGCACCGTCTGGCACGGCACGCACGCGAAGGTGCTCGCCCACGAGGGGCGCGGCGACGAGGCGGAGGCGATCGCGCGTGGGACCGTCGCGCTCGTGGAGGGGACCGATTTGCTCTCGCATCGGGGCGATGCGATGCTCGACCTCGCCGATGTGCTGACGACGTGTGGCCGTGGCGAAGAAGCGGAGCAGGCGATCGCCGCGGCGCTTGCGCTGTACGAGCGCAAGGGCAACACCGCCGCTGCGGCGCGAGCCCGAGAGCGACGAGAAAGGAGCTGACCGTGTTCAAACCGAACTTCACGGGCGTGAGGCGCGACGGCCAAGAGCTGATCGTGTCCGGCGCCTCAGACCCGGACGACCTGGCCGACATCCTCGAGATCCGCGTCGTGCTCACCCAGGGCGAGACGATCGCCACGCCCGTGACGGCCGGCACGATCGGAGCGACGTGGAACGTCACCGTGCCCGGGGACGGCTTCGACGACGGGACCGCGGTGGCGTTCGGGATCGAGACCCACCGCGAGCACGCGACGACGATCACGTGGTCTCAGGCGCTGGACATCGCGAAGGCGTGACCTGCCCGGTCGACAACGCGTTCGACCCGCTGGCGCCCGACTTCCTGCAGGACCCGTTCGCCGTTCTGGCGACGCTGGACGCAGACACGCCGGTCTTCTACGCGCCGGCGCTGGACTACTACGTCGTCACGCGCCACGCCGACATCGACGCGGTGTTCCACGACAACGAGACCTTCTCGGCGGCGAACGCCCAGCTGCCGCTGGTGCCGCTCGACCCGGAGGCCGGGCGCATCCTGCTCGCGGGCGGCCATAAGCCGCAGCCGTCGATGGTCTCGCTCGACGAGCCGGCGCACCGGCGGCTGCGCGGGCCCGCGGCGCGCGCGCTGACACCGCGGCGGGTGGCGGCGATGGAGCCGACGATCCGTGCGACGCTCGACGAGCTGCTGGACCCGGTCGACGCGAGCGAGCCGTTCGACCTCGTGAGCACGCTGACGTTCCCGCTGCCCGCCACGATCATCTTCAGCTTCATGGGCGTGCCGCCCGCGGACTATGCCCAGCTCAAGGTGTGGGGTGGCCATCGGGCGACGCTCGCCTGGGGCCGGCCCTCCCCGGCCGAGCAGATCGAGCACGCGACGAACATGGCCGCGTACCGGCGCTATCTGCGCGAGCTGGTCGCGACGAAGGCGGGCGCGCGGGCGGACGACTTCGCCAGCGCGCTGCTCGCGATCCACGACGAGGATCCTGAGGCGCTCACGCACGAGGACATCGCTTCGATTCTCTTCTCGCTCAGCTTCGCCGGTCACGAGACGACGAACTATCTACTCGGCAACGCGGTCCGGCGGCTGCTCGAGGTGCCGGAGCGCTGGGACACGGTGGTGCAGGACCCGGCGCTGATCCCGGGCGCCGTTGACGAGACGCTGCGGTACGACCCCTCGGTGCCCGTGTGGCGGCGCGTCACCACGCGGCCGACCACGCTCGGCGGCGTCGACCTGCCGGAGGGCGCGAAGCTGTTCCTGTGGCTCGCCGCCGCCGGGCGCGACCCCGGCGTGTTCGAGGACCCGGACGCGTTCGACTTCGCGCGCGCGAACGCCAAGCGGCACCTCGCGTTCGGCAAGGGCGTCCACTTCTGCCTCGGCTCGGCGCTCGGCAAGCTCGAGGCGCAGCTCGCGCTCGAGGCGCTGACCACCCGCTGGCCGGGCCTGCGGCTCGTGCCCGGTCAGGACCTGACGTTCCACCCGAACATCTCATTCCGCGGCCCGCAGCAGCTGTGGGTCACGGCCGGCTGAGCCAGTCGCGGCCCTCGCCGTAGAGCCGCTCGACCGCCTCGCCTTTGAGGCCCGGCAGGCCGTCCTTGACGTCGAAGCCGAGGCGCGTCTGCAGGTAGGCGAGGTGGCGGTAGCCGACCGGGAAGCGGCCGAGCAGCGCGGGGTCGAGCTCGAGCCGCGCGGCCGGGTCGACCGGGTCGAGCCGGTCCTTCTCGTAGATCGGCTGGCGGCGCACGATCTGCCAGCGGCCGTCCGCGCGCACGAAGAAGTCGTAGAAGCGACCGGTGCACTGGACGTCGACCTCGACGCCGTCGATCTCGCCACGCTGGAGGATCTGCATCTTCGTCTGGGCGATCGCTCGCTCGCCGGCCACGTCGGCGGTGAAGCCGCCGAGGAAGTGGAGGATGTTCACGCCCTTCTCGAAGCCCGCGCGGCTGACCGCGATGAAGTCCTTGGCCGGCCCCTGGAACCACGTCGCGGTCATCCACCCGTCGGCGTGCCAGACCGTCTGGAAGCGCTCCCAGTCACCGGCATCGCGCCACAGCGCCCAGTTCTCGACGACCTCGCGGATCGCCTCGTGGTCGGCGGTCACGCGCTGATCGTAGGCTCCCAGCGGAACGCGCGCCGCGCGACGAGGAAGCCGATCACGGCCCAGGCGAGCGGGACGAGCAGGTCGCGCGCAGCGACCGGCGCGCCGGCGAGCGCCCGTGCCGCGCCGTCGATCAGCGGCTGCGCCGGTAGGTAGGTCATGAGCGTCGCTAGCCAGTCGGGCTCGGCGATCGCGCCGAAGCTGCCGGACAGAGCGAGCAGCGGCAGGTAGGTGACGCCGAGGACCGGCCATGCGGCTTCCGGGCTCGGGATGAACGCGCTCAGCGCGGTCCCGATGCTCGCCCAGGCGACGGCGCCGAGCGCGAGCAGGCCGGCGAGCCCCACCGCGGCGGCGACGCCGAGCTGTGCGTGCGCGAACAGGACGCCGGCGATCACGGTCACGATCCCGCTCGCGACGGCGAGCAGCACGGTCGCCGCGATCCGCGCGGCGAGGTAGCCGGCCCGCGGCAGCGGCGTCGCGCGCCAGCGCTTGAGTACGCCGGACTCGCGCGTCGCCACGAGCGCGCTCGTGTGTGTCATGTATGCGGTCGACAGCACGCCGAGCACGCACAGGCCGCCGACCGCGCGCGCATCGCCCGTCCGCAGGGCGAGCAGGATCACCGGCAGCAGCACGCCGCCGAAGACGGCCCGCGGCGTGCGCAGCACGACGCGCACCTGGTAGCCGATCTGGTGCGCCACGAGTGCCATGTCACGCACGGGTCAGCTCCAGGTACGCGGTCTCGAGGCTTGGCGGCCCGACCTCGAGGCCGGCGAGCTCGAGCCCGTGCGCGCCCGCCCAGTCGAGCAGCGTGCACAACAGCGCGCGCGGCTCGCGCGTGCGCGCGCGGAGCTCGTTACGCTCGCGGTCGACGTGCGCCGCGAGCGCGTCGGGGAGCAGCGCGCCGGCGGGCAGCGGACAGCGCACGAGCGTCCATTCCGCCGCGGCGCGCAGCTCGTCGGGCGTGGCGTCGGCGACGAGCCGGCCGCCGGCGAGCACGAGGAGGCGGCCGGCGAGCTGCTCGGCCTCCTCGAGGTAGTGCGTGGTGAGCAGGACCGTCGTCCCGCCGTCGACGAGCCTGGAGACGACCGTCCACATCCGGCGCCGCGCGGCGGGATCGAGGCCGGTCGTCGGCTCGTCGAGGAACAGCAGCTCGGGCCGCCCGACGATGCCGACGCCGAGGTCGACGCGGCGCTGCTGGCCGCCGGACAGGCGGTCGATCCGCGTGCCCGCCTCCTCCCGCAGGTCGATCAGCTCGAGCACCTCGTCCACCGGCAGCGGCCGCGGGAACAGCCGCGCGAAGGCGCGCAGCGTGTCCCGCACGGTGAGCCGGACGTCGAGGCTCGTGGATTGCAGCACGAGCCCGATCCGCTCCCGCCAGCGCCGGTCGCCGCGCTGCGGGTCGGCGCCGAGTACCGTCAGCGTGCCGGCGCTCGGGCCGGTGAAGCCCTCGAGCATCTCGACGGTGGTCGTCTTGCCCGCGCCGTTGGGCCCGAGCAGCGCCGCGATCTCGCCGCGGCCGACCTCGAAGCTGAGGCCGTCGACCGCGACGAGATCGCCGTAGCGCTTGCTCACCCCGCCGGCGACGATCGCGCTCACTCCTCGCGACCGATCAGGAAGGCGGCCACTCCCCAGACGGTGAGCGCACCGCCGATGGCCATCAGCAGCGGCCCGTGCACGGCCACGCCCACGACGAGCAGCAGGACCCCGATCAGGGCCCGCGCGACGGGACTGTCGACTCCGGCCAGCTTCAGCATTGCGTACTCCTTTGTGGAAATCACTTTCTACTACAAAGTACCGACAGACAAAGGACTTTGCAATAGAGAGTCGGATGACTATGCTGTGCGTCATGGATGCCGCCGCCCGCCTGCGCTACGTCACCGGCGTGCAGCAGCGCACGCGCCGCGCCGCGCTGGCGCCGTCGTTCGCGCTGCTCGCCCTGGGCGTGATCGTCCTCGTCCACGGCGTGCTGTCCACCGCGTGGCCGCACGCCGCGCTGGTCTCCGCCGTCTGGGTCGCGGGCGTGATCGCCGCGCGGCCGCTGCTGCGCTGGCTGCGCCACCGCGTCGCGCAGCGGCGCGGCCTGCACGGCTCGGCGCGCGTGCGCCTCGTCGTCGGCGCGGCGGGGCTGGCGACAGCCGCCGTGGCCGTCGCGCTCGGAGCCGACCCGCTGATCTCGGCGATCGCGGCCGGCACCGCGGTGTCGGCCTACCTGGCCGGGATGCCGACCATCGCCGCGGCGGCGGTGCTCGTGGGCGCGATCGCCGACGTGGCCGTGGTCGAGGACCTCACGCCGGCTGCCGGCGAGATCGTCTTCGGCGCCGGGCTGATCGCCGTCGGGCTCGTGGCCCGGGCCCGGGAGCGCGCGTGAACCACCCGACCTCTCGCCTCGATCCCGCGATCCACCAGCCCGCCCGCCTGGGGATCCTCACCGCGGTCTGCGAGACCAAGCGCGTCGACTTCGTCTCCCTGCGCGACCTGCTCGACCTCACCGACGGCAACCTCTCGCGCCACCTGACCACGCTGGAGGGCGCCGGCTACGTCACGCTCGAGAAGACCTACGAGGGGCGCCGGCCGCGCACGTGGATCAGCGCCACCCGCGCCGGCCGCAAGGCGCTTGCCGACGAGATCGCCACGCTGCGCGAGATCGTCGCCGCCGCCGAGCCGCCGCCCGCGCCTCGCGCGCGTCCGGCGACGTCATAGCGCGAGGCCGGCCTAGATCCGGAACGTCTCGCGCAGGCGCTCGGGGAACAGCTCCTCGGGCTCCATCGGCCGCGCGGCCACGCCCTGCTCGTGCGCGAAGCGCAGGAACGCCTCGAGCGTCGTGCGGTTGGGCTCGATCCCGTACGGCCAGCCGTCCTCGGCCGCCGGCCGCCACATCACCGGGAAGCGCGAAGCGTTGGCGTCGTGCACGCGCGCGACGCTGCGGTCGCGGGCCTGCGAGAACGCCCGCACGAGGTTGGCCGCCAGCCACGGGTGCGCGTCGTCGACGTCGGCGCGCAGCACGACGAGGTGCATGATCGGGAACACGCCGCTGCGCGCGAACGACGCCTCCTCGACCGCGCGCGGATCGCTGAACAGCCGCACGATCCGCCCGTCGGCGGACGCCAGCGGCGGATGGGGCGCGAGGATCGCGTCGAGCTCTCCCGCGAGCAGCAGGTCGTTCAAAGAGCGGTCCGCCGCGCGCTCGACCGTCACGCCGTCCGGTAGGCCGAGGGCGAGCGTTTCAACGCGGCCGGGCTCGTTGGTGCCGCCCTGCACCCATGTCACGTCGCGCAGGCCCACGCCGTACTCGTGCTCGAGGATGCCGCGGCCGTAGATCGTCGCCGTCACCGTCCACTCGGGGATCCCGATGCGGCCGCCGCGCAGCGCCGCCGGATCGTCGACCGGGCCGTCCGCGCGTACGAAGAAGGCGGAGTGGCGAAACACGCGCGACGGGAACACAGGGATGCCGCGCACGGAGTCGTCGCCGCGCGAGCGCAGCGCGACGTACTTGCCGAGCGACAGCTCCGACACCTCCCACTCGCGGAACTTCGTGAAGCGGAAGAAGATCTCCTCGACCGGCAGCGTGAGCACCGTCAGGTCGACGCCGTCGACCGGCACGCGCCCGTCGGCGAGGTCGCGCACGTGGTCGTAGTCGCTGACCGCCAGTGTCAGCGGGACGTTTCCTGGCCGGCTCACGGCGAGCCGAGGATATTGCCCTCACCAGCGGTGACGGTGCGCGCTCCAGTCGGCGAAGTCGTCGTCGAGGTAGTAGGGCACGATCGCCCGGCCTGGCTTCGAGGCCGTGTCGAGCCGCGCGAGGTCATCGGGCTCGAGCGTCACGTCAAGGGCGCCGAGTTGGTCATCGAGCTGCTCCGGCGTGCGCGCTCCGAGGACGACGCTGCTGACCTCGGGCCGCGCGAGCGTCCATGCCAGCGCGAGCTGCGTCGGCGTGCAGCCCTTCGCCGCAGCGAGCACGGCCAGCTCGTCGACGATCGCGAATGCTGCGGGCACGAAGTGCCGGCGCACCCAGTCGCTGTCGTCGCCGGTGAGCCGGCCGCCGCTCCCGCCGTCCCGGTACTTGCCGGTCAGCATCCCGCCCGCGAGCGGGGACCAGACCATCACGCCGCTGCCATAGCTCGCGGCCATCGGCAGCAACTCGCGCTCGACGCGCCGGTCCAGCAGCGAGTACGGCGACTGCTCGACGACGAACCGATCGAGCCCGTACTCCTTGGCGGCCCACAGGCCCTCGAGGTGCTGCCAGGCGGCGAAGCTGCTCGCGCCGATGTAGCGCACCTTGCCCTCGCGCACGAGATCGGTGAGCGCCCGCAGCGTCTCGTCGATCGGCACGTGCGTGGACGGACGATGGACGTAGTAGACGTCGAGATGATCGACGCCGAGGCGCTTCAAGGAAGCGTGGCACTGGTCGATGACGTGGCGGCGCGAGTTGCCCGCCGCGTTTGGGTCGTCGTCGTCCATCCGCGCGTGCACCTTCGACGCCAGCACCACACGGTCGCGGCAGCCGTTGCGGCGCAGCGCGGCGCCGACCGCCTCCTCGCTCGCCCCACGCCCGTACACGTTGGCCGTATCGAGGCTGTTGATGCCGCGATCGAGCGCCATGTCGATCAGGCGCGCCGCGTCGTCCGCCGGGGTCGTCGTCCCGAACAGCATCGAGCCGAGGCTCAACGCGCTGACCTGCACGCCGGTGCGGCCGAGCGATCGGTACACCATCACGACACCTCCATCGCGTCGTCGAAGAACGACACGACGCGCTGCTCGTATTGATCGGGATGCTCATGGATCGCGTGCGTGTGGTGGGCGTCGGGGAGGTTCCAGTGCTCGACACGCCCGTCGGCGACCTGCTCGTAGAGCGCGCCGAACTGCTGCTCCACGTCGGTGCCGGCCGAGATCAACAGCGTCGGCGCCGTGAGCTTGCGCACCTGGTCGGCGAGCGGCCGGGTCGGCGGATCGCCCGACAGCACGCGGATGGTGCTGAACATCATCCAGCCCGGCACCGTGCCGATCTCGGTGCCGCGCAGCCGCGCCCAGTCGTCGAACGACCCCGCGGCGGTGCCGTCGGCGACGACGGCCGCGAGGTCTCCCCGCTCGCCGGCGACGTCGATCAGCGCGTCGGCGCCGGTCGAGAGCCCGAGCGCGCCGATCCGGTCGGGGTCGACGTCGCTACGGCCCTTGAGGAACGCGATCGCGCCGGCGATGTCCTTCGGCCAGTCCCCGCCGTAGTCGTTGGGACTGCCGTCGCTCGCGCCACGGCCGCGGGCGTCGTAGACGAGCACGCCGTAGCCGTGCCGCGCGAGCAGCTGCGCGTGGGCAAGTGAGCCTTCGCGATCGCCGCCGCCGCCGTGCACCACCAACACCGTCGCTCCGTTCTCCGACGGCCGGAACCAGCCGGCCAGCTCGAGCCCGTCGGACGCCTTGAAGTGGACGTCCGCGTAGGCGGCGCTGGGTGGCGGACCGATCGGATCGCGCCACTTGTGCACCGAGACGATCCCCATCCCGATCGGGCCGAGGACGAACAGGCTCGCCACGAGCCCGCCGACGATCGCCGCGGTCCGCGAGCGCCAGTTGCCCGTGCCGCGATGGCGCCACGGGATGGCCACGGCGACGCCGATCATCGCGATGCCGGCCGCCAGCACGAGCACGCCCGTCACGCTCTCGCGGCGCACGTGCATCGCCCCGTTGAACACGGCGAGGACGCCGAACGAGAACGCGAGCGCCGCCTGCAGCCCTGGGCGCAGCCGCGGGAAGACGACGATCGCGGCGATCGCTGACGCCAGTGCGACTAGGCCGGCCAGCGCGTGCTGACCGAGCCCGAGCCCCGCGCCCCGATGCACGAACGCGTCGTCGAGCGCGTGCACCAACGCCACGAGGACCGCTATTGAGAAGACGCGGGTCATCGCGCCAGCGCGGCGTCGAAGAACCCGATCACCCGTCGCTCGTACTCCTCGGGCCGCGCCCGGATCCCGCCGACGTGGCCGGACTCGGGGATCTCCCAGAGCGTCGCCGAGTCGCCGGCGGCGCGAGCGTAGTCGCGGCTGAGCTCCTCGCCGTAGCCGCTGTTCGGCGCCGCGATGAGCAGCGCGGGCTGCTCGATGCGGGCAGACAGGTGCTTCAGGCTCTCCGGCGGGGTCTGGTTGGAGAACAGCGCGATCGACGCGGTCTTGCTCACCGCGGCGAGCGTGCCGAGGGCCTTGTCGAGGCCGTGTGCACCGTTGTCCTTCTCCTCCGAGAATGTGCGCGCCCCGGCGCCCTCGGACACGACGGCCGCGAGCTGGCCGGTGTCGGCCGCCGTTTCGAGCATCATCTCGCCGCCGACGGAGAGCCCGATGCCGCCGATGCGGTCAGGGTCGACGTCGGACCGGCGCTGGAGGTAGGCGATGGCGGCCTTGACGTCCGCGTCACCGCCCCAGCCCCACGCGTTCGGGTCGCCCTCGCTCTCGCCCTCGCCGCGGCGGTCGAACAGGAGCACGCCGTAGCCGTGGCGGGCGAGCATACGCGCTTGGCGCTGCGCGCCGGCACGGCCCGGAAAGGAGATGACGGCGGCACCGTTGCGCGACGGGATGTACCAGCCCTGCAGCTCGAGCCCGTCGCCCGTGGTGAACGACACGTTCTCGTACGCAACGCCGAGGTGATTCGGGGGCACGACGGCGCGGCCGATGTGCGTGGTGGCATAGCCGAGGCCGGCCATCAGGACGACGATCGCGGCGAGGGCGCCGGCGCCGGCGATCAGGGCCCGCCGCGGGTAGCGCCACCAGAGCGCTCCAGCGGTCCGCCGGGTCCGCCACAGAGTGCCGGCGCCGAGACCGATCAGCAGCACACCGGCAGGGATGGCCAGCAGTCCCGTGAAGTCGTCGCCCGCGGGCCCGACCTCGCGCGAGTAGTAGAAGGCCTCGCTGCCGGCCGCGATGCCCAGCGGGCCGAGCAGCAGCGCCAGCCAGCCGCGCCAGGTGCCGCTCAGGCGCGGGTACGCCCACGCAGCGAGACCGAGGAGAGCGAGCGGGCCGAGGCCGCTCACGAGGTGGTCGGCGGGGGACGTGCCCGGCTGCGGCTGGACGTAGTTGTCGTCCAGCACATGGATCGCGATCAGCGCGATCCCGATCAGGAAGAGGACGGTCTCGCGCGACCGCCCGCCCCGCCGCGTGAGCGGCGGGACGGACGGCTTCACGGTCCGCACGAGGGTGGCCGTCATCGGCTACTCGTAGTGCAGCGCGTCGAGGACGTTGAGCCGCGATGCGCGGCGGGCGGGCATGATCGCCGCGCCGATCCCCGCGAGCACCGCCACCAGCGTGAACGCCAGGAGCGTCGGCCATGGCAGCGACAGCGGGATGTCGTAGTCCGACAGCGCCTGGGTCACCAGCCCGGCGAGGAACACGCCCAAGCCGAGTCCGAGGGCGGCCCCGATCAGCGCGGTGATGACACTCTCGTGGCGGATCATCCGGCGCGCCTGGCGCCGCGTCATGCCGATCGCCCGCAGCATCCCGAGCTCACGCGTGCGCTCGAAGACCGAGAGCACGAGCGTGTTGACCATGCCGAAGAGGCTCACGACGACCGAGAACCCGAGCAGCACGTAGAGCATGGCGAGAACCGTCGCCGTGTCCTTGGTGGAGTCCTGCGCGTACGCCTCGCCCGTGTGCAGCGTGGCGTCGCCGGAGTCCTTCACCGCGGCCTCGAGCGCGTGCACGGCACTCGCGTCGGCGTCGAGGAACGTGAACGCGTTCTTGGGACTGGGGAACGCGTTGTCGAACGCAGCCTGCGGGATGCTGACGTCGTACAGGAGCTGCTTCGCCGCCGGAGGGTCATAGACCCCGCCGACGGTGAGCGACAGCTTCTTCCCGGACGGGGACTGCATCGGGATCCGGTCGCCGACCGTGAGGTGGTGGTCGTCCGCGTAGGACTTCGTCACGATCGCGCCGTCGCTGCGCAGCCCGCCCGCCGTCCACTCGAAGCGGTAGAAGCGATCGATCGTCGCCGGGTCGATCCCGGTGACGCCGGCTTCCTTGCCCTGGACGAGCGCCTTGTCGAAGCGGACGTGCGAGGCCGCCTTCACGCCGTCGAGCCGCGCCAGCTCGGTGCCCTCGCCCGCCGCGAACGGCAGCCCGTCGTTCCCGTCGACCACGTAGTCCGCATGCAGCTGCTTGGTGACCGCGGACTTCGTCGCGCTGTTCATGCCGGCGCCCAGCACCGCCACGACGGTGACGAGCGTAAGGCCGATCATCAGCGCCGCAGCGGTCGAGGCCGTGCGGCCCGGGTTGCGCTGGGCGTTGGCCTCGGCCAGCTCGCCGGCGATGCCGCCGGCACGCCGGGCGGGCAGGCCGACGACGCGTGCCAGCGGCTTGACGAGCCGCGGAGCGAGCAGAGCGATCCCGAGGAACAGCGAGATCACGCCGGCGCCGAGCAGGAGCCCGACGAGCCCGCCGCTGAGACCCGAGGCGAACACGGCGACCGCGATGGCAGCGACGGAGGCGCCCGTCACGGCCAGGCCGGCCTTGAGCGAGTGCGCGGCCATCCGCGACGGCGGTAGCTCCGATCCCTCGCGCACCGCCGCGATCGGCGGCACCCGGGTCGCCCGGCGGGCGGGCACGATCGTCGCCAGCAGCGTCACGCCGGTGCCGACGAGCAACGAGACAATGATCGTGCGTGCGGCGATGACCGTCCCGCCCTCGGGCAGGTCGACGCCGAGCGCGCTGAACAGCACGAGCATGCCCTTGGCGACGCCGAAGCCGACGAACAGGCCAATCGTCGACGCGAGGAGGCCGATCACGAGGCCCTCGAGCCGGACCGAGCGCAGCACCTGCTTGCGCGAGGCGCCCAGCGTCCGCAGCGTCGCGAACTCACGCGTCCGCTGGGCGACCGTGATCGACAGGGTGTTGAAGATCACGAACGCGCCCACGAACAGCGCGATGGCGCCGAAGCCGAGCAGGAAGTAGCGGATGTAGGACATGCCCTTGTCGATCTGGGCGGAGGCGTCGTCGGCCTGCTTGGCGCTGTCCTTCACGTCCAGCGTGTTGGGCAGCAGCGGCCGCACGGCGCGCACCAGCTCGGCGGGTGACGTGCCGTCCTTGGCGGCGATCGAGATCGAGTCGAACTGGCCCCGGCGATCGAGCACGTGGTGCGCGGTGTCGAGGTCGAACGCCGCGATCGTGCCGAAGCCGAGCGAGTCGACGTCGCCGTAGGAGACGGTGCCGGTGATGCGGTAGCTCGCCTTGCCGGAGGCCGTCACGATCTGGACGGCGTCGCCCAGCTCGTAGTGCTGCGTCTTGGCGGTGCCGGCATCGACCGCGACCTGGTCAGCAGCGGCCGGCCAGTCGCCGGTCTTGAGCTTGAGCGGGCTGAACCGCGCGTTGGCGGGATCGACGCTGGTGCCGACGCTCTCCTTGCCGACAGCCTTGCCGTCCGCGCCGATGATGTCGGCGCCGTTGACCTCGGCGGGCGAGACGGTGCCGCTCGCGGCCTCGACCTCGGGCAGCGCCCGGACCTTGCTGAGCAGGGGCTCGGGGACCGTGGTCGAGCTGTTCGTCGAGGTCTTGACGATCTCCTTGCCGCCGATGACGGCGTCGGTCTGCTCATAGGTCGATGCGAAGAGACCATCGAAGGTCTTCTGCATCGTGTCAGTGAGCAGGAAGGTGCCGCTGACCATGGACACGCCGATCACGACGGCGAGCGCGGTCAGCAGTGCGCGGAGCTTACGCGTCGCGAGTCCCTTGACGGCGACTCCGATCATCGACCCGACACCGCCTCGAGGGTCTCGAGGATGTCATGGGCGCTGGAGGGGCCGAGGTCGCGGACGATGTCGCCGTCGGCGAGGAACAGCACGCGGTCGGCGATCGCGGCCGCGTGCGCGTCGTGCGTGACCATCACCGTGGTCTGGCCGAGCTGGTCGACCGACCGGCGCAGCAGCCCGAGGATCTCCCCCGAGGTCGTGGAGTCGAGGTTGCCGGTCGGCTCGTCGGCGAACATCACGCTCGGGCGCGACACCAGCGCCCGCGCCACCGCCACACGCTGCTGCTGGCCGCCGGAGAGCTCGGACGGGCGGTGCGTGAGCCGATCGCCGAGCCCGACCGTGTCGATCACCTCGGCCAGCCACTGCGCGTCGGGCTTGCCGCCGGCCAGCTTGAGGGGCAGCGCGATGTTCTCGGCCGCCGTGAGCATCGGCAGCAGGTTGAAGAACTGGAAGATGAAGCCGATGTGGTCGCGTCGCAGCCGCGTGAGCGCCGTGTCGTCGAGGCTGCCGACGTCCACACCAGCGACCGTGACCTCGCCCGAGGTCGGGGTGTCCAGGCCGGCGAGGATGTGCATGAGCGTCGACTTGCCGGACCCCGACGGACCCATGACGGCGGTCAGCTGACCGCGCGCGATGTTGAGCGAGACGCCGCGTAGGGCGTGCACCGCGGCGTCGCCGTCGCCATAACGGCGTACGACGTCGCGTGCGGTCACCACCGCGTCGGAGGCGTCGACGAGGAGGGGTCGGGTGACCGGTGCTTCGGAGGGGAGGATTGACATGTGACGAGGCTCGCGGCAAGCCGCAGCCGCAACCAGCGGGTTCGCGCGAGAGTCGTCGGCGGCACCCCGGGGTCCGCAGTGGCCGGTCCACCGGGAGCGGGCAGTGCGGTTTACCGCCGCCGGCGTCAGGCTCCGAGGTAGTGGAGCACCGCGAGCACGCGCCGGTGCTCGGTCCCGGTGTCCGGCAGCCCGAGTTTGGCGAAGATGCTCGACACGTACTTCTCGGCGCTGCGCAGCGTGATGACGAGCGCATCGGCAATCGCCTGGTTCGAGCGGCCTTCGGCGACGAGCTGGAGCACCTCCCGCTCGCGGTCAGTGAGCGCGCTCAGCGGCTCCTGGGCGGTGCCTGACGCGAGTAGCCTCGCCACCACCTGTGGATCCAGCGCCGACCCGCCGCGCATCACCCGCCGCAGCGTGCCGACGAAGTCGTCGATGTCGGTGACGCGCTGCTTGAGCAGGTAGCCGAGCCGCTCGGGGCTCTCGGCCAGCACGCGCGTGGCGGTTCCCGACTCGACGTGCTCGGAGAGGATCACGATCCCGATCTCGGGGTGGCGCTCGCGCAGCGCCCGGGCGGCGACAAGCCCTTCGTCCGTGTTCGTCGGAGGCATCCGGATGTCCACGATCGCCACGTCGGGCTTGTGGACATCGACCTCGCGCAGCAGGTCGTCGGCAGTCGACGCCTCGGCCGCCACGTCGATGCCCGCCTCGCGCAGCAGCGCCGCGATCCCCGCCCGCACCAGCAGGTTGTCGTCCGCGATCACGGCTCGCACGGCAGCTCCGCGGTGACGACGGTCCCGGCTCCGGCCGGGCTGACCACGCGCAGCCGGCCGTCGAGCGCCTCGACACGGTCGGCGAGGCCACGCAGACCCGACCCGAGCGAGTCGTCCGCGCCACCGACCCCGTCGTCGGCGACCTCGATGCCCGCCAGACCCGCGGCACTCCACGCCCGCACCGTCGCCGCGCTCGCGCTCGCGTACTTGGCCACGTTCGTCAGCGCCTCGCAGGCGACGAAGTACGCCGCCAGCTCGACGGGCTGCGGGAGGCGGCCGACGTCGCAGATCACCGTCGTGGGGATCTGCGACCGGCTGGCGAGCGCGTCCAGCGCCGGCCCGAGGCCGTGCTCGAGCACGGCGGGATGCAGGCCGCGCGCCAGCTCGCGCAGCTCGTTGAGCGAATGCGAGAGCTCGTCGCAGGCCACCGTCGCAATCTGCTCGGCCGTGTCAGGGTCAGCGCGGATCCGGTTCTGCAGGAGACGCAGCTGCAGGGCCACGCCGACCAGCCGCTGCTGCGCCCCGTCGTGCAGGTTGCGCTCGAGCCGGCGACGCTCCGCGTCACCCGCCTCGACGATGCGCGCCCGCGAGCCTCTGAGCTCGTCCAGCCGCGCGCGCAGCTCGACGTTCAGCCGCACGTTCTCCAACGCGATCGCCGCGGCGCCGGACACCGCCTCGAGCAGGCCCGGCTCCTCCCGCAGCACGGCGTCGTGCAGCAGCGCGGCGATCGGCTCACCGTCACGGCCGATGAACGTCGTCGCCCGCCCGTTGCTGTCGGCCAGCGCGATCGCGCGGCCGTCGACGTCGGCGTAGGTGCCGAACTCCGGCAGCCAGTAGGCGAGCTCCAGGGACGGGTCGTCGAGCGCGCGGGCGATCGCTGCGCGGATCTCCTCCTGACCCGGCGACTGCGCGAGCCGCGCGACCAGCCCGCTGACCGCATCGGCGCGGGTCAGCCGGCTGCGCGCGAGCGAGGCCAGGAACGCGTATGGGAGCGGCAGGATCGCCGCCTGGGTGGCGTAGTAGCCGGCCGTGGCCAGGCCACCGTGCCCGGATAGCTCGCCGACGATCCCGACCTCGAGCAGCACGAGCACCGAGGCGCCGGTGATCAGCACCGGTCCGAGGGCGCGGCGCTCGGTGCTGTTGGCCGCGCGCCAGTGTCGCCACAGGAACAGCAGCGTCAGCGCGAAGATCGCGAACGCGGTGACGTTGATCGCCGTGTCGA
This sequence comes from uncultured Solirubrobacteraceae bacterium, assembly GCA_963803335.1. Lineage (GTDB taxonomy): Bacteria > Actinomycetota > Thermoleophilia > Solirubrobacterales > Solirubrobacteraceae > DASSUW01. The sequence continues at coordinate 697,171 of CAWDME010000011.1, read as the reverse complement.
TCGCGCTCGCCAGGTCCGGCTGGTTCGAGATCACGACGTTGCTTGCAGGACAGTCGTCGCAGCCGTAGTCCGCCGGGGCGGAGAAGAAGACGTAGCTGCGGGAGATCGGCGAGAAGAACAGGTAGGCGCCCCACACGAGCACCCGCTCGCCGCGAGTGCGCAGCCGGCCGGACGGCATCGCCAGCAGCATGTGGACGACGACCGCGAGGAACAGGTTGCCGCATAGGGTCGCGACGATGAAGACGCGCGGGGAGTTCGCGGCCGCGAGCTCGGAGAGGAAGAACAGGAAGCCCGTCGCCGTCATCAGCGGCCCGAAGTTGTTCTGCGGGCGCCGCCACCAGGCGAACAGGCCGGCGCCGATGAAGCCCCAGCCGATCACGAGGGCCAGGGCCGCCTCCAGACCACGCAGGTCCACATGCCGGCTCGACGCGAGAACCAGCGCGAGAACCACTCCGAACGCCGCCCCCGCTGCCGCCAGAGCGACCAGCGCGCGGCGCAGCCCGATCACCTCGCTCCTCTCCGGCCACGGATCGCTGGCCGTGACCTCTCCAGGCGAGCATAACCCAGCCCAAAGAGCCTCGTGCGTCGAAGATCCGGGGCCACGCCGGCCCGATTCCCGCGACCCGAACTGGGTAGACGACCGGCGCGATGAGTGACGCCGTTCTCCAGCGCGCCGCGCTCGGTCTCGGCGCAGGCCTGCTCGCCGGCGCCGCCGGCACCGCGGCGATGACCGTCACGGCCCCGGCACGGCGGTGCACTTCGCGGCGGTCTGGGGCTGGTCGCTCGTGATGCTGCCCGCGCTCGGCGCCGGGCCGCCGCCATGGCAGCAGAAGCCCGTCGAGCTTGGCATCGACGCGCTCCACCACGTCGTTTACGCTGACGCCACGAGCGCCGCGTGGCGCGCGATCGTCTCGTAAGCCGGGAGGAGAGGGGAACTCATGTCGTTGGTCCGTCGTGCCGTGCTCTGCGCGGCCCTGCTCGTACTCGCGATCGCGCCCGTGGCAGCGCTGGCGCATGGGCGCCACCACCACGGTCACGGCCATGGCGATCCCGCCGCGCACCACAGCCTGCGCCAGGCGGTGACCGACCAGGACTTCTACTTCGTCATGGCCGACCGGTTCAAGAACGGCAGCACGGCGAACGACAACGGCGGCCTGCCGCCTGGCAAGACGGAGGATCCCCCGACCTCGGGCTTCGACCCGACCGGCAAGGCGTGGTACCACGGCGGCGACCTCAAGGGCCTGCAGAGCGAGCTCGCCTACATCAAGAGCCTCGGGACCACGGCGATCTGGCTGACGCCGAGCTTCAAGAACAAGGCCGTGCAGGACAACAACGGCTTCCCGTCCGCCGGCTACCACGGCTACTGGATCACCGACTTCACGCAGATCGACCCGCACCTCGGGACCAACGCTGATCTGACGGCGCTCGTGCGCGACGCCCACCGCCTGGGCATCAAGGTCTACTTCGACATCATCGCCAACCACACGGCCGACGTCATCGAGTACCAGGAAGGCAAGGTGATGCCGTACAAGTCGAAGGACCAGTACGCCTATCGCACCGCCTCCGGCACGCCGTTCGACGACCGCGACGACGCCGGCACGAGCTCGTTCCCGGCGCTCGCGCCGACCGGCCAGCCGGCGTGCCCGCCGTCCGGCCCGCTGCAGAGCTTCCCGTACCACCCGTGCGTGCCCGCCGCCGAGAAGAACGTCAAGGTGCCGGGGTGGCTTAACGACGTCAGCCTCTACCACAACCGCGGCGACACGACGTTCACCGGCGAGAACTCTCAGTACGGCGACTTCTTCGGGCTCGACGACCTGTTCACCGAGAACCCCAAGGTCGTCAACGGGATGGTCGACATCTACAAGACGTGGATCCGCGACTTCCGCATCGACGGCTTCCGGATGGACACGATGAAGCACGTCAACGACGAGTTCTGGCTGAAGTTCGCGCCCGCGATCCAGAACTACGCGAAGGCCCAGGGGATCAAGGACTTCTACATGTTCGGCGAGGTCGCGGAGGACACCAGCCGCCCGATCACGTCGCACTACATGACGCACGACAAGGTCCAGGGCGTCCTGGACTTCCCGTTCCAGACCGCTGCGACGCGGTTCGCCGCGAACTCGGCGCCGACCGCTGAGCTCGGCGCCTTCTTCCGCGACGACGACTGGTACACGGACGGCGACTCGAACGTCTACAACCTGCCGACCTTCCTCGGGAACCACGACAAGGGCCGCATCGGGATGTTCATCCGCAACGCGAACCCCGGGGCGACCGAGGCCGAGCTGCTGCAGCGCGACGAGCTCGCGCACGCGCTCATGTACTTCTCGCGCGGCAACCCGGTGATCTACTACGGCGACGAGCAGGGGTTCACCGGCCAGGGCGGCGACCAGGCCGCGCGGCAGGACATGTTCCCGAGCCAGGACCTCGAGTACGACAATCAGGGCGACGACGCGGGCCAGAACGACAACATCGGCTCCAACGAGACGCCGATGGACGACAACTTCGACGAGGGTCACCCGCTGTATCGGGAGATCGCGGACCTGGCGGCAGTCACCAAGCGCTACCCGGCGCTGCGCAACGGCGCCCAGCAGGACCGCTTCTCGTCGACCGGCGCGGGCGTGTACGCGTTCTCGCGCATCAACCGCGCGCACCGGCGCGAGTTCGTCGTCGCGCTCAACAACGCCGAGACCTCGTCGTCGGCGTCGGTGCCCACCTACGTCGGCCACAGCCGTTGGAAGAAGGTCTACGGCGACGGGCCGAGCGAGCTACGCAGCGATCGCGACGGCACGCTGGCCGTGACGGTCGCGCCGCTGTCGACCGCGGTCTACAAGGCCGTGGACCGCATTCCGCGCAGCCATCGGGCGCCGTCGGTGACGATGGACGTGCCGGCACACGGCCGCGACCGGCTCGAGGTCGGCGCGGACCTCGGCAGCGACCAGTTCGCCGAGGTGACGTTCCTCGCCAAGGTCGGCCACGGCGGCTGGCAGGACATCGGGACCGACGACAACGCGCCGTACCGCGTCTTCCACGACATCGCCGACGTGGCGCCGGGGACGAGCATCCAGTACCGCGCGGTCGTGCTCGACAACGCCGGCCACACGCGTGCGAGCAACGTCGCACGCTCGACCGTGTCACCGCCGTCGATCACGCTCGAGGCGCCGAACGACGGCCAGCGCGTCCGCGGCACCGTCGAGGTGCGCGCGAGCGCGGTGCCCGACCACGCGACCTACAGCGTGACGTTCCAGCGCTCGGTCAACGGGGGTGCGTTCGCGAACATCGGGACCGACAGCTCGTCGCCGGTCTACACGGCGTTCGACGACACGTCGAGCCTCGCCGACGGCGCGCAGGTGACCTACCGCGCCGTGCTCACCTACGCGCCGGGCAAGACGGTCACGAGCGCGACTCGCACGGTGACGATCGTGCAGGCGAAGGTGGCCACCGCGACGATCCACTACAACGGCGACCCCGCCGTCTGGGGGCTGCACCTGTTCGGCGACGGGCTCGCGCCGGGTGAGGGCACCGCCGCGTGGACCAGCCCGACGCCGTTCGAGGCGAGCGACGCCTACGGCGTGCTGCACCGGATCCAGATCGCCGACGACACCAAGCGCGTCGGGTTCATCGTCCACCAGAGGCCGCCGGGCAACCCGGACGTCAAGGACACCCCCAACGACCGGTTCTTCATCCCGCTGGCGACCCCCGAGATCTGGCTGCGCCAAGGCGACGCGCGGATCTTCAGCTGCGCGGCGGCGAACGACACCTGCGTGGTTCCGTCGGCGTAGGTGGGGTAGTAGCCTCGCACCGAGGCCGCCCGCCTCACAGGGGAAGCGGGCGGCCAAGGGAACAAGGGGCAGACCGTCGGCGGGACGGGCGCTCGGCGTTGCCGTCCTCTGCGCGTTCGCACTCAGTGCGAGGGCCGCATCCCCCTTGGCCGAGGACCCGATCCTCGGCTTCACCGACGCGCATTCGCAACAGCAGCGCGCGTACGAGGGCCGCTACCAGAGGGGCGTCAGCCCGAACGTGATCGGGAACACGAGCCGCGCGCTCAGCCGCAAGCCGCAGCTCGTCGGCACCGACGGGTCGCGGCAGTCGTTCGAGTACTCGGTCCAGCGACTGCGCTCGTACGGGCTCGACGTCTCGACGCGCAGCTACAGCGTGTACTCGTCGCGGCCGCTCGACGTGAGCGTGACGATGACCAAGCCGTACACGCGGCAGCTCGCCACCAAGGAGAACGGCTTCCCGTGGCAGCAGAACTTCGACGAGGTGGTCGAGGGCTACAACGCGTTCTCGCCGTCCGGCGACGTGTCGGGCGACGTGGTGTACGTCAACTACGGGTTGCCGCAGGACTACGCCGAGCTCGACAAGCTCGGCATCAGCGTCGCCGGCAAGATCGTGCTCGTCCGCTACGGCGGCTCGTTCCGCGGCGTCAAGGTCCAGCAGGCCGAGCTGCGCGGCGCCAAGGGCGTGCTGATCTACTCCGACCCCGAGGACGACGGCTACAAGAAGGGCCCGGTCTACCCCGACGGGCCGTGGCGTCCGGCCGACGCGATCCAGCGCGGGTCGATCCAGTACATCTTCAACTACCCGGGTGATCCACTGACGCCGGGCAAGCCGGCCGTGCCGGGCACCAAGCGGCTGTCGCCGGCCGAAGCGGGCGACCTGCCGCGCATCCCGACGACGCCGATCTCCTACGGCGAGGCGCAGCCGCTGCTCGAGGGCCTGGGCGGCCCGGCGGCGCCGGAGTCCTTCCAGGGCGGCCTGCCGATCAGCTACCACGTCGGGCCGGGCGGCACCCAGGTGCACCTCAAGCTCGACATCGCCTACGACCAGACGCCGGTGCGCGACGTGCTGGTGACGATCCGCGGCACCACGAAGCCGGACGAGAAGGTCGTGCTCGGCGCGCACTACGACGCGTGGACGTACGGCACCGCCGACGACACCAGCGGCTGGACGACGATGATGGAGGTCGCGCACAACCTCGGCAAGCTGCTCGATCGCGGCTGGCGGCCGGAGCGCACGATCGTCATCGCCGGCTGGGACGGCGAGGAGTACGGCCTGTTCGGCTCGACCGAGTTCGCCGAGCAGGAGCGTGCCGACCTCGTGCGCAACGCCGTCGCCTACTCAAACCTCGACGGCGCCGGCGGCACGAGCTTCGGCGTCTCCGGCACTCCGCAGCTCGACGACTCGATCGTGCAGACGACGCAGGCGATCGCCGACCCGCGGACCGGCGCACCGGTGTACGACACGTGGAAGGGCGACGGGGGCGACCCGCAAATCGGCCGCCTCGGCAGCGGGTCCGACTACACGTCGTTCCTCGACCACCTCGGCGTGCCCTCGTTCGAGGCCGGCTACGACGCGCCGGCCAGCGCCGGCACGTACCACTCGGCGTACGACGACACGTACAACACGGAGCACTTCCTCGACCCCGGGTACCTCGGACAGGTGGGGTCGGCGAAGGTGAACGGCGTGCAGGCGCTGCGCCTCGCCAACGCGGACGTGCTGCCGTTCCGCTACTCCGACCACGCGGCGGCGGTCGGGTCGTATGTCGCCGACCTGGAGAAGGTGCAGGCGGGCACGCCGGGCGCCGCGCAGGTCGACCTCAGCCCGCTCGCCGATGCGGCGCAGGCCTGGGGCGCGGCGTCACAGCGGCTGGAGAGCCACGCGGACGCGCTGCTGGCGGCCGGAGACACGGACTCGCGCTCGGCGAGCCGGGCGATCACGCGGATCAACACCGCGCTGATGAAGCAGGAGCGCGCGCTGATCACGACCAAGGGGCTGCCCGGCCGGCCGTGGTTCCGGCACCAGATCTATGCTCCCGGCCTGGTGACGGGCTACGCGGTCCAATACCTGCCGGGCATGCGCGACGCCGTCGAGCAGGGCGACGCACAGACGGCGCGGACGTACCGCGACCTGCTGCTCGACTCCCTGCACGCGGCGACGCGCCTCGCCGAGAGGGGCACCTGACGCCGCGCGTCCTCATCACGGGGGCGCTCGGCGCCGTCGGCGTGTGGACGATGCGCAGCCTGCTCGAGCGCGGCCACTCCGTGGTCGCGCTCGACGTGGGCGGCGAAGGCCACCGCCTGCCGCTGGCGCTCGACGCCGACCAGCAGGCGGCCGTCGTCCACGTGCGCGGCGACATCACCGAGCCCGACGCCGTCGGCCGCGTGCTCGACGAGCACGAGATCACGAACGTCGTCCACCTGGCGGCGCTGCAGGTGCCGTTCGTCCGCGCCGACCCCGCGCTCGGCGCGCGCGTGAACGTGCTCGGAACCGTGCACGTGCTCGAGGCGGCGCGCGGGCGGGCGATGGGACCGGTGGTCTACGCGTCGTCGATCGCGGCGTACGGTGCGGGCGGCACGCACGACGCGGGCGACCATCCCGGCACGCTGTACGGCGTCTACAAGCGCGCGAACGAGAGCACCGCGGTGCGCTACTTCGAGGACTACGGGGTGTCCTCGATCGGGCTGCGGCCGCACACGGTCTACGGCCCCGGGCGCGATCAGGGGCTGACCTCAGCGCCGACGATCGCGATGGTCGCGGCGGCGGCCGGCGCGCCGTATCGCATCCCGTTCGGCGGCAGCCTGCAGCTGCAGTACACGCCCGACATCGGCGAGGCGTTCGCGCGCGCGGCGCTGCTCGACTACGAGGGCGCGTCGGTGCACGACGTCGGCGGCCCGGTCGTGGCGATGGCCGACCTCGCCACGATGATCGACACCGGCGGGCTGATCACCGCCGACGCCGACCCGCTGCCGTTCCCGAGCGGCGTCGACGGGTCGTCGTTCGCCGCGCTGGTGGGCGACGGCGTGCTCCGCTCGGTCGAGGACGGCGTCGCCGACGCCCGTGAGCGGTTCGAGCGCCTGCTCGCCGACGGCCTCGTGCGCCCGCCCGATTAGCGGAGGGGGATCTCTGCGCGCAGCGTCGTCCCCTCGCCGGGCGCGCTGGTGATCGCGAGCGCGCCGTCGAGGGCGGCGATGCGGTCGGCCAGTCCGGCGAGGCCGGTGCCGCCGTTGCTCGCGGTCGCGCCACCGACTCCGTCGTCGCACACCTCCACCGCCAAGCGGTCGCCGGCGGCGGCGATCGTGACCGAGACGTGGTTCGCGCGCGCATGCTTGACCGCGTTGGTCAGCGCCTCGGAGACGAAGAAGTAGAGGCTCGCCTCGACGGGAGCGGGCAGCCGGCGATCGATCCCGTGAACGACCGATACGGGGAGCGGCAGCCGTGACGCGAGCGCCTGGACCGCGGCGCCGAGGCCGCGATCGGTGAGGATGCCGGGGTGGATGCCGGCCACGAGGTCGCGCAGCTCGGCGATCCCCTGCGTCGTCAGGTCGATCGCCGTCCTGCGCAGGTGTGAAGCCGCCTCAGGCTCAGCCGCCGCCTTGCGTTCCGCGAGCCCGAGGGTGAGCAGCGCGCCCACGAACTGCTGCTGAGCGCCGTCGTGCAGGTCGCGGGTGAGCCGGGCCCGCTCGGCGTCCGCCGCCTCGATGATCCGCCGCCGCGCGGCGCGCAGCTCGGCGGCGCGCGCGTCAGCCACGTCGCGCTCGCGCGCGATCCGCTCCGCCTCGAGGTGTTCCTCGATGTCGGTGAACGCCGTCACGGCCCCGAGCCCGTCCGGCAGATGGAACGGCGCCGTGGCGTACGCGATGTGCAGGATCGAGCCGTCCTTGCGCACGAGCCAGCTCTCGCTCTCCTGGTGCGTCGCGCCCGACCACCGGGCGTTCGCCACCGGGCAGTCCTCCTCACGGAACGGCGTGCCGTCGGGGTACTTGTAGTGGACCGTGTCGTGACCGGGCTTGCCGATCAGCTCGGAGGGGTCCGAGTATCCGAGCGCCGCGAGCGCCGCCGGATTGACGTACACGCGTTACCGTGGCCGCCGATGCCCCGGAATGACCGCCAGGTCCGGGCCTGGCTGGAGCAGCAGCCGTCGCTGACCGAGCTGCAGGAGGCCTACCCGCAGGAGTGGAGCGTCGTGCAGCGCGACCTGGCGGAGATCGTCCCGCGCGGGAACGTGCACGAGCTCACGGCGTACGTGCGGCAGATCGCCGCTTCGGGCCGCAAGCCCGTGCGCGGGCTCGATCCGGCGTTGGGCGCCGACATCCGGCGCCAGATGGCGACGGCGGCGATCAAGCAGCTGTCGCTGTCGGCCGCCACGGGAGTACACGAGGGCCGCGTGCGCTTCAACCTCGTCAACGGGTGGGTCGCCCAGCGGCTGCTGTTCGAGTCCGGCCTGCGGCGCAAGCCGGTGTCGATGCCGGCGTTCCGCCTCCTGTGGCCGCTGCTGTGGCAGCGCCGCTTCCTGATGCCACTGGTCGGCCCGCGCGGCATCTACTGCTTCTACTCCAAGCCGCTGGTGAAGCGGCTGGCCGGGATGATCGGCGACCGCCCGGCGCTCGAGATCGCCGCCGGCGACGGCACGCTCGCCCGCTTTCTCGCCGACGCGGGCGTCGACGTCACGCCGACCGACGACCACAGCTGGCGCGACGTCAGCTTCCCCGCCGAGGTCGTGCGGCAGGACGCGCGGACGGCGCTGCGGGAGCGCCGGCCCGCCGTGGTCATCTGCTCATGGCCGCCCGCCGGCAACGACTTCGAGCGCGAGGTGTTCTGCACCCCGAGCGTGGAGCTGTACGTCGTGGTCGGCAGCCGGCACCGGTTCGCGACGGGCAACTGGGAGGCCTACGAGGAGCAGGCCGAGTTCGACTTCGCCGAGGACCCCGGGCTGAGCAAGCTCGTGCTCCCGCCCGAGCTCGATGCGGCGGTGTACGTGTTCCGCCGGGCTACTTGACGGCGAGGTCCGGGATCAGGACCGACTCGACCGGCAGCCCGGTCGCGCGGAGCTTGGCCGCGAGCTGCGCCTCGAGCGCGCGGCGGCCGGCGGCCGACACGAGGCGCCGCGCGGGAACGGCCTTCACCGTCGTCGTCACGAGCTTGTGGACGCGTGCCTGCTCGACGCCGGTGAGCCAGGCCCGCTCGCTCTGCGCCGTGAAGACGACGCCGACCGACAGCATCGCGGTGCGCCCGGAGTTGAGCGGTACGACGAACCCGGCCGGCAGCACGTAGGGCGTGCCGCTGAGCTGGGCGCGCTGCTCGGCAGTCGACGGCGCGACGACGAACGCCGCGACGGTGGCGGCGGCGAACATCGTGGTGAGGATGGTGATCTTGCGGCGCATGGGTTCTCCACCTTGATCGGCGGGCGTCCGGCGCCTTTGAACGCATCAGTGGCGGTGCGGGTGCAGCCTGGCGATCGCCGCGTTCAGCTGCTCGGGCTCGAGCGGCGCGAGCGGCAGCGGGCTGCCCTCGTGGCGCAGGCCGTCGAGCAGCAGGGCGAGATAGCGCCGCCACAGCTCCGGCTCGACGTCATGGCTGAAGTCGATCACCTGGCCGAGCATCAGCGAGACGATCGGCAGGTCGAGCGCGCCGACGTCAGGCCGCAGCGCGCCGGCCTCCTGCGCGCGGGCGACCAGCTGATCGACCACCGGCAACACACGCGCGCGCACGCGCGCGCCGCTCTCGGAGGCGTGGCCATGGCCGACGAGCAGCTCCTTCAGCCCGCGGTCGGCGGCCTGCATGGCCAGGCCATGCGCGAAGAAGCCGACGAGCCCGTGCCACGGGTCGGGATCGGCCAGCGACTGCTCGGCGAGCGCGAGGTAGTCCTCCATCCGCTGCTCGAACAGCGCCTCGATGATCTCCTCGCGCCGGCGGAAGCGCCGGTACACGGTGCCGACGCCGACACCCGCGCGGCGGGCGATCTCATCCATCGTCACCTCGAGCCCGCGCTCCGCGAACAGCTCGCGAGCGGCCTCGAGGATGCGCTCGCGGTTGCGCGAGGCGTCACGGCGCAAAGGACGTTCGAGTGCGCTCACGCCAACGCAGGGTAGCGGAAAGCGGAGGGGGTTCCTCCACTTGCTACGCTGGAACGCATGTCCTCCCCGGCCTCATCCTCGTCCGACAAGCTCGATCGCGAGCTGCTCCTCGTCGCCTCCGTGGTCGTCCTCGGGGCGATCATGTCGATCCTCGACGTCACCGTCGTGAACGTCGCGATCAACACGCTCGCGAAGGAGTTCGAGACGACGCTGAGCACGATCCAGTGGGTCGCGACCGGCTACACGCTCGCGCTCGCGACCGTGATCCCGCTCACCGGCTGGGCGGCCGACCGCTTCGGCACCAAGCGCCTGTACATGATCTCGATCGCCTTGTTCGCGCTCGGGTCGGCGCTGTCCGGCCTCGCCTGGTCGGCCGAGTCGCTGATCGTCTTCCGCGTGCTGCAGGGCTTCGGCGGCGGCATGATCATGCCGGCGGGCATGACGATCCTCACCCGCGCCGCGGGCGTGGACCGCGTCGGGCGCGTGATGGCCGTGATCGGCATCCCGATGCTCCTCGGCCCGATCTTCGGCCCGATCCTCGGCGGCTGGCTGGTCGACGACTTCTCCTGGCACTGGATCTTCTTCATCAACATCCCGATCGCCGCCGCCGCGCTGCTCGCGTCGCTGCGCATCCTGCCGCGCGACGTGCCCAAGCACGACGAGGAGCTCGACTGGCTCGGCTTCGTGCTCCTCTCCCCCAGCCTCGCGCTGATCATCTACGGGCTCGCGGAGTCCGGCTCGGCCGGCGGCTTCGGCGAGACCAAGATCATCGGCCCGATCGTGGCCGGCGCGCTGCTGCTGGCTGTGTTCGTGTGGCATGAGCTGCGCGCGCACCAACCGCTGATCGATCTGCGGCTGTACAAGAACCGCATCTTCACGGTCTCCTCCCTCACGCTCGTGCTCGTCGTGATCTCCGTGTTCGGCGGCATGCTGCTGCTGCCGCTCTACTTGCAGGTCGTCCGCGGCGAGTCCGCGATGGACACCGGCCTGCTGCTGGCGCCGCAGGGCTTTGGCGCGATGGTGGCGATGCCGATCGCCGGCCGGCTGACGGACAAGACCGGCGTCGGGAAGATCGTGCCCGTCGGGTTGACGATCGTGGCGCTGTCGTTCGCCGCGCTCACCCAGCTGGCGGCCGACACCTCGTACTGGGCGTTCGGCGCGGTCCTGTTCATCATGGGCCTCGGCATGGGCGCGACGATGATGCCCACGTTCTCGGGCGCGATGCAGACGCTGCGCCACGCGGCCGTCGCGCGCGCCAGCACATCGCTCAACATCACCCAGCAGGTCGGCGCTTCGATCGGCACGGCCGTGATGTCGGTGCTGCTCGCCACCGCGATCTCCTCGCGGCTCGGGTCAGGCGCCGGCGGGATCGGCGCCGCGGCAGCCGTGCCTCCGGATCAGCGCCCACTGGTGGCCGACAAGCTCGCGGACGCGTTCGGCGCGACCTACTGGTGGGCGCTGGCGCTCGTGATCGTCGCCTTCGTGATCGCCACGCCGCTGCTGCCCAAGCAGAAGCCCGCGCCGGTCGAGGACCCGGCCGCCGAGCCGGGCGCGCCTGCGCCCGTGCTCGTGCACTGAGTCGCCTACGCGGCGGGCAGGTACTCCGACAGGCCGAGTGCGGCGTAGGCCTGCCGGACGGTCGCGGCGACGAGCAGCTCGGGGCACAGCCGTGCACAGTCGCCGGCCGCGCGCGGCGTGCAGACGACCACGAGCCGACCGCCGACCGCCCGCATCTCGCGGTGGGCGAGCACGACCTGCTCGGCCGTCGCGCGGCGCAGCCCCGGGCGCGGACCCAGGTCGACGATCACGAGCCCGGCGCCGGACAGCACCGCCGCCGGTATCTCGCTGTCGAGCCGGCGCGCGACCGTGAGCTCGTCGTCGCGGCTCATGTCCACGGTGAGGAGGCCATGCTGCATCTCAACTGAGCCGACTAACCGGCTCCCGTGGGCGCTACGCAGCACCTGTCAGCGGGCTGACGTTAGCGCGGGGCGAGCACGAAGATCTCGAACGCTCGGACCGGGTCAAAGACGATCTGGCTGTGGTAGTCGAGCACCTCGCGACCGGTCAACTCGGCCACCGCCCCCATCGCCTCGTCGCGCATCGTCTCCTGGAAGGCGAGCCGATACGAGCGCACGATGTCCTGCTTGCCGTCAGCGACCAGCGTCTCCTCGTTGCGGGTCAGGCCGCCCTCGAGCGCGATGAACACGTAGTCGTCGAGGATCCAGGCCTTGGCGCCGGTCGGGCCCTTGCCGTAGTGCTGCTTGAAGATGGCGACGATGGCGTTCGCAAGCGCCGTGCGCACCGAGCCGACATCCTGGTGCGTATCCACGCGGTTCAGGTTAGAGCCCGGGGGCCCGGGCTCCGCTACGGTCGCATCGGTGACCCGCCTGCGCGCGCGAGGCGATCAGCGGGATAAATTCTGGCCCGCTCGGCCTCTGCGGATCGCGGAGCGACGAGAGTGAATCACCAGGCGAGAGGTGCCCGAGCCGGGACGGAGCGGGTCGCCCTTCGCTCCTGGACTTCCGTGGTCCTACCAGGAGCGTCATGTCACTCGCCTTTCTCGCCCCTCCTCCCCGACGCGCATCCCTTCTCGCGCGCGATCCGTCGCTGGCCGAGCTGCTCGCTCCCGACCGGCGCCGCGCCGCCACGGCGGCACTGCAGGTAGACGTGCGTCAGCTGCGCCGCGGGGCGCTCGACCTCGGGCGGCTCGAGTCTGCCTCGCCGAGCAACCTCGGGCTTTTGATCGTCGAGGGGATCGTCATCCGCGAAGTGCTGCTCGGCGAGTCGGCGAGCGCCGAGCTGCTCGGTGACGGCGACCTGATCAGGCCATGGACCCTGTTCGGCGGCGGTGAGCTGTTAGAGGCGCCGGTCCGGCACATTGTCGTGTCCGATCACGTCACGGCAGCCGTGCTGGACCGGCGGTTCGCCGCCGGGCTCGCGCGCTACCCAGAGGTGTACGTCGCCCTGTTGGATCGCGTGAACGCGCGCGCGTCGCGGCTCGCGGTCACGCAGGCGATCTCGCAGCTGCAGCGCGTGGACATGCGCCTGGTCGCGCTGTTCGGGCACCTTGCCGAGCGCTGGGGGCGCATGACGAGCGACGGCATCGTGGTGCCGCTGTGCCTGTCGCACCGGATGCTGGGTCAGCTCGTCGGCGCACGCCGACCGACGGTGTCGTCTGCGGTCGGACAGCTCGCCCGCAGCGGCGAGCTCTCGCGCCGGCCCGACGGGTCGTGGCTCCTGCGCGGCGAACTGCGCGGGCAGGCCACGCGCGAGGCGCGCCACGTCGAGCCGCGGCGGGCGGTGATCACGGGCGTGCCCGCCGCGGCGTGAGGCGGCTCAGCCGTTGGGGTACGGGTCCTGGCTGCTGTCGCCGCCGCTGACCGTGTCGTACTCGCCGTTGCTGCACTCCGGGCAGGGCGGGAGATGCTCCGTCGAGCCGACCTGGAGCTCGTAGCCGCAGTTCGTGCACTTGTAGGTGCCGGCCGAGACATCGCTGCCGGCGGGAACAGGGTTCGCCATCGGGGCTCCTCCTTCGTCGGGGTCGCGCCGGGCTTACCCCGCCAGGGGCCCGCATGGTCACAGTGGTCGGATCCCCGACATGCACGGCGGCACAAGGGGCCGCCACCGGGAAGGGCCGGACCATGAGCATGAAGGCAGTCGCCTGGCACGGCACCCACGACGTACGCGTCGACACCGTCGACGAACCGAAGATCGAACAGCCGACGGACGCGATCGTCCGCATCACCTCGACCGGAATCTGCGGCTCGGACCTGCACCTCTACGAGGTCCTCGGCGCGTTCATCGATCCCGGCGACATCCTCGGACACGAGCCGATGGGCATCGTCGAGGAGGTCGGCGCGGAGGTCACGCACATCACGGCGGGCGACCGGGTCGTGATCCCGTTCAACGTCTCCTGCGGGCACTGCTTCATGTGCGACAAGGGCCTGCAGTCGCAGTGCGAGACCACGCAGGTGCGCGACTACGGCACCGGCGCGGCGCTGCTCGGCTACACGAAGCTCTACGGGCAGGTGCCGGGCGGGCAGGCCGAGTTCCTGCGCGTGCCGCAGGCCGAGTACGGGCCGATCAAGGTGGCCGAGGGACCGCCGGACGACCGCTTCGTCTACCTCTCCGACGTGCTGCCCACCGCCTGGCAGGCCGTCGAGTACGCCGACGTGCCGGAGGGCGGGACCGTGCTCGTGCTCGGCCTCGGGCCGATCGGCGAGATGTGCACGCGCATCGCGCAGCACCGCGGCGCGGGCCAGGTGATCGGCGTCGATCTCGTCCCCGAGCGGATCGCGCGCGCCAATGCGCACGGCGTCGTCACGCTCAACCTCGACGACGTCGATGACCTGCCCGAGGCCGTCCGCGGGCTCACCGACGGGCGCGGCCCGATCTCGGTGATCGACGCCGTCGGCATGGAGGCGCACGGCTCGCCGATCGGCAAGCTGGCGCACCGCCTGGCCTCCTTCCTGCCCGACGTGGTCGCCCAGCCGGTGATCCAGAAGGCGGCGATCGACCGCCTCGCGGCGCTGCACATGGCGATCGAGCTCGTCCAGCGCGGCGGGACGATCTCGCTGTCCGGCGTCTACGGCGGCGCCATCAGCCCGATGCCGCTGATCCAGATGTTCGACAAGCAGGTCAACGTCCGCATGGGCCAGGCCAACGTGCGGCGCTGGATCGACGACATCCTGCCGCTGCTGGAGGGCGACGAGGACCCGCTCGGCGTCGACACCTATGCCACCCACCGGCTGCCGATCGACGAGGCGCCGCGCGCCTACGAGATCTTCCAGAAGAAGCAGGACGGCTGCTTCAAGGTGCTGCTGCAGCCATGAGCGCACCGGAACCCCCATTCCCCAAGCAGGAGCAGAAGCCGCCCGGTCGCGAGAGCGAGATGCAGCCGCCGGCCGACCACGGCGAAGAGAGCTACGTCGGCCACGGCAAGCTGAAGGACCGCGTCGCGCTGATCACCGGCGCCGACTCCGGGATCGGCCGCGCGGTGGCGATCGCGTTCGCGCGCGAGGGCGCCGATGTCCTCTGCTCGTACCTGTCAGAGCACGACGACGCGGCCGAGACCAAGCGCTGGGTCGAGGAGGCGGGGCGACGCTGCATCACCGTCCCCGGCGACATCGGCGACCGCTCGCATTGCCAGGCGCTCGTGCAGCGCGCGGTCGACGAGCTCGGCCGGCTCGACGTGCTCGTCAACAACGCCGCGTACCAGATGGCCTACGAGTCGTTCCTGGACATCCCGCCCGACGAGATCGACTTCGTGTTCCGCACGAACATCATCGCGATGTTCCACCTCTGCCAGGCCGCGGTTCCGCACATGCCCGAGGGGTCGACGATCGTCAACACGACATCGATCCAGGCCGCCCAGCCGAGTCCCGAGCTGCTCCATTACGCAGCCACCAAGGGCGCCATCAGCACGTTCACCAAGGGCCTCGCGCAGGAGCTCGCGGAGCAGGGGATCCGCGTCAACGGCGTCGCGCCCGGGCCGATCTGGACGCCGCTGGTGGTCATGAGCTTCCCGGCGGAGAAGAACGCGCAGTTCGGCGCCGACACCCCACTCGGCCGCCCGGGTCAGCCGGGCGAGCTGGCGCCGCTCTACGTGTTCCTGGCCAGCGAAGACTCGCGCTACATCAGCGGCGAGGTGATCGGCGCGACCGGCGGCAAGCCGCTGCACTAGAGGCGCCGGCCGAGTCCCGTCAGGAACTCGCGGACGCGCAGCGGGCCGCCTGCGCGCGGGCGCAGCGGCGGCGTGTCGAGGCCCGCGGGCGCGCGCATCCCCTCCAGCAGCTCGCGCAGCGCGTCGGTCGACGAGGTCGCCGGCGTCCAGCCGAGCTCCTCGCGCGCGCGCCGGGTGTCCATGATCGGCACGGCGAGGCCCATGTCGAGCCAGCCCGGCGGCGTCGGCTGCAGGCGGGCGCGCCAGGTGAGGTCGGCCGCGACGCGCAGCGCCCTCGCCGGCGTCGGGACGCGCCGAGCGTTGAAGAACTGGGCGAGCGTCGCGTGGTCGAGCACCGGGTCGGCGGCGATGTTGTAGGCGCCGCGAGCGTGCGGCTCCAGCGCCGCGAGCCGGTAGGCCTCCCCCACGTCGGCGCCGTGCACCGCCTGCAGGACGAGCCGGTCGGGCAGCGGCAGGATCGGGATCAGTGCCGGGCGCACGAGCGCCGCGGGCAGCAGCGGCCCGGCGAACAGCCGGCGGATCTCCGGCCCGGCCTCGCGCTTGAAGATCAGCGCCGGTCGCAAACGCATGACGCGCAGCTCCGGATGCGCGAGCTCGAGCTCGTCAAGCGCCCGCTCGGCCGCCGCCTTGTGGCGCGAGTAGAACGAGCTCGGGACGCCCTCGTGCGGCCACGACTCGTCGACGCGGCGGTCCTTCGGCCCGGGCGAGTAGACGCCGATCGACGACGCGTGTACGAGCGCCGGCACCCCGGCCTCGGCAGTCGCGGCGAAGACCTTGCGCGAGCCGTGCACGTTGACGCGCTCGAGCTCGGCCGCGTCGCGACTGGGCTGGATCAGCCACGCGAGGTGGATGACGGCGTCCGCGCCCTCGACGATCGGCCGCAGGTCCTCGCGCTCGACGTCGGCGGAGACCCAGCGCGTCTTCGCCGCCTGCCACTCCGGGAGGCGCCGCGCCACGCCCACGATCTCGCGCACGCGCTCGTCGGCGCCGAGCGCGCGCAGCACGCTCGTGCCGACGTTCCCGCTCGCCCCGGTGACGACGATCCGCATGCCCGAGGGCTGCCCAGGGCGCCCGTTCGGGTAAACGATGCTGCGATGCCACGTTCGATCTGGAACGGCACCATCACCTTCGGCCTGGTCGCCGTGCCGATCAAGGTCTACTCCGCGACCGAGTCCAAGACCGTGCACTTCCGCGAGGTGCACGCCAAGGACGGCAGTCGCGTCGAGCACCGGCGGATCTGCCCCAAGGACGACAAAGAGGTCGACTACAAGGACATCGTCAAGGGCTTCGAGGTCAGTCGCGGCAAGTGGGTCGAGCTGACCGACGACGAGATCGCCGCCGCCGCGGGGTCGCAGTCCAAGCGGCTCGAGATCGACCACTTCGTCCCCGCCGGCGAGATCGACCCCGACTTCTACGAGCGCACCTACTACCTCGGCGCCGGCGACAAGGGCAAGGACGCCTACGCGCTGCTGCAGGGCGCGCTGGAGAAGTCCGAGCGTGCAGGCGTCGGCCGCTGGGTGTTCCACAACCGCGAGCGCACGGTCGTGATCCGGCCGCTCGAGGACGTCCTCGCGCTGCACACGATGCGCTTCGCCGACGACCTCGTCGACCCCAAGGACTTCGACCTCGGCCGGGCGGGGCGCAAGCCCAGCGAGCGCGAGATCAAGATGGCGTCTTCGCTCGTCGACGGGCTCTACACCGACTTCGACCCCAGCGAGTACGAGGACGCCTATCGCGAGGCGGTGCTCGCGGTGGTCAAGGCCAAGGCCGAGGGCAAGAACATCGAGCCGCCGGCCGACGAGGAGCCGCAAGCCGCCGACGACCTGCTGGCCGCCCTCGAGGCGAGTCTGGCCAACGCCTGATGGCCCGCTCGCTCTGGTCCGGCTCGCTCAGCTTCGGGCTCGTCAACGTGCCCGTGCAGCTGTTCAGCGGTGTGCGCGACACCGACCTGCACTTCCGCCAGCTCCACGCCAAGGACCACACGCCGGTCGAGATCCGGCGCTTCTGCGCCGAGGAGGACGTGGAGGTGCCGTGGGAGGAGATCGCCAGCGGCTACGAGACCGACGACGACGATCTCGTGATCCTCACCGACGCCGAGCTCGCCACCGCCGCGCCGCGCAAGACGCGGACGATCGACATCGAGGCGTTCGTCGCCGTCGAGGCCGTCGACCCGATCTACCTCGACCATCCGTACGTGGTGATGCCGGCCGGTGACGCCGAGGGCACGCTGCGCGCGTACCGGCTGCTGTACGAGGTCATGGACCGCACCGAGCGCGCGGCGCTCGGCCGCTTCGTGATGCGGACGAAGGAGTACCTGGCGCTGATCCGCGCGCGCCAGGACCGGCTGGTCCTGACGACGCTGCGGTGGCACGACGAGGTGCGGGTGACGAAGGGCATCCCGACGCCGACCAAGCGCGACAAGCCGGCCAAGAAGGAGCTTGACCAGGCCGTCGCGCTGATCGAGGCACTCGCTGAGGACTGGGATCCGTCGCGTTACGAGGACAGCTACGAGAAGCGGCTGCGCAAGATCATCCGCGACAAGAGCAAGGGCAAGACGATCGAGGTGCCCGAGGAGGAGAAGGAACCGTCGCCGGTCCCGGACCTGATGGAGGCGCTCGAGCAGACGCTTGCCGAGATCAAGGCGAGCTGACTACGCCATCCGCAGCGTGAAGCCGTAGTAGCGAGCGGGGTTGGCGGCGCGGTCGGTGCGGGCGGTGAGGATCGTGGTGAGGAAACGCATGGCGGCTGGCTCCTTGAGGGGGGTTTGGGGAACAAGGAGCAAGCTACGGGCGCCGGGACCGCGCTCCCATGGCGTCTGACGGGTGACGAACGTCATTTGACGTGGTCCGGTACCGGTAGGTTTCGCCAGTGCTGGCCGACGGACCGGACAGCCTCGCGGGCGCGCCCTCTCGCCGTTCCGGCGTGGTCACTGCCGCCTGGGTCCTCGCCGCGCTGCTGCCACTCGTCGGGCTCGTGTCGCTGCTCGCGCGTTCGAAGCTCGACCCGGGCTGGACCAACACGCGCGTGCACTTCGTGCTCTTCCTGAGCGTCGCGACGGTGGACTTCGTGCTCTCCTACGCGGCCGCCGACGCCGCCCGCCGCCGCGGCGACGCCCGCGTGCTGCTGATCTCGCTCGCCTTCCTGGCGACCGGCGGCTTCCTCGGCCTCCACGGGCTCGGCACGCCGGGCATCCTGTTCACCGCCGAGCACGCGGGCTTCAAAGTCGCGGTGCCGATCGGGATGCTCGTCGCCTCGGCCTTCGCGGTCGCGTCGGCGTTCGTTGACGTGCGGCCCGGCCTGGAGACGTGGACGCTGCGCCACAAGGAGCTGCTGCGCTCCTCGATCTACGCCGCGATGACGGCGTGGCTCGTCGTCACGATCCTCGACGTGCCGCCGCTCGATCACGCGGCCAGCGAGGGCGCCACCGGCAGCCTGCTCGCGATCCTCGCCGCCGTCGGCACGGCCGTCTACGGCCTCGCCGCGATCCGCTACTACGGCGTCTACATGCAGGCGCCCGGGCTGCTGCCGGCGAGCATCATCGCGTGCTACCTGCTGCTCGCCGAGTCGATGATCGGCGTGGCCGTCACCGGCGAGCGGTCCTTGCACGCGAGCTGGTGGCTGTGGCACGGCCTGATCGTGCTCGCGTTCGTGGTCGTCGGCTTCGCCGCGCGCCGCGAGTGGCGCGACGAGCGCTTCCGCTCGCTTTACCTCGCCGGCACGCGCGAGCGCCACCAGGACGTGAGCGTGCTGTTCAGCGACCTCGCGGGCTTCACCAGTTTCTCGGAGCGGATGCCGCCGGCTGAGACGTCGGCGATGCTCAAGGCCTACTACGAGCTGGCGACGCCCATCATCGCGGGCGGCGGCGGTGAGATCGAACACTTCACGGGCGACGGCATCATGGCCGTCTTCACAACGGGCGACCACGCGGTCCAGGCGGCGCGCGCGGGGTTGGAGCTGTCGGCGGCGATGGCGCGCCTCGGCGAGGCGAATCCGTCGTGGCCGCGGCTGCGCGTCGGGGTCAACAGCGGCGACGCCATCATCCGCGAGCTCGGCGGCCACGGGCACGTGACGTACTCGGCCGTCGGCGACGCGGTCAACGTCGGCGCGCGGCTGGAGGCCCACGCGCCGGTCGGCGGCGTCCTGGTCGGCGCCGAGACCTACCGGCGGCTGCCCGACGGCACAGTCGCCGAGGCGATGCCGGGCCTGCGCGTCAAGGGCAAGGACGTCGCGGTCGACGCCTTCGTCCTGCGCGCCGTCCCCTAGCTCGTCGCGCTCTCCAGCGCGGCGCGGTCGAGCACGCGGATCGCGCGCCGGCGCGTCTCGATCCACCCCAGCCCGCGCATCTGCTGCAGCGCGCGGCCGACGGACTCGAGGGAGCTGCCCGCCCAGCTCGCCAGCTCCTCCTGCGAGAGCGGCAGCGTGATGTCGACGGCGCCCTCGTCGCTCTTGCCAAAGCGGTCGCACAGCTCGAGCAGGCAGAACGCGACGCGCCCGAGCGTCGAGTAGGCGGCAAGCTGGACGCGCTTGGCGTCGGCGTCGCGCAGCCGCGCGCTGAGCTGCTGAAGCAGGGTCAGCGCGTGCTCGGGATGCTCGAGCAGGAACGCGCGGAAGCGCGCGTGCGGGACCGCGAGCGCCTGCACCGGCTCGATCGCCACGATCGACGCCGACCGCGGCGCCTCGTCGAGCGCCGACAGCTCGCCGACGAGATCACCCGGGCCGCGCAGCGCCAGCAGCACGGCCTTGCCGGCGGACGTCGTCGCCGACACCTTCACCCAGCCAGAGGTCAGCGCGAGAACCTCGCTCGGCACCTGGTCGACGTACATCAGCGCCTGGTCGCGGGCGTACTGGCGCGGCGACCCGTGCTCGCGCAGCAGCGTCGCCCAGCTCATCCGCGGACGACGAGCCGCACGCCGGCGCCGATCGGCATGAGGGCGGTCGTGATGCTCGGCTCGGCCTCGATCAGGGCCGTGACCTCCTCGACCTGATCGGCGTGGCTGAGCACGTTGTCGATCGCCAGCAGCCCGCCCGGCTCCAGGGTCCGGAGCAGGTCCGGCCAGTAGCCGGCGTAGGCGGGCCGCTCGGCGTCGAGGAACACGAAGCCGTAGGCGGCGTCGGCGGACTCGCGCAGCAGCTCGCCGGCGTCCTGGACGCGCAGGTCGGCCAGCAGGCCGGCGCGGTCGAGCTGCTCGCGGGCCTGTTGTGTGCGGTCCGCGTCGATCTCGACGCTGATGAGCGTTGCGCTGACCGCCTCGGCCGCGTCGGCCAGCCACAGCGTCGAGTAGCCGTTCGACGTGCCGAGCTCGAGGATCGCGCGCGGCTTTGTCGCCCGCACGAGCACGGCGAGCAGCTCCGCCGACTCCGGCTCGAGGTTGCGGTAGCGGTTGAGGCGGTCGTCCTGCGCGGCATCGTGCGCGCGCGACGCTTCCAGCAGCTCGGCGGCGATGGTCCGGCGGGCCTCGTCCATCGGGTCAGGCTTCGCGCACGATCAGCAGGCTGGCGGGCGCGTGGTGTGACAGCTTGCTCGCGACGCTGCCGAGCGCGAAGCGCTTGAGGCCGCCGGTGCCATGCGACCCGATCGCGATCAGCTCCGCGTTCGTGTCCCCCGCGATGCGGACGAGCGTTTCGGCCGGGTCACCCTCCTGCGCGTGCGTCTCGACGTTGAAGCCCGCCTCCTCGAACCGCCGCTCGTCGCGCGCGAGCACATCGACGGCCACGCCGCGCATGTCGACGGGATCGGTCTTGGCGGTCAGCCCAAGCCGCTCCAGCGTCGAGCGCCCGGGATACGCGCACACGAGATGGATCGTCGCGCCCTTCCCGGCGGCCAGCTCGATCACCTTCTGCACGGCCGCCTCAGCGCCGGACGACCCGTCAGTCCCGACCACGATCGCGTTCATGGCGCGCAGCCTACGCCGGGCCTGCCGAAAAGTCCCACGCGCCGCCTGAGCAAATCTATGGTCGTCTGGCCTCGCCACTGAAAACCGGCGAGGTGGTCCGGCGGCTTCCGCCATTCGGCGTTGTCGTCACCCCGCGTCGTGCGCCCGCAGCGGTGCGCACCCATGCGTCCGAGAGGAGTCTGGAATGTCATTGCGCAAGCTCGCGACCATTACCGGCCTGCTGTGGATCGCCACGTTCATCACGAGCATCCCGGCGGTGCTGCTGTACGACCCGCTCCTGAACGACCCCAACTTCATCCTCGGCGCCGGCGGTGGGGACACCCGCATCTTCATCGGCGCGACCCTCGAGCTGCTGCTCATCATCGCCAACATCGGAACCGCGGTCGTGCCGTTCGCGCTCTTCCGGCGGTACAACGAGCGCCTCGCGATCGGCTTCGTCACCGCCCGCCTCGTCGAGTGCGGGTTCATCGCGGTCGGCATCGTCAGCGTGCTGGCGATCATGACGCTGCGCCAGGACCCGGGCGGCACGTCCGACGGCACGCTCGTTGGCCTCGGCCAATCGCTTGTCGCCGTTCACGACGCGACCTTCCTGCTCGGTCCCGGCTTCGTCGTCGGCGTCGGCAACGGCCTGATCCTCGGCTACCTGATGTACACCTCCGGTCTCATGCCGCGGCGGCTGGCGATGTTCGGGCTCGTCGGCGGCCCGCTGGTCTGCATCGCGGGGATCGCGGTCATGTTCGGCGCCTTTGACGCCAGCAGCACGCCGCAGGGTCTGGCCACGATCCCCGAGATCATCTGGGAGGCGTCGATCGGCCTCTATCTGACCTTCAAGGGCTTCAAGGCGACCTCGGCCGCCTTCGACGAGAGCCGTGAGACGGAGCTGGCCGTCGCTGCTCCCTGACAGCGGCGCGTCGCCCGGGCCAGAGGCGATCATCGCGCGCGGCGATTAGATTCGCGGACATGGGCTTCGACGTCGGCGCGGAGGCATATGACCGGTTCATGGGTCGGTACTCCCGCCGGCTTGCTGCGCCGTTCGCGGACCTCGCGGGCGTGCGCGCCGGACACCGGGTCGTGGATGTCGGATGCGGCCCCGGGGCGCTGACCGCCGAGCTCGTCGCCCGCCTCGGGCCCGACGCGGTCGCCGCCGTCGATCCCTCCCCCTCGTTCGTGGCGGCTGCCCGGGCGCGCCAGCGGGACGTCGAGGTGCGCCTCGGCGCCGCCGAGGCGCTGCCATTCGACGACGGCACGTTCGACGCCGCGCTCGCGCAGCTCGTCGTGCACTTCATGGCCGATCCGGTCGCCGGGCTGCGCGAGATGGCACGCGTCACGCGAGCCGGCGGCGTCGTTGCGGCGTGCGTATGGGATCACGCGGGAGAGCAGGGGCCGCTCAGCGCCTTCTGGCGGGCTGTCCACACGCTCGACCCCGAGGCGCCGGACGAATCCGGTCTCGCGGGCGCGCGCGCGGGTCACCTGGCGGAGCTGTGCGCCGAGGCGGGGTTGCGCGAGATCGAAGATACGGTCGTCGAGGTCCGGGTGGAGCACGCGAGCTTCGAGGAATGGTGGGAGCCGTATACGTTTGGCGTCGGGCCAGCGGGGGCGTACGTGACGCGGCTCGCAGACGCCGAAAGGGACCGGCTGCGCGATCGCTGCCGCTCCCTGCTCCCGCCGCCCCCGTTCGCACTGACGCGCACGGGCATGGGCGGTCCGCGGCCGCCGGTGACGCCCACGGCAAAGCTCGCCTGTCTACCGTGAGTTCCAGTAGTCCTCTGCTTCGGCCTCCATCTTCGCCAAACGCGTGTAGTAGTCGGGGAACTCGTTCAGGTGCGCCCAGGCGATCTTCCCCGTGACGAGGCGGTCATCGTCGGTGACGTTCGTGTCCGGATCGCGCCGTCCGTGTTCAAGTTCTACGTGCAGTCCCTGCCGGAACTGCTCGACGTCGAACGGGGAGGTGGCCCAGTCGATGCCGATCGACTCGCCGATCTCACGGGCGGCCTCGGCACCGAAGATGTCTTGCTGATCGGTCACGTGGTGCTCCTCTCCGTTGTCAGGGATCAGCGTTCCACTCCGCGACGGTCGTGGCCAGCGGGCACGCTCGGTCCGGCGTGGCCGTATCGAGGCTATGCGGCGGTGGTGGCCGCCTGGGGTTGCGGGAACAGGCCGAGGAAGCGGGTGACGGCCCGTTCGTCGCCTCTGATCGTGATGTCGCCGGCGTTCAGCGCGTCGGTGAGCGAGCCCCCCTGCCAGATCAGCGTCCGGAGCGTGTTGGGGTCGGTCTCGATGGTCGCATCGGGATCCTCAGCGCCCTCGCGGCCCAGCTCGATCCTGCCGTCGGCGACGCGGACCCCGAACACGTTGTCGCCGAGGCGCAGCTCGTAGCCGGCGTCGAGGTCCCCGGCAGCCTCGGCGTCGAAGAACGTCCCGAGCGCGAGCACGACCGAGTCCGCGCTGACCGCGGTGTCGCGCGGGAACGTGGCTGAGCGGACGGCCCAGGCGCCGAGCGAGATCACGATCGGCTTGAGGTCGCGCCCCCAGTCGGTCAGCTCGTAGATCCACGAGCCGGCGGGCGGCGGCAGCTTGCGGCGCCGCACCACGTCGGCTTCCTCGAGCTCGCGCAGGCGCTGCGCGAGCACGTTCGGGCTGACGTTGGGAAGGCCCTCGCGCAGATCGGTGAACCGCTTCGGCCCGAGCAGCAGCTCGCGCACGACGAGCAGCGCCCACCGCTCCCCCACGAGATCGAGCGCGTGCGAGATCCCGCAGCCCTCGCCGTATGTACGCGTCGCCATGGACCTAGTGTACGACGAAGGTCCTAGTGTAGGTAGCCGTACTTGTTTTCTAGGACTAATTGGTAGCTTCTCGCAATGGAACCTCATACACCTGATCCACGCCGGTGGAAGGCGCTCGCACTGCTGTGTACCGCCTTCTTCATGGTCATCCTCGACTCGGCAATCGTCGTCGTGGCGCTGCCGTCGATCAACGCCGACCTTGCACTTCTCGGCCGGCGATCTGCAGTGGGTGCTGAGCGCCTATCTGCTCAGCTTCGGCGGGCTGTTGCTGCTCGGCGGGCGCGCGGCCGATCTGCTCGGACGCCGGCGCCTGTTCATGGTGGGGACGGCGCTGTTCGCGCTCGCCTCGCTCGCGTGCGGGCTGGCGGTGTCGGTCCCGGGCCTGATCATTGCGCGCGTCGTCCAGGGCGTGGCGGCGGCGATCATGACGCCGACCGCGCTGTCGATCGTGACGACCACGTTCGCCGAGGGCGCCGAGCGCAACAAGGCACTCGGCATCTGGGCCGCGATCGGCGGCATCGGCGCCACGGCGGCCTGGCTGATCGGCGGCCCGATCACCGAGGGGCTCGGCTGGGAGTGGATCTTCTTCATCAACGTCCCCGTGGCGCTCGGCGTCGTGACCCTGAGCCCAGTGCTGCTGCGCGAGAGCCGCGATCGCGCCCACCGCCGCCAGTTCGACGCGGCCGGCGCGGTGACGATCACGGCCGCGCTGGTCGCACTGGTCTACGCCGTCGTGGAGGCGCCCAAGGTCGGCTGGGCTGACGGCCAGACCGTGGGCCTGCTCGCCGCCTTCGCGGCGCTGCTCGCGCTGTTCGCTGCGATCGAGGCGCGATCGGACGCCCCGCTGGCGCCGCTCCGCGTGTTCCGCTCACGCGCGCTGGTCGGCGGCAACATCGTGCTGCTGACACTCGGCATGCTCGCGTTCGGGATGCCGTTCATCCTCACCCAGTACGCCCAGGGCGTGCTGCACTACTCGCCGCTCGAGTTCGGGCTCGCTTCGGTCGTGATGCCGGTGACGGCGGCGATCGGCTCGGTCACCGGGCAGGCGATCGCGACCCGCGGCGGCCTGCGCTGGATCGCCGGCGCCGGCCTGGCGCTCACGGGATTCGCGTGTCTGCTGCTGGCCGGCGTCTCGGTGAACGGCAGCTACCTCGGCGACATGTTCTTCGGCCTGCTGGTGTTCGGCCCCGGGCTCGGCGCCGCCTACGTCGCCGGCTCGATCGGCTCGCTCGCGGGCATCGCCGAGGCGGATGCCGGCCTCGCGTCGGGACTGAACAACTCGTCGTTCCAGATCGGCGGTGCCATCGGCGTCGCGATCCTCTCGACCGTCGCCGAGTCGGGCGCCACCGGAGCCGACCCGCTCGCCGCCCTCACCAACGGCTTCCAGTCCGCGTTCGCGACGGCGATCATCTTCGCCGCGCTCGGGGTGGTCGCCGCGATCGCCCTGCTCGGCGGTCGGCACGAGCCGGAATACGCGCTCACCGGAGAGCCCGCGGCCGCCGGTCGCTAGGCTCGCGGGCCGGTGCGTCTGGCCATCCTCACGATCCTCTGCCTCCTCGCCGTGCCGTCGGCGGCCGCGGCCGCCACGGTCAAGGTGCCGCGCGCTGCCCGCGCGGCCGACACGTCGCATCCCGACCGCTGGGTCGGCGACGGCACGGCGAAGAGCTGCAGCTCGCGCGCGGTGGTGCGAGCGGTGGCGAAGGGCGGCGTGATCCGGTTCCGGTGCGGGCCGCAGCCGGTGCGGATCGTGATGCAGCAGACCGCGAAGGTGGTCAACACGAGCCGGCGGGTTGTGCTCGACGGACGCGGGCTGGTCACCCTCAGCGGCGGCGGCAAGCGGCGGATCCTCTATCAGAACACCTGCGACCAGAGGCAGATCTGGACCACGCCGCACTGCGACGACCAGGCGACACCACGGCTCGTCGTGCAGCACCTGACGTTCGCGGACGGCGACTCGACCGGCTCGACGATCGAGGGTGGTGGCGGGGGTGCGATCTTCATTCGCGGTGGCCGGCTGAAGATCGTCGACTCGAAGTTCGTGCGCAACCGCTGTGACCCGACCGGCCCGGACCTCGGCGGCGGAGCGGTGCGGGCGCTGTCGCAGTACCACGACCTGCCGGTGACGATCGCGGGCAGCACGTTCAGCCGCGGGGTGTGCAGCAACGGGGCCGCGCTGAGCAGCATCGGCGTCTCGTGGGCGGTCTACAACAGCGTCTTCACCCACAACCGCGCGATTGGGCGCGGCGCAAACCCGGCCCGGTCCGGCACGCCCGGCGGCGGCTCAGGTGCCGCGATCTACAACGACGGCAACGACTTCCGGCTGCTGCTCGCCGGCACGAGGATGTCGCGCAATCACGCGCGCGAGGGCGGCGGCGCCGTGTTCTTCGTCAGCAACGACCGCACCGGCGTGCTCGAGATCCGCCGGTCGAACCTCCAGCACAACCCGAGCGACGGCTTCGAGAACTCGCCCGGCATCTTCTTCCTCGGCCGCAAGAAGATCGTCACCCACTCGGTCGTGAAGTGACGCCGCTCAGTGCGGCACGGCTTGCAGCCACTGCACGTCGGTGACCGGGCGATCGCGCGCGATCCAGTCGGCCAGCCCTTCCGGCCGGTATGACGGGTCGGCCTCGTAGCGGACCTTGACGCTGCGCGCGACGGAGGAATTGATCGGCTCGCCGTCGATCGCCTTCAGCTTGCGGTCGAGCGGCCCCATCAGGCGATAGAAGAGCGAGAGCGAGTTGTGCTCCGGCGCGTAGGGATCGGGCGCGAGCGCGATGCCGTCCCTGCGCCTCGCTGCGTCGATCTGGGCCCCGCCGCGCGTGAGATGGCCGGCCTTGAGCACGAGCCCGCAATCGCGCGCGCGATCGGCGATCCACAGCAGCGGGATCTCCGACAGCTCGGGGTCGGGATAGCCGCCGCCGACGTCGGAGTGCACGCCGGCGAACCAGAGCTGCGCGACGGTCTGGTAGTCCGGCGGCTCCCGGACCTTGCCGTCGATGACCTGCTTCACCCACAGCGTGGGGACGAACGCGCGGCGCCGCTCGTCGACCGAGACGGCGTGGTAGGCGTTGTGGACGAAGCGGCTCAGCGTCGTGTCGTGGAACGTCCAGCGCTTGCTCAGCCCCGGCAGGCGGAAGCGATAGGCGGGAATGCCGAGCGCGCCGACCGTGTCCCACACGCCGATGAAGGTGATGTCGGCGTCGGGATGCGAGTAGCGAGCGCGGAAGTCGGTGGCCGCGGCCTCCCACGGCGCATCCAGCGGCTTCCGGCTCCGGTACAGCTGGTAGGCATCCGGGACCATGCCGCGGTGCTCCCGAAGCAGGATCCCGCTGTTGCGCACCAGCCCGGCGAGGCTGCGCGCCGTGAACGCGCCGCGGCTGAACCCGAAGAACCACAGCTCGTCCTCGGGCTCGTAGTTGTCGACGAGGAACTCGTAGCACTCGCGCACGTTGCGCGAGAGGCCAACGCCGAACGCGCCGCCGCGGACGCGCTCCCACGGCCGCGTGCCGACGCCGGGCTCGTACTTGACGAGCTGGCGGATGGTCGCGTCCTCCGAGACGTCCACGGCGTTCCTCAGCTTGCAGACGTTCGTCACCGCGGCCCGGTCCGCGCTGTTCCACGTGCCGTCGCAGAAGACGACCAAACGCTTTCTCATGCGGCGAGTCTCCGCCTGAGGAGCGGCGAAGTCAACCGATGAGAATCGCTTACCAAACGCCTGGCAGCAGGCGTGCCGTTCCGGCCTCGTAGCTGTGGTAGCTCTCGCCGAGAACCCGCTCGAGCTCGGCTTCCTCGACAGCGATGCGGCGTACCAGTGCCGGCAGGGGGATGAGGAGCCCGGCGGCGAGCGACAGCCAGTTGCCCAGGGCCAGCCCGAAGCCGGCAGTGATCAGCACCAGCCCCAGATACGCGGGATGCCGGACCCACCGGTAGGGACCGCCGGTGACCACGGCCTGGTCCGGATCGACCTCGACGGTCGTACGAAACGCGCTGCCGAGCGCGGCGACCGCCCAGATGCGCGTCGCGAGCCCCAGCCACATCACGATGCCCCCGGCCACCTGCCACCCGAGCGCGGTCTCCAGCGCCGTGACCCGCGAGCTCGCGGTGACGGTCGCGAAGATCGCCGCCCCGATCGAGAGCGCGACCAGCGCGCGCGTGCCGCGGTCGCGCTCGCGCCGGCCCTTGCCCTGCGTGGTCTCCCGCACGCGCAGGCCGACCTCGAACACAGCCCAACACGCGATCGACACGGCGGCGAACGGATTCACACGGCCGAATCGAGGAGCTCGGCGTGGTGGTCCTCGGGCGGCCAACCGTGGGCGTAGACGACCAGGTCCTCGTCACCGTGGTTGACGGTCTGCAGCGCGGTTCCGGCCTTGATGTGGACGAGGCCGCCGGCGGGCACGTCGCGGCGCTCGGGCGGGTCGCCGAGGTACATCGACAGCGTGCCGGCGAGGACGACGAACGTCTCATGCTGCGTCGGATGCCGGTGTCGCCGGCCCGCCGCGCCGGGCTCGTAGCGCCAGACGTTCGCGCGGGCGTCGGCCATGTCGGCGGCTTCGCTCAGCTCCTTGACGTGTCGCGCCGGCTCGCCGTCAGCGTGCGGGCGCGTCTGCCATCCCTGTTCGCTGGGCGTGATGACGCGGTAGGCCATCACCGTGCCTCGAGCCAGCGCTCGACCGCCGCGCTGGCCTGGTCGACCGCCGTGTCCGGCGTGTCGCCGTGCTCGCGCAGCGTGCGCCAGACCTCGACATCGGTGAGTGCCCGCAGCGACGTGACCGCGGAGCTGTCCGGCCGGAGTGGGCGCAGGGCCTCGACGACGAGGGCGTCGAACGTGTAGTCGAGCTCCGTCATGCACTCGTCCACCAACGGCACTTCATGCCGCTCGCGGCGCCCCACCGCGATGCCCGGCGCCCCGCGCTCGTAGAGCCCGAAGAACGTCTCCACGAGACGGTGAATACGGTCGTGCTCTGACTCCGCGCCGGCGAAGACCTCGGGCGCGCGGTCAGCGGGCGCCAGCTGCAGGCTCTCGAGGAAGTGCGCCCCGCACCCCTTGACGAGGTCGTCCTGCGTGGGGAACAGCGCCTGCACGGTTTCCACCGGCACTCCGGCCTTGGCGGCCACCTCCTTCCACGTGGTCGCACGGACGCCGAGGCTGGCATGCAGCTCCAGCGTGCACGTGACCACGTGCTCGCGCATCGGATCGACTGTGCGGGGCTCGCCGGGCTCGTCGCCACCCGCGGCCTCGAAGCCGCGGCGGATGGCCTGCTGCCAGAAGTCCGAGCGCGGCGGGGCGGGTGCATCCTCCAGCGCTCGCTGCCCGCGCGGGGTGAGCTGCCAGAAGACCTCGCGGCCGACTTTGCGCCGCGTGACGAGCCCGCTCTCGAGCAACCGGCGGCCGGTACGGCTCACCTGGGTCTCGTCGACGTCGAGCCCGCGGCGCAGCTCCGCGCTGCCCGACTGCGAGGAGCCTCCGAGCAGCCGCAGGAAGGCGTGCGCCTGGGTGCCATGGGCCGGAGCTGCGCCGGACGGCACGCGCTCGAGGCCCCAGTACGCGAAGGCGATCGCCGCATCGAGCCACCCCACGAGCTCGACGTCGTCGGCGCGTGCGCGGGCGTCGCGGAGCGTGTCGAGCGCGGCGGAGAGCGCGTCGTCGTCGCCGGCGAGCACGGCATCGACGAGGCCGAGCGCCACCGCCTCGCGGCGTCCGGGGTCCGCGTCCAGCACGGTGATCCGCTGCACCAGCGGGTGGGTTACGGTGGCGACCCCAGCCATGCAGGCATCGTAGCACCTTCTTGTCAAGTATCTGTCAAGTGTGACCCCGGACTACGCCGACCTCTTCTGCGCGCTGTTCGATCGGATCGACGCCGCCGAGTTCCACGCCGCCGGCGAGGGCTGGATGGCGGAGTCCGCC
This sequence comes from uncultured Solirubrobacteraceae bacterium, assembly GCA_963803335.1. Classification (GTDB taxonomy): domain Bacteria; phylum Actinomycetota; class Thermoleophilia; order Solirubrobacterales; family Solirubrobacteraceae; genus DASSUW01. Next base: position 667,049 of record CAWDME010000011.1, on the reverse strand, counting down.
GCGACCGCGGCCGCCGTCGAGCAGGCGGCGCTGGGCGGCGAGCCGGTCGCGGAGCCCGACGGCGGCCGGGACACATTCGCCGCGGCGCTCGGGCTCGACGCCGCCCTTGCCCACGCCAACCCGCTTTTCGGCGAGGCGCCCCCGCCTGCGCTCGCCGAGTACGCACTCCGCTATGCGGAGGCGGGCCGCCTCGACTCCGGTGCCCTGCCCGGCGCGCTCCTCCCGCGCTTCGCGCGGCCGGGCCGCCGCGGGCAGCTGCCGGACGACCTGGCCGACGCGTTCGGCTCGGTCGTGCGCGTGCGCGCCGCCGACTGGGACGCCTGCGAACACGTCGCGCTGCCCGTGCGCGCCCGCCTCACCCGGCGGGAGCGCGAGGCCGGGCTGCGCGTGGCCACCGCTCCGCTGATCCGCGAGCCCGACGAGCTGCGCTGGGAGGTGGAGGAGCGCGCCGGACTGCGCTTCTACCGGATCCATCCCGCCGACCGCGAGCCAACCTGCGCGCGGATCGAGCGGGTCATCGCGGCGTGGGACGCGCAGGGCGTCGCGATCGGCGTCGCCCCCGAGCTCTGCCTCTCCCCCGCGCTGCTCGAGTGCTGGCAGACCGCGCTCTCCCAGCGTGCGGCGGGCCGGCTGCGCCTGGTCGTGGCGGGCAGCGGCAACCTCGACGGCTCCTCGCCGCCGGCCAACGAGGCGGTGCTGCTGGACGGGCGCACCGGCGAGGTCCTCGCCCGCCAGCGCAAGGTCCACCCGTTCAACTTCTCGCAGCACGACCTCGAGCTGTGGGGGTTGGCCGACCGCCTCAGCGGTCCGATCGACGAGGACCTGAGCCGCGGCGACCGCGTGTGCGTGGTGGAGGCGGGCGGCGCCCGCCTGGCGATCCTGGTGTGCGAGGACCTCGCCCGGTTGCACCGGTTCGCCGCCGCGCTCCACGCCCACGGCGTGTCGCTGATCCTGGTGCCGGTATTCGCGCGGCCGACCAAGGACCGGCGCTGGGAGCGCGCCCGAGCCGAGCTCTACAGCGACGCCGTCGGCTCCAGCGTCGTCGTCGCCAACAGCCTGGTGATCGCCGAGATCCAGCGGACCCCGATGCCGGTGGGGACGGCGATCGCGGTCGTGCCCGGGCACGCCGTGGTCGGGCGCTCCTCGGAGCCCGACGACGTCGTGGTCTTCGCGCTCGACGGCGACGGCCCACGCGTCGCGTACGAGCGGTCAGCCTAGTTGCCAGTCACCGCCGCGGAGCACGGCGTGCTCTCGCCCCGTCGCGTCGATGCCGGTGACCTCGAGCTGATCGGATCCAACGGTCACGTCGAGATGGTGACCGCTGGTGTTGACCCGGTCCCGGTGGCTCGGCTCCACAAGCGCCGGGAACGCGAAGCCGAGGGCGATGTGGCTTGCGCGATTCTCGTCGAGCAGGATCAGGCCGAAGGTACGGCCGAGGCTGCCAACCGCGCCGGCCCCGTCGACGAGCGCCAGCTCGCCGAGACGGTCGGTGCCGGGATCGCGTGCGAGGTACGCACGCAGCGCATCCACGCCATCGGATCCCGTGACCGACACGACGCGACCGGCGCGTAACGTCAGCGTCACGTCGTGCGCGAGCCGGCCGCCGACCACGGCCGGGCTCGTCAGCCGTACGTGGCCGTCGGCGCGGTCCTTGTCGGGCGCTGTGTAGATCTCCTCGGATGGGAGGTTCCAGACGTGCTCGATTCCTCGCTCGTTGACGTGCGTCGGCGGCTCCCATCGCGCCGTCGGCGCCAGGCCCACGACGAGGTCGGTCCCCGGTCCCTGCAACCGCACGGCGTCAAGCTCGAGGTCGGTCAAAGCCCGCGCGCGTGCCTCCAGCTCGGCGAAGCGCCGACGCCAGGCCGCGATCGGATCCAGCTCGGCGAGCCGGCACGCGACGGTCATGTCGTCCCACAGCGCCGTGAGCGCTTCGGCGGGGCCGAGATGCGGGCGCAGCGCCCGCGCCCACGGCTCCGTCGGCCCGGGGATGATCGTGTTGTTCACGCGGTACTCGACGTCCCGCCAGGCTTGGCTGTGCGGTGGCTGCGCCCGGCTCACGCGCTCCGGATCGAGGTCGTCGTAGAGCCCCGGAGTAGGGCTGATGATTTTGATGTTGGCGCCATGCGCCTCGTCGAGCTCGAGGATGCGGGCCTCCGGCCACGCCGCGGCGTAAGTCAGCGCGTCCTCGCGCGCGTGCACCACGCGCGAGCGCTCGATCTGTGAGTCGGTGAGATCGATGTCGACGAACCGCGCACCGTGCCGGTACGCGGCGTCGGCGATCGCCCGGACCAACTCGGCGTGCTCGACGTCGCCGGCCACGCGGACGATTTGATCTGGCTGGACGTTGGCGCCGAGCACCACCGCGAGCTCGGCCAACCGCCGCGCTGCCTGCACGCGGTGAGCTTCGCACATGGGTCGGCATGTGGTTCGGGGGCTTCCCGAGCATGGCAGGCGTTCGGCGCCCAGCGCCGCGCGCTCGCGGTCGTGCCGGGTCCTAACGGGCGGCCGCTTCTACGTCTCTTCGTCGCGAGCTGAGCCAGGTGACCGTCGAGATCGACGACGACGTCTACTCGGTCCTCACGTCACGCGCGGTCGAGCTCGGGGAGTCGGCCTCGCAGATCCTGCGCCGAGAGCTCGGGCCGGATGCGGCGCCGCCGGCGGAGCCGAAGCTTGTGGAGTTCGATATCCCGCCCGGAACCGGCGATGGCCCATGGAACAGCCCCGCGCAGGCCGTGACGGCACACGTCGGTGACGTCCTGCGCATCGTCAATGACGACACCGTGCCGCACCGGCTCCACACCGACAGCGGCCCCGCCGCCTCGTTCTCGCTCGTCATGCTCCGGCGTGACTAAGGATTGGCTCGCGCGAGGGCGAATTCGACGTCCGTGGCGGCGACGGTCGTGCCCGCGGCGATGATCCGGCCGGCAGTGTCGAGCGCCACGTCCTTGCCCTGGTCGCGTTTGCCGTGGAAGTCGACGGTGAGGATGCCGTCGCCGTCGAAGCTCGGGTCGAGCGTGCCGTCCGGGCGGGAGCGGACGAGGCCCATGTCGTCGCCCGCGGTGCCGACGACGACGTTGCGGCCCTGGCCGTCGACGATGACACGCTCGCCGTAGTCGTCGCCTCCGAGGTCAGTCCTCACGACGCCGTGGTCGCCGAAGGTGCCGTCCAGCGCGCCCGCGGCGGTGAAGCGCGCGAGCGCGAAGTCGACTCTGGTCTGCGCGGTGAACGCCCAGCCGGAGATCATGATCTGGCCGTTCGGCGTCAGCGCGACGCCGTGCGCGCCGTCGCCGAAGTTCACGGCCGTGATCCCCGTCGCGAACGCGGGGTCGAGCGTGCCGTCGGGCAGGTAGCGCGCCAGCGTGACCTGCTCGCCGGCGCTGCCGGCGGCGACGATCTTGCCGTCGGGCTGGAGCGCGAGCGCACGAATGTCGTCGGAGCGCGTGCCGAGATCGGTGGTGACGATGCCGTCGCCACCGCCGAAGGTCGCGTCGGGTGTGCCGTCGGCGTCGTAGCGGACGAGCGCGAAGTCGCCGTCGGCCACGACGCCGTGCGCGGCGAACCCGCCGGCGAGGATTTTGCCGTCCGGCTGCACGAGGACCGCGTTGGCCTGGCCGGCGTCGAGGACGGTCGTCTTGACCTTGCCGCCGGTACCAAAGCCGGGCTCGAGGGTCCCGTCGGCGCGATAGCGCGCCAGTGCGAACTGCAGCTTCGTGAAGCCCGCGACATCGGTCCGGCCGGCGGCGACGGCGCCTCCGTCCGCGAGCGCCGCGACATCGTTGGCCACGTCGTCGTCGCCGCCGAAGTCCGTCGCGACGACGCCGCCCGGCCCGAAGCTCGCGTCGAGGTTGCCCGACGGGTCGTGGCGGGTGAGCGCGAAGTCGCGACCGGTCGGCGTTCCGCGCGATCCGGCCGTGACGATGTCGCCGTCGGGCTCGATCGTGACCGCCGCGCCGTCGGCATCGCCGACGGACGCGGAGACGCGGCCGTCCGGGCCGAACGCGTGGTCCAGGCCCGCCGGCGCGGGAGCCGGCGTGGGCTGCGGCGAGGCGGCGGCAGCCGGGGCCGGAGCAGGCGAGCTCGGCGGCGCGGGCGGTGCATCGTCGTCGAGGATCGAGACCGCCGCCGTGCGGCCGGCGCCGAGCTTGGCACAGCGGGCATGCCCGAGCGTCATGCTGAAGCTCTCGGCCGGCTCGACCGCTCCGTCCTCGCGCAGCGGGACCTCGACGAGCCGCGGCGTGCTGTCGCCGTCGCCGAAGCGGACGGTCGTGCGCGTCTGCGCGAAGTCGGCCCCGGCGCGGGCGCTGCGCGAGCGCGTGCTCAGCGTGACGCTCGCCGCGCCGTGCGATCCGTGCGTGCGCGTCACGAGGACAAGGGGGTCGCCGTCGGACTCGCTCGCCGTGTAATCGTGCGCGCTCAGCTGCAGCGTCCCGGCATTGCGCGGCCTCCCCTTCGGGCAGCGCGCGGCCTTGAGCGCCGCCGGCGCCGGCTCCTTGAACTTCGGCTTGCCGCGGCGCGTCAGGCCGTGGGACCTCAGCAGCGCCGGATCCCGCTCCTGCGGGTCGCGGATGTAGGCCTGCGCAGCCGACTCGGCGCCGCGATCGTTGACCGACTCGGCCTCGAGGCTCACGTGGACGGCGAACAGCTCGCCCATGCGCACGGAACCGAGCGGAACCTTCAGCGTCGCCGGGCGGTCCAGGATCATCCGCGCGTCGGAGAACGTGTCGCTGTCGTCGACGTCGGGGTCGAAGAGAAAGTTGTCACTGCTCCACACCGGCGCCTGCGAGTCGGCCGACGTCGCGACCCAGTGATCCCACAGGGCGTGACGGCCCTTGATGAACGCGACGCCGCCCACATCGAAGAAGTCGCCCCCGGCCGAGGCAGCGTAGGCGCGTGCGTTGAAGCGGATGATGCTGCGGATCGGCCAGCACCGCACCACGGTCGGCGGGCACTGGGACTCGTCCACGCGCGCATTGGTGTCGATCGCCTCCACGATCGCCTTGCTGATCTGAATCTTCAGCGAAGCGTCGCCCGCACGCTTCTCGAACGCCTGGTACTCGTCCAGGTGCGTCACCCCGCCCTTCGGCGAGCTCGGCTGGAACGGGTTCAGGAGCGGCGCCGACGCGCCAACGGCGTAGTGGGTGCCGTCGGCGCTCGAGAACACGTCGCCGGCCGCGTGGTCCCATGACGGCGAGCCGCGGAAATTGAACGCCACGCGCCCGAGGTTGACGACCTGCTGCACGGTCCCACCGGCCTGGGCGCCGTGCGCAACCTCCTTCGCGCCGCCACCCTGGTCGACCCTGCTGACCGACCACAGCCGCACGGGCGCGCCGCTCGGCGCGGCCGTAGCCGTGGCCGGCGAGGCGACTAGGAGCGACAGGGCAATCAGCGTTAACGCGGCGCGCATTCGACATCCTCGGGGACGCGGTGGATACGCCCCATGACGCCGTCCGATAGCCCGCTATTCCATGAGCTGCCCCGCGCTCAATGCCGTGCAGGGGCGCCGTCCCCCCGCCCCAGGTGCTTGCGTTACCGCGGCGTCGCGACGAAGACGGGGATCTGCCGTTCCGTGCGTTCCTGGTACTCGGCGTACGGCGCGTAGGCCGCGACCGCGCGTTCCCACCACGCGGCGCGCTCGTCTCCCGTGAGCTCGCGGACGCGGACGTCGAACGGCTCCGGGCCGTCCTGGATCGTCACAGCCTCGGGATCGGCCTTGAGGTTGTGGTACCAGACCGGATGTTGAGGCGAACCGCCCTGCGACGCGACGAGCGCGTACTCCCCGTCGTGCTCGACGCGCATGAGCGGCGTCTTGCGCAGCTTGCCGGACTTGTTCCCGCGCGTCGTCACCACGACGATCGGCAGGCCGGTGTCGCGCAACGTGTTGGCCCGCCGGCCGCCGGAGGCCTCGTACTCCGCTACCTGCTCGCGCACCCAACCGTACGGGCTCGGCTCGTACTCGCCTTCAAGCGGGGACATTGCGTTCAACTTACCCCAGCCGGACTGTCGCCTTGCGCGATTCTCAAGACCGCCGCACTACTCGCGCCCCGTGCGAATGGCGGTGGCCGGCGGCCTGGTGAGGTGGGCGCGGACGAGCAGGACGTCGTGGTCGGTGTGCGTGGCCGGGAGCACCTGGGCGGAGGGCGAGCGGAGCGCGCCGGTTCCGTAGATGCCCTGGAGCCCCGGGGCCTGCTCGGCGGAGCCGTCGGTCCGGGTCCAGGCGTGCGCAGGGGCACAGGTGCGGCGGCGGTTGACGTCGCCGCCGAAGATGACCGTGTGGGTGGCGGCGCGCCGGACGAGCAGCGCGGCGAGCTCGGCGCACTGCGCGTCGTTGGCGGCCGCCGTTGTGGCCGCGCGCGTGGCGAGGTGGGCGGTGCACACGTCGACAGCGACTCGGGTGCTGACGCACAGCCAGCGGCGCCACTCGGTGCCGGCCTGCGCCTGGAAGTCGTGGCTGTCGGTGCTCTCGATCGCTGCCTTGGTGAGCACTGCGTCACCGAACGGTCCGCGGCCGCCGGGCCCCACGCAGGCAAGCGGCTTCCCCGAGACGGTCACGGTCGAGAAGCTCAGGTGATAACCCGTGCGCCGGGCGATCTGGGCGACGTCACGCCGGCACGTCTCGTTGAGCGTCACGACGTCTGGATGCGCTGCTCGGACCCGCGCGACCGCCTCCTGCACCCCGGCCGGGTAGGCCACCTTGCCGTAGCAGCCGGCGAAACCGGACAGGCAGAGGTTCATCTGCAGCAACGTGTACGTCGCGCCGCCGGGCGCCACCGACCCACCCCGTGACGTGGAGGATCTCTGCGCCATGGAAACGCTCGAGCCCGCGGGTCCGCCGGCGCCCGTCACAGCGACGGCCAGCGCGCACGCCACCGCCACGCGCAGCTTCGCGATCTTTCGTCCATGCTCCCGTCGCACACCTCCTAGAGCGCAGCGGACGGCCGGTTGGATCACCGACCTGGCGATGATCCTCGTTACAGTCCGCCGGCATGACAGCGCCTCGTGAAGGCATGTGTCATTGCGGGCAGCTCCGCGTCGTGGTGACCGGCGAGCCGCTCGCGGTGTCGATCTGCCACTGCCTGCCGTGCCAGCGCCGCACCGGCAGCGCCTTCGGCATCCAGGCGGGGTTCAAGGCCGAGCAGGTCGAGGTGAGCGGCCGCTACAGCGACTTCTCGCGCACCTCGGACGAGCCGGACCACAGGGAGCACGTGTTCCACTTCTGTCCCGAGTGCGGGTCGCAGGTCTTCTACACCGAGCCCGACGCTCCGGACATCGTCGTCGTCTCGGTCGGGGCATTCGCCGACCCGTCGTTTCCGCTTCCGACGGAGTCGAGCTACGACGAGCACCGCCACCCGTGGATCGGCCTGCCCGACTCGATCCATCGCGAGATGCCGGAGCTGTGGGATTCCCTGCGGCCGCTCTATGACGCCGGCGAGTTCGCCGAGGCGGCCGACCGGGGCCGTGAGCTGATCGCCGCGCACCCGCGCCAGGGGCGGCTCACCTACAACGTGGCGTGCTGCGAGAGCCGTGCGGGGCGCACGGACGACGCCGTCGAGCACCTGCGCCAGGCGATCGACATCTGGGACGGGTGTCGCGACATGGCCGAGGACGACGCGGACTTCGACCCGATCCGCGACGCGCCCGCGTTCGCCGAGCTCCTCGACGTCAGCCGAACGCGACCGACTTGACCTCGAGGCCGGCGTCCGGCGGCAGCGGGGACGACCACGACCACGCGCCCGGCTCGGCACGGAGCAGCCGGCCGCGGGAGCAGATGGCCCAGATCGCCCCGTCGGGCGCCGCGACGAACAGCTCGACCATGTCCTCCATCGGCACCTCGATGCCGTCCCCAGCGGGCTCCCAGGTGTCGCCGCCGTCGCTCGACACGACGATGCGTCCCTCGCGGCCGACGCGCGGCGCCGGGCCGGCGAGCAGCAGATCGGGCCGCGCGGGCGGGACGATCGTCGCGCGCGTGTAGTCGGTCTCGATCTGCTCCCACGTCAGCCCACCGTCGCGCGAGCGCGCGATGCCGCCGTGCCGGCGGCCCTGCACGTGCAACGAGGCGCTGCCGAGCGACACGTACAGCAGATCGGGATCGTCGGGATGGCCGGTCACGTGGTGCACGTCCTCGTCGCCGTCGACCGGCTCGCACTCCCACGTCGCGCCGCCGTCGTCGCTGCGCAGCAGCCCGGCGACCTCAGCCGCAACGAGCATGCGGTCACCCGAGACATACGCGTTGCGCGCCGCGCCGGCACGCGGCGAGTACGGGAGGAACCACTGCTCGTTGCCCGGGATGCGCGCGACGCCGGCAAGCTCGGCCCAGCTCCGCCCGCCGTCCGCGCTGCGGAAGACGCGCGCGGGCTCGGTGCCGGCGAGCTCCGCGTCGACGAACCGGAACGTCGACGCGCTGAGGCCGTCGTCGACGCGCTCCCAGTCGCCTCCTGCCCGCCTCCACAGCCCGTCCCCGTACGTCCCGGCCAGCAGCGCGCCATCGGCCGCGTGCAGCGCGGTGACGCTCATGCCTTCGAGCCCCAGCGGCTCGAGCGTTCCGTCGCTCAGGGAGACGACACCGCTCGTCGTGCCCAGGTACATCTCCGTCATGGTCCCACACCGATGAGCCGAGCCTTACGGGGCGACGCGCTGGCGCGTCTAGGCAATCGTCAGCGCGCCGGCCTCGTCGATGCCCAGGTTCCGGTCGATGCCGTGCGAGACGACGTTCTGGCCCGGCTCGGGCGCGAGGCGCTCGCCGTCGAGCGTGACCTCGACGCGATCGGGCTCGAATGACACGAGGTCGCCGATCGCCGCCATGTCGTCGAACGGCGCGCGGTACGACCAGGCGGCGTGCTTGACACCTTCGATGTCGTAGTACGACGCGACGCCCTTGTAGGGGCAGAACGTCCGCAGCTCCGCCGGGGTGAGCTCGTCGGCGACGATGCTCTCGCGCGGGACATACCAGCGCGCGGCGAAGCCCGACTCGTAGAGCACGACGGGGCTGGCCGTGTCGGCGATCACGCGGTCGCCCGCGCGGACGACGAGATGGCGCGACGAGTGGCGTAGGTCGATCCGGTGATACGGGTCGGCGGCGTGCCCGAGGATGCGATCGTCCTCCTCGTAGAACGCGTCCATGGCCCGCCAGGCCAGTGCCACCTTGTCGCGCAGGATCGCCGCGTGCTCGGGGAGAACGACGTACTGCCAGGCGCCGCGCGCCGCCGCGCGCGACCCGCCGACGACCTCAAACCACGCCGTCTCGCCGAGCTCGGGGTGCTGGGTGCGGTGCTCGGTCGGTCGGAGCGCGCCGTCCGCGAAGTCGGCGATCGGGAAGTACGCGACCGGGTAGCGGCCGGGCTCGAAGAGCAGAACCGCGCCGTCGCTCTCGACCACGGTGCGGCCGCCGAGCTCGGCGCGCATGCGGCGGCGCAGAGGCTCGGCGTAGAGCACGTCCTGCGGCATGCCGGGAATCAGGAACTGCCCGTTGGGATTGCGGTCGAGCGGCCCTTGCTGCCATGAGAGACCCATCGTGTGCTCCAGTCGTCGAAGGGAACGGTCATGGGCATTGGTCGCGTCGCGCGCCGCGGTCTTACCATCAGCGCGTGGCTGTCGACCCGGCGACTCGACGATCGGTGCTGGACGACCCGGCGTCACGGCGATGGGTCGAGCACCTACATCGCGACCATCCGCGCCACGAGCACGCGGCCGCCAAGCTCCATGACGTCCTCCGGCGCGCCGCGGTGCACGAGCTCCACCGGCGCCGCGGGGAGCTGGGCGGGCTTGGCGGCCCGGAGTTCGACGACGTCGCGCAGCAGTGCGCCGATGACGCGATGATGAAGATCCTGGCCCGGATCGACGACTTCCAGGGACTCAGCCGCTTCACCACCTGGGCCTACAAGTTCGTGATCTTCGAGGTCTCCAACAAAGTCGCGCGGCACGCCTGGCAGCACCAGCCGCCCAGCGCCAAGGAGCTCACGTGGGAGCATCTTCCCGACGCCCTGGCGCCCCGGCCCGGCGATCAGGCCGAGCGCCGGGAGCAACTCGCGGCGCTGATCGGTGCCATCGAAGCCGACCTGACCGAGCGGCAGCGTGAGGTGTTCGTGGCGATCGCGCTGAATGACATGCCGATCGACGTGCTCGCACTGCAGCTGGACTCCAACCGCAACGCGATCTACAAGAACCTGTTCGACGCCAGGCGCCGGCTGCGCGCCAGCCTGGCGGCGGCCGGCCACCCACTCAGCGACGAGGAGGCGGCATGAGCGACCTGCACGAGCTCGACGACCTGCTGCGCGCCCAGGAGGGCGATGCGGGCTGCGACGCGGGCGTCCCGATCATGGACCAGTACGTCGACCTCGAGCTGCGCGGCGAGGATCCCAGCGAGCGGTTCCCCGGCACCGCCATCCACCTGCGGGTGTGCCCGGGCTGCCGCGCCGACCACGAGGGCGTGCTCGAGGCGGCCCGCAGCTTCGGGGACGTCGATCCGGATTGAGTAAGACGCGCTGCGGCTGCGCGACTCATATGAACATGAACCTTCCCGCACGCATCGCCGCAGCCGCCGCGCTCTACGACCCCACCCTGCTCAACGAGCTGCGGGCGGCAACGCTCGATCGTGATCGCCGTTGGCGGAATCCGCTCGGCGGCGAGGGCGGGGCCGCGCCGCTGCTCGTGGCCGCGGTCGTGCTGGCGCTGCTGGCGGCGCTGCGTGGCCACGTGAGCCTTCCCGTGAGGGTGGCATGCCCGGCGCAGTGAGCGGGCGGCTCGTGTCGCTCAACGTCGGCGGGCCGCGCGAGGTCCAGTGGCAGGGCAAGACGGTCCGCACGGCGATCTGGAAGGAGGCCGTGGACGGGCCGCGGATGGTGCGGCGGATCAACATCGACGGCGACGACCAGGCCGACCGGCTCGCCCACGGCGGCGAGCACCGCGCCGTCTTCGTCTACCAGCTCGACTCGTACCGCTACTGGGAGCGTGAGCTCGGCCGGAGCGACTTCACGCACGGCCAGTTCGGCGAGAACTTCACCGTCGAGGGCCTGCCCGACGACGAGGTCTGCATCGGCGACCGCTTCCAGATCGGCGCAGCGCTGTTCGAGGTCACCCAGCCGCGCGTGACCTGCTACCGCGTCGGCATCCGGATGGACCTGCCGGCGATGCCGTCGCTGCTCGTGGCCCACCACCGGCCCGGCTTCTACCTGCGCGTGCTCGAGGAGGGCGAGGTGCAGGCGGGCGACGCGATCGTGAAGGTCGCCGACGGGCCCGAGCGGCTGACGGTGGCGGACGTGGACGCGCTGCTCTACCTGCCGAACAAGTCGCGCGCGCTGCTGGAACGCGCGCTGCGCGTGCCCGCGCTCAGCCAGGGCTGGCAGGGGAGCTTTCGCGAGCTGCTCGCGAAGGCCGACGGCGATGCTCAGGCGGCACCGGCGTGGCCCGGCTTCCGGCCGCTGCGCGTCGCCGAGGTGCGCCGCGAGAGCACCACCATCAAGTCGTTCCTGCTCGCGCCCGGCAGCGGCGGTGCGCAGCCCGGCCAGTATCTGACCGTGCGCGTGCCGGGTCCGCCGCCGCTGACGCGCAGCTACTCGCTCTCGGACATCTCCGACGAGCGCGGCTACCGCATCAGCGTCAAGCGCGAGGGAGCCGCGAGCCGCTATCTGCACGATCACGTCAAGGTCGGCGACGAGCTCGACGTCGCCGCGCCGCGAGGCAGCTTCGTGCTGCGCGGCGGCGACCGTCCGGTCGTGCTGGTCAGCGCCGGCGTCGGCGCGACGCCCGTGCTCGCGATGCTCCATGCGCTGGTGCGCGAGCACGGCACCCGGCCGGTCTGGTGGGTGCACGGCGCCCGCAACCGCGAAGAGCACGCCTTCGCCGCCGAGGTCGACAAGCTCCTCGGCGCGTTCGCGAACGGCCACCGGGTCGTGGCCTACAGCCGCCCGGCGGCCGGCGAGAACGGCTACGACGTCGCGGGGCGCATCGACCTCGCCGTCCTCGAGCAGGCGCAGGTCCCGACGGACGCCGACTACTACCTGTGCGGCCCGGAGGAGTTCATGAGCGCGATCGGGGCGGCACTCGCGGCGCGCGGCGTCGCGCCCGAGCGCATTGCCACCGAGGCGTTCGGCGCCGTCGCCGTCCATGCCTCCGGCATCGTCAAGGCGGGCGACCGGCCGCCGCACGCCCCCGCCGGGCCCGCCGGCAGTGGCCCGGTCGTCACCTTCGTCCGCAGCAGCCTCACCGTCGCGTGGGACGACCGCTACCCGAGCCTGCTCGATTTCGCCGAGGCCTGCGACGTCCCGGTCGGCTTCGGCTGCCGGAACGGCGTCTGCCACAACTGCGAGAGCAGCCTCGTCTCCGGGGAAGTCACGTACATACTCGACCCGCTCGAGCCGCCGCCCGACGGTCGGATCCTCGCGTGCTCCACCCGGCCCGCGTCCGAGATCGCACTGGACCTGTGAGCGGCCGCGGCGGCCCTCGCGTAGCGCGATGAGCCACCAGGGAAGCGCGCTCGCCTTGGCCGCGGCGCAGGTCGCGGCCGTGCGCGAGATCCCGCCGCGCGAGTGCTCGAACGCGCCACCCGCGCGCGCTGAAAGGTGCGGCCCCCATAGCCCGTAGTCAGCAGCCCGGTGCTGACGGCACCCCTCCCACAGCGCACGGAGATGCGGCGGCGGAGCGCGCGGGTGCGTGTGGGGGGCGGGCTGCGGCGTGGCCTCCGGGGGCGCTCTCGGGCGCGAGCCCGCGAGCGACTGGCCCCCGGAGGGCATGCCGCAGCCCGCCAACACCAACGCCGGCGATCAGGCCACCGGGTCGCGCGGGTCCGAGCGGTGCCAGATCGTCTGCTGCGGGAACGGGATCTCGATCCCCTCCTCGTCGAACGCGACCTTGAGGCGCTCGCGCAGCAGCCGGCTGACCCGGTACTGCTCCGACGGCGTGGTCTTGACCACGAGGCGGATGACGACGCCGTGGGCGCCGAGCGCCTCGACGCCCCACACCTCGGGCTCCTCGAGCACGTGCTTGTCCTCGTCCCAGACCGCGTGGGCGACCTCGCCGATGACCTCCTGCGCGCGCGTGAGGTCGGTCGCGTAGGCGACCTCGATGTCGAGCAGTGCGCGCGACCAGTGCTGGCTCATGTTCCCGACGCGGCGGATCTCGCCGTTCGGGACGTGCCAGACGGTGCCGTCGACCGAGCGCAGGCGCGTGGTGCGCAGCGACACGGCCTCCACGACGCCGGAGGTCGTGCCGTCGAGGTTGACGATGTCGCCGATCCCGAACTGGTCCTCGACGAGGATGAAGATGCCGGACAGGAAGTCGCGCACGAGCGACTGGGAGCCGAAGCCGAGGGCGACGCCGAGGATGCCGGCGCCGGCGATCAGCGGCCCGAGCTCCACGCCGAGCTCGCCCAGGACCATGATCGAGGCGACGAGCAGGATCGTCGCGCTCATCACGCTGCGCAGCACGCTCGACAGCGCCTCGATGCGCTGTTCGGCGCGCACGCTGATCTGGCCGGTCTCGAGCAGCGCGTCGGGCGCGGCGCGGCGGACGGTGCCGAGCCGCTCCTGCAGGCCGCCTGTCTGCAATCCCCGCAAAGTGCGTTTGACGGCTCGCCGCGCGAGCCGGTTCACGACCAGGGCGATGACGACGATGAGCAGGATGTGGGCGGCGGAAACGGTTGCGATCTCAAGAGAAGGCATCGCCCTTGACCGTAACGCGACCCCGGGTCGGAAGGTCCGCTCGCCCGGGCGTCCCCCTCCGCGCGCGCTCTCGGCCACGCGCCGCCGCCCGCCGGCTTAAAGCAGCTCGATCGCGATCGGCGTCGGGTTGCCGTTGTTGATCGGGACGATGTCCTGCGGGCAGGCGGAGACGACGACGAAGCAGTCCATCTCGGCCCGCAGCGTTACTGAGTCGCCCGACCGCGACGGCGCCGGCTCCCAGCCCAGGTCACCGTCGGCGCGGACCGGGATGTTCATGAACAGGTTGATCGGCTGGGGGACCTCGACGTGGGGCCGCCCCAGCTCGGCCATCGCGTTCTCGAGGTTCTCGCGGCAGGAGGCGTGCCAGCCCGCGACGCCGAGGCCGGTGTAGCGCTCGGGGTCGCACGCCGCGCACAGCATGTCGTGGATGCCCGGCGAGGCGTCCTCGACCAGCGTGAGTATCGGCCGCCGGTGGTTGGTCACGAACGGCTCGCCCGGGCGCGGGAACAGCCGGCTCACGTACGCGCGCGTGTGCTCGGCCGAGTGGTACTCGGACACGTCGTCGGCGCGGAACGCGAACGTGTCGGCCACCTGGCCGCCGTCCACGTCGATCACACGGAAGGACTGCCCGGCCGCGACGCGGACGCCGCGGCCTTCACGGGCAGGAACGTCGATCCAGGTCACGTGCGCGCGAACCGCTCCTCGGGTTCGGCGGGCGTCTTCGCCCGCACCCGGTTGCGCGCGAGCAGGTAGTACACACCGCCCGCCACGACCATGCCCGCGGCCCACGAGAAGTCCGTGTTCCCGAGCCCCTTGGCCACCGGTCCCTGGAGCGCGGTGACGAGGCCGAACTGCCACGACCACGCGGCCACCAGGCCGACCACGAGCGCAACCATCGCCGGCCAGTTCACGTCGCCGAACGGCGACGTCTTCGCCGGCTCGTAGAGCGCCGGCACGTCGACCTTGCCGCGCCGCAGCCCGAAGTACTCGACGAGCGTGATGCCGGCCCACGGGCTGATCCACACGATGATCGACGCGATCCAGTTGTCGAACGAGTGGGCGAAGCTGTCGGACTGGATGAAAGCGATCAGGACGGCGGAGCCGACCACGCCCGCCACCGCCGTGATCTTCCAGCGCGCCGTCTTGAGCCCAACCGACAGCGCCGCCAGCGAGCACGAGTAGAGGTTGAGGATGTTGGTCGCGATCGGCCCGTGCATGATCAGCAGGAGCACCGGGATCGTCATTACGCCGAACACCGAGGCGACGAGCTGCGACGGGTCGGTGTCGGAGCCCGACGAGGCGATCGTCGCCCCGAGTATGGCCAGCCACACCGTCGGCAAGAACATGCCGAGCGAGCAGCCCCAGAACACCTGCCTGTCCGTGTACTTGCGCGCCACGAAGCGCGTGTAGTCCGACGAGTACGTGAACCACGAGATGCCCCAGCCGATACCGATCGCGGTCAGCAGCTGGGAGATCGACGTGACCTTGTCGGCGCCGCTCACGGTCGAGTGGCTCCACGTGACGTCCGTCTTCGTCACGGCCAGGACGGTCATCGCGGCCATGATCACCGCCGCGATCGGCACCGTGTACTTCTCGAACGTGCGGATCAGGTAGAAGCCGTAGATCGCGATCACGACCTGCACGGCCATCAGCACGAAGCCGATCACGTACTTGAGGCCGGTGCCCCCGGAGACGCCGATCTCGTCGAGCACGCCGAGCGTGAGGTCGAGCACGACCCAGGTGTTGACGCCGACCCAGCCCATCGTGAGCAGCAGCTGCGCCACGCCGGGCACGTAGGCGCCGCGGCGCCCGAACGCGCTGCGCGAGAGCACCATCTGGTTGACGCCGGTGCGATGGCCCATCACGCAGAACAGGCCGAACAGCGCGCAGCCGGCGAGGTTGCCGACGGTGACGACGATGATCGTCTCGACCAGGCTGAGGCCGAGGATGATGCCGAGCGCGCCGAGCACCCAGTTGATCGGCGCGATGTTGGCGCCGGCCCAGATCCAGAACTGCTGGATCGGCGTGGAGTCGCGGTCGGCGTCAGGGATCGGCTCGATCCCGTGCGGGTCGATCTGTACCGCCTCGGCCAGCTCCTGCCGCTCGTGCTCGGCTAGGGACATCCCTTCCTCCTTACAGGTCCGGATAGATGGCGGCGTCCACCTCGACGGGACGCAGCGGTCGGGTGGTCACGGTCTCGTCGGCGCGCGCCCGCGCGGCAACTTCGCCCGCGGTCGCGAACGTCACGTCAGCCCGATCGAGAGCGTGCTCGATCAGGCGGCGCAGGGTCTCCACCCGGCCGGGGCGCCCGGTCAGGAACGGGTGGTTGGTGAGCATGAACAGGCAACCGTGGCGGCGCATCGCGTCGAGCTCGTTCGTCCACAGGTCGAGCACCTTTGCCGGCGACTCGATGTTCACCCCGATCGGCGGCCGCGGGAGGTACGCGTACTGCTCCCAGTCGTCAAGGCTCCAGTGCGGCGGCAGCTCGACGATCGTGCCCTTGGATGTCTCGAGCAGGTACGGCTTGTCGTCGTCCATCAGCGTCGAGTCGTAGTCGAGGCCGTATTCCGCGACCAGCGCGGGCGTGTTCCAGCTCGCCTCCCACAGCGCCGACCGGTGGCCGCTCGGCTTGATGCCGATGCGCTCGAGCGCCCCCAGCGCGCGCTCGAAGTCCGCGCGCTCGCCTTCCGGGCCGAGATCGACCGGGCTGAGGTGGCTGTACGAGTGATGCCCGACCTCGTGCCCGGCGGCGGCGATCTGCTCGACGGTCTGCGGGTAGCGGTCGGCGGTCAGGCCGGGGACGAAGAACGTGGCCTGCAGGCCGAAATCGTCGAGCAGGGCGAGGATCCGCGGCACGCCGACGAGCGGGCCGTACGCCTGGTGCGTCATGACCATCGCGTGGTCGGCGTAGCGACGACCCGCGGCAAGGATCGCCGACTCCGCGTCGACGTCGAACGACAGCACCGCGACCGCGGCGCTGTCACCGAGCCAGCTCATCCGACCACCCTCACTCCAATTTGCAAGCAAACCACGTCGAGCGGCGGCACGCCAGGGCGCTACGGGCAGGTGCGCGCGTACGGGAAGCCTGGCCCGACGAAGCGTTGCCACTCGGCGCGGGTGAGGCTGCGACCGGCCACGCGGCACGCGGCGGCGGGCCACGATCGCGGATCCACGTCGAAGACGAGCGGCCGCGACGTCAAACCCACCGTTGCAAGACGGCGACCGTCCGGGGAGAACGCGAGTTGCGGCTGCCCGTCGAACGACGATTCGGTGGCGTGGGCGAGCGGCTGCGTGGCGAGCGCGCGGCCGTCTACGTCCCACAGCTCGAGCTGGTTATCCGTGAGCGTGGCGAGGCGCTGGTGGCGGTCGAAGGCGAGCGCCTCAGTGAGCTGAGGCACCGAGTCCAGCTTGGTGCCCCGCGCCGCGTCCCGGATGTACACCCCTGCGGCATCGCCTCCCGTTGCCAGTAGCCGGCCGTCATCGCTAAACCCCAGGCCGCCGATCGTCGCGCCCGGCAGCGACGCGCGCTGGACCGTCGGATGGGGGTGAAGCCGCCACGTGCGCATCGTCAACGGGCTGCTGCCCAGGAACGTCCCGGGCTTCGGCGGCAGCGTGGCGACGACGGTACGGCCGTCGGGCGAGATCCCGATCGGGGGCAGGACACCCTTGGACGACGGGAGCAGCTGAGGGTCGGCGCCCACTCGCGTTACATACAGGCCGTCAGGCCGTGTGCCCGCGACGAGTAGGCCGTCGCGAGTCGCGGCGACCGCACGGACATGGCCGGTAACGCGCGCCGAGCGCCGGCCCTTCGACAGGTTCCAGATCGATACTGCCTCGCGGTCGCCCGACCAGGTCACGAGATGCTGTCCATCGTGCTCGTAGACCAGGTCGATGGCGTAGCCGGGATACCGCCCGCCGTCGAGCGCACGCAGCGTGCGGGCGTCCCACTGCCGAAGCTCGTAGTAGCTCAGCGTGGCCAGCCGGTGGCCGGTGGGGTCGTACGCCACGGCGTCGACGTCACGCGTCGCCCCGGGCAGCCAGTGTGCGAGTGGGGACGGCGGCGCGTCCGGATCGAGGGTCGCGGTCCCGCCTGAGCCGCCGACGAGCAGCCGCCGCGAGTCGGCGAGGAACCCGATCGGCCCACCCCACCGCAAGGCCGGCAACGAAGAGCGGATGCGGCGCCGTGCGGCGTCCCAGATAGCGATCTGGCGCTGGTCCCACGAGAGCAGTCGCCGACCGTCCGGGCTGAAGGCAACCTCCATCCTGCCGGAGCCGGCAGGGGTCGACGAGAGCCGGGTGCCCGACTCGGCGTCCCAGAACGCGACGGTCCCGTCGAACCCGCCGACCGCGAGAAGGCCGCGCCGGGACGGGCTGAACGCGATCGATTCGACGCCCTGGCCGAAGCCGAGGAACCCCTTCCCGGATCCGGCCTGGAACTCGTGCGGCGGCGTGCGCGCCGTGCCGTCGGCACCGAGTTGCCACACGACCACGGTCCCGATGGAGTCCGATGCCGCCGCAAGCAGCCGGTCGTCACCGGAGAACGCGAGGTGGAGCGTCCCGGGCCACGGGCCCTGGGGGATGGCCAGCTGCCGCACGGCGCGGCCGTTCCACAGCGACACGGACGGCCCGTTCCAGGCGACGAGCGGGTGATGCCGCGCGAACGCGATGTCAGTGCCCGCGAACGGCCCCTCCTCGCCGATCGCCGGCGGGCCGTCGACGTGCACCGGCTTTTCACCGTCGTCCGCGCCACCGGCGATCGTCACGGCGCCCGTCGGGTCGCTGGCGGCAACCGTGCGACCGTCCGGGCTCACCGCGAGCTTGCTGGGCACACCGCCGACGCGCAGCGTCCGTCCGGGGCCGCCGCCGACCGGCCGGAGTTCTACTCGCCCGTGCCCCACCACCGATGCCAGCGTCTTCCCGTCGGCCGACAACATGGGGAACGTGTGCCCGGCCGGCAGCCGCATCATCCGCTCCACGCGCGGCGTCGCGTTGAGCGCGGCGAACACCGCCCCGCGCGTCTCCGGGGTCTGCTGGAACCGGAACGCCTGCGCCGCGAGCAGCAGTGCGACGTCGGCACCGCCGCTGCGCAGCGTCGTCGCGGACTCGGCGGCGAGCTGTCGTGCGGTCGCCAGCCGTGCCTGGGCCTGCGCGCGGTCGCGCTCGCGCCGCGCGGTCGCCTGGCCGCGGATCGCGAGCACGGCCGCGATAGCGGCCGCCACGGCGAGGACCGTGAGCCCGGTCACAGCCGCGCCGGCGATGCGCATCGTCCGCCGATGCTGCTCGACCTCCAGCCCGATCAGATCGTCCTTCTTCTCGTCGCGGACGGGGGCCGCGACATCGGCCACTGCCGCGCGGAAGCGCGGATCCCGTAGCGACAGGTGCTTCTTCGTGCGCGCCCAGCGTAGGTCGGTGTATCGCGGCACCTCGCGGTAGACGCCGCGCAATGCCTCCGGCAGCGCCGTCCGCTTCCAGTCGAAGTCGCCCGTGGCGTCGTCCCACACGAGGTCGCCCTCGGTCAGGACGATCAGGAGCCGAGCGGGACCCTGCGTCGCGAGCCAGTGCTCGACCTCCCGCCCCACCCACTCGGATTCCTTGGCGGTCGGCGAGGCCAGCAGCACGAACGCCGAGCTCGAATCGAGCGCCGTCTGGATCGACGACCACAGACCGGGGTTGGACGAGAGGCTCGCGTCGTCTCGGAAGACGCGGATCGCGCGCAACCGGTACCACGGCTTCGCGAACCGCTGGAGCGCGCTCTGGAACGTCGGCGCGAGCTGCCCGTCGATCGCGCGGCTGTAGGAGATGAACGCGTCGAACTGTTTCGCGTGCGTGGTGACGCGACGACCCTCTCAGATCCGCTGAGCGGCATCACGCCCGGAGTCAGACCGGCGTCAAGTACAGCCGTGCTATCACCGGGACTTCCCTGGCCGCGTCCGCGCGGATCCGTGCGAGCGCGGCGATGACGTCGTCGCCGCTCAGACCGCGATCCATCCGCACATCGGCGGTGACCAGCACCTCGCCCGGGCCGAGGTAGACGGCCTCCAGGCTCGCCACTTCCTCGACGCCGGCGGCGGCTGCGAGCCGCTCGCGCAGCTGGTCCTTGTAGCGCTGCGGGATCGCCTGGTTGGCGAGCAGCTGGCGGTTGCGGCTCGTGAGCTTGAGCGCCACGTAGCCGAGCAGCAGCCCGATCACGATCGTCACCAGCGCGTCGGGCAGCGCGGAGCCCGTGACGCGGTGCAGGACGAGCGCGATCAGCGCGAGCGCGGCGCCGAGGACGTCGATCGAGTCCTCGAGGTAGACGGTCACGACGGTCGGGTCCGGGCTCTCGCCCAGCAGCTCGCGCACGCTGATCCCGCGCTGGGCCGCCTGCCGCCGCAGCTGCCGGATCGCGACGGTGCGGCTGACCGAATCGAGCACCAGCGCGATCACGAGCACGATGACGCCGGGCCAGAAGGCGTCGAGCGGCAGCGGGTCGATCAGCGCGTGCACGCCCTCCCAGACCGACAGCGTCCCGCCGACGACGAACATCCCGACCGCCGCCAGCAGCGCCCAGTAGTAGCGCTCGGGCCCGTAGCCGAACGGGTGCGACTCGTCGGCCGGGCGGCGCGAGCGGCGCAGCGCGATCCACAGCAGCACCTCGTTGCCGGTGTCGGCGAGCGTGTGCAGCGTCTCGGCGACCAGCGCGGGCGACGCCGTCAGCGCCGCGGCGGTGCCCTTCGCGATCGCGATCGCCGTGTTCGCCGCCAGCGCGGTGAGGACGCTGGCGGTGCTCTGGTCGCGCGCGGTGTCGGGAGAGACGACGCTCAAAGGGAAGTCAGCTGGTGCACGCGGGCGCGTACTCGCGCCCCGGCAGCGCATCGTTCCACTCCGTCAGCGTCAGCGTCCGCCCGGCCACGGAGCAGGCGTGCTGCGCCCACGCCGACGGCCGCACGTCCCAGCGGTACGCCTGGCCGGTAGTCGTGACGGCGAGCAGGTAGTTGCCGTCGGGCGTGAACAGCGGTATCACCGGCCGGTTGGGCACCGCAGGCAGCGGCGCGCCGACCTGCGCTTGCGTGGCCACGTCGTACAGCTGGATCGTGCCGTCGGCGCTCCCCGTGGCCACGGTACGGCCATCCGGGCTCACCGATCCCGACAGCGCCACCCCGGTGTGGCCGGCGAGCTCCCGGCCGAACGGCTGCCACGTCTTCGTCGACCACATCCGCGACCAGCCCTTGACGCTGCCCCCGATCACGTAGCGGCCGTCGGGCGTGAACTGCACCACCGAGGCATCGCCACCCACGCCGGGGAGATAAGCCCGCCGCCGCAGCGTCGCGACGTCGACGACCTCGACGCCGGCCGACATCGCCACCACCATCGTCCGGCCATTCGGGCTCAGCGACACGTCGATGGCGCCCAGCGATGGGCCGTAGCGGCGCGGCGCCCCCACGACGCGGCCTCCTCGCAGCCTCCACAACAACACATCGAAGTTGTAGTCGACGACCGCCATCAGCCGCCCGTCGGCGCTGAAGCTCGGCGGGAGCTTGGCGACGGGGAATTCCTGGTCGAGGCGTTCGCCGTGCAGCCGCTGCAGGCGGCGGCCGGTGTCGGAGTCGAAGATCCCCAGGAAGCCGTCGTCGCCGCCGACCACGAGCAGCCCGGTATGCGGGATGTAGCCCATCCCCCGCACCGGGCTGCTCGGCACCGCATCGAATGTGGAGATCGTGCGCAGCGTCCGGACGTCGATCAGGCTCACGGTTCCGTCGTCGTGGCCGGCGGCGAGCACGCGCCCGTCTCCGCTCAGCGCGCTGCTGATGAACGGGAAGTCGGAGAACGGGGACACGCGGGCGGGACCGGTCCGGAACGGGCGGTCGAGCCGGCTCGCGCCGCCAAGGTCCCAGATCAGGACCTTGCCGTCGAGCGCGCCGGTGTACAGCGACCGGCCGTCCCGGCTGATCGCGAGGCTCGTCGTCTGCCCGGCGTGACCCTCGAGCGTTTCAACGACGGAGCCGCGCTGGACGTCCCAGACGATGACGCGGTTGTCCGCCCCAGCCGTGACCGCGGTCCGCCCGTCGGGGCCGAACGTGGCCTGCGCCACGGAGCCGGCATGGCGGCCGGAGACGCTACGCACCCGGCCACTGTCGAGGTCGAGGAAGCGCACCGAGCCGTCCCTCCCACCGAGGAGCATCGTCCGATCGTCAGGACTCAGCGCCCCTGTAGCAGCGCCGGCGGGCCACCGCTCGAGCACCCGCAACGACGTCGCGTCGCGGATCTCGGTATGGCCGGGCATCGTGGTGACCACGCGCCTCCCGTCGCGCATGAGCATCGGGGTCACGAGCACGTCGCGCTGCGTGATCAATCGCGGCGTGCCGATCGGGCGCCCGCTCGCCACGGTGAAGCGCTGAGCACTGATCTCAGTCCCCGGGCCGGCGACACCCGCGAGCAGGCTGCGCCCATCGGGCGCGAACTGCACGGCGTAGAAGTAGCGGCCGTCGTCGAGCTTGCGCATCACGACCTTGCGCGTCCGCACGTCCAGCACCGCAGGTTGGGCGCCGCCCACGGCCAGTCGCGTCCCGTCCGCGCTGAATCGCAGCACGTCGGGACTGATCACGCCGGGCACTTCGACACCGATCACGCCGAGGCCGAACGCAGGCACCGTCTCGCGCGCCTCCAGACGTCGCGTGCCGGTGTCGAACAAGCTGAGCGTGCCGTCGATGTCGATCATCGCCAGCGTGCGGTCGTCGGGGCTGAGCGCGATGCTCACCAGCCGGTCGCCGTCGCCACTCAGCACGCCAACCGCCGCCGGCGTGCGCAGCAGCGCCGCCAGCAGGTTGCTGCGCGTCTGCAGGCTGTCGTCGAGCGCCAGGCCCTGGCGGGCGAGCAGCAGCGAGCGGCCGACGTCGTCCTCGGCCAGCGCCTGGGCACCGAGGCGTTGGGCCGCGGCCGTGGTCGCCTCGGCACGGGCGCTGGAGCGCTGGTCGAGCGCCACGACGCCGGCGATCACCGCCAGCACGAGCAGTGAGACCACGCCCGCGAGCACGGCACGCAGGCGCCGCTGGGCGCGGCCGCTCGCGCGCTGGCTGTCGTCGAGGAACGCGCGCTCGGTCGCGTCGAGCTCGGGATCGTGCTCGGCCGCCCAGTCGAGCGCCGAGGCCAGCCGGCCGCCGCGATAGAGGGAGCCGGCGTCGCGGCCGTCCGCGTCCCAGGCGCGCGCCGCGTCGCTCAGCCGGCGATGCAGGCGGCGGCCCTGCACGTCCTCGTCGAGCCAGCCTCGCAGGCGCGGCCACTCGCGCAGCAGTGCCTCGTGCGCCACCTCGACGGCGCCGTCCGACACGGTCAGGAGTCGCTGCTCGCTGAGTTGGGCGACGACGGTGGCATGCTCCGCGTCGAGCTCGGCGAGCGCGAGCCGCCGGCGCACGATCGCGCCGGGCTCACCCTCGTCGGTCAGGCGCAGCATCAGCCGGCGCGCCGCCGCCTGCTGCGGGGGGTCGAGCGCCACATACGCGCTCTCGGCAAGCCGCGCGACCGCGCCCTGCACGCCACCGCTGCGCGCGTACGCAGCGAGCCGCAGACGGCGCTGATCGCGCTCGCGCCACAGCTCGAGCAGTGCCGTCGAGAGCAGGGGCAGAGCGCCGGGCTGGCCTTCGACGTCGCCGAGCAGCGCTTCGGCGAGCTCGGGCTCCACGGTCAACCCGACGCGCTCGGCGGGCCGCTCGATCGCGCGCCGCAGCTCGTCCCGGGACATCGGCCCGACGAGCACGTGGTTCGCGCCGAGCAGTCGCGACAGCTCGGGGTAGGCGGCGCAGCGCCCGTAGAAGTCGGCGCGGATGGCGACCACCACGACGCCGCCGTCGCGCGCGAAGCGGACGAGCGCGGCGACGAACTCCGCGCGCTCGCCCTCGTCCGGGCACGCCGTGAAGAGCTCTTCGAACTGGTCGACCGCGAGTACGCGGTGCCACTCGCGCGCCAGCCGACGGGTGGCGCGCGCGAGCTCGCGCGTCGGGTGGGCGCCGGGGCGGATCAGCGCCTGCGTCCAGTTGTCGCTGCCGGGCAGCACGCCACCGGCCAGCGAGGGCAGCAGCCCGGCGCGGACGGCCGAGGACTTGCCGCTGCCCGAGGGGCCGACGACGGCCAGCAGCGGCGCCCCGACGAGCCGGGCAACGAGCTCGGCCACGAGCCGCTCGCGCCCGAAGAAGTACTCGGCGTCGTCGGCCTCGAACGGCGCCAGGCCCTTGTACGGGCACACCACCGGCGTCGCAGCGCCGTCGCCGCTGAGCAGACCCGCGCGCTCGCGCGTGGACTGCAGCTCCTCGACACTCCCGGCCAGCTCGGCCTCGAGCGCGCGGGCCTCGCTGCGGCCGTGCGCCGCGCGGTCGGCCGCCGTGTCGACGCGGCGCGTCGCCTCGGCGCGGGCCCATTCGCTCGCCGCTTCGTGGATGCGCCGGGGGACGCCGCGGCTCGCGGCGAGCAGGGTGTCGACCGGCACGGCGCTCCCGACCGGCGCGTAGAAGCCCGCGATGGCGTGGACGCCCGCGGCGTCGAGCGGATCGAGCACGATCGACTCGTGCGGCTCGAGGCGCGCGAGCGCCGCCGCTTCCTGTCCGGTCGCCAGCGCGAGCATCGGAGCATCGGCGCTCGCCGTCCCGAGGTCGCGCAGCGCGGAGACCACCGCCACCGGCGCGCGGTCGGCATCGTCCACGACCACGAGCGCGGGCCGGCGTGACTCGCGCGCGCGAGCGATCGCGGCGAGCGCCGCTTCGGGCGGCCCGTTGCCGGCCCCGTAGAACACCGCGGCGCCCGCGCGGTGCGCTTCACCCGCGATCTCAGCCGCCAGGCGCGTCTTGCCCATCCCGTACGCGCCGACCAGCGCCACCAGGGCACCGGAGCCATTGAGGCAGGCACGCAGCCGGCGCAGCTCGGCGTTGCGGCCGATCAGCGGCGGCAGCGCCGTGGGGTCGAGTTCGGGCTGGAGCGCGGCCGGCGCCGGCTCGACATCGAGCGACGGGTCCTGGCGCAGGATCGCCTCATGCAGGCGCCGCAGCTCGGGCGCCGGCTCGACGCCGATCTCCTCGACCAGCGTGGCGCGCGCGTGGCGGAAGGCCTCGAGCGCCTCGCCCTGGCGCCTGCAGCGGTAGAGCGCGAGCATCCGCTGCGCGTGCAGCCGCTCGCGCAGGGGGTTCTCGGCCAGCAGCGCGTCGATCTCCGGGACGACCTCTTGGTGACGGCCCGTGGCCAGGTCGGCGTCGATCGCCAGTTCGGCGGCGTTCAGACGCAGCTCCTCGAGGCGGCGGATCTCCGGGCCGGCGAACGGCTCGTCGGCGACGTCGGCCAGCGGCGCGCCGCGGAACAGCGCCAGCGCGGCGCGCGCGGCGTTGCCCGGCTCCCCTGCCCCGGCCGCCCGGGAAGCCTCGGCCACGAGCCGCTCGAGGCGGCAGGCGTCGACCAGATCGGCGTCGATGCGCAGCTCGTAGCCGCGCCCGTGCGTGAGGATCTCCGCGCCGTCGTCCCCCAGCGCGCTGCGCAGGCGCCAGACGTAGTTCTGCACCATCTTCGGCGCGCTGGCCGGCGGCTCCTCGCCCCACAGCCCCTCGATCAGCCGGTCGGCGCTGACCGTGTGGTTCGCCTCGAGCCCGAGCATCGCCAGGACCGCGCGCTGCTTGGCGCCGCCGAGTGCGACCAGATGGTCGTCGACGCTTGCTTCCAGGTGTCCGAGGACGCTGATCTGCACGCGCTGGGTCAACCCAATCACCTCGCGTGAAGCGTGTCTACGGGCGGTCTACGCCCGGTCTAAGGCGTTGTGTAGACCGACAGCAGAGCCGCCGTAGACCGCGGGGCCCGAACGTGCCGGCCACCCCACGACCGGCCCAGGAGGCTCACCGTGTTCCGCACCACCATCTCCGTTCTCGCCACCATCGCCCTCTTCGGCGTGACGAGCGCCGCCGCGGTCGCTCAACAGGACCTGCGCATGCCCGACACCCGCGACGCCGCGACCGCAGCGACGCAGACGCAGGACCTGCGCAGCCCGGACGCGCAGGACGCGGCCCGCGCGGATCAGATCGCCGCGCAGATGCGGGCCTTCGAGCCCGCGCCGATCACGGCGCCCAAGCCCGCACCGGTGGCGGCCCCCTCCGATGACACCCCGTGGGCGGCCATCGCCGGCTCGCTCCTGGTCGCGTTCGCGCTCGGCGCCGGCGCCGCCGCGGGCCTGATGTACCTGCGCCGGTCCGGGCCGTCTACCCTCGCGAGGTCGTGACGGCACTGATTCAGACCACCGTGATCGGCAGCTATCCACAGCCGGATTGGCTGATCGATCGCGACCGGCTCCGCCACTCGCTCCCGCCGCGCGTCCGCGCGCGGGAGCTGTGGCGCGTGGCGGAGCCCTACCTCGCCGCCGCGCAGGACGACGCGACCGCGCTCGCGATCGCCGACCAGGAGCGCGCCGGCGTCGACATCGTCACGGACGGCGAGATCCGCCGCGAGAGCTACTCCAACCGCTTCGCCACCGCTCTGGAGGGGCTCGACATCGACAACCCGGCGATGGTGCCGGGGCGCGCAGGCGGCACCAACGCGGTGCCGCGGATCGTCGGCCGCGTGCGGCGCGTGCGGCCGGTCGAGGTCGAGGACCTGAAGTTCCTGCGGGCACGCACCGACCACACGATCAAGATCACGCTGCCGGGACCGTTCACGATGAGCCAGCAGGCGTCCAACGAGTTCTACGAAGACGAGGCCGAGCTGGCGATGGACTTCGCCGCCGCGGTGAACGAGGAGGTGCGCGACCTGTTCGCGGCCGGCGCCGACATCGTCCAGATCGACGAGCCGTGGCTGCAATCGCGGGCCGAGAAGGCGCGCGCGTTCGCACTACCGGCGATCGACCGCGCGCTGGCCGGTGTCGGCGGCACGACCGCGCTGCACACCTGCTTCGGCTACGCCCACGTCGTCCACGACCGGCCGCCCGGCTACCCGTTCCTCGACGAACTGGCCGGCTGCGCCGCCGGCATCCTCGCCGTCGAGGCCGCGCAACCGCGGCTCGACCCCGCCGTCCTCTCGCCGATCGCCGGCAAGACCGTCGTCGTCGGTGTGCTCGACCTGGACGACGACGCGCCGGTCGAGACGCCCGAGCAGGTCGCCGAGCGGATCGAGGCGGCGCTGGCCGTGATCCCGCCCGAGCGGCTTCAGGTCGGCCCGGACTGCGGGATGAAGTACCTGCCGCGCGACGTCGCGTTCGCGAAGCTGCAGGCGCTCGTGGCCGGCGCGCGGATAGTGCGCGAGCGGCTCTAGGGGGTGCGGACGCACTGCGGCCGGGTAGAGCGGCGAGGTTTCGGCCGCGAGGCGAACCTCGGCAAGTTTCGGACGCTCAGGGCGCATAACTTGCCAAGGGTCGCCGAAACGGCCGATCTCACCGTCTCCCCACCCAGCCGCAGTTAGACGAACTCGCGCAGCGGCCGCGCGTCGCGCGCGTGCTCGAGCACCTCGCGCAGCACTCCGAGGCGCTCGTCGGTGTCGGTGAGGAACGGGTGGAAGATCAGCGTCGCGTACTCGCCGCTCGCGAGAGCGCGCAGCGCGGCTTCGCGCAGCGCGGCGGCCGACGGCGGGCCGTCGAAGCCGTCGAGGTAGTACCAGGCATCGACGAGATCCCAGCGGAACGGGAGGATCGCGATCCCGTCGCGCTCGGAGACCGCCTCGCCCTCGGGCGAGCAGTACGTGAAGCCGAGCTCGCGCAGCAGCCCCAACGTCGCTTCGGTCAGCTCGCCGCCGGGCGGCCGGAAGCCGAGCGGCCGCAGCCCGAGCGCGCCGAACGCCTCCACCCCACGCTCGAACAGCTCGCGCTCACGCGCGGGGTCCAGACCGCGCCAAGGCTCGTGCCGCCAGCCGTGGAACGCCACCTCGTGGCCGGCGGCGTTGAGCTCGCGCAGCGCATCGGGATAGAGCTCGGCGTTGAGCCCTTCGACGAAGAAGGTCGCGCGCAGATCCAGCTCGTCGAGCAGCGCCAGCAGGCGCGGCAGCGCCTCGGTCACCGACCAGTGCTCGCCCACCGGCGCGCCCGCGGGCCACTCGCCGCGGGCCAGCGCGGTGACCTCGCCCAGGTTGTCGAAGCTCAGGCCGGTGCCAGCTTGATGTCGAAGTCGCACGTGAGGTGGTCGTCGTGCTTCTCGACGGGCCGCACGAGCGCCGGCTTCACCGCGCCGATCGTGTCGTTGTCCAGGTACGGGTCGTCGGGGAAGAAGACCTGCGTGACGAGCGTGCGGTGGCCCGGCGCCGTGACCTTCAGGTGGATGTGCGCCGGCCGCCACGGGTGCTGGCCGATCGCTTCCAGGTAGCGGCCGACGGGGCCTTCGGTCGGCACCGTGTACGGTTTCGGCAGCATCGTCTGGAACTCGTACGCGCCGTCGTCCTCGGCCTTGATGCGGCCGCGGAAGTTGCCCTCCGGCTGGCGCTCGTCCCAGAGGTCGTAGCCGCCGGCCGGCCCTGTCTGCCAGACGTCGACCACCGCGCCCGGCAGCGGCTCGCCCGCGGTCGACGTGACGCGTCCGCGCACGAACAGCGGGTCATCGTCGCCCATCCCTTCGTACTCCTCGTAGATCTTCTTCCGGAACGGCGGCTCGACCGTGTACATCGGGCCCTCGACGTCGCTCGCCGTCGCGCCCGACTCGTCGCCGGCGTGCGACAGCGCGTCGATCAGCACCGACGTGCGCGTCACGTCGGACAGCAGGACGAACTCGTCGGCGCGGCCCACCTCGGTGAGAAAGGCCAGCACGGCCATCCACTCCTCCTCGTTCACCTGGTGGCGCTCGAGCACCTCGTGGATCGCGGCCAGGGCGTCGGGCACGACCTGTGCCAGCCGCTCGGTCTGTACTGAAACGCTCACGTCGCCTTCCCCCACTCGGTGTACTGGTACGGATTCGCGAGGACCTGCCGCTCCGGCACCTCCGGGTGCATCCCGGCGGTCCAGGCGTTTTCCCCGAGGGTACTTTGCGCGAACTCGACCGTCTCCTCGACGGCCTGCCGCGCGCGACCGAGATCGATCCCGACGAGCTTGCCGTCGCGCTTGACCACCTTGCCGTTGACGAGCACGGTGTGCACGTCGGCGCGCTGGGCCTGGAAGGCGACGTGCCCGTACGGGTGCAGGATCGGGAACATGACCGGCGAGTCGTCGTTCTTGACGAGCACGACGTCCGCCTTCTTGCCCGGCTCGAGGCTGCCGATCAGCGCGTCCATGCCGAGCGCCTTGGCGCCGCCGCGCGTCCCCCAGTCCACGACCTCCTCGGCGCGCAGGTGGTGGTTGGTGACGGTCTCGCCCTTGGCGTGGGCCTCGAGGTGCTCGCGCGAGCGGTCGGCGCCCATCGTCGAGCGCATCGCGCAGAACAGGTCCCCGCTCCACCAGACGCTGGTGTCCATGGAGAGCGACACCGGGATGTCGTGCTTGCGCAGCTGCCACGTCGGCGGGTAGCCCTGGCCGGCGCTCTGCTCGCTCTCGGTCGAGACCGACACCGACCCGCCCGTCGCCGCGATGCGGTTGTAGGAGTCCTCGGTCAGCGTCGCCGCGTGGACGTAGATGTTCTCCGGCGTCATGAAGCCGTGCTCGTGCATGAGGCGGATGCCGTCGTCGTTGGTGGCGCCCCAGACGCCGGCGTGCGTGGTGACCGGGACGCCGAGTTCGCGCGCGACCTTGAACGCCTCCTGCTCGGGAAACTCGGGATCGCCGGTGACGTCGAACGCCATCTGGAAGCCGAGCATGTCGTCGCGCGTGCCGAACCGGCGCTCGACGAAGCGCTTGAAGTCGGCCGACGTCGACCACTCCCACGGGCCCTGCTGGATGTTCCCGTAGGCAAGGACGAAGCGGCCGGGGACCGCCTGCAGCGCGTCGACGGCGGCGTCCGCGTGGTCGACGGTCTGCAGCCCGTGCGACCAGTCGACGGTCGTGGTGACGCCGGCGTCGAGCGACTCGATCGCCGACAGCGCATTGCCCGCGGCGATGTCCTGCGGGCGGAAGAGCTTCCCGTACTCCAGGTAGAAGAACACGAAGTACTGGGCGAGCGTCCAGTCGGCGCCGTAGCCGCGCAGGGCGGTCTGCCACATGTGCCGGTGCGTGTCGATCATTCCCGGCATCACGATGCCGCGCGACGCGTCGATCACGGTCGCGCCCTCCGGAACCTCCAGGTCCGGCCCGACCGCGGCGATCTTGTCGTCCTCGACCAGGACGTCCGCGCCGTGCAGCACGTCGTGGGCGTCGTTCATGGTCAGCACGGTGCCGCCGCGCAGCACGATCCGCTCGCTCATGTCTCTCCTCTCGCCGGGCGCAACCCTCTCCGCCACCTTTCCAAGCCGACCGGGGGCGCGTCAAGGCGCCGGCGGCAGCTCCGACAGCGCCTCGATCTCGTAGCGAAGCACCTCGACGAGGCGACTGCCGGGGATCGTCTCGTCGAGCATGGCGAGTGACGCGCGGTGGCGGGCGAACTTGGCCTCGAGCTCGTCCCACGGCGTGCCGGCGGCGAGCGCGGTGCGGATCTCCCGCACCTTGGCGACCTTGTCGGCCGCATAGACGGCGGCCGCGTAGCCGCCGGCCATGCGCACGCGCTCGCGCAGGTCCGCCTTGCGCTCCTCCTCGTCGTCGATCGACTCGTCGTCGCTGACGGCGGCGACGAGTTCGGCGACCTCGGGCCCGAAGCGCGCCTCGAGATCGTCGCGGTCCTCGGCCGTGTTCTCGAGCACGTCGTGCAGGACCGCGGCCGCGATCACATGGTCCGGGTAGTGCGCGCGATCGAGCATGGCGGCGACGTCCATCGGATGGGCGACGAACCGTGCCTGGTCGCCCGAGCGTTGCTGCCCCGCGTGCATCTTCACGGCGAACTCGACCGCCTGCTGAGACAAGGGCAGATGGCGCAGGAAGGTCAGGTGCGGGACGTCCTCGCCCATGCTGCCCGACCCTAGCGTTCACCGATCCATCACGAGGTTTCGTACCGTGAACGCGAACCTCAATGCCGATGCACGTCGATCTCCACCTCCATCTGCTCCCCGGCGTCGACGACGGCCCGCCCGACGCCGCGGCCGCGCTCGAGCATGCCGCGCGGCTCGCTCGCGACGGCGTGCACGAGGCGACCGTGACGCCGCACGTCGGCCATCCCGACTTCCCCCTCGACGTCGCGACGATCGCCGATCGCACGCGCACGCTGCAGGCAGCGCTCGATGCCGCCGGCATCGACCTGCACCTGCATCCGGGCGGCGAGATCTTCCCGCCCGGCGCGCCGGCGCTCGGGCCGGCTGAGCTCGACGCGATCGCCCACGGGCCCCGGGGCGCGCGCTGGGTGCTGCTCGAGGTCCCGTTCGACGGGATCGACGTCACGTTCCTCAACGCCTGGCGGCACGTGCGCCGCCACGGCTTCGGCGTCTTGATCGCCCATCCCGAACGCGCCGCCGGGCTCCTCGACGACGGGCTGCGCCGGCTGCGGCCGGCGATCGAGGACGGCGCGTTGCTGCAGGTCAACGTCTCCTCGCTGCTCGGTCGCCACGGTCAGGAGGCCGAGACGGCGGGGCGCCGGCTGGTCCGCGACCGCCTCGCCTACGTGATTGCGTCGGACGGGCACGGCGGCACGCGCCGCGACACGCTGGCGGCGGTGCCGGCCTCGCCGCTCACCGGCGCCAACCCGCGGTTCCTGCTCACGCACGGCATCCCGGGCGGCCACGAGCGCGCCTGGCGCTCGCCACACGAGCAGCGCGTCCGCGCGGCGATGCTGGCCGCGCGGCACCGCACCCGCTGAGCGCCTCGATCACGCAAGCAGATCCGCCACGTAGTCGCGGGCGGCGGCGGCGGTCTTCTCCACGCGCCCGACCATATCCCGAGCTCTGGCACAGGCCGTCGGCACGTGCCCGGCGATGCGCGCGGTCGCTGAGGTCGCGAGGGGCGGCGACGGCCGCCCCTCGCGCCTGACGGGCTACTGGTTGGCCGGGTTCGGGAAGGCGACCGGGCTGCGGTTGCCGTCGCGATCCACCGCGCGCACGCCGACCTGGTTGTCGTCCTTGTTCAGGCCCTTGAGCGTGTAGTCGGTGACGTTGCCGACCATGCGCGAGTGCGTCCACAACGGATCCTTGGTGTCACGCCAGACGACCTCGTAGCCGACGACGTCGCTGTCCGTGTTCGCGTTCCAGCGCAGCTCGGTGTCGTACGAGAGGTTCGCGGCGATGATCCGCGCGTTCGTCGGCGCCGCGGGCGAGCGCGACAGCGCGGCCAGCGACGAGTCGACCACGCGGGTCACCCGCGCGAGGTAGTCGTAGTCGACGTACTGCGGCAGATCACCGATCAGCTCGCCGTTCTCGGTCCGCACGTCCTGGTGCTGGTGGTTGAAGTTCTCGTTCGGCTCCGTGAAGCGCACGGCCGGAAAGCCGCGCAAGAGGAACGAGATCTGGTCGCCGCCGCGCAGGAAGCGATCACGCCGCCAGATCAGCTTGACGTTCATGTCCGTCGACCGGTTGGAGCCGGTCTCGTAGATGTAGCGGGCGAGCTGGCGCGCGGCGCTGTCGTTCTCGCCGCCCAGCGAGATCAGTTGGTTGATCTGCGCAGTGGTCGCCGCCGTCGGCACGCCCTCCGAGAAGAGGCGGATCGTGTGCGGATCGCGCACGCCGTTGCCGCCGTTCGGGCTGCCGATGATGTCCATGTTCAGGTCGCCCTGGATGTTCCAGCCGGCGTCCTTGGCGACCTGCGCGAGGTGATCGGAGCCGTACAGGCCCTGCTCCTCGCCCGCGACCGCGGCGAACACGACGGTCGCCTCGGGCGGATGCTTCGCCATGACGCGCGCGAGCTCGATCACCGCCGAGGTGCCGGAGCCGTCGTCGTTGGCGCCGGGAGCGTCGCCGGTCCCGTCGAGCACATCGGTACGGCGCGAGTCGTAGTGGCCGGTGACGACATAGACGCGGTCCGCCTGCGTCGGGTCGGTCCCGTGCAGCGTCGCCACGACGTTGGTGATCCGTGTCGGCACCGGGATGCGGCTCGAGACGGGCTGGATGAAGCTCTGCAGCTCGGTCGTCATGCGGCCGCCGGAGGTGGCCGCGATCTGGTCGAACTGGCTCTTGATGTAGTCGCGCGCCGCGCCGATCCCGTGCGTCGGGTTGTCCTGCTCGGACAGCGTGTGGCGCGTCCCGAAGCTGACGAGCTTGAGGTCGTACTCCTTGAGCTTGCGCGCGCTGACGTCGCGCAGCATCGCGCGCACGTCGGCCGGCGGGTCCCACCACTTCGGCGGCCCGGCGTGATGTCGTCCGCCCTCGGCCGTCGGCTGGAGCGTCATGAAGACCGCTGCGGCCATCATCAACGCACCCAGGATCACGGGCGCGAGCGTGCGTACTCGATACATCTACTGCCTCCCTCCAGCCATGCGGTCCCGCCCCGCGCGGGCCGCCCTCTTCCGGCCGTGCGGTTCCCCTACCCGGACGCCGAACCGCGTGAACCGCCTTACCGCGCGGCGGGATGGGCGGCCTCGAGGGCGTCCCAGAGCGTGTGCATCGTCGGCGCGAGGTGCGCGAGCTCCTCGAGGTGGAGCTCGCTGAGCGCCTCGAGCTGTGCCGAGCCGCGGTCGCTGAGCCGCAGGCGCACAACGCTGCGGTTCGCGGCGTCGCCCACGCGCTCGATCAAGCCCGCGGCCTCGGCACGGTCGATCAGCCCGACTGCGCTGTGGTGGCGGAGCAACAGGTATCCCGCGACGTCGCCGATCGTCGGCCCGCGCGGGTCCGTGTGTCCGCGGATGGCCAACAGCAGCTGATGCTGCGCCGGCGTGAGGCCGGCCGTCTTGGCCTGCTGCTCGCTCCAGCGCAGGAACCGGCGCAATCCCGTCCGCAGCTCGAGCAGCCGCCGGTAGTCCTCGTCGCTGGGCGTCGGCGTCATGCCGGGATTCTCATCGCTCCTACGAATATCGTGATACGATATCGTTTCACGATATCCTAGGAGGAGCAGCACTGATGTCACGACCGCGCAAGGAGCATTCGCGCGAGCTGCTGCCGCGCGCCACGCTTCACGACCTCCGCGAGGAACCCGTCGGGACCTTCACCGGCACACTCGACCCCGGGGCGCCCGTCGGCACCTATGGGAACGTCCGCCGCTTCCGCCGCCAGGGCGCCGGTACATTTGCGGGCGACGCCGACCGGCAGCGCCAAGGCTCGTTCGCAGACACGGCGGCCTGAGTTGTGGCCGCCTGTCGCCGCTGATCGTCGGTTTCGTCGTGGTCGCCGTCGGGCTCTCGTTCGGGGCTAACGCCGGCTACGCGATCAATCCGGCGCGCGACTTCGAGCCGCGCCTGTTCGCGGCCATCGCCGGCTGGGGCAGGTGGCGCTGCCCGGCGACTACGGCAACGTCGACACGTACTTCTGGATACCGATCATCGGCCTGTTCCTGGGCGGGCTGATCGGCGCCGTGATCTACGACTTCGGCATCCGCGACACGCTGCTCGCCCGCGGCGAGCCGGCAGCGCCCGAGGTCGAGACACGAGGGCGGACGGTCGAGGACTACGACTGAGGCGCCGGCACACAGCCGGCGCTCGGAACCTGCGTCATCGTCTGCGTCGTGCCGTCGACGACGTAGTCGCGGCACTGCGGCGTCTCGCCGGAGCGCAGGTAGGCCTCCAGACGCTCGAAGCCGGCCTTGCCGACGATGTGGGTTGTGCTCGTCTCGTCGGCGTGGCCCGCGAACGGCGAGTCGAAGCCCGGCACGAGGCTGCCGCTGAGCGTGGTTCCCGCCTCCGAGCCGGGGCCCCGCGTGCCGGCGGTGATCACGTCGGTGGGGATGCCGAGCGCGCGTAGCCGTGACTGCATCTCGCGACTCTGCGAGTTGGGCACGAGGCCGTCGTCGATGCCGTGCACGATCGTGACGCCCTTGATGCCCGACGCCTTGATGTCGTCCGCCCGGCGCACGACCGTGCGCGTCGTGTAGGCCTCCGGGCGCTGCTCGAGCGTGCCGCCCATCTCGCGCTCGATGTCGGCGGTCGCGTTGGCCGCGAGCGCGTTGCCACTGGCCGCCAGCTCGCGTGCCGCCGTGTAGATCTCGATCACGTTGACGGCGCCCTCGATGTCGAACCACTGGTCGAACAGCGGCATGCCGTCGCTGCGGGTGGCGCGCGAGGCGACCGCGAGGCCGGAAGCGTTGCCGCCCATGCTCACGCCGTAGGCGACGATCGTCGGCAGGGCGCACGTGCGGTCGAACAGCTGCGCGGCGGCGACCGAGTCGGCGGCGCCCTCCGAGACCTGCCAGCCGCGCGAGCGCGGCAGCGTGGTGCCCGGCTCCGGCGGCAGGTCGACCTGGCCGCGATAGTCCATCGCGACCGCGATCACGCCTTCCTGCGCGGCCGTGCGCTTGACGTGCTCGGCCCAGGAGTTCGCGGTGTGCGTGTAGCCGTGGAAGAAGACGACGAGCCCGCGCGGCGCCGACGACGGCAGCGCGTACAGGCCCCACGCAGGCTCGCCGGCGACCGTGAGGTCGAGCCGCTGGACGCTCGCCGGGTCGCCGGTGCAGCTCACCTGGGCGCCGGCGGCCGGCGCGAGCACGGCGCACGCCGCGAGCACGGCGAGCACGGCCACGATCCCCCTGCGAAGCGGCATGGTCGCACGGGGTACCCGCTCGCGCGGCGCCGTACTCAGTGAACGAGCGCCTTTACGGCGATCATCACGGCGCCGATCGCGGCGACGGCAAGGGCCTGGGCGAGCGCCCCCAGCCAACTCGCGCCCGCGAAGCGGGCCGCCACGAAGCCATAGGCGCCGATCAGCGCGAGCCCGGTCCACTTCGCGATCGTGAACGCCGTGTCGAGCTCCATCGCGCCGGCCGCCGCGAGGATGAAGAACAGCGCCGGGAAGGCGACGCCGATCGCCACCGCCACGACGTCCTCGACGATGTGCGCCAGCTCGCCGCGCGCGATGCGATGGCGCGTCCGCGTCTCGGTGCCGACGACCTCGCTGTAGAGCTCGGCGAGGCCCACAGCGACGGCTGTCGAGATCAGCGACGCGATGATCACGCCGACCGCGGGCGGATGGCCCTGGAGCACGACGACGAGCGCCAGACCGATGATCGAGCCGTAGATGACGCGCGAAACCTGCCGGGACCCCAGATGGGCTTCGAGCACGTTGTGCACCGCAACGAATCACACCACACGGTGTTGTGTCCCGTTATGCGCCGGACCCTGATCCTCCCCTTCCTGCTCGCTTGCGCCCTCGTGGCGCCGGCGGCCGCGAACGCCCGTCCCGTCTACGGCATGGGCGACCAGAACCCGACTTCGTACGAAGACGCGAAGCTGTTGTCCCTGCACAAGCTCAAGACCGCCCGCTACACGGTGTCTTGGGACTGGTACAAGGACACGACCCAGGCCGGGATCCTGGATTGGTGGATGTCGCGGGTCAAGGCCGCGCACCTGCGGCCGCTGATCAGCTTCAACCGCAACTGGCACGGCAGCAGGGGCCGGCACAAGATCCCCAGTCTCAGGGCGTACAAGCACGGCTTCAAGCTGTTCCGGCAGCGCTACCCGTACGTGCGCGACTTCACGGCATGGAACGAGCCGAACGCGCCCGAGCAGCCGTTCTACAAGAAGCCCGCGAAGGCGGCGAAGTTCTTCAACGCGCTGAAGTCGGCCTGCAAGAAGTGCACGATCGTGGCGGCCGACATCAACGACAGCAAGAACATGGTCTCGTGGCTGCGCACCTACAAGCGCAAGGTCCACAAGGCCAAGGTGTGGGGCCTGCACAACTACAAGGACACGTCGAGCCGCAACACGCGCGGCACGACGCGCGTGTTCGTCCGCATGGTCCGCGGCCAGGTGTGGCTGACGGAGACCGGCGGGCTGATCAACCGCGGCGGCCTCAAGGGCCAGGCCAAGAGCGTCAAGCGCGTGTTCACGCTCGCCCACCATTTCAAGAAGATCAAGCGGGTCTACTTCTACCAGTGGCTCGGCGTCCGCAAGAGCCATTGGGACTCGGGCTTCCTGTCGCCCGCCGGCAAGAAGCGGCCCGCCTACTTCACGCTCAAGCGCAAGCTCCGCTAACCGAGCAGCTGCGCGGCGGCGCGAGCGCCGCTGCGCAGCGCGCCCTCCATCAGCGCCGCATACGGTCCGGCGGTGTGCTCGCCGGCGAACACGAGCCTGCCATAGGCGGCTGCGAGCGCCGGGTCGTTGCCGCCGGGCGTGTGGACCGAGTAGGCGCCGCGCGCCCACGGATCGTCGCTCCAGGTCGACAGCACGGCGCCCTGGAGCGCGAGGCGCAGGTCGGGGCGCAGCCGCGCCACCGCGTCCAGCCAGCCCTGCGGCCCGGCCTTGACGGCGAGCCGCTCGAGCGCCGCCTGCGAGCCCGCGAAGGCGTGCACGACCGGCTGCACGGCATCGCCGGCGCGCGCCGTCCAGGTCCAGAAGCGCTCCGGCACCGACAGGACCGCGCTCGGCTGCGGAGGCTCGGGCAGCGGCACGAACAGCTTCGCGGCGTGGCCGTAGCGCAGCCGCGCGAGCGCGTCGCGCAGCGGAGCGGGAAGCGCGGGCGCGAACCAGATCGTGCCGACGACCGGCGCAGGCACGGCGACCACCACCGCGTCGGCGGCCAGCTCGCCGCGCTGCGTGCGCACGGTCGCGCCGTTGTCGCCCCAGGCGATGCTGGTGACGGGGGTGGAGAGATGCAGCCGTGCGCCGAGCGGCTCGGCCAGTGCAAGCGCGAGTCCCTGGTTGCCGCCGGCGACACCCGCTGACGGCGTGTCGCTGAACGCGGCCAGGCCGGCGAGCTCGTCGGCCCCGACGTTCGTCGCCGCGGTGGCGGCGGACACCTCGACGCGCGCGCGGATCGCCTCACGCACCGCGGCCGGCACGTCGAGCCGGTCGAGCAGCGCCGCCGCCGAGGCCCGCGCCGCCTCCTGGTCCTGGAGCGCGTGGGCGATCGCGCCCGCCGCGCCGCGCAGGTCCTCCTCGGTCACCGCCCCACCGCCCCGCGGCTCTCGGCGCCCGTACGCGATCCCCTTCTCCCACAGTCCGAGCCCGAGCCGCCGCGCGGTCTCCTCCACGACCGTGTTGCCGGGGAGGATGAACTCGGCGCCCATCTCGACGACGGCGCCGTTCGCCAGCCGCTGCGACCACACGCGGCCGCCGACCCGGTCACGCGCCTCGAGCACGGTGACGTCGCGCCCCGCGCGCACGAGCGCGTCGGCGGCCGCGAGGCCCGCGAGCCCGGCGCCGACCACCACGACGCGATCTGCAGCTGGCGTCACGGCGCGGATCGTACGTGTGTGACGGGTAGTACCCAGGCGTGGCCCAAGCTCAGAGCGACCGCAGCCTCGACCGCACGCGCGAGACCGGCGCGACCCGGACGACCGTCCTCGTCGCGCTGGCGGCGAACGCGCTGATCATGCTCGCCAAGCTGGCCGGCGGCCTGGCCAGCGGGTCGACGGCACTGCTCGCCGAGGCCGCGCACTCGCTCGCGGACACCACCAACCAGGCGTTCCTGCTCGCGTCGCTGAGGCTCGCCGGCAAGCCGCCGAGCGAGGAGCAGCCGTTCGGCTACGGCCGCCAGCGTTTCCTGTGGACGTTCCTCGCCGCCGTCGGCATGTTCGTCGCCGGCGCGGTGTTCGCCATCGGCTACGGCGTGCTGGAGCTGGTGCGGGGCGGCGAGGCGTCGGGCGACTACGCGATCGCCTGGATCACGCTGACGGTCGCACTCGTCGCCGAGGGCGCGTCATGGGTGCGCGCCGTGCGGCAGACGCGGGCGGAGGCGCGCGGAGCAGACCGCCCGTGGCTCGAGCACGTGCGCGCGAGCCGGGACCCGAGCGTGAAAATGGTGCTGTTCGAGGACACGGCGGCGCTGATCGGCGTGGTGATCGCCGCGGTCGGCATCGGCCTCGGGCAGATCACCGGGCAGGCGTTCTGGGACCCGGCGGCGTCGGTGCTCATCGGCCTGCTGCTGATCGCGGTCGCGGTGACGATGGCGCGCGACACGGGCCGGCTGCTGATCGGCGCGGCGGCGCAGCCCGAGGAGCGCGAGGCGATCGAGCGCGTCCTGCGCGACCACCCGGACGTCGTCGACGTCAAGGAGTTGCTGACGATGGTGCTCGCCCCGCGCGCGCTGCTCGTCGCCGCCCGGATCGACCTCGCCGACGAACTCGACTCGCAGCGCTTCGAGCAGACCTCGAGCGCGCTCGACCGCGCGATCCGCGAGGCGGTCCCCGACGTCACCGAGGTCTTCCTCGACCCCACGCCGCCGGGCTAGGCGGCTTCGCGGTCGGCGTTGGGCGGCAGGTAGCCGCCCCCGAGAGCGCGCACTGGAGCGGCCCCGCGGGCGCCCCCGCGATCGCCACCGGGACGCCGTGCGGCCGGGGATCGTGCAGCGCCGCGACGTTCGAGGTGAGGAACAGCACGCCGACGAACAGCCCGGCGAGGACGCGGATGAGCACGCGTGGCACCCCGGCCGTCTACCCGCAGCGCGCTTCGGACATAGTGAGAACGTGCGCTTCGTCATCCAGCTGCACGACGCAACCACGCTGCACTACGACTTCCGGCTCGAGGCGGGCGGCGTGCTGAAGTCGTGGGCCGTACCGAAAGGGCCGTCGACGGACCCGGCCGAGAAGCGGCTCGCCGTGCAGGTCGACGACCACTCGCTCGCGCACGGCGACTACGAGAGCGAGCGCGTGGAGATCTGGGACCGCGGCACCTACCGCCCGCTCACCGAAGGGCCGGTCGAGGACGCGATCGAGAGCGGCCACCTGTCGTTCTGGCTCGAGGGCGAGAAGCTGCGCGGCGGCTGGACGCTGCACCGCACGAGCGACGGCGCCAAGCCGCAGTGGCTGCTGATCAAGCGCCGGGACGACGACACGTGAGCCTCTTCGACCCGCTCTCAGAGCAAGAGCGCGCGCTGCTGCGGCCGCAGCCACGGCCCGAGCGCGTGACAGCGATGAAGGCCGTCCTCACCGACGAGCGGTTCTCGGACCCGGAGTGGGTCTACGAGCGCAAGCTCGACGGCATCCGCTGCATCGCGATCAAGGCGGAGCAGCGGGTGCGGCTGCTGTCGCGCAACGACCTCAGCCTCAACGGGCGCTTCCCGGATGTGGCGGCCGCGCTCGAGTCCGATCCGGTGACCGACGTCGTGCTCGACGGCGAGGTGGTCGCGTTCGCGGGCTCGCGGACCAGCTTCGAGGCGCTGCAGCAGCGCGGCGAGCGCCACGTGAGCATCGTCTACTACGTGTTCGACATCCTCCACGTCGAGGGCCATGACGTCACGGCGCTGCCGTGGCGAGCGCGCAAGGCGCTGCTGAAACGAGCGCTGGCGTTCCACGGCCCGGTCCGCCTCACACCGCACCGCAACCGCGACGGCGAAGCGCTGTACCGCGAGGCGTGCCAGAAGGGCTGGGAGGGGCTGATCGCCAAGCGAGCGGACGCGCCGTACACACACGGCCGCTCGCGCGACTGGCTGAAGTTCAAGTGCGGCGCAGAGCAGGAGCTGGTGATCGGGGGCTTCACCGCGCCCAAGGGGAGCCGCACGGATCTCGGCGCGCTGCTGCTCGGGTACTACGACGACGACAAGCTTCGCTACGCCGGCAAGGTCGGCACCGGCTTCACGCAGGCGACGCTGCGCGACCTCGCGCAGCGCCTCGAGCCGCTCGTACAAACCGACAAGCCGTTCGCCGACGAGCTCCGCGAGCGCGCCGTGACGTGGGTGCGCCCGCAGCTCGTCGCCCAGGTCGGCTTCAGCGAGTGGACGCGCGACGGCCGGCTGCGGCATCCACGCTTCCTCGGCCTGCGCGACGACAAGGCGGCCTCGGAGGTGGTGCGCGAGGTGCCGCGTTAGATAGCTTGCTGACGATGCCGACGATCGGTAAGCGCGGCGAGGCCGTCACGCAGATCAGCCAGGCCTATCCCGACCGCGTCGAGGTCAGAGGGCGCGACCTCACCGGCGACCTCATGGGCCGGCTGAGCTTCACGGAGTACTTCCATCTCCTGCTCACCGGCGAGGAGCCGACCGACGACCAGCGGTTCTTCCTCGACGTGCTGCTGGTGGCGATCGCCGAACACGGGATGATGCCGACGAACGTCGCCGCGCGGATGACGCTGGCGGCCGACCCCGACTCGCTGCAGGGCGCCGTCGCCGCCGGGATCCTCGGTGCG
Source organism: uncultured Solirubrobacteraceae bacterium (assembly GCA_963803335.1). Lineage (GTDB taxonomy): Bacteria > Actinomycetota > Thermoleophilia > Solirubrobacterales > Solirubrobacteraceae > DASSUW01. The sequence goes on along the minus strand of CAWDME010000011.1, from coordinate 626,329 downwards.
GGCACGGTGGTGCTCGGCACGGCGCAGGAGTGCGCGAAGCTCCTCGAGGCCGCCCACGCGTCCGGCCGCGATCCCGAGGAGATCGCGTGCGAGATCCGGGAGGCGGGCGGCAAGCTCCCGGGCTTCGGCCATCCCGTGCACAAGCCGCTCGACCCGCGCGCCGAGCGGATCCTCGCGCTCGCCGACGAGCGCGGGGTGAGCGGCCCGTACGTGGCGCTCGCGCGCGCCTTCGCCGACGCCGCCGCCGCGGCGTGGGGCCGGCCGCTGACGATGAACGTGGCGATGCCGATCGGGGCCGTGATGCTCGACCTCGGCTTCCCGACCGCCACCGTCAAGGCGGTGCCGATCCTCGCCCGCACCGCCAGCCTGCTTGCGCACCTGGCCGAGGAGCAGCAGCAGCCGATCGGGTTCCTGATGGCGGGCGCGGCCGAGGAGACGATCGAGTACCGCCGATGAGCGACGCGGCTTCGTACCGCACGCAGATCGCCTACCTGCTCGAGCACTCGCCCTTCTATCGCGAGAAGCTCCCGTTCAGCTTCCCCGACGAGGCGGGCGGGCTGGAGGCGATCGGACAGCTGCCACTCACGGAGAAGCAGGAGCTGCGCGCCACGGTCACGCGCGAGAACCCGGTCGGCGCGCACCTGTGCGTGGGGCCGGAGGAGATCGTGCGCATCTACTCCACCAGCGGCACCACCGGCACGCCGAGCTACATCCCGCTCACGCAGCGCGACCTCGAGAACTGGGTGACCGGCTCGGCGCGCAGCTACGGGGCGTCCGGCGTGCAGGCCGGGGAGCGGATCGTCACCACCTACAACGCCGGGCCGTTCGTGGCGGGCGCCGCGCTGGCCGCCTTCGACCGCCTCGGCCTCGTGCAGATCCCGGTCGGCACTGGCAACACCTCGCGGTTGATGCTCGCGATCGAGCGGCTCGAGCCCGGGGTCGTCGCGCTCACGCCGTCGTACGCCGCCTACCTGATCGAGTGGGCCGCCGACCACGACTTCGATCTCGCCGGCTCGAGCGTGCAGCGCCTGCTCGTGGCCGGGGAGCCCGGCGGCGGCGAGGCGGCCTTCCGCGCCCAGCTCGAGGCCGGCTGGGGCGCGCGCGTGACGGAGGCGATGGGGATCGGCGACATCGGCGTGTCGCTGTGGGGCGAGTGCGAGGAGCAGGATGGCATGCACCTCGGCGCCCACGGCTTCGTCCACCCCGAGCTGATCGACCCCGACAGCGGCGCCGCGCTACGCATGGAGCACGAAGCGACCGGCGAGCTCGTGCTCACCCATCTGCGGCACCGCGCCGCGCCGCTGCTGCGCTTCCGCACGCGCGACCACGTCGAGGTCCGCATGCGCCCGTGCCCGTGCGGACGCACCGGGCCGCGCATCCGCTGCATCGGTCGCACCGACGACATGCTGATCGTCCGCGGCGTCAACGTCTTCCCGTCGGCCGTGCGCGAGGTCGTCGCCGGGTTCGCGCCCGCGGTCAGCGGCAACATCCTCGTCCGCCCGGCGACGCCGGGGGTCAAGCAGGAGCCGCCGCTGCCGGTCAGCGTCGAGCTCGCCCGCGACGGCCGGCCCGACCCCGACCTCGCCGATGCGATTCGCGAGAGACTTCGCAACCTGCTCGTGGTCCAGACCCGGGTGGAGCTGGTGCCGTGGGGCAGCCTGCAGCGCAGCGAATACAAATCGAGACTGGTACAGCACTAGGACACATGCAAAAGCTTCAGAGCCAAGGCGTTCACCACATCACGCTCGTGGGAGCCGACCGGCAGACGTCGATCGACTTCTGGGAGGGCGTGCTCGGGATGCCCTTCATCTTCGACCAGCCGAACCTCGACCGCGACGCAGAGAGCCATCTCTACTTCGACCCGGGCGACGGCCGGCTCATCACGGTGTTCACCAACGAAGAGCGCGCGCCCGACGCGACACGGACGTCAACCGATCAGGGCTGCGTGCACCACATCGCGTTCTCGGTCTCGCAGGCGACCTTCTACCAGTGCGTGGAACGGCTCGACGAGCGCGGGATCAAGCACAGCGGCGTGAAGGACCGCGGGTTCATGGACTCGATCTACTTCGAGGATCCGCTCGGACTGCTGATCGAGCTCGCGTCCTACCGCTTCGAGCCGCCGTTCGGCTACACGCACGCCGACGTGCTGCTCGAGGCGCACAAGCTCCGCACCGAACGCGGGGACCACCACATCGATCGAGCGCATCTCGCGGACGCCATCGAGGCGCTGGTGCTGCGCTCGCGCGGCAGCCTGTCGGACGACAGGACGGCGAAGGATCCGTACTAGGAGGAGAACGTGGCAGCGCACACGCTGAACATCCTGACCCCGAGCGTCAACAACCTCACCGCTCGCATCTTCGTCCGAGCCGCCGGGCTCGACTTCGAGGAGGTCGACGTGTGGGGCAAGACGACGTCGCCCGAGTACCTCGAGAAGTACCCGGCGCACCTGACGCCGATGCTCGAGGCGGAGGGCCTGCCGCGTGGCTATCTCGGGGAGAGCTGCGCGATCATGGCCTACCTGTGCAACAAGCACGGGCTCGACCAGTTCTACCCGACGGATCCGGGCCGGCGGGCGATGGTCGACAACGCGATGTTCTATTTGATCGGGACGTTCTATCCGCTCGTGGCGCGAGCGACGTACCCGACGCTGGGCTTCCCGCAGTACCCCGGTGAGGCGGCCACCTCGGACGCCGACGACGACATCAAGGCCAAGTCGACGCAGGACGCGCAGAACGCGCTGGCAGAACCGCTCGAGGTGTTCCACACCTTTTTCATGGGCGACCAGCCGTTCATCGGCGGCGACTCGCCGTCGATCGCCGACATTCGGCTCGCCGCGACGCTCGAGTTCCTCCGGGCGATCGACTACGACTTCCCGGACTGGGCGGAGGAGTACATGAGCGCGATGGAGTCGGCGCTCGGCGACGCGTACTCCGAACCGGCAGGTGACGTGCGCGGCTTCGTGGCGTCCGTCAAGAAGGCGTAGTTGACCAACCGCGGCAGACGATGCTCGGCCTCCTCGTCGAGCAGCTGGCCTCCAAGCGCCTCATTCCGGTCGCCGGAGAGATCCCGGGCTATCGGCCTCCGGCTGTCAAGGCTTGACCCACAAGCCGTGCCACGGTGCCGTCCGTCCGGAACCTGGCGACGGGGGCGTATCGAAGGAGCCTGACGTGTCACTGCCCAGCGGACAACGGGTCGACGGGCATGATCGGCGGACCGGTGAAGCGCACGGTGGTCGGCCCCGCCGCGGTCGTGCACCGCCGGCGAGGCGGAACATGAGCGTGTCGCACGAGACCGGCATGAGGCGCTGAGATGGAGTGGGCGCTGGCTCTCGTGGCGCTTGCGTTGGTCGGCGTGGCCGCGATCTCGGGGCGGCTGTCGGGGACGCCGGTCACGCCGGCGATGCTGTTCGTCGCCTTCGGGCTGCTCGTCGGGCCCAAGGTGCTCGACGCAGTCGACCTGTCGAGCACCGGCTCGACGGTCCGGGCGCTGGCGGAGACGACGCTCGCATTGGTGTTGTTCTCCGACGCGTCGCGCATCGACCTCAGGGTGCTGCGCCGCACGGTCGATGTGCCGGTCCGGCTGCTCGGGATCGGCCTGCCGCTGACGATCGCGCTGGGGGCCGTGGCGGCTGCCGCGATCTTCGGCGAGCTGACCGCTGGCGAGGCCGTCATCCTCGCCGTCGTACTGGCGCCCACCGACGCGGCGCTCGGGCAGGCGGTCGTCACCGAGCCGCGCGTGCCGCAGCGCATCCGCCAGGCGCTCAACATCGAGAGCGGCCTCAACGACGGCTTCTGCGTCCCGCTGCTGTTCGCGGCCGTCGCGATCGCCGACGTGGAATCGGAGATCTCCAGCGGCCGCAGCCCCGGCACGCTGCTGCTGGAGGAGATCGGCTACGGCGTCCTGGGCGGTGTCGTCGCTGGGCTGCTGATCGCCCTGATTGTCACCCACGCGGGCCGACGGAACCTGATCGCCCCCGCCTGGCGCCAGGTCATCCCCGCCGCCGGAGCCGCCCTTGCGTACGGGATCGCCAACGCGCTCGACGGCTCCGGCTTCATCGCGGCATTCGTCGCCGGCATGACCTTCCGCCTCGCACTGCGGCGCGATCCCGAGGAGCTCAACCGGCTCACCGAGGAGGTCGGCTCGCTGCTCAACGGCGTCACGTTCGTGCTCTTCGGCGCCATTCTGCTCGGACCCGCGCTCACCGAGCTCAGCTGGCAACTGGCCCTCTACGCGGTCCTGAGCCTCACGGTCGTGCGGATGCTCCCGGTCGTGATCGCGATGTGGGGCTCGCACGCCCGCCGCCCAACCCTCGGCTTCCTCGGCTGGTTCGGCCCCCGCGGCCTGGCATCGATCGTCTTCGCCGTGATCGTCGTCGAGGAGTCCCAGCTCCCACACGAGCACCTAATCGTGCTCGCGATCTACCTCACCGTCGGACTCTCCGTCCTCGCCCACGGCCTGACCGCCGCCCCGCTCGCCGACCGCTACGCCCGCTGGTACGCGCAGCACCCGCGCGAGAAGCAGCCGCCGATGGAAAGCACCCCGGCCGAGGTCACGCGACCGCGCGGACCAGCCGCCGATTGACCCTACCGCTGCTGCGAGCCGGTTTGCCAGCGCACCGAGCTCTTGGAGCGTCTCCATCGGGTCCTCGGGGGGCGCGGCCGGCGCTGCGGCGGCGGCCGGCGCGGCTGGTGGCGCCGCAGCGGCCTGCTGTTGATCCTTCGCGGCCCATTTCTGGTCCTGGCGTCGGCTGACCCTGCCTGACACGGCGGTCGCGGTGCCGGCGACAACGGCGGTCCTGGCCATCCTGCGAACGAGTGGCAGGACGCCGCACGCGGCGGGCTCGTCCAGTGCCGGTTTCCGTGGGGAGACGAGCTCGAGCCCGGCGGCGAGCACCGGATGAACGCCTTCCAAGGCACCTTTCCGACACGCAACACGACGGCGGACGGCTACGCGGGGACGGCACCCGTCGGAGCGTTTGCGCCCAACGGCTACGGCTTGCACCAGATGACCGGAAACGTGTGGGAATGGACGGCGGACTGGTTTGACGCCGCGTACTACCGCGCCAGCCCGCGTGGGGATCCGCGCGGGCCGCGGGCCGGCGCGGCGCGCGTTATGCGCGGCGGCTCCTACCTCTGCCACGCCTCGTACTGCAACCGGTATCGCGTGGATGCGCGCAGCTCAAACACGCCCGACAGCTCGACCGGCAACCTCGGTTTCCGCGTCGTGCGCGAAGCCTGAGCGCGATCGAGCGCGGCGCGTGCGGTGCCCCCGAGCGCCGTCGACGCGATACGCCGCGAGCTCTTCGCAGCTGAGCTCGCGGCCGCTGAGCATCGGGGCCTGGTACTCGTGCTGTCGTACAGATAGGCGTTGGCGCCAGCCCGTTCCCAGGAGCCTCTCAGGCTCCTCACAGGAGGCTCCCATGCCGTGATCCGAGTATCACGGCATGGACTCCTCCCCCGACAAGCGCGACAAGGCCCGCCGGGTGCTCGCCGCGCGGGCGCGCCGCATCAGCGCGATCCGCCGCCGCGTGGTCGCCGGTGCCGTCGCCACCTTCGTGATGGCGTGGAGCGTGATCGCCTGGACGGGCTCGATGGGCACGACCAGCACGGCGAGTACGACCACGGCGACCACGACGACGCAGAGCAGCCAGGGCACGCAGAGCACGCAGAGCCAGAGCGAGCCGAGCGCCGTCACCACGAGCCAGTCGTGACCACGGAGCAGCTCTTCTGGGTCACGAGCCGGGCCGGGGGCATCGTGGCCCTGCTCGCCGCCAGCCTGGCCGTCACGGCCGGGCTGCTGATGGGCGGCCGCTTCGTGCCGCGCAGCGTCGACCTACGGGTGGTGCACGAGACGCTGTCACTGGCGACCCTCGCGGCGCTCGCCGTCCACGTGTTCGCCCTGCTCGGCGACGGCTTCGTCAACCTCAGCCTCGCCGACCTCCTGATCCCGTTTGCGAGCAGCTACCAGCGCTTCTGGATGGCCGTCGGCATCACCGGCGGCTGGATGCTCACGATCCTCGGCCTCTCCTACTACGCGCGAGCGCGGATCGGCGTCGCGCGCTGGCGGAAGCTGCACCGCTTCACTGCGCTCGCCTGGCTGCTCGGCATCGCGCACGCGATCGGCATGGGCACCGACGCCGGCACGATGTGGTTCGCGGTCACGCTCGCGGCGGTCGCCCTGCCCGCGCTCGGCCTGCTGGCCGTGCGGCTGGCGCCGCCGGCGAAGGTGACGGCATGACCGGCGAGTGGGGCGAGTCGTTCGCTTGCTTCGGCGCGACCTGCGCCGTGTTCGTCACCGGCGACGACGCGCAGGCGGCGGTGGGGCGCGCCCGCCGCCGGCTGCTCGACTGGCACGCGCGGCTCACCCGGTTTGACCCCAGCAGCGAGCTGTCGCGCCTGAACAGCGACCGCCGCCACGCTGTGCCGGTCAGCGCCACGCTCGCGCAGCTCGCCCGCGCCGCCGTCGCCGCCGCCGAGATGACCGACGGGCTCGTCGACTCGACGCTGCTCGGCGAGATCGAGCGCGCCGGCTACCGCTCCGACCTCGGCAGCACCCTCCCCCTCCCGCTGGCCCTGCGACGCGCGCCCGCCCGCCGACCCGCCCGCGGGCGGGCCGCGGCCCCGTGGCGGTCGCTGCACGTCGAGGGCGCGGTCATCCACCGCCCGCCCGGACTGGCGCTCGACAGCGGGGGCCTCGCCAAGGGGCTGTGCGCCGACCTCCTGGCGCACGAGCTCGCCTACGAGCGCGCGTTCGCGGTCGAGTGCGCGGGCGACCTGCGCGTCGGCGGCACGCCGCGCCGCGTGCACGTCGCGAGCCCGTTCGGCGGGCCGCCGCTGCACACGTTCCGGCTCGGCAACGCCGCCGCGGCCACCAGCGGCATCGGCCGCCGCAGCTGGCTCGACGCCCACGGGCGGCCGGCGCACCACCTGCTCGACCCGTCGACCGGCACGCCGGCGTTCACCGGCGTCGTGCAGGCGACCGCGATCGCCCCGACGGCGCTCGAGGCCGAGATCCGCGCCAAGGCCGCCGTGCTCAGCGGCCCCGACGCGGCGACCGACTGGCTGCCGCACGGCGGCCTGATCGTCCTGGACGATGGACGCGCGACGGTGGTCAGACCGGCGGAAACCACGGACGCCGCAGGGCAGCGAAGTACCGATGACGCCGCCCACGCGGCGTGAAACGGTGAAAGGCTGAGATCGCAGCCCGTGGAGGAGACAATGCAAAGCCTTGCGCAACTTCTGACCGAGACCGCCGCCACCCACGGCGACCGCCCCGCATTGAAGCTGGGCGAGACCGCCGTCACCTATGACTCGCTGAACGAGGGGGCGGCGCGCGTGGCCGGTCTCCTGAAAGCGCGCGGCCTGGAGCCCGGCGACCGCGTCGGTGTGCTGCTCCCCAACGTGCCGTACTTCGCCAGCGTCTACTACGGCGTTCTGCGGGCCGGCGGGGTCGTCGTGCCGATCAACGTGCTGCTCAAGGGCCGCGAGGTGGCGTTCTACCTCGGCGACTCGGGTGCGCGGCTGCTCTTCGCGTGGCATGGGTTCGCCGACGCCGCCACCGAGGGGGCGCGGCGGGCCGGCGCCGACATCGTCCTCGTCGCTCCCGGCGAGTTCGAGCAGCTGCTCGCCGAGGTGACGCCCGCGTACGAGGACGTGCGGCGGGCGGAGTCCGACACCGCGGTGATCCTCTACACCTCCGGCACCACGGGCACGCCCAAGGGCGCCGAGCTCACCCACGCCAACCTGCTGGTGAACTGCTTCCACGGCGGCACGGAGCTGATGAAGGTCGCGCCGGACGACGTGATCCTCGGCGCGCTCCCGCTGTTCCACTCGTTCGGGCAGACCTGCTGCCTGAACACCGCGGTCCGGGCCGGAGCCTGCCTGACGCTGATCCCGCGCTTCGACCCCGGCACGGCGCTGGAGATCATCGAGCGCGAGCGCGTGACGTTGTTCGACGGCGTGCCGACGATGTATCACGCCATGCTCCACCAGCCGGACCGCGAGCGCCATGACGTGTCGAGCCTGCGCATGTGCGTGTCCGGCGGCTCGGCGATGCCGGTCGAGGTGATGCGCGGCTTCGAGGCGGCCTTCGGCTGCATGATCCTCGAGGGCTACGGCCTCTCCGAGACTTCGCCGGTCGCCTCCTTCAACCATCCCGACCGCGAGCGCAAGCCCGGCTCGATCGGCACGCCGATCCACGGCGTGGAGATGAAGGTCGTCGACGACACCGGCCACGAGCTGCAGGGCGGCGCGGTCGGCGAGATTGCCATCCGCGGCCACAACGTGATGAAGGGCTACTGGAATCGGCCGGACGCGAGCCGCGAGGTGCTCAAGGACGGCTGGCTGCTGACCGGTGACTTGGCGCGAGTGGACGAGGACGGCTACTTCTTCATCGTCGACCGCAAGAAGGACATGATCATCCGCGGCGGCTACAACGTGTACCCGCGCGAGATCGAGGAGGTGCTCTACGAGCACCCGGCCGTCTCCGAGGCGGCGATCGTCGGCATCCCCGACGAGGCGCTCGGCGAAGAGGTGGGCGCCGCCGTCGTGCTCAAGCGCGACGCGCAGGCCGACGCGGAGGAGATCCGCGAGTTCGTCAAGCAGCGCGTGGCCGCCTACAAGTACCCGCGCGAGGTCTGGTTCGTCGACGCCCTGCCCAAGGGCGCCACCGGCAAGATCCTCAAGCGCGACATCGAGGTGCCGACGCTGAGCCGCTAGCGTCGTGTAGCCACGCTCGTCGGAGGCCCGACGGCTCAGGTCGCGCCCAAGTCAACGGGCGGGTTCTGAAGCTGGGCCCACTCCGCGACCGTCGAGTCAGCGCGCATGGCGCGCGCGACGCGCGACTTGAGAACGAGCGCGATGTCGGCCTCGATCCGCTGGCGCTGCTCCGGCGCCGACGGTTGACCCTTGGCGAAGTCGCTGTCCTGCTTGATCCGGCTCTGGGCGCGGTTGAACTCGTACACCTCGAAGCCCTTCACGCCGAGCAGGTCGCGGATCCTGATGGCCTCGTCGAGCTCGGCCTCTGCGGCCGCCCAGTCGGGTGTGGGCTGATCCTTCAACGCATAGGCGAGCTGGGCGTGGTTGCGGTGGTACCGCTTCTCCGTGTCAGCCGCGATCAGCGCGCGGAAGACCGGAATCGTGCGCTCGACCTGCGGCTTGTCGTCTTGCCAGCCCTGCTGCCGTTGCCGGCGGGCGCGCGAGAAGATCACCTGCTTGGTCACCTGCGTCGCGGCGGTCATCGCCTTGTCGAGAGCCGCCTGATCGACGGCCGCCTCACGGCCGTCGAGCTGTTGCACCAGCAGGCGGAGCGCCTCGGCATCGGCTTCATCGCGACGCTCGACGACCTCGGTGACCACCCGGCCCGCGATCGCGGCGATGTCCCGCTCGGCGACCGCGAACTCCTGCTGCAGGATGATCCGCGTGATGATGTAGCCGGCGATGAAGCCGGTGATCGCGAAGTAGGTGAGCAGCGCGAGCGTAAACGGCTTGGCGCTCGCCCCCGTGTCCAGCGCCGCCGCGAGGTAGTCCACGAGCTGGCCGATCGAGGACCGGATGTTCGCGAGCTCGACCAGCCCGACGCCGACGATGATCTTGGTCAGCCAGTCGGAGATCTGCTCCAGATTCGTGGGAGCGGTCGTGCCAGGCCCCTGCTGCGCACCGCCCAGGGCGGCGTCCGACGTCAACGTGCGCGGAATGCCGAACAAGAAGCCCACCAGCCCGCCGAAGGCGAGCGCGGCAAGGCCGATCGCGAAGGCGATGGCGAACGCGTTGGAAGAGCCCTCCGCGAGGCTGTAGAAGAGCACGACCAGGAGGCCCAGCGCCGGCAGGATCCACAGACGCGACGCGACTCCTGGTCCCGAGCTCGTGACGCGCATGGCGTCGCGCATGCGCGACATCTGGCCCGGCGCCGGAATTTGCCTGCTCATCGCGCGATTCTTCACCCGCCGCCGTGCGAAAGCAACCCAGCGCCGGCGCGGCACGCAGCGGCCGGTAACGTGGCACGGATGGAGGAGCGGATCGCGCTCGTGCGCCGGCCGAGCACGCGGATGGCCGAGGGCATCGTCACGCACATCGACCGCGCGCCGGTCGACCCGGCGCTGGCGCTCGAGCAGCACGCCGCGTACGTCTCCGCGCTCGCCGATGCGGGCTGGGCGATCCGCGAGGTCGAGCCCGCCGACGAGCTGCCGGACTCGGCGTTCGTCGAGGACACGATGGTCGTGTGCGACGGCCTGGCGGTGCTGACGCGGCCGGGCGCCGAGGAGCGGCGCGGCGAGGTCGCCGGCGCCGAGGCGGCGGTGCGCGAGCTGGGGCTGGAGGTCGCCCGGATCCAGGCGCCGGGCACGTTGGACGGCGGTGACGTCCTGCAGGTCGGCGACACCGTCTACGTCGGCCGCGGCGGGCGCACCGACGGCGAGGGGATCCGCCAGCTGCGCCGGCACCTCGCGCCGCGCGGCCGCACCGTGGTGCCCATTCCGCTCAAGGCGGTCCTGCACCTTAAGTCGGCGGTCACGGCGCTGCCCGACGGCACGCTGATCGCCGCCGACCCCGGGCTGGTCGACAGCGCGCCGTTCCCCACGCTGCGCCTCGTACCCGAAGAGGGCGGCGCGCACGTCGTGCTGATCGGCGGCGGCACCGTGCTGATGGCCACGTCTGCGCCGCGTTCGGCGGCGCTGTTCGAGGACCTCGGGTTCGACGTCGTCGCGGTCGACGTCGGCGAGTTCGAGAAGATGGAGGGCTGTGTGACGTGCCTGTCGGTGCTCGTCAGAACGTGACGGTCCAGCCCTCGCGCTTGGCCTGATCGGCCGTGTAGGCGACGCCGCTCACCTTCAGCCCGGCCTTGTCGAGCAGCGTGATCGAGCCGCCCTTGTTGCCGAGCTGCACATTGGGCTGGAGCGGGACATTGAGCGCGGCGCCGGCGTCGAGCCGCACGGACGGCACCGCGCAGCTCTGGTTGTTGCGGTCGGCCAGATGCCAGCCGGCGAGGTCGACCACCTGCGGCGAGGCGTTCAGGAGCAGGACCGTCTCGTGCTCCGGCGCGCCGCCGTTCGGGTTGACCATCGCGGCGAGGATGCGCACGACCGGCTGGTCGGCGTCAACCGGCTGCGGCGGCGCCTCGGCGATCGCGTGGCCGGTGACGTCGTCGGTGTGCCAGGCCTGGCTCTGGAACGCGAGGAAGATGCCCACCCAGCGCGACTCGGCCGGGAAGTGCAGCAACAGCCCGCCGTCCTGCCACACGCCGTCGTCGCCCGCGAAGCTCGGGCTGTTGCCCTGGTTCATGTGGATGTCGTGCACGCCGTTGCCGGGCTTGAAGCCGAAGATCTTGTCGCGCGCCGTCTCCGGCCCCCACGGCTCGCCGAACGCGTAGACGAGCGCGTCGGGTCGGCTGATCGCGTGCAGCACGTGGAGGTCGAGCAGGTCGGCGAGATCGTTGTCAGGGCCGGCGACGTCAGGCGCCAGCGGTCGCATCTGCGCGCGCGTGACGAGGTTGCCGCGGACGAAGTCGAGGCCGCTGCGGGCGGGCAGCGGGTGCCAGCCGGACGCCAGGCCGGCGATGGCGGCGGTGATCGGGTGCTTGAGGTCGTCGACGATCGCGTACAGCAGCTCGGAAGGCGACTCCTGCGAGAGCACGTTGACCGCGGCGCGGTAGTTGGCGCCGCCGTCGGTGGCCAGGCGCAGCTGGTAGTGCGGGCTGTCGGTCCCGCCCTCGCGGCGGCGCTCGACCGGCCGGGCGACGAGGACGCCGTAGTTCTTCAGGGGCATCTACGCGATCTCCAGTGCTCGGGTCTTCACCAGCCCGCCTCCCACGGCCCAGCGACGGCGCGGCGCGGGATCTCGCGAACGTCCGGGAGGACGAACACGCGCCGGCGCGCCGGGACGCCGGACGCCGGCCGTGCGTAGCCGACCACGACGGGCTTGGGGCGCGGCTGCGTCCACGGTGTCGTCGGCTGCTGTCGGGGGGCCTGCATCTGCTGCGCAGCATCCGCCCCGGGCATTGCCGAGTTCTTGACGAAACGTTGGCGCTCAGGTTCAGCGCAGTTTCGTCGCGTCGAGCCGCACGATCCGCACGCCGCGCGATTCGGCGAGCCCGACCATGTCGGCTGTGCCGCCGGGGCCGTCGCCGCCCTTGCCGTCCCACAGCACGACCAGCGTGATGTCGGTGTCCGAGCGCGACAGCGCGTTGTGGAGCAGCCAGCGGTTGTTGCGCTCCCAGACCGTGTAGCCCTCGCGGGCGGCGAGCCAGCGCGGCAGCTCGGCGCTCTGGGCCAGGACCTTCACGTCGAGCGTCTCGCACAGCGTGCGGTAGCGCTCCATCCAGTCGGGCCCGGCGTCCTGCACCGACGCGACCGCGAACTGGTCGCGCGGGAGCGCCAGCAGCAGGCTGGTGGGGATCCCGAGCTCGGCGCACAACTCGTGGAAGAGGACGTCGCCGCCGCTGGCGCCCCCGGCCAGGCCCTCGATCGGGCGGTCCCCGGCGCGCGCCTTCTCGTCGGCGACGGCCGCGCGGATCATCTCGGCGGCCGTCGGCTCGCTGCCGGGCGGGAAGCGCGGCTCGGGCCGGTCCGGAGCGTCGATGCGGTGACCGGAGAACACGAGGATGCGGCGCCGCGGCGGGGGCGCCGGCTCTTCGGCGCCGGCGCCGAGCGCGTCGAGTGCCGCCTCCACCGCTTCGCCGAAGAGGCCGAGCTTGCGGTACATGCGGATCTGCCGCGCGGCCGACTCGGCCGGGAAGTCGCCCTGCTGCTCCTGCGCCGCACGCGCTCGCACCTCGGCGTACTTCGCGCCGACGTAGTCCGGCCGGTCGGGCGTCGTGAGCAGCCGCAGGTCGGCGCGCGTGAGGTCGGCCCAGACGTCGTACTCGTCGCCGCGCAGCTCAGCGCGGAAGGCGTCGGCGGCGAGCGACCGGCGCAGCGCGGCATCGAGCTCGCCGCGCTTGCCCTCGAGCTTGCGCTGCTCGCGTTCGGCCTCCTCGTCGTCTTCGAACCGTGCGCCCCATGCCCCCGGCGCACGCGCGGCGAGCTGCAGCGTGACGACCGTGAGCGCGAGGGCGTTGATGCCCGGGTACCAGTGGTTCTGGTCGGCCATGAAGGCCTGGTCGTATGTGCGCCGGGCCTCCTCGAGGAACGGCGACCGCAGCGCCGCCGCCGCGCGCTCGCCCTCCGGCAGCGCCTCCCAGTCACCGATCCAGCGCTCCTTCGCATTGCGGCCCTTGAGCGCCATCGCCTCGGCCAGCTGGTCGAACGGGAGGTCGGGCCGGTCGATCACCCGCTCGACCGCCGCAGTCGACGCGACGAAGTCGCCGAGGCGCTGGTAGATCGTGCCGAGCAGCAGGCTGGCCTCGGCGTTGTCGGGCCGCCGGGCGCGCACCGCCTCCCAGGTCACCCGCGCGTCGGGCAGGGCCCGGACCGCGAACTGCGCGTGGCCGACGAGGCGCAACCCCGGCAACGCCCACTCGAACTCGGCGGCCTCCTCGCCGAGCACGGCGAGCAGCGGCGCGTCGCCTGCCGCGCGCGCCTCGCGCACTTCCGCCGTGAAGTCCTCGGGCACGGGGCGGAACTCGTCCGGATCAGCGGCCTCGAGCGCGGGCAGCAGCAGGAACACCGGGCTGTCGGCGGTGTCGGCGACGCGCGACTGGTTGATGGCGTCGGTCAGCTTCTCGCGCGCGCCGGCGGGCTCCTCGGCGTCGTACTCGAGGTAGCGGTCGGTCTGGAGGTCGAACGGGACATCGTCACCCTTGGCGCGGATGAGGATCGTCGTGCGCGGCCGCAGCCCGTGGCGGATCCCGAGCTCGTAGTAGACGTTGGCGTTGTGGATGGAGATGTCGGCGATGACGAGGTCGGCGAGCAGCAGCCGCGCGAACATGTCGGTCCGGATGTTCCCGGCGCGCGCGATCTCCTGGGTCGTGCGACCTTCGATGCCGAGGCTCTCCAAGACCGGCGCGATCAGCTCGCGCTCGACCCGGTCGAAGTCGATCCCGCCGCGCGGGCCGAACGGCCTGACGATGAAGGCGCGCACTGTGCGGCGCGACTGTACTCCTGAGATGATCGCGCCGGGATGGCCGGCATCTTCGTCAGCTACCGCCGCGACGAGACCGCGGCCCACGCCGGGCGCCTGTCCGATCGGCTCGTCGACCACTTCGGCGAGGCGCAGGTGTTCATGGACGTCGACTCGATCGGCCTCGGGCTCGACTTCGTGCAGGTGCTCCAGGACGCGGTCGGTGCGTGCGAGGTGATGCTCGTGATGATCGGCCCGCGCTGGGTCAGCCCGCGGCTCGACGATCCGGGCGACTACGTGCGCATCGAGGTCGAGACCGCGCTCGAGCGCAGCATCCGAGTGGTGCCGATCCTCGTCGGCGGCGGCAAGCTGCCGGTCGCCGCCGACCTGCCGGAGTCACTGCAACCGCTCGCCCGGCGCCAGGCGTTCGAGATCGAGGACGCGACGTTCCGCGCCGACGCAACCGAGCTGATCGAGCGGCTCGACGGCGTGCTGACCGCCGCTCCGGCACCCGCACCCGCGCGGGCGGCCGCGCCGGCCTCCGACCCGCTCCTGGCGGCGTTCGAGCCGCTGCGCGACGTCGCGGGCATGTTCATCGTGCCCGGCATCCCCGCCGACCGCTTGGCCGGCGCGCGGGCGGCCGCGGGCGTGCCGGCCGACGAGGAGATCCAGGTGCTCGTCAACCTCTCGATCTTCGGGCTCAAGGACGCGGTCCTGTTCGGCCGGCGCGGGATGTACTACCGCCACTCCAACCACCCGGGCAAGACGTTCAGCATCAGCTACGAGGGCCTGAAGGCGGCCGGGGTCGCCGTCGTGACCGACACGTTCTTCGACAAGAAGATCAGCGTCGGCGAGCAGGAGCTGACGCTCGCCGGCATCAAGTTCGACGCCAAGCTGCTCGTCAACGCCATCAACGCGGCGATCGCGTGAGCGTCCTCCCCCGCACCGCCGCGACGGTCGACGGCCGCCTGACGGTCGGCGGCTGCGCGCTCGCCGACATCGCCGCGGAGTTCGGGACGCCGGCGTTCGTGGCCGACGAGCAGGCGCTGCGCGCGACCGCGCGCGAGTACGCCTCGGAGTTCGAGGCCCGGCACCCCGGCACCGACGTGCACTTCGCGTCGAAGGCGCTGCCGTGCGCGCCGGTCACGCGGATCCTCGCCGAGGAGGGGCTGGGCTGCGACGTCGCATCGGCCGGCGAGCTGGCGATCGCGCTCGCCGCCGGCTTCGATCCCGCGCACATCCTGCTGCACGGCAACGCCAAGAGCGACCGCGACATCGGCGACGCGCTCGCCGCCGGCGTGGGCGTGATCGTCATCGACGGGCCCGACGACGTCGACCGCCTCGAGCGCCTCGCCACGACACGTCAGCGCGTGCTGCTGCGCGTCAACCCCGCCGTCCCCGGGCTCACGCACGCGGCGATGGACACCGGCAGCCCGGAGGCCAAGTTCGGCGTCTCGCTCGAGGAGGCGCCGGCGCTCCTCGACCGCATTCGCGGCGTCGACAGCCTCGAGCTGCTCGGCCTGCACGTGCACATCGGGTCGCAGCTGCTCGACCTCGACGGTTTCGGCAAGGCGGCAGCGGCGATCGCCGCGCTCGGCGACTTCGGAACCTATGACCTCGGCGGCGGGCTCGGCATCCGCTACCGCCCCGAGGACGACGCGCCGTCGGTGGCCGACTACGCCGAGGCGACGGTGAGCGCGCTCCACACGTACCTGAGCCGCGACGCGCAGCTGATCGTCGAGCCGGGCCGATCGGTCGTCGGGCAGTCGCTGCTCACGCTGTACTCGGTCGTGACCGTCAAGCGCGGCGTGCTCACGCACGTCGCGGTCGACGGCGGCATGGGCGACAACCTCGAGCCGATGCTCTACGGCCAGCGTTTCGCGCCGTTCGTGCTCGACGTCGACCGGTCGGCCGAGACGTGCGACCTCGTCGGCCACCACTGCGAGAGCGGCGACGTGCTCGAGCGGGCGGTCGCGCTCGCCTCGCCGCAGGTCGGCGACCGGATCGTGATGCCGGTCACCGGGGCGTACTGCTACTCACTCTCGAACAACTACAACGGCGCGCGCCGGCCGCCCGTCGTCATCTGCCGCGACGGCGACGCCCGCCTCGCCGTGCGGCGCGAGACGATGGACGACCTACTCGCGCGCTACGTGTCGTGACCAAAGCGCGGCGCGCGCTTTGTCCAATCGAACGGTTGCGGCGCGGCGGGCGATGACAGAGCATCGGGGCGTGCATCCGCTCGAGCCCCTCAGCGCGGACGAGATCCGCAGCGCAGCCGCCGCGCTGCGCCGCGACCAGGGCGTCGGCGACCGCTGGCGCTTTGCCTCGATCGAGCTGCGCGAGCCGCCGAAGGCCGAGTCGATCCCGCGCCAGGCCGAGGTCATCTGCTGGAACCGCGACGACGGCAAAGTCTACAAGGCAGGCGTCGACCTCGACGCCGACCGCGTCGTGGTCTGGGACCACCAGCCCGACGGCCAGCCGAACATGACCGTTGACGAGTTCCACGAGTGCGACGAGATCCTGCGCCGCGACGCGCGCGTGATCGAGGCGCTGACCGCGCGCGGCATCACCGACATGGACAACGTCCTGATCGACACGTGGGCGTACGGCGCGCACCTCGTGCCGGAGGCGCACCGCGGCGGGCGCATCGGCTGGGCCGACGTCTGGTACCGCAGCCAACCCGGCTCCAGCCCGTACGCCAACCCGGTCACCGGGCTGCACTTCGTCGTCGACCTCAACAAGATGGAGCTGCTGGAGATCGAGGACACGCACCGCGTCGACGAGCCGGACACCATGGGCGAGTACGTGCCGCACCTCGTGCCCGGCCAGCGGCTGCGCGAGGACATCAAGCCGCTCGAGGTCACCCAGCCCGAGGGCGTCTCGTTCACGCTCGACGGCAACGCGCTGCGCTGGCAGAAGTGGTCGCTGCGGATCGGCTTCAACCACCGCGAGGGGATGGTCCTGCACACGGTCGCCTACGACGGCCGGCCGATCGCACACCGGATGTCGTTCGCCGAGATGGTCGTCCCCTACCGCGATCCGACGACCGACCACTACCGCCGCACGGCATTCGACATCGGCGAGTGGGGCCTCGGGTTCATGACCACGTCGCTCGAGCTCGGCTGCGACTGCCTCGGCGAGATCGTCTACAGGGACGCCGTACTCCACGACACGCGCGGCGAGCCGTACACGATCAAGAACGCGATCTGCATCCACGAGGAGGACGACGCGGTCCTGTGGAAGCACGTCGACGCGCAGGCCGGCGCCGAGGTCCGGCGCTCGCGCCGGCTCGTGCTCTCCTTCCATGTCACGGTCGCCAACTACGAGTACCTCGTCTACTGGCGGCTCTACCAGGACGGCAACATCGAGTGCGAGGTGCGCGCCACCGGGATCATGGTCACGACCAGCTTCCCGCCCGGCGCGCAGCCGCCCTACGGCACGCTCGTCGACGAGCGCACGTACGCGCCGTTCCACCAGCACTTCCTGGTCGCCCGGCTCGACCTCGACGTCGACGGCGAGGCCAACACCGTCCACATGACCGAGTCCGAGGCGCTGCCCGTCGGCCCCGACAACCCGCACGGGCTCGCGCTCGTCCAGCGCAGCACGCCGCTGCGCACCGAGCAGGAGGGCATCCAGGACTACGACTGGCACACGCAGCGCGCCTGGAAGATCGTCAACGAGAGCCGGGCGAACGGGCTCGGCACGCCGGTCGGCTACAAGCTCGTGCCCGGCGGCGCCTTCCCGAGCATGCTCGACCCGAGCTCACCCGTGCTGCGCCGCGCCCAGGTCATCGATCACACGCTGTGGGTCACCCCGTATCACCCGGACGAGCGCTGGCCGTGCGGCGAGTTCGTCGTGCAGAGCGAGCAGGACCGCGGGCTGCCCGTCTGGACGGCCCAGGACCGCTCGATCGAGAACACGGACGTCGTGCTCTGGTACGTATTCGGGATCCACCACATCACGCGCCCCGAGGAGTGGCCCGTGATGTCGGTCGATGTCGTGTCGTTCTGGCTGAAGCCGGTCGGGTTCTTCGACCGCAACCCGGCGCTCGACGTGCCGCCCACGAACCATTGTCATCAGCAGGAGGGGAAATGAGCCGAGAGATCACCAACTTCATCAACGGAAAGCACGTGTCGGCGGCCACCGGTGAGACCACCGACCTGATCGACCCGAGCACCGGCGAGGTGTTCGCCAGCGCCGCGCTGTCGCGCGATGCGGATGTCGACGCCGCGTTCCAGTCGGCCGAGCGCGCGTTCGAGGAGTGGCGCGACACGACGCCGTCGGAGCGCCAGAAGATGCTGCTCGACATCGCCGACGCGTTCGAGTCGCGCGCCCAGGAGCTCGTCGACATCGAGTCCGAAAACACCGGCAAGCCGAACGAGCTGACGATGTCGGAGGAGATCCCTCCGATGGTCGACCAGATCCGCTTCTTCGCGGGCGCCGCGCGCGTGCTCGAGGGCAAGTCGGCCGGCGAGTACATGCGCGGCTTCACGTCTTTCGTGCGGCGCGAGCCGGTCGGCGTGTGCGCGGCCGTGACGCCGTGGAACTACCCGGCGATGATGGCCGTCTGGAAGTGGGCGCCGGCGATCGCGGCCGGCAACTGCATGGTCCTCAAGCCGTCCGACACCACCCCGGCCAGCAGCCTGTGGATGGCCGAGGTGATGGCCGAGTTCCTGCCCGAGGGCGTCTTCAACGTCGTCACGGGCGACCGCGAGACGGGCGCCGCCCTGGTCGCGCACCCGACGCCGCAGATGGTCTCGATCACCGGCAGCGTCCGCGCGGGCATGGCCGTGGCGCGCTCGGCGGCCGACGACGTCAAGAAGGTCCACCTCGAGCTCGGCGGCAAGGCGCCGGTGGTCGTGTTCGACGACGCCGACATCGCGCAGGCGGCCGAGGACATCGCGGTCGCGGGCTACTTCAACGCCGGCCAGGACTGCACGGCGGCGACGCGCGTGCTCGCCGGCCCGCGCGTGCATGACGACTTCGTCGCTGCGCTCGAAGAGCAGGCCAAGGGCACCAAGACCGGCCCGCCGAACGACGGCGAGGTGCTCTACGGCCCGCTGAACAACGCCAACCAGCTCGCGCAGGTGAGCGGGTTCCTCGACCGCACGCCCGACCACGCGACGGTCGTGGCCGGCGGCCACCAGCAGGGCGACGTGGGCTACTTCTGGGAGCCGACCGTGGTCGACGGGCTGCGCCAGGACGACGAGATGATCCAGAACGAGATCTTCGGCCCGGTCATCACCGTGCAGACGTTCAGCGACGAGGACGAGGCCGCCAAGTGGGCCAACGGCGTGCAGTACGGCCTGGCATCGAGCGTCTGGACGCAGGACCACGGGCGCGCGATGCGGATGTCACGGCGGCTGAACTTCGGCTGCGTGTGGATCAACTGCCACATCCCGCTCGTGGCCGAGATGCCGCACGGCGGCTTCAAGCACTCCGGCTACGGCAAGGACCTCTCGATGTACGGCCTCGAGGACTACACGCGCATCAAGCATGTGATGAGCGCGATCGGTGAGTGAAGACCTCCCGGACTGGGTTCGCTGGCTGCCGCGCGAGGCCGTTGAGGCGATCGACCGGTACTGGAAGCCGGTCTGGGACACGCTCAAGCTCCTCCCCGCCCACCGCGGGCACGGGGAGGAGCTCGAGCTCGAAGCGGTGGGAGAGCTCACGCCGGGCGAGAAGTGGCAGACCCGTTTCGACGCGATGTGGCCCGGTTACCGGGCGTGGTACCTGCGCGAGGGCGAGAGCGCCCGGCCGGATCGCGCCACCTGCCGGGCCGCGCTCGAGCGCCACATGCCCGAGCTGGTGCCGACGTACGAGCGGCTCGTCGAACTCGCCGGCGCTGACGAGCTGGCGGCGCGAATGCTCACGCTGTACCGCCCACCGGGGTTCGTCGTCGGCTGCTCGCAGGGCGCGTGGACGCGCGGCGAGCCGGTGCTCGTGCGCAACTACGACTATCCGGCCGACCGGCTCGAGGGGATCGTCTATCTGACCGCGTGGACCGGGCGCCGCGTGCTGGGCATGAGCGACTGCCTGTGGGGCCTGCTCGACGGGATCAACGACGCGGGCCTCGCCGTCTCGTTGACGTTCGGCGGCCGGGCGGACGTCGGGGACGGCTCCGGCGCGTTCCTCACCGCCTACGTCGGGCAGGGCCGGCCGCCGTCGTTCCATGACATCGCCGGCACCACCAACCACCAGGGCACGGTCGAGTGGCCGGAGTACGCGGCGGCGATCCGCTCCGAGGAGCGCGAGGCGTGCGTGCTCGGGCTGCTCGCCGACCCGGAGATGACGCGCGAGCGGTTCGTCGCCGCGTTCCTCGAGCCGCCGCTGCGGAGCACGCAGTACGCCGCCGGCTTCGGGACGCTTTACACGGCCGCGTACTACCCGGCCGAGGGCAGGGCCGAGTTCTCGTGGCCGGGCACCTCGTGGCCGCTGTCGCTCGCCGACTTTCGCGAAGGCAGCCGCACGGCGCGCATCCCTTCCTCGAACTCCGCGCAGGACTGACGCCAGGTCTCGCCGGGCCAGCGGTAGTCGACCGCCGCGTCGAGCGGCCGGTAGACCGCGGTGTACAGCGTCCCGAAGCCGTCGGCGTAGTCAGCGCTGTGCAGCGGCGGCTCGAGGAACGCCGCGATGAAGTCGGCTTCCGGGGTGCCGGCGCCGAGCAGGTCGAGCATGCGCTGCTCGCGCTCCTCGGAGCGGACCGCCTCGGCGTGCTCGGGCCACTCGACCGTCTGCTGGTGGTTCGTCGCCACGAGCGCCTCGCCAATCCAGAGCGGGCGATCGGGTGAGACATGGGCGGTCACTCCCTGGCCGTCGCGGTCGACGATCGTGAGGTTGTACGAGGCCTGCACGGGCAGGCGCGCGAGCACCGCGACGGCGTGCTCGGTCGTGGCGCACAGCTCGAGCAGGTAGCGGACGATCAGCGGCATCGCGAACCCGGGTGCCGTGACGCGGCGCCCGCCGAAGGCGAGCGACATGCTCAGCCCGGAGGCGTTGATCCCGTCGAGCAGGCCCCACAGGCAGTCGCTCATCCCGACCACCGGCCGGCCGGTCAGCTCCGTGCGCGAGATCACGGCCTCGAGCAGCTTGGGGTCGAAGTCGTAGTTACGCACGAGCAGCGGCTCGTCGCGGTTCAGGACGGCCTGCGAGCAGCCGGTCACCAGCGCCGGCGGGTCCCACAGCGACAACATCCGCGCGGTCAGGTCTCCCCCGCCCGCGAGATCCACGAGCCGCTCCCAGGTCGGCACCAGCTCGGGCATGTGCAGCTCCAGCGCGTGGCGGCACGCGAGGTACGACGGCCGCGCGGCGTCGCCGTCGCGCAGGTACCACCGCTTGTAGGCCGGCCAGGTGGCGGCGAAGCGCTGCTGGAAGCGCGCGCCGGGCCGCGCCTCCGCGACCGCGTGGAAGTCGAGCACTTGCGAAAGGCTAGCTACGACGTCTTGAATGCCATCGCGCCCGCCGGCACCGGGACGCCCTGGTCGGGCAGCGTCGCGCCGGAGAAGTGGGCGTGGATGCCGTCGATCCACTGGTGCGCCCGGTCCGTGAGCTGGTTGTCTTCGGTCTGCATGCGCGAGCGCGCGACGAGCACGCCGAGGTCGGCGCCCGGGTAGCGGTAGTCGCCGGGCGCGAGCACGCGCAGGAAGAACGCCTCCGACTCGTCGTGGAGGCTGTGCCAGTCGTGGCCCCAGCGGGCGAACTCGAGCCCGCCGCTGGAGTCCATCCGCCAGATCCCGGTCTTCGGCGTGTTCGTGAGCTGCTCCACCTCGTCGCCGATGTCCTTGAGGATGATCTGGCTCCAGACGTCGATGCTCGACGCCTGCGCCCAGCGGCGGTTGATGTCGTCGACGTCGATCTCGTAGTCGACGTCGAGGAACTCGAGCAGGTGGAAGAGGAACAGCGGGACGTCGGCGTAGGCGCCGGCCGTCACGTTGGTCATCGACGTCACGCCGCTGATGCGCGGGTTGATCTCGCCGAGGTACAGCTCTCCGGTGTCGACGTCGGCCAGGTAGTCGATCTCGACGAAGCCGCGGTACCCCTCCCCCGCCAGCCGGTCGCCGAGCTTCTGCGTGAGCACGCGGGCGCGCTCGCGATGCTCGGGGCTGAGCGCCTCGGGGAAGATGTCGTTGCCGCACCAGCCGCCCTTGTGCGGGGTCAGCTCCGGATGGCCGGTGAGGTCGGTCATCAGCGGGCCGACGATCGTGCCGTGGCGAGTGATCACGGCCTCGACCGCGGCGGCGCGGTTGTTGATGCGCCGCATCACCTTGAGCTCCTCGCCCACCATGTCGCCGGCGTAGCGGTCCCAGTCGCGCTCGCCGCGGATGAAGAACGTGGTCTTGCCGGAGTCGCCGTACGGCGTCTGCACCACGAGATCGTCGCCGAGCCCGCCTTGTTCGGCGAGCGCCGTGAGCTCCTCGAAGCTCGTCGCGCGGCCGAGGATGTTCGGCGCGCTCGGGACCCCGGCCTCGTTGCCGATCTGGGTCGTGACGATCTTCGAGTCGAGCCGGTGGCGCAGCTCAGCGCTCGGGTGCGCGACCGCCACGCCCGCAGCGGCGGCCGCCGCCTCGGTCTCCTCGTCGAACATGACGAACACGCACTTGCCGCCGGCTCCGCGGCTCGCCATCTGGTCGAGCACCTCCTTGTGGCCCAGGAGGTAGGTGCAGATCTCCTCCATCGACTCGAACTCGCGGTACGGAAGCTCCTTCGGCACGAACACGCGCGGGTGCGTCCCCTCGAACGAGTCGAAGTAGTTGACGTAGAAGAAGTTGCGCAGCCAGCGGTCGATCCCGAGCAGGTTGAACGCGGTCGGCGAGATGAAGTAGACCGGCGTCTGGTTGGTGCGGAAGAACGCGCGGATCTCGGAGATGCCGCGCAGCTTCGCGGTCGTCTCGGGCATGAGCCGATCCTCTCGCCCCCACGGGCGCGCGTCCAGTCGTTCGCCGTCCAAAGCGGGCGGCGGGAGTTGGTGCGCGTGACGGTTGCCGCGCGCCCCACTTCGCGAGAGGGTGCGCATGGGGAACGAGGACGAGGAGGAGCTCGATGGCTGCTGTGCAACCCGAGATGCCGACGGTGTCGCTGCGCGAGAAGCTGTTCCGGCGCAAGCCGGTCCGCGTGATGTCGGACGAGACCGGCGCCGACACCGGCGGCGGCGAGCTCGCGCGCACGATCGGCCTGTTCCAGCTCACGCTGTTCGGCGTCGGGGCCACGATCGGCACCGGCATCTTCGTGATCCTCACGGAGGCCGTGCCCACGGCCGGACCCGCGGTGATTCTCTCGTTCGTGATGGCCGGTGTCGTGGCCGGTCTGACCGCGATCTGCTACGCCGAGCTCGCCGGCGCCGTGCCGGTCTCGGGCTCCTCGTACTCGTACGCGTACGCGACGCTCGGCGAGGCGGTGGCGATGGTCGTCGCGGCATGTCTGCTGCTCGAGTACGGCGTGTCGGCGGCGGGTGTCGCCGTCGGCTGGTCGCAGTACGTCAACGAGCTGCTCGACAACCTGTTCGGCTTCACGATCCCGGACGCGATCTCGCAGGCGCCGGAGCAGGGCGGGGTGTTCAACCTGCCCGCCGTCGTGCTGATCTGGCTGTGCACCCTGCTGCTCCTGCGCGGCGCCAGCGAGTCGGCAAAGATCAATGCGATCATGGTGATGATCAAGCTCGGCGTGCTGGCGCTGTTCGTCGTCGTCGGGCTCCAGGGCTGGAGCTCCGACCACCTGTCGAACTTCGCCCCAGACGGCTTCAGCGGCATCAACGCGGCCGCGGGGATCATCTTCTTCTCCTACATCGGGCTCGATGCCGTGTCGACGGCCGGCGAGGAGGTCAAGAACCCAAGGCGCAACCTGCCATTGGCGATCCTCGGCGCGCTGGTGATCGTGACGACGATCTACGTCTTGGTCGCGGTTGTCGCCGTCGCGGCGCAACCGGTGTCGGCGTTCGACGGCCAGGAGGCCGGCCTGTCCAACATCCTCGAGTCCGTCACGGGGTCCACGTGGCCGGCGTCGGTGCTGGCCGCCGGAGCGATCGTCTCGATCTTCAGCGTCACGCTCGTCGTCATCTACGGGCAGACGCGGATCCTGTTCGCGATGAGCCGCGACGGGATGATCCCGCAGTTCTTCCACAAGCTGAACCAGCGGACCCTGGTGCCCGTCCGGTCAACGATCTTCGTGGCGGTCATCATCTCGCTGCTCGCCGGCGTGATCCCGATCAACTTCCTGTTCGAGATGACGAGCATCGGGACGCTCGTGGCGTTCCTCGTGGTGTCGATCGGGGTGATGGTCCTGCGCCAGACGCAGCCGGACCTGCCACGCGGCTTCAGGGTCCCGCTCTATCCGCTCGTCCCGATCGCGTCGATCGGCGGGTGCATCTGGATCATCAAGGACCTGCGGGCGGTGACGATCTACGTGTTCCTCATCTGGACCACCGTGGCGTTGGCCTGGTACTTCCTCTACGGGATGCGGAACTCGAGGCTGGGCAAGGCCAAGTCATGACCATGGTCGTGGGATTCGCGCCGGACGGCCACGGCCAC
The DNA here is from genome assembly GCA_963803335.1 of uncultured Solirubrobacteraceae bacterium. Classification (GTDB taxonomy): domain Bacteria; phylum Actinomycetota; class Thermoleophilia; order Solirubrobacterales; family Solirubrobacteraceae; genus DASSUW01. The sequence goes on along the minus strand of CAWDME010000011.1, from coordinate 601,815 downwards.
GCGGTGCTGCACCTGGCGGCGATGCTCGCCCGCTCCGGCGGCGAGGACCTGCTGGTCTGCGCGGTCGTGCCGGCGTCGTGGCCGCCTTCGCCGGCAAAGGTCGACGCCGAGTACCGCGAGGCGCTGTCGGGCGCGGCCGAAAACGCGCTGAGCCGCGCGCGCGGGCGGCTGCCCGCTGACGTTCCGGCGTCGTACGAGGTGCTCCAGGCGCGGTCGGCGCCGGCGGGGCTGCTCGACGTGGCCGAGCGCGTTGACGCGTCGCTGGTCGTGGTCGGCTCGGCCGCCGAGGGCGGCTCGGGGATGGTCGCCGTCGGCAGCACCTCGGCGCGGCTGCTGCACAGCTCGCACGTGCCGATCGCCCTGGCGCCGCGCGGCTTCAGGGTATCGGGCGACGCCCGCGTCGCGCGGGTCACCGCAGCCTACGGCGGCTCCGATGACGACCTCGTGGTCGCCGCCGCGGGCGTGGCCGCACGGGTCGGCGCGTCGTTGCGGATCGCGTCATTCGCCGTCCATCCCCACCCGCCCCACACGGTCGCGATCGGCCACGAGGCCGACGACGCGATGACCGCCCAGTGGGTCGAGGAGATCTCGGGGCGGGCGCGGGCGACGTTGGACGACGTCGCCGACCTCCCCTTCTCCCCGCGCGAGTGCGACGCCGTGATCGGCCGCGGCGAGGACTGGGGCGAGGCGCTGGAGGACATCGAGTGGCGCGACGGCGACGTCCTGGTCGTCGGCTCGAGTTCGATCGGGCCTTTGGCGCGCGTCTTCCTCGGTTCGCGCGCCACGAAGATCGTCCGGCACTCGCCGGTGCCTGTGGTTGTCGTGCCGCGGGGCCGCGCGGCCGAGCTCGCCTCGGCCGCCGAGAGCGCCGCGGAGGTTCCAACACCGGCTGGGTAGGCGGCGCAGGACCGCCCGCGCGGCACCGCCTCCCTCAATGCCGCAGTTCGCCGGTGCTAAGCGGCGCCGCGGCGCAACGCGATCCCGGTGAGCGCCTCGCGGATCACCCGGTCGGCCACCAGCGCGGAGTTGTCGGCGGACCCGATGCCCGTGGGGATCACCTCGACGACGTCGACGCCGACGAGGTCGAGCTCGGCGGCGACCAGCCGCACCCCGAGCAGCAATTCCGAGGCGGTCAGGCCTCCGGGCTCTGGGGTGCCGGTGCCGCCGGGTAGGTAGGCCGGATCGAGGACATCGACGTCGACGGTCAGGTAGACCGGGCCGGCGCCCACCGCCGCCACGGCGCGCGCGGCGACCTCGCCGATCCCGAGGTCGCGGACGTCGTGGGCGAACAGCGACGTCACTCCGTGCGAAGCCTGCCAGCCGAACTCGGTCTCGCCCGGCCAATAGCCGCGCAGGCCGATCTGGGCGTACCGCTCACCGACCACGTGGCCGTCGTCGATCAGCTCCTTCATGAACGTGCCGTGGGAGCGGCGGACGCCGAACACCTCCTCGCCGGTGTCGGTGTGGGTGTCGAAGTGCACCATCCCCACCGGGCCGTGCACGGCCGCGACGGCCTCCACGCACGGCTTGGTGATCGAATGGTCGCCGCCCAAGGTGACCGGGAGCGCGCCGGCCGCCAGCACCTGCCCGACCGTGGACGCGATCGCGGCGTGCGAGACCGCCGCGTCCGCCGGGATCACCGGCGCGTCGCCGAAGTCGACGACGCGCAGCGCGCTGAACGCGTCGACCTTGACCTCCAGGTGCGGGCCGGGAGGGCACGACGCGGAGCGGATCGCGCGCGGCGCGAACCGGGCCCCCGGGCGATCGGACACCAGGTCGTCCATCGGCGCACCGACGACGGCGACGTCGAACCCTTCGAGCTCCCCGGGATCCTGCGTATAAGGCGAGCCCGCGAACGTGAGCAGCCCCGCGTAGTCGGGCTTCTCCCCGTACTGCGCCCAGCGCTCGAGCGGATCGATCATCAGCCCTCCTGCAAGACGTTGATGGTGTGGAACGCCGGGTCGCTCGCGCCGTGCAGGCGCGCCCCGCTCGCGGCCAGCTCGCGCAGGTACGACACCGTCTCGGCAGTGATCCGCTCGCCCGGCAGCAGGGCCGGAACGCCCGGTGGGTAGCTGGCGATCGATTCGCACGAGATGCGCCCGACCGCGTCGTCCACCCGCACCTGCTCCGCCACGCCGAGGAACGCCTCGCGCGGCGGCAACGCCACCTCGTGCCGCAGCGACGTCGCCGGCGGGACGATCGGCGCCGTCGCACCCGGCTCGCTCAGCCGCTTGACGACCTCGTCGACATCGCCGGCCAGCCGCCGCAACGTCGCCGCCGACTCGCCGAGCCCGACGATGAACACGACGGTCGCCTGCATCGGCAGCTCGAGGTGCACGTCGTACGAGCGCCGCAGCGCGTCGGCGATCTCGTAGCCGGTGCGGCCCGTGCCGCGCACGTCCAGGACGATCCGCAGCGGGTCGTAGCCGGTAACGCCCATCTGCCCGACGAGCGCGCCGTCGACCATCGCGATGCCGGGGATCGTCTCGAACTTCGCGCGCGCGACGTCGATCGCCTGCAGCGTCTCCCACAGGATCTGCTCGCCGTGCAGCGCGAGCTGGCGGCGGGCCGCGTCCAGCGACGCCATCAACAGCGAAGACGGGCTCGTCGACCGCAGCAGCCGCAGCGCCCGGGACACCGCGCCGATGTCCACGCGCCCGCTGTCGGACAGGTGCAGCATCGCGCTCTGAGTCAGCGAGCCGGCGATCTTGTGCGTGCTGGTGAGCATCGCGTCGGCGCCTTGCGAGAGCGCCGTCGGCGGCAGCTGTTCGTTGAAGCCGAAGTGCGGGCCCCACGACTGGTCGACGATCAGCGGCACGCCCGCCGCGTGCGCGATCGCGGCCATCCCGGCGATGTCGGCCGCCATCCCGTAGTAGGTCGGCGAGACGATGAACGCGGCGCGCGCGTCCGGCGCCTCGGCCAATGCAGCCTCCAACGCGCTCGGCGTGACGCAGTGCGTGATTCCCAGCTCGCCGTCGTACTCGGGCGCGACGAAGTGCGGGATCCCGCCGCTCAGCACCAGCCCGTCGACGACCGACGCATGCGAGTTGCGCTGCGCGACGATCTTCGCCCCGAGCGGCGCGAGCGCCAGGCACAACGTGTGGTTGCCCTGCGTGGCGCCGTTGGTGAGGAAGAACGTCCGCTCCGCGCCGTAGGCGTCGGCGGCGAGCCGCTCGGCCCGCTCGTACGGTGTCGGCGACGGCCCGAGGTCGATCCCGTGGATGTCCTGCGGGATGTCCATCGCCAGGCCGTCGGGACCCATCGCCTTGCGCAGGCCGGGATCGGCGCCCGGGCCGCCCTTGTGGCCGGGGACGTGGTAGCGCGCCGGGCCGCGGAACGCGTATGACACGACCGCGTCGAGGTACGGCGCGGTCGGCTGCTCGCTGGCCTCCATGGCGGCGATCCTATGAGTCGCCGCGCGGGCGGGGCAACGTCGTCAGTCCAAAGTCGCGGCGCGGCTTTGGTCGGCCGCCTCGGCCACGAGCGCGATGTAGATCGCCGCGACGGTCGCCGGCTGCTTGAGCGAGCGCCCCAGGACCTGCTCGGCGCGGGCGAGCCGGTAGCGCAGCGAGTTGCGGTGCATGTGCAGCGCGGCGGCGGTCGTCGCGATGTCGAGGTCGTGCGCGAAGTACGCCCGCAGCGCCTCGTGCAGCGGCGGGTTGGCGCGCAGCACGGAGAGGATCTCGTCGACCTTCGGGCCGAGCCGGTCGGGCGCGATCTCGCTGACCATGAAGGTGCCGAGATCGAAATCCTCGAAGCGCACGACCCGCCGCCCGCCGCCCGCGTGGGCGAAGGCGAGCTCGGCGTCGCGCAGCGAGTGGTGCGCCTCGTTGATCGCGGAGATCGTGCGGCCGAGCCCGACGCGCGCGTTCGGCAGCGTGTCGGCCCAGTCGTCACCGCCGCCGTCCTGCACCAGCGCCACCAGCGCGCCGTCGCGCGGCTGCACGAGGTGCGGGATCCGCTCGGCCTCGAGACGGGCAACGAGCTCCGGCGCGTCGCGCACCACCACCATCCGCGCGGGAGCCGAGAAGTCGATCCCGAACGCGGCGGCGCGGGCGGCGAGCGGCGGCAGATCGCGCGCCGCGTGCGGCTCGAGCGCCTCCTCGAGCAGCGCCGCCTTGACGGCCTGCTCCTGGTCGCGCACCACGTCGCCGAGCCGCGCCATGGCAGCGAGCAGCGGCGCGGTCGCCTCCGCGGCGGGCTTGGCCAGCTTGGAGATGAACCCGCGGCGCGGGCTCGCGAGCACGAGCCAGCGCTCAGCCTGGTCGGCGCGCGTGGCGACCGGCGTCGCCACCGCGTGCCAGCCGGCGACCGCCAGCTCGAGCAGCCCGGCCGGCTCGGCGCAGACCTCCTCGAGCAGCTCGCCGGGCGGGGACTTGCCGGCCACGATCTCCGGCTGCCCGTCGGCATCGAGCAGCACGACGCTGGCGTCGAGGAACTGCGCCAGCCGTTCGACCATCGCGCGCTCGGGCTGGGGCGTGCGCAGCGCGTCGACGAGGTAGCGCTGCAGCGCGGTCAACCGCCGGAACACGTGCTCGTCGCCGCTCGTGAGCGCGCTGTCGACGAAGTGGATGATCTCCCGGAACGGCGTCTCGTACGGGACCGTGAAGACCGGGAAGTCGTGCTGCTCGGCGACTTCGCACAGCGCCGGCGGCACGCGCTTGAATCCGAGCCCGATGCCGAAGCCGAGCGCGCTCACGCCCGCCTCCTCGAGCTGCGGTACGAGCGCCCGCTGCGCATCGACGTTGCCGCGCAGCCGCACGCCGGTCGTCAGCATCACCCAGTCGGCGGCCAGCCAGCGCGCCGGCGCGTCGACCTCGACCGCGTGCGCGCCCCGCACTGCGCCCGCGGCGCTCCCGGTGAGGAGCTCCAGCCCGAACGACTCCTCCGCGATGAGGTCAGCCAGCTGCATCTCCGACGCGCCGAGTCTACGTCTTGATTGGGCGACGGCCCAAACGCGGCGCGCGCGTTTGGGCAATCGACGGTTGAACGCGGACCCGCGCGGCCACCAGACTCGTCGCATGAGCACGACTGCCACTCGCAAGACCAAGTCCGCCGCCAACCGCACCGCGCTCCGCGAGGCGGTGGCCGCACTCAACGAAGGCCGACCCGAGGACTACCTCGCGCTGTTCGACCCGGACGCGCGCCTGCACGGCTTCACCGCGGGCATCGAGGACGTCGAGGATCTCGTCCGCTTCCACGCGGCGACCGCCGACACATACCCCGACGCGACGGTGACGCTCGAGGACGCCGTGGCCGAGCGCGACCGTGTCGCCACACGCTTCACGTGGCGCGCGAGCCAGGCGACAGGCTGGGACGCCGTCGTCCACGGCGGCGCGATCGTCCGCTTCGCCGACGGGCAGATCGTCGAGTGCTGGAACCTGCGCACGGAGCTGCGCACGGTCGCGGCGTAGGTGCCGGACGACGGGCAGATCCTCGCGGCGGTCGCCGCTGAGGAGGACGCAATGGTGGGCCTGCTCGGGGAGCTGGTCGCGGCACCGACGGTGCTCGGCCACGAGGAGAGCGGGCAGGCCGTCATGCGCCGTGCCTTTGGGGAGCTGGGGATGGAACCGGTGGACGTGCCGCTCGAGCCGACCGTGCTCGAGCGGCACCCTGCCGGCGCCCCGTACAGCTGGGACATCGCCGGCAAGGCCAACGTCGTCGCCATCTGGGAACCGCAGGCCCCCGGGCGGTCGCTGATCGTGAACGGGCACATCGACGTCGTGAGCCCCGAGCCGCGGACGTTGTGGAGCGGCGCGCCGTTCGCCCCCCGCTGCGACGGCGACTGGCTGTACGGCCGCGGCGCGGGAGACATGAAGGCCGGCCTGGCGGCGATGGTGGGCGCCGTGCGCGGGCTGCAGCGCCTGCACGCCCGCCCGCTTGGCCCGGTGCAGCTGCAGTCCGTCGTCGAGGAGGAGTGCACGGGCAACGGCGCGCTCGCGTGCGTGCTCGCGGGCCATACGGCCGATGCGGCGATCCTCACGGAACCGACGAAGGGCGCGATCTGGAACGCCCAGGTCGGCGTGCTGTGGTTCCAGGTGCGCGTGCTCGGGCCGCCCGCCCACGCGGGCGACGCCCCCAGCGGCGCCAACGCGATCGAGGCGTCGTACGCGGTCATCCGCGCGCTGCGCGAGCTCGAGGCCGAGCTCAACGTGACCAAGCCGCCGCTTTACGCCGCCTATCCGCACCCGATCAACCTCAACGTGGGGGTGATCAACGGCGGCGACTGGCCGTCCACCGTTGCTGGCGAGTGCCTCACGAGCTTCCGGCTCGCCTGCTATCCCGGCGACCCGGTCGCCGGCCTGCAGGCGCGCGTCGAGGCCTGCGTGGCCGAGGTCGCGGCGGCCGATCCGGTCCACCATATGGACGTCCTCTACGACGGCTTCCAGTGCGAGGGCTACGAGCTCGAGCCCGACCACCCGCTGATCACCGGGCTGGCCGACGCCGCCGCGCGCGTAACTGGCCAATCGCCGCCCCTCTTTGCATCCACGGCGACTACTGACGCCCGCACGTTCCATCTGTACGGTGGAACACCAGCCGTCTGCTTCGGGCCGAACGCCGAAAACGAGCACGGAGTGGATGAGCGCGTCCACGTCCCTTCCGTAACCGAGACCGCACAGGCGATCGCGCTCTTCATCGCCGACTGGTGCGGGGTGGAGGTCTCAAGATGAGCATCTCGATCAGCAGTGACGTGCACGAGGCGCGCGAGCGTTACGTTTCGCGCGCAGTCGCCACGCCGCCGATCGTGGTCGTCGGTGCGCACGGCTCACGCATCGAGGCCGACGACGGCCGCACGTACCTCGACTTCGCCGGCGGCATCGGCTGCCAGAACCTCGGGCACGGCCCGTCCGAGGTCGTGGCGGCAATCCACGAGCAGGTCGACCGCTACCTGCACCAGTGCTTCATGGTCGGCATGTACGAGCCCTACGTCGCGGTCTGCCGGAAGCTCGCCCAGCTCTTCCCCGGCCCGGGCGAGGACTACAAGAGCGTGCTCGTGAACTCGGGTGCCGAAGCGGTCGAGAACGCGGTCAAGATCGCGCGCGCCGCCACCGGCCGGCCGGCCGTCATCGCCTTCGACCGCGCCTTCCACGGCCGCACGCTCCTGGGGATGACGATGACCCAGAAGGTCGCGTATAAGCGCGGCTTCGGCCCGTTCGCGCCCGAGGTCTACCGCGCGCCGGTGTCGATCGACGGCCTGCGCACGCTGCTGAAGGCCGAGGTCGACCCCGAGAGCGTGGCCTGCGTCGTGCTCGAGCCGGTCCAGGGCGAGGGCGGCTTCTACCCGATGCCGCCGGAGTTCCCCGCGCAGCTCAAGGCGCTGTGTGCGGCGCACGGGATCCTCTACGTCGACGACGAGGTCCAGGCGGGCGTCGGCCGCACCGGGCCGGTGTGGGCGATCGAGCACTACGGCGTCGAGCCGGACCTGCTCGTGTCCGGCAAGTCTTTGGGCGGCGGGCTGCCGCTGGCCGGCGTGACCGGCCGCCCGGAGCTGATGGACGCCGCCCACCCCGGCGGTCTCGGCGGCACGTTCGGTGGCAACCCGGTGGCCTGCGCGGCCGCGGCCGTGGTGCTCGACACCGTGGCCGCGCCCGAGTTCCGCGCCCACTCCGAGCGGCTCGGTGCGCTGCTGCGCGGGCGGCTCGAGGCGATGGCGGCTTCGATCGAAGGAATCGTCGAAGTCCGGGGCCTCGGGCCGATGCTGGCGATCGAGCTCGAGGACGGCGCCCGCGCCGCCGCGACGCTGACCGCGGCCCGCGCGCACGGCCTGCTCCTGCTCACCTGCGGCCTGAACGGGAACATCATCCGCCTGCTCCCGCCGCTCACTTTGAGCGACGAGGACGCGATGGCCGGCATGGACATCCTTGAGGGATCGCTCCGGGAAACGTCAAAATGAGGTGATGTTCGGTCGCTACGTCGCCCTCGGAGACAGCACCACCGAGGGGATGGACGACCCGCGACCGGACGGGACATACCGCGGCTGGGCCGATCGGTTGGCGGAGCGGCTCGCCGAGGCGAACCCGGATCTGCTGTACGCGAACCTCGCCGTGCGCGGCCGGCGGATCTACCAGGTGCGCGCAGAGCAGCTCGGCCCCGCGCTGGCACTGCAGCCGGACTTCGCGACGGTCGTCGCCGGCCTCAATGACCTGCTGCGCCGCCACTTCGACCCGGTCGCGACCGCCGGGCAGCTGGAGGCCATGCTCACCGAGCTCCAAGGGGTCGGCGCGACGGTGCTCACCTTCACGCTGCCGGACCTCGCGAGTGTCGTCCCGGCCGCACGCATCATCCGGCCGCGTCTGCGCGCGTACAACGAGGCGATCCGCGAGATCGGGCAGCGCACCGACGCGATAGTCGTCGACATCGACGCGGAGCCGGTGTCCCGCGACGCTCGGTTGTGGAGCGTCGACCGCCTGCACGCGAGCCCGCTCGGCCACGAGCGCATCACCGGCGCGCTCTGCCACGCCCTCGGGCTCGACGCGGAGCGCTGGTGGGCCGAGTCACTCCCGCCGGCGACCCGCCGCCGCCCCCACTCGATCGTGGCCGCCGAGGTCATCTGGGCACAGCGCTACTTCACGCCGTGGATGGTGCGCCGCGTCCGCGGGCGCTCGTCGGGCGACGGCCGCGTCGCGAAGCGCCCTGAGCTGGGCCCGGTCTTCGCCGGCGAGGGCTGACGGCGATGGACGAGCGCGCGGTCGCCACGATCGTTGCGGCGTTCGTCGCCGATCCCGTCGAGCGATGGCTGTGGCCTGAGCCCTGGCAGTACCTGACGCACTTCCCATCGTTCGTCGCGGCCTATGCGGGCGACGCAACGGTGTCGAGCCTCGACGGGTTCGCCGCCGTCGCGATGTGGATCGCTCCCGGCGTTGCGGTCGACGGCGAGCGCATCGTCGCGGTACTCCACCAGACCGTTGCCCCGGAGCGGCACGCTGACACGTTCGCCACGCTCGAGCAGATGGATGAGCTGCATCCGAGTGGCCCGCACTGGTACCTGCCGTGGCTGGCCGTGGACCCGCCCCAGCAGGGCACGGGCCTGGGCGGCAGGCTGCTTGACCGCGGCCTGGCAACGGTCGACGCGGATCACCTGCCCGCGTTCCTGGAGACGCCGAACCCACGGACGGTGCCGTTCTACGAGCGTCACGGCTTCTCCGTGGTCGGCGTCTCGCACACCGGTGAGTGCCCGCCGCTGACGAGCATGGTTCGAGCGGCCCGCTAGAGCAGCGACGCCAGCGCGGCTGCCGAGGCAGTGCCCGGCTCGGCGTAGTAGGCGAGGAGCGCCTGGCCGTCGGAGTCCGGCAGCGACAGCACCTGGCGCGAGACGGTCATCGCGCCGGCCGTGGGGTGGACGAGGCGCTTGGCGTCGCCACGCACGGCGCGGACGTCGTGGCGAGCCCACAGCGCGCGGAAGTCCGGGTCGATCGACAGCTCGTCGATCAGCGCCGCCAGCTCGGCGTCGCCGACTGCGGTGCCCGCCTCCTGGCGGAGCCCGGCCACCGCCTGCGCGGCGATCGTGTTCCAGTCGGCGAAGAACGTGCACACGAGCACTTCGGCCGTGTCGACGTCGTTGTCAACAACGCCGGCTACGGCCTCTTCGGCGCCATCGAGGAGGTCGACGAGGCGCAGGTCCGCGAGCAGGGCTCCGGCCACATCCTCCAGGTCTCGAGCATCGGCGGGATCGCTGCGTTCCCGCTCGTGGGCGTCTACAACGCCTCGAAGTGGGGCCTCGAGGGCTTCAGCGAGGCGCTCGCCGGCGAGGTCGCGCCACACGGGATCAAGGTGACCCTGATCGAGCCGGGCCCCTACGCGACGGACTGGGCCGGCAGCTCCGGGGTCCACGCGACGCCGATCGACGCCTACGACGAGCTCCGCGCGGCGCGCGCCGACGCCGCCGCCGGACGTCCCGTGCCCGGCCCCGAGGTCACCGCGGACGCGATCCTCACGCTGGTCGACGCCGACGACCCGCCGCTGCGCCTGGTCCTCGGCACGTTCCCACTGCCGATCGCCGAGCGCGCCTACGCCGACCGTCTGGCGACCTGGCACGCCTGGCAACCTGTGAGCGAGCGCGCCTAGGGATGGCGCTTGAGGCCGCGCAGGACCGCGTCGGCGTCGCGGTGCGGCGCGCGCAGGGCCAGGCCGACGAGGTCGAGCTGCTGGGTGGGCACCGCCCGCACCGCGGCGCGGTTGTCGGCGTCGTGGCCGGTCGCGAACATCTCCTTGGTGTACACCGCCACGGGGACATCGCGATCGGCCGCGCGACGGCGGACCGTCTGGAGCTTCTCGCTGCCGGCGGCATAGATCAGCACGGGCTGCACGAGCAGGGGCAGGTAACGAGCCCCGTCCGCGTCGAGGTAGTCCTCCCCGACGACGTTCTCGCCGGCACCGGCGACCACGCCGCTGATGAGAAACGCGGTGACGTTCAGCTTCTGCCAGACGGCGATGTCGTCGTGAACGACCACCGCGACCTTCGTGTCGAAGTCGGTGACGGCCATCGGCCGAAGATGCCAGCCCGGCCGGCGCGCGTCTTGAACGTTCTTGCGGTCAGGCGCGAGCGAAGCGCGCCGGGGTGACGCCCACCGATCGCCGGAACGTTCGCGTGAAATGGGCCTGGTCGGCGAAGCCGCACGATGCCGCCACCGCCGCAGGCGCCTCCCCCGCCACCAGCATCCGCCGCGCCTGGGCGATGCGCAGGTCGATCTGGAACGCGTGCGGTGGCATTCCCGTGTCGGCGCGAAACCGGCGCACGAGCTCGAACCGGCTCAGGCCCGCCACCGCCGCCAGCTCGGCGAGCGAGACCCGTTCGGCCCACCGCTCGGCGAGGTACGCGCGAGCGCGGCGCACCGCTGCGTGCTCATGGCCACCGCGCAACGCGGGCGGCCCTGGGCGGAGATGCGGACGCAACCCGTCGACCGCGCCGAGCACGGCCACCTCGACGGCGAGCCCGTCACCGTCGACGAGCGCCCGGTGCGCGTTGAGCAGCCGCGCCTGCAGCGCCCGGTCGCGGAACACCACCCACTGCGCGCCCCGCGGCGCCGGCGCGTCCTGCTCGGCCCACTCGGAGATCAGGTCCGGAGCGACGTAGAGAACCTTGTAGGTCCACCCCTCCGGCACGGCGGCCATCCCGGTGTGCACCGACTCGGGCTCGAGCACGAACAGCTCACCCTGATCGGCGCGCTGCCGCGTATCGTCGACCTCGAAGCGCGCGGCACCCCGCTCGATGACCGCCACCGTCCAGGTGGGATGGGAGTGCGGCCGGTACTCGTGTTCGACGAACGAGGCATGGAGCGCCTCAATCCCCGGGAGTCCCGCGGGGCGGAAGTAGGTGCCGCTCTCGGGCACACGACGAGGCTGTCGACAGATCGCAGAGCGCCTGCCGCTGGTGAGGGGAGTGTAAGGTCGGAACCGTGGCTACCGAGCGCCGGCGATCGCGGTGTCGGGAGAGGCTGAAGCGGCTCAACAACTCCACCCTTGACGCCAGTTCCCTCCAGCTCGAGGTCATCGCCGAGCTCCGCCGGACGATCGGCTTCGACCGCTGGTGCTGGCCGCTCGCCGATCCCGAGACGCTGATTCCGCTCAGCGGCGTGGCCGAACACGACTACGGTCCACAGGTTGGCCTCTCGCTCACGCTCGAGTACTCGGGCGGCGACTTCGCGGCGATGCACGTGGTGGCGCGTCGGCCCGAGCCGGTCGCAAGCCTGAGCGCCGAGACGCGCGGCGACCTCGCGCGCTCGCCGCGCTGGGATCAGGTGCTGGGACCGGTCGGGATCGGCGATGAAGTGGTCGTGGCGTGCCGCGACACGCTCGGCTGCTGGGGCTGGATCAAGGCATATCGCGACCACGACGACGCGCCCTTCGCGTCCGAGGATCTTGCGCTTCTCGCTGATCTCGGCCCGGGCCTCGGCTCCGCGTTGCGCCGCCGGATCGACCGCGGCAGCCGCAGCGGCGCGGCCGCGCCGATGGCGCCGGGCGTGGTCGTCCTCGACGACGACCTACGACCCGTCAGTTGGACCGCCGGAGCGCGCCTCTGGATCGATGCACTGCCAATGGCAGAGGTGTTTGCGCTCTGGGACATCCTGCCGGCCGTCGTCTATCCGGTCGCGGCGCTCGCGCGGAGCGGCGGCTCGATCAGAGCGCACGCGCTCGAGCGTGCCGCGGACGGCCGTTGTGTGCAGATCGAGGCGGCCGCGCTCGAAGGAGACGACGCCGGGAGGATCGCGGTCACGCTCCGCAGCGCGACCCCGGCGGAGACGTTCGACCTCATGTGCCGGGGCTACGCGCTCACGCGGCGCGAGCGCCAAGTGGTCTCGGCGCTCGCCGCGGGGCTGGACACGCGCGCGCTCGCGGAGCGCCTCTACATCTCGCGCCACACGGTCCAGGACCATCTCAAGTCGGTGTTCGCGAAGGTCGGCGTCCGCAGCCGGCGTGAGCTCGTCGCCGCTTTCGGCGACGCATCGGACGACCGGTAGCAGTTACCCAATCGGCTTGAGCGCCTCGACCAGCAGGTCGAAATCATTCGGGATCGCGGTCGCCTGCTCCCAGACGATCTTCCACTGGCCTGCGCGACGCTCCCACAGCTCGGTGACCCACGCCTGGTGCGTCAGCCGGAGGTCACCTAGGAGCAGGTCGAAGCTCACAGGGAACCGAAGCGAGGCCGAATTGCCCGACAGGCGCACAGCGATCGGCCCCGAAGGCTGGAAAACCAGGTAGTCCGGAAAGCCGGCCTGCACGCCCGCGAGGTAATCGTCCCGCGACGACGTCGCGCCGGCCGGGTTGATCAGCTGGAAGTCGTGGGCGATGAACCGGCCCGCCGTCGCCGTGTCGCCCGCGACGAGCGCGTGGAGGCGCGCACGCTCGAGGGTGCGCAGCTGATCGGCCGTGTTGGTGTGCGGCAGTGCCACTGCTGCCGTGAGGAGCAGTATGAGGGCGGCTCCGGCAAGCGCGAGGAGTGCGCGCCTTCCCGTTGCCCGATGGAGTGAACGTTGGTGTCCCATGGCGCCACTTCAGCCGGAGCCGGAACCCGCCGCAATCCCAACAACTTGGGATCTTGGCGCGCACCATCCAACGGCGTCTAGTGTCCCGAGTCGGAAGTTCGCGGGCAGCTACCGGGCGCCTCGCCGCGCCTGGCGCCCGCCAGCCACGACGATGCATCCCGCTATCTGCGCACGGACTTACGACTCGCGACACTAGCCCGGCAGCCCGAGCACGAGCAGCACGACGCCGGCGATCCCGGCCACGAACCTCGCAGGCCCGCCGACCGCCTCGGCCGCCGCGGCGCTCAGCTGCCCAAGCTCACCGCGCGTCAGCGTCTCGGTCAGGGTCATTGCGCGTAGCGACTTGCGTTGCGAGCGCGCGATGAGCAACGCGACGACAGCCCCCGCCAGGGCGATGATCCCGCCAATCACCATGTCGCACCAAGTCAGCCGTTATCAAGCTCGCTGGTGAGCCGTTCGCCGACCCGCTTCGCCACGCCTGGGGCGGCCAGGATCACGAGCGTGCCGACGGCGAGCCAGGCGAGCACGAACCACGGGAAGTGGCTGTATGGCGCTACGGCGCCGTGGACGTTCTTGTAGATCGTGAAGCACAGGAACGCGATGCCCACGACCGGGAAGACGAGCTGCCACAGCGGCCGCTTGACCGCGCCGAGGAACAGGTGCTTGATCGCGCCCAGGTTCGTCGCGATGTAGGCGATCATGAGCGACAGCACGCCGATCGTGCCGGGATAGAAGAACGCGTTGACCGCGTTCGTGCCCGCGATCCGCTGGCCGATCAGCCCGGCGAAGCCGACGACCATCACCAAAGCCAGCGCCCCGACCGGCGCGGCGCTGCGCGGCGAGAGGCGCGCCAGCGGGCTCGAGGTGAGGCTGTCCCGCGACAGCGCGTACAGCACGCGCGAGCCCGCGGTGGCGGTACCCAGAGCGCTCGCGAACGCGCTGATCGTCGCACCGAGGTTGATCGCGTCCTCGAGCCCTGACCCGACGTACGCCTTCGAGAGGTCGCCGAGCGGCGAGCTGGAGCCGGCGAAGGCGGCCACGCCCGCCTCCCCCGTGCCGAAGCCGAGCGTCTGGGCGAGGATCACGAAGAAGTAGAAGATGCCCATCGTCAGCGGGGCGAGGAACAGCGCGCGCGGGATGTTGCGGCGCGGCTCGTCGGTCTCCTCGCCGAGCGACGCGGCGCCCTCGAAGCCCGCGAACGACAGGAAGCCGAACACGGCGGCAGTTGCGACCGCATCCAGCGACGTCCCGCCCGGCAGCGAGAACGCGTCGGCCAGCGACGACTCGTGGCCCTCGGGCGCGGAGCCGCCGATCAGGCGCGCGAAGATGACCACGACGAGGATCACGATCAGCGTGACGGAGATCCCCTCCATCGTCAGCAGCGAGCGCGTCGCCACGCGGATGTCGCCCGCGGCGATAAGCCAGATCAGCGCACCGGAGACGAGCGCGATCCAGATCCAGTCAGCGTTGTCGGCAATGCCGGTCGAGGCCAGGAACGAAGAGAAGAACAGGCCGACCTCCGCGCTCGACGCGACCGTGAAGCACAGGTAGGTGCCGAGCAGCGCCCAGCCGGCCAGGAAGCCCGCCCGCGCGCCCAAGGTGAACCCCGTGAGCGCGTACACCGAACCGGCGTGGCTGACCTCGCGCGTGAGCATCGAGAACGCGTAGGAGACGAACAGCACGCCGATCAGCGCGAACAGGAACGCGAGCGGGACGGCGCGGCCGATCAGGCCCGCGATGCCGACGCCGTTCAGCGCCATTGCGGCCGTCGGCGCCATGATCGCGATCGACAGCGCGATCGCCTCCCAGAAGTGCAGCTCGCGACGCAGCCGCGACGGCTCGGCACCTTCCCTGACCGCGGTCTCGGTCATACGACCCCCTCGAAGAGGGCGTCGGGCACGAAGCACCCGACCAGCCAGTTGGGCACGTCAACCACTTCATGGATGCGCAGATCGCAGGCGACTGAGACCAGCGCGTAGGCCTCTTGGACCGTCCCCCCTCGGCGCTGCGCGATGTGCGCGATCGCCGCGCGTGTGGCCGCCCGGGTCGCCTCCATCAGATCGGGAGCGACGCCGGTACAGACGTGGTAGCCGCCGGGCTCGGTGCGCGCGAGCTCTCCCGGAGCGACCACGTACTGCGGTGCGGCGATGGTCATGTCGCGGCGTACGTTCAGCCGCACCGCGATGTTCATCGGCGCCTCGATCGCTGTGCCGCACACCTCCCCATCGCCCATCGCGGCGTGCGTGTCGCCGACCGAGAACAGCGCGCCCTCCACGCCGACCGGCAGCAGCAGCCGCGTACCGGTCCGCAGGTGCTTGATGTCGAGGTTGCCGCCCCAGCGGCTCGGCGGCACGATCGAGTGCTCGCCCGGCTCGGCCGGCGCCACGCCGATCGTGCCGGGGAACGGCTCGAACGGCAGCGCCACGTCGTCCAGGAACACGACGCGCCCTGAGTCGACGCTGGAGATCTGCAGCCACGGCTCCGGGAACTCGTCGGCGAGCAGCCCGAAGCCGGGGATGATCGCCGTCCAGCCCCAGTCGCGCGGGGCGAGCGACAGGATCTCGACCTCGAGCACGTCGCCCGGCGCTGCGCCCTTCACGAACACCGGCCCGGTGACCGGGTTCACGTTCGAGAAATCGAGCGCGGCGACGTCCGCGACTGAGGAGCCGCGATCGAGCTGCCCGCCGGACGCGTCGACCACCTCGAGTTCGACGGTCGCGCCGGGCTCGACCTCGGCGATTGGGGGGATCGAGTGGTCCCAGACCGTGTGGGTCTCGTGCAGCGTCCCCATCCCTGTTGGCACATTACCGCTTCACCCGGCGGCGATTTCCGCCGATATCTCTTAGGTGAAGTCTGCCTCTCCCATCGTGCGCGCCTGGGTCGCCCTGCTTGCGCTTGGCCTGCTCACGCAGGTCGTGGCGACGCTCGGCCCGTGGCCGTCGACGCTGCTCGACAGCACGCCGCTGGACACGATCTACAACGCCGTGCTGCTCGGCGCCGCCGTGCTCTGCGGCATGCGCGCGGCGAGCCACCGCGACGAGCGCGCGGCATGGGCGATCGTCGCGGTCGGCCTCGCGCTCTACGCGGGCGGCAACGTCTACTGGTCGTGGGTCCTGGCCGACCTCGACGAGGCGCCGTACCCGTCGATCGCCGACGGCCTCTGGCTCAGCTTCTATCCGCTCGCCTACGTGGCGATCGTGCTGCTCGCCCGCTCGCGCATGCCGCGGCTCGGCATCCGGCTGTGGCTCGACGGCCTGATCGCCGCGCTCACCGTCGCCGCGCTCAGCGCCGCCGTCGTGTTCAAGGCCGTCCGCGCGTCGACCGGCGGCGACACCTGGGCGATCTGGACGAACCTCGCCTACCCGCTCGCCGACATGATCCTGTTCGGCCTCGTGGTCGGCATCATGGCCGCCGGCCGCAAGCGGCTCGACCGCACGTGGCTGGTGCTCGGACTCGGCTTCGGCGTCTTCGCCGTCTGCGACAGCGTCTACCTGTACCAGGTGGCCAAGGAGACGTACGCGACCGGCGGCGTCCTCGACCTCGGCTGGATCGCCGGCGCGGTGATCATCAGCCTCGCCGCCTGGCAGCCCAGCCGGCGTGAGACCGGCCCGTCCGACGACGTGCCGAGCATCCTGCTGCCGGTCGTGCTGTCGCTCGGCAGCCTCGCGCTGCTCGTGCAGGACCACGGCTCCTCAACCGAGACGCTCGCCGTCGTGCTCGCCGCCGCCTCGATGCTCGCGGTGATCTGCCGGCTCGCCGTCACCCATCACCAGAGCCGCGAGAACCTCGTGTTCTCCCGCCACCAGGCGCGCACCGACTCGCTGACCGGCCTCGGCAACCGCCTCAAGCTGCTGCGCGACCTCGAGCTGCTGCGCGCCGAGGAGGAGACGCAGCCGCACCTGCTGCTGCTCTTCGACCTCGACGGCTTCAAGCACTACAACGACAGCTACGGCCACCCGGCGGGCGACGCGCTGCTGCGCCAGCTCGGCCACCAGCTCGACGCCGCGGTGGCCGGCGACGGGCTGGCGTACCGGATGGGCGGCGACGAGTTCTGCGTGCTCGCGCCGTGGGACGTCGACCGCGCGCCGGACGGCCTGATCGAGCATGCGCGCATCGCGCTCTCGACGCACGGCGAGGGCTTCAAGATCGGCGCCTCGTGCGGCTTCGCCCGCATCCCCGCCGAGGGCATCGAGGCGGCCGAGGCGCTGCGCGTCGCCGACCGCCGGCTGTACGCGGAGAAGAACAGCGGGCGGATCTCGGCACTCGCGCAGAGCAAGAGCGTGCTGCTGCGCGCCGTCGGCGAGTGGGACGCCGAGCTGAGCGCCCACGGCGAGGCCGTCGCGCAGCTGGCCGCCGCCACGGCGCGCGAGCTCGGCCTCGACGACGAGGCGATCGAGCGCGTGGCCACCGCCGCGGAGCTGCACGACATCGGCAAGATCGCCATCCCGCGGGCGCTGCTCCAGAAGCCCGACGCACTCGACGCGGACGAGTGGGAGTTCCTGCGCCGCCACACGCTGATCGGCGAGCGCATCGTGTCCGGCGCGCCCGCCCTCGTCGGCGTCGCCAAGATGATCCGCTCCAGCCACGAGCGCTGGGACGGCGCCGGCTACCCGGACGCCCTGGCCGGCGACGAGATTCCGCTCGGCTCACAGATCGTGTTCGTCTGCGACGCCTTCTCGGCGCTGACGTCCGAGCGCCCGTACGCGAGGGCGGCGTCCGAGGAGGACGCCCTCGGCGAGCTGCGGCGCAACGCCGGCAGCCAGTTCTCGCCCACCGTGGTCGAGGCGTTCCTACGCGCCGTAGCGCAGGAACAGGTAGTCGCCGGCCTCGTGCAGGGATAACAACCGCAGGCCGGCCGGCGGGTCGAGCGCCGCGCCGGTGACGATCGTCTTCGGTTCCCCGCCGCCGGCGACCAGCGGCGCGATCACCAGATGCAGCTCGTCAACGAGCTGTGCCCGCAGGAGGTCGCCGAGCACCTGCGGCCCGCCCTCGCACAGGACCGACCGGATGCCGAGCTCGGTGCGCAGCCGCCGCACGCCGGACGCCATGTCGTCGCGCAGGTACTCGACCTGCGCGGCGCACGGGTCGAGGGTGCGGTCGGCCGAAGGCGTGAGCACGATCACGCGGTTGTCGGGCGCCGACAGGAGCCCGACGTCGGCCGGCACGTTCACCGAGCGGGTCACGAGCACGGCGGGCGCCTCCGTCGGCCCGTAGCTCTCCACGCGCACGGTCTCGGCGCCCACCATCACGGCGTCGACGCGCGTGCGCAGCGCGTGGAACAGCTCGTAGTCGGCGCGGTTGGCGATCGGGCCCGTGCGGCCCGCGATCGTCGCGCGCCCGTCGGCCGTCGCGATCATGTTCACGAGCAGGAACGGCCGGTCGGCGGGGGCATCGCCCGGCACCGCCGCGGCGAGATCGTCGGCCGTGAGGTCGGCGGCCGCGTCCGGCAGCAGGCGCCGGAAGCGCTCCATCAGGCCTCGTGCCCCGGGTCGATCCGCTTCGCGCGGTGGAACGTGAACTCGGCCTCCCCCGAGCCGTGCTGCGCCGCCAGCGGCTCGAGCAGGTACGCGTCGTGGTCGCCGGCGTCGACGCGCGACACGACGCGGCCGACGAACCAGTTCTCGCACTCGGAGAGGATCGGCACGCCCTCCGGCCCGTCGCGCCAGTCCGTGCGCGCGAACTTGTCGACCTCGTCGCCGGTCTCGCCGCCGAACAACTCGGCCAGCGCGCCGGCGCGCTCGGGGACGCAGTGCACGCCGAAGACGCCGGCGTCGTGACCGCGGCGGAACGTGCGGTT
The DNA here is from genome assembly GCA_963803335.1 of uncultured Solirubrobacteraceae bacterium. Classification (GTDB taxonomy): domain Bacteria; phylum Actinomycetota; class Thermoleophilia; order Solirubrobacterales; family Solirubrobacteraceae; genus DASSUW01. Next base: position 583,035 of record CAWDME010000011.1, on the reverse strand, counting down.
CTTGTGCGAAAGGCAGACGAGGAACCGCGGCGGGTCGATGCTGGCCTGTGTCGCAAAGCCGATCAGGCAACCCAAAGGCTCGCCCTCGACGCGGGCGGTCACGATGAACATCGGGTATTCGAGGTCGCCGACGAGCGCCTCGAACTCTCGCCTCACCCCTGGAACTGCGACTCCTCCGTCGAGCCGGACAGCGCGGTGGTCTCGGAGTCGCCGCCGGTGATGGCGAGCGCGACCTCCTCGAAGTAGCCGGCGCCGACCTCCGCCTGGTGCTTGACCGCCGTGTAGCCCTCGTCCTCGGACGCGAACTCGCGCTGCTGGAGCTCCGCGTAGGCGCTCATCCCGCTCTCGTGGTAGCCGCGAGCGAGCTGGAACATCGAGTGGTTGAGCGTGTGGAAGCCGGCCAGCGTGATGAACTGGAAGCGGTAGCCGAGCTCGGCGAGCTGGTTCTGGAAGCCGGCGATCTCGTCGTCGTCGAGCTTGTCCTTCCAGTTGAAGGATGGCGAGCAGTTGTAGGCCAGCAGCTTGTCCGGGTGCTCCTCGTGGATGGCGGCGGCGAAGCGCTCGGCCTGTTCCATGTCGGGCTCGGAGGTCTCGCACCACACCAGGTCGGCGTACGGCGCGTACGCGAGCCCGCGCGCGATCGCCTGCTCGATCCCGGCGTTCGAGCGGTAGAAGCCCTCCTCGGTCCGCTCGCCGGTGAGGAACTCGTGGTCGCGCTCGTCGGCGTCGCTGATCACCATGTCGGCCGCGTCGGCGTCGGTGCGGGCGACGATGACGGTCGGCACGTCGCAGATGTCCGCCGCCAGGCGGGCGGCGACGAGGTTGCGGATCGCCCACAAGGTCGGCAGCAGCACCTTGCCGCCCATGTGGCCGCACTTCTTCTCCGACGCGAGCTGGTCCTCGAAGTGCACGCCGGCGACGCCCGCGGCGATCATCGCCTTCGTGAGCTCGAAGACGTTGAGGTGGCCGCCGAAGCCGGCCTCGCCGTCGGCGACGATCGGGACGAGCCAGTCGATGTCGTCACGCCCCTCGGCGTGGTCGATCTCATCGGCTCGCAGCAGCGCCCCGTTGATCGCCCGGATCACCTCCGGCACGCTGTTGACCGGATACAGCCCCTGGTCGGGGTACATCTGGCGGGCGAGATTGGCGTCAGCCGCCACCTGCCAGCCGCTCAGGTAGATCGCCTCGAGGCCGGCGCGCACCTGCTGCACGGCCTGGTTGCCCGTGCTGGCGCCGAGCGCCGCCACGAACGGCTTCTCCTCCAGGAGGCGGCGCAGCCGCTCGGCGCCGCGGCGCGCGAGCGTGTGCTCCACGCGCACCGAGCCGCGCAGGCGCTCGACGTCCTGGAGCTCGTAGGGACGGACCACTCCGTTGCTCGACATACTGGAGTCCTACCCGCCGATGCCAACTCCAAAGGCTCTGTTCTTCGACGTCTTCGGCACCTGCGTCGACTGGCGGACGAGCGTGGTCCGCGCCGGCGAGCCGTACGGCCTGTCCGCGGCGTACGCCGACGACTGGCGGGCGCGCTACCAGCCGCAGCTCGACACCGTGCGCAGCGGGCGGCGCGAGTGGACGATCCTCGATGTCCTGCACCGCGAGGCGCTCGACGACGTGCTCGCGGCGCACGGCGCCGACCTGCCCGCGGCCAAGCGCGACGAGCTGAACCTGGTGTGGCACCGGCTCGACCCGTGGACCGACACGGTGCCCGGGCTCACCCGGCTGAAGGAGCGGTGCATCATCGCGCCGGTCTCCAACGGCAACATCGCGCTGCTGGTGGACATGGCTCGCCGCGCCGGCCTGCCGTGGGACGTGATCCTCGGCGCCGAGCTCGCGCACGCGTACAAGCCGCAGCCGGAGGCGTACCTGCGCAGCGTCGAGGCGCTCGGGCTGCAGCCCGGCGAGGTGATGATGGTGGCCGCGCACAACGGCGATCTCGTCGCCGCCGGCGGCCTGGGACTGATGACCGCGTTCATCCCCCGGCCCACCGAGCACGGCCCCGGGCAGACGAACGACCTCGAGCCCGAGCGCGACTACGACATCGTGGCCGGCGATCTGGTTGCGCTCGCCGACACGCTCACCGCACCGAAACGCCCATAGCGGTGTTGAGGCGGTCGAAATCGTCCATCTGGAGGGGTGAAGGCATGGGAAGCATCCGAAGACTCGGAGTGCCGGCCGTGGCTGTGGTGGCCGGCGCACTGCTGCTGCCTGCGGCCGCGCTCGCCGCAGCGCCGAAGGCCACGACGGGAGGGGTGACCGCCATCACGCCGTCGACCGCGACGCTCCATGGGAGCATCGATCCCAACGGCACGGCCACGAACTACGTGTTCCAGTACGGGACCACCAAGCTCTACGGCGGGACGACGCCGTCGACCGGTGCCGGCAAGGGCAACAGCGCCCGCAAGGTCGCGGCCGCGATCGCCGGCCTCGCCCCTGCCACGACCTACCACTACCGGGTCGTCGCCCTCCGCGGCTCGACGGTCTATCCCGGCGCCGACAAGACGTTCAAGACCAAGCGCCAACCCCTCGGCGTGTCGCTCGCGGCGACGCCGAATCCGATCCGGGCCGGCCGCGCGGTGACGCTGGCGGGCGTGCTCAGCGGCACGGGCAACTCCGGCCGCCAGGTCGTCCTCCAAGCCAACCCGTGGCCGTACACCACTGGCTTCGTCAACCAGGGGAACCCGCAGGTCACCGGCTCAGACGGCTCGTTCTCGTTCCCGATCCTTTCCGTCGCGGTCGACACGCAGTACCGGGTGCTGATGGTCGCGCGGCCTGATGTGGTGAGCCCCATCGCCGTGCTCGGGACGACGGTGAAGGTCACGCGCCACGCCAAGGTCTTTCGCGGCGTCCACCGCGGCCGGATCCACTTCTGGGGGACGCTGAAGCCCGGCGAGGACGCGGCTCTTGTGCAGATCCAGAAACTGCGGAGCGGCAACTGGATTACGATCGCCCAAACGGGTTCCAAGCACACGAGCAAGGGCTTCTCGCGCTACTCGAAGCGGATCAAGCAGAAGCACGGCGGCCGCTACCGGGTCGTCGCCGTCGACACCACCGGCGCGCACTCGCCGAGCACCAGCCACAGCGTCCGCCGCCACCACCTGCGGTTCTAGCTAGTACCGGTGTTCGGAAGTAGGTGCGGTCGCCGGTGATCGGCGGCCCACCGGAACCGTGCGTACTTTCGAAGGCCGGTACTACGGTGGGGCGACGCAGATGAAGCCGAGTGGCTCATCGCCCGTCGCCTCGAAGCTGTGGAGCTCGTTCCCGGCGACGTAGACGACGTCGCCGGGGCCGAGCTCGTGCTCCTGTTCGCCGAGCGTGACGCGTGCGCGGCCCCGCTGGATGACGACGCCGTGGTCGTGCTCGTGCTGCTCGAGCGTCGTGGCGCAGCCGGGCGGCACCTCGAAGTAGCGGAGGCGGTAGTGCGGCGCGCCGTCGGTCGGGCCGATCAGCTCGTGGCGCCGCATGCCTTCGCCGTATGGCTGGGGCGGCACGCCTTCCCACGTGCCGTCCACGTTCCGGCGATGGACGGCGCCCATGCTCAGACCGCCTGGACGGCCTCCGCGACCGGCACGTCGCCGGAGATGAGGTCGAGCGTCTTGCCGATCGTGTTCGGCGCGGACAGGACGGCGGCGATGACGGCCGCCACGTCGTCGCGCGGGATCTTGCCGCGTTCGCCGTGCTCGGTGAGGGCGACGGCGCCGATACCGGCGTCGTTGGTGAGCGCCCCGGGGCGGATGACCGTGTAGTCGAGCCCGCTCTCGCGCAGGGCAGCGTCGGCCTTGCCCTTGGCGCGCAGGTAGACGGCGAACGTGTCGTCGCCCCGCGCGTCCGGGTCGGCGCCCATGCTGCTGACCATCACGTAGCGCGGCACGGGGCCGATCAGCTTCACCGCGCCCTCGTAGTCCATCGTCTCCTTGCGCGCGGAGCCGCTGCCCGGGCCGGCCCCGGCGGCGAACACAACGGCATCGACGCCCGCGATCGCCTCGGCGACCTCCTCCTCGCTCGCGTTCTCGAGGTCAAGGAGGGCCGGCTCGCCGCCGGCGGCACGGACGTCGTCCGCGTGGTCGGGGTTGCGGATCAGCGAACGGACTTCGTCCCCGCGCTCAGAGAGCAGACGGGCGAGCCGCAGGGCGATCTGGCCGTGCCCGCCGGCGATGGCTACACGCATGCCTCAAGCCTACGTCACGCCCCGCAGTCGCCCTTCGCTTGGCGGACCTCGTCGCAGAAGTTCCAGCCGGAGAACGGCTCGACCATGTACCCGCGCGTCAAGCGCAGCGTGCCGACCTGGCCCACGTGCGGCCCGTCACCGGCGATGTGCCTGTTGTACACGTGCACGCGCGTGACGCGGGCGCGAGCGCGAGCGACGGAGTACGTCCCGCGGACGTGCGACAGCCGGAACCACAGGTCGATGATGTGGCTGCAGCAACCGAGGTAGACGACCATCTTCGTGCGGCCCTTCGGGCTGATTCGCAGGCTGCGCTCGTGGCCGAACCACCGTCCGGCGAAGACGGCGAGGTCCGCCTTCCCGGTCGCCGGCTTGTCGATGCCCCGCACCGACACGGGGTGGAACCGGGTCTGCCTCGTCCCGTCTCCGAGCTGGCCCCCGTTGTTCTCGCCCCAGCACTTGACGCCGCCGCCGGTCAGCACGGCGCAGGTGTAGAAGCTGCTGGCGCTGACGGCGGTGACGCCGTGGAGCCCGGGCACGGTGACGACCTTCTTCGTCAGGTTGTAGCCGACACCGGTCTGTCCCAGATACGCGTAGGGGCTCTGGCACTTGACAGTGCCGCCGGCGATCACCGCGCAGCTGTGTTCCGTCTGTTGGCCGTCGGGGCTCCAGCTGAACTGCTTCACCTTGCTGGACCCGTGGACGAGCTTCGGCGCGTCGAACGATCGCCAGCACTTGACGACGGCCTTCGTGGTCACCGCGCAGCTGTTGTACGCGTCCGTGCTGACCGAGGTCGCATCGGTCAGATTCGGCACGAGCGACGGGGTGAGCACGTTGCCCATGTCCTCGACCGGACCGAGCCTGCCGCTCCAGCCCCAGCAGCTCACCGTCCCGTTTGCGTGCAGCGCACACGCCTTCACGTCGCCCACGCTGATCGCCGTGATGTCGTTCAGCCCGGGCACGGCGACCGGCGTCAAGCTGCTCACGTACGTGCCGTTGCCAAGCGTGCCGAGCCTATTGTCGCCCCAGCACTTCACCGTGTGGTCGGACAGCATGGCGCACGCCGTCGGCCCGTCCGTGCTCACAGAGACGACGCCGGTGAGGCCCTGGACCGCTACCGGCAACGACCGCGCAGTCGTCGTCCCGTCCCCGAGCTGTCCCGAGCTGTTGTCGCCCCAGCAGCGGGCGGTGCCGTCCGCGAGCGAGGCGCAGGCCGAGCCCCCGGACGCGCTCACGGTCGTCACGCCGGCCAGTCCGTGCACGGCGACGGCCGTCAGCTGCCCCTTCCCGTTCCCACCCCAGCACTTGACCGTGGCGTCCGAGAGCAGCGCGCAACTGGGGCCGCCGGTGCTGACCGCGATCGCCTTCACTCGGGCTGCGGCAGGAGCGGCGCCGATTGCCAGGATGAGCGTCGTCGTGACTGCGGCCAACACGATCCTCGGCATAGCGTCGCTCCTTCGTCCGTGAGGGCGCCTTGTCCGCGACGCGACCCTAATCGGACGGCCGGTCCCGCGTCAACCGCGCGGGACGGAGCCGAGCCAGCGCTCGACCTCTGCGACGCTCCGCAGCCGCACGACCGGGTGGGCGGCGAGCTCGGTCGGCCAGTCCCGGCGGCGCTGGAAGTGCGAGCGCAGCGCGAAGACGAACAGGGACTCGCGGCCCCAGAACGCGTTGCGCAGCGTCTCGCGGTTGTCGTTCCACAGCGGCTCGTGACCGCGCCGGCGCCGCCACGTCCGTCGCAGCAGTCGCGGGAGCCAGACGCGGAGGGGAAGGTCGAGCCAGACGATCGTGTCGGCGCCGTCGAGCACGAGCGTGCCGATCTTGCGCCGGTAGGTCCCGTCGATCACCCAGCCGTCCGAGCGCACGATCGGCTCGACCAGGGCGCGCAGCTCGGCGTCCGGCGTCTCCGTCCAGTTGGGCCCGTGGACGAGCGAGTCGAGCTCAACGAACGGGACGTCGAGGCGCAGCGCCAAAGCGCGCCCCAGCGTGGTCTTGCCGTTGCCGCTGGCCGAAGCGATGACCGCGATTCGCCGCACCCTCAGCGGCGCAGCGTACTGCTCGTCATCCCGTCGGAGGTGGACCGGTACGCGGTGCCCGGGCGCAGGTGTCGCACCACTGACCAGTAGCCGCGCGCGTCGGTCTGGACCGTGGCGAGCGTGCGCCACGCGCCGGACTTGTGCGGGCGCTGCTGCACGGTCACCGTGTGGCGACCGCCCGGCCGGATCTGGCCCCACAGGCGGCTGCGCGCCGCGTCGAGCTGGAACGGCGTGTCGAAGTGGGCGTACGACGGCTTCGCGCGGCCGTTGGAGAACCGCAGGCCGGATTGCCACCCGCCGTAGCCACCGTGCAGCTTCGGCTCGTCGCGCCACAGGTACTGCGTGAACAGGCGTATGCGCGGGTTGCGCCAGGCGGCGTAGGCCGCCCGCTGCAGCCAGCGATCCTGCCGGCTCGGCGCCACGCCGCTGGCGCGGTCGGGCGGGTTGGTCTGGTAGCCGTACTCGTCGACGTAGATGCCGAAGCGGCGGGTCGTCGGGTCGAGCGCCGCGACGGCCTGCAGCCGGTCGAGCGTCCGCGCCAGCCGTGACACCGAGCCGAGCGAGACGTCGTCCGGGTTCGGGTGCGGGCGCTCCGGCGCGAGCCGGCCGTTGTACGGGTGGATCGCGAAGCCGTCGCCGGTGACCTTCTTGAAGTGCCGGCACGCGCCGGTGCGGATGCGGCGGAAGCTGTCGGCCCGGCAGCCGAGGCGGCGCAGGAACAGCAGCGGGCGCATCACGGTCTTGGAGTTGCGCGGCCGCTGCCCGCGCGGCGAGAGGGCGCCGAGCAGCACCTGCGCCCCGGGGTCGGCGGCCTTGACGGCCGGGTACGCCGCCAGCACGAGCGAGCGGTACAGGTGCGGCGCCGTCGGCGTGCAGCGGTGATGCCGGCACGTCGACGTCGGCGCCAGCCAGGAGTGGATGTTCGGCTCGTTCCAGAGGATGTAGCGGTCGACCTGCGCGCCGTAGCGCTTGGCCACGGCGGTCGCGAACGCCCGGTAGGCGCCGGGCCGCGGCTTGTAGGCCCGCCGCTTGAGCTTCGGCCGCGAGCTTGTCCACAGCGGCCCGGGACCGGTGATCGTCAGCGTCACGCTCATGCCCGCGGCGCGGACGCGGGCGACCGCACCGTCGAGGAATGCCCACTGGTAACCGGGCGCAGCCGGGTCGGCCCCGTTGAAGCCGGCGGGCTTGTCCTCCGGGGCGATGTGACCCCACGAGGCGAAGATGCGGACGTTGTCGACGCCCAGCTTCTGCCACTGGGCGACGGCCGCGTCGGCGCGCGGCCCGCCGGCGAGCAGGATGCGGTCGTCGGCGATGCCAATCTGGGTCCGCTTGGCGCTCGCCGCGTGGGCCGGGACAAGCACGAGCAGGGTGATGAGGAGAGGGAGCAGGCGCGTCATGCAAAGGCAAACAACGCCCGCACCCCCTGCGAGTTGCGGCTAGTGGTTCCCACTAAATCGGGTAGTGCCGTCCCTCGGGGCCGCCCACGGTGATCCAGCGCAGCTCGCTGAACTCATCCACGGCGGCGCGGCCGCCGAAGCGCCCGAAGCCGCTCGCCTTGACGCCGCCGAACGGCATCTGCGGCTCGTCGTGGACCGTCGCGCCGTTGACGTGGCAGATGCCGGATTCGATCCGGCGCGCGACGTCGAACGCGCGCGGCACGTCCTGCCCGAACACCGCGGCAGACAGCCCGTACTCGGTGTCGTTGGCGACCCGGACGGCCTCGTCGATCCCGTCGACGGGGACGATCGAGACGACCGGGCCGAACGACTCCTCGCCGTAGATCCGCATCTCGGGCGTCACGCCGGAGAGGACGGTCGGCCTGTAGAGCAGGCCGTCGGCCTCGCCGCCGGTGAGCACGTCGGCGCCCTTGCCGCGTGCGTCCTCGACGAGCTCGGAGATGCGCCGCAGCGCGCCCTCGTTGACCACCGGGCCGATCTGCGTCTCGGGGCTGCGCGGATCGCCGACCACCAGGGCGCCCGCGCGCTGCGCGAGCCGGCCGCCGAAGTCGCCGGCGATCGACCGGTCGGCCACGATCCGCTCGGTCGACATGCAGATCTGGCCCTGGTGGAAGAACGCGCCGAAGTTGGCGGCGGCCACCGCGGCGTCGAGGTCGGCGTCGTCGAGCACGATCAGCGGCGCCTTGCCGCCGAGCTCGAGCAGGACGCGCTTGAGGTGCGCGCCGGCCTTCTCGGCGATGATGCGGCCGACCTTCGTCGAGCCCGTGAAGTTGATGCGGCGCACCGCCGGATGCGCGATCAGCGCCTCGACGACCTCGGCGGCATCGGCCGGATCGTTGACGATCAGGTTCACGACGCCGTCGGGCACGCCGGCGTCCTTGACCGCCGCGACGATCGCGGCATGCGTGCGCGGGCACTCCTCCGACGCCTTGAGGATCACGGTGTTGCCGAACGCCAGCGGAGTGGCGATCGCGCGCGTGCCGAGGATCACCGGCGCGTTCCACGGCGCGATGCCCGCCACGACGCCGACCGGCTGCCGGACGCCGAGCGCGAGCAGGCCCGGCACGTCGGACGGGATCACCTCGCCGATCAGCCCGTACGCCTGTGCGGCGGCCTCGCGCAGCATTCCGGCGGCGAGGCTGCAGTTGAACATGCCCCAGCCGAACGTCCCGCCGGTCTCCTCGGTCATCGTCGCGGCGATCTGCTCGGAGCGGTCCTGCAGCAGGTCGGCGGCGCGGTTGAGCAGCGCGCGGCGCTCGCCGGGCGGCGTGTTCGACCACGCGGGGAACGCGGCCTGGGCGGCCTCGGCCGCGCGCTTGACGTCGTCAGGCCCGGCGGCCGCGACCGGCGTGGCGCCGACGCCCTCGACCGGTCCTGAGCTGTCCCACGCGCGACCCGAGCTCGCCGGGACCCACTCGCCGCCGATCAGCAGCTGCTGAGGGTCGAGCTCTACCGTGGCCATCCGTCCCCTCCTGTCAATAGGTCAGACTATTTCGCTTGCCGGCGAGAGCATACCCACGGCAACTCGCGCTGCTGGCAGGCGCGATCCTGTTCACCGCGCTCAACCTGCGGACCGCGATCGCGAGCGTGCCGCCGCTGCTCGGGGAGATCCGCGACAGCGTCCCGCTGTCGGCGACGACGGCCGGCATCCTCACCACGCTGCCGGTCATCTGCATGGCCGTCGGTTCGCCGATCGCACCGCCGCTGGCGCGCCGGATCGGCACCGAGGCGGCGATCACGATCCTCAGCTTGACGGTCGCCGCCGGCATCCTGCTGCGGCTGATCGACGGCGTCGTGCCGCTGTTCGCGGGCACGATCGTGGCGGGGCTCGGCATCGCCCTCGGCAACGTGCTCGTCCCGTCGCTCATCAAGCGCGACTTCCCGCACCAGGTCGGGCCGATGACCGGCGGCTACACGATGGCCATCAGCGCCAGCGGCGCGATCGCCGCCGCGTTCACGATCCCGTTCGAGGACGCGATCGGGCGCGGCTGGCAGTGGGGCCTCGCCGTCTGGGCGTTCCCCGCGATCGCCGCCGCACTGATCTGGGTCCCGTGGATCTCGCGCCACGACGCCGTCGGCCGCCCGGATCTGTCGTCGCTGTGGCGCAACCGCCTCGCCTGGCAGGTCACCATCTACATGGGGCTGCAGTCGCTGCTCTTCTACAGCGCGCTGTCGTGGCTGCCGACACTGCTGCGCGAGCAGGGGATCGAGCGCGGGGCGGCGGGGGCGCTGCTGTCGGTGATGCTGCTCGCCGGCGTGCCCACCTGCCTGCTCGTCCCGGTCCTGGCGGTGCGTGGACGCAATCAGCAGCCGGCCGTGGCGGCGATGCTGGTGCTGGCGTCCCTGGGGCTGCTGGGCCTCCTGATCGCGCCCGACAGCGTGCCCGCGCTGTGGGCGGTGCTGCTCGGGTTCTCGCAGGGCGGCCTGCTGGCACTCGCGTTCCTGTTCTTCTCGCTGCGCACGCCCGATCAGGCGCACGCCGCCGAGCTGTCGGCGATGGCGCAGTCGGTTGGGTACCTCGTCGCTGCCGCGGGGCCGCTGATCGTCGGCGTCCTGCGCGACGCGACCGGCGGCTGGACGGCCCCGCTCGTGTTCCTCCTCGTCGTGCTGATCCCCCTGCTCGCCGCGGGGTTCGCGGCCGGCCGAAGTCAAATAGTTTGACGTAAAACGGTTGCCGTGGATATAACCCCCGCGGTCGCAACAATCGTTTGCGGATCTCGAGGGGAGGAGCCCGATGTTCAAGCGAGGTGTCGTGGCGGCGCTCGCCGTCGCCTGCGCGCTGTTCGTGGTCGCCTGCGGGGGCGACGACAGCGGTGGCGGCGGAGGCGGGGGTAGCAGCGACCAGCCGACCAAGCTCACCGTCGGCGTGATCCCGATCGCCGACGTCGCGCCGCTCTACGTCGGCATCGATCAGGGCTTCTTCAAGGACGAGAACCTCGAGATCGAGCCCAAGCTCGCCGAGGGCGGCGCCGCGATCATCCCGTCGGTCATCTCCGGCGACTACCAGATCGGCTTCTCGAACACGACGTCGCTGATCATCGCCGCGTCGAAGAAGCTGCCCGTGCAGATCATCTCCCAGGGCGTGCTCGGCGGCACCGGTGACAACGACGCGTGGGACGGCGTGGTGGCGCGCAAGGGCAGCGGCATCAAGACGCCGAAGGACCTCGAGGGCAAGACCGTCGCGGTCAACACGCTCAACAACATCGGCCCGCTCACCATCAACAACGCGATGGAGAAGGCGGGCGCCGACTACACGAAGATCAAGTACATCGAGATCCCGTTCCCGGACATGAACGCGGCGCTGGACGCCAAGCGCGTCGACGCGGCGTTCGAGGTCGAGCCGGCCTACTCCGGCGGCAAGGCGGCCGGCGGCACCCCCGTCATGCACAGCTACGAGCAGCTGGCGCCGAACATGACGGTCGCCACGTACTTCGCGTCGAAGGACTACATCGCCAAGAACGGCGACGTCGTCGACCGCTTCAAGCGGGCGATCGAGAAGTCGCTCGAGTTCTCCGCCCAGAACCCGGACGCGGTGCGCAAAGCGGTCGCGAGCTACACCGAGATTCCCGCCGACGTGATCGCCAAGATCACGCTCCCCGTGTGGAAGTCCGACCTCAATGAGCCGACGATCCAGCAGGTCGCCGACCTCGCGAAGAAGTACGGCTACATCGAGGAGGTCCCGTCGATGGACGACCTGATCAAGAAGTAGTGGTCCCACTGATGCTGCCCTGGCTGGGAGTCGCCACGGTGCTCGCGCTGGGCGAGCTGCTGACGCGCACCGAGGTGATCCCCAGCCGGCACTTCCCGCCGCCGACCGAGATGTTCGCGGCGCTCGCCGACCAGGCGGTCAGCAGCGTGTTCTGGACGGCGGTCGCGGACACGCTGCAGGGCTGGGCGCTCGGGCTGCTGGTGGCCGCGGCGATCGCCATTCCCGCCGGGATCTTCATCGGCTCGAGCGCGCTGCTGTACCGGTCGGTGCGCGCGGTGATCGAGTTCCTGCGGCCGATCCCGTCGGTGGCCCTGATCCCGCTGGCGATCCTGATCTGGGGCAGCGGCCTGGAGAGCAAGGTCTTCCTGGCCGCGTTCGCCTCGACCTGGCCGCTGCTCATGCAGACGCTGTACGGCGTGCAGGACGTTGACCCGGTGGCGACCGACACCGCGCGCTCGTTCGGGCTGTCGCGCGGGCAGCGGTTCCTGCACGTCACGCTGCCCAGCGCGGGGCCGTACATCGCCACCGGCATCCGCATCTCGGCGGCGGTGGCGCTGATCCTCGCGGTCACCGCTGAGCTCGTGATCGGGGCGCCGGGCCTCGGCCAGCAGATCAACATCGCGCGCCAGGGCGAGAACGTCGACGTCATGTACGCGCTGATCGCGGTGACCGGCCTGCTCGGGTGGGGCGTGAACGTCATCTTCACCCAGCTCGAGAAGCGCGTGCTGTTCTGGCATCCGTCGCAGCGCTCGGGGGTAGTGCGATGAGGTCGCGCACGCTGGCCGTGGCGCTGGAGATCACCGTGCCGATCCTGCTACTCGTGATCTGGGGCGTGTGGTCGAGCGGCAGCGACACCTACTACTTCCCGCCGCTCACCGACATCTTCAAGACGTTCGCCGACACGTGGCTGTTCGAGCGCGTCGGCAGCGACGTGGTGCCGAGTCTCGTGCGCCTCGCACTCGGATACGGCATCGCCTGCGCCGTAGCGGTCGCGGCCGGCCTGGCACTCGGGCTCTCGCGGCCGCTACGGCGCGCCACCGACCCGATCGTGCAGTTCCTGCGCTCGATCCCGCCGCCGGCGCTGCTGCCGTTCGGCATCCTCGTGCTCGGCGTCGGCACGTCGATGAAGGTCTTCATCATCGCCTTCGTGTGCTTGTGGCCGGTGCTGCTGAACACGATCGACGGCGTCGCCGGCGTCGACCCGACGCTGCGCGAGACCGCCGCCGTCTACGACATCGCGCCGCGCGACGAGCTGCTCCGCGTCACGCTCCCGGCCGCCGCGCCGCAGATCTTCGCCGGCATGCGCACGAGCCTGTCGCTGGCCCTGATCCTGATGGTGATCAGCGAGATGGTCGCCAGCACCAACGGCATCGGCTACTTCGTGCTCCAGTCCCAGCGCTCGTTCGCGATTCCCGAGATGTGGTCCGGGATACTGCTGCTCGGGATCCTCGGTTACGTTCTCAACGTGATCTTCATCCTCGTCGAGCGGCGCGTGCTGCGCTGGCACCGCGGCGCTCGGGCGAGCGCGCTGAGCTGAATGCTGCACGTCGAACACCTCAACAAGCGCTACGACACGGTCGAGGCGATCGGCGACGTGTCGTTCGACGTGAGCGCGGGCGAGCTCGTGTGCGTGGTCGGGCCGTCCGGCTGCGGCAAGACGACGCTGCTCAAGTGCGTCTCCGGGCTGCTGGAGCCGACCGCGGGCAGCGTGCGGGCGGACGGCACGCTGGCGCTCGTCTTCCAGGAGTACAGCCGCTCGCTGTTCCCGTGGATGACCGTGCGGCAGAACGTCGCATTCCCGCTGCGGCGCAAGAAGATGGACAAGCGCGAGGTGCGCGCCATCGTCGAGCAGACGCTCGCCTCGGTCGGCCTCGAGCACACGCTCGACCGCTACCCGTGGCAGCTCTCCGGCGGCATGCAGCAGCGCGTGGCGATCGCCCGCGCGCTCGCGTTCAAGCCACAGATCCTGCTGATGGACGAGCCGTTCGCGTCGGTCGACGCGCAGACGCGCGCCGACCTCGAGGACCTCGTGCTCGACGTGCGCCGCGACTACGACGTCACGATCGTCTTCGTCACCCATGACATCGACGAGTCGGTCTACCTGAGCGACCGGATCGTGGTGCTCACTCCGTCGCCGACCACCGTGCAGGAGATCGTCGAGGTCCCGCTCGGCCAGCCGCGCGACCAGGTGCAGACCAAGGAGCGACCGGAGTTCGCCCACCTGCGCGCGCACGTATGGCGGTCGATCAAGCGGCGGGAGAGCACGCCGGTGGAAGTGTGAGCCGCGAGGCCGAGCTGCTCGAGCTCGTGCTCGAGCGCAACCCGTTTCACCGCGCGCGGCTCGGCTCTGAGCGGCCGGAGACGCTCGCGCAGGTCCCGCTACTCGAGAAGCGCGAGTTGGTGGACGACCAGCGCCGCCACCCGCCGTTCGGCACCAACCTCACGTTCCCGCTCGACCGCTACACGCACGTGCACCAGACGAGCGGCACGACCGGTCCGCCGCTGCGCGTGCTCGACACGACCGAGGACTGGGCGTGGTGGGCGAGCTGCCTGGCCACCACGTACCGGGCCGCCGGCATCGGGCCCGGCGACCGCGTCGCGCTCGCCTTCTCGTTCGGTCCGCACGTGCAGTTCTGGGACGCCCGCGACGGGCTCGAGCGCGTCGGCGCGATGTCGGTCACGCTCGGCGGCATGAGCTCGGTCCAGCGTCTGCAGACACTCGCGCAGGTCGAGGCGACGGCGCTCGTGTGCACGCCCAGCTACGCGCTGCGGCTGTACGAGGTGGCTGTGGAGGAGAACCTCGAGAGCGCGCTCGCGTCGCTGCAGAAGGTGATCTGCGCGGGCGAGCCGGGCGCGTCGCTGCCCGCCGTGCGAGCGCGGATCGAGGAAGGGCTCGGCGTGCGCGTGTTCGACCACGCGGGGCTGAGCGAGACCGGCCCGTTCGGCTACCCGTGCGCCGAGGGCGGCGGCCTGCACATCAACGGCGACGAGTTCGTCTGCGAGATCGTGACCGCCGACCTGCGCCCCGCCGCCCCGGGCGAGCGCGGCGAGCTGGTGCTGACGCCGCTCGGCCGCCGCGGCTGGCCGGTCCTGCGCTACCGGACCGGCGACATCGTGGTCAACGCCGCCGAGACCTGCCCGGCGGGGCACGAGCACCCGTGGCTGCCCGGCGGGATCGTCGGGCGTACCGACGACATGGTCGTCATCCGCGGCATGAACGTGTACCCGTCGGCGATCGAGCAGGCGGTGCGCAACGCCAGCGAATCGGGCGAGTTCCGGCTCACCTTCTACACCGAGCCGGGCGGGATGGACGAGGTCAAGCTCGAGGTCGAGCTGGCGCGCGGCTCCACCGCGCGCACGCTCCAGGACGTCATGCGCCAGCAGCTCGGCCTGCGCGTCCGCGTCGTGCCCGTCGGCCCCGGCGTGCTGCCGCGCACCGAGGGCAAGGCCAGGCGGGTGATGGACCTGCGCGGGAGCGCCGTCCGGTGAGCGCCGCGCCCCGCCGCCAGTCGCGCATCCGCGGCGCCAGCGAGCAGGTTGCGTCCGAGATCCAGCACTACATCCAGCGCGAGGGGCTCGGGCCGGGCGACTTCCTCGGTCGCGAGGAGGATCTGGCGGCCGAGTTCGGCGTCAGCCGGCCAACGCTGCGCGAGGCGCTGAAGATGCTCGCCAGCGGCAACCTGATCCGGGCGAGCAAGGGCCCGGGCGGCGGCATCTTCGTCGCCCTCACCGCCGATCAGGGCATGAGCCGCAGCCTGTCGGACGCGATCGCGATGATGCTCGAGACGCGCGTCGTGTCGCTGGCCGAGCTGCTCGAGGCGCGCCTGCTGCTCGAGGTGCCGCTGGCCGGCCAGGCCGCCTACCGAGCCGACGCCGAGACCGTGCGCGAGCTGCGGGCGGCGCTCGCCGCCGAGGCCGCGGCGGCGGAGGCGGACAACATCGACGCGGTGCGCGCGGCCGACGCCACCGTGCACCGCCTCGTCGCCGCCATGGCGGGCAACCGGATGGTGCAAGCGTTCACCGACTGGGTGTTCGAGGTTCTCCAACCGGCGCTGATGGAGATCATCGGCAAAGCGGTGGTTCACACCGCGGTCGTGGAGCAGCACGAGGCGCTGATCAACGCGATCGAGAAGGGCGACGCCCCGCGCGCCGAGCGCGCGATGAAGGAGCACCTGCTGTACCTGAGTGACGTGCTACGCATGGTGGAGACATGAAGAGAACCTCACCCCCTTACCGGGCCGACCATGTCGGCAGCCTCCTGCGGCCGCCCGAGCTGCTGCAGGCCCGCGACGATCACGCCAACGGCCGCATCGACGACGAGACGCTCCGCGGCATCGAGGACGACGCGATCCGCGACGTCGTGCAGATGCAGCACGACGTCGGCCTGCAGACCGCCACCGACGGCGAGTTCCGCCGCGCGTCCTGGCACATGGACTTCATCTACTCGATCGACGGCATCAGCAAGGCGCCGGGCAACCTGGCGGTCAAGTTCCACAACGCCGAGGGCGACATCGAGTGGACGCCGGCCGCGCTGCACATCGACGGCAAGCTCGGCATCGGCGAGACGATCTTCGGGAACGACTTCGCGTTCCTGAAGGAGGTCGCCGACGGCGCGCAGACGCCGAAGCTGACGATCCCGTCGCCCTCGATGGTCCACTACCGCGGCGGCCGGGCGGCGATCGACGAGGCCGTCTATCCCGACCTGGACGAGTTCTGGAACGACCTCACGGCCGCGTACCGCGAGCAGGTCCGCCGCGTCGCCGCGCTCGGCTGCACCTACCTGCAGTTCGACGACACCAGCCTCGCGTATCTCAACGACCCCAAGCAGCGCGAGATGATCGCCGCGCAGGGTTCGGACGCCGAGCACCTGCACGAGGCGTACATCAGCCACATCAACGAGGCGCTGTCCGAGCGGCCCGAGGGCATGGCCGTGACGACGCACATGTGCCGCGGCAACTTCCGCTCCTCGTGGGTCGCCGAGGGCGGTTACGACTTCGTCGCCGAGGCGCTGTTCAACAACCTCGAGATCGACGGGTTCTTCATGGAGTGGGACGACGCGCGCTCGGGCGGCTTCGAGCCGCTGCGCTTCGTGCCCAAGGGCAAGGTCGTCGTGCTCGGGCTGGTGACGAC
Source organism: uncultured Solirubrobacteraceae bacterium (assembly GCA_963803335.1). Classification (GTDB taxonomy): domain Bacteria; phylum Actinomycetota; class Thermoleophilia; order Solirubrobacterales; family Solirubrobacteraceae; genus DASSUW01. The sequence goes on along the minus strand of CAWDME010000011.1, from coordinate 566,541 downwards.
CAAGAAGGGCGAGCTCGAGAGCCGCGACCTGCTGCTGCGCCGGATCGAGGAGGCGTCGCAGTACGTCGACGTCGACCAGCTCTGCCTCTCGCCGCAGTGCGGGTTCTCTTCGACCGTCGAGGGCAACGTGCTCTCGCGCGAGCAGCAGGCCGACAAGCTGCGCCTGATCGTCGACGTGGCGGAGGAAGTCTGGGGCTGAGGGATACGTCAATTCTTTTGACATACTCGATGTAGATGGCGGAGGTCACCAGCCTTAAGGACGCGATCGCGACGCTCATCCATGACGGAGACAGCGTCGCGCTCGAGGGCTTCACCCACCTGATCCCGTTTGCGGCGGGCCACGAGATCGTGCGCCAGGAGCGCAAGGACCTCGAGCTGATCCGCATGACGCCCGACCTGATCTACGACCAGATGATCGGGATGGGGTGCGCGCGCCGCCTGGTGTTCTCCTACGCCGGCAACCCCGGCGTCGGCTCGCTGCACCGGGTGCGCGACGCGATCGAGAAGGGCTGGCCCGGGCCGCTGGAGCTCGAGGAGCACACCCACGCGGGCATGGCGAACCGCTACGCGGCCGGCGCCGCCCGGCTGCCGTTCGCGGTCCTGCGCGGCTACAGCGGCACCGATCTCGTGCCGCACACGCACGTCAAGCCGATCACCTGCCCGTTCACCGGCGAGGAGCTCAACGCCGTGCCCGCGCTACGGCCCGACGTCACGGTCATCCACGCCCAGCGCGCCGACCGGGCGGGGAACGTGCAGCTGTGGGGGATCGTCGGGATCCAGAAGGAGGCGCTGCTGGCGGCCGACCGCTCGCTCGTCACCGTCGAGGAGATCGTCGACGCGCTCGACCCGCGCCCGGGCGCGATCGTGATCCCCAAGTGGGCGGTCACCGCGGTCGCCGAGGCGCCGCGGGGGGCGGCCCCGTCGTACGCGCACGACTACTACGACCGCGACAACGACTTCTACAAGGCCTGGGACCCGATCGCGCGCGACCGCGACGCGTTCACCGCCTGGATGGAGGAGCACGTCCTGTGGAGTACAGCGCCGACGAGATGATGACCGTGGCCGCGGCCCGCGAGCTGCGCGACGGCGAGGTCTGCTTCGTCGGGATCGGGCTGCCGAGCACGGCCGCCAACCTCGCCCGCGGCCGGCACGCGCCGGAGGTCGTGCTGATCTACGAGTCGGGCACGATCGGCTCCAAGCCGACACGCCTGCCGCTGTCGATCGGCGACGGCGACCTGGCGGAGACCGCCGACTCCGTCGTCCCGGTGCCGGAGATCTTCAACTACTGGCTGCAGGGCGGGCGCATCGACGTGGGCTTCCTCGGCGCCGCGCAGATCGACCGCTACGGGAACCTCAACTCAACCGTGATCGGCACGTACGACGAGCCGAAGGTGCGGCTGCCGGGCGCCGGCGGCGCGCCCGAGATCGCGCGGCTGACCAAGCGCGTGATCACGATCATCCGCCAGTCCGAGCGCACGTTCGTGGACGAGCTCGACTTCAAGACCTCGCTCGGCGCCGACGATCAGGTCGTCATCACCGACCTCGGCGTGCTGCGCCGCGTTGACGGCGAGCTCGAGATGTGCGCCCTGCACCCGGGGGTCACGCTCGAGCAGGCGCGCGAGGCGACCGGCTGGGACCTGACGGTCGCGGGCGACCTGGAGACCACCGACGCGCCGACCGAGGACGAGCTGGGCCTGCTGCGGGAGCTCAAGAGTGCCTGACGTCTACATCCACGACGCGGTGCGCACGCCGGTCGGCAAGCTCGGCGGCTCGCTGGCCACCACACGCCCCGACGATCTCGCCGCCACGGTCGTGCGCGCGCTGGCCGAGCGCAACCCGGAGGCCGAGCCCGACGAGGTGTACTTCGGCGACGCCAACCAGGCGGGCGAGGACAACCGCAACGTCGCGCGCATGGCCGTGCTGCTGGCCGGCCTCCCCACCTCGGTCCCGGGCGCCACCGTCAACCGCCTGTGCGGCTCCGGCATGGAGGCGGCGTTCAGCGCGAGTCGCGCGATCGCCGCCGGTGACGAGACGGTCTGCATCGCCGGCGGCGTGGAGGCGATGAGCCGCGCCCCGTGGGTGGTGCTCAAGCCGGAGAAGCCGTTCCCCCGCGCGCACGAGACGATGTTCTCGACCACGCTCGGGTGGCGCATGGTCAACCCGGAGATGCCGGACGAGTGGACGGTGTCGCTCGGCGAGGGCGCCGAGATCCTCGCCGACAAGTACGGGATCACCCGCGAGCAGCAGGACGAGTTCGCGCTGGAGAGTCATCGCAAGGCGGCGGCGGCGTGGGACCGTGGCGCGTTCGCGGACGAGATCGTCCCGGTGCCCGACGTCGAGCTGCCGCGCGACGAGAACATCCGCGGCGACACGAGCCTGGAGAAGCTCGCGCAGCTCAAGCCGGTGTTCCGCAAGGACGGCACCGTCACGGCGGGCAACTCCTCGCCGATGAACGACGGCGCGTCGGCGATCCTGCTGTCCGCGGCCGAGGACGGCGCGCTGGCGCGGATCGCGAGCCGCGCGTCGAGCGCGGTCGAGCCGCAGCTCTACGGGATCGGCCCGGTCGAGGCGGCCAACAAGGCCCTGGAGCGCGCCGGCATCGGCTGGGGCGACCTGAAGGCGGTCGAGCTCAACGAGGCGTTCGCGGCGCAGTCGCTCGCGTGCCTGGCCGAGTGGACGGAGCTCGACCCGGAGATCCTGAACGTGAACGGCGGCGCGATCGCCCTCGGGCATGCGCTCGGCAACACGGGCACGCGGCTGCTGACGACGCTCGTGCACGAGCTGCGGCGCCGCGGCGGCGGCTGGGGGCTCGCGACGATGTGCATCGGCGTCGGGCAGGGGGTGGCGATGGTGATCGAGGCATGAGCGAGATCGTGGACCTGGCCGCCTACCGGCGCGACGAGCCGGGCACGCACCCCGACCGCAACACGCCCGAGTACCGCTCCACCCGCCTGCGCGCGCCTGACCGGCCGCTGATCATCCTCCCCCACACCCTGTCGGAGATCACCGGGCCGGTGTACGGCCACGAGCGCATGGGCGAGCTCGACCACGACCTCACGCGCCAGCACGAGGGCGAGCCGCTCGGCGAGCGGATCATCGTCACCGGCCGGGTGCTCGACGGCGACGGGCGGCCGGTGCGCAACGCGCTGGTGGAGATCTGGCAGTGCAACGCCGCCGGGCGCTACATCCACCGCGTCGACCAGCACCCCGCGCCGCTGGATCCGAACTTCACCGGCGCCGGCCGGACGATGACCGACGACGAGGGCCGCTACCGCTTCATCACGATCAAGCCGGGCGCGTACCCGTGGGGCAACCACGAGAACGCGTGGCGGCCCGCGCACATCCACTTCTCGCTGTTCGGCACCGCGTTCGCGACGCGGCTGGTGACGCAGATGTACTTCCCGGGCGACCCGCTGTTCGAGTACGACCCGATCTTCAACTCGGTCCGCGACGCTAAGTCGCGCGAGCGGATGATCGCCCGCTTCGACATCGAGACGACCCAACCCGAGTGGGCGCTCGGCTACCAGTGGGACATCGTGCTGCGCGGGCGCGAGGCCACGCCGATGGAGCACTGATGCTCGGCTCGACGCCATCGCAGACCGTCGGGCCGTTCTTCGCCTTCGGGCTGCCGTTCGAGGGTGGCGAGCACCTCGTGGCCCAGAACGATGCCGACGGCCTGTGGGTCACGGGAACGGTGTTCGACGGCGCGGGCGATCCCATCGACGACGCGCTGATCGAGATCTGGCAGGCCAACCGGCACGGCCGCTACCGGCACCCCGAGGACACGCGCGAGGACATCCCGCTCGAGGACGGGTTCGACGGCTTCGGCCGCTGCGGGACCGACGCGCAGGGCCGCTTCGGCTTCTTCACGGTCAAGCCGGGGGCGACGGCGCCGCACGCGCCGCATATCAACGTCATCGTTCTCGCCCGTGGCCTGCTCCAGCACCTCTTCACGCGCATCTACTTCCCGGACGAGGAGGAGGCCAACGCCGCCGACCCCCTGCTGTCGTCGATCGAGGACCCGGCCGTGCGCGAGACGCTGATCGCCACGCCGCTCGACGGCGCCCTGCGGTTCGACATCCACATGCAGGGCGAGCGCCAGACCGCCTTCCTTGACGTCTAGAGGCTTGTTCACGCCGATCTTCGTGCCGGAGGCCGTGCAGGACTCGGTCGCGGAGGAGGCGTGGCTGCAGGCGATGCTCGATGTCGAGGTCGCGCTGGCGCGGGCCGAGGCCGCCCACGATCTCGTGGCGGCGGAGGCGGCCGACGGCATCGCTGCGGCGCGGCCCGATCTCGCCGGTCTCGGAGTGGCGGCGCGCGACGCCGGCAACCCGGTCGTGGAGCTCGTGCGGCGGCTGCGCGAGGCGGCCGGCGAACACGCTGACGCCGTCCATTTCGGCGCGACCTCGCAGGACGTCCTCGACAGCGCGGCGATGCTGGTCGCGAAGCGGGCGCTGGCGCCGGTGCTGGCCGAGCTCGACGCGGTGGTGGACGCCTGCGCCGCCCTCGCGCGGGGGCACCGCGGCACCGTGATGGCAGGCCGGACTCTGATGCAGCAGGCCGAGCCGGTGACGTTCGGACTCAAGGCGGCGGGCTGGCTGGTCGGTGTGGCCGGCGGGCGTGCCCGGCTGCGCGAGCTGCGCCTGCCCGCGCAGCTCGGCGGGGCGGCGGGCACCCTCTCGAAGCTCGGCGACCGCGGGCCGGCCGTGCTCGCGGCGTTCGCGCGCGAGCTCGGGCTCGACGAGCCGGTGCTGCCGTGGCATGGCGATCGCCGGCCGGTAGCGGAGCTGGGCGCGGCGCTGGCGATCGCGGCCGGCGCCGTCGAGAAGGTCGCACTCGACATCGTGCTGCTGTCACAGACCGAGGTCGGCGAGGTGGCCGAGGAGAGCGGCGGCGGCCGCGGCGGGTCGTCGGCGATGGCGCACAAGCACAACCCCGTCGGGTCGATCCGGACGCGGGCGGCCGCACGTTCGGTACGGGCGGCGGCCGGGGTACTCCTCGAGGCGATGGCGGGCGAGCACGAGCGGGCGGCCGGGGCCTGGCACAGCGAGTGGCGGGCGCTCTCGGACGCGCTCGCCGGGACCGGCGGCGCGGCCTGGTCGCTGCACGAAGCGCTCTCCGGCCTCACCGTCGACGCCGAGCGGATGCGCGCGAACATCAGCGCCGACCTGCGCGACGTGGGCACCGGCGCCGCCGACGCGTTCATCGACCGCGCGCTGGAGCTGCAGTGAGCGTCGAGGTCCACCACCGGCTCGAAGGGCCGGCCGACGCGCCGGTGCTGATGTTCTCCAACTCGCTCGGGACCACGCTGGAGATGTGGGACGACCAGGCGGTGGCGCTGGGCGACCGCTACCGGATCCTGCGCTTCGACACGCGCGGCCACGGCCGCTCACCGATCCCGCCCGGCCCGTACACGGTCGACGACCTCGCCGATGACGCGCTCGCACTGCTCGACCGCCTCGGCATCGAGCGCGTGCTGTTCTGCGGCCTGTCGCTCGGCGGCACGATCGGGATGACGATCGCGGCGCGGGCGCCCGAGCGGATCGAGCGGCTCGTGCTCGCCTCGGCCGCGCTCGAGTTCGGCCCGGCCGAGCAGTGGCACGAGCGCGCGGCGACCGTGCGCTCCGAGGGCATGGACGCGATCGCCCCGGCCGGGATCGACCGCTGGTTCACGCCCGACGCGCCTTCTGCGGTGCGGGAGACGTTCGACGCGATGCTGCGTTCCTGCGACCCCGACGGCTACGCCGCCTGCTGCGAGGCGCTCGCCGCGCTCGACCTGCGCGGCCGGTTGCGCGACGTGCGCGTGCCCACGCTCACGATCGCGGCCGACGGCGACCCGGTCACGCCGCCGGAGAAGCTCGCCGCGATCGCCGCCGAGATCCCGGGCGCCCGCTCGGTGGTCATCGAGCACGCGCGTCACATCGTCAACGCCGAGCAGGCCGATCGCTTCACGCTCGTCCTCGCCGCCTTCCTCGCCGAGGGCGCCGGCATGCGCACGCGCCGGGAGGTGCTCGGCGACGCCTACGTCGACCGCGCGATCGCCGGCACCACCGACTTCACGGCCGACTTCCAGGCGTTCATCACCCGCTACGCGTGGGGAGAGATCTGGACCCGCCCGGGCCTCGACCGCCGCATGCGCAGCGCCATCACGATCACGGCACTGATCGCACACGGGCACGAGAACGAGCTCGCGATGCACATCCGGGCGGCCCTGCGCAACGGCCTCACCCCGGACGAGATCAAGGAGATCCTGCTCCAGTCGGCGATCTACCTCGGCGTGCCCGCCGCCAACACCGCCTTCGCGATCGCCAAGCGCGTGCTCGAGGAGGAGTAGCTCCGCCTAGCGCAGCACCGCGCCGATGTCGTCGAGATCCAGCGACGGCACGAACTGCGGGTCGGTGTAGCGGGCCACGACCTGCTGAGCGGGAATGGCCGTCAGCTGGTGCTTGTCCGCATCGTGGCCCCCGCCGGCTCGCCACGCCGCGACCCAGAGATGCCGCAGGACCCGGATCCCGTCGGCCATGACAGTGGCCGTCTCGTTCTGAAAGGCATCCCACAGGCCGTCGATGACCCGCTTCGACGTGCCCGCTCCGAGGCGGATGTACGTATCGAGGAGTGTCGTCGGCGGCAGCGTGCGGGCGGTCCGGTCCATGAGCTTGACGATGGCCACCGCCGCGTCATGGCCGCTCGCGACGCGCGGTAGCCGCCGCCCGGGCTGTGCGAGCACCGCTTCGATCAACTCGAAGAGCTGCGTGGCGTGGGCATCGATCATCTTGGTTTCGTAGGCCGAGTGGACGCCCTTGCCGGGCCACGTCTCGACGCGGTTGCCCGTCGGGGTGACGTGCGCGACAGCCTGGTCTCTGAAGCCGTCGGCGAGGAACGAGCCGTGGAGCGGTTGGCAGGCGTCCCCCACGTAGTGGGCGACCAGGCCGGAGGCACAGACGTACCCGGTGTAGTCCTTGGCTGCGACGAACCCGACCATTGCGTCGTAGAACTGCCAGACGCGGAACGGCAGGCATCCGCGCTCTGCCGACTTGGTGTGGTGATTCTCGTCGTAGTAGCGCTGCCACACCGCGACTGAGACATTCCCGGGGTCTTTCACACAGCGGTCGCGCAGCGTGGTGCCGTCCGGGCTCGGCTCGTCGATGTCGCAGTAGTGCGTCGGATGTTCCGGGCCGCTGTTGAGCGCGAAGTCGCGCCCGCCGGGCCGCGCATTCGCCGTCTTCTTCCAGACGACGTCCGGGACGTCGGCCAGGGGCACGAGGTCGGCGTGTTTGAGGACCTCGTCGAGGTCGCCGGCTTCCAGCGTGCCGCGATCGAAGCTGATCGCGTTCGCGTTCGTGCGCAGGAACGGGCCGAGCTTCGGCTCATTGAGGTCACCGACCGCCGTGCCCGCGATGCTGTAATGGCCCGTCGCTCCCCAGTACGGCCGAGCCGTGACGTTGTGGGCCAGCACGACCTCGACGTCGAGGAGCCTGCAGATGTTCGAGAGATTGGTCGCGAGCGTGAAGTTCCGCGGGCCGGCGTCGCCCACGAACGTCTGGCCACCCCACTCGACGGCGAGCGGGTGCAGCCTTTCGACTCCCGACGTATCGGTGATGGCCAGGTGCCAGACCGTTCCGGAGTCACCCGGCTGCGTCGATCTGCCCGCCGCGCTCGGCGCGATGAGGAGATCGGCGACGTAGTCGTAGCCGCCGACGGACTTGTACCTGTAGAAGAGCGCCTTGATCGTGCCGTCGAGGTGACCGCTCGCCGCGCCGTACGCCTTGACGCTCTTGTCGATCAGCTGCAGGCCGATGTTCGCCTCGTTGAGGTCGGCGAGCTCCCCGACCTCGCCGAGGCCATAGACGCTGGCGGTCCAGTCGTTCGCGTCGTCCAGCTCGACGAGCCCGACGTCGATGTTGAGGTAGGTGTTGCCGCCGGCGAACGTCGGATACACCTGGCTGAACTCGCGCCGGGTGATCTGGTGTCGTGAGGCGCTGCCAACCTCGACCTGGCCGCTGCGGGTCTCGGCCGATATCCGCTCGCCGACGTTCCCACCGACGTGGCGGTTGGTCAGCACGTACAGCGTGTGCCCATCCGTCACGAGGCAGCCCGCACTGGCCCGTCGCTCGACTGCTTGAGACTTCACGGTGAGGGAGAAGCCGCCGCCGGCACGGCCAGCAGGCCAGAGCGTGGAGCTCGCGCGGTCGATCGACGGCTCGGCGGGCTCGACCAGCACGACGCACACGGGCACTGTGCGCCCGTCCGGTAGATAGAGCGTCTTCGGCACGATGTCCTGCGGGTGGAGCGGCCCGTCCACCCTGAATGCGCTCTCTTCGCGCCACTCGTCGACCAACACGAGCACCGACGGCCACGAGTACGGCCGCACCTCGCTGTTCTCGAACGTGCGCGGCTTCTTGTCGCCATGCCGCCGGGCCACGCTCGGCTGATCGCCGTCCGGCCACGGGTCGGTCCGCCGGATCAGATACAGCCCGATGGCGGTGCCGATGACGTGGGGTCGGTTCGCGAGCTGCCAGTGGTACTGAGCCCGCGCCGTCAACAGGTCACGGACCGACAGGCTGCGGAAATCGGGCACTGACTCGATCACGGCCATGTTGAGGCCTCCGTATCGAGGGGCACGTGCGATTCAATCATGCCCGACTGGGCAATGGTCAAAAGGTTCAACCGGAGCCGACCTGCTCAACTTCCGGCATGGCGACCAAGGACGTCGTAGTGACGCTGCCGATCGAGACGGAACGGCTGCGGCTGCGCCCGCCGGAGCCCGAGGACCTGGTGCCGCTGCACGCGATCATGTCGCGCGACGAGGTGGCGCGGTGGCTGTGCTGGGAGCCGCGGTCGGTGCAAGAGGTGAGCCGGGCGCTCGACCGGCAGATCAATCAGGACCGCACGAAGGAGCTGGCGCTCGTCGCGGAGCTGCGCGACACCGGCGAGATGGTCGGGCACCTCACGCTGACGCTCGGGTCGCCCGAGCACAAGCAGGGCGAGATCGGGTTCATGTTCCACCCCGACCACCAGGGCCGTGGCTACGCGACCGAGGCGTCGCGCGTGGTCGTCGCGCTGGCGTTCGAGGCCTACGACCTGCACCGCGTCTACGCCCGCCTCGAGCCCCGCAACAGAGCATCGGCGCGCGTGCTGGAGAAGGTCGGCATGCGCCTTGAGGCGCACCTGATCGAGAACGAGTGGGTGAAGGGCGAGTGGCAGAGCGAGGCGGAGTACGCGCTGCTCGCCCGCGAATGGCGCGCACGGGACGTTCACTAGACTGCCCCGCCGCTCATGAGCCGCGCGAAGAACACGAGTGCGCGTATCCGCCGCCGCGTCGCGCGCTGGATCGCGCCCGAGCTGGAGCAGGAGCTGCGCGCCACCAAGCGCAAGCTCAAGAAGGCGCGCGCGGAGAAGGCGTACGACCTCCCGGAAGACGTGGAGACGACGATCACGCAGGTCCGCAAAGAGCACCTGACCTACCTCAAGCCCGACAACCTGCGCGAGCTGGCCGGTGCGGTGCTCGAGATCGAGAAGCAGGGGCTCGACGGCCTGCTGATCGAGGCGGGCACGGCGCGCGGCGGGTCGGCGATCGTGATGGCGGCGGCGAAGGCGCCGGAGCGGCCGCTGAAGGTCTACGACGTGTTCGGGATGATCCCGCCGCCCACCGACCTGGACGGCGCGGACGTCCACGAGCGCTACGAGAAGATCACCTCCGGCGGGGCGCGCGGCCCGGGCGGCGAGACCTACTACGGCTACCGAGACGACCTCTACACCGAGGTCACCGAGTCGTTCACCCGCCTCGGCATCCCCACCGGCGAGCGCCGCGTCGAGCTCATCAAGGGCCTGTTCGAGGACACGATCGAGGGCGACGACCCGGTGGCGCTGGCGCACCTGGACGGTGACTGGTACGAGTCGACGATGACGTGCCTGCAGCGGATCGCCCCGCGGCTCGTGCCCGGCGGCCGGATCGTGCTGGACGACTACTACCAGTGGTCGGGCTGCCGCACGGCGGTCGACGAGTACTTCAAGGACCGCGACGGCTTCCGCCTCCAGCACGGCGCGAGGCTCCACGTCGTCCGCCGGTAGCGATGCCGCCCGCCGCCCGCCGCCTCGCGAGACGCTGGCTGCACCTGGTGCCGCGCCGGCTGCGCCCGAAGCCGCAGCCGCCGGCCGCGCGCCGCAAGCGCCGCAAAGCCGCCCCGCGCCCGGCACCCACGGCGCCGCCGCGCGAGGCGCTGCTGCGCAGCCTCGAGATCGGCCGCGACGTCGACCACGCGATCGTCGCCCAGGCCCGCGCGCTGATCACCGCCAACCAGCCCGACGCCGCGATGGCCGTCGCCGAGGGTCTGCTGCGCCGCGCCGAGACGGCCGAGCTCGGCCACCTCGTGCGCGGGATCGTCGCCTATAAGCAGGGCCACCTCGAGCTCGCGCTCGCCGAGCTGCGCCGCACCGAGCGCCCGACCTGGCTCAGGTACGCGGCGATCGAGTACGTCCGCGCCGGCCTGCACGTGGACGCCGAGAGGATGCTCGGGGAGATCCGCGTGCTCGCCGCCGACGACCCCGAGCCGATCGGCGCCAAGACGTGGTTCCACATCCTCGCGCCGGTGTTCGGCTACGGCGATCAAGGCCTGGCGCGCGAGGTGTTCACGGTGTTCGAGCGCCACGTGCGCGAGAACCCGCGCCGGTGGCGCGCCGGCGAGCTCCAGGTCGACTGGATGCGGCCGTGGGTGGAGGCCGACAGCGACTCCCCCGCCGCACCCTCGCCGCCCGACGGGCGGCCGACGTTCGCGATCGTCGACTACGGCCACCCGGGCGCAAGCCGCGCGTCGGCGAACATCGGCGACCACATCCAGACGATCGCCGCGCTCGGCCACCTCGTGCGCCACCAGAACGTCCGCCTGCACGGGCCGGAGGAGCTCACCGACCTCCTTGACCACCTCAAGCGGCGCACGCGCCCGGAGCTGCGCACGACCGACATCGACGCCGACCTGCAGGTGATGACCGTCCATCGCGACGCGTCGATGTACGAGGAGATCCCCGAGCAGACCTGGGTCCTGTGCTTCGGCTGGTACATGCACGCGCTGTTCGCGATGCGCCACGGCTTCCCGCTGCACCGCAACCTGCGGCCGATCTTCATCTCGTTCCATTGCAACAAGCGCGAGTTGCTGACGCCCGAGGCCGTGCTGTACCTGAAGCGGTATGGGCCTGTCGGCTGCCGCGATTGGACCACGGTCTATCTCCTGCTCTCGATGGGCGTCCCCGCCTTCTTCTCCGGCTGCGTGACGACGACGATCAACACGGTCTTCCCCGATCTCGAGGCCAGGCCGCCGTCCGACGCGCCGATCGGCTACGTGGACGTCGCCAATCCGCCGGCCGGCGCGATCACCTACCGCCACAGCGAGGGCGTCGTCCGCAGGCGCTCGTTCGTCGCCAACGTGCGCCACGCCCTCGACCTGCTCGACACCTACCGCACGCGGCATCGCAAGCTCCGCACGTCGCGCCTGCACTGCTACCTGCCGGTCCGCTCGATCGGCCTGGACGTCGACTTCGAGCCGAGCAACCCGTCCGATGTGCGCTTCGACGGCCTGATCGGCATCGACGACCGCGCGTTCGACGCGATCCGCACGGGGATCCGCGACAAGCTCGAGCGGGTCTTCGCGGCGATCCTGGACGGCCGCTCCGAGGACGAGGTGTACGCGCTGTGGCGTGAGATCACGGCCGAAGACGTCGCGGCCGCCGAGGAGCGTCGCCGGGGCGCGCACAAGCCGCTCCCCGGCCCCGACATCGGCCAGCGCGTGCAGCTCGCGCAGGCCCAGACGATCGTCAGCCCCGCAGCGGAGGCGCCGGCCGGCGACCCGATCCACTGCGCGCTGATCGTCACCAAGGGCCTGGAGCGGCCGGAGCTCGAGCCCGCCGTGCTCGTCGCCTCGTTGCTCGAGCACGCGTCGCGGCCGCTGCACGTCCACGTGATCGGCTCACGCGGCGGCGGTCGCCCGATCGAGCAGCGGATCGCCCGCCGCTTCCCCCAGGTCACGTTCAGCTGGGTCCCGACGCGCCCGCTCCAGCGCCCCGACGAGACGCGGCTGCTGCTGGGCGACCTGCTCCCGGACGTCGACCGCCTCGTGCTGCTGCCGATGCCCGCCATCGCCACCGCCGACGTCGCCCAGCTCGCCGACCTCGACCTGGGCGCACACGTCATCGCCGCGCCCACCCTCGCCGGCAAGGGCGCCAGCGGCTTCGGCATCCTGCACCGCGCCGCGCTGCGGTTCAACGCGCGCGTCGACCTCGCCGCCGAGCTGCGCCGCACCGCGCACGCCCGCCACGCCTTCGACTTCGACGCGTTCGGCACCGACGTGATGGTGCTCGACCTCGCACGGCTGCGCAGCGAGGGCTTCCGCGAGCAGGCGCTGGCGCTCGTGGACGAGTTCGCCCTCAACGAGCTCGAGGTCCTGCAGTACCTGTTCGGCCCCAATCGGGCGGAGATCCCCGAGCGCTGGGCCGCCGTGCCCACGCGGACGCCCGAGCGCGGGCCGGGCCTGATCCACTGGGCCGACGCCGTCAAGCCGTGGCATCCGCAGCTGACGCCCGAGCGCGACCGCTGGCGAACGTACGCGACGCGCTACCGCGCGCGCAAGCCTCAGCAGGTCGCCGCGCCGTAGGCGTAGCAGTCGAGCTGCACGCCGCGCAGGTTCGTCAGCCGGATCCAGTCGCCGCTGTCCTTGAGGATCGGCCCCGGGTTGCCCCAGTGCTGGAGCAGCGGCTCGTTCTCGTCCGGATCGCCGACCGTGTCGACCTTCAGCGCCTCTCCAGCGCCGACCACGCTGCCGCGGGGGAAGGGGTAGATGTGCGGCGGGCTCCACAGCCGGTAGCCGTCCAGGTCCACGGCCGTCGCGCCGGCGTTGCGGACCGTGATCGACTCACGGCCGCTCGGGTCAGCGGTGACGTGCAGCATGCCGGCGTACGGGTCGGCGCACGACAGCCGGCACGGATAGCTCGTCCAGGCGCGGATGTCACCCTGCGGGTCGACGAGGAAGGCGCCGTCGCCGACGCCGTGCTCCCCGCCTGAGGTGTTCTCGAAGATCGGCTGCTTGAGGCCCCAGAACAGCTCGGTGAACGTGTCGGTGCCCTTGCCGACGTGCACCTCGATCTCGTCGCCGGGCGGGATCATCACCCAGTCCGGAAACACGTACCGGCGCGGCGCAGTGTCGCGCAGCGCCCAGCCGCCGAGGTTGACGGCCTTGGCCGGATCGAGGTTGCGGATGCGCACCCACTCGCCGTTGAGGTTCTCCGCGTCGTCGACGCCGTCGGCGTCGCCGTTGACCGTCAGGCGCAGCTGGGCGCCGTCCTGCGGCCCGCGGCCGCACGCCGTCGGGTTCCAGAGGGCGCGGTGCGCGGCGGCTGCGCGCTCGGCGAGCCGGCTATAGGAGGCGTTCCACAGCCACTCGTTGGCGTTCGGCAGCCACAGCGCCAGGCCCTCGGAGACGAGGATGCGCCCGGTGTCGCGCCAGCGGCCGCCGATCTTCACGGCGACGGCCCGGCGCCAGCGCGTGTGCGACGCGCTCGAGGCGTCGATCGCCGCCAGCCGCACGCGCATGCCGCCGCGCCGGAGCAGCGACTCGAGCCGGTTGGTCGCCTCGACGCCATGGCAGGCGCCTCGCCGCCGCGCCGGATTGTCGCTGTAGACGGTGAGCTCGTTCGCGTTGATGCCGGTCCAGCGCACCTTCACCACCCGGGGCGAGTGTCGCGAGATCGACCCACACCGTGTCGCCGTCGACGATGTGTGTGACGCGACCGGTCCAGATCGAGCACTTGGTCTTGGAGCCCGGGATCAGGCACGACCCGCTGCGCGCCTCGGCGGCGGCGGGAAACAGCGCGAACGCGCACAGCGTGAGCAGGAGCAGACGACGCATCGAAGGCGTCAACACGGTGCCACGCTCGTCGATGCGATCAACAGTGGGCGTTGCCGTAGGCCAGGCAATCGAGCGTGATGCCGCGGAAGCTCTCGAGCCGGACGAGGTCCCCGGTGTCGTCGAGGATCCGCTTGCTCTTGCCCCAGTGCTTGACGAGGCGCGTGTCGCTGCTCGGGCTGCCCTCGACCTCGAGCGTCATCACCTCGCCCGGCGCGAGCGCCGCGTCGGTGCCGAACACGTACTTGTACGGCGGGTTCTCGAGCCGGTAGCCGTCGAGGTCGACGCCGCTCTGCCCCACGTTGCGCAGCGTGATGCTCTCGTCGTTACCGCGCGGATTCGCCGACAGCGCGATCGCGTGCTCGTAGGGGTCGGTGCAGGCGACGCGGCACGGATAGGTCATGTACGCACGCAGGTCGCCCTGCGGATCGAACAGGTAGCCGCCGTCGCCGAGCGGCGGGTCTTCGAAGACGAGGATGTGCAGGCCCCAGAAGAGGTCGGCGCCGTGGTTCGTGCCTGGCCCGACGTGCAGCGTGATCGCCCCGTTGGCGGGCAGCGTGGTGCCGTGCGGGAACACGTAGCGGCGCAGCCCCGAGTCGCGCACCCACCAGCCGCCGAGCGGTACCGCGTACGGCGCGAAGCTGCGGATCCGCACCCACTCGCCGGGGACGTCGAGGTCGCTGCCCGTGTGCTTCGGGTTGACGGTGACGCGCAGCGGCGCGCCCGCGCTCGGCCCCGCCCCGCAGTAGGTCGAGTTCCAGATGCCCACGCCCCGCAGCGCGGCCTGCTGCGCGAGCTTGCTGTAGAGCGCGTTGGTGCGCGTCTCGATGAACTGCGGCAGCCACAGCGCGTGGCCCTCGCGCAGCATGATCGTGCCCACATCGCGCCAGCGGCCGGCGATCTTCACGCTCAGCTGGCGGCGCAGCCGGTTGCGCGCGTGGCTGGACGCGCGCTTGGCGTACAGCCGCACGCGGCGGTGGCTGCGGCGGATCAGCTGCTCCAGCCGAGCGGTCGCCTCGAGCGCGTGGCACTGGCCGCGGCGCTTGCTCGGCGTGTTGCTGTAGACCGACTGCTCCATCGCCTGGATGCCGGTCAGGCGCACGCGCCTGGGGACGTGCGTGCCGTCGCCGGCGATGTCGACCTTCACGGTGTCGCCGTCGTCGAACGACGTCACGCGGCCGTGCCACGTCCGCGCGTCCGCCGCCGCGGGCACGGCAAGGAGCAACAGGGAAACGACCGCCAGGAGTCGGAGCATGATCAGAAGAGCCGATCGACCACGCGCGCGGCGGCGTGGCCGTCATCGAGCTCACAGAACCGCTCGCGGAAGCTGGAGTAGCGGTCCGCGTACTCGCCGCTCACCGCGTCGAGCTCCTGCAGCGCGCCGGCGACCTCGTCGGTGGTGCGCAGCAGCGGGCCAGGAACGGTGCCGACGAAGTCGTCGAGGTAGAAGCCGCGGATCTCGTCCTCGTACGCGTCGAGGTCGTACGTGAAGAAGAGCATCGGCCGGCCGGTGTTGGCGAAGTCGACCATCATTGACGAGTAATCGGTCATCAGCACGTCGGCGGCCAGCATCAGCTCGGTGCCGTCGGGATACGCCGACACGTCGCGCACGAAGCCGTCCGCGGTGGTGGGCACTGGATCGATGATGTAGTGGTGCTTGCGGAAGAGGACGACGGTGTCCTCCCCTACGGCTTCCCTCAGCCGCTCCAGATCGAGCGCCAACTCCAGGCGGAAGCGGTTCCGCCGGTCGGTCACATGGTCGCGGAACGTTGGCGCGTAGAGCACGGTGCGCTTGCCCTCGGGGATGCCCAGGCGGGCGCGAAGTTGGCGCGACAGCGCGTCCCGGTCGGGCCGCGCGAGCACGTCCACGCGCGGGTAGCCGGTCTCCAGCATCTCGCCCTCGACCTGGTACGCGCGGCGCAGGATCGGCGTCGAGAAGCGGTTGGGCGACAGCACGTACTGCCAGTTGCGCTGCTGGCGATCCCAGTGGCGCTGGAACTTGCGCACCTGCTTGCGCAGGTCCGACACGTCGAAGCCGAGCTTCTTGAACGGCGTGCCGTGCCACGTCTGCAGGCACAGCTGGTCGTCACGCCGCTCGAACCACTCGGGGAAGTGGTCGTTGCTGACGACGTAGCGCGCGCGGGCGAACGCCTCGTGGTACTCGCGGCTGCCCTCGCGCAGCACCGTGGCCGTGTCCGGCACCGCGCAGCGGCCGTCGCGGACGACCCACAGGTGCTCGAGCGGCGCACCGCGGCGCACGAGCTCCTCGTGGATCGCGCGCGGGCTGTCGGAGTACTGGCGGCCGACGAAGCTCGAGTACACGACCGCGTCGCGCAGGTCGGCGCTGCGATTCGGACCGTAGACGGTGCGGCGCAGCCGCTGCTGGTTGTAGAGGCCGCGCTCGTCGTCGTCGAGGTCGCGACGGGACTCGAGCACAGCGCGCCCGTCGGGCGTCATCCCCACCGCGAACTGCTTGTGGCCGACGTCGGTCGTCAGCGGCACGCGGCCCTCGAGCGGCTCGGCGAGCGTGGCGGGCACGCCGTCCACGCGCAGCTCCCACGTGCCCTCGTTGATCGGCAGCGCGCCGGCCAGCGACTCGATCCGCAGCGGCGTCAGGCGCGCGCAGAAGCGATCGCCGTCGCGCTCGGCGGCGAAGTCGTACGAGAAGCCGTGCTCGGCGCCGCGGGCCAGCGACACGCGGGCCGCCCCGGGCGCCGTGCCCGCGACCGTCAGCTCCCCGGCCTCCCAGGCGAGCTCGTCGACGACCGGCCGCGGCGTGCGC
This sequence comes from uncultured Solirubrobacteraceae bacterium, assembly GCA_963803335.1. GTDB lineage: Bacteria > Actinomycetota > Thermoleophilia > Solirubrobacterales > Solirubrobacteraceae > DASSUW01. The sequence continues at coordinate 549,867 of CAWDME010000011.1, read as the reverse complement.
TCGGCCAGCGCGGCGCCGTGACCACCGCGCACGAGCGCCACCTCGCGCCCGCTGGTGAGCCACGAGCGCGGCTCGTCGAGGCCGAGCGGCAGCCGGCGCTCGCCGTCGATCACCTCGAGGTCCCACACGCTGTCCTCGTCGCTACGCAGGCGCTCGGCGAGCACGCGCGCGTGCCCCTCCTTGATCGGGACCTTGAACGAGCGGCCGCCGGCCTCCCGCAGCTGCAGGCCGTCGCCCGGCCCGTCGATCGCCAGCTCCACCTGGCCGCTGTCGAGCAGCGCGGCGGCGCGGATCGTCGGCGAGGCCTTCCAGCGGTCCACGTGCAGCTCGCCGTCGGGCGTCAGCGCGACGGTCATGTCGCCGGCGCGCACCGGCCGCAGCGGATGCCCGGGCTCGAGCCAGAAGCGCGCGCGGCGGCGCTTGATGCCCTTCGCGCGGACGGTCACGTACGTCTCCCAGCGGCCCTCGCCGCGGAGCTTGCCGGGGTCGAGCGTCGCCTCGAAGCCTGCCCACGACAGGTCGTTGAGCGCGCCGCGGACGTTGCCGGTGGTCTCCGGCCGGTACGTCGACCGGGTCGGCAGCCGCAGCGCCGAGGTGACGAGGCGGACGCGCGTGAGCCGCCCCGGCTTGAGGAGCGACACGGTGACGCGCTGATCGCCGTCGGCGCCGGCGCCGATCCCGTTGATGTACGCGTGCCCGGAGATCACGACTTTGCCGCCCTGCTCGCGGATCGCGTCGAGCCCCGCGCCCATCGAGAACTCGTGCTTGAGCCGGTAGATCGACCGCGGGACTCCCGCCCGGCGGTCGGTGCGGAACGGGTAGTCGCCGTACCAGCGGCCGCGGATGTGCAGTGGCGGCGTGCTGTACAGCTCCTCCTTCTGGAAGCGCACCACCTCCAGCAGCTCGGGCATCATGCGCCGCCGCACGAAGTGCCACTTGAGCCGCTCGATCGCCGGCAGCGGCTTGAAGATCCTGTCGCTCGCCTGGTCCAGGAAGGCGTTGACGCGGTCGAGGAACAGCGTGCGGTACGCGTCGTCAGCCATGTCGAGCGAGTTGACGTAGTAGCGCAGGTCGTCGGCCACGACGCTCTCGTCGTACCAGCGCTTGGCGCCGCGCGGGCCGTTGGCGGCGAGATGCTCGGAGACGTCCTGGATCGAGCGCAGCCGGTCGATCAGCGACTGCGGGTCGGTCTTGCGCTGGGTGATCGACGTGCCGCCGCCCTCGCGGATGCGCCAGAAGTAGCAGGGCTCCGCGATCACGTCGACCGCGTCGGCGAGGAAGTGCGCCGGGATCGTCACCGGCGTGTCCTCGTACGTGCGCCCCTCGGGGAAGCGGAACGCGTGCTTATCCCAGAACGAGCGGCGCCACACCTTGTTCCAGGCCGGGCGGTCGGCGAGCAGCGGCCGGTACTTGGTGATGTGCGTCTTCAGCCGCGTCTCAGTGAACGCGTGGCGGATGAACGGCGACTGGAAGGTGGCGTACGCGGTCAGCCGGTGCACGTTGCCGGTCGCGAAGTCCGAGCCCGTGCGGTCGAGCGCGCCGACGAGCAGCTCGTACGCGTTCGGCGGCAGCGTGTCGTCGCTGTCGAGGAACGCGAGCAGCTCGCCGCCGGCGTTGTCGCTGCCGGTGTTGCGGGCCTTGCTCAGGCCGCCGTTCTCCTGCTGCACGAGCCGGAAGCGGTTGTCGAGGGCGACATAGCGCTCCGCGATCTCGGCGCTGCGGTCGGTCGAGCCGTCGTTGACCATCACGACCTCGTAGTCGGTGAAGGTCTGCGCCAGGACGGAGTCCAGGCAGGGCTCGAGGAACTCCTCGACGTTGTAGACGGGGATGACGACGCTGAGCCGCGGCATCACTTACCGACGAGCCGGCGCAGGCGCCGCCGGTACGGCGCCGGGATGCGACGGGCGATCCGTACGCGCAGGGTCGGCGGCGCGGGCTGCGCGGCGGGAGCCTTCGCGCGGCGGATCGGCCGCGCGGCCATGATCGAGCACTGGGCGATCGCCTCCGCCTCGCCGTAGAGCTCGGCATAGGCGGCGCGATCGGCGTCCAGCGCGGCCTGGTCCTGCGCCTGCACGTGCGTCCACGCCTGCTCGGCGAGGTCGCGCACACGCGCCGGGACCTCGAGGTCCTCCCACGTGGCGCGCTTGCGGTGCAGCGTGGGGTCGACGAACGCGTCGACCTCGGGCACACGGTCGATCGCGGCGAGGTGCGGGACGTCAAGCGTGGACCCCAGCCGGCGGATCTCCGGGACCCAGTCGGCCATCAGGTCGTAGTAGCTGACGAGCGCGCGCTGCGTGCCGCGCGTGGCGAGCTCGGTCTGCAGCATCACGTTGATCCAGGCGGCGGCGCGGCCCGCCTCCGTCAGCCCCGGCCCGTACGCGCTGCGTGCACTGGCGACGATCTCGGCCGGGTGGCGGAGCATGGTCACGAACGAGGTGCGCGCGCCGAGCTCGGCGGCACAGCCGCGCCACAGGCCGAGGAACCAGACGGTGCGCGGGTCCTTGACGACGATCTCGTCCGCCTGGTCGAGCTCGCCGCGCAGCCACTCGCGCAGCTCGCCGTGCACGGCCGGCGCGGCAAGCGCCATCTGCTCCCAGGCGGCGGGCCGCGAGTCGTTGAGCGTGACGCGCTGGTCCTTGAGAACGCGCGAGTGGAAGTCGACCACCCAGCGCGGCTCCCCGAACCCGCGCGGGTTGGTCTCGTCGGCCTGGACCTCGGGCTGCGGGATCGCGAAGCCGAGCTGGCCGAGGATGCCCGACAGCAGGCTGGTGCCGCTGCGCCCGACGCCGACGACGAGGACCAGGTGCTTCATGCGAGGTCCCACACCCGCCGCACCACGCGCTCGGCGGCGCCGCCGTCGTCGAGCGCGCAGAAGCGCGCCCGGAACGCCGCGCGCCGGCCGTCGGGCGGCGCGGCGAGCGCCGCCGCCACCTCGTCCTGCGTGTACGCGACCGCGCCGGGCGGCTCGGCGAGCAGGTCGAAGTACACGCCCCGGCGGGCGCGGTACTCGTCCCAGTCGGGGGCGTGGATGACGATCGGGCGGTCGAGCACGGCGTAGTCGAACATGATCGAGGAGTAGTCCGTGAGCAGCACGTCGGCGGCCAGGCAGAGCTCCTCGACCGAGGGATGGGATGCCACGTCGAGCAGCCTCCCGGCGCCGTGCAACTCGCGCACGAGCGGGTCGGAATCATAGAAGTAGTGCAGCCGGGCCAGGATCACGTGATCCGGCCCGAGCGCGTCCGCCAGCCGCGCCAGGTCGAGCTTTGGCACGTAGCCGTCCTCGTACTCGCGATGTGTCGGCGCGTAGAGCACGGCGGTCTTGTCCGGCGCGATCCCCAGGCTCTCGCGGGTGTGCCCGATCTCCTCGCCGGTCGCGTTCGCCAGCCGGTCGTTGCGCGGGTAGCCGACCTCGAGCGTCTCGTAGGTGCCGGGGTACACGCGCTCCCAGACCTCGGTCGAGTGCCGGTTGGACGAGACGCTGTAGTCCCAGCGCGCGATCCGCTGCAGCAGCTTGTCGAAGTCCATCCCGCGGCCCTGGCTCGCTGCCTCGCGCAGGTCGAGCCCCATGTGCTTGAGCGGCGTGCCGTGGTGGGTCTGCAGCTCGATCGCGCCCTTGGGCTTGGTGGCCTTGTCCGGGAAGTTGACGTTGTTGACGCGGTACTTCGCCCGGGCCATCAGCTCCCAGAACTCGGGCGAGCGGGCGATGACGTAGTCGATCCCGGGCGGCATGCTGGCGACGTCGCGCTTGCGCACCACCCACACGCCGCGGCAGTCGGGCACCAGCTCGCGCGCCTTCTCGTAGACCGCGCGCGGGTTGCACGAGTAGCCGCGGAACCAGTACGCGCCGTAGACGGCGAGGTGCCTGTCCACCCCGCGGCGGGCGCGGAGCCACTTGCCGACCCGGCTTGTCAAGCTGCGCTCCCGTGCCGGTCTTCTCCGACCCTCCGGTCCTGTGCGGCCACCGCGGCAGCGGGCGCGGTCATGCCGAGAACACGCTGCCGTCGTTCCGCGCCGCCGTCGCCGCGGGCCTGCCGTGGGTCGAAGTCGACGCCCGCATCGCCGCCGACGACGTGCTCGTCGCCCGCCACGACCCGGTGCTCGACGACGGCCGCATCGTCGCGCAGCTGCCGGCCGCCGAGACCGGGCTGATGCGGATCACCGAGCTGCTCGACGACCTGCCCCGCGAGGTCGGGCTCAACGTCGAGATCAAATCTTCGCTCGAGGACGCGCTGCGCCCGCGCGAGCTGACCACCGCCGCACTGGTCGCCGGCCTGCTGGCCGGGCACGAGCGGGATCTGCTGGTCACGAGCTTCGACCCGGCGGCGCTGCTGATCGTGCGCGAGCGCGTTCCTCGGCTGCCGCTCGGGCTGCTGACCTGGACCCGCTTCCCGCTGCGCAAGGCGGTCGCCGCGGCCGCGCACCTCGGCGTCGAGGTGGTGATCGCCAACGTCGAGTCGTTCAACGACGAGCGCGCCGTACCGGTCGCGCACCAGGCCGGGCTGGAGGTGGCGGCGTGGTGCCCGGTCGCGGCCGAGCGCGAGCGGCTCGTCGGCCTCGGCGTCGACTGCCTGGTCATCGACCTCGCACCCGCCGCCGAGCCAGCGTCTTCGCCCGCGCGCCCAGCAGTCTGAGGAACGGCACGGTCCCGGTGCGCGGCCGCCCTGTCTTGCCCGCCTCGGCCTCGGCCAGCAGGTCTTCCCAGCGCCGCGCGATCGTCCCGAGGTCGTAGCGCGCGGCGCCCTCCACCGCGGCCGCGCCGAACGCCTTGCGCATCTGCTCGTCGCCCATCAGGCGGCTGAGCGCGGCGGCCAGCGCGTCACCGTCGCCGTCCGGCACCACGTAGCCGTCGACGCCCTCGCGGATGATGTCGCGCGGCCCGGTGGGGCAGTCGTAGCTGACCACCGGCAGACCGGCGCTCATCGCCTCGAGCAGCACCATGGGGAAGCCCTCCTTGCGTGAGCTCATCACGTACAGCGACGAGTGCGCGAACTCGTCGTGCAGCGTGTTCGTGAAGCCCATAACGCGCGCGCTGTCGGCGATCCCCAGCTCCTCGGCCTGGCGGCGCAGCTTGCCGATCCCCTTGCCGCCGCCCCAGATCCGCAGCTCCCAGTCCGGGTGCTCGGCCGCCACCTTCGCCCACACCGGCAGCAGGCGGTCGAAGCCCTTCTGCGGCCCCATGCGCCCGGCGGCGACGACGATCTTGTTCTCGAGCTCGGCGCGGCGACCGCCCAGCTCGGGCACGCCGTTGGGCATGCAGACCACGCGCGTCTGGTCCTTGAGGTGCTTGCGGTAGTTCTCGGCGTCGCCCTCAGTGAGCGTCGAGACGAGGTCCAGACGGGGGTAGACGGCGGCGATCTGCGCCTTCAGGCCGTCGTTGTACGTGTGCAGGTTCATGTGGTCCTGCCCCACGCGGACCACCGACGGCGAGACGACGTGTGCGATCGCCAGATTGATCGCCGGCCGCGTACCGATCACGATCCCGTCCTTGAGCGGCAGCAGGTAGCGCAGCAGGTTGAGGTCGGAGAGCAGGTTGAACGTCGGGTGCCGGAAGTCGGAAGACGACATCAGGCGCGTCGGCTTGCCGGCCGCCCACGTCACGTAGCGCGCCCGCGGGCCCCAGTGGCCGGCGAGCCGCTGCAGCCGCTCCTCGCGCAGGTCGGTGAGCCCGATCAGCTTCACACCCTTCGGGCGCGGGAACTCGGGCTTGTTGCGGAAGCGGACGACGCTGGCGATCTCCACGTCGTGCCGCTTCGCAAGCTCGGCGGCGGTCGTGAACGTCGTGCGGATCGTCCCGCCCACCGCGTACGCGTTCATGATCACGAACCGGATGGTCATCTGACGGGCGAGAGACCCTAGCTAGACTCGCGGCCGCCTTGCCTGGCCCCATCTTCATCGTGAGCGCGATGGGCTCCGGATCGACGCTGATCCGGCTCATGCTCGACAGCCACCCGAACATCGGCATCCCGCAGGAGACCGGGTTCATGCGCGCCTACCAGGCGCACCAGTTCATCCCGCTCAAATGGTCGGGCCGCAACTGGGCGCGGCGGATGGGCTGGAGCCGGGAGGAGCTCGACGCGGAGCTGGCGCGCTTCTACGAGCGGATCTTCACCCGCTACGTCGAGTCGCAGGGCAAGACGCGCTGGGGCGACAAGACGCCGCTGCACACGTGGCACGTCGACGCGATGGCGCGCCTGTACCCGGACGCGCAGTTCATCGGGATGATGCGCCACCCCGGCGGCAGCGTCGGCTCGAACATGCACCGCTTCAGCCACACCTACGCGCGCGCGGTCAACCACGTCGAGCGCTATGACCGCGAGATCGCGCGCCAGGCGGCCCACCACAAGCGCAAGTTCGTGATCCTCCGCTATGAGGATCTCGTGCTGCGCCCCGAGCAGACGATGCGCGAGCTGCTCGACTGGCTCGGCGAGTCGTGGTCGGACCAGGTGCTCCAGCACCACGAGGTGCAGACCGCGCGTGGCGGCCGGCTCGTCGTGGAGGGCACCAACCGGATCGACGACCCGATCGACGTCTCGCGGGTGGCGAAATGGCACGACCGGATGTCGGAGCTGCACCGCCGCTCGCTTGCGACGCGCCTCGGCCGGCTGAGCGAGTTCTTCGGCTACGCCATGAACGACCCGGCCGTGCTCGCGCCCGTGGGCGACAGGCTGGTCATCCCCGGCACGGTGATCGACGCGCGGATCGACGAGTTCCCGGATCTCGACCTGCGCAAGAAGGCCGAGCCGGGCCTCGCCGAGCGCCACTACCACCCGGCCCGCATGCAGCTGCACGGCATCGGCGAGTTCGTCAAGAAGGCGCCACCGCCGCCTGACCCGCCGTTCCACGTTCGGCTGTGGCGCACCCTGCCGCTCCCGGTGCGGCGCCAGTTCCACCCGCTGGGCCGGCGCCTGCGCCGGCGCATCCGCGCCCTGCGCCGCAGGCGCCGCCGTGGCAACGATCGGCCCGGAAATCAACGGGTTGCTCGCTAGCCTCAAGGCCCCTTGACGAGCGGGTTGAGTGACACACGAGCGACTCCTGACGCCTCGACGACTCCCGCCGCACAGCCCGCGGCCGTCGGGGTCGCCGTCGTGCTCGCGACCTCACTGGCCACCGACGGGCGCCCGGCGGCGCTGCTGCCGTGGGAGGGCGGCACGGTCGTCGCCCACCTCTGCGACCAGCTCATCGGGCTCGGCGTGCCCGCCCCCGTCGTCCTCACGCGTCCCGCGTTCGAGGGCGCGGTGCGCGCGGCGGTCGACCGCGAGGTCGAGGTCCGGGCGTCGCCGTCCGTGGCCGACGACCTGCGAGAGGTGGCACGCGCCGCGCGCGAATGCGTCGGCCAGGTGCTCGTGCTCTCGGGCGACATCGTCACCCATACGGACGCGCTCGAAGGGCTGATCGCCAACCCGCACGCCGGCACGCGCATCCTCGCCGGCGGTCGCCGCCGGCCGCTCGCGTTCCGCTTCCAGGCCCGCCGCGGCCGCCTGGTCAGCGCAGCCTCTGCCTATCACGCGGTGCGCACGCCCAACGGGACCTTCCTCGGCGTCCTGCGCGCCGTGCCCGACGACGTCGAAGCGCTCGCCGCCGCCGCCGACCGGCTCGCGCCGCTCGTCGCCGACCTCCCGGAGGGCTGGCAGGCCGAGCTGGACCGCAAGGCCGAGCGCTGGCGGGCGGCGGTGGCGCGCGACCACGGCGAGGAGGGCGGGGACGACTTCGCCGGGCCCGACGAGCCGGAGGGCCTCGACGACGGGCCTGCCGAGGACGAGTACGGCGGGACCGCAGTGCTGTCCGCGGAGGACGAGGCGCGCGTGCGCGCGCGTATCGCCGCCGCGCCCGAGGACGTCGCCGCCCTGCTGCTCGTGGGGTTGGTCCGCGCGAACGTCGACATCACGCCCATCTATCTCCGCCAGCTGTTCTGGACGCGCCCCCTCTCCCCCGAGGCGGTGGCCGGCGCCGCCGAGCGGATCAAGGACTACGACGTCGACCGGCTGCTGCTCGACTCGGCCGTCAAGAGCACCGACGGCTTCTTCACGACGTTCTTCGTCAGCCCCTACTCCAAGCACATCGCCCGCTGGGCCGCGCGCCGCGGGCTCACGCCCAACCAGGTCACGACGGCCTCGATGCTCCTCGGCGTGCTGGCCGCCGCCGCGTTCGCCACCGGGGAGCGCTGGGGCCTGATCGCCGGCGCGGTGCTGCTGCAGGTGAGCTTCACGACCGACTGCGTCGACGGCCAGCTCGCGCGCTACACGCGCCAGTTCTCCAAGCTCGGCGCGTGGCTGGACTCGGTGTTCGACCGCACGAAGGAGTACCTCGCGTTCGCGGGCCTGGCGATCGGCGCCGCAAAGATGGGCGATCAGGTGTGGCTGCTCGCGTGCGCGGCGATCACGCTGCAGACGGTGCGCCACACGTCGGACTTCTCGTACATGGCCGTGGCGCACCAGGCGATCACGGTGACGCCCCAGACGCCGATCGAGCAGCCGCTCGACCACGCGGGCGCACGGGCGGAGGCGCGCCGGGCCGCGCGCGCCGCCGGCGCCGAGCTCGCGCCGGCGAAGCGCCCGCCGGCCACGCGCATCCTGGCCGCCTGGCGGAAGCTCGACCGCACGTCGTCGCTGGTCTGGATCAAGCGGATGGCCGCGTTCCCGATCGGCGAGCGCTTCGCCGTGATCTCGATCACCGCCGCCCTCTTCACCCCGCGCGTGACGCTCATCGCCTGGCTGGCCTGGGGCGGCCTGGCGGTCCTGTACACCCAGACCGGCCGCATCCTGAGGTCGCTGCGATGAGCGCTGCCGCCAGCGTCGTGCGTGAGCCGTCGGCGCCGCCCGATCCGCTCGCCGTCTACCGCGACGACGGGCCGATCGCGCGCGTGCTCGGCCGCCTCGGCGTCCCGCTGCCGGCGCCGCTGCTGGCGTTCGCCGGCCTCGTGCCGCTCGTGGCGGCGGTGATCGGCACCGGCGGCGGAGCGTCGGACGGCGTCGCGGCCGCGGTGCTCGCGTGGGCGCTGCTGGCGGTCGGCGCCTCGTCGGGCGCGCCCGCGCGCCGCAAGGTCGCCTGGGCGGCCGTGCCGATCGAGCGGCTGACCGAGTACCTGGCGCTGATCTGGATCGCGGCGTTGCACGGCGAGTCCGCCTACCCCGCCGCCTACGCGCTGCTCGGCGTGCTCGCCTTCCGCCACTACGACCTCGTCTACCGGCTGCGCCACCGCGGCGTGCAGCCGGCGCGCTGGGTGACGGCGCTGTCGCTCGGTTGGGACGGGCGGCTCGTGCTCGCCTTCGTCCTGCTCGCCGCGGGCGCGCTGCCGGCCGGCTACTTCGTGGTCGCGGGCGTGCTCGGCGCGGCGTTTGTCGGCGAGGCCGTGTATGGATGGGTGGTGGTCGGGCGCATCGAGCACCCGCTGGACGACGAGGAGGACGACGAGCTGTGATCGGGATGGTGCTGGCGGCAGGGGCCGGGTCGCGCCTCGGCGACGAGACGGCCGATCTGCCGAAGACGCTGCTGGGCGTTGACGGCGACCGCACGATCCTCGACATCGCGCTCGGCAACTTCGCGCACGTGGCCCTCGAGGAGGCGATCATCGTCACCGGTCATGCGCACGACCGCCTGGCCGAGCGCGTGCCCGCGCTGGAGCGCCGCCACGGGCTCAAGCTCGAGCTCGTCTACAACGACAAGGCGCTCGAGTGGAACAACTGCTACTCGCTGTGGTGCGCGCGCGACGCGTTCCGCGAGGGCGTGCTGCTGGCCAACGGCGACACCGTGCATCCGGCGTCGGTCGAGGAGGCGCTGCTCGCGGCCCGCGGGCCTGAGCTGGTGATCGCGGTCGACGACGTCAAGCCGCTCGGCGCCGAGGAGATGAAGGTGCACGTTACGGCCGACGGCTATCTCGACCGCATCAACAAGGCGCTCGACCCGGCCACCGCTCAGGGCGAGTACATCGGCGTGACGCTGATCGAGCCGGCCGCGGCCGAGCCGCTGGCCGGCGCGCTGGAGGCGACCTGGCGGCGCGACACCACGCTGTATTACGAGGACGGCTTCCAGGAGCTGGCCGACCGTGGCGGCCGCGTCGGCATCGCACCGATCGGCGCCGTCGAATGGGTCGAGGTCGACGACCATGCCGACCTCGCGCGGGCGCGGGAGGTCGCGTGCCGCTGCTGACCCGCACGGTCGGCACCCCGCTCACGATCGACATCGGGCCCGGGGCGGTCGCGGGTCTGGCGCCGCTGCTCGCCGACCGCCGCATCTCGGCCGGCGGGCACGTCGCGGTGGTCGTCGGCCCGGGCCTCGGGGAGGAGATCGCCGCGACGCTGCGGCCGCAGCTGGAGAACGGCGAGATCTGGGATGTCGCGGGCGGTTCGGTGCAGGCCGGCGCTGAGCTGGCCGCGCAGCTGCGCGCCGGGTTCTACGACGCGGTGGTCGGCATCGGCGGCGGCCGCACGCTCGACGTCGCCAAGTACGCCGCGAGCCTGTCCGGGCTGCCGCTGGTGGCGGTCGCGACCTCGCTGGCGCATGACGGGATCGCCTCCCCGGTCGCCTCGCTGGAGGACGACGAGGCGGGCCGCAAGTCGTCCTACGGCGTGCAGATGCCGATCGCGGTCGTCGTCGACCTCGACTACGTGCGCCGGTCCGAGCCGGCGATGCGCCGGTCGGGCATCGGCGACACGATCAGCAACCTGTCGGCGATCGCCGACTGGCGGCTGGCCGAGCGCGAGCGCGGCGAGGCGGTCGACGGCGTCGCCGTGACGTTCGCGCGCGTGGCCGCGACCTCGATCGTGCACCGCAAGGACGGGATCGAGGACGCCGACTTCCTGATCGCCTTGGCGGAGTCTCTGGTGCTGTCCGGACTGGCGATGGCGACGGCCGGGTCGAGCCGGCCGTGCAGCGGCGGCGACCACGAGATCCTGCACGCGATCGACCACCTGTTCCCGGGCACGGCCCATCACGGCGAGCTGGCGGGTGCCGCGAGCCTGTTCACGTCGTTCCTGCGCGGCGACGACGGGCTGACCGTCGGCGTCAACGCCTGCCTGGCCCGCCACGGGCTCCCGCGCACACCCAGCGATCTCGGGCTGAGCGCGGAGCAGTGGGTGCAGGCCGTGCTCGCCGCGCCGGGCACGCGACCGGACCGGTTCACGATCCTCGAGCACCTGGCGCTGGACGAGGCGGGCGTGCGCCGCGCGGTCGCGGAGTTCCTCGATGCCTACGATCGCTGAGCTGCGCGCGGCCACACAGCCGGCGGCCATCTTCGAGCGCAACAGCGGCGAGCACTGGGCGGGAAAGCTGTACATGCGGCGGATCTCGCCGTACGCGACGCGGCTGCTGCTGCGGACGGGCATCAGCGCCAACGGCGTGACCTGGATGATGATCGTGGCCGGCGTGGCGGCGGCGGGCGTGCTCGCGCTCCCGGGGCTGCTGCCGGCGGTGGCCGCCGTGCTGCTGATCCAGCTCCAGCTCCTGCTCGACTGCTCCGACGGCGAGGTGGCGCGCTGGCGCGGGCAGAGCTCGGTGGTCGGCGTGTACCTGGACCGGATCGCCCACTGGGTGACCGAGGGCGCGCTGCCGATCGCACTCGGGATCCGCGCCGATGGAGACGAGTACGTCGTGCTCGGGCTGGTCGCCGCCGTGCTGGTGCTGTTGATCCGGGCCGAGTCGGCGCTCGTGATCGTCGCGCGGGCGGAGGCGGGGCTCCCGCCGGCGGCCGACACCCGCGCGGTGGCCGCGCCGCGGGCGAGCGGCCTGCGGCGGCTGCGCCGCGCGCTCGGCTACGTGCCGTTCTTCCGCGCGTTCGTGGCAGTCGAGGCGACACTGCTCGCCCTCGTCGCCGAGATCGCCGGTCTCACCGACGAGTGGGTCGTGGCGCTCGTGGTCATCTGCGCGATCACCGCGGTCGGCCACCTGCTCGCAATCGTCACGTCATCGCGGCTGCGGTGACCGACCACCTACTAGCCTCTCTTTGCCCTTGACCGCTCCCGCGCCCCCACGACCACGCGACCGCACCGACGAGTTCTCGGCGGTGACGCACGTCTACGAGCCGCATCGCGTCGGCCTGCCGCCGCTGGCTCCGTACCTGCGCGAGCTATGGCGGCGGCGCGAGTTCCTGTTCGAGATGTCGCGCACGGACCTGCGGGCGCAGCACTTCAACACCGTGTTCGGGCAGCTCTGGCTGGTCCTCAACCCGCTGCTGCTCGCCTGCGTGTACTTCATCCTCGTCGACATCCTGCGCCGCCGCAGCGGCGGGCTGGAGTTCTTCGCGCACCTGATGGGATCGCTGTTCGTCTTCCACTACGTGACCGACGCGATCCGCCAGGCCGTCAAGTCGGTCACCGGCGGCGGGAAGCTGATCCTCAACACCGCCTTCCCGCGGGTGATGCTGCCGGGCGCGTCGGTGCTGACGGCGTTCAAGCGGTTCCTGCCGACGATGCTCGTGTTCTTCCCGGTCTACCTGCTCGAGGGGCCGAAGCCCGGGCCCGAGCTGCTGTGGGTGTTCCCGCTGTTCGTGCTGTTCACGATCGTCGCCTGCGGGTTCGCGATGATCGTCGCGGCGGGCCAGGTGTACTTCCGCGACCTCAAGAACTTCCTCGGCTACGCGCTGCGGATCTGGCTGTACGCGTCGCCGATCCTCTACCTCGCCAGCGAGGTGCCGGAGCGCTACCACTTCCTGCTCGTCGTCAACCCGATCGCGCCGCTGCTCGCGGCCTGGAGCTCGATCTTCGACCTCGGTCGCGCGCCCGACCCGGGCGACCTGCTGCTCGGCCTCGGCTGGGGGATCGCGCTGTTCCTGATCGGCTGGATGTTCTTCCTCTCCCGGGAGCGTGAGTTTGCTGTCCGGCTCTGACCGGGTCCGGATCCGGGTCGAGGACGTGTCGGTGACCTACCGCACGTCGCTCGAGAAGGCGCCGACGCTGAAGAGCACGCTGCTGCGGCTCGGCCGCCGCGAGCGCGTGGTGCGCGAGATCCAGGCGCTCAAGAACGTCTCCTTCCAGGTCCCGCACGGGAAGGTGATGGGCGTCGTGGGCGCCAACGGCGCCGGCAAGTCGACGCTCATGCGGACCGTCGCCGGCATCCTGCCTCCTAACTCGGGGCGCGTGCAGGTCAACGGCCGCGTGAGCACGCTGCTCTCGCTCGGCGTCGGCTTCAACCGCAAGCTCACCGGCCGACAGAACGTGGTGCTGGGCGGCCTCGCAGCGGGGCTGACCCGCGCCGATCTGGCCGAGAAGTACGACGAGATCGTGGACTTCGCCGAGCTCGAGGAGTTCATGGACATGCCGATGCGGACGTACTCGTCCGGCATGTACGGGCGGTTGGCGTTCGCGGTCGCCGTGACCATGCATCCCGACATCCTCATCATCGACGAGGCGCTGTCGGTCGGCGACGCGCGCTTCCGCAAGAAGTCGTTCGAGCGGATGCGCGAGCTGTGCAGCGAGGACCGCACGATCCTCCTCGTCTCCCACGCCCTCGCGAGCATCGAGAAGCTGTGCGACGAGTGCATCTGGATGGACAAGGGCCGCCTGCGGATGTGGGACGAGCCGACCGCCGTCGTGGAGGCCTACACCGACTTCCTCGGCATCCGCGAGGAGGCCGGCGAGGAGCGCGACCCGGTCGCGATGGAGGACGTCTAGCAGCGGCTCCCCGTGGTGGTCTCGCCACGGGTGAACTGCGGCCGGGTAGGGCGGCGAGGTTTCGGCCGCGGGGCGGACCTCGGCAACTTATGCGCCCTGAGCGTCCGAAACTTGCCGAGGTTCGGCCGCGAGGCCGATCCCGCATTCCCAAATGCCGCTGTTAATGAGCCCTACGCGGCACACCCTGACGCAGCGTAGACGCGCCAGGAGGCGTTGCGGTAGATCTGCGTGTAGCCCGCCGGCGGGCGGACGATCGGGAACGTCTTGAGCGAGTAGACGCGGCGCGTGGCCTTGTTGCGCCGCGGGAGCAGCAGCATCTTGCTCATCGGGCTCGCGCCGCCCTCGACGGTGCGGACCGAGCCGGGCGCGCCGTCGAGCCAGTAGCGGACGAACGGGATCGGCCGGTGGTCGGCCGCGGTGAGCGGCGCGCAGCGGGCGAACGCCGCGCGCACCGCGGGCGCCTCGCCGACCCGCTGGAGGTCGGCGTACATCACGCCGTCGTGCTGCACGCGGCGGCCGACGCTATCGAGCTTGGTCGCGTGCCACGGCAGGTAGACGACCGAGAGCGCGACGGCCAGGCCGCCGAGCACCATCCAGCGGGTGCGGGCGCGGCCGGGCGGCAGCGTCATCCAGCCGCAGACGGCGAGCCCGTAGAAGAGCGTCAGCAGCACGGCCGGGGTCTCGACGTAGCGACGGATCAGCGGCAGCCCGAACAGCGGGCCGATCGCGAACACGGCCGTCATCGCCACCACGACCGCCACGGGCAGCCATGAGCGGCGCCGCGCATACAGCCACGCGAACGCCAGGCCGAGCGGCACGCCGATGACCATCGGCTCGCGTAGGGCGTAGCCGAAGTACTTGGCCGTCCAGTACGGGACGTCCTGCGGATCGCGGCGGCGGTCGGCCGCCTCGGCGAGCGCGGCGGTGCCGTGCAGCGAGTGCAGCGGGTCGCCGGCGACGATCCAGTCACTGCCGGCCCAGATCAGCGGCGCGGCGAGCACGAGGGCGAACGTCCGCCAGCGCTGCGCCACCGTGGCGCCGGGCCAGAGGTAGAGCCAGTACAGGCCGGCGAGCACCCATGCCTCGGGCCGTAGCAGGCCGGCGAGTGTGAGCAGCGCGAGCACCCCGGCGCCGCGCCGCGGACGGCGCGCCTCCAGCAGCACCGCACTGATCACCAGCACCGCGAACGGCAGGTCCTGGTAGCCGATCAGCGCGTCGCGCTCGATCGCCGGGCGCGTCAGCACGACGAGCGCGGCCACGAGCCCGACCCACGGCGAGAACAGCTCGGCGCCGAGCCGGTACGTCAGATACACGAGCGCGCCGAAGCACAGCAGCGTCAGGCCGAGGATGGCCATATCGGCGTCGTCGCCAAGCGGCAGCGCGAGCGAGCTCACCGCGGTGGCGAGCGGATGCGGCGTGGGCGCGAAGTCAGCCGCGTACTCCGGGGTGAAGCCGTGCCAGAGGTCGCGGGCCCACAGCAGCGCCCACTGCGCGTCGTAGTTGACGAACGACGGGCCGTACACCACGAACATCGCGACCGCGATGCCGAAGATCGTCGCCACCGGCGCCACGACGGTGGGGATCCGGCGCCGGCGCTCCTCGAGTATCGTCGGGATCGAGAGCGCCGACCTCGGCCGGGGTGGCGAAACGATGGCCATGCGCCCGGCCACGATAGCGGTAGCTCCGGCTCTATTCGTGTCTCCGGTCACGATTGGGAAACGCATCCTCCGCAAGTTCTGACGCCCCGTGGCCGCCAGTGCCGTCGCTAGGGTTGGCGCGGCCCCTTGCCCCCCATTCCGCATACGTTCGCCCTCGCCGCGCCCGTCCAAGACGTGGTGCTGCTCGCGGCTGCCGCCGCGACAGCGTTCGCTCTCGTCACGCGTGAGCGGCGCGCGCGCGCGTTCGCGATGCTCGCCTCTCCCGCACTCGCGGTGCTCGCGATCGGGACGCTGGCGACCCGCGTACACGTGCCGTCGGTCGGCCCGGCGATCATCGGAGCGGCGGTCGTCGGCGGCGTGGCGGTGCTCGTGCTCACCTGGATCGTGCTGCGCCGGCCGACGGTGCTGACGCTGTGCGCGGTCGCCGCCCTGCCGTTCCGCGTGCCGGTCTCGATCGGCGGCACGGCGGCCAACCTGCTCCTGCCGCTGTATGCCGTTATCGGCGCCGGGATCCTCGCCTACGCGTGGCGATGGCTGCGCAGCGATGAGAAGGACCCCGAGCGCGAGCCGCTGTTGCGGTGGCTGCAGATCGCGTTCGCCGGCGTCCTCGCGCTGTACGCGCTGCAGGCCCTGTACTCGAGCGACCGCGAGCAGGCGCTGAAGAACTTCTGCCTGTTCTACGTGCCGTTCGCCCTGCTGTTCGTGATCCTGCTCGACGCGAACTGGAGCCCGCGGCTGCTGCGGGCGTCGCTCGGCGTCACGGTCGGCCTGGCGCTCGTCTTCGCGGCGATCGGCTGCGTGGAGTTCGCGACCAGCCGGCTGCTGATCACGAACGCGAAGGTCGTCGAGGCCAACGACCTGCTGCCGTACTTCCGCGTCAACTCGCTGTTCTTCGATCCGAACATCTTCGGCCGCTATCTCGCGCTGACGATGATCCTGCTCGCCGCCGTGCTGCTGTGGACGCGGCGCCGCACTGAGGCGGCGCTGATCGCAGGCGCGCTCGCGCTGCTCTGGGTGGGGCTCGTGTTCTCGCTATCGCAATCCAGCTTCGCGGCGCTGCTGCTCGGCCTCGCCGTGCTCGCCGCGCTGCGCTGGAAGCCGTGGCCGGTGCTCGCGCTGATCGGGACGGCCGCCGTCGTCGGCATCGCGATCGTGCTGATCGCCCCCAGCGCGCTCAACCTCGAGACCGGCAAGCAGAACTGGTGGAACCGGGCCACGAGCGGCCGCGCCGACCTCGTGCAGGGCGGCCTGCGGATGGTCCGCGACAAGCCGCTGCTCGGCTTCGGCTCCGGCGCCTACGCGGACGAGTACCGGATCCGCGAGCACGTGAGCTCGGAGAAGGTCGCCGCCGCCTCGCACACGATCCCGCTCACCGTCACCGCCGAGCAGGGCGTCGTGGGCCTGCTCGCCTACCTGGCGCTGATCGCGATCTCCCTCGCCCTGCTCTTCCGCGGCCTGCGGGCGCGGCTCAAGGCTTCGCTGTGGCCGGGCACCGCCGCCGTGGCACAAGCGGCGATCGCCGCCGCATACGCGGCGCTCCTGCTGCACACGTTCGTCTACGCCGCCTACCTCGAGGACCCGTTGACCTGGGCGCTGTTGGCGATCGCGGCGGGCCTCCGGCGCGAGAACGGCACGGGGTCAGACCCCTTGAGTGCCGACGACTCACGGGGTCGGACCCCGGCGGTGGCGCGTGGCTGAGCCGCTCGTCCTGCCCGAGTACGGGCCGACGCTCCCGGAGCTCGCGCGCCGGCGGTTCGGCTGGCGGGAGCGGACGACGGTCGCGCTGCTGTTCGCGCTCGCCGTCGTCATCGCGCTCGGGTTCTTCGTCGTGCGCCCCGAGGTCGACCCGCTGGCGAAGTACGTGCACCACGACGACCCCGTCTTCAACCTGTTGTACCGGCGCAGCGCGCTGCATCGCGTCTCGCCGCAGGGCGCCGAGCTCGTGCGGCTGCAGGGCAAGCGCGGCCGGCTGACGGTCACGATCGCCGTCGAGCGGCTCAAGCTCCCGCAGGCGAGCGGCGACATCGCCCACGGCGTGTTGCCCGCGTTCGCCTCCCAGCACGTGGACGAGCTGCGCTCGCAGCTCGACCACTTCGATCTGCGCGCCGAGGGCCGCGCGCGCGTCAACGACGCGCCGGGCTACGAGGTGCGCTTCCGCACCGGGCCGCCCGGGCAGCGGACGTTCGGCAACGACCTGATGATCCTGCCGACGGAAGAGAACGCCGCCGACGCGCTACTGGTGACGGCGCGGCGCAGGATCACCGGCAAGCCGCGGTTCGGCAAGCGCGAGGCGGCGCTCAACAAGGCCGCAGCGAAGGCCTACCGCTCCTTCAAGTACGGGTCCACCGCGGCTCGCTAGGTGGTGGAGTCCACCTAAGGTGCGAGCCCGCGGCGGCGGGTGGCGGTACCCCCGCCGCCGCGGTTGTGTGGCCGGCGCCTTCGGCCCTCGGCACCGACCGCGCTCGCGGGTCGCCCTCGCTGTCTCCCCCTTCCATGGCGGGTGTCCAAACAGCGGTTTGACATTCGCCGTGGCTCTCCACACGGCGCGAGGGATTTCATACCCCACGTTCTCCGCAACACAACGAAAGTGGACGAAATAAATCCGGCAGATCAAGCGTCCAGAAACGCCACGGCGCGGCAGAAGGCCGCCTCGCCGCCCTGGAAACGCCACGGAAAGCAGCCGAATTGGATGCGCTGATCCAGCACTTCGTCAATTGCGCCCCCGAGATTCTCGATGTGGATCACATCGTGGGGGAACAGCAGCGTGTGCATGATCTGGTAGTCCGCCTTGGGGAAGACGTCATCGAGCGGACGCCCGAGCTTGGCCTCGGCGTCCTCCGCCTCGTCCGCACGCATGCGCCGGATGACCGTGTTCATCGGGTGGTCGGCGCTGCCGGCGTCGACGGCCAGCCAGCGGATCCCGCGCTCGAGGACCCACTCGGCGAACGCGCGCGTCGGGCCGGGATGGCGGATGAAGTACTTGGTCTCGTCGACGGCGCTGAGGTCGGCCCAGTTCTCCGGGTAATAGCGGTGGTAGCCGGTGTGGATGATCAGGATGTCATCGCGCTCGATCGTGATCCCGGTCTCGGACTCCCAGCGTTCGAAGTGCTCCGGGCCGTAGAGGTCGTAGTCGCCGAGCCCCATGCGCTCGAGGTCGACGACGCAGGCGGACCCGACGAGCCACTCGAGCGGCAGGTCGCCGATGAACTTCCCGCCCGAGTAGAAGTGCGCGGGCGCGTCCAGGTGCGTGCCGACGTGGAGCGTCGAGGTGATCTCCTGGCCGCCGGCCTTGTCGAATGCGAGCCGCTTCACCCACTTGACGGACGGGCCGTCGTAGCTGGCGAAGGCAGGAGTATGGACCGAGAAGTCCTGGGAGAGATCGAGGACGTTCATGCCACCTTGTTGAGTCCGTTGGGCTTGACGGCGTGGCCGATGATGCGTGGCGGGACCAGGACCGCCTCGGTCCCGATCCGCTCCATGCCGGAGAAGAAGACCTCGCGCACCGCCTGCTCGCTGAAGCGGTAGTAGTCGAACGCGAAGTGCACCCGGTAGGTGCGCGTCCACCGGCCGCGGTCGCGCTCGGGATCCTTGACGTAGCCGGGCACGGCGATCGCGAGCACGCCGCCCGGCCGCAGCACGCGCTTCATCTCGGCGAGCGAGAGCCAGAAGTGCTTGTCGTGCTCGAGCGTCGAGACCGACATCACGAGGTCGAACGACGCGTCGGCGAACGGCATGTCGTTCGCGTTGGCCAGCACGTTCGTGACGCCGGGCTGTGTCTTGACCTCGGCGATGTTGAGCACGTACTTCTCGGCGCCCTCGGTCTCACGCCCGGTCAGCAGCGACTTCGGCCCGGCCACGCCGCCGACCTCCAGCACGCGCGACGGCTTGATCCCCGTCGAGCGCACCTGCTTGAGCAGGGTCTCCTTGATCTCGAGCGCCATGGCGGGCACCGTAGCCGAGTCCGCGCAGAGCCGCTCCGCCGGCCGCGGCATACACGCTGCCGGTGCTGTGGCCGAGCCGCGTGAGCCGGCTGAGCGGCGCGCCCGCCAGCACGGCGTGGACCGGCTCGGCGATCGCCCCGTGCGTGGCGAGCTCGAGCAGCGTCGCGGACAGCGCGCTGGTGCGCGCGCGGAGGTCGGCGGGGAGCAGCGCCGCGAGCCACGCCGCCTTGTCGTCGGCGTCCCACGGGCCGGCGGCCACGAGCGCGGCGGTGACGGCGAGCGCGTCGTCGCCCTCGGGCGTGGAGCCGGGCCCGCGGCCGATCAGCTCTCGCGCCGCCGCCACCGCCAACGCGGGATCTCGCGCTGCGACCGCACGCTCGAGCGGCGTCTGTGCGCCGGCGGGCAGATCTGGCGCCGCAGGCAGGCGCAGCGTCGGATCCCAGATCCGTGCGCCGTCGAGCACGACGCGGCCCGTCCGCGGCGGCGCCGTGAGAACGACGCCGTTGGGCAGCAGCGGCCCGTCCGGCCCCACCACCAGGATCACGAAGCCGTCGAGCTCCGCGTAGCCGGCATGCCGGCCGAGGTGCGTGACACGGACCTCGTGCCCGGCGACCGGCGCCGCCACGACGTGCGCGATCACAGCCCGGCGAGCGCCCGCACGGCCTTCACGAACGCCTCCATCGGCGGCTTCACCAGGCCCGCGCCGATCTGCCCGACGCCCGGCTCGCGATGCGCGATGCCGGTGTTCACGAACGGCAGCAGGCGCGTGTGCACGACCTCACGCACGTCGATCCCGAACGGCGTCCCACGGAACCCGAGCGAGGGGATCTGGTAGCTGCGGCTCTCCCCCCAGGAGATGTCGTACATCGCGCGCGTGGCCTCGAGCGCGTCCTCGGGGCCGCCGCCGACCACGCGCACGATCGCCGGCGCCGCGGCCATCGCGAAGCCGCCAAGGCCGACGGTCTCGGTGATCGTGCTGTCGCCGATGTCGGGGTTCGCGTCCTCAGGCCCGAAGCCCGGGCAAGTAGAGCCCGTCGATCATGCCGCTCGGGCCGGTGAACCAGCGGTCGCCGGTGCCGCTCAGCCGGATCCCGAACTCGGTGCCGTTGCGCGCCATCGCGACGACGATCGACGAGCGGTCGATGTCGCGGGCGGCGTCGGCGCACGCCTTCGACGCGGGCATCGTCATGTTCAGGAAGAAGTGGTCGTTGCCGGCGATGAAGCGGGCGACGGCGGCGGTGTCGGCCGACGGCTCGTCGAGCTCGATCAGCGCGGGCAGCAGCTCGCGCAGCAGCAGCGACGTGCCGGCGCGGTTGCGGTTGTGGCCCTCGTCGCCCATCTGCAGCGCCTGTGCGGTCATCGAGCGGAGGTCGATCGGCTCAACCCGATCGAGGGCCTTGGCGAACACGCGCGCGAGCACGTCGCGGATCCAGGCCAGCCGCTCGAGCACGGTGTCGTCGTTGGCGCCGTAGCGCAGCACCTTGCCGAGGCCCTCGTTGAACGTGCAGAACGCGCGGTTGCCATGGGTGGTGTTCTCGATCACGCACATCGGCATCGATGGGCTCACGACGCCGGCCATCGGCCCGACGGCGCCGCGCTCGTGGCAGGGGCCGAACTCGAACTCGCCGGCGGCCGCGCGCCGCTCGGCGTCCTCGCGGTCGCTCGCCAGCCCTTCGTAGACGGCGGCGCCGATCACCGCGCCGCGCAGCGGGCCGGACATGTCCTTCCACTCGATCGGCGGCCCGGCGTGCAGGATCGTGCGGTCGCCGATGTCGGGGAGCAGGTCGCGCGCGGTGCCGACGCCGACCAGATGTGGCTGCGCGGCCTCGATCCGCTGGACCGCCTCGTCGTTCGCGCGCGTGATCGCCTCGGCCTCCAGCGCGAGCCGTGCGAGCGCCTCCTCGGCGCCGGGCTCGGGCGGCCGCCACCCGACGCGCTCGACGGGCACGCCCTGGCGCTCGAGCTCGTCCGCGAACAGGTCGACGCCGGCGTTGGCGACGGCGAGCGGCCGCCCCAGCAGCTCAGCCACCGGCGGCCTCCTTCGCCAGTCGCGCCGCGTGGGCGTTGCTGCGCGTGACGACGGCGCCGGCCTCCTCGAGCTGGGCGCGCTGCTGCTCCAGCCCCTGCGGATCGTTGGCTGCGCCACACAGCGCGACGATCACGTGCGCGTCCTTGGCGGCGATCGCCGGCGCCAGCTCGGCCGCCGGGTCGGGATGGGCGCCGTAGCCGAGCACGACGTCGAGCAGCAGCACCGGCTCGGTCGCCGCGGCGAGGTGCTCGAGCCGCAGCGACTGGTCGATCATCGGGTGCGCGCGGCCCTGCGTGTACTCGTCGTCGCCGAAGTCGGTGAACGTGCCGTGGCCGACGATCCTCTCCGCTTCGCCGCACAGCGTGCCGCCGCTGTAGAGGCCGCGCACCTCGCCCCTGGCGGGCGCGCGCTCGAGTCGCTCCTCGAACTGCGGAAGCGCGCCGCCGACGAGCTCCGCCGCGCGGGCGGCGGCCGCCTCGAGCGTGAGGTCGAAGCCGAGCACGACCGGCTTGCCGGTGGCCTCGGCGGCGCGCTCGATCTCCCGCGCCACATCGGGGTCGGGCGGCTTGGAGACCACGACGATCGCCCGCGTCCCATCGTCGTGCGCGAGCAGCTCGAGCCCCCGCCGCATCATCAGCCCGCCGACCGTCGCCGTCGTGTCGCGGCCGCCGACGCCGATCGCGTGCGAGACGCCGATCCCCGCCGCGTCGAGCAGGCAGCAGACCTCCTGGGTTCCGGTGCCGGACGCGCCGACGATCCCCACGGGCCCGCGCTCGACCGCGTTGGCGAAGCCGAGCGCGATGCCGTCGATGATCGCGGTGCCGCAGTCGGCCCCGAGGAACAGCAGGTCGCGCTCGACGGCGCGGCGCTTGAGCGCCGCCTCGACGTCCAGGCTGACGCCGTCGGAGAAGCAGAAGACGTGCAGGCCGGCCTCGAGCGCCGCGGCGGCCTCGTGCGCGACGTGCTCACCGGGGATCGACAGGAAGGCGAGGCTGAGGCCGTCGTCGCGACGGGCAGCGGCGGCCAGCGAGCGTGCGGCCGCGCGCTCGACGGGACCGGACGACGTGCCCTTCTTCGCCAGCTCCTCGTCGACCGCCGCGACGGCTGCGTCGATGTCGGCCCCGCGGATGGCGATCACCAGGTCGTTCGGGCCGGCGTCCTCGACCGTGAAGCCCTGGCCCGCCAGCAACTCGAGGTTCAGCGGCGTCGCCATGCCGACCGACACCTCGTCGCCGGTCGCCTGCGAGGCGGCGCGCGAGACGAGCATCAGCGTCACCGAGTCGTAGTAGGCGCCGCGTCTGATGATCACGTGCTCGGCGCTCATGCCGGCACCCGCGTCCCCACCGCTCCCTCGACACCCTCGCGCAGCTTCTCGAGCGACGTGATGACCGACCGCCCGCCGCTGTCGGCGAAGGCCAGCGCGGCGCGCACCTTCGGCCCCATGCTGCCGCCGCCGAACTCGCCGGCGTCGAACAGCTCGCGGAGCCGCTGCGCGTCCACTGCGCCGAGCCACTCCTGCTCCGGGGTCCCGAAGTGGACCGCGGCGGCTTCGACGTCGGTGGCGATCAGGAACGTGCCGGCGCCGACCGTGCGCGCGAGCAGCGCGCCGGTGAGGTCCTTGTCCAGCACGGCCTCGACGCCGCGCAGCACGCCGTCGTGGGCGCGCACCATCGGGATCCCGCCGCCGCCGGCGGCGACGACGATCGCGTTCTCGGCGATAAGCGCCTCGATCGTGCCGCGGTCGAGGATCTCGACCGGATCGGGCGACGCGACGACCCGCCGCCAGCCGCGCTCGCCGCGGTCCTCCCACGCCTCGCCGGCGGCGATCCGCTCCTGTGCCTCCGCTTCGGTCACGTAGCGGCCGATCGGCTTGGTCGGCGTGGCCCACGCGGGGTCGTCCCGGTCCACGAGGACGCGCGTGATCACCGTGCTGATCAACCGCTCGAGCCCGCGGCGGCCCAGCGCTGCCTCCATCGCCGTGACGATCAGGAAGCCGAGCGTGGCCTGCGTCTGCGCGACGCACCAATCGAGCGGCACCGGCGGCACGACGTGGCGCGCGAGGTCGTTCTTGAGCAGCAGGTTGCCGACCTGCGGGCCGTTGCCGTGCGTGATGACGACCTCGTGCCCGTGCGCGACCAGCTCGGCGATCTGCTCGCACGCTCCCTCCACGGCGATCCGCTGCGACTCGGGGTCCGCTCCCCGCTCACCCGCGATCGCGTTGCCTCCGAGAGCCACGACGAGACGCTCACTCACGCGCGGGAGGCTAGTCGAGGCGGTTGAGGACCTCCATGAACTCGTCCGGCGGCACGCGCAAGCACCCGTCGCGCGCTGGGCGTATGCACGCCGCGGCCTCGAGCTGTAGTGGGCTCCTCGGTCGTGCGGTTCCGCCGCGGGTGGTGCGAACATGTGTTCGTGTCACCCGAGGCGAACATCCTCCACGCGGATCTCGACTCGTTCTTCGCGTCGGTCGAGCAGCGCGACGCGCCGGAGCTGCTCGGCCGGCCGGTGATCGTCGGCGGGGGCGTCGTTCTCGCCTGCAGCTATGAGGCGAAGGCGTGCGGCGTGCACAGCGCCATGGGCGGCTGGCGGGCGCGGCGGCTCTGCCCCGACGCGGTGATCGTCAAGCCGCGGATGGAGGCGTACTCGGAGGCGAGCAAGGCGGTGTTCGAGATCTTCCGGGACACGACACCGCTGGTGGAGGGCATCTCGATCGACGAGGCGTTCCTCGACGTGCGCGGCATGCGGCGGATCGCCGGCTCGCCGGAGGCGATCGCCGCCCGGCTGCGGGCGCGCGTGCGCGAGGAGGTCGGGCTGCCGATCACGGTCGGGGTGGCGACGACGAAGCACCTCGCCAAGGTCGCGAGCGCGGTCGCGAAGCCCGACGGGCTGCTGGTCGTCCCGGCCGGCGAGGAGCTGGCCTTCCTGCACCCGCTGCCGGTCGAGCGGCTGTGGGGCGTCGGCCCGGTCACGGCCGGCAAGCTGCACGCCCGCGGGCTCGCGACCGTCGGGCAGCTGGCGGCGCTCGGCGAAGGAGACCTGATCGCGGTGCTCGGCCGGGCGGCGGGCCGGCAGCTGCATGCGCTCGCCCACAATCGCGACCCCCGCCGGGTCCGCGGTCGCCGTCGCCGCTCGATCGGGACGCAGCGGGCGCTCGGCCGCCGAGCGCGCTCGCCCGGGGAGCTGGACACGATCCTCGTCGGGCTGGTCGACCGATTGGCCGGGCGATTACGGAAGGCCGGCCGCATCTGCCGGACGATCACGCTGCGCCTGCGCTTCGACGACTTCGCGCGCGCGACCCGCTCGCACACGCTGCCGGAGCCGACCGCCGAGACGCTGACGCTGCTCGCCACCCTGCGCGGGCTGCTCGCGGCGGCGATGCCGACGATCCAGGCACGCGGCCTGACGCTCATGGGCATCACGTTCAGCGGCCTCGACGAGGAGGACGACCAGCTCGTGCTCGGGCCCGACCGCCAGCGCGCGCTCGACGCCGCGATGGACCACGTGCGCGAGCGGTTCGGCTCGGAGGCGATCACGCGCGCGGTGCTGCTCGGCCGCGACCGGGGATTGGAGATGCCTTTGCTGCCTGACTAAAGCGCGGACGCGTGCTCGGTTGCGCGCCGTGGTCCCGGCCAACTGCGGCTGGGTAGGGCAGCTGGGGGATCGACCGCGTTGGCGAGCTCCGTGACGGATTGACCACCTATGCGGTGGACAAGCCGGCACGAACCGGGTTCGTGTCGGCTTTCGGTCGCATAGCGACCATTTCCCGACACGGACCTCGCGGAGCGGCCGGACTCTCGCCGCCCTACCCAGCCGCAGTTCGCCGAGTCCCTGAGCGGTCTAGAGTGCCCGCCGTGGTCGTCTCGCGCGAGTACGTCGACGTGCCGGTCGATGGACGCCAGATGCGGACGTTCGTCGCCGCGCCGCGGGCGCCCGGGCCGCATCCCGCGATCGCGTTCTACTCGGACATCTTCCAGCTCACCGACGCGACGCTCCGGTGGTGCGTGCGACTCGCCGGCTACGGCTTCGTCGTCGCCGCGCCGGAGATCTACCACCGCATCGAGCCGTCAGGCACGGTGCTGGGGTTCGACGACGAAGGCAAGGTCCGCGGCCAGGCCGACGCGGAGGCGACGCCCGTGGCCGACTTCGACGCCGACATCCGCGCGCTGCTCGCGTACCTCGCCGGCCACGAGGACGTGGACGTGATCGGCGCCGCCGGCCACTGCACCGGCGGCCACCTCGCGTTCCGCGCCGCGATGGACCCGCAGGTCCGCGCCACCGCCTGCTGGTACGCGACCGGTCTGCACGACGGCAAGCTCGGCGCCGACCCGGACGCCGGCTCGCTCGCACGCGCCGCCGAGATCCGCGGCAAGCTGCTGATGATCTTCGGCACCCGCGACCCACACACGCCCGAGGACGGTCGCGAGACGATCCACCACGGGCTGCAGG
Source organism: uncultured Solirubrobacteraceae bacterium (assembly GCA_963803335.1). GTDB lineage: Bacteria > Actinomycetota > Thermoleophilia > Solirubrobacterales > Solirubrobacteraceae > DASSUW01. The sequence continues at coordinate 524,189 of CAWDME010000011.1, read as the reverse complement.
AGTCCGGCGTCGACTTCATCTGGAGCCTGTACGACGCCGAGCACGCGTTCGGGCGCGACGTCGGCGCCCGCTACGACCCCGAGGCGACCGACCAGGCGCTGGCCAAGACCGTCGCGCTGTTCCGCAACGCGCTGGGCTGACGACGCGGCTCGCCTGACTCAGGCGAGCGGGTCGCGCACCGTGCGCGTGCCGAACCCGTAGTCGCCGAACGCCTCGTCGCGCGCGCGGATCGCGACCTGCAGGTCCTCGGCGGCCGCGCGCGAGAACGCGCTGCCCTCGGGCGTATGGCGGGCCGCGCCGTCGAGCAGCGTCCCGAGCGTCTGCGTCACCGCCAGGCCCTGCTGCTCGACCGCGCTGTTGACGAGCATCTTCATGAACTGGAGCTGGTTGGCGGGGATCCGCGCGATCCGCTCGCACAGCGCGAGCGCCGCGGCGTCGAGCCGGTCGGCCGGATAGGCGCCGCACGCGAACCCCCACTCGGCCGCCGTCGCGCCGTCCATCGGGTCGCCCGTCAGCAGCAGTCGCTTCGCGCGCTCGAGCCCGAGCCGGTGGAACCACATCGCGGTCGTCGGGGAGCCCCACACGCGCGCCGGCGGGTAGCCGATCAGCGCCGAGTCCGCGCACACGATCAGGTCCGCGCACAGCGCGAGGTCCGAGCCGCCGCCGACGCACACGCCGTGGACCTGCGCGACGACCGGCTTCGGCGATCGCCACAGCGCCATGTAGCTGTTCACGAAGCGGCTCAGCAACCGGTGATCGGCCGCCGGGTCCCACGGGCCGGCGAGGTCACCGTCGCGCATCGCCGCGGCCGCCCAGTCGAGGTCGTAGCCGGCGCAGAAGGCGCGCCCGGCGCCCCGCAGCCGGATCACCCGCACCGCGTCGTCGTCGAGCGCCGCCGCCAGCGCGGCATCGAGCTCGTCGACCATGCCGGGCGTGACGGCGTTCAGCCGCTCCGGCCGGTTGAGCGTGAAGGTCGCGACCGCGCCGGCGGTCTCGACGAGCAAGTCTGCCCTCACGGGCAGACATCGTACGGGCGTCGAACGCTCCTGCGTCCTGGCGCGTAGATCCCCGTCACCACCCCCGCATCGCCGTCTTGGCCGGCACCTCTGACGGCGGCGAACTGAGAGGCGGCGACCCGCATGAGCACAACGAGAAGTCCCCTGGATGTCTTCGAATGGTCGGCATGGCGGGCCGGCGCCGGCGAGCTGACGATCGGCATCGAGGAGGAGTTCATGCTCCTCGACCCGCTCGACTGGTCGCTCGCGTTCCAGGCCGACGAGGTGGTCATCGACCTCCCGCCGGACCTGCGCGAGCGCGTGACGCTCGAGACGCACGCGGCCGTGATGGAGGTCACGACGGGCGTGCACGAGCGCGTCGCGGACGCGGCCGTCGAGCTCGCCGACCTGCGCGGCCGGATGGCGAGCGTGCTGGGCGAGCACGGCCTGCGCGCCGCGGTTGCCGGCACGCATCCATGGGCGGTGGCGGAGGACACGGTCGTCTCGACCCATCCCCGCTACCGCGACATCAGCGAGTCGATGCGCGTGCTTGCGCGCCGCGAGCCGACGCTCGCGACGCACGTCCACGTCGGCGTGCCGACGCCGGCGGCCGCGATCCGGCTCCTCAACCGCCTGCGCGCGCACCTGCCGCTGCTGCTCGCGCTGTCGGCCAACTCGCCGTTCTGGAAGGGGACGGACACCGGCTTCGCCTCGACCCGCACGACGCTGTTCGATGCGTTCCCGCGCTCCGGCGTGCCGCGCACGTTCGCCGGTTACTGGGACTGGTTCGCGACCGTCGACCTGCTGGTGCGCTCGGGCGCGATCGCCGACCCGTCGTTCCTGTGGTGGGACGTCCGCCTGCAGCCGCGCCTTGGCACCGTGGAGGTGCGGGTGATGGACGGCCAGACCGCGGTGGAGGACGTCGCCGCGCTCGCGGCGCTGATCCAGTCGCTGGCGAGCCTCGAGCTCGAGCGTCCGGACGCGCCCGCCGACAACGTCGAGGTGATCGCGGAGAACCGCTTCCTCGCCGCGCGCGACGGCGTGGACGCGCACCTGATCGACGTCCGCTCCGGCGAGCGCATCCCGGCCGTCGACCAGCTCGTGCGGACGCTCGACGCGTGCGCACCCCACGGCGAGCGGCTCGGCTGCGAGCACGAGCTCGCCGGGGCGCGGCGCCTGGCGGGCTGCAGCGGCGCGGCGCGCCAGCGCGCGCTGGCGGCGGAAGGCAGCCTGCGCGACGTCACGGCGACGCTCGCCGGCGCCTACGCCGCCGAGGTGGTCGTGCCCTGCTAGATGAGTGATTCCGCGACCCACGCACCCGCCTGGGCGCGTCCCGCGGCGCAGGAATCACTCATCTGTGCAGTCGTTGCTCCACGACCGTCTCGGCGACGACGCGGCCGCCGTGCAGCACCCAGCGGCGGGCCGCTTGCTCGCGTAGCGCGTCGCGCTCGGTCTCGGCGTCGAGCACGACGAGATCGGCGCGCGCGCCCGGCGCGATCCCGTAGTCGGGCAGCCGCAGCAGCCGGGCGGCGCCGGCCGTGACCATCCGCACCGCCGCGGCGATCTCGTCCGGCGTGCCGAGCTGCGCCGCGTGGGCGACGATCAGCGCGACCTGCAGCGGGTCGGCACTGCCGAACGGATAGAACGCGTCGTCGACGCAGTCCTGGCCGGCGCCCAGTACGACCCCGGCGGCCAGCAGCTCCTTCACGCGCGGGATGCCGCGGCGCCGCGGCTCGGCGTCGCCGCGGCCCTGGAGCATCAGGTTGGTCGGCGGGTTGGTGGCGACCATCACGCCGGCGGCCGCAGCGCGCGCAATCACCGCCGCCGCGTAGTCGTCCTCCCACGCGGCCATCGCGCACACGTGCCCGGCGGTCGTGCGCTCGCCCCACTCGCGCCGCTCGGCCTCCTCGATCAGCAGCTCGAACGAGCGCCAGTACGGATCGTCGGTCTCGTCGACGTGCATGTCGACGTCGGCGTCGTTCTCTACGGCGAGCTGGAGGCAGAACGCGATGTGGCGCCGCGCGGCGTCGAGCCCGTCCTCCCAGTGCGGCATGCCGCCGACGACGTCCGCGTCCTCGCGCATCGCCTCGACCATCAGCACGTCGGTGCCCGGGTCGCGCCAGATGCCCTCCTGCGGGAACGCGACGAGCTGGACGCTGCAGAGGTCGGCGTGATCGTCGCGCGCCGCCGCCACGCCGCGCAGGCCCTTCAGGCCGCCGATCGTGTCGACGTCGACGTGCGAGCGGATCGCGGTCGTGCCCGCGATCACCGCGGCGCGGATGACGCGGCCGGCGCGCGCGCGGATCTCCTCGACCGTGGCGGCGCGCTTGACGGCGTGCGAGAGCGCGATCGCCTCGGCCAGCGTGCCCGTGCGGTTCGGCCCGAGCAGCGGCCCCGTGAGCACCTTGTCGAGGTGGATGTGCGGCTGCACGAAGGCGGGCGCGACGAGCCGGCCGCCGGCGTCGAGCTCCGCCGCCGCCGCGAACGGGCCGCCGATGGCGGCGATCCGCTCGCCGGCGATCGCGAGGTCGACGAGCGCGCCTTCGACACGCGCGCCGCGCACCACCAGGTCGTAGGTCACCAGCCGGCCAGCGTCGCGACCGCCTCCGCGAAGCGCGCGCGCACGTCGCCGCCCTCGGCCAGCAGCAGCATCAGCAGCAGCCGCGCCTTGGCCGCGCTCAGATGGCCGGCGCCGATCACGCCGAGCTCGCGCTGCGTCACCACCCCGCCGGGGCCGCCGTAGATCGCGTGCACGCCGCCGCTCGGCACTCGCGTCGCGTTGACCACGGGCAGGCCGCGCGCGACGGCGGCGCGGATGCCGCGCTCGGCGCTGCCCGGCACGTTGCCGAGCCCCGTGCCGTCGAGCACCAGGCCGGTCGCGCCGGTGGCGTCGAGCACCGTCTCGATCAGGTGCTCCTCGAGGCCCGTGTAGGTCTGCACGATCGGGACCGGCGGCAGCGCGTCCGGGAGCGGCAGCAGCACCCGGCGCGGCGACGGCATGGTGATCGTCACCGAGACGGGGACCGCGATGCCGACCGGCCCGTGGCCGGGCGACTGCAGCGCGTGCACGCGCGAGGAGTCCTGCTTGCGCGCCCAGCGCGCGGCGTGGATCTCGTCGTTGAGCACGAGCACCGTGCCGAGCCCGCGCGGCTCGGCCGCGACCTGCGACGCGCACAGCAGGTTGCGCGGCCCGTCGGCGGAGATCTCCGAGCCGTTGCGCATGGCGCCCGCGAAGACCACGTCGGACTCCACCGTGAGGTCGCAGAAGAACGCGGTCTCCTCGATCGTGTCGGTCCCGTGCGTGACGACCACGCCGCCGCCCGACGCGCGCCGCGCGACCTCGAGCATCGTCGCCGGCGTCACGTTCCAGCCGTTGACGTGCGCGACCTCCTCGACCTCGACCGGTCCGAGGCCGGGGACGGTCGCCACGAGGTCGGCGGCGCTCACTGCCGGCCGCACGGCGCCGGTCTCGGGATCGGCGAGCGAGGCGATCGTGCCACCCGTGGCGACGACGCGGACGGTCACCGCTCGTCCTCGATCGCGGCCGCCGCCCGCACCGCCTCCACGATGCCGACGTATCCCGTGCAGCGGCACAGCTGGCCGCCCAGCGCCTCGCGCAGCTCCTCGTCGCTCATGCCCGGCGCATGGCGGTAGATCGGCAGCGCCGTCATCAGGAAGCCGGGCGTGCAGAACCCGCACTGCAACCCGTGATGGCGCTTGAACGCCTCCTGCAGCGGGTGCAGCGTGCCGTCGGCCGCCGCGAGGCTCTCGACCGTACGGATCTCGGCGCCGTCGGCGGTCGCCGCGAGCATCAGGCACGAGCGCGCGGGCGCGCCGTCGACGAGCACGGTGCAGCAGCCGCAGACGCCGTGCTCACAGCCGACGTGCGTGCCGGTGAGGCCGAGCCGGTGGCGCAGGACGTCCGACAGCAGGTGCCGCGGCTCCACGTCGACCTGGTGTGCGGTGCCGTTGACGTGCAAGGTGATCTCCATCACGCCGCCTCCTGCACGCGCGCGACGACGCGGGCGGCTAACTGCTCGGCGAGCCAGCGCCGGTACGCCGCGGTGGCGTGGATGTCGTCCTCGGGCTCGAGCCGGGCGACCGCTTCCGCGACCGGCAGATCATGGCGCTCGGGCGTAGCGCTCATGCCGACGAACGACAGCGCGACGCCGTCGCCGGCCGCCAGCGCGGCGACGCCGCACAGCGCGTAGTCGCCCTGGCGACGCGCGAACTCCTCGAAGGCGCCCTCGCGGCCGGCCTGCACGGGCAACCGCACCTCCTCGATCCACTCCCCCGGCTGACACGTCGTCTCGAGGTGGCCGGCGAACAGCTCGGCGGCTCCGATCGTGCGCCGGCCGCCCGCGCCGCGCACGCGCGCCTCGCCCTCCAGCAGCGCCATCAGCGCGGGCAGCTCGGCCGCCGGGTCGGCGTGCGCGATGCTGCCGACGACCGTCCCGCGCGAGCGGATCGCGGGGTGCGCGACGTGCTGCAGGACCTCGGCGAGCAGCGGCAGATGCTCGCCCACGAGCGGCGAGCGCTCGGCCGTCCGCATCCGCACGAGCGGCCCGAACACGAGCGCCTCGTCCTCGAGCACGGGCTCGGCCGGCTCGTCCGCGAGGAAGTTGATGTCGATCAGGTGCTCGGGCGCGGCCAGGCGCATGTTGAGGATCGGGATCAGGCTCTGGCCGCCCGCGAGCAGCTTCGCGCCCCCGCCGAGCTCGGCGAGCAGGCGATCGACCTCCTCGCGCGAGCGCGGGCGGTGGTAGGCGAACGGCGCGGGCTTCACGGTCTGGCGGCCGGCCCCCTCGGGTCCGGCGTCGCCGCCAGCGGCATCGCCAGCGAGTCGCCGATCGCGGTGTCGGGCGCCGGGATCTCCGGCTGGAACAGTCGCAGCACCTGGTAGATGACGATCGCCGCGAACGTCCCCAGGGCGATGCCGGCGAACGAGTAGTCGCCCCAGTTGAGCGTGTAGTTCGCCGTGCCGACGATCAGCGCGACGGCGGCGGTGACGAGGTTGACCGGGTCGCGGAAGTTGACGCCCGCCTCGACCCAGATCCGCGCGCCGAGCACGGCGATCATGCCGAACAGCACCGTCACCGCTCCGCCGAGCACGCCCACCGGTATCGCGGTGATGACCGCACCGAACTTGGGCAGCAGGCCGAGCAGGATCGCCACGCCGCCGGCGATCAGGTACGCGAGCGTGGAGTAGACGCGCGTGTAACCCATCACGCCGATGTTCTCCGCGTATGTCGTCGTGCCCGAGCCGCCGAACAGGCCGGACAACGTCGACGCGATGCCGTCGCCCATGAACGAGCGGCCGATGAACGGGTCGAGGTTGCGCTCGGTCATCGTGCCGACCGCCTTCACGTGACCGGCGTTCTCGGCCAGCAGCACGAGGATCACCGCGGGCACGATCAGCACGATCGCTTTGCCGTTGAAGTGCGGGAGCGTGAAGTCCGGGAAGCCGACCCAGTCGGCCGCCTTCACGCCGTCCCAGTTCACCTTGCCGAGCAGCGCGGCGAACACGTAGCCGACCACCACGCCGAGGAACACCGACATGCGCGACAGGAAGTTCTTGACGGCGACGCCGATGATCAGGATCGACACGAGCGTGACGAGCGCGATGCCCGCCTGCTGCGTGAACTCGTCCCTGGCGGTGGGCGCGAGATTGAGCCCGATCAGGGCGACGATCGAGCCCGTCACCACCGGCGGCAGCAGGAACTCGATCACGCGGTAGCCGGAGCGGTCGACGAACAGCCCGATCAGGAACAGCACGACGCCGGCGACCATGATCCCGCCGAGCGCGGCCGGCACGCCGCCGTGCTCCTTTGCCGCCAGCACCGGCGCGATGAACGCGAAGCTCGAGCCCGTATAGGACGGCACCCGGTTCCCGGTCATCAGGTTGAAGATGATCGTCCCGACGCCCGACCAGAAGATCGTCGCCGTCACCGGGAAGCCGGTGAGCACCGGCACGAGCGCGGTGGCGCCGAACATGGCGAGGATGTGCTGGCCGCCGAGCCCGAGCATGTTCGGCATGCGCAGGCGCTCGTTCGGCTTGACCACCGCTCCGGGCTCCACCGTCCGGCCGTCACCGTGGAGCTTCCAGACCCTGTCGATTCCCGAACCCATGGCTCTCCCTCCTCGTGGTCGGGGCGATTCTCTCGCGCCTACCGGCGGGCGGTCCAGCGCCCGACCGCGACGCCAACGAGCGCGAGCACGAACCCGGCCAGGGCGCTGCCGACGATCACGCGCGTGTCGGCGGCGACGGCCGGGCGCGCGGCGACGATCTCGGCCCCGGGCGCGGCCGCGGCGGCTGCGGGCGCCTCGGCGGCGGCCGGCGACACGATCGTCGTCTCGAGCGCGCTGAGGAACTGCTCGGTCGTCCGCCGCGCGGCGGCGCCCATCAGCCGCTGGCCGACGCCCGCGAGCGGCCCGGTCACCGTGGCGTCGGCCTCGTAGGCGAGCAGCGCGCCACCGTCGCGACCGGTGAGGCGCATCCGGGCGACGGCCTCGACCGATCCGGGGCGCCCGCTCGCGTTCGCGCGGACCGTGCAGGCCTCGCCCTCGTCCTTGTCGGTCAGCGCGAACGTGCCCTCGTACGTGCCCTTCACGGACCCGACGCCGACGTCGACGCTGATCGCGTACTCGTCCGGGCCGGTCGGCTCGAGCCGGCGCACCCCCGGCACGGCGGCGGCGAGGATCTTCGGGTCCTGGAGTCCGTCCCAGACCTGCTGGGAGGTGATGCCGAACGCGTGCTCGCCGGTGATCTTCATTGCTCCAGCCGCTTCTTCTGGATCTTGCCCATCTCGTTGCGCGGCAGCTCGTCCATGAACCGCACGGCCCGCGGGCGCTTGTGCGGGGTGAGCATGTCGGCGACGTGTCCCGACAGCTCGTCCTCGGTCGGCGACTCGCCTTCGGCGGTGACGACCCAGGCGACGATCCGCTCGCCGAGGTCCGGGTCGGGCTCGCCCGTCACCGCGACCTCCTTGACGCCGGGGTGCTCGAGCAGCGCGCCCTCGATCTCGCCGGCGCCGATCTTGAAGCCGCCGCTCTTGATCAGGTCGGTCGCGCGGCGGCCGACGATGCGGATGTACCCGTCGGACGCGCGCGTGGCGAGGTCGCCGGTCTTGAACCAGCCGTCGGTCATCGCCTCGTCGGTCGCGTCGGGCCGGTTGAGGTACTCGAGGAACAGGTTCGGGCCGCGGACGTGGATCTCGCCGATCGTTTCGTCGTCCGCGTCCTCGATCGCGTTGCCGTCGTCGTCGACGAGCCGCACGTCAACGCCCGCCAGCGGCGGGCCGACGTAGCCGGGCCGGCGCTCGCCGGACGCCCGCACTCCGGTGTTCATGAGCGTCTCCGTCATCCCGTACCGCTCGGCGATCCGCTGGCCGGTGAGCTTCTCGATCCGCTCGTGGTCCGCGGCCGGGAGCGCGGCCGAGCCGGATACGAGCAGCCGCGCGGATGCGAAGCCCTTGGCGATCTCGGCGTCCTGCCCGGCCTCGGCGGCGAGCCGGTGGTACATCGTCGGCACTGCGAACAGCATCGTCGCGTCGTCGCCGAGCGCGCCGGCCGCCGCCTCCGCGGAGAAGCGGCCGATGTGGTGCATCCCGCCGCCGCGGCGGACGGGTCCGAGCGTGCCGAGAATCAGGCCGTGCACATGGAAGAGCGGCAGCGCGTGCGCGACGACGTCGTCGCCGGTCCACTCCCACGCCTCGGCGAGCGCGTCGAGGTTGGTGGCGACCGCCCGCCGCGGCAGGACGGCGCCCTTCGGCGGCCCGGTCGTGCCCGAGGTGTAGACGACGATCGCCGGCGCATCCTCGGGCGGCTCGTCCGGCAGATCTCCCCCGCGCGCGTCGAGATCGACCTCCACGCGATTCTCCACGGGCGGCTCGGCGCCGGGCGGGACGAGCACGAGCTCGGGCGCGCTGTCCTCGAGGATGTGCTTGAGCTCGCTGCTCCCCGCCTTCGGGTTGATCGGCGTGATCGGCACGCCGGCCAGCAGCGCCCCGATTACCGCGACCGCGACCTCCGGCTCGTTGACGGCCCACGTCGCCACCCGCTCACAGCCGTCGACGCGCTCGGCGACGGCCGTCGCCACGTCGCGTAGCTGGCGGTAGGTCAGCGTCCGGTCGCCGAAGCGCAGGGCGACCTTGTCGCTGGGATCCGTCAGTGCCTCGAACAGCACGCGCGGAGACTAGCCCGGAAACGTCAACACCGGCATTGAGAGAGGCAGGATCGGCCTCGCCGCCCTGCCCAGACGCGCTAGGTGCCGCCGAACCGCACGCGGACCTGCACCAGGCAGGCGAGCGTGCCGTCCTTGGCCGACAGCGCGACCGCCTCGAGCGTGCCGGTCTGGCGCGCGGCGTGGCGGTAGCCGAAGCTCGTGGTCCAGCGGCCGTTGAAGGCGAGGACGTGCTTCTGGCGGTGGATGCGGCCGCCGCGGCGGCGCAGGATGACCTGGAACTGGTGCTCGAACACGCCGCGCTCGCGGCCTGATGCCATCACGCGCGTGTGCGTGACGGCGTGCGAGCCGAGCGTGAGGCAGCCCCCGCGGCCGTGCGTGATCTCGGCGGCCTCGCTCGGCGGCCGGCTCTTGTAGAGGTCCATCACCAGCCGCTCGGGCGAGTGCTGGTCGGTGTAGAAGAGGTACTTGAAGCGCCGGTCGACGGCGCTCAACCGGATCGTGATCCGCCCGCCGCCCTGGGCCACGCGCGCGGACACGCCCTGCCCGCGCACCGGCATCGCCGTGGTCTTGACGCCCGGGTGCATGAGGCGGATGCGGACGAAGCCGTCGGCGAACGGGTCCGGGTCGGTCGCCTCGAGCTCGTTGAACTGCACGGTCCCGCCGCTGAAGTCGACCACCACGCGGACGAAGCCGGGATGGTCGGCGATGCGGATGTTGGTCGCGGTCAGCGGAGCCGCCGACGCCACCGCCGGCGCGAGCAGGGGAACGAGGACGGCGGCGACGACTCCGGCCAGGGCGCGCATCCGCCGACCATACGCCCGCGCCTACGCGCCCGCCACCTCCAGCATCGGCTGCACCCGAGCTTGCGTATGGTTCGCCAGCAGGGCGAGCAGCTCGGCTGCCCGCGGGTGAGCCTGGCATCGGCGCTCGAGCTGCGCGCCGGACATCGCGCTCGCCCGCTGCGAACCTCCGCACCGGCCTGACAGGCCGAGTTCGAGTGGGTGCGCCGGCGCCGCGGCGGGCGTGTGCGCACCGTTGCCGCACTCTGAAACGCGCACGCTGCGGCGATTCAGGGTGCGAAACATGCCTGAGATGGGTAGCGTTGGCATCTTGGAGGGCGGGAGGGCCGCCCGGAAGGCGAGCACGAAAGGGATGGCCCCGGATTGGCCGAGGTCCGAAGCCACAGACCTCAAGCCGCGAGGACGGTGCAACCAGCGCACCCGTCTTCGCATGGCTCGGACACCGACGTCCAGCCGCCGTCGCCGGCGGCGCTGATCGTCAAGCACGCGATCGACCGCGTCGTCGCCGTCTGCGGGCTGATCGTCACCGCACCGCTGCTCGCGCTCGTCGCGCTGGCACTCCGCTACCGCGGAGACGGCCGGGTGCTGCGCCGCGAGGAGCGCCTCGGCGAGGACGGCCGGCTGATCCTGCTCCGGTCGTTCGCGGTCACCGACGACCTGTGCCGGGAGTCGCGTGCCTGGCGACTGGTGGCCGGCAGCGGCCTAACGGCACTGCCGCAGCTGTGGAGCGTCCTGAGCGGCGAGATGAGCATCATCGGCCCGCGCCCGCGCGAGACCGGGTTCGACCCGCCGCCGATGCGGCCGGGGCTCACCGGGCTGGCGCAGCTCGAGCAGCTCGACCGCTGGCTGTCGATCGCCCAGCAGATCGAGTTCGACTCCGAGTACGCGCGCGAGTGGTCGCTCGCGCTCGACGCGCGCATCGTCTGGCGGACGATGTGGTGCGTCCTACCGTGAGCAGTCGCGGCGCCCGAGCACCGCGGCGGCCGTGAGCCCGTGCGGGTACGCCTTGTCCGGCGTCCCGGCGACGGTTCCCACGCCAAGGTCCGCGTAGCGCGAGGAGATCAGGATGTGGCGATGCTCCGGGCTGCCCATCCACGCCTGCACCGTCGCTGCGGCAGTACTGCGGCCGGCGACGCCCCACGCGAGCACCTCGCCGAGACTCCACGAGCACCTGCTCTTGGCGTAGCCGGTGCGGCGCGCGCGGTCGGCGACGTCGCTCCCGGCGGGCGTGTAGTGCGAGAAGTAGTGGCGTTTCACCATGTCGGCCGCGTGTCTTCGCGCCGCTTTGTCCAGACGTTTGTCGTCGCCCAATCGGCGCAGGCCCCGTTCCGCGTGGACGCGGTTGATCTCGCACCGGAGCGCGGCACGGGCAGCGGCCGGGGCGACCTCGAATGGGACGTTGCGGTTGGCGCACTCCGATCCGCGGGCGTCGGCGTCGCCGGGCGCGGCCGGGAGAGCGGCAGCCGCCGCCACGAGCCCGACCCCGACGCTGCGGCGCCCGGCGCGCACAAGCCGGCGGCCAGCATCGTTCTCGTCGGCCCGCGCGGCGGCGCGGCAGATGCTCAGGACCGTGAGCACCAGCAATAGCCATACCGCCAGGCCCCCGGCCAGGACGACCATCATGACACCGTGTTGATTGCCCATTGTTCACCCCATCGAAACCGCGCAAGGGCGAGACGGCAGGAGGAGTCAACGGAGTGACAAAACGACCCGGCTTCGCAAGCGACAACCACGCCGGCGTGCACCCCGCTGTGCTCGCGGCGGTCGTCGCCGCCAATGAAGGGCACGCCGCAGCCTACGGCGGTGATCCTTGGACCGTACGCTCGTTGCAGCGATTTCGCGAGCACTTTGGCGCGTACGCGCAAGCTTTTCCAGTGTTCAACGGAACCGCGGCAAACGTGCTCTGCCTGGAAGCACTGACACAGCCCTGGCAGGCCGTCGTGTGCGCGCGGACGGCCCACCTGCACGTGGACGAATGTGGCGCGCCGGAGCGGGCCGGGCGCAAGCTCCTGGTCGTCGACACGCCGGACGGCCGGCTCACGCCGGAGCTCGTCGAGCCGCTGCTTGTGCGCATCGGCGACGAGCACGTGGTGCAGCCGCGCGTGATCTCGATCACCCAGAGCACCGAGCTCGGGACGGTCTACTCGCCGGAGGCCGTCGCCACGCTGGCCGGCTGGGCGCACGCCCACGGGATGCTGCTGCACGTCGACGGCGCCCGGCTCGCCAACGCCGCCGCCTCGCTCGGCGTCCCGCTACGCGCGCTCACCACCGACGCGGGCGTCGACGCGCTGTCGTTCGGCGGCACCAAGAACGGCGCGATGGGCGCCGAGGCCGTCGTCCTGCTGCGCGACGAGCTGGCCGACGGCTTCCGATACCGGCGCAAGCAGGCGATGCAGTTGGGCTCGAAGATGCGGTACCTGTCGGCCCAGCTCGAGGCGCTGCTGACCGACGACCTGTGGCGCCACAACGCGGAGCACGCGAACGCGATGGCGCGCCGGCTCGCCGCCGGCGTGCGCGACGTCGCGGGCGTCCGCATCACCCAGCCGGTCGAGGCGAACGTGGTGTTCGCGATCCTCGACCCGGCCGTCACCGAGCGCCTGCAGCAGGACTGGCCGTTCTACGTCTGGGACGAGGGCACCGGCGAGGTGCGCTGGATGGCCGCGTGGGACACCACACCGGAGGACGTCGATGCGTTCGCGGCCGCGGTCCGCGCCGCGCTCAGATGACGACGGCGGTGCCGGTGACGTCGATGTCCGGGCGCTCGGTGATGTCGACGGTCAGCAGGCTGGGCCGGCCCATGTCCTCGCCCTGGACGATCGTCACGGTCGCGGGCAGCGCCACGAGTCCGAGCTCGCGCAGGTAGCCGCCGAGCGCGGCGGCGGCGGCTCCGGTGGCGGGGTCCTCGAGCGCGCCGCCGGGTGGGAACGGGTCGCGCGCATGGAAGTGCGTCTCGCGCTCGCGCCAGACGAGCTGCACGGTCGTCCACCGCCGCGCGGCCATCAGCGCGCCAAGCCGTTCGAAATCGTAGTCGAGGTCCGCGAGCCGCTCGCGCGTGCCCGCGGCGATCAGAGGGTGCCAGACGCCGGCGTAGATGAGGCGCGGCGGCAGTTTCTCGTCGAGGTCTCCGCGATCCCAGTCGAGCGCGGCGAGGGTCTCGTCGAAGTCGGCGGGATCGAGGTCGCCGATGCGCGGCGGCACGCTGGTCAGCGTCGCCGCGATGCGCCCGTCGCCGTCGCGTTGCGTGCGCACCGGCACGTTGCCCTCGGCCGTGTTGAAGACGATCTCCCCCGGGCCGTCGCGATCGGCCAGCGCGACGGCGGTCGCCACCGTGGCGTGGCCGCAGAACGGCACCTCGGCGAGCGGGCTGAAGTAGCGGATGTCGGAGCCGTCGAGGAACGCGCTCTCGCTGTAGCCGAGCTCGGCCGCGATCTGCAGCATCTCGGCGTCCGACATCCCCGCGGCGTCGAGCACGACGCCGGCCGGGTTGCCGCCCTCGGGGCGGTCGGTGAAGGCGGCGTAACGCAGGACCTCGGTCATCGCGACATCATCGCGGACCGTGACCGTCTTCCACTGTGCGACCTGCGGCGCCCAGTTCACGCCCGCCGAGACGCCGCCCGACCGCTGCCCGGTCTGCGACGACGCCCGCCAGTACGTGCCCGAGTCCGGGCAGGCGTGGCGGACGCTCGACGACCTGCGCGCCACCCACCGCAACGAGATCCGCCGCGAGGGCGCCTACGACGGCGTCGGCATGGACCCGCCGTTCGCGATCGGCCAGCGCGCCCTGCTCGTGCCCGCCGGAGAGCAGTTCGTGATGTGGGACTGCCTGCCGCTCGTCGACGACGCCGCGGCGGCGGAGATCGAGCGCCGCGGCGGCCTTGCCGCGATCGCCATCTCGCACCCGCACTACTACACGGGCATGGTCGACTGGGCGCATCGCTTCGGCTGCCCGGTGCTGCTGCACGCCGACGACCGCGACTGGATCATGCGCCCGGACGACGCGATCGAGCTGTGGGAGGGCGAGACGCGCGATCTCGGCGATGGCCTGACGCTGATCCGCTGCGGCGGGCACTTCGCGGGCGGGACCGTGCTGCACGATGCGGGCGAGGGAGCGCTGTTGAGCGGCGACATCGTGCAGGTGATCCCGGACCGCGGCTGGGTCGGCTTCATGTACAGCTACCCGAACCTGATCCCGCTGCCGGTGGAGGCGGTGACGGCGATCGCGAGCGCGCTCGAGCCGTACGACTTCGGCACGATCTACGGCGCCTGGTGGGGCAGACTGATCCGCGCCGACGGCAAGGCGATCGTGCGGCGGTCGGCCGAGCGCTACGCGGGCGCGCTGCGCGGCGAGCTGCCGTAGGCCTCCAGGCGCGTGCCGGCGAAGCGCTCCGGGATCGTCCGCAGGCGGTCGAGCGGCTCGGCGCTGAACACCAGCCGCACGTGCCGGTCGGCGACCTCGCCGCCCCAGCCGAGCATCGGGGTCGCGGCGATCGCGGCGTCCTCGAGCAGCCGCTTGGACAGCTCGGGCGGCGTCGTGCCGAGCGCGATCGCGTCGATCAGCATCGACCAGCCGCCTGCGGGCCTGATCACCGGCCAGTCCGTGAGCGCGTCGAGGATGACGTCGCGGCGCCGTTGCAGTTCGGCGACGCAGTCGGCCACGTGGCCCTGGTCGCCGCGCAGCACGGCCGCCGCCGGGAAGCGCGACAGCGCGGTCGGCATCGTCGTGTTGTACACGTGCACCCAGCCGACGGACTCGACGATCGCGGGCGGCCCGGCCACCCAGCCGACGCGCCAGCCGATCATCCGGTGCTCCTTGGAGAGCGAGCCGACGATCACCGTGCGCTCGGCCATCCCGGGCTTCGTCACCGGGTGCACCAGCGGCCGGTCGTCGAACAGCAGGCGCTCCATGCCGGCGTCGTAGAGCAGCGGCACGTCGTGCTCGACCAGCGCGGCGCAGACGGCGTCCCAGTCGCTGTCGGTGAGCACCGCGCCGGATGGCATCGACGGGCTCATGATCAGCGCGATCGCCGGCCGCGCGGCGACCGCCTCGGCGAACGCGTCGAGGTCGAGCCGCCACTCGCCGTCCTGCACGCGGTACGGCACGAGCCGCGGCACGCCGCCCGCGAGGTGCACGCGGTTCACGAAGCCCGCGTACGTCGGGTCGGTCAGCAGCACCTCGTCGCCGGGGTCGACGGTGGCGAGCAGCACGTCGAGGATCGCCGACGTGCCGCCGGCCGTGACGACGATCTCGCGCTCGGGGTCGTAGCGGCGACCGGCGCGCTCGGCGGTGAAGTCGGAGATCGCCACGCGCAGTTCCATGTCGCCGGTGAACGGCAGCCAGCTGTTGGACGCGGGGCGTTCGAGGCCGGCGATCGTCTCCGCGATCGCCTCGGGTGGGAGCGGGAGGTCGGTGTCGAGGTTCTCCATGCGCAGGACCGGCCAGTCGCTGCGCACCGCGTCGGCCGCGAGAGCCGTGCGGTCGATGCCGAAGCCGTGCACCGCCTCGAGGCGGGCGGCACGCTTGAAAAACTGTCGTTCTTCCGTCATAGATGCCGTTATATTAGACAGCCATGGAGGAAACGGTCAATACCATCGCCGGCAACGTGCGGCGCCTGCGCGCCGGCCGCGGCCTGTCCGCCGCGGGCCTGGCGCGCGAGGCCGGCGTGGCGCGCGCCACGCTCGCAGAGCTCGAGGCGGGCCGCGGCAACCCGACCGTGGAGACGCTGTACGGGCTCGCCAAGGTGCTCGGCGTGACGTTCGCCGACCTGCTTACCGAGGCCTCGTCGACGCCCGTCCACGTCGTGCGCGCCGGTGAGGGCCCGCAGATTCCCGGCGCGGTCGTGCAGGGGCGCCTGCTGCGGCAGTCAGCGGTCCAGCGCGCCCGGGTCGAGATGTACGACTTCCGTGTGATCGCCGGCGAGCCGCGCCACGCCGACGGGCACCTGCCCGGCGTGATCGAACAGTTGCTCGTGCACTCCGGCCGACTGCGCGTGGGGCCGGAGACCGGGCCGGTCGAGCTCGGGCCGGGCGACTTCGCGGCCTTCGAGGCGTCGGTCCCGCACGTCTACGAGGCGCTCGACGGACCGGTCGCGGCGACGCTCGTGATCGTCACCCCCGGCTAACGGGCATCCCTCCCGCATGCGCGTGGTGTTCGTGCTCTACCTCGTCCTGATCTGGGCCGGCATCGCGTATTGCGCGGTGATCGGCCTGACCCATAACTGAAGCGATGCGCCGCGTTCGCGACCACGGCCTGTCGCTGGTCTTCCTGGCGCTGTTCCTGGCGGCCCTCACCGGCCAGGCGATCGCCGGCCACGCCGACTACAACAACGACCAGATCGCCCACATGGGCGAGACGATTTCGCTCTGGCGCTACCTGTCGACGTCGTCGTTCGCGCAGGCCGTTTTGGAGAACTGGCAGTCCGAGTTCCTCGCCGTCGGCTCGATGGCGGTGCTGAGCATCTTCCTGCGCCAGCGCGGCTCGCCCGAGTCCAAGCCGGTCGGCTCGCCGCACGAGGCGACGGGCGTCGAGGGCTACGGCGGTCTAGAATGCGGTCGTCAGCGCGAGCGGGTAGACCGCGGGCGCGCCACGGCGGCGGAGCTGGCCGGCGATCATCGCCAGCGTCCAGCCGCTGAAGCGCACGTCGTCAACGAGCAGGCACGGGCCGGGCGGAAGGTCGGCGGTGACCGCGAACTGCCCGCGTACGTTGGCGACCTGCTGCGCCGCGTTCGCCATCTCGCGCTGCGGCGGCGCGTCGCCGACGCGCTCGATCGCGTCCGCGAACGGGACGGCGAGCGTGTCGGCGAGGCGGCGCGCGAAGTCCGGCACGAGGTCGCCCGAGCGGCGCGACGGCACGGCCGTGACCCACGCGACCGGCGCGTCCCACCGCTTCACGGTCTCCGCGGCAGCGGTGAGCAGGTCACCGTCGAAATGCCCGGCTCGCCGGCCGGCTTGCACGACCGGGTCCCAGCCGCCGTCGCCGAGCCGTGCCAGCGCGCGGCCCTCCTCGGCGCGCACGTCCTCGGGGATCTTGCGCATCGACCCGCTCTCGTCCGGCGCCATCTTCTTCGTGTCCAGCACGAGCGGGCGCGAGCGCAGCAGGAGGGCCGCGGCGCGGACGAGCTCGGGGTCGAGCGGGTCGTCGTAGCGAGCGCCGGCGCAGACCGCACAACGGCCGCAGTCGCTGGGATCGGGGTCGTCGAGCTCCTCCTGCAGCGCGCGCATCAGGCAGCGGCCGTCGGCGCCGAACGCGGCCATCGCCTCCTGCTCGCGGCGGCGCAGCGCGGTCACGCGCGCGTAGCGCTCGGCGTCGTACTGCCAGTCGCTGCCGGGCACGAGCGACCAGCGCGACCCGTCGCGCTGCACCGCGCCCTCGACGTCGAGCACTTTCAGCAGCGCGTCGACCCGGCCGCGCCCGAGGTTGACGTGCGCCATCAGCTCGCGCGCCGTCGCTCCGTCGCCTTCGAGCCGCTCGAGCACGCGGTCGACCAGCTCACGCGGCGGGAACGCCTGCTGGATGAAGAAGTCCTGGATCCGGCGGTCCTCATGGCCGCGCAGCAGCACGACCTCGGCGCGCTCGAGCGCGCGGCCGGCGCGCCCGACCTGCTGGTAGTAGGAGATCACCGAGCCGGGCGCCTGATAATGGACGACGAAGCCGAGGTCGGGCTTGTCGTAGCCCATCCCGAGCGCGCTGGTCGCCACCACGGCTTTGACGTCGTTGCGCAGCAGCCGCTCCTCGGTGCCGATCCGCTGCTCGCTCTCGATCTCGCCGCTGTACGCCTCGGCGCTGATCCCGCGCGTGTTCAGCCACTCGGCGACGAGCTCGGCGTCGCGCTTGGTGAGCGTGTAGACGATGCCCGAGCCCGGCAGCTCGGGCACGTGAGTCGCCAGCCAGGCGAGCCGGTCGGCCTGCCCCGGCAGCTCGACGACCTCGAAGCGCAGGCTCGAGCGCCCGAGCGGGCCGCGGTAGGTGATCGCCGCGCCGCCCAGCTGCTCCTCGATGTCCGTGACGACGCGATCGTTGGCCGTCGCCGTGGTGCCGAGCACGGCGACGCCGGCCGGCAGCCGGTCGAGCATGTCCTTCAGGCGGCGGTAGTCTGGCCGGAAGTCGTGCCCCCAGTCGCTGATGCAGTGCGCCTCGTCGATCACCAGCAGCCCGACGCGCTCGGAGAACAGCGGCAGCATCTCGGCGCGAAAGGTCGGGTTGTCGAGCCGCTCCGGGCTGATCAGCAGCAGGTCGACGGCGTCGACCGCGAGCAGCTCGCGCACCTCGTCCCACGCCTCGCGGTTCGTGGAGTTGACCGTGTGCGCCTTGAGCCCGAGCCGCTCCGCCGCCGCGATCTGGTTGCGCATCAGCGCGAGCAGCGGTGAGACGATCAGCGCCGGCCCGGCGCTCTGCTCACGCAGCAGCGCCGTGGCGATGAAGTACACCGCCGACTTGCCCCAGCCCGTGCGCTGCACGCACAGCACGCGCGCACGATCCTCCACGAGGTCGTGGATCGCCTCGCGCTGGTGGTCGCGGAACGCGGCCCCGGGGCCCGCGAGCGTCTCGAGCAATGTCTGCGCTTGCACCACTCCGACAGTAGGAGCCTGGTCGGATACTTCGCCCCGGCGAACTGCGGCGGGGTAGGGCGGCGGCACGAGGGGCGAAACCCGCCCTGGGCGGATAAACAACCGTATAGGTTGCAA
This sequence comes from uncultured Solirubrobacteraceae bacterium, assembly GCA_963803335.1. Taxonomy (GTDB): domain Bacteria; phylum Actinomycetota; class Thermoleophilia; order Solirubrobacterales; family Solirubrobacteraceae; genus DASSUW01. Next base: position 505,526 of record CAWDME010000011.1, on the reverse strand, counting down.
ATCCGCCCCGATGCCGAGGCGCGGCCGATTCCCTCGCCTCCCCACCCAGCCGCCCGTTCGCCCGCGCCATCTACACGCTCCGCTGGTACGAACGGAACGCCTGCGTCGCGAGCGTCGCGGCGAGCACAAGGCCCGCGGCCAGGAGCGCGACGTTGCCCGCGATCAGGCCCCAGTCGGGGTCGGCGGCCGTCGCGCTGCGGCCGGCCTCGATCGCCCAGTTGACCGGATTGAACTTCGCGACCGTGTGCATCCAGTCGGGCAGCAGGTCGGCGGTCATCAGCGCCGTCGACAGGAACGTCAGCGGCAGCACGAGGAGCGTCACGGCGCCGATCAGCGACTCCTCCTGGCGCGTGACCAGGGCGAACGAGTTCGACAGCGCCGCGAAGCCGGCCCCGAGCAGCGCGCTCACCAGGATGAGCACGAGCACGCCGACCACGCCGCCGGGGAACGACGCGCCGACCGCCAGCGCGATGCCGATCATGATCACCGACTGGATGACGATCACGACCGCGCTCTGCGTCACGCGGCCGGCGATGATCGCCCCGCGCCGGACCGGCGAGACCAGCAGCCGGTCGGTCACGCCGCGGTCGATGTCCTCGATCGTCGCCATGCCGCTCCAGCCCGACGAGAACAGCGCCGACATGATCACCACGCCCGGCGCCAGGTAGGCGATGTACGACTCGCCGCCGAAGCCGGGCAGATCGGCGACGCGCTTGAACAGCTCGCCGAACAGCAGCAGCCAGATCACGGGCTGCACGAGCGTCGCCACGACGTACCACGGCTGCCGCCAGAGGGCGCGCAGGTCGCGCAGCGCCATGTATCCCATGTGGCGAAAGGCGGTCATCGCTCGGCCTCCTCGAAGCTGCGCCCGGTGTGGCGCAGGTAGACGTCGTCCAGTGACGGCCGTGCCACGGTGACCGACGCGACGTCGATCCCGCCGGCCTCCAGCGCGCCGAGCACCGCAGGCACGGCCCGCGCGCCCTCGTCCGCCCGTGCGCGCAACGACGTGCCCTCGACGACCAGCTCGCGGATGCCCACCACCGGCTCCAAAGCCGCCTCCACGGCGCCGTTGGCGGCGAACGCGAGCTCGACGTTGATGGCGTCGCCGCGCAGCTCGGCCTTGAGCTGCTCCGGCGCGCCGCCCGCCACCACGCGGCCGCCGTCGACGATCGCGAGCTGCGAGGCGAGCCGGTCCGCCTCGTCGAGGTAGTGCGTCGTGAGCAGGATCGTCAGCCCCTGCTCACGCGTGAGCCGCTCGATCTCGCGCCACAGGTCGCTGCGCACCTCGGGGTCGAGCCCGGTCGTCGGCTCGTCGAGGAACAGGACCTGCGGCTCGTGTACGAGCGCCATCGCGATGTCGAGCCGCCGCTGCATGCCGCCCGAGTAGGTGCGGACGAGCCGGTCGGCCGCGTCCTCCAGCCCGACCTGTGCCAGCAGCGCGTCCACGCGCGCCGTCAGGTCGCGCCCGCGCAGGCCGTGGAGCTGGCCCTGCAGGCGGACGTTCTCGCGGCCGGTCGCCTCGCGGTCGCCGCCCGAGCGCTGGCCGACGCAGCCGATCACCCGCCGCACGGCGGGCGCTTCCGTCACCACGTCGTGGCCGGCGACCCGCGCCACGCCGGCGTCGGCGCGCGACAGCGTGGTGAGGATGCGGACGGTGGTCGACTTGCCGGCCCCGTTGGGGCCGAGCAGCGCGAAGATCGTGCCGGCCGGCACCGACAGATCGAGCCCGTCGAGCGCTCGCACCTCGCCCGGATAGGTTTTCTCGAGACCGGCGGCCTCGATCGCTAGTATCTTCATGGTCGAACATCTTAGTTACTAAGAGATTCACTTGTCAAGAGACTTACGCCGTGAGGCGATAATCGAAGAGGGCGGGAAGGTGTTCCGCGCCTACCAGACGTCGAACGACAACTTCGACCAGGCGGTGGCGGACCACGTCGGCATGAACCGCACGGACATGCGCTGCATCGACCTGATCGACCAGGCGGGCGGCATGACGGCCGGCGAGCTGGCCCGGGCCGCGGGGCTCACGACGGGCGCGGTCACCGCCGTGATCGATCGTCTCGAGAAGGCCGGGATGGCCCGCCGCGTGGCCGACCCGTCGGACCGCCGGCGCGTGCGGCTCGAGGTCACCCCGAAGCTGTGGGAGATGACCGGGCCGCTGATGATGCCGTTCATCGGCGAGTCCCAGACGATCCTCGACGACTACAGCACCGAGGAGCTCGAGCGGTTCACCGAGTTCCTGCGCCGCGTCATCGAGGTCCAGGGCAGGCACACCGAGCGAATCCGGGGGCGGTAGATGCGGGTCGTCGTGTTCGGGGACATGGAGGGCGTCGCGGGCATCTGCCGCTGGGCGCAGGTGTCGGCCAAGGGCGAGCTGTATCAGGAGGGCCGCCGCCTCTACACGGCGGAGATGAACGCCGCCGTCCGCGGCGCCTTCCGCGGCGGCGCCGACGAGGTCGTGGTCATGGACTGCCACGGCGCCGGCGGCGACGGCTCGTTCAACTCGCTGCTCGCCGAGGAGCTCGACGAGCGCTGCGAGTTCGTCGTCCAGAGCGAGTGGACCGAGTACACCGAGCCGTTCGAGCAGGGCTGCGACGCGGCGCTGATGATCGGGATGCACGCGATGGCCGGCGCCGAGCGCGGCGTGATGTCGCACACGGTGTCGAGCACCAACTGGCACGGCCTGCGCTTCAACGGGACGTTCGTCGGCGAGGTCGGCATCAACGCGGCGCTGTGCGGGACCTGGGGCTGCCCGGTCGCGCTCGTCACCGGCGACGATGTCGTGTGTGCCGAATCGCGGGCGCTGCTCGGACCGGGCCTGCAGACGCTCGCGGTCAAGCAGGGGCTCGGCCGCTTCTCGGCCCGCCACCAGCCGCCGGCGCGGGCGCGCAGCGCGATCGAGCACGCCGCCGCGGCGGCGCTCGCCGCGCTCGGCGACGCGCCCGTCTACGACCCCGGCGCACCGTGCACGATCGAGGTCGACCTCGCCACGCCCGACCACGCCGAGCCCTACCGGCACCGCGCGAACGTCACGATCAGCGAGGGCCGCCGGCTCACGTCAGCGGCCCCCACCTGGCTCGACGCCTGGCGGCAGTTCTACGTCTAGGCGCCCGTGTTGATCGTGATCTTCGCGACGCCGACCACGAGGCCGCCCTTCAGCGCGTCGACGCCGAAGGTCTTGTTGAGCAGCTGAGCGGACTCGTCCTTGAGCTTGACGGTGGTGCCCTCGAGCACCGCCGTCCCGTTCTGGTTGACCTTGAGCGCCTTGAGCGTACGGCCGTCGAGGAAGAACAGCGGCGCATTGTCCGCCGCCACCTTGCCGTCGACCGACACCTTGCCGGTGAGCACGGACGCACCCGGGTCGATGACGAAGTCCGTCAGGTCGACCTTCTTGCCGCCGCCGGTGAGGCTGAGGCCGCCGCCGGCATGGTCGATCTGGCCCTGCACGAACGGCGAGACGCTGCCGGGCTTGTAATAGGTGACGCTGCCGCCGGTGATCGGGAACGACGCCACGCCGGCCTTGCTGATCGACGCGTCGCCGACCGGCGCGGGCGTGAGCTTGAGCGACTTGAGCGCGCCCGCGAAGCCGCTGTCGAGGGTCACCGCAGTGGCGCGTCCGGACAGCTGATCGACCTGCGCGACCGGCTTGGGAGCGGCTGACGTATCGGACGCCGTGTTGTCGTCGGCGCCGCAGGCGGCCGCACCAAGGGCGAGCGCCGCAGACGTCAACAGAACTGCTGTGGACTTGAGTCTCATGCGGGCTACTGCGGCGCTGCCCGCGGATCGGATGCCTTGTTGGCACTCCGGCGGTCCCCCGCACCGGCATGCGAGGGACCTTCCGAAGTCCAGTGGTTCCAGCGGGGCGATCGTCGCGCGCGGCTCAGGCCTGCGCGACAAGCATTGCTGTCGCCGCGGTTGAGCGACGCTCACGATCGGCAGCCACGCGCAGCGCCTCGATCGCGGCCAGCGTGCCGACGGACGGCATCGCCTCAGCGGGGCGGGCGGCGCGCAGCTCCCACTCGCCGGCACCGGCGAGCGGGCAGAGCGCGACGCCCGCCCCCTGCACGATCTCGGGGAGGATCGCGTAGCCCTCGCCGGCGGCTACGAGCGCCACCAGCGAGGCCGGGGAGGAAACCTGCCAGCGGTCATCGGCGCAGATGCGCGGGGTGGCGGCGAGCGCCTCGGCGTCGAGCTCGCCGAGCCGCGTCAGCGGATGGTCGGCGGGCAGCGCGGCCATCAGCCGGCCGCGGCGCAGGACCGTCTCACTCAGTCCCGCCTCGGCACCGCCGCTCGAGGAGACCCAGACGCCGACGTCCGCGCGGCCCTCGTGGAGCGCTTCCACGGGATCGGTCTCCTCGAGCAGCAGCTCGGCGCCCGGCAGCCGGCGGCGCAGCACGCGCAGGGCGCGCGGCACCACGGCGGCGGTCGCCAGGGGGCACGAGGCGATCCGCAGCCGTTTAACCTGCTCCGACTGCAGGGCGTCGAGCCCGGCGCGGGCGCGCCGGACGGCCTCGACGATCTCGAGCGCGTGCTCGTGCAGCAGACGCCCGGCCTCGGTGAGCTGCACGCCGGCGCCGTCACGCACGATCAGCGACGTGCCGGCTTCCGCTTCCAGCTTGGCCATCTGCTGGGATACGGCGGACGGCGTAAAGGACAGCGCGTCGGCGGCGCCGGCGAACGTGCCGCGTCGTACGACCTCGACGAACGTCTGGAGCCGGGTGAGATTCATTCGCACGCTCTCGGCGGGAACATCGACCGCAGTTGTGAGAACTCCCTAAGAAACGGTCGATAATCGGCACCGGTGCAGCGGCCTTCCCACAAGCTCCTCGTCGTGGACGACGACCCCGCCCTGGCACGCACGTTGCGGCGCGCGCTCACGATCGAGGGCTACGACGTCGAACTCGCCGCCGACGGCGGCGAGGCGCTGCAGCGGCTGACGGCGGGGCACTTCGACGCCGTCGTGCTCGACGTCGCGATGCCGCGCCTCGACGGCCTGGCCGTGTGCCGCCGGATGCGCGAGCGCCGCGACCTCACACCGGTCCTGATGCTGACCGCGCGTGACGCGATCGGCGACCGCGTCTCGGGCCTCGACGCCGGGGCCGACGACTACCTCGTGAAGCCGTTCGCGCTCGACGAGCTCAACGCCCGCGTGCGCGCGTTGCTGCGGCGGGCGTCGCCGAACGGCGACAGCGGCGAGCGGCTCGAGTACCACGACCTGGAGCTCGACCTCGCGACCTGCCGCGCGCGCCGCGGCGGCCGCGCGCTCGAGCTCACGCGCACCGAGCAACGGCTGCTCGAGCTGCTGCTGCGCAACCCCGACCAGGTGCTTCCGCGCGACATGATCTATGAGCGCGTGTGGGGGCACGACATCAGCGCGACCTCGAACTCGCTCGACGTTTACGTCGGTTACCTGCGGCGCAAGACCGAGGAGGACGGCGAGCCACGGCTCATCCACACCGTCCGCGGCGTCGGGTTCATGCTCGGCGCCTGACATGTCCTACCGCCGCCGCATCATCCTGCTCGCCGCGCTGGCGGTGGCGGTCGCCGTCGCGCTCGCCTCGATCGTCACCTACGTGTCGGTCCGCGCGCAGCTGCGCGACTCGGTCGACGACGGCCTGCGCGCGCTTGCCGCGCGCGTCGCAACGGCACCGTTACCGGCGACCACACCGACGCAGCGCCGGCTCAACATTGACGAGCAGCGCCGCCGCAGCTTCCTGCTGCTGCTGCCGTCGTCGCCGCTCGGCGAGCAGGCCGGCTACGCACAGGTCGTCTCCAGCGCCGGGCGGATCACCACGCCGGAGGACCAGCGCGCGCTGCTCGCCGCCGGCCCGCGCGTGATCGCGGTCGCCCAGGGCCGCGCCGACCCGTTCTTCTACGACTCCGAGCTGTCGAACACCAAGGTCCGCGTGTACGTCGCCCGCTTCGCCGACGGGCAGGCGCTGCAGGCCGCGCGCTCGCTCGCCGAGACCAACGCGACGCTGCGGCGGCTCGTGGCGGTGCTGATCGGCGTCAGCCTCGCGGGCGTGGGACTGGCGGCCCTGCTCGGCGGGCTCGTCGGCCGCAGCGCGCTGCGGCCGGTGCGGCGGCTGATGCGCGGCACCCGCTACGTGGCGGTCACACAGGACCTGTCACGCCACGTCGAGGCGGTCGGGGACGACGAGCTGGCCGGCCTCGCCCGCAGCTTCAACGACATGCTCGAGGCGCTCGCCGAGTCGCGCCGCGCGCAGCGCCAGCTCATCGCCGACGCCTCGCACGAGCTGCGCACCCCGCTGGCGACCGTGCAGGCGAACGTGGAGCTGCTCGCCCGTGCCGGCGAGCTGTCGGGAGCGGAACGGCGGCAGCTGCGCGAGGACGTGCTGTCGCAGCTGCGTGAGCTGACCGCGCTCGTCGGCGACCTCGTCGAGCTGGCGCGCGAGCACCCGCCGGCAAGCGACCTCGAGGAGCTCGAGCTCGACGTGCTGGTGAGCAGTTGCGTCGACCGCGTGCGGGCGCGCGGCGCGCGGGTGCGCTTCGCCTGCTCGCTCGAGCCGTGCCTCGTGCGCGGCGACCGCGTGCGCCTCGAGCGGGCGGTGACGAACCTGCTCGACAACGCGCGCAAGTGGAGCCCGGAGGGCGGGACGGTCGCGGTCACGCTGAGCGACGGCGAGCTGGTGGTGGGCGACGACGGCCCGGGCATCGACGAGGCCGACCTCCCCTACGTGTTCGACCGTTTCTACCGCTCGGCCGACGCGCGGCGGCTGCCCGGCTCCGGGCTCGGTCTGGCGATCGTGCGCCAGGTCGCGGAGATGCACGGCGGCGCGGTGTGGGCCGCGACGCCGAATCGTGAGCGGGGAGCCGAACTGCATCTCCGGCTCCCCGCTCTCGCGGTTCAGATCACTTCAGCGAGGTCCACGACAGGTCCCACATCGAGTTGAACGCGCTCACCGCGCCGTTGATGTCGGCGGAGCGCAGCAGGGCCTGCTTGTCCCAGATCCAGGCGACAAGCGGCGCCGCCTCGGTGACCATCAGGTCGATCTTGGCCCAGGCCTGGGCGCGCTCCTTCGGGTCGGTCAGGAGCTCCGCCTTGTCCATCGCGGCGTTGATCTTCGGATCGTTCAGCTCGGGCCAGTTGGAGTTGCCCTGCGCGACGATGTTCTTGCCGTTGAATGTCGGGTCGAGCATCGTCTGCGCGTCGGCGAAGTCCTTGCCCCAGCTGACATTCGGGCAGATCGCCACGTTCGCGCCCGGCACGTTGCAGAAGCGCGTGTACATCGCGTCCTGGGTGACGAGCCGCAACCGGACCTTGAAGCCGAGCTTCTCGAACTGCTCCTTGGCGACCTCGGCCGCCTTTTGTGCCACGCCCTCGGTCGTGCCGACCATCAGCAGCTCCGGGCCTGTGTACTTGCCGGACGGGTAGCCGGCCTTCTTCATGTACTCGGCCGCGAGCGCCGTGTCGCCCTCGGGGTGGGACATGAAGTCCAGGCCCGGGCCCTTGAGCCCACCGGCCTCCTCGAAGCCGGGGAGGCCCGGCGGAAGCATGTGCGTGGGGATGTCGCCGACGAGCTCACCGCCGCGCACGAGGCGCATCGCGTTGCGGTCGAAGCCCGCGACGACGGCCTTGCGCACGTTGATGTTGTCGAACGGCTTGACGGTGTTGTTCATGTTCACGTAGCGGACGCTGCCGCCCGGGAACAGCGCGAGCTGGTCCTTCTTGGTCTTGACGACCTGGGCGAGCACCTGCGGCGGCGGCGAGAAGTCACCGGTCAGCATGCCGTTGCCCTCGACCACGCGCCGCGAGGCGATCGTCGTGTCGTCGTTGCCCTGCGGCATGTCGATCTCGTCGAGGTAGGCCGGCTTGTAGTCAGTCGACGTGTCCCAGTTCGGGTTGCGCACGAGCTTGATGTTGCGCCCGGCCTCGTAGCCGGTGGCCTTGCCGGAGCTGTTGTTCTGGATCATGTACGGGCCGGTCGCGACCTGGTTCTGGCCGTACAGCGACGGCTGCTTGGCGTCGAACTTCTTCGCGTACTCCTCGGGCACCGGCGCCGACAGTGGCAGGGCGAGCGCGCCGGCGAGCACGCCGCCGGTCCCGCGCTTGAGGTGGAAGACGACCGTCTCGGCGTCGGGCGTCTCGATGCCGCTGATCGTCGTGCCGGGCTTGGCGCCGATCTTCGCGCCCTCCAGGTCACCGAAGTAGGCACCGGCGTAGCCGTTCTGGACGGTGTTGAAGAAGCCGCGCTCGATTGCGTACTTGACGTCCTTGGACGTTACCTCGCGATTGACGGGCGGCGAGAACTTGACGCCGCGGCGGATCTTCACCGTGACGGTCTTGCCGTCCTCGGAGATCTGCGGGTCGGCGGTCGCGAGATCCGGCACCGGCGTGGTGCCGTCCTCGGGCTTCCACGAGTACAGCGGCCGCTGCGTCGCGTAACAGACCATGTAGCCCATCTGGTAGTAGCTGATGCCGCAGTCGATGTTGTCGACGTCATCTGTCCACAGCACCGTCAGTTTTCCCCCGGTCTTGCCTTCCACGGGGGCGCCGACGCCCTGGGTCTTCTCCCCGCCGCTCCCGGAGCTCCCCCCGCCGCCGCAGCCCGCGAGGACTGCGCCGGCGAGAGCGAGCGCGAGGAACGCCCCCTTCAGCATTCGATCCATGAGGTTCCTTCCTCCGGCGGCCCCCCGCCGGTCGACGAACGTAGGCCACCGATCGTCGCGCGCGCGCGAGGGGACAGCGACGAGGATCGCTGTCGCCGCCCGCAAGCGATGCTTACGGGCGGCGGCCAGTGCTACTTGGCGGCGGGAACCTGCTCGTTGTTGCGCACGACCCGCCAGGCCGCGACGACCGGGTCGAGGAAGTACGGCGGGCTGCGGTAGCGCAGGCGATCGTCGTACTCGTACGCCTTCGCGTAGCCGTGGTTGCGCAGCTTGGTCGTGCTGTTGAACGTGCCCACCGGGCCGCGGAACTTCTGGGCGATCGCGCCGGTGACCGTGAGGTCGCTCAGCGCCGCGCCGCACGGGTAGTTGTCGACGATGAACGAGTCCTTGAGCGCGAGGATCGCCGCCTCGATCGTGACGCTGTTCATCGTTCCCGTGTCGTTGCTGCCGCAGGTATTCGTGACGGGATGCTTGACGCGCACGAAGCGCTCGCCGATGAGCCCGAGCACGACGTCGCCCTGCGCCTTGAGGTCGCCGTCGATCAGGATGTCGCCCTGCGACCCCAGGGTCATCGACTTCGGGTACGTGCCGCTGACGGTGAGGACCGGGCAGCTCCAGTTGCTCGCGTCGATCGCCGGGTAGTCGATCTGCCGCGGCGCGTCGAGCGTGCAGGTCGAGTTGGCGGGCGTCGCGACGTAGATCACGCCGTTTGCCGGCAGGGGCATCGTCGGGTTCGTCGTCTTGACGCCGTTGGGATAGGTGGTCACCGACATGGTCGTCGCGGCGTTGAAGCGGATGTCGGTCCGCCCCTGGAACACGTAGTCGCTCGCCGCGACCTTGCGCAGACGGTCGTTCGACGTCGGGACGGGGAGGTAGGTCGCCGGATGGCGGACCGGCCCGTTGAACTTCGGCGGACCGCCGCAGTCGCTCCGATAGCCGTCCGTCGCGGGTCCGACGATCTCGATCCGGTCGAGCTTGCCCGCGCGGCCGAACTCCGGCTCGCCGCACGTGAGCAGGTCGTCATTCGTATGCAGCGGCCCGTGGATCGCGTCCCAGTCCTGGAACGTGATGCTGGTGTTCGTCTTGCACCAGGAGTCCGCCTCGCGCGGGATGCGGTACTTGACGCAGTTGGTCGCCGCCCGCGTCTGGTCGGCCGCGCTCGGGAACGACAGCGGGTCGGACGCCTCGAAGTCCGTGAAGTACAGGTAGTCGAGGAAGCTCGTGCGCCGCAGCGTCGCGATGATCGAGCGCCGGACGCCGCGCGACTCGCCCGTGGAGCGGATGCGGAACGTGCCCGAGCTCTTGTCGAGCATCGAGTCCTCGGGGGTGGCCGTGCTGCAGTCCGTGGCGCCGTTGGCCGGCAGCAGCTCGATCGAGTACCTCGACTCCGTCGTCCCCGAAACGGTGCGCCACGTGCGTGCCGCGGGGCTGGGCTTCTGGAGGTTCACCGGGCTCGGCTGGCCATCGCCAGGATCGGGAACGTCGTTGCAGTGCGTCCAGTAGTCGTTGTCGCGCGCCAGCTGATACAGGTAGTACTCCACCCCGGCCTCGGCGGCGGCGTACGCCTGCTTGCGGTCCTGGGCCGCGCGCGCGAACGGGATGTCGGTGCCGACGATCGCGAACGTCGCGCCGGCGAGCATGCTCGTGGCGAGCAGGACGAGGATGACGGCCACCATCGAGAAGCCGTGCTCGTGGGATAGGTCGAGACGTCGGCTCATACGCAGGCGGGATCGGGGACGGAGAGGTTGGGGTCGGCGTGGCGAGCGACGATCTGGTCGCTCACGTTCACGGCGTTCGTGTCGTCGGTCGCGCCGATCGGCCGTGCGACGAAGTTGATCTCGACGCGCGCCACGCGCGCCGCCGACGCCGCGTCAAGCGGGGTGGCGAGCTTCTGCGTGGGCTCCGGGTGCGCCGGGGTGCCGACCGACTGGTACGCGTAGTACGTCAGGAACGGGATCGTCACGCCCATGTCGTCCTTTTGGAGGGAGACGTTGTCGAGGTCGAGGCTGCTACCGGTCGGCTTCGCCGGGTAGTTCGCCGGCGTCGGGTTGAGCGTGGTGGTTGTGTAGATCAGCGTCGTGACGCTGCGCTTGACCGGGTCGTACGTCAGCGTGCGACGTTGCGGCGGCTTTGTGCCGTCGGCTTCGCTGAAGTCCGCGTAGAACTGCACCGAGCTGTCAGTCGCTCCTTGGAGGATCGCCGGATGGTCGAGATCCAGGCAGACCTGCGAGCGCAGCTCCTGCGTGATCTTGTCCATCGCCAGCCGCCCGCGCTGCATCGCGTCGGTGCGGGAGGCGACGCCGCCGTTGAGCCGGAGGCTGCTCTCGAGCAGGCCGAGCGTGGCGGCGAGCACGACGAACCCGACGGTGCAGGCCACGAGGACCTCCATCAGGGTCATGCCGTCTTCCTGTCGCAGCCGCGCGATCATGAGCCGTCGTCCGCGACCGGTGGGGTCGGATCGGCGCACGGGCCGATAGCCCCCGTCGTTCTCGGAATGCTCAGAGTCCTCGAGGTCGTCGTACCGGTCGGCGTGCGGTTCTGGACCACGGTCGTGTCGGTCACGTGGTAGGTCGTGCCGCTGCTCGTGTACTCCGCGCAGAACTGGTAGTCGCCGAACGGCAGGCCGGGCTTGGCCACCTTGCCCGTGTTCAGGGTCGGGCTGAGCACGATCTCCTCATCGCAATCGGTCCCGGTGGGATACGCGTGGATCTCGGCCCCGCTCCGAAGGCTGCCGTTGAACTTGACGAGCAGGTTCGTCGCGGGCTCCCGCACCGTGAACGTGCCGGCGTTCACGCCCGGGGTCGTTGCGACCGACACGGCGGAGACGCCGTAACGCGACGGATCCGCCCAAGTGCAGCGCCCGCTGTAGACCTTGTAGGGCGTCGCGAACGGGAACAGGTCGAACGTGAAGCTCGTGTACGGCGTGAACGTCGGGTTCGAGTCCAGGAACGTCAGGAAGCCCGTCTGGAGGCCGGTATGAGCGACGGTGACGCCGGTGCTCTCGTCGTCGACCGGCGTGCTCGACGGCGGGATCACCGTGTCGACCTTCACCGTGGCCGAGGCCTTCTTCTCGTAAAGCATCTCGACGACCGTGAGGCTGCCGGCGGCCACGTTCGCGTTCTTGGTCGTGCGCTGGGCGCCGTTCGTCCCGATGTAGCCCGCCTTGTCGAGCGCGATCTCATACGCGCCCGAGTCGACCGAGCCGAAGATCGCGCAGCCGTTCGCGTCGGTGTCCTGGCTCAGGCTCTTGACGGGGCCGTTGGCCGCCACGGTCACCGGCGAGACCGGATTCCCGGCCAGGTCCTTCACGACCACCGTGAGCGTGCCGGAGCCCGGCTGCGGCGCCACGATGCTGCTGATCACGACCGGCTTGACGCCCCGGGTGATCGTGCTCACGGTCGACGTGATGCGCAGGAAGCTGCCCTGGCCGCTCGTGAGCGCGCAGCTGATGTTGTTGCCCGAGACGTCGGTGACCCACTGCGCGTCCGACGTGATCGTGTAGGTGATGCCGTTGACCTTGACCGTCCGCGGCGCGGGGATGAGCGTCTTGAGGTCGCTGAGCTCGGTGGTCCGGAGGCCGCGCAGCGTCTCCTGGTCCTTCTCGGCGAGCGTCGCGGCGACCGTGCGCGCCTTGTTGGCACCGGCGGTTGCGGTCACCGCGTCGATCGCGGCCAGAGCGCCCAGCACGACGACGACGAGCACCGCCGCCGAGATGATGACCTCCATAAGAGCGAAGCCCTGTTCCGATGCCCCCTGCCGGCGGGCGCGCGCGAGTTTCTGCATGCTGCCTTGGTTGTCGGCGGCGTCGCGCGCGGCCTTGAGAGACCTGGACGCTTTGTCGATCAGCCGACGAGCGTGAGCCTGGGGCGGCGCGAGGCGTAGCCGCTCGCGACCGCGTCCAGGATCTCGAGCATCGCCTGCGTCGCCGGCGCGCGATAGCCGTCGGCGAGCGTGGCGGCGTAGATCTGGCGGACCGGGGTGTCGCGCCCGAGGTCGCGCACGACGATGTCATCGCGGACGGTCTGCAGGCCGAGCTCGGCGATCAGCGAGACGCCCACGCCGGCGGCGACAAATCCCTGCATAGCGCCGTAGTCGTCGGTCTCGAAAGCGATCCGCGGCTCGTACCCGGCGGCCGCGCAGGCGCGTGAGATCAGCCGGTTGCACTCGCAGCCCGCCGACCCGGCAACCCACGCCTCGGCGGCGAGGTCCTCGAGCCGGACGCGGCGGCGGTGGGCAAGCGGGTGGTCGCGCGGAAGCGCGAGGTACATCGGGTCCTCGAGCAGGTGGCGGCGTTCGATGCTCTCGGCCACGGGGACGACGGCCGTGTCGAACACGATCGCGAGATCGAGGTCGCCGCTGCGCAGCAGCGGGACGCTGTCCTCCGGCTCGGCGAGCGTCATCGTCAGCTCGACGGCCGGGTGCTGCTCGCGGAAGGCGGCGATGGCCAGCGGCATCAGCGATGACGCGGCGGACTCGAACGTCGCCATCCGGAGGCGGCCGCCGCGCAGGCCGGCGATCGCCTCCAGCTCGGCCTCGGCCTCGGCGAGCCGGGCCATGATCGCCTCGGCGTGGCGCACCAGCGCCTCGCCGGCGTCGGTGAGCCGGACGCCGCGGGCGCTGCGCTGCACCAATGTGGTTCCCGCCTCGCGCTCGAGCGCGGCGATCTGCTGCGAGACGGCGGACTGCGTGAACGACAGGGCCTCGGCGGCGGCGGAGAACGATCCGCGGAAGGCGACCTCGCGGAGCACGCGCATGCGGCGGACGTCGAGCATCAGCGGAACTTATACCAGCCGTTGCAAACGTTCATTTGCGCTGATGAGGGCGGGAACGCAGAATTCCGCTCACGGTTTCCTCCCCAGCTCCGTTGAAAGGCCATGTCGATGTCAGCACTCACCCACTCCCTCTCTCCTTCCGTCGTCATCCGGGCCGCGCGCGGCTCCGACGGCGCGCAGCTGCGCCGCCTCGCCGAGCTCGACTCCGCCCGCGTCCCGGCCGGTGAGCTGCTGATCGCCGAGACCGACGGCGCGCTGGTCGCGGCGCACGCGCCGGCCAGCGGCGCGACGATCGCCGATCCGTTCCGGCGGACCGCCGACGTCGTCGAGCTGCTCGTGATGCGAGGTGCGATGCTCAGGACCGCGTGAAGGCACCCGCCCCGGCCTGGAAGGTCTGGGGAGCCCTGTGGATCGTCTACCTGGTCTGGGGCTCCACCTATCTCGCCATCCGCGTGATGGTCGAGACCGTGCCGCCCCTACTCGGCGCCGGGGTGCGCTTCACCGTGGCCGGGGCGGTGATGGTGGGCGCGCTGTCGGTCCGGCGATCGGTGCGGCCGACGCGCGCGCAACTGCTCAGCGCGCTGCTCGTCGGTGCGCTGCTCCCCGGCGCCAACGCGGTCGTCAGCGTCGCCGAGCAGGAGGTGCCGTCGAGCATCGCCGCGCTGCTGATCGGCTCGGTCCCGCTGTGGGTGATCCTGCTGCGCCGCGGGACCGGCGAGTCGGTCCCGCGCGCGAGCGTCGGCGCCGTGCTCGTCGGCTTCGCCGGCGTCGCGCTGCTGCTGCGGCCGGGCGAGCAGTCCGGCGACGCGACCTTCCTCGGCCTGTTCGCGTGCGTGGCGGCGGCGGCGATGTGGGCGAGCGGCTCGTTCGCCTCCCCGCGGCTGTCGCTGCCGCGTGACCCGCTCGTCTCAACCGGCTGGCAGATGCTGCTCGGCGGCGCCGTGATCCTGGTCGCCGGGCTGGCTTCGGGCGAGGCGGGCGACGTCGACTTCGGCGCCTTCTCGACCCGCTCGGTGCTGGCCCTGACCTACCTGGTGGCGATCGGCTCGTGGGTCGCGTTCACCGCCTACGCGTGGCTGCTGCAGAACGCGCCGATCTCGCGTGTCGCGACCTACGCCTACGTCAACCCGGTGGTGGCGATCGTGCTCGGCTGGCTGATCCTCGACGAGGTGATCACGCCGATCACGCTCGCCGGCGCGGCGATCATCGTCATCTCGGTCGCGATGGTGGTGCGGACCGAGAGCCGCCTAGGCCTGAACGTCAAGCGCCGTCGCGACCGCGGCGACGAGATCGGTGCGCCGGCCGCGCTCGAGCGCGACGGCGAGCGCGTCCGGGCGTAGCCGCTCGGTGAGCGGATCGCGCTCGCGCCGCTGGCGAACCAGCTCGCCGCACCGGACGCGATCCTGCTCGTCGGCGCCGGCGTCCTCTGCGTCGCCGGCCTGGTGGCCCTGACGGGCGCCTACACCGCCGTGACCGGGTGGCGCACGACCGCCCAGAACCCGTAGCCGGCGCTGTTGAATTCGACCGTGTCGGGCTGGGTGAGCCGGGACCGATCGGTCGCGCGGGCGAGCAGCTCGTGGCGACCGGCGGGCGGCGTCCACGGCAGCTCCCAGCGGACCCAGGCGTTGGGCAGGTTCGGGCCGTGCAGCTTGGCGCGGCGCCAGCTCGCGCCGCCGTCGGTGCTGACGTCCACGTGCTTGATCGGCGCGTGACCTGACCACGAGCGGACGGTGAGCTTCGTCGTCTCCAGCTCGCGGTTTGCACCAGTGTGGGTGCACAAAGCGCCAGGAGACCGCCGAACCGGTTCGTCCCTCGCCTCCCCTACCCAGCGCAGTTCGCCCGCGCGATCAGGGCGCCGGAGACTCCTCAAACGGGCGCTCGAACAGCGTCGAGAGCACGATCTGCGTCTGGGTGCGGGTCACGCCCGGGTGGTCGCGCAGCCGCTCCAGCGCCTCCTCGAGGTGCGCAGTGTCGCGTGCGCGGACGTGGAGCATCGCGCTCGCCTCGCCGGCGACGGTGTAGCCGGCCTCGACCTCCGGGTGGCGTTCGACCGCCTCGCGCACCTCGGCCGCGGCCATGCGGCCCTCGGTGTAGAGCGCCACGAACGCGTGCGTGCCCCAGCCGTAGCGGCCCGGGTCGATCTGCGCCGTGTAGCCGCGGATGACCCCATCGGCCTCGAGCCGGTCGACGCGCCGCTTGACCGCCGGGGCGGACAATGAGACGCGCATCCCGATGCTCTGGAAGGACCGCCGGGCGTTCTGCCGGAGGAGCGCAACGATCTGCCGGTCGATGTCGTCCATAGCTGCGTGATTGTCGCAGGTCACGCAATGGATCGCGCTTGAGCGCACGGCCGGACAGCGCAACCATGAAGCGCACGAACTCGAGCGAGAGAGAGGTCCGTCCGTGAGCACCCAGCCCGTCGTCGCCCCCGCTGATCAGCACCACGGCGACTTCATGCCGCTGCACGGCATCGACCACGTCGAGCTCTACGTGGGCAACGCGCTCCAGTCGGCCTACTTCTATGCGCACGCGCTGGGCTTCCGCGAGACCGCGTACGCGGGCCTCGAGACCGGCGTGCGCGACCGCACCTCGCACGTGCTCGTGCAGGGCCGCATCCGGCTCGTGCTCACCGGCGCGCTCACGCCCGATCACGAGATCGGCATCCACCAGGCCAAGCACGGCGACGGCGTGAAGGTGATCGCGCTCAGCGTCCCCGACGTCGCCAACGCCTATCGCGAGGCCACCACGCGCGGCGCCACCGGCGTCCGCGAGCCGTGGGAGGAGACCGACGAGGACGGCACCATCCGCTTCGCCCAGATCGAGACCTACGGCGAGACGTTGCACACGTTCGTCGACCGCAGCGAATACAAGGGCGCCTTCCGCCCCGGCTACGCCGAGCGCGACGGCCAGACCTCAGACGTCGGCCTGCTCGCCATCGACCACATCGTCGGCAACGTTGAGCTCGGTGCGATGGAGACGTGGGTGAAGTACTACGAGGACGTCTTCGGGATGACGGAGATGCTGCACTTCACCGACGAGGCGATCTCGACGGAGTACTCGGCGCTGATGTCCAAGGTGGTCACGAGCGGCAACGGCCGCGTCAAGTTCCCGATCAACGAGCCGGCCGAGGGCAAGCGCAAGTCGCAGATCGACGAGTACCTGGAGTTCTACGGCGGCGCCGGCGCGCAGCACATCGCGGTGGCCACCCGTGACATCGTCCGCACCGTGTCCGAGATGCGCGACCGGGGCATCGAGTTCCTCAACGTGCCGAGCACCTACTACGACGACGTGCCGGAGCGGATCGGCGAGATCAAGGAGGACCTCGAGGACCTGCGCCGCCTGGGCATCCTCATCGACCGCGACGACGAGGGCTACATGCTGCAGATCTTCACCAAGCCGATCGGCGACCGCCCGACGATCTTCCTCGAGGTCATCGAGCGCCACGGCGCCCGCGGCTTCGGCGAGGGCAACTTCAAGGCCCTGTTCGAGGCGATCGAGCGCGAGCAGGAGCTGCGCGGGAACCTGTGATGCCCACCGCCACGGCGAGCTTCGCCCTGCGGCTGCTCGAGCAGACGGCCGCGGCCGGCAACGTCGTGCTCTCGCCCGCGAGTGTGCAGAACGCACTGGCGGCGCTGCGGCCCGCTGTTTCCGGCACCACGCGTGAGGCGCTCGACACGGTGCCGGACCCGCAGTTGCGCCCGATCGACGACGACGCGGTCGTCCTCGAGCTGGCGCAGGCGGCGTGGGTCGATCACCGGGTCCAGCTGCTCGCCGATCTCGGGATCGACGTCTTCGCGCTCGACTTCGGCGATCGGGCCGCCGCCCGGCGCGTCAACGCCTGGGCGGCCGAGCACACGCACGGGATGGTCCCGCACATCATCGACGCGTTCTCGCCCGACGAGGTCTTCGCGCTCACCGACGCGGCGTACTTCGACGGGTCGTGGCGGGAGCCGTTCGACTCCGCGGAGACGCAGCCGCGACCGTTCACACGCCCCGGCGGCGACGCGGTGGACGCGCCGACGATGCACGCCTACGGCCAGTTCCAGTACTACGAGGACGACGCGGTGCAAGCGCTGCGCCTGCCCTACGGCAACCGGGGCGAGCTGTGCTTCACCGCGGCGATTGCACGCGAAGGGCTCGCGCCGCCACGGATCGACGACTGGGACGCGCTGCAGACGCGCAAGCGGTCCGGCTCGATCGCGCTGCCGCGCTTCAGCGCGCAGTCGAGCCTCGAGCTGTCCGACGCGCTGAAAGCGCTCGGGCTCGAGGCCGCGTTCACGCCGAGCTCCGACTTCGACGGGCTGATCAGCGGCGGCGCCAAGGCGATCAGCCGCGTGCTGCACAGCGCGCGCGTCGACGTCGACGAGCAGGGCACGCGTGCCGCCGCCGTCACGACCGTCGTGATGGAGCTGTCGGCGGCCCACGGCGGCGAGCCGTTCGAGCTGCGCCTCGACCGACCGTTCCTCTGGGCCGTCGAGAACCGCGCGACCGGCACACTGTTGTTCTTGGGCATCGTCACCGATCCCGGAGAGGAGAGCACCTGATGCGCTACCACAGCCTGGGAGAGATCCCACAGAAGCGCCACGTCCAGTTCCGGGACCCCGAGGCGCCGTCCGGCAACGGCCAGGCTCCATTGCTCGTGGAGGAGGTGCTCGGCTTCGAGGGCTTCTCCGGCAACGAGTCGATCCTCTACCACCTGTGGTCGCCGTGCCGCGTGAAGGACGTCGGCGAGTTCACGCCGATCGAGCTCGAGGAGTGGGTGCCCGAGACGCACGTGCACCGGCTCAGCAACACGATGGGCATGCAGGCGATGGGCGACCCGGTCCTCGGTCGCCAGGTGCTCCAGTACAACAACGACGTCGAGATCGGGATCTGCATCCCCGAGGCCGAGGCAGACTACTTCTACCGCGACGGCGAGGGCGACGAGGTCATCTTCGTCCACGAGGGCAAGGGCGTCGTGGAGACGATCTTCGGCACGCTCCCGTACTCCAAGCACGACTACGTGGTGATCCCGCGCGGGACGACGTACCGCTTCCGCTTCGACTCGCCGCAGCGCTGGCTGACCTTCTACACGCCGGGCGAGATCGAGACGCCGAACCGCTATCGCAACCGCTACGGCCAACTGCTCGAGCACGCGCCGTTCTCGCAGCGCGACTTCAAGCCGCCGACCGAGCTGGCCACGCACCGCGACCGCGGCGAGCACCTCGTCAAGGTCCGCGTGCGCAGCGGCTACCAGGACTACGTGCTCGATTACCACCCGCTCGACGTCGTCGGGTGGGACGGCTACGTCTACCCCTACACGTTCAACATCCACGACTTCGAGCCCAAGGCCGGGCGCCTGCACCAGCCGCCGCCGGCGCACCAGAACTTCCAAGGCCCGAACTTCGTGATCTGCTCGTTCTGCCCGCGGATGCTCGACTGGGACCCCATGGCGGTGCCGATCCCCTACCACCACTCCAACGTGCAGTCGGAGGAGATGATCTATTACGTCGACGGGCAGTTCGGCTCGCGCAAGGGCGTCGACATCGGAGCCATCACGCTGCACCCTTCGGGCCTGCCGCACGGGCCGCAGCCGGGCCTCGTGGAGAAGTCGCTCGGCACCACGCGGACCGAGGAGCTCGCGGTGATGTGCGACACGTTCCGTCCGCTCAAGCTGACGTCGCTGTCGCGCGACCTCGACGATCCCTCCTACGCGTACTCGTGGTTCGAGGAGGGCGCCGAGCTGTCCACGACGGGTTGACCTCCTTCACCTGGCGCGACGGGGATCGCCTCATCCGCTTCGGGCGCGGCGCGATCGAAGAGGCCGTCGACCTGCTCGGCGGGCCGGGCTACGCGCTGCTCACGACCGAGCGGGCGGCCGACGTCGCTCCGCACGTCGCGGTCGCGGCCGCGCAGGTGCACATCGTGGGAGAAGGGCTGATCCCTGAGCTTGCCGGCGACCTGCTGGCGAAGGTCGCCGGCGACCGGCTCGTGGCGCTCGGCGGCGGGCGCGTCGTGGACGTCACTAAGGCGCTGGCGGCGGCCGCCCGCGTGCGCGCGATGGCGATCCCCACGACGCTGTCCGGAGCGGAGATGACGCGCGGCCACCGCCACGCTCGCGGGGTCGACGAGACGACGCCGCGGGTGCGGCCGGCCGTCGTCATCAACGACCCGGCGCTGTCGGCGTCGCAGCCCGTTCCCGAGATGGCGGCGAGCTCGCTCAACGCGCTCGGGCACGCCGCCGAGGCCCTGTTCGTGCCGCACGGCAACCCGGTCGTCGACCTCGTCGCGGCGGAGGCGGCGCGCCTCCTCGCCGGGGCGTTCGGTGCGCGCGGAGAACCGGACCGGGAGGCGCTGGCACTCGGGGCGCTGCTCGGCGGCTATGCGCTCGACGCCACGGGGCTCGGTCTGCACCACGTGCTGGCGCAGACGCTGGTGCGGGACGCGGGTGTCGCCCACGGGCCGGCGAACGCGGTGATGCTGTCGCACACGCTCGGCGCGCTGGCGTGGCGCGGGCCGCAGTGCGCCGAGCGGCTCGCCGCGGCGCTCGGCGACGACCCGGCGGCGGTGGCGACACGGATCTGCGCGCTGACGGGCGCGACGTCGCTGTCCGAGCTCGGCGTGAGGGCCGACGCGCTGCCGGGCTGCGCCGACGCCGCGGCGGCTCGCGACGAGCTCGAGAACACACCGCCGCGCGCGGGCCGCGCGGAGATCCTCGCGCTCTACGAGCACGCGTACTGATGGACGTCTCCGCGCTCGCCGGGCGCGCGCTGCGGCGGCGCCTTCTTCGTCGCCTAGGTGGAGGTCTCCACCGGCCGGCGAGCGGCATCCGCTCGCCTCCGGTCGAGCTGTGATTTATCGCCCTCATTGGGCGATAACTCGAAGGCCGGCGCGGTCTGCGCCTAGCGTTCGGCCTTGTTCCCCTGGCCGGGGGAGAGCGTGGCGGGCTCCTCGACCTTCTTCGCCTGGTCCGGCGGGACCTTCGCGGGCGTCTCGGCCTTCTTCGCGTGCCCCGGCGGGACCTTGGCGGGCTGCTCGGCCTTCTTCGGCTGCCCCGGCGGGACCTTGGCGGGCTCAACGGCTTTCTTGGCCTGGCCGGGCGGCACCTTCGCGGGTTCGTAGGCCTTTTTCGCCTGTCCCGGCGGCACCTTCGCGGGCTCCTCGGCCTTCTTCGCCTGCCCGGGCGGAAGCGTCTTCGCGTGTCCCGGCGGGACCGGCTTCGCCACCGCCGCATGCGGGTGCGCCGCCCGGGCGTGCGTGTGCGCGCGATGCCGAGCGGGCGCGACGCCTTCGTGCGCGGGCTGCGGCCGCGCAGCCGGCAGGACCGGCGCAGGCGCGGGCGCGCTGACGGCGCGGACCGCCGGGGACGGTGCCGCCGCGGGCCGGCTGTGCGGGGGCGCGGGCGGGTCCGCGTTGCGGGTCTCCTGGACCGCGACGGTCCCGCCGGTGGCCAACGCCGCCACGACGAGCACCTTGGCCGTGACGCTGGCCGAAACGGCGCTGCCTGCCGCCGCCCCGGCGGTGCTCCCGCCGCCGATCGCCGCGGCCTTGAGGCCGACGGTCGGCGCCACCGGCAGCACGACGGCGAGGTCGCGCCGCTGGGCGCGCACCTGCTCGCGGTACGTACGGCAGCCGGCACACTCACACAGATGGCGGCGCAGCTCGGTCCGCCGCAGCGAGCCGCCGCGCAGGTTCGCGAGCTGCTCGCGGATCTCGGCGCACGGCGTCTCGCGCGCCTCCCGGCTGACGATCAGCGATGACCGGGCCTGGAACACGAGCGCCTTCACCTTCTCGCGCCGGCAGTCGAGTACCGCCGCGATCTCGTCGTGCGACATGTCGCCGAGCTCGGAGAGCACAAGCGCGGCGCGCTGGTCCTCGGGGAGCCCGGCCACGTCGCGCAGCAGGTTGCGCAGGTCGTGCCGGCGCTCGACCTCGGCGGCGAGATGCTCGGTCGGCGGCTCGGTGACCTCCCCGACCGCCAGCCGGCGGCGTGTGCGCAGCACTGTGAGGCAGCGGTTGCGGGCGATCGTGTACAGCCACGGCTTGAGCTGGATCGGCTTGGCGGAGCCGACGAGCTCGCGGAACGCGGCCATGAACGTGTGCTGGACCGCGTCCTCGGCCTCCTCCACGGAGCCCAGCATATGCCGGCAGAACGCGAGGATCCCGCGGTGGTGGCGATCGAAGATCGCCTCGAAGGCCGCCTCCGACCCGCCGCGCACGCGCTCGACCAGCCGCTCGTCCGAAACGAGCCGCAACAGCCGTGCGGGAACCCTGAGTCCGGGCTCGTGCTCCTCCGTGAATGCGGCCGACACGTCGGCACGCATAGTAGGGCGCTTAGAGCTTGAGGAGGACGATCGTGTTCGCGACGAACAGGATCGCGAAGAAGATCGTCCAGCGATCGAGGTTGCGCTCCATCAGCGAGCCGCCCGTCGACCCGCCCGCGGTGCCGACGCCAAACGCGCCCGACATCCCGGCGTCCTTCCCCGAGTGCAGGAGCACGAGAAAGATCAGGATGACCGCGATGAAGACCTGCAGGACCGAGAGGGCGGACTGGAGCATCGCCGATCCAGGGTACTAACACATGACTAGGAACGCGCCTCGGCGGCCGGGGTTGGCAGCTCGTCGATCCGGCGCAGGATCTCCACCGCCTCGGCGCGCAGCCCGCGGTCGAGCGCCCGCCAGTCCGCCTCCGACAGCTTGCCGGTGCGGTAGTCCATCTCGGCGTCGCGGATCTCGCGGTACTTGGCGTCGCGCGCGGCCTCCAGGTCGGCCCGCTCAGCACTCTCGGCCACTTCTTCGGCGCGGTGCGAGCGCAGCGGGCCCGAAACGACCCACACCACCACCAGCAGGACCACGAAGATGACGACGAAGTCCATCTATGCCGCGACGCGTGCCTCGCGGCCCACACGGGCGGCGTAGGCGGCGGTGACGCGCCGGCCGACGGCGCGCGGGGAAGGCCACAGCGCGATCAGGCCGCCGAGGAAGACGACGAGGGCGCCAAGCCAGATCCACGTCACCATCGGGGAGACGAGCACGCGGAAGGTCGCGGGCGGCGGGTCGTTGGCGTACGAGCGGGTCAGCCCGCGCAGCGCCTCGCCGAGGAATTCGTTCCGCTGCGCGTCGGTGAGCGCGCCGGCCTTGTCGGCGTTGGCGAAGACCCGGTCGCCCTGCTTCACGCGCGGGTCGAGCCGGCCCGTGTCGGGGGCCACGGACACCCAGAAGTCGCGCCGCAGGCCGGCCTGGAGCCCGACCTCGCTGGTCGACTCGCCCTCGAAGAAGCGCGAGACCGGCCCGAGCATCGGGCCGATCGACGGGAAGTAGGACTTCTCGGTCCGGATCACCTGCGGGCGATCGCCGCCGCGCGCCACGTGC
Organism: uncultured Solirubrobacteraceae bacterium; assembly: GCA_963803335.1. Lineage (GTDB taxonomy): Bacteria > Actinomycetota > Thermoleophilia > Solirubrobacterales > Solirubrobacteraceae > DASSUW01. The sequence goes on along the minus strand of CAWDME010000011.1, from coordinate 482,772 downwards.
AGCTCGGCGCCGAGGTCGATCCGCTCGAGCCGGCCGTTGGGCGCGGCCACGAGCTGGGCGGTCGGCTTGGCGTACTCGACCGTGTAGCCGCCGACACGGGTCGACTGCCCGGCCCGCAGCTCGACGTCACGCTCGTGGGCGAAGCTCGAGGACGCCGCGATCCCCACGAAGAGCACGGCCATCCCCGCGTGCACGAGGTAGCCGCCGTAGCGGCGCCGGTTGCGGCGCACCAGCGACACCAGCGCGACCGGCAGCGACTCGCGCGCCATCACCCGCCGGGCCCGCACGCCGCGCGCGAGCTCCTGCACCACGCCGCCGACCACGAAGCCCGCGAACGTGAACATGATCAGCGCGTCCGGCCGGCGGCCCGCGCCGAGCGCCAGCGCGACCACGCCGGCGGCCACGCCCGCCGCCACCGGGGCGAGGAAGTTGCGCCGCAGGTTCGCGGCCGTCGCCCGCCGCCACGCGATCAGCGGCCCGATCCCGGACAGCAGCACGAGCACCAGCGCCAGTGGCACGGTCAGGCGCTCGAACATCGGCGGCCCGAACGTGTGCCGGTGCCCGGTGAACGCCTCCGAGATCAGCGGGAAGAAGGTGCCCCACCAGATCACGGCGCACATCAGCACGAGCGCGAGGTTGTTGAGCAGGAACATCGCTTCCCGCGAGAGCAGCGAGTCGAGCCGGTGCTCGGTGCGCAGCTGCGGCGCGCGCGAGGCGACGAGATAGACCGAGCCGGCGGTCATCGTCGCGATCAGCAACAGGAACGGGACGCCCAGCGTGGAGGCGCCGAAGGCGTGGATCGACTCGAGGATCCCCGAGCGCACGAGGAAGGTGCCGAGGATCGCGAGCACGCCGGTGGCGAGCACCAGCGACGCGTTCCACACCTTCAGCATCCCGCGCTTCTCCTGGATCATCGCCGAGTGCAGGAACGCGGTGCCGGTGAGCCACGGCATCAACGAGGCGTTCTCAACCGGGTCCCAGGCCCAGTAGCCGCCCCAGCCGAGCTCGGAGTACGACCAGCGGGCGCCGAGCACGATCCCCATCCCGAGGAAGAACCAGGCGGTGAGCGTGAACGGCCGCGTGTGGCGGATCCAGTCGGCGTTCAGCTGCCGTGCGACGAGGGCGCCGACCGCGAACGCGAACGGGATCGCGAACAGCGTGTAGCCCGAGTACAGCATCGGCGGGTGGATCATCATGCTCGGGTGCCGCAGCAGCGGGTTGAGGCCGACGCCCTCGACCGGCGCGGGCCCGATCGTCGCCTGGAACGGCGACTCGAAGAACACGAGCAGCGCGGCGAAGAAGGCCCCCAGCCCGAGCAGCACGGCGGTCGCGTACGGGGCGATCTCTCGCAGCCGCCGGCGCGTCGCGAACAGGATCAGGCTCGACCAGCAGGCCAGCAGCGTCAGCCACAGCAGCAGCGAGCCCTCCTGTGAAGACCACATCGCCGTCGCCCGGTAGAAGATCGGCGTGGTCGTCGACGAGTGCGACGTGACAAGCGCGAACGAGAAGTCCGAGCGCAGGAACGCCGCCTGGAGGATCACGAACGCGACCAGCGCCGTCCCCGCCAGCGCGTAGACGGCGCGGCGGCCTGAGGCGACCCACTCGCGCCGGCCGGAGCGCGCGCCGTACAGCGACGCGCCGATCCCGTAGGCGCAGACGGCGAGCGCCAGCATCAGGCACGCCTTGCCGGCTACGAGCATCAGTGGTTCCTCCGGCGGGTCCGTGTGCCCATGGCCGGGATGCAGGCGGATGCCTGGCAAGGACGCAGGAAGAGCACAGTGGCAGAGCCACGGGCTCTTCCGAGGGCGTAGCCAGGCGCCGGCTGCGCCCGGCCAAGGGTGTGCGGACCCGGCGGAGGGACCACTAAGTCTTTTCGGCCGTGAACTTCGACGGGCACTTCGTCACCAGCGAGTCCTTCTCGCCTACGAAGACCGCGCCCTGCTTCTTGACGTCGACGATGACCTCGCGCCCGGCCCGGAACGGGTCCGGGAGCACGCCGACGTAGCGGACCGGCACCGACACATTCCCGCTGCGATCGCGCACCCGGAAGTTCGTGACCGTGCCTTCGCGCGTGTAGCCCGGGACGACCTTGCCGGTCAACTGGTAGCTCTTGCCGGGCTGCGCGGAGCTGAGCAGCTGGCTCGGGCTGCGCGCCTCACTGGAGGCCGAGAAGCTCGTGTACACAAGGGCGGCGGCGAGCAGCACAGCGGCGCTCAGCGCGACGACGAGGCGGACCGTGCGCTTACGGGCGGGATCCATCGACACCGATTATGGCGAGGTCGGTACGCGGCACGTGCAGTGAGCCAATTCGCCGGTTTTGACGCAAACCTCGACGAATGGCTGCGGCCAAGTGCTGAAGGACACATAAAGGTTTGGCATCAGAGGCCGAGAAACTTTCACATAGCTCCTCCGTACATCACACCAACGGACATGCAACTCACCGCCGCCCTCCCCACCCGCCTCCTGCGCGAACGGCGCGATCCCCACGCCAACCGCACGCGTACGGCCGTCCTGCAGACCCTCGCCCGCGCGAAGCGCAGCGGGGGCCCCGAGGACCACGCGCTGTACGCCTGCCACTGTGGCTACGCGTTCACGGCCGAGGTCTCGACCTCGGTCAGCTGCCCGCACTGCGGCAGCAACCACGCCTGGTAGCCCGCCCTTTGGCCACGTGAGCCCGACCGCGCTCGCCGCGGACGCGTTCGTGCGCGCGTAACCGTCTTGTTGACCGTCGGTAGATAAGGCATGAGCCACGAGACGCTCGAAGTGCTCGGCGTCGCCGCCGCCTGCGCCGCGATCTCACTCACGCCCGCGGCCTGGGGCTGGTGGGTCGTCCGGGGGTCACGGCCTGCGCTGGCGACCGCCGGCGTGCTGACCGCGGCGAGCTCGGTCGCCCTCGTCAACTTCGATGGGCTGCTGATGCTGCTGCTGGCGATACCCGCGGTCGGCATCCCGAGGCTCGCGCGCCGCCACCTCGGCCACCGCGGCCGCAGTGCGACGGCCGTCGTGCTCGGCATCCTCACCGTCGCCTGCCTGCTCGCGTCGGTGCTGATCGTGTGGCTGACCGACATCTCGGTCCACTGCCCGCCCGAGGCCTCGGACTGTCTCTGACGCGAGGAAGCGGGCGAGGGGAATCGAACCCCCATTTCTGGCTTGGGAAGCCAGCGTCTTAACCATTGGACAACGCCCGCGGGGTGCCGGGAGTCTATCCGCCCGCCATTACCCTTCAAGGCGTGCGCCCGCGCCTCTACTGGCCCATCGCCGTCGCCGCCGCGGCACTCGTCGCGCTGCTCACGTACGGGGTGGTGGGGCAAGGCCCGGACACGTCGATCGACCAGAAGCTGCAGGAGGGCAAGCGAGTCGACGCGCCGGTCAAGACGCTGCCGATGCTCGGCGGGACGGGGACTGGATCGCTGGCCGACCACAAGGGCAAGGTCGTGGTGCTGAACGTGTGGGCGTCGTGGTGCCCACCATGCCAGTCGGAGATGCCACTGCTGCAACGCACGCAGAACCAGATCTCCAAGCAGGGCGGGCTCGTCCTCGGCGTTGACACGCAGGATTCGCCGGACGACGCGCTCAAGTTCCTGCACAAGAAGAAGATCACCTTCCCGAGCCTGCGCGACCGCGACCGCGAGTACGGCCAGAAGTACGGTGTCAGCGCGTACCCGGAGACGTTCCTCATCGACCGCAAGGGCCGGATCGCAGCGCTGCGCCGCGGCCCGGTCGACCAGGCGTGGCTCGACGCGAACCTGCCCGGCCTGCTCAAGGAGAGCGCATGAAGCTGCTCGCCGCGCTCGTCTTGCTGCTCGCCCTCACCGGCGCCGTCGAGCCGAAGGCGAGCCTGCCTGACATCGAGGACGAGGTGATGTGCGTCGAGTGCCGCACGGCGCTCAACGTGTCCACGGCGCCGGTGGCCAACCAGGAGCGGGAGTTCATCCGCCAGAAGATCGCCCAAGGCCTGACCAAGGCGCAGATCAAGAAGGCCCTGATCGACGCTTACGGCCCCGACGTGCTCGCCGAGCCGGAGGCGAAGGGGTTCGACCTCAGCGCCTGGATCGTGCCCGGCCTGCTCGTCGCGGCGGCCGCGCTCGGCGTCGGCCTGATGGCACGGCGCTGGCGGCGCAGTTCGACGCCGCAGCCGGTCGGCCCCGAGCTCGATCCCGACGACGCACGCCGGCTCGACCAAGAGCTGGCGGCCTTCGACCGGTGACCGACGGCGTCGACACCACGGTCATCGCCGCGTTCGCGGTCGGCTTCGTCTCGTTCATCTCGCCGTGCGTGCTGCCGCTCGTGCCCGGCTACCTGTCGGCCGTCTCGGGCGTCTCGCTGGCCGAGATCCAGCACGGCGAGAAGCGGATGTCGCGCGTGCTGTTGCCGGCGATCGTCTTCTGCCTGTCCTTCACGGTCGTGTTCGTCGCGCTCGGGATGACGGCCAGCGGCATCGGCTCGACGCTCCGCGACAGTCGCGGCACGTTCAACACGATCGCGGGCATCGTCATCATCCTGCTCGGCGTGCTGTTCGTGATCACGCCGTTCGTGCCGAAGCTCAACCGCGAGTGGCGGCCGGACGCGCTGATGTCGCGCGCCGGCTCGGGCGGGCCGCTGATCGCGGGCGCCGCGTTCGCGTTCGCGTGGACACCGTGTGTCGGCCCGACGCTCGGCACGATCCTCACCGCCGCCTCGGTCCAGGGCACGCTGACGCAAGGCGCGGTGCTGCTGCTGTTCTACTCCGCCGGCCTCGCGGTGCCGTTCCTCATCACCGCCGTCGCCTTCACGCGCGCGACCGCCGCCTTCCGCTGGCTGCGCGACCGCTACCTGATCATCACCGGGCTGTCCGGCGCCGTGCTGATCGCGATGGGGATCCTGCTCATCACGGGCGACCTCACGGAGCTCAATCTCAAGGCGCAGCAGGCGCTCGACGGCCTCGGGATCAACTTCTTCAACGAGCTCTAAGAAAGAAGAGTTCAGGGCTCCTCGTAGGGTTTCCCCCTACTGACAGACGGCCCCCGATCGCGCAATCTGCGGGGATGCTCCCCAGCTCCCCCATCCCGCTCCGCGACGGCACCGCCGTCCACATCAGGCCGCAGAGGCCGGAGGACGGGCCGCGCCTGGCCGAGTTCTTCGCGCGGCTGTCGCCCCAGTCCCGCTACCAGCGCTTCTTCACCGGCATGCCGCCGAAGCTCCCCAGCAGCATGCTCAAGGCGCTCTCGAACGTCGACGGCGAGCGCCACGTCGGCCTGCTCGCACTGCGCGGAGGCAGCGTCGTCGGCGCGGCCCGCTACGTGCGGCGCGAGGACACGCCGGCGATCGCCGACGTCGCCTTCACCGTGGCCGACGAGCTGCAGGGCAACGGCCTCGGACGGCTACTCATGCGCGAGCTGCAGGCGCACGCCGGGCGCCGCGGCATCACCCGCTTCGCGTTCGACGTGCTCGCGACCAACGACGCCGCACTCGCCGTCGCGCGGATGCTCGGCGCGCGGCTGCAGCGCGACGGCACGACGATCGAGGGCGTGATCTACATCGACTCGGGCGCCGACACGCCGAGCAGGTCGAGCGCGCGGGCAATGGTGCGACGCGCCGCCACGCACAAGCCGAGCCGGAACGACTCGAGCTGCCGCGGCTCAGCGCCGACGACCCTGCAGTCCCGGTAGAAGGCCGTGAAGGTCTGGGCCAGCTCCAGCGCGTAGACCGCCACGCGATGCGGCGAGCGGCGCTCGGCCGCCTCGCCGGCCTCGGCGGGAAACGCGAGCAGCTTCTTGACCAGCTCGCGCTCCGCCGGGTCCAGGCCCAGCCCGTCGCCGGCCTCGGCCAGCGCCTCGGCGACCCGTTCGTCGCCCGCCTTGCGCAGCACCGAGGCGATGCGCGCGTGCGCGTACTGGACGTAGTACACCGGGTTCTCGGCCGACTCCCGGCGCGCGAGATCGAGATCGAGATCGATCGTCGAGTCATGGGAGCGCTGCAACATGAAGAAGCGCGTGGCGTCGACGCCGATCTCGTCGATCAGGTCGTCCAGCGTGATGAACTCCCCGCGGCGCTTGGACATCGACGCGCGCTCGCCCTTCTCGACGAGGTGCACGAACTGCAGCAGCGGGATCTCCATCCGGTCTGGGTGCGCACCCGCCGCGGACATCGCCGCCTTCATGCGGGCGATGTAGCCGTGATGGTCCGCGCCCAGCGGCGTGATCAGGCGGTTGTAGCCGCGCCCGAGCTTGTTCTCGAGGTACGCGAGGTCCGCCGCGAAGTAGGTCGGCTCGCCACTCGAGCGCTCGATCACACGATCCTGCTCGTCGCCGAACGTGGTGGTCCGCAGCCATAGGGCGCCCTCGGAGCGATACGAGTGGCCCGCCGCCTCGACGTCCGCCAGCGCCTTCGCTATCGCCCCATCGTGCAGGCCGCGCTCGGAGAACCACACGTCGAAGTGCACGCGGTAGCGCTCGAGCGTGGCCTTGATCCGCTCGATCATCAGCCGCCCGCCGGCGACGGAGAGATCCTCGGGGTCGCGGTCCGCGGCGTTCGGGATCTCGGCCGCCAGCTCGGCGACGTACTGCCCCGGGTAGCCGTCTTCGGGGACGGTGCCGCCGCGGGCGCGCGCGCTGATCGACTCGCCGAGTCGCAGCAGCTGGCTGCCGGCGTCATTGAAGTAGTACTCGCGCCCGACCTCGTGGCCCGCGAACTCCAGCATCCGGGCCAGCGCGTCGCCGTAGGCGGCGTGGCGCCCGCTGGCCGCGGTGAGCGGGCCAGTCGGGTTGGCGGAGACGAACTCGATGAGGACGCGCTCGCGGTCTGTGGCTGTCCCGCCGCCCCACTCGTGACCGGCGCCGAGTACGTGCGCCGCCGCAGCCGTGTACCAAGCGTCGGCGAGGAAGACGTTGAGGAACCCGGGCCCGGCGACCTCGACCTTCTCGACCCGCTCGCCGAGCCGCTCCTGCAGCGCCGCGCCGAGCCGCTCGGCGATCTCCCGCGGCGACGCCTTGAGCGCCGGGGCGAGGAGCATCGCGGCGTTCGTCGAGTAATCGCCGAAGCCGGCCTTCCTCGGGCGCTCGAGGGTCGGGGCGACGGACCCGTTGCCCAGCTCGGCGGCGACCTGCTGGACGGCGGAGCGCAGTTCTTCGACGGGGGAAGGCAAGGTCAATGATGGTACGGCTCGTTGGCCAGGATCTTGTGCGCGCGGAACAGCTGCTCGAGCAGCACGACACGGGCGAGCTGGTGAGGGAGCGTCATCGCGCCGAGTGAGAGCTTGTGATCGCAGCGCCTGAGCGCCGTCCCGTAGGGCCCGCCGACCACGAAGCAGACGTCGATGCCGGCCTGCCGGCGCTCCTCCAGCCAGCCGGCGAAGGCCTCCGAGCTGTACTCCCGCCCGCCCGCATCCAGCAGCGATATGTAGGCCCGCTCGGGGATCCGGCGCTCGACCTGCTCGTCCTCGCGCACCTCGATGTGCGTCACGCGCGCGTGCCGCGCCAGCAGCCGCTGGTAGTGCTGGACGTCGTCGGTGAAGGGTGGCCGTACCTTCCCGACCGCGAGCACGGTGTACTGCACCGCTGCGATACTAGGGCCGCGTGGACGCGGAGCCTCCCGAGCGCCACATCAACCTCCACACCTCACCCGAGGTGATGGCGGGGATCTACGCGAACTTCGCCAACGTCTCGCACTCCGAATACGAGTTCACGATCACGTTCGCCCGCGTCGACCACGAGATCGAGGCCGAGGAGGTTCCGGGCGTCGTCGTGTCGCGCATCAGCCTGTCCCCCAAGTTCATGCGCGAGCTGATCAACGCGATGGAGGACAACTGGTCGAAGTGGCAGACCAAGGAGGGGATCAAGAACCTCCCCGAGGTTCCTCCTCCCGAAGCCGATCGCTGAAGGCGAGCGCCTGACCGATCCGCTGCACCGCCGTCGGGTGCGTGCCGAGCAGGAACGAGACCCAGCCCGGCGGGTCGGGGTCGCCGACGTTCTGGACCGTGATCTTGCGCTGGAAGTCGATCACGCCCTGCGGGTCGTGCGTGAGCTCCATCGAGAAGCGGTCGGCGCGCGCCTCGACCCCGCGCGAGAGCTGGTTGGAGATCATCGTCATGGCCGGGACGATCAGGGTGATCGCGAGCGCCACCGCGGGCACCGGCGAGCCACCGCGGTCCATCCGCTCGGCCAGCCGCGCGACCGCCAGCATCCCGAACGGCGCGATGATGGCCAGGTACAGCAGCCCGTGCGGGACGTCGTCGTAGTGGACGTGGCCGAGCTCGTGCGCCACCACGCCGCGGACGGCGTCGGGCGGGAAGTCCTTGAGCAGCGTGTCGTAGATGACCACGCGCTTGGTGGAGCCGATGCCGTTGACGTAGGCGTTGGCGGCCGTGGTGCGGCGTGACGCGTCCATCTCGTAGACCTGGCCGACCTTGACGCCGGCCTTGTCCGCGAGCTGGAGCACCTCGCCGCGCAGCGGCTCGCCGAGGCGCGTGAAGCGGTTGAACAGCGGGTCGATGACGATCGGCGTGGCGTACGTGCTGATCACGCCGAACGCGATCACCACGACCGTCGCCGGGATCCACCAGCGGCGGCCGAAGCGCCGGATGCCGAACACGAGCACGGCGCCGCCGAGCCCGGCGATCACGGCCCCGATCGCCGTGCTCTTGACGACGTCGCCTGCGTACCCCATCCAGTCCTGTGTGACCAGGCCCACATCCTTCGCGCGCTCGCGGGAGATCGCGGAGACCGGCAGCGTGGCGACCGTGACCGCCACCGAGAGACCGGCCGCGACCGCCGCGCCGGCGAGGATGGGCCGCCGCCACGGGCCGCGCGGCGGCCGCCGCACGGCCAGCACAAGCACGCCGATCTCGATCGCCAGGCTGGCCCCGTAGAGGATCAGCTGACCGTTGCGGAAGTGCTCCGCGCGGGTGATGAAGGCCGGGCTGAAGTAGGTTTGCGCCGCGACATCGACTGGCTCGAGCCGGTCGCGCGGCCGCAGGAGGAATACCGCCGCCTCCGCGACCACCAGCGCGGCGGCCACGGTGAGCGGCAGGCGGAGCCGCTTGAGCACCGAATAGACGATAACTCCACGCATGCGCGTTGCGATCGCGTCCGACATCCACGGCAACCGGCACGCCTTTCAGGCGGTGATCGACGCCGCCGAGGCGGAGAGCGCGGACGAGCTCTGGTGCCTGGGCGATCTGGTCGGCTACGGCGCCGAGCCGGATGCCTGCGTTGCGCTCGCCGAGGACCACTGCGCGATCTGCCTGGCCGGCAACCACGACCTCGCGGTCGTCGAGGTGCTGTCGCTCGAGGATTTCTCGCGCGGCGCCGCGCTCGCCGCCCAGTGGACGCGCGACGTCATCCGACCGGAGACGCGCGAGTACCTGCTGTCGTTGTCGCCGCAGGGCGACGCCGAGGGCGTCGGGCTGTTCCACGCCTCGCCGCGCGACCCGATCTGGGAGTACGTGCTGTCCGCGCTGGCCGCCGAGCTGTGCTTCGACGCGACCGACTTCCGGATCTCGCTGATCGGCCACTCCCACGTCGCGCTCTCGTTCCACCGCCCCGAGGGCCACCCCGCCACCGGCACGACGCGCCGTGAGGGCGCGCAGGTGGACCTCGCGACCGGCGAGTGGCTGATCAACCCGGGCTCGACCGGCCAGCCGCGCGACGGGGACCCGCGCGCCGCCTGGCTGATGCTCGACACCGACGACCGGACCGCCGGCTGGCGCCGCGCGGACTACGACATCGCCGGGGCGCAGGCGGCGATCCGAGCGGCCAACCTGCCCGACTCGCTGGCCGAGCGGCTCCAATACGGGCAGTGACGCGGATCGGGCCGCTAGCCTGCGGTGTCTTGATGCGTCGCGCCATGCTCGCCACTGCGCTGGTCGCCGCCACGCTGCTGGCCGGCTGCGGGCAGACCAACCAAAGCCTCATCCCGGACGATCGCGCCCAGGCGCTACAGGACACCGTCGACAAGATCGAGAGTGCCTGCTCCGATCACGACGTCCAGGGGGCCCAGCAGGCGGTCGACGAGGCGGCCGCGCAGGTCAACGAGCTGCCGCGCAAGGTCAGCCCGCGGCTCAAGGGCAACATGCGCGACTGGGTCAACCAGATCGAGCGGCGGATCGACCGCGACTGCCAGGCGGAGGCGACGCCGACGCCGACGCCCACCGAGACGCAGACTCCGACGCCGACCGAGACTCCGACGCCGACCGAGACTCCGACACCGACCGAGACCCCGACGCCCACGCCGACGGTGACGACCACGCCGACGCCGACGGCCACCACGCCGGGCGACGGAGGGACGGAGGCACCGTGAGGCCAGACGCGCTGTTCGCCGGCCGCTACCGGCTCGAGCGCCGCCTCGGCGTCGGCGGCATGGCCACCGTGCAGCTCGCGTTCGACACGCGGCTCGAGCGCAACGTGGCGGTCAAGCTCCTCGCCGAGCACCTGGCCGAGGACTCGAACTTCGTGTCGCGCTTCCGCCGCGAGGCGCTCGCCGCCGCCCGGCTCGTGCACCCCAACATCGTCCAGGTCTTCGACTTCGGGCTCGACGAGGCCACGCACCGCAACTTCATCGTCATGGAGTTCGTCGACGGCCAGTCGTGCGCCGAGATGCTGCGCGAGCAGGGCTCGCTGCCGGTCGACGACGCCGTCGAGATCCTCGCCCAGTCGTGCCGCGGGCTCGACTACGCGCACCGCAACGGCGTCGTGCACCGCGACGTCAAGCCCGGCAACCTGCTGCGCAGCGTCGAGGGGATGGTCAAGCTCGCCGACTTCGGCATCGCCAAGGCGGCCGAGGACTCGGACATCACGAAGGTCGGGTCGGTGCTCGGCACCGCCGCCTACCTCGCGCCCGAGCAGGCGCGCGGCGAGGCAGCCGGGCCGGCCTCCGACCTCTACGCGCTCGGCGTCGTCGCCTACCAGCTGCTCGCCGGCCGCCTCCCCTACGACGCCGGCTCGCTGACCGACCTCGCGCGGCTGCAGGAGACCGGCCCGCCGCCGCGGCTCGACGAGCTCGAGCCGGACGTGCCGCCTGCGCTGGCCGCCGCGGTCGCCGTCGCGCTGCACCGCGACCCGGAGGAGCGCTATCCGGACGCGGCGGCGATGGAGAAGGCATTGCGCGACGGGTTGCGCGGCCGCGCTCCGGCCACCGAGGCGACGTGGACGGCCGAGGACACCGCGGCCACGCGGATGCTGAGCCCGACGAGTGCGACCTCGGCGCTGCCGCGGACGTCGTCGCAGACCGCGCCGCACCGCCGGCTCGAGCCGATCGCCGAGGCCGCGCCGCCGGTGGCGCGCCGCCCGCCCGCGCGCCGCGCCGCGCCGCCGCCGCAGAAGCAGAAGCGCGGCTCGGGCACGGGCTTGTTCGTCGGCCTGCTCGTCGTGCTGGCGCTGGTCGCGGCCGGGATCGTGGGCTACCAGGCCCTCGAGGGCTCGAGCAACAAGTCGGTCCAGCTGCGCCAGGACGTCAAGGGCCAGGTCAACGACGCGATCGATCAGCTCCGCGGCCTGATCGACGACAACAAGCAGTAGCCCGCGCACCTCAACGACCCTGACGAGTCGCTGCGCCATTGGGCGAGGGCCGTCTTCTCACCCAGCAGCTCGGCACACCGAAGTGCTTGCAGCCGCCGATCTGGTCAGTGTGGTGGTACGTGTCATCGCCGTCGCCCTCGAGCGGCAGCCCGAGCGCGTCTACGTAGAGCTTGCGGCTCGCGGGCGGGTCGGGTGCGATCACCGCGATGGTCGAAAGGAACTCGATCTTCATACAGCCTCCTTCTCTGCCGCGCGGTCACCGACGCCACCTCGGCCGCTTGCCAAGCAGCCGGCGCTTCTTCGCGGGCCGCGCCTCGATGAACGGCCGGTCGTCCAAGGTCGGGGTCGGTGCTGAGAGTCGGTGATCGCGCGGGTGTTCGAGCAGCTGCGCGGCGCGTTGGCGGATCTCCGCAACTGCACGCTGCTGCCCCGAGACATCCTCGACGGCATCAAGAATCTCGAGGTCGTAGAGCGCGAGCCGGAACCATTCGTAGTCGCCTCCGAGGGCCTGCAGGATCTCTTCGGTCAAAGAGAAGTCGTCTAGCTGCGGGGATCCAGTCCAGCGGCTACGCGCCGATCGGCCACGGGCTTGATCTCCGACCATGACGCACCTTCCATTCCGGCAAGAACTGCGAGCGTTGGGAGATCGAGGCCGTCCGCTAGCGCCTGCAGTGCCGCCGGCAGGTCCTCGGTCGGCCTGCGCCCCAGCTTCCACTCCGCCACCGTTCGCAAGAACGTCGTTTCCGCATCTCGAGCGCGACCCACCCCGCCGGACGCTACTAGCCGGCGATCATCCGGATCGCCAGCGCCAGGACGATCAGGCTGCCGGCGAGCGAGGTCCAGCGGCGGCCCGACGCGGGTAGCCGTTGGCCGAGGAGCGCGCCGCTGCCCGCCAGTGCGCTCTGCCAGGCCAGCGACGCGAGAAACGCGAAGGCGACGAACGCGGCGCGGTCGGCGGCCGAGCCGTCGGCGACCGCGGGCAGCCCGAGCATGAGCGCCGCGAACGTGGCCGCGGTCGCCGGATTGACCGCCGTGAGCGCCACGAAGCGGGCGAAGATGTGATGCGCGGGCGGCGGCGGCTTGGGCTCGGCGGCGGTCGTCCCGCCGTGGCGCAGCCGCAACAGCCCGAACAGCCCGATCCCGGCCAGCACCGCCGCGGCGACGATCCGCAGCGCGTCCTCGGCGGGCGCGAGCCAGGCGCCGATCGCGGCGCCGAACAGCGCCGCGGCCGTGGCGTAGAGCCCGTCGACCGTCGCGGTGCCGAGGCCGGCGGCCAGCGCCGGGCGCGCGCCGTCGCGAATCCCCGTGTCGACGATCATCACGCCGATCGGCCCGAGCGGGACGGCCACGGCGAGGCCGGCGCTGACGCCGGCGATCAGAGCGGCGCTCAATGACATCTCCCGCTGTGTCGCACAGGCTTCTGCGAAGATCAAGCGAAACCGAGGCACCACCGTGGAAAACGCAGCCACAGACGACGTTGACCGCGTCATCCTCAGAGCGCTCGTGGAGAACGGGCGCGCGTCCTACCGCGAGCTCGGCGCGCTGGCCGGCCTGAGCGCCAACGCGGCGGCCGACCGCGTGCGCCGGCTCGTCCGCCGCGGCGTGATCAGCGGCTTCACCGCGACCGTCGACCCGCGCGGCGACGGCCGCGCGGTGCACGCGCTGATCGACGTGCGGCTGGCGGGCGACCGCGAATCGGACGAGTTCGGCGAGGCCGTGAAGCGCATCGATGCCGTGGTCGACGCCGCGCACGTCACCGGCCGGTTCGACTACCACCTGCGCGTCGCGTGCCGCGACACCGAAGAGCTCGACAGCCTGCTGCGAACGCTAAAGCGCCGGCTCGGGGTCGCCGTCACCGAGACGCGGATCGTCCTGCGCACCGACGTCCGCCGGCTCTGACAGCTCCCACGGCGCAGCGCCGGCGCGGACGGCCTCCGCCGCGGCCGGCAGCCGGCCGCCGTCGATCGCCGCGCGCAGCTCGGCCATCAGCCGCTGCACGTAGGCGAGGTTGTGGATCGTCAGCAGCCGCTGGGCGGTCTGCTCGCGGGCCTTGAGCAGGTAGTGCAGGTAGGCGCGCGAATAGCCGTGCGCGCAGGCCGGGCACGGGCAGCCGTCGAGCACCGGCTCGTCCACCGTGCGGAAGCGGGCCTTGGCGAGGTCGACGCGCCAGCGGTGCGCGGGGTCGGGCACGAGCGCCATGCCGTGGCGGCCGATCCGGGTCGGCATCGCGCAGTCGAACGTGTCGATGCCGAGCTCGACGCCTTGGACGAGGTCGTCGATCTCGCCGATGCCGAGCAGGTGCCGCGGCCGGGCCTCGTCGAGCTCCTGCAGCGCCCAGTCGACGACCTCGAACATCTGTGCCTTGTGCTCGCCGAGCGTGCCCCCGATGGCGATCCCGCCGACCGCCCGCGCCGCGACCTCCTGCGCCGAGCCGCGCCGCAGATCCTCCTCCACCCCGCCCTGAACGATCCCGTAGACGATCTGGCCGTGCGGTCCGTGCCGGTCGTGCCAGGCCAGGCAGCGGTCGAGCCAGCGGTGCGTGCGCTCGGTCGAGCGCGCCGTGTAGTCACGGCCGCCGTGGAACGGCGTGCACTCGTCGAACACGAGCGCGATGTCCGAGCCGAGGGATGCCTGGATCTCCATCGACGTCTCCGGCCCCATGAACTGCGTCGAGCCGTCGAGGTAGGAGCGGAACGTCACGCCCTCCTCGGCGATCTTGAGGATCGCGCCGGCGCGCTCGCCGGCGGCCGCGGCCTGCGGGGCGCGGCCCTTGATCTCGTCGGCCACCGTCCCGTGGCCCATCGAGAACACCTGGAAGCCGCCCGAGTCGGTGATCACCGGGCGGTCCCAGCCCATGAAGCGGTGCAGCCCGCCGAGCTGCGCGATCAGCGCGTGCCCCGGCGTCAGGAACAGGTGGAACGTGTTCCCGAGCACCATGTCGAACCCGAGCTCAGCGGCCTCGCGGACCTCGAGCGTCTTCACCACACCCTTGGTCGCGAGCGGGACGAAGGCCGGCGTGCGGACCTCGCCGTGCGCGAGCTTCAGCGTCCCGGTGCGGGCGCGCTCGGCTCGTGAGTGGATTTCGAACGACACGGGGCGCGGACGATAGCCGCGCCCCGCGATCGTCAGGCCGTGACGCGCTAGGCGTCGATGGTCTTCGGCGCGCCGCCGCCGATCTCGATGCGGCGCGGCTTGCGGGTCTCGGGCTTCGGGATCGTCACCTCGAGGACGCCGTTCTCGAAGTGCGCGGCGAGTGCCTCGGGGTCGACGCCCTGCGGCAGCGTCAACGAGCGGGAGAACGAGCCGAACGCACGCTCGACGCGCACGAAGCCGTCCTTCTTGGTCTCCTGCTCGGCCTTGCGCTCGCCGGACACGGTGAGCGTGCGGTCCTCGAACTCGATGTTGATGTCGTCCTGCGTGAGGCCGGGGAGATCGGCCCGGAGGACGTAGCTGTCGTCGGTCTCGACGAGGTCCATCGCCGGCATCCAACGGCGCAGCGCGCCGGCGCGGGCGGGTGAGGGGGCGTCGAAGACGCTCTCGAACAGGTTCTGGAGCGCGAGCGGCTCCCAGCGGACGATTGACATTGGCAGTACCTCCATGGGAAAGCTACAGCGGTACTGCCGAGTATAAGATCTCAGTCCGAGAAACTCAAGTTTCTTAGTCTGATCGACTGAGATCTGCGGCGCCTGGCAGAACGCGGTTCCAGAGTCCGGCGAGCGTGCGCAGCTCGTCCGGCTCGAAATGCTGCAGGAAGCGCTCCCGCACACCGTCGAGATGCGTGCGGCGGGCCTGGACGAGCAGCGCGTCGCCCTTGTCGGTCAGCACCGCGTACGTGCCGCGCCCATCGTCGGTGCACTGGTCGCGCTCGAGCAGGCCGTCGCGCTCGAGCCGGTCGACGAGCCGCGTCATGCCGGAGCGTGACAGCAGCACGCCGTCGGCAAGCTCGGCCATGCGGCGCCGGCGCGCGGGCGCGGCCTGCAGGTTGATGAGCACCTCATACGACGTGAGGGGAAGATCGTGGCCGGCGAGCAGCTCGGCGTCGAGTGCTTTGACGAGGGCGCTGTGGATGCGCAGCAGCCCCCGCCAGGCGGCGAGCTCCTCGGGGGCGAGCTCGTGGACCGGCTCCGCTGTGGCTTCGGGACGTGACACCATCGCCCGACAGCGTACCGACCAGATGGTTGCGCAGACAATCGCCGACTGAGGAGGCACCATGGCAGGGACCGAGTTCTGGCGCGACCTGAAGCCGATCCCCAACGTCTTCAAGCCGCACGCGCTGCCCGACGTCTACCTCAGCGACGCACCGACCGACGACGAGCGCTACTACATCCCGCTCTCGGACACCGTCGGCTCCCGCCCGCTCCTGATCCAGCCGAGCCAGAACCGCTGGGTCGACATCCTGCGCGCCACCGGCGCCGGCATGGTCAACCGCCACTACCACCCGCACCAGGTCTTCGCGTACACAATCTCGGGCAAGTGGGGCTATCTCGAGCACGACTGGGTCGCCACCGCCGGCGACTTCGTCTACGAGGCCCCGGGCGAGGCGCACACGCTCGTCGCCTACGAGAGCGACGAGCCGATGCTCGTGCACTTCAACGTCACCGGCCCGCTGATCTGGCTCGACGAGAACGGCGAGCCCGAGAGCACGTTCGACGTGTTCGACTACATCGAGCTCTGTAAGTCGCACTTCGAGGGCAACGGGATCGGCGCGGACTACGTCGAGACGCTGTTCCGCTGACCGGCGCCAACCCGCCTAGATGGTTGATGTGTAATCAGCGGCCGTAGGCGGCGAAGGCGCGTCCGGGTTGGCCGGTGAGGTGGTTGTGCCAGATGCCGGCGGCCAGGGCGAGGAGTCTGAGGCCGATGCGGGCGCCGAGTCCGCGGATGGTGCGGGCGCCGTGGCGTTCGAGGCCGAGTTGGCCTTTGCAGGTCCAGAAGGTCGATTCGATCCATTGGCGGATGTGGCCGAGGCTGCCGTTGCGGCGCGGTTCGTTGCGGCGATCAGGGCGCAGGAATCGGGCGCCGTGGGCGGCCATGAGTTGCTCGAACTCGGCGCCGGCGAAGTTCTTGTCGGCGATGACCGTGTGTCCGGCGACTGGGACGCGGTCGAGCAGTTCGGCGGCGACCACGCGTTCGCCGATGTTGGCCGCCGCGACCTCCCAGCCGATCGGCATCCCGTCGGCTGCGCAGATCACGTAGAGCCGGAAGCCCCAGAACCAGCGGCTGTGGCTCGCGCAGCGCCCGTAGCCCGCGTAGCCGGCAAATTCCGAGCGCTTGACGGTCTCGCGTGACTGGCCGCAGGGCACCGGGGTGGAATCCAGCAGCCACAGCCGATCGCAGAAGCTCGGCGAGATGAAGGCCAGATAGTCGATGCAGCGAGCGATCTGTGGCGCGAGCGCCCTCAGCCGCCGGTTGTAGCCGGACTGGTCGATCAGCCGTGGGAACAAGTGCCCCAGCCGCCAGCGCGCCAGCGCAAGGAACTCACGGTCGTTGGGCATGCCCAACAGCACCTGCGCGACCGCGAGCGTGATCAGCTCGCTATCGCTGAGCGTGGGCGGCCGTCCCGGCCCGCGATGGCGCGGGCCGAGGAAGTCGTCGATCTGCACATACAGTGCGATGACGAGGGCGTCGAGGGCGGCGAGCACGAGGCCTCCAAAGGTCGACGTTGCTGTTAGCAACGCCTCCCTTCGGCGCCCTCACGCGGCCGCCTCTCAATTACGCATCAACCATCTAGGGGTCGACGTCGCCCTCGAACAGGGCGAACACGGCCCCCTGCGGGTCGCGGACGGCGGCCACCCGGCCGACCGCGGTGTCGAGCGGCCCGGCGATCACCGAGCCCCCGGCCTCGCGGATCTTCTTGACCGCCTCGTCGAGCTCAGGGGTGGTGAAGTAGACGAGCCAGTGCGTCGGCTCGCCGTCCTGCGGCGGGCGGATGCCGCCGTTCAGCGCGCCGTTGTTCATGATCACGCCGTAGCCGGACTCCTCGGGCTCGACGGCCCAGCCGAGCAGCTCGGCGAAGAAGTCGCGCGCGCGGGCGGGGTCGGGCGTTGCGAGCTCGTTCCAGACCATGCAGCCGGCCTCGTTGACGCGGCCGGCGCCGGCCTGGTCGCGCGGCTGCCACAGGTGCACGGTCGCGCCCGTCGGGTCCTTCAGAGCGGTCATGCGGCCGGACTGCATGACGTCGAACGGGTGGGCGAGCACCTCGCCGCCGAGCTCGAGGACCTTCGGCGCCAGCGCGTCGACGTCCTCGACCGACACGTACGACGACCAGTGCGGGGTGAGCGACGCGCGCTCCTCCTCCCCCATCTCGTACAGGGCCGCCACGTCGTGCCCGTCGAGCTTGAAGGTCGTGTACGTGCCCGCCTCGCCGGCGGCCTGGTCGACGGCCTCCCAGCCGAACACGCCGGTGTAGAACGCCTTCGCGGCGTCCGCGTCGGTCGTGCCCAGGTCGGCCCAGCAGAACGTTCCGGGCGCGTAGCTCTCGCGCTCCCCCATGACGTCGGCAGCCTACGCGAGCAGGGAGCGACCCGTCATCTCGGACGGCTGCTCGATCCCGATCAGCGCGAGGATCGTCGGCGTGACGTCGGCCAGGATGCCCTCGCCGTCGAGCTGCGCGCCGTCGGCCGTGACGATGAACGGGACCGGGTTCAGGGAGTGCGCCGTGTTGACCGAGCCGTCGTCCTCGAGCATGTGGTCGCAGTTGCCGTGGTCGGCTGTGATCACGCACGCCCCGCCGCTCGCATGGACCGCCTCGACCACGCGGCCGAGGCACTCGTCGGCGGTCTCGACGGCCTTCACCGCCGCCTCGATGACGCCGGTGTGGCCGACCATGTCCGGGTTGGCGAAGTTGATGACCCCGAACGTCGGCTCGTCGGCCTTCCAGTGCTTGACGAACGCGTCGGCCGCCTCGCGGGCGCTCATCTCCGGCTTCTTGTCGTAGGTCGGCACGTCGCGCGGCGACGGCACGAGCTCGCGGATCTCACCCTCGTACGGGTGCTCCTCACCGCCGTTGAAGAAGTAGGTGACGTGGGCGTACTTCTCGGTCTCGGCGACGTGCAGCTGCGTCTCGCCGCGGTCCGCGATCACCTTCGCGATCGTGATCGCCGGCCGATGCGGAGGGAACAGCACGGGATAGTCCCAGTCCTCCTCGTACTGCGCCATGGTCGCGTAGCGGTCGACCGGGCCCTCCTCGGCGAGCTTGATCGTGATCTCGCGCATGCGGTCGGGCCGGAAGTTGAACGCGATGACCGAGTCACCCGCGCGGATCGTGGAGTCCTCGTCGCCGACGACCGTGGCGGCGATGAACTCGTCGGTCTCGTCGCGCTCGTAGGCGGCCTTGGCGGCCTCCTCGCCGGTGTCGGCGTGATGGTCGCCCTTCCCTTCGAGCAGGAGGTCGAGCGCCTTCTGGATCCGGTCCCAGCGCTTGTCGCGGTCCATCGCGTAGTAGCGGCCGATGACCGATCCGACGCGCCCGGTGCCCGCGTCGCGCAGCCAGCCCTCGAGGTCGGCGAGCGCCTTGGCGCCCGACGTCGGCGACGTGTCGCGCCCGTCGGTGAACGCGTGGACGACGAGATCCTCGACGGCGGCCTTGCCGGCGATCTCCACGAGCGCCTTGAGGTGGCGATCGGACGAGTGGACGCCGCCGGTGGAGACGAGCCCGATCAGGTGCACGCGCGGCGCGTCCTTCAGCGCCTCCCGGAGCACCTCGTTCTCGGCCAGCGAGCCGTCCTCGACCGCCTTGTCGATCCGCGCGAGGTCCTGCGGCACGATCGAGCCGGCGCCGAGGTTGAGGTGGCCGACCTCGGAGTTGCCCATCTGGCCCTCGGGCAGCCCGACGGCCTCGCCCTTGGCGGTCAGCTGCGTGTGCGCGTGCTTGGCCCACAGCTCGTCGAACACCGGCGTGTCGGCGAGCGAGATCGCGTTGCCCGGGCCGTCCGGAGCGATGCCCCAACCGTCGAGGATGACGAGCGCGACGTTCACCGGCGCGCGACCTCGACGATGGTGGCCAGCGAGTTCGCCTCGAGGCTCGCGCCGCCGATCAGCGCGCCGTCGACGTCGGGCAGCGCCAGCAGCTCGGGCGCGTTGTCGGGCTTGAGCGAGCCGCCGTAAAGGATCCGGACCGCCTGCCCGGCGGCCTTGTCGCGGTCCTCGACGAGCGCGCGCACGAAGGCGATGGCCTCTTGCGCCTGGTCAGGCGTCGCCACCAGGCCGGTGCCGATCGCCCAGATCGGCTCGTAGGCGATCACGACGTCGGCCAGCCGCTCGGTCCCCACCTTCTCGAGCCCCTCCTGGACCTGGTGGCGCAGCTTGCGCTCGGTGTCGCCGCGCTCGCGCTCCTCCTCGGTCTCGCCGACGCAGAGGATCGGCACGAGGCCGGCCTCGAGCGCCTTCGGCACCTTCTGCTGGAGCGCGCGGTCGGTCTCGTTGTAGTACTCGCGGCGCTCGGAGTGGCCGAGGATCACGCCCTGGACGTCGATCTCCGTGAGCATCGGGGCCGAGAGCTCGCCCGTGAAGGCGCCGGTGTCAGCCTCGTGCATGTTCTGCGCGTAGACCTGGACGCTCGAGCCGCGCGCCGAGTCGACCATCGCCTGCAGCGCGGTGTACGGCGGGCAGATGACGATCTCGACGTCGTCGACCGCGCCGACCTGCGGCAGCAGTGCCTGGATGAACGCCTCGGCTTCGGCGATCGTCTTGTGCATCTTCCAGTTTCCGGCGATGAACGGGGTGCGGCTCATGACAGCGCCTCCACCCCGGGCAGGGGCTTGCCTTCGACCAGCTCGAGCGACGCGCCGCCGCCCGTGGAGACGTGGTCGACCATGTCGACGAGCCCGAACTGCTTGAGCGCGGCCGCCGAGTCGCCGCCGCCGACCACGGTCGTGGCCTCGCTCACCGCGACCGCTTCGGCCACGGCGCGCGTGCCGGCCGCGAACGGATCCAGCTCGAACGCGCCCATCGGCCCGTTCCAGAACACCGTCCCGGCGTCCTTGATCACGTCGGAGTAGATCCCGGCGGTGGCCGGCCCGATGTCCAGCCCCATCCACCCCTCGGGCACGTCGACGCCGTCGATCTGCTGCACCTCGGTATCGGCGCTGAACTCCCGGCCCGCGACCAGGTCGATGGGCAGCTGAACCTTCTCGGAGCCGGCGCGCAGGACCCGGGCCGCCGGCTCGACGCCCTCGTCCTCGCATAGTGACGCGCCGACCTCGTGGCCCTGGGCCTTGAAGAACGGGAAGCACATCGCGCCTCCGATGAGGATCTCGTCGGCGCTGTCCAGGAACGCGTCGAGCACGCCGATCTTGTCGGTCACCTTGGCGCCGCCGACGACCGCGACGAGCGGGCGCTTGGGGTTGTCGAGGATGCCGCGCAGCGTCGAGACCTCGCGCTCGAGCAGCCGCCCGGCAGCGTTCGGGAGCAGGTGCGCGACAGCCTCGGTCGACGCGTGCGCGCGGTGCGCCGAGCCGAACGCGTCGTTGACGTAGACATCGGCCAGCGCGGCGTAGCGCTTGGCCAGGTCCTCGTCGTTCTTGGTCTCGCCGGAATCGAAGCGGACGTTCTCGAGCATCACGACGGGCCCGTCCGGCACGTGGTCGAGGTCCTCGGCGAGCACGACCTCGGTGTCGAGCAGCTCGGACAGCCGCTCGGCGGCGGGCTTGAGGGAGAACTTCTCGTCAGGTCCCTTCGGGCGGCCGAGGTGGCTCGCCAGCAGGAGCCGCGCACCCTTCTCGCGCAGCTCGGTCAGCGTCGGCAGCGCGGCGCGGATCCGGGCGTCGTCGGTGATGTTGCGGTCCCCGTCGAGCGGAACGTTGAAGTCGACTCGGACGAGGACGCGCTTGCCCTCGACGTCGAGATCCTCAAGCGTGCGCACGCACCAGCACCCTCTGCGCCAGCTCCACGCACCGGTTCGAGTAACCCCACTCGTTGTCGTACCAGGCGACGACCTTGACCATCGTGCCGTCCATGACCGCCGTCAGCTCGGAGTCGAAGATCGACGAGTACGGCGACTTGACGATGTCCGACGACACGATCGGGTCCTCCGTGTACTGGAGGATGCCGGTGAACGCCCCGGTGTCGGCCTGCGAGCGGAACGCGTCGTTGATCTCGTCGACGCTGGTCTCGCGCGCCACCTGGACCGTGAGGTCCACGACCGAGCCCGTCGGGACGGGCGCGCGGACCGCGAAGCCGTGCAGCTTGCCCTGGAGCTCGGGGATCACGAGCCCGATCGCCTTGGCCGCGCCGGTCGACGCCGGCACGAGGTTGATCGCCGCCGCGCGGGCGCGGCGGAGGTCCTTGTGGGGCGCGTCCTGCAGCCGCTGGTCGGCCGTGTACGCGTGGATGGTCGTCATCAGCCCGCGCTCGATGCCGATCGTCTCGTGCAGCACCTTCGCCACCGGCGCCAGGCAGTTGGTCGTGCACGACGCGTTGGAGATGACGTGATGGTTGTCGGCGTCGTAGGTGTCATCGAAGTTGACGCCCAGCGCGACGGTGACGTCAGGCTCGGTGGCGGGCGCCGAGATGATCACCTTCTTGGCGCCGGCCTCGAGGTGCTTGGCCGCGTCGTCGCGTTTGGTGAAGAAGCCCGTCGACTCGATCACCACGTCGGCGGCCAGATCGCCCCACGGGAGCTGCGCCGGGTCCTTCTCGGCCAGCACCTTGACCTCGCGCCCGTCGATGGCGAGCGCGCCGTCGCGCACCTCGACTCTGCCCGGGAAGGGCCCGAACACCGAGTCGTACTTGAGCAGGTGCCCGAGCGTCCCGGCATCCGTGATGTCATTGACGGCAACGATCTCGACGTCCGCGTCCGACTCCTGGGCGGCGCGGAATACGTTGCGGCCGATGCGGCCGAAGCCGTTGATCCCCACACGTACCGGCATGAAGCGTTCCCTTTCGACTGGGCGGAGAGAGGGAGCGACAGGCTACTAGCCGCCGCGCGCGGGAACCCGGTCGACGTCGCGATGCTGAACCTCGACGAAGTACTCGTCGCGGCCGCGGAACTCCGCCGCGAGGTGCTCGGCGATGGCCACCGAGCGATGGCGGCCGCCCGTGCAGCCGATCGCCACGACGAGGTGCGCCTTGCCCTCGGCGACGTACTGGGGCAGCAGGTACTCGAGCAGCGGCATCACGTGCTCGTAGAACTCCTGCAGGCGGCCGTCGCGCCCGACGTAGTCGACGATCCGCTGGTCGAACCCGGTGAGCGGCCGCAGATCGGCCTCGTAGTGCGGGTTGGGGAGGAAGCGGACGTCGAGCGCGAGGTCGGCATCGCGCGGCGGGCCGTGCTTGTGGCCGAACGAGGAGAAGGTGACGGCGAGGCGGCCCGGCGTGCCCGGCTCGAGCAGGTCGTCGGCGACCTTGCGCCGCAGCCCGGCGGCGCTCAGGCCGCTGGTGTCGATGCACCAGTCCGCTCGGTCGCGCACCGGCCCGAGCAGCTCGCGCTCGCGCTGGATGCCGTCGACGACGCTGCCGTGCGGGGCGAGCGGATGCCGCCGGCGCGTCTCCTTGTACCGGTTGAGCAGCGTCTGGTCGTCGGCCTCGAGGAACAGGACGCGGTGGGCAATCCCGGCGCCTCCGAGCTCGTCGATCACGCCCGCCAGGGCGGACAGGTACTCGCCCCCGCGCGAGTCAGACACCACTGCGGCGCGCTCGACCTTCGAGCCTGCGTGCCGGAACAGCTCGGCCAGCGACCGGATCATCTCGGCCGGCAGGTTGTCGACGCAGAAGTAGCCGGCGTCCTCGAACACGTTCATCGCCGACGACTTCCCGGCCCCGGAAAGGCCGGAAATGATCACGAAGTCCTCTAGGTGGGAAGGCCCACGGCCGTTGGAGGAGCTCATCGTCCCGTCTTGTTGAGGTGAGCGTATAGGGCGCGGGCGACCTTCTGAGGGAGCCCGGGCACCCGTTCCAGCTCTTCGCGCGTGGCCGCGAGCACCGCGTCGGGCGAGCCGAAGTGGCGCAGCAGCGCCCGCTTGCGCGCCGGGCCGATCCCCGGCAGCTCGTCCATGATCGACTCGGTCATCGCCTTGTCGCGCCGGATCCGGTGGTGCGTGATCGCGAACCGGTGCGCCTCGTCGCGCACGCGCTGCAGCAGCTGCAGCTCGGAGGTGTCGTGCGGCAGCAGGATCGGCGTGCTGCTGCCGGGCCGGAAGACCTCCTCGATGCGCTTGGCGAGCGAGACGACGGCGACGCCCTGCGCGCGGAAGCCCTCGAGCGGCTCGAGGCCCGCGGCGAGCTGGCCCTTGCCGCCGTCGATCACGATCAGGTTCGGCAGCGCGCCGAACGAGGCGTCGCGCTCGGCGTCGTACGGCGAGCGCTCGGACTGCTTCTCCCATTGCGCGTAGCGGCGCTTGAGCACCTCCGCCATGGCGCCGTAATCGTCGCCGGGATCGACCTCGCGAATCGTAAAACGCCTGTAATCGGACTTCTTCGGCGCTCCGCCCTCGAACACAACCATCGACGCGACGGTGTGCGTGCCGCCGAGGTGCGAGATGTCGAAGCACTCGACGCGGACGGGCAGCGCCTCCAGGTTCAAGGCCCGTTGCAGCCCGTCCAGTGCCTCGACGCGCTGCTGTCGCCGGCGTTCGGCCTTGAGCTTCTCCTGGTCGAGCGCGAGCCGCGCGTTGCGCGCGGCGAGGTCGAGGATCCGGCGCTTGGCGCCGCGCTCGGCCGGGCGGATCTCGACCGAGCCGCCGCGGCGCTCGGCGAGGATCTGCTCGAGGATCTCGATCTCCGAGCCGCTCTCCAGCTCGGCCTGCACGACGAGCAGCGACGGGATCGACAGCGCGGTCGCGTAGTACTGCAGGATGAACTCCTCGACGACGATCGCCAGCGGCTGCTCGCCGTGGTTGTCGAGGTAGAACGACTGGCGGTCGCTGAGCACGCCGTCGCGGACCTGGAAGACCTGCGCGTTGGCCTCGGCGCCCTCGCACGAGACCGCCACCGCGTCGTACGTGCCGGCGCCCTCGTTGGCGACGCGCTGGCGCTCGAGCAGCGCGCGGACGGCCTGGAGCCGGTTGCGGTCGAGCGCCGCGCCCTCGTAGTCCTGCTCGCCGGCGCGGAAGTACATCCGCTCCTCGAGATCGCGCTCGATCTGCCGGAAGCGGCCCGACAGGAAGGCAATCACGCCGTCGATCCCCTGCCGGTACTCCTCCTTGGAGACATAGCCGACGCAGGGCGCCCCGCAGCGCTTGATGTAGTAGTCCAGGCACGGCGAGCCGGAGTGGCGGCCGGGCTCGGGACCCTCGCAGCTACGCAGCTGGAAGATCTTGCCGAGCAGGTCGAGCGTGCCGCGGACGCGCTTGGCGCTGCTGTACGGGCCGAAGTAGACGCGCTCGCGCTTGTGCCGCTCGCGCGTGAAGTACACGCGCGGGAAGTCCTCGTCGAGGCTGATCGCGATGTAGGGGTACGACTTGTCGTCGCGCAGCCGGATGTTGAAGCGCGGCTTGTACTGCTTGATGAACGTCTGCTCGGTGAGCAGCGCCTCGGCCTCGGTGGCGACGACGAGCGTCTCGATGTGGTCGACCTCGTCGGTCAGCGCGGTGGTGCCGTACAGCGTGGGGTTGCTGAAGTGGCTGGCGACGCGCTTGCGCAGCGACTTGGCCTTGCCGACGTAGATGACCCGGCCGCGGTTGTCACGGAACAGGTACACGCCGGGTGAGTCGGGGAGGCCTCGCCGCTGCTCGGCGAGGCGCCCCGAGCGGTCCTGTAGTGCGGCTTCAGCCTCGATCGCCATGCGGGTCTACGACTGAGAGTAGAGAAGCGGGCGGCTCGATCTTTAGGTTGTTTTTACGCAACAAGCGGGGCGTTCGGGAGATGCAAGGGGCATGGCATTCCGCAAGATGCTCCCTGTTGTCCTACTCGCGTCCCTCGTTCTCGTGCCCGCCGCTTCGGCGAAGTACCGGCTCGGGATCGGCGAACAGAGCCCCTCGATGTACGACAGCGCACGCTGGCAGTCGCTGCAGCTCAAGCGCTCCCGCTACATCGTCCCGTGGACCTGGAACAGGTCCGCGAGCACGCGTGCGGCGGTGATCGCGTACATGAACCGCGCCCACGCCGCGGGCCAGCAGGTGCTCGTCGCCTTCACGGCTCGCGGTGGTTGTTACAACGGCAAGCGGTACTCGAAGAAGAAGGCCTGCCGGGCGCCGAGCGCCGCGCAGTACCGCGCGGCGTTCCGGACGTTCGACAACGCGTTCCCGTGGGTGCGGACGTACTCGGCCTGGAACGAGGTCAACCACGTCTCGCAGCCGACGGCTCGCAAGCCCACCCTCGCGGCGCGCTACTACGACGTGCTGCGGCGT
Organism: uncultured Solirubrobacteraceae bacterium; assembly: GCA_963803335.1. Classification (GTDB taxonomy): domain Bacteria; phylum Actinomycetota; class Thermoleophilia; order Solirubrobacterales; family Solirubrobacteraceae; genus DASSUW01. The sequence continues at coordinate 456,995 of CAWDME010000011.1, read as the reverse complement.
GACGCGAAGGCCCGGAAGTTCAAGGTCATGGCCGCGGACCTGCTCGACACGTCCAACCTCGGCTCCTACCTGCGTGCGTTCATGCGCCGCGCCAAGGGCCACCCGCGCCTGTGGGGGCTGCACAACTACCAGGACGTCAACTACAAGACGGCGTCCGACACCCGGAAGATGCTGTCGATGGCACCGGGCGAGGTGTGGCTGACCGAGACGGGCGGCATCGTCCGCTTCGCCGGCAGCCGGCTGAAGAAGTACAGCCCGAAGCGCGCCGCCAACCGCACGAAGTACATGTTCAAGCTCGCTGCGCGATATCAGCGCAAGCGGGCGGGGATGCGCTCGAAGATCACGCAGCTCTACGTGTACACGTGGTTCGGCGAGCCGCGCGGCGCGCGCTTTGACGCCGGGCTCGTGAACCCGAACGGCTCGCCGCGGCCGGCGTTCAGCGTCGTGCGCAAGAACGCGAAGGCGCACCGCTAGGTCTCCGCCGGCGCACTTCGCGGCGCCATCCAACTGCGCATGTAGGGCGGCCCAGGCGGGGTGGCCTACGTTTGTTCACTCCTGGTGAACTTTCGCTAGCCACCCCCTCTCGGGCCGCCCTCAATGCCGCAGTTCGCCGGCACCCCACCACGGTTAGGGTCCAAGACCGTGGTCAACCTCTACTCCGACACCCAGACCCGCCCGACGCCGGCGATGCGGAAAGCCATGGCCGAGGCCGAGGTCGGCGACGAGCAGAAGCTCGACGACCCGACCGTCATCGCGCTGTGCGAGCGGGTCGCCGACCTGCTCGGCCACGAGGCCGCGGTGTTTCTCCCCAGCGGCACGATGTGCAATGCGATCGCGTTCCGGCTCCACACGCGGCCGGGCGGTGACGAGGTCGTCCTCCATCGGACCTCGCACCCGATCATCGCTGAGGCCGGCGGGCCGGCGGCGATCTCCGGCGCCGTGCTATGCCCGGTCGAGGGCGCGCGCGGGATGTTCGACGCCGACGCGCTGCGCGCGCACCTACGACCGCCCGACCGCTACATGCCGCGCTCGCGCCTCGTCTCGCTCGAGCAGACCACGAACATCGCAGGCGGGCGCGTGTGGCCGCTCGAGCAGATGCGGTCGGTGCTCGCGGTCGCCCGCGGCGCCGGCATGCGCGCGCACCTCGACGGCGCGCGGCTGATGAACGCGGTCGTGGCCTCCGGCGTGCCGGCGAGTGACTGGGCGAGCATGTTCGACACGGCGTGGCTCGACTTCACGAAGGGCCTCGGCGCGCCAGTCGGGGCGGTGCTGGCGGCATCGCGCGAGCTGATCGACGAGGCGTGGCGCTACAAGCAGATGTGGGGCGGCTCGCTGCGCCAGGCCGGGATCATCGCCGCCGGCGGCCTGTATGCACTCGACCACAACGTCGACCGGCTGGCCGAGGACCACGCCAACGCGCGCATACTCGCCGAGGGCCTCGCCGAGCTGCCCGGCATCGACCTCGACCCAGCCGAGGTCGAGACGAACATCGTCGTGTTCGGCTTCCGCGACGCCGCCGCCCTGGCCGCCGAGCTCGAGCGCGAGGGCGTGCTGATGAGCACGGTCGGGCCGGACCGGGTCCGCGCCGTCACCCATCTCGATGTTGATCGGGCCGACATCGATACCGCGCTGGCGACCGTCCGCCGCATCATCGATCAGTCATTCTGAGCGCTCAGGCGGTACCGTACGGGATGCACCGCCCTCATCCCTCGGTGCTCGCGGCGCCCCGGCGATGACCGACCCCGTCGCCGGGGCGCCCACGCCCTCTCTCAGCTCCGGCGCGCTCGACGCGCGCCGGAGCCAGAACCACGAGCTAGCGATTGGCGGTCGCGCGACGCGACCGGGAAGTGCGCCGGGCCGTGGGCTTGCGCCCATCGGTCTCCTCGGCGCCGGACAGGCGGACCGCGTCGAAGAGCATGAGGCCGAGGCCGGCCTCGACGATGTCGTCGGCGTGCGGGTCCTTGGCGATCCGCTCGGCGGCGGCCGCCTCGATCTTGTCGGCCTGCTCGAGCAGCTTGTCGCAGGCCTTGGACAGCTGGGCGAAGCCGCGCGCGTCGAGCCGGACGAGCGCGCGGCGGAGCTGCGCGTCTGGCCGGTCGAAGCCGCCGGCGGCGGCCGACGCGCGAGCGTAGTCGGCGATGACGTCCAGCGAGGAGCCGACGGCCGCTTGCTTGGCGATCGGCGGCGCCTGGGCCCAGCCCTCGGCGGTGACGTTGGGCCGCTCACGGGCCCGATAGTGGTGCTCGACCGCTCCGCGAACGCGGGTCTCGTCCACGAGCTCGATGAGGCCGAGCTGCTCGAGCGTACGGACGTGGTAGGCGACGGTCCCCAGGCTGGCGCCGAGCCAGCCCGACAGCTGGTTCGGTGACGCCTTGCGCTCATCGAGCATGGCCAGGATGCGCACCCGCAGTGGATGGCTCATGGCCTTCACGAAGCGGGGATCGTCGATGTTCTTTATCGGTTTCATATCTCACCCATTCGTTCGCGCAGCAGATGCCGTAGTCGGTGAAGGCGGACCCGGACCGTCACCTCGGCGAGACCCAGCTGCGTCGCGAGCTCGCTGTTAGGGAGATCTTGCCAGTAGTGGCCGACCAATAGCCGCCTGTCCTGACCATTGATCCCGCTGATTGCCCGCCAAAGGTCCAGTGAGTCCACTAATTCTGAGAGATCTTGGCGCGGATCCACTAGGTCGCGCTCGGCCGGCGCAGCCTCCTCGCGGCGCTTGGAGATCGCTCTAAGCGCCTCGCGGCGTGCGATCCCGGCGATCCACGGCTCGGGCCGCGCGGGGTTCCGGCAGCTCGTCCGGTAGCGCCACGCGCGGATCGTCGCCTCCTGCGCGGCATCGTCGGCGGCGTACGATGGTCCGAGGACGCGGCGGGTCTCCCGCAGACACACGGTGCGAACCTTCGCCCAGTCCCATTCGTCGGTGCGTTGAGTCATGACGCGCCAACATTCCCAGCGTTGAAACAGACTGAGCGCTGGACGTGGTCAACCGCCCATGACCGCGACGAGCGTGTCCACCGCCTGCGCGTACGACGTGCTGGCGCCGGCCTACGACCTCCTGACCGAGGGCTACGCCTACGTGCCGTGGCTGGCCGCGGTCGACGCGCTCGCCCGTGACCACGGGCTCGCCGGCCGGCGCGCCCTGGATGTCGCGTGCGGAACCGGCAAGAGCCTCGAGGCGCTGCTCGATCTCGGCTACGACGCTGTCGGGTGCGACGGCTCGGCGGGCATGGCGGCCGTGGCCCGCGCCAAGCTGGCGGGGCGTGCCGAGGTGCACGTCGCCGACATGCGCACGCTGCCCGTGTACGGCCGCTTCGACCTGGTTACGTGCCTCGACGACGCGGTCAACCACCTGCCGTCGGGCCACGACGTCGTGCGCGCGCTGCGGCGCATGGCGGCGAACCTCGCCCCCGACGGCCTGCTCGCCTTCGACGTCAACACGCTGAGCGCGTATCGCGATGTCGGCGACCGGATCGTCGAGGACGGCGAGCGGATCGTGCTCTGGCACGGCAGCCCCGCGCAGATGGACGCCCCCGGCGGCCGCGCCGAGGTGGCGATGGACGTCCTGAGCCGGTGCGGCGACGGCCTGTGGCGCCGCACGAGGACCTCCTGGGGCCACTGGCACTACCCGCTCCCCGCGATCCCGTCGCTCGTCGCCGCCGCCGGGCTCGAGGTGGTCGCCGTGCGCGGCCAGCGGATCGGCGGGCGGCTCGAAGCCGATGCCGACGAAGAGCGCCACCGCAAGGCGGTGTTCCTCGCGCGGCCGGGACGATCGGGAAGGAGGCACCATGCCCTGGCAGCCGTAGATCGATGACGAGCTCACGCGGGGCGTGCCCGCCGTCGCGGGACGCCTCGCCTCATTCCACGAGCCTCACCTCCAGTCCGCCGCCGGCCACGTCGCCGGCGCCGCCGAGCAGCCCGAGGATTCGCGCCACGTACCCGCGCGTCTCCGGGTAGGGCGGCACGCACATGCACGCGGCGACGGGCGCGGACCCGGCGTTGTAGGCGGCGAGCGCGAGCGGCACCGCCGCAAACCGCCGCAGCAGGTCTCGCATCAGGTGCGCCTGGGCGTCGATCGCCTGCGCGGCGTCGAACGGATCGTCAAGGCCGAGGGCCCGGGCGGTGCCGGGCATGAACTGCGCGATGCCCTGGGCGCCGGCCCCGCTCTGCGCGAACGGATTGAAGTTGCTCTCGGCGTACAGCTGCGCGGCGAGCAGCGCCGCCGAGACATTCCAGCGTTGCGCCGCCCGGGCCAGCATCGGCGCGTACTGCTCGGGCACGAAGGCTGGCAGCGCGGTCTCGTGCTCGGTCGCCGTGTGCGGCGTGGACGCGGCGTTGAGCCCGTAGCCGTAGTGCCAGGGCTCCCACGAGTAGCGGCCGACGAAGTGGAAGCGCGACGCGTTGGCGGCCAGCCAGCCGTACGCGCTCGGCGGCCCGAGGTCGAGCTCGGTGCCGTAGCGGTGCAGCGACGTGCCGGGCGGCGCGACCCACTTCGGGTCCGGGTGGCGGGCGAAGAGCACGGCCTGCTCGGCGTCGGACCGGAAGGCGCTGTTGATGAGCAGGGCGACGCCGTCGGCGCGCGCCGCGTGCTCCATGCGGTCGAAGGCCAGCGCGACGTCCGGCCGCATCGGCTTGCCCTGGCGGTAGGCGAGCGGGCCGTCGTAGCCGCCGCCGGCGGTGGACGGCTGGGCGGGCGCGAGTTCCGCCTCGGCGGCGACGCGGACCGTGAGCGCGCGCCGCTCGGCGTTGCGGCGGACCTCGATCAGCTCGTGCACGCCGACGCGGATCCGCACCGGCGCGAACGTGTCGCCGTCCGGGAAGCGGACGGTCGCGGTGTCCGCGTGGTTCGCGCGCGCGACGCGCTGAGCCGCCGTGCGGGCGATCGTGAGGTACGCAGCGCGCGCCAGGTGGCGCGGGTTGCGGCGGCCGTCGACCGTGGCGGGCTCGAACAGCCGCGGGTAGGCGCCGTACATCGCCCGCGCCCCGGCCAGCGCGGCGAGGTCCGCCGCCCGCTGCGCGTCGGCCTCACGGGCGACGCCGCGTGCCGCCGCGCCGAGGATGAGGACGCCGACGAGGATCGCGGCGAGCGCGCCGACGAGCAGGACCGACGCCTGCCCGTGCGCTTCGCGAACCCGGGCCCTCACCGTTCCTGCACCGCCGCGAAGGCGCTGCCGAGCGGCGCCTGGAGCCGTGGGGCGGCGAGCCCCCCGAGGGCCAGCCGGCGTGCGAGGCCGCGCCGCAGCGGCGGGCACGCCCCGGCTTCGAGCCCGCGGGCGGCGAGGCCGGCGAGCGCGGTGCGGGCCAGGGCGGAGACCGGATCGGCCGCCACGATGGCCATGTCGTGCTCGCCGACGAGCTGCTCGAGCGCGGGCGGCCGGGCGCCCGCCAGCGCCGTGACGAGCGGCCCGTCCACCACGCCCGATGCCCGCCGGACCGCGGTGGCGGCGTCCTCCGGATCTTCGGGCAGCGCCAGCCACGCGAGCCGGCCGCGTGCGAGTGCGGGGAGGTCACGCGCCTCGAGCCGGGCGGCGAGCTGTCCTGCCGCGCGCGTGGCGACGCCGCGCACGGGCGCGCGATCGCCCTGCCAGAGGGCGACCAGGCCGGAGGGCGCGCGCAGGGCAAGCGCAACCGCCGCCGCGAGCGCCGCCACGTCCTCGCGCGCGCCGAGAACGACGATGCGCGCGGCGGGCGGCACGGGCGCGGCGGCGACCCGCGCAGCCGTCTCGGGCGGCGCGATGAACCACGCGGCGGTGCGGGCGAGACGGCCGTTCACGGCGTGCCCCCGGAGATCGGCGCCGGGGCCGAGACAGGCTCGGCAGCCGAAAGAGGCTCGGCGGCCGAGACAGGCTCCGCGACGGAGTCGGGCGCCGCGGTGGGGCCAGCGGTCGCGGTGGCCTGCGTGGTCAGTGAGCGCTCGAGCGCGGCGACCGGGAGGCGTGGGCGGAGGGTGACCGTGACGCGGCGGCCGTGGACGGCGACCTCGGCGCGGCGGCGGGCTCCGACCGGCAGGGCAGCGCGAGCCGCGGCCGTGGCGTCGTGCCCCTGCAGGAGCGCGACGGCGCCCGCCTCGGCTGCCTGACCGGCCTGCTCGCCCGCGCTGTGGGCGGCCAGGAGCGCCGCAGCCGCGAGTGCGGCGGCCAGCAGCAGCGGGAGGAGGACGACGACCTCGACGGTGGCTTGACCGTGGTGGCTCGGCACGGCGGCGAGAACGCGCAGCGGCTTCACGACTGGGGCTCGAAGTGGCCGGTGGCGTGCGCGTGGCCGAGGCCTGGCACGCCGGGGACCGTGGGGATGCGGACCGCGACGCGCACGGTCCCCGCGCGCACGGACCGCACGCTCAGGCCGTGCTCGAGCGAACGCGCGAGATGGGCGCGTGCAGCGCGCGCGGGATCGCTCCCCACGGCATCGGCGCGGGCCGCGGCCCGCGCGGCGGCGCTCGCCGCCCATTCCGCGTAGCCGACCAGCGTCACCTGCCACAGCGCCGCGAAGACCGCCGCGACGAGCGGGAGCACCGCCACGAGTTCGACGCTGGCCTGACCGGTGTCGTCGCTGAGCATGCCCGGGAGACTCCCGGGCATTGAGTTACGGCTCTACGCGCAAGTGTTGCGAGTCTGTGCCGAAAGTGCCCCGGATGGCGCGTTGCCGCTCTGACCACTTGCCACTCCGGAGCGGTGATGCGCCAGACGTGCTGCGCTTCGGAGTGGTCACCCGCACCGCACCGTCAAGTAGGGTGCCACCGATGGGCACGGAACGCCTGGTTGTGGAATTCGAGAGAAACGCCGACGGGAATGTGCTGCTGCGGGTTAGCGGCAAGCTCGAACGCGGAACCGCGGCGCTTCTCGAAGGCGTGCTGCAGGCACTCGGGAACGATCCCTCGGCAGTGGTGCTCGACCTCTCGAAGGTCGACCACATCGACTCGCGCGGGCTCGACGTGCTGCTCAACGCTGAGGCCGAGGCGCGCCGGCGCAGCGCGAAGGTCGAGGTCGTGGGCGTGCGCGAGAGCCTGAAGGCGCAACGCCCGCCGCTCGAGTAGCTCAGTACTCGCGGTACACGCGCCAGACGCTGTACAGCCCCCACGCACCGAGGCTGATGAAGGCGAGCCACAGCACGGCGCCGAGCCCGCCGGCGTCCCACATCCGCCCGGTGGCGATCAGCGTGATCCCGATCAGCGCGGCCGACGCGTAAAGGATGCCGCGGGGGCGCTCCCCAAGACCGAAGATCGTGTCCCGGTTCTCCATGTAGATCCGGTAGCCGAAGAACAGAAGGCCGCCGATGAAGATGAGCCCGAGCAGATTGCTGATCGCCAGGCTCGCCGTGCCGCCGCCCGGGACCTTCCAGACGACGACGGCGAGCGCGATGACGATCGCGATGTTGCGCAGGTGCGTGCCGCGGTCAGGGCCCACACTGTGAACGATAGCCGGGCCGAAGATCTCCCCGCCGCCCTACCCAGCCGCAGTTCGTCGCGCCGGTCAGGCCGGGACGACGTCAGTCTCGTCGGCCTCGGCCTCGGCCGTCGCCGCCGTGACCGTCGGCGCCGGCTCGACCGCCGCCCCCTCGGCCACCACCGGCTCGGCGGAGAACCGGTAGCCAATGCCGAAGTGCGTGTGGATGTAGCGCCAGCCCGGCGACGCGCGCTCGAGCTTCTGGCGCAGCTTGCGGACGAAGACGTCGACGGAGCGGTCGCCGTGGACCATCGCGTAGCCCCAGACCCGCTCGTAGATCTCCTCGCGCTGGAGGACGTGCCCCTCGGCCTCGGCGAGCAGCTGGATGAGCTCGAACTCGCGGCGGGTGAGATCCACCGACACGCCGCCGGCGAACGCCTGGAACTGATCCGACCGGACCTCGAGCTCGCCGATCGCCACCGGCGCGGACGGCACGCGCGTCTCGGCCCGCTTGCGGCGGCGGACGACGGCCTCCACGCGGGCGATCAGCTCCTCCGGATGGCATGGCTTGGTGACCCAGTCGTCGGCGCCCAGGCGCAGGCCGCGAACACGCTGCGCCACGCTCGACTGGCCGGTGCAGACGACCACGCCGAGCTGCGGGAGCCGCGCGCACAGCTTCTCCAGGTACGTCCACGCCTGCGGCCCGAGGACCGCGAGGTCGAGCACGACGGCGTTGAGCCGCATCGCGACCAGCGCATCCAAAGGCACGGGGGAGGCGAGCACGCGGTGCTGCCAGCCCGCGGTGTCGAGGCGCTTCGTCAACACCTGCAGGAACCCACTGTCGGAATCCACCACGGCGAGGCGGATGGCGGCTTGAGCAGTCGTCGTCATCGCGCCACCAGCATACGCGGACCCGTTGACGGCGACCCGCCCATCCGGGGTTCCGGTAACACGATCGTCACACGCGTTTGACGCCCCGCCCGACGATCCCGCATTCTGCGGGAATCCGGCTCATACGTGAGACGCGTCGGAGAACTCGCGAAACAAGCCCGTGACGACGAACGCGACCTGCTCGCCGATGTCGACGGCGTTGTCGCCGATGCGCTCCAACGCGCGTGACACGAGCATCATCGTCATCGCCCACTCACGCGTGTCCTCGTCGGTCCCGATCTCCACCGCGCGCCGGAACACCTCGCGGTTGAGCGCGTTGATCTCCTCGTCCTGACGCACCAGATCCTGCGCCAGCGAGACGTCGCGCAGCGTGAACGCCTGCTTGGCCTGCGCCACCTCCGAGCGCGCCAGCGCGCCCATCTTGAAGATCTTCTCCAGCAACTCGGGGTCGGCGGGCGGCTCGTGGCCGACCAGCGGCATCACCTTGGCGATGTTCACGCACTGGTCACCCATCCGCTCCGCGTGCTTGATGACGTGGAGCAAGGCGGCCACGGTGCGGAGATCGCCCGCCACCGGCGCCTGCAGCGCGAGCAGGGAGAGGATCCCCTGATGGACCTCGAGGAAGCGGCCGTCGATCCTGTCGTCGTCATTGACGACGATCGACGCCAGCTCGATGTCCTGGTGCTCGAGCGCCTCGAGTGTGCGGTCGAGGGTCGCCACGACGAGGTCCAGCGCGCCGAGCGCCTGGGTCTCGAGTTGCTTGAGCTCTTCATGGAAGTGGACTCGCATCGACTCGGCCATTCTTATCCGAACCTACCGCTCACGTAGTCCTCGGTGGCCTTCTCACGCGGATTGGAGAACATCTTCTCCGTCGCGTCGATCTCGACCAGGTACCCGGGCTGTCCGCTGCCCTCGATGTTGAAGAACCCCGTGATGTCGCTCGCGCGCGCGGCCTGCTGCATGTTGTGGGTGACGATCACGATTGTGTACTTCGTCTTGAGCTCGGTGACGAGATCCTCGATCGCGAGCGTGGCGACCGGATCGAGCGCCGAAGCGGGCTCGTCCATCAGCAGCACCTCGGGCTCGACCGCCGTGGCGCGCGCGATGCACAGGCGCTGCTGCTGGCCGCCGGACAGGCCCATCCCGGGCTTGCCGAGCCGGTCCTTGACCTCCTCCCACAGGTGCGCGCCGCGCAGCGCCTTCTCCACGATCCCGTCGAGCACGTCCTTCTTGATCTTGCGGGCGTTGAGCTTCAGGCCGGCCGCGACGTTGTCGTAGATCGACATGGTCGGGAACGGGTTCGGTTGCTGGAACACCATGCCGATCTGCCGCCGCACGGCGACCGGGTCGATGCCCTCGGCGTAGATGTCCTGATCGTCGAGCGCGACCTCGCCCTCGACGCGCGCGCCCGCCACCAGCTCGTGCATGCGATTGAGCGAGCGCAGGAACGTCGACTTGCCGCACCCGGATGAGCCGATCAGCGCGGTCACCTTGTTGGGCTCGATCTTGACGTTGACGTCCTTGACCGCCAGGAACGACCCGTAGTAGAGGTTGAGTCCCGTCACGTTGACGGTCTTCGCGGCGGTCTCGACCACCATCTCGCTGGTCCTTTCGGTTGTGACAGTCATCCGCGCAGGTCCGTGCCGAAGCGACGGTAGACGAGCCGCGCGAGCAGGTTCATCACCATCACGATCAGGATCAGCGCCAGCGCAGCCGACCACGCGCGGTCGAAGTACGGCTCGGGCGGCACCCCGGGCGACTTGTACTGGCTGAACGCGAAGACCGCGAGGTTCATCATGCGGCCGTTGAACGGGTCGCCGTTGACCGACGTCACGACGCCCGTGGTGATGAGCAGCGGCGCGGTCTCGCCGATGATGCGCGCGACCGCCAGCATCACGCCGGTGATGATGCCCGCCATCGCCGTCGGCAGGACGATCTTCACGATCGTCTTCCATTTCGGCACGCCGAGCGCGTACGCCGCCTCGCGCAGGTGGTTGGGGACGATCCGCAGCATCTCCTCGGTGGATCTGACGACGATCGGGATCATCAGGACCGACAGCGCGACGGCGCCGATGATGCCGAGCCGGATGCCCGGGCCGAGGATGAGCGCGAACAGCGCGTAGGCGAACAGGCCGGCGACGATCGACGGGATGCCGGTCATCACGTCGACGAAGAACGTCACCCACCGGCGCAGACGCCCTGCGCCGTACTCCTGTAGGTAGATCGCGGTCATCACGCCGACCGGAACCGAGATGATCGTGGCCAGCGCGGTGATGATCAGCGTGCCGAGCACCGCGTGGTACGCACCGCCACCCGCACCGACGACGCCGCGCATCGAGATCGAGAAGAAGTCGCTGTCGAAGCGCGCGAGCCCCCGGTCGACCACCGTGTAGAGCAGCGACAGCAGCGGCGCGAGCGCGATCAGGAACGCGACTGTGACGAGGAACGTCACCCCGCGGTCGGTCGCGGCCCGCGTGCCCTCGACGGCGCGCGACCAGACGTAGATGACGACGCCGGAGAGGATCGCCGTGAAGATCACCATCGGCGCGATCTTGAAGCCGACCGCGGCGAGGATGGCGCCGACGACGACGGCGGAGCCGACGATGGCCGCCCACGGGCCCCAGTTCGGGAGGTTGCCGGCGGTCATGCGGGCCCGCGGGACCGTGACGGCCGCGGCCTGCGGCGCCGCCGTTGCGGACGGCGTGGGCCGCTGCGCGTCGGGAGCCTGCTGCTCGCGCTGCTCCTGCTTCTGCTCCTGGTCGCGGCGCGGTGGCACGTGCGTGCTCATCAGGTCCGGATCTCTCGGTTGATGACGGCGCGCGCCACCATGTTGATCACGAGCGTCACCGCGAACAGCACGAGGCCGGCGGCGATCAGGGCGTTGACGTCGATGCCCGAGGACTCGGGGAAGTTGAGCGCGATGTGCGCGGCGATCGTCGACGGGTTCGCCGAGCTGATCAGGTTGAACGTGACGTCGCCGGAGACGGAGAGGACGATCGCCACCGCCATCGTCTCGCCCAGCGCGCGCCCGAGGCCGAGCATCGACGCACTGATCATCGCCGACTTGCCGAACGGCAGGACGGTCAGACGGATCATCTCCCAGCGCGTCGCGCCGAGCGCGAACGCCGCCTCCTGCAGCTTGCGCGGCGTCTGCTCGAACACCGAGCGGGCGACCGCGGTGATGATCGGCAGGATCATCACCGCGAGGACGAGGCCGGCGATCAGCATCGTGCGGCCGGTCGCCGAGGCCGGGCCCTTGAAGAACGGGATCCAGCCCAGGTGGTCCGAGAGCCACAGCTGCACGGGCTGGGAGGCCTTGCCGAGGACCGCGACGCCCCAGAGCCCGTAGATGACGCTCGGGATCGCGGCGAGCAGATCGATCACGTACGACAGCGGCTGCGCCAGCCGGCGCGGCGCGAAGTGGCTGATGAACAGCGCCACCGAGATGGCCAGCGGGATCGCGACCATGCAGGCGATGGCAGCGGCGATGAGCGTGCCGAACGCGAGCGGCGCGATGTAGGCGATCAGGCCGTTGCCGCCGGAGATCTTGTCGGCGGGCGCGGTGACAGCGGGCCACGCCTCGACGAGCAGGAAGACCGCAACGCCGGCGAGCACCGCGAGGATCAGGAACGCCGCAGCGGTGGCGGTGCCGGCGAACACCCGGTCGCCCGTGCGCCCCGGCGCGCTCCGTACGGCGAGGGCGTCCAGTGTGTCGAATTCGGCGGCGCTCAAGAGATCGCCTTTCCGGTGGTTGACGGGACAGACAGGTCCGGGGAGCGCGCCGGCGCTCCCCGGACCTGAAGGACATGCGAGTGCTCGGAGATCAGCTCCCCGATCCGATCGCGTCGACGGCGGGCTGGATCTTCGTACGCAGCGCGTCGCTGATCGGCGCCGAGCCGGCGTTCTTGGCGGCGGCGTCCTGGCCCTCGGGGCTGATGATGTACTTGTACAGCGCCTGGACGAGCTTGCCCTTGTCGGCCGAGTCGTGCTTGGTGCAGGTGATCTGGTACGAGACGAGCGTGATCGGATACGTGCCGGTGACGGTCCGGTCGAGCTTGTACGTGAACACGAACTTGCCCGGGTCGTCGCTCTCCTTGGACTTGTCGAGCACTGCGGCCGCCGCCTCGGCCGAGGGCCCGACGTACTCCGAGCCGACCTTGATCTTGGCGACGCCGAGCTCGCCGGCCTGGCTCTCGTCGGCGTAGCCGACGGTGCCCTTGCCGTTCTTGACGGCGTCGACGACGCCCGACGTGCCCTCGGCGGCCTCGCCGCCCTTGACCGGCCAGTTGCCGTCGACCGCGTACGTCCAGACGTCGGGCGCCGCCTGCGAGAGCCAGTCCGTGAAGTTCTCCGTCGTGCCCGACTCATCGGACCGGTTCACGGGCGAGATGCGCTGGTCGGGCAGCTTGGTGCCCGGATTGTCCTTCGCAATCGCCGGATCGTTCCAGTTCGTGATCTTCTGAGCGAAGATCTGCGCCGCGGTCTTCGGCGAGAGCTGCAGGTTGTCGACGCCCTCGAGGTTGTAGATGATCGCGATCGGGGAGATGTAGACCGGGATCTCGATCAGGTTGTCGGGGCCGCCGCAACGGTCCTGCGCGCCCTTCAGCTCGTCGTCGGCGAGCGCCGCGTCCGAGCCGGCGAAGTCGACGCCCTTGGACACGAACTGCTCTCGTCCACCGCCGGAGCCGACCGGGTCATACGACACCGTCGCGTTCGGGCTGGTGGACTGGAGGCCCGCGATCCAGGCCTGCATCGCGGCGTCCTGCGCGCTGGAGCCGGCGCCGGCGATGTTGCCGGACACGTCGGCTGAGCCGCCGTCGCTCGACGCGGCTGCGCCGTCGCTGCTGTTGTCATTGGCATCGCCGCATCCGGCGGCGACGAACGCCAGCGACGCCGCCATGGCGAGCACCAGCAGTAGACGCTTGATAATCATCGACCCTTCCTTCTCCTTAGTCGTGGCGGCGCGAGGCTCGCAGCGACAGGACTGCATCCTGTTACCGAGTCGTCGCCGCCTTGTGAAAACGCTGTGAAGGCTCCGGCTGGAACCGGTAGCCGAACCCGAAGTGCGTATGGATGAACTCCCACTCCGGCAGCGCGTTCGCGAGCTTTGCCCGCAGCTTGTGGACGTAGACGTCCACCGACCGGTCCGCAGCGCGCATCGGCGCTCCCCAGACCGTGTGGTACAGCTCCTCCCGCGGTACGACGCGCCCCTCCCGGCGGCCCAGCGCCGCGAGCAGATCGAGCTCGCGCACCGACAGTGTCAGCGCTCGTCCGCCGGCGAGCGCGAGGAACTCAGAGGGCCGGATCTCGAGCTCACCAGCCTTGATGACTTCGCCGGCCTGCGTTGTGGGCAACATCGCTGCGGAAGATCGATGAGCGGTCAGCCCTTCCGGTTACCGGCGGGTGAACACGTCGTGAAAGGGCTGTGAACGCCTGGCTGCGGTCCCTCGCGCGCGATTACGGTGCCCGCATGTGGCCGACGAAGGTGAAGGAGGACGCCGAGCTCCTCGAGCTCTTCGAGGCATGCGGGCGCAACGTGCAGCACGCTTCCTGCCTGCTCCGCGACCTGTTTGCCGATTTCCCGGAGCACCCCGAGCTCGCCGCCGACGTCCGCGACTGTGAGCACCGCGGCGACGAGATCGCGCACGACATCCTCAGCCGGCTCGCCGAGCGGGGATCCGACTTCGACGCCGCCGACATTCACGCCCTCACCGGCGCGCTGGACGACATCGTCGACCACGCCGAGGAGGCCGCGGACCAGCTCGGCCTCTACCGCGTCGAGGCCCCGATGGAGCCGGCGCAGGCGATGACCGAGGTACTCGTCGGCGCCGCCGACCAGGTCGCCGCCACCCTGCAGGCTCTGCGCGAGGGCGATGAGATAGCCCTCGGCCTCGATGAGATTCGGCGGTTGGAGAAGCACGCCGACCGGATCGTCCGCGAGGCCGTCGCGTCGCTGTTCGTCAACGGCATCGACCCGATGATGGTCATCCGCTGGAAGGACATCTTCGAGACGCTGGAATCGGCGGTCGACGCGTGCGAGACCGTTGCGAACGTGCTCGAGGGGATCGCCCTCAAGCGCGCCAACGGCCGTCACTAGTCGATCCGCACCAGCACGGGTTTGGCCGTCCGGCCGTCGACCCCCACCGCCGCCAGCCACACCCAGTGCAGGCGCTGCGGCTTGCGCGGCCGCAGGCGCACGCTTAAGCGCGTCCGGCCGCGGCCGCGGCGCCCGACCATCATGGGTCGCTCGACGCCGAGCTCTGCGAGTCGATAATCGGGCGCCAGCTGCGGCGGTCGAACGTGAGGCCGTGGAGGAAGACGACCAGCGGCTTCGCCGCTCAGCCCGCGACGGTCTCCCACTCCGCATAAAGCGCCTCGAGCGTCTTCTTCGCCTGGTTGTGGCGGGCGGTCGACTTGGCGGCGCTGCGCGGATCGTTCCACGCTGACGGATCGGCGAGCTCCTCCTCGAGCGCGCGCAGGTCGGCCTCGGCGGCCTCGATCGCCTTCTCCAGCTCACCCGCGCGGCGCTGCTGGTTCTTCGACGGGCCGGTGCGCTCCTTCGGCGGCGCGGGCTTGGCCGGCTTCGCGCGCTTGGCGGTCCGCTCGGCCTCGGCGCGCTCCTCGCGCACGCGCAGGTACTCGGGCCAGCCGCCGACGTACGAGTGCAGCGTCTGCTCCTCGACCGCGACAGTGCGGCTGCCGACGGCGTCGAGCAGCGCGCGGTCGTGCGAGATCAGCAGCAGCGAGCCCGGGAACGCCTGCAGCGCCGCCTCGAGCGCCTCGCGGCTCTCGAGGTCGAGGTGGTTGGTCGGCTCGTCGAGGATCAGCACGTTGGCGCCGGAGTGGACGAGGATGGCCAGCGACAGCCGGCGCCGCTCGCCGCCCGACAGGCCGTCGAGCGGCTTCTCCGCCGCCTCGCCGCTGAACAGGAACTGGCCGAGCAGCGAGCGGGCGCCGTTGGGCTTGAGGGCGGTGGCGCGCTGGGTGGCCTCCAGCACGGTGCGGGCGCCGGGCGCGCCGAGCTCCTCGGCGTGCTGGGACAGCAGCCCGATCTTCACGTTGTGGCCGCGGCGCAGCTTGCCGGCATCGAGCTCGCGTTCGCCTGAGAGCGCCTTGATCAGCGTCGTCTTGCCGCTGCCGTTCGGGCCGATCAGCGACACGTGCTCGCCGCGCTCGAGCCACAGCTCGAAGTCGCGCAGCAGCGTCCGGTCGCCGATCTCCAGCTGCCCGTCCTCGACCTCGAAGACGACGCGGCCGGAGCGCTCCGGTGGCTTGAAGGCGAAGCCGAGGGCCTTGCCGTCGCGGGGGTCGCGCGTGATGCGGTCGATCTTCTCCAGCTTCTTCACCCGCGCCTGGGCCTGCCGCGCGCGCGTGCCCGCACGGAAGCGGTCGACGAACCGCTCGAGCCGCTCGATCTCGGCCTCCTGCTTCTCGATCGCGCGGCCGAGCGCGAGCTCGCGCGCGGCCTTCTCCTTGCGCCACGCGTGCCACGTGCCCTTGAAGAAGCGCGCGCGGCCCGCCTCCAGCTCGAGCACGCTCGTGCCGACCGCCTCAAGGAACCAGCGGTCGTGGGCGACGAGGACGACGGCGGCGTCGAGGTTCTGCAGATGGCTCTCGAGCCATTCGAGCGACTCGATGTCGAGGTGGTTGGTCGGCTCATCGAGCAGCAGCAGGTCGGGGTCGCCGGCCAGCGCGCGCGCCAGCGACGCTCGCGTCAGCTCGCCGCCGCTGAACGTGGCGAGGCTGCGGGCGAGGTGCTCGTCGCGGAAGCCGAGGCCGTGCAGCGTCGCGTTTACCGACTCGCGCCAGTTGTAGCCGCCGGCGTGCTCGAGCCGCGCCTGCGCGGTCGCGTAGGCGCCGAGCGTGGCGTTGTCGGTCGCGCCCTCGGCCATCGCGTGCTCGAGCTCGGCCAGGCGCTCCTCGAGCGCCAGCAGGTCCTTGGCGCCGGACAGGACGTAGTCGCTCAGCGTTCGGTCGCGGTCGCGCGGCGGGCGCTGGTCGTGCAGCGCGATCCGGACGTCCTTGGCGAAGCTCAGCTCTCCTCCGTCGACCGACGTCTCCCCGGCAAGCATCCGCAGCAGCGTGGTCTTGCCGGCGCCGTTGCGGCCGGACAGCGTCATGCGGTCGCGGCGCTCGAGCCGGAACGAGACGCCGCGCAGGAGCGGCTCGCCGGCCATGTCCTTGGCGATGTCGGAGGCGATCAGAACAGCCATCGCGATCCGAGGGTATCCTCCAGGGCGTGCTGCGGATTGCCCTGTTGACGGTCGTCGCGTTCGTCCTGCTGGCGCCCACCGCGCTGGCCGCCCACGACGGCGGCGAGGGGCTGTACGGCGAGACCGACGACAAGGTCGTCACCTACGCCGGCTTCGCGCTGATCGCCGGCTTCCCGCTGCTGATCCTCATTCTCACGCTGACCCAGCAGGCGCTGGACCGGCGCAAGGACCGGCGGCTGGCCGCGGCGAAGGCGCGCAAGGCGCGCGCCGACCTGCGCGGCGGCTGGTAGCCGCATCTTCACACCACCCCGGCCCTCCGCCACCACCCTTGGTCGCAGACGGCCCCGGCGCTCCCCGCCCGGGGCCGTTGCGCTTGACTGCGGCCATGGTGCGTTATGAACGGGCCGGCACAGCGGCCGTCGTCACGATCGACCGGCCCGAGCGCCGCAACGCCGTCGACGGCCCCACCGCCGCCGCCCTGCTGGAGGCGTACGAGCGCTTCGCCGCCGACGACGATGCGCGCGTGATGGTGCTCACCGGCGCGGGCGAGGTGGCCTTCTGCGCCGGGGCCGACCTGAAGGCGCTGGAGACGCTCGACCCCGACGCGGCCGCGGGCCCGATGGGCTTCAGCCGCCTGACACCGGTCAAGCCCGCGATCGCGGCGATCGGCGGCTGGTGCGTGGCCGGTGGCCTCGAGCTGGCGCTGTGGTGCGACCTGCGGATTGCCGACGTCACCTCCCAGTTCGGCTGCCTGGAGCGCCGCTGGGGCGTGCCATTGATCGACGGCGGGACGCAGCGGCTGCCACGCGTGATCGGCCTCGGCCGCGCGCTCGACCTCATCCTCACCGGCCGCACGGTCGCCGCCGACGAGGCGCTGGCGATCGGGCTCGTCACCGAGGTCGTCGCCGCCGGCGAGCACCTCGCCCGAGCGCTGCAGCTCGCCGAGGCGATCGCCGCCTTCCCGCAGGAGACGATGCTGTCCGACCGCGAGGCCGCCCACGCCGCGCTCGGCCTTTCGCTCGACCAGGGGCTCGCGTTGGAGGCGCGGCTCGGGCGCGCACGGGTGACCGGCGCGCTCGAGGGGGCACGCCGGTTTAAGGTTCGGCCATGACCTACTTCGTCACGGGCGCCACCGGCTTCATCGGCCGCCACCTCGTCGAGCGCCTGCTCGAGCGTGAGGGCGACATCTACGTCCTCACCCGCGAGGGTTCGACGGAGAAGCTCGAGCGTCTCAAGGAGCAATGCGGCTCCTCGGAGCGGATCAAGCCGGTGTTCGGCGACCTCTCGCAGCCACAGCTCGGGCTCGACGACGCGGCCAAGGACCAGCTCGCCGGGGTCGACCACTTCTTCCACCTCGCCGCGATCTACGACATCACGGCCGACGAGACCCAGAACGCGCTCGCCAACGTCGGCGGCACGCAGAACGCCGTCGACCTCGCGAACGCGCTCGGGGCGAGATGCTTCCACCACATGTCGTCGATCGCCGTCGCCGGCAGCTACGACGGCTGGTTCACCGAGGACGACTTCGACGAGGGCCAGGAGTTCCCGAGCCCGTACCACCGCACCAAGTACGAGTCCGAGAAGCTCGTGCGCGAGCGCGTCGTGGTGCCGTGGCGCGTCTACCGCCCGTCGCTGGTCGTCGGCAACTCGAAGACCGGCGAGATGGACAAGATCGACGGGCCGTACTACTTCTTCAAGGCGATCCAGAAGCTCCGGCACGCGCTGCCGCAGTGGTTCCCGCTGATCTCGCTCGAGTTCGGCCGCACCAACCTCGTGCCGGTCGACTACGTCGCCGCGGCGGTCGACCACATCGCGCACCAGGACGGGCTCGACAACCAGGCCTTCCACATCGTCGACCCCAAGCCGCCGCGCTCCGGCGACGTGTTGAACACGTTCGCCAACTCCGCGCACGCGCCGCACGCGGTCATGCGCGTCGACAAGCGGATGACGGACATGCTGCCGAAGGGCGTCCTGTCGTACGCGATGAAGATCCCGGCGCTACAGGGAATCAAGCGCAGCTTCCTGGCCGATCTCGGCATCCCGGAGGAGGCGCTGGCCAACGCCGAGATGCGCACGCGCTTCGATGCCCGCGACACGGCGCGCGCGCTCGAGGGCTCGGGCATTGAGCTCCCGGCGCTGGACACCTACTCGGACAAGCTGTGGGACTACTGGGAGCGCCGGCTCGACCCGGACCTCTACAAGGACCGCTCGTTCGAGGGCGCGGTCAACGGCAAGACGGTGCTCATCACCGGCGCGTCGAGCGGCATCGGCCGCGCCGCCGCCCTGAAGATCGCCGCCGCGGGCGGGATACCGCTGCTCGTCGCGCGCACGCGCGAGAAGCTCGAGGAGGTCAAGCAGGAGATCGAGGCCGCGGGCGGCACCGCCTACGTGCACCCCTGCGACCTGTCCGATTACGACGCGATCGAGCGGCTCGTCGAGGAGGTCCGCTCCGAGCACGCCGCGATCGACATGCTCGTCAACAACGCCGGGCGCTCGATCCGCCGCTCGGTGGCGCTGTCGTACGAGCGATTCCACGACTTCGAGCGCACGGTCGGCCTCAACTACCTGAGCCCGGTCAAGCTGATGCTCGGCCTGCTGCCGCACATGACCGAACGCGGCTCCGGCCACATCGTCAACGTGTCGTCGATCGGCGCGCAGACGAATCCCCCGCGGTTCTCGGCGTACGTCGCGTCGAAGTCGGCACTGGACGCGTGGACGCGCGTGGTGAGCTCGGAGATGATCGGCGACGGCGTCACGTTCACGACGATCCACATGCCGCTCGTGCGGACGCCGATGATCGCGCCGACCAAGATCTACGACTCGTTCCCGACGATCTCGCCCGACGAGGCCGCCGATCTGATCTGCGAAGCGATCCGCGCCAAGCCGAAGCAGATCAACACGCGGCTCGGCACGTTCGGCGAGGTCGCCTACGCGCTGGCGCCGAAGGCGGTCGACCAGATCCTGCACATGGCGTACAAGGTCTTCCCGGAGTCCGCCGCCGCCAAGGGCGAGAAGGACTCGGCCGAGAAGGCCTCAGGCGAGGCGACCGCGCTCGCCTACCTCATGCGCGGCGTGCACTGGTGAGTTAGAGCCCGGTCAGCGGGTTGACGGCCGCGCCGCCGACGCGGAGCTCGAAGTGCAGGTGCGGCCCGGTGGCGTTGCCGGTGGCGCCGACCCGGCCGATCAGGTTGCCGGCGACGACGCACTGGCCGGGCGTGACGGTGATCCGCGACAGGTGCGCGTACCAGCTCGTCATCCCGGCACGGTGCTGGATCACGACGAGGTTGCCGTAGCCGCCGCTGTCGTAGCCCGCGGAGGAGACGCAGCCGCGGCCGGCCGCTGCGACCGCTGTCCCCCGCGCCGCCGGGAAGTCGATGCCGGTGTGCATCATGTCGCCGCGCGGGCCGAACCCGTCGCCGAAGGCGGCCTGGATCGGCGCGGCGAAGTGCAGGAGAGAGCGCGGCGGCGGCCTGCGCAGCGCGGCGACCGTCGCTGGGCCGGCGACGCCGTCGGCGCCCAGCCCGGCCCAGGCCTGGAAGCGCTCGAGCGCGGCCTCGCCACGCGGCCCGAGATCGCCGTCGAACGGGCCGGACGGGAAGCCGTGGGTCGCGAGCAGCCACTGGAGCTGGGCGACGTCCCAGCCACGCGCGTTCGCGGTGATCGCGCGCGAGCCGAGGCGGTGCCGGCCGTGCCACCCGAGCGCGCGCCGCGTGCGGGGGCCGGCCACGCCGTCGACGGTGAGCCCGTGGCGGGCCTGGAACCGCCGGACGCCGGCGCGCGTGCCCGGGCCTTGGATGCCGTCCACCGAGCCGCTGTAGGTGGCCTTCGCGCGCAGGCCGACCTGAAGAGCCGCAGTGTTCGAGCTCCGTGCTTGCGCATCCGGCGCAATGGCCAACACCACCGCCATCACCGTGGTCACTACACCTGACGCGGCCCACCAGACTGGTCGCCGGGCCACGTGATGACCGTAGATAGACGCGCAGGTTCGGTGCGCGTTTGGGCGCGATCTTTCAGTGCCCGGAGGCGCGGCGGCGGCGGTAGTACGCGCCCGCCTTCACGCGGCCGCCGCATACGCGCATCGAGCACCAGGTCGCGCTGGCGTTCGTCGAACGGTCGTAGAACGCCCAGCCGCAGACCTCGCGCGGGCAGGCCTTCAGGCGCAGCCAGCGGCCGTCGAGCATCGCCGCGAACGCGGCGGCGAGGATGCGGCCGAGCGCGCCGTCCACGCCGCGGGCCGTCGGCACGAGCGCGGCGCCGTCGGGCGGGAACGCCGCCTCGAGCCCGGCGCGCCGGCCGGCTTCTTCGAGCACGTCCTGCGCGCCCGGGTAGGGCGGCTCGCCGTTGTTCGCGAGCAGCAGAGCGCGCAGCGCCTCACGCAGCTCGCGCGCCCGCTCGAGGTCGCCGGGGCCGACGTGCGCCGGCAGCAGGTGCCGCTCCAGCCACTCCTCGAGTCCGGCGGGGTGGTCGAGCAGGTCCGGCCCGTGCTCGCGGTCGACCGTGTTCACGAACGCCTGCACGATCGCGAGCGAGCCGGGTGCCGGCGCTCGGTCGCCCGGATGAACGAGCCCAGAGAGCAGCGCTTCGCGTTCCACGGACGCGAGCCTACCCGGCGGGAATACCGGACGGTCCGGGGGCGTCCATCCACACAGGGGTCATGACCGAGAACCACGCACACCTCACACCTGCGGACGAGGCCGACCTCGTCGCGCTCGCGGACGGCAATCTGCCGGGCGCGCGCCGCCAGGAGGTCGAGGCGCGGGTGGCGCGCGAACCCGAGCTCGCGGGCGCGCTCGAGCAGCAGCGCTGCGCGTTGTCGCTGCTCGCCTGCCTGGTCACTCCCGCCCCGCTCGAGCTGCGCGTACGCGTGGCCGAGCTCCGCTGCCGGCGGCGCCGGCTGTGGCTGCGCCGCTGGCTGCCGATGGGCTTCGTCGCCGCCGCGGCCGCCACCGCCGCGCTACTGCTGCTCCTCGCTACGAGCGGACCGGTCGTCGACGACGTCCTGGCCGTCTCGCTGCTCCCCGCCACCGCAGTCGCCGCCAACGGCGAGCAGCTCGACGACCTCCGCTTCCCGGCACCCACGGGCTGGCACGCGACCGGCGCGCGCAGCGACTCGCTCGACGGGCGCGCGGTGCGGACGGTGTTCTACGAGCGCTCCGCCACACGCGTCGCGTACACGATCGTCTCCGGTCCGCCCCTCGACGGCGCCTCGCGGCGCTGGCTGGTGGGCGGGGGCCGCGCGGGGCTCGTCTGGGTGCGCGGCGGCCACACGTGCGTGGTCTCCGGCGATGTCGACCGGGCCGTGTTGGCGAGCGTCGTGGCCTGGCGGTAGCGCTCCGCGAACTGCGGCATTGAAACAGTGCCGGCTGTGCCGGCTCAGCGGCGCGATCCTCGCGCTCGTCGCCCAGTTCGGGCGCGAGCTGTTCGAGCTCGAGCTCGGGACCCTCGGCGACGCGCGGGTGATCGAGCCCGGCGAGGCGCGGGCGCTGGCCACGGCGACGTGGCTGAGCAAGGGAAGGTGTGGCCATCGAAGGCGCGCTGCTCACAAGTCGCGGCGAGGCGTTCGAGCACGATCGCGCGACCAACGACCTGCGTGCCCGCTACGCCGGCTACGCGTCCGCGGCGCTGCTCGTCGCGTGGCCGCGATGGTCTTGCTGCCCGGCTGACTCAGGCGACGACGCGTGGTGTCAGTCGGGGTGGATCGCTATGGAGTCGAAGACGCGATCGGCGAGCGCGCACCGCTCGATCGAGTCACACGACACCCGCACGGTGAGCGTGCGCTCCCGGTCGACGGGGACTTGGACGATCCGAACCCACGCGAACGGCTCGTCGTCGGGGGCGAACGCGACCTCGGTCGCCGGCCGGCCGGCGACCGCGCGCGGCTGCGCCTGTGCCGGATCGAGGTGCTCGCCGAAGCGACCGAGGTCGTACGTGATCCGGTACCCGTCACCCTCGACGAAGCCGGCCGCCGAGTCGATCGGCGTCGCTGCGCCGCGACGCGCATCGCGCGGGACGGACAACCCGACGCCCGGCTCGAGCTCGATCCAGCTCACGACGGTCTGGGCGTGCGCGCCTCCCGGGCGCGAACCGCCGACTTGGCCGTCCTGACCTCGGCGACACCGGCCTTCACGGAGGCGCTGATGGCCACCGCCGCGAGCCCGGGGTGGTCGCGCGCGCGGAGCTCGAGAGCCCCGTCGGGTGTGACCATCCCGGCGTAGAGAATCGTTCCGGAGTCCGCACGATGCACGGTCAGGCGGACGCCGTTGCTGGTCGGTGTTCCGAGTCCGATGGCCGACAGCGAGTACGCGTTGATGAGCCGACGCCGGCGGAACAGCACGCCGGCGACGCCCTTGCGCCCGGCCAGTGCGGAGAACCCGTGCTCGGCCGTGTCCGGGGTCCACAGCCACACGAACGTGTTCGGCTGGCAGGCGATGCGGATGCCGCGCTCGGTCGTCAGCTCGACTCCCAGCGGCTCGTCGGCCAGCGCCTCGAGTGCACGTGCGGCCGCATCGGGCCGCGCCTTGGCGCTCTCGATCGGCCCCGAACGCTTGCGTCCGAGCTCTTGGAGCGCCTTCACGGTGGGCGGCCGGACGTCGTTGCCGTCAAGCCGGTGGCGGTAGGCCAGCAGCGTTGCGCCGAACCCGGCGCGCGCTCGTGCATGGCGAGGCGCGGCGTCCTGAAGCTTCTCGACGAGGGCGAGGCGGTCGGCTCCCCCGACCCGACCGAGTGCCATCGCGATGGTGGGCGCCGACGCCGCGTCGGCGTGCTCGGCCGCCGCGACCAAGGCCTCTTCGGCGCGCGTGCCGTCCAGCCTGTAAAGACCGACCACAGCCATATGGCGGAAGCGCGGCGCCTCGTCGGCGTCCGTGACGACCTCCATCAGGACGTCACGGGCATCCTTGCGCCGGCCGCTCTGGAGCGCCGCGAGCGCCCGCATCTTGCCGACACCCTTGATCTCGTCGCCGGTCCGCACGACCTCGATCAGCTGCGCGCGCGTGAGGCCGGGGTCGTCCGTCGTTGTCGTCATCGTCGCCCCTCAGCACCCCGACTTCGTGAAGCAGTGGTCACGCATGTCCGCACCCTGGCTCGCCGTGAGGACGCCGCCGTTCGGCACCGTCGGGAACATCAGGTTCGACGCCGCCGAACTATGGCTCAGCGCCAGATAGTGAGCCGCCTCGTGGGCGAGCACGAAACCGGTCGTGTTCACGGACCCCTCGATGGCTACGACCGAGCCGTCCATGCCCTTCGCGTCCTTGTCGCACGGTCCGTCGACCCGCGACAGGCCGATGGTCGAGCCGGAGTAGGTGAGGACGAAGAAGATGTCCAGCGCGGAGTTGGGCACCGTCCAGTCGTTCGTCAGGTCCTCAGCCTCGTCGTCGTCATTGATGTTCTCCGCCCCGTTGGCCTCGGCCGTCGAGATCACGAAGTGCTGGATACGGCCGACGCCGAGGCTGATCGTCGCGTACGTGTCGCGCGTGAACTGGAGCGCGGAATCCATCTCCGCGAGGTCGTTGTTGGTGAACTGATCGCTCCCGACGCGGATGAAGTTCATGTGCACATGGCGGCCCTTGAGCCGGGAGATCTGCGTCCCCACCGACACATCGCTCGGCGCCCCGCGCAGGAAGCCGAAGAAGTCCCTCACCACCGAGAAGGTCCCGGTGACGCCGATGCAGGAGGCGATGCTCCGCAGCGAGTCCATCGGCTACGCCTCGGCGGCCCGCTCGAGCGCTTCGAGCCGCTGTCGCAGCGCGGCGTTCTCCGCCGAGAGGTCCTTGAACGCCTCGACCAGCGTGCCGAGCAACCCACCGACGTCGACGCCCTGGTAGCGCTCCGCGCGCACGAGCTTGGGGGCCACCCGCGCCACCTCCTGCGCTATGACGCCCGCGCCCGGCCCGGCCACGGAGTCGCCGGACTGCTTCCAATCGAACTCGACGCCCCGCAGCCGCTCGAGCTTGCGCCGGGCGTCGCGGAGCGGGCGGATGCCGGTCTTCAGGCGCGCATCAGAGGTGATGATCACGTCGTTGGCCCGGACGTTCCCGACGACATGGAGCTTGTCGGTCGGGGCCTGGGTGCCGATCCCGACGTTCCCCTCGTTCCCGAACGGGTTGATGATCACGTTGTTGTTCCCGCGCGGGCCGGCGCTGTGGAGGAACAGGTTGTGCGTCTCGGACTGGACGTCGACCGCGCCACCGTCGGCCCGCAGGTCCAGCCGCTTCCCCTCGGACTCCAGGCGGATGCGGTTGCCCGTGACGTGCACCTTTACCGCCGGCGCGGTGGTGCCGATCCCCACCGTTCCGTCCTGCACCAGGGTCATCAGCTCGTGGCTGCCGGGACTCACCCCGTGCGAGAAGCGCAGCCGGCCGATCGGCCGTCCGCCGGCCGGGCCATTGTCGATGTGGAACCAGGCGAAGCCGTCCGGCGGGAACAGCGTGACCGCCCCGGCGGAGCTGAAGTCCAGCCCTGTGGAGATGCCGCCGAGGACGTGGAACTGGGTGCGCGGTGCGGCGTGGCCGACGCCGACCTTGCCGTCCGGCTGGACGCTGACGCGCTCGACGCCCGCGGTGCGAACGGACAGCGACTGGCCGTTCGTCGTACCGAGAAAGTCGGTCGCGGCGACGGCGTTGCCGGCAAGGCTCCATCCGTTGCTCATGACACCTCCCTGGGGTCACGGTCGGTGACGGAGAATTACCGACACTACGCCCGAGCGACGCGCAGCGTCAAGGCTCCCGGGTGCGTCAGGCGACGATCCGGAGGCGGCGGCGCGGGACCCCGCCGCGGAGCTCGCGGACGACGGCCTGGACGAGCGCCTCGGACTCGTCGCGGCGGCCGTCGGTGACCGCGGCGACGATGCCGCGCTTGCGCTCGATGAGCTCGATCATCGTCTCGTCGATCGTCTCGGCGGCGAGGAGGTACCAGGCGGTGACGGCGTCGTGCTGGCCGATCCGGTGGCAGCGGTCCTCGGCCTGGTCGTGCATCGCCGGGGTCCATTCGAGGTCGAGGAAGGCGACGTTGGACGCGCGTGTCAACGTGATCCCCTGGCCGCCGATCCGCGTCGAGGCGATCATCAGCTGCGGGCCGTCCGGCTCCTGGAACGCGCGCACGGCCGCCTCGCGCTGCTCGACCGAGTCGGAGCCCACCAGGTGCAGCGCATCCGGGAACCGCTGCAACGCGAGCTCCTGCACCTCGCGGTTGCCGCAGAACACCACCAGCGGCTCGTCCGAGGCGAGGAAGTCCTCGATCCACGCCAGCGCGCTGCCCGACTTGCCGCGCGCCGCCAGCCGCTTCAACACGTTCAGCTGCGCCAGCCGCTCGGCGCGTAGCGCGGCCGCCACGCGGGCCTCGAGCTCCCCGAGGTCGAGCGGCTGCTCGCGGAGCCAGGCCACGACGTCCTTCTCTGCCTGGCGGTACTCGCGCTCGTTGTCGAGCGCGACGGGAACGACGACGTGCTCCTTGGCCGGGAGCTGCGGGAGCACGTCCGCCTTCAGCCGGCGCACGAAGCAGCTCCGCCGCAGGTGCCAGTGGATGCGCTCCTCGGCGCCGACGCCCTGGAAGCGGCGGGCGAACCGCGCGCCGCTCCCGAAGTCCTCGAGCCGGCCGATCACGCGCAGCTGGGCGATCAGCTCCTCGGCGTGGTTCATCACCGGCGTGCCCGTCAGCGCCAAGCGCAGCGCGTCAGGCGACAGCGACTCGGCCAGGCGTCGCACCGCCTGCGTCCGCTTCGCGCGCGGGTTCTTGATGTAGTGCGATTCGTCGAGCACGAGCGCCGCCGGCTTGCGTACCGCCAGCCGCACGCGGTGCGCGTGGACGATCTCGTAGTTGATGACCGTGATGTCGGCGGCCTCGGCCACCGAGCCGGTGCCGGACACCACCGTGACCGAGCGGTGCGGGAGCCAGTGCTCGATCTCGCGCCGCCAGTTGAGCTTCAACGACGCCGGGCACACCACGACGGCCGGGTACGCGCTGTCGGCCTCCAGCGTCGCGAGCGCCTGCACGGTCTTGCCGAGCCCCTGCTCGTCGGCCAGGAAGCAGCGCCGCGCGGCAAGCGCGTAGGCGACGCCCGCCCGCTGGAACGGCCGGAGCTGACCGCCGAGCGCCGGCTCGATCTGCAGCCCCGGAGCATCGTGCGCACGCGAGCGGTGGACGCCTTCGATCGCCTCGTCGTGCTCGCGCCGCAGCCGCTCCAGCACCTCGCGCGCGTTCGCGGAGACCTCGACGCCGAACGTCCGCAGGTAGTGCTCCAACGGCTCCAGGAGGTACGGGTCGACGGGCAGCGAGCGGCCGTGCGCCTCGCAGGCGGGCAGCGCCAGAAACGCCGGGATCGTCTCGGGATCCCAGTTGACGTCCAAGGTGAAGCGCGGCTCGCCGACGCTCTCCACCAGCGCCAGCGTCGCGGGCGCCGGCACCTGGCCGACCTGCAGGCGCGTCGCGCAGCGCAGGGCGCGGGGGTCGAGCCGGGCGCCGGACATCTCGAGCAGCTCCTCCGCGATCTCGCGGGTGAACGGCAGCCACGACCGGCCACCGACTTCGACCGCCACCGCGGCCGGCGACTCGGGGAGCTCGCCGGAGATCTTGTCGAGCGCAAAGTGGCCCTCGCCTGAGACCTTGCCCGCGGTGACGCGCCCGACCCAGCCGCGTACCGCGCGCGCCAGCCACGCCTCCACGTCAGGCGAGACCGACAGCGACTCGTGCCGCTCGAGCACGCCCTTCACGTACGGCGCCGTCGCGTCGGCGCGCGGCGCCCACCACTCCTTGGCCTCCCAGTCGAACCGGCGGCCGGGGATCGACCGCACCGCGTCAACGATGTCGGCGCGGTACGGGAACGCGAAAACCACGGACTCCTGGCCGTGGTGGTTGAGCCGCAGCTCGACGTTGTGGACCGGGTCCGCAGCGCGCATGCGAACCCTCCACGGTAGCCGCGACTCAGGACGTGGCGGCGGCCTCGGCGGCACGCGCGGCGTGGCCGGCCATCAGCTCACGTTGCACGGACCGGGGCTCGCCGGCGACATCCCGGCGGACCCACGTGCCGTCCTCGAGCAGGTCCCACGCGTTCGAATTGTCGGCGAAGCAGCGGTCGAGCGTGTCAACGAGATCGGCGCGCAGCGACTCCTCGCGAACCGGCGCGAGCAGCTCGACGCGCGTGTCGAGGTTGCGCGGCATCAGGTCGGCGGATCCGATGTACACCATCACGTCGCCCTCGCGCTCGAACGCGTAGATCCGCGAGTGCTCGAGGAAGCGGCCGACGATCGAGACCACGCGGATGTTCTCCGACACGCCGGGGACGCCGGGGCGCAGGCAGCAGATCCCTCGCGTGTTGATGTCGACCGGCACCCCGGCCTGCGAAGCACGGTAGAGCGCCTGGATGCACGCCCGGTCGACGAGCGAGTTCATCTTCATGCGGATCCGGGCCGGCTGCCCTTCGCGATGCGCGGCGACGGTCCGCTCGATCTCCTCGAGGATCCCGGCGCGCATGTGCGCGGGCGCGATCAGCGCGCGCCGATACGCGCGCGGACGCGCAAAGCCGGTGAGGAAATTGAACATGTCCGCCACGTCGGCGCCGATCTTCTCGTCGCACGTCATCAGTCCGAAGTCGGTGTACAGGCGCGCGGTCTTCGGGTGGTAGTTGCCGGTGCCGACGTGCACGTAGTGGCGCACGCCGTCGCCCTCGCGACGGATCACGAGCAGGCACTTGGCGTGCGTCTTCAGCGACGGCAGGCCGTACACGACGTGCACGCCCGCCTCCTCGAGCGAGCGCGCCCACTGGACGTTCGCGCGCTCGTCGAAGCGGGCCTTGATCTCCACCAGGCAGACCGCCTGCTTGCCGCGCTCGGCGGCGCGGATGAGCGCCGGGACCAGCGGCGAGTCGTCGCTCGTGCGGTACACGGTCTGCTTGATCGCCAGCACGTCCGGGTCGGCGACCGCCTGCTCGACGAAGCGCTCCACCGAGGTGGCGAACGAGTCGTATGGGTGGTGGAGCAGGATGTCGCCGCGGCGCATCGCGCCGAGCACGTCGACCGTGTCGGTGTCGTCGCCCTGCAGCCGCGGCTGGGTGACCGGCGTCCACGCCGGGTCGCGCAGCTCGGCGTAGCCGGGCACGCTGACGATGTCCCACAGGTCCTCGAGGTCAAGCAGCCCCGGGACGTCGAAGACGTCGGCGTCGCCGACCTCGAGCGAGCCGGTGATCTGCTCGCGGATCGCCGGGCTCATGCCGGCGCCGACCTCCACGCGGACGACGTCGCCGAAGCGGCGCCGGCGCAGCTCGTCCTCCACCGCCTGCAGCAGGTCGTCGGCCTCGTCGGAGACCGTGAAGTCCGCGTCGCGAGTGACCCGGAAGACGTCGTAGTCGACGATCTCCATCCCGGGGAACAGCGTGTCGAGGTGCTTGGCGATCAGGTCCTCGAGCGGCACGAACGTGTAGCCGTCGCCGGTCGGCACGAACCGCGGCAGCATCTCCTTCGGGACCTTCACGCGCGCGAACGTCTCGACGCCGGTCACCGGGTCGCGGACGAGCACGCCGAGCGACAGTGACAGGTTGGAGATGTACGGGAACGGCCGGCCGAGGCCGACGGCGAGGGGCGTGAGGACCGGGAAGATCTGGCGCCGGAAGCGCTCGTCGAGCGCGCGCCGCTCGTCCTCGTCGACGTCGTCGACGCCGACGATGCGGATGCCGTGGCGCGTCAGCTCGGGCCGCAGCGCCAGCTCGAGGCAGCGGCTCTGGCGCTCGAGGTGCTCGCGGACGATCCGGCGGATCTCATCCAGCGTCGCGCGCGGCGTGCGGCCGTCCTGCAGCGGCGTTTCGATGCCGGCCTCAATCTGGTCGTGCAGGCCGGCGACCCGGACCATGAAGAACTCGTCGAGGTTGGACGAGACGATCGCGCAGAACTTGACGCGCTCGAGCAGCGGGACGCTCTCGTCCTCCGCCAGCTCCAGCACGCGGGCGTTGAACTCGAGCCACGACAGCTCGCGATTGAAGTAGAGCGAGTGGGACGACAGGTCCGGCGCGTCCTGCGCTGTGCGCTCGGTGCTGGTGTCACTCACGCGACTCATTGTGACCGGTCGCGCCCGGCTTTGACGAGCGAACGTTTACGGCGTGTTGCGGGCCATGTCCAGCACGACGCCCTCGCGCAGCCCGCCGCGGCCGATCTGCAGCGGGCGCCGCAGCCGCTGCGCGCACGCGTCGAGGATGAGGATGCCGGCCGGTAGCAGCCGCACGCGTTCGGCGTCGAGCGAGTAGCGCGCGGCGACCTCGCCGCACTGGCCGGCGCAGAGGATGCCGAGCGCACGCTTGAGCGAACGCGGGTCCAGCGCCTCGCCCACCACGGTGCGCAGCGACGCCGCGCTGCCGCCCACCGCCACCGCGCAGTCGGCGGCCGGGAAGGCGCGCGTGGCGAGCACGTCCATCGCGTGGTCGCGCGCCGCCCGTAGCTCCGGGAGCGTCGGGGGGTCGGTCTTGAGGTAGTGCTCGGCGAGCACGCCGGAGCCGACGATGAACGACGAGCTCCACTCGACGCCGCCGGCGATCGTGCCGACCGCGACCTCGGTCGAGCCGCCGCCGACGTCGACCACCGCGACCGTGCCGGGGAGGTCGGCCGCGAGCGTCTCGGTCGCGCCCAGGAACGCCATCCGCGCCTCTTCGTGCTCGTCGAGGATCTCGACCTGCACCGGCATGCCGGCGACGAACTCGTCACGGTTGAGCGCCGCCCGTATGGCCGCCGTGGCGACCACGCGCACGCCGGCGGCGCCGGTCTGGCGGGCCAGCGCGACCTGCTCGGCGACCACGCGGCTGACCTCCTCGATCTTCTCGGGAGCGATCTCGGGGGCCATGCCGAGGCGCGTGAACGCGCGTTGCTGGAGCAGCTCGGTGACGCGCCCGTCCTTCACGTCGGCGACCAGCACGCGGGTGGTGTTCGTGCCGATGTCGACGCAGGCGCAAACCATCGGCCGACAAGGTAATCCCTGACCAGCCCCGGACCGTCCGGGCCCGAAGACGTCATCATCAAGGTGTGCCCGTAGCCGCTGCCATCGAGGTCGAGGGCCTGCGCAAGTCCTACGACGGCCGTGACGCCGTGCGCGGCATCGACTTTCGGGTCCAGCGCGGCGAGGTGTTCGGCCTGCTGGGGCCGAACGGCGCCGGCAAGACGACCACGGTCGAGATCCTCGAGGGGTACCGAATGCGCTCGGCCGGCACCGTGTCGGTGCTCGGCCACGACCCGGGCGACCGGGCCGCGGCGCTGCGCGAGCGTGTCGGCATCGTGCTCCAGAGCTGCGGCACCTACCCGCACCTGAGCGCGCGCGAGACGATCGCGCACTGGGCCTCGCTGTATCCGGCGCCGCGCGCCGTCGACGAGGTGATCGCGCTGGCCGGGCTGGAGGAGGCCGCCGACCGCCGCGCCCGCACGTTGTCCGGCGGCCAGCAGCGCCGGCTCGACCTCGCGCTCGCGCTCGTCGGCGACCCCGAGCTGGTCTTCCTCGACGAGCCGACCACCGGCTTCGATCCCGCCGCCCGCCGGGCGGCCTGGGACACCGTGCGCTCGCTGCGCGACCTCGGCAAGACCGTGCTGCTCACCACGCACTACCTCGATGAGGCGCAGGCGCTCGCCGACCGCGTGGCGATCATCAAGGACGGCGCCATCCTCGCCGAGGGGCCGCCCGGGGAGTTGGTCAGCGGGGCGCCGCGCTATCGGGTGACCTACCGCGGCGGCGAGCACGAGACCGACGACCCGACGGCGCTGCTGCACGAGCTGACGGCCGCCGCGCTGGAGCGCGGCGAGCGGCTCGAGGAGCTGTCCGTCACGCGCCCGTCGCTCGAGGACGTCTACCTGGAGCTGACGGAATGAGCGACCACGTGATCGAGGCGGTGAGACCGACGACGGAGGCGGCGCGGCCGTCGTGGACGGGCGCCGCGTGGCGCCAGTTCCGGCTCGAGCGGCGCATGTTCTGGCGCAACCCGACGGCCGCGTTCTTCGGCTTCCTGCTGCCGTTGCTGCTGCTCGCCATGTTCGGCGCGCTGTTCTCCGACCAGCAGGACCTCAACGTGATCGTGCCGGGCATCGCCGGGATGAGCGTGATGGCCGCGACGTTCGTCTCGCTCACCTACTACATGGTCTTCCTGCGCGAGCGCGGGATCCTCAAGCGCCTGCGCGGCACGCCGCTGCCGTCGTCCGCCTACCTGGCGGGGATCGCGGCCAACGCGATCGCGAACACGGCGCTGCAGGTCGGCGTCGTGATCGTCGCCGGCAAGCTGTTCTTCGGGATCCCGTGGCCGGGCGACTGGCTGTCGCTGCTGGTCTTCCTGGCGGTCGGGGTCGTCTGCTTCGCATCGCTCGGCGTCGCGCTCTCGCACGCGATCCCCAACTCCGAGTCCGCCCCCGCCTACGTGAACGCGGTGTTCCTGCCCATGATCCTGCTCGCGGGCGTCTTCTACGACGACGAGGACGCGCCCGCGTTCCTGCGCGACATCGCCCAGGTGATGCCGCTCAAGCACCTGATCGACGGGATGTCGGGCGCGATGGTGCACGGCGAGGGGGTGGGCGACCACCTGGTCGCCCTCGTCGCGCTCGCCCTGTGGGCAGCGGTCGGAATCCTCCTCGCCGTGCGTGGCTTCTCGTGGGAAGCCCGCCGCGACTGACGGCTACCTGCGCCCGACGTCCAGCACCCAGATGGCGCCGGCACCGCACGGCGCGCCCTTGGTGACGCCGACGCCGCCCTGGCGATAGGTGCCCGAGAGCATCAGCTCGCGGTGCGGCGGGCTGTTCATCCACATCCGCACGGCGCCGCGCGGCGTGCCGGACGGCCCACAGCCGTAGGCGATGTTCTCGCCCCAGGCGTGGCCGGACCAGCCGGCGCGGTGCAGGCGAGCCGTAAGGTCGGGCCCGCCGGCCCGCTGGTGGGCGAAGTAGTTGTTGCGCTGCATGTCATGCGCGTGGCGCCCGGCGGCCTTCTGAATGTGCTTCTCGGCCCGCAGCCGGGCCAAGCCGTGCTCGGCGCGCCGCTTGTTGACGAGGCACAGGACCGCCGCCCGGAGCTTGCCGGGCGACGCCGCGGACGGCGATGCGCCGGCCCCCGCGCACCCCGCCGCGGACGCTGACGATGTCGTCATGAGAGCAAAGCAGCCAACCGTTATCAGCGCAGCTGTTGAGAGCCGGCCGCGCGTGCTCCGTGGCACTTGGGACCTCCCCTACCGGAAACCCTGTTGTTCCGCCGGAGGCCTCTGTCCCCATCCTGACAACGGTTTACACGCCCAACATTCAGGCGAATTTTCCAGTGCGTCGAAAGACCAAAAAGAGGGCTGGAATGAGCGGGCATATCATGCCTCGGCGATGCGAGGGGTCGGCACCGCGATGTGGGGGGCGCTCGCGCTCATCGCGTGGACGCACGTGGGCTATCCGGCGGTCGCGGGCCTGCTCGCCGCGCGCCGCCGCGACGCGCCACCGCCGCCCGGCGAGCCGCCGACGGTGACGCTGGTGATCGCGGCGCACAACGAGGAGCGCGTGATGCGCGCCCGGCTCGAGAATGCGCTCGCGCTCGACTACCCGCGCGACCGCCTGCAGGTGGCCGTCAGCCTCGATGGGTCGACCGACGGAACGCGGGCGATCGCCGAGTCGTTCGGCGTGCTCGTGCTCGACAACCCGCGCGGCGGCAAGATCGCCGCCCAGAACGCCGCGGTCCGCGCGACGTCGTCGGAGATCGTCGCGTTCTCGGACGCGAACTCGGCCTGGGAGCCGGACGCGCTGCGCCGGCTCGTCGCCCGCTTCGCCGACCCGGCGGTGGGCTATGTGTGCGGGCGGCTGCGGCTCGTCGACCCGGCCAGCGGACGCACGGTCGAGGGCCAGTACTGGCGCTACGAGCTCTGGCTGCGCGACCAGGAGTCGCGCCTCGGCTCGATCACCGCCGGTAACGGGGCGATCTACGCCGTGCGCCGTTCCGCTTATCCCGAGCTGCCGGCGGAGCACAGCCACGACATCGGCCTTCCGTTCCGGCTCGCCCGCGCGGGCCTGCGCTCGGTGTACGAGCCCGCGGCGGTGGCGAGCGAGCCGGCCGCGCCGACCACGTCGGCCGAGTGGGACCGCAAGGTGCGCATGCTGTCGCGCTCCTGGTACGACGTGCTGCGGGGCGGGATGCTCGACCCGCGCGGCCTGCCGTTCGGCTACTACCTCGCGCTCGTCTCGCACCGGCTGCTCCGGTACGGCACCGGCCCGCTGCATGTCGTGCTGCTCGCGATGGCGCTGGCACTGGCGCCGCGCGACGGCGGCGCGCGGGTGCTGTCGGCTGGTCACGCGGCGTGGCTGGCGCTGGCGCTGGCCGGCCGCAGCGGGGCGCCGCCGCGCCGGCTCACCGCGCTCGCCTGGTACTACCTCGCCGTCACGGGTGCTTCACTAGCGGGGCTCATGCGCATGGTTCGGCAAGGTCCCCAGGTCACCTGGACGGCGGTGGAGGGCACGCGGTGAAGCGCGCGCTCGACCTCGCGATCGCGCTCGTCGCGCTGGTCCTGGCCGGTCCGGTGATGGCGGTGATCGCGATCGCGATCCGGCTCGAGGGCGGCGGCGCGGCGATCCTGCGCCAGAGCCGCGTCGGCCTCCACGGCGAGGACTTCGATCTCCTCAAGTTCCGCACCATGGTCGCCGACGCGCACACGATCGGGCCGGGCTGGCTGGTCGCCGAGCGTGACCCCCGCATCACGCGCGTCGGCCGCGTGCTGCGCAAGTGGTCGCTGGACGAGCTGCCGCAGGTATTCAACGTGCTGCGCGGCGACATGAGCATCGTCGGCCCGCGGCCGACGCTCCGCTACCAGGTCGACCAGTACACGCCCGAGCAGCGCCGCAGGCTCGAGGTCCTGCCCGGCATCACGGGCTGGGCGCAGATCCGCGGCCGCAACAGCCTGCGCTGGCCGGAGCGCATCGAGCTCGACGTCTGGTACGTCGACCACCAGTCGCTACGGCTCGACGTCCTGATCCTGGCCCGCACGGTCCCGATGCTCCTGAAGGGCAGCGGCGTCTACAACGAGGCACGCGCGGACTGGGGCGAGGTCGTCGACCCGGCCGGGCACGCCGAGGTCAAGCCGGACTCGCCGGCCGA
Organism: uncultured Solirubrobacteraceae bacterium; assembly: GCA_963803335.1. Taxonomy (GTDB): domain Bacteria; phylum Actinomycetota; class Thermoleophilia; order Solirubrobacterales; family Solirubrobacteraceae; genus DASSUW01. The sequence continues at coordinate 422,437 of CAWDME010000011.1, read as the reverse complement.
GACCACGGCCTAGCGGCCAACGGCGGCGGGGTAGGGCGGGCGTGGATCGGCCGCGTCGGCCAGCTCCGTGTCGGATTCACCACCCATACGGTGGTCAAGCCGGCACGAACGGGGCCGTGCTGGCTTTGGGTCGCATAGCGACCCCAACTCGGCACGGTCACGCCGCGTGGTCGGAAATCTCGCCCCCTACCCAGCCGCAGTTCGCCGGCGGCGGCGTCCACGATCCGCCGGCGCGCGGAATCGCTCACCGAGCCGGGACACCCGCCACCCGCGCGCCGTCCGGGACGTCGGCGACGACGACGGCGCCCGCGGCGACGAACGCGCCCGCGCCGATGCGCAGGCCCTCGATGACGACGGCGCCCATGCCGACGTGTGCGCCCTCGCCGACGTCGACGTCGCCCCCGATGACCGCCCGCGGGCCGAGGTGCGCCGAGCGGCCGAGCGCGCAGTCGTGCTCGACGATCGCGCCGGTGTTGACGATCGCGCCGTCACCGATCCGCGCCGAGGCGTTGACGACGCCGTGCGCGAGGATCTGGGCGCCACGGCCGAGCGTGGCCCGCTCGGACACGGTCGCGCTCGCGTGCACCACGGGCGGGAGCACGAACCCGGCCGCCTCCAGCCGCGCGAAAGCGCTGCGCCGGGCATCGACCGAGACGACCCCGCCGACGCCGACGAACGCGTGCTCCACCTCGTCTCGCCACCCCTCGACCGGCCGCGAGGAGACCGGCACACCGAGCAGCTCGCTGCCGTCGCGCGCTGGGTCGTCGTCGACCATCGCGATGACGTCGAAATGGCCCTCCGAGCGCAGCGCCTCGAGGAGCGACTTGGCGTGCCCGCCCGCGCCGTAGCCGATGATCGGGACTGGCACGGCGCGCAGCCTAGATGATCGATTCCGCGGCCCGCGGAATCGGTCATTCAGCTCAGATGACGGGTGGGCGGCCGAGCCGCACCATGCGCACGAGCGTCGACCGCTTGAGCGGCCGCCGCACGCCGTCGTCGGACATCCCGTCGCGGTAGCCGCGCAGCGCGGCGCGGCGGCGCACGCCCGAGTTCAGCCGCGGGAGCGTGCGGACGGCGAAGCTGGCGACGTACGGGATCGCGAACGGCCACGGCAGGTAGCGGCGGGCGAGCCACACGCGGTTGCGCGCGCCGTAGTAGTGGTCCCAGTCGTTGTGGGCGGCGTACGGTGGGTGCAGCGCGGCGACGTCGCCCGCGTAGAGGATCCGGTAGCCGGCGTCCATCACCCGCCAGGCGAGATCGACGCCCTCGTGCACGAAGCGGAAGTCGGCGGGCCAGCCGCCGATCGCATCGAACACGTCGCGCCGGATCGCCACGGCGCCCTCCCACACGTGCGTGACCTCGCCGCTCTGGGTGCGGTCGCCGACGCGCAGGCGCGGGACCCACGTGCGCTCGGGCGGACCTTCGCCGAGCGTGTCCACGCGCAGCTGGACCATCCCCAGCCCTGGGTCCGCGGCGAACTTCGCCGCCAGCCGCGCGAGCCCGTCCGGATCCGCCACCGCCGCGTCGTCGTCGAGGAACAACAGCAGCTCGCCGCGCACGTGTCCGACGCCGGCGTTGCGGCCGCCCGGGATGCCGGCGTCGACCTCGAGCTCGACGCCGAGGACGCCGTCGGGCAGGCCGGTGGGCGCCCAGGCGTTGCCGACGACGACGATGTCGATATCGACGCCGGTCTGGGCCTGGAGCGAGGCCAGTGCCTCGCCCAGCTCCTGGGGGCGCTTCCCCTGCGTGAGGACGATGCAGCCGAAGCTCATCGCGCGAAGTCTTGCGTGCCGGATAGCTTGTCGGCGTGGGTACCGGTCCGGCGATCGAGGTCTCCCGGCGCCGGCGGCTGCTCGGCTCGCTCGCCGTGCGGGTGCATCGCGCCGCGCTGGGGCTCGCGGCCCGGGCGCTCCGGAGCCGGCGCCAGAGCGGAGCCGACGGGGCGCGCAGCGTGCGGATCCTGCTGCTGCACGCCTACGGCATCGGCGGGACGATCCGCACCAGCCTGGGGCTGGCCGACGGGCTGGCCGCGCGCGGCTTCGACGTCGAGGTGGCGAGCCTGGTCCGCCACCGCGACCGGCCCGCGCTCCCGCTGTCGCCCGCTGTGACCATCACGCCGATCCACGACCGCCGCCGGCGCGGGCTGCTCGACCGCCTGCCGAGCCTCCTGTACCACCCCGACGACCACGCCTACTCGTGGGCCACCCTGGGCACGGACGTGCGGCTCGTCCGCTGGCTGCGGACGCTGCCTGGCGGCGTCCTCATCACCACCCGGCCCGCGCTGAACCTGCTCGCCGCGCGGCTCGCCCCGCCGGGCGTGACCGTGGTGGCACAGGAGCACATGCACCTGGACTCCCATCGCCGCGGCCTGCGGGAGGACATCCGCCGTCACTACCCGCGGCTCGCGGCCCTGGTCGTCCTCACCGAACACGACGAGCGAGCGTACGCGGCGCTGCTGGCGGGCGCGCGCGTCCGGCTCGCCCGCATCCCCAACGCGCTCCCGGCGCTCGATGGCGGCATGGCCGATCCGGCCACCCAGGTCGTCGTCGCCGCCGGCCGCCTGAGCACGCAGAAGGGCTTCGACCTGCTGCTGGCCGCGTGGGAGCCGGTCGCCGCCGCCCGCCCTGGCTGGCAGCTGCGGATCTACGGCCGTGGCCACCTTCGCGAGGCCCTGGAGGCGACGATCGCCGCACGCGGCCTCGCCGGCAGCGTCTCGTTGATGGGCGTCACGCACGACATCGGCGCCGCGCTGGCGGGCGGCTCGGTGTTCGTCCTCAGCTCCCGTCACGAGGGCTTCGGGATGGTGCTGATCGAGGCGCTGAGCAAGGGCCTGGCCGTGGTGAGCTTCGACTGCCCGCACGGGCCGGCGGACATCATCAGCGACGGCCACGACGGACTGCTCGTCCCCGGCGGCGACGTCGACGCGCTGTCCGCGGCGGTGCTGCGCGTGATCGACGACGAGGGGCTGCGGCGGCGGCTGAGCGCCGCGGGCGTCGTGTCGGCGCGACGCTACGACCGTGCCGAGATCATCGCGCGGTGGGAGGATCTGCTCGGTGCTCGCCTGCCTGTATGACGTCCACGGCAACCTCCCGGCCCTGGAGGCGGTCCTGGCGGACGCAGCCGAGCAGGGCGCCACGCGCTACGTGCTGGGGGGCGACTACGCGCTGTTCGGCGCTTGGCCGGCCGAGACGGTCGAGCGGCTGCGCGGGCTCGACAACACGATGTGGATCCGCGGCAACGGCGAGCGCTGGACGGCGGACGCCGCCGCCGCGCCCGACAACCCGGTCGTGCAGGGCGCGATCGAGTCGGCCCGCGCGGCGCTCGGCCCGGATCTCGTGTGCGCGATGTGCGAGCTCGTCGCGCTGGCCGAGGATCGCGGCGCGCTGATCTGCCACGGCTCGCCGCCCAGCGACGTCCGCTCGTTCCTGCCCGAGCCGGCCGACGATGAGGCCGAGCTGCTCGAGGGCGTCCGCCACGAGCGCGTGATCTTCGGCCACACGCACCTCCCGTTCCGCCGCGTCTCCGCGGTCGGCGGCATCGAGCTCGTCAATCCCGGCTCGGTCGGGATGCCGTTCGACGGCGACACCCGCGCGGCCTACGCACTCATCCGCCCCGACCACACGATCGAGCACCGCCGCGTGGAGTACGACGTGGCCGCCACCGTCGCGCGCCTGCGGTCGCTCGGCGAGCCGTGGACGGAGACGGCCGCGCGGCGGGTCGAGCAGGCGCGCGCGGACGTTGCGTGAGGATCTGCGGGCGCAATAGAGTCGCTCCATGTCCGCCAAGCGCTACGCCGTCCGCTTGGCGTTCGCTCTGGTCGCGGTGCTCGCGATCCTCGGGCTCTTCGTCGTCGACGGGCCGGCCGGCGGGATGCTGGCGCTGGCCGCGCTGGTCCTGTTCATCCTCGCCTGCATCGCCGCACTGCGCGGCCGAGCGACGCCCGACAGCGACCGGGCCGGGCTCACCGGGTGGATGGGCGGCTGGTTCTAGACCGGCGCGCCATCATCGGTGGCGTGAGCGCGGAGATCGAGTTCATCAAAGGTGAGACGACCCGGTACCGGTCGCTGCTGCACCGGCCCGATGGCGTGGTGGTCGAGTTCGACGGCGGCTCCTACAACAAGGTCGGCGGGCGCCCCGGCCGGGTTCCGCACGACATCGCGCACCTGATCGTCGAGGACGAGCTGCGGCTGACGCGCGGCGTGTGGGGCGTCCTCGTGGCCGGTGGGCTATTCCCGCAGGCTCACGCGGTCAGCGGGCGCCGGCGGCCGCACGCCTCCGAGCGGGCTCGCACGGTCACCCGGGCGGCCGGCGATCGGCTCACGCAGGCGGAGTTCCTCACGGGCGCGATCTGCCATGTCGTGCGCGATGACCTGGACCTGCACCGGCGCGGTGACGGCATGAAGCGCGCGGTCGGCGAGCGCTGGTGGACCGACACCCTCACACCCGACGCGCTCGATCGCTGCCGCGCACGCCTGCGCGCTGCGGCGAAGGCATGGGCAGCGCTCCCGCCCGGCGGGACGTTCAGCGGCTGCTGGGACCACGCGGTCGACCCGGCCCTTCGCTCCGGAGCGACTCGGTGATCGCCACCGACCGGCTCCTGCTGCGACCGTTCGAGGCCGGCGATGCGCCGGCGTTCGCCGCCTATCGCAGCGAACCCGACGTCGCGCGGTACCAGTCGTGGGACACGAGCTACTCGCGCGCCGATGCCGAGCGCTTCGTCGCCGAGCAGCAGCAGCTCGAAGTCGGCCGCCCCGGCCCGTGGGTACAGGTCGCCGTCGCCGACCGGGCCAGCGGCGCGCTGTGCGGGGACTGCGCGGTGCGCATCGACACCGAGCAGCCCCACACCGCGGAGGTGGGCGTGACGTTCGGGACCGCGACGCAGGGCCGCGGGCTGGCGACGGAGGCGCTGGGCGCGCTGGTGTCGGCGCTGTTCGAGCACCACGGCATCCACCGCGTCTACGGCCAGGCCGACGATCGCAACCTCGCCGTCCACCGGCTGTTCGAGCGGCTCGGCTTCCGCTGCGAGGCGCGCCTCGTCGAGGCCGACTGGTTCAAGGGCGAGTGGACCACGCTGCGCGTGTACGCGCTGCTGCGCCGCGAGTGGGAAGTCGGCTGACGCGCCTGCGGCAGTAGGTTCCCGGGGTGCCCACACTTCACGAGCTCGAGGACGTCGCGCGGCATCGCGCGGCGCCGCGGCCGCTCGATGACGATGACCGTGCGCGGATCGCCGCGGGCCGCGCGGTCGTCGAGCGGGCGCTGGCGGCGGGGACGGCCGTGTACGGCGTCACGACCGGTTTCGGGCAGCTGGAGAGCGTGCGGATCGCGGCCGAGGACGCGGCGCAGCTACAGGTGAACCTGCTGCGCTCGCACGCCGTCGGCTCCGGACCGCCGCTGCCCGAGGAGATCGTCCGCGGCATGGTGCTGCTGCTCGCGTCCTCGCTGCGGCGAGGCCATTCGGGCGTGCGCGTCGAGCTGGTGCAGCTGGCGCTGGCGCTGCTCGAGCGCGGCGTCACGCCGGTGGTGCCGAGCAAGGGGTCGGTAGGCTCCTCGGGCGACCTCGCGCCGCTCGCGCACCTCGGGCTCGTGCTGATCGGCGAGGGGACCGCGACCGTCGAAGGCGAGACGCTGCCCGGCGGCGAGGCGCTCGCACGCGCCGGCCTGGAGCCGATCGTGCTCGGCCCCAAGGAGGGCCTGGCGATCATCAACGGCACCCACCTGATGGCGGCGACCGGCGCCCTGGCCGTGCGCGACGTCCGGCGACTGGTCGACGCCGCCACCGTCGCCGTCGCGCTCAGCCTCGAGGCGTTCAAGGGCTCCACCGTGCCGTTCGACCCGCGCCTGCACGGCCTCCGCGGCCACCCGGGCCAGACCCGGATCGCCTACAAGCTCACGGCCCTGCTCGCCGGCAGCCCGGTGGTCAAGAGCCACGAGGATTGTGGCCGCGTGCAGGACCCGTACACGCTGCGCTGCGCGCCGCAGGTGCTCGGCGCGGTGGCGGACGCGGTCGCCTATGTGGAGCAGGCGATCGAGCGCGAGCTGCAGGCCATCACCGACAACCCGCTGGTGTTCCCGGAGGACGACGAGATCCTCAGCGGCGGCAACTTCCACGGCCAGCCGCTGTCGCTCCCGCTCGACCACCTGGCGCTCGCGGCCTGCGAGCTGGCCTCGTTCTCCGAGCGCCGCACCTACGCGCTCCTCTCCCCCAGCTATGCGGGCCTGCCGCCGTTCCTGACGCCCAGGCCGGGCCTCAGCTCCGGGCTGATGATCGCCCAGTACGCGGCCGCCGCGCTGGTCAACGAGTCGCAGGTGCTGGCGCACCCGGCGGGCGCCGGCTCGATCCCCACGAGCGCCGGCCAGGAGGACTTCAACTCGATGGGCGCGACGGCGGCGCTGAAGGCGCGCACCGCGATCGAGAACGCCGCGCAGGTGATCGCGACCGAGCTCGTGTGTGCGGTGCAGGGGCTCGAGTTCCACCGTCCCCTGACAAGCACGCCGGCGCTCGAAGCCGCTGCCGCAGGTGTGCGCAAGTGGGTTGCGCGCGTGGAAGAGGACCGCTCGCTGGCCGGCGAGCTGGCGGCGCTCGCGGAGGCGCTGCGAACCGGGGAGGTGGTGCTGGCGTGAGGTGCAAGGGCTGGCAGCAGGAGGCCGCGCTGCGGATGCTGGAGAACAATTTGCATCCGGACGTCGCCGAGAAGCCGGAGGAGCTCGTCGTCTACGGCGGGATCGGCAAGGCGGCGCGCAACCCGGAGGCGCTGGCCGCGATCAAGCACGAGCTGACGCGGCTCGAGGACCACGAGACGCTGCTCGTGCAGTCGGGCAAGCCGGTCGGCGTGTTCGAGACGCACACCGACGCGCCGCGCGTGCTGATCGCCAACTCCAACCTCGTGCCGCAGTGGGCGACGTGGGAGAAGTTCCGTGAGCTCGACGCCGCCGGGCTGATGATGTACGGGCAGATGACGGCGGGGTCCTGGATCTACATCGGGACCCAGGGCATCCTCCAGGGCACCTACGAGACGTTCGCCGCCGTTGCCCGCAAGCGCTTCGGCGGCAGCCTCAAGGGCCGGCTCGTCGTCACCGCCGGGCTCGGCGGCATGGGCGGCGCGCAGCCGCTCGCGGTGACGATGAACGAGGGCTGCGCGCTGTGCGTGGAGGTCGACCTGCACCGGATCGAGCGGCGGATCGAGACGCGCTACCTCGACGAGCGCGCGGGCTCGCTCGACGACGCGCTCGACCGGCTGGAGGCCGCGCAGGCCCAAGGGCGCGCGCTGTCGATCGGCCTGCTCGGCAACGCCGCCGAGATCGTCCCCGAGCTCGTGCGGCGCGGCGCGGCGATCGACGTCGTGACCGACCAGACGAGCGCCCACGACCCGCTCAACGGCTACGTCCCGGCCGGCCTCACGGTCGAGCAGGCCGACGCGCTGCGCCAGAGCGACCCCGACGACTATCTCAAGCGGGTCGGCGAGAGCGCGCTCGCCCACGTGGCCGCGATGCGCGACCTCCAGGCCGCCGGCACCGAGGCGTTCGACTACGGCAACGCGCTGCGCGGCCTCGCGCAGGAGCACGGCGACCAGGACGCCTTCGCCTACCCCGGCTTCGTCCCCGCCTACATCCGGCCGCTCTTCTGCGAGGGCAAAGGGCCGTTCCGCTGGGTGGCGCTGTCCGGCGATCCCGACGACATCGCCGTCACCGACGACGCGATCCTCGACCTGTTCGGCGAGCAGGACCACATCCGCCGCTGGATCGACCTCGCGCGCGAGCGCGTGGCCTTCCAGGGCCTGCCGGCGCGGATCTGCTGGCTCGGCTACGGCGAGCGCCACCTCGCCGGCCTGCGCTTCAACGAGCTGGTCGCCTCCGGTGCCGTGAAGGCGCCGATCGTGATCGGGCGCGACCACCTCGACGCCGGCTCGGTCGCGTCACCCGAGCGCGAGACCGAGGCGATGCGCGACGGCACCGACGCGGTCGCCGACTGGCCGATCCTCAACGCCCTCGTCAACACCGCCACCGGCGCGAGCTGGGTGTCCTTCCACCACGGCGGCGGCGTCGGTATGGGCAAGTCGCTGCACGCGGGCCAGGTGATCGTCGCCGACGGGACGCCCGAGGCGGGCGAGCGGATCCGCCGCACGCTGCTCGCCGACCCCGGCATGGGCGTCATCCGCCACGCCGACGCCGGCTATCCGGAGGCGCTCGCGGCGGCGGAGCGGCTCGGGGTGAGGATCCCGATGGCATGAGGATCAGCGTGCGCGGCGCCGCGCAGGTCCTGCGGCCGCCCGAAGCCGGCCTCCCGTACATCCGCGACGCCGCGCGCATGCGGCTGGAGCCGGGCTCGGTCACGGTCGAGGACGGCGTGATCGTCGCGCTCGACGACGACCCTGGAGCGGACCAGGTGATCGACGCGACGGGCCGCGCCGTTATCCCCGGCTTCGTCGACTGCCACACGCACCTGCCGTTCGCCGGCTGGCGCGCGGAGGAGTACGAGATGAAGGTCACGGGCGTCCCGTACGAGGAGATCTCGCGGCGCGGCGGCGGCATCGCATCGTCGGCGCGCGCGCTGGCCGCGGCGAGCGACCGCGAGGTGTTCGTGCAGGCGGCCGAGCTGCGCGCGGAGATGCTGGCCCACGGGACGACGACCGTGGAGGGAAAGAGCGGCTACGGGCTCTCGCGCGAGGGCGAGCTGCGGGCGGTGCGGCTCGGCCGCGAGATCTGCGACCGCATGACGGGCCTGTTCGCGCACGCGATCCCGCCCGGCTACGACGCGGCCGGCTGGATGGACGAGGTCGACGCGCTCGCCTCCGAGGCCGACGTGGACGCGCTCGACATCTACGTCGAGTCGGTCGCGTTCCGCAACGAGGACCTGGCGCGGCTGGGTGAGATCGCGCGGCGCGAAGGCGTGCCCCTGCGCGCGCACGTCGAGCAGTTCAACGCCAACCGCTCCGTCCCCGTGGCGCTCGCCGCCGGCGCCCGCTCGGTGGACCACCTAGCCTGCCTGCACCCCGACGACCTCGCTCCGTTGGCGGCGTCCGAAACCGCCGCCGTGCTGCTCCCCGGCGCGGAGTTCCTCGGCGCCGAGGCGCTCGCCCCGGGCCGGGCGCTGGCCGACGCGGGCGCCATCTGCGTGCTCGCCACCGACTGCAATCCCGGCACGTCGCCGGTCGCTTCGCTGCCCGTCGTGATCGGCCTGGCGGTGCGCCGGTACGGATGGACGGTGCGCCAGGCGCTCGCCGCCTGCACGCACAACGCCGCCTGGGTGCTCGGCTTCGGCGACCGCGGCTCGATCGAGGTCGGCAAGCGCGCCGACCTGATCGTGCTCGACGGGCCGGTCGAGCAGATCCCCTACCGCTTCGGCCACAACCCGGTCGACCAGGTGATCGTCGCGTGATCGGTGCCGAGCACCTCGAGGAGCTGCTCGCGGACCTGATCCCGATCGGTCTCGGCGAGGACGGCGGGACGACGCGGCTGGCGTGGACGCGCGAGGACGAGGAGGCGGCCGCCTGGTTCGCGCGCCGGGCACAGGCCATCGGCCGCACGATGGAGCGCGACCCGGCTGGCAATCTGTGGGCGGTCCCGGGCACTCCCGCGCCGTGGTGGGCCGCGGGCTCGCACCTCGACAGCGTGCGGGCGGGCGGGCGCTTCGACGGCGCGCTCGGCGTCGCCGCCGCGTTCGCGGTCGCCGAGCACGCGCCGATCGCGGTGATCTCGTTCACCGACGAGGAGGGCAGCCGCTTCAACACGCCGACGTTCGGCTCGCGCGCGCTCGTCGGGCGGCTCGACGTGGACGACGCGCTCGACCGCGTCGACGACCACGGCACCACGCTCGCGGACGCGATGGCCGGCGCCGGCGTCGACCCGGAAGGGCTCCGCCGCGCGCCTGAGTGGCTGGAGAAGCTGCGCGGATTCCTCGAGCTCCACGTCGACCAGACGCGCGACGTCGCGGCCGCGCATGCGCCGGCCGGCGTCGTGACGCGACTGGCCGCGCGCCTGCGGCTGCAGGTCGAGCTCTCCGGCCGCGCCGACCACGCGGGCACCACGCCGCGAGACGAGCGCCACGATGCACTGGCCGCCGCGGCGCGCGTGATCGTCCGTGCCGACGCCGAGGCGGCACAGCGACTCGGGATGGTCTTCACGGCGGCGCGCATCGAGGTCGAGCCGAACGCGCCGACCACCGTCCCGGCACGCGCCCGCCTGTGGCTCGACGCGCGCGCGCCGGAGGCCGAGGCGGTCGAATCGTGGCGCGAGTCGGTCACGGCCGAGGCCGAGCGCGTGGCCGGCGAGGCGGGCGTGGAGCTGAGCCTGCGCACCGCCGCGTGGTCGGCCGGCACAGAGTTCCCGCTCGACGTACGCGAGGCGCTGCTGATCGGCCTGCGGCAGCCGAAGCCGCGAATCGTCTGCTACGCCGGCCACGACGCCGGCGTGATCGCGGGCGTGCGGCCCGCCGGCATGGTGCTCGTGCGCAACGAGACCGGCATCAGCCACGCGCCCGACGAGGAAGTGTCACTCGAGGACGCGGCGGTCGGTGCCAACGCGCTGCTGAAGGCGTTCGAGGAGCTCGCATGAGGCCGTTCACGATCCCGGCGATGGCGAACGTGCACTCGCACGCGTTCCAGCGCGACCTGCGCGGGCGCGGCGAGCGGTCCGGCCGCCCGGACGACGACTTCTGGAGCTGGCGCGAGGGCATGTACGCGCTCGCCGAGCGGCTCGACCCGGACGAGATGCGCACGGTCGCCGAGCACGTCTATCGCGAGATGGTCGCCGCCGGCTATGGCGCCGTGGGCGAGTTCCACTACGTCCACCACCGGCCCGACGGCACGCCGTACGAGGACGCGAACGCGATGGCGGTGGCGGTGCTGGAGGCCGGCGCGGCCGCGGGCCTGCGCGTCGTGCTGCTGCCGGCCGCCTACCACCGCGGGGGCCACGCCCGCTTCCGCGACCCGACGGTGGAGGCGTTCCTGGCTCGTGTCGACGATCTGCGCACCCGCGGCCACGCCGTCGGGGTCGCCGCCCACAGCGTACGCGCGGTGCCGGCCGACTGGCTGCGCGAGATCGCGGCGTACGCGCGCACGCACGGGCTCGTGCTCCACATCCACGCGCTCGAGCAGCCGCGCGAGCTGGAGGAGTGCTGGGCCGAGCACGGCTGCTCGCCGATCGAGCTGCTCGACCGCACCGGCTTTCTCGGCGATCGCACCACGGTCGTGCACGGCATCCACGTGATGGAGCGCGACGTCGCGCTGCTCGCCCACACCAACACGATCGTCGCGACGTGCCCGACCACCGAGGGCAACCTCGGCGACGGGTACTTCCCGGCGCTGACGTACCGCGAGGCCGGCGTGCGGCTGGCCATCGGCAGCGACAGCAACGTGATCGTGGACCCGTTCGAGGAATCGCGCGAGCTGGAGTCCGGCGCGCGGCGCGCGCGCCGGACCCGCCACGCGCTGCTCGCCGAGGCGGGCGACCTGTGGGGCGCGCTCGTGCGCGACGGCTGCGCGAGCCTGGGGATCGAGGAGTCGGGCACCGCGACGATCGACCGCGACCATCCGCGCCTGCGCGGCATCGAGGACGAGGACCTGATGCGCGCGCTGGCGACGTGCGCGGCGGCCGAAGTGGTCGCGTGACGCGGCGGCTGATCTCATCCGGATCCGAGTTCGAGGCGCAGATCGGCTACTCGCGGGCCGTCGGCGACGGCGACTGGGTCCACGTGTCCGGCACGACCGGCTTCGACTACGCGACGATGACGATCGCCGACGGCGTGGTGGAGCAGTGCGAGCAGGCGCTGGCCAACATCGCCGCGGCGCTGGCGGAGGCGGGCGCGGCGCTCGCTGACGTCGTGCGCGTCCGCTACCTACTGCCCGACCGCGACGACTTCGAGCCGTGCTGGCCGCTCCTCCGTAAGGCGTTCAGCCAGGCGCGGCCCGCCGCCACGATGCAGGTGTGCGGGCTGTCCGACCCGCGCATGCGGATCGAGATCGAGGTCACTGCGCGCCGGCGCTGAACGCTCGCCGGTAGGCGGTCGGCGTCGTGTGCAGCGCGCGGCGGAAGTGCTCACGGAGCGTCGTGGCCGTGCCGAAGCCGCAGCGATCGGCCACGGTCTCGATCGGGAGATCGGTGTCCTCGAGCAGCCGGCGGGCGTGGAGGATCCGCTGCTCGTGCAGCCACCGCAGCGGCGTGCTGCCGGTCTCGGCGCGGAAGTGGCGGGCGAACGAGCGGTCGCTGCGCACGGCGTGGCGGGCCATCTCGGCGACGGTCAGCGGGCGCTCCAGCCGGTCCAGCATCCACGCGCGCGTGGCGCCGAGGCCGCCGTCGGCGGGCTCGGGTACCGCGCGCTCCGCGAACTGGGCTTGCCCGCCCCCACGCTGCGGCGCGACGACCATCCGCCGCGCGATCGCGTTCGCAGCGGCGGTGCCGTGGTCGCGTGCGACGAGGTGCAGGCACAGGTCGATGCCCGCCGCCACGCCGGCCGACGTGAGGACGCGGCCCTCGTCGACGTAGAGGACGCCCGGGTCGAGGTCGATCTCCGGGTGCCGCGCTCGCAGCTCGGCGGCGTGGCGCCAGTGCGTGGTGGCGCGGCGGCCGTCGAGCAGGCCGGCCGCCGCGAGCGCGAAGGCGCCGGTGCAGATCGAGACCATACGGGCGCCCCGCCGGTCGGCCGCCTGCAGCGCCTCGACAACCGCGAGCGCGACCGGCCGCTCCGTGTGCTCGAAGCCGGGGACGATCACGGTGTCCGCGCGCCGGACCGTCTCGAGGCCGTGCGCGGCGACGATCGCGAAGCCGGTCGAGCTCTCGACCGGGCCGGGCCGCTCGGCGCAGACGGTCAACCGGTAGCGGGCGCGCTCGTCGCGGTGCCCGAAGATCTGGGCGGGGATCGACAGGTCGAACGCGACGACGGCGTCGAGAGCGAGCACGGCGATCTGGCGCGGCACCGCCGGAGCATATCTGGCGGGATTCCTTCGAACCGCGGCAGTTCTGCCACTGGCGGGCGTGCCGGGCGCGCGGGACGATCCCGCCATGTTCATCGAGGTGATCCTCTACGACGGATTCGACGAGCTGGACGCGCTCGCGCCCTACGAGGTACTCCGCACCGCCGAGGCGCTCGGCGCCCCGATCCGGGCCGAGCTGGTCGGCGCGCACGGGGCCGCGACCATCACGGCCTCGCACGGGAGCCGCGTGGTCGTTGACCGCGGGCCCTCGAGCGCCGCGGACATGGTCCTGGTGCCGGGCGGCGGCTGGAACACGCGCAGCGAGGCGGGCGCCTGGGGCGAGGTCCAGCGCGGGACGTTCCCCGCCCGCCTCGCCGAGATCCACGCCGAAGGCACGATCGTGGCGTCGGTCTGCACCGGGGCGATGCTCCTGGCCGCGGCCGGCATCACGAACGGCCGCCCGGCCACGACCCATCACAACGCGATCGGGGACCTGCGCGACTCCGGCGCGCGCATCGTCGAAGCCCGAGTCGTCGACGACGGCGACGTGATGACTGCCGGCGGCGTGACCTCCGGCCTCGACCTCGCACTGCGGGTCGTCGAGCGCCAGGCGGGCCGGGCCGTCGCGGAGGCCGTAGCGCACGAAATCGAATATGAGCGCCGTTCCGAGCCCGCTGAGGCCCTCTGACGCTTCCGAGAGCAAAACCCTTCGGGAGAGCCTTGGCGGTGAACCGCCGTTCATGCCTCTACCTCATCTTGGACCTAAGAATTAGTTCCTACATTCGTTTCTTGGCGTCATTCGAACGCTAAAGCGCCAGGTCCGAATTGTTATTCGCTTCTTCGCTGGTGCCCACCAGGGTGCCTGGGCCGCCGCGCGGGGGCCACCGGACACTCGCCGCGCGACCGGCCACAGGCCTCGAGATCGCACAGCCGGCAGATACGCGCCTCGGCGCCGCGAGTCGCGCCGAACTCGGCGAGCACGCGCTCGGCGCCCTCGGCGAGCGCGCTTTGTTGATCGTCGGTCAATAGTTCGCCGATGAACTGCAGATTCGCTTCGCGTCTCCGCTGCGCCTGCCGGGCGAGGCGACGTCCGGCCGGGGTCAGGACCAGTGCTGTTGACCGCTGGTCGGCCCCGCGCCCGCGTTCGGCCAGCCCGTCGGCGACCAGGCGATCGACGAGCCGGACCGTACCGGAGTGCGAGAGGCCGACGACGCCTGCTAGAGCGTCGATAGAGGCACCGGCCGACGGTCCCGCGAGCGCGACGAGGGCGGTCGCTGTAGTGGTGCCGCCGGCGGGCGCGGCCGCGTCGGCAAGCGCGTCGGAGAGCACGATCCCGAGCGCGCCGAGCAGATTTGCCGTCCGCGCCGATGTATGCATGACTCATACATATCAGAAATGGCCTCTGGAAGCGACGACGGACCAACCGCGCGATTCCGTCCTGGCGGCCCCGACGCGCCGCCTCGGGCTCAGTCGGCCCCTCGCGGAACGGTGGTGCCGGGGGTGTCGGTCGGGTGCGGAAGTCTACCAGCAGACCGCCGCCGGCGAACGATTCCGCCCACCGCCCGATCGCTCGACACGGCCGGTACCGGAATACGTATTTCGCAGGATGGTGAATTGGCTGCTGGACGTCAGCAATCCGCCGTCAAGTGACCTCGAGTGCTGATCGAGCCTTGTCGGTGCTGGACCGCCGGTCGGCACCGCCTGGCCCAAAAGAGGAAATCCGCACAAACCGAGGTTCCGCTCCCTACGCTCCCGCCATGCCGCGACCGCGTCAGATCCTTGCGCTGGGCGGAGGTGGGTTCTCGATGGAGGCCGGGAACGCGCTGCTGGACGACCACGCTCTCGCGCTGACCGGCGCCGAATGCCCGAAGGTGTGCTTCCTCCCCACCGCCTCGGGCGACGCCGACCACTACATCGTGCGGTTCTACCGCGCGTTCGCGCCCGGGCGCTGCCAACCGTCGCACATCTCGCTGTTCCGCCGCGACGGAGGCGCGACGGACCTGGCGGCGCACCTGATGGCGCAGGACCTCGTGTACGTGGGCGGCGGGAGCCTGATCTCACTGCTGGGAACCTGGACGGCGCACGGTATTGACCTGATGCTGCGGGCCGCGTGGCTGGACGGCGTCATCATGGCGGGCCTGAGCGCCGGGTCGCTGTGCTGGTTCCAGGACGCGATCACCGCGTTCCACGGCCAGAGCCGGCACGTGAAGGCCATGGGCTTCCTCCCCCACTCCAACGCCGTGCACTACGACGACAAGCCCGAGCGGCGCGCGGCGTTCCGGGCCGCGATCTCGAACGGCATGCCGTCCGGCTATGGGATCGGAGACGGCGCGGCGCTCCATTTCGTCGAGACGAACCTGGCCCGCGTGGTCACGTCGCGACCGCACGCCCGGGCTTACCATGTCGCCCCGGATGGGGTCGACGTGATCGAGACCGAGCTGGCGACGCACTTCCTGGGGGCGCCGGTGGCCGTGGAGCCGGCCCTTGCCGCCTGACAGGGGGCGCCCGCCGACAATCCTCGCCATGGGCGGCGGCGGATTCACCGCCGGCGCCGACGACCCTGCGCTCGACGACCTCGTCCTCAAGCTCACCGGCACGCCGCGACCGCGCCTCTGCCTGCTGCCGACCGCGGGCGGTGACTCCGAGCATCAGATCCGGCGGTTCTACGAGGCGTACGGCGACCGCCTGTGCGAGCCGTCGCACATCTCGCTGTTCCGGCTCGGCCGCAAGCCCGTGCCGCTACGGGAGCATCTGCTGGCGCAGGACGCGATCTACGTCGGCGGCGGCTCGATGGTCAATCTGCTGGCGATCTGGCGCGCCCAGGGGCTCGACGCGATCCTGCGCGAAGCGTGGGAGGCGGGCGTCGTGCTCGCCGGCCTCAGCGCCGGCTCGATGTGCTGGTTCGAGTGGGGCGTGACCACGTCGTCGGGCGCGCCGGCGCCCGCGCCGGGGCTCGGCTTCCTTCCCGGCTCGAACTCCGTGCACCACGACAGCGAGCCCACGCGCCGCCCCGTCTACTTCGCGGCGGTGCGCAACGAGACGATCCCGCCCGGCTGGGCCGTCGACGACGGCGCCGCGTTGATCTTCCGCGGCACAGAGCTCGAAGAGGTGGTCAGCGCCCGGCCCTCGGCGCGTGCGTACGCGGTGAGCCCCGGCGGCGAGCAGCGGATCGACGCACGCCTCCTCCCCACCCTCCCCGGCGCACGCGCCACGATCCCCGCGGTCGCCGAGCTGCGCCGCCTCCGCGCCGCCCGCAGCGGCGGCCTGCGTGATTAACCGCCAGCTCCGCCTAGCGCCCTGATCGTGCTCGTGCTGTTCCTGGGAGCGCTGGCCGTGGGCGACGTGCGCCGGCTCACGGCTCCTTGACCGCGTAGTCGCCGAGCCCGCGCTCGAGCAGCCCCAGCGCCGCGTCGGCCTGCGCCATCACGTCGCGCGCCAGCGTGGAGTGCCGCGCGCCGGCGACCACCCGCCGGCGTGCGAAGTCGACCAGCCGGCGGTGCACGCCCATGATCGCGTTGGCGGCGACCCACGGCTCGACGTCGTCGGCCGTCGCGCCGGTCTCGTCGGCGATCAGCGCGGCCAGCGACGCCGTGTAGCCGGCGAAGATCTGCTGCTCGCGCGCGAGCAGCGACGGGCTCTCGACAATCACGCGCGTGAGCGCGGCCAGCCGCTCCTGCGTCTCCGGGTCGTAGCGGCCCAGCATGCCGCGCGGCTCACGCGCAAAGCGCCCGAACGCCTCAAGCACCGTCTCGCCGACCGCCCGCTCCCGGATCGTCCCCAGCAGCTCCTCCTCGAACGACTCGAGGCGCCAGTAGACGAGGTCCTCCTTCGTGGCGAAGTAGTTGAAGACCGTCTTCTCGGAGACGTCGGCGACGCGCGCGATCTCGGCCACGCTGACGCGCTCGAAGCCGCGCTCGGCGAACAGCCGCCGCGCGGTCTCGGCGATCAGCTCTCG
Source organism: uncultured Solirubrobacteraceae bacterium (assembly GCA_963803335.1). Taxonomy (GTDB): domain Bacteria; phylum Actinomycetota; class Thermoleophilia; order Solirubrobacterales; family Solirubrobacteraceae; genus DASSUW01. Next base: position 405,574 of record CAWDME010000011.1, on the reverse strand, counting down.
GGTCTGCTGCTTCTTGCGCTCTCGCAGGCCGGTGGCCACGGCGATCAGTCTACCAGCACGAAGTTTTCAGTCACTGTACAATCAGCCGTATGATCGGATCGTTGTACGACTGGCTTCTCCTCCTCCACATCCTCGCGGCGATGTTCTGGCTCGGCGGCATCACCGTGGTCGGTGCGTTCGCCGTGCGGATCCTGCGCACGCGCGAGCCGGGCGCCACAGCGGGCTTCCTCGGCAGCCTGCGCGTGATCGGGCCGCTGGTGCTCGCCCCGGCGCCGGTGGTGCTGCTCGGCATGGGCATCTGGATGGTCTCGAAGCAGTGGGACCTCGGGCAGACGTGGGTCAGCGTCGGCATGGCGCTGTTCGCCGTCGCCTTCCTCATCGGCGCCGCCCATCAGAGCCGCGCCGCCATCCTCGCCGAGCGCGCGTCGAAGGCCGGCGACGACGCGACCGCGTTGCGCCACCTGCGCCGCTGGGCCTACGGGATGGCGGTGATCCTGGCCCTGCTCATCGCGGCGACCTGGGACATGGTCTTCAAGCCCGGCCTATGAACGAGATCATCGCCGCGACGCCGCCCGGAGCGACTTGCGCCAAAGTCCCCGTTTTCCGCGATTTTTGGGGACTTTAGTTGCCGTGAATGAGACCATCGGCGCCAACCGGGGCGGATTCCAGCGGTCGTCGCAACGCTCGATGATGGAGGGTTGCGATGGGCAGGCCGAACGGGTGGGGTGCGCAGCAGACGGGGCGGCCGGTGATGCATTCGCCCGGACGGCCACCGGTCGGTCGGCGCGAGCATCGTCAGCGGTTCTGGGCGGCGATCGCGCGCGGCGAGCGCAGCGACGTGGCCGGTGTCGAGGCGGGCGTGTCGCCGGTGGTGGGCGTCCGGTGGTTTCGGGAGGCTGGCGGGATGCCGCCGATCGGACAGGCGCCGCTGTCAGGGCGGTATCTGTCGTTTGCCGAGCGCGAGGAGATCGCGGTGCTGCGGGCCGGTGGCTGTGGGGTGCGCGAGATTGCTCGCCGGCTGGGTCGCTCGGCGTCGACGATCTCGCGCGAGCTGCGGCGCAATGCCGCGACGCGCAGCGGTCGCTTGGAGTATCGGGCGACAACGGCGCAGTGGCATGCCGATCAGCGCGCTAAGCGCCCCAAGCCGGCCAAGCTGGCGGTCAACGATCGGTTGCGCGGCTATGTGCAGGAGCGGCTGGCCGGCCGCGTGCAGCGCCCTGACGGCGTCGCCGTGGCGGGGCCGCAGGTCGCGTGGATCGGCCGGCGTCGCGGTCGCCGCCGGGACCGGCGCTGGGCGCGGTCGTGGAGCCCGGAGCAGATCTCCAATCGGTTGCGCCTGGACTTCCCCGATGATGACTCGATGCGGATCTCGCCCGAGGCGATCTACCAGTCGCTGTATGTCCAGGGCCGCGGCGCGCTCAAGCGCGAGCTGAGCGCGTGCTTGCGCACCGGCCGGGCGCTGCGCGTGCCGCGCTCGCGCGCCTGTGGCCGCGGCAAGCGCTTTGTCACCGACGAGGTGATGATCAGCCAGCGCCCCGCCGAGGCCGCCGACCGGGCGGTGCCCGGCCACTGGGAAGGCGACTTGATCCTCGGGCTGCGCAGCTCGGCGATCGGCACGCTGGTCGAGCGTTCAAGCCGGTTCACGATGCTGCTGCACCTACCCCCGATGGAAGGCCGGGACGGCCCCCGCGTCAAGGACGGTCCGGCCCTGACCGGGCACGGCGCCGAGGCTGTCCGCGACGCGATCGTCGCCGCGATGACGACGCTGCCGGGCGAGCTGCGTCGTTCACTGACTTGGGACCAGGGCGCCGAGATGGCCCACCACGCCCAACTGCGCATCGCCGCCGGCCTGGAGGTCTACTTCTGCGATCCGCAGAGCCCGTGGCAGCGCGGCAGCAACGAGAACACCAACGGGCTCCTGCGCCAGTACTTCCCGAAAGGCACCGACCTCACCCGCCACAGCATCGACGACCTCACCGCCGTCGCCGCCGCCCTCAACGGCCGGCCGCGCAAGACACTCGGGTGGCGAACCCCTGCCGAGGTTCTGGACGAGTACCTCGCCGCCGCGGCCTGATCGCGACAGCCACGGAACGGGGCTCCGGACGCACGCGCGCGCGGCTATCGCCGCTCCGGCCCGCCCTACGGGCGAGCCTCCGCGACGACAGCCGCGCCGCTTCCTCAGACCCGCGTGGCTATCCGCGCGAGCCAGCCGTCACCCGCAGCCGATACGTTCACCACAAGGACACCCGTTGCGACGACCGGTTGAGTCCGGGCGGTACATGACGCTCGCAACCGCGGACGCCGACGGCGTGCCGTGGGTGTCGCCAGTCTGGTTCGCGACCGAGGACGAGTGCGTCTTCTACTGGATCTCGGACCCGAACGCGCGCCATTCGCGGAACATCGACGTGCGGCCGGAGATCGCGATCGTGATCTTCGACTCCACCGTCGAACCCGGCGCCGCACAGGCCATCTACCTGGAGGCGCGCGCCGAGGCGTGCGGCCTCGATGGCTTCGAGGTGTTCGCCCGCGAGTCGGAGGCGCAAGGCCTCTGGGTCACCAAGCCCGAGGACGTCACGGCGCCGGCCAAACACCGCTTGTACCGCGCGACGGTCACCGAGGCTTCGCGCCTCGGTCCGGGTGACGAGCGCGTACCGCTCTAGGAGTCGGTCGCGTCGTACGCCTCGTCGTGCACGAGGTCGGTGATCTCCTCCTGGTCCGGCTCGACGTCGTGGTCGGACCGCAGGTGCTCAGCCAGGTGCCGGGCGAGCTCTTCGTCGTTGGCGGCGGAGACGGTCTCGCCGCATTCGTTGCATTCGATCACACGCATGCCACAAGTCTTACCCGCGGAAAGACCGTTGCGTGTCCAAGACTGCCCTCATCGTCATCGACATGATCACCCCGTACGACCATCCGGACGTGGAGCCGCTCACGGAGTCGGTCGAGAAGGTGCTCCCGACGCTTGAACCGCGACGAGCTCATCGAGAACGCGATCGAGGGCGAGTACGTCAGCCCAGCGCGCGGTCGAGGTTGAACGCCGCGCTGATCAGGGCCAGGTGGGTGAACGCCTGCGGGAAGTTGCCGAGCTGCTCGCCGGTCGGGCCAATCTCCTCCGAATACAGCCCGAGGTGGTTGGCGTACGTGAGCATCTTCTCGAACGCCAGCCGCGCCTCCTCGAGCCGGCCGGCGCGCGTGAGCGCCTCGACGTACCAGAACGAGCAGATCGAGAACGTTCCCTCATCGCCCCGCAGGCCGTCGGGCGAGGCCTCGATGTTGTAGCGGTAGACCAGCGAGTCGGACACGAGCTCGTCGCCGATCGCGTCGAGCGTCGACAGCCAGCGCGGATCGGTGGGCGCGATGAACAGCACCAGCGGCATCAACAGGATCGACGCGTCGAGCACGTCCGAGCCGTAGTGCTGGACGAACGCCTGCCGCTCGTCGCTCCAGCCCTTCTTCATGATCTGGTTGTAGATCCGGTCGCGCTCGCCGAGCCAGCCGACGATGTCGCCCGGGAGCCCGCGCGCCCGGTTCATGCGGATGGCGCGCTCGATCGCCACCCACGACATCAGGCGCGAGTACGTGAAGTCCTTCTGGCCGCCGCGCGTCTCCCAGATGCCCTCGTCGACGTTGTCCCAGTTCTCGCACAGCCAGTCGACGATCCGGCGGACGTTCTCCCACGTGTCGTAGGAGATCGCCGTCCCGTACTTGTTGTAGAGGTAGATGGAGTCGATCAGCTCGCCGTAGATGTCGAGCTGGCGCTGGTCGGCCGCCGCGTTGCCGATCCGCACCGGGTGTGAGTCGCGGTAGCCCGACCACGTCGGGTGGTCGTACTCGCTCAGCTCCTTGCGCCCGTCGATCCCGTACATGATCTGGAGCGGGCCGCCCGGCCCGATCTCCCACTCGCGCGTGCGGTCGGTCAGCCACTGCATGAACGCCGCCGCCTCCTCGGTGAAGCCGAGCCGGAGCAGCCCGTAGAGCGAGAACGCGGCGTCGCGGATCCACGTGTAGCGGTAGTCCCAGTTGCGCTCGCCGCCGAGCTGCTCGGGCAGCGATGTCGTCGGCGCGGCCACCAGCGCGCCGGTCGGCGCGTAGGTCAGCAGCTTCAGCGTCAGTGCCGAGCGCGTGAGCATCTCGCGCCAGCGGCCCTTGTAGCGCGACTGCGCGACCCAGCTCCGCCAGTAGTGGACCGTCGCGTCGAACGACGCCGCGGTCTCGTGCTCCGGGTAGGGCCGGCAGATGTGGTCCTCGGGCACGCGCTCGAGCACGAACGTCTGCGACTGACCGGCCGCGAGGTCGAACGTGGCGCGGACGCCCCCGCCGAGGCGCTGCAGCCGCCGCTCCGAGCCCATCGCCTTGGCGATCGCGCCCTCGAGCGCGAGCGTGAGCACCGGCGAGCGGAACAGGACCCCGTGCGGGTGCATCTCGACCTCGTGCTCCGCGCGCCCGTAGTCGAACCGCGGCTGGACCTCGATCAGGAACCGCATCTTGCCGCGCACGACGACGACGCGGCGGATCAGCCGATGGCGGTGCATGTCGGTCGCGACCGCCTCGATCGGCATGAAGTCCTGCACCTCCCCCACGCCGTCGGGCGTGAAGAAGCGCGTGATCAGCATGTTCGTGTCCGGGAAGTAGAGCTGCTTGGACTGCCAGTCGTCACCCTCCGGGCGCAGCGCGTAGTAGCCGCCCTTCTCGGTGTCGAGGATGCAGCCGAACACGCTCGGCGAGTCGAACGCCGGGCAGCAGTACCAGTCGATCGTGCCCGTCGTCCCGATCAGCGCGACGGTGTGCAGGTCGCCGACCAGGCCGTGCTCGGCGATCGGCAGGTAGTCATGGCGCAGATCGCCCGCGTCAGCCATCAGCGGCTGAACTCGCGCTCGATCGCCTCGATCTTCCCCAGCCGTCTGACGTGGCGCGCCTCGCCGCTGAACTCCGCGCGCAGGTAGGCGCGGATGACGTCACCCGCGAGCGCCGGGCCGATCACGCGCGCGCCCAGGCAGAGCACGTTGACGTCGTCGTGCTCGACGCACTGGTGCGCCGTGTACGTGTCGTGCGCGCAGGTGGCGCGGATGCCCGGGAACTTGCAGGCGGCCACCGCGACGCCCGCCCCCGACCCGCACACCACGACCGCCCTGTCCGCCTCGCCGCTGCGGACCTTGTCGGCGCCGGCACGCGCCGTGTCCGGGTAGTCGACCGGGTCGGTGGAGTTGGTCCCGAGGTCGACCGCCTCGTGCCCGAGTTCGGTGACGGTCTCGAGGACCAGCTGCTTGAGCGGGAACCCCGCATGGTCGAACGCGCACGCGATCCTCATCTGCCCTCCACTGCCTCCTCCATGACGCCGCCGGTCTCCTCCACGTACTCCTGTGCCGCGAGCAGCGCCGCGCCGAGCACCCCGGCGCGCGGCCCGTGGCGCGCCAGGCGGATCTCGCACTGCGAGCCCGCGCCCGGCACCGCGTACTTCCACGCCACCTCGCGCGCCGGGCCGAGCAGCAGCTCGCCCGCCGCCGACACGCCGCCGCCGATCACGACCTCGAGCGGGTCGAACATCGTGATGGCGTTCGCGATGCCGACGCCCAGCCGCTCGCCGAGGATCCGCAGGCAGCGGACCGACGCCTCGTCGCCCTCGCGCGCGCCGTCGACCGCGTCGTGGCCGGTCACGGCGCCCGCGCGTGTCAGCCGCTTGCCCAGGAACGAGCTCGCGTCCTCGAGGGCGGCCGCCTCGGCGAGATGGTCGAGCGCGCGGCCTGAGGCGAGCAGCTCGAGCGAGCCGGCCTGCGGGAACACGCCGTTGTGCGGCGGCGCGCCGGCCGTCAGGTCCAGGCCGATGACCGTGTGGCCGACCTCCGAGGCCGCACCGGTCGCCCCGCGGTAGAGGCGTCCGTTGAGCACGAGGCCGCCGCCGACGCCGGTGCCGACGGTGAACATGACCAGGTGCGGGCAGGCCATGCGCCCGTCGCGGAACGCCTCCGCGAGCGCGGCGCACGACGCGTCGTTCTCCACGTAGACGGGCAGCCCGACCCGCTCGGTCATCAGCTCGCGCAGCGGCACGTCCTTGAGCGGGATGTTCACGCTCGAGCGGATCCGACCGGTGGCGAACTCGATCAGTGAAGGCACGCCGATGCCGATCGCGCGGGTCTCCGGCGTGCGCGCATGCTCGACCGCGACGATCAGCTGGTCGAGCAGCTTCTCCTGGCTCGTGAGCTCGGTCTGCTGCAGGTGCGACTCGGACAGCTCACCGGCCTGCAGCGTCGCGCACGCGACCTTGGTGCCGCCGACGTCGATCCCGATGAACTGGTCGCTCATCGACCGGCCGCGGCGGCATCGAGAAGGACCGTCACGGGCCGGACGTGCGCGGCCGGCGACTCCGGGTCGGGCTCGTCCCCGAACGCCCGCTGCACCGCCTCGTGCTTGTTCTCGCCGGTGACAAGGAAGACCTTCTCGCGCGCCCCGTTGATCGCCGGCAGCGTCAGCGAGATGCGCGGCACGTACGGCTCCATGCCGGCCTTGGGCACGCCGACCACGAGCCGGTCGCTGACGTGCTTCTCGGCACGGCTCGGGAACAGCGACGCGATGTGCGCGTCGGGCCCGAGGCCGAGCAGTACGAGGCCGAACTGCGGGTCGTCGCCGAGCGCCGCGGCATACGCCGCCGCGCCCTCCTCCGGGCCGAGCTCGCCCTGCATACGCATGACGCGGGGCGGCTGCTCGACGCGCGAGATGAGCGCCTTGTCGACCATCCCGAAGTTCGAGTTCTCGTCGTCCGGCGGCACGCAGCGCTCGTCGGTGAACCACATCGTCACGCCGCTCCAGTCGCGTCGCCGCTCGGCCGCGACCTCGTACGCACGTTGCGGCGAAGAGCCGCCGGTGATGACGATGTCACCGGCGGCGTCCACGAGCAGACCCGCCACCGCGTCGGCGGGATCGTCGAGGACTTGGATGCTCACGTGACCATCACTCGGGCACACGCCAATGCGGGACCATACGTCGGATCCCGCAGCAGCGCTTGCCTGACGCCCTCGCCGAGGATGCCGCCCTCGCCGCGGGAGGCGCCGAGCACGGTCCACGTCTGCTCGCCGCCCCCGCGCGAGCGGCGCCGCGCGGTCAGCCCGCCGGGCGCGCGGTCGAGCGAGATCGCCTCGCCCGCTGCCGTCTCGATCGTCACGCCGGCCAGGCCCGGGGCGTTCTGGTCCGCAAGCTCGAGCCGGATGCTCACCTCCTGGCGGCGGCCGCGGGCGTGCCCGCTCAGCGAGTCGCCCCGCCGCGCCAGCGAGTCGGGCTTCCAGCCGAGCCGCGACGACAGCCAGCCGACGAACAGCAGCGCCGCCGCCAGCGAGTCCTGGCGGTGGCGGACGGTGACGGCGGAGACGCTACCCAGCGTCTTGCGCAGCGCCGGCGGGTCGAACGCGGCGGCGACGCGCTCGCGCCACGGCGTCGAGCGCAGCCACGCGAGGTCGACGACGTAGGCGTGACCGGAGAGCTCGGCCGCGCGCCCGAGCGAGTACGCCACGTCGGGCTCGTCGTGTGTGTCGACGAGGATGATCTGCGCGAGCCGGCGCAGCGAGTCGAGCGCCTCGCTGTGCCCGTGCGGCGCCCACACCATCGTTGCGAGGTCGGAGACCAGCAGCGGGTCGACGATCGTGTCGAGCTTGGACAGGTGGCGCGGGCCGATCTCGAGCTCCACGCGCTCGCGCGCGACCGCGATGTGGCCGGGCACGGGCTCCGCGTCCTCCGTCCCGACGCCCGCCCACGCGTCGATCGTCGTGCGCCCGTCCTGGACCGCGCACAGCACGAGCCGTGACGGGTGGTAGCGGCCGACGCGCTCAAAGCGGTTCTCGATCTCGCCGCGGAACTGGCCGTCGACGACCACGACCACGTTGAGCACCCGGGCGGGCACGAAGGGGTGGTCGGAGTGGTGGTGCTCGACGACGATGTCGCGCAGCGCGGCCTCGATCCGCGCGGGCGTGGTGTCACGTTCCGACCAGACCTCGTCCATCAGTGGTTCTCCGGGCCTACCGTGGGGACCGCCACTACAGCGGTCTCCAGTGGCGCCCCTCGCCGATCAGCTCATCGGCCTTGGCCGGGCCCGGCGTGCCGGACTCGTACTCGCTCAGCGGCGGCGAGCCGGCGGCCCACGCCTTGAGGATCGGGTCGATGATCGACCACTGGGCGTCGACCTCGTCGTTGCGCGTGAAGAGCGTCGCGTCGCCGCGCATGGCGTCGAGGATCAGCCGCTCGTAGGCCTCCGGCGACTGCGACATGAACGACGTGCCGTAGAGGAACTCCATGTTCACCGGGCGGATCCGCATCGTCGCGCCCGGGATCTTCGCCCCCAGCGACAACGACACGCCCTCGTTCGGCTGGACGGTGAGGATGAGCTGGTTCGGCTGGACGCCGACCGAGCCCTTGGAGGCGAACGCGAGGTGCGGCACCGGCTTGAGCTGCACCGCGATCTCGGTGACCTTGCGCGCCAGCCGCTTGCCGGTGCGCAGGAAGATCGGGACGCCCGCCCAGCGCCAGTTGTGCACCTCGAGCCGCAGGGCCGCGTACGTCTCGGTGTCCGAGTCCCTGGGCACGCCCTCCTCCTCGAGGTAGCCCTTGGCCTCCTCGCCGCCCGACATGCCCGCCGTGTAGCGGGCGCGAACCGTCATCTCGGCCACCTGCTCGGGCGTCGGCGGCTCGATCGCCTGCAGCACCTTGACCTTCTCGTCGCGCACCTTGTTGGCCTCGAACGAGGCCGGCGGCTCCATGCAGACGAGCGTCAGCAGCTGCAGCATGTGGTTTTGCACGAGATCGCGCAGCGCGCCCGCCTGGTCGTAGTAGCCCGCGCGCGTGCCGATGCCGATGTCCTCGGCCGCGGTGATCTGGATGTGGTCGATGTAGTTGCGGTTCCAGACCGGCTCGAACATGTAGTTCGCGAACCGGAACGCCATCACGTTCTGGACGGTCTCCTTGCCCAGGTAGTGGTCGATGCGGAACACCTGGCGCTCGCGGAAGACCGAGTGCACGACCTCCTGCAGCGAGCGCGCCGACTCGAGATCGGTACCGAACGGCTTCTCGATCACCGCCCGCACCTCGGCGTGCTCGGTGCGGTGCAGCCCGTTCTCCTTGATGTTCTCGGTGATGACCGGGAAGTACTCGGGCGCCGTCGAGAGGTAGTAGACGCGGCTGAGCGGCTGCCCGAACTCCTCGTCGAGCGCGTCCATCGCGGTACCGAGCTTGGCGTAGCCAGGCGTGTCGTCGAACGGGATGCCGAGGTACGACATCCGGCCCAGCAGGCCCTCGAGCACCTGCTCGTCGGGCTTGCGGCGCGAGAACTGGTTGACCGACTCGCGCGCCTGGTTGCGGAAGTCCTCGTCCGACTGGTCGCGCCGCGAGACGCCGATCATGTTGAAGCGCTCCGGCAGCGCTCCCTCGTGCGCGAGGTTGTAGAGCGCGGGCAGCAGCTTGCGGCGCGCCAGGTCCCCGGTCGCGCCGAAGATGACCAGCGTCGTCGGCGGGACCGGGAGGCGCTCCAGGCCCTCGACGAGCGGGTTCTCGGTCGCCGCTGCCGCCATCAGCCGCCTCCCGCGGCGCGCTCCACGGCGTGCCCGCCGAACTGGTTGCGCAGCGCGGCGAGCACGCGGTGCGTGTAGTCGCCCTCGCCGCGCGAGTAGAAGCGCGCGTACAGCGACGCGGTGATCACCGGGGTCGGCACGTCGAGGTCGATGCCGTCGATGATCGTCCAGCGGCCCTCGCCAGAGTCGCTGACGTGGCCCTTCAGGCCCTCGAGGTCGTTGCCCTCCTGCTCGAACGCGCGCTCGGCGAGCTCGCACAGCCACGAGCGGACGACCGAGCCGCGATTCCACAGCCCCGCGACCTCCTTGAGGTCGGGCGAGAACTTCGACTTGTGCATCAGCTCGAAGCCCTCGGCGTAGGCCTGCATGATCCCGTACTCCACGCCGTTGTGGACCATCTTCACGAAGTGTCCCGCGCCGGCGTCGCCGAAGTGCCGCCAGCCGTCCGGCGGGGCGAGCACGTCGAGGATCGGCGCCAGCCGATGGACCGACTCCTCGTGGCCGCCGACCATCATGCAGTAGCCGACCTCGAGACCCCAGACGCCGCCGGAGGTGCCGACGTCGATGTAGTGGATGCCGCGCTCGTCGAGCGCGGCGGCGCGGCGCACGTCGTCGTGCCAGTTGGTGTTGCCGCCGTCGATGATCGTGTCGCCCTCGTCGAACAGATCGGCGAGCTGGTTGACGGTCTGCTCGGTGGGATCGCCCGCGGGGACCATGACCCAGACCATGCGCGGGGCCTCGAGCTTGGAGACGAGCTCCTCGAGCGACGAGGCGCCGGTGGCGCCGTGCCCCTCGGCGGCCTGGACCGCGTCCGCGCTGAAATCGAACGCGACCACCTGATGGTCCGAGTCGCGGTGGATGCGATGGACCATGTTGCCGCCCATCTTCCCGAGGCCGACGAAGCCGAGTTGCATCAGAGGGTCTCCTTCCCGGTGCGGACGGCGTCCAAATCGTGCGAGCGCAGTGTCTGCAGGTCGCCGTCCGCCTGCGCGCGGATGAGTTGGGCGAACGTGTACGGCTCGCCCGGCACCGGCAGGTCGCCGGCCGGCTCGTCGACGATCTCGACGAAGGCGCCGACCGACGGGCCGCCCTTGTGGAACTGGCCGGTCGAGTGCAGGTAGCGCGGGCCGTAGCCGAACGTGGTCGCCACGCCGTGCTCGGTGATCAGCTTGGCTCTGAAGCGGGCCACCGCCGCGTCGGTCTCGTCGCTGTACGGCACGTAGCCGAGGATCGCGACGTAGCGCGGCGAGCCGAGCCCCGACAGCAGGTCGTCGAGGCTGCCCGGGTCGAGGTCCGGCGCCCCTTCCTTGAGCACGCGGCTCGTGTTGTCCTTGGCCTCCTGCACGTTGGGCTGGTCGAATGGGTTGATCTCCAGCACCCAGCCGGCAACGGCGGTCGCGAACTCGGAGTAGAAGAAGATCCGCCCGAGGTCGGTCGGCCCCTCGACGTGGACGGTGATCGTCGGATGCCCGGCCTTGCGGACGGCCTCGATGTGCGCCGCGTTGGCCGAGTCGCCTGATGCGATGTGCACGAACACGCGGTCCGGCCCGTACGCGGCGGCGTCGACGAGCGGCTCGTCAGCGATCGGCAGGATGCCGCGGCCCTGCTTGCCGGTCGACTCGGCGACGAGCTGCTCGGCCCACAGCCCGAAAGCGGTGAGCGGCCCGTCAACCACGAACGTGAGCTTGTCGCGCCCGTTGCGCGCGAGCTCGCCGAGCGCGATGCCCAGCCACAGGCCCGAGTTGCCCTCGTTGAGCTGGCAGTTGTGCACGGCCACCTCGGCGGCCTCGAGCACGGCGTGGATGTCGACGCCCAGCAGCACGGCCGGGACGAGGCCGAAGAACGACAGCGCCGAGTAGCGCCCGCCGATCTCGGGGTCGTTCTCGAACACGCGCCGGAAGCCGCGCTCGGCGCCGAGCTTGGCCAGCGACGTGCCGGGGTCGGTGACCGCCACGAAGTGGCTGCCGTCCCCCACGCGATCGTGGAACAGCTTGAACTGCGACATCGTCTCGATCGTCCCGCCCGACTTGGAGGAGACGATGAACAGCGTCTTGTCGAGGTCGAGCCGGTCGATCGTCGCCTGGATCTGGTCCGGGTGCGTCGAGTCGAGCACGTGCAGCTTCAGCGCGTGGCCTGACGTCGAGCGGCGGAACACCTCGGGCGCGAGGCTCGAGCCGCCCATGCCGAGCAGCACAGCGTCCGTGAAGCCCGCGTCGCGCACCTCGGCGGCAAACGCCACGAGGTCGTCGGCCTGCTCGAGCATCTTCTCGGAGATGTCGAGCCAGCCCAGGCGGTCGGTCACCTCGGGCGTGCCGGCCGGCGCCCACAGCGTGCCGTCGCGATGCCAGATGCGATGCACGACGTCGTCCTCCGCGGCCTGCTTGATGCGGGCGACGACCGCCTGCTCGAGCTCGGCCGGCAGGTCGGCCTCGATGGCGTCGGGCCGGCCCGTGACGATCGCCTCGCGCTTGAGCTCGATCCCGTCGAGCAGCTTGGCCATCGGCGTCAGGAACGCCTCGATGCCGTCGCGCAGCAGCTTGGCGGTGACGTCCTCCATGTCGATGCCGGCCTCGCGCAGCGCGTCCAGATCGGGCGTGGGGTCGTCGGCCGCGGTGGCGCCGGTGATGTCCCCCTCGCGTGCCGCGGCGGTCAGCGTGGGCAGCGGCATCGTGTTGACGATGTTCGGTCCGACGAGGCCGTAGACGTACATCGTCTCGGGATACGCCGGGTTCTTGACGCCGGTTGACGCCCACAGCGGGCGCTGGACCGGGCAGCCGGCCTCGCGCAGCTTGGCGAAGCGCTCGCCCTCGAAGATCTTCTTGAACGCGTGGTAGGCGTCACGGGCGTTGGCGAGCCCGGCGCGGCCGGCGAGGTCGGTGCGCCCGTTCGCCTCGAGCCGCTTGTCGACCTCGGTGTCGACGCGCGAGACGAAGAACGAGGCGACGGAGTGGCGGTCGAGCGGCTTGCCCTCCTCGAGCCGGCGCTCCATCGCGCTGATGAACGCCTCCATCACGCGCTCGTAGTAGGACACCGCGAACAGCAGCGTGATGTTCACGTTCATGCCTTCGTACAGCGCCTGCTCGATCGCCGGGATGCCCTCCTCCGTCGCCGGGATCTTGATCATCAGATTCGGGCGGTCGACCAGCCCCCAGTACATGCGGGCCTGCTCGAGCGTGCCCTCGGTGTCGTGCGCGAGGCGCGGCGCCACCTCGAGCGACACGTAGCCGTCGTAGCCCTCGGTCTCGTCGTAGACGCCCCGCAGCACGTCGGCGGCCATCTGGACGTCCTTGACGGCCAGGCGACGGTACACCTCGCGCGCGGAGAGACCCTCGCGCGCCGCGCCGGCGAGGTCCTCGTCGTAGTCGGGCGACCCGAGGATCGCCTTCTCGAAGATCGCCGGGTTGGAGGTGACCCCGCGCAGCGAGTCCTCGTCGACCATCCGCTGCAGCTCGCCGTCCTCGATCATCCCGCGGCGCATCTGGTCGAGCCACACGCTCGTGCCTGCCGCCGTGAGCGCCGCGAGCCGCTCGTTGACACCGGTGACGCTCATGACCTCGTCCTTTCCAGAACCGTCCGGGCCCGATCCGCGATCGCCTGCCCGCTGAAGCCGAAGTGCTCGTACAGCACCTTCGCCGGCGCCGAGGCGCCGAAGCCCTCCATCGCCACGACGTCGCCGTCGTCGCCGACCCAGCGATGCCAGCCGAGCGGACTCGCCGCCTCGACGGCGACGCGCGCGCGGACGGACGGCGGGAGCACGCGGTCACGGTAGTCCTGATCCTGCTCGGCGAAGCGGTCCAGACACGGCATGCTCACGAGCCGCACGCGGATGCCGTCGGCGTCGAGCACGTTGACCGCCTCGTGCGCCTGATGGACCTCCGAGCCCGTCCCCATGAGGATCAGCTCGGGCTCGCCCTCGCAGTCGCGCAGCACGTAGGCGCCGCGCTCGATCGCGTCCTCCGGCACACCGGCCGGGTCCCACACGGGCAGGCCCTGGCGTGACAGGGCGAGCACGGTGGGGCGATCGGTCTGGCGCATCGCGTGCCGCCACGCCAGCGCGGTCTCGTTGAAGCCCGCGGGCCGCACGACGTCGATGTTCGGCGTCGCCCGCAGCGCCGCGAGCTGCTCGATCGGCTGGTGCGTCGGGCCGTCCTCGCCGAGGCCGATCGAGTCGTGTGTGAACACGAACGTCGACGGCAGGTGCATGATCGCGGCGAGCCGGATCGACGCTTTCATGTAGTCGCTGAAGATCAGGAAGCCGGCGCCGAACGCCCGGAATCCACTCAGGTTGAGCCCGTTGACGATCGCGCCCATCCCGTGCTCGCGGATGCCGAAGTGGAAGTTGCGGCCGCCGTAGTCGCCGGCCTCGACGCTCCCGCCGCCGTTGATCAGCGTCAGGGTCGAAGGCGCGAGGTCGGCCGACCCGCCGACGAACTCGGGGATCTTGGAGGCGACCCACTGGATCACCTCGTTGGAGGCCTTGCGCGTAGCGATCATGCCCGCGTCGGGTCCCTTCTTCGGGACGTCGGAGTCCCAGCCGTCGGGGAGCCGCCGCGCCTGCAGGCGCTCGAGCTCGGCGCGGTGCGGCGATGCCTCGAACTCGCGGTCCCACTCCTCGTACAGCTCGCGGCCGCGGTCGACGCACTCGCGGAAGTGCGACAGCGCCTCGTCGGGGATGAAGAACGGCTCCTGGGTGGGCCAGCCGTAGGCCTCCTTGGTGAGGGCGATCTCCTCCTCGCCGAGCGGAGAGCCGTGCGCCTCGTGCGTGTCCTGCTTGTTCGGCGAGCCGGGCGCGATGTGCGTGCGCAGGATGATCAGGCTCGGGCGCCCGCTGTCGCTCTGCGCGGCGTCGACGGCCGCCTCCATGCGCTCGAGCGAGATGTCCTCGCCAAGGTTCTGCACCTGCCAGCCGTAGGCCTCGTAGCGCTTGCCGACGTCCTCGGAGAAGGCGAGCGCGGTGTCGCCCTCGATCGAGATGTGGTTGTCGTCGTAGAAGACGATCAGCTTGCCGAGCCCGAGGTGGCCGGCGATCGAGGACGCCTCGGACGAGATGCCCTCCTCGAGGTCGCCGTCGGAGGCGATCACGTACGTGAAGTGGCCCGGCAGCTCCTCGCCGTAGCGGGCGACCAGCATGCGCTCGCCGAGCGCCATCCCGACGGACGTCGAGATGCCCTGGCCGAGCGGCCCGGTGGTGGTCTCGATACCCGGTGCGTGGCCGTATTCGGGATGGCCGGCGCACGGGGAGCCGAGCTGGCGGAAGTTCTTGATGTCGTCCAGCGAGACGCCGTAGCCCGTCAGGTGCAGCGTCGAGTACAGGAGCATCGACGCGTGGCCGCACGACAGCACGAAACGGTCACGCCCAAGCCAGTCCGGATGCTCTGGTGAGTGGCGCATGATGCGCGTGTAGAGCAGGTAGGCCACCGGCGCCAGCGCCATCGGCGTGCCGGGGTGCCCCGAGTTGGCCTTCTGCACCGCGTCCATCGACAGCGTCCGGATCGTGTTGATGCACAGCTCGTCGAGGGCGGCGCGCTCCGTCGTCACGGACAATGCGGCTCTTCTCCTGTCTGGTTGCCGTCGGTCACGCTACCCGAACGGTACGTGCTCACACTCGGTCGTGGCACCGGCGAGATCGCCGGGCTGCGGCGCCTAAGGGGTCCGTGCGTGGCGACTAAGGGGTCAGACCCCTCAGGTCGGCGTGACCTCCCGATGTAAGGGGCCTGTCTCAGCCGTAATTTGGATCGCATGCTCCAGTCTCTTTACACCGCCGTCGTCGCCGACCAGATCATCCATGACCGCGTCGCCGCCTCCGCCCGCGCCCGCCAGGCGCCCAACCGCCGTCGCCGCCTGTTCCGCGGCCGGCGTGCTGCTCCCCTCTCCTCCCCCACCGGCCGACTCGGCGTAAGCGGCGCCGGCCGGTGAGCGACCTCCCCGGCTGGAACGCGGCGGAGCCGACCTCCATCATGGACGTCGTGCTCCGCCGTGTCTCCAGCGCCACGTTCGTCGGCCGCGCCGACGAGCTCGCGCTGCTGGACGGCACGCTCGCCGAGACACCGTCGTTCGTGTTCGTCGCGGGCGAGTCGGGCGTCGGCAAGAGCCGCCTCGTCGCCGAGTTCGACGCGCGCGCGAGCGATGCGGGCGCGCGGGTCCTGATCGGGCACTGCCTGGAGCTGGGCGGCACCGTCATCCCCTACGCGCCGCTGGTCGACGCCCTTCGCCCCGTCGCGCGCGAGCTTGCCGACTGCGGATCGGACCTCGAGCTCCCCGACGGCACGCGCGCGGCCCTCGCCGAACTACTCCCCGAGTTCGGCGAGGGCCGCGAGGCGGCGCGCACGTCCCAGGCGCGCCTGTTCGAGGCGCTGTTGGGGCTGATCGAGCGGCTCGGTCGCCAGGGCCCGATCGCGCTCGTGCTCGAGGACCTGCACTGGGCCGACCCCTCGACGCGCGACTTCCTCGTCTTCCTCGTGCGCAGCGCGCGCACGGAGTCGGTGACCTTGCTTGCCACCTATCGGTCCGACGAGCTGCACCGCCGCCACCCGCTGCGGCCGGTGCTGGCCGAGCTCGAGCGCGTGCCCGGCGTGCACCGGATCGCACTCGAGCGCTTCAGCCGCGAGGAGGTCGACCAACAGCTGGCCGGGATCCTCGACGAAGCGCCCGACCAGGCGCTCGGCGACCGCCTGTACGCGCGCGGGCAGGGCAACCCGCTCTACACCGAGGAGCTGCTCGCGGCGTCGGCCGCGGGTGTCCGCGAGTTGCCCGAGACGCTCCGCGACGCGCTGCTGAGCCGCTTCGAACGCCTGCCGGCCACGGCGCAGGAGGTGACGCGCCTGGCCGCCGTCGTCGAGCGGCCGATGAGCCACGCGCTGCTGCAGGCCTTGAGCGCGCTGGATCCGGCGGCGCTGCTCGACGGTGCGCGCGAAGCCGTCGCCCACCAGCTGCTCGTCACGTATCCCGACGGGACGTACGCGTTCCGTCACGCGCTCGTCGGCGAGGCGATCTACGAGGACCTGCTGCCGGGCGAGCGCACCGCGCTCCACGCCGCGCTTGCCGAGGCGCTCGAGCACGACCCGGCGCTGCTCGGCGACGTTCCGGCCGCCACCGTGCGGGCCGAGCTGGCATGCCACTGGCGGCTGGCACACGACCTGCCGCGCGCGCTCGGTGCGTCCGTCGCGGCGGGAGTGGCCGCCCAGCGCATCTACGCCGACCGCGAGGCGCTGCGCCACTTCGAGCGCGCGCTCGAGCTCTGGGACAGCGTGCCGGACGCCGCCGAGCGGTCCGGCATGTCGCGCGTCGACCTGCTGCGCGCGGCCGCCGCGGTCGCCGGCCACGCGTTCGAGGCCGGCCGTGCCGTCTCGCTGCAGCGTGAGGCGCTGAGCGAAACCGGCGAGGCCGCGTCGGCGCTCGAGCTCGCGCGCATGCATGCCGAGCTCAGCCGCTACCTGCGCCACGCATCCGAGCACGACGAGAGCGACATCGAGCTGGAGCGCGCGCTCCAGTTGCTGCCGCCCGACGCCGAGCTCGAGCGCGCGCGGCTGCGGGAGCAGAACGCGAAGGGCCTGATGCTCCGCGGACACGTGCGCGAGGGGCTGGCCGAGGCGTCGGCGGTCGCACGCGAGGCGCGCCGGCTCGGCGACGCGACCGCGGAGGCGGGTGCGATGAACACCGAGGGCTACTCGCGTGCCGCGCTCGGCGACGTCGACGAGGGCGCCCGGCTCCTGCGCGCGGCGGTCGATCTCGCGAGCCGCGAGGGCACGCCGAGCGATCACGTGCGGGCGGTCATCAACCTCTCCGAGGTGCTCGACCTGTCCGGGCGCACCGAGGAGGCGCTGGCCGTCGTGCGAGCGACGCTCCCGCTCGTCCAGTCCCACGCCGAGCCGTCCTCGTACGACACGTTCCTGGAGACCCAACAGGCGTACGAGCTGCTGCGTCTGGGCCGCACCGCCCAGGCGGCCGCCGCGCTGCCCGCCCGTGTGCCCGGCGACGCGATCGGCTCCACCGCGATGTTCGTGACCGGCGTACGAGCGCAGATCGCGCTCGTCCGCGGCGACGACGACGCCGCACGCCATTCGCTCGACAAGCTCAGGCGCCAGAGCCTCGGCTCGCGCGACCCGCAATGGCTCGAAGCGCTCGAGGTCATGGCCGCCATGCTCGCGGCCCGCGCGAGCCGGCTCGAGGATGCGCGTGCGGCCGCGGCGCGCGGGATCGCCGCGACCGAGGCGACCGACGAGGCTGGGCGGCTGGTCAAGCTCATCTGGGCGGCGCTGATGGTGGAAGCCGACGGCGCCGAGCGCGCGAGCGCCCTCGGCGAGCCGTTCGACGAGGCGACCGCCACCACGCTGCAGGCGCGCCTGGCGGCCGCCCGCTCGCGGCCAGGGCAATGGGCCGAGGGCCCGCGCTACGCGAAGCTGGCGGCCGCCGAGGTGACCCGGCTCGACCACGCGCTCGGGCGTACCGAGCCGCAGCCCGCGAGCTGGCAGGCCGCGGCCGCGGGCTTCGAGGAGATCGCGCTGCCGTGGCCGGCCGCCTACGCGCACCTGCGCGCCGCCGAGGCGCACGTCGCGGCCGGCGACCGCGCCGCCGCCGCCGCGCCGCTCACCGCCGCGCGCAGCGGCGCCCAGGCAATGGAGGCCGCCCCGCTGCTCGAGGCCGTCGAGGCGCTCGCGCGGCGCGCCCGCATCCGCGTCGAGGCCGCGCGGGAGCCTTCTCCGGAGCCGCGTGACGAGCTCCCGCTGGGGCTCACCCCGCGCGAGCTCGAGGTGCTGCTGCTCGTCGCCGAGGGCCGCACGAATCGCGAGATCGGCGACACGCTGTTCATGAGCGAGAAGACGGCCAGCGTGCACGTGTCGCGGATCCTCGCGAAGCTCGACGTGAGCGGCCGCGTGGAGGCCGCCGCGGTGGCGCACCGCCTCGGGATCGCCCGCTAGCCGCCTGTCAGAATCTCTGCATGACCACGAACGTCGAGAAGACCGATCAGCAGTGGCGTGAGGAGCTCACGCCAGAGCAGTACGAGGTGCTGCGCAAGGGTGCCACCGAGCGCGCCTTCACCGGCAAGTTCTGGGACGCGCACGAGGACGGGATCTACCGCTGCGCCGGCTGCGGCGCGGAGCTGTTCTCGTCCGACGTGAAGTTCGACTCCGGCACCGGCTGGCCGAGCTTCACCGAGCCGAAGATCGCCGAAGCGGTCGAGACGCGCCCCGACCACTCCTGGGGCATGAACCGCACCGAGGTCGTGTGCCGCAACTGCGGCGGCCACCTCGGCCACCTCTTCGACGACGGCCCGCGCGACGCGGGCGGGATGCGGTACTGCATCAACTCGTGCGCCCTGGACTTCAGCGGCCGCTGAGGGTCGGGCGAACTGCGGGCATTGAGGGAGGCGGGATCGGCCGCGAACCCGTCCGCGATAATCGAGCGCCATGAGCACCCGCGTCATCAGCTCGCGCCTGATCGGCCGGTCCGCCGAGCTCGCCCAGCTCGAGGCGGCGCTGGACGGCGCGGCGGCCGGGCAGGCGGCGATCGCGTTCCTGGCCGGTGAGTCGGGCGTCGGCAAGACGCGGCTGCTGGCCGAGCTCGAGCGCACCGCGCGCGAGCAAGACGTGCTGGTGCTCACGGGCGACTGCGTCGACCTTGGCGAGAGCGAGCTCCCGTACGTACCGCTGGTGTCCGCCCTGCGCCCGCTCGCGCGGTCCGGCGACGAGGCGCTGACGGACAGCGTGCGCGCGGCTGTCGCGCCGCTGCTGCCCGGCTCGACCGTCGACGCGCCCGAGCCGGGCGTCGACCAGGCGCGGCTGTTCGAGGGCCTACTGACGCTGTTCGACGCGCTCGGCCGCGATCGGCCGGTGCTGCTGGTGATCGAGGACCTGCACTGGGCGGACCGCTCGACCCGCGCGGCGTTGACGTTCCTCGCCCACAGCCTCGTCTCCGAGCGCGTGCTCGTGGTCGGCTCGTACCGGCCCGACGAGCTGCACCGCCGGCACCCGCTGCGATCGCTCCTCGCCGAGCTCGAGCGCGACCCGCGCACGCACCGCGTGACGCTCGAGCCGCTCACGCACGACGAGCTGGCCGACCAGCTCGAGGACATCCTGGGCGAGTCGCCGTCGGCTGAGCTGCTGCAGCGGCTGTGGAAGCGGTCGGGCGGCAACCCGCTGTTCTCCGAGGAGCTCCTGGCCGCCGGCGTCGACGGCCTCGGCGCCGCGCCGGACACGCTGCGCGACGCGCTGATGCTGCGCGTCGAGCGCCTGTCCGAGCCGGCGCAGGAGATCCTGCGCATGGTCGCGGTCGGCCAGCGGCTGGAGCACCAGGTGCTCGCCGAGGTCAGCGGCCTCGACGAACGCGCCCTGCGCGACACGCTGCGCGAAGCGGTCGAGAGCCACATCCTCATCGCCGACGAGGACGGCTGGCACCGGTTCCGCCACGCGCTGCTGCGCGAGGTGGTCGACGATGACCTCTTGCCCGGCGAGCGGGCGACGCTCCACATGCGGCTGGGGCAGGCGCTCGAGCACCGGCTCGAAGAACGGCCCGGCGCGGTCCTCACCGGCGCCATCGCCCACCACTACGCCGCCGCCGGCGAGCAGCCGCTGGCGCTCGAATGGTCGGTCCACGCCGCCACCGCCGCCGACCGCGTGTACGCGCACGGCGAGGCGCAGGCGCTACTCGAGCGCGCGTTGGAGCTGTGGGACCGCGTGCCCGACGCCGAGCAGCGCGCCGGCGCCGACAAGATCACGTTGCTGGAACGCGCCGGCAGCGCCGCCTGGGCGCTCGGCCACTCCGGCCGCCAGCTCGCACTGTTCGAGGCGGCGCTCGCCGAGCTCGGGCCCGATCCCGATCCCGCCCGCGCCGGTCTGATCATGGAGCAGATCGCGCGCGCCCAGTGGGCCCTCAACCGCCCGCGCTCGAGCGTCGAGACGCTCAAGCGCGCGCTCGAGCTGGTGGAGGCGGCCGACGGCGACGCCGTTACCGAGGCGCGCGCCCGGGTGCTCGCCGCGCTCGCGCGCCGGCACAGCCTCGACGGCAAGTTCTCCGAGGGCGTCGAGGTCGCGCGCAAGGCGCTCGACGCCACGATCGCGGCCGGCATGCGCTCGGCCGAAGGGCACGCCCGCAACACGCTCGGCTGCTGCCTGGCGATGTCCGGCGACATCGACGAGGGGTCGGCGGAGCTGCGCGAGGCGATCCGGATCGCGCGCGAGCGCGACGATGACGCCGACCTCGCCGACGCCTACACGAACTTCGCCGACATGCTCCACATCATGGGCCGCTCCCGGGAGGCGCGCGAGCTGGCCGAGGAGGGCCGCGCCGAGTTCGCGCAGCGCCGCCCGATCGCGGTGATGTGGCTCGACGCCCTGATCGCCGAGATCCTGCTGGACATGGGCGAGCTGGACCAGGCGGAGACCCGGCTGCCGAACCCGCTGCGCTACACGGGCGGGCACCTGCGCATCAACCTCGGCCTGCGCCGCGCGCACCTGCTGCTGGGCCGCGGCGAGCACGACGCCGCGCGCGACGTGCTCGGCGACCTCGACGAGATGATCGCTGACTCCAGCGAGCCGCAGTTCATCGGCCCGCTGGCCGTGATGCTGGCCGAGCAGCAGCGCCGCGAGGGCGACCTGGCCGCCGCCCGGGCGACGATCGAGCGCGGCCTCGACCGGATGGAGTTCTGCACCGACGACGCGGCGCGCGTGGCCGCGGTCGCCGCCGCCGGCGTGACCGTGGAGGCCGACGCGGCACAGCGCGCGCGTGACCTCGGCGAGGGCGACGCCGAGACGGCGGCGCTGCGGTTCCTGGACGACCTGCTGTCGCGCGTCGCCGCTGCCGCGACCCGTACGCGCCCGGTCGAGTGCGCCCTGCTGCTGATGGCGCGCGCCGAGGCCGGCCGCGGCGGCGGGCGTGGCGATGCCAACGCCTACGAGCGCGCCGCCGGCGCCTGGGAGAAGCTCGAGCGCAGCGAGGTCGCCGCGCGCATGCGCTGGCGGGCGGCCGAGGCGCGGATCGCCGCCGGCGATCGCGACGCCGCCGCGGAGCCGCTCAACGCGGCGCACGCCGCGGCGGTGCGGACCGGCGCCGGCTGGCTGCGCGGTGAGATCGAGGGCCTGGCGGCGCGCGCGCGCGTCGCGCTCGAGACCGCGGCCGTCACGCCCGAGGCACCGGCGGAGGAGGAGGACGAGAACGGCTTCGGCCTCACCTCACGCGAGCGGCAGGTGCTGGCGCTCGTGGCCGAGGGCGCGACGAACCGCGAGATCGGCGCGCAGCTGTTCATGGCCGAGAAGACCGCGAGCGTGCACGTCTCGCGAATCCTCTCCAAGCTCAACGTGCGCTCGCGGACCGAGGCGGCGGCGGTCGCCCACCGTCACCGGCTCAGCTGAGCTTGTCGATCAGCACGACGCGGCCCGACTCCGAGGGCCGGCCGTCGTGCAGCCTGCTGTTGAGCGGGAGCACCGCGAAGCCCTTCTTGCGCACCCGCGCGCGCCCGGGCGCGGCACGATGACCTCGCTTCCCGCCAGCGCGATGTCCTGCGCCTTCGGCGCGTCGAGCAGCGCGACCGGATCGGCGTGGGCCGCGGGAGCGATCAGCAGCGCGGCCGCCAGCGCGGCCAGCGCGATCCGGACCATCACTCTGCCGCGGGCGCCGGGTCGGCGGGAGCGCCGTCCTCGCCGTCGTGGCCGGCCTCGGCGAGGCGGTCGCGGAGCTTGTCGCGGATCTCGTCCGGCTCATAATCGCTCTGGATCCGCGTCTTGCGGGCCACCACGGCACCGGTGGCGGCCACGCCGCCGGCGGCGGCGAGCCCGAGCAGTTTCCAGCGCGTCTTCATCGGTCCGCGTACCTTACGCGCCGTGGACGAATCCGTGTTGTCCCTCGACGAGGCCGTGGCGAACGCCGCGACCGGCGACATCTGGCTGTTCCGCGGGCGCTCGATCGCGGACCGCGCGATCCAGGCCGTCACCAACAGCCCGATCAACCACGTCGGCATGTGCGTGGCGCTCGACGACATGCCGCCGCTGATGTGGCACGCGGAGCTCGGGCGCTCGCTCCCCGACGTCTTCACGGGCGAGCGCCAGCGCGGCGTGCAGCTGCACGTCCTGCGCGACGCGGTGACGGTGTGGGATCAGAAGTACGGCCAGCGCGCCTGGATGCGCCAGCTTCATGGCGAGGTCACCAAGGAGCACGAGGACAGGCTCATGGAGGTGATCGAGCAGATGGACGGGAAGGCGTTCCCGACCACGATGGGCCTCGCCGGCTCGTGGGCGGTCGGCCGCGTCCGCCGCCGCGACGTGTCCAAGGAGACGATCTACTGCGCCGAGCTGCTGGCCGCCACCTACCAGCACATGGGGATCCTGCCCAAGCGCCGCCCGCCGAGCTGGTACGACCCGGGCAAGTTCTGGAGTGGCGATCACATCGATATGGCCGAGGACTTCTCGCTGGGCGAGGAGATTGCGATTCGCTGAACTTTGGCCGCACCCCCGCGCGTAGCCCTTACCGTGAATGGGATGGCGATCGTCGCGGCCGCGGGAGTGGTCAAGACGTACGGGGAAGGCCGGGCTGCGCGCCGGGTGCTCGACGGCGCCGACCTGACCGTGGCGGCCGGCGAGATCGTGGCGATCCTCGGCCGCTCCGGCTCGGGCAAGTCGACGCTGCTGCACCTGATCGGCGGGCTCGACCGCCCGGACGCGGGCACGATCACCGTGGCGGGCGAGCCGGTGACCGGCGCGACCGAGGGCGAGCTGAGCGCGTTGCGCCGCCGCCACGTCGGCTTCGTCTTCCAGTTCTTCCACCTGCTGCCCGAGCTGACCGGCGAGGCCAACGTGCTGCTCGCCGGGCGCGTGCGCGGCGCTCGGGCCGACGCCGCCGAGCGCGGCCGCGAGCTCGTCGACCGGCTCGGGCTGCGTGACGTCGCCGACTCGCTGCCGAGCCGGCTGTCGGGTGGGGAGCAGCAGCGCTTCGCGATCGCCCGCGCGCTCGTCAACGACCCGGCCGTGCTACTCGCCGACGAGCCGACCGGCAACCTCGACGTGCACGCGGGCGCCGAGGTCCTGCGGCTCCTGCGCGCCGGCGCGCAGGACGGCCGCGCGGTCGTCATCGTCACGCACGAGGCGGCCGCTGCCGCGATCGCCGACCGTGTCCTGACGCTGCGCGACGGGAGGCTCGTGGAGTGATCGCGCTCGCGCTCGCGGGCCTGCGCGCCCGCCGCTCGCGGACGTTGCTGGCCGCCGCCGGGGTGCTCGCGGCGTCGCTGGTGGTCGGGACGGGAGCCACGGTCGGCTACGGGCTTGCCACCGGGTTCGACCGCGCGGCCTCGCAGGCCGACCTGCCCGACGTGATCGCGCGTTTCGACGACGAGTCGCTGTCGTCGCTCGACGCGCGCGTCCGGGCGCTGCCGAACCTCGCGGCCCGCTCGTACCGCTGGGAGCGCAACAACGTCCCGATCGCGGCGCACGGCCACTTCACGCACCGAGGCGCGCTGCAGTTCGTCCTCGGCGGGCGCCGCGGCTACCAGATCATCGATGGCCGCGACCTCGCCGGACCGAACGACATCGTGGTGGAGCAGGGTCTCGCGCACGCGTGGGACCTGCACCTAGGCGACACCGTGTTCACGCGCCGCCCGCGGCGGCTGGTCGGCATCGCCTCCTCGCCGGACAACGTCGCCTTCCCGCTGGCCGGCGCCGCCCGCGTGTACGCGCTCGACGACGACCGCGACGCGCGCCCCAACATCGCGCTGCTGTGGCTCAACGACCCGTCGAAGGCGGACGTGACGCTGACGCAGGCGCGGTCGGTGTCGTTCGGGCTCGGCCGGCTCGAGTTCGTCACGCGCGAGGGCGTGCGCGTGCTGCTCTCGCAGGCCGCCGGGATCGTGATCTCGCTGCTCGTGGCGTTCTCGCTGGTGGCGCTGCTGGCCGCTGGGACGATGCTCGCGGCGGGCGCGTCGGCCGATGTCCAGCGCCGGCTCGGGGCGTTCGGCGTGCAGCGCGCCCTCGGGTTCTCGCCGGGGCGGATCGCGGCGCTGCAGGCGGTCGAGGCGGCGCTCGTGGCGGTGCCGGCGGCGGCGATCGGGATCGCGGTCGGGACGCTCGCGGTCGCCGCTCCCGCGGCGTCGCTGCTGGCGGCGCTGAACGAGCGGCCGCCCGGGTGGGCCCTGTCGGGCCCGCTGCTGCTGGCGCTCGCCGCGGTCGTCGCGATCGTCGTCGCGGCGGCGACGTGGCCGGCGTGGCGCGCGGCACGGCGCTCGCCGGCGGCGATCCTGCGGGGCGGCGATCTCGCCGACGCGCCGGCCGGTCGCGCCCGCGGCGGCCTCGCCGGGCTCGGCGCGCACTTCGCCACCGCCGCGCGCGGGCGCTGGGTCGCCACCGTGGTGACGATCGGCGTCTGCGCCGGCGTCGTCACGCTGATGCTCGCGCTCGCTTCGCTGCTCGAGCGGCTGCGCGACGACCCGGGCACGGTCGGCAAGCGCTACCAGCTCACCGCGCAGATCGACCCGTCCGAGCTCGGTGCCGTGCGCGCGATTCCGGGCGTCGCCGACGCCGGCGTGCGCTACGTCGTCGACGCCAGCGACTCGTTCCGGCTCGACCGGCCGTTCCGGCTGGTCGCCTATCCCGGCGACCACACGCGCTTCGAGTCGCCGCCGCTCGCGTCCGGACGGCGGCTGCGGGGGCCGCACGAGATCGAGGTCGGGCTCGGGCTGGCCGACGCGCTCGGCCTGCGCCCGGGCTCGACGCTCGCGGCGCAGCTGCCGAACGGGACCGAGGCGCGCTTCCGCGTGGCGGGCGTGGTGCGCGCGCTGGAGAACAACGGCCGGATCGCCTGGACGCGGCCTGACACGCTCGGCCCGGGGCTGGCGCCGTCCGTCGTCGTGCGCCTGTCGGCCGGCGCCGACCGCGGCGCCGTCACGCGATCGATCGAGCAGCTCGGCGGCGCGCTCTCGACGGTCGGCGGAGCGACCACGCGCAACGCGCAGTTCCTCGGCGTGCTCGCTGCCGTGCTGCGGGGCGTCGGGCTCACCGTCGCGCTGGTGTGCCTCTACGCGCTCGTGCAGGCGCTCGCGGTGACGGCGCGCGAGCGGCGGGGCGCGGTGGCGCTGCTGCGCGCCTGCGGCGGCGACGCCGAGACGGTCGCGCTCGTGCTGCTCGGCGCGGCGGCCGCGGTGGCGGTGCCGGCGGCGGTGGCCGGCGTGGTACTGGAGATCGTGGTCCTCGGGCCGCTCGTCGCACGGCTCGCGGCGGGCTTCGCCACGCTGCCGATCGCCCCGGGCGCCGGCCAGGTGCTCCTCGTCGTCGGCGGCCTGCTCGCGCTCGCCGCGCTCGCCACCGCGCTGGTCGCGCGCCGCGTGCTGCGCGAGCCCGTCGTGCTGGGGCTGCGCGAGGAATGAGACGCCTCGCCCTCGCCACCGCGCTCGTGGCGCTGGCCGGTTGCGGGTCTCCGGCCGCGTCTCCGCCGCCGGCGACCTCGACGCTCCAGGCGACCTGGGTCGACCGGGACGGCGACGGCTTCCTCGAGCGCGGGCCGGGCGAGCCGCTCATCGACCGCGGCGGCGATGCCGTGCCGGGCCGCACGCTGGCGACGTTCGGCCAGCTCACCGACACACACGTGCGTGACGAGGAGTCGCCGGCGCGGGCGCCGTTCCTCGACCGCCTGGGCGCCCCGGTGGGCTCGACGTTCCGCCCGCAGGAGGCGTTCTCGACGCAGGTGCTCGACGCGGCGGTGCGCGCGCTCGACCGCGAGCACCCGCAGGCCGTGGTCGTCACCGGCGACATCGTCGACTCGGCGCAGGAGAACGAGCTCGGCATGGCGCTTGCGGTGCTGCGCGGCGGCGTCGCGGACCCTAACAGCGGGGCGCCCGGCTACGACGGCGTCCAGGCCGCCTCGAATCCGGATCCCTTCTACTTCCGGCCCGACAACGACGCGCCGCGCCACCCCGGCGTGCTCGACGCCGCGCAGCGCCGCTTCCACGCCGCGGGGTTGCGGGCGCCGTGGTATCCGGCGGTCGGCAACCACGACCTGCTCGTGCAGGGGGAGGTGCCGGCCACGCCCGCGATCGAGGCCGTCGCCACCGGCAGCCGCATGGTCACCGGCATCGACCCGCAGTTCCTGCCGCCGGTGCTCGATGAGCGCGACGCGGCGTCCGTGACGCGGTCGCTGCTCAGCGAGGGCGACGCGTTCGGGCGCAGCGAGACGGTTCCGGCCGACCCGCACCGCCGCCACCTGCCACCCACGCAGATGGTCGCCCGCCTCGCGGCCGCGGCCGGGGTGCGCCCGCAGGGCAACCGGCTCGACTACACGTTCGACATCGGATCGTCGGTGCGCGCGATCGTGCTCGACACGGTTGACCGCGCGGGCGGCTCGCAGGGCGTGCTCACCGGCGCGCAGCTCGCGTGGCTGCGCGGTGAGCTGCGCCGCGCGGGTGATCGCTGGATCGTCGTCTTCAGCCACAACGCGCTCCCCGATCGCGCGCTCGCGCTCCTCGACGCGACGCCGCGAATGGTCGCGGTGGTCCGCGGCAACAGCCACCGCAACGCGATCGAGCCGCGCGACGGCTACTGGCTGATCTCCACCTCCTCGCTCGCCGACTACCCGCAGCAGGCGCGGATGTTCCGCCTGCGCGAGGCGCCCGGCGGCGCCGTGCTCGAGACCTGGATGGTCGACCAGGACGGGCGCGGGCTGGCGGGTGTCTCGCGCGAGCTGGCGTATCTCGACGCCCAAGGCGGCCGGCCGCAGGGGTTCGCCGGCCGCCCAACCGACCGCAACGCGCGGCTGTTCGTGCAACCGTAAGGCGCGCCTATGGCTGCCCACACGCGCCTCGGCGCCTTCTTCCTGTTCGCGGGCACGATGCATTTCCTCAAGCCGCGCCCGTACGTCGCCATCGTGCCCGACGCGCTGCCGCGCAAGCGCGAGATCGTGTTCGCCAGCGGCGTCGCCGAACTGGCGGGCGGCGCCGGCGTGCTCGTGCCCGGCACGCGGCGCCTCGCGGGCTGGTGGCTGATCGCCACGCTGCTCGCGATCTTCCCGGCCAACGTCAACATGGCCGTGAACGCCGGTCGCTTCCGGATGCTCCCGGAGCCGCTGCTCTGGGCGCGGCTGCCGCTGCAGGGCCTGCTGATCGCCTGGGTCTGGCGCGCCGCGGTGCGATGAGCGCGCACGCCGCCGCCCTGCTCGACTGGCTGGCGTGCGCGTACGGCGGGCGCGGGCAGCGGGCTGCGCGGGCGGCACGCGCCGCCGGCGACGGGCTGCTGGAGACCGTCGCCTGGCTCGGCACCGCCGGCCACGTGCTCGACTTCGACGACACGTACCTGCCGGGCATCGCGCACCTCAGCGCGCCGACGGCGCCCGCCGCGATCGCGCTCGGCGCCGCGTTCGACCGCAGCGTCGGCGACGTGCTCGATGCGCACGCCGCCGGCTTCGAGGCGATGGGCGCGCTCAGCCGCGCGCACCGGCTGTACGAGGGCGGCTGGCACCCGACCGCCGTGTGCGGTGCGGCCGGCGCGGCGCGCGCCGCCGCGCTGCTGCTGGAGCTCGACGACGAGCAGGCGGGCGCAGCGCAGCGGCTCGCGCTGCTGCAGGCCGGCGGCCTGCGAGCCGCGTTCGGGTCGGACGGCAAATCGCTGCAAGTCGGGATGGCCGCTGCGGCCGGCGTGCTGGCGGCCCGCATCGCCGCGGGCCGCGTGTCGATCACCGCCGACGTGCTCAGCGCGCCGGACGGCTTTGCGGCGGCGTTCGGCGCGGCACGTGCCGGCGACGGCCGGACCGCTGTTGAGGAGAACTGGATCAAGCCGTGGCCGTGCTGCCTGATGAGCCACAGCGCGATCGAAGCGGCCACGCGCGCGGACCTCGGCGGCGCCGCCCCGATCGAGGTCACGGTGCACCCGGTCGCACGGCGCGCTGCCGCCTACGACGAGGTCGCCGACGGCCTGCAGGCGAAGTTCTCGATCCCGTACCTGGTCGCGTACGTCGCGCTGCGCGGCGAGCCGGAGCCGGCGAGCTTCGACGGCGTCGACGCCGAGGTGCAGGAGCTCGCGCGCTCGCGCGTGCGCCTGGTCACCGACGAGTCGCTGGCCGAAGCCGAGGCGGTGATCGCACTCGCCGGCGAGGAGGTCGCGCGGGTCGAGGCGGCCCGCGGGTCACCGGAGCGGCCGATGAGCGCGGACGAGCTCGCCGCCAAGTGCCACATGCTTGCGGACGACCGGCTCGACGGGCTGCTCGACGACCGCGACGCGCCGGCTCAGACGCTGCTCGACGCGCTGGCCTGAAGGCGCGCGAGCACGTCGGCGTGCAGCGCCGGGTTGGCGACCACGGCGCCGCGGCCGGCCGCGGTCCGCTGCCCGTCGAAGTCGGTGAAGACGCCGCCCGCCTCCTCCACGATCAGCTGCGCGGGCAGCAGGTCCCACAGGTATCCGCGCGGCGCGAACGCCGCGTCAACCGCGCCCTCGGCGCACAGCAGCAGCGCCAGGTAGGCCTCGTAGCCGCCACTCAGCCGCGCGGCCCGCAGGACGGCCCGGGCGTCGATGTCGAAGCCCAGGTAGAGGTTCGCGTGCGCGACGAACGCCTTCTCCACCGTCGCGACCTGCGAGACGGCGATCCGGTGGCCGTCGCGGAACGCGCCGCCGCCGCGCTCAGCCCACCAACGGCGCCGTAGCGCCGGCGCCGACACCACCGCCACCAGCGGCCCGTCCGCGTCCTCGAGCGCGATCAGCGTGCCCCAGATCGGGATGCCGCGGGCGAAGTACTCGGTGCCGTCGATGGGATCGAGCACCCAGCGCCGCGCGCCCTCCCCCAGCGTGCCGAGCTCCTCGCCGAGGACCGCGTCATCCGGTCGCTCGGCCGCGATCCGCTCCCGCAGCGCCCGCTCGACGGCATGGTCGGCCTCGGTAACCGGCGTGCCGTCGGCCTTCGCCGTGGCCGCGCTGCCGCGCTCGAACGCCGGCAGCGAGATGGCATCCGCGACGTCCGCGAGCGCCAGCGCGAAAGCGAGATCGACGGCCATCGCGGCGCCACGATACGCGTAAGGGGGACAGTCCCCCTTACGCGTCCGCGGGGTAAGGGGGTCAGACCCCCTTACTTGGTCAGGCGGCGGCGGGAACCGGCTCGAGCTCGCCGCGCTGGGCCGCCGCGGCGTGCTCGCGCGAGGCCTTGCTCGACACGAGGATCATCGCCAGGACAGCGCCGGCGATCGCCAGCCCGGCACCCACGAGGAAGGCGCTCTGGAAGCCCTCGGTGAGCGCGACGTTCATCGGCGAGCCGGACGCGGCCAGGTCGTCGATCTTGCTGTTCGCGACGCTGACGAGGATCGCCAGGCCGAGCGCGCCGCCGAGCTGCTGCGACGTGTTGATCAGGCCCGAGGCGAGCCCCGCCTCGTGCGTCTCGACGCCGCTGACGGACGCCACCATCATCGACACGAACGCCAGGCCGAGGCCGATGGCGGCGAGGATCGACGGGAACAGGACGTCACCGACGTAGCTGCCGCTCGCGTCGATCTGCGAGAACCACACCAGGCTGGCCGCCGTGACGACCAGGCCGGACACGAGCACCGGCTTGAAACCGAAGCGGGTGACCAGGCCGGCCGACGCCCCAGCGGTGATGATGATCCCGACCGCCAGCGGCAGGTAGGCCAGGCCGGTCTCGATCGGCGAGAAGCCGAGCACGTTCTGCATGTACAGCGAGATGAAGAAGAACATGGAGAACAGCGCCGCGGCGATCAGGACGGCCGCGACGTTGATGCCGGTGATCGTGCGAATCCGGAAGATGCCGGGGAACGGCACCAGCGGGGCCTTCTGGCGCCGCTCGATCACGTAGAACGAGGCGATCAGCGCCAGGGCGAGCGCGCCGAGACCGAGCGTCTGCGTCGAGGTCCAGCCGGCGTTGTTGGCATCGACCAGCGCGTACACGAGCAGCGACAGGCCCGCGGTGATCGTCACCGCGCCGGCGATGTCGAAGTGCCGCTCACCCTCGTTGCGCGACTCGGGGAGGAGGCGCGGGGCGAGCAGCGCCGCGGCGATGCCGATCGGCACGTTCACGAACAGGACCCACTCCCAGCCGGCCCACTCGGTGAGCATGCCGCCGGCGAGGACGCCGACCGCGCCGCCGGAGCCGGCGACCGCGCCCCAGACGCCCATCGCCTTGTTGCGCTCAGAGCCTTCAGCGAACAGGACGGTGACGAGCGACAGCGCGGCCGGGGAGAGCAACGCGGCGCCGAGACCCTGCACGGCGCGCGCCGCGACCAGCCAGCCGGCGCTCTGGGCGAGCCCGCCGGCCAGGGAGGCCACGGCGAAGAGGATCAGACCGACGATGAACAGGCGGCGACGACCGAGGAGGTCGGCCAGGCGGCCACCGAGGAGCAGGAAACCGCCGAAGACGAGCACGTAGGCGTTGACCACCCACGAAAGATCGTCTTGTGAGAACTGCAGGTCCTTCCCGATCGAGGGGAGCGCGACGTTGACGATCGACGCGTCGAGGACTACGACGAACTGGGCGGCGGCGAGCAGCGCCAGAGCCAGCCATTTGTTGGTGCTGCTATGGGACATGAAGGGAACTCCTGGGGAGGATGTGGAACCTCAGTTCCGGTTCTTGACGGCACGATACGACTGCCCCCAAGCCCGTACAGTGCGGCCAGCCACACTGTTATGCGGAACCAGCGTTCCGCTACCCTCACACGTGTGACCGAGGTCGTCGAGAAGCCCCTTCGCGCCGATGCACGGCGCAACCGCGAGAAGGTGCTCACCGCCGCGCGGGCGGTGTTCGCGGACCAGGGCGTCGACGCTCAGATGGACGACGTGGCGCGCCGTGCCGACGTCGGCGTCGGCACCGTCTACCGCCACTTCCCGACCAAGGACGCGCTGCTCGGCGCGCTCGCCGAGGAGCTGTTCGCGAAGCTCGCCGCCCACGCGCGTGAGATGCTCGAGCTCGACGATCCGTGGGAGGCCTTCCTGCGGACGATGTGGTTCAGCGGCGAGAAGACCGCCGGCGACCGCGCGTTCGCCGAGATCCTCGCCGCGTCACGCAACGCGCTCCCGGTCGACTGCCCGGGCAAAAAGGAGCTCACGGGCACCGTCGACACGATCATGAAACGCGCGATCGCGGCCGGGAAGATGCGCCCCGATGTCGTGATCGACGACATCCCGCTGCTGATGTGCGGGATCGGCAGCGCGAGCGCCATGCCGCACCCGAATCCCGAGGCCTGGCGCCGGCATCTCGGCATCGTGCTCGACGGAATGCGGGCCGAGGCAGCCAGCGAAACGCTTGACAGTTAACTTGTGGGGCTATGAGCGCCCCCTCGGTCGACCCTGAACTCGAGAACGTCGCCTGGAACCTCGACCCGCTGCTCGACGGTGGCGCCGAGAATCCCGAAGCCGCCGTGGAGGCGATGATCGCCGCCGCGCAGGAACGCGCCGATGCGTTCGCGCAGGCCCACGCGGGCAAGGTCGCCCAGTTCGACGGCGAGGGCCTGATCGCCGCGATGCGCGACCTCGAGGCGATCCAGGAGGAGCTGGGGCGCGCGGGCTCGTACGCGATGCTCAACTTCGCCGCCAACACAGCCGACCCGCCGCGCGGCGCGCTGCTGCAGAAGGTCCAGGAGGGCGGGACGGGGATCGAGACGACGCTGCTGTTCTTCGAGCTCGAGTGGGCCGCGCTCGGCGACGACCGCGCCGACGAGCTGCTCGCCGCCGAGGGGCTCGACTTCGCGCGCCACCATCTGCGCACCGCGCGCCGGTACCGGCCGCACCTGCTCTCCGAGCCCGAGGAGAAGATCCTCGCCGAGAAGGCGCTCACCGGCCGCACCGCCTGGTCGCGGCTGTTCGAGGAGCAGACCTCGGCGATCACGGTCGAGCTCGAAGGCGAGGCCGAGCCGGTGTCGCTGGAGGTCGCGCTGTCGCGCCTCTTCGCGCCCGACCGCGAGGTCCGCCGCCACGCGGCCGAGCGCGTCACCGTCGCGCTCCAGCCCGGCCTGCGCACGCGCGCCTACGTGCTCAACACGCTGCTCGCCGACAAGGCGGTCGACGACCGGCTGCGCCACTTCCCGCACTGGCTCGCGAGCCGGAACCTCGCCAATGAGGCGTCCGACGAGTCGGTCGAGGCCCTCATCCAGGCCGTCCGCGCGCGCTACGAGCTGCCACGCCGCTGGTACCGGCTCAAGGCGCAGCTGCTCGGCATCGACCAGCTCGCGGACTACGACCGGATGGCGGCGGTCACGCAGGAGGACGAGCGCGTGGAGTGGACGCGGGCGCGCGCGACCGTGCTCGAGTCCTACAACGCGTTCTCTGACGAGCTCGGCGCGCTCGCGCAGCGGTTCTTCGACGAGGCGTGGATCGACGCGCCGGTGCGCCCGAACAAGCGCAGCGGCGCCTTCTGCGCCTACACCGTGCCGTCGGCGCACCCGTACGTGATGCTCAATTACACGTCGACGCGCCGTGACGTGCTCACGCTCGCCCACGAGCTCGGCCACGGCGTGCACGCCGCGCTCGGTGGCCGCCAGGGCGTCTTCCACATGGCGACGCCGCTGACGATGGCGGAGACCGCCAGCGTGTTCGGCGAGACGCTGGTGTTCGGCCGGCTGCTCGAGCAGGCGGAGACGCCGGAGTCGCGGCTGTCGCTGCTCGCCGAGAGCATCGAGGGTTCGATCGCGACGGTCTTCCGGCAGGTGGCGATGAACCGCTTCGAGCACGTCGTGCACACGGAGCGCCGCGAGCGCGGCGAGCTCTCCGTCGACCGGATCGGCGAGCTGTGGGCGGAGTCGCAGACCGAGCTGCTCGGCGACGCCGTCGAGGTGACCGAGGGCTACCGCTCGTGGTGGTCATACGTGCCGCACTTCATCGGCTCGCCCGGCTACGTCTACGCCTACGCCTACGGACAGCTGCTCGCGCTCGCCGTCTACGGCCGCTACGAGGAGGAGGGCGAGAGCTTCGTGCCCGCCTACCTCGACCTGCTGGCGGCCGGCGGCTCGCGCAGTCCCGAGGAGCTCGGCCAGATCGTGGGCGTCGACCTCGCGGACCCCGGCTTCTGGGACCGCGGGCTCGACATCGTGGAGCGCCAGCTCGACGCGGCCGAGGCCGCGGCGCGCGAGTCCGGCCGGCTTTAGGCGGCCTCTAGACCCCGACGAGATCGTCGCCGGTCGGCGTGCGCTCGTAGATCACCGAGCGGCCGTTGCGGCGGCCGGTGATCAGGCCGGCGCGGCGCAGCACGCCGAGGTGCTCCGACACGCCGCCGGCGCTGGCGCCGAGCCGTGCGACGAGCTCCTGTGTGGTCGCCGGCACCGCGAGTTCGGCGAGCAGCTGCGCCCGGCGGCGGCCGAGCAGATCGGCGAGCGCGCCCGGCGCGCGGCGGCGTTCCCACAGCAGCCCGACGCCGCGCGGCGCGTAGACGAGCGTCGGCTGCCACGGCGGGTCGGTCATCGCCCACACGCGCGGCCACGCGAACACGGCCGGCAGCAGCACGAGGCCGCGGCCGCCGAGCGCCACGCTCGCCTCGTAGGCGCGGTTGACCTCGAGCGTGCCGTCGCGCCAGGCGACGTCCGGGTGCAGGTCGCCGAACGCGGCGAGCGGCCCGCCCTCCGCGAGCCGCGCGCCGCGGTAGGCGATGTCGGCCTCGAGCAGGCCGCAGATGCGGTCCCACCACGGCGCCAGGGCGCGCTCCCAGTACGCCGCCATGACGGTCGTGAGGCGCGCCAGGCCTGCTTGCGGATCGCTCAGCAGGATCCGCGCGGCCGGCGGCGGCCGCCGGCCGGGGTACGCCCAGCCGAGCTCGAGCGCGATCCGCGCCGGGTCAGTGGCGCGCACGCGCGGCAGCTCGGCGGCGAGCCGCGCGCGCGGGCGCTCCGGCGGCGGCGTCACGAAGTCGGGCAGGTACGGGCCCTCCGGGATCACCGCGTCGAGCAGAGCCAGGTCGAGGCCGGCCACGCGCTCGGCCGCGACCCTCGCCCACGGCTCGTGCATCGCGTGCCGCGCCGGGTCGCGCAGCACCTGCCGGCTCGACGCCAGCTCGAACAGCGGCGAGATCGCGAACCGCACGCGGCCCAGGTCCTCGGGGCCGAAGCGGTACGTGATCATGCCGTGAGCCTACTCCCGGATTCGGGGAGCGCCGA
Source organism: uncultured Solirubrobacteraceae bacterium (assembly GCA_963803335.1). Classification (GTDB taxonomy): domain Bacteria; phylum Actinomycetota; class Thermoleophilia; order Solirubrobacterales; family Solirubrobacteraceae; genus DASSUW01. The sequence goes on along the minus strand of CAWDME010000011.1, from coordinate 370,987 downwards.
ATCGTTTCGCGTGCTCGGCGGTGCGCCCGCAAGCTGTAGATCGTGTCCGCCGCCGTCGCCACCACCCGCGTCCCGCTGCGCTCCGTGCTGCGTGCGCCCGGCTTCACGTGGCTGTTCGGCGCGTCGATGCTCGGCCGCATCCCGGTGTTCGCCACCGGGCTCGTCCTCGTGCTCCGCACGCGTGAGCTGACCGGCTCGTTCGCGTCCGGCGGGCTCGTTGCCGGCCTGAGCGCGGCGGCCGTGTGCATCAGCTCGCCCGTGCTCGGGCGGCTCGTCGACCGGCGCGGGCAGGTGCTCGTGCTGTCGGCCTGCGCGGTGCTGTCGGCCGCCGGGCTGCTGCTCCTCGGGCTGCTCCCCGACGGCGTGAGCCTCGCCGCTCCGGCGGCGTGCGCGCTGATGACCGGGCTCGGGTTCCCGCCGCTCGGCGCATGCCTGCGGTCGGCGTTGCCGGTCTTGCTGCCCGACCGCGAGCGCCGCCACGCGGCGTTCGCGCTCGAGTCCGCGGCGACCGAGGTGACGTACGTGATCGCGCCGCTGCTCGTCGCCGTGTCGGTCGCGCTCGGCGGCCCGGGCACCGCCGCGTTCGTCACGGCAGCGCTGGGCCCGCTCGGCGTCGCGGCGTTCGTCGCGCATCCAACGGTGCGGAGCTGGCGGCCGGCACACGACGGCGAGCGCCACGCCGGCGGTGCGCTGCGCGGCCCGGGCGTGCGGTCGCTGGTGTTCATCTTCGCGCTGGTCGGCACGGCGTTCGGCGCCGTCGAGGTCGCCGTCCCGGCCTCGGCCGACGCCGGGCTCGCCGGCGTGCTGCTCTCGCTGTGGGGCCTGGGCTCGCTGACCGGCGGGTTGATCGCCGCGCGCGCCCGCGCCCCCGCCGACGGCGCGCGGCGGTTGCGCCGCCTGCTGGTGGCGCTCGCGGTCGGTCACCTGCTGCTCGTCCCGGCCGCCGGGCCGGTCGCGCTCGCGCTGCTGCTGCCGGCCGCCGGGCTCGCCATCGCGCCGACGTTCGCGTGCACGTTCGCGCTCGTCGAGGGCTTGGCGCCGGCCGGCACGCTGACCGAGGCGTACACGTGGCTCACGAGCGGCATCACCGCCGGCATCGCGGCCGGCGCGGCGCTCGCAGGCGCCCTCGCCGAGCACCAGAGCCCGGCCGCGGCGTTCGCGCTGGCAGCCGGCGCGGCCGCGCTCGGCGCCGGGCTCGCCGCGGTCAGCCGCCTGCGCTGAGCACGACCCGGATGACGATGCGTGCGAGCGCGACGAGCTGGTCGACGGCGACCGCTTCGTCGACCGCGTGGGCGAGCTCGATCCCGCCGGTGCCGGCCATCACGCACGGGATCCCGCGCGCCGTGAACAGGCGCATGTCGGCGCCATATGGGACGCCGACCGTGCGCGCCGGGGCGCCGCGCTCGGCGGCCACCGCGGCGGCGACCCGCACCGCCCACGGGTCGTCCGGCGCCGTCTCGCCGGGGAAGAACGCGCCGCCGGTCCAGTGCACCTCGACCGGCGCCTCGCCGTCGCCGAGCGCCACCGCGTCCTCGAGCGCGGCGCGGATCGCCGCCGGGTCGGCGCCGACGGGCACGCCGACGCGGCCCTCCGCCTCGACGCGATCGGGCACCGAGCTCGACCATTCGCCGCCGTGCACCTGGCCGACGAGCAGCGGGTACGGCAGCTCCAGCTCGCGCATCAACGGGTGGTCGACGGCGGCGTTCAGCTCGGCCTCGAGCGCGTGCAGCGCCGCGTGAATGCGCACGTAGCGGTCGATCGCCGAGCAGCCCTCCAGGCGCGTCGCGGCGTGCGCGCTGCGGCCCGGCACGACGAGGCGGAAGGTCAGCGCGCCCGCCTGGGCGCAGACGACGTCGAAGCCGGTCGGCTCCGGGATCAGCGCCGCGTCGAACGCCGCGTCGCGCTCGAGCGCCGCGAACGTGCCGAGCCCGCCGTCCTCCTCCGAGGCGACGCATTGCAGGACCACCTCGGGCGCGGGCTCGTCGCCCAGCGCGCCGAGCGCGTGCACCATCGCCACCACCGCGCCCTTCATGTCGACGGCGCCGCGACCGTGCAGCCATCCGTCCTCGACGGCGCCCGACCACGGCCCGTGCCGCCACGCGGCGGTGCCGGGCCCGACGACGTCGACGTGCCCGTTGAGCGCGAGCCTTCCCGGTAGGCGCCCCGGCCGCGTCAGCGTCAGCCCCCAGAGCGCCTCGCGGGTCGCCTCCTCGCCGGGGTAGGCGGGGTGCGCGCGCAGCCCGGCGAGGTCGTGCTCGTGCAGGTCGGCGACGAGCCCGTGGCCGGGCGCGAGCTCGGCGAGCGCCTCCAGGGCGGGTCGCTCCTCCCCTGTCACACTGGGAATCCGGAGCAGCGCCGCGGCGTCGCGGACCAGCGCGTCTGCTTGAAGGCGGTCGAGCACTCCGGATTCCTTCACAACTGTCCCTTCGGGGAGTAGGCGAGTCGGCTTTGGCCGCGTAGTCTGCCCGGCGTCAGGTCGTCACTACTGTCATTGGGAGTGTCAACACGCAACGCCTCGCCCTAGCGGGCCGAGGTGGGACCCGCCCCGCCCGCCAGGGGCGGGTCCCACCTGGGTCCGCTTCGGCGACTCCACTTATCGGTGCACCCGGCGCAGGACGCGCCGGCGACCGGTGACCGATCCCGACTCGGCGCAGGATGCGACCGGGCAAGTCGGCACCTGTATCGCCGTACTCATCCTGCTCGTGCGCACCTTGCGTCGCCCAGTGGCGACGCCCGGTTCTCCGTTACTCTGGAACAAGGTGCTACGCGACAGTCAACAACCATCCTCCGATCCGGTGGCCGTGCTGGGAGCCCGCGTGCGGGAGCTCCGGCGCGATCGCGGGATGACGCTCAAGGGCCTCGGCCTCCAGGCCGGGCTGTCGCATCCGTTCCTCAGCCAGCTCGAGCGCGGGCTCGCCCGACCGAGCATGAACTCAGTGGAGCGGATCGCCCGCGCGCTCGACGTCCCGGTCAGTACGCTGTGGACGTCGCCGCGGCAGGAGGCCGCCCGCGTGCTGCGTGCCGGTGAAGGCGAGGTCTCCCCGCACCACGATCCCAACGCCCCGGGCGGGGTGCGCCAGCTGTTCGCGGACGGCACGGCCCTGCGGGTGCACGAGTGGTCGGGCGGCAGCCGGGGATGGCCGGAGGAGGGCGACTCGACCACCGGCGAGGTCCTCGTCTATGTAGTACGCGGCGCCGTCGAGGTGGAGCTCGACGGCACGGTCCACGCGCTGCACGAGGGCGACTCGATGTTCTTCGACGGCACGGTGCGCCACCGGCTGCGCCGCCGAGGCGGCGCACGCACGCGCCTGCTCTACGTCGCCACCGGCTGACGGAGCCGGTACACCGCGCCGTTGGCGAGCTCCGGTACCCGCCGCTCGTCGATCGCCCACGTCTCCCCCGCCGCCTCGAGGAAGCGCTCCGCGGGCTTGCGGCCGGGGTCGGCGAGCCAGACGTCGCGGCCGAGGCGCGGGAGCAGGGCGAGCAACGCGTCGGCGTTGCGGGCCTCGTAGAGCACGTCGGAGGCGAGAACGAGGTCCCACGGCGCGCGCTCGAGGAGCGGCTCCGGCGCGGTCCAGCTGCACACGAGCGTCTCGAGCGCGACGCCGTTGCGCTCGGCGTTGGTCGCGGTCATCGCGACGGCCTCCTGCGACCAGTCGGTTGCCAGCACGCGCCCGCCGGCGAGCGCGGCGACGATGCTCGGCAGGCCGAGCCCGCAGCCGAGCTCGAGCGTGCGCGCGCCGCGCAGCGAGCGCCCGCCGATCGCCCTGGCCAGCGCCAGCGCGCTTGGCCACAGCTCGGCCCAGTACGGCAGGTACTCCTCGTGCTCGAACGCGTGCTCGTCGAGCAGCGCCTCCGAGTCGCGCGGGCGCAGCAGGCGCAGCTCGTGCCCGGCGAGCGGGATGACCTCCTCGACGACGTCGTCCATCGACGTGGTTGTATCTGGTGATCGCCCGATCGGACTCGAGAGTCACGAGCGTCGACGTGGCGCGCCGCGCCGGCGTGTCGCAGTCGACCGTGTCCCTGGTGCTGTCGGGCAAGTCGGCGGGGCGCATCTCCGCCCGCACCGAGGCGGCGGTGCGGCAGGCCGCCGAGGAGCTCGGGTACCGCCTCAACGTCGCCGCACGCGCGCTGCGCACCGGCACCGCGCGGACCGTCGCCATGGTCGTCACCGACGTCACGCATCCGTTCTTCGGGCCGGTCCTGCGCGGCGCCCAGGCGGCGGCGTGGCGGTCCGGCTACGCGGTCACCCTGGTCGACGTCGCGAACGACCCCGACCGCGAGCGGGCATCGTTCGAGGCGCTGCGCGCCGGGCCGGCCGACGGCTTCATGTTCTTCACGGTCGACCCGCCCGAGCACTCCGGCGAGCACGTGGTGGCGATCGAGGTGTCGCCACCGGGGATGGCTTCCGCCCGCTTCGACACCGGCCACGGCACCGACCTGGCGATGGAGCACCTGATCGCGCTCGGCCACACGCGGATCGGCCACCTGGCCTCCGAGCTCGACGCCGAGACGTTCCGGATCCGCCGCGAGCGCGTCCTCGCCTGCCTGGCTGACGCCGGGCTCGAGCCGGGCGGGTACGAACGGGCCGCGTTCCGGTTCGACGCCGCCCACGCCGCCGCGCTGCGTCTGCTCGACGGCCCGGACCGGCCCACGGCGGTCTACTGCGACGACGATCTGCTGGCCGGAGGCGTCTACCTCGCCGCGCGCGACCTCGGCGTGCGGATCCCCGCCGACCTGTCGGTGGTCGGGTTCGACGATCTCCCGTTCGCGCAGATCTTCGACCCGCCGCTGACGACGATCGCGATCGACCCGGAGGAGCTCGGCGCGACGTCGTTCGAGCTGCTGCTGGCGCTGATGGAAGGGTCGGACGCGGAGGCCCGGCTGCTCCCGGTGTCGCTGATCGTCCGCGGGTCGACGGCTGGGCCCGGGCCAACTGCGGCTGGGTAGGGCAACAGGGATCGGGCCGCGCGGCGAACTGTGGCAAGTTTCACCCGCTCAGGGCGCATAACTTGCCACAGAACGGTTCGTGCGACCCCTCAATGCCCGCCGTTCGTCGGCACCGCTGCGCGGCCGAGATTCGCGGCCGCGGCCGCGTGACGATCTTGCGGACCCCACTCGACAACGTCCGTCATACGTAGTACGCTCATACGTATGACTCCCCGTTTCCTCCCCATAGCCGGGCTCCTTGCGCTCGCCGTTCTCGTCGGCACACAGGGCGCCTCGGCCGCTCCCCAGCGGCGGGTCGTGGTGGTTGTGGACGCGGCGGCCGGGCGTGACCCGGCCGTGCTCGCGGAGGCTCGCGCCGCGGTGGCGCGGGCCGGTGACGAGGCGCAACTGCGCGTCCCGCGCACTCCGACCGAGCAGCTCTCCGTGACCCATTACTTCGCCGCCCAGGGCTACACCACCATCGTCGGCGTCGGCCTGGATGACCGCGTCGCGGTCGCCCCCGTCGCCGCCCGGTACCCGCAGACCCACTTCGTGGCCGCTCAGCCCGGCCACGTGACGCAGGCGTTGTGAGGACCGCGGCCGCGGCGGGCACCGTACTCGATACGTGCCCTTCGCAGCCGCCGTCCTGACAGCCCTCGCCGTCGCGCTCGGCCCGCCGCCCGCGGCGGCCCCGTCGCGCGCGGTCGGGCAGCCGTGGCACGGCCATCTCGTGCGCGGCGTCGAGCTCCCCGCCTACGGACGCGGGTTCGCGACCTGGGATCCCGTGCGCAGGCGCGTCGGCAACCGCAGCTGGCGGCGCTGGGGCACGACGCACCTCGTCACCACCGTCGAGGACGTCCTCGCCGCGTACTCCCGCCGCCACCCGCACGCGCCGGCGGTGCTCGTCGGCGACCTGTCACGGACGCACGGCGGGAACTTCGGCAAGCGGTTCGGCGGGCTCGGCCACGCGTCGCACCAGAACGGCCTCGACGCCGACGTGTACTACCCGCGCCGCGACGGCCGGCTGCGCCGCGCCGCCCATCCCGGGCAGGTCGACCGCCGGGCCGCCCAGGAGCTCGTGAACATGTTCGTGCGAGCCGGGGCGCAGTACGTGTTCGTCGGCCCGCACCTGGACCTGCACGGGCCGCCCGACGTGGTGATGCCGCTGGTGCACCACGACGACCACCTGCACGTGCGGCTCAGGGCGTCGGCGTAGGCTCCGGCAGCCGCCGGTCGAGCTCGTCCCGGACGTTGCGCTCGATGTCGTCGAAGTCCGACTGGAACTCGCGGTGGACGTTCTCGACCTCGTCGTTGATGCGGCGGTCGAACTCGTTGCCGGCCGCCACCAGCATCAGCGCGGTGCCGCCGAGGACGACGACGGCGAACACGGCGAGGATGAGGGCGAAGCCGAGGAGTCCGCGGCGCCGGAACGTGCTGCCGCAGTACGGGCAGCGGGGACCGCTCTCGAACGAGATCCGCGCGCAATGCGGGCAGACGCGCTGAACCGGTTGGTCCACCGCGAGAGCGTATCGTCGCGCCGATGGCACCCCTCGCGCTGGTCACCGGCGCCTCGACCGGCATCGGCCGGGCGTGCGCGACCCATCTCGCCGCGCTCGGCTTCGAGGTGCTGGCCGGCGTTCGGCGGCTCGAGGACGCGCCGCCCGGCCTCGAGCCGGTACGGCTCGACGTGACGTCGGCGGCCGACGTCGCCGCCGTGGCGCAGCGCGTCGGGCCGCGCCTGAACGCGCTCGTCAACAACGCCGGGATCGCGGTCAACGGGCCGATCGAGATCGTCCCCGTCGAGGCCTGGCGCCACCAGTTCGAGATCAACGTGATCGGCCAGGTCGCGGTGACACGCGCGCTCCTGCCCGCGCTGCTCAGCGCCCGCGGACGGGTCGTCAACATGAGCTCGATCAGCGGCCGCTTCGCGCTCCCCATGCTGGGGCCGTACGCGGCGTCGAAGTTCGCGCTCGAGGCGATCAGCGACAGCCTGCGGCGCGAGGTCGGGCCGCTCGGCGTGCATGTGGCGTGCGTGGAGCCCGGCGCCATCGCGACGCCGGTGTGGCAAAAGAGCCGCAGCGCGGGCGAACAGCTGCTGGCCGAGATGCCCGCGGACGCCCGCCGGCGCTATGAGGCGCTGATCGGGGCGGCTCGACGGCAGGCGGAGCGGATGGAGCGTGAAGGGCTGCCACCCGCGGCGGTGGCCGACGTGGTCGGCCACGCGGTGACTGCGCGCCGCCCCCGGACCCGCTACGTGGTCGGGCGCGATGCGCGGGTGCGGGCCGTGGTGGCCCGCCTGCTGCCGGACCGAGCGCTCGACGCGCTGGTCCGACGGGCGCTTACCTGAGGCGGTAGATCAGGCGCGCGCGGGTGAGGTCGTACGGCGAGACCTCGACGCGGACGCGGTCGCCCGGGTTCACGCGGATGCGGGCGCGGCGCATGCGGCCCGCCATGTGGGCGAGCACGGAATGCCCGTTGTCCAGCTCCACGCGGAACATCAGGTTCGGCAGAGACTCCTCGACGACGCCTTCCAGGGACAGCTTTTCTTCGACTGCCATGTGTCAGTACCTCCGGTTTGGCTTGCGGACGAGCGCGCGACCGACGTGCGGCGCGGGCTCGGAAATCTGTGGCGCGATCCCCCACAGGGCGGCCGCGGGCAGCGGCTGCCGGGGTATGCGCGGCTTACCCCATGGTAGCTCGCGGGTAGGGTCACGCTTCATGGCGGAGACGACGGACCGGCGGTCGGTGCTCGTCGTCGTCAGCGGGTTGATGCTCGTGATGCTGCTGGCGTCGCTCGATCAGACGATCGTGTCGACGGCACTGCCGACGATCGTCGGCGACCTCGGCGGGCTCGAGCACATCTCGTGGGTCGTCACGGCCTACCTGCTCGCGATCACCGCGGTGACGCCGCTCTACGGCAAGCTCGGCGACCTGTACGGGCGCAAGATCGTGCTGCAGGGGGCGCTCGTGCTGTTCCTGATCGGCTCGGCGCTCTGCGGCGCGGCCCAGAGCATGCCCCAGCTGATCGCGTTCCGGGCGATCCAGGGCCTCGGCGGCGGTGGGCTGATGGTGTCCGCTCAGGCGGCGATCGGCGACGTCGTGCCGCCGCGCGAGCGCGGCAAGTGGATGGGGCTGTTCGGCGCGGTATTCGGCGTCTCGAGCGTCGCCGGCCCGCTGATCGGCGGCTTCTTCACGTCGAACCTCACGTGGCGCTGGATCTTCTACGTCAACCTGCCGCTCGGCATCGCCGCGCTGGGCGTGCTCGCGGTCACGCTCCCGGGCGCGAAGGAGCGGGTCGAGCACGCGATCGACTATCTGGGCACGGTGCTGCTCGCCGTGTCGCTGAGCGCGATCGTGCTCGCCACGACGCTGGGCGGAACCTCGTATGACTGGGGCTCGCCGTTCATCATCGGCCTCGGCGTGGTCGCGGTCGCGGGACTGTTCGCGTTCGTGACGGTCGAGCGTCGCGCCGCCGAGCCCGTGCTGCCGCCGCAGCTGTTCCGCAACCGCGTGTTCTCCGTGACGAGCGCGATCGGCTTCGTCGTCGGCTTCGCCCTGTTCGGCGCGCTCACGTACCTGCCGCTGTTCCAGCAGGTCGTGCGCGGCGCCTCGCCGACGGCATCCGGGCTGCAGCTCGTCCCGGTGATGGCCGGCGTGCTGATCGCCTCGATCACCTCCGGTCAGATCATCTCCCGCACCGGCCATTACAAGCCGTGGCCGATCGCCGGCACCGCGGTCGCCTGCGCCGGCATGCTGGCGCTGAGCACGATGGACGCGGCCACGAGCACCGGCCTCGCCGCGGTCTTCATGTTCGTGCTCGGCCTCGGGCTCGGGATGGTCATGCAGGTGCTCGTGCTCGCCGTGCAGAACGCGGTGGCGTACGAACAGCTCGGCGTCGCGACCTCCGGGGCCACGCTGTTCCGCTCGATCGGCGGCTCGATCGGGACCGCCCTGCTCGGCTCGATCTTCACCAACCGGCTCGACGACGTCCTCTCCGCGAGCGGAGTGCCAGCCGGCGTCGGCACGCTCGACCCGTCCGGCCTCGAGCGGCTGCCCGCGCAGGCGCGCCAGACGTTCATCGACGCATTCACCGACGCGCTCGGCCTCGTCTTCCTCGTCGCCGCCGGCGTGATCGCGGTCGCGTTCCTGCTGACGTGGCTGCTCGAGGAGCGGCCGCTGCGCACGACCGTCGCCACCGCGGGCATCCACGAAGCGTTCGCCACCCCCGAGGACCCGGACTCGGTCCGCACGGTGGCGCGCGAGCTGAGCCGGCTGGTGGGCCGCGAGGGAGCGGTCGACTTCGTGCGCCGCACGACGACGCGCGCGGGACTCGACGTGAGCCCGCTCGAGAGCTGGGTACTCGTGCGCACCGCAGCCGATCGGACGCTCGACGTGTACGCCGTGGCCGAGACCAGCGACCTCGAGGAGGAGCGCGTGCGCGACGCCTGCCGCGAGCTGCATCGCCGCGGGCTGCTGACCGACGAGGGCGACGCGGGCACGGGCCTGACGCGTGACGGCGCCGCGGCCGTCGACGCGCTCGCCGACGCTCGCCGCGGCGCGCTGTGCGAGCTGGCCGCCGAGTGGGGGCCGGACGAGCATCCCGAGCTCGCGGAGTTCATCGATCGGCTGTCGGACGACCTCGTCGCCGAGGCGCCGCGCGCGTGAGCTACGACCTCGAGGTCTACAGCTCCGATCGGCCCGAGGTGCCCGCCGACCCTGGCGACTGCGAGATCGACGGGCCGATGGAAGCCGAGGACGAGGACGCGCCCGCGCAGGTTGTCGCCACGCTGCTCACCGTGCGCTGGACGGTGCAGCTGTCGGGCCACGATCCCAAGAAGGTGGCGCGCGCGAGCTGACGAGCCGCGACGCCCACGGCCTCCTCGCCGTTCTGCGCGCAGCGATGAGCGAGGCCGTGCCCGTGCGCTTCGGCGAATACGAGCCGATGCAGGGGCGGCTCGAGCGCGACGGTGACGAGGCGTTCGCGACACTCTGGGACGGCGACGGCGACATGTTCTGGACCGGCCGGCGGCCGTTCGCGCTCGGCTCGATCCACAGCGATCGCCGCGTCGGCGCCGCGCTGGCGCCCGAGGAACGCGAAGCGCTGTTCCCGGTGATCGGCGGCCGCAAGGCGCCCAGGCTCGACGACATCATGCTCGCCTTCTCGCCGCAGGTGATGGACGACTCGCGCTGGCTCGACGCGATCGCGGCGCTGTTCCGCCGCGTCGCGGAGGCGCTCGGCCCCTTCTTCGCGGGCGCGTACCACGAGAAGCAGCGTGTGGCCCTCAATCGCAGGCACTGGCTCGGCATCCCGGACGAGCCGCTGTGGCTCGCGTGGGTCGGCGCCCCCTATCGCGACGCGATCTCGGACGGGCCGCTGATCCGTGCTGCCGGCCGCCCGGATGACGGTCGCGCAATCAAGGCGGGCCGCCCGCGCTGCCGGACGAGCTCGTGCGCCGCGGCGACGGGCCGGCGGCCGTCATACCGGAATTGAGACCCTAGGGGAATCCCTGATGCGGGCAGGGGCCGTCGGACGCGAGCGTTCCGGCCATGCCGCCCCGCCTCCTAGCCCTTGCCACTGCCGTCGTGGCGGCGATCGCCGTCGCCGCCGCCCTGATCATCCCTCCCGCCGACCACCGTCCGGCGCCCACGACCACCGCCGCCGCCAAGCCGGCCGCGTTCCACCCCACCGCCACGCCGCGCGCCGTGCGCGCTCGGCGGGCACGCGCCGCGCGCGCGCTCGGCGCCGCGGGCGTCGTCAGCACCGACCGGCGCACGGGCGGCGTGCGCTTCGCCGGCCGGCTCGACGGCTTCCTGACCGGCCGCAGCGACCGCGACGCGCTCGCGAAGCGGGTCCCGCGCCTGATCAAGACGGCGAAGTTCCGCATCCCGGCCGGCCAGTCGCGCAAGGTGAAGATGCGGCTCACGGCGGCCGGCCGCGCCCAGCTCCGGCACAAGCGCAAGCTGGTCGTCAACGTGCGCGTCACCGTCCGCGCCGGCGGCACGATCATCGACCAGCACGCGGAGAAGCTCGTGTTCCGCAAGCGCAGATGAGCAGGCGCCGCCCGGCGGCCTAGCCGCCGGGCGGCGCGGTGCTCTCGCGCACGCGCAGCTCGGGCTCGACCACGACGCGCGCGGACGTGCGGCGCGGCGCATCGATCTCACCGAGCAGGAGCATCAGGCTCTGGCGGCCCATCTCGTTGAAGTCCTGGCGGACCGTGGTCAACGGCGGGTGGAAGAACTGGGCCTCCGGAATGTCGTCGAAGCCGACGACGCTGATGTCGTCCGGCACGTCGCGGCCCGCCTCGTCGAGCGCGCGCAGGATGCCCAGCGCCATCTGGTCGTTGGCCGCGAACACGGCAGTGATGTCGCGCACCGTCGCCAGCCGCTTGCCGAGCTCGTAGCCCGACTGCGCGCTCCAGTCGCCGGTGAGGAGGGGTGGGATGTCGGCGCCAGCCTCCGTGAGCGCGGCGGTCCAGCCGTCGACCCGCTGGCGGGCCTCCAGCCAGTCCGCCGGGCCGCCGACGTGCCAGACCGTCCGGTGGCCGAGCTCCAGTAGGTGGCGCGTCGCCGCCCTCGCCCCGGCGTACTGGTTCACCGCCACCACGGGCACGGCGTCGGTCGGGCCGGCCTCGACGGCCACGACCGGCATGTCGGGCGGGACGTGCAGCACGGCCTGGGCTGCCGCGTCGTGCGGGGTGATGATCAGGATGCCGTCGACCCCCTGGGCGCCCAGGCGCTCCACCGCGTCCAGGACCGACGCACGGTCGAGCGACGTGACGCTGGCGATGCTCACGAAGTAGCCCTCGTCGTGGGCCGCGCGCTCGATGCCCAACAGGGTCGAGGCCGGGCCGTGCAGCGTCGTGTCGAAGCTGACGACGCCGAGCGTGCGCGAGCGGCCGGTGACCAACGCCCGAGCGACGGAGTTGGGGCGATAGTCCAGCTCGCGCATCGCGCGCAGCACGCGCTCACGCGTCTCGGGGCGCACATGGTCGGCGTCGTTGACCACGCGTGAGACCGTCTGATGCGACACGCCGGCGACGCGCGCGACATCGGCCATCACGGTGCCCCGACGGCGTCTCGTCACGGCCCGAGATCTTCAGTCCTACGCCGGATGTGAGTCAGGGCCGCCATTCGCGGCGCGATGTTAACGCTCCCTGAGGCCCATGTACAGAAGTCGACAAGGGGCTTGACAGCGTGAATGTGATCGTTAACACTCGCGACGACCTCACAGCGCACCCCGGGAGCCGGGGAACCCAGGTCATCGAGGAGAGGAGGAGGAGCCCGATGTCGGAAAACGACGCCGGTCACGAGGTGGTCGAGCGCCTCGAGTGGTCGGAATCCGAGCAGGACCCGACGCCAGAGAAGCGCTGGCGCGCACTGACGCGCCGCACCGCGCTGACCGGCGCCGGCGCAGGGGTGGCGGCCTTCGTGCTGGACGCGTGCGGCGGCTCGGATAAGAAGTCAACGAGCGCCGCGCAGAGCGGCACACCGGCCAGTGGCGTCTTCGGCGACCAGAAGGCGTTCAAGTTCACGTTCGTCAACCACGTGACGACGAACCCGTTCTTCGTCCCGACCAAGTACGGGGCCGAGGACGCCTGCAAGCTGCTCGGCTGCAGCTACCAGTGGACCGGCTCGGAGAGCAGCAACATCAACGAGATGGTCAACGCCTTCAACAGCGCGGTCAGCGCGAAAGTCGACGGGATCGCGGTCGCGCTCGTGGACCTCAAGGCGTTCAACGGGCCGATCAAGAAGGCGCTCGACGCCGGCATCCCGGTCGTCGGCTACAACGCCGACGCGCCGGACAGCGGCCGGCTCGCCTACATCGGCCAGGACCTGTTCGTGTCAGGGCAGGAGATGGGCAAGCACATCATCGACCTGGTCGGCTCGGGCGACGTCGCGCTGTTCATCGCCACGCCGGGACAGCTGAACATCCAGCCGCGGATCGACGGCGCGCTCGACACGATCAAGAAGTCGGGCGGCTCGCTCACCGCACACACGATCACCACGGGTGCCGCGCTGCCGAAGGAGCTGTCGGTGATCGACGCCTACTGGCTCGGCCACAAGGACACGAAGGGCATGTTCGCCGTGGACGCCGGCAGCACGCAGGGCGTGGCCCAGACGATCAAGAAGTACAACATCAGCGACAAGGTGCGCGGCGGCGGCTATGACCTGCTGACGCCGACCATGGAACTGCTGCAGGCCGGGCAGATCGACTTCACAATCGATCAGCAGCCGTATCTGCAGGGGTTCCTGCCGGTGCTGGAGCTGTACATGTACAAGGCGTCGCAGGCCCTGACCGGCATTGCCGACGTCAACACCGGGCTGAACTTCCTCGACAAGGAAACGGTCAAGCCCTATCTGTCGACCAAGTCGCGCTACGAGGGCAACTCGAAGACGGCCGGAGTCACCTCCTCGTAGCCGTGGCGGTGCAGACCGGCAGCGACGCGCCTCGGACCGAGGGGCCCCAACGGCGCCGGGCGGGACCGCCCGGCGCCGGGTTCGGCGGCTGGCTACGGCGTTTCCTGACGCTGCGCGAGGGCAGCGTCATCGTGATCACGATCGCGGTTGCGTTCTACTTCGGGCTGACCACGGACGCGTTCTTCACGGTCGAGAACTTCAAGACGCTGCTGCCCTACTTCGCGCCGTTCGCGATCCTGGCGGCGGGCGAGGTCTTCCTGATGATCAACGGCGAGATCGACCTCTCGATCGGTGCCGTCTACCTCTTCTGCCCGTTCTTCTTCTACGAGGTCGTCGGCTGGGGGCTGCCGCTCGTGCCCAGCCTCGTGATCGCCCTCATCGGCTGCATGATCGTCGGGCTGATCAACGGCGTCTTCACGGCCGTCGTCGGGATCAGCTCGTTCGTCACGACGCTCGGCATGCTGCTGGCGCTGGAGGGCTTCACGCTGATCATCTCCGACGCCCAGCCGGTGGCGACGCCGGGCACGTCGAACATCGAGAGCCTGTCCGCGTTCGCGCGCGTATTCGGCGGCGGCACCTACTCGGAGCTGATCTGGGCGCTCGGCATCGTCGTGGTGCTGCAGGCGGTGCTGTCGTTCACGCGCTGGGGTATCTACACGGTGGCGGTGGGCGGCAACCGCCACGGCGCGGGCGAGGCCGGCGTGAAGGTGCGGCTGGTCATCATCCGCAACTTCGTCCTGTGCGCCACGCTGGCCGGCCTGGTCGGCGTGCTGGAGGCGGTGCGCACGACGTCCGTGACGCCGGATCCGTCGGGCGCCAACTCGGTGCTGTTCGACGGCATCTCGGCCGCCGTCATCGGCGGCACGCTGCTGGCCGGCGGCTCGGGCACCGTGGTCGGCGGTCTGTTCGGCGCGCTCCTGCTCGGCATCCTCAATGACGGCCTGATCATCAAGGGCGTCAACGCCGACTACCTGAGCTTCTACCTCGGCATCGCGATCATCATCGCGATGGCGGCCAACACGTACGTCGGTCGCGTCAGAACGGGGGTGCGTGGTGGCTGACGAGGTCCTGCGCGTCGAGGGCGTGAGCAAGAGCTTCGGCGCCGTCGAAGCGCTCAAAGGCATCGACATGACCCTCAAGAAGGGCGAGGTCCTGGGGCTGCTGGGCGACAACGGCGCCGGCAAGTCGACGCTGATGAAGATCATCTGCGGCTTCGAGAAGCCGGACACCGGCGCGATGTTCCTGCGCGGCGAGCCGTACGAGCCGCACAGCGTCGACCACGCGCGGTCGCTGGGGATCGACACCGTCTACCAGGACCTGGCGCTGATCGACGAGCTCGCGGTGTTCCAGAACATGTTCCTGCGCCGCGAGAAGGTTGTGCGCCCACTGCCGTTCCTGGCCAACCGGGCGATGCGCAAGGAGGCGCGCGAGGCGCTGGACGAGATCGGCATCAACATCCCGAGTCTCAACGCTCCCGTTGCGCGCCTGTCCGGCGGCCAGCGCCAGGCGATCGCCGTCGCGCGCACCGTGCACTCGGACGCCGAGATCCTCCTGCTCGACGAGCCGCTGGCGGCGATGGGCGCCAAGGAGGGCGCGATGATCCTCGACCTGATCCAGCGGCTCAAGGACGAGGGCCGCGTCTCGATCATCATGGTCCTCCACAACTACGTCCACGTGTTGACCAGCTGCGACCGGGTCAACCTGATCCAGGACGGCGCGATCACGCTTGATAAGCCGACCGCGGAGACGTCGGTCGAGGAGCTCACCGAGATCGTGGTGAGCGAGTACCGCCGGGCGCGCCAGGCCATGCAGGCCCAGGGAGGCGCTCAGCGATGAGCTACGTCGTCGGCGTCGACTTCGGCACGCTGTCGGCGCGGGCGCTCGTCGTGCGTGCCGAGGACGGCGCGGAGATGGGCTCGGCGGTGCACGAGTACCCGCACGCGGTGATGGAGCGGACGCTGGCCTCCTCCGGCGCCGAGCTCCCCCCGCAGTGGGCGTTGCAGGATCCCTCCGATTATCTCGAGGCCCTGCGGCAGGCGGTCCCGGCCGCAGTCCGGGTGGCCGGCGTCCGCCCCGACGACGTGGTCGGGATCGCCACAGACTTCACCGCCAGCTCGCCGCTGCCGGTGCTCGCCGACGGCACGCCGCTGTGCCAGGCGCCGGGCTTCGAAGACCGGCCGCACGCGTACGTGAAGCTGTGGAAGCACCACGCTGCGCAGCGTCAGGCCGACCGGATCAACGCCCTTGCCGCCGAGCGCGGCGAGCCGTGGCTGGCGCGCTACGGCGGCCGCATCTCGTCCGAGTGGGAGTTCGCCAAGGTGCTGCAGGTGCTCGACGAGGACCCGGAGATCTACGAGCGCATGGACCGCTGGGTCGAGGCCGCGGACTGGATCGTCTGGCAGCTCTGCGGGCGTGAGACGCGCAACGCCTGCACGGCCGGCTACAAGGGCATCTACCAGGACGGGCACTACCCGTCCGAGGACTACCTGCGCGCGCTCGACGAGCGGTTCGCCGGCTTCGTTGACGACAAGCTGTCGCCGGGCATCGACGCGCTCGGTGCCCGCGCGGGGGACCTCACGGCGGAGGCCGCCGAGTGGACGGGCCTGCCGGAGGGCATCGCCGTGGCGGTCGGCAACGTCGACGCGCACGTGACCGCGCCGGCGGCCCAGGCGATCGCGCCCGGCCGCATGCTGATCGTGATGGGCACCTCGAACTGCCACGTGATGAACGGCGAGCAGGCGGCCGATGTGCCGGGCATGTGCGGCGTGGTGGACGGCGGCATCGCCCCCGGGCTGTGGGGCTTCGAGGCCGGGCAGACCGGCGTCGGCGACATCTTCGCCTGGTTCACCGAGAACGCGGTGCCGCCGCGCTACCACGACGAGGCGCGCGACCGCGGGCTTGACCTGCACGGCTACCTGTCGGCGCTGGCGGGCGAGCAGGAGGTCGGCGCCCATGGCCTGGTGGCGCTCGACTGGAACAACGGCAACCGCTCGGTGCTCGTGGACCACGAGCTCAGCGGCCTCATCGTCGGCCTCACGCTCGCCACCCGGCCGGAGGACATCTACCGCGCGCTGATCGAGTCGACGGCGTTCGGCACCCGCATGATCCTCGAGACGTTCGCGGAGGCCGGCGTGCCGGTGCAAGAGCTGTACGTCGCCGGCGGCCTGATCAAGAACCCGGTGGTCATGCAGATCTACTGCGACGTCGCGCGCATGCCGCTGCACACGATCGGCTCCGACCAGGGCCCGGCGTTCGGGTCGGCGATGCACGCGGCAGTGGCGGCCGGCGTGCACGCGGACATCCACGCCGCCGCAGCGGCCATGGGCAGCGCGCGGCGCGACGCGTACGTGCCGGACGCGGGGCGCGCCGACGTGTACGACAGGCTGTTCGAGCACTACCGCCGCCTGCACGACCACTTCGGCCGCGGCGGTGACGACGTGATGCACGCCCTGCGCGACCTGCGCCCGCGGGAGCTCGCGCATGGATGAGCTGCGCCGCGAGGTGTGCGCGCTCCACGCTGAGCTGCCGCGCAACGGGCTGGTGGCGTGGACCAGCGGCAACATCTCCGCCCGCGTGCCCGACGCCGACGCGATGGTCATCAAGCCCAGCGGCGTGGCCTACGACGACCTGACGGCGGACGCGATGGTGGTGTGCGACCTGCACGGCGAGCTGCTCGAGGGGTCGTTCGCGCCGTCGAGCGACGCGGCCACCCACGGCTACGTCTACCGGCAGATGCCGGAGATCGGCGGGATCGTGCACACGCACAGCCCGTACGCCACGGCGTGGGCGATCCACGGCGAGCCGATCCCGTGCGTGATGACCGCGATGGCCGACGAGTTCGGCGGCGAGATCCCCGTCGGCCCGTTCGCCCTGATCGGCGACGAGGAGATCGGCCGCGGCGTGGTGGACACGCTCGGCGAGCACCGCTCGCGCGCGGTGCTGATGCGCAGCCACGGCGTCTTCGCGCTCGGCGAGAGCGCGCGCGATGCCGTCAAGTGCGCGGTGATGTGCGAGGACGCGGCCCGCACGGTGCACCTCGCCCGCACGCTGGGTCCCGTCGAGCCGCTCGAGGCGGCCGACGTGGACGCCCTCTACGACCGCTACCAGAACGTCTATGGCCAGCGCTGAAACTCAGGCGATCGAGAACGGCAGGGTCGTCCAGACGCGCCCGCGCATCGGGCTGCTGGGCGTCATGCAGGCGCTCTATGACGAGATGCTGCCGGGGATCACGGAGCGCCAGGCGGCGTACGCCGCCGAGGTCGCGGCCGCGCTCGGCGGCGTTGCGGATGTCGAGACCGCTCCCCCGGTCAAGGACCGCGACGACGCCGAGCGCGCGCTGCGCGAGATGGAGAACCGTGGCCTCGACGGGGTGCTCGTCGTGATGCTCACCTACGGCCCGGCCATGCACGTGGCCCGCGCACTGGCCGGCACGTCGCTGCCGATCTGCCTGGCGAACATCCAACCCGTCCCCGCCGTTACGGCGGCCTGGGACATGGGCGACCTGACCTACAACCAGGGCATCCACGGCGCGCAGGACACCGCCAACGCGATGGTGCGCGCCGGACGGGCGTTCACCGTCGTCACGGAGGACTGGGGCACGGATGCGTTCCGCGATGCGGTCGGGCGCTGGGCGCACGCCGCGGCCGCCATCACCCGCTGGCGCACGCTCAAGGTCGGCGTCTTCGGCTACGCGATGAACGCCATGGGCGACATCCGTTTCGACGAGCACGCCCTTCTGCGAACGCTCGGCCCGCAGGTCGACTCTCTCGCCACCGGGTCCCTGCACCGCGCCGCCATGGCGGCAGCGGACGAAGACGTCACGGCGCTCATGGCGTGGGAGGACACCCGCTTCGAGATCGACCCGCGCCTCAGCCGCGCCGAGCGCGAGGATCACGCGCGAATGCAGCTCGGGATCGAGCAGGTCCTGCGCGAGGGCGGCTACGACGCGTATTCCACGCACTTCGGGGCCATCGCCGAGGATGGCCGGTTCGCGCGGCTGCCGCTGGCCGCGGCCTCGAGCCTGATGGCGAAGGGCTACGGCTATGGCGCGGAGGGCGACGCGCTGACGGCCGCGCTGATGTCGGCGGCGCAGACGCTGCTCGGCGTCACGCAGTTCACCGAGATGTACGCAATGGACTTCCCGTCCGACTCGATCCTGATGAGTCACATGGGCGAGGGCAACTGGAACCTCGCTCGTGAGGACAGGCCGGTGCGGCTGATCAAGCGGCCGCTCGGCATCGGAGCGCTCGACGACCCGCCGACGTTCCTGTTCCAGTACCGCCCAGGGGCGGCGACTCTCGCCACGCTGGTCTCGCTCGGAGGGGAGCGATTCCGGCTGCTGGTGTCCGAGGGGGAGGTGCTCGACACCGCGGAGCTCCCCAACCTCGAGATGCCATACGGACATTTCCGTCCCGATTCCGGGCTGCGGGCGTGCATGGACGCCTGGCTGCGGTTCGGCGGCCCACACCACCAGGTCCTCAATCCGGGACGTCATGGCGGCGCATGGCGGACGTTCTGCGAGCTGAGTGGCCTGGAGTACGCGGTGGCATGAGAGAGATCCGCCCCAGAGAGGAGCAGCCATGCCCACGTGCTTCCGCACGCCACTGAAAGCCATTCGCATAGTGCCGTTGGCACTCATCACCCTCGCTCTCGCGGCCAGCCCGAGCGCACTCGCCAAGCAGCGCCATCACGACCACCACGGGTCGAAGTTGAGCATCGTCAAGGACTCGTTCGGCGCCCTTCCAACGCCGGATCAAAGTGGTAAGACGGCAGTCGATCGGTACACGATGAGCAACGGTCGCGGGATGACGGTCGCGATCATCACCTACGGCGGCATCATCCAGTCGCTGAGCGTGCCAGACCGGCACCGTCACTTCGACAACGTGACGCTCGGTTTCGCCAACATCGACGGCTACACCAACGCCGCCTACATCAAGTCGAACCCCTACTTCGGCGCGATCATCGGGCGCTACGGCAACCGCATCGGCGGCGCGGCGTTCCCGCTCGGCAGCGTCAGCTACCACCTATTCCCCAACAACGGGCCCAACACGCTGCACGGCGGGTCGCCCGATCAGTTCAACACGCAGATCTGGAACGCGACGCCGGGGACCCCGACGCGCCATGACGTCAGCCTGACGCTGACGTTCACGTCGCCCGACGGCGCCTCGCCCGCGGTTCCATGCACGGCCAGCGCGACGGTGGGCTGCGGCTTCCCGGGCACGCTGAAGGTGACCGTCGTCTACACGCTCGACGACGAGAACAACCTGCACATGGACTACCAGGCAACCAGTAACAAGGACACGGTCGTCAACCTCACCAACCACGCCTACTGGAACCTCTCAGGCGAGGGCTCGGGCACGATCTACGACCACCAGCTCAAGCTCAACGCCGACCGGTACACGCCTGTGGACGACACCCTGATCCCGCTCGGCACGCTCGATCCTGTGGCGGGCACGGACATGGACTTCACGTCCTTCCACGCCATCGGCGAGCGGATCCGCAACCAGGGGCCCGTCGTCGGCGGCCTGGCCGGTCAGCTGGTTCTCGGCCGAGGCTACGACCACAACTGGGTGCTCACCCATCCGGGCAGCCTCGCGCACCAGGTCGTCGCTGGGGTCCTGCAGGATCCGGCCAGTGGACGCGCGCTGACCATCACCACGAGTGAGCCCGGGATCCAGTTCTACTCGGGCAACTTCCTCGACGGGACGCTGTACGGCACGAGCGGCCGCCAGTACCGGCAGGGCGACGGGCTGGCGCTGGAGACGCAGCACTTCCCCGACTCGCCGAACAAGCCGCAGTTCCCGTCGACGACCGTGAAGGCGGGCCAGCTCTACCACACGCAGACGACGTACGGGTTCTCGGTCGAGGGCGGTCACGGCGGTCACGGGCACCACCACCACCACCACCATCACCACCACTGATCTCATAGTGGCCGGCGGCGCTCGGGTCGCGCGACCCGAGCGCCGCCATTGCCGCCGGGGTGACGGGCCCATGGCGGCGAACATCAGGTCGAGGGTCGCGGCGGCGCGCTGATTGGCGCGCCGCTCGCCCGCGTCGAGCCGGGCGGAGTCGGCAAGGAGTGTCCGCCAGCGGTCGCACATCGGCTCCAGGGTCGCGTGCAGCTGGTCGGCGAGCATGGCCTTGACGTGGCGTCCGGCGAGAGTGGCGACGCAGGCCGACGGTCAGTCGGCCCACCAGAACGCGAGCCCGGCGGTGATCTGCTGAGCAGCGGCGTTCACGGGCTGATCATGATACGTCGGATGCCAGCATTCGACCCAGACGCGTACAAGCGCACCACGACCGACCAGTGGCAGAGCGCCGCCGAGCCCTGGCACCGCTGGGGCCCGACGCTCGAAGCGTGGTTGGGAGAAGCCACCGAGACGATGCTCGACGTGGCCGGCGTCGGCCAGGGCGCGCGGGTGCTCGACGTGGCCGCCGGCGCCGGGGGCCAGACGCTCGTGGCGGCCCGGCGTGTCGGGCCCCACGGCCACGTGCTGGCCACCGACATCTCCAGCACCATCCTCGCCTTCGCCGAGCGCAACGCACGCGAAGCCGGGCTGCAGAACGTCGAGACCCGAGTTGTCGACGGCGAGCGGTTGGACGTGGAGCCAACCTCGTTCGACGCGGTCATCTCGCGCGTCGGCTTCATCTACTTCCCCGACCAGCACGCCGCCTTCGTCGGTATGCGCCGCGCGCTCAGGCCGGGCGGCCGCCTGGCCGGGATCGTCTACTCGACACCCGAAGCGAACGCCTTCTTCTCGATCCCGGTGTCAATCATCCGCCGCCGGGCGCAGCTGCCGCCGCCGGCGCCGGGCCAGCCAGGCCCGTTCAGCCTCGGCGCCCCCGGTGTGATCGAGGCGGGCTTCGAGCAGGCGGGTTTCACCGACGTCGAGGTGCGGCGAGTCCCCGCTCCCCTGCGGCTCCCGTCGACGGCCGAGTTCGTCCGCTTCGCGCGCGAGTCGTTCGGGGCCCTGCATCAGATGCTCGCCGGGCTGAGCGAAGCCGAGCGAGCGGAGGCGTGGAGCGAGATCGAGCGCGAGCTCTCCCAATACGAGACGGCGAACGGCTTCGAGGGTCCCTGCGAGCTGCTCGTCGCCGCGGGCACCGCTCCCGCCTAGAACGACGATCGCCCGGGTCCGATGACCCGGGCGATCAAGAGGTGGAGACGGTGGGAATCGAACCCACGTCCGCAACCGCGCAAAAGACGGCGTCTACGAGCGTAGCCGGCGCTCTGTGTCTCGCTCCCTACTCGCCAACGCCGGCGGGGTTGTAGGGGGCCAGCCTCGAAAAATGTCCCCCGATCAGCTGAGGCAAGCATCTCGGGGTGAGCCTGCTAATTGATCTCGGCCATCCCGTCGCAGGCTTCGGGGGGCCGAGGCTCTAGCTTAGTTTCAGCTAAGCGGCGAGCGGCGCGTAGTGAGCGCTGTCATGTGCATTCGCACTTATGGTTTTCCCGGGGTTTAACGAGGCCTCCGGGACCTCGGCTCGCAACCGCCCCCGCGAACCGGCCACGTCGAAGCCGTGTCGTCCCCAGGGGCTATGTACGGTCTCCATTGTAGAGGTCGACGAGCCGTGTGTTTCGGCGGAGACGGGAGCGTGGATGCGGAGCTTCGACGTGGTGGTGATCGGTGCCGGGCCGGCCGGTGAGGTGGCGGCGGGGCGGCTCGCGGACAAGGGCCACAGCGTGGCGATCGTCGAAGATCGCCTGGTCGGCGGCGAATGCTCGTTCTGGGCCTGCATGCCGTCGAAGGGTCTGCTGCGCCCGTACGAGGCGCTGGCGGAGGCGCTGCGCATCCCGGGCGCGGCCCAGGCGGTGACCGGGTCGCTCGACGTCCAGGCGGTGCTCGACCGGCGCGACGAGATCATCCACGACCTCGACGATTCGGGGCAGCTGCCGTGGCTCGAGGATCGCGGCATCGAACTGCTCCGCAGTGCCGGCGTGCTGACCGGCGAGCGGCGCGTGCGGGTGGGCGACGAGGAGCTCGAAGCCGAACTCGCCGTGATCGTCTCGACCGGCTCGCTGCCGTCCATGCCGCCGATCGAGGGGCTGAGCGCGATCGACGACGCCTGGACCAACCGCGAGGCCACAACCGCGAAGGCGATCCCCGACCGGCTCGTGATCATGGGCGGCGGCGTGGTCGGCGTCGAGATGTCGCAGGCGTTCCAGACGCTCGGCTCGCAGGTGACGCTGGTCGAGGGCGAGCGGCGGCTGCTCCCGCGCGAAGAAGAATTCGCCTGCGCGGAGTTGACTGAAGCGCTGACCGGGTACGGCGTCGACATCCGCACGGGGCAGCGCGCCTCGCGCGTCGAGCAGCGCGACGGGACGGTGGTCGTCACGACCGACGACGGCGCGACCGCGGAGGGCGACACGCTGCTCGTCGCGCTCGGGCGCGTGCCGCAGACCAAGGGGCTCGGCCTCGACACGGTCGACCTGCCGGACGACGGGCCGATCCACGTCAACGCGCACATGCAGGTCGAGGGCGTGCCATGGCTGTACGCGATCGGCGACGTCAACGGGCGCGCACTGTTCACGCACATGGGCAAGTACCAGGCCCGGATCGCCGCCGACTGCATCATGGGCCGGGACGTGGTGCTCTCGCACGGCGCCGACGGCGCGCTGAGCCCGCGCGTGATCTTCACCGAGCCGCAGGTCGCGGCCGTCGGGCACACGAGCGACACGGCCGAGAGGGCCGGTCTCGACGTCGAGGTCGTGGAGACCGAGACGTCGGGCAACGCCGGCGGCTCGTTCTACGGGCGTGGTGCACCGGGCACGGCCCGGCTGCTCATCGACCGCGAGCGGCGCCTCGTCGTCGGCGCGACGATCACCGGGGCCGAGGTCGGCGAGATGCTGCACGCGGCGACGATCGCGATCGTCGGCGAGGTGCCCCTCGAGCGCCTGCGGCACGCCGTCCCCTGCTTCCCGACCCGCAGCGAGATCTGGCTGACGCTACTGGCGAAGGCAGGCGTCTGACCCCGTTAAACGAAAATGACACGAAGGAAGCCGCTTGAGGAGCCCCCTTCACGGCGAACCGTTCCGGGTTGCCCGCCCCGGCGAACCGTTGCGGACTAGGCGGCGGGCCTCTCACCTCGATGGCCTCGCTCTTTGCGACTCACCTTCGTGTCGAGAGGCAACTTATGTGGCGCGTTCGCGGCGCGCAAGGGGTCGGTGACGCTCATCCCGCATCCTCCGAGGATTTGCTGATTCTGTGAAGCGAAGGACCCGCGCGTGCCCGCGGGAGCGCCAGGGATCGATGCCACGAGATGAACGGCGCGGTCGTCCGTGCGATGGCTCCGAGCTGCTGGGCGCGGGTCGACCTGGCCAAAGAAATAGACGCGAAGGCGGCCGCTTGAGGAGCCCCCCTTCACGGCGAACCGTTCCGGGATGTCCGCCTCGGCGAACCGTGACGAACTAGGCGGCGGGCCTCTCACCTCATGGCCTCGCTCTTCGCGACAACCTCCGCGTCTGGACAGAACCTAATTTGGCCGGGCGGGGCGCGCAAGGGGCCCGCGCACGTCGATTCCGCATCCTCCGGGAAAACGTGTGCCGCGAGCGCTGTGGTAGCCCCATGGCCAATAAGAAGACGCGAAGGGAGCCGCTTGAGGAGCCCTCCGCGCCAGTGCAAGCACTGTCGCAGACGGGGCGGCGGGCCTCGCACCTCGGTGGCCTCGCTCTCTGCGTCTCGACCTTCGCGTCCGCGCGCGAAACTACCCCGCGCTCGCGTCGCCCGGCAAGGGCAGCGGCCGCTGAATTGCCGCAACGTGCGGTGAAATTCGGGGCGCGCGCTGAGTGAGCAGAACGCCGGAGACGACCAGCGCCGCGGCCACGGCGACGCGCGGGGTCAGCGCCTCGCCGAGCAGCAGCGCCGCAAAGCCGAGGCCGAAGACCGGCACGAGCAAAGAGAACGGCGCGACCGTGCCGGCCGAGTATTCGCGCATCAGGTACGCCCACAGGCCCCAGCCGACGGTAGTGGCCGCGAACGCGATGTAGGCGACCGCACCGAGGCCGCCGAGATCGATGCCGGCGAGGGCGTCGCCGACCGCGCGCGGACCCTCGAACGACAGCGACAGCAGGAGGAGCGGCAGCGGCGGGATCAGGCACATCCAGGTCATGAAGCGGAACGGGTCCGCCGGAGCCGCGCGCTTGATCGCCGTGTTGCCGAGCCCCCACGCCGCCGCCGCGAGCACCACCAGCGTGAAGCCGGCCGGTGTGGCGGCGCCGTCGAGCCGGGCAGCCACGAGCGCGAGACCCGCGGTCGCGAGCACCAGGCCGGCCGCCTGCGTCACGTGCGGGCGCTCACGCAGCAGCACCGCCGCGAAGCCGAGCGTGAAGAACGCCTGCACCTGAAGCACGAGCGAGGCCAGGCCCGCCGGCATTCCGATGTCCATGCCCACGAACAGCAGCGAGAACTTCACGACGCCGATGACGATGCCGACCGCCAGCACCCACCGCCACGGCACTCCGGCGCCGCCGCGCCGCAGCAGCAGGATCGGCAGCGAGGCGAGCAGGTAGCGCAGGGACGACAGCAGCAGCGGCGGGAAGTCGTGCAGCCCGACTTCGATGATCACGAAGTTCAGCCCCCAGATGGCCGCGACCAACACGGCGAGGGCGACGTGGATCCGGCGCATGACACGATCGTGGCGCGCGGCGGGAGAAAGATCCAGTTGCGATTTCTTGCCGAGACCGTAAGCTCAGCTTTCGCATCTGTGCTCGACGTCCGCCGCCTCAGAGTCCTCCGCGAGCTCGCCGCCCGCGGCACGATCGCCGCCACCGCCGAGGCGCTCGGCTACACCGCGCCGGCGGTGTCGCAGCAGCTGCAGGCGCTCGAGCGCGAGGCGGGTGTCGAGCTGCTCGAGCGCAACGGCCGCCGCCGGCGGTTGACGCCGGCGGGCGAGGAGCTCGTCGCCCGCACCGAGGGGATCCTGCGCGAGCTGGAAGCCGCCGAGGCAGCGATCGAGCGCACGAGCACGCACGTCGCGGGCACCCTCCGGGTCGCCGCCTTCGCCAGCGCCCACAGAACGCTTCTCCCACGCGCGATCGCCCAGTTGGCGCAGGCATTTCCCGACCTGCGCGTCACCACACGCGACCTCGAGCCCGAGGACAGCCTCCCCGCGCTCAAGCTCGGCGAGCTCGATCTCGTGATCGCGCAGGAGTACGGCTTCGCGCCCGCGCCGAAAGACGCGGCGCTCGAGCGCACCGATCTGCTCGAGGACGTCGTGAACCTCGCGCTCCCGGCCGACCACCCGCACGCCGGTGAGCGCGAGATCGGCATCGCGGACCTCGAGGCCGAGCCGTGGATCGCCGGCTCCACCGGCACCTTCTGCCACCACGTGGTCATCCACTCCGCCCACCAGGCCGGCTACGAGCCGCGCATCGCCCACATCACGAACGACTTCCAGGTCTCGTACGCGCTCGTCGCCGCCGGCGCCGGCGTCGCACTCATCCCCGAGCTCGCCGGCCCGCCGCCGCCCGGAGTCGTCCTCAGGCCCGTGGCCGGCGCGCCGCCGTTCCGGCGCATCTACACCGCGATCCGCGCTGGCAGCGCGGAGCGACCGGCCGTCGGCGCGATGCTCGCGGCTCTTGTTCGATAGCCATCGAAGGTTTGATACGATGCTCATCGAACAACGGATGACTGGAGATCCGATGGACCCCTCTCCCTCCTCACCGCCTCCCAAGCGGCCGCCGTTCAAACGCATCGTGGTCTTCACCGGGCTCCCCACCTCGTGATGCGCGCGCTTGTCGCGGACCGCTCCTCCAGCTCGGGCGTCTCCCTCACGGAGGCGCCCGAGCCGCATCCGGGCCCGGACGAGGCGCTCGTCGAGGTCCGGGCCGTCTCCCTCAACCGCGGCGAGATCCGGCGGCTGCCGGAGCGCCGGGAGGGAACGATCCCCGGCTGGGACGTCGCCGGCGTGATCGCCGCGGAGGCCGCCGACGGCAGCGGCCCGAAGGCGGGCACGCGCGTGGTGGGGATGGCCGACCAGGGCGGCTGGGCCGAGCGCGTCGCCATCGCCACCAGCCGCCTCGCCGGGTTGCCCGACCACGTGTCGCTCGCGGCCGCCTCCACGCTCCCCGTGGCCGGCCTCACGGCGATCCGCGCGCTCGAGGTCGGCGGCCCGCTGCTCGGCCGCCGCGTGCTCGTCACCGGCGCGGCCGGCGGCGTCGGCCGGTTCGCGATCCAGCTCGCCCACCGCGCCGGCGCCCACGTGACCGGCGTGGTTCGCACCCTTGAGCGCGGACACGGCCTCGAAGCGCTCGGCGCCGACGAGCTGATCACCGAGCTCGAGCCGGAGGGCGAGCCGTTCGACCTGCTGCTCGAGTCGGTCGGTGGCGCCAGCCTTGCCGCCGCGCTCACCCGCGTCGCGCCCAAGGGAACGGTCGTCGCCTTCGGCGCCTCCTCGCCGGACCTGACGACGTTCGACGTGTCGAGCTTCTACGGCCGCGGCGGCCCGCGCCTCTACGGCCTCACCGTGTTCCACGAGCTCGAGTCCCACGGCTCGGGGCAGCGCGATCTCAAGCTGCTGATCGACGAGCTGGCCGCCGGCCGCCTCGACCCGCAGATCGGCCTCACGGGCAGCCTGTGGGAGCCCGATGACGCGCTGCAGGCGCTGCTCGACCGCCGGGTCCCGGGCAAGGCGGTCCTCACCGCCTGATCGCGCGCTCCATCTCCCGCTTCATCTCGCGCTCCTTGATCGACTGGCGCTTGTCGCCGACGTCCTTGCCGCGCGCGAGCGCGATCTCGACCTTGGCGCGGCCGCCGGAGAAGTACAGCCGTGTCGGGACCAGCGTCAGCCCCTTCTCGCGCGTCTTGCCGATCAGGCGCTCGATCTCGTGCTTGTGCATGAGCAGCTTGCGCGAGCGCTCCGGCTCGTGGTTCTCGCGCGAGGCGGGCGCGTACGGCGGGATGTGGACGTTGTGCAGCCAGACCTCGCCGTCGCGCAGAGCGGCGTAGCCGTCCTTGATCTGCGCCTTGCCCTCGCGCAGCGACTTGACCTCGGTGCCGGTCAGCACGAGGCCCGCCTCCCACCTGTCGAGCAGGTGGTAGCGGTGGCTGGCTTGGCGGTTGCGAGCGATATCAGGCATGTCTAGTCAAGGCGCTCACGCGAGCTTGCGAGTGTGAGTAAGCCGCATTCTTGATCGCTTTTCCTACAATTCAAGGCCGTGTTCTCGTTTCCCAACCCGGTCAACGAGAAGGCCGCACGGGTCGTAGCCGGCGTGGTGATGGTAGTCGCGCTGATCACGCTGCTCACGTCGGCCTACTGGCTGCTGATCCCGCTCGCGTACGGGTTCTGGGCGCGCGTGCTCACCGGACCGACGCTCAGCCCGCTCGGCCAGTTCGCCACGCGCGTGGCGGCGCCGCAGCTCGGTGACCCGAAGTACGTGGCCGGTCCGCCCAAGCGCTTCGCCCAGGGCATGGGCGCGGCGATCACGACGAGTGCCGCGATCCTCGCGCTCGCCGGCGCCACCACCGCCGCCGACGTGCTGCTCGGCATGCTGGTCGTCGCCGCCGCCCTGGAGTCGATCGTGGCGATCTGCCTCGGCTGCCAGATCTTCGGTGTGCTGATGCGCCTCGGCGTCGTGCCCGAGTCGGTCTGCGTCGAGTGCGCGAACATCTGGGCGCGCGGCTAGAGCGACGGCGCGGGCGCGCGATCGTCGTCGCGCTGGCGGCGACGATCGCGCTCGGCACCTCGGCACTCGCCGGCATCTGGATCGGCTGGCTGCTCGACCACGCCGACCCGCGGGCGGTGATGACCGCCGGCTCGGCCGTCGCGGCGGCGGCCGTACTCGTGTGGTCGCGCGTCAACGGCGCTGCCGCCCTGTACGCCGACTTCGTCGTGCTCGGGGCGGCGATGGCCGCGGTGACCTACGGCGCCGCCTTCACCGTGGTGGCCAAGTGGTTCACCACGCGGCTGACCGCGGCGCTACCGGTCGCCTTCGGAGCGCTGGCAGGTGCGCTCGTCCTGCTGGCGCTGGACGACTCGCCCGCGGCCATCCTCGCGTTCGCCGTGCTGTTCGGGATCGGCGGCGGCATGATGACGATGCTGTCGGCCAGCGCTCCAGCACACCTGTTCGGCCCCGCGAGCTACGGCGCCGTGTCGGGAGTGCTCGGCGCGTGTATCAACGGCGCGCGGGCGCTCGGTCCCCTCGGCGCGGCGGCAGGAGTGGCCGCGCTCGGCGGCTACCTCCCCGTGGCGGAGGTGCTGGCGGCGGCGCTCGCCGCCACCGCGCTCACAGCTCCACTGGTGACAGGTCGACGCGCCCGCGCGGCGCGTCCACCTTCTCGACCTGCACGGTGACCTGGTCCCCGAGACGGATCCGCTTGCCGCTGTCGGCGCCGATCAGCATCGTCTCGAGCTCGTTGAGTTCCCACCAGTCGTGGCGCAGGCGGCGCACGGGGAGGAGTCCCTCCTGCCCTTCGCCGAACGCGACGAACGCGCCCGCGCCGATCACGCCGGCGACCTCGCCGCGCCACTCGCTCTGCCACCCGCGCTCGAACAGCGCGGCCTCGAGCAGGAAGCAGCGCGCGACGGCGTCGGCCCGGCGCTCGATCGCCATCGCGTCGCGCTCGCGCTGGGAGGACCACTCGGCCGCGGCTTCGAGCCGCGACGGTGGCGGCGGGTCCTCCCCGGCGCCGATCGCGTTGAGCAGCGCGCGGTGGCAGACGAGGTCGGGGTAACGCCGGATCGGCGACGTGAAGTGGCAGTAGGCGGGTGACCGCAGCCCGGCGTGGCCGACGTTCTTCGGCGCGTAGTGCGCCTGCTTGAGCGACCGCAGCACCAGCGACGTGAAGGCGAGCCGCCCGTGCCCTTCGCGCCGGCGCACCTCCTGCGCGACCGATCGCGCCATGTCGGCGACCGCGTCGGCCGCCTGCTGCGGCGTCATCGTCTCGCGCAGCGGAGGCGTCGGGATGTCGAGCGACTCGAGCTGCTCGGCGAGCCGCTGGACGCGCAGCGGCTCGGGCCGCTCATGGACGCGGTACAGCGTCGGCAGCTTGCGGGTCTCCAGCAGCGTCGCGACGGCCTCGTTGGCGGCGATCATCAGGTGCTCGATCAGGCGGTGCGACTCCGTCTGCTCGCTCGGCACCAGCCCCGTGACGTGCCCCTCGCGCGAGAACGCGAACTCGGGCTCCTCCGACTCGACCTCCAGCGCGCCCTGCGCCTCGCGTGCGGCCTGGAGCGCGTCGGCCGCGCGCCGCGCCGCCGCGAGCGGCTCGGCCCACGGCTCCTCGGCACGCTCGCGGCCCGCGAAGATCGCGTCGACCTCGGGATAGGTGAGTCGCCGGTCCGAGCGGATGATCGTGCGGTGGAAGGCCACGCGGCGGCGCTTGGCGCCCTCGAGGTCCATCTCGACGGTCACCGCCAGCCGGTCCTGGTCGGGCACGAGCGAGCACGCCTGGTTCGACAGCGCCTCCGGCAGCATCGGCTCGACCGCGCCGGGCACGTACACCGACGTGCCGCGCCGGAACGCCTCGCGCTCGACGTGCGAGTCGGGCCGTACGTGCGCGGCGACGTCGGCGATGTGCACCCACACGCGCACCGCCCCGTCGTCGAGCCGCTGCGCGGAGATCGCGTCGTCGAAGTCGCGCGCCGTCGGCGGGTCGATCGTGAACGTGGGCAGGTCGCGCAGGTCGAGCCGCGGCACCTCCGGCACGCGCGACGGCGCCTCGCGCGCCTCGCGCTCGGCCAGCGGGTCGAAGCGCCGGCGCAGCCCGCGGTCGAGCATCAGGGCCTCGATCACGTCGCGCGCGACGTCGGGGCGGCCGATCTGCCGGACCACCCGGCCGTGGCCGCCGCCGCGGCCGTGCGGTT
Organism: uncultured Solirubrobacteraceae bacterium; assembly: GCA_963803335.1. GTDB lineage: Bacteria > Actinomycetota > Thermoleophilia > Solirubrobacterales > Solirubrobacteraceae > DASSUW01. Next base: position 340,837 of record CAWDME010000011.1, on the reverse strand, counting down.
CGACGAGCACGAGGTCGCCGGGCCGCGCGCCGCCCGTGCGCGAGCGGTCCAGGCTGATGCGGCGGCCGCGGGCAAAGAATGGCGTGGCGGCGAGAAAGCGGCCGTGGCGCTCGAGCACGGCCACGACCGGCCCTGGGTGCGCGCGCTCCTCCTGCGGCGGCGCCGGCCGGCGCTTCACGCCGCCTCGTGCAGCGCGGCGAGCAGCGCCTCGTCGCGCGGCGTCTTCGGGTTGTCCTTGGCCTTCACGTCCGGCGTCACGCCGGCGCCGCGCGTCACGCCGCCGCCGCCGAGGTTGCGTCCGCTGGGCAGGAAGTACTCGCCGACCGTGATGTCGAGCGCGCCGCCGTTCGACAGCGGCTCGATCTCCTGGAAGACGCCCTTCCCGAACGTGTGCGTGCCGACGACGGTCGCGCGATGGCGGTCCTGCAATGCGCCGGTGACGATCTCCGAGGCGGACGCGCTGTGATCGTTGACGAGCACGACGACCGGGATGCTCTGGTTGATCGCGCCGCCCGTCGCCTCGTAGACGTGCTCCGCGCGGGCGCGGCCCTTGGTGCTGACGATGCGGCCGTCGGGAATGAAGATCGAGGAGACGCTCACGGCCTCGTTCAGTAGGCCGCCGCCGTTGTCGCGCAGGTCCAGGACGACGCTCTTCGCGCCCTGGCCGAGCAGCTTCTTGACGGCGGCGCGCACCGCGTCGCCGGCGCCGGCGGTGAAGCCCGCGAGGTGGACGTAGGCGATCTTGCGCCCGTCGGACTGGCGCATCTCGGAGCGCACGACCGGGATCGCGACCTCGGCGCGCTTGAGCGTCAGCACGCGCGTGTCCTTGCCGCTGCGCACGGTCAGCTTCACATCAGTGCCGGCCGGCCCCTTGATGCGCGTCGTCGACTCCTCCGAGCTGGCGCCCGCGATCGACTTGCCGTTGACGTGGGTGATCACGTCGCCGCTCTTCAGGCCGCCCTTGTCCGCGGGCGACCCCTGGTAGACGGTGATCACGCGGAGGCCGTTGTCGACGGGCTCGACGGTCATGCCGACGCCCTCGAAGCGACCCTCGGTGGCCTGCTGGAAGTCGGCGAAGTCGTGCGGGGCGAAGTAGTTGGAGAAGCGGTCGTCGAGCGAGCGGACCGCCCGGTCGAGCGACTGGTCGAGCAGCTGCTTGCGGTCGACGTTGCGGTAGTAGTCGCGCGTGAGCGTGTCGATCGCCTCGTCGTAGACCTGCCCGTCGCTGTCCTTGACGAACACGTCGCGCACCGGCTTGGGGAGCGTCGATGGGTGCCCGCCCAGGTAGATGCCCACGATCAACGCGATCGCGGCCATGAACAGCAGCACGGGCAGGGCAGAGACACGGCGCATGACCGGCACCACGGTAGCGACGGTGCGTCAGATGCAGCTAAACACGGAGGAAGCGGCGCAGCGAGATGCCCGAGCCGGCCGCCGAGACCGCAACCGAGGCGCCGAGCAGCAGCGCGATCAGCAGCGGGAAGTTCATCGTGTTCGGCGCCGCGATCAGCTCGAACTGGTCGGCCAGCGGGTCGATCAGCGCGATCTTCAGCACGGCGAGCAGCAGCACGGCGATCAGGCCACCGAGCGCGCCGAGGAGCACGCCCTCGATCACGAACGGCCAGCGGATGAACCAGTCGGTCGCGCCGACGAGCTTCATCACCTCGACCTCGCGACGGCGCGAGTACAGCGACAGCCGGATCGTGTTGGCGATCAGCAGCACCGAGGCGATCACCAGCAGCGCGGCCAGCAGCGCGGTCGTGAGCTTCACGACACGCGTGACCGAGAGGATCTTGTTCGTGTCCTCACGCCGGTTGGAGACCTCGTCGATCGCCGAGTCGGTCGTCGTCCGGTCGCCGCCGGGGCCTATCGGCGACAGCGCGTTGATGATCTTGTTGACGTTGTCCGGGTCGTCGGGCGTGACGCGGAACATCGGCGGCAGCGGGTTCGCGTCGCCCAGCGCGCCGTAGGCCTCGGGGTGCTTCTTCTTCTCCGCCGCGTACGCCTTCTCCTTGGAGACGTACTCGACGCTCGATACGTGCGGCGTGTCGTTCTCGAGCAGGTTCTTGACGCGCGCGATGTCGCCGTTGCTGGCGTCGTTCTGCAGGAACACGTCGGCGATCACGCGACCCCGCACCTCGTTGGCGGCGCCGGTGGTGGCCTGCACGACGGGGATGAAGACGCCGAGCAGCATCACGGTCACGAGCACGGTCGCCATCGCGGCGAACGACGGGACGGCATTGCGCTTGAGCGCGCGCAGCGCCTCGCGCAGGAAGAAACCGAGCTTCATTCCAGATCCGCCCCGCGCATCCGCACGGCGAACTCGCGCGTGCTCTCACGCGCGGCGTACGCGCCGGCCTGCTCGTCACGCACGACGCGCCCGTGCGAGAGCTCGATCACGCGGCGGCGCATCTTGTTGACCATCTCGACGTCATGGGTCGCGACGACGACGGTCGTGCCGGTCTTGTTGATGCGGTAGAGCAGCTGCATGATCCCGATCGAGGTCTCGGGATCGAGGTTGCCGGTTGGCTCGTCGGCCAGCAGCAGCGGCGGATGGTTCACGAACGCGCGCGCCATCGAGACGCGCTGCTGCTCGCCGCCGGAGAGCTGGTCGGGACGGCTGTGGAGCTTGAGCGACAGGCCGGTCAGGCGCAGGACGTCCGGCACCTTCTCGCGGATCTCGCGACGCGTGCCGCCCGTGACCTGCAACGCGTAGGCGACGTTCTCGTAGACCGTCCGGTTCGGCAGCAGCTTGTAGTCCTGGAACACCACTCCGAGGTTGCGGCGGTAGTAGGGGACGCGACGACGCGGGATCTCGCCCAGGTCGCGCCCGGCGACGAGGATGCGCCCGGAGGTCAGCTCGGTCTCCTTGATCAGCAGGCGCATCGTGGTCGACTTGCCCGAGCCCGATGCGCCGACGAGGAAGACGAACTCGCCCGGCTGGATCGCGAACGAGACGCTCTCGAGGCCCGTGTCGCCGCTGTCGTAGACCTTCGTGACGTCGGCGAAGTCGATCACCGCGCCAGGCGCGGCCGGCCGCGCCACGGGGGCGGGAGGCACATTGGAGCGCTCGCGGCGCGTACGGACGTGACGTTCGGTTGCAGCCATCGCGACCAAGGAGGGTATTCCGAGCGAAGGGGCGCAGCCCTTTCTTGAAACCGACCTTGCAGCGGAGACACCTTAGCCCGAACGGGAGTTTCGCCCATTCGCTGCGCGCCGGGGTCCGATGTCGCAGGCGGCGGCGCCGTCGGCGCGCAGTCGAATGTGCGACGTTACATATATGGCGCGCATCGAATCCTCGACCCTCCCGTCCGGGCTGCCCATCCACCGGATCGAGATCCCGGGCACGCGGGCGACCACCGTGCTGGTGGCCTTCGAGGCCGGCGCCCGCACCGAGCGGCCCGAGGAGAACGGCATGGCCCACTTCCTCGAGCACCTGGTGTTCAAGGGCGGCGAGAAGTACGACGACTACCGCAAGGTCAACGAGACGGCCGAGCGGATGGGCGCCGTGCTCAACGCGTACACGTCGCACGACCTCGTGGCCTTCCACATCACGTGCCGGGCCGAGGTCGTCGGCGACGCGATCGATCTGCTGACCGACTTCGTCGGCCGTCCGAAGATCGACGCCGAGGAGCTCGACCGCGAGCGCGGCGTCGTCATCCAGGAGATCGCGCGCGCCCACGACCAGCCGTCGGTGGTGGCCGAGATGCTGATCGACCGGGCCGCGTTCGGCGATCACCCACTCGGGCGGCCCGTGCTCGGCCCCGAGGAGCACCTGCGGACGTTCACGCGCGAGGCGATCGTCGCCTTCCGCTCGCGCCAGTGGGCGGGCTCACGCGGCGGCGCCTTCCTCGTCGGCAACCTCGAGCACGTGCCCGAGGACCGCGAGCTGGTCGAGTCCTTCGGCCGCTTTCCCTCGATTTCGCCGGACGGGTCGGCGGAGCCGGCCCCGCAGCTCTCACCGCAGACGCTGGTGGAGATGCGCGAGTCCAACCAGTCGCACCTGCGGCTCTCATACCGGCCGTCGATCGACCCGCGCGACCCGTCGCAGCGGGCGGCGCTCGGCGTCTACTCCACGCTGCTGGGCGGCTCGATGGGCTCGCGGCTTTTCGACGAGATCCGCGAGCAGCGCGGCCTCGCCTATTCGGTCTACTCCGTCGACCACTCGTTCTCGGATGTGCCGATCCTGCAGTTGTCCGCCGGACTGGAGTCGGGCAAGTGCATCGAGGCGTATACAAGGATGCGTGAGATCGTCGACGAGCTGCGGACCGACGGCGCGACCGAGGAGGAGTTCGAGCGTGCCCGCTCCTACGCCGCCGGCCGCCGCGTGCTCGCGTTCGAGAACACCAACGCCGTGGCCCGCTACGCCGCGACGCAGTCGGTGGTCTTCGGCCAGGACATCGACCCCGACGCCGCGATCGCGGCGCTCGACCGCGCCACGCTGGACGACGTCAACACCGTCGCGCGCGGGATCTCCGAGGCCATGTCGGTGGCCTGTGTCGGGCCGCACGAAACCGGCGAGTTCACGACGTAGCCGCATCATCCGACGGCCTCATCTGTTCTCCTTCCGGATGATGGCGTATCCGGTAGTGCTGCTGGTGATCGTGGGGCTGGGGCTGCTGGCCGGCCCCGCCCAGGCCGCGCCGAAGAAGAAGCGGCCGCCCAAGCCGGTGAAGATCCAGCTGCTCGGGATCAATGACTTCCACGGCCATATGGACGCGGCCGGCTCCGGCACGATCACCCGGACCGGCGCCCCGGAGGACCGTGTGCCCGCGGGTGGCGCCGAGTACCTGGCGACCAACCTGCGGCTGCTGCGCCACCGCAACCCGAACACGGTCGTCGTGGGCGCCGGCGACCTCGTCGGCGGCAGTCCGCTGGAGTCGTCGCTCTTCCACGACGAGCCGGCGATCGAGCTGATGAACAAGGTCGGCATGTGGATAAGCGCGGTCGGCAACCACGAGTTCGACGAAGGCCTGAGCGAGCTGCGGCGGCTGCAGCACGGCGGCTGCCACCCCAAGGACGGCTGTCGCGACGACACCCCCTTCAGGGGCACCAAGTTTCGCTATCTGTCGGCGAACGCCCTCGACCGCCGCACGGGCAAGCAGCTCTTCCGGGGTTACGCGATCCGCCGGATCGGCGGCGTCAAGATCGGCTTCATCGGCCTCACGACGAAGGACACGCCCCAGTTCCTCTCACCGAGTCGGGCCGCGGGGCTGCGCTTCCGCGACGAGGCGCTGAGCGCGAACCGCGTGGCACGCACGCTCAAGCGCCGCGGCGTGCGGGCGATCGTCGAGCTCGTGCACGAGGGCGCGTTCGCCAAGCGTTCCGACGTGTCGCCGAACGCCTGCCCGGGCCTCACCGGCCGGTTCCTCGACGTCATCCGGCGGACGACGCGCGACGTCGACGTGTTCCTCACCGGCCACACGCACGCGGCGTACAACTGCGTCGTAGGGGGCCGGCATGTGATCCAGGGCGGCTCCTACGGGCGCCTGATCATGCGCGTGGACCTCGCGGTCAATCGCCGCACGGGCGAGATCCAGCATGTCGACACGCGGAACTGGGTCGTCGGCCAGGACGTGCCGCCCGCGGCCGACATCACGCGGCTGCTCGCCCATTACAACCGGTTCGTCGCGCCCACGCGCGACCGGCTGGTGGGCCGCCTGGCGCGGTACGCGGGTCGCACCCGTGACCCCTCCGGCGAGAGCAAGATGGGCAATCTCGTCGCCGACGCGCAGCGCTCTGCCGCGAGCTCGGACGTCGCGTTCGTGAACTTCGGCGTCGTGCGCGCCTCGCTGCCTCCCGGCGACATCACGTACGGCCGCGCGTTCACGGCGCAGCCGTTCGGCACGACGCTCGTGACGATGACGATGTCCGGCAGCCAGATCCACGAGCTGCTCAAGCAGCAGTGGTGCGATCGGGCCGCCCCCAACGTCCTCCAGCCGTCGGCCAACGTGCACTACACATGGAGCGAGGCGACCGTGAAGTCGCTGCTCGGCGTGCCGTGCGACCAGGCGCCCGATCCGATCAGCGACCTGACGATCGACGGCCAGCCGGTCCCCCTGGACGCGGCGTATCGGGTGACCGTGAACTCGTCGCTGGCGAACGGCGGCGACCGGTTCTCCGTCCTGCACACGGGCATGAGTCCGATCGACGGGAGCGGCGACGCCGATGCGCTCGCCACCTATCTCCAGCCCACGCTGGACAGCACACCGCTCGTGCCGCCGGCCCGTGACCGCATCACGCGCGTCCCGTAGCATCCGAGGGTGAGTGACCCCGCCTGAGCTCAACCACCGCGAGCTCGAGCGCTACGTCCAGCGAGTCACTGATCGATGGCCGGTTCAGCGCGCACTGCTCGGCGGCGCCCGGGTCGCGGACCTGCGCGGCGCCGGCCCGCAGCGCGAGCGCGGGCCCGAGTACGTCTTGGTGCTCGTGTCGGAAGGCTTCGACGGCGTGCCGTGGCTCGAGCGCGTCTACGTGTGCGGCAGCCTGTGGGACGCCTACGAGATGGGCGCGCCCGCCGACGTCCACTGCTACACGCCCTCTGAGTTCGAGCGTAAGCTCGATCAGCTCGCAGTGGTGCGGGAGGCAGCCGAGCGCGGACTCGAATTGCTGCCTGAACCTGCGTAACGCCGCACGCGTTTACCGTGTCCAAGGGGTCAGATGCCGTCGCCGTCCACCGTTCTGCTGCGCACTCAGTCGGACGAGCGTCTCGTCGCGCTCGTCCGCGCGGGGCACGATCGCGCCTTTGAGGCGATCGTCGAGCGCTACCGGCGCCCGCTGCTGCGCGCCTGCCGGCGGATCCTGCCCGACGCGCGCGCCGAAGACGCGCTGCAGCAGGCGCTGGTGGCGGCATGGCGCGGCCTACAGCGCGGCGACGAGGTACGGGAGCTGCGGCCGTGGCTGTACCGGATCGCGCGCAACACCGCACTGAACCAGCTGCGCGTGGCGGGCTACGACCTCGACGAGCTGATGGACTCGCTCAGCGCCGCGGACGACCCCGAGGAGGAGGTCCTGCGGCGCGCGGTGGTGCGGCAGACGCTCGCCGCCGTGGCCGCGCTGCCCGACCGTCAGCGCGAGGCGTTGCTGCGCACGGCGATCAACGGCCAGGCGCAGGAGGACGTGGCGCGCGATCTCGGGCTCTCCAGCACCGCCATGCGCCAGCTCGTGCACCGCGCCCGCGTCTCGGTCCGCGCGGCGGCCACCGCGATCGTGCCGATGCCCGTGGCGACCTGGCTCGCGGCGGGCGCCGGGAGCGCCGGCACGGCGGCGACGCTGGCCAAGGCCGGCACGCTCGTCGTGCTGGCGGGCGGCGCGGTATCCGCGCCGGCGCTGCTCGAGCACGGGCCGCCGACGCCGCGGCCTGCGCAGGCCAAGGCCCACCGCGAACGCGCGAAGCCGCGCCCCGAAGCGGCCGCGAAGCCCGCCGCGACGTCCACGCCGGCGCCGGTCGCCGGCACGGCGCCGGAGCGCGTAGTGGCGAAGGCGCCCGCCACGCCGCGACGCGCCAGCGCGCGCACACGGTCGGGCACGAGCGGCGATGACAGGGGCGACCATCGTGAAGGCCGCGACATCAGCGAAGACCGCCCGGTGGACGGCGGCGGGCATCGCGGGCCCGGCGGCGGCGGCGGCGGTGACGACACGGGTGACGACGACCACGGCGGCAACCGGGGTCCGGGCGGCGGCGACGACGAGCGCGTGGTTGCTACGCCGACGCCCACGCCCGAGGCGGCAGAGGCCGAGCACGAGACCGAGACCCACGACGGCGGCGACGACGGGTCGAACAGCGGCCCCGGCGGCGGCGGTGACGACTCGTCGGGCAAGGACAGCTCCGGCGGCGACGATTTCGCCGGCTGATCGCCGTCACACCTCGACGTTCAGCGTGTCAACACCAGTGAACCGTTCCCGATGTACTGGAGGCACTGTGCTCCGTAGGAAGTTCGCACTGGCCATGGCGCTCGCCGTCGCGGCCTCGCTGATGCTGGCAGGAGGGGCTTTCGCGCGCGATCGCAATCATGACCGGATCCCCGACAAGTGGGAGAAGCGTCATCACCTGTCGCTGCATCACAAGCAGGGCCGCCGCGACCAGGACCACGACGGCCTGAAGAACCGGGGCGAGTTCCGCGCGCATCTTGACCCGCGCGACGCCGATACCGACGACGACGGCATCGACGACAGTGCCGAGCACCCCGGCACCGTCACCTCCTTCGAGAACGGCGTGCTGACGATCTCGCTCGCCAACGGCGGCACCGTGGACGGCATGGTGACTGACGAGACCGAGGTCAAGTGCGACGACGACCCCGGCGACGATCGCGGCGAAGACGAGGGCGATGACCATCACGGCGATCACCACGGCGACGGCGGTGGCGATGACGGCGGCAACGACGCTGTGGCCGCGCACGACGATCCGGGCGACGATCACGAGGACGGCGAGGACTGCGGCACGGACGCGCTCGTCACCGGCGCCAAGGTGCTCCAGGCCGAGCTGAAGATCCGCAACGGCGAAGCCGTCTGGGACGAGGTCGAGCTGCTCGCCACGCCGTAGGAGGGGGAGCGGCTAGATCGCGACCATGCGCTCGATCGGCAGCCGGGCACGCTGCGCGATGGCCTCCGGGACCTTCACCTCGGGGGCCATCGCGCGCAGCGTGTCACGCAGCTTCGGCAGCGTGATCATCTTCATGAAGCGGCAGCTCGCGGCCTCGTTGGCCGCGACGAAGTCGATGTCGGGCCGCGCCTCGCGCAGCGGGTGCAGCATCCCGGTCTCGGTCGCCACGATCGCCGTCGCGCCGGCCGGCGCGGTCTTCGCGTAGCCGAGCATCCCGCCCGTCGACAGCATGTGGACGCCCCGCGGGTCGACGTCGCCGGCCGCGACGTACTCCATCACCGACGTCGAGCAGCCGCACTCAGGATGGATGAGGAAGTCGGCGCCCGGGTGCGCTTCGCGCATGTCGCGGATGTCGGCCGGGCGGATGCCGGCGTGGACGTGGCACTCGCCGTCCCAGACGTGCATCTTGCGGCCGGTCGTCTTCTCCACGTAGGCGCCGAGGAACATGTCCGGTCCGAAGAGGATCTCGGTGTCGTCGCCGTGCTCGCGATAGATGTGCTCGACGACCGCGGCGGCGTTCGACGACGTCACGCAGTAGTCGGTCTCGGCCTTCACCTCGGCCGTCGTGTTGACGTACATCACGGTCAACGCGCCGGGGTGCGCGGCCTTCCAGGCGCGCAGCTGGTCGGCGGTGATCGAGTCGGCGAGCGAGCAGCCGGCGTCGGGATCCGGGAGCAGGACGGTCTTCTCGGGCGAGAGGATCGAGGCGGTCTCGGCCATGAAGTGCACGCCGCAGAAGGCGATCACCTCGGCGTCGGTGCGCGCGGCCTGCTGCGAGAGCGCGAGCGAGTCGCCGACGAAGTCGGCCACCTCCTGCACCTCGGGCAGCTGGTAGTTGTGGGCGAGGATCACGGCGCCGCGCTCGGCGGCCAGCGCGCGTACCTCGCCCTGCAGGGCGGGGATGTTGTCGAGCGAGAGAAGGGTCATTTCGCGGGGAGGGCCTCCAGGGCCATGGAGAGGTCGAGCCCGGGCGCTGAATGGGTGAGCGCGCCCATCGAGACGTAGTGTAGTCCCTCAATGGTCGCATAGACCAAAACTGTCTGCGCGTCGACCCCTCCCGATGCCTCGAGCTCGGCGCGGCCGCCCACCTGCGCCACCGCCGCCCGGATCTCGTCGGGCGTCATGTTGTCGAGCAGCAGCCGGGGCGCGCCGGCCGCCAGCGCCGCGTCGATCTCGGCCGCGTCGCGCACCTCGACCTCTACCGGTAGGTCCGGGCGCAGCTCGCGCGCCCGGCCCACCGCCTGCGCGATGCCGCCGGCCGCGGCGCTGTGGTTCTCCTTGATGAGGATCGCGTCGTACAGCCCCGCGCGGTGGTTGACGCCGCCGCCGTCGGCCACCGCGCGCTTCTCCAGCCGCCGCAGGCCCGGCGTGGTCTTGCGCGTGTCGAGGATCTTCGCCGCCCCGCCCGCCTCGGCGACCGCTCGCACGACGCGCGCGGTCGCCGTCGCGACGCCCGACAGCCGCCCGAGGAAGTTGAGCGCCGTCCGCTCGCCGGTCAGCAGCGCCCGCGCCGATCCCTCGACGCGCAGGACCGGCGCGCCGGCCTCGCGCCACTCGCCCTCGGGGCCGAGCCGCTCGATCACCGCTTCCGGATCGAGCCGGGAGAACACGGCCTCGGCGACGGCGAGCCCGGAGATCACGCCCGGCGCCTTTTGCGTGATCGTGGCTCGCGCCCGCGCGTCGGCGTCGACCGTCGCCTCGGTGGTGACGTCGCCGGCGCCGACGTCCTCGGCCAGCGCGCGCTCGATCAGCTCGTCGATGTCTGCGTCCATGCCTGGAGCCTGGCATGGATGTCCGCGGCCCGTGGCGTGCGCAGCAGCATCTCGACGGTCCCCGATCGGTTCGGGTAGATCGCGCTCGCGTCGTACTTGAGCAGCAGCGCGCCGTCGTCGGTGACCGCGGACGTCACCGGGCCGGGCGGGGCGTCGAGGCGGACGCCCTGGGTGCCGCGGATCGCGAGCCGCTTCGGCGTGAGCGCGAGCGAGGCGATCGTCGGCTGGTCGCCCGTCGTGGGCCGCTGGCCGACGATCTCGTAGTTGCGATACGTGACCCGGCCCTCCATCCGCTCCTCGATCAGCTCGAGCCCTTCGGCCTCGAGCTCGGCCCGCACGGAATCGGGCATCCCGCCCCGCGCCGCCCACCAGCCCTTGATCCGCCCGATCACGGCGCCCTCCCCTGTTCGAGCCCGGCGAGCGCGCTCTCGCCCTCGTAGATCAGCCGCCCGCGGCGCGTGAGCTTGACGCGCAGGCGGCCGGCAAGGTGCTGGTCAGACCACGGGAGCGTCCGGCGCTCGCGCGGCACAGGCACGTCGAGCACGTGCGCGTCCGCGGGGTCGGCGCTCGCTTCGATCTCCACGCCGCGCGCCCGCAGCAGCCAGCGGCCCGGCGAGACCTCGGCGCGCACGCCGGCCAGCAGCGGCTCGCCGCGGCGGACGAGCCGGCCGTCGACGTGCACGACCGCCGCGGTCGCCTGCAGCGCGCCGAGCGCGGGGCCGCCCGCGAACGCCACCGTGACCGGGTCGCCGCCGAAGTCGTGCGCCTCGCCCCACCACCACACGGGCGGGAAGCCGGCGCCCCAGTTGCGCTCGACGTAGGCGGTCGCGCCGTCGAGGTCCCAGCCGCCCACGCTCCCCTCGGCGCGCGCCCGCAGCACGAGCGGGCGCCAGTACTGGCGCAGGAACGGCAGATGCCCGAACGGGCCGGTGCCGTGCCACGGCCGCGGCCAGGCGACGACGTCGCGCAAGTGCGCGTCCACGCCGTCCCAGCGCACGTGCGTCGCGTCACCGGCGAAGGCGGTGCCGATGCGGACGCCGCTCGCGTCGGCCTGCGGATCGTCGAGGATCGCCGACCGCCAGTTGCCGGGCCGCTGCGCGACGCCGACGAGCGCCCAGCCCGGGCAGACGCCGCACAGGACGACGGCGGCGCGGCCGTCGGGCCAGGTGAATCGCCAGTACCAGCCGGAGAGGCTAGGCCGACGCCCGAGCATTGGCCTCGAGCCAGGCGCGGACGAAGCCGTCGAGGTCGCCGTCGAGCACCCGCTCGGCGCTGCCGACCTCGAAGTCGGTGCGGTGGTCCTTGACCATCGTGTACGGGTGCAGGACGTAGGAGCGGATCTGTGAGCCGAAGTTGACGTCCTGCGCCTCGCCGCGCTCGCGTGCGATCTCCTCCTGGCGCTCGCGCTCGGCCCGCTCGATCAGCTTGGACCGCAGCATCGCCATCGCGGTCGCCTTGTTGGCCGACTGCGAGCGCTCGTTCTGGCACTGCACCACGACGCCCGTGGGCTTATGCGTGATGCGGACCGCCGAGTCGGTCTTGTTGACGTGCTGGCCGCCGGCGCCAGAGGCGCGGTAAGTGTCGACCTGCAGGTCGTCGTCCTCGATCTCGATGTCGCCGGTGTCCTCCACGACCGGCGCGACCTCGACGCCCGCGAAGCTCGTCTGGCGGCGGTTGGCGGCGTCGAACGGCGACAGGCGGACGAGCCGGTGCACGCCCTTCTCGGCGCTGTAGAGGCCGTACGCGTTCTCGCCCGAGGCGCGGAAGGTGGCCGATTTGATGCCGGCCTCCTCCCCCGGGCTCGCCTCCAGCAGCTCGACCTTGAAGCCGCGCCGCTCGGCCCAGCGCATCTCCATCCGCAGCACCATCTCGGCCCAGTCCTGCGCGTCGGTCCCGCCGGCGCCCGCGTTGACGGTCACGAGCGCGTCGCCGGCGTCGTAGTTGCCGGTGAACAGGCGCTCCTCCTCGAGCGCCGCCAGCCGCTGCTCGACCGACACCAGCGTTTCCTCGAGCTCGGCGGCGAGCTCCTCGTCCTCCTCGGCGAGCTCGACGAGCCCTTCGAGGTCGTCGGCGTCCGCCTGCAGCTTCGTGAACGTGTCCAGGCGCCGGTTCAGCCGCGCGTGCTCGGCGCCGACGCGACCCGCCGCCTCCGGCTCGTCCCAGAAGCCGGGAGCCCCCATCTGGGCCTCCAGCTCGGAGCTCTTCTCCTTCAGTCCAGCCGGGTCAAAGATAGTCCGCGAGCAGGGACAGCTGCTCGCGGATGGCGGCGATGCGCTGCGGGGTGGGCTGTGAGGCCGAAGGCGTCGCCATGGCGGCACTGAGGCTACTACGGGCGCTCCAGTGCCTCGAGAAACGCGAGGGCGGCGGGGCGCGCGCCGGCGGCCGGCGTGAGCCCGTACAGCGACCGCGACGGCTGCGGGCCTTCGAGCGGCAGCATCGCGATGCCCGGGAGCCCGGAGGCGAGCAGCTGCGGCATCAGCGTCACGGCGAGGCCGGAGGCGACGAGGCCGCGCGCCGCCAGCACGTCGCGCGTGACGAACGCGATGCGTGGCTCGAAGCCGGCGGAGACGCACGTGCGGTAGACGATCCCGTCGCGCGACGGCGCCGTCCATGTGTCGTCCGCGAGCTCGCGCACGGCGACGTGCTCGCGGCTCGCCAGCGCGTGGTCGATCGCCGTCACGGCCAGCATCGGCTCGGTGCCGAGCTCGTGCCGCTCGGTGCCCTCCGGCCGCCGCGGCGGGGCCTCAGCGTCCTGGAAGCACATCGCCGCGTGCACCGTCCCGTCGGCGACCAACCGCCCCAGCTCGTCGCCCGACGCCTCGACCGCCTCGACCTGGATGTCCGGCTGCTGCGCGCGCAGGCGGACGATCGCGTCGGGGATGACCGTCGCGAGCGCGCTCGGGAACGCGCCGACGCGCAGCGTCTCGCGCTCGCGGGCAGCCAGCTCGGCGATCTGCCCGCCGGCCTGTGACAGGCGGTCGGCGACCGCGTCGGCGTGGGCGAGCAGAAGCGCGCCCGCCGCGGTCGGCGTCGGCCCGCCGGGGCCGCGCTCGAGCAGCTTCACGCCGAGCTGGCGCTCGAGCGCGGCCACCTGCTGGGAGACCGCCGGCTGGGTCAGCGACAGTGCCTCCCCCGCACGCGAGAACGATCCCTGATGCGCCACTTCCCGGAACGTCAGCAACCGTCGCGGATCCATATCGCGGTCGCTTATAGCACTCGCGAGATCATCACCTGGACGAATGAGTTCAAGCGCGCCAGCGCTTGAACCGATGAGGCCTTCAGATGATGGGCACGCGGGACCGGTGGGTGGTGCGCGCCAGCGTGGCCGGTTTGCTGGCCGTTTTGTGCTTCCTTGCGGGCTTTTCCGTGATGACACAGCAGCGCGTCGCGACCGAGTCCAAGCGGGCCGACACCGCCATGCGCCTGAGTGCGACCTACCAGGACGCGCGCCACTGGGTGACCGAGGCGAAGTCGATCGAGCGCAGCTACCACTTCGAGGGCAGCGAAACGGTCCGCCTCTCGTACGAGCGCGCGACGGACAACCTCGACGCGGATCTGATGCGCGTGATCCAGCTCGACCGGTCGCCGCAGAGCCGGAAGACGATGGAGCAGCTGCTCGCCCTGTCGATGAAGTACGACGGCGCCGCCAAGAACCTGTTCGTGGCGATCGATCACGAGAACGCCCCGGCCATCCAGCGGCTCGACCACGAGATCATCGACCCGATCTTCGGCGTGCTCGAGTACATGATCCACCAGCAGGCGCAGGCCGCGTCCGCCCGCGCGCTCGAGCACAGCGCCTCGCTGCGCGACCACGAGGCGGACGCCACCAACGCGATCACGGTGGCGTTCGGCGTCGGCCTGCTGCTGCTCGCCTGCTTCGCGCTGATCATCGTCCGCTTCCGCCGCGCCGAGGTGGCCCGCCTTGCGCAGATCGCGATCAGCGACCCGCTCACCGGCCTGCGCAACCACCGCGCGTTCCAGGAGGACCTCGCCCGCGAGCTGCAACGCGTGAGCCGCAGCGGCGAACCGCTGTCGCTCGTCCTGCTCGACCTCGACGGGCTGAAGGCGGTCAACGACCGTTTCGGCCACCAGGCCGGCGACGAGCGCCTGCAGGCGGTCGCGCGAGCCATCCGCGAGTCACAGCGGGCGAGCGACCTCGCCTACCGCATCGGCGGCGACGAGTTCGCCGTCGTCCTCGCCGGCTCCCGCGCGCTCGGCGCGCTCGAGTTCGCGCAACGGCTGCGGGCGATCGTCGCGGTCACCGCCGGCATCGCCGAGGCGACCGAGCTGCGAGGCCGCGACGAGGTGATCCGCGAGGCCGACCTCGCGCTGATCGGGGCCAAGCGCCTGCACCAGGAAACGGCGATCTACGGCCCCGACCTCGAGATCACGGTCGCCGAGCACGACCACGACGAGCGGCCGCTGGCCAGCGCGCTCGCGCTGGCGGTCGACGCTAAGGACTCGTACACGCGCAGCCACTGCCAGACGGTCTCGCAGCTGTGCGCGGTGATCGCCGCCGAGCTCGGGCTCGACCGCGAGCGCGTCGCCCGGATCCGGCTCGGTGGCCTGCTACACGACGTCGGCAAGATCGGCGTGCCGGACGCGATCCTCAACAAGCCGGCCGCGCTCACCGACGCCGAGTACGAGCTGATGAAGCGGCACTCGCTGCTCGGCGGCGACATCGTCGAGGCCGCCGACATGCACGAGGAATCGCGCTGGGTCCGCCACCACCACGAGCGCTTCGACGGCACCGGCTACCCCGAGGGCCTGTCCGGCACAGAGATCCCGCTCGAGTCGCGCATCATCCTCGTCGCCGACGCGTTCGAGGCGATGACCTCGGACCGGCCGTACCGCCGCGCGCCGGGTCAGGAGTTCGCGCTCGAGGAGCTGGGCCGCAACGCGGGCACGCAGTTCGACCCCGACGTCGTCGCCGCGCTGTGCCGGGCGCTGGACCGCGAGGTCGCGAGCGCGAGCGCGTCTACGCCCCGTGGCACTTCTTGAACTTCTTGCCCGACCCGCACCAGCACGGGTCGTTGCGGCCGAGCTGCTCGTGCTCGTCCACGCGCCGCTGCTCGACGACCGGTGACGGCTCGCCCTCGGCGTCGACTCCGTAGCCCTCAGCGTCGCCGCCGTAGGCGCTCGGCTGGTCCTCGGCCGTGCCGCCGGAGTACTGCAGCGCCGCGGCGCCGCCGCCCTGCTGCTGGGGCACGGCGCTCTGGCCGTTCTCGCCCTCGATCTGGACCTGGACGTTGTAGATCATCCGCGCGAAGTCCGACCAGATGGTGTTCATCAGGTCCTGGAAGAGCGTGAACGCCTCGTTCTTATAGGCGACGATCGGCTCGATCTGGGCGAACCCGCGCAGGTGGATGCCCTCGCGCAGGTAGTCCATGTCGTACAGGTGCTCGCGCCAGCGCTGGTCGATGATCTGGAGCAGCAGGTAGCGCTCGAGGGCGCGCATCAGCTCCTCGCCGAGCTCCTCCTCGCGCTCGTCATAGAGCTTCACCGCGTCCTCGGTCAGCAGGTCCTTGAGCTGCTGGCGGTCGATCGTCTCGCGATCGATCTCGTCGGGCCCGAAGTCGACCTCGAAGATCTGGTCGAGCTGCGCCCACAGCGCCTCGAGGTCCCACTCCTCGATGTAGTCGCCCGGCGTGTACTCGTCGACCAGGTGGTTGATCACGTCGCCGATCTGCTCGCGCGCGACCGGGCCCATGTCGCGGCCCTCCAGCACCTCGTCGCGGTACTGGTAGACGATCTCGCGCTGCTGGTTCATCACATCGTCGTACTCGAGGACGCGCTTGCGGATGAGGAAGTTCTGCTCCTCCACTTTGCGCTGGGCGTTCTCGATCTGCTTCGACAGCATCTTCGCCTCGATCGGCTCCTCCTCGCCCTCCTCGGTGGTCGGGCCGAGCCGGTCGAGGATGCGGTAGATGCGGTCGCCCGCGAACAGGCGCACGAGGTCGTCCTCGGCGGACAGGAAGAAGCGCGACTCGCCGGGGTCGCCCTGACGGCCGGAGCGGCCGCGCAGCTGGTTGTCGATCCGGCGCGACTCATGGCGCTCGGTGCCGCAGATGAACAGGCCACCGGCCTCGAGGACCTTCTCGCGGTTCTCCTCGACCTGCGCCTCGAGCGACGGCAGGATCTGCTGGAAGCGCTCGTCATAGTCGGGGTCGCCGGGCCGCAGGCCGAGCTTGGCGAGCTCGAGCCGCGTGAGGTGCTCGGCGTTGCCGCCGAGCTTGATGTCGACGCCGCGGCCCGCCATGTTGGTGGCGATCGTGACCGCGCCGGGCCGGCCGGCCTCGGCGATGATCTCGCCCTCGCGTTCGGCGTACTCGGGCTTGGCGTTCAGGACGGTGTGGGCGATCCCGCGCTTCTTGAGCTCCGCGGACAGCATCTCGGAGACCTCGACCGAGATCGTGCCCACGAGCACGGGCTGGCCCTTGTCGTTGCGCGCCTCGAGCTCGCGTACCAGTGCGCGCCACTTGCCGTCCTTGGTCTTGAAGATCTGGTCGTTCTTGTCCAGCCGGATCATCTCGCGGTTCGTCGGGATCTCGACGACCGGCAGCTTGTAGATCTTCATGAACTCGGTCGCTTCGGTGAGCGCCGTGCCCGTCATCCCGGCGAGCTTGTCGTACATGCGGAAGTAGTTCTGCAGCGTGATCGTCGCGAGCGTCTGGTTCTCCTCGCGGACGGACACGCCCTCCTTCGCCTCGACCGCCTGGTGCAGGCCCTCCGACCAGCGGCGGCCGTCGAGAATGCGGCCGGTGAACTCGTCGATGATCTTGACCTCGCCGTCGATCACCGCGTAGTCGACGTCGCGCTTGTACAGCGACTCGGCCTTCAACGACTGAATCAGGTGGTTGACGAGCGGACCGTTCTCGGCCTTGTAGAGGTGGTCGACGTTCAGGAACTTCTCGGCCTTGGCGACGCCGCGCTCGGTCACCGACACGCTCTTGTGCTTCTCGTCGAACTCGTAGTCGTAGTCGGCGACGAACTCCTTCTTCGACTTCGGGTCGAGCCCGTCGGGCTTCTTGCCGGGCTCCATTAGGGGCGCCAGCTTGGCGAAGCGCTGGTACCAGTCGGCCGCCTGCTCGGGCGCGCCGGAGATGATCAGCGGCGTGCGCGCCTCGTCGATGAGGATGTTGTCGACCTCGTCGACGATCGCGAAGTGATGGCTGGTGAGCGGCTTGCCGTCGTCGTCGAAGCGGCCGCCGTGCTGGACCTTCTCGTCCAGCGTCGTCGCCATGTTGTCGCGCAGGTAGTCGAACCCGAACTCCGAGTTCGTGCCGTAGGTGATGTCCGCCGCGTAGGCCGCGCGCTTCTCCTCGTACGGCTGCATGTTCTGCAGCACGCCGATGGTGAGGCCGAGCGCCTCGTAGATCGGCCGCATCCAGTCGGCGTCGCGGCGGGCCAGGTAGTCGTTGACCGTGACCACATGGACGCCCTCGCCGGCGAGCGCATTGAGCACCACCGCCAGCGTGGCCGTCAGCGTCTTGCCCTCGCCGGTCCGCATCTCGGCGATCGACCCGTCGTGCAGGACCATGCCGCCGATCATCTGCACGTCGAAGTGCCGCATGGCCATGCGGCGACGCCCGACCTCGCGCACGAGTGCGAACGTCTCCGGCAGCAGCTCCTCGAGCGACTCGCCGTTGCGGGCGCGCTCACGCAGCGCGTCGGCGTTGGCGCGCAGCTCGTCGTCCTCGAGCAGCTCGAGCTCGGGCTCCCAGGCGTTGATGCGGTCGACGCGCTTGGCGTATTGCTTGAACTGCCTGGCCTCGCCCATCCGGAGGGCGCGATCGAGGATCGACATACGTTCAAGCCTAGCGGGCGCGCAGCCCCGTCAGACGCTGCTCAGAGCGGCGTGGCGGAGGGCTCTTCGGCCTCGGGCGCGGGCTGCGCGGCCTGTGCCGCTCCGGCCCGCTGCTCGCGCCGCTTGCGGCGCTTGTCGCGGTGCCGCTTGACCTGGCGCGCGAGCTCGTCGGCGACGAGGTTGATCGAGTGCTTGTGGTCCCGCGAGGCGTTCTTCGCGCGCAGCGTCACGCCCTTCAGGTAGAGGGTGGCCTCCGCGACCATGTGATCCGGGTTGGCAGGGTTGCGCTCTTCGGACAGCTCGACCTCAAGCGTCGCGAGCTCGCTCACCTGCTTGTCCACCTTCTCGAACCGCCGCGCGACCACCTCGCGCAAGTCGTCGGTGACCTGAAGGTTTCGTCCCTTGACCTCGATGCGCATGGGACTCCTCTCGTTGGTGGGCCGACGCTCGGGATGCTAGCCGGAAATTGCGGACGGCACGCGAGGTTCTGCTCAACCATTCGGCTCAGCGGCCGACATTGCAGGTGTGAGCGCAACTCTTGACCGCCCCGAGGTGGCCGTCGTCCGGCACCCGATCGCCGATGCCCGCAACAACGTCGTCGGCTACGAGCTGCGCTTCGGGGGTGCCGTCGACCTCGGCGACCCGTCCCGCGACGCCAAGGCGACCTCCGCGCTCCTCGTCGAGGCGTTCGGCGACATCGGGCTCGAGCGACTCGCCGGCCGGCACCCCGCCTGGGTGTCGATCGCCCGCAACTTCCTCGTCGAGATCGGCCCGCCGCCGGTGCGCCCGGATCGCGCGGTGCTGCAGATCGAGGCCTACCCGGCCCAGGACGACCTGCTCTCCCTGCTCCAGCAGCTCTCGCGCTCCGGCTACACGCTGGCGCTCGGCGACTACGACGGCCGCAGCGACATCGAGGAGCTGATGTCGCTGTGCTCGATCGTCAAGGTCAGCATCGCCGACCGCGACGACGCTGAGCTGCAGCGCGTGCTCGAGGCGCCGCGCACGCAGGGCGCGCTGCTCGTCGCCACCGACGTCGAGGACCACGCCGCCTTCCAGCGCGTCCAGGGCTTCGGCTTCACCTACTTCCAGGGCGACTACTTCGCCAAGCCGCGCCTCTTCCGCCACCGCGGCGTCGCCACCGCCGGCCTCGGCTCGCTGCGCCGGCTCGGCGAGCTCACGAGCGGCGACGTCTCGTTCGAGGACCTCGAGCGGATCATCGCGTCGGACGTCGGCCTCTCGCTGAAGCTGCTGCGCTACGTCAACTCGGCCTTTTTCGCGCTGCCGCGGACCGTGTCGTCGGTCCGTGAGGCGCTGAACCTGCTCGGCGTCCGCACCGTCCGCCGCTGGGCGACGGTCATGGCGATCTCCGCGATCCCGGACGTGCCGGACGAGCTGGTCGCGCTCGGCCTGCGCCGCGCTCGCATGTGCGAGATGCTCGCCGGAAGCGCGCTCCCGGAGGAGCGCGAGACGCTCTTCACGGTCGGCCTGTTCTCGGTCGCCGACGCGCTGTTGGACGCGCCGATGGCCGAGGTGCTCGACTCGCTCCCCTTCACCGACGAGATCCAGACGGCGCTGCTGCGCCGCGAGGGGCCGAAGGGCGAGCTGCTGTCGGCCGTCACCGCCTACGAGCGCGGGGAGTTCCCGACGCTCACCGGTGACAGCGACGTCTCGCTCGCCGGCGCTTACCGCGCCGCGCTCGAGTGGGCCGACGAGGCCGGCCGGGCAATCGCCTGAGCCAGCAGCGCCCAGACGCTCTCGAAGTCCTCGTCGATGTCCGGCTCGCCCCAGGTGGCGGCGTGCTTGGGGTCGTGGAAGCGTGCGGTGGCGAGGATCAGCGCGCGCGCCTGCGTGCGATCCCCGACGATGCGCGCGAGTGAGTCGACCAGGTGGTCCACGTGGCGGCGGACGACGTCGCCCGACTCGTGGGCGAGGTTGACGTAGGTCGCGAACAGCTCGGGATCGTCGAGTGCTCGCTGCCGCTTGGTGGCGATCAGCGCGTCAAACCACGCGCGCGCGTCGTCGATCTCGTCGAGCGGCTGCGCGACGCTCTCCAGCCAGCGCTCCGCGACCGCCTCGCGCAGCGCCGCCTTGCTCGGGAAGTGGCGGTACACGCTGCCGTGGCTGACGTTGAGCGCGCGGGCGACGTCGACCACGTTGGCCTTCGCGGGCCCGTAGCGGCGGAGGACCTCCTCCGCCGCGTCCAGGATCTGCTCGCGCGTCAGCACCGCCCGCGCCGTGTCGCGCGCGGCGGTCACTTCTCGGAGTCCAGCATCGCCATCTGGCGCGGGTCGTAGCGGTCGCCGGCGGCCTGGTCGGCGGGGACCGCGCGCTCGATGGTGTCGAGATCCTCGTCGCTCAGCTGCAGGTCGAGCGCGCCGAGAGCCTCCTGGAGGCGGTCGCGGCGGCGGGCGCCGATCAGCGGCACGATGTCCTCGCCGCGGCTCAGCACCCAGGCGATCGCGGCCTGCGCCGCGGTGGCGCCCTTCGCCTCGGCGACCTGCGCGAGCGCGTCGGCCAGCTCGAGGTTGCGGTCGATGTTCTCGCGGCTGAAGCGCGGCGAGCGGCTGCGGAAGTCCTTCGCCGACGTCTCGCGGTCCTTCCTCCAGTGGCCGCTGATCAGGCCTCTCGACAGCACGCCGTATGCGGTGATGCCGATCCCGAGCTCGCGCGCGGTCGGCAGGATGTCGCGCTCGATCCCGCGGCTGATGAGGCTGTACTCGATCTGCAGGTCGCTGACGGGATGGATGGCGCTGACGCGGCGCAGCGTATCGGCGCCGGCCTCGGACAGCCCGAGGTGGCGGACGTAGCCCGCGTCGATCAGCTCCTTGATCGCCCCGACCGTCTCCTCGATCGGCACGTTCGGGTCCACGCGCGCGGGGCGGTAGATGTCGACGTGGTCGGTGTCGAGCCGCTTGAGCGTGTAGGCGAGCGCGGTCTTGACGGCCTGCGGGCGGGCGTCGTAGCCGAGCCACTGGCCGTCGGGGTCGCGCTGGGCGCCGAACTTGACGCTGATGAGGACGTCGTCACGGTTGCGGCCCTTGAGCGCGTCGTGGATCAGCAGCTCGTTGTGGCCCATGCCGTAGAAGTCGCCGGTGTCGAGGAGGTTGATCCCGGCGTCGAGTGCGGCGTGGATCGTCGCGATGCCCTCGTCGCGGTCGGCCGGGCCGTAGAGGTCCGACATGCCCATGCAGCCGAGCCCGATGGCGGTTGCCTCGGGCCCGGACGCGCCTAGGTGTCGTGTGGGGAGTGAAGCCATGCCGCTTAGGTTGGCACATGGACTGACAGATTTCAATTTCTGTCATCGTGCCGCGGCTTGGCGACGTCCAGGTCGTGCCGACGAACTTCGGGCATTGAGGGACTCACGACCGGCCGCTCCGCCGGGCTCGTGGGCGGATTAACCACCCATACGGTCACAAATCCGCCCAGGGCGGGAAATCGACCGCAGCAGACAGCGCGGCCGAAACCCTCCCCGCCCTACCGAGCCGCCGTTGACGTTCGCCGGCGCAGACAACACGGGCGGAGACAACACGGGCGGAGGCAGAGCCGGCGGAGACAGAGCCGGCGGAGACAGAGCCGGCGCAGACCGACCCCGCGACTCAGCGCGGCTTGACCCAGGCAATCACGGTCGCGAGCCCGGGCTCGCGCGGCGCGGTCCCGGCCGCGAGCTCGGCGCGGAGCCGCGCCAGCCCCGCGGCCAGCTCGTCCGGATGGTCGCGTGCGAGACGCTCGAAGAAGCTGGTCTGCCGGTGCCAGGCCGGCTCGACGATGCGCTCCGGGAACGCCTGGAGCGCGGCCAGCGAGCCGTCCTCGAGATCGCGGAACCGCACCTCGATGTGGCGGGCGCCGGGCACCCGCTCGAGCAGCTCCGCGAGCGGTGGGTGCGAGGCGAGCATCCACGCGCGCGTGCTCGGGAAGTAGTCGTTGAGCCAGCTCGCCGCCGTGTCCTCGCGCGTGAAGACCATCAGCGCGAGCCGGCCGCCCGGCCGAAGGATGCGCTGGGCCTCGGCGATCGCCGCCGCGGGGTGCTCGACGTGGTGGAGCATCGAGACGAGCATCGCGGCGTCGACGCTCGCGTCCGCCAGCGGGAGCGACTGCGCGTCGGCCTCGATCGTCTCCAGCCCCTTGGCCGCGGCGCGCGCGAGCATCGCCGGCTCGCGGTCGATCACGACCGGCTCCCAGCCGTCGTCGCGCAGCGCCCGCGCGTAGTTGCCGGTGCCGCCTCCGACGTCGGCGAGCCGGCGCCCCGGCGCGCCCTCCAGCGCCTCGCGCAGCGGGCCGAGCACGGATGGGCTGGCGGCGCGCGTCTCGTCGTACGTCCGCGCCTGGTTGGTGTAGTCGCGCAGCAAGCTCATCGCGCACGACGGTAGCTCACAGCGTCCGGGCGTACGTTACGGCTACCACCTCCTCGCAGCCGCCTCGGCGCAGCGCTCGCGCACACGCGTCCAGCGTCGCGCCGGTCGTGTGAACGTCGTCGACGAGCAGCACCGCGGGCGGTGGCGGCGCGCGCAGCTCGATCGTCATCCGCCCGCGCCGCCGGCGCTCCGCTCGCGGCGCGCCCACCTGCCGGCTCGCGCGGTCGCGCCGCACGAGGCACGCGCTGACCGGCAGCTCGAGCCGCGCCGCCAGGGCACCGCACAGCGCGGCGGCGGGGTCGAACCCGCGGCGCCGGCGGCGCGCCGGCTGCGGCGGCACCGGGACGAGCACGCGCGGCCCGCGCAGCTCGGCCGGCAGGTTGGCGGCGATGTGCGCCGCCATCAGCCCGGCGACCGGCAGCGCCGACCGGAACTTCAGCGTCGCGACGAGCGCCCGTGCGACGCCGTCGTAGCCGAGCGGTGCCCACGCGCGGCCGAACGCCGCGCCCGCCGCCGGGCAGCCGCGCCGGTGCCGCGGCAGTCCACAGCGCGCGCACGCCCACGCGGGCAGCCACGGCAGGGCGCGCGTGCAGTCGGCGCAGAGCCACAATTGCGCCCGCGCGAGCGGCGCGCGACATGCGACACAGGCGGGCGGGACGATCAGCGCGATCAGCTCGGAGCGCAGCACGAGGTCACCCTGCCGGAGATCGTGTGACGGATCACCACGCGATCGCAAAGAGTCTGCGCAGGCGGTGTGACGTTTGTGCGTCAGAATCGACGGCGGTGCCCGTCGACACCTCGTGGACCTTCGCGCCGGTCGTCATCGCCTCGCTGCTCGCGTACGGGCTGGTGTACGGCCTGCGCTGGCGGACGGCGCGCCGCGAAGGCGGGGCGCGCGCGGCGCCGGTCGGCAAGGCGATCCTGTGGGGCACGGGGATCGCGCTGCTGTTCGTCGCCCTGATCTCGCCGATCGACGTCCTCGGCGAGCAGTTCGCCACCTTCCACATGGTCCAGCACCTGCTGATCGCCGACCTCGCGTCGGTGTGCCTGATCGTCGCGCTGACCAAGCACATCCTGCGGCCGGCGACCCGCCGCATCCACTGGCTCGAGCGCAAGGCCGGACCGTTCGGGCACCCCGCGTTCGGCGTCGTCGCCTACGTGGGCGCGATGTGGATCTGGCACATCCCGACCTTCTACGACGCGGCACTCAACCACGCCGGGATCCACGTGATCGAGCACCTGTGCTTCGCCGGCGCCGGCCTCCTCTACTGGTGGCACCTCCTCAGCCCCATCCGCAGCCGCATGCGCCTGGCCGGGATGGGGCCGATCCTCTACATGGCGTCGACGAAGATCCTCGTCGGCTTCCTCGGCGTCCTGCTCGCGTTCAGCCCCGACCTGCTCTACGCGTACAACTGGAGCGGGGAGAAGTGGGGGCTCACGCCGCTTGACGACCAGCATGTCGCCGGGCTCGTGATGGCGCTCGAGCAGTCGATCGTGATGGGCATCACGCTCGCGTACCTGTTCGTGCGGATGCTCGCGGAGTCGGACGCCGAGGACCAGCGCGCCGAGCGCTACGGCGCCGCCTGAGGCCGCGCCGGCTCGAGGCGCGCCAGTTCGCGCAGGTTGCGGAACGCGCGCACGGCCAGCGCGGCCAGCATCAGCGCGGTGATGCCGAGCACGACGAAGTCGAGCAGTCCCATCCCGAACGCCGCCGGCACGACGCCCAGCGCGAGCAACGTGTTGACGGCGACGAGGCCGACGCGCGCCTCGGTCGGCCCGAGCCGCCCGTACCCGAGCGAGAACACGCCGAGCGTGTTGGTCTCGAGGTACGTGTTGATCGAGAGCACCAGGTAGGCGATGACGATGACCAGGCCGCTGGCGAGCAGCATGTACGGCGACAGGCCGAGCCCGAGTCCGATCAGGGCGGTGGCGATCGCGTCGACGAGGTGGTCGAGGTAGTAGCCGTAGCGCGGCCGCTCGGTCTTGCGCACGCGCGCCAGCGTGCCGTCGAGCGAGTCGCCGAGCCAGTGCACGACGAGCAGGCCGCTCGCGGCCCACAGCCACACCGGGTCCTGGTTGGAGAGCGCGTACGCGCCGGCGATGCCGATGGCGGCGAGAACACCGAGCGCGGTCAGATGATCGGGCATCACCCAGGCCGGCAGGCGGCGGGCGATCCACTCGAGCACCCGTCCCTCGGGCCGGGCGAGCAGGAAGGTCTTCTCACGGGCGGCGGTCATTGCGATCTCCTTGTGCCCGACGGCGAAGCCGTCTGGGTATCCTTGTTGACCGATGGTCGATAAGGAGTACACCGTCCGCTGACCGCCGTTACTGCGTGGGTCGAGCCGGCGCTAGCCCTCGAGGACGGCCTCGTCCTCGATCTCGCGCGGCCCGCTCACGGTCACCGACCCGCGCACGACGACACCGCGGCCGAACGTCACGTCACCTTCGACCGCGAGGCGCTCGCACTCCACCAGCGACGGGGCGGCGGGCAAGCGCTCGTCGAAGTCGCGCAGCAGCTTGTAGTACTCGTCGTCGAGGTCGACGACCGGCGGCGTGCCGTCGCGCTCGGGCGCCAGCTCCACACGCGCGTCGTCGGTCAGCACGTAAGCGTCCGAGCGCAGCGCCAGCAGGTCCTCGGTGGTCTTGACCGGCGAGAACCGCTGTCGCGACACGGCCACCGGCAGCGCCCCGTCGAAGACGCCGATCGCCGCGCCCATCGCGGTCTCGAGCTGGAACACCTCGGGCGTCGACTTGTCGCCGGGGTCGACGGTCTTCTTGTTGACGATCAGCGGCAGCCCGAGCACCCCCTCCCGCTCGCGCATGACGTCGCGCAGCGCCTGCAGGTCGATCCACAGGTTGTTGGTGTTCACGTAGCGGTGGCGGCCGATGTCTTGCAGCGAGTCGAGATCCTCCTTCGGCGTCTGGGCGGTCTCGCGCAGCAGGTAGCCACCGCCCGGCCGCTTCGCGATGTGGCCGCCCTTGCGGTCCGTCTCGGTGCGGCGCGTGACCTCCATCACGAACGGGAGCTCTTCGCGCGCCATCCAGGCGAGGATGCGCGGCTCGAGCACCGCGCCGAGGTTGTCGGAGTTGGAGACGAACGCGTACCGGTAGCCGCGCTCCAGGAGCCCCTCGAGCATTCCGGAGGTGAGCAGCGCGGTGTAGAGGTCGCCGTGGCCGGGCGGGCACCACTCCAGCGACGGGTTGTCGGGCCATTCGACCGGCTGCAGGTCGTCGACCCGGATCTTCGGCTCCTTGTGCTGCACGAAGTCCGGCGGGACGTCCGACTCGACGTCAGACGGGAGCGCCTCCAGCGCGTCGTCGTGGGTGCTGAAGGAGTTCATCAGCACGAGCGGCAAACGGGCGCCGGACCGCTCGCGCAGTCCGAGCACCTGGCGCACGATCACGTCCAGGAACGACATCCCGTCCTTGGCCTCGATCAGCGACTTCGCGCCCGTCATGCCCATGCTCGTGCCGAGGCCGCCGTTGAGCTTGATGACCACCGCCGCGTCGAGCGGCGGCTCGCCCTCCGGCAGGTCATCGAGTTGCTGGACGTCCTCGACCGGCTCGATCTCGGACTCGGGCAGCATGCCGGTCTCGCCCTCGGCGAGCTGCTCGTAGTAGTGCGTGAAGGTGTCGATGGCCGCGTCGGGGAGCCCCTCGCGGCGCATCTTCTCGACGCTCGCCTGCAGGCCATCCATCGCGGTCACCCTACCCAGCCGCGCCGGTACTGCTCCTGCTCGGCGCTCAGCGTGTCGATCTGCACGCCGAGCGACGCGAGCTTGAGCGCCGCGACCTCGCGGTCGACGCCCTCGGGCACCGGATGGACGCCGGGCGGAAGCTCGGCGCGCGCGAGCACCTCGGCGGCGAGCGCCTGCAGCGCGAACGAGATGTCCATGACCGCGGCGGGATGTCCCTCGGCGGCCGCGAGATTGACGACGCGGCCGGCGGCGAGCAGGTTCAGCCGGCGGTCGCCGAGCACGTACTGCTCGACGAGCGGGCGGACCTCGCGCACGGCGTCGGCCCGCTCGCGCAGCGCGGCGAGGTCGATCTCGACGTCGAAGTGGCCGGCGTTGGCGAGCACCGCGCCGTCCTTCATGCGCTCGAAGTGCTCGCCGCGCAGGACGTCGCGGACCCCGGTGACGGTGATGAAGACGTCGCCGCGCTCGGCCGCGGCGAGCGCGGGCATGACCTCGAAGCCCTCCATGCGCGCCTCGAGCGCGCGCAGCGGATCGACCTCGCAGACGATCACCGACGCGCCGAGACCGTCGGCCCGCGACGCGATTCCACGCCCCGTCCAGCCGTAGCCGAACACGACGACGGTGCGCCCGGCGAGCAGCAGGTTGGTGGTGCGCAGGATGCCGTCGAGCGCCGACTGGCCGGTGCCGAAGCGGTCGTTGAAGCGCTCGCTGAGCGCCTCGTTGACCGCGAGCACCGGGCACGCGAGCCTGCCCTCGGCCTGCAACGCGCGCAGCCGCACGAGCCCGGTGGTGGTCTCCTCGGTGCCGCCGAGCATCCCGTCGAGCAGATCCGGGCGGGCGAGGTGCAGCGCGCTCAGCAGGTCGGCGCCGTCGTCGAGCGTGATGCGCGGCGCACGCACCACCACCGCCGCGACGCGCGCGGCCCAGGCCTCGGCATCGTCGCCGCGGACGGCGTGGACCTCGGCGCCGCCCTCGGCGAGCGCGGCGGCGACGTCGTCCTGCGTGGCGAAGGGGTTCGATGCGCACAGCGCCACGTCGGCGCCCGCGGCCGCCAGCGTGCGGACCAGGCAGGCGGTTTCCGACGTCACGTGCAGGCAGGCGCCGACGACGAGCCCGTCGAGCGGCCGCTCGCGCTCGAAGCGCTCGCGGATCGAGCGCAGGACGGGCATCTGAGCGTCGGCCCACTCGATGCGGGCCTCGCCCGCCGCGGCGAGCGTGAGGTCAGCGACGTCCGAGGGCATCGGCGAACGCCGCCGCCAGGCGGTCGATGTCGTCCTCGGTCGTCGACCAGTTCGAGACCGACACGCGGGCCGCCGCCTGGCCGTTCCAGACCGTGCCGCCGAGCCACGCCTCGCCGCTCTCCTGCACGGCTGCGATCACGCCCTGAGTCCTCGCATCGTCGTCGCCGAAGCGCACGAGCACCTGGTTGAGGACGACGTCGTTGAGCACCTGCGCGCCGTCGAGCTCCTCCATCGCGGCGGCGAGCCGGCGGGCGAGCGCGCAGCAGCGGTCGACGAGCTCGGCCACGCCGCTGCGGCCGAGCTGGCGCAGCGCGGCATAGATCGGGATCGCACGTGCGCGGCGCGACATCTCCGGCGAGAAGTCGACCGGGTCGCGCCCGGCATCGTCCGGCAGGTAGGCGGCGCGGACGCCGATCGCCGACTGCACCGCCTCGCGGTCGGCGACGATCGCCAGCGCGCCGTCGTAGGGCACATTGAGCCACTTATGGGCGTCGACCGCCCAGGAGTCGGCGCGCTCGGCGCCCGCGACGAGGTGACGCAGCCCCGGGCTCGCGGCCGCCCACATGCCGAACGCCCCGTCGATGTGCAGCCAGGCGCCGTGCGCATGGGCGGCGTCGGCGATCTCGTCGAGCGGGTCGATGGCGCCGCTGTTGACCTCGCCGACCTGCGCGCACACGATCGTCGGCTCGTCGCCCACCGCTGCCGCAAGCGCCGCCGCCGGCACGATCTCCGGCGCGCCGAGGCCGGCGTAGCGCAGCGCCACGAGCATCGACGCGTGGACGTGCGTGCCGGCGAGCACGCGGATGCGCGGCGCGCCGGTCAGCCCCTCCTGCTCGACATCGTGGCCGGCCCGGGCGAGCACGGCATGGCGCGCGGCCGCCATGCTCGTGAAGTTCGCCATCGTCGCGCCGGTGGTGAAGCCGACGACCGCGTCGAGCGGCAGGTGCATCGCCTCGACGATCCAGCGCTCGGCGACCGCCTCGATGGCCGCGGCGGCCGGTGAGCTGACGCGGCTGAACGCGTTCTGGTCCCAGGCGCTGGCGAGCCAGTCGGCGGCGAGCGCCGCCGGCAGCGCGCCGCCGGTGACGAAGCCGAAGTAGCGCGGCCCGGGGCTGGCAACCGTCGCCGCGCCCGCGGCGGCGGCGAGGTGCTCGATCACCGCGACCGGGTCCTCGCCGCGCTCGGGCAGCGGCTCGTCGAGCGCCGCGACCGCGTCCTCATAGGACAACGACGCCCCGACGCGCCGCTCCCCGATCCCGTCGAGATGTTCCTGGGCCAGTTCGAAGGCGCGGCGTAGCGCGGTCACGCCGCAGACCCTAACGGGCCTGCAGCGCGTCCATCCCGACGGCGATCGCCAGCACGAGCCGGCGGTCGACGGCGCGCTCGGGATCACCGGACATATCGATGTCGTACACGTCCCGGAACGGGCCGATCCGGCGGCGGTGGTGGCCGACGACCTCCCCGTCGCGCACGAACTGGAAGTGGTACGGGATCGGCAGCCAGTCGGCGAAGTCGCCGACGTAGGGGATGAACCCGACGAGCCGGCGGAACAGCGCGACGATCGGGTTCTGCTCCTCCGCCTTCGCGGAGCCGCCCGCCCAGTCCATCTCGTAGGTCGACCGGAACAGGCTCGTCCCGAACACCTTCTTGATCTCGCCGATCTTGGTCCCATCGGCGCCCGTTACGTCGTACGTCGCGCGCGGGTCGAAGCGCTGGCGCGCCTTGATCCGCAGCAGCTCATGCGACTTGGAGGCATCCGTGTAGAAGCGGATGTCCTCCTTGAACGTGAAGCGCTTCTGCTCGACGAAGCAGAACGGCTCTTCGCCCTCCGCCAGCGAGAACTCGTACCGGTTGATGACCGGCGCGAACTTCTGGCGGAGGACGAACTGGTCGTGCTGGTTGGGGTCGATCAATACCGGTAGTGGTCCGGCTTGTACGGCCCCTCGACGGGCACGTCGATGTAGGCGGCCTGGTCGGGCGTCAGCGTCGTGAGCTCCGCTCCGACGGCCTCGAGGTGCAGGCGCGCGACCTTCTCGTCGAGGTGCTTGGGCAGCACGTAGACGCGCTTTTCGTAATCGTCGTTCTTGGTGAACAGCTCGATCTGCGCGATCGACTGGTTCGTGAACGAGTTCGACATCACGAAGCTCGGGTGGCCGGTGGCGTTGCCGAGGTTCAGCAGCCGGCCCTCGGACAGGACGATGATCGAGTGGCCGTCGGGGAAGACCCACTCGTCGACCTGCGGCTTGATGTTGATCCTCTCGATGCCGTCGAGCTTCGCCAGCCCGGCCATGTCGATCTCGTTGTCGAAGTGGCCGATGTTGCCGACGATCGCCTGGTGCTTCATCCGGGCCATGTCGGACGCCTTGA
This sequence comes from uncultured Solirubrobacteraceae bacterium, assembly GCA_963803335.1. Classification (GTDB taxonomy): domain Bacteria; phylum Actinomycetota; class Thermoleophilia; order Solirubrobacterales; family Solirubrobacteraceae; genus DASSUW01. The sequence continues at coordinate 310,998 of CAWDME010000011.1, read as the reverse complement.
TGATGTCCTTGTTGCCGGTGGCGGTGATGAAGATGTCAGCGGTCTCGACGACATTCTCGAGCGGCTGGACGTGGTAGCCCTCCATCGCCGCCTGCAGCGCGCAGATCGGGTCGATCTCGGTGACGATCACGCGCGCGCCCTGGCCGCGCAGCGACTCGGCGCAACCCTTGCCGACGTCGCCGTAGCCGCAGACGACCGCGACCTTGCCGGCGATCATCACGTCGGTCGCGCGGTTGATGCCGTCGATCAGGCTGTGGCGGCAGCCGTACAGGTTGTCGAACTTGGACTTGGTGACCGAGTCGTTGACGTTGATCGCCGGGAACAACAGCGTCCCCTGCTCGGCGAACTGGTAGAGCCGGTGGACGCCCGTGGTCGTCTCCTCGGTGACGCCCTTGATGTTCGCGGCGGCGCGAGTCCACCGCTGCGCGTCCTCGGCGAAGCCGCGCTGCAGCGTCTCGAGGATGATGCGGAACTCGTCGTTGTCGGCGGTGGACGGATCCGGCACCGCGCCGGCCTTCTCGAACTCGACGCCCTTGTGGACGAGCAGCGTCGCGTCGCCGCCGTCGTCGAGGATCATGTTCGGGCCCTGGCCGTCCGGCCACGTCAGCGCCTGCTCGGTGCACCACCAGTACTCCTCGAGCGTCTCGCCCTTCCAGGCGTACACCGGGATGCCGGCCTCGGCGATCGCCGCCGCGGCGTGGTCCTGGGTGCTGAAGATGTTGCACGACGCCCAGCGGACCTCGGCGCCGAGAGACACCAGCGTCTCGATCAGCACCGCGGTCTGGATCGTCATGTGGAGGGAGCCGGTGATGCGCGCGCCCTTGAGCGGCTGCGCGTCGGCGAACTCGCGCCGCGTCGCCATCAGGCCGGGCATCTCGTGCTCGGCGAGCTGGATCTCCTTGCGGCCGTACGCCGCCAGCGAGATGTCAGCGACCTTGTAGTCAGTCTCCAAATTCGTCGATGCCATGGGTCTCCTCAGGGCGTTGCGGTCAGGGCGGCGGCTACGAGAAGGCGCTGGTGCTTCTCCTGCTCCCAGCGCAGCCAGTCCGCTACGGGCACGTCGTCGGGACGCTCCGCCTTGGCCTCCAGCCAGGCGTTCGTCGCCTGGCGCAGCTCCGGGTCGCGCCGCAGGCGCGAGGCGAATGCCAGGTCGGAGAGACCGATCTCGTGGGCCTCGAGCAGCTCGCGCAGCGTGCGCAGGCGCTGGAGCTCGGGCGGCCCGTACAGGCGGTAGCCGGACTCCGACCGCGCGGGCTCGACCAGCCCGACGCGCTCGACGTAGCGCAGCATGCGCGGGGACCAGCCGGTGGTCTCCGCCGCCTCGTGGATCGTCAGTGCGTCCATCCGGCCGCGAAGTGTAGCGCAACCTTGACACACTTGTGTCAGGGTTCGGCGCGGCATACTCATCGCGTGAGCCACCCGGTGCTCGACGTCCTCAACGCACGCCTGAGCAGCGGATCGCGGCCCGGTGAGCGCAGCGATCCGTACCGCGTCGCCGTGGTGATGGAGGGCGGCGGGATGCGCGGGGTCGTGTCGGCGGGCATGACTGCCGCTCTGGAGCGCCTGGGGCTGACGCGCTGCTTCGACCTGGTGGTCGGCTCGTCGGCGGGCGCGCTCAACGCCGCCGCGCTGCTGGCGGGCGTCGCCCGGCCGGCCGCGGCGATGTACCACACGGTGCTCGCCTCACGGCGCTTCGTGAACCCGGTGCGCCTGCTGTTCGGCCGGCCCGCACTCGACGTGCGCTTCGTGCTCGCGCACGCGGACGACGACCTCGACGCCGCGCGCCACCACCGCACGATCTCCAGCCCGATCCCGCTGCACTGCGTGGCGCTCGACGTCGACAGCGCGCGGCTGGTCGAGTTCAGCGGCATGCGCACCAAGGACGAGCTGTGGGACGTCCTGCTCGCGACGACGCGGATGCCGTGGATCGGCGGCGATCCCGTGCCGATCGACGGCCACCGCTACATCGACGGCGCGCTCACGTGCCCGATCCCGGTCGGCAACGCAATCGACGCCGGCGCCACGCACGTGCTCGTACTCCAGACGCGGCCGTACGGCGTGCCGCGGTCGGCCGGCGGGCGCGTCGGCGAGCGGCTGATCGCCCGCCACCTGCGCGGACTCAACCCGGCGCTGGTGCCGCTCTGGCACGGGCGGATCCTGGAGTACGAGAACCTCGTCGAGGACATCGCGCAGCGCTCGTCGGCGCCCAACGGCGACGGGCCGTACGTGTTCGGGCTGCGGCCTCCGGAGGGAACCCCATGCGTCACCCAGCTCGAGCGCCGGCCGGAAGTCCTGGCGCGCGCGGCACATGACGCCGAGGCGCTGGTGGAGCAGACGTTCGCGGGATGAGCCAGATCGGCCTCGGGCTCGCCGCGCTCGGGCGACCGGCGTACATCAACGTCGGCCACGCGGAGGACCTCGGGCCCGAGCGCGGGCCGGACGACCTGCGCGCCCGCACCGAGGCGGTGCTCGACCGCGCCTACGCCGCCGGCGTGCGCTACTTCGACGCCGCGCGCTCGTACGGCCTCGCCGAGGAGTTCCTCGGCGGCTGGCTGCGGAGCCGTGACCCAGCCGACGTCTTTGTCGCCTCCAAGTGGGGCTACACGTACACGGCCGGCTGGCGGATCGATGCCGACGAGCACGAGGTGAAGGACCTCAGCGTCGCGACGCTGCGCCGCCAGCTCGCCGAGACGCGGGAGCACCTCGGCTCGCATCTGCAGCTCTACCAGATCCACTCGGCAACGCTCGAGAGCGGCGTGCTCGAGGACGCCGACGTGCTCGGCGACCTGGCCGCGGTGCGGGAGACCGGCGTCGCCGTCGGGCTCACCGCCACCGGCGCCGAGCAGGCCGCCACGATCGACGCGGCGATCGCCACCGGCGCGTTCGACGCCGTGCAGGCGACCTGGAACGTGCACGAGCGATCGGCCGGCGACGCTTTGGCGCGGGCCGACGCGGCGGGCATGCGCGTCATCGTCAAGGAGGCGGTCGCCAACGGGCGGCTGACCGACCGCGCCGCGCCGCCGGAGCTGGCCGCGGCGGCGCGCGAGCGCAAGGTCGGCGCCGACGCGGTCGCCCTCGCGATCGCGCTCGCGCAGCCGTGGGCCGACGTGGTGCTCAGCGGCGCGTCGACGCCGGAGATGCTCGAGAGCAACCTCGAGGCGCTCACCGTGAGCGTCGACGCGGCGCTGCAGGACCGGCTGGCCGGGCTCGCGGAGCCGGCCGACGCGTACTGGGATCGGCGCTCCCGGCTCGCCTGGAGCTAGACGTCGGCGAGGACGAGGATCTTGCCCATGTGCAGCGCCTCGACGTCCTTGTCGGCCGTCGCCTCGTCCAGCCCTGCCTCCATCAGCAGCTGCTTGATGTGCCGGTGGCCCGCGACGCGCTGGTGCGCGGTCCCGTCCGGGTAGCTCGTCTCGATCTCGCGGTCGGCGTCGGCGAAGCTGCCGCCGCGCTGTTCGGCGCCGTCGCCGGCGAACGCGCCCGTTCCGGAACGCGCGCCCGCGAAGCCGCCGTGCGGCGCGTCGGGCGCGACGGCGCCGGCGAAGGCACCCATCTCCTCTTCGCGGACGTCGCGCTCGGGCTCGCCCATCAGGACGCGGATCCGCTCACCGGGCACGCCGTCCTCGAGCAGGGCCTGGACGGCCCTGCCGGCCTCGTCATGAGATGCGTACGCGCTGCACTGGACCATGGGGAACTCCGATCGTCGGGGGTTCCGTGTAGTCCGCCGCGCGGCGCGCGCGTTACATCAATCGTCGGGCGGGCCGCCCTCGATACCCGTGGCGAAGTCGCCTTCCTTGAGCTTCTCGGGGGTGTCCGGGAGCTCCTCGACGCCCTCGCTGAAACGGCCGCGGTGTTCAAGCTCGGCCTCGGGGCCCTCGCGGACGCCGCGCGCGAAGTCTGACTCGAGCTCCTCGTCGGGCGTGTCGGGCTTGTGGTCGACGCCCTCCGCGAAGCCGCTGTCCGGCGTGTCAGGCTGCGCCGGGTGCCTGTGCTCTGGGATGTTCTCCATGTCTAGGTGCTACCCACGGGGGCCGGTGCGAAGTCGGGCAGCGGCCGCTTGACCAGGCCTTCGGACAGCGCCCATTCGATCGTGCGCGTGAACGTGTCGCGCACGGGCGTGTAGACGAGGCCGAGCTCGCGCGTGGCGCGTGAGCCGTCGTAGCGGTGGCCGTGCAGCATCGTGCGCACCATCGCGCGGCAGACCGGCGGGTGCTTGCCCGCGACGCGGAAGCCGCCCTCCATCACCGCCGCGACGCCCTTGGCGACGACCGGGGGCAGGAACCTCGGCTTCTCCACCACGCCGGTCATCCCAGACACCATCTCCAGCGCCTCGCTCGACCGCAGCGTCGCGCCATTGAGGACGTAGCGGCGGCCCGGCTGGCCCTGGTCGGCGGCGAGCAGGTGCCCGGCGACGGTGTCGCGGATGTCGACGATGCTGATGTTCGTGTGGACAAACGCCCGCAGCTTGCCGTTGAGGTAGGCGATCATGATCCGGCCCGTACCGCCGGCGCGGCCGGGGCCCTGCACAGACGAGGGGTTGACCGACACGACCTCGACGCCGTCGCGCTCGCCGGCGGCGAGCGCCGCGACCTCGCCCTCGTGCTTGGAGCGCTCGTACACCGACAGGTAGCTGCCGCGGTGCGGTGAGTCCTCGTTGCCGATCGTGCCGTGCTCCTCGCCGAGCGACGCCGCCGAGCTCGTGAGCACGAGCCGCCCGATGCCGGCGCGGGCGGTCGCCCGGACGGCCGCCTCGGCGCCGCGGACGTTGACGTGGATCATCTCGACCGGGTCCTCCGGGCACAGCGTGTTCATCCCGGCGACGTGGTAGACGATGTCGCAGCCGCGCATGCCCTGTTCGAGCGCGGCCTCGTCGAGCGTGTCGCCGCGGGCCACCTGCGCGCCAATGGCCTCCAGGGCGGCCGCCGCCGCGTCGGCGCGGGCGAGCGCCACGACCTCGTCGCCGCGCTCGAGGAGCCCTTGCAGCAGCGCGCCGCCGAGGAAGCCGCTCCCGCCGGTGAGGAACGCGCGCGTCATCAGCGCTCCGAGAGCGAGTCGGCGAAGCGGCTGAAATAGTCGACGGCGGACGCGACCGTGATCGCGGCGGCGATCAGCATCACCCACTCGTCGATGTAGGCGCCGGCGATCTCGTCGCCCGGCCGCAGGATCGCGAGCAGGATCGCCAGGAACTGGATCGAGGTCTTCAGGCGGCCGAGGAACGAGGCCTGCATCACCGTGCCGCCGGCCGCGATCACGCCGCGCAGGCCGAGCACCATCAGCTCACGGCCGATGATGATGATCGCCACCCATGGCGACGCGCGCTCGACGGCGACGAGCGCGATCAGGACGCCGGTGACGAGCAGCTTGTCGGCCGTCGTGTCGAGGAACGAGCCGAGCTTGGTCGTGACCTCCCAGCGCCGCGCGAGGTAGCCGTCGATCCAGTCGGTGGCGGCCGCGACCGCGAACAGGGCCGCTGTCAGGCCGCGCGGGGCATCGGCCATCAGCATCGCCATGATCACCGGGGTCAGGAGGATGCGGAGCGACGTGCTGGCGGCCAGGAACCGCGCAGAGCGGATGCTGCTCATGCTGGCAACTCGCCCCACAACGGGGCGACTCTAGCGGGCCAGAGCCTGGGCGGCGGCATCGCGCGCTTCCCCAAGCGAGACGGCGCGCAGGGCGTCCTTGACCTCGGGGATGCGGCTCGCGGCCATGCTCAGCTCGCGCACGCCGAGCCCCGCGAGCACGACGGCCGCCTCCGGGTCGCCGGCGAGCTCGCCGCACACGCCGACCCAGCGTCCGTGCACCTCCGCTGCCTCGACGGCGCTCTTGATCAGCCGCAGCACGGGCGTCTGCGGGCCGGCGAGCAGCGACGCCAGCGCCTCGTTGCCGCGCTCGGCGGCCATCGTGTACTGCGTGAGGTCGTTGGTGCCGACGCTGAAGAAGTCGACCTCGCGCGCGAAGGCGTCGGCCTGCAGCGCGACAGCCGGGACCTCGAGCATCACACCGACCTCGATGTCCGCGTCGACCATCGCACGCGCCTGGCGGTACTCGTCGAGCGTCGCGACCATCGGGAACATGACCTTCACGGGATGCTTGGTCGCGACGGCGGCGATCGCGCGCAGCTGCGTGCGCAGCAGGTCTGGGTGCGCGAGGCCGAGCCGGATGCCGCGCACGCCGAGGAACGGGTTGTCCTCCGGCGCCTGAGCGAGAAACGGCAGCGGCTTGTCAGCGCCGGCATCGAGCGTGCGGATGATCACCGGGCGGCCGCCGAGCGCAGCGGCGATCTCCTCGTAGACCGCACGCTGCTCGTCCTCGGACGGCTCGTCCTCGCGCCCGAGGAACAGGAACTCCGTGCGCAGCAGGCCGACACCGTCGGCGCCGAGCTCAACGGCGCCCGCCGCGTCGGCGACCGAGCCGACGTTGGCCGCCACCTCGATCGTCTCGCCGCCGCGCAGGCCGGCCGGCTCGCGCGCCCGCGCGCGGGCGCGCGCGTGTCGCTCCTCGGCCTCGACCCGCGCCCGCTCGCGCTCGTCGAGCACGTCTTGCGGCGGCGCCACCTCCACCGTGCCCGCCGCGCCGTCGACGACCAGCGTCGTCCCCTCGGGCACGCCCAGCACACCCTCGCCGAGCCCGACCACCGCGGGGATCCCTAGCGCGCGGGCGAGGATCGCCGCGTGCGAGGTGGCCCCGCCGCGCGCGATCGCCAGCCCCTTCACGAGCTCGCGATCGAGGTTGGCCGTGTCGCCGGGCGTGAGGTCACGCGCCACCAGCACGCCCGGCTCGGCGATCCCGGTCGTCGCGGTCTCGCCCGCCAGGTGCCGCAACACGCGCCCGCCGACGTCCTCCACGTCGGCCGCGCGCTCGCGCAGGTACGGATCGTCGAGCGCGCGCCACGCCTCGGCCGTCGCCACCGCCGCGTCGCGCCACGCGACCGCCGCGCTCGTGCCGGCATCGACGCTCTCCTTCGCCGGCCCCAGCAGCGCCGCGTCGTCGAGCAGCAGCAGATGCGCGTCAAAGATCCCCGCCTCCGCCTCACCGGCATCCTTCGCGATCCGCGCCCGCGCCGCCACGAGGTCCCCACGCGCGGCCTCCCGAGCCGCCTCCAACCGCCCCCACTCCCCCGCCGCGTCCGTAAGGGGGACAGTCCCCCTTAGTTCGCCGCGCGTAAGGGGGACAGTCCCCCTTACTTGGCGGGCTGGGGCGATGGCGATGCCCGTGGATGCGGGAACGCCCTGCAAAACGGCGCCTTCCGTGGGCGCGGTGGCAGGGACTGATGGGGTGGTTGCGGATTGGGACTTTGTGACCGGCGCGTCGCCGTTCTCGTCGCCGAAGTTGGCGTCGGCGAGCTCGCGGAGGGCGGTGAGGGCGGCGGTGGCCTCGGGGCCCGCGGCGGTGACGCGGATGGCGTGGCCCTGGCGGACGCCGAGCGTGATCAGCGCGCTGAGGCTGCGCGCGTCGGCCGGGCCGCGCCCCGTCGTCTCGTCGGTGACGGTGAGGGTGGCGTCGAAGCGCGCGGCGGTCTCGACGAAGCGGGCGGCCGGGCGGGCGTGGAGGCCGAGCTTGTTCGGCACGTCGATCACGAGATCCTCGCCCCCGGCCGGAGACTCGGCGGGAGCGGCGGCCGGAGACTCGGCGGGCGCGGCGGTCGCGGCGTCGGGCTCGACGCCGAGCTGCGCGGCCTTCATGCCGATCGCGGCGCGCGCCTCGGTCGCGACCTCCTGCAGGGCTGCGCCGGTGCCGGCGCGGGCGGCGGCAGCGACCGCGCCCTCGACCAGCGGCGCCTCGCACAGCAGCACCTCGGTCCCCTCGATCATCTCCGCGGCCATCTCGGCGCTCATCACCGCGCTGCCGAGATCCATGAGCACGAGCACGCCGTCGGGCGACGCCGCACGCTCGATCGCCGCCATCACCACCGCCATGTCGGTCCCGATCTCGCCCGGCGGGTCGGCCATCCCGCCGGCCGGCTCGATCGCCACCTCATCGCCGCCCATCTGCCGGGCGAGCTCGACCACGCCCGCGGCGAGCTTCGCGCTGTGAGAGACGATGACGATCCCGACCACTAGACCACTACGACGAGAGGCCGGCGGCGCGGTGCAGGATCTCGATCGGGTGGACCGTCCGCACTCCGGTGGCCTTCTCGATGTGCCAGCGGCACGTCTCCGAGTCGCACACGGCGAGGTCCGGCCCGGCGTCGGCGATCTGCTCGAACAGGCCGGCGCCGACCTTCATCGCGATCTCGTACTTCTCGTGCTTGAGCCCATACGTGCCGGCCACGCCGCAGCACGTCGCGTCGTTCTCGACCACGCGCAGCTCGGGCACGAGCGCCAGCAGGTCGAGCGCCGGCTTGCCAACCCCGTGGCCCTGCTGCTGGCACGGCGCGTGGTAGGTGACCGTGACCGGCAGCGGCTTGAAGTCGGTGCGCAGCTCGCCGCTGTCGAGCAGCATCACGAGGTACTCGCAGATGTCGTACATCCGGTCGCTGACCGCGCGCAGGTCGGCGTCGCCTTCGAGCCCGAGGATCTCGCGCGCCTCGCGCTTGAGCATCAGCGTGCAACTCGTCGACGTGCCCACGATGTCGACGCCGCCGCGGGCCGCCGGCGCGAGCACGCCCGCCATCCGCCGCGTGTACTTGCGCGCGAGCTCGAACATGCCGTTCGACTGCGCGGGCAGCCCGCAGCACGCCTGCCCGCGCGGGACATCGACCTGGCAGCCGAGCCACTCGAGCAGCTCGACGGTCTTCTGCCCGACGCCCGGCTCGGACCAGTTGGCGCCACAGCCGTGGAAGTACGCGACCCGGCGCGCGGCCGGCGGCGAGGAGTGCTTGCGCGCCCAGCGCTGGAACGTGCGGCCGGGATACGCCGGCAGCGCGGCGCGGCGATCGAGCCCGAGCACGCGCTCGCCGACCGCTCGCAGCGGCCGGCTGCGCAGCGTGAAGTTCACGAGCGGAGCGACCGGCGTCGACAGCCGCCCGATCAGGTCCGGCCGCGCGAGCAGGCGGTCGCGCGGCTTGAAGCCGGTGCGCTCGCGCATCGCCGCCCGCGCCTGTGTGTTGATCTCCGCGATGTGCACGCCCTGCGGGCAGACCTGCGTGCACACGCCGCAGCCGGAGCAGTAGTCGAGCGAGGCGTCCGGTGACGTCTCGTCCCACACCCGGAAGCGCTCCGCCTGCGGCCCGACGTACTTCGGCCCCGGGAACAGCGGCGTGACGTTGGACACCGGGCAGTACGTCTCGCAGATCGTGCACTTGACACAGTGGTCGAGCGAGTCGCGCATCAGGTCGCCGAGGATGTCGTGCTCGACCGCCATGTCAGGCCTCCGCCGTCGCGGGCTCGGAGGGCACGGCGGCGCCGAGGATCAGCTCGGCCGCCCGGTGCCCGGTGGTCAGGGAGATCCCGTCGCCGGACTTCTCGCGCCACGGCTGCGCGCCCGCCAGCGTCGCGCCCGCGACCAGCACGTTCTCGAGCCCGTCCGGGCGCAGGCGGGCGTCGACGGCCACACCGGCGCGGCCCATCGGATGGTCGGCGAAGTACTCGGGCCGGAAGCGCTCGCCCTCCGGCACGCCGGTGACCGGCAGGCCGAGCGCGACGTCGCGCGCCCGCCAGTGAGAGTCGAGCTCGAGGCCGCCGCCGCCGAATCCGCCGCTCGCGAGCACGACCCAGTCAGCGGGATAGCTGGCCTCGCGCAGGCCGACCCGCGCGCGCACCGCGGTGACCCGGTCCCGCGCGCGCTCGGCGCCGATCACGACGTTGTTGAGCACCACCCGGCCGCCGGCCCGGCGCAGCCGGTCGCGCAGGATCCGGAACACGCGCATGCCGGGGACGGACGGCGGGAGCGTCGGCACCTCGAACACCGGCCGCGCGAGCCGCTCCTGCAGCTCGCGCCAGCCCGCGCTCGTGGTTCCGAGCACCGCCGGGAACGCCACCCGCTCCTCGGCGCCGAGCCGCTCCGCCAGCAGGCCCGCCACCTCGCCGCGGAACGCCGGGTCGTCGAACGCCCGCGCGAAGGCGAGCTCGTTCGCGTCGACGCGGCCTTCCGGCTGGATGTCGAGCTCAATGGCGCGCGCCTCGATCCCCGCGCGCGTGAGGTTGTCGGCCAGCAGCGGCGCGTAGAAGTCCTTCAGCGCCCGCAGGCCGACGACGCACACGGGCTCAGACCCGGTGCCCGCGGCCATCGTCTCCGGGATCAGCGCCGAGGGCTTGAGCGCGCCCACCGCCGTCGGCAGCCGCAGGTTCTCGTCGAGGCCGCCCACGTACGGCATCGACTCGCTCCACCAGGCGATCGCCGCCGCTACCCCGTCGCGCCCGACCAGCGAGTACGGGTGGTCCGCCGGGAGGCCAGCCAGCGCCTCGCCGGGCCGCTCGACCCGTTCAGGGGCGTAGCCCAGCACGTCGATCGTCACCGGGCTCAGGTGCGTCGCGCCGACGCCCTTGGCGAGCACGAGCACGCGCTCGCCTCCCTCGGCGAGGCGCACCGCTGCCACCAGGCCGGCGAGACCGGTGCCGACGACCACGATCACGGCAGGTGCTCCACGTCGAGCAGCCCTTGGAAGATCCAGTCGTCGAGCCGCGCCTGGCGCAGCTGGTCGCCGTAGAGGATCGGCCACACGCCCTTCCAGCGCTCCTGCAGGAAGTCCTGGAGCGAGCCGGACGCCTCCTCGCCGGTGAGCCGGTCGACGCCGTGCAGGATGCCGGTGGCCCGGTAGATGCAGAAGCCGCCCTGGCACGGCCCCATCCCGAGCCGCAGCTTGCGGCGGATGTCGTCGAGGTTGGTCGTGCCGCGCTCGCGGATGCCCTCCTCGAGCCGGCCGCGGCCGATCAGCTCGCACTCGCAGATCAGCTGCTCCTTCTGCATCGCCGCCTCGCGCTTGCGCAGCCGCGAGCCGATGCTGTAGTGCTCGTCGCCCTCGTTGTCCGGCGGCCGCTCGGTCTCGGTCGTGCACGAGCGCTCGTCACCGAGCTGGCGGCACATCGCGTCGACGAGATCCTGTGCCATCAGCCGCAGCGTCGTGAGCTTGCCGCCCGACATCGTCAGAAAGCGCGCGACGTCGTCACGCGCCACGTGGTCGACGACCGCGTGCGTGCGGCTGACGTCGCGCGTGTCAACCGGGCTCTCGCCGGCCTTCTCATCCTGGAACAGCGGCCGCACGCCCGACCACACGCGCAGTGCCCGCGCCTCCCGGAAGCCGGGCACGAGGCGCTCACCGTCGTCGAGCATGGCGTCGACCTCCTCCTGGGTCGGCGGGATGTCGTCCGGGTCGGCGGCGCGCACGTCGGTGGTGCCGATCACGCTCACGGTGCGGATCGGGACGAGGATGTCGCCGTCGGCCGGCAGCGTGCAGCGGTTGACCACCGTGTTCACGAGCCGGTGGTTCATCGCGATCATGATCCCCTTGCCGGGGATCACGCCGACGCCCTCGATCCCCGCCATCTTCACGATCTGCGCGGCCCACGCGCCCGAGGCGTTCAGCGTGAACCGGGCGGCGATGTCGAGCTCCTCGCCCGTGCGCTCGTTGCGCAGTCGCGCGCCGGTCACCGCGCCGTCGGCGACGTGCAGGTCGATCACGCGGTGGTAGGTGAGGATGCGCGCGCCGTGCTCAGTCGCGCCGCGCGCCAAAGACCAGACGGTCTTCCAGACGTCGATCGACCCGTCCGGCACCGTGAACGCGCGCTTGATCCCCGGGTTCAGCCGCGGCTCCATCTTCAGCGCCGCGCCGACGGAGATCTCCTCGGCGGGCAGGCCGGACTCGCGGCAGCCCTTCATGAACTCGTCGCCGTAGGCGGGGTCGTCATCGGGCGTGACGACGAACAGCCCGCCGGTGTCCTCGATGCAGTCGGGGATGATCCGGCGCAGGATCGCGTTCTCAGCCACGCACTCCTCGGCGGCCAGGCGATCCTTGACCACGTAGCGCCCGCCCGAGTGCAGCAGGCCGTGGAAGCGCCCGCTCGTCCCTTCGGCGAGATCGGCGCGGTCGACGAGCGTGACGTCGAACCCGCGCAGCGCGGCATCCCAGGCGACCCCGGCGCCCGTGGCGCCGCCGCCGATCACCAGGACTTCGGTCTCGAGGCTCGCCATTGGGCGAGCCTACAGCGTGTCTTTTCTCAGCGACCGACGAACGAGCGGCGCGTGAGGTCGCGGCACACGACACAGCGATCCCCACTGGCGCTGGTCGGCTTGCCGCGGAGCTTGGCGCCGCAGAGCGCGGTGCCCGGTTGCGTCGGGTCCTCGGCGTGGGCGATTGGCGGTCGACCGGTGTCGCGGCTGCCCTGGACACGAGTGGCGGGAGCGATCATGCATCGCCAGGTACCCGCTCCAGGGCAGCACGCAGCACTTTTTTCAGCCCTCGTCGGCCTCGAACCAGTCGAAGGTCCGCGTCACGGCCTTCTTCCAGAACTTGTAGTACTCGTCGCGCTTGGCCGCGTCCATGCTCGGCTCCCAGCGCTTGTCCTCGGCCCAGTTCTCGCGCAGGTCCTCCTGGTTGTCCCAGAAGCCCGTCGCGAGCCCGGCCGCGTACGCCGCGCCGAGCGCGGTGGTCTCGGCCACCTGCGGCCGGATCACCGGCACGCCGAGCAGGTCGGCCTGGAACTGCATCAGCAGGTCGTTCTGCACCATGCCGCCGTCGACCTTGAGCGACTCGAGCGCGACGCCCGAGTCGGCGTTCATCGCCTCAACGACCTCGCGGCTCTGGTAGGCCGTGGCCTCCAGCGTCGCGCGGGCGATGTGGCCGGCGTTGACGTAGCGGGTCAGACCCGCGATGACGCCGCGGGCGTTGGACTTCCAGTACGGCGCGAACAGACCCGAGAACGCGGGCACCACATAGCAGCCACCGTTGTCCTCGACCGTCTGCGCGAGCTCCTCGACCTCGGGCGCGGCCTTGATCATCTTCAGGTTGTCGCGCAGCCACTGCACGAGCGCCCCGGTGATCGCGATCGCACCTTCCAGGCAGTAGACGGGGGCTTCGTCGCCGATCTTGTAGCCGACCGTCGTGAGCATCCCGTTCTTGGAATGCACCGCCTCGGTGCCGGTGTTGAGCAGCAGGAAGTTGCCCGTGCCGTATGTGTTCTTCGCCTCACCCGGCGAGAAGCACGTCTGGCCGAACGTCGCCGCCTGCTGGTCGCCCAGGTCCCCCGCGATCGGCACGCCGTTCAGCGCACCGCCGTAGGAGACCTCGCCGTAGACCTCGCTCGACGCCTTGATCTCCGGCAGCATCGACGTCGGCACGCCCATGATGCCCGCGATCTCCTCGTTCCAGGAGAGCCCGTCCAGGTTCATCAGCATGGTGCGGCTGGCGTTCGTCGGATCCGTGATGTGCAGTCCGCCGTCCGTGCCGCCCGTCAGGTTCCAGATGAGCCAGGTGTCCATGTTGCCGAACAGCAGGTCGCCGGCCTCCGCGCGATCGCGGGCGCCGTCGACGTTGTCCAGCAACCAGCGGACCTTCGGCCCGGAGAAGTAGGTCGCCAGCGGCAGGCCGACCTTCTCCGCAAACCGCGCCTGACCGCCGTCCCTTGAGAACTCGTCCACCAGCTTGTCGGTGCGCGTGTCCTGCCACACCAACGCGTTGTGGATCGGCTCGCCGGTGTTGCGATCCCACACAACCGTCGTCTCGCGCTGGTTGGTGATCCCGACCGCGGCGATGTCACCGTCGCCGGCGCCGGCCTGCTCGACCGCCTCGTCGACGACCTCCTTCGTGCGGTCCCAGACCTCCGTCACATCGTGCTCGACCCACCCCGGCTTGGGATAGATCTGCTCATGCTCCTTCTGCGCAACGCTGACCACCTGGCCACCGTGGTCGAAGACCATGCACCGCGTACTCGTGGTGCCCTGGTCAATTGCTGCCGCGTATTTCGCCATCTCGTCTCCTCGCTCTCGATCAGCCCGGGAACCACCACTTGAATGCCAGGCCGCCCAGCCCGCCGCCGATCAGCGGGGCCACGACCGGGATCCACGCGTAGGTCCAGTCCGACGGGCCTTTGCCCGGGATCGGGAGGATCGCGTGCATGATGCGCGGTCCGAGGTCACGCGCTGGGTTGATCGCGTAACCGGTCGGGCCACCGAGGGACAAGCCGATGGCGAACACGAGCAGGCCAACCAGCAGCGGGACGAGACCCGACGCAACGGTGTCCGGATTGGCGACGATGGCCAGGACGCCGAACACCAGCACGAAGGTCCCGATGACCTCGGTGATGATGTTCGCGACCGTGTTGCGGATCGCCGGCGCCGTGGAGAACACGGCGAGCTTCAGTCCGGGGTCCTCGGTCGGCCGCCAGTGGTTGCTGTAGGCGGCCCACACCAGGGTCGCGCCGATGAACGCGCCGACGAACTCGCCGGCGAAGTACTTCGGTGTGTCGCTCCAATCGGTCACGCCGTCGAGCGCAAAACCGAACGTGACGGCTGGGTTCAGGTGCGCGCCGCTGAACTGCCCCACTGCGAATACGGCCATGGCGACTGCCATGCCCCACCCGAACGTGATCACGATCCAGCCGCTGTTCTGCGCCTTGGACTGCGCCAACAGCACCGCGGCGACGACCCCGTCGCCGAGCAGGATCAGGATCGCTGTCCCGATGACCTCCGCAGGAAAGATGCCCACGTGCCCTCCTCCTCTCCTCCAGCGGCTCCCACGAGCCGCCGTTGCGACCCTACACTGTCAAACGGCGTTCGACAATGTCAAACAGGCTGCGTTCACGGGTCTCTCTAGGACCCAGATCCGACTATGTCGAACGTGACGCGGCGGGTCAAGACGTCACGTCATCGTCGTCGTCGTCAACCCAGTCGAGCGTGCGCTGCACCGCCTTGCGCCACTTCCGGTAACCGCGGTCGCGAACGGCGGGCTCCATCCCGGGAACCCACTCACTGGCCTTGTGCCAGTTCTCGCGCAGCGACTCGACGTCGGGCCAGAAGCCGATGCTGACGCCCGCCGCGTAGGCCGCGCCGAGCGACACGGTCTCCGCCACGATCGGGCGGACGACCGGCACGTCGAGCACGTCGGCAAGGAACTGCATCAGCAGGTTGTTGGCGGTCATGCCGCCGTCGACCTTCAACGTGGCCAACTCCATGCCCGCATCGGAGTTCATGGCCTCGACGACCTCGCGCGTCTGCCACGCCGTCGCCTCGAGCACCGCGCGCGCCAGGTGGCCCTTGGTGATGTAGCCGGTCAGCCCGGCGATCACGCCGCGCGCGTCGCTGCGCCAGTGCGGCGCGAACAGGCCGGCGAAGGCCGGCACGAAGTAGCAGCCGCCGTTGTCCTCGACCGTGCGTGCGAGCGTCTCGATCTCGGGCGCCGAGCCGATCACGTCCAGGTTGTCGCGGAACCACTGCACGAGCGCGCCGGTGACCGCGATCGACCCCTCGAGCGCGTAGGTGGGCGCCGCGTCGCCGATCTTGTAGCCGACGGTCGTGAGCAGCCCGTGCGCCGACTTGACCGGCGTCTCGCCCGTGTTGAGCAGCAGGAAGCTGCCGGTGCCGTACGTGCACTTCGCCTCGCCGGGCGCGAAGCACGTCTGGCCGAACAGCGCGGCATGCTGATCGCCCAGCGCGCCCGCCACCGGGAGGCCGGACAGCGGCGCGTGCGCCTCGCCGTAGACCTCCGCCGATGGGCGGATCTCGGGAAGCATCGCCCGCGGGACGCCGAGCGCATCGAGCAGCACGTCGTCCCACTCGAGCGTCTCGAGGTTCATGAGCATCGTGCGCCCGGCGTTCGTGACGTCGGTGATGTGGCGGCCGGTGAGGTTCCAGAGCAGCCACGTGTCCATCGTCCCGAACAGCACGTCGCCCGCCTCGGCGCGCGCCTGCAGGCCGTCGACATGGTCGAGCAGCCAGCGGATCTTCGGCCCCGAGAAGTAGGTCGCGAGCGGCAGGCCGCAGCGGTCGCGGAAGCGGTCCTGCCCGCTTTCGCCGGCCAACTCGCGGATCAGGTGATCGGTGCGGATGTCCTGCCAGTTGATCGCGTTCTGCACCGGCTCGCCGGTCTCGCGATCCCACACCAGCGTGGTCTCGCGCTGGTTGGTGATGCCGAGGGCGACGATGTCCGCGGGCGTGAGCTGCGCCTTGCTGAGCGCGTCCCGGACGACTTGGAGCACGTTCTGCCAGATCTCGACCGCGTCGTGCTCGACCCAGCCGGGCTTGGGGAAGATCTGGCGGTGCTCCTTCTGGCCGACCGAGACGATCCGGCCGCTCACGTCGAACAACAGGCAGCGGGAGGACGCGGTGCCCTGGTCGATCGCTGCGATATAGCGTTGGCTCACTTCACAGACTCCTCACCACGGGATCGCGCCGAGGTCCCGGGAGACCGCCCGGGCCGACTCGCGCACGTATGAGATCAGGTCGTTTCTGGGGCCCTCGCTGTTGGACAGGCGCTCGATCGGGCCTGAGATGCCGATGGCGCCGACGGTCACGCCGCGGCGATCCTGGATCGGCGCCGCGAGCGAGACCTCGCCTTCCACCAGCTCCTCGACGTCGGTCGCCCACCCTCGCACGCGCACCTCGGTGAGCTCGTCGCGCAAGGCCGCCGGATCGGTGACCGTGGCGGGCGTGAACGGCGTGAGCCCGCCGTCGATCACCTCCTCGGTGGCGTACGGGTTGTGTGCCAGCAGCACCTTGCCGAGGGCGGTCGCGTGGCCGGGCAGCAGCGCGCCGACCTCGAGCGCCTGGCGGCTGTTGTCGGGCCGGAACACGTGGTGGACGACGAGCGCCTGGCCCTCGTGCAGCGTGCCGATGCGCACGCTCTCGTTCGAGCGCGCGGCCAGCGAGTCGGCCCAGTTGAGCGCGCGCGTGCGCAGCTCGTTGCCGTCGAGGTAGCTCGAGCCCATGTGCAGCAGCGCCGCGCCGAGCTGGTACTTGCCGGACTGCTCGTCCTGCTCGACGAAGCCGACGAGCTGGAGCGTGCGCAGGATGCCGTGGACGGTGCCCTTCGGCAACCCGAGCTCGCCCGCCAGCTCACCGACGCCGAGCCGCCGCGATCGCCCTGACAGAAGCCGGAGGATCGCGGCGGCCCGCTCGATCGACTGGATGGAGCCCGGCACGGGCCCGGCAACCTAGCCGAGCGTCTCGGCGGCGGTTCGCAGGAGCAGGTAGCTCGAGGTCGCGCCGGGGTCCTGGTGGCCGACGCTGCGAGGTCCGAGGTAGCTGGCCCGGCCCTTGCGGGCCTCGAGCGGGATCGTGGCCTTCATCCCCTCCTCCGCGGCGGCGGCGGAGCGCTCGAGTGCCTCGCCGATCTCGCCCCCCGCGCGCAGCGCTTCGATCGCCGGCAGCAAGGCGTCGATCATCGTTTTGTCACCCGCCTCGGCCTTGCCACGCGCCTGGACGCCCTTGACGCCCGCCTCGACGGCTGCGGTCCAGCCGTCGAGGTCGAGCTCTTCCTTACCGGCGGCGGCGCTGCCCATCTGCAGGAATAGCGTCCCGTACAGCGGACCCGCGGCGCCGCCGACGCTGGAGACCAGCGCCATGCCGACGTTCTTGAGGTCGGTGCCGATGTCGCCGCCCTCGGTGCCGTCGAGCTTCTCGACGACTTTCTTCATGCCGCGGTCCATGTTCGTGCCGTGGTCGCCGTCGCCGATGGCCGTATCGAGCCGCACGAGCTCCATGCGGTGCTCGGCGACGACGTCCGCGTACCGCCGGATCCACTCGCGTACCTGCTCTGTCGTCACGCGCCCCACCGCAGCGCGGGCGTGAGGACGGGCGCGTCCCACAGCCGCGTCAGCTCGTCGTCGAGCTTGAGCAGCGTGATCGAGCAGCCGGCCATCTCCAGCGAGGTGATGTAGTCGCCGATCAGGTGGCGGGTGATCGTGATCCCCTTGCCCGACAGGAACTTGTTGAGCTCGTTGTAGACGACGTACAGCTCGATCAGCGGCGTCCCGCCCATGCCGTTGACGAAGGCGAGAACGTTGTCGCCCGACTCGTACGGGAGGTCCTCGACGACCGCCGTGGCAAGGCGCTCGACGACCTGACTGGCCGGGCCCAGCGCCTCGCGGAAGCGGCCCGGCTCGCCGTGGATGCCGATGCCGATCTCCATCTCGTCGTCGCCGAGCTCGAAGCTCGGCTCGCCGGAGCTCGGCGTCGTGCAGGCGGTCAGCGCCATGCCCATGCTGCGGCCCTGGCCGTTGACCGTGCGGCAGACCTCCGCCACCTCGGCGAGCGACTTGCCCTCCTCGGCCGCCGCGCCGCAGATCTTCTCGGCGATCACGGTGATGCCGACGCCGCGGCGGCCGGCCGTGTACAGGCTGTCCTGGACCGCGACGTCGTCGTTGGTGACCACGGCCTCGACGTCGATCCCCTCGCTCTTGGCGAGGTCGGCCGCCATCTCGAAGTTGAGCACGTCGCCCGTGTAGTTCTTGACGATGTGCAGGACGCCGGCGCCGGCGTCGACCGCCTTCGTGGCCTCGAGCATCTGGTCCGGCGTCGGCGACGTGAATACCTCGCCCGGGCACGCGGCGTCGAGCATGCCGCGGCCGACGAAGCCGCCATGCATCGGCTCGTGACCCGAGCCGCCGCCGGAGATGATGCCGACCTTCCCCTGAACCGGAGCGTCGGCACGCACGATGTACGCCGGCTCGTAATTGACCCGGATCAGGTCACTGTGCGCCGCCTCCATTCCTTGCAGCGCTTCGCGCACCACATCATCGGGCGCGTTGATCAGCTTCTTCATCGTCTTGACAGACATGGTTCCTCACCCCAGTCGTCGCGGATACTCCCTCCGCAGCGGACCCTATAAAGCGAGTGAGGAGGCGGTCAAACGACCGGGGCGGGAGGCCGCTCGACGACGGGCGTCGTCGGGGCCGGAATGGTGACCGGAACCTGGCCGGCTTCGGTCTCCAGGAACGTGCGCACGCGCGCCATCACATCGGTGCGATGCTCGCCGATGCCGGGCCAGATCGGCGGCCCGAAGTGGATCTCGACGCGGTGGCGGCGTCCGAGCAGCCAGCGCTTCTTCGGCCAGTTGCGCCCGGGCGGCATCGCGTCATGCGTGCCCTTGACGTAGATGGGGACGATCGGGATGCCGTGCTGCTGGGCGATCACCGCGGCGCCGGAGCGCAGCTTGTGCAGCCTGCCGTCGCGCGAGCGGGTGCCCTCGGGGAACATCAGCAGGTTCCAGCGCTGGTCGATCAGGCTGTCGACGTGCTCGGTCGAGCCGTTGCCGACCCCGCCGCCGGCGCGCGACAGCGGCACGGTATTGAAGATCAGGGCCACGAGCTCCTTGACGCCGCGCTTCTTGTAGAAGTAGTCGGCGGCGGCGGCCACGGCGGTGCGCTGGCGCCACTGGAGCGGGAGCGCGCGCAGGATCGTCGGCGTGTCGAGGTGGCTCGAGTGGTTGGCCACGAGGATCACCGGGTGCGGGAGCCGGCGGAACACGTCGCGGCCGACGACGCGCGGGCGCATGTAGATGTCCATCAGCGGGGCGAGGACGAACTGCAGGATCGACTCGCGCACGAAGCGCGCGGGCGCGCAGCGCGCCCACGGCACGTCGAGGTTGCGCATGTTGCGGCCGATCTCGGCGCTGCGCGTCGCGGCCGTGCGCCCGATCTCGGCGCCGCGGCTCGCGGCCGTGCGCCCCAGCTCAGTGCCCTTGGCCCGCGCGCGATTCACGCGCTCTGCTCGTCCGCTCCCCATGTGCAGTACCTACCCAGTCCCCGCCGGGGGGTTACTCAGTGCGTATGAATCTCGCCGGTGCGGCCGAACAGGGTGCGGTCGCCGGGGGGATCCACGGCCAGTTGCAGGCCGAGCACCACGAGCAGCGCCGTCACCATCAACGCGGCGGCGACACGCAGGAAGTCGTGGCGGAACTTGGCGCGTCGGCGTTGGCGCGGATCGCCGGTGCCGAGCAGCTCGGATACGACGTCCTCGCCCATGCCGATGTGGTGCTCGCGGCAATACGCGAGCAGGTCGCGCGGGCCGCGGACCTCGATGAGCGCCGCGCCGTAGCGGTCGGCGAGGCGCCGGATCATCGCCGCGTTGCAGCCTGGCGTGACGAGCAGGGCGTGCGGGCGGGCGCGGGCGGCGCGGATGCCGTCCTCGTGCACCTCGATGGCGCCCTGGGCCTCGACGATGCCCGGCACGGTGCGGCGCGGGGCGAGGACGTCGCGGACCGAATGGCGCCGCGGATGCCAGGCGTGGGCGCCGCAGTCGCACCCGGGCGCCGGCGCGGCGTGGCCGGTCGGACAGCGCGCCTGCAGCCATTGGCCGCCGGGCGGCCAGAGGGCGTTCTGGTGAGGGCCCGCCAGCACCTCGCCGCCCTCGTCCGACATCACCCTCCAGAACCGCAGTCCGTAAAGGGGATCGCCGAAGAGCGGCGTGTCGCTCACGTGCGGGCGACAGGCTCCGCGGGCTGCACCGGCTCGCGCTTTGGAGCGGGCTCGTGGACCTGCTTCGGCACCACGACCGGCTCGGCGACGACGCGCCGGGAAGTTCCATTCATGCTCATGGTCTAGATGGTGTTCCCCGCGGCCGCGAGACGCAACCGTGAAAGGATCCCGCGGCGATGGCGACCGGCGCCGAATTTCTCGTCCAGCTCCTGACAGAACGTGGCGTCGAGGTCGCGTTCGGGCTGCCGGGCGTGCACAACCTGGCGCTCTGGGAGGCACTGCGCGACTCGCCGATCCGGCTCGTCGGGGTGCGGCACGAGCAGACCGCCGCGTACGCCGCCGACGGTTACGCGCGTGCCGGCGGGCGCCTCGGCGTCGCGCTGACGACCACCGGCCCGGGGGCGGCGAACACGCTCGGAGCGGTCGGCGAGGCGTGGGCGTCGCGCTCGCCGGTGCTTGTCGTGGCGACGGACATACCGTCGCGCCTGCGGCGCCCGGGCACCTATCGCGGTGTGCTGCACGAGACGACCGACCAGGCGGCGATGTTCGCGCCCGTGACGAAGGCGACGCACCGCGCACTCGCGCCCGAGCTCGTCGCCCCCGCCGCCGCGGCGGCCGTGCTCGAAGCGACGTCCGAGCCCACCCGGCCCGTGTACCTCGAGATCGCCACCGACCTGCTCGGCGCCGAGCTGCCGGCCGGCGACGTGTTCACCGGCGCGCTCGACGAGCCGACCGCGAACGGGGAGCTCGACGCGGCGGTCGAGCGGCTGGCGAAGGCCGAGCGGCCGCTGCTGTGGATCGGCGGCGGCACACGCGGCGCGGGCGCGGCGATCGCGCGGCTCGCCGAGCGGCTCGCGGCCCCGGTCCTCACGACCTACGGCGCGGCGGGGGTGCTCCCGCCCTCGCATCCCTGCCTGGTCGGCCTGCCGCCGCACGTCGCTCCAGCGGGCCGGCTGTGGGACGAGGCCGACGTGGTACTGGCCATCGGGTCGGATCTCGACGGCATCCAGACGCAGAACTTCGCGATGCCGCAGCCGCCGGCGCTGATCGCGGTCAACCTCGACCCGGAGGACGCGGCGAAGAACTACCGCGTCGACATGGTGCTCGAGGGCGACGCCACGCGCCTGGCGGCGACGCTCGCCGAGCGGCTGCCCCAGCGTGACGGGCTCGAGGCGCTCGGCCGGCGCCTGCACGAGGTGCGCGCCGAGGCCTGCGGCGCGCTCGACGGCCGCGCGCTCCGGTTCCTCGACGCGATGCGCTTCGCGCTGCCCGAGGCCGCGGTGGTGGTCGCCGACATGTGCATTCCCGGCTACTGGCTGGCGGGCTTCTTCACGCCCCCGGCGCCGCGGCGGCTGCAGATCCCGCTCGGCTGGGGCACGCTCGGCTACGCGTTCCCGGCCGCGCTCGGCGCCGCGCTCGCCGACACCGGCCCGGTGGTGGCCGTGGCCGGCGACGGCGGCTTCCTGTTCGCGTGCGGCGAGCTGGCGACGATGGCGCAGGAGCGGATCCCGCTGACCGCCGTTGTGGTCGACGACGGCGGTTACGGGATGCTCCGCTACGACCAGGACGTCGAGGGCCGCACGCGCTACGGCGTCGACCTGCGCACGCCCGACTTCGAGGCGCTCGCGGGCGCGTTCGGGATCCGCGCCCAGACCGTCGACGGCCTCGACGACGCGTTCGGGGAGGCGCTGAGCGAGCACGTCGCCGATGAGGCGCCGTCCGTGCTCGTGGCGCGGACGCCCGAGCCGCTCGTGCCGCCGCCGAACACGTCGCCGAACTGGTACCGCCGCCACTGATGGAGCGAGAGCAGGTCCTCGCTCACCGCGTGGCGGCGCACAACCTGCACGAGCGGCTGGCGGCAGGATCGGAGGCGGAGGCGGCGGGCGTGATCGGCCTCCAGGATTTCCCGCCGGGCATGGCGGCGCCGGCGCTCGCCGCGCGCGTGGCGGACGCGGACCTGTACCGGCTCGTGATCGTCTACACGTTCCGCGGCGCGGCGGTGGCGGTCCCGCGTGCGGACGTCGCGGTGTTCACAGCTGGCCTCGCGCCGCCCGACGAAGCCGCGGCGCGCACCCTCGTCGGCACCGCCGTCGACACGCTCGACCCCGCTGGAGTCACCGCGCTCGACGCGCTCGATCGCGTGAGCGACGCGGTCGCCGACGCGCTGACCGACGGCCCGCTCGAGCGCGACGACTTCCACCAGGCGCTGCGCGAGCGGCTGCCGGACGAGCTGCTGTGGTGGTGCCGCGGCTGCCAGAGCCATCACGTGCACCCGTCGCTGTGGCGGGCGACCGGCATCCGCGGCGTGCTCGCGGTCGCCGAGCGGCGCGGCCGCGTCACCGTGTTCGGCGCGCCGCCGAAGGCGCGCGGCGCCAAGAAGGCGCCGGGCGAGTTGGTGCGCCGCTTCCTGCACGCCTACGGGCCGGCGACGCACGCCGACCTCGCCGCCTGGGCGGGCATCGCGCCTTCGCACGCGCGTGGGTTGCTCGACAGCATCTCCGCCGACATCGAAGAGGTCGACTTCGACGGCCGCACCGCGCTGATCCTGGCCGCCGACGCGCCCGCGTTCGCCTCGCCCCCTGCGGCGGCCGGCGTGCGGCTGCTGCCGCCGTTCGATCCCTACCTCGACCAGCGCGACCGCGCGACGCTGTGGCCCGACCCCGCGATCCGCAAGCGCGCCCGCTCCGGCATCGGCGCACCCGGCGCGCTGCTCGTCGACGGCCAGGTCGCCGGCCTGTGGCGGCCGGAGAAGAAGGGCAAGCGACTCGTCGTCGCCGTCGAGCCGCTGTCCAAGGCGGCGCGCAAGGCGGCCGCCGCGATCGAGGCGGAAGCGGCGATCCTCGCGCCGCACCGCGGCGCTTCGACCTCGAGCGTGCGCTGGGCCTGAGCGAGCTGCGGCTGGGTAGGGCGGCGGCCGGGTCGGCCGTCTCAGCGGTCCCTGGGCGGATTGACTACCTATACGGTTGTATATCCGCCCAGGGCGGGTTTCGCCCCTACTGGTCGAGCTTGAAGTCGAGGTTGGCGTCGACCTCGACGACGTCCATCTGGGCCTTCTGGAGCTTGCCCGCGTAGTCCCAGTTCATCGACTGCCAGCGGGTGAACTGGTCGAGCACCCAGATGCCCGACTGGCGTGAGCCGTTGCCGGACTTGCCGTTGCCGCCGAACGGCAGGTGCGCCTCGGCGCCGGACGTGGAGTTGTTCACCGACACCATGCCGGCGGTGATGCGCTCGCGGAAGTGGAACGCGTGCAGGCCGGAGCGCGTGTAGATCGAAGACGACAGCCCGTAGCCGTGGTTGTTGGCGAGCTCCATCGCCTCGTCGAAGTCACGGAACGTCGCGACGCCGGTGATCGGCCCGAACGTCTCGGTCGCGTACAGGTCGTCGTCGATCGTCACGCCGTCGACGAGGACCGGGTGGTAGAAGATCCCGGCCTCGGGGTCGCCGACGAAACCCTCGCGCGGGTTGGACGCCGTGATCCGGCCCTGTCCGGTCGACCCGTACGTGGTGTGGTGGTCGCGGATCAGCCCGAGCCAGTCCTCGAAGCGGTCGGCGAAGCGCTCGTGCAGCATCGGGCCGTAGAGGACGTCTTGCGTCGGGTCGCCGATCGGCGCGGTGCGCAGGCGCTCGTCGAGCTTGCGGACGTACTCGTCGTGGACCGACTCGTGGACGATCGCGGTGCCCAGCGACGTGCAGCGCTGGCCCGCCGTGCCGTAGCCGCCGAACAGCGCGCCCTCGACCGCGAGGTCGACGTCGGCGTCGTCCATCACGACCATCGGGTTCTTGCCGCCGAGCTCCAGGCACGGCGACTGCAGGTGGCGGCCGCACAGCTCGCCGATCTTCGAGCCGACCGCGCTGGAACCGGTGAAGCCGACCTTGTCGACGAGGCGCTCCTCGAGCGCGCGCTCGAGGCCCGCGAACGTCTCCGCGCCCTCGGCCTGGACGACGTTGAGCACGCCGGCCGGGACGCCGCCGGCCAGGAACAGCTTGGCCAGCGCGTCGCCGAGCGCCGGGGAGTACTCGGCCGGCTTCCAGACGACGGCGTTGCCGCACAGGATCGCCGGCACGAGGTACCAGGCGGGCACGGCGACCGGGAAGTTGCCGGCGGTGATGATCGCGGCGACGCCGACCGGCATGCGGAAGGTGAAGAGCTGCTTGCTCGGCATCTCCGACGGCACGGTCTGGCCGTATAGGCGCCGGCCCTCGCCGATGAAGAAGTCGCAGGTGTCGATGATCTCCTGCACCTCGCCGAGCGACTCGGCGTACGGCTTGCCGACCTCGCGTGTGACGAGGCGCGAGAGCGCCTCCTTGTTGGTCTCGACCAGACGACCGACGTTGGCGATCACGCGGCCGCGGGCCGGCGCGGGTACCTTGGCCCACTCGCGCTGGGCGGCGCGCGCGGCGCCGCAGGCGTCGACGAACGTGGAGGCATCGCCGAGCAGCACCTCGGCCACGGTCTCGGAGGTGTTGGCAGGGTTGGTGGAGGTCAGGCGCCCGCCCGGAGCGTCGGCGAGCGGCTTCCCGCCGACGATGGAGGCGATCTCAGTCGCTGCAAGCGTTGTCATGCGTTCACCGTACTGCGACCGTTGAGATAGGTGTCGACGACGGCCGCGTTCTGCAGGTCGTCGAACGGATCGCGGTCGAGGATCACGAGGTCGGCGAGCATGCCCGGCCGCAGGCGGCCGCGACGATCCTCGTCGCCGGCGAGCCAGGCGGGCGTGACGGTCAGCGCCTCGAGCGCGGCCTGGATGTCGAGCGCCTCGTGCGGCCGCCACTCGCGCAGCACCGCGTCGCGCAGGCCGAGCAGCGGGTCCAGCGCCTCGACCGGCGCGTCGGAGCCGAGCGCAAGCCGCGCGCCGGACGCGTGCAGCGAGCGGTACGCGTACGCGCCCTCGAGCCGGCCGGCCCACAGCTTCTCGGCCACGGGCGCATCGGTGACCGCCATCGACGGCTGGATCGAGGCCGTGATGCCGAGCTGCGCGAACCGCGCGATGTCGTCCGGATGCAGGCACTGGGCATGCTCGATCCGCGGCCGGATCGCGTCCGGCACCGCGGCGAACGCATCGAGCGCGTCGCGGTTCGCGCGGTCGCCGATCGCGTGCACGGCCACCGGCACGCCCGCCTCCGTCGCCGCCCGCACGATCTCCTCGAACGCCTCGCGGCTGGTGATCTCGACGCCGGTGCCGTCGAGCAGGCGCGCCGTCCGCGACCCGAGCGTGCCGTCCATGTACGCCTTGACGTAGTCGGGGCCCTCGTCGAGCCGCGCCGCGGGCAGCGACTGCCAGACGCGGAAGGGCAGCTCGCCGGCCAGCTCGCGGTACACCTCGCGCGAACCGATCAGCCCGTCCTTGCAGTGGATCGCGGTCACGCCGCGGGCGGCGGCGACCGGCAGCGCGGCACGCGTCGCCTCGACGAGCTCGGCGTGCGTCGGGAGCGTGAAGCGGTCGCGGAACGACCACGCGGCCTCCTCGCGCAGCACGCCGGCCTGCAGATCGACTTCGCCGCCCGGCCGCTCGATGTCGCCGCCGGCATGGGCGAGCGCAGCGCTGTTGAGCCACAGGCTGTGCCAGTCGTGCGCGAGCAGCGCCGTCGGCACATCGCCCGTAACCGTGTCGAGCGCCTCCAGCGACGGCTCGAAGTCCGTCCAGCCGAACCCTCGCAGCCAGCGCCCGGGCGGCACGGCCGGCGCTGCCTCGGCCACGCGCGCGAGCACGTCGTCGCGACTGCCGTGCAGCTGCAGCTCGCGCCGCGTGATCGCCCACGTTGGAAAGTGGACGTGGCTGTCGGTGAACCCGGGCAGCACACAGCCGCCGGCGAGGTCGACCACCTGCGCGCCGGCGGGCTCGGAGTCGAGCGCGACGATCCGCTCCCCGTCGACGACGAGTGTCCGCGCGAGCGGCCGTGCCGGATCCATCGTCCGCACGGTGCCGCCGCGGAAGACGATCATCGCTCGGCCAGCGCGGCCTTCAGTGCGTCGATCGGCGCGATGTCGATCGGGTCCTTGCCGCGCAGCACCGCGAGGTAGAGCGAGACGAGGTCGCCGAGCAGCACGTGCGAGACCAGGTGCTCGATCGGGGTGTCGCCACGCGGCGCGACGAGCTCGACAACGTCGGTCCCGGCACGCGCCTGCTCAGCGGTGAGCTCGGTGCGCAGGACGTCGCGCGGATGCGCGCCGGGGTCCTGCAGGAAGACCGCCGAGAAGCGGCCGAGCTCGCGCGCGGCAGGCCAGCCGACCACCTCGTTGTGATCGATCTCCGGCAGCGCGCCGGCGAAGGCCGGCAGTCCGGCGTTCTCGTTGATCTGGCACTTCCAGCGGTACGCGGCCGAGGCGCCGAGCTCGATGCCGGCGATCACGGGGACAGTGCCGTGCAGCCGCCGCGCGAGCGCCTTCGCCTCGTTGTCCTCGTCGGCGTCCGGCCCCCATTCCTGGGCGAGCGTGGCGGCGAGCGCCGACGCCGCCTGCACCTCGTCGCGCAGCGACGGCGCGGCGTCGCAGAGAGCGGCGGCCTCGAGCGCCGAGACCACCGAGTAGCCAACCGCGGCGCGCGGCTGGAAGCCGCCGGGGATCGGGATCACCGGCACGCCGTCGCGGCGCGCGCGCTCGCCGAGCGCGCCCCCGGTGGTCGCCACCAGCCGCGGGGCCCCGCGCTCGACGGCGTCGTCGTAGGCCGCCAGCGTCTCCTCGGTGCTGCCGGAGTAGCTCGAGCACAGCACGAGCGTCTCCGGCCCGGCCCAGCCGGGCAGCCCGTAGCCGTCGGCCACCGCGAGCGGGCGGCGCAGCCGCGACCCGATCGCGCCGCGGGCCAGCCGGCCGCCGACCGCCGAACCGCCCATGCCCGCGACGATCAGGCCGCCGGGCGCCTCGACGGGCGCGATTCCGGCGGAGTCGACGCGCCACAGCGCGTCGGTCAGGTGCACCGACAGGTCGAGGATCTCGGCCGCCTGCCCGGTGGAGTCCACCGCGGCGACGGCCGTGCGATCGAGCGCGCTCATCAGAAGAGGATCGCGCCCTCGGGCAGATCGACGCCGGGGAAGATCCGGGCGCCGTTGGAGATCACGTTGCCGCGGCCGAGCGTGACGCCTTCGCCGAGCACGCTCATCCCGTCGATCGTGCAGTGGTCGCCGACCCGCACGCCGCCGGCGACGATGCAGCCGTTGAGCGTGCAGTGGCTGCCGATCTCCGTGCCCTGCATGACGACGGCGCGCTCGATCGTCGTGTGCTCGCCGACCGTGACGCCGTGCTCGAGGACGACGCGGCCGCCCACCCGGGAGTTCTCCCCGATCCGGCAGCGGCTCTCCACGAGCGCGGACGGGATGATGCGGCCGCGGTTGTCGACGTTCTGCTCCACGCACAGGTAGCCGTCGCCGACGCGATCCGCGACGGCGGTCTCGACCGTCGCCTCCAGGATGTCCCAGGTGCCCTGCAGGTACCGGTCGGGGGTCCCGATGTCGAGCCAGTAGCCGTCGGACACGCAGCCGTACAGGCCTTCGCCGACGAGCCGCGGGAACACGTCGCGCTCGATCGACGCGTTCTGCTCGGGCTCGAGCATCTCCAGCACCGAGTGCTCGAGCACGTACGCGCCGGCGGAGATGTTGTTGGTGTCGATCTGGTCTGGTGCGGGCTTCTCGACGAACTCGGTCACCGCGCCGTCCGCGGTCGTGCGGACGAGGCCATAGGCCGACGGGTCCTCGACGGGCGTGAGCGCGAGCGTGGCACGCGCGCCGGTGCGCTCGTGCTGCTCGATCTGCGCGGTCAGGTCGAGGTCGGTCAGCACGTCGCCGTTGAGCATCAGGAAGCGCTCGGCGAGCAGCGGCTCCGCGTACTTGAGCGCGCCGCCGGTGCCCAGCGGCCGCGGCTCCTCGACGTACCGCAGCCTGATGCCGAGCGCGGATCCGTCGCCGAGCACGTTGCGCACGCCACTGGCCAGGTGCCCGCACGACATGACGACGTCATCGACGCCGTGCCCGTGCAGCCAGTCGAGCATGAAGCGGATGAACGGACGGTCGACGAGCGGGACCACGGGCTTGGGGACCGTCGTCGTCAGCGGCCGCAGCCGCGTCCCCTCGCCGCCCGCCAGGATCAGTGCCTGCATCGCTACCCGCCCTTCGCCTGCGCCGGCACGGCCTGGCGCGACAGGCCGCGACCGATGCCCTCGTAGCTCAGGCCGGCGCGGCTCACCGCCTCGGGATCGAGGAAGTTGCGGCCGTCGACCACGAGCGTGCCGCGCATCGCCGCGGCCACCTCGCCGAAGTCGAGCTCGCCGAACTCCCGCCACTCGGTGACGAGCACGACGGCGTCGGCGCCTTCGATCGCGTCGGCGGCCGAGCGCTTGAGCTCCACCCCGCCGAGCAGCTGGCGCGCCTCCTCCTCGGCGACCGGGTCGTACGCCCGCACCCGCGCACCGGCGGCCTGCAGCCGCGCCGACAGCACGAGCGACGACGCCTCGCGCATGTCGTCGGTGTTCGGCTTGAACGCCAGCCCGAGGAGCGCGATCTCCTTCCCCACCAGCGACCCGAGGTGCTTGCTCAGCTTCGCCATCACCCGCCGCTTCTGCAGCTCGTTGACCTCGATCACCGAGTTCAGCAGCTGGAAGTGGTAGCCCGAGTTGCCGGCCAGCTGTTTCAGAGCAGCAACATCCTTGGGAAAACAGCTGCCTCCAAAACCGATCCCGGCCTGGAGGAACTTCGGGCCGATGCGATCGTCGAGGCCCATGCCGCGCGCGACCTCCACGACGTCGGCGCCGGTCTCCTCGCAGACGTTGGCGATCTCGTTGATGAACGAGATCTTGGTGGCGAGGAAGGCGTTGGACGCCAGCTTGACCATCTCGGCCGAGCGGATGTCGGTGCGGACGAGCGGGGCGTCGAGCGGCGCGTAGAGATCCACGACCGCGTCGCCCGCCCAGTCGCCGTCGTCGCCGACGACCACGCGGTCGGGCTCGAGGAAGTCGGCGACCGCCGAGCCCTCCTTGAGGAACTCCGGGCACGAGACGTAGCGGAAGCCGCCCTTGCCCTGCTCGGCGAACAGGCGCTTGATGTTGTCGCCGGTCCCAACCGGCACCGTCGACTTCATCACCAGCGCGTGGCGGTCCGACGGCGGCATCGCGTCGACGACGGCGTGGACCGCCGACAGGTCGGCGTCGCCCGAGTAGGTCGGCGGCGTGCCGACGGCCACGAACAGCAGCCGCGCGTGCCCGAGCGCATCGCCGATGTCCGTGGAGAAGTGCATGCGGTCGCGATGGCGGGCGACGAGCTCCTCCAGACCGGGCTCCCAGATCGGGATCCGGCCCTGCTTGAGCCCCTCGATCTTGGCCTCGTCGATGTCGATGCACCAGACATCGCTGCCCAGCTCGGCAAAGCCCGCGGCGGTCACGAGACCGACGTATCCGGTGCCGATGACCCCGATTGGTTCTCTCTGGGAACCGCTCATACGCGGCGGCTTACCCTACTGCTTGAGTCGCCTGAGCGAGGAGGCCATCTCGAGCATCTGGGCGTCGCCGATGTCCGCGGTGAGCGTGTTCGAGACCCAGTAGACCGCCTTCTTGGACTTCCAGGCGACCAGTCGCAGGCGTGCCCCGTCGTAGTACAGCCGGAGCTTGTGGCCGTGGCGTCTGACGGTGCGATCCGGGTTGTCGAGGATCGGCGGCGCCTTCCAGGTCATGCCCTGGATCCCGTAGTACTCGCCGACGCCCGGAGCACGCAGCACCAGCCGGTAGGCCTGCTGCTTCTTGCCCGTCTCGTCCCTGAGCGTGTACACGCGCGGCTGCTCGTTGCCGACGTAGGTCGAACCCTTCATACGGACGGCCGGGAAGTAGAACGGGAACTTGAGCTTCGGGTCGGCGAGCACGGCCAGGTCCTCGCCCTCGCGGCGCGTGTCCTCGAGCCCGGGCACCGGCGCGCTCTTCTTCTTCTTGCCCTTCGACGGCTTCGGCACCGGCGTGCTCCTGACCTCCTTGACCGGGCCCTTGGCCGGGGCGGCCGAGCCCTCGAGGCTCATGAACTGGCGGTAGATGGTCTTGAGGTCGGACTTGTTGATGTACAGGTTCGTGTCGAGCTGCGGGTTCGGCGCGTCGTGGGCCGGGAACTTCACCTGATTGACCTTCGGGTTCTTCGCGCTGAGGAAGATCGCCAGCTTGAGCAGCGACAGGACCTGCTTGTTCGAGCGCAGCGACGCGTCGACGCGGAAGTAGCGGCTGAACACCTGGATCAGGTGGCGCTTCGCCCCGAGCCCGCCGGCCAGCAGCCGCCGCACGCCCGCCGCGTTCTTGGCCTGGCGGATGAAGTCCTGCTGGCGGGCGGAGCGCACGAGGTCGTTGTCGCCGTGGCGGTAGCGCACGTAGTCGAGCGCGTCCTTGCCCATCAGCTTCTGGTAGCCGGAGTCGACGTCGATCGTCGCGTAGTTCTCGCCCGACGAGTTGTCGTTGAAGTAGTGGCGGTCGACGTCGACGTAGACGCCGTCGATGTAGTTGACCGCGCGCCGGAAGGCCCCGTAGTCCATGACCATCACGTTGGTGATGGGCAGGTCCTGGCCGATCTTGTCCTTGAACAGCTTCTTGATCGTCTTGACGACCAGGCCCGGGCCGCCCTTGCGGCCGCCGAGCTCGAACGCCGCGTTGATCTTGTTCTGGCCGTGACCGGGGACGTCGACCTTCAGGTCACGCGGGATCGACGTCACGGTGATCGCCTGGGCGTCCGGATCCGCGCGCGCGAGCAGGATCGTGTCCGACCGCGCGGGGCTGAAGCGGTCGGCGCCGTTGCGCTTGTCCGAGCCGAGGATCATGAACGTGCGCGGGCCGCCCGGCGGCGGCGTGTCGAGCTCGGGAATGCGGATGTCGGCGCGGCCCGGCTTGCGGATCGGGTCGAGGATGTCGTTGAGCTCCCGCAGCGCGGCGGTCGCGACGGCGGCCGCCGTGATCACCATCACGAGCAGGCACGCGAGCAGCGCGCGGAGGGCGAGCCTGAAGCCCACCCGTGGCGGCGCTTCGGGTGTCACGCTGCTCCGCCCTCGACAGCCCGCAGCGGTGCCACAGAGCCCTCGGCCAGCCGCGCCGGCACGACGCGCGCGAAGTCCACCAGCAGCTGCCGGTAGCGGGCGAGCGAGCGAATCGACACCCACTCGTCAGGCCCGTGGTGGCCCTCACCCGCGGGGCCGAACTCGACGGCGGGGACGCCGGCGCGCAGGAACGACACGGCATCAGAGGCGCCGTCGCGGCCCACCGACACCGACGTGCCCTCGGTCAGCGGCGCCACCACCTCGCACAAGGCCCGCACGTAGGGGTTCGTGGGCGACACGTGCGCGGGCGGGAAGATGAACGTTCGCTTGACGTCGATGTCCGGGATCATGCGGATCTGCTCGAGGATGTCCCCGGGATCCTGGTTGGGCAGGTAGCGGATGTCGACGTCCATCACGCAGGCGTCTGGGACCTTGTTCGGCGCGTCGCCCCCGACGATCCGCCCGAGGTTGATCGACGGCCGATCGAACATCTCGGACGACTCGCGCGAGAACGGCATCGACTCGATTCGCCGAAAGACGTCAACCGCCTTCACGATCGCGTTGTCGCCGAGCCACGGAGTCGACCCGTGGGCGGCGCGACCGCGAACGAGGATCCGCGCCGCCAGGACACCCTTGGCTTGGACGCCGATGTGCAAGTTGGTCGGCTCGCCGGTGATCGCGAAGTCGCCGACGTAGCCGCGCCGCACGAGATCGTCGCTCGAGCGGCGCTCGATGTCTTCGGACTCCTCGTCGGGCACGATCACCAGCCGGATGCGGACGTCCTGCTGGTCGGCGAGGTCGTGGGCGGCGCACATCATCGCGGCCAGCCCGCCCTTCATGTCGTAGGCGCCGCGGCCGTACAGGCGGTCGCCCTCGATGCGCGGCGAGAACTGCTCGGCGTGGCCGGGGACGACGTCCAGATGGCCGTGAAGGACCAGCGTCGGGACGCCTTCGGGGCCTACGCTGGCAGTGAGCGCGTGGAGGTCGCCGAAGCGATGTGCCTCGACGTCGATGTCGCGCGCCTCGAGCCAGCCCTTCACGAACCCGGCCGCCGCATGGAGCCCCTCCGCGGTCGAGGTGTCGTAGGTGACCAGGCGCTCGGTCAGAACGCGTTCATCCACCGCCAGGAGGGTAGCGGCGACATGAGACAATCCTCCTTGAAGGCGACAAGGAGAGCAGCCATGACGCACGCGAGCCACCAGACCGTCCGTCTCTCGCAGGGGAAGCACCGTGACCCGGACCACGGAGCCTGTGTTATGGAGCTTGCGTCGATGCTCGCCGGCGAGCCGTTCTCGGACCGCCCGCGCTGCGTCGATCCCGTGATCGCGGCCTTCCTGCGGACCTACAACGACGGGCTCGACGATCGCCGCCGACAGGACCTGTACCCGCTCGCCGCCGAGGTCGTCGGCACGCGCACGGTCTCCAGCGTGCAGGCCGAGCGCGCGCGCCTGTGCCTGCGCTGGGCCCAGGATCGTCACAGCACGCACCGGCACGGACCGCGACGTCTGCTGCCACGGCGCCAGCTTCTGCCCGACGGCCGGCTCGGCGACGACGCCGCCGGCACGCTCGCGGGCCGCCTCGCCGTCAAGCTCGCGACCAAGCGCCGCGTCCCCGGCGGGCACGAGGCGGCGCTGGCGTTCGTGCGCGAGCTGCTGGCGGTGGGCGCCACGCCGGCGCCCACCGCGCTGGAGTCACGCGAGGAGACCCCGGTCTAGAACCGTGCTCCGACCGGTCGGCGGCGGATCCTGACGGTCGTCAGCGCCCCGCCGACCGCGACGAGCACGATGCCGATCCCGGCCGCGGCGCCCAGCGCCGCGTCGGTCACCTCGAAGCCGTCGGCGGCCTGCCGCGGGACGTCGACGAACTCGACAACCGGGGCCTTGTCGAGCCCGCGCCCGGCGGACGAGTCCTGCGTGTCAGGCGAGCGCAGGTCCTGCGTGCGCTGCACCGTTCGGCGGCGTCGCGCGTGTCGGGCGAACGCAAGTCCTGCTGGGCCGCCGCCGTGGGCGCGAGCACCGCGCCGATCGCGACGGCGGTTCGCGACGGTGCGGGAGATGTGGTGTGAGGTGATGGGCATGGAGCGCACGCTGCGCCCGGCCGGTAAGCGGTCGCCCCAGGCGTCGGTTAACCGCGGTAAATGCCCTGGAAATCAGGGACTCTCGACGACGTCGAAGAGCTTCTGCTGGCCGTTGGTTATGCGGTACCGCTCCGCGCGACTACCAGCGCAGAGTGGCGGTGGCTATCCCTCAGCGATTTTGAGGAACGCCTCGTAGCGGCGCTTGTCGCGCGCGGCCGCGCGCGCCTCCTCGGTGTCCTCCTCGGCGTTGGAGAGCTCCTGCTCGGCGCGCTCGAGGCGGCTGCGGATGTCGCCCGTGTCGAGCTGGTCGACCGGGAACACCTCGTCGACCAGCACGAGGGCGTGCGTGCCGGCGATCTGCAGGAAGCCCTCGCCCTGCGCGAAGCGCACGACGTCGGACTCGGACTTGTAGAGCCGCAGCTCGGTCGGGTCGAGCATCGCCAGCAGCGGCTGGTGATTGGCCAGCAGGCCGATCGACCCGACCGACGTCTTGGTGGAGACCATCTCCACCTCGTCGTTGAAGGCCTCGCCCTCCGGGGTGAGGACCTCGACCTTGAAGGGCGTGCGCGCCACTACCGCTTCGCCGCCTCTACGACGTCCTCGATCGCGCCCTTGAGCAGGAACGCCGACTCGGGCAGGTCGTCGTGCTTGCCGTCGAGGATCTCGCGGAACGAGCGCACGGTCTCGGCGATCGGCACGTACGCGCCCGGCGTGCCCGTGAACTGCTCGGCCACGTTGAACGGCTGCGACAGGAAGCGCTCGATCTTGCGCGCCCGCTGCACGAGCACCTTGTCCTCGTCGGACAGCTCGTCGATGCCGAGGATGGCGATGATGTCCTGCAGCTCGCGGTAGCGCTGCAGCACCTGCTTGACCTCGTTGGCGACGTTGAAGTGCTCCTCGCCGACGATCTCGGGCTTGAGGATCGTCGAGGTCGAGTCGAGCGGGTCGACCGCCGGGTAGATGCCTTTCTCGGAGATCCCGCGCGAGAGCACCGTCGTGGCGTTGAGGTGCGCGAATACCGAGGCCGGCGCCGGGTCGGTGAGGTCGTCGGCCGGCACGTAGATCGCCTGCACCGAGGTGACCGAGCCCTTGCGGGTCGACGTGATGCGCTCCTGCAGCTGGCCCATCTCGGACTCCAGCGTCGGCTGGTAGCCGACCTGCGACGGCATGCGGCCGAGCAGCGCGGAGACCTCCGAGCCGGCCTGCACGAAGCGGAAGATGTTGTCGATGAAGAGCAGCACGTCCTGGCCCTCCTCATCGCGGAAGTACTCCGCCATGGTCAGGCCGGACAGCGCGACGCGCATGCGCGCCCCGGGCGGCTCGTTCATCTGGCCGAACACGAGCATCGTCTTGTCGATGACGCCCGACTCGGTCATCTCGAGCCAGAGGTCGTTGCCCTCGCGCGAGCGCTCGCCGACGCCGCAGAAGGCGGACAGGCCGCCGTGCTCCTGGGCGAGGTTGTGGATCAGCTCCTGGATGAGGACGGTCTTGCCGACCCCGGCCCCGCCGAACAGGCCGACCTTGCCGCCCTTCGCATAGGGCGCGAGCAGGTCGACCACCTTGATGCCGGTCTCGAACATCTCGGAGGTCGGGGTGAGCTGCTCTACGGTCGGGGCGGTGCGGTGGATCGGCCAGCGCTCCTCGACCTCGATCTCGTCGCCCTGGTCGATCACCTCGCCGAGCAGGTTGAAGATGCGGCCGAGCGTGACGCGGCCGACCGGGACCGTAATCGGGCCGCCGGTGTCGATGACCTCGGTCCCGCGGGAGAGGCCGTCGGTCGTGTCCATGGCGACGGCGCGGACGCGATCGTCGCCGAGGTGCTGCTGGACCTCGCAGATGAGGTTCGTGCCGGTGCCGCTCGAGATCCCCTCCTGCTCCTCGGGGTTGTCCTCGCGCTCGATCAGCAGCGCCGAGTAGATCTCGGGCAGCTCGTCGGGGAAGACGGCCTCGATGACGACGCCCTGGATCTCCTCGATCCGGCCGACGTTGCGCTTCTCGGTCTCAGTGGCAGCCAATGGATTCTCCTTAACCGGCGAGCCCTTCGGCCCCGGATACGACTTCCAAGATTTCCTGTGTGATCTCCGCCTGGCGCTCGCGGTTCATCTGCAGCGTCAGGTCCTTGATGATGTCCCCGGCGTTCTCTGACGCGTTGCGCATCGCGGTCATGCGCGCGCCGTGCTCGGACGCGGTGGACTCGAGCAGCGCGCGGAAGATGGAGATCTCCACGTAGGCGGGGATCAGGCGCTTGAGGATCTCCTCGGGGTCGGGCTCGTACTCCACGAGCGCGCTCTGCGACGGGTGGTCCTCGTCGCCTTCGTCCTCGCCGTTATCCTCGCCCTCGAGGATCGTCGCATGCTGCAGCGGCAGCAGCGTCTCGCGCGTCACCTCCTGCGTGAGCGGCGAGATGTACCCGTTGTAGATGATCTCGACCTGGTCGACCTCGCCGTCGACATAGGCGGTCATCAGGTCCTGCGCGATGTCGCGCGCGTCCCCGTAGGCCGGGCGGTCGGTGAATCCGGTGTAGGCGCCGGCGACCTCGCGGCCCCGGAACGTGAGCGACGACACCCCGCGGCGGCCGGACGCGTACCAGGCCATCTGCCGGCCCTCGCTCTCATGCTCGGCCGCGGCGCGAACGCCGGCACGCACGATCTGCGAGTTGAAGGCGCCGGCCAGGCCGCGGTCGCCGGTCACGAGCAGCAGGCCGACCGTGTTGACCGACTCGTGCTCGTTGAGGATCGGCAGGTTCGGCACGTTGCCGGCCGCCTCGGCGGCCTGGCGGGTCATCCGGCGGATCGCCGACGCGTACGGCCGCAGCGCCTCGATGCGCTGCTCGGCACGGCGCAGCCGCGCGGCGGCGACCATCTCCATCGCGCGCGTGATCTTCTGGATGTTCTTGACCGAGGAGATCCGGTTCTTGACGTCCTTCTGCGCCATGACTAGGCCTTCGCAGGCTCCTCCTGCTCCTGGGTCTCCTCCTCCTCGGAGGACGCCTCGGCATCGTCATCGGAGTCCTGATCCTGCTCGCCGTCCTCGTCCTTCTCCTCGTCGCGCGAGCGGCGGCCGCCCTCCTGGATCGCCTGCTCGTCGCTGAGCGGGTGGCCCTCCTCGTCGAGGTCGTAGCCGAAGTCCTCGGCGTACTGGCCGACCGCGTCGTCGAGCGCCTTCTGCGTCTCGTCCGACCAGTCGCCCTCGGCGATCTTCTTCATGACGTCGGGGATCTCCGAGTGCATGCGCTCGACCAGGCCCTGGTGGAACTCGGGGACGCGGTCGGCGTCGATGCGGTCGACGAACCCGTTGGTCGCGGCGTACACCACGGCGACCTGGTCGGCGGCCGACATCGGCGAGCGCTCGTTCTGGTTGAGCGACTTCACGAGCCGCTCGCCGCGGGCGAGCGTGCGCTGCGTCTCGGGGTCCAGGTCGGAGCCGAACTGGGCGAACGCCTCGAGGTCGCGGTACTGCGACAGCTCGATCTTCAGCTTGCCGGCCACCTTCTTCATCGGCGCGATCTGCGCGCTCGAGCCCACGCGCGACACCGAGATGCCGACGTTGATCGCCGGGCGCACGCCCGAGTAGAAGAGCCCGGGCTCGAGGAAGATCTGCCCGTCGGTGATCGAGATCACGTTGGTCGGGATGTAGGCCGACACGTCGCCCGCCTGCGTCTCGATGATCGGCAGCGCGGTCATCGAGCCGCCGCCGAGGTCGTCATTGAGCTTGACGGCGCGCTCAAGCAGGCGGCTGTGCAGGTAGAAGACGTCGCCCGGGTACGCCTCACGGCCCGGCGGGCGACGCAGCAGCAGCGACATCTGCCGGTACGCGTAGGCGTGCTTGGTCAGGTCGTCGTAGACGACGAGCGCGTGCTTGCCGTCGTAGAGGAAGTGCTCGGCCATCGCGCAGCCGGCGTACGGCGCCATGAACTTGATCGGCGCGGCCTCGTCGGCGGGCGCGGCCACGATGATCGTGCTGTCGAGCGCACCGGCATCCTCGAGCGTCTGCGCGATGCCGACGACCGTCGACATGCGCTGGCCGATCGCCACGTAGACCGAGATGACGCCCGTGTCCTTGTTGTTGATGATCGTGTCGATCGCGATCGCCGTCTTGCCGGTCTGGCGGTCGCCGATGATCAACTCGCGCTGGCCGCGGCCGATCGGGATCATCGCGTCGATCGCCTTCAGGCCGGTCTGCATCGGCTCCTTCACCGGCTGGCGCTGGACCACGCCGGGGGCCTTGAACTCGGCCGGGCGAGTCTCCTCGGTGTGGATCTCGCCCTTGCCGTCGAGCGGCGTGCCCAGCGGGGAGACGATGCGGCCGAGCATCTGCTCGCCCACCGGGATGTTCAGCAGGCTGTTCGTGCGCTTGACCGTGTCGCCCTCGACGATGTGCTCCCACGGGCCGAACAGCACGGCGCCGACGTTGTCGGACTCGAGGCTGAGCGCCAGCCCGGTGACGTCGTGCGGCAACTCGAGCATCTCGAACGCCATCGCGTTCTCGAGGCCGTGGATGCGCGCGATGCCGTCGGCGACGGAGAGGACCGTGCCCACCTCGGTGAGGTCGGCCTGGCCCTCGTCGAGCCCCTCGATGCGGCTCTTGAGGATGGAGGTGATCTCGTCGGGCTTGATCTGCATAAAAAGTCCTAGGCCCTCGCCACTTGTCGTCTTAGTTGTTCAAGTCGGTTTCTCACGGACGCATCGAGCACCGAGTTGCCGACGCGGACGACGATCCCACCCAGGATGTCGGGGTCCACGTCGGCCGACACGTCGACCTTGCGGTCGGTCTGGTCGGAGATGCGGTCGCCGAGCTGCTTGACGACCTTCTCATCGAGCTCCACCGCTGACGTGATGTGCACGGGCAGCAGCTTGTTCTCCTCCTCCCACAGCGCGTCGAAGTTCGCGCGGATGCGGAAGAGCGCCGGCATGCGGTGCTTCTCGATCAGCAGCTTCAGGAAGTTGACGATCACCGGGTCGGCGTCCGACACGACGCGCTCGAGCCCGTCCTGCTTCTCCTTGGTCGAGAAGTAGGGCGAGAAGAAGAAGACCTGCAGGTCGCGGGTCTCCGATAGCGCGTCGGCGAACTCGCCGAGCTGCCCGCGGACAGCGTCGAGCGTGTCCTGGTCGCGCGCGACCTCGAACAGCGATCGGGCGTAGACCGCGGCGATCTCTTCCATCTAGCGTTCCTCTCCCGAGAGCGACGCGAAGTCGAGCTCGGACAGGGCCTCTTCGACGAGCCGCTTCTGGTCGGCGTCGGTGAGCGACTTGCGGGCGACCTTCTCCGTGGCGAGCACGGTGAGGTCGGCCACCTCGGCGCGGATCTCCTGGATCGCGCGGCGCGTCTCGGCCTCGATGTCGCGGCGGGTCTGTTCCATCATCTCCTCGCGCTTGGATCGCGCCTCGGCGATGATCTCGTTCTCCGCCGCCTCGCCGGTCTTGCGGGCACGGGAGACGATGTCGTCGGCCTGGCCGCGCGCCTCGGCGAGCCGCTCGCGGTACTCCGAGAGGATCTTCTCCGCCTCGGAGCGCGTGTGCTCGGCGGCGTCGATCGACTCCTCGATCGCCTTCTGGCGCCGGTCGAGCGCCTCGGCGATGCGCGGGAACGCGAGCTTGCCGAGCAGGAACATCGACAGGCCGAAGACGACCAGCGTCCAGATCATCAGCCCGACGTCGGGCGAGACCAGGAAGCTGCCGCCGGAGTCACTGGCCGCGACGATGACGGAAAGGTTGACCATGGCGGCCTAGAGGAAGAAGGCGATCAGGCCCGCCACGAGGCCGTAGAAGAAGCACGCCTCTGTAAGCGCGAAGCCGAGCCACTGGATGCCGGTGATCTCGTCGCGCATCTCGGGCTGGCGGGTCACCGACTCGATGACCTTGCCGAAGATGATGCCGATGCCCACGCCGGCACCCACGGCACCCAGGCCGCCGCCGACGCCGAGCGCGATCGCCTTACCGGCGTCTGCGCCGTCGTCCACGGCGGCGAAGACGATGGTCATGAGGGTTGCGAGCAACGGAACCAGACTCCTTTGGGTTAGTGGTGCTCGGCGACCGCGCCGCCGAGGTAGATGGCCGTCAAGGTGGCGAAGATGAACGCCTGCAGCGTTGCGACCAGGCCGACCTCGAACATGAAGAGGATCACGCCGAGCGGGAGGGTCACCCAGCCCAGCACCTCGAGGCCCAGCAGCACCGCGAGGCCGCCGGACATGAACAGGATGATCAGGTGGCCGGCGAGGATGTTGGCGAAAAGACGGACGGAGAGCGAGATCAGCCGCATGAAGTTCGACAAGAACTCGAGGATGAAGATGAACACGGCCATCCCGCCCGTGACCCCGGCGGGGATCAGGCCCTTCAGGTAGCCGCCGACGCCCTTGGCGCGGATGCCCTCGACGTTGTAGGTGACGAAGACGATCAGCGCCAGCACGAGCGGCACCGACAGGTTGGCGGTCGCCGAGTAGATCGCGAACGCCGGTACCTGCACGCCGAGGAAGTCGAACTTCTCCTGCGTGTTGGTCGGCAGCGGGATGTAGCCGATCAGGTTGCTGAACCAGATGAAGAGGAACAGCGACCCGATGAACGGGAAGTACTTCCGGGCCATCCTGTCGTCGAGGTTCCCGCGCGTGATGTTGTCGCGCATCAGCGAGAAGATGACCTCGACGGCCGTCTGGACCCGGTTCGGCCGCGCCTGCATCCGGCGCGCGATCCAGATCATCGTCACGCACGTGAGGATCGCGGCGATCACCAGGTACATCACGGCCTTGTTGATGTCGAACGGGCCGGGAAGGTTGACCCACGTGTCGAGCTTGAACTCGTTCTGGGGCTGGAACTCCGCGTTGTCCCGGCGCGTGAACCCGAAGATCACGAGGATCAGCACGAGCGAGACGAAGTAGAACCCGAGAACGCCGAACAGGATCTGGTTCCGGGTCTTCATGGGCGTGGCGACTTCCTCTCCAGAGGACGGATGATCAAAGAGGTGGCGAAGTAGACGGTGAACGCGACGAGCACCGTGATGCCCGCCGTGAGACCGTCCTCCCGGTCGGCGATCAGGCCGACGGCCAGGATGGTAAGGCCGATGAGCCAGGCGCGTATTACCAAAGACGCCATGTTCAGGCCGACAGCCGTCTTCACGTCGGCCGCGCGCTCGGCGCGGCGCTCGATCGTGATCGCCATCGCGCGCTGCGCGATCCAGGCCAGCGCCCCGACCGCGTAGCCGACCACCGGCGCGCCGAGCAGGATCACGAACGGCGCGGCCAGGACGACCACGATGATGTCGAGGTAACGGACGAACGCCAGCGGGTCCTGAAGGG
The DNA here is from genome assembly GCA_963803335.1 of uncultured Solirubrobacteraceae bacterium. Lineage (GTDB taxonomy): Bacteria > Actinomycetota > Thermoleophilia > Solirubrobacterales > Solirubrobacteraceae > DASSUW01. Next base: position 270,358 of record CAWDME010000011.1, on the reverse strand, counting down.
ACCCAGCGACGCCATGGTCAGCGGGCACGGACAAGCTCTTTGTCACCAGGTTTGGGCATCGAAGAACGGGCCACCCACCGGCCATCCCCGCGCGCGTCTGGCTGCGGCGAGAGCCGGAAGGCCGGCTCCCTGGCCTGGGCGGCACGGCGCAGTCTAGCCACATTTTTGAGTTTGTAACAACTTTGTGACACCCGGCTCTAGGCGGTGCCTGGAGGCAACCGTTGCCAGTACCCTTCCGCTGTGTCGTTGGCCGCAAACCAGCCGCTGCCCGTGAGCGCCACGGTCACGCCGGCGCGCTACCGCGAACTTGCCGCGCGCGTCAAATTGCTGTCGTGGCTCTCGCTCGGCGCGATGAGCGTCGAGGGCATCGTCGCGCTGGCCGCCGGAATCGCGGCCGGGTCGATCGCGCTCGTTGGGTTCGGGCTGGACTCCGCGATCGAGGGCTTCGCCAGCGTGATCATCATCTGGCGCTTCACCGGCTCGCGCGTGATGTCGCAGACCGCCGAGGTCCGCGCGCAGAAGCTCGTGGCCCTCCAGTTCTTCCTGCTCGCGCCGTACGTCGCCGTCGAGTCGGTGCGCGCGCTCGCGGGCGGCGAACACCCCGCCGTCAGCGTGGTTGGCATGGCGCTCGCGGTCTGGAGCCTCATCACGATGCCGCTGCTCGGGATCGCCAAGCAGCGGATCGCCGAGCAGATCGGCTCGGCGGCGACAAAAGGCGAGGGGCGCCAGAACATGCTGTGCGCGTACCTGGCGGGCGCGCTCCTGATCGGCCTCACCGGGAACGCGATCGCCGGCGCCTGGTGGCTCGATCCGATCGTCGGCCTGCTGATCGCCGCGGTCGCCGTCAAGGAGGGCGCCGACGCCTGGCGTGGCGACGGGTGCTGCGTCGGCTCGCCGCTCGATGGCTACGCCGTCGCCGAGCCCTGCCAGGACGACTGCTGCCACTGAGACCTCGCGCGCGAGGTCAGCGGCGCACGATGATCTTCTTGTAGCGCGCCCGACCGGTGCCCGCCGTCGCGCGCAGGCGGTAGCGGCCGGGAGCCAGGCGCAGGCGGATCGTGCCGCTCGCGGACGAGACGCTCCGCGCCCTCATCCACTCGCAGCTGCCGTGCCGGCAGATCTTGCGCTGGGCGACCAGGCGAACCGGCGCGCCCTCCGTGGCGACCACCTGGATCATCACCGTGTGCGCCCGGACCGCGGTCCTGATCGCGGTCACGCGCGCCGCGACCGTGTCAGTCGGAGTGACGGGCGCCGCGGCGGTCGGCGGGGTGGTGGCCGGCGGCGTCGGCGCCGGGGCCGGCGGCGTGGGAGCGCTGTCGCTCACCGCGAGCGCGTGCTCCGCGTTGACGCGCCCGCCGGCGACCGACGGCAGCCCGGGCAGCGGGTCGACGGTGTCGATCAGCCGCTGGCGGGCCTGCGCGCCCGTCAGCGCAGGGTTCTTGGCAAACAGCAGCGCGGCGACGCCGGCGGTATTGGGGCTTGCCATCGACGTGCCCTGCTTGTAGCCGTAGTCGCCGTCGAACGTCGTGGACTCGATCGTCGTCCCGGGTGCGAACACGTCGACGGCGGTGGCGCCGTAGTTGGAGAAGCCCGCGCGGGTGTCCGACGCGGTGGACGCCCCGACGCAGAGGACGTTGGGCGCCGGCGTCTCGCACGGCAGGTAGAGCGTGCCGGCCGGATCGATGTTGGTGTTGTCGTTGCCGGCGGCCACCACGTAGAGCGTGTTCGGGTACTGGCTGACCGTGTCGGCCAGGAGGTCGGCGAGGGTGGTGGTCCCGCTGCTGTCGACCCCGCCGAGCGAGGCATTGACGACCCGTGCGCCGCTGGCGCCGGCGCGGTCGAATGCGTCGATCACCCAGTCCCACTGCCCGGTCCCGGCCGCGCTGCCGTCGCCGTCGTCGTCGGCGAACACCTGCAGCTCCATCGTCTTGGCGCCGGGCGCCACGCCGCTGACGCCGACCCCGTTGCCGTTGAGCGCGACGATCGTGCCCGTGACGTGCGTGCCGTGGCCGAGGTTGTCGACCGTGGTGGCGTCGTTGTGGACGTAGTCCCAGCCGTTCGGCGCGAACTGGCCGGCGAGGTCGGCGTGATCGGGGTCGGCGCCGCTGTCGACCACGGCGACGGTGATGCCCGCGCCGGCGGCCGGCGCGAGCGTCCATGCCTCGGGGACGTCCATGTCGGCGTCGGCGATCCCGCCCAGGTAATAGCCCGACCGGTCCGGTAGCCACATCGCCTGGCCGGTGTTGTCCAGCCCCCAAAGGTTCCCCCACTCGGGATCCGCGCCCGTGACCGCGGCCGGCCTCGCCTCGCCGTTGCGCGCGACATCGCGGACGTCCGGGTCGGCGCGCAGCGCACGGAGCGCCTGCGCGGCCTCGTCGGCGGGCACCGATACGACCTCGGTGTCGGGCAGGCGGACCGGCCGCTCGTACGTGACCCCCGCGTCGACCCGCACGTCGGCGCGCTCCGCGGCGGTCAGCCCGGCGTCACGGCGGACGATCAGCTCGACGGCGTCCGCCGCCTGCGCCGCGGGCACGGCGAGCAGGCTGGCGCCCAGTACGAGAAGAAAGACGAAGCGGCGCATTTCGAGAATTCGGTCGGCACCCCGCTCTGACCCTCTGAATCGGCTGGACGGGTGTTCGGCTCAGGAGCGGCTCGCCACCGGCTCGCCGAGGCGCTGGGCCCCGTGCGGCACGTGCTGCTCGCGCGGCGGGCGCGGGATCACGAGCGCGGCGATGAACGCCAGCGCGAGGCCGGCGGCGGAGACGAGGAAGGCGGCGACGAAGTGCGCCTCGTCGGCGTGCGCGCCGACGATGCTCGCAGCGATCTGCGCACCGAGCGCGCCGCCGATCGAGCGCATGATCGTGTTCATGCCGGTCGCGATCCCGGTCTGCGTCTGCGGCACCGCGTCGACGATCAGGGTCGCCATCGAGGCAAACGCGAGGCCGATGCCGGCACCGGTCAGCACGCTGTTGAGGAACACGTGCCAGTGCTCGTCGTGGAGCACGGCGAGCTGGACGAAGCCGATCGCCACGAGCGCGATCCCGATCAGCAACGGCGTGCGCGAGCCGAAGCGGTTGCCGAGGACGCCCGCCATCGGCCCGGCGACGAGCATGATCGCCGCGGACGGGAGCAGGTACAGGCCGGCCTGGGTGACCGTCGCGCCGAAGCCGAAGCCCGCCGACGGCGGCATCTCGACGAACTGCGGCACGAGCAGGAACGAGCCGAACATGCCGAAGCCGACCATCAGCGCCGTGACGTTCGTCGTCCACACGCCGCGCAGGCGCATCATCCGCATGTCGACCAGCGGCTGTGGCACGCGCAGCTCGAACCGGGCCCAGACCACCAGCACGATCACGCCGAAGGCGATCAGGCCGAGCACGCGCGCCGAGCCCCAGCCCCACGAGTTGCCCTGACTGACCGCGAGCAGCACGGCTCCGAGCCCGATCGACATCAGCCCGGCGCCGACCCAGTCGATCTTCGCCGGCGTCTTGACCGGCGACTCGGGCACGAAGAAGTGGGTGCAGACGACGGCGCCGGCGATCACGGGGAGGTTCAGCCAGAAGATCCACGTGTAGTCGAGGTGATCGACGATCACGCCGCTGAGCACGAGGCCCAGCCCGCCGCCGACGCCGAACGTCGCTGAGATGAGGCCGATGCCCGAGCCGACCTTCTCGCGCGGGAACTCGTCGCGGATGATGCCGAACGAGAGCGGGAAGATCGCGCCGCCGGCGCCCTGGACCGCGCGTCCGGCGATCAGCATCACGAGCGACGTCGAGAGCGCGGAGATCAGCGTGCCCGCGCCGAGCACGAGCAGCACGATGACCAGCAGACGCTCCTTGCCGAACATGTCGCCGAGACGGCCGAGGATCGGCGTGAAGATCGACGCCGTGAGCAGGTAGATCGTGAGCACCCAGGTCACCGACGTGGTCGACGCGCCGTACTCGTGCTGGATCGCGGGCAGCGCCGGCGCCACCATCGTCTGCAGCAGCGCGAACGACATGCCGGAGACGGCGAGGACCGCGAGCGTGAGGCCATGGTGCTGGCGCGCGACGGTGGTCGTCACAGCTGCTCTCCCATCACCTGGCTGAGCCGCGCGAGCAGTTCGGTGGCCTGCTCGCGTTCGTCGGGCGCGAGGCTCTCGAACACCTGCCGGCGGTAGGCCTCGACGACGCCGTGCGCCTTCTCTACGGCATCCTCGCCCTCAGGCGTGAGGCGGACCAGGACCGACCGGCGATCGGTCTCGGAGTGCCGGCGGACGATGAAGCCGTCACGCGCCAGGCAATCGAGCATGCGCGTGGCGGTCGGCGGCGCGACACCCGCGGTCTCCGCGAGCTCGCCGACCGACAGCTCCGGCACGTCGCGCAGGCCTTCGAGCAGGTGGTACTGCGGCAGCGACATGCCGGCCTCGCCCGAGAAGCGCTGGGCCCGCGCGCGCAGGCGCCGGGTCGTACGGAAGAAGGACTCCCAGGCGGCGCTGAAGCGCTGCTGGGTGTCGACGGCCACGGTCACGGGCCGAAAAGGTTAGCTTGCTAACTATGCAGTTGCCTGCGCGCTCAGGCCGAGCTCCTCGATCGCCTGGTCGCGCATCTTGAACTTCTGCACCTTGCCGGTGACCGTCATCGGGAACTCGTCGGCGAACTTGACGTAGCGCGGGCGCTTGAAGTGCGCGATGCGGTCCTTGCAGTACTCGCGGACCTCGTCCTCGGTCAGCGTGTGCCCCTCGCGGACGCGGATCCAGGCCATCAGCTCCTCGCCGTAGCGGTCATCGGGCACGCCGAAGACCGACGCCTCGAGCACCGCCGGGTGGGTGTGCAGGAACTCCTCGACCTCGCGCGGGTAGACGTTCTCGCCGCCGCGGATGACCATGTCCTTCGAGCGGCCGACGATGTTCAGGTAGCCGTCCTCGTCCATCGTCGCGAGGTCGCCGGTGTGCATCCAACCGTGCGCGTCGACGGCGTCGGCGGTCATCTCCGGCTCGTTCCAGTAGCCCGCCATCACCGAGTACCCGCGCGTGCACAGCTCGCCGGGCTCGCCGCGCTCGACGGTCCTCCCGGTCTGCGAGTCGATCAGCTTGACCTCGAGGTGCGGGTGCACGCGCCCGACCGTCTGCGTGCGCTTCTCGAGGCTGTCGCCCGCCGCGGTCTGGGTCGATACCGGCGACGTCTCGGTCATGCCGTAACAGATGGTCACCTCGTCCATGTGCATCTTCTCGATGACCTGCTTCATGACCTCGATCGGGCACGGCGAGCCGGCCATGATCCCCGTGCGCAGCGACGACAGGTCGTACTCGCCGAAGTTCGGATGGCTGAGCTCGGCGATGAACATCGTCGGCACGCCGTAGAGGCTCGTGCAGCGCTCCTCCTGCACGGTGGCGAGCACGGCCTCGGGGTCGAACCCCGCCGCGGGGACCACCATCGCCGCGCCATGCGTGGTGGAGCCGAGGTTGCCCATGACCATGCCGAAGCAGTGGTAGAAGGGCACGGGGATGCACACCCGGTCGGTCTCGTCGTAGCCGCAGCCCTCGCCGACGAAATAGCCGTTGTTGAGGATGTTGTGGTGGCTGAGGGTGGCGCCCTTCGGGAAGCCCGTGGTGCCGCTCGTGTACTGGATGTTGATCGGGTCGTCGGAGTCCAGCTCGTCCGGATCGGGGTCCGGCCCGTCGCCCGCGAGCAGCGCGTCCCACTCGGCCGCGTCGAGCAGCACGACCTGCTCGAGCTCCGGCACGTCGCCGCGCACCGCCTCGATCATCCCGGCGTAGTCGCTGGTCTTGAACGCGCGGGCGGCGATCAGCATCCGGCAGCCGGACTGGCGCAGCGCGTACCCGAGCTCGGACGTCCGGTACGCCGGGTTGACGTTGACGAGGATGATCCCCGCCTTCGCGGTCGCGAACTGGGTCAACACCCACTCCGCGCAGTTGGGCGCCCAGATCCCGACCCGGTCGCCCTTCTCGAGCCCGGCGCCGAGCAATCCGCGCGCGAGCGCGTCGACACGCTCGTTGAGCTCGGCATAGGTGAGGCGGAGCTGCTGGTGGCGCACCACCAGCGCCTCGCGGTCGCCGAAGCGCTCGACCGCACGCTCGAAGTTCTCGCCGATCGTCTCCCCGATCAGCGGCTTGCTTGCGACACCCGACGCGTGAGACCTCATCGGTTCACAGTACGCCTACTACGGGTCGCCGCGCAATTGCCCGATCTGCTCGTGGGCGTGCTCGGAGATGCCGGTGATGGCGAGGAACGGCAGGCAGGCGCTGGGCTCGGCTCACAGCCCGAGCACCGCGCCCAGCAGCCCGCCGATGTCGCGCGGGTCGACGCCGTGCTTGCGCTTGAAGACGGCACGTGCGTTGTCGTCCACGAGCGCCAGCGCCAACTCCTCGCGCGAGGACCCGTAGCGGCAGGCGGCACGGTCGAGCGCGCGCAGCGCGGCGTCCTGCAGCGCGCCGTCGATGCCGCCGGTGTGCGGCAGCGTGCGCGGCCGGCACGGGTCGGCGATCCGCACGGGCTCGGGCGCGAGCGCCGGCCGGACGATCCACAGGCCCGCGGCGAGCGCGAGCGCCGCGGTGGCCGCTGCCCCCACGCGCCGGTCCCACGGCAGCAGCGCGAGCGCGGCGAGCCAGGCGAGCACGCCGCAGATCACGAACCCCGGCGTGAACGCCGTGTGCACGCCCTCGACGAGCGCTTCGTCGGCGCGGCGTGCGAGCGTCGCGTACGCGGGCCGGCTCTCGGCGTCGATGTCGCCGCGCGCCCGCCGCAGCGCAGCCTGCAGGTGCCCGCGCGGATCGACCGGGTCGAGATCGCCGACGAGCGTCTGCGCGAGCGAGAGCTTGTCGAGCGGCGGCAGCCGCGCGTCGAGCACGAGCGCCGTGCCCTGCTCGCGGCCGGTGGCCACCGTGTCGTCGATGCGCGCGGCGACGACCGGCGCGAGCAGCGCGAGCGCCACGGTGATGCCCGCGTGCCGCGCCGACAGCAGCCGCGCCGCCTGCCGCGCGGTGCGCTCGGGCAGCAGCTCGCCGGCGAGTGCCGGCAACGCCAACCCCATCCCGGCCCCGGCCATCAGCTGCGGCACGACGGTCCACCAGGCAGACGGCGTCGGGATCGCGGCGAGCGCGAGCACGCCGCCGCCGACCAGCGCGGCGCCGGCGGCGGCCAGCACCCGCGGCGGGCCTGGAACACGTGCGGCCGCCACCGCCGCGACGGGGAGCACCGAGACGGCCACGGCGGCGGTCAGCGGCATCATCGACCAGCCCGTGATGAGCAGCAGCACGAGCAGGAACAGCACCCCCACCAGCGCCGCCGAGAGCAACGCGAGCGCGAGCGCCGGGCGCAGCTCCCACGAGTCCTGCGGCTCGGGCGGCGCGAGCGGTTCGCGCGAGCGCCAGGCGGCGAACGCCGCGGCAGCGGCGACGGGCGCCTGCACGAGGAAGATCGCGCGCCAGTCCAGCGCCTGCGTGAGCACGCCGCCGAGCGCTGGCCCGGCGGCGAAGCCGAAGATCGCCGCGGCGTTCCAGGCACGGCGCCCGCGGCCGCCCGCTTCGAGCAGTGAGAACGCCGCCACCAGCACCGCGGCCGCGCCGGCCGCCTGCAGGCACCGCCAGACGAGCAGCGGGGCGAGCGCGCCGCTCAGCCCGCAGCCGAGCGAGGCGACCGCGAACAGCGCGCCGCCGCCGGCGCCGATCGCCCGCGGGCGGGCGCGCAGCCGCGCCGCCGCCGGCAGCGCGACGGTGAGCACGAGCGTGTAGCAGCCGAGCACCGCGGCCGCGCCTTCCACGGACGCGTCGAGCTCGTCGATGATCGGCGGCAGCGCGAGCGTGACGACGGAGGCGTCGGCGAGCGCGAGCGCGGCGGCAAGGAGCAGCAGGACGGGGATCCCCACATGCTGCCAACCTGCACGGTGGCAATCGCAAACGAGGAGGCAGAGATGGCGACACGCAACGCCAAGGCGACCTGGCGGGGCACCCTCAAGGAGGGCGAGGGCACGATGGGCCTCGGCTCAGGTGTGTGGGAGGGCCCGTTCACCTTCAAGTCGCGCTTCGAGCCCGAGGAGGCCGGCGGGACCAACCCCGAGGAGCTGATCGGTGCGGCCGAGGCCGCCTGCTTCACGATGCAGCTCAACGCGTCGCTCGAGGCCGCCGGGCACCTGCCGGACAGCGTCGAGACCGAGGCGCACGTTCACATCCGTCAGGTCGACGGCAACCCGACGATCACGCAGATCGACCTCGTCACGCACGCCAAGGTGCCGGGCCTCGACGACGAGACGTTCCAGAAGGTCGCGAACGAGACGCGCGAGGTCTGCATCATCTCGCGCGCGCTCGCGGGCGTCGGGAACATCACCGTCGACGCGACGCTGGAGAGCTGACCAGGCGGAAGCCGTGTGAGACCGGCGGCAGCGCGAAGTAGCGCTCGATGACGACCCGGCGTAGGTGCGCGCGCGGGCCGGCGTGGCTGATCGCCTGCAGCACCCGGCGCATCGCCTCCCAGCCAAGAATGGCGTAGGGGTCGGGCGTGCGGCCGAACTGCTGCTTGAACGCGGCCTCGAAGGTCGCGTCGCGGGCCGGCGCGCTCGTGGAGAAGACCGCGCGCCGGAGCACGCGCCGTGGCAGCTTGGCGGCGATGCCCGCGCGCGTCAGCTCGTCCGGGAACACGATCTTCGCGCGCGGGTGCTCGCGCGCGAGTGACTCGGCGACGCCGACCGCGGAGCGGACGTCGGTGCCGGCGTAGACGATCGCGTCGGCGCGCGCCGGATCGTCGACGGCGCCGGCGTCGCGCAGTGCGTCGGCGAGCGCCTCGCTCGGCTTGCCCGCCTCGGCCTCCACCGCCACGCGCTTGCCGGCGCGCACCAGCACCTGCGCCTGCGCGGTGTCGTTGTCCACCATGCGCGCGAACGTCTTGTGGCCGGACGGGAACCAGTGCTCGGGCTCGCCCGGCGCGATCGGGCCGTCGAAGCCGGGGTAGCCGGCGCCGAGCGTGACCTGCAGGATCCCGGCGGCGTTGAACAGCGGCACCGACGTGAGCGCGGTGTTCGATCGCAGCGTGCCGATCACCGCGGCCACCTGCGGGTCGTGGATGACCTGCTCGGCGGCGATGCCGGCGACCTTGGCCGGGGCGTCGCGATCCGGCGGCCCCTCGCTGATCGAGACGAAGTTGATGCCGAAGCCGCCCGCCTTGCCGCCGCCCTGCGCGATCGCGAGCTTCTCGGCGTCGACGATGTCGCGCGGCACCCCGTGGCCCGGCTGCGGGAGCGACGAGTAGATCGTCAGGTTCGGGCCGTTGACCCGGCCCCCCTGTTCGATCGTCCCCTTGTCGAACCCGCAGCCGGCGAGCAGCGCGACCGCCGCCAGGGCGGCGAGGCGCCGCATCACGCGTCCAACAGGACCGTGTCGTCGTGCGAATACGGCGGCGAGCAGCAGCACAGCAGCACGAGCGGCTCTCCGCCGGTGTTCCACAGCTTGTGCGCCAGGCCGGGCGCGATCACCACGGTGTCGCCGGCGCGGACGTCGGCCTCCTGGCCGCCCAGCCGCATCCGCCCGGCACCGGCCGTGAAGTGGTAGATCTCCTCGGCCTGGCGGTGGAAGTGCTCGACGGTCTCGCCGCCGACCGGCACCGTCGCCTCGGCGAGTGACTGGTTCACCGAGTTGCCGGACGGCACGCCGGCGAGCTCCCGGATCGTTGAGCCGTCGGCGGTGACGAACGGCTCGCGTTCTTCCAGACGGACGGTCTGCACGAGGCGCTCGACAGGGTAGACGACGCGCACCCGGCGCCCCCGGCCGTGTAAGCGGCCGGGGGCGCGGCATGAATGAGCCTCAGTCACGAAGGGGAGGCGTGCCGCGGCTCAGGCGACGGCCTTGCGGGCCGACGCGATGTCCAGCCGACGCGCGACGCGGGCGGCCGCGTAGGCGGCCCGGCTGCGAATCGGCGGGGGGTGCTGCAGACGCGCCCGTCTTTGGACGCGCTGGGCGGCCTCGGCGCGCTCTGCGACAACGGAGCTGGCGTAGGCCGGGTGGTTCAGAGAATGCATTTGGGAAGGCTCCCTGTGTGTGAATTGGACGGGGAGCCGCCCGTGTCCGACGTGGGACGAATAGCCTATGTAGGTCACGGGCGGCAAGTGGTGCTGCCCGCGGACCGGAAGAGATCTAGCGCGCGAGCAGGAGCGGACGCTGGAGCACGCCAGCGCCCGTGGGCATGAAGGCCCAGTTGGCGATGTGGCGCGTGCTCTGCATCAGTCCTGCTCACCTCCTCGCGAATGTCGCGGTTGGTCGATCTGCTCAAGCAAGGTACAGGTCACCCCGGCGTGCCCGCAAGTGCGGTTAGCCGTACGGGTTCGAATCCTGTCAGGAACCGAGTGCGGTGAACTCGCCGGTCTCGAGCCGGCGCTCGACGTCCTCGTCGATCTGGTGCTCGGTCGTGTCCGGGTCGGTGCGGCGCAGGTGCCACTCGCGCAGGCGGCGCAGCTTGAGGATCTCGAGCACGTAGATCAGGTAGGCGCTGGCGGCGATCGCGGTGAGGAAGCAGGCGGCGATCGCCACCGTCCAGGCGGCGTCGAGGTGGCCGCTGTTGTCCGAGTACGGGATGAAGCGCAGCGCAACCGCGAGGCCGGCCATGGTGATCGTCCACGCGTACAGGTAGAGCACCGTCCGGCGCTGGCTGAACCCGATCCGGTGCATGCGGTGATGGAAGTGATTGGAGTCGGCGCGGTAGACGGGGCGGCGGTACTTGATCCGCTTGGCGACGACGAAGCTGGTGTCGAGGAACGGCACGGCGAGAATCACCAGCGGGCCGACGAGCGCGACCAGGGCGTTGGTCTTAAGCGAGCCCTCGACGATCACCGCGCCGAGCAGCAGGCCGAGCAGGTTCGAGCCGCAGTCGCCCATGAAGACCGAGGCCGGGTGGAAGTTGTGGACGAGGAAGCCGAGCGCCGCGCCGGCGGTGATCCCGGCGAGCACGCCGGCGGTGCCGCGCCCGAGGTCGAAGGCGATCACGGCGAAGGCGATCGACGAGATCGCGCACACGCCCGCGGCGAGGCCGTCCACCCCGTCTGAGAAGTTGACGACGTTCATGACGGCGACCAGGCCGAGCACCGTGAGCGGGCCGCCCGAGTCGCCGAAGTCGAGCGGGCCGAGGAACGGGAACGTGATGTTGTGCACGACCACACCGGCGTTGACGAGGATCAGCGCCGCGATGATCTGGCCCGCGAGCTTCGCTGCGGGCGGCAGGTCACGCCAGTCGTCCCACGCGCCGACCAGCGTGATGAAGGCGGCGGCGATGATGATCCCGCGCGTACGCTCGTTTTCGGGCACGAACAGCACGGCGGCGATGAACACGCCGGCGAAGATCGCCAGGCCGCCGAGCAGCGGCGTCGCCTCGCTGGCCAGCCCGCGCGCCTTCACCGCGTCGACGGCGCCGATGCGGCGCGCCAGGCGCGCGACGATCGGCGTCAGCAACGCGGCCGCGGCGAAGGCCACGAGGAAGCCGTAGAGGGCGTCGCGCTCCATGTGGCCGCAGAGGATCGCAGGGTCGGCGGCTGGCAGGGGTGCGCGATCCGGCGACGAAAGGAGATTGCCAGGGCGCTCTGGCGGGCAAGTTCGCGCCAGGCCGCCCCAGCCGATGGAAGCCGTGACCCCACCTGACTGCCGCCTCGCCGGCGCCTTCCTCGCGCTCGCCGACGGCGGCGAAGCGCCCGTAAACCAGCGCTCCGTGCCGCGCGTCGTGGCCGCGTTGGCCGCGACCGTGACGCTGGCTCTCGCCGGGCCGCTCGCGTGGGCGGCGACCGCACCGGGCAAGCTGCCCGCCGATCAGCCCGCGGCGATGACGACCGCCAAGGCGGTCGCGGCCCATCTCGGCGACGACGACGACGGCTCGTGAGCGGCGAGCCGACGCGCGGCCTGTCCACGGTCGCCGAGGCGCCCCCGTGGGAGCAGGCCGGGCGCGAGCGGCCGACCTGGGGGCTCGTCGAGGGCGATGCGATCGCCCCCGGCCGTACGGTGCTCGACCGGCTCGGCGGCGGGCGGCGCTTCGAGGTCTTCCTCGTCTGGGACGACCACCGGCTCGCCGTGCTCGTCGCGAAGGTGCTGCGCCCGGACCAGGCGACCGACCCGGTCGGCCTGCGCGAGCTCGCGCGTGAGGCGGACGCGCTGTCACGGCTCTCGCACCCCGCGATCGTGCGCGGCTTCGATGCCGTGCTGGAGGGCCGCTTCCCGCACCTGCTGATCGAGCATCTCGAGGGCCCGACGCTGTGCGACCTGATCCTGCGCGACGGCGCGCTGGCGCACGAGCAGGTGCTGCCGCTCGGCCTGCACGTGGCCGCCGCACTGCACTATCTCGCCGGCGAGGGAATGGTCCACCTCGACGTCAAGCCCGAGAACGTCGTCATGGGCGCGCCGCCGCGACTGATCGACCTCAGCGTCGCCCGGCCCGTAGAGGCAGCGCGCCGCCTGCGGATGCCGGTCGGCACCGACGGCTACATGGCGCCCGAGCAGTGCGACCCGGCCGCCGGCACCATCGGCCCCGCCGCCGACGTGTTCGGCCTCGCGGCGACGCTGTGGCACGCGGTCGGCGGCGAGCGGCCGTTCCCGCGCCGCGGCGCCGAGCGCTTCCCGCAGCTCTCCCGTGAGCCGTCACCGCTGCCGCGGCGCGTCCCGCGCGAGCTCGCCTCGCTGCTGCGCGCCGCGCTGGCGCGCGACCCTGCCGCGCGGCCCACCGCCGGCGAGCTCGCGCACGGGCTCGAGCCGCTCGTGGCGTCGTTGCCGCGCCGGCTCGTGCTCGGGCGGCGCTGAGGGCTCAGACCGCGGCGCCCACGGCCAGGTTCGCGTACAGCGGATAGCGCTCGGCGATCGCCGAGACCCGCTCCGCCAGGTCGTCCCGCGCCGCCTCGAACTCCGGCTGCAGAGCTCGCGCGATGATGCGCCCGATCTCGTGGAAGTCGTCCACCTGCACGCCGCGGGTAGCGAGCGCCGGGGCGCCGACGCGCAGGCCGCTCGTGACCATCGGCGGGCGCGGGTCGAACGGGACGGCGTTGCGGTTGACGGTGATGCCGATGTCGTGCAGGCGGTCCTCGGCCTGCTGGCCGTCGAGCTCGGACTCGCGCAGGTCGACGAGCACGAGGTGGACGTCGGTGCCGCCGGTCAGCACGCTCACGCCGTGGCCGGCGCCGAGCAGCTCCTCGGCCAGCGCCTTGGCACCCGCGACGGTGCGGCGCTGCCGCTCGCGGAAGAGCTCGCTGGCGGCGATCTTCAGCGCCACCGCCTTGCCGGCGATGATGTGCTCGAGCGGGCCGCCCTGCTGGCCGGGGAAGACCGCCGAGTTGATCTTCTTGGCGTACTCCTCGCGGCACAGGATCATGCCGCCGCGCGCGCCGCCGATCGTCTTGTGGATCGTGGTGGTCACCACGTCGGCGTGCGGGACCGGGCTCGGGTGCTCGCCCGCGGCGACGAGGCCGGCGAAGTGCGCCATATCGACCATCAGCAGCGCGTCGACCTCGTCGGCGATCGCGCGGAAGCGCTCGAAGTCGAGGAAGCGCGGGTAGGCCGACCAGCCCGCGAGGATGAGCTTCGGGCGGCGCTCCTTGGCGATCCGCTCGACCTCGTCCATGTCGATCCGGCTCGTCTCGCGGTCCACCTCGTACGGCGCGATGTCGTAGAGCTTGCCCGAGACGTTGATCTTCATCCCGTGCGTGAGGTGGCCGCCGTGCGGGAGCGCGAGGCCCATGATCGTGTCGCCCGGGTCGAGCAGCGCGAAGTAGACGGCCGCGTTGGCCTGCGCGCCGGCGTGCGGCTGGACGTTGGCGTGCTCGGCCCCGAACAGCTCCTTGGCGCGGTCGATCGCGAGCTGCTCGATCACGTCGACGTGCTCGCAGCCGCCGTAGTAGCGCTTGCCGGGGTAGCCCTCGGCGTACTTGTTCGTGAGCACAGAGCCCTGGCACTCGAGCACTGCCTGAGGCACGAAGTTCTCGGACGCGATCATCTCGAGGGTGTTCTGCTGGCGGCGGAGCTCGCCCTGGATCGCTTCGGCGACCTCCGGGTCGACGTCGGCCAGCGGACGGTCGAAGTAGTCGGGCTGGAGCTCGGTCATGCGAGTGAACGTATCACCGCCTCCGGCACCGCTCCCTGTCTGACGATCCGCCACGCGCCGGTCGCTTCGTATCCGCGCAGATCGATCACCGTCGAGGGCGTCCCGGCGAGCTCGCCGCCGTCGATCACGAGGTCGGCGCCGGCGCGGATCGGCTCCGGCACGTCGGTGAGCCGCCGCGCATCCGGGCCGCCCGCGAGGTTGGCCGACGTCTGCAGCACCGGCGGCACGTGGGCGAACGCGGGCAGGTCAGGGACGCGCAGCCCAAGCGTCCCCTCGCCGCCCGCCAGCGGATAGAGATCGCTCGGCACGAGTAGCGTCACGGCGCCGGGGAGCAGCTGCTCGGCCAGCGCGCGGGTGCGCGCGCCGAGATCGGGCAGCGCGGCGACGGAGAAGAACATGACGGCGGCGGGCTTGTCCGGCGGGCGGCCCTTGAGCGCGTAGAGCCGGCGCACGGCGTCGGCGTTCTCCGGGTCGCACGCGAGCCCGTAGACGGTGTCGGCGGGGAATACGACCACACCGCCGGCCGAGATCGTCTCGGCGAACGTCACCGCCGCCCGATCACCACCCGATCGATCCCGGCCAGGTCCTGCAGCACCTCGATCGAATAGCCCTCGAGCAGCGCGCCCACGGCCTCAGCCTGCCACCCCGGCACCTCGAAGGCGACGAACGGGACGCCGGCGCAGGCCGGTACCAGCCGCCGGTAGACGTCGAGCCCGTCGTCGCCGCCGTACAGGGCCACGGCCGGCTCGTGGCGGGCGATCTCGGGCGAGAGGGTCGCGCCGGGCGTGACGTACGGGGGGTTGGCCACGACGGCGTCGATCGGACCGGTCACGCCCTCCAGCAGGTCGCCCTCCACGAACTCCACATCAAGGCCCAGGCGCGCCGCGTTCGCGCGCGCGACCGCGAGCGCGTCGGCGCTGATGTCGGTCGCGACCACGCGCAGGTCGGGCCGCTCGTCGGCCAGCGCCAGCGCGATCGCCCCCGAACCTGTGCCGACGTCGACCACGCGCACGCCGTCCGGAAGCGTCAGCGCCGCTTCCACCACGTGCTCGGTCTCCGGCCGCGGGATCAGCACCCGCGGGTCGACCTCCAGCTCGATCCGCCGGAACCCCTTGCGGCCGAGGATGTACGCCACGGGCTCGCGCTGGACGCGCCGCCGCGCGTACTCCTGGAACACCCGCGCCGCCGTGGGCTCGAGGCCGCGCCCCGGGTCGGAGATCAGCACGGCCCGATCGACGCCCATCGCCGCGGCCAGGAGCACCTCGGCATCCAGGCGGGGTGTCTCGATGCCGGATGCGGTCAGCGCGATCAGCGCCGAGTCGAGCGCGTCCCGGACGCTGGTCTCAGCCAGCCGCTTGGAGCTCAAGCCGCTTGCGCTTCTCGGCGTCCTGCAGCGCGCCGGTGATGTCGTCGAGCTCTCCGGCGAGCACGGCGTCGAGGTTGTGGACGGTGAGTCCTTCGACCCGATGGTCGGTCACGCGCCGCTGGGGGAAGTTGTAGGTGCGGATCTTCTCCGCCCGCTCGCCGGTGCCGACCTGCGAGCGGCGGTCGGCGGCGAGCTCGGCCTGCTGCTCGGCGACCTTCATCTCGTACAGGCGCGCGCGGAGCACCTTCATCGCGCGCTCGCGGTTCTGCAGCTGCGACTTCTCGTCCTGCATCGAGACCACGAGGCCGGTCGGCTTGTGGGTGATGCGCACCGCCGAGTCGGTGGTGTTGACGGACTGCCCGCCGGGCCCGGACGATCGGTAGACGTCGATCTCGAGGTCGTTCTGGTCGATCTCGACCTCGACGTCCTCGGCCTCCGGAAGCACCGCGACGGTCGCGGTCGACGTGTGGATGCGGCCCTGCGACTCGGTGGCCGGCACGCGCTGGACGCGGTGCGTGCCGCCCTCGTACTTGAAGCGCGAGTACGCGCCGTCGCCCCGGACCTCGAACGTGTACGAGCCGTCGGACGCGTCCAGCGTCTCGGTCTTGAACCCGACGCGTTCGGCGTAGCGCGTGAGCATGCGGTAGAGGTCGCCCGCCCACAGGCCCGCCTCGTCGCCGCCCGCGCCGCCGCGAATCTCGACGATCACGTTCTTGTCGTCGTTCGGGTCCGGCTCGACCATGGCCAGCCGGATCTCCTCCTCGAGCTCCTCGATCCGCTCGCGCGCGACGCGGATCTCCTCGCGCATCTCGGGATCGTCGCCGCCCTCGTCGATCAGCTCCTGGGCGCCCTCGGCATCGGACACCGCGCGGCGCCACTCCTCCGCCAGCTTGGCGGCGGGAGAGAGCTGGTTGAATTGGCGGCCCGCGTCGGCATAGCGCTGGCGATCGGAGATGACGGCGGGATCCGCCATCTGCTCCTGGACCGCCGCGTACCGCGCCTCGATCTGCTCGACAAGCGACTCGATCACAAGGACAGAGTATTTCGTCCTCCGGTCACCGGAAACCCCACCCGGCGACCTGCGGCCGACGTTACGTTAGGCGACCACTTCCATCCCCACCTTGTCCTCGTCGGAGGCGTTGCGGGGGTCCTCGTTCTCGAGCACGGCGTCCATCGCGGCGATCGCGACGGCGAGCTGCTCGAGGTCGGGCTCGCGGGTGGTGAGCTTCTGCAGCTGCATGCCGGGCCACATGAGGACCTGCACCCAGCGCTTGCGCCGGTTCTTGCCGGCGAACTTGATGACCTCGAACGACAGGCCCGCGATGAGCGGCACGCCGAGGATGCGCGAGCCGACGAGGAAGTACCACTCGGGCAGCCCGAGCGGGGCGAACACGAAGATCGCGACGATCATGACGATGAGCAGGAAGCTCGTCCCGCAGCGCGGGTGCAGGCGCGAGTAGCGCTGCGCGTTCTCGGGCGTGAGCGGCTGGCCCGCCTCGTAGCAGGAGATCGTCTTGTGCTCGGCGCCGTGGTACTCGAACACGCGCCGCAGGTCGCGCAGGCGCGAGAGCAGCCAGATGTAGCCGAGGAAGATCGTCGTGCGCAGGATGCCCTCGACGACCCAGAACAGGAACGCGGAGCCGAGCTTGTCCTTGAAGAGCGAGGTGAGGCCGACCGGGACGACGAAGAACAGCCCGACCGCGAACACGAGCGCGACGATCATCGTGCCTGCCCACATGCCGCCGGAGATCGGCTCCTCGTCCTCGTCGAGCTGCGCGTTGGCCGCGAGGTTGAGCGCGTTGAAGCCGATCTTCAGCGACTCGACGAGGGCGACGACGCCACGGATGATCGGCCAGCGCAGAACGCGGTGGCGCTTCGTCCACGAGACCAGCGGAAACCGCTGGACCTCGATCTCACCTTCAGGCTTGCGGACGCCGACCGCCCAGGTCTTGACGCCCCGCATCATCACGCCCTCGAGCACCGCCTGCCCGCCCACAGGGGCGTCGCGTTGCGCGCTCAGCGCAGGCGGGGGCAGACGGGTCTCGGTCGTGCTCACGGGGTATGGATCGGCAGCCTGGCCCGTCGGCTGGAGGCCTTAGGCGCTGCCGCGCTGCCGCTTGGCGGCGCGACGCTGGAACCGCTCCACGCGACCGCCGGTGTCGACCAGCTTCTGCTTGCCCGTGTAGAACGGGTGGCAGTTGGAGCAGATCTCCACGTGCAGATCGCCCTTCGTCGAGCGCGTCTTGAACGTGTTCCCGCACGTGCAGGTCACGGTGGCCTCGACGTAGTCGGGATGGATTTCGGTCTTCATGATGAGATCCAGTGTAGATGCCACTACACCTCCGTGATCTCGGCTCCGGTGAGCCTGTCGTCTTCCTCCATCCCGGCCCGGGACTGGACGGCTCGGTCTTCCTCCCGGGCGCCCAGCAGGTGGCCGACGCGGGCTTCCGCGTCCTGCTCGTCGACCTGCCCGGGAGCGGCCGCTCGCCGGCCACCGACTGGACGCTCGCCGCGCACGCCGAGGCCGTGGAGGACTTCGCCAACGAGTACGGCCTGACCGACTGGACGCTGCTCGGCCACTCGTTCGGTGGCTACGTGGCGATGCAGCACGTCGCCGACTACGCGACCGCGGCCCGCTACGTCGCCTCGTGTACGGATGCCGAGGAGGAGCCGGCACCCGGTGTGACCGAGGACCGCTGGGACGGTCTCCCGGACGCGGTCGAAGCCGCCTTCCAGCGCGAGCACTCCGTCCAGACGGCAGAGGAGTGCCACGAGCTCTGGCGCGACCAGATGCCGGCCTTCGCCAACGACCCGGCCGCCGTCGAGCCGATGCTCGACCGCGTCGTCTTCCAGCCCGAGGCCCACCACGCGCACGACTGGGGCGAGCTGCACGCGCTCGACGCGCTCGCGTCCTACCAGGGGCCGGTGCTGGCGATCGCGACATCCGACGACCTGCCGCAGCCGCCGGCGAACGCTCGCCGCATCGCCGACGCCGCGCCGCACGGCGAGCTGCTGATCATCGAGGGCGCCGGGCACTTCCCGTTCGCCGAGACTCCGGACCGCTACTGGCCGGCGCTGATCGAGTGGCTCAGGCGCACGTCATCGTGAACGCGTTGTCGGCCTCGCTGCGCTCGTCGATCACGTCGAGCGGATCAGCCGTCGCGGTCACCGCCGTCCCGGGCGCGCACCGTGGCCCGTGCAGCGTCACGAGCCGCTGCTCGTTCGGCGCGAGGCCGGCGCCGGACACGGGGCTCAGCAGCGTGTTGCCGACCATGAGCTGAACGTCGAACGGCCCGCTGACCGAGCGCCCGTTGTTGACGACGAGCGCGACGTAGCGGCGCTTGCCCTCGCGCGACAGCGCCTTGACCTTGAGGTTGGGCCGGTGGTCGGGCTGCCGGCACGCGCGCGAGACCTTCTTCGCGTGCGCGATCGCCTTGCCGCGGGCGTCGAGCCACAGGAAGCGCACCTGCGCGCGGTAGCGCGCAGGCCCGATCAGCGCCTCGACGCGGCGGGTGAAGACCCAGCTCGTCTTGCCGGGCGCGGCGGTCGTCCATGACCTGAACCCGGGCGCGGAGACGCGGTGAAACGCCTTCTGCCCCGGGCGGCGGACCTGTAGCGCGAAACGCATCTTCAGCCGCGTCGCACCCTCGACCTTGCCCATCCGCGCCTCGAACTCGGCCGCGCGAGCGGTCGCCGAGCACTGGGTCAGCGACACCTTCGCGGGCGGCGCAGCCTGGGCCGGCGCCGCCAGGGCGGCGAAGAAGAAGATGGTCAGCGCGATACGGCGCATGGGCTTCCCATAACGCCCCAGAACGCCGCAAGTTGCGCTGCCGAAATTACGTGATCTGGTACATCGGTCCGTCGCCACCCTCCGGCGGCGTCAGCCGGCCGCCCTTCGCGGTGATGGCACCGCACTGCACGCAGTTCGACGGGTTGACGATCAGGTCGACGTGCCCGTTGGCCGGCGCGTCGTCCGGGATCTCATAGACGCCCGCCGGGCACATGTACGCCCACGCCTCGGCGATCTCGCGCGGCACGCGCTTCTCGATCCGGATGTGACTCGGCGCGTCATCGCGCGTCGCGTTGCCGGTGAGGAAGACGCCCGACAGCTTGTCGAAGAAGTACTTCCCGTCGGGCTTCGGGTAGCGCTTGTCGCGGTCGGAGGACACCACCGGGCTCTCGGCGTCGCGATGCGTCGCCCAGTGCCCGCCGGGGAAGCGCCCCTTCGTCACGACCATCGCGTTGGTGATCGCGCCGCCGACGACCAGGCCCCTGCCGAACGGCTGCTTCATGTTGCGCGACTCCCAGAGGTCCTTGCCGATCTCCGAGTCGTGCACCGCCTCCTCGTAGGCCGAGAAGTCGGTCGAGCCCGCCTTCAGCTGGCGGTAGATCGTCTCCGCCGCGAGCATTCCGGAGCTGATCGCGTAGTGGATGCCCTTCAGCCGCGGCACGTTGACCATGCCACCGGCGTCGCCGGCGATGACCATGCCGGGGGCGTGCAGCTTGGGCATCGCCCAGTAGCCGCCCTCGGGGATCGCCTTCGCGCCCCACGCCACGCGCTTGCCGCCCTTGAGGATCTTGCGCACGAGCGGGTGCTGCTTGAACTCCTGCAGCACGTCGTGGACGGAGAGCCGCGCGTCCGTGTAGTCGAGCCCGACGACGAAGCCGATCGAGACCTTCGGCGTCTCCCCCTCGCGGTTCATGCCGTAGATCCACGAGCCGCCGAACTCCTTGTACTTGGCGCCCCAGCGCAGCGGCCAGCCGAGCGTGTGGACGACCTTGTGGAACGGCTGCTCGACCTCCCAGACCTCCTTGACGCCGAGCGCCCACACCTGCGGGTCATTCGCCGCCAGGTCGAGGCCCTTGAGCGCGGCGCCGGTGAGGTGGCCCCAGCACCCCTCGGCGAGCACGGTCGCGCGCGCGACGACGTCGGAGCCCGGCTCGAAGTTGCCCTTCTCGCCGCCCTCCTTGTCGCGCCCCTTGTCGCCGGTGCGGATGCCGCGCACGACGCCGTCCTCGACGAGCAGCTTGTTGGCGCTCGTCTCGGTGAGCAGGTACGCGCCCGCCTCCTCGGCCTTCTCGGCCAGCCAGCGGTTGAGCTCGGCGACCGACACCACGTGATTGCCGTGGTTGCGGAACGGCGGCGGCGTCGGCTTGAGCGGGATCGCCCGCTTGCGGCCGGCCATGAAGTAGACCGTCTCGCCCTCGACCGGCCCGTACGACGGCCATGACTCGTCGTCCGGGAACAGCTCCTTGATCGCGGACGGGTTCATCACCCCGCCCGACAGCTGGTGGGCGCCGGCCACCTTGCCCTTCTCGATCACGGCGACCGGCACCTCGCCGAGCGATTCCGTCAGCTCGGGGTCGTCCTCGAGCAGCTGGAGCAGGCGGATGGCGCACGCCAGCCCGGCCTGCCCGCCGCCCACGATCGCGACGCCGACCTCGATCCGCTCATCTTCGGGATCGGTCGGCGGCCCCATGAACTCGTCCGCCGAGTCGACGGGCGGTGGGAACTCGCTCGGTGCGGTCACTACGAACCCTTCTTCGCCTTCACTGCCTCGGTGAGCTTCGGGACGATCTTGTTGAGATCGCCGACGATGCCGAGGTCGGAGAACTCGAAGATCGGGGCGTTCGAGTCCTTGTTGATCGCCACGATGTTCTCCGAGCTCTGCATGCCGACCTTGTGCTGGATCGCGCCTGAGATGCCCGCGGCGAGATAGAGCTTCGGCGCCACCGTCTTGCCCGTCTGGCCGATCTGCGCGGCGTACGGGTACCAGCCGGCGTCGACCACCGCGCGCGTCGCGGCGACGCCGCCGCCGAGCGCGCCCGCCAGCTCCTCGAGCGCCTTGAAGCCATCGGCGTTGCCGAGGCCACGGCCGCCGGCCACGAGGATGTCGGCGTCCTCGATGTTCACGTCGGCGCCGCGCTGCTCGCCGCGCTGGACCATCGTGGCCTTCAGGGAGTGCGGCTGGAACTCGACGTCGACGGCCTCGACCGTCGCGCTGCCGCCGGTCTCGCGGACCTCGAACGCGTTCAGGCGTCCGATGATCACGCCGACCTTCGAGCGGTAGTGCACGTCGGCGACCTGCGAGTCCTTGAGGATCGGGCGCTTGGCGACGAGCTTGCCGTCCTTCGCCTCGACCTCGGTGACCTCCATGACGACGCCGGCGTCGAGCCGCGCGGCGAGACCGGCGCCGATCTCGAAGCCGAGCAGGCCGCCGCCGAACAGCAGGTAGTCGTGATCGTTGTCGGTCGCGACCTTGGCCATCGCGTCGACGACCGGCTGGGCGAGGCCCTCGGGACCTTCGACGCGGAAGACCTTCGCCGCGCCGTAGTTGCCGAGCTGGCCCGCGAGGTCGTCGGTGATGCCCTCGCCGACCATGATCGCGTGACACTCGGTGCCGAGCTCGCCGGCGAGGCGAGCACCCTCGGAAACGGCGCCGAGCGAGTTCTTGTTGAAGGCGCCCTCGTAGTGCAGCGCGTACACCAGGATCCCGCTCATGCCAGCAGCTTCCTCTCGTCGAGCCAGGCGACGATCTGCTCGACCGTCTCGGTGGTGTCCTCGTCCTCGATGATGCGGCCGGCCTCCTTGGCCGCCGGGGCGGCGAACTCGCTGCAGTGCGCGCGCGCGTTCTCGAACCCGACGCGGTCGGCCTCGATCCCGGCGTCCGCCGCCGACTTGGCGTCGAGCGGCTTCTTCTTGGCGCCCATGATCGCCTTCAGCGACGGATAGCGCGGCTCGTTGATCGCGTCACCGACGGAGATCACGGCCGGGAGCTCCACGAGCACCGTGTCGTAGCCGTACTCGGCCTGGCGCTCGCAGCGCAGCTTGCCGTCCTCGACGTCGATCTTGATCACCTGCGTGAGCGACGGCATCTGCAGGTGGTCGGCCAGCACGGCGCCGATCGTGTAGCACTCGCCGTCGTCGGACTGCTGGCCGAGCAGGACGAGATCGGGCGACTCGGCCTCGAGCGCCTTGGCGAGCGCGTAGCCGGTGCCGTTGACGTCGGAGCCGGCGAGCGCCTCGTCGGTCAGCTGCACGGCGCGGTCGGCCCCCAGCGAGACCGCCTTGCGCAGCGCGCGCTCGGCCGACGCCGGGCCCATCGTCACCGCGACGACCTCGTCGACATCGATCGCCCCGCCCTCCTTGAGCTGCATCGCCGCCTCGATGGCGTGCGTGTCGAACGGGTTGAGGTTCTTCTCCCCGCCGCGATCCAAGCGCCCCGTCGAGGGGTTGATCCTCTTCTCGACGGCGGCGTCCGGGACCTCTTTGACCAGGACGCAGATGTTCACTTAGGACACCTCATGTTCGGAACTGACGTTCGCCATCCTACCTCGTTGACTGACGAGTCAATCGCATAGTTCGAGCAGACGCGCCAACACCTGCTCGCGGAGCTCGCCCCGCGGTGGCGCGGTACCGAGCAGGTCGGCAAGCCAGAGACCGTCCGCCGCGAGCCGTGCCACGGTGGCGTCGACCGGGTCGCCGCCCTCGGTAGCGACGCGATCCTGCCACGTCTCGTGCCGGTCGCGCACTGCGGCCAGCACCTGGGGGTCGGCGACGAGCGCGGCGAGCATCCCGACTTCCTCGGCGTGGGCGCCGTCGTTGGCGGCGACGTAGCGGCGCGCGAAGTTGCCCGACTCGCCGTCGATGTCGCGCTGGAAGTCGTCCAGCCAGCGATCGACGAGCCGGTCGAGCAGCTCGCGCTTGGACTTGAAGTGGTAGAGCAGCCCGCCCTTGGAGACGCCGGCCTCGGCGGCGACAGCGTCGAGCGTGAGCGCCTGCGGGCCGTCGCGGCGGATCACGGTGCTGGCCGCGTCGAGCAGCTTTGCGCGCGTGTCGCCGCGCGGAGGCACTTAGTGACTGCCGGCCATGTTGAGCCCCACCACGCCGAGGATGATGAGGCCCAGGCTCGCGACCTTCAACGCGGTCGCCGGCTCGCCGAAGGCGAACATGCCGATGGCGGCGATCAGTGCGGTGCCGACCGCCGACCATACGGCGTAGGTCGCGCCGATCGACATCTCGCGCAGGACCAGGGCGAGCAGCCAGAACGAGATGCCGTAGCCGACGACGACGATGGCCACCGGGCCGAGGCGCGTGAAGCCCTCGCTGTAGCGCAGGGCGATGGTGGCGGCGACCTCGGAGACGATGGCGAAGCTGAGGAGTACGGCGACGGGCATGCCTTAACTATACCGTCTGGACGGTACAGTGACGGAGAGTGGTGTTATCGCTAACGTCCGACCGTCAGCCAGATGGGGAGAAGCGGGTCGTGGAGGTCTTCGAGAGCGCTCACAACGCCTACCGCCGGTTCGAGCCTCTCGAGCGCTCCGTCTCACGGCTCGTGCTGGGCACGATCCTCGTGGACACGGATGTGCTCGACGCGTGGGTGGAGCTCGGCGGCAACATCGTCGACACCGCGCACGTGTACGGCGACGGCGATTCCGAGCGCGCTCTCGGCGCCTGGTTCGCGGACCGCCCGAAGGTGCGCGACGACCTGATCGTCCTCACCAAGGGCGCGCACCCGGACGGCGATCGCCGCCGCGTGACGCCTGCCGACATCGCGGCCGATCTCGCCGAGTCGACCGAGCGGCTCGGCCGCGGCGTCGACCTGTACCTCCTGCACCGCGACGATCCCGCGCTCGCAGTCGGGCCGCTGATCGAGTGCCTCAACGAGCACCGGTCAGCGGGGCGGCTGCACGCCTTCGGAGTCTCCAACTGGACGGTGCAGCGGATCGACGAGGCGAACGCATACGCGGCCGCGCACGGGCTCGAGGGGTTCTGCTGCAACAGCCCGCAGCTGTCGCTCGCGCGGCAGAACGAAGAGCATTGGCCGGGGACGATGGCGGCGACCGACGACGTCCGCGCCTGGCACGAGCGCACGCAGATGCCGATGTTCGCGTGGTCGGCCCAAGCGCGCGGGTTCTTCGCCGGGCACGGCTCCGAGTCGGCCGTGCGCGTCTACGACAACGAGTTCAACCGCGAGCGGCGGCTCCGGGCGATCGACGTCGCGTCGCGCGTCGGCTGCACCGCGAACCAGGTGGCGCTGGCCTGGGTGCTCGCGCAGCCCTACCCGGTCTACGCCGTCATCGGGCCGCGCACGGTGGAGCAGCTGCACGAGGCCGTCGGCGCGCTGGCCATCTCGCTGACCGACGAGGACGTGCGCTGGCTCGATCTCAGGGCGTGACGGCGCCCTTGATGAAGTCGATGATGTCCTGCGTCGGGGCGCCGGGCGTGAACACCGCGGCCACGCCCAGCTCCTTGAGCTCGGGGATGTCCTGCGCGGGGATCGTGCCGCCGACGGTGACGATCACGTCGCCGGCATCCTGCTCGTTGAGCAGCTCGACCACGCGCGGCACGAGCGTCATGTGCGCGCCGGACAGGATCGAGAGCCCGACCGCGTCGGCGTCCTCCTGCAGGACCGTCTCGACGATCTGCTCGGGCGTCTGGTGGAGGCCCGTGTAGATGACTTCCATGCCCGCGTCGCGCAGCGCGCGGGCGATGATCTTGGCGCCGCGATCATGCCCGTCGAGGCCGGGCTTCGCGACCACGACGCGGATCTTGCGGTCTGCCATGGCGAGCGATTCTAGTGTCGGCCGGCGATCGCGCAGGCGGGCGATGTCGGGGATCGTTGGCGCCGAGATGTAAGAACCACGACTACCAGCCCTGCGGCCAGATCACCAGCAAGAGGATCGCGGCCGTGACACAGACCAAGGTGACCATGATGTGCGTGACGATGGCTGCCGGAAGCCAGCGGGGCACCGAACGCGCGTCGTGGTGCTCGGCGTGCACCGCCGAGTCGAGCACGTTGGTGATGTGCTGGTTCAGGCTCACGCCGTCGCGCCGCGCGGCATCGGCCAGCTCGTCGTGCATCGGCGGCGGCATGCGGACCAGGATTCGTCCACCGCGCCCGGCCGCCCTGCGCGGCTGGGCACCGCGGGCGGCGCCGCCGTGCTCGTCCCCCTCCGGCGCGGGCGTGGCGTCGGGCGCCGGCTCGTCGGCGTCTCGGTTCTCACGCGCGATGTTCGAAAATGCGCTTTCCTCGAGCTCGGCGCGCAGCTTGGCGAGGGCGACCCGGGTGCGGCCCCTCAGCTGCTCCGCGGTCATGCCGAGCTCCGCCGCCGCCTCGCGACGGCTCACTTCTCGGACGAAGCGCAGGTAGACGATCCGCCGTTCGGTGTCGTCGAGGACATCGAACGCCCCGGTGAGGAGCAGGTGACTCTCGAGCTCGCCGTCGGTGGTCGCGTGGATCGTCCCCTCCGGCAGGTCGGCCGGGCCCTCGAGCACTGGGAGATCTTGCTCTTCCACCCCGAGCTCCTCGGCGAGCTCTCGCGAGTCCGGGACCCGTCCGAGCCGCGCGGTCATCTGCTCGCGAACCGCGGGAAGGCGCACGCTCGCCTCCTCCAGCCGCCGCGGCAGCCGGACGGTCTTAGAACGATCGCGCAGGTGCCTCTTGATCTCTCCCGCGATCGTGGGGACGGCGAAGGCCGCGAACTCGTCGCCGCGCTTTGGATCGAAGCGCTCGATCGCGTTGAGGAGCCCGATCGACCCAACTTGCATGAGGTCGTCGCGCTCCGCGCCGTGGACGCGATAACGGTTCGCGAACACCTCGACGAGCGGCAGGTAGAGCTGCACGAGCCGCTCGCGGGCGCGGGTGTCGCCGTCCGCGTGGTAGGCCATCAGGAGTCGCCCGGTGGCCGCGTGTCTCTCGGTTCGTGTCAGCTGTCTCGTCCAATCACCCCTTCCGGCAAAGGCGATCGATGGCTGGCACACCACCCTACATTCGCGTCCTTAGCGAGCGGCGTTTTTTTCGGTCGATTTCACCGAGCGACCCTCAGGCCGGCGACGGGTTGCCAGCGCTGAACCTAGTCGCCCACGCGCGACGTGAATAGCGCGACGAAGCGGTCCCGGATGGCCTCCGCTGGGTGATCCGCGAGGAGCGAAGCCGGCGGCGGGGCGCCGAAGTCCGCGGCCGCAATGCCGAGCTCGCGAAGGTCGACGAGCTCGACGCCGAGGTTGGCCGCGACGTCCTGCACGGCATCGCGCTGACGCCGGCTCCACCGGCTGTACACGGCGAGCGCCTCGACTCGCGCCAGTTCGGCGCGCATCTCGTCGGCGTCGATTTCGATCCTGCCCCAGACGGTCACGATCCCGGAGACCGCGCGGTAGTCGACCTTGGAGAACTCCCCGGTCGGGGTGTGGTAGGCCCGGATGCCGCAGCCACACTCGGATTGGGGAGCGACGTGCGGTGTGTCGAGAAGCGCCTCAGGCGTACGCCAGCGGCGGCACTCTGCCCGGATGACGGGCTCCGACCACGCGACCTGGAAGTACGGCGAGCTGAGCTCGCCCGGTGCGGGACCGGTGCGGAGGATCCTCCAGTTCCTGAAGCCGACCACCGGCTCGATCAGGTCGGGCGCGTGCGCTTGGCCGTGCTCCGGGGCGGCGACGATCTCGACACCGGGCGCCCCCTGCGGATGAGCCCGGTCGGTGACGCGCCCTGCGGGAGGTGCCACCGGCTCGACCGTGATTGTTATGGGAGACATCGTTGCAGCGGGCCGGATCCGCCCTGCACTCTAGATCAGCGTTCGGTCTGCGATCGCTACTTCCTTGTGAAGACCGTCCCTAAACCCCGCGCACGCCTGGGCAGCGATGCTGCGACCTCAGCCGGCATGGAAGGATGCTGCCTGTGGTCACCGCGGTGATCTCCGACCTTCATCTGGGGACGCGAACGGAGGCCGATCTCCTGCGTCGGCCGGAAGTGCGGGAGAAACTGATGACCGAGCTCGAGCCGGTCGACCACGTGGTGTTGCTTGGCGACACGATCGAGCTTCGCGACGGACGCCCCAGCGAGGCGCTCGAGGCAGCGGCGCCGTTCTTCGACGATCTGGGCGAGGCGCTGAGCGGTCGCCGGGTGACCCTTGTCGCGGGAAATCACGACTACCAGCTCGCGTCGCCGTGGTTGATGCGTCGCCGTGCGGCGGGAGCCCGGGCTCCGCTCGGGTTGGAGCATGTCTTCGTCCCGGAGCCCGGCGATCCGGTCGGGCAGCTGGCGCGGCGAATGGGCGAGACCGAGCTCGTTCTGGCATATCCCGGCCTGTGGCTGCGTGCCGACGTCTACGCCACTCACGGCCACTACCTCGACTGCCACAACCAGGTGGCGACGTTCGAGTGCCTCGCTCGGCGAGCCACCGAGACGCTGATCCGAGAGCCCCGGAACGGCTACCGGACGCCTGACGACTACGAAGCCGTACTCGAGCCGCTGTACCGGGCCATCTACCGGGTCGCTCAGTCTCAGAGGGCGAAGGTGTTGGCGCGGAGCGCGAAGGCGATCGTGAGGTGGGGGGAGGGGCTGGCCGGATACCGCGGTCCGCGGCGGCGGCCCGGCCTGCGTGCGATGGCGCAGGTCGTGGAGCGCCTGACGATCGATGCCGGCTACGTGATCTTCGGCCACCTTCACCGGGCCGGGCCGGCCGACGCTGACCACCGGGGCTGGAGGACCGCGAGCGGCGTGCAGCTCGTGAACAGCGGCTGCTGGGTGTACGAGCCCGCATACCTCGGGGCGGTCCCAGCCGAGAGCCCGTACTGGCCGGGGACGTGCGTCGTCGTTGCCGACGATGGGCCACCCGTGCTGAAAGGGCTGCTGCGCGGCTTCACCCAGGACCAGCTGGGCGTTCGGCTGCGGTGATATCGCCATGATCCGCCCGAGCGCCGCGTCGTCGCCGCGCGCCGACGCTCCTTCGCCGTACGCCCGAGCGCGCGGCGGTCGCATCGCCGCCCCCGGCTGCTATCGGCCCGCGTGCCGGCCGATACCAGAACCCGCTTGCCGTGATTCCACCGCTCCGCATCGGCCCCGTCACAGGCGGCGAGGGTACTTGTACAGGTGAGCAGCGAACCGTGTCATGACCTTTCTTCCGTGGCCCACAACTTCAGCTTCAGCGTCCCGGGCGCTCCTGGTCGCGACGTTGTCGACGGTCGCACTGCTGCTGTGGCTCCCCACGACCGGCTTCGCCCGTGACACCACCCGTGCGGGCGGCAAGCAGACCGAGCAGGGCAAGTCCTTGAAGACCGCCCTCGTTTCCGCCGGTCTGCTCCGCCGCGGGGCGGGCTATGGCACCGAGAAGGGCTCCGCCGCGGTGCGCGGGCTGCAGCTCCGCCTGCGCCGGCTCGGCTTCCGGCCAGGACCGATCGATGGCCTCTTCGGCCCGTTGACGCAAGGGGCCGTTGAGCGCTTTCAGGTCGCCCGCGGCCTGCTGGCGGACGGCGTGGTCGGCCCACACACCAGGAAGCCTCTGGTAGGCCCGGTCGGGCAGGAGAGCAGGCGTGCCGACTCGAGTCGGCACGATCGGCCTGCACGGGATCGAGCCACGCTCGAGCCGCGGACACCAAACCCCCCGCCCGCGGTGGACGCTCCGCCACCTCGCGATGTCGCCCCCGACACGAGCGGCGCACCGCGCGTGCCGGCGCCGCCGCGACCTTCGGACGGGCTCGCCCCCGGGGTTGCCGCAGGGTTGGGCGCCCTGGCCATGGCGGTACTGCTGAGCGGTGCGTGGCTGCTTGGCCGCCCGCGCCGCAGCCCGACGGCCGCCGGCGACCACGCCGAACGGGACCGGCCGCCCGCGACCAACTTCCGCCTCGGCATGCTGTGCGCTTCGCTGCTCGCCGTGTTCGCCATCGGGGCGGTGGCGGGCGCGTTGTTCGCGACGCACGCGTCGCCCGGCGACCGTGCGACCGAAAAGGCGCGCGGCACCGCAGCGATTCCTGATCGGACTGGAGCGGCCGGCGCGGAGGTGGCGGTCCGGCTCCGTCCACACCGGTCGCCGAGCTCACCGTGAGCGCGCCGATCCGCACGACGTCCGGTACGCCCGGGCCTGACCCCGATCGGGCCGTCGCGCTCTCAGGAGTCGCTCCGGCGCTCAGGGGCCTGCGCCAGGCGACGTCGCTACCGGGCCTGTATCTCCACGCCGCCCGCGTGCTGTGCGACGAGATGGGCTTCGGGCGGGCGGCCCTGTTCAGTGTTCGTGATCACGCGCTCATGGCCGAGAACGTGTACGTAAGAGGGGCGCCCGACGAGGGCGTTCGCCTACTGAATAGCCTCGGCGGGACGCCGGTGCCGCTGGGTCCGTTGCTGCACGAGTCGGAAGTGCTGCGCCGGCGGATGACGCTGCTCGTCGAGGACGCGGTGGGCGATGCCCATGCCCTGGCGCCCCTCCCAGGCACGCGTTCGTACTTGGCGGCGCCCGTCATCTGCGAGGCACAGGCCGTCACGCTGATACACGCCGACCACGGCGCTCACGGGCCGGCGGTGACCGAACTCGAGCGCAGAGCGCTCTGGGCCTTCGCCGAAGGATTGGGCTACGCGCTCGAACGATGCGTGCTCGAGGAGCGTCTTCGCCGGCACTCGAACCGAGTGCTGGCGCTGGTTCGCTCGACCGAGGCCAGCGTGGAGGAGCTCATCACTCCCGCGGTCGCGCTCCCCTCGGACACGCCGCGGATCCCGCGGAGTCGGGACGCCGGCATGCCGGCGCGCGACCGTCTGGAGCTGTTGACGCGCCGCGAGCGAGAGGTGCTCGCCATGCTCGCCGAGGGGGAGACGAACGCCCGCATCGCCAAGCGGCTGGTCGTCACCGAGGACACGGTCAAGACGCACGTGAAGCACATCCTCCGCAAACTCTCGGTGCACAACCGCTCGCAGGCAGTGTCCCGGTACTTTCACACGCGCGCCTCGAGCTTCGAGCAGGGCCTGGCGGCGTCCGCGGGCGGATTCGGATAACCGAGCCGCGGAAGATGCCTCTTTTGGGGACGAAGGATCACCCCTTGTTCCGACGCGATCGGGGCAGACGCGAGTCTACGCTCGCCACGGGCGGGAATCTGGCGCAGTCCCCGAGGAGAGCAGATCGGTGGAACCGATGAGTCTCACGTCTAACGGCACGAAGCTGAGTTCTCCCCGGAGGCCGCTGTCCCCCGATCCGCCGCTCCTCTCGATCGTCGTTCCGACGAAGAACGAGGCGGGGAACGTCACCGACCTGGTCGCGCGCCTCGAAGCGGTAGTCCCGACCGTCGCGATGGAGATCATCTTCGTGGACGCGAGCACCGACGCCACGCCCAAGTTCATCGAGGGGATCGCCCGGCACTGCGCCCGCGAGGTAGTGCTCCTGCGCCAGAGACGCGAACGTGGTCGCAGTGGCCTCGGCGCAGCGGTCGTCCAGGGACTGCGCGCGGCGCGGGCTCCGTGGGTCTGCGTGATGGACGCCGACCTGCAGCACCCACCCGAGCTGATCGCATCGCTGCTCGAGCGGGCCGAGTCGTCCGACCTCGACCTCGTGGTCGCGAGCCGCTACTGCGAGGCGGGCCCGACCGGCTTTGGCTGGGCGCGCGCCATGGCCTCTCGCTGCACCACGGGGGTTGCACGGCTGCTGTTTCCGCGGCGCCTTCGAGACGTCACGGATCCCATGAGCGGTTTCTTCCTGGTGCGCCGCGATGCGATCGACGTCGACGCGCTGCGGCCACGCGGGTTCAAGATCTTGCTCGAGCTGTTGATCCGCACACCTTCGCTTCGGTGCGCCGAGGTGTGGTTCGCGTTCGGCGAACGCCACGCTGGTCGCAGCAAGGCGACGATCCGCGAGGGGCTGCGCTACCTGTCGCTGCTCGCGCGGCTGCGCTTCGCCCGCTTCGGAATCGTCGGCGCCTCGGGTCTCGTCGTCAACACCGTCGTTCTTGCAGTGCTGACCGACGTGGTGGGCCTGTTCTACGTCGTGTCCGCGGTCATTGCGACCCAGGCATCCACGTTGTGGAACTTCAGCTTCACCGAGCTATGGGTCTTCTCGGATCGCCACCGGAAGCGAGGCATGGGCCGGCGCATGGCGCTCTTCTTTCTCATGAACAACGCGGCGCTCGCGGTGAGAGGGCCACTGCTCGTGCTGCTCACATCCGGGCTCGGCATTCACTACGTGGTATCGAACGTGCTGTCCTTGGTGGGCCTCACGCTCGTGCGTTTCGCGCTCGCCGATACCTGGATCTGGCGAAACGCGCCGCCGAGCGGCGGCGAGCCGCGCTCATTCAGCTACGACATCCACGGGATCGTCACCGTGAAGTCGGACGCCCGCTTGCCCGAGCTAGAGCGCTTCCGCATCGGCGAGCTGATCGGAGAGGCCGACATCCGGGTGCGGGTCGGGAGGGTGAGCCCGAACGGCGACGCCGCCGTCCACTACCGGGAGGGTCCCGGTCGCCTGGGGTTCGCTGTCGTCATCGACCTCGGCGATCGAATCGACGCGACGGCATCGCAGCTGCTTCGGCGGTCCCCGCACGTGCTCTACACCAATGTGGTCGAGCCGATTCTTCGCTGGAAGTTCGTCGAGCGAGGCTATGCGCTCGTGCACGCGGCGTGCCTGGCGAACGGCGAGGACGCGTTCCTGGTCACGGCCAGGACCGATACCGGGAAGACGACCACAAGCCTTCGCATGCTCGACCGCCATCCCTACTCGTTCCTCTCCGACGATCTGACACTCGTGAGTCCCGACGGCCGGGTGTTGACCTACCCCAAGCCCCTCACGATCAGCCGCCACACCTTGAAGGCGGTCAAGACGCCGTTGCTGTCTAGGCGGGAACGCGTCGGCCTGGTGGTCCAGAGCCGGCTGCACTCACGTTCGGGGCGGCGCTTCGCGCTCATCCTCGCCCGCACCCATCTTCCGGCCGCGACGATCAACGCGGTCGTCCAGATGATCGTCCCTCCGCCCAAGTACCACGTGGAGCGCCTCGTGCCCGGCGTCGAGGTGGCTCCAGAGGCTCGCTTGACGGGGATGGTCGTCATCCAGCGCGGGGGCGAGGGCGCCGATTCGCTGGACGAGTTTGAGGCGCTCGAGACCCTGATGCGCAACTGCGAGGACGCCTACGGCTTCCCTCCCTATTCGGCGATCGAGGGATCGCTGCGCCGGCGCAACGGTGCTGATCTGAAGGACATCGAGCGAGGCATCGTTGCGAGCGCGCTCGCGGGCCTCCCCGCGGCTGTGATGCGAAGCGAGACGATGGATTGGTGGCGCCGGGTGCCAGGTCTCGTGAGCGGCTGGACGCCGTCGGCGACGCCCCCGAACGGAGTGAGCTCACCGGCTCCGCGCGTCCTTGCCGGACGAAACGGCAGAGGCGCGCATGGGCCGGGTCCAGGCGCTTAGCATCGGCGCGTCGACGGTTGGGCCGCGGGCAGCGCGGCTCGCCCTGGTCGCCCGGCTGGCCCGGGCCCCGACCGGTGCGTACCTCGCCCTCATACTCGCGATGGCCGCCGCCCCGAGGCTGTGGCAGCTCAACAGCACGGGGTTCAACAGCGACGAAGCGGTCTATGCGGGCCAAGCGGCCGCGATCGCCGACAACCCGGAGCTCGGCGAGCTCTTCCCCATCTTCCGGGCCCATCCCCTGCTGGTCCAGACGGTACTGTCGCTCGGGTTTCAGCTGCACCTGGCCGAGGGCTTCGAGCGTCTAACGGTCGCGGTCATCGGGGTGGCGACCGTCTACCTGGTCTACGAGCTCGGGCGGCTCCTCTATGGCCGCCCGGCCGGGCTGATTGCCGCCTTGCTGGTGGCGCTGATGCCGTACCACGTCGTGGTCACTCGCCAGGTGCTCCTGGACGGACCGATGACGTTCTTCGCCACGCTCACGGTCGTCCTGCTGGCCCGCTTCGTGCTCAGCGGCCGCCCGTGGTGGCTGTACGGCGTCGGGGCGGCGATGGGACTCACGATCCTGTCGAAGGAGACCAGCATCGTCCTGCTCGGAGCGATCTACGCGTTCCTGGCGTTGACACCCGAGCTGCGCGTGCGGTTGCGTGACCTCGCAGTCTCGCTGGGGGTCATGGCGTTGGTGGTCGCGCCATTTCCGCTCAGCCTCATGCTGGCCGGGCGAACAAGCACCGGTGAGAGCTACCTCACCTGGCAGCTGTTTCGCCGCCCTAACCACGATTGGCTCTTCTACCCCGCGACGGTGCCCGAGGCGATCGGCCCGCTCGTGCTGCTCGCCGCCGTGGTCGGCCTCTGGCTGCTGCGTCGCGAAGCGTCCTGGAGGGAGACGCTGCTCGTGTCGTGGATCGCGGTGCCCACGGCGTTCTTCTCGCTGTGGCCCGTGAAAGGATTCCAGTACCTGCTCCCCATCGCTCCGGCGCTCGCGGTGCTAGCCGCCCGCGCGCTCTGCCGGTTGCCGATGCCCGCCGGGCGCGGTCTGAGGTTGCTCGCAGTCGCGGTCGTCGCTCTCAGCCTCCTGATTCCGACGTGGGAGCGAGTGCAGGGCGCTCGGCCCGACACGTTCCTCGCGGGGTCGGGCGGGCTACCGGGTGGACGCGAGACGGGGGAATGGATCGACGCCCGCGTGCCGCAGGGATCGACATTCATGACCATCGGCCCGTCGATGGCAAACATCGTTGAGTACTACGGCCACCGCAAGGCTTACGGGCTGTCGGTCAGTCCCAACCCGCTGAACCGGAACCCCTCGTACGAGGCCCTGATCAACCCGGATCGCGCGATCCGCGACAGCGAACTGCAATACGTGGTCTGGGACACCTTCTCCGCCGCCCGATCTGCGAGCTTCTCGAAGAAGCTGCTGGGATACGTCGAGCGGTACGACGGCCGCGTGGTCCACTCCGAGGTGCTGCCGGCCAAGACGGCGCTGGGCGAGAGCGCGGACAGGCCGGCCATCGTCGTCTTCTCGGTGCAGCCGTGAGTCGAGCTGCACTCCTCGCCTCGATCGTGGCCCTCGCTGGCGCGGCCCCCGCCGCCGCCGAGAGCCGTCCGACGACGCCGATCGAGCACTTCGTCGTGCTGATGCAGGAGAACCACTCGTTCGACAACTACTTCGGCACCTATCCAGGCGCAGACGGGATCCCCAAGGGCACCTGCATGCCCGTCGCGAAACGGTCCCGTCCGTGCATCCGGCCGTTCCGGCTCGGCGGGCGCCCTGTCCCCGATCTCAGTCACGACCGGCGCATCCACCGGATCCAGTACGCGCGCGGGCGAATGGATGGCTTCGTCCGGGCGGCCTCGATCGATCGCCAGACGGTGGACCGCTCGGTGATGGGCTACTACGACGACCGCGACTTGCCCTTCTACTGGAACGTGGCCGACGAGTACGTTCTGTTCGATCGGTTCTTCGCCGCGACGACGGACGGCAGCGTGGCCAGCCACATGTTCTGGGTGACCGGGACGCCGGGCGATCCGGACGGCGGCTTCGGCGACCGGGCCACGATCTTCGACAGGCTCGACCGGCGCGGGATCTCCTGGAAGTTCTACGTCGAGGACTACGACCCGCGCCAGCCCACCCAGGCGGTGCGGGTCCCCCTCCTCAACTCCGCTCGCTACGTCGAGGATCCGAAGCGCTTCGCCCACATCGTTGACCTCGACGAGTACTACGAGGACCTGCGCGACGGACGGCTGCCCCAGGTCGCGTATATCGCGCCCGCCGGCTCGAGCGAGCATCCGCCGGGCCGGATCGGGGCCGGGGAGGCGCTCGTCAAGAGGCTGACCACCGCCCTGTCCATGAGCAGCGCCTGGGACAGCTCCGCGTTCATGTGGACGTACGACGACTGGGGCGGATGGTTCGACCACGTGCGGCCGCCGAGGATCGCCGGAGGCACGCTGGGATTTCGGGTGCCGGCCCTGCTGGTCAGCCCCTACGCGCGCCGTGGTGACATCGACAGCACCCGGCTCGACACCACCTCGATCCTCCGGTTCATCGAGGACAACTGGAAGCTCGCGCCCCTCGCGCCGCGAGACGCTCGAGCCAACAGCCTCGCCGGCGCGTTCGACTTCTCGAAGGCGCCCCGCGCGCCAAGCATCATCGCCGCCCGGCGAGGCTCCGAGGACTCGGCCGCGGTGCGTCGCTGGGTGATCTACCTGGGGTACGGGGCGGCGCTCATCCTGAGTGCACTATTGATCGGCTGGGGGGTCCTGCGTCCCGCCGCGGCGGTGCTGGCTATCGCCGTCCTGCTGACCCTCCACGCCGACGCGGCCGACGCCCGGACGCCTCGAGGCGGGCCGGTCCCGGCCGCCATCCAGACGGTGCCGGCGACGCCGGGCATGCGCTTCGCGCTCGATGGCCACCGCTTCGAGGCCGACCGTGCGGGACGAGCGACGCCACCGGCTGCGTTCCGGCGAGCCGGCGCGGCGCTGCGCGCCGTCGACACGGAGATCGCGCCGGGCGTCCGCGCGACGTTCGACCGCTGGTACGCCGGCCGCAGGATCGCTGCGCTCAACCTCTATCACCGCGTCGGGATCAGCTTCGTCGACCTCGACGGGAACGCCGTCGCCCCGAGCGCCGTGACATCGGTGACGTTGCAGGGCAGTGACGGGAGCCGGCACGTGCTGACGGGCCACCGCCCGGTGTGGCTGCAGGGCAACCGGGTGGTGCCCGAAAGCCAGGGCAGGACCGCGACGCGGCTCTACTACGCGGTCGACAAGGTGCTCGTCGCCGGCTCGAACGCCGTGCACCGGGGCCAGCAGCGCTTCTTCCCTGCGGCCAACCCGAAGATGCAGCTGCGGCTGCTGTTGTTCGCGGTGCGCGTGACCGTCCGCGACGCCCTGCTGGGCTTCCCGATCGGCTCCGCCGTTCGACTGAAGTACCCCAATGGCGGCGAGCAACGAGAGACACTCGGCCCGAGCGGCGACCTGACCCTGGAATCGCTACCACGAGGCGACTACCGGGTGGGCGTCGAGGCGCTCGGCATTTCCTCGTCAAGACCGGTCGCGCTGTCTCGTAACCAGGAGGTGAACGTGCAGGTGATCAGCTGGCTGGACATCGTCGTGGTGCTGCTGATCCTCGGGTCGATCGCCCTGGCGCTGCTGTTCGTCCGCCGCCCCGCTCCGGCCGGTCGCCGGCACGCCGCCGGCATCGTCGCGTCGGTGCTCGTCGCCGTCGCGATCGTGACGGCCACGGACCCGCCGGCGAGGGCGGCGGGGCCACCCGACCCGCTGTTCGCCTACTACTACATCTGGTTCAACGCCGGCTCGTGGAATCGAGCCAAGATCGATTATCCACTTCTCGGTCGCTACTCGAGCGACGAGCGGGAGGTCATGCGAACGCACGTCGAGTGGGCCAAGCGGGCGGGCATCGACGGCTTCATCGTGAGCTGGAAGAGCACGCCGGTCCTCAACCGCCGCCTGCGGCGGCTCGCCGAGATCGCCGAGGCGGAGCGCTTCAAGCTCCTGGTCATCTACCAGGGCCTGGACTTCGAGCGCGACCCGCTTCCGGCGGCACGCGTGGCCCGCGACCTCGACGTCTTCGAACACCGTTTCGCGCGGCAGCGAGCGTTTCACGTCTTCGCCAAGCCGTTGGTGATCTGGTCGGGCACACCCCGGTTCACGCGCGCCCAGCTCGCGAGCGTGACGGAGCACGCGCGGCGAGAGCTGCTCGTGCTGGCCTCCGAGCGCAACGTCGCGGGGTACCGGCGCGTCGCCGGCGTCGTGGACGGCAATGCCTACTACTGGGGATCGGTCGATCCGGCGACGTACCCGGGCTACGCCGAGAAGCTGGCAACGATGGGAGACGCGATCCATTCGGACGGCGGCCTCTGGATCGCGCCCGCGGCTCCCGGCTTCGACGCGAGGCTCGTCGGCGGCCGGAGCGTCGTCGATCGCAGGGATGGAGCGACCCTGCGCACCCAGCTTGACGCGGCGACCGGCTCGTCCCCCGACGCGATCGGTCTGATCAGCTGGAACGAGTTCAGCGAGAACACGCACGTGGAGCCGAGCCAGAGGTACGGCTCGCGCTACCTGGACGTGGTCGCCGACGTGCGCGGCGCGCGGCTTCCAGAGGCGCGCGACTTCGACTCGAGCGAGCCGGCGGCCACTGGAGTCAACTACGGCCTGCCGCTCCTAGGCGGGGTGGCGCTGTTCTTCGTCGGGGGCGTTCTCGTGCTGCTAAGGCGGTCGCGGCGACGCCTACCACCCGCTCCCGATCTCACTCGTCGCGGGTACGGAGGTCCCCAATAGTCGGCTTGTGGCCCCTCATCCCGGGTTCTATGGTCGAATCGAGGAGGATTTGAAGTGACGCGGACACGCTTGGCGGCCACCCGGCGGGCCATTCGGCTGGTGCTGGCGCTCGTCGTCATGTTGCCCGCGGTAGTGGCTTGGGCGCCCGCGGCCGCGGCGCAGGACCCAGTGATCGCCGCCGCCGGCGACATCGCCTGCGATCCGAGCGCTCCCGTGACCCCCGATACCTGCCATCAGCAGGTCACTTCCGACCTGCTCGTGGGGGCTCCGCTCGCCGCGGTGCTCCCGCTCGGTGACATCCAGTACGACAGCGCCACGCTGCCCAGAATCCTGGGGGCCTACGACCCCACCTGGGGGCGGTTGAAGGCGATCAGCCGTCCGGTCGTTGGCAACCACGAGGGCAACGCGGCGGGCTACTTCGACTACTTCAACGGAGCGGGTGCCGCGGACGGGCCGGCGGGCTTGAGAGGCAAGGGGTGGTACAGCTTCGACGTCGGCACCTGGCACCTGGTGGCACTCAACTCGAACTGCGGCACCGTGGGCTGCACGGCCGGCTCGGAGCAGGAGCAGTGGCTGCGCGCCGATCTCGCTGCGCATCCCACCAGCTGCACGCTCGCCTACTGGCACCACGCGCGCTACAGCTCCGGCCACGACGGCAACAACGACTTCATGCAGCCGCTCTGGGAAGCCCTCGACGATGCGGGCGCCGAGATCGTCCTGTCCGGCCACAGCCACAACTACGAGCGCGTCGCTCCGGTGCTGCGAGACGGCACGGTGAACCAGGCCGAAGGCATCCGCCAGTTCGTGGTGGGCACGGGCGGTGCGTTCTTCACCGGAGGGCTGACGTCGCGCATCCCGCAGAGCGAGATCGCGCAGAATGACACCTTCGGCGTCCTGTTCCTGACGCTGCACCCGACGAGCTACGACTGGCGTTTCGTTCCCGAGGCCGGCAAGACGTTCACCGATTCCGGCACCACTGCGTGTCACCGGCTCATCGCGCCTCCGCCTCCACCGGATGTAACGGCGCCGACGATCTCGAACGTGACGGTCTCGCCAACGCACTTCCCGGTCGCGCCGAAGCGTGCCGCGGGGCCGGGCATCTCTAACCTGACGCTCTCGCGCACGCGCTTCACGGTCGCCGATAGCGCGGCGGCCAGGCGAGGCGGTACGACGTTCCGCTACCGGCTGTCGGAGGGCGCCGCCGTCACAGTCACGCTGCGCCGTAAGTCGGTCGGTCGGAAGGTCGCGGGGAAGTGCCGAAGCCGAACCCGCGCGAACCGCCGGCGGCCGGCGTGCATCCGCTTTCGCCGGGTGGGCCACCTCCACCGACAGGGCGCGGCCGGGCTCAACAAGCAGCGGTTCAGTGGCTGGCTGGGCAAGCGCAGGATCCATACAGGCAGATACCGCGCCCGCTTCGTTGCGGTCGATGCCGCCGGTAACCGCTCCCGATCGAAGGCGGTCAACTTCACCATCGTCCCCCGCCGCCATCGGCCAGGCGCCCGTTGACATGCCACATCTACGGGTCTACGTTCACAAATGCTGAGACTGGCCGACCAAGGAGGGCCAACCGCTTGGAGTCGCAGGCTCCACCCAGGATGAGCACGGGCGCCGTGCGCTTCACCGCCCCGGGCGCCTTGCCGCGGGCCGCCCTCCGTCTCGCCGCATTGGCCACCCTTGCGATTGCGCTTGCGAGCGCCCCGACCGCGGCCGCTCAGCAGCCCGATCCCGCACCGGCTCCGGCGCCGGTCAGTCCAGACCCCGCGCCAGGTGCCGCGCCTACGGCGCCCACGCACTCCGCGCCGGTGCAGCACGTCGCTCCCACGTCCGGCGAACAACCATCCAGGCCTCGGACTGTCGCGCCGGCGCCGGCCACATCTAATCCCGCGCCGAGCGCGCCCGCCGAGACAGGGTCGGCGGCGCGACAGCGAGCCGCGAAGGCCCGGGCGGCGCGGCGGCGCGCCGAGCGCCGGCGTCGCCACGAGCGCATCGTGGCTGCCGCGGCGAGGCGAAAGGCAGTGGCGGCGGCGACGCGAAAGGCAGCGGCCGCGAAGGCCGCGCCGGAGGCACAGTCGGGTTCGCACGCGCGCGTCGAGTCGCTCCTTCCGAGCACGAAATCGGCCCACGACACCAACCCGGAGATCCTCCTCCTCGGTGCGGGAATCCTCTTGGCGCTCGTGCTGGCGAGCGGCTCGCTGGTCGCCGTGGCGAACAGGGTGTTGAAGGGGCAGGTGCGTTGAGCCGAGTGGCGCGCCGTCTGGTGGTCGTGGTGGCTGTGATGGGGGTCGCTGGCTGCGTTCTGGCAGGTACCGCGGCCGCCCAAACCCTCACCGTCACGTGTGATACGCCCAGCAGTCGCGACACCTGCAACCGGTGGTACACGGGCAGCTCTGTCTTTTTGTATTGGACCCCCAGTGATCCCCCCCTGAGCGTGAGCGGTTGCGCTGGCGGCTCCTTTTCCGCCGAGGGACGCGTCGCACGCCCCTGCACGATGTCGTGGCAGGGAACGAGCATTACGAAGGACGTCTGGATCGGCATCGATAGGACGCCGCCCCAACTCGTCGCGCTCGCTTCCAACCGACCGGCGGACTACAACGGATGGTTCAACCACCCGGTTGGATTGACGTTCCAGGCGGTCGACCAGACGTCCGGCGTGGCGTCCTGCAGCTCGACGACCTATGGCGGTCCGGACGGCGCTGGGATTGGCGATCGGCGGGAGCTGCACCGATGTCGCCGGCATCACCGCGACCGGGACCTTCCCGCTCAACTACGACGCCACCCCGCCGCCGCGCCCGTCGGTCGAGGCACTGCCGGGGAAGCGGCGCGTGCGCATCACGTGGACCCCGTCGCCGGGCGCGCTGGCCGAGGTCGTGCGCATCCGCAAGCACGGCGCGCCGAAGCTGCTCTACCGCGGTCCGAACGCGCACTTCACCCACCGCAAGCTCCGTAACGGACGGCGCTATCGCTATCGCGTCGCGCTCATCGACCAAGCCGGAAACCGGTCGGCAGACAAGGCGAGCGCGGTGCCCACCCGCTCGCGGCTCCTGCAGCCGGCGAACGGTGCGCACGTGCGCAGCGCACCGCTGCTCGTGTGGAAGCGGATGAAGCGCGCGACCTACTACAACGCCCAGCTCGTTCGTCGCCGCACGAAGGTCCTCAGTAGCTGGCCGAGCAAGCCGCGCCTGCAGCTCCATCGGCGGTGGCGCTTCGACGACCGGCGTCGCCGGTTGGCGCGGGGCCACTATTGCTGGTACGTCTGGCCGGGCCTTGGCGCGCGCTCCGGGCGCCGCTACGGCCGACTGCTCGGCAAGAGCTGCTTCATCGTCGTGCGCTGAACTGGCCTCCCGTCCAGCGGCCGAGGTTCCCGCGCGCCGCGGGAGGCAACGACCGCGCGACCTCGTGAGCGGCGCCCCCTACGTGCGCACCGTTAAGCCGAGGTGGGCGCGGACTGTGCGTTCCTGGCCAGCTGAGGCGCGCGGTCAGCGACGAACCCGAACGCGCTCGCAGCCCCGCACGCGGTCGACCGGATCGACCCGAGCCAAGTCGCGTCCCTTCCCACAGTTGACCCGGTCGAAGCTGCCGTTCGCTGCGATCAGGCGGTCCTTGCCGGAGCCGCCGAGCAGCCGGTTGCGGCCCGGTCCGCCCTTCAGGCGATCGTCGCCGCGACCGCCGGAGAGGCGATCGTCGCCGTTACCACCGACGAGCAGGTCGTCGCCGCCGTTCCCAGACATGCGGTCGTTGCCCCCCGCTCCCCGTGCGCTGTCGTCGCCGAACATGCGGTCGTCGCCCCGCGCGCCCTTCATGCGATCGGCTCCGACCCCGCCGAAGACGCAGTCGTCGCCCGGCAGACCCTTGAGGCTGTCGTCGCCCTGCAGACCCCAGATGCTGTCGCCGAGGCTGCTGCCCGCCAGGGTGTCGTTCGCTGGCGTGCCGAGCATGTCGTTGGCGCAGGCGCCGGGCTTGAGGGTGCGCGCCTCGGCGGGGCCGAGAATGGCCACGGCCGACGGTGACGGCAGAGGCGGCCCCGGGTCCGCCGGAGGCGGCGGGACGATGCCCCGGTCCACCGTCTCGCAATCGAGCGCGATCGAATCGGCGGCGTCGGCCAGGACGGTGTCGTTGCCGTCCCCGCAGCTCACCACGTCACCCCTGTCGCCACGGGCGTCGATGAAGTCGTCGCCGGCGCCGCCGGCGTGCGTGTCGACCCCTTTGTTACCCCGCAGGATGTCGTTACCAGAGCCGCCCGCGAGCGAGTCGTTGCCATCCCCTCCTGAGAGCGTGGAACGCGTCCCGGTGGTGTTCGTGATGCTGTCGGCCTGGTCTCCGGCGCTTACCGTGATCCCGATGATGGCGGTGGCCGAACAGGTGACGCTCGAGCCCATCCCGACGCAGGCGGGGGCCGCGGTGATGCTCGCCCCAGGGTCGGTGAGTGAGTAGTCGGTTCCGCCGAGGGAAATGGTGAGGTTGTTCACCTCGCCCGGCGCGGCTGCGTAGAAGACACGCTGGATACGTGTGTTCGCCGTCGACGCCACTGCCGCTGTGGGAGATAGCGCGAGCAGGCACAGCGCTGCGGTTCCCAGGCACTGCACCATCGCGACGTCCCGTCTCTGGCCTCGCATGCCCGTGGCACTCCTTTCCGGCCCCGAGCTCGACCCGGGGAGTCGGGCGTTCGGGCTATCCGGGTGGTAGCTCGCCGCCCGGATTCACCCTAGGACCTGAGCGCTGCGGCACGCGTCCCACCAACGGGTGATCTTTGCTCCTCAGACGAGGGCTTCTGAGTCGCCCACGGGCCGCTTCGCGACTCCGTGACGAGCTCACGGTCTCCTGGACTGTCGTCTAGGTGACGGTGGATGGCGTTGCCCTCGGGCCGCGACGCGCGTAGGGTCCCTCACATGGCCACGGCTCGCGCCGAAGTCGCGACGCCCAAGGACGACGCGCAACACAGCGGCCGCCTCCTGCTGCGGTTGCCGCCCGCGCTGCACGCCGAGCTGACACAGGCGGCCAAGCACGAGTGCATGAGCCTGAACGCT
Organism: uncultured Solirubrobacteraceae bacterium; assembly: GCA_963803335.1. Classification (GTDB taxonomy): domain Bacteria; phylum Actinomycetota; class Thermoleophilia; order Solirubrobacterales; family Solirubrobacteraceae; genus DASSUW01. The sequence continues at coordinate 227,957 of CAWDME010000011.1, read as the reverse complement.
TACATCACGCAGGCGCTGTCGGAGTCGCTGAGCGACGACGAGCCGCCGCAGGTGCCGGGCGGTCGCAGCCGCTTCATGCGGATCGCCGTGATCGTCGACCTCGTGATGGTCGGCGTCGCGACCGCCACGGCGGTCGCGCTGCTCATCGTCGCCTTGCCCTGAGGCCGGCTACTTCGTGACCTTGATCTTCATCTTCATGCCCGCATGGATCGAGCAGAAGACGGTGTAGGTCCCGGCCTTCGTGAGCTTCTTGGCGAAGTGGCCCTTCTTCTTGACGCTCGACTGGAAGCTCGCGGGGCCGCTCCCGACCACGTTGTGCTGGTGGTGTCCGGTCCAGGTCCAGCGGACCGTGGTGCCCCTCGTGACCGTGACGAGCGGCACCCCGCTCGAGCGGACGAAGTAGTTGTCGCCGACCTTCACACCGCGCGTCTTGGCGACCGCGGGCGCGGCGACGGCCAGCGTGAGGGACAGGACGAGAGCGATCGGCAGTAGGCGCGTCATCAGAAAACCGGTGTCTCCGTATACGTGCCGAAGACCTGCTGGAGGGCTTCGACGATTTCACCTTCCGTGGCGTGTACGCGCGCACACGCCAGCAGGTTCGGCATCAGGTTGTGCCGCTCGTCGGCGGCCGCGGCGCGCAGTTCGCCGAGCGCCGATTCGACCGCGGAACCGTCGCGGCGTGCGCGGACGGCCTGCACGCGGCCGACCTGCTTGCCCTCGAGCGCGGGGTCGATGCGCAGGATCTCCAGCTCCCCGTCGCCGCCCTCGCGGTAGTCGTTGACGCCGACGATGATGCGCTCGCCCCGGTCGATCTCACGCTGGTGCTCGTACGCGGCCTCGGCGATCTCGCGCTGCGGGAAGCCGGCCTTGACGGCCTCGACCATGCCGCCGAGCTCGTCGATGCGGTGGAAGTAGTCGTACGCGCGCTGCTCGAGCTGGTCCGTCAGCGCCTCGATGAAGTAGGCGCCGCCGAGCGGGTCGATCGTGTTCGCGACGCCGGTCTCGTGCGCGATCACCTGCTGCGTGCGGAGCGCGATCCGCACCGCCTCCTCGCTCGGGAGCGCGAGCGCCTCGTCGTAGGAGTTCGTGTGCAGCGACTGCGTGCCGCCGAGCACGCCGGCCAGCGCCTCGATCGCCGTGCGGACGATGTTGTTGAGCGGCTGCTGGGCGGTGAGACTGACGCCGGCGGTCTGCGTGTGGAAGCGCATCAGCCAGCTGCGCGGATTGCGCGCCCCATACGTCTCGCGGAGCTCGCGCGCCCAGATGCGGCGGGCGGCCCGGTACTTGGCGATCTCCTCGAAGAAGTCGATCTGCGCGTTGAAGAAGAAGCTCAGGCGGGGCGCGAAGTCGTCGACGTCGAGCCCGCGGTCGAGCGCCTGCTCGACGTAGGTGAGGCCGTCCTTGAGCGTGAAGGCGAGCTCCTGCGCGGCCGTCGAGCCGGCCTCGCGGATGTGGTAGCCGCTGATGCTGACCGGGTGCCAGCGCGGCATCTCGCGGCTCGACCACTCGATCAGGTCGCCGAGCAGGCGCATCGCCGGGTCGACCGGGAAGCACCACTCCTTCTGGGCGATGTACTCCTTGAGGATGTCGGCCTGGATCGTGCCGCCGAGCTTGTGGGCCGGCACTGGGTGGGTGGGACTCAATTCCGCCGCCACGACGTAGAAGGCCATCATGATCGCGGCGGGGGCGTTGATCGTCATGGACACCGTCACAGCGCCGAGATCGATCCCGCCAAACAGCGTCTGCATGTCGTCGAGCGAGTCGATCGCGACGCCCTCGCGGCCGACCTCGCCGAGGCTGCGCGGGTGGTCGGAGTCGTGGCCCATCAGGCTCGGCATGTCGAACGCGGTCGAGAGCCCGGTCTGCCCGTGGTCGAGCAGGTAGCGGAAGCGCTCGTTGGTCTCCTCGGCGGTGCCGAAGCCCGCGAACTGGCGCATCGTCCACAGGCGCCCCCGGTACATGCTCGGGTACACGCCGCGCGTGAACGGATACTCGCCGGGGAAGCCGATCGCCTCGTCCGCCGGCAGGTCCTCACGCGTGTAGAGCGGGCGGATCTCCTCACCGGAGAGCGTCGTGAACGACTCGCGCCGCTCAGGTGTGGCGGAGTACTTCTCGCGATACCAGCGCTCCGCCTCCGTCCACTGCCGCTCCTCCGTCGCCATGGATGGAGTCTAGGGGGAGCTCGCGGGCGACCCTGCGAAGAATCGCCCGCATCGGTGCGACGGCGGGCGCCGGGGTCAGCCATGCGTGGGTGGCGAGGAAGACGTGGCGGCGCGGGCCATCGGGCCCGAGCGAGCGGAGGACGAGGCCGTCGCGCACGGTGCCGAGCGCCAGCGACGGGATCAGCGTGATGCCGACGCCGGCCGCCACCAGCCCCTGCTTGCCGATCCACTCGGCGGCATCGAAGGCGATGCGCGGCTCGAAGCCGGCGTCGTGGGCGGCGGTCATCAGCGCGTCGGCGCAGTGGCGGCCCTCGATCCAGGTCTCCTCCCGCAGGTCCTCCATCCGAATGTCGGGCGCATCGGCCAGCGGGTGGTGCTGTGGCACGGCGACGAAGAACGGGTCGTCCATCAGCGGCTCGAGCTGCACGTCCGGCGGCGCGTCGGCGCCGGCGTCTGTGACGACCGCGAGGTCGATCTCGCCCGCGGCGAGCAGCGGGAGCGTCTCGTTCGAGCGACCTTCGACGAGGCGCAGCTCGATGCCCGGGTGCGCCTCCGCGAAGGCGGCGATGGCGAGGGCGGTCAGCGTGGCGCTGGCGGTGGCGAACGAGCCGAGCCGGAGCCGGCCGGCGTCCAGCTCGGCGAGCGCCTCGAGCTGGGACTCGGCGGCGGCGAGCCGGCCGAGGATCGCGTCGGCGTGCTCGAGCAGCAGCTCGCCCGCGGGCGTCAGGCGGACGCCGCGGGCGGTGCGGTCCACGAGCCGCGTGCGTGCCTCGGCCTCAAGCGTGGCGATCTGGCGGGACACGGCGGGCTGGGTGAACGCGAGCGCGTCGGCGGCGGCGGAGAAGGAGCCGTGGGTGGCGACCTCGCGCAGGACCCGCAGGCGGCGCACGTCGATAGGCATGCGCAAAGCGTATACGAGGCCCGCCGAAAGATCATTTGCGGTTATGGATCACGGGCGGGACGATGACTGGCGTGTACTCCCTCTCTCCCCACATCGTGGACGGCCGGCAGCGCGACCTGATCGCCGCTGGGGCCGCTCACTCACCGCGGCCGCGCCGGCTCCCCTTCGGCGCGCTGCGCGGGGTCCGCCTGCTGCGACGGACCCCGCGCCGCGCCGCGGCTTGACACAAAGGGGTCAGACCCCCTTACTGCGCGGCGGGGCTAGCGTGCGCCCCAGCGCGCCAGCGAGCGCGACATGGCCGCCAGGCCCTCGGAGATCCACCCGGACGCCAGCAGCAGGCCGAGGCCGAGCGGCACGAGCGCCATCCCCTCGTACCAGGTGTCGGGCTGCCAGATGCCGAGCTCCATCGGATCGATCGCGGCGAGGATCGGCGCGCCGATCAGGCCGAGCGCCGTGCTGAAGGTCGTCACGGCGACGACGAACGTGAACAGACCGACCGGGAAGCGCGCGAGCAGGTAGCCGAGGCCGCGCCAGGTGGCGCCGTCGCTCCAGTAGGCCTTCAAGCGCCCCCACAGGCCTTGACCGCCGGGCGCCAGGCCGGACGCCGGGATGTCGGCGCCGAGCATCGAGTTGGCCAGCCCGCGCTCGAGCGCGAGCAGCGGCCGAACAGTGGCGAACACGAGCGTGAGGATCGGGATGCCGAGCAGCGTGATGGCGAGGCCGAGACCGGTCGCGAGCCCCGTGACGAGCCACGTGAAATAGGCCACGCCGAGCGGCAGGCCGAGGAGGTTGTGGGTGAGCGCCGTCCAGCCGCGGGCGGTTATCAGCGGCCGCAGGACGGCACGCCAGGCAGGTTCATGGGTGAGGGTCGTGTCCATACCGAGACCATCGATCCCGGCGGCCGCCGCTTCCACGGAGGCACCCTGCGTCCGAGACGGAGGTCAGCCTCACCCCCCGCGAGGGCAGCTCACTTGTCGCCGATGACGTTCACGCCGTAGTACATGAGCGCCTTGTTCACGAGATCGCCGACCGTCTTGACTCCTGCGGCCTTGAGTTTGCCGTTCGCCGACTCATTGAGGGGCAGCGCGTCAACGTTGGAATAGCTGAAGAGCGGTTCCTTCTTCTCGCCGATGAGAAACTCAGCCTGATCCGCAGCGTGGCCTTTGGAGATCGAGTAGTAGTAGTACTTCGGCGCCGGGTTGACGTCGTATTCGTACTGGGACGCCTCGTCAGGCTGCACCGCGCGCGTCTCCGGCACGAGCCAGCGCACAGCGGCAGCCAGCGCACCAACCATGAACTGGTTGAGGCTCACGCCCTCGGCCTCTGCCGCCCGCGCCAACTCGGCATGGAGCGACGCGGGCAGGCGCAGCAAGACGCGACCGCTGTACTGGGAGTCGTCCTTGGGCACCGGGATCTCGGCGCCGCGGCTCACCGCCACCTCCAGCCACGCGCGCATCGCCTCGTCCAGATTCTCGAGCGCCTCGACCCGTGTCGCGCCTTGGGCAACGCAGCCCGGCAGCTCGGCCACCCTGGCGACGAACCCCGAGTTGCCCTGGTCATCAGAGTCGCGCCTGACCATCGTCGTGTACCGACGGGTGAGATAGTCGTCAATCGTCATCGCAATCCACCACCTGCTCGATGGCCCGAGCGACGGGCGTCGCCGAGCCGGCTAGCACAGGGTCGGAGTCCGGGGTGTTGATCGGCAGCGGCAACAGGTGATGCGTGTAGACCGCCATTCCGCCACCGCTGCTCTCGTACACGAAGCCGGCATCCTCCAAGAGCTCCTTGAGTTCGTCGGCGGAGGTGTTCCCCGGGTAGGCCTGGACGTCTCTCAGTCGTTCGCACAACGTCATAGTATCGCATCCGGTATCATTTCAACACTCGACGGCCCCACTGGCGTCGACGTCGAAGCCCTCGGGCCAACGTGTCTCGTCCTTGCCGGTTTTGCCGTACTTGGCCCCCTCAAGCTTGGCGCCGCCGAGCTCCGCGCCGACAAGGTCGCAGCCGCGCAGGTCGGCGCCCTGCAGCCGCGCGCCACTGAGCTTCGCGTCTACGAGCACGGCACCGCGGAAATTGGCGTGCTTCGCCTGGGCTCCCACGAGATCTGCCCCTCGCAGCACCGCTCCGCTGAGGTTGGCGCGCGTCAGCACCGCCCGCCGCAGCACTGACCCTTCGAACCTGGCTTCGACGAGCACCTTGCCGCGCAGGAACGTTCCTCGCAGGTCGCGGTCGCTGAAGTCGACGCCCGTCAGGTCCCGCACCATCGCGCACAGCATCTGCGCCTGGTCGCGGAGCCTTCGCGTCTCGTCCTCCGCCGCACGAGCCGCGTCGAGTCGCCGCCACTCGGCATCGTGCCGGCGCTGGAGGAACAGGACCGCGCCCGCGACGACGGCGCCGCCGAGTAGCGCGGTCCCAAGATCAGTGTCCATCGTCCCGGGGTCCTTGCCACCCGGGAACCAGAGCACCAGCCCGCCAGCAACGAGAGCGAGCAAGACCAGGACGCCGAGCACCGTGGTGCCTGCGGGCGGTCCGATGCTGATCGCCGGCGTGCTCGCCGCGACCGCAGCGGTCGCGCCGCTGCCGGCGGCCGCGGTCAGCACCGCCAGCCACGACAGGCGCTCTTCGAGCAGGTCGGCGAGCGAGAGGCCGGCGACCGCGAAGGCGGCTCCGAGAAGAGCTCCGACCGCCGCCCATCGCAGTACCGGCATCCACGAGCCTCCGTTTTGCTCCGAGTCCTTGACCGAACCGCGAGCAAACCTACCGGCAGCGCCGGATCGTTTCAGGAGCCTCGCATCGCCTCGCCGAGCAGCGCGCGGGCGATCACGAGCCGCTGGATCTCGCTCGTTCCCTCGTAGATCTCCGTGACCTTCGCGTCGCGGTAGTAGCGCTCGGCGGGGAACTCCTTCGTGTAGCCGTAGCCGCCCAGGACCTGGATCGCCTCGCCGGTCTGGCGACGCGCGACCGCGCTGGCGAACAGCTTCGCCTGCGCGCCCTCGACGGTGTGCGGGCGCCCCGCCTCCTTCAGACGCGCGGCGCGCCACACCAGCGCCCGTGCTGCCTCGATCTCGGTCTGCATCTCGGCGAGCTTCTCCTGGATCGGGCCGAGCCGCGCGATCGGGCCGCCGAACGCGCGGCGCTCTTTGGCGTAGGCCGTCGCCATGTCGAGCGCCGCCTGCGCGATGCCGACCGCCTGGGCGGCGATGCCGATCCGCCCGCCGTCCAGCGTCGACAGCGCGATCCGCATCCCCGCGCCGGGCTCGCCGAGCCGCTCGGCCGGCGTGTCCTCGAACACGAGGTCGGCGGTCGAGGAGGAGTTCAGGCCCATCTTCTCCTCCTCGCGCGTGACGGCGAACCCGTGGGCGCCCGCCCGCACCACGAACGCGCTGATGCGTTCCTCCTCGCGGGCGAAGACGATGAAGGTCGCTGCGTACGAGCCGTTGGTGATCCACTGCTTGGCGCCGGTGATCACGCCGTCGACCGCTCGCGTGCGCATCGCGGACGCGTCCGAGCCCGACCCGGCCTCGGTCAGCGCGAACGCCCCGATCTCCTCTCCCGCGGCCAGCGCGTCCACGTACGGCGAGCCGTGCGCGAGCAGCGGCAGTGTGCACGCGCTGGTGTGCACGGCCACGGTCACGCCGACGCCCGCGTCGGCCCGCGAGAGCTCCTCCAGCACCAACACGTAGGAGAGGAAGTCCGCGCCCGCGCCGCCGTGTTCCTCCGGCACGCACACGCCCATCAGCCCGAGCTCGCCGAGCTCGGTGAACAGCTCGCGCGGGAACACGTGCCCGCGGTCCCACTCGGCGGCGAACGGCGCGATCTTCTCGTCGGCGAACCGCCGCGCCAGCGCGCGGATCTCCTCCTGCTCGGCGGTCAGCTCGCTCACGCCCGCGACCTCTGCAGCGCGACCGACCCGATGCCGCCGACCGCGACCGCCGCGGCCACCACGCGCAGGCGCCGCCCAAGCCGCTCGAAGCGCAGGATCTCCCAGCCCTCCTCGCGCGCCGCCCGCGCCAGCTCCGCGTCCGGGTTGACGGCGACGGGATGGCCGACGAGGCGCAGCATCGGCAGGTCGGACTCCGAGTCCGAATATGCCCACGATGCCGCCAGGTCGATGTCCTCGCGCTCGGCCAGCTCGCGGATCGCCTGCGCCTTGCCCTCGCGGTAGTTGAATGGCCCGCCGCCACGGCCGGTGTAGCGGCCGTCGACGGCCTCGAACATCGTGCCGACCGCGCCGTCCAGCGTCAGGACCGTGGCCATCAGCTCGGCCATCTCCTGCGACGCGGCGGTGCAGATGAACACCGGCCGGCCGGCGTCCTGGTGCTCGTAGGCGATGGCCAGCATCTTCGGGTACAGCCGCGGAAGCACGCCCGCGAGCACGCTCGGCGCCAGCCGCTGCATGTCCCGCACGGACACGCCCTCGAGCAGCCCGAAGATGCGGTCCTTGATCGCCTCCATGCCCTCGTCGGTCGAGCCGCGCAGGCGGAACCGCACGTTCTCCCACGTGTCCGCCGCCAGCCGGCGGCGGTTGATCAGCCCCGCCCGGAACGCCACGCGGCCGAACTGGTAGGCCGACGAGCCCGCCATCAGCGTGCGGTCGAGATCGAAGAACGCCGCGCCCCGCTCGCCCGGGACCCTCCGGGCGCCGCCGCCCGGCGGGGGTTCGAGGATGTGCGGCTTTTCCGTCACACCTGCACGATCAGCGCGTCGCCCTGGCCGCCGCCGGAGCAGATCGCGGCGCAGCCGTAGCCGCCACCGCGCCGGCGCAGCTCGTGGACGAGCGTGCCGAGGATGCGCGCACCGGACGCGCCGATCGGGTGCCCGATCGCCACGGCGCCGCCGTTGACGTTCACGCGATCCTCGTCGATGCCGAGCATCCGGGCCGAGTTCAGCGTCACGGACGCGAACGCCTCGTTGATCTCCCAGAGGTCGATGTCGCCGGGCTGGAGGCCCGCCTTCTCGAGCGCCTTCAGCGCCGCGTTGGCGGGCGTGCGGGCGAGCCACGCGAAGTCATCGGCCACCGCCGCCTGGGCGATGATCGTGGCCAGGATCTCCTTGCCCTCGCGCTCGGCCCAGTCCTCGGAGGCGAGCACGAGCGCGCCGCCGCCGTCGTTGACGCCCGGCGAGTTGCCCGCCGTGTGCGAGCCGTCCTTGCCGCTCAGCCCGGGCAGCGCGGCGAGCTTCTCGAGCGTCGTGTCGCGCCGCGGCGCCTCGTCGACCTCCACCACGGTGTCGCCTTTCTTACCGGGGATCGTGACCGGCACGATCTCCTCCGGGAGGCGACCCTCGTCGGTCGCGGCGATCGTGCGCTCGTGCGAGCGCAGCGCCCACTTGTCGAGGTCAGCGCGGGTCATCTCGAGCTGGTCGCCGACCTCGGTCGCCTCCTCGAACATCTGCTTGCCGCTGAACGGGTTGCGGAGGCCGTCCTGGACCATCGCGTCGAGGGCCTGGACGTCGCCCATGCGGAAGCCGAAGCGCGCCTTCGGGAGCAGGTACGGCGCCTGCGACATCGACTCCATGCCGCCGCCGACCGCCACGTCGAGGTCACCGGCGCGGACCGCCTGGTCGATCAGCCCGGCGGCCCGGATGCCCGACGCACACACCTTGTTGATGGTCTCCGAGGAGACCTCCTTCGGGATGCCGGCCTTGATCTGCGCCTGGCGCGACGGGATCTGCCCCGCCCCCGCCTGCAGCACCTGACCCATGATCACGTGCTGCACCTGCTCGGGCGCTACGTCGGCGCGCTCGAGGGCGGCCTTGATGGCGACGCCGCCGAGGTCGGTGGCGTGCAGCGACGAGAGTCCTCCACCCATCTTGCCGACTGGCGTGCGGGCGGAGCCGAGGATCACGGTGCGAGGCATAGGGGCATGCTAGTCAAGGCGCTCGCGCGAGCTTGCGAGTGCGAGTAAGCCGCACTCTTTATCCTGCTCGCCTCATGCGCGTGAGTTCGACCACTCAAGCGCCGCCGGAGACGCGGGCCGACACGATCGCGGTGGGCGTCTTTGAGGGGGAGGCGATCGCCCACGACGTCGACGGCGTCCTGCAGGGCCTCGTCGACGCCGGCGAGGCGCGCTCAGGCCTGCGGAAGGTGGCGGTTGCCCACGCCGGCGGCCGCCGCTACGTGCTCGCCGGCCTCGGCAAGCGCGACGACTTCGACGCCGAGCGCGCCCGCCTCGCGGCCACTGCCGTCGCCGGCCGCGCCAAGGAGCTCGGCACCCGCGTCCTCTGCTGGGAGCTGCCGCACCACGTCGAGGCCCCGGGCTTCGTCGAGGGGACCGTGCTCGCCGCCTACGAGTACCGGGCCTTCAAGTCGGCCGACGACAACGGGCCGCAGATCGAGGAGCTGATCGTCTCCGCGCACCACGACGTCGCCGCCGACGTCGAGCGCGCGGGCGTCGCCGCCGAGGCGGCCAACGCGGCACGCGACCTGCAGAACGCGCCGGGCAACGAGATGACGCCGTCGCGGCTGGCCGACCGCGCCCGCGCGCTGATCGGTGTCGAGGTCGACGTCTGGGGCCGCGACCAGATCGAGGCGGCCGGCATGGGCGCGTTCGCGGCCGTCGCCCGCGGCACCGACGAGGAGCCGCAGCTCATCACGATCCGCTACGACCCGCCCGACGTCGCCGGCCCCGTGCTCGGCTACGTCGGCAAGGGCGTGACGTTCGACTCCGGCGGCATCTCGATCAAGCCGGCGATGAAGATGAGCGAGATGAAGTTCGACATGTCGGGCGCCGCCGCCGTGCTCGAGGCGACCGGCGCGATCGCCCGGCTCGGCCTCCCGGTCCGCGTGGTCGGCGTGCTCGGCGCCACGGAGAACCTGCCGAGCGGCCGCAGCGTCAAGCCCGGCGACATCGTGCGCGCCAAGACCGGCACGACGATCGAGGTCATCAACACCGATGCCGAGGGGCGCATGGTGCTCGCGGACTGCCTCGCCCACGCGATCGACCAGGGCGCCGAGCGGCTCGTCGACCTCGCCACGCTGACCGGCGCGATCGTCACGACGTTCGGCAACACCTACGCCGGCCTGTTCGGGACCGACGACGCCTGGTGCGCCGAGGTCGAGGCGGCCGGCCGGCGCGCCGGCGAGCTGTCGTGGCGGCTGCCGTTGCACGACGAGTACGACGAGCTGATCAAGAGCCGCTACGCCGACATCGCCAACGCGGTCGAGGCGCGCAAGGCGGGATCGATCACCGCCGCCCAGTTCCTGCGCCGCTTCACCGGCGACGTGCCGTGGGTGCACCTCGACGTCGCCGGCACGGCGTACGAGAGCGGCAAGCCGTACGCGCCCAAGGGCGGCGCCGGCTTCGGCGTCCGCACGCTGATCGAGCTCGCCCGAGCGAACGCGGGCGCGCCCGATCTGCACTGACACCGGGGTTGACGCTTCCCGCTGAGCGGTCCACACTGGATCGCGCAGGCGGGAGCTATACCCAGCCGGCTTCGCCGGCGGGCACAGGCAGGAGGGGGAGGCATGCGCAGGTTCTGTGTTGCTGCGTCCGCGACGGTCGTCGCGGCGCTCAGTGCTGCGAGCGCCCAGGCGGCGCCGCACGTGCAGGGAGAGCAGGCTCGAGTCGCGGACCGCGACGTACGGGTGGGGCGAGTAGCCCCGACGGCCCACCAACGCCGGCTCGCGGCCGATGCCGGCCTACGGGCGACGTGGACGCGGTTCGGCACCCCGCGGTCGCTGACCAAGGCGCGCGGGGCGATCGCGAGCGGACTCGCGGCCGACCCGGTACGGGCGGCCCGCCAGTGGATCGCCGACAACCGCGATCTGCTCGGCATCGACGCGTCGCGCCTGACGCTCGTGCGCTCGGCGCCCGTCGGCGCCGGCAGCGCGGTGATGCTGCGGCAGACCTTCGGCTCGCTGCCGATCGGGCGCGACGGCCTGATCGTCGTCGGCGTCGCCGACGGGCGCGTGGCCTACGTGTCCTCGAGCCTGGCGGCCGACCGCACGATCACCAACACGCAGCGGCTGAGCGCCGCCGATGCGGTCCGCGCGGCCGCCGACGAGGCCGGCATGCAGGCCGGCGACCTGCGCGGCGAGCCGCGGCTCGTTGCGGTCCCCACGCCGGAGCGCGGCGTCCTCCGCGCCTGGAAGGTGCAGCTGATCGCGGGCGGCGCCGAGCCGCGCGCGGTCGTGTCGTACGTCGACGCCGACAGCGGCGCCGTCCTTGTACGTGACAACCTCGTCGACAACCTGGCGGACAACCCGCGCTGGAAGGCGTTCCCGAGCTCGCCGCCGCTCGACTACAGCGCGACGGACACGCGCGCGACGTGGTGCTGGCTGGCGACCGCGGGCTGCACGCAGGTGATCGGCAACCCGGCTTCGCCGAACCCGTGGGACGTCGACCCGCGCACCGGCGCGTCGACGCTCACGACCCAGGGCAACAACTCGTTCGCCGTCCACAACTGGAACAACAACGACCCGCGCTCGGTCGGCACCGAGCGCGCCACCGAGCGGCCCGACCGCGAGTACACGTACTCGTGGACCAACCAGTGGTACGCGATGCGCTGCAATCCGGCCGCCTTCACGTCGGCCCAGCGCAACGACATCGACGCGTCGCGGGCCAACCTGTTTGCGACCCACAACCGGCTGCACGACTGGGCGTACAACCTCGGCTTCACCGAAACCGCCTGGAACATGCAGATGTCGAACTTCGGCCGCGGTGCGGCGGAGAACGACCCGGAGCAGGGCAACGCGCAGGCCGGCGGCATCACCGGTGGGCCGCCCGACTTCGCGGCGCGCGACAACGCGAACCAGATCACCCCGGCCGACGGCTCGCCGCCGACCACGAACATGTACCTGTGGCAGCCGATCGCCGGCGCCTTCTACTCGCCGTGCGTGGACGGCGACTTCGACACGTCGGTGATCGGGCACGAGTTCACGCACGCGATCTCCAACCGGATGGCGGGCGGCCCCAACAACGGCCTGTCCGGCGACCAGGCGGGAGCGATGGGCGAGAGCTGGTCGGACCTCGACGCCGTCGAGTACCTCAACGAGAACGGCTACGTCCCGATCGGTGGCGAGAACCCGTTCTCGGTCGGCGCGTACGTCACCGGCGACAAGGTGGCCGGCATCCGCAACTACGGGATGAACGCCAGCCCGCTCAACTACTCCGACTTCGGCTACGACTTCGCGTGCAACCAGTCGACCTGCGGGCGGCTGACCGAGGTCCACTCCGACAGCGAGATCTGGAGCGCGGTCAACTACGACGTCCGGCAGGCGTTCGTAGGCCGCTACGGCGGGGGAGCGAGCGCGGCCTGTGCCGCCGGGCAGCAGCCGGTGGCCACGTGCCCGGGCAGCCGCCGCTGGATCCAGCTGATGTTCGACGCGTGGCTGCTCATGCCGACCGGGGCGGTCACGATGATCGACGCCCGCGACGCGATGCTGGCCGCTGACCAGCTGCGCTTCCACGGGGCCGACGCGGACATCATGTGGAACGCGTTCGCGCACCGCGGCCTCGGGCAGGCGGCGAGCACGACCGGCCCGAACGACGCCGATCCGGTGGCGAGCTATGACTCGCCGTTCGCCGACGAGGCGACCGTGCGCTTCCGGCCGGCGGGCGCCGCGGCCGGGGCGCCGGCGCAGCTGTTCATCGGGCAGTACGAGGCGCGCGTCACACCGATCGCCGACACCGATCCGGGCACGGCGCTCGACGACACGTTCAAGCTCGCCCCGGGCACGTACGACGTGCTCGCCCGCGGCAACGGGTTCGGCGCGACGCGGCGGACGCTCATCGTGCGGGCCGGCCAGCTGCGCGACTACGCGCCGGCGATGCGCGAGAACCTCGCCTCGAAGACGAACGGGGCGACGGCAACCGGCGACGGCGTCAACCGCGACGCGCTGATCGACGACACCGAGTCGACCGACTGGGCGTCCCTCAACTCGGCGGTGGCGGACAAGCAGGTGACGGTGCGGCTCGACCCATCGACCCGCGCGGTGACGTTCCGGCGGATCCAGGTGAGTGCGCTGCTGCGCACGCGCGTGCCGAGCGATCCGGGCGGCGACACGGCGGCGCAGAACCGCTTCACCGCGCTGCGCCAGTTCGAGATCCTCGCCTGCACGGTGACCGGCACCGTCGACTGCAGCCAGGACGCGCAGTTCCACAGCGTGTTCACGAGCCCGGCCGACGCGTTTCCGTCGGTCGCCCCGCGCCCGCGGGCGCCGGAGCTGCTCCTGCGATCGTTCACCGTGCCGGACACGCGGGCGAGCTACGTCCGCCTGCGGGTGCTGACCAACCAGTGCACGGGCCAGCCCGCGTACCAGGGCGATCAGGACGACGATCCCGGCAACGTCACCGACTGCCGCGACGGCAGCACGCAGGACGACAACGTCCGCGCGGCGGAGCTGCAGGTGTTCGCGAGGTGACTCGGTCGCCTAGGTAAGGAGCAGCGCGGCGAGGCTGTCAGCCAGCCAGTCGCAATAGCGCTCGCGGGTCCAGCCCCGGGTCTGCGTCAGCAGCCGGTGGAGCTCTGGGCTCGCGAGCGCCCACACCGTCTCGGCCGCCTCGTCGCGATCGAGTCTTACCGGCCCGTTCGCGGCGAGCGCGTCGACGAGGAGGCCGAGGTTGCGCAGGCGGTCGGACTGGAGCCGGGCGAACAGCTCGGCCAGCTCGGGATCCGTCCGATGCGCGCCGGCGAGGACCGCCATCATCGGCCCGGCGCGCTCGATCCTGAGCACGATGTCGGCCGCGAAGAAGCGGAGCTGCTCACGCTGGTCGGTCATCGCGGCGAGCTTGCGCGGGCCGCTCTGCTCGGGGATCGGTGCGGGCTCGGCGCCGCGTATCGCGCGCTGCATGAGCTCGCCGAGCAGCGTGCGCTTGTTCGCGAAGCGGGCGTAGACCGTCTCCGGCGATACGCCGGCCGACTCCGCGATCGCGGCGATGGTCGCGCTCTCGTACCCGCGCTCCTCGAACAGCGCGGCGGCGGCGGCGAGCACACGCTGGCGCGTCTGCTCGGCCTGCTCGCGGCGGCGCTCGGATCGATAGCGGCGGCGGGGCTTGACATCGTCGCCCATCTTTGCCACGGTACCACCGTATCCAATACAGTTTCACTGTATCGAAAGGAGTAGGCGCGATGACCGATCCCGAGACCGTCCTCCGACGGCTGATCGACGAGGGCTTCAACGCGGGCGACCTGTCCGTCGCCGACGAGCTCACCTCACCGGAGCTCGTCGAGCATCAGAACTTCGGGCCCGACCACGCCCCCGGCGCCGAAGGCGTCCGCGCCATCATCGCGTCGCTGCGGCGCGCGTTCTCCGACTTCCACCTGGCCATCGAGGGCCTCGTCGTCGACGGCGACACGGCGTGGGTGCGGATGAGCGCCACGGGCACCAACGACGGCTCGTTCATGGGCCATCCGCCGACCGGCCGCCGGATCCGCACCGACGTCTTCGACGTCATCCGCGTCCGCGACGGCCGCATAGTCGAGCACTGGGGCGTCCCCGACCGCCTCGGCACCCTCTTCCAGCTCGGCCTGGCGCGTCCGCCCGCGGCTACGTCACGATGAGGATCACGGCAACGATCACGCCGTAGACGATTACGATGCGCCGGAGCATCTCCTCCGGCAGCCGCCGGCCGTAGCGGGCGCCCACCTGGGCGCCCACGGTCGATCCCACGGCGATCAGCGCCGCGGCGCCCCAGGCCACGTGGGCGGCGAACACGAACAGGATCCCGGCGACCAGGTTGGCGATCCCCGCGAGCACGTTCTTGATCGCGTTGAGCACCTGCAGGTGCTCCGAGAAGCACAGCCGCAGGAGCGACATGAGGATGATCCCCTGGGCGGCGCCGAAGTAGCCGCCGTAGATCCCGGTCGCGAACGACGAGACGACGCCGCCGACCATGTTGTCGCCGCTCTCGTGCTGCTTGGGCGACGGGCGGAACGCCATCAACGCGACCGCGAGCAGGATGAGGACCGGAACGACGGCGTCGAACACCGAGCTCGGCAGCTCGAGGAGGAGCACGCCGCCGATGAGAGCGCCGACCGTGGTGCCGACGCCGAGGATCGCCGTCCGCCGCCCCTGGCCGCGCAGCTCCGCGCGATAGCCGATCGCTCCGCTGACCCCGCCGGGCACGAGGCCGATGCTGTTGGAGACGTTCGCGGTCACCGGCGAGTAGCCGACCGCCACCAACGTCGGGAAGGTGATGAGTGAGCCGGAGCCGACGACCGTGTTCACCCCGCCGGCCACCGTCCCCGCCACGAGCACGGCCAGCGCCTCGAGCACGGTCATACGGGCGCGTAGTCAAGCACGCGCGTCACAATCGTCCGCCATGAACTTCGACCTCGACGACGACCACGACCTGATCCGCCGCACCGTCCGCGATTTCGCCGAGCAGGAGGTGGCGCCGGTGGCGGAGGAGCTGGACCGCGAGAAGCGGTTCCCCTACGAGATCGTCGCCAAGCTCGGCGAACTGGGGCTGATGGGCATCCCGTTCCCGGAGGAGTACGGCGGCGCGGGGGCGGACTCGCTCGCGTACGCGATCGCCGTCGAGGAGCTCACGCGCGTGGACTCGAGCGTCGCGATCACGCTGTGCGCGCACACGTCGCTCGGCACGCAGCCGATCTACCTGTTCGGCAGCGACCAGCAGAAGCAGGACTGGCTGCCGGAGCTGACCGCGGGGCGCAAGCTCGGGGCCTTCGGGCTGACCGAGCCGGAGGCCGGATCGGACGCGGGCAACGTCCGCACGCGGGCCAAGCTCGAGGACGGCGAGTGGGTGATCAACGGCGCCAAGCAGTTCATCACCAACGCCGGGACCGACATCTCCGGCGTGGTCGTCATCACGGCCCGCACCGGCGACGACGAGATCTCCAACCTGCTCGTCCCGAACGGCACGCCCGGTTACGAGCAGGGCGCGCCGTACCGCAAGATGGGCTGGAACGCGTCCGACACCCGGCCGCTCACGTTCACCGACTGCCGCGTGCCGGAGGAGAACCTGGTCGGCCCGCGCGGCGCCGGCTTCAAGCAGTTCCTGCGCGTGCTCGACATCGGGCGGATCGGCGTGGCGGCGATGGGCGTCGGCCTCGCCCAGGGCGCCCTGGATCAGGCGCTCGCGTACGCGAAGCAACGCAAGGCCTTCGGCAAGCCGATCTCCAAGTACCAGGCGATCCAGGCCAAGCTCGCCGACATGGCGACCGAGATCGAGGCAGCGCGGCTGCTCACGTACAAGGCGGCGCGGCTGAAGGACGACGGGCGCAACTTCACCCTCACCGCCGCGCAGGCCAAGCTCAAGACCGGGCGGCTGGCGGTGCGCTGCGCCGAGGAGGCGGTGCAGATCCACGGCGGCTACGGCTACATCGAGGAGTACCCGGTGTGCCGCTTCTACCGCGACGCCAAGATCCTCACGATCGGCGAGGGCACCGACGAGGTCCAGCAGATGGTGATCGCCCGCGCGCTCGGCGCGTGAGATTAGTCGCGCTCTGGCTGGTGCTTTTCGCGGTCTACGCGGCCGGCATCGGGATCGACGCGCGCAGCGGCGACGAGCTCGTGCATCTCGGCATCGCCAAGGCGCTCATCCACCAGCACAGGGTCCCCGACGCGCCCCAGGGCGCCGGCTTCGCGCTGCTCATCTCCCCCGCGCGCGAGCTCGGCGGCGCGCGCGCCGTGGAGCTCTTCCTCGCCGCGATCGCCGCGCTGGGGTTCGTGCTCGCCGCGCTGCTGGCGCGGCGGATCACCCCGGAGCCGTACGCCAGCGGCGGCGCCGCGCTCGTCGGGCTGTCGGCGCCCGCGATCGCCCACGCCGGCGCGATCTATCCCGAGCTGACCGCCGGGACGCTGCTCGTGGGCGCGGCGCTGTGCGCGGTCGTCGTGCGCGAGCGGCCGCGCGTGGCGCCGGCGATCGGCGGCGGCGCGATGCTCGCCGTACTGCCGTGGCTCGGCCCGCTGTTCACGGTCCCGGCGGTGCCGGTCGCGCTCGCGCTCTATCGCTGGTGCCGGCGCGGGCGGCGGCCGCTGCTCGGGCTGATCGCCGTCGAGCTCGTCGCCGCGTCGGTCGTGGTCTACGCGACGACCAACGAGCGCTTCTACGGCGGCCCGACGCCGTGGTCGGCCAACCTGCCCGGCGTCACGGCCACCGGCGCCCACTCGGTGGGCGACTACCTCGGGCGCGTGCCGCGGCTCGTGACGCTGTGGGTGGACCCGGACGTCGGCCTCCTGCGCTGGGCGCCGGTGTTCGCGCTGCTGTTCGTCGCCGCCTGGCTGCTCTGGCGCTCGCGCCGGCAGCAGGTCGCGCGCGTGATCGCCGAGCGCGCCACGGCCGAGGCGACGGCATCCCTCGCGCTGGCGATCGTCGGCGCCCAGCTGCTCGTCGCCGTCTTCCTCGTCCCGGCGATCGACGGCGACTGGTTCGCCGCCCGCTCGCTCGCGCCCGCCCTGCCGACCGCCGGCGCGCTCGTCGCCTGGGGGCTCCGCAACACACCACGCCCGGCCGCGGTCGCGCTCGCCGCGCTGTCGCTGACCGCGAGCGCGTGGGTTCTGGTGAACTGACCGCATGTGCCGCTGGCTCGGATACTTCGGCAACCCGGTCCGGCTCGAGGAGCTCGTCTACAACACGCACCACTCGCTCGTCGAGCAGAGCCGGAACGCCCGCCTCACCTCGCACCTCATGAACGCCGATGGCTTCGGCATCGGCTGGTACGGCACGGGTGAAGGACCCGGCCGCTACCGCAGCGTGGCGCCCGCGTGGAACGACGCCAACCTGCAGGAGCTGTGCGCCCACATCCAGTCGCCGCTGTTCCTCGCCCACGTGCGCGCGACCACCGGGACGCCCGTGCAGGAGACGAACTGCCATCCGTTCCGCCACGGGCGCTGGCTGTTCGTGCACAACGGCTTCATCGCCGATTACGACCGCCTCCACCGCGAGCTGCTGCTGGCGGTCGACCCCGCGCTGTTCGCCAACATCCGCGGGACCACCGACTCGGAGCTGATGTTCCACCTGGCGCTCACGTTCGGGCTCGACGCCGATCCGCTCGCGGCGCTCGAACGGATGGCCGGCTTCGTCGAGGAGACCGCTCGCCGCCACGACGTCGAGCGCGCCTTGCAGATGACCGTCGGCGTCAGCGACGGTACGCGCCTGTACGCGGCGCGCTACGCGAGCGACCAGGACGCGAACTCGCTGTACGTGACCAACGACGCGCAGGACGTCCGCGAGCTGTATCCCGAGGAGACGCGCTTCCAGCATCTCGGCGACGAGGCGCGCGCGGTCGTCTCCGAGCCGCTCGGGGACCTGCCCGGCGTGTGGCGCGAGGTGCCGCCGGGGTCGGCGCTGATCGTGCAGCCCGGCGCCGACGAGCAAGTGCCGTTCAGGCCACGCCCGCCTCGATGAGCAGCTTCCAGACGTCGGCCTGATCGACGACGTCGACGCCGAGCTTCTCGGCCTTGGCGGTCTTCGTCGCGCCGACGTCGGCGCCGGTGATCAGCATGTCGGTGCTGCCGGAGACCGATGACGCGGTGGTCGCGCCGGCGCGCTCGCACAGCCGTTGGAACGTGGGCCGCGGGATCTTCTCGCCGCTGCGCGGGTCGGAGATCGTGCCGGTGATGACGACGGTCTTGCCGGCCAGCGGCGCGTCGGCCACGACGGCGGGCGGGAGGTCCTCGTCGCGCACGTCCAGGTTGACGCGGAGCTCGCGCAGACGCCCGATCTCCTCGCGCGCGCGGCCGAGGTGCTCGGTGATGCTCGCGGCGACGCGCGGCCCGATGTCCTCGACCTGCTGAAGTGCC
The DNA here is from genome assembly GCA_963803335.1 of uncultured Solirubrobacteraceae bacterium. GTDB lineage: Bacteria > Actinomycetota > Thermoleophilia > Solirubrobacterales > Solirubrobacteraceae > DASSUW01. Next base: position 209,185 of record CAWDME010000011.1, on the reverse strand, counting down.
TCCTCGCCAGCGTCGGCGACATCCTCGAGCGACGCGTAGCCCGCGCGGCACAGCTTCGCGGCCGTGCCCTCGGAGGCCATCGGGATCGCGAGTCCGATCAGCGCGCGGCGCAGGCCGACGCCGCGACTGCGGTCGATCGACTCGATCATGCGGTCGGCGGAGATGTCGGCGATGCCCTCGAACTCGAGCAGCCGTTCGCGCGTGAGCGCGTAGAAGTCCGACGGGCGGTCGAGCAGCCCGTTCTCGTTCAGCCGCTCGATCCACACCGGGCCGATCGCGTCGATGTCGGCAGCCCCGCGCGAAGCCCAGTGGATCAGCCGCCGCACCGTCTGGGCCGGGCAGGCGACGTTGGTGCAGTACAGCTCGCGGCTGTTGCCCTGCTCGGTGAGCGGCCGGCCGCACGACGGGCACTGGGCCGGCGGCTCGATCTCGCGCTCGGCGCCGGTGCGCTTGGAGGCGTCGAGCACGCCGGCCACGAACGGGATCACGTCACCGGCGCGGCGCACCAGCACGGTGTCGCCGATGCGGACGTCGCGGGCGCGGATGACCTCCTGGTTGGCGAGCGTGGCGCGCGTGACCGTGGTGCCGCCGACGAACACCGGCTCCAGCACCGCGACCGGCGCGACCTTGCCGATCTTGCCGACGTCCCAGACGACGTCGGCCAGCACGGTGGTCTTCTCCTCGGCGGCGAACTTGAAGGCGAGCGCGCCGCGCGGGCTGTTGGAGCGGGTCCCGGCGGCGGCGTAGGCGTTGCGGTCGGCGAGCCGGAGCACCGCGCCGTCGAGGTCATAGTCGAGGTCGTTGCGCTGCGCCTCGATCTCCTCGATCACCGCTTGGGCGGCCGCCGCGTCGTCGGTATGGCGCATGTCGGCAGCGTCGAACCCGAGCGTCTCGAGCGCGTGCTCGAGGTCGGCGTGCGCGCCGTCGGTGGTGTCGAGGTCGAAGGCGAAGAACCGCAGGCGCCGCTCGGCCACGACGGCCGGGTCCTTGGCCCGGACCGTGCCGGCGGCGGCGTTGCGCGGGTTGATCAGCGGCTTGTCGGGGTGCGCCTTGTTGTAGGCGGCGAACGTCGAGCGCAGCATCACCGCCTCGCCGCGAACCTCGACGGTGCCGTCGGCGTCGATGCGGTTCGGCACGCCGTCGGCGAGCGCCCGCACCAACACGGTGACGTCGTCGCCGGTCGTCCCGTCGCCGCGCGTGACGGCGCGCGCCAGGCGCCCGCCTTCGTAGACGACGGCGAGCGACAGGCCGTCGAGCTTCGGCATCACGACGACCGGCTGGCCCGGGAAGCGATCGAAGAACGCGGCGACCTGCTCAGGCTTGGTCGCCTTCTCGAGCGAGAGCATCGGCCGGCTGTGGCGGACGGGCGCGTGCAGCACGGCCGGGGCGCCGACCTGCTCGAGCGGGTTCGGGTCCGGCGTGAGGTCGGGATGCTCGGTGACGAGCGCGCGCAGCTCGTCCTCGAGCGCGTCGTAGTCGGCGTCGGCGACCAGGGGGTCGCCGCGGTAGTAGGCGTCGCGCAGCTCGGTCATGCGGGCTGCAAGGCTGTCGATCCGCTCGCGGGGGTCGCTCACCTCTCGCAGGCTACGAAACGCGACCGATGAGTTCCCGGCCGGAAGATCGTTTGACGGACATGACCGACTTCAGCACCGCGATGGGACGCCATCGCCGCGAGCTGCACGTGCACTGCTACCGGATGCTCGGCAACTTCGAGGAGGCCGAGGACCTCGTGCAGGAGACCTACCTGCGCGCCTGGCGGGCCCGCGACAGCTTCGGCGGCGGCAACGGGCTGCGGGCGTGGCTGTACAAGATCGCCACCAACGCCTGCCTCGACGCCCTGCGCGCGCGGTCGCGCAAGCCGGTGCAGTCCTACGCCGACCTGCCGTTCCTGCAGCCGTACCCGGACCGGCTGCTCGACGAGATCGCGCCGGCCGAGGAGGAGCCGGACGCGGTCGTGGTGGGACTCGAGACGATCGCGCTCGCCTACGTGGCGATGATCCAGCTGCTCCCCGCACGCCAGCGCGCCGTGCTGATCCTGCGCGACGTGCTCGAGTGGTCCGCGCAGGAGACGGCAGCGATGCTCGACATCAGCGTCGCCGCCGCCAACAGCGCGCTGCAGCGCGCCCGCGCGACGATCGCGGACCAGTCACTGCCCAGCTCGGCCGGCGAGCTGAACGCCGACGAGCGCGACCTGCTCGCCCGCTACATCGACGCCCACGTGCGCGCCGACGTCGACGCCGCGGTCGCGATCACGCGTGATGACATCCGCGTCACGATGCCGCCGCACCCGTGGCTCTACGACGGGCTCGACCAGGTCCGGCCGCTGATGAGTCAGGGCCTGAAGGAGCCCGGCGAGTGGCGCCTGGTGGCGACGAGCTGCAACCGCATGCCCGCGGCCGCCTGCTACCTGCGCGAGCACGGCAAGACCGAGTTCGTCGCGTTCAAGATCGACGTCCTGCGGATCGCCGGCGGCAAGATCGCCGAGGTCACGACCTTCGACTCGACGCTGTTCCCGGAGCTCGGGCTGCCCGCGACGCTGTGAGGCGGCTCACCAGCGGCCGGCTTCGCGCGCCGCCTCGAAGGCGGCCGCCACCCGCTCGCGCCGCGCCTCGTCGGACAGCAGCGTACGGATCTGCAACATGCTGATCGCGCCGAGGATGGCGGGCAGACCGAGCTGGAACACGCGGTAGGCGAGCACGGCGGCGGTCGCGACGTCGGCCGGCGCGCCGTACACGACCATCATCCCGATCAGGCCGCCCTCGGTCCCGCCGACACCGCCGGGGGTCGGCAGCAGCGCTCCGGCGTGGCCGATCGTGTACGCGAGCACGAACTCGGCGACCGGCGGCGCGCCGCCGCCGAACGCCTGGAACGCGGCGCCGAGCGAGGCGACGTCGAACGCGTAGTAGGTGACCGCGCCGGCGATCAGCAGCCGGTCGCCGCGACGGAGCACGAACAGCGTCGTGCGCAGACCGTCGTGCACGAACATCCACCCGCGCCAGATCGTGTGGGTGAGCTTGCTGCCCCGCGGCTCGCGCGGCGCATTCGCCCGCGCTGCGACCACGCACAGCACCATGACGATGACTGCGACCACGGCCGGCAGCAACGAGCCGACCAAGGGCGCGTCGCCGGGCAGCAGGCCGATCGCGACCGTGATGCCGGCGACGGCGAGCGCGACGAAGCTGACCGCGCTGGTGGCGAGGAACAGGACCGCGTGCCGCTGCGCCGCCAGCTCGCCCGGCACGCCCGCGCGCTTCATCACCAGCGCGCCGAGCGCGGGGCCGCCGGCGCCGCCCGCGGGCAGCAGCACGTTCGCGCCCTGCTCGGCGAAGCCGAGGGTCAGCGCGCGCCGCCACGGCACGAGCCGGTCGAACGCCGCCCACAGCGCGCGCACGAACCCGAACATCGACGTCAGCGCGCACGCAGCCACGACTGCGATCCACCACGGCCCGGCGCTGTTGAAGCGCTCTCGCACGTCGTCGATCCCCGGCAGCTTCGCGAGCAGCACGATGCCGACACCGATGACGACGACGAAAAAGACGCCGCGCTTGACGATCGCGCGTACGTCGAGCTGTGTGGGGTCCGATACCGCGATCCCGGGATCGTAGGCTCAGTCGAGCGGGAGTTCCTGCTCGAGCGTCTCGACCACGTGGTCGGCGCCCGCCTCGCGCAGCGCGGCGGCGTCGTAGTGGCCGGTGGCGACCGCGATCGCCGTGCAGCCCGCCGCGTGCGCGGCCTCGACGTCGCGCGGCGTGTCGCCGATGACGAAGATCTCGGTGTTCGGGACATCGCGGCCGTAGATCCCCTCGGCCCGCTTGACGCCCTCGCGCACGATGTCGGCGCGCTCAGCGCCCGCGCTCGCGTACGCCCCGAAGGTGAACCAGCGGTTGAGGTCGGCGCGCTGGAGCTTGATGTGCGCGGCGCCGTCGCCGTTCCCGGTGATGATCCCCAGCAGGTGGCCGGCGCGGCTGAGCTGGCGCAGCCGCTCGGGAACGCCCGGCAGGACCTCGTAGCCCTCGCTCTCGGCCACCGCCTCGGGCAGGTGCTCGAGCCGCCGCTGGACGATCTGCGCGAGCTCGAGCGGCGTCGGCTTGCGGTTCAGCACCGCCTCGAACGTGCGGGCGCCGACGTCCGGGTCGGTCATCCCCGCGTCGGTGAACTGGCCGATGTCGGCGGGGATGTCGTAGAGCTCCTCGAACGCACGTCGCCACGCGACTGCGCCGGCCCCGCCGGTGGAGACCAGCGTGCCGTCGATGTCAAAAAGCAGGATCCGGGGATGCTCGCCCATGCGTCCCGAGGATAGGCTCCGCGTCGTCGCGTTGCTGCTGGTCGCGCTGCTGTGGGCAGCGGCGCCCGCGAGCGCGCAGCAGCCCGCCCAGGTCTCCCCCGGCCACGTCTTCGCGCTCGCCAACGTGCACCTGACCTCCGATCCCTACGCCCCGTACCTGGTGCGCGACGGCCGCTCGCTCGCGCGCGTGCTCGCCAACGAGCGCGCCACGCGGGTGCCGGAGATCCGCCACACGCTGCGCACTGCGACCGGCACTGCGGCGCGGGATCCCGACGTTCATCACCGGCGACTTCAACACCCCGTCGCACCTGGACTGGACGGCGGCGGCCGACGCGGCGCGTGCCGACATCCACTACCCGGTCGCCTGGCCGGTGACCGCGGCGGTGCAGCGCGCCGGCTTCGTCGACACGTATCGCGCCATCCACCCCGATCCGGTGGCGGCGCCCGGCATCACATACTGCACCGGCGCGTGGAGCGCGGCGACGCGAGCGGCGTCCGCTACTCGGCGCCGCGCGGCGAGGGCGTCGACACGCTGCGGATCGTGCGCCACCGCGGCCGCCCGGGCGCCGCGCTGATGCCGCTCTCGCCGCAGGAGGCGAGCTTCTACGGCTCGCTCACGTTCGGCTCCGGCGGCCTCGCGCCCGGCCGCTACGACGCGATCCTCGTCACGCGCGGCAACCGCGTGCTCTCGCGCAGCGACTTCTGGGTCGTGCGGCGCGATGCCGCCCCGCGCGTGCGCGCGCACCAGCGCGGCCGCCGCGTCCGCGTCGCCTGGCACAACGCGCCCGGCTACCGGCGCGACTGGGTCGGCGTCTGGAAGCGCGGCGACGTCGACCTCTACAACGACTACCTCACGTTCGCCTACACGGGCGCGAGCGTGGCCGGCGCGACCACCTTCTCCGGCCTCGCACCGGGCCGCTACGTCGCGCGGCTGATGATGGACGACGGCTACGCCGAGCTGGCCAAGGCGTCGTTCACCGTCGCACGTTGAACTGGAGCGCGTGGATCTGGAACTGGCCGTATGAGCCCTTCTCGAGCGGGCCGGCGGCGCTGACGCGGTCGCCCACCGCCGGGTCGCGCTTCGGGCGCAGGTCGATCGCCACGTCGACGGCGGTGACGCCCGGCAGCGTCAGCGAGCCTGGGTCGGAGAGCACGACGTGCAGGTCGCCGTCACCGTCCGGGTCGACGCTCTCGACGTAGACCACGGTGCCGCGCGTGCGCTTGCAGCCGGCGACGTCGGGCGGGCAGTGCGCGCGGCGCACGTCGCGGCGGGGGCGCGGCGTCGCCGTGGCGGTCGGCGTCAACGTCGCGGTTGCCGTCGGCGTGGCGGCCTCCGGCTTCTCGGCGCCGCCGCAGCCGGCCGCCAGCAGCGCCGCGGCGAGCCCGGCCGCGGCAGCGCCGGCGCGCGGGCTCAGCGCGCCGCCCCGCGCGGCTCGATCGCGCCACGGGCGAGGATCGTGCTGGCAGCGCTGGCCGGATCGATCCGGCGCTCGACCACCGCGTCGAGCAGCTCGGCGACCTCGGGGTCCTCGTGCAGCGAGGCCTCGAGCGCCCGCCGCAGCCGCATCGTGGCCAGGCCGAGCACCTCGTTGCGCAGGTTGCGGCGCCGCCGCTCGGACAGCGTGCCCTCCTTCTCGACGTGCGCGCGGTGCGCGTCGAGCTTCTCCGCCAGCGCTTCCACGCCCTCGCCGCGGATCGCCTCGGTCTTGACGATCGGGACGTGCCAGCCCTCCTGCGGCGCCAGCGTCAGGACCCCCTTGATCTCGCGCACCATCGTGTCGGTCAGCGGGTGGTCGGCCTTGTTGACGACGATGATGTCCGGGATCTCCATCACGCCGGCCTTAAGCGCCTGGATCGAGTCGCCGGAGCCGGGAATCAGCACCAGCACGACCGAGTCGGCATGGTCGATCACGTCGACCTCCGCCTGGCCGACGCCGACGGTCTCCAGGAACACGTCGTCCTTGCCGGCGGCGTCCATCAGCAGCGCGGTCTGCAGCGCCGCCTCGGCGAGGCCGCCGAGCGCGCCGCGGGTCGCCATCGAGCGGATGAACACGCCCGGGTCCAGGAAGTGCTCGGACAGGCGGATGCGATCGCCGAGCAGCGCGCCGCCGCGGAACGGCGAGCTGGGGTCGATCGACAGCACCCCGATCTGCCGGTCGGCCGCGCGGCGCAACCGGATCAGCGCGCCGATCAGCGTCGACTTGCCCGCCCCGGGCGGCCCGGTGAAACCCACCACCGCGGCGTTGCCCGTGCGCGGATAGACCTGGCGGACGAGGTCCCAGCCCTCGGGGTCGTCGTCCTCGACGAGTGAGATCGCGCGGGCCAGGGCGCGCTTGTCGCCGGCCAGCAGGCGCTCGGCGAGGCTGTCCTTCTCGGCGGCCATCGTGGCGCACGAGGATACGATCAGTCGACGATGGCGACGATCGCCAAGCCGCCAACGCCGCTCCACGTCCGCGGCGTGCCCGAGCCTCTGCGCGGCGGCCCGCTGGCGTTCCTGCGCTTCATGCGGGCGCACGGGATGCTCAATCACAAGTACGCGCGGCTGATCGCCCGCTGGGCGTGGCTGAAGCTGCGCTGGCGCGGCCGCCTGCAGACCGACGGACTGTGTTTCATCGGCCCGGGAGTGACCCTCGAGATCGGCCGCGGCGCGGTGCTCCGGCTCGGCCGCTGGTCGTGGATCGGGCACGGCACGAAGATCCGCGTCCACGAGGGCGAGGCCGAGATCGGAGCCAAATCCGTGCTCGGACAGGAGTGCACGATCTCTTCCTTCCAGCACGTCTCGATCGGCCGCGAGTGCATCGTCGCCGACCGGGTGATGCTGATCGACTTCGACCACGGGGTGGTCGAGACCGACCGCCCGGTCCGCCTGCAGGGGATCTACAAGCGCGACGTGCGCGTCGGCAACAACTGCTGGATCGGCTACGGCGCCTGCATCCTGCGCGGCGCCACGGTCGGCGACAACGCGATCATCGGCACCTCCTCGGTGATCACCAAGGACGTGCCGGCCAACGCGGTCGTCGCCGGCGCCCCGGCCCGGGTCCTGCGGATGCGACCCGAGCCGGAGAGCCTGCGGTGGGGCTAGCTAGAACGTGAACACGAGCCGCGGGCTCGTGGTCTCTTCGGCGAGCACCTCGGCGAACGACTCGTTGACGCTGTCGAGCGTGCGCGTCTCGCGCAGCACCCGGGTGCGCCCCTCGATGTGCAGCCGGAACACCTCCTCGACGTCGAGGTGCGTGCCGACGATCGAGCCCCTGATCGTGATGCCGTTGAGCACGGTCTCGAAGATCGGCAGCTGGACCTCGTTGTGCGCCGGCAGCCCGACGAATACGAGCGTGCCGCCGCGCGCCATCGCGTCGAACGCCTGGCGGAACGCGATCGGCGTCGCCGCGGTGACGATCGCCGCGTCCGCGCCGCCGAGCGCCTTGATCTCGGCGACCGCGTCCTGGGTCGCCGCGTTGATCGTGTACTCGGCGCCGAGCTCGCGCGCGGTCTGCAGCTTGGCGTCGTGGACGTCGACGGCGACGACCGACGCGCCGTACGCCCGCGCGTACTGGAGTGCCAGGTGGCCGAGCCCGCCGACGCCCCAGACGACGGCCAGCGAGGCCGGGCGGGCGCCCGACACCTTCACGGCCTTGTACGTGGTCACCCCGGCGCAGGTGAGCGGGGCGGCGTCGATGGGGTCGATGCCCTCGGGCACCTTGACGACGTGGCGCACCTTGCCCTTGACGTACTCGGCGTACGCGCCGTCCATGAAGTAGCCCATGTTCAGCTGCGATTCGCAGAGCGTCTCCCAGCCGGCCTCGCAGTAGCGGCAGTGACCGCACGCATAGCCCAGCCACGGCAGGGCGACGCGGTCACCCTCGGCGATCCCGTTGCGAGCGCCCGGTCCGAGCGCCTCGACGATCCCCACGCCCTCGTGACCGGGAATCAGCGGCAGCTTCGGCTTGACGGGCCAGTCCCCGTGGGCGGCATGGATGTCGGTGTGGCAGAGGCCCGAGGCCTCCACGCGGACGAGCACCTCGCCCTCGTCCGGAACGGGAGTCGGCACTTCCTCGACCAGCAGCGGGGCACCAAACTCGTGAACGACGGCGGCCTTCATGATCGTTCCTTTCTTCAGATCGTGTTTTCGACGCTAGTGGCCGCCCCCGCGCCGCACATCGGAGGCGGCCACTCGCCGGGATCCGTAGTCGGCCGCAGGCTCTGCCGAAGTAGGTGAGGCACCAGCCGATCAGCGGGTCGACCTCGACGCCCTCGACCTCTCGGTGCGGATCGCCTGGTCGCGCTCGATGTCGCGCACGGTGAGCCCGTAGCCGAAAGGCGCCACGTGGCGCGTTGACATCGCTATGCAAGGTGAAGGCGCCAGGGGACCGCCAACCCGGCCCGGCCCACGCCTCCCCACCCAGCCCCAGTTTCGGGGTCAGGCCTGCTTGCGGCAGACCGGCCAGGGCTTGGTGCCCTCGCGCTGGTACAGCGTGAGCGCGCGGCTGTCCTGCTCGGACTCCGGCGCCTTGGCGGGGTTGCCGGTGCCGCCGACCGAGCGCCAGGTGGCGCGCGAGAACTGGTACTTGCCGAAGTAGCGGTGGTCGGCCGACACGGCGGTCGGGTCGCCGCCCGACTCGCAGTCGGCGATCCGCTCGAGCACGACGGCCGGATCCTCGTTCGACGTCTTGCGCGCCGTGATGCCGAGCGCGGCGAGCGTTGCGGAGCCCGCGATGCCGTCGACGTGGAGGCCGTGCGCACGCTGGAACCGGCGGACGGCGCGGCGCGTCTGGCTGCCGTAGACCCCGTCGGCCGCAACGCCGAGCGCCCGCTGCAGCTTGCGCACGCTGGTGCCGGCCTTGTGCAGCGACCGGACGCTCTGCGAGCGCACGCTGTCGCGTGATGCGGCGACGGCGTTGCCCGCGGCGAACGAGGCGGCCACCACGGCCACGACGACGACGGCCCAGCCCACGCGACGGGCCAGCACGGCAAGATCGATTGTCGGCACGACGAGAAACCCCCTGGTCTCTGGCGCCTACGGGGTTAGCTGACGGGCTCGCGCTAAGACCTGCGCTACGCCGCTCACGAGCGGCGATTCGCCCCGGGGACCGATCACGTCCGGTCCCAAACGGTTCCCCCGCTCCTCGCCGCCTTGAGTGGCGAGGACTCGGCAAGGTTCATTCGGTTTTACGAAGCGGGCACTATACGCACCGCCCCGACGGATTAATCGGCCGGCACCCCGAAAGCTTCAGATGAAGGGCGCCAGATTGCGCAGCGCGGGGTCCATCGACGGGTCGGCGAGCGCCTGCTCGAGCGCCGCCGCGTGCCCGTCGGCGCGCTCCTGCGGATACGCGCCGGCGGTGCCGGCGGCGACCAGGAACGCCCAGTCGGACGACTGCAGCGCGAGCAGCTCGCGCAGCGCCCGGTCGCTCGGCCGCAGCTGCGCGGTCAGCGTCCGCAGCTCGGCCGCCCGCTGCACCCACGCCAGCCCACCGGCCGCCGGATGGCTCCAGGTCCGCAGGTCGCGCCCGTCGCCCCAGCTCGTCGGCGGCACAGAGCTCGGCGCCGCCTCCGCCTCCACGTCCGGGTCGAGCGGGGCGAGCTCGACGCCGCGGCGATCGCACGCCGCGATCACCGCTCGCAGCCAGTCGACGCCCTCGTGCCAGTGGGTGCCGAGCAGCTCGGTGTCGAGCGCGACCACCGACAGCTCGCGCACGGCGGCGTGCTCGACGAAGTCCTCGGCGTCGGCGGCGACCTGCTCGGCCGCCCGGTCCGGGTCGTACGGCACGCCGTCGACCGCCCACGGGCGGTGACTGCGCGCGGTGAGCCGGTGCGAGTCGCGGTACGCGGGCGCCGACGGGTAGCCGTCGCCTGCCCAGACGAGGTCGATCCCCTCGCGGTCGAGCGGGACGAGCACGACGCCCGCCTCGGTCCGGCGCGGCGCGTGCGCGCCGGGCCCGAGCACCGCGCTCCAGTCCACGCACGCCAGCCGCGCGCCGGCCTCCTCGAGCAAGTCGTCGATCCAGCCGGCATGGGCGCACTCGGGCAGCCACAGGCCGCCGCCCCACTCGCCGAAGCGCTCACGGTGCGAGCGGACGCCGGTGAGGAGCTGGAGGCGGACGCCCGTGCTCGTCGCGATCAGCGGCAGCACCGCGTGGGTGGCGGCAGAGGTCCAGCCCGCGTGCGGCGCGAAGGCGGCGATCAGACCGCCGCTGGTGCCCGCCGACGAAGTCGGCTGGGTACGGCGCTCGAGTGCGTCGGCGGCTGCGGCGTACTGGTCGGCGCTGCGCTCGAGCGCGGTCGTCACGGCCGGGTCGGTCGCGGCCTCGATGTCGAGCCGGTGCGATTCGGGGCGGACCTCGCGCAGGAAGGCCAGGCAGCGGTCGAGCGCGCCCGGTGCCTCGAGCTGGTCGCACAGCACCGGCGTCAGCGACAGCGTCACGCGCCCCGGATGCTCGTCGAGCACGTCCAGCAGCGGGAGGTAGCTGGTGGCGATCGCCTCCCACAGCCACTCCTCGCCGAACGGCCATGTGCCGAAGCCCTCCACGTATGGCATGTGCGAGTGCAGGAGGATCGCCAGCCGGCTCACGGGCGCAGCACCGCCAGGAAGTCGAGCGCGCGGTCGAGTCGGTCCCGACGCAGCGCGAAGTCGCGCGTGGAGATCGCGGGCGTGAAGCGGTCGTAGAAGCGCTCGGTGAAGCCGAGCCGCTTGTGCACCACGTCCCAGCCGGCGTGCTCGATCGCCCACTGGTGCAGCCGCAGCCGGCGCGCGTGGAACAGGCCGAACAGGTCGACCGAGCCGAAGTGGCGCTCGCACAGCGCGCGGTACTCGCCGGCCCGGTACTCGCGCACGTGCCACGGGTTGCCGGAGCGCTCGGCGCCCTTCGGCGCCAGCGTGAGGACGTTCGGCGTCGAGACATAGGCGACGCCGCTCGGCCCGATCAGGTCGCGCACGTGCTCCATCACGGCATCGGGGTCCTGTACGTGCTCGATCGTCTGCAGGAAGACGACGCAGTCGACGTCGCCGGTCCACAGCTCGAGCATGTTGCGCTCGAAGCGCACGCGGTCGCTCTTGTACTTGAGCCGCGCGTGCTCGAACGCCTCCGGGTTGGCGTCGACGCCGACGACGGAGGCCGCCGTGCGGGCGAGGACGGCCGAGCCGTAGCCCTCGCCGCACGCGAGATCCACCACGCGGCGGCCGTGGGCGCGCGCCGCGATCCACTCGTAAACCACGAGGTGGCGCTGGAACCAGTAGTTCTCCTCCGGCACGTCCGGCAGCGTGCGCTCGCCGGTCAGCGACAGCGGCGGCACGCCCTGCGGCTGGTCGCGCTGGAGGTAGAGCTGCGTCATGAAGGCCTAGAGCATGACGGCGACACGGCGGCGGCCGTCGGGATCCACCACGCGCGCGACCACGAACACGCACCGCGCTCGCCGCGCGCGGACCTTCAGCAAGCGCGCGACTCCGACCGGGACGCACCACCGCTCGAGGCTTTGCCGGCGCAACGCGCGAGGATGCGCGGGTTGGAGGCTTGGCGTGCACACTCGGCGCCGGATCGCCCGCCGTGTGGCCCGACGCCAGCTCGGCCGGCAGGCCCGCCGCGGCGCGGTCCCCGACCTGGTTGAACGCGAGTCGCAGCAGCTGGATAGTCGAGACTCGGTGAGGTAGGCGACGACGTCACGCCGCGCGCGCGGCGTCTCGAGAGTGGCGCTGCAGCGAGCCATCATGTGGTCCCTCCGTTGTCACTGATCAGCCGCTCGCAGGCCGCCCACAGCGCGTCGCGGTCGGCCGCCGACTCGCGGGTCCACGGGAGCCGGTGGGTCGGGCGGCGGCGCCGGTCGTGCCAGAAGCCGCCGGTGCTGCGCGCCGGCTCGGGGGCCGCCGCCAGCCAGACGATCGTGTCGGCGCCGTGCTCGGGCGTCCGCAGCAGCGGTCTGGTGAACCTGTAGAAGGTCGGGAGCGAGCTCCGCAGTCCCGGGGTGTCGACCCAGCCCGGGTGCATGGCGTGCACCACCACGCCGGAATCCTTCAGCCGCTGCGCCCACAGCTCCGTGAGCACCACCTCGGCTCGCTTCGTCCGCGCGTAGGCGACGGTGCCGTCGAACTCGCCGCGCTCCATCTGCAGGTCGTCGACTCGCAGCGGCTGTGTGTACATCCCGCCGGAAGCGACGGTGACGATCCGCGACGGCGCGCTGCTGCGCAGCGGGCCCAGCAGCAGCTTCGTCAGCAGGAACGGACCGAGGACGTTCGTGGCGAACGTCAGCTCAAGCCCGTCCGCCGTCACGATCCGCTGCGCCGGCAGGACGCCGGCGTTGTTGACCAGCACATCGAGCCGAGACTCGCGTGCTGAGAACGCGGCGGCGAAGCGGCGGACGTCGCGGAGGTCGCTGAGATCGCACAGCATCACCTCGACATCCGTGCCGCTCGTGTGCGCGACGATCTGCGCGCGGGCCTGCTCGCCGCGGTACCACGGTTGCGTCGAGGACGCGGTCGAGCGTGTTGTTCATGGCTTCAGCCGCACAGTCTGCCCCGGCGTGCCGAAGCACGCCGGGGCTCGACCGGCTTGGCTAGCGGGGGATCAGTACGCGGTTGACGACGTGAATGACGCCGTTGGACGCGCCGACGTCGGGCGTGATGACGCGCGCCCCTCCCACGAAGACCTTCCCGTCGCGGACGCGAACCCGCGCGCGCTGGCCGTTGAGCGTCTTGATCGACTTGCGCTTGACGACCTTGGCGGCGGTCAGCTTGCCCTTGGCGACGTGGTAGAGGAGCACCGACTGCAGCTTCGCCTTGTCCTTCTTGAGCGCCTTGAGCGTCTTCTTGGGCACCTTGGCGAACGCAGCGTCGGTCGGCGCGAACACGGTGAACGGACCCTTGGCCTTCAGAGCGCTCACCAGTCCGGCGCGCTTGAGCAGCGCCGTCAGTGTGTCGAACTGGCCGGCTGCCTTGGCCGTCTGCACGATGTCCTTGTCCGTGGCCGCGCGGGCGTGTGCGGAAGCCGGCCCGGCCGCGGCGAGCGCGACGGCCGCGGTGGCGGAGACGGCGAGGATGCTGCGGATGCGTCCCACGGGAGACCCTTTCTGTTCAGCGGCCCCAAGCCGACCGCGTGACTGCCCCGTCCCGGTGTACCGAGCCAGAGGCACTGGCTATGTACAGGCTTCGTAGAGGATCTGTACAACGATGCACGGTACGGACCCGAACGCCCTCTGTCAAGCAAATGTCTAACTCTCGTCTAAATCGTGTACAGTAAGTCCATGGCGAGCAGCCCTGCCATACGGATCGGCGAGTTGAGCAAGCGCACGGGGGCGGCGGCCGGCGACCGCATCCGGCGCCTGCAGCCGTTCGTGCTTACGAGCTTCGGCGACGCCGCGCGGCGCGCACGCGGGGAAAGCACCCCAGAACGACGGAGGCGGTCGGCGCTCCGCCGTACTGCCAGGATCCAATGCCACGAGGCCTCATGAATCTCTTCACCGTGCCCGCCGGCCGTGTCTCGAAGTGGATCGTCTTCGTCGTCACGCTCGTCGTGTTCTCGGCGTTCGCGAGTCAGGGCGGCAAGTTCGAGCAGGCGCAGAAGAACGAGACGTCCTCGTTCCTCCCGGGGAGCGCTGAGTCCGTCAAGGCGCTCAAGGAGATCGAGCGCTTCCCGGGCGGCGAGATCGCGCCCGCGGTCATCGTGTACGAGCGCGCCACCGGCCTCACCGGCGCCGACAAGCAGCGGATCGCGGAAACGGTGACCAAGCTCAACGCCGACCGCCGGCCGCTGGTGGGCGAGGCGCGGCCGCCGGCGTTCTCGCCCAACGGCCGCGCGGCGATCGTCGTGCAGCCGGTCGCGCCCGGCGACGGACAAAGCGACCTCTTCCAGGACGCCGTCCAGTCGATCCGCGACCGCACTGGCGAGTCGTCGGACGGTCTGTCGGTGAAGGTAACCGGTCCGGCGGGCTACAGCCTCGATGCGATCAAGGTGTTCGCGAACATCAACGGCTCGCTGCTGCTGGTCGCGGCGCTGATCGTCCTGGTCCTGCTGATCGTCATCTACCGCTCGCCGATCTTCTGGATCATCCCCTTTTTCACCGTGCTGCTCGCCGAGGGCGCGTCGCGCGGACTGGGTTACCTGCTGGCCGAGGCGGGCGTGACGATCAACGGGCAGTCCGGCGGCATCCTGCCCGTGCTCGTGTTCGGCGCCGGCACCGACTACGCGCTGCTGCTCGTGTCGCGCTACCGCGAGGAGCTGCGCCGCCACGAGGACAAGCACGAGGCGATGGCGATCGCGCTGCGCAGCGCCGGCCCGGCGATCCTTGCCTCCGGCCTGACCGTCATCGCCGCGCTGCTCACGCTCAGCGTCGCCGAGGTCAACGGCACCGCCGGCCTCGGCCCGATCGGCGCGATGGGCGTCGGGCTCGCCATGATCTCGATGCTGACCATGCTGCCCGCGGCGCTGACGATCTGCGGGCCCAGGTGGTTCTGGCCGCGGATCCCGCACCTCGGCGAGGCGGGTGTCGACGAGACGCACGGCTTCTGGCGCCGGGTCGGCGACCGTGTGGCGATTCGCCCGCGCGTGGTGTGGATCACCGGCTCGCTCGTGCTGGCTTTGCTCGCCGCCAACCTGGTGAACCTCGACACCGGGCTGACCAGCGGCAACTCGTTCCGCGGCGAGGTCGACTCGGTCCAGGGACAGAAGATCCTCGCACGCAACTTCCCGGCGGGCGCGTCGGCGCCGACCGACGTCGTGGTGCGCGATCCCGGGCGTGCACAAGCGGTGGCGGACGCCCTGGCCGCGCGCAAGGACCTCGTGAGCCAGGTCAGCGACCCGATCGAGGGTCCGCCGGGCGCGCGGTTGAGCGTCACGCTCGTCGGCGCCCCCTATAACACCGAGACGCTCGCGCAGGTGCCGGAGCTGCGCCGCGTCGCCAAGCAGGCCGGCGGCGAGGGCACGCTGGTCGGCGGCCCGACGACGCAAGAGTACGACCTGCGTCAGTCCGCGACGCGCGACAACCGCGTGATCATGCCGCTCACGCTCGTCGTCGTCTTCATCATCCTCGCGGTCCTGCTGCGCGCGCTGCTCGCACCGCTGCTGCTGATCCTCTCCGTGATCCTGAGCTTCGCCGCCGCGCTCGGCTTCGGCGTGTTTGTCTCCGACGCGATCTTCGGCTTCCCCGGCGTCGATCCCGCTCTGCCGCTGCTGTGCTTCGTCTTCCTGGTCGCACTGGGGATCGACTACAACATTTTCCTGATGGCGCGCGTGCGCGAGGAGGCGATCAGGCACGGCACGCGCGAGGGCACGTTGCGCGGCCTGGCGGTGACCGGCGCCGTCATCACCGGCGCCGGCATTGTGCTCGCCGGCACCTTCGGCGCGCTCGCCGTCCTCCCCCTCGTCGTGCTGACCGAGATCGGCTTCATCGTCGCCTTCGGCGTCTTGCTCGACACCTTCGTCGTGCGCTCGGTGATCGTGCCCGCGCTCGTGATCGACCTCGGCCGGCGCGTGTGGTGGCCATCGCGGCTGTCGAGGGCAAAGGCGCGCGCCGAGTAGCCACCCGCTCGTCAGCGACTACGACGGCGTCCATCCCCGCGGGCTGCTCCCCGAACCGGCCGGTGCGCTCCAGCGTGAGCGGTCGCGAGCTCCCCCGCGAGCAGACGAGCAGGGCGAGACGAGCGCGCGGCGGATCAGCGCCCGGCCCGGTATCCGCCGCCGGGGACAACCACGCGTTGGCTCGTGCTCCAAACCTTTTGGACGATTCGGCATTAGGGTGCCGCCAAGTTGGACACCGCTCCCGACATCCGGCTGCGCGCTCTGGTCAAGCGCTACGGCGACCTCGCGGCCGTTGACGGCGTCGACCTCGACGTCCTCCGCGGCGAGTTCTTCACCATGCTCGGCCCTTCCGGATCGGGCAAGACCACGACGCTGCGCCTGATCGCCGGCTTCGAGCGGCCCGACGAGGGCGCCGTCGAGCTGGCCGGGACCGACGTGTCCGACCGCCCGCCGTTCGCGCGAGACGTCAATACGGTCTTCCAGGACTACGCGCTGTTCCCGCACCTCAGCGTGGCGGAGAACATCGCCTACGGCCTGCGGATCAAGAAGGTCCCCAAGGGCGAGCGCGAGCGGCGTACGGCCGAGGCGCTCGAGATGGTGCGCCTGCCCGGGCTCGGCGCGCGCAAGCCCAGCCAGCTCTCGGGCGGCCAGCGCCAGCGCGTCGCGCTCGCGCGCGCGATCATCAACCGCCCGCAGGTGCTGCTGCTCGACGAGCCGCTCGGCGCGCTCGACCTCAAGCTGCGCCAGGAGATGCAGGTCGAGCTCAAGCGGATCCAGCAGGAGGTCGGGATCACGTTCGTCTACGTGACGCACGACCAGGAGGAGGCGCTGACGATGAGCGATCGCCTGGCGGTGTTCAACGACGGGCGGATCGTGCAGGTCGGCGCCCCCGCCGAGGTCTATGAGCGCCCCGGCAGCGAGTTCGTCGCCGGCTTCGTGGGCGTCTCGAACGTGCTCGAGCGGGGCGGTCGCCGCTTCACGATCCGCCCGGAGAAGATCCGCCTGCTCGACGGCCCGCACGACGGCCTGCACACCGAGGGCGGCGTGGTCCGCGACGTCTCCTACGTCGGCATGGTCACGCGCTACCTCGTCGACCTCGAACGCGGCGGTGAGCTGCAGGTGGTGCGGCAGAACTTGGAGACGTCCTCGAGCGAGGCGCTCGAGCAGGAAGGCCGGCAGGTGACGGTCGGGTGGAGCGAGGAGCACACGTACGCGATACCGAAGGACGAGGAGGGCACGTGAGGTACGCGAGATTGATCGCGCTGGTCGCGGTCACGAGCGCCATGGCCGTGGTGGTCGGCTGTGGCGGCGACGACTCCGGTGGGTCGTCAAGCGGCAGCGTCAAGGCGCCCGAGGGCCCGAAGGCGCTCACCAAGCTCGGCGCCGGCGAGGGCGAGGTCGACCTGATCGCCTGGGCCGGCTACGTCGAGGACGGGTCGACCGACCCGAAGGTCGACTGGGTGTCGGACTTCGAGAAGGACACCGGGTGCCAGGTCAAGACGAAGATCGGCAACACGTCGGACGAGATGGTCACGCTGATGCGGACGGGTCAGTACGACGGCGTGTCGGCCTCGGGCGACGCGACGCTGCGACTGATCGCCGGCGGCGACGTCGCGCCGGTGAACACGGACCTGGTCCCCAACTACGCGGACGTGTTCGAGGGCCTGAAGAACAAGCCGTGGAACAGCGTGGACGGCAAGCCGTACGGCATCCCGCACGGCCGTGGCGCGAACCTGCTGATGTGGCGCTCGGACAAGGTCGAGTCCGCGCCGGACTCGTGGGGCGCGGTGTTCGACGCGAACTCGCCCTACAAGGGCAAGGTGACGGCGTACGACAACCCGATCTACATCGCGGACGCGGCGCTGTACCTCAAGTCGACGCAGCCGGACCTGAAGATCACCAACCCGTACGAGCTCGACGACAAGCAGTTCCAGGCGTCGGTCGACCTGCTCAAGCAGCAGCGCGGGATCGTTGGCGAGTACTGGTCGGACTACACCAAGGAGCAGGCGGCGTTCACGAGCGGCGACTCCGTGCTCGGCACGACGTGGCAGGTGATTGCGAACCTGCTCGACGCCGACAAGGTGCCGGTGAAGACGATCCTGCCCAAGGAGGGCGCCACCGGGTGGTCGGACACCTGGATGATCGCCTCCAAGGCCAAGCACCCGAACTGCATGTACATGTGGATGAACCACATCATCTCGCCGAAGGCGAACGCCCAGGTGGCGGAGTGGTTCGGGGAGGCGCCGGCCAACGCGAAGTCGTGTCAGGAGACCGCCGACCCCAATCACTGCAAGATCTTCCACGCCGACGACGAGAACTACTTCTCGAAGGTGTCCTACTGGACGACGCCGACGAAGGACTGCGGTGATGATCGCGGAGCCGTCTGCAAGGACTACTCCGAGTGGGTCCAGGCGTGGACGGAAATCAAGGGTTAGCGGCAACGCTCTGGCGTCGGCCCCGCCTGCAGCTCTCGCTGCTGCTGGCGGGGCCGATCGGCTGGCTGGTGATCGCCTACCTGGGCTCGCTGGCCGTGCTGTTCCTGGCCGCGTTCTGGCAGCTCGACACGTTCTCCGGCAAGGTCGTCCACAGCTACGGCATCCAGAACTTCGAGACGCTCGTCCGCGAGCCCGTCTACCGCTCGATCGTGCTGCGGACGGTGCTGATCGCGGCCGCGGTGACGGTGACCGATGCGTTGCTGGCGTTCCCGGTCGCGTTCTACATGGCGAAGGTTGCCGGGCCGCGGATGCGGGCGCTGCTCGTGATCGCGGTCGTGATGCCGCTGTGGTCGTCGTACCTGGTGAAGGTCTACACCTGGCGCATCATCCTGGCCGAGGACGGGATCCTGAACTGGGCGCTCAGCCCGTTCGGCCTGCACGGCCCGGGGTTCGGGAACGTCGCCACCTGGCTGGTCTTCTCGTACCTCTGGCTCCCGTACATGATCCTGCCGATCTACGCCGGGCTGGAGCGCATCCCCGCCTCGCTGCTCGACGCGTCCGGTGATCTCGGGGCCGGCGCCGGGCTGACGTTCCGGCGCGTGATCCTGCCGCTGGCGCTCCCGGCCGTCATCGCCGGCTCGATCTTCACGTTCTCGCTCACGCTCGGCGACTACATCACGCCGCAGATCGTCTCCAGCACGCAGTTCATCGGCAACGTCGTCTACACGAACGTCGGCATCGCGAACAACCTCCCGCTCGCCGCCGCGTTCGCGACCGTGCCGGTGATCATCATGATCCTCTACCTGCTCGGCGCCCGGCGCCTGGGCGCCTTCGAGTCGCTCTGATGCATCTCTCGCGAGGCGCGCGCACGCTGCTGCGGATCGGGACCGGCATCACGATGGCGTTCCTCTACGTGCCGCTGGCGGTGATCCTGCTGTACGCGTTCAACTCGCGGCGGACGCTCAAGTGGCCGATCCCGGGGCTGACGTTCGAGTGGTTCAACCGGGCGTTCCACAACCACGGCGTGCGCGACGCGCTGTTCACCTCCGTGAAGGCGGCGACCGGCGCCACCCTGATCGCGCTCCTGCTCGGCACGCTCGCGTCGCTCGCCGTCGCCCGCTACCGCTTCTTCGGCCGCGAGACGATCTCGTTCCTCGTGGTGCTCCCGATCGCACTGCCCGGCATCGTCACCGGCATGGCACTGAACGCGACGTTCCGCGAGGTGCTGACGCCATTCGGCGTCGGGCTCGGCCTGTTCACGGTGATCGTGGGGCACGCCACGTTCTGCATCGTCGTGATCTACAACAACACGATCGCGCGGTTGCGGCGATTGTCGACGTCGTACGAGGAGGCGTCGGCCGACCTCGGCGCCAACACTTGGCAGACGTTCCGGCTCGTGACGCTGCCGTCGCTGCGGTCGGCGATGGTGGCGGGCGCGTTGCTGGCGTTCGCCCTGTCGTTCGACGAGGTGATCGTCACGACGTTCACGGCCGGCCAGCAGGAGACGCTGCCGATCTGGATCCTCTCCAACCTCTCGCGCCCGAACCAGCTGCCGATCGTCAACGTGGTCGGCGTGCTGATGATCGCGCTCTCGGCGATCCCGGTCTTCCTCGCCCACCGGCTGACCGTCGACCGCGAGGGCGACTCGGCCGCGGCCGCCCCCGCGGGCGCGGTCGCCGCCGCGCACTAGCCCCTACGCCTACCTTCAGGCGGTTGGTGGTGCCTCAGAGGCTGCGGGAGGTTGTCGAGGCCTGAGTGACGGCGCGGTTGGCGTCCTCGAAGGACAATCGGGCGTTGATGGCGACCGCAGCGGTGGTTCCGCTGCCGGCGGCTGTTGGCACCAGCGCCCGGGGGTCGCAGCAGTTGCCGGCGGCGTAGACGCGGTCGATGCTCGTCGCCTGGTTGGCGTCGACGGCGATCGAGCCGTCGTCGCGCAGCTCGCAGCCGAGTGTGCGGGCGATGTCGTTGCGTAGCCGCCAGCCGACGTAGAAGAACAGCGCGTCGCGGTCGAGCGTCTGGCCGTCGCCGAGCCGGACGCGGCGCAGGCGCCCGTCGTGGCTGTCTAGCCCGGCGACGGGTGTCTCAATGACGGGGATGCCGACCGCCTGCACACGCGCGAGTTGGTCGGTCGCGAGGTTGTGCGGGCCATTGGTGAGGAGGACGACGTCGTCTGACCATTGGCGCAGCAGCACCGCGAGGTGCTCGCCGCGGTCGCCGGCGGCGAGGACGGCGAGGCGCTCGTCGCGGTGCTCGAAGCCGTCGCAGTACGGGCAAGTGTGCGCGCTGGTTCCCCACACATCGGTGAAGCCGGGAATGTCCGGGAGCTCGTCGAGCATCCCGGTGGCAAGGAGAACCGTACGCGCCTGTTCGGTACGACCAGGGCACGTGACCCGAACGGCGCCGTCGAACACGCCCGCGTCCTGCACCTCGAGGGTCACGACCTGGACGCCGTAGCGCGCCAGCTCGGCGCGGCCGCGGGCACGCAGCTCCGCGGGGTCCAGCCCGTCGTGGCCGAGCACGCCGTGCATCTCGCGGGTTGCGTAGTTGCGCGGCGCGCCATTGTCGAGGACGAGGACGCGCCAGCGCGCGCGGCCGAGGACGAGCGCGGCGTTGAGACCGGCGGGTCCTGCGCCGACGATGATGCAGTCCCAGGCCGGGCCGGTGGTCTCGCGGGTCATTCGTAGTGCAGCGCGTCCAGGACGTTCAGCCGCGAGGCGCGGCGGGCCGGCATGATCGCCGCCGCCAGGCCGGCGAGGATGGCGACCACGGTGAAGGCGACGAGCTCGGGGATCGGGATCGAGAACGCGATGTCGTACTTCGACAGCGCCTGGGTCACCAGCCCCGCGAGGAAGATGCCGAGCGGGAGTCCCAGAGCGGCGCCGATCAGCGCCGTGATGACGCTCTCGTGGCGGATCATCCGGCGCGCCTGCCGCCGGGTCATGCCGATCGTCCGCAACATCCCCAGCTCCCGTGTGCGCTCGAACACGCTGAGCACGAGCGTGTTCACCATCCCGAACAGACTCACGACGACCGAGAACGCCAGGAGCACGTAGAGGAAGTTCAGGAAGCTGGCAAACCCCTCCGTGTAGTCGTTCGCGAAGGCGGCGCC
The DNA here is from genome assembly GCA_963803335.1 of uncultured Solirubrobacteraceae bacterium. Taxonomy (GTDB): domain Bacteria; phylum Actinomycetota; class Thermoleophilia; order Solirubrobacterales; family Solirubrobacteraceae; genus DASSUW01. Next base: position 187,852 of record CAWDME010000011.1, on the reverse strand, counting down.
GGTGTGTACCTGGGCGTCGCTGAAGGCCGCTGACGCCGTGACCAGCGCCGGGTTGGCGTCCGCTCCGGCATCGAGGAACGTGAACAGGTTCTTCGGCTGCGGGAACACCTTGTCGAACGCCTGCTTGCTGATGCTGATCGGGCCGAGCATCTGCTCGATCTCGGGCGGGTCGTAGATGCCTCGAACGACGACTCTGAGCTTGTCGCCGGACGCGGTCTGGATCGACAGCGGGTCGCCGACCGCGAGGTCCTGGTCGTCGGCGTACGTCTGCGTCACGAGCGCGCCATCGGCGCCGAGCTGCGCAACGGTCGCGTCGGACCCGTCGGTCCAGTCGAATCGGTAGAAGCGCGCGATCGTCGCCGGGTCTACGCCCGTGACGGCCTTCTCCTCGCCGCCGACGAGCGCCTTGTCGAAGCGGACGTTCGAGGCGGTGTTCACCCCGGGCACGCGTGCGAGGGCGTCGCCCTCGGCGGCCTCGAATGGCTCGCCGTCGCTGCCGTCGACAATGTAGGCGGCGTTGACCTGGTCGGTCACGGCCGACTCGACCGTGTTGCGCATGCCGGCGCCCAGCACCGCGACGACGGTCACGAGGGTGAGTCCGATCATCAGCGCGGCGGCGGTCGAGGCGGTGCGGCTGGGGTTGCGCACGGAGTTCGCGTTGGCGAGCTCGCCGGCGACGCCGCCGCTGCGGCGTGCCGGCCAGCCCACCAGGCGGGTCAGCGGCTCGACCATGTGCGGGGCCGCGAAGGCCACGCCCACGAACAGCCCCAGGATCCCCAAGACGAGCAGCAGGACGACCGCCAGCGTGGCGATCCCGCTCGCGAAGATCCCGACGCAGATGGCGGCCACGGACGCCGCGATCACGACCACGGCCGTCTTGAGCGAGTGGGCGGCGAAGCGCGAGGGCGGGAGCGTCGAGCCCTCGCGGACCGCCGCGATCGGCGGCACCCGCGTGGCGCGGCGGGCCGGCACGACGCTCGCCAGCACAGTGATCACGGTGCCGAGCGCGAGCGAGACCAGGACCGTCCGCAGCGCGAACACCATCCCCGCCTCCGGCAGGTCGCCGCCGAGCGCGGTCAGCAGCTTGGCGAGCCCGAACCCGGCGAACAGCCCGATCACCGAGGCCAGCAGCCCGATCACGACGCCTTCGATCACGACGGAGCGCATGACCTGCTTGCGCGAGGCCCCGAGCGTCCGCAGCGTGGCGAACTCACGTGTGCGCTGGGCGACGGTGATCGACAGGGTGTTGAAGATCACGAACGCGCCCACGAACAGTGCGATCCCGCCGAAGCCCAGCAGGAAGTAGCGGATCGCGTTGACGATGACGTTGGTGTCCTTGGCGTCGGCCGCGGCCTGCTGCTCGGCGTCCTTGACCTCCAGGCTCGCGGGGACCAGCGGCTGGACGGCGCGGACGAGCTCGGCCGGCGAGGTGCCGTTCTTGGCGGCGATCGAGATGCTGTCGAACTGGCCTTCTTTGTCGAGCAGCTTTTGGGCGGTGGGCAGGTCCCAGATCGCGATCGTCGCGCCGCCGAGCGAGTCGACGCCTCCGAAGGTGGCAATCCCGGTCACGTCATAGCGGTGCTTGGCGCCGAGCGTTGCCACGGTGACCGTGTCGCCTACCTTGAACTTCTGGCCGGCCGCCGTGTCGGCGTCCAGGGCGACCTGCCCGGGCCCCTGGGGCCACTGGCCCGTCTTGAGCTTGAGCGCGCTGAACTGCGGCAGTGACGCGTCGTTGCCGAGGCCGAACTGCGGCGCGTCGCCGGAGCCGACGGGCTTGCCGTCACGGCCGAAGATCTTGGCCGAGTTGGACGCGATCGGTGCAATCGTGCCACCGGCCGCCTCGACCTCGGGTAGCGCCCGTACCTTCGCGAGCAGCGACTCGGGAACGGTCGCGGCCCCGCTCTCGGAGCCCTTAACGATCTGCTTGCCGGCGATCACCGCGTCGGTCTGCGCATACGACGCCCCGAAGATGCCGTCGAACGCCTTCTGGATCGTGTCGGTGAGGACGAGCGTGCCGCTGACCATCGTCACGCCGATCACGACGGCCAAGGCCGTCAGCAGTGCGCGGACCTTTCGGCCCGCGAGTCCCTTCAGGGCGACGGCGATCATCGCCCGGTCATCTCCTCCAGCGCTTCGAGGATCTCGTGCGCGGTCGAGCGGCCGACATCACGCACGATGCGGCCGTCGGCCAGGAACAGCACGCGGTCGGCGATCGCCGCGGCGTGCGCGTCGTGCGTGACCATCACCGTGGTCTGGCCCAGCGAGTCGACCGACTCGCGCAACAACGCCAGGATCTCTCCGCCGGTGGTCGAGTCAAGGTTGCCGGTCGGCTCGTCGGCGAACATCACGCTCGGGCGCGACACCAGCGCCCGCGCGACCGCCACCCGCTGCTGCTGGCCGCCGGAGAGCTCGGACGGGCGGTGCGTGAGGCGGTCACCGAGCCCGACCTTGTCGATCAGCTCGGCCAGCCACTCCGGGTCCGGCTTGCCGCCGGCGAGCTTGAGCGGCAGCGCGATGTTCTCGGCCGCCGTGAGCATCGGCAGCAGGTTGAAGAACTGGAAGATGAACCCGATGTGATCCCGGCGCAGCTTGGTCAGCTCCGTGTCGTCGAGCGTCGTGATCTCGACGCCGGCGACCGACACGTCGCCCGCCGTCGGCCGGTCCAGCCCGGCGAGGATGTGCATCAGTGTCGACTTGCCCGAGCCCGACGGGCCCATCACGGCGGTCAGCCGCCCCTCGGCGATGTCGACAGACACACCGCGCAGCGCGTCGACCGCCGTGTCGCCCTGACCGTAGCGGCGCACGATGCCGGTCCCCTTGACAACCGGCACCCCCGGACCGCCGTTGCCCGGCGACTCCGGGACTGCGTCGGGAAACTGATGAACATCCATGCCGCGGCCCTCCGTCGTCGGGACGTGAGGCGCACTTCGAGGCGTCGTCTCGCGTTACACACGCCGGGCCCGGCTGCCCGCGACGCTCCGAAATCTCGCCACGCCGACACTAATCGCTCTCCCACGGACGCACACGACAAAGTCCGGCACCGGACACGCCATTCGTGGCGTTGGCGGGCATGAGCGTGAACGCGCCTCGGCGAGGCCGGTCAGCGACCAGACCTTCCTGGGGTCTAGTGGGCCTGGGTGGTGCTGAGGTGGTGGAGCGGAGATACTTGGCGCGGATGGGCAATGTCGGCTCTTGCGCGCATGGCTGGAGCCCGCTCGTGACCATGGTGACGCCATAGACGATCCACCTCCTGCAGCGGGAAGCTCGCGGCTGTCGCTTGTGCTGGCGGCGGCGATGTTCGTGCTCGTGGTCGATACGTCGCTGATGAACGTGTCGATCTCGGCGGTGGTGAGGGATCTCGACACGACGGTGAGCTCGGTTCAGAGCGCGATCGCGCTTGAGGCGCTGGTGTCGGCTGCGTTCATCCTGATCAGCAGCAAGGTCGGCGATCTGTTCGGCCGTAAGCGGGCGTACGTGCTGGGTCTGTTGGGGTACGCGATCGGCGCTGTGGCGATGACGCTGGCTCAGAGCCTGACGGCGGTCATCGTCTTCTGGGCCATCATCGGCGGCCTCGGCGCCTCGTTGCTGTTGCCGGCGATGCAGTCGCTGATCCATGGCAACTTCGAGGGTGCGGCGCAGAAGAAGACCTATGCGCTCGTCGGCGCGGCGGCGGCGATCGCCGCCGCGGTCGGGCCGCTGCTGGGCGGCTTCGTCACGACGTACCTGTCCTGGCGCGTCGGGTTCTTGCTCGAGGCGGTCGTGATTGCCGTCGTGCTGTCGCAGGTCCGGCTGCTCAAGGACGTCCCGTACACGGGCGTGCGGCAGGTCGACGGCGTTGGCGCCGGTCTGTCGGTGGTGGGGATGGGCGGCGTGGTGCTGGGCATCCTGGTGTGGCAGGAGGGCGGCGACTACGTCGCGCTGTTGATAGCGATCGGCGCGCTCGCGCTGTGGGCGCTCTCCCGCTGGCTCGTGCGGCGCCATCGCGACGGCAAGGTGACGCTGCTGGATCCGGAGCTGTTCGAGCTGCCGCACTTCAGGCTCGGGATCACCGCGCAGATGCTGCAGAACATCACGCTGGGCGGGGCGATGATCGCGCTGCCGATCTTCTTGCAGATCAGGCTCGAATACGACGCGCTGCAGACGGGCCTGTCGCTCGCCCCGCTCTCACTGACGATGTTCGCCGTGGCGATCCTCGCCGGGCGCAGGTCACGCGGTCGGCGCCCGGCCGCGATCATCCGGATCGGGTTCGCGCTGAGCGCGCTCGGCCTTGGGCTGATCATCCCGATCGTCCCCGACGCGGACTCCGGCTGGTATCTCACCGTGCCGCTGGTGATCGCCGGAGCGGGGCTCGGCCTGTTGGTGTCGCAGCTCAACAACTATGCGCTCGCCCCGATCAATGACGAGCGGATCAGCGAGGCGGCCGGGGTCAACTCGGCGGCGGGGTCCTTCGGGCTCTCGTTCGGCTTGGCGGTGGCCGGCGGCGTCCTGCTCGCGACGCTCTCCCTGGCCTTCACCAACATGACGAACGCCAGCCCCGTGATCCCCTCCACGCAGCAGCAACAGATCGCGCAGACGCTGGAGGACGACGCCCAGGTCGTGAGCAACACCCAGCTCGACGAACTGCTCGCCAACGAGCCGCCGGCCGTCAGTGACGCGGTCCTCGCCATCAACACCGATGCGACGAACCTCGCGCTTCAGGTGGCGCTGCTCGTACCGCTGCTCGCGGGACTCCTCGGGCTCTTTGACTCGTTCCGGATGCTGCGGCTACCTGACATCGAGCCCTCGGCCTCGATCGAAGCAGCGGCATTAGCCTGAGCGAACCCGCGGTCGCCCATCGCGTCCCGAGACCGGCTTCGTGCAGCCCGGCGAGCGCAGCTAAAGCGCGTCTACCACGAAGACCAGCGTCTCGCCGGGTGCGATCACGCCACCGGCGCCGCGGTCGCCGTAGCCCATGTCGGGCGGGATCACGAGCAGCCGGCGGCCGCCGGCGCGCATGCCGACGACGCCCTGGTCCCAGCCCGCGATCACGCGGCCGGCCCCGACGGGGAAGCTGAACGGCTGGGCGCCGCGGTCCCAGCTCGAGTCGAACTCGCGGCCGGTCGACCACGAGACGCCCACGTACTGCACGTCGGCGCTGTCGCCGCGGCTGAGCTCGGCCCCGCTGCCCTCCACGAGGTCCTCGCTGACGAGCTGCGACGGCGGCTCGGCGCTGGTGTCGACGGACACGGCGGGCTTGGCCGACAGGTCGTCGGCACCTTCGACGGTGACTGATTCCATGCGCCCAGGCTAGTTGTCGATCGTGCCGGAGATCGCCCCGTGGAAGCTCGACGACACCTCGTGGCCGATATCCCCGTCGATGATCGCGTCGAGGTTGTGGATCAGCGGGCGGATCGACCGGGGCATGTGATCGGCCGTCACGGTGATCGACCGCTGCCCGCGCCGGAGCATGTAGCGAATGTCGTTGTCCCAACCGCCGAAGCCGCCGGGTGTCACCGTCATGCCGTCGAGCCGCTTGAACGGCGCGCGCTCGGCGAGCGTGGTCGAGCGCCGCGCGTCGGAGGGATCGAGCGCGACGGCGATCTTCTTGAAGCCGGCGTGGCCGCCGCCGCGGATCACCTGCGCCGTCCCATCGGCGCGCAGGCTCACCGAGTAGGGCGTCGGGTCGTCGCCCTGGACGCGGTAGAGATACACAAGCTCGGGGGCGGCCTTCTTCGGCGCGGCCTTCGTCTTCTGCGCCGCCGGCTTGGGGCTCGCCTCGCCACCGCAGCCGATCAGTCCGACCACCACTACGCCTATAACCAGTGCTCGCATTCTGCCGGTGAGAATACACGCGGACGTAGACTCTCGTCGTGGAATTGGTCCGCGACTTTCCGCTGTTCCCGCTGGGCCTCGTCGCGCTCCCGACCGAGCTCGTGCCGCTGCACATCTTCGAGGAGCGCTACAAGACGATGATCGGCCGCTGCCTCGACGACGGCTCGGAGTTCGGGATCGTCTGGATGGCCGAGGACGGGCTGCGGCCGGTCGGCTGCGCGTGCGAGATCGCCGAGGTCGTGGAGCGGATGGACGACGGGCGCATCAACCTGATCGCGCGCGGCACGCGGCCGTTCCGGATCGAGGCCCGCCAGGAAGAGCTGCCGTATCCGGCGGGCACCGTCGAGTTCCTCGACGATCGCAGCGAGGACCCCGACGCGGAGGCCGCCGAGGCCGCCCACGCGGCCTACGCGGACCTCGTCAACGAGGCGACCGACCGCGAGCCCGATCGCGACGAGATCGACGAGATGAGCGCGTACCAGATGGCGGCGACCGTCGAGTTCGGGCTCGACGCCAAGCAGGGCCTGCTCGACCTGCGCTCCGAGACGGCGCGGCTGCGGCTCGTCGCCCGCCTCTTCCGCGCCGCGCTCAAGCGGCTCGACTTCGTCAATCGCGCGCAGGCCCGCGCGCGCTCGAACGGCCGCGTGCACTTCCAGGCCTGAGCTACTCCTCCGGCATCTTGCCGTCGCACGTCAGCTTCAGACCGATGCCGCTGTAGCACCACGGGCTGCCGAAGCGCCGCTGCTGCGACGGCGAGCGCGGCGGCACGCCGAACGTGCACGAGGCGAAGGCGTCGTCGCACGTGCGGCTGCCCCAGAAGCCGACGAAGGCGCCCCACGAGCTGGTGGGGAGCGGCTGGAGGCAGACCGGCTCGACGTAGCACGTGCGGCCGTTCCGGCCCCACGGCTTGCTGCCGTCGGTGTTGTCCTCCGGCAGGGCGTGCCCGAACAGCTTGTTCACCTGCGCGCAGTCGTTCGGGCACGCGACCGGGTAGGCGGCGTGGCTGCCGTTGGCGATGTACACGACCGGCCGCCCGTCGGGGTCGCGCCTGATCTGGCTCGGGCGATAGCGGAACACGCCCTCGTGCGCGGCGTAGTTCACGAACTCGAGCCGGTCATCGAGCGTCTTGTCCGTGGACAGCACGAGCGTGACGCCCTCCCAGTCGCCCTCGTGATCGAAGCACGCCGAGCGCTTCGTCACCGCGCTCCGGCAGAGCTCGCTCGCGCTGCTCTTGTCGAACCGGTTGTAACGGAGGAACCACCAGTAGTCGACGTAGACGTGCCCGTTCGCCTCGACCGCGTGGTAGTAGATCGTCGACCTCGGGCCGCTGTCGCAGTCCTCGAGCGCCGGGGCCTGCTTCGGGCAGTCGTTGATCGCCGGGGACACATAGTCGTCGCCGCCGAGCTTCTTGCCGGCCAGGTCCACGTACGCCTTCGCGTCGTTCGGCTCGGCGGCGAGCTGGAGTGGCGAGGTGATCGGCGTGCAGTGCAGGTCGTCCTCCTCCACGCCGTCGCAGAGGCGGTGCGCGGGCACGCCGTGGCTGGTCTCGGCCAGCAACGCGTCGACGTTCAGCGGTCGCCAGCTCTCCTGGCTGTCGAACTTGAGGACCGGGCGGTATTGCAGAGCGAGGCCGGGGACATCGACCGGTGTGCTGTCGCGGACCTTCTGGTCGAGCACGCCCTCGTCCGCGCACGGCACCGCGGGCACCGATGAGCGGGGCGAGCCGGAGCGCTTCGCGAGCTGGTCGAGCAGCGCGGGCCCGCGCGCGAGCGCGGTGTTGAGCGCCGCGACGGTGCCCACCGACTCGGCGGCGATCTGCGCGCGCGGGATGCTCACGATCTGGCCCGTGTCGCCCTTGGGGCTGCCGGGCCGCAGCACGAGGTCGCGCGGATCGCGGTGACAGCGCTCCACCAGGCCGAGGTAGACGCGGTCGCTCCCCTGGGCGACGAACAGGCCCGACTGCCCTCCTCCGCCCGCCTGCGTCGTGAACAGCAGCGCCATCGGCTGCAGCCGCGGGTCCTCGAGCGTGCGCAGCACGTTCAACGCCGCGCCGAACACGATCACCGCCGCGAAGACCGCGGCCCCGTACCACCGGAACGTGTCGCCGGACTCCTTCGCGGTCTTGAGCACGCCGATGCCGAGGCCCACGGCCAGTGGAACGACGGCAGCGACCCACCACGCGTCGAGGATCAGGTACAGGACCACGGCGAGAACGCCGGTGCCCACGATCCACGCGATGACCGCAGGGGCCGTCCGCAGATGCGTGAATGCGACGCGCACCACGCCGACGAGCGCCACGCCGCCGGCCAGCACGATCAGCGCCAGGATCCAGTCGTCAAGGACGAGCCACACCAGGAGCGCGGCGGCGATCACGCCGGCGAGGCCCGCCAGGACCAGCCGCGTGCGGTGGCTGCGCAGCCAGGCTGCGGTCTTCATGTGGCCTCGCAGGACCGTGACCAAGACCGCGCCGCCGACGACGAACACGATCACGCCGAGCGCGATCAAGCGTGCGGACGTCGACGCTCTGGTGTACAGCGCGGCGCACGCGATCCCGATGCCGCCCAGCACGATGACGCCGATGAGCTCCTCCTGCCGCCGCCCCTTGGGGTCGATGGCGTACGCGATCAGCACCGCCGCGCCGCCGATCAGCGCGAACGCCACGAGCGCGACACCGCCGGCGGCGAGCAGCGCCGAGTTGGGCGAGACGGCGACCGCCTGGTCGGCCGGCAGCTTGGCCTCCTGGAAGCGGACCCACGTGATCACGCCGCCCGTGAAGGCGACGAGCACGCTCAGGCCCGCCGCCGCCGTCAGCGCCGCCAGTATCCGTGCGGTCCGCTCCTGCTTGCCGTCGGTCGGCATCCGAGCGACCCTATCCGCGCGACAGGTGACCGCTCAACCGGGCTCAGTGGGGCGGCGCAGCAACCCACCGAGGATCGCGGTGCAGACCGCGACCCACAGGACCGCCGGGACCACGGCTCCGGCGCCGGATCGGCCGACCGCCACGACGGGCGCGGCGCCGATCGCCAGCGCGACGGTCGGCCACCATGCGAACCAGCCGAGGACCCCGGCCGCGCCGCCGCTCGGGTCGGACGCGATCGAGCCCGTGAGCACAGAGATCGGGAGCCTGCCGCCGCGGCGGGCGGACATCGCGGCGCAGGCCGTGACCGCCGGCGCGAGCGTGAAGGCAACGGCGGCTGCGGCGGGATCCGCTCCGCCCACGACACAGCCCGCGGCCGCGAGGGCAGCCGCGACGGCGGCCAGCGTCGCGGGCACGAACGCGTGGGCGAAGACCACCTCGCCGCGGGCCGGAAGCAGCAGCACGCTCGTGCGGTCGGGGACGTCGAGCTCTGCGCGCAGCGTCGTCAGCAGCAACGCGGCACCGCAGTAGGCGACGATCACGCCCGCCGTCACCGCCGCCGGCTTGTCGGCGACGAGCGCGGCGAGCCCGGTGCCCGCCGCCACGAGCGCCATGGCCTCGAGCGTCCGTCCGGGCGTCCGTAGCGCCGCCAGCGCGTCACGCCATGCGACGACGAGCCGCGGCCGGTCGCGGGCCGCCGCCCGGAGGCGTCGCAGGTCCGCGCGCGCGACGCGGGAGTCGGCCGCGCCGCCGGCGCGCGCGAGGCCCTGGCGCGCCGTCCGCGCGTCAAACCCGGCCAGCGACACGACGGCCGTCGCCCGCGCCTCGGCGCGGCGCATGTGACGCTCCGTGGGGCAGTCGCCGCAGCGGCGCAGCGCGACGACGGCGGCGAACACGGTGGCCGGAGCCAGGACGACGACGCTCGCGAGCGAGGCGAGCACGTCCGTGACGCCCAAGACGGCGAGCAGTGCAGCCGCCACCACCAGGGGCCACGTCGCGAGGCTGAGCACGCGCTCGACGCGCGCCGAGCGCTCAACCGCCCACGCCGCCACGACCCCGAGCGCTCCCAGCTCCGCGGCACCCACCGTCACGCCGACCACCTGCGCCGCGTCGACGCCCCGGCCCTCGCCTCCGAGGCCGACGAGCAGGACCGCACCGACGACCGCCCCCACCGCGGCGCCGGCGGCGAGCGCGACCGCGAGCCGCCGCACGCTCAAACCGCGCCTCGAGAGCGGCGCGCCGAGCAGCCACGCGACGTCGGCCGGCGTGAACACCACCGGGCCTTGGTACGCCCCCCAGTGCGCGGTCACCACCAGTGCCGCCAGGGCAAGGGACGGCCCGTACGTCGTGAGCCAGTCCGGGCTCACCACCTGGGCGAGTGCCGCACTCGCCGTCCCGTACGCCATCGTGCCGAAGATCGCGGTGACGATCACCGTGGTGTAGATCAGGTCGAGCCGGCGGCCGAGGCTGGGAGGCGGATTGACGGCGCGCCACCACACGCGGACGTCGCTGACGGCTATGGCGTGATCCACCCGCGCTCCCGCGCGCGGTCGCGCACCTCAACCCACGTCCCGCTGTCGGCGACCTCGCCCTCGTCGAGCATCACCGCGCGATCGGCGAGGCCGTCCGCGAAGGCCATCTGGTGGGTGGTGAACAGGACGGCCGTGCCGCCGCTCTTGGCTGTCTGGAGCAGCTCGTAGAGCAGCGCCTGCGACGGGGGGTCGAGCCCGACGACCGGCTCGTCGAGCACGAGCACCGAAGCGGGCCGCACGAGCGCGCACGCGAGCTGTGTCTTCTGGCGCATGCCGCGGGAGAGCTCGCGCGGCAGGAAGCCGGCGCGGGTGGCCAGGCCGAGCCGGGCAAGCGGGCTGTCGATCCGCTCCTCCGCGGCGCCGTGGGTGAGCGTCACGAGCTCCAGGTGCTGGCGCACGGTGAGGTCGTCATAGAGCACGGGCGAATCGGGCACGAGCGCGAGCTCGGCACGTGCCGCCTCGGCGTCCGGCTCGCGGTGCGGGTCGTGGCCGCCGACGCGCACCCAGCCGCCGCTCGGGGCCAGCAGCCCGGCGATCGTGCGCACCGCCGTCGACTTGCCGCTCCCGTTGGCGCCGATGAGCGCGACGCACTCCCCGGCCGCAACCGTGAGATCGAGCGACGCGAGCGCGACAAGACGTCCGTAGCTGCGGCGCAGGCCGCTCATCTGAAGTGGCGGGCCACCCGTCACGCGCGGGTGGATATCACCACGGCCTAAAGCGCCGGCGTCACGCCGCTGCGGTGGCCCGCCGCTTGAGGTTCGCGAACTGGCGGGTCTGCATGATCCAGTGCGCCGGCTCCCAGAACAGCGTGTCGGCGATCACCTGGACGGCGCGTGGGCGGACCGCCGCGTAGCCGCTGACGATCAACCGCGTCCGGTTACCGGGCGCCGGTTCGAGCACGAAGCACCACACCGCGTCGGTGAACGCCTGCGGCCGCGGGCCGCGCGGATCGAACGGCCGGCCGCGCATGTCCAGCGAGACCCGCAACGCGAGGAACCGCTCCGGCTCCACGGCGGCGACCTCGAACCACGACCCGCCGCTGGGGACGGAGCTAAGGCGATCGCCGACCGCGATGTCCTGCCACTCAGGATGGATGCGGTCAGCGCTCGCCTTGCCCCCATTGTCGAGCTGGTCCCAGCTGTACCACCCCGCGCGATCGCAGCCCATTTGGACGAGCCACGGCCACACCGCGGACGGCGGTGCGTCGATCGTCGTGGCCATCGTGGACGTCCGCTTGCCGCCCGGCACCAGATCCCCTCCGGGATAAGGATGCTGCAGCTCCTCGTCTGTCGCTCCCCAGCTCAATAGACGAGGCCGCAAAGACAGCATCAGGTCGGCGCCGATCACGGCGGCTGCGATCTTGCGGGTGGTCGACATGGGACGGACGCTATGCCGTACCCCCGCGCGATCCATCCGTATTGAGCCGTGTCGCGCGATGGGGACAACGCGCAGGCCGTGCGATCAGCGGCCGCGCGACCGGACGCGGGCCTCGTCGACGTCGATCTCCGCCTCCAGGCTGCGCAACAGCTCGGCCGGGAAGGCGCGGTCGCGCCGCATCTCGCCGAGCACGTCGCGCTCGTGCGAGAGCACCTCGATCTGGACGTGTGCCGCGTCGGCGCCGTGGTCGGGATGGCCGCCGGCCGAGTCGAGGCGGTCCTGCAGGCGGTCGAGCCGGGACTGGTAGCGGTCGCGCAGACGCTCGACGACGCCGTCCCCCTCCCCGTGCTCGGCCATCTGCTCGAGCCGCTCGAGCGCGGCGTGCGTGAGGCGCAGGCGCGCCTCGACCTCCTGGCGCCGCCGCTCCTCGCTCTGCCCGAGGCCGAGGCGCTCGATCAGGGGCGCGAGCGTCAGCCCCGGGATCGCGAGCGTGAGCACCACGACCCCGTAGGCGAGGAAGATCACGTGCGCGCGGTCGGGAAACGTGTCGACGGGGATGGCGAGCGCCGCGGCGAGCGAGACGGCGCCGCGCATGCCGCTCCAGGCGAGCAGGACCCGCTCGCGCAGGTTCGTGTACGAGCGGCCGATCACGCTGAGGTCGGCCAGCTCGGGCACGACGAACATCCACGCGAAGCGGACGGCGACCACCGTCAGCGCGACGAGCCCGGCCTCGCCCAGCAGCGTGACGAGCGCCGACCCCTCGATGTCACCGACGATGCGCGTGACCTGCAATCCGACGAGCAGGAACAGCAGCGAGTTGAGCACGAACTCCGACGCCTGCCAGAACGCTAGCGTCCGCAGCCGCCCGCCCGCCTCGGAGATCTCGAGCGAGCGCGTGCCGACGTAGACGCCCGCCGTCACCACCGCGAGCACGCCCGAGGCGCCCACCTTCTCGGCCGCCACGTACGCGGCGAACGGCGTCAGCAAGGACAGCACGACGTCGATCGACGGCTCGCGCGCGGCGATCCGCAGGCGCGCCGCCAGCCACCCGACGAGGATGCCGATCGCGATGCCGCCCGCCGCGACGGCCACGAACTCCCAGGCCACGTGCGCGGCGGACAGGCCGGCGCCCGTCGCGCCGATGGCGATCTTGTACGCCGTGAGACCAGTGCCATCGTTGACCAGCGCCTCGCCCTCGAGGATCGTCTCGATCCTGGCCGGGGCGCCGAGCCGGCGCACGACCGCGGTGGCCGACACCGGATCGGTCGGGCCGAGCACCGCGCCGAGCACGAACGCCGCCGTCCATGGCAGCCCGATCAGCCAGTGCGCGACCGCGGCCACCGCCACGACCGTGACCAGCACGAGACCGACGGCCAGCAGCCCGATCGGCGCCGCGTTGGCACGCAGCTCGTACGCGGAGGCCTGGAACGCGGCGGCGTACAGCAGCGGCGGGAGGAACGCGAAGAAGACGACGTCGGGGTCCAGGTCGGGCTCCGGAAGCCCGGGGATGAGGCCGAGCAGCAGCCCGCCGAGGACCAGGACGACCGGGTACGGGACGTTGAAGCGCAGCCCGAAGCTCGCCAGGATCGCGACCGCGAACAGCAGGAAGACCAGGATCTCGGCGCCGGCCACGCCCTACCTATTAGCCCGACAGCAGCGCGGCCACGCCCGAGCTGCCGTCGTCGGCGGCCATCTGGGCGCTGTCGCGTCCGTCGTCGGCGGCGACCGACGGGTCCGCGCCGTGGTCGAGCAGCAGCCGGGCCATCTCGACGTCGTCGCTGTGCGCGGCCTCGTGCAGCGGCGTGAAGCCGCCCTGCTGGCGGGCGTTCGCGTCGGCGCCCGCGTCGAGCAGCAGCCGCATCGTCTCGCGGTCGTGTGCCGCCGCGGCCGCGTTGACGGGGCGGACGCGGAACTGGTTGTCGGCGTCGTCGTCGGGGTCGGCGCCGTGCTCGAGCAGCACGCGCACCGCCTCCGGGCCGCCGAGGAAGGCGGCCAGGCCGAGCGGCGTGAAGCCCTCCGGGGTGCGCTCGCTGATCGATTCCGGGTTCGCCTCCAGCAGGGCGCGCAGACGGTCGGCGTGGCCAGCCGCGGCGGCCTCGAGCAGGCCGAGCTGGGGCTCGGCGGCGAGCAGCGCGTCGGCGGTCTCGCGCTGCTGGTGGAAGAGGGCGAGGAGGATGACCGGCAGCCCGCTGGCGTCACGCGCTGACGCCAGCGACGGGTCTTCGCTCACGAGCCTCCGGACGGTCTCGACGTCACCGCTCGTGACGGCGAGCAACAGCTCGTTGGTCATTGCCGAACGATCCCACACACGTCCTCGGACACGTCCTTCGTGAACGCGGCGAGCCGGAAGAAGTCCCCCGGGTTGTGCTTCGACGTGTCCGAGAACGCGAGGGTCCCGGCCTCGAGCCGGACCTTGTAGCTGAGGTTGGAGCGCGGTCCCGGCGGCAGCTCGAGCCCGACCTCCGCCTGCTTGGCGAGGTCGCGCGCGAGCTGGCGGGCCTGGAGCAAGCGCTTCGCGTCGAGCGTGTGCTCCTTGCCGTTGCAGTACACGGGGCCACCGTCGGTCACGCGCATCGTCAGGTTGGCGGCCGGGTCGGGGCCGCTGCGCTCGACCACGAACAGGTCCGGCGGCGGGCTGCCGCAGCCCGCGACGGCGACGGCGACGGCGACGGCGACGGCGACTACCAGGATGAGGCGCCTCAAACGAAGACCAGGTCCGCGCCGGCCACCTCGCGCAGGAAGCGCGGTGTCGACATCACTCCGTCCAGCCGGGCCTCGATCTCGGCGCGGGCCGTCCCGGTGGCCTCGACGGCGGCCGCGCACGCCCAGATCCGGCAGTCCTCGAGCTCGAGCGCCGTGTCGCGCAGCTCGGCGAGCGTGCGTGCGAACGCGTCGCGTCCGGCGTCGGACACGTCCGGCGCCGCGTCCGGACGCAGCGCGCGGGCGAGCAGCCGCTCGTCGAGCAGCGGCGCGAGCGCGCCGAAGCCAACCAGCGCGCGGGCCGGCCGACCGTCGGCGGCGGCCGACACGAGCAGCGACAGGCCGCTGTAGAGGCGCTGCAGGTCGCCGGACTCGAGGAAGGCCGCGATCATCTGTTGATCGTACGGACCCTCGATGCTCGCGGGCTCGCCTGCCCGCTGCCGCTGCTCCGCGCCCGCCGGGCGCTCGCCGGCATGTCCGACGGCGCGACACTGGTGGTGCTCGCGACCGATCCGGAGGCGCCGATCGACCTCGCCGCACTGGCGGCGGACGAGGGCCATTCCATCACCCGCGAGGAACGCGCGGGCGAGTGGCGGATCACGTTGACGAAGGGTGGCGCGGGCCGGTAGTGTCGCGGCGAGCGGCAACCCGTCTAGACAACCGGACATGAGCTCGCAACCCGACGCCGCGACGGCCACACCATCCGCGTTCGATCTGCGCGGCCGGCGCGCGGTCGTTACCGGAGTGTCGACGGGGATCGGGAGCGCGGTGGCGCTGGCCCTCGCCGCCGCCGGCGCGCACGTCGCCGGGATCTACAAGACCGATCCCGACGGCGCCGAGCGGACCGAGGCCGAGGCGCGCGCGCACGGCGTCGAGTGCGTCTTCGTCGAAGGCGACACCGGCGACCGCTCGCAGGTCGACGACCTCGCGTCGCTCGCGGTCGAGCGGTTCGGCAGCATCGACATCTGGGTCAACAACGCGGCGCGGCTGATGGTCAAGCCGCTACTCGAGACCAGCGACGAGGACTGGCACGGCCTGCTCGCCGCCAACCTGCACGGCTACTTCTACGGCTGCCGGGCCGCGGGGCGCGCGATGGTCGCGGCGCGTGGCGGCGGCCGGATCATCAACGTCTCCAGCGCCGCCGACATTCTGGTGGTCGCCGACCTCGGCGCCTACACGGCGGCCAAGGGCGCCATCGTGGCGATGACGAAGGTGCTCGCGCTGGAGCTCGGCTCCCACGGCATCACCGTCAACGCGATCGCCCCGGGAGCGATCGATACGCCGTTGAACAAGACTGCGTATACCCCTGAGGTGCGCCGGCGCTACGAGGAACGGATCGGCCTTGGCCGGATCGGCACGCCCGACGAGGTGGCCGACGCGGTGCTCTTCTTGGCGTCCGACGCCTCGCGCTACATCACCGGGCACGAGCTGGTGATCGACGGCGCGCTCACCATCAACGGCACGATGGGGCACGCGCGCGACTGATGGCAGCTCCCGGCCACGGCATGGGAAGGCGCGCGCGGATCCCCGGGCGACCCGTCGAGGACCCGCCGCTGCGGTTCGTCCCCCGCTACTACGAGATCGAGCAGGCGCTGCGGGCGCGAATCGCCGACCTGAAGGCCGACTCCCCACTGCCCTCCGACGCGATGCTCTGCGAGGAGTTCGGGGTGTCGCGGATGACGGCGCGCAACGCGGTCCAGCGACTGGTGCAGGAGGGGATCGTCTACCGCGTGCCGGGGCGCGGGACGTTCGTCGCCGAGCCGCCGGTGCACCGCCAGGCCGGCAACCTGCTCTCGTTCACCGAGGAGATGCACCGGCGCGGCCGCGTCCCCTCGTCGCGCGTCCTGTCGCGCGACGTGCGCGAGCCCCGCCCGTCTGAGGCGTCCCGGCTCCAGCTCGGCCCCGACGATCTCGTCATCGCGCTGCGGCGCCTGCGCGTGGCCGACACCGAGCCGATGGCGATCGAGGAGGCCGTCTTCCCCGCCGCACGCGTCGGCACGCTGCTCGAGTCCGCCGACCTCGAGCACCGGTCGCTGCACGACACGCTGGTGCACGGCGGGTTCGTGCCGACCATGGGCCGCGCGCGGCTGGGCGCCGAGGCCGCCGGCCCCGACGACGCCGAGCTGCTCGGCGTGCCGCTCGGCTCGCCGCTGCTCGTCGAGAAGCGCGTGATCCACGACCAGGACGGCCGACCCCTGGAGCTCTGCGAGTCACGCTACGCCGGCGACCGCTACGGCCTCGACGTGCAGTTCGACGTCGAGCTCCCGAGCCCCGACGCGTAGCTTCGTCGTTCGTCTACGACCGAGGGACCATGGCCCGGCGGGCGGGTCCTGTCAGGAAATGGAACCCGCCGTCGACTTTGCGGTCCACGCCTCCGCACCGCGTCACCGCGCGCCAGGACCCCGCAAAGCTCGCCGGCCCGCAGCGCCCTTTCCTGCCACCCACCCGAGGGGCGTTTACTGCCCCAGCCCTGTCCCGCGAACGCGATCGTCGATCTCAAGCCCATTCCACGGTGACTGTCGCTCGTCGTCCTAAGCGCCGGCCGATGAGGCGAGACACACGAGCCAGGTGAGACGAGGTTCTAGGGCTGTCGGCCCAGTAGCGTGGCGGCCACGCGCTCAGGAGCCTCGAGCGGCGGCCAATGCGCAACGTCCTCCAGCGCCGTGAAAGGTGCGTCCGGGAGTCGCTCTCGGATGCGCTCGGCCATGTGCGCACCGGAAACCGGGTCGAGCATTCCCCAGACGAAGGTCAGCGGTACATCGGTCGTCTCGAGTACCTGCGTCCAGCGCTCGGCGTTCTCGCGGCGGTCCTCGATGTAGCGGATCAGGAGATGCGTGTTCTCCTGTCCGTTGTGCAGGTGGAAGCTCTGCCAGATCCCGGCGGCATCGGCAGCCGAGTCGTACCCCTCCGGGAATGTCGGCGCGAGGCCGGCGATGAACAACTCGCCGTTCATCGCGGCGCTGATCTGCGGCCCCTGCTCCGGATCGAGTAGGGCTACCTGCACGGGCTGGGGCCGGTGCAGGTCCGGGTAGAGGCCGCCATTCATGAAGTGGAGCGCGCGCAAGTCGACCGCGAGCCTGCCGGCCGCGCGCCGCGTCAGGAGCTCCTGCGCGACGCTGACCGAGTAGTCGTGCGCCACCACCACGGTCGACTCGATCCCCTCGCGCTCCCACAGCGCCTCGACCAGGTCCGCCTGCTCGAGCAGCGAGTAGCGGTGCTCGCGCGGCTTGCTGGACGCGCCGAAGCCCAGCAGGTCGGGCATCGTGAGCGCGTAGCGCTCGGCCAGGGCAGGGGCGACCTTCGCCCAGTCGTGCGATGAGCTGGGGAACCCATGCAGCAGCGTCATCGACGGCCCCAACCCCTCGCGGCGAACGAACACGCCCTGCTCGGTTCCGCTCAGCTCCAGCGCAACCAGTTCGCCGCCTGACCACCAGGCCTGTACATCCACCGGGCGCAGTATTCCGGGTAGCGAGCAGCTACCGCTACTCGTCCATTGCGATAGTGCCATGCGCCTGGCGGGCTAGGCTGAGTTGACGTGGGGTCGGGGTACACGACCAAGGGTCTCGACGAGTCGACCTGGGATGCGTTCGCCGGACTGGTCGAGGCGAATAACGGCGTCTTCGGGGGTTGCTGGTGCATGGGCTTTCATCCGGATGACAGCCGCGAGCCGGCGCTGAACCGGGAACGCAAGCTCGCACGGGTGCGGGCAGGCAGGGCTCATGCGGCCCTGGTGTTCGATGGCGAGGACTGTGTGGGTTGGTGCCAGTTCGGCGCGCCGGACGAGGTGCCGAAGATCAAGAACCGGTCCGCCTATGAGAAGACCCTCACGACCTTGCCGGACTGGCGGATCGCCTGCAACTTCGTCGGCAAGGGGCACCGGCGCCAGGGCGTCGCCACAGCGGCGCTCGATGGGGCGCTCGATCTGATCGCACGTCTCGGCGGCGGCAAGGTAGAGGGCTATCCCGAAGCCGCGGGTCCGGTTCCTGCCGGCTTTCTCTTCAACGGCGCCCTGTCGACGTACGAGAAGCTTGGATTCGTCCGCGACCGCAGGATCGGCAAACACCGCTGGGTCGTCACCAAGGTCGTCGAGACAATCTCGTAGGCGCCCTCGCGACGCTCAGGGGTCATCCCGGAACGCTGGCCCACACTTCCAAAAGGGCCGTCTGCCGCGCTGTTCCCTCCGCGATCCAGCACTACTCGGCCGCTGCGAAGCCGGACCTCGCTTCGCGCGCGCGGAGAGCGCTTGCCGCGTCGAGTTTCAGTCGGCTCCCGCGTCTCGTCCCAAGCGATAGTCGGCGCCACCACAGCGCTGCGGACTACCGCTTCTGCCTCTATGCATCAGCGACTGAGTGGTGATCACAGGGCGCTGGGTCTCAGGTCGGGCTAGGCACGTCTGCCGAGTCCGTAGACGAAGAACTCGCCTGTCTCGACAAAGCTCGCGTCAAGGTCGTGTTCACGAAGATCTCGCGCGAGCCGGTCGGGATCGAACGAACGCTTGTGAGAACGATGGCTTGCGCTGGCCCCGGCGCGATGGCTTGAAGTGGCCCCACTTCGCGTCGGTTGTTGTGCTTGGTTGAGTCTGCCTGATGCTGATGTCGTGGTGCGGCGTGGTGTCGCAGCGGAGCCGTCGCCCGTAGGGCGGCGGTGGAGCTGCGAGACCACGCGCGCGGGTCATTCGGCGGGGGTCGCTCCCTTGCGTTTGAGGCCGTGGCGGAAGCGCCAGGACTCGGTGCCGGTGTCGATGATGTGGGCGCGGTGGGTGAGCCGGTCGACGACGGCCTTGGCGAGCCTGGGGTCGGGGAACACCTTCGCCCATTCGCCGAACGGCAGGTTGGTGGTGACGATCAGTGACCCGCGCTCGTGGCGCTCTGAGAGCACCTGGAAGACGAGCTCGGCGGCGCCGTCGGGCAGCGCCAGGTAGCCCAGTTCGTCAACGACGACAAGCTCGGTGCGGGCGTAGCGGCCGACGACGCGTCCGAGCTCCCGGCGCGACTGGGCCTCCTGGAGCTCGTTCGCGAGGCCGGCGAGCGTCGTGAACCGGACCCTTCGTCCCTGGTGGCAAGCGCAGACCGCCAGCGCTGTTGCCAGCATCGTCTTGCCGGTGCCCGAGTCGCCGATGAAGATGATCGACTCGCGGTCATCGATCCAGGAGCCTTCCGCCAACGCGGCGATCGTCGCCTGGGGGATCTTCGGGTTGTCCTGGAAGCGGAAGTCCTCCAGGCGCTTGATCTGTGGGAAGCGGGCGTCGATCAGGCGGCGCTTCTCGCGGCGCTCGGCGCGCTCGGCCATCTCGGCCTCCAGCAGCGCGGCGAGGTAGGCGGTCGGCGTCTGCTGCTCGCGGGTGGCCTCGGCGGCCAGGGCGCGGAAGCGGCGGCGGACGGTTGGGAGCTTGAGCTCGATCGCGTGCGCCTCGATCAGCGCCTCGAGCGCGGCGATCTTCGCGTTCTTCGGGGGCGTGGTCATCGGCTGCTCCCGAGCAGCTGGTCATAGTCGGCGAGGTCCGGCGCCGGCCGCGCGTGCGCAGCGAGGCGCGGCTCAAGGTCGGTCAGCGCCGCCGGCGCTGCGTGCGTGGTCTCGGCGCGGCGGGCGAGGACGGCGACCGCGCGGCCGTCGAACGCTCCCGCCGCGAGCGCGCCGCGGACCGCGAGCGCAACGTTCTCGGGGCCGTGGTCGCGGCAGAGCAGGAGAACGTCGACCATCTGCCTCGCGGCCTCCGAGCGCCCGTAGCGAGCGGTGAGCGCCGCCCACAGCTCGTCGAAGCAGGCGGGCCAGGCGCCGCGGTCGCGCTCCTGTGCCAGTGCGAGCGAGTGTTCCATCCCGCCGGGCCTGCGCTTGAGCAGCTCGAGGTAGTGGTCGAGCTGGGCGCTCGTGCCGAACTTGCCGTGCAGGCGCTCGTGCCGCGCGACCTCGCGGCCGCCGTGGCTGATCGCGATCTCACGCGCGCCGATGCGCGCGCTGACGTTCAGCCCCGCGAGGGAGACCGGCACCGAGTAACGGTTCTGACGGATCGTGACCAACGACTTCTGATCCACCCTCGGCGCCGCCGTCTGGCACGCATCGAACGGCTCCGGCGGCAGCGCGAGCAGCAACGGGCGCTCCGCGGCCCACGCCTCACCGACCGTCCCCGGGCGCCCGTCGATCCGCCGGCCAAGATCCTGCTCGCAGCCGGCGAGCAGCATCTGGTTGAGCTCGGCGAGATCGGCGACCTGCGGGACCGGGACCAAGTGGTTGCGGCGATGGCGGCCCACCTCGCCCTCGACGCCGCCCTTCTGATGGGCTCCCTCGATGCCCGGTGTCGTGAACGCCGACGCGAACAAGTAGTGCGAGCGCAGCGCGACGAACCGGTCGCTCTCGACCCGCCGACGTCCCTTGAGAACCTTCTTGACCGCCGAGCTCAGGTTGTCAAAGCGGATCTCCGCGAACACGCCGCCGAACCACTCGAACGCCTCGACGTGCAGCTCAAGGAACGCCTGCTGGGTCTCGACCAGCGACGCCTGGCAGAACGCCACGCCCGAGAACGACGCGCGCATCACGAACAAGTGAACCCGCGTCGCGACACCGCCGAGCACGACCTCGGCCTGGCCCCAGTCGACCTCGGCCTCCCGGCCCGGGGCGTGGACCTGCGGCACGAACACCTCGCCGAGCGGCCAGCCCAGTTCGCGCTTGCGCCTGCGCACGTACTGGCGCACCGTGACCTCGGCGACATCGGCACCGTGCTCATCGACGAGCCGCCGGTGGATCCGCTTCGCGGTGTGGCGCTGCTTGCGCGGCGCCTCGCGGTCGGCTTCCAGCCACGCGTCGATCAGCGCCCGGTACGAACCGAGCTTCGGCGCCGGCCTGCCCACCGGCGCGCGCTTCGCCGGCGGCAACGGCGAGGCCAACGCCTGCCGCACCGCGCGGCGATGAACACCATGGCGCACCGCAAGCGCCCGGATCGACAGCCCCTCGCGAGCGCGGTCACGCCTGATCTGCTCGAACTGCTCCACTCTGGATCCCACTCCTCCGGCCTCCGGCTCAGCGCTCAAGATGAGCGCCAACCGTCAGGCCACGATCGGACGGAGGTGGGTCCAGTTCAAGCCATCGCAGTGGGGCCAGATCAGAGCATCGTTCTCACGCTTGATAATCCGAAACTCCCGACCGTCCTCGAGTCGCCGGAGCTCAGTCGCGCTCTCGCGATCGGGCAGTCGCGAACCGTGAATGACGTTCCTCTCCACGACCGCGCGTGCGGCATCCACGAGGAAGAAGCGGCCTCCGGGGCGAAGCGCGTCGTGAACGCTGCGCCAGAACCGGTAGGCATCGCTCTCGGGAACGTGCGAAAGCCAGAACGCAAAGAAGACCACGTCATAGTCTTGATCTGGCTGCCAGCTGAAGAGATCGTCAACCCAGAGCTCGACATTGCTCTTGCCGGCATCCTGCAGCTTCGCCAGAGCGAGTTCGCGCATCTCCGGCGCTGCATCGACTCCGACTACTCTGGTCGCGGACTCCGCGAGACGGATCGTCCACTCACCCGTGCCGTAGGCAAGCTCGAGGACGTCTCCACGAGGCGCAAACGCATCGAGCGCTGAAAACACACTATTGAGCTCAAGACGCCATCTCGCATTGCGCTCCTCGCCCAAGTCATGGAGCCCCTCGCGACGGAACCACTTGTCGTACTCGCGAGCGCGAGCCCGATAGTAGGCGAGTTGCTCGGCGAGAAGCGGATCGTGGTTTGTCACAGCGCTACTGGATACGCGTCAGGACCTCGGAGAATGTCGGCACCCACACGGGGCATCGAGCGCCACCCGAGAAGCCTGACAGACCCATTGTTCGCAGCGTATACGGACGCGACAGTCGAACTGCGCGCAAGCCCGCACGCAACCGCTTCGGGGGCAAACTCTGGAGTTCCCCCGCTTTCGTGGACACCTGAGCGCTGAGCCCGTTGGGGCTCTGCGAGAGGATGGTGTCTCATGCCAGCCCCGTATCCGATCGAGTTCCGCCGTGAGGCGGTCGCGCTGCTGAAGAGCAGCGGCAAGACGGTCCCGCAGCTCGCCGCCGAGCTGGGGATCTCGCCGCAGTCGCTGCGCAATTGGAGCCGCCAGATCGACGTCGACGAGGGCAAGGCCGCTGGCCTGAGCTCCGATGAGCGCGAGGAGCTGCGCCGGTTGCGGCGCGAGCTGCGGACGGTCACCGAGGAGCGCGAGATCCTGAAAAAAGCGGCGGCCTTCTTCGCCAAGGAAAGCGGGACCCGGTGAGGATCTTCCGGTTCATCGCCGCGACGAAGGCCGAGCACTCGATCCAGATCATGTGCCGCGTGCTTGAGGTCTCGCGCTCGGGCTTTCACGCCTGGGCGCGCCGTGAGCCGTCGGCGCGGGCGGTCGCGGACGCGGCGTTGAGCGGCCGGATCGCGGAGATCCACGCCGACTCGCTCAGAACGTATGGCTCGCCCAGGGTGCATGCCGAGCTGCGCCTGGAAGACGGCGTGCGCATCGGGCGCAAGCGCGTCGAGCGCCTGATGCGCAACGCCGGCCTGGCTGGCCAGCTCAAGCGCCGGCGGGGCAAGACGACGATCGCAGTCCAGGGCGTCCGCACCGCGCCTGATCTCGTGGAGCGTGACTTCAACCCGACCGAGCCGAACCGGCTCTGGGCGGCGGATATCACGTACATCCGGACGTGGGAGGGCTGGCTGTACCTGGCGTCGGTCATGGACTGCTACAGCCGGCGGATCGTCGGCTGGGCGCTCGCCGACCACCTGCGCGCAGAGCTCGTCGTCGACGCGCTCGAGATGGCCGTCACCCGCCGCCGTCCTGACGTCGGCCTGGTTCATCACAGCGACAGGGGCTCGCAATTTACGTCGCTGATCTTCACGCGCCGCTGCCGCAGCGTCGGGATCGACATCTCGATGGGAAGCCGCGGCGACTGCTTCGACAACGCCGTGCTCGAGAGCTTCCACGCGAGCCTCAAGAAGGACCTGATCCACCGGCGTTCATGGCCAACCAAGGCCGAAGCCAGGACCGCGGTCTTCGGCTACATCGAGAGCTTCTACAACCGCCGGCGCCGTCATTCGACGCTCGGGATGCTGTCGCCCGTGGAGTTCGAGAACGGAACTCTCAGGACCGCCGGTGCCAGTCTCGCCGCTTCGCGGCTCGCATCCCACAACAAGATGGAATACAAGTCAACGTCAACGGCCCAAGCCGCCTAACAACCCCGTGTCCACCGAACCGGGGGAGGTCCACTCGGCGTTGAGTGCAGTTAGTCTCGTCCTTCCCACAAGGACCGTTGCGAGCATGCGCTCTCGCGACGACCGCTGATGCTTTCCATGCGCGGGGGAACTCCCGGCGTCCGTCGACGCGTGGAGACCGCGCTGCTGCATTGGCCGGCGGCGCGGATTGAGGTCGCGCCCGGGCGAGGCGCCGGCTCTGTGTATACGGCCGCGGTCGGGCGGCGGGCGCACCGCTCGTGGCGGGCAGCAGGCTCGGTGCGGTATTCGACGCCCGAGGAGGGGTTATGTCCGAGCTGCTGCTCGATGCCGCTGGCCGCCGTCGCTCACCCGCCACGCTGCCGGAATTCCACGCCGGCCGGCCGCCGCGCAACAAGGGGATGCGTTACCCCGCCGACCCACCGACGATCAAGGAGATTATCACCGTGATGCGCCACACCGGCGACGGCGTTCACGGCCGCCGGCTGCGCGGCCTGATCGTCGTGCTGTGGCGCGCCGGGCTGCGGATCTGCGAGGCGCTCGCGCTCGCCGAGGCCGACCTGGACCCGCGCCGCGGATCGCTGCTGGTGCGGCGCGGCAAGGGCGGCCGCCGCCGCGAGGTCGGCATGGACGACTGGGCCTGGGAACAGCTCGCGCCCTGGCTCGACGTGCGCGTCTGAATGCGCCGCACGATGCCGCCTCGGAGGGCGTAGACGTGACGGACCACGGGATCTGCCAGCACGGCGCTGGCCTTATCGGGGACCACCTGGGGACCTGACCGCGATCGCGCCGTCGGATGCTCGCTGATGGCGGTGGGGTCGAGGATTTGCCTCGGGCGGTTGGATCGCTGGCATCCCGGACACGCGGAGCCACGTGCTCGGCCAAGAGTCGTAGCGAGGCTAGAGCATGCTGGTGGCTGAGATTCGGCAGGCGGCCCCAGAAGGCGAAGTGGTCGAAGGGCGTGGGTGTGAAGCTCGATGAGCCACCAGGAGCGTGGCGCCGGGGTGGGCGTCGAACCCGCGGGCGTACTGGGCGGCGTCTTCGGCGGACGCCAGATACCCCATTTCGCCGGGCAGCTCGGTGAGTGCAGAGGCGTCGGATGGTGCGTGCGACCGAACTCGCAGGCGACGGAGGATGGGGCATGGCACCCGCAGACAAGACGCCGCCGAGGGAGCTGTCGCAGAACCCTAGGGTCCAGGCGTCCAAGTCGCCTGCTTGGTGAGAGCGGCACGGCGGGCTTGGCTTGGAGTTGACCCGATGGTGCGCTTGTAGGCGCGGCTGAATGCGGCGAGTGAGCCGTAGCCGACGGCGAGGGCAGCCTGCTCGGGCGTGTGGCCGTGTTCGCGCATCAGCGAGGTCGCGAGCGCCATGCGCTGGCGAGTGACGTAGGCCATGGGTGACATGCCGGCGGCGGTCGTGAACCGGTCAGCGAACACGGAGCGGGACATCATCGCCTCTGAGGCGAGCGAGGCGATCGTCCACCTCTCGTCGGGTCGTTCGTGGATCGCGAGCAAGGCACGCCCGAGATGCTTGTCGCGCAGGGCACCAAGCCATCCGTCGCGTGCGGCGGGGCTGTCTTCGAGCCACGCCCTGACGGCGTGGATGATGAGGATGTCGCAGAGGCGCGCGAGGATGAGCTCGCTCCCCGGTCGAGGCCGCTCGGCTTCGATCGCCATGACCTGCACGGTGGAGCGCACCCATTCGGCGGTCGGTCCCGCACTGGCGCGGAGGTGCAGCACGCGAGGGAGCAGCGCGACGAGCGGCTGCCCTGACGGGTCAAACCGTGTGCCCCCCGACAGGAGCACGGCGCGTTCCCCGCCGCCCCCGTGCACAAGGTGAGTGACGCCATAGGACTGCCTTGGCAACTCGAGCGTGTCGCGCTCGGCGGGATCCGGGGTGTCGCCGAGTCGGTGAGCATCCGCGCGTGGGAAGACCACGAGGTCTCCCTGATGCAGCCGGCATGCGTCCTCGGCGTCGACGAGCCAGCAGGCGCCCGAGGCGACGAAATGAAATCCAACCCCGTCGCCGTCGCCGCAGTCTGCCGCCAGGCCCCAGGGCGCCGTGAGCTCTGCGCGGCAGTAGCAGGAGCCACGGACGGTGAGACCGGCGAGCGCCGCGTTCAAGGCCTCGGACGTCCGGTCATAAATCACGGACCGCCGACTATAGATCGTCCCAAGCCGCTCGCGTACAACCTCGGGTATGGATCACGAATCGGTCTGGGCAGTCCAGTGAGATACAAGCTGCTCGGTCGCAGCGGTTTGCGCGTGTCTCAGCTTTGCCTCGGGACGATGACGTTTGGCGAGGATTGGGGCTGGGGCGCGTCTGAAGCGGAATGCGCACGCATGTTGGAGGCGTTCGCCGCGGCGGGCGGAAATTTCGTCGACACCGCCAACGCGTACACGAACGGCGCCAGCGAGCGAATCCTCGGGCAGCTCATCGCTCCGGAGCGAGATCGCTGGGTGGTTTCGACAAAGTACGCGGTGACCCAGGACCCCACGGATCCGAACGCCGGCGGCGCGCATCGGAAGAGCCTCGTGTGCGCGCTCGAGGGCAGCCTCGAGCGCCTCGGCACGGACTACGTCGATGTCTATTGGGTGCACGTCTGGGACGTCTTCACGCCGGTGGAGGAGGTCGTCCAGGGCCTGGACGACATCGTGCGAGCCGGTAAGGCCCTCTACGTCGGGATCTCCGACACCCCGGCGTGGCTCGTGGCGCAGGCCGTCACCCTCGCCGACCTTCGTGGCTGGGCGCGCTTCGCCGGCTTGCAGGCGCCCTACAGCCTGATCGAGCGCAGTGCCGAGGCGGACTTGCTTCCGATGGCGCGAGCCCTGGACCTGTCCGTCACCACGTGGGAGGCGCTGGGCGGCGGGCTCCTGACCGGGCGCTACGGGACCGATCGTGAGCCGCCCGAGGGCACGCGCCTGTCACGATCCGACTACGGCGTCCGGCTGACCGACCGCAATCTGGTGATCGCCGACACCGTCAACCGCGTCGCGGCCGAGCGCGGAGCCGAGCCCGCGCAAGTGGCGATCGCTTGGGTGCTCCAACAGCGCGATCAGGGTGTGATCGTCCCGCTCGTGGGGGCGAGGAGCGCTGAGCAGCTCGCGGTCAACCTCGCTGCCGTCGATCTCGAGCTCGAGCCGGGCGAGCTCGCGCTGCTGGACGAAGCCAGCCGACCCGTCTTGGGATTTCCCCACGACTTCCCAGGCCGCGCGATGGCCTACGGGGACACCTACCGCCTGATCGACGGCCACCGCCCCCGCGCGTGGTCGCAGATCGCATGAGTGAGGCACCTGCAGCCGCGCGCATGGCGATCCTCGTGACAGGGGCAACCGGCTACATCGGCAACGCCGTGGCGGGGGCATTGGTCCGCCGCGGCCACCAGGTGACCGGGACGACCCGGACAGCGGGCAAGGCCCAGACCTTGTCGGACCTGGGCGTCGAGCCTGTCCCGGTCGAGCTTCGCGACGCCGCCCAGCTCGCGGACCTGGCCAGGCGAGCGGACATCACGGTGCACTGCGCCTTCGCGTCGCCCCAGGAGGGAGGCATGCAGCAGGCGATCTCACTCGAGCAACAGGTGACCGCTGCGCTCGTCCGTGCCGTCACCGCTGGTGGGAGCACGCTCGTCTACACGAGCGGCGTGGGCGTGCTTGCCGGCAACGATGGCGAGGCCACGCCGGAGGATTTCGTGCCACCGCCCCAGGCGCCGATGCGCTGGCGCTACGACCTCGAACGCCTGGTCGCCCATGCCGGCGGCCGCGTCGTGAGGCCTGCGCTCGTCTACGGCCACGGAGGTAATGCGATCATCCGCGACCTCATCCGCCAATCGGCTGCCCGCGGGGCGTCCGGCTACCTCGGGGACGGCGATGGGACGCTACCGACGGTCTACCTCGACGACCTCGTGGATGGCTATGTCCGGGTCATCGAGAAGGGCGCCAGCGGCCAGACCTACACCTTCGTCGGAGATACGACTTCAGCTCGCGCCGTGATCGACGCGGTAGGACGCCTGGTCGGCGCATCGAAGCCGGCCAAGTCCCTCGACCCCGAGACGATTGCCTCCGAGCTTCCTGCTGCCCAGTGGATCGCTGGTGACGTCCCGGCCACCGCATCACGCGCGCGCGAGGAACTCGGCTGGTCCGCGTCCGGTCCGACCCTGACCGACGAACTTGCGTACGGCGAATACTCACGGCTCGAGAGCGCCGAAGCCCCTCGGTGACGGGCCCGAGGATCGGTAGTCGGTCGGCCGGCCTATGGCGCCAACCCAATGCCGATCGGTGCGGATCGAGCTCCCCCGCGGGTCTGTCCCGACCGCGGTCGCGCGCGCGCAGGCGAGCCCGCTGGCGTCGCGGCTGCGCGAGCCCGGCCATGACGAGTCGCGTGGTGATCAGGCGCATCCGAAGGGAAGATTGCGATGACAACGTCTGACTCGACGACCAGGGCAACGGATGACATCCGGCTCGTCGACGGGCGTACTGAGACCATGAAGGCAGGTCGCACGGCCACACGGCGTCTCGGGAGAAGCAGGGGGGAAGACGCTCCGCTTCGGGGGCGCGCCCGGGAACCAGATCACCTTTCTCAGCGCCCGAGAGGATTCGAACCTCTGATCTTCGGTTGGCGTAGATCACCGAGCTGCTGACCGACCTATCTCGGGCCACCTGGATCACCGCCGCGTTCAGCGTGGACCTCGAAGAGCGATCAACCCTCGCATAAGGAGCGACCGTATGATCTTCCGCATATGGCACGGGCACGCCGCTAGCGCCGCGCAGGCGGACGGCTACGCCGGCCACCTCGCGGCGCGCGTCTTCCCTCAACTCGCCGACATTGACGGCCATCTCCGCGCGTACCTGCTGCGCCGAGACGTCGACGACGGGATCGAAATCGTCGTCGTCACCGTGTGGGAATCCTGCGAGGCGATACGGAGATTCGCCGGGGCGACACCCGAGAAAGCGGTCGTCGAGGCCGAAGTCGCATCGCTGCTCGACCGGACCGACCGGCACGTCACCCACTACGAGGCTGCGCTGGCGAACCCCATGTAGCGAGGGAGCGATCCCGCGGCACAGACGTGCTGCGCGATCTCGAGGAACGCGGCCATGGGCTGGCTTCGCTCGCGATCGCTGTGCCACACGATGTCGAGCAGCTGCGGCGGGACAGCGCGTCGACATCGACGCACGTCGTCCCGGGGGTGACCGCGACGGTCAGACCCGGCATCAGCGCCGCGCCCATCCGAGCGACTACGAGCGCCTGCAACCGTCAGTTGTGTCACCGGAGCGAAAGACGACCTGTGGTTCGAGGCCTGCGGGCGCGCGGCTCGAGCGCCGAGAACGGGCGCTCATCCAACGGCGAATGCGGAACGTCAAGTCGAGTGTCCCGTTGTCGGCCAGGTCGAGCAGCTCGTTACGTCCGCGGCCGACTTGGGCACCTGCACCTCGACGTCCGGCCACTCGGCAGCCAACGGGCAGCACCCTCTGCGACGCAGCGCGCCCGAGAGTGACGCGCCCCAGGTGGCGATGGGGCGGGTGCGACGACCGACGGAGCCAGGCACCCGGCCAACGACGAGAAGGGCCCGCCACCGGTTGTCGGAGTCGCGCTACCCCGAATCGGCGGTCAGGTTGGAGCGCGGCCTGCTTCCTGCGCCGGAGAAGTCACGCTCATTCCGGGGTCGGTCGAGCAGCTGCCGCCCGTCCTTCGATGGCCTCTTCGACGCCATCCTCGCCGTCAACTCCGTCCGGTTCTGGAGCGCACCGTCCGAACGGCTCGAATACCTTCGCCGGCGACTCCCCCCGTGGGCACATCGCCATCGCCTCCCAACCCCGCCGCCCAGGCGCCACGAGGAGCACGTCGCTCGACGCCGCCCGCAAGATCACGAACCTGTTGCAAGCCGCTGACTTAATTCAGAGGAGAACCGAACTTCTCGGCCTGAACCCTCCGGTCGTCTGCGTCCTTGCCGTCAATCAGAAACTCGCCCATGGCCACCCTCCCGAAACCTGAGCGCGAGCGCGTCGACGTGGCGAGCGGTACTTGAAGGCAAGATGTCCCGCAAGGGGTCGCCTTGCGAGGCACCCATCGTCCCGTCACTTCCGGTGCGATTCGGCTCCTGATGGCAGTCGTCGTCGCGCGCTCGCCGTGGTCTTGTTGCGGCGCTCAGGCGAGGCGTCCGACGACCGTCGGACCAGAGACTGCTCGCGCGTGAGCAAGCGATGCGGTCTCAGCAGAGGCTCGTAGGAGGCGGCGTGGTCGTGACCGCAGCCGCATCGCTGCTCGGACTCGAGCAGGAGGGTGCGGGGTGAGCGGCCTTCCAGCTGCGTCGCTTCGCGGGTGAGGTGTGCCTGGTCCGCGTAGCCGGCCTCGGCCGCAAGCCGCGCGAGCTGGGCACTTGGTTTCTCGAGCGTCCACGCCAGCGCGAGAAACCGTTGGAAGCGGAGGATGCGGTGCAGCGCCTTGGGCGACACCCCGACGGCCGTCGTGCAGCGACGGCGCAGCTGGCGCTCGGATATCCACAACGACGCCGCGAGCGAGGAGAGGCGTTGCCCGGAGACGAGTCGATCGACAACCTGGGCGGCGATTGAGTCCACGTCGGATTCGTCGGTCAGCCGGTTCGCGACGGTCTGCTCCAGGATGACGGCCGCCTCATGGGGGCTGCCGGCCGCGGCGAGCGCCTCTTCGAGCGCGATCATCGGCCGGCCCCACAGCTCGTCGACGGCGAGATCGAGATCGACGAGCTCTGAGGCAGGCAAGCCCAGCACGCACGCCGCCGCTGCCGGTTGCAGGCGGATGCCGACCACCGTCGTACCGCCAGTGAGGATCTCTTCGCGCGGACCCGTCTGCGGGCCGAGGATCCGGGGCATCGAGCCGAGGGCGCAGACGAGCTCCACGCTGCCGTTGGGAGCCCTCCGATGCGCAAACATCGCCGAGTCCGGCGACACCTCCTGGATCCACACGCACGCCACGTGGCGCCTGAGCGCGACGGCTGGGCGCCGGTCACGGACCGTCTGCAACACCGGGCGCGCGTCGAGCGGCACGCACGCATTATCTCAACCAAACGCGGCAAACATGGCCGATTCGTTCAAGGCACCGCCGAGGGCGTCCATTAGAAAACGGGGTCCACAGCCACCTGCACAGAGGCACGACGATGACGGCTCCGTACACCCACGAAAATCTCGCCCGCGTCACCGACCTGGCCCCTGAGCTTGGCTTGGACCGCTGGCAAGAGTCGCGCTTCGCGACCGGAGATCTTGAGGCTGCTCACATCGGCCTGACGCACCATCGGATCAAGCGCGACACGCGGCAGGGCTTCGGGCACCGGCACGCCCGGGCGGAAGAGGTCTACGTCGTCATTTCCGGATCGGGCCGAGTCAAGCTCGACAAGGACATCGTTGAGCTCCAGCCACTCGACGCTCTGCGCGTCGCACCGCAGGTGTTGCGGAGCTGGGAGGCCGGCCCCGACGGGCTTGAGTTGCTGGCGTTCGGAGCGCGGGAAGAGGGCGACGCCGAGTTCGTCCAGGACTGGTGGACGGAGTGAGCGCCACGCGAGATCCGCGGCCCCCGGCGCACGCCGCGATGCCGCTCCCTCCGGTGGTCACCCCTGCGGAGTGGAAGGACGCCCGTGACGCGCTCCTGCTCAAGGAAAAGCAGGCCACGCGCGCACTAGATGCGCTGGCAGGCGAGCGACGGCGACTGCCCGTCGTCGAGTTCCCCCCCGACTACCGCTTCCAGGGACCAGCGGGCACCGTGAACCTCGCGGGCCTTTTCGAGGGACGCCGACAGCTCGTCGTCTACCACTTCATGTTCGAGCCCGGCGACGAGCACGTGTGCGCGGGATGCTCGGCGTTCACCGACAGCGTGGGGCACCTGGCGCACCTGCACGCGCGCGAAACCAGCTTCGTGCTCGTCTCGATCGCTTCGCTGGCCGAGCTGGAGACGTTCAAGGCACGGATGGGATGGACGGTCCCCTGGTACTCCTGCCAGAGTCGTGCCTTCAACCGCGACTGCGGCGTCGGCACCGGCTTCGGGCTCAGCGCGTTCCTGCGCGCCGGTGACCGCGTCCTGCGCAGCTACTTCACCTCGGGCCGTGGCGTGGACCGGCTCCGGTTCGATCTCAACGTGCTCGACCTCACGCCGCTAGGTCGTCAGGAGGACTGGGAGGATTCGCCGGACGGCTGGCCCCAGACACCGGCCTACTGGTGGCAGCTGCACGACGAGTACCCGCCCGAGGAACCGCACGGCCATCACCCCACCCGGAGGACCGATTGACCCCGCACAACGTCGGAACACGCGAGCAGTGGCTGGCCGCACGGCGGGAGCTGCTTGACGCAGAGAAAGAGCTCACCAGGCGCAGCGACGAGCTCGCCCGGCAGCGGCAGCAGTTGCCGTGGGTCCCGATCGAGAAGCACTACCGCTTCGAGACCGAGAACGGGCCCGCCTCGCTTGCCGACCTGTTTCGCGGCTGCTCGCAGCTGCTCGTCCATCACATGATGTTCCCCGGTTGCCCGAGCTGCGCGGCGGTGGCCGACGGCTACAACGGGTTCGCCGTGCACCTCGAACACCACGACGTCGCCATGACGACGATCTCGCGCTACCCCATCGAGCGGCTGACCGCCTTCAAGCAGCGCATGAGCTGGACCGTCCCGTACGTGTCCTCTCTGGGCAGCGACTTCAACTTCGACTTCGGCGTCGCCTACACCGACGAGCAGATCGCCGACGGTACCGCCGAACACAACGTGCACAGCAACTGGGACCACAACGATACGCCCGACGAGCCGTTCGCCGGACCCGACGAGATGCCGCCCAAGGACCTACCCGGCATGAGCGCCTTCGTGCTTGACGACGGCGCCGTCTACCACACCTACTCGACCTACGCCCGCGGCACCGACGCCCTCTGGGGCATGTTCCAATGGCTCGACCGCGCCCCGCGCGGACGCAACGAATCCGGCCGCTGGTACCGACTGCACGACGAATACGACGCAAGTTCGCGTCCGCGTCCGTGACCGCGCTCGCCCACGTCGGCCCCGTACCGCTCGAAGAGACCGTCGCCATGGATCATTGTCGGCAAGGTGTGGAGGGGCGTGAGTGATCCTCATCACCGGCGGCTTGGGTTCGATCGGGTCGCATACCGCACGCGCACTGCTCGACCTGGGCGAATCCGTCGTGCTCACCGCGCACCGGTCCACCCAGCTGCCTGAATATCTCGCCGACGAGCCGGGCGACCGCGTTGCTGTCGAGCCGCTGGATACCGCGGACGAGGCGACCTTCCTCGATATCGGGACACGGCACGAGATCACCGGCATCGTGCACCTCGCCGCGGCCCGCCACGACCTTCCCGATCCGGTCCAGTACCTCCGCGCCGACACCCTCGGCCTGCTCAACGCACTCAAGGCGGCGACGGAGTGGGACGTCCGGCGGTTCTCCGTCGCCAGCACCATCGGCGTGTACGCGGGGGTGGACGAGGTCCCGTGGCGCGAGGACGCCCCGCTACCGGTGGTGGCAGGGCACCAGATCCCGGTGTTCAAGAAGACTGCGGAATTGTTCGCCACGCTGACCGGCGACAGTGCCGGGTTCGACGCGGTAAGCCTGCGGATCGGCACCATCTGGGGCCCCCTCGGCCTGCCCGACTCGCCGTTCTTCGCACTTCCCCGCCTGCTCAGCGCAGCAGTCTGGGGCCAGGGCCCCGATCTCACCCCGCCCCGCCCGCCGGCCTACGCCGAGGACGGCGGAGACCTCTGCTACGTCAAGGACTGTGGCCGGGCCATCGCGCTGCTCATGCTCGCCGAACGGCTGAACCACAGCACCTACAACGTCTCGACCGGACGGCTGGTGCAGAACAGCGAGGTCGTATCCGCGATCAACGCCGTGGTTCCGGGCGCGAACATCACCCTCCCGGAGGGACGCAATCCCGACCGGCCCCCGGACAACTACCTCGACACCACCCGGCTGCGGGCAGACACCGGCTTTCGGCCGGAGTACGACGTCGAGCGCGCCGTACCGGACTACGTCGACTGGCTCAGGGGACATGACTGCTAGCGCTGCGCGACAGTGGCGACACGCCCGCTGCTCCGGTTAAGAGCGGACGTCTTCACCGGCCGGGAGCTCACGCCCCCAAGGGACGAAGAGCACGTGTCGCTGCGAGGTCTGAACTCACGACCGCTTGGGACGAGGAGCAGGCGCCCGGCGGCTCGCGGTCGGAGGCCGCGGCCGCTCCCGCATCCATGAAAAGCAGCGGTGAGGCGCTGACTGCTCGCATCCATGGTGGCTGTCGTACAAAGGTCGTGCTGTCCGAGCGGTTTAAGAGGATCCATGGATGCCGCAGAACTTCCTGGCGTGTGATCGCGAGCAGGAGTTGTTGTTGCCGCCGAGCCTGCGTGAGTGGCTGGTCGAGGACCACTTCGCATGGTTTGTGATCGACGCGGTCGGCGAGCTCGGCCTGGCTGCGTTCTTGGCCGCCTATCGCCACGACGGCTGGGGCCGCGCGGCGCACGATCCGGCGATGATGGCGGCGTTGATCGTGTACGCGTACGCGATCGGAGAGCGCTCGTCGAGACGGATCGAACGTCGCTGCCGCGAGGACATCGCGTTCCGGGTGATCACCGCCAACCAGGCGCCTGATCACGCCACGATCGCGCGCTTCCGGGTCCGCCACGAGCGCGCATTGGGTGATCTCTTCGGGCAGGTGCTGCGCCTGTGTTCGGACGCTGGGATGGTGCGGGTCGGGGTCGTGGCTGTCGACGGCACGAAGGTCCACGCCAACGCGTCCGAGCGTGAGACGCGCGATTACGAGCAGATCGCGCGCGAGATCCTCGAAGAGGCCGCCGAGGTCGACGCGCTCGAGGACGAGCAGTTCGGCGAGCGGCGCGGTGATGAGCTGCCGCCGGCGCTCGCGACGCGCGAGGGTCGCCAGCGGTGGCTGCGCGACGCTCGCCGTCGGCTGGACCAGCAGCGCGCCGAACAGGCCAGGCCGATCCCACGTTCGCGCGCCAAGCGCCTGCTGGAAGCGCGCCGTCGGCTGGACGAGGAGCTGGCTGTCGAGCGGCGCGCGAACGCCGAATACGAGGCCTATCGAGCGCGCGGGGTGATGAAGGACGGCCGCCGCTTCGGTGGTCCGCCCAAGCCCTATCAGCCGCCCGCGCTGCCGGCGGGCAAGATCAATCTGACCGATCTCGACTCGCGCAACGTCAAGACGTTGCGCGGCTGGGTGCAGGGCTACAACGCCCAGGCCGTCTGCACCGAGCAGCAGATCGTGATCGCGGCCGAGGTGACAATTGCCTCACCGGACTTCGGACAGCTCGAACCGATGATCAACGCCACCGAAACCGAGCTCACGGCGGCCGGCGTGATCGCCGCGCCCGAGGTGGTGCTCGCCGACGCTGGCTACTGGCACACCGAACAGATCGAACGCCTCACCGGCCGCGGCACCGTCGTGTTGATCCCACCCGATGCCGGCAAACGCAAGGGCGCCCGCCCGGGCTGGAACGGCGGCATCTACGCATTCATGCGCCGCGTGCTCGCGACCGATCGCGGCGGCGAGCTCTACCGCAGGCGCAACGGCATGATCGAGCCGGTCTTCGCGCACACCAAATTCAACCGCCGCATCGACCGCTTCCAACGCCGCGGAAGAGCCGCCGCCCGCTCGGAATGGCGACTGATCACCGCCACCCACAACCTGCTCAAGCTCCACACGCACACACTCCCGGCAGACAGCGCCTAACGGCCGCGCCGCGCCGCGCTCGCGATCCGGCGATCAAACAGAACGCCGACCGCAAACGGCCCGATCGCACGGACCTTTGCGCGACAGCCACCATACAAAGCGACAGCGCCTCCGTCACCAGCGTTCGTCCCTCGCAGCGGCCGGGAATCAGCCGGAGAGCATGTAGGCGAGCCCAATCACGACGAGCATCGTGATCGTCACCTGCACCTGCCATACGCCGAGCTTGTCCGGCACGTGCCGCCCTTCGGAAATCGAGCAGGGACCTTGTCGCGGTGGATGAAGAGTGCCGTCGCAGTCCCGAGTATCAGCGCGACGATGAACGGCTTCGCGGTCACAGAACAGTTCCTGCGCAGGGCCCTGTGATCCGAACCATCGCGCTGCCGGGCGGGATTCCCTGCCCGGAGATGCAAACGCGACTGGCACGCATGAGGTTGGGCCCGCCGTCCGGGAGGATCGGGTCGGCGGGCGTCCAAGGTAATCCGGCGCTCGGAGCGAAACGTGCGTGCATGAGCAAGGCCCGGTTGGAGGCGTTCAGCGACGGCGTGTTCGCGATCGCCATCACGTTGCTCGTGCTCGAGATCAAGGTGCCTTCGACCCGCGGTGGCCACTCTCTGGCCCATGGACTGTTGGACCTATGGCCCTCTTATGCCGGGTTCTCGGTGAGCTTCATCACGATCGGGATCATCTGGGTCAACCATCACGCCGTCATCGCGGCCGTGGACAGCGTGGATCGCGCGCTGCTCTTCAAGAACCTGCTTCTGCTGCTCACCGTCTCATTCATCCCGTTTCCCACCGCCGTCATGGCCGAGTACCTGCGCGCGGAGAGCGGCGAGAACCTGGCGGCTGCCTTGTACGCCGGATGGTTCTTCGTCATGGGCATCGCGTTTCGGCAGATCTGGCCGAACGCGGCCCTCACTTGGGCGTCGCGAGTCGGGCCCGCGCTGTACTTCACCGCCACAGCGGTGGCGTTCCTGAACGCGTACGCGAGTCTGGCGATCTGCGCGGGCCTCGCGCTCTACTACGCGCTCCCGCAGTCGATCGAGAGCCGGCTCAGTACGCCCCCGTCCTAGCCGGTCTGCGCGTCGGTGCCGCGACCGCCGGCGCGCGACGTGCCACGATTTCGGACGTGACCAGCACGACCGCCACCGAGCAGCGCCTGCGCGACCTCGCGCTGCTGCGGCGTGTCCGCGACCGGATCGACCGGGAGTACGCGCAGCCGCTGGATGTCGAGGCGCTCGCGCGCGGCGCGCACATGTCGGCCGGGCACCTCAGCCGGCAGTTTCGGCTCGCGTACGGCGAGTCGCCGTACAGCTATCTGATGACGCGGCGCATCGAGCGGGCGATGGCGTTGCTGCGGCGGGGCGACCTCAGCGTCACGGAGGTCTGCTTCGAGGTCGGCTGCTCGTCGCTGGGCACGTTCAGCACTCGCTTCACCGAGCTGGTCGGTGTGCCGCCGAGCACGTACCGGCGCGAAGCGGCGGGGGCGATGGCGGGTATCCCGCCGTGCGTGACCAAGCAGGTGACCAGACCGGTCAGGAATCGAGAAGCGCCGGTCGCCGACCCGCACTAGCGTGAGCAGCATGGAACTCACGATTCACGCAACGCTCCTCCCGCATGAGAACCCTGAGGCATCCCTGGCCTTCTATCGCGACACCCTCGGCTTCGAGGTCCGCAATGACGTCGAGTACGGCGGGATGCACTGGATCACGGTCGGCCCTCCCGACCAGCCCAGCATGTCGATCGTCCTCTACCCGCCGGCCGCCACGCCCGGCATCACCGACGACGAGCGCCGCACGATCGCCGAGATGATGGCCAAGGGCACCTACGCCAGCATCAACCTGGCGACGCCCGACATCGATGGCACCTTCGAGCGCCTGCAGGCGAACGACGCCGAGGTCGTCCAGGAGCCGATCGACCAGCCGTACGGGATTCGCGACTGCGCGTTCCGCGATCCCGCCGGCAACCTCGTCCGGATCCAGCAGCTGGGTTGAGCATGGCGGCGAAGACGGACACGCAGTCGCCGGCGCTCCACGCTGCCGACAGCCACGATCTCATCCGCGTGCACGGCGCGCGCGTGAACAACCTCAAGGACATCAGCATCGAGATCCCGAAGCGCCGGCTGACGGTGTTCACCGGCGTCTCCGGCTCGGGCAAGAGCTCGCTCGTGTTCGGGACGATCGCGGCGGAGTCGCAGCGGCTGATCAACGAGACCTACAGCGCGTTCGTGCAGGGCTTCATGCCGACGCTGGCGCGGCCCGACGTCGACGTGCTCGACGGGATCACGACGGCGATCAGCGTCGACCAGGAACGCATGGGGTCCAACCCGCGCTCGACGGTCGGCACCGCCACCGACGCCGATGCCATGCTGCGCATCCTCTTCAGCCGGCTGGCCAAGCCGCACATCGGCTCGCCCGGCGCGTACTCGTTCAACGTCGCTTCCGTCCACGGCAGCGGCGGGCTCACGGTCGAGCGCGGCGACAAGACCATCACCAAGAGCGCCAGCTTCAGCCGCACCGGCGGCATGTGCCCGCGCTGCGAGGGCCGCGGCTCGGTCAGCGACTTCGACCTGTCCGCCCTCTTCGACGACAGCAAGTCGCTCAACGAGGGCGCGCTCACAATCCCCGGCTACAGCATGGACGGCTGGTACGGCCGGATCTTCCGCGGCAGCGGCTTCTTCGACCCGGACAAGCCGATCAAGAAGTTCAACAAGCGCGAGCGCCACGACCTGCTCTACAAGGAGCCGACCAAGATCAAGGTCGAGGGCATCAACCTGACGTACACGGGGCTGATCCCGGCGATCCAGCGGTCGATGCTGTCCAAGGACGTCGAGGCGATGCAGCCGCACGTCCGCGCGTTCGTGGAGCGCGCGGTGGTGTTCACCACGTGCCCCGACTGCGACGGCACCCGGCTGAGCGAGGCGGCGCGCTCGTCGAAGATCGGCGGCATCAGCATCGCCGACGTCTCGGCCATGCAGATCTCGGACCTCGCCCAGTGGGTCCGCGGCCTCGACGAGCCGTCGGTGGCGCCGCTGCTCGAGGCGCTCGGCGACACGCTCGACTCGTTCGTGGAGATCGGGCTGGGCTACCTCTCGCTCAACCGCCCGTCAGGCACGCTGTCCGGCGGCGAGGCGCAGCGCACGAGGATGATCCGCCACCTCGGCTCAAGCCTCACCGACGTCACGTACGTCTTCGACGAGCCGAGCATCGGGCTGCACCCGCATGACATCCAGCGGATGAACGACCTGCTGCTGCAGCTGCGCGACAAGGGCAACACCGTGCTCGTCGTCGAGCACAAGCCGGAGATGATCGCGATCGGCGACCACGTCGTCGACCTCGGCCCCGGCGCCGGCTCGGCCGGCGGCGAGGTGGTGTTCGAAGGCACCGTCGACGAGCTGCGGGAGACCGACACGATCACCGGACGGCACCTGGACGACCGCGCGTCCCTGAAGCCGTCGGTGCGCGAGCCTTCGGGCGCGCTGGAGGTGCGCGGCGCCGACACCAACAACCTGCAGGACGTCGACGTCGACATCCCGCTCGGCGCATTGGTTGTGCTGACCGGCGTGGCCGGGTCGGGCAAGAGCTCGCTGATCAACGGCTCGGTCGCCGGCCGCGACGGCGTCGTGACGATCGACCAGGGCGCGATCCGCGGCTCGCGCCGGAGCAACCCGGCGACCTACACCGGACTGCTCGACCCGATCCGCAAGGCGTTCGCGAAGGCCAACGGCGTCAAGCCGGCGCTGTTCAGCGCCAACTCCGAGGGCGCGTGCCCGAACTGCAACGGCGCCGGTGTCGTGTACACCGAACTGGGCATCATGGCCACCGTCGCCGCCACCTGCGAGGAGTGCGAGGGCAAGCGGTTCGACGCGTCGGTGCTGGAGTACCACCTCGGCGACCGGGACATCAGCGAGGTCCTCGCGATGTCGGTAGACGAGGCCAAGGAGTTCTTCGGCGACGGCGACGCGAAGGTGCCGGCCGCGCACAAGATCCTCGAACGTCTCGCCGACGTCGGGCTCGGCTACCTCACGATCGGCCAGCCGCTCACCACGCTGTCCGGCGGCGAGCGCCAGCGGCTCAAGCTCGCGACGCACATCGGTGAGAAAGGCGGCGTCTACGTCCTCGACGAGCCGACCGTCGGCCTGCACCTCGCGGACGTCGCGCAGCTGCTCGGCCTGCTCGACCGGCTCGTCGACGCCGGCAAGTCGGTGATCGTCATCGAGCACCACCAGGCCGTCATGGCGCACGCCGACTGGATCATCGACCTCGGCCCCGGCCCGGGCCAGGACGGCGGCACGATCGTCTTCGAGGGCACGCCAGCCGACCTCGTCGCCGCCCGCTCAACCATCACCGGCGAGCACCTCGCGGACTACGTCAGCGCCTGACGGCAGGCGACGGTCGGCCTCTCGGAGCGCAACCGTCGGATCGCGGAGGCGCACACTCCGGCCAACACCTCGGACCAGATCGGGCCGCCGTCGCGATCCCTAGGGGTGGAGCTCAAGCTTCTTCTCGCACATGTCAACCGAGACACGCGTCCCAGGGGTCTCCGTGGGATCCATCGCAGCGAATGTCTCGCCGCCGATGCGCATGTCCTCCGCGGTATCGAATAGCTGGAGCACCACCGCCGTTCCCTGGGCCTCATCGAAGAGAATCTCCAACCCTGTAGTTGGCACACCGGGCGGCGGCCCGTCGGACTCCTCGATACCGGCGAGGAGTCCTTCCATGCGCTCAGGAGTCACGTCAGCGAACCTGACGACACGTACGTACATGACACGCTCCTCTCATCGAACCTCGCCGACCATATAGTCACGGGCCCGACGACTCCAGAGCGCCGCTCGATCAGCTACGCGCCCGCAAGGAACTGACCGCAGGGCGGGGCTAATGGACCCGGAAGGCGGCGGTCGTGGGTACTCGGCGTATGCCTAGGTACTTCGTGCCATCGAGCAGAACGGTACTCCGACTCGGCGTCTCCGCGACCTCACGTACCTCGTCGTGAGGTTCTTCCGGCGCAACGGGCTTCGCGGCCGAGTCCGCTGACTGCAGCTCAGATCGTCCGCGCGGATGTCCATGCGGGAATTTCGTTTGCTCTGCGGCGTCTTGTCACGGTGAGTCGCCGCTCGGCGACGTCCACGAATCCACGGAGCGGATGATGAGCGGCAGAACTCGCGTGCTAGCGACGGCGGTGACGATGGCCCTGGCGCTGGGCGTCGGCGCGCAGGCCGCCGCGGCGTGGGACCCACCGGCGCCCTGGCCCGGAGCCATGGCGGGCAAGCCCGTGCCGGGGTATGACTCCGCGCCCGGCGGGGCGCCGGGCTACCAGGTCGTCGAAAGCGGCACGCTGACCGACTGGGCGGGCATTCAGACTCACGACGAGATCGTCTGCCCGACCGGCAAGGTTCCTATCGGCGGAGGGGCGCAGCTCTTCTCGTCCGCGCTTGGCGAGAACCTCGCCAGCTCCTATCCCACAACCCAGGGCTGGGCGGTCGACGTCAACAACGCCACCACCACCGACGGGCTCTACGACCTCTACGCGGTCTGCGCGAACCCCCAGGGCTACTTCGTCTACGGCTACGGCCCGTTCATATCCCACGCCGGTCACGGCGGCGCCGCCGATGATGGCTGCGGGAGGAACATGAAGGTGCTCGGCGGCGGCTCCCGAACGCACACGACCGACGTCAATGTCAGCCTCCAGCAGAGCTACCCGCTGCCCGAGGGTCTGGCGAACTGGGCTCCGGGCCTGTGGCAGATCGAGATGACCAACCCCACCGCGCAGGACCTCAGCTTCGACGAGTTCGTCATCTGCGGGAAGATCAAGCACACCTATCAGGTGGTCCAGGGCACCTCCTCCGTCGACCGCGCCGGGACGCGCGAGCAGATCAACGTCTACTGCCCGACGGGGACCCGACCGCTCGGCGGCGGCGTTCAGGCGAGCTCGATCGACACCGGCGTCACGATCAACAGCTCGTTCCCGTGGCCCACGGGCTGGTCGGGGATCGAGAACAACACCAGCACCGAGGACGCGACGTTCAGCTCCTCCGTCGTGTGCGAGTAGGGCACAAACGCCCGTCGTCGTCGTCCGAAGCGCTAGTCGGGCTTGCGGGCGCGGATGATCGCCGAGCCGGCGTGCTCGTGGACGCGGTGGGTCTCGGTGATCTCGACGTCGTCGAGGCCGGCGTTGTGGAGCGCCACCGCGAAGTCGAAGCGCGTCAGGGCGCCGGAGATGCAGCCGACATACTGCTCCATATCCTTGCGTGTGGCAGGGTCCATGTCGGGATCGGCGATCACGTCCGATACGGCGAACCGCCCGCCCGGCTTGAGGACGCGGGCGGCCTCACGGATCACGCGGCGCTTGTCCGTCGAGAGGTTGATAACGCAGTTGGAGATAACGACGTCGACGCTGTCATCCGGGAGCGGGATGTCCTCGATGTGGCCCTTGAGCCAGTGGACGTTCTCGACGCCGGCCTTGGCCTGGTTCGCGCGCGCGAGGTCGAGCATCTCGTCGGTCATGTCGAGCCCGTAGGCAGTGCCGCCGGGAGCGACGCGGCGCGCGGATAG
Organism: uncultured Solirubrobacteraceae bacterium; assembly: GCA_963803335.1. GTDB lineage: Bacteria > Actinomycetota > Thermoleophilia > Solirubrobacterales > Solirubrobacteraceae > DASSUW01. Next base: position 146,154 of record CAWDME010000011.1, on the reverse strand, counting down.
CAGCACGTCGATGCCGCCGCCAGAGCCGAGGTCGAGCACGGTCATGCCGGGTTGAAGATCGGCCATTGCGGTCGGATTGCCGCAGCCCAGCGAGACCTCAAGCGCGGTGTCGGGGAGCTCGTCGCGTTCGCCGTCGGCGTACAGGCCGGCGCCGAACAGCGCGGCCTGCTCATCGGTGATCACGGCGCCGTCGGCGCAGCAGCCCGCGGCCGCGGCCGGGTCGCTCGTGCGGAGCGCGGCGGCGGCGTAACGCTCGCGCACGGTCTCGCGCAGCTCATCGGCACTGACGGTTGTGGCCTGCCCGCCGGCGCAGCCGCATGTGCCGCCGCCGGCGGCGGCGTCGCAGCAGGCGGCCTTGTCGGACGGCTCGCAGCACGCCTCTTGGACGCTCGGGGCGCAACAGCCCGACGTCGAGGTCTCAGTCGTCTCGGGCGTGGTCAGCTCAGCCATGCGGTCAGCTCCTCCAGAGCTTCGGGAAGGACGTAGTAGTAGGCCCAAAGACCGCGGCGCTCGGAGTCGACGATGCCGGCCTCGCGCAGCTTCTTGAGATGATGCGAGAGCGTCGGCTGGGAGATCTCGAACAGCGGCACCAGCTCACAGACACAGACCTTGCCGGCGTGTTTTCTCAGCACGTCGACGAGCTGGAGGCGGACCGGGTCGCCGAGCGCCTTGGCGACCTCGGCCATGCGAACCGCCTGCTCGCGCTCGACGTCGGGATAGACGACCGGCTCGCAGCACGGCTCGCCGGGTGGGCGCTTGGTCTTCGGCGCCAGGGGCAGATCGACAGCCATCTATTTACTTCTATCGATTGAAGTGATGGTTGTCAATGGATACGATCCGCGCGGCAGCTTACCGGTGACGCAGGAGGACCTGAGCCATGGCAACGCGACTGGCCGATCTCGACGTCGATCTGACCACCCGAGGCCATCTCGAACGCGGGCTTGAGCATCTGAGCGACGAGTTCGCGGGCACGTTTTCTTCCGAGACCGTCGAGCGCTACATGGCCGAGTCCCTGGAGGGCCTGTCGGGGGCGCGGATGCAGAACTTCGTGCCGCTGCTCGTACATCGCTTCGCGCGCGAACGACTGCGTGCGCTCGGCCAGGTGCAAGGCACGATCGCCAAGGACGTGCCCGAGGTGCTGTTCGTGTGCGTGCACAACGCCGGCCGGTCCCAGATGGCCGCCGCGCTGCTGGACCATCTCGCGGACGGGCGCGTGCATGTGCGCTCGGCTGGCAGTGACCCCGCCGACCGGATCAACCCGAACGTGGTGACCGCGATGGCCGAGCTCGGCGTGGACGTCAGCAAGGAGTTCCCCAAGCCGATGACCGATGAGGTCGTCCAGGCCGCCGACGCCGTGATCACGATGGGCTGCGGCGACGCTTGCCCGATCTACCCCGGCAAGCGCTACGAGGACTGGGAGATCGACGACCCGGCCGACGCCGACCTAGAGGACGTGCGCCGCATCCGGTCCGACATCCAAGCCCGCGTGGAGCGCCTCCTGGCCGAACTTACGACGGCGGTCGGGGCCGCCCACTGATGGCCGTCGCGGTCATCACCGACATCCACGGCAACCTGCCCGCGTTGCAGGCCGCGCTCGAACGCATCGACGAGCTCAACATCGACACGGTCTACTGCGGCGGCGACCTCGTCGGCTACGGCCCCCACCCAAACGAAGTGTGTGCACTGATCGCCGAGCGCGACATCCCGACGATCTACGGCAACTACGACTACGCGATCGCCCGCGACCTCGACGACTGCGGCTGCGCATACATCAACCAGCACGACCGCGACCTCGGCCAGCAATCAGTCGCCTGGACGCTGAAGCACACCGACCAGGCCTCCAAGGACTTCATGAGCGCGCTGCCGTTCGACCTTCGCTTCGAGCTCGGCGACCACCGGATCCATCTAGTGCATGGGTCGCCGCGCAAGGTCAACGAGTACCTGTTCGAGGACAAGCCCGCCCGGCTCTACGAACGCCTCGCCGCCTCCGAACGTGCTGATGTCCTCGTGTTCGGGCACACGCACAAGCCGTGGATCCACCAGTACGGCGGCGTGCTGTTCCTCAACTGCGGTTCGGTCGGCAAGCCCAAGGACGGCGACCGGCGCGGCGGGTTTGCCGTGCTCGACCTCGACGACCACGGTCAGCTCGTCCCGCGGATCGAGCGCGTCGGGTACGACGCCGAGACCGTGGCCCGCGAGGTCGCGGCCGCCGGCCTGCCCGCTGAGTACGGTGAGAAGCTGCTCGTCGCCGCGTGATGTCAGACGACCCGACAGGCGGCGGCCGCTGCGGAGGGCGCGGGTGCGTGTGGGGGGCGGGCGGCGGCGTGGCCTCCGGGGGCGCTCTCGGGCGCGAGCCCGCGAGCGACTGGCCCCCGGAGGGCATGCCGCAGCCCGCCAACGCCAACGCCAACGCCAACGCCGGCGCGAGGCAAAGACGCTAGATCGCGCGAGCGCGGATCTCGAGCCGGTGGCGGCGCTCCTCGCCCGGCGCCAGCACGGGGAGGCGACCCTCGGCGCGGTCGTGGGCGACACCGAGCACCGAGCAGTTGGCGGGCTCGAGCCCGAGCACGCCGAGCCCCGGTGCCGGGTGGACCCACTGCCACATGCGCGGCATCGTGGCGGCGTCCCAGCGGACCTCGACCTCCAACCCCAGCTCCGCATTGCGGACCGCGGCCCGGCACCACCCATCAGCAGCAGGGACGACCTCGTGCTCGAACACGCGCTCGGGCGCGCCCTCCACGATCCCCGGGCCGCGATTCCAGGAGTCCGCGAACGGCTCGGCGTCGGCGTCGCGCGGGTGGGTCGCGCGCGCGTTCAGGAGCAGCTCGGAGCCGGCGACCCACAGCGGCGGCCCGAGGTTGACGTGGTAGAGCTGCAGCGCCGGCTCGGTCTCGCGGCCGCGGTTGGTCACGACGTCCTCGAGCTGGATCAGGCCCTGGCCGGCGTACGTGCGCCACGTGCGCTCGACCTCGAGGTGATGGCCGAGCGCGGCGACCTCGGCGATCCGGCCCTGCACGATCAGCGCGTCGCCGGAGCGCTCGACGGCCTCGACGTCCGCCTTCTGGAACGTGTAGTCGCCGTGCTGGCTGTGGCCCTCGGACGGCACGCCGACGTTGCGCAGCCCGCACGTGACCATCAGCCCGCCGCCGAACGAGAGCATCCAGTCGTTCGCCATCGACGCCGTCTCGCCGACCGGCGAGCGCCAGTCCAAGGGCACGCCGGCGAACCAGGCGTCGGCGGCGTCGAGCCCGCGGTCGGGGAGCAGACGCAGATCGATCCCGCCCTCCACGCGCAGGTCGATCGCGCGGCAGCCGGCGGCGCGACCGTCGGTGACGATCGAGCTCACGGCGGTGGCGATCATGCGGCCTCGAGAATGGCGTCAGCGCTCACGGTGTCGACGACACGGTCCGCCGCGGCGAGCGACGCCTCGGTGCCCGGCACGCGGCAGACGGCGAGCGTGAACATACCGGCGGCGATCCCGGCCTGCACTCCCGGCGGGCTGTCCTCGATCACCACGCACGCGCCCGGCTCGACGCCGAGCCGCGCCGCGGCCAGCAGGAACATGTCCGGCGCCGGCTTGCCGTGCGCGACCTCGTCGCCCGCGACGACCACGTCGAACGCGTCGAGCAGCCCGGCTCTCCCCAAAGTCCGCTGCAGCCGCTCGCGCGGCGACGACGACGCGACGGCGACCGGAATGCCGCGCGACCGCAGCGATCGCACGGCGCCCACCGCGTCCTCGAAGAGCTCCAGCGACGAGTCGATCAGCGTGAACAGCTCGCCCGAGAACTCGGTCCAGAACGCGTCGGCGGCCGGCAGCTCGGCGCGGTCGGCGAAGTACGCGTGCACGCGCGGGTACGGGAGGCCGATGCACGACTCGGCGTCGGCGTCCGTGAGCGCGTAGCCGTAGGGGGCGAGCGCGCGCTCCCACGCCGTGCGGGCCAGCGGCTCGGAGTCCACGAGCGTCCCGTCGCAGTCGAAGATGACGGCCGTCATCGCGGGTCGAGAACGTACTTGACGCCGTCGCCGGCCCGTGACGCGTCGAACGCGCGGCGCCAGTCGGCAAGCGGCACGACCTCGGTCACGAGCGGCGCGAGCTCGACCGCGCCCTCGGCCAGCAGCGCCATCGCGCGCCGCCACGAAAGCGGGTTGGACGCGAACCCCGCCGTCACCGTCAGCTCGTGGAAGCAGATGAGGTCGTAGGGGACCGTGACGTCGGCGCCGCGCAGGCCCATCTGCACCACGCGGCCGCGCCGGCGGACGGCGCGCAGCGCGTCGGCGATGCCCGGCTCGGCGCCGGAGCACTCGATCACGACGTCGGCGGGCGGCGGCTCTTCGCGGCCGGCGATCGACGTCGCGAACCCGAGCTCGCGCGCCAGCGCGAGCCGCGCGTCGTCGCGCTCCGCGCCGCGCACCGTCACGTGGCCGCCGCAGGCGCGCGCGACCTGAGCGGCGATCAGCCCGATCGCCCCCGGCCCGACCACGAGCACGTCGTCGCCGACCTGGATGCGGCTCGGGTCCAGCAGCGAGTTGCATACGCACGCGAGCGGCTCCGACAGCGCGGCCGCCGCGTCCGGCAGCCCGTCGGGCACGCGGTGCAGATTGCGCGCGGGCAGCACGAGCCGCGGCGCGAGCCCGCCGTCGACGTGCGTGCCGATCGAGCGCCGCTGCTCGCATACGCTGAGCTTGCCGGCGCGGCAGTACGCGCACTCGCCGCATGTGGAGAAGAACGTCTCGACCGCCACGCGCGCGCCGAGCCAGCCGCGATCGACGCCGTCGCCGACCTCCGCCACCGTGCCGCACACCTCGTGGCCCATCGTCATCGGCGGTGTGCTCGGGTACTCGCCGAGCCAGATGTGCAGGTCGGTGCCGCAGATGCCGACGGCGTGCACGTCGAGCGCGACCTCGCCGGCCGCCGGCGCGCGCTCGGGCCGCTCGGTCAGCTCGACGTGCCCCTCCCCCGGCGCGACCTTGGTGAGCCCGATCACAGGATCGCCTCGACGTCGGCGGCGGTCGGCATGTCGTCGGCGCAGCCGAGCCGCGAGGCGACGACCGCGCCCGCCGCGTTCGCGTAGCGGATCGTGCGCTCGACGTCCCAGCCGCTCAGCAGCCCGTGGCACAACGCGCCGCCGAACGCGTCACCGGCGCCGAGGCCGTTGACGACCTCGACCGGGATTGGCGGCACGATCCAGTGCTGATCGGCCGTGGCGGCGAGCACGCCGCGCGGGCCGAGCTTGACGACCGCGAGTCGCGGGCCGAGCGCGAGCAGCCGCTGCGCCAGCTCCAGCGGCTCCCCCTCTCCGACCGCCACCGCGGCCTCCTCGCGGTTGCCGACCGCGACGCTCGCGCGCCCCACCGCGGCACGCATCCAATCGCCCGGCGCGTCGGTCCAGAACATCGGCCGCCAGTCGAGGTCGACGACCGTCTCGCCGTTGCGCCACGTCATCGCCTCGAGCGTCGTGGAGCGACTGGGCTCGACCGAGAGCCCGGTGCCGGTGACCCAGAAGATGCCCGCGGCCCGGACCGCCTCGGCATCGAGGTCGTCGACCGTGAGCTGCAGGTCCGGGGCGCTCGGCTGGCGGTAGAACAGCAGCGGGAAATCGTCCGGCGGATGGATCTCGCAGAACGCCAGCGGCGTGCGCAGCGCGGGGTCGGTGCCGACGAAGCGCGGATCGACACCGAACTCCGTCAGCGCGCCGCGGATGTAGCCGCCGAACGGGTCGTCGCCGACCTTGGTGATGACCGCGCTGCGCCGGCCGAGCCGGGCGGCGGCGACCGCCACGTTGGTCGCCGTGCCGCCGAGCATCTTGCGGAACGTCCGCACCTCGGCCAGCGGCACGCCGATCTGCTCGGGGTAGAGGTCCACCCCGATCCGGCCCATCGTGATCAGCTCGAAGCTCACGCCAGCAGCGGCCGCAGCGCGTTACGCGCGATGATGAACCCGCGCTGCACGAGCTCGACCGACCCCTCGAAGCGGCGGTCCTCGTGCTCGATCGACACCACGTTGTCGTAGCCGACCGCGTACAGCGCGCCGATGAAGCGGCCCCAGTCGACCTGCCCGAGGCCGCACAGCCGCGGCACCTGCCAGCCGATGCCGCCGCTCAGCACGCCGTGCTCGTAGAGGCCGTCGCGCCGCACCTCCATGTCCTTGCCGTGGGCGTGGAAGATGCGCTCGCCGAACTCGTGGACCGCGCGCTCGACGTCGATCATCTGCCACAGCAGGTGCGACGGATCGAGGTTCAGGCCGAAGTTGTCGTCGGGGATCGCCGTGAACATCTCGCGCCAGATCGCGGGCGCGTAGGCGAGGTTGTCGCCGCCCGGCCACTCGTCGTAGGAGAAGATCATCGGGCAGTTCTCGATCGCGATCCGCACGCCGTGGTCGGCGGCGTGGGCGACGAGCGGCGGCCACACCTCGCGGAAGTCGGCGAGGCTGTCCGGCAGGTTCTTCGTGCGGTCCCGGCCGACGAACGTCCCGACGATGTCGACGCCGAGCAGCGGCGCGGCGGCGATCACCTTGCGCAGGTGCTCGTGCGCCGCCTCGCGGGCCTCGGCGTCCGGCGACAGGGGGTTCGGGTAGTAGGCGAGCGCGGAGATGCTCAGCCCACGGCGCGCCAGGCCGTCGACGATCTCGGTCGCCTTCGCCTGGTCGAGCGTCTCGACGTCGATATGGCTGACGCCGGAGTAGCGGCGCGCGGCGCCCTCGCCGGCGGGCCAGCAGGCGACCTCGATCGCGTCGAAGCCGTTGGCCGACGCCCAGTCAGCGATGTCGTCGAGGCTGAGGTCGGGGAACGCAGCAGTGAGCAGACCGAGCTTCATGACACCTCAATCCAGCGTTGATCGGCGTGCGAGCGGGCGATGGCATCGGCGATCACGGCTTCATCGTGGCCGTCGGCGAACGTCGGGTAGTCGGTGCCCGGCTCACCGGCGGCGACCGCGGCGTACACGTTGCGGTAGAGCCGCTTGAACGTGTCCGGGAAGCCCTCGGCGTGGCCGGGCGGGTACTCACCGGTGTCGCTCAGCTTGAGCTCGTTGGCCTGGTCGCGATGGCCGATCCACAGCTCCTCGGGCGCCTCCGAATGCCAGGCAAGCGCGCGCTCGGAGCCGTCGATCTCCCAGCTCAGCCGGTTCTTCCGGCCGGCTGACACCTGGCTGACCGTGGTGACGCCGCGCGCGCCGCCGCTGAAGCGCAGCAGGATGCTCGCCGCGTCCTCGGTCTCCATCGGCGTGTCGACCGTCTCGCCCGCTGCCGCGCCGCTGAACGTCTCGACCGGTCCGGTTGGCCGCTTGCGGACCTCGATGAAGGTCGTCAGGTCGGCCATCACGGCCTCGACGCGCCGGCCGGTGACGAACTGGACGAGGTCGAGCCAGTGCGAGCCGATGTCGCCGACCGCGCGCAGCGAGCCGCCCTCGGCCGGGTCGAGCCGCCAGTTCCAGTCAGTGTCGTGCAGCAGCCAGTCCTGCAGGTAGCCGCCGGTGATCAGCCGCGGCTCGCCGATCTCGCCGGCCTGGATGCGCGCCCGCGCCGCCTGGCACTGCGCGTAGAAGCGGATGTTGAAGTTGACCGCGTGGACGAGCCCGCTCTGCTCGGCGACGCGCAGCAACTCGGCGGTCTCGGCCGAGTCCATGCCCAGCGGCTTCTCGCACACGACGTGCTTGCCGGCCGCCAGCGTCGCCTTGACCTGCTCGTAGTGCAGGCGGTTGGGTGTCGTGAGGTGCACGACCTCGACAGCGGGGTCGTCGAGCATCGCCTCGAAGCTCGGATACGGGTCCGGCAGCCCGGCCGCGTGGGCCTTCTCGGCCGCGCGCTCGGGCGTCGAGCCGACGACGCCCGTGACCGCGATGCCCAGCCGCCGCAGCGCCTCGACGTGGACGACGCCGATGAAGCCCGTGCCGACGACCGCGGCCTTGATGTCCCTGATGTCCCTCACGCCCGCCGACCTCCCGGCTAGCGGTTGTCTAGACAGCTATAGAAGCGAGCCTATCTTCGCGCCCGACAGGCTGTCAAACCCGCTGAGGGACAAGCGGCGCGCCGAGGGGACGACCCGGCGCGCCGACATTGCCACGTCGGCCCCTAGGAGCCGTCGTCCTCCCCGTCCCCATCGTCCTCGTGGGACTTCTGGGAGACACACTTTCCGAAGGCGTTCTTCTTGTTGTGGTTCGTCCCGTACTTGTCGTCGAACGCCTGGCGGTCGGCGGAGCGCTCGTCCTCGCACTCCTGCGCGGCGTTCTTGGTGGCGTCGGCCTCGGCGGCGTCCTCCTGGTCCTGGTCCTGCCGCTCCGCCTTGGCCTTCTGCGACACGCACTTGCCGAAAGCGTTCTTCTTGTTCGCGTTTGTCCCGTACTTGTCGCGGAACGCCGCGATCGACGCGTCGGTGTCGCCGCGCTCGTCGCGGCAGTCCTTCACCGCGTGGCGATGCGCGGCCTTGCGCTCGGCCTTGGCCTCCTTGGCCGTCTGGCTCACGCAATGGCCGAAGTTGCCGTACTTGGCCTTGAAGGCCTCCCGCGTGGCGTCGGTGGTGCCCCGCTCGGCGCGGCACTCCTTGCTCGCCTCCCGCTTGTCCGCCTTGCTCGTGTGGGCCGCCGCGGTCCCCGCCGGGGCGGCGAATGCCACCAGCGTGACGGCCAGTGTCAGAACTCGTTTCATGCCCCTCCAAACGCGCGTCGGGAGGGCTGGTTGGAGAGTTACGCGGGGACGGCGCTGCGCCGCTCGAAGCGCGTGACCGCCGCGCCCATCGCGGCGAGCCAGGTCACTGCCACGACGGCGAGGATGCCGTAGGCGGCGCCGGTGAGCCAGGATGCGGCCCCGCGCTCCTCGCGGCGGAGCACGTCGTGGTCGAGCTGGAACGCGCGCTCGAAGTGCGGCTGGGCCGGGACCTCCTTGGCGGGGATCGCCGCGTCGCCGGGCATGTAGATCGGCATCGCGAGGATCTCGCTGCCCTTGTGCAGGCGGACCATCGCCTTCCAGTCGCCGTGGATCGGCACCGGCGCGGTCGTGCGATAGACGCCCGGCCCGGTCCGGTCGAGCTGGACGAGCCGGCTGCCGCCGCCCTGCCACGCCATCGCGTGGAACCACTTGGCGTCATCCGCGGCGTCCGCGGGCTGCAGCTTGACCGTCGCGTTCGCCTGGCCGGGGCCGGCGGGGTCGAGCGTGACGTCGGCGCGCGGCATCTGGCCGTGCGTCGTGTGCATCGGGATCGCCAGGCAGGCGATGGCGACGGCCAGCGCCGCGGCCGGGAGCAGCCGCGGGACGCCGGACGGGCGGCGCGGCGAGCGCAGGGCGCCGCCGAGGTGCGCGCCGATCAGCCCGCCGCTCACAGCGGCGGCGAGGGCGAGGATCGGCGCCTCGGGCAGCAGCGCGGCGTTCCACGGCAGCGGCATCGCGATCTGCGACCAGCCCCACTCGGCGGCGATCCCGACCGTGCCGATCAGCACGCCGGAGCCGACGCCGACGGCGACCGCGCCGCGCCGGCCGAGGACGAGTGCCGCGAGCTCCACGAGCAGCGCCTCGACGATGTACAGCGGGAAATGCAGGAACGTGTGGCCGAAGCCGGGGCCGATGATCAGGACCATCGGCACCATCACGAGCAGGTAGGCGCCCGTGGCGGCGAGCGCGCCGCCACGGCCGAGCCGCAGCCGCGCGGCGACGAGGCCGACGCTCCCCGCCAGCGCGATGAGGATCGGGTGGAAGGCGAGCTGGAACTGCGGAACTCCGTAGCCGAACTCGAGCTGCAGCGTCGACAGGCCGACCAGCGCGGCGCCGGCGAGCTGGACCTCCCAGGCAAGCAGCAGGAGCCGCCCCGGCCCGGGCTTGCCGGCCGCGCAACGACCCTCGACGAGCAGCAGCCAGGCGGCGATCGGGGCGAGCGAGGCGCCGCCGATCATCAGCACGTGAGTCGGGCCCCAGAGCGTCACGTCCTGGCCGAAGATGCGGTGCCAGACGTCGTCGAGCGGGAAGCCGACCATCGCGAGCCCGCCGCACAGCAGCAGCAGGGCGCCGCCGAGCGGGATGCGCCAGCCGGGCGCCCACTTGATCGCGGCGCGATCGCGCGCGTCGGCGCCGAGCACGGCGGCCAGGAAGCCGGCGAGCGCCACGCCGGCGAGGCCGGCGAGGATCGGGAAGTGCGCCGCGTTCGCGAACGGGCCGGGGTCGCGCCCGTTGTCGATGTGCGTCGCGACGTCCCAGAAGAAGCCGAAGGCCGCCACGCCGAGCGAGCCGAGCGTCAGCAGCACCGGCAGTGCGGCCCAGCCTGGCACCGGGATCACGCGCTCGGCCAGTGCGGCCGTGCGCGTGAGGATCGTGAGGCGGCCGGCGCGGTGGCCGAAGCCGATCGCCAGCACTAGCGCCGTCAGCACGGCGGCGATGACCGAGGCGGGGATCAGGTCTTGGACGGGGGCGCCGCCGGCGGGCTCGCCCGCGGCGAAGAAAGTGAGTGTGGAAGTCATAGGTTACCGGCAGTAGGTTACTAGCGGTAGGTACCCCGGGTAGACTCGTCGGTAACACCGATGAGCGAGACCTATCCACGCGGCCGTACCCCGCGCGCAGTGCGCGAGGCGCAGATGGTCGCCGCCGCCGAGCGACTGTTCGCCGAGGACGGCTATCACGGTGTATCGATGGACCAGATCGCCGCCGCCTCCGGCATCACGAAGCCGATGCTCTACGACTACTTCGGCTCCAAGGAGGGCCTGTTCCTCGCGTGCATGGAGCGCGCACGCGGGCGCCTGTTCGAGGCGATCGGCGGCGCCGTCCGCGGCGCGGACGACGCCGAGAGCGCGCTGCGCGCCGGCATCTACGCGTTCCTCACCGTCGCCAACGACCAGCGCGCGACCTGGCCGGTCCTGTTCGGGGAGGGCGGCCGCTTCAACGAGGCGGCCGGCTCGATCCGCGCCGAGCAGTCAGGCCTGATCGCGCAGCTGCTGCGCGAGCTGCCCGGCTGGGAGCGCGAGCCCGACGCCGAGGAGCTCGACGCGATCGCCCACATCTTCGTCGGCGCCGCCGAGGCGGTCGCGTTCTGGGCCGTCGAGCACGGCGACGTCAGGCTCGACCGCGTGGCGGATTACCTGATGGCCGTGCTGTGGCCGGTGGTGCGCGAGCTGCCGAAGCGCGCGGCCAGCGGGATGAGCGGCCTCAGCGGCGTCTCCAGCTCGACGGTCTCGCGATAGCGCTGGGCGACGGCCGCCAGCTCCGGGATGGCCCGGAGGCTGGTCGGCAGCCCCTTGCGCGTAAAGCGGCGGGCGCCGGCGAGCGCGGCGATCTCGGTCAGGAACTCCTCGAGCTCCTGGGCCGGCTCAGCCTCGGTGACCATGTGCGCCTGCTCGCCGGACACGTTGCGGTAGGCGTGCCGGGTGCCGGCCGGCACGATCACGGCGCCGCGCTTCTCCCAGCGCCGGCCGACGAGGAACTCGATCTCGCCGTCGAGCACCGTGAAGCGCTCCTCCAGCGCCGGGTGCACGTGCGGCGTGACGCCGCCGCCGGGATCGACCCACGCCTCGACGGTCAGGGTGTCGCCCGCGCGCGTGAACCGGTAGCGCTGCCTCAGGACCGGATCCTCGACTAACCTAGTCATCGTTAGGAAGCTACCTAGGGATCGTTAGGTTGTCAAAGCGCCTTCGGGCAGAAGAGCGGCGCGAGGTGATCGAGCTCGCGGCGACCGAGGTGTTCGCCGAGCGCGGTTACGCGGCCGCGTCGATCGACGAGATCGCCCGCCGCTCGGGCGTCTCTCCCCCGGTCGTCTACGACCACTTCGCCTCCAAGGCCGATCTGCACCGGCGGCTGCTCGAGCGCCATCGCGACGAGCTCGTGGCGCTGTGGCGGGAGCACCTGCTGACCGACGAAGCGCCTGACGCGCGTATCCCGCGTGCGATCGAAGCGTGGGCCCGCTACGTCGAAGCCCACCCCTACGCGTGGAAGATGCTGTTCCGCGAGACGACCGGCGACCCGGAGGCGGCGGCCGTCCACCGGCAGGTGCTCGACGGCTCTCGGGCGCTGCTCGCGCCACTGATCGACGCTCAGCCGGGCGGCGAGGGTCTTCCGGGCGAGATGGCAGCCGAGCTCATCCGCTCGGCGTTGACGGGCCTCGCGCTGTGGTGGCAGGACCACCCGGAGGTCACCCGCGACGAGATCGTCGCCACGGCGATGAACGTGCTGTGGGTCGGCTTCGAGCGCCTCGGCGCCGGCGAGCGCTGGAACGGGCGAGGGTCTTGACGCCTCACGCCCTGTCGTGCTCAGGTCGGTCGCAGCGCGGCAGCGAAACGCTCCACGATCGCGGCCGCCGGCTCGACGGCGTCGATCGCCCCCACGCCCTGGCCGGCGTACATCGCCATCGCCTCGATGTCGCCGTCGGTGCCCGCGAGCGGCAGGTTGACCGCATAGCGCGGTACGCCCTCGGCGACGGTCTCGCCTTCGCCCGGGCGCTGCCCAGGAGGCGGGCGCCCGGCGGCATGCCAGCGGTCGTAGGTGCTGTTGCGGAGCACCCGATGCGGCGCTGACCAACCGACGTCGAAGAGCTCGGTGAGCACGGTGTCGCGACCTTCGGCCGCGAGCAGACGCCCCTTGTACTGCGGATGAGCGTCGCACTCGTCGCTGGCGACGAACCGCGTGCCCATCACGACGGCCGAGGCGCCGGCGGCGAGCACTGCGAGCGCCGCCGCCGGGTCGGCAATCCCGCCGGCGGCGAGCAGTGGCACGGATACGGCCCGGCGCACCTCGGCCAGCAGCGGGAGCAGACCGACGACGCTCTGGACGTGGCCGCCGGCCTCGATGCCCTGGACGATCAGCGCCTCGGCGCCGGCACGTACCGCCGCCCGAGCCGCATCCGCCGAGGCGACCTGCACCAGCACGTGAGTCCCGCCCGCGCGCGCGTAAGTGACCAAGTCAGGACGGAGGCCGAACGAGAACGACACCCACGGCACCCGCTCCTCGACCACTACCTCGAGTCGCTCGTCCTGGGCGAAGTCGAGCACGAGGTTCACGCAGAACGGGCGATCCGTCGTCCGCGCGATCGAGCGGATCTGGTCGCGGAGCACCGCCGGGTCGGTCCACGACGCGCCCAGTGTGCCGAGGCCGCCGGCCTTTGACACCTCGCCGGCGAGCCGCGCCGCGGCGCCCCGGCCGAGCGGCGCCTGCATCAGTGGGGACTCGCAGCCCAGCGCGCTCACCGCGCGAGCGTACCCCGCGACCGCCGCGTGCCATCGCCGAGCGCGGTAGCGGTACCGCCACGCGATGGTCAGCTCGATGCGTGCTTCCATGTCGAGAAGCTCTAACCGGCTCCGCTCACCAGGTGAAGGGCCACAACAGGCGCGGCCCACGACACCAGGAGACCCCGATGCCGAAATACCTGCTGCTCAAGCACTACCGCGGCGGCCCGGAGCCGCACCGTCCCGTGCCCCCGATGGACCAGTGGGCCCCCGAGGACGTGGAGGCGCATGTGGCCTTCCAGCATCACGTCAGCGAGCTGCTCGAATCCAGCGGCGAGTACGTCGACGCGCAGGCACTCGCGCCGGCGCAGACCTGGGTGCGCTATGGCGGCCCGGACGCCGCCCCCGTCACCACCGACGGCCCGCACCCCGAAACCAGCGACCTGGTCGCCGGCTGGTGGATGATCGACGTCGATTCGCACGAGCGTGCGGTCGAGCTCGCGGCCTACGTCTCCTCCGAGCCCGGCCCGGGCGGGGAGCCGCTCTACGAGTGGATCGACGTCCGGGAGGTCATGTGGGAGCGTCCTGAAACGACTGACACGGGTGGCATGCCGTCCGCAGCCACCTGCACGAGCTCGACGGCGACCTGCCTGCTGCCGCCACGGCGTACGTCGAGGCCGCCCGGCGCGCGACGAACGTCGCCGAGCGCGACCACCTGGTCCGTCAGGCCGCGCGCGTTCGGGCCGCCGAGCTCTGAGGACGGTCGTCCTCGACGGCGGCCCGAGATCGTGCCGAATCGACGCGTTCGCCCGTCCTGGATGTGGCGGCGGTCGCCCGGCGAGGCTCAATCGCGCGGGCAGGTCGGCTCGTAGCTCGCCACGTTCCCGACGTAGCGGTCCCACTCCGCGCGCGTGAAGTCGCGACCCACGATCCCGCACGCGGCTCGTCGCCAGTCCGCCAGATCGAGCGTCCACTCGAGCGGCTGGCGCGCGAGGCCGCCGATCACGACGCCGGGCGGCCCGGATCGGCGCGCGTGGAACGTCACGCTCGGCGTCAGGGTGCTGCGCTCTGGCGCGGTCCAGGTCACGAGCGGCTCGTCCCCGACCTTCTTCGCGCGCGCCGGATCCCATAGCTCCACGACATAGGTAGCCGGCTCGGTCAGCGATGCCGACTTCGTGACCAGCGCGAGCGTGCGGCCGCTGGGTGAGAACGCCGCGGCCGCGACCGGCTCCTGCGTCTCGATCGCCGCGCCGGCCGGCGCACCGTTCCCGGCCCCGACTACGCGGATGGTGCCACCCGTGGCGTCCTCGGTGGTGACCACGAGCCGGCGTCCGTCCGGGCTGAAGGCGATCGGCCGCCCCGCGACGAACGGGCCCCGCCGGCGGCCATCCCGCGTGCTCCACACCGCGGTCCGGTCGGCGGCGACCAGCGCCGCCCAGCGGCCGTCCGGGCTCAGCTTGGCTGGCTCGCCTTTGGGCTCACCGGCCAGCCGGCGCGCTCCTTTCGGGTGCCGCGGGTCCCAGACGACCGCGCCCTGATCGCCGCTGCCGAGGACGAGGAGCTGGCCCGAGCTGGTGAGGGCAGCGTCGGCGATGAAGCTCCCGGAGTGAGCTTCGAACCGCTCCGCGACCCGGCCGTCGGTCCCGGTGACGCGCAGGACAGAGTCGAAACCAGGGCCGCAGCACGCGAGCAGGTGGCGCCCGTCCTGGCTGAAGTGCAGGAACGTGTCCGCGTTGCGAATCGGCAGTGTCTGCGCGGAGGTGCCGTCCAAGAGCTGCGTCGGGCCTGACCAGTAGCTGGCCAGGACGCTGCGCCCATCCGGGCTGGCGAGCACCGCGTCGGCGGTGCCGTCTATGCCGGGGAGCGGCTGCGCAAGCCCGTGGCGGGCTTGCAGCACCTCGATCGCCGCCACCGTGCCGATCGAGCCGGCGGCCGTCGCGAGCCGGCCGCCGGGCTGCAGGCCAACGGCGAGGTCGCTGCTGAACGGCGAGGCGTGGCCCGGCAGGCGGCGTCCGGTGGCGACATCCCACGTGTCGACGCCGCTCTCGTGGGCGGCGACGAGGCGGCGGCCGTCGGGCGCGAACGCGATGTGCTCGACACGCCCGCGCCCGCCGTGCAAGAGCCGGACGTTCTGGCCTGAGTCGACGTCCACCAGCTCGACCGCACCGTCGCTACGCGCGACCGCGAGCAACCCGTCGTCAGCGGGGCTGAACGCCAGGGCGGTGATGACCTCGCGTGACCCGAGCCCCTCGACGCCGGCCGCCGCCGGCAGCAGCCGGCCCGCACCACGCGCCCGCCCGTCGCCGCCGACGGACCAGACGACGACCCGCGCGACCTCTCCCCCGACCGCCGCAACGCGACGGCCGTCGGCCGACACCGCAGGCTTCCACGGCACGTCCTCGGGGCTATACGGCGCGTCCAGTGCCTGCGGGTCACCGCCGGTCCAGACGCCGACGCGCTGCCCGGCGTCCCAGACGAGCACGGGCCGGCGCGCGGCGAAGACGGGATGGTTGACGTCGTCGGAGGAGACGGTCGTGTCGGCCGGCGGCGCCGCGGCGACCAGCTCCTTGCTCGACCCGGCGTCAAGGTCGGCGACGGCCAACGCGCCACGGGGGCCGCCGACGGCGACGAGGCGCCCGTCGCCGCTCGCCGCAAGACCGGTGGCGTCGGTTCGCCGGATCTTGAGGCTCTTCACCAGCCGGCCCGTGGCGGTGTCGACCCGGCGGAGCGTCGCATCGCGCCCCAGCAGTGTCACGGAGCGTCCGTTCGCGGCGGCGGCCGCGAGCCGCGCGGGCGGCGTCGTCTCGACGCGTACGAGCTGCGGCGCGGCGTTGAGCGCCGCCAGGAGCGCGTCGCGCGACTCGGCGGTCGCGTTGGTGCGGCTCGCCCGCACCGCCAGCAGCAGCGCGAGGTCGGGCCGATCCGCGTTCAGCGCCACGCGCGACTGCGCAGCGAGCTGGCGGGCGAGCGCGATCCGCGCCTCGGTCTCGGCCCGGTGCCGCGCCGCGTTGGCGAGCAGGGCGAACACCGTCGCGGTGACCGCTAGAGCGGCGAGGACCGTCCCCACCGCCGCGATCGTCCGTTTCGTGCGCCGATGCTCGGCCGCGTCGCGGCTGATCATGTCGTCCTTCGTGGTCCGGTGCAGCGGCGCCGCGATGTCGGCGACGGCCTCGATCACGCGCCGGTCGTTCAGAGGGAACTCCTCGTCCTCGTGCGCCCAGCGCAGGTCGGTGTAGCGCGGGCCGCCGGCGAACTGGTCTGCCAGGTCGCGGGGCAGGGCGGTCGTGCGCTCCCAGTCGTAGTCCGTCTCGGCCGCGTTGCGGACGATCTCGCCGCCGGTCAGCACGACGAGGAGACGCCCCTCAGCGTGGCTCGCGCGCCAATGGCGGACCTCGCGCGGGATCCACGGAGACCGCGCGGACGCCGGGGATGCGAGCAGGATCAGGTTCGCGCTGTCGTCGAGCGCCTGGGCGAGTGAGCCCCACAGCGCTTCGTTGTTCTCGAGATTGCTGTCGTCGCGGAAGATGCGTAGGGCTCGACGCCGGTACCACCGCTTGGCAAATCGCTGCAATGCCGTCTGCAACGACGTGGCAAGCACGCGGTCCGACTCCCGGTTGTAGGAGATAAACGCGTCGTAGGCCGTAGCGCGACCGTACCGCTCTCGCCTGCGGTGCGGCAACCTGTGTGACGTGGACGACCGGCGCTTCGTGGAAGACCTCGTCGCCGCGGTGCCGGAGGCGTTCCCAGACCGCGACGCAACGCTCGAGAACCCCCTCCCCTACGTCGCTCTCGGTGAAGCGCGGATCTGCATCGAGGAGCATGCGCTGCGCATCTCGCTCCTCTCGCGTCGCGCCACCGTGAAGGCCGAGCACGCCGATGTGCTCCGCCGCTTCTGGGACTTCGTCGAGGCCTGCGCGAAGACCGCCGACGCAGACATGCAGACGCTGCTGACGATCGAGTGCTTCGAGGGCGTCGCCTGGGTCGAGGACGTGGGCGAGTACCTCGGACCCGCAACGCAGGCGCTGCGGGCCTGAAGCGTCACGCCCGGAACGCGAACATCCGCTCGGCGGCGATCCGCGCGTAGACCGGGCCGGAGTCCAGGAACTGCTCCCACTCCGGCCCGTAGCGCGGGACGTAGACCTCGAGCAGCGTGTCGCGGAACGGTCCACTGCCGACGTCCACCATCTCGGCACGGCCATGCACGGTGATGCCGAGCTCCTCGCCGGGCAGGTGCGTCGCGCTCACCTGCGGGCGAGCGCGAATGTGGCGGAAGCGGAGCGAGTCCGGCGACGAGCCGAAGTGGAAGGCGCCGCGGAAGAAGATCCCGTCCACCGGAGCGGCCCTCGGCCGGCCGTCGGCTGTCACGGTCGCCAGCGAGAGCAGGCACATCCCGCTCAGCCGCTCGGCGAGTTGCGCCGCGCCAAGCCGCCGCTCCGGCGTGTGGATGCGCAAGAGGTGCTCCCCGGCGCTCGCGTAGCTGCGGTCGAGCAGATCCTGCAGGGCGGCGAGGTCGTCGGGCGTCTCGTGCACGTGCCGAGTCAATCAGCCCACCGGTAGTCTCGCGGCCTGATGGCCGCGAGCGAGCCCGCTCAGCCTTCCGGTCGCGAGTACCTGCGTCTCGTCCTGCTCGGCGCGCTCGTCGGCATCCCGGCGGGCCTCGCCGGCGCGCTGTTTCTTGCCCTCGTGCACGAGCTCGAGGGCTGGCTGTGGCCGGACGATCCGGACTGGTACCTGGTCGTCGGCCTGCCGGTCGCGGGCGCCGTGATCGTGTTCATCGCCCGCCGGTTCCTGCCCGGCGACGGCGGGCACTCGCCGCTCAAGGGTCTCTCGCTGGCTTTGATGCCGATCTCGTACGCGCCAGGTGTCGCGCTGGCCGCGTTGGGCACGCTCGCCTTCGGCGCCGTGCTGGGGCCCGAGGGGCCCGTGATCGCGCTCGGCGCGATCACGGCGACGGCGGTCACGGTGGTCGCGCGGCTCGGGGACCAGGAGCGCGCCGTGCTCGCGACCGCCGGCTCGTTCTCGGCGATCTCCGCGCTGTTCGGCGGGCCGATCGTCGCAGGCGTGATGATGGTGGAGGCCGGCGTCGGGCTCGGCGCCAAGCTCATCCCGGCGCTGCTGCCCGGGTTCGTCGCCGCCGCCGTCGGCTACCTGGTCTTCATCGGGTTCGGCGATTGGGGCGGGCTCAACGCGCCCGGCCTCACGGTGCCCAACCTGCCGCTCTACCAGGGGACGCACCTGGGCGATCTGCTCGTCGCGCTCGCGACCGGCGTCGTCACCGCGCTCGTCCTCGCGACCGTGAAGCGCGCCGCCGGCCGCGTCGCGATCGTGCCGCTCGGCATGGGCCCTCTGCTGCTCGCGGGCGGCCTGATCGTCGGACTTCTGGCACTGCTCGAGAACAGCTTCGGCGGCGACTCGCAGGAGATCCTGTTCTCCGGCCAGTCGGCTATCCCGGACCTGATCGTCGAGGGCTCGACCGGCGTGCTGCTCAGCATCCTCGCGCTCAAGGCGCTGGCCTATGCAGTCAGCCTCGGCTGCGGCTTTCGCGGCGGGCCGATCTTCCCGGCCACATTCCTCGGCATCGGCATCGCGTCGTTTCCCCACATCTGGTTCGGCACGTCGCCGACGCTCGCGATCGCCGTCGGGGCCGCGGCCGGCCTGGCGGCGCAGACCCGCTTCATCCTCACCGCGACGGTGTTCGCGGCCCTGCTCGTGGGCACTCAGGGTCTCGACGCGACGCCCGCCGCAGTGCTCGCCGCCGCGGCCGCGTGGATCACGGTGTCGGCGCTCGACCGCCGCTCGGCGACAGCCGCAGCACCAGCAGCATGATGATCGCCGTCGACCCGAAGTAGTTGGCGCGGTTCACCACGCTTCAGGGTTGACCGTGGCGGCGGATACTCCTGTCATGCACCTGGGACAGATCGGCATCTGGCGCCTGCGCCATCTCGGCACCGAGGGAATCGAAGAGATCGAGGCGCTCGGCTACTCCGCGCTGTGGATCGGCGGCAGCCCTTCGACCGACGACGCGCGACCGTACCTGGAGGCGTCGAGCACGCTCGCGATCGCCACCGGGATCCTCAACGTCTGGCAGCACGAGCCGGCCGACGTGGCGGCCGGGCACGCGGCGCTCACGCACGACTTCCCGGGGCGTTTCCTGCTCGGGATCGGCATCGGCCACCCGGAGGCCACGAGCGATTACACGCGCCCGCTGGTGACGATGCGCGCGTTCTTCGACGGGCTCGACCCGGTGCCGAAGGCCGAGCGGATCGCCGCCGCGCTCGGCCCGAAGATGCTCGATCTCGCGGCCGAGCGCTCGCTCGGCGCCCATACGTACTTCGTCCCGCCGGAGCACACGCGATCCGCGCGCGAGCGCATCGGGCCGGATGCCGTGATCGCCGCCGAGGTCGCCTGCGTGGTGGAGTCCGACGCCGACACGGCGCGCGGCATCGCCCGCGAGTACGCGGAGCGCTACCTCGCCCGCCGCAACTACGCGAACAACCTGCGTCGCCTCGGCTTCGCCGATGAAGAGCTCGCCGGGAGCGGCAGCGACCGGCTGATCGACGCGGTGATCCCGCACGGCAGCGCCGAAAAGATCGCTGACGCCGTCCGCGCGCACCTCGATGCCGGTGCCGATCACGTCTGCCTGCAGCCGCTCGGGCCGCATCCCGCCGAGGACTACCGGGCGCTCGCCGCCGTTCTGCTCTAGACGCCCCACCTTTCCGCCGATTACTGCAGCAGGACATGGCGGGTTCTCATTTCTCCTGCTCGCTTACGGCGGTGCTGCTCGCGCGCGTGCACGCGCACGGCGGCGCGCCCGCGGTCGCACAGCTGCTGCGCGAGGCCGAGAGCACCCGCACGCCGGAGTACCTGACCGACATCGGGAACTGGATCTCCTACGACGAGGCCGTGGCCCTGTGGGCCGCCGGCACCCGCGTCACGCATCACCCGCAGTTCGCCCGCGCCGTCGGCGAGGACGCCGCACGGCGCCTCAACGGCTCTCCCGTCGCGGCGCTCTTCCGCTCGCTCGGCTCGCCCGAGGAGGTCTACCGCACGCTGGCGACCGGCTCGGCCAAGTTCAGCGTCGTGACCGAGCTCGAGGCCGTCGACGTCGGGCCCGGCTACGCCGAGATCGTCGCCCGCGTCGTGGACGGCTTCCCGCGCAACGCCGACCACTGCGCATGGACGTGCGGGCTGCTCACGCAGCCGACCGTGCTGTTCGGCCTTGCCCCCGCGACCGTCGAGCACGAGGAATGTGCCGCGCTCGGCGCCCCCGTGTGCCGCTACCGCGTGGTCTGGAACACCGCGACGACGGCCGCCGCCGCGGACGCCTCCGCCCAGCTCGAGGCGATGACCGAGCGCCTGCACAGCATGTTCGCGACGGCATCCGACCTCATCGGCGCCGACGACATCGCCGACGTCCTCGCGCGCATCACCGACCGTGCCGCGATCGAGGTCCGCGCGCCCCGCTACCTGCTCGCCGTGCAGCCGCGGCGCAGCGGTGCCGTGCATCGCCACCACCGCGGCTTCGGCGACGCCGAGGCGCAGAGGATCGCCGAGCGCCTGCTCGCGGGCGACGCCGACGATTCCTGGCTCGTCGTGCCCGTGCGATCGAACCGCCGCGACTACGGCCGCCTGCTCGCCATGAACGAGGGCGGCCGCCCGTTCTTCGACCAGGAGCACGAGCTGCTCGAGGTGTACGCCCGCTACGCCGCCAGCGCGCTCGACAACGCCACGGCGCTCACCGAGGCGCGCGAGCTGCTCGAGCTGGCGCGCGCCCTGGCCGCCGCCGGCACGAGCCGCGAGGTCGCCCAGCGGCTCGCCGACGCCGTGCCGATCGTGGTCGACTGCGACCGCGTGGGCGTCTACCTGTGGGACGAGACGCGCGGCGAGATCGTCCGCAGCGCGCTCAACGACGACGACAACCCGGAGTGGAGCCTCGCGCCGAGCCCCGGCGGCCCGCTCCAGCGGCTGCTCAGCGATCCCCGCCCGGAGCCGCTGTTCGTCAACGCCGACGACGGCAACCCGGTCCTGCGCGCCCTGCTCGCCAACGTCGGCGCCGTCGCCTCGATCGTCATGCCGATCACGACACCCGGCGCATTCCTCGGCTTCCTGATCGTCTCGGTGCTCACAGGCCCCGAGCGCCTGCAGCCGAACGCGGACCTGCTCGACCGCCTCTCGGGTGTCACCGCGCACGCGACGACCGCGCTGCAGAACGGCCGGCTGCTCGACCGGATCACGCACCAGGCCACGCACGACGACCTGACCGGGCTGGCCAACCGCGCGCGGCTCACAGCCGCTCTGGAACACGCCGACCGCGGCACGGTCTTCTACATCGACCTCGACAAGTTCAAGCCGGTCAACGACCGGTTCGGCCACGAGATGGGCGACCGGCTGCTGATGGCGGTCGCCGACCGGCTCACGGGCTGCACCCGCACGACGGACGTCGTCGCACGCCTCGGCGGTGACGAGTTCGCGGTCCTGATCGCCGACGAGGATGCCGGTGGCGTGGCCGGGCGGCTCGCCGCCGCGTTCGCGGACCCGTTCGTCCTCGACGGGCAGGTGCTGGCGATCGCCGCGAGCATCGGCCACGCGGAGGTCACCGGCGACGGCGAGAGCGCGCTGCGCATCGCCGACGCGGCGATGTTCGCGGCGAAACGGGCTCGATAGCCGCGGCCGGTATCGTCCGGCCGTGCTGTGACCGGCACGCTCTGGGACTCACTTCGCGCGCTGCCCCTTCAGATCGAGTCGTACGAGTACGAGCGGCTGTCGGCGCGGCTGGCCAACGACTTCGAGCGTGTCACCACGCGCATCCGCCTGATCGGCGGCGGCACCGACGGGCTGGGCGAGGACGTCTCGCCGCACGGCGCGGAGGACAACACGCTGCACGTGGCCGGTCCGGTGCTGCCACTCGCCGGCGACTGGACGCTCGAGTCGTTCTGCGACCACCTGGCGACGCTCGACCACTGGCCCCTGCCACCGGAATGGGACCCCGCGCGGCGCTGGCGCCACTGGGCCTTCGAGGCCGCCGCGCTCGACCTCGCGCTCAACCAGGCGGGGATGGCGCTGCACGACGTGGTCGGCCGCGAGCCGGCGGCGCTGCGGTTCGTCAACTCGCTCGGGCTGGGCGACCCGCCGACGTTCGACCCGATCCGCCGCCGGCTGGAGGTCCATCCCGACGTGCGCTTCAAGCTCGACGCGGTGTCCGCCTGGACGCCGGAGCTGATCGACGAGGTCGCCGCCACCGGCGCCGTGGAGATCATCGACTTCAAGGGCCAGTACGGGCTCGACTACGGCGAGCTGCCGGACCTGCTGGCGATGTACGAGCGCGTCATCGCGGCGTTCCCGGACGCGCTGCTGGAGGACGCGCACGACCTCCCCGAGGTCGCCACGCTGCTCGCCTCCGAGGCGCATCGCATCTCCTACGACGCGCCGATCCACACCGTCGAGAACCTCGATACGACGCCGCTGGCGCCGGTCGCCGTGAACATCAAGCCGTGCCGGGTGGGCGACCTGCGATCGCTGATCGCCGTGCACGCGGAGACGCAGGCGCGCGGGCTCGTCACCTACGGCGGCGGGATGGGCGAGCTCGACGTCGGCCGCGGCCAGATCCAGCTGCTCGCCGCGCTCTTCCACGCCGACGGGCCCAACGACACGGCGCCCAGCGGCTACAACGCCGACACGCCGGCCGCCGAACTGCCTGACAGCCCGCTCACGCTCACGCCGGCGCCGACGGGCTTTCGCGCCGCCGTGTAGCTCTCCACCGGCGAACGTCAACGGCGGCTGGGTAGGCCGGCGCAGAATCGGCCGCGCCCCGGCCCTTGGGCGGATTTGCTACCCATACGGTGGTTTTTCCGCCCCGAACCCGGCGAGGCGGCCGATCCCGCGTCCCTCAATGCCGAAGTTCGTCCCTCAGCGCGCCCGGCGCGCGCCCTCGACGAGGCTCGCCAGCTTGCGCCGCGCCGCCCAGCGCGCGGTCTGCGACAGCCCGCAGTCGGGCGACACGCTGAGCCGCTCCGCCGGCACGTATTGCAGGCACGCGCGGATGCGGGCCTCGACGTCCTCGGGCGACTCGACGTAGTACGACTTGACGTCGATCACGCCGACGCCGACGTCCTTGCCGGCCGCCGCGACCTGCTCGATCACCTCGAGCTCGGCGAACTCGCGCGACGCCATCTCCAGGTGCAACTCGTCGGCGTCCATGCCCAGGAAGGCGGGGAACATCGGCGCGTAGCGGCGCTTGCCCACGGCGCGGCCCTTGAAGTTGCCGAAGCACAGGTGCGTGCCGAGATAGCAGCGGCCCTGCACCCCCGCGACGGTGCGGTTGAAGATGTCGACCAGCCGCTCGGGGTCTTCGCGCCAGGCGTAGCAGGACATCGACGGCTCGTCGAGCGTGATCCGCTCGCAGCCGGCGTCGACCAGCGCCCCGAGCTCGCGCGCCACGATCGGGATCAGCATCTCGGTGACCGCGTAGCGGTCGGGATGCTCGATCCGGCCGGCCAGCGTGTACGGGCCGGGCACGCTTGCCTTCAGCACCGGGCCGCGAGGCGACAGCTCGCGCAGCCGCTCGAACTCCTCCACCGCACCGAGCCCGCGTGGCGCGGTCAGCTCCCCCACGAGCCGGTGCTTGCCGCGCTGGTCGTGCGCCGGCGGACCCCAGCGCCGCCGCGGGGCATCCTCCAGCTCGAGCCCGTCGAGGTACGCGTAGAACGACAGGTTGAAGTCGAACCGCCCCTGCTCGCCGTCGCTGATGACGTCGAGCCCCGCGCGGACCTGGTCCATGATCGCCGCGAGCGTCGCGTCACGGGCCGCCTCGTCGGCGTCGTCAGGTCCGAGCTGGTCGGTGTTGGCGGCGCACAGCTCCAGCCACCCAGGGAACGGGTAGGAGCCGATGACCGTGGTCTCGATCGGCCGGTGACTCACACGCGCCTGGTCGACGTCGCGTACAGCCACGCCAGGCCGAGGATGATCAGCCCGTAGAGGATCTGCTTGACGGCCTGCGACGCGTCGAGCAGCGTGAGCAGCGAGTCGAGGACGACGAGGATGATCGCACCGAGGATCGTGCCCGAGTAGCCGCCGATGCCGCCGAAGATCGAGGTGCCGCCGATCACCACGGCCGCCACCGACGGCAGCAGGTAGGGCGACACGAGCTGCAGGTCGGCCGCGTTGATGACGCCGACGTAGAGCACGCCGCCGACCGCGGCCAGCAGCGAGCAGAGGATGTAGGTGACGAGCAGCACCTGCCACACGCGCACACCGGCGAGCCGGCAGGCGATCGGGTTGTCGCCGACGGCGTAGAGCATGCGCCCGAAGCCCGAGTAGCGCAGGCCGAACAGGATCAGGGCGGCCACCGGCACCCACAGCAGCAGCGACTTCGGGATCGCGGCGCCGATCAGGTTGCCGACCGCGAGCTCGCGCACGAAGTCGGGCACCAGCGGCACGCCGGTGACGAACGACTGCGCCGACACCGTCAGGTAGCCGCTCACGATGCTCGCCATGCCCAGCGTCATGATCAGCGGGTTGACGCGGAAGATCCCGACGCCGATTCCGTTGACGAGCCCCACCACCAGGCCGACGAGCAGCGCGATGGCCAGCGCCGCGCCCGTCCCGCGCGACGCCTGGCCGGCCATGATGTAGGCGGCCGCGGTGGCGGTCGCCGCCACCGACAGGTCGATGCCCGCCGTCAGCATCACCAGCGTCTGCCCTGCCGCCAGGAACGCCAGCGGCGCCGAGAACTGCAGGATCGTGCCGATCCGCTCGGCCGACAGGTAGCCGGGCGAGACGATCTGGCACAGGATCAGCAGCAGCACCAGGATCACGCTGAGCATGACCAGCGGGCGGTCGATCACCCACTGCCCGGCGGCGACGACGCGGTTGGGCCGCGGCTCGAGCTCTTCGGGAGTCGTGGTCGCGGCGCTCACTTGCGCTCCCTCAGCAGCACCAGGCCGCCGATCATGACCACGACCACGATCAGCGCGCCCTGGATAACCTGGCCGTAGTTCGGGTCGATGCCCTGGAAGACCATGATCGACGGGACCAGCCCGAGGCAGAACGCGGCCGCGATCGGCCCGGCCACGCCGCCCTTGCCGCCGGCCAGGCTCACGCCTCCGAGCACCACGGCCGCGACGGAGTTCAGCGTGATGAAGTTACCGGCGTACGGAGTGCCGATGCCGGTGGTGGCCGTCGCGGCGAGGCCGCCCATGGCGGCGAAGAACCCGCCGACCGCGTAAGCGAGCACGCGCGTGGACGCGACGTTGACGCCCGACAGGTACGCGCGTTCGCGGTTGGAGCCGATCGCGTAGATCGCGAAGCCGGGCCGCCGCCAGCGCAGCGGCACCCAGACCGCGGCGGCCACGAGCGCGATGATGACCGCGCCGGCCGGGATCCACGTCGAGATGAACGTGCCGGTCCCGAGCGACTGGAACTGCGTGGGAGCACCGCCGCCGGGCGTGCGCATGATCACCAGCGCGACACCGCCCCACACGAACGACATCGCCAGCGTCACGACGATGTCGGGCACGCCGGTGAGCACACACAGGCCGCCGTTGATCGCGCCGATCAGGGCCCCGACGAACATCAGCCCGAACGCGATCAGCAGCGCCGTGGCGAAGCTCTGCTTCTCCATCAGCGACGCGGCGATCACGTTGATCACCGCAACGATCACGCCGAGCGACAGGTCGATCCCGCCGGAGATGACGATCACCGCCTGCGCCATCGCCGCGAACGCCAGTGGCAGCGCGCCGATGACGATCGAGCCGAGGTCGAACGACGTGAACGCGACCGGGGCGAGCGCCCACGCGTAGGCGATGATCAGGAGCGCCAGCAGGACGTAGACGCCGATCGTCCACCCGTGGCGCGTGACGATCCGGCGCGTGTTGGCCCGCCGGCTGCGGCCGACGGCGTCCTCGACCGTCGTCATGCCGCCGCCTCCTCGACCTTGATCAGCCCGTGGGCCGCCTTCAGCAGCGCCGGCTCATCGGCCTGCGCGCCCGGCATCTCGGCCGTCACCTTCCCGCGGTAGACGACGATCGTGCGGTCGCAGACGAGCTGGATCTCCGGCAGCTCGGAGGTGAACAGAAGGATCGCCGCTCCCGCCTCGGCGAGCTCGCGCAGCAGCGCGTAGATCTGCCGCTTGGTGCCGACGTCGATGCCGCGCGTCGGGTCGAAGCAGAGCATGGTCGTGAAGCCCGCGGCCAGCCAGCGCGCGATCGTCAGCTTCTGCTGGTTGCCGCCGGAAAGCCGGCGGGCCTGGCGCTGGGCGCGCGTGTCGATCGACAGGCGCTCGATCGCATTCTGTACGCGCTTGCGCTCGTCGCCGCGGTTGATCGGCCCCCAGCGCGAGATGCGGTTGTAGAGCGGCGTCGCGATGTTCTCGCGGATCGGGCGCTGCGGGAGCAGGGCGAGCATGCGGTCGGCCGGCACGAGGACCACGCCGGAGCGGATCGCCTCGTACGGCGTGCGCGGGGTGTGCGGCCGGCCGGAGACGGTCATCTCGCCGCTCGACGGCCTGCGCTGCCCCGCCAGATAGTCGAACAGCTCGTCCTGGCCCTGGCCTTCGAGCGCCGCCACGCCGAGGATCTCGCCGGCGCGCAGCTCGAACGAGATGCCCTCCGAGTCGTCGCCGACGACGAGGTTCTTGACGACGAGCTGCGGCTCGCCTGTCTTGATCTCGGCGGCGGCCTCGATCTCGCGCGCGAGCGCGGTGCGGCTCTCGCCGAGCATCAGCTCGACGATCTTCTCCTCCTCGCCCGACTGCGGGACCAGCGTGCCGACGGTGCGGCCGTCGCGCAGCACGGTGGCGCGGTCGCACGTCGCGGTCACCTCGGCAAGGCGGTGGGTGATGAAGAGGACCGAGCGGCCGCGGTCGCGCCACTCGCGCATGACCGCGAAGACCTTCTCGGCGAGGTCGGACGGCAGAGCGGCCGTGATCTCGTCGAGCAGGAGAAGTTGGGGATCGCGCGCGAGCGCGCGGGCGAGATCGAGCATCCGCAGCGTCGGCAGCGGCAGATCGCTGGCCATCTCGGTGAGGTCGACGGTCAGCTCCATCCGCTCGAGCCACTCGCGGGTCGCGCTGACCGACGTGCGCGTGAGGCGGAGGTTCTGCGTGATCGTCAGGTCCGGCAGCAGCGCCGGGTCCTGGAACACGGGCGCGAAGCCGACGCGGCGCGCGCCCTCGGGCGAGGCGATCTTCACGGCCTCGCCGTTGACGGCGACCGTGCCGGCGTCGTGGCGGATCACGCCCGTCAGGATCTTGACGAGCGTGCTCTTGCCGGCGCCGTTGGCGCCCAGCAGCGCGTGGATCTCGCCGGGCTCGACCACGAGCTCGGCGGACCGCAGCGCGACGACCGGGCCGTAACGCTTGGCGACGTCTTTGACTTCGAGAAACGGCATCAGCTAATCAAGGCGCTCGCATGAGCTTGCGAATGCGAGTAAGCCGCATCCGATCTCCCCCGGCGCGAGCTTACGCCCGCGCCGGGATCGAAGCGGTGCGGCCTACGGGCCCTGGCAGCCCGTGAGCTGGTCCTTCGAGTACGTCGTGTACGGCTTGACGATCATCTGGCTCGAGTACGTCGGCGGGAGCTTCGGATCGTAGAACTCCTTGATCGTGTCCGCCTTGGTCTTCATGTCCCAGACCTCGGGCGTGAGCGTGGTCTTCTTCGGCGGGTTCTTGCCGTTGAGCGCGTCGAGCGCGATCGCCGTGCCGACACCGCCGATGGCGGCCGGGTTGGTCACGGCGGCGCCCGGAGCGCCGTCCTGCAGCTGCTGCAGGAACTTGTTGTTGTCGGCGCCGATGACCGGGACCTTCTCCTGACCGGCCTTCTTGAGCGCGTCGACGACCACGTAGTCGATGCCCGACGTCCAGATCCCGTCGACCTGGGTGTTCGAGTTCAGGATGTCGTTGGCCTGCTTGCCGGCCGGCCCGAACGACCAGTCGGTGAACGTCTGCTTCACGACCTTCATGCCGGGGTTGGCCTTGATGACGTCCATGAAGCCCTGATGGCGGTCGTCGTCGGCGGGGACGCCGCTGATGCCGCGCATCTCGACGATGTTGCCCTTGCCGCCGAGCGCGTCGACGAGGTACTGCGCGCCGAGCTTGCCGTAGGCGACCTGGTCGTTGGTGGCCACATACGCCTCGGGGGCGTCGACCGCCTGGTCGACGGCCACGACCACGATGTGGCGGGCCGCGGCCTCCTTGATCACCGGGTCGAGCGCGGTGCGGTCGGCCGGGTTGACGATGATCGCGTTGGCGCCCGACGAGATCAGGTTGCGAATGCCCTGAATCTGCGCACTCGCGTCACCGTTGACGTTGTGGACGAGCACATCGGAGACCTGCCCTGAGGCGAGGGCCTGGGCCTTCACCGAGCAGATCATCTCCTCGCGCCAGCCGTTGCCCACAAGGGTGTTGCTGACGCCGATCTTGTACATCTTCTTGCCGCCACCGTTACTGGCGGTGCCGCCGCTCCCGCTGTCGTCGCCGCCGCAGCCCGCGGCAACCACCGCGAGTACGCCGACGAGGAGCGCGAGCAGCGCGATGGAACGAGCCCGGAGACTCATGGGGACGAAGACCCTCCTCCTTCGTTGTTACGTGCACCCTCCAGAACGCGCGCCGCACGGCGGGCGTGTTCTGCGTAAGCCGCGTCGAACAGCCGACGCGACTCGTCCGCACCCACGACGGCCGCGCTCGTGATCACCGGGGGCATCGCCCCCCGTTCCACGAGCCGTGCCGCGGTGCGTACCTTGACCTCATTCGCGAGCGCTACGGCGGCGATCGTCGAGCCCGGACCCACCGGCGTGTCCAGGCCCGCGAGCGTCACCAGCGCGTCCGCCGGCGGAGTGCGAAGGTCGAGCAGCACGTCGGCGTGATCGCGTAGCCGCGTTCCCGACGAGTGGGTGCTCGCTCCCGCCTCCGTCGCCTCGACCGAGGTGATGGCGATGACGGCGAGGCCCCGCTCGCGCGCGCCCCGTGCCACCTCGATCGGCACCGCTCCGGTCCCGCCGGCGCTGAACACCATCATTGCGTCGGGTGGCCGGAGGTCGAAGTTGCGCAGGATGACCTCGCCCAGGCCCTCCATGCGCTCGATGAACATCGCCTGGCGCTGCCCGTTGGCGCCCACGACCTGCGTGTGGAACGTCATCGACAGCTCGACGATGGGATGAAAGCCGGGATACGACCCGTAGCGCGGGAACATCTCCTCCACCGCGATGCGCGAGTGCCCGGTGCCGAACGTGTGCACGAGGCCGTCCGCGCCGATCGCGTCGGCACAGATGTCCGCGGCGCGCTCGAGCTCGGCGTCCTGCTCGGCGACGCGGTCGAGCAGCTCGCGGACCGCGTCGATGTAGCGGAGCGTCGTCGTCGGGCTCATAGGAGGTCGCCGTCGATCTCGATCGGCTCCCACCGGCCGCTCTTCATCGAGCGGTAGCAGGCGTCGAGCGCGCAGTTGACGATGTAGCCGTCGACGAACGTCTCGCGCGGCTCTGCGCCGTCGCGGAAGCAGTCGACGAAGTGGCGCATCTCCTGCGTGTAGCCGTAGACGCGCGCCTCCTCGGGGATGGGGTAGACGAAGCCGGTCTCGGCGTCGGCCTTCTCCATCAGGTAGCCCGCGGGGTTGGTGATGAAGCCGTAGACGGGCGTCTCGGTCGTGTCGGTGACGAGCCGGCCGCCGCTGCCCGTGATCTCGTTGCGCAGCTCCATGCCGCCCTTCATGGACCAAGACGACTCGGTGATCGAGATGCCGCCGTTGGCGAACTTGATCAGCGCCACCGCGTTGTCCTCACCGGTGGTCTTGTCGGCGTGGCTGAGCGTCGCGCCCCAGGCGAACGCCTCGGTCATCGCGATGTCCTTGCCGAAGAAGTAGCGCGCGGCCTCGATCGTGTGGCAGCCCATGTCGAGCAGCGCGCCGCCGCCGGCCGTGTCGGCGTCCCAGAAGTGCGATGCGTGCGGGCCGGAGTGCGCCTCACGGGCCCGCACGGAAATCACGTCGCCGATCGCGCCCTGCTCGATCATCTCCCGCGCGCGCACGACGCTCGGGGAGAAGACCTCGGTCTCGGCGTAGCCGTGCATGACGCCGGCGGCCTTGACGATCCGCAGGATCTCGGCCGACTCGGCGGCGTTGCGGGCCAGCGGCTTGGTGCAGACGATCGCCTTCTTGGCCTGGGCGGCGGCGCGGATCGCGTCCACGTGCATGTGGTTTGGGAGTGCGACCACGACGATGTCGACCTCGTCGTCGGCGGTGAGCGCCGCGACGTCGGTCCACTGGCGCGGGATGTCGTGGCGCGCCCCGAAGTCGTCCGCGCGCTCGGCGCTGCGGCTGTAGTTGGCCACCACGTGGGCGCCCGGGACGTCCCTCAGCCCGTCCATGTAGAACTCGGCAACGAAGCCCGAGCCGAGCAGACCGAGGTTGACTGGTTGATGGTGGCCGTGGGGCATCCGTCTAGTTGTGTAGACAGGTTGCAACCTAAGGCCGGGAGCAGAGCGATGTCAAGGGGCGAACGAACCAGCGAGGTTGCACTTGTGACCGGTGCCGCGGGCGGCATCGGCCGCGCCGTCTGCGCGGCCCTTTCGGCTGCCGGTTACGAGGTAGTCGGGGTCGATCGTGAGGAGGCAGAGCTCACCGACGAGGCGGCCGTCGAAGCGGTCTTCGCGCCGCTCGGGCGGCTCGACGTGGTGGTCTGCGCGCACGGCGGCAGCGGGCGGGCGTTCGGCGACGGGCCGGTGCACGAGTGCACCCGCGCGGGCTGGGACGCGACGCTGGCGATGAACCTGACGAGCGTGTTCCTCGTCTGCCGGGCGGCGGTCCCGCTGCTGCGTGCGAACGGCGGCGCGATCGTCACCGTTGCCTCGGTGCTCGGGCTGGTCGGCGGCGACCGCGACTTCGCCACGCACGCGTACGCGGCGAGCAAGGGCGGCCTGATCGCGTTGACGCGCTCGATGGCGGTTACCTACGCCGACGCGGGCATCCGCTGCAACGTCGTGGCGCCGGGCCTGATCGCCACGCCGATGAGCGAGCGGGCGCAAGGCGACACGGCGATCCGCGCGCGGCTCGCCGAGCTGCAGCCGCTGACCGCTGACTTCGGCCGTCCCGAGGACGTCGCCGGCGCGGTCGTCTATCTCGCGGGAGCGCCGTTCGTGACCGGTACGGTGCTGACCGTGGACGGCGGCTGGACAGCGCGGTGACGCTCCACCTCGGGCTCGACCTCGGCGGCACGAACATCAAGGCCGCGCTCGTCGACGACGGGCTGCGCGTGCTCGCCACCGACACGTGCCCGACCCACGCGGCCGCCGGCGAGGACGCGGTGCTCGAGCGCGTGGCCGCGCTCGGCCGGGCGATCGCCGCGCCGTTCGGCGAGCCGCTGACGGCCGGGCTGGCGCTCCCGGGGCATTTCGACGCCGCGGGCGGCACCGGCGTGCTCCTGCCGAACCTGCTCGGCGACTGGGTGGGGCGCGCGATCGCCGAGCCCGTCGGGGCGGGGCTGGGCGTCCCGGTGACGCTCGTCAACGACGTCCGGGCGCTGACGCTGGCCGAGCTGCGCCTGGGTGCGGGGCGGGGCGCGACCGACCTCGTGTGCATCGCGCTCGGCACCGGCGTGGGCGGCGGCGTGGTGATCGGCGGCCGGCTGCACCTCGGCCTCGGCCACGCCGGCGAGATCGGCCACACGACCGTGGAGCCCGACGGCCCGCAGTGCGGCTGCGGCAACCGCGGCTGCCTCGACCGGATGGCGGGCGCCGATGCGATCGCCGCGCTCGCGGGGCAGCCGACGGTCGCCGCAGCGGCGGAGGCCGCGCGTGCGGGCGACGCGGCCGCGATCGCCGCGTTCGCGCGCGCCGGTACGTATGTCGGGCGCGCGCTGGCCGGCGCGGTGGTGTTGCTGTGGCCGGAGCGGATCGTCGTCGGCGGGGGCGTCGCCGACGCGGGCGAGTTGCTGCTCGGCCCCGTGCGCGAGGAGCTGCGGCGCCGGGCGTGCGTGGCGCCGGTGGACGACATCGCGGTCGTGCCCGCGGAGCTCGGCCCGGTCGCCGGCGCGGTCGGCGCGGCGCTGTGGGCGGCGGAGACCGCCCTCGTGGCGCCATGAGGCTCGGCGTCGCCGCGGCGCTCGTCGACGGCCAGATCGTGCCCGGCGATGTGTCGGTGGCCGACGGGCGGGTCGAGGCCGTCGGCCTCTCGCCGGGCGCGAGCGGGCTCGCGGTGCCGGGGTTCGTCGACGTGCAGGTGAACGGCTTCGCGGGCGTTGACTTCCTCGCCGCCTCAACGTCCGACTACGCCCCCGTGGCGGAAGCGCTCGCCGCCACCGGCGTCACCGCCTATCTCCCCACCCTTATCACCGCGCCCGTGGACGCGTACCGGGAGGCGCTCCGCGCGCTCGCCGAGGTCGTCCGAGGCGCGCCCGCCGAGTCTCCGCGCGCCCTCGGCGCCCACCTCGAGGGACCGTTCCTGTCGCCGGACTGGCCCGGGGCGCACCCGCGCGAGCACCTGCGCGCGCCCGACATCGCGCTCGTCGACGAGCTGCGCGCGCTCGGGCCGATCACGACGATGACCGTGGCGCCTGAGCTGCCCGGCGGGCTCGAGCTGGTGAGCGAGCTCGAGGCGCGCGGGATCGTCGTGCATATCGGCCACACCGACGCCGACGCCGCCACCGCCCACGCCGCGTTCGACCGCGGTGCCCGCGCGCTGACGCACCTCCACAACGCCCACCGCCGCTTCAAGCCGCGCGACCCCGGCCCGGCGGGCGTCGCGCTCGTCCGCCCCGACGTGACGGTCACCGCGATCGTCGACGGCGTCCACCTCGCGCCCGAGACGGCCGGCAGCGCCTGGCTCGCCGCCCGTGAGCGCTTCTGCCTGATCACCGACGCGATCGCCGCGGCCGGGCGCGGCGACGGCACGTTCCGCATCGGCGAGGTCGAGATCGAGGTGCGCGACGGCGCCTCGCGCCTCGCCGACGGCACGCTCGCCGGCAGCGTCGTGACGATGGACCGCGCTGTCCGCGAGCTGGTCGCGCTCGGCGCCGGACTCGCCGATGCCGTCGCGGCTGCCACGCTCGCCCCGGCGCGGCTGCTCCGCCGCGCCGACCTCGGCCGCCTCGAGCCAGGCGCGCGCGCCGACGTCGTTGTGCTCGACGACGACCTGCACGTCACGCGCACGCTGGTCAGCGGCCTCGAACCGTAGTTCACCCCGAACGGGTGATGCGAGGTCGCCCGGGCGTGGGTTCGATCCGGGGTGGTGCGCGCGTACCTGTCAGGACTGCTCGTCGTGCTCGCCGTCTGCGGGCCTGGGGCGGATGTCGCGATCGCGCAGCAACCGCCGGACCCGAACGGCAACGGGACCGACCGCTTCGTCACGATCGTGGCGCGCCAGTGCCCGACGTACGCGGACATCCGCGCCAACCGGGCGCGCAACAACATCCAGGAGAGCCTGAGGGATCTCGGCGCCGACACGCCGTACACAGCCGGCCAGTCGATCAGCCCGACGATCGAGGACGCGACGCAGCCGAACTGCACGCCGATCACGAACTGGAAGTTCACGCTCGGGCGGGGCATCGGAGGGCCGGTGCGTGGGCCGTGGGGCTCGCTCTCGATCGTCACGTCGCCGTTCTCCACCGACGTTACGACCCTCGCGTCGATCCCCGACCGCGACGCCATGGGCCGCGTCGTGCCGGGCACGTCGATCGCCGGAGCCACGACAATCGAGCTCAATGACGACCAGGCGGACCTCGCCGCCAGGTCGAGCTCGCTGTGGATCCAGGGCGGCACACCGACCGACCCGGTGCTCGCGGGCGTGCCTGCGTTCGCGGACCAGTTCGGCTTCGGCGCGCTGCGCTGCTCGATCGACAACCTCAACGGCGACAACGTCGAGTGGATCCAGTACCCCGCCGGGCGCCGCAGCGTCTACTGCTACGCGTACTACGTCACGCCGCCGCCGACGAGCGGCACGATCGTTGTCCGCAAGCAGGTCAGCACTCCGGCGAACGCCGACCAGACGTTCGTCTTCGAGGGCAACATCTCGTACACGCCCGACCGTCGGTTCTCGCTGGCGGTCAAGAACGGGAGCGCGCCATCACAGACGTTCTTCCGTGCCAGGACCGGCGCGGGTGATGTCCCCTGGACGGTGCGCGAGCTCGTACCCACCGGCTGGGACCTGACCGGACTGGCGTGCACGCATGGCGCGAGCACCGTCAGCACGGACCTGGCGGCCGCGTCGGCGACGATCGCGCTCGCGGCCGGAGACACGGTGACCTGCACGTACACCGACGCGCTGCACCCGCCGCCCGGCAGGTTGCTCCTGTCCAAGGTCACGTTCGGCGGCGTCGACGCATTCGACTTCCAGGTCGGCTCCGAGACCACCACGGTGTTGCGACACGCGTCGGCGACGACGATCGACCCCGGAACGCCGGTCGACGCCGTGCCGAGCCCGATGACCCTCGATCCCGGGACCTACCGCGTCACCGAGGAGCTGCCGCGGGCCACGGGAGGCCGCTGGCGCCAGACGGCGGTCACGTGCAATGCGGTGCAGCGGCGACACAGCGGCCGGGGCGCCGCGCCGGTAGACGTTCACATCACGTCCAGCACCGGCGTCGCCTGCCTGTTCGGGAACCAATTCATCCCGAATGGCTCGATCACGATCCTCAAGACCACGCGCGGGGCCGGGGGCACGACCGGCTTCGTCATCTCGCCGGTCGCGACCCCTGCCCGCCAGTTCACCAAGAGCGCCATCACCGGCGCCGACGAGACCGCGCGGGCACGCGGCGACTTCACCGGCCGGTTGCGGCTCGGCCGCTACGTGATCCAGGAGACCGGCACGGTGTCCGACGCGAACGGGCGCTGGGCACTGGCCGCGGTGGACTGCGGCGGCCGCTTGCGCGCCTTCCAGCAGGGGCAGGTCGAGGTGCGGCTGACCGTTGACCGGCCGCACGTGGTCTGCCACTTCGTCAACGCCTTCTCGCCCGCGGTGGATCCGGTGCCGACTCCGCCGTCGCCGAGCCCGCCGCCCGCTCCGGAGACCGACCTCGTCCTCACGAAGCGCGCGCTCGACCGCCGCGTGCTGTTCGGGTCGACCGCCCGCTTCGAGATGACCGTCCGCAACGCCGGTGACGCGAACGCCGAGCAGGTCGTGGTGGCCGACGATCCCGGCGAGAACGCGCAGCTGGTCTCGGCCCACCCGAGCCAGGGCGGCTGCAACGAGCGCGTGCCTCTGATCTGCCGCCTCGGCGGACTGGCACCCGGCGAGCGGGCGACGATCCGCGTGCGCGTCCGCGCAGTCGGCGTGCCCACGATCGACAATCTCGCGGTCGCCGGCTCCGCCACGGCCGAGACGACCGTGGACAACAACCTGGACCGCGCGAGCGTGCGCGTCCGTTCGCAGTTCGGGGTGCAGAGCCAGCGCTGCGTGCACGCGGCGAAGGTCGTCGCCCGCGCCGCGTGTTGACGCTCAGCAGCCCATGTGGCGGATCGGGTCGCAGATGTTGCCGTCCTTCATGATGATGCCCTGCGTGGTCGCCGGAGCCGCATGGATCGGCGTGGGCGCCACGGTGGTCGGCGCGGGCGTCGCCGCGAACGACGGCGAGCCGAAGGATGCGGCAGCGACGACCGCGGCTGGGACTGCGAGGAACAGGCGACGACGCGTGCGGGTGAGAGCCATCAGGTGTCCTTTCCTGGACGTTGATCGGTGTTCGCCTCCACGCTCTCCAGACGCCCTTGGCGCACGATTGATTCCCGCTTGTCGGAGGATTGGCCGCGGTCAGGCGGCGACCACCGCGCCACCGCGGCGCGGGTCGCCACCGCCGTCGAGCGCGCCCGTGTCCGGGTGGCGCTCGACGGCCTGGCAGCCGCCGAAGAACAGGTTGCGGTCGCGGAACCAGGCCATCGTGTACCCGGCGACCTCGATCGGTCCGGCGTCGATTCCCGGCTCGGCGTAGACGAGCGCGTCCTCGAAGTGCAGGCGCGGCGCATCGACCGCCGCCGCCGCGTTCATCCCGCGGTCGATGACGTTGACGATCACCTGCAGCAGTGTCGAGCGGATGCGGTTCGAGCCCGCCGACCCGAGCGCGAGCTCGGGCGCGCCGTCGGTGCCGAGCACGACCGTCGGCGCCATCATCGACGGCAGCCGGCGCCCCGGCGGGTGCGTGAAGAAGCCGAGCGGTGAGAGGTCCTGCTCGCCCATCATGTTGTTGACGTGCACGCCGGTCCCGGGCACGACGAGCCCGGAGCCCTCGCCGTTCGTGCACGTCACCGCGCACGCCCAGCCGTCGCCGTCGAGCACCGAGATGTGCGTCGTGGAGCCGAGCCGGCTCGCGAAGAAGCGGCCCAGGAAGCCGGGCTCGGCGAGGCCGGTGAGAAACTCGGGCGTGCGCTCGGCCTGCGCGCGCTCCATCGCCCGGACGAGCGTGAGCGCCTCCGGCGGGGCGGCCTCGCGCTCGAGCAAGGCGAGCGCGTAAGCAAGCAGCGTGCCGCCCGCGTTCGGCGGCGGGTTGGTGAGCACGTCGCGGCCGCGGTAGTGCACGTGGATCGGCTCGCGCGGCTCGGCCCGGTAGGCGGCGAGATCGGCGCGCGTGAGCACACCGCCCTGCGCGCACACGTACTCGGAGATCGCCGCGCCGATGTCACCCTCGTAGAACGGCGCCGCGCCCTCCGCGCCGAGGCGCTCGAGCGTGTCGGCGAGCGGAGGGTCGGTGAAGACGTCGCCGGCCATCGGCCGCCGCCCGTCGGGCATGAACAGGGCGCGCGCCTCCGGGGTGGCGGAGTAGATCGGCTCGAGGATCTCGTACACGTACGCCTGCTCGGCGTTGACGCGCACGCCCTCGCGCGCGAGCGCGGCGGCGGGCGCGACGAGGTCGGCGAGCGGCACCGTGCCGAACCGCTCGGCCGCCGCGCAGATGCCCGCCGGCGTGCCGTAGGCGCCGCATGACGAGGCGCCGATGTGGAACACCTGCACCACGTCGCCGAACGAGACGTCGACGGCGACCAGCGGCGCGCGCGTGCCGAGATCGGCGCCGTGCCCGGGCGCGGCGACGAAGAAGTCGAGCAGCACCGGGGCGCCGTCCGCCGGCGCCACCAGCATGTAGCCGCCCGCGCCGAGGCCCGTGAGCAGCGGCTCGGCCACGAACGAGGTGAGCATCGCCGCCAGCGCGGCGTCGACCGCGTTGCCGCCGGCGCGCAGTACCTCCGCGCCCGCGGATGCGGTCAGCGGGTGGCCGGCCGCAACAACGCCCCGCGCCGCCATGCGCACCTCAAGAGGGCGCGCAGCGCCCGGTTACGGGGGCCAAGGATGGCCCCCGTTTCCATCAAAGCGGCGGCCGGATGAAGCCAAGGGCTAATACCGAGGGATGTATTCGGGGACGTCGAGGTCCCTGACGACGGCGTGCTCGCGCGCGCGGCGCACGCGCGGCTCGCCGATCGGCTCGCGCAGCGGCGTGCGCTCCTCGCGCGGCGCGCGCCGCTCGCCGTAGCCGGTCGCGACCACCGTGATCCACACCTCGTCCTCGAGCTTCTCGTCGAGCATCGCCCCGAAGATGATGTTGGCTTCGGGGTGGGCGGCCTCCTGCACGGCGCGGGCGGCCTCATTGACCTCCCACAGCGACAGGTCGCGGCCGCCGGTGATCGACAGCAGGATCGAGTGTGCACCCTCGAGCGTGGTCTCCAGCAACGGCGACGAGGCGGCGGCCTGCGCGGCCTCGATCGCGCGCTTGTCGCCGGTGCCCATGCCGATGCCGAGTAGTGCGTTGCCGGCGTCGCGCATGATTGTCCGCACATCGGCGAAGTCGAGATTGATCAGGCCCGGGAGCGTGATCAGGTCCGACACGCCCTGGACGCCCTGGCGCAGGACGTCGTCGGCGACGCGGAACGCCTCCATCATCGACGTCTGCTTGTCGAGCACCGACAGGAGCCGGTTGTTCGGCACCACGATCAGCGTGTCGACCTCGGCGGCGAGCGACTCGATGCCCGACTCGGCGGCCTTCATCCGTCGCGAGCCCTCGAAGCCGAACGGCTTGGTGACGATGCCGACCGTGAGCGCACCGAGCTCGCGCGCCACGCGCGCGACGACCGGGGCGGCGCCGCTGCCGGTGCCGCCACCCTCGCCCGCGGTGATGAACACCATGTCCGAGCCCTTGAGCAGCGACTTGATGCGGTCGTGGTCCTCCATCGCGGCGGCACGCCCGAGGTCGGGATCCGAACCGGAGCCGAGCCCGCGCGTGATGTCGGCGCCGATCTGGAGCGTCACGTGCGCGGCCGACGAGTTGAGCGACTGCGCGTCGGTGTTCAGCGCGATGAACTCGACGCCGCTCACCTCGGCCTCGATCATCCGGTTGACGGCGTTGACGCCGCCACCGCCGACGCCGACCACGCGCAGCTCAGGCTGGCGCGTGATGTCGGCTCCGGCGGACTCCCACTGGTACTCGGACGCGGACGACCGATCCGGCTGGGGCGGAGCCATGATGTTGTCCGGCAGGTCCGATGAAAAGGCGTGGCGCAGGCGCTCCTGGGGCGTCGGCGTGCGCGGGGCCGGCGGGTGGTCTTCGACCTCGGCGCGCGGCGGCGCGGGCGTCTGCTCAGGCTCCGGCGGCGCCGCAGGCGGATCCGCGGGCGCGGTCTGCTGGCCTTCCTCCGTCTTCCGGAAGAGGGCGGCCAGCGGCCCTTCACGCATGCTCGCCCGCTTACCGCTTGCCATTCGAGAGCACCTCCTTCGCCAACTGGCGATAGGCGTCAGCCGCCGTCCCCGTCGGGTCGTACTTGAGCACCGACATTCCCTTGACCGGAGCTTCCGCGAACCGGACCGTCTTCCTGATGCGCGCGCCGAAGACGCGGTCGCCGAAGTTTTCCTCGAGGATCTCGAGCGCCTCCTTGGCGTGCAGGGTACGCGTGTCGACCATCGTGGGCAGGATGCCCGCGATCTGCACGTCGGGATTGAGGTTTTCGCGGATCATCGAGAGGGTGTTCTGCAGCTGCAGCAGCCCACGCATCGACAGATACTCGCACTGGACGGGGACGATCACCTGATCGGCCGCCGTAAGCGCGTTCACCGTCAATAGTCCCAGCGACGGCGGCGTATCGATGAAGATCCAGTCGTAGTCCTCGGAAACTGCGCGCAGCGCCTTCGACAGAGAGCGCTCGCGGCCGATCTTCGTCGACATGGCGATCTCGGCGCCCGCGAGGTCGATCGAGGCGCACGCGACGTCGACCTCGCGCCTCCGTATGACCTCGCGGATCGAGATGTCGTACACGAGCACGTCGAACATCGACTGCTCGAGCGTGTCCGGATCGATGCCCTGCGACATGGTCAGGTTGCCCTGAGGGTCCATGTCGACGCATAGCACCCGGTGCCCTTGCTCGGCGAACGCCGCCGCGAGGTTCAGCGTCGTGGTCGTCTTGGCGACCCCGCCCTTCTGGTTGGCGAAGGCGATCACCTTGGCCTGGCCGGTCACGTCGTGCTCCGATCACGATCGGGGAAACCCATCGGCCTTGCCTGTTCGCCCCCGCACAGCGCTTTCCTGCACCGCCGCGGCGACGTTACGATCGCGCGCGTGGGTCTCACGTTCTTCATGACCAGCACGTCGGGCCTGCCGCCGGAGCTCTGGAATCCGCTGACGCCGCAGCATGCGGCGACGACGGGCTCGTCCGGCGGCGTGTCGCTGGCGCTCGCGATCGGCGGGCTGATCCTGTTCGCGCTGGTCGGGTTCCTGATCGGCGAGTGGCTGCCCGCGCGCAGCGCGCGCACGCGACTCGAGGACTGCTGGATCGCCGTCTGGCGGTCGGGCACGACGGCCGAGTTTCGCGTCGTCGTCGGCCACGGGCCGGGGCGGCACGTGATCGGCCGCTCGGAGCCGTTCACGGCGCCGGCCACCGGTCCGATCCCGGACGACGATGCGGCGCGCGCCGCGCACGCCGAGCTGGTGGCGCGGCTCGAGTCGCTCGGCTGGCGCGCGGCCGGCGTCGACGGTGAGAGCTGGTACCAGACGCGGCTTGTCCAGCGGGCCACCGAGGCGCGGCCGCCGGTCCCGTTCGGCGCCTAACCCGGCGCGGGCACGACGA
The DNA here is from genome assembly GCA_963803335.1 of uncultured Solirubrobacteraceae bacterium. Taxonomy (GTDB): domain Bacteria; phylum Actinomycetota; class Thermoleophilia; order Solirubrobacterales; family Solirubrobacteraceae; genus DASSUW01. The sequence goes on along the minus strand of CAWDME010000011.1, from coordinate 106,010 downwards.
CGGGATCAGCCGCGCAGCAGCCGGATGTCCTGCGCGAGGCGCGCGGGGTCGAGCTGCTCGAACGGGAAGCCGACGCGCTGCTCGCCGTCCGGGTCGATCAGCAGCACGTACGCCGAGTGCTCGTACTCCGTCCCGGCGGCGTGGCGGGGCCGGCCGCGGTACTGGAGGTCGTTGGTGTCCGGGAACGGCTGCTTGGCGGCGGACGGCGCCGCCCGCGAGGGCTCGTGGTACGGCTTGGTGCGACCGCCGCTCTTCATGTACTCCGCGTCCTCGGCGTACTCGGCGGCCTCCTCCGGCGTCGCGCCGATCGGGACGATCCCGTACGCGCGCCACACGCGCGCGAGCTGGGCGCGCGTGCCCGTGAGGTACTCGACCGGCGCGTGCTCGAGATGGTGCTTCTTGAGCCAGTCCTCCACATGCTCCTCGTCGTCCCCGACGGGGTCGACGCTCACGCCGTAGACCACGACGCCCTTGCCGCCGACGCGATTGACGGCGTCGACGATCTCCGCCGCCTGCGCCGGGCACAGGTCCTGGCAGGCGGTGTACAGAAAGGTCAGCACGACGACCTTCCCGCGCGCCGAGCGCAGGCTGGTCAGCTTGCCGTGCTGGTCACGCAGGCGGAAGTCGAACGCCGCCTCGCGCGGCGGAGTGAAGCGCGCCGGGCCGGCCGCCGGCGGCGAGCGCGATTCGGCGGCGAGCAGCCCGCCGAGCACTCCGATGATCAGGCACAGCACCGCAGCGAGGAGGAACCGCCGCCACGGCGAGACGCGCCCGGGCTCAGCGCTCAAGGCGGATCACCGTGTCGGCGCCGGCGTCGGCGACCCAGACGTCATCGGCATCGAGCGCGAGCGCGGCCGGCTCGCGGCCGGCAGGGCGCTGCCACTCGACGTGGCCGTCGCCGCCATCGACGTGCCAGACGGTGCGGTCGCCGGCGCACAGGACGTACACGTCGTCGCCGTCCGCCGCCACGGCCACCGGCCGCGCGCCGACCTTGATGCTGCCGACCGGCTTGCCGCCGCGCAGGTCGACGCGCACGACGGCGTCGCGGCGGGCGTCGGCGACCCACGCCACGTCGCCGGTCACCGCCACGGCGACCGGCACGCCGCCGAGCGACACGTGGCCGGCGACGCGGCGCGCCGCCGCGTCGATCCACGTGAGCACACCGTCGCCCGCCGACGCGACGACGACCCAGCGCTCGTCGGCCGCCAGGTCGACCGGGTCGGGCCCGACGGGCAGCGAGCGGACCGGGCGGCCGCCGGGCTCGAGCGTGCGCACCACGCCCGCGGCGGAGTCGAGCGCCCACACCACGCGGGACGAGAGCGCCACATCAGCGACGTCGGCGCCGACGCGGATCGGCTCGTACGCATGATCGCCCGCGCGCCGGACCGGGATGACGGCGCCGCGCGACGTGTCGGCGACCCACGCGGCGCGGGCACCGAGCGCGAGCCGCGCCGGCTCCCCGCCCGTCCGCACCGGCGCGCCGATGCGCCGTCCGGAGCGGGCGTCGAGGACAGTGAGCGCGCCCGACTGCGGCGCCGCCACCCACACCTCGTCGCCGGCGACCGCCAGGCCGGTCGGATGCGCGGGCACGCGGAAGGTGGCCGGGGCCGGCTCGCCGCCCCTCAGCAGCAGGAAGCCCGCCACGGCGATCGCCGCGATTGCGGCGACGAGTGCGCCCGCCATGCGCCCTCGCCGGGTCCGTGAAACGGTGGCGGTTTGCGTGGGCCGAGCCTAGGCCGGGCAAAATTAACGTGCAAGCCCAGTGCAGGCGATTTAGCATCTGACAGTGCGCCGCCTGGGCGTGACCGTCTGCATCCTCGGGGCCTTCGCCGTCCTTACCCCGGCCTCGCTCAGCGATGACCGGCTCGCGTTCGCCGTGGTCGGCATCGACGCGCGTATCGGCAGCGACGACGTGCACAGCGCGGGAACCGTCATCGACGCCGACGACGGGCTCATCCTCACGAGCGCGCACACCGTGTGGGGAGCGAAGTCGCTGCGGTTGTCGACGGGCGTCGGCGTCCTGCACGGGCGCATCGTCGCGCGCGCGCCGTGCGCCGACCTGGCACTGGTGGAGACGCAGCCGCGCATCCCCGGCCTCGTCGCGCTGACCGGCACCACCGAGACCTCCGGCCAGCTCACGCCGGTCCGCCGCGCGGACGGCTCGCCGCTCGTCGACGGCGACGATCACATCGCCGGCGTGTTCACGCGCGGCGGCGCCGTGCTCCCGTGGGCGCGCGTGAAGGCGCTGCTCGACCGGCTGCAGCCCGACGCGCGACGCGTGTACGTCGGCTGGCGCGACCAGTACCGCTGCGCGTCGCGCCTGAACGCGTTCGCCAAGGCCCACCATCCTGGATTCCGCGAGACCGACGCCGTCCTCAACCGCCCGGTGCCGGCGACGCGGCTCCCGGGCACGCAGGGGCTCGACCGATGACGACGGCGCCGCGGCCGCTCGGCTTCTCCCCCTGGGCGCTCGTGGGCGCGGTCGCGACGCTCGTGGTGCTGCTGGTCGCGCCCGCGGTTGTCGTGCTGGCCACGCGCGACAACGGCTCGGCGGGCGGCCCACCCAGCCGCACGCTGCACGTCGGCCGCCAGCCGACCGACGTCGCGGTCGCCGACGACACGGTGTGGGTGGCGAGCGGGCGCGACAACGGCGTCGTGGCGATCGACGCGGCCGCGCCCGCGGACGCGCCGTCGCGGCACGAGACCGGCGCCGCGCCGCTGCGCATCGCCGTCGGCGAGGACTCGGTGTGGACCGCCGACGCGGGTGACGACACCGTCACGCGCGTGAACCCGCTGCTGCCCGGCTCGGCCGGCCGCAAGATCCGCATCGGGGCGGACGCGATCGACGTCGCGGTCGGCTACGACGGCACCTGGGTGACGAACGGCCAGCGCGGCACCGTCACCCGCATCGACCCGGTCTCCAACCGCGTGCTCGGCCCGCCGATCCGCACCGGCGACTACCCGACGGCGTTGGCCATCGGCGCCAACTTCGTGTGGGTCGTCAACTCCGGTGACGGGACGGTCGCGCGCGTCGACCCGCGCGAGGGCCTGGTCATCGGCCGCCGCACGCCGGTCGGCCGCGACCCGCAGGACGTGGCCGTCGGGTTCGGCTCGGTGTGGGTCGCCAACCGCGGCGATGGCACGGTGATGCGGCTGTCCGCTGCCACGGGACGCCGCATGGGAGCGCCGATTCGCGTCGGTGGCGAGCCCGGGGCCCTGGCGATCTCGAGCCGCGGCGTGCTCGTCCTCGACACCAGCAGCGGCGACGTGATCGAGATCGACCCGCGCACGAGCGCGTACCGCAGCGTGCTCCATATCGCCGGATTTCCGACCGCTCTGGCGGTCGGCGGCGGGGCCGCCTGGGTCGTCGATGCGCGCAGCGGCACGGTCACCCGCCTGACCGGCCGATAGCTATCGTTGCCGCCCGCATGCCGGACGCCCGCACCTCCCGCCGGATCAACCGCGCGCACTGGGATGCGCTCGCCGACGCCCACGGCCACGGCGACCCGATCTACGACGTCGAGGCCCTGATCGCGGGCCGCGACTCGCTCCGCGAGGCCGAGGCGGCCGGCGTGCGCGAGGCGGTCGGCGCGGTCGCTGGGCTGGACGTGATGCACCTGCAGTGCCACATCGGGTTCGACGCGATCTCGCTCGCGCGCCGCGGCGCGCGCGTGACCGGCGTCGACTTCTCTCCTGCCGCGCTCGAGAAGGCGCGCACGCTCGCCCGCCGCTGCGAGGTCGACGTGCACTTCGTCGAGGCCGATGCCACGAAGCTGCCGGTCGATCTGCACAACCGCTTCGACCTCGTGTACGCGACGATCGGCGTGCTCGTGTGGATCGACGACCTGCGCGCGTGGATGCGCTCGGTGGCGGCGGCGCTGCGCGGCGGCGGCAAGCTCCTGCTCGTCGACGCGCACCCGATGAACCAGATGGTCGGATCGGTCGACCCGTTCGAGCTCGACTTCCCGTACGGCTTCGACGGCCCGCGCACGTTCGACGAGCCCGGCTCGTACGCCGGCGCCGATCTTCCAGTCGCCGCGACCGCGACCGTCGAGTACGGGCACTCGCTCGCCGAGGTCGTCATGGCCGCGCTCGGGGCCGGCCTGCGGCTCCGGCACCTCGAGGAGCACATGGAGGCCGACTTCGACCCGCGCGGCAACCTGCTCGAGCCCGAGGAGGACGGCCGCTACCGCGTGCGCGTCGACGGCGAGCTGCTCCCGATGCTCTTCACCCTGGTGGCCGCGAAGCCGTAGAGCGTGCGGGCGAGCGACGCGGTCGGCCAGATCTTCGCCAACTATCAGGCTGCCCTGCACTTGCTCGAGGAGGCCATCCACGGCGACCCGGCCGCGCGCGAGCTGCCCACGCGCGAGATCTTCCAGCCGGTGCTCGATGCCTGCGCCGGCGTGGCGCCCGGCCTCGACGACCTCGTGACCGAAGTCATGGAGCCGGGTGAGCGACCTGCGGCGCGGACACTGCGCGAGCAGGTGGTCGCCGAGCGCGAGCGCGTAGCGATCACGCACAGCCGCCTGATCCGACGCCGGCCGGGGTTGAGCCGCGTGAGCTCCGCGCGGCTCGACGAGCTCGCGGCCGGGTCGCACTCCGCGCCCGCGCTGTTCATGGCGCTGCGCGCGAAGGTACTCTCCAGCGACTGATGGCGGCGGACGCGGAGCTGGTCTCCGAGCAGGCGCACCTCGACCAGACCTACGCGGCCTACGACGCATTGCTCGACGTCCTGTCGGTCAGCCGGCGCGACCGCCACGGCGACGACTTCACCGAGGAGGTGCTCGAGCAGATGCGGCTCGAGCGGCTGCGCGCGTACACGAGCGAAAGCGGGCCGCTGTACTTCGGCCGCATCGACCGCGACGACGGCGCGCGGCTGTACATCGGCCGGCATGCGGTCGCCGACGCGCACGCCGAGCTGCTGGCCATCAACTGGCGCGCACCGGCGGCCGAGCCGTTCTACGCGGCCACGACCGCCGACCGGCGCGGCGTGCAGCGCCGGCGGCGCCTCGACATCGAGGCCCGGACGGTGCTCGGGTTCGTCGACGAGCAGCTCGCCGCCGGCGAGCACGACCACCTGACCGACGCGATCGTCGAGGACATCACGCGCCAGCGGGTCGGCGAGATGCGGCAGATCATCTCGACGATCACGCCCGAGCAGTACGCGCTGATCACCCAGCAGATCGAGGGCGCGCTGGTCGTGCAGGGCGGCCCGGGAACCGGCAAGACCGCGGTCGGCCTGCATCGTGCGGCGTGGCTGCTGTACGCGGATCGCAACCTCGCGCGCGAGGGCGTGCTCGTCGTCGGCCCCAACCGCGTCTTCATCACCTACATCTCCCAGGTGCTCCCGGCGCTCGGCGAGGCGAGCGTCGAGCAGCGGGCGATCGACGCGCTGGTCTCGGGCCGGCCGTGGGCGTCCGGCGAGAGCGAGGAGCGCGCGACGCTCCTCGGGTCCGGGCGGATGGCGGTGTTGCTGCGGCGGCTGCTGTGGGAGCGGGTCGGCGCGCCCGAGGAGCCCGTGGCGATGGAGGTCGGCCGGGTCGCGCTCGTCGCCTCGCCAGAGGAGGTCGCGAAGCTCATCGACGAGGCGCGCGACCGGCGGACGTACGAGCTCGGCCGCGAGCGCTTCCGGACGCGGCTCGCCGACCGGCTGGCGACGCAGGTCGTGGAGGGCTCGCGGGCGGGCCGCGCGCTCGATCACGACACCGTGCTGTCGGCGGTGCGGTCGGCACGCGAGTACCAGCGCCTGGTCACGAAGTCCTGGCCGCGGCAGACGCCCGAGGCGCTGGTCGCTGCGCTGTTCAAGAACCGGCGCCGCCTCACCGAAGCAGGCGGCGACCTGTTCTCGCCCGAGGAGATCGACCTGCTGCTGTCGATCAAGCCCGCCGAATCGCGCGCCGCCATGACGCACAGCGAGTTCGCGCTGCTCGACGAGGCGCGCGGGCTGATCGACCCCGAGCTGCGCACGTTCGGGCACGTGGTGGTCGACGAGGCGCAGAACCTGTCGCCGATGGAGCTGCGCATGGTCGTGCGGCGCGCGCGCCGCCAGTCGATGACGATGCTCGGCGACATCGCCCAGCGGACCGCCGAGGCACGGTTGTCGACCTGGGACGCCGTCCTGCGCGACGCCGGCGTCGACCGGCTGGAGATCGAAGAGCTGCTGATCTCCTACCGCGTGCCCGACGACTTCCTGCGCATCGCGGCGACGCTGGCGCCGGACGCCGCCGTCCCGGAGGGCGTGCGCCGCGCGCCGTGGGAGGCCGTGTCCGTGGCGACGTCGCGAGACCGGCTCGGCGCGGTCGCGTTCGAGCTCGCCACGCGCATGGCGGCCGACGTGGGCTCGGTCGGCGTCGCCGCTCCCGAGTCGGCGCGCGACGTCGTCGACGCCGCGTTCCATCTCGCGCATGCAGAGGAGACCGACTCCGGCCTCTCCACCGGCATCAACCTGCTCGGCCTCGGCGCGATCAAGGGCCTCGAGTTCGACGCCGCCGTCGTGATCGAGCCGGCCGCGATCCTCGCCGAGCAGCCCGACGGCGGGCGCGGCGGCCTCTACACCGCCCTCACCCGCTCCACGCGCGCACTTGCCGTCGTACACGCCGAGGCGCTCCCCTTCTCCGCACCCGACCTGCGTCCCGTCAGCGACGACGGAGCGGCAGATGCGTGGGCAACCGGCCGGCGAACTTCAACTGCGCATTGAAGAGGGTGGAAACCCGCCCGGGGCGGATTCACAACCGTATAGGTGCACTATCGGCCCCAGAGACCGCCGCGCGGCCCAAACCTCGCCGCCCTACCCAGCCGCATCAGTGTCAGGTTCGTGTTGGTCGGTGACGTCCGGCTGGCGGTGGAGGCTCCTCGGTCGGCGACGGGCTGACTTTCTAGCCGCATGTCGACCGGTGGGTCTGACCCGCGAACGTTGTGTCGTCCGTCGCCGTCCGAGGATCACCGGCGTGACTTGATAGGAGCTGGCATCGGCCCTCACTGAGGCGTGTCCGCCGGCGGTCCACTTCGACGGTTCGAGGAAGGGACGGTGTGCATGATCGTGATCGGGGCGGACACGCACAAGCAGACGCACGCGTTGGCGGCCGTTGACGGCGGCACCGGCGCGGTCGTCGGTGAGCGCACGATCGCCGCCGACGACGCGGGGCATCGGGACGCGCTGCGGTGGGCGCGCGCGCTCGACGAGCAGCGGGTGTGGGCGATCGAGGATTGCCGGCACGTCTCGCGGCGGCTCGAGCAGGCGCTGATCGCGGCCGGTGAGCGCGTGATCCGCGTGCCGCCGCATTTGATGGGCGCCTCGCGCCGCGGCCAGCGCGAGCCGGGCAAGTCGGACCGGATCGACGCGCTCGCCGTCGCGCGCGCCGTGCTGCGCGAGGGGATCGAGCGCTTTGCGGTCGCGTTCCTGGACGAGCAGGCGATGCAGATCCGGCTCATCTGTCGATCACCGCGACGACCTGGTCGCCGAGCGCACGCGCGCGCAGAACCGGCTGCGCTGGCATCTTGTCGAGCTCTGGACCCCGAGCTGGAAGCCAGGTTGCCCGCGCGCTCGCTGGACCGCCCGAGCCAGCTGGACCGCGTCGAGCGTCAGCCCTGCGCCGCCTGCCGCGCCGGCACACGCGTGCGCGTCGCGCTCGAGCTCGTCACCCACATCCGTTCGCCACGCGGCGTCGAACGCGACCGGGTCGAGCGGCAAGAGCCAGCACGCCGCCACGCGGTCGCCGGCGAACTGATAGAGGCCAACCGTCGACCACCGGCGCTCCTCGCCGTCAATCACCGCGGTCCCGTCGGTGAGCACGGCCACGTGGTCGTCGCCGACCATCACCTCGCCGGGATGCATCCGGAACGTCCGCGCGGCGAGGTCGCGCCGGCGGGCGAAGTACGCCATCACGGCGTCGGCGCCCTCATAGACGCCCGCGATCGCGTTGTCACCCGGCACGTGCCAGACGATCTCGTCGGCCAGCACGGCGCGCAGCGGCGCCTCGGGGCCGCCCGCGTAGAACGACCCCTGTGCCTCGTGCAGCCGCGCGAGCAGTGCGAGCGCGCGGTCGCGCTCCACGACGCTACGGCTTGATCTTCAGCGTCCGCTTGCGAGTGATGAAGTTCGGAGACCCGTCCTCGCCGCTCTCGCACCGCAGCCGTGCGACGACCTTCCAGGTGCCCGTGCCGACCTTGCCCTTCTTCGGCGTGAAGTGGCGGGTGAAGTGGCCGCCGTCGCTGATGTGCGAGAAGCCGATCAGCACGGCGTTCTGGGCGGACTCGAGGCGCAGGCGCACGGTCCGCTTGCAGAACTCGATCACCGGCCACTGCGAACCCTTGATCGTGACCGTCTGCCCGAGGTGCACCGTCCGCGGCGTGGCTTTGAGGATCGGCGGGCCGGCCGCTGGGGCGGTCACCGCAAAGGCGAGTACGAAGCACGAGGCGAGGGCGGATATGACGGCAAATCGGCGCATGGAGCGACCCTAACCGCGGACTCCGCGCCGCACAACGAGGTGTCCAGGCTGGCCAAACGTCGCCTTGACGGCGACGCTCGTTATGAAAGAGTCTGACGTTAGGTTTCCCACGGAGGAGGAACGGACGGGTCGATGATCGGCGAAGGGCTCGCCAACCGGGTCGCCGCGCTCGAGGAAGAGCGCGTCGCGTATGTGCAGGCGACAGTCGTCCGCGCCGGTCGCCCCGCAAGCGTGCGCGCCGGAGCAACGGCGCTCGTGCTGGGCGACGGCACGATCGAAGGGTTCGTCGGCGGCCACTGCGCCGAGCCGAGCGTGCGCCTGCATGCGCTGCGCGTGCTCGAGACCGGCGAGGGGCTGCTGCTGCGGATCGAGCCCGGGGATGGCACCGGCGCCGCCGTCGAAGGCGCGGTCACCGAGCATAACCCGTGCCTGAGCGGCGGGGCGCTGGAGATCTTCCTCGAGCCCCACCTGCCGCCCGCGCGCCTGCACGTCATCGGCGAGACGCCGATCGCCCTCGCGCTCGCTCAGCTCGGTGCCTCGCTGGGCTACGACATCGCCGCGCACACCGACGGCGCGATCGAGCCGACGCACAACGACGCCGCGGTGATCGTCGCCTCGCACGGCCGTGACGAGGACCGCGCGCTCGGTGCCGCGCTCGACGCCGGCGTCCCGTACGTCGGGCTCGTGGCGAGCCGCCGGCGCGGCGGCGCAGTCGTCGCCGACCTCGACGTGAGCGATGACGATCGCGCCCGCGTCCACACGCCGGCCGGCCTCGACATCGGCGCGCGCACGCCGGAGGAGATCGCGCTGTCGATTCTCGCCGAGATCGTCGCGACCCGGCGCCCGCAGGTCGCGCCACTCCCGCCGCTCTCGCACGAAGACCAGGGTCACCATTGCCATGAATGAGCCGTTCGTGGCCGGACTCGTCCTGGCGGCGGGTGGGTCACGCACGCTCGGACGGCCCAAGCCGCTGCTGCCCTACAACGGCGCCACGCTGCTCGACCACACGCTCGCCACCGCGCGGGCCTGCGAGTTCGACCAGCTGCTCGTCACCGTCGGCGCCAAGGTCGAGAAGGTCCGCGCGCGCGTGGACCTGTCCGGCGCCGAGGTGGTCCCGAACCTCGGCGCCGCGCTGGCGGCGCTCGACCCGGCGGCGACCGAGCTCGTGCTGCTGCTCGGGGACCAGCCCGGCGTCGTGCCCGGCACGGTGCGCGTGCTGCTCGCCGCCGGCAGCGACGCGCCGATCGCGGTCTGCCGCTACGACGACGCCCGCGGGTATCCGCTCGCGTTCGCCCGCGAGATGTTCGACGAGCTGCGCTCGCTGCCCGGCGAGAAGGCGATCTGGCGGCTCCTTGGCCGCCATGCGGCGGCGGTCAGCGAGATCCCGGTCGCGGGCTGTGTGCCGCCCGACGTCGACAGCTGGGCGGACTACGAGGCGGTCATCGCGGCGGCTGGACACGATTCGAGCCCGGAGCTATCGTCGCGCGCGGTCGGCCGGGCGGTTTCGATCAGAGGATGGAGAAGGGGGTTACGAGGTTGACGGGTTGGCAAGTGGGCATCGCCCTCGGCGTCGTCGTGATCTTGGTCGCGGCAGTGATCGTCATCACGATCGTCCGACTGGCGGCCCGCATCGCGAAGCAGGCGGACACCGCGGTGGGCGCGGTCGACGTGCTGCGCAAGCAGACGGACTCGCTCGCGGGCATCGAGCAGATCAACGACTCGGGCGTTCGCATCCTGCACTCCGCCCGCGCCCTGCGGAAGGTGGCGGTGGGCAGATGAGCGCTCACGACTACTGGACCGTGGCGCTGATCATCGGCCTCGTCGCCGCGCTGATCGTCGCCGCGCTGCTGCTGATGCTCATCCGCTCGGTCGGCAGCATCGAGAAGTCGGTCAACGGCCTGCTGGAGATCGCCGGCAAGGTCGCCGGCAACACCGCGTTCATCCCCCAGCTCGAGGCGACCGCCCCGGTGCTCGGCCTGATCGTGGACGAGGCCGTCGTGCAGGACGGCTACATGAACGCACTCACCGACGGGTTCGGGGAAGCGTCATGAGCACCAACGACACACTGGTCCTGCTGAGCGTGCTGCTGGCGATCGTCGTGATCGCCGTCCTCGCCGTGGCGCTGATCATCGTCCGCCGGGGCCTCGAGCGGATCTCGACCGGGCTCGCCACGCTCGGTGACGCGCTCGAGAGCGTCGAGGCCGAGCACCTGCGGCCGCTCGAGCCCGCCGTCAAGGCAATCAACGCGCAGTTCGACGTCATCCTGGGCGCGCTGCCCGGCATCGGCCGCAAGGCGGCCGTCGTAGCAGAAAGGAGGCCGCAATGACCCTCTGGTGGATCGGCGACCTCGTCCTGCTGCTCGTCGTCGTGCCGATCGTGCTCTACCTGCTCAACGGCGTGCTCAGCGCCGCCAAGAGCATCGTCCCGAGCGTCAACAAGATCGCCGACGTCACCGCCGCCGGCTCCAAGGACCTCGACGCCGTGCCGCTCCTGCTCACCACGCAGGACCAGGTAAGACAGACGGTCGCCGGAGTCGCGAACTATGGCGGCTCACTCGACGTAATCATCGACGACGCCTGAGAGGAGGAGCGGATGCCTGCAGCAGGAGTGGTACTCATCGTCACGGTTGTCCTGATCGTCCTGGCGCTCGTCTACTACCTCGTATCGACGATCGTGCAGCTGCGTGCGATCACGAACGGGCTTGACACGGTGATCGGGAACGTCGGCGAGATCCTCGCCAAGACCGAGCCGGTCGAGCCGGTCGTGAACGACATCAACGCGAACCTCGACGCCGCCGTGAGCGCGCTCGAGGGCCTGCTCGTCAAGAAGGCCGGCATGGAGGACGCGATGGGCCTCGTCGACGGGCTCTACCCGGGCGCTGCCGCGGCCGGGCTGCGCGACTTCCCGCAGAGCAGCGAGGTCACGCCGCCGCGGATCGGCGAGGTCTACACCAAGGGCACGCTGACGCTCGCGCGCCTCGGCCGCGAGGCGCCGATCGCGATGGGCAACCCCGCCGGCCCGGTGCTGCGCGCCGTCGAGTACGGCAGCCTCAACGCCCGGCTGTTGTATCCCGAGACGCGCCAGTCGCGGCCCGAGCGCCTGGACCGCTCGCCCGTCATCGGGACCGACGCGCCGGAGCAGTACGAGCCGCGCGAGGACATCGGCAAGCCGCGCAAGCGGATGAGGAGCGCCTGATGCAGACACCCGCCCCGTTCGGCTACGAGCGCGCGACGAGTCTCGACGGCGCGATCGCCGCGCTCCAGCGGCTGGGGTCGGAGGCGCGCGTCATCGCCGGCGGGCACAGCCTGCTGCCGATGATGAAGCTGCGCCTGGCGAACCCCGAGCACCTGGTCGACATCAACGAGATCCCCGACCTCGAGTACATCGAGGAGCGCGAGGGCGAGATCCGGATCGGGGCGCTGACCCGGCACGTCGACCTGCTCAAGTCCGACCTGCTGTTCGAGCGCTACCCGGTGTTCCGCGACGCGGAGACCGTGATCGCGGACCCGGTCGTCCGCAACCGCGGCACGATCGGCGGCTCGCTGTGCCAGGCCGACGCGGCCGAGGACCTGAGCGCCGTGTGCGCCGCGGCCAAGGCGGACGTGGTCATCCGCGGCGCCGACGGCGAGCGCGTGGTGTCGATGGCGGACTTCCACGTCGGCCCGTACATGACCGCGGTCGGCGCCGGCGAGATCCTCACCGAGGTCCGCCTGAAGGTGCAGCCGGGCGCGGGCAGCGCGCACGAGAAGGTCGAGCGCCGCGCGGGCGACTGGGCGATCGCCGCCGCCTCGGTGTGCGTGTGGATGGACGGCGGCACGTTCGCCGACGTCGGCATCGCGCTCAGCGCCGTCGGCCTGACGACGATCCACCTCACCCGCGCCGAGGAGCTGCTGCGCGGCAACGCCCCGTCGTACGAGCTGTTCACGGAAGCCGCCGAGATCGCTTCGGCAGACTGTTCTCCCATGGCCGACGGCCGCGGACCGGTCGACTACAAGCGCCACCTCGCCGGCGTGCTCACCGGCCGAGCACTCCGCCGCGCGACCGCACGCGCACTCAACGAGGAGGTCTGAGGCATGGAAGTCACGATGACCGTCAACGGGGAGCAGGTCACGCGCGACATCGAGCCGCGCCTGCTGCTCGTGCACTTCATCCGCGAGACGCTCGACCTCACCGGCACGCACTGGGGCTGCGACACGTCCAACTGCGGCGCCTGCGTCGTGCTGATGGACGGCAAGCCCGTCAAGTCGTGCACGACGCTCGCCGTGATGTGCGACGGCCACGACATCCGCACCGTCGAGTCACTCGAGCGCAACGGGGAGCTCGACCCGATCCAGCAGGGCTTCCACGAGCTGCACGCGCTCCAGTGCGGGTTCTGCACGCCGGGGATGCTGATGACCACCCGTGCGCTGCTGGACGAGAACCCGAACCCGACCGACCACGAGATACGCACCGCGATCTCGGGTGCGATCTGCCGCTGTACGGGCTACAAGAACATCGTCGCCGCCGTGCACTGGGCCGCCGAGCAAGAGCGGCAGGAGGTCGGACATGGCCATTGACACCGAGCGACCCATCGGCTTCGGCCGGCTCAAGCGCAAGGAGGACGCGCGCTTCATCCGCGGCCAGGGCAACTATCTCGACGACATCAAGCTGCCGGGGATGGTGTACGGCGCGCTGCTGCGCAGCCCGTACGCGCACGCGAAGATCGTCTCGATCGACACCTCGCGCGCGCTCGCGCACCCGAACGTCGCCGCGGTCGTCACCGCCAAGGACCTCGAGACGCTCGGCCTCGCGTGGATGCCGACGATCTCCTACGACACGCAGGCCGTGCTGGCCGGCGACAAGGTCCGCTTCCAGGGCCAGGAGGTCGCGTTCGTGATCGCGACCGACGAGTACTCGGCCAACGACGCGCTGGCGCTGATCGACGTCGAGTACGAGCCGCTGCCCGCGGTCGTCAACGCGCGCAAGGCGCTCGACGACGACGCGCCGCTGATCCGCGACGATAAGAGCGGACAGCGCGACAACCTCGCGAGCCCGCTGTGGGAGGCCGGTGACGAGGAGGCGACGGACCGCGTGTTCGCCGAGGCCGACACCGTCGTCACCCGCGACATCATCTACCCGCGCTGCCATCCGGCGCCGCTGGAGACGTGCGGGATCATCGCCGACTTCAACCCGAAGACCGGCCAGCTCGACATCTACAACGGCAACCAGGCACCGCACGCCCACCGCACGGTGTACGCGCACGTCGCCGGCCTCGCCGAGCACATGATCCGCATCATGTGCAACGACATCGGCGGCGGCTTCGGCAACAAGGTGCCGGTGTATCCCGGGTACGTGTGCGCGATCGCCGGGTCGATCGTCGCCGGCGTCCCGGTCAAGTGGGTCGAGGATCGCACCGGCAACCTCGTCTCCACCGGCTTTGCACGCGACTACATCATGCGCTCGGAGATGTGCGCCAAGGACGGCAAGATCACCGGCCTGCGAGTCGACGTGATCGCGGACCACGGCGCGTTCGACAGCACCGCGCAGCCGACCAAGTTCCCGGCCGGCTTCTTCCACATCGTCTGCGGCTCGTACGACCTCCAGGCGTCGCACGTGAAGGTCAAGGCCGTGTATACCAACAAGGCGCCGGGTGGCGTCGCCTACCGCTGCTCGTTCCGCATCACCGAGGCCGTCTACCTCGTCGAGCGGATGGTCGGCGCGCTCGCGCACGAGATGAACGTCGACCCGATCGAGCTGCGCATGCGCAGCTTCATCGGGCCGGAGCAGTTCCCGTACGAGACCACCACCGGCTGGACGTACGACTCGGGCGACTACGCCAAGACGATGCAGGTCGCGATGGACATCGCCGGCTACGACGACCTGCGTCGTGAGCAGGCGGAGAAGCGGGCGCGCGGGGAGCTGATGGGCATCGGCGTGTCGTTCTTCACCGAGGGCGTCGGCGCCGGGCCGCGCAAGCACATGGACATCCTCGGCCTGGCCATGAACGACGGCGCCGACCTGCGGGTGCACCCGTCCGGCAAGGCGGTCGTGAGCATCAGCGCGCAGACGCAGGGCCAGGGCCATGAGACGACGTTCGCGCAGATCGTGGCCGAGGAGCTCGGGATCCCGCCCGAGGACGTCGAGGTCCGCCACGGCGACACCGACAAGTCGCCGTACGGGCTCGGCACGTACGGCAGCCGCTCGACGCCGGTCTCAGGCGGCGCCGTGGCGGTCGTCTCGCGCAAGGTGCGCGACAAGGCGCGCGCGATCGCCGCGACGATGCTCGAGGCGCGGCCCGAGGACCTCGCCTGGGAGAAGGGCCGCTGGTACGTGAAGGGCGACCCGGAGAAGGGCGCGCTGATCGAGGAGATCGCCGAGCGCGCCTATAGCGGCGAGGCGCTGCCCGAGGGCATGGAGGGCGGGCTCGACGCGCAGGTGATCTACGACCCGCCGAACCTCACGTACCCGTACGGCGCCTACATCGCCGTCGTCGACATCGACCCCGACACCGCACAGGTGACGATCCGGCGCTTCATCGCGGTCGACGACTGCGGCGTGCGGATCAACCCGATGATCGTCGATGGGCAGATCCACGGCGGCCTCGCGGAGGGCGTCGGCATCGCGTTGATGGAGCTCATCAGCTTCGACGAGGAGGGCAACTGCCTGAACTCGTCGTTCATGGACTACCTGATCCCGACCGCGCTCGAGTGCCCGGACTTCGAGCTCGGCGCGACCGTTACGCCGTGCCCGCACCACCCGCTCGGGGCCAAGGGCGTCGGCGAGTCGCCCAACGTCGGCTCGCCGCCGGCCATCGTGAATGCCGTGATCGACGCGCTGTACGACACCCACGGCGTCAAGCACATCGACATGCCCTGCACCCCGGCGCGCGTGTGGCGGGCGATGCAGGGCCGCGCGGAGCCGCCGCAATGACGACGGCAGTGGCGACCGAGGCGTACGTCACCGCGACGGTCGTGCGCGCGCAGCGGCCGACGAGCGTGCGGCCCGGCGACCGCGCGATCGTCCGCCGCGACGGCACGCTCGAGGGCTTCGTCGGCGGCGTCTGCACGGAGGAGAACGTGCGGGCATACGCGCTCGAGGCGCTGCGCAGCGGCGAGCCGCTGCTGCTGCGCATCCTGCCCGACGTGTTCGCCACGATCGAGGAGGACGGCGCGGTGACGGTCGGCAATCCGTGCCTGTCGGGCGGCGGGATCGAGCTGTTCCTCGAGCCGACGGCGGCTGCCGAGCCGGTCGCCGTGGCCGAGCACCACTGTTGCCACCATGCCTGACGAGCGCGTGTGCGGGCTCGTGCTCGGCGCCGGCGGCTCGCAGCGCCTCGGCCGCCCGAAGCAGCTGCTCTCCTACGGCGACACGACGCTGCTCGGCCACGTGGTGGAGACCGCGCGGCAGTGCGACTTCGATCAGCTCGTGGTGGCGATCGGCGGCGCGGCCGACGAGGTGCGCGACGCGGTCGATCTGAGCGGAACGGAGGTCGTGGTCAACGACGCCTACGGATCCGGCTGCTCGTCCTCGATCGCGGCGGCGCTCGAGGTCGTGCGCGGAGACGTGCTGGTACTCATGCTCGGCGATCAGCCGGGCGTGACGCCCGCGACGGTGCGCGCGCTGCTCGCGGGCCGTGGCGACGCGCCGCTCGCGGTGTGCCGGTACGAGGACGGCCGCGGCCATCCGATCGCGTTCGCGCGCAGCACGTTCGGCGACCTCGCGAACCTCCACGGCGACAAGGGCGTCTGGAAGCTGCTGGACCGCGGCGATCCCACCGAGGTGTCGATGCCCGGCCGGATCCCGCTGGACGTCGACACCGAGGAGGACTACGCGGCGGTCCTCTCGGCGCGATGAGCGAGCTCGACCACCTCGTCCCCGACATCGAGACGCTGGCCCAGCGCCTCGGGGCCGTCGACTACCTCGTCGACGAAGGGCTGGCCACCTCGATGTTCCTCAGCCTGCGGCTGCCGCAGCCGCTGCTGCTCGAGGGCGAGGCGGGCGTCGGCAAGACCGAGGCGGCGAAGGCGTTGGCGCAGGTGCTCGACACCCCGCTGATCCGCCTGCAGTGCTACGAGGGGATCGACGCGGCCGAGGCGCTGTACGAGTGGAACTATCCGCGCCAGCTGATCAGCATCCGGCTGGCCGACGCGGGCGGCTCGTCGGTGACCGAGGAGGACCTGTTCGGCCCCGACTACCTGATCCGGCGCCCGCTGCTGCGCGCGCTCGAGCACCCCGGCCCACGGCCCGCCGTGCTGCTGATCGACGAGATCGACCGCGCCGACGACGACTTCGAGGCGTTCCTGCTCGAGCTGCTCGCCGACGCCAGCGTGACGATCCCGGAGATCGGCACGATCAGGGCGACGCACCCGCCAGCGATCGTCCTGACCTCGAACCGGACGCGCGACCTGCACGACGCGGTCAAGCGCCGCTGCCTGTACCACTGGATCGACTACCCGAGCCCGCAGCGCGAGGTGGAGATCGTGCGCCGGCGCGTGAAGGGCGCGTCGGCGACGCTGGCCGTCCAGGTGGCGAACGCCGTCTCGCGCATGCGCGACAGCGACGTGCAGAAGCCGCCGGGGATCGCCGAGGCGATCGACTGGTTGGCGGCGCTTGATCTCCTCGGCCTGGAGACGCTCGACGCCGGCGCGATCGACCGCACGCTCGGCGCGGTGCTCAAGTACGGCGAGGACCAGGAGCTGGTCCGCGCCGGCGGCCTGGAGCAGCTCGTTGACTGACTTCGGCGTCGAGACCGTCGTGCTCGACCTGCCGCCGCTGGTCGGCGCCTTCAGCCGCCGCCTGCACGATGCCGGCGTGCCCGTCACGCCGGCTCGCACGGCCGACTTCGCACGGGCCCTGGGCCTGACGCGCCCGGTCTCGCGACGCCGCCTGTACTGGACGGCGCGCGCCGTGCTCGTGACCGACCCCACGCAGGTTGCGGCGTTCGGGCGCGTGTTCCGCGAGGTGTTCGGCGCCGAGACCCCGCCCGACACGCCGCGCGACACGTCCCCCGAGACGTCGCCCCACACCACGAGTGCGTCCGGCAGCCGCGCCACGCGTCGCGGGCTCAGCGCCGCGGCCGGAGACGCTGCGGGCAGCGGCGAGGAGCTGGAGGTACCGGTCGCGGTCGCCAGCGACGAGGAGCGGCTCGCGAACAAGAGCTTCGACGCGCTCGCACCACACGAGCTCGCGCAGCTCTACCGGCTGATGGCGCGGCTGCAGATCGTCACGCCGTCGCGGCGCACGCGGCGCTACGAGAAGGGCCGTCACGGCCAGCGCATCGACATGCGGCGCACGCTGCGCGGCAGCCTGCGCACCGGTGGCGACCCGATCCGCCTCGCGCGCCGGCACCGGCGCGTGCAGCGCCGGCGGCTCGTGTTGCTGTGCGACATCTCCGGCTCGATGGAGCCGTACGCGCGCGCCTACCTGCAGTTCCTTACCAGTGCCGCGGGCAGCGGGCCGAACGCCGAGGCGTTCGTGTTCGCCACGCGCTTGACGCGGCTCACGCGCGCGCTCGCTTCACGCAGCCCCGAACGCGCGATCCAGCGTGCCGCGGCCGCGGCGCCCGACTGGTCGAGCGGCACACGGATCGGCGACGCGCTGAAGGCGTTCAACGACCGCCACGGCCGCCGCGGCATGGCGCGCGGCGCCGTCGTCGTGATCCTGTCCGACGGTTGGGAGCGCGGCGATCCCGAGCACGTCGCGACGCAGATGCAGCGGCTGGCGCGGCTCGCCCACCGGATCGTGTGGGTGAACCCGCGCGTGAGCGCGCGCGGGTTCTCGGCACGCGCCGGCGGCATGACCGCCGCGCTGCCGTACTGCGACGCGTTCGTCAGCGGCCACAGCTTCCGCGCGCTCGGCGAGGTGGTCGACGCGATCGGTGGCGCGCCGACGGAGCCGCCGCCGGAGCCGGACGCCGCCGAGCCCGAGCCGTGGGCGAGCGCGACGCCGGTCGCCGGCAGCTCGGTCGCGATGCCGAGCGGCCACGGCCCGAGCCGCGGCAACACGACGCCCGGATGGGTGACCGATGAGTGACGAACCGAAGATGTGCATCTACCCCGGCTGCAAGCGGCCGGCCGTCCCGCCGCATCCGCTCGGCGGGCCACAGCCGGCCTTCTGCGACCGGGAGGAGCACAACGCGCTGACCGCCCACCAGGAGCGGCAGCGTCTGGCCGAGGAAAGGAGTTCCAGCGATGAGTGATCTGGCGTACCGCGCGGTCTTCCTGCGCGTGCACCCGACGGGCAAGATGGTGCTGAGCCTCACGACCGACTCCGACGGCCGCGAGAGCGACTACGCCGCGCTCGTGGCCCGCGAGCTCGGTGTCCCCTCGCTCGACGTCAAGGTCGTGCCCGCGGACACCGATCGCTTCGGCAACGGCCACGGCTTCAACACGAGCCCGTCCGACGGCGCGACGGCGGCGATCGCCAGCGCGACCGGCAAGATCAAGGACAAGGCGCAGCTGCTCGCCGGCATGGCGCTCGACGCCGACCCGCAGACGCTCACGTGGAGCAACGGCGCCTGGGTCAACGGCGACGGCGCCGACCCGACACAGGTCAAGACGATCGAGGACATCGCCCTGTACGCCCACGGCACCGGCCCGCTGCCGCCCGGCGTCGAGGGCGGGCTCGACGCGCAGACCGTCTACCGCGATTGAGGCAGCGCGCAGTCGATCTCGACGCGCACGTCGTCCGCCACCTTGAGCGCGCCGAACAGGGCCGTGTACGGCTTCATGCCCCACTCCGTCTGCTTGACCACGGCGGTGCCGCGCACGCGCCCATCCTGCAGCTCGAGGTCGAACGCGATTGGCCGGGTCGCGCCGCGCAGCGTCAGGTCGCCGCTCACGCTGAGCCCGCCGGCGGTCTCCTCCACGCGCGTCGAGCGGAACGAGATGTCCTGCCGTTTGAGCACCTCGTCGTCGATCGTCTGCTGGATGTTGGTCCGGTCGCCGTCGTCGAGCGCCATCATGCCGCCGGTGCCCTCGCGCACTTTCAACGACGTAGCGTCGGCGTCGAGCGCAACGCTCGGCTCCTCCCCCACGACAAGCGTGCCGCGCCAGTCGGTGACGTGGATGAGCAGGTCGTGACCCGCCTTCGCCACCGTGCCCGTCCGCCCGGTCCGCACGGCCAGCGTCCCGTTGTCGGGCCCCAGGTCATAGATCACGCGCGCAGCCTAAAGGAGAACCCATGGCAGTAGACCTTGACCACTCGTTCACGATGTCCGGCTCGACCGAGGAGAACTTCGCCAAGCTGACCGACCTCGAGCAGGTCGTCCCATGCGTCGAGGGCGGCTCGGTGCTCGAGAAGACCGGCGACGACTCCGTCAAGGCCGAGATCGTCGTCCGCATGGGCGCGATGTCGCTGAAGTTCACGGGCACGGTCGAGATCACCGAGAAGAACGCCGACACCCATCGAGCGGTGATGACCGTCAAGTCCCGCGAGGCGGGCGGGCAGGGTCACGCCAATGCCACGGCGGAGTTCAACCTCGCGAACGGCGGCGGCACGCTGCACACCAACGCGCAGATCACGGGCAAGGCGGCGTCGATGGGCGAGGGTGTCGTGGCGGGCGTGCTCGACGCGCTGATCCAGGACTTCACGAGCAAGCTCAGCAGGCTCTGATGGCCCGTGTCGAGATGCGCGCGGTGCTCCCCGGCGAGGTGCCGCCGGACGGCGGCACCGCGATCCAGGAGGAAGCCGACCGCCCGGTGTTCAGCGCCAACGGCCCGGACGACTACGTATGCGCGAGCTGCGGCAACCTCCTCGCCGCGTCGATGAGCGACGTCCAGATGACGCTGAAGGTGCGGATCAAGTGCGGCCGCTGCCGGACCGTGAACGTCGCGATCACCGACATCAAGGGCCAGCCGATACGGATTCGATGAGCGCGTCGCGGTGGCGCGCGTACGCCGCCGCGCCGTCGCCGTCGACCGCCGCGATCCGGATCAGCGGCGGATGGCCCATCGCCGGCGTCGCGAGGTCGCGCAGCGCGTCGTGGTACGCGCGCTCGCGCTGGCGGCCGCCGAACCCGAATCCCTTGGCGGCCAGGCCGCGCTCGAGCCCGTCGGTCCGCGCCGCCCACTGGCGGCACAGCGCCTCGTGCGCCTCGACGTCGAAACCGACGCAGGCCCCGGCGGGGTAGAGCTCGAGCGCGGCGAGGCGGAACGACGTGAAGTGCGCCGCGCCGTCGACCTCGATCACCGTCCCGCTCGGGGCGTGAAAGAGATCGACGGGCAGCAGCAGGTTCTCGCGCGCCGCGTGCAGCACCGACGCATCGCCCTTGAGCCGCGCGTAGATCGCGCCGAGAGCGTGCAGCGCCGCTTGCACGGGCGCGACGATCACCGGGTCGCGGCGCGCCTTCGCGACGCGCTCGAGCCCCACATGTCCCTGCTCGCACAGCCAATCGAAGCTGTGCGGCCCGAGCACGATGCCGTCGGCGGCCGCGGCGTGCGCGAACGCCGTTCGCAGGTCTTCCACGCGTCGAAGCTTGACCGAACGGGCAAGCCTGGCTGCCCGAACGACTCTGGCGCGCCTCTCCCCGAGCCGCGAAGGTTCGTGCGTGGTCGTGGAGAAGGGTCAATGTCCGCCGCGGGTGGTCCTCGGCAACCTCGAGCCGATCGTGCGCCTGGGGATGGCGGCCGTCCTGCGTGAGGACGGCGTCGAGATATTCGGCGACGACGACGGCTGGCCGGTGCTCGTATCGCAGGCGGGTCAGCTGCGCCCGGATGCCGTGGTGCTCGACATCGCCCAGGAGTCCTCGCGCGCGCTCGCCCAGCGCATCCGCCGCGCCTCGCCGGAGACCACCGTCGTCTTCTGGCCCCGCGACGAGCACGTCATGGAGGTCCTGGCCCCGGCCGCCAGCGAGCCGCGGCGCGTGCCCGCGCCCGGCCCGGAGGACCTGTGCGGGGCGATGTTCCCTCGCCGCCATTGATGGCGGAGGGCCTGAACTTCGGCACAGTAGGGCGAGTGGATCGCTGACGAGGAGGCGCGTAGTATCGGCCCACCTCCCCACGCAGTGACCCTCCAGGCGGCCCCTTAAGTGAAGCTCTTTGTCCTCGATCCGCACACGATCTACCGTCGTGGGCTCGTGGCTTCGCTGGAGCTGGTGGACGACGTTGAGCGCGTCGATCACGCGGCCAGCGTGGCCGACGCGCGGGCCTCGGGAGCGCTGGCGGACGCCGACCTCGTGATCTTCGATCCGGCCGCGGGCGGCAGCGAGTTCATCGGCTCGGTCGACGCGCGCGTCATGGTCTGCTCGTCCGACAGCAGCGACGAGTCGGTGCTCGGCGCGCTGCAGGCCGGCGCCGTCGGCTACCTGCGCAAGGACACGCTGACGATCGAGAGCCTCGGCGCCGCGGTCACGGCCGCCTGTAACGGCGCCGGCGTGATGGAGTCCGAGTTGCTCGGCAACCTGCTCCGCGGCCTGTCGCCCGAACCGAGCCGCCCGACCGCCACGCGGCTCACCGATCGCGAGCAGCAGGTGCTGGCGCTGATCGCCGACGGGCATCCGACGCGCGAGGTGGCACAGCAGCTCTCGTACTCGGAGCGTACGGTCAAGAACGTCCTGCACGACGTCGTCACCAAGCTCAACGCTCGCAGCCGCTCGCAGGCCGTGGCCTTCGCGGTGCGCGAGGGCCTGATCTGAGCGTCCTGCCGCTCCTGGACGGCCGGCGCATCGTCGTGTGCGCCGGCTCCGGCGGGGTCGGGAAGACCACCACCGCGGCGGCGCTCGCGATGGGCATGGCCGAGCGCGGGCTCAAGGTCGCGGTTGTCACGATCGACCCCGCCAAGCGACTCGCCGACTCGCTCGGGCTCGAGGAGCTGGGCAACGAGCCCAAGCTCGTCGATCCGGAGCGCTTCCGCGCGCACGGCGTGGAGATGAAGGGCGAGCTGTGGGCGCTGATGCTCGACTCCAAGGGCACGTTCGACGCCTTGATCGAGCGGCTGGCGCCCGACCGCGCGACCGCCGAGGAGGTGCTGTCGAACCGGATCTACCAGCAGCTCTCGAACTCGGTCGCGGGATCGCAGGAGTTCACGGCGATCGCCAAGCTCTACGAGCTCGACCAGGACGGCGACTACGACCTGCTCGTGCTCGACACGCCGCCGTCGCGCAACGCGCTCGACTTCCTCGACGCGCCGGCCCGCCTCACGCGCTTCTTCCAGGGCCGCGCCATCCACATGTTCCTGAGGCCCGCGGGGTTCGGCGGCCGGCTGCTCGGACGCGGCACCGGGGTCGTGTTCTCGTTGCTGGAGCGGCTCACCGGTGTCGACATGCTGCACGACCTGTCGGTGTTCTTCCGCGCGCTCGGCGGGATGATCGACGGCTTCACCGAACGCGCGCGGCGCGTCGGGCTGCTGCTGTCGGATCCCGGCACGACGTTCCTGATCGTCACCGCGCCGCGGCACGACCCGGTCGAGGAGGCGATCTTCTTCCACCGCAAGCTGCGCGACGCCGACATGCCGTTCGGCGGGCTGGTCGTCAACCGCCTGCACCGAGCGTCCGGCAACGGCTCCCCGCCGGCGGGGCTCGACGCGGACCTCGCGCACCGGGTCGAGACCGCCGCACACGAGCTGGCGGCGCTCGCCGAGCGCGACGAGGCCAACGTGGCGCACCTGCGGTCCGCGCTCGGCGGCCCGCCGACGATCGTCGTCCCCGAGCTCGACGGCGACGTCCACGACGTCGAAGGCCTCGCGCTCGTGCGCGAATACCTGTTCGCCGATGGCTGACGCGCTGCTGCGGCGGGTCGAGCGCAACCCGGAGTTCGCGTGGCCGGACCCGCCGGTGTTCCCGTTCACGCTGCCGGCCTTCGCGACGTTCGAGGCGCTCGAGCTGCACCCGGAGGTGACGTTCCTCGTCGGCGAGAACGGGTCCGGCAAGTCGACGCTGCTGGAGGCGATCGCCGCCAAGCTCGACCTGGACGTGGAGGGCGGCGACCGCGACCTGCGCTTCGAGGACCGCGAGGCCGACACGAACCTGCACGAGGCGCTGCGGCTCGTGCGCGGCCCGCGCCCAGCGTCCATGCGCTACTTCCTGCGCGCCGAGAGCTTCTTCAACGTCGCGCGCACCGTCGACGAGAACCCGGGGTTGCTCGCGAGCT
The DNA here is from genome assembly GCA_963803335.1 of uncultured Solirubrobacteraceae bacterium. Taxonomy (GTDB): domain Bacteria; phylum Actinomycetota; class Thermoleophilia; order Solirubrobacterales; family Solirubrobacteraceae; genus DASSUW01. Next base: position 82,498 of record CAWDME010000011.1, on the reverse strand, counting down.
ACGGCGGGCGCCCGCTGCACGGCATGTCCCACGGCGAGTCGTTCCTCGCGCTGGCGAACGAGCGCTTCTATCCCGACGGGCTGTTCCTGCTCGACGAGCCGGAGGCGGCCCTCTCCCCCACCGGCCTGCTCGGGCTGCTGCGGCGGATGAAGGCGCTCACGCTCGAGGGCGGCCAGTTCCTGATCGCCACCCACTCGCCGATCCTGCTCGCGTACCCGGACGCGCTGATCTACGAGCTGCGCCCGGAAGGGCCGGTGCCCACGGCATACGAGGACACCGACCACTACCGGTTGACGCGCGCGTTCTTGAACGCGCCGGACCGCTTCCTACGCGAGCTGTTCGCCTAGTTCCGCCGCCAACATGTCGTCAGCGACGCGGCGAAGCTGCGGATCGAGGTGCCCGCACAGGACGTCGCGCAGGATCGCGCGCAGGTTGCCGCCGAGGTCCGCGATCAGGCCCTCGACCTCGGGGTCCGGACGGACGTGGCCGGTGACCGCGGAGCGCTCGAGGCGGATCGCCTCGTCGATGCGGCGCTCGAGCGCAGAGCGCTCCTCCGGGGTCGCGCAGATCACGGCGAGGCGCTCGGTCATGCCCTCGTAGCCGCGCTGGTCCGGGTCGGCCAGCAGTGCGCGGCCGGCCAGCAGCCAGTCGGTGAGCGCCTCGACGGCGGACGCGCGCTCGCAGCCGAGCTCGAAGCGCCGCAGTGCCCAGGCGAGCTCGCCCGCGCGCGGAGTGCGGCGCGCGACGAGCGAGCAGAACGCGCGCAGCGGGTCCTCGTCCTCGGCGCCGAGCAGGCAGTCCCCGGCGTCGCGGCGGATCCCGGTCGCGAGCGGCACCGCGCTCCATGTGCCGCCGTCGGTGCGCGCCCAGGCGGTCGGGCCGAGTGACGGCTCGGCGTCGTCCCACAGCCGCAGCGCGGTCTGCAGCCGGCGCAGCCGCCGGCCGGCGCTCTCGAGCGCGTGCCCGTCGCCGGGCGCGGAGTCGAGCGACAGCACAGCGACGGTGCCCATCGCGTCCGCGCGCAGCTCCTCCGGGCCCTCGCGCAGCGACTCGGCGCGCACGAGCGCGAGCCCGTCGCCGAGCTGCACCTCGTCGCTCTCGATCACCATCCCCTCGACGGCGGCCAGGACGACGGCGAGCGAGCGATCGCCATAGGCGGCGTCCTCGAGCTCGGTGTAGGCGGCGTCGAAGCGCTCGCTGTCGAAGCCGAAGTCGGTCGACTCGGCCCACACGCCGGTGAGGAACGCCTGCAGCGCGGCGTCGGCCTGAATGCGGCGGTCGGGCGAAGGCGTGCGGCGCCCGCGGGCCTGGAGATAGGCCGGGATGTCGGGCAGCGCGGCCAAGCCCTGGACGGCGGCCGGGTAGGACGGCAGCTTCGCCAGCTCAGGCGAGCGATCGGCGATAAAGCGGCCGGTGAGGGGGCGGTAGCAGTACAGCGGGGCGGAGGCGCGGCCTTGCTCGATCAGCTCGAAGGGCACCTCGGCGCCGCCGGAGACTTCTTCGGCGAGCTGCCACGCAGCCTCCTCCACGAAGGCGGCGAGCGAGTCGTGCAGGGCGCGGTTGTGCATGCCGCGGTCGTTCGCCCCGGCGCGCAAGGCTCCTCCCGCGCGCACGCGGGATTGCATATGGGTCGGACGGAATGTCTCGGGGGGCTGGACGCCCCCCGTCCGCGCATCAGAGCGCGGGACCGGATGTCCCGCGGAGGTAACTACGCGGCGACGGCCGGCTGGCCGACAGCCGTCTCCGGCCGTTCGAAGCAGGCGCCGTCCTCGTTCAGCCACTCGCGGCCGTAGACGCGCATCGTCTCGACGATCGGGACGAGGGCACGGCCCTTGTCCGTCAGCGCGTACTCCACGCGCGGCGGGACCTCGGGGAACGTCTGGCGCGCCACGATCCCCGCCTCCTCGAGCGCGCGCAGGCGCAGCGAGAGCGTCCGTGGCGAGATGCCCGCCAGCGACCGCTCGAGCTCACAGAACCGGGCGCGACCCTCCGCCAGGTCGCGGATCACGAGCAGGGTCCACTTGCCGCAGACGATGTCGGCGGTACGGCAGACGGGACAGTCAGCGTTGCTCACGAAACCTAAGGATAACGCAAGACTTCACGAACTGAAGTACTACAGCGTCACCTGCACGTCGCGCTCCTCGGTGCCGCGCACGAGGCGGAGAGCGAGCGTGCCGCCCGCACCGTCGAGCGCGTCGAAGAGATCGTCCATGCTCGTCAGCGGCCGCTCGCCGGCGCGCACGAGCAGGTCGCCGCGCTGCAGGCCCGCGGTCGCCGCCGGGCTGCCGTCGACCACTTCGCGCACGAGCAGGCCGTCGCGCGGCTCGAGCCCGACGGCCGCGCGCATGCGCCGCGCGACGCGCGGGGGCGCCAGCGCGACGCCAAGGCGCGGCCGCTCGGCCGCCTCGCCGCGAGCGAGCTCTTCGACCCGGCGCTTGAGCGCTGCGTCGGCCGGCAGAGCGAGGATGAAGCCGCCGTCACGGCGCACGGCGTTGAGACCCAGCAGGTTGCCGCCGCTGTCCACGAGCGGCCCGCCCGAGCTCCCGCGCGGCAGCGGCGCGGTGTGCTCGATCGTGCCGGCCACTCGCCGTCCGCGCGGGCCGCGGAACCCCCGCCCGGTGGCGGAGACCATGCCGAACGTCGTCCGCAGCCCGCGGCCGCCGGGATTCGCGAGCCCGAACACCGCCGCGCCGGGCGCGGGCGTCTCGCCCGGCTCCCACGCGATCTCTGGCACGTCGCCGGTCTCGACGCCGATCACCGCCACGTCGAGGTCGGTATCCGCGCCGAGCACGCGGCCCTCGCGCACGTCGCCGCCCGCGAACGACACCGCCACCTCCTCGCCGCGCAGCACGTGCGCGACGGTCAGGACCTGGCCCGCGCCGACCACGACGCCCGAGCCGCGCCCCCACCCCCGGCCGAGGCCAACCACGCTCGGCCCGACCGTGTCGGCCGCCTCGCGCACGGCCGTCTCCAACGCGTTCAGCACTTCCGTCATCGTTCGCTCCGAGTTACTTGCGATTTGCAAGTCACCGTATCAAAGGGACGAACTGGGCATTGAGGGGTGGCTCGGAAGGGGGTGGCTAACAAAGGTTCAGCAGGAGTGAACTTTCGTTAGCCACCCGGACCAGGTGGCCCCCTCAATGCCCGAAGTTCGTCCCTATGCTCCGTAAACGTGGCGAGATCAAAGCGCGCATCGACCTCTCCCCTCGCCGACGCCCTCGCCCGCGTCGGAGACCGCTGGACCCTGCTCATCGTGGCCGCCCTGCTCGACGGCCCGAAGCGCTTCAACGAGCTCGAGTCGGAGCTCGAGGGCATCGCCCCCAACATCCTCAGCGCGCGCCTGAAGGCCCTGACCGAGCAGGCGCTGGTCGCCGCCCAGGCGTACAGCGACAAGCCGCCGCGGTTCGTCTACGAGCTGTCGGAGTCGGGCCGCGAGCTGGCCGGCGCGCTGCGGCTGCTCGCCGACTGGGGCGCGCGCACCGGCGGCGGCGAGCCGTACCGGCACGAGACCTGCGGCACCGCGCTCGAGGCCCGCTGGTGGTGCCCGAGCTGCGAGCAGATCGTCGACGACCCCGGCGACTCAGACGAGCTGGTGCACGTCTAGCCGTTGGGCCCGCGCTCGGTGGGTTCGACCCGGCCCTCGGACGGCTGCACGAGCACCCACCCCTGGCCGGTGAAGGACATCTGGATCGACTCGCCGGAGCTGCGGCCGATCAGGTTCTTCATCTTGAAGTCGGTGCGGATGCCGGTCTGCACGCCGGACGACCACGTGATCGCCGCCTCGGCGTCGGCGAACGTGGGCGCCGCGCCGACATCGAGCAGCACCGGCGGGCCGTCGGAGAGGATCGCCACCCAGCCGGTGCCGTGCAGCGACATGTTGAAGAGGCCGCCGCCCATCATCCCGCTGACGCCCTCGACCCGCTTTATGTCCCAGTCCATGCCCGAGTCGAAGGCCAGCAGGTTGCGGCCGTTGACCGTGATGAAGTCGTTCTCGAGGTAGATGAGGTGGACGTCCTGCGCCCGGTCGGCGAGGAACACCTCGCCCGTCCCCTTGACCTTCATCAGCGACGAGCCCTCGCCGCTCATCGCCTTCTTGATCATCCGCGATATCCCGCCCGAGCCGCCGTGCTCGAACGTCACGTCGCCCTGGTAGGCGACCATGGAACCGGCCTTCGCCTGGATCGTGACCTCGTCGAGCCGCACCTTCAGCAGCTTGGAGTTCTGCAGCGCGAAGGCCTCCTGGGACCGCGTTTCGGCGAACTGGTCGAGGCTGGTCTGCATGCGCGCCAACCTAGGTGGCGCGCAGCAGCCAGTCAACTCAGTACGTGACGCCCGGCGGCGGGGCCGACGGCGAGGCGGGGGCGGGCGGCGCCGGCGGCGCCGAGACCTCGAACGACGGCGCCGGCGGCGGCGTCGTCTCGTAGGTCGGGGCCGGCGGGGGCGCGACCGGCTCGGACGGCGCGCTCGCGCGGACCTCGGCCTCCGGGCCGCTGTCGGCGGCCTTCTTGCCGGCAGCGGCGACCATCAGCTTGAAGTCGTGCGGCGAGGTGGCGACGCGCATCGCGTCCTCCATCGTCACGCGGCCCGCGTGCAGGTGCTGCAGCAGGTGCTGATCGAAGGTCTGCATCCCGTAGTAGGACCCCTCCGAGATGACCTCCGGCAGCTGACCGGTCAGCTTCGGGTCCAGGATCATGTCGTGGACGCGGCCGGTCATCACGAGGATCTCGCAGCACGCCACGCGGCCGTTGCCGTCGGCGGTCGGGACCAGGCGCTGGGACACGATCCCCTTGAGCGTGCCGGCGATCATCGCCCGCGCCTGCTGCTGCTGATGCGGCGGGAAGAAGTCGATGATGCGGTTGATCGTCTCGGAGGCATCGACCGTGTGCAGCGTCGAGAGCACGAGGTGGCCGGTCTCGGCCGCGCTCAGCGCGGTGTGGACCGTCTCCTCGTCACGCATCTCGCCGATCAGGATCGTGTCCGGGTCCTGGCGCAGGACGCGGCGCAGCGCGCGCTTGAAGGAGGCGGTGTCGGCGCCGACCTCGCGCTGGTTGATGATCGAGTTGCGGTCGCGGTGCAGGAACTCGATCGGGTCCTCGATCGTGACGATGTGCTTGTGCATCGTCCGGTTCATGTGGTCGAGCATCGCGGCGAGCGTGGTCGACTTACCGGAGCCGGTCGTACCGGTGAGCAGCAGGATCCCGCGCTCCTCCTCGGCGAGCGACGTGACGACCTCGGGCAGGCCGAGCTCGTCGACCGACTTGATCACGACGGGGATGGCGCGCATGACGATCGAGACCGACCCGCGCTGGCGGAAGGCGTTGACGCGGAAGCGGCCGAGGCCCTCGACGGCGTACGAGAAGTCGACCTCGTTCTCGGAGTTGAACTCCGCGACCTTGTCGTTGTCGTTGAGCATCTCGCCGAGCGCACGCTCGGTGTCCTCGGGATACAGCCGCTCGGTGTCCGGAATGGCCTCGAGGTGGCCATGCAGTCGGATGAGCGGATAGGAGGGGACCTTGAGATGAAGGTCGGAGCCCTCGGCGGCGATGAGGTAGCGCAGCGCGTGATCGAGATCGAAAGCCATATCCCGGTCTAAATCGGCGCCGTCGCGCTCCCCCTTAACCAGGCCTGACGCTAGGAGCGCAGGAACGGATCCAGCACCTCGACCTCGGTGACGCTATCGAGGCGACTAAGCGACGTCCCTCAGCTTCTGAGCCTCAGCCAGGCTCTGGAGCTTCTTCAGCGACTGGTTCTCGATCTGGCGGATGCGCTCGCGCGTGACGTTGAACGTCCGCCCGACCTCATCCAGCGTGCGCGGGTGCTCGCCGCCGAGCCCGTAACGGAGCTCGAGGACGCGCCGTTCGCGGTAGGAGAGGTTCTCCAGCGCCTCGCGCAGCGCCTCCTTGGTGAGGATCTCCGCGGCCCGCTCGTACGGCGACTCGGCCCGCTCGTCGGCGATGAACTGGCCGAACTCGGACTCCTCCTCGTCGCCGACCGGCTTCTCGAGCGAGACCGGCGCCTGCGCCGAGCGCTTGATCGACTCCACCTCTTCGGGCTCGATGCCCGTGTGGTGCGCGATCTCCTCGGCGGTGGGCTCGCGGCCCAGCTCGGTGACGAGCTTGCGCTCGGCCCGGCCGATCTTGTTGAGCTTCTCGACGACGTGGACCGGGATGCGGATCGTGCGCGCCTTGTCGGCGAGCGCGCGAGCGATCGCCTGGCGGATCCACCAGGTCGCGTAGGTCGAGAACTTGAAGCCCTTGCGGTAGTCGAACTTCTCGGCCGCGCGGACGAGGCCCAGTGTGCCCTCCTGGATCAGGTCCAGGAACGGCAGGCCCTGGTTGCGGTAGTTCTTGGCGATGGAGACGACGAGCCGGAGATTCGACTCGACCATCTTCTGCTTCGCGTCGAGATCGCCGCGCTCGATCCGGCGCGCGAGGTCGACCTCTTCCTGCGCCGTGAGCAGCCTGACCTTGCCGATGTCCTTCAGGAACAGCTGAAGGCTGTCGGTGGTCATGTCGGGCTTGAGGTCCAGCGTCGTCTTCTTGCGACGGCCGCGCTTATCGGGCGCGCGCTCGACCTGGGCGGCCTCGAGAGCGGGGTCGACTTCCTCGACCAGCTCGATCTCGGACTTCTCCAGGTAGCCGTGCAGTTCTTCGACGTCGGCCTCGTCGAGGTCGATCTCCGCCACCGCGGTGGCGATCTCCGCGAAGGTGAGCACGCCGACCTGCTGCCCCTTCAGGAGCAGGCCCTTCACTTCTTCGAGTTCTTGGAGGTCCACTACTGACATCGATGTCCTGTTCTCGGGACGCCTGCGGGGGGCGACAGGGTTCTGAGCGTACACCGCCTGGATCGGCGCTCCATGACCCGGAGCAAAGCTGGAACGGACGACCCTAAGCCGTGAGTCTAGGCGCTATATTTTTTGAAGTCAACGCGAGATAAAGCGCGCTCCGCATCACTGTATCCACCCAGCGCGCGACTGCGGGGACAATCGTTCATCTCATGGCCGAAAAGACCGCAAAGAAGAAGTCCAAGACGCCCGCCGCCGATCCCAGCGTGCTGGGCACCCTCAGCGCCACCCGGCCCACGCGGCTGGGCGGCGAGCGCCGCGGCGCCACGCCGCGCACGCGCACGAGCGCCGCCGCAACGGCGAAGTCGAAGCCGCAGGCCGCGCGAAAGGCGCCGGCGAAGACGTCGGCTCCCAAGCAAGCCGAGGCCAAGGCCGCCAAGCTCCGCAAGCCCGATCCGGCCCCGCCCGCGGGCTGGCAGACGCCCGGTGAAGACCACCGTGGCGGCGGCGCCACCGACGTCGTCACCACCGCCGTGCAGGCGGCCGGAGAGCTCGCCCAGTTGGGGGTCACGATCGGCGGCCAGCTGTTTAAGCGGGCGGCCGGCCGAATCCCGCGTCCGTAGGGCGCAAACACCGAATTCTTCTGCTAGGTTGGCGCGCGCCGAATCGTCGTGGTTCGAACCGCGGCGAACGGGGGAACCAACGGCGGCACGATGCCGCGGGGGCGAATCGACGAGGGGTCACTTTGTCGTAGCGCTGCTTTCTCTGCGCGAGCCCGTCAGCTCACCTCGTAGGCACCGGAGAAAGAGACACGTTGACGAGGCCCCTGGGTTCACGCATGGCGCTGTGCGCCTTCGCGGTCGCCGCTCTCGCGGCGCCGGCGATCGCTGCCGGCGATCCGGGCACCGGGGGCGCCCAGGCACCTCCGCCGCCGCAGACCGAGGGCGTGATCACCGCCAGCGGCCCGCAGATCGCGATGTCGACCCGCGCCGGGACGATGGTCCGCAAGCTGGCGCGCTTCCGCGGCACCGTCGCCGGCGCCGCCGGCCGTACGGTCGCGATCCAGAGCCTCGACGCCGCCACCCAGCAGTGGGCCACGATCGCCACGGCCACCGTGAACGACGACGGCTCGTACCTGGCACGCTGGCGACCCGCCAAGGCCGGCGAGCTACGCGTCCGCGCCGTGCTCCAGTCGGCGTCTCAGGCCGTGGCCGCGAATGCCTCGCCGGACTTGTCGATCACGATCCACCGCCCGGCGATGGCCACGTGGTACGGCCCCGGCTTCTACGGCCACAAGACCGCCTGCGGCGTGCGCATGAGCCGCACGCTGCTCGGCGTCGCCCACAAGACGCTCAAGTGCGGGACTAAGGTCGCGGTGCTCTACAAGGGCCGCCGCATCGAAGTGCCGGTGGTGGACCGCGGCCCGTTCCGGCACGGCACCGCGTACGACCTGACCGCCGCGACGGCCCAGGCGCTCGGTTTCGAGCACACCGACCGCCTCGGCGCCGTGCGTCTGCGTCCGGCCCGGTAGCGATACCGTGACAGCCGTGCGCCCGAGGGTGCCCGACGCGGCAATCAGCGAGCCGGACGACCACACGGTGATGGACTCGAGCGGCGCCGTGCGATCGATCCAGGCCGCCAACGTGACGATGCCCGAGGGCGACCTCGAGGCGTTGTGGACGCCGCTCTACCTCGAGCGCCTGGCGCGGACGTACTGGAAGTACCTGTCGCGCGTCTCGCTCGGGCTCATCCGCGTCGAGTACACGCCGACGGAGCGCCGGGTCGTGCTCCTGCGCCGGCCGTTCGTGCTGCTGCGGTTCCGCGCGCCCGAGTACGACATCCGCGACGGCCGGGGAATCGTGCGCTGGCGGATCCGCGACGGCGTGCTCGTCGCCAAGCGCGACGAGGGCTACCTGGAGATCGACGTCCGCCGCAACGAGGCGCCCGAGCCCGGCTACGCGCAGGCGCACGTCGAGGTCGAGGTCGCCAACTTCTATCCGCGGATCGCGACCTCGATCGCCGGCTGGTTCTACAAGGTGACGCAGTCGCGCATCCACGTGCTCGTCACGCACGGGTTCCTGCGCTCGCTCACGCGCCGCGAGCTCGAGGAGTCGGCGGTCGGGCGCTTCGCGCCGGACGGGCGGCACGAGCCGGTCAACGTCGGCGAGACGCCGTGGCTGGTCGTCGGCGCTCTGGCGGCCGCGTTCGTCGGCGCCGTCGTGCTGCTGTGGCGCTTTATCCGTAGCGGCCGGTGAGCTGGCGCAGCTTGGTGCGGTCGTGGCGCGACTGGATGCGCCGCACCGTGCCCGACCGGCTGCGCATGACCAGCGACTCGGTCGACGCCCCGCGCGCACCCTCGTAGCGGACGCCCTCGAGCACGTCGCCGTCGGTGACCCCGGTGGCCGAGAAGAAGCAGTTGTTGCCCCGGACGAGATCGTCCTGGGTGAGCACGCGATCCACGTCGTAGCCGGCGTCGACCGCCGCGTGGCGCTCGGCGTCGTCGCGCGGGGAGAGGCGCCCGATCAATGCGCCGCCGTAGCACTTGAGCGCCGCCGCGGAGATCACGCCCTCGGGCGTGCCGCCGATGCCCCACAGCAGGTCGACCGGCCGGTCGGGCGACACCGCGAGTAGCGCGCCGGAGACGTCGCCATCGGTGATCAACCGCACGCGCGCGCCGGCGTCGCGGATCTGCTTGATCCCGTCTTCGTGGCGCGGGCGATCGAGCACCACGACCATCACATCGCGCACGTCGGTGCCTTTGCGCTCGGCGATCAGGCCGAGCGTCTCACCGATCGGGCGGTCGAGGTCGAGCAGGTCGCCGATGCTCTCGGCGGCCGCCATCTTCTCCATGTACACGCACGGGCCGGGGTCGAACATCGTGCCGCGCTCGGAGAGCGCGATCACCGCGAGCGCGTTGGGCCGGCCCGTCGCCGCCAGCCGCGTGCCCTCGAGCGGATCGACGGCGATGTCGACCTCGGGCGGCGAGCCGTCACCCACCCGCTCGCCGTTGTGGAGCATCGGCGCCTCGTCCTTCTCCCCCTCGCCGATCACCACGAGCCCGTCCATGTGCACGGTGTGGAGGACGGCATTCATGCCGTCGACGGCGGCCTGGTCGGCCGCCTCCTTATCGCCCATGCCGACGAGCTGCGCCGACGCGAGCGCCGCGGCCTCGGTCACGCGCACGAGTTCGAGCGCGAGGTTTCGGTCGACGGGAACGGACATGAGTCAGAGCACCCCCGGGGGCTTGCGTGTTCGTTCGGTCTGGCCGGCGGTCATCGAGCCGCCGACGATCATGAGGATCGTGCCCAGCAGCGCACCGTAGAACCCGGGCTGCAGGGAGATCGCGCCGCTCGGCTCGCCCGGGCGGTCGAGGAAGCCGGTGTAGGCGACGAGACCGAAGGCCGCGATCGCCGCCACGGCGGTCATCTCGCCGCGCGCCCACGAGAGCTCGTGGTCGCGGAGCACGATCCAGATGAGGATGAAGGGCGCGGTCGCCGCGGCCAGGAGGAGCCACCGCATGATCGTGTGCACCTCCCAGCCGCTCAGCGCCACGTGCTGCCCGTCGATCAGCGCGTTCGGGTTGCCCGGATCGGGCTTGTACCACGGCAGGAACAGGCACACGGCGAGCAGGAGGCCGCCCACCGCAGCGACGAGCTCTCCTCTTCCGAGGCGGCCGAAGTGCATGCGCGGGCGAGCCTATAGGGTGGCCGCGTGCCCGAGCTCAGATGGGGTCTGACCCTCCCGTTCGCGGGCGTCCCGCTGGCCGAGCACGAGCCGCTGGTGCGGCGTGCCGAGGCCGCCGGCTACCACGACCTGTGGACCGGCGAGACAAACGGAGCCGACGGCTTCACGCCGCTCGCGCTCGCGGCCGCGTGGACCGAGCGGATGCGGCTCGGCACCGGCGTCGTCAATCCGTACACGCGCGGGCGCGCGGTGCTCGCCCAGCACTCCGCGGCGCTGGCCGACGCCAGCGGTGGCCGCTTCGTGCTGGGGCTGGGCGCGTCGTCGAACGTGATCGTCGAGCGCTGGAACGAGGTGCCGTTCGAGAAGCCGCTGACGCGGCTGCGCGAGACGATCCCGCTGCTGCGCGACGTGTTCGCGGGCGAGCGCGGGCCGGGCGGCTTCAAGCTCGAGACGCCGCCGGCGCAACCGATCCCGATCGTGCTCGCCGCGCTGCGCGACAAGATGCTGCGCCTCGGCGGCGAGCTGGCCGACGGCACGTTCACGAACTTCCTGCCGCTCTCCGCGGCCGAGCATGTCGTCGCGCGCGTGCGCGAGGGCGAGGCCGGCCGCGAGCCGACCGAGGTCGTCTGCCGCTTCTTCTGCGTCCCCGGCGACGGGCTCGACACCGCGCGCTTCATGTTCGCCGCGTACGCGACCGTGCCGGTCTACGAGGCGTTCTTCCGCGGCCTCGGCTGGGGCGACACGATCGACCCGATGGTCACCGCCTGGCGCGCCGGGGACCGGCGCGCCGCGCTGGCCGCGGTGCCGGAGGAGCTCGTGCGCGAGATCTTCATCTTCGGCGACCCGGCCGCGATGAAGGCGCGGCTCGGCGAGTACGCGGCGCGCGGGATCACCACGCTCGTGCTCACGCCGATCGCGCCGCCCGAGCAGCTCCCGGAGCTGATCGACGCGCTGGCGCCGTGAGCGGACTCGTCGACGGCCGCTGCTGGTGGGGCGCCTCGACGCCCGAGTACGTCGCCTATCACGACGAGGAGTGGGGCCGGCCGGTGCGCGACAGCCGCGCGCTGTTCGAGAAGCTCTGCCTCGAGGCGTTCCAGTCCGGCCTGTCATGGATCACGATCCTGCGCAAGCGCGAGAACTTCCGCGCCGCCTTCGCCGGCTTCGAGATCGAGCGCGTGGCGGCGTTCGGGGAGGAGGACGTCGCGCGGCTGATGAGCGACGCGGGGATCGTGCGCAACCGCGCGAAGATCGACGCGACGATCAACAACGCCCGCGCGGCGGTTGACCTCGATCTTGCCGAGCTGCTGTGGTCGTTCGCCCCAGAGCCGCGCCCGCGGCCGCGCACCCCTGACGACATCCCGGCAGCGACGCCCGAGTCGACCGCGATGGCCAAAGAGCTCAAGAAGCGGGGCTTCCGCTTCGTCGGGCCGACGACCGCCTACGCGATGATGCAGGCCTGCGGCCTGGTGGACGACCACCTGGAGGGGTGCATCGTCACGGCAGGCCGAGAAAGCGCTGCTTCGTGAGCTCGGCGCGGATCGCGGCCGTGCTGTTCGGGTAGCGCGTCAGCCGGAACGGGCCGCCCGGGAGGTTGCCCTGGTTGTACAGGAGCATCTTCACGCGCGAGTGCGAGTTCACGAACTTGAAGAACTGGTGCACGAAGCTCGGGCTGTCGGCGCCCCACAGCGCCCACTCGCCGAACACGAACGGCTTGCCCTTGAAGTCGTTGTAGAAGGTCTTGAGGTCTTTGAAGTTCGGGAACTTCGAGTAGAAGTCGGTGCCGACCCAGTCCACGTACTGCTTGCCCGGCCAGTACGCCCGCGCACGGTTCTTGCGGACGTTCGGCGTGCCCTCGGTCTGCGGTACCCACGCCATCGCCACGAGCGGGACCGGCAGCGCGGCCGCGTTCGTCTGCAGCGCCGGCAGGTGCAGGGCCGCGAGCTTGGCGTTGATGTCGGCCACCAGGCCGCCGCGGAGGATCAGCGTCGCGCGCCGCCAGGCGGCGATGAACGCCTTCGTCGAGTGCGCCTTGCCGCGCGGGCTGCCGTCGCGGTTGTAGGCGGAGTAGCCGTTGTTCGTCTGGTTCATCTCGGCGAGGAAGCGCACGTACGTCGGTTTGCCGTACTCGGCGATCTCCCGGTTGGTGCGGATCAGGTAGCGGTCGCCTTCGCCGTTGGCGATGCCGAGCGGCGTGATCGCCTCGGGTGTCCCGTAGCCGTCCTGCGTGGAGATGTGCAGCATCAGCCGCGAGCCGCTGTTCTCGGCCGCCTTGTAGATGAAGCCGGTCGGACCGCCCCACCTGTGGAAGAAGCCGAACACCGACGGGTGCTTGCCGACCTGCTGCTTGAACTTGCCGATCGACTTCGAGCCGGTCACGCCCGTGTAGACCTTGCCCTTGGGCGGGGTCAGCGTGGCAGCTGACGCGGCCGGGGCGAGCGCGAGGGTGAGCAGGGCGGTGAGGACGGCGAGGCGGCGCATGTCCACATGATCGGCGAACGCGCGAGTAGGTTGATGGCGATGGAGCTGTTCCAGGAGCGGGCGCCGGAGGATCGGCCGTTCGTCTACGTGAACATGATCACGACGCTCGACGGCCGCTCCGCGGTCGACGGCCGCTCGGCGGCAATCGGCGACGAGGCCGACCTCGAATCGCTGCTCGAGCTGCGCACGATCGCCGACGCGGTGCTGATCGGCACCGGCACCGTGCGCGCCGAGGGGTACGACCGGCTGGTGCGCAGCGACCAGCGGCGGGCACGGCGCCGCGCCCTCGGCCTCACCGACGACCCGCTCGTCGTGTTGATCTCCCGCCGCTTCGACATCCCGTGGGAGGCCGGGCTGTTCGCCGCGCCCGAGCAGCCGGTGCTGATCTACACCGGCGCGGACGGCGAGGTGCCCGACGTCGCCGCGCCGGTCGAGGTCGTGCAGCTGGCCGATGCCACGCCGGCCGCCGCGCTCGCCGACCTGCGCGCGCGCGGCGTGCGCGCGCTGCTGTGCGAGGGCGGGCCGACGCTCCACCGCACGCTCCACGCGGAGCGGCTGGTCGACGAGCTGTTCCTCACGCTCGCGCCGCTGCTGACCGGCGACGCCGCCGAGCCGTCGATCCTCGCCGGCGGCCGGCTCCCCGAGGTGTCGCAGCTGCGCCTGCTGGCGGTGCGCCAGGTCGGGTCTGAGCTGTTCCTGCGGTACGCCGTATAGGGTCCGCGGCCATGCGAATCGAGGGATCGTCCGCGCTCGTGGCAGGCGGCGCCTCCGGGCTCGGTGCCGCGACCGCGCGGCGGCTGGCAACCAGCGGCGCTCAGGTGACCATCGCGGACCTGAACGCGGAGAAGGGCGAGGCGCTGGCGGGCGAGCTGGGCGGGAGCTTCGTGGCCTGCGACGTCACCAAGCCGAACGAGGTCGAGGCCGCGGTCGCGGCCGCCGAGGGCCTGCGCATCTCGGTCTGCTGCGCCGGCATCGGCTGGGCCGAGCGGACGGCGGGCAAGCGCGGCGCGCACAGCTTCGACCCATTCCAGACCGTCATCGGCGTGAACCTGATCGGCACGTTCAATGTGCTGCGGCTTGCGGCGGCGGCGATGCTGGGCAACGAACCCGACGACGAGGGCGAGCGCGGCGTCTGCATCAACACCGCCTCGATCGCCGCCTACGACGGGCAGATCGGCCAGATCGCCTACTCGGCGTCCAAGGGCGGGATCGTCGGCATGACGCTGCCGGCGGCGCGCGACCTCGCGTCGATGGGCGTCCGCGTAGTGACGATCGCGCCCGGGCTGTTCGACACGCCGCTGCTCGCCGGGCTGCCGGAGGAGGCGCGCGCGGCGCTGGGCGAGCAGGTCCCGCACCCGCACCGGCTCGGGCGGCCGGAGGAGTACGGCGACCTCGCCGCTCACATCGTCGCGAACCCGATGATCAACGGCGAGGTGATCCGGCTCGACGGCGCGCTGCGAATGCCGCCGCGCTAGATGCCGCGAACACCCCGGCGAGGATCAGCGCGAGCTGCAGCCCGCTGAAGGCGTAGCCGAGCGCGACCGCGATGGCCGCCATGCCGGCGTACGTGACGCCGGTCAGCAACTCGGCCTTGCGGCGCCACTCGTGCCACTGCTTGGGATCGAGGGGCCGCTTCTCGGCCCGCCGGATCGCCGGCGTCATCGTCGCGGCCGTGAGCAGGCCGAGCACCGCGCCGGCGCAGCACAGCCACCACACGGGTGAGCCGTCAGCGAGCAGCAGGATCGTCACGAGCACCGCGAACGGCACGAACGCGAGCTCGACCCGGCGGACCCATCGCAGGGTCGCCGCCGGGTCGTCGTGCGCCGGTGTCAGCCACTCCATCGCTACATGGTCATACCCAGAATTTGGGTTTCGCCTGCCAGGCACCCGCTCTTGGGTCGTCAGTCGCGGCAGGGCTAGCCAGAGCGGGTGCCTTCGGCGACGTTACGTCCGATCATTGCTCTGGCAGGCCCGCCGGGCTTGAACATCGGCAGGCAGTCGGCCTCCGGATCGATCTCCACGTGCACCAGCGCCGGACCGTCGTGCGCGAGCGCGGCATCGATGTCGTCGCACGCCGCGACGCCGAACGCCGCCGCCAGCGCGGGCCAGTCCGGCGTCGCCCCGAGGTCGACGGCGCTGCGGCGGCCGCCCCAGAACATGTCCTGCTGCTGGCGGACCATCCCGAGCGAGCGGTTGTCGAGCACGACGATCTTGACCGGCAGCCGCTCGTGGCCGGCGGTCGCGAGCTCCTGCACGTTCATCAGCAGCGAGCCCTCGCCGGTCACGCACACGACGGTCCGGTCCGGGCAGGCGACCTGCGCCCCGATCGCGGCCGGGAGGCCGAAGCCCATCGTCCCGAGGCCACCTGAGGTGATCCAGCGCCGCGGCTCATCGAAGCGCAGGCGGTTGGCCGCCCACATCTGGTGCTGGCCGACGTCGGTCGTGACGATCGCGTCGCCGATCGCGGCGTCGAGCACGTCGAGCGCCTCCTCGGCGTCGTTGCGCGGCGGCTCTTCGGCGCGCCAGCCGTCGATCCGCTCCCACCAGCCGGCGAGCTCGGGCGTGCCCTCGTACGCGTCGGCGATCGCCTGCAGAGCGCGCCGCGCATCGCCGACGATCGGCACGTGCGCGGCGACGTTCTTGCCGATCTCCGCGGGGTCGATGTCGATGTGCACGACCTTGGCGTGCGGGGCGAACTCGTCGAGCGCGCCGGTGACGCGGTCGTCGAAGCGGGCGCCGACGGCAACGATCAGGTCCGCCTCGTCGATCGCCCAGTTGGCGGCGCAGGTGCCGTGCATGCCGAGCATCCCCAGCCACTGCGGATCGCTCGCCGGGAACGCGCCGAGCGCCATCAACGTCGTCGTGACCGGCATGTTCGTGCGGTGCGCGAGCGCGGTCAACTCGCGTGCCGCCCCGGCGTGGACCACGCCACCGCCGGCGTAGAGGACCGGCCGACGCGCGGCCGCGATCGCCCGCGCGGCGACCCGCACCTGGCGCCCGTTCGGCTTCGCGCGCGGCTTGTAGCCGGGCAGCTGCGGCGCGTGCGGCGGCATGTCGCGGGCCGGGGCGTTGGCGATGTCGACCGGGAGGTCGAGCAGCACCGGCCCGGGCCGCCCGGCGGTCGCGAGGTGGACCGCGTCGGCGACCGCCTGGGCGATCTCGTCCGGCCGCTCGATCGCCAGCGAGTGCTTGACGATCGGCGCGGTGATGCCGATCACGTCGGCTTCCTGGAAGGCGTTGCTGCCGCGCAGGGCCGTGCGGACCTGGCCGGTGACGAACAGCGTCGGCACCGAATCCATGTGGGCGTCGGCGATCGGCGTGACGAGGTTGGTCGCGCCCGGCCCGCTGGTGGCGAACGCGACACCGATCCGACCGGTCGCCCGCGCGTATCCCTCGGCGGCGTGCCCGGCGCCCGCCTCGTGGCGCATTAGGACGTGCCGGATCTTCGAGTCCAGCAGCGCGTCGTAGAGCGGCAGGCTCGCGCCGCCCGGCATACCGAAGACCGTGTCGACCCCGACGCGCTCGAGCGCCGCGATCAGGGCATCGGCGCCGCGCATCGCTGCCTCCGGTGGCGTCGATGGGTGGCTGAAAGCGTGGTGAGTACGAGCATGGGACGGCCTTTCGGTCGCGAGGACGGACGGGGAGGGATGCCGAGCTGCGGAGCGCTCAGCCGGCTACGCGTACGCCGACGAGCACGCACTCGGCGCGCATAAGTCGGTCGGCGTGGCATGTGGCCATGGCCGAAAGCATCCCATCCCTGTCAACGCAGCACCGTGTGCACTACCTCGCGCACCGCCACTGCGTCCGGCGCGTCGTCGCGGCCGGCGAAGACCATGTGCGCCGTCCCGATCAGCGTCAGCGCGAGCCCGTCGACGTCGGCGTCCGCGGCGATCCGGCCCCGGTCGCGCTCGGCGGCGAGGTAGCCAGCGACCATCTCCTGGGCCTGCGTCAGCACGGGGAGACCTGTCGGCATCGTCTTACGCAGCCGCGCGCGGAGGCCGCCGCGACCGCTGACGAGACCGACCATCGCCACTGCGAGCGGCCCGAGCACCGCTGTCAGCGCTCCGGTGAGGTTGTCCGCGACCGTGCCAGTGCCTGCTGCCTCGCGCAGCGCGTTTGCCTGCGCCTCGATCCGCCCGATGCGGTCTTGCACGAGCTCAGCTAGGAAGGCGTCGAAGTCCTCGAAGTGCCGGTGCAGGACACCCTTGGCGAAGCCCGCCTCGGTCGTGACCGCCCGGCTCGTGAGTGCGTCCGGCCCGTCGCGCAGCAGGACGCGCTCGGCGGCGTCGAACAGCTGCTCGCGCACGTCGCGGATGGCGATTCCCGTCGGCATGGTTACATCGAGTTTGACCGAGTGGGCGGACGCCCACTATAAGTGGGCAGATGCCCACTATGTACCAGGAAGTCCACCGGGCGCGCCTGTGGGCCGAGTCGTTCGGCTCGGACCCCGAGCGCTACGACCGCACGCGGCCCCGCTATCCCGAGGCCTTGGTCGAGCGCATCGTGGCGGTCGCCCCCGGGCGCGCGGTCGTCGACGTCGGCTGCGGCACCGGCATCGTGGCCCGGCAGTTCCGGGCGGCCGGCTGCCGCGTGCTCGGCGTCGAGGTCGACGATCGGATGGCCGCGTTCGCGCGCCGCGGCGGGTTTGAAGTCGTGGTGGCGCGCTTCGAGGACTGGCAGCCGTGCGGCCGAGGCTTCGATGCGGTCGTCTCCGGCCAGTCCTGGCACTGGATCGACCCGGTGGCCGGCGCCGCGAAGGCGGCCGAGGCGCTGGGGCCTGGTGGCCGCTTGGCCGTGTTCTGGAACGTGCACATGCCGCCGCCGGACGTCGGCGAGGCCTTCGCCGCCGTGTACCGGCGCGTCGTACCGCAGGCGCCGGGCTTCGCACCGGGCCTGGAGGCGTATGCGCCGCTGCTCCGCCGCGCGGCCGAAGGGATGCGCGCGGTCGAATCCTTCGGTGAGCCGGAGCAGTGGCGGTTCGACTGGGAGCGGTCTTACACGCGCGCCGAGTGGCTCGAGCAGGTGCCAACGTTCGGCGGCCACAGCCGGTTGGCGCCGGAGACGCTGGAGGCGCTCCTGACCGGCATTGGCGACGCCATCGACGACAGGTTCACGATGCCGTACGCCGCAGTGGTGGTCACGGCGCGGCGCCACTGAGTAGCGTGCGCGCGTGCATCGATACCGGGCGCTACTGGCGTTGCCTGGCGCCCGCGCGCCCGTGTTCCTGTCGATCGCGGGATCGATGCCGATCGGCATGTTCGGCCTCTCGATCCTGCTGCTCGCGCGCGCCGCGACCGGCTCGCTCGCCGACGCCGGGCGGATCGTCGGGGCGTTCACCCTCGCCAATGCGCTGAGCTCGGTCGCCCAAGGGCGGCTGATCGACCGGCTCGGGCAAGCGCCGGTGCTGCGGACGGTGGCGGTCTGCCATCTGCCCGCGCTGATCGCACTCGTGGTCGCCGCGCACCAGCACGCGGCGAGCTGGCTGCTGGCGATCGTCGCGGTGTTCGGCGGGGGGACGATCCCGCAACTGCCGGCCGCCATGCGATCGCTCTGGAGCATGCTCGCGGAGACCGACGAGCAGCGCGAGACCGCGTACGCGATGGTCGCGATCGCGTTCGAGGTCGCCGTCGTCACCGCGCCGGCGATCGTCGCGCTGATCGTGGCCGTCGCGTCGCCCACCGTCGCGGTCTTGATTGCCGCGACACTCGGCGCGAGCGCGGCGATCGCGTTCTCGCTGACGCCCGCGTCGCGCCGCTGGCGCGGGATCCGCCACGAGATCGGCTGGCTCGGACCCCTGAGCGCGCCGGGGATGCGGACCGTGTGCGGCGTGTTGTTGACGTTCGGCACGGCGTTCGGGGTCGTGCAGGTCGCCGTGCCGGCGTTCACGCTCGAGCGTGGCTCGGCGTCGGCCGGCGGCGTGCTGCTCGCCTCGCTCTCGCTCGGCAGCCTGGTCGGCGGAATCGTGTACGGCGCGCGTCGCTGGCCGGGCTCGCTGCCGCCGCGCCTTGCCGCCGTGATGCTCGGCCTCGGCACGGGCTACGCGCTGCTCGCCCTCCCGGCGGGCTATGGGCCGCTCGCCGTCCTGCTCGTGCTTGCCGGCACCCTGCTCGCCCCGGCGTCGGTGATCTGCTCGACGCTGCTCGACACGGTCGCGCCGCCGGGAACGGTGACCGAGGCGTTCGCGGTGATGGTCACGGCGATCGTTGCCGGGGTCGCCGTCGGCAACGCGCTCGGCGGCTCGGTGGTCGAGTCGGCGTCCTACGACGTCGCCGTGCTGGCGGCGGGCGGCATCGCCGCGTGCGGCGCGGTGGTGGTCGGGGTACGCCGGCGGACGCTGACGGCAACGACCGTGACGGCGGCGGGCACGAGCAGGTAGAGGCCCGAGAACGCGAACACCACGACCACTGCGGCGAACGCGACGGCGGCGGCAGCGCGAGCGCGGCCCGCGAGCAGGCGCGTGCCCGCGGCCGTGGCGGTGACGTAGACGGCGACGAACGAGGTGCTGGTGGCGCGGACCAGCCCGTCGACGCTGAACGCGTCGGCGGCGAGCGCGGCGAGCAGCGCGCCCGCGATCACCGCAAAGGCGGCGAGCGCGATCCGCGGCCGGGCGAGCCGCGCGGGCGCCGAGCCCTCGGCGGCGAGCGCGCCGGCGAGCTTGACCGCCGCGGCGACGTAGGCGTTCATCGCGCCCATCGTCAGCAGCACGGCGAGCGCGGCGGTGACCGTCCGGCCGGGGGCGCCGAGGCCGACCGCCATCAGGTCGGCGAGCGGGACCTTCGACGGCGCCGCGGTGCCGAGCGCGCCGACGGTTGCGACGGCGAGGCCGAGGTAGAGGACAACGACGATGCCCAGCGCGGAGAAGATCGCGCGCGGGAGCTGGCGGGCGGGGTCAGGCAGGTCGCCGGCCAGGTGCGAGACCGCCTCCCAGCCGATGAAGCTCAGCATCAGCAGGCTGGCGGCGGTCCCGATCGCCGCCCACCCGTGCGGGGCGAAGGGCGTCCAGTTGTCGGCGTGACTCTCCGGCAGCGCCGTGACGACCGCCGTCAGCAGCAGCGCCGCGAGCAGGCCGGCGAACGCGAGCTGCACCTTGGCCGTGGCGTGCAGGCCGAACGCGTTCGCGGTGGCCACCGTGGCGATCATGCCCGCGGCGCCAACCACCGCGCCGGTCGTGCCAGCGCCGAGCAGCTCGGCCACGTAGAAGCCGCCGATCAGCGCCACCGCCGGCGCGCCGAGCACGACACCGGTCAGGAACCACCAGCCGGTGACCACGCCGGTGAGGCGCCCGAATGCCGCCCGCGCGTAGGCGGCCGTGCCGCCGGCCTCGGGGAAGCGGACGCCGAGCGCGGCGAACGTCACCGCGAGCGGCGCCGAGAGCGCCAGCAGCCCGACCCATGCGAGCACCGACGCCGGCCCGGCGGCCTCGGCGGCCAACGCCGGGAGCAGCAGCACGCCGGGGCCAAGCACGGCGCCGACGTACAGAGCGGTGGCGGATCGGGTGGAGAGCATGGCGACAGTGTTCCGCCGATCCGGGGGCATGTGGTGCCGAATCGCGCCCCGTCAGGTCCGTCGCGCGCAATAATCTGCCTCGTCCTATCTTCGCTCGAGAGGATCGTGCCCCGTGGATCTCGTCGACCGCCAGATGCTCCAGATCCTCCAGCGCGACGGCCGGATCTCCAACGCCGCCCTCGCCGAGCAGCTCCACCTCTCCCCCTCCCCGTGCCTGCGCCGGCTGCGCGCGCTCGAGGCCTCCGGCCTGATCACGGGGTACCGCGCCGAGCTCGACCGCGAGAAGCTCGGCCTCGGCCTGACGCTGTTCGTCGAGCTCAAGGTCGAGGGCCACTCGGAGCGCAACGCCGCGGCGATCACCGAGGCGCTCCGCGCCGTGCCCGAGGTCATCTCGGCCCACGTCGTCTCCGGCTCGGCCGATTTCCTGCTCGAGGTCGTCGTCGCCGACCTGCGCGACTACGAGCGCCTGCTCTTCGACACGCTCCTCAACCTGCCGAACGTGAGCGACGTCCGCTCGAACTTCGCGCTGCGGGCGGTCAAGACGGCGGGCCCCTTGCCGCTGTAAGGGCTCTCAACTGCGCATTGAGGGCGGCTCGAAAGGGGGTGGCTAACAAAGGTTCAGCAGGACCGAACTTTCGTTAGCCACCCTTCCGCCAAGACCCGCTCGCAGCTCGGCCGGCGCGATCCCGAAGCTCGAACTGCGCATTGAGACGAGGCTCGGGAGGAGGTGGCTAACGAACCCGTACCAGGAGTTAGGTGTCGCTAGCCACCTCCGATCTCACCGCTTTCAATGCCGCCGTTCCGGCACTCAGCAGCTGCCTCCGCCCCCTTCGCCGCCGCTCGCGCCGCAGCCGCCGGAGGTTCCGCCCCCGTAATCGCTCGACCAGCGCACGGTGTCGACCGCGGCGCCGAACGAGCGGTCGCTAGGGCCGCCGTAGTGGTCACATCGGACGCTGTAGAATCTCAGTCGAGGCCACTGAGATCGCCCTTGACAGCGCGCTACACTTACTCACCGTGAGTAAGTCCCTATCAAAGGTGAAGCTTTAGATGACCTCGTTGATTCTCGTCCCGCTGGACGACTCCGTGGTCTTCCCCACCATGGACGTGACGCTTCCCGTCGACGTCGGTGACGAGGATCGCGTGCTGCTCATCCCGCGCCACGACAACGCATTCGCAGCGGTCGGCACGATCGCGCAGGTGACCGACAGCGTCCGCCTGCCCGGCGGAGCGCGCGCCGTCCAGCTTTCCGGCGTCGCCCGCGGTGTCGCGGGTGTCGCCCAGACGGACCCCTTCGGCCGCCTCCGCATCGAGGTGACCGAGCACCCCGACGACGTTCCGGTCGACGGCCGCACGCGCGACCTCGAGCGCGAGTACCGCGCCGTGGTCGAGGAGATCCTCGAGCTGCGCGGCGTCGACGAGCGCGTCGGCTCGTGGCTGCGCGCGATCGGCGAGCCGGGCGCGCTGGCCGACACGATCGGCTACGCCCCCGACATCTCGTTCGAGGAGAAGGTCGAGGTCCTCGAGACCCTCGACGTCACCGAGCGGCTCGCGCTCGCCGTCCGCCTCCAGCGTGAGCGGCTGACCGAGCTGCAGCTGCGTCGCAAGATCCGCGAGGACGTCCGCGAGGGCGCCGACAAGCAGCAGCGCGAGTACTTCCTGCGCAAGCAGATGGAGTCGATCCAGCGCGAGCTCGGCGAGGACGGCGCGTCCGTCGTCGAGGAGTACCGCACCAAGATCGCCGAGGCCGGCATGCCGGAGGCGGTCGAGGAGCAGGCGACCAAGGAGCTCGGCCGGCTCGAGCGTATGGGCGAGCAGTCGGGCGAGGCATCGATGATCCGGTCCTACCTGGACTGGCTGATCGCCGTGCCGTGGAAGGAGCGCAGCGACGAGGTCCTCGACCCCGTCCACGCCCGCGAGATCCTCGACACCGACCACGCGGGCCTCGAGGACGTCAAGGACCGCATCGTCGAGTACCTGGCCGTCAAGAAGCTGCGCGTCGAGCGCGGCATCTCCGAGGACAAGAAGTCCGGCGCGATCCTCACGCTGATCGGCCCGCCCGGCACCGGCAAGACCTCCATCGGCGAGTCGATCGCCCGCGCGACCGGCCGCAAGTTCGTCCGCATGAGCCTCGGCGGCGTCCGCGACGAGGCGGAAGTCCGTGGCCACCGGCGCACCTACATCGGGGCGCTCCCGGGCCGCCTGGTCCGCGCCCTGCGCGACGCCGGGACCATGAACCCGGTGATCATGCTCGACGAGGTCGACAAGGTCGGCGCCGACTGGCGCGGCGATCCGAGTGCGGCCCTGCTCGAGGTCCTGGACCCCGCGCAGAACCACTCGTTCCGCGACCACTACCTCGACGTCGAGCTCGATCTCTCCGAGGTCATGTTCATCGCCACCGCCAACGTGGCGGAGACCATCCCCGGCCCGCTGCTGGACCGGATGGAGGTCATCCGCTTCGACGGCTACACGGTCGCGGAGAAGGTCGCCATCGCGCGCGACTACCTGTGGCCCCGCCAGCGGGAGCGCAACGGCCTGCGCGAGGAGGAGGTCACGGTCAGCGACGACATGCTGAAGACCGTGGTCAGCGAGTACACCCGCGAGGCGGGCGTCCGCAACCTCGAGCGCGAGCTCGGCACGATCCTGCGCAAGACCGCGACGAAGATCGCATCCGGCAAGGCCACCGCCCCCGTGGCGATCGACGTCGAGCTCGTGCGCGAGGCGCTCGGCCGGCAGAAGGTCTTCCAGGAGGCGGCGCTGCGCACCGCGGTGCCGGGCGTCGCGACCGGCCTGGCCGTGACCGGCACCGGCGGCGACGTGCTGTTCGTCGAGGCGACCTCGATGGAGGGCAAGGACGGGCTGGTGCTGACCGGCCAGCTCGGCGACGTGATGAAGGAGTCGGTGCGGATCGCGCTCAGCTACGTGCGCGGCCACGCGGACGAGCTGGGCATCGACCCGGCCACCTTCCAGGACCGCGAGTTCCACGTCCACATCCCGGCGGGCGCCATCCCCAAGGACGGCCCGAGCGCCGGCATCACGATGACCACCGCGCTGGCAAGCCTGTTGAGCGGGCGCCCGATCAAGCACACTGTCGGGATGACCGGTGAGATCACGCTGCAGGGCCGGGTGCTCCCGATCGGTGGGCTCAAGCAGAAGGTGCTCGCCGCCCACGCGGCCGGGCTGACCGACGTGATCCTCCCCGAGCGCAACCGCGGCGACCTCGACGACGTGCCCGAGGACGTCCGCGAGCAGATGAAGTTCCACCCGGTGATGAGCATCGACGAGGTGCTGGACCTGGCTCTCGAGCCGGCCCGCACCGAGGCGGTCGCTTGAGGTTCGGTCGCCACGGACGGCGACCGTCGCCATCAAAGGGCCGGCCGGACGAAGCCCCGGGGATGACATTGCGCATCGCCGCCCTGTTCCGCCCCTACCGGGGGCGGCTGGCGGCGGTGCTCGCACTCATCGCTCTCTCGGCAGGACTGGGGATCATCTCCCCCTTCCTGCTGAGAGACGTGCTCGACGTCGCGATCCCCGAGAACAACGACGGGCTCCTGGCGCTGCTCGTGGCAGGGATGATCGCCATCTCTGTCGCCACCGGCGTGCTCGGCGTCGGGCAGACCTGGCTCTCCAATGTGGTCGGCCAGAAGGTCATGCACGATCTGCGCGCGCAGGTCTACCGCCACCTCCAGCGCCTCAGCCTCGCCTTCTTCACGCGCACGCGCACCGGCGAGATCCAGTCGCGAATCGCCAACGACATCGGCGGCGTGCAGAACGTGGTCACCAGCACGGCCACCTCGATCGTCTCCAACGTCACCACGGTGATCGCCACCGTCATCGCGATGATGTTCCTCGACTGGCGGCTGGCGCTGTTCTCCCTGGGCCTGACGCCGTTCTTCGTGCTGCTGGCCCGCCGCGTCGGCAACCAGCGGCGCAAGATCGCCGCAACCCGCCAGGGCGCGATGGCCGACATCTCCAGCCTTGTGCAGGAGTCCCTTTCGGTCTCCGGGATCCTGCTCGGCAAGACGATGGGCCGCGGCGACGAGCTCGCCGACCGGTTCGAGGGCGAGTCGGCCCGCCTGGCCGACCTCGAGGTGCGATCCCGGATGGCCGGCCGTTGGGTCATGGCCTCGATCCAGACCTCGTTCGCGGTCATGCCCGCGCTCGTGTACCTGTTTGCCGGCCTTGCGCCCGGCGCGGTGACGATCGGCACCCTGGTCGCGTTCACCACCCTGCAGACGCGGCTGTTCTGGCCGATCCAGTCGCTGCTCGGCGTCGGCGTCGACATCCAGACTTCGATGGCGCTGTTCGAGCGCGTCTTCGAGTACCTCGACCTCGACGTCGATCTGCGCGAGGGCAGCCGCGATCTCGACCACGTCAGCGGCGAGGTGCGCTTCGAGGACGTCTGGTTCCGCTATGACGATCCCCAGCCGACTTCGTCGGCGGGCACACGGGACTGGACCCTGCAGGGCGTCGACCTCGACGTGCCCGCGGGCACCAAGCTCGCGCTGGTCGGCGAGACCGGCTCGGGCAAGACCACCGTCGGCTACCTCGCCGCCCGCCTGTACGACCCCGAGCGCGGCACGATCCGGCTCGACGGCGAGGACGTGCGCGACCTGCGCTTCGGCTCGCTCGCCGACGCGATCGGCGTCGTCTCGCAGGAGACGTACCTCTTCCACGCGTCCGTCCGGGAGAACCTGCGCTTCGCGCGGCCGGAGGCCAGCGACGCGGAGATCGAGGAGGCGGCGGCCGCCGCCCAGATCCACGACACGATCGCCGCCCTACCCGACGGCTACGACACCGTCGTCGGCGAGCGCGGCTTCCGCTTCTCCGGCGGCGAGCGCCAGCGCATCGCGATCGCTCGCACGGTCCTGCGCAACCCGCCCGTGCTCGTGCTCGACGAGGCCACCAGCGCGCTCGACGTCCAGACCGAGCGCGCGGTCGGCGAGGCGCTCGAGCGGCTGGCCGAGGGGCGGACGACGATCGTGATCGCGCACCGGCTCTCAACGGTGCGCGACGCCGACCAGATCGCGGTGCTCGACGGCGGCATCGTGGTCGAGCGCGGCACGCACGACGAGCTGCTGACGGCCGGCGGCCGCTACGCGGCGCTCGTGGCCCGCGACGGCGGCGTCCCGATGCCGCTCTAGTACGTCCGTCGAGAAGGGTTCTGTCAGCCAGCTGACTTCCTACCTTGGCTGCTGTGAAGCGGCGACCCTCCTTTGCGTCCGTCGTCGCGCTGCTCGCGCTCTTCATCGCGCTCGGCGGTCCAGCGGAAGCCGCCAAGGTGGCCAAGCGCGTGGGAAGTCGCGACGTCAAAGACCACTCGCTCAAGGTGCGCGACCTCAGCCGCCGCGCCGTCAAGCAGCTGCAGACGCCGCGCAACGGCTCGGTGACCGCCGCGAAGATCGCCCCGAACGCGGTCACCTCGACTGCGATCGCCGACCGCTCGATCGGCGCCGGCGACATCGCGGTCAACTCGCTGAGCGCGACGCAGATCGCCGACGGGTCGCTCAACGCGCGCGAGATCGCGCGCTTCTACGGCCGCTTCCAGCTCACCGACCCGGTCCCGGCGCTCAACCACGGGCAGTGCTGGTCCGGCGTGCCGGCCGGCTTGGCCGCCGAGCAGGCGGACGCCGACATCTCGCGCGACGTCGTGCTCGTCACGCCGGACGCGAGCTGGCAGCAGGACCAGCTCACGCTGACGGTCAAGGTCGAGTCGACGCAGGCGCGGCGCGGACGCTTCGTCCTCGCCGCGTGCAACGCAGGCACCGGCCAGACGACCGCGTTCAAGCCGAGCTTCAGCTACGTGATCATCGGCCTGCCTTAGCGCCGATCCAGCGATGACCCGTGGATGCCTCGGCGCCGTGAGTCGAGCCAGGGTCGATTGGCCGCGCATCCTCGTGGTGGGCCACTTGGGTCGCGGCCGATCGGCTCTGGCGAAGGCTCACGGTGTCGAGGCGCCGCGGGGATCGGTGGATCGGGGCTTAGCCCTGTAGCGGCGCATCTTCGCGCGCGCGCCGCAGTCGTCCATCGAGCACCAGCGGCGGCTGTGGTTGCGGCTCGTGTCGAGGAACAGCCACGGACAGGCGGCGCAGACCTTCAGGCGGTCGAGCGAGCCGGAGCGGAGCAGGTCGACGGCCGCGACCGCGACCGGGGCGAGCGCGTCATCGGGCCAGGCGAAGCCGTCGGGCGTGAGCCGTGCGGCGGCGACCGCGTCGGCGTAGAACGCCTGCAGGGTGGCGAGCACCGGCGCATCCGGCTCGCCGCCGTCGGCGATCGGCCGGAAGACGTCATAGATCGCCCGCCGCAACGCCCGCGCGCGCTCGAGCGTGCCGGTCCCCGCCACGCCGTGGCGCGCCGCCCATTCCGTCAGGTCCTGCGGCGTCGCGAGATGCTCCCGGCTCGGCTCGATCGTATTCGCGAAGTCGAGCGCGAGGTGCCCTCCCACGTCCGGCGTTACCATCAAAATGAGTTTAGACGGTATCGCGGCGGGGAGACCCAAGGGGATGCCGCTTGTCCTGCTCTGCGCCGCGCAGTTCGTCGTGGTCCTCGACGTCACGATCGTCGCGGTCGCGCTGCCGGACATCCGCGACTCGCTGGGGTTCTCGACGGAGGGCCTGCAGTGGGTCGTGACCGCGTACACGCTGAGCTTCGGCGGGTTGCTGATCGCGGCCGGCCGCCTCGGCGACCTCGCCGGCCGGCGCCGGGTCTTCCGTGCCGGCCTGGTCCTGTTCGGCGCTGCGTCGCTGGCCTGCGCGCTGGCGCCCAGCCCGGAAGCGCTCATCGCCGCCCGGGCCGTGCAGGGCGCGGGCGCGGCGCTCCAGGCGCCCGCCGCCCTGGCGCTGGTCACGGCGACGTTCGCGGACCGCGAGGGAGCGGTGGCGTGGTGGACGGCCGCCGCGGCGGCCGGCGGCGCGTCGGGATGGGTGCTCGGCGGCGTGCTCGTCGAGGCGTTCGGCTGGCCGTCGGTGTTCGCCGTCAACGTGCCGCTGTGCGCGATCGCGGCCGCGCTCGTCCCGCGCTGGCTCGCGGAGAGCCGCGGCGCGCCGCGCGGGCTCGACGTGCCCGGCACCGTCGCGGTGACCGCAGGCCTGAGCCTGCTGGTCCTCGGCCTCACGCAGTTCCCGCCGGCGCTGCCGCTCGCCGCCGCGATGCTCGGCGCGTTCGTCGTCGTCGAGCGCCGCGCGGCCGATCCGATCCTCCCGGCGTGGGCGCTGCGCCGCCCCGGCTTCACGCGCGCGAACGCCGTGGCGCTGACCCTCACGGCGACGACGACGTCCGCGATGTTCCTGGCGATCCTGTTCCAGCAGGAGGAGCTCGGCCGCGGCCCGCTGGAGTCGGGCCTGTGGTCGGCACCGCTGAACCTCGCAGTGATCGCGGGCTCGCGGCTGCGCGCGCCGATGCCGGCCGGGCTGGCGGCGATCGCGGCCGGCGCGCTGGCGCTCGAGGCCGAGCTGCTCCTCCCCGCGTTCGTGCTCATGGGCCTCGGGCTCGGCTCCGCCTCGGTCGCCTCGACCGCGACCGGCACGGCCGCTCTGCCCGCCGACGAGCAGGGGATCGCCTCCGGCGTGCTCAACGCCGCGGCGCAGGTCGGCAGCGCGCTCGGCCTGGCTCTCGTCGTGCCGCTCGGCTACACCGCCGGCTGGGCCACTGTCGCACTGCTCGCGCTCGTGGTGGCTACAGGATCGCTGCGAACGTCCCGCCGTCGACCGACCACGCCGCGCCGGTGACGTACGAGGCGTGCTCCGAGCACAGGAAGACGATTGTCGCGGCGACCTCCTCGGGCTCGGCGTAGCGGGCCAGCGGCACGCGGCTGGCCTGGTCGTCGATCGCCTCCTGCCGCGACCCGAGGCCCTTGACCTCGGCGACCTGATCGCCCAGCCCGCCCTCGTCGACCCACAGCGGCGAGGCGGTCGGCCCCGGCGTCACAGCGTTCACGAGCACGCCCTGCTTCGCGTACGTGTCGGCGAACACGCGGCTGACAGACAGCTGCGCCGCCTTGGTGACCGAGTAGGCGGCGTTGGTGAGCGAGGGGCGCTTGCCGGCCGAGGAGGCGACGTTGACGATGCGGCCCCAGCCGCGCTCGGCCATCCCGGGCGCGAACGCCCGCATCAGCCGCATCGACGCCATCACGTGAAGCTCCCAGAGACCGTTCCAGTCGGCGTCGGTGAGCTCATCGAGCGGCTTGGCGAAGCTCGTGCCGGCGTTGTTGATGAGGATGTCGACCGGGCCGGGCGCGCGCGCGGCAATCTGCTCGGCGGCGTCGGGCGCGATCACGTCGATGCCCGCGCCGCGCGACACGCGCAGCACCTGCGCCCCCTCGGCCTCGAGCATGCCGGCGGCCACGGCGCCGATGCCGCGGCTCGCGCCGGTCACGACGGCCACCCGCCCCGCGATGCCCAGATCCATCAGATGATCGATTCTGCGGCCCGCGTGCCCGCATGGCCGCGTACCGTGGATGCAGGGCGGTGCCCGCGCGATCGGCACAGTGGCAGAGCCACGGGCCGATTCAGTGGGTGCCGATCCTGCGCCGCGGGACGCGTCCAGGCGGGTGCGGGGGTCGTGGAATCGGTCATCTAGCCAGCGTACCCGCGGGCGATGCGCTCGACGGATGCGCCGTAGCCGCCTCCGAACAGGGCGGCGTGCACGAGCAGCGGGAAGAGCTGGTAGAGGCCGACGCGGTCCTGCCAGCCATCCGCCAGCGGCGCGACCGCCTCGTAGGCGGCGAAGAGCCGCGTGCCCGGCGAGCCGAACAGCTGCAGCATCGCGAGGTCGACCTCGCGGTGGCCGCCGTAGGCGATCGGATCGATCAGGTACGGGCGGCCGCCACTCCACAGGACGTTGCCGCTCCACAGGTCGCCGTGCAGCCGAGCGGGCGGCTCCGCGGGCCCGGCGAGGGCGGCAATGCGGTCGCACACCGCCTCCACGGCGCGGTTGCCCGCGGCGGAGAGGCGAGCGGAGCGCAGCAGCGGGCGCAGGCGGCGCTCGGCGTAGAACTCGGGCCAGTCGTCGAGCGGGTCGTTCGGCAGCGTGAGCGCCCCGATGCGGAGATCGTCGGACCCCCCGAACGCGTCGGCGCCGGCGGCGTGCACGCGCGCGAGGCCTTCACCGAGGAGCGTCTCGTCGCCGCGCCCGCCCGCGTCGAGCCACTCGAGCGCGAGCAGCTCGTCGGCCACGCCGAGCACCTCCGGCACGCCGATCGCGCCCGGCTCGGCCAGCCAGCCAAGCGCGGCAGCCTCGGCCGCGTACTCGCCGGCGGGCGCGTCCGCGCGCGTCTTGACGAACGCGCTGCGGCCGTCGGCGAGCTCGGCGCGGTACGCGTCGTTGATGTCACCGCCGCCGACCGGCCGGAGCGACTCGACCGCGCTGCCGGTCGCGCGCGCGACCGCGGCTTCGAGGCTCACACCCGCTCGCGCAGCTCGTCCAGCAGCTCGCGGCAGGCGGCCTCGACCATGTCGAGCACGGTCTCGAACCCGCGGTCGCCGCCGTAGTAGGGGTCCGGCACGTCGGCGCCGGGGACCAGCAGCCGGACCTTGGCACTGGTCTCGTCGTCGGGCGCCAGGTCGAGCAACTCGCGCAGGTTGCGGCGATCCATCGCCACGAGCAGGTCGAAGCGGCGGAAGTCCGCGGGCCTGACCTGTCGCGCCGCGCCCTCGAGCGTGACGCCGCGGCGCCGGGCAGCCGCCGTCGCCCGCTCGTCGGGCGGCTCGCCGGCGTGCCAGCCGCCCGTGCCCGCGCTGTCGACCTCGATGTCGAGGCCCTCATTCTCGATCAGGCGGCGCATCACGCCCTCGGCCGTCGGCGAGCGGCAGATGTTGCCCATGCAGACGAAGAGGACCCGGGTCAAATTCTTTCCACGATCATCGCCTGGCCCATCCCGCCGGCCACGCACATCGTCTCGAGGCCGTACGTGCCGTCGGTCGTGGCGAGGCCGTTGAGCAGCGTGGTCATGATGCGCGCGCCGGTCATGCCGAACGGGTGACCGAGCGCGATCGCACCGCCGAACGGGTTGAGCTTCTCGGGGTCGATCCCGAGCTCCTCGCGACACGGCACGACCTGGGCGGCGAACGCCTCGTTGAGCTCGACGATGTCCATGTCCTCGATCGTCATGCCGGCCTGCTCGAGCACGGCCTTGACCGCCGGGATCGGGCCGAGGCCCATGAGCTCGGGCCGGATCGCGGCCACCGACGAGGCGATGATGCGCGCCATGGGCGCCGTGCCGAGCGCCTTCGCCTTCTCCTCGGACATCACGAGCACGGCGGCGGCGCCGTCGTTCAAGGGACACGAGTTGCCGGCGGTGACCGTGCCGTTCTCCGGGTCGAAGACGGGCTTGAGCTCGGCGAGCTTCTCCATCGTCGTGCCCGGGCGCGGCCCGTCGTCACGCGAGACCTCGCCGACGGCGACGATCTCGGCGTCGAAGTGGCCGCTGTCGCGCGCCGCCACCGCGCGGTCCTGCGAGGTCTTGGCCCATTCGTCCTGCGCTTCGCGGCTGACCTTGCAGCGCTGCGCGACGTTCTCGGCGGTGAGGCCCATCGGGATATAGACGTTGTAGGGAGCGCCTTCGGAGCCGTCGAGCTGCGGGTGCGGGTCAAACGGCGCGTGAGCCGGGAAGCGCGAGACGGCCTCGACGCCGGCGGCGATGTACTGGTCCCCCTCGCCGGCCTTGATCGCGTGGAAGGCCATCCGGATGGTCTGCAGCGACGAGGCGCAGAAGCGGTTCACGGTCGTCGCGGGGATGTGATGGTCGAGCCCGGCGAGCAGCGCGGCGTTGCGGCCGACGTTGTAGCCCGCCTCGCCCATCTGGAAGCCGCATCCCATCATCAGGTCGACCGTCTCGGAGAAGTCGACGTCCGGGTTGCGCTCCACCAGCGCCTTCAGCGGCACGGCGGCGAGGTCGTCCGCGCGGACGTCCTTCAGCGATCCCTTGGCCGCGCGCCCGATCGGCGTGCGGATGGCGTCGACGATGACGGCTTCAGGCATTCCGAGTTCTCCGTTTCGGTGCACCGCGCGGAAATCGCGCGGGGTTGACTCGCGAGTCAACTCGCATCGTACGAGGGCCGGGCTCCGACCTGCGCCACCGCACGCGCCGCGAGGCGGCAGCCGGCCTGCAGCGCAGCGCGCGGCTCCGCGCCGCCCAGGCGCGCGCTGAGGAAGCCGGCCGCGAACGCGTCGCCGGCCCCGGTCGTGTCGACAACGTCGACCGGCTCGGCCGGCACGTGAATGTCGCCCCAGCGGGCGCCGCGCGGGCCGAGCTTGACGACCATGGCGCCGCTGAGGTGCTCGGCCTCCCGCTCGTTCGGCAGCAGCAGGTCGACGGCCGGGATCGCGTCCGGGCGCAGCAGCGCCCACGACGACGGGTCGACCGACACGCCCATCCCGGCCGCCCGCGCGCGGTCGATCGCCGCCAGCGCACTGGCCCGCGGGCCGTCGCGCAGCAGCGCGTAGCCCACGACGTGCAGGTGGTCGCCGAGCGGGATCTCGCCCAGCGGGCCGTCGTTGGCGCCCGGGTCGGGCAGCATCGTCCGCTCGCCGCCGGGCTCGACGAGCACGATGCACGTGCCGGTCGGGCGCTCGGGATCGACCGTGGCGTGGACGTCGACGCCGCGCAGCGCGGCCACTGCGGCCCGGCCCCGGTCGTCGTCGCCGACGCGGCACACGAGCGCCACCGGTGTCCCGAGCCATGCCGCCCACGCGGCCGTGTTGGCCGCCGAGCCGCCGCCCTGCTCGCCGATCCGCGCGGGCGTGTCGCTTCCGCGCGCGATCGGCCCGGCGACGCGCGCGACCACGTCGACCATCAGGTCGCCGAGGACGACGAGCGTCATGCCGTGGCGCGGGCGATCTGCGCGGCCAGCGCCGCGTTGCGCAGCACGAGGCGCACGTTCGCCTCCAGGCTCGCGCCCTCGGTCTCGCGATGGAAGTGGTCGAGCAGGAACGGCGTGACGTCCTTGCCGCGGATCCCCTGCTCGGCGGCGGCCGCCAGGCCCGACTCCAGGACGCGGTCGTGCAGCTCCTGGTCGAGCGGCTCGTCGATCGGGTTGGCGACCACGATCGCGCCGAGGCCGAGCTCCGCGCGCGCGTGTGCGACGTCGGCGACCTCCTCCGGCGAGTCCACGCGCCACGGCACCGGGAACCCGGACTCGGCGACGTAGAAGCCCGGGAAGCTGTCGGTCTGGTACCCGAGCAGCGTCACGTTGAGGGTCTCCAGGCGCTCCAGCGTGGCCTCGACGTCGAGGATCGACTTCACGCCCGCGCACACGACCGTGATCGGGGTCTGGCCGAGGGTCGTCAGGTCGGCCGACTCGTCCCAGCTCTCGCGCGCCTCGCGGTGCACGCCGCCGAGCCCGCCGGTGGCGAACACGCCGATGCCCGCGCGTACGGCGAGCGTGGCGGTGGCGGCGACGGTCGTGGCGCCGGTCGTGCGCCGCGCCATGACGACCGCCAGGTCGCGCGCGCTGCACTTGGCGACGCCGTCGGCGGCGACCGCCTCAAGCGCCTCGCGATCGAGCCCGATGCGCACCATCCCGTCGACGATCGCGAGCGTCGCGGGCACCGCGCCCTCGTCGCGCACCGCACCTTCGATCAGGCGCGCGATCTCCAGGTTCTCGGGTCGCGGCAGCCCGTGGGCGATCAGCGTGCTCTCGAGCGCCACCACCGGGCGGCCCTCCTCGATCGCGGTCGAGACCTCGCGGGTGTAACGCATTAAGGCGTCACCGTACAGTGCTTAACACGATGCTCTTCTCCTCCCGCAAGACCAAGTTGATCGAGCCGGATCGCGCGCTGCCCGGCCGCGACGCGCCGATGCCGGTCCCCGCCCGCCATGAGGTGCTCGGCACGCCGATCGCTCCCCCGTTCCCGGAGGGACTCGAGCAGATCGTCGTCGGCATGGGCTGCTTCTGGGGCGCCGAGCGCGTGTTCTGGCAGGCCGAGGGCGTCTACACGACGGCCGTGGGCTACGCCGGCGGCTACACACCCAACCCGACCTACGAGGAGGTCTGCTCGGCCGGCACGGGCCACGCCGAGGTCGTCCTCGCCGTCTTCGACCCCAACGTGACTTCCTACGACGCCATGCTGCGCCTGTTCTGGGAGGGCCACGACCCGACGCAGGGCATGCGTCAGGGCAACGACGTCGGCACTCAGTACCGCTCGGCGATCCTCTGGCAGACCGAGGCCCAGCGCGACGCCGCGATCGCCTCGCGCGACATGTTCCAGAAGGAGCTCAGCGCAGCCGGTTACGGCGAGATCACGACCGAGATCGAGAACGCCGGGCCGTTCTACTACGCCGAGGACTACCACCAGCAGTACCTCGCCAAGAACCCGAACGGCTACTGCGGCCTCGGCGGCACCGGCGTGAGCTGCCCGATCGGGCTAAGCGTCGACGCTTAGGGGACAGCACGCGGGTCCAGCGGGGGTTGTCCGTATAGATCCCGGTGGATCACGGCCGTACGGTCTTTGTATGGCCGCCGCGCTCCCGACATCCCGCCTCGCCCGCACGGGCCGCTTCGGCGGATTGGTGGCCGGCCAGAGCCTGCGCTGGGCCGGCACGCAGGCCGCGAACCGCATGCGCTCGCCCGAGCAGGCCGACGCCGCGACCGGTGAGCGCGCCGCCGCCCTCGCACGCGAGCTCGTCGAGCAGCTCGGGCACATGCGCGGCGCCGCGATGAAGATCGGCCAGGTGCTGTCGACGATCGACTTCACGGCGATTCCCGCGAGCGAGCGCGCGGCGTTCAAGCAGACGCTGGCCGCGCTGCGCGACGACGTCCCGCCGCTGCCGTTCGCCAAGGTCGAGAAGCTCGTGCGCAGCGAGCTCGGTGGGCCGGTGTCGAACTTCTTCTCCGACTTCGACGAGGAGGCGTTCGCCGCCGCGTCGATCGGGCAGGTGCATCGCGCCCGCACGCACGACGGCCGTGTGGTCGCGGTGAAGGTCCAGTACCCGGGAATGGCCGAGGCCGTCGAAGCCGACCTGCGCAACCTCGGAATGCTGCTCCCGCTCGTCAGGCGCCTGGCGCCCGGCCTCGATACCGCCGCGCTCTCCGCCGAGCTGCGCGAGCGCGTGGCCGAGGAGCTCGACTACGAGATCGAGGCCCAGAACCACCGCGCGATGGCGCGCGCCTGGCGCGGCCATCCGCTGGCGCACGTGCCGGCCGTCGACACGATGCTCTCGAGCCGCCGCCTGCTGGTGACCGAGCTGCTGGTGGGCCGCCGCTTCGAAGAGGTCAAGCGGCTCAACGCGGCCGAGCGCGACCGCTTCGCCGAGATCGTCTTCCGCTTCTTCTTCGGGACGCTGAGCCGGCTCGGCCGCGCGTCCGGCGACCCGCATCCCGGCAACTACCTGCTGCTCGACGACGGGCGCGTCGGCTTCCTCGACTTCGGCCTCATGCGCACGGTGGACCGCTCGTACCTCGACGGCGAGCACGCGCTGGCCGCAGCGGTCGAGCGCGGCGACGCCGAGGCCGTCCACGCCGGCATGGCCGCGCTCGGCTACCTGCCCGACCCGGCCGCGTTCGCCCCGGACCGCCTGCTCGGCGCGCTGGAGCTCTCGGGCGAGTGGTACTTCCGGCCGGGCGCACACCGCGTCACCCCCGCCTATGTCAGCGACCTCGTCGAGCGCGCCTCCTCCCCGCGCTCGGAGTACTGGCCCGACCTCCGCCGCATGTCGCTCCCACCACAATCGCTGCTCATCCGCCGCATGGAGGGCCTCGTCCTCTCCACCCTCGGCGAGCTCCGCGCCCGCGCCGACTGGGCCGCCCTCGGCCGCGAGTACCACGCCGGCGCCGCGCCCTCCACCCCGCTCGGCGAGCTCGACGCCGCGTTCTGGGACGAGCTCGGCCCGCAGCTCCGCGCGGCGTAGTCAGGCGTCGCCCTTGGCGGGCACGGACGCGATCGCCGGGCCGGAGGCCGTCGCCGCTAGCGCCCTGCACGGAGGCTGTCGCATAAGTCGGACCGTGGTGGGGCCGCTCAGGCTTGAGGTATCCGACGCCGGCGGAACCCGGCGAACGCCGCCGAAGCCAGGAGGGCCGCCACCAGTCCCAGCCAGGCGAGGGCCGTGGTGTCGATGGCGTCGGCCGGCGGCTTTCCCACGTGGGTCAGCGGAGACAGGTTCAGCACCCAGTCCGGAAGCTGTAGACCCGAGCCGAGCAGCCCGATGAACGTGACCGCGCCGAATGCCGCCCAGGCCAGGGCGAATGCACGGGGAACGAATCCGTAGAGCAGCACCGCGACGGCTGCGATGACCAGCTCGGCTGGTAGATAGGCCAGCCCGGACTCCAGCAACGTGCCGAGGTAGCCGGTCTCACCGGTCGAGAGCGCTGTGGTGGCGCCGAACACGACAGCCGAGACCACGACTACCACAACCAGGCCGGTGGTGACGACCAGCACTTGTGCGCCGAGCCACCGCATCCTGCCCAACGCTCCAGCGAGGACGGGTTCCAGGCGGCCAGCCGCCTCCTCGCGTCGCAGTGAGCCGAGCGCCTGGACGACGTAGCCACAGGCGATGATCGCGAGGTAGACCTGGGTCGCCGCGAGGAAGCCGTCGGCGGCGTTCTCCTTCGTGATCCCCATCGCCTCGCTTAGCGATGGGTTGCCGAGGATGGCGCCGACGACCTCTTGCGCCAGCGCGCCCATGACCGCGGCCAGCGTGATCGATCCGACCAGCCACCCGAGGAACGAGCCGCGCTGCCCGTGCAGCGCCAGGCCGAAGGGTCGGACCAGCCAGGACGAGGCCGAAGGTTGACCTGGTCCTTGGCGGTACAGCGCAGCACCGAGGTCCCGGCGCCCAGCCAGCACGACGGCGAGGATGGACAGCCCGGTCGCGACGCCCATGGGGATGAGCAGGACCCACCAGCGCTGCTCATCGGCGAAGGGAGCGGTCTTCTCCAGCCAGCCGAGCGGGGAGAGCCAGACCCAGAACGTGTCGTTGACATCGCCCACGCCACGCAAGATGTACGAGAGCCCGACGGCCGCGAGGCCGAGGGCATAGACACCCCTGCTGTGCAAGACGACCTGGGCACAGACCGCGGCGAGCGCGGCGAAGACGACGGTCACCATGCCGAGGGCCAGGGCGTAGAGCACGGCCGGGCCGAGCTCGATCCCGGCAGCGAACAGGGAGAGCACGAAGCCGACGTCCATCATCACCACCGCGGCGCCCACGATCACCAGCGCACTGACAACCGGGACCTGTCGGTCGATCCGCCCTGCCAGCAGCGCCTCAAGACGTCCGGACTCCTCCTCGCCCCGTGTCATTCCCGCGATCAGGGCCAGCCCGATCAGCGGCATCAGGAACGAGGCGATGAAACCGAACTCGTCCTGGATGATGCCCCCAAGGGTGTCGATGCCCTCCACGTGGCCGTTGATCGCAATCAGGGCGTCACTGACCACGGCCTCACCGTAGGACGCGATCTCCTTGGGCGTGTCGTAAAGCTGAGCCACAGCAATCGCGGTGAAACCAAGGGCGCCGACGGTCGCAAGCACCCACACCAGGAGACGCCGGCGCTGCGCGCGCCACAAGATGGCCAGCATGGCTCTGATGCCCGTCATGCGTGCACCGTGCCGGTCGTGTGGTCGCTGTAGTTGCGCAGGAACAGGTCGTCCAGGCTCGGCGGCTCGACGGTGAGGCTCCGAATGCTGGCGGCGTGGATGAGTCCAATCGCCTGGTCGAGCGCATCAGGACCGACGGTGAACCGCGTCTCGATGCTTCCGTCGACCTGACCGGTGGTGAGACCCTCCAGCCCGGCGACTGCTTCCAGGGACTCGACGGCGGACCCGGTCAACGCGTGGACGCTGGTGCGGGTGTGTCGGCGCAGGTCTGCGAGCGTTCCGGAGGTGACCGTCTTACCGCGCCGGATGATGCTCACCCGGTCGGCGAGCGCCTCCACCTCCGAGAGGATGTGGCTGGACAGCAGAACCGTTGCGCCCTCCTGGCGGCGCTCCTGGATCACCTCTTGGAACACCTGCTCCATCAGGGGGTCGAGCCCGGAAGTCGGCTCATCGAGGACTATCAGTCCCACCTCGCTCGCCAGCGCCGCGACGAGCGCGACCTTCTGCCGGTTGCCCTTGGAGTAGTCGCGCGCCCGCTTGGTCGGATCGAGCTCGAAGCGCTCGATGAGCTCGGCCCGCCGCCCCGGGTCCATCCCGCCGTGGACGCCGGCCAGGATGTCCATGCACTCCCCGCCGGTGAGACCCGGCCACAGCGACACGTCACCGGGCACGTAGGCCAAGTCGCTTCGCAGCCTGGTTCCCTCGCTCCACGGGTCGCGGCCGTAGAGCATGATCGTGCCGCCGTCGTGGCGCATCAGGCCGAGCAGGATCC
Organism: uncultured Solirubrobacteraceae bacterium; assembly: GCA_963803335.1. Classification (GTDB taxonomy): domain Bacteria; phylum Actinomycetota; class Thermoleophilia; order Solirubrobacterales; family Solirubrobacteraceae; genus DASSUW01. Next base: position 44,747 of record CAWDME010000011.1, on the reverse strand, counting down.
GGATCGTGGTCGACTTCCCGGCGCCGTTGGGCCCGAGGAACCCGTGCACCTCGCCGCGGCGTACGTCGAGGTCGAGACCGTCCAGCGCCCGGAAGCTGCCGAACTGCTTGACCAGGCCCTCGATGCGGACGATGTCGTCGCTCATGTCTCTCCTTGATCTCTTGCGCGGAAGGCGCCGTGGGCGTAGACGTCGATCGCCTCGCTGGTCCAGGCCGCCATGCCGGCAGGTGTCCGAAGGTCGAGCCCCAGGGCATCCCGGAGCTGTGGTCCGAGCAGGAGCAGCGCGAGGTCGTTGACCAGAAGGAAGGCGGCGCGCACCCGCCGGTCCTTGCTCGGGCGGGCGACGCCCGCCTCTTCCATTGCCACCAGCACCCGTTCGCTCGCGGCCAGCCAACGACGGAACAGACGACCCCCTGTGGGGTCGTTGGTCAGCCATAGCCGACGCAGGTAGTCCGGCAGGGGCGAGCCCGCAGGGAAGCCGGCGAGGAACGCCTCGGCCAGCGACGTCGCGTCGCCACCGCCGAGCGCATCATGCAGTTCCCCGTCGGTAAGGGTGTCGAGCATCGCGTCGAAGGTCTGCGCGACATGCTCGTCGACCGCCTCGCGGAGGCCGGCCTTGCTGCCGAAGTGGTGCATCACCAGCCCGGGCGAGACCTCCGCCGCAGCGGCCACGTCCCGCACGGTGACCGTGTCAGGACCCCTCTCGGCGAAGAGCAGTAGCGCCTGATCGCGGATCCGCGCCTTTGCGGTCAGGTCCCACGAAGGACGGGCGTCACTGAACATGCGTACAGCTTACTGCACATCTGTTCAAACGTAACGTCGTCGAACGGCCGGCTACACACACAGCGAACCCCTCATACGCGGGGGCTGCTGCTATGGCCTGGGAGGGCGCCGCGTCCACGCTCGATGCGCTTCCGCTTCGGAGACGATGAACGAGGACCTACGCCGTGAGACGCCCGGTACCGCCGTCGGCGGAGATACACGTGCGCCAGGACAGACCCGGGCCGGCACATGCCATCTATGTAGAGGCCGGTGCCATGTCCAGGCGGCCGGCGCGGTTGCGGATCAGGTTTCAGATGAGCCGTGCGAGCTGGCGCTTGAGGCAGCGAAATGCGTCGAGGCGGGGGCCGGGCTCGGCCTGTTTGCGGGCGAGGTAGGACTGGCCCTCGGCGAAGGGCGCGCACGAGGGCCAGGCCGATCCACGGCTGGCGCCGGTGACCAGCGCGGTTTTCCCAATCAGCTGGAGGTCGATGGCGGCACTCCTTGTCTAGCCTCTGATCGAGGCTGGCGGTAGCGCCAGCCCAGCAGGCCGAAGATGATCCCGCCGGCCAGGAAGTAGGCGTCGGTGACGTTTCCTGACCAGATGGCGGACGCGGACCGGTAGTACGCCGCGCCCATCGTTTGCTTGTGTGAGAGCCCGGTGATCCCGTTGGGCAACAGGCCGACCGCGCGCGTCAGGTCGTCGATGAGCCCGGCGCCGCCGCGGACGACGAGCGCCGTGCAGGCGAGCCAGACGATGATCGCGGCGGCGCGTCGCGTCTTGCCGCGCGGCCATCCGCGAGCGATGGCCAGGGACACCCATACCCCGAGCGGCCAGGCGGCCCCGGTCAGCACCTCACCGATCCAGCCTTCCACCGAATCCGGGACCAGAGGGGGCAGCTCGCCGTTGAGCCCGAACGATCCGCCGGCGTACCAGTAGACGTGAAAGGCGAAGAACACGACCACCCAAGCGAGCGCCGCATAGGCCACGCGAACCGGCAGCCGAGCGCTGTCTTTCACCGCGGCACGGGGCGACGCGGCAACAACGCCGGAGCTCATCTCGCCGACCCCAGTAGCGAGCTGACGTCGACGACTGGCCCGAGGTGCGCCAGCTTGACGGGGTTGACGGTCGAGCTGATGCTTGTGATCTGACGGGCGATGGAGTGGTTCGAAGTGGTCATGCCGACCATGGTCGACGACCGTTGGCCGGCTTCCATCGGGCCTGGGTCGCGATCGGCGTGCAACCTCAGGCGGACGTCCGCCCGTCCCGGTGCGACCGGAGGGGGACGTGGCGGGCTGTTCAGGCGCCGGCGCGGACGAGCCCGGTCTCGTAGGCGAGCACGGCGAGCTGGACGCGGTCGCGCTGGTCGAGCTTGGCCAGCAGGCGCCCGACGTGCGTCTTGACGGTCGCCTCGGCCATGTGCAGCCGGTCGGCGATCTCGGCGTTCGAGCGTCCCCGGGCGACCTCGAGCAGGACCTCGCGCTCGCGCGCGGTCAGCAGCTCCAGCCGCGGGTCCTCACCGCCGCCGGCGCCCGGGAGCGTGGCGGCGACGTGATCGAGCAGGCGGCGCGTGGCGCTGGGCGCGACGACGGCGTCGCCGCTGAGCACCGCCCGGATGGCACCTAGCAGCTCCTCCGGGCGGGCGTCCTTGAGCAGGAAGCCGCTCGCGCCAGCGCGCAGGGCGGCGAACACGTACTCGTCCAGGTCGAAGGTGGTCAGGACGACGACCTTGGGCGTCGGGCGGTCCGCCCGGGCGTCGGCGATCAGGCGCTCGGTCGTCTGGACGCCGTCCAGGCGCGGCATGCGCACGTCCATGAGCACGACGTCGGCGCGCGTGACCGCCAGCGCCTCGAGCGCGGCGCGGCCGTCGCCCGCCTCACCGACCACCACCATGTCCGGCTGGGCCTCGATGAGCATGCGAAAGCCCGCGCGCACCAGCGCCTGGTCGTCGACCAGGAAGATCCGCGCACTCACGTCGTCGCCGCCACGGGCTCGGTGGGGAGGACGGCTCGCACCGCGAAGCCGCCGTCGGGGGAGGGGCCGGCCGTCAACGTGCCGTCCTCCAGGCTCACGCGCTCGCGCATACCGATCAGGCCGTGCCCGCGCCCGTCGCCAGCCGCCTGCGCGCCGCGGCCGTCGTCGCGCACGACCAGCTCGACCGTGTCGTTGCGGTAGCGCAGCACAACGTCAACCCGGGTCACCGGGCCGGCGTGCCGCAGCACGTTGGTCAGCGCCTCCTGAGCGACGCGATACAGCGTGACGTCGGTGGTTCCGAGCAGCGGACGCTCGGGTCCGTGCACCGCCAGCCGGGCCGGTAGTCCGGCGCGCGTGACCTGCGCGATCAGCGCGTCGAGTTGCGCGGTGCCCGGCTGGGGCGCCAACAAGGCGTCTTCTGCGTCGTCGCGCTCGGAGCGCAGCACCCCGAGCAGGCGGCGCATCTGCCCCAGCGCCTCCCGTCCGGTATCGCTGATCGTGCGCAGCGCGGCGGCGGCCGCGTCCGGTCGCTGCTCGGCGCCAGCCGCCGCGCCATCGGCCTGCACCACGATCACCGACAGCGAATGGGCGACGACATCGTGCAGCTCGCGCGCGATACGGGCACGCTCGATCGCGGCTCCGACCGCCGCCTGCTGATCGCGCTCGAGCGCGAGGAGCTGGTTGCGCTCCCGCAGCACGCCGAGCTGGGCCTGTCGTGAGCGCCGCCACGCCCCCAGTGTGGCCGCCAACAGCATCGAGACCACCATCGTGGCCGCGATCTGCAGCAGCGAGACGCCCGCCGGATCCCAGCGCGCCGCGCCGATCAGCGCCCCGGTGCCGGCGCATGCCGTCGCCAGCGTCCCGACCCGAGCTCCGGGACCGTACGCGACGACCGTATAGATCGCGATCAGCGCGACGACGTCGCCCGCCACGAGGTGATCCAGCAGCGCGAACTGCGCCACACAGACCACGCCAACCGCGACGAAGACCGCGACCGGAGCACGCCGCCGCAACGGCACACAGGCCACCAGCACCAACGAGAACGCCAGATCGACGCGCGCATCGGTCGGCGCTGCCAGATCGCTGGGCACCACGAACGCCAGCAGCAAGGCCGCCAGGCAGGAGTCGCCGGCGACCGGATACGCGTCATACCAGCGGACGAAACGGGCGATCACCCGATCGAGGATAAGCCCCCCACGCCGCCCACCAGCGACCGGCGGCGGCGCCGAACGGTGTCGCCACGTCATCCGGTCGCAAGCTCGCGGCGCAGTCCAAAAGCGATGCCGGACCGCCGGCTCGCGGCGGCCGGGGCACCCACGGGCTGTGGCGTGAGAGCGACGACGGGCAGCGGTCGCCGCGTCTGGCGCTGGTAGTGCGCCACGGGCGAGACGGCCGCGAAGCGCGCCCACAACCGCTCGCGCCGGGCGCCGTCGGTGGCCGTCGCCCCCACCGGCCGGCGCTCGCCACCCACGATCGCGACACCCTCGCCCGCGGCCCGCAGGTTCAGCCACCATGCCGGCGCCCTCTCGGCACCGGCGTTTGCGGCCACCACCACCAGGTCGTCACCGTCCGGCAGGTAGACCAGTGCCGTCGTGCGCGGCCTGCCGGTGCGCCGCCCGACCGTCTCCAACAGGAGGATCGGTGCGCCGAACCAGCGGACGCCCAGAGAACCGCCCGTGCCTCGGATCACCGCGGCATGCGCCGCGGTCAGCCATCGTGTCGCGCGGGGGTGCCGCCGCGCCGCGTCACTGAGCATGACCGGCACACCGGGATGGGAGGAAGAGCTCGCGATCGTCATGGCCGGCACGCTCGCATCGCCGGCCGCGCTGATCATCGGCCTGCGGTAGCGCGGCGACTACGACCCACGGCCCACCCCGGGACACGCCGTGTACGCCGCTGGAACCAACGAGGGCAACTCCCCAGGTCCGCCACCGCGTGCTCGATCCACGACGGCTCAGCGATCGAGACACTGGACGCCCCGGTGGTCACGCGACCACGGTCGCCTTCTTCGCGAGTGCGTCCCGGAGACCGATCCGCTTACGGCATTCCGCGCCCCGCTCTCACATGAATGCGGGCGTCCTAAGGCGGTGCCGACGAGGTGCTCGCTTGGCGACGACCCACGCAAGCGCCACTTGGCCGGACGCGTTGCGTCGCGGGGCTCCGCTTCGAGGAGGGTCTGCGCATCCTCTTGTACGACCTCGACGCCACCGAGAATCGAGACCCGGACAACCTCTATGGGTCGGCGTCATCTCCTGGGACCAGCAACTCGGCTGGATCGGCGTCATAGAGGGCGAGCTTCGGAACGAATCGGAGTGGGAGGCGCTGCCGTAGCGCTCACTCTCCCGCGCAGGCGAAGCAGCAGCGGGCGGTCAGCCCGTGAGGCTTGCGAGCGCGTGCTCGTATTGACGCCGGGAGAACTCGAACGAGCCGAGGCCGGGTCGCGCCGCGCATCCGGCCGCAGCGCTACGCCTGCTCCAACCAGCGCGCGAGTGCCTTGCGACCGGTCAGCGTGAGCTCACCGTCGGCCGTGACCCAGTCGGACACGCGAAGCTCTCGGAGCAGCCCGAGTGGGTCGCTCGGGCCCGGCCCGTCGTGAACAGTGAACGTGCCCGACTCGATCCTCCAGCGCCCGGACTCCAGCGCCGCCAGCGCGACGCCTTGCCGCGCGGTGGGCATGGCGAGCGGATGCGGTGCGGCGTGGTGCACGGGCGCATCTTCTGACCGCATGACGGCGTCGCCGGTCTGCGTCAGCGACCGCGCCAGATCCTCGATCCAGCGGCGCGCGCGCTCAGCTTCCTCGTTCGCCGCCCGAGCGATGTCGTCAAGGTCGATCGTCGAGAGCCGCTCGACCGCGCGGTTCACTTCGTCGGCCAGCGCTCGCGCGACGTCCTCGAAGCTGCGGCCATCCGGCTCGTCATCGGGCACGGCTCCATTCTTGCAGCTTCACCCACGCTCCAGTGCGTCGACGAACCGGCAGGTATCAGCGCGGGATCTGAGTCGACCGTGTCGACGCGCAGGTTCGCGTCGCTGGGCACGACGGCGACCCGATACAGAACTTCGTCAGCCAGCTTGCGGATTACCGGCGTTGATCGCCCATTGGGCGGCGAAAGCCCGTTCGTACGCGGGTCGCGCTTCGCCGCGGGCAACATAGGCAGCCAGTTTCGGGAACTCGTCCAGCAGGCCGGAAGGTCTCAGCCTGAGCAGCACCGACACCATCATGAGGTCGCCCGCGCTGAACGCTCCGTCCAGCCAGTCGGCATCGCCCAAGCGGGCAGAAAGTTGGACCAGTCGATCGCGAATGCGGTCTTTGACCAGAGGGAGGCGCTCTTCGGCCCAGGGCTTGTCGCCTTCTGCGAACTTGGCTGTTACGAGTTCGAGGATCGGCGGCTCAACGGTGTTGAGCGCGGCAAACATCCAGGTGATGGCTCGCGCCCGCGCGTTCGCATCGTCCGGGAACAGGCCCGCATGGTGCTCGGCGATGTGGAAGACGATCGCGCCGGACTCGAACAGGGCAAGATCGCCTTCCTCATAGGTCGGAATCAGACCGAACGGATGAACTCGCAGATGCGCGGGTTCCGTTTTCGCACGCAAGGAAACAAGGCGAACCTCGTAGGGCTGGCCCACCTCTTCAAGCGCCCAGCGAACGCGCGTATCGCGCGCCAGGCCCATGCCGCCATCGGGCGACCGGTCCCAGGCGGTGATGACGATGGTCACCGTGAGACGCTCCTCAGGTTCTCCTCCATTGCGTCGTCCACGTCGGTCACGAACTCGTCCGGCTGCTCGGCGGTGACTTCGAGGGACAGGAACAGCGAGGCCCCCACCTTGCGCATCGGGCGACTTCCTCGTCTCGCGATCAGGGTCATAGGCCTAGGGACTCGGCCCACTTCGGAAACTCATCGCTGGCCGCCAGCAAAGTCGCTGTGGCGGTTCGGGCGCGGATGCTGGCGTTCGCGAGTGCTGCTTTCCTAGCGAACGACGGCCGCGTCCGGCCGGACTGGAGGTTTGCGCGAGGAGCGGGAGTCGGCGCGGACGGTCCCGTTGAGCGATCAGCTCGGGAGGCCCAGGCCGATCCTTGAGAACTCCTCCGCCATCTTCCCCCCGACGAGTTGGAGGGCTGAAGCCGGGCGGAGCATCACCTTGAGCTCGGTGATCAGGCCGTCCGCGTCGAACGTGAGCTTGTCGATCCCCTCGACTTGCTTCCCGTCGACCTCGGTTACGAACTCCAAGATCGCGACACGGTCGTCCGCGTCCTCGAGTTGGTGCAGGTAGCGGAACTTGCCACCGATCCCGAGCACCTGCTCGGCCGCTCGCAGGACCTTCAAGACCTGATCGCGGCCCTCATACGGCTTGAACAGCACCGGACTACGGAAGGCTGCGTCCTCGTGGAACAGCTCACGAGCGTGATCGAGGTTCCGCTGTTCGACAGCGGTGCGGAAGCGATCGGAGAGCATCGACGCCTGCAGCCTAGTCGCGAACTCCGGCGAGGGCGCTCGTGGGCAGTGGGAAGACGAGCACGGTGGCGCGCTCGTGCGCGGTGGTGCTGTAGCGCGTGCGTTGGCGCCGGCGGGCGCGAGCAGCGAATTGTTGAGTCAGAGACCGCTATGAACAGGCCGGCGGAGATCGCCGGCGCTGGCGCGGCCGGGCTCGGTACTCCGATTCGCGACGATCTCGGAGGCCGTGGTGAGGCTGGCCGATGCTGATGGCTCCCCTGCCGGTGCGCGCGGAGCCGCGGCGGTGGAGGGCGCGGGTGCCTATGGGGGCGGGCCGCGGCGTGGCCTCCTGGGGCGCTCGGGCGCGAGCTTGCGAGCGCTGCCCCGGGAGGGGCACGACGCGGCCCGCCAGCGCGACTCTGCGGTGCTACCGGATGCGCGCCGGACTCGGTGCGCTCGAGCTCGCCTGCGAGCGCTGACCGTCGACGCGCTCGAGGATCCGCAACAGCGTGTCGAGGTCCTCGGCGCTGAGGCCGGTGAGCGCGGCCGGCGGCGTGGCGAGGATCGCCTCGGCGCGGCGGGCCAGCAGCTTGCCCTTGCGCGTCGCCTCCACGAGCTTGGCCCGGCCGTCGGTCGGGTGGGGACGACGGCGCACGAAGCCCTGGGCCTCCAGGTCGGCAACGAGCGTGCTGGCGTTCGGCGGGTCGATCCCCAGCGCGGTGGCGAGCTCGCCCATCGACATCGGCCGGCGCGCGAGGCGGCGGATCGTGCGCGCGCGGCCGAAGCTCATGCCCAGCGCGTCGGCGACCGCTCGCCGTCGCTCGTTGTCGAGCACGAGGTCGGACATGCGCAGCCAGACGTCGCGGGCGGGGTCTTCGCTCATACCGCCAGCGCCTCCGGGTTGAGCTCGGCCGCAGTGCGCTGGGCCGACGCGTTAGCGCGGCCGCTGGTGGCCCTGAACGCGAGCGCGAGCACGACGACGCCGCAGCCCGCGAGCGTCCACCAGGCGGCGTGGGTGGCCGACGACAGATCGGCGTGCGCGCCAAGGCGCGACGTGACGATCGCCCCCGCGACGGCCACCCCGAGGGTGACGCCGACTTGCCGCGACGTCGAGGCGACGGCCGCCGCGACGCCCGCCTGCGCCCGCGGCATCCCGGACACCGCCGTGTTCGTGATCGGGGCGTTGACGGAGCCGAACCCGAGCCCGAACACGACGTACGCGACGAACAGCTGCGCCAGCGGCGTGGAAGGCTCGAGGCCGCTCAGCAGGACACACGCGACCACCATCGACGCACCCGCGATCACGAGCGGCACGCGCGTGCCGCGGCGGCCGATGATCCGCCCCGACAGCGGCGACACGAGCGCGGTCATGGCAGCCATCGGCACGGTCGCGAGCCCGGCCTCGAGCGGCGAGAGGCCACGCGCCTGCTGGAGGTAGAGCGTATTCAGGAACAGGAATCCGCCGAACGCGGCGAACGCGGCGACAGAGATCACGATCGCCGACGCGAACGGGATCGAGCGGAAGAACCGCAGGTCGATCAGCGGCTCCTCCCGCCGCGGCTCGTAGAGGAGCAGCCCGGCCAGCGACACCGCGGAGGCCGTGAAGGCGGCGACGATGACCGGTGAGGTCCACCCTGCGGCCGGCGCCTCGATGATGCCGTAGGTGAGCGTCGACAGCAGCACGATCACGAAGGCCTGGCCGACCGGGTCGAAGCGGCGCGGCCGCGGCGCCCGCGAGTCGGGCACGTAGCGGAGTGTCAGCGCGATCGCGACGAGCCCGACCGGCACGTTGACCCAGAAGATCGACCGCCAGCCGATCGACGACACCGCCGCGCCGCCGATGATCGGGCCGAGCGCCATCGAGAGGCCGAAGACGCTGCCCCACAGCCCCACCGCCTGCGCGCGCTCGCGCGGGTTCGTGAACGTGTTGGTGATGATCGACATCGCGACGGGGTTGAGCATCGAGCCGCCCACCGCCTGCAGCACGCGGGCCGCGAGCAGGACCTCGACGGTCGGCGCCAGGCTGCACAGCAGCGACGCGAGCGAGAACACGCTGAGGCCGGTGATGAACACGCGCTTGCGGCCCAGCCGGTCCCCCATCGAGCCCGAGAACATCAGCAGGCTCGCCATCACGACCGTGTAGGCGTCGATCGTCCACTGGAGCTCCGAGACCGACGCGTCCAGCTCGCGGCCGAGCGACGGCAGGGCGACATTCACGACCGTCGCGTCGAGCCCCACGATGAAGAGGCTCATGCAGCAGATCGCCAGGATCCGATACCGACCGCGCGCAGATACTTGCTCATCCATAACTATTATGAATGTATCACGAGTTCTGCGCGGCGGCGAGCGCCGCGCGGGCTACGCGGTCGACGGGGTCATCGTGACGGCGGCGTCGTCGGTGGGGACGAAGATCAGCAGCGCGAGGTAGGTGAACAGCCCGGCGCCGCTGAACAGCGTCGAGACGGCGAAGCCGACGCGGACGACGAGCGGGTCGAGCGAGAAGTAGTCGGCGAGCCCGCCCGCCACACCCCCGAGCATCTTGTCGGAGGTGGAGCGGGTCAGCCGGCGGGGAGTCTGGGGAGCGTCGGAGTTCATGTCACCCAGAGTGCCGGGGCGGAGGCCCGCGCACCATTGGGGATGACCCCGACCCAGCCCTAGCCGTGCCCGGAGGCGACCAGGGAGACGCCGGGGATGTCGAGGCCGCCGTCGGGGCGTTGCGTACGGCGCCTCGCTCACGGCGTCGAAGACCACGGACAGCCACGGGTCAGACCCTCGCGGCACAGCACGACGTCGTACGAGAGCTCCGGCTCGTCGATGCGCTCGAGGTCGAGCCGCCGGGCGCTCACGTTCGACAGGCCGCGAGCCCGGGTCGCCGCGATCGCGGTCATCTCCTCGGCGACGTCCGAGAGCACGACCTCGCCGGTCGGGCCGACGAGCTCGGCGGCCGCGAAGCCCACCCCGCCGGTGCCGCACACCAGCTCGAGTACGCGCTCGCCCACATCGCGTGGACGGTCGTACGGATGTCGTCCTGAAGGAACATGGAACCTCCGAAAAAATTCATTACTCGTGGAGTGAAATGAAGTAAGCGTTAGGAATCAATTCGTGGAACCTGTCAAGCCCAAGCGCCGCTACGACTCGCCGCGCCGCCGCGAGCAGGCCGCCGCGACGCGCCGGGCGATCCTCGACGCCGCGCGGCCGCTGTTCGAGCGCCACGGCTACGCGGCCACGACGATGGCGGCGATCGCGGCCGAGGCGGGCGTCGCGCTCAAGACCGTGTACGTCGTCTTCGAGACCAAAGCCGGCGTGCTGCGCGCGCTCTGGCATCTGCTGCTGCGGGGCGACCAGGCCGAGGCTCCGGTCGGCGAGCGCGACTGGTACCGCGGGGTGCTCGACGAGCCCGACCCGCGGCGCCAGCTCCAGCTCAACGCCCGCGACTCACGCGTCGTGAAAGAGCGCGCCGGCGGCCTGCTCGATGTGGTCCAGGGCGCCGCGCCGACCGATCCCGACATCGCGGCGCTGTGGGACCGGATCCAGACCGAGGTCTACGACAACCAGCGCGTCGTCGTGGAGTCGCTGGCCGCCAAGGGCGCGGTGCGTGCGGAACTCGACGTCGCCCGCGCCACCGACATCCTGTGGACCCTCAACCATCCCGCGAACTGGCGGCTGCTCGTGACCCTTCGCGGCTGGACGCCCGACGAGTACGAGCGCTGGTTCGCCGACACCGCATGCGCGCAACTCCTCTCCAGCGCTTAGGCAGCGGCCCGCCGCTCGTCTGCCTGCACGGGTTCCTCGACACGTGGCGCACGTGGGAGCTCGTGCTGCCGGCGCTGGCGCGCCACCACGACGTGCTGGCGCCGACGCTCGCCGGCCACGCAGGCGGGCCGCCGATCCCGGGCGAGATCACCGACACCGTGGTCGCCGACGCGGTCGAGCGCGCGATGGACACGGCGGGATTCGCGCTCGCGCACATCGTCGGCAACTCGCTCGGCGGCCACGTGGCGCTGCAGCTTGCCGCGCGCGGACGTGCGCAGACCGTCGTCGCGCTCGCGCCGGCCGGTGGCTGGGCGGACGACTCCTACCTGCAGGTGCTCGACTTCCAGGCCGGCCTCGTCAAGCAGGCGCGGGAGATCGCGCCGCACGCCGACGCCATCGTCGCCACGCCGGAGGGCCGTCGCCGCGCCACGCAGTTCCTCACCACGAACTACGAGCACATCCCGGCCGAGCTGCTCGCGCACATGCTGCGCGGCGTGGCCGGATGCGCCGATGCGCTGCGGATGATCGAGCACGGCCGCCACGCGGACTGGACGCTCGACGCCGAGCAGATCACCTGCCCGGTCCGGATCGTCTGGGGCACCGCGGACGCGATCCTCCCCTGGCCGTCGGCCGCCGCGCGCTACCGCACGGAGTGGCTCCCCCACGCCGACTGGGTCGAGCTCGACGGGGTCGGCCACGCGCCGCAGCTCGATGTCCCGCTCGAGACGGCGGAGCTGATCCTCGGCTTCACCGCGCGGCGATGAGCGCGAGCTTCTCGGCGCGCGTGAGCTGCTTGATGCGGGCCTCCTCGCGCATGGCGGTCGAGCGGTCATCGCACTCAACGACGGCCGCGAGCTCGACCGGCCGGCGGCTGCGGGTGTAGCGGCTCGCGGTGCCGGCGCTGTGGGCGGCGAGCCGGCGCTCGATGTCGTTCGTCCAGCCGCAGTACAGGCTGTCGTCGGCGCAGCGCAGCAGGTAGACGAACGCCGTCACTTCGGCGGCAGTGACAGCGCGTGGTCGACGCCCGCGTTGACCCAACGGGCGAGCGCGTCGTCCTCCGCCACGGCCGCGCCGTCGACCACCACCATGCCCTTCGCCGGGCGGCCTTTCATCATCTCGAATTGCCGCGTCTCCGGCTCGCCCAGCGCGCGCTCGGCTTCATCCGGCGCCAGCCGCACGCACACGTCGTCGCCCATCACGCCGCACGCCATGTTGCCTTGCAGCATCCACGCGATGCCGCCGAACATCTTCCGCTCGGTCGCGTCGCCGCGCGCGGCCAGCAGCGGCCGGATCCGCTCCGCCAACGCCTCGTCGTAGGCCATCTCCGGATTGTGACGGTAGTGTCGGCGCGTGCTCTCGAGGGTGCTGCTGGCGACGAAGGATTTGACGCTCGGCGAGTTCTCCTGCGCGTCCGGCGACCGGCTGTGGGACGAGGTCAACGACATCGGCAGCCGCGCGCACGTCGTATTCCCACGGACGCACGTGCTGATCGCTCAGGACGGTTCCCACCCGGTGCTGGCGACGCCGAACCACATCGTCTTCTACAAGCCGCATCAGCGCTACCGGCGCGGCCTGCGCGACGCGCGCGGCGACCGGTCGCTGTGGCTCGAGGTCACCGGCGAGCTGCCCGAGCGGCCACCGGCCGCGCCGTCCACCGCCGGCACCTACCTGCTCGCCGTGAGCCTCGCGCGCTACCTCGGCGAGCCCGACAACGACCGGCTGCTGGCGGAGGAGACCGCGTTCGAACTGCTCGGTCGGGCGGTCGCCGGCCGGCGCCCCGGCGGCGGCCCGCGACGCGCCCGTACGCGGGCCGAGCACGCCGTGCTCGCCGAAGCCGCCCAGGAGCTGCTGTCGGAGCGGATGGCCGAGCGGCTGTCGCTCGAGTCGCTGGCCGCGGCGCTGCACGTCTCGCCGTTCCACCTCGCGCGCGTGTTCCGCGCGCGCACCGGCTTCTCGCTGTCGGGCTACGTCCACGGGCTGCGCCTGCGCGCCGCCGTCGACCGGCTCGCCGCTGAGCCGGACGCCGACCTCTCCCGGCTCGCCGTCGAGCTCGGCTACTGCTCGCCGAGCCACTTCTGCGATCGCTTCCGGGCGACGTTCGGGCGCCCGCCCTCGGCCCTCCGCGGCGTGCAACTGCGCACGATCGTGGAAGCGGCGCGCGCGCTCCCGGCATAGAACCGGCCCTGGGCAACCAGGAGGACGGCGTGATGACGTGGCGCGTGGCGCTCGTGACCCTCGGCCTGGCGCTGGGAGCGCCGGCCGCGGCGGCGGCGAGCAACGGATTTGTCGAGAACGTGCGGGTGCTGCACGAGTGGCACGGCGAGGCCAACGGCTACCTCGGCTGGGCGGTCAGCGAGCTCGGCGACATCGACCGCGACCACGTGACCGACCTGATCTTCGGCGAGGTGAATACACCCGACGGCGGGCACACGTGGGTGTACTCCGGGCGCACGGGCCGCCTCATCTACCGCCTCCCGGGCGCGCTCGGCGACGACCAGGGCTACGCGGTCGCCGACGCCGGTGACACCAACCGCGACGGCGTGCACGACATCATCAGCGGCGCGGTCTCCCAGACCGGCGGCGGCCCAGGGCGCGCGTACCTGTACTCCGGCCGCAGCGGCCGGCTCCTGCACACGTTCGAGGGCGCGGCGCCCGGCGACCAGATGGGCTCCGCGGTCGCCGGCGCGGGCGACCAGAACCACGACGGCTGGGACGACGTGCTCGTCGGCGCTCAGGGCGCCAACGCCGCGTACGTGTTCTCCGGCCGCACCTACAAGCTGATCCGCCGCTACGACGGCGCTCCGGGCGCCGGCCTCGGCGCCGGCGCCGACAGCGCCGGCGGCGGGCGGCTGATCGTGGGCGCGCTCACCGAGAACGGCACCGGCGGCGCGCACGTCTTCTCTGGCGCGCACGAGCTGTTTTCACTCGCGCCACCACCCGGCGCGGCCAACTTCGGCCAGTTCTTCGTCGCCGGCGTCGGCCGCATCGACGGCGACCACGTCCCGGATCTCTACGCCGGCGACTACGGCGCCAACGGCGGCAACGGCTTCGCGGGTGTGTACTCGGGCCGCGACGGCTCGCTCATCCACGGCTGGCCGGGCGGCACGCTGGACGGCACCGGCCCGGGCCGCGAGGCCGGCGACGTCAACCGCGACGGGCGCATCGACCTCGCGGTCGGCTCGTACACCGCGAGCGACGGCGCACCCGCCGCCGGTCGCGTCGACGTCCGCTCCGGCCGCACGGGCAACGTCCTGCGCACGATCACCTCCACCACCGAGGGCGAGAACCTGGGCTTCGACGCCGTCGGCGTCGGCGACACCAACCACGACGGGCGGATCGACCTGCTGATCTCCGCGGCCGAGGGTGACACGGTCTACCTCGTCGCGGGATGATCGCCATGTGAGCGAACTCGGAGACCTTCTCGCCCTCATGCACGGGGCCCGCGGCCGCGTCTCGACCGTGCGCGCGACGGTGCGGATGTGGAACCACGTCGCGCGCACGCACGAGTCGATGTCGCGCCGCGGGACCGTCGTCAGGTACGGGCCACTGGCCGAAGAGGTCGAGGAGCGCGAATGCGTCGTCCGCGTGTGGCTCGCGCCCCCGGATCGCGCCCGCGAGGACCGCGACGGCGAGGCGTTCAGCGTCCGCCGCGGCCGGCTGTGGTGGAGCTACGACCCGCGCAACGGGGCGCGCTCGAACGAGGACCATCCGGAGGTCGGCAGCGGCGTCGGCGACGAGGTGTGGTGGCTGGTGAATCCCGCACCGATCATCGGGCTGCTCGACTACGACGAGTTCGCACGCGGACACCGTGCCGGAAGAGAGACGATCGAGGTGCGGGCGGTGCCGCGCGCGGACAGCGACAACTGGCCGCTCGTGCGGATCGCGGGCGAGGGAGCCGACGACATGCAGCTGTCGATCGACGCCGAGCATGGGGCGCTGCTGCGAATCGAGCTGCGCCTCGGCGAGCAGCCGTACGCGATCTACGAAGTGCTCGACGTCGCGTTCGGCGAGCCGTTCGCCGACGAGGTGTTCGAGTTCACGCCGCCGCCGGGCGAGGAGGTCCGTCCCGTCCTTGACGAGGGTCACATCCAGCGCAACCTGACGATCGAGCAGGCCGTCGCGCTGGCGCCGTTCACGGTCTGGATCGCGGCGCAGCTGCCCGGCGGGTGGAAGTCCGAGGTCGCTTTCGCCGCCGAGAACGAGCGACCGCCGATCGCCCCCTCGGTCCACCTGGACTATCGCGGCCGCGACGGGCTGCACTCGGTCCACGTGGTCGAACTGGCGGCCGATCAGGCGGGCGATTACGAGGAGTACGAACCGGGCGGTGCCGGGCCGTGGAGGCAGGTCGAGCGCGACGGCCGCACCATCGAGATCCGCGACCCGGCCGAGAGCTGGCAGCCGGCGCAGCTGCGCGCCGAGCTCGACGGCACCCGGATCCTCATGCACTCGAACGACATCGCCGCCGACTCGCTCGCCGACCTCGCGAGCGACCTCGTCCCGGCGCCGTCCGAGCCGCCAGATCTCGGCCGGTAGGCTGGCGCCCGCCATGAGAGCCCTCCTGCTCGCCGTCGCCGCCCTGCTCCTCGCACCCGCGGCCGCACCGGCCAAGACGATCGACCTCCCGGACCTGTTCGCGAACGTGCTGCCGCAGGTCAAGGCGAGGACGACGATCCCGGTGCTGCTCCCGCAGCGCTACCGGTCCGAGTTCAAGAAGCACTTCCCGAGCGGCGCCGGCCACAAGCGCAGCTACACGCTGAGCATCGGCGCCGTGCGCAACTGCGGCGGCGCGACGGCGTGCTTCGTCGCCGACTTCGCCGCGCGCAAGGGCGCCAAGCCCAGCTTCAAGACCAAGGTCAAGCTCGCGCACGGCCACACCGGTCACTTCAAGCGTCTCACCTGCGGCGCCTCGTGCTCGCCGCCGATGCTCGAGTGGCGCCAGGGCGGCGTTCTGTACTGGATCCAGGCCCACGCGGGGACCGCAAAGCAGGAGAAGCGCCGGCTCGTACGCATGGCGAACAGCGCCATCCTGCACGGCCCTCGCTAGTCTGCCGCGCCTCGTGGCGACGCCGATCCTCATCGACTGCGATCCCGGGCACGACGATGCGATGGCGCTGCTGCTGGCGCTCGCGAGCCCGGAGCTCGAGCTGCTCGGCGTCACGACCGTCCACGGCAACACGACGCTGGACAACACCACCGTCAACGCGCTGAAGATCCTCGAGCTCGCGGGCCGCGCCGAGGTGCCGGTCGCGCGCGGAGCCGACCGCCCGTTGACCCGGGAGCCGCGCGTGGCGGCGCACGTGCACGGCGCGAGCGGGCTCGACGGGCCGGACCTGCCCGCGCCGGCCGCCACGGTCGTCGACGCGCACGCGGTCGACTTCCTCGCCAACGCCCTGCGCGCCGCGCCCGCTCCGGTCACGCTCATCCCGACCGGGCCGCTCACCAACATCGCGCTCCTGCTCGCCCAGCACCCGGACGTCACCGACCAGATCGAGCGGATCGTGCTGATGGGCGGGGCGATCGCCGAGGGCAACATCACGCCCGCCGCCGAGTTCAACATCTGGGTCGACCCGGAGGCCGCGGCGCGCGTGTTCGCCAGCGGCGTCACCACCACGATGGTCGGCCTCGACGTGACGCACCGCGCGCTGATGACGCCCGCACATGCCGACACGCTCAAGCAGAGCGGCCGCGTCGGCGCCGTCGTCGCCGAGCTGTTCGCGTTCTACAACCGCTTCCACTCGCGGGTCTATCACCTCCCGGGCTCGCCGGTGCACGACGCGCTGGCGGTGGCCCACGTGATCCGCGCCGACCTGCTGGGGACCAAGCACTGCCACGTCGCGGTCGACTGCGCGAGCGAGCTGTGCCGCGGCCGGACGGTCGTCGACCTCTGGCACGTGACCGGCAACGAGCCGAACGCGCACGTCGGGACCGAGGTCGACGCCCCCGCGTTCATCGACCTGCTGGTACAGCGGATCGGCTCGCTGGGCTGAGCGCGAATCAGCCCTAGGGCTGATGGCAGGAGACCGCGCGCGCCTCAGCATCCCGGGCATGACATTCACCCGGCTCTTCTCCCTCGTGCTCGTCTTCGACGTGCTCGGCCTTCTGGTCGCGAACGACAGCTTCAGCGACAAGCTGGTGAACGGCACGGCGATCAACGCGCCGTTCCCGTTCGTCGTCGTCCAGGGCCTGGCGGTGCTCGCCGCCACCCGCTACCGCGCCGGCGCAATCGTGCTCGCGCTGCTGTGCCTGATCAGCGTCTTCTCCGGCACGACCGACGGCTCTTATGCCGCCGACCTCGCGGCCGGCGAGCGGTTCGTCCAGATCGGCATCGTCGTCAGCACCCTGCTGCTCGGCGCCACCGCGATCCGTGCGGCCGTCCGCCCGCGCGTGCTGGCCGTCGGTTAGGTTCGGCGGCATGCCAGCGCTCGCCACGCGACGGATCGACGCCGTTGTCGCGGCGGCGCTGGCGGCCGTGTCGCTCGCCCAGGTGCTCGCGTTCCCGATCGCGCCGCGCCCGGTCGGCGTGGTCGTCGCCCTGCTGAGCACGATCCCGATCGCCTTCCGGCACGCCAATCCGGTGCGGGCGCTGATCGTGGGCACCGTGCCGTGGCTGATCCCGACCGACGGCTACCTGATCGTCGGCTACGTCGCCGTGTTCCTGCTCCTCTACTCGTTTGCCGTGCAGGTGGACGACGTGCGGCTGGTGGCGATCGCGCCGGTGGTGCTGTTCGGCGTGTCGATCTGGCCGCTGCTGCGCGACGACGAGCCGATCGGCGAGTGGCTCGGGACGGTGTTCGCCGTCACCGTGCCGGTCGCCGTCGGCCGCTTCGTGCGCTGGGAGCGCGAGCGCACGCGGCAGATGTCGGTGGCCGAGGAGCGCGCGCGGATCGCGCGCGAGCTGCACGACGTCGTCGCGCACGGGGTCAGCGTGATCGCCGTGCAGGCCGACGCGGCCGAGGCGGCGCTCGAGCACGACCCGGCGCGGGCGGCGACGCCGCTGCGCAGCATCCGCGGCTCCGCGCACGACGCGCTGGCCGAGATGCGGCGGATGGTCGGCGTGCTCGGCGAGACGCACGAGCGCGGCCCGCAGCCGGGGCTTGCACAGCTGCCGGGGCTCCTCGCCGGTGCCGGACATGTCACCTTCGAGCAGGAGGGCGAGCCGGTGCCGGTCGCCGCCTCGCTCGACCTCACGGCGTACCGGATCGTGCAGGAGGCGCTCACCAACGTCCGCAAGCACGCCGGGTCGGCGCCCACGACCGTGCGCCTTACCTGGGCCACGGACTCGCTGACGGTTCTCGTCCGCGATCACGGCCCCGGCCCGAACGGGCGCGGCGACGGGCACGGCCTGGTCGGCATGCGCGAGCGCGTGCGCATCCACGGCGGGCGGCTGCGCACCGGCCCGGCCGCCGGCGGCGGCTTCGAGGTGAGCGCGGAGCTCCCGCTCAGATGACCTCCATTGTGCTCGCCGACGACCAGGAGCTGGTCCGCAGCGGCTTCCGCCTGATCCTCGAGCTCGCCGGGTTCGAGATCCGCGGCGAGGCCGCCGACGGGCGCGCCGCGCTCGAGCTGGCGCGCGAGGCGCGTCCCGACGTCGTGCTCATGGACATCCGCATGCCGGAGATGGACGGCATCGAGGCGACCCGCCGGATCGCGCAGGCCGGGCTCCCGAGCCGCGTCCTCGTGCTGACCACGTTCGATCTCGACGAGTACGTCTACGAGGCGCTGCGCGCCGGCGCCAGCGGGTTCCTGCTCAAGGACGCCGGCCGCGAGCGGCTGGTCGACGCCGTGCGGACCGTGGCCGCCGGGGAGTCGCTGTTCGCCCCGACCGTGCTGCAGCGGCTCGTCGAGCACTTCGTGCACCGTCCGCCGCCGGGCGCCGCGCGGCTCGACGGGCCGCTCGCCGAGCTGTCGGAGCGCGAGGCCGAGGTGCTTCGGCTGGTCGGCCGCGGGCTGTCGAACGCGGAGATCGCGGACGAGCTGGTGATCTCGCAGGCGACGGTGAAGACGCACGTGCGCCACGTGTTGCAGAAGCTCGGCCTGCGCGACCGGGTGCAGGCGGTGGCGCTGGCCTACGAGGCGGGGCTGCTGTAGACGGCCTCGCGCTCGGCGGCGGCGAGGATCGCGGCGAGCAGGCCGGGGAAGCGCTCGTCGAGCTCCTCCCGCCGTAGCGACACGTAGCGGTGCGTGCCCTCCGGCCGCGTCAGCGTGATGCCGGCCTCGCGCAGCACCCGGAAGTGGTGCGAGCGGGTGGCGGGCGAGACGCCGAGGTCCAGCGTGCCGCAGGCGCACTCGCCGGCGGTGGCGAGCGAGCGGACGATCGACACCCGGACGGGGTCGCTCAATGCGGCCATCACACTCGCGAGGTCGACGTCGTTACAGGAGGGATGGGTCACCGTGCCCATAGTTCGATCACCATCGTAGCATTCGTGCTACCCTGCGCCGACCAGTGTTTCGAAGTTCATCGAAATTCCTCCCCAGCCTCGTCCCGGCCTTCGGCTGGGGCGCGATGTTCCCGATCGCCGACTCGGCGATCAAGCACGTCGATCCGTTCCACCTGACGGCGATCCGCTACTTCGTCGCGAGCTTCGGCTTCCTCGCGCTGCTGTTGGCGTTCGAGGGCCGCCGTGCGCTGCGGCTCGACGGCCGCGGCCTCGAGCTGTTCCTGTTCGGCTCGGCCGGCATCGCCGGGTTCAATCTGCTCGCCTTTGCCGGGCTCGAGCACACGACGCCCGAGCACGCGGCGCTGATCGTGGCGACGAGCCCGCTGATCACGCTGCTCGCCTCGGCCGCGCTGGCCCGCAAAGCACCGTCGCGCGTCACGTTCTTCTTCGTGATCCTCGCGCTCCTGGGCGTGCTCATGGTCATCGGCCGCGGCGACCCGGCGGCGGTCTTCAACGGCGGCATCAACGGCGGCGACCTGCTCGTCCTGGCCGGCACCGCCAGCTTCGTCGTCTACACGCTCGGCGCGCGGCGCTTCACGGGCTACTCGGCGCTGCGCTATACGGCGCTGAGCGCGAGCCTCGGCACGATCACGGTGCTGGCGGTGACCGAGCTGGCGACGGTCGCCGGCTGGTACGCCGCGCCGTCGCTCGCCGACGTCGGCGCCATCTGGTGGCAGATGATCTACGTGATCGTGATCGGCGCGCTCGCCGCGGTGCTCTGCTGGAACGAGGGCGTGCGCCGGCTCGGCGCGCCCAACGCCGCGCTGTTCATGAACCTCGTGCCGGTGGTGGCGTTCGTGATCGCGATCGTCCGGGGCTACCAGCCGGACGCGGCGGAGCTCGGCGGCGCCGCCCTCACCGTGGCTGCGCTGATCGGCGCCAACCTCGCCGCACGCCGTCAGGCGACGCGGCGGCCGGTCAGGGCCGCGTGGGCGCCGACGCGCTCGGCGAAGCCCGCGAAGTCGCGCGCGTAGAGCGCCTGCGGGCCGTCGCACAGCGCCTCCTCGGGGTCCTGGTGGACCTCGACGATGATGCCGTCCGCGCCCACCGCGGCGGCCGCGCGGGCCAGCGGCTCGACGAGCCGGCGGTCGCCGGAGGCGTGGCTGGGGTCGACGATCACCGGCAGGTGTGTGTGCAGCTTCAGCCACGGGACGGCCGAGAGGTCGAGCGTGAAGCGCGTCGCGGTCTCGAACGTGCGGATGCCGCGCTCGCACAGCATTACCTTCTCCATCCCCTCTTTGAGGATGTAGTCCGCCGCCATCAGCAGCTCGTCGAGTGACGACGACAGGCCGCGCTTGAGCAGCACCGGCTTGCCGAGCTTGCCCGCGACCTCCAGCAGTGCGTAGTTCTGCATGTTCCGCGCGCCGATCTGGATGACGTCGGCGTGCTCGGCGATCGCGTCTGCGTGCTGGGTGTCGAGAAACTCGGTCACCACCGGCAGCCCGGTCTCCCGGCGCGCCTCGGCGAGGATCTCCAGCGCCGGGACGCCGAGGCCCTTGAACGCGAACGGCGACGTGCGCGGCTTGAAGGCGCCGCCGCGGAGCATCGACGCGCCGGCGGCCGCCACGGTGCGGGCGACCTCGAGCGTCTGCTCGCGCGACTCGACCGTGCACGGCCCGGCGATCAGGCAGAACGTCGCCGGCCCGCCGACCTCGCGACCGTCGATGCTGAACACGGTCGGCTCGTGATGGGCCAGCTCGGACGAGGCGAGCTTGTATGGCCGCGAGATCGGGACCACGCGATCGACCCCGGCCATGCCCTCCAGCCCCAGCTCGCGGACGCCCTCGGGATCGCCGATCGCCCCAATCGCGGTGGTCAGCTCGCCCGGCAGCACGAGGACGTGGACCCCGGTCGTCTCCAGCCGCTTGCGCACGGCGGCGATCTGCGCCTCCGTGGCCTCGGGTGTCATCACGATCATCACAGGCCGAGATCCCTGACCCCGAGCTCGTCCGCGCCCAGGTGGTGGGCGAGCTCGTGCCGCACCGTGCGCGTGACCTGCGCGCGCAGCTCGTCCGGATCGTCGCCGAAGTCGCGCAGCAGCGTGTCGCGGAAGATCACGATCCGGTCGGGGTAGTTGTCGCGCGCCACGGTGTCGCCCTGGTACATCCCGTAGGCACGGTGGCGGCGGCCCTTGTCGGAGATCACGACGGCCACGTGGTCGAGCGACTTGAGCAGCAGGTCGGGCAGGTCGTCGAGCGCCTCGCGCACGAGCTCCTCGAAGTCGCGCGGGTTGCGCGGGTCGAGCTCCATGAACTCGCTCTCGTCCGGCTCAGCGGCCAGGTTCTCGCGCGCGAGCTGCTCGCTGCGGCGCACGAGCAGCTCGAACTCGTCGTCGTCCACGACCTCGGTGTAGTTCGCCAGCCGCCCCGTGATCGTCGCGATCACCCCCGCGGCGACCACGATGAAGGCCAGCACGCAGGCGGCGATCTGCATCAGGCGCACGCCGTACATCGGCGACAGGCCACCGAACAGTGTGACGAGCAGGACCGCGCAGCAGAACGCGAACAGCGCAGACATCCAGACCCGGCGCAGGGGTGGCAGGTTGTCGAACATCTAGCGGAGGCTCCTGGCGATGACGAGCCGCTGGATCTCGTTCGTGCCCTCGTAGATCTGGGTGATCTTGGCGTCCCGCATGTAGCGCTCGACCGGATACTCGTTCACGTAGCCGTATCCGCCAAGCACCTGCACCGCTTCGACCGTCACGGCCATCGCGGTGTCGGACGCGAACAGCTTCGCCATCGCGGAGTACTTGCCGGCGTCGCGCTCGCCACGGTCGATCTTCGCGCACGCGCGGTAGAGCAGCTCGCGGGCGGCGGCGGTGCGCGTCTCCATGTCGGCGAGCTTGAACTGGATGCCCTGGAACTCGGCGATCGGCTGGCCGAACTGGCGGCGCTCGTTGGCGTAGGCGGCGGCGTGATCGGTCGCGCCCTGCGCGATGCCGACGGCCTGGGCGGCGACGCCGAGGCGCGAGTGGTCGAGCGTGCCGAGCGCGACGTTCATCCCGCGGCCCTCCTCGCCGATCAGGTGCGAGGCCGGCACGCGGACGTCGTCGAAGATCGGCTGACCGGTCGGCGAGCCCTTGATGCCGAGCTTGTGCTCGAGCTTGCCGACGGTGAAGCCGGGCCGGTCGGACTCGACCACGAAGGCGCTGATCCCGCGCGAGCGCGCCGCCGCCCGGTCGGTCTTGGCGAACACGACGTAGAAGTCGGCGACGCCGAGGTTGGTGATCCAGTTCTTGGTGCCGGTGATGACCCACTCGTCGCCGTCGCGGACGGCGCGGGTGATCATGCCGCCGGGGTCCGAGCCGGCCTCGGGCTCGGACAGCGCGAAGGCGGGCGACCACTCGCCGCTGGCGCAGCGCGGGAGGAAGCGTTGCTTGAGCTCGTCGCTGCCGAACAGCCGGATCGGGAGCGTCCCGAGCTCCTGGATCATCAGGATCAGCGCGCTCGACGCGCACGCGCGCGCGACCTCCTCGACCGCGACGTTGAGCATCAGCGTGCCGGTGCCGGTGCCGCCGTACTCCACCGGGAAGGGCAGGCCGAGCAGATCGTGTTCGGCGAACAGGCGCCGGATGTCCCACGGATACTCGGCCTTGGCGTCGATCTCCGCGGCGCGCGGCGCTACGCGCTCGGCGACGATCTGGCGGATCGCGTCGCGAAACTCGCGCTGGTCGTCGGTGAGCGCGTAGGTGTCAGCAGCGGCGATCTCCATGCGCTTAGTTTGGCGCAGCCGTGCCACGGGGATGCATTTGCCATGGGAATCGGCACTTCACTCTTCCTGGTCGCCGTCGGCGCCATCCTCTATTTCGCCGTGGACGCGACCATCTCCGGTCTCGAGATCGCGACCGTCGGCATCATCCTCATGGTGATCGGCGTCGTCGGCCTGTTGATCTCGCTGTTCATGATCGGCACGGCGCGCCGGGATGCGCGCACGACCGTCGTGAGAGACCGCGACGTGTATTAGCCCCGGCCTTCATCCGGCCGGCCGGTCTGACCGCGACGGACGCCATCCGTGGCGTCCGTGATCGGTCCCTTAGAGACCGCTCGGATGGCGGACGGTGTAGCCGTGCGTCGGGCGCATCTCCTCGCTCCAGCGCGGACCCTTGCCCGCGTTGTTCCAGCCCGTGTCGAAGCGCAGGCCGGCGATCTTCAGGAATCCGTGGCCGCCATTGGCGTAGATAGTGATCCACGTGCCCTTGCCGGCGCGGCCCCATGACATGAAGTCGCCCGACGTGAGCTGGCGATGGAGCAGCCCGCCGCCGTGCAGGGCGTACGACATGGCGCCCGAGCAGTCGTAGCCGCTGTCGTTCCAGCGGCCGTGGCCGCCGCCGTACTTGTACGGCTTGCCGACGATCTTGTTGGCGGCCGCGATCGCGCCCTTGACGGCTTCCGGCGCGTCGGCCGGCGCCACGGCGAGCCCGTCCGCACCGAGCGTGGCGTCCTCGCCCGGCGGCGCAGCGGTCGGCTCCGGCGCAGGCTCGAACACGCGGACGCCGCGCTCGACCTGGGCGGCCATCTTGCGCGCCTCGCCGCGCGAGACGCGCCCGTTGACACGCTCGTCCGAGCGGCGCTCCCACGACTTCACGCGCCGTGCCGTGTGCGGGCCGTACTGGCCGTCGATCTCGGTCCGCAGGCCAACCTGGTTCAGGTCGCGCTGCAGCGTGCGGACGTCCGATCCGCGATCACCCTCCTGAAGCGAGCGGTCCCCGAACCGGGCCTGGGCGCTTGCGGGCAGCAGAAGACCGAGGGCTACCAGCCCCAAGGCGAACGTACGACAGCGTGGCACGACGGATGCGTCCTTTCTTTCACGCGCCTACGGAGTTAGCTGACGGGCTCGCGCGGAAAGAGTCGCGCTACGTCGCACCGGCGACGATTCGCCCCCGGCCCGATCACTCGGGCCACTGGTTCCCCCGCTCCCTGCCGGCCAGGCCGTGCAGGGATTCGGCGTTATGTCCCCAACGAAGCGCGGCACTCTACAACACGGCGCGGCACAGGCTGCAAGACGGGTACCCTCTCGCATCCATGAGCGGGGATCAGGACGTATCGCCCGAGTGGGTCCGTGAGCGGCTCGAGGCCGGCGACATCCAGTTGATCGACGTGCGCGAGCCGTACGAGTGGGACGCCGGCCGGCTGGCCGGCGCGCGCCATATCGCCCTCCAGGAGGTGGTCGCCGAGGCCGCGTCGATCGATCGCGAGCAGGGCGTCGTCTTCTACTGCAAGGTCGGCTCCCGGTCCGCGATGGCCGCGAGCGCCTTCCGGCAGGCCGGCTACGACGCCTACTCGATGGACGGCGGCATCGACGCCTGGGCGCAGCACGGGCTGCCCGTCGACGGCCAGGTGGCGGACCACTGATGCGGGCCGCGCTGCTGAGCGTGGCCCTCCTGCTGGCCCTGGCCTCGCCGGCGGCCGCGGCACCTGCGCTCGTCCCGCTCGGCACGTTCGATCACCCGCTCTACGTCACCTCCCCGCCTGGCGACCAGCGCATCTTCGTCGTCGAGAAGCCCGGCAGGATCAAGCTCGTCGGCGGCGGGACCTTCCTGGACATCTCGGCGCAGGTCAACGGCAGCGACGAGGAGCGCGGCATGCTGTCGATGGCGTTCTCGCCCAACTACGCGAGCGACGGGCTGTTCTACGTCGTCTACACCGCCAAGAACCCCAGCGGCGAGATCCGCGTTGTCGAGTACAAGCGCTCGGCGAGCAACCCGAACGTCGCCGATCCGAGCTCGGCCCGGCCGGTCTTCACGACGCCGCACACCCATCAGTTCCACAACGGCGGCCAGCTCCAGTTCGGGCCCGACGGCAAGCTGTACCTCACGATCGGCGCGCCGCCGGACGACATCCACAGCGCACAAGACCTGGGCGTGCCGTACGGCAAGGTGCTGCAGCTCAATCTCGCCGGCGGCTACAGCGTCTGGGCCTACGGCCTGCGCAACCCCTGGCGCTTCTCGTTCGACCGCGCGACCGGCGACATCGCGATCGGCGACGTCGGCGAGGGCACGTGGGAGGAGATCGACTGGGGCGCGGCGCCCGCCCGGGCGCAGGGCGTGAACTTCGGCTGGCCGGACGCGGAAGGGCCGGACGGCAGCGGCGGCCAGCGCCCGATCGTCGCCCGCAATCACAGCGAGGGCTTCTGCGCGATCGTCGGCGGCTACGTCGTCCGCGATGCCGGTCTGCCGACGCTCAACGGCCGCTACATCTACGGCGACAACTGCAATACGTCGGTGTGGAGCACGACGCCGCGTACCGGCGGCGCCAGCTCTGACACGGGGCTAGAGGTGTCGGTGCTGACGTCATTCGGCGAGGACAGCTGCGGCCACATCTACGCCGCCTCGCTCAACGGGCCGGTCTACCGGATCCAAGACGGCGCCGAGTCGGCGTGCGCAACCGCGACCGACCGCACCGCCCCGACCGTCGGCGCGAAGCTCAGCGGCGTCCGCAAGGCGCTCAACAAGCGCCGCCTGCGCGTCGCCGTCCGCTGTAACGAGCGCTGCAGCGTCGCGATCGGCACGCGGCTGCGCAAGGTCCGGCGGCTCGCCACGCGGCATCGCAACCTGAAGGCGAATTACCGCAAGGTCGTCACGCTTAAGCTCAGCAAGAAGACGGTCAGGCGCGTGCGCACGCGCCTGCGCCATCACCACTTCGTGCGCCTCGCGGTGGCCGTGCGGGCCACCGACGCGGCCGGCAACTCGCGCACCGTCACACGGCGCGGCCGGATCACGCGGCGCTAGTCGTCGTCGTCGGGCTCGGGGGCGTCGGGCAGCCGCTCGCCCTTGTACTCCTCGGGATCGTCGACCTTCTCGCCCTCGATGGTCACCGGGCCGTCGGCATGGTGCTCGAGCGATGACGGGCCGAGCTTGGCCGTAGGCCCTTCGTCGTAGCCGGCGGTGCCCTCGGGACCGCCGTAGGTCAGGTACTTGGCGCGGCCGTCGGGCCAGTCCTCGAGTTTCTCGGGCGGGTCGCCCTCTTCGAGGTCGTGCATCTCCTGCTTGGCGGCCTCGACCTCTTCTTCCTCTTCGCGGGTCTTCTCATCCCCCATGAGAACCCGCGTACCCGGGGTCGTTAAAGGGAAACGGCCGTGTGGTTTCTCACCACACGGCCGGTTCCGAAGCGAATCCTTCCGCGCCTCCTCCGTGAGTGGGCTGTCAAGCCCTAAATCCGTACGCCCTCCAGACAATGCCCAGCCTGCCACCACCCCCGGCCAGGGGAAATCGGACATGCGTCCACGGCGTCGCTTTCCTTACTCAGGAAATCGGAGCGTCAGCGAGCGGCTCGCGCATCGCGCGGGTCTCGGGTGCGCGCCTGTACGGGTGCTCCTCGGTCACGTCTTCCTCGTGGTAGACGGACTCCGCGTTGACCGCCCAGATGTCGTGCTTGGCGCCCTGCGTGATGTTCTCCACCGCGCGGATCGCCGTGAGCATCGAGTGGTCGGAGTTGTTGTACCGATGGAGGCCGTTGCGGCCGACCTGGATGAGGTTGCCGACGGTCCCCAGCCAGTCGCGGATCGCGTCCACGCGCTCGGCGTAGTCGGCGTCGTACATGGGATAGGCCTTGGGCACGCGCGTGACGTAGCCCTTCTCGACCTTGGCCGGGTCGGCGAGGCCGAGCTGGCCGATCTCACGCGTGGCGAGCGCGACGAGCTTGTCGTCGTCCATCTCCCACAGGTCGTCGCCGGCAAAGCAGAAGTACTCCATGCCGACGGAGGCCTTGGACTGGTCCGGGACCATCCACGGGCTCCACGAGCGGAAGTTCTGGATCCGGCCGACGCGGACGTTCGGGTCGTGGATGTAGATCCAGTTGTCCGGGAACAGGTCCTCGCCGTCGATCACGAGCGAGATCGACATGAAGTCGCGGTAGCGCAGGCCCTGCGCGGCCGCCTGGACGTCGCCAGGCGCGGCGGCGCCGGCCATGCCGACGGTGGCGCGCAGCGGCAGCGAGGAGATGACGTCGCTGGGCTCGATCCGCTCGCCGCCGGCCTCGATCGCGAGGATGCGGCCGTCGCGGACCTCGAGCTTGGTCACCGGCGTATTCATCCGGATCTCGCCGCCCGCGGCGATGATCTCGTCGGCCATCGTCTCCCACATCTGGCCCGGGCCGAAGCGCGGGTAGTGGAACTCGTTGATCAGCGACTTGATCTTGTTGTCCTTGTTGCCGAAGAACGCGGCCTTGGCGGCGGACATGAACGAGAGGCCCTTGATCCGCTGGGCGGCCCATTCGGCGCGCAACTCGGTGGTCGGGACGCCCCAGACCTTCTCGGTGTAGGTCTTGAAGAAGTGCTGGTAGAGCCGCTTGCCGAAGCGGTTGGACACCCACTGCTCGAGGTTGTCCTCGCGGCCCTTGGGCTTGAGCGCCGCCCACAGGTAGGAGAGGCCGGAGCGGATGAGCTCGATCGGGCCGAGCTTCTTGACCACGTCCATGCCGTTGAGCGGGTAGTCGAGGAACTTGCCGTTCCAGTAGATGCGCGACATCCGGGGGCGCTTGAGGAACTCCTCGCGCATCACCTCGTGCCAGAGGTCGTTGACCTCCTTGGACTTGGTGAAGAAGCGATGGCCGCCGAGATCGAACCGATAGCCGTCACGGACCTCGGTCTTGGCGATGCCGCCAACCTGGTCCTCAGCCTCGAAGACGATGACGGGGCGCCCCTGCTTGGCAAGCAGGTAGCCGGCCGTCAGGCCGGCCGGGCCGCCGCCGATCACGGCGACGGGACGGTCGGTACCACGACGCTCGAACCGGCGCTGTGGTCTCTCGAAGTCAAGGGTCGACATGGCTCCATCCTTGCCCCCGCCCCCTCGGAATCAGCCTCGCCGTTAAGGGGTCCTAACAGGCCTTAATCGAGCCGATAGTCACTAGCCTCTCCAGCGTGCAGACCGCGTCCAGGCTCGACATCCTGCTCGTCGACGACGATCGGCCCCTACGCGAGATGCTTACCCGATCGTTCGAGCGCGAAGGCCACCGCGTGACCGCCGTGGCCGACGGGCAGGCGGCGCTGGACGCCGCCGCGGACCGCCCGTACGACGTCGTGCTGCTCGACGTCGCGCTCGGCGCGGGGCCGACCGGGCACGACGTGGCGCGGATGCTGCGCGGGCGGCGCGACGTGGTCCCGATCATCATGCTCACCGCGCTCGACAGCGAGGCGGACGCGGTCCAGGGCCTCGAGGCGGGGGCTGACGACTACGTGACCAAGCCGTTCGGCCTGGCCGAGCTGCGCAGCCGCATCCGCGCCGTGCTGCGCCGCGCGCAGGGCCGCGTGGTCGAGGGCACGCTGCGCGTCGGCCCGGTGACGCTCGACCAGGACGAGCGGCGCGTGGCGGTCGAAGGCAAGCCGGTCAAGCTCACGTTCAGCGAGTACGAGTTGCTGACGAGGCTGATGAGCCGGCCCGGCCACGCCTTCAACCGCCAGGAGCTGCTGCGCTCGATCTGGGGCGACAGCGCGTACCGCGACCCGCGCGCGATCGACGTCCACATCCGCCACCTGCGCGAGAAGCTGGAGGCCCGGCCGGAGGATCCGGCCCTGATCCTCACCGTGCCGGGGCGGGGCTACCGCTTCCGCGAGCCATGATCGCCCGGCTCGTCCCCCGCGGCCTGCGCGGCCGGCTGCTGGCGGCCTTCGTCGGAACGAGCGCGATCACGCTCGTCGTGGCCGCCGCGGTCCTCTACGGACCGCTGCAGTCGAAGCTGCGCGACCAGAGCGTGGAGAACCTGCGTGACGCGGTCCTGAACGCGCGCAGCCCGTTCACCAACGCGCTCGGCAACGCCATCAAGCCGCCTCCGGACGGGACGACGAGCGCCCTCGACACGCGACCGGAGGTGAGCGAGCGACGGAAGCGGATAGGCGACGCGGCGCTCGACCTGCGCCAGCGCATCGACGCCCGCGTGCTCGTCGACGCCGACGACGCCGACGGCGCCGAGTTGCCCGACTTCTTCTACGACTCGGACTTCGCGCCGTCGTCGCCCGACGCGGTGCGCGCGGCGCTCCAGGCCGACCGGCAGGACACCACGGTCGTCCACGTCAACGGCGATCAGGTCACCGTCGCGGTGCGGCTGCTCACCTCGCCGGGCAAGCCGCAGGGCGTGCTCGTGGCGCAGCGGCGGCTGACCGAGGTGACGGCCGCGGTCCGGCAGGTCCGCAACGCGCTGCTCGCCGCCGCCGCCGTCGGCCTGCTGGTGGCGATCGCTCTCGGCATCACGCTGTCGACCACGCTGCTGCGCCGGCTCGGGCGCCTGCGCGCGGTGGCGCTGCGGATCAGCGCAGAGGGCCCGGACGCGCCCGCCCCGCGTGACGCCGGCCGCGACGAGGTGGGCGACCTCGCCCGCGCGCTGGCGCGCATGCAGGAGGAGCTGCGCCGCCAGGAGGCGGCCCGCCGCTCGTTCGTCTCCACCGCCTCGCACGAGCTGCGCACGCCGCTAACGATGCTCCAGGGCACGATGGAGCTGCTCGAGGAGGACCTGCGCGACGGCCGCGTCGACATCGAGGACGCGCAGCTGCAGGTGACCAACGCGCGCCGCGAGCTGCGCCGCCTGTCGGCGCTGGCGGGCGAGCTCCTGGATTTGAGCCGGCTCGACGCGGCAGTGCAGCTGCGCTCCGAGCCCGTCGAGCTCGGCGAGCTGGCGCGCGCTGTGGCTGCCGAATTCCACCTGCGCGCGCGCGAGCTCGAGGTGGAGATCGACGTCGTGCCGCCCGCGGACGGCTGCTGGGGCCGCGGCGACCCCGACGCCGTCGCCCGCGTCGTCCGGATCCTGCTCGACAACGCGCTGCGCTACGGGCCGCCGGGCCAGGCCGTGACGCTGAGCACGACTCACGAGGGCGGCCACGTCGGCATCCAGGTCGCCGACCACGGGCCGGGCATTCCCGCCGAGGAGCGCGAGCACATCTTCGAGCGCTTCCACCGCGGCCGCGCCGCCGGGCCGGAGAGCGGCTTCGGCCTCGGGCTGGCGATCGGCCGCGAGCTGGCGCAACGCATGGGCGGCGAGCTCGCTCTCGCCGACGGCGAGCCCCCGGGGGCGCGCTTCGTGCTCACGCTCGCCGCGGCGACGCCCGAGAGCGCACCGCGGCACCACGTCATGGCGGGTTGAGGCCGAACTTCGGCTGGGGAGGGCGGCGCGGGATTCGAAACCGCTAGTGATTACAGGCGGGCGGCCACTCGACGGGGTACGTCTTGCCGTCGTCGGCGTGGATCTTGCCGACGAGGCAGCCGTAGAACCGCCGGCTGCCCTCGGTGTGGCGCTTGAAGAGCTTCAGGTTCGCCGTGCCGTGGACGATCTTGCCGGCCGCGCAGAACGGGACGCAGGTGTTCACGCGGGCGCGGGCGCTGCCCCGCGCACGCTTGCTGTTGTAGTGGCGCCAGTGGATGTGCGACAGCGTGGCGTCGTGGAACTCGATGCGCTTCGGCTTGTAGACGGCGCCCCCGAATGGAGCCTCGAAGTACACCTTCTGCGCGGCGGCGGCGGTACCGGCGGCGACGAGCAGCAGTGCGACCGCGAGGACAAAAGCTCTTCTCATCCCGCCAATCTAGTGCGGAAATCCGCACTAGCCACGAGTCTTCACGACAACAGTGGCCTGGACCGGATTCGGGCGCCGGTCGATCGGCAGCTCCGGCTCCTGGGCGGCGACCGCGAAGCGGCTGTCGTTGCTGAGGTACTGCGTCCACTCGGCCGAGCGCAGGCGGACGAGCTCGGTCCACGGCGCCTGCCAGCGGCGCACGTCGAAGATGATCGGCTGCACGAGCGCGAGCCGCTGGCCGGGCTTCATCGCGTCGAGCACCGGCTTGAGGTCGCGCGCCGCGCTCGTCGCGCCGAGCCGCTTGGTGCCGTCGCGCCAGTCGGTCACGCCCGTGTCCTGCACCGGGCCGGTCAGAGTGGCGAACTTCACGCCCTTGGGGAGGTAGTAGCGGAGCACCGACACCTGCTCGGGCTGAGTCGAGACGACGACGTCGCCGGCGCGCAGGCTTGGGCTGATCGCCTCGGCGACGTCGCGCACGTTGCTCTTGTCGTCCGGAGCCGTGTCGCCGGCGGCCAGCGCGGCGGCGACGATCAGGCCGACGAGGCCGAGCCGGCCGGCATTCGCCAGCCCAGCGGCCCCCACGAGCAGCAGCGGCGACACCCCGACCGCCAGGTAGCGGTTGGCCCACGCGGGTGAGAACTGCGACGAGATCCAGGCGAGCACGACGGTCAGCACGCCGATCGCCAGCAGGCACGCCGCAGCGCGGGCCGCGGGTGCCAGCCCGCCGCCCCACAGCCGCGCCAGCCCGGCACCTGCGATCAGCACCAGGGCCACCTGCACGAACGGGCCGAGCATCTGCCCGGGCGACGCGAGGAGTGCCAGGAAGGTCGGGGCCTCGGACCACGGCGCTCCCGTGTGGGCGGCCTGGTAGAGCGTCGTCGGGACCCAGGGCAGGTACAGCACGAGCGCCCCGCCGAACGCGACCAGACCGGTGACGAGCAGGTCGCGGCGCCGCGCGCCGCGCGCGCGGAAGAGCAAAAACAGCCACACCACGCCGCAGGCGGTCGCGAAGAACAGCGCCCAGTTGTGCGTGTAGAGCATCAATGCGAGCGTCACCGCCAGCGCGATCGCCCACGGCCGCCGAGCCCGTGCCGGCTCCTCGCCGGTGAACGACCGCCCGAACGCCGCGCACGCGATCATCGCCAGCAGCGCGAGGAGCGCGTACATGCGCCCTTCCTGCGCGAACCGCGTGAGGAACGGGTTGGTCGCCGCCAGCACCGCCGCCATCCAGCCGGCGCGGAGCCCGAACAGCATCCCCGCCCCCCAGAACGCAACCGGCACGGCCAGCAGCGCACACACGAGCGAGAACGCGCGGACCGCCTCCTCCGAGGTCCCGAACACGTTCATCCAGAAGTGCAGCAGCAGGTAGTACAGCGGCGGCGACCCGTCAAGCCGGAGGGCGTGCGGGATGTCGCCGAGCGGCCGGTCCGAGATGCCCACCGACAGTCCCTCGTCGATCCAGAAGCCGATGCCCAGCTCGCTCGTGCGCAGCCCGAGCGACAGCAGCATCAGCGCGGCGAGCCCGGCCGGGATCGCGAGCCGCGCTCGAGTGACCGATCGCAGATCCCACGCCGAACGCGAGGCGTAGGTGGTCATGCGGTTGAGGTTACCCGCGACCACACGTGCTCCCCACGATCCAGTGCCGGGTCTTGGTGATCTCCGGATAGCGGGGATCGACCGACAGGTGCGTGGCGCCCATCGACAGCGCCGTGCCCGGCCCGAACGCGAAGATCTCCACCTGGTTGGCGTGCAGGTGCAGCCGCCACGCCACCGACGGCACCTGGAAGGGCCCGCTGAACACGCCACCACACGACTTGACCGCGTCCTCGCCGCCGGCCTTGGCGATCACGGCCTTGAGGTTCGGGCCATAGAAGTCGGACTCGGCCACGGTGAGCGCTCGGTCCTCGCGGAGCTTCTGCCAGTCGGCGGCGACGAACGGCACCGCGGCGGCGGCCAGCAGCACGGCGACGACCACACCCCAGCGGCGAGCGCCGCGCACCACCTCCACCCATCCCGCACCCGCGAGCACGCAGACGATCGCGGCCGGCAGCGCGACGTAGCGCAGGTTGCCGGCGAAGCCGCCCTGAGTCATCGCCGCCACCGCGACCATCAGAATCGTCGCCATCGCGGCGAGCGCGAGCTGCACGCGGTCGCGCCGGAAGAAGGCGATCGCCACCGCGATCACTCCGCCGAGGTAGACCGGCAGCGACAGCACCGCCGCCGAGCGGCGGAACACCTCCACGAACGGCGAGTCGGCAAACGCGGCCGAGTCGGGGTTGGGGTCGCGGGCGCGCTCGGCGGCCCGTAGCCAGTCGCCCGAGCCGAGGTACTCGGGCACGAACCACAGCACCACGCACAGCACGCCAAGCCCGCCGACGAGCGCGATCTCCCGCCACGGCGGTCCGCCGCGCCACGCCTGGTAGATGAGCCACAGCCCGTACAGCCCCCAGAACGGCCACAGCTCAGGCCGCAGCAGCGCGGCGCCGAAGCCCAGGATGAACGCCTGCGATCGCCGGCCGTCGAGGTGGCGCTCGACGGCCCACAGCACCAGCGCGACCAGCAGCCCCTCGGAGTTCCCGCGCGCGAAGTTGCGGATGAACTCGTCGGCGAGCACGAGCGAGACGGCGGCGATCGCGCCCGCCCACTGGCCGGCCAGCCGCGCGCCGAGCCGGTAGGCCATCGCGAACGCCAGCACGCCGCCCGCGCGCGCGACGACCAGCCACAGCGCCGGCGCCGCGTCGTCGCCGAACAGCGCGAACGGCGTCGAGAACAGCACCGGCAGTGGCTTCCACGACGGCCCCTCGAGCGTGACGAGGTCGCCGTGCAGGATCTCGCGGCCCCAGATGATCCAGGACCACGGGTCGTAGGTCGGCGCCGACACCGTGAGCAGCGAGGCCGCGCCGACCGCTAGGCAGCCGAGCACCAGCAGCGTCGTCGGCCCGGGCCACAGGTCCCGTGCCCGGCGCGTGGGCGCCGATGCGCTCGCCGGGCGCGGCCGCTCGGAGACGGCCTGCGCGCTCACCGCAGCGACAACCCCGCGCGGATGGACGCCGGCGTCTCGGCCGCGAGGTCGACGTGCACGCCGGGTGTCCCCCACACCGCCAGCCCGCGGTCGAGCGCGGCGAGCGGCACCCCGCAGGCGTCGGCCAGGTCGCGCGCGCGGCGCTCGAGGAGCAGCGTGTCGCCGGACACGAGTGCTCGCTTCGCCGCGTCGGTCGTGGCGTCCTGCCCGCCGCCGAAGTGGAGCTGGTCGGCCTCGAGGTCGTAGCGACCCGCCGCGCCGAGTGCGCTCAGCAGGTCGAAGCGGGCGGCGCGGACGAAGCCAGGCAGCGCGAGCCGTTCGAACACGCGGGCGAAGCGGCGCCCCGGCGTCCACGCGGCGTCGCCCTGCAAGGCGGCGGCCTGCGACCCGGCGCGCTCCGCCCAGGCGCGGTAGGCCGTGACGGTCCGCCCGCGCTCGCCGGGGAGGTCCGGCATCTCCGCCGCGTGCCATGAGGGGCGCGTCTCGAGAATGACGGTCTGAAGCTGCTCCTCGCCGGCCAGCGCGAGCAGGAAGGCCAGCCAGGTCGCCTCCTCGAGGTCCGGCTCGGCGGCCAGCTCCGGATACGGCCCGGGCGGCTCGAGCCGCGCGGTGGCGGCGGCCAGCGCGGCGGCCAGCCGCTCGGCGTCGGCGGTCGCGCGCAAGCCGGGCACGAGCGGGTTGCGATAGCCGTCGTCGGCAGCGCGCGCCAGCTTGCGCGTGACGACGCCGCGGGCGGGCGACGACGACCGCGAGCTGCCGGCCCGCGACGGCGTGCGCGTCCGCGGCGGCGCCTTCGGCAGATCAGCCTGCAGCTCGCGGCTGCAGATCGGGCACTTCGCGGTCAGACGGTTGTGGCGGCAGAACATCGGCATGGCGCGGCGGAGACGCTAGCGCCTCGGGGACCACGTACCCGCCTCGCGCGGGCGTGAGCGTGATCGAGCGCCGGCGCATCCGTTCCCCCTCTTCCCGCTCCGGGGCGAGCGTGAACCGCGTCGCGACCGCGCGCAGCACCTCGCGCATCTCGAGCGTCGCGAATGCGGCGCCGAGGCAGCGGCGCCGGCCGCCGCCGAACGGGATGAACGCGTACGGCTCGGGCGCACCGTCGAGGAAGCGCTCGGGCCGGAACGCGGTCGGGTCGTCCCACAGGTCCGCGCGGCGGTGCGTGAGGTAGATGCACGGCACCACGTGGATGCCGGGCGGGATCGTCCAGCCGCCGACCTCGAACGGCTCGAGCGTCTTGCGCCCGACGATCGAGAGCACCGGCCGCACGCGCAGGACCTCCTTGATCACCGCTTCGAGGTACTGCTCGTCGCTCGCGCGCGCGAGCACGTCCGGGTGGCGGGCGAGTCGCTCCAGCGCCCAGCCGAGCGCTCCGGCCGTCGTCTCGTGCCCGGCGGCGAGCAGGGTCACGAGCTGGTCGCGCAGCTCCTCGCGGCTCGGCGGTGAGCCGTCCTCATGGCGCGCCGAACGCAGCACCGCGAGCACCGAGCCGTCATCGACGTCGGCGTCGATCCGCTCGTAGAGCAGCCCGTCGAGCCGCTTGACCGCGCGCATGAACGTCGCCCACGGGCCGACCGGCCGCTGAACGAGCGACATCGCCA
This sequence comes from uncultured Solirubrobacteraceae bacterium, assembly GCA_963803335.1. GTDB lineage: Bacteria > Actinomycetota > Thermoleophilia > Solirubrobacterales > Solirubrobacteraceae > DASSUW01. The sequence goes on along the minus strand of CAWDME010000011.1, from coordinate 9,273 downwards.
CTAGCCGCGGCATCGACGTCGTCATGTCGAGCGTGCGGCGGATCGCGTCGCGCAGCTCCGGGTCGCCGGTGCCGAAGACCACGCGCAGGATCACCTCGAGCGTGAGCGTCTGCATCCGCGTATGCGCCCGCACGGGCCGGCCGGTCTCCCAGGTGTCGAGCTCGGCGTGCGCGAGCGCGGCGATCGTCTCGCGCCAGCGCGCCAGCGCCTCGCCGTGGAACGGCGGCAGCATCAGCCGCCGCTGGCGCAGGTGCTCGGACCCGTCGAGCAGCAGGATCGAGCGCGGTCCGGCGAACGGCTCGAGCACCGAAGAGCTGGCACCGCCCTGCAGCACCCCGGGGCCGGCAGCGAAGATGCGCTTGATGTCCACAGGATCGGAGACGAGCACCATCGGCGCGTCCGACCAGCCGATCCGCAGCGTGAAGGGCTCGCCGTAGCGCGCATGGCAGCGGCGCAGCAGCGCGGTCGGCCGCACGATCCATTCCGACATCTGGATCGCGGCCGGCTCGCGGGGGCCCGGCGGCAGCGGCATGGAACCCATCATCCCCTACCGCTGTACTAGCGAGTGGTGGTGGGCCGACCACTGACAGAGCATGAGCTGGTCGAGCGCGCGCGCGAGGGTGACGGCAGCGCGTACGCGACGCTCGTCCGCGACCACGAGGAGACCGCCTTCCGCATCGCGTACGTCATCTGCGGCAACGCCGCGGACGCCGAGGAAGCGGCCCAGGAGGCGTTCGTGAAGGCCTACAACGCGCTGGGCCGGTTCCGCTCGGGCGAGCCGCTGCGCCCCTGGCTGCTGGCGATCGTCGCCAACGAGGCCCGCAACCGCCGCCGCTCGGCCGGCCGGCGCAGCGCGCTCGTGCTGCGCGCCGCCGGCGAGGGGCGCCCCTCGGGGGAGGCGGCCCCCTCCCCGGAGGCGGCGCTCCTCGCGGGCGAGCGTCGCGCGACGCTGCTAGGGGCGCTGGCTCGGCTCAGCGAGCGCGATCGCACGGTGATCGCTTGCCGCTACCTGCTCGACCTCTCCGAGGCCGAGACCGCGGCCGCGCTCGACGTGCGCCCCGGCACCGTCAAGTCGCGCCTGTCGCGGGCGCTCGACCGGCTGCGCGAGGAGGTGGGCGAGGATGCTTGAGCGCGAGCTGACCTCGCTGGCGATCGAGTGGCCGGAGACGCCGGACATCGCCGCCGGCGTGAGCGCCCGTCTGGTGTCGCCACCCCCGCGCCGGCGCTGGTGGATGGCGCGACCGGCCTGGCAGCTCGCCGTCGCCGCCGTCGCGCTGGTGATCGCCGTCGTCATGGCCGTCCCGCCGACGCGCGCCGCCGTGCTCGACCTGCTCGGGCTCCGCAGCGTGCGGATCGAGCACCGCGAGCCGCGCCCGTCGACGTTCGGGCGTCGCCTCGCCGTCGGCGATCCGGTGACGCTCGAGCAGGCCCGCCGGCACTTCCCCGTGCGCGTGCCGGCGGCGCTCGGCCCACCCGACGCCGTCTATCTCTCGACCATCCCGGCGCGCGTCGACATGGTCTACCGCGGCGGCCCGCTCGTCACCGAGCTGCGCGCGACCGTCACGCCGGTGATCCAGAAGGCGATCGGGTCGGCGGCGAAGTTCGAGCAGTTCCGCGTCGATGGCGATCCGGCCTACTTCATCTCCGGCGCCAAACACGGCTTCGCCTACATCCCGGCCGGCTCGCAAGAGCCGTTGTTCGAGGATCAGCGGCTGGCCGGCAACACGCTGCTGGTCGAGCGCCGCGACGGGCTCCTGCTCCGCATCGAGGGCAAGCTCGACCGCGCCGCGGCGGTCAGGCTCGCCGAGTCAGTCCCCTAGGAGCCGGCGCCCGGCAAAGCCGGACTCGATCGCGTGCCAGTGAGTGACCGTGGGCTCGTCGAGCAGCCAGCACAGGTACACCTCGCGGCCCTCGATCAGCGCCGGGAAGTCGATCAGGCCGCGGTCGAGGTCGCGCACGACGATGTCGAGCCGCTCGAGCTGCTCGAAGCCGAGCGTCATCTCCACCGCCGCGCGGGCGCGGTCGCGGCCCGGCCAGGCGCCCCCGCTCGACTCGGCGAGCAGCGCGAAGTCGTCGTCGAACCCGCCGTCGGCGAGCACCTCCCGCGCCGCGCGCAGGCGGCGCACGGTGGCACCGACGATCGGCCGCAGCTGGTTGGCCTCTTCGGGGGTCCAGTGGCGATGGTGGAGCATCGTGGACAAGGTTTACCCCCTTTCGTCACCGATAGCGACCGCCCGCCTTCGCCCACTCGAGCAAATGCGGGACATTGCAGAAGCCGTCGGGCACCAGATGCTCCCCGCCTGTGCCCGACGACGAAGTCAAGTGGGTGCGCTGGCGCACGAGCAGCACGTGCGCCTCCTCCAGCGCCGCGCCGCAGAGCGAGCACGTGCGCAGCCGCGGGTCGTCGACCGCCTCGGCCGCCTCCCACATCGCGCCGCGAATCGCCCACGGAACGAGATGCTCGAGCCGGCAGAAGACGGCGCGCCGGCCGCCGGCGGGCTCGTAGGCGCGGTAGCCGTCGCCCGCCTCGACTGCGGTGCCGCACCACGAGCAGCGGTCGCTCACACGGCGCCCTCGGGCAGCACGAAGCGGCGGTCGCCCGCGGCCAGCAGCAGCGGCTCGCCCTCGCGCGCGGCGATCGTGATCGGCACCGCGGGGTCGCGCGTGGCGAACTCGGCGGTGGCCACGCTGCGGCCGCCGAAGGCGGTCGCGAGCCCGAGCACGGCGCGGCCGAGGTTGGCGATCGCGCCCAGCGGCGCCTCGAGCTCGCCAGTGTCGGGATCGATCGCGAGGGCGGTCGCGGGCGGCGGGCGCAGCTCGGGCAGCGGCCGCGGAGCGCCGTCGACGTCGCGCGGAACGGGCACGGTGTCCTCGCCCTCGGTCAGCTCGAGCGTGCCGTCGGGGCCGCAGTCGAGCATCGTCGCCGTCGACCCGTCGCCCGGATCGACGAGCAGGACGACGCGCAGGGCGCCGGAGCGCGCGGCGAAGGCGCGCACGGTCGCGATCGCCTCGCTGTGGCGGTCGACTGACACGGTCTGTGATGGTGCCACGGTGGGTAGGCCCGGGCGATGCCGTACCAGGAGCAGGCTCCAGGGCTCGACGACCCGGCGGACCTCGCGGCCGCCGCGCAGGCGGCGATCCGCGACGTGACCTTCGACGGCCCGTTCCGGCTCGATCCCGTGCCACGCGTGATCGCGGGCGCCGACTGGGAGCGGCTGCGCGCCGGGTTGATCCAGCGAGTACGGGCGCTCGACGCCTGGTGCGCGGACGTGTACGGCGAGCGCCGGATCGTGCGCGACGGCGTGGTCCCGGAGCGCGTGATCGACACGATCGAGATGCGCGAGCCGACGTTGCAGGGCCTCAGGCTGCCGCGCTGGGTCGGGATCGCCGGGCTCGACGTCGTGCGCGCGCCGGACGGGCGCTTCCTGGTGCTCGAGGACAACCTGCGCACGCCGAGCGGGATGGCCTACGCGGTCGCCGCGCGCGACGCGGTCGAGCGGCTGCTGCAGCCGCCGGTGCCGCCGGCGCCGCTCGACGGGCTGCGCGCAATGCTCGAGTCGGTGCTGGGCCCGGGGCGGGCGGTGGTGCTCACCGACGGCGTCGACAACGCCGCCCACTGGGAACACCGCCGGCTCGCCGAGCTGCTCGACGTGCCGCTCGTGGAGCCCGGCGAACTCGACGTGACGAGCGTCGACGTCGTCTACCGCCGCACCGACGAAGCACAGCTCGACTCGGCCGTCGGCCGGCTGCTCGCCGACCCGTGGCGCGCGGGGCGGCTGCGGGTCGTCAACGCGTTCGGGGTCGGGGTCGGTGACGACAAGCTGGCGCACGCCTACGTCGAGGACATGGTGCGCTACTACCTCGGCGAGGAGCCGCTGATCGCGTCGGTCCGCACGTTCGACCTCGGGCGCGAGGACGTGCTGGCCGAGGCGCTCGACCGCCTGGACGAGCTGGTCATCAAGCCGCGGTCCGGCTACGGCGGCGAGGGTGTGGTGATCTGCCCGCACGCCGAGCCGGCCGACGTCGAGCGCATCCGCGCCGCCGTGCTCGCCTCGCCCGGTGACTTCATCGCGCAGGAGATGATCGCGCTGTCCGAGCACGCGACGGTGATCGACGGCGAGCTCGTGCCCCGCCACGTCGACCTGCGGCCGTTCGTGTTCCTCGGCCTGGAGGGCGAGGCGAGCGTGCTGCCGGGCGGGCTGACGCGCGTGGCGCTCGACGAGGGGACGCTGGTCGTGAACTCGTCCCAGAACGGCGGCGCTAAGGACACTTGGATTCTGTGACCGCGCGCCGCGCCTCGACCTCGTGCGGGTTGTTCTTGTAGCCGAGATACAGGTACGAGGTCCACAGCCGCAGCCGGCGGTGCTGGTCCTGCCAGACGTGGCAGAGCTCGTGGACGAGCAGGTCGTCCGAGGTCTCGCCGAGCGGACGCTTGAGCAGGATCAGCGGCCCCATCTCGTAGCCGTGGAAGCGGCGGAACCACGGCAGCCGAAACAGCCACGGCACGTGCAGGATCCGCACGTGCCCGATGCGCACGGGCCGCGGGTAGAAGTCGAGCCGGTCGAGCCGCGCCTTGGCGCGCAGGATCGCCGCGATCTCCTCGGGGCTGCGGCGCATGGCCCGGACCCTAACCCGGCCCAGGCCGGCGGCGTCAGCCCGACTTGGACGTCGGCCCCGCCTTGCGCGAGGCGGCGGCGGGCTGCGGCTTGCTCCGCGCGGCCTTCGACGCGGCGGCCTTCGTGGAGCGCGACGGCTTGGCGGCCGGTGCCTTGGCCTTGTTGGCCGGCGGCTTGCGGGCCGTGCCCGCGGTCGCGGACTTCGGGCCGCGCGGGCGGCCGGGCTTCGCGGCGCCGACCGTCGCGGGGGAGCCCGACGGCGCGGGCTTCGCCGCTGAGCTGGGCCGCGCCGGCGTCGGGCGCGCGACGGGCCGCGCCGGCGTCGTCGGGCGCGAGACGCGGTCGTCGCTGCGCAGCTTTCCGGCCAGCCCGATTCCCTTGCTCACCGCTTCGCGGCCGAGCCCGAACGCGGTGTCGAGGATCTGCTTCGGTGTGATCGCCATGCGGACCGTTGTATCCGGCCCGCAGGCGAACTACACCGCTACGACCGGGGCGGGCACGACGGCAGCGTCCCCGCAAGCGATGGCAAGCGCCTCGGAGGCGGAGATGCTTGTCAGGAACGTGCCGTCGGCCGATCGCAGCTCGCCCCACGCCCGACCCAGGGCCGGCTCGGACGTGAAACCCAGGTGGAGGATGCCCCCGAAAGGCTCCTGAGCCCGCTCCCAAGCATCGAAAACCTGATCCAGGACGTCAGCCGGCGGGCCAAACGATAGGTCGTCGATGTCGTGAGAGCGGGGCATCAGGGGCTTATCTCGACAGGAGGGGCACGCTTACACCCACATCATCGGCCCACCGCTCAACACCCCTCATGGGGTGGGGACCCCAAGCGGGGTCTACAGACCAGCGGGATGGCGGGCGACGAAGCCCGCGTTGGAGCGCACAGTGTTGCTCCAGCGCGATCCGGTGACGCGCGAGTTCGAGGTGTCGAACCGGACGCCGGCGACGTACATGTAGACGTGGCCGTTGCTGGCCTCGATCGTCACCCACTTGCCCGGCCCGGGCTCGCCCCAGCTCATCAGCGGCCCGGAGGCCAGCGGCCCGTTGAGCAGGCCGGCGGCGGCGAGGGCGAAGGACACCGAGCCCGAGCAGTCGTAGCCCTTGTCGAGCCACTTGCCGTGGCCACCGCCCCACACGTACGGAGTGCGGGCGATGATGTTGCCGGCCTCGATGATCTGCTTGACCTCTTCGGGGGCGTCGAGCGGCGGGACGGCGACGCCGTTGCCCAGTGCGCGAGCCTTGTTGGGGTCGGCGGCAGGCGCCGCGCCGCTGCGGGTGCCGCCGGTGGTCGCCGGGCCCTTCGGCTTCGGCCCGACCTCGGTCAGGCCGGGATCGGTCGCGGGCGCCGCCTGCTCGCCACCTTTGCCGGCCACGGGCTCCACGACCTTGGGCCGCATCTCGGGCAGCGGGGGCAGCTCGTTCTTCTTCGGCTTCGTTGCGGCCGCCACGGTCGGCTTGGCCGTGTGCTCGCGGCCGGAAGCGGCCAGCGCCAGCCCGCCGACCGCCAGGGCGACGACGAACAGGAGCAGGAGGCCGCGCTTCAGCATCGCGTCAGTGCGCCGTCCAGAAGCTCGTACGCGCGTTGGCGCCCGCCTTGGTCATCCCGATGTGGATGTGGTCCTGATGGGCGGACGTGCGGTCGAAGTGCTTGCGCTTCTTGCCGTTGGGCTTGTAGCAGACGCCGTAGGGCTTGAACTCGGTCATCCCGATGCCCCAGTACCCGCAATCCCAGATCAGCTCCTCGACGCCCATGCGGCGGGCGAGCGCCTGCGGGTTGCCGGCGCGGTCGGGCGCCAGCAGAAGGCGGATGAGCTTGTCGGCGGCACGGCTGTCGGCCGTGTTGAAGGCGTCCAGATGCCAGTCGATCGCGCGGTTCTCGGCGTGCAGGGAAGCGCTGTGCTTGCCCCACTTCTCGCACCGGTAGGAGCCCCAGAAGACGCCGCGGGTGTGGGCGCCGAGCCAGTTCGCCAGCGCGGTGATGCCGGCGTGCCTGGCGTTCTTGCAGCGCGTAGCCGAGTCGTAGCGGAAGTCCTCGATCGGCGTGTCGATCAGCGCGTTGGCGGGATTGCCCTTCACGGGCGGGAGCGGGTTCGGCAGCTTGGGATAGGCCTGCGCGGCAGGCGCGAGCAGGGCGAACAGGATCACTGGAAGCAGATAACGCATCTCCCATGTGAATCGGTCGCCTATTCGCTGGCTTGAATTGCCTGCGCGAGGTCGTCGATCAGGTCCTCGGCCGCCTCGATCCCGCAGCTGAGCCGGATCAGGTCGGGCGGCACAGCGGCGGCCGACCCCTCCACCGACTGGTGCGTCATGGCCTGCGGCACCTCGATCAGCGACTCCACGCCGCCGAGCGACTCGGCGAGGCTGAAGACGCGGCAGCGCGCGGCGATCTGCGTCGCATTCGCGTGCCGGAACGAGACCATGCCGCTGTAGCCGGGCCAGCGGACGTCGCTCGCGTGGTCCGTGAGCCACTCGCTGACCTGTCTGGCGTTCTCGCTGTGCGCGGCCATGCGGATGTGGAGGGTTCTGATGCCGCGGTGGGTGAGAAAGCAGTCGAGCGGCCCGGGCACGGCGCCGACCGAGTTCTGCACGAAGCGGATCGCGTCGTGCAGGGCCTGTTCGCGCACGATGGCGGCGCCGCCGACCGCGTCGGAGTGCCCGCCGATGTACTTGGTGGTGCTGTGGATCACCGCGTCGGCCCCGAGCTCCAGCGGGCGCTGGTAGACCGGGGTGGCGAACGTGTTGTCGACGGCCACGAGCGCCCTGCGCTTGCGGGCCACGATCTGCTCGATGTCGACGACGTTGAGCGTGGGGTTGGTCGGCGTCTCGACCCAGATCAGCTTCGTGTCGTCGTTGACGGCGGCCTCGACGGCTTGCAGGTCGGTCTGGTCGACCATCGTGTAGTTCAGGCCCCAGCGGCTGAGCACCTTGTCGACGAGCCGGAAGGTGCCGCCGTAGAGGTCGTTGGGGATGACGATGTGGTCGCCCGCGGCAGCGGTCGCCGTGATCAGCGCGTGCTCGGCGGCCATGCCGCTGGAGAACGCGCTCCCGAGGCCGCCCTCGATCTCGCCGAGCGCGTTCTCGAGTGCGGTCCGCGTCGGGTTCGCGCTGCGGCTGTAGTCGTAGTCCTCGACGAACTCGCCGGGGCTCGGCTGCACGTACGTGGAGGCCTGGTGGATCGCGGGCACGACGCCGCGGTACGACGGGTCGGGATCGAGCCCCGCGTGCACGACGCGGGTCGCCAGGCGCTTCACGAGACCAGCGACTCGAGCAGGTCGGCGCGCGTGACGATGCCGACCGGCCGCCCGTCCTCGGTGACGGTGAGGGCCTGGCCCTCGCCGGACAGCAGCTCGACGGCCTCTCGCACCGGGTCGGTGGTGGAGACGGCCGGGAACGGCGGCTCCATCACGTCGACGATGTCGCTCGACATCATCCCGGGGTCGGACATCGCGCGCTTGAGCAGGCCGCGCTCGCCGACGCTGCCGACGATCGTGGTGGCGTCGGAGCCGGAGACGACCGGCAGCTGGGAGACGCGGTGCTCGTGCAGGAGGCTGATCGCGTCCTTGACCTTCTGGTGCGTCGCGACGGTCACGAACGGCGGGATCTCGCCGGCCGCGGTCTTGTCCCTGAGGATCTCGCCGACCGTGCGGTCGCTGCTGCGCTCCAGGAAGCCGTACTGGCTCATCCAGGCGTCGTTGAAGATCTTGCTCAGGTAGGCGCGCCCGCCGTCAGGCAGGATCACGGCCACCATCGCATTGCGGTCGTCGATCTCCTTTGCGACCTGCAGCGCCGCATGGACCGCGAGCCCGCAGGAGCCGCCGACCAGCAGGCCCTCGTCGGCCGCCAGCTTGCGGGTGGTGAGGAAGCTGTCCTTGTCGCTGACCGTCACGTAGCGGTCGACCACTTGGGGGTCGAACGTGGACGGCCAGAAGTCCTCCCCCACGCCCTCGACGAGGTACGGGTGCACCTCATCGTTGGAGTAGATGCTGCCGACCGGGTCGGCCCCGATCACCTCGATCTCGGGGTTCTGCTCTTTGAGATAGCGGGCCGTGCCGGTGATCGTGCCGCCGGTGCCGACGCCGCAGACGAAGTGGGTGATTTGGCCGCCGCTCTGGCGCCACAGCTCCGGCCCGGTGGTCAGGTAGTGCGTCTCCGGGTTGGCCGGGTTCGCGTACTGGTTGGGCTGGAAGGCGCCGGGGATCTCCTCGGTCAGCCGGTCGGCGACGCGGTAGTAGGACTGCGGGGAGTCGGGCGCGACGTCGGTCGGCGCCACCACGACCTCGGCGCCGTAGGCGCGCAGCAGGTCGATCTTCTCCTTGCTCATCTTGTCCGGCATCACCGCGATCACGCGATAGCCCTTCAGCCGCGCGGCGATCGCCAGGCCCGTGCCGGTGTTGCCGGAGGTCGGCTCGATGATCGTCCCGCCGGGCCGCAGCCTGCCGTCTCTTTCCGCCGCCTCTACGAGCCGCAGCGCGACCCGGTCCTTGATCGACCCGCCGGGGTTGAACAGCTCGAGCTTGGCGACGATCTGCGGCTGGACGTTCGCGCCGATGCGGCTCAGGCGTACAAGCGGGGTGTCGCCGACGGTGTCGAGGATCGAGTCCTTGATGTCGGCCTGCCGGCCGGTCGCGGACGTGCTCATGCGGGTTGAGTCTAGGGG
>CAWDME010000010.1:0-167602 GCA_963803335.1 uncultured Solirubrobacteraceae bacterium | reverse complement strand
GTTGCCGCTCAGCGCAACGATCAGCGCGAGCGTCGCGACCACCAGCGCGGGACTGGGACGACGAAGGCGAACGCGACTCATGACAAATCCTCCTCGGAGAGAGGAGCCGATTCTCCGCCTGAAGCGAGCGCCCGGTCAACGGGCGCGGGTCAACGACGGGAGCGACGGGACTCGAACCCGCGACCTCCGGCGTGACAGCGGGAGACCAGGCGTCCGAACCGGATAGATGTGGGCGTCCTGAGTGGCAGATAGTGCCGCAAACACGGCGATTTCTGGCTCAAGCGCTACTCCAAGCGCTACTCCGCTAATGCGCTACTCCAGCGCTACTCCGCTGCGCTATCGTCCTCGAACGCATGTCAAGGATCAACCCCTCTGACGACCTTCCGCCCTCCTGGCTCGTGCTGTCCACCGCCCGCAACGGTGCGCTCGTGTACGAGGCGGGCTGGCGCCACCGCGACGCGGACGGGTCCCTGCGGACGATGAAGCGTCGGCTCGGGCCTGCGTGGCTTGCGCGGACTGCCGACGGGACGTTCGCCCGCCGCCGCGGCCGACTGCGGCCCGGGTTCCTCGACGAGCCCGCGGCGATCGTCGCGAAGGACCGCATGGTCCGCGAGGTCGAGCGCGAGCTCGCGGAGCGCGCCGACACCGAGGAGCGCGCCGCCAAGGCTCCACCAAGGTTCCGCGTCATCGCGGATGCGTACCTGGACTGGCTCGAGCACGTCCGCGGCGCGAAGCCCAAGACGCTGCTCGAACACCGCTACCTCCTGATCGAGCCGGGGACGTCGCACCGCCGCGGCCGCGGCGAGCACCGCGGCCTGATCATGGACGCGCTCGGTGATCGGCCGGCCGAGGAGATCACCACGCGCGAGATCAACGCGCTGCTCGCCGACCAGGCCGCGAGCGGCGTGGCGCCGCGGACCGTCAACAAGACGCGGCAGCTTGTCTGCGCGATTTTCAACTACGCCTGCCGGGAGTCGACATTCGGGCTTGCACGCAACCCGGCCGCCGCTGCCGATCGCCGCCCCGAGCCCGAGCGGGCCCGCCTCGACTTCTACTCGCCCGAAGAGGTCGAGGCGCTGGCCCGGGCGGCCGCCGCAGGCGAGCACCGCGACCCGCGGCGCCCCGCAGTGAACGACGCCGAGGCCGAGGCCCGCGCCGCCGAGGACGGCCAGGACGCGGAGATCGTCCGCATCGCCGCCTACACCGGCCTGCGCCGGGGCGAGCTCTTCGCGCTCCGGTGGCGCGACGTCGACTTCACCCGCCACAAGATCGTTGTGCAACGCGCGATCAGCGCGAACGTCGAGGCCACGTCGACTAAGTCCCGCCGAGCCCGCGACGTCCCTCTCCCCGACCAGGCCGCCGGCGCTCTTGACCGCCTCTCGCAGCGTCGCGACTTCACGAGCCCCGACGATTTCGTCTTCGTCAACCGCCTCGGCCGCCGGCTCGACGCATCCGCCCTGCGCCGCCGCGTGGAGCGCGCACGTGACGCCGCGGGCTTGCGGCCGCTGCGATTCCACGACCTCCGCCACACCTACGGCTCGCTCCTTGTCGCCGGCGGCGTCGACCTCGCGTCCGTGAAGGCCGCGATGGGCCACTCGCGCATCACGACGACCGAGCGTTATCTGCATGCGCGATCCGCTGGCGAGATGGCCGATCGCTTCACTCAGGCGCTGTCCGGAACTGAGCCAGTCCCATTTGCGTCAACCACGGGCAGGGCCACGCGACGACATCGATGCAGCAACACTGATGGCTAACTGATTGAACGTCCTGACCGTCCAGCACATCAGTTAGCATGCGGTTGGTGACCACGCTCGACGACATCTTGGGGTTGATCGGGGTGGCAGGGACCGCTGCCACTTTCGAGTCCGAGGAACTCGATTTCAAGCGGCCTGGGCGAGATATTCGCCACACGCTGGAACTCCTCGCCGACGCTGCGGTCTGCTTCGCGAACGCCAAGGGCGGCACCGTGGTCCTGGGGGTCGATGACAAAGCGGCGACCCGACCCGAAGCGCTCGTCGGGGTAGAGCCGTCCCTCTCGGTCGATGCGATCCGCAAGGGCATACATGAGCGGACGCGACCAAACTTGACGGTGTCGGCGCGAGAACACGTCGAGAACGGCGCCCGACTCGTGATCGTCTCCGTCATCGAGGGCATCGAGCTCTACGCCAACGCGAAGGGTCTCGCCACGCGACGGCTCGGCACGGAGTGCCTGCCGTTTCCCCCCGAGCAGCAGATCGAGGTCCGACGCGCCCGCGGGCAACTGGACTGGTCCGCTGAGGAAGTCGACGCGACAGTCGACGATCTGTCGCAGGCCGAACTCGAGCGGGGCCGTCGACTGCTGTCGACGGCCGGACGGGACGAACTTGCAGCGCTTCGTGACCGCCCGCTACTCGAAGCGATGCGGCTCGTCGGCCCAAGCGGTGCCGTGACGAACGCGGGCATATTGCTGTTCGGTAGCGAGGACCTGCTTCGCCACACGATCCCTGCGCACGGCTACTCGTACCAGTACCGCTCGTCACCGGGCAGCGAGGCGACCTACTCGTCGCGGGGGGCACGCGCCATTCCTGCCGCCATTGAGACGTTGTTGGAGCTGATCGAGCGCCGCGCAGAAATCCGGCCACTGAACCTGTCCGGCGGCATCCAGCTATCCCTCACTGACTACCCCGCGAGCGCTGTTCGCGAGGTAGTGGTCAACGCGCTGATCCACAGAGATTTCTCCTCTGGCGTATCGATCGACATCGAGCACAGCCCCGACCGGCTGGCGGTCCAAAGCCCTGGGGGGCTCGTGATCGGAGTGACCCCGGAGAACATCCTCACCCACCCGTCGACGCCGCGCCATCGCCTCCTCGCTGAAGCCGTCTCGTTGCTACGACTCGCCGAACGAACCGGTCAAGGCATCGACCGGGCGTACCGGGAGATGCTTCGCCTCGGCAAAGAGCCGCCGTCCATTGCCGACGACGCGCTCAGCGTACGCGCAATGCTCATCGGGGGAATCGGCAACGACGCCTTCGTCCGGTTCGTTCAGGATCTTCCAGACAGTCTGAGCAGCGATGTCGAGGTCCTCATTACGTTGGCGTTGCTTCGATCGACGTCTTCGGTCGACGCACCACGCGTCGCCCAGGCAATCCAGCGAACCCCGACCGAGGCGCAGGACGTTCTGGCCCGGATGGCGGACCATGATGTGGGTCTCCTCGAACCGACCCGCCGATCACTTCGCAAGCCGTTCCCCGCATACCGGCTCCGGAACGAGCCGCTTGCCGCGCTGGCACGGGCGGTCAGTTATCGGCGGCGCACCATCGACCAGATCGACGAGAAGGTCATCGAACACGTTCACGAGTACGGGTTCGTCACCAACCGGACGCTTCAGCGGCTGTTCGACCGCGATCTCTATGCCGCTCGCAACATGCTCAACGACCTGCGAGACCGGGGCCTGCTCGAGAAGCTCGGTACAGCACGCGGTGGGCGCGGCGTGAGGTACGGCCCAGGCCCAAAGTTCCCGCGAGCAAGGCGCCCAACTGACGGGCCGGGCAAGAAGGGCGCCAGATCAGTTACCGATCAGTTGCAGCTGTCAGACGACGAGGATTAGGAAGCACTATTCGGGCGCACGAGTGCGGTCACCAGCGATCGCGCACGTAGTCCTCGATCTCGATCTCGGGCAGCGCTCGGGTGCTGTTGTTCATCCGCACCCAGAAGGCCTCGGCCTTGTCGCTCATCCGAGCCGTCACGGGCGCCGACGACGCGGCGACGTCCACTCGGCAGATCTCGGTGCCGTCGACATCATCGATCCGCGTGCGCGTCCGCATCACGGCTGTGTGCGTGAGCGCGGCGATGAGGTGCGTCGTCAGCCAGTTGACGAAGCCGTCGACGTTCGGCGGCTTCACGATGGCCGTGTCGTGCGCGAGGCCGATCGGCTCCCGCTGATCGTTGACGCCTATGAACAGCGTGCCGCCGTCGGTGTTCAGGAAGCCGGCGATCGTCTTAACGACGGCGTCCTCCATCCGCTTGTCCTTGCAGGCGTCGCGCAGGTTCCAGCGTGCGGTCGACTTGAACTCGACCTCGTGGGTTTCGTCGCCCGCGATCAGCTCGTGGCTCGGGACGGCGAAGAACGCCTGCTTGCCCTTGAATTGCTCGGCGATCTGCTCGGCTAGCGCGGGGTTCGCCTTGATCTGCTCGAGCACCGCTTGGGTGATCTGTTCGAGGTCGCGGCCCGCCGGCACCGTCACGACAACCGGAGGCGTGGCCACGGCCCCGCGATCGGAAGCAGCCGCGTCTTCGTCGTAGACGCTGTGCCCGTCGTCGTAGTAGCTCGCGAAGATGTGGTTGAAGACAGCGTCGGTCTTGCGCTGCCAGGTTTCGGGGTGGTACGCGTCCGGCAGCTCGTCAAGCACGTCCTTCACCAGCACGCGCGCCGCCTCGCGCGTCTCGGCCTTCTTGCGCCAGTCGAGCACGAGGCGCTCGGTGATGTGCTCCATGAGCTTGCGCGCGACCGCCTTGACATCGACGCGCTGCTCCTCGGTCAGCACTGGATCGGGCTTCGTCAAAAGGTCGAAGACCGCGAGCTCGGGCTCGGAGAGCCCTTCGCTCGCGGTGCGCCTCTCGTCGTCGGAGAGGTCGCGCGACAACGCCTGCAGCCGACGCAACATCTCGTCGACGTTCAGGCTTCCGGCGTTGTAGGCGTCGATCAGCTTGCGCAGCTTCTCGACGAGGTCCAGGCGGCCGGGGTTGCGGCGAGCGCTCGCCGCAACCTGGTCGCCAACCTGCTTTGCAAGCCGCTGGGCAGCCGATCGCTTGCGCCCGGCCAGTCGGGCGGCTAGCGCTTCGAAGTCGATCGTGTTGAGATCGATCAGCGCATCGGTGTCGGCACCCTCTGCGGAGGCACGGATCACGTACTCCTCGGCCCCGACGGAGCGGTCGAGCAGCTCGCTAACCGGCCCGGTGACCGATGAGATGTCGGTCGGCTCGTCCAGCGATCGGATTTTCTCGGCGATGTTGCGCGCCACCCCGACGAGCCGTGAGTAGGCGCCGGCAGCGGCGTCCGGCAGGATCGCCGCGAACAGGCGCCGGACGGCGTCGGAGCGTTCGAGGTACCCGCGGCGCGTGATCGAGTCGATGAGCAGCGACTCCACCGCCGCGTCTCGCAGTGCGATGAACTCGAAGCCGTCGGCGCGCGCGAGCGCATCGAGGTCGACGTCCCAGCGGTCGGCGAACTCGACGAGCTCGGCGATCTCCTCCTCGAGCTCGCCGACGAGCGTCGCCTTGTCGCGGATGATGTCCGTGCTCGCCTCGCCCGACGGGCCCGACGCGTACACGGCGAGCGCCTCCTCCAATCGGCGGAAGACGCCGACGTAATCGACGATCAGGCCGTTCTCCTTCTCCGGGAAGACGCGGTTCGCGCGCGCGATCGTCTGCATCAACGTGTGGTTGCGCATCGGACGATCGAGGTAAATCGTCGAGCACGACGGGACATCGAACCCTGTCATCCACATCGCGCACACGAAGACGAGCCGGAACGGATCGGCCGGGTCCTTGAAGCGCTCGTCGAGATCCTCGTCGAGCATCCGCTTGCGATGCGGGGCCATGTCGAGGCCGAGCTCCTGCATCTCGGCGAGCTCGTTCTGCGACTGGGAAACGACGACCGCCATGTCGGTTTCTCGCATGAAGGCGATCTGCTCGTCGATCCCGGCCCGCTCCAGCGGCGGGAGACGCCCCGCGCGCTCCTCCAGCTCGGCGAGGTGCGTCTGCCACTCTTGCGCGACGAGCTCGTACATGCGTACGGCCGTCGCCTTGTCTATCGCGACGAACATTGCCTTGCCGAGGAACCCGCGCCCGACGAAGTGGCGCACCAGGTCAGCGGCGATGCGCTCCAGCCGCGCCGGCCGGGTGATGAGCTGGTACTCGGTCGCGAAGCGCCGCGACAGCGCGCGCTCCTGCTGGTCGTCGAGCTCCGCCGCCTCGAGGATGTCCGAGAGCTCCGCGTCGAAGCGCTCGTTGATGATCTGGAGCTCGGGGATGCGGTTCTCGTAGAACAACGGGACCGTCGCGCCGTCCTCGATCGAGTCGCGGAAGTTGTACGTCGAGACGTAGTCGCCGAAGACCTCGCGCGTGCGCTCGACCTCACCCGCGATGAGTGGCGTCCCCGTGAAGCCGAGGAAGCTGGCGTTCGGAAGCGCGGCGCGCATATTCAGCGCCAGCATCGAGTACTGGCTTCGGTGCGCCTCGTCGGTGATGACGACGATGTCCTCGCGATCCGAGCACACGGGCATCTCACTGCCCTGGTCGGTGCGGAACTTGTGGATCAGCGTGAAGACATAGCGATGGTCCTCGCCGAGCAGCTGGCGAAGATGCGCCGACGAGGTGGCCTGCAGGTGCCCCTCGACCACCCCGGCGTCCTTGACCTCGCCGTAGAGCTGATCGTCGAGCTCGGCCCTGTCGGTAACCATCACGAACGTCCAGTTGCCGGGCTCGCGACGCAGCACCTTTTGCGTGAAGAACAGCATCGAGAGGCTCTTGCCCGAGCCCTGCGTGTGCCAGAAGACGCCGAGTCGCCCCGCGCGCGTGTGCTCGTCGCGCAGGGCACGCATCGCCGCATTGACGCCGAGAACCTGGTGGTTCTGGGCGAGGACCTTGATCAGGCCACCCGGCCGCTCGAGATAACCGACGAAGTTCTCGGCCATGTCGAGCAGCCGCGACGGCTCGCAAAGCCCACAGATCGCGGTCTCGAGCGACACGACGCCGGGCTCCTGCTCGTCGTCGATGCGCTTCCACTCGCCGAAGCGCTCCCACGGCGCGAACGTCGAACCGACCTTCGTCTCCGAACCGTTGGAGAGGATCACCAGCGCGTTCGGCGTGAACAGCTGGGGGATCGTGTCGCGGTAGTCGCGGAGGTTCTTGGAGTAGGCGTGCTCCATCGTTTTGTGCGACGCCTTCAGCTCAAACAGAACCAACGGGATGCCGTTGACGAAGCAGACGACGTCGCAGCGCCGCGTGTGCAGCGGGCCGACGACCCAGAACTGGCTGACCGCCAGGAAGTCGTTGTTGGCCGGCGTTGACCAGTCGATGAAGCGGACGGCCTCCGTGGCGCGTCCGCCGTCGTCGGTGGCGAAGGTGACCTTCGCGCCGACGCGCAGCAGCTTCCAGACCGCCCGGTTGGCGCGGACACGATCCATCGCCGTGCGATCCAGGAGTAGGTCGTCGATGGCGGCGTCGAGCGCTCGACCAGGCAACTCCGGGTTAAGGCCAGCGAGCTTCGGGCGCAGCCGGTGGCGCAGCACGACCTCGGAGCGGTCATCACGGCCCAGTGCTCCCGCCGCTACGGCGTCGTCACCGAACTGTTCGGTGTAGCCGTCGACTACCTCGAAGCCGAGCTGTTCGAGTAGAGCGAGCGCCGGCTTCTCGACGAGATGCTGCTCGGAGAAGCCCGCCGGAGTCACGCATTCTCCGCGTCGGCGAGGAGGGCTCCAAGGTCGACGTTCGAGATGTCGACCCGTCCGGTCACGACGCGCGGGATGAGGAGGTCGCGCGTGGCGGCGAGGCGCCAGTTCGCTCGCCGCAGGACGACGACTTCACGTATCGCCGGCTCGGCAACCGCGTCGAACGCTCGTAACGCCTCGCGGCTGGGCTCCGGTACCAAGTAGCTCGCCACGTCATCTGGTTTCACACGTTGGTGACTCGTCGAGGTACCGCCCGCCGCCCCAACGAGGCGGCGGGTGAATTTGGCGCTGCTGAGGGTGGCCCAGAGCCACACGTTTGATACGGATGCGCCGCACCACGGGAGAACTCCGTCGACGCAACAGCCGTGGCCGTTTCCGGCACGGCGAACCACACGCGGGGGATTCGCGGATTCAGCTTGGACACCAGCACGCACTCGCGAGGGATCGGCGTCTTGTTGCTCTTGATTGCTTCGCCGAGCTCCCTGACCGGAATCTGCCCTGCGTCGAAGGCTGGAATGCTGAAGTGCTCGAAGTCGACGTAAGGCTGTTTGCAGGGGTTAGTCGACCCCCTGAGAGGCTCGGCGAGTGCGCCAATCGTGGTTGTGGTCGGTGACTCGGGACGACTCGCGAACCTGAACCGCACGAACCACTCGTGGTAAAGCGACCGCGCGAGGTCCTCGAGAACCGCGATTCGGCGCTCGTTGACCTCGATGAGGTCGCCGAAGGCAGCGAGCATCGCCGCGATCCGCCGCTGCGTCGGGACCGAAGGGATGCGGACCGGCAGGCGGTGGAGGTGGTTGCGATTGACGCCGGGAACCGCCGATGCGGCCGACCCGTCGGCGCTCACTGTTCGCAGCAGGTAGCTCACGAAGCGCGGGTCGTTGCCCTTGAAGTCCTTTACCCACAGGGCGGTGTTCAGCGGCCAATACCTCTCGGTCACCCAGTGGACCTGTCCGAGCGTCCCGTATCGGCCAATAACGACTCCCGGCGGGTCGACCTTTCCGACGTTGTGGCGCCCGGTGACGCCCGACGACGACACGATCGGGACAGGCCCGTCGACGCGGTCTCGAGCCGGCAGATCAAATCCACGCTGGAGCGTCAGCACCTCGCCGAGCGTTTGGTCTCGCCATTCAGCCACCAATGTCACGGGGGATTACGTGGACTGCAATTGCGTGAGCACATCGTCGACCGCGGCCTGAAGTTCGCCTGCTCGCACGTTGAGTTCTCGCAGTTCGATATGCGCGGCGGCCAGCTTCTCCTCGAATTCCTCGTCCTCCAGCTCCTCCACCTCGGTCCCCACATAGCGCCCCGGGTTCAGGCTCCAGCCCTGCTGCTCGATCTCCGTGACCGTCGCGACGCGGCACAGACCCGTGACGTCGGTATAGGCGCCGTCAGGGAAGCGCTCGGAAAACAGGGCGTTCTCGCCGGTCGCGAACTCCGACTTCTCGCCGCGGTACACACGCACGATGTTCGCCAAGAACTCGATCTGCTCGTCCGTAAAGTCGCGGTGAGCGCGATCGATCTGACGGAAGATCTGACGCGCGTCGATGAACAGCACTTGGTCGGCGCGATCGGTCGAGCGCTTGCCGCGGTCGAGGAACCACAGCGTCACGGGCAGCGTCACGGTGTAGAAGAAGTTCGGCCCGACGGCGACCATCACGTCGACGAGGCGGTCCTCGATGAGCTTGCGGCGGATCGCCTCCTCGGTGTGGCGCGCGTCGGAGGCCGAGTTCGCCATGACAAAGCCGGCGCGGCCGCTCTCGCTGAGCGCAGTCGCGAAGAGCTGGATCCAGATGAAGTTCCCGTTGTCGGCGTTGGGAAGATCGGGGAACCGGTTGTCGCCCTCGAGCTTCGCTTTGTCGATCCGGTCGACGTTGAATGGCGGGTTGGCCATGACGAAGTCGAAGCGGCCGACGCTGTCGTGAGCGTCGTCGTAGTAGCTGTTGCCTTCGCGGATCTCGCCCGAGAGCCCGTGGATGGCGAGGTTCATCTTGGCTAGCCGGACGGTCTCGCCCGCCTTCTCCTGGCCGAAGATCGAGAGCTCGTCGCCGGGCGAGTGCTTGTGGCGCTCGACGAAGTGGGCGGAGTGGACGAACATGCCGCCGGAGCCACAGGCGGGATCGAAGATGCGCCCGTGGTACGGCTCGATGATTTCTACGATCAGCCGGACGATCGACGCGGGGGTGAAGAACTCGCCCGCGCCTTGCCCTTCGGCCAGCGCGAACCGCGCGAGGAAGTACTCGTAGATCAGGCCGAGCGCGTCGCCTTCGAGGTCCTTCGTGTAGCTGTTGATGAGGCGCAGAATCGACACGATCGTGGCGTTGTCGATCGCGGCGTAGGTCTTCGGGAGGACACCGCTGAGCTCGGGGTTGTGCCTCGATGGAGCGCATCGCGTCGTTGACCGCCCTGCCGATGTCCTCGCCTTCGGGGAGTTCGAGCAACTTGCTGAAGCGCGCGTGCTCGGTTAGGTAGAGCACCCGCTGCGCGTGGTAATCCGACGGCCCGATCGACCGCCTGGCCGACGCCTTTGCCTCGATGGCCGGCCGCGCGGCCTCGAACTTCCCCTGCGCGAACCGCAGAAAGATCAAGCCGAGCACCGGGACGTAGTACTCCGATGCTTTGAGGCTCGAGTTCGCCCGCAGCTCGTCGGCGGCATCGGCCAGCCGCGTCTTCAGCTTGCCGAGATCAGGCTGCACTTCGAGGACGGAGTGATCGCACGCGGTCGGGCACCCCTCGAGCCTACCGGCGGCGCGGCGGGCGGCGACGGGCGCTGGAGTGCCGCGCGCGGGAGGCACGCGCCGCACGACGAGGGGAGCGGTGCGGGCGCGGAGCGGCGGACACGCGCCCGAGACGGCGAGCAACGCGCCGCGATCGCGTGTACATCACGGGCCCGCATCAGCGAAACGAAGACACCGTCCGCGCGACGACGATCACGACCGAGCGACCCCGCCTGCATCACCTAACGATCACGACCTCCTCGCCTTCCCCGCGCGAGCGACCCCGACTGCTTCCTGTCTCCTACTCCTTGCTCATCCTCACGCTCAACCACCTGCTGCTTGCCGCCGCCCCGCCTCCGGCCCTCCCGCCTCTTGCCTGGGCTGCCCTGCCTGTTCTTGGCAGGTCGAGGAAGGGGAGTCCAGCGCGAAGCGGTGGACTCCCCTTCCTCGAAAGCCCAGGCGTGAAGCGGAATCTGGGCCGGAGGCGGGGCGGCGGCCCGTTCGTTTCCTAGGGCGAACAACAAGAGACGAACACCTAGAAACGAACACCGAGAGACGAACAGGGGCGGCGCCGTCGCCGTGGCCGGCGCGGGCCTCCAAGGGGGGCCAAGATCGCGCCTCGCGGCTCTTTAGAACGGAAGGACATGGAGCCGCGACCGCTCACCCGCACAGACGTGCTCTCGACAACCGAGGTTGCCGAGCTCCTCGGCATCCCCCGCTCGACCGTGCATGAGCTCGCGCGTCGCGGCGACCTGCCGGCTCGGCGCGTCGGCCGGCGCTGGCTGTTCCTCCGCGACCGCATCGCCGCGGCCGTCGCGCCGCACGATGACCCGGCTGCATGGCGTCCTGAACGACGCCCGGTACGGCCTTAAGCGCTACTCCGCAGCGCTACTCCGGGCACGCGACCACAGCACCCGAATCACCTGCAGAAAAGCAGAAACCCCGCATACGCAGGGCCCCCATCGAGCGGGAGCGACGGGACTCGAACCCGCGACCTCCGGCGTGACAGGCCGGCGCTCTAACCAACTGAGCTACGCCCCCTGGCGCTAAGGGGCCAGTATGGCACGCAAATCGCGACGTTAGCGGGGCCCCAACCGCCCGGCCGGATCCGGAGCCCTCGGTCTGCCGCAACTCGGCGGCTCGCCAAGGGTTTCCGGGGCGTCAACCGACCAGCCAGGAGGTGGGGCCCCGTGTCCCATTGTCTCAAGCGCCTGTCCCTGACGCCTTTGATCGCGCTCGCGGTCATGGCGTTCGGCGCGGGCACCGCCGTTGCACTGACCATCACCGGCACCGACGGTCATGACCGGATCGTCGGTAGCCGCCAGGCCGACACGATCGACGCGAAGGCCGGCGCCGACGTCGTCCGCGCGTTCGCGGGCGACGACGTGATCGACCTCGGCGACGGGTCCGACCGCGCCTGGGCCGGCGCCGGCAACGACAACGTGACCGGCGGCCTGGGCGACGATCGCGTGAACGCCGGACGGGGCGACGACAGCGTCGACGCCGGCGCGGGGTTCGACCGCGTCCGCGGGCGTCCGGGCAACGACACGATCAACGGCGGCGACGGCTTCGACCGCCTGTTCGGCGGCCGCGGCGCCGACACCGTCAACGGCGGCAACGGCAACGACCGCCTGTTCGCGAGGGCGCGCGACGGCGCGTCCGACACCGTCAACGGCGACGCCGGCGACGACCGTATCTATGTGCGCGACGGAACGCGCGACGTGGTCACGTGCGGCCCGGGCTTCGACCGGGTGCGCGCGGATTTCCAGGATGACGTCGCAACGGACTGCGAGCGCGTCAAGCGGCACGTCCCGCGCCCCGGCGAGGGCCCGATGTCAGAGTGACGACGGGTGATGGTGGGTAAGCAGCACCCATGTACATCGGACTGGGCACGCTACTCATCATCATCATCATCCTGCTGATCATCTTCGTCTTCTGACGGAGATCCCCAGCAGGAGCGCCAAGCGGACGCCTCACCTCGCCAGGTGAGGTTGTCCGCACTGGCGCACACCAGTCCGCTCCAATGTCCGCCCGGCGGCGGACGCCGAAGCTTCCGGTATCGCTTTCTCTCAGCTTTCCCGGAGGGCTTCCCCAGTGCAATCCCAGAACCTCGCCTCCCGCGCCGCGCGCTGGAGTGCCGGGCATCGCAAGACCGCGATCTTCGGCTGGCTTGCGTTCGTCATCGCCGCGACGCTGATCGCCGGCATGGTGGGCGGCCAGAAGACGATCGCCGACGAGGACTACGGCAACGGCTCCTCGAAGGTCGCCGACAAGGCGATCGCCGCCGCCGACTTCCGCGACTCTGCCGAGGAGCAGGTCCTCATCCAGGGCAAGGGCTCCGTCAAGGTCGGCGACGCCGCCTTCACGGCCGCCGTCAAGGACACCGTCGCGCGCCTCGACTCGCTCAAGAGCGTCGACAAGGTCAAGTCCCCGCTCGCCAAGGGCAACGAGGGCCAGCTGTCGAAGGACGGCAGGTCCGCGCTCGTGACGTTCGAGATCCCCGGCGACGACGACGTCACCAAGGACCGCGTCGACGCCACGCTCGCCGCCACCGCCGCCGTACAGAAGGCCAACCCGCAGGTGTTCGTCGGCCAGTTCGGCGACGCCAGCGCGGACAAGGCGATCTCGAAGGCGTTCGGTGACGACTTCAAGAAGGCCGAGTTCCTCTCGCTCCCGATCACCATGCTGATCCTCGTCGTGGCGTTCGGCTCGCTCGTGGCGGCCGGGGTGCCGCTGCTGCTGGGCCTGACGGCCGTGCTGGGCACGATCGGCCTGCTCGCCCCGATCAGCCAGCTGTATCCGATGGACGAGTCCGTGAACTCGGTCGTCCTGCTCGTCGGCCTGGCCGTCGGCGTCGACTACTCGATGTTCTACTTGCGGCGCAAGATGGAGGAGCGCGATGCCGGGCGCTCGTCGGAGGACGCACTGGCGTTCGCGGCGGCGACCTCCGGCCAGGCGGTCCTGATCTCCGGGCTGACCGTGATGATCGCGATGGCCGGCATGTTCTTCGCCGGGAGCATCGTGTTCCAGTCGTTCGCGGTCGGCACGATCCTCGTCGTCGGCGTCGCCGTGATCGGCTCGCTCACCGTGCTCCCCGCGGTGCTCTCGAAGCTGGGCGACAAGGTCGAGAAGGGCCGGGTCCCGATCGTCGGCCGCATGCGCCACCGCAACCACGGCGAGTCGCGCGTGTGGGGCTGGATCCTCGACCGCGTGCTGCGCCGCCCGGTGGTCTCGATCGTGCTCGCCGGCGGCATCCTCCTCGTGCTCGCGATCCCGGCGCTGAACATGCACACGGCCAACCCGGGCACGAGCGGCCTGCCGCGCAACCTCGAGGTGATGAAGGTCTACGACCGCATCGAGGGCGCGTTCCCCGGCGGCCCGATCCCGGCGATCGTCGCCGTGCAGGCGCATGACGTGACGCAGCCCGAGGTGCAGGCCGGCATCAAGGCGATGAGCGATCGCGCGCTCGCCACCGGCCAGATGTCCGAGCCCGTCACGACCGACATCAGCCCGGACAAGACCGTCGAGGTCGTGTCGATCCCGATGCACGGCAACGGCACCGACAGCACCTCGAACGCGGCGCTGGCGACGCTCCGCGACGACGTGCTCCCCGCGACGATCAATCGCGTCGGCGGCGTCGAAGCCGACGTGACCGGCATGACGGCCGGCTCGAAGGACTTCAACGACTCGATGACGGCGCACCTGCCGATCGTGTTCGCGTTCGTGCTCGGCCTGGCGTTCCTGCTCCTGCTGGTCACGTTCCGGTCGATCGTGATCCCGCTGAAGGCGATCGTGCTGAACCTGCTGTCGGTCGGTGCGGCCTACGGGATCCTCACGTACGTGTTCCAGGAGGGGCACGGCGAGAGCCTGCTCGGCTTCCAGTCGTTCGGCGGGATCACCTCATGGCTGCCGCTGTTCCTGTTCGTGATCCTGTTCGGCCTGTCGATGGACTACCACGTGTTCATCCTCAGCCGGATCCGCGAGGCGGTCGACCGCGGCATGAAGACCGACGACGCCGTGGCGTTCGGGATCAAGCAGACCGCCGGCGTCGTGACCAGCGCGGCCGTCGTGATGGTCGCGGTGTTCTCGATCTTCGGCTCGCTGAGCATGGTCGAGTTCAAGATGATGGGCGTCGGCCTGGCCACCGCCGTGCTCATCGACGCGACGCTCGTGCGCGGCGTGCTGCTGCCCGCCGCGATGAAGCTGCTCGGCGAGTGGAACTGGTATCTGCCCAAGCGGCTGAACTGGCTCCCGCGCGTCTCACACGAGCACGCGTTGCCCGAACCGGCACAGGCGTGACGAGCTCCGGGGCCCGCCGCAAGGCGGGCCCCGGCCGTTTCCGCTTTCCTTCACCTCTATGCGCATCGGCGTCCTCACCGGCGGGGGCGACTGCCCCGGCCTCAATGCCGTGATCCGCGGCATCGTCCGCAAGGGCATCAACCAGCACGGCCACGAGTTCGTTGGCTTCCGCTATGGCTGGGCCGGGGTCATCAAGAACGAGGCGATAGACCTCACCAACGAGACCACACGGGGCATCCTGCACCGCGGTGGCACGATCCTCGGCTCCTCGCGGACGAACCCGTACAAGATCGACGGCGGCGTCGACCAGCTCCGCGAGTCGATGAAGGCGCGCGGGCTCGACGGCCTGATCCCGATCGGCGGCGAGGACACGCTCGGCGTGGCGCGCAGGCTCGTCGACGAGGGGATCCCGGTCGTCGGCGTGCCGAAGACGATCGACAACGACCTCGCCGGCACCGACTTCACGTTCGGCTTCCAGACCGCGGTGCAGATCGCCACCGACGCGATCGACCGCCTGCACACGACGGCGGAGTCGCACAACCGCGTGATCATCGTTGAGGTGATGGGCCGGCACGCGGGCTGGATCGCCACCTACTCGGGCATCGCCGGCGGCGCCGACGTGATCCTCGTCCCCGAGCGGCCGTTCGACATCGACGAGGTGTGCGCGCTGATCAAGCGCCGGCACTCGCGCGGCAACTTGTTCTCGATCGTGGTCGTCGCCGAGGGCGCGACGCCGAAGGACGGCGACATCGTCTCCGAGTTCGGCGGCGCGACCGACGCGTTCGGCCACGTCCGCCTCGGCGGCATCGCGGTCGCGCTCGAGAAGCTCATCGAGGAGCGCACCGGCTACGAGTCGCGCATGACGATCCTCGGGCACGTCCAGCGCGGCGGCACCCCGGTGGCCTACGACCGCGTGCTCGGCACGCGCTTCGGCGTCGAGGCGATCACCGCGGTGGACGAGGGCGACTTCGGCAAGATGGTCGCGCTGCGCGGCACCGACATCGTCCGCGTCCCGCTCGACGAGGCGCTGGCCGAGCCGAAGCTGCTCGACAAGTCGCTGTACGAGACCGCCGCGGTGTTCTTCGGCTAGCAGGTGATCGATTCCGCGGCCCGCGTAATCGGTCACCTAACGCCCTGGGCGGGTCGGAAGCGGCCCGCCGGGTCGACCGCGGCCTTGATCGCCTTCAGGCGGTCGAGGTTCGCGCCGTAGTAGGCGTGGCGGGCGTTCTTGAGGTCCAGGTCGGCGTAGTTCTGGTACGCCTGCCCGTTGCCGTGCGCGGCGATCAGGCGTCGCGCGCGGCCGACGCGGGCGCGCGCGGTGGCGAGCGGTGCGTAGCTCAAGATCTGCACGCTGAAGCGCGTGTGGCGGTGGACGAACGCGGTGTCACCCGGGGCGAGGCGATTGATGGCGCCGCCGTAGGCGTCGAGGATGAGGCCGGCGCCGGTGTCGGCCGCGCGGACGAAGTCACGCCGCCCGGCCGCGGTCAGCTTGCGCGCGATGTACACCGACGACGCGTCGAACAGCGTGCGCTTGAAGTCGTGGCAGGCCGCGAGGCCGCCGTCTGCGCAGCCCGCCCAGCGCCGCTGCAGCGCGAGGTAGCCCGACGTGCCGGTCGTCAGCGACGACGCGCCCGCGACGCGCGTGAGCGGCCGGACGAGCGTGCGCAGCGCCGCCTCCGACCCGAAGAACTGGCCGAACGCGGACGCGCCCGACCCGGTCAGCGTGAGGATCGCGGTCAGGGCGGCGGGCGCCGTCGGCGCCAGGTCGTCCCAGGCGGCGATCGCCTCTTCGCGCGACGCGGCCGGGAAGGTGATGCGGAAGAACGCCGCGTGCCGGACGTGCCGGACCTTCAGCCGCACGGCGGTGACGATCCCGAAGCTCCCGCCGCCCCCGCGCAGCGCCCAGAACAGGTCGTCGTCGCCCGCGACCTGCTGCTTGGCGCCGTCGGCGGTGACGACGTCGTAGCCGCGCACGCGATCGACGGTGAGGCCGAGCTCGCGGGCGGCGAGGCCCATGCCGCCGCCGGTGGAGAGGCCGCCGAACCCGACGGTGGGGCACGAGCCCGACGGGATCGTGACGCCGTGGCGCGCGAGCGCGGCGTAGACGTCGATGTTGCGTGCCCCGGGCCCGACGCTCGCGATGCTCCCGTGCAGCGCGACGTGGTTCAGCGCGCGTACGTCGACCACCACGGCGGTGCGCGAGGTCGACGCGCCGTTGTACGCATGGCCGCCGGAGCGGACCGTGAGCGAGCGGTCGAAGCGGTCGGCCCATTTGACGACCGCGCGGACGTCGGCGGCGTCCTTGACACGGACGACAGCCGGCGGCTTGATGCCGTCGAAGCGCGTGTTGAAGAGCAGCCGCGCCGCGTCGAACCCGCGCTCGCCCGGCAGGTGCACGGGGCCGCGCACAGCGGCGCGCAGCGCGCGGATCTGCGACTTCGGGAGTGGAGCGCTCTCGTCCGTGATGTGCAGGCCGATTCCCGCCAGCGCGGCGACCTGGATCAGCTCACGCCGCGAGAGCGCCACGGTGGTCCTCGCTGAGCGCCGCGATCGCGCGCCGGCGCTCGTCACGGTGGCGGCGGATCTCCGGCGGCTCGTGCCGGCTCATCAGCGACCACAGGCGCGCGAACAGCGGATGGTGGACGGCCGGCGATGCCATCGTCGCGTCCATTCTGGCGCACGGCGATCTACGATCGGACGCATGGACGTCCAGCAACTCACTGAGTGGCTCTGGTGCTGCGCACCCCGCTCGTCCAGGCCTATGCCGTCCGTCACAGCGACGGCTTCGACCTGATCGACGCCAGCGTCGCGGGGCAGGACGACAGCATCCTCGCCGCGTTGGCGGGCATCGCCGGCTCGCGGCCCGAAGACGTGACGATCGCCGACGTGCTCCTCACCCACGCCCACGACGATCACACCGGATCCGCCTCCGCG
Organism: uncultured Solirubrobacteraceae bacterium; assembly: GCA_963803335.1. Taxonomy (GTDB): domain Bacteria; phylum Actinomycetota; class Thermoleophilia; order Solirubrobacterales; family Solirubrobacteraceae; genus DASSUW01. Next base: position 150,222 of record CAWDME010000010.1, on the reverse strand, counting down.
CTCGCCGACCGCACGGGCGCGCGCGTGCTCGCGCCCGCCGCCGACGCTCCGGTCATCGAGGGCGTCGCACCCGCGCCGCCCCCGGAGCTTCGCGACTGGGAGATCCCGATCTACGAGCAAACGCTCCCGCAGGTGCCGCCGGCGCCGCCGGTCAGTGTCGACGTCCGCGTCGGCCACGGCGCGCCGCTCGTCGGCGACGCCGGCGCGCGGCTCCGGGCGGTCGCCGCGAAGCTCTGAGCCGGCCCGGCGAGTCGAGCGTCCGCATCCACGATCGGCCACGTCCCGCGGGCCGATCGTCCGGCCCGCGCCGGTCGAAAGACGGGCCGATCGCTCCATGGACAGGCCGCGCGCCGGCCCGCACGATCCGTCGTGTCTCTTATCCCCGTCCGCCGAGCCATGCCATGTCCAGCCAGCACTCTCTCACCGCCCCCGCGCCGACCGCGATTCCGCCCCACCGCGCCGAGGACAAGCCGCTGGGCGTCGTCGCCGGCCGGCGCCACACGGCGCCCCCGGGCCACCTGCGCAAGTCGATCGGGCTTCCGCTCGGGCCGGCGCTGATGGTGGCCGTGATCGCGGCGCCGCTCCCCATCACCGAGAACCAGCACCTGCTCGTCGCGGTCCTCGCGCTGACGATGACGTACTGGATCACCGAGGCGCTACCGATCCCGGTCACGTCGATCCTCGCGCTCGCGCTCTGCGCGGTCTTCGACGTCGCCCCCGCGACGCCCGGTGACGACGGCCCGGCAGCGCGCGTGTTCGGTGAGTTCGCGACGCCGACGATCTTCCTGTTCATCGGCGGCTTCATCGTCGCGCAGGCGATGATCAAGTACGACCTGAGCCGCCGCGCCGCGCTGCGCGTTCTCACGCTGCCCGGTGTGGCGCGGTCGACCTGGCTGCTCATACCGGCGTTCGGAGCCGTCGGCGCCGCTCTCTCCTCGGTCATCGTCAACGGGGCCGTGGCGGCGATGATGCTGCCGATCGCGCTCGGGCTCGACAAGTCGTTGTCAAAGCTCATCCGCGAAACGGTTCCCGGCGCCGCCGAGCGCGAGCGGCTGCGCTTCAGCACCGCCCTGATGCTCATGACGGCGTACGGGATCACGGTCGGTGGACTGCTGACCCCGCTCGGCGACGGGTCGAACCTCATCGGACTCGGCTTCATCAGCGACCAGCTCCACGTCGACGTGTCGTTCCGCGAGTGGGTCCTGCTGGCGGCCCCCGTCGTCGCGGCGCTGTTCCCGGTCCTGGCCCTGTTCGTCCTCCTGACGAACCGGCCGGAGACAGGTCGTATCCGCGGTGCGCGCCGGTTCGTCCGGCGCGAGCGGGCCGGCCTCGGCCCGATGTCGCGCGGAGAGGTCAACACGCTGATCGTCTTCGCGTTCGCGATCGTCCTCTGGCTGTTGCCGACCGCCGTCGGGCTGATCGGCGGCCGCAATGCACGGCTGCACGTGCTGCTGGCAGAGCGGCTCGACCCATCGGTGGTCGCTGTCCTCGCGGCCGCGCTGCTGTTCGCTCTCCCGCTCAACTGGCGCAGGCACGAGTTCACGCTCACGTGGGCCGATGCCGTGCGTATCGACTGGGGCACGGTGCTGCTGATCGGCACGGGAATGACGCTCGGCCGCATGATGGCCGACACCGGCCTGGCCGAGGTGGTCGGCACGTCGCTGGCGGCCGGGCTCGGATCGGCGAGCCCGTTCGTGGTCTACACAGTCGCTGCCGGCATCGCGATCCTCATCTCCGAGACGACCAGCAACACCGCGAGCGTAGGGATCATCGTGCCGATGGTGCCGGCGCTGACGGCGGCGACCGGCGACCCGCTGACGGCAGCGCTCGTCGCGGTGTTCGCTGCCACCTACGGGTTCATGTTGCCGATCTCGACGTCCGCGAACGCGATCGCGTTCTCGACCGGGCGCATCCCGATCGTGCACATGATCCGCACCGGATTCGCGGTCGACGTCTCGGGTGTGCTGCTGATCGTCGCCGGCACCCAGCTCATGCTCAGCCTCGTCCACGTCCACTGACCGATGATCGGTTCGCAGAACAAACCCGCGTTGTGGCACCCCCACGCGATCCGCGTTCCCGGACGCACCGCCGGGCGGCAGGCCGGCGGCGGCCGCAAGATCGTCTGGCACACGACCGAGGGCAGCTCGGCGGCCGGGGCGATTGCCGCCTATCGCGAGCACGACGGGTGGCCGACGTTCACGTTCGAGTATCTCGGCCACGGCCGCTGCCGCCTCTACCAGCACATGCCGCTCACACAGGCCGCCAGGACGCTGCGCCACCCGGGCGGTCCCGAGACGAACCGCGCCAACGCCGTGCAGGTCGAGCTCGTCGGCTTCGCGTCCGACACGGGCGGCTGGTCCGCCGCCCACTATCGCGCGATCGCGCGGCTCGCGCGCTGGATCGAGCGCGAGTGGTCCGTGCCGCGCATGGCGGGCGTCGTGTTTGGCCCGGGTGCCCGGCGCATGGGCGGCCGCGAGTTCTTCGACTACGCGGGCCATGCCGGCCACGTGCACGTGCCGGGGAACGATCACACCGATCCCGGCGCGCTGCGGATCGCGCGCGTACTGGCGACGCGTGAGGCTCCGCGGCCATGACGAAGCACGAGCATTACCACAGCGCCGGCACCACCGAGGCGGCCGTCGACGTGCTGGGCCCGGCCGTGTCGTGGCTGCGGCGAGAGCCGGTAGTGGCCGCGACGATCGCGATCGCGGCGGTCCCGCTCGCCGCGCTGATCGTCGAGCTCGCCGACGGGAGCACCGATCCCGTGGACTCGATCCTGCTGGCGAGCGCGCTGGCGCTCGTCAACGCGATCGGCGCCATCGCGCGCCGCGCGGTGACGCCGACGGCCGCGCCCCGTCTTGCCCGTGACGTCGTCCTCGTCCCCGAGATCGACGCCGACGACGACGACTGACGGCCCTCAGCGGGCCAGGTCCGCTGAGAGCGCCGTCGCCTCCGCGGCGAGGTCGCCCGCGGCCGCGCGCGAGATCTCCGTGCCAATCTCAGCGCCGATCATGTTGAGCACGCGCTCGAGCTCCAGGCAGGCGCCGTCGACGCGACGGTTGTCCAGGTACATCTCCGCGTGCCGGAGCGTGAGCCTGAGATCCTCGCCGAGCGCGTCCTCGATGTCCCCCGACGCCCGGTAGGCGGCGACCTGGTCCAGGAGCCGCGCGATCTCGTTCTCGTAGATCGAGAGCCGGTATCGCCCGCGGCTGTCGGCGGCTGTCGTTTCCCTCCCCGCATACAAGTGCATTGACTTCACCCCTCACGGCGGGAATGGAACATCACATTTCCCGCAGATCGTGGCCGTGCACTCGCCAGGCAGTGGCCAGCGTAGTGGCGTGCGGCCTCACAGGTCAAGGTTCATGTGCGACTTCTCACCACTGTGAGTGCAATCGCGCCGCCCGGGCGCAAGCGCTCGCGCCCGGGCGGTGCTTGCCGCCGGCTCGTACGCGGGCGGACCAGCGGCACGCCAGGGTAGGGCGCCTGCTGCGCAGGCGGCTGGCGTGCCGCGCCCGTGCCCGCGGGCCGGTGGTCAGTCGGCGCCCGTCGACTCGAGGGCGCGAGCGATGCGCTCGAGGACGTTCTTGAGCTCCTCGAGCGTGTAGGCGACCTGGTCGAGCGACTGAGCGGCCGGGGCGTTGGGCTGAGCCATCTGTGTCACCACCTCTGTAGTTGAACGACATTTCCGCAACCGCACGCTACGCCCGTCCCACCCCGCGTTCCATGGAGCAAACGGACCGTCTTTCGGCCGGGTCGATCGCACTAGGCGGTCATGCCAGCAGACCACGCCGCATCGCCTGGTAGATGGCCGCAGGGGCGTTGTGGACGCCGAGCTTGCTGTAGAGGTTCTGCTGGTGGTTCTTGACGGTCGACTGGCTGAGATGCAGCCGCCGCCCGATGCCGGCGCTGGTCACCCCTTCCGCGGTGAGCCGGAGGATCTCGAGCTCACGCATGCTGAGGAGCGACTGGGTCCGCCCGCCGCGGCGGATCTGCTCGACGAGTGCCGCTTGCGACTCGGGCGAGAGGTACTGGCGTTCCTCCGACGCCTGGCGGATCCCTTCGTAGATCGTCTCGATCGGCTCGCCCTTGGTGAGATAGCCGGCCGCGCCGGCGACCATTGCCTCGTGCACCTCCACACCGGTGGCGTGCGGGGCGATCAGCACGATGCGACACGGCAGCCGCTCCGCGGTGACGCTCTCGAGCACCTGCAGGCCGCTGAGCACCGGCGCCCTGACGTCGATGAGCGCGACCAGCGGGGGCGTGGAACGGATCGCCGCGAGCGCCTGCCCGCCGTCTTCGACGGAGGCGACGACCTTCAGGTCAGGCTCGCCGTTGAGGGCCTCGGTCAGGCCCGCGCGCGCCACGGGTTGGCTGTCGGCGACGAGGACCGTCACCGGCGCGACAATGGTGCCGGTGAGCGCCGGAGTGGCGTCGCCGAGAACCAATCGGGGAATTGGGGAGGGCGCGTAGCCATTCCCGGAGAGAGGGGGCGGATCGTGCGGGTTCGGAACAACCGAGCCTGCCGCCGCGTAGGGTGGGGCCGTCACGTCGGATCTCTTTCATGGGTCGTCGGATAGCCTCCGACGGACGACAGGGAGCCCCAGGTCGTGGCATCGTATGCCGCTCGACCCGCCGCGTGTGCCCGTGCGCTCCCTGGGGCCTACCGCTGGCCCCCCTGATCGAATGTGCATGCAGGCGGTGTCGACCGCCCGCATGGCCTCCCGCTCGTGTCGGCCCTCCCTGGGTCCTGACCCCTGCGTTCGACCGCGACGGCAGACTCTCCGGGTCAGTCTGGCGCCCCGCCGGCACGATCCTCGAGCATCCCCAGCCGCATCCCCGCATCCTTCCGGCCGGCTGTCGTCCGCTCGCTGAGCCGTTCATCGGTGGTACTTCGTGTGGGTGAGAGATTCTGACCACCAACCCGAGGTGGCCAGTCCTGCGAACGGATGCGCTCGCCTGGTCAAACGGACGAGGCGATCTCCGTCGGTGGTGCGCTCGTCGGCCGCCGGCTGGGGCCACGACTCGTGCCGCCCAGCCTCGGTTTCCCCTGCGGGCCGAGCGCCAAGTTGGACTATCGCGGCACACACAGTCGTTCCCGCCGTACCGGCGGGCAGCAGCCGACGCATTGCTCCGAACCTCCTGGTGGGAGACCGTTCCGGCCTCCGGGTGAAGTACGCCGCGAGCGTAGACCTGTCGCCTTTCGGACGTCAAGAAACGTGTGCGCATTCTCATCCCCTCCTGCGTTCGTGAGCGATGTCTCATATGCGGGCACGCTCGACTGCCGCATTTTGCGTGGAATCACCCGGTAGCAGCGGATGAGAGGATTCACACGACGGCGAGGCTCGAGCAGGCGGCCGACCCGCAAAGTGTCAGTCAACGCGGGCTCGGAGTCGGCGCGCCCGCGGGCGGGAGAGGACCGGCATCCGAGCCGGGAAAGCGAGCGCCACGCGCCGCCCGAGCTCTACCGCCGCGGCCGCGATCGCCGGATCGGGCCCGTTGGCCGCGACGACCGTGAAGATGCGCTTACGCATCCGGACGACCACCTCGACGCCGCGCCGGTCCTCGGCCGAGAACGCCGCCCTTCCGACCAGCGGCACCGCGGTCAGCTCGCCACGCGTCCGCGCGTAGAACGCGTGCAGGCGCCGCCATGTCCACGCCGGACCCAGGTCCGAGACGTAGACCTGCGACGACCGGCCACCGGCGAGGCGGTACGCACACGTTCCGGGAAACGGACCGGGGCCTTCGGTTGCCGCGCGCGCGGCGAAGGCCGACGCAACGGAAGCCGGCGTGCTCAGCGCACAGGCATTGCGCTCGCGCCCGGGGTGCCCCTGGTTGAGCGCCACCCCGGCAACGGCGGCCTGGCGCTGGGGCGCCGGCGCCGGCCGCTCGGCGGCCGCTCCGCATCCGGCCAACAGCGCCGCGGAGCCCAACAAAGCCAATGGAGTGTGAGAGCGAGACATACAGCGATGTTACGTGCAATTCCAGTTTCACTCATTAGAAACCTCACATGATCGCGCCATACTCCCACAGTCCGCCCAAACGACCGCGAGCGCCGATCGTCCTGCAATTGGACCGTCCATAATGCGGTCGATCGGCCTCCGAACATGATGATCTTCACACCTCCGTGAAAGTATTCACATAATTCTTGACACTATCGTGCCGCCGGGCTACGGTGGCTGACGCCCCGGCGGGCAGGCAGTGTTGTGGGAGGTTCGTGATGAAGGCAGCCAGCAGACTCAGGTTGCTGGCGGGGCTCGGCGCCGCAACGGCGGTGTTCGCCGTCCCTCAGGTGGCCCAGGGCGCGACTGCGCTCGAGGGCTGCATGGTCGCCAAGCAGAACACGCTCTGCACCGCCACCGGCGGCGACGGCGGCCTGAATTGGAGCTCTAGCCGTTCGGCGGCCTACAGCTCCGCCCAGGGCTACTTCCAGTACCACGGCACCGGCCCGTGGACGATCGAGTACGAGTCGGGCACCATCACCTGCCCGAAGGCCACGCTGTGCGAGAAGTTCTTCCCAGTCGTCCTCGTGAGCCTGGACTCGCAGCTCCTGCTGAGCCAGACGGGCAACGGCACGGTGTTCGCCGGCGCCCTCGACACCAGCGGCGGCGGCGACTGAGCCGCCGGACGGAACCCCAGGCAGCGTCCTCGCCCATCTGGCGCGGCGAGCATGATCAACCATGCCGACCTCGCCGGGCACCCGCCGTGTCCGGATGGGCGAGACGCCGCTTGGCCTGACGATCGAACCGGCCGAAAGGCCCACCGCGCTGTCGCTGAAAGACCGTTCGATCTCCCTATGGAACCGGCGCCGGGCGCCGCGTACGGTGTCGCCTCGTCCGTCCTTCAACCAGGAACGAGGTATCCAATGGCGCAGGTGCAGACAGCACAGGTCGGTGGCAACGGCGCGGCGCCGTCGTTCGACCAGATCGCGAGCGTGCTCGACGAAATCGTCAGTGTGCTCGAGCGCATCGCGCGGGCCGTCGAGGCCACGGCCGCGGTCAACTGAGCCGAGTGGCTGGAGGCGTTCGGAGACGGTGCGACGACCCGATCGAAGCACGGGTGACGACCATCATGCACGTGCGGGCTCACTGGGAGCTTCCGCTTCGCGAAGCATCCGGGCTCGCGATCCGCTGTCGCACTGCGGACAGGCCCGTCCAGCTGCTCGCCGTCGACGACGAACGCTTCCAGTTGGCCGTCGCGGCGCTTGCCGGAGCTGTTGAGCCCGCCGGCGGTCCCGTCGACGTCGCCGGGATCGTGCCGGACGCCGACGACCGGCACGGAAGTGACTTCGAAGCAGTCGCGAGCGACGCGTCCGGGCGTGTGTTCGTGCTGCAGGAGCGGGCAGGCAGGGTGCTCGTGTTCGACGCGCGCCTCCGCGCCGTCGAGCAGGTGATCACCCTGTCCGTCCCGCCTGCGCAGCCCGAGGTCGGTCCGGAGTGGCACCGGCACCACAACGCACGCGGCGAAGGGCTGCTGCTCATGCGCGGCGGTCACCTTCTCGTGGCGAAGCAACGCCGGCAGCCGCGACTCATCGAGTTCGGGCCGCCGGGCGACGAACCGCGCGGGTTCGCCCCGGGCGACAGCCTGGGGGCGGACGAGGCGTTCTCACTCGATGCAGACGCGGAAGCGACGTTCGGGGTGCTGGCGTCATGGCTCGTCGATCCCGGTTCCGGCGTTGAGAGCATCAATGACCTCACGATCGACGCGCGCGGCCGCCTGCACGCCGTCAGCGCGACATCCCGCCGTCTCGCTCGCCTCGGGCAGCTCGAGCCGCTCGGCGGGACCGCGGCGCTGACCTCTTGGCCGCTTCCCGAGGAGCTGTTCGGAGACCACGGCAAGGCCGAAGGGCTCGCGTGGGCGCCCGGGCTCGGCTGGCTCGTGTCGCTTGACCTCGGGCGGCACGGACGCAACCTCTTTCAGATCGACGGCGTACCGGCCTGAATCTGTGAAGCTCCTCATGTACGTGTGAGCTCTCTCATGCGCATGCTGTTGGCTGTAGCGGGCGGCGCTCCGACGGCCGGCCTCCGCAGCGCCGCACGCACCAGCCCCACGACATCGGCCCCATGAGAACGGCCTCATCCTTGCCGCCTAGCGTTGAGCGCGCTGCTGATGGCTGCTCAACGCATCGTCCTGGCCCTGGCCGCGGTCGCCGCGGTCGTGCTCGCGTTCCTCGTGCCCCGGCTGCTCGCGCCGAGCAGTGCTCCCGACGTGCGTCCGGTGCAGCTCGCCCGGCCGGCGCCGACGGCTACACCCGCGCGGACGGCGACTGCCCGGCCCGGGCCGCAGGGCCGGGCGCCGCGGCCACGGCACTGATCCGCGGCGTGCTCTCGAGCCGGCGAAGGAGGACACTTCGAGCATGAGCCGGATCCTCATCGCCGAGGACGAGCCACGCCTGTCGAGCTTCCTCGAGAAGGGCCTGCGCGCCGCGGGCTACAGCACCACGGTGTGCGACGACGGCAACCGCTGCGCCATCATGGCGCGCGACAGGGAGTTCGACCTCCTGATCCTCGACATCGGTCTACCCGGGCGGAACGGATTCGAGGTGTTGCGCGCCATGCGCGCGCGCGGCGTTGGGATGCCGGTGCTCATCCTCACGGCTCGTGACGACATCGTCGACACGGTCGCCGGGCTCGACGGCGGCGCGGACGACTACGTGACGAAGCCGTTCGTCTTCGAGGAGCTGCTGGCGCGCGTACGCGCGCGGCTGCGAGCACCCGAGCACAGCGATTCGGCGCTCGAGCTCCACGGCGGCGGTGTCCGGCTCGACGTGCGCACGCGCCGGGCGGAGGTCGAAGGCGACGAGGTCGACCTGACGGCGAAGGAGTTCACCCTGCTGGAGACGTTCCTCCGCCACCCGGGGCAGGTGCTCAGCCGTGAGCAGCTGCTTTCGCACGTCTGGGGCTACGACTTCGACCCGGGTTCAAACGTGGTTGACGTGTACGTCGGCTACCTGCGCCGCAAGCTCGGGTCGCAGCGGTTCGAGACCGTGCGCGGGATGGGTTACCGGCTGCGGCCGTGATCTGTCCGGTTCCCACTCCGCGACGGCGGGTGAAGCGCGCTCGTGCGATGCCCGCCCGTGAGCGTCTTCTCACTCGCGCCTCACGGCGGCTTCACGCGATCGGAGGAAGTTGCCCGCCATGTTCCGGTTCACACCACGGGCCGGCGACGAGATCGCCGACGATCTGCACGCCGTTCGGCGGCTCGACGCCGCGTTCGGCTACGAGACGTACATCGCCTGGCACTGCCGGTTGAGCGCGCTCGTCGTCGTCAAGCTCGCCCAGCAGGGGTGGCGCGCTGATGGCGACGCGCTCGACGGCCTGCGCCGTGAGGCGACGATGCTACGCGCCCTCGCGCACCCGGTGCTGCCGCGCGTCTTCGACGGCGTGCTCGCGGCCGAGCGGCCCCACATCGTCTTCGAGCTGCCGCGCGGCGAGCGGCTCTCCAAGCGGATTCACGCCGGCGGTATCAGTCATCGCCACCTGCTGCCCACGGCTCTGGACCTCTGCGGCGTCCTCCAGTTCCTCGCTCACCGCGGTGTCGCCCACCTGGGCGTGCAGCCGCGCAACGTCGCCCTGGGAACGCCGCCGTGCCTGTGGGACTTCACGCGCGCCCGGCTGACGGCCGACCCGCAGTCGCCGACCCGCGCGCCGGGCGGTGACCCGTATCTCGCGCCCGAGCAATGCGACCCGCTCCGCTTCGGCGAGATGGGTTGCGCCGCCGATGTCTGGGGCCTCGGCGCCACCCTGCACGAAGCACTCTCCGGCCGGCAGCCGTTCCCCAGGGACGGCGCGCCTTTCCCGCAGCTGCGCGCAGCGCCGCGCCGGCTTCCGAATCAGGTACCCGGGCACGTCGCGGCGGCGATCCGCGCTTGTCTGGCCACGCGGCCCGCGGATCGGCCGACGGCGCGCGAACTGGCCGACGCGCTCGCGCCGATGGCGTCCGGGGCGCCGTCCTCAGGCCGCCGCTGCTCCCCGTCACCCACGCCGATCGCGTCCGATGAGAGAGATCTCACGGACTGCTCATCGCGTCCCCACGGGCGTGCGGGACACAGAGTCCGATGATCGCGACGAGAGCCGCTGACACGGGTGACGGCACCGATCCGGACCCACGCTTCACGCTCGCCAACGAGCGTACCTTCCTGGCCTGGAACCGGACGGCGCTCGCACTCGTCGGACGGCCTCGCCGCGGGGCACCTGCTCGACTTCCAGTCGGAGCTGCTGCGGCTCGGCACGGCCCTTCCACCGGTGCTCCTCGGCGCCGTCGTCGCCCCCGCCAGCCATTGCCGCTGGAGGGCTTGCCGACGAGCGATCCGCTCTGAGCTGGGAGCGCACGGCACTGGCGCTGGCGATGATCGCAGGCCTGTTCTTCTCCGCCGCCGAGCGGGTTCCCTGGATCGGGATCCCCGCCGGCGCCCTTCACCTGACCGTGGCGGCGGGCGTCGCGGTCCGGGCCACGCCCTCGCCCGCCGGCGCGCCGCGCACCGGCTGCCGCTCCCCCCGGAGTGGACGGCAGCGCGAGCGCTCACGATCGCGACGCTTGCAGCCGTGAGCATCGCGGCCGCGCTCGTGGTCGGCCACACCTGAGCGATCGCTGACGGGCGTCTGGCCGCCGTTCACCGCCGCGCAGCACGGTGATGGCGCATTCGCGACTGCCGACGGGGTATGGTCGAAATCTTCAAGCAGTAACTCGAGGATGTCGATATTCCCAACATGGCGGGGAACCGCACGCCGACTCTCCAGGCCTCCGCGCGCGGACCGAAGCCGGAGCCGCAGTGCGCCCGTAGTGTCCATGGCGGCCGCCGCGACTGAGCCGAAGCCCGCGCCGCTTCGGCTGCTCGCCCGGCTGCGGCCGCGACGCGCCCGCACCCGCATCCTCGCGGCCTTCATCATCTTGCTCGGCTTCTCGTCGATGCTGTCCGTCTTCGCCATCCGCCAGCTCCTGCTGGTGCGGACCGCGAACCGCGTCGACGACGAGTTGACGCAGGAGGTCGAGGAGTTCCGGCGCGTCGTCAGCGGCCGCAACCCGGCGACCGGCGAGCCGTTCGGCGACCGGCTCGACCTGATCTTCCAGACCTACTTCCGGCGCAACGTGCCGGCCAACGGCGAGGCGTTCATCGCCTACCTCGACGGGCGCTTCTTCGGCATCAGCACCCCGCCGCGCAATGAGCCGTTCCCCCACCGCGGTGAACCGGCGCGCTGGGCGACGATCACGCGAACGGAACGCGACACCGTAGGGACCGCGAGGGGTGACGTGCGCTATCTCGCCGTACCGGTGCGCGCGGGCAGGCGGTCGCGCGGCGTGTTCATCGTCGCCTGGGCGCTGAAGGCGCCGCGCGAGCGCGACAACGAGGCCGTGCGCCTGGCCGCCGCCGTGCTCCTGTCGGTGCTCTTGATCGCATCGGGCCTCGCGTGGGTCGTGGCGGGACGGATCCTCGCGCCGCTTCGCCTCCTCACCGACACCGCACGCTTGATCGGCGAGACCGACCTCACGCGCCGGATCGAGGTGTCGGGCAACGACGAGATCGCCGAGTTGGCGGCGACGTTCAACGCCATGCTCGACCGGCTCGAGTCCGCATTCGCGATGCAGCGGGCGTTCGTGAGCGATGCCAGCCACGAGCTGCGCACGCCGATCACGATCGTCCGCGGCCACATCGAGCTGCTGGACGACGATCCGGAGGAGCGGCGGGAGACGGTGGGGCTCGTGATCGACGAGCTCGATCGCATGAGCCGCTTCGTGGACGACCTGCTGCTGCTCGCGCGCGCCGAGCGCGACGACTTCCTGCGTCTGGCAGAGCTCGAGCTCGGCGCGCTGACCGATGAGCTGCTCGACAAGGCGGACGCGCTCGGTGCGCGCCGCTGGCAGCTCGAGGAGCGCGCGGAAGCCAGGGTCGTGGCGGACCGTCAGCGAGTCACGCAGGCGATGATGGGACTGGCCCAGAACGCGGTGGAGCAGACCGGCGAGGGCGATCCAATCTGGATCGGGTCCGCCGTCGCAGGCAACGAAGCGCGGCTGTGGGTGACGGACCGCGGGCCCGGTGTGGCGCCGGAGGACTCCGAGCACATCTTCGAGCGCTTTGCCCGTGCGGGTACCAGCCGCCGCCGGTCGGAGGGCGCAGGGCTCGGGCTCGCGATCGTGCGGGCGATCGCGGAAGCGCACGGCGGCCGCGCGGAGCTCGACAGCCGGCCCGGCGAGGGCGCGACGTTCACGCTCGTGATCCCGCTCAGCGGGCCGCACTAGCGACCCCGACGGCGCACGCCGCGGGCGTGATGAACGGTTTCTCACCGGCCGCTCACGCTCGCCTCACCGGGCCGCGAGTAGATCCTTAGCCATGCTCGTACTACCACGTCCCCGCCTCGTGCGCCGCCTTGCGGCGCTCGCCGCGCTGCTGCTCCTGCTCACCACGGCCCTGGCCGCGCCCGCCCGCGCGCAGGAGGGCGACGGAGAGGAGGCGGACCTCGAGCAGTACGACGCGCTGCCGCCCGACAGTGCTTGGCGGCAGGCGATCCGGCTTCCCGCCGGCGAGGAGGGCGAGGAGGACGGCGACGGCGGCGGCGCACGCGTCACGGTCGCGGTGCTGGACACGGGCGTCACGCAGCACCCAGATCTCGGCGACCGCGTGCTCGCGCGGGTTGACCTGACCCCCGATGGGGATGGCTTCGACCGCTACGGCCACGGCACGCACATGGTCGGCGTGCTCGCGGGCGACGGCCGCGCGTCCAACGGCCGCTGGGCCGGTGTCGCACCCGAAGCCTCCGTCGTGGCGGTGAAGGCGGCGGGCTGGAACGGAGCCACCGACGTCTCGGCTGTGATCGCCGGACTCGAATGGATCGCCGCCCACCGCGAGCAGTACGGCATCCGGGTGGTGAACCTGTCGTACGGGACCGACAGCACGCAGAACCACCTGGTCGATCCCCTCGACCGCGCGGTCGAGCGCCTGTGGCGCGCCGGCGTCCTCGTCGTGGTGAGCGCCGGCAACCGCGGAGCCGTCCCCGCCGCGATCGAGAAGCCGGCGGACGACCCGCACGTCGTGACCGTCGGCGCCGCCGACACGCACGGGACGGCCTCGCGGTCGGATGACGAGGTGGCGCCGTTCTCGAGCCGCGGCCCGACCGCCGACGGCGTGGCAAAGCCGGATCTGCTGGCGCCGGGCGTCAGCATCGTCTCGGAGCGCGCTGCTGGGAGCACGGTGGACGCGACGCGCCCGGCGGCGCGGCTGGGCACGCGCTACTTCAAGGGCAGCGGCACCTCACAGGCGGCCGCCGTCGTGTCCGGAGTCGCGGCACTCATGTTCGCGGCCGATCCGAGCTTGACCCCGGACGAGGCGAAGGCGGCACTCGTCGCCACGGCGGGAGGTCCTCTCGCCGGGCGGCCCGGCGCCGGCGCCGGGCTCGTCGACGCGGGCGCCGCGCTGCAGGCGGTCCACGCCGGGACGTTCGCGGCGAGCACGGACCCGGGTGGCCTGCTTTCCAGCGGCACGGGCACGCTCGACGCCAGTCGCGGATCGCTGCATCCGTATACCGACTGGCGGCAGCCGGGCGTGCCCGAACGGCTGGTCGGCGAGGTGGACGCGCTCGGCGTCGCTTGGGACGCCGTGGCGTGGGCCGCACAGCCGTGGACGGCGGCGTCGTGGGGCTCGTCGCCGTGGGCGCGCCACACCGCGGTCGCCGCCGGCTGGGCGGAAGCGACGCCCGCGGAGCCGTGGGGCGGGTTGGCATGGGATGCAGATATATGGACGGCGAAGTCGTGGGGCGATGCAGGGCCCTCCGATGACTGGACGGCGAAGTCGTGGGGAACCGCGCTCTGGAACGGGTGATGACGGTCTGAGCGCACACGTCGCCATACCCCGGGCAGCCCGGTTCTTCGTCCTGGCCGTCGTCACGGCAGGCGCCGCGACGACCGTGGGCTGGCTGCCCGGCATGGCGACATGGGACTCGCACGACTGGCTGGCGTTCGCGGCTATCGCGCTCGCGACGTCGGTCGCCGAACGCTTCCCGCTCGAGCTCCTGTACCGCAACGAACGGGCTATGTACTCGCTCGCGGACGCGATCTGGACGGCGGCTCTCCTGCTCGTGCGGCCCAGCGTCCTCACGCTGGCGGTCGCGGCCGGCGTGCTCCTGGGCCAGCTGCTCGCTCGTCGGCCACCGTTGAAGGTCGCCTTCAACGTCGCCCAGTTCGTGCTCGGCATCACGGCGGCAGTCGGCGTCTTCGGGTTGCTGGGAGCGCCGTCGGCGAACGAGCCGACCGGCTGGCTGGCGGCAGGCGTGGCCATGGCGGCGTTCCAGCTCGTCAACACCGTGCTCGTCGGCGCGATCCTCGCGCTCGTCGAGCGGCGGCCGTTTCGACAGGTCGCGCTGGCCTCGACCGGCGTCCTGCACTGGTTGGGCAACGTGGCGGCCGGAATCCTCGGCGCGCTGGTGTGGACGGCCCAGCCAAGCGGCCTGCCGGTGCTTCTCGTGCCGCTGGCGCTCACGTATCTGGCGTACCGCGGATGGCTGCGCACCCTGCAGGAGCGGGACTGGATGGACGAGATGGGTCGTGCCGCGGAGCTGATCGCGCGCAGCGGTGACCTCAGTCGGCGCCTCACCGAGACCGGGCGTGCGGATGCGGTCGGACGGTTGGGCGCGACGCTCAACGACATGCTGGCGCGCCTGGAGGCATCGTTCCGGCGCGAGCGCACATTCATCCGCCAGAGCTCGCATGAGCTGCGCACGCCGATCACGATCTGCCGCGGGTATCTCGACGTGCTGTCGCCGATGCCGGACCGGGACGAGCTGGCGGAGACGATCGATGTGGTCAAGGACGAGCTCGCCCGGATGAGCCGGCTCGTCGACGACCTGAGCGGTCTCGCGTATATGGAGGATCCCTCTTCGCTGCGGCACGGGGAGGTCCCGCTCGACCAGTTCGTGGGCGAGGTCGCGGGCAAGGCGCGGCCGCTGCTCAACGGACGGCTGCAGGTGGAGCCGCTGAGCGAGCGCACGCTGCTGCGCGGCGACATCCAGCGGCTCACGCAGGCGCTGATCAACCTGATCCAGAACGCCCGCGACCACACGCCGGGCGGCAGCCCGATCCGCCTGCGCGTCGTCGGTGAGGCGCGGACGCTGCGGTTCGAGGTCGCCGACGAGGGCGGTGGACTGCCGCCGGACGTCGAGCTGCGGGTGTTCCAGCCGTTCTACAAGGGAAACCGCTCGACGGGCAGCGGTCTCGGGCTTGCGATCGTGCGCGGGATCGCCCGCGCGCACGGAGGCGCCGCGGGTCTTGAGAATCGCCGAGGAGACGGCGCGACGTTCTGGGTCCGCGTCCCGCGATGAGGCTGCTGGTCGTCGAAGACGAAGCGCGCATCGCCGGCTTCCTCCTCAAGGGCCTCACCGCCTCCGGCTACGACGTGGACCACAGCCGGACCGGTTGCGACGCGCTCAGGCGCCTGGGATCCCGCGGCGACTATGACCTCGTGGTCCTCGATCTCGGGCTTCCCGACGTCGACGGACTCGACGTCCTCGCGCGACTGCGCGCGCGCGGCATGACGATGCCCGTGATCGTGCTGACCGCCCGCTCGCCCGATCGCGACGAGGGTCTGCGGCTGGGGGCCGACGAGTTCCTCGTCAAGCCACTCGCGTTCTCGCGGTTGCTCGAGCACGTCCAGGCACTGGTCGGCGACTGACCGTTAGGCCCGTCCGATCGCGCTACGACTTACGGCCCGCGGGCGTTCGAAAGACGAGCCGACCGCCCCATTGATCGAAGCGGCTGAGCGGCGGAGCATTGGCATCGCCGGAATCCGTACACGCGACCACGGAGACACGCATGAGTACATCAGCCGCAGGGTCCATCATCTATCCGTCGGAGCGCAAAGCGGACGGGAGCGACCCGGCAGAGCTTGCGGCGGAGGAGGCGCTTCGACTCACCGACGGCAGGTGCCCCGCGTGTGGCCGTGTGGCCCCGATCGGCGCGACGTCGGCGGTTTCGGCGGAGGCCGAGCAGGGCGACGGGCCCGCCGCGGCGAGCGCCACGAGCTCCGCGGTCGGCGAGGGCGTCGCCCACACGAGCGCCGTGTCGGTCGTGGCGGCCCCCAACTACGCGGCCGCCGCGTGCGACTTCGGCGTGGTCGCGGTCGGCCCGGCGGGAGCCTCGGCGGCGAGCCAGGTCGGTGTCGCCGCGGTGGGGCCGGGCGGGGTCGCGGCCACCAGCAATGCCGCGAACTCGAGCCACGTCGCCGTCAACGGCGACGGCCGGGCAGTCATCGACGAGCCGGCTGAACCGAGCAGCTAACACCCGAGAGGAGCGACGATGGACAAGAACGACGTGCAGCAGGCACTTCTGGAGGCCGCCGGACGAGCGGCAGCCCTCGCGCACAGCGCGGTCGAGGACGCCGACAGGGACGCCGACGAGGACGACCACGGGTCGCCCGCCGCGCTCGAGCGGTACGCGAACGCCGCGAAGGCGCTCGCGGAGGCGGCGGAGGTGGCCGGCCGCGCGTGATGCCGGCTCCCGAGGGCGTCGCCGCCGGGAGCGCTCGGCGACGCCCTCGTCCGTGCATGCACCTGGGCACGGGGCCCGTCCGCGCGACAGACCGAGCGCCGGCGAGCCGCTCAGCGATGTCGGGCGGCGTCGGTGGGTAGCGACGGCCGTAGCACGTGACAGAGCGGCTGATCGAGCTGGCGCTGACGCGACTCGGCGACCCGGGTACGAGCGCCCCCGCCGCCGACGCGCCCGCGACAAACGGGCCGCCACGTGCCTGGAAAGTGACGCCCCCGGCTGTAGCGTCGCCGCCGCCACGGCGCGCCGCGGAGGAGGCGGAGGTGCGGCGCGATCGACGGGGGGACGGCATCTTGGAGATAGGCGAATTCTTACGCCGGGCCCTGTCGAACTAGGACTTGGGAACGCCGCGAACCGTGAACTGCTTCCAGGACGCTTCCAAGCAGCTCGTGCCGGCTACCTACCGCGTTCTATGCGTTAAGCGCCGAATCGGCGATGTGCAGGGAACTTTTGCGAGATGGGCGGTCGCGGGCTCGAACCGCGGACCTCCTGCTTGTAAGGCAGGCGCTCTGACCAACTGAGCTAACCGCCCGGGGGCAGAGTGATCGTAGAGCGCTATGCCGCGCGGCCGAGGCGCAGCACGTTCCACGAGCGCGGCGGCAACGTGGCGTGCAGGACGCCGCCGGCGACGCGCGCCCCGTCGGCCGTACGAGGCTCGACGCGGTCGGGCTGATCGCTCGTCGCCTTCGTGCTCTTCCAGCGCCAGATCGTCCAGGGCATCGCGAACACCGGCCTCAAGGGCTGACGCTGCCATCATCGGGACGGTGGACGTTTCGATCGCCTGGCGCTCGGCGTTGCTGCAGGCCGTGTGCGTCGCCGCTGTCGCGGTGGTGCTCGGCGCCGCGCTGCCGCGCTCGTTCTTCGAGGACTGGGGCTGGCTCGCCGGGCCGGGCGCGTGGGGCCTGTGCGCGCTCGTCGTCGCTGGAGTGCTGCGGCTCCCGCCGTTGTGGGTGCTGGTGGGCGCCGGCCTGTCGGGGCTCCTGATGTTGCCGGGCGTGATCGTCGGCGTGCACTGGATCGGTGCGCCGCTCGCGCTGGTGGCGTTCGGCGCGTGGTGCGGCCGCCGCTCGTCCCGGATGGTGATGGCCTGATGGACCTCGGGCTCGAGGGCCGGGTCGCACTGGTGACCGGCGCGTCGAAGGGGATCGGGCGCGGCATCGCCGCGGGGCTGGCAGCCGAGGGTGTGCGGGTGGCCGTCGCGTCGCGCTCGGCCGAGCGCATCGAGGAGGCCGCGGCTTCGATGGGCGCGCGGGCCTACGCATTCGACTCCGGCGACCTTGACGCTGTGCCCGGCTTGATCGGCGCCGTCGAGGCCGACCTCGGCCCGATCGACATCTACATCGCCAACACCGGCGGGCCGCCCGGCGGCCCGGATACGTTCGGCTTCACGCGCGAGCAGTGGGAGGCCGCCCACCGCACGCTCGTCCTCTCGCCGATGGCGTTCCTGGAGCGACTGCTGCCGGGGATGCGCGAGCGCGGCTTCGGGCGCATCGTCGCAATCGGCTCGATCGCGGTCCGCGAGCCGATCTCCGACCTCCAGCTCTCGAACACCCACCGGCCCGGGCTCGTCGCGGCCTTCAAGGTGCTGTCGAGGCAGGTGATCGGCGACGGGGTCACGCTCAACCACGTCCACCCGGGCCCGATCGCCACCGACCGCATCCTGCGCAACGCGCCCTCACCCGAGGCCGCCGCCGAGGCCGCCCGCGACCGCCTGCCCGCCCGGCGCCTCGGCGCGGTCGACGAGGTCGCCTCCGCTGCCGTCTACCTCTGTTCCGTCCAGGCCGCCTACATCACCGGCACGTCGATCCTGGTCGACGGCGGCCTGAGCCAGAGCGTCTGAGCTTCAGTCCAGCCACGCCGGCCGATCGATGCCGGCGTAGGTCTGGATAGCGCCGAAGATGCTCTGGACGATGAAGGTGGAGCTGACTCTCAGCCCGACCGTCCCATATGGCAGCGTGCGGCGTTTGTGCTGCGAGGCACGATTGACAATCGCTTGCCGCAGGCAACTGCGCGGTAGTGCGAGCCGCGCAAGCCACCACGACTCGATCTCGTCCAATGTCAGCCCATTCCCGAGATGGACGTTGACGGTGAGCGCGATCTGCGCATCGGTGACGCCGTAGCACTGCCGGAGGAAGTTGCAGAACAGGTCGAGCATGTCGGCGTCCGCGTTCGTGAAGACCACCTGGTTGCGGTTGCGATGCCCTTCCGCCCAGTAGAGCATGCAGCCAGCCTGGTGAAGCGGGTCTTGGAGCGCAGCCACCTCGCGCCCGTGTCGTTGAGCAGCCAGCCGCCGGGCGCGCGCATTGGCGCTGGAGCGCGCAGTGCCGCTCCGCTGGCGGTTCAAGATTGGGTTAGCGTCGCGAAGGACGGCGAGCTGCTCATCGGTAAGTTCGATGTCACGGACCCACCGGCTCACCGTGCTCGAGGACACGGCAAGCGTCGCCGCGATGGCCTTGATCGAAAGACCGTTCTCCGCCCGCAGCGTACGAGCCTGTTCTCGCTCGATCACCTTCACGAACATATGTTCGCATCTGGGGCGGCGGAACCCAAGATCGAACCCGGCGATTGGTTGTGGCTAGTACCCCCAGCGGGGTTCGAACCCGCGATCTCCGCCTTGAAAGGGCGGCGTCCTAACCACTAGACCATGGGGGCGTGGTGGATCGAGTCTAGGGCCCGGCCGGCTCGTCGGGCCAATGGCCGTGCTCGTCGAAGTATTCGCGGGCCTCTTCCTCGCGTTCGCGGTCGCCGCGGCCGGTGACGAGGAAGTAGCCGATGACGACGACCATGGCGAGGCCGCCGACGATCGCGATGATGCTCCAGATGGTCTCTGCCATGGCGAGTGCCCCGAAAGTACAGCGTTCGCGGTAGCGCGGGTGTTGTCGTCGCATACGTGCGGGGCGTAGGGTTGGGCGGACAACGGCGGCCACACCCCAGGAGGTCGAGATGGCGACGTCTGAAGGTCCTCCAAAGCCGAAGCTCCGCGAGCGACTTCGAATCTGGAGAGAGCGTCGTAACCAGCGAGACGCCGAGCGTGCCCAGGTGCGCCGCGACGTGGCGAGGTCGGCGTTGGACCACAACCGCCAGAGTGGTGGTCGAGGCCTCGGCAGCGGCGGCGGCTAGCACCTGCTGGGAGCAGGCTGTTCCCACCGCTCCCCTTTCCTGCCACGCTCTAGACCGCGATTCCGGCAGACCCACACGAGCGCCCTCGTGGCCTTTCATGACACCACGCGGGTGAAATGCCCCCGGCAGGAATCGAACCTGCGTCGCGCGGAGTAAAAGTCCGCCGCTCTAACCGCTGAGCTACGAGGGCTAGGACATGGTAATTAGCCGGGCTACTCTGAGCCCGTGAGCCCGGGGGATGAGGGTCGGAAGAGTCCCGCACGGCGGCGGAGGAGAAGCCCAGAAGTCGCGGAGGGCGAGATCATCGCCGCGGCCGAGGCGTTCCTGCGCGAGCGGCCATTCCGGGAGTTGACGGTGGACGAGGTGATGCGGCGGACGGACCTGTCGCGCCCGTCGTTCTACGTGTACTTCAGCGACCGCCATCAGCTGGTGCTGCGCGTGGTCGAGCACCTCGGGGCGGAGCTGTTCACGATGTCCGACCGCTGGCTGAGCGGGACCGGAGAGGGGCCGGAGCTGGCGCGCCAGGCGCTCGACGGTGTCGTCGCCGTGTACGTGGAGCACGGGCCCGTGATGCGAGCGCTGGCGGACGCGGCGGCCGACGATCGGAGCGTCGAGCAGGCGTACACCGCGCTCGTGCAGACCTTCGTCGACGCGACGGCCCGCCACATCGAAGAGGAGATCGAAGCCGGGCGCATCCTCCCGCTCGCCCCGTACGAGACGGCGAAGGCGCTCGTGTGGATGATGGAGCGCTACCTGAATCTCAGCCTCGGGCGCCGGCCCGTGTCGCCGGCGCCGGCCGTCGCCGACACGCTCGCGACGATCTGGACCCGCGTGCTCTACGGGACCCGCTGACCGCCGGCGACGACGGCGACCGGCGACGCCAGGGCCGCGACGTCCTCGCGCGGATCGCGTTCGAACAAGACGAGGTCGGCCGGCGCGCCGGCCTCGAGCCCAGCCAGGCCGAAGTACGCGCGAGCCCCGGTGGTGGCGGCGGCGATCGCGGCCCGCGCCGGGACGCCGTAGCGCACGAGCGCTGCGGCCTCGAGCGCCGCGCTGCCGTGCTCCCGCTCGTCGGTGCCGGTGAGCAGCGTGACGCCGAGCTCAGCCGCCAGCGCGAGCGAGCGCGCGTGCTGGTCGAGGAGCTCGCGCACGGGCGGGACCCGCTCGGCGACCGGCTCGAGGTGGTGCAGGACCGTGGTGAGCGTGGGTGTCCAGGCGACGCCGCGTGCCGCCATCTCGCGCACGGCCGCCGCGTCCGCCCACGTGCCGTGCTCGATCGAGTCGACGCCGAGCCGCACCGCCTCGCGCACGAACGGGCCCATCACGTGCATGGCCAGCCGGCCGCCCTCCTCGTGCACGGCGTCGGCGATCCGCGCCGCCAGCTCCGGTGGGTAGCCGACCTGCGGCTGCAGCGGGTTGAACTCGCCCGCCGGGAAGTCGCCGATCACCTTCACCCACGGCCGCCCGGCCCGCACGCGCGCCCGCGCGGCCGCGACCGCTTGGTCGGGCGGCGTGCCCTCGTAGAGGTGCGGCAGGAAGAAGTCCGGTGGCGCCAGGAACGGGCCACACGCGATCACGCTCTCGGGCAAGCCGAGCCCCGGGAGCGAGCCCGCGTCGCGGACTGCGAGCACGCCGCGCTCCCGGTGCTGCGCGAGGTGCGCCGCGATGAGTTCGTCTCCGCTCAGCCCGAGCCGCGCACGCGTTTCGAACGTGAGGTGCACATGGGCGTCCACGAGCCCGGGCGCGACGAAGGCGCCCGGGAGATCCTCCGCACCGTCCACCGGCTCGTCGTGCAGCCGCCCGTCCGCGACCCACACGTCGACCAGGCCGTCCCCGTCGGGCAGCGGGACGGCTCGCACATGCCAGCGCTCGGTCATCGAGAGGCGTGTGCGCGCCGCGAGCCCGAATGGATCAATGGCGGAAGTGCCGCCTGTGGGTGAAGACCATCGAGATGCCGGCTGCGTCGGCGGCCTCGACGACCTCGTGGTCGCGCACCGAGCCGCCCGGCTGGATGATCGCCGTCACGCCCGCGTCGACCGCCAGCTGCGGCCCGTCGGAGAACGGGAAGAACGCGTCGGAGGCCATCGCCCCGCCGCTCAGGTCGGTCTCCGTCGCGTGTGCCTTCTCGATCGCCAGCTTCACCGAGTCGACCCGGCTCATCTGCCCGGCGCCGATGCCGACCGACGCGAGGTCGCGCGCGATCACGATCGCGTTCGAGCGCACGTGCTTGCAGACCTTCCAGGCGAACAGCATCTCGCCCCACTCGCCCTCTGACGGCTTGCGGTCGGTCACCACCTCCATCTCCGAGCGGTCCTCGAGATCGATGTCGCGGTCCTGCACGAGCAGGCCGCCCATCACGCGCTTGACGTCCCACTCCGAGATGTTCATGCGGCGCCGCTCGTTGTCCTCGAGGATGCGCAGGTTCTTCTTGGCCGACAGCGCGTCGACCGCCTCGTCGGTGAAGCTCGGCGCCAGGATCACCTCGGCGAACTGCTCGAGCAGCGCCGTGGCGAGCTCGCCGTCGACCGGCCGGTTGAAGCAGATGACGCCACCGAAGGCGGACAGCGGATCGCACGCGAACGCGCGCCGGTAGGCCTCGATCGCCGTGCCGCCGATCGCCGCGCCGCACGGGTTGTTGTGCTTGATGATCGCGCAGGCCGGGACCTCGAACTCGCCGACCAGCAGCCGGCCCGAGTTGATGTCGAGCACGTTGTTGAACGACAGCTCCTTGCCGCCGAGCTGGCGCACCTGCGAGAGCACGTGCATGCGGGCGCCGACCTGCGAGTAGTAGGCGGCCCGCTGATGCGGGTTCTCGCCGTATGAGAGGTCGACGACCTTCTCGTAGGCCGACATCATCAGGTCCGGGAAGTCGCCCTGCTTCTCGCCGAACCAGCGCGAGATCGCGGTGTCGTAGCGCGCGGTGTAGGCGAACGCCTCGGCCGCGAGGCTCTCGCGGGTGGGGAGCGACAGCTTGTTCTCGCCCTCGCGCAGCTCCTGCAGGACGGCGTCGTAGCTCTCGGGCTTGACGACCACCGCGGTGAACGCGAAGTTCTTCGCCGCCGCGCGGACCATCGTCGGCCCGCCGATGTCGATGTGCTCGAGCACCTCGTGCTCGGTCACGCCGCGGCGGTTGGCCCACGCCTCGAACGGATACAGGTTCACGCAGACGAGGTCGACGAACTCGATCTCGTGCTCCTGCGCCGCGGCCATGTGCGCCGGCTCGTCACGCAGCGCGAGCACGCCGGCGTACAGCTTCGGGTGCAGCGTCTTGACGCGACCGCCCATGATCTCGGGGAAGCCCGTGAAGTCCTCGATGTCGCGCACCGTCAGGCCGGCCTCCCGCAGCGTGGCCGCCGTGCCACCGGTGGAGACGAGCTCGACGTCGAGCTCGGCCAGCCCGCGGGCGAACTCCGCGATCCCGGTCTTGTCGGAGACCGAGAGCAACGCCCTCCGGACGCGGACCTCACCCGGCTGCGTCATCCCTGCGTTCCCATCCGGGCGGGAAGATACCTGTGGCTGCACTGTCATCGCTCGACCGTCACATGTCGCGGGTGGGCTGGATCGGAGTGGACGTCGCCGCGGGCGAGCCGCACCACGGCTTCGCACAGCAGGTCGTGCTCAAGAGGACGGAGCGCTTCACGCACCTGCGCGGGGTCCGTGGCTTCGGGCAGCTCGACCGCGCGCTGGGCGATGATCGGCCCAGTGTCGACGCCCTCATCGACGAAGTGGACGGTCACCCCGAAGACCTTCACGCCGTACTCGAGCGCCTGCTCGATCGCGCGCAGGCCCGGGAAGGCCGGCAGGAGGGCCGGGTGGACGTTGATGATGTGGCCGGGGAAGCGGGCGAGGAAGCCCGGGGTGAGCAGGGCCATGTAGCCGGCCAGTACGACGAGCTCGACCCCGCGGCCTTCGAGCCAGTCGGCCATTGCGCCGTCGCGCGCGGCCCGGTCTTCGCCGAGCGGGAACACGGACGTCGGCACGTCGGCGCGCGCGGCGCGCTCGAGCGCGGTCGCCTGCGGCTGGTCGCTGCCGACGGCCACGACCTCGATGCCCTCGCGGCCGTGCACGCGGTCGAGGATGGCCTGGAGGTTGGTACCGGCGCCGGACGCGAGCACGCCGACCCTCATGCCACCTCCAGCTTCGGGAACCGACCGCCGGTCGAGCGCAGGGTGCCGGCGTCGAGCAGCGCGTCGACGCGCTCGAGCACCGCCGGCCCGGCGAGGTGCGCCCAGGTGCCGTAGTGCGGCAGCCCGTCGTACGAGTACTTCTTGACGACCTTCGACTGGCCGCCACGCAGGATCTCGACCGCGCGCGTGCGGCCGACCTCCGGCTGGGCGGAGGCGACGACATCGAGGATCGCCTCGTCGAGCGCCCCGAGCTCGCCGCTCGCGGCCGGGCGATGGGCGAGCTGTGCCGGGCGGCGCGCCGACTGCCGCTCCGGCGGCGGAGGCGGTGCGGGCGCCAGCGACGGGTCACATACGTCGCAGCACGGCCCGGAGGGCGCGGGCGCCGAGCGGTCGCCGAAGTGGCGCAGGATGCCCTCGCGCCGGCAGCTGTCCCCTTCGACCCACGCCCACACGGCGCGGTACTGGCGCCAGCGCACGCGCGTGCCCTCCTGCGCGGAGGTGCGGCAGAGCGCGAGCGCCCTCCCGTCCCACTCGCCGGCGAGGCGGCCGGCGATCCGGTCGGGCGGCGACGGCGCCGGCTGGATGACCCCGGCCCGCGCCAGGTGGCCGAGGATCGCGCGCACGACCTCCTCGTCGCCCGCGACGGGGATGACTTCCCCGACGGCGAGATCGAACCGGGGGGCGGGCGGAGACGGCGCTTCGGCGGCGGAGACGATGCGCCGGGCGACGGCCTTCAGCGCGTCGTCACCGACCGTCGAGCGCTCGATGAAGAACACGTGCAGGCCCTTGTCCTTGCCGGTGGCGAAGACGAGGCAGCGGGCGGGCTTGCCGTCGCGCCCCGCGCGGCCGGCCTCCTGGTAGTAGGCCTCGAGCGAGCTGGGGACGCTCTCGTGGCAGACCGTCCGCACGTCGGCCTTGTCGATGCCCATGCCGAACGCGTTGGTGGCGACGACGACCGGCGCCTCGCCGGCCATGAAGCGGCGCTGTGCCTCCGCGCGCGCATCGCGCGGCAGGCCCGCGTGGTAGGCGATCGTCTCCACCCCCAGCTCGGTGCCGAGGCGGTCGGCGAGCCGCTCGGCGTCCGCGCGGGTGCCCGCGTAGACGATCCCGGGCAGCGCGCCGGGCTCCTTGAGCGCTGCGGCGATGCCGCGGTGCACGGCCGGCTTGTTGGCGCAGCGGACGACGGCGAACGAGAGGTTCGGCCGGTCGAAGCCCGTGGCGATCCGCGCAGGGTCGCGCAGCCCGAGCCGCGCGACGATGTCCGCCGCCACCTGCGGCGTCGCCGTCGCGGTGGAGGCCACGATCGCCTGCGCGCCGAGCCAGCGCGCGGCATCGGCCAAGCGGAAGTAGTCGGGCCGGAAGTCGTGCCCCCACTGCGACACGCAGTGCGCCTCGTCGACGACGAACAGGCCGATCCGCGCGTGCCGGATCCGGTCGAGGAACCCGGGGGACGAGAAGCGCTCGGGCGCGACGTAGAGCAGCCGCAGGTCTCCGCGCGCGGCGCGCTCGAGCGTCTTGCGGTTCGTCGCCGCGTCCTGCTGGGCGTTGATGAGGCCGACGTAGCCCGGCGCCACCCGCTCGATCGCCTGCACTTGGTCCTGCATCAGGGAGACCAGCGGCGAGACCACCACCGTCAGGTCCGCCCGCATCAGCGCGGGGAGCTGGTAGCAGAGCGACTTGCCCGAGCCGGTCGGCATGACCACGAGCACGTCGCGCCCCGCGATCGCCGCCTCGACCGCCTCCTTCTGCCCCGGCCGGAAGCTCGCGAACCCGAACAGCTCGTGCAGCGCCCCCTCGGGATCACGGGCGCGCGCGACGGGCTCGGGCGGTGGTGGCCCGAGGCCTGGGAGCGCGACGTTGTCGATGGCCAGCGACATGGACGGGCGACCATACCGGCGGCCCCGGAGGGCAAAGCCGCGTTTGCGCAGACTTGTGACGGGTTCGGCGCGGTCTTTGCACGCAGCGCGCGTCAACTGCCGCATTTAGGGCGGCCCGGGAGGGGGTGGCTAACGAAAGTCACCCAGGAGGTGACAAACGTGAGCCACCCCGCTTGGGCCACCCCTCAATGCGCAGTTCGCCCCGCAGAGAGACCCGGCGGGCGGAGACGGGCGGGCGGAGACGGGCGGGCGGACGGAGACCCGGCGGGCGGAGCCGGGCCGGCGGAGATCAGGCGCGAACGAGCGGGAGCGCGTTCTCGAACGCGTCCTTGCGCTGCGCCGCGCCGGTGCCGGCGAGCGGGTAGTCGCCCGAGAAGCAGGCGTCGCAGTGGGTCTCGCGCGTGCCCTGGATCGCCTCGTACACGCCGGCCAGCGACAGGTAGGCGAGCGAGTCGCACCCCAGCTCGGCCGCCACATCAGCCTCGGTGCGGCCGTGGGCGATCATCTCCTCGCGCGTGGACATGTCGACCCCGTAGAAGCAGGGGTTGCGGATCGGCGGGGCGCTGATGCGCATGTGCACTTCGGCGGCCCCCGCGTCACGCAGCATGGCCACGATCTGGCGCGTGGTGTTGCCGCGCACGATCGAGTCGTCGACGACCACCAACCGCTTCCCGGCAACAACGTCGGGCAACGGGTTGAACTTCATGCGCAGGCCGTGCTTGCGCAGCTCCTGCCCCGGCTGGATGAACGTGCGAGCGACGTAGCGGTTCTTGACGAACCCGTCGTCCTGCGAGATGCCGGAGGCGCGGGCGTAGCCGCGCGCGGCCGGGGACCCGGAGTCCGGCACCGGGATCACGAGATCGGCCTCGGCCGGCGCTTCTCGCGCCAGGATCTCCCCCATGCGCCCGCGCGCGACCTGCAGCACCTGGCCGCCGAGCCGCGAGTCGGGCCGCGCGAAGTAGATGTGCTCGAACACGCACAGCGCGCGCCGGTCAGCGCCGCCGGCGAGCCGGGTCTGGACCCCGTCCGGCGTCAGCGACACGATCTCGCCCGGCTGCACGTCGCGGAGAAATCGAGCGCCGATGATGTCGAACGCGCAGGTCTCCGACGCGACGCAGTAGCAGTCTTCGAGCATGCCCAGCGACAGCGGGCGCACGCCCGCGGGGTCGCGGAAGGCGACGACGCGGTCCTTCGTCATCACCACGGTCGAGTAGGCGCCCTCGACACGCCCCATGACATCCACGAGCGCTTCCTCGATCGTGTCGGCCGGGTGCGTCGACAGCAGCGCGGCGATGATCTCCGAGTCCGACGTCGAGCGGAAGGACACGCCCCGCCCCCGCAGCTCACCATGCAACTCGATCGCGTTGATGAGGTTGCCGTTGTGGGCGAGCGCGACCTCGCGCTTGTCGGCCCGCCACACGGGCTGCGAGTTCTCCCACGACGACGCGCCGGTGGTGGAGTAGCGGACGTGGCCGACCGCCATGTCGCCCTGCAGGGCGCGCAGCTTCTGCTCGTCGAACACCTGGTTGACGAGCCCCTGGTCGCGCATCGCCATGATGTGGCCGCGCTGGGCGGTCGCGATCCCCGCCGACTCCTGCCCGCGGTGCTGGAGCGCATAGAGCGCGAAGTAGGTGAGCCGAGCAACGTCGCGACCGGGCGCGCAGATGCCGAACACCCCGCACTCGTCGCGCGGTCCGTCGCGAAAATCGGAGGGCAGCACGGAAGAGCCAGCCTAGCAATGGCCCCGGCGGCCGCCGGGCAGATACGCTCCCTTGCCTAAGGGTCCCCAAGGAGCTGATACCCCATGGCAGTCAACGCCCCTGCCCAGATCGACCGCCTCAAAATCAAAGAGCTGATCGAGCGCGAGGAGAAGGCGCTCAACGACCGCACGCACAAGTCTGAGGAGATGTACAAGCGCGCGGCCGCCGTGCTGACCGGCGGCGTCGCCTCCTCCTACCAGCTGCGCGACCCCTGGCCGATCTACCTCGAGCGCGGCAAGGGCCCGAAGGTGTGGGACGTCGACGGCAACGAGATGTACGACTTCCACAACGGCTTCGGCGCGATGGTCCAGGGCCACGCCCACCCGGCGATCGGCAAGGCGATCCAGGAGCGCTACGCGCTCGGCACCCACTTCGCGGCGCCGACCGAGGACGCGGTGATCGTGGCCGAGGAGCTGCAGAAGCGCTGGGGGCTCGCTCGCTGGCGCTACACCAACTCGGGCTCGGAGTCGACGATGGACGCCATCCGGATCGCGCGCGCGTGCGCGCAGCGCGACACCGTGATGAAGATCTTCGGCTCCTACCACGGCCACCACGACACGGTGATGGTCTCGATCGGCGTCGAGTACGACAAGATCGGCGACCGCGACAACCTCGCCTCGCTCCCGTACGGCGCCGGCATCCCGCAGTCCACCGTCGAGATGACGATCGCCGTGCCGTTCAACGACGCCGGCGCGATGGAGCGCCGGATCGAGCGCCTCGCCGACGAGGGCCGCCTGCCCGCCTGCGTGATCATGGAGGCGGCGATGATGAACCTCGGGATCGTGCTCCCGGAGCCGGGGTACCTCGAGGCCGTCCGCGAGATCACCCAGCGCCACGGGATCGTCCTGATCTTCGACGAGGTCAAGACCGGCCTGACGATCGCCGCCGGCGGCGCGACCGAGCGCTTCGGCGTCAAGCCCGACATGGTCACGCTCGCCAAGTCGCTCGGCGGCGGCACGCCGATGGGCGCGATCGGCGCGACCGAGGACGTCATGTCGGTCGTCGAGGACGGCTCCGTCTACCAGGTCGGCACCTACAACGGGAACCCGCTCGGCGTGGCGGCCACCCGCGCGAACCTGCTCGAGGTGCTCACGCCGGAGGCGTACGCCCACCTCGACCATCTCAACGACCGGATCGTCACCGGCTGCCAGGCCGTCGTCGACAAGCACAACCTCCCGGGCTATGCGGTCGGCATCGCCTCCAAGGGCTGCGTCACGTTCTCGCCGGTGAAGATCGTCGACTACGAGACGTTCAAGGCCAACCAGGACGCCGACCTCGCCGAGCTCGCGTGGCTGTTCAACATGAACCGCGGGGTGTTCATGACGCCCGGCCGCGAGGAGGAGTGGACGCTGTCGGTCACGCACGACGACGAGTCGGTCGACACCTACATCCAGGTGTTCGAGGCGATGGCCGACGAGCTTATGGCCTAAGCCACCAGTTCAGCCAGACCGGAGGAGTGCACGCGGGCGAGCTCGGCGACCGGGATGTTGAGCTCGCCCTTGATGGCCAGGGCTTCGCGCCCGACCTCGCCGATCACGCGTGCGGCGGAGCCGAACGCGGCCATCGCCTCGGGCGCACCGGAGACGACGAACGCCCCCGGGCCCTCGGCGAACAGCGGCACGCCATCCAGATCGACGTGGGCGCCAAGCCCGCCGGCGACGCAGCACTCCGCCAGCGCGACGGCGACGCCGCCCTCTGCGACGTCGTGGGCGCTGCGCAGCGCGCCGGATCGCACGGCCTGGCGGACTGCGGCGTGCAACGCGCGTAGCGCCCCCAGCTCCGCGACCGGCAGCGCGCCTTCCAGCGGCTCCCCGCGCAGCTTCGCCAGCTCGGACCCGACCTCGCTCGGTGCCCACGACGCGCTGATCAGCGCGACCGCGTCGCCCTCGGTCGCGAAGCCGAGCCGGCCCGCCCGCGCCGGGTCGGGCAGCTCGCCGACCATGCCCACGACCGGGGTCGGGTAGATCGGGCCGCCACCGCCCTCGTTGTACAGCGACACGTTGCCGCCGACGACCGGCACTCCCAGAGCACGGCAGGCGTCGCCGAGGCCGGCGATCGCGCGCGTGAGCTGCCAGGCGATGTGCGGCTTCTCGGGGTTGCCGAAGTTGAGGCAGTTGGTGAGGCCCAGCGGCTCCGCGCCCACGCACGCGAGGTTCGCGGAGCACTCGAGCACCGCCTCGACCGCGCCACGGTAGGGGTCGACCGCCACGCGCCGGCCGTTGCCGTCGATCGACACCGCGATCGCGCCGCCATGGTCCAAGGTCAGTACCGCCGCGTCAGCCTGCTCCGGCCGCCGGACCGTGCGCGACCCGACGACGCAGTCGTACTGCTCGAACGCCCACCGGCGCGAGGCGAGATTGGCACTGCCGAGCAGGGCGAGCAGCGTGTCGCCGGCCGAGAGATCGCCGTTGAGCATCGGCTCGGGCGCCGGGTACAGCGGCCGGCTCGGCTCGAGCGGCTCGAGGTCGTAGGCCGGGCACTCGTCGACCAGCGCGGCGACCGGCAGGTCGCCCACGAGCGCCTCGCCGTCGAACACGCGCAGCCGGTCCGAGCCCGTCACCTCGCCGATCGCGGTCGCGTTGACCTCCCACTTGCCACACACCGCGAGCACCTCGTCGACCCGCTCGGGCTCGACCACGCACAGCATCCGCTCCTGCGACTCGGAGATCATGATCTCGAACGGCTCCATGTCCGCCTCGCGCAGCGGGACGCGGCGCACGTCGAGGTCGATCCCCACTGCGCCCTTCGCCGCCATCTCCGCCGATGACGACGTCAGGCCCGCGGCGCCGAGGTCCTGCAGGGCGACGAGCAGCGACCGGTCCAGCAGCTCGAGCGAGCACTCCAGCAGCTTGCTCTCCTCGAACGGGTCGCCGATCTGCACGGTCGGGCGCTTGGCCGAGTCCTCGTCGCCGAGCTCGGCCGACGCGAGCACCGACGCCCCGCCGATCCCGTCCCGCCCCGTGCGCGCGCCGAACAGCACGACGACGTTCCCGACCCCCGCCGCGGCGCTGCGGATCAGCTTGGACGTCTCGATCAGCCCGACGCACATCGCGTTGACGAGGCAGTTCTGCTCGTACGGGCCCTCGAAGTAGATCTCGCCGCCGACGGTCGCCACGCCGATCGAGTTGCCGTAGTGCCCGATCCCCGCGACCGCGTGCTCGAGCAGGTACCGCGACCGCTGGGAGCTCGGCTCGCCGAAGCGCAGCGAGTCGAGGATCGCGATCGGCCGCGCGCCGATCGCGAACACGTCGCGCAGGATGCCGCCGACGCCGGTCGCCGCGCCCTGGAACGGCTCAACGGCGCTCGGGTGGTTGTGCGACTCGACCTTGAACGCGGCCGCGATCCCGCCGCCGACGTCGACCGCCCCGGCGTTCTCCCCCGGGCCGAGCACGAGCCTGCCGCCCTCGGTCGGGAGCGTCTTGAGCTGCCGGCGCGAGTGCTTGTAGCCGCAGTGCTCGGACCACATCAGCGAGAAGACCGCGAGCTCGACCTCGTTCGGCTCGCGCCCCATCTTCTCCACGATCAGGTCGTACTCGGAATCCGTGAGCCCGAGCTCACGATGCTTACCGGATCCCACCCACCCCTCCGATCAGGGCGAGCCCGTCGACCGAGCCGGTCAGGACGTCGACCGCGTGCTCGGGATGCGGCATCAGGCCCATCACGTTGCCGGCGGCGTTGCAGACGCCGGCGATGTCGCGCGCCGAGCCGTTGAAGTTGTGGCCGGGCGCGTAGCGGAGCACGACTTGGCCGTTTGCCTCGAGCTCGTCGAGCACTGGGTCGGGCGCCCAGTAGCGGCCGGTCGTGTGCTTGGCCGGGATCGACAGCACCTGACCCTTCTCCACACCCGCCGTCCAGGGAATTGCCGCGTTCACCACTTCCACGTCCACCTGCCGGCACACGAACCGCAGCGACGTGTTCGGCAGCAGCGCGCCGGACAGCAGCCCGGCCTCGCACAGCACCTGGAAGCCGTTGCAGATGCCGAGCACCAGCCCGCCGTGGCGCGCGAAGCGATCCACTTCGACCATCACCGGCGCGAACCGCGCGATCGCCCCCACGCGCAGGTAGTCGCCGTACGAGAAGCCGCCGGGGATGATCACGGCGTCGACGCCCTTCAGATCAGGGTCGGCGTGCCACAGCAGCTCGGCGTCGCCCACCCGGCGCGCCGCGAACAGCGCGTCCCGCTCGTCGCAGGAGCCCGGGAACTGGACGATCCCATACTTCACTGCTGGATCTCGTAATCCTCGATCAAGGGATTCGTCAGCAGGCGCTCGCACATGGCACCCACCTGCGACGCATCCTCGACGTCCAGCTCGACCAAACGGCCCACGTGCACGTTGCGCACGCCATCGAAACCGAGCGCCGGGAGCGCCCGCTCGACGGCCTGGCCCTGCGGATCCAGGATCCCGGCCTTGGGCCGGATCAGGACCCGCACCCTCAAGGAGACGTCCGCTCCAGCCAGGCCGAGAACGGCTCGCCGGAGAGCCGCTCATACGCGGTCACGTAGCGCTCGCGCGTCTGCGCCACCACGTCGTCGGGGATCGCCGGCGCGGGCGGCGCCTTGTCCCAGCCGGTGCCGGAGGCCCAGTCGCGCACGTACTGCTTGTCGAAGCTCGGTTGCCCGCGCCCGACCTCGTACTGGTCGGCGGGCCAGAAGCGCGACGAGTCCGGCGTGCACACCTCGTCGCCCAGCACCAACTCACCGTCCGGGTCGAGCCCGAACTCGAACTTCGTGTCGGCGAGGATGACCCCGCGCTCGCGAGCGTGGTCGGCGACGGCCTGGTAGACCGCGATCGACACGTCGCGCAGCCGCTCCCCGAGCTCGCGCGAGCCGGCCAGCTCGGCCGCCTGGTCGAAGTCGATCGCCTCGTCGTGCCCGACCTCGGCCTTCGTGGACGGTGTGAAGATCGGCTCCGGCAGCTGCTCGGACTCCTGCAGCCCGGCGGGAAGCTCGATGCCCGACACCTTGCCGGTCGCCTGGTAGTCCTTCCAGCCGGAGCCGGTGATGTAGCCGCGCACGACGCACTCGACCGGCAGCATCCGCAGGCGCTTGACGCGCATCCCGCGGCCGCGGAACTCGTCCGGCACGCCTTCGGTGACGGAGACGAGATGGTTCGGGACGATGTCCTTCGTCAGGTCGAACCACAGCACGGACAGTCCCGTCAGCACCTTGCCCTTGTCGGGGATCGGCGTCGGGTGCACCACGTCGTAGGTGGAGATGCGGTCGGAGGCCACCATCAGCAGGTCGTCGCCGAGGTCATAGAGCTCGCGGACCTTGCCGGAGGCCAGCAGGGTGAGGCCAGTCACCTCCCGCAGGCTAGCTCAGCGACCCGCCGGAAAAGACAAGGTTCCCGCAAGGTCCGTATGCGAGATTGCCAGCGTGCTCCAGTTCGACGACGACACCTCCAAGCAGACCGAGGCGAACTACCAGACGCCCGACATCGTCGAGCAGCGCCGGGCGACCCGGGCGGTCCTCGCCCTCCAGCCGGGCGAGCGCGTGCTCGACATCGGCTCCGGGCCCGGCTTCCTGGCCGCCGAGATGGCGGCGGAGGTCGGCCCTGAGGGCGAAGTCCACGGCGCCGACCCGAGCGAGAGCATGCTCGCGATTGCGCGGCGGCGCGAGACGCGCGTGCGGTACGCGGTCGGCGACGCGCTCGCGCTCCCGTTCGCCGACGAGACGTTCGACGCCGCGGTCGCGACCCAGGTCTACGAGTACGTCGAGGACATGCCGGCCGCGCTGGCCGAGGCGCGGCGCGTGCTCAAGCCCGGGGGCAGACTGCTGATCCTGGACACCGACTGGGATTCGATCGTCTGGCACTCGAGCGACCGCGACCGGATGGAGCGGGTGCTGCTCAAGTGGAACGACCACCTCGCCGACCCGTACCTGCCGCGACGCCTGCCCGGCCTGCTGCGCGACGCCGGGTTCGAGCTGCTCGAAGCGACGATCATCCCGATCCTCAACCGCGGCGAGGACCGCGAGGCGTTCAGCCGCGGGATCGTCCCGGTGATCGCGAAGTTCGTCGGCGACCAAGCGTGGGCCGACGACCTCAACCAGCTCGGCGACGACTACTTCTTCAGCCTCAACCGCTACGTGTTCACAGCTCGTAGGGGAAGTTCGTGAGCAGCTCGGCGCCGTCGTCGGTGACGATCACGAGGTCCTCCAGCCGGACGCCGCCGATGTCCTTCCGGTAGCAGCCAGGCTCGAGCGTGATCACGTCGCCGGCGATCAGCTCGTCGGGCGTGCGGCCGAGGTTCGGTCGCTCGTGCACCTCGAGGCCGACGCCGTGGCCGAGCGAGTGGTAGTAGCCCTCGTCGAGCTTCTGGCCCGCCGGCTTGCTGCGCTGGGTCGCGATGCCCGCGGCCTCGAACGGCTCGCACGACGCCACGTACACGTCGTGCCCGTCGACGCCCGCCCGCACCGCCGCGTGCGACTTCTCGAGCGACTCGCGCGTGAGCCGCCACCACTCGGCGATCTCGGGCGCCGGGTCGCCGCCGCCGGCCACGAACGTGCGCGTCATGTCCGCCCAGCAGCGGGACTCACGGTCGCGCGGCCAGATGTCGACGACCACGGCCTCGCCGGCGCCGATCTCGCCGTGGCCGGCCTCGTGCCCGATCGCGGCCTGCGGCCCGTGCGAGACGATCGCGTCGTCGGGCAGGTCGCAGCCGCGTGCGTCGCACGCCCGCTGCATCGCTGACCGCACCTCCTCGCTGCTGACGCCGGCCTGCTCGCGGATCATCCGCGCGGCGATGCCCATCGCCTCGTCGGCCGCCGCCTGGGCCCGGCGGATGCCGGCCAGCTCGTGCTCGGTCTTGTGGCGCCGGCGGATCACGAACGCCTCCGGGTCGACCGTCAGCTCGATGCCGCCTGCCCGCAGGTGGTCGGCGACGCCCACCGGGAACTCGCTCGGCACGAGCGCCTTGTCCACGCCGATGCGCTGCGCCGCGCGCAGGCACAACTCGAGCTCGACGTCGTGGCGCGACATGCCGGAGTCGAGCAGCTCGTCGACGCCGAGGTCGTAGATGTCGATGACGTCGATCCCGTACGGCGTGACCTTGTGCGCGTCGAGCACCGTCACCGTCGCCGCGCGGCGGTCGCCGTTCTCGATGTAGAGGAACGGGTCGATGATCCCCGTCGGGATCGTGTGGAAGAGGTCCGGGGAGTCCCCCGGCGCTCCGTAGATCAAGTAGGTCATATCGACTCCAGCCTCGCCATCACTTCGGGCACGTGCCGAATGTAGTGGCCGTAGTCGAACACCGCGTCGAGGTCGAGGTCGACGCCGTCCTCCTGCTCGAGCAGCTCCCGCAGCGGCGTCCCGGTGTCCCACGCCTGCTGGGCGAGCCGCTGCACGATCTGGTACGCGTCGTCGCGCTGCATGCCTTGCTCGACCAGCGCGAGCAGCACGCGCTGGGAGAACAGCGCGCCGTGCGTGAGCTCTAGGTTCGCGCGCATCCGATCCGCGTGGACGACCATGCCGCGCACCACCCGCGTCGCCAGCGATTGCATGTAGTCGAGCAGGATCGTCGCGTCGGGGAGCACGACCCGCTCGGCGCCGGAGTGCGAGATGTCGCGCTCGTGCCACAGCGCGACGTTCTCCAGCCCGGTCTGCGCATAGCCGCGCAGCACGCGGGCGAGACCGCAGATCCGCTCCGTCGTGATGGGATTGCGCTTGTGCGGCATCGCGCTCGAGCCCTTCTGGCCGGCGCGGAACGGCTCCTCCACCTCGCGCACCTCGGTGCGCTGCAGGTGCCGGATCTCCTGCGCGAAGCGCTCGAGTCCGGCGCCCGCCAGCGCGACCGCGCTCAGCAGCTCGGCGTGGCGGTCGCGCGGCACGACCTGCGTGGAGACCGGCTCGCTCGCCAGCTCCAGCCGGTCGAGCACGCGGCGCTCGAAGTCGGGGCCGAGCGTGGCGTACGTGCCGACGGCGCCGGAGATCGCGCCGGTGGCCGCTTGGTCGAACGCCCGCTCGAGCCGGTCGGCGTTGCGCGCCGCCTCCAGCGCGAAGCCGGCGAGCTTGAGCCCGAACGAGGTCGGCTCGGCGTGCACGCCGTGGGTGCGGCCCACGCACAGCGTGTCGGCGTGCGCGCGCGCCTGCTCGGCCAACGCGGCGGCGAACTGGCGGGCGGCCGGCACGATCACCGCGCCCGCCCGCTGGAGTTGGAGCGCAAGCGCGGTGTCGAGCACGTCCGACGACGTGAGCCCGAAGTGGATCCAGCGCCCGGACGGCCCGGCCGACGCGGCCAGCACGTCGACGAACGCGGCGACGTCGTGGTCGGTGACCTTCTCCCGCTCCTTCACCGCGTCGACCGTGAACGTGGCCGCGCGGATGGCGTCGAGATCCGCTTCCGAAGGCCCGTCGAGCGCCTCCGCAGCGGCAACCTCGACGTCGCGCCAGGCGGTCATGCGCGCCTCGTCGGTCCAGATGGCGCCCAGCTCAGGGCGGGTGTAGCGGGCGATCACGTGTCGAGGATGCGGGCCGCCAGCACGGCGGCGTTGCGCGCGCTGTCGACACCGACGCACGCCACGGGCACGCCCGGCGGCATCTGGGCGATCGACAGCAGCGCGTCGAGCCCGCCGGCGATCGACTTCGAGGACGTGAGCGGGACGCCGATCACCGGCAGCGGCGTGTGGGCCGCGACCACGCCGGGGAGCGCGGCGGACAGGCCAGCGCCGGCGATGATCACGCGCAGGCCGCGCAGCTTGGCGTTCTTCGCGTACTCGGCGACCGTCTCCGGATCGCGGTGCGCGGACATCACGCGCACCTCGTTGCGGATGCCGCGCTCGTCGAGCTCCTTCGACGCCGCCTCCATCGCGGGCATGTCGCTCTTTGAGCCCATGACGATGCCGACGAGCGGCGCGTCGACCTCCAGCCCTTCGAACTCGGCCTCCACCGACGCCTCGGCGACAGGTTCCTGGCTCATATGGCGATGTCCCGGCGCAGCTGGCGCCCGTCGAAGCGGATCACGTCGGCGGCAGCATACGCATGCTCCCGGGCGGCACGCGTGGTCTCCCCCAGCGCGGTCACGTTCAGGACCCGCCCGCCCGCCGTGACGATCTCGCCGCCGGCCGCGGCGGTGCCGGCGTGCGTGACCTCGACCTCCTCGTCGGCGAGCAGGTCGAGCCCGTGGATGACGTCACCCGACGACGAGGACTCCGGATAGCCGCGCGAGGCGAGGACGACCGTGACCGCGCTGCGCTCGTCCCACTCCAGCGCGGCGCCGCTGAGCCCGCCGGGCCGGGTGGCGCGCTGCAGGAGGTCGAGCAGGTCCGAGCGCAGGCGCGGGAGCACGACCTGCGTCTCGGGATCGCCGAAGCGCACGTTGAACTCGAGCACCTGCGGGCCGTCGGCGGTGAGCATCAACCCGGCGTAGAGCACGCCGTGGAACGGCGCCCCGCGGCGGGCGAGCTCGTCCACGACCGGCTGGTGCACCTCGGCGCGGATGCGCTCGACGAACGCGTCATCGACCTCCGGAACCGGCGAGAAGCAGCCCATGCCGCCGGTGTTCGGCCCGGTGTCGCCGTCGCCGATCCGCTTGT
Organism: uncultured Solirubrobacteraceae bacterium; assembly: GCA_963803335.1. GTDB lineage: Bacteria > Actinomycetota > Thermoleophilia > Solirubrobacterales > Solirubrobacteraceae > DASSUW01. Next base: position 113,279 of record CAWDME010000010.1, on the reverse strand, counting down.
AGTCGCGCGCCGGCGCCAGCGGCAGCGCGGTCTCGCCGTCGCAGATCGCCAGCAGCGACAGCTCGTCGCCGGCCAGGAACTCCTCCACCACGACCGGCGTGTCGCCGAAGCGCTTCTCGACGAGCATCGCCTCCAGCGCCGCGCGCGCCTGCGCCTCGTCGGCCGCGATCACCACGCCCTTGCCGGCGGCCAGGCCGTCGGCCTTGACGACCGCCGGGTAGCCGGCGATCGCGGCGAGGCCGTCGGCGACGGACTCGACCACCTCGTAGCCGCCGGTCGGCACGCCCGCAGCCGCCATCACCTCCTTGGCGAACGCCTTCGAGCCCTCCAGCCGCGCCGCGGCGGCCAGCGGGCCGAAGCACGGGACGCCGGCGGCGGCGCACTCGTCGGCGAGACCGGCCACGAGCGGCGCCTCGGGGCCGACGACGACGAGGTCCATCCCGGCGATCTCACCGTCGGCGACGATCGTCGCGTCCTGCGCGATCCCCGCGTTGCCCGGGGCGCAGAACACCTCGGGCTGCTGCGGCGAGCGCTTGAGCGCGCGCACGATCGCGTGCTCGCGGCCGCCGCCGCCGACCACGAGGACGCGCGTCACCTGGCCGCGAGCGGGTCGAGGCGGGTCACAGGGCCGCGATGAAGTCGTCGATCGGGATCGCCGGGAGCGACTCGTAGTGCGCCGTGCCGCGCGAGCCGAGCTCGAGCGAGACCCGCGCCATCGTCTTCTCGTCCGGCGCCTCGACGATGTTCACGAAGTCGAAGTGGCCGAGCGTCGCCCACTGGGCCTTGACCGTGGCCCCGAGCTGCTCGACCTCCTTGTTGACCTCGCGGATGCGGGCGGGGTTGTTCTTGACGGTCTGGACTCCGTCGGGCGTGAGCGTAGAGAGCATGATGTAGGTCGGCATGCATCCGTTGTATCCGATCCTTTCGGCCCTATGCGGTGTTCTCCGGGACGTGCGCGCTCTCGCCGCCACCGCATTCCTGCTCTTGGCCTTCGCCGTGCCCGCCCAGGCCGCGGTCACGATGGACGCGCTGAAGCCGTGCTACGTGTCGGACGGCGACCTGCCGACGCAGCGGGAGGCGATCGCCGTCCACGCGACGGGCTTCGCCCCGCTCGCCGCGCTCACGCTGCAGATCGACGGCCAGATCGTGGCCACCGGCATCTCCGGCGCGTTCGGCGAGACCAGCGCCACCGTCCCGGCCCCGTTCGAGGGCCGTGACGAGCACGAGTTCACGCTCGCGGTGATCGAGGACCAGAACCCGAACAACGTCGCGACGCAGACCTCGCGCGTGACGAACCTGGCGGTCGACCTCAAGCCACGCGTCGCCTCGCCGTCACGCAAGGTGCGCTTCAGCGGCCGCGGGTTCACCGCTGCGCTGCCGGTCTACGGCCACTACGTGTTCGGCGGCAAAGTGCGCAAGACCGTGCGCTTCGCGCGGCAGTCGGGCGCGCCGTGCGGCACCTTCCACGCCCGCCGCCGGCAGATCCCGCTGAAGGCGCCGGCGTTCGGCAAGTGGATCCTGCAGGTGGACCAGCAGCGCCGCTATGCGGCGCTGCCGGCGACCAACGCGCAGCGCGTGATCATCCGCGTACACAAGAGCATCAAGCAGCCGTAACCGGGACGCCGGTCGCGAACCGCAGCTCACCGTCGGCGGCATCGACCTCGATGCGGTCTCCCGCCGAGAACTCGCCCTTGAGCAGGCCGAGCGCCAGCGGGTCGACGAGACGCTTGGAGATCACCCGCTTGAGCGGGCGGGCCCCGTACGTCGGGTCGTAGCCGATGTCCCCCAGCAGGTCGCGCGCCGCGTCGGTGAGCACGACCTCGACGCCGCGCTCGGCCACGCGGCCGATCAGGAGCGCCACCTGCAGGTCGACGATCTCGCGCAGCTGCTCGCGCGACAGGGGGTGGAACTCGACGATGTCGTCGAGCCGGTTGATGAACTCCGGCTTGAAGGTGGCGATCGCGCCCTCGCGGCCGCCCGGAATGTTCGACGTCATGATCAGCACCGTGTTCTTGAAGTCGACGGTGCGGCCCTGGCCGTCGGTCAGGCGGCCGTCGTCCATCACCTGCAGGAGCACGTTGAAGACGTCGGTGTGCGCCTTCTCGATCTCGTCGAGCAGGACGACCGAGTACGGGCGGCGGCGGACGGCCTCGGTGAGCTGGCCGCCCTCCTCGTAGCCGACGTAGCCGGGCGGCGCGCCGACGAGCCGCGACACCGAGTGCTTCTCCATGTACTCGGACATGTCGATGCGGACCATCGCGTCCTGCGAGTCGAACATGAACTCGGCCAGCGCGCGGGCGAGCTCGGTCTTGCCGACGCCGGTCGGGCCGAGGAACAGGAACGTGCCGATCGGGCGGTCCGGGTCGGACAGCCCGGCGCGCGAGCGCCGCAGGGCGTCGGAGACCGCGGACACCGCCTCGGCCTGGCCGATGACGCGCCGGTGCAGGCGCTCCTCCATGTGGATGAGCTTTTCGACCTCGCCCTCGAGCAGTCGGGTGACCGGGATGCCGGTCCACTTCGCGACCACCTCGGCGACCTCGTCGGCGTCGACCTTCTCGGACAGGTAGACGGCCGGCTCGAGCTCCTCCGGCCGGGACTCGGCCTCGGCCAGCTGCTGCTCGAGCTGCGGGATCTCGCCGTGGCGCAGGCGAGCGGCCAGCTCGAGGTCGCTCTCGCGCTCGGCGCGCTCGAGCTCCCCGCGGGCCTGGTCGAGCCGCTCGCGCAGCTTGCCGTGGCCCTCGGCCTGCTCCTTCTCGCGCTCCCACTGGGCGCGCATGCCGGATGCCTGCTCGCGCAGCTCGGCGAGCTCGCGCTCGATCTGCTCGCGGCGCTCCTCGGCGGTCTCGTCGTTCGCCACCGCGACGTGCTCGATCTCGAGCTGCTTGATCCGGCGCTCGACCTCGTCGATCTCGGTCGGCACCGACGACAGCTCGATCGACACGCGCGACGCGGCCTCGTCGACCAGGTCGATCGCCTTGTCGGGCAGGAACCGATCGGCGATGTAGCGGTGGCTGAGCGTGGCGGCGGCGATCAGCGCGGCGTCGGTGATCGTGACCTTGTGGTGCGCCTCGTAGCGCTCCTTGAGGCCGCGCAGGATCGCGATCGTGTCCTCGACCGACGGCTCGCCGACGTAGATCGGCTGGAAGCGGCGCTCGAGCGCGGCGTCCTTCTCGACGTGCTTCTTGTACTCGTCGAGCGTGGTCGCGCCGACCGCGCGCAGCTCGCCGCGGGCGAGCATCGGCTTGAGCAGGTTGGCGGCGTCGACGGCGCCCTCGGCGGCGCCGGCGCCGACGATCGTGTGCAGCTCGTCCATGAAGAGGATGACCGTGCCCTCGCCCTCCTGGACCTCCTTCAGGACGGCCTTCAGGCGCTCCTCGAACTCCCCGCGGTACTTGGAGCCGGCGAGCAGCGCGCCGATGTCGAGCGCGATCACCCGCCGGTCGCGCAGCGACTCCGGGACGTCGCCCGACACGATCCGCTGGGCCAGCCCCTCGACGATCGCGGTCTTGCCGACGCCCGGCTCGCCGATCAGCACCGGGTTGTTCTTGGTGCGGCGGGAGAGGACCTGGATCACGCGCCGGATCTCGTCGTCGCGCCCGATCACCGGGTCGAGCTTGCCGTCCTCGGCGGCCTGCGTGAGGTCGCGGCCAAAGCGCTGGAGCGCCTGGTACTTCTCCTCGGGGTTCTGGTCGGTGACGCGGTGCGGGCCGCGAACAGACTCGACCGCGGCGAGGATGTCGTCGCGGGACGGGAGGCCGTCGACGGCCTCGCTCAGCGCGAGCAGCAGGTGCTCCGTCGAGATGTACTCGTCCTGCAGTTTGCCCGCCTCGCGCTCGGCCGCGCGCAGCACGTCGAGGAGCTCGCGCGAGGTGCTCGGCTCGCGGGCGCCGGCGGTGATCGTGGGCAGGCGCTCGAGCTCGCCCCCGACGTGGCTGCGGATCGCCGCCGGGTCGGCGCCGACCTTCCGCAGGACGGGGCCGACGATGCCCTCCTCCTGGTCGAGCAGCGCGAGCAGCAGGTGGGCGGGAGCGGTTTCGGTGTTGCGCCGGTCGGCCGCGACGCGGATCGCCGCCTGCAGCGCCTCTTGGGACTTGATGGTGAAGCGATCCAGTTGCATTGGCAGGATTCCTAAATCTCAGTCGATGAGACTAAGATTTTAGCGTCACTGCTGATGCTTGCGAAGCCCGTCGCCCTTGGGCAGCAGGAGCGCGAAGGACTCGACCGCGCAGTACAGCGAGGCGATCAGGAGCAGGTAGCCGACGAGCGGCGGCGTGAACTGCGCCACGAACAGGCACAGCACGGTCAGCAGCGGCCAGGCGAAGCGCGGCCAGCGGAAGGATGGCCCGTCGGGCTCAGGCTCGGGTGGTGGCCACTGGGCGTCGACCAGCATTGCTCCTCACGGGATGGTACGCCTCCTCAGTCGTCCTCACCACCACCGCCGCCGCCGTGCCCGGAGTTGTCGCCCCCGCCGCCGCTGTGGTCGTCGCCGCCGTGGTCGTCCACGGTGGGCGCGGCGGTCGGGACCGCGGTCGGCGTCGCGGTGGGTGTTGCCACCGGGCGCTGGCGCTTCTGCCGCTTGCGCGGCTTCGGCGTCGCGGTCGCGGTGGGCGTGGCCGTCGCGCGCGGGGTCAGCTGCTGGCCCGCGGTGAGCGGCTCGGACGAGAGGCCGATCGTCTGCGTGGACAGCGACGAGGCCGCCGCGGTGACGCCGGCGACGAGCAGCACGCCGACGACGGCGGCAAGTGTCCAGAGCACGGTGCGGCGCATGAGCTCACCGTAGCCGCGGCCCGGTTAAGGGCCGGGAAAAGGTGGGACGGTGACGCGGGCGCGGGCCCCGCCGCCGTCGCGGTTCGCGAGCGTCACATCGCCGCCCCAGCGGCGGGCGAGCTCGCGCGCGATCGGCAGGCCGAGGCCGGTGCCGGACGGCCCGGAGCGGCCGGCGCGGCCGCGGTGGAAGCGCTCGAACACGGCGGCCAGCTCGTCGGGCGCCAGGCCGGGGCCGCGGTCGAGCACCTCGATGGTGCCCGGTCCCGAGCGCACCTCGACCGCGCCGTTGCCGTAGTGCAGGGCGTTCTCGACCAGCGCGTCGAGCGCGCGGTCGAGGTCGGCGGACGGGCAGAAGCCGTCCGCCGGTGTGCCGTCGGCCACGACGCGGCCGCCGCCGCTCCCGTCCCAGCGCGCCGCGACGCGGTGCGCGGCCTCCTCGAGATCGACGTGCTCCGGCGGCGCATCGACCTCGCCGGCCTGCGAGAGCACGAGCAGCTCGGAGATGATCGCCGACAGCCGGTCGAGCTCCGCGAGCCCGGCGTCGATCTCCGCGTGTGCGTCCGGGTCGCGCGTGGACGCCCGCGCCTCCTCGAGCCGCAGGCGCAGGCCCGACAGCGGCGTGCGCAGCTGGTGCGAGGCGTCGGCGATGAAGTCGCGCTGGCTCGCGACGAGCCGCTCGAGCCGCTCGGTCATGGCGTTGAAGGTGCGCGCGAGCCGCTGCTGCTCGGTGCTGCCTTCGACCTTCGCGCGCGCCGACAGGTCGCCCTCCGCGACGCGGCCGGCGGCGAGGTCGAGCCGGTGCACCGGACCAGCGACCTGGCGCGCGATCACGACGCCCGCGGCGAGCCCGAGGAGCAGCACGAGCAGGCCGATCGCGATCAGGCCGATCGTGGCCCGCCAGGTGGCGCGGTTGACGGCGTCGACCCCCTGCGTGATGCGGACCGCCCCGATGACCCGGCCGCGCAGCTTCACCGGCACCGCGGTCGCGAGGATCTCCTGCCCGAGCGTGTCGCTCGCCCGCCGCTGCTGGTAGGTATGGCCGGCGAGCGCCGTGGCGATCTCCGGGCGCGAGCCGTAGTCGACGCCGACCCGCTCGCTCCCCGCCGAGTCCGCCAGCAGGCGGCCGCCTGCCCCGACGATGATCACGCGGCCGCGCAACCGGTCGCCGGCCACGCGCGTCACCTCGGGGAGCTGGCCGCCTATGCCCGACGACGAAGTCAGGTGGGTGCTGCGCCGGAGGTCGACTGTCGCGGCGAGGAACTCCGCCTGGCTGCGCGCCTGCGAGCGGATCTCCGCGTCGACGCGGTCGCGCATGCTGATCACCAACGGCACCTCGAGCGCGACGATCGCCAGCACCAGCACGTAGGCGAGCGCCAGCAGAAGGCGGAGCCGGAGGGTTACGAGAGCTCCTCGGGCGCGGTGAAGCGGAACCCGACGCCGCGGACCGTGTGCAGGTAGCGCGGCTGCGACGGGTCGTCGCCGAGCTTCTGGCGCAGCCAGCGGACGTGGACGTCGAGCGTCTTGGTCGAGCCGAACCAGTTCTCGTCCCAGACGCGGTCCATCAGCTGCTCGCGCGTAACGACGCGGCCGGCGTGGCGGATCAGCTCGGCGAGTAGGTCGAACTCCTTGCGGCTGAGCTGCAGCTCTTCGCCGTCGAGGCGGGCGCGGCGCGCGGCCACGTCGACCTCGAGCCCGCCGACGGTGACCGGCTCGGGCGGCGGCTCGTCGCCGGCCGGGTCGGCCTTGGCGCGGCGCAGGATCGCGCGGATACGTGCGATCACCTCGCCGCCGCTAAACGGCTTGACGACGTAGTCGTCGGCGCCGAGCTCGAGCCCGACGATGCGGTCGGCCTCGGTGCCGCGCGCGGTGAGCATGAGGATCGGGACCGACGAGGCCCGGCGCAGCGCGCGGCAGACGTCGCGGCCGTCGCCGTCGGGCAGCGTCAGGTCGAGCAGGACGATCGCGAAGTCGCCGTCCTCGGCCAGCTCGAGCGCGCGCCTGGCCGTGCGTGCGACGACCGGCTCGAAGCCCTCGCGCGCGAGCGCCTTCGAGAACGGCTCGTAGATGCTCGCCTCGTCCTCCACGAAGAGCACACGCGGTTTCACGGCGATCCAATCTAGACGTGCGCGGCCAGGCTTTCCCAAGGCTTAACCCAGCGTTGCCGGGGGCTTGGGCGGCGGCGGCCCAGGCTGTCGGCATGCGATTCACACGAACCACCATCGCCGCCGCGGCCACCATCGCCGCGCTGGGCGTCCTGGCCGCCGTCGCCCTCGCTTCAGGTGGCGAGCAGACCACCAGCGCGCCCGCCCCGGCCGCCGAGACGGACCCGCCCGCCCAGGTGCGGACCGAAACGGTGCACCGCGACGCGGCCGCCCGCTCGGCTTCGTCCGACGACGGAACGCTCGATCAGGGACCAGGCGACGCGCCGGCCACCCCGGTGGCGCCAACCCTGCGCCACGACGCCAACGACGACCGCGGTGACTCCGGCCCCGGCTCGCAGAGCAGCGGGCGCACCCACTTGACTTCGTCGTCGGGCACAGGCGGCGGGGATGACGATGGCCCGAACCACGATGTCGGCGACGACCATGGTGGGCGCAGCGGCCACGATGGCGGTGGCGACGACGACGACTAGCCAGCTAGCCCCCGCGCCTGACGTGCCGGATCGGGATGAGCGCCGTGCCCGGCGCCTCATAGCGGACGATCTCGGCCCGCACCTCGCGGCGGACCTGCTCGAGCCGTGCGATCTCCTCCTGGAGCGCGTGCGCGCGGCGCTCGAGCGTGTCGACCTTGCCCTGCAGGCGGCTCAGCTTGTCCTCGAGCTCGAAGACTCGCTCGACGCCCGCGAGGTTCATGCCCAGCTCGGTGGTCATCGCCTGGATGCGGCGCAGGCGCTCGACGTCGTCCTGCGAGTACAGGCGCGTGCCCTTCGGCGAGCGCTTGGGCTCGATCAGGCCACGCGCCTCGTACATGCGCAGCGTCTGCGGATGCATCTCGGCGAGCTCGGCGGCGACCGAGATCATGAACACGCCGCGGTCGCTCGTGACCTTGGCCGTCACCCGGGTGCGCCGCGTGGTCATCACGAGCCCCCGGCGGCCTGTCGCAGCAGGCTCTCGCGCGGGTTGCCGTTGATGACGTGTGACAGCGCCTCCACCGCCTCGCGCTGCTCGTCGGTGAGCTCACGCGGCACGTCGATCACGAACCGGTAGTGGATGTCGCCGCGACCCTTGCCTCCGGCCACCGCCGGTGGGCCCTCGCCGCGCAGCCGCTGGACCGTGCCGTGCTTCGTCCCCCCGGGCACGCGCAGCTTCTTCGTGCCGTGGAGCGTCGGGACCTCCACGTCGGCGCCGCGCAGCGCCTCGGCGACGGTGATCGGCACCTCGACCTCGAAGTGGTCGCCCTTGCGCCGGAACACCGGCGACTCGCTGACGTGGGTGATCACGTACAGGTCGCCGGCAGGGCCGCCGCGCAGCCCGGCCTCGCCCTTGCCGGGCAGCCGGATCCGCGAGCCGTCCTTGACGCCGGCGGGAATGTTGACGCGGTACTTCTTGAGCTCGCGCAGCCGCCCCTGGCCGGCGCACGTCGGGCACGGCTCCTCGATCACCGTGCCGGAGCCGCCGCAGCGCGAGCACGGCCGCGTGATCGAGAACACGCCCTGGCCCTGTGACTCCACGCCGCGACCCTGACAGACGGGGCAGACGATCGGCGCGGTGCCGGGCCGCGCCCCGGTGCCGCGACAGGTGTTGCACGGCACGTGCGTCGCCACGGACACCGGCACCTGCGCGCCCTCGACGGCCTGCTCGAACGACAGCGAGATGGTCGTCTCGAGGTCGCGCCCGCGCTCGGCCGCCGGCTTCGTGCGCGCCCCGCCGCGCCCCGCGGTCGTGTTGAAGATGTTCGACAGGATGTCCGAGAACGAGCCGAAGTCGCCGGCGCCGGCGCCGCCCGGCGCACCGCCGCCGAACGGGTTGGCACCGCCGAACACAGACTGGCCGCGGTCGTACTTCTTGCGCTTCTCGGGATCGCCGAGGACGTCGTAGGCCTCCGAGATCTCCTTGAACCGCTCCTCCGCCCCGGCCTCCTTGTTGGTGTCCGGGTGGTACGTGCGCGCGAGCTTGCGGTACGCCTTCTTGATCTCGTCCTGGGACGCCTTCTTGTCGACTCCGAGGACCTTGTAGTAGTCGCTTGCGCGCGCCACGCCGCCCCCTACTCCGCCACCACCACGCGGGCAGGCCGCAGCACGGCGCCGTTGAGCCGGTAGCCCTGCTGGTAGACCTCGATCACCGTCCCGGACTCGGCGTCCTCGGACGGTTGCGCGGTCATCGCCTCGTGTTCGTTGGGGTCGAACTTCTCGCCGAGCGGCGAGAACGCCTCGATGCCGGCGCGCTGCAGCGCCGCCGTGATCTCGCCCGCGACCATGGCGAAGCCCTTCACGACGTCCTCGCGTGTGCCCGACGACGAAGTCAAGTGGGTACGGCCCTCGGCGGCCTTGAGCGCATGGGCGAGATGATCGAGCGCGGGCAGGAGCTCGTTCGTGACCTTCGCGACGCCGCGATCGGCGGCCGCCGCGTTCTCGCGCGCCATGCGCTTGCGGTAGTTCTCGAAGTCGGCCTGCGTGCGCTGCGCCAGCGCGAGGTACTCGTCGCGCTCCTTCGCGCGCGCGACGAGATCCTCGAGGTCATGCTCGACCTGCGCGGCGGGCTCGCCGGCGGCCGGCGCCTCCGCATCGCCGAACGAGGTCTCACCGGTACCGGCCGCCCCGGGATGGGGCGGCGCGGCAGCGGTGAACTCCTCTGTCTTCGTCTCCTCGGACGCCATCACTTCTGCTCGTCGACGACCTCGGCGTCGACGACCTCCTCGTCGGTGGACGCGCCGTTCTCGGACGACGCACCGTTCGGCGACGACGCCGCGGCGTCCTGCTGGGCGGCCTGCGCGCGCTCGTACATGGCCTCGGAGACCTTGTGGAACGCGGTCTGCAGGCGCTCGGTCTTGGCGGTGATGTCCGCCGCGTCCTCGCCCTTGACGGCCTCGTTGACGTCCTTGATCGCGGCCTCGATCTCGGCCTTGGAGGCCTCGTCGATCTGCTCGCCGAGCTCCTTGACCTGCTTCTCGGCCTGGTAGGCGGCGGACTCGCCGGCGTTGCGCGCCTCGGCGAGCTCGCGGGCGGCCTTGTCCTCCTCGGCGTGCGACTCGGCGTCGGACACCATCCGCTTGATCTCGTCGTCCGAGAGGCCGGAGCCGGCCTTGATCTGGATTTGCTGCTCCTTGCCGGTCCCGAGGTCCTTCGCCGACACCTCGACGATGCCGTTGGCGTCGATGTTGAAGGTGACCTCGATCTGCGGGATGCCGCGCGGTGCCGGCGGGATGCCGGTGAGCTGGAACTTGCCCAGCGACTTGTTGTAGCTCGCCATCTCGCGCTCGCCCTGCAGGACGTGGATCTCCACGCTCGGCTGGTTGTCCTCGGCCGTCGAGAAGACCTCCGACTTGCGGGTCGGGATCGTCGTGTTGCGCTCGATCAGCTTGGTCATCACGCCGCCCTTGGTCTCGATGCCGAGGGTGAGCGGGGTGACGTCGAGCAGCAGCACGTCCTTGACGTCGCCGGCCAGCACGCCCGCCTGGATGGCGGCGCCGACAGCGACGACCTCGTCCGGGTTGACGCCGCGGTGCGGCTCCTTGCCGGTGAGCTCCTTGACCTTCTCCTGCACGGCCGGCATGCGGGTCATGCCGCCCACGAGGACGACGTGCTGGATCTCGTCGGCGCCCTTGGCCTTGGCGTCGTCGAGCGCCTGGCGGACCGGAGCGACGACGCGCTCGATCAGGGCCGCGGCGAGCTCATTGAGCTTCGCGCGCGTGAGGCGCACGTCGAGGTGCTTCGGGCCGGAGGCGTCGGCCGTGATGAACGGCAGGTTGATCTGCGTCTCCTGCGCGGAGGACAGCTCGATCTTGGCCTTCTCAGCCGCCTCGTAGAGGCGCTGGAGGGCCATCTTGTCGGTGGTCAGGTCGATGCCTTGGTCGCGCTTGAACTCGGCCGCGAGCCAGTCGACGACGGCCTTGTCGAAGTTGTCGCCGCCGAGGTGGTTGTCACCGGCGGTGGACTTGACGGCGAAGACGCCCTCGGCGATCTCGAGCACTGACACGTCGAACGTGCCGCCGCCGAGGTCGAAGACGAGGATCGTCTGGTCGGACTCCTTGTCGAGCCCGTAGGCGAGCGACGCGGCGGTCGGCTCGTTGATGATGCGCTTGACGTCCAGGCCGGCGATGCGGCCGGCGTCCTTGGTCGCCTGGCGCTGGTCGTCGTTGAAATACGCGGGGACCGTGATGACCGCGCTGTCGACCGGCTCGCCCAGGTACGCCTCGGCGTCGGCCTTCAGCTTCTGCAGGATCATCGCCGAGATCTCCGGCGGCGAGTACTGCTTGCCGCCCGCCTCCACGCGCGCGTCGCCACCGGAGCCGGAGACGACGGTGTACGGCACGATCGCCTCCTCCTCATGCACCTCGGCCTCCTTGCGGCCCATGAAGCGCTTGATCGAGAAGACGGTGTTGGTGGGGTTGGTGACGGCCTGGCGCTTGGCGACGGTGCCGACCAGCCGCTCCCCGCTCTGGGTGAAGGCGACGACGGACGGGGTGGTCCGGCCGCCCTCCGCGTTCTCGATGACCGTCGGCTCGCCGCCCTCGAGGACGGCCATGCACGAGTTCGTGGTGCCGAGGTCGATTCCGATGGTCTTTGCCATGTGTGCTCCTCTAAAAGATGGGGGCCCGCCCAACGCGCCATTCCGTGTGGAGCGAAGTCACGTTGGGCACCCCAAAGATCTCAGTCTGCGTGACGCAGATGTTAGCGCGCCCGCGCAAGCGTGCGGCGGCGCGACGGCACGAGCGAGAGGAGCTCGTCGACCGACGCGCGGATGCCGTCGGCAAGCGCCGCGACGTCCGGCGTGCTCGTGCGGTCGACGCCGAGCCCGAACGCCACCTCGCCGGCGTATGAGACCACCGCGATGCCGACCGAGTGGCCGGCGAAGAGCGGCACGTACGGGAGCACCGAGCGCAGGCGGGCGCCGAACGCGTAGAGCGGCGTGTCCGACCCGCGCACGTTGGTGATCGTGAGGTTGAAGACGCGCTGGCCGCCGAACATCGCGCGCCCGAGCAGCTCGCCGAGCACCGGTGGCGCCAGGCCGGCCAGGTCGATGAGCGCCTTGCCGCCGACCCGCTGCCCGCCTTCCTTGCTCGACTGCGCGCGCGCGACCACGGCGAGGTGCCGCTCGAGCGGGTCCGGCTCGGCGACCGGCAACTCGACGAACAGCGACGTCAGGACGTTGCCGAGCGCCTCGGTCTCGCTCGTGCGGACGTTGACCGGGATCTGCGCCCGCAGCCCGGCGGCCGGCGGCGTCTCGCCGCGCGCGAGCAGCAGCCGCCGCAGCGCGCCGGCCGAGACCGTCAGGACGACGTCGTTGAGCGTCCCGCCGAGCGCGCGCTTGATCGCCTTCAGCTCGTCGAGCTCGACGCGGACGGCGGCATAGTCGCGCGTCGCGCTCAGTGGCCCGTTGAGGCTGCTCTCCGCGGCAGCGATCAGCTCCTCGTGGATCAGCAGGTCGGCGACGGCCGCCGCCCGCGTCAGCGTCTCGCCCGGATGCAGGACCACGCCCGCACCGGCCTTGGCGCCGCGGACGAGCAGGTCCGGATACGGGTGCGCGTGGTCGTCGTGCGGCTCGGCGATCCGCCAATGGGCCGGCGGGCGGCGGCGGCGCGGATGGCGCTCCTCGTCGAGCAGGATCCGCCCGACGTCGACCGAGCCCACGCCGTCGACCAGGCAGTGATGGGTCTTAGTGACCAGCGCCCACCGGCCGCCGGCGAGCCCGTCGAGCAGCACCATCTCCCACAGCGGCCGGCGGCGGTCGAGCCGGTGCGAGAGGAAGTCGGCGACCCAGGCATGCAGCTCGTCGTCTTCGCCGGGCGCGGGCAGCGTCGCGTGCCCGACGTGCTCGGCGATGTCGAAGCGCGGCGCCGGCTCCCAGGAGGACCACGACAGATGTCCGGCCCGCGGCCGCGAGAGGCGCATGCGGTAGCGCGGCAGCTCGTACAGGCGCCGGTCCAGGTGCTCGCGCAGCTCGCCCACCGAGGGCACGCCGCCGTGCGGGAGTGGATCGAAGACCATCGCCGCGCCGAAGTGCATCGTCGCGCCCTCGTCGGCCTGTTCGAGGTTCAGGAACATCGTGTCCAGCGGGTTCAGGTGCTCACCCATCTCGTTCACCCTCTCGGCGCGGCTATGTCAGCGTGGCTCGAGGCTGCCGCATGCGCGCGGCGGCGGCATCCGCGCGCGCACGGCTCTGCGATCCGTACTCGGCCGCAGGCCGCGCTCAGCCGGCGATCGGCCCGGTCGGGCACATGCGCAGCAGTGCGCATTCCTCGCACTGCGGCCGCCGCGCGTGGCAGGTGCGCCGGCCGTGGCGGAGCAGGTTCACGTGGAACTCCAGCTCCTGCCCGCGGGGCGTCATGGCGAGCATCTCGTCGTGCATCTCGATGAACGGCGCCTTCTCGCGGAACAGTCCGAGGCGGGTGCCGACGCGGCTGACGTGCGTGTCCACGGGCACGTCGCGCTCGCCGTAGGCGAACAGGCGCACGCAGGCTGCGGTCTTGCGGCCGACGCCCGGGAGTGATGTGAGGAAGTCCTGGTCGCGCAGGTGTGGCCCGTCGAGCGGCTCTGGCAGCGCACGCAGGATCTCCTGGATGCGCACCGACTTGACCTTGGAGATGCCGCCGGGCCGGATCGCCGCCTCGACCTCATGATTGGGAGCAGTGCGCACCGCCTCCCAACTGGGAAAGCGCGCGCGGAGCCGCAGGAAGGCCACGTCGCGGTTGCGATCGTTGGTGGATTGCGAGAGAACAGTGAGGATCAGCTCGTCGAGCCCGTGGCCGTGCGGCGGTGCCACGGGGCGCCCGTAGAGCTCGCGCAGACGGTTGCGGATGCGGCGGATATGGTCTCTCGAGGGCACTTTTGTCAGATGCCTGACAAATCTGGCCGGTGCAAGAAGGAATTCATCTAAAGGCGTCGCTCCCATCCGCCGAGGGGCGCTGATAGGGTCGCACGCCGCGAGGGACCGCATTCTGTAGCACCGACCCGCACGGACTGGCTCGGAACCATTTTTCGACCCGGGAGCTCGGGGGAGCCTCCCGGTCACCAGTGAGGTCCTATGCGCACCGTCGCTCTGCTGACGTCTGCTCTCGGCTGCTTGCTCGCGGCCATTCTCGCCGTCCCCGCCTTCGCGGCGGCCGGCACTTCGCGCCTGGACAAGCGCGAACGCGCGATCGTTCATCGCATCAATGTCCAGCGGGCCGAGTACGGGCTCGCGAAGGTCAGGCCGAGCCGGCGGCTCTCGCGGGCCGCCGACTATCACTCGTGGGAGATGCTCAACGCGAACTACTTCGCCCACCAGTCGGCCAACGGCGGGTCGTTCGCCGACCGCCTCCGCCGCTACACGCACAAGCACGCGCTCGGCGAGACGCTCGCCATGCTCGGCGGGGGCTGCAGCCACGGCAGCGCCGGCCGCATCGTCGGGATGTGGATGAACTCGCCCGGGCACCGCGAGATCCTGCTCTCGTCGGAGTACCGCCGGATCGGCGTCGCCGCACGCACCGGCATGCTGGGCGGGACGAAGGCGTGCGTGGTGACGGCCGACTTCGGGTCGCAGCGCTGAGGTGATAGGCGGGCGCCGCCGTTGAGCGACGGCGCCACCGCCTAGCATCCGTGAGTCGTGCGTCGATTGGTCGGGCATCCCCTCGCGCCCGTCGTGGGCGCCGCGCTGGCCGGAGCCGTGTATCTGGCCGTGCGTCCGCCGACGGCGGACATGGCCGCGCACGCCTTCCGGGCGTGGCTGTTCGACACCGAAGGCATGACCGTCTGGAACGCGCAGTGGTACGGCGGCCACCACGTGCTCGGCTACTCGATGCTGTTCGCGCCGCTGGCCGCGTGGCCGGGGCCGGCGTGGGTCGGCGCGTTGTCGGCGGTGATCGCCACAGCGGCGTTCGCGCCGATCGCGTGGGCGGTGGCGCCGAGCCGCGCCGCCGCCGCCGGCGCCGTCTGGCTGTTCGCGGCCGGCGTGCTCAGCAACGTCGTCATCGGGCGCATGCCGTTCACGCTCGGGATCGCGCTCGCGGTCGGCGCCTGGCTGTGCGCGGAGAGCCGCCGCACCGTGTGGCTGGTGGCGGCCGCCGTGCTGTCGCTCGCCTCGGTGCTCGCGAGCCCGGTGGCCGGGGCGTTCCTCGTGCTCGCGGCCGCCGCGCGCGCGGCGGCGAGCGGGCGCGCGGCGCTCGCGCCCGCCGCCGTCCTCGGGCTGCCGGTGATCGTCGGCGGCGGCGCGATGGCGGTGCTGTTCCCCGAGGGCGGCGACGACCGCTTCGTGGCGACCGCGTTCTGGCCGATGCTCGCGATCGCGCTCGCCGCCGCGCTGCTGCTCGCTCCGCGGCCGCGGATCGGCGCGCTGATCTACGTCGCCGTGCTCGTCGCCGCCTTTGTGATCCCGACCCCGTTCGGGCAGAACGCGCTGCGGCTGCCGGTGCTGCTCGGCCCGGCGCTGCTCCTGCTCGTCCCCCGCCGGGACGCCCCGCGGGCCGTTCTCGCGGTGGCGCTCGTGGCGCTGCTCTACCTCCAGTGGCTGCCCGCCGTGCGGGCTGTTGCCGAGGCGCACGGCGACCCGTCGACGCATGAGGCGTTCTATGCCGACCCGCGGGCGTTCCTCGAGCACGCCGTGCAGCCCGGCCAGCGCGTCGAGGTCGCGTTCACCCACAACCACTGGGAGGTCGCGCACCTGGCGAGCGTCGTGCCGCTGGCGCGCGGCTGGGAGCGCCAGCTCGACGAGAAGGCCAACCCGCTGTTCTACGACGGGCGGCCGCTGACGGCCGACCGCTACCACCGCTGGCTGCGCAACTCCGGCATCGCGTGGGTCGCGCTCCCGGACGCGCCGCTCGACTACTCCGCACAGGCCGAAGCGCGGTTGCTCGAGCGCGGCGTGCCGTACCTCAAGCTCGCGCACGCATCGCATGGCTGGCGGATCTGGCAGGTGCGCGACCCCACACCGCCGGCCACCGGCGGGGCGCGCGTGACGGCGGCGCTCCCGAACGGCTTCGACGTCGACGCGCACGGGCCGACGATCGTGCGCCAGCGCTACACGCGCTGGTGGCATTCGAGCACCGCGTGCATGAGCCGGGCGCCCGGCGGCTGGACGCGCGTGACGCCGGTCGGGAGCGACCACGTGCGGGTGCGGGCCGGCCTGCGGCCGGGCAGCGGACCGGACTGCACCGGGGCCGTCGCCGCCAAATAGTGCGGGCAACCCGTCTGGTGGCCGGGATACAGCGGCTTAACATCCATCGCTGATGTTCGCCCGCGTTCGCCAGCTCCTCCCGCACGGGTGGCCAGACCTGCTCCGGCAGATCGTGCTGTTCTGCGGCGCCTACTGGCTGTACCGGCTCGTGCGCGGGCTGGTCGACGGCCGCGCCGCGCAGGCGTTCGACAACGCGCGCGAGGTGATCCGGGTCGAGCAGGGGCTCGGGCTGTTCTTCGAGCCGAGCGTGAACACGTGGGCGAGCGCGCACGAGGCGATCGCCGACTTCGCGAGCTGGATGTACGTGAACTCGCACTTCGCGATCACGACCGTCGCCCTGGCGTGGCTGTACCTGCGGCGCAACGAGCGCTTCTACTACGTGCGCAACATGTTCATGGTCGCCATGGGCATCGCGCTCGTCCTCTACGTGCTCGTGCCCACCGCGCCGCCGCGGATGCTCCCCGAGTGGGGCTTCACCGACTCGGTCCAGGCGTTCACCGGCGTCGACCACGACACGGGGTCGACCGGCGTCCTCTTCAACCCGTTCGCGGCGATCCCGTCGATGCACGTCGCGTTCTCGCTGATGCTCGGCATGTCGATGGCGCAGATCGTGCGCCGCCGCTGGGCCAAGGCGCTGTGGTACGCGTACTCGCCGCTGATCACGTTCGTGGTGATCGCCACCGCCAACCACTGGTGGCTCGACGGCTTCCTCGGCGCCGCCGTCGCGGCCGTCTCCGCCGTCTCCGCCTCGGCGCTGTTCGCCCGCGCGCGGCCTGACGTGTGGGCGTGGAACGCGGAACCCCGCGCCGCGCTGCCCTAGTCTTTCCCGGCGATGAGCTCCCCTCCGGCCGAACGGCCGCCTCGTAGCGCGCGTGAGTACCAGACGCTCATGCGCAACCGCCTGATCGAGTCGCGCCTCACGCCGAACGCGATCTCGCTCACCGGCCTCGCTCTCTGCGTCGTCGCCGCCGTGCTCGTATGGGAGGAGTACTTCTTCCTCGGCGGCATCGCCTTCATCGTCGGATCGGTCTGCGACACGCTCGACGGTCGCTACTCGCGGATGTCGGGCAAGGGCACGTCGTTCGGCGCGTTCCTCGACTCCACGCTCGATCGCATGGAGGAAGGCATCGTGCTCACGGCCGTGGCCCGCTACTTCTCCGACCAGGGCGACGACATCGCCGTCGCGGCGGTCGTCGTGGCCGTGCTCGCCTCGCTGATGGTCTCCTACACGCGCGCCCGGGCCGAGGCCCTCGGCGTCGAATGCAAGGTCGGCATCGCGGACCGTGCAGTCCGGGTTGTCATCCTGTCTGCCGGGCTGGTCTTCTTCAGCCTGGACCTGCTGGCGCCGGCGGTCTACGTGCTGGCGGCGCTCTCGACCATCACGGTCTTCCAGCGCATCTGGCACGTCCGCAAGGAACTGACGCGGGCTGCCGAGCCGGTCTCCGAGTTGTAACGCAGCCTGTTAACCGGTGTTCGATAGGACGAACCGACCTTCGGAGGGAACCCGAACTTGACCGAGAACATCCGCCCCCAGCCGTCAACCAACGGGGGAAGCCGCTACCAGAACGAGAAGGTTCGGGTGGCGATCATCGGCGTGGGCAACTGCGCCGCCGCCTTCGTGCAGGGCGTCCACTACTACAAGAACGCCGATGCGTCCGCGCGCGTGCCCGGGCTCATGCACGTCGATCTCGGTGGCTACCACATCGACGACATCGAGTTCTCGGCCGCGTTCGACATCGACTCCGAGAAGGTCGGCAAGGACCTTTCCGAGGCGATCTGGGCCGGCCAGAACAACACGATCAAGTTCGTCAAGGAGGACATCCCGCACCTGGACGTCCCCGTCCAGCGCGGCATGACCCATGATGGCCTCGGCAAGTACCTGTCCGAGAAGATCACCAAGGCGCCGGGCTCGACCGTCGACATCGCGCAGGTGCTCAAGGACACGAAGACCGACGTCGTCGTCTCCTACCTGCCGGTCGGCTCCGAGCAAGCGACGAAGTGGTACGTCGAGCAGATCCTCGAGGCCGGCTGCGCGATGGTGAACTGCATCCCGGTCTTCATCGCCCGCGAGGACTACTGGAACCGGCGCTTCGTCAAGGCCGGCCTGCCGATCATCGGCGATGACATCAAGTCGCAGGTCGGCGCCACGATCGTCCACCGCACGCTGGCGCGCCTGTTCGGGGACCGCGGCGTGAAGCTGCAGCGCACGTCGCAGCTCAACGTCGGCGGCAACATGGACTTCTACAACATGCTCGAGCGCGAGCGGCTGGAGTCCAAGAAGATCTCCAAGACCAACGCGGTCACCTCGATCGTCGAGGACGAGATGAAGCCCGAGGACGTGCACGTCGGCCCGTCCGACTACGTGCCGTGGCTGACCGACCGCAAGTGGGCACACATCCGGCTCGAGGGCCAGGCGTTCGGCGACGTGCCGCTCACCGCCGAGCTCAAGCTCGAGGTGTGGGACTCGCCGAACTCGGCCGGCATCGTCATCGACGCCGTGCGCTGCTGCAAGCTCGCGCTCAACCACGGCATCGGCGGCCAGCTCGACGGCCCGAGCTCGTACCTGATGAAGTCTCCGTACACCCAGCGCCCGGATCACCTTGCCCGTGAGGCCACGGAGGAGTTCATCGCCCACCACGCCCGGACGCGCGCCGCGGCCGACGCCGCTCGCGCCGCCGCCGACAAGGCGGCCGAGGAGAAGTCCGCGGTCGTGGACTAAGCCCCTTCTCGGGCTTCTCACGCTCTGCCTGCTGGCGGGCTGCGGCTCTGCGCCGCGGCCCGCCACGGGCCCTGTGCTGTATCTCGCGGGCAACCGCGAGCTGTGGGTCGTCGACGTGGCCCATCAGCGCGTCCGCCACGTGCGCAGGACGCAGCTCGATGTCGGCGACGTCCCGCACCGGATCCTCGCCCGCGACGGCCGGCTCGTGATGGGGAGCCAGTTCGGCGACGCGACGTTCTTCCTGCCGAGCCTGCACCGCGACCGCGTCTGGCTCGTCGACATCGATCCGCGGGTGTCGGTCGTGCGTGCGGTGCGCGAGGTCACGGTCGGGGGCGTGACGACGGTGCCGGCGATCGTGCCGCCGCAGCGCCGCTGGCCGCTCGGCGCCGTCGGCGACGGGCTGCTGCTGGCCGGCCGCAACGGCCTCGACGTCTGGGACCCGCTGACCGGTCGCGTCGTGCGGCACCTCACGGTCGACACCGGCACGCTCGGGCCGACCAGCGGCCGGATCGTGACCTCGTGCACCACCCCGCAGTGCCACGCGCTCGCGCTGACCGACCCCGACACCGGCGCCGTCCGCCGGATCCAGGCGCCGGGCGGCTTCACGTTCGAACCGTGGACGGCGGCGTTCGCGCCCGGCGGCGATCTCCTCGCCATCCCGATCCGCGTGGTCGCCGACGGGCCGCGCCAGCTCGCGCTCGTCGACGTCGCCAGCGGGCGCGTGGCGGTCGTGCCCCAGTCCTCGGTCTCGCCCGGCTACACGCTCGTTGCTTGGTCGGCCTCCGGACGCGCGGTGTTCCTCACCGGCGGCGGCGCGTACGCCACCCCGCGCGTGCTCGTGGGCTACCGCCTCGGCGCCCTGGCCGCGCAGGCGATCCACGTCGACGTCGGCGACTTCTTCGACGTGGCCGCGATCTAGGCCGCGCTCGTCGCGCGCGTGTGCCTCCGGCCGTGGTGCGCACGAGACCGATTATCCGGCCCCCGTTATCCTGCGGCCGGTGCCGGACCGGTACGCCATCGCGCAGGTGACTCCCCACGCCTGGGAGGACGAGCACGAGGTGAATGCGTTCGCCGGCGAGCTGGCGAACGAGCTGGCGGCGCGCGGGCACCGGATGCTCGTGCTGGCGCCGTCGCGCTCGCGCGCGCTGGTGCGGGACTCGCGGCGGCTGATCCGGGCGGCGCGCGAGAATCCGGAGGCGCTGTTCGACCCCGACGGCGGGGTGCGGGTGCTGGCCGTCGGCGAGCTGCTGCCGCTGCAGCGGCGCGGCGGGCTGCCGGCGCCGCCGGTCGACGTCGCGCGGACGATCGAGGAGGTGCTGACGTTCGCGCCGCTCGACTTCGTGCACGTGCACGAACCGTTCGCGCCGAGCGCCTCCTCCGTGGCGCTGAGACATTCCCGCGCGCTCAACGTCGGCTCCTTCCACGCCCCGACCGAGCGCGTGCTCTCGACGCAGGTGGCGCGACGCTTCGTGGAGCTGTTCTTCGGCCGCCTCGACGCGCGCACGGCCTCGTTCCGCGCCACCCAGGAGGTCATGGAGCGCTTCTTCCCGGCCACCTACGAGCCGCTGCGGCCAGGCGCGGCGACGATCGAGCGCCCGCCGTACGACGGCCCGCTGCGGTTCGCGTTCTGCGCCCAGGAGGAACGCCAGGCGCTACGCCTGTTCCTGCGCGCGCTGCGGCGGCTGCCAGAGGACCTGAACTGGCAGGCGACCGTGTTCTCGCCGACCGGCGCGGCGCCCACCGGCGCGCTGCGCAGTCGGGTGCGCGACCGGCTGACGCTGCGGTCCGCCGACGACGCGACCGAGAGCGAGGTGCTCGCCGAAGCCGACGTCGTGGTCGCCGCCACGCTCGGGAGCGTCCCAGCCCCGGGCCTGCTCGTGCGCGCGCTCGGCGCCGGCGCCGTCCCCGTGGCCGCCAAGCTGCCGGCCTACGAGGAGGTGCTCAGCGACGGCGAGCTGGGCCTGATGTTCGAGGCGGGTGACGTCGACGTCCTCGCCGGCCACCTAGAGCGGCTGGCGAGCGACCCGGAGCTCGTCCGCGAGCTGCGCGAGCGCGGCGTGGGCGCCCGCGCGGACCTGTCGTGGAGCCGCGTCGCCGACGAGGCCGAGCACATCTACGACGGGCTCGCCGCCCTGCGCCGCCCGGCCGACAGCCTCGCCCCGGACGTGCGCGAGCGGCTCGGCCGCCGCACGCTGATCGATGTCGACCTGCACATGCACACCGACCACTCGAACGACTGCGTCACGCCGGTCGAAGTGCTGCTCGCGACCGCGCGCGAGCGCGGGCTCGGCGCGATCGCGGTGACCGACCACAACGAGATCTCCGGCGCGCTCGAGGCCCGCGAGAAGGCCGCCGAGTTCGGCGTGAAGGTGATCGTCGGCGAGGAGGTCAAGACGAAGGACCAGGGCGAGGTGATCGGCCTCTTCATCGAGGAGAAGATCCCGCGCGGCATGAGCCTGGAGGCCACGATCGCCGAGATCCGCCGCCAGGGCGGGATCGTCTACGTGCCGCACCCGTTCGACCGCCTGCACTCGGTGCCCGACTACGAGCACCTGCTCAACGTCGTCGCCGACGTCGACGCGATCGAGGTCTTCAACCCGCGGATCGCGATCGCCGCCTGGAACGAGGAGGCGGTGCGCTTCGCGGGCAAGTACCGGATCCCCGGCGGGGCGGGGTCGGACGCGCACGTGGCGCAGGGCCTGGGCGCCGTGCGGATCCGGATGCGCGACTTCGACGGCCCGCAGGAGTTCCTGCAGTCGCTGCGCGAGGCGGACATCATCGGCCGGCCCTCCTCACTGCGCTACGCGCAGGTGCAGGCGCTCAAGTTCCTGGAGACGAAGGCGACGCCGAAGGCCGCGCGCGCGGCCAGCCGCCGGCGGCGCGTGGCCAGGGCTGTCGCCGGCCGCGACGCGCAATGACGGATGCAGGGGCAAGGAGAAAAGCCCGGCACGCCTAAACCGGTCGGCGGGATGCCCGCCACTGATGACGAGATTCGCGAGAAGTACCTCGAGCGCGCGATCCGCGAGCTCAACCACTTCACGCGCGACGTACAGGCCTGCGACCGCTGTCCGCGCGGCAGCCTCATGCCGGTGCTCGGCTCTGGGCATCCGCAGGCTGACGTGATGCTGCTCAAGTACGCGCCGACCCCGGCGGAGATCGAGGAGGGCGTCGCTTTCTACGGCCGCGCGGGGACGGCGCTGATGAAATCGCTCCGCCGCCTCGACATCGACCCGCTCGCGGTCTACGGGACGCTGTGCGTGAAGTGCCCGGTCGCCGACACCGCCCTCGCCGCGCCCGAGTGCATCGCGCGGCTGGTCGAGGAGATCGCCATCGTCCAGCCGAAGATGGTCGTGGTCATGGGCGCCGAGACGCTCGACGTGCTCAACGAGCTCGAGCTGCCGCTCGCCCGCGAGGTGCTGGCCACCGCGGGCGAGGTGCAGCCGCTCACGCCTTCGATCGCTGCCCTGTTCACGCCGAACATCGACGAGGCGCTCGACGAGGAGAGCGCCAAGCGCGAGTTCTGGAAGGCGTTCCGCGTGCTCGGCGACTGGTACGCGGACTTCCCGCCGTACTAGCGCGCGAAGCCCTGCTTCCAGCTGTGGTCGGGCTGCCAGCCGAGGTCGCGCGCCGCCTTGGCATTCGAGGCCCCGCGCTGGCGCGTCATCAGCGAGTACGCCTGCGGCCCGGCCGCGAGGCGCACCAGCCAGCCGGGCAGGCGCCGCGGCGCCGGCGCGCCGAGCTGGCGAGCGAGCTCCGGCAGCCACTCGTTCGTCGGCGCCGGATCGTCGTCGACGACGTTGAAGACGCCGGTCGCGGAGCCCTCGATCGCCGCCACGGTCGCCGCCGCCGCGTCGTCGATGTGGATGAACGACCACACGCCGCGGCCGTCGCCGCCGATCGGGAAGCGGCGCTTGCGGATCAGCTCGCGGTGCTCGCCGCCCTCGTCGAGCGACGTCGTGGGCCCGTAGAAGCCGCCATAGCGGAGCACGACGCCTTCGAGGCCCGAGTCGAGCACCGCCGCCTCGAGGTGGCGGATCGCCGCCAGCGACTCGCGCGCGTCCGCCGGCGGATCGGGGTCGAGCGGATCGTCCTCGGTCTTGACCGTGCTGCCGTCGGACCCGTACGGCCAGCCCGCGTAGCTCTGCCACACGAGCCGGCGCGCGCCGGCGGCCCGCGCCGCGGCGATCAGGTTGTCGGTCCCCATGGTGCGCAGGCGGTTGGTGACGGCGAACGCCTTGTCGAAGTTGCGCACCATGCCCATTCCCGCCAGCGCGGTGAGCTGGTGCACGACGACGTCCGGCTCGGCCGCGACGACGGCCGCCCGCAGCGCCACGGCGTCGAGCGGGTCGACGACGACTGGCTCGGCGCCGAGCGCGCGCAGTGCGTCGGGCCGCGAGCGCGTGGTGCCGGTGACGTGGTGGCCGCGGGCCACGAGCTGGGGGACGAGGCGGCGGCCAAGGGTGCCCGAGGCGCCCGCGATGAAGATGCGTAGGCTGTTCATGCAGCCTCAGACGAGACGGGAGCTCGCCCTGTGACAGCCGAGGAGTTGCGACCGCTCATGCTGTCGATCGCCTACCGGATGGTCGGCAGCTTCAGCGAAGCCGAGGACATCGTCCAGGAGGCGTTCCTGCGCCTCCATCAGGCCGGCGACGTCGACTCGCCGCGCGCCTGGCTGTCGACCGTCGTGACACGGCTGAGCATCGACCACCTGCGCTCGGCGCGGGTGCGGCGCGAGGAGTACCCCGGCCCGTGGCTGCCCGAGCCCGTGCTCGCCGACCCGGCGCCCGATGCCGCGCTGCGCGCCGAATCGCTGTCGATGGCCGTGCTCGTGCTGCTCGAGTCGCTGACGCCGGTCGAGCGCGCGGTGTTCGTGCTGCGCGAGGCGTTCGACTACGCGTATGACGAGATCGCCGAGATCGTCGACAAGAGCCCGGCCAACGTCCGCCAGCTCGCCGTGCGAGCGCGCCGCCACGTTGACGAGCGGCGTCCGCGCTTCGAGCCCTCGCGCGAGCAGCGCGACGAGCTGGCGCGCCGCTTCATCGCCGCGCTCCACGAGGGCGAGACCGAGCCGCTCGTGGCGCTGCTGGCCGAGGACGCCGCGTTCTACGGCGACGGCGGCGGCAAGGCGACAGCGCTGCCCGAGCTGCACGGGCGCGACCGCCTCGCCGCGGTGCTCGCCGGCTTCGGCCGCGTGGGGATCCGGCGTGGCGTCACGCTACGCCAGGTCGACCTCAACGGCCAGCCGGGACTGCTCGGGTACGAGGCCGACGGGACGCTCATCGCCGCGTGGGCGCTGCAGATCTCAGACGGTGCGGTCCAGGCGATCCACGGGGTCGTCAACCCCGACAAGCTGGCTCACATCTCGAGCACGATCTTGCCGAGCTTGCCGCCGGCCTGAAAGCGCTCGTAAGCCGCGGCGACCTCGTCGAGCGGGAAGGTCTCGGCGACGAACACCGACAGGTCGCCGGACACGAAGCCGGGCAGCACGGCCTTCTCGACGGCCCGCGTCATCATTGCCTTCTCCTCCAGCGAGCGGGCGCGCATGACGGTGCCGAACAGGCGCACGCGCTTGTACATGAGCATCCGTAGGTCGAGGTCGGTCTGCGCACCGGCACCGATTCCGACGACGACGATGCGGCCGAGCGGCGCCAGGGCTTCGAGGTTCCCGGGGAAGTTAGGAGCGCCGACCAGCTCGAGGATCACGTCGAACGGCCCAGCCTCGCCGAACTCGTCGGGCGCGATTGCGTTGACGCCGAGCGCCTGGATCTGCTCGCGGCAGTGCTCGTCGCGGACCGTGGCGGTGACGCGCGCGCCCGCCATCGTGCCGAGCTGCACGGCGGCCATGCCGACGCCGCCGGCGGCGCCGTGCACGAGCAGCCGTTCGCCGACCACGAGCGCGGCCTGCGTGAACAGCGCGTCGTGGGCGGTGCAGAAGACCTCGGGGACGCCGCCGGCCGCGGTCCAGTCGAGCTCCTCCGGGATCGGCATCGCCACGCGCTCGTGCACGATCGCCAGCTCGCCCTGCCCGCCGCCGCCGACGATCGCCATCACGCCGTCGCCGGGCTCGAAGCGGCGCACGCCGTCGCCGGTCGCCACGATTTCACCGGCCAGCTCGAGCCCGGGGATGTCCGGTGGCGCGCCGGGCGGGGCCGGATACAGCCCCTTCAGCTGCATCATGTCGGCGCCGTTGAGACCCGCGGCGTGCACGCGGACGAGCAGCTCGCCCGCCTGCGGGACCGGATCCGGGTGCTCCTGGACGGAGATCTCGCCGTCGTGGATCGTGGCGGCGCGCACGGCGGCGATGCTACCGCTCCCGGCAAGACTCCCCATTCAGCCGTTGTACTGCCGGTGCATCTGATGGGGTAATGGCCTGCAAATGGGCGTCGTCCCCCACGTCCCACCCCTTTGGCGCGAGTCCCGTGTGGGTATTGAGGCCGCGCGGCTGTTCCGCAGCCCGGTGTGGCGCGGACACGGCGTGGCCCCGGGGAACGGGCGGCCGGTGCTCCTCGTGCCCGGTTTCCTGGCCGGCGACGGCTCGCTCGGCACCATGACCAAGTGGCTACGCGCCAACGGCTACTGGACGAGCCGGGCCGGCATCCGCGCGAACGTCGGCTGCTCGCAGGATGCCTGCCGGCGGATCGAGGCGCGCCTGGAGGTGCTGGCCGACCGCACCGGCGAGAAGGTCGCGATCATCGGCCAGAGCCGCGGTGGCGTGCTCGCCCGCGTCATCGCCTACCGGCGGCCCGACCTCGTCTCCGGTGTCGTCGCGCTCGGCGCCCCGACCGTCTCGATGCTCAAGGTCCACCCACTGGTGCTGCTGCAGGTCGGCCTCGTCGGCGCGCTCGGCACCGGCCGCGTGCCCGGGCTGATGTCGCTGAGCTGCCTGCGCGGCGCGTGCTGCGAGCCCTTCCGCACCGACCTTCCGGCCGACTTCCCGGCCTCCGTGCGCTACCTGTCGGTCTACTCGCGCTCGGACGGCGTCGTCGACTGGCGCGCGTGCCTGGACCCCGCGGCCGACGAGCTCGTCGAGGTCCGCGCCTCGCACGTCGGCATGGCGGTCTCCGAGCAGGTCTACCGGCTGCTCGCCGGCGCGCTCGCGGAGTTCGCGGACGACGACCCGATCCCGATCGCTGCCTAGCGCCTACTTCTCGAGCAGCGCGACGCTCTCGATGTGCGGCGTCTGCGGGAACATGTCGACCGGCCGGACGCGCACGAGCCGGTAGCCGGCCTCGACCATCTGCGCGGCGTTGGGTGCCAGCGTGGTCGGGTTGCAGGAGACGTAGACGATCCGCGACGGCTGCGCCTCGATGATCCGGCGCACGACCTTCTGCGAGAGGCCGGCGCGCGGCGGGTCGACGACCGCGACGTCGGGCCGGCCGGCCGCCTCGACGAGGTCGCGCATGGCGAGCCGGATGTCGCCGGCGAAGAAGCGGGCGTTGACGATGTCGTTGATGCGGGCGTTCTCGATCGCGTCGGCCACCGCGGGCTCGACGA
Organism: uncultured Solirubrobacteraceae bacterium; assembly: GCA_963803335.1. GTDB lineage: Bacteria > Actinomycetota > Thermoleophilia > Solirubrobacterales > Solirubrobacteraceae > DASSUW01. The sequence continues at coordinate 86,990 of CAWDME010000010.1, read as the reverse complement.
TCTCCACGCCGACGACCTCGCGCGCCCGCGCGGCGAGCGTCAGCCCGATCGTGCCGATACCGCAGTAGAGGTCGAAGACGCGCTCGTGCCCGCGCAGCGCGGCGTACTCGGCCGCCAGCCCATAGAGCTGCTCGGCCATCTCCGTGTTGGTCTGGAAGAACGCCTCGGGGCTGATGAGGAACTCGAGGCCGCCGATCTGCTCGCGCAGCTGCGGCGTACCGGAGAGCAGTGTCGTCTCGCCGCCCAGGGCCGTCTCGCCGAGCTGCTCCTGGCGAGTCCAGAACAGGCCGTCGCAGTCCACGACGCCGGCCAGCGCGTCGACGTCGAAGCTGCCCGGCGAGGTCACGAGCCGCACCTGCAGCTCGCCGGTCCGCCGGCCCTCGCGAACCACGAGGTTGCGCAGCAGGCCGATCTGCTCGCGCCGGTCCCACGCGCTCAGCCCCTGCGCGCGGCACCACTGCAGCACCTGCTCGCGCACCGCGTTCGACCGCTCGGAGGCGAGCAGGCAGTCGGTCATCGGCAGGATCTCGTCCCAGCGGCCGGGCGCGTGGAAGCCGCACACGAGCTCGCCGTCCGGGCCGGTGCCGAACGAGTACTCGAGCTTGTTGCGGTAGCGCCACTGCTCGACGGCGGGGACGATCGGCTCGAGCTCGAAGTCGCTCAGATGCCCGATCCGCTCGAGCGCCTCGCGCACCTGCTCGGCCTTGATCTCGAGCTGGCGCTCGTACGGGAGCACCTGCCACGGCGCACCCGGGTGGTCGGCGATCGGGGGGACGCGGTCCGGCGAAGGCTCGACGATCTCGATCGCCCGCGCCTCGGCGTAGGCGGGCTTGGCCTTACCGACGACGGCGCGCACGCGATCGCCGGGCACGGCCCCGGCGACGAACACGACGTAGCCGTCGTGCCGGGCGACGCCGTTGCCGCCGTGAGCGAGCGAGTCGATCGTCAGCTCGAGGACGTCACCGCGCGAAGGGCGGGCCTGGGACGAAGTGGTGGACACTCAAGGCAGCTTACGATCGATCGCTGCCAGCACCGACTTGCGGTTCGCGTTGCGGCGCTCGTGGTCGCGCACCGTGCGTAGCTCCGCAGGCGTCAGGCCGGCGAGCCGCTCGGTCACCTGCGCCGCCGTCATGTCGTCGTAGCCGTCGATCGGGAAGCCGCTCCCAAGGCCCGGGAGGCGGCCGACCTCGCGGATCAGGCGGTCGGCGGGCGCGGTCGAGCGGCGGATCAGCTCGTGCAGCAGCTCCGTGGCGTCGTCGCGCGTCATGCGGCCGCGCTCGACCGCGTCGTCGAGCACCTCCTGGATCCGCTCGCGCGTGAGGACGAGGGCCCCGATCGGGTTGAGGCGGCTGCGCTTGGCTTGCGTCATGCGGCGGTGGCCCTACCCCATCCGCGATCAGATTGAAACGAGCATCTCGAGCAGCGACTTCTGCGCATGGCGCCGGTTCTCCGCCTGATCCCAGATGCGCTGGCGGTCCCCGTAGAGCACGCCCTCGGTGATCTCCTCGCCGGGATGGGCGGGCAGGCAGTGCAGGGCGATGGCCTCGGGCTTGGCGCGCTCGAGCAGCGCCTCGTGGAGCCGGTACGGCGCGAGCGCCTCGCGCCGGCGCGCGGCCTCGGACTCGTCGTCGCTCATCGAGACCCAGACGTCGGTGTAGACGGCGTCGGCGCCGGCGACCGCCTCGGCCGGGTCGTCGAACAGCGCGGCCCCGGACTCCGGCTCGAGCTGGAAGCCCTCCGGTGCCGCGACGCGCACCTCGACGCCCGCGATGCCGCCGAGGACGGCCAGCGAGCGGGCGACGTTGTTGCCGTCGCCGACAAAAGTGAGCACGCGCCCCTCGATCGCGCCGAACGCCTCGCGCAGCGTCATCAGATCGGCCAGCGCCTGGCACGGGTGATGGCGCGGGGAGAGCATGTTCACGACCGGCACGCCGGCGTGCTCGGCGAGTGCGGCGAGCCGCTCCTCGGAGCCGGTGCGCAGCCCGATCACCGCGGCGTGGCGGGAGAAGACCAGGGCCGTGTCGCGGATCGACTCGCCGCGCGTGAGCTGCAGCTCGTTCGCACGCAGGACCATCGGGTGCCCGCCGAGCTCGAAGACGCCGGCCTCGAACGACACGCGGGTGCGCGTCGAAGGGTGCTCGAACAGCAGCGCCACGGTCTTGCCGTCGAGCGCGCGCGAGCCGGCCGGCGCCTCCTTGAGTGCGAGCGCACGGTCCAGCAGTGAGGTCAGCTGACCGGCGGAGAGCTCAGTGCCGTCGAGGAAGTGCAGGCGCCGCAGTGTACGGTCGGCGCCGTGCGCGTGCTCACCTGGAACCTCTTCCACGGCCGCTCGGTGCCGCCGTCCGGCCGATCACTCGGGTCCGAGTTCGCCGCCGCGCTCGCCGGCTGGGAATGGGACGTCGCGCTGCTGCAGGAGGTGCCGCCGTGGTTCCCGCCGACGCTCGCGGCCTCCGCCCGCGCCGCGTATCGGATGCAGCTCACGTCGCGCAACCAGCTGCTGCCGGTGCGGCGCGCGATCTCGGTCCGCAACCCCGACATTCTCAAGTCGGGCGGCGGCGGCTGCAACGCGATCCTCGTGCGCGGGATGCCGATCCTCGAGCACCGCGCGGCGCGGCTGCGGCGGCTGCCGGAGGCGCGGTGGGTGCACGGGGTGCGATTGCCCGACGGCTGGGCGGTGAACGTGCACGCGCACAACCATCCGGAGCCGGCCGCCCAGGCCGACTGCGAGCGCGCGATCGCGGCGCTGCGCTCGTGGGGGCCGCTCGTGGTATTCGGTGGGGACGTGAATCTCAAGCGCCCGAGCTTCCCCGGTCTGTTCCACGTCGCCGGCAACCACGTCGACCACCTGTTCACCGACAACCGCCCGGCGGCCGGCAAGGGCCAAGTGCTCGACCGCGGGATCCTTTCCGACCATCCGCCGGTGGCGGTGACGCTCGCATGAGGCGGCTCGCGATCGCGGTTGTCGCCGCGGCCCTGGCGGGCTGCGGTGGGGACGACAGCGGCGGCACCGCCGGCTCGTCACAGGCGTGCGCGAGCGACGCGGTCGTGATCAAGATGGCCAACATCAAGTTCGATCCCGACCACGCAACCGCGCGCGTCGGCCAGAAGATCTGCTGGACCAACCAGGACACGGTCGACCACAACGCTGTGGCGAACAGCGGCGCGGTGTTCAAGTCGGCGCTGTTCGGCAAGGGCCAGACGTTCACGACGACCGTCGACAAGCCCACCACGGTCAAGTACGAGTGCACGATCCACCCGGGCATGACCGGGGAGATCGAGGTTCACCGCTAGCTACGCGCGCAGGCCGAAGCCGCGCAAGAGCAACAGCGCTTTTTCGCCCACCGTGCCGGGCTGGGGGAGGACGCCGAGCGCGGTCGCGGCGCCGTGGACGTCGAAGAACGCGCGCACGCGCAGCAGCCGCTCGTCGCGCAGCTCGGCGTACACAACCGCGTGCACGACGATGAAGCGGTTGGTGGCCGTCACGCCGCCGACCCGGCCCATGTGCGTGCCCATCACCTTGCACGGCGCGCACGCGAAGTCGCCGTCGGTGAGCCGCTCGCCGGTCGCGTTGACCCGCGCGTCCGGGAACGCCCGCCACAGCTTGCGCGCATGGGCGACGAGCGGGAGCACGCCCTGCAGCGGCTCGGGCGTCAGCGGGTCCTCGTAGGCAAAGCCGTCGGCGCACAAGGGTTCGAACCCAGCCGGGTCGCGACCCGACCAAGCGCGCTCCCAGGCATCGAACAGCTCATCGACGTCCACGCGGCCATCATGGCGTCCTGGTGCGAGGCGTGTTCCGACATCGCGAGCTCCGGTTGCTGCTGGCGGGCCAGACGGCGAGCACGCTCGGCGACCGCATCGTGTTCGTCGCGCTCGCGCTGTACGTGACCGACATCGGCTCGCCGAGCGACGTCGGCATCGTGCTCGCCGCCCATGCGCTCCCGCTGGTCGCGTTCCTGCTGATCGGGGGAGTGTGGGCGGACCGGCTGCCGCGCCATCGCGTGATGATCGGCACCGACGTCGTGCGCTTTGCCCTGCACGCGCTGCTCGCGGCGCTCATCTTCACGGGCGCCGTCGAGATCTGGATGATCGCGGTGATCGAGGCGCTGTTCGGGACGGCCGAGGCGTTCTTCCGCCCCGCGTACACGGGCCTGATCCCGCAGACCGTGCCGGAGCGCGAGATCCAGCCGGCGAAGGCGACGTTCAGCACCGTCGAGACGGCCGCCGAGTTCGCAGGCCCGGCGCTGGCGACGGCGCTCGTGCTCGGTGTCGGGCCTGGCTACGCGTTCGCGATCGACGCGGCGACGTTCGTCGTCTCGGCCGCGTTCCTGCTGCAGCTGCGACCGCGCGAGCGCGGCGCCGTGGGGGCGCGGACGACCGTGCTCTCCGAGCTGCGCGAGGGCTGGACAGAGGTGCGCTCGCGCGACTGGATCTGGGTGATCATCCTCGCCTTCTCGCTGGCGCTGCTGACTTCGTTCGGGCCGTGGCAGACGCTCGGCGCGACGGTCTCACTCGAGCAGTACGACACCCGCGCCACGTTCGGCATCGCGACGTCGGCAATGGGCGCGGGCACGATCCTCGGCGCGCTGGTCGGGTTCCGCTGGCGGCCGCGGCACCCCATGCGCACCGGGATGCTGCTGGCGCTGCCGTGGCCGGCGTCGTTCGCGATCTTCGCGCTGGGGCTGCCGGTTCCCCTGCTGCTCGTGATCTTCACCGCGACGGGCACGTGCCTGGCGCTGTTCGGGATCTGGTGGGAGACCGCGCTGGCGCAGCGGGTGCCGCCGCACGTGCTCTCGCGCGTGAGCGCCTACGACTGGATGGGCTCGCTGGCGCTGCTGCCAATTGGCTACGTGCTCGCCGGCCCGCTGGGCGAGCAGCTCGGCGCGACCGAGGTGCTGATCGGCGGCAGCCTGCTCGCGTTCATCTCGCTGGGCAGCGCCCTCACCGTGCGCGACGTCCGCGCGCTCAGGCGGCTGGAGCGCGCGTGAAGGCGAGCAGCCGCTCGCCCTCTTCGTCGACCGCCGCTTGCTCTTCGCGCGTGAGCGGTTCCCACGCGTCGATGACGAGCCGCTCCTCGTCGAGTTTCCAGGTACCGCGCAGGAAGCCGTCGACGAGCAGCATCGGCTTGTCCATCGCGCGGATCAGGCGATCGCGGTCGGGCGCGATGCGCGTGCGGTCCTTGTGGGCGAGCACCACGTTGTCGAACGGCGGCAGGAAGCGCGGCGGAGCGGGCGTGTCCGGATCCGGCAGCGGACCGTCTTCGACGTCGAGCAGGCCATCGTCGAGCCGCACGAGATCGAGTGCGTCGACCGCCTCGCGGACCCTGGTGAGGCCCGACCAGGCGGCGATGTCCTGCACGCTCGCGGGCCCGAACGCCGCCAGATAGCGGCGGATTGTCGTCGCCGGGTCGGTGTCGGTGGCGAGCGGGCGGCCGAGCCAGTGCTCGACGGTCGTGACGCGGGCGCGCCCGGCGCCCTTGCGGGTCGGCCACAGCCCGCGCGGCGGAAGTTGCACGAGCGGCAGGTGGTAGCGGACCGCATACGCGAGCGACGCGCCGTCGGCATCCGGCCAGCGCGGCCCGAGCTCGTCCCGGAGCTCGGCGGTCGTGTGCGGCGCCTGCTCCACGAGCGCGCGCCCGGCGGCGAGCAGCTCCTCGATGTCGACGCCCTCGATCTGCGGCGCGAACGGGCTGCTCGCGTACCCGCGCTCGACCATGTCCTGCAGGACCGGCCGGAGCATGAGGAAGTCGTCGGCGGTGACGAGGTGCACCGTGCGCCGCATCAGCGTGCCGCGCACGACCTCTTTGTGCTCGATCATCCGCGACAGCTCAGCGGGGTCGAAGTCCGCGAGGCGGCTGAAGAGGCCCGTATAGGGCGCCAGCGGCACCTGTGCCTGCATGCCGACCAGGTGCGCGATCGCTTCGGCGATGCCGACCGGCTCGCGGCGCAGGAGCATCTGGCGCTCCAACAGCGCACGGTTGAGGGCTCGGGTGGTGAGCGGCACTCGAGCTCGGCAGGGTAGGGAGGCGCGGGATCGGCCGCCGCGCGACCTCCATGGCGCTTTGCCTGGGCGGGTTCAGGTAAAGGCGCCAAAGGACCGCCGTGACGGCCCAAACCTCGCCGCCCTACCCAGCCGCAGCTGGCCGGCGCTGCCGACGACGATTAGAACTCGGCGACGCCCTCTTCGGGCGTGGACGCCTGCGCGTACAAGCGCCTCGGGATGCGGCCGGCGCGGTACGCCAGCCGCCCGCCCTCGGTGCCGAGCTTGATCGCCCGCGCCATCGTCACCGGGTCCTCGGCGCGCGAGATCGCCGAGGCGCAGAGCACGCCGTCGTACCCGAGCTCCATCGCCAGCGCGGCGTCGGAGGCGGTCCCCACGCCCGCGTCGAGGATCACCGGCACGCCCGCGCGCTCGCGGATCAGGCGCAGGTTGTAGGTGTTGAGCAGCCCCATGCCCGAGCCGATCGGCGAGCCGAGCGGCATCACCGCCGCGCAGCCGACGTCCTCGAGCCGGCGGGCCAGGATCGGGTCGTCGTTGGTGTACGGGAGCACGACGAAGCCCTCGTCGACGAGCTCCTCGGCCGCCTCGAGCAGCGCCGGGGCGTCGGGGAGGAGCGTCCGCTCGTCGCCGATCACCTCGAGCTTGACCCAGTCGGTCTCGAACGCCTCGCGGGCCAGCTTGGCCGTGAGCACCGCGTCGCGCGCCGTGAAGCAGCCGGCCGTGTTGGGGAGCAGGCGCACGCCGGCGCCGTCGAGCACGTCGACGATCGAGCCGCGCGCGTCCGGGTCGATCCGGCGCAGCGCGACCGTGACGAGCTCGGAGCCCGAGGCCTCGATCGCCGCCGCCAGCGCGTCGAGCGAGCGGAAGCCGCCGGTGCCGAGCAGCAGCCGCGAGCGCAGCTCGCTGCCGGCGATGGTCAATACATCCGCGGATACGTCCGTGGTCGCCATTTCAGCCTCCCTGGATCGCGCGCAGGACCTCGATCCGCGCGCCCTCGTTCAACTCGTGTGTCGGCCACTGCGTGCGCGGCACCACCTCGGCGTCGACCGCCACCGCGACCCCGCGCCCGGAGGCGGGCAGATCGAGCGCGTCGACCGCGGCCTGGACCGTGGCGCCGTCGGCCAGCTCCGCCTCGCTGCCGTTCAGCACCACCCTCACGCGTGGACCCCAGCGAACCGTCGCGGATCGGCGGCCGCCGCCCACGCGGGCAGCCCGTCGCCGCACAGCACGGCAACGATCGCCTCGGCGGTCACGGGCGCGAGCACGATCCCGTTGCGGAAGTGCCCGGTGGCCCACACGAGGCCGTCACGCGCGCCCGGCCCGATCGCCGGCAGGTTGTCCGGCGTGGCCGGCCGCAAGCCGGCGAGCAGCTCGATGATCTCCAGCTCGAGCACGCCGGGCACGACCTCGCTCATGTCGCGCAGCAGCTCGTAGACGCCGCCGGCGGTCGGCGCCGTGTCGAAGCCCTGCTCCTCCATCGTCGCGCCGAGCACGTACTCGCCGTCGGCGCGCGGGACGAGATAGGCGTCGATGCCGCGGATCGTGCGGTCGACCAGGCCGGCGCCGCGGGGATCGCGCAGCCGCAGCGTCTGACCCTTCACCGGCCGGACCGGCACGCGCAGCTCGTCGGGCAGCTCGATCTGCGCCGCGCCGGTGGCGAGCAGCACCTGCTCGGCGCGGACCACCGAGCCGTCGGCGAGGCGGAGACCTTGGGCATCGAGCGCGGCGACGCTCTCGCGGCGCAGCGTCCCGCCGGCCCGCTCGAAGGCGGCGGCGAGCGCGGACACCATCCGGCGGGGATCCACGGAATGGTCGCCCGGGACGTCGAGCGCCAGCCGCACGGTGGGCGCCAGCGCCGGCTCGAGCCGGCGCGCCGCGCTCGGCCGCAGCCGCTCGACTTCGAGCCCGAGCTCACGCCGGAACGCGAGCAGGCGGTCGAGCACCTCGGCCTCGTCGCGGTCGCGGGCAACGGCCAACGTGCCGGTCGTGAGCAGGCCGGGATCGTCACCCGACGCCGCGGCCAGCTCCGCGCAGAAGTCGCCGAAGGCGCGCGCGCCGCGCAGGTTGAGCTCGAGCAGCGCGTCCTCGCCGAACTGCGCCTCGGTGACCGGGGCGAGCATGCCCGCCGCGACACGCCAGGCGGCCTCGCCACCCGCGTCGAGGACGACGGTGCTGAGGCCACGCTCGGCCGCGCGCCACGCGCAGGCCAGGCCAATCGCGCCGCCACCCGCGACGGCGACGTCAAACGAACTCGAGGTCACTGCTGGACATTCCCTCCCTACGCCGGCACTACCCGGATCAGGTTCGACGGTCGGCGGCCAGATGCCGCCCTCTCAGCCCGGTGTCGCGGGCTCCCGTAGTTGCTTCGTATGGTAGAGCCTCGATGACCCCGCGCGAGCGTCTCGGCACCGCCCGTCTCTACCTCGTCTGCGACGCCCGGCCGCTCGAGTGGCTGCGCGCGGCGCTGCGCGGCGGCGTGGACCTGATCCAGCTACGCGACCGCTCGCTCGACGACGCTGGGCTGATCGAGGCGGCCATCGCGTTCCGGACCGCGGCCGAGGAGGCCGGCGCGCTGTTCATGCTCAACGACCGCCCCGACCTCGTCGCGGCCTGCGGCGCCGACGGCGTGCACGTCGGCCAGGACGACGCAACGCCCGCCGAGGCGCGCGCCGCGATCGGGCCGGACCGGATCGTCGGCCGCTCGACCCACGCTCCCGACCAGGCCGATGCCGCGCAGGCCGACCCCGACGTCGACTACCTGGCCGTCGGCCCGGTTCACGAGACGCCGACCAAGCCGGGCCGCCCCGCCGCAGGGCTCGAGTATGTGGCGTACGCCGCGCGCACGGTGACCAAGCCGTGGTTCGCGATCGGCGGCCTCGACACGGGAAACGTCGACGCGGTGCTGCAGCGCGGCGCCGAGCGCATCGTCGTCGTCCGCGCGATCACGCAGGCCGACGATCCCGAGGCCGCGGCACGCGCGCTGGAGGAGCGCCTTGGCGCGGCACGCACGTAAGCGGCGCCCCGGCGGCCCGAGGAGCGCCCCGCCGCGGCCGGGCGCGCGCCGCGAAGGCGAAGCGCCGGCGCGGAGCGAGAGCGCCCCAGACGCGGGCGACGCCATGACGCGGGGCCGGAGCGAGAGCGCCCCAGACGCGGGCGACGCCATGACGCGGGGCTATGCCCGCGCGCGCGAGCGCGACGAGGCGGCACGCGCAGCGCTCGAGCCGCTCAAGCCCGGCGAGCATCCGTGGCCGATCGTGGCCGCCACCGCGCTCGCCGTGCTCGTGGCGGTTGCCAACGTGATCCTCGTGCTCACGGGCTGGGAGGGCGACAAGAAGCCGCCGCTGATCTTCGCGGCGGTCATGCTGGCCGCCGCCGGCGGCCTGTGGAACCTCAAGTACTGGGCGGTGCTCGGCTTCGAGGTGCTGCTCGGCGTGAGCTTCACGTTCGCGCTGCTCGCGCTGCTGCGCGCCGAGAACGCCGCGGCAGTCGCGCAGTGCCTGGTCGGCATGGCGATCACCGGCCCGCTGTTCTACTTCCTCATCCGCCAGATGGCCCGCATCCAGATGCCCACGCGCAGGTGAGCTGGGCCTACACGCATACCGAGCGGATCCGCTTCGGCGATCTCGACGCTATGCGCCACCTCAACAACGTGGTGTTCCTGCGCTACTTCGAGACCGCGCGGATCAACTACCTCAACGGCCTGTTCGGCACCCATGACCCGGTCAACCGCGACGGCGGCTTCGGCTTCATCTTCGCCAGCTGCCACATCGACTACCGCTCGCCCGGCCACTTCGACGAAGAAGTTGCGATCAGCGTGCGGCCGGCGGACATCGGGACGAAGTCGCTGAAGCTCGAGTTCGAGATGCGCGTCGATGGCCGGCTGCTGGCCGAGGGCTACGGCGTGCTCGTGGGCTACGACTACGAGTCCGGCGAGTCGGCGGCGCTGCCTGAGGGCCTGAAGGCCCGGCTGCGCTGACCGGCCGCCGCGACCACGCGGCCGATCCCGCCTCCGTTTTAGTTGCGTTAGTGCGTGTTTTCGTGCGAAACTGCGCAAATGCATGACGAACTGCTGATCCTCGTGGCGGGCCCCTACCGGTCGGGCACGGGCGACGACCCCGCCAAGCTCGCCGCCAACGTCGCGACCATGAACGCGGCCGCGCTGGAGGTGTTCCGCGCCGGGCATCTGCCGGTGACCGGAGAGGCGCTCGCCCTGCCGCTGATCGAGGAGGCGGGCAGCGAGCGCGTCGGCGACCCGGTGTTCGACGAGATCTTCCACCCGATCGCGCGCCGGCTGCTCGAGCGCTGCGACGCCGTGCTCCGCGTCGGCGGCGCGTCCGCGGGCGCCGATGAGATGGTCGCGATCGCCCGCGCGGCGAACAAGCCGGTCTTCACCGCCGCCGACGAGCTGCCCTAGGCGTGCTCAAGGAGGAGCGGCAGCGCCGGATCCTCGACGTGCTCGCCCGCGAGGGGCGCGTGGTGGCGACCGACCTGCAGCACGCGCTCGGGGTGTCCGGCTACACGATCCGCCGCGACCTCGACGAGCTCGCAGACGCGCTGCACCTGCAGCGCGTGCACGGCGGCGCGCTCGCCCGGTCAGCCGTCGCGCCGACCTACGAGGAGCGCCGGGCGCAGAGCGTCGAGGGCAAGCTCGCCGTCGCGCGCGCGGCGGCGACACTGCTCGAGCCGGGCCAGACCGTGATCGTGGACGGCGGCAGTACGGCGCTGCACTTCGTCGACGCGATCCCGCCCGGCTACCAGGGCACGTTCATCACGCACAGCCCGCCGGTCGCGACCGCGCTCGCGGGGCGCGAGGTGGTCGTGGTCGGCGGCACGCTCGACCCGCGCGCGATGGTCGCCGTCGGTGCGCAGGCGATCACGGCGTACGAGCGGATCACCGCCGACGTGTGCTTCCTCGGCGTCTGGGCCGTGCACCCGCTGGCCGGTCTGAGCACCGGCTACCACGAGGAGGCCGAGCTGCGGCGCGTGCTCGTGCAGCGGGCCGACCGCGTCGTCGGCCTCGCTTCACGCGACAAGCTCGGCACGACGGCGCCGTTCGGGATCGCGCCCGCCACCGCGCTGACGCACCTGGCTACGGAGCCGGGCGTTCCCGCCGAGCTGGTGGATCCGTTCACCGAGCTAGGCATTCACGTCGTTCGCTAGCCTCACCGCTCCATGCCCGAATCCTCGTACGACTGCATCGTCATCGGCTCCGGCCCCGGCGGCTACGTGGCGGCGATCCGCGCCGCACAGCTCGGGATGAAGACCGCCGTGGTGGAGAAGGACAAGGTCGGCGGCCGCTGCCTGAACTACGCCTGCATCCCGGCGAAGGCCGTGCTGCGCGCGGCGGACCTGCTGTCCGAGATCGACGAGGCGGGCGACTTCGGGATCAACGTCGAGGGGCGCTCCGTCGACTACGGCAAGGTCTACGAGCGGCGCGAGAAGGTCATCTCCACGCTCGTCGGCGGCGTCGGCGGGCTGTTCAAGAAGAACAAGATCGACCTGATCGAGGGCTTCGGATCGGTCACCGACGACGGCAACGTGAAGGTCGGCGGCAACTTCGACGGCAACGTCATCGAGGTGAAGACGTGCGTCGTGCTCGCCACCGGCTCGGTGCCCAAGCCCATCCCCGGCACGGAGTTCGGCGGCCGCGTGATCGGCACTGAGCAGGCCTGGGCGATGAAGGAGCTACCGGGCAAGATCGCGGTGGTCGGCGCGGGCGCTTCGGGCGCCGAGATCGCGTCGGCATACGGGCGCCTGGGCACCGAGGTGCTGCTGTTCGAGGCGCTCGACCGCGTGCTGCCGACCGAGGACGCCGACATCTCCAAGGTCGTCGGCCGCGCGCTCCCCAAGCAGAACATCACGGTCAACACCGGCACGCTGGTTGAGAACGTGCAGTCGTCCGACGACAAGGTCACGTTCACCTACGGCGACCAGAGCGCCGAGGTCGAGTGGTTCATCATCGCCGCCGGCCGCGGGCCCGACGTGGAGGGCCTGGGGATCGACGAGGCGGGCGTAAAGCTCGATGACAACGGCCTGATCGACGTCGACGGCGCGATGAAGACGTCGGCCAAGGGCGTCTACGCGATCGGCGACCTCGTGCACGGCCCGGCGCTCGCCCACAAGGCGTCCGACGAGGGCGTCATCGCGGTCGAGGACGCGGCGGGCCTGGAGACGCATCCGATCGAGTACATCGACATCCCGCGGGCGACGTTCTGCACGCCGAACGTCGGCTCGTTCGGGCTGACCGAGGAGCAGGCGCGCGAGCAGGGCATGGACGTGACCGTGGGCAAGGTCCAGTACGGCGCCGTCGGCGGCGGCACCGTGTACGGCGACCGCTCCGGCGTCGTGAAGATCATCGGCGACAAGAAGTACGGCGAGATGGTCGGCGGGCACATCGTCGGGTCACGCGCGACCGAGCTGATCCAGGAGCTCGTGAACGCGAAGGCGCTCGAAGGCGGCTACCCCGAGGTGGCGCGCATCATCCACGGGCACCCGACGCTGTCCGAGGCGATCATGGAAGCCGCCCGCGCAGCTGATGGCTGGCTCATCCACGGCTGAGCAACCGCGTTTCTATTTTGACCTGGCGTCGCCGGTCGCCTATCTCGCGGCCGAGCGCGTGAACCACGTGCTCGGCGAGGTGCCCGAGTGGGTGCCGGTGCGGCTCGGCGAGGTGGGGCCGTTCCGCTGCGAGGCGGAGGTCGACGCCTATCGCGAGGACGTCCAGCGCACGGCGGTTGCGCAGGGCGTGCAGCCGCTCGTGTGGCCGGATCCGTTCCCGGCTGACAGCGAGTGGGCGATGCTCGTGGCGACCTACGCGAAGCAGATCGGCCGCGCGGTGGCGTTCAGCCTCGCCGCCTTCCGGCAGGCATTCGCGGCCGGCCGCGACCTCGGCGAACGCGACAACGTGCTGCTGGCCGCGGCGGCGTGCGAGATGCACCCGGCGGCGGTGATCAAGGGCGCCGAGCTGCGCGGCACGCGCGAGCGGCTCGCGACCGCCGAGGCCGAGGCGGCGGCAGCCGGCGTGCGCGACACGCCCGCGATCGTCACGCCGGACGGCGCGGTGATCGAGGTGCCGCTCGCGTGAAGGCCAACCGCGCCTATGAGCTGCTCGTGCGGCGCGGCGGCCGCGGGCCCGCGCTCCTGCGCTCATCCGGCGAAGCCGACCACGTCGAGGTGGTCGAGATCGACTCCGGTGAGGTCGTGTTGTTCTGGGACACCACGCCGGCGCAGACCGGCCGCCTCTCCCGCGCGCTGAAGGCCGACCTCGCGCAGCTCGACGCCGGCGAGTTCCTCGCGCGCTGGCGCCGCTACGAGACCCAGTAGAGCTACCGGTGGATCCGGAAGTTGAGGGTCAGCGTGGCGCCGCGCGTGCCGCCCAGCGCCGGTCGCGCGGTGAGGCGAGCGGGCGAGCCCGCACCGTGTCCCGCCGCTACACGCCGCGGGGGCGCACCGGAGGGTCAACGGCTGGCGCTGCGCGGCGTCCGGACGATCGGTGCGCTGCGGGCGCGGCGCGTCGGCGTCGCAGGTCGGCTGGACCACGGCGTGATGCAGTAAAGCCCGGGCGCACCGGGGCCGATCACTCAGTAAGGCGTTCCGGTGGGCATTGGCGGACTGACAGCATTCGTGGTGGGCGTGACGGCGGCGGTGACGCCGCAGGTGACGCTCCCTCCGGTGCAGATCGCGCCGCTGCCGAAGGTCGAGCTGCCGACGCTGCCGAAGGTTGAGCTACCGACGCTGCCGAAGGTCGAGCTCCCGCCCTTGCCCGCGGTTCCGGCCACGCCGCCGAAGGTCACCCCCGTGCCGACGGTCGTCCCGACCGTCGCACCGACAGCGACGCCGGCCGCGACCACCGCCACCGCCTCGACGCCCGTCACGCCCACCGCGACCGCGACGCCGCTGCCCGCGACGACGCCGGCAAAGGCCGTTCCGCGCCCACGCGCGACGGCGACTCCGCGCCGCACGACGCGTGCGAGCGCCCGGCCGCGCACGACCGCGCAGGCCGCTCCGCGCCCCACCGGCGGACCTGTCGCGCGCCCGAGGCCGCACCGCACGACGGCACGCGCGCCCGCGACGCCGCCGAAGGCCACCACCCAAGGCATCGCCGGCGACGTGATCGACCTCGTCGACGCACTGCCGCCCGCGATCCTGTGGTCGCTGCTCGGCATCGCGACGATCGCGCTCGGCCTCGCGGGCAACGCGTACTGGCAGTCGCGCCAGCGCACGGCGCTCGAAGCGCAGCGACTCGAGCTGATCGACGACATCGGCCTGCTCTCGCGGGCGCTGCTGCCGCCGGTGCCGCAGCTCGACGGGCTGACCGTCTCGGCCGCCTACCGCCCAGCCGACGGGCCTGCCGCCGGCGGCGACTTCTACGACGTCTTCACGCTCGATGAGGACCGCATCGGCGTGCTGCTCGGCGACGTGTCCGGCCACGGCCGCGACAGCGTCACGCTCGCCGCGCTCGCCCGCTACACGCTGCGCACGCTGCTCGCGGCCGGCCTCGGGCCGGGCGAGGCGCTCCGGCGCGCCGACCGCATGCTCGAGCGCGACCTGCGCCCGCACTTCGTCACCGTCATCGCCGCGGTCTATGACCGTCGCACCACCCGCCTCACCTACGCGAAGGCCGGCCACGCGCCGCCGATCGTGATCGGCACCGCGCACGACACGGCGGCGGAGACGCCCGCCTGCCCGATCGGCGTGGGCGTCGGCGAGTGCTGGCCCGAGTACCACGTCGACCTCGCCGACGGGGTCTCGGTCTGCCTCGTCACCGACGGGCTCGAGGAGGCCAAGCGCGACGGCCGGCGGCTCGGCCGCAGCGAGATCGAACGACTCGTCGCCGCCCACGGGACGCCCGACGCGCAACGGCTGCTGCACGACGTCGACGCGCTCGCCGACCACGTGTCGGACGACACCGCCGCAGTCGTCCTCGCGCGCGGCTGACGCGCTACTGTCCGCCGCGTGGCGGACACCACGCAGCAGGAGACGGGCGCGGCGGTACCGGACGAAGACGCCGCGCGGGAGTGGCTCGAGACGATGATGCTCATCCGCCGCTTCGAGGAGCGCGCGGGTGAGATGTACGCGAAGGCGAAGGTCGGCGGGTTCCTGCACCTGGCCATCGGCGAGGAGGCGACGATCGTCGGCGCCTGCCGCGCGATGCGCGACGAGGACTACCTGATCTCGACCTACCGCTCGCACGGCCACGCGCTCGCCCGCGGTGCGGAGCCCAACCGCGTCATGGCCGAGCTGTTCGGGCGCGAGGAGGGCGTGTCGCACGGGCGCGGCGGCTCGATGCACATGTTCGACCTCGACAACCGCTTCATGGGCGGCTACGGGATCGTCGGCGGCAACCTGCCGCTCGCCGCCGGCATGGCCCTGTCGTCCGACTACCAGGGCAAGGACGAGGTGACCGTCTGCGTGTTCGGCGACGGCGCCTCCAACCAGGGCACGTTCGGCGAGACGCTCAACCTCGCCGCGCTGTGGAAGCTGCCGGTCGTCTTCATGGTCACCAACAACCAGTTCGGCATGGGCACCGCACTCGAGCGCCACACTGCGCAGACCGACCTGCACCGGCGCGGCGACGGCTTCGGCGTGCCCGGCATGCGCTGCGACGGCATGGATGTGGTAGAGACCTACGAGGTGATGCGCGAGGCGATCCGGCGCGCCCGCGACGATCACCAGCCGATCCTCGTCGAGGCGATCACGTACCGGTTCCGCGGCCACTCGATGGCCGATCCCGAGGAGTACCGCAGCAAGGAGCAGGTCGCCGAGTGGCGCAAGCGCGATCCGATCTCTGCCTTCGCCGACCGGCTCGGACTCGACGAGGACGAGGTGAAGCGGCTCGACGACGCGGCCGTCGAGCGCGTCGACGAGGCGGTCGCGTTCGCCGACGGCGCGGCCTTCCCGCCGCCCGAGTCGCTGTACGACCACATCTACGTCATGGGCGACCAGGTCAAGGGCTGGTACTCGGTCGACGAGCGGTCGGCCGGCGTGCACAAGGGCGAGGACGAGCGCTCGCTCGCCGAGGCCGAGCGCGGCCCCGAGGACGCCTACCACCAGGCGGTCGAGGCGGCGGCCCGCGAGGACGTCGGCGAGAAGAAGCCGGCCGACGAGGCACAGGCGGAGGACGAGGAAGCCGAGCAGGCCGAGGACTCCTGATGGCCGTCATGCGCTACCGGGAGGCGCTCAACCAGGCGCTGCGCGAGGAGATGCAGCGCGACGAGCGCGTATTCCTGATGGGCGAGGACATCGGCGTGTTCAACGGCGCCTTCAAGGTCACGGCCGGGCTGCTGGAGGAGTTCGGCGAGAAGCGCGTGCGCGACACGCCGATCTCCGAGAACACGATCGTCGGCATGGGCGTCGGGGCCGCGATGACCGGCCTGCGCCCGGTCGTGGAGCTGATGACGATCAACTTCTCGCTGCTCGCGATGGACCAGATCGTCAACCACATGGCGACGATCCACTACATGTTCGGCGGCCAGGCGAAGGTGCCGATGGTGGTGCGGATGCCGCAGGGCGCCGGGCACCAGCTCGGGCCCACGCACTCGCACTGCCTGGAGGCGCTGTACCTGCACGTGCCGGGCATGCTGCTCGCCGTCCCGTCCACCGCCGCCGACGCCAAGGGCCTGCTCAAGGCGGCGATCCGCGACGACAACCCGGTCGTCTTCATCGAGCACGAGTACCTGTACGGCCAGCGCGGCGACGTCCCCGACGACGATGACCACGTCGTCGACTTCGGCCAGGCGGCGATCACGCGCGACGGCGACGACGTGACGATCGTCGGCATCTCGCGCATGGCGGTCACCGCGCTGAAGGCCGCCGACATCCTCGCCAAGGAGCACGAGATCGAGGCGGAGGTGATCGATCCGCGCACGCTGCGCCCGCTCGACCTCGACACGATCCTCGAATCGGTCCGCAAGACGAACCGGGCCGTCATCGTCGAGGAGGGCTGGCCGCACGGCGGCGTCGGCGCCAACCTCGCCGCCCTGATCCAGGAGCAGGCGTTCGACCATCTCGACGCGCCGGTGGCCCGCGTGACCGGCGCTGACCTGCCGATGCCGTACTCCAAGCCGCTCGAGCAGATCGCCTATCCGCACGAGCCGCAGGTGGTCGAGGCCGTGCTGGCCACTTTCCGCGATCTGTAGCCCGCTGCCGCGGGCGCAGGTAGCCTCGCGTGTGCGGAGATGTCGGACACGGCCCGAAGCGGATCGGGGGCGACCCCTCTCGCGGCCCTCTCGCACGAGCTGATGGCCGCGCTGGATCCGGACGGCCGGATCGCGTGGGCCAACGCGGCCTGGCGGGCGCTGTTGGGATGGAGCGAGGAGGAGCTAGCCGGTCGTCCGTTCCGTGACCTCGTGCACGCCGGCGAGCTGGACGTGGATGCGGAGACCGTGCTGGAGCTCGCGACGCGCTCGGGAGGACGCCGGCGGATCGCGTTCGCGGCCGCGCGCGCCGACGAGGTGACGTACGTGTGCGGGCGCGACGTCGCCCAGACGGGCGAGCTCGAGCACGAGCTGCGCGCCGCCGAGGAGCGCTTCCGCGTGATCACCGAGGCGACGCACGAGGCGATCCTCGTCGCCGACCACCGCGGGCGGATCACGTTCAGCAACCACGGCGCGACGACGATCTTCGGGTGGGAGCCGCACGAGCTGCTCGGCCAGCCATTCACGATCCTCGTGCCCGAGCAGTACCGCGAGGTTTGGGACGCGCACCTGGAGACGTTCATCGCCACTGGGCTGACCGATCTGCTGGGCCGCCCGCTCGGCCTGCTCGGGGCGCGCCGCGACGGCGAGGAGTTCCCGATGGAGGCCTCGCTCGGCTGGTGGGAGCGGGACGGCAAGGGCGCGTTCATGGGGATCCTGCGCGACGTCAGCGAGCGCGAGGCGACACTGCGCGAGCTCGAGCTCTCGCGCGCCCGCTACCGCGCGGTGGTGGCGAACCTGCCGAACGTGATCGTCGCGCTGTTCAACACCGACGAGCAGCTGCTCGTGATGGAGGGCGGCCAGCTGGCGCGCCGAGGGCTGCAGCGAGCGGACTACGAAGGCCGCTCGCTCGGCGACGCGCTCGACCCGGCCGCGCAGCCCGCGATCGGCCCGGCCGTGCGCGCGGCGCTCGCGGGCGCCGAGCAGGAGCTCGAGTACGCGACCGACGAGGTCTTCTACGAGATCCACGTCGCCCCGCTGCGCGGCGACGACGGCGCGGTGATCGGCGCGGTGGCCGTGGCGCGCGACGTCACCGCGCTGCGCGAGGCGCACGCGCGACTCGAGGAGCGGGCGCGCGAGCTCGAGCGCTCCAACGCCGAACTGGCCGAGTTCGCGTATGTCGCCTCGCACGACCTGTCCGAGCCGTTGCGCACGATCACCGGCTATCTGCAGCTCTTGCACCGCCGCCACGGCGACCGGCTCGGCGAGGAGGCCAACGACTACGTCGCGCGCGCGATCGACAGCGCGAGCCGCCTGCGCACGCTGATCGACGACGTCCTCGCGTACTCGCGCGCGGGCCGCTCCGAACGGGCGGCCGGAACGGTCGACACCGGCGCGATCGTCTCCTCGATCGCGATCACCATCGCCGGGACGCGCGAGCCGCGCCCGGAGATCGAGTGGGACACCCTGCCGACCGTGGCGGGCGAGGCGCGCCAGCTCACTCAGCTCCTGCAGAACCTGATCTCCAACGCGATCAAGTTCGTGCCTCCCGACCGCGTCCCGCACGTCAGCGTGAGCGCCGAGCGCGACGGGTCGTGGTGGCGGTTCGCGATCGACGACAACGGGATCGGCATCGACCCGGAGGATGCAGAGCAGATCTTCGGCATGTTCCAGCGCCTGCACACGCGCGACAGCTATCCAGGCACGGGGATCGGCCTGGCGATCGCGCGCAAGGTCGTCGAGCACCATGGCGGGCGGATCTGGGCCGAAGGCCGCAAGGGCGGCGGCACGCGAATGGCGTTCACGCTGCCCGCCGAGGAGGGCTGATGGCGATCCGGGTGCTCGTCGCCGACGACCACCAGCTCATGCGCGAGGGCACGGCAGCGCTGATCGGCGCCGACGAGCAGATCGAGGTCGTCGGCCTCGCGCGCGACGGCGCGGAGGCGATCGCGCTGGCCGGCCGGCGCCGGCCGGACGTCGTGCTGCTCGACCTCAACATGCCCGGCGTCGGCGGGCTGGAGGCGTGCGCGCGGCTGCGCGAGCTCGGCGCGGAGGTCCTGATGCTGACGGTGTCCGACGAGGAGCCGGACCTGTTCGCGGCCGTGCGCGTCGGCGCCGCCGGCTACCTGACCAAGGACGTGCCACCGGCCGAGCTCATCGAGGCCGTGCTCGCCGTGGCGCGCGGCGAGCCGCGGATCGCACCAGCGATGGCGAGCCGCATGCTCGTGGAGCTCGGCCGCTCGCCGGCACCCGACCCGCTCGCGGCGCTGAGCGCGCGCGAGCGCGACGTGCTCGGCCTGCTCGCGGAGGGCCTGCGCAACCGCGAGATCGCCGAGCGCCTCGTGATCAGCGAGACGACGGTCAAGACGCACGTCCGCCACGTGCTCGAGAAGCTGCGCTTCCGCAACCGCGCCGAGGCCGCCGCCTTCGCGGCGCGCCACCTCAGCTGAGCGCGCGCAGCCCGCTGCTCATCCGCGCCCGCGCCTCGGCGGGGGCGATCCCGAGCCGTCGGCGATCTCGTCGACCGAGTAGCGGGCGAGCCGCGCGAGCGCGATCACCTCGCGCTCGGGCGCGGGCATCGGCGCGAACGCCGCGTGCGGGGCGGTGCGCATCGCGTGGAGCACCGTCCGCGCGACGAGCGACCGGGTGTCCGCGCCGCCCGAGGAGACCATCACGTGCTCGGTCACGTCGGCGGCGGCCGCCGGCCCCGCCGCGGCGGCGAGCGCGGCCCCGTACACCTCCGACAGTCCCAGCACGCGCCGAGCCTCACAGCGCCGGCGCCGCGTGCCATCGACCGAAGGGGCGACCGCGCATCGTCCGAACGGACGATCTGCTGCGACTCGCTCGCACGTGCGACGCCGTCGCAGAAGGCACTGGTTTGCAGGGAAAATTACATCCGGATCGGCGCCGGGACCGTAAGGATGGGCACTCGACCCCAAGGAGTCCTGCAT
This sequence comes from uncultured Solirubrobacteraceae bacterium, assembly GCA_963803335.1. Lineage (GTDB taxonomy): Bacteria > Actinomycetota > Thermoleophilia > Solirubrobacterales > Solirubrobacteraceae > DASSUW01. Next base: position 66,907 of record CAWDME010000010.1, on the reverse strand, counting down.
GCGCAGAACCCATGCTCTAGGCGCGGCACTCATGGCCGCGTTGCTGGCCGCGGTGATGGTCACCACGGGCGTCTTCGGCTCATCGCACCGCGAGGCGCCCGAGATCCTGACCGATCCCACGGCCGACAACACGGACGTCTACGCCTTCACGGCCAAGGACGCCCCAGGCAGCCTCACGGTGGTCGCCAACTGGATCCCGCTCGAGGAGCCGGCCGGTGGCCCGTACTACGGCAAGCTCGATCCCAAGGCGCACTACTACGTCAAGATCGACAACACCGGTGACGGGCGCGAGGACGTCGCCTACCGGTGGCAGTTCCACTCGAAGTTCCGCAACCCCAACTCGTTCCTGTACGCGGCGCCGACGGTGACGTCGGTCAACGATCCGGACATCAACTTCGTCCAGACGTACGACCTGTACAAGGACACCTACAAGCCCAACGGCGCTCTCAAGCGCGAGCGGCGGATCGCGCACAACGTGCCGGTCGCGCCCGATAACGTCGGCCCGAAGACGATCCCGGACTACGACCCCGTGTGGCTCGGCGCGGTCGCTCCGGTCAGCGGTGGTGGCAAGACGTTCGTCGGCCCCGTGGACGACCCGTTCTTCGTCGACCTCGGCGCCGTCTTCGACGGGATCAACATCGACAAGCCCGGTCGCCCGGCCATCGGCCTCGGCAACCAGGGCGGTGGCAAGGACGACATCTCGACCTACAACACGCACTCGTTCGTGCTGCAGGTCCCGGAGTCCGAGGTCACCCGCAACCACAAGGCGGTCGCTGACGCGAAGGCGTCGAACGCGGTCGTCGGCGTGTGGGCGTCCACCGAGCGGCAGCGCATCTCTGTGCGCCGCCATCACGGCAAGACGCACGTCAAGCATCACTGGGTGCAGGTCTCGCGCCTCGGCAACCCGCTGATCAACGAGGTCATCATCCCGATCTCCAAGAAGGACAAGTTCAACCGCACGTCGCCCGCGAACGACGCGAAGAACTTCGGCAAGTACGCCCTCGCCCCGGAGCCGGCCAAGCTCCTGAACGCCCTGTTCAACCTGGGCGTCAAGGAGACCAACCGGACCGACATCGTCCAGGCGCTGCTCACCGGCGTGCCCGGGCTGACCCAGATCGGGAGCCACCCGGCCGCGGCCGACACGCTCAAGATCAACCTCGGCGTGCCGCCGAGCGCAACCGAGAACCGCTTCGGCGTGCTCGCCGGTGACAACGCCGGCTTCCCCGACGGTCGCCGGCTCGCCGACGACGTGACCGACATCGAGCTGCGGGTCATCGGTGGGGCGCTCCTGCCCGCTGACCAGGGCGGCAAGCAGCTGCCACTCGGTGACGGCGTCGATCAGAACGACAAGCCGTTCCGGTCGGCGTTCCCCTACGTCGCCACGCCCAGGGACGGGTTCAGCGGCGTCGTCAAGCGGACGGAGCCGGCGCACGCGCCGGTCCCGCAGCCCCCGACGCCCTGACCCGCATGCGAGCCCGCCGCCTGTCCGCCGTCGTCCTGTCGTTCGCCATCGCAGTCGCCGTGTTCTCGGCGACGCGGGGCGGCGAGCGGGCGGCGGCGGGCCCGCCCCGCGTGGGCGGTATCAACCTCCGCCCGGAGGCTGACACCGACGCGCGCATCGCCGAGCTCCAGGCCGATGTGCGCAGCGGCCGCACCGACCGTGCCGCCGCCCTCGCCGCCGCGTACCTGCAGAAGGTGCGCGAGACCGGCGACGCAAGCTTCTACACACGCGCCGACACCGTCTTGAAGGCGGCGCTCGCGCATGACCCGGGAGACCAGGCCGCGCTCGTCCAGAGCGCGTCGCTGGCCGCCGGACGCCACGACTTTCGCGCGGCCCTGGCGATCGCCCGCCGCGCCGAGCTGCTGCCGAGCGGGAGCCCGCTGGCACCGCTGCCGATCATGGTCGACGCGCTGGTCGAGCTCGGGCGCTACGGCGCCGCCGAGCGCACGCTCCAGCGCCTCGTCGACCTCAAGCCGAACCTCACCGCGTACGCGCGCGTCTCGTACTTCCGCGAGCTGACCGGCGACCTTGACGGCGCGGTCGACGCGATGCGGCGGGCGATCGCCGCCGGCGGCCCGGCGCTCGAGAACGTCGCGTACGTGCAGAGCCTGCTCGGCGGGCTCGAGCTCGCCCGCGGGCATCTCGGCGCCGCGCGCCGCGCCTACGACGCGGCGCTGGCCGCCATGCCCGACTACGCCCCGGCGGCTGCGGGCCGCGCGCGGCTGGCCGCCGCCGAAGCTGACACGGCGGGGGCGATCCGGCGCTGGCGCGCCGTCGTCGAGCGGCTGCCGCTGCCCGAGTACGTGATCGCGCTCGGCGAGACCGAGCAGGCCGCCGCCGAGCACGCGCACGGCGCACGCGGCCGGGCGCTCGCACGCGCGGCACGCGGCGACCTCGCGCTCGTGCGCGTGCAGCAGCGCCTACTTGCCGCCGCAGGCGTCAACACCGACGTCGAGCTGGCGCTCTTCGAGGCCGACCACGGCTCGCCGGCGCGCGGCGTCGCGCTCGCCCGGGCGGCGTGGCGCAACGCGCCGAGCGTCCGCTCGGCCGACGCGCTCGGCTGGGCGCTCACCCGTGCCGGCCGTCCGCGCGCCGGCCTGGCGTGGGCGCAGCGGGCGCTGCGGCTCGGCTCGCTCGATCCGGCCTTCCGCTACCACGCGGGCCTGGCCGCGCTGGCCGCCGGACGCGTCGCCGAGGGCCGGCGCGAGCTGCGGATCGCGATCGCGCACGGGCTGGCCGCGCAGCCCCTGCACCTGCGGCAGGCAAGGGAGGCGCTGCGATGAAGCGCGCGCTCCTGCTCGCCCTGCTCGTGCTCGCCGCGCTGCCGGCCGCCGCGAGCGCCCACCCGCTGGGGAACTTCTCGGTCAACCACCTCACCGAGGTCTCGGTGTCGGCGAACCGCGTCGACGTCCTCTACGTCCTCGACCAGGCCGAGATCCCGACCTTCCAGGAACGTGGCCTGAGTGACGCCCAGGTGATCGCGCGCAAGCAGGCGGAGGTCCAGCGAAGGCTGGACCTGACCGTCGACGGCCACGGCGTTGCGCTGGTTGCGCGCGGCGAGGCCACGCTCAGCCACCCCCCCGGTGCCGGCGGTCTGCGGACGACCCGTCTGGAGTTGCCGCTGACCGCGGCGGTCCCGGCACCGCGCCAGGTGGCGGTGCGTGACGACACGTTCCCGGGCCGCGTCGGCTGGCACGCGGTCGTCGCGCGGCCCGGCCACGGCACCGCCGTGCGCTCGGACGTGCCGTCGGCCGACCCGACGGGCGCCCTGCGCCACTATCCGCAGGACGCGTTGCGCAGCCCCGCCGACATCCGCGCGGCGACGCTTTCGGTCGCTCCCGGCTCCGGCACGGTGGCGGCGCCGGACGGCGAGCAGCGGTCCGGGTCGGGCGGCCAGGAGCGCCAGGACGTGCTCTCGCGCGCGTTCGGCGACGCCGCCGCCGGCCAAGGCGTGCTCGTGCTGCTGCTGCTCACCGCGTTCGCCTGGGGCGCGATCCACGCACTGTCGCCCGGCCACGGCAAGGCGATGGTGGCCGCGTACCTGGTCGGCACACGCGGGACGGCGCGGCACGCGGTGGCGCTCGGCGCGACCGTGACGATCACGCACACCGCCGGCGTCTTCGCGCTCGGGCTCGTGGCGCTCGGCCTGTCCGAGTACATCCTGCCGGAGGACCTCTATCCGTGGCTGAACCTCGTGTCCGGCCTGCTGGTGGTGAGCGTCGGGGTATTCGTGCTGCGCAAGCACCTCCTGCGCCGGCGCCGTCATCACCACCATCACCACGCGCAGTCGCTGTCGTGGCGCGGCATCGTGGCGATGGGCGCGGCCGCGGGCCTGATCCCCTGTCCGTCGGCGCTGGTGGTGCTGCTCGGCGCGATCGCGCAGGGCCAGATCGCGCTCGGGATGGTGATGATCTTCGCCTTCAGCCTCGGGCTGGCGATGACGCTCACGCTGCTCGGCCTCGCGGTCGTCTACGCCGGGCGCGCGCTCGGCCGCTTCAACGTCCCGGGCACTCTGCTGACCGCGCTGCCCGCCGTCTCGGCCGTGCTGATCGTCGGCGTCGGGCTCGTGCTGACGGCAAATGCGGTGCCGCAGGTCGCGTGAGTGATCCGGAGTTGCGAGTCGTGCGCAATAGGTCGCTGACACCGCCGAGCAGGGGCGGCGCCGGAGAGAGAAAGAGGCTCTGCATGACCGTTCCGCACGAGACGTCGCGGCCACTGGCCCCTGCCAGCGTTCCCGCCGCCATCACGACCCTGCGCGTCCGCGGCCTGCGCGTGTCAGCCGCGCGCCGGCTGGTGCTCGAGGCGCTGTTCGCCGCCGAGGGGCCGGTCACCGCCGAGGCGATCGCCGCCGGGCTCGGCGGGCGCCTGCCGGCTTCTGACCTGGCGTCGGTCTACCGCAACCTCGACACGCTCGAGGGCCTCGGCCTCGTGCGCCACTTCCACGTCGCGCACGGCGCGGGCCTGTACGCGCTCGCCAGCGAGCAGCAGCACGGCTACGTGGCGTGCGAGAAGTGCGGCGCGCACCGTCCGCTGGACCGCTCCACCGTCGCGCGCGTGGCGGCGATCGTGCGCGAGGCGTGCGGCTACGAGCCGCAGCTCGTCCACTTCCCCATCGTCGGCAGTTGCCCGGAGTGCGGCCATGCACATTCCTGACGGCTTCCTGGCGCCGGAGGTCGCGGCCGCGTGTGCCGTGCCCGCCATCGGCGCCGTCGGCTACGGCCTGCGCCGCGCGAGCCGTGAGCTCGACGAGCGGCGCGTGCCGCTGCTCGGCGTCACCGCCGCGTTCGTGTTCGCCGTCCAGATGCTCAACTTCCCGGTCGCCGGCGGCACGAGCGGCCACTTCCTCGGCGCCGCGCTCGCGGCGATCCTGCTCGGGCCGTGGATGGCCTGCCTGGTGATGTCGGTCGTGCTCGTCACGCAGTCGTTCGTGTTCGCCGACGGCGGCGTGACCGCGCTCGGCGCGAACGTGCTGAACATGGGCGTGATCGGCGCGCTGCTCGTCGGCGGCCTGATGTTCGCGGCTCAGCGGGTGCTGCCGGGCCGTCGGGCGCTGCTCGCCGTGGCCGGGATCGGCGCCTGGCTGGCCGTCGTCGCCGGCGCGGTCGCCTGCTCGTTCGAGCTCGCGCTCTCCGGCACCGTGCCGCTCGGCACCGTCCTGCCGGCGATGCTCGGCGTGCACGTGCTGATCGGCGTCGGCGAGGCCGTGATCACGGTCGCCGCCGTCAGCGCCGTCCTATCCACCCGGCCCGACGTCGTGCGGGTGCCGGCATGAGGTGGTTCACAGTGCTCGCCCTCGCGCTCGCGGTCGGGCTGGCCACCGCCATGTCACCGCTCGCCTCGTCGGCCCCGGACGGGCTCACCCGTGTGGCGGCGGACAAGGGCTTCGCCGCGCGCCAAGCCGCACCGCGCGCGCCGCTGGTCGACTACCAGGCCGCGCTCGGCGGCTTCGCGGGCACGCTGATCGTGTTCGCCGCCGGCTACGGCATCGCGCGGGCGGTGCGCCGGTGAGCGCCTGGCACGCATCCGGCGTCGTCGGCGACAGCCGCGTCCACCGGCTCGACCCGCGAGCGAAGATCGTCGGCCTCGCCGGGATCACGGTCGTCGCGGTCTCGACGCCGCCGCACGCCTGGCCGGTGCTGGCCGCGTGCGCGCTGGCGCTGGCGGCGATCGCCGCGCTCGCGCGGGTCGGCCCGCGCGTGATCTGGCCGCGGGCGAAGGTCGTGCTCCCGCTCGTGGTCTTCGTTGGCCTGTTCGTCCCGTTCGTGCGCGGCGGCGCGACGGTCGACGTCGGGCCCCTGGCGCTGTCGCGCGAAGGGTTGACGACGTTCGCCGGCGTCAGCACGAAGGCGCTGATCGGGACCGTCAGCGCGGTGCTGCTCGGCGCGACGACGACGTTCCCGGACGTGCTGCACGGGCTCGAGCGGATGCGCGCCCCACGACTGCTGACGCTGATCGCCGGCTTCATGTACCGCTACCTGTTCGTGATCGGCGGCGAGGTGCGGCGGATGCGCGTCGCGCTCGCCGCGCGCGGTTACCGGCCACGGCACGCGCTGCAGGCGGCGGCGATCGGCCGCGTCGCCACCGCGTTGTTCCTGCGTACGTACGACCGCGGCGAGCGCGTGTACGTGGCGATGCTGGCGCGCGGATACACCGGCGCCACGCCGCGCTTGCGCGCGCTGGCCTTCGCGCGGGCCGATGTGCTGTTCCTGACCGCCCTCGCGGTGGCGCTGGTGCCGCTGCGCGTCCTGATCGGAGTGATGGGATGAGCTGTGCGATCGAGGCGCGCGGGCTGCGCTTCCACTACCCCAACGGCGTGACCGGGCTCGACGGCGTCGACCTCTCGGTGCGCCACGGCGAGCGCGTCGCGGTGCTCGGCCCGAACGGCGCCGGCAAGACGACGCTGATGCTGCACCTCAACGGGCTGCTGCAGGGCGACGGCGCGCTGGAGGTGGCCGGGATCGACGTCGGGGGCGGCTTGCAGCGTGAGCTGCGCGCGCGGGTCGGGCTCGTATTCCAGGACCCGGACGACCAGCTGTTCATGCCGACGGTGCGCGAGGACGTCGCGTTCGGGCCGCTCAACCTCGGTGCGACAGACGTCGCCGCGCGGGTCGACGCCGCGCTCACGACGGTGCGGATGCTCGACGCCGCCGACCGCGCGCCACATCAGCTCTCGCTCGGCCAGCGCCGGCGCGTAGCAATCGCCACCGTGCTGGCGATGGACCCGCGCCTGCTGGTCCTCGACGAACCGTCGGCCAGCCTCGACCCGCGCTCGCGCCGCGAGCTGCTGGAGATGCTCGGCCGGCTCGACCAAACGATGCTCGTGGTCACCCACGATCTGCTGTTCGCCGCCGAGCTGTGCGAGCGCGCGGTGATCCTGTCGGCCGGGCGCATCGTCGCCGACGGGCCGTGCCTGGACATCCTCCGCGACGAGGACCTGCTCGCCGCCCACGACCTCGAGCTCCCGCTCGGTCGGCTGGAGGTTGCCGCCGCGGCCTGATCCCTACACTCCCGCCATGGCCGACGTAGCGATGCCCCGCCTGTCCGACTCGATGGAGGAGGGCACGATCCTCAAGTGGCTCAAGTCCGACGGCGACGAGGTGTCGCGGGGCGACGAGATCGTCGAGATCGAGACGGACAAGGCCAACATGACCTACGAGGCCGATCAGGACGGCACGCTGTCGATCGTGGCCCAGGAGGGCGACACGCTGGCCGTCGGCGAGACGATCGCGCGGATCGGCGAGGGCGGAGAGTCCAACGGCGCCGCGCCGGCCGAGCGCGTGCAGCAGGAGGGCGGCGAGGACGAGGGCGGCGAGGGCGAGACGGCGACCGCCACGGAAGAGAGGCCTCAGCAGGAGCCTGAGCAGCCATCCGACGAGGACGAGGGCGAGGGCGGCGACGAGAAGCGAGAGGAGCGCGCGGAGCCGCAGCCGGCCGAGACGGGCGGCAACGGCCGCATCAAGGCCTCGCCGGTCGCGCGCCGGATGGCGCGTGAGCTCGGGCTCGACATCGCCGGCCTCCAGGGCACCGGCCCGGGCGGGCGGATCGTCAAGGCCGACGTGGAGGCCGCGTCGAAGGGCGACGGCGCGCAGGCCGAAGCGCCGGCGGCACCCGCCGAGGCCGAAGCCCAGCCGGAGCCCGAGCGCGACGAGCAGAAGGCGCCGCCGCCGGTCATCTCCGGTGACAAGGAGGCCGGCAAGGGCGAGACGACGACGCACGACCTCACGCGCCTGCAGCAGACGGTCGCGCGGCGCATGGCCGAGTCGAAGGCCACGGCGCCGGACTTCGTGCTCAACATCGACGTCGACATGGAAGAGGCCGTCGACCTGCGCAAGCGGCTGAAGGGCGCCGCCAACGAGGGCCAGTCCGTGCCGTCCTTCAACGACTTCGTGGTGAAGGCGAGCGCCCTCGCGCTCGTCGACTTCCCGCGCGCCAACGGCGCCTACCGCGACGGCAAGTTCGAGCTCTACTCGCGCGTGAACGTCGGCGTCGCGGTGGCGGGGCAGGACGCGCTGGTGGTGCCGACCGTGTTCGACGCCGACACCAAGTCGCTCGGCCAGATCTCGCGAGAGACGCGCGCGCTCGCCGAGCGGGTGCGGGCCGGCGCGATCACGCCGCCGGAGCTGTCCTCGGGCACGTTCACGGTCTCCAACCTCGGCATGTTCGGCATCCAGAGCTTCGTCGCCGTGATCAACCCGCCGCAGGCGGCGATCCTGGCCGTCGGCGCGATGACGCCGACGCCGGTCGTGCGCGACGGCGAGGTCGTGGTGCGCAACATCATGCGCCTCACGCTCTCGTGCGATCACCGGATCCTCTACGGCGCCGACGCCGCCGAGTTCCTCGGTCGCATCCGCGAGCGGCTAGAGAACCCGCTCCAGCTGGCGCTCTAGGAACCGCCGCTCCACGTCGGAGTGCACGAGCTCGAGCGCGCGCCGGTAGGCGGCGCGCGCCTCGTCGGCGCGGCCGAGCCGGCGCAGCAGGTCGGCCCGCGCGGCGTGCAGGTAGTGATAGCCGTCGAGGCCGTGTAGCTCGTCGATCGCGGCCAGGCCCGCCTCGAGCCCCTCGGCCTCGGCCACCGCGACGGCCCGGTTGAGCTCCACGACCGGCGAGCCGGTCTGACGCGCGAGCTCGCCGTACAGCGCGGCGATCTCCGGCCAGTCGGGCGCGTCGTCGGCGTGCAGCGAGGCGATCGCGGCCTGGACGACGTACGGGCCGGTGCCGCGCAGCGCGAGCGCGCGGTCGAGCAGGGCGCGCCCGGCGGCGATCTTCTTCTGATCCCAGAGCGAGCGGTCCTGATCGGCGAGCAGCACGAGCTCGCCGGCTGCGAAGCGCGCCGCCCGGCGCGAGTCGTGCAGCAGCATCAGCGCGAGCAGGCCGGCCACCTCGGGCTCGTCGGGCATCAACTCGACGAGCGCGCTGCCGAGCCGGATCGCCTCGACGGCGAGGTCGCCGCGGCCGTCATAGCCCTCGTTGAAGATCAGGTAGACGACCGCGAGCACGGCCGCCAGCCGGTCCGGCAGCAGGTGCGCAGGCGGCGTGCGGAACGGGATCCCGGCCTCCCTGATCTTCTTCTTGGCGCGGACCAGCCGCTGCGCCATCGTCGCCTCGGGAACGAGGAACGCGCGCGCGATCTCGTCGGTCTCCAGGCCGCCGAGCGCGCGCAGCGTGAGCGCCACCTGCGCCTCGGTCGCGAGCGCCGGATGGCAGCAGGTGAAGATCAGCTCGAGCCGCTCGTCTGGGAACAGGGTGTCGTCCATCTCGTCCTCAGTGGCCTCCGGGCGCTCGAGCAGCTGCGTCTTGGCCTGCAGCGTGCGCTCGCGGCGGATGCGATCGATCGCGACGTTGCGGCCCGTGCGAGCCAGCCAGGCGGCCGGGTTGTCGGGCATCCCGTCGACCGGCCACCGCTGCGCGGCGATCGTGAACGCCTCCTGCGCGGCCTCCTCGGCGAGGTCGAAGTCGCCGAGGTAACCGATCAGCGAGGCCAGCACGCGACCCCACTGATCCCGGAAGACCTGCTCGATCAGCGCTCCACCACCGGCCGGATCTCGATCGCCCCGCCCATGCGCGCAGTCGGGATGCGGGACGCCAGCTCGATCGCGGCGTCGAGATCGTCAGCCTCGAAGATGAGGAAGCCGCCGAGCGCCTCCTTGACCTCCACGAACGGGCCATCGGTGGTCAGCGTCCTGCCGTCCTGAACGCGCACGGTCGTCGCGGTCGCCGGGTCGGCGAGCTCCATGCCAGGGGTGATGCCCGGCGTCTGGTTGACCTCGCCCCACGCGGCGTACAGCGCGTTGCGCTCGTCCTCGGACATCGTGGCGAACTGCTCGCGCGTGATGTTGCCGTAGATCTGGAGCATGTACTTCATGGGGGTCCTCCTGCGCCGGAGAGTACGTGGTCCTCTCCAAGACGAACGGGGCGCCCGGAAATCGACAGCGGATCTACGGCAGCAGCCCGCCGGCGAGCCCGTTGACGGTGTCGTCGACGGTCCCGGCCACCTGCTCCACGGTGCCGGTGACGCTGTTCGCGTGCTCCTGCGCCGGCTGCGGGACCTGGTCGATGACCGGCTGCGCGACCTGGCGGACCTGCGCGACCGTGCGCTGTGCGGTGCCGGTCACCTGGTCGGTCACGGGCGGGGGCGCGTTGCCGGATCGCTGTGCCGGTGCGGCGGGCGCGCCGGTGGGCGGCGCGCTGGGTGCGACCGGGCGCGGGGAGACGGTGGTGGTGGGCTGCGTGCCGGTGCGCGTGCGGACGCGCGTCCGTGCACGAGCGCGCGGCCGCGCGGCAGGCGCGCTCGCCTCCCGACGCCCCACTGTCGCGAGCGCTGCGACGGTCCTCACCAGGCCCGATGAGGACGTCTGCGCCCGGACAGTGCGGTTCGGAACCGTGACGTCACCGGCGTTCGCCTCGGCGGTGCCGGAGCCTCCCACGCGGAACGCGAGAGCGCCACCGAACACGGCAGCGGCGCACAACACGGCCGCAATCAAGGACCCGCCGGCGCCCAGGCTGGGGAAGATGCCACGCACGTTCATCGGAGCCTGAGAGTTTCCGCGTTCCAGTCTCCCAAAAACCGGACATACGTCCATGGGTTTGGCCGTTTGTCCGACGCTCGCGGCGTTCGATGCCTGACGCGGCGCGGCTTCGCGCGTGCTTTAGCGCCGGCGAACTGCGGCTGGGTAGGGAGGCTGGGGAGCCGGCCGCGCGGTCTGTCGCGGTCGATTTCCCGCCCTGGGCGGATAAACGACCGTATAGGTAGTAAATCCGCCCACGCACCGGAGACCAGGCCCATCCTGCCTCCGTCAATGCCCGAAGTTGGCCCGGCCCTGCACGGCGAGCGCTTCTAGCCCGGCGGGCGGCGGAAGATGCTGTTCGGCTCCTCGGAGGTGTCGCGCGTGATGCCCGGGGGCTGCTGGTCGGTCCGCACGTACAGGCACAGCGCGTGCTGCTCGTCAGGCCCCGGGACACAGGTGCGGTAACGGTCGCGCTCGATCCGGATCGCGTCGATGTGGTCGAGCCCGCCCATGTACTCCGGCGCCGACGAGACCACGTAGTCGTGCATCGCGCGCGCGACGGCGCGCTCGCGCGCGTTCTCGGCGCCGGCGGCGGAGCGGTGGACGAGGCCGCCGAGGAGGATCACGGCGGTGATCGACACCAGCAGCCATGCGCCCGCGTAGTCGGCGGCGATGGCGCGCGGGAGGTCCGGGCGCATCCGCCGCCGGACGAGCAGCCCGAGCAGCGGCGCGACGACCGCCACGGCCAGCAGGTTCAAGAACGCCGCCAGGAGCACGCCCGGGAACACGGCGGGCGGCCCGCCCGAGTACGGCGGCTGCACGGTGAGCAGGACGCCGTCTACCAGCGTGAGCACCACGAACGCGGGCCACTGCCACGCCCCGCTGAAGCGCCAGCGCAGACGCCGCGACCACACGCGCTCCACCGACATTACTCCAGCGTAACTCCCATGCCCTACCCTGTCCGGCGTGTTCACGCCACCCGACCGGAGATCCCGGAAGGCGGCCAAGCGCGAAGCGGGTGCAGCCCGGCGATCCCGGCACGCGCCGACAGAGGAAAGGGTGAAGGCACGCCAGATGGCGACGGAAACGGCTCAGCAGTCGGTACCGCCCGACGTATCCGAGCACCTGACGACTGAAGACAGGGTTGGCCTCCTCCGCGCGATGCTGATGATGCGCGGCATCGAGGAGCGAGCGATGATGCTCTACCGCCAGGGCAAGGTCCCCGGCTCGTTCTACGACGGCTTCGGCCAGGAGGCGGTGTCGGCCGGAGCGACGTGGGCGATGGGCCCCCGTGACCGGCTGTGCATCCTGCACCGCGACCTTGCGGCGCACGTGATCCGCGGCGTCGAGCCCGCGCGGATCTTCGCCCAGTACATGGGCCGCGAGACCGGCATCACGGGCGGGCGCGACGGCAACGTGCACTTCGGCGATCGCACGAAGGGCTGCGTCGGCATGGTCTCGATGCTCCCCGACATGATGCTGATCGCCACCGGCCTCGCGATGGCCTTCAAGATGCGCGGCGAGCAGCGCGTCGCCATGACCTGGTTCGGCGACGGCTCGACCTCGCGCGGCGACTTCCACGAGGCCATGAACTGGGCCGGCGTGCAGAAGCTCCCGGTGATCTTCGTGCTGGAGAACAACCAGTACGCGTACTCGACGCCGACCAACCAGCAGTTCGCGGTCAACCCGGTCGAGCGCGCCGCCACCTACGGCTTCCCCGGCGAGAGCGTCGACGGCAACGACCCCGAGGCGATGTTCGAGGGCGTGCGCAAGGCGCGCGAGCGCGCGCTCGCGGGCGACGGCCCGACGCTGATCGAGGCCGTGACCATGCGCATGCACGGCCACGCCGCGCACGACGATATGAAGTACGTGCCCAAGGAGCAGGTGGAGGAGTGGCGCGCGAAGGACCCGATCGACCGTCAGGTGCGCCGGCTCGAAGCACTCGGCGTCGACGTCCAGGCCGTGCGCGACGAGGTCAAGGCCACGATCGACGCCGCCGCCGAGGAGGCCATGAAGGCCCCGCTGCCCGACCCCGACAGCGCGACCGACCGGCTGTTCGCCGACGAGCCCGCGCTGCTCGAGGACGGCGCGGCGCCCTGGTCCGGGTTCAAGGCGGGCTGACATGCCGACCATGACCTACCTGCAGGCCATCTCCGACGGCATGCGCCAGGAGATGCGTGCCGACGAGCGCGTGTTCGTGATGGGCGAGGACATCGGCGTCTTCGGCGGCGCCTTCAAGGTGACCGACGGCTTCATCGACGAGTTCGGCCCACTGCGCGTGATGGACACGCCGCTGGCCGAGTCGGGCATCATCGGCACCGCGATCGGCGCGGCCGTCGAGGGCATGCGGCCGATCACCGAGATGCAGTTCGCCGACTTCATCTCGTGCGGCTTCGACCAGCTCGTCAACGTCGCCGGGAAGATGTACTACCGGATGGGCCTGTCGGTGAACATCACCGTCCGGCTGCCGTCCGGCGGTGGCTTCTCCGGCGGCCCGTACCACTCGCAGAACCCGGAGGCGTGGTTCATGCACGCGCCCGGTCTGAAGGTCGTCGCCCCGTCGACGGCCGAGGACGCCAAGGGCCTGCTGATCTCCGCCGTGCACGACCCCAACCCGGTCGTGTTCATGGAGCACAAGCACCTGTACCGGCGCGTGAAGGGCGACGTTCCCGAGGGCACGTACGAGACTCCGTTCACCGCGCGCGTCGCCCGCGAGGGCACCGACCTGACGGTGATCGCGTACGGCGCGATGGTGCACACGGCGCTCGAGGCGACCGAGGACCTCGACGGCGCCTCCGTCGAGGTGCTCGACCTGCGCTCGCTGGTGCCGCTCGACGAGGAGGCGATCCTCGCGTCGGTGCGCAAGTGTTCGAAGGTCGTGATCGTCGACGAGGCCAACCGGACGTGCGCCGCCGGCGCCCAGGTCGCGGCGCTGATCGCCGAGAAGGCCTGGGAGGACCTCGACGGCCCGGTCGTGCGCGTCGCCACGCCCGACGTGCCGATCCCGTTCTCGCCGACGCTCGAGCAGGCCGTGCTCCCGCAGGTGGACGACGTGAGGGAGGCATGCCGTGAACTCCTCGAGTACTGAGACGACCCTGGTCGACGTCACGATGCCCCAGATGGGGGTGTCGGTCGCCGAGGGCACCGTCGTCGAGTGGAAGAAACGCGTCGGCGACTGGGTGCAGGCGGACGAGATGATCGCCGCGATCTCGACCGACAAGATCGACACCGATGTCGAGGCACCCGCCACGGGCCGCGTGCATGAGGTGCTCGTGGAGGTCGGGACGACCGTCGAGGTCGGGACCGTGCTCGCGCGCATCGCCACCGACGCCAAGCCGGGCGAGGCGCACATGAGCGAGAGCGACGCCGCGTCGGGCGGCACGAGCGAGGCCGACGTGGCGATGGAGGCCTCCGGCGACGCCGGCGAGCTCAAGGGCGACACGACGGTCCGGACGCGGCGCAGCGACGGGCCGCGGCGCTACTCGCCTGTGGTCATGCGGATGGCCACCGAGCACGGCATCGACCTCGAGCAGATCGAGGGCACCGGCCGCGGTGGCCGCGTGCGCAAGCAGGACGTGCTGGCGTTCCTAGAGAACGGCGCCAAGGCGGCCCCCGAGGAGCCGCCGATGCACATCGAGAGCCCGTACCGGCCTGATGAGCCCGCCCCGGCGAAGACGCGCAAGCCGCGCTTCGCGCCTGAGACCGCGCCCGAGGCCTCGGCAACAGTCGCGAGCGGCGGGAGCGCCCCGCTCAGCCGCATGCGGCAGTCGATCGGCGCGCGGATGCTCGAGTCGCTGCAGACCTCGGCGACCTGCACCACCATCGTCGAGGCCGACCTGATCCGCATCGAGGCGGCGCGCGCGAAGACCGGGTTCACGTACCTGCCGTACATCGCCCGGGCGACGATCGAGGCGCTGCGCGAGTTCCCGAGCCTGAACGCCACGCTCGAGGACAACACGGTGACCACGTACGACGGCGTGCACCTCGGCATCGCGGTGTCGCTGGGAGATACCCACTTGACTTCGTCGTCGGGCACAGGCGGCGGCCTGATCGTGCCGGTCATCCGCGACGCGCAGGAGCTGTCCGTCGAGGGCCTGGCGAGCCGGATCAAGGACCTCGCGAAGCGGGCGCGGGCCAACCAGCTCACGCCCGACGAGGTCCGCGGCGGGTCGTTCACCATCACCAACCCCGGCGGCTACGGCTCGATCATCGCCACGCCGGTGATCAACCAGCCGCAGGTCGCGATCCTCGACACCGAGGCCGTCGTGAAGCGCCCCGTCGTGATCACCGACGAGCTCGGCAACGACTCGATCGCCATCCGCCCGATGACCTATCTGTGCATGTCCTGGGACCATCGGGCCCTCGATGGCGCGCTCGCAGCGCAGTTCTTGAACGCGCTGCGAAAGAAGCTCGAGTCCTGGCCGATTACGTGAGCAAGGTCTGACGGACACCCCGCCCCGGGACGCCGGGGCGGGGCGGACCCCACTCGAGAACGTGTGCGGCTTACTCGCACTCGCAAGCTCGCGCGAGCGCCTTAGCATGTTCGTCGTGGAGCTCTGGACCTGCCATCTGGGCCAGATCGAGTACCGCGACGCCGTCGCGCTCCAGGAGCGCCTGCGCGAGCGCGTGCAGGCCGGCGCGCTGCCCGACCTGCTGCTCCTTCTCGAGCACCCGCCCGTCTACACGACCGGCCGCCGCTCGGAACCCGGCGAGTTGCCTGCCACGAATGCCATCGACGTCGTCGAGACCGACCGGGGCGGCAAGCTGACCTACCACGGCCCCGGCCAGCTGGTGGGCTATCCGATCATGCACGTGCCGAACGTCCGCGGCTTCGTGGAGACGATGGAGACCGCGCTCGTGACCGCGCTGCGCGAGGCCGGCGTCCCGGCCGCGACCCGCGCGGGCCGCGAGTACACGGGCGTGTGGGTCGAGGACCGCAAGATCGCCTCGATCGGCATCCATGTCGCGCGCCGCGTGTCGATGCACGGCTTCGCCGTCAACGTCGACACCGACCTTGCGCCGTTCTCCGACGTGATCGCCTGCGGGCTGCCGGACGTGCGGATGACGTCGCTGCAGGCCGAGGGGGTGGACGAGAGCATCGACTGCTTCCGCAAGCGCGCGGCCCACGCGTTCGCCCGCGCGTTCGGCCTGCGCCAGCGGATCGTGACCCCGGCTCGACTGGAGAGGCGCGCGTGGACTTTGGCCTGACGATCTTCCCGACCGACTACACGATCGCGCCCGGCGAGCTGGGCCGCGCGGCCGAGGAGGCCGGCTTCCAAGCCCTGCTGTTCGCGGAGCACACGCACATCCCGGTCAGCCGCGACACCGAGCGGCCCGGCGGCGGCGAGCTGCCGCAGAAGTACTGGCACACGCTCGACCCGTTCGTGGCCTGCACCGCGGTCGCGGCGGCCACCACGACGCTGCGGATGGGCACCGGCATCTGCCTCGTGGTCGAGCGCGACCCGATCACCACGGCCAAGGAGGTCGCGTCGCTCGACATGATCTCCGGCGGCCGCTTCGAGTTCGGCGTCGGTGGCGGCTGGAACAAGGAGGAGATGCGCAACCACGGCACCGACCCGGACACGCGCTTCGGCCTGATGCGCGAGCGGATCGAGGCGATGAAGGAGATCTGGACGCACGACGAGGCGGAGTACCACGGCAAGCACGTCGACTTCGACCCGATCTGGTCGTGGCCGAAGCCGGTCCAGGACCCGCATCCACCGATCCTCGTCGGTGGCACCGGCCCCAAGGCGCTCGACCGCGTGCTCGGCTACGGCGACGTGTGGATGCCGAACCGGATCGCCGAGCCGGACTGGCTGACTGAGCGGATCACCGAGCTGCGCGAGCGCGCCGGCCGCCACTTCCCGGTCACCTACTTCGGCGCCGACGCCAGCGACGAGTTCATCGACGCGATCGCCGACGCCGGCGTCGACCGCGCGCTGCTCCAGCTGCCCGACGAGAGCCCGGAAGGAGTGCTCGGCCTGGTGGAGCAATATGCCGAGCTTGCCGCGCGCCATCGCTGAGGAGCGGCTGGCCGCGGCCCGCGTCGGCCGCCTCGCGACGGTCACGCCCGATGGGCGCCCGCACGTCGTCCCCGTCTGCTTCGCCCTCCACGACGGGCACGTCTACACGGCGGTCGATGCCAAGCCGAAAGCGACGCGCGCGCTGCAGCGGCTGGAGAACGTCCGCGCGCACGGGCGCGCGAGCCTGCTCGTCGACCACTACGAGGACGACTGGACGCGGCTGTGGTGGGTGCGCGCGGACGGGGCCGCGACGATCGAGGAGAGCGAGGCCGGCCTCGCCGCCCTGGCCGCCAAGTACGCGCAATACCGCGACCAGCGGCCCGACGGGCCGCTGATCGCGATCGCGCCGGAGCGCTGGCGCTCCTGGGCCGCTACTTCCGCGTGAGCGTGTAGTCCGCGCCCGCAAAGCAGTACTCGGGCACCATCCGCGGCATCCCGGACACGGGGTCCGTTCCCGGGATCAGCGGACGGTCCTCGACCATCATCTTGCCGGTCACGGTACCGCCGGAGACGCGGCCGGAGAACTTGAGCTTCTGGAAGCCGTAGTCCTTGGTCGCCTCCCAGGCGAACGTGCCGTCGGCGGCGACGTGCGGCTTGGGATCGCTGCCGACCATCGCGAAGGTGACGGTCTCCTGCGTCTTCTGCTTGGTGCAGTAGAGCGTCATCGTGCCGTTGAAGTTCCGCACGACGCCGTGGTCGATGACCATGACCCAGCCGGCGCCGACGCCGGTGCCGCCGTAGTTGCCGTCGATCCCCCCGCCGCGCGACGGACGGGTGACGGTGAGCTTGCGGCGCGTGGTGCGGGCCTTGCCGACCGGGCCCTTCATGACCGCCGTCGCGGTCAGCTTGAGCGTGCGCTTGCGCGCGAGCGCACGCGGCACCTTGAGCTTCAGCGTGCGCGTGCCGCTGGCCGCCAGCTTCACGCGCGCCCGGCCGGCGACCTTGCGGCCGCGCTTGAGCGTCAGCTTGCCGTCGATCGCGAACGCGTACGGGTTCGTGACCGTGACCGTGACCGCGCGCTTCGCGAGCGTGCCGGTCGCGGGCAGGTCGACGCGCGGGCCGGACTTGCGAATCGCCGCGTACGGGTCGGCCGCGGGCGGCGGTCGGCGGCTGGGATCCGCCGCCGCAGGCGACGCAGGCGTCCTGCGTCTCGTCGCCGAGCCCGTCGCCGTCGGCGTCCGGCTCCACGACGGCCTGGTAGGCGACGTAGCCGCCGATCTGCTCGTCGGGCTGGGAGGTCTCGGCATCGCCGAGCGCGGGCTTGAAGGCGAGCGCGCTGTCGCCGAACTGGGACACCTCGCCGACGATCGTCGCGCCGGCGCCGAGGTCGACGCCGATCGCGTCGCCACTGCGGACGGGCAGTCTGGCGGCGAAGGTCTGCGTGTCGTCGGTGTCGGCGAGCTGCGACCACTCGGTCGCGCCGAGGGCGGTGGCGCCGGCGCCGGAGAGCGCGACGCTGCGCAGCCGCGCGGCGCCGCCGCCGCCGCGGATCCGCCAGCTCGTGATCACGCCGTGGCCGCCGGGAAGGTCGGGGATGCGGACCGCGGCGTTGGCATTGACGTCCTGCACGATCGTGCAGCCGCCGGGACAGGTCTGCGGCGTCGAGCCCCACACGGTTTGCGGATCGACGCCGACGGTTTCGGAGGCCGTCGCCGCGGCCGGAGCAGCGAGCGCGACGGCCGCGAGGACGAGGGGGAGGATGAGCCGATGCATACCGGCGACCGTACGGCCGGTCGGCGCACGTCACATCAGGGACCTCCCTAGTGCTGGCGCTAGTCCCCGATACCCTTCGGGACGTGAGCACGCGCTCTCGTGCCAACCCCGGCGGGATGGACGTCCTGAAGGTCCTCGGGCCCGAGACGTTGCCGTTCCGCAGCCGCAAGCCGCGCTGGTTCAAGGTGCCGGCGCCGGGCGGCGAGCGCTACCGCGAGCTGGACCGGATGATCAAGTCCGAGGGCTTGCACACGGTGTGCCAGGAGGCCGCGTGCCCGAACGTCGGCGACTGCTGGGAGCGCGGTACCGCGACGTTCATGATCCTCGGCGACACCTGCACGCGCCGCTGTGGCTTCTGCAACGTCAAGACCGGCAAGCCCACCTTCCACGACCCGCTCGAGCCGCTGCGCGTCGCCCGCTCGGTCGCCCGGATGGGGCTCCGCCACGCCGTCGTCACGAGCGTCGACCGCGACGACCTGCCCGACTACGGCGCGCAGGCGTGGGTCGGCGTCATCCGCTCGATCCGCATGCAGGCGCCGTGGTGCAAGGTCGAGTGCCTGACGCCCGACTTCCGCGGCGAGGAGATGCCGCTGGCGAAGGTGATCGCCGAGCGACCCGACGTCTTCAACCACAATGTCGAGGTCGTGCCGCGGCTGTACCCGGTCGCCCGCCGCGGCTCGCGCTGGGAGCGCTCGCTGCGCGTCCTACGCAACGCCAAGGAGATGGGTGGCGACGAGGTGACCACGAAGTCCGGCCTGATGGTCGGGCTGGGCGAGACGCACGACGAGATGGTCGCCGCGTTCGCCGACCTGCGCGAGCAGGGCGTCCAGGTCCTCACCGTCGGGCAGTACCTGCGGCCGACCGAGCGCCACCTGCCGGTCGTGCGCTACTGGGAGCCGGAGGAGTTCACCGCGCTCGAGCACGCGGCGCTGGCGCTCGGCTTCGAGCACGTGGCCGCCGGCCCGCTCGTCCGCTCCTCCTACCATGCGGATGAGCACGTGGCGCAGGCGCGGCCCGGCGTTGGTCCGCTCGCCGCCGCCGGCTGAGCCTGCGTGTTCCCGCTCCGCGACAACATCCCGACGGAGCGCTTCCCGGTCGTCACGGTCGCGCTGATCGTGGCGAACGCGCTCGTCTACTTCTTCCTGCAGGACGGGTTCCTGGGCCTGCCGGACGGCGGACTCGGCGGCAACTGGCCGACGCCGACGTACGCGGCGATCCCGTGCGAGATCACCGGCGCCGACCCGTGCCTGACCGCGGCGGGCGGTCCGTCGCCGGTCGTGACGCTGTTCACGAGCATGTTCATGCACGGCAGCATCGTGCACCTGGGCGGCAACATGCTGTTCCTGTGGATCTTCGGCAACAACGTCGAGGACGCGATGGGGCGGCTGAAGTTCATCGTCTTCTACCTGCTCGGCGGTCTCGCGGCGGACGCGCTGCAAATCGCCACGAGCGCGGGCTCCGACGTGCCCTCGCTCGGCGCGTCGGGGGCGGTGGCTGCGGTCCTCGGCGGCTACCTGCTGCTGTTCCCGCGCGCCCGGGTGGTCACCCTCGTCTTCATCATCTTCTTCTTCACGATCCTCGAGCTGCCGGCGATCCTGTTCCTGGGGATCTGGATCGTCCAGCAGGCGGTGTTCGCGTACTTCGACCTGTTCCAGCCCACCGGCAGCGGCGGCGGCGTGGCGTACTTCGCGCACATCGGCGGCTTCGCGTTCGGGTTGCTGTGCATCCGGGCGTTCGCCCGCAGGCGCCAGCCACGGGTGGGGCTGACGTGAGGTCGGCGGTCACGATCGTCGCACTGTTGTTCGTCTGCGCGTTCGGTTTCATGACGGTCTACGTGATGTTGCGCAGCGGTCCTGACCTGTTGACCGGCGTGTCCCTTATCGTCCTAGCGCTCATGGCCTTCGGGATCCTGGGCGCGCTGACGGAGCCGCCCGACAAACGCCGCTGATGCCCTACACGCTCCTGCAGGGAGGTCGCCGTCGCCAGCGACGTCGCAGGAGCGTCGTCGTCGCCGTGCTCGCGCTCGCGGTCGTCGCGGCGCTGCTGTTCGCGCCGCGCGCCGGCAACCCGGGCCGGCCCAAGCCGACCACGGTGGCGCCGCCCGCCGTGCTCCAGGACTCGGCAACCGCCTCGCTGGCCGGCGGCGGCACCGCGCCTTCGCCGCTCGCGGTGCGCATGGACGACCCGCGCGACAGCGTGCGGCTCGTCTTCAAGCACCCGCCGAGCTCGGGCCTGCTGTTCGACGTCGACACCGGCCGCGTGCTGTGGCGCGATCACCCGGATCGCGTACTGCCGATCGCCTCCCTGACGAAGATGATGACCGCGCTCGTGGTGGTCGACCGCGTCGGCCCGCACGCGTGGGTGAAGATCACCAAGGAGGCCCTCGCCTACACCGGCTCCGGCGTCGGGCTGCTGCCGCGCGGCCGCAAGATCGCCGTCAACACGATGCTGCACGGCCTGCTGCTGCCGTCGGGCAACGACGCCGCGATCGCGCTGGCGCTGCGGGCCGCCGGCAGCCAGGCGCGGTTCGTCGCGCTGATGAACCGCCGCGCGACCGCGATGGGCCTCGCCTGCACGCACTTCACGTCGGTCAGCGGGATCGTCGACCGCGGCAACCATTCGTGCGCGCCCGACCTCGCCACGCTCGCCCGCGCCGTCCTGCGCGAGCCGCGGCTGGCCCGGATCGTGCGCCGCCGTTCGGCCGTCATGCGCTTCCCGATCAAGGGCCACAAGATCTACCTTTACAACAACAACCCGCTGCTGCGCGCGGGCTACCCGGGCACGACCGGCGTCAAGACCGGCTACACCGACGCGGCCGGCCGCTGCTTGGTCGCCACCGCCCGCCATGGGAAGATCCGCCTCGGCGTCGTGCTGCTCGACTCGCCGGATCCCGGCAAGCAGGCGATGCGATTGCTCGACCGGGGCTTTACGCGGTCTCGCTGATGCCACCATTCCCCAAACCCAAGTGGGACGCCGACTTCCCGGTCGACGCGACGCGCGAGATCGCGGCGCTGCGCGCACACGCGCGCACCCGCGGCGTGCCCAAGCGCTCGAAGGACACGTTGCTGCTGGCCACCTGGAACATCGCCAACCTCGGCCTCCAGCAGCGCGGCGACGCTGACTACGACGTGCTGGCCGAGGTCATCAGCTGGTTCGATCTCGTCGCCGTGCAGGAGACCAACGACAACCTCGCCGGCATCCGGGCGATAAAGGAGCGGCTGCCGGCGAGCCGGCGCATGCTCGTCTCCGACGCCTCCGGCAACCGCGAGCGCGGCGCGTTCATCTATGACACGCGCAAGGTCGAACTGCTCGACAAGGTCGGCCGGCTGGCGATCCCGCCCAGCGACCTCAAACGCATCAAGCCGCCCGGCTCGACCCTGCCGTTCCCGGGCTTCGACCGCGGCCCCTATATGGCGGCGTTCGCCACCCGCGGCACGTTCCGCTTCCTGCTGCTCAACGTGCACCTGTTCTTCGGCAGCGAGGACCCCGAGGACATCGAGCGGCGCGCGCAGGAGACATTCGCGCTCGCCCGCTGGGCCGAACTGCGCCACGGGAGCCCGTACGCCTACGTGCCGGACATCATCCCGCTCGGCGACTTCAACCTCCCGCAGCTCGACGAGTCCGACCCGATCTACCGCGAGCTCACGCGCAAGGGGCTGCGGCTGCCCGAGGAGCACGCGATCAGCCAGGTCGGCGGGAGCAGCCTCGGCGGCGTGAACCACTACGACCAGATCGCGCTGTTCCCCGGCGAGACCACCGAGCTCAAGCAGATCGCGGTGTTCGACTTCGACAACGCGATCTTCAAGGACGTGTTCGCGGCCAAGACGCCGAAGCAGTTCCTCGCCTACACGCGCTTCCACATGTCCGATCACCGCCCGCTCTGGGCGCAGCTGAGCATCTAGGGCTTATCCGGTTCTGACCGGCCGCGCGGCATCGTCCTCGCTCATGACTTCACGAAAACGCGCCTGGCTTCTGGCCGCGGTCGCGCTGCTGCTGGCGGCCGGTGGCGCCACGCAGTTGCTCGGCACCGCCCAGGCCTATGACGACGGCTCATCGGAGCCACAGACCATGGAGCAGTTCCTCACGTCGGCGACGAAGGACGTCGACGCCTACTGGACCAAGCAGTTCAAGGCGGCCGGACTGCCGGAGCCGCGCGTCAGCTACCAGTGGCTCCCGTCGGGTGACACCGCCGCCTACTCGCCCGAAGACGACACGATCTACATCTCGCAAGAGTTCGCCACGGGCATCTACAACGGGGCGCTGAACCAGATGCTGCCCGGCAGCTCCCAGGGCTTCGGGAAGACCGTCGGCGACTTCGCGGTCGCCTACATCGTCGCCCATGAGTACGGGCATGAGATCCAGGACGAGCTGGGCCTGTTCCAGCAGTACGGCGACCAGGTCCCGCAGATGAACTTCGAGCTCCAGGCCGACTGCTATGCCGGCACGTGGGCGAACAGCGCGTACAACGAGAAGCGCGTCAGCGACGACGACGTGCAGGAGGCGCTCGACGCCGCGCTCGCGGTCGGCGACTTCGCCACCGACAGCCCGGGTCACCACGGGACACCGGAGCAGCGCGAGGAGGCGTGGAACACGGGCTTCCAGAACGGCGACCCGTCCGCCTGCAACACGTATCTGACGGGGACCTAGCCGCCCGTGGAGCCCTCGGTGTTGATCACCAGCACCGAGGGCGGCAGGTCCAGTTCGGCGCGGAACGCGAGCAGGCCGGCGAGCCCGGCGGCGCCGCTCTCGCCGGCCGTGACGCCATCGGCGGCGAGCAGGTGCACGGCCGTGCGCGCCCAGTGGTCTTTGATCGCCGCGAACGCCTCGATGCCGCGGCTGATCGTCGGCCACGCCGCCGGCGCCACGCGCCCGCAGTTCAGGCCCGCCATCACCGAGATGTGTGGGCCGGGCACCTCGGTCGGCGCGCTCGCATCGGCCGAGGCGAGCGCGCAGGCGGCAGCCGCCGGCTCGACGCCGACGATGCGGGCGCCGGCGAAGCGGCGCACCATCGCGGTCGCGAACGAGCCGACGCCGATCTGCACGGCCACGAGCTCCGGCTCGGCGTCGATCTCGGCGCCGATTGTGCCGTAGCCGTCGATCACCCAGGCCGGCACGTCGCCGTCGCCGGTGTCCTGGACGACGAGCACGTCCGGCCCGGCGAGCGCCGCGGCGCGCTCGACCGCCTCGTCGTAGGTGCCGTCGACGACGCGCACCTCGGCGCCCTCGTCGGCGATGGCCGCGCGCCGCGCGGGAGCCATGTCGGCCGGCACGAAGACGATCGCGCCCAGGCCGAGCCAGCGCGCCACCCGCGCTACGGCGCGGCCGTGATTGCCGTCGGTCGCGCAGGTCAGCGTGTGCTGGGACGCGAGCGCCCGCTGCGCTGCCCACGAGGCGCCGAGGATCTTGAACGACGGGAGCCCGAGCCGGCTCGACTCGTCCTTGACCAGCACGCGCTCGACCCCGAGCGCGCGCGCACATGCCGGCGCCTGCACGAGCGGCGTCGGCGCGTAGCCGGGCAGCGAGCGGTGAAACTCCAGGCCCGGCGCGGCCAGATCGCGCGGCAGCGGCGCGGCCAGCGGGTTGGCGACGAGCCGCTCAGGCACCGGCGGTGAGCGCCGCGGCCAGCTTCGCGTAATCGCGCGCGCCGGCCTCGAGTTCGTCGCGCTCCAGGTACTCGTCGACGCGGTGGGCGAGCGTTTCGTCACCCGGCCCGTAGCCGATCGTGGGGATCCCGAGCGCGGCCGTCCCGCTCCCGTTCGTGCAGAACGCCCAGTGCGTCGGCTCGGCGCCGAGCGCGGCGAGCGCGATGCTCGCCGGCGGCGCGTCGGGACCGACGAACCAGGCGGGCGCGAAGTTCGGCGCCGCGACCGGCGCGCCCGTGTACGAGTCGAAGCGGTCGAGCCCGATCGTCACGCTCACCGTGGCGCCGTGAGGGGCGACGGCGCCCTCGGCGGCCGCGCGCAGCTGCGCGACCACGTCCTCCTCGCGCTCGCCCGGCAGCGTGCGGCGGTCGAATGTGACCGTGCACTGGTCGGGGACCACGGACAGCGCCGGGAACGGGCGGCTGGCAATGTCGGTCGGCACGAGGATCGCGGCCCCGAGCGCGGGGTGGGTGGGCAGCGCGATCGCCCGTGCCGCGCGCAGCACGTCGGCCATCGCCTCGACCGCGTTGACCCCGAGGTCGGGCCGCGAGGAGTGCGTGGGGCGACCCTGGACCTCGACGATCAGCTCGGCGCGGCCGCGCTGGCCGACGGCCACGCGCCGGCGCGTGGCCTCGCAGATCACCGCCACGTCGGGCCGTACGCGGCGGGCGACCTCGACGGTGGCGAAGCCCTCGATCATCTCCTCGGCGATCGAGGCCGACACGACGACGCGGCCGCCGGCCAGCTCCGCCGCGGCGGCGCCGTGGATGACCGCGGCGAGCGGGCCTTTCATGTCCATCGCCCCGCGGCCGTAGAGGCGGCCGTCGCGCAGCTCGCCGGCCGGGTCGAACGACCAGGCCGCCGGATCGGTGACGCCGACCGTGTCCATGTGCGCGTCGAACAGCACGCAGGGGCCGGGACCGGCGTCGAGCGTGCCGATCACGTTGCCGAGCGGATCGACGTCGACGTCGTAACCGAGCCGCCGCAGTTCGGCCTCGACGAGCTCCGCCACCGCGCCCTCGGCGCCCGACGGACTCGGCGTCCGGACGAGATTCAGTGCGAAGCTTTCCAGTGCGTCACGCCGCAGAGCCACCGGCACGACATAATGCCTGCCCCCGCTGACCGACGGGTACGCGACCCGAGTGCGCCAGCCCCCGAACACCTACCTCCGCCGTCGGCTGACCCTGTGCGCCGGCGTGCTGGGCGTGGTCGTGCTGACGTTGGTGCTGATCGGCAGCGGCGGTAAGGACAGCGCGCCGCAGACGGCGTCCAAGAGCGTGGCGGCAAAGCAGAGCGAGCTGCCGCGCGGCGGCCGCAGCATCCTGCCGGAGTTCCGCGTCGTCGCCTACTACGGCGCGCCGCAGAGCCGCGAGCTGGGCGCGCTCGGCATCGGCTCGCCGGACGGCGCGGCACGGCGGCTGGCGCGGCAGGCGAAGCCGTATGACCGCGACACGCGCCCGGTGCTGCCCGCGCTCGAGCTGATCACGGTGATCGCCAACGCCGACCCGGGCGAGGACGGCACGTATCGCGCGCGCCAGACCGACGCCGTGATCCGCCGCTACCTGCGCGCCGCGCGCCGCGCCAAGGCGCTGCTGCTGCTCGACATCCAGCCCGGCCGCTCGGACTTCTTCACGGAGACCACCCGGCTGGAGAAGTGGCTCAAGGAGCCGGACGTGAGCCTCGCGCTCGACCCAGAGTGGCGCGTGCGCGACGGGGAGGTCCCGGGCCAGATCATCGGCCACGTCGACGCGCGCGAGGTCAACGCCACGTCGGCCTGGCTCTCGCAGCTCGTGGCGCGCTACAAGCTCCCCGAGAAGCTATTCGTCGTCCACCAGTTCACCGACGACATGGTCGACGAGTCTGCGCTGAAGGAGCGCGAGGGCTTGGCGATGGTGCTCAACGTCGACGGCTTCGGCAACCAGGCGGTCAAGAAGGCCAAGTACAAGGACTTCACCTCGCAGGCGCCCGACGCCTACCACGGCTTCAAGCTCTTCTACGAGGAGGACACCGACATGATGCGGCCGGCGCAGGTCATGCGCCTCCGGCCGCGGCCGGTGCTCGTCGTCTACGAGTAGCCCAGCTCGAGCGCGCCGACCCAGGTCTCGACCTCGTCGGGATCCAGCCCGCCGTGGTGCCCGCGGAACGCCTGCGTGCGGTCAGCCGCGGAGCGCAGCCAGGCCGTGCGCGGCGCGCGCGGAAGGACGCAGACGTCGGCGAGTCGCGCCCGCAGCGCCGGCCCGACAGTGCCGAACAGGCCGTCGGCGACCATGTCGCCGACCAGCCGGACGTCCGCGTCGAGCCGCGCGGCCAGACCTTCTGCCACGTCGCGCGCAGCGCCCGGCACCGTGTGCAGGAACACGTCGCGGCCCGATCCGGCGGGCCGGTGGGCGAGTAGGCCTCCCAGCTCCGGCCACAGTTCGTCGAGGTAGTCGACGCGGTCCGGGTCCACCGCCACCTGCCCGTGGTCGGCGGTGACGAGCAGCAGCGCTCCCGGGATCGCGCGCAGACCGGCTTCGAGTGCGTCGAGCGCCGCGGTCGCCGCCGCGTCGAACTCGGCCGAGGCGGGGCCGTGCACGTGGCCCATGTAGTCGATCTGATCCCAGTACAGGTACGCGTAGCCGCCCGCGGCGAGTGCGTCGAAGAACCCGGCGACGCCCTCGGCGAACGTGTCGTACGGCTGCAGGCGCGCGCCGGCGGCGAACACGCCGTCGTACGTGGAGGGCGAGAACGCGGCCGGCTGCAGGACCGTCGACGGCACCGGGAGTCGCTGGTAGAGCGTGTCCCCGGCGCTGAACGCGTGCGGGTCGGCCCCCAGCGCCTCGCCGCCCGACCGGCGGTGCAGGAGCGGGATCACGACCGCGTCGAGCGACGGCTCGTAGACGTTCCACTCGTACAGCCCGTGCTCGCCGACCGGGCGGCCGGTGTGCATCGTCGTCACGTGCGCGGTCGTGGTCGACGGGAACTGCGTGGCGATCTCGGTGACCGCCAGCCGCCGTAGGAACGGGTGCGCGGCGTGGCGCTCGCGGAACCGGCGCCCGAACGCGTCGAGCAGCACGACGCCGACGCGAGCGCGCTCGCCGGTCGTGAGCAGCCGCTCGACCAGCGCGGGGACATCGGCGAACGACCGCATGACGGCGGCCACGCTAGCGTCTGATCGCCGTGCAGGTGTGGACCCACGACCGCTGGCGCTTCCCGCTCCCGGAGACCCACAACTTCCCGATCGAGAAGTACGGCCTGCTGCGCGAGCGCATGGTGGCGGCGGGGCACGACGTGCACGAGGCCGAGTCGGTCCCGTGGGAGTGGCTCGAGGTCGTGCACGACCCGGAACTGGTGGCTCGCATCCGCAGCGGCAACCTCAGCGTGCGCGAGATGCGCGGGCTCGGCCTGCCGTGGTCGCCCGCGCTGGTCGAGCGCAGCCGGCGCTCGGTGGCGGGCACGGTCGCGGCGGCGCGGTCCGCCCTGGGCATCGGCCTCGGTATGAACCTCGGGGGCGGGACGCACCACGCCGGCCGGTCATTCGCCCGCGGCTACTGCGTGTTCAACGACGTGGCGGTCGCGCTGTCGCGCCTGCGCGCCGACGGGCACGTCACGCGTGCGCTGATCGTCGACTGCGACGTGCACCAGGGCGACGGCACCGCCGACCTGCTCGGGCCCGATCCGGACTGCTTCACCCTGTCGCTGCACGGCGCGCGCAACTACCCGTTCCAGCGCATCCCGTCCGACCTCGACGTCGACATCGCCAGCGGGACGGGTGACGACCGCTACCTGCAGGCGTGCAGCGAGGCGCTCGACTTCGCGATCCCGCGCGCCGAGGCCGAGTTTGCCTTCTACCTGGCGGGCGCGGACCCGTGGGAGGGCGACCGGCTCGGCAAGCTCGCCGTGACCAAGGCCGGGCTGCGGGCGCGCGACGAGCTGGTGCTCGACCGCCTGCGCGCCACCGGCGTCGCCGTCTGCGTGGTGCTCGCCGGCGGCTATGCCGAGGACGTCAATGACACCGTCGACATCCACGCGGCCACCGCGGAGGCCGTTGCCGCGCGGATCGAACCGCAGCCTTCGCCCGCGCGTTAACCCTCTCACTCAAGAGGAGGGGTTCAATGCGATTCACGCTTGTCTTAGTGGTCCTCGCGGCGGCACTGGTCGTCGCCGCGCCTGTCTCGGCGAAGGTCAAGAAGCTCGATGCCAGCCTGTCCGGCAAGAACGAGATGCCCGCTGCCGATCCTGACGGCTCGGGCAAGGCCGAGCTGACGCTCAACCGGGCCAAGAAGCGGGTCTGCTACGAGATCCGCGTCAAGAACATCAGCGACGTGATGATGGCCCACATCCACGCGGGCAGCAAGAGCGTTCCCGCGGGCCAGATCGTCGTCCCGCTCTTCACGAGCCCGAAGTCGGGGTCCAAGTTCGAGGGCTGTGTGAAGAACGTCAAGAAGTCGCTGATCAGCAAGCTCCTCAAGCATCCGAGCCGCTACTACGTGAACGTCCACACGATGGACTTCCCGGGCGGCGCGATCCGCGGGCAGCTCCACAAGCACGCGTAAAGACGTCCTCGCCCACCGCCGTCGCTCCACCGCCCCTCGGAGCGGCGGCGGCTCCTCCTCGTAATATCCCGTCCCCGTCCGGGGGCGTAGTGGTAACGGGAGCACGCGGCCTTTGCAAGGCTGAAGTGGGGGTTCGATTCCCCCCGCCTCCATGGAGATCTAGGCCTGTTCTGGCATCCGTGCCGTCGGTCAACTGCGACTGCGTGCGGACGACTACCGAGTGCTGCTGTGGCGCGGTCCCGATGTCGCTTGCTCGTGGCTCGACTAGCGTCGAGCGTGTCGAATAGCGTCGAGACTGGTGGCGATCATGGCTTCCACCGCAGCACCGGCGCGTGAAACTGGCGTCACGGCCGCAACAACGCCCTCGCTGCATCCCGTCAGCGCGCGCCGGCACCTGGCATGGCTGCTGGGCGGGATGGCCGTCGCGTTCCTCGTGCCGTTCGTGACCGCCGACCAGTTCGGGCTCCAGCGCGACATCTACCTCGTCGCCTACGTCGGAGCTGTCATCGGGCTGTTCGTCGGCTGGGCGTTCGACACCGGCCAGTCGCTGCGCGAGATGTTGACCCGCCGCTGGCGACTGGCCGTGGGCCTCGGCGTTGTGTTCGCCGGCATCGGCGCCGTCATCGCTGTAAATGCCGAGGACGGATCGGGGCACCCCGGGGGGATCGAGTTCATCGGCGCGCTTGTGTGGCGCGGGATCGTCTACGGGGCCGCCGACGGGTTGTTGCTGTCGGCGTTCCCGATCTTGCTGGTGTTCGCTGCGTTTGAGCGCAGTCGGCTGCGTAGGCGCGTTGGCGGGCTCATCGCCGTTGGGGCCGTTGCGATGGTCGCGTCGCTCGCGATGACGGCCGTCTACCACGCGGGCTACAGCGACTTCCGCGGCGCCAAGCTGCGCAAGCCGGTCACCGGCGACCTGGTCTGGAGTGTGCCCACGCTTGCGACGTTGAATCCGGTCGGCGCGCCGATCGCACACGTCGGCGTGCACATCGGCGCAGTCGTGCACAACTACGACACCGACTTATTCCTGCCGCCGCACTGAGAGGAGATGTCATGGCGACCCAGACGATCGAGCGCTCGGTTCAGCCGCCCGCCGCCGACTTGGAGGCGCTCTTCCCCGGCCGTTACCTCAGTGTGACGAGCTTCAAGCGAGACGGCGCCGGCGTCGCGACGCCGGTGTGGTTCGTGTCCGATGGCAGGCGACTGTTCGCGCTGACCGACCTGCACTCGGCGAAGATCAGGCGCATACGCCGTAACCCGCGTGTCCTGATCGCGCCGTGCCGTGCGGACGGCAAGCTGCGCAGCGAGCCAGTCCCGGCGCGCGCGGAGGTACTGACCGCCACGCCGGAGCTTGAGCGCGTCCAGACGCTCCTGATCGAGCGCTACAAGCTCTCGTACCGCATCGTCATGCTGATCTACCGGCTCGGGCGCCGTCTCCGCGGCCAGCGCAGCGTCGCCGACGGCGCGGCGCTGGCGATCACAGTCGAATAGCGCCGTGGGGCCTGTGGGTAGTGAGCGTCCGGCCATTGCGGTGACCCGCGGCGTCAGAGCGGCCCGTGGCATGCACGGCGCTAGGTAGGGCAGCGCGGATTCGGGTCGCGCGGGCGGTCCGTGGTCGATTTGCCCCCATATGCGCCGGAAAGCGACCACGCGCGTGCAGTTACGCCCCCTATGGAGGATCAACTGCATACGACCCAGGTGCGGACCGTCCGAGGCCGCTCGACACGCCTCCCTCAATGCCGCAGTGCGAAGGCGCCATCGCGCGGCCCGATTGAGCGAAACTGTCCCATCGCGCGGAAACGATCAGCAGCGAGCAAGATCCAGGTCTACACGGACCCGCTGCAGCACGCCCTGATCGCGGCGGCGGTTGCCGCGCCGCTGGCGCGGCCGGCCGGGCGGAGCGTGATCACGAGTGCGGTGGCGGCGGCGCTGGTGATCGACGTCGACCACGCGGTGGCCGCGCGGTCGGTGCGGGTCCGTGACACGACGGCGCTGCCGACGCGGCCGCGCACCCACAGCCTGGTGACGGCGCTGGCGGCCGGCACGGTGGCGGCGCGCGCCGCGGGACCGGTGCACGGCTGGGCGGTGTTCGGCGCGCTGGCATCGCATCTGCTGCATGACGCGGGTGACCGATCCGCGCCGACGCCCGTGCTGTGGCCGTTCGCGCCTGCCCGCCAGTTCGGGCGGCGCGTGCAGATCGCGGGAACGCTCGCGCTCGTCGCGATCAGCTTCGCGACGGCAGCAGCTTCCGCTTCTTCTCGCGCCGGAAATAGCGGCGCCTGAGCAGCTCCTCGGCGAACAGGGTGAGCCCGATCGTGACGACGAGCTCGACCGCGCGGCGGCCGTGGAACGAGGACTCGCCGTGCTCGCGCTGGCGCATGTGCACGGGCACCTCGATCAGCCGCAGCTTCGCGTCGGTGATGCGCACCAGCGCCTCCACCTCGGGCGCCTCGCACACGTAGGGATCAGCGAGCAGCGCCAGCGCGTCGCGGTTGACCGCGTACAGCCCGCTCGTGCCGTCGGAGATCGGCTGCCCGAGCCGCAGCCGCATCAGCAGCCGCAGCAGCGACGTGCCGAAGACGCGCTCGGGCGGCGGCTTGTACTTCTCGCCGTCCTTGCCCGAGCCGGGCAGGAAGCGCGACCCGACCGCGACGTCGCACTCGCCCGACCGCACCAGCTCGAGCATCCGCTTGAGCTCCTCCGCCGGGTGCTGGCCGTCGGCATCGAGCCGGCCGCAGTAGTCGTAGCCGCGCACGAGCGCCTGGCGGTAGCCCTCGGCGATCCCCTCGCGCAGCCCGCGGTTGGCCTCGAAGGTCACGACGTCGGCGCCGCCGTCGCGGGCAACGGTCGCCGTCGCGTCGGTCGAGCCGTCGTTGATGACGAGCAGATCGGCTTCGGGGATCGCCCCGTGCGCGTCGGCGAGTACCGCGGGCAGCGAGCGTTCCTCGTTCCAGGCGGGGATGAACACGACGGTTCCCGGCACCAGCGAGAGCCTACGCCGATTTGGGGATATCCCTGATGCACGGCACGGCGCCCGCAGCGAAGCTGCGCGCCATGAACCGCGTGCTCATCGCCACCATGTCCGCCGCGGGCCACGTGGGCCCGCTCGTCCCCATCGCCCGCGAGCTGGTGCAGCGCGGCCACGACGTCGCCTGGTACACGGGCGCCGACTATCGCGACAAGGTCGAGGCGACCGGCGCGGCGTTCTACCCGCTGGTCCACGCCCCGGCCCGCGACGCGGCGCAGATGGACGCCGAGTTCCCCGAGCGCGCGAGCCTCAAAGGCGTCGCCAAGTTCAAGTTCGACATCCGCGAGGTGTTCATCGCCGCGGTCCCCGGCCAGGTCGCCGACCTCGAGGACCTGCTCGACGAGGTGCGCCCGGACGTCATCGTCGCCGAGCCGGGCATGGCCGCCGCCGCGACGGTGCTGGAGCACCGGCACGGGATCCCGTGGGCCACCTGCGGCATCAGCGCGTTCGCGATGAAGAGCGAGGACACCGCGCCGTTCGGGCTCGGCCTCAAGCCGATCGCCTCGCCGCTGGGCCGGCTGCGCGACCGCACGCTGCACGCGCTGATCCACCGCACGCTGTACCGCGAGATCGACCGCGACTACCACGCGCTGCGCGCCACGCTCGGCCTGCCGCCGACCGGCGAGGGCATCTTCGAGGCGACGCTGTCGCCGCACCTGTATATCCAGCCGACCGTGCCGTCGTTCGAGTACCCCCGGCGCGACCTCGCGCCGCAGGTGGAGTTCGTCGGCCCGCTGCTGCCGCCGGCGCCGGCCGAGTTCGAGCCGCCGGTGTGGTGGAACGAGATGCAGCTCGACCGCCGGCCGGTCGTGCTCGTCACGCAGGGCACCGTCGCCACCGGGCCCGACGAGCTGCTGCTGCCCACGCTCGAGGCGCTGCGCGACGAGCCCGTCCAGGTGGTCGCGGTGACCGGCGGGCCGGATCCCGCCGACCTCCCGGCGCCGCCGGAGAACGCGCGGGTCGCGCGCTACCTCCCGTTCGCGGCGCTGATGCCGCACGTGTCGGCGATGGTCACCAACGGCGGCTACGGCGGCCTGCACTACGCGCTCGCGCACGGCGTCCCGCTGGTCGTCGCCGGCGCCAGCGAGGAGAAGCCCGAGCTCGTCGCCCGCGTGAACTGGAGCGGCGTCGGTGTCGGCATGCGGACGAACGCGCCGAAGCCGGCGGCGCTGCGCGCGGCGGTGCGGCGCGCGCTCGACGAGCCCGGCTTCGCTTGCCGCGCGCTGGCGCTGCAGGGCGAGATGGCCCGCTACGCAGGGCCGGCGCGCGCCGCCGACCTGGTGGAGGAGCTGGCCGGCGCCACAGCGCATTCGACCCGGATATAGACTGACGCCGTGACCCGCGGCCGCCGGCTAATCTGGCTCCTGCTCGGCGGCCTGGTCTTCGGCGTGGTGGTGGCGGTCGTGAAGGGGCAGGCGGACGATGTGCGGAACGCCCTCGGGAACACCAGCGCCCCGTGGGTGGTCCCGCCCTTCATCGCCGGGATGAGCTACGGGCGAGCGCTTCACGGAGCGCTCGCCGGCGTGGCCGTGACCATCGCCGCGTTCCTCGGCTTCTATGTCGCGGAGGCCGTGATCCTCGACCTCGGGCCGCACCCCTGGTACGTCGACCTCGAGCTCACGGTGGGCACCGTCTACGTCTACGAGAAGTTCGGCCTGCTGAGCGGGTTGGTCTACGGCGCGCTCGGCTCCCTGTGGGCCTCGCGGCGGCTCGTCGTTGCGGCGGTGGCCGTCGGCCTCGCCTTCGTCGCCGAGCCGGTCATCGTCTTCGCGCTGTGGCGCGAGGGCATCTGGGGAGCGAGCCTCCTGCACTATCCCGGGCTGTGGATCGCCGAGGCGATCTTCGGGCTCGCGCTCGCCGCGTGGCTCTATGCGCGCCGCAGCGCTACGAGCGCCGCGCCGTCCTGACGCGATTGACGAAAACGTTGTCGAGCGCGGCGCGCAGGCCGACGGCCAGCGCGCCCATCAGCACGGCCGCGTCGCCGAGACTCGAGACCTCGACCTGCGGCGGGTAGGGGCAGCGCTCGGCGAGCAGCGCGCGGATCGGCTCGAGCAGCAGGTCGGCGTTGATGCCGATCCCGCCGCCGATCACGACGAGCGCGACGTCGACCACGGCGGCGATCGGCACGATGTGCGCGGCGATCCGCTGCGCCTCCTCGGCGACCACCGCGCGCGCCAGCTCATCACCCGCGCGGGCGGCGTCGAAGATCGCGCGCACGTCGAACGGCGGCGTCAGCGTGGTGGGCCGGCCCTCCGCCGCCAGCCGCGCCGCGTAGGCGGAGACGCCCACCGCCGCCGGGTCGTTCTCGCGCTCGAGGTCGCCGCCGAGCGCGTAGTCGACCTCGCCCGCCGCGCCGTGGTGCCCGCGGTGCAGCTCGCCGCCGAGCACGAGCCCGCAGCCGAGGCCGGTGCCGACCGACAGGAACGCGAAGTCCTCGAGCCCCTGCGCGATCCCGCGCCA
Organism: uncultured Solirubrobacteraceae bacterium; assembly: GCA_963803335.1. GTDB lineage: Bacteria > Actinomycetota > Thermoleophilia > Solirubrobacterales > Solirubrobacteraceae > DASSUW01. Next base: position 33,003 of record CAWDME010000010.1, on the reverse strand, counting down.
CTGCTCGCCGACCGCGGCAAGGCTGACGTCGTTCTCGACCGTCACCGGCACACCGAGCCGCCCCTGGAGCGCCGGGCCGATCGCCAGCCCCTCGAGCCCGGGGATGTTGCCCGCCAGCCCCACCTTGCCGCTCGGCGCCTCGATCACGCCCGGCACGCCGGCCACCGCGCCGTCGAGCGCGCCCGCCGGCAGGTTGCCGGCGGCCAGCAGGCGCGTGCGCAGATCGGCCGCCGCGTCGAGCACGACCTGCACGTCGGCGCCCGGTAGCTCAACGTCCTGGCGGGCGCGCACCTGGCCGCGCAGGTCGCAGATCGCGCCGCGCAGGAAGCGGGCGCCGAGGTCGAGCCCGAGCACGAGCGCCGCCTCGGGAACCGGCTCGAAGAACGTCGCCCCGTACTTGGGGCCCTCGGCGTCGTTGTCGGCCTCGCGCACCAGGCCCGCTTCGAGCAGCGCCGCCAGCGCCACCGACACGGTCGGCTTGGAGATGCCGACGCGGCGCGAGATCTCGGCGCGCGAGATCGGCGCCCGGTCGCGGATCGTCTCGAGCACCGTGCGCTCGTTGAGATCACGCAGCAGCGGCGGCGTGGCGGGTGGCATCACAGGCGTTCGCCGGAGTCTGCCGAGAACAGGTGCGGCTCGTAGTCCGGGCTCGGCCGCAGCCGCACGTGCGCGCCGCGCGCGGGCGCATGGCGGGTGTCGACCCGCGCCACCATCCGCGCCGGGCCGCCCGGCAGCTCGGCCGTGCAGAACACGTACGCGTCGAGCCCGAGCTCCTCGACCGCGTCGACGCCGGCATCGAGACCCTCGCCGGCCAGCTCGAGCGCCTCCGGCCGGACGCCGACAACGACGCCCTCGCGCCCGTTCACCGCATCCAGCGCCACGGTCCCGAACGCCACCTTGCCCTCGCGCACCGGCAGCGTGCACAGGTTCATCGCCGGCGAGCCGATGAAGCCGGCCACGAACGTGTTCACCGGCCGGTCGAACAGCGCGCGCGGCGTGTCGCACTGCTGCAGCCGCGCGTCGCGCAGCACGGCGACGCGGTGCCCGAGCGTCATCGCCTCGGCCTGGTCGTGCGTGACGTAGACGGTCGTGACGCCGAGCCGCGCCTGCAGCGCCGCGATGTCCGCCCGCATCTGCACGCGCAGCTTGGCGTCGAGGTTCGAGAGCGGCTCGTCCATCAGGTAGACCTGCGGCTGGCGGACGATCGCCCGGCCCATCGCGACGCGCTGGCGCTGGCCGCCCGACAGCTGACCCGGCTTGCGCTCCAGGAACGGGGTCAACTCCAGCATCTCGGCGACTTCGCGCACGCGCTGCTCGCGCTGTGCCCGCGGCACCTTCGTCATGCGGAGCGGGAACGCCATGTTGTCGGCGACCGTGAGGTACGGATACAGCGCGTAGTTCTGGAAGACCATCGCGACGTCGCGGCTCTTCGGCGTGTCGTCGCTGACGTCGCGCCCGCCGATGTAGACGGCGCCGGCGTCCACCTCCTCGAGCCCGGCGAGCATGCGCAGCGCGGTCGTCTTGCCCGAGCCGGACGGGCCGACGAGCACCATCAGCTCGCCGTCCTCGATGTCCAGGTCGAGCGCGTCGAGCGCGGGCACGTCGCTGCCCGGGTAGATCCGCGTCGCCTGCTCGAAACGCACCTCAGCCATAGATCGGCCTCTCGCTCTGAACTGTCGCGTGCCCGGCCAGCTCGCGCCGCACGCGCTCCTGTGCCTCGCCGCCCGCGCCGAGCCGGTCGAGCGCGCGCAGGGCGGCGCCGACGATCGGCGGCGCCGCCGTGGCCCGGACGGTGATCGCGGGCCCGATCGCGCTCAGCGCGATCCGGATCGCGTCGACCAGCGCGCTGTCGGCGCGCTGGAACAGCCCGCCGCCGAGCAGCACCTCCACGGGCTGGCCGGCGAGATCGAGGCGGCGCAGCGCCACCTCGGCCATCGCCACCACCTCACCGGCGAGCCGATCGACGAGCCCGGCCGCCACCGGGTCGGTCGCGGCCTCGTCGAACACGACGGGCGCGAGCTCGACCAGCCGGCGATGCGGGACCTCGCCGAGATGGATCGCCTCACCCAACTCGCTCGCCGTGCGCTTGCCGAAGTACGCCGGCACGGCCTGCTCGAGCCGCGTGACCGGGCCGCGGCCGTCCTCGCTGCGCGCCGCCGCGCCGAGCGCGGCGAGCCCGACGTCGTACCCACCGCCCCAGTCGCCGCTGATCGCGCCGAGCGCCGGGAAGCGGGCGTGGCGGCCGTCCGGCGCCACGCCCACGCAGTTGATCCCGGCGCCGCAGACCACGGCGACCCCCCAGCCACGCTCCGTCCCGGCGCGCAGCACGGCAAAGGTGTCGTTGCCGACGGCTATCTGGCGCGCCCAGCCGCGCACCGCCAGCGCGTCGAGCAGCGCCTGCTCCTCGCTCGGGAAGTCCAGGCCCGCCAGCAGGACCTCGGCGACGTCCGCGGTGTCGCGCAAGCCGGTCTCGTCGACGAGGCCCTGGAGCAGGTCGACGCAGCCGTCGAGCCCGATGTGGTGCGGCGAGCTCATGCCGCCGCGGACGAACGCGAGCACCGCGCCGTCGTCGCGCACGACCGCGAGATCGGTCTTGGAGTTGCCGCCGTCGACGGCGATCGCGACGCTCATCGCCGCAGCTCCGTGACCATCTCGTGCTGGCCGATCAGCGGGTGCGCGAGCAGCGCCTTGCGCGCCGTCAGCTCGTCGCGCGTCACCGCCGCCTCGGCCGTCAGCCGCTCGTAGGCGGCGACGTGCTGGACGAGGCCGAGCAGCTCCGGCGCCAGCGGCGCCTGCTCGAGCGGCACCGGCCCGTCGCGGCCCACGCGCGCCGGGACCTCGACCACGTCGTCGTCGGTGAGGCCGGCGAGCGTGCCGGCGTTGCGCATGTCGACCTCGTGCACGGCGCCGTCGTTGCTGGAGAGCGACCGCACGAGCCCGACCGCCGCCTCGCTGTAGAACGCGCCGCCGCGCTGCTCGAGCAGCGCCGGTTTCTCAGCCAGCGCCGGGTTCCGATACATCTCGAGCAGCTCACGCTCGATCTCGGCCACGCGCGCGGCGCGCGGGACGGCGGCGTTGCGCTGCTCGGCCAGCACCGCGTCGTGCGCGTAGAAGTAGTGCAGGTAGTAGGAGGGGATCGCGCCGAGGTCGTCGAGTACCCAGCGCGGCACGCCCGCGCCGGCGGCGAGCTCGTCGCCATGCTCGGCCATCAGATCGGCCAGTACGTCGTTGCCGTCGAGGTACACCGCGCGCACCCAGGTGAGGTGGTTGAGGCCGACCTGGTCGACCACGACGCGCGCGGCCTCGACGCCGAGCACCTTCGCCGCGTACCGCTGCAGCCCGATCGCCACGTTGCAGAGGCCGACCGCGCGATGGCCGGCGTCGAGCAGCGCGCGCGTGACGATCCCGACCGGGTTCGTGAAGTCGATGATCCACGCCCCCGGTGCCGCGCGCTCGGCCACGCGCGCGGCGATCTCCAGCACCACCGGGACCGTGCGCATCGCCTTGGCGAAGCCGCCGGCGCCGGTGGTCTCCTGGCCGATGCAGCCGCACGCCAGCGGCCGCGTCTCGTCCACCAGCCGCGCCGCCTGGCCGCCGACGCGGATCTGGATCAGCACGTAGTCGGCACCCTCGACGGCGCGGTCGAGGTCGCCGGTCAGCGCCAGCGCGCCCGGAAAGCCGACGCGATCGAGCATCCGCTGCGCCAGCCCGCCGACCACCTCGAGCCGCGGGAAGTCGATGTCGTGCAGCACCAGCTCGTCGACGGCCAGCGCCGACAGCCCGGACACGAGCTCGGGCGTGTAGGTCGAGCCGGCGCCGATCACCGCGACCTTCACTCCTTCACCCCCGTCAGCGTGACGCCCTCGACGAACGCCTTCTGGGCGAAGAAGAACAAGACGATGATCGGCATCAGCACGAGGATCGTCGCCGCCATCGTGAGGTTCCACTGCACCTGGTGCAGCACACGGAACTGCGCCAGGCCGATCGACAGCGTCCAGTGCGACTCCTCGTCCCCGGCGTACAGCAGCGGCCCGAAGAAGTCGCTGAACGTGAGCAGGAACATGAACAGCGCGACGGCCGCGATCGCCGGCTTGGCGAGCCGGCAGACGACCGAGACCAGGATCCGGAACTCACCGCAGCCGTCGACGCGCGCGGAGTCTAGGTACGGCTGCGGGATCGTCAGGAAGAACTGGCGCAGCAGGAAGATCGAGAACGCGTCACCGAACCAGTTGGGGATGATCAGCGGCGCCAGCGAGCCGACGAGGTTGAGCTTGGCCCAGAAGACGTACATCGGCACGATCGTCACCTGCGGCGGCAGCATCATCGCCACCAGGACGAGCAGGAACGCGACGTTGCGCCCGCGCCAGCGCAGCAGCGCCAGCGCGTAGGCGACGGGAATGCTCGAGACCAGCATCCCCAGCGTCGCCAGTACCGAGTAGGTCGCCGTGTTGAGCGCGTAGCGGAACATCGGCGCCTGGTCGAAGACGGCGGTGTAGTTGCTCCACTGGAACGGCTGCGGCCACAGCTTCGGCGACAGGGCCTGGTCGGTCGACATCAGCGAGGTGAGCGCCATGAACACGAACGGGGACACGAAGGCGAGCGCCGCCGCGATCAGGACGCTGTGCTCGGCCACGCCGACGAGGAAGCGGCGGCGCCGCACGCGCGCCGGCACCTGCCGGCGGGCCGGCGGGGCATTGACGACCGGGGCGGCAGTCTCGGTGGCCACCTACCGGCCCGCCCCGGCGTAGTGCACCCAGCGCCGCGAGTTGCGGACGATGAGCATCGTGATCGCGAACGAGACCACGAGCAGCAGCACCGCCATCGCCGCCGCGTAGCCCATGTTGAAGAACCGGAACCCCTGCTGATACAGGAGCACCGGGTAGAACAGCGTCGAGTTCTCCGGGAAGCCGAGGTCGTTCGACGGGTCGCCGGCGCTCGACGCCGAGCCGGCCGCAATCGTCGCTCCCACGTACGCCTGGTCGAACAGCTGCAGCGCCTCGATCGTGCCGATGACCGCGGCGAACAGGATCACGGGGCTGATCGACGGCAGCGTGACCCAGCGCATCCGCTGCCACGCGCCGGCGCCGTCGAGCTGGGCCGACTCGTACAGGTGCTTGGGCACGTCGACGAGCGCGGCGAGGAAGATGATCATCGTGTTGCCGACACCCCACAGCAGCAGCAGCGTGAGCGCCGGCTTGGACCAGCTCGGGCTGCTGAACCACAGCGGTCCGTCGATGCCCACGAGGTGCAGCGCGCCGTTCACCGGGCCGGTCGCCGGGTTGAGGATGTAGACGAAGCCGAGCGTGGCGGCGACCGTCGGCGCCAGCGCGGGCAGGTAGAAGATCGTCCGGAACACCCCGACCCCACGCCGGGCCCGCGTGAGCATCAGCGCCACCCCGAACGCGAACATCACCTTCAGCGGGACCATGATCGCGACCAGCCACAGCGTGTTCGAGACGGCCGGCCAGATCTGCTTGTCCTGCGTGAACATGTACTTGTAGTTGGCGAACCCGATCCAGCGCGACGGTTGCAGCAGGTCGTAGTGCGTGAACGACAGGTAGACCGTCGCGATCAGCGGATAGCCGAAGAACACGCCGAAGCCGATGATCCACGGGCTCATGAAGGCCAGGACCGTCCGGCGACGACGCCAGGCGGCCTTCCGCGACCGTCGCCTGGGCACCGCCGTCGTGGTCACGGCACCTGTTCGCCCTTAGCGTTGGCGAGCTGCGCGTCGATCTGCTTGTCGAGGTCGGTCAGGCCGGCCTGCAGGTCGTCGACCCGCCCGGCCTGCCACTTGTCGACGAAGCTGTTGAACAGCTCCTGCGGCGCGCTACCGGCGGCCGTGATCGGCGTCGTCGTCGTGTTCTGGTTGCCGAAGATCTTCAGGAACGTCTCGAACTTCGGATCCGGCTTGAGGTCGGGCGACTTGGCCGACGACTCCGTGGTCGGCACGTTGCGCAGCTCGTTGGAGAGCAGCACCTGGGCCTTGTCGTCGGTGGTCAGGTACTTGAGCAGCGCCCAGCCCTGCTCGGGGTGCGCGGCGCGCTTGGGGATCCCGATGATGTTGCCGGTCGTGTAGCCGCCGCCGTACAGCGCCTGGTTGCCGTCGTCGACCGGGACCGGAGCGGTGCCGTAGTTGAGGTTCTTGGCCTCGTCGGCGATGAACGCGGTGCGCCACTCGCCGTCGACGTTCATCGCGAGCTTGCCCTTCTCGAACGCGTTGGAGGAAGAGAACTCATCGCCGAGACCGGCCTGGAATTTGACGAGATTGTTGTATCCGTACCAGTCGATCAGCTGCTTCTGCCAGTTGAGGAGCTTCGCCCACGCGGGGTCGCTGCCGAGCGTCGACTTGCCGCTGTCGTCGACCCACTTGCCGCCGAACATCGGGCCGAAGTTGGCCGGCGTGTTCGAGTACCAGCCCATGTCGGGGTTGAACCCGACGACCTTGAGCGAGCCGTCGGGATTCTTGACGGTCAGCTTCTTCGCGTAGTCGACGAGCTGGGCGGCCGTCTTCGGCGGCCCGCTCAGGCCCGCCTTCTTGAGCAGGTCCTCGTTGTAGTAGAGGCCGTAAGTGTCGGCGAGCATCGGCAGCGCGCAGCGCGTGCCATCGAACTGCGTGTACGAGCGCGGGGCGGGCGGGAAGATGCTGTCGCTGATCCCGTCGCGGTCCATGTACGGCTTGAGGTTGATCCAGGCGCCGGAGCCGCAGAACGCGCCGGCGTTGTCGGCGGAGAAGGACTGGGCGACGTCGGGCGACTTGCCACCGCGGCTGGCGGCGACGATCTTGTCGTCGTTGATGCCGCCGACGACCTTGACCTTGATCTGTGGATTCTGCTTCTCGAACTCCGCCACCGCCTTCTTGATGACGCCCAGCTCCCGCGCCGTGAAGCCGACCCACAGCGTGATGTTCGCGGGAGCGAGCTTCTCGCCCTTGGCGGCGGGGGCGCCGCCGGAGGATGAGCCGCTGTCGCCGGTGCCACCGCACGCGGCCACGCTGAACGCAAGGAGACCTGCCGCCGCCATGGCCATCGCGCATCGCCTCATGCCGCTCCCCTCTTCCCCAAACGTGTTAGGTAACTTTCCCAACTCGATGCTAAGCGCATGGAACCGCTGACGTCAAGTGACCCGTGGGCGGCGGGCTGCGCGCTCGCCGAGGTGCCGCTGCCGGTGCTGGTGCTGCGCGAGAGCGCGGTCGCCCACAACCTGGCGCTGATGCAGCGCTGGTGCGACGAGCGCGGGCTCGCTCTGGCCCCGCACGGCAAGACCACGATGGCGCCGGCGCTGATCCGCCGTCAACTCGCGGCCGGGGCGTGGGGGATGACGGCGGCGACCGTCCCGCAGCTCGCGGTCATGCGGGAGGCGGGCGCACGGCGGGTGATCCTCGCCAACGAACTGGTGGGTGCGCCGGAGATCGCCTGGTTCGAGCGCGAGCGGGAGGGCATCGAGGCGTACTGCCTGGTCGACTCGATCGAGGGCGTGCGCGCGCTGGCGGCGGGCGTGGCGCGGCCGCTGGGCGTGCTGATCGAGCTGGGCGGGCCGCGCGCGGGGTGCCGGACGCTCGAGCAGGCTCTGGCGGTGGCGGACGCGGTCGCCGCCGCCCCTTCGCTGGTCCTCGCCGGCGTGGAGGGCTTCGAGGGGACGCTGCCCGAGGGAGCCGTGGACGCCTTCGTCGACCGGCTGCGCGAGCTGGTGGAGGCGCTCGACGCGCGCGGGGCGTTCGCCGGCGTCGCCGAGATCGTCGCCACGGCCGGCGGCAGCGCATTCTTCGATCACGTGGCCGCGCGCCTGCGCTTCGACGGGCTGTCGCGGCCCGTGCGCGTGGTGCTGCGCTCGGGCTGCTACCTCACACACGACGACGGCATCTACGCGGAGTCATCGCCCCTGCCGGACCTGCGGGCGGCCCTTGAGCTGTGGGCGCGCGTGCTGTCGTGCCCCGAGCCGGGGCTGGCGATCGCCGGCTTCGGCAAGCGCGACGCCCCGTATGACCTCGGGCTGCCCGTCGTGCGGCGCCCGGAGGGCGTCGTGGTCGAGGCCCTGAACGACCAGCACGCGTACCTGCGCGACCCGGACGGCGCGCTGGCGGTCGGCGACACCGTGGTGTGCGGGATCTCGCACCCGTGCACGGCGTTCGACAAGTGGCCGCTGATCGGCGTGGTCGACGACGACGATGTCGTCCTCGGCGCCGTGCGCACGTACTTCTAGCGCTCGGCTCCGGGCCGCGCGGTTGCAACCGCGCGGCCCGTGTCGAGCGAGCCGGCCGGAGAGCGGAGGCAGGCTCCGGGGCAGGAGAACCGTCCCGCCCTTGGTCCGGCGCCTCTGTCGGGAGTGACGTGGAGGCGGGCCGCGCGTGGCGACCTCGCTCCTAATGTCGGCCGGTCGCGACCGGTTCTGAAGCGCTTCTAAACGCCGGCGGACGAGTGTCCGGGGGCCGCTACTTGTCCCAGTCGAAGTCGCGCGGGGGGCGCTGCTCAAACCACAGCCGGTCGTGCTCCGGCGTCTCCTGGAGGAAGTCCGGCGTCTCCTCGAGGACGTCTTCGGACGGCTCCTCCTCGGCCTCGGGCGCCGGCTGCTCGGCCGTCCGCGGATGGTCGAGCACCTCGTCGGCCGGGACCTCGTCGCGGTCCTCGTCGAGCCACGGCTCGTCGCTGGGCGGGGCGGGCTCGGGGGCCGCGGCGGCCGGCTCGACGGTCTCGATGTCGAACGGCTCGTGCTCCTCGACCGGCGCCTCGGCGACCGGTTCGGGCTCGGGCTCCGGCTCCGGCTCGGCTACCGGCTCCGGCTCCGGCGGCGCGACCTCCTCGACGGGCTCGGGCTCGGCCACCGGCGCAGGCGTGACCGGCTCGGCGCCCTCAGGCCGCGCGAACTCGGCGCGGCGGGTCTCGCCGAGCGCCTCGTTCTCCTGCCGCGCCACCTCGTCGGGGTCGGCCCCGTGGCGGCGCTTGAGCTCGAGGTGCTCTCGAATTGCGTCGTCGAGGAGTCCCATACCTCACCTCACAGGCTACTCGCCCGACGCGACACCGTGAACGCCCTGCCGGGTCCGCATCGCTCCGTTGGCCCGCACCGTACGGTTCTTGCCGGTGCGCTTGGCCTCGTACAGCGCCCGGTCGGCGGCGGCCACCAGCGCGTCCTTGTCGGAGTGCTCGGCGGTCGCCAGCGAGGCGACGCCGAACGAGGCGGTGACCCTCAGCGCGCCCTCGCCGTCGGGCAGCGGGAGCGCCAGGTCCTCCACCGCATGGCGGACGCGCTCGGCGAACTGGAACGCGCCCTCGAGGTCGGTCTGCGGCAGCGCCACGGCCATTTCCTCGCCGCCGTAGCGCGCCGGCTCGTCGATCTCGCGCGAGGACTGGCGCAGCACGCGGGCGACCTCGCGCAGCACCAGGTCGCCCTGCAGGTGCCCGTAGGTGTCGTTGACCTGCTTGAAGTTGTCGATGTCCAGCATGATCAGGCCCATCTCCTGCCCGTAGCGGCGGGCGCGCTCGACCTCGGCGGCGATGACCTCCTGGAAGCGCCGGTGGTTGAACAGGCCGGTGAGCTCGTCGGTGACGGCCTGGCGCTGCACGGTTTCGTGCAGGTCGACGTTCTCGACCGAGACCGACGCCTGGTTGGTCAGGTAGGCGAACAGCTCGCGCTCGGCGGGCGTGAACGCGTGGTCGCCGCGGGCGACCGACACGATGCCGATCACCTGGTCGCCGCCCTCGGTGGCGCCCAGCGGGGCGGCCAGCGCGCTGGCGCCGCCGACCTGGATCTCGGCGACCTGGCCGGCATCGATCACCGCCGCCTCGGCGGCGTGCAGGGCGCGCCGGAACGACTCGGGCTCGCCGGTGCGGGCGACCTCCTGGAGCTTGTCGTCCGGCCCGCGCATCGTCGCGCGGCCGGCAGCGGCCTCGACGCCCTCGACGGCGGTCTGCACGACGATCTCCAGCACGCCGACGCGGTCGAGGCCGGCGGCCACCGACTGGCCGACGCGCCGGATCGATTCCTGCAGGCGCTCGCGCTCGAGCTGGAGCTCCTCGAGCCGCGCCTTGAGCTGCGCGGCCATGCTGTTGAACTCCTGGCCGAGCGCCGCGAACTCGTCGTTGCCCTCGGCCGGGACCTTGACGCTGAAGTCGCCGGCGCCGAGGCGCTGGGCGGCCACGAGCAGGCGCTGGATCTCCGACTGCAGGCGGCGCGAGACCGCGACGGCGAACGCGAAGGCGAGCGCCAGGAAGCCGACGAAGGCGGCGAGCGCAGCCAGGCTGGCGCCCGATGTCGGCGACGCGGAGTCGCGGTCCGGCATCAGCAGCGCAACGCGGATCTGACCGTCGACGGAGTCGGCGTTGAACGAGCTGACGCGGTAGTCGACGCCCGAGACCGCGGCGGCGCCGCGCTTCGGCAGGTCGGCGCCCGCGGCATCGGCCTTCGTGGTCGCCAGCTGGCGGTCGCCCTGGTCGATCACGACCTCGCTGGCCGTGATACCGGCGATCCGCTGCGCGAACTCCTGCGGCGATATCGCCGCCACCGTGATCTCTCCGGTCGGCCGCTTGTCCTGATCGACCAGCCGCCGTGTGGCTGCCGCGACGGCGGGCACGGATCCGGACGTGAAGCTTCCCTTGCTGTCGACCTTGAGCTCGACGTACTGGACGTCCCCGCGCTTGGCGAGCGTGTCGAGCCGGTCCTGCACGTCCTTCTTGTCACCCGCGGCGAGCGCGTCGGCGAGCTGCTGATCGCGCCCGATGTCCTGCGCGACCTGCCCGGCCCGGTCCTGCTCCTCCTGGTAGACGCCGAGCGCGACGGTCTGCGACTCCGACAGCCGCGCGTCCGTCTGGCTGGTCTCCGACGCCACGATCAGCTGGTAGAGCACGATCGCCATCGTGATCATCGGGAAGATCACGATGACGATGAAGAAGAGCCGCAGGCGGGCTCTGAAGCTCAGTTGGCGGAGGCCCATCGAGTTACCTCAGATACACGGGAATCATGCCGTGCGTACACCATCGTGGCAGCTACAATCGCTCGTTCACGACGCAGGCGTCTTTCCCTGCCTGCGCTCGTGGGGCTATAGCTCAGTTGGGAGAGCGCCTGGATCGCACCCAGGAGGTCGGGGGTTCGAGTCCCCCTAGCTCCACTCGAGGAACCTCTGCAGCCGCGGGGGTTCTTCTTTCTCGGCCTCCGATCGGAGCTTCGGAGTTTTGGCTACGTGAGCCGAGAAGCGGGTCCAAACGTGCCGAAACTCCTGCGACCTGGGCGGATTTCCGGGAACGAATCCGATTCTCGAAGCGCCGCTTCCGTGTGCGGACGCACACCGATGCGTACGCTCGCTGGCCCTGCCGTCGCGCCGCGCTGGCCGATCGCCGCCGTGGCGCCGACTACATTGGCCGAGTGCGCTCCGTCGGCGTCACCTGCACCCCGCGCATCGCGTATCTCACGTTGGCGATCGACGGCGCGATTGCCGCCGCCATCGCCCCGGTGACCCGCGAGGTCTTCGATGAGTTCGACCAGTACGCGGTGCGCCACGGCCCGGTCGTTACGGTCGGGCAAGGTCTGCAGGGTTCGGAGGCGTTCCGGGTGGCGTCCGGGACTGCCTCGCCCGATTCGACTTCGGTGCTCATCAGGCCACACAGGTGAAGTTGAGCGCCTGCGAACTCGCAGCGGGGTCCCGACCTCGCGTGGGTCAAGGCGCGCGGATCGAGGGGACGCCTTCCGGAGCGGAACCCGGTCAGGTTCGCTAGGCGGGAATCACGCCGAGTTGTTTCATCTGCGAGAAGACGTCGACAATCCCCCAGGTCTCAGCGATTCGGCCGCGCGCGAACCGGACGATGAAGATCTCGTTGTATGTGACGGATCTGCCGGTCGGGGGGACGCCCATGTATTCGCCCTGGTGGGTTGCGGTGACCTTGTTGCGGCTGACGATCTTGTCGCCCTCCTCGATCACATCCTCGACCGCGATGTGAAGGTCGGGATAGGCCCGAAGGAGCCTTGCGAACACGTCCTTGAGCAATTGCGCGCCGGTCGCGTCAATCGGCAACGGGGTGTGGATCACCGCGTCGAGCTCGACGAGCTCGTCGATCGTCTTGGCGATGAGCTCCACATCGCCGCTGTTGGTGGCGTCATTGAAGCGCCTGAACGTCGCTTTGTTGCTGGATTCCTTGGCCGTTGACATTTTGCTTTCTCCTCGGTCGATGTGAACGTTCGGTGGCTGTCCTGCGGCCCGCTTGAGATGGCCGGTGCCGCCGGTGACGAGGATCGTCATGTCGCTCTCGGGCGAGACGGCGGCCCGGCCTGTGGCATGTCACGCCGCCTGCTCGAGCGCGACCTGCGCGTCGGCCACCCTCAGGGCGGCCTTCGGCTTGGGCTCGACGAACACGGCGGCGATCGCCGCGCCCACGAGCGCCACGCCGATCAGCGCGTAGAACGCGGCCTGGAAGCCGTGCGTCAGCGCCGGGCCGCTGGAGGCGAGCACCGCGTGGCTGTCGGCGTAGTGGCCGGCCGCCGTCGAGGCGATCGTGGTCACGGCGGCCAGCCCGATCGCGCCGCCGATCTGCCGGCTGGTGTTCAGCAGCCCCGAGGCGACTCCGGCGTCGGCCGGCTGGACGCCGGTCAGGCCGGCGATCATCACTGGCACGAACGTGAACGCGAGCCCGACCCCGCTGACGAGCAGCCCGGGGAACACGTCCCAGAAGTAGTGCCCGCCGGCCGGCATCTGGGCGTACAGCGCTCCGCCGGCTGCGGTGAGCAGCAGCCCGGCGGACAGCACCGGGCGCGCGCCCAGCCGCGTGGTCAGCGACTGGGCGAGGTTCGAGAGGAGGACGATCGTGACGGTGATCGCGATGAACGCGACGCCGGTCTTGACCGCCGAGTAGCCCAGGACCTGCTGCAGGTAGAGCGCGAGCAGGAAGAACTGCCCGAACGCGGCCGCTCCGACCATCGCCGAGGTCGCGTTGGCGGCCGAGAGCGTCCGCGCCCGGAAGATCCGCAGCGGCAGCAGCGGCGCGGGCGAGCGGGCCTCGATCGCCACGAAGGCCACGATCAGCGCGGCGGCGGCCGCGAGCAGGCCGACCGTGAGGCCGTTGCCCCAGCCGTGCTGGCCGGCTCGCGTGATCGCGTAGACCAGCACCATCATGCCGGCGGTGATCGAGACGGCGCCGGTGACATCGAAGTGCCGGTGCGAGAGCTCGGCTCGGCTCTCGCTCAGCAGCCGCGGGCTCACGGCGAGGACGGCCACGCCGACCGGCAGGTTGACGAAGAAGATCCACGACCAGCTGAGGTCCGAGGTGAGGATGCCGCCGAGCAGCACGCCGACGGCGCCACCGCTGCCGGAGGCGGCGCCCATCACGCCGAGCGCCCTGTTGCGGTCACGTCCCTCGCGGAACGTGGTGACGATGATCGAGAGCGCGGCCGGGGCGAGCAGCGCGCCGCCCAGGCCCTGCAGCGCGCGGGTGAGGATCAGCGCGCCTGCCGACCAGGCCAGCCCGGAAAGCAGCGAGCCGACGGTGAACACCGCCACGCCGGCCATGAACAGCCGCCGGCGGCCGAGCAGATCGGCGAGGCGGCCGCCCAGCAGCAGCGCGCCGCCGAACAGGATCGCGTAGGCGGTGATCACCCACTGCAGGCTCTCCTGGGAGAAGTGCAGGTCGTGCTGGATCGCCGGCAGGGCGACGTTCACGACCGAGACGTCCACGATGACCATGAACTGCGCAGCCACGGTCACCGCGAGCACCAGCCATTTCCTACGCTCGTTCATGTTCATCTGGGGTCTCCTTTTCGGCGTTCGGTTCTGGGAGGCGACGAACGCGCGGCGCCGGAGGGGACAGCGGCTCGTTGCTGGGAGTGAAACGCCGGCGACGAGGCGATGCGTGAGCCAGGGCTGTCCCCTTGCGCGGGTCACGTTCGTCGCGTCTGCGAGAACATGCGCACGAAAGGAGGACGCGATGAGGTACTTGCTCCAGATCTATCCGGCGGGGGCGATCGAAGCGGCGGAGCGGTTGCCCGCGAACGAGCAGCAGGCGATCCGCGAGGAGTTCCTCGCTCTCGGCCGACTGCCGGAGGTCGTGAGCGGCGCGCGGCTGCAGCCGGTCGAGACCGCGACGACCGTGCGCGTCGAGAACGGCCAGATGCTGCTCACCGACGGCCCGTTCATCGACGCGAAGGAGCACGTCGGCGGCTTTGCCCTGGTCGAGGCGGACGATCTCGATGCGGCGCTCGAGATCGCCGCGCGGATCCCGGTCGCGCGGCTGGGCGGCGCGATCGAGGTGCGCCCGCTGGCGGAGAGGTAGCCCTGCTCGAGCAAGTCTTCCGCGACGAATGGGGGCGCGTCCTCGCCAACCTGGTCGGCTTCCTGCGTGACATCGACCTCGCCGAGGAAGCCGCGCAGGAGGCGTTCGCGGCCGCCGCCGAGCGCTGGCCGCGCGACGGCACCCCGCCCAACCCCGGCGCCTGGCTGACCGTCACGGCCCGCAACCGCGCGATCGACCACCTGCGCCGCGACCGGGTGCTCGCCGAGAAGACACGCCTGCTCGAGGTCCCCGAACCCGTGGAGGACGTGATGGAGGAGACAACCTTCCCTGACGAGCGGCTGGAGCTGATCTTCACCTGCTGCCATCCCGCGCTCGGGGTCGAGGCGCAGACCGCGCTGACGTTGCGTGCGCTCGGCGGGCTGACCACGGAGGAGATCGCCCGCGCCTTCCTGGTCGCCGAGGAGACGATGAAGCGGCGGCTGTCGCGCGCGAAACGCAAGATCCGCGATGCCGGCATCCCGTTCCGCGTTCCCGCCGGCCATCTGCTCCCGGAGCGGCTGGCCGCGGTGCTCGCGGTCGTCTACCTGATCTTCAACGAGGGCTACGGCGGCCGCGTCGACCTCGCCGCAGAGGCGCTGCGGCTCGGCGCGGCGCTCACCGAGCTCATGCCCGATGAGCCCGAGGTGCACGGCCTGCACGCGCTGATGCTCTTGAACGATGCGCGCCGCGCGGCCCGGTTCGACGAGGGCGAGCTCGTGCTGCTCGCGGACCAGGACCGCTCGCGCTGGGATGCGGCGGCGATCTCCCGCGGGCGCGCGGCGCTCGACCGCTCGCTCGCGCTACGCGGCGCTGGGCCGTACGTCGTCCAGGCGGCGATCGCGTCGCTGCACCTGGACGAGCCGCACGACTGGCCCCAGATCGCCGCGCTCTACGGCGAGCTCGCCCGACTGACCGGCTCACCGATCGCGGAGCTCAACCGGGCGATCGCCGTGGCCGAGACACAGGGAGCCGCGGCAGGGCTCGCCCTCGTCGACCGCCTCGGGCTCGACAGCTACCAGTACTTCCACTCCACGCGCGCCGACCTGCTGCGCCGGCTCGGCCGGGCCGGCGAGGCGCGCAGCGAGTACGAGCGCGCCCTCGAGCTCGCGCACACCGAGCACGAGCGCCGCTTCCTGCAACGGCGCATCGCGGAAGTCAGCGCGTAGCTGTCCCCTCCGGCGTCCCCCGTTCGTCGCCTGGTCATGCAGACACCGATCGAAAGCACCGACCGCTTCACTGCCATGCCCGACGACGAGACGCTCGCGGTGACCGTCGCCGCACTCGAAGCGCGCGGGTTCGGCACCGAGGTCGTCGACGACCTGGACGCGGCCCGCGATGCCAGCCTTGCCCGCATCCCCCACGGCTCCTCGGTTGCGACCAACTCCTCGGTGACGCTGGAGGAGACCGGCATCGCCGCGGCGATCAACGACGGCGGGCCCTACGACTCGGCCCGCAAGGTCTTGACGCTCGACCGCGCGACCCAGATGCGGGAGATCAAGACGATCATGCTCCTGCCCGACTTCGCCCTCGGCAGCGTCCACGCCGTGACCCGCGACGGAACGCTCGTCCTCGCCTCCGCGCTGGGCAGCCAGCTCGCCGCGTATGCCTGGGGCGCCGCGAACGTCATCCTCGTCGTCGGCGCGCAGAAGCTCGTGCCCGACCTCGCCACGGCGCACGAGCGGATCCACCAATACTGCCTGGTGCTCGAGAACGAGCGAGCGCTCGGGGTCTACGGGCGTGGGAGCTACATCGGCAAGATCCTCGAGATCCACCAGGACGAGCCCGGCCGCACCCACGTCGTCCTGATCCGGCAGGCGGTCGGGTTCTGATTCAGATATCCGTCCCGCAGCCCGACCCCCCGACGGCACACCCGCGGCGCTGAGCAGGGACATCGCGGCCAAGTGGACGAGGCGTGTGCCGTAAGGGTGGTTCGCTGGTGTGTACCGGTCAAGGGGCGTCAAACGAAACTCCCGGGCCCTCGCGTCGGCACGCGAGCAGGCGTCCGAGCTGCGCTCTCCAGCGGTCGTCAGAGGCCTCGCCCAAGCCTTCTCCCCGCGTCCGGACTTCGTCCCTGGCGAGCGTCCGCAGCGCCGTGGCGGAGACGATCGCATCCAGCCGAACGCAGCATCAGCGCGCCGGACGACCGCGACGGTCGACGTCCCGGCGCCCGCGCACGAGCAAGGCGGATGCCGCGCGCCCGCAGCGCCTCCAGCCAGTCCCAGCGCGACCCGGTCTCGCGCCCGCGCGCGATCGCGTCCGCCGCACCTGACCTCGTCGAGGCGCTCGCCCATGCCTCGGCTTCCTTGGCGTTAGCCGTGCCGGTCGTCGCTGGCCTCGCGCATTACGGCGACGATCTCTTCCACGGTCGGCGGGTCGGCGGGATAGATCCGCCCCTTGTCGCGGGGCGGACGTCCGGCGTGGTAGCCGGGCATGGTGGCGGGTGAGCGCCGCCGACCGGCGGCATCGAGCACTGGCGAGACGGTCATGGGATCTCCTCCCAATCGCACAACGGACAGAGCCCGCTGCCCTACCAGCGCTCGCGCGCCCCGCGAGCGTCTCAGGCTCGCTTGGGAGACACTCGCAATGACGCCGCCAGCGACAGCGGGCTTAGCCCTGGGCGGCGGTGAGCAGTGCGTCGGCCACGTGAGTGGCCGACGCGTCGAGCGGTCCGGGATGGCGGGCGAGCACGACGCGCCGTGTCTCCTGCGGTTCGCCACGCACAGCGACGACCTTGATGCCGTCGGGCAGCACGTCGAGAGCGATCGGGGCGAGCGTGGTGATGGCCAGCCCGGCGGCGACGATCTGGAGCTTGGCGAGCCAGTCGCGGACGACGTAGCGGACGTTCGGGCGCTCCGCGAGCCCCGGCCAGACGCCGAGTAGGGCGTCCCCCGCATCGGACCGGCTCGCGACCCACACCTGGCCCTTGAGCCGCTCCACCTCGACGGCGTGGGCGCTGGCGAGCGGGTGGGCCGCGGGCACGCCGACGACCAGCTCGCGTTCGGACAGCGTGGTGAGCTCGAGCGGTGGCGACTCGGAGTCCAGTGGCCGGAACGGCGGCGTGCGGGCGAGGACCGCGAGGTCGAGCGTGCCTGCGCGCAGAGCCCGCGTCAGCGCCGGCGTCGTTCCCTCGCGCAATACGACCTCGAGCTCGCGCGGCAGCGTCGCCAGCGCCTTGGGCACAAGCCCCGCAGCTGCCGTCGCGAACGCACCGAGCCGTACCGGCCCGACCGCGGCCTCTGCGCGGGCCGCCTCGCGCACGGCGGCGTCGAGCTCGTCCAGGACCCGGATCGCCCGCGCCAGCAGACGAGTTCCCGCGGGCGTCAGGATGACGCCGTCGTGGCCGCGGTCGAACAGGCGGCGGCCGGCGACGTCCTCGAGTGCGGTGACCTGCCGCGAGACGGCCGACTGCGTGTAGCCCAGCGCGCGTGCCGCAGCCGAGAACGAGCCCGCCTGCGCGACCTCGCGCAGCACCCGCAAGCCAGTCGGCGAGAAATCTCTGATCATGCGCATCACGCATGGTAGATGTGCGGAACTCTCGCTTCACGCATAGCCGTCCACGGCCTACGGTGAGGGCATGACTGCTTCTCGCATCGCGCTTGTCACGGGCGCCACCCAAGGACTCGGACGCGCGCTCGTCGAAGGCCTGGCCACCCGCATGGCAGCGCACGACCGGGTCCTGCTCACGGGCCGCGACCAGGAGCGCGTCCACGGCGCCGCGGCCGCGATCGCCGCCGGCCACGCGACCGCCCGTGTCGAAGGGCGCCTGCTTGACGTGCGCGACGGCGAGGCCATCGCGTCGCTGGCCGCCGAGCTGGGCGAGGTCGACATCATCTTCTCCAACGCCGCGTCGCGCATGAGTCCGGACCACGATCCCGCCGACGAGGTCGACGCCGTCGCCGAGACCAACAACCTCGCCACGACGCACATGCTGCGCGCCTTCGTGCCGCGCCTGCGCCCGGGCGGCCGGCTGATCGTCGTCGCCAGCGCGCTCGGCACCCTCGATAAGCTCGACGACCGCGTCGCCGGCCGCTTCGCCGCAGCCACCACAAGCCTCGACGCCGTCGACACCCTCGTCAGCAAGTGGCGCCAGGCCGTTCACGACGGCCGCGCCGAGCAGGAGGGCCTCGGCACCTGGCTGAACATCCCGTCCAAGGTCGCTCAGGTCGCTGCCGTCCGCGCCGTTGCCCGCAAACGCCGTGCGGCCGATCTCGCTGAGGACAAGCTCGTCATGGCGCTCTGCCCCGGCCTCATCGATACGGACGCATCGCGCCCCTGGTTCCAGGACATGAGCCAGGCTCAAACCACGGCGGAGGCTGCGTCCTGGCCGCTCGAGCTCGCCCTCTCGGAGACCTTCGACCCCACGTTCTACGGCGAACTCGTCCAGTTCGGCAACGTCCTCCCCTGGGAACCCGGCATGCCCGTGGCGCACACAGCCATGGCGCACACAGCGACCACCTGACACCGCCCGGACCACGCCAGCCGTCTCAGCGTGCGGGGGTTCTCCCCCAAGGCCGCAGACGAAACACAGCCGGACTGCGCCGACGACGATCGCGACCACGCGAATGCGCGAGCGACGCTGGTCGAGCCCGGCCGGGAACTCATAGCCCCGCCGACGCTGTGCCTACGCACCGCGTCCGGTCTGCCGAGCCGCGCGACGCTTCCGCTGGTCGTCCTGAGCAGGCGCGCCGATGTCGAGGGTGGAGACGCTCGCTCGTCGTCCCAAGAGGGCGTCTGCCGACGGTCGTCTGAGACGCCCGCTCGCGGCGCGACGAGCAGCCGGACTCGCGGTAGCGGTCGTCAGCCTGCCCCTGCTGATCGCATCACCACGGGTTCGACCGCCGCCGCGACTCCTTCCCCGATTCCGACGCGTACTTCCGCACGCCTCGACTAGCGCCGGTCCCTACCCCGCCACAGGCACGACCGGCGACGGTACGGCCTCGCTCTGGCGTGGCTCAAAGCCAAGGCGACCGCGTGCTCTGGTCAGCCAGCCCGCCGTGTTCCGTCGTACGCCGTTGCGAGCCCGTGCGCGCGTTGTCTGACGCACCCCAGCGAGGTACGCTTGGCGCACCCGATTTTGAAATCCCATGACTCAGCAGTACCTCATCGGGGAGTTCTCTTTGTTGCTGGCCGAACTGCAGCCGGCGCCGGCCGGGCGGATGGCGGCGGTTCACGATCTGCGGCGAGCGGTCGAGTCGTCTCCGCTGCCCGTGCTTTCCCAGCTCGCGCACGAGGCATTGGACCTGACCGACGTGATCTGTTTGGCCGCCCTCGAGGAGGGCGACGTGAGCGGCTTTCGGCGTTACGCGGGGATCGCGGTCGCGCTCGGGGAGTTCACGGCCAACGCCGGTCTTCTGCCCTAGATGGTTGATGTGTAATCAGCGGCCGTAGGCGGCGAAGGCGCGTCCGGGTTGGCCGGTGAGGTGGTTGTGCCAGATGCCGGCGGCCAGGGCGAGGAGTCTGAGGCCGATGCGGGCGCCGAGTCCGCGGATGGTGCGGGCGCCGTGGCGTTCGAGGCCGAGTTGGCCTTTGCAGGTCCAGAAGGTCGATTCGATCCATTGGCGGATGTGGCCGAGGCTGCCGTTGCGGCGCGGTTCGTTGCGGCGATCAGGGCGCAGGAATCGGGCGCCGTGGGCGGCCATGAGTTGCTCGAACTCGGCGCCGGCGAAGTTCTTGTCGGCGATGACCGTGTGTCCGGCGACTGGGACGCGGTCGAGCAGTTCGGCGGCGACCACGCGTTCGCCGATGTTGGCCGCCGCGACCTCCCAGCCGATCGGCATCCCGTCGGCTGCGCAGATCACGTAGAGCCGGAAGCCCCAGAACCAGCGGCTGTGGCTCGCGCAGCGCCCGTAGCCCGCGTAGCCGGCAAATTCCGAGCGCTTGACGGTCTCGCGTGACTGGCCGCAGGGCACCGGGGTGGAATCCAGCAGCCACAGCCGATCGCAGAAGCTCGGCGAGATGAAGGCCAGATAGTCGATGCAGCGAGCGATCTGTGGCGCGAGCGCCCTCAGCGCCGGTTGTAGCCGGACTGGTCGATCAGCCGTGGGAACAAGTGCCCCAGCCGCCAGCGCGCCAGCGCAAGGAACTGACGGTCGTTGGGCATGCCCAACAGCACCTGCGCGACCGCGAGCGTGATCAGCTCGCTATCGCTGAGCGTGGGCGGCCGTCCCGGCCCGCGATGGCGCGGGCCGAGGAAGTCGTCGATCTGCACATACAGTGCGATGACGAGGGCGTCGAGGGCGGCGAGCACGAGGCCTCCAAAGGTCGACGTTGCTGTTAGCAACGCCTCCCTTCGGCGCCCTCACGCGGCCGCCTCTCAATTACGCATCAACCATCTAGGCGCCCCGTGTCTAGGGCTGGTCGAGCCGCCCGGTCTCGAGGCTCGAGAGCCGAGCGGCTCGATCGACGCGGACTACTCGGCGTGGCCGAACGCCGCGATCTCCTTTTGCTCCTGCTCTGAGAGCTCGCGCGGGCTCTCCCCGCGGGCGAGCTTCTCGCTCTGCACGTGATGCCGGATGTCCTCGACGATCTCGGGGTTCGCGAGCGTCGTTGTGTCGCCGACGTCGGCGAAGTTGGAGACGGCGGCGATCACCCGGCGCATGATCTTGCCTGAGCGGGTCTTCGGCATGTCCGAGACGATCCACACGTTCTTCGGGCGCGCGATCTTCCCGATCTCCTTGTCGATCGCGTCGCTGACCTTCTGCTCGATTTCCTTGCTCGGGGTGAACCCCGGCTTGAGCGCGACGTACACCTCCACGATCTTGCCGCGGAGCTCGTCAATCACCGGTACCGCTGCCGCCTCGGCGATCTCCTCGACGGTGATACTCGCCGACTCGATCTCTTTCGTGCCCAGCCGGTGCCCGGCGACATTGATCACGTCGTCGACCCGGCCGAGGATCCGGAAGTAGCCATCGGCCGCTTGAACGGCGCCGTCGCCCGCGAAGTACGGCCAATCGTGCCAGTCCTTGCTGTCCTTGTTCCGGTTGTACTTCGCGTAATACGTGTCGACGTATCGCTCGGGCTGGCCCCAGATCGTCTGGAAGCTGCCTGGCCACGGGTTGCGGATGCAGATGTTGCCCGCCTTGCCGCTACCCGCCCCGACGACCTCACCGAGCTCGTCGTAGATGATCGGGTAGATGCCAAGCACGCCCGGCCCGCAGCTGCCCGGCTTCATCTGCTGGAGCGCGGGTAGGGTGCTCCCGAGGAAGCCACCGTTCTCGGTCTGCCACCACGTATCGGTAATCGCGGCTTCGCCCTTGCCGACGACTTTGTGATACCAGCGCCACACGTCCGGCTCGATCGGCTCCCCGACCGTCGTCATCGTCTTAAAGTGGTACTTGTACTTGGGCGGCTCATCGGGCCCGAGCTTGCGCAGCATCCGGATCGTCGTCGGCGCCGTGTGGAAGATCTTCACCCCGAGTTGCTCGGCGATCCGCCACGGCCGACCGGCGTCCGGATACGTCGGGATGCCCTCGTACATGACGCTCGTCGTCCCGAGTGCCAGCGGCCCGTAGACGATGTAAGAGTGGCCGGTGATCCAGCCGATGTCGGCAAAACACCAATAGGTGTCGTCGGGGTGGATGTCCTGGTAGTACTTCGACGTGCCGGCGACATACGACAAATAGCCGCCGGTCGAGTGCTCGCAGCCCTTCGGCCCGCCGGTGGTGCCGCTCGTGTACATCAGGAACAGCGGCGCCTCCGCAGGCATCGAGACAGGCTCGACCTGCTTGCCGTGGTAGTCCTCCAACAGTTCGTCGACGAAGAAGTCGCGCCCGTCGACCATCGGGCTCTTCGATGCGTACTGGCCCGGGTGTCGGCGCCAGACGAGCACCTTGTCGACCTCGGCTCCCTCCTCGCGTGCGGCGGCAATCGCCTCGTCGGCCTTCGACTTGTGGTCGATCAGCTCACCGTTGCGGTAGTAGGCGTCCATCGTCACCAGGATTCGGCTCTGCGAGTCGGCGATCCGGTGGCCGCACGCGGTGCCGCTGAAACCGCCGAACACCTCCGAATGGATCACTCCGAGCCGCGCGCAGGCGAGCATCGAGACCGGTAGCTCGGGCACCATCGGCAGGTGGAAAGTGACCCGGTCCCCGGTATTCACGCCACCGAACTCCTTGAGCAGCGCCGCAAACTCGTTCACCCTGCGGTGCAGCTCCTTGTAGGTGATCTCCTCCGTCTCCTCGTCCTCGGGCTCTGGCACCCAGATGAATGCGTTCTTGCCACCACGAGACTCGAGGTGGCGGTCGACGCAGTTGACGGACGCGTTCAGCCGCCCGCCGACCCACCACTTCCAGAACGGCGGATTGCTCGTGTCGAGGATCATGTCCC
The DNA here is from genome assembly GCA_963803335.1 of uncultured Solirubrobacteraceae bacterium. Taxonomy (GTDB): domain Bacteria; phylum Actinomycetota; class Thermoleophilia; order Solirubrobacterales; family Solirubrobacteraceae; genus DASSUW01. The sequence goes on along the minus strand of CAWDME010000010.1, from coordinate 10,429 downwards.
ACTTGCGATCCCACGTCAGCAGGTCCGCGTACTCCGTGAAGCACTCCGGAAAATGCTCCTCCTTGAACCGCTCAAGAATCGACGGGTCGTTCGCGTTCGCCTGCGCTACGAACGCCTCCGGCGGTGGGTAGAACTCCTCCTCGCGCCAGTGAACGGCGATCTCCGCTTCGGAGACCGAGGCCTCCTGTTTTGCTGCCTCGCCGCCGCCGTTACCTGTTCCGGTCGGGGTGCCCTCTGCAGTCATCTCCAGCTCCTTTCCTCACCAACCGTGCGTCTCAGTTCCGGTTCGCTTCTCCCTCGTTTGCGCTCGACGACGCATGCCTAGCCGAGGGCTGGTCGTGGTCGCGGCTCCGTGATTCATCCTTGGTCGAACTCTATCTCCCTCGGGATTCCGCGTTCGAGGCGGCTCGGGTCACCGCTTCAATGGCACCACCGGGAGGACCGTCCTCCCGAACGTCGAGTTGGCGCCCGGGGCGAACGAGGCGTACCAGGCGGCGACCGCGGTTGCGAGACCCACCCCACTTGATGACGTTCTCGTGGGCGGCCGAGTTGCCGGCTCCCAGCAGGATGAACGTGATCGACAGCAGGAAGAACACCAGGGCAACCGCGCCCGTCGTCCGCAGCGAGGCCACGAACATGTAGGTCGTGAAGATCGCCCACGCCCACGGGCAGAGGCCGACGGCGTGACCCGCGTCAGCCGCGGGGATCTTCGGGGCGAAGAAGGTGGCCAGCGCCCAGAACGAGATCCAGAACGCGCCATAGGACGAGAACGCGACCGCGCCGAACCTGTTCCCCGTGCGGAACTCCCAGATGCCGGCCAGGAGCTGGCCGATGCCGCCGTAGGCCAGCGCCAGTCCCGGGACCACGGGTTCACCACCTGAGCTGACCAGCTTCGCGTTGAACATGCTCAGCACGAAGGCGTCATCGCGAATCTCGCCAGTCCCAGCGGACCCAGGTCGGCGGGAGTCCAGCCGTCTGTGGGCGCGCGCTGCGTGGTCTGGGGCTGCGAAGCAGTTCGAGCTTCCATCCGGCTCTCCTCTCCTCAGCCTGCGCAAGCAAGCACTGTGGCCGTAGCGGCCACCCCCTCGACTGTAATTCTCCCGCTGGCGCTCGGTGCGAAACGTCGTTCACGCCGCTCGGCTGCCGAGCGGGTACGAAGCGGTCGCTCGCGTCGGGCGGGAGCGCCCGTGACGCTCCCGCGTTAGCACGTGGAGATCCAATGCGATCGTCACAACACCTCGCCGGCGCGGTTCCCTCGCGCCTGGTGCTCGTCCCGAACGAGCGCCTGGCTGGAACCGCTGGGGACGCCCGCATCCGTCGTAGAGCGGGCGCGGAGTCCCGTAAGGGGATGCTTGCGGGACGGGCCGTATCTGGGCTGGTGGCTACGCGAACGCCGTGCGGCAGTTGCGCACGAGCTCGCGCAGCGCGGGTGCGACGGTGTCTCTCCAGACGAGCGCGAGCAGCGCGGGCGCGTCGAGGTCGGCGATCTCGAGCCCGCGCAGGGCCTCGTCGTCGACCATCGACGCCGTCAGGATCGCGACGCCGAGCCCGCGCGCCGCGAGGTCGGCGACTGAGCCCGGTGCGCTCGCCTGCAGCGCGATGTCCGGCCGCATCCCGCGCGCCGCGCAGCCGCGGTCGAAGACCGTCCGGATGCCGGTGCCCTCGGGCAGGCAGACCACCGGGTGTGCGGCGATGTCGGCCAGGGTCACGCGCTTGCGGCGCGTCAGCGGGTGACCGGCCGGGACCGCCGCCACCAGGCGCTCGCTGATGACCGGGAAGCCCTCCAGGCCCTCGGGCATCGCCGCCGTGCCCGTCAGCGCGAGGTCCGCCTCGCCGCTGCGCACGCGCTCGATGAGCCGGTCCGAGCCGTCTTCGAGCAGCGACAGCTCGACGCCCGGGTGGGCCGCGTGGAAGGCCGACAGGGCGTTGAACAGCGGCGTGACCGTACAGGCGGTGACCATGCCGACCACGAGCCGGCCGCGCAGCAGGCCGGTGACCTCATCGACGGCCTGCCGGACGGCGCCGGCCGCCGCGATGACCGCGCGGGCGTGCTCGAGCGCCGCGGCGCCCGCGGGCGTCAGCGTGGCCGTGCGCCCCGACCGGTCGATCAGCGCGGCTCCCAGCTGTTTCTCGAGGCGTCGCACCTGTGCGCTGATGCCTGACTGGCTGATGTGCACGCGCTCGGCTGCGCGGGTGAAGTTCCCCTCTTCGACGACCGCCACGAAGTACTCGAGCTGCCGCAGCTCCACAACTGCTGATTCTAACTTCGATCCAAAACATCTGTTGGACTTCTGATTCGGAGGGCACAACACTAGGGGCATGACTCTCAACGAGGAAGCCCTCGAGCCGGACGACCTGACTCGCCTGTTCGTCGAGCGCGCCAACGCCGGGGACGCCGCCGGCGTCGCCGCCCTGTACGAGCCGGAGGCGGTCATGGCCTATCCGCCGGGCGAGGTCACGGTGGGCCGGAAGGCGATCCTCGCACTGTGGGAGCAGGTGCTCGCCAACGCGCCGACCTTCGAGCCCGAGCCGCCGCTGCCCACGCTGGTCAGCGGCGAGATCGCCCTCACCTCCACGATCGCGCGCGACGGCACCGGCGTCCGGGCGCAGGTCGCCCGCCGCCAGGCCGATGGCACCTGGCTGCGGCTGCTCGACCAGCCGGAGATCGGCCCGCCGGTGCAGCGGTGAACGGGCTCGCGGCGGCCAAGGATCTGACCGCGGAGGCGCCTCGCGGGCTCGACGCGGAGCTCGAGGGCTACGCCTGGTTGCCGCGGATGCTCGACAAGGCGCGCGCCACGCTCGCCGGAACGGCGGGCCGCTACCCGTTCGGCTGCCCCGTCGACCACACGTGCATGGCCCGGCTCGGGATCGCGCCCGAACTCGTGCTCGACCTCGCCGCGCGTCACAGCGACGACCACGCGGTGCTGAACGCGCTGCGCGCGCACGGGATCCCACCGGCAGCCGAGGCGTGGTTCGACGGCCAGGCGGTCGAAGACGACCTGCAGAAGACGGGGAACTACCTGCGCGTGCGCGCCCGCGAGGCGCTGCCGGATGCCGACGGCGGCCACGTGTTCGCCGGCGCCGAGCACGGCGCAGCCGTCAGCGTCGTGCTCATCGACGCCGCGCCCGGCGACGAGCAGCCGCCGCACGTGCATCCGGTCGAGGAGGTCGCCGTCGTGCACGACGGAGCGGCGACCTTCTTCCTCGGCGCACAGCAAGCGCGCATCGTGCGCGCCGGCCAGGTCGTCCGGGTCCCCGCCGGCATCCCGCACCGCTGGGTCGCCACGGGCGACAGCCGGCTGCGCGCGGTCGCCGTGCACGGCGCCGCCCAGATCGTCACGTCCCCGGCGTGAGCGGGTGCACCTCGCCGAGCCCCTGTTGCACTAAGCGCCAGAATCCGCCGATCTCCTAACGGGACACGTCGCGGAGCGTCCAAGAAGGACAACTTCCCGGGTCACTGGAACTCTCGCTCCCACAGGCAACCAGGCGTCCTGGTCCACGCCGACCAGGTGCTCGCCTCGGACGAGCGACGAGTGCGCGCGTCCGACCTCCTCTGACGCCTGCTTTCTTTCGGCGACAGCGTTGTCGTTCGCAGGAATCGCGCGAGCGTCCTCGCCGCGCCGGGCGCTCCCGTCTCGATAGCCGTTGGAGTCTTGCCACGCGGACGCCGCCACGTGCCAGAACTCCTGGGAACTCTCGCAGATTGCGGACTACTTTCGGCTCCGTGGATTGCCGTTCTTGCCCCCGGAACTCCCTGCAAAACCGGCGAGCGATGGCAACGACGTTCTCGCCCTCAGCACCGTCTGGTTCCAGCACCCGCGCGAACGGGCCCGAGGCCATCCGTGCGCGGATCTCGGTGGACCAGCGCATGGAGCAGTTCAACGAGATCCGGCTCACCACCGTCGTGATCGCAGAGGCGCGCGTCCGCGAGCACGCCACGCAGTTCGCTCACGGCGTCACGGTCGCGCGCGTCATCCGCGGCGGCGTCGTCGAGGCGTGATCATCGGCGCTCTCGGGACGCCGTCGGCATCGCCGCAGGCCGCGCTCTGCTCTCGTGCCTCATCAACACCAACCTGCCCGAGACCGGGACGCTCACCTCGGTGGCGCCGTTCACCTACTTTCTCGCGCTCGTCACCGGGACGCTCATGGTTGCCGTCGCGCCGCTGCTGACGCTACGCCGCCTGCGCCGCACCAACCTCTCCGACGCGCTGCGCGTCGTCGAATGAGCTATCCGCGCAATGCCCGCAACGCATTGAGGATGACCGCGACGTCGACGACCTCTTGGAAGAGCGCGCCGGCGACCGGCTGAAGGTAACCGGCGGCCGCGACGCCCATCGCGGCGATGCTCAGCCCCATGCCGGCGAGGACGCTCTGGCGGGCGATGAACAGCGCGCGGCGCCCAATGTGGACGGCGTCAGCGACGCGGTCGACGCGGTCGACGGTGATGACGGCGTCGGCGGTCTCGGAGGAGACCGTGGCGCCTGCGGCACCCATCGCGATGCCGAGATCGGCGATCGCCAGCGCCGGCGCGTCGTTGACGCCGTCGCCGACCATGATCACGGGGCTCAGCGCCGGGTCGTTGCGCAGCGTGCGGACGACCTCGAGCTTGTCCTCGGGCGACTGCTCGGCGTAGACGCGATCGACGCCGAGCGTGTCGCCGATCCGCTGTGCGACCGAGGCGCGGTCGCCGGACACCATCGCGACGTGGCGCACGCCCTCCCGGCGCAGGCGGTCGACGATGCTGTCGGCGTCGGGGCGCAACTCGTCGGCCATCACGATCACGCCGGCGGGGTCGCCGTCGATCCCGACGAGCACGTGGGCCTCGCCGGAGCCGCGACCGGTGGCGAGCGAGGCGCCGGCGACGGCGTCGGGGTCGTACCCCTGGGCGCGCAGGAAGGCGCGGCTGCCGACGGCGATGCGACGGCCATCGACCGTGCCGGCGATCCCCTGCCCGGGCTCCTCGTCCACGTCGCTGGGCATCGTCAGGTCAAGCGCGGATTCCTGGGCCGCGCGGACGAGAGCCTCGCCGAGCACGTGGGCGGAGAGGCGGTCGACGGACGCGGCGAGCCGCAGGACTTCGCCTCTGGCCAGGCCGTTGAGGGTGATGATCTCTCGGACTTCCGGAGTGCCGACCGTCAAGGTGCCGGTCTTGTCGAAGAGCACGGTGCGCGCCTCGCCGAGGGTCTCGATCGCGCCGGCGCCCTTCACGATGATGCCGTTGCGCGCGGCGCGTGACAGGCCGGAGACGAGCGCGATCGGTGCGGCGAGGATAAGCGGGCACGGCGTCGCGACGACCACGACCGCCAGCGCCCGCACCGGGTCGCCGCTGAGCGCCCACGCCAGACCGGCGACCACGAGCGTGATAGGCAGGAAGATGCCGGCATAGCGGTCGGCCATCCGCACGAACGGGGCGCGCTGGGCCTGTGCCTGCTCGACGAGCCGCACGAGCGCGGCGTATGCGCTCTCGGCCGCGGGGCGGTCGGCACGCACGTCGAACGGGCCGCCGGCGTTGACGCTGCCGCTCATTACGCCCATCCCGGCGCGCAGCGTTACCGGTAGCGGCTCGCCGCTGAGCGTGCTGGTGTCGACGACGGCCTCGTCGCCGACCACGGTGCCGTCGACGGGCACGACCTCTCCCGTGCGCACGAGGACCGTGTCCCCGGTGCGGACGCGGTCGATCGGCACCTCGTCGATCCCGCCGTCGATCCGCAGCTGGGCGACGCGCGGTGCGCGCTGGACCAGAAGCGTCAGCTCGCGGCGCGCGCGGCGGGATGCCGCGGCCTCAAGCGCCGCGCCGCCGGTGAACATCAGGCCGATGACCGCGCCGGCGAGTTCCTCGCCGAGCGCCAGCGCCCCGACCATCGCGACGAGAGCGATCGTGTCGACGCCGAGGTGGTGATCGACGACGATGGTGCGGCCGACCTCGAACGCGAGCTCTGCGGCAAGCAGCGCCACCGCGGCCCGCCACACCTGGTGCCCGGCGTCTCCTGCGCCGAGCGCGTGCAGCAGGAATCCGGCGGCGATCGCGACGACGGCGATCACAGCGAGGATCTGCGCGCGAGACTCCGCGAGCGTGTGCAGCGACGCGCGGATGCGCGCACGCTGATGGGTTGTCGCCGGGGACGTCACCGGTTCAGCATGACGCGCGCCTGTCGTGTCGCCATCCGTGCCCGGCCGCGGTGGAGTCCGTGGAAATCCCTTGATCGTTGGGCGGTTCACGCGCCCGGCGCTCCGCTCGCCGCGGCATGGCGGCGGACGGGCTGACGTGCCGCTTGCGGGGGTCGCCGGCGTGGCGCGGTCGGGAGCGTGCGATAGGTGAAGGCGAAGACGATCGGCGCGGTGAGCAGCGTGAGCATCGCCAGCATCCAGGTCGAGCGGCCGTCGGTGCCGGCGCCGATGGCGTGACCGACCGCGAGGACGTAGACGGCCAGTGTCCAGCGGTGCATCCAGCGCCAGGTCTTCGCGCCGATCCACTTGCGCGCGTAGAAGCTCAGCCCGAGGATCGCGGCCAGCCAGGCGGCGATGATCCCGGTGCCTGTCCACAGCGGCCGGTAGGAGAGGTGGAAGGGCAGCGCCACGCCGGCAAGCCCGGGTCGCAGGTAGCCGTCGGCCAGCAACAGCCCGGCGTGCGCGACGATCAGGGCGAGCGTGACGAGGGTCGAGGCTTCGTGGAAGCGCTTGAGCTTGGCGGGCAGGCCGGGGCGGCGCAGCAGCTTGGTGGACATCGCCAGCCCGAGGCCGACGGAGATCCCCAGCAGCGCGATCGCGACGATGCCCACGGCGCGGCTGGCCAGCCAGAACACCTGCTGGGTCGGGTCGGTGGTCATGCCGCCACCAGCCCGTGCGGTGTGGTCGCAAGCGCGCCAACGAGGAGCAGTTCGCCGTCGTCGAGGATCAGCGCACCGCCGCCGTGGCGTTCGAGCACGCGGCGTCCGCCGTGCGGGCCGCGCAGCAGTGCGACCTTGGCGAGCGCCTCGGCCTCCACGGCGATGCGTGCCAACGCGGTGGCCTGGATGACGCCGGTCCATGCGGGCTCGCCCGTTGATGGGTCGATGAGGTGGTGAGCGTGGCCCGCGGCGGTCTTCCAGATACGGGTGCGCAGGCCGCTGGTTGCGACGGCGCCGTCATGGAGGGTGAAGCGGTGCGCGTCGGTGTCGGTGAGCGGGTGGGCGATGTTGACCGTCCGCGGCACCCGAGTGGTGCCGCCGAGGCGGATGTCGCCGCCAGCGTCGATCGCGAACGTCGGCCGGTCGGCGAGCATCCGCGCCGCGATGTCGACGGCCAGGCCCTTGGCGCTTCCGCCGAGGTCCAGACGCGTCCCGGGGGGCAACTGGACGGTGCCGTCTTCAAGGTCGACGTCGAGGCACTCCCAGCCGCTGCGGGGCGCCCGCTCGGCGGGCCGGCGTCGCGGCGCGGTTTCCAGCGCGGCACACAGGTCCGCGGGCGGCTCCCCCGCGCGCGATCGCGCGTAGCCGGCCCGCTCCAGATGCGGCGTGATCGTGGGATCGACGAGCCCCTCGCTGACCTCGGCGGCGAAGATCGCCGCCTGGACGGCGTCCAACAGCGTCGATGAGACAGCGACCCGTTGGCCGGCGCGTGCGTTGAGTCGAGACAGCTCGCTGCCGGGCTCGAAGCGCGTCAGCTTGGCATGGAGGTCGTGCATCGTTCGCTGCACACGGAGCGCGGCGAGCCGAGCGGTGAACGGCTTGCCGGCGGGAGCGCCGACGAGCAGTCGAACCTGGGTGCCGAAGACGTCGAAGTGATGCTCGTGCTCTGTGAATGGCGCGCTCATGATGTGCGGGTGGTGACGGGCGCGACGGTGGGCGCCGGGTGGGCTGTACCGGTCACCGCAGGCGCGGATTGGGTGGGGGTCGCAGGCAGCGCGGCTGCGTGATTGCGGGTGGCGTCGTAGAACAGCGCCGACCAGATGAGCGCGGCCACGGCAGTCGCGGTCGCGGCGACGCTGAGGATCGTCTGCGACAGCCCGGGACGGCGCGCGCTCGCCTGGGTCCGGGTCGGGGCGGCGTGATCAGTCATAGTGCTCGCCCTCCTCGCCGTCCTCGTACTCACCGGCCGGCGACGTAGGAGCCGCAGTCGTTTGCTGCTGCACTGCCGCCGGGGCGGGTGCGGCCGAGGCTGCCTTCGGCGCTTCGGTTCGAGTGGCGATGCCGGCCAGGGAGACGGCGGCGAGGAACAGCGCGGTCACGACGGCGGCGATCTTGATGCGAGCCTTGTCGGTCATGGCTCGATCGTGGTGGGCGCCGACGAGAGCCAGGTAAGCGACGGGTCAGGAGCGTCCTTACGCGAGCGGCGGCGGCAGGCGGAGTGCGGTTGCCCGCCGCCGCGCACGCGTCAGCTGTCGTCGGAATGGCCCTCATTGTCGTCGTGGTGCTCGCGGTCGCTGCGAACGCCATCGTGATCTGCGTCCTCGCGGCCGTCGCGCACGCTGTCGTGGTCGGAGTCGGCGCTGCGGGTTGGTGTCGGAGCAGTACTCGGCGTGGTTGGACGGGCCGTCGCGGTCAGAGTCCTCGCGATCGCGCATGCGGCCGCAGCCGCGGTCGCGGTTGGATGCTTGGGCCAGCGGCGCGGCGCTGAGCGCCAGCGACCCGGTCGCGACGACGATCATCAGTCGTCGGCTCAATCGGGCGCGCAAGCGCCCAGTTAGCGCCTGGTCAGAAGCCTCTTACCCGGGCGCCGGCGACGCTGAGGGCGCTTAGCATGACCCTCGAGATGAGGATCTTGGTCGTTGAGGATGAGCGCACGCTCGCCGGGTTCATCGCGCAGGCGCTCGGCGCCGAGGGCTACGCCGTGACGGTCACCCATGACGGCGAGCACGGCGAGCTCGAGGCGCTCACCGGCGACTATGGACTGGTGCTGCTGGACGTCATGCTCCCGGGCAAGAGCGGCCTGGAGGTGCTCGACGCGATCCGCGGGCGCAAGCCCGAGCTGCCCGTGATCGTCCTCACCGCGCGCGGCGCGATCGAGCAGCGCGTCGAGGGCCTGGACCGCGGCGCCAACGACTACGTGACCAAGCCGTTCTCCTTCGAGGAGCTGCTCGCACGGGTCCGTGCGCAGCTGCGCCAGCCAAGCCAGCGCGAGGCATCGGTACTGGAGGCCGGCGACGTGCGGCTGGATCTGCGCACGCGGCGCGTCGAGCACGACGGCCGTGAGGTCCAACTCACGGCCCGGGAGTTCGAGCTGCTGGCGTATCTGGCGCGCCACCCCGACCAGGTGCTCTCACGCGAGCAGATCCTCAACGCCGTCTGGGGCTATGACTTCGACCCTGGCACCAAGGTGCTGGAGGTCTACATCGGCTACCTGCGCAGGAAGCTCGGCGCCGGCGAGGACGGCGGGCCGATCGAAACGGTCCGCAACGTCGGCTACCGGCTGCGGCGCTCCTCGTGAGCGCCCGGCTCGTGCCGGGTGGTCTGCGCGCTCGGCTCGCCGTCGCGATCGCGCTGATCACCGCGCTGGCGCTCGGCCTGACCTTCCTGGCGGTGTATCGCGGCACGGGCTCGCGGCTGCGCGATCGCATCGACGAGGACCTGCGCACGCAGGTCGCCGAATGGGATCAGCTGCGTGCCGGCACCGACCTCTCCACGCCGGCGGCGGTCGAGCGGACCGCGCGCCGGTTCCTCGACGCGCAGCGCTACCACCCTGCGGCGCGGATCTTCATAATCGACGTCGCCGGCAGTACGCCGGTCACCAACCAGCCGCGCATCCTTCAGCGAGAGCTCGAGGACGACGACGAGGCCCAAGCGGCTAGCGGCCGCGGCGTGATAAACGCCGCGCCCGGTCTCGCCAGCGCCGCCGTGCCCGAAGCCGGGCGCATGCGCGTCCTCACGGAACCGATCGATGACCACTCACGGCGCGTCGGGACGCTGCAGATCGCCGACCCGCTCAGCACCGTGCACGACGCCCAGGACAGCCTGCTGCGCACCTTCGCGCTCGTCGGCACGCTGGCCCTGCTGCTCTCCGTCCTGGCCGGGATCGGGATCGCCACCGTGATCGCGCGCCCACTGCGGCGGATCACGCACGTCGCCGCCGAGGTCGACGCCGGCGACCTGTCGCGGCGCTCCGGCACCAGCGGAACACGCGGCGAGGTAGGCGTGCTCGGCGGCGCGTTCGATCGCATGCTCGATCGCCTGGAGCGAGCCTTCGCCCGCCAGCGCGACTTCGTCTCCGACGCCTCGCACGAGCTGCGAACACCGCTCGCCGTGCTGCGCGCCCAGGTCGAGCTGCTCGACCGCGAGCATGACCAGGCGCGCCGCCATGAGGCCACCGTGACGCTGCTGCGACGCCTGGACGAGCTGGATCGGCTCGTCGGCGACATGCTCACGCTCGCCAGTGCCGAAGCGGGCCGCCTCATCGAGCCACAGCCGATCGACCTCGACGACTTCCTCGAGGACCTCCGCCGCGACCTGCCGCT
>CAWDME010000009.1:0-547457 GCA_963803335.1 uncultured Solirubrobacteraceae bacterium | reverse complement strand
CGCGCCATCTCCGCGCTGGGCGGTCGCTTGGCGCGTGTCCGTTGCGCGTGGCCGCGTCCTTCAGCACGTGAGCCCTCCGCGGCGGCTCTGGGACTGGTCGCTCGTACGGCCGCTCACCGCCCGACCTCCCTGCGCCGACGCGACGAGCAGGAGGCGGCGCTCACCACGAGCGCGTGCGTGGGCCCGCGGTCTCGGAGGCGACAGCGGGAGCGGGGCGGTCGCGGAGCGCTCGGGCGTCGTCATCGCGTCCGATCCAGAGCGCGGCAGCGGCCGCTACGGCGACGAGTGGTACGGCGGCCGACAGCCGTCGCAGGCGGCGCGGCGGGCGCGCCTGCCAAGCCGGGACGATCTCGAAGCCGTCGCTGGACGGCACAGGCGTTTCCGCGGCCGTGAGCGCCGCGCCGGCGCCGAGCGGCTCGTCGGCGATCGCGATCGAAGGCGGCGTGGAGAAGAGCGCTGGACGACGCGTGGAGACGGTACCCTCATGGGCTCCTGTTGCCGGCCCGGTCGCGATGACCCCCCCGGCTTTCTTCCGAGCAAGCCCGGCCCAAGACGGGGCCTGTGGCCGCGTGGGTTCCGTGCTCGCGAACCTAACGGCGAGCCTGCGCTCCCGGTGGCTACCGGCCGATGGCGTCAAGCACCGGCGCATCAGACGCCCCAGCTCGCTCGCTACGTGGCTTGACCCGGGGGTCGCGCAGGGAATGGACGGCGCGCCCGCTCTCGCCCAGATGCGGGCGTGACCCGCGTGCTATGTCAGACGACGGCGTGTCGTTACAGGGATCGTTCGGGTTTGCGTGCGTTGGCGCTTGCTCTTGTTCGGGGAGGGGGCGCCGGTATCGAATGGGCGACATCCCGCTGGATGTTCGACTGCGCGGTCGGCCTTCCCGGGGCGACTTGTGCGGCATGGCGCGTCTGGCGCTCGCGTGTGGGCTTCTTGATCGAGACGTCCCGAACGGAGTGCTCGCGCCGTAGCTCGGCCCACCGCTGCGGGTCGACAACCCCTCCTCCGCGACCTCGATCCAGCGAACGAAGGCAGGCTCAACCGCGTCCCCGACGCCTCCAGCCCCACGACCAGCGGGGGTCAGTTTCAATCGGCGGAGGGGAGTCAGGTTTTACAGGGCGCCGATACGTTGAGAGCGCGAATGCCAGGACAGGTGGAGCACCAAGACCATCGCTTGACACCGACCGATCTTCCGAAGAGGATCGGTTTCAGCGACGGCAAGGTTGCCGTTCGGGGAAGATCACGCGGCGCGCGAGGGGGCGAGCGTGTGCCGCGGCTCGGATTTCGAGGTGCGATATGTGGCGTGTCGGGGATGTCATGCGTTGGCGTCGGCGGGTCATCGCCGCAGCGAGCGTGTTGGGCGCTGCGCTCGTCACGCTGGCGGGGGCTGGTCCGGCGGGTGCGTCGACGTTGCCGAGCGGGTTTCGCGACTCGGTCGTGCTGAGCGGGCTGACGAATCCGACGGTGCTGCAGTTCGCGCCCGACGGGCGCATCTTCGTCGCCGAGAAGAACGGCGTCATCAAGGTGTTCGACAACCTGACCGACACGACGCCGACGATCTTCGCCGACCTGCCGGACGAGGTCTACGACTACTGGGACCGCGGCCTGCTCGGCATGGCGCTCGCCCCGAACTTCCCGGCCAACCCGTACGTCTACGTCCTCTACACCTACGACGCGCCGATCGGCGGCACCGCGCCGACGCTGGAACGACGCGTGCCCGACCCCGCCCGGGCCGACCACCGACGGCTGCCTCGTGTCAGCGGCCGGCTGTCGCGGCTCAGGTCAGCGGGCAACGTGATGACCGGCACCGAGCAGGTGCTGATCAACGACTGGTGCCAGCAGTTCCCGAGCCACTCGATCGGCGACCTGCTCTTCGGCCCCGACGGCGCGCTCTACGTCGACCGGCGGCGAGGGCGCGAGCTTCAACTCGCCGACTACGGCCAGTACGGCGGGACCTACGCCGGCGACCTGGCGAACCCGTGCGGCGACCCGCCCGGCGGCGGTCGGCACCGCGCTGAGCGCCGCCCGGCGCCGAGGGCGGCGCGCTGCGCGCCAGAGCGTCCGGCGCACCGCGGCCCGGCGACGCTCGACGGCGCGTCCTCCGGATCGACCCGGCCACCGGCGCCGGCGTGCCCGGCAACCCGCGCTCGCGCTCGCCGGACGCGAACGCCCGCCGGATCGTCGCCTACGGCCTGCGCAACCCGTTCCGCTTCACGCCGCGCCCGGGCACCGACGAGCTCTGGATCGGCGACGTCGGCTGGAACACCTGGGAGGAGATCGACCGCGTCGTCGCACCGGCCAGCGCCACGGCGTCGAACTTCGGCTGGCCGTGCTACGAGGGCAGCGGCAGCGCAAGGCGGCTACCAGGCGCCAACCTCAACCTCTGCTCAGCGCTGTACGCGACGCCCGGCACGGTCATCGCGCCGTACTACACGTACAACCACAGCGCGCAGCGTCGTGACGGCGACGGCTGCCCGACCGGCGGCTCGTCGATCACCGGCGTCGCCTTCTACCACGGGCGGCGACTACCCGCGCAGCTACAACGGCGCGCTGTTCTTCGCCGACCACACCCGCAACTGCATCTGGGCGATGCTGCCCGGGCACGAACGGCCTGCCCGACCCGACCAGGTGCAGACGTTCGTCGGCGTCGACGCCGCCGGCGGCGCGCCGGCATCCGGTCGACCTGGAGATCGGCCCCGGCGGCGACCTCTTCTACGTCGACATGGACGGCGGCACCGTCCACCGGATCACCTACACGGCCGGCAACCAGCCGCCGACCGCGGTGATCACGGCGACCCCGACCTCCGGCCCCGCGCCGCTGACGGTCAGCTTCGACGGCACCGGCTCGTCCGACCCGGAGGGCAGGCCGCTCACGCTACTCGTGGGACCTCGACGGCGACGGCACGTTCGACGACGCGACCGGCGCGACGGCCGCGCTACACCTACACCACGGCGGGCATCTACACCGCCGGCTGCGGGTCACCGACGCCAGGGCGCGACGCGACACGACGTCGGTCACCGATCACCGGTCGGCAACACCGCGCCGACCCCGGTCATCGACACGCCCGCGTCGAGCCTGACCTGGAAGGTCGGCGACACGATCACCTTCACCGGCCACGCCACCGACGCGCAGGACGGCACGCTGCCGCGCGTCGGCGCTGACGTGGTCGCTGATCATCCACCACTGCCACGCCGACCGACTGCCACACGCACTCGTCCAGAGCTTCAACGGCGTCGCCAGCGGCTCGTTCAACGCGCCGGACCACGACTATCCGTCCTAGCTCGAGCTGCAGCTGACCGCGACCGACTCGGGCGGGCTGACCTCGACGACGAGCGTCCGGCTGGACCCCAAGACCGTCGTACTCACGTTCAAGACCAACCCGGGCGGCCTCGTCCTGAGCGACCTGGTGGTCAACGAGGCGCCGCGCACGACGCCGTTCTCCGTCACCGTGGTCGTCGGCTCGGCCAACTCGGTCAGCGCCCCGTCGCCCCAGCAGTTCAACAAATCCACCTACTTCTTCACATCGTGGTCGGACGGTGGCCCGCAGAGCCATACCATCACCGCGCCCGCGGTGAACACCACCTACACCGCGACCTACCGCAAACGCTGACCCGCTCCGGCAGCTCGCGTTGCCGGAGAGATCGCCGGTGGCTCGACGGGGGCGGATGGGTGTCGATTGCGATGGGCGCGATGCGACGGAGTCGCCCGGCCTCGAGGCCTGACTCTTGCTCGGCGACGACCGGGACATCACACCACGCCCGCATTCACGCGCGGGCGAGCGCGTCGGCTGCCAACTCCTGTGCTCTTGCGCTGGACGAGAGGCGGTTGTCCGCGCGTGACCGGGGTCCGCGTCCGCTCCTGAGCAGGAGCGAGCGTGCCGGTCCGCGCGGGTGCGGGATCTCCCGTGGTGAGTGGTCCCTCAGGCGCCTGGGTGCAGCCGCGTGAACGTCTCGTACGCGCCGCGGCAGCTCGGGCAGGCGGCGAGATGCCCGCGCGCCTCCTCCGCTTGGGTCGGCGTGGCTCGTCCGGCGGCGAGCCGTGCGAACTTCGACGCGTACCCCGGGCACCAGTCGCCGGCGAGGTAGGCGCGGAGCTTGCGGTTGATCGCGGTATTGGCGCGGTCGTACAGGCGTGCGTATTGGCGGTGCGTGATGGCGAGCGCCGCGATCACCTGCTCGGGCGAGCGTCCCTCGAGGAAGCGCATCGTCCACACCTTGCGGGCGCGCGGCTCGATGCTGAGAAGGATGTGGGTGATCAGCTCCGCCAGCTCGCGCTGCGCGACCTGCTCGGCGACCGATGGGCGGCGGTCGGTGATCGCCTCGAGCGCCGGTCCTCCGGTGATCTCTGCGGTGGCGGCGAGCTCGTCATAGGAGCTGGCGGGGTGGCGGCGCTGGCTGCGCAGCTGCATCTTGCGCTGGTTGGCGATCACCCCGCGCAGGAAGGCGCGCGGGTGGTGGATCGGTTCGCCGGCGCGCTCCTTGGCCCACGCGGCCGTCACGGCGATCTGGAAGAGGTCGCCGAAGGCGTCACGTCCGCCGGGGCCTCTGAACCCGAGCTGTCGCGCCATCGCAACGAACAGCGAGCTCTGCAGCTCGTTGTAACGGGCGAGCCACGCGCCGGAGTCGTCGGGCGGAACTGCTGCTGCCGGGCTCACATCTGCCTCCTGGGTCGAACTGCTGGAGGGCCACCGCTTTGTTCGTTGGGCCGCGCGCGTGCACTGCCTGCCAGAAGCGCTCCAATCTCGACGGACGAGCCCGAGATTCCGGGAGAGGGGGCAGCTTCGTGATCGGTCACGATCGGACTGGCGAGAAGGTGGCGCTCGCTTTGGATCCGGGTGCGAGTCCCGATTCCCTGCGGAGGTCCCCCGTCGCACAAGGCTTCACGCGCCGCGGACAATGCGACTTCAGCGCATACGGTTGCCACACACCCTATGGCCGACCCCCGTTGGTTTCGCCCCCCTTCGCGTCGCCGTCTCGATGGCCGGCCTCTTCTCCGCGGCGCTTCGGACCGAATCGCAGCGGCCGACTGGCCCGCGGACGCCCCGTCAGCCTCCGCTGTCGCGCTCCAGAGCCTGCTGGATGACGTCGGCGAGCGCTGGCACGAGCGCTCCGCCACCGAGGGGCCTCGTTTCGAGCCGGGTGGCGAGCCGGCGCATAAGCTGGGCCTGGGTATCGGGGGGCAGGTCCGCCAGCATCGTGCGCAGGCCGTCGGCCAGCTCGGGGTCGGCGGCGAACGCGCCTCTGAGCCGGTCGCGCTCGGAGTTGCTCAGGTCCGCCATCAGCTTGTCGAGGTCGGTGGTCATGTCGCCCTCTTCCGGGGCGCCGTCAAGGCGGGATCCGTCGGACGCCGGAGACGGTGCTCGCGGCGCGCGCTTCCACGACGTTCCCTGGAGCAGTTGCCGATCATGACTCGAGCATCCCCGTGCCATTTGCTGAGCGGCCGTTCGCCAAGGCACAACGAGGGGCCACGTCGAAACCTAGCGGCGGCGCGCGCCCCGCGCGCGACAGTCGGCGCACATTGCGCGCGCTTCGAGGGCAACCTGACACTCAAGTTGACGGTTAACGTTGCCCCCGGGGAAGAGTGTAGGGCCAGACGTCCGCAAGTACGACCGCCCCCCGGCGATCCCGGGTCGGCAGGGCCGGGCCGCAGAACTGGCCGCCGGGCGTCAGTGGCGGCAAATCGATGGGGCTCTGGGGTGACCGCCGGCAACCAAGACGGTAAGCGCCAACTCTCGCGAACCAAGGCTCCCAGGAGGTCCCTCAGCCGATGTCGTCGCTGCAAGCGCACCTCGAGCGCCATGATCTCGCCGCAGGCGGGCTCGTATTTCGCCGCGACTGTCCGCTCTGTCGGGCCGAGCGCGTCCAGGGCCGGCTGCCGAGCACGTCGGTCATCCCGCCTCGCACCCGTGCCGCGATAGCCGCGGCGGTCCTAGGCGCCGCCACCGTTGCGCCCGGGGCCGCGATCGCTGCGGACGGTCAAGGCGTCGCCGTGCCGGCGCCGCCGTCGCCGCCGCCGCCGCAGGTGACCGACGGCGGGGTGGGCGACGGCGGCGCCGCACCGGTCGACGGCGACCATGACGCCGAGCGAGGCTCCGAGGAAGCCGGCAGCCGAGGCACGGACAGGCCTTCCCGCGCCGGCGACCGCGAGCAGTCGACCGACGCCGGCTCGGATACGGGCGGCCGCCCGGGAGGCGCGCGCGAGGGCTCGGCCCCATCCGCGGGGCCCACGGACGACGCGCCGGCCGGCTCGGACGGCCCCGAAACCTCGCAGCCCGGCCCGCCCGAGGACGCCGGGCGCGACTCTGCTCCCGCGGGGCGCGCCGACGCGCCAGAGGACTCGGACGCGGCCACGCCCGCGCCCGCCGGCGACGACGGCCATGCGGATCACGGCAGCGGCGCCCCGACCCCGGTGCCTCCGGCGGCTCCAGCCTCAGGCGGCGCCGGCGCCGCTCGGCCCTCCGCTCGCCCGCCCGAGCAACACGCGTCCGGCTCCGGGCGCGGCGCCTCGGTGGCTTCCGATGGCGCCGGTCGCTCCGCACGCCCCGCGGCATTCGATGCCGGTCGCGGCGCTGATCGCGCCGGGCGCCCAGAGCGCGACGGCGGCGTGCTTCTCGCCGACGCGAGGGCCGCCGGCACGCGCGCGGCGGAGCGCGACCCGACCGAGGAGCCGACCACCTACCGGGTGCGCTCCGGTGACTCGCTGTGGCGGATCGCCGGGCATCGCCTCGGCTCGGGCGCCACCGCCACCGCAACGGCACAGGAGGTCACGCGGCTGTGGGAGCTCAACCGAGAGCGGATCGGGACCGGCAACCCGGATCTGATCTTCCCCGGCCAGACGCTGAGGATGTGAGATCGGCGATGGGCTTCACCGACTTCGACCCGCCGCCCGAGCCACTTGCCCGCCGGGCCCCCCTGCGACGGCGGACGCGCCACCGCGCCAGCCGCGGCGCGACGAGTTCTACGACACGCCGATCGTGGACGGCAGGCCGGTGCCCAACACTCTCCTCACACGCCTGCGCGACCAGCTGCGGGCGCTCCTCATGAGCCCTGGCGAGCGCGAGGAAGCGCAGCTGGAGAGCAGCCTGCGCCGGCTGCCCGGGGTGTCACGCACCAACATCGTCGCGACCCTGTCGCCGAAGGGCGGCTGCGGCAAGACGACGAGCACCTTCCTCGCCGGCAACGTCCTCGCCAGCCACCTCCGGCTGCGAGCGCTCGCCGTCGACCTCAACCCCGACTTCGGCACGCTGGCCGACCTGGCGCCCGATCGCGCACGTGCGCCGATGTCGCTCGTGGAGCTGCTGCGCGACAAGGACGGGATCGGTTCGCCCGGGCGAGTTGCGCCCGTACGTCTCGCGGCTGCCGAGCGGCCTGCACCTCCTCGCCGCGCCTCCGGATCCCGCGGTCATGGCGCAGATGACGCCCGAGCTCTACGCCGAGCTGCTGACGTTCCTGCGCCGCTTCTACGAGGTGATCCTCCTCGACCTCGGGACCGGCGTGACCGCGCCGATCGCGACCTTCGCCGTCGACCACGCCGACCAGGTCGTCGTCGTCACCACGCCCGAGTGGATCACCAACACGAAGGTGCAGATGGCGCTCAGCCATCTCCGGCTCGAGCACGCGACACTCGTGCTCAACAAGGTCGACGGCAACGCCGGCCTGAAGGCGACCGAGCGGCAGTTCAGCCGCCAGCGGCTGTCGCAGCGCGTGGCGGTGCCCGCCGACCAGCAGCTGAAGACGATGCTCGACTCCGGGACCTTCTCGCTGTCCGGGCTCGGGCGCTCCACCCGCGTGCCGATCAAGCGACTCGGCCTCGCCGTCGCCTCCCAGCTGGCGTAAGCGGCACAGAATGGGCCACCGCTACCGCCTCTGTCCGACGCGCGAGCAGGAGCGCATCTGCGAGCTCCACCTCGCGCACGCCCGCGCTCTGTGGAACGCATCGCTAGAGCAGTTCAACTGCTGGCGGTGCGGGAATCGTTCGTCGCCGGGCCACGCCGAACGCAGCCGGCAACTCGCTGAGGCGCGAGCTGAGCTTGAGTGGCTTCGCGCGGGGTCATCGAGCGTGCAGCAGCAGGCGCTCCGCGACTTCGACCGCGCGCTTCGCAACTGGTGGACAGAAACGTACCGGCGACCGACCTGGCGCAAGCGGGGCCGCCGCGAGGGGTTCTGCGTGCGCGACGTATCCGTTCGCAAACTGAACCGCGCATGGGCAGAGATCACGGTGCCCAAGGCCGGCCGGGTGCGCTTTCGCCATTCCCGCCCGCTGCCGGCGGGGAAGCTCGGCATGGCACGAGTGACCCGCGACGGCAAGGGGCGCTGGCACGTGTCCTTCCCAGCGCCGCAGTCGCCCGTTGCTCGTGAGCCCGCCGGCTCCGCCGTCGGCATCGATCGCGGAGTCATCAACACACTGTCCACCTCCGATGGGGTGATGCTCCGCGCTCCGGCGATGCATCAGCGCGAGCTTCAGCGGCTGACGCGCCTCCAGCGCCGACTTGCCCGCCAACGCAAGGGCTCCGCCCGTCGGAACCAGACCAAGGCCGCAATCGCAGCGTTGCACCAGACCGTCGCCGACCGGCGCCGCAACTGGATCGAGACGCAGACCACCAGGCTCGTGCGAAGGTACGACGTGATCTGCGTCGAGGATCTGCGGGTGTCCAGCATGATGCGTCGGCCGGGGCCGAGGCCCCGGCCGGACCACCCCGGAATGTTCCTCCCCAACGGCGCCCGCACGAAGGCCCGACTGAATCGCTCGATCCACGCGCAGGGCTGGAGCCAGTGGCGTCGCCGGCTCGAGGAGAAGGCGAATGCATCGGACGTCCGCGTGGTGCGAGTCCATCCCCGCAACACGAGCCGCGAGTGCCGGCGCTGCGGGTACACGGCGGCCGAGAACCGCGAGAGCCAAGCGGTCTTCGCCTGCCAGCGTTGCGGGCACGTGGCGCACGCGGACCGACACGCGGCAGAAAACATCCTCGCCCGAGGGCTCCGCGCCCTCGCGCACACCCCCGGATCGGGGGCAGGGCGCCGCACGTTCGGCGCCGCTCGCGTGAGACGCCGTTGCGGCGCAGCGAGAACCACCCAGGGGAGTCGGCCGATGCCGGTTGAACCCCGTCGGGAATCCCACGCCTTCCAGTCGTGGGGGGAGATCAAAACCGGGGACGTCGGTAACGTCGGCCGATAGGAACACAAGTCATGGAGCCTCCGCGCTACCGCACGCTGGATGGAGACGAGCTCGAGCTACCACTGGCGATGAACCGCTGGGTGCTCGTGCCGCGCACGCTCGCTCGGTTCGACCCGGAGCTGGCGTGGACGCTCGACTACGAGGACGCGCCGGCGCCCGAAGGGGCCGATTCGCGCCTCGACTTCTCCTCGGGCGCGCTTCTCGTGCCGGTCGAGCGTTGGAACGAGCACGCCGCGCTAGAGCCCAACCTCGCGCCATGTGGGATGGGTTCTCCGCCGTCGGCGGCGATCGTGACGACGCTGGTGCCGTTCGAACCCAGCGCCGCGCCGGGCGCTGATGACGAGGCCTTCCACGTCGACGTCGCCGGGATCATCGGCCGCGTGGCGACGGGCTGCCTCGTCGCGCTCGCCGTGGGATACGTGGTCGCCGTGACCGTGTGGCTTTGGAGCCTGCGCCACCGCGTCACCGGTCCCGACGTCAGCACGGGTCTGTTGCTCGTCGGTGCGGCCGTTCTGCTCGCGTGGCTCGCCGGGGCAGTGGGCGCCGTGCCTCGAACGAGGGCGGCGCGCGCGCGGACGGTGAGTGGGGTCGTGGCCGGCTTCGGTCACGTCGTCGAGCATCCCCTTGGCATCCTCCGGCTCGGACTCGCCATCCAACTGGCCGGATTCGCCGCGATGGTCGCTCTCCGCTGAATCTGAGCGTGGCGCGCCGTGGCCGGGACCGTGCACCGTTTCGTCTCGCCAACGGATGCGCGCCCTGCGCTGCTGGCCGTGGCCATCGCACACCAAGCGCATATTGCCGCCGGGCGCGCGGCCACTGTACGCGGGCCGCGCCAGGCTCGAGCAGCCCGATGCGCCGCGGACGAGCTCGCAGCCGCCTTGGCCCAGCTCGAGCGGCTGATCCTTCCCGACCGCGCCGTCGGCCTCGCCAGGCAAGCCCGCCACGCTCCGCTGCCCGTGCCCGGAACCGTCACTCCTGCCGAGCGCGCCTGGGTGCTTGCCTGGCATCTTCTTGCCGCGGCGGCTCGCCTTCACGGCGGTGCAACAGAAGCCGGTCGTCCCGTGTTCGGAGAGCGCGCGACCGCCGAGGCAGTAGGCCTCACTCGTCACGCGCTGCGAGCGCTCGAGTGCCTCGTCTCCCCGGACCGCCGGCTCGAGCTCCGCGTCGCACTCGAACCCGCCGCGCTACGGCTGAACGCGCAGTCCGTGTTCTTCGCCCCGGTCATGCCCGATCGGCTGGTCTGGGGTCGGCGGCGCGCCTGATCTCCGTCGCCGACCGCAACCAGGCGGAGCAATGGTCTATGAGGCGTCGTTTGGACGCGCGCCGAAGGCGGCGAGCGCTTCGTCGAGAGCGGCGCGCACTTCTCGCAAGAGATCGTCCCCCGTGCTGAGGGCGGACGCGCGCGCGAGTGGCCAGCGGTGCGCGAGCTTCAAGCCTGGTCGCGGAACGGCGACCGGCCTGTTGCTCCTCACGAAGATCTCGTCGAACGCCAGCCTGTCGCGCGGGCACGCGATCTGCTCGGCCTCTAGCCAGGACCAGAAGCGATCCCAGTTGACGCGCGGCACCGCAGCTTTCGCTTCTGATCCGACGCACCCACAGCTCGACGTGGTCGTCGAGAGGTCGCTCGTTGCACGTCCAGCAGTAGCCGCGCTGAAAGCTGCCGAAGTGGAAGTTCGGCTCGACCACCCAGTTCGGCCGAGACCGCAGTGTGCGGACGCCCGCCACGGCGTTGTGCCGTCGGTAGAACGCCTTGGCCTGCGTCAGCGTGTCGGCGGGGTAGACAGCGAACTCGACCTCCGGCCGATCGTTCATGACGTACAGATAGGCGTTGGCGCCGCTTCCAACGCGACCCCGCGCAGATGCTCGAGCGAATCCAAACCCTGATCGCGTGACGACCACCGGCATGTCCGTCGAGAGCGGGGCAACCCGCACGTCCGATTCGAAGGGCGGCCTGGGGAAACGGACCGGCCGTGAGGCCCGACACCGCGCCCCAGGTCGACCCTACTCCGTCCTTGTCGTGTGTCCCGCCGCTCTCCCGCTCGGGGTTCGTCGAGAGGAGGATCGTGCGCGGATTTGGGTTGGTTGTGCATCGCGACTTCTGTGAGGTCGCAATCGCGGCAGAGGGGCCGTCGTGCGATCGGCCGGACGGGTGGCGACGCGGATCGCGGCGCTCGAGCTGTTCGCCCAGAGCCTCGCGGCCGACGACGCGGTGGCGTTGGAGGCGACGACCGGCGCGGACCGAATCGTGTCGATCCTGGAGCGTCAGGGCGTGCGCGTGGTGGTGGCCAACACGCGCAAGCAGCGCTCGATCACCGAGGCCAAGACCGACCGCCTCGACGCGCGGACGCTGGCGCGGCTGCTGGTTTCTGGGTTGCTCGGTGAAGTCTGGACGCCAGATGAGCGCAGCCGGACGCTGCGGCGGCTGACCAACCGGTGTGAGCGGCTCGTGCGCGCTCGCACTAGGGCCCGCGCGTGCGCCGGTCGGGCAACACCCCGGCCCGCCACGGTCGGATCTCTAAGGCCGGCGCCTCGGAGGCCAGGCACATGCTCGGCGAGGTCGCCTGGAAGGTGACCCTGAGCCCGGGGCCGCTACGCGCGTTCTTCGAACGCGTCCGCGCCCGCCGCGGTGCCCAGATCGCCGCGACAGCCACCGCCCAAGCTCGTCGTCCTCTTCTGGCACCTGCTCACGCGCGAACAGGACTACGCGTTCGCGCGCCCGGCGATGACGCCCAAACAAGATCCGCCGGCTCGAACTGCTGGCGGGCGCGCCGTCGCAGAAGGGCCTCCGAGGCATCGCCGGCAACAAGAGCAAGGCCGTCTTTGAGGCCGAGCGCGAACTCTCCCGCCAAGCCGAGGCCTCCTATCGTCGGCTGGTCAGCGACTGGCAGGCGACCGGACCGAAGGCGGGTGCGGGCGCGACACCGGGGCGCGCATCTCGAAGGCCCTCGAAGGGCAAAGCCGCGCGGCAGGCTCTCTAGCCCCGAAACCTGCGCTTCGCTTCGTCAGTCACCCGCACCTACCTACGCTCTGGCAAAGGAGCCCTCGGCCGTCCAGGCGACTTGACAGACATCCGTCCGTGCCGACTCGCGCAGCTTCCAGCCCGCTGCTGCGAGTTCGGCGGACCGCTTCGACGGACTCCGTCTCGTCTGGCGCCACTTCCCTGTGCCCGCGCTCCATCCTCGAGCGGACCTCGCCGCGGAGCTCTCCGAGCTGGCCGGCTTGCACGGGCGGTTCTGGGACGCACATTCGCTGCTCTTGAGACCGCGCGGGCGGTTCTCACGCGACGACCTGCTCTGGTGGCAGGGCGACTTGAGCTCGACCCTGCCGAGACCCGCGCTGCTTCGCGAGCACACGTTTCAAGAGCGCGTCCTCGCCGACATCGAGGGCGGCCGCAGAGCCGGAGTCCAGACGACGCCGACCTTCTTCGTCGAGCGAGCGCCTGGACCGGCCCTGGCGCGAACTCCCGCAGATCGTGCGGGCAAGCCTCGCAGCAGCCTAAGCGCTGGCTCGACAGCGTGCGGGTACATCTGGTCGACCGCGAGACCGGCGGAGCCTGATCGCGAGGAAGGCCCGCAGCCGGCAAGGTGCATTTTTTTTGGGATTTGTGGAGATGGTAGGGGAGCGGGGAACGAGGTGGAGTGAGGGGGGCGTGAGCGGACGGACGCGTCGAGGGGGGGAGGGGGGAGCGGGGGGGGCCCCGAGCGCTACGCCGCCGCCAGCTTGGCGCGGGCGCCGGCGGCGCGGACTGCGCGCGACAGGTGATCGATGTCGTACGCGCCGTGGTGGCGGCGCCCGTTGATGAAGAACGTGGGCGTGCCGGAGACGCCGCTTAGGTCCGCGCCCTCCGCGTCGCGGGCGATTCGGTTCGCCCCAACGTGCCCTTGCAGGTCCTCGGTGAAGCGCGCCACGTCGAGCCCGAGCCGGTCGGCGTACGACACCAGATCGGCCATCTGCAGCTTGTCCTGGTGCTCGAGCAGCTGGTCGTGCATCTTCCAGAACGCGCCCTGATCGGCGGCGGCCTCCGAGGCCAGTGCCGCGAGCTCGGCGTGCGGGTGCACGTCTGTGAGCGGCAGGTGCCGCCATACGTAGCGGACGTCCATGAAGTTGCGGAGCAGCTCGCGCACTTCGGGTTCCGCCCGTCCGCAGTACGGGCACTCGAAGTCGCCGTACTCGATCACGGTCACCGGCGCGTCGTGCGGACCGCGGATGTGGTCCGACTCGGGATCGACCGCGAACTCGAGGTCGAGGAGCGGCTCGGCGCCGCCGAGCAGGGCGGCAATACGGCGCCGCTGCGACAGCAGTCCGATGGCGCCGAAGACCAACCAAGTGGCAGCGGCCGCGCCGGCGGGGGCGGCGAGGATGCCGGCCTTGGCCTCCTCGAGCTGTGTGCCGTCGAAGGCCAGCGTGGCGACGAGCAGTGAGACGGTGAAGCCGACGCCGGCGCTCGCGCCTGCGCCGGCGACGGCGCCCCAGCCGACCGTCGGTCGCAGGCGCCCGCGTGACAGCCAGGTGACGAGCAGCGCCGTGCCGACGATGCCGAGCGGCTTGACGGCCACGTAGCCGACGAGAACGCCGAGCGTGATCGGCGAGTCCGCGGCCCGCTCGAGGAAGTCGCCGTCGATCGCGATGCCCGCGTTCGCCAGCGCGAACAGTGGGACGATCACGTAGCTCGTCCACGGGTGGTAGATGAGCTGCAGGCGCTCGTTGGGCGAGATTGCGGTCCTGATGCTCTCGCGGGCCATGTGCTGGAGCTCGGGCGTGGGCTGCTCGCGGAACTCGCGGAAGCGCTTTCCTGCGTGCTCGAGGTCCGAGCGGGCGGCGGGCGTGGCCCACACCAGCAGCCCGAACGCGAGGCCCACCACCAGCGGCTCGATGCCCGACTCGAGCGCGGCGACCCACATCGCGCTGCCGAGCACGAAGTACAGCGGCCCGCGCCGCAGCTTGAGCCCGAGCAGCAGCACCAGCGCGACCGCGAACAGGCCGACCGCCCAGATCAGCGGCATGACGTCGATCGAGTCGCTGTAGATGACCGCGATCACGACGAGCGCCAGCACGTCGTCCGCGATGACGACCGTGAGCATGAACGCCCGCAGGCGGTCCGGAGCCCGCCGGCCGAACAGCGTGAGCAATCCCAGCGCGAACGCCGTGTCGGTAGACATCGCGATGCCCCAGCCCTTCGCGCCGGAGCTCCCGAGGTTGAACGCGAGGTAGATCGCCGCCGCGGCGCCCATGCCGCCGACCGACGCCAGCAACGGGAGCACGAACCGCCGGCGCTCGCGAAAGTCGCCGAGGTCGAACTCGCGCCGCGCCTCCAGACCCAGCACGAAGAAGAAGAACGTCATCAGCCCGCTGTTCACCCACTCGCGCAGCGTCAGCTCGATCCCGTTGCCGCCGATGTCGATCGCAAGCACGGCCCCCCACAACTCCTCGTAGGAAGAGGGGTCCATGTTCACCCAGACGAGCGCCGCCGCCGTCGCTGCGAGCAGGACCGCCGCGCCGCCGCTCTCGGTGCGCAGGAACTCGCGCAGCGGGCTCTTGAACCGGCGCGCCCGCGCGGTCGTCCCCGACCAGAAGTCCGCGCGGGTGGTCACCATCCGTCCGAAACGCTCACGGCTCGGCCGCGATCAACGCGCTAGGCGACCAGCCGCCGGCGGGAGGCTGTCGAGGACTCGGGGACCTCTAGCCTGGAGCTCTCGCGCGTCAGCAGGCTTCGGCCGGTCTCTTGGTCGAAGAGGTGCAGCTGAGACGTGTCGACCCAGAGCCGGGCCTCCTGTCCCTGCTTGATTGTGCTGGCCGCAGCCAGGCGAGCGACGAGCGGAACGCCCTCAGCTGAAGAGGCAACGCTCGTTTCGTCTGCGAGCTCTTCCAGCTCACTTGACGCGATCCGCGGCGAGTCGACGTTGAAGTAAGCGTAGAAATCGGATCCGAGCGCCTCGAGGACCTCGATCTTGGTCGTGAAGATGTGACCCGTCGCTGGAAGTGTCACCAGCATCGCGTCCTCGAAGTGCTCGGGACGGATGCCGACGATCACACCGCGGCGGCTACCGCCGTCGCCCGCTTCGAGGCGCCGGCGCATTTCCCTTCCAAGGTGCAGGTCTCCGATCGGTGCCCGCAGCTGATCTCCGTCGAGCTGGCCCGGTAGGAAGTTCATCGCGGGGGAGCCGATGAAGCCCGCGACGAACAGGTTGACCGGGTGCTCATAGAGATCGGCGGGTGTTCCTACCTGCTGGATCCGTCCGGCGCGCATTACGGCGATTCGGTCGCCGAGCGTCACCGCCTCGACCTGGTCGTGCGTGACGTAGATCGTCGTCGTCCCGAGCCGCTCATGAAGGCGCGAGAGTGCGGTTCGCGTCTGCACCCTCAGCTTGGCATCGAGGTTGGATAGGGGCTCGTCCATCAGGAACGCCTTGGGGTCGCGGACGATCGCGCGACCCATCGCAACGCGCTGGCGCTGCCCACCGGAGAGGTTGGCGGGCTTGCGGTCGAGATGGCGCTCGATATCCAGCACCCTCGCCACCTCTTCCACCTTTCGGGCGACCTCCTTGTGAGGCGCGCCCGCCAGCTTGAGGGCAAAGCCCATGTTCTGCCGCACGGTCATGTGCGGATACAGCGCGTAGTTCTGGAACACCATCGCGATGTCCCGATCCCGCGGTGAGAGGTCGTTGACGACGTCGTCGCCGATCCGAATGGCGCCCTCGGTGATGTCCTCGAGCCCGGCGACCATTCGCAACGCCGTCGACTTGCCGGAGCCGGAGGGGCCGACCAGGATCATGAACTCTCCATCGGCAATCGTGAGGTTCATGTCCTTGACCGCCTCTGCGCCGTCGGCGTAGCGCTTGGTGACGTGTTCCGGAGAGCGTGATCACGTCATCGGCTCGAGCAGCCCCAAGCTGACGCTCGTCGAGTATGGGGATTTCGGATGCCCGTACTGCTTCCAGGCCAGTCGACCGGTGAGGTCACTCCTGGACCGCTTCGACGGCCTCCGCCTCGTCTGGCGCCACTTCCCCGTGCCTGCGCTTCATCCGAGAGCGGACCTCGCCGCGGAGCTCTCCGAGCTGGCCGGCTCGCGCGGGCAGTTCTGGGACGCACATTCGCTGCTCCTTACACCGCGCGGGCGGTTCTCAGACGACGACCTGCTCTCGGTGGCAGGGCGACTTGAGCTCGACCCGGCGGAGACGCACGCGGCCCTTCGGGAGCACACGTTTCGAGAGCGCGTCCTCACCGACATCGAGGGTGGCCGGAGCGCTGGAGTCCACGCGACGCCGACCTTCTTCGTCGATGGCGAGCGCCTGGACCGGCCCTGGCGCGAACTCCCGCAGATCGTGCGGGCGAGGCTCACCGCCCGGCCCTGACCAGCGTGCCCGCGCGGAGCGTGAGCGCTACGACGCCGCCAGCGTGGCGCGGGCGCCGGCGGCGCGGACTGCGCGCGACAGGTGGTCGATGTCGTACGCGCCGTGGTGGCGGCGCCCGTTGATGAAGAACGTGGGTGTGCCGGAGACGCGGCTCAGGTCCGCGCCCTCCACGTCCTGGGCGATCCGGTTCGCCCCAACGTGCGCTTGCAGCGAGACGGTGAAGCGCGCCACGTCGAGCCCGAGTCGGTCGGCGTACGACACAAGATCGGCCATTCGCAGCTTGTCCTGGTGCTCGAGCAGCTGGTCGTGCATCTCCCAGAACGCGCCCTGATCGGCGGCGGCCTCCGAGGCCAGTGCCGCCAGCTCGGCGTGAGGATGCACGTCTGCCAGCGGCAGGTGCCGCCACACGTAGCGGACGTCCATGAAGTCGCGGAGCAGCTCGCGCACAGCGGGCTCCGCGCGTCCGCAGTACGGGCACTCGAAGTCGCCGTACTCGACCACGGTCACCGGCGCGTCGAGCGGACCGCGGATGTGGTCCGAGTCCGGATCGACCGCGAACTCGAGGTCGAGGAGCGGCTCGGCGCCGCCGAGCAAGGCGGCAATACGGCGCTCATGCGACAGCAGTCCGATGGTGCGGAATACCAGCCACGTGACGGCAGCCGCGCCGATGGGGGCGGCGAGGATGCCGGCCTTAGCCTCCTCGAGCTGTGTGCCGTCGAAGGCCAGTGTGGCGATCAGCAGCGAGACGGTGAAGCCGACGCCGGCGCTCGCGCCTGCGCCTGCGACGGCGCCCCAGCCGGCCGTCGGTCGCAGTCGCCCGCGTGACAGCCAGGTGACGAGCAGCGCCGTGCCGACGATGCCGAGCGGCTTGCCGGCCACGTAGCCGACGAGAACGCCGAGCGTGATCGGCGAGCCCGCGGCCCGCTCGAGGAAGTCGCCGTCGATCGCGATGCCCGCGTTGGCCAGCGCGAACAGCGGGACGATCACGTAGCTCGTCCATGGGTGATAGATGAGCTGCAGGCGCTCGTTGGGAGAGATCGCGGTCCTGATGCTCTCGCGGGCCATGTGCTGGAGCTCCGGCGTGGGCTGCTCGCGGAACTCGCGGAAGCGCTTTCCCGCGTGTTCGAGGTCCGGGCGGGCGGCGGGAGTGGCCCACACCAGGAGCCCAAACGCGAGGCCCACCACCAGCGGTTCGATGCCCGACTCCAGCGCGGCGACCCACATCGCGCTGCCGACTACGAAGTACGGCGGCCCGCGCCGCAGCTTGACCCCGAACAGCAGCACCAGCGCCACCGTGAACAGGCCAGCCGCCCAGATCAGCGGCATGACGTCGATCGAGTCGCTGTAGACGAGCGCGATCACGACAAGCGCGACCAAGTCGTCCGCGATGACGACTGTGAGAATGAACGCCCGCAGGCGGTCCGGAGCTCGCGGGCCGAACAGCGTGAGCAATCCCAGCGCGAACGCCGTGTCGGTCGACATCGCTATGCCCCAGCCCTCGGCGGCCGAGCTCCCGAGGTTGAACGCGAGGTAGATCGCCACCGTTGCGCCCATGCCGCCGACCGACGCCAGTAACGGGAGCACGAGCCGCGCGCGCTCGCGAAAGTCGCCGAGGTCGAACTCGCGCCGCGCCTCCAGACCCAGCACGAAGAAGAAGAACGTCATCAGCCCGCTGTTCACCAACTCGCGCAGCGTCAGCTCGATCCGGTTGCCGTCGAGGTCGATCGCGAGCACGGCCTCCCACAGCTCCTCGTAGGAAGAGGCGTCCACGTTCACCCACACGAGCGCCGCGGCCGTCGCTGCGAGCAGGACCGCCGCGCCGCCGCTCTCGGTGCGCAGGAACTCGCGCAGGGGGCTCTTGAACCGGCGCGCCCACGCGGTTGTCCCGGACCAGCAGTCGGCCCGGGTGGTCACCATCCGTCCGCCACGCTCACGGCTCGGCCCGATCAACGCTACGCGATCAGCCGGCGGCGGGGGGTGTCGAGGACTCGGGGAACCTCTGACCCGGAGCTCTTGCGCGTCAGCAGGCTTCGGCCGGTCTCGTGATCGAAGAGGTGCAGCTGAGACGTGTCGACCCAGAGCCGGGCGTCCTGTCCCTGCTTGAGTGCGCTGGCCGCAGCGAGGCGAGCGACGACCTGAACGCCCTTGGCTGACCAAGCAACGCTCGGTTCGTCTGCGAGCTCTTCCAGCTCACTTGACGAGATCCGCGGCGAGTCGACAGTGAAGTGAGCGTAGAAATCGGATCCGAGCGCCTCGAGGACCTCGATCTTGGTCGTGAAGATGTGACCCGTCGTTGGAAGTGTCACCAGCATCGCGTCCTCGAAGTGCTCGGGACGGATGCCGACGATCACGCTGCGGCGGCCACCGCCGTCGCCCGCCTCGAGGCGCCGGCACATTTCCCCTGCAAGGTGCAGGTCCCCGATCGGTGTCCGCAGCTGATCTCCGTCGAGCTGGCCCGGTAGGAAGTTCATCGCGGGGGAGCCAATGAAGCCCGCGACGAACAGGTTGACCGGGTGCTCATACACGTCGGCGGGTGTTCCCACCTGCTGGATCCGCCCGGCCCGCATGACAGCGATTCGATCGCCGAGCGTCACCGCCTCGACCTGGTCGTGCGTGACGTAGATCGTCGTCGTCCCAAGCCGCTCATGAAGGCGCGAGAGCGCGGTTCGCGTCTGCACCCTCAGCTTGGCATCGAGGTTGGATAGGGGCTCGTCCATCAAGAACGCCTTGGGGTCGCGGACGATCGCGCGACCCATCGCAACCCGCTGCCGCTGCCCACCGGAGAGGTTGGCTGGCTTGCGGTCGAGTTGACGCTCGATATCCAGCACCCTCGCCGCCTCTTCGACCTTTCGGGCGATCTCCTTGCGAGGCGCCCCCGCCAGCTTCAGGGCAAAGCCCATGTTCTCCCGCACGGTCATGTGCGGATACAGGGCGTAGCTCTGGAACACCATCGCGATGTCCCGATCCCGCGGTGCGAGGTCGTTGACGATGTCGTCGCCGATCCGGATGGCGCCCTCGGTGACGTCCTCGAGCCCGGCGACCATTCGCAACGCCGTCGACTTGCCGGAGCCGGAAGGGCCGACCAGGATCATGAACTCTCCATCTGCAATCGCGAGGTTCATGTCCGTGACCGCCTCTACGCCGTCGGCGTAGCGCTTGGTCACGTGTTCGAAATCTATGCTCGCCACGCGGACCCCTTCTTGCGCGCAACGGGTCGCGCGCGTCGGCTGCGCCGGACGGCCGCAAGGCGCCGCCTGCGGCGGATTTGATTTCTCATGCGTGTTCTGGTGAGGCGCGGCATCGTTGACTGCAGTGTGCGGCCGTGGGTGCCGGGTTCAACAGCTCGCCGTGATCGCCGAATCGGTCCGGACGATCAGGCGTGACCGGTCGTGCATCCCGTGGCGAATGCGTCAGCGCTATTGAGCTCGGTCGCGGTGACGCGTACGTTCGCCAGCATGTACTGCACGGCCAGTCAGACGGATGGCGCACGCCGATGGCGCGGCGCGGCGATGAGCGTGCCGCCGGCGTCGCGGCACCCGCGATCACCCTCGGAGCGTGGATCCTGCTCACGCCGCCGATGTTCTCGGCCGGGTGGACCAAGCGGGCGCGGCGGCGGCTTGGAGCACGTGAGCCTCCTGCAGCCATCGGTTCCGGTTCATGATTCGCTCAGACGGCCCCAGACTGAGGGCGTCGGCTCGAGCGACGCCGTGAGACCGCACACGTTCCGCACACGAATCGCCCGCAACCCGCGCTGCAGCGTGGGACTTGACCTGTCTCCCCGACTTAACGTCGCAGGTTCAAATCCTGCGATTTGCCCTCCGAATCGTCGGTCTAAGAGTCAATCTTGATCGCACACGCATCGCTCGAGCGACCGCACACGGCGAGGCCGCGCCGCTCATTCTCACCGTCGCTTTGCAGATGGAACGGAGCAGTCAGTGCGCCGCCGCTGCCTTTGCACGGAGCAGGCGCGGGGTTGGCCCGATCGCGGGGCGCCGCAGGCTCTCAGGTCGCCCGAGCCGGGAGCCTCCGCGGCTCTAGCGCGCTCTCTCGCGTCCGCCCCGATAGCGAGAGTGCCGCGATCGGCGGGGCTGCCGCGTAAGTCGGTCAGGAGCCGCGGCCGCGCTGGTGGGGTTGAGTGGCGATCGGCGGAACTCGGCGACGACGATGTGTGCGTCGCGCTCAGCAACGGCGACGGCTTCGGTCACCGATCTGGGCGCTGGGCGGCCGGCGAGTGCGATCGGGCGCGCGCTCGCCGACGTGGTCGGCTTTTCGGGGTGATCTGCGCCGTCCCCCGCACGACGCTGACCGCCGCGCTGCTCGCGGTCCGGCTACGGGAGGAGGCGCTGCCTACGCACGAGCACGCCGATCACGTCGCGCGGGCGAGCACGATGCCCTTTCGGGCTGTCGCTTCCGCACGCGCTGACTGCTCGAGCAGCGCGCGCTGCCGGCCGCCGAGAAGGAGTCCGCGCGGCGCGACCTCGACGTGACCGCCATTTCGTGGCGTGCCACCTCGTCAAGACTCTTACGCCGGTGGGCACTCGGGCAGCGCTCGGCGGACGAGCCGGGCACGGGTGCCCGACGAGCCGGTCGCGGTGATCGAATAGCGGCTGCAGCGATCGAGAGTCACGTCCGCGAACGGCGCGGAGAACCTCCCGTTCGCGTTCGCGTGGGTGCGGCGCGTCTCCGCTTTCCTTGGGTGATGGAGGACAACACGGACGCGCTCGTGTGCGCGAAAGTCCGCGCCGGCAATCGTGGCCGGGCTCAACCGCTCGACTCGGAGCCGGGGTTGGTGCGCCTCGCCGGTGGTCGCAGCGTGCGCCAGCGCGATCGTCGCGGGGACGAGGATTGCCACGAGGCCCGCTGCGAGACCCGTTTTGCGGATGACCGCCGTCGGCACGGCTTCGTCCATGATACGCGGGGCGCGACGGATGTCTCCGCCGCGCCCCGGTTTCCCCTATGGCAGCGGGATCGATAGGGAGTCGGTGTAGACGTTCTGGTCGTTGGCCACGGGGGCATTCGGTGCGCCTGCTGTGCAGACGTCCGGCGGCAGGGTGACGTTGCCGGCGGAGTCGCGACACACGAACAGCTCGGGATCGCGCGTGTCCATCCAGAACGGATGCGCGGTGTCTCCGGCGCTCAGCCCGCTGTAGTCGCCGAAGAACAGGCCGCCGAACTGCGATGCCGGCGCCATCGAGGCTGTTGTGACGCGCGTGGTGGCGAAGTCGCTGCCGTTGCGCGTGCCGGACAGGCTGACGTCCGAGAACCCGGTTGTCTCGTCGTCGCCGTAGGCACGGTCGTAGTACGACACGGCCAGCCGGCCTCTTGGGTCAAACGCGGCCCACTGCCAGAATTGGTCGGCACGCCCGCCGCGCGTGGCTGGCAGCGCGCGCACGTCCGTTGTGCTGCCGGCGAAGGCCTTGCCGCCATTCGTCGACCGGCTGATCACGATGTCGTTGTTGCACGCGCCCGGCGTCTTGACGCCGTCATACAGCGGCTGGAACGTGTCCGGGTTGAAGCCCTGTGGCACGCAGCCGTTGCCCTCGTTGGAATGGCGGTTGATGTAGGAGCCGAACGTGATGTCGATCTCCCTCGGGTCGCGCGGGTTGACACCGCCCGACGGGTAGTTCGTTGCCCGGAAGATGGAGTTGGCTGTCTCGCCCTTCTCCGGGACGCACGCGCGGCCCTCGTCCTGGCCCGCCTGGTAGGTCGCGCAGTCGGGCAGGTCGTAGTAGTCGGCGACCTTGACGGGCGCCGAGAAGGTGTTGCCGCCGTCGGTCGACTTGGCCAGCAGCACCTGGCTGCGGTTGTCGACGCCCTGCGGTGCCGCGTTGGAGCGCGCGGAATCGCCGCCGCCCTCGTCGTCACCCTCGCCGGGCCGCACTCCGGTGAGGTTGAAGTTGTCCCACACGACGTACAGCGCGCCGTCGGGCCCGGTGAACGGCTGCGAGAACTGATTCGTATTGCAGCGCCCTTGCGGCGTCGGGATACCGAGGTCGTTGGTGCATAGCGCGCTGTCGGTGCTGACAAGCTTCGGCGCGCTGAAGTGCTCGCCGTAGTCGCGCGAGTTGGCCTCGTAGATGTAGCTCGTGCCGTCGGCGGCGAACAGCGTCCAGGTGACGTAGATGCGGTCCTGGAACGGGCTGCCCTTGGTGGCGTCGACCGTTAGGAGCTGCTTGTCGAGCAGCGCCGTGCCGGCCGCCGCCGTGTCGTTGAGCTCGGCGACCGGGCGCGCCGGGAAGTTCCACGACGCGCCGGCCGAGCCGGTCGAGCGAAAGACGTAGAACGCGCTCGACAGGTCCGGATTGGGCGACACGGGCTGGCCGCGGTTGAACATCTGGCAGGACAGGTAGGCGTTGCCCTTGGTGTCCCACGCCACCGACGTGTCGCCGCCGGCCTGCCAGTACTGGCGCGCGACGCCACCGAAAGCGGCCCCGCGGGTGAAGCCCATCGGCGGTGTGGAGTCCGTCCACGTGCGCCCGTCATCGGTGGAGTACGCCGAGTAGCAGTTGCCGTCGCCGCGGCGGTAGTCGTTCTGCGACGCGACGATGTGCCTCGGGTTACGCGGGTCCTGGGCGATCGACGTTTCATTCTGCGCCTGGCCGCGCCCCGCGAGATCGGGATCACTGAGGTTCTGGCAGTTCTGGTTGACCCGGACGTTGCTGCCACGGTTCGCCGGACAGCCGGTCTCTGACGTGCTGCCGACGCCGCCTTGCGCCGGGCGCATCTCGCGCGCCCGCGGCACCAGCGCCGGCGCAGTCTGCGCCTCGAGTGCGCGCGACGCAAACCCCGACATCAGCCGCTGCTGGAGCGGCGTCAGCCCCGGCTTGGCCTGCGCCCTCGCCGTCGGTTCACCCGACCCTCTGGCAAACGCCACCGCCGCAAGCACCAGCACCAACAGCGCGAAGGTCGACAAGACGAGTCGCCGCATGCGCGCCTCCTCCCAGAATTTGGTCCAGCGCCCCCCTCAGGGCGCGGAACGTTGTGTTGGCGAAGAAGCTACGCCATCCGCGGCCGACGTGACGGCTCACGCGGACGGTCAGCGTTCGAGCCGGACCGCCGGAGTCGTCGGGCGCCGAGCGATCGGTCGACCGCTCGGCGCTCGTGACTCAGCGGCGCGACCGAGAACCAGCTCAGGCCCGCCGCGCCAAGACAGCCGACGGACGGAGCGCGCGGGTGATCGCTGCTGCACCGAGCCCGCACGCGCTGACGAGGCCTGCCCCCACCCGTGCACGCGCGCCGCAGAAGAGCTCGCGAGGCGATTCCCGGCGGCGACCCGGGCCTTCGCGCTACAACGGCCATCCCAGGGGAGTGCTCGTCATTGAGGATCGCGGCAATCTCGCTTTCGGGGAAGACAAGCGCAAGGAATGGACCAACGCCGCGGCGCGGCGGCTTGCATGACGTGAGACCCCTACGTCCTTCTCGGTCTGACCTGCCGCTGAGCTCGGCTGCGTCTCGCGAAATGGACGCCCCCAGACCGCACACGACCCCGCACACGACTCGCCGTGATCGACAGCTACGCCCTCGATGGTG
This sequence comes from uncultured Solirubrobacteraceae bacterium, assembly GCA_963803335.1. Lineage (GTDB taxonomy): Bacteria > Actinomycetota > Thermoleophilia > Solirubrobacterales > Solirubrobacteraceae > DASSUW01. The sequence goes on along the minus strand of CAWDME010000009.1, from coordinate 523,399 downwards.
TCCTGTCTCCCCGACTTTGGATCGCAGGTTCAATTCCGGCGATTGGTCTCCGAATCGGCGGTCCAGAGCCAATTTTGACCGCACACGCACCGGTCAACTGACCGCACACGGCCTGCTCACGCCGTACACCGGCGTTCACGCGGTGTCGCTTTGCATGGTGGCTGTTGCACAAAGGCCGGCTCCGTCCGGGGTGTTTAAGCTAAGACCCTTTCGGGATGGCGCAGAACTTCCTCGCGTGTGATCGTGATCAGGAGCTGTTGTTGCCGCCGAGTCTGCGGGAGTGGTTGCCCGATCGTCATCTCGCGTGGTTCGTGATCGACGCCGTCGCGGCGCTCGATCTGAGCGCGTTTTACGCGGCCTATCGCGATAACGGTCAGGGCCGCGCGGCGCACGATCCGGCGATGATGGTCGCGCTGTTGCTCTACAGCTACGCGCTCGGGGAGCGCTCGTCGCGCAGGATCGAGCGACGCTGCGTCGAGGATGTCGCCACCCGGGTGATCTGCGCCAACCAGCGCCCGGATCACACGACGATCGCGCGCTTCCGTCAGCGCCACGAGAGACCGTTGGCCGAGCTGTTCGGCGAGGTGCTGGCGCTCTGCGCCGAGGCCGGCTTGGTTCGCGTCGGGGTGATCGCCGTTGACGGCACGAAGTTGCACGCCAACGCGTCGGAGCGCGCGACGCGCAGCTACGAGGACATCGCGCGCGAGATCCTCGACGACGCGGCGGCCGTCGACGCCGAGGAGGACGAGCGCTTCGGCGATGCGCGTGGCGACGAGTTGCCGTCCGAGCTGGCCACCGGTCAGGGCCGCCAGCGGTGGCTGCGCGACGCCAAGCGTCGCCTCGACGAGCGCCGCGCCGCGGAGGCCAAGCCAATCCCGAAGTCACGGCCCGACCGGCTCAAGGAGGCCAAGCGTCGATTGGAAGAAGAGCACCAGGTCGAGTGCCGCGCCAACGAGGCCTATGAGGACTACCGCCGGAACGGCCGCATGCGCAACGGCCGCCGGCTTGGCGCGCACAGTCCCCCGAAGCCCTTCACGCCTGCGGCCATGCCGGAGGGCAAGATCAATCTCACCGACCCCGACTCGCGCAACGTCAAAACGCCGCGCGGCTGGGTGCAGGGCTACAACGCCCAGGCCGTCACCACCGAGGACCAGATCGTCATCGCCGCCGAAGTGCACGTCTCGTCGGCCGACTTCGGACAGCTCGAGCCGATGGTCGCCGCGGCGCGCCGCGAGCTCGCGCGCGCCGGCGTCGAGGAGACTCCCGACGTCGTGCTCGCCGACGCCGGCTACTGGCACCAGGTCCAGATGCAGCGCCTCGCCGGCGAGGGATTGACGGTGCTCGTTCCGCCCGACGCCAACAAGCGCGCCGGCGCCCGGCCCGGCTGGAACGGCGGGCCCTACACGTTCATGCGAAGAGTGCTGGCCACCGACGAGGGCGGCGCGCTCTACGCCAAGCGCCAGGGGATGATCGAGCCGGTCTTCGCCGACACCAAGTTCAACCGCCGCGTCGATCGTTTCTTACGGCGCGGGCGCGCCGCTGCACGCTCGGAATGGCGGCTCACCAACGCCGCCCACAACCTGCTCAAGCTCTGGCGACACACCGCGGCGCCGATGCCCGCCTGAGGCGCCGGCGCGCGCACCTTTGTTGCAAACGCGGTTCCGCTGAACCGCTCGACGTTCCCGCGGGAACGTCGAGCCGCGCGACCATTTCGCAACGGCCACCATGACGAGACGCGCTAGTCATTGGGGCACGCTGGCTGGTCGGCGGCTGAGAGACACGTGAGCTCGCCGTCGCTGTCGGCCCGTCGATGTCGAGCGCAAACCGAGGAACGCCGGCTCGAGCGAGGACACAACCCGGACGGGTGCCAGCGCGGTCGCGTGCTCCTCATGGCGCACTAGGGTCAAGCCATGATCACCGGGGACGTGGCGCCCGGCTTCGACGCAGTGCGCGACGCGTCCGAACGCTGCTTCGACGAGCGGGGCGAGACCGGCGCCGCGTTCAGCGCCCGCGTTCGCGGCCGGCCGGTCGCGGACCTGTGGGGTGGGGAGGGGTTCCGGCGGGATTCGCTCGTCCACGTGTACTCGGTGACGAAGCCGATGGCCACGTTCTGCGTGCTCGTGCTAGTCGACCGCGGTCTGGTCGGCCTCGACGATACGGTGGCTCGCTACTGGCCCGAGTTCGCCCAGGCCGGAAAGGGGCGCACGACCCTGCGCCAGCTGGTCAGCCACCAAGCCGGGCTGATCGCCTTGCGCGAACCGCAGGCGGGAGCAGTCCTCCTTGACTGGGACCGGACGTGCGCGCTGCTGGCGGCCGAGGCGCCGTGGTGGGAGCCCGGCAGCGGGCACGGGGAGCACGCGTTGTTCTACGGGCACCTGTGCGGCGAGCTCGTCCGCCGCGTCGACGGACGGTCGCTCGGCGCCTTCTGGCGCGAGGAGGTCGCCGGGCCGTGGCAGCTCGACTTCCACATCGGGCTCGGCGCCGCCGAGCGCTCCCGGGTCGTCGACCTCGAGGGCGCCGTGCCGCCGCTCGCGGGCGCGCTGGCCGGCGTTGCGCTGTCGAACCCACCGGGCGCGCTCGATCTGGCCGTCGTCAACGGCGAGGCATGGAGGACAGCCGAGATCCCCGCCGTCAACGGCCATGGCACTGCTGATGCGATCGCTCGGTTCTACGCAGGCCTCCTGGGCGGTGGCAAGCTCGACGGCGTACGGCTCGTCGCCGCCGAGACGGTCGATGCGATGACCGCCGGCGAGATGAGCGCACACGACCCCGTGATCGACGACGAGATCACGTGGGGCCTTGGCGTCTGGGTCGATCACGACGGCTACGGCATGGGCGGCGTCGGTGGCTCGCTCGCCATGGCCGATCCCGATCTCGGGCTCGCCGAGGCCTATGTGACACGCCGCATGGGAGACCATGATCGCGCGGAGGCGATGGACGCCGCCGTGCGCGCCGTGCTCGCCTGACGCGGCGACTGGCTATCAGGGATCGGGCCGCAGGTAAGCGACCACGGCGAGGATGCGGCGGTCGTCGTCCTCGCCCGCTGGGAGACCGAGCTTGTTGAAGATCGTGCTCACGCTCTTCTGCACGGCGCCCTGGCTGATGGCGAGCCGTTCGCCGATCGCCTTGTTCGAGCGACCCTCGGCGACGCACTCCAGGACCTCACGCTCGCGCGGCGTCAACGACCGCAGCAGGCCTCTCTCTTCCGGATCCCTCAGCAGCCCGCTCACGACCTGGGGATCGAGGGCGGTGCCGCCCGCGGCGACCCGTCGTAGCGAAGAGGCGAAGTCTGCGGCATCCGTCACGCGGTCCTTGAGGAGGTAACCGAGGCGATGCGGCGCCTCGGCCAGAACCTGGGTCGCGACGCCGACTTCTACGTGTTGGGAGAGGAGCACGACGCCGACGTCCGGATTACGGCGACGGATCTCGTGCGCGGCCTGGATGCCCTCGTCAGTCTGGGTCGGCGGCATGCGGATGTCCACGATGGCCAGATCGGGCTCGTGGAGGTCAACCGCCGCGAGCAGCTCGTCGGCGGTCGACGCCTCCGCGACGACGTCGATCCCCTCGCCGCGCACGAAGGACACGATGCCTTCTCGCAACAGTGGGCTGTCGTCGGCGATCACGACGCGCATGGGAGCTCCGCGGTGACCACGGTGCCGTCACCCGGAGGGCTGAGGACCCGCAGCTTCCCGTCGAGCGCGGCCACGCGGTCGGCCAGCCCTTGGAGCCCGGTGCCCGCCGACTCGTCGGCGCCGCCGACCCCGTCGTCGGCGATCTCGATCGCGACCACGCCGCTCCGGCGGGAGACCCGTATCGAGGCGTTCGTCGCGTGGGCGTACTTCGCGACGTTGGCGAGTGCCTCACAGGCCACGAAGTACGCGGCGAGCTGCACCGGCTCAGGCAGGCGCTCCGCACCTGCGCACGAGACCCTGGCCGGGATGGGCGACCGCGACGCGAGGGACTCGAGTGCGGCCTTCAGCCCGTGGTTGAGCACCGCGGGATGGATGCCGCGCGCCAGCTCGCGCAGCTCCTCCAGCGACCGCGAGAGTTCGTCCCCGGCCGACCTCACGAGCCGTTCGGCCAGGGCGGGGTCGCTGCGGATGTGGCGCTCGATCAATCGCAGCTGCAGTGCCACGGACACGAGCCGCTGCTGCGCCCCATCGTGGAGATCGCGCTCGAGCCGCCTGCGTTCGGCGTCGCCGGCGGTAACCAGGCGCTCGCGCGAGGCGCGCAGCTCAGCCAGCCGGTCCTCCGACTCCGTGTGCAGTCGCGCATCGTCGAGGGCGATCGCGGCGGTCGCCGCGACGGCGCCGACGAGCTCTGGGTCGTCGTCGAGCGACGCGTCGTACACCAGCATCGCCAGTTCGCGGCCGCCGCGCTCGATCGGCGCAGTGGTACGGCCGGAACCCGGGGCGGGCAAGTCGAACGGCCGCCCGGCGCCGTCGATGAAAGCATGCTGGCCCGGAACGCGATACGCCAGCACCAGCTCCGGGTCGCCGAGCGTCGCGGCAAGCCCTGCCTCCAGACGTGCGCCACGCAGCGTGCCGAGCTCGCGGAACAGGTCCGGGAGACCCGCGCGCGCGAGCCTCGAGCGCAGCACGCCCCAGAGCAGCGCCGCCGGGACCGTGAGCAGGGCGGCGTTGAGCAACGACATGAGCAGTGTCGAGGGCGAGCCTGCGATCAGCGTGATGAGGTTGGCGGCGTACAGCAGGGCGGACAGGCTGCCGCCGAGGCTCGGCAGCAGCGCCCGCCGGCGCGGCCGCGAGGCCATGCGCCAGCGGTCCGCGGTCACGACCGCGACGGCGAGCGCCGCGACGGCCAGAACACCGAACTGGATTCGCGTGAGCGCCTCGGTCGTGTTTGCGTCAGGCCACACGAGCAGCAGGTTGCGCTCGTCGGGCAGGAACAGCATCACCGCGAACTGCATGACGAAGAGCCCGAGGACGAATGTCTGGACGATCGCTAGGTCGACGCTCGACGTGAGGCGGCCGCCGCTCGCGAAGCTGAGGATCAGCGCCGCATAGACCGCGATCCACAGCTCACCGAAGAGCAGGACGAGCGTGAATGCGATCGGCGAGTCGAGCTGAGCCAGGATCTCGGGCACGAGCACGCCGAATCCCGCGATGGTCAGCATCGGGCCGACCGCGCTGTCGCGGCGCCGGTGCCATGCGACGAGGCCGCATGCCGCGAACGACGAGCCCGAGAGCGAGTGGAACACGTCGCTCAGCGCCATCGGCGGCCCGCGGTTGAAGAGCACCGGGATCAGTGCGGCGAAGCTCGCGACGGCGGCCGCCGTCCACAGCGCCAGCCAGAACCACGGGCCACGCGTGGGGGCCGTGAGCCGGCTGAGCCCCTCGATGCGGCGACGCGCGACCGGACGAGCGACGAGGTCGCGCAGTTCGCCTGCCCAGGGCGTCAAGCCGAACATCCGGTTCCACCGACTCTAGTCCAGCGTGGAGACCCGCGCACGGTACGGCTGACCGCCCATCGCCGCACCAGCGGCCGGAGCGAAGGACGCGGGCAGGCCGGATGGGAACGGCGCGGCCCGAGCGTGAAAGTGCGTTCCATGCTCCAGTCAGCTCCCCACTCCCCCGAGGCGGCCGCCTCCGCGCCTGCTGTCTCCCTCCGCGAGGTCCGCAAGGTCCACGGCAAAGGCGACGCCGCGGTGGTCGCCCTCGACGGCGTCAGCGTCACGCTCCCGCGCGGTTCGTTCACCGCAATCATGGGCCCTTCGGGCTCCGGGAAGAGCACGTTCCTCAACGTTGCTGCGGGGCTCGACCGTCCCACCTCGGGCGCCGTTGTGCTCGGCGATACCAACCTCGCAGGGCTCAGCGAGCGCAAGCTGACGGTCCTGCGGCGCGAGCGGATCGGCTTCGTCTTCCAGGCCTTCAACCTCCTGCCCTCGCTCACGGTCGCCCAGAACATCGGCCTGCCGCTGCGCCTGGACAGTCGTCGCCGACTCCGGCGCTCGGTCGTGCGCGAGGTCGCCGCGCGGGTGGGGCTGGAGAACCGCCTGCGTCATCGTCCGGGTCAGCTCTCCGGCGGCCAGCAGCAGCGCGTCGCCATCGCGCGGGCGCTCGTCACGCGCCCTGAGGTGATCTTCGCCGACGAGCCGACCGGAGCGCTCGACACCCGGACCGGCCGCGAGGTCCTCGCCCTCCTGCGCGAGGTCGTCGACGCCGACGGACACACGGTCGTGATGGTCACCCATGACCCCGTGGCCGCGGCACAGGCGGACCGGGTCATCCTCCTCGCCGACGGGCGGCTGGTCGGGATGCTCGAGGCGCCGGACGCCGACGAGGTCGCCGAACACCTCGCGCACCTGGGGGGCTGACCGATGCTGCGTCTCGGGATCCTCACGGCTCGCGGCCGTTTCGCCGCATTCACCGGCGCGTTCGTCGCGCTCATGGCCGCCGCCGTGCTCACCATGGCCTGGGGTATGCAGCTCGAGGCCGTGCTCCGCGGCGATGCGCCCGTCGAGCGCTACGCCGGCGCCACCGCCGTCGTGACGGGCCAGCAGACCGTCGGCGCCGACCATGACGTGCTGCTCACCGAGCGCGCTCGCGTCGACTCCGCCCTGACCGCGCGCCTGGCGACCGTGCCCGGCGTCAAGGCCGCGATCGGCGACGTGTCGGTGCCGGTGCATCTCGGGAGCCAGGACGCCGCCGCCCACGGCTGGGCCAGCGCTGCGCTCACGCCGTACGTGCTGACGGCCGGTCGCGCTCCGGCCGGGCCGGGAGAAGTCGTCACCGGCTATCCCGCCGCGCTCGGCGCCCGCCTGCAGCTCGCGTCCACGGAGCCGGCCCGCCGGGTCACGGTGGTCGGCGTCGCTCGCCCACGGCATCCCGTCTCGCAGCAGACGGCGATCTTCCTGACCGACGGCGAGGCAGAGCGGCTGGCCGGTCATCCTGGACGCGTCGACGCGATCGGCGTGCTCGCCGGACCGGGCTTCGACGCGACGCGCTTGCACGCCGCCGCCGGCGGCGCGCAGGTGCTCACCGGCGACGCACGCGGCCAGGCCGAGCATCCCGAGCTCCACGCGGCGCGGACCACCTTGATCCCGGTCACCGCGGCGTTCGGCGGGCTTGCGATGTTCATCGCGATGTTCGTCGTGGCGAGCACGATGGGGCTGTCGATCCAGCAGCGCGAGCGCGAGATCGCGCTGCTGCGAGCGGTGGCCGCGACGCCTCGTCAGATCCGTCGCATGATCGCGTGGGAGGCCGCGATCGTCGGCCTGCTCGGCTCTGCTGCCGGCATCTGGCCGGGCGCCGTGCTCGGCGAGAAGCTCGGACACGCGCTCGTGCGCCACGGCATCATGCCGCCGAGCTTCACCGTCCAGGCCGACTGGATGCCCGCGGCCGCGGCGATTGGTGGAGGAATCGCGATCGCGCTGATCGCTGTCCTGGCGGCCGCGCGACGCGCCGCTCGCGTGCGGCCGACGGTCGCGCTCACCAACGCGACGGTTGAGCCGAGTCTGCTCGGGCCGGGTCGCGCAATCGGCGGGGCGCTGGCCATCGCCGGCGCGGTCCCCCTGTTCCTCGTGTCCACGACCACCAGCCAGCCGGAGACGGCAGCGGCGACGTCGGAGATGACGGCGATCATGCTCGTGCTCGCGGCCGGCTTCCTGGGCCCGATCGCGGCCCGCGTGGTCGCCAGGCTGGTGGGTCCGCCGCTCGCGGCGCTCGCGCCGGTCGGCGGGTTCCTCGCGTCCGCGAACGTGGGCGCCGCCACGCGCCTCTTCTCGTCGGCCAGCACGCCGCTGGTGCTCTCGGTCGCCATGAGCTGCACGCTGCTGTTCAGCAGCACGACCATCGACCATGCCGTCACTCAGCAGCGGCATGCCGCGCTGTCAGGCGAGCTCGCGCTGGCCAGCAGCGGACCGGGGCTGCCGGCCGCGGCGCTGTCCGATGTGCGCGCCACGCCCGGGGTGCACTCGGCATTGGCCCTGACGTCGACGACGCTCGGCCCGAGCCTGGGCGTCTCCGATGACATCATCCCCGCCCAGGTCCTCGACGGCGGGCAGGGCGGAGGGCTCGACGTCGGCGTGACCGCTGGCTCGCTGACCACGCTGCACGGCGACGCGATCGCGCTAAGCCGCCACCGCGCTGACGCGGCACATGCCCGAGTCGGCGACCGCGTCGCGGTCAGGCTCGGCGACGGCGCACGCGCCCACGCGACAGTCGTGGCGATCTACTCGCGCGACCTTGCGTTCGGGGACGCGCTGCTCGCGCCCGAGCTGGCCGCCGGCCACGAGACCAGCCCGCTGCTCGGGACGATCCTCGTGCAGGCCGACCGTCCGGCTGCCGTCGCCCGTCGCCTCGGCGCGCTGGCTCGGCGGTATCCCGGGCTGCAGGTGCACAACCGCACGACGGTGTCGAGCGCGACCGACGCCGACCGAGAGCTCAACCGCTGGCTCGGTCCGATCTTCGTCGCGATGCTGTTCGGCTTCACGTCGATCGCCGTGGTCAACACGCTGGCGATGATCGGGCTCCGGCGCGGCCGCGAGCTGGGGCTCCTGCGGCTCGTCGGCGCGACGCGTCGCCAGGTGCGGTCGATGGCGCGCTGGGAGGCGGGGCTGATCATCGCGATCGGTGTTGGGCTCGGTCTCGCGATCGCAGCTACGGCGCTGTTGCCGCTCAGCCACGCACTGACGGGCAGCTTCCGTCCCTACATCCCGGCCGGCTGGTTCGTGGGCATCGTCGGCGGCTCGGCGCTGTTGGCACTGGTGGCCCTTGCGCTGCCGACGCGGCGAGCCCTGCGCTCGCGCCCGGTGGAGGCGATCGGCGTAGGGGAATAAGCCCGGGGGCGGGATCGACGGTCGACGAGGCGAACGAGCGCTCGAGGGGTCGGCGGGACACCCTCGAGCGCGGTCGTAGTTGCCCTTGTAGTTGTCCTTGATACTTCGGCCCAGTCGGGCCCCGTCGCTGACCCATTCCACCGATACCTGCGATGACGACGTGGACTGGTTCAGCTTCCGCGTCACCGAGAATCACGTCGGGACCCCGCCGTCCGGCGCTTTCAGAGACTTGAGGTTCAGAGTCACGCTCACCAGCCAGACCGGCAACGCAGACCTGTGCCTCTACCAAGTCACGCTCGCGCAGATCGGCTGCTCCACAGGCACCAGCGCGGACGTCGTCAGCGGAACGATCAAAGACACGCTCGACACCAACTCCGCGACCATCCTGATCAAGGCGTCGGCAGTCACTCCGAGCGCGTATGAGCTCGAGGTCGAACGGCCCGCAGATCGACAGCTTCGGTCGTCGCGTCAGCGCGACCGCGTGCTGTTGGGCGCGGATGAGTGCTCAAGGACCGCCGGCGCCTCCGAGGGGGACGAGGCCGAGCCGTCCGCCCGAGGACGCGAGCTCGTAGATGTCGATCCGGTTGACGCGGCGGCGGACGGCGCCGGGCGGCAGCATCGAGGAGAAGTTGAGCCGCTGCGGTCCGACGGCCGCGAAACTGCGGCCCGTGCTGACAATGCGGCCGTTGAGGGCGAATGCCAAGTCGCGGCCGTCCGGGTCGGCACCGCTCAGCCGCCCGGCGATGTGCGACGGCGAGTAGCTCGAGTGGGGCTCGACGTGGGCGAGCTTTCCGGTGTCTGCGACGGCCGCACTCAGCCGCCCACGCGGCAGTGCGGGAAGGTCACCTACGGCCCGGCCGATCAGCTCGGGCTGAGGACCGATGCGGTAGGCGGTGGCCCATGTGTTGCCGAGCAGCGCGACCTGATGGGCCAGCGATTGCGCCTTGCGCCGCTCGAGCACTGCGCGGTCGATAGTCATCGCGGTGCCGTTGCTGCGGTGAAACTCCAGCGCGGTGGGCACGGGCCGCGGCGAGCGAAGGGAGCGGCCGTCGACGCGGAAGGGCAGCCGGATGCCGAGCACGTCGGCGATCGTGGGCAGCAGGTCGATCGTCCGGGCCCACTTGGGGTCGATCTGACCTTGCCGCTGCCCGGGGTACTTCACCAGCAGCGGGACCGCGACGATGTCCTGCGCGTTCTCCGGCGTCGCTGATGGCCGCGGTGACGTCTGTCCTGGCCGCGCGGCGCGCTGCGTCCGGCGCCGGAGGGTACGCGGGCGCGGCCGTGGCATTGGCGCTGTTGGCGTTCTTCACGGCACGCGGTAACGGGCTCGTCACCACGATCGGTCTCGGCATCTGCGCGCTCCAGCCGTTCGCCGTCGCCGCGACCGCCTGGGAGCTGACGCACGACATCTCGAGCACGCAGGTCGAGAAGCTCGACGCGCTCGGCATCGACCCGAGGGTCGGCGTCGCCATCAACCTCGTCTTCTCCGCGTGCGCGAGCGTTCTCGCCGCCTGGGCTTACCTGACACGGTGGCGAGCCCGCCGTCATCGGTGAGCGTCGAGACACCGCACCGCTCGCCGCTCCGCCGACGACGCGCGTGAGCAACGCATAGGATCAGCCACCCCGGTAGGAGGCCAGCTTGGTTGAGCTGTTTGCCAGGGTCGTCGTTGCGGCACGGTTCCCGATCATCGGTGGATGGATCGCGGCCGCCGTCGTGATGACGCTCGCGCTTCCTACGCTGCGGGAGGCGCAGACCGGGGCGTTGGGCCAGCTGGTGCCGGCGGACTCGCGTGCACTGGAAGCGGAGAAGCTGTCGGCGACCAGCTTCCGGTTTCCGCTCGCGAGCCGTACGGTCGTGGTCGAGCGCGACGCCGGCGGTCTGGGCGCCGAGCGCGTGCCGGCGACGGTCGCGCTGATCAACGACGTGAACGAGCACCGGGTGCCGGGCGTTCACGCGGCCGGTGCGTACGGCGTTGCGAACTCGCTGCCCGGCTTGGCATTCGCGCGTGAGCGGGGGACGACGGCGGTGAGCTCGCTGCTGTTCGAGCTCGATTTCAACCAGAACGGACGCGTGGATTCCGCGCGGCGGTACGCGGCGGCGCTGCGGGCGCCGGCCGGGAGCTTCGTGGGGATCACCGGTGCGATACCAGCGCGCGCGGAGCAGGCGGCGTTGATCGAGGACGGGCTGCCGCTGATCGAGCTTGTGACGGTGGCATTGATCGCGGTGATCGTGGCGCTCTATATGCGGTCGGTGCTGGCGCCGGTGGTCACGCTGGCGACGGTCGCGGTCGCGTATGTGGTGTCGGTGCGCTTCGTGGCGGGGGTGGGGGAGAGCGTCGGGCTGTCGGTTCCTCCGGAGGTGGAGCCGATCATGGTCGCGTTGCTGTTCGGGGTCGTCACCGACTACGGCCTGTTCTACATGTCGCGGTTCCGGCGGCGGCTGCGGGAAGGTCAGGTGGCGCGGGACGCCGCTCGCGAGACGGCCGCGGAGCTCACGCCGCTGATCCTCGTGTGCGGCGTGTCGGTTGCCGTCGGGTCGGCGGCGCTCGTGCTCGCCGATCTCGGGTTTCTGCGTGCGTTCGGGCCGGGGATGGCGGTCGCGGTGCTGGTCGGCTTGGTCGTGACGATCACGTTCATTCCGGCTGTGCTCGCGACGGTCGGACCCGCGTTGCTGTGGCCAGGCCCGCGGCACGCACCGAGGCGAGCCGGCGCGGCGACGGGGTGGCTGGACCGCCTGATCGTGACGGCGGTGCGGGCGCCGGGACGCACGACCGTGATCTGTCTGCTGATGCTCGCCGCGATGGCTTCGGGCCTGGCGTGGCTGAAGGTCGGCAACCCGCTGATCCGCGGCCTGCCGCGCGACAGCGGGCCTCGGGTCGCGTACGAGCAGGTCGGGAAGGGGTTCGCCCCGGGTGTGATCGCGCCGACGACGCTCGTGGTGGCCGGCCACGGCGTCGCGCGCCATCGTCGCAAGCTGTCGGCGCTGCAGGCGGTTCTCGGCGGTCAGCCGGGCGTAGCCGGGGTGCTCGGCCCGGCGACGAAGCCGAGCCGCCAGCCGTTCGGCGTCGTCGTGTCGCCGAGCGGGGACGCGGTCCGCTTCGTGATGATTCCGGAGCACGATCCGTTGAGCGCCGACGCGGTCCGCCTGCTGAAGAATCTCGACGCGCGCATCGCCGACCTGCTCGACGCGGTCGGCCTGCCGCACACGCGGGCATTGTTCGCAGGCGACACCGCGATCACCGGGGAGCTGATCGACACCGCGGGAGGCGATCTGTTCCGCGTGGTGCCGCTCGTCCTGTTGGCATTGGTGCTGATCCTCGCGATCTACCTGCGCGCGCTGGTCGCGCCGGTGTATCTCGTCCTCCTGGCGGCGCTCGCCCCGCTGGCCGCGCTCGGCTTGGCGGTTGTGCTCTTCCAGGGGGTGCTGGGCGAGCCGGAGCTGACCTACTTCGTTCCGCTGGCGGCCGGCGTGCTGCTGATCGCGCTCGGCTCGGACTACAACATCTTCCTCGTCGGGCGGATCTGGAGCGAGGCGGGCCGGATGCCGCTGCGAGAGGCGATCGTGGCGGCCGGAAGCGGCGCCTCGCACGCGATATCCGCCGCCGGGCTCGTGCTCGCCGCGTCGTTCGCCGCGCTTGCGCTCGTGCCGCTCGCCGCGTTCCACCAGCTCGCGTTCGTGCTCTCCGCCGGCCTGCTGATCGACGCGTTCCTCGTGCGCTCGGTGCTGACCCCGGCGGTGATCGCCCTGGTCGGCGAGCGGTCGAGCTGGCCGAGTGACCGGCTTGCCGCGCCGGCCCGCACGCGCCTGCCCGAGCCGACCCGCTGACCGTCAGCCCTAGCTGAGAAGGTCCGTGAGGAAGCCGATCACGCTCTTGCCGGCGCTGCTGCGCAGGGCGTCCATCAGGACGGGCACGGGCAGCCGGTCCACGCCCTGGCGCAGGAGCGAGGCCTCCAGCGACGAGAGCATGTCGAGGCGGACGGCGTCGTCGACGGCGCGTCGCAGCCCGCTGCGCACCGCGTCGTCGATCGCCTCGTCGGAGATCCGGTGCCCGGCCGCGAACTGGGCTCGCGCCTCGTCGCTGGTCAGGGCGAGGGCCAGCTCCTCGCGGGGAACGCGCAGGCGGCAGGCGGCGCCGTCGAGGGTCGAGAGCGCGATCCGCTCCAGCACCCCGCCACTCTGCTGCCGCAGCTGCGAGATCGGTCTGGGCGCGCAGGGATCGGCCACCTCGAGCGGTTCGTAATGCGCGCCGCCGAGCGCGAGATAGGCGGCGGCCAGGGCGGCGGATGCACCGGCGGCGCCCGCGACCGCCCAGCCGCTCCGGCGGCCGGACGCCCCGCCGCTCATGGCGATCGGCGCGACAGCGAGCAGCGCGAGCGCGGCGGCGATCAGGAAGGCCGCGCTGAAGGCGTGAGTGGCGGCCTTGTCGACCTCCGCGGCGAGTCGCTGCTCGAGCTGGGCGTAGTCCGCACGGGCCTCCGCCGGCGGCGTGACGGCATCGAACGCCGGCGCGAGATCGGGGAGCCGGCCGCCGGCGCGGTCGATCTGCTCGCTGACGGCTGCGCCCAGCGCGATCTTGGTCTGCGGTGACAGCGAGGCGTCGAGGATCAGCGCCGTGCCGGAGCGTTCCGCAGCGTGCTGCTGATCGACCAGCTGCGACGTGAACAGCGGCGTGAGGACCAGCAGCCCAAGCACGATCCCGAGGTGGCGCGCGGCGATCGTGCCCGCCGCCCGGTGCCCCGACGGATCGGCGCCCGCGAGCGCGCGCCCGGTGAGCCCGGGCAGCGCGAGCGCGATCCCGACGCCGATGAAGACCTGCGGCACGATGGTCCACGCCGGCCTTGCGCCCGGGACCAGACCCAGCGCAGCCAGGCCGCCGGCGAGTACGATCGCGCCCGCGGCCATCACCGCCGTGCTCTGCGCGAGCCCGCGCGTGAGCCGCCGCGCGGCGATCGTCGCGACCGGCATCGCCGAGACGATCAGCGCCGCCGCGAGCGGCGAGTAGCCCCAGCCCTCGGTGAGCATGATCACCAGCAGGAACAGCGCGCCGGCCAGGCCCGCCGAGAGCAGTCCGAGCCCCAGCTCTGGCCCGAGCCGCAGCCGACCTGCGCGTCCGCGTTCGGCCTCGGTCGTGGGAGGGCTCACCGCAGCGCCGACCACGACGATGACCGGAACCTGGAACGCGAAGATCGCCTGCCAGCTCATCAGCTGAGTCAGCAGGCCGCCCGCGGCCGGGCCGACGGCGATCCCGATCAGGCCGGCGGCGCCCCAGGCTACGGCGCCCTTTGCATGCGAGCCGCGGCTGCGCGCGAGCAGCTCGATCGCTCCGGCGATCACACACGCGCCGGCCACCGCCTGCACGCACCTCCCTGCGATCAGTACGGCGATCGTGGGTGCGATCGCGCACAGCAGCGACGCGAACGCGAAGGCGACCACCCCGGCGCCCCACACCGCCGCCGCGCCGCGCGCTCCCCGGCCGGCGGCCAGCCGTGCGGCCGGCAGCACGGCGACCGCGAGCACCAAATTGAACGCGGTCAGCACCCAGGAGACGCCGAACACGGTCGACTCGAACCGGAGCAGGATGTCCGGCAGCGCAAGCGTCACTACCGAGGAGTCCGCGAGCACGAGCCCGACCGTTCCGGCCCAGACCAACTCGCGCCCGCGATGCGGAGCTGGCATCCAAGCACGACGGGGTCGCCGCCCCGCGAGCGACGTCACGTTCCGAACCCCGCCTCGCACGCTCCGCCGCGACCCGCCCGCGCCCTACTCCGCGGCGCGAGGCTCGTGCTGATCCTTCGGCCTGAGATAGCGGGTGGCGATCGTCTCCAGAATCGCGTGAAGCGCCCTGGGGATCCACCGTACGAAACCGGTCGGGAGGTCGCTCGCTCCCGCGATGACCAGTAGCAGCACTCCCACGCCGACCGCCGTGGCGGTTGCGGTGTCATCCGTGAACCCGAGCAGAAACGGGCCGGCGATCAACAGCAGCCCGACGAGATAGTCGAGCACTCCGTGCACGAGGATCGGCACTGGCCCCTGGCGGAACACCACCCCTGACGATAGTCGTGTCTACGGTGTCGCGGACGACAGCTTCTCCCGCAGGTCATCGAGGTCCTTGCGCTCATCCGGCGGCAGCTTGTCCGCCAGGCGATCGGCGGCCTCGCCGATCTGGTCCTTGGCCTCCTCGATCTGGTCGAGCGCCTCGTCACGGGATCCCGGATCCGCATCCGCAAGCTTGCCGGCCGCGTCGGCGATCTGTTCGTTGGCCTTCTGCAACTGCGCCCGGGCGTCAGCCGACTCCGGGAGGTCCTTCGCCTGGTTGCCCAGATCCTTCGCCTGGCCTTGCAGGTCCCGCAACCGGTCGCGGGCCTCGTCCGCGCGGTCGGGGTCGTCGGCGAGCGCCTGGCGCGCGTCGGCCACCTGCTCGGACAGCGACTGCGTCTTCTGCGCCAGGTGGCTCGCGATCTGATCCGCGTCGGCCGGCGAGACGGTCTGGTCCTCGCCGCAGGCGGCGAGCGAGCAGGCGAGCAGGGCGATGATCACGAACGGCTTCATGGGGGTCTCGACTCTCGCGGGATACACGGGAGGCTGCCCCGCTCGGCGGGCTCGGCCTGAAGAGCGTCAGGCGAGTGACGTTCTCAATCGCGGGCGCCATGATGCTCCGATGCTCAACCGCGCGAAGAGCCTTTGGCTGAACACCGCGCACAGCCTTGGGTTCGTCCCTGGGGTCATCGTGGCCGCGTTCGCAGTCCTGGGAATCGTGCTCGTAGAGATCGACGGCCAGATCGACCTCACCGGCGTGCAGGTGGTGTTCAAGGGCGACGGCCCGGCGGCCCGGACCGTGCTGTCGGTCATCGCCGGCTCGCTCATCACGGTCGCAGGGCTCACGTTCTCGATCACGATGGTGGTGCTCCAACTGGCGTCCAGCCAGTTCAGCCCCAGGGTGCTGCGGACGTTCTTCGGCGATCGTGTGACGCAGATCACGATCGGGACGTTCATCGGCACGTTCGTGTACGCCATCCTCGTCCTGCGCACCGTCGGCTCGTTCGGCGACGCGGACTTCGTGCCCCGGCTGAGCGTGACGGTCGCATCCCTGCTCGGCATCGCGGCCGTCGTACTGCTGATCGTGTTCCTCAATCACGTTTCGCGGATGATCCAGGTCTCGCACGTGACGGCCGGCATCGCGCATGACACGCTCGCCCGGACCGACGTGCTCTATCCGGAGAACTACGGCGAGCCGGTCGTAGACGGGGCGGTGGGCGAGTCGCTGGAGTCGTGGCGAGCCGAGCCGTCCGGGCACGTCGCACCCTCGCGGCCCGGCTACGTGCAGCGGGTCGGGATCGACGACTTGGTCGGCGCACTCGCGGGACGGGTCGGCCGGCTTGCCTTCCTCGTGCGACCCGGCGACTTCGTCAGCATCGAGATGCCGATCGCCGAAGTCTGGCCGGCAGAGTCCGCGCGCGAGCGTGAAGACGCCATACGAGACGCCGTCTCGATCGCCGCTGAGCGTGATCTCGACCAGGACGTGGACTTCGGCGTGCGCCAGCTCGCCGACATCGCGCTGAAGGCCATCTCGCCGGGAGTCAACGACCCGATGACGGCGATCACCTGCATCGGCTACCTGCGCTCGATCCTCGTGCGTATCACCGAGCGCGCGCAGCCGCCGTCGGTCCGTCGCTTCCCGGAGCACGAGCTCACCGTGCTCGTCCCGCAGCGCGCGTTCGAGGAGTACCTCGACGCGATGCTGCAGATCAATCGCTATGTCGCTGGTGACGCGTGGGTGGCGAGTGAGATGCTGCAGGCGCTGCGCGCGTGTGCCCTCGCGGCCAAACGATGCGGCGCGGCTGAGCGGTTGGCCGCGATCCAAGTCGTCGCCGCGACCGTCGCTGAGCAGGCCCGAGCCCAGGTTGCCAACCGTCGCGACCGTGAGTCCATCGATCGGCTCACCGCCGAGATCGGAACCGTGGGGTCGCACACGTCACGTCCGGGCGGTTCCGGGTCGTAACGGACCCCCATCGACCTCGAGCGACGTCAGACACCGCGCCGGCCCTTGGCGGCCGTCGGTGACATCGCCCGCAGTCGTGGTCGACGGGAAGCGAATCATGAGCCCACTCTGATGCACTGAAATGTCGATGCCGTTGGGCCAGTGATCCTTCCGAATGCACCGCGGTGCGTGCGGGCGTTCGGTCTGCGGGAGGTCCGGTCACGGTACTCACGAGCCGCCACTTCTGTCGATCGTGATCCAGACGCGCTTCGTCGACCATGCGCTGCCCCGCGTTGAGCCCGCCGGGCGTTGCGTCGGCATGCTCCTGTGCGCCCGGCGGGGTGCAATCCGGGGTGCAAAGTGAGCGCAACTGGGGGCAACCGCGACCAACACGAAGCCGCTCTACGCCGCGAGACCCCGCCCGGGTCAACCAGATCGTTCCGGCTGGGGCCCGGGCGGTCGCAGGTTCAAATCCTATCTCCCCGACTACGGGAAAGGCCCGCAAATCCTGGCCTTTTCTGTCCCTACGTTCGACGTGTTACACACCCGTTCACGCGCGTCGTGTGGACCGCCACGGGGCTTGGCCGACGCCTGCTACGTGAACGCATTGACGGCGCGCGCGACGATCAGCCCGAACAATGTGAGCGCGACGGTCGCCTGTAGGAGCATCGTGTACTTCGCGCGGTAGGTCAGCGGCATCACGTCGGTGGGGCTGAACGCCGTGGCGTTCGTGAAGCCGAGATGCAGGTAGTCGAGGAAGAACGGCCTCCAGCCCGGCGGCGACAGGTCCGGGTTGATGTGTTGGGTGAACGCGAAGTCCACGGGCTGCGCGTTGCGCGTGCGCGCCATCGGGCCGCCACTATCGATCATCCAGTACAGGAGCGCGAACGACAGGTTGTTGCCGAGCCACACGACGCCACCGGTGGCGAGCAACTGGTCGGCGTCGTTGGCCACGCCCTTGCCCTGCACGAGGTCGGAGACGAGCAGCGCCGTCGACCACAGCGCCGCCGCCACGAGCAGGCAGACGAGGAGCAACGCCACGTGATGGAGCCGCCTCCGCTCGGCAAGGGTATCCGGGCTGCTCGTGAGCAGGACGAGGAGCAGGATCGCCTCGATCGCGGGGAGCAGCCAGGGGGCGGCGACGACTCCCTCGTCCTGCAGCCACACACGCAGCGCGATGTTGAGCGCCAGGAACACCAGCAGCGCACACACGGGCGGCCAGCGGGACTCGCCGATCTGCGGTCCGCCGGTGTCCTCGGGGGCTGCGGCGGGCGCTTCGGCTTGCTGGACCATGCGCGGATCGTCCCACGGTTCGCGGCCTGCGGCGACCCCGCGCAAGTCGCCCAGTCACCCGAATCGGATGATTGCTCAGGCCCGTGGATGACGCACGGTACCCCTACGGCATCACGGGCTGGCAACTACCGAGGTGGGTCGATGAGCCACTACGACGTGATCGTGATCGGAAGCGGGGCCGGCGGCGGGACGCTGGTCCGGCGGCTCGCGCCCTCCGGCAAGCGCATCCTGCTGCTCGAGCGCGGGGGGTGGCTGCCGCGCGAACCCCACAACTGGAGCGCGCGCGACGTCTTCGTCGAGAACCGCTACGTCTCGCCGGACACTTGGTACGACGGCGAGGGCCAGGCGTTCCAGCCGCAGGTGCACTACTTCGTTGGCGGGGCCACGAAGCTCTACGGGGCGGCGCTGTACCGCCTGCGCGGCGAGGACTTCGGCGAGCTGCACCACTATGACGGCGACTCGCCGGCATGGCCGATCGGCTACGACGAGCTGGAGCCCTACTACACGCAGGCCGAGCAGCTCTACCACGTGCACGGCGCGCGCGGCGAGGACCCCACGGAGCCATGGGCGAGCGCGCCGTACCCGTTCCCGGCTGTCAGCCACGAGCCGCGGATCCAGCAGCTCTCCGACGATCTCGCGGCGGCGGGCCGCCATCCGTTCCACGCGCCGTGCGGCGTCCAGCTCGACGAGGCGAACCCGCCCTTCAGCACCTGCGTGCGGTGCTCGACGTGCGACGGCTTCGCGTGCCTCGTGCACGCCAAGGCCGATGCCGAGGTGCTCGGCGTTCGCCCGGCGCTGGAGCACTCCAACGTGACGCTGCTCACCGGCGCCGAGGCCACGCGCCTGGAGACCAACGCGCAGGGATCCGTGGTGACGGGCGTGGTAGTGAACCGCGACGGCCACAAGGAGACGTACACCGGCGATCTCGTCGTCGCCTCCTGCGGCGCAGCGAACAGCGCCAAGCTGCTGCTCGCATCGGCCAATGACGCGCACCCTTCCGGGCTGGCGAACGGCTCCGACCAGGTGGGGCGCAACTACATGTTCCACAACTGCGCTGCGGTGCTGGCGCTGTCCAAGGAGCCCAACCCGACCGTCTTCCAGAAGACGCTCGGCCTTAACGACTTCTACTTCGGCTCGCCTGACACCGACTACCCGCTCGGCAACATCCAGATGGTCGGCAAGTCGGTAGCCGAGATGTACCGCGGTGAGAAGCCGCTGGCGACGCGGCTGGCGCCGGAGTGGACGCTCGACCAGGTCGCGCAGCACGCCGTCGACTTCTGGCTGTCCACGGAGGACCTGCCGATGCCGGAGAACCGCGTGACGCTGCGCGACGACGGAAGCGTCGCGCTTGCCTACAAGCCGACCAACGACGTCCCGAAGGAGAAGCTGCTTCACGAGCTCAAGCGGCTGCTCAAGCACACCGGAATGCACGAGGAGCACCTGATCCCGCGCCACGCGTACCTCAAGAACGACATCCCGGTGGCCGGCTGCGCCCACCAGGCGGGGACGTGCCGGTTCGGCAGCGACCCGGCCCACTCGGTGCTCAACACGGAGTGCCGGGCGCACGAGGTCGACAACCTCTACGTCGTCGACACGAGCTTCTTCCCGAGCATCGGTGCCGTGAACCCGGCGCTGACGGCGATGGCCAATGCGCTGCGCGTGGGCGACCACCTGCTGGAGCGGATGGGCGCCACCCACGCCCCGCCCGAGGTGGCGCCCGTCGGCTGACGCGTCCCGTGAGCCTGCTCGCGCACGCACTCCCGATGGCCGCCGGCACGCTCGAGGCGGCGCGCAGCCAGATGGCGTTCACGCTCGGGTTCCACATCATCCTCGCGTCGCTCGGCGTCGCGTTCCCGGCGATCATGCTGATCGCCAACTACCGCGGCCTGCGGCACGACGACCCCGACGCGCTCCTGCTGGCCCGGCGCTGGTCGCAGGTGGTGGCCGTGACGTTCGCGGTCGGTGCCGTGACCGGTACGGTGCTCTCGTTCGAGTTCGGCCTGCTGTGGCCGGCCTTCACCGGTCGCTTCGGCAAGGTGTTCGGCGTCCTGTTCGCGATCGAGGGGATCTGCTTCTTCCTCGAGGCGATCTTCGTCGCGATCTACATCTTCGGCTGGAAGCGGCTCCGCCCGTGGACGCACTTCTGGGCGGGCGTGCCGATCGTCATCACCGGCCTCGGCGGCGCCTACTCGGTCGTCGCGGTGAACTCATGGATGAACCAGCCGCAGGGGTTCTCGCCGGCCAGCGGCGACGTGACCAGCGTTGACCCGCTGAAGGTGATCTTCAACCCGGCCGTCCCGTACGAGGTCCCGCACATGATCCTCGCCGCGTACCTCGTGACCGGGTTCCTCGTAGCGTCGATCTACGCGGTCGGCATGCTCCGCGGCCGGCGCGACCGCTACCACCGGCTCGGGCTGCTGATCCCGCTCACGCTCGCCTGCATCGTGACGCCGATCCAGTTCGCGGTGGGCGACTCGGCCGCGCGCGCGATCGCCAAGGACCAGCCGGTCAAGTTCGCGGCGATGGAATGCGTGCAGCAGACGGCGACGCACGTGACCGAGTACATCTACGGCCGCTGTACGAGCGACGGGGTCAAGGGCGGCCTCGGGATCCCGGGCTTCGACTCCTTCCTCGTGGGGTTCAGCACCGACACGCAGGTGACCGGGCTCGACACCGTGGCGCCGGATGACCGGCCGCCCTTCAACACGATGCTGCACTGGGCGTTCGACACGATGGTCGGCATCTGCACCGCGCTGATCGCGCTCGGAGCCTGGCTGTTGTTCGCGTGGTGGCGAAAACGCGACATCCCGCAGACGAAGTGGTTCCTGCGCGCCACCGCCGTCTCCGGCGTCGCCGCCGTGATCGCGCTCGAGTGCGGCTGGATCGTCACCGAGGTCGGCCGCCAGCCGTGGATCGTCTACAACGTCATGCGCACGGAGGACGCCGTCACGCAGGCCAACGGCGTGCGGGTGACGTTCGCGCTCGCGCTGGCGCTGTACGCGGTGCTCGGCGGCGCGCTCGTGATCACGCTGCAGGCCATGGCGCGGCGCTGGCGAGCCGAGGGCGACCGCGAGTCCGACGTGCCGTACGGGCCTGCTCCGGAGACGCCCACCGAGGTCGCGCGGTGAGCACGGCCGACGCCGTCGCCGGCGTGTTGTGGACCGGCGTCACCGCGTACGCGGTGTTCGGCGGCGCGGACTTCGGCGCCGGGTTCTGGAGCCTGTTCGCAGGCGGCGGCGAGCGCGGTCGGCGGGCACGCGACCTGATCGACTGGGCGATCGGCCCGGTGTGGGAGGCCAACCACGTCTGGCTGATCTTCGTCCTCGTGGTGCTCTGGACGGGCTTCTCCGCGGCCTTCGAGGCGATCTTCTCGACGCTCTTCGTCCCGCTCAGCCTGGCCGCGTTGGGCATCGTGCTGCGCGGGTCGGGGTTCGCGTTCCACAAGAGCGCACGCCGGCTCGAGCGCCGTGAGGTGTCGGAGCGCCTGTTCGGCCTCTCGTCGCTGCTCACGCCGTTCTTCATGGGGACGGTCGTCGGCGCCGTCGCTGCCGGCAGGGTGCCGGTCGGCAACGCCGCCGGCGATCCCGTCACGAGCTGGCTGAATCTGCTCTCGCTGCTGATCGGCGCGCTCTTTGTGGCCACCTCGGCGTACCTGGCGTCGGTGTTCCTCATCAGCGACGCACGCCGGGCGGGCGACCCCGACCTCGAGCGCTATTTCACGACCCGGGCATTCGCCACCGCCGTCGCGACCGGCGTGCTCGCCGTCGCGGGCCTCGTAGCGCTGCACGCCGACGCGCGTTTCGTGTACGACGGGCTCACGAGCGATGCGCTGCCGCTGGTGATCGTGTCGCTCGTGTGCGGCGCCGCTGCGCTCGTGCTGATCGGCCGCGGCGCTCGCCGCGGCGCCCGTCCGCTGGCGGTCGGCGCGGTCGTGGCCGTGGTGGTCGGCTGGGGAGTCGCCCAGCACCCGTATCTGCTGCCGCAGGTGCTGACGATCGACGCCGGCGCGGCTCCGAGCGACACGCTCAAGGCGCTGCTGATCGTGTTCGGCGCGGCGATCGTGCTCGTGCTGCCGGCGATCGGGCTGCTGTACACGCTCGCCCAGCGCAAGCTCATCGAGGAGTGAGCGCGTCCTCGTCCTCGGCGTCCCAGTCGATCCGCGCGACGTCCGCGCGGTCGAGCAATTGCGGCCCGCGCCCGCTGGAAAACGCATCCCAGCCCCACGCGAGGAACGCGTCGATCCGGTTGCGCACGCCGGTCATCAGCGACGCGTGGACGCCGAGCCAGGCCGAATGCGCGATCGACCCGTGCAGCTCATGCCGGTGCGGGCCGACCTCGGCGATCGCGGCGCCGCGGCCGATCATCGCCATGATGCCCTTGTCGTGGTAGTGGAACGGCTTGCGCGGTTTGCCGGCGAAGTCGGCGAGCACGTTCTCCGCGGCCGTGGCGCCGCTCTGCAGTGCGACCGAGCCGAGCTGCGGGTGGGGGTCGCCGTGCGGACCGGGGATGTTGGCGATGTCGCCGGCTGCGTACATCCCGGGCATGCCTTCAACGGCGAGCGTCTCGTCGACCTCGACGCGCCCGCCGCGCCCTTGCGGCATGGCGCAGGCCGCGGCGAGCTCCGCCGCCCGGATCCCGCCGCCCCAGATCACGCAGTGCGTCGGGATCGTCGTCCCGTCGCTCAGGCTCACGTGGCCCGGGGCGACCTCGGTGACCGCCACGCCAAGGTGCGTGTGCACGCCCTTGCGGTGGAGCACCTTTGCTGCGTACTCGTGAGCGCTGTCCGAGAACGGGCCGAGCAGCACGTGGCCGAGGTCGACGAGGTGGACCTGCGCGGCTGACACGGCGAGGTCACCGAACTCGACGCTCATCGTGTCGTGGATGAGGTCCGCCAGCGCGCCGGTCACTTCCACGCCGGTCGCCCCGGCGCCGATGACGACGAAGTGCAAGGCGCCGCGTTCGATCAGCCCGGGGCTGCGATCGGCGTCTTCGAACAGACTGAGGATCCGCGAGCGCAGGCGCGTCGCGTGATCGAGCGTGTACAGCGGGAGGCTGTGGAGCTCGGCGCCGCGCGTCCGAAAGAAGTTCGGCTGCGAGCCGGCTGACAACACGATCGCGTCGCCCGACCACGAGTTGCCGTCGTTTGCCGTGACCGTGCGCGTGACCGGGTCGATCGCGGTGACGTCGGCGAGCTTGACATCGACATTCTCGGTGTTGCGGAACAGCTTGCGCAGCGAGTAGGCGATGTCGCTCGGTGCCAGCTGCGAGGTTGCGACCTGGTACAGCAGCGGCTGGAACTGGTGATAGTTGTTGCGGTCGATCAGCGTGACCTTCACGGCTTTCTCGCCCGCCAGCCGGCGGGCGCAGCCGACACCGGCGAAGCCGCCGCCGACGATGATCACTTGCTTGCGGTCCCCGTTGCCCGAGCTCATCAGCGGAACTCCTCCAGGGTCTCGGCAAGGATGATCCGGGCCGACGCCTCGATCAGCGCGAGGTGCGAGAACGCTTGCGGGAAGTTGCCGAGATGGCGGCCGGTGGCGGCGTCGAACTCCTCGGCGTACAGGCCGAGCGGCGATGCCACGCGCAGCAGCCGCTCCATCAGGTCGCGCGCTCGTTGCAGCTCGCCCACGATCGCGAGCGCCGACACGAGCCAGAACGAGCAGATCAGGAACGTGCCCTCCTTGCCGGACAGGCCGTCGTCGGTCTCGTCGGTCTTGTAACGCAGGACGAACCCGTCCTCAGTCAGCTCGTCCTGGATCGCGAGCACTGTCGCCCGGAGCCGCTCGTCCTCGCCCGGGAGGAAGCCGAAGATCGCCGCGAGCAGTGTCGAGGCGTCGAGCGCGTCGGTGTCGTAGTGCTGGCGCAACACGCCGCGCTTGTCGACGCCGTGCTCGAGGATGTCGGCGCGGATCTCCTCCGCCGTGGCCGCGTAGCGCGCCTGCTGCTCGCTCTCGCCGTTGATCGCCGCGAGCTCGGCCGCGCGGTCGAGCGCCACCCAGCCCATCAGCTTCGACGACACGTAGTGCTGCGGCGCGCCGCGGGCCTCCCAGATGCCCTGGTCGGGGTCACGCCAGGTGCGCGTGGCGCCCTCCGCCTGCGTCTCGACGATCGGCCACAGGCGCCGCGGCAGCCGCTGGCTGTGCCGGGTGTGTAGCAGGATCGAGTCGAGCACCGCGCCGTAGACGTCGTTCTGGCGCTGGTCGAACGCGCCGTTGCCTATCCGCACGGGGCGGGCTCCGGCGTAGCCCGAAAGGTCGTCGCGCGTCGACTCCGTGAGGTCGCGGCGGCCGTCGATGCCGTACATGATCTGCAGCGCGCCGTCCGCGTTCGGCTCGATGTCGGCGACGAACTGCATGAACTCGTCAGCTTCCCAGTCGAGACGGAGCCAGTGCAGCGCCTGAAGCGTGAACGTCGAGTCGCGCATCCAGGTGTAGCGGTAGTCCCAGTTGCGCTCGCCGCCCGGCGTCTCGGGCAGCGATGTCGTCAGGGCCGCGACGGTCGCGCCAGTGGGCATGTAGGTGAGCCCCTTGATGGCGAGGGCCGAGCGCAGGAGCGGCTCGCGCCAGCGGTGGTCGGGGATCCGCGCGCCGGCGAGCCATCCCCGCCAGAACCGCATGGTCGTGGAGATGCGGTCGGTGGCGTCCTGCGCATCCGTGGCCGACGACAGCTCCTCCGCCCACGACAGTGAGCAGAACAGCGTCTCGCCCTCGTGCAGCATGTGGCGGGCGCGGGCGCGGTTGCCCTCGATGCCGACCGCCATATCGGTGCGCAGCCGGATCGCCTGCCGGGCGCCGCTCGCGTCAGCGGTGTGCCGGTCGTCGCCCACGAGCGCCCACTCGGCCGGGGTGCGGCCGTAGTCGAACATCGGCTCGCAGACGAGCTCGACCTCGATCGTGCCCTCCAGGCAGCGCGCTGTCCGCACGAGCAGGTGCTCCGCATCGTCGTCGGTCGGCGGCCGCGTATGCGGCGTGACCGTGTCCTCGTGCCGGCGCGGTCCGATCGTCAGGGCATCGCGCACCTCGAGCCAGCCGGTGGGCGTCTTCCACGTGGTCACGAGGACGTTGGTGCCGGGCGCGTACGAGCGCTGCACCGGCACGTTGATGCCGAACGGCCCGAGCCGGAACGAGCCCGCGCCGCGGTCGAGCAGCATGCCGAAGACGCTCGGGGCGTCGAAACGCGGCACGCACAGCCAGTCGATCGCGCCGTCCGGCGCCACCAGGGCGCCGGTGTGGCAGTCCGACAGGAACGCATAGTCGGCGATCGGCGGGAACGGCGACGGTGCGGCAGCGCTCTGCGGCGCGCTGCCGGCTAGCGGCTTGGCGCCGTCGGTCAGCCCCGCGCTCATGACCCCACCCACGGCTCGTGCCAGCGGCCGTAGCCGGCAATCAGCTCGTCGGCCGCCTGCGGGCCCCACGACCCCTTGGCGTACGGGTGGACGGGCGGTGGTGAGTCGAGCAGTGGCTGCAGCACCCGCCAGGCCTGCTCCACGCCGTCCTGGCGGGTGAACCGCGCACTGTCGCCTTGCATCGCGGCGTGCAGGAGCACCTCGTACGGCGCGGCCCCCTCGCCGCCCTGGGCCGCGAACTCGAGGTCGAGCGAGATCTGCTCGGCCTCGACGGCCTCGCCGCGCTGCGCCTCGATCAGCAGCCTGACGCCGGTCGACGGGTCGAGCCGTACGACGAGCTGGTTGGGCTCCGGGTTGCGGCCCTGGAGGCGGAAGCCGAGCCGCGGCGGACGGTGGAACACCAACCGCAGCTCGGTCTGCGTGATCGGCAGGCACTTGCCGGTGCGGATGAAGAACGGCACTCCCGCCCAGCGCCAGTTCTCGATCTCCAGCCGCAGCGCCGCGTACGTCTCGGTCTGCGAGTCGGCCGCGACGCCATCGATCGCGCGGTAGCCGTCGTGCTGGCCCCGCACGTAGTGCGCGGGATCGGCCTCCGGCATCGCCCGGAACACGCTGCACAGCGCCGTCTTGAGCGTGTCGGGATCGCCGCCGGCGGGCGGTTCCATGGCGGCAGCGCCGACCACCTGCATGAGGTGGTTCACAACGACATCACGGAGCGCGCCGACCGGGTCGTAGAAGTGGCCGCGGTCGTCGACGCCGAAGTCCTCGGCCATAGTGATCTGGACGGAGGCGATGTGATTGCGGTTCCAGATCGGCTCGAACGCCGTGTTCGCGAACCGCAGGTAGAGGATCTCGCCCAGCCCCATCTTCCCGAGGAAGTGGTCGATCCGGTACAGCTGCGACTCGTCGATGTACTTGTGGATCTCATCGTTGAGCGCGCGGGCGGACGCGAGGTCGTGGCCGAACGGCTTCTCGACGACGACGCGGGCGTTCCCGGTGAGCGCCGCGTTGGCAAGGCCGGCGACGACGGTGCCGAACAGGAACGGCGGGATCTCGAGGTAGAAGACGGGCGAGCGGGCATCGCCGATCGCTTGGCGGATGCGCTCGTACGTCGCCGCGTCGCCGAAGTCACCCTGGACGTAGGAGAGCCTCCCGGCGAGCCGCGCGAACGTGGCCTCGTCGATCGGCTCGGCGGCGCTGATCGACTCGCGTGCGCGGTTTCGCAGGTCGTCGATGCTCCAATCGTTGACGGCGACGCCGACGATCGGGCAGTCGAGCAGACCGCGCTGCTCAAGTCGGTACAGCGACCGGAACGTCATCACCTTCGCCAGGTCGCCGGTGATCCCGAACGCGACGAACACGTCGGCTGGGCGGGTGCCGCCGGCGCGATCGGGGGCCGCCGCGGCCTCGACGGGAGGACTGGTAGTCGTGGCCATCCGCTCGCTTCCCTTCGCTCTTGTTGTTTCTCTGGTACGGAAGCCGATGCGGAGCCGCCCTCCATCACCCGAACCGGGTGAGATACCAGCGGCTCGGCCGTCGCAAACTGCACGCCATGGTTGTCGCCGGCGATCCGCGCATCCTCGAGCTGACCGCGCCCGACGGGGATCTCGCCGCGCGCTTCGCGACGCGTGCAGGCATGGTGGGCTGCTCGCTCCGCCACGACGGCGCTGAGCTGCTCGGCCTGCGCGGCGGCCTCGACGCCTACGTCAGCGCCGGAAAGACGTTCGGCATCCCGCTGCTGTACCCGTGGGCTAACCGGCTCGGCGGCTGGAGCTATGCAGTCGCCGGCCGCGAGGTCACGCTCGATCGTGACTCCCCGCTGCTGCGCGACGACGAGCACGGCCTGCCGATTCACGGCGCGCTGACCGCCAGTCCCGCGTGGCAGGCGCGCGCCGAGGGTCCGAGCCGGCTCGCGGCCGAGCTCGACTTCGCCGCCCACCCCGAGCTGCTCGCGGTGTTCCCGTTCCCGCACCGCCTCGAGCTCGCGATCGAGCTCGAGGCGGGCCGGCTCACGATGACGACGACGGTCGTCGCCGGCGCGGACGAGCCGGTGCCGCTGTCGTTCGGGTTCCACCCCTACCTGGCGCCGCCCGGCGCGTCGCGCGCGGACTGGCTTGTCGAGCTTCCCGTCCGAACGCACCTCATCCTGGACGCCCAGGGGCTGCCGACCGGCGCGACGCGGGAGCAGCCGGCCGAGGCGTTCGCATTGCGCGAGCGGACGTTCGACGACCTGTTCGCGCTCCCCGGTCCGGCGCAGTTCAGCGTCGTCGGCGCGGGCCGTCGCATCACCGTCGAGATGGCCTCCGGCTATCCGTACGCGCAGCTGTTCGCGCCGCCGGGCCAGGCCCTGATCTGCTTCGAGCCGATGACTGCGCCGGTCGACGCGCTGCGCAGCCACGACGGGCTGCGCCTCGTGTCACCGGGGGAGGCGGCGCGCGCGACGTTCTCGATCGCCGTCGAGTCGTCACACAC
Organism: uncultured Solirubrobacteraceae bacterium; assembly: GCA_963803335.1. Lineage (GTDB taxonomy): Bacteria > Actinomycetota > Thermoleophilia > Solirubrobacterales > Solirubrobacteraceae > DASSUW01. The sequence continues at coordinate 495,513 of CAWDME010000009.1, read as the reverse complement.
CCGATCCGGATGACGTAGTCGCGCACTCGGTCACGCCTTGACTCGCTGGACCGCTCGGCCGCGTCAGCGGCTTAGAGGACGTGAGACCCAGCGACGTCAGATCTCCGCGCACCGAGAGGGCAACCGAGTCGCTGCAAGAAGCTCGGTGAAACCGCGCACGCGACCGCCCACGAGCCGCTGCAGGCGGCGCCGCAGCGCCCAACTGCAACTGTCTCCCCGACTAGAGGTCGCAGGTTCAGGAGCGGTGCGAGCGCCGATCGTGCGCGGCAGACGCCTGGATCTCGTCCCATGCGGGCACCCGAGGCGCCGTGGCGGAGACGACCGCAACTAGGTGCGAGCGGAAGCGGCTCCGGCCCCGGTGTTCTAGCGGTTGTCGAGCGCCGTATTCGCGAGCATCATGGTGAGCGAGCTGCGGTCGGCGTCGCCGGTTGAGAGCGCGGGTACGGTGTTCTTCTTCGCGGCGGGTGAGAGACGCTCGTCGCAACGGGCCAGCGCCGAGGTGTCCCCGGACCTCCTCGCCAGGCGCCGCGTCCGCCCTGCCGACGCCCACACGATGGCCGTCGTAGGCCTGGGTGGCCGGCCCGATTCGCGGCAGCTGCCGGCGCCACGCAGCGAGAGCAGTTCGCCGCGCGGGCTGGCGGCCGAGCTCGCGCGGGGAGCCGATGCCGGTGGCAAGCTAGGAGCCGTTCATCACTCGCGTCTTGGCGGCGGCGAACTCCGAGTCGGATTGGTGCCCGGAGTCGTGGAGGGCCACCAGTCGCTCGAGGTCGTCGACGGCCTGGGTGGGCCGCTGAGCCTGCGGGGACCGCCGGCGCGGCGGCTCGCGCCCCAGTCGCGGAGGGCGCGCCCGCGTCGCCTACGGGCGCTCGCGCAGCTCCCGCATGGCGTCGCCGCGCTGGATGCCGGGGAACTCGACCGCGGTCTGGCGGCGCAGGACGGTGACGCCGAGCGCGAGCAGCGCCGCGAAGAGGAGGATCCAGGCGGGTTGCCGGAACGCCGGCGTCGGGCCCCAGATGACGAGCGCCAGCAGCAGTCCGCCGGCCGCGACATAGGCCACCCACGGGCTCTCGCGCAGCTCCGGCGCGGCCAGCTTGCGCAGGAACCGCGCCGGGCGGGTGGGGCCACCCAACCACGCGGCGAGCGCGAACACGACGCCGTAGATGATCAGCGCGACCGCGATGGCGTAGAGCAGCGACGTGGCGATCGTCCATACCTGGTGCACGGCGGCCTCGTTCGAGGGCACCTTGACCAGCGAGTCGACGATCTGGTTGCCGCCGATCCGGCGGAAGAGCAGCAGGAGCACCCCGACCGCGACGAAGCACCAGCCCGCGGTCCGCAGCGCCTGCCGCCGCCGGCCGCGCGCGAGCCAGATCGCGAGCGCGAACAGCAGGATGGCCAGCGCGGGCAGCACGATCGCGAGGCCCTTGACCGCGCCCGCGACGTCCTGGGCCGCCTTGAGGTTGTCGGAGCGCATGATCACCAGCTGGCCGCTGGTGGCCGGCACGGTGATGTTCAGCCGCTGCTGGAGCTGCGCCTTCGCCTGCTGGCCGGCTGTCCCCTGGAGCTTGTCCTGCGCCGCGGCCACCTGGCTCGAGACGCCGAGGTAGGCGGCGAGCTGGGTCACGAGCGCGTGGAGGTCGAGCGTGACTTTCCCGCCCGCCGTCGACACGGCGGAACCGCCGCCGTTGATGATCCTGAGCAGCTGCTCATGTGCCGCGGCGTTGGCCGTCACCCAGGCGTCCTGCACCTTGGGGCTGGCGAGCAGCTTGGGCGCGGCACGGTCGGCGAGTTGCCTGAGGCCGGCCGTGGCTGGGCCGGCGAGAACCTGCAGGTTGGACGGCAGTCGCTGCTGGATCGCCCCTGTCACGTCGACGTTCGTGAAGAGCTGATCGACCATGTACGGGGCGAGCGCAGCCTGGACCTGCTTGTCGGCCAGCAGCTTGGAGCTCGTCGTCTTCCAGTTCCCTGTGTTGAGCGCCTGACGGTTCACCCAGACCGCGAAGGCGCCCGTGAACAGCGCCAGCGACGCCAGCACGAGCAGGATCGGCACCATGACGCGGTGGGTCCGCGTCGGCGGTTCGGTCGAAGGCTCAGCCTCGGACATCGGAAGCTCCTCTGGATTCGGCTGCCGCGTCGTAGCGAGCGGCGACAGCCTGGTCAGCCTGCGGTCAGATGCGCCGGCGCCGGCCTACACCCCGGCCCGGGGTGACGGCCGCGGCCACCACCGCGGTCTTCGCGACCGGCGCCGGGCCGGGGGTCACGGCCTTGGCCACGACGGCGGTCCTTGCGACCGGGTGGCCGATGACTCCTACGCGTCCGACACGTGCGGCTCTGAGCGGCATGTTTAGTCTCCTTCGGTGGTCGCGCCGACAGGTTCGTCGGCTTCGAGCGAGGCGATGATCGCCTGGATCGGGATCCGTCCGTTGGCGATGAGTTGGCCACCTGAGCGTCGCGCGGCTGACGCGAAGGGCGCGGCCCACAGGTTCTCGTAGATGAGCACACCGGCAACGCTGCCCGGGTCCATCGCGGCGGCGAGATGGTCGACGTCGTCGGCGGCCAGCAGCTCCGCCAGCTGGGCCTCGATCACCTGCATCTCTCCGAGCTGCTCGATGTCGGCGAGCTCGGTGGCTTCGACGGTCCCGTCCTCGTTCTTGTCGAGGATCAGGACGTCGATGACGCGGATCGTTCCGGCGTCGACGAGCTTGAGAAGCTCAGCCGCCATCTCGCCCGTGAAGTTCTGCGCGCCGGCCGGAAACTCGATCACCACGTAATCCACAGGTCCGAGTTCGTCAAGAGGTGTGTCCGTCATCTGTGTCCCTTCATTCGCTTGCCGTCCTTGGGCTTCCCGGCGATGGGTCTGATCCCATCGCGGGCGGCCGGTCCACCGTACTCGAAAGTTGGGGGGTCGCTCGGACGGCGATGCAGAGGCGCGAGGCGCCGGTGGTCATGACCGAAGCCTTCCCTGCGGCGGTGCCGGTGGCAATGGCGCGCGCCTGCCGCCCGAGGGGACGCAGGCATGCTTGATGGTGTGCCTGTCCGGCGCGGGTTCAGTCGAGCGCGCCCGACGGGCCCGGCGAGGCGAACAACCGGTGACGGATGTCTCCGCCGCGGGCCGCGATCTCGCCGAGCTCCCAGAGGAACTCGAGCCAGCGGGGATCCGGCGCCACCTCGGGCGAGAAGGTCGACCCGCCGCTGCGCGTGCACATGGCGAGGTTCAGGAGCCGGCGGACGAGGTCGTCAGCCGCGTCTTGGAGCGTGTCCCCGTCGCCCCACGAGAGCCCGCCGAGCGACAGCCGGCAGCCCGGACCGTTCGCGCGAACCTGGAGTGAGGGCGACCAGTGCTCGGCCACGCGTGCGTTCTACCCGCAGCCGCGGGGGCTGACGCGCGCCGCGGTGTGGGCACGATGCCGCGCGACCGGCCCACGCCGGCGCCTGACCTCGTGCTGTTCGATGTGCGCATGCGCGACCGCCTCGCCGCGGTTGACGGCGAGCTCGTGACGAACTCGAGGCCGGGCCAGGGACGCGCCTGGTCGTGTCGATCCCGCTCGAAGCGGAGATCTGAGGCCTCCCGCCGCCTACCGTCGCGGCATGGAACCACCAAGGCTGAGTTCGGCTCCCTCGTCACAGCAGAAAACTCCACCCTGGTTGGTGCAGGCAGGATCAGCGAGAAGCGAGTCGGCACCCTCGCTTGCTTGCGGTCGCAGGGGCTGGCAGGATCGGAGGTCCGTCACCTGCCGAGGAGTGAGCCCGATGAGCGGTCCGTCTGACGACGTCCAGCGCGACGTGCTTCCGATCCCGGACAGGCCGTACGAGGGGGAGCTGCCGCTCGATGCCAAGGACCCAGACGCGTCGTTCCCTGCGATCGAGCCGCTGCAGCCACCGGCGGGCGCACCCAACGTGCTCGTCGTCTTGCTCGACGACGTCGGCTTCGCCGCCTCGAGCGCGTTCGGCGGGCCGTGCGCGACGCCGACCGCCGAGCGGCTGGCTGGGAACGGCCTGAAGTACAACCGCTTCCACACAACGGCGCTTTGCGCCCCAACGCGGGCTGCGTTGCTGTCGGGGCACAACCACCATACGGTGGGGATGGGGGTCATCACGGAGCTCGCCACCGCGGCGCCCGGGTACAACTCGATTCGCCCCAACACGTGCGCGCCGCTGGCGCAGACGCTGCTCCTGAACGGTTATTCGACGGCCCAGTTCGGCAAGTGCCACGAGGTGCCGGTCTGGCAGACGAGCCCGATGGGCCCGTTCGATGCCTGGCCGACCGGCGGCGGAGGTTTCGAGTACTTCTACGGCTTCATCGGCGGGGAGACGAACCAGTACTACCCGGCCATCTACGAGGGCACGACGCCGGTCGAGCCCGAGGCGACGCCGGAGGAGGGCTACCACTTCACCGAGGACATGACCGACAAGGCGATCCAGTGGACGCGCCAGCAGAAGTCGCTGATGCCCGACAAGCCGTTCTTCATGTACTTCGCACCCGGGGCGACGCACGCTCCGCATCACGTGGCGACAGCGTGGTCGGACAAGTACAAGGGGCGCTTCGACCAGGGGTGGGACGCCCTGCGCGAGGAGATCCTGACGCGGCAAAAGGAGCTCGGCGTCGTACCCGCGGACACGCAGCTGACGGCGCGGCACGACGAGATCCCCGCGTGGGACGACATGCCGGATGAGCTGAAGCCGATCCTGGCCCGGCAGATGGAGGTGTACGCCGGCTTCCTCGAGCACACCGACCACCACGTCGGACGGCTCGTCGACGCGCTCGAGGATCTCGGCGTGCTCGAGGACACGCTCGTCTACTACATCATCGGCGATAATGGGGCGAGCGCCGAGGGCGGGATCAACGGCAGCTTCAACGAGACCTTGCTCTTCAACGGCGCCGCCGCGCTCGAGACGCCCGAGTTCTTGGCCGCGCACATCGACGACTTCGGCACGCCGAAGGCCTACAACCACTTCGCGGTCGGCTGGGCGCACGCGATGGACACGCCGTATCAGTGGACGAAGCAGGTCGCCTCGCACTGGGGCGGTACGCGCAACGGCACGATCGTCCACTGGCCGCACGGCATCGAGGCGAAGGGCGAGGTTCGCTCGCAGTTCCACCACGTCATCGACGTCGCGCCGACCGTCCTCGAGGCCGCCGGGCTCCCCGAGCCGACGACCGTCAACGGGGTCGCCCAGCAGCCGATCGAGGGCGTGAGCATGGCGTACTCGTTCGACGGGGCGACCGAGCACGACCGCCACGAGACGCAGTACTTCGAGATGTTCTGCAACCGCGGCATCTACCACCAAGGATGGACGGCGGTGACCAACCACAGCGTGCCGTGGGTGGTGGCAGCAGCTTTGCCGCCGTTCGCGGACGATGTCTGGGAGCTTTACGACACGAATACGGACTGGAGCCAGGCGCACGATCTCGCCGCCGAGATGCCGGAGAAGCTGGCCGAGCTGCAGGCGCTCTTCTTGGAAGAGGCGCGGAAGTACAACGTGCTCCCGCTCGACGACCGTCGCATCGAGCGCTTCAACGCCGAACTCGTCGGCCGCCCGGAGCTGGTGAAGGGAAACTCGCAGCTGCTGTTCGGCGGCATGGGACGCCTCAGCGAGAACAGCCTCATCGACACCAAGAACAAGTCCCACGCGGTCACGGCGGAGGTCGTCGTGCCCGAGGCGGGCGTCGAGGGCGTGATCCTCGCCCAAGGCGGCGCGTTCGCCGGCTGGAGCCTGTACGCGAAGGACGGGCGACCGACCTATTGCTACAACCTGCTCGGGCTGCAGCGCTTCAAGATCGCGGCCGACGCCGCGATCCCGGCCGGAACGCACCAGGTGCGCATGGAGTTCGCCTACGACGGCGGCGGTCCCGCCAAGGGTGGCACCGTCACGCTGTACCTCGACGGCGACAAGACCGGAGAAGGGCGCGTGGAGGCAACCGTGCCGCTGCTCTTCTCCGCGGACGAGACCGCCGACGTCGGACGAGACACCGCGTCCCCGGTCAGCGACGACTACGACGGTGAGGGCAGCGTCTTCACCGGCACGGTCAACTGGGTGCAGATCGATCTCGGCGAGGACGCAGAAGACGCCGACCATCTCATCACACCCGAGGAGCGACTCCGCGTCGCAATGGCCCGCCAGTAGAGCCGGCCCATGACCTGGGCGCTGGCGACGATCGCGGTCCTGCTCGTCGCCTACGCGGCGGTCTCGCGTCGGCTGCAGCTGCTCAGCGTGTCGGGCGCGATGTTCTTCGTGACGGCGGGGCTGCTCGCCGGGCCGGTACTCGGGCTGCTCGACCTCCATCTGGAGAGCGAGCAGGTCAAGCTCCTGGCCGAGATCACGCTGACGCTCGTGCTCTTCGCGGATGCCTCGCGGATCTCGCTGCGCGCGCTGCGTCGCGAGTTCGCCGTGCCGCTGCGGCTGTTGGGGATCGGCCTCCCGCTCACGATCGTCGCTGGCACTCTCGTGGGCGCGCTGGTGATCCCCGGGATCAGTGTCGCGGAGGCCTTGGTGCTCGCGGTGGTCCTCGCGTGCACCGATGCCGCGCTGGGCCAGGCGGTCGTGACCGATGAGCGCATCCCGTCGCGTGTCCGGCAGGGCCTCAACGTCGAGAGCGGCCTCAACGACGGGCTCTGCGTCCCGATCTTCTTCATCGCGATCGCCGTGGCCGAGGCCGACGCCGGCACGTCGTCTGGACATGCGGCGACGAACCTCGTGCTCGAGCAGATCGGCTACGGCTTGCTCGGCGGCATCCCGGCCGGGATCCTCGGGGCGCTCGCGCTGCGTTTCTCGGCGCGCCGCGAGCTGATCGAGCCGCACTGGATGCAGATCCTCACAGCCGCCTCGGCGCTCCTGGCCGCCGGCATCGCAAGCGCGCTCGGCGGCAGCATCTTCATCGCCGCCTTCACCGGCGGCTTCATGTTCGGCGCCCTCCGGCAGGAGGCGGGCGGCGAGGTCAGCAAGTTCGTCGACGAGGGCGGCGAGCTGTTCGACGCCGCGACCTTCATCGTCTTCGGCGCCGTCATCCTCGGGCCGGTCCTCGACGAGCTGACCTGGCAAGTGATGCTCTACGCCGTGCTGAGCCTGACCCTCGTCCGGATGCTGCCGGTCGCGCTCGCGCTGCTCGGGACCGGCGCCCGCCGCACGACGGTGGCGTTCCTGGGCTGGTTCGGACCGCGCGGCCTCGCCTCGATCGTGTTCGCCGTGATTCTCGTGGACGACGCCGAGCTTCCGCACCTGCGCACTCTGCTGCTCGCGATCGCCGCGACGATCGCCCTCTCGGTCTACGTCCACGGCGTGACGGCCAATCCGCTCACCGAGCGCTACGTGCGCTGGTGGACCTCGCACCCACGCGACGCGCAGCCGGCGATGGAGAGCGTCCCTGCCGGCGAGCACCGCGCCGGTCGTGGAGGCTAGCGCGGCCGTGCTGCACATCCTCGCCCTCGCGTGCCTGGCCGCGGTCTTCCCGCTGATGCTGTCAGCGGTCGTCGTGATACTCACGCGGCCACGACCGAAGCGGCTCCTGCTCAGCTTCCTGATCGGCGGCTGGACGATGAGCGTCACGACCGGGCTGCTGGTGCTCCATGTTCGGGCCCGACTCGCTCGCGGCGACAATCCACTGCTCGTGGCGGAGTGCGAGCGCGGCCGCGTGCTTTCGCGGCGGCACCGCCACGTCAGGCGCGCCGGTCACGTCGCCGCGGCCGCGGCGAGCTGCGAGCACGACGAACTCCGAGCCGGCGAGCGTCAGACAGCACGACGGCGCCGCCTCCGAGCTGATGACGCGCCCAGGTGACGAGGGAAAGCAACTCGACGAACCGCGGCGGACTGACACGAATACCGAGGCGCAGGCCGCCGCCGGTGCGTGTGGCCGGCGCTGCTGCTTCCGCCCTGGTTGCGAGCGTCTCCGCCGACGCCTACGAGACACCCGCTGGGGACGAGAAGCAGCAGTGAACGGAGCATTCGGCTCCCGTGGGTGGCTTATCTCAGGTGAGTCCGTCGCGTGTGTCCGCTCGATCCTGCGGCATGACGGGGGGTCTGCGAATCGCCACTGGCGGCGCTGTGGCGTGGCGTGGAACCCACCGTCCCGACATTCCGCCTGTGAGCGTCAGGGGGACCTCGGGCGCGCGCCCATGGAACGGGTTAGTGTGGGCCGGTGGACACCCCTGAGCGACCTCCCGAAGAGCCACGGATCCAGGCGCCGCAGTCGACGGCACCGACCGTGTCCGCGATGATCGCAGTGCCCGAGCCCGCCGGCCCGCCGTCGCCGCCCTACCCGGCCGGGCTCGAGATCAGCTACTCGTCGGAGCTGAACCGGTGGCTGCCGCTGGTCAAGTGGCTGCTGGTCATCCCGCATCTCTTCGTGCTGTTCTTCGTCGGGATCGGCGCGTTCTTCGTCGCCGTGTATGCGTTCTTCGCCGTGCTCTTCACGGGGCGCTGGCCCCGAGGCGCGTTCGACTACCTGGTGGGGACGTTTAGGTGGGCGCTCCGCGTGGCCGCGTACTTCCACCTGATGACCGACGCGTACCCGCCATTCTCGTTGGCCGATGACCCCGGCTACCCGGTCCGTCTGAACGTCCACTATCCGGAGCGCATCGCCAACTGGCGGCCGCTCGTGCAATGGCTGCTGGCTATCCCGTACGTGTGGATCGCCGGAGTGCTCTATTGGCTGACGGGTGTCCTGTCGATCGTCGCCTTCTTCACGATCCTCTTCACGAAGCAGATCCCGCGGGGAGTCTTCGAGCTCATGGTGCCGGGCATGCGCTGGAGCTTGCGGGGCAACGCCTACAGCTGCTTCATGACGGACCGCTATCCGCCGTTCATCTGGGGGTAGCCGAGCAGGGTTCGCCGTACCCGGTGCCGAGTCTGGCGGCGGCTCCCGTTCTCGCGCGCGTAGTCCTTGGACCACGCCGGCAGGTCGGCGCCTTAGAGAAACGTGAGCCCCGCCGCCGCTGTCCGTCCTTCGATGTCGAGCTCAAACTGAGGACGCCGGGCTCGAGCCACGCCGTGAGACCGCATACGCTCCGCACACGAAAGCGACGCAACCCTCGCTTCAGTGTGGAACTCGACCTGTCTCCCCGACTAAGAGAAAGGCCCTGCATTGGCTGCCCGCCCGCCCACACTGGTCGCGGCGGTGCTCGCCGAACCGATGCCGGTTCGCTTCGTAACCTAGCGCGTGCCAGCCAACATGAAGCGCCGTGAACGCGTGCTCTTTTCACGCGCCGGCGTGCGGGCCGCGGCGGCCTCGCGGACGTACTGGGCGGGTGAGCGTCCGACGACGAGGCCGAAGTCGCGGATAAAGTGCGCGTGGTCGTAGTAGCCGAGGTCGAGCGCCAGCGTCGTCCACGCAGGCGGCGTGGCGGCGGCGAGCCGCTCGCAAGCCTCGTGGATGCGCAGGCGCTTGAGCACCCACTTGGGGCTGACGCCGACATAGCGGCGGAAGAGGCGCTGCAGCGTCCGCGGTGCGAGGTGGTTGGCCGCGGCGATCTCCTGCACGCGGACATCCGGCGGCAGCGCCCGCATGCTGGCAATGATCTGGTCGATCAGCGTCAGCGACGGGTCGTCGATGTCGGCCATCGGCAGCAGCCATGCCTCGACCGCCGCAGAGATCGTCGTTGGCGCGACGTTGGCGAGATCGACGTCGCCGAGCTCGGGTGCGGTGCCGAAGGCGTCCCGGACGCCGATCGAGTCGTCGGTGACGCTCGCCGCCTCGATGCCGGTGAGGGCGGTGAAAGCGCCGGGCTTGAACTTCGTGCCGACCGCCCGTCCGCGGCCATGCAACTGGCGGCGGTCGCGCCGAGTTGGGACGCCCCACACGCGCGTGCGGTCCGGCTCGACGACGAGATTCAGCGATGGGTGGGGCAGGATCTCCTGCTCGAAGGACGTGCCGTCCTCGAGGTCCCAGCGGACGATCCAGAAGCGGTCGACGAGGCGCTCAAGCGCGACGCTCGGCGGGCGGCTGTCGAGCTCGAAGGAGCGGCCCTGCTCCCACGGGCGGACCAGCCCGTGGGCGTCGCTCGGCGACCTCGTCAACATGGGCGCATTCTTCCAAGACGACCGTCGCGACCGTCGGTAGCGTGGCGGCAGTGAACACCTCAGGACCACTGACCCGCACCGCTGAGTTCCGGGCGCTCCCCGGGCAAGGTGACCTCCTCGCCGACCGGCTGCTGCACGCGGCCTCGCTGCTGGCCGAGACGGCAGGCTGCCAGCTGTGGCTCGTGCACCGCGATGAGGAGGACCCGGACACCGGCCGGGTCTTCGAGACCTGGCCCAGCCGGCAGCAGTGCAACGCCGCGCTCGACCGGCCCGAGATCGTCACAAACGCGGCCCACGTGCTGGAGGTCGTCGACGGGGCGCCGACGGTGATCGACGGCCAGCCGCTCGGCGGAGCGCGCGACGTGCGCGGCGCGGCAGGCGCCACGGCCTTCGCCATTCTCGACGCCCCCGACCTGTCCAAGGACGCCGACCTGCTGGGAGCCTACGACGTCGACGAGGTCGCCGAGGCGCGATACGTACGACCCCAGCTCGGGGCGGTCCAGTGCGGACTGACGCACTACCGCATTAGACCCGGTGGCCGCCAGGGCTTCGCCCATCGCCACCGCATCGCCGAGGAGATCAACGTCACACTGACCGGCGGCGGCCACGTGATGGTCGACGGCGAGCCGTTCGACCCCACGCCCCTCGTGGCAGTGCGCGTCGCTCCGGCATCCGCGCGCGAGCTGCACGCCGGTCCAGACGGTCTGGAGGTGCTCGCCTTCGGTACGCACTCGCCCGGAGACGGCGAGATGGTCAACGGCACCGACGACCGATGACGCCCACCCAGCACGAGCAGGACGTCCTGCGCTTCCCCTCAGCCGGGGCCTTCGAGACATGGCTGTCCGACCACCACGCCCACCACCGCGGCATCTGGATAGAGATCGCCAAGAAGGACACCGGCACGCCTTCGGTGACCTACGCCCAAGCCGTCGAGACGGCCCTGTGCTTCGGCTGGATCGACGGGCAGAAGGCGCGCGGCCCGAAGGGCTTCTGGCGGCAGCGGTTCACGCCACGGACCAGCCGCAGCCGCTGGTCGCGGATCAATCGCGACAGAGCGGAAGCGCTCATCGCCGACGGACGCATGCGGCCGGCCGGGCTGGCTGAAGTGGAGCGCGCCCGCGCCGACGGACGCTGGGACGCCGCATACCAAGGGCAACGGCACGCCGTGCCGCCCGAGGACCTTCGACGAGCCCTCGCCGAGGATCCCGCCGCCGCCGCCGCCTTCGCAGAACTCGACGCGGGGAACCGCTACTCGATCATCTGGCGGCTCAACGACGCCAAGCGACCCGAAACGCGTCGACGGCGCCTGGAGACCTACCTCGACATGCTGCGCCGAGGCGAACGCATCCACGGTTGACCTTCTTCGTCGCCTGCCAAGCGCACGCGTCGAACTTCCCGCCTGCGACGGGAAAGGCCCATAGGGCGAACAGGATCCGGGCGTGCACGGGCTGTGTCTCCAAACTCGGGCGCCGCGCCCGGGCTAGGGGACATCTGCCCGGGCGGCCTCCTGGATCAGCCGGATGCCGTCCGGCACAGTCAGGAACCGGTCGGCCACGAGCCTGGCGGTGTCGTGCGTGACCTTGCGCACGTAGTCGCCGTGGTTGCGGTAGAGCGCGGCCAACTGCGCCTCGTCGAACGGCACCTCGTGCCCGGCGATGCTGCAGAACGAGGGGCCGGTCGAGCTGCCGAACCACGTGCTCGTCGGTACGTCGAGGTACGGCGAGCGCAGGCCGCCCTGCACGTTGCCGAACTGGTCGAGTACCGGTGCGGGCGGGCTTCCGGAGACGAGGATCGGGTCCGCGTGGGGCGGGGCGATGCCGACGCGCACCCACCAGTCGAGGTTGCGCAGCGCCGCGTCGAAGAAGATGCTGCTGGGGAAACGGCTGCGCGGGCCCTCGTTGCAGGCTCCTGGCGGGACCGCGCGACCGGCCTTGACGATGTCGGCGGCTGCGGCCGAGTAGAACAACTCGTCGGGCGTCGCATGCGCGGCGCCGGCCATCTCGTAGTGCCGGTAGCGGTCCTGGCGCGCGTCGCTGTCGGGCCGCCGCGCGTCGATCCCCCTCAGGTAGTCCGACTGGGACATCATGTGGATGATCGGCGTGCCGGCGTCATTGAACTGCTTGCGCGGGTCGCCGTTCGGCGGCGCCGGCTCGCACTGGTTGATCGGGGCTGCGCCGATGAACCCTCCGCCCGCGACGGCGACGATGTAGCCGTCGAACATCGGCCGGCCGTCGGACTGCTCCACGAGCGGTTGGATCGCGTTGATGTAGTCGTACTCGAAGCTGCCGGTCTGCGAGTAGCCGAAGTCGTAGACGCGATCGACCGGCGATCCGTGACGCTTGCCGTAGGTCAGCGGGTTCGAGCGATCGCGGCTGCGTACCCACGCGCCGATCTGGCTGGTGATGTCGTAGACCAGCCCGTCCTCGGTGGCGCGCGAGGCCGGCGTGATGAACGAGACCGGCGGGTTGCAGTTGTGCGGATCGTCGAGCGGGAGCGGGTTCGCCATCGATAGCGAGCCGTAACGGAGCGGGTCGAAGTTCTTGAGCGCGTCGATCGAGATCGGCTTGCCCGTCACCCCGACCCACGCGTCGCCGTGCGCGACGATCTGGCGCTGGGCGAGCGCCCAGCCGATGTTGAGGTCGAACGCGTTGGACGGGTTGAGGATCTCGACGATCACGTTGCCGCTGAAGTGCGAGGCCTTCGCCGGGCGGCGCACGAGCACGCGCGTGGTGTACGGCGCGTCCGGCGTGCGCACGACGGCGGGGCCCGGCGCCGGCCAGCTATAGACGTTGGCCTTGCCGCTGGCCAGGTACTCGTCCTCGACGTAACCGATCCTGCGCAGGTCCTGCGGGACCTGCTGGTGGTCGGCGGCACCGAACGGATACGAGGTGGCGCTGACCGGTAGCGGACCGCTCACCTTCGGGACCGGCGTCGCGCCGGCCGCGGCCGGCAGGGAGAGCGCCAGAGCGCACGCGAGCGTCGCGCTCACACATAGACGATTCACGATCCCCTCCTCGTATCGCTGGCCCCATCGCGCACGCTCCTGCGAGCGCCCGATTCCTCCATCAGTGGGCCGTGACGGACCCTAAGACGAGCGTTCGACATTGTCAAACCGAGTTCGGAAAAGTCCATCGTCGGCGGTCGCTACAGGCCTTCAGGCCGCACGGCCGACGCCGAGACGATCACCTCAGTCTGTCGCTGCTACCGCGTGGAGCAGACGGTCGAACTCGTCGCTGTCGAACTCGGCGACGGCCTCCCGGTAGAGCCGCAGGCCCCACGCCTCAAGTTCGGGGTCATGGGTCAGGTGATGGCGCAGCACGGCCCATAGCGTCCATCCGTACTTCGACACGAGCGCCCACAACCGGGCGCGCGCGACGAGCGCCGGGGCCGGCTCCCCGTGGTAATGGGCGACCAGTTCCTCCAGCTGATCGTGCCACAGGTGTGACTCGGCCCAGGCGTCCCCGAGATCGGAGTAAGGGTCGTTCCTGCCGGAGTACTCGAAGTCGATCAGCCGCAGCCCTTGTGGCGTGTCGATCAGGTTCTCGGCCACGAGATCGTTGTGGCAGGCGACCACGCCGACGGGATGAGCGGCGAGCGCCTCGCGGATCCGCTCGAGGTGGCGCTCGTAGTGGCGATAGTCCTCGGGCAGCTCGCAGCCGCGAGCCAGTGCGGTGACCTGATAGTCACGCTGGCGCACGAACATGTCGATCCCGCCGCGGAAGGTGCAGCGGTCGTGCAGCCGGCGCAGGAGGGCTGCCAGATCGGCGAGCCGGTCGCCGCGCCGCAGGTCTTCGGGCGTGAGCCGCCGTCCCTCGAGGAACCGGGTGATCAGTACGCCTTGCTCGGGCAGGCGCGCGACCACGACCGCGCCGACGCCGGCCGCCGAGGCAGCCTCGCAGTTGGCCAGCTCGGTCGTCCGGTCGATCGCCAGCAGGTCCCCGTCGTGTGCGTCGATGCGCACGACGAACGTGCCCTTGGAGGACTCGACCTTGAAGTTGACGTTGGTGATCCCGCCAAGCCGTTCTACCTCGCGACCACCGCGCAGCTCGGGCACCACGGCGATCGCCGTGGCCAACCGCTCCTGCGTCGTCATCGCGCCAGGCCCACGATCCGGTGCGCCAGCTCGACCGTCAGCCTGTCCACCACCAGCTCGGCCTCGCCGCTGTCCTCGTCGTAGGCCGAGCCGCGCAGCGCCACACACCGCATGCCTGCGGCGCGGGCGGCGCGGGCGCCGTCGGTCGCGTCCTCGAACACGACCGTGTCCTGGGGGCCAATCGGTGTCGCCCGCCGCCGATTGATGTGCGCCAGCGCGGCCGTGAAGCTCTCGGGATCCGGCTTTCCGGCTTCGACCTCGTCGATCGCGACGATCACCGAGACGAGCCGGGAGAGACCGGCGGCCTCGAGGACGTGCTCGATCTCCTCCCGGAACGCGCCGGACGCGACGCCGACCGGGACGTGAGCCGCGAGAGCGTGGATGAACGCGATCGTGTGGTCGGCCACGGGGTGCCCGTCGCGCACGGCCGCCAGGTAGCGTCCGACGCGCTCGCGCAGGAGCAGTTCCGCCGTTGTCGGCTCGAGCCGCCGCCCGTGCGCCGCGAAGAGGTGCTCGAACATCGCCTGGTCGGGCAAGCCGGCGTAACGCCAGTAGTGGGCCGCCTCGAACGCAACGCCGTGCTCGCGGAGCAGGTCCTCGTATATGCCGATCAGCAGCGCCTCGTCCTCGGCCAGCGTGCCGTTGAAGTCGAGGATGGCTGCGCGTGCCGGGTGCATGCGTTGCTCCGAGTTTGACCGAACGGCGGGCGGTCCCGGTCCAGCGAATCTACGGAGGCCGACTGTCGCACGAGCACTGCCCGGCGGCGATCGCCGTCCTCTGGCGCGCCGGCGATCGCCGGCGCGCCAGGGGCGGGGGGTGGTCTACTTCTTCGCCAGAGACCAGACGGGGAGGACCACTCGGTCGTAGGAGATCTCGCAGAGCTCAGCCAACGCCATGTAGAAGATGCATGCCGTTGCGACCAGGCCGACATAGCCGCCCCAGTGGATCAGGGTGGCGTGTGCGCCGTAGTTCCCAGCGCCGAGAAGGAAGACCGCGACCGTGATGAGCGTCAGCGTCGCAACGACGACAACGTTCGTGCGGAATGACGCGGCCAGCATCACGACGAGGAAGATGCCGAATGCGTAGAGGAACAGGCCGATTGCCTGCCCCGCGTGCAGCGGCGGGACTTCCTTCAGGAACCACTGGGCAATCGCGAAGAGCGACAGCCAGAAGGCGGCGAAGCCGGCGAACAACACACCCGAGAAGGTGTTGCCGGTGCGCAGCTGAATGACCCCGGCGATCAGCGCCGTGATGCCGCCGCACATCAACGCGACGCCGGACACGACGGGCGTAACGCCGACCGCCACCGCCTGGGCGTTGATCATGCTCAGCATGAACGTCGGAACGCCGAATGCCAGGAGCGCCAGCGGCGCCGAGTTGCCCCAACCGAGCGTCGAGGCGCCGGTCGGCGGGTTCGCGATCTCGGGAGTGGCTATGCGTGCGGGCAGGCCGTTGCGCTCAACCTCAGGGCGTGCAGAAACGGTCGGACCGGGCGGTGCAGAGATGGTTGCCATGAGCAATCCCCCCTCTGTGTGCGTCAAGAGATCTCAACGCACCGTCTCGTGACAAACATCGCGCCGAGCGCACGTCCGTGCCCCAACGTCTCACCGTCGGGCACGCATATCGCGCGCGGTGACGATGCCCGGCACCCAGTTGCTAGTCCCCGTTCATCCGGAGAACTTCCAACGATCCTCCGTCAGCGCGTCGTGACATCGGGTGTGAGTACCGGTTCCTCGACGCGGAAACCCGCAACCGTCGACCAGGCCGTTCCGGCCGCCGCCGAAAGGCTCGTAGGCCGGGAGTCCGAGGGACTTCAACTCGCTGTTGCCTTGGCGGAGCTTCGCCGCTGACGGAGAGCGCCTGTGTCGGACCCCTTCGCCGGTGCCGCGCCGCACGGCGCCGGCTGTCCATCCGGGCCCGGATCCGGCTTCATCACAAGGCCGCACTGCTTCAACGCGTCGAGCGCCGTGCGGCTGCGCTGGTGGCCGATCCACTCCTTGAGCGCCACTGGGTCGGTTGGTACGTCGAACCCCTGCGCGCGCAGGCAGCTGCTGAGCTCCTTGACGCCCTGCGACCGCGCCTCGCGCACCTCGGTCCCGCGGGGGGCGACCGCCATCTTGCAGGCGCGGACGTCGGCGTCCGCGAGCCGGTGCGTCTGCAGCCAGCGGTCGAGCGCGGCACCTTCGAGTGCCGGGATGGCGACGCCGCGGCCGCGCAAGCAATCCGCCAGCTTGCCGGTGAGCTCGTCCGCGGCTGACGCTTTGGCCGGCGGGTCAGCGCCGACGGCTTCGAGCGCCGACACCCCGATCACCAGCATCGCAGTGGCGACCGCGGCTGCCAGGACCATCGTGAACCTGCTCATCGCGCATCTCCTTCAGTCGGACGACGCTCGACTCCACCAGCACGGGGTGAGCGCGCACGGAAACGCCGATGAACATCCGATGAAAAATCCGCTGCTTATGCTGGACGGCTGCGGGACACTGACTGCCGTGCAGACGGTGCTGCTGGTCGAGGACGAGCCCCAGATCGTCGGGCTGCTGCGCGACTTCCTGGCCGACGAGGGCTTCGGCGTGGTCGCTGCGCATGACGCGAGCGCGGCGATCGCGGCGATCGACGACAGCAACGTCGACTGCGTCCTGCTCGACGTGATGCTCCCCGGCGCCTCCGGATTCGACCTCTGCCGGGCGATCCGCCAGCGCTCCGACGTGCCGCTGTTGTTCCTCAGTGCGCGCGGCGAGGACGAGGACAAGCTGCGCGGGCTCGCGCTCGGTGCCGACGACTACATCGTCAAGTCGGCGACGCCGGCGGAGGTCGTGGCGCGCGTGAAGGCCGTGCTGCGGCGCAGCGACCACGGCCGCTCCCGCGCGCAGCGGCGCTTCGGCCGGCTGGAGATCGACCTCGCCGCGCATGAGGTGCGGGTGAACGACCGGTCGGTCACGCTGACCGCGCGCGAGTTCGAGCTGCTCGCGCTGTTCGCCGCGCACCCGCGCCAGGTGCTCACGCGCGACCAGATCTTCGAGCGCGTATGGGGGTCGTGGGGCGACCGCAGCACGGTTGCCGTCTACGTCCGCCGGCTCCGCGAGAAGCTCGAGACCGAGATGTTGGTGACGGTGTGGGGCGTCGGCTACCGGTTCGACCCGCCGGGCCAATGAGGCGGTGGTCGCTGCACGTGTGGCTGGTCGCGGCGTTCGCGCTGGCCGTCGTCGTTCCCGCGTCGATGGCGGGCGTCGCGTGGCTCGTCGCCGGATCGTGGCAGGACGGCCGCCAGGCGGCGCGCGAGCAGAGGGCGATCGACGCGATCAAGGCCGCCGACGTGTCGACGCCCGACGACCTCAAGCGACTGGCTCTGCGCCTCTCCGAAATCGGCGTTGAGGCGCAGGTTGCGCCACGCGACCCCAAGTCTGTCGTGGCACTCAAGGAGGCGATGGCGCGCCAGCCCGTCCTGCAGACCTCGGGCTTCCTCGCCAAGATGGATCAGCCCGGCAGGGGCGAGATTGTCAAGCTCGCCTCTCTGGCGGCGGTGCTCTGGGTGCCGCAGGAGAGCGCGGCGGCGCGCTGGGCGATCACGATCGGCGCCGCGACGGCCGCACTGGTCGCAGCGCTGGTGGTTATCGTGTTCTTCCTGCGCCGCTGGGTGCTGGCGCCGCTGGCCGGGCTGGCAGCCGACGCCGACCGGATCGCCGGCGGCGAGCTCGACGTCACCCCCAGGCCGACGCGGGCGCGCGAGGTCGCCCAGGTCGGAGACGCGATGCAGGGGATGGCGCGTGCGCTCGGCACGGCGCTGGACGCCTCGGCGGCGGCCGAGCGAGACCGTCGCTTCCTGGTGACCGCGATCGCGCACGATCTGCGGACCCCGCTGTTCACGCTGCGCGGCTCGCTCGAAGCGCTCGAGCACGGGCTGGGCGACGACGGCCGCTACCTGGGGTTGGCCCAGGACCGGGCCACGCATCTCGACCGCCTGGTGACGGACCTGTTCGCATTCAGCCGGCTCGAGTACGCGCACGACGCCGCGGGCTGGGCGGAGGTCGATGTCGCGGCGCTGGCGCGCGAAGTCGCCGAGGCGCTGTCCGGCATGCACGACATGCGCGTCGCGGCCGGCGGCGCGGACCGGGCGATCGTCCGCGGCGACGCCCAAGCGCTGCAGCGCGTGCTCACCAACCTGCTCGACAACGCGATGCGGCACGGCCGCGCGCAGGTCCAGGTCACGACCGTGCGCGAGAACGGCACCGTCACCATCGGGGTCGTCGACGACGGCCCGGGCTTCGATGACGCCGACCTGCCGCATGTGTTCGAACCGCTGTTTCGCGGCGACCGCGCACGCAGCGGCTCGCACGCCGGTCTCGGCCTGGCGATCGCGCGCCGCCTGGCTCGCGCGCACGGTGGCGACGTGGACGCCGCCAACGCGGCCGGCGGCGGCGCACAGCTCACCGTGCGCCTGCCGGCCGCCTAGAGCTCCTCGCGCGGTCGCTTCGATCGCGATCGCGAGCGCGAGCCTGCTGACGAGCAGCTGCGGCGTTGAGCAGCACAAGGTCAAGGTCGACGTCTCCTCCGGCGGGACCGTTCGCCTTGCCGTCGTGCCCAAGTCGGTCGGTCTCGACTTCTGGGAGAAGGTGCACCGCGGCGCCGAGTGCGCGGCGGGCAAGCTGCCCGACGTCCAGATCACCTGGAACGGCGTGAGCGACGAGACCAACGTCGCCGGCCAAGGCGATCGGCCCCAAGGGCGGCAAGGTCGCGATCGTCGCCTTCCACGCCGGCTCACAGACGAACGACCAGTGCGTCGAGGGCTTCACGAAGCGGCTCAAGAAGCACCCCAAGCTCAAGCTCGTCGAGACGCAGTACAGCGAGAACGACTACAACCAGGCGCTCACCGTCACGGAGAACATCCTCACCGCGCACCCCGACCTGAAGGGCATCTTCGCCGCCAACGAGGCGAGCGACATCGGCGCCGTCGAGGCCGTGCGGATGGCGAAGAAGCTCGGCCAGGTCAAGATCGTGGGCTGGGACACGTCGCCGGACGAGCTCGAGGGCGTGACCAGCGGAGACGTCTACGCGCTCGTCTCGCAGGACCCGTTCCGGATGGGGCATGACGGCGTCATAACGGCGGTGAAAGCGATCCGGCAGCACCAGAAGCTCAAGAGCCAGGACACCGGCGTGGTCCTCATCACGCGCAAGAACCTCAAGGACGGGCGCGTGCAGCAGATGGTCGCCCCGGCCTGCCGGTAGACCGCGGGAAAAGTACCCGCCCGTTTGAGTACGGGCAGCGGATGGCGGCGTCGTCGGGCCGCCATATGGTGTTTCTCTGGACGAACAGAGGACTCCAGATGAGAGCCGACCGGCATGACGGGCACATTCTCATCGTTGGCGGCGGTGGCACCGGAGGCGCGCTCGCGCATGACCTCACCCTTCGCGGCCTGCGCGTCACGCTGGTCGAGCGCGGCGAGCTGACCTCCGGCACGACCGGTCGGCACCACGGGATGCTCCATAGCGGCGGGCGCTACGCGGTCGGCGACCGCGCATCGGCAGTGGAGTGCATCGAGGAGAACAGGATCCTGCGGCGGATCTGCCCAGGCAGCTTCGAATTGAACGACGGTCTGTTCGTCGCGGTGGAAGACGAGGACATGGAGTATCTCGAGCCGCTGCTCGAGGGCTGCGAGGCCTCGGGAATCCCGGCACGGCAGTTGACGCCCAGCGAAGCACTGGCGCTCGAGCCGAACCTCAACCCTGCGCTCAAAGCCGCGGTGCGCGTACCGGACGGCTCGATGGATGCGATGCGACTGGCGCTGCGCTTCTTCGCCACCGCCCAGCGCAACGGCGCCACGATCCGCCCGCACACCGAGGTCAGCGAGCTGCTGCTCCATGACCATCGCGTGGACGGTGCAATCGTGCGCGACCACGTCTCCGGCAGAGAATCGGAGATCCGTGCCGACGTGGTGATCAACGCTGCCGGGCCGTGGTCGGAGAAGGTCGCGGCCATGGCCGGCGTCGACGTGCCGATCCGACCCTCTCCGGGTGTGCTGCTCGCGCTGCGCCCCCGCCTGTGCAACATGGTGATCAACCGCATGCACAAGTCCGGGGACGGCGACATCGTCGTGCCGCAGCGTGCGCTCTCGATCGTGGGTACGAGCTCGTGGGTGGTCGAGGATCCGGACGAGCTCACCGTCCCGGCAGATCACGTCGAGCGGATGTATTCCGAGGGGGCCAAGCTCATCCCGGCCGTCCGCCACGCCAAGCAGCGCGCCGCCTGGTCGGCCGCGCGTCCGCTCGTCGGCTCGCGCGGCGAGGGAGACAGCGGGCGCGAGCTGTCGCGCACCTTCAAGACGTTCGACCACAAGGAGACCGACGAGCTCGAGGGCTTCGTCACGATCACCGGCGGGAAGGCCACGACGCTCCGCGGGATGGCGGAGCTGTGCGCCGATGTCGTCTGTCGCAAGCTCGACGTCGACGAGCCCTGCCGGACCCGCGACACGGTGCTCCTCCCACACACGGCCTATTACGTTGGCGCGGCATGAGGAGTCACGATCATGGCCCTGGCGACTGAACAGACGGCGACCGCGACGCGTCACCTCAGCGTGTACCGCGCCGGCGACGGGGACGGGCATTTCGACGAGTACGACGTCCCGATCGACGGCTGCACGACGCTGTTCGACGCGCTGCAGTGGATCCGGCTGAACCGCGATCCCACGCTGTCGCTGCGCTATTCATGCCTGCATGCCTCGTGCGGCACCTGCGGCGTGCGAGTCGACGGCCAAGAGGAGCTGGCCTGCGTCTGCAGTCTCGCCGAGCACGGCGATGACATCCGCGTGGAGCCGCTGGCGAACCTCCCGACGCTCACCGATGTCGTCGTCGACATGCGCCCGTTCTATGACCGGTTCCCCGCCGAGCGTCCGCTCATCCGCCTGAGCGAAGTCCCGGCCGCCACACAGCGCGCTGACGACAGCGCGTTCGTGCGGCTGGAGGACTGCATCGAATGCGCACTCTGCGTGTCGGCCTGCCCGATGGTCGGGACCGGCTTCGTCGGTCCGGCCGCGGTGGCCGCGGCCGCCCGCACGCTGGAGGACCTGCGCGCGGGCGAGCCCGAGGACATCCTCGCCTGGCTGAACGGTCCCGACGGCATCTGGCAGTGCACGACGTGCCTGGCATGCGTCGACCGCTGCCCCGCGGGCATCGAACCGATGCGGGCGATCATCGACATGCGGCGCACGCTCGTCGAGCGTGGCGACGTGGATCCGCTGTTCCAGCGGGCGTTCCAGAACGTCGCCATGCAGGGGAACTCGTACGGCAAGTCCGCGCGCACGCGCGCGCGCTGGACCAAGGGCCTCGACTTCACGATTCCCGACGCCCGCAAGGAGCCCGTCGAGTACGTGTGGTTCGTCGGAGACTTCGCCTCCTTCGACGAGCGCGTGCAGCGCGAGTCGCAACGACTCGCCCGGATCCTGCACCACGCGGGCGTGTCATTCGGGCTGCTGTTCGACGGTGAGCGCAACTCGGGCAACGACGTCCACCAGAGCGGCGAGCAGGGCCTGTTCGAGATGCTCGTCGAGCACAACCTGAACACCCTCGCGGGCGCGACGTTCGAGGCGATCTTCACCACGGATCCCCACACCCTCAACGCCCTGCGCAACGACTATCCGCAATACGGGCTCGATAAGCCCGTGTACCACTACACCGAGTTGCTCATCGACTTGGTGCAGCAGGGCACGCTTGCGCTGGGCCCGGCGCTCGCGGGCACTCGCGTCACGTACCACGATCCGTGCTACCTGGCGCGGTACAACGGGGTCACCGACGCCCCGCGTCGGCTGATCGCCGCGACCGGCGCCGAGCTCGTCGAGATGCCGCGCCACGGGACCAACACGTTCTGCTGCGGCGCCGGCGGCGGGCGGATCTGGGCCGCGGAGTCAGAGGCCGGCGAACGCCCGAGCGAGCAGCGGATCCGCGAAGCCCAGGCCCTCGGTGACATCGACTACTTCGTCGTCAGCTGTCCGAAGGACCTGACGATGTACACAGCGGCCGCAGAGACCGTGGGCGGAGTCGAGTTCGAAGTCGTCGAGCTGACGGCGCTGCTCGAACGTGCGCTGGCCTGACGCCGGGAGCGCGCTCAGGCGAACATCGCGGCCTCGACGCGCTCGACTTCGACGATCACATCGGCCGGCAGGCCCGCGCGGCGGGCGGCGGCGAGGATCGCGTCGGGCGACGAGGCCTCGTAGAGGCAGTAGGACTTGAGCTTGTCTGCCGTGAGGAACGAGAAGACCCAGCGCACGCTCTCATCGACGTTGATCTCCTCCAGCTCACGCACACCCTCCGCATCAGGCTCCATGCGTTCGGCGTAGTTGCGTTCGATCACGTAGAGGGGCATGGCCCAGTCTATGCGCGGTCGGGCCCGCGTCGCCAGCTCTCGAGTGATCTCGTGTCGGAGTGCGTACTTCTCCGCTTTCCTGATTGTTGTGCGGCACTTCGCATTAACGCGGCGACAGGTCGTCGTCGACCGCAGGCGGCCTCGCCGTCAGTTGCTCGATGCGCGCCAGGAGCCCGGGGAGAGGGATCCTCCGTGCCGCGTCGAGGGCGACGGACATTCGCTCGCGCGCCGCCTCTGGGTCCTGCGGCGGCCCGCGGCGCAGCGCCAGCCGCGCGCGCTCATACAACGTGTGTGCGATCCAGGTCGGGCCTAGGCGACGGTTGAGGGCGAGCGCGTTCTCGAGGTGACGCTCGGCGTCGTCCCATCGCTCCATGACAGTCGCCAGCGCGCCGAGCATGCGATCGGCAGCGCCGTAGCACGCAACCGCGGAGCCGATCACCGTGTTCTGCCCCTCGAAGGCGAGCAACTGCTGGTAGATCGGCGGAGCGAGCGTGGCGTCCTCGATGAGGGCGCATGCGTCAGCCACGTACGTCAGTCCGCCGACACCGAGTCCGCGCCGCGAGATGGTGCCGAGTCCGGCGTCGACGAGGGCCTGGAGCTCGCGGCGCGCCGCCTCAACGTCGCCGATCTCGGCGAGGAGGACGGCGAGCGCCGGCCGCCAAAGGCTGTCGGCCTCCGTGTCTCGCGACGCGACGAGGCGGACCAGGGGCGCGATCTCCTCGAGTCTTCCCTGCTCGCGGCGGATGCTGAACATCTGGATGCCGTACACCCCCGAGGAGGCTCGCTCGATCCTGCGCTCGATCTCGTCTGCGCGGTTTGCGGCCGCTTCGGCCGCGTCGAGCCGGCCGTCGCAGATGGCGAGGAGCGCGTCGTGTTGCTCGACGACCACCGCGAGGAAGTGCTGCCCGGTGCGTGCGGCCAGCTCGCGATGTGCAGCGTTGTCCGCGCGGGCCTCTTCGATGGCGTAGGCCTCGATCAGCAGCGCGATGCGCATGCCCGCGGCGACGTCGGACACGGGATCGTCGGGAAGGCTGCGCGCCAGCTCGCTGGCTTCGGCGAGGTCGGCCAGGATCTCGTCGAGCCCGCGTGACCCGCGCGTCCAGGCAGCGTGGGAGAGCGTGACCATGAGCGCGCCGCGGTCGGCCACGAGCCGCGCCATGTCCAGGGCCTGCGACCAGCATTCGCCCGCCGCGGCGTGGTCGCCCCGATAGGCGAGCGCCCGGCTGAGGTGTGCCAGGACGCGCACGCGTAGCGGACTGGGCTCGGCAGCGACCCGGTCGGCGGCCTCCCGCAGCAGGGCGACGGCACGCGGGTCGTCGATGCCCGGGCGCCAGGAGGCCGTCTCGAATCCGATCGCCGCGTGGGCCTGCAGCGTTGCGTCGCCGCACGCGCGCGCCGCCGCCGCAGCCGCGGCGAAGCTTTCCAGCGCTTCAGCGGCTCGACCGGCGAAATGCCACGCCAGCCCTTGCCGGCAGCGCACGTCCGCCTCGGCGGGCAAGTCGGGGATGCCGAGGGCGAGCGCCTCTTCGAATCGAGCTGCCGCCTCGGCGAAGGCCAGCGAGCGTTCTGCCTGCGCCGCCGCGTCGAGCGTGTACTCGAGCGCCCGGCCGGTCCCGGCGATCGGGGCGGCGGCGCGGAAGTGGAACGCGAGCTCGTTGACGAGCCGGTCACGCCGGCCGTCGGGCATCGCCTCCAGCGCTTCGCCCACGCGCAAATGCAGCGCCGCCGCGCGGTACGAGCTCAGGCGCTCGTAGATCGTCCTGCGCAGCAGCTCATGACGGACGCGGTACACGGGGTTCGCGCCTCGGATCTCCTCGAGCATCCCCGCGTGCAGGCCCGCGTCGAGCTCGTCCAGGAGCGGCTCGTCGTCCAGCCCTGCCGCCGCCCGCAGGACCGGGAGCGCGATGCCGCGGGGGCTCACGGCGACCAGCTCCACGAGCTCGCTCAGCGCGGGCGTCAGCCCGGCGACGCGATCAGCCATCACCTCGCGGACGCTCTCCGGTACGGCGTCCGCGGGCGAGGGATGGCCCGCGACCGCCTCCTGGTCGAGCACGTGCCGCCACAGCTCGCCGACCAGGAACGCGTTTCCGTCGGTGAGTCTCACGAGCTGCTCCGCGATCTCGCCGTCGGCGCGTGGCACAGCGTCGCGGCTACGACGCACGAGTTCCTGGACGTCGGCCACGCTGAGGCCGCCCAAGCGGACCCGCAGCACGCCGTCCAACCGGTGTAGCTCAGCCAGCGTCGAAGTGAGCGCCTCGGGTACCTCGCCATCGCCCTCGCGGAACAGCGCGAGCATGACGATCGGCGTCGCGCCCAGGGTCCGTGCGAGGTGCCGCAGGAGGAGCAGCGACGATGCGTCGGCCCACTGCAGGTCGTCGAGCACGAGCACCGCCGGCGAGTCGCCGGCGAGCCTCGCCAGCAGCGCCGTCAACGCCACGTGCAACTCGTGGCGCTCGGCATCGGGGTGCTGGGTCTCCGCGTCGGCGATCGCGACCGTCGGCTCGCGGGGTACGGCACGCAGGCCCGGCAGCAACCGAGCCAAAGACGGCGGATAGCGGCCGGCATCCGACTCGGGCTCGACGGCTTCGAGCCGCGCGAGGGCCGGCTCCAGCGCCTCGAGGAACGGCTGGTAGGGCGTGCGCACCGCCGCGTCACAGGCGCCGTAGAGCACCTGCATCCCGTTGGCGGTGACGTTCTCGGCGAGCTCCCGTGCCAGCCGCGTCTTCCCGCTGCCCGGCTCGCCGCCCACCAGCACGATCTGGCGCCCGTCGGCGCGTGCTCGGTCGGGCAGCGCGGCGAGCCGGCCGAGCTCCGCGGCGCGTCCCACGAGCGGCATCGCGGGCCGGGGTCGCAGCTGCGCGGGAAGCGATGGAGCCACCGCGCGAGGCGGCGCTTGCGGGATCGGCCCGATGGGCGCATCGAGGGACGGATCGTGGCGCAGGATCGCTTCTTCGAGGCGCCGCAGCTGTGCTGAGGGGTCGAGTCCGAGTTCCTCGTCCAGCCGTCGGCGGTTCTGGGTGTAGACCTCGAGCGCGTCGGTCTGACGCCCGCAGCGATACAGGGCCAGCATGAGCAGGGCGACGAGCCGCTCGCGCGACGGATGCTCGGCGGCCAGCTGTTCGAGCTCGGCGACGACGAGCGGGTGCTCGCCCGCCGACAGGCGCGCGTCGATGCGCTCTTCTCGGGCGGCGAGGCGCAGCTCCTCGAGCCGCGCGATCTCTCCCTGCGCGAACGAGTCGAACGCGACATCGGCCAGCGCCGGCCCTCGCCACAACCCCAGCGCATCGTCGAGCAGGCACCGGGCGGTCGCTCCGTCGCCGGCCAGGCGTGCCGCCCGCGCGGACTCGATCAGCGTCTCGAAACGCCGCGCGTCGATCGCGTCGGGCTCGACCGCCAGGCGATAGCCCGACGCCACGGTCTCCAACGCCGCGCCGGCGTGACCGAGGGAGCGCCGCAGACGTGACACCGTCACCTGGAGGCTGCGCATCCCCTCTGCGGGCGCGGCGCGTGGCCAGAGTGCGTCGGCCGCGGACTCGGCCGATACCGGCTGCGGCGCTCGCAGCGCCAGCAGCGTCAGTAGCGCGCGCTGCTTGCCCGCGGGCACGTCGACGACGTCTTCGTCCACGCGCGGCTCGACGGAGCCAAGGATCGCAATCTGCAGCCCCATGGCCACGGCCAACACTACGCTCGCTCACACGCCGTGTGAGCGCCACGCAAACGCGGTGCAACCGAGACCCGCGACGGTGCGGAGCGTCCGAGCCATTCCTCCCACAAGGAGAGCCAAGATGCGCCGTCACCTCATCCGCCGAGTCTCCGTCTTCGCCGTCGTGGCTGCTGCGGTCGTCACGTCGGAGGCCTCAGCGATGCGCATGCGAGACGTGGGCTCGCCGCCCGCGAAGCACGCCGCCGGGACGCGCCACAGCGCGCTCATCCCGGCCCGGATCGAGGCCGCCGAGCACGCGGCGACCATGCGCGCCATCGGGGCTGCGCGCACCGCGCGGGCGTGCCCGTAACAGCCACACGGAACCACTGCGACGATCCGGCGCCGCTTCCGCGCGGCGCCGGATGGTCATCCACGGCGAGCGGGGTGGCTTGCCGGTAGCTCAGCGGCCGAGCGCGAGCCCCTGCGCATAGCCGGCGGCGAGGACGCGCCCGCCGCGGTCGGGGTCCATCAGCCGGGCCATCAAGGGGCGGGCCGAGCCGTCCGGGGTGACCAGGTGGACCTTGGCGCCGCGGCTGCGCAGCGCCATCGCCTCCAGCAGGGCCGCTCCGCGCAGCGCGCCGCGCACGAGCACGGCGGTCGGCTCGAGCAGTAGCACGCGATCACCGCGTCCGGCGGGCGCCGCGTCGGCGTTCGTCGGTGACCAGGCGCCGCCGTCGACATACATCCGGTCGCCGATCCGCACCGGCGCGAACACGGCCGGGATCGCGCACGACGCCGCGACCGCCTGCCCCACCGAAGCCGGCGGCGCCGACCGGCTCCCAAACACGACGCGGCGACCGCTGGCCGCGTCCACGGTGCAGACGCGCAAGCGGCCGTCGAACGTCGCGCCCCACTGATCGACCTCGTCCGCGAAGCCCGCGATCGGCCGCTGCCCGTCCGGCAGGGCGCGCAGCGCCAGCGCTCGCACCGGGGCGCCGACACGGGCGGCGACCGCTCCGGCGCCGACGACGACGTTCGGGATCCGCCGCCCCCCGCGCGCGGGGCCGGCGAACGGCTCGGGCTCCTCCACCGGGCGGGTGGGACTGGCCTCGGCCGATCCCGGCCGGCGCGGTGGGCGGCCTGCGGCGAGGCTCGCCGCGACGATCGATCCCGCGCTCGTGCCGACGACATGCCGGCAGGCGCGCAGGTCGGCGCCGGCGGCGTCCTCGTAGCCCGCCAGGACCCCGGTCATCCACGCCTCGCCGAGCAGTCCGCCGCCGCCGAGCACGAGGACATTCGGCGGCGCGCCGTCGAACACGGCCGTCACCGCGTGCGCGCACGCGCTGAGCGCGATCCCCGGCGCGGCGCCGGCGCCCGCGGCAGCAACTCCGCGATCCCCGCCTCGATACCGTCGCACAGCACCTGGATGTCCGGCGCCGTCTCGTAGTCGCCGGTGACGCCGAAGTTCAGGGCGCCGTCGTAGGAGACGATCGCCACGCCGATCCGGACGTGGCCGGCCAGCGGCACGAACGGGAAGTACTCGAGCATCCGGTGACCCGCGAGATACATCGCGCGCTGCGGGCCTGGGACGTTCGTGGTGACCGTGTTGACCGAGCGTTGCGGTGTGCGCGTGGCGACGCGGCCGGCCAGCGCGAGCAACATGGACGGCGCGAACCCGCCCAGCGACGTCAGCGTGGACCCCGCCACCGCCTGGTGGCTCTCCTTGAGGTCCTGCATCTGCGCGCGGATCGCCGCGAGCCGCTCGACCGGGTCCGCGAGCGAGACGGGCAGCTCGGCGAACATGGCGGAGACCTTGTTGTTGTAGCCGCCGCGCTCGGCCTGCGTGCGGACTGACACCGGCACCATCGTGCGGACGACGCGATCCTCGACGGCCTCGCCGCGGCCGAGCAGCAGGTCGCGGAAGCCCCGCGTACTGACGGCGAGCACGACGTCGTTGACCGTGCCGCCGTACTCGGTCCGGATGAGCTTGACGTCGGCAAGCCGCGCGCGGGCCCACGCCCACCGGCGGTGCGGTCCGATCGGCCCGTTGAGCGTGGTTTCCGGGGTCGGGCGCGCGAGCGTCCGCAGGCTCGTGACCGCCCGGGCGAAATCCGTCGCCTGGCCGACGGCGCGGCCGGGGCCGCGCGCTGCGGCCCACAGGCCACGCGCGCCGTCGTACGGGAGCTTCGCGCGGTGCGCCACTGCGGAGCCGACGATGCGCGTGCTGCTCGGCTCGGGCGCCGGCGCCCACGACGGCACCTCGACCGGCGGCGGCCGGCGCTCGTCGTCGAAGATCACGCTCAGCAGATCGGTGCCGGAGACGCCGTCGACCATGCAGTGGTGCAGCTTGTTGACGAGCGCCCAGCGGCCGTCGCTGAGCCCTTCGGCGATCCACATCTCCCACAGCGGCTTCGACCGGTCGAGCTTCTGTGCCATCACGCGACCGACGAGCGTGCGCAGCTCCTCGTCGCCGCCGGGGGCCGGCAGCGCTGTGCGGCGGACGTGGTAGTCGAGATGGAAGTGGCGGTCGTCCACCCAGATCGGCCGGGCGAGCGCGAGCGGCGGGAAGCGCACGTGCTGGCGGTAGCGCGGGACCAGGTGGAGCTTGGCGGCGACGGCAGCCTGCACCGCAGCCTGTGGCGGCGGCGGCCCTTCGAAGATGCCCACCGAGCCGATGTGCATGTGGCTCACGGCGTCTTCGACGTGCAGGAAAGAGGCATCGAGCGCGCTCATCGTCTCCATATGGAGAGCATGGCGCATCGCTCGCTGGCGCTAAGGCTCGTGCGCGCCAGGACGGACGATGAGCACGTTGCACGGTGCGCGTTCGGCCACGAGATCGGCGACGCTCCCGATGATCCGGCGGGCGAGCTTGCCGTGCTCGCCGGCGCCGACGACGATCAGCCGCGCGTTCTGCTCGGCCGCGATGTCGGCGAGGATGAGCGCCGGATCGCCGCGGCGCACGTCGGCCCGCACGGACAGGCCGCCTGCCCGCAGCTTCTCCTCCGCCGCCTGCACGGCGGCCGTGACGTCCGGCTCGTCGGGCAGGAGGAAGCGGTGCACGCCGACGACCTCCACGGTCGCATGCCACCCAGTCGCGAGCGCGGCGGCCGCCTCGACCGCCGCGACGGCGTGGTCGGAGCCGTCCGTTCCCACCACGATCACGTTCGCCGCCGGCTCCCCGGGCGCGGCGCGCCGCTGCGGCCAGAGCCGTTCGAGCAGCGCGCGCCCCGGCTGCAGGGCGCCGATCGCGAACTGCTTGAGCAACGGCCGCACGCGCGCGTCGGGCTCCGCTTCGGGGAGCTCGACCGTGAGCTGGACCTCGCGGCCCTGCCGCTCGCGCGTCGTCTCGCCGAGGCTCGCCAGCAGATGGATCGCGTCCGTGTTGTGGGCGAGCACCGGCGCCTCGAAGCGCCGGATGCCCTCCTCTCGGGCGCGCGCGACGAGCGCGCCGAGCAGGCGGGTCCCGGCGCCCCGCCGCTGCCAGTCGTCGAGCACCACCATCGCCGGCTCGGCCACGTCCGGCCCCGTCCGCACGTAGCGCGCCACGCCGATGCCCTCGCCGGTGCCCTCGACGATCGCGACGAGCGCCTCGTGGTCGTGGTGGTCGACCTGAGTGAGGTGGTCCAGGTCGCGCTCGCTCAGGTGCCTCACCGGCCCGAAGAAGCGCCGGTAACGCGACTCCGGGCTGAGCCGTTCGAACCCCTCGGCGAGGGCGACGCGGTCGTCGGGCTCGATCGGTCGGATCGCCACGCGCGTCCCGTCGCGCAGCTCGACCGTCTGGACGTCTACGGCTGCAGCTCCTTCTTGAGGACCTTGCCCGTCGGGCCCATGGGCAGGCTGTCGCGGATCTCCACCGTCCGCGGGTACTTGTACGCGGCCACCCTCGCCTTCATGTGGTCGATGAGTTCCTGCTCGGTGGCGGAGGTCCCGGGCTTGAGCTCGACGTACGCCTTGACCTCCTCGCCCAGCCGGTCGTCCGGCACGCCCACCACGGCCGCCAGGGCCACCGCCGGGTGGGTGAAGAACGCCTCCTCGACCTCCCGCGGGTACACGTTGTAGCCGCCGCGGATGATGAGGTCCTTCTTGCGGTCGACGATGAAGTAGAAGCCGTCTTCGTCGCGGTAGCCGAGGTCGCCGGAGTGGAACCACCCACCGGCGAACGCCTCGGCCGTCGCCTCGGGATTGTGGAAGTAGCCGCGCATCATGTTCACGCCACGGATGACGATCTCGCCGACGTTGTCGGATCCGGCCGGCAACGGCTGATTGTCGTCATCCCAGATCTGCACCTCGACGCCCCAGATCGGCTTCCCGACGCTGTAGATCTTGCGCTCGGCGGCGCTGACGTTGAACGTCGTCGTCGACGCCGTCTCCGTGAGCCCGTACCCCTCGAGGATCACGATGCCGAAGGTCTTCTCGAAGGCGTCGATCACTTCGGCCGGGATCGGTGCGCCGCCGGACACGCCGATCCGCAGCGTCGACAGGTCGAAGTCCTCGAGCCCAGGGTGGTGTAACAGCGCGACGTACATCGTCGGGACGCCCTCGAAGATCGTGACGCCGTCGCGCTGGATCACCTCGAGCACCGTCGCGGGGTCGAACCGCGGCACCAGCGACATCGTCGCTCCGAACCGGACGCAGACATTGAGCTGGCTGGACAACCCGAACACGTGGAACAGCGGCAGCACCACCATGACGACGTCGTCGTCGCGGATGCCGAACAGCCGCCCCGGGGTGTCGGCGTTCATGTAGAGCTGGTAGTGGGTCAGCTCGGCGCCCTTCGGCGTGCCGGTGGTGCCGGACGTGTAGACGATCACCGCGGTGTCGCCCGGGTCGGTCGGCTCGAGCGGCGGCGCCGTCGGCTCGACGGCCAGCAGCTCCTCGAACCGGTGCGCGCCCGTGACCTCCGGGACCCCCGGCGTGTGGGCCACGTACACCGTGTCCACACCGGCGTCGGCCGCACCCTTGATCGCTTCGCCCGCGACGCCCGCCCACGTCACCAGCGCTCGCGCCCCGGCGTCGCCGAGGCAGAACGCCAGCTCCGGGGCCTTGAGCAGGACGTTCAACGGGACGCCGATGCAGCCGGCTTTCAGCATGCCGAAGTAGGCGATGAGGAACTGGGGGATGTTCGGCAGCTGGAGCCCGACCGTTTCCCCGCGGGCGACGCCCGACGCCAGCAAGCCGGCCGCGAAACGGTCCGACAGCGCGTCGAGCTGCGCGTAGCTGAGCCGGCCGCCGTCGTACAGCGCCACCGGCTTGTCGGGGGAGGCCAAGGCCGACTCCCGCAGCATCGTCGCAAGGTTCAAGCTCATGTCGCGCACCTCCGCTTCGCCTTGGTCCGACACTACGGACTCGCGCCGCGCCGCGCCAGGCGGGTGAACGCCTCGGTCAGTGGCAGTGGCCGAACGGGCTGAAGTAGCTGTCGTCGCCGAACGGCGTGCTGACCGTCGCGGCCCAGCGCACGCAGCGCCCGGGAGCCGTGCGGTAGACCGGGCCCGCGTAGTACTTGTACTGGCCCTGGTCGACCGCCCACGCACGCTTCTTGCCCTTGACCTTGAGCGAGACGCCGGTGGTGGTGGGCTTGCCGATGAAGCGGCGCTTCATTGTGACCGCGCAGTTCCGGCCTGAGGATCCGTTGTAGAGCAGGAACGTGGCGGCCAGGAGGGTCGTGTGGCTGCTGCCCGAGTAGAGCTTGTGCTTGTCGATCTTGTAGAAGCCCGCGCCGCACACCTGCGCGGCGGTGTACGGGTTGCGCTTCGCCCGAGGCGGTGGCGGGATGCGCGATCGCGACGAGCGCGACGGCGTTGGCGCTCAGTCGGGCACGAGGATGCCGCGGCCCTGGAGCCGTCCCTGGTCGAGGTCCGCCATGGCGTCGTTGATGGCGTCGAGCGGATACGTCGTGGTGTGGAGCGTGACCTTGCCTTGCGCGGTGAGGGTCATCAGGTCCTCGAGGTCGACGTAGGTGCCGACGAGGTTGCCGATGAACGAGATCTCGCGGGAGATGACGTCGATCGTCGGGATGTCGATGTTCTCGCCGTAGCCGATCACGTAGTAGAAGCCGCCATCCTGGACCATGTCGATCCCGTCTTCGATGGCGCCCTTCTCGCCGACGAAGTCGATGATCGCCTCGGCGCCCATCCCGTCGGTGAGCTCCTTGACGGTGCCGCGCTGCGAGCCGTCGGCCTTGACGGTGTGATCGGCTCCGAGCTCGCCCGCGAGAGCGAGCGCCTTCTCGCTCGGGTCGATGACGATGATCTCGGCCGGCGTGTACGCGCGCAGGCACTGGATGCCGATGTGGCCGAGCCCGCCGGCGCCGATCACGACCGCCTTGGTGCCGGCACCGAGGACGGGGATCGCCTTCTTGACGGCGTGGATCGCGGTCAGGCCCGCATCGGCGAGCGCGGCGATCTCGGTCGGGTGCAGCGACGGGTCGAGCTTGACCACGGAGCGGGCGCTGGTGAACAGGAACTCGGCGAAGCCGCCGTCGCGGTCGATGCCCGGGAACGAGCCGTTGACGCAGTGCATGTCGTCACCGCGCCGGCACGGCGTGCACAGGCCGCACGAGATGAACGGGTGCACGATCACGGTGTCGCCGACGGCGACGTTGCTCACGTCCGAGCCGATCTCGTGCACCCAGCCCGCGTTCTCATGGCCCGGCGTGTACGGCAGCTCGACGCCCGACTTCTCCGCCCATTGCCCTTCCTGGATGTGCAGGTCGGTGCGGCACAGGCCTGCCGCGCCGATCTTGACGATGACGTCGTGCGGGCCGACGGCCGTGGGCTCGTCGATCTGCTCGAGCTTGAGCGCCTCGTGATAGGCGTGCAGTCGCGCAGCCTTCATCCCCTCGGATGCTGCCACAGGCGGATGCTTGCCGTCGCCCGCGGGTACCTGTGCGTCCGTGACCCGCTCCCGATTGTTGATCATCGCCGTCCTCGGCGTGGCGATCGCCGGGTGCGGCGGCGGCTCGGAGAAGCGATCGCCGGCCGCGACGGCGACGCCCGAGGCGGCCGCAACACCGACACCTTCGCTGACGTTCGGCTCGCAGCGGTACATCAGCCCGTGCACGGTGCTGCCGATCGACGCCGTGGAGGGGATCTACGGCCCGCTGAAGCCGCTCGGCTACGTCCGGCAGGAGTTCTACGACCGCTCGCTGACCGGAGCAGAGTTCAAGCGCGCGACCGACACGGTCACCCACAGCCTCCGGACGGTCTGCGACTACAACCGGGGCGACGCGCACCACACGAGTGTGCAGGTCGAGGTCGACCAGTACCGCTCGGAGAAGGTCGCACGCGCCGAGTGGGCGTCGATCGCCTACCTCGGCACCGGCAAGGAGAGCCGCAAGCTCGCCAAGCGAGAGGGCGGGGATCTGAACTTCATCGCCAAGCTCGCGCGCGAGAACGAGCGCGACATGGGCGGCAAACCCGTCAAGGGCGTCGACCGCGTGCTGTTCGTCAGAGGCCGCGCGGACTTCGTCGGCTTCCGCGGGAACGCGCTGATCCGGCTCTCGTACCTCCCGCTGAGCTTCGTGACCCCGGTGTTCACGTCGAGCCAGTACCGCACGCAGGCCGCCAAGGCCAAGCAAGCGTTCCGCGTCATCTACAAGCAGCTGGACCGCGGCGATCTGGCGCAGCAGCAGCTGGGCCCGGCGGTCGGTGACGAGCAGCAGGTCAACGACGTCCCGTACCTGGACCCGTGCGTCGTGCTGACCGAGAAGGTCTTCCAGCTCGCGACAGGACGCGCGTCGACCGAGAAGGTGGAGTCCGAGTCACTTCCGGTCGACACCGCCGGGCTCCGCAAGGCCGCCGACGACCTGTACGGCCAGTCCCCGGACGCGTCGTGCCGCCGCTCCGCCCGCTACAAGCGCAAGCCGAGCGACCTCACGTCGCGCAACGACTACGCCGATCTCTCCGTGCGCGTCGCGGCGCAGCCTCAGGGCGATCAGGTGCTCAGTGTCGGAACCCAGCTGGCGCAGGATTGGATCATCAACCGCTACATCGACAAGGACGCGCGCGATCGGGTCAGCACGCGGGATCTGATCACCCTCGGCGTCGTCAAGCAGATCACCGCCGACCAGACCGAAGCGGACGCGCTGTACGTGTTCGACAGCACGCGGAAGACCGGCAAGCGGAAGGCGGTCCACGTCGCGTTCTTCAACGTCGGGCCGTACGCGTTCATGCTCCGCGTGACCCGCAATAGTGGCCTCGAGCTGTACTCGGGCACGGACCTCGGCGTCGCCGGCTATCGCAAGGTCGTCGATGCGATCGCGGCCGACGTGCGCGCTCGGATGCCCAGGTGACCGCGGTGGAATCCGTTCGTGGTCGACAGGTACGCTTGAGCGGTGGCCAGGGCGAAGCATCCGGCGGGGTCTGAGCCATTCGACGTGACGCTGCCCGAGCGCTTCGAGCTCGGCGCGCACCGCTCGGCGCTCGAGGACGCCGCGAAGCAGTCGGGATGGACGGTCGAGCGCGACGGCGCGGTCATCGTGGTTCGCGACGTCTGGACGGAGAACCAGGATCACGCGGCCTGGCTCGTGGCGACGAAAGCCGGGTTGCCGGTCGAGCGCGTCAGGGTGTGGGCCGGGCGCGACTCTGCCGGCTGACTTCCGAGCCATGGGGCTGCTGCTCGTCCGGGTGGTGCTGCCGGCAGCGATCGCCGTCGCCGGGGTGGTGCTGATACTGCTCGGCGGCGACAGCGCCACGGGCGCCGGCATCGTGCTCGTCGGCGTGGCGGGCCTCGTCGTCCTCGCCAACCTGTTCATGCGACTCGCGCTGCAGAGCGAGCGCGACCGTGAGCGGGAGGAGGCGCGCCGCCGGCTGCCCTAAGCCTGAATCCACCGATCCCCGCGGCGCCTCGCCACCGTGGCCCTTCGCCAGAGCCGATCGGCCGCGACCCAAGTGGTCCACCACGAGGATGCGCGGCCGATCGACTCTGACTCGACCCACGGCACCGAGGCATCCACGGGTCATCGGTGGATCCAGGCTAGGCGGCGGATGCCGACGCCACCTGTTCGGCATCCGGCACCAGGCGCGGGGCAGCGAGCCAAATGGCGATGTTGGCGCCTGCCAGCACGGCGGCGACGGCGAGCCCGACGTGATAACCGGCCGTGAGCGCGGCCGCCTGCGTCGCGCCGTGGGTGAGCATGTCGGTCACGCGCGTGGTTGACACCGTCGAGATGACCGCGAGCCCGAGCGCGCCGCCGACCTGGTACACGGCGCTGACCACCCCGGACGCCGCACCCGCGTCGTCGTTGCGGACATCGACCACGGCCGCGATCTGGTTCGGCACCCCGACGAACATGATCCCGGCGCCAAACAGCAGCGTGCCCGGCAGGACGCCGCTCGCGTAGGGCGCGGCAGCGTCGAGGCCCGTCAGCAGCCACAGACCGACGACGCTCAGCAGCGCGCCCGCGATGTGGATGGGCCGCGTTCCGATCCGGGTCGCGAGCTGGGAAGCGAGCACTGCGGCGGTGATCGCGATCGCGCCCATCGGCAGGAAGTGCACGCCCGCCTCGAGCGCGGAGTCTCCGCGGACCTGCTGCAGGTAGATGGCCGTGAGGAAGAACATCGACACGAACGCGGCCCCGTTGAGCGCGAGCGCGACGCTGGCGGTCTGCAGTCCGCGAGAGCCGAACAGGCGCAGTGGCACGAGCGGCGCGGCGGCGCGCGCTTCGACCGCGATGAAGGCCGCGAGGAGAGCGAAGCCGCCGGCGAGCAGGGCGATCACCTCAGCCGAGGCCCAGCCCAGCGGCTCGGCGCGGATGACGCCCAGCACGATTGCCAGCACGCCGCCGGTGCCGAGCAGCGCGCCGGCGACGTCGAACGACCGCGCCCCCGCTTGGGTTGCGCGCGACTCGGCGATGAACAGCGGCCCGACCGCGACCAGCAGTGCGCCGACGGGCACGTTGACGAAGAACACGGACTGCCAGCCCAGGGCGTCGACGAGGACGCCACCGGCGACGACGCCGAGCGTGCCGCCCAGTCCGGCGAGCGCGCCCCACACGCCCAGCGCGACGTTGCGTTCCCGCCCGGCCGCGAACGTGACCGTCAGGATCGACAGGGCTGCCGGCGACAGCAGTGCGCCGCCGAGGCCCTGGACGGCACGCGCGGCGATGAGCGCGCCGGCCGAGGGGGCGAGACCGGCGGCCAGCGAAGACAGCGAGAACACCGTGAGGCCGGTGAGGAACACACGCCGCCGACCGAGGAGGTCGCCGGCGCGGCCGCCCAGCAGCAGGAAGCCTCCGAAGAGCAGGGTGTAGGCGCTGACGACCCACTGCAGGCCGTCGGCCGAGAAGCCGAGGTCGCGCTGAATATCGGGCAGCGCGACGTTCACGATCGTGACGTCGAGGACGATCCTGGCGTGGCCGGTGAGCTCTCGATTCCTCGTGCGGCATCTCGCCGCATGGCGCTCCTGCTCGTGAACGTGGGAGCCGCGCTCAGCCTGCTCGCCGACGAGCAACTCGCCGCGGCGGGCGTCGATGGACGCGAGTACGCGATCCTCTCGATCCTCGAAAGCGATGGCCCGGGATCGCAGCTCGAGCTCGCGCGGTTGCTCGGCAAGGCTCCGGCAGTCGTCGTCGCTGCCGTCGACGCGCTCGAGGATCGCGGCCTGGTCGAGCGCGCGCGCGACCCGGCCGACCGCCGGCGCTCGCGCGTGACGATGACGGCGGCCGGCGCGAAGACGCTGCGCAAGGCGGACACGCTGGCCGACGACGCCGTCGCGGACCTGCTCGCCGGTCTCGATGCCGACGAGCTCCGGAACCTGCGCGAGCTGCTCGCGCGCGGGGTGGAGCCGCGGATCGCACAACAATCCGCCGTCGCCTGAGCGTCAGGCGTCGCCGCCCGCTCGCTCGAACGCGACGAGCCACTCGCGCACGACGCCGATCGCCGCCTCGGTCCCGGTGACGACCACTGACGCTTCCGCGGCGGCGAGCACGTCACCGCGGCCAGTGATCCTCGCCAGCACGGCACCCTCCGCAGGCTCCAGCCAGGCGCGGATGACCAGGACGCCGACTCGCTCAGGTTCCTCAGGCAGCAACGGCGCCAGCGTGACGCCGCCCCGTCACCTCACCGTCACCGGCAGGAACGGCTCGACGAGTGCGGTCAGCTGGCGCGAGGGCCGCAACCCGAGGTTCGCACTGAGCAGGTCCTTGAACAGCTCGTAGTGCCGAAGGGCCTCGCTCGGGTTCTCCTCGGCCAGGTGGACTCGGATGAGGGCACGGTGTGCGCTCTCGCGCAGCGGCTCGCCCGCGATCGCCGACAGGGCCGTCTCCGTCGCCTCCCCGTAGCGGGCGGACGCGACGAGGCGCGCGGTGAGCGCTTCCAGCGCGTGCAGACGCAGCTGGCGCACGTGCTCGCGCTCGATCAGCAGCCAGTCGTCGTACCAATCGGGGAGTAGCTCACCCGTTAACAGGAAGTCGGCGAAGGCGATCCCGCCGGGGGCGGTGCCGTCGATCAGCGCCTGCGCCTGCACCAACGCGTCGCGTAGGTCGACGCGTGCCTGCGGTGCGAGCGCCAGGCGGGAATCGCGCGTGCGCACCACCAGGTGGGCGCGCCGGTTCGCGCGCCAGATCGCCGAGCGCAGGCTTGCCATCGAGCGCTCCTCGCTCGAGTCCGGCCACAGCTTGCCCGCCACGTAGACGCGCTGGACCGGGCGCTCCTGGAGCGCCAGCAGGGCTACAAGTCGCTGCGCGCTGAGCGGCGGGCTCAGCGCGCGGCTCCCGCAGAGCAGCTCGAAGCCGCCCATCAGACGCACCTCGAGCTGCGGTGAGGGAGCGGATTCCTGCCGTCGGGATATGCCTGGGGACGCTGCCTGCGTCGTCACGGTCCCGGAAGAGTGTTCGTGGGTTGAACCGTCGCTGCGGCGACGCTACACCCGCCCGGGACCGGCGGCAAGGCGCTCCAGCGGGCTCGGCAGGCCGGTGACGGATGGGTGATGGACCGGTGATGGGGCGAGCGCAAGGTGGGGTGTTCCGACAGAGGAGAGGAGGCACCCGACATGCCCGTGACGCTCACCTATCCGGGCGTCTACATCGAGGAGGTGGCGAGCGGGGTCCGCACGATCACGGGCGTGGCCACCTCGATCACGGCCTTCATCGGCCGAGCGCAGCGCGGGCCGACCGACCAGCCGCGGCTCGTGCGCGGCTTCGTCGACTTCCAGCGCGTGTACGGCCCGCTGTGGCGCGACAGCCAGCTCGGCTTCGCGGTGCAGCACTACTTCCTCAACGGCGGGCGCGACGCCCTCATCTGCCGCGTCCATCACGGCGCGACGGCGGCGACCCTCACGCTGCCGACCGGCTTCAAGCTCGTGGCCGCGAACGAGGGCGAGTGGGGCGAGCACCTGCGCGCCCGCATCGACTACAACACGCGCGATCTGGAGCCGGGCGAGGCCGCCGACAGCTTGTTCAACCTGTCGATCAAGGACACGACGACCGGCACGGTCGAGCGCTTTCTGAACGTCTCGACCGATCCCGACCACCGGCGCTTCGTCACGAACGTGCTGCTCGGAGAGTCGAACCTCGTCCGCGTCGATCCGGCAAGCACGGTCCCGGCCGCTCGCCCCGACGCCAGCGGCGACCCACCGCCCGGCGCCGATCCGCTGGAGGACAATGCATCGTCGACGGCGTTCGGGTCCGACGGGAGTGACGGCGACCCGCTGAGCGACGGCGACATCTCGGATCCGGCACTGCAGGGACAGCGACGCGGCCTGTGGATGCTCGACCACGCCGACCTGTTCAACCTGCTCGTCATCCCGCCGCTGCGCGCCGACCAGGACGTCGGCAAGGCCACGTGGGACGCTGCGGCGGCCTACGCCAAGGCCCACCGCGCGATGCTGATCGTCGATCCGCCGGCAGCCTGGGACGAGGCGTCCGATGTCACGCCCGCCGCCCTCGACGGCGTGATCTCACAGGGCGACGCGGTGACGAACGCGGCGCTCTACTTCCCGCGCATCCGAGTGCCGGATCCGCTGCGGGAGAACCGGCTTGGGACGTTCGCGCCCAGCGGCGCCGTCGCCGGCATCTACGCGCGCGTCGACACCGTGCGTGGGGTCTGGAAGGCCCCCGCCGGCCTCGAGGCGAGCCTCGTGGGCGTGTCGGCGCTGACGATCAGCCTGACCGACGGCGAGAACGGCGACCTCAACCCACGCGCCGTCAACTGCCTGCGCACGTTCCCGCAGTTCGGTCGCGTCGTGTGGGGATCGCGGACGCTGCGCGGCGCCGACGCGCTCGCCTCAGAGTGGAAGTACGTGCCGGTTCGCCGCACAGCGCTCTACATCGAGGAGAGCCTGTTCCGCGGAACGCAGTGGGTCGTGTTCGAGCCCAATGACGAGCCGCTCTGGGCTCAGATCCGCCTCAACGTCGGCGCGTTCATGCAGAACCTCTTCCGGCAGGGCGCCTTCCAGGGCCGCTCGCCGGCGGAGGCCTACTTCGTCAAGTGCGACGGTGAGACGACGACGCAGAACGACATCAACCTCGGCGTCGTGAACATCCACGTCGGCTTCGCGCCGCTGCGCCCGGCGGAGTTCGTGCTCATCCAGATCCAGCAACTGGCCGGCCAGGTCGAGGCATAGGAGCGACAGCGATGGTCCAGTTCTCCGTCAACCCCCTGCGCTTCGACCCGTACAAGAACTTCAAGTTCCGGGTTAAGTGGGACGGCCGGTACGTCGCCGGCGTCTCCAAGGTGAGCGCGCTCAAGCGCTCGACCGAGGTCGTCGAGCACCGCGAGGGCGGCGACCCGTCGACGGCGCGGAAGTCTCCCGGACGCACGAAGTTCGAGGCCGTGACGCTGGAGCGAGGCGTCACGCATGACATCGAGTTCGAGGCCTGGGCCAACAAGGTCTGGAACTACGGCTCGGGCCTCGGGCTGGAGGTCTCGCTCAAGGACTTCCGCAAGGACGTGATCATCGAGATGTACAACGAGGCCGGGCAGCTCGTGATCGCGTACCACGTCTTCCGCTGCTGGGTGTCGGACTACCAGGCGCTGCCCGACCTGGACGCCAACGCGAACGCCGTCGCCATCCAGTCGATCAAGCTCGAGAACGAGGGCTGGGAGCGCGACTACGACGTCACTGAGCCCCAGGAGCCGCAGTTCGCCGAGCCGCTGGCCTGATGCGCACGTTGGCGCCCAGCGATCTCCTGCTGCTGTGGGAGCGCGGCGCGGCGCTGCACGCCGTCGATCGTGCCCTGCTCGCGCTCGCCACGGCCGAGCCGGAGCGCGGTGCCGACGAGCTGGCGCGGCTACCGCTGGGCGACCGCGACGCACGCCTGCTCGAGCTGCGGCGCGTCACGATCGGCGATCGCCTCGAGGCGGTGGCGACGTGCCCGCGTTGCGACGTCCGGGTCGAGCTCGAGCTGGCGTGCGCGGACCTGATCGCGGGCGAGGACGCGGGCGCGGGGGAGTGGGAGCTCGACCACGGCGGTGCGCGCCTCACGCTGCGGGTGCTCGACAGCCGCGACGCAGCGGCGGCCGCGATCGCCGGTCGCGACGGTGGGGTGGAGGCGGCCCGCTCGGCCCTGCTGTCGCGCGCCGTCGTCGAGGCCGAACGCGACTTGGGGCCCGACGCCACGGCGGTGGTGGCGGCCGCCCTCGCCGAGCGTGACCCGCGTGCCGAGCTGCTGCTCGACATGACGTGCCCGGACTGCGGCCACGCCTGGCAGCCGGTGCTCGACGTGGCGAGCTTCGTCTGGGCCGAGCTGACGGCACGCGCCGAGCGGCTGCTCGGTGACGTGCATTCGCTGGCGCGGGCCTACGGCTGGCGCGAAGCCGACGTCCTCGCGCTCAGCGAGGTGCGGCGGACCACCTACGTCGCGCTGGCGGAGGCATGAGCGATTTCCTCGGCCGGCTGGCGGAGCGCCAGGTCGAGGCTCGGCCCGGCATCGCGCCGCGCCTGCCCGGGCGCTTCGAGCCGCCGGTCGTGGCCGAGGCGCCGCCCGTGCCGGTGCCGGCGCCTGCCGCGCCGCCACCCGCTGCCCCGGCACCGCCGCCGGTCGCGCGACCGGTCGCGCAGTCTGTCGAGCGCCGCGCGGCGCCACCGGTGCTCGTCGTCGCGACCCCGCCGCCCGCTCCCGCGCCGGTGCCGCCGGCCGCGGCTCCGGCGGTCGTGCCGCCGGCACCGTCGCCCCGGCCCGAGCCCGGCGGGCGCGAGCCGGCGAGGCTCGAGGTCACCACGCCGGTGCGCGACGTCGTCCACGTCGCGACGCCGGCACCGCCGCCCGCGCCACCGGCGCCGCCGTCCGCCGCCGCACCGCCGCCCCCGGCGATCGAGCGGCTCGTCCCCGCAGCGCCCGCACCGCCCCCGGCGCCGCTCGTGCCGCCCGCGGCGCCGGTGCTCGTCCCGCTGCCGCTCTCGCCCACCGAGCGCCGCGCGACGACCGCCGGCGCACCGGTCCCGATCGCGCACGTCACGATCGGCCGGCTCGAGGTCCGCGCGCCCGCGGCGCCGGCGCCGGCGCCCGAGCACCGGCCGCCACCTCAGCACCGCGCGATGACGCTCGAGGAGTACCTCGACGGCCGCCGGAGGGCGCCGCGATGAGCAACGCGCTGGCCATCGCGGGCGTCTCGGCCGTGCTGCGCGGGCTCCTGCAGAGCTGGCTCGACGGCAACGATGCGAACGCGGCGCTGAACGGCGCGAGCGCGCATGTGAGCGCGATCGCCCCCGACATGGTGCCGCTGACCGGCTCGAGCGCCGGCCCGCGACTCAACCTCTTCCTCCACCAGGTCTCGCCGAACCAGGGCTGGCGGGAGGTCGGCCTGCCGTCGCGCGACTCCCAGGGGCGGCGCACGTCCGGCCCGCCGCTCGCGCTCGACCTGCACTACCTGCTCACCGCCTACGGGCCGGAGGAGCTGCAGGCGGAGGTGCTGCTCGGCTACGGCATGCAGTTGCTGCACGAGATGCCCGTGCTCGATCGCCAGACGATCGAGGATCGCCTGCCGCCGGCGTTCGCGAGCTCGCAGCTCGGCCGCCAGGTCGAGCTGATCAAGCTCGTGCCCGATGCGATGGGCGCCGAGGAGCTGTCGCGCCTGTGGACGGCGCTGCAGGCGAAGTTCCGGCCCACGGCGGGCTATCGCGCGTCGGTCGTGCTGATCGAGGCGGAACGGCAACGGCCGCGCGCCGTTGCCCGTCCTGACCCGCGCGATCAACCCGGCACTCGGGCTCGAGCCGGCGCTGCCCGCGATCACCGCGGTGCGGCCGCCGAACGACCAGCCCGGCGCGACGCTCGGCGACACCGTGCTGGTGGAGGGCCATCACCTCGACGGCACGAACCGCGCCGTACGCCTCCAGAACACGCTCCACGAGGTCGACCGCGAGATCGACGCCCAGGCCGGGGGCGCGGCCGGCAGCCTGCAGTTCACCGTGCCGAACTTGACGGCCGCGCTCGCGATCGGCTCGTACGAGCTGTCGGCGCTCGTGCAGCGACCCGGCGAGCCGGTGCGCCGCGAGACGAACCGGCTGGCACTCACGCTGTTCCCGCGCATCACGACAGCGCTGCCGCTCACGGTCGCGCGCGATGCCCAGGGCACCGCGACGATCGAGCTGGCGGTCCGGCCGCAGGTGCGGCTGTACCAGCACGCGACGCTCGTCCTGGGCGCGCTCGAGGTCCCCGCCGCGGAGCGGACGGCGGCGAGCAGCCCGCTCACGTTCGTCGTGCCGAACGCGCCGGCCGGGACGCATCTCGCGCGCGTGCGCGTAGACGGGATCGAGACGCCGATCGTCGACCGCACGGTGACCCCGCCGGCGTTCCTCGACCGCCGGGTGGTGATCACGTGATCGCCGAGATCGCGCCGCGCCGCTGGGACGAGGCCAACGAGCTGTGGCTCGCCGGCGAGATCGAATGGCTAAAGGCGCGGCTGCGCGGCGACGAGGCGGCGCCGCGCCCGGCCGGCGGCGAGTCGGCGCTCGACGTGGTGAGCGAGGCGTTCGGCCTCACGGAGTTCGAGCGCTCCGCACTCGTGCTGCTCGCCGGCGTCGAGATCGACGGCGAGCTGCGCGAGCTATGCGGCGCCCCGACGCTGGGGGCGCTACCGGCGCTGCTCCCGGACGCCCACTGGAGCGCGCTGTCGCCGGCCCGCCCGCTGCGGCGTTGGCATCTGGTGGAGCTTGGCGGCGGCCGCCTGCTGACCGCGCGCAGCGTGCGGATTGCCGAGCGGGTGTTGCATCACCTGCTCGGCGTCGACGCCCCCGAGCCCGCGCTCGAGCCGCTGCTGCGACGCTGCCGGCCCGCGGCGCTCGTCGCCCGCGCCCATCGCGAGCTGGCGGCGGAGATCGCGGTCGCGTGGGACGGCGACGCCGGCGGCTGGCCCGCGGTGCAGCTCGTCGGTAACGACGCGGAGGGGAGCGAGGGCGTCGCCGCGCTCGTCGCGGAGC
Organism: uncultured Solirubrobacteraceae bacterium; assembly: GCA_963803335.1. Classification (GTDB taxonomy): domain Bacteria; phylum Actinomycetota; class Thermoleophilia; order Solirubrobacterales; family Solirubrobacteraceae; genus DASSUW01. The sequence continues at coordinate 452,055 of CAWDME010000009.1, read as the reverse complement.
TGCTCGGCTGGGACCTGTATGCCGTCCGCGCCGAGGAGCTGCCCGACGAGCCGGCCGATCGTGCGCTGTTCGCGGCGCTGTGGACGCGCGAGTCGATCCTGCGCTCCGCCGGGCTCCTGGTCGAAGGCGGCCGATGCGCCCGCCTCGCCGACGCGCTGCGCGCGCCGCTGCTGATCGCCGCGCCCGAGGTCGTCGAGTTGCGGCGACCCTCGCGCACGTACGCCGTCGCCCGGCCGAGCGAAGGCGAGCGCCGCGCGCTGTGGCGGCACGTGGTCGACGGCGACGACGGCATGGTCGATGCGCTCGGGCGCATCGCGCTCGGGGCGGGAGCGATCGGCCGGTCGGCCGGCGCGGTCCGGGCGGCGCTGGCCGCCGGCGAGGACCCGGTCGCGGTGCTGCGCCCGCGCGGCGCCCGGCTCGATGAGCTGGCGACGCGCGTCACCCCCGTCGCCACCTGGGAGGACCTTGTCGTCCCCGACGACGTGCTGGCCACGCTGCACGCGATCGCCGCGCAGGTGCGCCATCGCGCCACCGTCTACGAGGAGTGGGGCTTCGGCGCGGCCGGCGCGCGCGGGCTCGGCATCACGGCGCTGTTCACCGGCGAGAGCGGCACCGGCAAGACCATGGCCGCCGAGGTGCTCGCCAACGACCTGTCGCTCGACCTGTTCGTGATCGACCTCGCGGCGGTCGTCAGCAAGTACATCGGCGAGACGGAAAAGAACCTCGCGCGTGTGTTCGACGCCGCCGAGGACGGCGCGATCCTGCTGTTCGACGAGGCCGACGCGCTGTTCGGCCGCCGCACCGAAGTACGCGACAGCCACGACCGCTACGCCAACCTCGAGGTCAGCTACCTGCTGCAGCGCATGGAGGCCTACCGCGGGCTGGCGATCCTGACGACGAACCTCAAGACCGCGCTCGACCGCGCGTTTCAACGCCGGCTGCGGTTCGTCGTCCCGTTCCCGTTCCCGGACGCCGCACTGCGCGAGCGCATCTGGCGCGGCGTGTTCCCGCCCGAGACGCCCACGTCGCGGCTCGACTGGCGGCGGCTCGCGGGGCTCGCGATCTCCGGCGGCACGATCCGCAACATCGCGGTGAACGCCGCGTTCGCGGCGGCGGAGGCGGGCCGGCCGGTCCGCACGACCTATGTCCTGCAGGCCGCGCGAGCCGAGTACGCGAAGCTCGAGCGCACGCCGGCCGAGGAACTGCGCCGATGACGCGCCGGCCGCCGCAGCTGCACGTGCACGTCGAGCGCGTCGTGCTGCACGGCGGGGCCCCGCTCGCGCCAGATGCGCTCGCGCAGGCGATCCAGTCGGCGCTGATCGAGCGTCTGGAGCCGGGCGCGCCGGCCACGCCGCAGGCCCCCGGCGCCCACCTCGGTCGCTCGGTGGCGCCGGCCGTGCTGTCGGCGATCGGGATGGAGGGGCGGCGATGAAGACCGCCGCGCCGCGTACGCCCGCGCCTCCCGCCGCTCCGCAGCGCGTCCGCATCACGCGCCCCGGCGACGCGCTCGAGCGCGACGCCGACCGGATGGCGGACGCCGCGCTCGCCGCCGGACCGGTCGCGGCGACCGCCACTGTCGGGCCTGACACCGTCATGCGGCAAGCCGCGACCGGGCCCGAGTTCGAAGAGGACGACGACTTCGACGTCGCGCCGGCCGCCCGTCCCGGCGGTCCCGCACCCGCCCCGCACGGGTTCCTCGACGCCGTGCGCTCGAGCAGCGGCGGCCACGGCCTCGCCGAGCCGCAGCAAGCGCGCTTCGAGCAGGGCTTCGGCCGCCCGCTCGATCACGTGCGCATCCACGACGACACCGCGGCGGCGCGCCTGGCCGACAGCGTCAACGCCCGCGCCTTCACGCACGGCACCCACGTGTTCTTCGCCCACGGCGAGCACCGCCCCGGCCCGGAAGGCGACCGGCTGCTCGCCCATGAGCTCGCCCACACGCTCCAGCGCCCCGGCCCCGGCACCGTCGCGCGGCAGCCCAAGTTCGACCCACCGAAGCAGCGCGACCCGGCGAAGATGACCAAGCAGGAGAAGATCGCCTGGAAGAAGTGGATCACCGAGCTCGCGCGCGCCGAGACTGCGGACCGGAAGAAGCAGTTCAAACGGCCCGACGCCGCCAAGAAGGCGACATGGATCACGGCGCTGGACGCCGCGATCGGCAGCGCCGCCGGGATCGCGGATCAGCGCCAGCAGGAGGTGCGGCTGGGCGTGCTGCGCGCCGAGCGCCGGCTGTTCAACGACGACTTCTACGCCTGGCTCATCACGACCGGCCGCATCGACCTGGCGGGCGGACCGACGGCCTTCACACGCCTCGGCAACCCCGCCGTCACATTCACGGCCAACGAGCTCGAAGTCTGGGAGTCCCACCTCTCCGTCATGGCCGGGGGCGCCGAGGCGTACTCGAACTGGCTGACCGAGAACTACATCTACGGCCGGCTGGACATCGATCCCGCCGGGCTCGAGACCGGCGATCCGTCCGCCGGCAAGGGAGGCAAAGGCGGCAAGGGCGGCGGGACCGGGACGGGCGTCAAGGCCGGCAAGGGGGCGGGCGCCGGCGCGGGCACGGGCGGGACCGGCTCGGGAGCGCAGGGGGCGCCCGGGGGCACTGGCACGGCCGACACCCCCGACATCTCCGCCGTCACACAGCAGCAAAGGGCGCTCGACGAGCTCAACATCGCGCTTGGCGACGTCATGAGCGACATCATCGGCGACGACGACCCGGCCGATCTCGCGGAGAAGCTCAAGACGCTCACCGACGAGGAGCGCAAGGACTTCTACGAGTTCGCGCGCAAGCTCGCGCAGACCTCGCAGCAGGACCCGAGCAAGGCCCCAAAGGGCACAACCGACCTCCTCGAGCTCTTCAAGAAGCTCGACCCGGCGTCACGCGAGGCGCTGAAGGTCAACCGCGAGATGGCCGAGGCGCAGCCGGGCAAAGAGGACGAGGCGCTACCCGCGAAGGTGCTGCTGAACGTCCGCAAGGAGGCGATCCAGACCGCGGCGGCGGCCAAGGACGCCCGCCAGATCAACAGCAGCCTCGAAGCGATCCGCGCGGTGACCAGGGATCCCGAGGCCAAGAAGAAGCTGTCGGGCGTCAGCCTCGATGACGTGTTCCTCCAGGAGCTGGCCATGCTCCGCGGCCTGCTCGCGGGCGGCGGCCGCGAGTCGCCGCTCGTCGCGAGCGCCGGCCAGATCCTCATCCACGAGATCAACGAGATCCACACCTACCTGCAGCAACGCCTGGCGAAGATGGCGGCCAGGCTGGTGATCGCGGAGGCCGCCGCTGCGGTGACCGAAGGGCTGGCGCTGCTCGAAGTGGTCGAGATCCTCAACGAGATCCGCGAGATCAAGAACCTGATCGACAAGCTCCGGCAGGCGTACCGGATCTATGAGCGGATCAGGGACGCCGTCGAGCTCGTGCGAGGGCTCCGCCAAAAGATCCCGGAGTTCATCGGCTGGTACCACGACGCCGAGAAGCTCGCCGCAAAGATCCAGACCGAGCTGGCCAAGCTCGAGTCCGGCGAGGACGTCGACGAGGCGCTGCAGAAGCTCGAGGACGACCTGCTCGAGCGATTCGAAACCATGCTCGAGGACAAGCTCGGCGCCCTCCTCGAGCTGCTGTACATCCCCGCCGACACGTCGTACGAGCAGCTGCGTGACCTCGTCTTCGGCATCCCGCACGGCATCGACGCTCTCGGCGACATGTGGGACTACTACCGCAACGTCGACCGGAGCCGACCGGGGTACACGGAGATCCTCGCCATCAAGGCGTTCAAGGCCGGCCGCTTGCTCTACCCGTTCGTCGGCCTGACCGCTGCGCTGACCGCCAAGGCGATCCGGGCCGTGTTCGCCGACCGGTCGAACCTCGCCCAGCTCGAGAAGCTGATGCCCGGCGCGTCGGACAAGCCCGAGACGCTGCGAGAGCGGATGCTCGCGCTGTTCCGCCGGATGTCGCCGAAGCGCTACACGCTCGATCCGACGGCCGCCTTGGAGCAGGTTGGCAAGGGGAAGGCCGCGCTGGCCAAGGCGCTCGAGGGCCTCGAGCCGACCTCCGCCGGCACCCAGTACTGGGCTCCGGCGTGGTTCAGAACCTCGGTCCGGCGCAAGATCAAGGTGGTCAACCAGCAGTTCAAGGGCCAGACGATCAAGGCGACACGCAAGGTCAAGGGCGGAGGCAAGCAGGCGGACCAGATCCCGCTTCCGCCGTTCCGGGTCAAGGTCAAGCGGCGCGGTGGCAAGCTGCAGGCCGTCGTCAAGCTCAACCCCGACGACACGATCACGAAGACCGAGCTGTCGAACGCCGCCTTCAGGGACGAAGGCGAAGCATTCGCGGGCACGGACACCGACCGCCAGGAGTCGATCCGCAAGTGGCTGCGCGAGGCGGGCTACGAGTTCGGCAACTACCCGGCCGGGCACGAGTACATCCGGCTCCCGCGCGGCGACCGTGAGACCCCAAAGCGGTCGTACCTGCGGTTCGAGGGCGGCCGCATCAAGGCCGGCATCGACAAGGACGCCTGGCAGCCGTTCATCGGTCGGCTGATCCACGACTCGCGCGACCTCCCCGAGGGCTACTACGCCGTCCACCTCAAGACGGTCGACACCGTGAGCCGCAAGCGCGGCCTCGCCCGCACCCACCAGGAGCTCGGGCTCGACAAGCACCACAAGCTCCAGAAGGGCGCGGGCAAGGCGCCGCCGCTGGAGCTCGCCAAGGCGAACGTGAAGATCCAGGACGACGATTACGACATCGACGACACGCTCAACCGGATGTTCGCGCCGAACAAGCCGGGCGAGCCCGAGTACGACACGACGGGCCTCACGCGCGCGAACTGGGAGCAGCACCTCAAGACCAAGGTCCGGAAGCGGCCCATGAAGATCAGCGGCCGGCTCGGCTACGTCGTGCGGGCGCGAGCGTACGGCAGCAAGGACCTGCACATCCCGGAGCTGCGCAAGGGCGACGATCGCGGCCACCTGGTCGCGATGCGGTTTGACGGACTGGACGACTACCCGAACGTCATCCCGATGCTCAGCAAGGAGAACCGGTTCCCGGGCAAGTGGTACGGGCTCGAGACCGACATGGCCAAGACCTACGTGGGCGACCACGTCCAGCATGGGCACTACCTGCGCTTCGATCTGACGGTCACGTATCCCACGACGGCGAAGAAGACGCGGCGACCGCAGCGGCTCGACGCCTATTACGAAGAGATGGACGCGGCGGACAAGCCGGTCGGCAAGCGCGTCCACCTACCACTCGAAAATGGCTGAGGCGCGATGACCGGGTTCCCGCGCTCACCGCGCCTGATCAAAGGCGGCCTCGTGCTCGTCGACCCGGCGTCGGGGGCCGTGCAGCGCGTGATCACGCTGCAGTACAACCCCGACTCGCTGTCGCGCACGCTGCAGCTCCAAGGCGTGGCCGGTGGGGGGGACCGGTCCGAGGCGCTGCGGCTGAAGGGGCCGCCGGTCGAGACGATCAAGCTCGAGGCGGAGATCGACGCGACCGACCAGCTGGAGTTCCCCGACCAGCACGAGGATGCGGTCGCGCTCGGGCTGCACCCGCAGCTCGCGGCGCTGGAGACGATCGCCTATCCGACCTCGACCACGCTGACCCTCAACGCGGTCCTCGCCGCCGTCGGGACGATCGAGATCCTGCCGGCCGAGGCGCCGCTGACGCTGTTCGTGTGGAGCGCGCAGCGGATCCTGCCCGTGCGGATCACCGAGCTCGGAATCACCGAGGAGGCGTTCGACCCCGCGCTGAACCCGATCCGCGTCAAGGTCACGCTGGGCCTACGTGTGCTGTCGATCGACGACCTCGGCTTCGCCAACCGCGGCGGCAGCCTGTTCATGGCCTACTTGCGCGCAAAGGAGCGGCTCGCGACGCGCTCGCCGGTGGCCGCGCTGTCGAGCCTGGGCATCGGAGGGATCTCGTGAGCGACCCGGCGCCGTTCCCCGTCAACAGCCGCTACGTCGCGACGCCCACCGCCCGGCTGCTCGGGCCGGACGGACGCGAGATCGCGTACCTGCGGCGCCGCTTCGTGCCGCCGCCCGAGGACCTGGCGCTGCTGCGCGAGCACATCGTCGTGCAGGGGGACCGGCTCGACGTGCTGGCCGCCCGCCTTCTGGGCGATCCCGAGCTGTTCTGGCGGCTGTGCGACGCCAACCGCGCGATGCGCCCGGACGAGCTGACCGAGACGGTCGGCCGGCGGCTGCGGATCACGCTGCCGGCGGGCGTGCCGGGGGCGAGCGATGCCCGGTGAAGCGCACCTCACGCTGCTGATCGGCCCGGGCGTGCCGGTGCCGGCGCCGCAGGTCGTCACCGACGCGGTCGAGAGCGTGCAGGTGACGAGCGGGACCGACCAGGCCGGCTTCCAGATCGTGTTCGCGGCCGGCCGCGAGTCGCCGCTCCTGAACCTGCTGCTGCCGGCCGGCTACCTCGACCCGATCGTGACGCGCGTGATCGTGATCGTCACGGTCAACGGCATCCCGAGCGTCCTGATGGACGGCGTCATCACCCGCCAGGACGTCACGCCCGCCAACGAGCCCGGCGCGGCGAAGATCACCGTCACGGGCGAGGACCTGACGGCGCTCATGAACCTTGTCGAGATGCCGTTCGTGCGCTACCCCGCGCAGCCGACGGCGGTCCGCGTCGCGGCGATCCTGGCGCGCTACGCCGTCCTCGGCATCGCCCCGGTGATCGTCCCGCCGGTGATCCCCGACGTGCCGAACGTGCTCGAGGAGCTGCCGTCGCAGCGCGGTACCGACCTTGAGTACCTGCGCGAGCTCGCGTCCAACAACGGCTACGTGTTCTACATCGAGCCCGGGCCGGCGCCGGGGGCGAGCATCGGCTACTTCGGGCCGGACGTGCGCGTCCCGGTGCCGCAGCCGGCGCTGTCGGTCAACATGGACGCGCACTCGAACGTCGAGGGACTGTCCTTCGGGCTCGACGGCTTGAGCAAGAAGACGGTCGTGCTGACGGTCTTCGACGAGGCGACGAAGAAGATCCCGTTCACGGTCGCGGTCCCGAACGTGAGCATCCTGCGCCCGCCGCTCGGCGCCCGGCCGACGCCGAACGTGAAGGTCGAATACGCGAAGGACATGATGCCGCTGACGCTCTCGGAGGCGATCAGCCGCGCGCTCGCGATCAGCTTCAACGCGTCGGACGCGGTCACCGCCACCGGCTCGCTGGACGTCGTGCGCTACGGGCAGCCGTTGCGCTCGCGGCTGCTGGTCGGCGTGCGCGGCGCCGGGATCGCCTACGACGGCCTCTACTACGTCAACAGCGTCACCCACAACCTCAGCCGCGGCGAGTACAAGCAGAGCTTCTCCCTCTCGCGGGACGGCCTGATCGCGACCGCGCCGGTGGTGCCGGTATGACCGAGCCCGCGGTCGTCAAGCAGTTCCTCGGCAAGTACCGCGGCGTCGTGGACAACAACGTCGACCCGCTGATGCGCGGGCGGCTGCTCGTCACGGTGCCCGGCGTGCTCGGCGATGTGCCGTCGGCCTGGGCCGAGCCCTGCGTGCCGCTGGCCGGCCCGACGGGAACCCCGATGGGCGTCTTCATGGTGCCGCCAGTGGGCTCCGGCGTCTGGGTCGAGTTCGAGCGCGGCGATCCGAGCCACCCGATCTGGGTCGGCTGCCGCTGGGGCGCGCCGGCCGACGTGCCGCCGTTCGCCCACGCCGGGGTGCCGGCCGCGCCGAGCATCGTGTTCCAGACGCTCGGGCAGAACGCGCTCGTGATCAGCGATCTCCCCGGCCCGACCGGCGGGATCATGCTCAAGAGCACGAGCGGCGCGTCGCTGATCGTCAACGACACCGGCATCTACATCAACAACGGCAAGGGCGCGTCGATCGTGATGAGCGGGCCGACGGTCGACGTCAACACCGGCGCGCTGACGGTGACGTGATGCCGGGCGCGATCCTCCACCTCGGCGCGACGGTTCTCTGCTCGCACGGCGGCCAGGCCACCCCGACGGCGCCCAACCCGCGCGTGACGGTCAGCGGGCAGCCGGTGGCGACGATCGCCGCCCCGTACGCGGTGGCCGGATGCGCCTTTGTCCCGCCCGGCGGCAACGGCCCGTGCGCGACCGGCCAGTGGACCCTGGGAGCGACGCGCGTGCTGGCGACCGGCCAGCCGGTCGCGCTGCTCACCGGAACGTCAACCTGCGTCCCGACCGGCACGCCGCTCGTGCCCACGGCCGCCCAGACCCGGGTGCTCGCGACGTGATGCAGATCGACCACCCGTACCACTTCGACGGGCGCGGCCGTACGGCGAACACGGACCGCGACGATCACGTGCGCGACCTGATCGAGCAGGTCCTGTTCACGCTGCCGGGGGAGCGCGTGAACCGGCCGGACTTCGGCAGCGGGCTGCTGCAGCTCACGTTCGCGCCGTTGTCCGATGAGCTCATCACCGCCACGCAGGCGCTCGTGCAGGGGTCGCTGCAACAGTGGCTCGGCGACGTGATCGCGATCGACCGCGTCGAGGTCACGCATGGCGAGGGCACGCTGAGCGTGCTGGTCCAGTACGTCGTCCAGCTCACCGGCGAGCAGCGGGTCGAGCGCTTCGAGCAGGCAGGCGTCGCATGACCGCCGTCCAGTACGCGTGCGCGGACGATCTGCGGCGGACCGCCGTCGAGGGCCATCCGACGCTCAACGCGATCGACTACCTGGAGGTCGGCGACCTCGCGCCCGGCGACCTCGAAGCCGCCGAGCAGGCCGAGTACGCCGCGCTGCCGCCGAGCCGGCGCGCCCAGCTGCTGTGGCAGCGCAGGCTCACGGTCCACTTCGTCAACGCGCTGACCGCCGAGCAGCTCGCCGGGCTGGCGGACGAGAACATCGAGATCCGCGGCGGCGAGCGGATCCGCGACATCCGCGCCGACGTGCTCGCCACCGAGCCGGACGCGGTCGTCGTACGGGCGACGCCGGCGGGTGACTTCGCGCGCTACACGCTCGCGCTCGTGCGCTCCCCGTCGGACGCGCGGCCGCCGGCGGGGTTCGACCCGCTGCTGTCCGACGTCGGCTTCTCGTTCAAGGTGGACTGCCCGTCGGACTTCGACTGCCGGCCCGCCGACGGCGAGGTCGCGGCGACCTCCGACGGGCCGGAGATCGACTACCTGGCGAAGGACTACGCGAGCTTCCGGCGGCTGATCCTCGACCGCATGGCGCTGCTCGCGCCGGACTGGAAGGAGCGCAGCGTCGCCGACCTCGGCATCGCACTCGTCGAACTGCTGGCCTACGTCGGCGACCGGCTCAGCTACCGCCAGGACGCGATCGCCACCGAGGCCTACCTCGGCACCAGCCGCCGCCGCGTCTCCGCACGCCGCCACGCTTTGCTGGTCGACTACGCGATGCACGACGGCTGCAATGCGCGCGCATGGCTCCACGTCGCCGTCAACGCCGACACGATGCTGGATCCCGCGGGCCTCGCGTTCTGCACGGAGGTGTCCGGCCTGGAGGCGCGGATCGCGCCCGGCAGCGCCGATCACGGCCGCGCGCTGGACGCCGCGCCGGAGTGGTTCGAGCCCGTCGGCCCGCCGCTGCCGCTGTTCGCGGACCTCAACGAGCTGCGCTTCTACACGTGGGGCGACGAGCGCTGCACGCTCCCCGCCGGCGCCACGGCGGCGACGCTGCGCGGCGCCCACCCCGATCTCGACGCCGGCGCCGTGCTGCTGTTCGAGGAGGTCAAGGGACCGGTCACGGGCGATGCCGCCGACGGCGATCCGGCGCACCGCCACGCCGTGCGGCTCACGCGCGTCGTCCACGAGGCCGACGGCAACCCGCTCACCGATCCGCTCGACGGCACGCCGATCACCGAGATCGAGTGGGACGTGCAGGACGCGCCGCCGTTCGGGATCGTCTTGTCCTCGCGCACGGCCGACGGCGACGTGCCCGTTGAGAACGTCAGCCTCGCGCGCGGGAATGTTCTATTGGTCGACCACGGGCTCGGCCGCTCGGAGGACCTGGGCGCGGCCACGGCGCGCTTCCGCCCGACCCTCGCCGAGGCGCCGCTGACGCGCGCCGGTAGCGCCGATCGGGCCGCGCCGGCCGCGGCCGCGTTCGCCGGCCTGCTCGCCGGCGCGCAGCCGGCGATCGCGCTCGACAGCGTGCACGACTCCGACACGGCGCACTGGCTGCCGGCCGCCGACCTGCTCAACGCGGCCGCCGACACCCCACGCTTCGTGGTCGAGAGCGAGGAGGACGAGACGGCCACGCTGCGGTTCGGCGACGACACGCACGGCCGCCGGCCGCTGCCGGACGAGGCGTTCACCGCCCGCTACCGGGTCGGCAACGGGCCGGCCGGCAACGTCGGCGCCGACGCCATCGTCCACGCAGTTACGGCCGACGGGCGCGTCGACTCCGTCCGCAACCCGCTCCCCGCCCGCGGCGGCACCGCCCCGGAGTCGCTCGCCCAGGTTCGCCGCCGCGCCCCGCAGGCGTTCCGCACGCAGGAGCGCGCGGTCACGGCCGCTGACTACGAGGCGGTCGCGATGCGCGACCCGACGGTCCAGCGCGCCGCCGCCACGCTGCGCTGGACCGGCAGCTGGGACACCGTCTTCCTCACGCTCGACCGGTTCGACAACCGGCCGCTCGACGCGGTCGCGAAGGCCGGCATGCTCGCCTCCGTGGACCGCTACCGGATGGCGGGCCACGACCTCGAGCTCGACGAGCCGCGCTTCGTCTCGCTCGAGCTCGAGCTGTTCGTCTGCGTCCAGCCGGACTACTTCCGCGCCGACGTCAAGCGGCGGCTGCTCGACGTGCTCTCGAACCGCGACCTCGGCCCCGGTCGCCGCGGGCTGTTCCATCCCGACAACTTCAGCTTCGGGCAGACGATCTACCTGTCGCCGATCCTCGCGGCCGCGCACGACGTGCCCGGCGTGGCGTCGGCCGACGTCGTCACGTTCCAGCGCCAGGGCACGCCCGAGCGCCGCTACATCGACGACGGCCGCCTGCCGCTCGGCCGGCTCGAGATCGCCCGGCTCGACAACGACCCGAACTTCCCGGAGCACGGCGTGCTGCGGCTCGACCTGCGAGGCGGCAAGTGATCGCCAACGCACCCGGGCTCGACGCCGTCGCCTATCGCGCGGGCACGTGGCGGACGTTCCGCGACGCCGTCGAGGCCCGCTTCTCGAGCAGCGCGCTGCCGGCGCTCGCCGGCTTGCGCGCCCGCTCCGACGACGACTTCACGATTGCGCTCGTCGACGGCTTCGCGGTGATGGCCGACGTGCTGACCTTCTATCAGGAGCGGATCGCCAACGAGGCGTTCCTGCGCACGGCGACCGAGCGGCGGTCGGTGCTCGAGCTCGCGCGACTGCTCGGATATGCGCCGGCGCCCGGCGTCGCCGCCGAGGCCTGGCTCGCGTTCACGCTCCAGGACGCCCCGGGCGACCCGGCGCTGGCGCCGCTGCCGGTCACGATCCCCGCCGGCACCAAGACGCAGAGCGTGCCAGGCCCCGGCGAGACGGCACAGACGTTCGAGACCGTCGCCGCGATCGACGCGCGGGTCGATCACAACGCGATCCGGGCGCAGACGCGCGCCTCGCAGGCGATCACGTTCGGGCTGCGCGAGCTGTACCTCGCCGGCACGGGGCATCAGCTCGCGCCCGGTGACGCGATCCTCGTGGTCGGCGCGGAGCGCGAGCGCTTCCCCGCGGGCGAGAATTGGGACGTGCGGGTGCTCGACACGGTCGAGCCCGACGACGCCCGCGGGCACACGCGCATCGCCTGGCATGACGGGCTGGGCAGTGTCATCCCGCACGTCGCGCCGGCCGGCGAGCGCCCGGCCGTCTACGTGTTCCGTCGCCGCGCCTCGCTGTTTGGCCACAACGCGCCCGATCCGCGCCTGCTGTCCACCAACGGCACGAACCTCGCACGGATCGCCGATCCCGTGAGCGGCGTGTGGCACGGCTTCGCGATCCGCGGGCAGGCGATCGACCTCGACCAGGTCTACGAGCGCGTCGTGCCCGGGAGCTGGATCGCGCTGGCGAGCACGACGATCACGCACCTGCCGGCGTCGGCGCTCGGCTACGTCGAGCTGTACCGGGCGGCCACCGTCGCGCACCGGTCGCGCAGCGACTTCGGGCTCGCCACGCGCGTCACGCACGTCGACCTCGACATCGGCGAGCACCTCGACTGGTTCGGCCTGCGCGACACGCTCGTGCTCGCCGAGAGCGAGCGGCTGCCCCTGACCGAGCGGCCCGTGCGCTCGCCCGTGTACGGCGACCGCCTGGCGCTGGCGACGCTCGAGCCGGCGCTCGTGGCCGGCCGGCCGGTCGCGGTCGGCGGCGCCCGCCAGCACGTGCGCGTCGCCGCCGGCGTCAGCACGCTGCGGCTCGCGCTGCCGGACGGCACGCGCGTCGCGCTCGCGCCCGGCGACCGGCTCGCGCTCGCCGCCGCGCCGACGCGGACGCTCGCGGGCGGCGCCGTGCGGGTCCTCGGCCCCGACGAGCTGCTCGCCGCGCTCGACGCGCACGACCCCGCGCCGCTCGGGTGGAGCGTGCTCGACCGCGACGGGCGCGCGGGCGTCGTGGTAGCGGGCGCCGATGCGCTCGCGCTCGACGGTCACGCCGACGGCGACGAGCCGGTCGTCGAGGTCGCGCTGATCGCGCGCGCGGCCGACGGCGTGGTGCACGACCGCGACCGCACGACGCTGCGGCTCGCGGCGCCGCTCCGCCACGTGCTGGACCGCGAGACCGTCCGCGTCAACGCGAACGTCGCGCCCGCGACCCACGGCGAGACCGTGGCGGAGATCGCCGGCAGCGGCGACGCGTCGCGGCCGGATCAGCGGCTGGCCCTCAAGCAGCCGCCACTTACCTGGGTCCACGCCGAGACGCCGAGCGGCCGGCGCTCGACGCTCGAGGTGCGCGTCGCCGATCAGCTCTGGCACGAGCGACCGACGCTGTACGGCGCCGGGCCGGGCGACCGTGTGTACGCCACCGAGACGTCGGACGACGGCGTCACGACCGCGGTGTTCGGCGACGGCGTCGAGGGCGCGCGGCTCCCGACCGGTGCCCAGAACGTCCGCGCCGCCTACCGCAAGGGCCTCGGCCTCGCCGGCAACGTCCGCGCGGGCCAGCTGAGCACGCTGCTCGCCCGCCCGCTCGGCGTCACCGGCGTGACGAACCCCGAGCCGGCGAGCGGGGGAGAGGATCCAGAGCCGCTCGCGGCGGCCCGCCAGAATGCCCCGCGCACGGTGCTGACGCTCGACCGCGCGGTGTCGCTGCTCGACTACGAGCACTTCGCGCGCGCGTTCGCCGGCATCGACAAGGCGCTGGCGACGTGGATCGCGAGCGGCCCGGCGCGCGGCGTCTTCCTCACGGTCGCCGGGCCGGCCGGCGCCGCGATCGACCCGGCCGGCCCGGTGCACGCCGCGCTGACCGGCGCACTGCGCTCGTTCGGCGACGCGCTCGTGCAGTCGACGATCCGTAGCCACACCGCGGTGAGCTTCCGGCTGCGCGCGAACGTCAAGCTCGATCCCGACGCCGTTCGCGACGACGTCCTGGCCGCGGTCCGTGCGGCCCTGCTCGCCGCGTTCTCGTTCGACGCGCGCGAGTTCGGGCAGACGGTGTCGCTCGACGAGGTCGTCGCCGTCGTGCATCGCGTGCCCGGCGTGGCGGCGGTCGACGTCGACGAGCTGCGCCGGTCCGACCAGGGGCCGATGCCACTCGTGCGGCCGCGCCTATTCGCAGCCCTGCCGGTCGCGGGCCCGGCGGGCGTGGCGCCGGCCGAGCTGCTGACGATCGATGCCGGCGCGCTCGCGATCGGGGTGATGGTGTGAGCGTCGACGCCCGCGGCCTGTTCGAGCTGCTGCCCGCCGTCTACCGCGTGCGGGACGCCGCGATCGCGGGCGCGATCCCGGCCGAGCAGGGGCCGCTCGAGTCGCTGCTGGCCGCTCTGGCCGAGCAGGTGGCGCTGCTCGATGACAACCTCGACCAGCTCTACGACGACCAGTTCATCGAGACGTGCGCGCCGTGGGTCGTCCCCTACATCGGCGACCTGATCGGCTACCGCACCCTCAACGGCCGCGTGCCCGGGTTCGCGACGCCGCGCGCCGAGGTCGCGCACACGATCGCGCTGCGGCGCCGCAAGGGCACCGCGTCGATGCTCGAGCAGCTCGCGCGCGACGTCACCGGCTGGGAGGCGCGCGCCGTCGAGTTCTTCCAGCTGCTGGCGACGACGCAGTACCTCAACCACGCGCGGCCGGGCAACCTGGTCACACCGTCGCTGCGCGACGGCGCGGCCTGCGACGCCGTCGGCAGCGCGTTCGACGCGATCCCGCGCACGCTCGACGTGCGGCGGATCACGTCGGGCCGCGGCCGGTACAACATCCCCAACGTCGGCATCTTCCTGTGGCGGATCGGCGCCCACCGGCTCGGCCGCTCGCCCGCGGCCGGCACCGGACGGCGGCTGCGGTTCAGCCCGCTCGGCAACGACAGCCCGCTGTACACGCTGCCTGCGGTCGAGGACGAGATCACGCACCTGGCCGAGCCGATCAACGTCCCAGCGCCGATCGGTCGCCGCACGCTGGCCCGCCACGTCGACAGCTACTACGGCGACGGCCGCAGCCTCACGGTCTGGTTCGACGGCGATCCGCTGCCGCTCTCCGCCATCGCCGTCTGCGATCTGAGTGAGTGGGCGCACGACCCGCCCGCCGGCACGGTCGCGATCGATCCCGAGCTCGGGCGCCTGTCGGTGGCCGCCGACGTCACGCTGCCCGCCGCGCTCGAGGTGACGTTCCACTACGGCGCTCCCGCCGAGCTCGGGGGCGGCGAGTACCCGCGTGCCGACACGTTCGAGTCGCCGCGCGGCGCGCTGGTGCGCGTGCCCGACGACCAGCCGACGATCCAGGCGGCGATCGACGCGCTCGACGGCGCGGGTGTCGTGGAGATCGCCGACAACGGCCGCTACGCCGAGACGCCCGCCGTCGTCGTCGCCGAGAACCGCGCGATCGAGCTGCGCGCCGCCACCGGGCGGCGGCCGCTGCTGCAGCTCGGCGGCCCGTTGACCGTGCGCGGCCGGGCGGGCAGCGCGTTCTCGCTCAACGGGCTGCTCGTCGCCGGCGGGCACATCCTGGCGCCGCAGGCCAACAGCGAGCTGCGCCGGCTGAGCATCGTGCACTCGACGCTCGTGCCCGGCCACGGCCTCACCGAGGACGGCGCGGCCACCGATCCCGGGGAGCCGAGCCTGCTCGTCCGCCGCGTGGGCGCCGAGGTGGCGATCGAGCGCTCGATCACCGGGCCGCTGCGCATCGGCGACGCGTCGAGCGCGACCGTGGTCGACAGCGTCGTCGACGCGGGCGCGCCGGACGGGCGCGCCTACTCGGCGGCGACCGGGCCGATGACGCCAGGCGGCGCGCTCGCGATCGAGGCGAGCACGGTGATCGGCGACATCCGCTGCGCGTCGCTGTCGGCGTCGAATGCGATCCTGCTCGGCACCGTCCGCGTCGTGCGCCGGCAGGAAGGCTGCCTGCGCTTCAGCTTCGCCCCGCTCGACTCCACGACGCCGCGGCGCTATCGCTGCCAGCCCACGACCGATCCCGGCGGCGGCAACTTCCCGAGCTTCACGTCGCTGCGCTACGGCGCCGCCGCGTACGGGCAGCTCAGCGCCCGCACGCCCGACGCGATTCGGCGCGGCGCGGACGACGAGTCCGAGATGGGCGCCTACCACTTCCTGTTCCAACCGCAGCGCGAGTCGGACCTGGTCACCCGTCTCGACGAGTACCTCCGAGTCGGCCTGCAGGCCGGGATCTTCCATGAGTCCTGAAGCAGCGAGGAGCGCGCGATGAGTGGCGACTACAGCCGGTGGGCCTTCGATCCGCGCCGGCACTTCGGCGCCGTGCTCATGCAGCAGGGCCGCGTCCAGACCGACAGCGATTGGAACGAGTGGGCGCAGACGCTGCTGCGCCGGCTGCAGGCCGGCAGCCTGGACGGGGTCGGCCGCGCCGTCGTGCCGCGCGAGACGCCCGACGGCTTCAAGGTCGAGGCGGCGGGCGGAACGTTCACGATCGGGCGCGGCCGCATCTACGTCGACGGGCTGCTCGTCGAGAACCACGGCGAGGCGCCGCTCGAGTGGGATCCGCGCCTGGCCGAGCAGCGCGGGACGGCGCCGACGCCGTACGCCTCGCAGCCCCACCTCCCCGAGCCGCCGGCGCCGCCGGCGGGCGGCCCGCACCTCGTCTACCTGAAGGTCTGGCAACGCGAGCTGACGGCGATCGAGGATCCGAGCCTGGTCGAGACGGCGCTCGGCGTCGACACCACGACGCGGCTCCAGACCGTCTGGCAGGCCAAGCTGCTGCACGACGTCGGGGCGGCCGTGACGTGCGCCACCGATCTTCAGGAGGTGCCGGGGTTCCTCGACGCCGAGCCGCCCGCCGCGGGGCGGCTGACGACCGGCAGCGCCGACGTCGCCGCCGATCCCGACCCCTGCCTCGTCCCGCCCAGCGGCGGCTACAAGGGCCTCGAGAACCAGCTGTACCGCGTCGAGATCCACGCGCCGGGCGACCTCGCGGGCGCCGACCGCGCGACGTTCAAGTGGTCACGCGACAACGGCACCGTCGCGACGCGCGTGACCGAGATCCCTGCCCCGGACCGGATCGTTGTCGAGAGCGTCGGCCGCGACGACCTGCTGCGCTTCTCCGACGGCGACTGGATCGAGATCACCGACGACTTCCGCGAGCTCGAGGGGCTGCCGGGGGAGATGCGCCGGATCCAGACCGGTGGCGGCGTCGACGACGCGACGCGGACGATCCGGCTCGCCGCGCCGCTGCCCACCGGCGCCTTCCCGGTCGACGCGCAGGGCCGCACGACGCCCGGCCGCAACACGCGCATCCGCCGCTGGGACCAGCACGGCCGCGTACTCGACGCGGACGGCAACGTGCTGGTCGACCTCGACGCGGCCGGCGCCGACGGCACGATCCCCGTCGCCGACTCGCCGGCGCGGATCGTGCTCGAGAACGGGATCGTCGTCACGTTCGCGCTCGATCCGGGTAGCGGCCGCTTCCGCACCGGCGACCACTGGCTGTTCGCCGCGCGCACGGCCGACGCGTCCGTCGAGATCCTCGACGAGGCGCCGCCGCGCGGCATCCACGCGCACTACGCGAAGCTCGCGCTGGTCACGTTCCCCGACACCGAGTCCGACTGCCGCACGCTGTGGCCGCCCGAGGGCGGGGACGGCGGCTGCGAGTGCACGGTGTGCGTGTCGCCGGAGTCGCATCTCAACGGTACGCTCACGATCCAGGCCGCGATCGACCAGGTCCAGCAGAGCGGCGGCACGGTCTGCCTCGCCCCCGGCACGTACCCGCTCGCAAAGCCGGTCGAGATCCACGACGCCCGCTCGGTCCGCCTGCACGGCCACGGGCTCGGGACCGCGCTCGTCGCCACCGCCGGCGGCACGGCGCTCGACATCCGCCGCGGCATCGGGATCAAGGTCGACGACCTCGCCGTGGTCACGTCCACCCATGACGTGCCCACGGATGCGATCCGCGTCGGCCGCTGCGCCGACTTCGCGCTGTCGCGCTGCTCCGTGGCCGACCTGCCGGCGGCCGACGTCGGCGGCGCCGCCGTCGGGCTCGAGGGCTTCGTGGTCGGCGCGCGCATCGAGGACTGCGCGCTCGCGGCCAAGACGGGGATCGCGGGCGGTACGCGCGACGACGGCGACGACCCGTTCCTCGTCAGTGGCGCGCTGCGGATCGAGGGCAACGCGCTGTGGTGCGGCGACCGCGGGATCGAGTTCGGGCACGCCGCCGTGCATCTCGCCGGCACGCGCATCGCCGGCAACACGGTCTGGGGCTGCGATGCGTTCGGCCTGATCGCCGCCGGCGCGAGCGCCGCCGGCCCGTTCGACGTGTCCTCCAACGCGTTCAACGTCCGCGGCACGGGCATCGCCGTGTCGGTCGACGGCGCCCGCGTCGCCGACAACGACGTCGACGGCGGTCACGGTGACGGCATCGCGCTCGAGCGCGGCCTCGACGCCGCGGGGATGGACCAGTGCCAGGTGCTGGCGAACCGCATCCGCAACGTTGAGGGCGACGGGATCGCGATCCGCACGCGCGTGAACAGCGGGATGATCAAGCACAACGTGATCGCCGCCACCGGCGGCAGCGGCATCGTGATCGAGGATGACGGGTCCGCTGGCGCGCTCGTCGTCGAGAACAACCAGCTGGTCGACGTCGGGCAGGCGCTCAACAAGGAGGGCCTGAACAGCGGGGCGATCAGGCTCGTCGCGGTGGCCGAGCTGGACGTCGCCGGCAACACCGTCCGGCGCTTCGCCGCGAGCAGCCGCCAGTCGGACGAGCGCACCGGCATCCTGGTGGTCGGCGCGCAGTCGGTGCGGATCGCCGGGAACCGGCTGATCGGCATCGGCCCGGCGGACAGCTTCCTCGGCGGCGCGAGCGGGATTGGCGTCGTGGCGCCGTGGATGTCCGCGACGCTCGACGGGAACGTGCTGCGCCGCCGCGGCGGCGACGCCGACAAGATGAACGCCGCGACCTGGTTCGGCGTGCTCGTGCGCGGGCTGTCGATGCCGGACAGCGGCCCGTTCTACGACCTCGGGGATCTCGGCGTCGCCGACCTCGGCGATCAGGCGCTGGTGCTCACCGCGACCAACGCGATCGCCTTCGCGGTGCCGGCGCGCGGCGACGTCGTACTGCGCTCGAACGAGGTCGTGGCCGAGGCGTCCGACGCGCCGCCGGTGTTCATCTCGATGGCCGCGGCGTGCCAGCTCGCGGAGAACCGCGTCCGCAACCCGGCCGGGCGCGGCAACGCGTCCCAGCTGCGCTGCGCACGCGCGATCGTGTCCGGCAACGACCTGCGCGGCATCGGCGACGCCGACGTGCTCGCGATCCAGCTGCTGGGCAAGGGGCAGGCCGCCGTCCTCGGCAACCTCCGCACCGGCCGCATCACCGTCAACGGCGCCGCGCTCGCCGATCCGTTCGCGGCGCTCAACCCAGTCAGCCCGGAGTAGGAGGCGCGCGATGGCGTTCGTGGTGTTCCAGGGAGAGCGGAAGATCGCCGACGTCGTGGCGCGCGCGTACGGCGATCTCAAGGCGGCCGACCGCAAGCGCGCGGAGGCGGCGCTCGTACGCGCGAACCCTCATCTGTCCGAGCTCGCCGACGTCGTCAAGGGCTCGCTGATCGTGGTCCCGCCCGTGCCCGGGCTCAGCCCGAACGAGCAGACGGATCTCGCCGCGCCGGCGGCGGAGGGCGTCGAGGCTGTGGCCGATGCGTTCAAGGCGTTGCAGCAGCGCCTGCAGGAGTCGGCGAAGGCCGAATCGGATCGGCTGACCGCGACGCGCGCCCTGATCACAAGCGCCGCTGTGCGCGCGGTCGTCGACCGCGCGCCCCAGGCCGCGCCTTACGTCGAGCGCGTGTCAAGGACGGTCCGCGTGCGCGGCGTGGAGCTCGACGACCGCCAGCAGGTGCTCAAGCGGCTCGATGCCGCGGGGCCCGAGCTGGCAGACCTGGCCGATCGGCTGCGCTGATCAGCGGCGCTGGTCGAGTCGCTCGGCGACGCCGCGCATGTGCGCCTCGACGGCGGCGAGGAGCTCGCGCCTGCGGCGATGCTCACCCGTTCCTACGCAAATCTTACGACTGGCTTCCACCCTGCTAGCGATGACTTCGCACGGCGGCACGGGACCCGAACACGCGCGCGTGGAGCGGCGGCGATTGCACGTCCGCGACGCCGCGCTGCGCCGGACACGTGGCTTGATCGCGGGAGTCGCCGTCGCTGCGGTCGCCCTTTCTGGGTTCTTCTCGGTGGTCGCCGCGCAGGCGTTCAAGGGTCGCGCGCAAGCCGCCGCACCGACGGCGAGTTCCGCAGGCCAGACGTCACCGGATCGCATTCCGCCCGCCACCGACGACCCCCAGCCCCTGCAGCCGCCCGCTCAACCGCCGGCCGCCTCTGACCCGCAGACACCTGCGGCGCCGGCGCCGCAGGTGTCCGGCGGCTCGTGAGCGCGTCGCTGACCGGGGCGCAGTGGCGGGCGCTCGGTACGACGGCGGGCATCGTTGTCGCCGGCGCGGAGGTCGACGACGCACGCCGCGCCGTCGAGGCGGAGCTGGCGGAGATCGACGCCGCCTGCAGCCGCTTCCGCGACGACTCGGAGCTCGCCGCGGTGAACGCTGCGCGGGGGCGCCGCGTCGGCGTGTCGCCGCTGTTTCTCGAGGCCGTCGAGGTCGCGCTGCGTGCCGCGCGGTTGACCGGCGGCCGCGTCGATCCCACCGTGGGCCGCGCTCTGGAGCTGGCCGGCTACGACCGCGACTTCGCCTCCGTGCGCGGCTCGCGGCTGCGCCGCGTCCGCGCCGCCCGCGTTCCGGGGTGGCGCGTGGTCGAGCTCGACCGCGCAGCCGCCACGGTGCGTGTGCCGCACGGCGTCACGCTCGATCTCGGCGCCACCGCGAAGGCTCTGGCTGCCGACCGGGCGGCTGCGCGAGCTCTGGCGGCCTGCCCCGCGAGCGGCGTGCTCGTGAACCTCGGAGGGGATATCGCCACGGCCGGCGAGCCGCCGCCGGGTGGCTGGGCCGTGCGGGTGGCCGACAGCCACCTGGCCGCCCCCGGCGAGGCCGGGCAGGATGTGACGATCGCTTCCGGCGGTCTGTCGACCTCGAGCACCGTGGTGCGGCGGTGGCGCCGGCGCGGAGGTCAGGCGCATCACATCGTCGACCCGCGCACCGGAGCGCCCGCCGCCGAGTACTGGCGCACCGTGTCTGTGGCGGCGGCCACGTGCGTGGACGCGAACATCGCCAGCACGGCGGCGATCGTGCTGGGGGCCGCCGCGACGGCGTGGCTGGCGAAGGCCGGGCTGCCGGCGCGTCTCGTGAATGTGGCCGGCGACGTTGAGCTCACCACCGGCTGGCCCGCCGATCAAGCGGTGGCCGCGTGATCGCCGCCGCTGGGCCGTCGCCGCTGTGGTACCTGAGCCGCGGGACCGGGGTCGTCACGCTCCTGCTGCTCACGGCGAGCGTCGTGCTGGGCATCATGCAGGTCCGGCGCTGGGCCCCCAACGGATCGCCGCGGTTCGTCGTCGTCTCGCTGCACCGGGCGGTCTCACTGCTCGTCGTCGCGTTGTTGACCGGGCACGTGCTCACGTCAGTGCTCGACAGCTACGCCCCGATCCGGCTCGTCGACGCGGTGCTCCCGTTCGCGGGCAGCTACCGGCCGATCTGGCTCGGCCTGGGCGCTGTCGCTCTCGACCTGATCATCGCGCTCACCGTGACGAGCCTGCTGCGGCAGCGGCTCGGACTGCGCGCGTGGCGCGCGGTGCACTGGCTGGCGTACGCGTGCTGGCCGGTAGCTCTCGTCCATGGCCTCGGGACGGGCTCGGACGCGCGCACGACGTGGATGCTCGCGATCGTGCTCGCGTGCACGATCGCCGTGCTGGGCGCGATCGCCTGGAGGCTCGCGGCCGAGGGCGCTCGCGCGCGGGCTTTGGCACTCGGCGCGTGCGTGGTCGCCAGCGCCGTCGTCGGGGTGTGGCTGGCGCTCGGCCCGCTGGCGGACGGCTGGGCGCGCCGCGCCGGGACTCCGGCCACGCTGCTCGCCGCCACCCCGGGCGCGGTCACGCGCACCGCCCGCTCGCCCCTCGAGCGACCGTTCTCCGCCGGGCTGCACGGAACCGTGCAGCGCGGCACCAGCGCCGGCGGCCTGGCGATCGTCGATCTGCGCCTGCGACTGACCGGCGCCACCGCGGGCGTGCTGCGCCTGCGCATCGCGGGCGAGGCCGATCCCAGTGGCGGCGTAGTCATGGAGCGCAGCGCGGTCACGCTGGGGCCTCCGGCTGCGCCGGGCCGGTTCCGAGGCCGGATCGATGCCCTGCAGGGCACATCGCTGGAGGCGCTCGTACGGTCGGCCGCCGGGCGCACGGTGCGGTTGCGAGCTCAGCTCACGCTGTCCGGTGACAGGGTTGGCGGCACGATCTCCGGCGCGCCGGTCACGGAGGCTTCGGGATGACCCCCGACAGTCCGCGGCGTCTGCTCGCCTACGCCGGTCCGGTCCGGGCGCTCACGCTGCCCGAGCACGAAGAACGCGGGGGGACCATAGCTGCGGTGTCACGCCATGGGACGCAGCTGATCGACGCCGTCGCCGCCGCCGGACTGCGCGGACGCGGCGGGGCGGCGTTCCCGACTGCGGCCAAGCTCCGGGCCGTCGCAGCGCGGCGCGGGCGCCGGGCGCTGGTCGTCAACGGCACCGAGAGCGAGCCGATGAGCGAGAAGGATCGGTCGCTCCTCGAGTTGGCGCCGCACCTGCTGCTCGACGGAGCGCTGCTCGCGGCCGAGGCGGTCGGCGCACGCGACGTCGTGATCGCCGTCAAGGACTCTTCCTGGGCGGCCCGTGAGGCGCTCGGCCACGCTCTCAGCGAGCGTCACGATGCCGGCAGGGTGCGCGTCAGCTCCGTCCCCGGCGGCTACCTCGCCGGCGAGGAGTCCGCGCTGCTGCAGAGCCTGAACGGCGGCCCGGCGAAGCCGACGCTCGTCCCGCCGCGACCCCACGAGCGCGGGCTTGCCCGGCGCCCGACGCTCGTGGCCAACGTCGAGACGCTCGCGCACGTCGCGCTGATTGCCCGTCACGGCCCGGACTGGTTCCGCGAGCGGGGCACCGCAGATCATCCCGGCACCGCACTGGTCACGGTGGGCGGTGGAATCGATCGGCCCGGCGTCTACGAGATCGCGCTCGGCACCCCCGTCGCAGACGTGCTCGCCGCCGCGGGCGCGAGCCGGCCGTCGCGCGCGGTTCTGGTCGGCGGCTACTACGGCTCGTGGTTGTCGCCGGGAGTCGTCGCATCGACGACGCTGGATAACCCGTCGCTCCGCCGGCACGCCGCCGCCGTGGGCGCCGGTGTCGTCGTCGCGCTGCCCGCGACCGCCTGCCCGGTGGCCGAGGTCGCGCGCGTCGTGCGCTGGATGACTGACGAGAACGCCGGCCAGTGCGGGCCGTGCGTGCATGGCCTGGCCGCGATCGCGGCCGCCGTTGGCTCGTTGGCCGCCGGGACGGCCGGGCGTGAGGTGCCCGCGCGCCTCGAGCGCTGGAGCGGCCAGATCGAGAACCGCGGCGCCTGCCACCACCCCGACGGCGTCGTCCGCTTCCTGCGCAGCGCCCTCAGCGTGTTCGCCGACGAGCTCGAGGACCACCGCCGGCACGGCCCGTGTCAGGCGTGCGCCGGGCCGCCGATCCTGGCCGTTCCCAGCCGGCGCGCATTGAGGGCCGCATGAGTGAGCGGCTGACGGTGAATCCGATCGCGTGTACGGGGCACGGCGCCTGCGCCGAGCTGTTCCCCGAGTGGATCCGGCTCGATGACTGGGGCTACCCGATGGTCGACGACTCGCCGGTGCCCGACGAGCTGCTCGCGCACGCTCGCCGCGCGGTGGCCGCGTGCCCCACGCTCGCCCTGCGACTGGCGGCGGAGCGGAAGGCAGCGTGATCCGTTTGGCACGCCCGGTTGCGGGGACGGAAGGGAATGAGCTGCTCACAAGCGCAACCGGCGCCGTGCTCACCGCGCTGTTGATCGCCGAAGGCATCACGATCCTGTGGCTCGGCGGCCTGCGCACCGAGCACATGTTCATCGGTCTCGTCCTGATCCCGCCGATCGTGCTCAAACTCGGCAGCACCGGGTATCGCTTCGTCCGCTACTACAGCGGAGCGCCGCGGTATCGCGCCAAGGGGCCGCCGCAGCTCGCGCTTCGCCTGCTCGCGCCGCTGCTGGTCGTCGCGACCGTGATCGTGTTCGCCAGCGGCGTTGCGCTGCTGCTCATAGGACATCGCTCGGACGTCGTGCTCGAGCTCCACAAGGTCTCGTTCATCGTCTGGGGCGCGTGCTTCGGCGTGCACTTCCTGTGGTATCTGCCGCGCGCCTGGGGAGCGCTCGCTGCGAGCTTGAGGGCAGCGCGCGCTGAGCGCACGCCCGGCTCTCTGGTGCGCGGGTTGCTGGTGAGCGCATCGCTCGGCGGCGGTGTTGCGCTGGCGCTCGTGCTGCTCTCGCTGATCGAGTCGTGGCACGGCCGGCACGGCGGATAGCACACTGTGGGTACCCGTGCGTGTGCTCATCATCGATGACGACCGCGCGCTGCGTGATGCCCTGCGCCGCGCGCTGACCCTTGCCGGGTACGACGTCGACCTGGCCGCCGGAGGTGCGGCAGGCCTCGCGGCGATCGCCGAGCAGCCGCCGGACGCGGTCCTGCTCGACATCGGCATGCCGGGCGTGGACGGCCTGGAGGCGTGCCGGCGGTTGCGCGCGGCAGGCGATCGCGTGCCAGTGCTGATGCTCACCGCGCGTGACGCTGTGGAGGACCGCATCGACGGGCTTGACGCCGGAGCCGACGACTACCTCGTCAAGCCGTTCGACATCGGAGAGCTCAAGGCGCGACTGCGGGCCCTCCTGCGCCGCGTCGGCACGGACGAAGGGAACGATGGCGACCTCACGTTCGGTGACGTGCGCCTGGATCCGACGCGACACGGCGTCGTCGTCGGCGAGCGCTTCGCCGAGCTGACCCGGACCGAGTATCAGCTCCTCGAGCTGTTGATGCGCAATCCCCGTCGCGTACTCACACGGGACGTCATCTACGACCGCGTGTGGGGCTACGACTTCGGCCCGGCGTCCAACGCCCTGCGTGTGTACGTCAGCTACCTGCGCCGCAAGCTCGAGCAGGTCGGCGCGCCGCCCGTGATCGGCACCGTGCACGGGGTCGGCTACGTGCTCCGCGAACCGTGACGCTGCGTCACCGCATCGCCGCAGTCGCCGGTCTCGCGGTCGCCGTCACCGTGCTGGTCGCCGCTGCGGCGGTCTTCTTCGCGGTACGGGCGCAGCTGCATCAGCAGATTGACGACGCGCTCCGCGCGCGTGCCCACGAGCTGGCCGAGAGCGGCGATCCTGACCGGGACCACGATCGCGTCTGTGTTGCAGGGCTCTCCGACAGCCAGCGCTCGTTCGCGTCACCTCCGAGTGATCGCGACGACGCGCGGTTCGGCGGCGCCGAGGGATATGTGCAGGTGGTGTGCGCCAACGGGACGGTGCTGCGGCCAACTGGCGCCGCGTCCGGGCTGCCCCCGTCGCCCCAGGCGCTGGCCATTGCCCGCTCGGGGTCCGGCGAGACGCTCGTCAGCACCCGGGTCGGCGGCACGCACATCCGCGTGCTCACGGAGCCGCTGGCAGCGGGAGGCGGCGCGGTCCAGGTCGCGCGGCCGCTGACGGAGACCGACCGCGCGCTCCGGGACATTCTGATCGTGCTCGGGATCGTCGCCGCGGCCGGCATCGCGCTCGCCGCCGGCCTCGGCGCGCTCGTCGCCCGCGCCGCGCTCGCCCCGATCGAGAGATTCACGCGCCGGACCGAGGAGATCGCCGGCAACCCCGATGCGGTCGAACGGATCGCGATCACCGGCGACGACGAGCTCGCTCGGCTCGCGCGAAGCTTCAACGCCACGCTCGACGCCCTCGAGCGCTCCGTCGAAGCGCAGCGGCACCTCGTCGCCGACGCCAGCCACGAACTCCGCACGCCGATCGCCAGCCTGCGGGCGAACGTCCAGACGATCGACGAGCTCGACCGGCTCTCGGAGCACGACCGCGCCGCGCTCCGCGCGGACATCCTGAGTGAACTGGACGAGCTCACCGCGCTCGTCGGCGACGTCGTCGAGCTGGCGCGCGACAGCCGGCAGGAACGGGTGCTCGACGACGTCCGGGTCGACAGCATCGTGCAGTCGCTGGTCGGGCGCGCTCGAGGGCGCGCCGGAGTCGATGTCGCCTTCCAGCTCGACGTCGAGCCCACCGTGGTGCGCGGCGAGCCTGACCGCGTGGCCCGGGCCGTCTCCAACCTGGTCGACAACGCGATCAAGTGGAGTCGTCCCGGCGGCCGGATCGACATCACGCTGCGCCACGGCACACTCACCGTACGTGACGACGGCCCCGGATTCGCGGCGGCTGACCTGCCGCACGTGTTCGAGCGCTTCTACCGTTCCGACGACGCCCGCGGGATGCCCGGGTCCGGCCTCGGGCTCGCCATCGTTCGGCAGGCCGCCGAGGCACACGGCGGGTGGGTCGAGGCGGCGAACGCAGCGGGCGGCGGCGCCGAGGTCCGCGTGCGCTTCGCCCCTGCGGATCGCAGACCCGCGCAGCAAGAGTGACCGGGCGGTCAGCGTGCCCGGTCGAACCGATCGGCGATGCCGCGCATGTGCGCCTCGACGGCGGCGAGGAGCTCGCGCACGCCCGGTGACAGCCGTGACCCGGGCCGGGTGATGATCGCGAAGGTGTCGTAGAGCGCGGGGGCGAACGGCGCGGTGCTCAGGCCCGCGGGGTAATACGGCGCATGGGTGAATGCGCTGGGAAGGTAGGTGTCACCGATGCCGGCGGCCACGAGGCGCAGCGCGATGTCCTTGAGCTCGACCTCGACCTTCGGCTGCAGGCGCACACCGAGGGCCTGCGCGCGTTCGGCGAGCTGGCGGCGGATCGGATCCTTTTCGGCGGACTCGGCGTCGTAGAAGATCAGCGGCGTGCCGGCGAGGCGCTCGACGGTGGCCGGCCGGCGGGTGCGTTCAGGATCGGCGCTCACGTAGAGGACTTCATCGCGCACGATCGGGCGGACGTCGAGCTTCTCGTCGTCGATCGGGAGCACCACGACGCCGCCTTCGAGCTCGCCGCGGCGCACGTGATCGGCGATCGCCGAGGAATTGCGGCCGATCAGCCGCAGGGAGACGTCGGGATGGCGGCCCAGGAACGCCGCGACGAGCTCGTCGACGTTCCACGCCGACGGGCCGGCGAAGATGCCGATCGCGACCGTGCCGCTGCGCAGGGTCGCGAGCTCGTCGACGCTGTCCGCCGCGTCGGCGACGGCGCGTAGGCTCCGGGTGGCGTGCTCGGCGAAGGCGCGGCCGGCTGGCGCGGTACCACCAGCTCGATCGGCGCTACGACTTCGAGGACGACCGCACCTTCCGTGCCTTTCTCGGCCCGCTGCCGCCCGCCGTGGACGAGATCTTCTCGTGCGCGGCCCATCGTGCGACGGCGGAGCTCGACGAGCTGTCGGCGGGGTGCGGGATCGGCCTGTTCGCCCTCGTGTGGGGCGGCAAGGGCTCGCTGGTCGCACACAACCTGCTCGGCGGCACGGGGCAGCTGCCGGCGGCGCTGGGCCATGAGCTCGGTGGCCGCGCGCGGACCGGCTGCCGCGTGCATTCCATCCGGCCCGACGGCGCCGACCTGCTCGTCGCTGCCGACGGCGAGGAGATCCGCGCGCGACAGGTCATCGTCGCCGCGCAGGCGCCGCACGCTGCGCCGCTCGTCGGCTCCGTTGCCGAGCGCGCAGCCGACGCCTTGGCGGCGCTCACCTACGGCCCGTTCCTCAGTGTCGCGGTGGAGACCAGCGAGACGACGGCGATGCCGTACGACGACGTCTACGCGATCGCCACGCCCGGCCGCGCGTTCGACATGTTCACCAACCAGGCGCACGCGCTGCGCGCGCGGGGCCCCCGCCGGCCGGGCGGGAGCCTGATGCTGTTCGCGGGCGCCCATGCCGCGGCGGCGCTCATGCGCGAGACCGACGCGGTCATCGTCGACCGCTTCGTGGGCGACCTGCACGAGCTGTTCCCGCAGACCCGCGGCGCCATCGCCGGCGCCACCGTGCACCGCTGGGAGCTCGGCAACGTGTACGCGCGCCCCGGCCGCGGTCGGCTACAGGCGGCGCTGGAAGGCCCGCACGGCCCGCACGAGAACCTACATCTGGCCGGCGACTACTTCGCTGAGCTGGGGACCATGGAGACCGCCGCCCGCACCGGGGTCGCGGCCGCCGAACGCGCCGACGCCCGTCTTCGAGAGGTGGCCCATGCGTGAGCCGTTCCACGGAGTGCTGCCCGCGCTCATCACCCCGTTCACCGACGACGGCGACGCGATCGACACCCACGCGCTGAGGGCGATCGTCGACCGGCTCATCGGCGCCGGTGTCGGCGGGCTCGTGCCGGGCGGCAGCACCGGCGAGTTCACCACGCTGTCGCACACCGAACGCCGCCAACTCGTCGAGGTCGTCGTCGAAGCCGCCGCGGGCCGTGTCCCGGTCGTCGCCGGCACGGGCGCGCTCTCCACGCGCGAGACCGTCGAGCTGAGCCGGCACGCGGAGCGGTGCGGCGCCGCTGCCGTGATGGTCGTGCCGCCGTTCTACGACGCGCTCTCGTGGCGCGAGTTGCTCGCGCACTACACGGCCGTGGCGGAGGCCATCGACATCCCGATCATGTACTACAACCTCCCGAGCGCGTCCGGAGTCAGGCTCACCGCCGCCCAGCTGCGGGAGTTGCCGATCGCCTGCCTCAAGGACACCGGCGGGGACGCCGTCGCCGCCACCGAGCTGATCCAGACCGACGGCCCGACGCTCCTCAACGGCCGGGACACGCTCACCTTCGCCGCGCTCGCCGCCGGGGTCCGCGCCGTCGTATGGGGCACCGCGTCGATCGTCCCCGAGCAATGCGTCGAGCTGCACCGGCTGCTGATCGACGACGTCGACCTGCCCGCCGCGCGCGAGCTGTGGGGCCGTCTCTGGCCGCTCTGCCGGTTCTTGGAAGGCCAGAGCTATTCGGCCGGGGTCAAGGCCGCCTGCCGCCTCGCCGGCGATGCCAC
Source organism: uncultured Solirubrobacteraceae bacterium (assembly GCA_963803335.1). Taxonomy (GTDB): domain Bacteria; phylum Actinomycetota; class Thermoleophilia; order Solirubrobacterales; family Solirubrobacteraceae; genus DASSUW01. The sequence continues at coordinate 423,488 of CAWDME010000009.1, read as the reverse complement.
GGGACCCGTCCGCCCGCCGCTCCTGCCACTCGATGACGCCGCGATCGACGAGCTCCGCGCGGTGCTCGACCACGCCCAGACCGCAGCTGGTGCGCAAGAGTTCAGTGCGTGACACCGACCATGGGCCAGACGGCGCGCCGGACCCGGACCGTGCGCCGCGAGGACATCGAGCTGTTCACCGAGATGACCGGTGACCGGAACCCGCTGCACTACGACGAGGCCGCGGCGGCGCGGTCGCGGTTCGGCGGGCTGATCGTGCAGGGCGGCGTGACGTCCGGGCTGCTGAACGCGGTCGTCGCCGAGGATCTGCCGGGGCCGGGGAGCGTGTTCCTGCACGTGGACTGGAGCTTCAAGGCGCCCGTGCGGCCGGGCGACGAGATCACGGCCGAGGTCGAGGTGCTCGAGGCGCGCACCGACAAGCCGCTCACGAAGCTGCGGACGACGATCGCCAACCAGGACGGCACGGTCGTGCTCGACGGCACCGCACTGGTCTGGACCGAGCCGATCTAGTGTCCCGAGTCGGAAGTTCGCGGGCAGCTACCGGGCGCCTCGCCGCGCCTGACGTGCGCCGGCGACCTCGCGAGTACGCCCGGTACGAGCCAGGTCACCGGCGAACGCCAGCCACGACGATGCATCCCGCTATCTGCGCCCGAACTTACAACTCGCGACAAGCTGGAGCGCTTGAGCAGCGCGGCGGCGAGCGTGTCGGCGAGCCAGCCCGCGTACGCATCGGTGGAGAGGCCGGCGCCTTCGGTCATGCGCAGATAGGTGGTCTCCGTGGCGAGCGCGTAGATGGTGTCTGCGGCGGTTCGCACATCGGTCCGCAGGAGGCCGGCCTCGCCCAGCCGCTCCGCGATCGTGGCGAATGCGGCGCGCAGGTTGCGGTGCGCACGGGCGCGCAGCGGTCGCAGCTCGGTCACGCTCGGGCAACCGGTCAGCGCTGCGCTGAGGGAGTCTCTGCCGCGGTGCTCTACGCGTCGCGCTGGTGGTCCGGCCGCGTGTCTGTGGAAGACTGCGCGCGCACATTCCGCGCACCGCTCGCCGAGCTCCTCTACCTGCCGATCTTCATCGCCGCCATCCGCAGCTTCGACCCGGTCGGCGAGGGCCACAGGAGTGCGCAGATCGGCCGGCTCGTCGTGCGTCGCGCGCACTGGTCCGCGCCGGTCGCCGAGCTGCCGGATGACCTTGCCGGCTGGGCGCGCGAGCGTCTTCGCCCGCTCGCCGATCGAGCGTAGGCTGCGGTATGTCGACTTCGAGAGCCGGTCGCTGCGGCGCACGCTCATGCGCTGGGCCGCGCGCGCCGACCAGCTCGAGTTCACGGAGATGCTCGCGGCCCCGGACATGCTGGCTGGAGACCACCGCAGGCCACCACACGAGCGAGCTTCGCGTTATCGCCACGCCTCGTTCGAATTCAAACGGGTCACGAGGCAAATTGTCCTGAGTCGTGACAAACTCCTAGCCCGGGAGTTGCACGAGTCAAGGGGTGGGAGGCATGAAGTCACGTCGCATGGCGGTCGTCGCGCTCGTCGCGGCCACCGTGATCGTCGCGCCCGCGAGCGCCGCCGCGCACGGGCCGCTCGCCAGGACCGACACGGGCGTCGTACGAGGGTTCACCGCGGACGGCGCCGACAAGTTCCTGGGGATCCCGTATGCCGCGCCGCCGGTCGGAGCGCGGCGCTGGAAGGCGCCCGCGCCCGCCGCGCGCTGGCACGGCATCCGTGACGCGACGCGCTACGGCAGCCGCTGCCCGCAGCTGCCGAGCTCCAACGGCGCCGGGTCCGAGAACGAAGACTGCCTGTTCCTGAACGTCTACCGGCCGGAGCACCGTCAGCACGGCAAGGCGCCGGTCCTGGTCTTCATCCACGGCGGCGGGCTGCTCAACGGCTCCGGCGACCAGCACGACGGTGCGCTGATGGCGCGCACCAACGGCATCGTCGTCGTGTCGCTGAACTACCGGCTCGGCGTCTTCGGCTTCCTCGCCCACCCGTCGCTCAGCGCCGAGGCGCCCGACGATGCGTCCGGCGACTACGGGGTGCTCGACCAGCAGGCCGCGCTGCGCTGGGTGCACCGCAACGTCGAAGGCTTCGGCGGCGATCCGCGCCGGGTCGCGATCGCCGGCGAGTCGGCAGGCGGCTGGTCGGTCTGCGCGCAGCTCGCCTCGCCGCTGACGCGCGGACTGTTCAGCGCCGCGGCGATCCAGAGCGGCAGCTGTACGAGCCAGCCGCTGCCCGAGGCCGAGAGCGCGGGCACGACGTTCGCCGAGGCGGTGGGCTGCGACGACGCGGCGTGTCTGCGCAGCAAGTCGGTGCACGACCTGCTGGCGGCGACGGCGGGCCAGCAGGCCACGTCGATCACCTCGGGCGGCCGCGAGCTGCCGATCCCGCCGGCCGACGCGATCGCCTCCGGGCGCTTCAACCGCGTGCCGGTGATCAACGGCTCCAACCACGACGAGGGCCGCACGTTCGCCCAGGACCTGACCGACCTGAACGAGCAGCAGTACGAGGGGTTCGTGCAGAGCCTGTACGGCGCGCAGGCGCCGAAGGTGCTCGAGCAGTATCCGTTCAGCGCGTTCCCGAGCCCGTACACGTCGGCATACGCGATCGGCGCGATCTGGACCGACAGCGGCTTCATCGGCGGCATCGGCGGCTGCGCCGCGCTGGCGCTTGACAAGCAGCTCGCGCGCTGGACGCCGACCTACGCGTACCAGTTCGACGACCGCAACGCCCCGGGCCTGAACCACAACCACCCGGGCTACATGTGGGGCGCCGGGCACGCGATGGAGCTCGCCTACATGTGGCCGAGCTTCGACAACGGTATCCCGCTGGCCGCGCAGTTCACGCCCGCGCAGCAGCGGCTGTCGCGCGAGATGGTCCGCTACTGGGGCGCGCTCACGCGCTTCGGTGTGCCGTTCGTGCCGTTCCAGGCGCTCTGGCCCGCCTACCGACCCGGCGGCCGGATCCAGTCGCTGCGCCCCGGCGGCGCCACGCAGCCGATCAGCGAGGCGGAGTACGCGGCGCAGCACAAGTGCGCGTTCTGGGCATCGCTGGAATAATCGAGAAATCGTCGTCAAATTACGACGAGAACTGACAGAACTGAGGGGGAGACGTGGTGAAGAGAGCCTTAGCTGCGCTCGGCGTGCTCGCTGTCTGCGCCGCCGCCACCGGCAGCGCCGGTGCGGCCGACCAGCCGTGGCGCGATGCGAGCCAGCCGGCGCTCACACGCGCGAATGAGCTGCTCGCGGCGTTGAGCTTCGACCAGAAGGTCGACATCGCCATGGGCCAGTTCGGCTCGACGGCGAGCTTCGGCGTGCCGCCGCTCACGTCCGACGACGGGCCCAGCGGCGTGCGCGCGAACGGCACGACCACCTGGCCGTCCTCGCAGACACTCGCGTCGACGTTCGACCGCCGCCTCGCGCGCGCGTACGGGAGCGCCATCGCGGCGGAGCTGCGCGGCAAGGGCTTCAACACCTGGCTCGGCCCAGCGATGGACATCGCCCGCGTGCCGCTCGCCGGGCGCCAGCCCGAGAACCTGGGGGAGGACCCGTTCCTGGCCGGCCACACCGTGGCCGCGGAGATCAAGGGCGTCAAGTCCGGCCACGCGATGGAGACGCTCAAGCACTACGTGGCCAACAACCAGGAGTACGAGCGCACCGGGTTCGCGGCGCTGCCGACCGGGGCGCACGCCCCGGCGATCAACGCGATCGTCTCCGAGCGCACCCTGCAGGAGATCTACGAGGCGCCGTTCCGCACGGCTGTCCAGCGCGGCGGCGCCGACGGCGTGATGTGCTCGTACAACCGCGTCAATGGCACCCCGACCTGCGAGAGCCACGCGGTGCTCGACACGCTCAAGAACGACTGGGGCTTCAACGGCTTCGTCGTGCCGGACTTCGCCTTCGCCGTCCGCGACGGGCTGGCCGCGGCCAACGCCGGCGTCGATTTCCCGGCGCTGCCGGGCGACTTCACCGGCGGGCTGCGGACGCGCGACATGTTCACGTCGGGCCAGATCTCGGCCGCGCGGCTCGACGACATGGTGCGCCGGATCCTGTTCGCGATGTTCGACAGCGGTGTGTTCGACGACCCCGTCGGTGCGCCGGCGGACGTGGTGACCACGCCGGAGCACCAGGCGCTCGCCAAGCGCATGTCCGAGTCCGGCATGGTGCTGCTCAAGAACGACGACCAGGCGCTGCCGCTGAGTACGCGGCACCTGCGCTCGCTCGCCGTCATCGGGCCGTCGGGCGCCGACGCGATGTACATCACCGGCGGCTCGGCCGCCGTGCCCATCACGGCCGGCCCGACGATCGCACCGCTGGCCGGCATCACCGCGCGGGCCGGCGGCGTGAAGATCAACGCCGCGCAGGGATCGCTGGGCGACGTGCCGCTGCCGACGACGGTGCCGACCGACGCCCTCTCGCCGTCCACGGGCGGTGGCCACGGCCTGTCGGCGAGCTACTGGAGCAACGGCGACCGGCAGGGCGCTCCGACGCGCACGCAGGTCGACCCGACCGTCGACGTCGCGGCGTCGCCGGCGGATCTCGGCCCGGTGTGGTCAGCCAGCTGGACCGGCACGCTGACGGCGCCGGAGACCGGCCTGTACCGGCTCACGCTGCACGAGGTCGGGATCGCCAAGCTGTTCGTCAACGACCGCCTGGTCACGTCCGGCGAGCGCGAGGGCTCGCCGTTCGTCGTCGGCCCCCGGTATCCGGAGAGCGGCACCGCGTTCCTCACCAAGGGCCGGCCGGCGCGGATCCGCATCGAGTACTCGAGCAAGTCCGGGCTCTTCGGTGACTCGATCCAGCTGGAGTGGCAGCCGCCGTCGGCGTCCGGGATCGGTGCCGCCGTCGCCGCCGCCAAGCGCTCGGACGCCGCGTTGGTGATCGTCAACAACGCGCAGGGCGAGGGGATGGATCGCGACACGCTCGCGCTGCCCGGCGATCAGGACGCGCTGATCGAGGCCGTGGCCGCGGTCAACCGGCACACGGTCGTCGTGCTCAACAACGGCAGCCCCGTGCTGATGCCGTGGCTGCACCACGTCGACGCCGTGCTGCAGGCGTGGTATCCCGGCCAGCAGTTCGGTGCCGCGCTCGCCTCCGTGCTGTTCGGCGACAGCGACCCGGGCGGCCGCCTGCCGGTGACCTATCCGGCGAGCGACACGCAGGGCCCGGCACCGCCGACCAGGCCGGAGCGCTACCCGGGCGTCAATTCCAACGAGCGCTATGACGAGGGCCTGCTCGTCGGCTACCGCTGGTACGACCAGACGGGCCAGCGGCCGCAGTTCCCGTTCGGCTACGGCCTGTCCTACGCGTCGTTCAAGCTCCGCGACCTCAACGTCGACACACGGCGCCAGGCCGTCGACGTCTCGCTCCGCGTGACGAACACGAGCCGGCGCGCCGGCTCGGAGGTCGTGCAGCTGTACCTGAGCCACCCCCGCGGGTCCGGCGAGCCGCCGCAGCAGCTCAAGGGCTACAAGAAGGTGGCGCTCGATCCGGGCGAGAGCCGGTGGGTCGAGATGCGCCTCCGGCGCGACGATCTGGCGGTGTTCGACGGGGGCTGGCGCGTGCCGCGCGGGACGTACACGGTGCAAGTCGGCACGTCGTCGCGTGACCTACCGCTGCGCAGGAGGTTCGCTGTCCGTTAGAAAAGACGCCTAGATGGCGTCGCTCAATGAACTCCGGGAGCTCAATCGCCGCCGGATGCTGGAGGCATTGCGGCAGGCCGGCTCGGCGGATCGGGCCGAGCTGGCCCGCCGCACCGGCCTGTCGCGCGCCACGGTGTCGGCGCTGGTCGGCGACTGCCTGACGTCGGGGCTGATCGTCGAGGAGGCCGCGCGTGCCGGCACGCCCCTGAAGGGCCGGCGCGCCGCACAGCTGCGGCTCGACCCCGCGGCCGCCACCGCCGTCGGCGTCGACTTCGGTCACCGGCACGTCTGGGTCGCGCTCGCCGACCTGGCCGCGACGGTGCTCGTCGAGCGGCGCGTGGAGATCGACGTCGACGCCGACGCTGCCGTGTCGCTCGACACCGCGGCCCAGCTCGTCTGGGACCTCGCGGGCGTCGCCGGCATCGACCGCGAGCGCATGCTCGGCGTGGGCATGGGCGTGCCGGGACCGATCGACCGCACGACCGGGACGGTCCGGTCGTCGTCGATCCTCCCGGGCTGGACCGGGCTGCGACCGGCCGAGGAGCTCGAGCGCCGCCTGCGCCTCCCGGTGCGGCTGGAGAACGACGCGAACCTCGGCGCGCTGGCGGAGTTCGCGCACGGCGCCGGCCGGGCGGTCGACGACATGCTCTATGTCAAGGTCGCCTCCGGCATCGGCGCCGGGCTGATCCTCGAGGGCGCGCTGCACACCGGGGCCAGCGGCATCGCGGGGGAGGTCGGGCACGTGGCCGTGGCGCCGATGGGTGACGTCTGCCGCTGCGGCAACCGCGGCTGCCTCGAGACGGTCGCCGCGGTCGGTGCCGTGGCGCGCCGCGCGGGCGGCCTCACGCCGGCCCGACTGCTCGAGCTCGCGCGCGACGATGACCCGGCGGTGCGGCCGGCGCTCGAGGAGGCAGGTCGCGAAATCGGCCGCGTCGTCGCCGCGCTGTGCAACGCGGTCAACCCGGCGGCGGTCGTCGTCGGCGGCGAGCTCGGGGCCGGCTCGACGCGGCTGATCGAGGCGATCGGCGTGGAGCTGCGGCGCGTGGCGCTCCCGCGCGCGGGGCACGTGCCGGTGAAGGCCGCCCTGCTCGGCGCCCGGGCCGAAGTGCTGGGAGCGATCGCCGCCGCCCTGGCCGACCGCGACTGGCAGCGCGACGCCGCCGTCGTCGCGCTGCACGAAGGCGACGTCCACGCGCCGGCCGTCGCGAGACGATGAGCACGCCCGAGGATCTCCGGGGGCGCAACGTCGAGGTGCTCGTCGACGCGTTGCGCCACCACGGGCGCGCATCGCGCAGCGACCTGGCGCGCGCCACCGGCCTGTCGCGCTCGACCGTGGTGTCGATCGTGGACGAGCTCGACCGGCGCGGCCTGATCGTCGAATCCGAGGCCGAGGGCGAGCCGCGCGGGCGCGGGCGCCCGGCCACTCTCGTGCGGCTGCACGCCGCCGCGGGCGTCGCGCTCGGGGTGTTCGCCGGCCGCGACGACATGCGCGTCGTGCTGACCGACCTCTCGCTCACCGTGCTGGCGCGGCGGCACGTGCGCTTCGAGGTCGGGACGCCGGCCGAGCGGCTCGTCGATGTCGCGGACGAGCTCGCCGGCGCGTTGCTGGACGAGGCCGCTGTGCCGCGGAAGGACCTCGTCGGTGTGGGCGTCGGGCTGTCGAGCCCGATCGATCCCGCGACGGGGACCGCCGATCCCGTCCTGCTCGCGAGCTGGGCCGAGCGCCCGGTCCGCGAGATCTTCGCGCAGCGGCTGGGCGCGCCGGCTGCGGTGGAGAACGACGCCAATCTCGAGGCGCTGGCCGAGCTGGCGTTGGGCGCCGGTCGGGGCCTGCGGCACTACATCTACGTCAAGGCGTCCTGGGGGATCGGCGCCGGGATCATCCTGAGCGGGCGCCTGCGGCGCGGCAGCACCGGCTACGCCGGTGAGCTCGTCCACACGCCGCTGCGCGACGAGGGCCCAGTGTGCGGCTGCGGCAACCGTGGCTGTGTGAACTCGCTCGCGTCGGGTCACCGGCTGGTCGAGGGCCTCGAGACCGTGCACGGGGCGCATCTGGACCTCGCGGACATCGTGCGCCTGGCCGGCGACGGTGACGGCGGCGCGCGCCGTGTGTTGGCCGACGCCGGGCGGGTGATCGGCGAGGCGCTCGCGCCCGTCTGCAATGCGCTCAACCCGGAGGCGGCGATCGTCGGCGGCGAGCTGGCGCCACCGGGCTCGCCCCTGATCGCCGGCGTGGCGGAGGCGATCGAGCGCTTTGCGCTGCCGGCCGCTGCCGAGGCGATGGCGGTGCGCCCGGCCGACCTGCAGGAGATCGGTGGCGCCCTCGGCGCGGCGAGCATGGTCGTCCGCTCGGACGAGGCCGCGCGGCGCGTGGCCGCTCTCGCCATGTAGGGCGTCCGTCGATTTGTCAGCGTGCTGGTGATTGATTTCGTCTTTGCCTTGACCGTCACGCTCGACCATGCGGGCCTGTCTGTGGCCGATCTCGAGGCGTCCGCGGCGTTCTACCGCCGGGCGCTCGGCTTCGAGCGGGAGGTGGCGTTCGAGCTGCCGGGCGGCATCCGCGGGCTGATGCTCAAGCTGCCGAGCGGCGGCCGGCTCGAGCTGTTCGAGCACCCGTCGGCGGAGAGCGGGCTGACGCCCGAGTCGCCGCTGGCCGCGCTCGCCACGCGCGGCTACGGGCACCTCGCGGTCGGCACGCCGGACATCGAAGCGATGTTCGCCCGGGCGCTGGAGGCGGGCGGCGCCGAGAAGGTCTCGCCGCGGCCGTCGCCGGAGCCGGGTGTGCGCTTCGCGTTCCTGGCCGACCCCGAGGGGAACCTCGTGGAGCTCGTGGAGCGGGCGTGATCGAGCGCGGCGACCCGGGCTTCGAGGCGGCCTGCCACGACCGCATCTTCAACGGGCGCAAGCCGGCCGAGCGGACGCCCGCCGCCGTGCTGCTCGCGGCGTCCGACCAGGACGTCATCGACGGCGTGCGCGTCGCCGCCGAGCGCGGCTGGCAGGTGTCGGTGCGCTCGGGCGGCCACAGCTGGGCGGGCTGGAGCGTGCGCGACGACGCGCTGCTGATCGACCTCGGCGACATGCGCGAGGTGGCGCTCGAAGGCGACGTGGCGATCGCGCGCCCGGCCGTGAAGGGCGGCATGGAACTGGCGCCGTTCCTGGAGTCCCACGGCCGCATGTTCACCGGCGGCCACTGCGAGTCGGTCGGCATCGGCGGCTTCCTGCTGCAGGGCGGCCAGGGCTGGAACAGCAGGCGCTGGGGCTGGGGCGCCGAGAACGTGCTGGCGGTCGACGTCGTCACGGCGGACGGCGAGCTCGTGCGTGCCGACGCCGAGCAGAACGCCGACCTGTACTGGGCGGCGCGCGGCGCGGGCCCCGGCTTCCCCGGTGTGGTGACCCGTTTCCATCTGCGCACGTATCCGCTCATGCCGATGTTCCACGACACGCGCGTCTTCCGGCTCGACGACCTCGAGCCGGTGCTCGAGTGGCTGCACGACGTGCTGCCCACACTCGACGTCGCGGTCGAGCCCGTGATGGCCGCCACGCGTCTGCGCACCGGCGAGCCGGAGCTGCTGCTGCACACGACGCTGGTGGCCGGCGATGCGCAGGAGGCCGACCGGCTGCTGCGCCCACTCGAAGCCGTGCCGGCCGAGCAGGTCGACCACGTTCGCGGCCCGACGACGATCGCCGCCGAGAACGCCGCTCAGGCGCTGCAGAATCCGGAGGGCCACCGCTACTGCGCGGACAGCCAGTGGACGAACGCCGGCGCGGCCGAGCTCGCGCCGCTGCTGCGGCAGACCTACGAGGAGCTGCCGACCCGCCACTCGTTCTCGATCTGGTACGGGTGGGCGCCGACCCGCGAGCTGCCCGACATGGCGTTCTCGCTCGAGGCCAACGTCTACCTCGCCAGCTACGGCATCTGGGAGGACCCGGCCGAGGACGAGCAGCAGCGCGACTGGGTCCACGGGCGCCACGCGGCGCTCGCCGAGCAGGTGGGGGAGGGGCTGTACATCGGCGAGACTCCGACTTCTCCCGCCGGCCGGACCGCTTCATGGCCGACGCCAATCGCCTGCGGCTGGAGGAGATCCGCGCGGCGCGCGATCCCGACGGCCGCTTCGTCCCCTATCTCGGGCTCTAGTGGAAGATCAGGCCGCCGTCCACGTTGAGCGTCTGCCCGGTGATCGCGGAGGCCGCGTCGGTGCACAGGAACGCGACCGTGCCGGCCACGTCGTCGGGCACCAGCGCGCGCGCGTCGGCACGCGCGCGATCCCCGCCGCCGCCGCGCGGACGCTGGCTGCGTCGGCGAGGTCGCACTGCTCCCGGTCGAGGATCACGGTCGCGAAGCCCGCGGCGCCGAGCGCGCGCACAATCGCCCCGCCGATCCCGCCGGCGCCGCCCGTCACCACGGCGACTCGCTCGCTCACGAAGGGAACCCAACCAGATGACGACCCCCGCTGAAGGTACCCTCGCGCGTATGAGCGCGCCCACGGACGGCACCGCCCGTCGCGACAACGTCGAGCAGGTCTACAAGCGCGTGCGCGAGGCGATCCTCGAGGGCGAGCTGGCGCCGGGCGCCGTCATGTCGCAGGTCGCGCTGGCCGACGACCTCGGCGTGAGCCGTACGCCGCTGCGCGAGGCGCTGCGGATGCTCCAGAGCGAGGGGCTGGTCGACGCGCAGGCGAACCGCCGCGTCACGGTGAAGCCGATCTCGGCCACCGATCTCGAGGAGCTCGTGGTCATGCGCGTGGCGCTGGAGACGGAGGCGATGCGGCTGTCGGTCAATCGCCTGCAGCCCGAGGACATCGCTGCGCTCGAGGGGCGGCTGGCGGAGATGGCGCACTTCGCCGAGGCGAAGGACTACGAGCGCTGGACGCAGCCGCACAACGCGTTCCACCGCGGCCTCACGGCGCCGGCGGGCCAGCGCTTCAACGCGCTGCTGCAGCAGCTATCCGACCACTTCGAGCGCTACCGCCGCGTGCACATCGCGCGCTCGCCGAAGGCGTGGCTGACGATCGGCCACCGCGAGATCCTCGATGCGTGCAAGGCGCAGGACCGCGAGCTCACCGCCCGCCTGCTCGCCGAGCACCTGTCGGCCACGGCGTTCGACGTCATGGAGCTGCTCGAGCCCGGCTACGACGGCGCGCGGCTGCGGCAGACGCTCGAGGACGTCAGTGCCCGTCCGAAGCGCCGGCGTTGAGCTGACGACCGGCCGCGTCCGCGGCCGCGACGGCGCCTTCCTGGGCATTCCCTACGCGGCGCCGCCGGTCGGCTCGCTGCGCTGGCGCGCGCCGGCGCCGGTGCGGCCGTGGGCGGGCGAGCGCGACTGCCTCGCGGTCGGCCCGCCGCCCCCGCAGCCGCACCGGCCGATCTCGGAGTTCGCCTGGGGGCCGATCCCGCCCGGCGATGAGGACTGCCTGTATTTGAACGTGTGGACGCCGCGGGGTGGCGACGGCCCGTGGCCGGTGCTCGTGTTCGTGATCGGCGGCGGCTTCACTACCGGCTGGACCGGGTCCGGGGTGGACACCGGCGCAGGGCTGGCGGACGCCGCGGACGTGGTGGTCGTCACGTTCAGCTACCGCCTCGGCTCGCTCGGCTGGGCGCACGGCAACTGGGGGCTGCACGACGTGCTCGCGGTGCTCGAGTGGGTGCAGCGCGAGATCTCCGCGTTCGGCGGCGACCCCGCGCGCGTCACGCTCGGCGGCCAGTCGGCGGGCGCGGCGCTCGTCGCCGACCTGCTCGCCTCCCCGGCCGCCGACGGCCTGTTCGCGCAGGGGATGCTGCACTCGCCGCCACTGCCCGAGGCCGCGCAGGATCCCGCCCGCCGCGCGCGCTGGGAGGCCGCGCTTTCCGCCGATCGGGACACGGCCGCGGACGAGGTCGTGGCGCGGCACGAGGCGCTGCTGCGCGAGGGCGAGTGGGCCGGCACGCGCGGCGGTGCGCTGCCGACGCTCGATGAGCTCTTGCCCGTCGCACCGCTCGACGCGCCGGACGCCCGCCTCGCCGTGCCGGTGCTCGTTGGCACCACACGCGACGAGGCGACGTTCCTGCTGCGTACCGGCGGCGGCGACGCCCCTGATGAACGCGTCCGCGCACTCACGCGCGATCTCTTCGAGGCGCCGACGCGGCGGTGGGCGGACGCCCGCCGCGAGGCCGGCGGCCGCGTGCACCTGTTCCGGATCGAGCACTCCTCGTACGACGATCTCGGAGCGCTGCACACGATCGACGTCCCGCTGCTGTTCGGCACGTTCCGCGACAGCGCGGTCGCCCGCCACTACGTCGCCGACGACGAACGTACGCGCGCGGTCTCCGAGCAGATGCAACGCGACTGGGCCCGCTTCTTCCACGGCGAGTCGCTCGACTGGCCCGAGCTGCGCGTAATCGGCTGAGGGACCATGGCCTCGGCGGGCGGGTCCTGTCAGGAAATGGAACCCGCCGTCGACTTTGCGGTCCACGCCCCGTCACTCCGGTGCGACGCGCCAGGACCCCGCAAAGCTCGCCGGCCCGAAACGCCCTTTCCTGCCACCCACCCGAGGAGCGTTTACATCACCTACGCCCGACGCTCGCTTTGACGCGAAACCGAGCGCCGCTCAGTCTCCGGCCACTTCCCCTTTGCCTGGTGGCTGTCGCACAAAGCGACTGGAGCTAGCTAGAGCCGTCGGTGGAGGTGCGCCGCCTCCGGCTGCGCACCCCCTCGCCGCTCACCGTAAGGTGCGTTTCGATGCACGTAGCGCTCCGGGAAGTGAGAGACAGCGACCTGCCGGTCCTCTACTCGTACTCCAACGAGCCTGAGGGGATCCGGATGGCGGCGTTCACCTGGGAGGACCCGTCCGACCGCGCCCGCTTCGATGCCCACTGGGCGCGGCTCCGTCAGGACCCGTCGGTGATCGCCCGCACCGTCGTCGGCGAGGGCGGTGCGGTGCTCGGGAACATCGGTGTGTTCGGCCCGGCCGAGGAGCGCGAGGTCACGTACTGGATCGGGCGGGCGCACTGGGGGCGGGGAGCGGCGAGCGCGGCGCTGCGGGCGATGCTCGGCGTCGTGACGGAGCGCCCGCTGCACGCTCGCGCGGCGGCGGACAACGCCGGCTCGATCCGGGTGCTGGAGAAGTGCGGCTTCGTCGTGACCGGCAGCGGGCGGGGCTTCGCCAACGCGCGCGGCGAGGAGATCGACGAGGTGCTCCTCGTCCTCAGGCGCTAGCGCTAGGAGGATCCCGGCATGCCGCAGAATTTCCTGGCGTGTGATCGCGAGCAGGAGCTGTTGTTGCCGCCGAGCCTGCGTGAGTGGCTGCCGGAGAATCACTTGGCGTGGTGTGTGATCGATGCCGTCGGCGAGTTCGATCTCGCCGCGTTCTACAGCGCCTATCGCGCTGACGGGTGGGGTCGCGCGGCGCACGAGCCGACGATGATGGTGGCGTTGTTGCTGTGCGCGTACGCGGTCGGGGAGCGCTCGTCGCGGCGGATCGAACGGCACTGCGCGCACGACGCGTAAGCACGATCGCTGGCGTGTCGGTGATTCCGGCCGCTGTCAGACTGAGAGGACTCGCGCCCCCGCCGCGACCGGAGCGACAGCACGCCCCACGGTTCGCGACGAGGCCGCGGTTCAGCCGCACCGACCACGCCCGATAAGCCAGCCACCAGCGCTGTCCTCTGCCGCCGAGTACAGCGAGGAACTCGCACCTTTGCGCGACAGCCACCATGAGACCCAGCAGTCACGCCGAAGGCGACGGGTGACTGCTGCTTTTGTGCGAGAAGCTCTAGCGTCGCCGGCGGCTTGGGCTTCCGCCTCTCGTCTCTAGCGCTTGTCGCGACGTCGGCCGACTCGCTGGGGCTGTCTGCCGTCAAGGTGTGTCGATGGATATGAGGCGGCTCGACCGCAAGGTTGTGATGGTCACGGGCGCGACGCGGGGTATCGGTCTCGCCGCCGCGGAACGCCTCGGCGCTGAAGGCGCCCACCTGGTGCTGACTGCTCGCGGTGCGGACGATGGCCGTGAGGTCGAGGCGAGGTTGCGCGAGGCGGGGGCCGACGCTTTGTTCGTGGCCGGCGACATGACCGATGCGGACGGCCCGGTCACGGTCGTCGAGACCGCGATGGCCCGCTACGGAAGGTTGGATGGCGCGTTCAACAACGTGGGCGGCGTCGTGGCGCCCGGCCGCCCGGCTGATATCGACGTCGCCGGCTGGATGGCTGAGCTGGAGCTCAACCTGCACAGCGTCTTCTACTGCCTGCGCGCGCAGCTCCCGGCCTTGTTGGCCGCGGGCGGGGGCGCGGTGGTCAACAACGCTTCGATCGCTGGGACGAGCGGGATCGGCGGTCTGACCGCATACGTCGCGGCAAAGCACGGCGTTGTCGGCTTGACCCGGGCCGCCGCGCTCGCCCACGCCGGCGACGGCGTCCGCGTCAACGCACTGGTGACCGGCAATGTCGACACTCCGCTGTACCGCGAGCTGCTCGGCGTCGGGCCGGACGTCGACCGCGCCTCGCTCTCCGCGCCCAACCCCACCGGGCGGGTCGCCGGCCCGGAGGAGATCGCGGCGTTCGTCGCCTTCCTCCTCAGCGACGACGCGCGCTTCGTGACGGGCGCGACGCTTCCGGTAGACGGCGGGGCGACCGCCGGCTGAGCGTTCGGCGCCGCGCGCCGATCGACACCCTCGACAGCGGGTGGTCGCAAGCCCCTGGAGCCGTTGTCCGGGAGCGGTTTAGGCGCCGGCTGGATGCTTGGGCTTCGATGCATCGGGCGGGGAAGACGGATCAGCGCTCGGCTCCGGCGAGGCGGGCTCGTCGGTGGCGGGCGTGTGCGAGCCGGCGGGCGTGTCGATCAGCTGCTTCGCCTTGCGTTGCCGGCCCTTGAGATTCATGTCGGATGGCGGCCGGAACCTCCGCCGACTCTGACCGCGACCTCGACCAGCCGACCAGCCGACCAGCGATGGGGTCAGCTCAGTGGTTTGAAAGTGGCCGTGAAGTGCCGCAAAACCCTTGGCTCGTCCACGATCCGGTAGCCGGTCAGCTCGGCGGCCCGGCTGGCGACGTGCTCGCAGACCTCGATCACGTAGTCAATGTGGCTCTGCGTGTACGTCCTGCGCGGGATGGCCAGGCGCACCAGGTCGAGTGGTGCAGGCGCCTCTGAACCGTCCGGTTGGCGACCGAACATGACCGTGCCGATCTCGCAGCTGCGTACCCCGCCTGCCTCGTAGAGGGCGACGGCGAGCGCCTGGCCGGGATATTCGAGCGGCGGGATCTGTGGGAGCAGGGCCCGGGCGTCGATGTAGACCGCGTGCCCGCCGATCGGTGTCAGCACCGGCACTCCGGCGCGCTGCAGCGCCTCGCCGAGGTACCCGGTCGAACGGATTCGGTATCGCAGGTAGTCGTGGTTGACCGCTTCCCGGAGCCCTTGCGCGAGCGCCTCGAGGTCGCGGCCGGCCAAGCCGCCGTATGTCGGGAAGCCCTCAGTAAGGATGAGAAGGTTCCGGCAGTCCCGTGCCAGTTCGTCGTCGTCCATCGCCAGCCATCCACCGATGTTGCCCATCGGGTCCTTCTTGGCGCTCATCGTCATGCCGTCGGCCAGCGATGCCATTTCACGCACGATGTCGGTTACGTCGCGGTCCGCCTGGCCCGGCTCGCGTTCATGGATGAACCAGGCGTTCTCGGCGAAGCGGCAGGCGTCGAGAAACAGCCGCTTACCGTACGCGTCGCATACCTCGCGGACCGCGTGCAGGTTGGCGAGCGACACCGGCTGCCCACCTCCGCTGTTGTTGGTGATCGTCATGAACACCACCGGGACGTCGTCCGCGCGCTCGCGCAGCAGTGCGTCCAGTGCCTCTACGTCCATGTTGCCCTTGAATGGGTGGTCGGCTTGCGGGTCCAGGCCCTGCGCGATCACCAGGTCGACGGCCTGCGCCCCGGTGTACTCGACGTTCGCGCGGGTGGTGTCGAAATGCGTGTTGTTCGGCACCACGTGTCCGGGTTGCGCCAGGACGCTGAACAGGATCTTCTCGGCCGCCCGGCCCTGGTGGGTGGGGATCACATGCTCGAACGGGAACAACTCGCGCACGGCGTCCCGGAACAGGTAGTACGACGGCGAGCCGGCGTAGGACTCGTCGCCGTGCTGGATCGCGGCCCATTGGTCACGGCTCATGGCGCCGGTGCCCGAGTCGGTGAGCAAGTCAATCAGCACGTCGTTCGCGTGCACCTCGAACAGGTTGTATCCGGCCGCGGTCAGAGCCGCCTGGCGCTCCGCCCGGGTCGTCATGCGCAACGGCTCAACCGAGTGGATCCGGAAGGGCTCGATGATCGTGCGGAAGGCCGGTGCACTCATGGCACGACCGTACTCGCGGGCGACACCAGATGCACCGCTCGGGATCTGTGGACCCGAACGACGCAGACCTGGTCGCGCCAGCGACCCCGCCGACCGCAGTCAGCGCTGCTTCGTGTGTCTCAGAGCGACAGTCAACCGGCGCAATCTCCTGCGCGCACCAGGTACGTAGTCGGGCGCGCTTGGCCGATGATGTTCCGCCCGGCGCGGAGTCTCAAGAGCATGACCCAAAGCGAAACGCACATCGGGCGAGTGGCAACGATCACAGTCCCGGTCACGGACCAGGACGCGGCCCTCGCCTTCTACGTCCAAGTTCTCGGGATGCAGAAGGTCAATGACTTCACGTACCCGACCGGAGAGCGCTGGCTCGAAGTGTCGCCGGCAGAGGGCAGCTCCAACCTCTGCCTGGTCGTCAGCCGGCCTGAGCGGCCGGCGGGAATCGAGACGGGCGTGGTGCTGTTCAGCGCCGACCTTCTCGCGGACCTCGCGGCCCTCCGCGCCAAGGGGGTCGACACGGATGAGCAGCCACTTCGTGAGGGGGAAGTGGTGTGGTGGAGCGGCGCCCCGCTGGCCGGCGTCCCCGCGCAGTTCCGCCTACGTGATCCCGACGGCAACTCGTTCCTCGTCGTCGCTGGGCCCTAACCCGGCACGGGCTACCGCGACGAGGGCGCAACGTTCGTTTGCGCCTACGCCGCCCCGGCGTATGAGATCCGCTCGAACGGCCACGACGCGATGAGCCAGCGGGAAACGAGCTCGCGCAGCGCGACATCGTCGTCGGCGTGAGTGGCACGCACCCACGAGCTGACGACGGCGTCATCTACGCCCTTCTTGTCGGGATAGATGTAGACGCAGCCGATCACGCCGCGGTCGGCCGGATCGAGGACCGTGTAAGTGAAGCCGGAACGCGCCGCAAAGTCGCGAGCGTGGCGCTCGAGGTCCGCGCGGTTCTCGTCCAGGGTCATCGGACGCGGCCAGCGACCTTCTCGGAAGCCCGGCGTCGTCCGGATGTGCTCGATCGAGGAGGACCACGCCTCGTGATCGTCCTCGTTGTGCTCGGGGCCGAGCGGCTCGAGCAGGAACTGATCCGCAACGAGCCCAGGTGGCGGTTGGAAGTCGTCAGGGACGAAGGCCACCCAGACATCGTCGCACGGGTCACGACATGAAGACCGGCGAGATGTCGTCGCCTACGCGGATCTCGCCGTCGCTGAGCACGTCGGCGCGGAGGCCGCCCTTGTGGATGAGTGCGCTGAGAACGCCGGGCTTTCCCGCCGCGGCCGTAAGGCGCTCCAGGTGCGCGCACGGCTCGCACAGCCGCTGTCCGACACACTCGACATCACCGACTCGGAAGTACGCGCCGACCAGGGCGTTGAGGTCGATACCGCGGGTGACGATGTTCCTGCGGGCCTCCTCCGCGATCAGGCGGCCCGCTGGGAGCTCGAGGCTGTCGAGCACCTCTGCCTGGATCAGCGTGAGGTCGTACCCGCGCCCGTGGGCGTTGGAGAACGTGCCGCGCTCCTCGAAGTAGCGGTCGCCCTCCAACCCGCGGCCGGCCCGCGCCGAGGCTCGCTCCACCCGATGCATCGCGGCCTCGGCCTCGGCGGCGACGACGATCGCTTCCACCGTGCCCGCGCTGCGTGGGATGCCGTCGGCCGACGACTCCCAGAGCGCGACGTCGGCAGGGGCGATCATGTAACCGGCGTCGACCGCGTCGAACGTCTCCGTGCCGCCCACTGGTTGCCATGCCAATCCAGGGGGCGCACCGAACGCGACTGCACCCACGCAGCCCTCGCCGTCGGCCGCTCGCACCACCGCCAACCACGGTCCGGGCCAGTCGAAGGTGGCCGGATCGGCGATCGGTACGAGCCCGAGCCCTCGCTGGAGGAGCCATTGGCGCCAGACCGTCCAGGGCTGCGGATGCTGGTCCTCGGGCACCGGAACCTCAGCCGGGTCGATCTCGAGGATCGCGGCCAGACACGCCGCGACGGATCGCTGCAGCCGACCTCCTGAACGCGCTGGCTCGACCTGGCGCATGACGCGCCATGTTCGCAGCCGCGACACGATGCGGTCAGTCTTGCTCGCAGGTGACGGCGGGCAGGCTCGGGTCATGGCTCCTACGGTTCCTGCCCCATCCGTCCCCCTGAGCAAGCTCGGCCGGGCCGCGCACGACATCGGGCTGGCCGGGCTGCTGGGCGGCAACCTGTTCGGCCGCCTGGCGATGCACCCGAGCGTGACGGAGATCTCCGACCCGGCCGAACGCGGAAAAGTCGTCAACGCTGCGTGGCGCCGCTACGGCGTGGTCAACTCGCTGTCGCTGGTCGCCGTGGCGAGCGGCTGGATCGGTGCGCGGCTGCGCGAGTCCGCCAACGGCCGGCTCTCCGATGAAGAGCGACGCCTGGCGTACGCCAAGGACGCGCTCGTCGGGCTCGTCGCCGCCACCGGCCTCGGCACGGCGGCCGAGGGGATCCGTTTCGCCCGCATGGCGCCGGGAGGTGCCGTCCCGTTGCAGGACGGCGATCACACGGCGCCGGCGGCGAGCGAGAGCGCGCAGCGCTCGAAGCGCCGCGTCACCATCCTGAGCACGGCCAACCTCGTGTCCGAGATCGCGCTGGTCGCGGTGAACTCCGCGCTCTCGCAGGAGGGCTTCCGCCGCCCTCCGGGGCGGCGGTTCGTCCCGCGCTCGGGTCGCCTCTGAGGCGACGTCCTCGCCAGCTCGACTTGCATACAGCACTCGCAACTGTATAGAGTTGGAGGATGCACGTCCTCATCGCCGGCGGCGGGCTGAGCGGGCTGTGCCTCGCGCAGGGCCTCAAGCGCGCCGGCGTCTCGTGCGCCGTGTACGAGCGCGACCCCGAGGTGCGGCGCCAGGGCTACCGCATCACGATCAACGGTGACGGCGGCAACGCGCTCCAGGCGTGCCTGCCCGACGACCTCTTCGAGCTCTACCTGCAGGCCTCGCGCAACACGCCGCCGCGGCGCATGGCGGTGGTGGTGAACTCACAGTGCGAGGAGCTCTCGACCGCGCCCCACTTCGGCGCGCCCAACGAAGGCCCGCGCCCGCACACCGCGATCCACCGTCGCACGTTGCGGCAGATTCTCGGCGCGCGGCTCGGTGACGCGATCCGGCCGGCCGCCACCGTCGCCGGCTTCGAGCGTGCCGGAGACAGGGTGCGGCTGCTGCTGGAGGACGGCACGGCCGCCGAGGGTGACGTGCTGGTCGGCGCCGACGGCGTCTACTCCGCGGTCCGCCGCACGCTACTGCCGGACGTCGAGGTGATCGACACCGGCGTCCGCGGACTCGGCGTGTTCGCGCGCACGCCGCTGCCGCCCGAGGTCCACGACGCGCTGCCCGAGATCCTGCTCAGCGGCTTCGTGATCGCCGTCGACCCGGCGAGCGGCGTGACGCTCGCGATGGGCGCGATGGATCCGCGCCGCCCGCCTGAAGAGGCGGCGGCGGAGCTCGCGCCCGGCGTGCGGCTCGACCCGGTGGCGCCGTACATGATGCTCACGGGCGGCATCCGCCCGGGCACGCCGATCCCGGCGCCCGGCGACTGGACGGCCGACACCGCGCGCGCGGTGCACGCCCAGATGGTCGAGGCGGTGTCCGGCTGGCACCCGGCGCTGCGCCGGCTCGTCGAGCGCATCGAGCTCGACACGATGTTCGCCTCCAACTTCATGCGGCTCGACCCCACGCCCCCGTGGGAGCCGAGCAATGTCACGCTGGTCGGTGACGCGATCCACGCGATGCTGCCGACGCTGGGGATGGGTGGGAACACCTCGCTGCGCGACGCGGCGGTGCTTGCGGGCAAGCTCGCCGCGGCGCAGCGCGGGGACCTCGATCTCGTTGCGGCGGTCGGCGCCTACGAGGAGGACATGCGCGCGTTCGCCTACCCCGTCATGGAGATGTCCGCCGACCACGACCGCTTCGGCGGCGGTGGTCTGCGCCAGAGAGAACCCGCGGAGAGCACATGAGCACCTTCCTCACGGAGCGCAGCCCCGTCACCTCGTTGCCGGGCGAGCCGATCCCCTACGTCATCGAGGCCGGGAGCGGGCGCGCGCACGTGCTGCTCGGCGAGGTCGCCCGTGCGCTCGTCGGCGCCGAGGAGTCGGACGGCGCGATGTCGGTGATGGCGCTCGACGGCCCGAAGGCCGAGCGGCCGATCCCGCTCCACTACCACGACAACGAGTACGAGTTCTTCTACTGCCTCCGCGGCGCGGTGCAGCTGTGGGCGGACGACGAGAGCCGCGTACTGGCGCCCGGCGACTTCGGCTACGTCCCGCCCGGCACGCTGCACGCCTACCAGCTGCGCGGCCACTACTCCACGTTCGTCGGCCCGGTGGTGCCCGGCGGCTGGGACCGCTTCTTCGACCTCACGGGCGAGCCGTTCCCAGGCCCCGGGTTCCCACAGGGGCCGAAGGGCCCGCCGCCGTTCGAGAAGTTCGGCCGCGCCGAGGTCGAGTTCAAGATGAAGTACCGGCCCGACGCCCAGTACGCGCCCGCGCGCGACGACGCGGCCGACGACACGGTTGCGCCCGACCAGGCGCCGTACTTCCTGCGCGCCGGCGAGGGCGAGCGGCACGAGCTCGGCGTCCAGCTGCAGACGCTCCTCGTCGGCGCGCCGCAGACCAGCGGCGAGGTCGCGATGACCACGGTCGAGATGTCCAAGGGCCCGGGCCTGCCCGCTCACGTGCACGAGCGCACGTACGAGTCGCTGATGGTGATCGAGGGCGTCCTGCGCGTCAGCCTCAACGGCTCCGAGCACCTGCTCGGGCGCGGCGACACGGTGAGCATCCCGGCCGGCGCCGAGCACGGCTACGCCGGCGAGGGCCACTACACGAAGGTGCTCACGATGAGCGCGCCCGGTGGGCTCGAAACACTCATCGCAACCGCCGGAACGCCGACGAGCGAGCACGTCTTCGGCAGTCCCACACCCGTCGACCTCGACGCGCTGCGCGAGGCCGCCGCGGAGCTCGACGTCACCTTCGCCTGAGCCGCCAGACGTTCAGCGTCACGACCCGCACGCCGTCGGCGGCGACCGTGGCGCTGTGCGGCAAACCGCCCGGGATCACCGCCATCTCGCCGGGCCCGAGCGGCGCGGGCTCGCCGTCGACCACGAAGTCGACGGTGCCGCCCTCGAGCACGCACGTCACCTGGTCCTCGGGGTGTGCGTGGGTCTCCCATTCGCACCCCGGCTCGTAGCGGTAGACCGTTGCGGTCAGCTGCTCGGTGTCGATGGTGGCGCCGAAGATGCCGGGGCGGACCTCGGTGAACTCCTGCTCGTCCCAGCGCATCAGACCGCGGCAGGAACCTGCGCCGCGACCACGCGATTGCGCAGGACGCCGACCTTCTCGATCTCGCACTCGACGGTGTCGCCGGGCTTGAGGTACAGCGACATCGGGTCGTCGCTGAAGCCGGCCACGCCCGACACGGTGCCGGTCGAGAGGATGTCGCCGGGCGAGTAGCCCATCGGCGAGTAGTGGCTGATGATCTCCGGGATCGTCACCGACATGCGGCTGGTGTGCGACTCCTGGCGCGACTCGCCGTTGACGCGCAGCTCCATCGCCAGGTCGTGGGCGTCGCCGATCTCGTCCGGCGTCACGATCCACGGGCCGATCGGGCAGAACGTGTCGATCCCCTTTGAGAGGCTGAAGACGCCGGACTTCATCTCCTCGCGCTGGATGTCGCGCGCCGTGATGTCGTTGAAGATCAGGTAGCCGGCGATGTACTCCTCGGCCTCCTCGGGCGAGAAGAACTTGCCTGCCTTGCCGATCACGACGGCCAGCTCGAGCTCGTAGTCCATCTCGTTGGTGATGCCGTTGGGCGGGTAGACGATGTCGTCCTCCGGCCCGATGATCGCGTCGATGTTCTGGAAGAACACGATCCAGGGCAGCACCGGGTGCGACCAGTTGACGTTCTTGGACTCCTCGTGGTGCTCGCGGAAGTTGCCCGCGGTGTGGAAGAACTTCTTCGGGATGATGGGTGCGCGCAGCCGGACGTCCGCGAGCGCGAAGGTCTCACCGGTCTCGGCGGCCTGCTGGCCGCGCTCGTAGTACGTGCGCATGTCCGGCACGTCGAGCGCGACGACGCGGTCCCCCTCGAGGCGACCCACCTTGCCGTCGTCGAACGTCACCAGCTTCATCGCCACTCCCCTGATCTCCGATTCAACCTGCATACACTCTATCCGTCTGTGTAAACTTCTGCAAGATGCATCTTGGGAATGTCGACGGCCGGCTGTGCCTGATTGACGATGGTCGCGCGCTCGACGTCGAGCGGGCGAGCGGCGGCCGGTTCGCCGCCGACCCGCAGGCCGTGTACGCCGACTGGGACGCCTTCGCGGCGTGGGCGACCGATGCCGACCTCGGCGCCGCCGAGCCGTACGACGCGCCACTCGGGCCGCCGGTGCCGCGCCCGCGGCAAGTGTTCGCGCTCGGCCTCAACTACGCGCTGCACGCGCGCGAGGCCGGCTTCGAGCTACCGCCGATGCCGCTCGTGTTCACGAAGTTCCCGTCCTGCCTCGTCGGTGACGGGGCGACCGTGCGCGTGGCGACCGACAAGGTCGACTGGGAGGTCGAGCTGGTGGTCGTGATCGGGCGCTGCGCCGAGGGCGTCGCGGCCGAGCGCGCCTGGGAGCATGTGGCCGGCGTGACCGTCGGCCAGGACATCTCCGCGCGCGACGTGCAGATGCTCGGCTCGCCGCCGCAGTTCAGCCTCGGCAAGTCGTTCCCCGGCTTCGGCCCGACCGGGCCGTGGGTCACCACGGTCGATGCGCTGCCCGCGCGCGACGACCTCGCGATCGCCTGCTCGGTCAACGGCGAGCGCGTACAGGCCGACCGCACGTCCTCGATGATCTTATCCGTGCCCGAGACCGTCGCGCGGCTGTCGGCGATCTGCCCGCTGCTGCCCGGCGACCTGATCTTCACCGGCACGCCCGCCGGCGTCGGCAACCGCATGGACCCGCCGCGCTACCTCAGGCCCGGAGACGAGCTGGTGAGCACGATCGACGGCGTCGGCTCGATCACGACGAGGTTCGCGTGAGCGACTGGCTCGGGCTGGCGGGTCAGCGCGTCGTCGTCGCCGGCGGCGCCGGCACGTTCGGCGCCGCGCTCGTCGACGGGTTCCGGGGCGTGGGAGCGGAGGTCGTCGCGATCGACGTCCAGCCTGGCGACCACGTGCAGGCCGACCTGCGCGACCCGCAGGCGGCCCGCGCCGCGATGGACGAGGCGGCCGACCGGCTCGGCGGGCTCGACGTGTTCGTCCACAGCGTCGGCATCAACCGCCGCAAGCCGATCGAGTCCTACGACGACGCAGACTGGGACGACATCGTCTCGATCAACCTCTCCAGCGCGTTCTACACGGCGCAGGCGGCGCTCCCGCGCATGCGCGCCCAGCGCCACGGCCGGATCGTGTTCTTCTCGTCGGTCGCCGGCCGCAGCGGCCACAAGCACCACGGCCCGTACGCCGCGACCAAGGGCGGTCTGAATCAGCTCATGCGCGTGATGGCGCACGAGCATGCGGCCGACGGCGTGACGGTCAACGCGGTGGCGCCCGGCTACATGGACACTGAGCTCACGCGCCAGTATCTCGCCGACCACCCCGGTCGGCGCGAGGAGCTGATCGAGCTGATCCCGGCCGGGCGGTTCGCGCACGTCGACGAGGTGGTCGGCCCGGTCCTCTTCCTGTGCTCCCGGCAGGCGAGCTTCATCACCGGGACGGTCCTGTACATCGACGGTGGGAGAAGCGTGCTCTGATGGGCAAATTGGACGGTCGCGTCGTCATGGTCACCGGCGCCGGCACCGGCTTCGGCCAGCAGCTGGCGATCAAGGCGGCGCAGGAAGGCGCCGCGAAGGTCTACGTGCACTACCGCAGCTCGGCCACCGGCGCGGAGGAGACCGCGGCGGGCGTGCGCGACGCGGGCGCGGAGGCTGCGCTGGTCCAGGGCGACATCTCCCATTGGGACGAGATCAAGCGGATGGCCGAGGAGGCCGGCGACGTCGACGCGCTGGTCAACAACGTGGGGGACATGGCCTCGTCGCAGACCTCGTGGCGCGAGATCGACGAGTCCGTGCTCGACCACGTGCTCGACGTCGACATCAAGGGCACGATGCTGATGGTCCACGAGTTCGGCACCCGGATGCTCGACCGCGGCGTCCGCGGCGCGATCGTCAACATCGGCTCGACGGTGATCGTGCGCGGCAGCCCGCGCGCCCCGATCTACGCCGCCGGCAAGTACGGCCTGCTCGGCATCACCAAGTCCTACGCCAAGGCGCTCGCCCCGCACGTGCGCGTGAACACGTTCGCGCCCGGCTTCATGGACACGCCCGCCGTGATGAACCGCCCGGACATGAAGTCGGGCCGGCTCGAGCAGCTCCAGCGCGACACGCCGATGGGTCGGATCCCGCCGCCCGAGGAGCTGACCGGCGCGGCGCTGTTCCTGGCGACCGACGACGCGAGCCATATCACCGGCAGCTACATGATCTGCGACGGCGGCTACTCGA
Source organism: uncultured Solirubrobacteraceae bacterium (assembly GCA_963803335.1). Classification (GTDB taxonomy): domain Bacteria; phylum Actinomycetota; class Thermoleophilia; order Solirubrobacterales; family Solirubrobacteraceae; genus DASSUW01. Next base: position 399,057 of record CAWDME010000009.1, on the reverse strand, counting down.
TGCTCGGCGCGTAGCTCCAGCCGCCTCGTTCTAGGCGCCCGAAGCCGGCGTGGTGGGTCATGGCGATCAGCTTGCCGCTGCCGGCAAGCTCCTCGGCCAGCGCGGCGCGGGTGCGCGCGGCCAGTTCGGCGTCCTCGTCCGTCGCGGAGCGGTAGTCGCCGGCGAGCAGCTGCGCGGGGTTGTGGGCGGCGTCGGCGAGTAGGACGAGCTCGTCGCCGACCTCCACGATGCAGTGGCCGGGCGTGTGGCCGGGGGCGAGCCGCAGCGTGACGCCGGGGACGATCTCCGTGCGCTCGCCGTCGTGCAGGACGGTCCGGTCGGCCAGCGGAGCGAGGCGCTCGGGCGCCGGGATGGCGCCGACGTCCTCGCGCCCGGGGCCGGTCTCGGGCGTCGCGTCGGTGACCCAGTAACGCCAGTCGATCGCATGTGCGTGGTACCGGGCGTTGACGAATAGCCCAGACCAGCCGACGTGGTCGAAATGGAGGTGCGTGAAGATCACCGTGTCGACGTCCTCGGGCGCCACACGGGCCGCGCGCAGGCGCTCGGGCAACGAGCCGATCGGCAGCTCCGGGATCGCGCCGCCGCCGATGCCGGTGTCGACGACCACGACGCGGTCTCCTGCCTGCACGAGGTAGCCGCCGAAGTTGAGGGCCATCAGGCCGTCGGCGTCGGTGAACTCCGGCGGCAGGTCGCGGTTGAGCAGCGCCTGGGCGGGGATGTGCAGCTCGCCGTCGGAGAGCATCACGAGGTCCATCCGACCTCCAAGCCTTTGACCAGTGCCGCGATCGCTGCGTGCAGCGGGGTCGGGACGCCCGCCTCGCGGCCCGCGCGGACGATCCCGCCGTTGAGGGCATCGATCTCGGTCGGACGGTGCGCCAGTACGTCCTGGAGCATGCTCGGCTTGTGCGCGTGATTCTCGATCGCGGCGCGGCTGATCAGCTCATCCGGATCGCTGTCGAGCGTGATGCCGAGCGCGTTGGCCACCGCGCGGCCCTCGGCGACGAGGGCGCAGGCGGTGGCGCGCAGATCGGGCCGGTCGCACAGCTCTCCGTGCGTGAGACCGGTCAGCGCGGCGAGCGGGTTGGTCGCCGCGTTGAAGAGCAGCTTCGTCCACTGCGCGCCGCGCGCGTCGGCGAGCGCGACGGCGCCGAGTGCCGACGCCAGCGTGTCGATCTCCTCGCCCGACGCCGGCTGCGGCTCGAACGGGCCGAGCCACGTCGTGCCCGGCGCGTCGATCTGCACAACGCCCGGAGCGGGCACGTGGCCCGCGACCATCGTCACACCGCGGATCACGCGCGGGACGTGCCGCGCGATCACCTCCTCGCTGCCGATCCCGTTCTGGACGGAGCACGCGGCGCCCGCGGCGAACAGGGGCGCGGTTGCGGCGATCGCCGGCTCGGTGAACGCCGCCTTGGTCGCCACGATGCCGAAGTCGCACGGCGGGATGTCGCCTGGGTCGGTGCGGGCCTGGACATGCACGATCTCGTCGCCGACCCGCAGGCCGTCGCGCGCGATGGCCGCGACGTGCTCGCGCGAGACGTCGTACGCCCACACGTCGGCACTGCCGGCGAGCCGGGCGGCGAGGATGCCGCCGATCGCGCCGCAGCCGACGACGCAGATCCTCACGCCAGCACCGCGGCAGCGAGCTCGTGGCACAGCTCGGGCGCGGCGCCGCCGATGCCGAGCCCGGCGACGACGCGCTCGCCCTCGCGGACCGGCACGCCACCGGGCGCCGCCGACGCCGAGATCGGCAGGAGCGCCGCGAGGTCGGCGCGAACCTCGTGGCTCGGGAGCTGGAACGTCGCTGCCGCGGCGGCCACCGCCTCGGCCACGAACGGCCCGGCGGTCGGCGCGCCGTCCATGCAGTCCTGCTGAATCGGGTCGCCGCGGTGGTCGACGACGGCGACCGCGATGCGGATGTCGCGCGCGCGCGCGAGGTCAACTGCGCGGTCGGCGAGCGCGAGCGCCCACTCGTGCTCGGGCTGCGACGGAGGCGGCGGGTCCGCGTAGCCGCGGCCAGGCTCGTCGGGCAGCGCGCCGTATGCCTCGATCCAGCGCTGTTCGTCGTCGCCGTGCTGCCCCTCGTACGCGATGCCGAGCGCGTAGTGGACGAGCAGGTCCTCGCAGTTGGCGGGCTTCCCGTCCACCACGAGCTTCTGCGGGTCGGCGCCCGCGTAGGCCACGAACGGCCCGACGGTGGCGCCCGAAGCGGCGATACCCGCCACGATCGCGCCGTCGGCGCCGAGGATCGGCATGCCGCCCGCCCCGGGGAACACCGCCTCCGGCGCCGTGCCGACGAACCCGCGCTCCATCGCGAACGGCAGCGTCGTCATGCGGCGCAGGTGCTCGACCGACGGCATCTGCTGCGTCGCCGCGATCCACGCCTTCGAGCGGGCGCGGGCCGTCCCGGCCGTGCCGCCGCGGTCCATCCGTGACGCCGAGACGAGCACGCCGCTCGCGCCCACGACCGCGACTGCGCCGCGCACACCGAGGTCCTCCGCCTTGGCGATCGCCCTGGCGATCAGCGCACGGGCGTCCGCGAGCGCAAGATCCTCTGTGTGCATATCGCAAGAGTGTATACAACACTCCTGCGCGACTTCAGCCCGTCGGCCCGACCGGCCGACGCCCGGCCTCGCGCCGGAGATCGGCCTGCGCCATGACCTGCGCGTCGAGCTCCTCTGGCGTCGCCGTCTCCTTGCGGGTGACGAAGTAGATCAGCGGGCCGAGGATCGGCAGGATGAGGACCATCAGGAGGACGCCCGCGATCTTCAGGCCCGAGCCGCCGCGGCGGATCACATCGACCACGGCGGCGCCCCAGAGGAAGCACACCGGCACGACGATCATCAGCGCGAACATCACCTGCAGGAATGTGGACGTGGCGATGAGCGGGGTCATGACGCGAGCGTGTCAGCGCCGCCGCGGCCCGGCAATGGTGCGCCCGCGCGCCCGGGGGTGGTGCGCGCCTCCCGTCATCGGCGGCCGTACCGTTCGAGGAACAGCGCCTCGGTGAGCGCGAGGTGCTCGATCTCCGACGGGTCGACGCTCTCATTCGGCGCGTGGATCAGGCACTTCGGCTCCTCCACGCCCATCAGGAAGATCTCGGCGTCGGGGAAGGTCTCGGCGAACACGTTGCAGAGGGGGATCGAGCCGCCCTGCCCCTCGGTGGCCAGCGCGCGCCCGAACGCCTCCTCCATCGACGCCTTCAGGGCCTCGAAGGCCGGGCCGTGGAGGGAGCCGACGAACGGATCGCCCATGGCGACACGCTCGATGTCGCAGTGCAGGCCCCACGGCACCCGCGCCTGCAGGTGCGCGACGAGCGCGTCCTGAGCGGCCTGGCCGGTCTCGCCCGGCGGCAGCCGCAGGCTGACGCGCGCGGCGGCCGACGCCTGCACCGCGGCCGACGAGCCGACCACCGGCGGGACGTCGATGCCGATCACCGTCGCCGACGGGCGTGCCCACAGCAGGTCAGCGACCGTGCCGTCGCCCATCAGCTTGACGCCGTCGAGCACGTTGGCGTCCGCGCGGAACTGCTCATCCGGGTACTCGACGCCGCTCCACGTCTGTGACGCGTCGAGCCCGTCGACCGTCGTGTTGCCGTGCTCGTCGTGCAGGGAGGCGAGCATCTGGATCAGGCCCAGCAGGGCGTCGGGCGCCGGGCCGCCGAACATGCCGGAGTGCATCGCGCTGCTCAGACCGCTGACCTTCACGTCGACGCTCGTCATGCCGCGCAGGGTCGTCGTGAGCGTCGGGACGCCGACCGCGAAGTTGCCGGTGTCGACGACGAGGATGGTGTCGGCGCGCAGCAGGTCGGCGTTCGGGGGCACGAACGCCTCAAGCCCGCCGGTGCCCTGCTCCTCCGACCCCTCGCAGATCAGCTTGACCCCGCACGGGAACCCGCCGCCGTTGCGCTGCTTGAGCGCGCGCAGCGCGGTGAGGTGCATGACGATGTTGCCCTTGCAGTCGGCCGCGCCGCGGCCGTACCAGCGCCCGTCGCGCTCGGTCAGCTCCCAGATCGGGACCGTCCAGGCGTCCTCGCCGAGCGGCGGCTGTACGTCGTAGTGGCAGTAGAGGAGCACGGTCGGCGCGCCCTCCGGACCGGGAGCGTGGCCGTGCACGGCCTTGCTGCCGTCGGGCGTGGGGGAGGCGGTCACGTCCTGCAGCCCGGCCTCGGTGAACGCGTCGATCACCCACTGCGCCGCCTTCTCGCACTCCTCGGGCGGGTACTGCTTCGGGTCGGCGACCGACTGGAACGCCACGAGCTCGGCGAGGTCGGCCTTCGCGCGGTCCATGAGGCCGCTGACGGCCCCGCGCAGATCAGCTCCTGTGGGGGTGCTCATGCGACCTCCGGTCGGGTCGGGATCGTGTGGGTCGTCGACGCGGCGGCGGCGGCGCGGTCGACCGCCTGCGGCCGGGCGATGTGGTGGCGGCGCATCAGGGCGACGAGCGCGACGCCGGCGGCGCACCAGATCGCCATCGCCAGCGCGGCGGCTGCGAGGCCGGCGGCGAGCGCGTCGGGCTTCGAGGCGCCCGCGTCGAGGTGGTTGTTGAGGACCGCGTTGTCGATCATCGCCACCGCCGCGACGGCCACGGAGCCCCCGATGTACCGGGCCATGTTCGAGATGCCGGAGGCCGCGCCGACCTCATCCGCAGAGACCGAGGAGGTCGAGCCCGACGACGCCGGGCCGTTCGCGATGCCGAGGCCGACCGCGAGCCCCACGAGCGGGAGCACGAACGCCACGTACGCCCACGAAGCGTCGACGAACGCCAGCGCGCCGAAGCCGAGGGTGGCGAGGCCGAAGCCCAGGACCACCGCTCGCGCTGCGCCGATGCGCGCGGCCAGCGGCGTGATCAGCGGCGTGATCGCGATCATGCCCGCGGCCGCCGGCAGCGTCGCGAGCCCAGCCTCGAACGCGCTCATGCCGAGGCCTGCGGGATCCTGGAAGTACAGGCTGAGCAGGTACATCAGCCCGTTGATGGTCCCGGCGACGATGAGGATGGCGAGCGTGGCGCCCACGAGCACGCGATTGCGCAGCAACTGGAGGTTCACGATCGGCGCCTTCACCCGGCGCTCGACAACGACGAACAGCACGAGCGAGACGATCGAGATCGCGAAGCATCCCAGCGTGGCCGCCGAGGCCCAGCCCCAGTCGTTGCCCTCGCTGAGGGCAAGCACGGTCGGCGCGAGCACCAGCGCGATCAGCACCGTGCCGGCGTAGTCGATCGACTTCGAGCGGTTCGGATCGCGCGACTCCGCGACCTTGGCGAGCGTGATCGGGATGCAGGCGGCCGCGATCGCCGCGTCGATCCAAAACAGGCCCTGCCAGCCGGTCGTCTCCACGAGCACACCGCCGACCAGCGGGCCGAGCGCGCCGCCGCCGGCCGATGCCGCCCCCCACAGCGTGATCGCCTTCATCTGCTCGGACCCGGACGAGGCGACGGACAGCAGGCTCATGCCGCAGGCGAGGATCGTCGCGCCCGCCGCACCCTGGATCATCCGGCCGGCCACCACGCCGGTGCCGGTGGTCGACAGCGCGATGAACGCGCACGAGGCGACGAAGAGCAGCAGGCCGGCGATGAACACCTTGCGGCGCCCGAGCACGTCGCCGAGCGCTCCCGAGGTGACGATCACCGCGGCGCCGACCAGCGAGTAGCCGGTCACCGCCCACTGCAGCTGGGCGACCGGCGCGTTGACGTCCGCGCTGATCGACGGCAGCAGGATCGTGACCGCCGACGTGTTGGCGTTCACGACCAGCGCCGACACGCAGGCGGCGAAGAGCACGCCGCCGGCCGCCTTGCGGCCGGGCGCCGCGGCCGGCCGGTCCACCTCGACAGTCACGTCCGCGCGCCCTCAGTCCTTGATCGTGTCATCGAACTTGAGGTCGTTGAACTTGTCGCGGAACTCCTGCAGCTTGTCCGGGCAGTAGATCTGCATGATCAGCGCCTGGCCCTGGATGACCTTGCGGTCGACGGTCACCGGCCGGCGCCCGACGAAGTCGGCGCCATTCGTCATCTGATCGAGCAGCGTCGCCCGGCCGAGCGCGCTCGCCGGGTTGTCGCAGACCGCGCCGCCGTCGTTGCCGAGCGAGCGGGTGATGATGTCCTGGTCGACCGGCACGCGCAGCCCGGCCTGGCGGAACGCCTGCGTCAGCTGCTGGGCCTTCTGCTGGGCTTCGGCGGTGTTCTTGTTCGAGCTGTAGGTGATCAGCCCGATCACGGCGAGCACCACGAGGACGGCGCCGATGATCCAGTACATGACGCGATGGTCGGCGTCGCCGGCCTGATGGTCGGTCGGCTCGGGAGCTGTGCCGGTCACGGCGTCACCTCCGATCCGGTCTGCTTCCAGCTTGGCTTGCGCAGCCTCAGGAAGAGCCAGGGTGGCAACAGCCCGAGCAGCACCGTGCCGGCGAGAATCAGCAGCGCGTAGAGGCCGGCGCTGTTGTTCTCGAACTGCGACGGCGGGACGAAGCCGATGATGATCGCCGCCACCGAGGCGAGGAACCCCATCACACACAGGAACGTCAGCGCGGGCGCCGTATATCCGCGCTCGACGCCGGGCTGATCGCGCCGCAGGTTGCGCGCGGCGATGAACATCAGCAGGTAGACGATCAGGTAGACCTGCGTCGTCATCACGCTGAGGATCCAGTAGGCGCTGGAGACTGACGGGACGAGCGCGTACAGCAGCGCGATCACCGTCGTGACCCCGCCCTGGACGACGAGGATGTTGATCGGGATCTCGTTCTCGTTCGTGTGCTGGAAGAACGGCGGCAGGTAGCCCTCGCGGCGCGCGATCTCCAGCAGGCCCTTCGACGGTCCGGCCAACCACGTCAGCATCCCGCCGAGCGACGCGCAGACGAGCGCGATCGCCACGATCGGGACGAGCTTCTGCAGGTCGAAGTAGGCGAAGAAGGCGTCGAACGCCTGCATCACACCGGCGGTCAGGCTCAGCTCCTGCGCCGGGATCACCCAGCTGATGGCGAGCGCCGGGAGGATGAAGATCAGCAGCACGAGCCCCATCGCCAGGAACATCGCGCGCGGGAACTCGCTCTTGGGGTCCCGCAGCGAGCCGACGTGCACCGCGTTCATCTCCATGCCCGAGTACGACAGGAAGTTGTTGACGATCAGCACGAGGCTCGCGATCCCGGTCCATTCGGGGATCAGGTGACTGGCGTTCATCGGCGCCGCCGACGCGTTGCCCTGCAGCAGGTAGATCACGCCGAGGACGACCAGGATCGCGCCCGGGATCAGCGTGCCGACCAGCAGGCCGCTTGACGCCAGCTTGGCGATCCCGCCCGTACCGCCGCGCGCCGACATGAACACCCCGAGCCAGAAGACGACGACGATCACCACCCCCGTGTAGACGCCGTTGTCGGCCAGGTCCGGGTTGAAGACGTACGCGAGCGTGCTCGCCACGAACCCGAGCAGCGTCGGGTAGTAGAAGATCGTCATCGCGAACTGGCACCAGACGGCGAGCAGGCCCCAGCGCGGGGATATCCCCTCGCTCACCCAGCGGAAGACGCCGCCGGTCCAGCCGGAGGCCAGCTCGGCGGCGACGAGGGCCTGCGGGAGCAGGAAGATGATCGCCGGGACGAGGTAGAGGAACACGCACGTCAGGCCATAGACGGCCATCGTCGGCGCGCTGCGCAGGCTGGCCACCGACGACGTCGTCATGAACGCCAGCGTCAGCCACGTGATGTACGTCGGCTTCACGACCCGTGCCGCCGCAGCCGGCGCGGCGACCGGCCGGCCCGCGGGCACATCCATCGACGCCATTTTCCCTACCTCCGCCTCGCCTGTCCGCCCGAAAATCCTGGCCACCGGAAGCGGGCGTGTCGACGGCGTACGCCTCCCGTGTGCCCTAGTGCATGCCTCTCTCCGAAAGGAGCATGAGCGCGGCCTTCACGCGCTTGCTGACGTCCTGCGCGTCGGCGAGGCCGAGCTTGAGAAAGATCGCATTGATGTGCTTCTCAACGGCGCGCTTGGTGAGGAACAGCGATTCGGCGATCGCCGTGTTGCTCTTGCCCTGAGCGATCTCGCTGAGCACTTCGCGCTCGCGCACCGTGAGCTCATTGAGCGGCGAGCTCTCCGCGACGCCGCGCGCATGCACCAGGTGCTCGACGACCTTGGGGTCGATCATCGAGCCACCCTCGGCGACGGCGCGGATCGCCGCCGTCAGCTCGGCGCGGTTGTGCACCCGTTCCTTGAGCAGGTACGCGCGGCGGTCCGACCCTTCCTCGAGCAGCGCCAGAGCGTAGATGGCGTCCGAGTACTGGCTGAGCACGACGACCCCCATCTCGGGATGTCGGTCGCGCAGGTCCATGGCCAGACGGATGCCGTCGTCGGTGTTGGTCGGCGGCATCCGGATGTCGGTGATGACGACGTCCGGACGCTCGCGGTCGCACACGTCGAGGAGCGTCCCGACGTCGCCCGCGGTCGCGATCACCTCCATCGTGTCGTCGCCGTCGAGCAACTGACGAACGCCCTCGCGCACGATCAGGCTGTCGTCGCCGAGCGCGACCCGGATCGCCATGGACTGACTGTACGGGGGGTGGGGGTGAGGCCGGTATCACCCGCAGCGGGTGGTGCACCCCATTGCCGCCCGAGCCGACCGCTGGCACCGTGGCGGTATGCGTCAGACAATTCGCGTGGTCACCGTGGACGACCAGCGTCCGTTCCGCGACGCGGCACGGGCGCTGGTGGGGGGCACGCCGGGATTCGAGCTCGTCGGCGAATCCGAGGACGGGGAGGGGGCGCTGCGGCTTGTCCACGACGCCGATCCGGACATGGTGATCCTCGACGTGCGGATGCCGGGGATGGATGGGATCGAGGTCGCGAACCGCCTCACCGCCGAGGATCCGACGCGGGTGATCGTCCTCGTCTCGAGCGCCGACCTGCGGCCCCTGTCGGGGCTTGCCTGGTCGAGCGGGGCGGCGGCGCTGGTGCGCAAGCACTGGCTGACGCCGCACCTGCTGCGCGGCCTGTGGGCCGCGCACCGACGCCGGTGATGTGCCGCCCGCCCCGCGCGGGGCGGGCGGCGACTCTCCTCAGCCGGCGACGGCCTCGCCGAGCGCGGAGCGCAGCCGCTCCTCCTGCTCGGTGTCGAGCGACGTCTGGATGACCTCGCCGCCGTACGGCTTGACGCGCTCGAGGACGCGATCGGGCGCCTCGGCGCGGCCGAGCATGATCAGCGCCGCCGCGCCGGGCGGGAGCTTGGCGCCGAGCTGCTTCATGAAGTCGTCGTTGACGCCGACGTCACTGACCTTGCCGGCCAGGGCGCCGCTTGCCGCGCCGATGGCCATGCCGAACAGCGGGGCCAGGAAGATCAGGCCGATGAGGCCGCCCCAGAGCGCGCCGCCCGCCGCGCCGGCGCCGGTGGTGCTCATCGCCTGATGCAGCTTGATCTTGCCGTCCGGCTCATGGACGACCACGACCGCGTCCTCCAGCTGCAGGAGATGTTCCTTCGTCGCCTGGACCAACTCGCCCCGTACCCGCTCAGCGGTGTCCGCGTCGGGATAGGCGATCGCGACCAGCGTGCTCATACGTGTGCCTCCTCGAAGGTTGACGAGCTGAGTCTGCGGGGGCGGGCCTCCCCCAGCAATGAGGCGGGCGGGCGTCTTCCAGGGGAGGCGTGCCTCCCCGAGCGCACGGCTCCCCGCTCGTTTAGAGTGGTCAGGCGTCTGACGGTTGTGCGATATGGGTCGCCTAGCGCTCAGTCCAGGGTCAATCTGGCGGGCCTACCCGTCATGGCTTGCCATGGCGTTTCGGCGACTGCCGTCGGTCGCGACTGTCCTGTGCGGCGTCGCGGTCGCGCTCGTAGCGGCGGCGGCACCGAGCGACGAGCGGTTCATGCGCGCGGTGCTCGAGGCGCTGATCATCGCCGTGCCTGTCGCGGCGGGTCTTTACGCGACCTGCTCGCCGCGCACGCTGCGCTTCGGGTTGATGTTGATCGCGACGGGATTCATGTGGTCGCTGACCGCGCTCGGCGAGTCGTCGCATAGCGTCCCTTACAGCGTCGGCCGCGTGTCGGCGTGGCTGATCTTCCCGATGCTCGCCTATCTCGTGCTGGTCTACCCGGAGGGCCGGATTGCGCGGGGCATCGATCGCTGGGTGTTCGGCGGCGTGACCGCAGTGATCGCTCTGCTCTATGTCGGCTCGGCGCTCTTCGTCGAGGCGTATCCATTGCAGACGCCGTGGGCGACCTGCCGCGACGCGTGTCCGCCGAACGCGTTCCTGGTGCTGGGCTCCGAGCCCGCGCTCATGGCCGACGTCGTCGCGCCCGTACGCGAGGCCCTCGGGATCCTGCTGTTCGCCGGCCTGTGCCACGCCGTCTTCCGGCGCTGGCGGGCCGCCGCGCCGCTGCGCCGCTGCACTATCGGGCCCGTCCTCGTCATGACGGTGACCTCGACCGTGTGTTTGTGCGCCTTCCTCGTCATTCGCCGCGCGGCGCCGGGGAGCGACACGGCGGACGCGATCGCCGTCATCTGGAGTCTCACGGTGCCGGGGATCGCCGCGGCGTTCCTGATCGGCCTCGTGCGCCGTCGCATGATGGTTGCCGAGGTCCTGGCCCGCCTGACGACGGCGCTCAGCGCGGTCAAGCCGCACCGCCTGCGCGACACGCTTGCCGTCGCGCTCGACGACGCCGGAGTCGAGGTGCTCACCGCGGATGAGCTGTTCGGCCACCCCCGGCAGACGTCGAGCAACGGGCACGTCTTCACCGCGTTGAACGATCACGGCGCCGAGCCCGCCGTGCTCGTCCACGATCCCGCGCTGCTCGACGATAAGGAGCTGCTGGACGCGGTGCGGTCGCTCGTCATGGCCACGCTGCAGCACGAGCGCCTGACCACCGAGCTCGAGGACTCGCGCAAGCGCATCGCGCGCGCCGCCGACATCGAGCGCTCGCGGATCGAGCGCGATCTGCACGACGGCGCCCAACAGCGGCTGATCGGCCTGCGCATCAAGCTCACGCTCGCCGAGGAGCTGGCACGCGTCGATCCAACCGCCGGCGTCGCAGCGGTGCACGAGCTCGGCTCCGAGATCGAGCTGACGCTGGAGGAGCTGCGGTCGCTCGCGCACGGCGTGTACCCGTCGCTGCTCAGCGACCGGGGCCTGGTCGACGCGCTGCGGAGCGCGATCTTGGAGTCCCCGCTGCCCGCACACTTGATCACGCACGGGGTGCGGCGGCACCCGCCGGAGATCGAGACGGCCGTCTACTTCACGTGCCTGGAGGCGGTCCAGAACGCGATCAAGCACGCCGACGGCGCGACCGGTCTGTGGATCTCGCTCGACCAGAACGCTGGGCTCGAGTTCGAGGTCCGCGACGACGGCACGGGCTTCGAGCCGCCAATCGGTGCGTTCAACGGCGGGCTGCGCAACATGCACGATCGCGTCGAGGCGATCGGCGGACAGCTGACGATCGTCTCTGCGCAAGGGCACGGCACGTCCGTCCGAGGCAGTGTGCCCCTCCAGTAGTGCAGGCACGCGCGGCGTACGCCGGAGGACACCATTGGCGGGCGTAGCTGCCGCCCATAGCGTCGCGCGCGTGACCGTCACGAGTACGGACGAAGCCGCTGCCCGCAGCGCGGCCGCGCCCTCGCCGTCCCCGCCGATCGCCGCCTACGCGTTCCTGTCGAACTGCCACACCGGCGCGCTCGTCGCGCCGGACGGGACGGTCGACTGGCTGTGCGTGCCGCGGTTCGACTCGCCGAGCGTGTTCGGCAGCCTGCTCGACCGCCAGGCGGGCGGGTTCCGGCTCGGTCCGTTCGGCGTCACGGTGCCGACGGGGCGGGCCTACGAACCGGGGACCAACGTGCTCACGACGACGTGGCACACGCAGCGCGGCTGGGCGGTCACGCGCGATGCGCTCACGATCGGCCCGCGCCGTGGGCCCGACACCGTCACGCCACACACACGCCCGCCGACCGACGACGACGGCGATCACATGCTCGTGCGCGGCATCGCCTGCCTGGAGGGGAGCGTCGAGGGCGAGCTGCAGTTCGACCCGGTCTTCGACTATGGGCGGATCACGGCCGACTGGACGCTCGCCGACGACGACGGGCACGCCGCCGACGCCGCCGGCGGCGAGACGCCGCTCCGGCTGGAGACCGACACCGCGACGGCCCGCCATCTCGGCAACTACCCGCAGACGTTCTCGCACCTGGCGTTGCTCGAGGCGGCGGCGCGGATCATCCTCGCAGAGCGGCTCGACGAGTGGACGGGGTGATGGGATGACGGTCACCGAGACCTACGGCGAAGCGCTGGTCTGGCAGCCCGAACGGCCGCGCATCCGGCCGCTGCGCCTGCTTCTCGGCTGGATCGTGGCCGCAGCGGCGGTCGCGTTCGCGGCCTGGCTGCTGCCGGGCCTCGCGCTGGAGCAGACCGGGGCGGCGTTCGTGGCCGCCGCGGTCATCTCGATCTTCAACGCGATCGTCCCGCCGATGCTGGCCGCGCTGCGGCTGCCGTTCATGGTCGCGATCGGGTTCTTCCTCGTGCTCGCCGCCGACGCCGCGCTGCTGCTGGCCGCCTCCGAGCTCCTCCCCGACGACCTCCACGTCGCCGGCTTCTGGGACGCGCTGCTCGCCTCGCTGGTGATCGCGGCGGTGAGCATCTGCCTGCAGGTCGTCCTCGGCACCAACGACGACGACGAGTACACCGTGCGCGTCACGCGGCGCATCGCCAAGCGGCTCGGCGCCCATGAGCACAGCGGCGAGCCGGGGATCCTGTTCCTGGAGATCGACGGCCTGGCGCTCCCCGTGCTGCGCGACGCGATGCGCGACGGCAGCGCCCCGAACATGGCGAGCTGGATCGCCGAGCGCGGCTACGACCTGCTCGAGTGGGAGACCGACCTCTCGTCGCAGACCGGCGCCAGCCAGGCCGGCATCCTGCTCGGGTCCAACGACGACATCCCGGCGTTCCGCTGGGTCGAGAAGGAGACCGGTCGGCTGATGGTGTGCTCGTCGCCGGCCGACTGCGCGGAGATCGAGCGCCGCCACGCGACCGGCGTCGGCCTGCTGATCGACCACGGCAGCAGCCGCGGCAACCTGCTCTCCGGCGAGGCGGCCGAGACGATCCTCACGGTCAGCCGCACGGAGGCAGAGAAGAAGGCCAACCCGGGCTATCGGGCGTTCCTCGCCAACGGGTTCAACGTCACCCGCGCGCTCGTCCTGTTCTTCTGGGAGATCGTGCTCGAGTTGACCGCGGCGCTGCGCGCCAGGCGTCGCGACGTCCGGCCGCGCGGCCACCGGGGCGGGACGTATCCGCTGGTGCGCGCGGCGATGTGCGTGCTCATCCGCGACCTCATCGTCTACGCCGTGCTGACCGACATGATGCGCGGCCGGCCCGCCGTGTACGCGACGTTCTCGAGCTACGACGAGGTGGCCCACCACTCGGGGCTGCAGCGCGCCGACACGCTCGAGGCGCTGCGCAAGCTCGACCAGCAGTTCGGCCGGCTGGAGCGTGCACGCCGGTACGCACCGCGCCCGTACGAGATCGTCGTGCTGTCCGATCACGGGCAGACGCAGGGCGCCACGTTCAAGCAGCGCAACGGCTACGGGCTCGACGAGCTGGTGGAGCGCACGCTGGGGCGTGGGAGCGTGACCGGCATCGCCGGCGGCGACGAGCAGGACGCGATGGTCAAGCACGCGGTCGACGAGGCGACCGGCCGGCAGCGCGAGAAGCGGCCGAAGAACGACGTGTCCGACCAGGACGTCGTCGTCCTGGGCTCGGGCAACCTCGGCCTCGTGTACCTGATGGAGGAGCCGCGGCGGCTGACGCTCGAGGAGATCGGCGAGCGGCACCCGCAGCTGCTGCCGGCGCTGCGCGAGCACCCGCACATCGGCTGGGTGATGGTGCGCTCAGCCGAGCACGGCGCGATGGTGCTCGGCCCGACCGGCACGCGCTACCTGGCCGACGACCGCGTCGAGGGCGACGACCCGCTGGCGCCGTTCTCGCCGACCGCGGCGCGGCACCTGCGCCGCACCGACGGTTTCGCGCACGTCGCCGACATCATGGTCGGCAGCTTCTACGACCCATCGCTCGACGAGGGCTGCGCGTTCGAGGAGCTGATCTCGTTCCACGGCGGGCTGGGCGGACCGCAGACGCGCGGGTTCATCCTCAGCCCGAGCCACCTGCCGGCGCCTGCTGAGCCGATCGTGGGGGCGGAGGCGGTGCACGATCTGCTGCAGCGCTGGCGTCAATCGCTTCAGTCGCCCGCCGCCGCGCCCGCCCCAGATCCTCCGACACGCGTAGCGCCGCTGACGTCAGGGGCGCAGCCAGGATGAGGCCGATCGCCCCGAACAGCGCGCCGCCCGCGATCGTGACGATCAGGATCCCCAGTGGGTGCACGTCCAGCGTCGCCCCGTAGGCGATCGGCTGGATCATCTGCTGCAGGGCGCCGTTCGCGAGCAGCGTGATCACGGCCATCGCGAGCGCCGTCTCAGGGCCGTTTGCGCCGAGCGCGATCAGCACCGTGAACGCGCCCGCTGACCACGCGCCGAGGTAGGGGATGTACGCCGTGACGAAGTTGACGACCGCGATCGCCCCCGCGTGCGGGACCCCGAGGATGAGCGCGCCGAGCCCGATCACCACGGCGTTGAACAGCGCGACCGCCGTGACGCCGGCGAAGTAGCCGCGCATCGCCTTCAGCGTGTGTCCCGAGATCACGCGCGCGACGGAGTGGGGCACGCCGCTGTGCCGCTCGGCCCACGACCGGACGACCGGCCCGTCCTTGAGCAGGAAGAACAGGCTGAGCGCCGTGAACGACAGGAAGACGACGAGCGACGCGAGCGCGCTGAGGCCCGACGCGACGCCGACGAGCAGGAAGTGGAACGCGTTGCTGGTTCCGCTCTCGGCGCCGTCCTTCGCATCGTCGGCGGCGCTCGCTGAAACCCCGCTGTCCTGCAGCCAGCCGCTGATCTTGTCCGCGGCCTTGCGCAGGTCGTCGGTGAGGGCGCCGGCCTCGCTGGTGATCCCGGCGAAGATGACGATGCCGAGGACCACGATGCCGACGATCACGGCCAGCAGCACGAGCGCCGCGGCGGCGCCGCGCGGCACCCGGCGCCGCTGCAGCATGCGGACCAGCGGCGACAGGACCGAGGCCATGATCGCGGCCGTGATGACCGGCATGACGATCGTCGCGGTGAGCGAGAGGATCCAGACGATGCCGACGAGCAGGAGCGTGATGCCGACCAGCAGCCACGCGGCAAGCCCGAGGTCGCGGATCCACTGGGGAACCGCGAACACGCCCTCCAGCTCTTCGGGGCGGATCTCCTCGCCGTCGCTCATCTAACCGGCGACTGCCGGCTGCCCGGCCGGCATCCGGGGCCGGAACGGCCGCTGCTCGTCGGCTCCGGGCTGCACGACGACGGCGGTCGACTCCGGCACCTCGATCCACACGCCGGGGAGGTCGGACAGCGGCTCGGACACGACGACCCGGTCCTCGTCCGTCAGGTTCTCGAAACGGGGGTTGTCCGGGTGCAGCGCCTGGAGCGCATGGCGGTCGGCGGACATGTAGAGCGTGCGCGAGTGGCCCTCGCTCGAGTAGCGCACCGCCCACAGCCGCTCGCCGTCGCTGATACCGAGCGTCATCTGGACCGGGTACTCGATGCCGTGCGCCTGGCCGGTCGCCTCGACGAACCCGACGGCCTGCTCGACCGCGCCGATCGGGTCATGCTCGAGCCCGAACGTGAGGGCGAGGTAGAACAGCGTCTCCGAATCGGTCGAGCCGGTGATGCCCGCGTACAGCGTCGGATCCACGGCTACGCGCAGTTCGCGCTGCATGATGTGGAATCCGTTGATGACCCCGTTGTGGACGAACAGCCAGCGACCGTGCCTGAACGGGTGGCAGTTGGTCTGCTGCACCGCCGTCCCCGTCGTCGCGCGGATGTGGGCCAGGAACAGCGGCGACTCGATGTGCGACGTGAGGTCGCGCAGGTTCGCGTCGTTCCAGGCGGGCGACACGCTGCGGTAGCGGCCGGGGTCGGTCGCGCCCAGCGCGTCGTACCAGCCGAGGCCGAAGCCGTCGCCATTGGTCGTCTCCACGCCCATGCGCGCGTGCAGGCTCTGGTCGATCAGCCCGTGCGGAGCACGGAACAGCAGCTCGTCCATCACGATCGGTTGGCCGTAGTAGGCGTTCCAGCGACACATGCGCGGATCGTCGTCCTCACCGTGCGGCGCCGCGTCACCCCGATCGGATGATGCGCGTCGGCCGCGGCCGACCGATCGTTACCGATGCCGATCCAACAGGAGGAGATATGGCGCAGTCAGACATCGACGAAATGGGTCCGATCGACTACATCGTGCTCGAATGGCCGTCCGGACAGCCGAGCGGCGAGGCGTTCCCGCTGATCATCGACCTCGTCGACCGCGGGATCATCCGCATCCTCGACGTCGCGTTCATGGCGAAGGACGAGACCGGTGCGATCGCGTCCGTCGACCTCGGCGCGCTCAACGGCGACGGCGCCGTGCTGTCCGAGTTCGAGGGCGCCTCGTCGGGCCTGCTCGATCAGCAGGACCTCGACGAGGCGGCGGCCGTCCTGGAGCCCGGGACGCTGGCCGCCGTGATGGTGTGGGAGAACCTGTGGGCGGCGCCGGTTGCCGCCGCGCTGCGGCGCTCGGGCGGCCAGCTCGTGGCCAGCGGCCGCATCCCGATCCAGGCCATCCTCGCGCAGCTCGACGCGCTCGAGGCCGAGACCGTCAACGAAGGAGCGTGACCGATGCCCGGACTGATTCGTGGAATGGCTCGCACCGCCGTCGTTGCCGGTACCGCCACCGCCGTCAGCAACCGCGTCTCGCGGCGACAGGCGCGGCGCTGGGGCGCGGAGCCCCAGCAGCAGGCGTACGCCGAGCCCCAGCAGCAGGCGTACGCCGAGCCGGCCTATGAGGCCCCGCCGCCGCAGCCCGAGGAGGATCCGATCGCCCAGCTGCGCGAGCTCGCCAAGCTGCGGGACGACGGGATCCTGACCGAGGAGGAGTTCGCGGCCCAGAAGGCCAAGATCCTCGGCTGAGAAGCCCGTCGTGCGACTGCAGGACGCCGTCCTCAGGATCGCCGTCGTCGGCGTGAGCACGTCGCAGCGCGCGCTGCGCCCGGCCGCCGGCGCCGTTGCCGTCGCCCGCCGCGGCGAGGTGGCCGTGCGGCGCCGGGCGGCCGAGCAGCTGGGGCAGACGACGATCATCCTGGTCGATCGCAGCCTCGACTGGCCGTACGTCGAGATGGCACTCCAGCGCGTGCTCGAAAGCGCGCTGGCCGAGCGCACGGTCGCGCGCGCGCTCGATCGCATCGAGGTCTCCGGGCTGCCCCAGCAGGTCGCCGACCGGCTGCTCGCGGACGGCTTCATCGAGCGGCTGGCCGAGCGGATCCTCGAGGGTCCCGAGCTCGAGCGCATCGTCGAGCGCGCGCTCAGCAGTCCCGGCACCGAGCGTGTGGCGGCCATGGTCGTGCAGAGCCCGGTGGTCCAGCAGGCGATCGGCCAGATCGTCGACGACACCGTTGAGCGGCTGCGCGACAGCCCGGGGATGTGGACCCTGCTCGAGGACATCATGCACAGCCCGGCGGTTGCGGAGGCGATCACGCAGCAGGGCATGGGCTTCGCGGATCAGGTCGGCGACGAGGTCCGCGACCGCTCGCGTTCGGTCGACGACAAGCTGGAGCGCGCCGCGTGGCGGCTGCTGCGGCGCCGGCCCCGTCCCGCCGCCGAGGCCCCGTGAGCGAGCCGAGCACGAACGGCGCACCGCCGCCGCGCTACGTCGGCCTGGCGACGCGCACGCTGGCGTTCGCCGCCGACGCGGCGATCATCACCGTCGTCGCGTGGCTGACCGGCGCGGTCGTGGCGCTCTGTCTGTCGCTGATCGGCGTGCCGGGCCAGATCAAGACGCTGATCGCGGCGATCGGCGCCGGCATCACGGTGCTCGGGACGATCGGCTACTTCGTCTTCTTCTGGTCTGCGAGCGGCGAGACGCCCGGCAACCGGATGCTGGGCATCCGCGTCGTCGGCGCGACGTCCGGGCGTCCGCTGTCGGCGCGCCGAGCGTTCGTGCGCGTGTTCGGGCTCGTACTGTCGGCCCTGCTGCTGTGCGCCGGCTTCCTGATGATTCTTGTCGACAACCGGCGCCGCGCGCTGCACGATCGGCTCGTCGGCAGCCTCGTGGTCGACGCCCGCGAGCCGCGCGTGGTCAGGGAACCCGGCGTGCGGACTCTTCGCCAAGCGCATCCCGCAGATGCCGAGCCTGCTCGTGAGAGAGCGTCGACCTGATCAGCTCGACGCCACCGTGATCGAGCGCGGCGGCGATCGCGTCGACAGTGTCGGAGCCGCCGATGGCGAACACTGCCGACGTGCCGGGCGTGACGCGGTCGCGCACGCGCCGAACGAAGTCGTCCTCGACGCCGAAGTCTGAGAGGCTGCCGGCGAACGCGCCCGCGGCCGCCCCGAACGTCGGCCCCGCCAGCGGAGTCAGGAAGATCAGGGCCAGCACCACGCCCCAGAACCCGCCCCAGAGCACGCCCGGGTGCGTGAGGCCGCCGAGGTCACGGATCGACGGCTTGCGCTGGGCCGGCGGCCACCACACCATCGCCGCCGTGTCGACGTCGGCGACCCCGCCGCGCGTCAGGTCCTCGAGCCGCGGCAGCGTCTCCTCCGCGCCCTGCGGCGCCGCGAACCGCCAGACGGCGACGGCCAGGCTCCCGTTCCGGTCATCCATCGATCAGGCCCGCCGCACGCCCGCGCGAGACCGCGCCGGAGCGGCGCGACACGTTGAGCTTCCGGTACACCGATCGCGCCTGGGTCTTGACCGTGTTGGGCGACACCTGCAGGCGCTCGCCGATCTCGCGGAAGGACATGTGGCTCGAGAGCAGCCGGAGCACGCGCAGCTCGGCGTTCGTGAGCGTCGGCCCGTCGCCGGTCGCCGTCTCGGCGAACGCGTCGGCGCGCTCCCAGCCGTCGTGCACCCAGCGCGCGAGCACCGGCGCGTCGCTCACGTGGGCCTGCGCGCGTGCGGCACGGGCGAGCAGCATGCGGGCGGCCGGGCCGTCGCTGAGCCGGATCTCGGCGCGCGCCAACCAGGCGTGCGCCTCGGCGACGAGCCACGGGGCGAAGCCTTCGATCGAAGGCAGCAGCCGCTGCGCGTCGGCGGCGTCGTGCCGCGCCTGGGCGATGTCACCGCGCTGGGCGGCGACCGCGGCGTAGATCGCGAGCACGAGCGCGCGGGCCGCGCTCAGGCTGGGCACGGTCTGCAGCGTGGCGTACGCCTCGTCCGCGTGATGCGCCGCACCGTCCCAGTCGCCGGCGTCCGCGTCGACGAGCGCGAGCTGCGCGTGGCACAACGCGGCGACGACCGGGAGGTCGCCGGCCGCTCGGCGCATGCCGTCCTCGAGCAGGCCGCGCGCGATCTCGCGCTCACCGGTGAGCTGGGCCGCGACGCCGGTCAGGAGCCGTCCAAGGCTCTGCGCGACGCCGTCCGGCGCGGCCAGCGCGCAGGCGTGCGCGGCGTCCTCGCCCATCTGCCGCGCACCGTGGCGGGCGATGCACGCGCGCAGCATCGCCACGGCCGCCGCGTCGGCGTCCGGTAGCGCCTCGAGCGCGCGCTCCGCGTGGTCGCCGCGGCCCTCGGAGACGTGGTAGGCGGCCGTCGTCAGCGCGATCGCCGGATGCGCGCGGCGCTGCGTCTCCGTGAAGGCGCCGAGCCACTCGGCGAGCCGGGCGCCGTGGCCCTCGGCCAGGTACCGCGGCGTGACCGTCCACAGCAGCCGGCCGGCACGCTCGCTGTCATGACCGGCGAGCGCGTGCGGGATCGCCCGCTCGGGCTCGTCGTGCCGCAGATGCCAGTCGGCGGCGCGGCGGCGCAGCTCCGGCTCGAGATCCGGCTCGACGCGCTGGAGGTCGGCGCGGAGCAGCTCCGCCAGCAGGGGGTGGTGGCGGAAGGTCGTGTCGCAGCGATCGATCGGCTCGAGCCCGAGCCCGCTGCGCTGCAGGCCCTCGAGCAACGCCGACGAGCCATCGCCCTCGAGCACCGCGTCACACAGCGGGCCGGTGAGCCGGGGCAGCACCGAGGTCCGGCGCAGGAACGCTCGCCGGCCGTCGCTCAAGCCCTCGAGGAGCTCGCCGCGCAGGTACTCGGCCACGAGCCGGTCGGCCCCGCTGAAGGCGGCGATCGCGCCGCCGGCGTCGTCCTGGCCCGCGATCGACAGCGCGGCGAGATACAGCATCGCCGGCCAGCCCTCGGTCCGCGCGACAAGCGTGTCGACCTGTGGACCGCCGAGCTCGAGGCCGGCAGCATCGAGCAGCATCGCGGCCTCCAGGCGGGTCATCGCCAGGTCGGCCGCTGTGATCTCGAGTAGGAGACGGTGCGCGCGCAGCCGGCCCGCCCGCGTGGCGAGGGGGCGGCGGGTAGCGACCACGAGCATCGCTCCCGCGGGCAGGTGCGGCGCGGCGTCCACCAGCTCGCGCAGCGCCGCCGGCGCGGCGAGGTGCGCGTCGTCGACCACCGTCACCTGCGACCGCCGGCCCGCGAGGCTCAGCGCCTCGTCCACGCCGTCGTCCGGCCGCCCGTCGAGCGACACCCAGGCGAACGGACGCTCGTCACGCGCCGCCCACTCGGCGAGGAGCGTCGACTTGCCGTAGCCGGCCGGCGCCACGATCGCGGCGATCGGAGTGTCGCGGCAGGCCGCGAGCCGCCGCACGAGCCGCGGGCGCGGAACCATGCCCGCCCGGAGCGGACGCGGCTGCCGGTCCGCGCCGTCGTGATCCCGCGGTTGCAGCGCGATTGCGGGTGCGTTCGGTGTCACGCCTGTGCCGATCGTGACTCTGCGTGCGCCGCCGGTCGATGGTGCGCGCACCACCCCCGTAGGCACCGCCGCATCCTTGCGTGGCCTGGTGCGCGCCACTTACAAGCAACACATGGGCAACGGAGGGTGGAGGCTGCTGACGGTCCTGGCTGCGGCGCAGTTCCTGATGGTCCTCGACCAGGCCGTCATGAACGTGTCGATCTCGCAGCTCGTCGAGGACTTCGACACCGACGTCACGACGATCCAGGCGGTGATCACGCTCTACGCGCTGGTCATGGCCGCGCTGATGATCGCCGGCGGCAAGGTCGGCGACCTGATCGGCCGCCGCCGCGCGTTCGGGATCGGCCTGATGATCTACGGCGCGGGGACCACGCTCACGGCGGTCTCCTGGAGCGTGGCGGTCCTCACGCTCGGCTGGTCCGTGCTCGAGGGCATCGGCGCCGCGCTCGTCCTGCCCGCGCTCGCCGCGCTCACCGCCGCCAGCTTCCGCGGCGCCGACCGCGCGCTCGCCTACGGCGTGCTGGGCGGCGTCGCCGGCGCCGGTATCGCGGTCGGGCCGATCGTCGGCGGCTGGGTCACGAGCAACCTCACGTGGCGCGTCGTCTTCGCCGGCGAGCTGGTCGTCGTGCTGTACATCCTCGCCACCTACCGCCGGCTGCCCGACGACCGCGGCCGCGAGGGAGCCGAGCTGGACTACCTCGGCGCGGTGCTCTGCGGGCTCGGGCTCGCCGCGATCGTCTTCGGCGTCCTGAACGCCAGCACCTGGGGCTGGCTGGAGCCGCGCAACTCGCCGATCACGCCGTTCGGCTTCTCGCTGACGCCGTTCCTGATCGCCGCCGGCGGCGGGCTGCTCGCCCTCTTCGGCGCTTGGCAGCGGCGCCGCGAGGCCAGCGGGCGCGAGCCGCTCGTGCACCTGCGCTTGTTCCGCATAGCGACACTCAACAGCGGCCTCGCGGTGTTCCTGTTCCAGAACCTGATCCTGATGGGGATCTTCTTCGCGATCCCGCTCTACCTGCAGATCGTGCAGGGCTTCGACGCGTTCGAGACCGGGCTGCGGATGCTGCCGGTGTCGGTGACGCTGTTCCTCACCGCGCTGCTCGGATCGCGCTTGTCGCGGCGGTTCTCGCCGCGGCTGATCGTCCGCGTCGGGATCACGCTGCTCGTGCTCGCCTCGCTGCTGCTGCTGGCGACGATCGAGCCCGAGATCGACACCACGTCGTTCGCGATCGCGATGGCCGTCTTCGGCGTCGCGATGGGCCTGATCGTGTCCCAGCTCGGCAACGTCGTGCAGTCGGCGGTGGGCGACGACGACCGCAGCGAGGCGGGTGGCCTGCAGTACACGGCGCAGCAGCTTGGCGCGTCGCTCGGGACGGCGCTGATCGGCGCGGTGGTGATCACCGGCCTGGCGACGGCGTTCTCGAACAACGTCGAGGCCAACCCGCAGATCCCGGCGGCCGTCAAGCAGGAGGTCGGTGTGCGGCTGGAGAACGGCGTGAGCTTCGTCTCGGCCGATCAGGTGCGGGCGGGGGCGGAGGAGGCGGGCGTGGATCCCACAACGGCCGACGCCTTGGTCGACCACTACGCGGACGCCCAGCTCTTCGCGCTCAAGACCGGCCTGCTCGTCGCAGCGCTGCTGTCGTGTGCCGCGTTTTTCGCGACGCGGAGTCTGCCGACTCGCGCCGGACCAGCCCGTACCGCTACTCCCGATGAGCTCGTTGCCGCCTGACGGCCGGCTGACCTACGTCGGTCACGCGACCGTGCTGATCGAGCAGGACGGCACGCGGCTGCTCACTGACCCGCTGCTGCGGCCGGGGATCGCGCACGTGCGGCGCCGCGTCCCGCTGCCCGACCTCGAGGAGTTGCGCGACCTCGACGCGCTGCTGATCTCCCACGCCCATGCCGACCATCTCGACGTGCCGTCGCTGCGGCTGCTCGCGCACCGTGGGCCGGTCGTCGCGCCGCGCGGCTGCGCCGCGATCCTGCGCAAGGCGGGCCTGCGCGAGGTGATCGAGCTCGTCCCCGGCGACCGCTACACGGTCGCGTCCGCCCACGTCGAGGCGGTGCCCGCCGAGCACGACGGGCGCCGCCACCCGCTCGGCGCCGACATGCCGGCGCTCGGTTTCCTCGTGGACGGGCCCGTGCGGATCTACTTCGCGGGCGACACGGACCTGTTCGACGACATGGCCGCGCTCGCCGGGCGCGTCGACGTCGCGCTGCTGCCGATCTGGGGCTGGGGCCCGCGGCTCCCGGCGGGCCACCTCAACCCGGACACCGCGGCCGACGCCGCGGCGCTCGTGCGGCCCGCGGTGGCGATCCCGATCCACTGGGGGACGATGCGGTCGGTCGGCACGCGGCCCGGCGCCGGTCCCCGTGCCCCGGCCGAGGCGTTCGCCACGGCCCTCGCGGCCCGTTCCGTGCCCGTCGAGGCCCGGATCCTCGAACCGGGCGAGTCGATGCCCCTGTAGGCCTGATCGGAGGAAGCATGCGTACCGCCCGTTATCTCGTGATCGTGCTCGTGGCCGTCGTCGCCGGCTGCGGAGAGTCCAAGAGCGACAAGGCGCTGGCCGACGTGTGCTCGGCGCGCGACGACATCACCAAGCAGGTCGACCAGCTCAAGGGCCTCACCATCAGCACGGCGACGAAGAGCCAGGTCAGCGACTCGCTGCAGGCGATCGGCGACGACCTGCGCAAGATCGGGAACGCACGCGGGGATCTGGCGGACGACAAGCGCCAGCAGATCGACGCCGCGAACACGAAGTTCACGTCCAGCGTGCGGGCCACGTTGCTCGACGTCGGCAAGAGCGTGTCGCTCGCGGACGCGTCGACGCAGCTCAAGAACGCGTTCGACCGGCTCGCGGCGACCTACAAGGACACGCTGGGGAAAGTCGACTGCTCGTAGCTGCGGCGTCACCCGATTCAGGCGATGCAGCGCGCACCGGCCGGGCCTAGCTTCGGCGCATGGAGACACGAGACCCTCAGATGAGCGCGCCCATCGTCGCCGCGTTCAACGCCGCGGCGGGTGACCGCGAACCGGTCGAGTTCGGCATCGCCGCGAGCCGGGTCACCGGTGCTCCCCTCATCGTCGCGACCGTTCGCAAGGGCGGCCCGGTCGTCCGCCAGGTCGTCGGTGACCTCGAGGAGGGCGACGAGGAGCGCTCGCTCGGACACCTGCGGCTCGACCTGCAGCGTCGTCACCTCGACGACATCGAGATCAGGACGTTCGACGACTCGACGGCCGCACGCGGCATCGCGCGCGCGCTCGACGAGCTGCAGGCTGCGCTGATCGTGCTCGGCTCGAGCCATCGCAGCGCGGTCGGCTCCATGCTCGTCGGCACAACCGCGGAGCGCGTCATCCATGCCAGCTCGTGCCCGGTGGTCGTGGTGCCGAAGGGCTACACGCGGCCCGAGGGGGGCGTCCGCGTGATCGGCGCGGCGTTCGCAGCGACCGACGAGGGCCGCGAGGCGCTCCACGCGGGGGCGAGCCTGGCGCGCGCCGGTCACGTCACGCTGCGGGCGATCACCGTGCTCGATCCCGAGCACGCCGCCGAGCAGTCCGACTCGCTGATGGCCTACCACCACCACGACACCTCGGTCACCGAGTCCGAGTCGGCGGTCCGCCGGCTCGAGGATGAGGCGCAGCTGCGCGAGGCGGTGGCCAAGCTCGGCGACGGCATCGAGATCGACATGGACGTGCTGGTCGCCGAGCCGGCCGACGGGCTCGTCGCCGCCTCCCAGAACCTCGACCTGCTCGTCATGGGCTCGCGCGCCCTCGGCCCCAAGCGCGCCGTGCTGCTCGGCAGCGTGTCGCGCAAGGTGATGGAGCGGGCGTCGTGCCCGGTGCTGATCCTGCCGCGCGGCGCGACCGACAAGACTTCCGCGCTGCTCGCGACCGCGGAGGCCCACTCGGCGCAGGGCTGAGGGTCAGTTCGCGGCGACCTGGTCGCCGGAGCTGAGGATCCGGGCCTTCTCCGCCTTCAGCTCGTCGTCGTCGAGGATGCCGGCCTCCCGCAGCTGCGCGAGGCGCTCGAGCTGCTGCAGCCGCTCGTCCTCGGCCGACGCCGGGCCCGGGGCGAAGTGTGCCGTCGCCGCGTCGCGCGACGACGACAGCGCGCCCGACGCCGACTGCGCCGCGCGCGACCCGGCCGCCCGCATCGCGTCGCCGCGCCGCCGGCTGCCGGCCATGAAGACGGCCCAGCGCTCCTTGTAGCGGCCGGCGGCGTCCTCGCGCGTCGCTGCCGGGAACTCGCGGATCAGCTGACGCCGCAGCGCTTCGGTGCCCGCGGCGAGGAGGCCGACGAGGATCAGCGTCAGCGGGACGTTGCGCCACGCGGGCGTGGGCGCCCACCAGATGAGGATCACGACGACGATCGCCAGCGCGCTGTAGGCGATCGCCGGCTCGCGCTCGTAGGGCGCGATGACCCGGCGCACCGACACCGCCCAGCGCGTCGGGCCGGCCAGCCATGCCGCCAGCACGATCACGACGCCGTAGACGATCGTCGCTGTCGCGACGTCGACGAGCAGCTGCGTGGAGATCTTCCACACCAGCTCCACGGTGGGTTCCGCCGCGGCGGTCTGCGCGAGCGACGAGACGAACGCGTCGCCGGCCAGCGAGCGCGCGAGCAACGCGCCGAGGCCGGCGATCACGAGGCCGATGCCGTAGGCGCGGACGGCCCGCCGCCGCCAGTCGGGCGCCACGAACATCGCGATCGCCACTAGGGCGAGCGAGATCAGCAGCAGGATCACCGGCAACGGCCGCAGGATCTTCACGCCGTTCTGGGCCGCCTTGAGCTCGTCGGACCGGAACAGGGCGATCTGCGTGGCGCTCGCCGGCACGACCTTGCGCAGGCGGCCGCCCACGCCCACCTGCTGCTGGAGCTCGCCGAGCAGGGACTTGACGTCGAGCACCACCTCGCCGTTCTGCGTGGAGACCGTGCCGCCCCCGCCGTTGAGCACCGCGAGGAGCTGTTCGTGCGCGGTCCGGTTGGCGTTCGCCCACAGCTCCTGCACGTCCGGACGCGCAAGCGCCTTGCGCGCCCGCTTCTCGACCTGGTCGCGCAGCGCGTTGGCCGCCGGCCCGGCCAGGACGTCGGCGCGGTCTGGCAGCACGTCGCGCACGGCCTGCTCGACGTCGACGCTCTGGAAGAGCTCGTCGGTGAGCCGCGCGGCGAGCTGGTTGCGGATCTCGGGCTGCTGGAGCAGCTCGGTGCTCGTCTTGGTCCAGTTGTCCGTGTTCAGTGCCTGCCGGTTGACCCAGATCGCGAGCAGCGCGACGAAGGCGAGCAGTGCAGCGATGACGACGAGGATCGTGGCGATTGTCCGGCGCATGGCCGTAGGACCCCACAGACGTGCGTGCGCCGCAATGGCGCGCGCCTGTGTGCCGAGCGGGGTGCGCGCGCCCCTAGAGCTGTTGCGGGGCCGCGCTGGAAGTAGCGGAGTCGCGCTGCGCGCGGTCGACGGCGGCGACCACGTCGCCGGGGTTCGCGATGCCGACGAACGTGAAGTCGCTGTCGTCGGTGCCGGCGGTGTCGAAGTCGACCGTGCCGACGCGCAGGATGCGGTCGCGCAGCCGCTGGTCCGTGTTCACGTTCTGGACACGGTCGATCCGCGTCTGCTGCACGTGCTTGGCAAGCAGCCCGCGGCGGATGTACAGCCGCTGCGTGCTGACCATGTATGTGGTGGTCATCCGCCGGACGAAGCCGACGACCAGCACCAGCGCGATCAGCACGACCCCGACCGCGATGCCGGTCGCCGTCGAGGCGATCAACGCGACCACGACGCCTACGGCGATCGCGGCGACGAGCCCGCCGAAGTAGAAGGACAGCAGCGCCCGCCACGAGGGATGGCCCTCGAAGACGACCTCCTCACCTGGATGCAGGTCCATGCACCGATGCTACTGGCGGCTGTGGCGCGCCGTCCCCCTCCGGGGCGGGCGCACGCAGCGCGTCCATCTTCTCTCGCCGCGGCCTGCCCGCCTCGCGCAGCACGATCTTGACGACGGCGGCGAACGGCACCGCGAGGATTGCGCCGACGACGCCGAGGAGCGTGCCCGCGATCAGCACCGCCACGATCGTCGTGAACGGCGACAGCTCGACCGCCTGGCGGTACACGATCGGGTAGATGATGTAGTTCTCCACCTGCTGGTAGATCAGCTGCAGGACCAGCATGATCACCGCCTCGGTGGTGCCGACGGTGAGCGCGACGATCACGAGGATGATCGACGCGATCGTCGCTCCGACCTGCGGGATGAGGTCGAGGAAGCCCGCGATCACCGCGAGCACCAGCGGGAACGGCAGGCCGAGGATCACGCATGACAGGAAGGCGTACGTGCCCGCGACGATCGAGATCGCGATGTTCCCGAGCAGCGACTGCGAGACGGCCAGGATCGACTCCTCGACGATCGGGCGCCAGCGCGCCTCGGTCGCCGGCGGCGTGAACCCGAACAGCCAGCTGGTGATCGTTGGCCGCTCCATCACGAGGAACAGCGAGAGGAACGTCAGCGTGACGAGCGAGAGGATCGATGCGAACGCGCCACCGGCGACACCGAGCAGGGTGGTCGCCGCGTCGGGCAGGCCGGCGGCGAGGTTCTTGAGCGCGTCGCGGACCTTGTCGTCGGCGTTCCCGGTCGAGACGATCTTCTGGAACCAGTCCTGCTGCTGCACCTGATCCCACAGGGCCGGCAGCTGATGCACGAAGTCCACGATCTGGTCCCAGACTGGGCCCAGCACGAGCAGGAAGAGCACGAACACGGCGACGAACAGGGCCGCGAAGACCGCGACGGCCGCCTTGCCGCGCCCCCAGCCGCGCTTCACGAGCGCCGTAACGATCGGGTCGATGCCGAGCGCGAGGACCGTGGCGATCAAGATCGAGAGCAGCGTCCCGAGCGAGACGATCGCCAGGAACACCAGGAAGCCGAAGGCGAGGATCACCGACAGCGTCCTCCACGTCACGATCACCTCGACGCGCTGCGGCGGCGGCGACGACGTCATGCGTCACCTCCCGAAGCTGGCTGGTCGGCGAGGATCGCCTCGATCCGCTCCAGCCGCTCGGCCTGCTCGCGCTGCGCCTCGCGCTGGAACTTGCTCAGCAGCATCGAGACGACGACGCTGGTCGTCGTCGGGATCAGCGCAAGGCCCGTGAGCATCAGGCAGCTGGCGACGAGCCGCCCGGCGGTCGTGTGCGGCACGACGTCGCCATAACCAACGGTAGTCACCGTCGTGATCGCCCACCAGTACGAGATGCCGATCGTGTCGAACGTCTCCGGTTCGACGATACGCTCGGCGGCGCCGGCGACGAGCACAATCGCCGTCGCCACGCCGAGGATGGTGGAGACTGCGCGCAGCAGCGTCAGCCGCTCGTACCACTGCATCACGCGCGGCCGGGGTCGTTGCGTGCTCATCGCGAATGGGCAGCTTTCCCGGTTTCGGGTGAGCACGCATCACCCGCTGCGGGTGATGCGCCGCGTCGCCGGAGCAGGGAGGATGGTCGGGTGATCGCGGGTGTCACGTTCGTGCAGCGCGATCGGCTCCATGCCGCGCTCGACTGCGCCGTCGAGCGGCCGCTGACGCTGATCGTGGGGCCACCCGGGGCAGGCAAGACGACGCTGCTGGAGAGCTGGGTCGCGGCCGGCCGCGCGCCGGGCCCGGTCACGTGGCTCGCGCCGGGTGAGGACTTGGTGGGCGCCGATCCCGGCGTGTTGGTGCTCGACGACTTCCACGCGGCGTCACCGGCCTTGCGGGCGCAGCTCCGGCTGCTTCTGCGCCACCCCGACCCGGCGCTGCGTGTGATCGTGGCGGCGCGCGCCGACCCCGAGCTGCCGCTCGCGCGCCTGCGCCTGCAGGAGCAGCTTGCCGAGATCCGGTCGGCCGACCTCGCCTTCACGCCCGACGAGCTGACCGGCGAGGACGCGGAGCGGGTGTGGGCGCGCACCGAGGGCTGGGTCGGCGCGGTCTGCGGGCGGGAGGACCTGCTGGACGAGATCCTGGCGCCGCTGGCGCCCGACGATCACCGCTTCCTGCTGCGCACCGCGGTCGCCGGCGTCCTCAACGGCGAGCTGGCGGATGCGCTCACGGGCGACCACGACGGGCACCGGCGGTTGGCGGCTCTCACGCGGGCCGGCGTGCCGCTCGAGCCGATCGACCGGCGCGACGAGTGGTACCGGTATCACCCGCTGTTCGCCGAGCTGCTGTGCGCGCGGCTCCGTGCGGCGAGCCCGCGCGAGCCCGCGGCCCTGCACCGCCGGGCCGCTCATTGGCACGCCGCACGCGGCGCCGACGCCCACGCGGTTCGCCACGCGGTGGACGCGCGCGCCTGGGAGCTTGCGGCGCGGCTCGCGGGTGAGCGCTGGCCGGCGCTGCTCGGCCGCGGCGAGATCGGCGCGCTGGCGCCGCTGGCCGCGGGGATCCCGCCCGGGCGGCTCGCTGCGCACCCCGAGCTCGAGCTCGCGTTTGCGAGCCTCATGCTCGGCCGCGGCGACGTCGCGGCGGCCGCGCGCCACCTACGCCGCGCCCCCGCCGGGCCGCTGCGCTGTGCCGTCCGCCTGCGCGTCGCCATGTCACGGGGCCGCATCGAGCCCGCGCTGCGTGCCGCTCGCGCCGAGACCGTCGATGCGCTCGCGCCACCCGCGCGCGCACTCGCGCTCACCAATCTCGGGATCGCCGAGCTGTGGACGGGCGACCTCGACACCGCGACGCGGCTGCTCGAGCGCGGCAAGGGCGCCGCCGACGAGGCGGGCGCCGGCTGGCTCGCGGTCGCCGCGCTGTCGTACCTGGCGGTCGGCGCCGGCGCGCGCGACGACTTCTCACGCGCCGGCCATCTCGCCGTGCAGGCGATTGCGCTCGCCGAGGAGCACGGCTGGACAGCGACGTGGGCGGCCGCGCCGGCCTACGGCGTCCATGCGACCGTGGAGCTGCTCAATGGCCGTCTCGCCGTGGCCGAGGCGGCGCACGGACACGCACGGGACGCGCTCGCGGACGCGGGCGAGCCGCCGCTGCACGCCCTTCTCGGGCTTCTGCGGTCCCGTCTGTTCGGCGCCCGCGGCGAGCCCGGCGCAGCGCTGGTGGCGGTGATCGCCGCCACCGATGCGCTCGGTGACTGGCCGCTGCGCGCTGCCCTCCGCGACCAGCTCGCGGTGCGCGAGGCGGTGCTGATCGCCGCGCTCGGCGACCGCGCGCACGGTGCGCGGCTCCTGGCGGAGGCGCGATCGCTGCCGGCCGCGGTCGAGCTCGCGCGCATGCAGCTCGGCGACGGCGAGGCCGAGGCGGCACGCGCCACGCTCGCGCCGTGGATGCGCGCGCTCGACGGCGAGCACGCCGGGCCGGCGGTGCGCGCCCACGTGATCGAAGCGCTCGCGCTCGACGCGCTGGCCGACTACGCCGGCGCGGCGGCGGCGCTCGAGCAGGCGCTCGAGCGCGCCGAGCCGTACGGGCTGCGCGCGGTGCTGCTCGAGTTCGGCCGATGCCTGGAGCCGCTGCTGCGCCGCCAGCTCGCCCGCGGCACAAGGCACGCAGCCCTCGCCGCCGGCGTGGCGACGGCACTGGCCGGTGCAGACCCTGTTGACGCCGATGCCGGGCCCGGGCGAGCGCCGCTCAGCCCGCGCGAGCGCGTGGTCCTGCGCTACCTGCCGACCACGATGTGCAACCAGGAGATCGCCGCGCAGATGTGCGTCTCGGTCAACACGATCAAGACGCACCTGAAGGCGATCTACCGCAAGCTCGGCGTCGAGGACCGGCGCGCCGCCGTTGCCCGGGCACGGGAGCTGAAGCTGCTCACCACGTCGCGGTGATTCACCCCGACCGGGTGATGCCCCCTCACCCGTCTGCGCGCGAGCCTTTCGGCATGACGACCGATCCCGTTGAGCGCGTGGCGAAGAACTGGTGGCTGTTCCTGATCCTCGGCCTCGTGTCGGTGATCGCCGGGATCCTGGCGATCGTCTATCCCGGCCTGACGCTGCTCGCGCTCGGCATCTTCGCCGGCATCAGCCTGCTGATGATCGGGATCATGGACATCGTCGAGGCGATCGCGGGCGATCCGGGATCGCGGGCGCTGTCGGCGATCGTCGGCGTCCTGTCGCTGCTCGCCGGCCTCATCTGCTTGCGCCGGCCGGGGGAGAGCCTGCTCGCCATCGTCGTCGTGCTCGGCTTCTGGCTCATCGTCGTCGGGGTCGTGAACTTCATCCGCGCGTTCTCGACGATCGATGACCGCGCGCTGGCGCTGGGCCTGGCGATCCTCGACATCGTCCTCGGCATCCTGATCCTCGCTCTCCCGCACCTGAGCCTCGTGACGCTCGCGGTGCTGTTCGCGATCTCGCTGCTCGCCCGCGGCGCGTTCGCGATCGTCGCCGCGTTCCGCATGCGCGGGCTCGCGCATGGCGAGCCGGGCGCGGCCGCCACGGCGTGACGACCCACGTCGGCGACCGCGTCGAGCACGCAATCGAGCGGCGGGCCGAGCTCGAGCAGGAGCTCGAGCGCGGCGAGCCGGCGCCCTCGCCGGCGCGCCGGTGGGGGCGGAGCGCGTTCTGGCTCGGGGTCACCGGCGTGTCGCTGTACCTGGTGGCGCCCAGCCTCGTTGCCGTCTTCGGCTCTTGGAACGACCTCGACGAGCTGGCGCCCGGCTGGTTCCCCGCGCTCGCAGTGCTGCAGGCGGCGTCGCTCGCCTGCGTGTGGGCGCTGCAGCGGATCGCCCTGCATCGCCCGCGCTGGTCGGCGGTGATCAGCTCGCAGCTCGCCGGCAACGCGCTGTCGAAGGTCGCGCCGGGCGGTGGCGCCGTCGGCGCCGCGCTGCAGTACCGGATGCTCGTCCGCGCCGGCGTCCCCGGGCCGGCTGTCGCGTCCGGGCTGACCGCGTGCAACCTGCTCACGTTCGCGCTCGTGCTCGCGATGCCGGTGCTCGCGATCCCGGGCATCGTGCGCGGGGGCGTCAACCGCGATCTGCTCGAGATCGCCGGGATCGGGATCGCGGTGCTGGTGGCGCTCGCGGTGCTGGGGACGGTGTTCGTCGCGACCGACCGGCCGCTCGCCTGGGTCGGCGGGCTGATCCAGCGCGTCCGCAACCGGGTGCGCCGGAGCGCCGAGCCGCTGCGCCGGCTGCCGCAGCGGCTGCTCGGGGAGCGCGACCGGATCGTCGGCGTGATCGGCCCGCGCTGGAAGCGGGCGCTGGTCTCGACGTCGGGCCGCTGGGCGTTCGACTACGCGTCGCTGTTGGCGGCGCTTGCCGCGGTCGGGTCGCACCCACGGCCCAGCCTCGTACTGCTCGCGTTCTGCGGTGCCCAGCTCCTGGCGCAGATCCCGATCACGCCAGGAGGCTTGGGCTTCGTCGAGGCCGGCCTCACCGCGATGCTCTCTCTGGCCGGCGTCAAGGCAGGCGACGCGGTGCTTGCCACGTTCACCTACCGCCTCTTCTCGTATTGGTTGCCGCTGCCGGTCGGCCTCGGCGCCTACGGCTGGTACATGCGCCGGTTCAGGTCTCGATCGCGCCCGGCCGCGTGAGGGCCCAGATCACCCAGATGTCCAGGCCGATAATCAGCAGGGACCAGATGGGGTAGTAGGGGATGAAGAAGAAGTTCGCGAGCGCGCTGAGCATCGCCAGCATGATCGCGGTGACTCCCGCCCACGTGCGACGGCTGAACAGCCCGAACCCGACGAACAGCATGAGGGCGCCGAGGATCAGGTGGATCCAGCCCCAAGCGGTGACGTCGAGATCGAACGTGTAGTTGCGCGCGACGACGAAGAACTCGTCGTTGAAGATCGCGACTAGGCCCGCCAGCACCTGGAAGACCCCGGCAAGGGTCAACATCGATGCCGCGAACACGATCCCGCCGACGGCCCAGCCGGAAACGTCCTGCTGCGGCCCGCGGTCGTACTGAGTGCTTGCCATTGGTTGCGCTCCTTTCGCGATCCATCGTCCGGCGGCCACGGGTGAACCGGCATCACCCAGCGCGGGTGATCCCGCCTCACCCGGTTGTGCGAGAGCGTTCGGGGCGATGGAGGACTACGAGATCCGCATCCGCGGACGTGTCAGCCCCGCCGTGCTCGCCCGCTTCGAAGGGATGCGCTCCGAGGTCGAGCCGGTGGAGACCGTCCTCCACGGCCCGGTGCCCGACCAGGCGGCCCTGCACGGCATGATCGCCCTCATCCGGTCGCTCGGCCTCGAGCTCGTCGAGATCCGCAAGCGGCCCGGCACCCCGGCCTGAGCCGTCAGGGCGGTCCGAGTAGCGTGAGCTCGCGTGCGCGCCGCACGGCGCCGCGGCGATCTTCGACGTCGAGCTTGCGGTAGATCGCCTTCAGGTGCGTCTTGACCGTGTTGACCGAGACGTACAGCTCGGTGGCGATCTCCTGGTTGGACATCATCGTCGGCAGGTAGCTCAGGACGGCGGCCTCGCGGTCGGACAGCGTCTCCGGCAGCGTCGCGACCGGGCGCGCGTCGCCGTGCTGGGCGAGCGCCGTGAGCACATCGTCGAGCAGCGCCCGGTGACTCGTGCCCGAGCGCCGGTGGCGCTCGAGCAGCGGGACGAGCGCGGCGCCGTGCACGAGGAACGATCGCTGCATGCTGCCCGGCTCGGCCGCCGCGAGCGCGTGCTCGATCGCTTCGCCGGCCGCGATCTCGTCGGCGACCGCGTCGTGCGCGAGCGCGGCGAGCACCCAGGCATCCACGCGCGTGGACTGCAGCATCGGCCCGTCGGCGTCCAGGCGCGGCGCGAGCACGTCCAGCGCCCCGTCCGCATCGCCGGCGCGCAGGCGCAGCAGGGCGCGCACGACGGCGACCTCGTCGCTGCCGTCGCCGTCGAGCGCCGCGTCCGCGTCGTTGACCCACCCGCCCGTCGCGAGTGCCGTCGCCTCGAGCCCGGCGATCATGCCGGTGACCGCCGGCATGATCGGCCAGTCCCGCAGCCGCTCACGGGCCTCCTGGAGCGCCTCGAAGGCGGGCTCGGGCTGGCCGCGGGCGGCGAGTAGGCGCGCCCGCTGGATCGCGAGCATCGCGCGCAGCGGCCGGTCGCCCGCGCTCTCGAGGCGCGCGGCCGCGCGCCGCTCGAGCTCGGCCGCGTCGTCGAGCCGGTTGCGGTGGAATGCGACGGTTGACCGCAGCAGCGCGGTGATGCCCATCGGCCACGTCGCGTACCAGCCGCGCAGCTGCGCGAGCTCCTCCGCCTCCGCGGCGAGCCGCGTGGCGCGCTCGTAGCGCCCGCGCAGCATCGCCTCGGCGCCGAGGTAGGCGATCGCCAGCACGGTGAGCCAGTCGCGGCCGGCTGCCGCGGCCGCGCCGCGGGCCGCCTCGAGATGGCGCCGCGCGCGCGGCAGGTCGCCGCTCCATAGCTCGGCGATGCCGAGCTCGGTCATCGCGAGCGCGCGCAGGTCGTCGGGCGCCGCGTCCTCGCCGTAGGAGGCGTCGCCCTCGAGCATCGCCTGCGCGTTCAGGAGCGCGGCGTCGGGGTCGCCGCGCAGGCGCCCGCGCATGAGGCCGACCGCGGCGGTCGCGAGATCGAAGCCGGCGCGTCGGGGCGCGGGCACGCGTGCCCGACCCGCGCGGGCGAGGTCGAACCAGTGCCGTGCTGCCGGCTCGTCGCCGGCGCTCACGTGCACGCCCGCGACGGCGAGTGCGAGCTCTGGATCGTCGCTCCGCTGCGCCTCGGGCATGCGCTCGAGCACGGCGCGTATCGACCCGAGTTCGCCCTCGAGCAGCATGCGCACCCAGTGCCGGCCGGCGAGCTCGCCGACGTGCGCCCAGTCGTCCGCCGCGGCGGCGTGGCGCAGGGCCTCCGGCGGCCGGTCGTGCTGCGCGAACCAGCTCGCGGCGCGCCGGTGCAGGCCGGAGACCTCGTCGGGCGCCTCGTAGCGCAGCTCCGAGCGCAGGAGCTCGGCGAACAGCGGGTGCAGCCGGTGCCACGCCCGCGCCTCGCCGGCCGTTGACAGGAGCACCTGGTCGCGCTCGAGCTGCGCGAGGATGCGCGCCGAGTCCGTGCGGCCGGTGACCGCGTCGGCGAGCTCGGCGTTCGCCGCGTCGACGATTGAGAGCCGCAGCAGGTAGTCGCGGATCTCAGGCGGCTGCTGTGCCAGCACTTCGGCCAGCAGGTAGTCGGCGACCGTGCTGTCGTCGCCGGCGAATTCGGCGACAAACGCAGACGGGTCCGGGTGCGTGCGCATCGTGAGCGCGGCGAGCCGCAGCCCGGCCGCCCATCCCTCGGTGCGCGCCCACAGCGCCTCGACCACGTCGGAGCCGACCTCGATGCCGGAGGCGGCGAGCAGCTCGGCGGTCTCCGCGAGCGTGAACGCGAGATCGGCGGCGCGGATCTCGGTGAGCTCGCCCGCGACGCGCAGCCGGCCCACCCGCAGCGGTGGGTCGACACGAGTCGAGACGACGATCCGCAGCGCCGGCGACGGATGGCGCAGCAGCCGGTCGAGATCGCGCAAGGCTGGGGCGTCGCCGATCTCGTGCAGGTCGTCGAGCACGAGCACGACCGGCGCATCACGCTGCTCGAGCGCGTTGACGATCACGGGGAGGACCTGGTCGACATCCTCGGCCGGCTGGACCTCGAGCGAGTCGATCGGACCGCCGACCCCGGCTCGCCGCAGCGCCTCCAGCACCCCGCGCCAGAACCGCCGCCGCTCACCGTCGCCGGGATCGAGCGACAGCCAGGCCGTGGGCGTGGCCGCGCGGTCGGCGGCCCATGTGCTCAGCAGCGCGCTCTTGCCGGCGCCGGCCGGCGCCGCGACGAGCGTGAGCGGCTCGCGTACCCCTGCCTCCAGCCGGTCGGCCACGCGCGGACGCCGCACCATCGCCGCGGGGACATGCGGCGGCAGGAACTTCGTCGCGGCCAGCGCCGCCGGGCCTGTGCCCTCGTCGTGCGTGCGTGCAGGTTCCGTAGAGCCTCCCCAGCGGTTCGACCTCCGACCATAAGGGACAGCCTGCAGTCTGCAAAGGTCGGAGAACTAGCGCAAAGCCACGTCATTCCCGGAGCGCGCGGCGCCACGCGCTCCAGTCCATCTGCGGCGACCCGTAGACCGCGGCGCCGACGAGCACGAGCCCGAGCCCCCAAAGCCAGGTGAGCATCGCGAAGGCGACGCCGATCACGCCGTAGCTCGCCGCCGACGACCCGATCGCGTGCGGCATGTAGATCGCGGTCCAGATCCCGAGGGCGGTGAGCCCGACGGCGGTCAGGGCAGCCTGGAGCAGCAGGTGGCGCGGGGCGACCCGGCGACCGAGCAGCACGTAGGGCGTTACCAGCCCGATCATCAGCACGCCGCTGAGCGACGTGATGACCCCTGCGACCCCGTGCAAGACGCCGTCCAGAGCCGGATGCAGCACGCCGTAGACGGCGAAGCAGGCGATCCACACGAGCCCCCAGCCGGTGCCGAGCAGGCCGCGGGTGGCGAGCGACCACGTGTCCTCGAAAAGGCGCTGGAGGCGCCGCGTGAATGACAGCGCCGACACGATCAGCACCACGATCCCGAGCGCCGTGATCGTCGTCTCGTCCGTCGGCGGGGAGAAGGCCGCGTGGACCGTATCGGCGGCCGCGCCGCTCAGACCGAAGCGGTCGATCAGGTCGTCGGCGAGCGACGCGTCGCCCGGCTCGGCGGCCTGCACCACGATCATCAGCGGGATCAGGGCGCCGAACGCCTGGGCGCCGAGCGCCAGCGATCGGTCGATGAAGTTGACGCGTACGAGTGGGTCCAGCAACCAGCGGACCAGACTCGTGCCGCGCTCGACGAGGACGGTCACGGACGGGACGCCGGCTCGCACGCCGCGATCTTCCACCGGGCGCGGGTGGCTGGGGATCACCCGCCATGGGTGATCCCTAGCTCGTTCACCCGACGACGGCGTGGTTGGCGCGCCGGCGGCGTGCCAACCCAGCCGCCATCGCGCCGGCGCCCAGCAGGAGGACGGTGCCGGCGGCACCGATCCCGGCATCGTCCCACTGGAAGCCGGCCGACTCGGCGGGCGGTCGGCTCGGGGCCGGAGCGGGGGCGCTCGGATGGCCCGTCGAGTCGATCATGATCCGTCCTTGGGCGGCGGCCGGGAAGCTCACCGCGGCGATCGCGAGACCGCTCGCCAGCCAGTGCTTGTACGTGTTGTGCATGCCGCGACGCTACGAGCGGGCCGGAGCGCGCGCATCGGAAGGAGTCCCTATGTCGGACTGCGCCACGGCCCATCTTTGGCGTGGGAGCATGTGCCCATGGACGACCGCTTCGCCATGGCGATGGAGTTCCCGATCGAGGGCGACTCCGCGATCGTGGAGCTGATGCACGACGGCGAGCAGTGGGCGGACCTGCGACTCGAGAACCTCCGCGTCGACGCCGTGGGAGAGGACCGCCTGAACGGCGCGCGGATCGTCCTGACCGTGTTCCCGCGCGACGACGGCGCATCGCGCCAGTTCGACCTCGACGAGGCGCGCGCCCAGCTCGACGAGGCGCGCGACTGGCTGCTCGAGAACGAGCGCGGGCGGCAGCCGTTCGACGAGACGGGCGCGACCGCCGCGGCCCGCGCGCACGCGAAGATCTCGCGCCTCGACGAGCGCTGGGAACCGGACCAGCGCTAGCCGCAGTTGGCGTTCGTCAGCCGATCCGGATGAGCGCGTCGGCGCGCGGCTGCGTCGTCGCGATCAGCTCGGCATTGCGCTGGTCGGATCGCATAACCCACTCGCGCGCGAAGTCCGGCTCCTTGCCGAACTCGATGTGACGCTCGACGAGGAGCTCGAGCCGTCTGGCCTCGTCTTGCACGACGTACCACGCCTCATCGAGCAGGGCGCTGACGTGCGCCCAAGGCCCCTCGTCGACGAGCAGGTAGTTGCCCTCGGTGATCACGAGCGGCACGTCGCGCGGTATGGCCACGGCGGCGTTGACCGGCTCCTCGATCTCGCGCCGGAACTCCGGCGCGTAGACGACCTCCTCGGCGTTCGCCCGCAGGCGCCGCAGCAGCGCCACGTAGCCGGCGCCGTCGAACGTGTCGAGGGCGCCCTTGCGGTCGGCCCGGCCGAGGCGGACGAGCTCTGCCTGCGCGAGGTGGAACCCGTCCATGCCCACCAGGACCGCCTGCCCGGCGAGCTCGTCGGCGATCGCCTGGGCGAGCGTCGACTTGCCGCCGCCGGGCGGCCCGGTGATCCCGAGGATCGTGCGCTCGCCCCGAGAGGCGAGCGCACGGGCGCGGTCGATGGCCTCGGCCGTCGTGATCATGCCGTCGTCGCTGCCGCTGCCAGCCGGCGCTCGACGAACTGCCGCGCCGAGACCGCGAGCTGCATCCCGTCATCCCACGTCTCGCGCCAGATGCACAGCGCCCGGGTGAGCGCCGGCGAGACGACCGCGGAGGAGAAGCTCTCGAACGTGATCGTCCCGTCATACCCGATCCGGTCGAGCGCCGCGAACGTCTGCCCGAAGTCCACGGTTCCGCTGCCGAGCGGCCCGCGATTGCTCTCGCCGACGTGGAAGTAGCCGAGGCGGTCGCCGCACAGCTCGATCGCCTCCGCCATCCCGGGCTCTTCGATGTTCATGTGGTACGTGTCGAGGTGCACCGTGGCGTTCGGCGAGCCGATGTCGTTGAGGAACGTGAGCGCCTGCTCGGTGGTGTTGAGCACGTTGCTCTCGTAGCGGTTGACGACCTCGAGCCCGACCGTGACGCCCTCGCGGGCCGCGTTCTCGCACAGCTCGCGCATCGCCTCGACGGCGTTCGCGTAGCCGCGCTCGGTCACCGCGGCCTCGTGCCGCCCGAGCACCCCGTAGAGCACGCCGCCGAGGTAGTCGGCACCGAGCTCGACGGTGGCGCGGAGCGCGTCGGCGAGCAGCGCCCGGCCGGCGGCGACCGCGTCCGGATTCTCGCTGGAGACGTTGGTCTCCGGCGCGAGCCCGAGCGAGCAGCCGGCCGCGATCCCGTGCTCGTCGAGCACCTTCCGCGTGTCCCTGGCGTCGACGCTCGACGGGTCGAGCAGCGGGATCTCGATCAGGTCGTAGCCGGCCTCGGCCGTGGAGGCGATCGCCTGCCGGGCCTCGGCCGGCGACCAGCCGCCGACCCACACCAGCGCATGGACGCCGAGCCGCATCACTCGTCCTCCTCGGCGCCGGTGACGAGCGCGACGAGGCGCTCGGCGTTGATCTGCTCACGCCCCAGCGTCGCGGTCACGCGCCCGCCGCGCATCACGTACACGCGGTCCGCCAGGCGCTGGACCTGCGCGAAGTCGTGCGAGATGAGCAGGACGGCGAGGCCCTGGTCGCGCAGGCTCGCGATCAGCTCCTCGGCGCGCGCCGTCTCGCGGTGCCCGAGCGCCGCGGTCGGCTCGTCCATGATCACGATCCGGCTGCCGAACCCGGCGGCGCGGCAGATCGCCACGGCCTGGCGCTGGCCGCCCGACAGGCGCCGCACGCGCGAGCGCACAGGCGGCACGTTGACGGCGAGCTTGCGCACCATCGCGTCGGCCTCGCGCCGCATCGTGCGGCGGTCGAGCAGCCGCAGCGGGCCGAACCCGCGCGTCTTCTCGCGGTTGAGGAACAGGTTCTGCCAGACCGCGAGGTCGTCGGCCAGGGCGAGGTCCTGGTAGACGGCCTCGATGCCGGCCTCGCGACTGTCCTCGGGCGAGTGGAAGTCGACCGGCTGGCCGTCGACCGTGATCGCCCCCTCGTCGGGGCGGTGAACGCCCGTCAGGCACTTGATCAGCGTCGACTTGCCGGCGCCGTTGTCGCCCACGATGGCGGTGATCTCGCCGGTGCGCGCGGCGACCGTCGCGCCGCGCAGCGCGGTGACGCTGCCGAAGCGCTTGACGATCCCGTCGAGCACGAGCGTGTCGGGGGTGGCGGTCACGGCGGTCATCGCTGGTACCTCATGAGGACGGCCGAGGCGACCACGACGGTGCCGACGGCGATGGGCTGGTAGGCCTCGGACACGCCCGCGAGCGTGAGGCCGTTGACGAGTGCGGTCAGCAGCACCGCGCCGATGACGGGGCCGAGGATCGTGCCGCGGCCGCCGAACAGGGAGACGCCGCCGAGCACGACGGCCGCCACCGCGTTCAGCAGCAGCGACGTCGCGGCCGCCGGCTCGGCCGAGCCGACGCGCGCGACGAGCAGGACGGCGGCCAGGCCGGCCATGGCGCCGGACAGCGTGTACGCGGCGATCTTGATCCGCTGGGTGCGCACGCCGACTGCGCGCGAGCCCTCGGCGTTGCCGCCGGTGGCCAGCAGGTGCGTGCCGAAGCGCGTGTGGAACAGCAGCACGTGCGCGCCGATCGCCACGAGCAGCGCCACGATCACACCCCACTTCAGCGGGCCGACCGAGTTCGTGCTCAGATCGAGCATCGTCTTGTTGAGCACCTCGACCGGCTTGCCGTCGGAGATCACGAGCGCGACGCCCGCGGCGATGCTGAGCGAGCCCAGCGTGACGATGAAGTCGTTGATCTTCGCCTTGGCGATCACGAAGCCGTTGGCGAAGCCGACGACGGCGCCGACGGCCAGCGCGGCCAGGATGCACAGCCAGATCGAGCGCCCGTGCAGGTAGAGCTGGCCGAGCACGACGCCCGACAGCGTGAGCACGGACCCCATCGACAGGTCGATGCCGGCGGTCGCGACGGCGAACGTCTGGCCGATCGCCAGGACGATCAGCACGGCTGACGCGGCCAGCACCGACTCGATGTTGTTCCCGGTCAGGAAGACGTCCGAGATCAGCCCGAACACGATCAGCAGGACGACGAACGCCGGGATGACGGTCCACTCGGCCCAGAAGCCGGGGTCCTTGACGCGGCCGCGGAGCTCGTCGAGCGCGCTCGGCTCAGCCGGGGGGCGGGGGGTGGGGTCGGCCGCTGCGGCCGACCCGCCGTTGAGTGTGGTCGGAGCGCTCATGTCAGTTACCGAGGAGCGCGGTGAACGGGTCGTTGTAGGTCTCGACGGGCTCCGGGAAGTTCTTCTCCGCCTTCGCCACGTTCGTCTTGGTGACGACCTGGACCGGGGCCTTGACCTCGGCCGGGACCTTCTTGCCGCCGGCAGCGGCAAGGCAGGCCTCGACGCCGAGCTGGCCGATCGTGTACGGGTATTGCGAGACCGTCGCGGACATGTCGCCGGCCTGGACGGACTTCAGCGCGTCCTCGATGCCGTCGACGCCGACGATCGCGATCTGGCCCTTCTGACCGGCGTTCTTGACGGCCTGGGCGATGCCGAGCGCCATCTGGTCGTTCGCGGCGAAGAAGCCCTTGATGTCGGGGTTCGCGCGCATCAGGTCCTCGGCGGCGTTGAGCGCCTTCGAGCGATCCCAGTCGCCGGCCACGGTCTGGAGAGGCGTGAAGCCGCTCGCGCCCTTGGTGAAGCCTTCGACGCGTGCGTTGCTGGTCGCGTCGCCCGAGATGCCGCCGATGACGCCGACCTTGCCGCTCTTGACGAGCTCGGCCATCGTGTCGGCGGCCATGCCGCCCGCAGCGACGTTGTCAGTACCGATGTAGGTCGAGATGTCGAGGCCGGCCTGCTTGGCGGCGTCGGCGCCGACCGGGCTGTCGATGTTGACGACCGGCGTGCCGTCTGGCACCTGCGCGAGCGGCCGGACGAGGTTGGTCTGGCTGATCGGGTTGACGACGTAGCAGGACTTGTTCTGGCCGATCAGCGCCTCGAGCTTGGACGCCTGGCCGTCGGTGTCGGTCAGGCTCGCGGCGGCCTGGACCTGCACGTCGGCGCCCGTGTCCTTCGCCGCCGCCTTCACGCCGTCGTTCATGGCCGCGAAGAACGGGTTGTCGAGGCCCTTGATCATCACCCCGACCGACTGATCCCAGCTGCCGGTGGCGGCAGAGCCGCCGCCGCTGTCGTCGCCTCCACAGGTCGTACGCGTTCAACCAGGGCAGCGGCGTCGTCTACGTGGCCGCGCTCGGTGCCAGCGCGGCCACCCTCGCGATCTGCGACCTCGGCGCGGACGTGCTCGCGGACGAGCACCACCCGATCGACATCGCCGCCGGGCCCGACGTCAATCTCGGCCTCGTGCGCGAGCGCCTGCCGGATCTGCTCGCGGCCGCCGGCCGCACGGCCGCCGACGTCGTCGCCGTCACGGTCGGCGTCCCTGGCCCGGTCCAGTCGTCGCCGCCACGCGTCGTGTCCCCGCCGATCATGACCGGGTGGGACGATCTCGTCGTGCCCGAGGCGCTCGGGCTCGACCTCCCGGTGCCCGTGCTCGTCGGCAACGACGTCAATCTCATGGCGCTCGGCGAGCACCGCGCCCGCTTCTCGAGCACCGACCACATCCTCGTCGTGA
The DNA here is from genome assembly GCA_963803335.1 of uncultured Solirubrobacteraceae bacterium. GTDB lineage: Bacteria > Actinomycetota > Thermoleophilia > Solirubrobacterales > Solirubrobacteraceae > DASSUW01. The sequence goes on along the minus strand of CAWDME010000009.1, from coordinate 357,089 downwards.
AGGTCGGCACGGGCGTCGGCAGCGGCATCATCGTCTCCCGCCAGCTGCACCAGGGCGCCGAGGGCGCCGCCGGCGACATCGGCCACATCCCCGTGCCGGGTGTCGAGGAGCAGTGCGTGTGCGGCCGCATCGGCTGCGTCGAGGCCAAGGCCGGCGGCTGGGCGATCGCCCGCGACCTACGGGCGCTTGGCCACGCCGTGTCGAAGACGCAGGACGTCGTCACGATGATCCGCGCGCGCGACCCGGACGCCATGCGCCTGGTCAACGACGGCGCGCGCCTGCTCGGCGTGGCGATCGCCGACGCCGTCAACGTGCTCAACCCGTCGACGGTCGTGCTCGGCGGCGAGATCGCGGTCGCCCACGAGGATCTGCTCGGGCATGTGCGCGAGGTCGTCTACACGCGCTCGCTGCCGCTCGCCACCCGCTCGCTCGAGATCGTGGTCTCGGACCTCGGCAACCTCGCCGGCGTCCTCGGCGGCGCCTACCTCGCGGTCGAGCACCGCCTCGATCCGGAGGCGCTCGACCACGAGCTCGACCTCCGGATCGCATCCGGTGCGCCGCTGCACGCCTGGGCGTAGAGTCCGCGCATGCGCAAGCTCGAAGGCTGTGACGACCGCGCACTGATCCTCGAGGACCACCATCTCTCGGCGCTGCGCTGGGGCGCGGAGGAACATCGGTACCCGCTCTCGGAGCTGACGCCCGGGAGCGTCGTCCGGCACGACAAAGGCAAGCTGCTCGGCGTCTTCGGCAAGAAGGAAGAGCGCGTCCGGACCGAGTTCGACATCCTCACGCTCGCGGTCTGGGTGCCGCTCGAGCGCCAGCATGAGGCGGAGGAGTTCGTCGCCGCCGTCAACGCGGCGATCACGCAGGCCAAAGTCTGAGGAGCGCAGCGCTGCCGCTGGTCGAACGCGACGCGCTGCTGGCGCGGCTCGCAGCGGCGCGGCAGGCCGGCGGGCGGCTCGTCCTCGTCGGCGGTGAGGCGGGCGTGGGGAAGACCGCGCTCGTGCGCGCGTTCGCCGACGACGTCGCTGGGCGCTGCCCGTACGAGGCGGCACGCGCGCTCGTCGAGTCAGACGCGGCGCACCACGCGCGCCAATCCCGCCGCGCTCACCGCCCGCGAGCTCGAGGTGCTCGAGCTGCTGGCCGACGGGCTGCGCAACGCCGACATCGCCGAGCGCCTCGTGCTCTCGCGCCGCACCGTCGACCACCACGTCGCGGCCGTGCTGCGCAAGCTCCCCGCGCGTACGCGCGGCGAGGCGGTCGCTACGGCGACCAAGCTCGGCCTGCTCTAGAGCGAAACCGCGACGCACGAACTCAGAAGTCGTCCGTCGCCGGCAGCCCGACGTAGTTCTCGGCGAGGCTCGTGGCCGCCGCCTCGGAGCGCTCGACATATTCGAGGCGCGAGAGCTGGAGGCCGCGCTGGAACGTTCCGCCGCCGAGGTCGTGCAGCAGTTGCGTCATGTAGTTGGAGAAGTCCTGCGCGCGCCACACGCGCCGCAGCGCCGTCTCGGTGTAGCGCTCGAGCCCGGCGTCGGACCCGTCCTCGTAGTGCGCGCGGAGCGCGGCGGCGAGATGGCGCACGTCGTTGACCGCGAGGTTGAGGCCCTTGGCCCCGGTCGGCGGCACGATGTGGGCGGCGTCGCCGGCGAGGTAGAGGCGGCCGTGCTGCATCGGCTCGGCGACGTAGCTGCGCATCGGGGTGATGCCCTTCTCGAAGATCGGACCCTTGTTGACGTCGCCGATGCGGACCGCGAGCTCCTCCCAGATGCGGTCGTCCGGCCACGCGTCGAGCTCCGCGTCGTTGGGCACCTGGAGGTACAGGCGGCTGATCGTCGGCGAGCGCATCGAGTGCAGCGCGAAGCCGTGCTCGTGCCAGGCGTAGATCAGCTCTTCGGTGCTCGGGGGTGCCTCGGCGAGGATCCCCAGCCAGCTGAACGGATACGTGAAGTCGTGCTCGGTGATCACCCCGTCGGGGATCGAGGGGCGGCAGACGCCGTGGAAGCCGTCGCAGCCGGCGATGAAGTCGCAGCTGATCTCGCCGTCCGCGTGGGTGATCCGCGGCCGCTCGCTGTCGAGATCGTGCACCGCCACGTCTTCGACTTCGAAGTGCACCGCGACGCCCCGCTCCGCGAGCGCCGCGATCTCGTCTTTGACGACCTCCTGCTGGCCGTAGATCGTGATCTTGCGACCCGTGAGCCGCAACATGTCGACGTGGAACTGGCGCTCGTTGAAGCGCAGATAGACGCCGGTGTGGGGGAGCCCCTCGCGGTCGAGCCGCTCGGCGACGTCGAGCCGGTGCAGCAGGTCGACCGTGTTCTGCTCGAGCAGCCCGGCGCGGACGCGCTTCTCGACGTACTCGCGGTCGCGCACCTCGAGCACGACGCAGTCGATCCCTGCCTGCTGCAGCAGCAGCGCGAGCGTGAGGCCGGCGGGTCCGGCGCCGACGATTCCGACCTGTGTGTCCATGCGACCGGCGATCCTACGTAAGAGTCGGCGCGCGACGACCGCCAACCGGATATGACACTCCAGACGTTGGTGATCGTGGGCGCCGGCCTGGCCGGGGCGAAGGCGGCGGAGACGCTGCGCGACGAGGGCTTCGCCGGGCGGCTGGTCCTGGTCGGGGACGAGGCGGAGCTGCCGTACGAGCGCCCGCCGCTGTCCAAGCAGTACCTCACCGGCGAGGCGGAGCGCGACAGCGCCCACGTGCACCCGCGCGAGTTCTACGCCGAGCGCGACGTCGAGCGGCTGACGGCGACCGCCACCGAGCTCGACGCCGTCGAGCACCGCGTGGCGCTGTCGGACGGCCGCCTGCTGCCCTACGACCGGCTGCTGATCGCCACCGGCGCGAGTCCGAGGCGGCCGCCGATCCCCGGCATCGAGCATGCGCGCACGCTGCGCACGCTGCCGGACGCCGACGCCCTGCGGGCGGCGTTCACCGAGGGCAGCACCGTCGCGGTGATCGGCGCCGGGTGGATCGGCTGCGAGGTCGCCGCCGCCGCGCGCACGCACGGCTGCGAGGTCGTGCTGATCGAGCAGCGCGCTACCCCGCTCGAGGCCGTGCTCGGGCGTGAGCTCGGCGCGCTGTTCGCGGATCTGCACCGCGAGAACGGCGTGCGCCTGCTCGCCGGCGTCCGCGTCGAGGCCATCGCGGACGGGCAGGTGCGGCTGTCCGACGGCACGTCAGTCACGTGCGACACGATCGTCGTGGGCGTCGGCGTCTCCCCGAACACGCAGCTCGCGGCGGCGGCCGGGCTCGAGGTCGACGACGGGATCGTCGCCGACGAGTACCTGCGCACGAGCGCGCCGGACGTCTTCGTCGCCGGCGACGTCGCGAGCGCCTTCCATCCCCGCTACGGGCGCCATGTGCGTGTCGAGCACTGGGCCAACGCCCTCCACCAGGGCCCGGCCGCGGCGCGCTCGCTGCTCGATCGCGGCGAGCCGTACACGCGGCTCCCGTACTTCTTCTCCGACCAGTACACGCTCGGCATGGAGTACGTCGGGCTGCACTCGCCGACCGACCGGCTCGTCGTGCGCCGACCGGACGACGAGCTGCGGCTGATGGCGTACTGGCTCGACGCCGGCAACCGCGTCACGGCCGGGATGCACGTCAACGAGTGGGACACGATCGACGCGATCGAGCGGCTGATCGTGAGCGGCGAGGCCGTCGACGAGGCAGCCCTGGACGCCGTGTCACCGATCAGGCCGTAGTCGCGTGCGCCCGCATCTGGTGGAGCGCCTCCTTGAGGATGCGTGACACCTGCATCTGCGAGCAGCCCACGCGCTCGGCGATCTCGCGTTGCAGCAGGTCGTCGCGGTAACGCAGGCGCACGACCTCGCGCGAGCGGCGGTCAAGCACCGCGCTGAGCTGCTCGAGCGTGATGGCGGCGTCGGCATGGGCGATCTCGTCGTCGCGCGCGGGCGCGCGGTCGAGCACGGTTGCGCCGCCGTCGTCTTCGGGGCGTAGCGGTTCGTCGAGCGAGCCCGACATGCGCGTCGCGCCCGCCTGCAGCGCGTCGTTGACCTGCTCGATCGTCACGCCCAGCTGCAGCGCGACGTCCTGCCCGGTGGGCTCGCGGCCGAGCTGCTGCCACAGCTCATCGCGCGAACGCCAGATGTCCAGCCACAGCTCCTGCAGGTCGCGAGGCGGGCGCACCATCCACGTGCTGTCGCGGAAGTAGCGCCGGACCTCGCCGAGGATCGTCGGGACGGCGAAGCTCGAGAACGCGGTGCCCCGCTCGGGGTCCCAGCGATCGACAGCGGCGACGAGCCCGACGTACGCCACCTGCGTGAGATCGGCGAGCTCGGCGCGGTCGCGGAAGCGCCGCGCGAGGTGCTTCGCCAGAGGGAGGTAGCGCTTGATCAGCTCGTCGCGCGCCGCGGCGTCGCCCTCCAGGTGGCGGCGCTGCAGCATGTGGTCGCTCGCGTGGTGGTGCATCCATGGTCAACGTTCCACCCAGACGCCTGAGCACGCCGCAGCTGTCACGCGTCTTACGCTAGGACTCCTCCTCGCCGGTCTCGGCCAGCTTGCTCTCGAGGACGGTCAGCGTCGCCACTAGGAGACTGCGTCCTTGACCTTGCTGATCACGCCGTTGGTGTCGTTGGCGACCACGCCGGTCGGCTCGTCGGACAGGCCGGCCTGCTCGCGCAGCTTGCGCGCGATCTCGGCGATCTCCTCGGGCGCGTAGTCGGGCGCGAACACGCCCTCCTGCGGCGGCAGGTCGAAGGCCGGGACGCCCTCGGGCGCGTCGTCGACGACGACCAGGTCCTCGCCGGTCTCCGGGTGTACGCCGTTGAACACGGCGGCCAGCTCCAGATAGTCGCTGGGCGAGAACCGGTACAGCTTGGTGTGCTCGCCCTTCTCGATGTGGACCTTCGACTCGGGGATCTTGTCGGTCGGGATCCGCGGCGACGGGAACAGCTTCATCAGGTCGGCGCCGGTGAGGTTCTCGACCGCGCGCGCGTACGCGACCTGGTGGACGCCGCCGCGCACGAGCAGGTAGCCCGTGAGCGCGCGCGCCGCCGGGTGGTCGACCATCTCGTAGACCTTGAGCTTGTTGTTGCGCGCGCCGGTCTCGAGGAAGAAGTTGTGCGTGAGGTCCTCGACGAGGTCGCCCGTCGAGGTCACGTAGTCGCCGTTCCACGGCTTGCCGTTGGAGTCCTGGACGAGCGCGGCGGCGCCGCCGGCGATCAGCTGCTGCGGGTTGAGCAGATCGCCCGGGTCGGGCAGGCCGCCCTTCTCGCCGGCGCCGGTGAGCATCGTGTTGATCGTCGTGGCGACCAGCTCGATGTGGCCGAACTCCTCGGCAGCGATGTTGGAGACCAGATCGAAGAACGGCCGCGCCGACTGCCGCGCGCGGAAGTTGAACGACTGGAACGTGTAGTTCATGAACGTCGACATCTCGCCGAACTTGCCGCCCAGCAGCTCTTGGACGACCGCCGCGCCGGCGGGGTCAGGGCTCGACGGCGGCGGCAGCTCGGTCTGGATGCGATCGATACGCAGGATCATGGGGCGCTCCCGGGTCGGAAGAAATCTGTCAGACAGATCCCTTCACGGACCGCGGGGGCGCGGAAACGGGAACGGTCGGCTTCTGACCCTTGCGCAGCGGCGCGCTGTCAGAACGGTGCCTACGACTTGTTGGCCGCGGCCTTGCCGCCGCCCGGCGATTCTCTACCCAGGGCAGCGGGAACGCTCACGGCCATGCGTTTCCGCTCGAACGCCCGCCTCGACGCCGGCCAGGTGCAGGACCGGCGCGGCATGGGCGGTGGCCGCGGCATCGCGGTCGGCGGCGGCGCCGGCACGCTGATCGTCGTCGTCGTGCTCGCGCTGCTCGGCGTCGACGTCAACGGTGGCGCCGACCCGTACGCGCTCGGCACCGGCGACTCGACGCCGAGCGAACTCGCCTCGACGTGCAAGCGCGGCAGCGACGCCAACCAGCGCGAGGACTGCCGCATCGTCGGGGTCGTCAACTCGGTCCAGTCTTACTGGGGTGACCAGGTGCGCGGCTACCGGGAGGCGCCGACCGTGTTCTTCACCGGCCAGACGGCGACGGGCTGCGGCGCGGCCAGCACGGCGGTCGGCCCCTTCTACTGCCCCGCCGACCAGACGGTGTACATCGACCTGGGCTTCTACGACCAGCTGCGCTCGCAGTTCGGCGCCCGCGGCGGCCCGTTCGCCGAGGCGTACGTGATCGCGCACGAATACGGCCATCACGTGCAGCACCTGCTTGGGACGGACGAGCGCGTGGGCAACGACCGTCAGGGGGAGAAGTCCGGCTCGGTGCGGCTTGAGCTACAGGCGGACTGCTACGCCGGCGTCTGGGCCGCCCACGCGGTCGACGCCAAGTTCATCGAGGACCTGACGCCGGGGGACATCTCCGACGGGATGGACGCCGCCGCCGCGGTCTGCGACGATCGCATCCAGAAGCCCGCGACCGGCAGCGTCGACAAGGAGAGTTGGACGCACGGCTCGTCGGCCGAGCGCCAGCAGTGGTTCGATACGGGCTACACGAGCGGCGACGCCGCTCGCTGCGACACGTTCGCCGCCGGCGCGCTCTAGAGCTTCGAGGCGTCCGGCGCGTGGCCGGACCAGCCGCTGCTGCCGTCGTGGTGGTGGCAGCCGTGGCCGTGGTGCCCGAAGCGCTGATGGAACTGGCCGCCCTTGGCCGGCGGCGTCGCGGCGGGCGGGGTGTCTCCGCCGCCGGTCAGCGCCGAAGCGCCGGCGGCCAGCGCGCCGACCGCGAGGACGGTGGCAGCCCCGGCGGCGACCCACCGACGGCCACGGCGAGGCCCCGGCTCGGGCGCGTCGATGATCCGGAACTCCACATCGTCGAAGCGATCTGGAGGCATGCCGGGATCATACGCTTGCGTTTCCTAAGATCATTAGGTAATCTCCTAGGTATCATAGGAAAGGGCTTACTGATGCAGACCACCACCGTCACCCCCAACCTCATCCAGCTCACGCGCCTGCGCTTCGTCAACGCGTTCCTGGTGCGCGAGGACGACGGCTTCACGCTCGTCGACACCACCACCGGCGGGGCGGCCGACGCGCTGATCGCGGCCGCTCAGCAGGCGGGCGGTGCGATCCGCCGGATCGCTCTCACGCACGGGCACGGCGACCACGTCGGCTCGCTCGACGCGCTCAAGGAGAAGCTCGGCGTCGAGGTGCTGATGCCCGAGCTCGACGCCCGCATCCACGCGGGGGAGAAGGTGGTCGAGGGCAAGCTCCCCGGGAGCTGGCCGAAGGTCGCCACCGTGCCCGACGTGCGGCTCAGCGAGGGCGACCGCGTCGGCAGCCTCGAGGTCGTCGCCAGCCCCGGCCACTCGCCCGGCCACGTCAGTTTCCTCGACACGCGCGATCGCACGCTGATCGCCGGCGACACGTACACGGCGATCGGCGCGGTCGCGGTGTCCAACCACTTCTACTGGCGCTTCCCGCTGGCCGCGATGGCGACGTTCGACAAGGCGCAGGACCTCGAGTCGGCCCAGAAGCTGCGCGCGCTCGATCCGGCCGTGCTCACCGTCGGCCACGGGTCCGCGGTGCGCGACCCGGGAGCGGCGATGGACCGGGCCCTCGCCCGCGCGCGCGGCTGATGCCGCGGGCCGGTCTCGCGCCGGACTCGGTGGTCGCAGCGGCGGCCGCCCTGGCCGACGCCGAGGGTCTCGACGCGCTCACGCTCGCCCGGCTGGCCGGCGAGCTCGGCGTCCAGCCCCCGTCCCTGTACGCCCACGTCGGCGGGCTGCCGGACCTGCGCCGGCGCCTCGCGGCGCGCGGCGCGCGCGACCTCGCCGCGGCGCTGGGCGCAGCCGCGGCGGGCCGTGCCCGCGGCGATGCGCTGGCCGCCGTCGCCGCCGCCTACCGCGACTACGCGCGCGCCCATCCCGGCACCTACGCGGCCGCCCAGCGCGCCGCCGACCTCGAGCGCGCCGACGGCGAAGCGGTCGTCAGCGTCGTGCTCGCCGTCCTCCGCGGCTACGGCCTCGAGGGCGACGAGGCCGTGCACGCCGCGCGCATCGTGCGCTCGGCGCTGCACGGCTTCGCCGCGCTCGAGACCGACGACGGGTTCGGCATCCCGCTCGATCTCAATGAAACCTTCGACCGGCTCGTCGACGTGCTCGACCGCGGGCTCACGCGCCGACGTTCGAGAGCAGCCACAGGCCGAGGCTCGTGAAGCAGACCATCACGGTCAGCATCCAGTACTGGGAGCGCACCGCCTCCTTGGGGTCGTCGTAGCTGGCGATCGCCTTGTCGTGGGCAAGGATCAGGCCGCTGACGTGCCCGGCCAGCAGCGCGGCGACCTGCACGTACCAGACCTGGGTCGCGTTGATGACGCCGTAGTTGATCGCCACGGTCGCCGTGCCGAAGTAGTCCGTCCCGGTCCCGAGCGGGTCTGAGGCCAGGAACACGAGCGCCTGCGACTGGTACACGAGCAGCGAGAAGTAGTGCGCCACCACGTACGCCAGCGCGATCGGCACGAGCGTGTGGATGAAGCGCCGCGACAGCTCGCCGGCGTCATCACGCGGCCGGACGCTGCGCATCCCCTCGACCCCGATCCGGTACAGCCCGCCGATGGCGAGCACGACGGCGATCAGCCCGATCGTGAACGACACCTCGAGCGCCATCTCCGCGCTGAGGCCGAGGTCCTGGAACAGCGTCTGGAGTTTGTCGGCGAGTGACGTCCACGTCGGCCCCTGCGAGAAGCCGTCGAACGACGTCGTGCCGATCATCGTGATGACGAGCGGGACCGTCCCCGGCGGCGTATCGAGGTGCACGATCCCCTCGAGCGGCCGCCGCACCCGGAGCTCGCCGCCGGTCCAGTGCAGCGGCGACAGCCGCGCGAACAGCCCGAAGTAGATGCCGAACGCGTCGGCGTTGTGCTCCCACGCGCGGATCCCGTACAGGCTCATCCCTACGAGCTGCACGGCCGCGTACGCCATCGCCAGGATCGCCAGCGTCGACGGGTCGTCCTTGTTGACGTAGACGAGCTCGACCCACGCGAACGCGAGGATGCCGAGCGCGGCCGGCCAGCGGCCGACCCGCTCCGGGTAGGGCAGCGGCTCGGGCGCGCCCGCGCCGAGCCGCCGGCCCGTCCAGGCGACGGCGCGGGCGATCGCCAGCCACGGGTTGATCGCCCGGAACACGTCTCCGACGAGCACCGACGCGAACGGGATCCCGACCCAGAAGATGACGAACACGATCGTGACGATCAGGTTGTTCTGGGCCGAGAACTGCTCGCCCGCCAGGCCCGCGTAGACCATGAAGGCGAAGAAGGCGACACCGAACGCGCCCGCCAGCGGCCCGAGCACACGCGGCACGCGAAACGCCCGCCGCTCGCGCAGCTCCTGCAGGCGTTCGGTGGGCCACAGCGTCGCGAGGCCGGCGAACGACGCGACGAGCACGGCGCACGCCGCCCACGCGAACACGACCTTGGGGATCGGCAGGTCCTGCTTGCCGACGAGCCCGTGCGCGAGCGCCGGGGCCGGCACGAGCAGTCCGGTGATCAGCGCTGCGGCGCCGCCGAGGGCGACGCCGCGCCGGCGGGTCACGGCTCGACCTTGACGTTCGCGAGCGTCTGCTTGTGGTCCTCGAGCTCGACGACGAACTCACCGTCGATCGTGGCGGGCATCGTGAAGTTGACGGTCCCGCCCGCCTTGACGTCCTTGTGGACGTCGTAGCCGTGGAAGTGGACCTCGTCGGCGGTATCGCTCTTGATCGTCAGGTCGATCGTGTCGCCCTTCTTGTAGGTGACGGTCTTGACGCCGCCGGCCGGCTTGGCGTCCTTGACCTCGATCGTCGTCGGACCGGAGCTCTTGACGTCGGACGAGCCGCCGGTGCCGATGATCACGGCGGCGACGACGATGACCACGACGGCGAGGCCGAGCAAGACAAAGCGCTGGGTGCGAGACATGTGTTGAGGAACCTCCTGATCGAAAGTGGGTGGGGCGCGGAGGCGCCCCGGAAGCCGGTGGACTGCGATCAGGCGGTGACGGGCGGCGCGCGGCCGGCGGCCTGGCGGGCGAGCACGGCGGCCTGTGGCCGCCGGAGCGGACGGGCGATCGCGACCGCCGGCGCGGCGATCGCCCCCGGACGCAGCCGCGGCCGGGGCAGCGTGGCGGTGAGGTGCTCGAGCGCCGCCTCGGTGCCGCGCAGCAGCGCCGCGAGCAGGCCGGCGGCGACGACGACGAGCGGGACGACGACCCAACCGCCGTGAGCGATCAGCTCCGCCGGGCCGACGACGTGGCCGGTGACGGCGGTGAGCTCGATCGTCTCCTGCGTCGCGTACAGCGCGGCGAAGCCGAGCGCCCCGAGCGCCCAGCGCAGCTGCCACGACGGCGTCCGCCCGCCGGTCGCGCGGTGGTCGACGAGCGCGATGCAGAGCCGGGCGAGCGCGAGTGCGAGCAACCCGGCGAGGATCGGCGGCGCCGCCTGCAGGTAGCCGTGCGTGCCGCGCGGCGCGGTCGGGACGAGCGCGTACCGCAGCGTGTGCACGGCCCAACCGCCGAAGACGACGTAGATGGCGATCACCAGATTGGGCGCGCGCCGCGGCATTCGGTGGTCGATTGTGCCACCCACCCGGGACCGCAGGTAGCGCTCAGCCCCCTGAGGCGGCCAGCGCCTCAGCGCGCGAGCCGTGCAGCGCGAGCACGTGCGAGACGCTCGCGCGGCGCAGCGCCTCGTGGACCGGGCCGCCGCGCACGATCACGACCCGCAGGCGCGTGGCGAGGCGGCGGTGGCCGTCCATCAGCGTCTCGATGCACGCCTGATCGATGTCGGTCGCTTCCGTGAGATCGAGCACCACCGGTCGCCCGCCGCGCACGGCTCCGTCGAAGCACGCACGCAGCTGGTCGTGGGCGCCGACGAGACTGCCGCTCACGGCAAGGCCGAGGACGCCGCCGATCGCGTCGGCCCTCAGCTCGAATCCGGGGTCCCGCCTGAACCTGTCCACAACGCCTCCACGAGAGCCGGTACCCCGCTTCGGCGTTCGGCCAACCCCACCTCTGAGGCGGCTACCCGCCCCGGCCATTGACCTGCTGCCCCGCCCGAAAAACGGGCGGATCGGAGCCACTATTAGTGACATGAGCAACGCACTTCGCACCTTCAGTCACGCACTCAGCGGGCTCCTCGCGGAGGACCGCCCCGCCTTCAAGCGCATCGACGCGTCGCCGGCCCGCTACGACGACGGCTCCTGGCTCCGCCCGCGCCCGACCGTCTGACGACGGCCGCAGCACGCTGCGTTCCGGGGCGTGTGGTATGCACCACCGCATGACCGGGACGCGCGGGTCGATATTGCCCGATGAGCGGCGGCGCCTGATCGCACAGCGGCTGCGCCAGCACGGCAGCGTGTCGGTGGCCGGCCTGGAGGCCGAGTTCGGCATCTCGCCAATGACCGCGCGCCGCGATCTGGACGAGCTCGAGCGCCGCGGCGTGGCGCGGCGGACGCATGGCGGCGCGGTGCTGCCCGGCCTCTCGAGCCACGAGGACTCGTTCCTGCAGCGCCTCGAGGTCGAGGTGGACGCCAAGGAGCGGCTCGCCGAGGCCGTGCTCGGCCTCCTGCAGCCCGGCGAGGCGATCTTCGTCGACGGCTCGACGACCGCGTTCTTCGCCGCACGCCGGATCGTGCGCGAGAACCTCCACTGCACGCTGCTCACGAACGCGGTCCCGATTATGGACCTGCTGTGCGAGGTCGACGCCGCGCAGGTCGACCTCGTCGGCGCGGGGGGCACGCTGCGCAAGCTCACGCGCTCGTTCGTCGGCCCGGTGGCGGTCCGCGCGATCGAGGTGCACTTCGCCGACCACGTGATCTTCTCGGTGCGCGGCCTCACGCCCGACGGCTTCCTCACGGATCCCGATCCCCTCGAGGCGGAGGTCAAGCGCGCGATGATCACCCGCGCGCGCCAGGCCGTCCTGCTCGTGGACGGCACGAAGTTCGATCGTCCCGCCCTCACGCAGATCGCCGACGTCAAGCAGGTCAGCGTGATCCTCGCCGCCGACGTGTCCGACGCCGCACTGCGGCCGCTCGTGCGCGCCGGCGTCGACGTTCGGCGCGTCTGATGATCGAGGATGCGCGATTTACGCCTTGACGTGACCGAAAACGGTCGATAGAACTCACATGTCGCTCGGATAGAGCGGCATGTGGTCGATCAGCCGCCGGCGCGATGAGGGGCCTGCGGCTCTACTGAGGAGGAGACGTGCATCACATGCCGAGCCGGCATCGATGCCGGCTGTTCGCGCTCGGGGTCACGCTCGCACTCTCGGCGGTCGCAGGATCGGCGAGCGCCCAGGCGCCGCCCCAGTGCCCGTGGATGGACACCACGAAGTCCGCGTCCGCGCGGGCGCAGCTGCTGCTCGCGTCATCGAGCCTGGACCAGAAGCTGCGCTGGCTCGACGAGCAGTCGGCCAACAACCCGACGCAGACGTCGTTCTCGACCGGGTCCGGGTTCGTGACCATGCCGCCCCAGGTCCCCTGCACGCCGGTGATCCAGTACACGGACGGCCCGACCGCGGTCGTGGGCACTGGGACCGGGATCACGGCCTTCCCCGCCAACGTCGTGCTCACAGGTTCCACAGCCCGTACATGCCGACCAGGAACAGCATCGAGCCGAGGAACGGGCGCTGCATCAGCTCGCGGAAGCCGGCGAAGGTGACCTTCGACGTGGTCTCCTTGGCCTCGTTCCAGAGCTTGGACTCGCGCATGCCGCGGCGCATCGCCCACAGCACGAGCGCCACCACGAACAGGTGCGCGAAGACGATCCGCACGCCGAGTACGCCGAGCCCCGACAGCGCGAACGCCATCGTGAGCACGATGACCGGGCCCATCATCCACAGCAGCTGCGCGAACCCGGCGTGGCGGCCGCGCTTGCGGTCAGGCGCGGTCTCGGTGATCAGCGTCCACGAGGCGGGGACGTCGGCGCCGACCGCAAGGCCGGCCAGCACGTAGCCGAAGACGAGCATCCACGCCTGCTGGGCGAAGATGATCCAGAGCAGGCCGAAGGCGTAGACGAGCAGGTCCCACTGGTAGATCCGCTTGCGCCCGAACTGGTCGCACAGCCAGCCGCCGATCAGCGCGCCGACGCCGGCCGAGATCGCGTTCGAGCTGAACGCGCCGATGATGCCGACGAACCCCGAGCTCAGGTGGAACAGGTCGGTCCAGAGCGCCAGCCCGGCGGCGCCGGCGACGATCGAGCCGGCGTCGATGTAGTTCGCCAGGCCGGCCAGGACCGTGTTCTTCCACGTCTCCCGCTGCGTCATTCCGCCACCCTCTCCCGTGGATGTCCGCTGAGCCGTTCGACGCCACTCAGCGCGCGGTGTGCGTTTCCTGTTCGTTTGTGTTACCGAGAGAGAGGCGCGCGGAAACTCATTCGATCTCGTCGTTGCGGAACACCGCGACGATCCGCCCGCCGACCAGCGAGATCCGCTGGATGGCGATCTCGAGGCCGCCCTCGATCAGCTCGCCGGCGAGGATCGCCACGTTGGAGACCGAGTCGAGGTGCAGCTCGGGGGTCATGCGGGCGAGGATCGCGGGCTCCACGTCGGTCACGTGGATCTCGTAGCGGCCGGCCGCCAGGCCGCGGCGGAAGCGGCGCGTGCCCTGGGCTCGCTCGGGGTGAATGGCGCGGCCCGCGGCATCCAGCGCCAGGGCGGTGCTGAGGATCGCCGCCAGCTCGGCGTGGAGGTCCCAGTCGTGCGCGGTCGAGCGCTCGTCACGGGCCAGCTCGTTGATCGCGGTGTCCACGAACAGCCGCTCGGGAGCGGTCCCGGTCCGGGTCAGGTACCAGCCCACGGACCGCCGTGGGCGGGCACGCCAATGCAACGTCCCGATCTGCGACCCCTCGTCGTAGAGGTCGTAGGCATGGGGACGGGGCTCACCACGCGTCTGTCGTTCTGGCCACATCACCCCCGGTGACCCGCCGCGTACCCGCGACCGGCCGACCCAGAACCGGACGCTTGACCAGTCAGTGCCCGACCGGTTATTGCTGCGCCAGGCGACAGGTACAGAAGGGACACGAGAACCATGGCTGCGGGCACAGGCCCGCAAGAGCATGCCGGGCGGGCGTCGCAGACCTTCGACGTCTTCCTCTCGTACAACCGTGCCGACCAGTCAGCAGTCGAGGAGATCGCCAATGCGCTGACGCGGAGCGGGCTCGCGCCGTGGCTCGATCGCTGGCATCTCCCGGCGGGCACGAGCTGGCAGCGTGCGCTGGGCGAGGCGCTTGCTGTCTGCCGCAGCTGCGCGGTGTTCGTCGGCGCGGCCGACCTCGGCGACTGGGAGCACCAGGAGGTCGAGGTCGCGCTCGACCGCGCCGCCAAGGAGCCGGGCTTCCGCGTCTTCCTCGTGCTCCTGCCTGGCGTGCCCGACCCGTTCGACGCCGGCGCCCTGTCGCCGTTCCTGAGCACCCGCACGTGGGTGGACCTGCGTGGCGGCATCCACGCACCCGACGCGCTGCGGCAGCTCGAGAACGCGGTCAAGGGCATCCCGCCCGCGGTGCGCGAGAGCGCTGCGGAGCCGCTCCCGGTGTGCCCGTACCGCGGCCTCGAGACGTTCGACGAGGAGCATGCCGAATTCTTCTTCGGGCGCGAAGCCGTCGTGCAGCGGGCGCTCGAGAAGCTCAAGGGCGCGCGCTTCCTCGCGGTCGTCGGCGCTTCCGGGAGCGGCAAGTCGTCGCTCGTGCGCGCCGGCGTCATCCCAGCGCTGCGGGCGGGGCGGCTGGAGGGCAGCTCGGCCTGGCAGATCCGCGTGATGGTGCCAGGCGCACAGCCGTTGACCACGCTTGCCGCGCACCTAACCCGGCTGAACGCGAACGGCGGCATCGTCCGCACGCTCGACGAGCTGGGGCGCGACCAGCGGACGCTGCACCTGGCCGGCGCAGCGCTCCTGGTGGACCGTCCGGCCTCCGAGCGGATCGTCTGGGTCGTCGATCAGGGCGAGGAGATCTTCACGCTCTGCCGCGACGAGCGCGAGCGCTCGCAATTCCTCGCCAATTTGTTGTACGCGGCGTCGGCGCCTGACGGACGCACCAGCGTGATCGTGACCCTGCGCGCCGACTTCTACGCGCGCCTCGCCGCCTACCCGGAGATCGCCCAGGCGGTCGCCTCGCATCAGTTCCTGGTCGGGCCGATGGACAGGGACGACCTGCGGCGCGTGATCGAGGAGCCGGCCCGGCGCGCCGGGCTCGCGATTGATCCGGGCCTCGTCGACACGATCCTCGACGACGTCGCCCACAGCCCGGGCGCGCTCCCGTTGCTCGAGCACGCGCTGCTCGAGCTGTGGAACCGCGGCGGCGGGCGCCGCCTGACATTCGAGGACTACCGCGCCAGCGGCGGCGTCGACGGCGCGCTCTCCCAGGCCGCGGACGATCTCTACGCGAGCTTCAGCCCGGCGCAGCAGGACATCGCCCGCCGCACCCTGCTCCGCCTCACGCAGCCCGGCGAAGGCACCGAGGACACCCGCCGGCGCGCCGCGCTCGACGAGCTCGCGGGCACCGGCGCCGAGCTCGACGTCGACACGGTCGTCAGCGCCCTCATCCAGGCCCGCCTGCTCACCACCAGTAGCGAGCCCGAGACCGGCGAGCGCTGGCTCGACGTCAGCCATGAGGCCCTGATTCGCGGCTGGCCCCGCCTGCGTGCCTGGATCGACGAGGACCGCGCCGGCTTGCGCATCCACCGCCGCGTCACCGAGGCCGTCGCCGAGTGGGAATCCCTCGACCACGACCCCGGGGCTTTGTTCCGTGGCGCGCGCCTGCTCGACGCCGAGGAGTACGCCGCCCGCCCTGGCGCCGACCTCAACGCCGAGGAGCGAGCCTTCATCGCCGCCAGCACCGCCGCCCGCCGCCGCGCCCGCCGGCGGCGCCTCGCGCTGGTCGCTGCGGCCGGCGGCCTGGCGGTCGCGATCGCGGCCGCTGCGGTCGCCCTGTCGGTCGTTTTCCGTCATCAGCGCGATGCCGCCAAGCGGGCCGAGTCGCGGGCACAGTCGCGCGAGCTCGCCGCGGCGTCGGAGAGCGTGCGGAGCTCGGATCTGATGCTGGGGATGCTGCTGGCGATCGAAGCCAATCGTCGGGCACAGACCGATGAGGCCAGAGGGGCGCTCGCGCGTGCGCTGGTCGCAGACCATGAGCTCCTGACTCTGCGTGATCCCACTGAGATCCTCACTGCGACGTACAGCGCGGATGGACGACGGATCGCGACGTTCGACGACAACGGCCGGGTCACGGTGTGGGACGCGAGCTCCGGCCGCCGGATCTCGTCGCTGGAGACCGGCATGAACGGGCTAAACGGCATGGTCTTCCAGCCCGGCGGGCGCCGATTGGTGATCGTGGGAGTCCGGCACTTCGCCACGCTGTGGGACGCCGATCACGGGAAGCGAATCGGCCGGCTCCCCGGCGGGCCACGACACCGAGCGATCGACGTGAGCGACGACGGGACGCTCCTTCTCGTCAGAAACGGGCCTAGTGCCGCCGCGCCTGCGGCCGTGTGGGACGCACTCCGCGACGAGCAGCTCGCGGTCGTGCCGGGTTCATTTGACCAGGGCGTGACGTTCCTCCCCGACGGACGTACGCTCATCGACTGGTCCCGGCACGCCGTCAACCGCGTCGATTGGCGTCGACGAGTCGTCACGGCTCGGCTCGCGCACAACGGGTCCCGCGGGTGGGCCGTCAGCCCGAACGGGCGGTACGTCGTGCTTGATTCGGGTGCGATCTGGGACATGCAGACCGGCGGGCGAGTCCTCACGCTGAAGCGCCCGAGGGAGATCGGGTTCGCCCGCGACAGCCAGTTCGTTCTCGTCGCATACGACAACCGCGACGTGAAGCTCATCTCGCTGGCGAACGGACGGTCCGTCCGTCCGCCGAACGCCGGAGTGCCGATGGAATCGGGCGCGACCGCCTTCGACCCGCGGGGCCGCCTGTACCTGGATGGGTTCGTTCCGACCGGCACGCCGGTCATCGATACCTCAACCGGTCAGCGGCTTGTGTCCTACGACACGTCGTCGGGGATCCCAGACGACACGCGATTCAGTCCTGACGGGCGTCAGATCCTGATCCTGGATGGGTCCGTTGCGCGCGTCGAGGCGGCCCCCGCGACCACGGCTGACGTGCTGGTCCCGAGGCACGGCCCGGTCGACCGCGTGGTCCTCGCCGGAAGCGAACACGCGGTCACCGCCCTCACGTCGACGACGACCGGAGAGGTGCGGGCGACATCGGCGCGACTCGACACATCCGGCGTCCCCGTGGAGGAATCGACCTGGCGGTCGCACGCGCTGCGAGCGGTCGGCCTGACGCACGACGGGGCCCGCGTCGTCGTGGTCGGCAATGACAGCACTGCGTCCGTGCGCATACCTCCCGCCTGGCGTGCGACGCCGAAGGTCTCGCTCACCGGGGCGACGCCCGTGGGAGAACGAGGCGCTGGGCTGGCCGGACGTGCGTTCCTCAGTGACGACGGCCGGCGCCTTGTGACCGAGGTCGCCGGCGGGCGACCGGGCATCTGGGACATCGGCACCGGGAAGCCAGCGATCCTCGGACCCCAAGGCTCCGGAGAGCCTCTGGCTCTGAGTCGCGATGGGACCGTCATTGTCACGGCCAGCGGAGGCAGAAGCACGCCGAACTACCGGTCTACGTCGTTGATCGACGGGCGCTCGGGCAAGGCGATCGCGGCGCTCGCGCCACCGGTCAGCACGCTCCGGTCGATCGCGTTTCGATCGTCGGACGAGGCCTTCGCCATGGGCCATGCCGATGGCGTGACCCGCCTATGGTCGCGTCGCGGAGAGCGCCTGGGCCGCTTCGACGCCCCGGGTCGCAACCCCAACGGTCCGCTCGCCCTGAGTCCTGGCGGCGGCTACCTGGCGTCGGTCGACGACGGCCTGCAGATCTGGCGCGTGGCAGATCGCGCCCCCATTGCCACGCTGGCGCCCGACGTCTCCGGCTTCATCTGGATCATCTGGCTCGGTTCGCGGGTCGCCGTGCTCGACTACGACGGGGTGCTGCGCACGTTCACCTGCGATGTCTGCCGATCCACAGCTGGACTGATAAAGCTCGCGCAATCGCGCGTGACGCGGCAGCTCACGCCCGCCGAAACGAAGACCTACCTACACCAGGGCTAGGAACTCGTGACCCGCGGGCGGCGCTTGGTGGCGTGCGAGTTGGAGTGCGCGGCCGCGGCCTCGCTGATCGGGAGCGCCTCGAACAGCAGCACGACGAGCCCCACGTCGGTCAGGTCGTGCTCGTCGCCGGGCTTCTTGAGGCGCTTGTTGACGCCGTCCTCGATCTTCTGTACCTCGGCGAGCCACTTCTTGGAGGCGGCGGCGAGCTGCTTCCAGCCCTTCTCGTCGAGCTTGACGGCGAGGCGGGAGATGTTGGCGTCGGCGCGGTCGAACCCGCCGGCGGCGGCGGAGGCGTTGGCGTACTCGCCGATCTGCCGCAGCATCGCGCCGAGCAGCCGCTGCTTGGCGACCGGCTCCATCCCCGCCCATGCGTCGTCGCTGAAGCTGGGCCGCGCGACCGTGGCGTACATGTGCTCGGTCGCCCCGCGGCGCTGCCGCGTGCCGACGAGCTTGAGCAGGTCGAGCTCGTGCAGCGTGCGGACGTGGTAGGCGACGACGCCGAGGCTGATTCCGAGGCGGTCGGCCAGGACTTTGGGGCTCGCGGGGCCCTCGTCGAGCATGGCGAGGATCCGCACGCGGACGGGGTGGGCGACCGCCTTGAGGTATCGCGGGTCGTCGATGGTGGTGATCGGAGCGGCACGGCGTGGCATGAAGAGAGAGGCTAACTGGTTGGCCTGGCAAAGCGGCCTCCGGCCGACGCACGTACGAGCGCCGGCCGGCCGGCCGACTCGCTAGATGCTCCCGATGGTCATTCGCGTCACCTCCCTTCGCGGCCGACTTCGCCGGCGCTCAGATTTCCGGGCGGTCGTCCCGGCAGGCCAGGTAGACCGCCTTGCTGTGGGCAAGCTCGTCGAGCTCCGGTTCGAGCACGGCGCCCGGGTGCTGGCCGTGGACGGCGAGGATCCGCAGGCCCGCCCGCCGCGCGAGCTCGTGGACATGCGCCAGCGGCCAGTGGCGCTGGCGGTGGACGCTCGAGCGCCGCTCCCACAGCCCGCCGGCGGCCGGCGCGAAGACCTCGACGGTGGCCTGCGCCGGTCCGCCCGGCTCGAGCGCGCGAGCGGTCTCACCGCGCCAGGCGAGCAACACGCCGTCGCGGTCGGTCGTGCGGTCGCTGGCGAACGCGGACCGGTACATGCCGAGCGTGTTGAGGTCCCAGATAGCGACCCCGTGCGGCTCGAGGTTGCGGCGGAAACCCGCGAGCGCGGCCACGAGATCGCCCGGCCCGAGCAGGTAGTTCAGGGCGTCGTCGAGGCAGGTCACGAGGTCGAACGCCCCGAGGCGCGCGAGCGTGCGCATGTCGGCCTGCAGCAGTCGTGCCTCCGGCGCCTTGGCGGCCGCGCGCGCCAGCATCGCGGGGGAGATGTCGCACCCGACCACGCGGTAGCCGCGGGCGAGCAGCGGGAGGAACGACTTGCCGGTGCCGCACGCGACGTCGAGCACGTCGTGCCCGTGCAGGCCGTGCGCGTGCGCCAGCTCGAGCAGCGCCGCGAGCCAGCGGTCGTGCGGATACTCGGCGGTCAGGAGGTCATAGGCAGGGGCGAGATCCTCGTAGGCCTCGCGGGCGTGCAGCCGTACATGACCAGGTGACCCTGGTTATTGCTACGTCGGTTTCATTAATCTGTATAGACGTGCAATGGAGCGGGGCCGGCCCTCCTGGAACTGGCCGCACCTGCGCATGATCGCCTTGCGCGAAGCACAACGGACACTGGGACGCTCGCCGGCTGCCGACGACGCCGCGCAGGAGACGATCCTGCGCGCGTGGCGGCATCGCACCGCCTGCCGGGCCGCCGACCGGCCCGAGGCGTGGCTGCGCGCGATCGCGCGTCGTGAGGCCCTGCGCATGCTCGCCGCGGCCGAGCCGCCGCCGATCGCCGACCGCGCGGCGCCCGACCACGCCGAAGCGGTGGAGGCGAAGGTCGATCTCGCCCGCGCGCTGAAGCGGCTGTCGGCGCGCGAGCGCGACGTCGTGGTCCGCCACTACTGGCACGACATGTCGTGCGAGGAGATCGCCAGCGAGCTCGCGTGCCCGCTCGGGACGATCAAGGTGCGCCTGCACCGCGCGCGCCACAAGCTCGGCGCGGCGCTGGGCCCGTGATCAGCCGCGCCGCTCGCGCCGCCAGACGACCTTCAGGCCCGACCAGTCGTCGTCGAGCGCCGCGACCTTGACGTCGACGAGCCCTTGCGGGAGCACGACGTCGCGGATCCCGTGCTCGGTGATGTCGCTGTCGTGGCCGCCGGCCCTGCGCGGCCACACGATCCACACCATCCCGTCGGGATAGATCGCTCGCCCGAGTGCCTCGACGCGCGCCGCCAGCTCCGCCGCATCGCGGTGGAAGGCGATCACGACGTTCGCCGACCCCAGCCCCGCCGCCACCTCCACCCCCGACGGCAGGTCCGGCACGGCCCAGCCCTCCGGCGCGTCGACGAGCGCGAGCCGCTGGTTCTCCTTGATCCCGACCTTCTTCCACAGCGGCGTGCTCGAGTAGCCGGCCATCAACCTCGCGCGATCAGCGCGATCCGGTTGCCGGCGGGGTCGACCACGAGCGCTTTCGTCACCCAGCCGTTGTCGGTCGGCGGCATCAGCACCTCGCCGCCGTGCTCGGCCACGCGCGCGACGGCCGCCTCGAGGTCGTCCACGGCCACGCCGAGGGTCAATCCCGCAGCTTCGGCCTCGACGACCGCGCCGTCCGGCCCGCCCTCCGGCGTGCGGACGAGCGCGTAGCCCGGGCCCTGGGGCTCGACCCGCCAGTCGAGCACGCCCGCGTAGAAGTGGTGCAGCGCGGCCTCGTCGGGCCCGGAGACGTCGAAGTGCACGATGTTCATCGATCCTCCTCGGGGAGCGCGTCCGTGAAGCCGGCGAGCAGTGCGCTCGCCTCGGCCACGCGCGCGCGGTCGGTCGCGTACAGCCGCCAGGTGCCCTGCACGGTCATGGTGACCAGCCCGGTCTTGCGCAGCACTTTGAGGTGCTCGGACGTGGTGGCGTTGGCGAGGCCGAGCTCGGCCGCGATGGCGCCCGCGGAGACGGGCCGGGCCGCCGCGACGGCGAGGATGCGCCGCCGCGCCGGATGCGCGAGCGCCCGCAGCAGCTCATCCACGCGACCGATATTTCGCCATATGGCGAAATTAGCGCGGCTGTCAAGCTGGACGGATGCGGGCCGAGCTCCACTTCCACATCCTGCCGGGGGTCGACGACGGCCCGCGCACGCTTGACGAGGCGCTCGAGCTCGCGCGCATGACCGTTGCCGACGGGACGCGCACCGTCGTCGCGACCCCGCACGCTCGCGATGTCGACATCGCAAGCGTTCCGGCGCGCGTCGAGGCCCTGCAGTCCGTTCTCGACGAGGAGGGCGTCGACCTCACCGTGCTGCCCGGCGTCGAGGTCGCCCAGGACGACGAGCTGACCGGCGACGAGCTCGAGATCGCCGCGCAGGGCCCGCCCGATGCGCGCTGGATCCTGCTCGAGGCGCCGCTGTTCCTCGACACGCCGGGCCTGCTCGAAGCCGCGGCCGACCTGACCGCCCGCGGCTACGGGCTGCTGATCGGCCACCCCGAGCGCTCGCGCGACCTGATGACCTCCGGCCGGATCGACGAGCTGCTGGCGGTGGGCGCCCGGCTGCAGGTCAACGGCTCCTCGTTGCTCGGCCGGCACGGTGCGCGCGTGCGCGAGTGGGGGATCGCGCTGGCGGCGAGCGGCCAGGTCGCCGTGGTGGCCTCCGACGCGCACCGGCCGTCGCGCGGGCCGGTCCTGACGGAGGCGGTGCGCACGCTGGTCGAGGCCGGCGTCGCGCCCGAGGAGGCCGAGCGGATGGTCTCGGCGACTCCCCGGGCGCTGCTCGGGCTCTAGGCCTCGGAGTACGCCGGCTTCGCCGCGGCGGTGCGCCGGCGGGCGGGCCGCGGCTGGCGCAGCATGGTGAGCGCGACGGCGAGCGCGGCGGCGACGACGAGCGCGCCGATCAGGAACGCCAGGTGGTAGCCCTGGGTCAGCGCCTCGGCGCGGGCGGTGCCGCCGGCGACCAGCTTCTCGCTGTGGCTCGCCGACAGCGTCGCCAGCACGGCGAGGCCGATCGCGCCGCCGACCTGCACGGTCGTGTTGACCAGGCCGGAGGCGAGGCCGGCGTCGGCCGGCGTGGCGTCCGCCATCGCCAGCGTCATCAGCGCCGGGAACGCGATGCCCGCGCCGGTGCCGAGCAGGACCATGACCGGCAGCACGTGGACGACGTAGTCGCCGTCGACCGGCGCCTGCGTGAACACGGCCAGCGCGGCGCCGATCAGCACGAGGCCGGGGAGCAACGCGTTGCGCGCGCCGAGGCGCGTGATCAGGCGCTCGGAGTAGCCGAGCGACAACGCGGCCATCGCCAGCGTTGCGGGCAGGAACGCCAGGCCGGTCTCCAGCGCGTCGTAGCCGAGCACGTGCTGCAGGTACAGCGCGCCGAGGAAGAACATCCCGAACATCGCCACGACCGACAGGCCCTGGACCGCGTTGGCGCCGGCGATGTTGCGCGAGCGGAAGATTCGCAGCGGGATCAGCGGGTTGGCGGCGGTCGCCTCGCGGACGAGGAACGCGCCCAGCAGCGCCAGCGCGCCGGCGCCGAGGGCGAGCGTGCGGCCCGCACCCCAGCCGTACTTGGCGGCCGGCTCGACGATCGTGTACACGAGCAGCATCAGCGCGCCGGTGATCAGCGCGGCGCCCGGCACGTCGGCGCCGGCGCCGAAGCCCAGGCCCTTGTCCTTCGGCAGCAGCCGCAGCGCGAAGATCGCGGTCGCGACGCCGATCGGGAGGTTCACGAAGAAGATCCAGTGCCAGTTGATCGACTGGGTGAGCACGCCGCCGGCGAGCAGGCCGACCGAGCCGCCCGAGGAGGCGACGAAGCCGTAGACGCCGATCGCCTTCGCCTGGTCGCGCGGCTCGGTGAACATCGTCACGATCATCCCGAGGATCACGGCCGAGGTCATGGCACCGGCGATGCCCTGCACGAAGCGCGCGGCGATCAGCATCTCCTGGCTCTGCGCGACACCGCAGAGCAGTGACGCGCCGGTGAAGCCGACGAGGCCGGCGAGGAACACGGTCCGGCGGCCGATCAGATCACCGAGCCGGCCGGCAAGCAGCAGCAGGCCGCCGAAGGCGATCAAGTACGCGTTGACGACCCACGCGAGGCTCGACGTCGAGAAGCCCAGATCGCTCTGGATCGACGGCAGCGCGACGTTCACGACCGTCGCGTCGAGCACGATCATCAGCATTCCCACGCAGAGCACGACGAGCGCGATCCAGCGCGAGCGTTCCTCGGCAGCAGCCATTCCGGTCTCCTTGTTCGCGGTCACGCAACAAAGACCGGCGGGCCGCCCCGAAATTCATCGCCGTTCTAAAAGAGTGTGGACAGCCGTACCACTGCGGCTTCGAGCTCGTCCTCCCCGAGGAGGCTGAACGAGAGCCGGGCTTCATGGCGCGGCCCGTCTCCGGCGTAGAAGAGCGAGCCGGGGACATACATCACGCCTGCCTCGAGCGCCGCTGTGCGCAGCTCCATGGCGTCGACCGGGAGGGAGATCCAGCTGAAGAAGCCGCCGGTGGGCTGCGACCACGTCACGCCGTCGGGCATGTGGGCGCGCAGCGCGCCGTCGAGCGCGCGCCAGTGCGACGCGTAGAGCTCGCGCGCCGCCGGCACACCGTGCTCGAAGCCGCCGGCGCGCCCGTATTCCTCGACGATCCGCTGCCCGAGCGCGCCCGCGCACTGGTCCGTCGTCTGCTTGGCGGCGGCGAGCCGCGCGATCACGGCCTGCGGCCCCGCAGCCCAACCGAGCCGGACGCCGGGGGAGAGGACCTTCGAGAACGTCCCGGCCTGGAGGACGGTGTCGGGCGCGAGCGACCACAGGCTCGGCAGCGCCTCGCCGCCGAAGCGGATCTCGCGGTAGGCCACGTCCTCGAGGATCAGCACGCCGTGGCGACGGCACAGGTCGACCAGCGCGCGCCGGCGCTCGGTCGGCAGCGTGCGTCCCGAGGGGTTCTGGAACTCCGGGATCACGTACAGGACCTTGGGCCGCAGGCCCGCGTCCAGGCGCTCCGCGAACGCGCCCACGTCGAGCCCGTCTTCGTCGATCGGGATCGAGGCGATCTCGGCGCCCGCGCGCCGGAACGCCATCAGGGCGCCGAGGTAGGTCGGCGCCTCGACGGCGACGGTGTCGCCCGGCTCGAGTACGCCCTGGCAGACGAGCGCGATGCACTCCATGCCCCCGCTCGTGACCATCAGCTCCGCCGGCTCGGGGCGGACGCCCTGGTGCTGCTCCTGGCGGTCGCACAGGTACGCGCGGACGCTGGGAATCCCCTCGGGCGCGGTGTACTGGAGCGCGACGCCGGGCTCGTCGCGCAGCAGGCGGGCGACGATCTCGGCGATGGCCTCGGTCGGGAACGTGTCCGGGTTGGGGAAGCCGCCGGCCAGCGACAGCACGCCGGGCGGCGCGCCCGCGAGGATCGTCGCCAGCTCGTTGTCAGTCGACGCGGAACTCAAGCCGGCTCTCCTCGCCGTCGTCGAGCCGGGCAGCGTGCTCGGCGTAGTTCGTGACGTCGTGCAGTGCGCGCCCTTCAGCCATCGCGGCCAGCATCGCGCGCTCGGCGCGGGCGATCGCCTCGCCGCCCGCGAGCGCCGCCTCGATCCGGCCCGGCGACGCGATGACGAGCCCGTCGTCGTCGCCGAACACGATGTCGCCGGGATGCACGTCGACGCCGCCGCAGCGGACCGGCTGGCCGAGCGCCGCTCGCGACACGGTCGATCCCGACGCCGGCACGGTCCCGCGCGCGAAGAACGGCAGGCCGAGCCGCCGCAGCCCGGCGACGTCCCGGCACAGCCCGTCGACGACGATCCCGGCCAGCCCGCGGCGCTTGCCCTCGGTCGCGAACAGCTCGCCGACCACGGCGCGAGCGCCGCCGGGGTTGACGACCACGAGCACGTCACCGGCGCTCGCCGCCTCGAGGGCGCTGAAGACCGGCAGGTGGTCGTCCTGGGCGACGACGGTCAGCGCGGGGCCGGCGAACCGCACATCGGGCACCATCGCGCGGATCGCTGGATCCACGACGGGCAGGCCCTTGTCGGCGTCGCACAGCGCCGACACCTCGATCTCCAGCAGTCGCTCGATCACCGGCGCTACATCATGAACGACGAACTGCGGCCGGGTAGGGAGCCCCCGATCTCAATGCACCGGTTTCGCGTGGGGCGGGTAATGCTCTCATACGGATCGTTTCCGGGCCCACGCGAAACTGGTAAATCGCCGCCGGCGACCGCAGCGACACCAATTTTGCGCTCGCTCATGCCGATCGCAGCTCGGCCACGAGTTGCAGGACGAGGGGCTCGGCGTCGGGCGGGCCCTCGACCGTGAGCACGAACGCGTCGTCCTCGGCGGTCACGCGCAGGTCGAAGAACGGGCAGCACTCGCGCTCGGCTCGTACGAAGTCGTCGAGCGCCTCCTCGTTGCGGACGACGACTCGGCCGGTGATGCGCGCGTCGACGATGCCGAGGTCGGCGAGGGCGCGCCGGCGCGCCGGGATCTGGTCGGCAGTGAGGGTGCAGGCGATGGGGATCTCGGTCATGCCGATACGATCCGGCCTCAAGTCGACTTGAGGTCAAGCCCCATGCTCACGATCGGCGAGGTGGCGGCGCGCGCGGGTGTGAACGCGTCGCACATTCGCTACTACGAGGAAGTCGGCGTGCTGCCGCGGCCTGAGAGGGTGAGCGGCCAGCGCCGCTACCGCGAGGACGTCCTGCACCGCCTGAGCATCATCGACGTCGCGCAGCGCGCGGGCCTGTCGCTTGACGAGATCCGCACCCTGACGGGCGCGCCGCACGCCGGCAGCACGATCCGCGAGCTCGCCGAGCGCAAGCTCCCCGACATCGAGGCGCTGATCGCCCGCGCACAGGCCGTCAAGTGCTGGCTGGAGATCGCGCGCGCGTGCGACTGCGAGACGGTCGACGCGTGTGGGCTGTTCGTGGACCCGGCGCTCGCCCCGCCGCCCGCCGACTTCAAGCTGCACCTGGTGTGACATGGCGCGCATCTACGTCACCGGGCACCGCAATCCCGACACCGACTCGATCGCGTCGGCGATCGGGTACGCCGAGCTCAAGCGCCGGATCGACCCGCGCAACGAGTACGTGCCGGTGCGGCTCGGCGAGCTCAACGCGCAGACGCGCTGGGTGCTCGATCGCGCCGGCGCGCCCGAGCCGCCGCTGCTCCCGCACGTGATGCTGCGGGTCAAAGACGTGATGCGTACGCGCTTCCCGCGTGCCGTACTCCGCGAGCCGGTGCGCCAGGTCGGCCTGATCATGGCGCGCGACGACGTCGACCTCGTCCCGATCGTCGACGAGGCCGGGGAGCTGGCCGGGGCGATGACGGAGCGCGCGCTGGCGCGCCGCTACGTGCGCGAGTCGCGCGAGGCCTCCAGGCTCGACGCGCCGACCGCGGTCAGGGCGATCGCCGCCGTGCTCCAGGGCGAGCAGCTCGTGGGGGAGGGGGACGCCGAGGTCAGCGGGCGGGTGTGGGTCCTCGCGATGGCCACCGAGTCGCTCCCGCTCGGCTTCGAGGCCGGCGACGTCGTCGTGGTCGGCAACCGGCCGGACGCGCAGCGGATCGCGATCGACGTGGGCGTTGCGCTGCTCGTCACCAGCAACGGCACCCGGCCGGACGATGAGGTGCTCGCATACGCGCGAGAGAAGGGCACCGCCGTCGTCACCTCGCGGCTCGACAGCTACGTCACGAGCCGCATGATCACGCTGTCGGCGCCGTGCCGGGCGCTGATGGACACCGAGCCGCTGGTAGTGGGGCCGGACGACCTGCTGACCGACATCTCCGACACCGTCAAGGACGTCGACTACCGCGCCGCCGTGGTCGTGGACGGTGGCCGCCGCCCCGTCGGGCTCGTCACGCGCAGCGATCTCGTGAGCCCGGAGCCACGCCGCGTCCTGCTCGTCGACCACGCCGAGCAGGCCCAGAGCGTGATCGGCGTCGAGCAGGCCGAGATCGTCGAGATCCTCGACCACCACCACATCGGCTCGATCGAGACGCGCGTACCGGTGCGGGCGACGTTCGACCCGGTCGGCTCCACCGCCACGCTCGTGATCGAGCGCTTCCGCCAGAGCGGGATGGAGCCGACGCGCGCGGCCGCCACGCTGCTGCTGGGCGCGATCCTGTCCGACACGGTGATCCTCAACTCGCCGACGACCACCGACCGCGACCACGCGGTGATCGAGTACCTCGAGCAGGTGCTGGCGGTCGACGCCACCGCGTTCGGGCGCGAGATGTTCGAGAACACGTCGGACCTCGCGCGAGTGCCGGCAACGGAGATCGTCGGCCGCGACGCCAAGGACTACGACGCCGGCGGCCACACGCTGCGGATCGCCCAGGTGGAGACGGTCGGCAAGGACCTGGGCGACCGCCGCGACGAGCTGCTCGACGCGCTCGCTGCCGTCCGCGAGCGCGAGGGGTACGCGCTCGTGGCGCTGATGGTCACCGACATCCTCGCCAAGGGCTCGAAGCTCTACGTCTCCGGCGAGCGGCCGGTCGTCGAGCGCGCGTTCGGCCGTCAGGAGAACGGCGTCATCGACCTGCCCGGCGTGATGAGCCGCAAGAAGCAGGTGGCGCCCCGGCTGCTGGCGGCGCTCACGAGCTGATGAGCCTGTTCGCCCAGCAGGTGGTGGAGACGCTCGGCGGCGGGTCGCATCCCGACACGCTGCTGGCCCGCCAGATGCAGGCGCTGTCGCTCACCGTCCACATCCCGATCGTCTGCTTCGGCATCGCGTTCCCCGCGATGTTCGTGTTCGTCGAAGGGCTCTACCTGCGCACCGGCGAGAAGACCTACAAGGCGCTCGCCAAGCGCTGGTCGAAGGTCGCGCTGATCCTGTTCGCCGTCGGCGTCGTCACCGGCACGATCCTGTCGTTCGAGTTCGGGCTGCTGTGGCCCAACTTCATGGCGACGTTCGGCGACGTGTTCGGCATCGCCTTCGGCCTCGAGGGCATCTCGTTCTTCGTCGAGGCGATCTTCATCGCGATCTACGTCTACGGCTGGGACCGCCTGAGCCCGCGCGCGCACTTCCTCACCGGCGTGCCGGTCGTGATCTCCGGCTTCACCGGCTCGTTCAACGTGATCGCCGTCAACGGCTGGATGAACACGCCCGACGGTTTCCAGGTGGTGGACGGCAAGGTCACCGACCCTCAGCCGTGGGACGCGCTGCTGAACACCGCGATGTGGCACGAGCTGATCCACATGTACCTGGCCGGCTACATCGTCTGCGGCTTCATCGTCGCCGGCGTCTACGCGTACGCCTGGCTGCGTGGGCGCCGCGACCGCTACCACCGCACCGCGCTCGTCGTCACGCTCGCGTTCGCGTGCCTCGCGGCGCCGGTGCAGATCGTGGTCGGCGACTGGGCCGGCCGGAGCGTGGCCGAGCACCAGCCGACGAAGCTGGCCGCGTTCGAAGGGCTGCAGCACACGCAGGCCGGCGCCCCGTTCACGATGCTCGGGATCTTCGAGATCCCGAAGATGCTGTCGGTCCTCGCGTACCACAACCCGAACGCGACGGTCCAGGGGCTCGACGCCGTGCCACCCGACGACCGGCCGCCGGTGGCGATCGTGCGCGTCGCGTTCCAGACGATGGTGAGCATCGGCACCGCGCTCGCGCTGCTCGGCGTCGTGTTCTTCTACACCTGGCTGCGCCGCCACCGATTGCCGCGCTCGCGCTGGTTCTACCGGGCCGTGATGGCCGCCGGGCCGCTGGCGTTCGTGGCTCTGATCGCGGGATGGATCGTCACCGAGGTCGGCCGCCAGCCGTGGATCGTCTACCAGGTCATGCGCACCCAGCAGGCCGTCACCGCCGTCGACTATCTCGAGGTCGGCTACGTGTTCCTGGTCATCGTCTACCTCGGGCTCGGCGCCGCGGTGGTCTGGTTGCTGCGCCGCCTCACCCGCCGGCCGGCGACTAGCGAGGTGCAGTGATGCTCGCCGATGTCTGCCTCGGCTTCGTCCTGCTCGGCATCACGGCCTACGCCGTGCTCGGCAGCGCCGACTTCGGTGCCGGCTTCTGGGACCTCACGGCGGGCGGCGCGCAGCGCGGCGCGCGGCTGCGGGGGATGGTGCAGTGGTCGATGAGCCCGGTCTGGGAGGCCAACCACGTCTGGCTGATCTTCGTGCTCGTGATCATGTGGACGGCGTTCCCGGTCGTGTTCGGGTCGATCTTCTCGACGTTGTCGATCCCGCTGTTCCTGGCCGCGGTGGGGATCATCTTCCGCGGCACCGCGTTCGCCCTGCGCGGCCAGGCGGCGACGATCCGCGAGGCGCGCGTGCTCGGGGGCGTATTCGCGCTCTCGTCGGTCCTGATCCCGTTCTTCCTCGGCGCCGCGATCGGGGGCGTTGCCTCCGGGCGCGTGCCGGTCGGTAACGCGGCCGGCAATCTGATCGACTCATGGCTGAACCCGACGTCTGTGCTGATCGGCGTCGTCGGCGTGTTCAGCGGCGCGTACCTCGCCGCCGTCTACCTGGCCGGCGACTCGGCGCGCGCCGGCCAGGGCGATCTCGTCGCCGCGTTCCGCGCGCGGGCGCTGCTCGCGGGCGTCGTGACCGGGGTCGTCGCGATCGCCGGGCTGCTCGTGCTGCGCTCGGACTCGCGCGCGCTGTACGACGGGCTGACCTCGGGCGGCGGCCTGGTTATGGTCCTCGTCTCGGGAGCCGCCGGCCTGGCGACGCTGGCGCTGGTCTACCGCGAGCGCTACGGCGTCGCGCGCGTGACGGCGGCGGGCGCGGTGGCGGCGATCGTGGTCGGCTGGATGCTCGCGCAGCGCCCGTACGTGCTGCCGCCGAAGGTCACACTCGATCAGGCGGCGGCGAGCGATGCCACGCTGTCGGCCGTCGTGATCGGCGTCGCCGCCGGCATGCTGATCCTCGTGCCGTCGCTGTGGTGGCTGTACCGGCTCGTGTTGCAGGGCCGGCTGGATCAGGAGTACGAGCCGATCGACCAGCGGTTCCATCCATGAAGGTGGCGCTGATGTTCGGCAGCCTCGTGGCCGGCCTCGTGCTGATGATCGGCTTCGACGCGCCGGTGACGCGCATCCTCGGCGTGCTCGCCCTCTTCACGTTCATCGTGACCGGCGTGTTCCTGATCGCCGACCCGGTGTTCCTGGACCGCGACGACGACTAACTCACGGCGGCGAGCGCGGCGTCGCGCGTGGGGTGCGTCGGCACCGCCTCGTTGAGGCCCACGATCGCGATCAGGCGCGCGACCGGCGAGGGTGCCGCAACCACGAGGTGCAGCTGCTGCTGGCGCTCGTGCAGCTCGAGCCCGAGCTTGAACAGCGCGTTGATGCCGGCGCTGTCGAGGTACGTCGTCTCGGTCAGGTCCACGAGCAGCAGCGTGCCCTGGTTATTCAGCGCGTCGCGCAGCCAGGTACTGATCTCGGGCGCGTTCGATGCGTCGATCTCGCCTTCGATCACCACGATCGGGATGTCGCCTTCGTGCTCGTTCCGGAGGGTGGCGAGCATGCTCATGCGGCCTTCCTCCCCAGCGAGCGTTCGAGCACGACGGCCGTGCCCCGCTCGTCGTGCTGGACGTCGACGCGCTCCATCAGCCGTCGCATCAGCGGCAGGCCACGGCCGCGGTTGATGCCGCGCGGCGGGCGCCACTGTCCTTCGTCACGCACGACGACGCGTACGAGCCCCTGGTCGCACGTCGCCTCGAACACGAACGTGCGCGGGCCGGGTCCGTACGCATGCTCGACCGCGTTCGCGCACGCCTCCTGGCAGGCGACGGTGATGTCGAACGTCTCGTCGTCGCTGGCGCCGCGGGCGTGCAGCCAGCGGCGCAGCACCTGTCGCACGCCGGCGAGCGCGTCCCTCTCCGCCGGCCAGCGCTCGTGGAGCTGCTCCGGCACCGGCGGGATCCGCGCCGCGGCGATCGCGATGTCGTCGGCCTGGCGGGCGGGCACCATGCCCTCGGTGATCGTGGTGCACAGCGCCTCGAGGTCAGTCGCGCCCGCCGCGAGCGCGCGCAGCTGTTCGAGCCCGACGTCGATCGGCCGGCGGCGCGACTCGACGAGCCCGTCGGTGTAGAGCAGGAGCGTGGAGCCGGTGGGGAACGGATGGCGCACGCACGTGTATTTGACCAGTGGGGTGGCGCCGAGCGCGATCCCGCCTTGGAGCGGGAGGTAGCGCGCGCTGCCGTCGGGCGAGATCACCAGCGGGGGCGGGTGGCCCGCGTTGACGAGCTCGATCGACTCGCTGACCGAGTCGATCACCGCGAAGGCCAGTGTTGTCATCGACGCCGGGCCGAGCTGCCACATCAACCGGTTGACGCGCTCGACGGTGGTCGACGGGTCGTGACCCTCGGCCGCGTACGCCCGCAGCGCGGTGCGCAGCTGGGCCATCACGGCCGCCGCTTCCAGCCCGTGGCCGACGACGTCGCCGACCGCGATGGCGATCCGGCTGCCGGCCAGCATGAACGCGTCGTACCAGTCGCCGCCGAGGCTCTCGCCGCTGGCGGGCAGGTAGCGGCTGGCGAGCTCGAGCCCCGGCACGCTGTCGAGCTGCTCCGGGAGCAGCCGGCGCTGGACGGCCTCGGCCACGCGGCGCTGCTCGTACAGCGCCGCCTGCTCGATCGCCAGCGCGGCGCGGTCGCCGGCGAGCTGGAGCAGGTCGCGATCGTCGGCGGTGAACTCACGCGGCGTGAGCGTGCCGACGTGCAGCACGCCGGTGACGCGGCCCTCGATCAGCAGCGGGACGCCGAGCAGGGACCGGATGCCCTTCTCACGCAAGATCGGATTGAGGATGTCGCCGTGGTCGACGTCCGGGATGAAGACGGCGCGGCGCTCGGCGGCGATGCGCCCGGCGAAGCCGCCGCCGACGGGGATGCGGACGCCCTGCTCGACCTCCTCCTCGATGCCCTTCGCCGCGCGGGCGCGCAAGAACTTGCCGTTGCGCTCGAGCAGCAGGATCGCCGCGGTATCGCTGCGCAGGATCTCGCTCGTCCGGTCCAGCAGCTCGGTCAGCAGCTCGTCCTCGGGCAGGTAGGCCAGCGCGGCGTCCGTGATGCGCGAGAGCGCTTGCAGCCGGTCG
This sequence comes from uncultured Solirubrobacteraceae bacterium, assembly GCA_963803335.1. GTDB lineage: Bacteria > Actinomycetota > Thermoleophilia > Solirubrobacterales > Solirubrobacteraceae > DASSUW01. The sequence continues at coordinate 324,920 of CAWDME010000009.1, read as the reverse complement.
GTGATTCGCTCGGCGGCGAAGCGGGCCTCGCGCTCGCGCTCGAACAGCTGCGCGTGCTCGATCGCCAGCGCGGCGCGGTCGGCGGCGAGCTGAAGCAGGTCGCGGTCGTCGTCCGTGAACAGCCGCGGCGTCAGCGTGCCGACGTGCAGCACGCCAAGGACGCGGCCCTCGACGAGCAGCGGGACGCCGAGCAGCGAGCGGATCCCCTTCTCACGCAGGATCGGGTTGAGGATGTCGGCGTGGTCGACGTCCGGGATGAAGACGGCGTCGCGCTGGGCGGCGATGCGGCCGGCGAAGCCCTGGCCGACCGGGATGCGCACGCCCTGCTCGACCTCTTCCTCGATCCCCTTCGCGGCATATGCGTAGAGCTCATTGCGCTCCTCGTCGAGCAGGAGGACGGCCGCGGTGTCGCTATCCAGGATGTCCGAGATGCGCCGGAGGAGCTCCGTCAGCAGGTCATCTTCGGACAGGTGCGCAAGGGCAGCATCCGTGACCTGCTGCAGGGCTTGCGGCACACCCTCCTCATACGCCACGCGCCGATAATAGGCGGGAGTCCCGCGCGTAGGCCCCGGCCCAGGCGTCCGATCGCTCGTCGGCCTGCCGTCGCATCGGGGGCAGGGCGGCAAGGGCGCCGGGCGGCGGCGCGACGCCGATATGGGCGAGCGTTCGGCCCAGCGCGGCCGCCAGGTCGCCCGCGATCTCCTCGTACGTGAGCGTCAGCACGGCTCCGCTCGCACGCCCGAAGAAGCGCTCCCAGGCGGCGTCATGTGCGGTCAGCAGTGTGACGAGATGGTGCAGGGCGGCGTACGAGTACGCTGGTTCGCCGGTCGCGGGCGCGTTCTCCGCCCGCCACGACTGCGTCTGCATCGCCCGCCACAGCGAGACCGCCTGGCGGACGGTGTCCTCGCGCCGCACCCAGACGAAGCGCGGGCGCTCGAAGAGGTCGTCGACGAGCGCCGGCAGGTCCTCGCGGCCGAGGCGCCGCCCGAGGTCGACGAGGTGCGCCCACATGATCTTCGCCCCGAACACGCCGTTGGCGGTCGTGCCCGTGCGGCGCACGTTCGCGAGATGCTCGGCGTACGCGGTGATGCCCCGGATGTCCGAATACGGGGGCGCGTCGGGCGCTGGGGCGCGCCCGATCAGCGCGAGCGCGTCGGGATCGTCGAGCCCGGCGAGATAGTCGAGCGGCCGCCGTGGCACGCCGGTCTCCGGCAGCGCCTCGAAGAACTCGAGCGGGTTGCCGGCCACGCCGGTCTCCGCCAGCGTCTCGCACAGCAGCGTGCTGCCGCTGCGCGGCGTCGCGCAGACGAGATAGGACACGCTCACCGCAGGTCGCGCTCCTCGAGCAGCGCCTCGAGCGCGGCCACGCCGTCCGCGATCGGCTGCGTACCGTCGAGGACGAGGTCGGGGCGCTCCGGCGGCTCGTATGGGTCGTCGATGCCGGTCAGTCCATGAAGTGTTCCCGCCCGCGCGCGCCGGTACAGCCCTTTCGGGTCGCGCGCCTCGATGAGCACGAGCACGACATCGGCGGTGCTCGCACCGGTGACCATGTTGCGCGTGTAGCGGACGTGGCCGGGCGTGTCGGCGAGGATGAACGAGCGCTTCGGCGTGGTGAAGAAGCGGTAGGCGACGTCGATCGTGATGCCCTGCTCGCGCTCGGCCCGCAGCCCGTCGGTGAGCAGCGCGAGGTCGAGCCGCCGACTCGGCGAGCAGCATCCCGTCGCGCTCGAACACCTCGCGCGGGTGCGCGAAGTAGATGTTCGGCACCTCGAGCTCCTCCGCGGCGATGTAGCGCCAAACGTCGAGCTCGGTCCAGTTCGAGAGCGGGAAGACGCGCACGTGCTCGCCCTTGCGGACCTCGGTCTCGAGCAGCCGCAGATAGGACAGCTCGCGGGTCATGGCGGATAACTTACCCAAGTCGATCGGAGTTATGGGGTTTGCGCTCCGGCGATTCAGGTTTCTGCTCGGTCTGACGATTCACTGGGCTATGGGGCTTGAGAGCTCACGGTTGCGCGTGCGCGTGCAGGTGATCAGCGCCGGTGTGTGGGTGACGTACCTGTTGGCGATCGCGCTCGCGGTCTGGGTGGCGATGACCTGGAACCGGCCGCATCGCGATGTCATCACCGCGCTGGTGCTGCTCGCGCTCGTCGGCGCCTTCGTCGTGTCACGGCTCCCGGCCGAGACGATCGTCCGCAGCCGGTTCCGCGAAGCCTTCTTCCTGAGCTGGAGCCTGCTCGACATCAGCGTGATCGTGCTGCTCGCGCACTTCGACGGCGGCGTCACCAGCCCGATCACGCTGTCGCTCTTCCTCACCCAGGTGTTCGCCGCGCTCTCGTATCCGCTCGCCTCGATGATCACGGTGGCGGCGGCGAGCCTCCTCGGGGTCGCCGTCCTCGGCGTCAGCGGTGGCGCGAGCCCGGGCCACTTCACGGCCGATCCCGCCTACGTCGGGATGTTCATCGTCTGCCTCGGCCTCACCGGCGTCCTCTGCGTGTGGCAGTCGCGGCTCACCGAGCGCCAGCGCGACGAGCTCGCCGAGCTGTCGCGCACCGACCCGCTGACCGGCTGCCTGAATCGCCGCGGCTTCGCCGAGCGGCTCGACGCGGAGCTTCAGCGCGCCGAGCGCGAGGGTGGAGAGGTCGCGCTCATCCAGCTCGACCTCAACCGCTTCAAGGCGGTCAATGACCGCCACGGCCACGCCGCCGGCGACGAGCTGCTGTGCTGGGTCGGCTCGACCCTGCAGGCGCTGCTGCGCGGCTCCGACGCCACCGGCCGCCTCGGCGGAGACGAGTTCGCGCTGCTGCTCCCCGGCGTCTCGGCCGCCGAGGCCCGCGTCATCGCCGACCGCACGGTGGCCGCGCTCGCCGAGCGCGTCGGCTCTGCGGCCGGCGTCGCCGTCCACCCGGCTGACGGGCGCGACGGCGACACGCTGCACCGCCACGCCGACGCGGACCTGTACGCCGCCAAGGCGCACCTGCAACGCTGAGCGTGATGCACCCGATCCTCCCGCCCGGCCAGGGCGCCGAGCCGGCGCTCGCGAGGTTGTAGGGACCTCCCGGTGCCCGCCGCTCGTATCCCACCTGTGGATGCGGCGGAGGTCACGCTGACCGCGGCCTGGCGACCCGCGCGCCGAGTGAGCGACGCGGCGCTCGTGCGCGCGGCGCAGCGCGGTTCCGAGCCGGCCGTCGAGGCGCTGTTCGCCCGTCATTGGCCGGACGCGTACCGCACCGCGCTGCTGATCGCGCACGACCGCGCGGCGGCCGAGGACATCGCGCAGGAGGCGTTCCTCTCAGCCCTCCGGGCGCTCCCGCGGTTCGACCGCCGCAGGCCGCTCCGGCCGTGGCTGCACCGGATCGTCGTCAACCGCGCGATCGACTGGGCGCGGGCGCGGCGGCTGCGGGCGGAGGTCGACGTCGACGGCGTGCCCGAGCCAGTCGCGCCGCCGGAGTCCGCGCTCGGGCTCGGCGAGCTCGGCGCGGCGCTGGCTCAGCTGTCGCCCGAGCACCGCGCCGTGGTGGTGATGCGCTACCTGCTCGAGCTGACGCCCGGGGATATCTCCCGCACGCTCGACGTCCCGCGCGGCACGGTGAACTCGCGGCTGCGGCGCGGGCTCGACGCGCTCGGCGGCGTGCTGGAGGACGAGCGATGACCGAGCGCGAGCTGCGCGAGGCGCTGCGGAGCGTGCCGGTCGCCGAGGACGCGCGCTCCCGAGCGCTCGGCGTGGTGCGTGCCGGCTACGAGCCGCTGCCGCGGCAGCGTCGCTGGGCGCCCGCGCTCGCGCTTTCCGCCTGCCTGCTCGCCGCGGTCGTGGTCGCCGCGTCGGCCGGCGCTCCGCGCGACGCGGTCGCGCGCTGGGTGCGCGAGGTGCTCGGCGTGGGCGCGCCGCATCCGCGGCCGGCGCTCGTGCGTGTGCCGGGCGGCGGCCGGCTGCTCGTGACCGGGCGTGACGGCGCCTGGGTCGTCGCCGCCGACGGCGTCCGCCGCCGGCTCGGCGCCTACGACGGCGCGTCGTGGTCGCCGCGCGGGCTGTACGTGGCCGTCTGGCGCGGCGGCGAGCTGCGCGCCGTCGAGCCGAACGGGCGGGTGCACTGGTCGCTGGCGCGGCCGGGGCGGATCGCCGCGGCCCGCTGGTCGCTGGGCGACGGCTTCCGCATCGCCTACCTGACCGGGCGCACGGTGCGGATCGTCAACGGCGACGGGACCGGCGATCGGCGACTCGGCGCCGCGCGGCACGTGGCGCCGGCCTGGCGGCCCGACACCGCTCACGTGCTCGCCTATGTCGACCGGGCGCGCCGGATCCGCGTCGTCGCCGTCGACAGCGGCCGCGAGCTGTGGCGCTCACGGCCGCGCTCGCGGGTGTTCGAACTCGCGTGGTCGCCGGACGGACGGCGGCTCGTCGCGGCGTCGCCGCGGCGGTTGCTCCTCTTCGGTCGCGGCGGGCGGCAGCTCGCGGTCCGCCGCGTCGCGGGCACGCGGCTCGCCGACGACATCGCGTGGTCGCCGCACGGGCGGCTGACCGTCGTGCGGCGCGGTCCGGTGCGGTCGGATGTGATCGTCGGCGGGCGCGTGCTGTTCAGCGGGCCCGGCCACTTCGGGCCGGTGGCGTGGTCGCCGAGCGGGCGGCGGTTGCTCGTGCCCTGGCCGGACGCTGATCAGTGGCTGTTCCTCGGCGCTGACGGCGGCCGTACGGCCGCCGTCGCCAACATCGCGCGCCAGTTCTCGGCGCGTCCAGCACGGCGAGCGTTCCCGGACGCCGTCGAGTGGTGCTGCTAGACCGCCTTCGCGTACCGCTCCATCAGGTCGCCCCAGCCGCCCGGTGCCGAGACCGCGTCGCGCATGCTCGCGCCGGTCTCGCCGCGCTTCTCGAACCCGCGGTGCTCGAGCTCGACGAGCGTGCCACCGTCAACCGGCGTGAACGTGACCTCGACCTCGGTCGCCGTCTCGGGATCGGGGTCGTAGCCCCACTCGGACGTGAGGTGCCAGGCGAGCAGTACGCGGCTCGGCGGGTCGAAGTCGGTCACGAAGCCCCAGTTGCACTCGCTGCCGTCGGCGTCGCGCTCGAACCAGCGCCCGCCGGCGTGCGGCTCGATGATCACCTCGGTGGCCATCGTCTTGCCGATGTGGTGGCTCTCGAGCGGCCACCAGGCGCTGAAGCCCGCGGTGAAGACCTCGAAGGCGCGCTCCGGCGACGCGTTCACCGTGACGCTGCGGCGCACGGCGACGGTGGTCTCGGTCATGAGTCCTCCTTCTCGACCGCGCGCTTGAACGCGGTCAACGCTTGGTTCCAGAATGTGTCGAAGTACGTGCGCACGGCCTCGATCCCGGTGGGGTCGAGCTGATACAGCCGGCGGGTGCCGTCGGGCCGGTCGATCACCAGGCCGGCGTCCTTGAGCACCTTGAGGTGCTGCGAGACGGCCGGGCGGCTGACCGGCAGCTCCTTCGCGATCTCGCCCACGGCCGCCGGGCCGCGGCCGAGCCGCTCGAAGATCGCCCGGCGCGTGGGATCGCCGAGGGCGTTGAGGCCGTTGCCTCCGTAAGTCGTCACTAACGGTAAGTCTAAGCTTACATTCAGGTGCTGTCAAGACCCGGCCACTTCGGCCGGGTCTCGCGATCGTCTACAGGCCGACCGGGTGGCGGATCGTGTAACCCGCCGACGAGCGGCCCTGCGGCTGCCAGCGCGTGCCGGTCTCGGACCGGCCGGTGGTGTCGTAGCGACGGCCGTTGATGACCATGAACACGTGGCCCGGGTTGGCGTAGATCGTGATGTGCCGGCCGTGCCCCGGCGCGCCCCAGCTCATGAACTCGCCGCTGTCGAGCGCGCGTGAGAGCAGGCCTCCGCCGTGCAGCGCGTAGGAGACGGAGCCCGAGCAGTCGTAGCCGCTGTCGTTCCACTGCCCGTGGCCGCCGCCGTACACGTACGGCGTCGTGGCGATCTGGTTGGCGGCCGCGATCACGCGCGCGACGACGCCGTTGCGATGGACGTGGCTGTGGCCGCCGCGGCGCTTGAGGATCGTGGTGCGGCCGGGGTGGCCGAGCGCGCTCCACGTCGCCGGGCCGACGATCCCGTCGGCGGTCAGCCCGTGGCTCTGCTGGAACGCCTTGACGGCACGCTTGGTCGCGGGGCCGAAGATGCCGTCGGCCGTGATGCCAAGCGCCCGCTGGAGATCGACCACCGCGCCCTTCTTGCTCGTGTGCGACGACGCGCGGCGCGCGTGCGCGGAGCGCAGCGCCTGCCAGGTGGCGGGGCCGACGATCCCGTCGGCGTTGAGGCCGTGGTGGCGCTGGAAGCGCTTGACCGCGCGCTTGGTGGCCGGGCCGAAGATGCCGTCGGCATGCAGGCCCAGCCAGTGCTGGACCTTGGTCACGTGTGGCCCGTGCGAGCCGCGCTTGAGCACTGCCTGTGCCGGCGATGCTCCCGCCACGAGCAGGGCAACCGCCACCAGGCAGGCAACGATGCTCGCGCGGGCGCGGCCGCGTGGGGTATCCGTCACGTTCCGTCCGTCCATCCGCATACGACTGTTTGGGTCGCCTACGAGGTGAGCTGACGGGCTCGCGTCGTGCGCTACGCCGCGCTCATGGCGGCGATTCGCCCCTGCGGCCATGCGGGCCGCTTCGGTTCCCCCGTTCACCGGCCCCCGGGGGTCGGCGATTCGGCGGCCGTCGTTGTATCAGCGCGGACTCCTCCCGGCTGCAAGACCCCTTGCAAACCGGGGGTTTGCGACCGTCAGGTCACTTCGCGCAGACGGCCGGTCTCGACCTCGTAGACGAAGCCGCGCACGTGGTCCTTCTTGGGGATGAACGGGCTGGACTTGATCCGCGCGAGCGACTGGCGCACGTCCCGGTCGAGGTCGCTGAAGGCACGGCGCCCAGCGCATCGAGCTGATCATCGATGTCGAGAACCCAGCCTCAGAGCGCGTGGCCGAGCGCGCCGGCTACGTCCGCGAGGGCGTCCACCGATCGGTCCATCTCAAGGCCGGGGTCCGCATCGACGCCGCGATCTGGTCGCGCCTGCCGTCCGACCTACGCATGCCCTCCGTCGCCCGGCTGCGGACGTTCGTCGACATCGTCGACGAGGCTGCTGACGGTCGCCGGGTGTCGGTCACGGCACGGCACGAGGCGGTGCTTGCGGACGGGCGTCGCGTCGTGCTGTTCGATCAGCGGGGCTGGACTTCGCAGGTCGGTGGGAGCGAACCCGGCGAACCGGTCGATGTCTGGGCCTACGAGACGGTGCAGGGGATGCAGCAGGAGGCCCGTGTTGTGGGCGGGCCGGACGAGCCGTTCGACGACCGCACCCAGGAGGACATGGCCGCCAGCCACTGGGACTCGCTGGCCCGCCTCCTCCAGCGTGAGGGCATCGCCGTCGATGCCGCCGAACTCACAGCGCTGCCGCATGACGTCGAGCTCAGCGACCGTGTGCTCGCGCGCATCAAGAACTGAGGCTCGCCGCTACAGTTGAGGCCGCCGGCGGCTGTGGCGAAATTGGTATACGCGCAGGCTTCAGGTGCCTGTGGGGGCAACCCCGTGGAGGTTCGAGTCCTCTCAGCCGCATCGAAGGCCTCGGTGAGACACCGGGGCCTTTCGCGCGTCTAGCGGGACAGCGGGACGAGTGGCGCGACCACGTCGCCGCGCTTGGTGCGGCCGACGACCACGGCGTCCGTCGCGGACGTGTCCCAGTCGACCGGGACGAACGCGACCGGGCCTGGGCGGGTGAACGAGCGCGTGCCGACGAGGAACTCGAAGTGGTCGACGGGACCGGTCGCGGCGGCGACGAGCGTCTGCGGCCGGGTGTCATCGACGACGTAGGCGGCCCCGACCTGCGGCGGGTCGACCGCGTCGCCTCGCCGCGCGCCGAGCGGGCCGGTCTCCGAGCCCAGGCTCAGGCTCGCGGCGCTCGACACGAAGTCCTCGGGGTCGTCCACGAGACCCAGGCCGAGCCGCGTCGGGTTGCTGCGCGCCACCATCGCCGCTTGGGTCACGCCGGGCAGCTTGCCCGTCCACCGCACGTCGGCAAAGCGCACGTCGGCCGTCGGGAGCTGCTCCTCGTCCTCGCCGGTGAGCCCCGCGTGGATCGCCAGGAGCCGGCCGGGCTGCTGGGACGCCGCGATGATCCGGTCGTAGTTCTCGGCGTCGATCCGGAACAGCCCGGCGTCGACGTCTTAGAGCCTCCCCAGGTCGTTCGTCGCGCCCTTCTGGATCGCGAACCCCGGCTTGAGCTCGGCGCCGCCGTCGATCAGGCCGTCGACAATCCGCGGCGAGTACGGGTCGTGCCGGAGCGGCAGCCACGTCCAGTCGCCCGTCGGGAGCAGGATCCGGTCGTTGAGATCGATCGGGCTGCCGTCGACCGGGTCGACCCCCGTTGCCACGCCGCCGACGTTCCAATCGGAGTCGGAGCGCTGCTCGATCGGGATCACGCGATCGCCCTGCCTGATCAGCACGACCGTGTCGTCTCCGAGCTTCCCGGCGTAGAGCACGTGGACGTCCTCCTTGCCCACCCGCAGCACCTTGCTGTCCGAGGTCACGCCCCGGCCGTCCTTCCAGGCGTTGATCGCGTCGTCGATGGCGCCCTGATCGTCCGCGAGCGAGCCGCGCAGCGGGAACTGCGATCCGTCCCCGTGCTCGACGGTCGGCGACGGATCGTCGCCGCCGTGAAGAGGACGACGGCAAGCACGACGAGGACGAGGGCACCCGCGCCCACGAGGACGGTCTTCCGTGACGGCACCTCGGTGCGGTACCCGAAACCGGTCCGTTCGCACCAACGGTTCATCCGCATAGTTATGCGGATATAGTTCTCGGCGTGCCCGAGGCAGGCGTCCACGCAGGGTTCCACGAGGGCGAACGAGTCGCCGAGCACGAGATGCTGGCGATCGCCGAGCTCATGCAGGCGCTGTCGGCACCTTCGCGATTGCGCCTGCTGTACGCGCTCCGCGAAGGCGAGAAGGGCGTCGGCGACCTGGCGGAGGAGGCGGACTTGACGCCGTCGGCCGCCTCGCAGCAGCTTCGCGTCCTGCGCCACCTGCGGTTCGTCGCGAGCCGCCGCGACGGCCGGGCGATCCTCTACCGCCTGCACGACGCGCATGTCGCCGTGCTGCTGGCCGAGGCACGCAACCACCTCGAGCACGCTGCCCACGGCTGGGCCGACCCGGCGCCGTCGTGAGCCACTCGCACTCACACAGCCACGGACTGATCGCCCCGTCGATCAAGCGCTCGCGCGCGGGAATGACGGCCGTTGGCTGGGCGCTGCTCGTGCTCGCGCTCACCGCGCTCGCGCAGACGGTCGTCTTCGTCGCGTCCGGGAGCGTCGCGCTCCTCGCCGACCTGATCCACAACTTCGGCGACGCCGCGACCGCGATCCCGCTGGCGATCGCGTTCGCGCTGCGCAGCGCGCGCGCCGAGCGCTGGGCGGGCCTCGCGGTCGTCGCCGCGATCTTCGTCAGCGCCTGCGTGGCCGGCGTCGAGTCGGTGCTGCGATTGGTCGACCCGCGCGAGCCCGACCACCTCGGCGCACTGGCCGCCGCGGGCGCCCTCGGCTTCGCGGGCAACTGGATCGCCGCTCGCATCCGCACGCGCGCCGGGCGGCGGCTCGACAGCCCGGCGCTGATCGCCGACGGCAACCACGCCCGCGCGGACGCCTACGTGAGCCTCGCGGTCGTCGCCAGCGCCGCCGTCGTGGCGCTCGGCCTCCCGATCGCCGACCCGCTGATCGGCCTCGCGATCACGCTCGTGATCCTGCGCATAACGCGGCATTCCTGGCAGACCGTGCGCGCCGGGTGAACGCGTTCAAGTCAACGCTAAACTGGCCGATGGCTCGGTCACCTGCCGCTATCGTCTAGGGGACTAGGACGCCGCCCTCTCACGGCGGAAACCGGGGTTCGAATCCCCGTAGCGGTACCTCTCAGAAGCCCCGCAATCGCGGGGTTTTCTCGTTCTCTAGGGTCCACAGCCATGAAGCCGCCCGACCCGCAGTTGCGTGACGAGGTGGTTGCGCTGCGGCCGTGGCGCGCCGCGGACATCCCCGCGAAGTTCCGGCTGTTCTCCGACGCCGAGACGCTGCGGTTCTCGTGGGCGGAGAGTGATTCGTACACCGAGGCCGACGCGTGGGCGAACCACGCGGCGAACACGCGAGCGTGGGAGGAGGGGACGAGCGCGGAGTTCGCCTGCGTCGAGCCGGCGGACGAAGAAGCGATCATCGGCGGCGCGTCGATCTACGACATCGAGCCGGGGGTCGGGCGGGCGGCGGTCGGCTACTGGGTTGCCGCGCACGCGCGCGGGCGGGGAGTCGCGACACATGCCGTGCTGCTGCTCGCCCGCTGGGCGTTCGACGAGGTGGCCATCGCCCGCCTGCAGCTCACATGCGGGCCGGACAACACTGCCTCCCAGCGCGTGGCGGCCAGGGCCGGCTTCACGCGCGAGGCGCTGTTGCGCGCCCACCTCCCGTTCAAGGGCGGCCGCCGCGACACCGTCGTCTTCAGCCTCCTGCCCGAGGATCTGAAAAGCCGCAGATAGCGTCATTTCGTCGCGCGCGCCGGAGTGGACGGCAACGGGCGCGGGTACCGCGGAGGCGAACGCCGGAGGAGGCTCGATTTTTGTGCGCGCGATGACCGTGCGGTGCCGTCACGAAACCGCCCGGAAACGTCGGAGAAGCGCGGAACACGGCTTCCAAGTCTTCGATTCGTCCTGGGGGACATTTATCCCGCGCTTGGAAACGATCAAGAGGATTCCACGCATGACGACCGACGCCCTCGCCGCCCTCCAGACGGAGGCCCCGACGCAGGAGACCGGCCCGCTCCCCCGCCTGGGAGATCGGGACCGCAGGCGCGCCCAGGCGAGCATGACCCGCCCGGCGCCCGGCCGCTACCTCGCCGTCGAAGATGCGGGGGAGATCGTCTTGTTCGCGCTGGGCGATCGCGACGGTCAGCGGCTGCGAATCGGTCGCAGCCCGGCAGCGGACATCCTGCTCGACGACCCTTCGGTATCCCGCCGCCACGCGGTGCTGGTGCACCGCGGCGGGCGCGCCGTCCTCCTCGACGATCGCAGCCTCAACGGCATCTTCGTCAACGGCGAGCGCGTGGGGGAGGCGGCGCTGCACGACGGCGACGCCATCGTCATCGGGCACGTGAGCTTGCGGTACGTCGAGGTCACCGGCGGCTGAGCAGACCCGGCCGTCGGCGCTACCGACTCGCACCGCGCGATCCCGGCCCGGGCTTGCCACGGCGGCCCGGGCCGGGCATATCTTTCCCGTGGCCAAAGTGCACGGGCATCTCTCGGCCGGCGACGCCGGCGAGCTCGTCGGGGTGACGGGGAACACGATCGGCCAGTGGGCGCGCTGGGGCTACATCCGGGCCTCGCAGTCCAGCGATGACCCGCACGTCTACAGCGTCGAGGACGTCGCCGAGGCGGCGGTGGTCCGCGCGCTGCTCGACCGCAAGGTGCGCCATCGCACCGTTCGCCACGCGATCCGGCACCTGAGCGACTACGGCCAGTGGCCGCTGAGCCAGGCGCCGCTCGCGACCACGAACGACGGGCACCTCGTGCTGCTCAAGGAGAACGGCGACGTGTTCGCGCTGTCACCGCGCGGCTGGCAGCTGATGGCCGATCCCCCGGCCTTCGAGGAAGTGCACGGCCGGCTGCGCCGCGTCAGCTAGCTCCGCCGTTTGGCGGCGCGCGCGTCGTACGCCTCGCCGAATGTCCCGAGGCTGACCTGGAGTTTGTGCCCGACGCGGCCGAGCTTGGAGCCGTCATACGGCTGAACCGCCCGCTCCGGGTCCTCGGCCTCGGCCACCACGGCCGCCTGGACCTCGCCTGCGATGGCTCGCAGGCGCGTCTCCCAGTCGCTGAGCCATTCGGCGAGCGCGAGATCGTCGCGCCGGGCGGCCAGCGCCGCGAGGTAGGCGAGCAGCGTGATCACGTGCTGGAGGTCGAGCGTCGCGCCGCGGAGCGCCTGGTTGCGTTCCAGCAGCAGGTCGCCGGCGCCGCGCAGGCGTGACGTCCATGCGCCCGCGCCGGTCGCGGCGGGCACGCCGTGCAGGCCGTACGCCGCGGTCCGGGACGCGAGCTCCTCCAGCAGCCCCTTCGACGCTTCCACTCCGCGGGCGAGCACCTCAGGCGCGGGGTCGAGCTTCTCGTCCAGCCTCGCCCAGTGTCCGCCGAACTGCCGAGCGAGCGCGTACAGCTCGCGCAGGGCGCGGTGCTCGGCGGGGAACAGCCCCTGCTCGGTTACCGGTAGCGACCCGGTTCCCACAGCGGCTCGTCGTTGCCGGTCGCGACGTTGGCGGCGCGCGCGAGGATGAACAGGAGGTCCGACAAGCGGTTGAGGTAGCGCACGCACTCGGCGTTGACCTCGTCTGCGCAGGCGATCGTGCGGCGCTCGGCACGCCGGCAGACCGTGCGGCAGACGTGCAGCTGCGCGGCGGCGGCGGTCCCGCCCGGCAGCACGAACGACTTGAGGTTCGGCAGCTCCGCGTTGACCTCGTCGCACGCCTGCTCGAGCCAGGCGGTCTGCTCGGGGGCGAGCCGGAGCCGTGCCCGGTCGCCGCCGTGCGGGACCGAGATGTCGGCGCCGACGTCGAAGAGGTCGTTCTGCACGCGCGCCAGCCACGGCGCGAACCGTTCCGGGACCCCCTGGGCGAGCGCGAGGCCGAGCTGGGCGTTGAGCTCGTCGACTGTTCCGTACGCCTCGATCCGCGCGTGCGTCTTGGGCACGCGGCTCATGTCGCCGAGGTGCGTCTCGCCGTCGTCGCCGAGCCGCGTGTAGATGCGGGTGAGGTTGACGGTCATGCCCGGCTCCGGGTATAGCATGGGGCCGACCAGGTCGGTGGTCAGGGAAGCCGGTGCAAGTCCGGCGCGGACCCGCCACTGTGACCGGGGAAGCCGATCGCACGCGATGCTCGCATCGCATCCACTGGCACCGCAGCGCGGGCCGGGAAGGAGCGATAGGTAGGCCCGGGAGCCAGGAGACCTTCCTCCGACCCCAAGCCGAACAGCCCTCGCGGAAAGGGGTGGCTCCACACATGAAGTTTCGATCTCCCGCCGTCGTCGCGACCGGCCTGCTGGCCGCCGCACTGCTCCTCCCAGCCCCGGCCGGCGCGGCTCCGGTGACGGTGAACCTGCGCATCGAAGGTCCCACGACGACGCTGTTCGAGGGGCCGGTGAGCACCGACGTCCGCCCGTTCAAGTTCACGAACGAGTCCACTGGGCACGTCTGCGACGGCACGGCCGCGGTCGGCGGCCCGAGCGCGGCGCCAGTACCGACCCGCGGCGCTGTGATCGCGCAAGCCGCCGAGACGGCGCCGTTCCAGCTCGCGGGAGACTGGAACGATCACTTCGGCGCGTCGTTCACGATGATCGCCGGCGAGTCGGTCGCGTTCGACCCGGCCACCAACAAGTTCCTCTCCGAGTACGAGAACGGCGAGTTCGCGAGCCTCGGCGCGTGCGCCGACGACGCGCAGACGGGCGACGACGTGCTGTTCGCGTACGGCGACGGCTCGGAGGCGCTGCTCAAGCTCAGCGGTCCAGTGCAGGCGGACCCGGGCCGGTCGGTGGCTCTGAGGGTCACGAACTCGTCGACCGGCGCGCCCGTTGCCGGCGCCAGCGTCCGCGGTCAGGTCACGGGCGCCGACGGGATCGCCACGGTCGGCCCGCTCGACGAGGTGGCGCACACCGACTTCAAGGCGTCCAAGGCGGGCGCGATCCGCTCCAATCGGCTGCGCGTCTGCGTGACCGACAACGACTGCGGCACGGTCGACACCGGCGCCCCCAAGGCCAGGATCCGCGGCCTGCGCGACGGCAAACTCTTCCGTCATGGCAAGGGTCCGCGCGTGCTGCGCGGGCACGTCGGCCCCGACCCGGCGGGGCTGCGCGCGGTCAAGATGAGCCTGCAGCGCAAGCTCGACGGCAGCTGCACGTCGTACTCGGTCCGCCGCGAGAGGTTCGTCAAGCGTCCGTGCGGCACGCACCCGACGTACAAGATCGGTGACGACGCCGACTGGAGCTACCTGCTGCCAAAGCGGCTCGGCAAGGGCCGGTACGACCTCCGTGTGGTCGCCGTCGACAGTGCGGGGAACCGCGATCGTATCCGCCGCGGGCGCAACCGCGTGCTGTTCAAGGTCCGATGAGGCGCGGCGCTCTGCTCGTCGTGCTGGTCGCGGTCGCCGCTCCGGCGCCCGCGAGCGCGGCCGTGCACGTGATGGTCGTCGGCAAGGACCGGGTCCTGCGCGGCGCCGCGGACGTGCGACTGAAGAAGCGCACCGTCAAGGTCGGGCATCGGCGCTGCGCCGTCGCCGCCGCGACGCCGCTGTCGGTGCTCGCCGCCACGCATCTCGAGCTCGGGCTCCGCGACTACGGGCAGTGCGGCAAGCGCCCGGCCGACGCCTCGGCGCTGTACGTGACCGCGGTCGCGGGCGAGCGCGAGAAGGGCCACGGGGGTTGGGTCTACAAGGTGGGCCGGAAGGCCGGGACCACGGCCGCCGGCGACTTGTCCGGGCCGTTCGGGACCGGGCACCGGATCCACAACGGCCAGCGGATAACGTGGTTCTGGTGCGAGCTGCAGCAGTCCGGAAGCTGCCAGCGAACGCTCGAGGTGCGGCCCGCGCGGGCGACCGCAGCACCGGGTGAGACGCTGAGCGTGACGGTGCGGGGTTACAACGACCAGGGCAAGGGCGTCGGTGTCCAGGGCGCGACCGTGCGCCTGGGATCCGCCACCGCCACGACCGGCATCGCCGGAATCGCTGTGCTCACGGTGCCCGCGACCGCCGGCACGGTGAAGCTGTTCGCCAAGCGGCCCGGCATGGTGCCGGCGTTCCCGAGCAAGGTGAAGATCGGATGACCCGGCGGCGCCTCGTCGCGCTCCTCGTGGTGCTCGCCACGCTTCCGGCCGCCGGGTGCGGCTTCGGGGCGGGCGAGTCGACGGGGGACGTCACGCTGACCGTGACGCGCGACTTCGGCGGCGAGGCGCTGCACGAGGGCATCCACCAGGAGACCGCGTCCGACGGCGACACGGTGATGCGCCTGCTCGAGCGCAGGTACGACGTCAAGACCCGCTTCGGCGGCGGCTTCGTGCAGGCGATCGACGGCGTGTCGGGCGGCCGCGAGAACGGCCGTCGCGCGGACTGGTTCTATTACGTGAACGGGATCGAGGCGCCCGTCGGCGCGGCGGAGCGGCGCGTGTCCGCCGGCGAGGACGTGTGGTGGGACCACCACGAGTGGGACGCGGCGCAGCGCGTGCCGGCCGTCGTCGGCTCCTTCCCCGAGCCGTTCGCCACCGGGCTGGAGGGCAAGCGGTTCCCGATCCGGCTCGTCTGTCCGGGAGCCGACGAGCGCTCGTGCGACGAGGTCGAGACGCGGCTGATCGACGCGGGCGTGAAGGCGCCGTCGCGCGCCGTGCTCGAGCAGTCGGGCGGCAAGGAGGTTCTGCGGATCATCGTCGGCCGCTGGGCCGACGTCCGCCGCGACGACGTGGTCCGCAGCCTCGAGCGGGGCCCTGGGGCGAGCGGGGTGTTCGCGCGCCCGAACGCCGCCGGCGACGCGATCGCGCTGCTCGACGCGGCCGGGAAGACCGTCCGCACGCTCGGTGCCGGGTCGGGCCTCGTGGCCGCGACGAGCGTCGAGGCGCAGGCCCCGACCTGGATCGTCACCGGCACCGACGACGTCGGCGTCGCCGCCGCGGCCGCGGCCCTCACCGAGGAGCGGCTCCAGCAGCACTTCGCGCTCGCCATCGACGGCGGGCACGACGAGCCGCTGCCGGTCAGCGACACGCCCGAGCAGAGCCGATGAGCCCGCTGCAGGCAGCCCGCGCGGGGATCGGAGCGCTCTGGTGCATGACGCTCGGGCTCGTCGCGCTGTCGTTCGAGCATCCGCTGCTCGTCGCCGCCGCGCTGGCCGTCGCGATGGCCGCGGGCGTGGCGGCGGGCGTCGGGCGCCGCGTCGCACGGGCGGTCGTGTGGGCGCTGCCGCTCGCGATCGCGATCGTCGTGATCAACGGGATTGTCACGCGCAACGGGATCACGGTCGTCTTCCGCGGCCCGGCGGTGCCCGGGATCGGGCGGCTCGATGTGACGGCCGAGGCGCTGGGCTACGGCGCCGTCCTCGGGCTGCGCGCGCTGGCGGTGTTCGCCTGCGCCGCGCTGCTCGCCGCCACGATCGACCCGGATGCGCTGCTGCGGGCGCTGCGGCGCCGGTCGCTGCGCGTGGGCGTGACGGCGGCGCTCGCGACCCATCTCGTGCCCGTGCTCGCACGTGACGGGCGGCGGCTGGCCGAGGCGCAGCGGGCCCTGCGCGGCGGGGCGCCGCCGCCGCGGCTCGGCGTCGTGCGCGCGGTCGCCGCCGGCGCGCTCGATCGCGCCACCGACGTCGCCGCCACGCTCGAGGTCCGCGGGTTCGGGGTCGGCGGTCGCCCCGCCCGGATCCGGCAGCCGCTGTCGCGGCACGACATCGCGTTCGCCATGTCGGCGCTGGCGCTGGCGGCGCTGGCGATCGCCTCCGGTGTCGGTACCTGGGAGGGCTTCGAGGCCTACCCGCGGCTGGTCGTCCCGCTCGAGGCGCGCCAGCTCCTCGTCGCCGTGGCGCTCGCCGCCTGCGCGCTGCTGCCGTTCGCCGATCGCCGGGGGATCGCGTGACCACCGCGCTGGCCCTCACCGGCGTCACCTACACGTATCCGGACGCGGATGCGCCGGCGCTTCGCGACGTCACGCTGATCGTCGAGCCCGGCGAGTTCGTCGTGCTCGCGGGCGGGTCGGCGTCGGGGAAGTCGACGCTGCTGCGCGCCGCGGCGGGCCTCGTCCCGCACTTTCACGGCGGGACGTTCGCGGGCCGCCTGGTCTGCGCCGGGCTCGACTCGCGCGATCACGGGCCGGCCGAGCTCGCCGCCGTCGCGGGCACGCTGTTCCAGGACCCGGAGACGCAGGTCGTCATGGCCACCGTGCGCTCGGAGCTCGCGTTCCCGCTCGAGAACCGCGGCTGGAGCGGCGCCGCCGTCGCGCGCGGGGTGGAGGAGGCGGCGCTGGCGCTCGGCATCGCGCCGCTGCTGGACCGCTCGACGCGCGAGCTGTCGGGCGGAGAGCTACAGCGCGTCGCGCTCGGCGCCGCGCTGGCGGGCCGCCCGCAGGTGCTGCTGCTCGACGAGCCGACCTCGCAGCTCGACCCCGTGGCGGGCGACGAGCTGCTCGGTGTGCTGCGGCGGATCAACGAGGAGTGGGGGACGGCGGTGATCGTGGCCGAGCACCGGCTCGAGCGCTGCCTGCCCGCGGCCGATCGCGTGGTCGTGCTGGACGGCGGCGCGGTCGCCTTCGACGGGCCGCCGGACGCCTTCGCCGCCTGGGCGCCGCCCGACCTCCAGCCCCCCGTGACCCGCCTCTGCGCGCTCGCCGGCGTCCCCGACCGCCCCGCGACCGTGAAGGCCGCACGCCGAGCGCTCGCGCCGCTCACACCCGTAAGGGGGACAGTCCCCCTTACGCCACGCGCACTAAGGGGGACAGTCCCCCTTAGTTGCCGGCGCGCGTGGGTCGAGATCAAGGACGGGCCGGCGATCCTGCGTGGCGTCGACCTCGCGGTCGGGGCGGGGGAGGCGGTGGCGTTGATGGGCCGCAACGGGGCCGGGAAGTCGACGCTGCTGCGGCTGCTGGCCGGGCTGATCGAGCCGACGCGCGGGAAGGTCGAGCGGGCCGGGCGGGTGGCGCTGCTGCTGCAGAACCCCGGGGATTACTTCCTGCACGACCGCGTCGGCGATGACCTGCCGGACGCCGGCCCGCTGGCCGACCGGCATCCGCGCGATGTCTCGGGCGGCGAGCGCCAGCGCCTCGCGCTCGAGCTGGTGCTCGGAGCCGGTGCGGCACCCGTCGCGGTGTGCCTCGACGAACCCACGCGCGGGATGGACCGCGGCCACGGCGCGCGGCTGGCCGCCCGGCTCCGCGAGCTGGCGAACGACGGCACCGCCGTGATCGTCGCCACCCACGACGCCGAGTTCGCGGCCGCCTGGGCCGACCGCACGATCCTGCTCGGCGATGGGCGCCCGGTCGCCGACGCGCCGACGCGCGAGGTGCTCGGTGGCGGCTGGTATTTCGCCACGCAGACGGCGCGCGTGCTCGGCGGCGGCGCGCTGACCCCGGCCGAGGGCGCCGCGCTGCTCAGGCCGCGCGAGGCGGTGGCCCCATGAGCTGGGTGCTCGCTTCGATGCTCGTGCTCGGGGCCGCGCTCGCCGCCGGCTTCGTCTGGTACGAGCGCACGCATCCCACGGCGCGCGTGATCGCGCTGGTGGCCACGCTCGCCGCCCTTGCGGCGCTCGGCCGCATCGCCTTCGCGGCGCTGCCGAACGTGAAGCCGACGACCGACATCGTGTTCATCTCCGGCTACGTCCTCGGCGGCGCACCCGGCTTCGCGGTCGGCTCGGTCGCCGCGCTGGCCTCGAACGTGTTCTTCGGCCAGGGCCCGTGGACACCGTGGCAGATGACCGGCTGGGGGGCGGTCGGCGTGGCCGGCGCGCTGCTCGGCAGGGCTAGCGGCCGCCGGCTGAACCGCGTGTCGCTGGCGATCGCCTGCGGCGCGCTCTCGTACGTGTACGGCGCCTGGATGAACCTGAGCCTGTGGGTGACGTACTCGGGCGACCACTCGCTCGGCGCGCTCGGGGCCTACTTCGCGACATCGCTGCCCTTCGACCTCGCGCACGTGGTCGGGAGCGTCGTGTTCTGCCTGGCCTTCGGCCCGGCGCTCGTGCGCGCGCTGGCCCGCTACCGGACCCGCTTCGACGTCCGCTGGGTCGCGGTGCCGGCGGCCGCGACGGCGCTGCTGGTCGCCGTGGTCGGCGCGGCCGCGCCGCCCGCCCACGCCGCGGCCGCGAACGCGTCCGTGCGGTACCTGCTCCACGCGCAGAACAGCGACGGCGGCTGGGGTGCCGCGCCCGGCCAGAGCTCGTCGCAGCTCTACACGGGCTGGACCACGCTCGGGCTGGCCGCGGCGGGGAAGAACCCGCTCGATTTCGGCGCGCTGCGCTACCTGCGCGCCCACGCCGCCGAGCTCAACGACCTCGGCGAGCTCAACCGCACGATCCTCGTGCTCCACG
This sequence comes from uncultured Solirubrobacteraceae bacterium, assembly GCA_963803335.1. Classification (GTDB taxonomy): domain Bacteria; phylum Actinomycetota; class Thermoleophilia; order Solirubrobacterales; family Solirubrobacteraceae; genus DASSUW01. Next base: position 305,872 of record CAWDME010000009.1, on the reverse strand, counting down.
CGGCCGGCCGCCCGCCGCGGCTCGCCGGCCGCGACCTCGAGCAGGCGGTCGTCGCGCAGCAGCGCGGCAACGGATCGTTCGGCAGCCGCGTGAACACGACCGCGTTCGCGATCCTCGGCCTGCGCGCGGCCGGCCGCAAGCCGCACGACCGCGTGATCCGCCGCGCCGCGAGCTTCATCGCCCACCAGGCGAACCCCGACGGCGGCTTCAACTTCGCCGGCCGCGGCGGCCCGTCCGGGATCGACGACACCGGCGCCGCGTTGCAGGCGCTCGCCGTCGGCGGCCGTAAGCGCGGGAAGGTCGCCAAGCGCGCGGCGGCGTTCGTGATCCGCCACCAGGACTCCGATGGCGGCTTCGCGCTGATCCCCGGCGGCGCCTCGAACGCGCAGTCGACCGCGTGGGCCGTCCAGGGTCTGCTCGCCGTGGGTCGCGACCCGGCCACGCTGCATCGCAACGGCGCGCGCGACCCGCTGAGCTACCTGCGCTCGCTGACCGACGCCGGCGGCGAGGTCCATTACTCGCGGACGAGTCGCCAGACGCCCGTCTGGGTCACCGGCCAGGCGCTGGCCGCGCTCTCGCGCAAGCCGTTCCCGCTCGCCCGTGTCCCGCGCGCCCACCACAGTGCCGCGGCCGCCGTGGCCACTCCCGCCGCGACGCCCGCGGCGATCAAGGTGCAGTCGCTGCCGCCCGTCCAGACCCCCGCGCCCGAGCCCGCGCCGGCGCTGGTCGCCGTCGCCGAGGTCCCGGCCGCCGCCGCGCTCGTGACGGCGCTGATTCCGCGCTGACTCGTATACGGTCCGCGTCCCGATGAGGATCGGAGTGCCCAAGGAAACGGCCGAGGGCGAACGCCGCGTGGCGCTCGTGCCGGACGTCGTGCGCCGCCTCAAGAGCGCCGGCCACGAGGTCGTGATCGAGCCTGGGGCGGGCGTTCTGGCCGACTTGCCGGACGAGGAGTACGAGAACGCGGGCGCCGAGCTGGGCGACCCCTGGGGCGCCGAGGTCATCGCTCGCGTCGCGCCCCAGGACCCGGGCAACCTGGGCAAGGATCAGGTGCTGATCGGGTTCCTGGCGCCGCTGACCAACGCCGACGGCATCAGTGCGATCGCGCACACTGGAGCGGCCGCATTCGCGATGGAATCGATCCCGCGCATCAGCCGCGCGCAGTCCATGGATGCGCTCTCGAGCCAGGCGACGGTCACCGGCTACCTGTCGGTGATCATCGCGGCCGGCGAGATGCCGCGCTTCCTGCCGATGCTGATGACCGCCGCGGGCACGATCCCGCCCGCGCAGGTGCTCGTGCTCGGCGCCGGCGTCGCCGGGCTGCAGGCGATCGCCACCGCGCGCCGGCTCGGCGCGGTAGTCACCGCGTTCGACGTCCGCAGCGCCGTGAAGGAGCAGATCGAGTCGCTCGGCGCGAAGTTCTTCGAGGTCGAGGGCATCGGCGATGCCGAGGGCAGCGGCGGCTACGCCCGCGAGCTCACGCCCGAAGAGCAGGAGGCCCAGCGACAAGCGCTCACCGTGCAGATGGGCAAGTCGGACGTGATCATCACGACCGCGCTCGTGCCCGGGCGGCCGGCCCCGAAGCTGATCTCCGCCGAGGCCGTGCACGGGATGCGGCCCGGCAGCGTGATCGTCGACCTCGCCGCCGAGGCCGGCGGCAACTGCGAGCTGACCAAGCCGGGGGAGACCTTCACGACCGACGGCGGCGTGATCGTCGCCGGGCCGCTGAACCTGCCGTCGCGGATGGCGCAGCACGCGTCGCAGCTGTACGCGCGCAACGTGCAGTCGCTGATCGAGCTGATGACCGGCGACGAGGGCGCGCTGAAGCTGGACTGGGAGGACGAGGTGATCAAGGGCGCCTGCGTGGCGCGCGACGGCGAGAGGGTGGAGCGCTGATGGACCTGCTGACCGAGCTGGCGATCCTCGTCCTGGCTGCGTTCGTCGGCTTCGAGGTGATCTCGAAGGTGCCGAACACGCTGCACACGCCGCTGATGTCCGGCACCAACGCGATCCACGGGATCGTCGTGCTCGGCGGCATCCTGCTGATCGGGCCGGCCGAGGGGTTCCTCAACGAGCTGCTGCTGGTGATCGCGATTGCCTTCGGCACGATCAACGTCGTCGGCGGCTTCCTGGTCACCGACCGGATGCTCGGGATGTTCAAGGGAAAGAAGCCGGGGGCGGGTGGGGACGATCTCAAGTCATGACCTGATCACGGCGCTCTACATCGTCGCCTTCAGCTTCTTCATCGCCGGCCTGCACATGCTGCGCGGCCCGCGGACGGCGGTGCGCGGCAACCAGGTGGCGGCGACGGGCATGGCGATCGCGGTCATCGCGACGCTGCTCAACGACGACATCGGCGACTGGCTGCTGATCGTCGTCGGCGTCGCGATCGGCACCGCGATCGGCATCCCCGCCGCGCGCACCGTGCACATGACCGCGATGCCGCAGATGGTGGCGCTGTTCAACGGCGTCGGCGGCGGCGCGGTGGCGCTGATCAGCCTCGTCGAGTTCCGCGAGACGGGCGGCGACCTCCCGCTCGAGTCGCTGATCCCGATCCTCTTCGCGGCGATCATCGGCTCGATCTCCTTCTGGGGCTCGAACATCGCGTTCCTGAAGCTCCAGGAGACGCTCAAGCGCGGCTTCAAGATCCCCAAGGCGGTCAACGCCGCCCTGGCGCTGATCGCGGTCGGCGCGGCCGTGGTCATCGCGGCCGGGTCGGACTCGCAGGCGCTGTTCTGGCTGATCCTCGTCGCCGCCGGGGCGCTCGGGATCCTCGCGGTGCTGCCGATCGGCGGCGCCGACATGCCGGTCGTCATCTCGACCCTGAACGCGTTCACCGGCCTGTCAGCGGCGGCGGCCGGCATCGCGCTCGACAACACGGCGCTGATCGTCGGCGGCATGCTCGTCGGCGCGTCCGGCTCGATCCTCACCAAGCAGATGGCCGACGCGATGAACCGGTCGCTCGGCAACGTGTTCTTCGCCGGCCTCGGTGCCGGCGGCCCGGCGCTGGCGGCGAGCAGTGACGGCGGCACCGTCCGCTCCACGAGCGCGTCCGATGTCGCGATCCAGCTCTCGTACGCGCGGCTCGTCGTCGTCGTGCCCGGCTACGGCATGGCGGTCGCGCAGGCCCAGCGGACGGTCGCCGACCTGGCGACAGAGCTCGAACGGCGCGGTGTCGAGGTCCTGTACGGCATCCACCCGGTCGCCGGGCGCATGCCGGGCCATATGAACGTCCTGCTCGCGGAGGCCGACGTGCCGTACGACAAGCTCAAGGAGATGGACGACATCAACCCGGAGTTCCCGCGCACCGACGTCGCGCTCGTGATCGGCGCCAATGACGTCACGAACCCCGCGGCGCGTACGGTGACTGACTCTCCGATCTACGGCATGCCGATCCTCGACGTCGACAAGGCGAGCTCGGTGATCGTCCTCAAGCGGTCGATGAACAGCGGCTTTGCGGGGATCGACAACCCGCTCTTCTACAACGAGAAGACCGCGCTGCTGTTCGGCGATGCGAAGGCCTCGGTGGGCGAAGTGCTCTCCGAGGTGCAGGCTCTCTGACGATCTTCACAATCACGGTCCGTCGCGCGGGATAGGGTGCGCGTCATGCGCGTACTGCTTTCGGCCGTCGTGGCCGCTCTCATCTTCGCGGCGCCCGCCTCCGCGGCGTCTCCCGACATCGTCGTCAGCCAGGTCTATGGCGGTGGCGGCAATACCGGGGCGACCTACAAGAACGACTTCATCGAGCTGTATAACCGGGGTAGCGGCCCGGTCTCGGTCGACGGCTGGAGCGTGCAGTACGCGTCCTCGGCCGGCACGACGTGGACGAACAGGACGGCCCTCTCGGGCACGATCCCGGCCGGCCGCCATTACCTGGTGCAGGAAGGGGCTGGTGCCGGCGGCACCACGAACCTGCCCGAGCCCGACGCGAGCGGCAGCATCGACATGGCGGCAGCGTCCGGCAAGGTCGCGCTCGTCACCGACAACACCAACCTGCCGTGCGCCGGCGACTGCGACGGCGCGCCGAACGTGCGCGACTTCGTGGGCTACGGCGCCGCGAACGACTCGGAGACCGCACCGGCGCCGCTCCTGACGAACACGACGGCGGACCTGCGTAAGGGCGACGGCAGCATCGACACCGACAACAACTCCGCCGACTTCACGGCGGGCGCGCCGAATCCGCGCAACGCCGGCCCGTCGCTGGCCGCCACGGATCCGCCGAACGGGGCGACGAACGTGCCCGTCGACACCGACATCCACGTCACGCTCAGCCAGCCCGTCGACCTCACCGTCGACGACTTCAGCATCGTCTGCGGTGCCAGCGGCGACCACGCGTTCGCGCTCAGCGGCGGCCCGAGCGAGTACACGCTAAACCCGACGACCGACTTCGAGCGCGGCGAGCGCTGCACGGTCAGTGTGACGGCCAACGACGTCACGCGCCGCTTCAGCTTCTCGACGGTCCCGCTGGCGGGCCTCCGCATCCACGACGTCCAGGGCGCGCGGCACATCTCGCCGTACGCGGACCGGTCAGTGAGCGACATCCCCGGCGTCGTCACCGACACGGTCAGCAACGGCTTCTACATGCAGGACCCGCAGCCGGACGGCGACGTTCGCACCTCCGAGGGCATCTTCGTCTTCACGGGCAGCGGGGCGAACGCGGTGCGACCGCCCGCCGGCACGGCGGTGACCGTGAGCGGCCGGATCCAGGAGTTCCGTGCCGCCGCCGCGAACCTGTCGGTGACCGAGATCGCGTCGCCGACGGTCACGCCCGGCGACATGGCGCCGATCCCGGCGCCGACTGTGATCGGCGATGGCGGCCGCATCCCGCCGAACCGCATCATCGACAACGACTCGATGGGCGACGTGGACACGAACCCGATGTTCGATCCGCAGCAGGACGGGATCGACTTCCACGAGAGCCTCGAAGGGATGCTCGTCCAGCTCAACAACGCGGTCGCGACCGGCCCGACCAACAGCTTCGGCGAGCTGTCGGTCGTCGGTGACGACGGCCGCCACGCCGGTCCGCGCACCCCGCGCGGTGGCGTGATCGTGCGCCCGGATGACTTCAATCCCGAGCGGTTCATCGTCACCGACGCGCCCGACGTCAACACCGGCGACAAGTTCACCGGGCCGATCGTGGCGGTCGCGGACTACGACTTCGGCAACTACATGTACCACCCGACCGCGCCGATCACGGCGACTGGCAACCTGCAGCGCGAGACGACCGACACGCCGAAGGCGAACGAGCTGGAGATCGCCTCGTTCAACGTCGAGAACCTCGCGCCGACCGACCCGCCGGCGAAGTTCGCCGGGCTCGCCGACACGCTGATCCACAACCTCAAGGCGCCGGACGTCGTCGCCGTCGAGGAGATCCAGGACAACACCGGCGCCACGGACAACGGCGTCACCGACGCGAGCGTGACCTGGGGCCTGCTGATCACCGCGATCCAGGCGGCCGGCGGCCCGACCTACCAGTTCCGGCAGATCGACCCGGTCAACGACCAGGACGGCGGCCAGCCGGGCGGCAACATCCGCCAGGGCTTCCTGTACCGGACCGACCGCGGGCTGTCGTTCGTCGACCGGCCGGGCGGCACGTCGACGAACTCGACGGCCGTGGTGCGGACGCGGAGTGGGCCGCAGCTGACGTTCAGCCCGGGCCGCATCCAGCCGAACGATCCGGCGTTCGACGACAGCCGCAAGCCGCTGGCCGGCGAGTTCAAGTGGAAGGGCAAGTCGCTGATCGTGGTCGCCAACCACTTCAACTCGAAGGGCGGCGACGACCCGCTGTTCGGCCACCGCCAGCCGACCGTGCGGGTCAGCGAGACGCAGCGGCACGCCCAGGCCACGATCGTCAACGACTTCGCGCGGGACATCCAGCGCGCGAACCCGCTGTCGAACTACGTCGTGCTCGGGGATCTCAACGACTTCGAGTTCTCCAAGACCGTGCAGATCCTGCAGGGCCTGCAGATGCTCGACCTGTACTACCTGCTGCCGCCGAACGAGCGCTACTCGTACGTGTTCGAGGGCAACTCGCAGGCGCTCGACCACATCCTCGTGTCACCGGCGCTGCTGTTCCCGCTGCCCGAGTACGACTCGGTGCATGTGAACGCGGAGTTCACCCCGCAGCAGTCCGACCACGACCCGCAGGTCGCCCGGCTGCGGCCCAACTGAGGATCGTCCCCATACCGGGGTCCGTGCTCCGAGAGACACGGACCCCGGATGAGGGACGGAACTTAGGCGCTCGGCGGCGGGGCGCTCGCCAGGGCCTGCGCGGCGGGCGCCTCGGAGGCGGCCGGGGCCGGCTGGCTGCCGGTGAGCATCCACTGGACCTGGGCGGCGGGGTCGCCGGCCTGGCCGTCGCGCGGCTCGCGGTGCACGGACAGCAGCCGCTCGTTGCCGAAGCGCAGGACCGAGACGCTGAAGCACGAGGCCTCGACGCCGTGGCGGCGGCTCAGCCACTCGAGCGTGGCGACCGCGCGCGCGTCGTAGCCGCCGGCCACGAGCACGAGCTGCGGGGAGTCGCCGGGCACGACGGCCTCGAGCGTCTCCGAGACCTCGGCGAGGCGAGCGGCGTCCCAGCTCGCGACGTCGGCGGCGGCGGCCAGCGCACGGCTGATCTGCCACTCGACGGTCTCACCGGTCACGTAGAGCACGACCGCGCGGCCGGACTGCTCGTCGAACGCGAGCAGGTCCACGCCCGCAGCGGGCTCGGTGGCGACCAGGCGCAGATTGGGCATGCCCAGCTCCTGTGCGAACGCGGTCCACGAGGCGCCGACCAAGGCCAGCAGCTCGTCGCGTTCAGGGCTGGTCTCCGTGACGAGGCCGCCGGCCTGAGGGGCGACCAGCGTCCCGGAGGTCTCGTCGATGCGAAGCAACGTGTCCTCCAATTCCGGGGCGTCGGCAGGTCCTTATCGACCGCTTTGTCACAAACCTGAAGTCGGGACCAGCTCGACCCCCTCGCCCGCCGCGATCCGGCCGCCCGAGATGACCCGGGCGTTGACGCCGAAGCACTGCGCGTGCGAGTCCGTCAGGTGGCGCAGGAGGTACGGCCACTTGATCTGCGTGTCGGGGTGCCGGGTGGGGATCGCGCAGCGCTCGCACGCGTGCAGCAGCCGCAGCCGGACGCCGCCCGCGAAGACGAGGTCCTGCCCCTCCCAGTCGAGCTCGGCCCAGCCGGGCACGTCGAGGTTCAGGTGCAGGTTGGGCCGGAAGCGGCGCAGGTCGACCGGGCCGTGGAGCTCGTTGCCGAGCGCCTGCAGCGTCGCCTCGCTGGTGACGAGCAGCGTGCGCGGCAGGTCCTGGATGCCCTGGATGTCGCGCCGCAGCTCGACGGGACGGCCGAGGTCGGCGATGAGCGCGTGGCGCAGGCGGGGATCGCCCCAGCGGAACGAGCGGCCGTCGGGAGCGGTCACCACCGCGAACGGGGGCCGCGCCGGATCGAGCCCGCCGTTGTGATTGAACGGGTAGCGGGCCTGCCAGGCGAGCAGGCGCGGGGCCTCGCGCGCCGTCAGCGGCTTGATCTGCCCCTTGTGCTCGTGCAGGACGGCGTGCGAGCGGTCGCCGCCGGCGCCGCGACCGTCGACGCGCAGCGCTTGCACGCGTTCGCCCGCCATCGACTTGACGGGCCAGCGCCACAGTTGCGCCACCGTGCCGAACGCGCTGTTCATGGGATGTCGCACGTTAGCCTGATCGGCCGATGGTGCTCCGGCTTCGAGACCGGACGCTCGAGATCGGGTCCAGACCCCTGTTGATGGGCATCGTCAATGCGACGCCCGACTCGTTCTCGGACGCCGGCGATCACCCGACCGTCGCGGCGCGTGTCGCGCACGGTACAGCGCTGCTCGAGGCGGGCGCGGACCTGCTCGACGTGGGCGGCGAGTCGGCGCGCGGCGACCGCCCCGCGGTGAGCGGCGACGAGGAGATCGAGCGCGTGGCGGGAGTCATCGAGGAGCTCGCGGCGCGCGGCGCCGCCGTCTCGGTCGACACCTACAAGCCGGCCGTCGCGGAGGCCGCGATCGCCGCGGGCGCCGTGCTCGTGAACGACGTCTCGGGCCTGCGCGATCCCGCGCTCGCGGACGTATGCGCGCGCACGGGCGCCGGGCTGGTCGTCATGCACACGCGCGTGGAGCCGAAGGGGACGCTGCTCGAGCCGGGGTTCTACGAGGACGTGGTGGGCGACATGACGGCGTTCCTACGCGAGCGAATGGACGTGGCTGTTTCGCGGGGCGTGCAGCCCGAGCAGCTGCTGCTCGATCCCGGTCCCGACTTCGCCAAGACGCCCGCGCAGACGGTGGCCGCGCTGCGCGCGATCGAGCCGCTGCGCGCGCTCGGGCGGCCGCTCCTGTGGGCGGTCTCGAACAAGGACTTCGTGGGCGCGATCACCGGCCGCGGCCCGCGCGAGCGGCTGGCGGGGACGCTGGCGGCGATCGCCTTCGGCGCTGACGCAGGGGCGGAGGTGCTACGCGTGCACGATGTCGCCGCGGCGGCCGACTTCCTGCGCGTCCGCGCGGCATTGCGCGGGGAGATCGTGCTCGCGGCGGACGATGGCCTGACCCCGGATCGCTACCCTGCCTGACGCAAGGGGTTGCCGGCCGCTGCGCACAACGCGGCCGGATGCCAACCGACCATCCGAATCTGGGGAGTCATCCATGTCCTCCGTACTTGACCGCTCCGAGCTCGAGCAGAGCCCGCTTGCGGACCTTCACCTGCTGGCCAACGAGCTCGGCGTCGACGGCTTTCGGCGCCTGCGCCGCGACGACCTGATCGACGCGATCCTGGCCCGCCAGTCCGGCGCCGCCGATGGCGCCGCCGATGCCGAGGCTGAGGCCGAGCCCGAGACCGACGAGGACGCCGACGAGCGCAAGCCGCGCCGTGGGCGTCGCGGCGGGCGTGGCCGTGGCCGCGCGCGCTCGGGCGCCGAGGAGGGCGCGACCGACGAGGACGCCGGCGACGACGAGGGCGGCGAGACGGTCAGCGAGAAGATCGTCGAAGGCGTCGTCGAGCTGCTCGGCAACGGCTCCGGCTTCATCCGCCTGTCGCCGCCCGACCCGACCGACGACGACGTCTACATCTCTGCCGCGCAGGTCAAGCGCTGCGAGCTCGTGTCCGGCGATCGCATCGGCGGCCCGCTGCGCCCGCCGCGCCGGTCCGAGCGCTTCCCGTCGCTCGTCCGCGTCGACACGATCAACGGCCGCCCGGCCGACGAGGTCGCCGAGGGCACGCGCTTCGAGGACCTGCCGGTCGCGTTCCCGAACGAGCGCCTCGAGCTCGGGTCCGAGGACCCGACCCTCAAGGCGATCGAGTGGCTGACGCCATTCGGCAAGGGCTCGCGCGTCGTGATCGCCGGTCCCGCGCGGTCGGGCAAGAGCGAGGCGCTCCGACGGCTGCACGAGGCGCTCGGCGCGCGCGAGGGCTTCGAGGTCTCGCTCGTACTCGCCGGCGTCCGCCCGGAGGAGCTGGGGGAGACCGGCGGCGTGAGCTTCGCCGCGTCGGCTGACGCGCAGGCGCAGGCCGTCGAGCAAGCGGTCGAGCAGGGCCGCCGCGTCGCTGCCCGCGGGGGCGACGCCGTCGTGCTCGTCGACACGCTCGAGTACCTGCCGCCGGCCGCCGCCCGCCGGGCGCTCGCGGCCGCGCGGAACATCGTCGATGGCGGTTCGCTGACCGTGATCGCCACGGCCCCGGCGCCGCTCGGCGGGGAGACGACGCTCATCACGCTCGACGCGACGCTGACCGCGCTCGCCCGCTACCCGGCGCTCGACCTCGCGGCCTCCGGCGTGCTGCACCCGGAGCTGCTGGTCGGCGACGCCGGCGCCGAGGCGATCGCCAAGGCCCGCACCGAAGCGCTACCGGGTTAGGAGCCAGGCTCTAGCGCCGGCTGTAGGCGACGCGCTGCCAGTTCGGCTCGGGCGAGAGCTCGATCGGCTCGTGGTCGTGCTCGGGCTGCACGTAGCCGAACGTGTGCGTGGCCTCGTCGAAGGCGATGTCCAGCTCGCCTTCCTTGACCCGCTGGTCGAGCCAGGCGGAGCGGAAGACGAGGCGGCGCAGCCAGTGGACGAGCGAGCGCTCGGCCGGGCCGACCAGCTCCGGCCAGCAGTCGTTGACGTGCTCGCCGAGGCCCGAAGCCGGATCCTGGATCTCGCCGTTGACGGCGAGGTTCACGAGGTCCTCGAGCTCGGTCGGGTCGAGCCGCGTGCCGACGAATCCGAGCTTGCGGGCGGCCTGCTCGACGCGCTCGGAGAAGTCGCGCTCGTTGAACGTGAAGCGCAACTCGCCGTATTCGAGTACGTAGTCCTGCCCAGAGTCGTAGTTGCCTCGGCGCATCGGGTCCATGGTTCCTCGGGCCCGGTCTCCCGCCCGGGGCGTCTGCATCTTAGGCGCGAGTCCTGCTCGGCCGCTTCCGGTGAAACGAACCTTTCACCTGTGGTCTCGTCCGAGACCACTAGCGGCAGCGATCGCGCAGGTCAAAGGCCTTAATCGCGTCCGGCGCCTCGTCCGGCCAGTCGTAGAACTTCTTGTTGACGCAGTGGTACGCGGCCAGGCCGCGGCCGTCGTAGGCCTGCTCGACGGTGAAGCGGCAGCGCCGCAGCGGCGCGTTGGTCAGGCGGACGCTGCCGAAGCCGAGGCGGGTGCGCTCGGCCTGCCGGAACAGCTCGACGTCGATCTCGGACGAGAACACCTGCTGTAGGCAGCCCATGTAGCGGCGCCCGGTCAGCGGATCGTCGTACGTGTAGAGGTTCGGGCAGTCGTCGGCGATGCAGGTGGCCGGCGCGATCACGCGATCGCAGTAGGTCGCACACTGGCGACACTCGTTCACCTCCGTGCGCCGGACGATCCGGGCCATTTGAGAATTCTACGCGGCGCGGGGCAGTTCGTCGGCCGCGAGCGGGCCGACGATGCCGAGCAGCGCCTCGACCACGGCCGGGTCGAACTGGGTGCCGGCACAGCGGACGAGCTCGGCCGCCGCGGTGGCGACGGGGAGCGCCTTCCGGTACGGCCGCGTCGTGGTCATAGCGTTGTAGGCGTCGCAGGCGCTGATGATGCGGGCCTCGAGCGGGGTCTGCTCGCCGGCCAGGCCGTCGGGGTAGCCGCCGCCGTCCCAGCGCTCGTGCGAGCCGCGCACGATCGCGCCGACCTCGGCCATGAAGCCGCCGACGCGGTCGAGCATCCGCTGACCCTCGATCGTGTGGGTGCGCATGATCTCCCACTCGGCGTCATTGAGCGGGCCGGGCTTGTTGATGATCTCCTTGGGGATCGCGACCTTGCCGACGTCGTGCAGCAATGCGCCGAACTCGACGTTGCGGCGGCGGTGCTCGTCGAGCCCGAGGCGCTCGGCGACGGCGACCGCCAGCGCGACCACGTCGCGCGTGTGCTCGCCCGTGTAGGCATCGTCCGCGTCGACGACCTCGGCGAGCACGAGCGCGGTGCCGCGGTAGGCGCCGTTGAGCTCGGTGAGCTGCGTCAGGCGCGTGCGCCGTTCGCCCGCGAAGACCGCGAGGATGCCGAAGATCGGGGTCAGCAGGAGCAGGTAGTACGGCGACTCGTCCACCGACAGGGCGGCGAGCAGGCCGACGGGCGCGAGCGCGGCGTCGATCCCATAGACGTGCAGGCTCTCCTCGATCTGCTCCCGTAGCGCGACGCGACGGGTGAGCGCGAGGAAGATCGTCGACATCACGAAGTCGATCCCGATCTGAGCGGCGAGCATCGCGACCAGGACGGCGACCGGGACATCCTCGGGATGCGGGCTGCCGGCCGCGAGGAGCACGGCGGCGGGTCCGACGGTAAACCAGGCGTTGCCGGGCGCGAGCAGCAGCCGCGCCGGCGGAGTCTCGCCCCGGAACACCTCGGGCAGGCGGGCCAGGACGATCGCGCAGATCACCGCGAGCGGCACCAGCCAGGCGGGGAGCACGAACAGGGTCGGGACGAGCGCGAGCTGGACCGGGGACGTCCATGCGTGGGGGAGGTCGATGCGCGCCGCGTGGCTGAGCGCCAGCAGGCCGACGGTGAGCACGAACGCGGCCGGGTCGATGTCGCGGCTGTGCGGGTCGAGCAGGAACAGCGCGGCGATGGCGATGAACAGCGCGGCGGCGACGACGATCTCCGCCTTGATCTCGGAAGCGGACATGCGCGACCGCTCCGCGGAGAAGTCCGTGTCCTGGGTGGCGGCTGTCAGCGTGAAATCGGGCATGGGCAACGCGAGCGAGGGCGCGCGTCTCGCTGCCCCCGAGATCGGCGGGTAACCGGTGCCCTTGAGGAATCGGACACCTGTCCACTCGGTTCGCGGTCGCCGCCGTTATGCCGATGACCAAGCCAAGACATGACGTCGCAGCACCCGGGAAGGAAACCCTTGAAGACTCTGAAGAACGCTCGTGTGGCCGCGTGCCTCGCCGCCTCCGCGAGCCTGTTAATCGCCGCTCCAGCCCTCGCGAAGCCGCCCGTAGGTGGGCCGCCCGGCCAGGCGAAGAAGGACGACAACGGCGCCGCCGGCCAGGTCAAGCAGCAGGCCGTCACGGCGCCCACGACGGTCGCGAACTCCGCGGCCTGTCCTGATCGCGTGTTCGCGAAGGTGTTCAGCGCGTTCAACGACAACGCCCTGTACACGCTCGCCCCCGACGGCGACTTCGAGGCCGGCGCCGCCGGCTGGTCGCTGTCCGATGGCGCGACCGTCGCCGGCGAGAGCTCCCCGATCCAGCTGGGCGCGGCGCTCGGCGCCAAGTCGCTGTCGCTGGCGGCCGGCGCGTCGGCCACCTCGCCGACCATCTGCGTCGAGCACGGCTTCCCCACCTTCCGCTTCGCGGTGAAGGGCGCCGGCGTCCTGCGCGTGCGGGTGCTCGACGGCGACGGCAAGTCGAAGAAGACCGGTCGCATCCGTAGCGGCGGCGCGTGGAAGGTCACCCGCAAGCTGTCGCTCGCCCAGGGCCGCTTCCACGTCAAGGCCGGCGAGTCGGCCAACGTGCAGCTGAAGTTCACGGTGTCGCGCGGCACCGTCGCGATGGACGACGTGTACGTCGATCCGCGCTACCGCGGCTAGCCGCTCCGCTTCGCCCCCCGCGGATCCGCGGGGGGCGAAATTTCTCGGCGGCCGCCTACGTGAGGCATGCGGCCGACCATCTTGCTCGTCGAGGACGACCCGGTCCTCCTCACCTTCCTGGCCGACAACCTGGCGGCGGACGGCTATGACCCGATCGTGGCCGAGACGGTCCGCGACGGGATGCGCGAGCTCGAGCACCGCCGGCCGGATCTCGCGATCGTCGACCTCGGGCTCCCGGACGGCTCCGGCCTCGAGCTGATGCAGCGCGTACGCGCGGCCGACGGGGTCGCCTCGCGCATCGATCCGTCGATGCCGCTGATCGTGCTGTCCGCGCGCGCGAGCGATCACGACCGCGTCCGCGGCTTCGAGCGCGGCGCTGACGACTTCGTGGCCAAGCCGTTCTCGTACGGCGAGCTACGGCTGCGGATCGCCGCGGTGCTGCGGCGCACGCTGCGCCGGCCCGGCCTCGGCTCCCTGCGGATCGGGGAGCTCGAGCTCGACCCGGCGGGGCGCGAGGTCCGGCTGCGCGGCAGGCGGATCGAGCTCTCGCAGAAGGAGTTCGCGCTGCTGCGGGCGCTCGCAGCCGATCCGACGCGCGTACTGACGAAGCAGGAGCTGTTGCGCGACGTGTGGGGATATCGCACGCTCGGCACGACCCGGACCTTGGACAGCCACGCCTGCCGGCTGCGCAACAAGCTCGGAGTGGACGGCGACCGCTTCGTGGTCAACGTGTGGGGTGTGGGCTACCGGCTGGTCGACGGGCCGGTCGCGGAGCAGCTGACCGACGCCGTCGGCGGGCACAGGCGGGCCGCGGCGTGATCGTCCAACTGGCGTGGATCCTCGTCGTCAGCGTGCTGCACGCGCGCGGACGGCGGCGGGTGGTGCAGGCGGCACGCGCGCAACACGAGGTGCGCGGGCCCCTGGCGGTCGCGCGGCTGGCGCTCGGGGGGCTCGAGCAGAGCGCGCGCGTCGAGGCGATCGACCTCGAGCTGCGGCGAGCCGCGCTCGCGCTCGACGATCTGGCGGGCAGTGGCCGCGACCGCCCGCGTGAGAGCGTCGACGTCGGCCGGCTGCTGGCCGACGCCGCGCCCGCGTGGCGCGCGCTGGCGACCCGCCACGGCAGCACGCTGACCGTGGAGCCGGCGGGCGCGCGGGTGGCCGGCGATCCGCTGCGCATCGCCCAGGCGTGCGCCAACCTCGTCGCCAACGCGTTCGAGCATGGCGGCGGCAGCGTGCACGTGCGCACGTCGACGATCGGCAGCCACGTTCGCGTGGAGATCTACGACGACGGGCCGGGCCTCCCGGCGCCCGTGACCGCCCTCGTCGCCGCCGCCCGCGGCCGCCGCTCGCACCGCGGCCACGGGCTGGCCATCGCGTCGGCGATCGCGCGCCGCCACGGCGGCCGCGTGACGTCGGTGCCGCGCGAAGCCGGCGCGCACGTGATTCTCGAGCTGCCCGCGGCATGACGCGTCGCCGCCGCGCCGCGTTGCTGCTCGGCCTCGCGGTCGTGCTCGGCTCGCTCGCGGCGTCCGACGTCGCGCGCCGGGAGGCGGCGCTCGGCGCGCAGGTCGGCGCGCCGGTCGAGGTGCTCGTGGCGCGACACCCGCTCTCGCCCGGCCGCCGGCTCGGCGCCGGCGATCTCGCGCTGCGCCGCGTCCCACAGCGCTACGCGGCCGCCGGCGCAGCGGCGGTGCCGGAGCTGCTGCTCGGCCGCCGCCTCGCGGTGCCGGTTCCCGCGGGCGCGCCCGTCGGCGAGCACCTGCTGGAGGTCCCGGTGGACGGGCCGGCCGTACAGCGCGGCGAGCGCGCCGCCGAGGTGATCGCCACGGGCTCTCCGCGGCTCGTGACCGCGGGCGCGCACGTCGACGTGCTCGTCACCCGCGAGCGCGGGTCGGGCGCCGCCGGAGCGACGGCACTCGCGCTCGAGGACGTCGAGGTGCTCGCGGCGCGGGCTGCGCCGGGCCGCGACGACGAGGGCCCGCGCGTCGCCGCCACGCTGCGCGTCACGGTCCGGCAGGCCGTCTACCTCGCCGCCGCGGGCGCGTTCGCGCGCGAGATCCGGCTGCTCCCGCGCGCGCCCGGCGACCACCGGCGTACCGGCACGGCCGTGGTCACCGACGACTTGGAGGCCCGCTAGATGCACGATCTCGACGAGCTCGCCGCCGACCTGCGCGAGCGCCTGCTCGCCGATCCCGGCGACGGCGAGCTGACCGACCGGATCCGCGCGCTCGTGGATCGTGAGGCGGCGGTGCTCGACGCCGGCGCCCGCGCCGAGCTCGCGGCCCGGATCGCCGAGCGGGCGTTCGGCCTCGGGCCGCTGGAGCCGCTGCTGCGGGACTCCGCCGTGGACGAGGTCATGGTGTGCGGCACTGGGCCGGTGTGGGTGGAGCGCGGCGGCCGGCTGGAGCCGACCGGCGTGCGGTTCGCGCACGAGCACGAGTTGCGCGACGCGATCGAGCGCATCCTCGCGCCCCTCGGCCGCCGGGTCGACGAGGCGGAGCCGCTGTGCGACGCCCGGCTGCCCGACGGCTCGCGCGTGAACGTCGTGATCCCGCCGCTGGCGCTCGACGGGCCCGTACTGACGATCCGGCGCTTCCGCCGCCGCGGCTTCACGCCCGAGGAGCTGCTCGCCAACGGCACGCTCACGCGGCCGCTGCTCAAGTTCCTCGCGCGCGCCGTGCGCGCCCGCACGAGCGTGCTGGTGTGCGGCGGCACCGGCTCGGGCAAGACGACGACGCTGAACGCGCTGTCGAGCTTCATCGGCGCCGATGAGCGCGTGGTCACGATCGAGGACGCGGCCGAGCTACGGCTCCGCCAGCCGCACGTGGTCCGGCTCGAGGCGCGGCCGCCGAACCTCGAGGGCCGGGGAGAGGTCACGATCCGCCGGCTCGTGCGCAATGCGCTGCGGATGCGCCCGGACCGGATCGTCGTCGGCGAGGTCCGCGGCGCGGAGGCGCTCGACATGCTGACCGCGCTGTCGACCGGCCACGACGGCTCGCTGTGCACGATTCATGCCGGCACGCCGACCGAGGCCCTGCGCCGCGTCGAGACGCTCGCGCTGATGGCCGACGTCGGGCTCCCGCACGCCGCGCTGCGCGAGCAGGTCGCCGACGCGTTCGATCTCGTCGTCTGCCAGGCCCGCGCCGCTGACGGCACACGGCGCGTGATCGAGGTCGCCGAGGTGGTGCGCGTCGCGGGCGGCCCGGCGGCGCGCGAGCTGTACGCGTGGCGCGGCGGCCGCGGCCGCTGGCGCGCGGCCTTGACGGACGGCTTGAGCGCGCGGCTCGCAGCCGCCGGCCCCGTGCCGCGGCCGGCCGGTGCCCCCGCGGATCGCGGGGCGGCGTGAGCCGCGCCGCAGTGCTCGCGTTCGCCGCCGGGGCGGCCGGCGTGCTCGGCGCGTGGGAGGCGCTCGCCGCGGTCGAGCGCTCGCGGGTCGCCGCCGCGCTCAGCCGCGCGGTGGAGCCGCTGGTGCGCGCGGGGCGTGAGGGCCGGGCGGCGACGGCGCCCGAGCGGCGGCGATTGGCGCTGCTCGCCACCGGGGTGCTGGCCGCGGCCGGCTGGCTGCTCGGCGGCCTCGCGCTCGCGGGCTTCGCGGCGGTCGCCGGGCCTGCGCTGGTCGTGGCGGCGCTCACCGCGCGGCGGCGCCGCTACGCCGCCGGGCTGCGCCGCGGTGCCGCGGGGGCGGCGCGCGCGCTGGCCGACGCCGTCGGCGCGGGACACTCGATTCGCGGGGCGATCGCGGGGGCCGCCGCGGGCGGGGTCAGTGGCCCGGCCGGCCACGAGCTGCGCGCCGCCGCCCAGGCGCTCGCGCTCGGCGATCCGACGGCCGATGTGCTCGAGCGCCTCCGCCGCCGCGCCGCCGATCCGGCCTGGGACGCGATCGTCGCCGGCATCCTGCTCCAGCGCGATGCGGGCGGCGACCTCGCCGGCCTGCTGCGCGAACAGGCGGCGGCGCTCGAGGCGGCCGACCGGATCGAGCGCGAGGCGCGGACGGCCACGGCCCAGGCGCGCTTCACGGCCCGGCTCGTGCTGCTGCTGCCGATCGGGGCCGCCGCGCTCGCCGAGCTCGCCAGCCCCGGGCTGATCGGCGGCCTGCTGACGCACCCGGTCTCGGTGTGGCTCGTGCTGCTCGCGGCGATCCTGCAGCTCACGGCGATCCTCGCCGTCGCCCGGCTCGCGCGGGCGCGATGAGCGGCGCGACGATGCTCGCGGCCGCCGCCGGGGCGCTGTCCGCACCCGCGATCGCCGAGCTGCTCTCGGCGGTCCGCTCGCACGCGCCGGGCCGCGCCGCTCGTGGCCGCGGTGGCGCGACCGCGCTGGCGAGGATCGGTCGCGGCTTCGGGTGGCGCGCCCCGCGCGGGCTCGCGGACCGGATCGCCGCGGCCGGCCTCGACCGCCCGGCCGCCGACGTCATGGCCGTCAAAGTGGGCGCCGCGCTCGCCGGGCTCGCCGCCGCCGTGCTCACGCTCCCGGTCGCGCCCGGCCGCACCGGGCTGCTGCTGCTCGCCGCCGCGCCCGCCGCCGGCTTCCTGGCGCCCGACGCCGCGCTCCGGCGCCGCACCCGCCGCCGCACGCGCGCGATCGAGGCCGAGCTGGCGGATGTGCTCGACCTGCTGCGCGTCGCCGTCGCCGCCGGGCTGTCGCCCGGCCGCGCGCTGGCCGAGGTCGGCCGCCGCCACCCCGGCGTGCTCGCGCGCGAGCTCGCCCGCGCCGCCGCCCACGCCGCGCTCGGCGTGCCGCGGGCCGCGACCTACGCCGAGCTCGAGCGCCGCGCGCCCGCCGCCGGCGTCCCGGCGCTCACGGCCGCGCTCAACCGAGCCGACCGCCACGGCGCCCCGCTCGGCTCCGCGCTCGCCGCCGAGGCGGCCACCGCCCGCGCCCGCGCCGCCCAGCGCGCGGCCGAGCAGGCCGCCCGCGCGGCACCGCAGATCCAGCTCGTCGTCGCGCTGCTGCTGGTGCCGGCGGTGCTGCTGCTCGTCGCCGCCGCGCTGCTCCCCGCGATCGTGCCTAGATGATTGATTCCGCGGGACGCGGGCCAGGCGGGTGCGTGGGTCGTGGAATCAGTCATCTACCTACTTGAGCCCCGCCACGAACCGCACGCGCCCGCCGTTGTTGCCGCCGTCGTAGCCGAGCGCGATCGCGTCGTAGGCCTCCAGGTACGGCTTCGCCTTCTGGTAGTCGGCGTCCGCCTGGCCGCTGGAGTCCACGAGGCCGAGCACCGCGGGCATCGACAGCACGAAGCTCGGGTCCATGTCGCCGAGCGCCCCCTTGGCTCGGCCGTAGAGGTCCGAGTCGCCGAACTTGGAGCTGGGGGAGAGCGCCGCCTCGGCGGCGTCGCGCCCGTAGCCGATGACCACCTTCTCGTCGCTGCGCGCGAGCACGATCGGCTTCGGCGTCGAGTCGTCGGTGACCGCGAACGCGTTCTCGGCGCCCTTGATGGAGACCGGATCCACGCGCACGCCGCCGGCCGCCTGCAGCAGCCCGACGAGCTTGCCGAAGCCCTTGGCCGCCTTGTCGGCGTCGGTGACCTGGATGACCGCGCCTCCGTCGAGCGTCGCGAGCGAGTCGCCGCGAGCGAACACCGCGACGTCCCCGATCCAGCTCAGGACGTCCTGGTCGAGATCGATCCCGTATTGCTGCAGGAGCTGCTGGCGAGCGGCCGCGCCCCCGAACAGGCCCGCGTACTGGTTGAGCATCGCGTTGAGCTGCTGGCCGTACTTCGCCGCGCCGAACGCCACCCAGCTGTCGCCGGGCAGGTCCTTGACCAGCGGCGAGGTGCCGCCGAGCCCGCCGAAGCTGCCGAGCGCGTTGGCGGTATTGCCCTTCACCGCCACGTCGACCGCCAGGCGCTCGCCGTCAGCGGAGAACGACCCGACGACGGGCGGCAGCTTGGCGAAGGGCACCATGGCCTCGAGCTGCGGCAGCTGCTCGTCCTCGGGATTGCTCTTGCGCGCCAGCTCGAAGGCGCGCGCGAGATCCACGTAGAAGTGCGCGAGCCGGTTGTCGTCGAGCTGGTCGACGCCGGTGCGATAGCGGTCCGCATCGGCGAGCCCCTTGCCGCCGCTCGTGTCGACGACCTGCTTGAACTCGGGCTCGGGTCCGGTGACGAGGAAGTCGGCGACGATGCCGGTCGCGACGCCATCCTGGTTGACCTCGTAGTCGCTCCCGTTGTACGAGCGCTTCGTCAGTTTGTCGCCCGCGGCGCCCTTGTGGAACGCGTCGAGCGCCGCGTCGGGGTCGGTGGTGGCGATCAGCGCCGCGCCGCCGGGGTCACCTTCGCGGTCGAGCCGCGTGCCGAACCAGAACCCCACCCGCTGGCCGAGCCAGGGCTTGATGTCCTTGTCGTAGTCGAGCTTCTGGTCGTCCTGGGCGAGCGCCTTATCGAGCGCACGGGGGATGCCGCCCTCGGGATCGCTGGTCCGCAGGACCTTGCCGGCGGCGTCGAGCGCCTCCCCGCGCACGTCTCCTTCGGGCCGCACGGTGACCTCCACGTAGACCATCGCGCCGGCCGGCACGAGCTTGGCCGGATCGGCGTCACCACTCGCGGCCCCGCTTCCGCAGGCGGCCACGAGCGCGGCGAGGAGTGAGAGCGCGGCGAGCGCGGCGGCACGGAGCATCGGCGGTGGGTCCTTCCCCTGGAAATGGTCGCGCCGCGTGCCTCCCACGCGGCCCCACACAGGCTAGATCCGGGTCCGGCAGCCCGCAAGCCGCCTTGCAAACACCGCACCTGCAACCGGTGCTGCAGCTTCACGGCCGCGGCGCAGGAATCCGCCCGAGCGGCGAAACGCCTGTAAACGCGCCACTTCCGGGTCCGGAAGGTGACCAGATTCAAGTCAAGTGGGGCAAAAGTCGATATTTGTGTTGCAGAGTGGGACAGTGTGGGGTACGTTCCATTCGCGAAGCCGGTCCCGGGTGGCGGGGCTCCTCCCACTCCACCACCCGGGATCGACTGAACTCCCTCTTCGCATCTGACATGAGCCTTGGCCTTCCACGGGACCTTCGAACACTCGCTCGACGCCAAGAACCGGCTGACCGTCCCGGCCAAGTTCCGCGCGGCGCTGGCGGGCAAGGTGTTTCTCGTGCGGGGGCCGGACCCCTGCATCTCGGTGTATCCGGAGGCGACGTACTCCGCGCTCACGACCGCCGCGCTCGAGGGGATGAACCCGTTCTCGACGCAGGCGCGCGAGCTGAAGCGGCTGTTCCACTCAACCGCGACCGACACGGAGCTGGATTCGGCCGGCCGCGTGATGCTGACCCCGCGCCACCTCGAGCACGCGAGCATCGACCGCGAGGTCGTCATCACCGGCGCCGGCGACTGCCTCGAGCTCTGGGACCGCTCGGCCTGGGAGGCCTACGACCGCGACCTGTCCCAACGGGCGCCTGACCTCACCGCATCTCTTGGCCATCCTTCTTGACATGCCACGCACGCACGTCCCGGTCCTGGCGGGCGAGCTCATCGAAGCGCTCGACCCCCATCCGGGCGAGATCGCGATCGACTGCACGCTCGGCGCCGCCGGCCACGCGCGGCTGGTCGCCGACCGCCTCGGCGCCGCCGGCACGCTGATCGCGATCGACCGCGATCCGCTGGCCGAGAAGGCGTTCGCCGAGCTGGCCGCCGAAGTGCCGTGCCACACCCGCTTCATCCGCGCCGACTTCGAGCACGGCCTCCGCATGTTGGCCGAGGAGGGCGTGAAGGCCGACATGGCGTACGTCGACCTCGGGATGTCGAGCATGCAGGTCGACACGCGCGAGCGCGGCTTCTCGTACGCCTATGACGCGCCGCTGGACATGCGCATGGACCCGGCGCAGGAGCTGAGCGCCCGCGAGCTGCTCAACACGTGGGACCGCCGCCGCCTGGCGCGCGCGATCCGCGAGTACGGCGAGGAGCGGTTCGCCGACCGGATCGCGGGCGAGATCATCCGCCGGCGGCCGCTCGAGACCACGTTCGAGCTCGTGGACGCGATCACTGCCGCGATCCCCGCGCCCGCCCGCTTCGCCGGCGGTCATCCCGCCAAGCGGACCTTCCAGGCGATCCGCATCGCCGTCAACGACGAGCTTGCCCAGCTCGACGCCGCGCTCCCGCTCGCCTGGGACGTGCTGCGCGTCGGCGGCCGGCTCGCCGCGATCTCGTTCCACTCGCTCGAGGACCGGCGGGTGAAGCGCTTCCTCGCCGAGAAGGCGCGCGGGTGCATCTGCCCGCCCGACCTGCCCGTATGCGCGTGCGGCCGCACGCCGGAGGCCGAGCCGGTCTTCCGCCGCTCGGTCGTCCCGACGCCGGGTGAGGTCGCGGACAACCCGCGCTCGAAGTCGGCCCGCCTGCGGGCCGCCCGCAAGCTCAGGGAGGAGGACTAGGCATGGCAGCGCACGCACGTGTACGCACCCGGCCGCCCGCGCGCCACGCGCGGCGCGTCTCCGGACCGATCGCGCGGCCCGTCCCCGCCGGCGCGCCCCCGCTGCGCCGCGGCTCGACCGGCGTCTTCGAGCGCATCCGCGCGCTGCCGGAGACCCGGCTCGTCGACGGCCTGCTGCGCGGCCGCGCCTGGATCTGGCTGATCGGGATCCTGCTCGGCGGCATCGTCGCGATGCAGGTCTCGCTGCTCAAGCTGAACGCCGGCATCTCGAACGCGGTAACGACGACGAGCACGCTCGAACGCCAGAACGCCGAGCTCGAGACCGACATCGCGAAGCTCTCGTCGATCGAGCGGGTGCGTGACGCTGCCGATGCCGACGGCATGGTCACGCCCGCGCCGGGCGCCGTGTCGTTCCTGCACGCGCGGCAGGATCGCGACGCGGCGCTCGCGGCCCGCCGCATGGAGCCGCCGAGCGACAGCGCCGCCGCGATCATGGAGAACGGCGGGCGCGAGCCGGGCGTGCTCGCGGCCGCGGCGCCGGTCACCGACCCGATCGCGGTCGCCACGCCGGACCCGTCGGCGACGACCGCCGCCGCGCCGGAGGCCACCGCGACGCCGGTGCCGACGGCGACGCCGGCCCCGACCCCGCCGCCGGCGGCGACGCAGAACGGCGCCGCCGTCGTTTCGCAGGGTTAGGCCGTGCGGCTCATCGAGCGTCGCATCGGCTTCCTGTTCGCCGTCTTCCTCTCGCTGCTCGCGATCGGCTACGCGAAAGCGACGTGGCTCGGCGTCGTCAAGGCCGGATCGCTCAAGCGCGCCGCGGCCACCCAACAGAAGACCGACGTCACGGTGCCCGCCCGGCGCGGCGCGATCATGGACCGCGAGGGAACCGAGCTCGCGGTCTCGCAGCCCGCGGTGACGGTCGCCGCGACCCCGTACCTGGTCAAGGACGCGGCGGCCGCGGCGGCGAAGCTCGCGCCGCTGCTCGGCAAGCACGAAGACGAGGTGATCAAGCAGCTCGCCCGCCGCGACACCGGCTTCGTCTACCTCGCCCGCAAGATCCCGCCGTCGCGCGCGCACCGCATCCAGCGGCTCGGCATCGACGGGCTCGAGTACATCCCCGAGTTCAAGCGCCTGTACCCGCGCGACTGGATGGCGTCGCAGCTGCTCGGGGTCACCGGTACCGACAACGAGGGGCTCTCGGGCCTCGAGTACTCGCTCGACAAGGACCTGCACGGCCGCGACGGCGAGCGCAAGCTGACCAAGGACGCGCTCGGCGACGCGATCCGCCTCCGCGAGACGACACCGACGCTGCCCGGCCAGAACGTCCACCTCACGCTCGACAATGCGATCCAGGATCGCGCCGAGCAGGTGCTCGCCGCCGTCGGCGAGGTGCACAAGCCCAAGGGCGCGACCGCGATCGTCATGGACCCGCGCGACGGCTCGATCCTCGCGCTCGCGAACTGGCCGCAGGTGAACGCCAACGCGCCCGGCGACGCGCCCGACTACGCCCGCCAGGACCGCGCGATCGGCGCCACCTACGAGCCGGGCTCGACGTTCAAGGCGTTCACGGTCGCGGGCGCGCTCGAGGACGGCAAGGTGACGCCCGACACCACCTTCAACCTCGGGCCGACGATCAAGGTCGCCGATCGCGAGATCGGGGAGGCGCACGACGCCGGCTACCGCACGCTGACGACGGCGCAGATCCTCAAGGAGTCCAGCAACGTCGGCGCCGTGACGATCGGGCTACGGCTGGGCGCGACCGAGTTCGACAAGTGGGTCCGGCGCTTCGGGTTCGGCGAGCCGACCGGCGTCGACCTCCCGGGCGAGGAGCGCGGCATCGTGCTCAACGTCAAGAACTACTCGGGCGCCTCGATGGGGAACCTGCCGATCGGCCAGGGCATCGCGGTGACGCCGATCCAGATGGCGGCCGCCTACTCGGCGATCGCCAACGGCGGCATCCTGCGCCCGCCGCACATCGTGTCCCAGGTCGGCAGCCGGCATGTGAGCGAGCCGCAGGGCCACCGGATCATCTCCGAGGCCACAGCCGCCTCGTTGCGGCGGATGCTCGAGGGCGTCCTGGGCCCCGGCGGCACGGCGTCGGGCGCGAGCATCGACGGCTACGTGATGGGCGGCAAGACCGGCACGGCCGAGAAGCCGGACGAGCACGGCGGCTACTCGAAGACGAAGTTCGTGTCGTCGTTCGTCGGCTTCGCGCCCGCGCGGCGGCCGAAGCTGCTCGTCGCCGTGATGGTCGACGAGCCGCAGGGCGACATCTACGGCGGCACCGTGGCGGCGCCGGCGTTCCGCGAGATCACGAGCTTCGCGCTCAACTACTTGAAGATCGCGCCGCGCTGATCGCGCGGCGCCAGGGTCGCGGTTTGGGCTGAATCATGATTCAATTCTTCCGTGCCGTATCGCCCCACAGAGCGCACGCGGGCCCGCCTGGCGGCGGCGCGTGAGCGGATCGTCGAGGCCGGGCTGCAGCAGCTGGCCGAGGGCGGCTACACGTCGGCCTCGGTCGTCGCGGTCGCCCGCCGCGCCGGCGTAGCCACCGGCAGCGTCTACCGCCACTTCCCGTCCAAGGGCGACATGTTCGCCGAGGTGTTCCGCCGCGCCGCGCAGCGCGAGGTCGACGTGCTGCGCGCGATGACCGACCGCTCGGAGCCGGTCACCCACCGCCTGGCGGCGTGGGTGGAGGCGTTCGTGCGCCGCGCGCTGGCCGAGCCGGTGCGCGCCTACGCGCTGATCGCCGAGCCGGTCGATCCGGCGGTGGAGGTGGAGCGGCTCACGTTCCGCCGCGCCTACGCGGACCTGTTCGAGCGCGCGCTGCACGACGGGATCCGGGCCGGCGAGCTGCCCGCTCAGGACGCCGAGCTCGCCGCGACGGCGATCGTCGGCGCGCTCGCCGAGGCGATGGTCGGCCCGCTGCAGCGCCGCGAGGCGGGCGCCGACGCTTTGGTGGCCGGCCTCCAGGCCTTCGTCCTCCAATCGGTTGGAGCTCATGTCCACGCTCACACATGACGTCCTGAACCAGTCCGTCCCGTTCGAGGACGTGAACCTGTTCGAGACCGACCTCGCGCTGCGCGAAGCACTCGACCGAGAAGGCGGGGGTTGGGCCCTCGACCGTGCGCGCGATGTCGGCGCCGTCGCCGGCTCGGCGGAGGCGTTGGAGCATGGGCGGCGCGCCGAGCGCAACGAGCCGCGGCTCGTCACGCACGACCGGTTCGGGCATAGGGTCGACCAGGTCGAGCTCGACCCGAGCTGGCACTGGCTGCTGCGCGGGGCGGTCGAGCGCGAGATCCACGCGCTCCCGTGGCGCGACCCGCGGCCGGGCGCGCACGTGGCGCGCGCCGCGCTGGAGTTACTGTGGACGCACGCCAACGCCGGCGTGATGTGCCCGGTGTCGATGACCTACTCGGCGGTGCCGGCGCTGCGCCGCTCGCCCGAGCTTGCCACCGAGTGGGAGCCGCGTCTGACGTTGCCGGACTACGAGCGCGGCGCGCTGTGCGGCATGGCGATGACCGAGAAGCAGGGCGGCTCGGACGTGCGCGCCAACAGCACGCGCGCCGAACCCGCGGGCGACGGCTGGTGGGAGCTCACCGGCCACAAGTGGTTCTGCTCGTATCCGCCGTGCGACATCTTTCTCGTGCTCGCGCAGGCGCCCGCGGGGCTCTCGTGCTTCTTGGTCGAACGCGGGCCGGGCATGGAGTTCCAGCGCTTGAAGGACAAGCTCGGGACGCGCTCGCTGCCGTCCTCCGAGGTCGAGTTCCGCGCTGCCGCCGCGCGGCTGCTGGGCGAGGAGGGCCGCGGCGTGGCGACGATCATCGAGATGGTCACGCACACCCGGCTCGACTGCGTGATCGGCAGCGCGTGCGGCATGCGCCGCGGCGTCGCCGAGGCGATCTGGCACGCGCGCCACCGCAGCGCGTTCGGCCAGCGGCTCGTCTCGCAGCCCCTGATGGTCAACGTGCTCGCCGACCTGGCGATCGAGTCCGAGGCCGCCACCGCGACCGCGCTGCGGCTCGCGCGCGCCTATGACGAGGAGGACAACGCGCTGCGGCGGTTCGCCACCGCGGTCTTGAAGTACTGGATCTGCAAGCGCGCGACCCCCCACGCCGCCGAGGCGCTGGAATGCCTGGGCGGCAACGGCTACGTCGAGGAGTCGCCGATGCCGCGGCTGCTGCGCGACGCGCCCTTGAACGGCATCTGGGAGGGCTCGGGCAACGTGATGTCCCTGGACGTCCTGCGCGCGCTGGCGCGCGAGCCCGAGGGCCTGCCGGCGTTTCTGGCCGAGTGCGAGCTCGCCCGCGGTGGGGATCGGCGGCTCGACGCCCATCTCGACACGCTGGCCGCGCCGGCCGACGAGTGGGGCGCCCGCCGCGGCGTCGAGGACCTGGCGCTGGCGTTCCAGGCGTCGCTGCTGGTCCGGTACGCGCCACCCGCCGTCGCCGACGCCTTCTGCGCCGGCCGTCTGGGCGAGGGGCGCGGCCGCGTGTTCGGGACGCTGCCGGCCGGCGTGGACGGCGAGGCGATCGTCGAGCGCGCGCTGGCCGTGTGACCGCCCGCCGGCCCGGGCCAACTGCGGCTGGGTAGGGCGGCGGTGATGTACTGGTTTTGCGTGGGTCGGGAAATGGTCCCTGTACGACCCTAAATCGCCCACGTGAAAGTGGTGCGTTGGCCTCGCGCCCTTGAAGTTCGTCAGTGCAGCGGGCAGATGAGCTTCGGCAGCTCGCCCTTCTGGGGGATGGCGCCGGACTGATCGACCTGCCACAGCACGCCGCCCAGCGCCACCACGGTCAGGGCCGCGAGCACGAGTGCGTGCCTCATGCCGCCGCCGGCGCCGCGGCGCGCCGCTCCTGGATCAGGAGATGGACGATCGCGGCCGCCAACCCCAACGCGATCGACAGCCACCACATGAGGTCGTACGAGCCGGTTGCGTCGTGGACCGCCCCGCCCAGCCAGACGCCGATGAACGCGCCGACCTGGTGGCTGAGGAAGACGATCCCGAACAGGACGCCGAGGTGGCGGGTGCCGAACATGAGCGCGATCAGGCCCGACGTGGGGGCCACGGTGGAGAGCCGGAGCAGCCCGATCAGCGCGGCGAACAGCCGCACGGTCACGGGCGTCGCCGGCAGCAGCACGAACAGCCCGAAGGCGGCGGCGCGCGAGG
This sequence comes from uncultured Solirubrobacteraceae bacterium, assembly GCA_963803335.1. Classification (GTDB taxonomy): domain Bacteria; phylum Actinomycetota; class Thermoleophilia; order Solirubrobacterales; family Solirubrobacteraceae; genus DASSUW01. The sequence goes on along the minus strand of CAWDME010000009.1, from coordinate 279,321 downwards.
CGTAGATCCCGCTCAGCAGCAGCCGGCGGCTGTAGAGCCCGCCGAGGACGCCGCTCATGTCGGCGCCGAGCACGTTGAACACCCCGATCAGGCCGAGCGCCAGCGCGGCCAGGCCATGGCTCGCCGAGGTCGGTCAGGTAGGGCGGCAGGACGGTGGTGACGAACGCGATGTGGAAGCCGCAGACGAAGAAGCCGCACGTGAGCAGCACGTAGCTCGGGTGCCCGAGCGCCTCGCGGACGGCCTCCAGTGTCGAGACGTGGGCGCCCGGCTCGTCCTCGGCCACGGCGTCGCCGCCGGCGAGCGCGATCGCCAGGAACGGCACGAACGCGACGCAGCCGGGCGATCAGTGCGAGCGCCGTCGCGGCGCCGTAGGCACCGATGAACGCCTGCCCGAGCGGCGCGAACACGAACTGGCCGAGCGAGCCCATCGCGGTCGCCAGTCCCAGACCTGCTCGCTCGCCCGTACGCTCGAGGTCGTCGGGGAGCGCTGGACGCTGCTCATCGTCCGCGACCTGTTCATGGGCGTGCAGCGGTTCGGCGAGCTGGTCGCGCGCCTCGACATCCCGCGCGCGATCCTCAGCGCCCGGCTGCATGCACTCGAGGCCGAGGGTCTCGTCGAGCGGCGGCCCTACAGCGCCACGCGCGAGGACTTCCACCTGACGCAGGCGGGCCGTGACCTGTGGCCGGCCGTGTACGCGCTCACCTCGTGGGGTGAGCGGTACCGCTGCGCGGGTGGCGGCGCACGGCGCCTCTGGCTGCACGCCGACTGTGGGACCGAGCTCGACGGGGCCGGCGACTGCCCCCGGCCTGCGGCGTCACGCCGCCGCCCGAGGACGTCGAGACCCGGCCCCGCCCGCTCAGGGACGACCGCGTCAGCCTGGCGCTGCGCGCACCGCACCGCCTACTAACGCCGCTCTCCGCATAGCGAACCACAGCACGCCGGCGAGGGCGGCGTTGACGAGGCAGTAGTAGACCGGGTAGACGAGCAGCGAGGGCGAGCCGGCCGCTCCGGCGGCGAGCACCCCGCTGATGCTCGCCAGCACGAAGGTCGACAGCGTCTCCGAGCCCGGATCGCACCAGCTCTTGGGGAGCATCAGCCCCGCGGCGACGAAGTCGGCGGCGATCACGCAGCCCGTCGCGATCAGCGGATCGTCCGTCGCCAGCCAGCCGGCCACGCCGACCGCGGCCAGCAGGAGCAGCAGGCGGTCGCCGAGCGTCACGGCGCCGGTCCCGCGCCGGAACGCCAGTACGAACACGGCGCCGTTCGTCAGCGCCTGCGCACCGCACATCACGGCGCTCCAGGACGCGCCGTCCGCACGCTGCGAGAGGAACGCGACGACGGCGAGCGTCGACCAGATCAGCCAGGCACCGCGGTGCGGACGCGTGACGCTCCGCAGCGTGTCTCGGACATAGGGCAGGGTGCCGACGACACCGATCACCGCCGCCAGCACACCGAGCACGATCGCCATGCCGCCAAGGACGCAACGGCGCGGCGCCTATTCCGCTCAGGTCTGCACGACGATCGCGCTCGAGACGAGGTCGAAGCCGAGCGCTTCGTACAGCCGCCGCGCGGCGTCGTTGCCCTCGGTGACAATCAGCCCGAGGGTCTCGACCTCCGCGAGCGCCAATGCGCGGGCGAGCAGCGCCCGGCCGACGCCGCGGTGCGCCGGGTCGCGCCAGACGTCGATCACCCACGGCCCGTAGAGCGGCGGCTCACCGCCCGGGATCGTGCCGAGCAGGAGCGCGCCGACGACCGCGCCGTCGCCGGTCTCGGCCAGCCCGCTGCCGGTCAGGAGCGGGCCGTACTGCTCGCCGACGATCACCGCCTCGAGCTCGTCGGCGGGGTCGCCCGGCACAAGGCCGCTGTCGGGATGGTCGGGCGGGTAGGCGGCCCGGTAGGAGTCGAGCAGATCGGCCACCGGTCGGTCGATGTCGGTGAGCCGGATGCCGGGCGGCGCCTCCCGGGGCGGCGGCGGTGGCTTGCGGCCGAAGTCGTACGAGTACAGGTGGCCGTGCCGGAGCTTCGTCCCGCCGGCCGCGATCAGTGCGCGCCCGAGCGCTTCGTCGCCCGCGATCTTCATTCCGCGCAGGTCGGCGAGCACGGCGGCCGCCGCGTCCTCGACGCTCACGCCCGGCTCGCGCTCGAACAGGTCGGCGATCGGGATGTCCGCGCGCATCCCCTCGTCGTAGCGGCCGATCGGCCTGCCCGCCGCGTCCACGAGCACGCGACCGGCGGGCCCGCGGCGCGGATCGTCCTCGACCGGCATCGGGGGATCGTAGAGTCCGCAGGCGCTCGTAGACTGCCCGCGGATGACCGTCCGAGAGCTGCTCGGCGCTGGGCCGGCGGTCGAGGTCGGCGGCCTCGCCTATGACAACCGTGCCGTGGAGCCCGGGACCTTGTTCTTCTGCGTCCCCGGCTTCACCCGCGACGGGCACGAGTTCGCGCCCGACGCGATCGAGCGCGGTGCCGCCGCGCTCGTCGTCGCCCGGCCGCTGAACCTCGGCGTGCCCGAGGTGCAGGTGCAGGACGTGCGCGCCGCGATGGCCGTCGCCGCCGCGCGCTTCTACGGGGACCCCACGGGCCGCCTCCCCGTAATAGGGGTCACGGGGACCAACGGCAAGACCACGACGGCGTTCCTCGTCCGCGCGCTGCTCGAGGCGGCCGGGCGCCAGACCGGCCTGCTCGGGACGGTCACGTCGGTGATCGCGGGGGAGGAGCGGCCGACCGTGCGCACGACGCCCGAGGCGATCGATCTGCAGCGGACGTTTCGCGAGATGCTCGACGGAGGAGATCGCGCCTGCGCGATGGAAATCTCCTCGCACGCGCTCGAACTCCGCCGCGCCGACGGCATCCACGTCGCCGCCGCGATCTTCACCAACCTGACGCAGGACCACCTGGACTTCCACCCGACGATGGAGGCCTACTTCCAGGCCAAGCGCCGGCTGTTCGCCGGCCCGCTGACCGACGTGAAGATCGTCAACGTCGACGACCCCTACGGCCGGCGGCTGACCGAGGAGTTCCCCGAGGCGGTCACGTTCGCGGTCGACGCGCCGGCCGACTATCGCGCCGCGGATGTCCGGACCGGCTTCGCCGGCAGCGACTGCACGTTCGTCACGCCCGACGGCGAGTTCCCGGTCCATGTCCCGCTGCCGGGCACGTTCAACGTCGCCAACGCGCTCGGCGCCTGGGCAGCCGCGCGGTCGCTCGGCGCCGAGCTCGACCGCCTGCCGGAGACGGTTCGCGTGCCCGGCCGCTTCGAGCCGGTCGCCGAGGGCCAGCCGTTCGCGGTGCTCGTCGACTACGCGCACACCCCGGATTCGCTCGAGAACGTGCTGCGCGCGGCACGCGAGCTGGCCGACGCGCGCGTGATCGCCGTGTTCGGCGCCGGCGGCGACCGTGACCGCGGCAAGCGCCCGCTGATGGGGGAGATCGGCGCGCGCCTCGCGGACGTCTGCCTCGTCACCTCCGACAACCCGCGCTCCGAGGATCCGGAGGCGATCATCGCCGAGATCCTGGCCGGCACCGGCGGGGCGGCGAACGTCTCCAGCGACCCCGACCGCCGCGCCAGCATCCATCGCGCGGTCGCGCTCGCCGAGCCCGGCGACGTCGTGGTGATCGCCGGCAAGGGGCACGAGCAGGGGCAGGAGTTCGCGGGCGGCCGCAAGGAACCGTTCGACGACGTCACGGTGGCGCGCGAGGCGCTGCGCTCGGTGGCACCGGCATGAGAGGCTGGGACGCCGCCCAGGTGGCGGCCGCGGCGGGCGCCACGCTCGTGCGTGCGGCCGACGGCGGCCCGGAGCGGGTCTCGATCGACTCGCGCGCGGTCGGTCCCGGGGACCTGTTCGTGGGCCTCACGGGGGAGAACGTCGACGGCGGCCGGTTCGCGCAGCAGGCGCTCGACGCCGGCGCCTGGGGCGTGCTCGTCTCGCCGGCGTGGGCGGAGACGACCGGCGGCGCCGTGCTCACCGCCGAGGACCCGCTGACGGCGATGGGCGCACTCGCCCGCGAGTGGCGCCGTGCGCTCGGCGCGCAGGTCATCGCGGTCACCGGCTCGGTCGGCAAGACCTCGACGAAGGAGCTCATCAGCGCGCTGATCGCAGCGCAGCGGCGGGTCGTCGCCTCGCGCGCCAACTTCAACACCGACATCGGCATGCCGCCGGAGATCCTCGGCGCCGACCCCGGCACCGAGGTGCTCGTGCTCGAGGCGGCGATGCGCGGCTTCGGCGAGATCGCCACGCTGCGCGAGATCTGCGAGCCGGACGTCGCCGTGATCACGAACATCGGGCCCGTGCACCTGGAGCAGGTCGGATCGCTCGAGGGCGTCGCCCGCGCCAAGGCCGAGCTGCTGCCCGGTGCCGGCACCGCCGTGGTGCCGGCCGGCGAGCCGCTGCTCGAGCCGTACCTCGAAGGCCTGAACGTCACGCGCTTCGGCGACGGCGGCGACGTGCGCCTCGACGGCGACACGGTCGTCGCCTTCGGCGAGCCGCTCGACCTCGAGCTGCCGTTCACGGCGCGCCACCAGCGCACCAACACGCTCGCCGCCGTGGCCGCCGCGCTCGCCGTCGGCGTACGGCCGAGCGGCCGTGTCGACGTGCCTGCCGGGCACTTGCGCGGCGAGCGCGTGCCGCTCCCCAGCGGCGCCCTCGTGATCAACGACTGCTACAACGCGAGCCCTTTGTCCGTGCGTGCCGCCCTCGACGAGCTGTCAGCCGAACCGGCCTCTGGCCGCCGCATTGCGGTCCTCGGCGACATGCTCGAGCTCGGCGAGCGCGAGGCCGACCTGCACCGCGAGGTGGGTGAGGCCGCGGGCGCGGCGGGGGTCGACGTGCTCGTCACCGTCGGTCCGCGCGCGGCCGTGATGCTCGACTCCTTCGACGGCGACTCGTACGCGGTGGCCGATGCCGCCGAGGCCGCGTCGCTGACCGGCGAGATCGTCGAGCCGGGCGACGTGCTGCTCGTCAAGGGATCGCGGGGCGTCGGGCTCGAGGTCGTGGCGGAGGCACTGGCGCATGGGTGAGGTGCTGATCGCCGGGACGGCGTCGCTGCTGATCTGCGTCTTCCTGTCGCCGAAGTTCATCGAGTTCCTGCGCGAGCGCGAGTTCGGCCAGCAGATCCGCGAGGAGGGGCCGCAGGAACACCACGCCAAGGCCGGGACGCCGACGATGGGCGGGATCATCATCTTCACGGCGATCGCTGTGCCGTTCTTGCTGCTCACCGACCGCGATGCGCGCTCGCTGGCCGTGTTCGGCGTCGCCGCCGCATGCGCGCTGCTCGGCTTCGCCGACGACTACACGAAGCTCGTCAAGCGGCGCTCGCTCGGGCTGCGCGGGCGCACGAAGCTCGTGGTGACCATGCTGATCGCGATCGGGCTGTGGCTCGCCGCATCGCAGGGCGCCGACCTCGGCGACACCCTGAACCTGCGGATCGTCGACGCCCAGATCGACCTCGGCTACCTGTATCCGATCCTCATCTACTTCGTGCTGGCGGGGACCACCTCGGCCGTCAACCTCACCGACGGGCTCGACGGCCTCGCCGCGGGCTGCGCGGCGATCGTGCTGCTCGCCTACATCGCGATCACGTTCACGACCGGCCAGAGGGACCTCGCGCTGGTGGCCGGCTGCCTGGTCGGCGGCTGCGTCGGCTTCCTGTGGTTCAACTCGTTCCCGGCCTCGATCTTCATGGGCGACACCGGGTCGCTGGGCCTCGGCGGCGCGATCGCGGCGATGGCCGTGATGACCAAGACCGAGGTCCTGCTGATCATCCTCGGCGGCATCTTCGTGATCGAGGCGCTGTCGGTGCTGATCCAGGTGTTCTCGTTCCAGACCTTCCGCAAGCGCGTGTTCCTGATGGCGCCGATCCATCACCACTTCGAGCTGCAGGCCTGGTCTGAGACGAAGATCATCCTGCGCTTCTGGATCGTCGCCGCGGTCTGCGCGGCGATCGGCTTCACGCTCTACCAGCAGTCGGTGGGATGAGGCAGCGGATCACGTCGGGGGCCCCTATGGAGCCGGCGATCGGCTACTCCCGGGCGGTTCGGGTCGGCAATCAGGTCTGGGTCTCGGCGACCGCGGCGATCTGGCCTGACGGCCACGTCGACCCCGACGCAGGCGTGCAGGCGGAGCGGTGCCTGGAGATCATCGCCACCGCGTTGAGCGAGGCCGGCGCATCGCTGCGCGACGTCGTGCGCACCCGTGTCTACCTGGTCGACCGCGCCGACGTCGACGCGGTTGGAGCCGCTCACGGACGCGCGTTCGGCGATGTCCGGCCGGCGACCGGCGTCATCATCGTGTCGGGCTTCATCGACCCGCGCTGGCGCGTCGAGATCGAGGCCGACGCCGTCAGTTGAGGCGCGCCGCGGCGCGGTCGCGGAGCTCCTGCCGGTCGATCCCGGCGATCTCCAGCGCGCGCGGGACGGTGCCGGCTTCGGCCGCCAGCAGGCCGAGCAGGATGTGGCCGCCGGCGATCCGCTTGTCCGAGCGCGCGGCCGCGACCTGCACCGCGCGCGCCAGCGCGATCTTGGTCGAGGCGGCGATGTGTGGGCGGCTGCGCGGCGCGGGCGGGAGGTCGAAGTCGGCTGCGGTGATGCCCACGGCCAGCAGGCTGCGGTTGCGCTCAGCCTCGAGTGCGGCGAGCACGCCGTCGTGGTCGAGCCCGACATCGGCGAGCACGGGTTCGCAGTCGGCGAGCGCGAGCAGCAGGTGCTCGGCCTCGATCGTCGGGCTGCCGAGGCCGCTCGCCAGCGTCTCGGCGGACTTGACGACCTGGCGAGCGTCACGGGTGAACCGTTCGAACATCAGAACTCCTTGAGCCGCTTGGCGTGCTTCTTGTGCACCGCCTGCCGACTCACGCCGAGCGCCTCGGCGACGAGCGCCCAGGTCCAGCCGTCACGCAGTGCCTGGGCCACCGTCGCGTCCTCCAACCGATCGGCGAGGCGGCGCAGAGCGACGACGGCGGCGAGGCCGTCGGCAGGGTCACGGGGAACGTCGAGATCCAGCATCCGTCAACCGTAGTTGACAGACGACGGCTTGTCAACCTGGGTTGCTCAGACGGCCGTGACCGTGAGCCCCGCCGCCTCCAGGCGCTGCACCTGTTCCGCGTCAGCGCCGGTGTTCGTGATCAGCTGCTCGGCGGCGGCGACGCCGGCGATCTGCGCGAGCGCGACGCGCCCGAGCTTGCTCGCGTCGGCGACGACGATCGTGCGCTTGGCGCGCGCCATCAGCGCCCGGTTGGTGGCCGCCTCGACCTCGTTCTGCGTGGTCAGCCCGCGCTCGGCATCGACTCCGTCGACGCCGACGAACGCGAGGTCGACGTTGAGTCCGCGCAGCGTGGCGTCGGCGAGCGTGCCGACGAGCTCGTACGACGCGCTGCGCGCCACGCCACCAGTGACGATCAGCTTGAGGTTGGGCCGCACGGCGAGCTCGACCGCGATGTTCAGCGCGTTGGTGATCACCGTCAGGTCCTGCCGCGCGGCGAGCGTGCGCGCGACCTCGGTCGTCGTCGTGCCGCCCGTGAAGGCGATCGCGTCGCCGTCGGCCACGAGCTCGGCGGCGGCGCGGGCGATCCGCCGCTTCTCCTCGCTGCGGCCGGTCCGGTAGCGGACCGGGAGCTCGTGCGCGGTGCCGTGAGCCACGGCCCCGCCGTGCGAGCGCTCGAGCAGCCGCTGCTCGCCGAGCGCCTGCAGGTCGCGTCGCACAGTGGCCTGGCTGACCGCGAGCTCGGCGGCGAGGTCTCCGACCGTGACGGTCCCGTCGCGTGCAAGCAGCTCGAGGATGCGGCCGAGACGCTCGGTCTTGCTCACGCGCGCACTCTATCGAGCACGCTGTTGCTTGCTTGTGCGCGAATCGAGATATATCGTGCAGAAATGAGCATCACGGCGGACGAGATCCGCAGTCAGCCGCAGCTGTGGAGGCAGGCCGCCGCGCTCGATCCGGGCGTGCTGCCCGAGCCCGGTGCGGAAGTGTGCGCGATCGGCTGCGGCACGTCCCTGTACATGGCACAGGCGTGGGCGGCGCTGCGCGAGCGCCGCGGTCACGGGCGCACGGACGCGTTCGCCGCGTCCGAGATGCCGGCCGGCCGCAGCTACGACGTCGCCGTCGCACTCTCGCGCTCGGGCACGACCACCGAGGTCGTGCACGCGCTCGAGCGCGCCCGCGCCGAGCGCAGCCTCGCCATCACGGCGGTCGCCGGCACGCCGGTGGCCGTGGCGGCGGATGACGTCGTGGTCCTCGATTTCGCCGACGAGGCGTCGGTCGTGCAGACGCGCTTCGCCACCACCGCGCTGACGCTGCTGCGCGCCCACGAGGGCGACGACGTGGAGCGCGCGGCCGCCGACGCCGAGCGCGCGCTGACAATGCCGCTGCCGGTCGCGCCCGGTGCCGCCGACCGCTGGGCGTTCCTCGGCCGCGGCTGGACGGTCGGCCTGGCCAGTGAAGCGGCATTGAAGCTGCGCGAGGCGGCACAGGCGTGGACCGAGGCCTATCCGCTGTTCGAATACCGGCACGGGCCGATCAGCATCGCCGGGCCCGGCGCGGCGGTGTGGTTCCTGGGCGCGACCGCCGACGGCCTGGGCGACCAGGTGGCGGAGGCCGGCGGCACCGTCGTCGCTCCCGACCTCGACCCGCTCGCGTCGCTCGTGCTCGTGCAGCGCACCGCCGTCGCGCTTGCCGAGGCGGCGGGCCTCGATCCCGACAACCCCCGCAACCTGACTCGGTCGGTCGTTCTGACCCGCACGGAGGTCCTGCCATGACCCGGCTCATCCTGGCGCTCGCCGCCGCCGCCCTGCTCGTCGCCGGCTGCGGGGGCTCGGGTGATGACACGGAGACCAAGCCTGGCGGGGTCGTGCACATCACGATGTGGCACGGCCAGAACGACATCGCCGGCAAGGTGCTGGGCCAGCTCGCCGACGAGTTCAACCGCACCCACAAGGACATCCAGATCAAGGCGACCACCGGCGGCGTGGTGGCCGACCAGATGCGCCAGAAGATCACCACCGCGCTGGCGTCGGGCGAATACCCCGACATCGCGTACATCTTCGGCTCGGACCTCGCCAACCTCGCCCGCTCGGACAAGGTGATGGACCTGACCGACGCGGTGAAGGCGCCCGACTTCGGCTGGGACGACTACTACGCGCCGGCGCGCGACGCCACGATGGTCGACGGCCGCGTGCGCGCGCTGCCCGCCCTGATCGACGACCTCGCCGTGGTCTACAACAAGAAGCTGTTCAAGGAGGCGGGCGTGCAGGAGCCGCCCGCCTCCGGCTGGACGTGGGAGGACTTCATCGCCACGTCCAAGCAGCTCACCGACAGCACCAAGGGCACGTTCGGCACCGCCTGGCCCGCGGTCGGCGACGAGGACACGGTCTGGCGGTGGTGGCCGCTCGTGTGGCAGAACGGCGGCGACATCATCACCGACGACGGCAAGGTCGGCTTCGGCGGCGCGCCCGGGGAGAAGGCGATCGAGGCCGTCAACCATCTCGCGCAGGACGGGTCGGTGTACGTCGACACCAAGCCCGACAGCGACCAGACCTACCAGCTGTTCAACAACGGCAAAATCGGCATGGTCGTGACCGGCCCGTGGCAGCTCCCCGACTTCATCGACGCGAAGACCGACTTCGGCGTCGCCCCGCTGCCGACCTTCGGCGGCGAGCCGCTGACGATCTCGGCGCCCGACACGTGGACGATCTTCGACAACGGCGACGCGCGGTCGAAGGCCGCGATCGAGTTCGTGCGCTGGCTCAACTCGCCCGCCCAGGACGCCAAGTGGGTGACCAACGCCGGCTCGCTACCGCTGCGTAAGGGGACGGCCGACAAGCCGGAGTGGACGGCGTATCAGAAGGAGGTCCCCGGGCTGTCGGTGTTCCTCGCCGCGCTCGACAGCGCACGTGTGAAGCCGGCCAACCCGGCGTACCCGCGCGTCTCCGAGGCGGTCGGGCAGTCGCTCGTCGCGGTCCTGCTCAAGCGCTCGGCGCCGGGCGACGCGCTCAACCAGGCGGTGCAGGCCAGCGAGGCGGTCCTTGCCGGCGGCGGCTGAGCGCCGTCCATCGCGGCTCCAGCGGGTCTTCGGCGACACGCCGACAGCCTGGCTGTGGGTCATGCCGGCGGTCGTGATCATCCTCGGGCTGAGCCTGGTGCCGATGGGCTGGGCGCTGCTGCTGAGCCTGCAGAAGTCGGACTTCGTCACCCCGAGCACGTGGGTGGGGGTCGACAACTACCGGCGGCTGCTCGATGACGCCACGTTTCGCGGCGCCCTGCAGCACACGCTGCTCTACACCGCCGCGTTCGTGCCCCTGAGCATCGCGGGCGGCCTCGGGATCGCGTTGCTGCTCAACCGGCGCGTCCGGTTCATCGGCTTCTACCGGACGCTGGTCGTGGTGCCGTACATCATGTCCGCCACCGCGCAGGGCGTGCTGTTCTCGTTTGTGTTCGACTCGCAGTTCGGCGTCGCCAACGCGCTGCTCGACAAGGTCGGGATCGCGCGCCAGGGCTTCCTGCAGGATCCCGGACAGGCGCTGTGGGTGCTGGTGGCGATCGGGCTGTGGAGCGGGGTCGGGTTCTGCGTGATCATCTTCCTGGCGGCGCTGCAGGACATCCCGCGCGAGCTCGTCGAGGCGGCGTCGATCGACGGCGCGCGGCGGCGCGGGATCTTCCTGCACGTCGTGCTCCCCGCGCTGCGGCCGGTGACCGTGTTCCTGCTCGTGTGGCAGACGTTCGAGTCGCTGCAGCTGTTCGACCTCGTGTTCGTCACCACGCGCGGCGGGCCGCTGCAGTCGACGACGGTCGTCGTGCTGTACGTGTGGCAGCAGGCGTTCGAGTTCTTCAACGCCGGGTACGGCGCGGCCGCCGCGTACGTCCTCGCCTTCGGGCTGCTCGTGGTCGCGCTGGTCTGGGGCGCCTATGCGCGGCGGCGGGAGGCGCGGCTCACGTGAGGCGGCCGTTGACCTGGCACCTGGTGCTGCTGCCGATGGCGCTCGTGTTCGCACTGCCGCTGCTGTGGCTGATCGTGGCGTCGTTCATGACGAACGCGCAGATCAACAAGTTCCCGCCCACGATCATCCCTGACTCGCTGCACCTGGACGGCTACCGCTACGTGTTCTCCACCGGGCGCTTCGGGCGCTGGTTCCTGAACTCGGCGATCGTCGCGAGCGTGACCGTGGTCTCCAACCTCGTGTTCTGCTCGTTCGCCGGCTACGCGTTCGCGCGCATGCGCTTCCGCGGCTCGCGCGTGCTGCTCGCGCTGATGCTCGCGACGCTGGTGATCCCGTTCCAGCTCACGATGATCCCGACCTTCCTGCTGATGAAGCACCTCGGGCTGATCGACACGCTGGGCGCGCTGATCCTGCCGTCGCTGGTCACGCCGTTCGGCGTCTTCCTGCTGCGGCAGTTCTTCGTCTCGCTCCCGCGCGAGATCGAGGAGGCGGCATGGATCGACGGCTGCTCGCGGCTGGCGATCCTCGGCAAGGTCGTGCTGCCGCTGGCCCGCCCGGCGCTCGCCACCGTGGCCGTGCTGACGCTGCTCGTGGTCTGGAACGACCTCACGTGGCCGCTGATCGCGATCAACAGCGACACGCACTACACCGTCCAGCTCGGGCTGGCGACCTACCAGGGCGCGCACCGGACGCAGTGGTCGGCGGTCATGGCCGGCAACGTGCTCGTGACGCTGCCGATCGTGCTCGCGTTCCTGCTCGCGCAGCGGACGTTCATCCGCTCGCTCACGTCGACGGCGGTGAAGGGATGAGCGGGATCACGCTCGAGCGGCTCACGAAGGTCTACGACGGCGACGTCGTCGCGGTCGACGACGTCACGCTGGAGGTGCGGCCGGGCGAGTTCGTGGTGCTCGTCGGCCCGTCCGGCTGCGGCAAGTCGACGCTGCTGCGCATGATCGCGGGCCTCGAGCAGGTCACGGCCGGCACCGTGCGGATCGGTGCTCGCGACGTCACGACGGTCGCGCCGCCCGACCGCGACATCGCGATGGTGTTCCAGAACTACGCGCTCTACCCGCACAAGAGCGTGCGCGACAACCTCGCGTTCGGGCTGCGCCAGCGCCGCACCCCGAAGCCGGAGGTCGAGCGGCGTGTGAACGCGATGGCGTCGCTGCTCGGGCTCGAGGAGCTGATGGCGCGGCGACCGGCGCAGCTCTCGGGCGGCCAGCGCCAGCGGGTGGCCATGGGGCGGGCGCTGGTGCGCGAGCCGGCGGCGTTCCTGTTGGATGAGCCGCTGTCCAACCTCGACGCCAAGCTGCGCACGACGATGCGCGCCGAGCTCGCTCGGCTGCACGAGCGGCTCGCCGTCACCACCGTCTACGTCACACACGACCAGGTCGAGGCGATGACGCTCGGCCAGCGCGTCGCGGTGCTGCGCGACGGCGTGGTGCAGCAGTTCGACGCGCCACAGGAGCTGTTCCGGCGGCCGGTGAACCTGTTCGTCGCCGCCTTCATCGGCTCGCCGCCGATGAACCTCGTCGGCGCGCGGGTCGAGGGCGACCGCGTGATGTTCGCGGGCCATTCGCTGCCGCTGCCGGCGCGCGTGCCCGCCGGTGACGTGGTGCTCGGCCTGCGGCCGGGCGCCTTCGAGCTCGACGGGCCGCGGACCGACCCGGAGCTGCCGCGGATCGAGGTGCAGGCCGAGGTGGTCGAGGAGCTGGGGGACGAGGCAGTGATGACGTTCCGGGTCGATGCGCCGCCGGTGGTCGCCGACGCCGTGCGGGCGGCGACGGACGACGCCGACGACGGGCGGCTCCTGGCCGACGACCGTGCGGCGCGCTTCTCGGCGCGGCTGCGGGGCCGTGTCGACGTCCGGTCCGGGCAGCGGCTCGTGCTCGCAGTCGACCACCGCGAGCTGCACCTGTTCGACACGGCGGGCGCGGCGATCCAGCTAGACCACGCGCACGTTGCGGGCTAGCGTCATCGCCCGCGCGCCGTCGAGCCGCCCGGCACCCGGGACCTCGGCGTTGGCGGCCGCCGCGGCGGTGGCGAGCGTGAGCGCGGCCGGCCAGTCGCCGCCGACGTCGAGCGCCGTGAGGAAGCCGCCGAGTGCGGCGTCGCCGCTGCCGACGGGGAAGCGGCCCTGGACGGGCGGGGCCGCACGCAGGACCGCTGCGGCTGTCGCGAGCTCCATCCCGTCGGCGCCGTGGGTGATCGCGGCGGCGGCGCCGCCGGCCGCCTCGCGCAGCGCCGGCGCGCTGGCGTAGCCGAGCTCGGCGGCCTCGCTCGCGTTGACCTTGACGAAGTCGGGGCCGGCGTGGAGCCCGCCCCAGAGGCCCTCGCCGCGGGCGTCGAGTGCCACGCGGGCGCCGCCGACGCGGGCGGCGCGCGTGAGGCGCGTGTAGGCGTCGGCCGGTGCGCCCGGCGGGAGCGAGCCGGAGATCGCGACCCAGTGGGCAGCGCGCGCGGCGTGCGCCACCGCCGCCTCGAGCGCGTCCCAGTGCTCGGGCTCGATCTCCGGCGCGGGCTCGTAGAACTCGGTCAGCGGCTCATCCGGGGCGTGGACGCTGATTGCCATCCGCGTCTCGCCCGGGCCGTCCACGACCTCGAGGGCGACGCCTTCCTCGGCCAGCGCATCGGCCACCCAGCGGCCGGTGTGGCCACCGAGCAGCGCGACCGCCGTGACGTCGGCACCGAGGTGGTTGGCGGCGCGCGCGGCGTTGAGCGCCTTGCCGCCGGCGACGGCGACGACGCTGTGTGGCCGGTGGATGGTGCCCGGCTCGAGCGCATTGATCTCGTGCTGGCGGTCGATCGAAGGCGATCCGGCCACGAACGCGATCATGCGAGCGCGCGCGCCTCATCCAGCGTGGGCTGTGCCGCCGTGCCGCCCGCTCGGCGGGTGCTGAGGGCGCCGCACGCGCAGGCGAGCGCGAGCGCGCGCTCGAGGTCGTCGCCCTCGAGGCGGCCGGCGATGAAGCCCGCGTCGAACGAGTCGCCCGCGCCGGTGGCGTCGACCACCTCCACCGGTCGCGCGGCCGCCCTGACGATCTCCTCGCCGTCGGTCGCCAGCGCGCCCTCCTCGCCGAGCTTGACCACAACCTGCGGCCCGCGGCGCGCCAGGTCGCGTGCCGCGGCCTCGACGTCGCCGTCGTCGCGGCCGGCGAGCCGCAGCGCCTCCTCGGCGTTGGGCAGCAGCACGTCGAACCCGTCGAGCGCGACGTCCCACCGCTCGCGCGGGTCCCAGCCGGTGTCCAGCGAGGACGACCGCGCGCGCTCCGCGAGCGCTTGCACGCCCGGCCGCAGACCCTTCTGCAGGAACGGCGAGGACACGTGCACGTGCCGCGCACGCGCGAGCATGTCCGCCGGCACGTCCTCGGCCCGCAGGCGCGAGAGCGCGCCGAGGGCGGTGAGCATGGCGCGATCGTCGGGCCGCGCGAGGTGGACGCAGATGCCCGTCGGCGCGCCGGCCGTCCGGACCACCGCGCTCGTGTCGACGCCGGCTGCGTCGAGCGCCTGGATCATCGCGGCGCCCAACGCGTCATCGCCGACGCACGCCACCATCGCGACCTCGAGCCCGAGCCGCGCGGCACCGGCGGCCATGATGGCGCCCGAGCCGCCGAGCACGAGCTCCGCATGGTCGACGAGCTGCTCACGCTGACCGAAGGTCGGCACGACGTCGCCGCCGCGCAGCACCAGGTCGGCGTTGAGGTCGCCGACGACGAGTAGGTCCATCAGCCGCGCAGACCCGGCGCGAGCGCGTCCTCGTGCGCCGCCAGCAGCTCGTCGCAGACGGTGCGAATGGTGTCGAGATCGAGTGACGCGGACGCGTTCGGGTCAAGCAGCGCGGCCTGGTGCACGAGGTCGCGATCCTCCTCGAGCGCCGCCCGCACCGTGAGCTCCACGACGTTCAGGAACGTCCGGTTGAGCGCCGCGCACTGCGGTGGCAGGGAGCCGACACGCGTCGGCCGCACCCCCGTTCGGTCGACCACGCACGGCACCTCGACACACGCCCCGTCCGGCAGGTTGTCGATCAGCCCGTCGTTCGTCATGTTGCCGTAGATCACCTCGGGCTCGCCGGTCGTCATCGCGTGGATGATCAGCGGCGCGTACTCGACGCTGTGCTCGATCTCGAGCCCGCCGCCGTCGCGCAGCGCGGCCTTGAGCTCCTCGTAGAGGACGAGGTTCTCCTCGCTGCGCCGGATGTACTCGTCGACCGGGATCCGGAAGTGCTCGAGCGCGGCGTCGTTGTGCATCAGCCACGGGAGGTACTCCGCGGAGTGCTCGCTCGATTCGGTCGGGAAGAAGCCAAAGCGCCGGTACAGCTCCACGCGCACGGTGCGCTGCAGTTCGGGGTCGGCCGCGATCGCGGCGTCGAGCTTCGGGTACAGGTCCTCGCCGTCGCGCTCGAACCGCAGGATGAACGCTTGGTGGTTGACGCCGGCGCCGAGGAACGTGACCTCCTCGAACGGCGTGCCGGTCAGCTCCGCGAGCCTGCGCGTCGTGTGCTGGACCGAGTGGCAGAGGCCGACGATCTGCGTATGCGGCGAGCCGTGCGCATACGCCTGGCAGAGCATCGCCATCGGGTTCGTGTAGTTGAGCAGCCACGCCTCAGGGCACAGCTCGGCCATGTCGCGCCCGATGCCGAGCATCACCGGGATGGTGCGCAGCGCGCGGAAGATCCCGCCGATCCCGAGCGTGTCGCCGATCGTCTGCCGGAGGCCGTGACGGGCGGGGATCTCGAAGTCCGTGAGCGTCGCCGCGTGCCCGCCGACCTGGATCATGTTGATCGCGAAGTCCGCGCCCTCGAGTGCGGCGCGCCGGTCTTCGTGCACGGTGATCGCGGGCCGCTCGTTGAGCTCTTGCGCGGTCCAGCGCGCCATCGCCTCCGCCGTCTCCAGGCGCTCGCGATCGATGTCGTGCAGCGCGATCTCGAGCTCGCCGAGGTCCGGGAACGAGAGCAGGTCGCCCAGCAGGTCGCGCGTGAACTCGACGCTGCCGGCTCCGATGAAGGCGATACGGGTCATCTCCGGCCGGAGGATGCCAGATCCATCGACCGGATGCACGACTTTGCGCAGAATTGTTGCAATCGCGCAGAATCACGCATCTGTTGCCGTCTGCAACGGCTTCGTTCCAATTGTGTGCCAATTCACGCGCAGCGGGCTGGGACGCGGGAAACAGGCCGTACGGTCGGCGGCCGACATGGTCACGACAGGAGGACAACCCCATGGATCTCGATCGGATGCGAGCGGTCGTCGCGGCGATCCCGAAGGGCGCGTGGATGAGCTACGGCGACGTAGCGCACGCGGCCGGCGGCACCGACCAGCACGCCCGCGCGCTCAACCAGCGGTTCATCCGCGAGCAGACGCCCGGATCGCACCGGGTCCTGAAGTCGGACGGCACGGTCGGCGGCACCGCGCTCGGCGACCCGTCGGCGGTTCGCCGCCGACTCGAGCGCGAGGGCCTCGAGTTCGAGGGCGGCCGCGCGGACCCGTCGGCGCGGGTGCGGCCGGAGGGAGTGGCCGAGCCGGCGGCGGCGTGAGTCGCGGCGGTCTCGGCGGCGGCGCCGGGGCGGTCTCGGCGCTGGCCCTGGGGCGGTCTCGGCGGCGGTGCCGCCGGAGCGTCTCGCCGTCGGCCAACTGCGGCTGGGTAGGGCGGCGGTGAGGTTGGCGGTGGTGCCGGCTCGGTGTCGTCTTCTGTACCCATGCGGTTGCAAACACGACACCGACCGCGGTCCGTGCCGGATTCGGGTCGCATACCGACCCCTATCCGACACGGTCGCCCGCCAGGCCGATCTCGCTGCCCCCCAATGCCGGAGTTCGCCGGGGCGAGATCCCGCGCCGAGAGCAAGGACGCTTGAATGCCCATCCGTGATCGCGCGTCCGCCGCTGCCGCCGGGGCCGTTCCTGGTCGTCGGCCTCGCCCGCTCGGGCGTGGCCGCCGCGCGGGCGCTCCGCAACCGGGGTGGTGAGGTCGTGGGCTGCGACGCGGGCCCGGTGGCCGACGAGGTGCGGGCCGAGCTGGCGGCGGCGGGGATCCCCGTCCATGCGCCGGCGGAGGGCGTCGACCTGCTGCCGGCCTCGTCCACGGTCGTCAAGAGCCCCGGCGTGCCGCAGCAGGCGCCGGTGGTGGTGGCCGCCCGGCGGCAGGGGCTGCGCGTGATCGGCGAGCTGGAGATCGGCTGGCGGCTGCTGACAAACGACTTCATCGCGGTCACCGGCTCGAATGGCAAGACGACCACGGTCGAGCTGATCGGGCACATGTACCGCGTGGCCGATAGGCCGGCGGTCGTGGCGGGCAACGTCGGCACCGCGCTGACCAGCCTCGCCGGCACGCTCGACTCCGGCGCGATCGTGGTCTGCGAGGCGTCGTCGTTCCAGCTCGAGGACACGGAGGCATTCGCGCCCGACGCGGCGGTACTGCTCAACCTCGCCGAGGACCATCTGGACCGGCACGGCTCATTCGACGCGTACCGGACGGCGAAGCTGCGCGCCTTCACCGCCCAGCCCCCGGAGGCGCTGGCGATCGCGCCCGCGGACCTGGCGGCGGACCTGCCCGGCGCGGCGGCGCGGGTCACGTTCGGCGCGGACGGCGACATGGACTACCGCGACGGGAAGCTGTGGTGGCGCGGCGCGGCGCTGATGGAGGCCGACGAGATCCGCCTGCGCGGCGCGCACAATCGCGAGAATGCGATGGCCGCGGCCGCGGTCTGCCTCGCCCGCGGGCTCCCCGCCGAGGCGGTGCGGGAAGGGCTGGCGACGTTCGCGGGCGTCGCCCACCGCATGGAGGAGGTCGGTCGCATCGACGACGTCCTCTACGTCAACGACTCGAAGGCGACGAACGTCGCCTCGGCGGTGGTCGCGCTGGCGTCGTTCCCTGCGGGCAGCGTCCACGTGATCCTCGGCGGTCGCGGCAAGGGCAGCGACTACACGCCGCTCACCGCAGCGATCGCCGAACACGCCAAGGCGGCGTACCTGATCGGCGAAACGGCCGGCGAGCTTGCGGCGGCGCTGGCGGGAACCGGCGTGCCGCTGCACGACTGCGGGGAACTCGAGGCGGCGGTCGCGGCGGCACGCGTGAACGCCAGGCCCGGGGAGGTGGTGCTGCTGTCGCCAGCCTGCGCGTCGTACGACCAGTACCGCGCGTTCGAGGAGCGGGGCGATCACTTCCGGGCACTGGTCGGCCGGGCGGCGGGCGATTCGAGAGGGGGTTAGCGCCCGGCGTCGAAGCCAGGCCTGATGGCGAGGTCCCGGCCCTGATGGCGAAGTCCGCGCGCGCGAAGAAGCCGCAGCCATTGGAGCACCGCCTCCTGCTAACCGCGACCTTCTGCCTCCTCGCCGGCGGGGCCGTCATGGTCTATTCGGCGTCGTCGGCCCGCACGCTGCTCCAGGGGCAGGGCGACGGCACCGCGTACCTCGTCAAGTACCTCGCATACGGCGGCGTGGGACTCGTCGCCATGCACGTGCTCTCGCGGCACGGCCTCGGGGCGGCGCGGCGCTACTCGCCGGTCCTGCTGCTCGTCGCCTTCGTGCTGCTGCTCGCGGTGCTGATGCCGGGTGTGGGGCTCAGGATCAACGGCGCCCGGCGCTGGCTCGGCGCGGGGCCGCTGACGTTCCAGCCGTCCGAGGTGATGAAGCTGGCGCTCGTCCTGCACTGCGCGGTGGTGCTGGGCGCGCGCCCGAAGATCGCCCAGAGCCTGCGCACAGCCGCCGGGCCGATCCTCGGCGTGGGCGGCGGGGCGGTGCTGCTGATCCTCGCCCAGCCGGACCTCGGGACCGCGCTGGTGATCTGCTTCACGCTCGCGGCGATGCTCGTCGCCGCCGGGCTGCCGCTCCGTCAGCTCGGCCTGATCGCCGGGGTCGGCGCCTGCTTTGTCCTCTGTTACGCGCTGCTCGACCCCGAGCGGACGGCGCGGCTGACGACGTTCATGAACCCGTGGGCGCACGCGTCCGGCGAAGGCTTCCAGGCCGTCCAGGGCCAGATCGCGATCGGCTCGGGCGGGCTGTTCGGGGTCGGCCCCGGCCAGTCGGTGCAGAAGATCTTCTACCTGCCCGAGGCCCACACCGACTTCATCCTCGCGGTCATCGGCGAGGAGCTCGGGCTGGCGGGAGTCAGCGCGCTGCTGTGCCTCTACGGCATGATCGGGTACGCGGGGCTGCGGACCGCCCGCAACGCCAAGGGCGCCTACGCGAAGCTGCTCGCCGGCGGCCTCACCAGCCTGATCCTGTGCCAAGCGCTGCTCAACGTCTACGCCGTCCTCGGTCTCGCGCCGCTCACCGGCGTCCCGCTCCCGTTCATCTCCTCCGGCTCGACGTCGCTGGTCGTGCTGCTGTGCGCGATGGGTCTGTTGCTCAATGTCGCGGGCGGCGGCTCGGCGCACCTGCGCGCCGTGGAGGGCGGCCGTGAACGAACCGCGCGTGGTGATCGCGGCGGGCGGGACGGCCGGCCACGTGGTTCCGGCGATCGCGGTCGCCGACGCGCTGCGGGTTGAGCGCGCCGAGGTCGTCTTCGTCGGCGGCGAGCGGGCGGAGCGCGAGCTCGTGCCCGCGGCCGGCTACGACATCGACCGGCTCAATGTCGAGGGGATCTCGCGCAGCAACCCGCTGAAGGCGGTGCGGGCGCTGCTGAAGTCGTTCGCGGCGCTCGGCGCGGCGGGCCGCCTGCTGCGCCGGCACCGCGCCGACGTGGTGCTCGGCGGCGGCGGGTACGTGGCCGGCCCGGTCGGGCTCGCGGCGGTGCTGCGCGGCACCCCGCTGGTGCTCACCGAGGCCGACTCGCACCTGGGCCTGACCAACCGGCTGCTCGCGAGCCGGGCGCGCAAGGTCTGCCTCGCGTTCCCGATCGCGGGGCGCGACGGCGACCGCTACCTCGTCACCGGCCGGCCCGTCCCGACCACGATCACGGACCGGGAGGCCGCCCGCGCCGAGTTCGGCCTCCAGCCGGGCGAGCTCACCGTGCTCGTCTTCGGCGGCTCGCTCGGGGCCCGCTCGATCAACGAGGCGGCGGTCGCGGCCTTCGCCGACGCGCCCTACCGGATCCTTCACGTCGCCGGCCGTCGCGACTTCCCGGATCTCGCGACGCCCGGCCCGCACTACGTGCTGCGCGACTACGTCGTCCCGTTCGGGACGGCGCTCGCGGCAGCCGACCTGGCGGTCGCCCGCGCTGGGGGCTCGGTGTTCGAGCTCGCCCAGTACGGGCTGCCGGCGGTGCTGATCCCGTACCCGCACGCCTCGGGCAACCACCAGGACGCCAACGCCCGCTGGATGGCGCAGGCCGGCGCCGCGGCGGTCCTGCCCGACGCGGAGCTGACCCCCGCGCGCTTGCGCGCAGAGGTCGACGCCCTGGTGGAGGACGAGCCGCGGCGCGTCGCGATGGCGGCCGCGGCGGCCAAGCTCGCGCGGCCCGACGCCGCGCACGTGATCGCCCGCGAGGTCCTCGCGGCCGCGGACGCGCTCGAACACGCGTCCTGAACGCTCAAGCGCCGGGCTTAGCCGTCCGTTATCTAGTGCATGCCACGGAAAGGCGAGCAGGGATTCACGCTGATCGAGATTCTCGTGGTCCTCTTGATCCTCACGGTGCTGGCGTCGATCGCGATCCCGCTGTTCGCCAACCAGCGCGGGAAGGCACACGACGCGCAGGCCAAGACGGCCATCCGCGACGCCACCGGCGCGATCGAGGTCTACCACCAGGACCACAACACCTACGACGGGGCCGACGCCGCTGCCCTGGTCGACATCGAGCCGTCGCTGCGCGAGGCGCCCGGGCTCGACGTCGCGGGCGACGCCGACGGCTTCACGATCACGGTCGAGTCGGGGTCCGGCGGGTCGTTCACGCTGCAGCGCTCGGGCGGGACGACCGTCCGCAGCTGCGGCGCCCCCGGCCACGACGGCTGCCCGGACTCGGGGCACTGGTGAGCTAGGCCGCGCTCGAGCAACCCGCGCTCGCGCACCAGCTCGAGCGCGAGCGTCTTGTAGCCGACCTCATCGAACAGCACGACCACGGCGTCGTCGTCATAGCGCTGCACGACGCCCTCGCCCCAGCGCTCGTGGGCGACCCGCGTCCCGACCGCGAACGGCACGTCCTCGGGCGCCGCATCGGCGCGGCCCGACTCGCAGTTGTCGCAGTTGCCGCACGGCGGCGCGAACGGCTCGCCGAAGTAGGAGAGCACGAACGCGCGGCGGCACCCGTCGGTCTCCGCGTAGCCGCGAATCATGTCCACGCGCGAGCGGTCGAACGACCGCCGCTTCTCCTCGGTCTCCGCCGCCGCCCGCACGGCGTCGGCGTCCGCCTTGTCGCTGACGGGCTCCACCTCGCCCGACGGGAGCACGTGCACCGCGCCCGCCTCCTCGAGCCGCGACACCGCCGTCGCCAGCTTGGTCTCCGACAGCTCGATCTCGAGCGCTCCGGGAGCCACCGCGCCGCCGGCGTGGCGGACGGCGTCGAGCACCTGCGCGATCTCGTCGACCTCGACGTGCCCGGTGCCGGCGAAGAAGCGGCGCAGCCCGACGTCCTCGCTGCGGTAGAAGAGGACGGCCTCGGCGGGCGCGCCGTCGCGCCCGGCGCGGCCGATCTCCTGGTAGTAGGCGTCGACCGACTCGGCGACCTCGCTGTGGAAGACCCAGCGCACGTCGGCCTTGTCGATGCCCATCCCGAACGCCGTCGTGGCGACGACGACGTCGAGTGCCTCCTCCATGAAGCGCTCCTGCACGCTGTCGCGCTCCGCGCCCTTCATGCCGGCGTGGTAGGAGGCGGCGGTGACGCCGTCGTCGCACAGCGTGGCGGCGAACGCCTCGGCCTCCCGGCGCGTGGAGACGTAGACGATCCCCGGCTTGGGCGCGGCGACGATCGCCTCCTGCAGCGCGCGCAGCTTGCGCTCGGCGCCCTGCTCGCCGTGAAAGCGCTCGACGGCGAGGCGGATGTTCGGCCGGTCGAACCCGCGCACGAGCACCTCCGGGTCGCGCAGCGCGAGGCGCTCGACGATCTCGTCGCGCACCGGCGGCGCCGCCGTGGCGGTCAACGCGAGGATCGTCGGGCGGCCCATGGCCTCGGCGGCGGCCCCGAGCCGCAGGTAGTCGGGCCGGAAGTCATGCCCCCACTCGGAGATGCAATGCGCCTCGTCGACCACGAGCAGAGACGGCTTGGCGGCGGCGAGCTCGCCCAGGACCGCCGGGTTGGCGAGCTGCTCGGGCGCCAGCAGCAGGAACTCGAGTGCGTGCTCGGCCAGCTCGGCGAGCGCTCGCTCGCGCTCAGCGGCCGGCTGCGTCGAGTTGAGCTGGGCGGCCCCGCCGGCCGCGCGCCGGGCGAGGTCGTCGACCTGGTCGCGCTGGAGCGCGATCAGCGGCGAGACGACGACCGTGGCGCCCTCGATCAGCAGCCCGGCGATCTGGTAAATGGCCGACTTCCCCGAGCCGGTGGACATCACGACGAGCGTGTCGCGCCCGGCGAGCACCGCCTCGATCGCCTCCCTCTGGCCGGGCCGCAGTGCCTCGAAGCCGAAGACCTCGTGCGCCACCCGGTCGATGCGGTCCGTCACGGACGGCGCTTCCCCGGTGGGGTCGCCGACGAAACGCCGCTAGGCTCGCCCGCCGTGACCACGGACACGCCATGGGCCGGGCGGCGCCTGCACTTCGTCGGGATCGGCGGCGCCGGGATGAGCGGCCTCGCGCTGGTGGCGCGCGAGCTCGGGGCCGTGGTTAGCGGCTCCGATCGCGCGCCGGACTCGCCGTACCTGCGGCAGGCCGGCTTCAGCGTCGCCGCCGGCCACGACGCCGCCAACGTGCCGGAAGGCGCCGAGGTGGTCGTCTCCAGCGCGATCGCGCCCGACAACCCGGAGCGTGCGGCCGCGGCGGATCGTGAGCTGCACCGCGCCGATCTGCTGGGGGAGGTCACCCGCCTGCGGCCGACGATCGCGATCACCGGCACGCACGGCAAGACGACGACGTCGAGCATGGTCGTGCACGCGCTGCGCGGGTGCGGCATGGACCCGTCATACCTGGTCGGCGGCGAGGTGCGCTCCACGGGCACGAACGCCGGCTGGGGAGCAGGGGAGTGGCTGGTGGTGGAGGCCGATGAGTCCGACCGCTCGCTGCTCAAGCTGACGCCGCGGATCGCGGTGCTCACCAACGCCGAGCTCGATCACCACGCCACGTACGCGTCCCAGCGCGACGTCGACGAGACGTTCCGCGAGTTCCTCGCCATGGCCGAGCACGTCGTTCTCGGAAACGAGCCCGGATTGGACCGCTTCCCGGGAGTGCCGGCAGTCCCCGAGCGGGTCGATCTGCAGCCGGGGGGCTCGAGCTTCGAGTTCGAAGGCGTCGGCGTGACGCTCAATGTGCCGGGTGCCCACAACGCCCGCAACGCCGCGACCGCGCTGGCCGCCTGCCGCCTCGCGGGCGCCGACCTCGCTCGCGCTGCGGCCGCGCTGGGCGACTTCAGCGGCGCCGGCCGCCGCTTCGAGCGGCTCGGGACCACCGCCGCGGGCGCGCTCGTGGTCGACGACTACGCACACCACCCGACCGAGGTGCGCGCCACGATCGCCGCCGCCCGCACGCTCGCCCCGCGGCGGGTCGTCGCCGTGTTCCAGCCACACCTGTTCTCGCGCACGGCGCACCAGCACCGCGAGTTCGGCGCCGCGCTCGCCGAGGCCGACCTCGTCGTCGTGCTCGACGTCTACCCGGCGCGCGAGCGCGCCGAAGACTTCCCGGGAGTGACCGGCCGGCTCGTCGCCGCCGCGGCGGCCGACGCCGCCGACGGCCGCCGCGTCGCCTGGCTGCCCGCATTCGACGCCGCCGAACGCTTCCTGCGCGCCGAGCTGCACGACGGCGACCTGCTGCTCACGCTCGGCGCCGGCAACGTCGACGCGCTCGGCCGCCGCCTGCTCAGCTGACGCGTAAGGGGGACTGTCCCCCTTACGCGCCGACATGTAAGGGGGACTGTCCCCCTTACGCGGGACGCCGGCGCGCTCGGACGGACGCTCCCAGCCGGTTGAGGGCGATCCCGCCGGCCAGGATCAGCGCGTTGACGATCGGATAGGCCGCGTTGATGTCGCCGGGGTTCTCGCTGCGGACGACGACGGTCTGGATCGGCAGCACGACCGCCCACAGCGCGAGGTAGACGATGAGCGCGACGCGCCCGTTCGGTGCGGCGTAGCCGATCGGACCGGCCAGCGCGATGGCGATGATGAGCTCCATACGGAGCCAGGACGGCACCGGTGCCGGGATATTCCGCCTGGGAGGGGTCTCGCGCGCCGCGTCGAAGCCGCCACGCAGTGACCCGCCGTCGAGCGTTCGTGCGCGGCTTCGCCGCAGTCGTCGTGCTGGCCGCCGTGCTCGTGGGCGGGTGGATGTGGCTACGCGACTCCTCACTCGCGCGCGTGAGGCAGGTGCACGTGACCGGGGCGACGACCAGCGAGCGGACAGACATCGAGGCCGCGCTCGACACCGCGGCGCGCGAGATGTCGACGCTGCACGTCCGCCGCAAGGTGCTCGACGACGCGGTCGCTTCCTATCCCTCGGTGGCCGGTCTACGGGTGCAGAGCGACTTCCCGCACAAGCTGACGATCGAGGTGCTCGAGCACCGGCCCGTGGCCGCGCTCGACATCGACGGCCGGCGCGTGCCGGTCTCGGGCGGCGGGATCGTCCTGACCGGCGTGCGGGCCGACAACGACCTGCCGTCCATCCGCGGCAACGTGACGCCGCCCGACGGGCGTGTGACGGACGGGCGGACGCGCGCCGCGCTCGCGGTCGCCGCGGCCGCACCGCAGACGATGCTCGCGCGCAGCGACCGCTTCTCGTGGGGCGATAACGGGCTGACGCTCGCCCTCAAGGACGGGCCGCCACTGGTCTTCGGGACGCCCGACGATGCCCCTTCGAAGTGGGCGGCGGCCGCTCGTGTGCTCGCCGAGCCGAGCGCTGCCGGCGCGACGTATCTCGACCTCCGGATCGTCGGCCGCGTGGCCGCCGGAGGCGTCGGTCCGGTGCCGCAGGAGACGGCGGACGGAGATGCTCAACCTTAGGGTGAGAATAGGCCGACTCTCAACCACAACTTGAGAGTCGGCATTATGCAACGTCGCTTGCCGATCGTTGACTTCGGGCCGGAAACCGCCGTAACGTGCCACAATCCGCGCCCTTACCGAGTGCCTCGAAACACTCGACTATAAGTAGAGGTCCGGACGGAACACTCATGGAAGCTGGCAGCTATCTCGCAGTGATCAAGGTCGTCGGTGTCGGCGGCGGTGGCACCAATGCCGTCAACCGGATGATCGACGCTGGGCTCTCCGGCGTCGAGTTCATCGCCTGCAACACCGACAACCAGGCGCTCCAGATGACGGACGCCGACATCAAGCTGAACATCGGCCATCAGTTGACCAAGGGCCTCGGCGCGGGCGCCAACCCGCAGATCGGGCAGGGCGCTGCGGCGGAGTCGCGCGACGACATCAAGGAGGCGCTCAAGGGCGCGGACATGGTGTTCGTCACCGCCGGCGAGGGCGGCGGCACCGGTACCGGCGCCGCGCCGGTGATCGCGGAGATCGCCAAGAACGAGATCGGCGCGCTGACCGTCGGCGTCGTCACCCGCCCGTTCGAGTTCGAGGGCGCCCAGCGCGCGCGCCAGGCGCAGGAGGGCATCGACCGCCTGCGCGAGATGGTCGACACGCTGATCGTCATCCCGAACGAGCGGCTGCTCTCCATCGTCGAGCGCCGCACGAGCATCCTCGACGCGTTCCGGGAGGCCGACAACGTCCTGCGCCAGGGCGTCCAGGGCATCACCGACCTGATCACAATCCCGGGCCTGATCAACCTCGACTTCGCCGACGTCCGGACGATCATGCAGGACGCCGGCTCGGCGCTCATGGGCATCGGCCAGGCGAACGGCGAGTCGCGCGCCGCCGAGGCGGCCAAGGCCGCGGTCTCGTCGCCGCTGCTCGAGGAGTCGGTCGAGGGCGCCAGCGGCATCCTCCTCAACATCACCGGTGGCAAGGACCTCGGGCTGTTCGAGGTCAACGAGGCGGCCGAGATCATCCACTCGGCGGCCGACGCCAACGCCAACATCATCTTCGGCGCGGTGATCGACGACGCGCTCGGAGACGAGATCCGCGTCACCGTGATCGCGACGGGCTTCGACCGCGGCGGTATCCGCGCCGCGCGCGAGCAGCGGGAGCGCGGGCCGCGCGACCGTGGGCCGCGGATCGACGAGCGGCAGCGCTCGTCGCTCGAGATTCGCGACGACGATCTCGACATTCCGCCGTTCCTGCGGTAAGCGCGTAGTAAAAGCACCGGAATCCGGCCTCACGGAGTCGGCGTGTCGCGCCGATATATCCACTCGTGATCGCTGCTCCGCGCCCGCTTCGCCTCCTGCTCGCCGCCTCGGCGGGCTGGATCGCCCTGTACGAGCTGCACGTGCTGTTCGCGGCCGGCTTCAACCCCGGCGGCCTATTCTCGCGCGGCGCGCACGACGTCGTGCTGGTGGCGGCCTCGCTGGTCTGCCTCGCGCGCGTGGCCCACGTCCGCGGCCCTGAGCGCCTCGCGTGGGGCCTGATCGGCGGCGGTCTGCTCGCGTGGTCGTTCGGCGAGATCTACTACACGGCGGTCCTGTGGACCGATCCCGACCCGCCGCTGCCGTCGCTCGCCGACGCCGGCTACCTGCTCTTCCCGCCGCTCATGCTGGCCGGGTCGATCGCGCTGCTGCGCTCGCGCGCCCGCGGGGTGCCGCGCCGGCTCGTCGTCGACGGCTTCGCCGCCGCACTCGGCGTCGCCGCCCTGAGCGCCGCGATCGTCTTCGAGACGGTGCTCGACAGCGTCGACGGCAAGGCGCTCGCCGTCGCCACGGGGCTCGCCTACCCGCTCTTCGACCTCGTGCTCCTCGGCCTCGCGATCGGCGCGCTCGCCAGCACCGGCTGGCGGCTCGACCGCACCTGGATGCTGCTCGCCGCCGGCGTCGCGACGTTCTGGCTGGCCGACTCGCTCTACCTCGTGCGCACCGCCCAGGGTGTCTACGAGTCCGGCGGCTGGTTCGACGCCGGCTGGTGGGCCGGCCTGGCGCTGATCGCCACCGCCGCGTGGCAGCGCGCCCCGGTGCGGGAGCGCCGCCCGTCGGAGGAGCGTGTGCGTGTCATCGCGGTTCCGCTGGCGTTCGGCGCGGTCGGCCTCGGCCTGCTCGTGTACAGCGCGATCGCCCACGTCAACGTGCTCGCGATCGGCCTCGCCGCCGCCTCGCTCATCGCCGTGATGGCGCGCGCGACGCTCACCTTCGGCGAGAACGTGGCGATGCTGCGCACGTCGCGCGACGAAGCGCTGACCGACGCGCTCACCGGCCTCGGCAACCGCCGCTCGCTGGCCCGTGCGCTCGAGGAACTGATGCCGCAGGCGACGCCCGAGCGCCCGCTGGTGCTCGCGCTGTTCGACCTCGACGGCTTCAAGCAGTACAACGACACCTTCGGCCACCCGGCCGGCGACACGCTGCTCGTGCGCCTCGGCGGCAACCTCGCCGCCTTCCTGCACGGCCGCGGCCAGGCGTTCCGGATGGGCGGCGACGAGTTCTGCGCGCTGTTCCACACCACCGGCGAGTCGCACGACCCGATGGTCCACGGCGCCGCTTCGGCGCTGTCCGAGCACGGCGACGGCTTCAGCATCGGCTGCTCGCACGGCGCGATCGCGCTCCCGCTGGAGGCCGACGACGCCATCGAGGCGCTGCGGATCGCCGACCAGCGGATGTACGCCAACAAGCACGCCGGCCGCATGTCGGCGGGCCGCCAGAGCAAGGACGTGCTGCTGCGCGCGCTGGCCGAGCGCGATCCCGGACTGGGCTCCCACGCCGAGACCGTCACGATGGCCGCCGCCACGGCCGAGGCGCTCGGCCTCAGCCCCGACGAGGTCGAGAACGTCCGTCACGCCAGCGAACTGCACGACGTCGGCAAGGTTGCGATCCCGGACGCCATCCTCGGCAAGCCCGGCCCGCTGACCGACGAGGAGTGGACGTTCGTGCGCCGCCACACGGTGATCGGCGAGCGGATCATCCTCGCTGCGCCCGCCCTCGCCCGGGTGGCGAGGCTGGTGCGTGCCAGCCACGAGCGCTGGGACGGCGCCGGCTATCCCGACGGCCTGTCGGGCGAGGGGATCCCGCTCGGCGCGCGCATCGTTGCGGTCGCCGACGCGTTCGCGGCGATGCTCGCCGGCCGCCCGTACCGCGCCGCCCGCACGCCCGAGCAGGCGCTCGACGAGCTCCGCCTCGCCGCGGGCACGCAGTTCGACCCGGCCGTGGTCGAGGCCTGGTGCGCCGCGTACACGCGCCGCCACGCCTTACCCGCCGCGGCCTAGTCCAGGCCGTCCCGCACCGGGACCGTCACGTCGCCCTCGACGAGGTCGCCCGACGTGCGCACGTCGCTCTTCGGCGTGCCCAGCCGGGCGAGCTTGACGCTCGATCGCCCGTCGCTGTCCTCGAGGACGAAGCGGTCACCAAGCACGCCGACCTGTGCGCGGGTCCCCGGCAGCCGGTGCAGGCCGCCGGAGAGGCCTGTGCCAGCACGGCCTCCGGGTTGGGCGTGCTGCCGCCGCAGCCCGCGAGCAGCGCGATCAGCACCGCGCAAACGGCCGCGAGACGCCGTCTGCCGATGCTAGGGTCACGCGTCGCATGGCCGCCGGTGCGCAGACGCTCAAGCGGACCCCGCTGTACGACCGCCACGTGGCGGCGGGGGCCCGGCTCGTCCCCTTCGCCGGCTGGGAGATGCCGGTGCATTACGCGGGCATCCGCGAGGAACACATCGCTGTTCGTACCCGCGTCGGCGTGTTCGACGTCTCGCACATGGGCGAGGTCGAGACCACCGGGCGCGACGCGGAGACGTTCCTCCAGCGCGTGCTGTCCAACGACGTCTCCAAGATCGCGCCCGACGGGGCCCAGTATTCGGTGATGTGCCGCGAGAACGGCGGTGTGCTCGACGACCTCTTCACCTACCGCCACGGCAGCGGATTTCTGACCGTCACCAACGCGTCCAACCACGAGCGCGACCTCGCCTGGATGCGCCAGCAGGCCCGCGGCTACGAGGTCAAGGTGCACGATCGCCTCAAGGACTACGTGATGCTCGCCGTGCAGGGGCCCGACGCGCGCGAGCTCGTGGCCCGGATGGCCGACGCCGAGCTGCCGAAGCGATTTCGCACCGCACGAATGGGCATCGCGGGCGCCCCCGGCGTGCTGGTCTGCGGCACCGGCTACACGGGTGAGGACGGCGTCGAGCTGCTGATCGCCCCCGGGCACGCGCCCGCGATCTGGGACGCCCTGCTGGAGGGCGGGGCGACACCGGCCGGCCTCGGCGCGCGCGACACGCTGCGGCTCGAGGTCTGCTTCCACCTCTATGGCAACGACCTGATGGAGGAGCGCGGGCCGATCGAGGCCGGCCTCGGCTGGTGCTGCAAGGAGGACACGGGCTTCATCGGTGCCGACGCCGTGCGCGCCGTACGCGAGAACGGGCCCGCGGAGACGCTCGTGCCGTTCAAGATGACCGGGCCGGGGATCGCCCGCCAGGCCAATGCAGTGAAGGGCGGCGGCGAGGTCACGTCCGGCACCATGTCGCCCTGCCTGGGGATCGGCATCGGAATGGCCTACGTGCCGTCCACGAACGCCGAGCCAGGTACCCCGATCGAGATCGATGTCCGCGGCAAGCTCCGAGCTGCCGAGATCGCAACCAAGCCGCTGTATTCGAAGGAGCGCTGAACGTGGCCGACGCGAGCTATCCCGACGACCTCAAGTACCACCCCGAGCACGACTGGGCGCGCATCGACGGCGACGTCGCCACGTTCGGGATCACCTGGTACGCACAGGACCAGCTGGGGGAGGTCGTGTTCGTCGACCCGCCCGAGGTCGGCAAGACGGTGAGCAAGGACGAGCCGTACGCGGAGATCGAGTCCGTGAAGGCGGTGTCGGACGTGGTGGCGCCGCTGTCGGGCGAGATCGTCGAGGTCAACGAGGCCTTGGGCGACGAGCCCGAGAAGATCAACGAGGACCCGTACGGCGACGGCTGGCTGGTGAAGGTGCGGCTCTCGGAGGCCTCCGAGGTGGAGGAGCTGCTCGACCGCGCGGCCTACGAGGGCAGCCTCACTTGAGCCGCTACACGTCCGCCACCGACGCCGACCGGGAGGCGATGCTCGAGGCGATCGGCGCCGGCTCGATCGACGAGCTGTTCGCCGACATCCCGGAGGGCGTGCGGCTGGACCGGGCGATCGACCTGCCGCCGGGCAAGCCCGAGCAGGAGGTGTACGCGTACCTGCGCGACCTCGCGCGGCGCAACGTGTCGACCGACGACGAGATCTCGTTCCTGGGCGCCGGGATGTACGACCACTACGTGCCGGCGCTCGTGGACGCCCTGCTCGCGCGGTCGGAGTTCCTGACGCCGTACACGCCGTACCAGCCCGAGGTCTCGCAGGGGACGCTGCAGGTGATGTTCGAGTACCAGACGGCGATCAGCGAGCTGACCGGCCTGCCGGTCTCGAACGCGACGCTGTACGAGGCGCCTTCGGCCGTGGCCTCGGCCGGCTGGCTGGCGCGGCTGCAGAACCAGCGCGGCAAGTTCGTGGTCTCGCGCGGTCTGCACCCGCACTCGCGCGAGGCGCTCGCCACCACCGCCGCCGGCTACGGCACCGCGGTCGAGGACGTGGCGCTGAGCGCGGGCGTGACCGACGCCGACGCTCTGCGCGAGGCGATCGACGACGACGTCTCCGCGGTCTTCCTCCAGCAGCCGAACTTTCTCGGCGCCGTCGAGGACCTCGAGGCGCTCGCCCCGATCGCCCGCGAGACCGGCGCGCTCTTGGTCGTCCAGTGCGACCCGATCACGCTCGGCGTGCTGCGACCGCCCGGGGACTTCGAGGTCGACATCGCGGTGGGGGAGGGCCAGCCGCTCGGCAACCGGCTCGACTACGGCGGCCCGTCGTTCGGCTTCTTCGCCGCCCAGGAACGGTATTTGCGGCGGATGCCGGGCCGGATCGCCGGCGAGACCACCGACGTCGACGGCAGGCGCGGCTTCGTGCTCACGCTGCAGACGCGCGAGCAGCACATCCGGCGCGAGAAGGCGACGCACAACATCACGACCGCGCAGACGCTCAACGCGCTGGCCGGGATCGTCTACCTCTCGTGGCTGGGCCGCCGCGGGATCGTCGAGCTCGGGGACCTGCTACTGCACCGCACCGCGTACGCGCGGCGCGCGCTGGCGGCGATCGACGGGGTCGAGCTGCTGCACGAGCAGCCGGTCGTCCGCGAGTTCGCGGTGCGGCTGGCCGCGCCGGTCGACCGCGTGATCGAGCGCTGCGCGGCCGACGGCGTCAACCCCGGCTACCCGCTGAGCGCGGACTATCCCGAGTTCGAGGACGGCTTGCTCGTGGCGCTGACCGAGCAGCGCTCGAAGGCGGACGTCGACCGGCTGGCCGAGGTGCTCGGCGCGGCCGTGGCGGCGGAGCGCGAGGCGGTGCACGCGTGACCACGACGATCTTCGAGAAGTCCGTCGAGGGCCGCCGCGCGTTCGTGGCGCCGGAACTCGACGTGCCGGCCGATGGCGCCTTGCCGGAGAAGTTCCGGCGAGCCGAGCCGCCGAAGCTGCCGGAGATCTCCGAGCCCGAGATCGTCCGCCACTACACGACGCTCTCGACGAAGAACTTCCACGTCGACAAGGGCTTCTATCCGCTCGGCTCGTGCACGATGAAGCACAACCCGAAGCTGCACGAGCGGGTGGCGGCGCTGCCCGGGCACGCGCGGCTGCACCCGCTGCAGGCGCCCAAGCGCGCCCAGGGCGCACTCCAGCTGATGTGGGAGCTCCAGGGCGCGCTGGCCGAGATCGCCGGGCTGCCGCACGTGTCGCTGCAGCCGTCGGCCGGCTCCCAGGGCGAGCTGGCGGGCGTGCTGCTCACACGCGCCTACCACGAGTCGCGCGGCGAGCACCGGCACAAGGTCCTCACGCCCGACACCGCGCACGGGACCAACCCGGCGACCGTCACGATGGCCGGCTACGACGTCGTCAAGCTCGGGACCGACGCCGACGGCGGCGTCGACCTCGACGACCTGCGGGCGCACCTGAGCGACGACGTCGCCTCGCTGATGCTCACCAACCCGAACACGCTCGGCGTGTTCGATCGCAACATCGTGGAGATCGCGCGGATCGTCCACGACGCCGGCGCCACGCTCTACTACGACGGCGCGAACCTCAACGCCGTGATGGGCCGCGCGCGCCCGGGCGACATGGGCTTCGACATCGTCCACTACAACCTGCACAAGACGTTCACGCAGCCGCACGGCGGCGGCGGGCCGGGGGCCGGGCCGATCGCGGTGAGCGACCGCATCGAGCCGTTCCTGCCGCGCCCGCAGGTGGTCAGGCGCGACGACGGCTCCTTCGATCTGGATTTCGACCGCCCGCAGTCGATCGGCCGCCTGCGCGGCTTCCAGGGCAACTTCGGCGTGTTCGTGCGCTCCTACGCGTACATCCTGTCGCTGGGCGCCGACGGGCTGGCCGAGGTGTCCGACACGGCGGTGCTGAACGCCAACTACCTGATGGCGCGGCTGCGCGAGTTGTGCGGCGAGCACCTGCCGGCGGCGTTCGACCGCACGTGCATGCACGAGTTCGTGCTCACCGGCGGGCCGATGAAGAAGGCGCTCGGGATCAAGACGCTCGACCTCGCCAAGCGGCTGCTCGACCACGACTTTCACCCGCCGACCGTCTACTTCCCGCTGCTCGTCGACGAGGCGCTGCTGATCGAGCCGACCGAGACTGAGACGCGCGAGACGCTCGACGCGTTCGCCGAGACGGTGGCGGAGATCCTGCGCGAGGCGGAGGAAGACCCGTCGGTGGCGCAGGGCGCGCCGTACGACACGCCGGTCCGGCGCCTCGACGAGGCCGCGGCGGCCAAGCGCCCGGTCATCCGCCAGCCGTTGTGACGCCCGAAGACCTGCTGGCTCTCGCCGAGCGCGGGGCGCCCCTGTCCCAGCAACGTGATGGGCTCACACGCGCATTGGCCGCGCAGCACGTGTCGCCGGACGGGATCGCCGCCGTGTTGGATCGCGTGCGTGATGCGGTCGTGCTCCGCGCGGGCGGCGGCGGACGCAGCCGGTTCGGAGGTCCTGGGCTCCTCCCGGTCGGTGAGACGTGGCCGATCGACCCACGCGGCGTCCCGCTCAGCCTCATCGCGGCCGTGGATCTCGACGAGCTGCCCGACCTGGATCCGCTGCCGCGTGATGGCTGGCTGCTGTTCTACTGGGACTTCGAGTTCTTCGAGCTGGAGCGCATGGATTGGCTCGTGAGCAGCCGCGTGTTCTGGGTGCCTCCGAACGGCGCGCTCGAACAGCCCGCGAACCCGGGTGGCTCAGCCGCACCATCGGAGCCGGTTCCGCTACTTCGCGATGGATGAGATCGGCCTCGCGCTCTATGAGCATCAGCTGCTGGGCAGCTCCCGCGACGTCCAAGGGCCCGTTCTCGAGGAGATCCCGTACTGGTTCGACCAAGTGTTTGCGGACACGCGCGATCGGTACAGCGCGTCCGAACGCGCGGGTGAGGATTGGGTGCTGCTCGCACAGTTCGATGCGCGGGAGCACGTCATGTTCGGGGACGCTGGGAGCCTCTACTACGTGATGCCGCGGGCCGATCTCGAGGCGCGACGGTTCGATCGCGTGTTCGGAATCATGCAGTGCCACTGACAGCACCGTGATACACAGCGGTCTGTGGCCGCCTCCGAGACCACGATCAAGGCAGGGCGGCGCAGCGTGCGGATCTCACACCCGGAGAAGGTCCTGTTCCCGGACGACGGGATCACCAAGCTCGACCTGGCGGAGTACTACGCGGCGGTGGCGCCGGCGATGGTCGAGCACACGCGCGACCGGCCCCTGAACCTGTGGCGCTGGAACGCCGGGATCGACCAGGACGTGGTGGTCCAGCAGGCGATCCCGAAGGGCGCGCCGGAGTGGGTGCGGCGCGTGACCGTGTCGCGCCGCAAGGGCGGCGAGATCACGAAGGTGGTCGGCGGCGAGGCGGCGACGCTCGTCTGGCTCGCGAACCAGAACTGCATCACGCCGCACGTGTGGACGGCCCGCGCCGACCGTCCCGACCAGCCAGATCGGATCGTGTTCGACTTCGACCCGCCCGACGAGGGCGACGACCACTTCGAGGCGATCCGCGCCGGCGCGCTGGCGATCGGCGACCTGCTGCGCGAGCGCGGGCTGTCGCCCTACGCCATGACCTCGGGCTCGCGGGGGATCCACGTCGTGGCGCCGCTGCGGCGCGGGCCGGACTCCGACACGGTGCGCACGGTCGCCGGCGAGCTGGCCGAGGAGGTCGCAGGGCGGCTGCCGGACCAGCTCACGACATCGTGGCGCAAAGAGGGCCGGGGCGGGCGGGTGCTCGTGGACGCGGCGCGGAACACCTACGCCCAGACCGCCGTGGCGGCCTATGCGGTGCGGGCCAAGCCGGGCGCGCCGGTGGCGACGCCGCTGGCGTGGGAGGAGCTGTCGTCGAAGGACCTGTCGCCGCGGCGGTGGACGCTGCGTGACGTGCCTGACCGGCTTTCGGAGCGGGGCGATCCGTGGGCCGGGATCGGCTCGGCGGCCGCGGCGCTGCCGGCGTCTACTGCGGCCGGGTAGGGCGCCGGCAGCGCCGCAAAATCGGCGGTCCGTGCCGGGAAAGGGTCGCTATGCGACCCAAAGCCAGCACGAATCGAGGATCGGCCGATCTCGCCTCCCTAAATGCCCGAAGTTCGCCCGAGCTCAGCCGCCGGCCGGAGGTAGTCGGGCACGCCGTCGGCGGCCAGCGCGCGGCCGATCCACGGCGCGTGCTTGAACAGGTTGCCGCCGGCGAAGAACCGCGCGCGGCCGGCCTCCCAGACCGCCATGCCGTCCGGCCCCCACGGCAGCTCGGTCACGAAGCAGTTGCGCGCCTCGACCGGCTCTGGCACGAGGCCCGGCAGCTCCCGGGCGACGTACGCGATCGTGTCGGCGGCCACGTCGTCGAGGCCGACGGCGAAGCGGTCGTTGCCGGGCAACGGGTCGCCGTATGTCCCGAATCGGCCGTCCTGAAGGCAGGGCAGAACCGTCAGGGCGCCATCGCGGAGCGGGAACGTCAGCCGCACGTGCGTGGAGACCGTGACGGGCAGCGCCAAGCGGCCGGCCAGCAGCGCGGTGTCGCGGCCCGCGCAGACGATCACGCGGTCGTGGCGCGAGATCGCGCTGCCGCAGCGGACCGTGCCGTCGTCGCCGACGGCGACCACCTCGTCGCGCACGATTCGATCACCGAGCGCGGCCACCAGGCCGGCGACCGCGGCGCGGGTGCGGATCACGCCTGCGTCCTCGTCCCACAACCCCGGGCCCGGCCCGAGCGGATGCGCGGCGATCTCGCGCACGCGCACGCCGGCCGAGCGCAGCAGCGCTCCGCGCCCCTCCGCGGCCGGCCCGATCAGCACCGAGCCGTCGCGCGAGACGAGCTCGCAGCCGAACTGCGTCTCCCACTCGCGCCACACCGGCAACCCCTCGACGGCGAGCGCGACCAGGCGCGGGTCGTCGTGGGCGTGCCGGAAGATCCGCGACTCGCCGCCCGACTGAGCGGCGCCCGGCTCGCCGCGCTCGTAGACCGTGACCGAGGCGCCGCGCTGAACGCACGCGAACGCCGTCGACAGCCCGACGATGCCGGCGCCGACGACGGCGATGGTCACGACAGCGTCAGGACACCCACGAGACCGGGGAAGCGCGCCTCGAGGTCATCGCGCCGGAGCGAGATCCAGCGCGTCGTGCCCTCGGCGCGTGTCCGGGTCACGCCCGCTTCGCGCAGCAACCGGAGGTGGTAGGAGCCGGTCGAGGCGGGGATGCCGAGCGCGGCCTGGAGCTCGCTACAGGCGCGCTCGCGGCCGTCGGTGAGCTCGCGCACGATCGCCAGGCGGACGGGATCGCCGACCGTGCGCATGATCGTCGCGAGGTCGAGCGCGTCCAGGTCCGGGTGCCGAATCTTTTCGGCTAGCCGTACTGCGGAGGCCACGGTGGGCATGATACAACTTCGATAGTTCCATGAGGTTGGAAATATCGAAGCGAGGCCTCCCCAGATGAGACGAACGCTTTCCCCGCGGCTCGCCTACGCGCTCGCCGCCTCCGTGATCGGCCTGTCGTTGTTCGCGTCGATCACCCCGTCGCCGCTCTACGGCATCTACAGCCAGCTGTGGGACTTCTCGCCCGCGGTCCTCACGCTCATCTACGGCACGTACGCGTTCGGCGTGCTTGCCTCGCTCATCCTCGGCGGCCGGATCTCCGACCAGGTCGGGCGCCGGCCGGTGCTGCTCGTGGCGCTCGGGACACTGCTCGTGACGACCGTCCTCTACATGGTTGCCGACTCGGTCGCGTGGCTGTTCGTCGCTCGCGGGCTGCAGGGGCTGGCGACCGGGCTCGCGCTCGCCGCGGCCAGCGCGGCGCTGCTCGACCTGCATCCGCGCAAGGACCCGGCCGGCGTCGGCCTCACCAACGGCGTCGTCAGCGCCGGCGGGATCGGCCTCGGCATGCTCGTGTCCGCCACCGCGGTGCAGCTGCTGCCGGCCCCGCGCGTGATCCCGTACGTCGTCCTCTTCACGCTGTTCGCGATCGCGTTCACCGGCGCGCTGCTGATGCCCGAGCCGGTGCAGGAGCGCACCGGCCTCCGGCTCACGCCGCAGAAGCCGGGCGTGCCGCCGGTCGTCCGGCGTCCGTTCCTGCTCGCTGCTCTCGGCGTGCTGTCGTCGTGGTCGATCGGCGGGCTGTTCTTCTCGCTCGGCCCGCAGCTCTCGGCCGTCGTCTTCGAGACGCAGAACCACCTCGTGACCGGTCTCAGCGTTGTCGTGCTCGCCGGGTCGGGAGCCGTCGCGCAGGTGGTCTTCGGGCGCAGCGCGCCGTGGCTCGGGACTGCCGCCGGGTCGGTCGCGCTCGCCACGGGGCTGCTGGTGATCGTGCTCGCCGCGGTCGAGAACTCGGCGGCGCTGCTGCTGCTCGGTGCCGTGATCGGGGGCGCCGGCTTCGGCGTCGCGTTCCTCGGCTCGCTGCGCGCGCTGTCGGTGGCGATCCCCCACGAGCACCGCGCACAGGTGATGTCGGCGTTCTACGTCGTCGCCTACGCGTCGCTCTCGCTGCCGGCCGTCCTCGCCGGGATCGTCGTGACGCCGCTCGGGCTCGAGTCGACGTTCGAGATCTTCGGCAGCGTCGTGGCCGCGATCGCGCTCGTGCTCGCGATCGAGGCGACGCGGACGCGGCCGCGCCTCGCTATGGCCTGAGGTTACGGAGCCGCCACGCCGGGGCAATCGAGTCCTCGGCGGGGTGCGAGCCGGGAGCGGCATGGGCACGGTCCATTCGCTGACCGGCGGGCAGGGGCGACCGCGGGAGGGTCGCCACGTTCCCGGCTCGCGCAACTCCGCGCCCCACGCACACACCGCGTTCCGGTGCGCTGCGAGCGTCTACCGGTGACCGGCACCGCCAAGAACGGCAAGAAGTTCACGGGCACCTACACGATCGACCGCTTCGTCTCGCGCGGCGGCAAGGTGCTCGCCGTGGGCACGCTCAAGGGCCGGCTCAAGCATCGGCACGTCACCCGACACGGCGTGCGGATGCCGGTGTCGAACTTCGGTGACGCCGGGAGCGCGCAGAGCGCCCAGATCGCATGCCGGGTGCTGACACTCACGCTCGGGCCGCTCGACCTCAACCTGCTCGGGCTGCGCGTGCAGCTCAACCAGGTGAACCTGCGGATAACGGCGATCCCGGGCGGAGGCCTCCTCGGCGATCTGCTGTGCGGCGTCGCGAACCTGCTCAACCCGCCGGGCTTGACCGGCGGCAACCTCGCGGCTGTCTTGAACAGCCTGCTGGCGCTCGTTCCGAGAACCGCCTGACTGGAGCCACGGGGGGCGCCTAAACTGCGCCC
Source organism: uncultured Solirubrobacteraceae bacterium (assembly GCA_963803335.1). Classification (GTDB taxonomy): domain Bacteria; phylum Actinomycetota; class Thermoleophilia; order Solirubrobacterales; family Solirubrobacteraceae; genus DASSUW01. Next base: position 241,523 of record CAWDME010000009.1, on the reverse strand, counting down.
CCCGTGGTCATCTTCTCCGGCATCCAGCCCACCGGGCGCAAGCACCTCGGCAACTACATCGGCGCGATCATCCAGTACGTCGCCGGCCAGGACCGCGCCGATCCGGCGATCTACTGCATCGTCGACCTGCACGCGCTGACGGTCCCGTACGACCCGGCCGAGCTGCGCGAGCGGACCTACGACACGGCGGCGATCCTGATCGCCGCTGGGCTCGACCCGGACCGCTGCATCCTCTTCCGCCAGGGCGATGTGCCGGAGCACGCTGAGATGGCCTGGCTGATGTCGAGCGTGATCCCGCTCGGCGAGCTCAACCGGATGCACCAGTTCCGGGACAAGTCGGCCGCTCAGCGCGAGATGGTCACCTCGGGGCTGCTCTTCTATCCGGTGCTGATGACCGCCGACGTGCTCGCGTACCGCGCGCACGAGGTGCCCGTCGGGGAGGACCAGCGCGAGCACCTGGAGGTCATGCGCCGAGCCGCCGAGCGCTTCAACAAGCGCTACGGCGAGCTGCTCGTGGTGCCGGAGGCCCGGATCCCCGAGGTCGGCGCGCGCGTGTCCGACCTGCAGGAGCCCGAGCGCAAGATGTCGACGACCGGTGGCACCGAGCAGGGCACCGTCTACGTGCTCGACGACCCGGACACGATCCGCCGCAAGTTCAAGCGCGCCGTGGCCGACTCGGGCCGCGAGGTCGTCCGCGCGCCCGACAAGCCCGGCATCTCGAATCTGATCGAGATCATGGCCGTCGCGCGCGGGATCGCGCCGGTAGACGTCGAGCGCGAGTTCGAGGGGTCCGGCTACGGCGACTTCAAGGCCGCGGTGGCCGACGCGGTCGTCGATTGGCTGGGCCCGGTGCGCGAGCGCTACGAGGAGCTGCGGGCCGACGACGCCCGGCTGGAGGAGGTCCTCGAGGCCGGTGCTGACAAGGCGCGCGCCATCGCCGGGCCCGTCGTCACGCAGGTCCGCGAGGTGATGGGCGTGGGCCCTGTCAAGCGGTCCGTCGGCCCCGCCGCCTAGCGTTCCCAGGCGCGTGGCCACCATCGCGCATCGCCTCGAGCTGGACCTCGACGCCTTCACGGGCCCGTTCGACCTGCTGCTTTCGCTGATCCTGCGGGAGGAGCTCGACCTGCTCGAGGTCGAGCTCGCGGAGATCGTGATCGCCTACATCGACCACCTCGAGGCCGAGGGCGAGCTCGACCTCGAGGCGGCGACCGAGTTCCTCGTCCTGATCGCCGCACTGCTGGAGCTCAAGTCGCGGCTGATGCTGCCCGGCGAGGGGCTGCTCGACGAGCTCGATGAGCTGGCGCCCGCCGAGGCGGCCGAGGAGCTGCTCGAGCGGATGCTCCAGTACGCCCGCTTCCGCGGCGCGGGCGGCTGGACGCGCGACACGCACGCGCTCGGCCAGGCGTTCCTGTACCGCAGCGCGCCGCTGCCGCCGGCCCTGCGCCGCGTGTCGGTGGAGATCGCCGAGCGCGCCTACGACCCGGAGGTGCTCGGCCAGGCGGTCGGCTCGCTGCTGCGCACACCACCGCCGCTCGACCTGCGCCACATGGCGATGCCGCGCGTCACCGTCGGCGAGCGCCTGGCGCTGCTGCGCGGGCTGCTGCGCCGCGGCCGCTTCTCATTCGACGACGCGGTGCAGGACGCCGACCGGGTGACCGTGGCGGTGACGCTGTTCGCGCTGCTGGAGCTGTACAAGAGCGGGGAGGCCGCATGGGAGCAGGAAGTGCCGTTCGGGCCGATCACGGTGCGGGCGTCATGAGCGCGCTCGCCCGCCAGATCGAGGCGCTGCTGTTCCTCGCGCCTGAGCCGGTGTCGGTCGACGAGCTGGCCGACGCGCTGCAGGCCGGCGAGGACGCCGTGCGCGAGGCGCTGGGCGAGCTGGGGGAGACGCTCGAGGGCCGTGGTGTCGTGCTGCGCGAGGTCGCCGGCGGCTGGGCGCTCGCCTCGCACCCCGACGCCGAGGAGGCCGCGCGGCGGCTGCTGGCCCGGCCGCGCACGCCGGCGCTGACGCCCGCGCAGGCCGAAACGCTCGCCATCGTCGGCTATTTGCAGCCGGTCTCGCGCCCCGAGGTCGCCCGCATCCGCGGCGTCGCCTCCGAGTCGGCCACCGCCGCGCTGGTCGAGCGCGGGCTGATCGAGGAGTCCGGCCGCTCGCAGTTCGGCGCCGTCCTCTACCGCACCACGCCGCTGTTCCTGAAGCTGTTCGGGCTCAACTCGCTCGACGAGCTGCCCGACGTGGCCCAGTGGGACCCCAGTCCGGAGGACGAGGCCGCGCTGCGCGACCAGCTGCTGCGCGCCGGCGAGGCGCGGACGACTACGCCGCAGCCTTAGCCGCCAGCTGCCCGCAGGCGGCGTCGATGTCGCGGCCGCGGGTGAGGCGTACCGTCGCGCGCACGCCGTGCTCCTCGAGCACGGCCTTGAAGGCGGCGATCGCGCCCGGCGAGGAGCCGTCGTACATCCCGGTTGGGTTGTACGGGATCAGGTTGACCTTGTAGATCTTCGGATCGAGCAGCTTGGCGAGCGCGACGGCCTGCCGGTACGTGTCGTTGACCCCGGCGAGCATCACGTACTCGATGAACACCCGGCGGCGGCGGCGCGCGTAATAGGCGCCGCAGGCTTCGAGCACCGACGCGATCGGATGGCGGTCGTTGACCGGCATGATCTGCGAGCGCAGCTCGTCGTCCGGGGCGTGCAGCGAGAACGCGAGCCGGATCGGCATGTCGGTGTCGGTCAGCGCGCGGATGCCGGGCACCCAGCCGACCGTCGAGATCGTCGTGCGCCGGTGCGTGATCCCGATGTCCGGGAGGCGGCGGGCGGCGGCGAGCACGCTGTCCAGGTTCATCATCGGCTCGCCCATGCCCATGAACACGAGGTGGTCGACCGGCTCGATGCGGCGGAAGTACAGCACCTGGTCGAGGATCTCCGACGCGGTGAGGTTGCGGCCGAACTTCATCGTTCCGGTGGCGCAGAACGTGCACGTCAGCGGGCAGCCCGACTGCGACGACACGCAGACCGAGCGGCGGCCGTCGCGGTAGCGCATCAGCACGGCCTCGACGGCCCGGCCGTCGCGCGTGTGGAACAGCGCCTTGATCGTCCCGTCGACCGAGCGGGCCTCGTTGACCGTCTCCAGGCTCGAGAACGGCACCTCGGCCTCCAGCCGCGCACGCAGCGCGGCGGGCAGGTCGGTCATCTCGTCGTAGCCGCGGGCGCCGCGCGCCGCCCAGCTCCAGACCTGCCGGGCGCGGAACGCGGGCTCGCCGGCGAGCGTCTCGTCGAGCAGCGCGAGGTCCACGCACCTATCGTGACACCGTCGTGCGTCTCGCCAAGTACCTCGCACATGCCGGTGTCGCCTCACGGCGGGCGTCGGAGGAGCTCGTGTTCGCCGGCCGCGTGACGGTCGGCGACGAGGTGGTACGCGACCCGGCGCGCGACGTCGACGGCACGATCCCGGTTGCGGTGGACGGCCGCCACGTGCGCGTGTCGAACGGCCAGCGCGCCGTCTACGCCGTCCACAAGCCACGCGGCGTGGTGTCCACGGCGCGCGACCCGCAGGGCCGTCCGACGATCGTCTCGCTCGTGCCGAGCGCGCGCCGCCTGTACCCGGTCGGCCGGCTCGATGCCGACACGACCGGCCTGATCCTGCTCACCGACGACGGCGAGCTCGCGCACCGGCTCACGCACCCGTCGTTCGAGGTCCCGCGCACCTACCACGCCAAGGTCCGCCACCCGCCGGTGCGCGAGGACGCGCTGCAGCGGCTGCGCGACGGCATCGAGCTCGAGGACGGGCGCACGGCGCCGGCCCGTGTGAAGCGCCTCGGCGCCGATCGGGTCGAGATCACGATCCACGAGGGCCGCAAGCGGCAGGTGCGGCGGATGCTGGAAGCCGTCGGGCATCCCGTGATCGCGCTCGAGCGCGTGCGCTTCGGCCCGCTGTGGCTCGGCAAGCTCGAAGAGGGGCAGCATCGGCGGCTGACCGCGGCCGAGATCGCGAAGCTGCGCCGCTAGGGTGGTCCGGCAATGCGCCTGATCGCTCTCCGCGGTGCCACCACCGTCGACGCCAACGAGGCGGAGCCGATCCTGCACGCCACCGAGGAGCTGATGGGCGAGCTGCTCGAGCGCAACCGGCTCGACGCCGACTCGATCGTCAGCTGCATCTTCACGCTCACCGCCGACCTTGACGCCGAGTTCCCGGCCGTCGCTGCGCGCAACATGGGCCTGAGCCGCGTGCCGCTGCTGTGCACGCGCGAGATCCCGGTCCCCGGCGCGCTGCCGCGCGTGATCCGCGTGCTGATGCACTGCTATCCGCCGGTCGGCGTCGACCCCCAGCACGTCTACCTCGGCGAGGCGCGCAAGCTCCGGCTCGACCTCGAGGGCGCTCAATAGACTGCGACCCATGGCGCTCGAGTTCGCCAGCAAGGTCCGGCGCATCCCGGTCTACCCGGCCGCCGACGCCTACGCGCTGGAGGGCCCGGTCGCGATGCTGGCCTCCAACGAGTCGCCCTACCCGCCGGTCCCGGCGGTGCAGGAGGCGGTCGCCAAGGTCCTCGGCGGGCTGAACCGCTACCCGGACCCCTCGAACGCCGCCCTGCGCCGCAAGCTCGCCGCCCGCCACGACGTGCCGGCCACGCGGATCGCGATCGGCAACGGCTCGTGCGACGTGCTGCTGGCCGCCGGCGAGGCGCTGCTCGAGCCCGGCGCCGAGCTCGTCTACGCATGGCCGTCGTTCTCGGTCTATCCGCACCTGGCCGCCGCCTCGGGCGCGCGCGCGATCGAGGTCCCGGTCGACGCCGAGCACCGTCACGACCTCGAGGCGATGCGGCGCGAGATCAACGTCGCCACCCGCCTCGTGATCGTCTGCAACCCGAACAACCCGACCTCGACCGCGCTGCCGCTCGACGAGATCGCCGCGTTCGTCGCGGACGTGCCGCGCCACGTGTGCGTGATCCTCGACGAGGCCTACGTCGAGTTCAGCGTGCTGCAGGACCCGGCGGACTCGGTCGACCTGCTCGACAAGCACCCGAACCTCGTGATCCTCCGGACGTTCTCGAAGATCTACGGGCTGTGCGGGCTGCGCGTCGGCTACGGGCTGGCCGGGTCGGAGGAGTTCCGCACGGCGGTCGACCAGGTGCGCCAGCCGTTCTTCTGCAACGCCGCCGCCCAGGCCGCCGCGCTGGAGGCGCTCAACCACCAGGACGAGGTGACGCGCCGCGTCGAGCGCAACCTAGCCGAGCGGGTCGGGCTCGAGGAAGGGCTGCGGGAGCTGGGGATCGAGCCGGCCGACTCGCAGGCCAACTTCGTCTGGTTCGACCTCGGAGAGGGGCGCGAGGAGCCGGAGATCGTGCGCGGGCTCGCTGAGCGCGGCGTGCTCGTGCGCGCCGGCGGCGCGCTCGGGCGCGAAGGCGCGCTGCGCGTGACCGTCGGCACGCAGGCCGAGAACGAGCGCTTCATCGAGGCGCTGCGCGCGCTCCTGTGACATGCCGGTCGCCGGGCGTCCACCGCATCCCGCCCTGCGCCGCGACATCCGCACGCTGACCGGCTGGCACGAGCGCACCGACGCACCGCTGCGCCGCAGCGAGCTGCCGGGCGGCCGCGTCGTCCTCGTCGTGTCGTTCGGCCCGCGGATGGATGTCGACGGCCGCACGTTCACCTCGTTCGCCGCCGGTCTGTACGACGGGCCGGCGCTGACCGAGCACGACGGCCTCGGCTACGGGATCCAGAGCTACATGACGCCGCTCGGCGCGCGGCGCTTCTTCGGCATGCCGATGAGCGAGATCACCGGCCAGACCGTCGAGCTCGAGGACCTGATCGGACCCGCCGCCGGCGAGCTCGCCGAGCGGCTGGCCGAGGCGCCCGACTGGGCGACCCGCATCGACCTGTTCGAGCGCGCGATCGCCGAGCGCGTGCTGGCGGCGCCACCCGTGGCATCCGAGCTCGAGTGGGCGTGGGAGCGGCTGCTGGAGAGCGACGGCGCGGCGCCCATTGGGGAGCTCGCCGCCGAGCTCGGCTGGAGCCGCCGCCACCTCGCCGTGCGCTTCCGTGAGGAGCTCGGCATGCCGCCGAAGGCGCTCGCGCGGCTGCTCCGCTTCGAGCGTGCCGCCGCACGCCTGCGCGCGGGCGACGAGCTCGCCGACCTCGCGCTCGACGCCGGCTACTACGACCAGGCGCACTTCAACCGCGACTTCCGCGCCTTCGCCGGCACGACGCCGACGGAGTACCTCGCGGCCTAACCGTCGATCGCCGCGCGGGCGCTCTCGAGGTCCTCGGTGGCGATGACGATCTTCACGCCGCCGCCGAACGTTGTGTAGGCGAGGTCGATGTTGACGTTGGCCTCGGCGAGCTGACGGGTCAGCTCGCCGAGCGTGCCGGGACGGTCCTCGGCGTCGACGACGAGCACCTCGCGCTCGTCGGCGACGCCCATGTGCGCCGCCTTCAGCGCGGCGGTCGCGCGGGTCACCGCGTCGTCGGCGACGAGCACGTGGATGACGCCCCGGCCCTCGCCCGTGAAGGCCGCGAGGCCGCCGATGTTCACGCTGGCATCGCCCAACACCTGACCAAGCCGGGCAAGCTCGCCGGGCCGGTCGTCGAGGATGACCGTGAAGTCGACGGCCACAGCGGGATCATCGTGTCAGACCGTCCACTCCGGCGCCACATACGGAGCGCCCGGAACGCCGCCGACGCACAGCACGCGCATGCCCTCCGGTCCGCTGGTCAACGCGCGCTCGACGCCGGCGTTCACGCGCACGAGGTGCTCGGGGTCGAGCGGCAGGCGCTCGTCACCGGCCACCACGGCGCCGGCGCCGCGCAGCGCGACGTACAGCTCCTGCTGGCCGGTCTCGGCCTCGTCGTGCGACGCGGTCGTGTAGTCGGGCGGCAAGTCCATGATCTGGACGCCGAACGCCGTGATGTCGAGCCCGGCACGGACGAGCTTGGCGAAGCCGTCCCAGATCTGCGGCAGGTCGTCGATCGTGCGGCCGGCGATCTCGAGCTGGGTGGTCTCAGGCATGTGCGGTCCTCCTCGTGGGGGTTGCGATGAACACCAGTGCGGCAAGTCCGATGGCCAGCGGGATCGCGCCCGAGAGCAGCAGCGCGGCCTGGCTGCCGATGACGCCGACGAAGACGCCGGCGAGCGCCAGTGCTCCCAGCTCGGCGCCGTTGCGCGCCGCGTTGTAGAGCGCGAAGGCGCGGCCGCGCAGGTGCTCCGGGACGCGCTCGTGGATCAGCGTGCGCATCACGACGTTCTTGACGCCGTGGGCGACTCCGCCGAGCGTGAAGCCTGCGAACGCGACCGACAGCAGCCCGCCGGCGGCGGCGCCGGCGATCCCGGCGCCCTGGACGGCGACGGTCACGAGCGCGGCGACGGCGAGCGCCCCGGTCGGGATGCGGCGGGCGAAGGCGACCGCGCCGAACACCATCCCGCCGAACCAGCAGGTGCCGAGCACGCCGAACGCGGCGTCGCTCGCTCCGAGCACGTCCTTGACGTAGAACACCTCGGCGGTGATCGACATCGAGAAGAACAGCAGCGCGGCCACCGCCGTGGCGAGCGTGACCCGCAGCACCGGGTCGCCGGCGAGCACGGCGAAGCCCTCCCGAGCGCGGCCGCTGTCCCCGGCCTTGCGCTCGGGCCGGCGGCGCGCGTGCAGCAGCGCCGCGGCGAGGGCGACCACTGCGAACGACGCGGCGTCGAGTGCCAGCGCAAGCGCGACGTGGCCGGCGAGCGCTCCGCCGGCCAGCGGCCCGAGCGTCATACCCGCGTAGCGGACGCTCTCCACCAGCCCGTTTACCTCGCTGAGCCGGCCTTCGCCGGCGGCGACCGGCACGAGCGCGAACTCGGCCGGCTGCACGAGCGCCGCGCCGGCGCCCACCAGGGCCGTCAGCGCGAGGATCGCCACCAGCGAGCCGGTGAGCAGCGCCATCGTGCCGACGGCGAGCGCCTGGGCCGCCGAGACGACGAGCACCAGGCGCGAGTTCTCGAACCGGTCGGCGAGCCGCCCGGCGACGCCGCCGAGCAGCACGACCGGGCCGAACAGCGCCAGGAACATCGCCGACACGGCGACCGGCGAGCCGGTCACCCGCTGCAGGTGCAGCGCGAGCGGGAGCCAGAAGAGCATGTCGCCGAACGCGGAGACGCCGACGGCGGCGACGATCAGACGGACGTCACGGATGCGGAGCGCGGTCATGCGGCGAGTGTCCGCGGCGACCGTGTGAGCACCGTGATTCCAGCGTGATCACATCTGTCCAAGACGCTCGCGCGTGCGCCGCCTACCGTGGGCCGCATGATCATCCCCACGCTTCGCTACAGGGACGCCCCCGCTGCCATCGACTTCCTCGAGCGCGCCTTCGGCTTCGAGCGCAAGGCCGTCTACGGCAACGGGGACGTCGTCCACCACGCCGAGCTCACCTATGGGCGCGGCATGGTCATGCTCGGCAGCACCGGCCGGGGCGACGCGCAGTTCGACACCTCGCGCAGCTCGGCCTACGTGATCGTCGAGGACCCCGACGCCCTCCACGACCGCGCGAAGGCCGCCGGTGCTGAGATCACTCGCGAGCTGCAGGACACCGACTACGGCTCGCGCGAGTTCAGCGCGGCCGACCCGGAGGGCAACCGGTGGTCGTTCGGCACGTACGACCCGTTCCGTAACTAAGGCGCTCGCGCGAGCTTGCGAGTGCGAGTAAGCCGCATTCGCAATCTGTTTTCGTTGCTGCTACAACTCTCCGACCGCGATGACCGATCGCTCTGCACACCTGACGCTTCACACGGCTCCGCAGAGCTTCGGCTACGCCTACTTCTCCTACGGCACCTGGCGATTTAGCTAGGCGCTCGGCTGGTGCTCTGCGCACCGCCACCGCAAAGGGGCCTCCGGGCCGAGCGCCGTCTCAGCGGTTGTACGTAGAGTTCCCAGCGACTTAGGAGAAGCAGCAGATGATGATCGTGATGAAGGCAGGTGCGACCGAGGCGGAGATCGAGTCCGTCATCCGCCGGATCGAGTCCGTCGGCGCCCGCGCTCATCCCTCGCGCGGCGAGGAAGTCACCGTGATCGGCGCGATCGGCGACCGCGAGCACGTGGCCCGGCTCGGGCTCGAAGGTGCACCCGGCGTCGCCCAGGTGGTCCCGATCCTCAAGCCCTACAAGCTCGCCTCGCAGCAGGTACGAGCCGGGCAACCGACAGTCATCGACGTCGAAGGACGAAAGATCGGCGGTGAGCACTTCTCGCTCATCGCCGGGCCGTGCACCGTCGAGTCGCGCGACCAGACCCTCACGACCGCCCGCGCCGTGGCCGCCGGCGGCGCCTCGCTGCTTCGCGGCGGCGCCTACAAGCCGCGCACGTCCCCGTACGCCTTCCAGGGCCTCGGGCAGGAGGGCCTGCGGCTGCTCGCCGAGGCCAAGGCCGAGACGGGCCTGCCGATCGTCACCGAGCTGATGGACGCGCGCGACATCGAGGCCGTCGTCGAGGTCGCCGACGTGATCCAGATCGGCGCCCGCAACATGCAGAACTACTCGCTGCTGTCGGAGATCGGCCGCACGGGCAAGCCGGTGCTGATCAAGCGCGGGCTGTCATCGACGCTCGAGGAGCTGCTGATGGCAGCCGAGTACGTGCTCAAGGAGGGCAACCCCAACGTGATCCTGTGCGAGCGCGGGATCCGCACGTTCGAGACCGCGTACCGCTTCACGCTCGACATCACGGCGGTGCCGGTGCTCAAGGAGCTCACGCACCTGCCCGTGATCGTCGACCCCAGCCACGCCGCGGGCCGCCGCGCGCTCGTCGGGCCGCTGTCTCTGGCGGCCGCCGCCGCGGGCGCCGACGGGATCATCGTCGAGGTGCACCCGCATCCGGAGGAGGCGATCTGCGACGGCCCGCAGCAGCTGTACGCCGATCGCTTCGCCGAGTACGCCGAGCAGGTCGAGCGCGCGGCGGCGGTCGCCGGCAAAGTGTTCTCGCACGTCGTCTGATGGTCGTCGCCGTGGTCGGCGTGGGCCTGATCGGCGGCTCGATCGGCCTCGCCGCCCGCGCGCGGCTCGACGCTGAGGTGCGCGGCTTCGACCCCGCCGAGGGTGCCCGCGCGCTCGAGCGCGGCGCGATCAGCACGGTCTGCGAATCCGTCGAGGTGGCGGTCGCGGGCGCCGACGTCGTGTTCGTCGCCGTGCCGGTGGGCGCGCTCCCCGAGGTGGTGCGCGCGGCGCTGGCGGCCGCGGGCGAGGACTGCGTGGTCACCGACGTCGGCTCGACCAAGCGGTCGGTCGTGGCCGCGGTCGACGACCCGCGGTTCGTGGGCGGGCACCCGCTCGCCGGCGCCGAGACCGCGGGCGTGGAGCACGCGCGCGCCGACCTCTTCGACGGGGCCACCTGGTACCTGACGCCGACGGCGCGGACGGGCGGGATCCTCTACGAGCGCCTCCATCGCCTGCTGGTGGACCTCGGCGCGCGGCCGTCGGCGCTCGACGCGGATACGCACGACGCGCTGCTGGCGACCGTCTCGCACCTGCCGCACGTGCTCGCCAACGTGCTCGTCGCGCGTGCCGCCCGGCTGCTGTCCGAGGAGGGCGAGCGGCTGCCGGCGACCGGCCCGTCGTTCCGCGACGCCACGCGCGTAGCCGGCGCCAACACCGCGATCTGGCGCGACATCTACCTCGCCAACGCCGACGCGCTGGTCGCCGCGATCGACGACACGATGGACCGGCTGGGGCAGGTGCGCGCGGCGCTCGAGACCCGCGACGCTTCGGCCGTCGCCGCGTGGAACGACGGCGCGCGCGAGGAGCGCCGCCGGCTGCTCGAGGCCGACCTCGCGGGCGGCGAGGTCCACGAGCTGCGCGTGGCGGTGCCGAACCGTCCGGGCGTGGTCGCCGAGGTAGCGCTCGCGCTCGGCCGCGCGGGCGTCAACATCCTCGACATGGCGCTGTACCCGGCTCCCGACCACTCGCGCGGCACGATCGCGCTGTGGATCGCCGGCGAGCGCGACGCGGTGCAGGCGCAGGGGCTGGTCGAGAGCCTCGGGCTGACGGTGGCGCGGCCGTGAACGTCCGCTTCGCACCCGACGGGCCGCTGCGCGGCGCGATGGCGGTCCCGTCCGACAAGTCGCTCTCGCACCGCGCGGCGCTGTTCGCGGCGATGACCGACGAGCCCGTCGAGGTCACCGGCTACCTCGACGCGGCGGACACCAACTCGACTCTGGCGGCCGTGCAATCGCTCGGCGCGCTGGTCGAGGACCGTGGTTCGTCGCTGATCGTCCGCGGCGTCGGCCTGCGCGCCGCGGCGCCGGTGACGGGGTCGATCGACGTCGGCAACGCCGGGACACTGATGCGCCTGCTGCCGGGGTGGCTGGCCGGGCAGGAGGGCGGGATGTGGACGCTCGACGGCGACGCCTCGATCCGCCGCCGGCCGGTGGACCGCGTGGCGACGCCGCTGGGGCAGATGGGCGCGCGCATCGAGGCCACCGACGGGCGCTTCCCGCCGTTCACGATCGCCGGAAGCCCGCTGCACGGGATCGAGTACGAGCTGCCGGTGGCGTCGGCGCAGGTGAAGTCGTGCGTGCTGCTCGCCGGGCTGCTGGCTTCCGGCCCGACGACGGTGGTCGAGCCGGTTCCGAGCCGCGATCACACCGAGCGGATGCTCGCGGCCGCCGGCGTGCGCGTGGCCCGCGACGGCGCGCGCATCACCGTGGCGGCGCAGGACGAGCTCGAGCTCGGGGCGCTGCACGTGCCCGGCGACCCGTCGTCGGCCGCCTTCCCGGCCACGGCGGCGGTGCTCGTGCCGGGCTCGCGGATCGTGCTCGAGGGCATGGCCGCGAACTGGACGCGCACGGGCTTCTTCCGGATCCTCCAGCGGATGGGCGGCGTCGTCGTCGGCCCGCTCGAGGAGCGGCCGGAGGGGATCGTGGCTTCCGAGCCGGTGACCGAGCTCGACATCGCCCACGGGCCGCTGGTGGGCACGGTCGTCGAGCCGGAGGAGGTGCCGCTCGCCATCGACGAGCTGCCGCTCGTGGCGCTCCTCGGCTGCTTCGCCGAGGGGTCGACGGTCGTCCGCGGCGCCGGTGAGCTGCGCCTGAAGGAGACCGACCGGATCGCCGCCGTCGTCGACGGGCTGCGCGGGCTTGGGGCGACGATCGAGGCGACCGAGGACGGGTTCGCCGTCGAGGGCACCGGCGGGCTGCGCGGCGGGATCCTCGACGCGCGCGGCGATCACCGGATGGCGATGCTCGGCGCGGTGGCCGGGCTTGCCTCGCGCGACGGCGTCAAGGTCGTGGGCATGGACGCCGCGGCGGTCTCCTATCCGGGCTTCGAGGCCGACATCGCGGCGCTGCGGGGCTGACCGTGGGCCAGTTCCACTTCCACCCCGACGAGTACATCGCGCTGATGGAGTCCGAGCTGCCGGACTACTACCGGCTGCAGGACGCGGCGGCCGCGGCTACGGGGTCGGGCGCGTCGCGGGCGCTCGAGCTCGGCACCGGCACGGGGGAGACCGCGCTGCGCGTGCTCCCCCGCCACCCGGGCGCCGCCCTCACAGGCATCGACGAGAGCGCCGACATGCTGCAGGTCGCCCGCGAGCGCCTCCCGGAAGCCGACCTGCGCGTGTCGAGGCTCGAGGACCCGCTCCCGGACGGGCGGTTCGACCTTGTGTTCTCCGTGCTTGCGATCCACCACCTCGACGGCCCCGGCAAGGCCGACCTCTTCCGCCGCGTCGCCGCCGGGCTCGCCCCCGGCGGCCGCTTCGTCATCGGCGACGTCGTCGTCCCCGACGATCCTGCCGACGCGACGACGCCTTTGAGCCCCGGCTACGACCTTCCGTCCCGCGCCGACGAGCAGCTCTCCTGGCTCGCCGACGCCGGCTTCGGCGCCCGGGTGGTCTGGGCGTCCGGCGACCTCGCGGTGATCGCGGCGCAGAGGTAATGGGCCGCCGCGAGCGGCTCAGGACTTCCGGGGCCGGCGTTGGGCCTGGAGCTCCTTGCGCCGCTGCGCGTGCTCCTCCATCTCCTCCGGCGTGAGCCGGCGGTGTGTCATCCGCCCGCTGTCGATCTCCGCTTGCACGTCCGCGAGCTTCTGGTCACGCCGCTTTTGCGCACGCTCGGCGCTGGTGGAGCGTGCCGGAGGATCGTCGGCCTTGGCCATGACGACGGAGTCTAGGCCGCGCGCGTGCGTCGTGGCGGCGTGATCGCTCGCTCGACCGCGGCGGCGACAGTCGGCGCCTCGGAGGCATCCAGCGCCGCGGTGGTGATGCGGATCGCCCGGCCGCCGGTGAGGGCCACGACCGTGCTCAGGCTGCCGATCAGCGAGGGCTCGGCCAAGGTCCGCACGGGGCCGCCGGTCGACGACGAGCCCGACTACGCGCTCGACGTGTGGGCCGGCGTCGTGCCGCTCACGCTCACGCGCGGCGAGCCGGTGCCCGACGCGCGCTAACTAAGCTCTCCGACCGCATGGTCATCGCGATCGACGGCCCGGCCGGTGCCGGCAAGTCCACGGTGGCTCGCGCAGTCGCGCGCGAGCTCGGCTTCACCTACCTCGACACCGGGGCGATGTACCGCGCCGTGGCGCTCGCCGCGCCGGAGCACGCATCGGCCGCCGCGGCCGCCGAGACGATCGGGATCGAGGTCGGCGACCGCGTGCTGATCGATGGCCGCGACGTCACCGAGGCGATCCGCGCGCCGGAGATCACGCAGCGCGCGTCGCAGGTCGCCGCCGACCACGGCGTCCGCGCCGCGCTCGTCGCCAAGCAGCAGGCGATCATGGCCAGCGGCGACTGGGTCGCCGAAGGCCGCGACATCGCGACCGTCGTGGCGCCCGACGCCCCCGTGAAGGTCTTCCTCACCGCGGACCCGGACGAGCGCGCCCGTCGCCGTGCCGCTCAGCGCGGTGGTGACCCGGCGGAGGTCCGCCGCCAGCAGGACGAGCGCGACCGGCGCGACGCGACGGGCGCCCGCTCCGTTCACGAGCCCGCGCCCGATGCCGTGCCGCTCGACACCACCGGCCTGACACTGGACGAAGTGGTCGCGCAGATCGTGACGCTCGTCGAACGTAACGTCGCCCCAGGCGAAAGACATGGACGTCTTTCGCCTGGCAGGCGAAAGACGAATCCATGAAGGTCGCCGTCGTCGGCTACCCCAACGTCGGCAAGTCGAGCCTGGTCAACCGCCTCACGCAGACGCGCGAGGCGGTCGTGCACGAGCGGCCCGGCATCACGCGCGACCGCAAGGAGCTCACGACCGAGTGGAACGGTCGCAAGCTCACGCTGATCGACACCGGTGGCGTCGACCTGCACGACGAGGACCCGCTCGCCGTCTCGATCCAGGACCAGGCGCGCGAGGCGATCGCCGACGCCCAGGTCGCCCTGCTCGTCGTCGACGCGCGCGCGGGCGTGCGGCCGGGCGACCAGGAGATCGCCCAGATCCTGCGCGGCGGCGAGGTGCCAGTCGTGGTGGCGGCCAACAAGATCGACACGCCGAACGACCTCGTCCTCATCCACGACTTCCACGGGCTGGGGCTCGGCGAGCCGCTGCCCGTCTCCGCCTCCCAGGGGCTCGGGACCGGCGACCTGCTCGACCGCCTGATCGAGCTCGGGCCGGACGAGGCGGACGACGCCGACGAGGACGAGGACATCGTCCGGCTCGCCGTCATCGGCCGCCCGAACGTCGGCAAGTCGAGCCTCGTCAACGCCTTCCTCGGCCGCGACCGCGTGATCGTCTCGCCCGAGGCGGGCACGACTCGCGACGCGATCGACACGCCGATCGAGGTCGACGGGCGCAGCATGCTGCTCGTCGACACCGCCGGCATCCGGCGCGCCGCCAAGGTCAGCGAGTCGGTCGAGTACTACACGTCGCTGCGCTCCCAGCGCGCCGCCGAGCGCGCCGACGTCGCGCTCGTGGTCTGCGACGCCCAGGACGGCGTGACCGCCCAGGACATGCGGATCGCCGACATGGCGATGAAGGCCGGCTGCGCCACCGCGCTCGTGCTCAACAAGTGGGACCTGACGGGCGGGGAGGGCGACCCGCGCGGGCCCGGCGCGGGGATCGGGCCGGAGGAGCTCGACCGCGAGCGCGCGCGCGTGAACCGCAAGCTGCGGCTGCGCCCGCGCGTGATCACGGCGTCGGCGATAACCGGCCGCAACGTGCAGCGGCTGCTGCAGGAAGCGCTCTCGCTCGCCGACCGGGCGATGCACCGCGTCGCCACGCCCGAGCTCAACCGCTTCCTGTCCGAGGTCACGGCGGCGCGGCAGACCCCGGCCAAGCAGGGCCACCGGCTGAAGATGCTCTACATGGCCCAAATCGGCACCCGGCCGCCGCGCTTCGCGATCCAGGTCAACAGCCGCACGCGCGTGACGCGCGAGTACGCGTACTTCGTCGAGAACCGGCTCCGCGAGCGCTACGCGCTCGAGGGCATCCCGGTCATCATCGACTTCAACGAACGCAAGCAGCGCGAGCGCAACTAGACGGTTCGCCGGGAACGCTGCAGGGCGACTCGCTACGCTCTCCAGCCTCATGAACGAGACCGACAACGAGTACCTGTTCACCTCGGAGTCCGTCACCGAGGGCCACCCCGACAAGATCGCCGACCAGATCTCCGACGGGGTCCTCGATGCCGTGCTGCGCGACGACCCGACCGGCCGCGTGGCGTGCGAGACGCTCGTGAACACCGGCCTCGTCGTCGTGTCCGGGGAGATCTCCACCACCACGTACGTGGACATCCAGGACATCGCGCGCGAGACGATCCGCAAGATCGGCTACACCGACGCCGACCTCGGCTTCTCGGCCGACTCCTGCGCCGTCATCAACGCGATCGACAAGCAGTCGCCTGACATCGCCCAGGGCGTCGACAAGGCGTACGAGTCGCGCACCGACGCGTCCGACGACGACGAGCTCGACATCGCCGGCGCCGGCGACCAGGGCATGATGTTCGGCTACGCGAGCAACGAGACCGACGAGCTGATGCCGCTGCCGATCTCGCTCGCGCACAAGCTGGCGCACCGCCTCGCCGCGGTCCGCCACGCCGAGATCATCCCGTACCTGCGCCCCGACGGGAAGACGCAGGTGTCGGTCCGCTACCGCGACGGCAAGCCCGTGGAGATCGAGAAGCTGCTGATCTCGACGCAGCACAAGGAGGGCGCCGAGACCTTGATCCCGGATGACCTCTGGGAGCACGTCGTCGAGCCGATCCTCCCGCGCGAGCTGTACGACGCGCGCAAGCTGCGCAAGAACTTCCTCGTCAACCCGACCGGCCGCTTCGTAATCGGCGGCCCCGTCGGCGACGCAGGCCTCACCGGCCGCAAGATCATCGTCGACACGTACGGCGGCATGGCCCGCCACGGTGGCGGCGCGTTCAGCGGCAAGGACCCGAGCAAGGTCGACCGCTCGGCCGCCTACGCGGCGCGCTACGTCGCCAAGAACGTGGTCGCCGCCGGGCTCGCGGATCGCTGCGAGGTGCAGGTCGCGTACGCGATCGGCGTCGCGCACCCGGTCTCGGTGATGGTCGAGACGTTCGGGACCGAGAAGGTCGGTCGCGCCAAGATCCTCGAGTTGATCGACGCCCACTTCGATCTGCGCCCGGGCGCGTTCCGCCAGTACCTCAAGCTGCACCGTCCGATCTACCAGAAGACGGCGGCGTACGGCCACTTCGGGCGTGACGACCACGACTTCACGTGGGAGAAGACCGACAAGGCGGACGAGCTGCGTGCGGCCGCCGGACTCGGCGCTCCCCAACAGACGATCGCTTAGGTTTCCGGGGGTCCTGAGTGGGTAGGCCTCGGCCTGCCCCATGAAGGATCTCCGGCTCGACACCAATCTCGTCGACTACGCCATCGTGGCGTTCTACTTCGTCGTCGTCCTCGGCGTCGGCTTCGCGGCGAAGCGGTACATCAAGAGCAGCCTCGACTACTTCCTGTCGGGGCGCTCGCTGCCGGCGTGGATCACCGGCCTCGCGTTCATTTCGGCGAACCTCGGTGCGCTCGAGGTGATCGGGATGTCGGCCAACGGCGCCCAGTACGGCGTCGCGACGGTCAACTACTACTGGATCGGCGCGATCCCGGCCATGGTCTTCCTCGGCCTGGTGATGATGCCGTTCTACTACGGCTCGAAGATCCGGTCGGTCCCCGAGTTCCTGCGCCTGCGGTTCAACGACCCGGCGCACAAGTTCAACTCGTGGACGTTCGCGCTCGCGACGGTGCTGATCGCCGGCGTGAACCTGTACGCGCTGGCGCTCGTGCTCCAGGTCCTGCTCGGGTGGCCGCTGCTCGTCGGCATCGTCGTCGCCGGTGTGATCGTGATGGTCTACATCAGCCTCGGCGGCCTGTCGTCGGCGATCTACAACGAGGTGCTGCAGTTCTTCGTGATCGTCGCGGCGCTGCTGCCGATCGTGATCGTCGGGCTCGTCGACGTCGGCGGCTGGAGCGGCCTGATGGACTCGTTCAAGCACACGAACGTGGGCGAGGCCGGGTTGCACGCCCTCAAGGGCACCTCACCGGGCAACGTGACGAACCCCATCGGATCGAGCTGGATCGGGCTCGTGTTCGGCCTCGGCTTCGTGCTGTCGTTCGGCTACTGGACGACGAACTTCGCCGAGGTCCAGCGGGCGCTGTCGGCGAAGAACCTGTCGGCCGCCCAGCGCACGCCGCTGATCGGCGCGTTCCCGAAGCTCGTGCTCCCGTTCATCATGATCCTGCCCGGCATGATCGCGCTGGTCGTGATCCCGAAGTTCGGCAGCACCGCCGACCCGAACCTGGCGTTCAACAACGCGCTGCCGCAGCTGATGAACAAGTACCTGCCGAACGGGATGCTCGGCCTGGCGATCACCGGCCTGATGGCGTCGTTCATGGCCGGTGTGGCGGCGAACGTCTCGGCCTTCAACACGGTCGTGACGACCGACCTGATGGAGCCGTACTTCCGCCCGGGCGAGTCCGACGACTGGTACGTGCGCTTCGGGCGCCTGGCGACCGTCGGCGGGCTGATCGTCGCCATGGGCACGGCGCTGATCGCCTCGACGTACGACAACCTCATGAACTACGTCCAGGCGCTGTTCTCGATCTTCAACTCGCCGCTGTTCGGCGTCTTCA
Organism: uncultured Solirubrobacteraceae bacterium; assembly: GCA_963803335.1. Lineage (GTDB taxonomy): Bacteria > Actinomycetota > Thermoleophilia > Solirubrobacterales > Solirubrobacteraceae > DASSUW01. The sequence continues at coordinate 223,491 of CAWDME010000009.1, read as the reverse complement.
TCATCGGCATGTTCTGGAAGCGGATGACGCCGTGGGCGGGCTTCTGGGGCCTCGTGGCCGGCACCACCGTGGCCGGTGCGACGTGGCTCGGCTACAAGACCAGTGTCATCTCGTTCGGCTCGGACCTCGACGAGTCGATGTGGGGCGCGGGCCTCGCCTTCGTCGCCGTGGCGATCACCGCGGTCGCCGTAACGCTGGTGACCACGCCCAAGCCGGTGAGCGAACTGCAGGGCCTGGTCTACGGCATGGCGAACGTGGACGAGTACGAGGCGCGGCGCCACCATGCCTGGTGGGAATCGCCGGTGCTGCTCGGCTCCATCACGCTCGGCGGCGCCCTCCTCCTGACCATCATCTTCTGGTAGCCCATGTCCGAGACCGAGACATCCACCTCGCGCGTCGCCCAAGCGGCGAACCTCTTCGACCTGCGGCGGATCATCGGGGGCGTCTTCGTGACCCTCGGCCTACTGCTGACCATCCTCGGGCTGACCGAGAGCCAGGCCGAGATCGACAAGGCGGCGGGGGTCAACATCAACCTCTGGGCCGGCCTGGGCATGCTCGCCTTCGGGTTGTTCATGATCGCCTGGGCACTGATCCGGCCGCTGGGCGACGAACTGGTCGAGGGTGAAGAGGCCGGCAGCGCGGCTCCGCCGGTCGGCATCGACGCGGCGGCGCTCGCCTCACATCAGCGTGGCACCCGGCCCGGGGCTGACCAGGGCGCTGCCGGCGAGCCGGTCGACCCCCGGCCCCAGTAGCGCCAGCACGGCGCCGCCGAAGCCGCCGCCCACCATCCGCGCGCCGGCCGCGCCGGCCTGCTTCAGGCGCTCCACGGTGCGCTCCACCTCCGGGACCGACGCCTCGTAGTCGTCGCGCAGGCTCGCGTGCGAGGCGTCCAGCAGCGCGCCGACCTCCTCGAGGTCCCCGCCCTGGAGTGCCCGCACCATCGCGTCGACGCGGGCGTTCTCGGTGATCACGTGGCGGGCGCGTGCCGCCAGCGGCTCGGGGAGCCTGTCGACGTCGGGCGCGCCGACGTCGCGCAGCGATGTTATGCCGAGGCGCTCACAGGCCTCCTGGCACTCGCGACGGCGCTCGTTGTAGCCGGACGCGGCGATCGAGTGGGCGGCGCCGGAGTCGAGCGTCACGAGGCTCCAGTCGCCGAGCGCGAGCGGAACCGGCTCGATGTCGAGCGACGCAAAGTCGATCCGCACCGCGTGGTCCGGGCGGCCGTAGAGCGAGGCGAGCTGGTCGAGCAGGCCGGTCTCGGCGCCCACCCAGTCGTTCTCCACCCGCGAGCAGAGCTTCGCGAGCTCGCGCCGGTCGGCCGGCTCGGCCTCGCCGGCGATCGCCAGCAGTGCCAGGCACAGGGCGGTCTCCAGCGCGGCTGAGCTGGACAGGCCGGAGCCGCGCTCGAGGTCGGCTTCGATGGTGACCCGGCACGGCCGCAGCGCGTAGCCGGCGGCGGTCAGCTCGGCCACCGTGCCGCGCACGAACGCGCGCCAGCCGTCGGTGCCCTCCGGCGCGGCGAGCGCGAAGTCGTCCTGCTCGCCGAGGTCGAGCGCACGTGCCTGGATCCGGTCGCCGCCCAGCGGCTCGGCCGTCACGGTCACGCCGCGGGCGATCGCGAACGGCAGCGCGAGACCGTCGTTGTAGTCCGTGTGCTCGCCGATCAGGTTCACGCGGCCGGGGCCGCGCGCCTGCACGCGCTCAGCCAAGCCGCGCCTTCATCACGGCCACGGCTTCCGGGCTCGAGTCCATCAGCAGGTACCGCCGGCCGAGCTTGTGCGCCACCACGCCGAGCGTCCCCGATCCCGCGAACGGGTCGAGGCAGAGGTCGCCGGCGCGCGAGGACGCCTGCACGAAGCGGCGGATCAGTCCTTCCGGCTTCTGCGTCGGGTAGCCGGTCTTCTCGCGGCCGGTGGGGGAGACGATCGTGTGCCAGATCACGCTCGTCGGCCGCTTGCCGCGCTCGCGCTGCTCGGCGGTGACGAGCCCGGGCGCCATGTACGGCTCGCGGTCGACCGCCTCGGCGTCGAAGTGGTAGCGCTCCGGGTCGCGCACGTAGACGAGGATCGTGTCGTGCTTCTGCGGCCAGCGGCTGCGTGGCTTGGCGCCGTAGTCGTACGCCCAGATCAGCTCGTTGAGGAAGCACTCGCGGCCGAACAGCTCGTCGAGTAGCAGCTTGGCGTAGTGCGCCTCGCGGTAGTCCAGGTGCAGGTACAGCGTGCCCTCGGGTGCGAGCACGCGCCGGATCTCCTGCAGCCGCGGCTCGAGGAAGCCGAGATAGTCGTCGAACACATCGCGGTATGAGGACTCCCGCAGCAGCGTGGTCGCGTAGCGGCGGCCGCCGAACCCGGTGCGGTCGCCGTTGGGGGCAGCCACCGTCGCGAGCGTCTTGCGCGCCTGCGTGCGACCGGTGTTGAACGGCGGGTCGGCGTACACGAGCTGCACGCTGCCCTCGTCGAGCTCGCGCAGCAGCGGCAGGTTGTCGCCGAGCAGGATCACGGCGAGCAACCTACCGCTGGCGCAGGCGTCTTCAGCCGCCCAGGCCGATCTTCAACACCTCACCGTTGCCTGCCTCACGGCCGTGGTTGGAGACCACGAGCGTGTTGCGGCCCGCGACCGCGAGGCCGCCGGGCTCGGTCAGCGTGCCCGGCGGGAGGGCGAGCCGCTGCGGCGTGCCGCCGCCCGGCGGCACCGCGAAGATCGCGCCGTCGGTGCTGCCGCCGAGGATCGTGTCATGGTCGATCTCGAGCACGTACAGCGTGCCGTCGGGCCCGAACGCCAGGTCCATCGCCATCGTGAAGCCGCGCGCGTAGGTCTTGACGACGCCGGTCCGCGGGTCGATGCGGAAGATCCGCGCGCCGCCGACCGGGAACGGGAAGCCCGTGAGCTGGCTCACGTAGATCGCGCCGTCGGGGCCCTTGACCACGCCGGTCGGAACCGCCTGCATCGGGATGTCCGGGCCGCCCATCGGGTTCGGCTCGAGCATGTTCGGGAACACGTTCACGACGCGGATGCCGCCGTGTCCGACGCGCAGCACGGTGTTGCCGCCGGCGTCGGCGACCAGGAAGCCGTGGCGACCCGCCCACACGTCGACCGCGTTGCTGTCGACGTGCGAGTTGCCGAGCTCCTCGTCCGGGTTGTTCAGGTCCTCGAACTTCCAGATGTCGGCGACGAGCGACACGCGCCCGTGGTGGCCGAGCTTGAGCAGCGTGCCGAACAGCCGTGAGATCGGCTCCTCGGACACGAGCGTCGGGTCGCGGAAGACCGTCGCGCCGTTGCGCAGCGGCTCGGTCGGCCCGCCGTTGGTGAAGTAGACATCGTGGCCCACGGCGAACACGCCGTGCGGGCCGATGGCGCTGTTGCCGGTGGCGGGGGCGAACGACGCCAGCCCCTTGGCCACGCGCTCCTGGACCCAGTGCCCCCGGTGCTCGGACACGCGCGTGATCGCGCCGGTGGCGCCCGTGCAGGCCGGGCCCTCGGCGCTGTCGAAGCACGACTTCGACGTCGCGGGATCGCCGCCGCGACCGGCTTCGGCGACGAAGACGTCGCCGTCCTTGGCCACCGCGACGTGGCGTGGGTTGTCGAGCCCTGACGCGATGGTCTTGATCGACGGACCGCTCTGGTGGTGGCGGGCGCTCGCCGGCGGAGCAGCGATCAGGCCCAGCACGACGGCGATCGGCAGGAATGTGCGTATCCGCATCGTCCCTTCCTCCTCTCGTTGGGTCGAGCGGCGACCGTAACCCAACCGCGCGCGGGGGTGAAGTGGCCGGAGCGGCGCCTATGGTCTTCAGCCGTGATCGCCCGCGTACAGCCCCTCACCACGACGCGCCGGTTGTCCGGGCTCTTCGACTACCTGCCGCCGGACGCGCCCGTGCACGTGGGCTCGGTTGTGCGTGTGCCCTTCGGGCGTCAGAAATTGGACGGGGTCGTCGTCGAGGTCGCCGCGACGACCGAGGTGCCTGCGGAGAAGCTCGTGCGCGCCGCCGGGGTGCGCGAGGACTCGGTGCCGGGAGATCTGGTCGAGCTCGCGCTCTGGATGGCGGACGAGTACTGCTCGACGCCGGCGCGCGCGCTCGCGCTCGTGCTCCCGCCGCCGGGCCGCGCGCGCACGCTGCTGTGGGCACAGCGCAGCGCCGTACCGCTCGACGGCGAGCGGCTCACGGATAACCAGCGCGCGCTGCTCGAGCAGCTGCCCGGCCCGGCGGGCGGCGAGCTCGCGGCGCTTAGGCGCCTGGAAGCGCGCGGGCTGGTGGAGATCGTCCCGCAAGCCCGGCGGCGCGCGCCGCGGACCAACGCGGCCGCCGACCGCGCGGTCGAGCTCACGCCCGAGCAGGCGGCCGCGGTCGCCGCCGTCCGGCACGGCGGCGAGCACCTGCTGCACGGCGTCACCGGCTCGGGCAAGACCGAGGTCTACCTGCGCGCCTGCGCGGAGGCGCTCGACGGCGGCCGCGGCGTGATCGTGCTCGTGCCGGAGATCGCGCTGACGCCGCAGACCGTCGCGCGCTTCCAGGCCCGCTTCGGCGACACGGTCGCGCTGCTGCACTCCGCCCTGTCTGAAGGCGAGCGCTACGACGAGTGGCGACGGCTGCGCTCGGGCGAGGCACGAATCGCCGTCGGCCCCCGCTCGGCGGTGTTCGCGCCCGTCGCCGACCTCGGGCTCGTCGTGATCGACGAGGAGCACGACAGCTCGTACAAGCACGAGGGCGACCCGCGCTACGACGCCCGCCACGTCGCCGCCGAGCGGGCGCGCCGCGCCGGCGCGACGCTGCTCGCCGGCTCGGCGACACCGCGCCCCGAGACGTGGAGCGCCCTTGGGCACCTGCGCCTCCCGGACCGCGTCGACGCGCGCCCGCTGCCGCCCGTGCGCGTGCTCGACATGCGCGCGGCTCAGCACCCGCTGCACCCGCTCACGCGTCGCGCGCTGCAGGCGAGCCGCAAGTCGATCGTCCTGCTCAACCGGCGCGGCTGGTCGAACTTCCTCACCTGCCGTTCGTGCGGCAAGGTCTGGGAGTGCCCGCAGTGCGAGGTCGCGCTCGTGCTGCACCGCGCCGAGGGCGTCATCGCCTGCCACCACTGCGGGCACCGCGAGCGCGTGCCGCAGCGCTGCGACGCCTGCGGCTCCCTGGCCGTCGCCCGCTACGGCGCGGGCACCGAGCGCATCGAGGCCGAGCTGCAGCAGGCGCTCGACGCGCCGATCTTCCGGCTCGACGCCGACACGGCCGCGACCAAGGACGCCGTGCCCGAGCTGCTGGCCCGCTTCCACGCCACCCCGATGGGCGTGCTGCTCGGCACCCAGATGGTCGCCAAGGGGCACGACTTCCCGGACGTCACGCTCGGCGTGGTGCTCGACGCCGACAGCACGCTGCGCTTCCCCGACTTCCGTGCCGAGGAGCGCACGTTCGCGCTGATCGCCCAGCTCGCCGGCCGCGCCGGGCGCGGCCCGGAGGGTGGCCGCGTGCTCGTGCAGACGACGGCGCCCGACGCGCCCGCGATCGAGGCCGCCTCGCGCCACGACACCGAGGGCTTCCTGGCCGGCGAGCTCGAGCGCCGGCGCGCGCTGCGCTACCCGCCGTTCGCCGAGCTGATCCGGATCGTCGTCTCCGCCGAGGCGGCCGAGCCCGTGCGCGCGGCCGCGGCGCAGGTCGCCACCGCGATCGCGGGTGGCGTCGGCGCCGCCTCCGAGATACTCGGCCCGGCGCCGCTGTTCCGCCTGCGCGGTCGCGAGCGCCGCCAGGTCGTCGTGAAGACGACCGAGCGCGTCACCGCGATCCGCGCCACGGCGGCGGCGGTCGAAGCCGCCGCGCGCGACCGTGCACTGCGCGCCGTGGCCTTCTCCGTGGACGTCGATCCCCAGTGATGGGTCCACTAGACCGGCCACTACACTCGACGGCTCGATGGCCGAAGAGCAGACCGTCCAGCCGGAGGCGACCGAGGCGCACCAGGAGCGGCTCGATCCCGCGACCCGCGCCCGTCGCGAGGCCGCGCTGCGGCACGTGCGCGTGTACGGCGACCCGGCCCTGCGCAGCCGCGCGCGGGAGATCGAAGTCTTCGACGACGCGCTCGCGCAGGAGGTCCAGCGGATGGGCCAGCTGATGGACGATGCGCTCGGCATCGGCCTCGCCGCCACGCAGCTCGGCGTCATGCACCGGCTGCTCGTGTACCGCGTCGACCCCGACGCCGCGCTGGGCGTGCTCATCAATCCCGAGTTCGAGTACAAGAGCGACGACCTCGAGACGATGGACGAGGGCTGCCTGTCGCTGCCCGGCGTCAGCGTCGAGGTCGAGCGGCCGATCCACGTGCGCGTCCGCGCCAGCGACGAGCACGGTGCTCCGGTCGTCGTCGAGGCCTCCGGGCTCGAGGCGCGCGTGATCCAGCACGAGATCGACCATCTCGACGGCGTCCTGATCCTCGATCGCACGAGCCGCGACCAGCGCAAGCAGGCCATGCGCGCCATGCGCGAGGCGATGGCGGGCAGGCCGGCCGACTCGGCCCCCGCCGTCAGCGCGTGAAGACGGTCTATCTCGGCACCTCCGCCTTCGCTGCCGCCGTCCTCGACCGCCTGGCCGACAGCCCGCACCGGCCAGGGCTCGTCGTCACACGGCCTGACCGCCCGAAGGGTCGCGGGCGCCAGGTCCAGTCGCCGCCGGTGGCGGTGCGGGCGCGCGAGCTCGGGCTCGAGGTGATCCAGCCGGAGCGGCTGCACGAGCCCGAGCCGCTCGCAGCGATCGCCGCCGTGGTGCCCGAAGCGTTGTGCGTGTGTGCCTACGGCGTGCTGGTCAAGGAGCCGCTGCTGTCCGCCTACGAGATGCTCAACGTCCACCCGTCGCTGCTCCCGCGCTGGCGCGGCGCCGCGCCGGTCGAGCGGGCGATCATGGCCGGCGACGCCGAGACCGGCGTGTCCATCATGCGCCTGACCGAAGGGCTCGACTCCGGCCCCGTGTGCCTCCAGGAGGCCGAGCCGATCGCGCCCGAGGACGACTACGGCACGCTCGCGCAACGCCTTCAGGTGCTCGGCGGCGAGCTGCTGGTGCGCGCGCTCGACGAGCGGCCGCCGTTCGCCGAGCAGGAAGAGGCCGCGGTGACCTACGCTCACAAGATCGAGGCCGCCGACCGCTCGCTCGACCCGGAGCGCCCCGCCGAGGAGCTCGAGCGCACGGTGCGTGCGCTGCGCCCGCACATCGGCGCGCGCGTGCCACTGGCCGACGGCGACTTCCTCGGCGTGATCGCGGCGCGCGTGGCCGGCGAGTCGTCCGCGGGGCTGCGCGCGGAGGCCGGGCGGCTGCTGTTCGGCGGGCTCGAGCTGACCGAGATCCGGCCGCCCGGTGGACGGCCGATGGCCGCGGCCGATTGGTTGCGCGGGCACCGAGACGGGCTCTGATCCCGCGCGCTGGCGCTCGTTCGCATCCGGTCCTTAACGCCGTCCGGCCGCGCGAGGCGGCCGGACGGTGAGGAGGAGAGGCGTGGTTACTGAGCGGGGGCGGGGGCGGGCGTCTTGGCCGGAGCGGCGGCGGGCGCCGGGGCCGGGGCGGGGGCCGGAGCCGCGGCGGGCGCCGGAGCCGCGGCGGGCGCGGGGGCCGGGGCGGGCGCGGGGGCCGGGGCCGTCTGCGCCGGAGCCGGGGCGGGGGCCGGAGCGGGGGCCGGGGCCGGGGCGACGGCCGGGGTCGGCGCGGGCGCGGCGGCCGGAGCCGGAGCAGCCTGCGCGGCGGCCGGGGCCGGGTCGGCCTTCGGAGCCGGGGCCGGGTCGCTGTGCGCGGGAGCCTGATCGGCGTGCGTCGGCGCCGGATCGCTGTGCGCGGGAGCCTGATCGGCGTGCGTCGGCGCCGGATCGCTGTGCGCGGGCGCCTGATCGGCGTGCGTCGGGGCCGGGTCGGCCGGGAGGGCCGATGCCGTATGCGTGTGCCCGGTGTCGAGCGGCGTCGTGTGGAGGGCGGCCGCGGTGGGCGCGTCGACCGGGGTCGTCGGGTTGTCGACCGGCGCGGGCGGGGCGGGCGGAGTGGGCCCGTCGCCGCTGTCGTCGTGCGGGTGCACGATCTTCACCGGGTCGGGCTGCGTGCCGACCGGGTTCTGGCCGCTGCCGTCGTCGTCCTTCGGCGGCGCGGGCGTCTCGTCCGGCGCGTTGTCGACGGGGATGGTGATCGGCGCGGGCGCGATCGGCGTCGGCTCAGCCGTCGTCGGGTCGGTGCCGGCGGTCTCCTCGTCGGCGCTCGGGACGCCGTCGCCGTCGGGATCGTCAGCGCCGTCGGGCGTGCCGTCGCCGTTGCTGTCCGGGACCCACGGGAGCGAGCCCAGGGCGGCCTCGGCGGCGTTGCTCAGGCCGTCGCCGTCCGAGTCCAGCTCGCCGTCGGGAGTGCCGTTGGTCGAGCCGTTGAGCGGCGAGGTGAGCAGGTGAAACTCGTCGATGTTGCTGAGGCCGTCGGCGTCGTCGTCCGCGTTCGGGTCGAGGTTGCCGCCATAGGCGTTCTCGTACGCGTCCGGGATGCCGTCGCCGTCACTGTCGGCCGCGTCCGTGGGGGCCACGAAGCCGGAGCCGCCGAAGCCGGCACCGGAGCCGCCGTCCTGGGTGCTGCTGCCGACGCGGGTGCCGGTGCGCACGACGGCGGGCGTGCTGCCCGTGCCGGTGGTGGTCGTGCCCGTAAGCGGCGCGATCACGAGCGCCGTGGCGGTGCCCACGCCCGGGACGGCCGGCGGGCCGACCGGCGTGCGGCTACCGCTGCGCGGCGGCTGTGCGATCGCCTGACGCTGCTCCGGAGAGCGCATCTGGACGGTCGACTGACCGCCGGGCTGAAGCTTGTCGGGCCAGTCGGTCCAACCGAGGAGCGGAGCACTCAGGGCTCCAACGCCGAGCACCCCAGCGACCAGTCCGGCTGCCACGGTGCCGGCGAACCGCAGATCGCGCAGGCCACCGGCGCGCATCTGGCGCTGGCCCTCGCGATTGGTGTTCGTCAGCGACATGTTCAAATCCCCTTCCGAGGCAGCTATCGGCAAGTTCTACGGGTTGCTTAAGCCCCAATGCCACGAAAGTTGAGCGTTTCCGTGCCGGAATGGACAAACGTTCGACGGCGATAGAACAACCTGCAAAACCAAGTCAAATTGCGAGACCCCAAAAAACAGGAATCCGGCCATTCACCGGATCGTCACTCCCGCCGGAAGGGTTACCCGCGCGGTCAGGTCGCGAACGTCGCAGTCGCGCGCGCCTGCGCGTACGCGGTCGTCAGGCGCGTCTTCGAGGACGGAGCGTACGCCGACCAGGCGCTGCATGCCGAAGCGCGTCGGCTCGCGCTCGGGCCGCGCGACCGCGCGCTCGCGACACGCCTCGCGTACGGCGCCGTCCAGCGCCGCGCCACGCTGGACCACGTGATCGAGGCGCTGGCCGAGCGGCCGGTGAAGCAGCTCGACCCGGGGGTGCTCGCCGCGCTGCGGCTCGGCGTGCTGCAGCTCGCGTTCCTCGACCGGATTCCCGCGCACGCGGCGGTCACCGAGTCGGTCGAGCTCGCCAAGGCCAGCTCGCGCGGCGGCGCCCGGCTCGTCAACGCCGTGCTGCGGCGGGCGGCGCGCGAGGCGCGCGGGATCGTCACGGCGCTGCCCGAGGCCACGGCCACCGAGGCGGCCCTGCGCCATTCGCATCCGCCGTGGATCGCCGAGCTGTGGTTCGACGCGCTCGGGCCGGATGCCGCCCGCGCGCTGATGGCGGCCGACAACGAGGCGGCCGAGGCGGCGCTGCGCGCCAACACGGTGCGGATCGCGCCCGCCGAGCTTGCGGCGCGGCTGCCGGTGCCCGTGCACGGCGCCGAGCGGCTCCCGGAGGGGCTGGTGCTCGACGCCCCGTTCGACGCGTTCTCCTCGCCGCTGTGGGAGGAGGGCCTATTCATGCCGCAATCGCGCGCCGCGATGGCCGTGGCGCGCGCTGTGGCGCCCGAGCCGGGAGAGCGCGTGCTCGACCTCTGCGCCGCGCCCGGCGGCAAGACCACGCACCTGGCCGCGCTGATGCGCGACACGGGCCGGATCGTCGCCGTCGAGCGCCACGCCGGCCGCGCCGACGCCCTCCAGCGCACCGCCGCCCGGATGGGGGCGACGTGCGTCGAGGTCCGCATCGCCGACGCCGCCGCGCCGGTCGACGGCACGTTCGACCGCGTGCTCGTCGACCCGCCGTGCTCGGACCTCGGCACGCTCGCCGCGCGGCCCGACGCGCGCTGGCGCAAGGAGCCGGGCACGGTCGCCGCGCTCACCGCCACGCAGGCCGCGATCCTCGACGCGGGCGCGCAGGCGCTGCGCCCGGGCGGCGTGCTCGTGTACTCGACCTGCACGATCTCGCCGCAGGAGAACGAGCGGCAGATCGACGCGTTTCTGGCCCGTCACAGCGACTTCGCGATCGAGCGGCCGCCATCCGACCTCCCGGTCTGGGACCATCCGAGCGTGCCATCAGTGCAGCAGTCACTCCCGCATCGGGACGGCACGGACGGATTCTTCTTCGCACGGTTGAGGCGGGCATGAGCGGCGAACACGTGGATCTCGGCGACGTCTGCCCGAACTGCCACGAGCCGTGGCTGCGCCCGACCAACCTGCCCGGCCGCTACCGCTGCGTTAACTGCCTGCACCGGTTCGAGCTGATGTCGGTCTGCCCGAACTGCGGCGAGCACTCGACGATCGTGCGGATGTCCGACACCGCGCTGTACGTGTGCAACCACTGCCGGAGCTCGATGCTCCAGCCCATATGACGGTGCCGGACGGCGTCGCGCCGTCGATCCTGGCCGCCGACTTCGCGCGCCTGAGCGAGCAGGTGGCCACCGTGCTGGACGCCGGCGCGCGCACGATCCACGTCGACGTGATGGACGGCCACTTCGTGCCGCCGATCACGATGGGCCCGCTGGCTGTCGAGGCGCTCGCCGACCAGGTCCACGCCGCCGGGGCGATCATCGACGTGCACCTGATGATCGAGCGGCCCGAGCGCCAGGTCGCCGACTTCGCGAAGGCGGGCGCGGACAACATCACCGTCCACGCCGAGGCGACGCCGCACGCGCACTACGCCCTGCAGGCCATCCACGAGGCGGGCTGCACGGCCGGCCTTGCGCTGTGCCCGGCCACGCCGGTCGCGGCGGCGTCCGAGCTGGTGGCCGACATCGACGTGCTGCTGTGCATGACGGTCAACCCCGGCTGGGGCGGCCAGGCATTCCTGCCGGGCTCGATCGCCAAGCTCGAGCGGCTGCGCGGGCTGCTCGGCCCGGGGCCGGCGATCGAGGTCGACGGCGGCATCGACGCCGAGACCGCCGGCCCCTGCGCCGGGGCGGGGGCGACGGCGTTCGTGGCCGGGACGGCGGTGTTCGGCGCGCCGGATCCGCAGGCCGCGGTGCGTGAGATCGCGGCGGCCATCGGAGGCTCGCGCAGGTAGGAGCCCTGGACGGGCCCGTCCTTTCGTCCGGTACGGCCAGCCGTATTGGAGCGCTGAACGGCCCCAGCCAGACTTGTGAACGTGGGTCACCGGGTCTTGATCGTGGACGACCATCCGTCGTTTCGCGCGACTGCGCGAGTCCTCCTCGAGGCCGAGGGGTTCGACGTCGTGGGCGAGGCGGCGGACGGCGCGTCCGCCCTGACCGAGGCTGGGCGCCTGCAGCCGGAGGTGGTGCTGCTCGATGTGCAGCTGCCCGATATCGACGGGTTCGACGTCGCCGCCCGCCTGACGGGGAACGCCAACAGCCCGGTGGTGATCCTCGTCTCCAGCCGTGACTCGTCCGACTTCGGGCCGCTCGTCATGCGCTCCGGCGCCCGCGGCTTCGTCCCCAAGGCAGAGTTGTCGGGGGATCGGCTCCAGGAGCTTCTTTGACGGGCCTGCGCCGCGCGCTCGTCAGCGTGGCGTTCGCGGGCGTCATCGTCGGCGCCGCCGCAGCGGCGCTCGTCGCCTCATCGGACCACATCAGCCGCCCCGGGCTGTCGATCGTCATCGGCCTGGTGATCTGCTGGTCGTTCGTCGGCACCGGCCTGTACGCCTGGTGGCGACGGCCGACGAACCGCTTCGGTGCGCTGATGGCCGCCGTCGGCTTCACGTTCGCGCTGGGCGTGCTGACCGCATCCGACAACCAGATCGTCTTCACGGTCGGCGTCCTGCTCTCGAGCGTCTACTTCGTCGTCTTCGCCCACATGGTGCTCGCGTATCCCGACGGGCGGCTCCAGGAGCGCTGGCACGCCACGTTGCTCGCCGTGGGCTACGCGCTCGCGCTGATCGGCCCATTGCCGCAGCTGCTGTGGGGCTTCAGCCCCGACATGCCCTGCGACGGCTGCCCGGAGTCGGCGCTGCTGATCGAGCGCAACGACGACCTGCGGGACCTCTTCAACGGCGTGACGTCGGTGCTCGGCGTCGCCATCGTCGCGGTCGTGCTGGTCATCCTGTTGCGCCGCTGGAGCCAGGCCACGGCACCGCAGCGGCGCGCGCTCGCCCCGGTGCTGTGGTCGGGCGTCGTGATGCTCGTGCTGCTCGCGGGCGCGCTCGGCACCGATGCCGCCGGCGTCTCGGGCGCCACCGACGCGCTCAGCACAGCGGGCCTGTTCGTCTTCGCCTCGGTCCCGTGGGTGTTCCTGTTCAGCCTCGTGCGCAGCCGCGTGATCCGCGCGGGCGCCGTGTCCGAGCTGCTACTCGCGCTCGGCGAGGCGCCCGGCACCGGCTCGCTGCGGTCCCGGCTCGTGGACGCCCTCAACGACCGCTCGCTCGACCTCGTGTTCTGGCTCGACGACAAGAAGAAGTGGGTCGACTCGGACGGGCACCGCGTCGAGATGCCGGCGGACGGAGACGGCGTGCAGGCCTGGACCGCCGTCGAGCTCGAGGGGCGGCGCGTCGGCGCGATCGTGCACGACATCACGCTCCGCCAGGAGCCCGAGCTGCTGCGGTCGGTCGCGGCCGCCGCCGGCCTCGCGATGGAGAACGAGCGGCTGCAGGCGCAGCTGCGCGCCCGTGTGGAGGATCTGCGCGCCTCGCGCGCCCGCATCGTCGAGGCCGGCACGCAGGAGCGCCGCCGGCTCGAGCGCAACCTGCACGACGGCGCTCAGCAGCGGCTCGTCGCGCTCTCGCTCACGCTCCGGCTGGCGCAGGGCAAGCTCCACAAGGACCCCGACAGAGCCGACGCGCTGCTCAACGGCGCGCAGGAGGAGCTCACGCTCGCGCTCGGCGAGCTGCGTGAGCTCGCGCGCGGCATCCACCCGGCGATCTTGTCCGATCGCGGACTCGGCGCGGCGCTCGAGGCGCTCGCCGGCCGCGCCCCGATCGCGGTCGAGCTCGCCGCGGTCCCCGAGGATCCGCTGCCCGAGGCGATCGAGGCCGCCGCCTACTTCGTGGTCGCTGAAGCGCTCACCAATGTCGTCAAGTACGCCCACGCGAGCCAAGCCACGGTGCGCGTGAGCCGCAACAACGGGCACGCCGTGGTGGAGGTCGCCGACGACGGGATCGGCGGCGCCGACCCCGGCCGCGGGTCCGGCCTGCGGGGACTGGCCGACCGCGTGTCCGCGTTAGATGGGAGTATGGAGCTTGACTCTCCCGCCGGGTCTGGCACTAGGCTCCGGGCGGAGATACCCGTATGACGACCGAAGCCACCGCCCTCCGTGTTGTGATCGCCGACGACTCCGTGCTGCTGCGCGAGGGTCTCTCGCGGCTGCTCGAGGAGTCCGGCTTCGAGGTCGCGGGCCAGGCCGGCGACGCCGAGGATCTGCTGCGCAAGGTCGGCGCCCACCGGCCCGACGTCGCGGTCGTCGACGTGCGGATGCCGCCCACGCACACCGACGAGGGGCTGCGCGCCGCGCACCGCATCCGCGCCGAGCACCCCGACACGGCGGTGCTCGTGCTCTCGCAGTACGTCGAGGAGGCGTACGCGCTCGAGCTGCTGTCGGAGTCGACCGAGCGCACCGGCTACCTGCTCAAGGACCGCGTGGCCGACGTCGAGACGTTCACGGACGCGGTGCGCCGCGTTGCCGGGGGCGGCTCGGCGCTCGACCCCGAGGTCGTGGCGCTGCTGCTCGGCCGCCGCCGCCGTGAGGATCCGCTGGACGCGCTGACGGCGCGCGAGCGCGAGGTCCTCGGGTTGATGGCGGAGGGCCGCTCGAACGCGGCGATCGCCGAGGCGCTGGTCGTCACCGAGCGCGCCGTCGAGAAGCACGTCACCTCGATCTTCTCGAAGCTCGACCTCACCCCGACGGTCGAGGATCACCGCCGCGTGCTGGCGGTACTCGCGTACCTCAAGGCCTAGCGGCTCGAGACCACTAGCGTACGGCTAGCCGTACCGAGCGCCCGCGTGCCCACAGCACAATGAGGCGCATGAGCGACTCCTCTTCGAGCACGATCGTCAGCGCCACTGAGCTCACCAAGGTCTATGGGGAGGGCGAGACCGCGGTGCACGCCCTCCGTGGCATCACGACCGGCTTCCCGAGCGGTCAGTTCGCCGCGATCATGGGCCCGTCCGGGTCCGGCAAGTCCACGCTTATGCACCTGCTGGCGGGCCTCGACAAGCCCACGTCGGGGTCGGTGATCGTGGACGGGCAGGAGCTCGCGCATCTTGACGACAAGGGCCTCACGCGCCTGCGCCGCGATCGTCTCGGCTTCGTCTTCCAGGCCTTCAACCTCGTGCCGGTGCTCACGGCCGAGGAGAACATCGTCCTGCCCCTCACGCTGGCCGGGAAGAAACCCGACACGGAGTGGCACGACACGCTGATCGCCGCCGTCGGGCTCGGCGATCGGCTCACGCACCGGCCATCCGAGCTGTCCGGCGGCCAGCAGCAGCGCGTCGCCGTCGCGCGCGCGCTCATCCACCGCCCGGCCGTCGTGTTCGCCGACGAGCCGACCGGCAACCTTGACTCGAAGTCCTCGGACGAGGTGCTGGCGCTGCTGCGCCACGCCGTCGACGACTTCGGCCAGACCGTCGTGATGGTCACCCACGACGCCCACGCGGCGTCGGTCGCCGACCGCATCGTGGTCCTCACCGACGGCAAGGTCGTGCACGACGGCGCCGGCGAGACCACCGAGGGCGTGCTCGACCTGATGAAGGCGGTGGCGTAGTTGCTCAAGACCGGGCTGAAGGGTCTGCTGACCCGCAAGCTGCGCACGGCGCTCACGGGCTTCGCCGTCGTCATCGGCGTCGCGTTCGTGACCGGCACGTTCATCTTCACCGACACGATCGACGCCTCGTTCAAGGACCTGTTCGAGCGCACCCAGAAGGGCACCGACGTGTCCGTCCAGGCGCGCCTCGCGGTGGAGGAGGACTTCGCCCAGCCGCCGACGATGCCCAAGGACACGCTCGCCCGCGTGCAGTCCGTGCCCGGCGTCGAAGAGGCGACCGGCTCCGTGTCCAACAGCGTGACGCTGCTCGACCGCAAGGGCAAGCCGATCCTGTCCCACGGGCCGCCGACGATCGCCGTCACGGCCGTGCCCGAGCGCTTCGACCCGTTCGAGTACAAGGAAGGCGGCCCGCCGCAGTCCGACGACGAGGTCGTGATCGACAAGGCGACCGCCGACAAGTACGACTTCCATCAGGGCGACACCGTCACCGTCCAGGGCGAGCAGCCGGCCAAGCAGTACAAGGTCGCCGGCGTCGCCACGGTGGGCGACTCGGAGAACCTCGCGGGCTCGCGGCTGGTGGAGTTCACGCTGCCCGAGGCGCGCCGGGTCACCGGCCACGACGGCTACGACGACATCTCGGTGGCGGCCAAGAGCGGCACGTCGCCGGAGGCCCTCAAGGCGGCGATCGTCCGCGAGCTGGGCAGCAAGGACTTCGCGGTCCGCACCGGCAAGGAGCAGGCCGAGAAGCAGGCGCAGGACCTGTCCGACGCGCTCGGCTTCATCCGCACCGCGCTGCTCGTGTTCGCGGGCGTCGCGCTGCTCGTCGGCAGCTTCTTGATCTTCAACACGTTCACGGTCACCGTCGCGCAGCGCACGCGCGAGTTCGCGCTGTTCCGCACGCTCGGCGCCTCGCGCCGCCAGGTCCTGCAGTCGGTGATGGCCGAGTCGTTCGTGATCGGCCTCGGCGCCTCGATCCTCGGCATCATCGGCGGCCTGATCATCGCGCCGGCGCTGCGCGCGCTGTTCGGCGCCTTCGGGCTCGAGCTCGGGAACACGAGCGTGCAGCTGCACGCGCGGACGATCATCGCCGGGCTCGCCGTCGGCATCATCGCCACGATGGTCTCCGGCTTCGTGCCCGCGCGCCGCGCCACGCGGATCGAGCCGGTCGAGGCGATGCGCGACTCGGTCACGCCGGGCGCCGGCCGCCTGCGCAAGCGGCGGGTCTTCGTCGCCGTAGCGGTTGAGCTGATCGGCCTCGCGATCCTGCTCTTCGCGCTGTTCGGCGACCCTGGCAACGCCAACGCCACCGCGTCGCTGCTCGGCTTCGGCGCCGTCCTGATGATGTTCGGCTTCGCCCTGCTCGCGCCGACGCTGGTGCGCCCGCTCAGCGCGCTGGTCGGCCGCCCGCTGCCAGGGCTCACCGGTCACCTGGCGACCGAGAACGCCCGCCGCCAGCCGCAGCGCACGGCGGTCACCGCCTCGGCGCTGATGATCGGCGTCGCGCTCGTGGTGTTCGTGGCGATCTTCGCCGCCGGCATCCGCGCGACGATCAACGAGGGCATCGACAAGCAGGTCCGCGCGGCCGGCATCGTCACCCACCAGGACGGCTTCTCGCCGCTGCCGAATGGCGTGGTCGAGCAGTTGCGCAAGGTGCCCGGCGTCGCCGGGGTGTCCGACATCCGCTTCGAGACCGGCAAGCTCGTCAGCGATGGCAAGAACCTCGGCGTCACCGGCGTCGACCCGAAGACCGTGGCCGAGGCGCTGTCGCTCGAGTGGAAGAACGGCTCGCAGAGCGCGCTGTCGCAGCTGACGGCGGACCAGGTGGTCGTCAGCCAGGACTGGGCCGACGGGAAGAACCTCGGCGTCGGCGACGACATCGCGTTCATCACGCCGCGCGGCAAGAAGGTCACGTACAAGATCGCCGGGACCTACGACTCCCAGGCCGGCGTGATCGGCGACGTCACGGTCTCCAACGACTCGCTCGTGAAGGACTGGGAGTCCAAGGACATCGCGTTCGCGCTTGTCGTCTCGTCGCCCGGCACGAACGGCGACGAGCTCAAGAAGTCCGAGGAGCAGGCGCTCAAGGGGTTCCCGACCGCCAAACCGCAGACGATCCAGGACTTCAAGGACGAGCAGAACAAGGGCGTGAACGGGCTCGTGACGCTGATCTACGCGCTGCTCGCGCTGTCGGTGATCATCGCGCTGCTCGGGATCGTCAACACGCTCGCGCTGTCGGTCCACGAGCGCACGCGTGAGCTCGGGATGCTGCGTGCCGTCGGCATGTCGCGCAAGCAGGTGAAGCGGATGATCCGCGCCGAGTCGGTGATCACCGCGGCGATCGGCGCGGTGCTGGGCACCGTGCTCGGGATCGTCTTCGCCGTGATCGTGTCGCGCCCGCTGGCGTCCCAGGGCTTCGTGTTGTCGGTGCCGATCGGGTCGCTGATCGCGGTCTTCATCCTCGCCGGGATCGCGGGCGTGCTGGCCGCTGTGCCGCCCGCCCGGCGGGCCGCTCGCGTGGATGTCCTGAGAGCGGTGACAACCGAGTAGGCGGCTAACCTGTGCGGCCGTGCGTGCCGCCCCGCCGGACCTGGAGTCCCTGAGCGCGCAGGAGGTTCTCGCCCACGTCGTGGACGAGTTCCACCCGCGCCTGTACGTCGCCTGCTCGTTCCAGAAGGAGGCGTCGGTGATCCTCGACATGCTGCTGGCCATCGAGCCGAGCGCGCGCGTCTTCACGCTCGACACCGGCGTGCTGTTCCCGGAGACGTACGCGATGTGGGAACGGATCGAGCGGCGCTACGGGATCGAGATCGACGTCTATCGCGGCGAGTGGATCGACCTCCTGTGGCAGCAGGACCCGGACGCCTGCTGCGGCATGCGCAAGGTCGAGCCGCTCGAGCGGGCGATCAGCGACGTCGACGCCTGGATCACCGGCCTGCGGCGTGAGCAGTCGCCGACGCGGGCTGACACGCCGAAGCTCGCGCCCGACGAGGGCCATCCGGGCAAGGTCAAGTGCGCGCCCCTGGCGGACTGGAGTGCCCGCGATGTGTGGCGGTACCTGGTCGAGCACGACGTCCCCTACCACCCGTTGCATGACCGCGGCTACGAGTCGATCGGCTGCACGCACTGCACGGTCGCGGGCGGTGGCCGTGACGGTCGCTGGGCCGGCACCGACAAGATCGAGTGCGGCCTGCACCTTCCCGGTAGCTGATGGATCCCGCGCTCATCCTCTTCGGCCTCGGCGTGGGCATCCTCGTCGGCATGACCGGCATGGGCGGCGGGTCGCTGATGACGCCGCTGCTCATCCTCGTGTTCGGGATCAAGCCGGTCGTCGCCGTCGGCACCGACCTCGCGTACGCCGCGGTCACCAAGACCGTCGGCGGCTGGCAGCACTTCCGCAAGGGCACCGTGTTCCCGCGCATGGCCCTGTGGCTGGCGGTCGGCTCGTGCCCGGGCGCGCTGCTCGGCGTCTGGCTGCTGGACAAGCTGCGCGACGCGTGGGGCGACGGTTTCGACACGTTCATGCTGATCGCGATCGGCACCGCGCTGCTGCTCACCGGCACCGTGGTGCTGTTGCGCGTGCTCGTGATCACCGACGCGGCGGCGCGCGAGCGGCGGGCGTTCGTGATGAGCACGAAGGACAAGATCGTCGCTGCCGCGCTCGGCGGGTCGGTCGGGTTCGTGCTCGGCATCACGTCCGCGGGCTCGGGCACCCTGATCGCGATCGGCCTGATCCTCTACTTCCGGCTCAGCCCGCATCGCGTGGTCGGCACCGATGTCGCCCACGCGGCCGTGCTGCTGTGGGTGGCCGCGATCGCGCACATGTTCTCCGGCAACATCGACTACGGGCTCGCCGGCACGATCCTGATCGGCTCGGTCCCGGGCGTGTGGATCGGCACGCATCTCTCGACGCTGCTGCCGCAGGAGTGGCTGCGGCTGGCGCTCGGCACCGTGATGTTCGCGTCGAGCCTGGCGCTGCTCGGGAAGGCGGGACTCGATATCCCGGCCGCCGGCCTCGTCGGCATCCCGCTGCTGATCCTCGCGGTCTGTGGGGCGGTGCTGCGGCGGCGCAGCCACCCGCGGCCCGTGCAGGTGCCGTCGTGACGGCCGGCACCGCGACGCACTTGCAGGTCCTCGAGGCCGAGGCGATCCACATCATCCGCGAGGTCGCGGCGGAGTTCGAGAAGCCGGTGCTGCTGTTCTCCGGCGGCAAGGACTCGATCGTGCTGCTGCGGCTGGCCGAGAAGGCGTTCCGGCCGGGCGACGTGCCGTTCGCGGTCATGCACGTCGACACGGGCCACAACTTCCCCGAGGCGATCGAGTTCCGCGACCGCCGGGTGCCGGACATCATCGTCGCGTCGGTGCAGGAGTCGATCGATCGCGGCCGCGTGCGCGACGAGCCCTCCCGCAACCGCCTGCAGACCACGACGCTGCTCGACGCCCTGGAGGAGCACGGGTTCGACGCGGCGTTCGGCGGCGCGCGGCGTGACGAGGAGCGCGCGCGGGCGAAGGAGCGGATCTTCTCGTTCCGCGACGACTTCGGGCAATGGGACCCGCGGCGCCAGCGGCCGGAGGTGTGGAATCTCTACAACGGCCGGATCCGGCGCGGCGAGCACGTGCGCGTGTTCCCGCTGTCGAATTGGACGGAGCTCGACGTGTGGGAGTACATCCGCGTCGAGGGCCTGGAGATCCCGTCGATCTACTTCGCGCACTCGCGGCAGGTGTTTGCGCGTGACGGGATGCTCTACGCCGTCTCTGGGGTCCTGCCGCTGCGCGATGGCGAGGAGCCGTTCGTGGAGTCGGTGCGCTACCGGACGGTGGGGGACATGACGTGCACGGGAGCGGTGCGCTCGCGTGCCGGCTCTCTCGACGACGTGATCGCGGAGATCGCGGCGACGCGGATCTCCGAGCGGGGCGAGACGCGCGCGGATGACCGCACGTCCGAGGCCGCGATGGAGGACCGCAAGCGCGAGGGGTACTTCTGATGGCCGCGACCGCCGCGGTGTCCGTGGGCGCGCCGCAGCTGCTCCGCTTCGCGACGGCCGGGTCGGTCGACGACGGCAAGTCGACGCTGATCGGGCGGCTGCTGTACGACTCGAAGGCGCTGCTGGCCGATCAGGTCGCGGACGCCGAGTTGGATCTGGCCCGTTTGACGGACGGGCTGCGGGCCGAGCGCGAGCAGGGCATCACGATCGACGTCGCGTACCGGCACTTCTCCACTCCGCGCCGCCGGTTCATCATCGCCGACACGCCCGGGCATGCGCAGTACACGCGCAACATGGTCACGGGGGCGTCGACGGCCGACGTGGCGGTGGTCCTGGTGGACGCTCGCGAGGGGCTGCTGACGCAGAGCCGCCGGCACGCGGCGATCGCCGGGCTGCTGCGGATTCCGCGGATCGTGCTGGCGGTCAACAAGATGGACCTGGTCGGCTGGGACCAGGACGCCTTCCGGCGCATCTGCGCGGAGTTCCGCGCGTGGGGCGGGCGGCTGGGTGTCGAGGAGATCGCGTGCATCCCGTTGTCGGCTCTGCGCGGCGACAACGTCGTCGACCGGTCGGCGGACATGGACTGGTACCGCGGGCCGACGCTGCTGCAGTTCCTCGAGCACGCGCCGGTGGCTGCCGGGCTCGCGGACGGGCCGCTGCGCTTCCCGGTCCAGTACGTGATCCGCTTCGGCGAGCAGCGCGCCTACGCGGGGCAGATCGCGGGCGGCGCCGTGCGGGTCGGCGACGAAGTCCTCGTCGGTGCGTCGACGACGCGGGTCACCGGGATCGAGGGCCCCGACGGGCCGCTGGACTCGGCCTCCGCGCCCCTCTCGGTGGCCCTGTCGCTCGAGGACGAGCTCGACGTCGGGCGCGGCACGCTGATCTGCGACGCCGCGGCGCCGGCGCGGTCGTCGCGCGACATCGAGGCGACGGTCTGCTGGATGGGCGAGTCCGCCGGCCGTGCCGGCGGGCGGTATCTGTTCAAGCACACGGCCCGGTCCGAGCGCGCGCGGCTCGAGATCATCCACGAGGCACTCGACGTCGCCACGTTGTCGAGCGCTCCCCACGGCGATTCGATCGGGCTCAACGACATCGCGCGCGTCTCGATCCGCTGCGCCGGCGAGCTCGCGTTCGACGCCTACGCCGACAACCGCACGACGGGCGCGTTCATCCTCATCGACGAGGCCACGAACGACACCGTCGCGGCCGGGATGATCGCCGATGCCCGCTGACCGCTCGCCCAACGTCGTCTGGCAGCAGGGCATCGACCGGAGCCGCCGCTACGAGCTGCTCGGCCACGGCGGCGCCACGATCTGGATGACCGGGCTGCCGGGCTCCGGCAAGTCCACGATCGCTTCGGGCGTCGAAGCGCACCTGCTCGCCGCCGGTCGCTCGGCCTACATCCTCGACGGCGACAACCTCCGCCACGGGTTGAACGGCGACCTCGGCTTCTCGGCCTCCGATCGCACGGAGAACGTCCGCCGCACCGCCGAGGTCTCTGCGCTGTTGGCCGACGCCGGCGTGGTCGTGCTCGTCGCCCTGGTGTCGCCCTACCGAGCCGACCGCGACGCCGCCCGTGCCGTCCACGACGCCCGCGGCCTGCCGTTCCTCGAGATCCACGTCGCCACGCCACTTGAGGAGTGCGAACGCCGCGACCCGAAGGGTCACTACGCCCGCGCCCGAGCGGGAGAGATGACCGGCCTCACCGGAGTCGACGACCCCTACGAACCGCCCGAGTCTCCGGATGTCGTCGTCGGCACCGGCGAGCCGCTCGAAGACGCCGTCGCCACCGTCCTCGCCGCCCTCCCGCGCTGAGGCTCGCGGTTCGGGCTGCGATAGGGCGTCGTCCGGCCGACAGCACGGTCCGTTTTCTTGATGAATGCGGGTACGTTCAGCGGCGCCGATGGCTTCGCCGAACTCCAACGACGCTGAGCTGGGGTGGTCGCTGTTCACCGGCTTCGTCACCGGCGTCGCGGCCAGCGCGATCCACATCGACAAATCCCGTCCTGAGTTTCGTGACATGCGTGGCGGTGGTCGCGCTCGGGATCGCGCTCGCAGCGACCGCTGGGGATCTGCCGACCTGGATCTGGATCCCCCACGTGACCGTGATGGCTCCTGCTCGGGCTCGCAGCGATCGTTCTTGCGGTGCGCGCCTACCGGGCGTATCGCGAGCGCCGGCGGCGAAGCTAGCGGATCGCGCGCTTGGCGGCGTCGATGTCGCGCGCGACGACGATGCGGGCGGCGAAGCGGACCGGGTGCTTCTTCTGCAGGCGGTTGGTCAAGCGGATGCTGAGCGTCGGGCCGGGGAAGGGCGCGGAGGGCTGGCGCGTCGGCTGGATGATCGAGGCCACCGAGCCCTTGACGCGGTCGACGGGCACGACGGCGTAGCCGGAGTGGGCGCTCTGGACCCAGAAGCCCCGGACGCCGCGCACCGGGCGCGCAGCCGTCACGGGCACCACGACGCCGCCCTGCAGGACGGCCCAGATCGCGGCGGATGAGCCGCCGGTGCTCGGGAACAGCACCTCGGCGCTGCGCGGGCGCTTGCGCAGCGCGCGCACCGTCCACTCGCCGAGGATCCAGTTGCTGCGGAAGGTGTACGTGGAGCGGGCGTCGGCGTCGACGCTGCGGGCGCGCCCGGTGACCTTGACGACCTTGAACGGCCCGGCGAACGGGCGGAGCGGCGATCCCGCCTCGCCGACGCCCCACGGCGCGCGGACCAGCCGCAGCGGCCGCCGGCCCCCGTGGTCGCTCGCCGGCCGTGCCGTGACCAGGCGCGCGCGGCCGCCCGGGGTGCGCACGACCACGCCGAAGCTCGACGGCTGGTGCGCGCCCAAGGTCGCCGCGACCTCCTGGCGGTCGTCGTACAGCCGCGCGAGATCGATGCCGCCGTACGGGTAGGCGCCGTGGGTGACCGCCGTGATCGCCGTGTTGTAGTGCGGCGTGGTCACCGCGAGCCGGCCGGTGGCCGGGTCGAATGAGTACAGCGGCGGTGGCGCCGCCTCTCCGCGCGAGCCGAGGCCCATCACCGCCGCGCGGGCCGCGTTGGCGACCATCCGCGCCGCGCCAAGGATCGCCTGCTTCTCGGACTGCGGATGCGGGGGCAGCGGATAGAACAGCCCGGGCGCCACGCCCTCGTCCGCGGGCAGCCGCCGCGCGTAGAGCTCGAACCCGCGGTCGAGCACGTACTTCGCCCAGCGGGCCTCCTTGCGCGACGGCGACAGCCGCCCGCCGGCCGCGATCCCCAGCAGCGCCTGCTGGGCGAGCCCGAGCTTCTTGGTCTGGTGCCAGCGACCGAAGCTGAAACCGGTGTCCCAGTTCAGATAGCCCGCGTGCGTCCAGTAGCCGGCGAGCACGCGCGTCATCCAGTGCCGCAGCAGGGCCTCGTCCGCCGCCGCCAGTGGACGCATCCCCAGCGCGACCGCGGTGTCGTAGAAGCGGTTGACTGAGGCGACGATGTTCGCGTACTCGGCCGACTCGACGTTGAGCTGTGAGCGCGCCGTACCCGCCGGGATGTAGTGGAACTGCATGCCCGGCCCCAGCGAGCCGGCCGTGTCGCGCGCGGGCTTGCGGATGCTGCGGATGAAGCTCTCCAGCTGGCCACGGAGATCACGCTGGAACCAGGTCGTATCGCCGGTGGCGGTGACCGCCGCGTTGTAGACCTCGGCGTACCAGTTGATCTGGTTGAGCCGCAGCGTCGGATAGCGCCAGTAGGGCCCGTCGGCCACCCGCCGCAGCCGGTCCTGGATCAGCGCCTGGATCGATGGGTCGAGGCCGATCGCGTCACGCGCCAGCCACGCCATCGCCAGCGCGTCGGTCACCTCGCCGTCGACCACCAGGTGCTGCGCCGACTTGATCTGCTGCGTCGACGCCACCCAGCCCGGCGAGTGCGGCTGGCTGCCCGGCGCCGGGTCGGTCACGGTCTCGAGCCACGGCGGCGACTGCTGCACCAGCATCGTCGCGATGCTGCGCGCCCGCGCGTCCGCCCGCACCGGCCGCGACGGGTCCAGCCCGCGCAGCGCCGCCGCCGAGTGCACGAGCAGCTCGTTGGCGTTGAGCATCGTGTCGACCGACGGGGAGTTGACCCGGTACTGGTCGACGCGCGCGCTCCACGAGTCGTCGAGCCGCTTCTGTACCTGGTCGGCGAACTGCCAGTACGCCCCCTCGTCCCACGCCGAAGCGGGCGCAGGCATGGCGGCGAGGACACCGGCGCACAGGGCACCGGCGACGACGCTACGCCTCAGCGCAGCCACGTCCTCATGATCGCGTTCGTGAAGCCGAGCCCGTAGCGCAGGACCGCGGGCTTCTTCGAGTGCCCGTGCAGGCGCCGGTCGACCGTCACGGCGACCTCGGTCGCGGGCACGCCGCGCTTGATCGCCTCGATCATGAATTCGGACGTGTGGAACTGCTCCTGGCGCAGCACGAGCTGGGGCAGGACCGTCGCGCGCACCGCGCGGTAGCCGTTCGAGCAGTCGGAGACGCGGGTGCGCGTGATCAGCGACACCAGCCGGTTGAAGAAGATGATCCCCATCTCACGCGCGACGGTGTTGGCCTCGGCGTGGCCGAGCACGCGCGAGCCGTGGGCGACATCGACCGTGCCGTCGGCGACCGGCCCCACGAGCCGCTCCATCTCCTCGGGCCGGTGCTGGCCGTCGGCGTCCAAGGTCACCACGATGCGCGCGCCGGAGTCGACCATCAGCCGGTAGCCCGTGCGCAGCGCCGCGCCGCCGCCGAGGTTGGTGGCATGGCGGGCGACCGCCGCGCCGTACTCGCGCGCGATCTCGCCCGTCCGGTCTCGCGATCCGTCGTCAACGACCAGCACAGCCGTTCCCAACCCGCAGACGGTCGCAGGGATGCGGGGGAGGACCTGCGCGATGTTGTCTTCCTCGTTGTAGGCGGGCACGACGACCGCCACGCGGTCGCGGAAGCGCTCGGTCAGGCCGGCGTTGCGGAACTCGTCCCAGGCGATGCCCTCGAGCGCCGCTGACAGCTTGCGTTCGATGCGGCCGTTCTGCACCAGCGAACGGACCGTGAGCAGGAACACCACGATGACCGCGAAGACCGCGAGGCCGAGGATCCGGCCGCCGTTGCCGCGCTCGAACGAGAACGCCGACAGCACGGAGTCGAGCAGATCGGTGCCCGACACGATCAGCAGGCCGAGTCCCGAGATCAGGAGCAGCAGCACATCGCCGTTGCGCAGAGAGCGACGGCGCCAGACCGCGAAGGCGACCAGCGCGACGCCGATCACCAAGCCAACGATGCGAAGAGCCGAAAGCTCCAAGGCCCGCGCAGGATAGCGGTGCGTCCGGCGTTCTCAGGGGTCGCCGAGCGCTGCCGATTACCGGTGTATGACGCGCGCCCTCAGCCTCTTGATCGCCCTTCTCGTCCTCGCCCTGCCCGCCACGGCGGCCGCCCGCACGCTCGTGGGCACGCCCGGGAAGGACCGGCTCGTGGGCGGTAACAACGGCAACGTCATCAACGGGGACGGCGGCGGCGACGTGATCATCGGCGGCGCCGGTGCCGACCGCCTGCTCGGCGAGTGGGGCGGCGACGACCTCTACGGCCACGGCGGCGACGACTACCTCGACGGCAGCTCGGGCGGCGACAAGCTCGGCGGCGGCGCGGGCAACGATCAGATCCTCGGCGGCTTCGGCGGCGACGACATCGTGGCCGGCGACGGCGATGACTACGTCGACGGCGGCCCGGCCGGCGACGACATCGACGGCGGCACGGGCAACGACGTGATCCACGGCGGCACGGCGACCGATCGGATCTACGGCGGCGTCGGCGACGACACGATCTACTCGGACTCCGGCGGCGACATCATCGACGCCGGCGACGGCAACGACACCGTCTACGTCAACAACGGCACGGCCGTCGACACCGTCGACTGCGGCCCCGGCACCGACGTGCTGCACATCAACCCGCAGACCATGCGCGGCGGCTACTCGAACCAGCGCTCGCTGCGCGAGGGCCGCTTCCGCAACTGCGAGTCCGTCGTCGAGACGCCGCCGGTCGTCGACCCGGCGAAGGGCATCAAGTCGATGACCCCCGACCACGGCGGCACCGCGCGCGGCACCGATCGCAACGACAATCTGCTCGGCTCGTTCGGCTCCGACACGCTGATCGGCCTCGGCGGCAACGACATCATCTGGGCCAACCGCAAGCCGACCGGCCGCAGCCGCGGCGTCGACCACGTCGACGCGGGCGCCGGCGACGACATCGTCTACGGCGCGTCGCGCGGCGGGAACACCTACATCGACGGCGGCGACGGCAACGACTACCTGCAGGGCGGCGGCGCGACCGCGACCAACCACATCTCCGGCGGCGCCGGCGCCGACACGATCCGCCTCACCGGCCACGGCTTCAACGCGGTGGACGCGGGCAGTGGCGACGACATCGTCTACGCCTACAACAAGGAGCGCGTCGTGATCGACTGCGGTCCCGGCGACGACCTCGTCAAGATCGGCCACAACCGCGGCGTCCGCACCCACGGGTGCGAGAAGGTGAGTCGCCGCTACCACTGAGCGGGTACCCTCGAAGCCGTGGGTGTTCTACGGCGGGTGGTGGTGTGCGCAGCTCTCCTTGCGCTCGTGCCGGCGGCTGCGACGGCGAAGACGATCGCCGGCACGCCGGGCAAGGACCGGCTGGTCGGCAGCTCCACCGAGAGCAACATCATCAGCGGTGACGGCGGCGGCGACAGGATCGTCGGCGGCCCGTTCGACGACCGCCTGCTCGGCGAGTGGGGCGGGGACGACATCTTCGGCCGTGTCGGCAACGACACGATCGACGGCGGGTCCGGCGGCGACCGGCTCGAGGGCGGCCCGGGCGCCGACACGATCACCGGCGGCTTCGGCGGCGACCACATCCTCGGCGGCGAGGACGCCGACTTCCTCGACGGCGGCAGCGCGGGCGACCACATCGCCGGCGGCCCAGGCGACGACGTCCTGCACGGCGGCTCGGGCACCGACCACATCAACGGTGGCCCCGGCAACGACCAGATCTACGCGGACTCCGGTGGCGAGATCATCGACGCCAGCGACGGCGACGACACGGTCTACGTCAACAACGGCACCGCCTCGCGCGAGGTCGACTGCGGGCGGGGCAACGACGTGCTGCACATCAACCCGCGCGACAAGCGCGGCGGCCTGCACGATCACAAGTCGCTGGTGAGCGGGCGCTTCCGCAACTGCGAGACTGTGCTCGAGACCGAGCGCCCGCACGACCCGACGAAGGGCAAGCGCAAGCTCACGCCCAATCGCGGCGGCCGCGCCAGGGGGAGCGTGCGCAACGACACCCTGCTCGGCGGTCCCGGCCCGGACCGCCTGCTCGGCTACGCCGGCAACGACGTGCTGTGGGCCAACCGCAAGCCGACCGGCAGCAGTCGCGGCACCGACCGCGTCAGCGCCGGTCCGGGCGACGACATCGTCTACGGCGCCTCGCGCGGCGGGCACTCGATCATCGACGGCGGCTCGGGCAACGACTACCTGCAGGGCGGCGGCGTCATAAGCACCAACTTCATCAAGGGCGGCTCGGGCGTCGACACGATCCGCCTCGTCGGCCACGGCTTCAACCGCGTGCTCGCCGGCAGCGGCGACGACATGGTCTACGTGTACTCCAAGGACGCGACGCGTGTGGACTGCGGCCCGGGCACCGACACGGTCCGGCTCGGCAACAACCGCAACGTCCTGCTTCGCCACTGCGAGAAGAAGCAGCGCCGTTGATGGTCGATTCCGCGGCCCGCGTGCCCGCGTGCCCGCGTACCGTGGATGCAGGGCGCCGCGCGCGCGATCGGCACAGTGGCCGAGCCACGGGCCGATCAAGTGGGTGGCGATCCTGCGCCGCGGGACGCGCCCAGGCGGGCGCGGGGGTCGTGGAATCGATCATCTAGTCTCTCCGCGCGTGACCGCGGTCGCGCCCAAGCCGAGCCGTCTCGGTGCGCTCGCCGAGCGACACGGCGGTCGCGCCGTGCTCATCGCGCTCGCCGTGATCGTGCTGCTCGGTGCGGTGCTGCGCGTGCATTCCGCGCTCGAACCGCTCGACGTGCGGCCGGGCACCGACTCGGCCGTCTACGCGTCGGTCGCCGAGCAGATCTACGAGCACCACCGCTTCGCGCTCCCGGGCGCGTCCAGTCCGTACGACTGGTCGCCGGGGGCGCCGCTGTTCTACGGCGCCGTGTACATCGCCAGCGGCGGCGTGCACCCGGCCGGCGTGCGCGTCCTCGTGGCCCTGCTCAGCGCGCTGACGCTCGTGCTCGTGTACCTGATCGGGCGCCGGCTGGCGGGGCCGCTCGCGGGCCTCGTCGGCGCCGGGCTGCTCGCGTTCTACCCGACGACGATCTACTACTCCGGCAAGCTGATGAGCGAGCCGCTGGCGACGCTCACGCTCGCCGGCACGGTGCTCTCGTTCCTGTGGGCGAGCGACAAGGGGCGAGAGGCGAAGACGAAGTCGCCGCCGGTGACGAGCGAAGCGAGGCGGTGGGCGTGGGCGATCCCCGGCGTGCTGCTCGGACTGACCGCGTTCGCGCGGCCCGAGTACCTGGCCTTCGTGGTGATCTTCGGCCTGCTCGCGCTGTGGCGCGGCGGGCTGCTGCCGGCGGCCGTGCTCGTCGCCGCGTTCGCGCTGCCGGTGCTGCCGTGGACGGCGCACGTTTCGAGCGTGGAGGGCCGCTTCGTGCCGATCAGCACCGGCGGTGGCAAGGCGCTGTTCATCGGCTCCTACCTGCCTGGCAACGGCCTGCACCTCGACGTCAAGCGCGAGCTCCTGCGCCAGTTCCGGCACCGCACGAACATCCCGGCGAGCGAACTGAGCCAGATCTCGATGACGCCGCTGCTCAACCGCGTCGCGCGCAAGTACCCAGACCTGCCGCGCGACGCCGCGCTGCAGAAGATCGGGCGCGAGAACGCCACCCACTACATCACGCACCAGCCGCTCGACTTCGGCTGGATGATCGTCAAGAAGATGTGGCACATGTGGGAGGGCTCGGGCGCCGCGGGCCGCTCCACGCTCGGCCACGTGTACCAGTACGCGGTGCTGGTGCTTGCCCTCGCGGGGGCCGTTCTGCTGGCGCTGAGGCGCCGCTGGGAGATCGTCCCGATCGCCCTGCTCGTGCTGGGGATCACGGTGCTCGGCGGCCTGCTGCTGGCCGGCACGCGGCGCAACGTAGCGCTGATGCCGCTCGTCATGGCACTGGCGGGCGTGGCGGTGGCGATGGCGGTCCAGCGCGTCTGGCCCCGCCTGCCGAGCCGCTATCTTGCCCCGCCATGCGAATCCTGATCCTCGGCGGCGATGGCTACCTGGGGTGGCCCACGGCGATGCGATTCTCGGCCCGTGGGCACGACGTCTTCCTCGTCGACAACTTCGCCCGCCGCCGGTGGCATCACGAGCACGGAACCGACTCACTGACCCCGATCCGCGGCCTCGCCGACCGCATCGACGCGTGGCGTGAGGTCTCCGGCCGCGACATCCACGCCTTCGTCGGCAACATCGAGGACGGCGAGTTCCTCGATCGCGTGGTGGCCGAGGTGCTGCCCGAGGCGGTGGTCCACTACGGCGAGCAGCCGTCGGCCCCGTACTCGATGATCTCGCGCCGCCACGCGGTCGAGACGCAGCAGACGAACGTGATCGGCAACCTCAACCTGCTGTTCTCGATCCGTGACCGCGTGCCCGAGTGCCATCTCGTCAAGCTCGGCACGATGGGGGAGTACGGCACCCCCAACATCGACATCGAAGAGGGCTTCATCGAGATCAACCACAAGGGGCGCACCGACGTCCTGCCGTTCCCGAAGATGCCCGGGTCGCTGTACCACCTCTCCAAGGTCCACGACTCCCACAACATCCACTTCGCCTGTCGTATCTGGGGCCTGCGCGCGACCGACCTCAACCAGGGCGTCGTGTACGGGATCGAGACCGAGGAGACGGCGCTCGACGACCGTCTGTGCACGCGCTTCGACTACGACGAGATCTTCGGCACCGCACTCAACCGCTTCTGCGTGCAGGCCGTGATCGGCCACCCGCTGACCGTCTACGGCAAGGGCGGGCAGACGCGCGGGTTCCTCAACATCCGCGACACGCTGCAGTGCGTCGAGCTGGCGGTCAGCAACCCCGCCCAGCGCGGCGAGTTCCGCGTCTTCAACCAGTTCACCGAGCAGTTCACCGTGCTCGAGCTGGCGGAGCTCGCGCAGCGGGCCGGCTCAGAGCTCGGCTACGAGGTCGAGCTCGAGCACGTCGAGAACCCGCGCGTTGAGCAGGAGGAGCACTACTACAACGCGGCGAACACGAAGTTGCGGGAGCTGGGGCTCAAGCCGCATTACCTCGGTGAGGAGCTCGTCCGTTCGATGCTCACTACCATCGAACGGCATCGCGATCGGGTGATCTCCCGCGCCATCGCCCCGAAGACGCAGTGGCGTCCGGGCGAGGCCGAGGCGAACGCAGCGCAGCTTTCAGCCGCCGCCGCAACACACGCCTGACCGCAACTTCGGTCCCTGTAACCGAGTTTGAGGAAATCGTGCAACGAGTCGTTCTCACAATCTTCACCGCTCTCCTTCTCCTCTGCGTGGCCGCTCCCGCCCAGGCCGCGTCAAAGCCCATCGTCGGCATCGGCGAGCAGAGGCCAGAGATGTTCATCGACAAGCATTGGCAGGCCCTGGGCAAGCCCGATGTGCGCTACGTCATCGCCTGGGACGCGCTGACGCGGAAGGCCGAGCGTGCCTCCGCCGACTGGTACCTGACCTGGGCCCATGACGCCGGCGCGCGTGTGCTGCTGTCGTTCGGGCATTCCAACAAGCGTCATCGCGAGCTGAAGATGCCGACGCGCTCGCAGCTGCGCACGCAGTTCAAGGCGATCCGCGCCCGCTACCCGTGGGTGACGCAGTTCCAGGCCTGGAACGAGGCCAATCACGGCACGCAGCCGACCTTCCAGCGGCCCAAGCGCGCGGCCATGGCCTATGACGTGATCAAGGGCGCGTGCCCGAAGTGCGTCGTCGCCGCCCCGTCGGTGCTCGACGACGGCCAGAAGACGATCGACTACATCAAGGCGTTCGACAAGGCCGCCAAGAAGAAGGTCACGATCTGGAGCCTGCACAACCACATCGACGCCAACCGCAGCCGGCTGGGCAAGAAGAGCACCACGTACCTCTTCCTCAAGCACACCCGCGGTCAGCTGTGGTTCACGGAGACCGGCGGCATCTACAACCGCTGGATCCCGAAGAGCACCGGCAAGCTCAAGCACATCAAGCAGTACAACCCGAAGAATGCCAAGCGGGCGATCAAGAACATCTTCAAGCTGCAGAAGCTCAACCCGCGGCGGGTCAAGCGGATCTACTACTACAACTGGTACGCGCCGCAGGCCAAGAAGCCGCGCTGGGACTCCGGCCTCTTCAGCTACAAGGGCGTGCAGCGCTCGGTGTTCAGCACCTTCAGAGCGCTGGTGCGGAAGTACGCTCGATGAGCCACAGCGCCACGGCCAGCAGCGCGGTCGTGGCGCAGTAGCCCACCTCGACGGCCAGGAGCTGGTTGTCGAGCGGCGTCGGCAGTAGCCAGAGCATGAACACGGCGGCCGCGGCCAGCCAGGCGGCGGCCGCCAGGCCGCCGCGGCGCCGGGCCAAGGCGGCCTGGTTGAGCGTGCCGGCGGTGAGGTGGAACCCCATCCCGAGGCCGACCAGCATCAGGCCGAAGCGGCCGTAGTCGAAGTCGCCGCCGAAAAGCACGCCCATCGCCCACGGGCCGACGAGCCCGAGGCCGAGCACCACGGCGCCCGCGAAGCTCGCGATGGCGATCAGCGTCGTGCGGATCGCGCGCGCGAAGTCGGCGCCCCCGCCGGTGGCGTGCAGGCCCGAGAGGTGCGGGAGCAGGGACGTCTGGATTGCCTGGAAGAGCTGCAGCGGTGCGCGCGTGATCAGCAGCACGTTGAACACGAAGCCGGCGAGCGCGGCGTCCTTGGCGGTGGCGTCGACCACGAGCACGGGACCGTTGAGCAGCGCCTGCTCGGCGACCATGATCGCCAGCACGGCACCCGCGAAGCCCGCGCTCTCGCGCATCGCGCCCCGCTCTGCGGTCGTCGCGCGCGCGCCGTGGCGACCCAGCGCCCACGGCACGACGGCCAGCGACACCACCGGCGCCGCCGCGATGCCGAGCGCCACCGCGGTCTGCCCGTGGGCGATCCCGAGCGCCACCGCGAGCGCGAACGAGCAGCGCGACACGGACTCGAGCAGCACCAGCCCGCCGTACAGCCCGAACCACTGATGGCCGGCCAGCCAGCCGCGCGCGAAGTAGCTCGCCGCGTACGCGAGCACCGCGACCACGAGCACCCAGTACAGGCCCTCCGAGCCGTCGAAGACGTCATTGACGAGCGGCTCGCGGAAGGCCAGCGCGATCACTAGGAACACCGCCGCCGCGCTCATCTGGATGGTGAACGGGACGCGCAGCGGATGCGCCTCGTGCCCCTGCGCCCGGCGCGACGAGATCGTGTGCGAGAGCAGCTGCTCGACCGGCCGGTAGATGATCGAGATGATCAGGAACAGGACCGACCACAGGAGCGAGACGCCCTTGTAGTCGACCTCGCTGAGGCTGTGGCTGGCGAGCGAGAAGTACGCGAACGTGACGATGCCGGTCGTCGCGATGCCGACCGAGAGGATGCTCGCGCCACGGCCGTACGACCGCCGCGCCTGCGTCTCAGACGCGGACAAGAAGCATCGTCCAGGGGAAGGGGCTCCGCGCCTCCACCACCTGGCCGTGCCGCGAGAGAAGTTCTACGAAGGCCCGCTTGGACCAGTGGTTCACGTGGCCGGGGGTGTTGCCGAGATCTCGCAGATAGGCGCCTCGGGCCATGTTCAATCCCCGCCACAGCGGCTCTCTCGGAACCGAGACCAGGAGATGGCCGGAAGACACCCTGGCCATCTCGGCGACCGTGTGCTCGGGGTTCGGCACGTGCTCGAGTACCTCGATGGCGCAGGCGAGGTCGAACTCCCCGGCGGCGAACGGCAGGTTCTCGGCCTTCATCACGCGGTACTCGAGGTTGGGCGCCTGCCGCTTCTCCCACTCGGCCTGGATCGCCGGATCCTCGAGGTCGATGCCGACCACGCGCCCCGTCAGGCTCTGCGCCCACTTGTGGGTGAGCACGCCCTCGCCGCACCCGACGTCGAGCAGCGAGCGCGGCGCGGCCGTGCGGAACAGCTCGGCCAGCGTGCGCTCGAAGCCGGCCATCAGCCGTCGCACGACCGGGTTGGTCGAGCCGTACTTGTCGAACGTGTTGCCGGTGACCGTGCCTTCGGCGTCGCGCGTGATCGCCGCGCTCACAGCTTCAGCGCCTCGCGCTCTTCGGTCTTCCCGCGGCCGCCCGAGCGCGCGCCGGTCGTCGGCTCCCGGCCGGTCGTGCGCGAGCCCGGCTCGTAGTGCGAGGGCGGCACGCCGAGCTCGAGCTCCACGCGGCGGATGCGCTCGAAGATGCGCTGGAGCGTGATCCGCTGGCCGGACAGCAGGTCGCCGAGCACGCCGAGCGCGGCCAGCACCATCGCGGCGTTGAACAGCACGGCGCCGAGGATCAGCGACTGCACGTGGCCGGCGCCGTCGCCCTGGATGTAGAAGTACAGGAAGCGGCCCCACACGAACACCGACAGGGCGCCGATGAGCAGCGCCGCGGTCATGAACACGCGCAGCGGCTCGTACATCGCGTAGATGCGGAAGATCGAGATCCCGTTGCGGCGGATGTACGTCCACATCGACGGGAACAGCCGCGACTCGCGCGTCTTCGGGTTCGTGCGCACCGGGACGTGGTCGACGGCGACGGTCATCTTCCCCGCCTGGATGATCGTCTCGAGCGTGTAGGTGAACTTGGAGACGACCTGCATCGCCAGGGCCGCTTCGCGGTTGTAGGCGCGGAAGCCCGAGGTGGTGTCGGGGATCGAGGTCTGCGACGCCTGGCGGACCACCCACGAGCCGAGGCGCTGGAGCGCCTTCTTCGGGCCCGAGAAGTGCTCGATCGTCTTGACCTCGCGGTCGCCGACCACCATGTCGGCCTCGCCGGCGAGGATCGGCCTCACCAGCCGCTCGATGTCGGGGCCGTAGTACTGGTTGTCGGCGTCCGTGTTGACGATCACGTCGGCGCCGAGCTTGAGGGCGGCGTCGAGGCCGGCCTGGAAGCCCGAGGCGAGGCCCTTGTTGTTGGTCAGCCGCACGATGTGGTCGACGCCGTGCTCACGTGCGACCTCGACGGTGCCGTCGGTCGACCCGTCGTCGATGATCAGCCATTCCACTGCCTCGAACCCCTCGATCTCGCGCGGGAGATCGGCAAGCGTGGCCGGAAGGGTCTCTTCCTCGTTAAGGCACGGAATCTGGATGATGAGTTTCATCGGCTGCGGCTACCACGGTACCGGCTCGTCATCCTGTCTTCGCGCATGGAAGGCATGACCCTCTCCCGTCAGCCGGCGCTCGCCCGCGCCCGCAGCCTCGACGGCGATGCCATCGCCCGGCTCGCCTTCGCGTTGCTGTGCGTGGCGGCGGTGGTGGCGTTCTTCGTCTATCCCACGTACCCCAACTACGACTCGTACTACTCGCTGCTCTGGGGGCGCGAGGTGCTCGACCTGCAGCTGCCGGGCTTCGAGGGCTTCCGGGTGCCGACCGAGCATCCGCTGGCCATCGTCGCCGGGGCGTTCTTCTCCCTGTTCGGCCGGTCCGGCGACCGGCTGTTCGTGGCGGCGATCCTCGCCTCGTTCCTGTGGCTGATCTGGGGCGTCTACAAGCTCGGCCGGATCTCGTTCACGCCGCTGGTCGGCGGCGTGGCCGCGCTGCTCACGCTGACGCGCTTTGACTTCGGCTTCCTCGCGGCTCGCGCCTACATCGACATCCCCTACATGGCGCTGGTCGTGTGGGCGGCCGTGCTGGAGGCGCAGCGGCCGCGGCGCGGGGCGCCCGTGCTGGTGACGCTGGCGCTGGCCGGGCTGCT
The DNA here is from genome assembly GCA_963803335.1 of uncultured Solirubrobacteraceae bacterium. Taxonomy (GTDB): domain Bacteria; phylum Actinomycetota; class Thermoleophilia; order Solirubrobacterales; family Solirubrobacteraceae; genus DASSUW01. The sequence goes on along the minus strand of CAWDME010000009.1, from coordinate 188,540 downwards.
GCGGCCGGAGGCGTGGGTGCTGGCCGGCGTGTACTGGCTGTGGGTCGCATGGCGGGCCAGCTGGCGACAGCGGATCGCGTACGCGGCGCTCGCGGCGATCGGCCCACTGGTGTGGATCCTCACGGACCTGATCGTCACCGGCGACCCGCTGTTCTCGCTGCTGCACACGAGCAGCTCGGCGGAGGACCTCGGGCGCCAGCGCACGGTCGGCGAACTGCCCGCCGCCGTCTGGGAGTTCTTCACGGCGATCGTGAAGTGGCCGGTGATGGCCGCGGCGGCCGTCGGGCTCGGGTTGGCGGTGGCGTTCGCACCGCGGCGCGCGGCGGTGCCGATCGCGCTGCTCGTCTCGGGGATCGTCACGTTCGCGCTGATCGGCGCCGCCGGCGCGTCGGTCATCGAGCGCTACCTCGCGGTCGCCGCGGTCGCGCTGCTCGTCTTCGCGGGCGTCGCGCTCGCGGGCTTCACGATGGTCCGGCGCGGCCGCATCCGCACCGCCTGGATGGGGCTGTCGGCCGCGCTGGTGGTGCTCGGCGTCCTGTACACGGCGACGCACGTACGCCTCGTCACCTTCGACTCCGAGCTGACCTTCCGCGGCGACGCCCACCGCGACCTCATCGCCGTGCTGGAGTCCCCGCAGGTGCAGCGGGCGCTGCGCTGCGGGCCGCTCACCGAGTCCAACCACAAGCTCGTCCCCGACTCGCGCTGGATCCTCGACATGCCGGCCGACCGCGTGATCCCGCGCGCCGAGCCGGGGGCGCCGCACCCCAAGCGCGGGGTGGCGCTCGTGGTGACGAGCCGCTTCGCCATCTTCAAGCACGCCTGGAGCAACGACCCCGACTCGCCGCTGGTGCAGCTCCCGCCGCCCGGCTGGAAGCGGATCGCCACGAGCGACTTCTACGCGGCGTATGCGAAGTGCTGACCGCTTCGCGCTCCCGCTGATCATCGTCCTCGCGCTCGGCCTGCGCCTGTGGGGCATCCACCACGGGCTGCCGTACGTCTACAACCCCGACGAGAACGCGCACTTCGTGCCGCGCGCGATCGGGATGTTCGGGCACTCGCTCGACCCGCAGTACTTCGTCAACCCGCCCGCCTTCACGTACCTGGTGCACCTGGCGTTCTGGGTGCGCTGGGGGTCGCGCACGGCGGTCGGGGACGCGTTCGCGGCCGATCCGAGCACGGCGTTCACGATCGCCCGCGTGCTGTCGGCGCTGCTCGGCGCGGCGAGCGTCGGCCTGCTCGCGTGGGCCGGCGCCCGGCTCGTCGACCGCCGCACCGGCCTCGTGGCGGCGGCGCTCCTGGCCGTCGCGTTCCTGCCCGTGCACTACGCGCACCAGGCCGTCAACGACGTGCCCGCGATGGCGCCGCTGTGCCTGAGCCTGGTCGGGATCGCGGGCGTGTACCGCACAGGACGGCTGCGCGAGTACGGGCTGGCCGGCGCGGCGCTGGGAGTCGCGTGCGCGACCAAGTACACGGCGGGCATCGTGCTGCTGTGCCTGCTCGGCGCCGCGCTCACCACACCGCAGAACCGGTGGCGCGGCCTCGGGCTGGCCGCCGCGGCAGCCGTCGCGGGCTTCGCGATCGCCAACCCGTACGCGCTGTTCGATCTCGACATGTTCCGCGAGGGGCTGGCGCGCCAGTCGGAGGCGTCGAGCGACGGCGGTGGCAAGCTCGGTCTCGTCGCCGACAGCGGCGTCCTCTACTACGCCGGCACGCTCACCTGGGGGCTCGGCTGGCTGCCGGCGCTGGCGGCGGCCGGCGGCGCCGTCTGGCTGGCGATCAAGCGCCGCGGCCTCGCGCTGATCCTTGTCCCCGCGCCGCTGCTGTTCCTGCTCTTCATGGGCGTGCAGGACCGCTTCTTCGCGCGCTGGCTGCTGCCCGTCTACCCGCTGCTGTGCCTGCTCGCCGCGATCGGCGCGCTCGAGGCTCTGCGGCGCGTGCCCGCGCCGGCGGTCGTCGCCGCCGTGCTGCTGTGCGCCCAGGGCGTCGTCTTCGCCGTCCACAACGACGCGATCCTCTCCCGGCCCGACACGCGGGCGCTGGCGCGCGGCTGGATGGTCGCCAACGTGCCGGAGGGGACGAAGGTCGTGATCGAGCCGATCGCGCCCGACCAGTGGGCGATGGACGTCGGGCACCCGTCGCGGCTCACGCGCACCGGCCACCGCTGGGCCAAGTGGCGCACGTCGAACTTCCGCGGCAAGCGGGTCAAGCTCGAGGACTACGAGCGGACGCTGAGCCCGCCGATGCTCGCCCGCTACGCCCGCGCGGGCTACTGCATCGTCCTCACCGGCTCGATCCAGGAAGGCCGGGCGCTGCGCGACCCCGACGCGGCGCCCAAGGCGGTCGCCTACTACCGCGAGCTCGAGCGCCGCAGCCGGGTGCTCTATCGCGTCAGCCCGCTGTCCGGCAGCCGCCCCGTGCCGCCGTTCTCGTTCGATTTCTCGTTCAACGCGTATCCGCTCCACTACCAGCGGGCCGGCCCGGAGATCGTGGTCCGGCAGCTGTTGTTGAGTGGTTGTTGACTACGCAGTCAATATGCTCTTCAGAGCCGTGACCACGCTGCTGCAGACCGACGCCGTCCATCTCGCCCGCGCGATCGAGATCGCGGACGGCGGTCGCGGGCGGACGACGCCGAACCCGCTGGTCGGCGCCGTCGTGGTCAAGGACGGTGAGGTCATCGGCGAGGGCTTCCACACCGCATTCGGGGCCGCGCACGCCGAGCGCGAGGCGCTCGCGGCCTGCACCGTCGATCCGCGCGGCGCGACGCTGTACGTCTCGCTCGAGCCGTGCTGCCACCACGGGCAGACGCCGCCGTGCACCGACGCGATCCTCGAGACCGGGATCGCCCGCGTCGTGATCGCCTCCGACGACCCGACCGAGAAGGCCGCCGGGCGCGGCCTCGGCATCCTGCGCGACGAGGGCGTCGAAGTCGTCGTGGCGGGAGGTGAGCTGGCGTCGCGGGCGCGGCTGCTCAATCAGCCGTTCCGCAAGCACGCGCGCACCGGCCGGCCGTTCGTGCTCTTCAAGTCGGCCATGACGCTCGACGGCAAGGTCGCCACCCGCACCGGCGACTCGAAGTGGATCTCCGGGGAGGCCTCGCGCCGCATGGCGCATCACTGGCGCGCCGAGTGCGACGCGGTGGCCGTGGGGATCGGTACCGCACTCGCCGACGACCCGCTGCTCACGGCACGCGTGGAAGGCGTCCACCGCCAGCCGCGCCGCATCGTCTTCGACTCCGAGGCGCGCCTTCCGCTCGACTCGCAGCTCGTGCGCGGCGCCGGCGACATCCCGCTTACCGTCGTGATCTCGCGCGCGGCGCCGCGGCTCGCCGCCGACGCGCTCGAGGTCGCCGGGGCCGACGTCATCGTCGCCACCGGCGAGAACGAGCCCGCCCGCGTGCGCAACGCGCTCAGCCAGATCGGCGCGGCCGGCATCACCTCGATCCTGCTCGAGGGCGGTCCGCACCTCGCGGGCGCCTTCCTCGATGCCGGCGAGGTCGACGAGATCCGCCTGTTCCTCGCGCCGGTCGTGCTCGGCGGCTCGCACGCGCGCGACCCGCTCGAGGGCGAGGGCGTCGAGCGCATCGCGGAGGCCACGCGCGCGCTCACGCTCGACTGCGAGCGGGTCGCCGACGACGTGCTGATCTCCGCGCGCATGAAGGAGTGGTGACCGTGTTCACGGGGCTGGTTGGAGACCTCGGCACGGTCACGGCGCTCGACGCCTCCGACGCGGGCGTCCGGCTCGTCGTGGACACGCGGCTCGAGCTCGCCGAAGGAGACTCGATCTCCGTCAACGGCGTCTGCCTCACCGCCACGGCCGTCGGCAACGGCGGCTTCCGCGCCGACGTGATGCACGAGACGCTGCGGCGCTCGTCGCTCGCCCAGCTGGCGCCCGGCTCGCGGGTGAACCTCGAGCTGCCGCTCCGCGCCGCCGACCGGCTCGGCGGCCATTTCGTGCAGGGTCACGTCGACGGCGTCGGCAGCGTCTCGGACGTGCGCGACGAGGGCTTCTCGCGCGTCGTCACGATCGGGATCCCGGCCGACCTGACGCGGTACGTGGTCGAGAAGGGGTCGATCGCGATCGACGGCGTGTCGCTGACGATCTCGGCACTCGGCGACGACTGGCTGCAGGTGTCGCTGATCCCCGAGACGCTGGAGCGGACGATCCTCGGCGCGGCCGACACGGGCCAAACGGTGAACCTGGAGGTGGACGTGCTGGCGAAGTACGTCGAACGACTGGCGGTGCTGCGATGAGCCCGTTCGCCACGGTCGAGGCGGCGATCGAGGAGATCCGCGCGGGCCGCATGGTCGTCGTCTGCGACGACGAGGATCGCGAGAACGAAGGCGACCTCACGATGGCCGCCCAGTTCGTCACGCCCGAGGCGATCAACTTCATGGCCAAGGAGGGGCGCGGGCTGATCTGCCTCGCGCTCACCCCGCAGCGCTGCGACGAGCTCGGGCTCGACCTGATGGCCGCCAAGAACGAGTCGCCGTTCGAGACCCCCTTCACCGTGACGATCGAGGCGCGCGACGGCGTGACCACCGGCATCTCGGCCGCCGACCGCGCGCGAACGATCCAGGTGGCGATCGATCCGGAGTCGGCCCCGCGCGACCTCGTGCAGCCCGGCCACGTCTTCCCGCTCAAGTCCAAGCCCGGCGGTGTGCTCGAGCGCACGGGGCAGACCGAGGCGGCCGTGGACCTCGCTCGAATCGCGGGGCTGAACCCTGCGGGCGTCATCTGCGAAGTCATGAACGATGACGGGACGATGGCGCGGGTACCTGACCTCGCGCGCTACTGCGAGCGCCACGGGTTGAAGATGATCACGGTTGCCGATCTGATCGCCTACCGGCGGCGGCACGACAAGCTTGTCGAGCGCGTCGTGACCACACGTCTGCCGACAGCGTTCGGCGAGTTCGACGTCGTCGGCTACCGCTCGCTGGTGGACGACAAGCACCACGTGGCGATGGTCAAGGGCGAGGTGGACGGCGAGCAGGACGTCATCGTGCGCGTGCACTCCGAGTGCCTCACCGGTGACGTGTTCCACTCGCTGCGCTGCGACTGCGGCGAGCAGCTCGAGTCGGCGCTCGCGATGATCGAGACCGAGGGTCGCGGCGTGCTGCTCTACCTCGCCCAGGAGGGGCGCGGCATCGGGCTGCTGAACAAGCTCAAGGCCTACAACCTGCAGGACAAGGGCTTCGACACGGTCGACGCCAACCTCGAGCTCGGCCTGCCCGTCGACCTGCGCGACTACGGCATCGGGGCGCAGATCCTCTCCGACCTCGGGCTCACCTCGATCCGCATCCTCACCAACAATCCGAAGAAGATCCGCGGCCTCGAGGGCTACGGCCTCTCCGTCACCGACCAGATCCCGATCCAGCACGCGCCCAACCCGCACAACGAGGCGTACCTGCGCGCCAAGCGCGATCGCCTCGGCCACTCGCTGCACCACCAGGGGCTGGCGCTCGACGAGGAGATGGTCCACGAGGAGCAGGTCCACGACCGCGAGGCCGGACGCGGGTGACCGAGATCGTCGGGGGCCCCGCCCAACGCGCCATTCCGTCATGAGCGATGTCCCGTTGGGCACCCCCGATCGCTACGCGATCGCGGTCGGGCGCTTCTACACGGATCTGGCGGAGCGGCTGGTGAGCGGCGCGCAGCGTGCGTTCACCGAAGCCGGCTTCGCGCCCGCCGAAGTCTTCGAGGTCCCAGGGGCGTTCGAGCTGCCCTTGGCGGCGCTCTATCTCGCCGAGAGCGGCCGCTACGCCGGCGTCGCGTGCCTCGGCGCGGTCATCCGCGGCGAGACCGACCACTACGACTACGTGTGCGCGGAGGCGGCGCGCGGGATCCAGGACGTGCAGCTGCGCACCGGCGTGCCATGCGCGTTCGGCGTGCTGACCGTCGACAACATGGATCAGGCGCTCGCCCGCGCGGGCGGCGGGAAGCGGGACCAGGGGGAGCATGCCGCTCAGGCCGTGATGGCTTTGTCGGCGATCCGCACCGATCTGCGGCCCTGAACGGTTTCAATCGACGTGAATCCGGTCAGAAAGCGGCCATGCGCACCGCTCGTCCTGGTCGGAGGGCTGCTCGTGGCGGCGCCGGCGGAGGCGGAAAAAATGGCGGGGCAAGACGCGGCAGGGACGCGGGGTCTCCGTCCACACGGACGCCAACGGCGTGGCGAACTACGCGCGGATCCGCTTCATCGCACCATGCAAGGACCGCACGGCCGTGTTCTCGACGATCTGGTTCACGACGCCGTTGGATCACACGTCGACGACATCGTTCACCGACGGCGGGCCGTGGAAGTTCCGCATCGGCAAGCACACACTCGTCCGCGCGCGGCGGCCGGCTCGACACGACCTGCCGGATCAAGCGGCTCGGCTGGAAGGCGGGCCCCGCCTGATCGCGGCGGCCACGCGGCTACATTCTTGAGGCATGCGGGGCGTTCTCGCTGTGCTCGCGCTGTGTGCCGTGGTCGCGGTGGCGCCCGCCACCGCGAGCGCCGCGACCTGGAAGGGGAAGACCAAGCAGGGCCGCAAGGTCGCGCTGGTGACCGACGCGGGCGGGCTCGTGACGCGGGTCGGGCTCGGCTGGAAGGCGCGCTGCGCCGACGGCACGTACTCGAGCCGCACGATCTTCCTGCCGCCGTTCGACACGTCCACGACGACGTCGGTGGCCGATGTCGGCAACTACACGGCAAAGCCGGACGGATATCACTCGGCGATCCACGTCTGGATGAAGGGCACGCGGGTCGCCTCGAGCGGCCGCTGGCACGGCACGTTCGGCGTGCGAGTCCGGGTGTCGAAGGACGGCGAGCTCGTCGACACGTGCCGCCTGAAGAAGCTCAGGTGGTCCGCCGCGCGGGCGTGATTGCGGCGGCGGCGCGCAGGGCGTCCCGGACCGCCTTGAGGGCCGGGCGGCGGTCGGAGCCGGTGCGGGCGGCCGTGAAGACGGTGCGCGACAGCGCGGCGCCCTCGATCGGCCGCGCGGCGACGGTTGCCGGCGCGCCGTAGAGGGCGATCGCGGGCAGCAGCGTCACGGCCTCCCCGTGGGCGGCGAGCGCGAGCAGCATCGACAGCTCGTTCGTGTGGTGGCGCAGGTGCGGCTCGAAGTCGCCGTGGGCGTTGCACACGCGCCGCACGAGCGCCTCCATGCTGCCGCCCGCCTCGCCGGTCGCCCACGCGGCGTCCTCGAGCGTCGCGAGATCGAGGGGGCCTTCAGGCGCGCGGTCGGCGGCGAGCGCGACGTGCACGGGCTCCTCGAACAGGTCCTCCCGGTCGAGCCCGGGCAGGCGGGGCCGCGGCTCGCCGCTCCACTCGTCCGACAGCACGAGGTCGAGCTGGTGAGAGCGCAGCGCGTCGAGCGCGGGCGCGGGCTCGGCTTCGATCAGCCGCACCTCGACGCCGGGGTGGGTGCCGCGCAGGGCGACCATCGCGGGCAGCAGCAGGTGCAGGCTGGCGGTCTGGAACGAGCCGACCCGCACGACGCCCGCGACGGCGCCCGCCGCCGCGGCGGCGAGGTCCGCCTCGGCGCGCTCGGCGGCGGCGAGCAGCTGCTCGGCGTGGGCGACGAGCACGAGCGCGGCGTCGGTGAGCCGGAGGGTGCGGCCGGCGGGCTCGAACAGGGTGGTGCCGGCTTCTCGTTGCAGAGTGTGGAGCTGCTGAGAGACGGTCGACGGGCTGTACCTGAGCGCCTCGGCGACTGCGCCGACCGTGCCGCGCCGGTGCAGCTCGTGCAGCAACTGCAGGCGCTTGAGGTCGAGCATCGTTCGGAATCTTCGCACGTTCGTATGCGGAAATCCCCGTTGCTTGCGATGCTTTGGCGGCGGATGCTTCCGCTGTGCGCGGAGCCCTCTTGTGCCTGTTGTCAGCCGCCGCGTTCGGCACGCTGGGCATCTTCGGCCGGCTCGCCTCCGACGCGGGGGCCACGATCGCCAGCACGCTGCTCGTGCGCTTCGGGGTGGCGGCGCTGGTGTTCTGGGTGATCCTCGGCGTCTTCGGCGGCTGGGCGCGGCTGCGTCGACTGCCGCGCTCGGTCGTGCTGACCGGGCTCGGGCTGGGCGCCGTCGGCTACAGCCTTCAATCCGGCCTGTACTTCGCGGCGATCCAGCGGCTCGACGTGTCGCTGGTGGCGCTGCTGCTCTACACGTATCCGGCGTTCGTAACGATCGCTGCACTGGTGCTCGGCCGTGTGCGCGGCTCGCTGCGCACGACCGTGGCGCTCGTGGTGGCGTCGGTCGGGCTCGTGCTCGTGCTGCTCGCCGCGGGCACGGGCACGTTCGATCTCGGTGGCGCGCTGCTCGCGCTGGCCGCGTCCGTGACGTACACGACGTACATCCTCATCTCGGACCGGATCATCGGCGCGATCGATCCCTTCGCGCTCGCCGCGCTCGTCCTGACCGGCGCCGCCGCGAGCTTCACGGTCGCCGGCCTGTTCACCGGCTCGCTGGATCTCTCCCTGCCCGCCGAGGCGTGGCTGTGGCTGCTCCTGATCGCGTTCGTGAGCACGGTCGTGGCGGTGTCGGCGTTCTTCGCCGGCCTGCGCCTCGTCGGGCCGTCCGAAGCGGCGATCCTCTCGACCTTCGAGCCGGTCGTGACCGTCGCGCTCGCCTACGGGGTCCTCGGCGAGCGTTTGTCGCCGGCGCAGCTGCTCGGCGGCGCCTTGGTGCTCGCGGCGGTCGTGCTCCTGCAGCTACGTCCGCGAGCGGCGCCGCGGACCAACTTCGAGCTTGTGGGAGAGGCCGGCTAGCGCGGCCGAGACCCCGCCGCCCTACCAAGCCGCAGTTCGCAACGAAGCTCAGTCCTTCTTGTCGTGCCCGCGGCCGTTGCCCTTGCCAGGCTTCTCGCCGCGCGCCTTGTCCAGTTCGGCCTGCACCTCGCCGGAGCTGTTGTCGCCGTACTCGGACAGCCGCCGCTCGAGGTACGGGACGGCCTCGCTCCCGCGCCCCAGGGCGTTCAGGTCGGCACCGACCTCGAACAGCGCGAAGCCGCAGGGATCCAGGGCGTGCGCGTCGCCGCACGCCTTCACGGCCGCCATCGATGAGTTGAGGCCGGTGGTGAAGTCGCCGCCCTTGCGGGCATTGAAGCCGGCGAGCTGGAGCTGGCGCGCGCGGGCCAGGTCGGGGCCCGACGCCGGCGCCGCGGTCGGCGTCGGCGTGGGAGTGGGTGTCGGCGTCGGGGTGGGAGTCGGCGTCGGGGTGTCCTTCGCCTTCGGCGTGGGGGTCGGCGTCGAGGTCTTGCGCGGCTGCTGGGCCTTTTGCTCGCCGCTGTCCGAGCGCCCGCCGTCGCCGCCCGACACCAGGATGAAGCCGACGACGGCGATCAGCAGGAGGCCCGCGAGGCCCGCGAGCAGCGGAAGGCCGCTACGCCGCGCCGGCGGCGGAGCGGTGGCCGCCAGCGGCCGTGTCGCCTCGGTGGGCGGCGGTGCCGACCCCATCGCGCGCTCGAGCGCGTCGACCATCGCGCCCGCGCTGGTCCAGCGCGCGGCTGGGTCCTTGGCCATCCCGCGCTCGAGCACCCCGTCGACGCCGCGCGGGAGCGACGGGTCGCGCTCGGTCGCCAGCGGCGGCTCGTCCTCGACATGGGCGCGGGCCTGCGCGGCGAAGTGCTCGGCGGTGAACGGCTTGGCGCCGGTCAGCAGCTCGAAGGCGAGGATGGCCAGCGCGTAGCGGTCGGACGCCGGTGTCGCCGGCTCGCCGACCGCCTGCTCGGGCGAGATGTAGGCGGCCGTGCCGAGCACCTGGCCGGTCGCCGTGAGCTGGTCTCCCATCGCCACGCTGGCGATGCCAAAGTCGGCGATCGCGAGCCGGTCGTGCTCGTCCAGCAGCAGGTTGCCGGGCTTGATGTCGCGATGGACGATGCCGGCGTCGTGCGCCGCGTCGAGCGCGCTCGCGGCCTCGCGCAGCCACCGCAGCGCCGTGTCGTCGGCGATCGCGCGGCCGTCCTTCAGGCGGTCGCCCACGGTCCCGCCGCGCATCAGCTCCATCACCATGAAGGCGCGGCCGTCGTGCTCGCCGACGTCGTAGATCGTCACCACGTGCGGATGCGACGAGAGCCCGGCGGCGGCGCGCGCCTCGCGCTCGAAGCGGCGGCGGCCGCGATCGTCCTCGGACAGGTGCGAAGCGAGCACCTTGACGGCCACGGACCGGCCGAGGATCTGGTCCTCGGCCTCCCACACGCCGGCCATCCCACCACTGGCGATGTGGCGGACGACGCGATAGCGGTCGGGCAGGGAGATGCGAGCCGGGCTGACCGGGGGCACCCATAAGACCGTACCCAACCGATCTCGTCGCTATGCTCTTCGGCGCAATGGCACGTGTCTGTCACTCCTGCGGTAAGCGCCCCGCCTTCGGTCAGAGCCGCTCGCACTCGATGGTGGCCACCAAGCGGCGGTTCGACGCGAATCTGCAGAAGGTCCGTATCAGTGAAGGCGGTGCCCCCAAGCGCGTCTACGTGTGCACGCGCTGCCTGAAGGCGGGCAAGGTCACCAAGGCCTGAGCATGTAACGTCGCCGGAGTCCCCCGGGTGGGGGTTTCGAGGACCGTAGGCGAAACCGGCTTTGCCGGAGATCCCGCTGAGGGTGGGGATTCCGGGCCGGAGGGCGAAACTCAATACCGTTGGCCGATCCGAGTCTCATCCGCTTCCGTGCCGTGGTCGAGGGCGCTCTTGCCGAGCTCGAATCGCGGCGCCGCGAGGTCAACGACCTCAACGTCTTCCCGGTAGCCGACGGCGACACCGGCGACAACATGGCGCTGACGCTGCGCGCCGTGCTGGACGAGCTCGACCGGCTGTCCGCCCAAGGTGACATCGACGACATCGGCCGCGACGAGATCGTCGACTCGGTCGCGCGCGCCGCGCTGCTCGGGGCCCGCGGCAACTCGGGCGTGATCCTCAGCCAGCTGCTGCGTGGCGCCGCCGAGGAGCTGATCTCGCGCCCCGGCGAGCTGATCGACCCGGTCCTGATCGCCGCCGCCATGGCCCGCGCGGCCGAACGGGCCTACGGCTCCGTCCGCGAGCCGGCCGAGGGCACGATCCTCACCGTCGTGCGCGAGATGGCCGCCAAGGTGGCGTCCGACGTGGGGCACATGGACGAGCCACGGCTGCTGCACCGCGTCGACGACGACACGCAGAACGTGCTGATCGCCGAGGTGCTCGAGGCGGCGTTGCGCTCCGGCGAGCTGTCGGTCGCCCGCGGCCCGGAGCTGCTGCCGATCCTGCGCGAGGCCGGTGTCGTCGATGCCGGCGGCTACGGCCTCACCGTCATGTTCGCGGGAGTCATCGCGGCGCTGCGCGGCACCACGGCGCCCGAGCTTGCCCACTACACGCCGGCGCGCATCACCCACCCGCAGCACGAGTCCACCACCTTCCGCTACTGCACGAACTTCGCCGTCACGGGCGAGGACCTGGACCCGGCAAGCTGGAACGAGCAGCTCGAGCGCTTCGGAGACTCGGTGCTCGTCGTCGGCGACAGCCACACGCTCAAGGTCCACCTGCACACCGACGAGCCCGAGCGGGCGACCGCCCTGTACGCGGAGATCGGCGAGGTCTCGCACCTCGATGTCGCCGATATGACCGAGCAGGTCGCCGAGCGCAGCGAGCGGCTCGCCGAGGCGATCCAGACCTGCGGCGTGCTCGCCGTCGTATCCGGATCGGGGATGCGCGAGCTGTTCGAGAGCCTCGGCGCCGTGGCGCTCGACGGCGGCAGCACGCTCAACCCGTCGACCTACGAGCTGCTGGCCGGCATCCACGAAGTCCCCGCCGAGGAGGTCGTGGTGCTGCCGAACTCCCCGAACGTGATCATGGCCGCCGAGCGCGCCGCCGAGCTGGCGGAGAAGACCGTCTGCGTCGTCCCGGCGCGCTCGATGCAGGCCGGCCTGGCCGCCGCCGTCGCCCTTGAGCCGGGGCGCGGCGCCGTCGACAACGCCGAGGCGATGCGCGCGGCGCTTGCGAACGTCCGCACCGGCGCGGTGACCGAGGCCGCCCGCGACGACGCCGAGGGCCGTTTCCGGCGCGGCGAGGCGGTCGGCTTCGTCGACGAGCAGCTCGTCGCGTGGGGTGAGCCGGGGGAGACGCTCGAGGCCGTCCTCGGTGAGCTGGGCCGCGAGGCCGAGCTGCTGACGCTGATCGAGGGCAACGGCGCGCCGCTCGACGGCGATGGCGTCGCCGCGCTCGTCCCCGGCGGCGTCGACATCGAGTACTCGCGCGGCGACCAGCCGGCGTACTGGTGGCTGATCGCCGCCGAGTAGACCGCGTCCTCTTCATCAGCCACCCGCAGGTCCGGGTCGAGCCGGCGGTCCCGGTGCCCGAGTGGGGCCTGTCGGAGCTCGGTCGCGCCTGCATGCAGGCGTTCGCGCGCCCGCCGGTCGCCGCGCTGTGGTGCAGTGCGGAGCGCAAGGCCGTAGCGGCGGCCGAGATCCTCGCTCGGAGGCTCGGACTCCGGGCCCAGATCCTGCACGAACTGGGGGAGAACGATCGCTCGGCAACTGGTTTCCTCGAACCCGACGTGTTCGAGGCCACCGCCGATCGCTTCTTCGCCGAGCCCGGTCGCAGCATCGACGGCTGGGAGCCGGCCGCTCAGGGCCACTGGTTCGCCTTCGAGCGCGCGAGCCGCCGGGTGCTGCACGGCTGGCGGAGCCTCGAGACGTGAGGCGGGCCGTGACGGCGGCGGCAGTTGCCTCCCTGCTGCTCGCCGGATGCGGGGGCGACAGCGGCGGTCGGCGCGCGCCCGTGGCGCCGAACACCGCGAACCTCTGGGTCGCGCCGACCGCCGGCGGCGCGCCGAAGCGCTGCGCCACGGCGTGCCGGTACGACGCGGCGGCCGCCTACGGCGACTTCCGGTCCGCGTACCAGGCGGCCAAACCCGGCGACGTCGTGCGCGTCAAGGCCGGCAGCTACGGCGCGCAGCGGCTCGGCCCGCCGAACCAGGATCTCGACGCGCCGGTCACGATCGAGGCGGCCACGGGCGAGAAGGTCACGCTCACGCTGCTCCAGACCGACGCCGACTGGCTCACGGTCAAGGACATGCGCATCACGGCCGGCCCGGTCGGCGGCCGCGGCTGGCACTCGACCGGCAGTCACATCACGCTCGACAACGTCGACATCAGCGGTCCGGAGGCCACGATCACGGTCGACCGCGGGGCAGACGTGGCGTATCGCAACGCCGACATGGGCACGCCCGGGAACACGACGCCGCGGCATTGCGCCAACCGCAACAGCGAGCCCGTGCAGGTGGCCGAGACCACCGGGTTCACGCTCTTCAACGTCACCTTCTGGCCGTTCATCCCCGAGCTCGGGAATCCGATCTGCGGGCCTGACGGCAACATGCACCTGGAGACCGTGCGCATCAACGACGGCGTCCGGCACGTCGTCATCGACCGCGCGCGCTTCCTGGCCCACGACGGCTCGGGCACGGCCCGTCTGTTCGCGGCCGGCACGAGCAGCGACGTGCGGGTCGTCAACTCCTACTTCGGACCGACCAACGGCCCGGGCGGCGGCACGGGCGCGACGATCACGCTCAACCACTGCGACGGCTGGGTGTTCGCCTACGACTTCTGGACCCAGGGTCTCGACGACTCCGCGTGCTCGGTCAAGCCCACGTATGTGGGCAACATCGCCGCCCAACCGGACTACCTGCCGTGCCCGGGCTCGTCGGCGAGCCACAACCTGTGGACGTGGACGACCGCCAAGGCGGGCTGCGGGACCGACCGCTGGCTCGTGCGTCCCGAACCAGTGCTCACCGCCTACAAGCACGCACGCGACGGCTACCACCTGACGGCTGATTCGCCGGCGATCGATGCCGGCGAGGAGGAGCTGTGCAAGCGCTACACGGGTGGCGTCGACATCGACGGCCAGCGCCGCAAGGGCGCCTGCGATGCGGGCCCCGACGAGTACGTCCCTTAGGCCGATCATCATGGCCGTCGTGGTCCCGACGGCGTTCGCCACCTCCGAGCCGCTCTCCGACGACGATCTGCACGCCGCCGGCCCGCCGCGCTACCCGCGGCCGTCGCGGCTCGGCGCGGCGCTGGAGGTCAACCCGCCCAAGGCCGCGACGGCGGCCGAGCGGCTCGGGCTGCACACGATCGGGGCGCTGCTCGAGCACCTGCCGCGCGACCGCCAGGACGCCCGCACGATCATCGAGCTGTCCCCGGGCGAGACGGCGACCGTTGTGGTCGAGGTCCGCTCGATCGCCAGCCGCCCGGTGCGCCGGCGCGGGATGCGGCCGCTCGTGGAGGCCGTCGTCGCCGACGAGACCGGCACGATGAAGGTCACGTTCTTCAACCAGCCGTGGCTGGAGCGCAAGTACAAGCCGGGCACGCGACTGCTGCTCAACGGCAAGTATGAGACTCGCAACCGCTTCCGCGTGCAGGGCCACGCCGAGAGCGGCGAGGCGGTCGGCGCCGTCGCCTCCGACGTCGCCACCTATCCGGCGACCGACGGCCTGTCCTCGACGCAGATCCTCGCGCTCGTGCGCCAGCACGCCGACGACGCGCGCGACGCGCTGGAGCCGCTGCCCGCCCGCCTGCGCGTGCAGGACCGGCTGCCCGACCGCGCCGCCGCACTGCTCGCCGCCCACTTCGGCGACCACGAGGGCGGTCGGCAGCGACTCGCCTACGAGGAGATGCTGCTGCTCCAGATGGCGCTGCTGCGGCGCCGCGCGCGCCGCCGCGAGGGCGCGCGCGCCGCCGCGCTCGCCCCGCCGGGCGATCTCACCGCGCGCTGGCTGAGCGACTCACTGCCGTTTGCGCCGACGAGCGACCAGCGCACCGCGATGGAGACCGTCGACGCCGACGTCGAGCGCGACCGGCCGATGCAGCGGCTGCTGATGGGCGAGGTCGGCTCCGGCAAGACCGTGGTGGCGCTGTACGCGATGCTGCGCGCGGTCGAGTCGGGCGGCCAGGCGGCGCTGATGGCGCCGACCGAGACGCTTGCCGAGCAGCACTTCGCGACGCTCCAGGCGCTGATGCCCGGCGAGCTCGTGCAGGCGGCGCTGCTCACGGGCTCGACGCCCGCCGGCCGCCGCGCCGACCTGCTCGGCAAGCTCGCCTCCGGGGAACTGAAGCTGCTCGTCGGCACGCACGCGCTGATCGAGGAGGCCGTCGAGTTCGACCGCTTGGCCGTCGCGGTCGTCGACGAGCAGCACCGCTTCGGCGTCAACCAGCGGCGCGCGCTCGACCGCAAGGCGCCGGACGGGCTCGCGCCGCACATCCTGCACATGACCGCCACGCCGATTCCGCGCACGCTCGCGCTCACCGCCTACGGCGACCTCGACGTCACGGTGCTCCGAGAGCTCCCGGCCGGCCGGCAGCCGATCACCACCCACGTCTGCGCCACCGAGCGCGAGCGCTCGCGCGCCTACGAGCGGATCCGCGAGGAGCTGCGCGGCGGCCGCCAGGCGTTCGTCGTCTGCCCGCTCGTGGAGGAGTCCGAGGCGCTGCAGGCGCGTGCGGCGACGGCGGAGTTCGAACGCCTGCGCAGCGGCGAGCTGAAGGACTTCGACGTCGTGCTGCTGCACGGGCAGATGCGCCCGCGCTCCAAGCAGGAGGCGATGGCGGCGTTCGCGGCCGGCGGCGCCGACGTGCTCGTCGCCACCACGGTGATCGAGGTCGGGATCGACGTCCCGAACGCGTCGGTCATGCTCGTCGAGGACGCCGACCGCTACGGCATCTCGCAGCTGCATCAGCTGCGCGGGCGCATCGGCCGCGGCCCGCACGAGTCGCTGTGCCTGCTGTTCGGGCCGAAGGAGTCGCTGCGCCTGCGCGCGCTCGCCGAGCACCGCGACGGCTTCAAGCTCGCCGAGATCGACCTCGAGCTGCGCGGCGAGGGAGAGATGCTCGGCACCCGCCAGTCGGGCCTGCAGGCGTTCCGCTTCGCGCGGCTGCCGGAGGACGTCGAGCTGCTCGAGAAGGCCCGTATGCGCGCGCGCTCGATCCTCGACGAGGACCCGGAGCTGACCATGCCGGAGCACGCCTTGATCGCCGACGCGCTCGTCGGCGCCTACGGGGCGGATGCGATGGAGCCCATCCCCGCGTGATACTCCCGGCCATGAGCGACCACGTATACAAGTCCGTCGAGATCACCGGCTCCTCGCCCGCGGGCGTCAAGGAGGCGATCGACGGCGCCATCACCAAGGCCTCGCACTCCGTGCGCAACCTCGACTGGTTCGAGGTGACCAGCATCCGCGGGCAGATCGACGAGGGCCGCGTCGCCCATTACCAGGTGACGCTCAAGATCGGCTTCCGGCTGGAGGACTGAGCGCGCTGCGCGTCGTCGCCGGCCAGTGGGGCGGGCGCCGGCTGCAGGCGCCCGCGGGGGCGGCGACGCGCCCGACCTCGGATCGCGTGCGCGAGGCGCTGTTCTCCATCCTCGGCGATCGGGTAGCGGGCGCCCGTGTGCTCGACCTGTTCGCCGGCTCGGGAGCCCTGGGGATCGAGGCCCTGTCGCGCGGCGCCGCGGCGGCCACCTTCGTCGACAGCGCGCCGGCGGCGATCCGCGTGGTGAAGGCCAACCTGGAGGCGCTCGGCGCGGACGCCGAGGTGCAGCGCGCGGACGCCCGGCGGTTCCTCGGCAGCGCATCAGCCGCCGCGCGTCAATACGATCTCGTCTTCCTCGACCCGCCATACCGGCTGGCGGCGAGCTTGGGGGACGCGCTGTCGGCGGCGCTGCCGGCGGTGCTGGCTCCCGGCGCTACGGTGGTCGCCGAGACTGACCGCCGTACCCCGCTCGGCCTGGCCCTCCCGGTACTCGACGAACGCCGTTACGGCGACACCCTCATACGCATTCATGGCCCCTGATCCCCGCATCGCCGTCTGTCCCGGCACCTACGACCCGATCACGCACGGGCACGTCGACGTCATCACCCGCGCGTCGCTGATGTTCGACGAGCTGATCGTCGGGGTCGTGAACGCATCCGTGCGCAAGAGCGAATCGCTGTTCACGGCCCAGGAGCGGATCGAGTTCATCGAGTCCGCCACGAGCCATCTGAGCAACGTCCGGGTGGAGCCGTTCTCCAGCCTGGTGGTCCAATTCGCGCGCGAGCGGGGAGCGCGCGCGATCGTGAAGGGGCTGCGTGCGATATCGGATTTCGAGTACGAATTGGAGATGAACCAGCTCAACCGGCAGCTGGCCTCCGACATCGAGTCCGTCTACCTCATGGCATCGCCGCAGTACAGTTTTCTCTCCTCGAGCGGAGTGAAGGAGATCGCCACGTTCGGTGGTGACGTATCCGATCTCGTGCCCGAGCCGGTTGCGCAGCGCTTGAAGGAAGCGCTGTCGCGCTGACGAAACAGGGAGCGCCATGGACGTCCTGGTACTGATCGACAAACTGGACGATCTCGTCCACAACGCCAAACAGGTCCCGCTGACGGACCAGGTTCGCGTGGACAAAGAGGAGATCTACGACATCCTCGACCAGATGCGCGCCACGATCCCCGAGGAGATCAAGCAGGCGCGCTGGATCGTCAAGGAGCGCCAGGAGATGCTGGCGGAAGCCAAGCGCGAGGCCGAGCGCATCGTCAAGGAGGCGCGCGAGCGGCAGACGCAGCTCGTGTCGCAGCAGGAGGTCACCCGCAACGCCGAGCGCGCTGCCGAGGAGATCATCGAGGACGCCCGTGGGCGCGAGCGCGAGATCCGGCTCGGCGCCGAGGACTACGCGGACGAGATCCTCAACACGCTCGAGGTCAATCTCTCCAAGTTCATCGCCGCCGTCCAGCGCGGCCGTGAGCGGCTTCAGGGCCGCGACGAGCCCGCCGAAGTCGGCTGATCCGCTAGAAATCGGGCCGTGCTCGAGCTGCGTGATCTCGCGCGCCGGTACGGCGATGTCGTCGCGCTCGACGGCATCTCGTTCACGGTCGCGCCGGGCCAGATGTTCGGCTTCGTCGGCCCCAACGGCGCCGGTAAGACGACCGCCATGCGGATCGTGCTCGGCGTGCTCGCGCCCGACCGCGGTGAGGTCCGCTTCCGCGGCGAGCCGGTCGACCAGGCGATGCGGTCGCGCTTCGGCTACATGCCGGAGGAGCGCGGCCTGTACCCGAAGATGCGCGTGCGCGACCAGCTCGTGTACCTCGCGCAGCTGCACGGCGTCGACGCCGCCGCGGCCGCGCGCGCGGCCGACCGCTGGATCGAGCAGCTCGGGCTGAGCGACCGCGCCGGCGACCGTGTCGAGGCGCTGTCACTCGGCAACCAGCAGCGCGTGCAGCTCGCCGCGGCGCTGGTGCACGACCCCGAGCTGCTCGTGCTCGACGAGCCGTTCTCCGGCCTGGACCCCGTCGGCGTCGATGTGCTGTCCGGCGTCCTCGCTGACTACGCGGCCACCGGAGTCCCCGTGGTGTTCTCCTCGCACCAGCTCGAGCTCGTCGAGCGCCTGTGCGAGGCGGTCGCGATCATCAAGGACGGCCGCCTGGTGGCGTCCGGGCCGGTCGAGGAGCTGCGCGACCGCGGGACCGACCAGCGGCACGTCCGCGTGGCGGTCCAGGGCGCGGACGACTCGTGGGCGGAGCGCGTGCCCGGCGGCCGCGTGAAGGACCGCGGCGCGCGCGGGCTGCTGGTGGCACTCGAGGGAGACGCGATGCCCGAGACGGTGCTCGACGCCGCGCGCGCGGCCGGGACCGTCACCTACTTCAGCATCGAGCGGCCGACCCTGACGGACCTGTTCCGCGAGGCGGTGGCGGCGTGACCGCGCGCGACACCGTGCGGCTGGTGGCGAGGCGCGAGCTGCGCGAGCGCATGCGCGAGAAGTCGTTCCTGATCTCGACCGGCATCAACGTCGTGATCATCGTGGCGGTGATCGTGCTGGCGTCGGTGTTCGGCGGCGGCGAGACGACCTACAAGGTCACGGGCGACCCGGCGCTCGTGCGGGCGGCGGCGCAGGCGGCCGCCGGGATCGACGTCCACATCCGGCAGGTCAGCGTCGACGACGTGCGCGCGGCGCTCGAGGATGGCACGATCGACGCCGCCGTCGAGAACGGGCGGATCGTCTCCAAGGACAAGCCGCCGGACGACCTCGTCGCGCTGCTGCAGGCCGGCAACAACCGCAACGTGAAGGCGCCGCCGCCGCTGCAGGTCACCACCATCAACCCCGTGGACAAGGACGCGGACGCCAAGTCCGGCTACACGTTCTTCATCGTCCTCATCCTCTACGGCCAGCTGCTCACGTACGGCTACTGGGTGTCGGCCGGCGTGGTGGAGGAGAAGGCTTCGCGCGTCGTGGAGGTCGTCCTGGCGGCGATCCGCCCGGCCCAGCTGCTGGCCGGCAAGGTGATCGGCCTCGGGCTGCTCGGGCTCGGCAACCTGCTGCTGATCGCAGCGATCGGGCTGGGTGCGGCGGGCGCAAGCGGGGCGCTCGACATCGACGGCACGATCCTCGGCGCCGCGGCGCTGGCGCTCGCCTGGTTCGTGGTCGGCTACGCGTTCTACGCCTGCGCGTTCGCCTGCGCCGGGGCGCTCGTCTCACGCCAGGAGGACCTGCAGTCGACGATGACGCCGCTCACGCTGACGATCCTCGTGAGCTTCTTCCTGTCGTTCGCCGTGCGCGACAACCCCGACGGCCTGCTCGCCCACATCACCGCGTTCATCCCGATGACCGCGCCGCTCACGGTCCCGCCGCGGATCGCCACCGGCGACGTGCCGCTGTGGGAGGTCGTCGCCTCGCTGGCGGTGACGATCGGCGCCGCGGTGGCGCTGATACCGGTCGCGGCACGGATCTACTCGGGCGGGATCCTGCGGACCGGGTCTGCGCTCAAGCTGCGCGACGCGTGGCGAATGGCACGGGCGTGAGCACGTTCGTGCTGGTCCACGGGGCCTGGCACGGCGGGTGGTGCTGGCAGTACGTGGCGCCGCGGCTGGTCGCCGCCGGCCATCGCGTGACGACGCCGACGCTGACCGGGCTCGGCGAGCGATGCCACCTCGCGTCGGCGTCGGTGGACCTCGACACGCACATCGAGGACGTCACCGGCCACATCTCCTACGAAGGCCTTCGGGACGTGGTGCTGGTCGCCCACAGCTACGCGGGCTTCGTCGCCTTCGGCGTCGCCGATCGCAACGCGGCCGCGATCGGCCGCCTCGTGCTGCTCGACGCCTTCATCCCCCGCGACGGGGAGACAATGGCCGACCACGTCGGCGAGCGCGGCGACCAGTACCGCGCCGCGGCGGCCGACGACCCGGGCTGGCTGGCGCCGCCGCCGCCGATCGCCGTCCTCGGCGTGGGCGAAACCGACGCCGAGTGGGCCGAGCCGCGCCTCACGCCGCAGCCGGTGCAGACCTACCTGCAGCCGGCATCGGTCGGCCCCGGGATGGAGTGGATCGCCTCCAAGCTCTACATCTCCTGCACCACTCCGCCGCTGGCGACGCTCGCGGAATCCAAGCGCCGCGTCGCCGCGGCAGGCTGGCCGGTCGCCGAGCTCGCCTGCGGGCACGACGCGATGCTCGCCGCGCCCGACGAGCTCGCGGAGATCCTGCTCGGTTAGTCCTCGTCGTCCTCGCCGCCCGCAGCGGCGACCATCGCGTCGATCTGCGCGAGGTGGCCGCGGACGCGCTCCGCCATCGTCTCGACGGCCGCCCGCACATCCTCGATCTGGTGCGCGGCGCTGGTGAGCTGGCTCTTGATGCGCCGCACGTCCTCCATCGCGACGGTGGCGCGCTCGACCTCGGCGCGCAGGGCCGAGGCGTCGAGCCCGTCGGCGCCGCCCTTGGCCATCAGCACCCGGGCGCGGGCGAGCGAATATGCGACCTCGAGCGCGAGCCGCGAGCCGTCCTCCGGGTCGTAGACGACGAACAGCTTGTCGCCGCCGACCTCGCGCAGGGCGTGCGCCTTGGCCGGCAGCTTGTCGTCGGCGGGGACGACCCACACGCCGTAGTCGGCAGCACGCTGCGTCATCGCCTCGTCGAGCTCGGCCAGCGCCTCCTTGCGTGACTTGCGGCTGTTCTTCGCCTCGAACACGATCCGGCCGCGCGGGCGGCCGGCGCAGCCGTCGAGGTCCACCACCACGTCGCCCTTGCGGCCGCCGACACCGCGCAGGTCGCCGACCGCGTCGCAGTCGTCGCCCTGGGCACGCGCGATCGCGTCGACGGCGTCGAACACCGCCTCCTCGTACGGCCGGCCCTTGGCGGTCGAGCGGTCGTGCTCGGCGGCGACCTCGAGCGCCTTGTCCTTCTCGGCCTGCAGCTTCTGCACCTCGAGCTGGAGTGCGCCGACGCGCCCGTTCATCTCGCGCAGCGCGGCGTGCTGCTGGTCGGACGACTGGCGGATCGCCGCCACCGCGGCCTTCTGGAAGGCGGCCAGCGGGTTCGACTCGTCGGCGGACGAGAACTGCTTGAACAGCTTCTCGCGCGACTCGTTGAGCAGCTCGGCGACCGCGGCGCGGACCTGGTGCTGCACCGCCGTGCTCGACTCGGAGCCGAAGTGCCGGGCCAGCACGCGCGTGACGTGGCCGCTCTCGGGCCCGAAGATGTCCTCCAGCTCCTTGTGCAGCGCGGTCACGACCGCGTCCGACGTCTGCCCGAGCTTGTGCTCGACCTCCTTGGACGCGTGCTCGAGGTCCTGCCGCAGCACCTCCACGCTCGCCCCGGCCTGCTCGCGGTCGAGCACCCGGGCGCCGATCTCGATCGCGTCGGCGACCACCCGCGCCGGGTCATCGCCCGCGTCCGTGCGCGCCCGCACCAGGTCGGCCGCGGTCGCGTCGTCGACCACGACGTTCTCGATGATCAGCCGCCCGAGCAGGGCGGTGACGCGGGGGTGGCGCAGGGGTGTGGCGGCGGCTTCCATTGGCCCACGCACGTTAGGTGCGGTGGCCGACAGAACGGCAAACTGCGGCATTGAGGGCCGCGAGATCGGCCGCGTGTCCAGTTTTCCGCGCATATCGCGGAAAAGCGCACACAGACGACCCACCCGGCCAAGACCACGCTGCCCCACCCAGCCGCAGTTCGCCTGAGCCCTAGCGAACCTCGAAGCGCGAAAGACCCTCCGCCGGCTCCTCGGACACCTCGACGTCGGAGATCTCCGCATGCCCCGGCCCGCGCCGCACGAACTCGACCATCGCCTCGACCGCCTCGGCGTCGCCCTCGAACACCGACTCCACGCTCCCGTCGGAGCGGTTGCGCGCCCAGCCCGCCACGCCGCGACGAGCCGCCTCGCGGCGCACCGAGTCGCGGAAGAACACGCCCTGCACGCGCCCGTGCGCGCGCACCCGGCGGCGAACGGAGTCCTCGCTCATGCGGAGTACCGTAATCGCATGGCCGCGATCGAGGTCCTCGACACCGACATCACGACACTCGACGTCGACGCGATCGCCAACGCCGCCAACACCCAGCTCATGCACGGCGGCGGCGTCGCGCGGGCGATCTCGCGTGCCGGAGGGCCGGCGATCCAGAGCGAGTCGAACGAGAAGGCGCCGATCGGGCTCGGCCAGGCGGTCGAGACCGGGGGCGGCGACATGCCGTGCCGCTGGGTGATCCACGCCGCCACGATGGAGCTCGGCGGCCCGACGGGCGCGGGCGTCATCCGCCGCGCGACCGCGTCCACGCTCGCCAAGGCCGACGAGCTGGGCGCCAAGAGCCTGGCGCTCGTCGCATTCGGAACGGGCGTCGGCGGCTTCCCGCTTGTCGAGGCGGCGCGGATCGAGGTCGAGGAGGTCCGCCGGCACCTGGACGGGAACTCGAGCCTCGAGCGCGTCGTGTTCGCGGTCCACGGGGCACAGGCGCGCGCGGCGTTCGAGGCCGCGCTGGCTTGAGCGACCTGCGCGCGGAGCTCGACGCGCTCGGCGGCGCGGGCGCGCCGGCCTCGGCAACAGCGCGGCTGCGCGACGTCCTGCTCGCCGCCCTGCGGCACGGCGCCGACGAGCTCACCAAGAGCCGCTCGGGCTACGGCACGCCGGTGGAGATCGCGATCGCCGCCGGTGACGGCCTGCTGCTCGCCGCCACGCCGGTCCCCGCCGCATTCCGCGCCGACCCCGAGGCTGCCGCCGAGCGCGCCTGGCTGCTCGTGGCCGCCACGATCGGCACGCTGGTCGACCTCGGCGATGCCGGCGACCTCCAGCTCAGGGCCGGCGACCTCGGCGGCTTCCTGCTGCTGGCGCTTCCCGGCAACGCCGACGCGCACGACCTCGACGAGCTCGCGCCCCTGGCCTTCGAGGAGCATGCGCGGCGGATCGACCGCGTGCGCGCCCGCGCTGTGGCGGTCCCCGTGCGCCTGTTCGAGGCGGCCGAGCTCAAGGACCCGATCGGCGCGCACCACCCGCTGCGGGTAGCCGAGGCGGTCGCGCGGCTCGGCGGCCGGCCGGAGGACCCGCGCTCGGTCGAGGAGCACGAGGAGCAGGTGCTCGCGCGGCTGGCGCCCCAGGCCCAGACCGTGCGCCCGCACGAGGACCCCGATCCGGCCCGCCGGATCGCCCGTCGCATCCTCCAGCGGCTCGACGGCATGGGCAAGTGGGGCGGCTACCACACCGACTTCGCCCACCTCGCGCGCGGGTTCGCGGGCAACGAGCGGGCGCTCGCGCAGGCGGTGGGGGAGGCGCTGCTGGAGTCCGGCTTGCTCGCCGAGAAGCCGTCGGTCGGGCAGCGCCACGTGTTCCTCAACCCCCGCCGCGCAGCCGAGATCCGGCGCCTGATCGACGAAGGGGACATGCCTTCGGGCATGAGGCTGCCGTCGGCGTGAAACGATGCCGTTCATGGACCTCGATCTCGACCTCGACAAACTCAAGACCCAGGTCACGACGAAGCTGTTCACCGCGAAGACGCTCGCCGAGGCCGGCATCCTGCACCCCAGCCGCCCCGACCACATCGTCGGTGCGGTGCGCGCGCTGATCCGCTTCGGGCCGACCCCGGCGGGCGGCTACACCGCCTCGTTCGAGCGCTACGCGGACGACACCGCGGTGATCGACGAGCTCGGGACGCTGACGTTCCGCGCGGTCCACGAGCGCACGAACGCGCTCGCGCACGCGCTCACGAAGGACGGGATCGGGGTCGGCGACGGCATTGGCGTGATGTGCCGCAACCACCGCGGCTTCATCGACGCGGTCATCGCGGCCTCCAAGATCGGCGCCAACGTGCTGTTCCTCAACACCGCGTTCTCCGGCCCGCAGCTCGCCGACGTGTCCAAGCGCGAGAAGCCGAAGGCGCTGATCTACGACCACGAGTTCGAGGAGCTGATGCACGACGCCTCGCGCCGGCGTAAGCGCTACATCGCCTGGCACGAGCCGGAGGACGGCAAGCTCAACGACCCGACGCTGCAGGAGCTGATCGAGGACGGCGACACGTCCGACGTCGACCCGCCGTCCGAGCGCGGCAAGGCGATCATCCTGACCTCCGGCACGACTGGCACACCGAAGGGCGCGTCGCGCTCGCAGCCGCGCAGCCTCGATCCCGCGGCCGCGCTGCTCGCGATGATCCCACTCAAGGCGCGCGAGAAGACCATGATCGCCGCGCCGATGTTCCACTCCTGGGGCTTCGTGCACTTCACGCTCGGGATGAGCCTGTCGTCGACGCTCGTGCTCAACCGCAAGTTCGACCCTGAGGCGACGCTGTCGCTGACCGCACAGCACGAGTGCACGGCGCTGATCGTGGTGCCGGTGATGATGCAGCGGATCCTCGAGCTGCCCGACGACGTGCTGCAGCGCTACGACCTCTCCAAGCTGCGGGTGGTCGCCGTCTCCGGCTCGGCGCTGCCCGGCTCAATCTCCGACCGCTGGATGGACCTGTTCGGCGAGAACGTCTACAACCTCTACGGCTCGACCGAGGTGGCATGGGCGAGCATCGCCACGCCCGCGGACCTGCGCGCCGCGCCTGGCACCGCCGGCCGCCCGCCGCACGGCACGATCGTGAAGATCTACGACGAGGACGGCGACCCGGTGCCGCATGGCGAGTCGGGGCGGATCTTCGTCGGCAACGAGATGCAGTTCGAGGGCTACACCGGCGGCGGCAACAAGGACGTCATCGACGGGCTGCTCTCGTCCGGCGACGTCGGTCACTTCGACAAGGCCGGGCGGCTGTTCGTCGACGGCCGCGACGACGACATGATCGTCTCCGGCGGCGAGAACGTGTTCCCGGCCGAGGTCGAGGACCTGCTGTCAGGCCACGAGGCGATCGCCGAGGTCGCGGTGTTCGGCGTCGACGACGAGAAGTTCGGCCAGCGCCTGAAGGCCGTCGTCGTGCTCCGGGACGGCGCCGCGGCGACCGAGGACGACCTCAAGAACCACGTCAAGGCCAACCTCGCGGGCTACAAGGTGCCGCGCGAGGTCGAGTTCATGAACGAGCTGCCGCGGACCTCGACCGGCAAGGTCCTCAAGCGGGAGCTCATGGGCGCGGACTAGACGCGGAGCTTGAAGCGGCCGACGAGCTCCTCGAGCGCGGCGGCCGTGTCCGACAGCGTGCGGGCGGAGACGGCGATCTGCTGCGTCGCGGCCGACGTCTGCTGCGTCGTCGCCGACACCTGCTGGCTGGACGCGGACGACTGCTCGGCGACGATCGCGATCTCCGACATGTCCTCCTCCATGCGCTGGGAGTAGGCGGAGACCTGCTCGATGCCGGCGGCGATGCCCTCGATGTGCGCGTTCATCTCGTCGACCGCGGAGCCGAGGCCGACGAACGCCTCGCGGGCCTCCTCGACGACGCGCGAGCCGTTCTCGGTCAGCTCGGAGCCGTCCTCGACGACGGTGACGGCGCGCTTGGTCTCGCCCTGGATCTCCTCGATCAGCCTCGAGATGCTCCCGGCCGCGGTCTGCGACTCCTCGGCGAGCTTGCGGACCTCGTCGGCGACGACGGCGAAGCCGCGGCCGGCCTCGCCGGCGCGGGCGGCCTCGATCGCGGCGTTGAGCGCCAGCAGGTTGGTCTGCTCGGCGATGCCGGTGATCGTGGCGATGATGCTGGTGATCTCGGCCGAGCGATCGCCGAGCTTGCGGATCGCCTCGGTGGCCTCGAGCGAGGAGCCGCGGACGTTCTGCATCGCCTCGGCGGCCTCGCGGACGGCTTGCGCCCCGCGCTGAGCGGCCTCATGGGCTTGCTGGGCAGCGGTGGCGGTCGCCTGGGCGTCCTGGGCGGCGGAGCCCGTGGTCTCGGCCATGTTCTCGGCGAGCTGCTTGGAGGACTCGACGCGGCGGGCCTGGCGCTCGGCGCCGGCGGTGGCCTCGCCGATCGCGCCGGCGATCTCGCCGACGGCGCGGCCGGCCTCCTCGGAGGCGTTGGCCATCTCACGCGAGGCGTCCGACACGGAGGTGG
This sequence comes from uncultured Solirubrobacteraceae bacterium, assembly GCA_963803335.1. Classification (GTDB taxonomy): domain Bacteria; phylum Actinomycetota; class Thermoleophilia; order Solirubrobacterales; family Solirubrobacteraceae; genus DASSUW01. The sequence continues at coordinate 162,345 of CAWDME010000009.1, read as the reverse complement.
CGGAGCTCGAGACCTCGTCGATCATCGCGGCGAGCGAGCCGCGGGACGCGTTGTAGGCCTCAACTGAGCTGGCGAGCCGTTCGCGGACCTGGTCGACGGCCTCGGCGACCTCGCCGAACTCGTCGCGCGAGGCGACGGTGACCGGCTCGGTGCGCGTCTCGACGTCCTGTGTGAGGTCGCCGACGGCCATGGCCTCGAGCCCGCGGGCGAGGTCGGCGCTGTCGTGATCGCTGAGCGAGCGCAGGCCGGCGAGGATCGTGCGCACGGCCGGCTTGAGGCGGGTGGTGATGACGTAGCCGACGCCGACGGCGACGAGCGCGGCGAGCGCCAGCAGGATGAGCTCCAGGCGGCGGCTCGAGCTATGGACGGCCGTGATGTGCGCGTTGGCGGCCTTGGCGTCGTCGCGCATCGACTCCACGAGCGCGTTGAGCGCCTTCATCGACTGCGCGTACGAGGTGTCCTGCGTCTTGTCCCAGGCCTCGTCGGCTGCGTCGATGTTGCCGGCGTGGGCGAGGGCGAGGACATGCGTGCGGTCCTTGACGAACTTGGCGTACAAGGTGCGCAGCTGCAGCAGCGATCCGCGCGAGTGGGTCGGCAGGTCGGCCTTCTCGAGGCCGGACAGGCCGCCGTCGAGGTTCTTGGCGACGCCTACGAGCTCCTTGTCGCTGTCGCCCAGCTCGGCGAGCATGTCGGCGCGCGACGCGCCCTCGGCCACGTTCGAGCGGGCGTCGAACATCTCCTCGAAGACGAGCGCGCGCTGGTAGATCAGGGCGGCCTCGATGTCGTCGGCCGTGTTGAGCGGCAGCAGACGCTGCGAATACAGCTCCGTCCCGACGTCCTTGACGTTGCCGAGCTTGACGATGGCCACGCCGCCGACCACGAAGGTGATCGCCAGCAGGGCGCCGATGCTCGCCAGCAATTTGATGGTCATGGTGGGTCGAATTGAGAGCAGTCGCATGTCAGGTCTTTTTTCGGACTGTCCGGGCGGAACTTGATCGGGAGCTACCGTTGGCTGACAATGCCGCAGCGCACTGACACCTTCGAACTCACGCCGCTCGGGCTCCGCAGCGGGGACGGGCGCCGTCTCGATCTGCACGTCCCGATCGGCGACTTCCACTACGGCGGCGAGCCCTACGCGGTCACGCCGGATCTCGTCCCCGTGCGCGTGGATGTCTCGCGCACGACCGGCATGGGCTGGGCGCTGCGGCTGCGCTTCAGCGCCGGTCTCAGGGGACCGTGCATGCGCTGCCTGGAGCCGGCGCACCCGGTGTTCGAGGTCGACGCGCGCGAGGTCTTCCAGCCGGGCGGCGGGGAGGAGCTGAGCTCGCCCTACCTGGGCGAGGACGAGGTGCTGCACCTGAGCCGGTGGGTGCGCGACGCGCTCGCCCTCGAGCTGCCCGCGCAGCTCACCTGCCGCGCGGAGTGTGCAGGCCTCTGCGGGCAGTGCGGAGCGAACCTCAACGAGGAGCCGGAGCACCGCCACGACGCCGCGCCGGACCCCCGCTGGGCCAAGCTCGGCGAGCTCAAGTTCGAATAAGTGTCGGGATCGGATCCCGACACTCGCTCATTGACTCACGGTCAAGTTCGTTGGCAGTCAGGCCGATTCCGGACTAGGGATGTCCGTGCCACGAACTTCCGTATCCGTTCCCGAGCTCGCGACGCGGCCTGCGCTCGACCAGGCCGTGGCCGACGCCGTCTCGCACGCGCGCGCCACGGGCACGGCGGTCGCGCTCGTGTTCGCCGATGTCAACGACTTCCGGCGCGTGAACGACTCGCTCGGCACCGAGCTGGGGGAGGAGCTGCTGTCCCAGGTCTCGGACCGCCTGCGGTCTGCGGTGCGTCCGGGCGACCTGGTCGCGCGCGAGGGCGGCGAGGGCTTCCTCGTGCTCGTCCGCGACCTTCCGATCAATGCGCGGGCCCACGCCGAAGCGGTCGGCCAGCGGATCGCCGACGCCATGCACGCCCCGTTCGAGCTCGGCGCCGCCGAGCTGCTGCTCGACGCCAGCGTCGGCATCAGCATCTTCCCGGAGGACGCCGAGACGCCCGAGACGCTGCGCAAGCACGCCGACGCGGCGATGTACGAGGCGCGCGCGACCGGCGGCGGCGTCCACATCTACGGCATCGGCACGGCTGACCCGCTCGAGCGGCTCGAGCTCGCCGCCCGGCTGCGGCGCGCGATCGAGCGCTCCGAGCTCGAGCTGCACCACCAGCCGATCCTGCGGCTCGCCGACGGGGGCGTGATCGGCGTCGAGTCGCTCGTCCGCTGGCGCGACCCGATGCGCGGCTGCCTCGTCCCGCCCGGCGACTTCATCCCGGTCGCCGAGCGCACCGGCGTGATCGACGCGCTGGGCGACTGGGTGCTGCGCGAGGTCTGCCGCCAGGGGCGTGAGTGGGCCGACGCGGGCCTGATGCCCAACGTCGGCTTCAACGTCTCACCGCGGCAGCTGCTGCGGCCCGGCGTGGCACGGCGTTTCGCCGAGGTCGTCGCCGCCTACGGCATCGATCCCGGCCGCTTCGTGCTCGAGATCACCGAGTCCGCCTGGTCGCTCGAGGCCTCGCGCCTGCTGCCGATCCTGGGCGAGCTGCGTGCCGCCGGGTTCGCGCTCGCGATCGACGACTTCGGTGCCGGCTACTCGTCGCTGTGGCGCCTGCGCGAGCTGCCCGTGCAGATCATCAAGGTCGACCGCGCATTCCTGAACGGCGTGCCCGAGGACCCTCAGGGCACCGCCGTCTACTCGGCGATCCTGCGGCTCGCAGACGCGTGCGGCTGCGATGTCGTGGCTGAGGGTGTCGAGCGCGCCGAACACGCAGACTTCCTGGCCGCCAGCGGCTGCCGGATCGTCCAGGGCTTCCACTACAGCCGGCCGCTGCCGGCGGCCGAGATCACGCAGCTGCTGCAAGCGTCGATGGCCGCCGATCGTCGCCGCTAGGACGACCCGAACGCCGCCCGGTAGGCGTAGAGCGTGTCCATGTACTCGTGGACGCTCGCGATCCGGCCGTCGCGCACGGTGAAGACGCCGATGCAGCGGTTCTCGTACGGCTCGCCGTCCCACGTGTGGGCGCGGCTTGTCCACTCCATGGCCACGCGGTCGCCCTCGGCGGTGATGCTGGTGATCTCGAGGCTGACCGAGCCGGGCCGGTAGTAGCTCATCGCCGTGGCGAGGAACTCGCCGAGGATCGCCTCGCGACCCTCCCAGGTGCCGGAGATCGGGAGATCCCCGTCCAGATGCCAGGTGGCGTCGACGGCGAACGAGTCGCGGATCGCGGCCTCGTCGCCGGCCTCGACGGCGGCGACGTACCGCTCGAGGACGGTCTTGCTGTCGGTGACGGTGTGCATGCCGGCCACGCTACGGGCGAGCGCCACGGATGGGAAAGACCGATCGCGCCTGTCTTCAGCGCACGGCGGCATCACCGCGCCAGCCCAGTTCGTCGGCCACCTGGTCGGCAGCCGCGAGGAAGCGCTCGACGACCGGCGCGCGGCCCAGCGGCCGGATGAGCAGCTGCACCGGCAGGCTGGCCGGTGGCACGAGCGGAAGCCAGGCGAGCTCGGCCGGTAGGCCCGCGCGGGTCGACTCGCCGACGATCGCCACCGCGCGGCCGTCCTGCACGGGCGTCTGGGCGACGTCGAGGCTGACGCCGCGCAGCTCCAGCGACGGCTGCGCGCCGGCCGCGCGCAGAAGCGCGACGATCGCGTCGTAGTGACCGGGATTGGCGTCGCGCCGGTGGATCAGCACCGCGCGGTCGCCGATGTCGGCGAGGCACGCGCTGCCGTGGCCGGCCAGCGGGTCGTCGCAACGCACGAGCAGCCCTTGGGTCTCGAGCCGCAGCAGCCGCGTCTCAAGGCCGGCGGCGGCGGGCGCACAGCGCACGACGCCGACGTCGACCGAGCCGTCGCCGACCCCGTCGACGATCTCGGCCACCGACAGCACGCGCGTCGTGACGCCGAGGCCCGGGAGCCGCTCGGCGACCTCCCGCAGCAGCCGCGGCGCTGTCTCGTAGCCGGCGCTCGTCCCGTACCCGACCACGATCTGGCCGCGCTCGCCCGTCCCGAACCCGCGCATCGCCCGCCACAGCGCGTCGGCATCGTCGAGCAGCGGCGCGCCCCGTTCGAGCAGGAAGCGGCCCGCCTCGGTGAGCTCGAACGTGTGCGTCGTCCGGCGCATGAGCTCGACGCCGAGCTCCTCCTCAAGCAGCCGCACCTGGCGGCTGAGCGCGGGCTGGGCGATGTGCAGCCGCTCGGCCGCGCGCGTGAAGTTCCGCTCGGTCGCCACCGCGAGGAAGTAGCGCAGCCTGCGCAGGTCGACCACGCCGCCGATCGTAGACCCGAGGCTCCGGTCCGCTACCCTTCACAGCCGCCTATGGCCGTCCCGAAGCAGAAGCAGTCGCACGCTCGTACGAGCAAGCGCCGCGCGCAGCACAAGATCACCGCGCCGTCGGTGAACGCCTGCCCGCAGTGCCACCAGCCGCGCCGGCCGCACCGCGTGTGCCCGCACTGCGGCAGCTACGGCGGGCGTGAGGTGGTCGACGTGACCGGCACGCACGACCACGACCACGAGCACTAGCCCACTCACCGTCGCGGTCGACGCGAACGGCGCCGACCGGGGCCCCGCCGAAGTTGCGCGCGGGGCCGCACAAGCCGCCGCGGCCGGCGACGTCCGCGTGCTGCTGTTCGGCCCGGCTGCTGAATTCGGCGACGTGGCCGACGGCGTCGAGGTCGTCGACGCGCCGGTCTCGATCGCCAAGGACCCCGATCCCGCACGGGCCGTGCGCCGCACACCCGACGCCTCGATCGTCCAGGCCACCGAGGCCGTCGCCGCCGGCCGCGCCGACGCGCTCGTCTCGGGCGGCTCAACCGGCGCCGCCCTCGCCGCCGCGTTGTTCCGCTTCAAGCGCGCCCCCGGCGTGCACCGGCCGGCGCTCGCCATCGTCGTCCCCGTCCCGAAGGCGCCGTTCCTGCTGCTCGACGCGGGCGCCAACGTCGAGGTGCGGCCCGAGCACCTCGTCCAGTTCGCGCACATGGGGGCGGCGTTCATGGAGGTCGTGCACGGCGTCGAGCGCCCGCGCGTGGCACTGCTCTCCAATGGCGAGGAGCCGACGAAGGGCGTCGAGAACGTCGTCGCCGCCCACGCCACGCTGCGCGAACACCCCGGCGAGCTGAACTTCGTCGGCAACGTCGAGGGGTTCGCGATCGGCACCGGCGTCGCCGACGTAATCGTCGCCGACGGCTTCTCCGGCAACGTCGCGCTGAAGGTCATGGAAGGCACCTCCGCGGCGCTGCTGGGCGCCGTGCGGGGCGCGGCGATGTCGTCGCTGCGCTCCAAGCTCGGCGGGATGCTGCTGCGCCCGGCGCTGCGGTCGCTGCGCGACGAGATCGACCCCGAGGAGCAGGGCGGCGCCGTGCTGCTGGGGCTGCGCAAGCTCGGGGTGGTCCCGCACGGCTCGTTCGGCGCGCGCGGGTTCGCGCGTGCGATCGACGTGGCGGCCCGTGGCGTGCGCCTGGACGTGGCGGGCCGGACCCATGATCGCCTTTCCGGTGCCGGTGCGTTGAGGGTGTCCGAGCCGGCCGCTACGGTGCCCGACCAGCCATGACGCGAGACGAAGTTCTCGAGCTCATCCGTGAGCATCTGGCCGACGAGCTGCAGCTCGACCCGGCGCGGATCACCGAGCAGACGCACTTCAGGCAGGACCTGAATGCGGACTCGCTCGACCTGTACACGCTCGTGCAGGAGCTCGAGGACACCTACGGGGTCAAGATGTCCGACGAGGAGGCGGCGCGCATCCAGACGGTGGGTGCGGCGGTCGACTTCGTGCTGGGCCATCTCCCCGCGTCCGCGGGCGGTGCCGTCGACCGCGAGCCGGGATCCTGACCGCTGAACACGCTCTCAGAATTGCTGGAACGGCTGCCGGACGATCTAGCCCGGCAGGCGGTCACGCATGCCTCGTGGGTCGAGCAGCGCAGCGAGGCCTACGAGCGGCTCGCCTTCCTGGGCGACTCGGTGCTCGGCCTGGCGGTGACCACGCACCTGTACCCGCGGCTGGGGAGCTACGGGGCCGGCCGGCTCACCAAGATCCGCGCCCAGGCGGTGTCCGGGCGCTCGTGCCGGGCGGTGGCGGAGCGGCTGGGGATACCGGAGCGGCTGCGCGCGGCGGCGCCGCAGGAGGTTGCAGGCCCGGCGACCGACGCGCTGGCGCAGACCGAGCGCGTGCTGGCATCGGTGATCGAGGCCGTGATCGGGGCCTGCTACCTGGCCTTCGGCTACGAGGAGACCGCCGGGGCGGTGGTCGAGGCGTTCACGCCGGAGATCGAGCAGTCGCTCGAGCGGCCGGCCGACTTCAAGTCGGCGCTGCAGGAGCGGCTGGCACGCCGCGGCGCGCTGGTGACGTACGCGGTGACGGCCGAGGAAGGGCCGCCGCACGAGCGGCGCTTCGAGGTGGCGGCGATCGTGGACGGCGAGGAGCTGGCGCGCGGCGCCGGCCGCTCGAAGAAGGACGCCGAGCAGGCGGCCGCCGAAACGGCGCTGGACGCGTTCGCGGGGTGAGCTGATGCACCTGCGCTCACTCACGCTGAAGGGCTTCAAGTCGTTCCCGGACCGGACGCGGCTCGAGTTCTCGCCCGGCGTCTCGGTCGTCGTCGGCCCGAACGGGTCCGGCAAGTCCAACATCACCGACGCGGTGCTGTGGGCGATGGGCGAGCAGTCGCCGCTGGCGGTCCGCGGCCAGTCGATGCAGGACGTGATCTTCGCCGGCGCGCACGGCGTGCAGGCGCGGTCGGAGGCCGAGGTCGAGGTGATCCTCGACAACGCGTCCGGCGCCGTCGACCTGCCGGCCGGCGAGATCTCGATCCTGCGGCGGCTCAACCGGGCCGGTGAGGGCGAGTACCGCGTCAACGGCGCGCGCTGCCGCCTCACCGACGTGCTGGAGTTGCTGTCGGACACCGGCCTGGGCAAGGAGATGCACTCGGTCGTCTCCCAGGGCCGCGTGGAGGCGATCGTGACCTCCAAGCCGCGCGACCGGCGGATGCTGATCGAGGAGGCGGCCGGCCTCGGCAAGCACCGCAAGCGCCGTCGCCGCGCGCAGCTCAAGCTCGCTCGCACGCAGGACAACCTGGACCGGGCGCTCGACGTCGAGCGCGAGGCGCGGTCGCGGCTGCGGCCACTGAAGCGCCAGGCCGAGGCGGCCGAGCTGCACGAGCGGCTCGAGCGCCAGACCGACGAGGCGCTGTGGGCGCTCGCCCGCGAGGACGTCCGGGCCGCGGGCTCGGCGCTGCGCGAGGCCGAGGCGGCGGTGGCGGCCGCGCGCGCGGCGGCCGCCGAGACCGAGAACGAGCTGCGCGAGGTCGCCGCCCGGCGCGAGGCCGCCGAGGAGGCGCTGTCGTCGCGCGGCAGCGAGCGCGAGACGCTGTCCAACCGCTACTACGCGGCCCGCTCGGCGCATGAGCGGATCGGGCACCGCGAGGAGGCGGCACGCCAGGCCGTGACCACGCTGGAGGACCGCGCGGGCCGCCGGCGGGCGCTGCTGAGCGCCCTGGAGGCCGCCGGCGCCGCCGACACGGGCGACGACGGCGCGAGCGAGCGGATCGCCGCGCTCGAGGCCGAGCTCACGCAACTGGCCGAGGACCGGCGCGAGCGGCTCGAGCGCGAGCTCGAGGCGCTGGTGGCGCGTCGCGAGGCCGCCGTCGCCGAGCTCGTCGGCCTGGGTTCTGCCGCGGACGCGGCCATGGACGCGCGCCGCGAGGCCGACGCCGCTGCCGACGCGGCCCGCCGCACCCGTCGCGAGGCCGAGGCGGCAGCCGAGGCCGCCCGCCGCGAGGCCGCCCGTACCGGCGCCGAGCTCGCGAAGCTCAACCAGTTCCTGCGCACGCACGCTGGCGCGCCGGGCGGCGCCGCCGCGCTCGCCGACGACCTGAACGCCGAGCCGGGCTACGAGCTCGCGCTCGCCGCCGCGCTCGGGCCGCGGCTGCGCGCCGCCGTGGCATCCGACCTCGCCGAGGGCGGCGCGCTGCTCGACCGCGCGGGCCGTGACGGCGGGGCCGCGCTGATCGTGCCTGACGCGTCGGCCTCTCCGGCCGCCCTCGCGCCCGTCCCCAGCGCCGAGCCGCTCAGCTCCCGCGTACGCGCCTCGGGCGACGATCGGCTCGTGTCCACGCTGCTCGCCGGCGTGTGGGTGGTCGAGTCGTTCGACGGTCTCGACGCCTCGTTCTCCGGTGTGGCGGTCACGCGCGACGGGCGCGTGTGGTCGCCGGCCACGCGCGAGCTGCGGCAGGTCCCCGCCGGCGGCGAGGATCGCGTCCTGGCCGAGCGCAACCGGCGCGACGCGCTGGTCGCCGAGGTCGAGCGCGCCGCGCAGGCCGAGGAGGCGGCGCTGGCGAAGGTCGAGGAGGCCTCGCGTGCCGTCCAGGCGGCCGACGCCGCGCGCGACGAGGCCGAGCGCGCCGCGCGCGCCGCGCAGCGCACGCGCGACGAGGCCGCGGAGGCCGAGCGGCACGCCGGCTGGCTGATCGAGCAGCGTCGCGCCGCGCCCGACGAGGGCCCGGCCGCCGACCGCCGCGCCCAGCTCGAGGCCGCGGTCGCGACCGAGCGCCGCCTCGCCGACCGCGCGGCGCGCGAGCGTGCCGAGTGCGAGCAGCGGATCGCCCGCGAGCGCGCCCGGCTCACGCACGACGAGGCGCTGCGTCCCGCCGCCGAGCGCCTCGTGGCTGCGCTGACCGGCGCTGCCGCCGCCGTCGCCGCCCGGATGGAGGCGGCGGAGGCCGAGCTGCGGGCCGACCGCGAGGCGGGCGAGAAGCTCGCCGGGGAGCTGCGCGCGTGCGCCGCCGCCGAGACCCAGGTCCAGGCGCGGCTGAAGGAGCGCGGCGAGGAGGTCACCCGCACCGAGATCCGCGCACAGCAGACGCGCGACCGGGCCGAGGACGTCGATCGCGAGCTTGCACGGCTGGCGGCCAAGCTCGGGCTCGAGGCCGTCGCGGCCGAGGCGCCGCTCGCCGACGGCGAGCGCGCGGACCTCGAAGCGCGCATCGAGCGCCTGGGGCGCCGCCGCGAGCAGCTCGGGCCGGTCAACCCGCTGGCCAAGCTCCAGTACGAGGACGCGATCGCGCACGTCGAGGAGCTCGAGACCCAGCGCGAGGACCTCGAGGCCGCCATGCGCGAGCTCGAGGGCCTGATCCGCGACACCGACCGCCGCATCCGCGAGGCGTTCGAGGAGACGTTCGCGGCTGCCGCCAAGAACTTCGAGGAGGTCGCCGAGCAGCTGTTCCCCGGCGGCCGCGGCCGCCTGCGGCTCGTGCGCGAGGACGCCGGCCCGCGGCCCGTGCTCGGCGGCGGCGAGAAGGACGACGAGGAGGCCAAGGAGGACGCCGAGCTCGCCGCCGAGCTGGAGGAGACCGACGAGGAGGACCGCACCGGCGTCGAGATCGAGATCACGCCGGCGGGCAAATCCACCAAGCGGCTCACGCTGCTGTCGGGCGGCGAGAAGTCGCTGACCGCGCTGGCGTTCCTGTTCGCCGTGTTCCTCGCCCGGCCGTGCCCGTTCTACATCCTCGACGAGGTGGAGGCCGCGCTCGACGACCTCAACATCGACCGCTTCCTCACCCTGCTGCGCCAGTTCTCGGACCGCGCGCAGTTCATCATCGTCACCCACCAGAAGCGGACGATGGACGCCGCCGACTGCCTGTACGGCGTGTCGATGGCCGGCAACGGCGTGTCGAAGGTCGTGTCGCGCCGGCTGCCGGCCCGCGCGGAAGAGCCGCGCGAGGTCAAGCCGGGCGGGGAGGAGCGCGCGGCCTGAAGGCTGCGGAGGTCCGCCGCCGCCGGCTGCGCGCGCAGCGGCTCAGCGGGCCGCGCGACGCCGACCCGGTCGCGGCGGTGCGGGCGGTGTTCGGCGTGCAGGCGCAGGACCGCGCGGCGGCGCTGCTGGCGGTCCGAGCGCGCACCGAGGGCGCTACGCCGGACCTCTCCGGGCTCGTGCGCACGTGGGCGATGCGCGGCACGCTGCACCTCCTCGCCGCCGACGACCTGCCGACCGCGCTCGCGGTCTTCGGCCCACTGAACCTCGTGCGCGGACAGCGCCGCCTCACGCAGCTCGGCCTGCCGCCGGAGCTCGCCGAGCGCAGCACCGCCGAGGTCGCCGCGATCCTCGCCGAGGAGGCGCCGCTCGATCGCCACGAGCTCGCCGCACGGCTGCGCGAGCGCGGGGTGCCGGTCGCGGCCGAGGGCCAGGCGCCGATCCACGTCGTCGCCCGTGCGGCCCACGCCGGCGTGCTGATCGACGCCGGCGAGGGCCGCTACGGCCCGCTCGACCTCGGCCGGCTGCCCGACCGCGACGACGCGCTGCTCGAGCTCGGCCGCCGTTACGCCGCCGGTCATGCGCCCGCGACCGCCGGCGACTTCGCGGCCTGGTCGGGGCTGCCCGCCGCCGACGTTCGGGTGGCCTGGGCCGACCCCCGCATCGAGGGTGACCCGGAGGTGGGCGGCGTCTCGCTGCTTCCAGCCTTCGACGAGTGGCTGCTCGGCTGGCGCTCTCGCGACGCCGTCCTGCCGTCCGAGCACGCGGGGCGCGTTGCTCCGGGCGGCGGCATCATCCGCCCGGTCGCGATCGCCGACGGCCGCGTGTTCGCGACCTGGCGTCTGGACCGGCGCAAGGGCCGTGTCGAGCTCGACCCGTTCGGTCGCGTCACCAAGGCGATGCGCGCGGGCGTCGAGACCGAGGTGGCCGCGATCTCCGAGTTCCTCGGCGTCGAGCTGACGCTTACTGCGGCTGGGTAGGGCGGGCGAAGGAGCGTTCGCCGAGAACTGTGTCTACGGACGTGCGAACGGCGCGTCGGCCGGCGCTACGAAGACCTGCTCGCGGCTGTCGCTGACGACCTCGACGACGTGGCCCGTCGCCGCGTGGCGTCCGGCCGCATAGCGGACCGCGGTCTCCTCGTCGTGGAGCCGCCAGGCGCGGCCCTCGTCGCAGTCGATGACGTCGAACTCCACGCCGAGGACTCTACGCTCCACGGGTGCGAATTCTCGTCACCGGCAGCGCGGGCCATCTCGGTGAGGGCCTCATGCGCACGTTGCGCGCGGATGGGGTGGACGCCGTGGGGCTGGACGTCCTGCGGTCCCCGTTCACCGATGTGACCGGCTCGATCGCCGATCGCGCGCTTGTCCGCCGGGCGATGGACGGCATCGACGCCGTCGTCCACGCCGCGACGCTGCACAAGCCGCACGTCGGCTCGCACACGAGGCAGGAGTTCCTCGACACGAACATCACCGGCACGCTCAACCTGCTCGAGAAGGCGGTTGACGCGAACGTCGGCCGCTTCGTGTTCACGAGCACGACGAGCGCGTTCGGGCGTGCGTTGACGCCGCCGCCGAACGCGCCCGCGGCCTGGATCACGGAGGACGTCGCGTCCGTGCCCCGCAACATCTACGGCGCCAGCAAGACCGCGGCCGAGGACCTGTGCGAACTGATCCACCGCGACCACGGGCTGCCGTGCGTGATCCTGCGCACCTCGCGCTTCTTCCCCGAGCCCGACGACCGCGACGACGTTCGCAGCGCCTACGACGACGCCAACCTGAAGGTCAACGAGCTGCTCTACCGCCGCGTCGACCTCGAGGACGTCGTCACCGCGCACCGCCGCGCGCTCGAGCGGGCGCCCGAGATCGGCTTCGGTCGCTACATCATCAGCGCCACCACGCCGTTCACCCGCGATGACCTCGACGTGCTGCGCGATAACGCGCCCGCGGTCGTCGCGCGCCACCACCCCGCGTACGAGCGGATCTACGCCGAGCGCGGCTGGCGCATGTTCGCCGGCATCGAGCGCGTCTACGCCAACCAGCGCGCCCGCAGCGAGCTGGGCTGGGAGCCGCGCTACGACTTCGCCCACGCGCTGGACCTGGTCGCCCGGGGCGAGGAGCCGCGCAGCGAGCTCGCGCGGGCGGTCGGCGCCAAGGGCTACCACGCCGAATCGACCGGCGTCTACACCGTGCGCTGAGTCAGGTCCTTCTCGCCCCAGAACGAGGCGTACGAGTTGCCGTTGTAGTCGGGGATGTCGCGAAACCCGGAGCGGCGGTACATCTCCATCGCCGTGGTCATCGTCCGCGCGGTGTCGAGTCGCACCGCCTGGTAGCCGAGCTCGGCCGCCGCGTCCTCCAGTGCATCCAACAGCCGCCGCCCGTGGCCCCGCCCGCGCGCCTCGGGCACCACGAACATCCGCTTGATCTCCGCCACGCCGTCGTCGAGCCGGCGTACGCCGCCGCCCGCCACCACACGCCCGTCATCGAGCACGAGCACGAAGACGCCGTGCGGCGGCACCATCTCCTCGGGCGTCACGGTCGACGTCCGGTCGGGCGTCGTCGGCCCGAAGCCCTCGGTCACCCAGTTCTCCATCGCCTTCACCATCGCCACCGCCGGCGGGTCGTCACCACGTACGCGCTTGATCTCGATCACCGGCCTATTGTCCAACGCATGCGGGTCTGCCTGATGATCGAGGGCCAGGAAGGCGTCACGTGGGATCAGTGGCGCGCACTGGCCGCGACCGCCGAGACGTCCGGCTTCGACGCCCTCTTCCGGTCCGACCACTACGAGTCGCTCGAGGGGCCGCCGAACCACGGCTCGCTCGACGCCTGGAGCACGCTCAACGCGCTCGCCGCCCTGACCGACACGATCAAGCTCGGCACGCTCGTCTCGCCGGTGACGTTCCGCCACCCGTCGGTGCTGGCGCGCAGCGTCGTGACCGCAGACCACGTGAGCGGAGGGCGCGTGGAGCTCGGCATCGGCGCGGGCTGGCACGAGGGCGAACACCGCTCGTTCGGGTTCCCGTTCGAGACGACCCGCGACCGCTTCGACCGGCTCGAGGAGCAGATCGAGATCGTGCACCGCTCGTGGCACGACGAGCCCTTCAGCGTCGACGGGCGCTTCTACCGGCTCGAGGATGCCGACCCGCAGCCCAAGCCGGTGCAGAAACCGCACCCCAACCTCATCCTCGGCGGCAGCGCGGGCCCGCGCGGCGCCGCGCTCGCGGCCCGCTGGGCGGACGAGTACAACACCGTGTTCCCGACCGCCGAGCAGGCGCGCGAGCGGCGCGAGCGGATCGTGGCGGCGTGTGCCGAGGCCGGCCGCGACCCGATCACGTTCTCCGCGATGATCAAGCTCGAGGGCTCGCCCGACGAGCTGATCGAGCGGCTACGCGGCCTCGCCGAGGCGGGCGTGGAGCGCGTGATGCTCCAGCATCTTGCGCACGACGACCTCGCCACGGTCGAACTCGTGGGCCGCGACGTGATTCCGCACGTCTAGGCGCTTCTCGAACGACAGCAGCCGCGGGTCGCCTGTGCCCGACGGCGAAGCCAAGTGGGTATCCGCGTAGCGGCCCCAGTTCGTCGTCGGCTCGTAGCCCGAGGACTCGTACAGCCCGATCGCGGCACGCTGCACCATGCCCGTCTGCAGGCGGACCGTGTGGTAGCCGCGCCGCACGGCGGCCTCCTCGAGCGCCTCCAGCACGCGGCGCGAGTAGCCGCGCCCGCGATGGCCGGGCGCGGTCCACATGCGCTTGACCTCGCCGACGCCCGGGCCGTAGCGGCGCAGCGCGCCGCCGGCGAGTGTGATGCCGCCGGACTCGAGCACGAGGAATGCACCGGCGGGCGGGAGGAACTCGAAGACCGAGTAAGCGTCGACCTCGGCTGCGACGTCGGGGCCGTAAAGGGTCTGGTACTCCAGCCGCAGGCCGACGAGCAGCGGCGCCGCGGCCGGGTGCGTGGGGGTGACGAGGCGAAGCTGGGGCATACACGGTCTGACGCCCACCGCCGCAAGAAAATTCCGGGGTCTATCCTGCCGCCGCGTGGCGCGGGACTGGCACGAGCTCTTTCTCACCGACGGCGGGCACGCTGTCGAGGATGCGCCCGACCCCGGCGCGCCCGACCAGCGGCGCGGCTTCTTCGGCCGGTTGCGCGACTCGATGCGCAAGACCCGCGAGGCGCTCGCCGCCGAGGTCCAGGCAACGCTGTTCGAGGGCGACCTCGACGAGGAGACCTGGGAGCGGCTGGAGGAGGCACTGATCTACGCCGACGTCGGCGCGACCACGACCGCGCAGGTCGTCGAGAAGCTCGAGCGCGAGGCCGAGGAGGGTGAGCTGGTCGGGGGCGAGGCGCTCACCGGCCGCCTCGCGGAGCTGCTCGCCGAGCTCGCCCGCACGGGCGACGACACGATCGACATCCGCCACGAGCCGGCGGTGATCCTCGTCGTCGGTGTCAACGGCACCGGTAAGACGACGACGATCGGCAAGCTCGCCTGGCACTTGCGCCACACGCTCGGGCAGAAGGTCGTGGTCGGCGCGGCCGACACGTTCCGCGCGGCCGCCGTCGAGCAGCTCGAGCGCTGGGCCGAGCGCGCCGACGTCGACCTCGTGAAAGGCCCCGAGGGGTCCGACCCCGGCGCCGTCGCCTTCGACGCCGTCGCCCGCGGCCGCGAGCGCGGAGCCGACGTCGTGATCGTCGACACCGCCGGCCGCCTGCACACGCAGCACAACCTGATGGAGGAGCTGGCCAAGGTCCGGCGGGTGATCGAGAAGCAGATGCCCGACGCCCCGCACGAGACGCTGATGACGGTCGACGCGACGACCGGCCAGAACGGCGTCCGCCAGGCCAAGCTGTTCGGCGAGGCCGTCGGCGTCACCGGCATCGTGCTCACCAAGCTCGACGGGACGGCCAAGGGCGGCATCGCGCTCGCGATCGCCAACGAGCTCGGGATCCCCGTGAAGCTGATCGGCATCGGCGAGCAGCTCGAGGACCTGCGCCCGTTCGACGCCGACGACTTCGCCCGGGCGCTGCTGACGGCATGATCGCCGCCTTGGTCGCGCTGGCGATGGCTCCGAGCCAGTTCGTCGCGCTCGACCAGATCGATCCGACGATCGTGCAGGACATGCGCTACGCGCAGCGCCACAACTTCGTCGGCCGCAGGATCAAGGGCTACCGCGCGCCGGTCTGCCTGCTGACCCGCCAGGCGGCGCGGGCGCTCCAGCGCGCGCAGACGAGCCTCAACGCCGAGGGCTACGGCCTGAAGGTCTACGACTGCTACCGGCCGACGCGGGCGGTCGCCCAGTTCGATCGCTGGGCGCGCAACCCGAGCGACCAGAAGATGAAGCGCGAGTTCTATCCGCGCGTCGAGAAGGCACGGGCGTTCGTGGACGGCTACATCGCCCACCGTTCGGGCCACAGCCGCGGCAGCACCGTCGACATCACGCTGGTCAAGCTGCCGGCCAAGACGCCACCGGCATGGGACGGCCGGCTGCGCTCGTGCGTTGCCCCGTATCGCCGTCGCTTTCACGACGCGAGCGTGAACATGGGCACGACCTACGACTGCATGGACCCGCGCGCCCACACGTTCCATCCGGCCATCACCGGCCGCGCCCACCGCAACCGCCTGCGCCTGCGCGCGGCGTTGA
Source organism: uncultured Solirubrobacteraceae bacterium (assembly GCA_963803335.1). Classification (GTDB taxonomy): domain Bacteria; phylum Actinomycetota; class Thermoleophilia; order Solirubrobacterales; family Solirubrobacteraceae; genus DASSUW01. The sequence continues at coordinate 146,927 of CAWDME010000009.1, read as the reverse complement.
ACCGCGTGGGCTTCGCGCCGTACGACAATGAGTGGTGGCACTTCACTTTGCGCAACGAGCCTTATCCTGAGAGTTACTTCAACCTTCCGGTGTCGAGATAGGAAACAATGGATCCTTGGGTTGTCTGGCTGATCGCAGCGGTGGTCTTCGGTGTCGGTGAGATCGCCACGCTCGGCTTCTTCCTCGCGCCGTTCGCGGGCGGGGCGCTCGTTGCCGCGATCGTGAGCGCGATCGGCGCCGGCGCGCTGATCAGCTGGGCGATCTTCCTCGTCGTGTCCGTGGTCCTGCTGGCCGCCCTGCGACCGCTCGCGCGCTCACACCGCCGCCAGCCGCCCACGTTGCGCACCGGCACCGCGGCACTCGTGGGCAGCAACGCGATCGTCGTCGAGCGCATCGCCAACGACGAGGGCATCGGCTGCGTACGGATCGGCGGCGAGGTGTGGACGGCTCGTTCCTACGATGACGACGAGGTCATCGAGGCCGGCAAGCGGGTCCAGGTGGTCGAGATCAGGGGCGCCACGGCGTTCGTGACGGAATGAGGAGGCACTAGTGGAAGCCGGAGTCATCGCGCTCGTCGTCCTGTTCGTGTTCCTGTTCATCATCGCGGCGTCGGGCGTGCGGATCGTGCCCCAGGCCCGCGCGGGGATCGTGGAGCGGCTCGGGCGCTACTCGAAGACGCTGGACCCCGGCCTGGCTCTGATCGTGCCGTTCGTCGATCGCGTCAAGCCGCTGCTGGATCTGCGCGAGCAGGTCGTGTCGTTCCCGCCGCAGCCCGTCATCACCGAGGACAACCTCGTGGTGGGGATCGACACCGTCATCTACTTCACGATCACCGACCCCAAGGCGGCGACGTACGAGGTCGCCAACCCGCTGCAGGCGATCGAGCAGCTCACCGTCACCACGCTGCGCAACGTGATCGGCGGCCTGACGCTCGAGGAGACGCTGACCTCGCGCGACAACGTCAACTCACAGCTGCGCGTGGTTCTCGACGAGGCGACCGGCAAGTGGGGCATCCGCGTCAACCGCGTCGAGCTCAAGTCGGTCGAGCCGCCGCGCACGGTGCAGGAGGCGATGGAGAAGCAGATGCGGGCCGAGCGGGACCGGCGCGCCACGATCCTCACCGCCGAGGGCGTCAAGCAGTCGCAGATCCTCACGGCCGAGGGCGAGAAGCAGTCCGCCGTCCTGAAGGCCGAGGGCGCGCGCACCGCCGCGATCCTGCGGGCGGAGGGCGAGGCGAAGGCGATCGAGACCGTGTTCGGCGCGATCCACGACGGCGTGCCGGACGAGCGGCTGCTGTCCTACCAGTACCTGCAGATGCTGCCGCAGCTCGCCCAAGGGCCGGCGAGCAAGATCTTCGTGATCCCGAGCGAGTTCACGCAAGCGCTCGGCAACCTGACCGGGCGGTTCGCCGACGCGGCGCCGCCGCGGCGCCCGCAGACGCGGGCCGAGGTGCGCGAGGCCAGCGAGGCGGCGGCCGCAGACGCGGCGGAGGCCGCGAAGGCGGCGGCTGACGCAGCGGCCGAGGCCACGAGCGCGCACTCGGCGGCGCACCCGGCCCCCGACGAGCCGCCTACGCCATCGCCTTGATGCGGTTGCTCGCGTCGAGCGCGGCGACCTTGTAGGACTCGGCGAACGTCGGGTAGTTGAAGACGGCGGTGACGAGGAAGTCGATCGTCGACGTCCCGCCCATCACGGCCTGGCCGATGTGGACGAGGTCGGTCGCGCCAGTGCCGATCACGTGTACGCCGAGCAGGCAGCGGTTCACGGGGGAGACCAGCAGCTTGAGCAGCCCGTCCTCGTCGCCGGTCATCAGCCCGCGCGCCAGCTCGCTCCAGCGCGCGATCCCGGTCACGTACGGCACGGCGTCGTCGGTGAGCTGCTCCTCGGTCTGGCCGACCATCGCGATCTCGGGGATCGCGTAGACGCCGGTCGGCACCAGGTCGGGGAGCGTCTCGATCGGCTCGCCGAATGCGTGCAGGCACGCGATCCGGCCCTGCTCCATCGCGGTGGCGGCGAGGCCGCCGCCGGACACGTCGCCGACCGCGAAGATGTGCGGGACCGTGGTCTGGTGGTTCTCGTTGACGGCGATGCGCCCGCGCGCGTCGGCCTCCAGCCCGGCGTTCTCGAGCCCCAGCGCTTCGGTGTCGCCCTGGCGGCCGGTCGCATAGAGGACGGTCTCCGACACGATCTCCTTGCCCGACTCGAGCCTGACCTTGGGTCCGCGGGCGTCGGACTCGAGCTCGACTCCGGCGACGCTCTCGCGCATCCGGAAGGTCACGTTGGCGCGCCGCAGCATGTACTGGAACGCCTCGCCGATCTCGCCGTCCAGCCACGGCAGCACGCGGTCGCGCTTGTCGACGACCGTCACCTTGGTGCCGAGGGCGCCGAACATCGAGGCGTACTCGACGCCGATCACCCCGGCGCCGACCACGGTCATCGTGCGCGGGACGCGGTGGGCGAGCTTGAGCAGGCCGTCGGAGTCGATCACCGTGAGGTCGTCGAACTCGACTGAGGCCGGGCGGGCGGGCCGCGTGCCGCAGGCGATGATGATGCGGCGGGCGCGGATCGGCTCGTCGGAGTCCTCGATCCGGACGGTGTTGGCGTCCTCGAAGTGCGCCTGCCCGGGCAGCAGGCCGACGCGGTTGCGGCGGAACTGCTCACGCACCACTGACGTCTCGGCGGCCACGACCCGCGCGGTGCGGTCCATCAGCTGCTCGAGGGTGCGCTGCTCGCTCTCCTCGACCCGGGTCGGATCGAGGACATCGAGTGGCCGCTGGGCAACCTGCTCCAGCACCGCCTCACGCAGGGTCTTGGAGGGGATCGTCCCCGTGTGGATCGACACGCCGCCGAGCCGCTCGCGCCGCTCGGCGACGGCCACCCGCTTGCCGAGCTTGGCGGCCTGGATGGCGGCCTTCTGACCGCTCGGCCCGGAACCGATGACAAGAAGGTCCAGCTCCATGCCTGCGCACCGTACCCTGTGAGGCGCATTGTTCGACTCGCTGTCAGAGAAACTCCAGGGCACATTGGCGTCTGTGCGCCAGCGCGGCGCGCTGACCGAGGACGACATCAATCGCGCGATGCGCGAGATCCGGCTCGCGCTGCTGGAAGCGGACGTCAACTTCAAGGTCGTCAAGCAGTTCACCTCGACCGTGAAGGAGCGTGCGCTCGGGCTCGAGGTCTCCAAGCAGCTCAATCCCGGGCAGCAGGTCATTAAGATCGTCAACGAGGAGCTGACGGCGCTGATGGGCGGCGCCTCGGCGGGCATCACGTTCTCGCCGCGGCCGCCGACCGTGATCCTGATGGCCGGGCTCCAGGGCTCGGGCAAGACGACCGCCACAGCCAAGCTCGCGCGCTATCTGCGCGAGCAGAACAACTCGTCGGTCGCCGTCGCGGCGTGTGACGTCTACCGCCCGGCCGCCGTCGAGCAGCTGGTGAAGGTCGGCGGCCAGGCCGGCGCCACCGTCTACGAGCAGGGCACCGACCGCGACCCGGTCGACATCGCCGGCTGGGCGCTCGAGCAGGCCACCCGCGACGGCAAGGACGTGCTGATCGTCGACACGTCCGGCCGCCTCCACGTCGACCAGGCACTGATGGAGGAGCTGGCGCGGATCAAGAAGCGCGTCAAGCCGCACGACGTGCTGCTGGTCGTCGATGCCATGACCGGTCAGGACGCCGTCAACGTCGCGGAGCAGTTCGCCGAGGTGGCCCAGTTCGACGGCGTAGTCCTGTCCAAGCTCGACGGCGACGCCCGCGGCGGCGCCGCGCTGTCGGTCAAGGCGGTCACCGGCAAGCCGATCCTGTTCGCCTCCACCGGCGAGAAGCTCGGCGACTTCGAGCGCTTCCACCCCGACCGGATGGCGCAGCGGATTCTTGGGATGGGCGACGTCCTGTCGTTCATCGAGAAGGCCGAGCAGTCGGTCGACGAGCAGGAGGCCAAGGAGCTCGAGCGCAAGCTGCGCAAGAACCAGTTCACGCTCGAGGACTTCCTCGACCAGCTCAAGCGGATCCGCAAGATGGGCCCGCTGACCTCGATCCTCGGGATGATCCCCGGGCTCGCCGGCCACCAGCTGTCGAAGATGAACGTCGACGAGAAGGAGCTCGACCGCGTCGAGGCGATCATCCTCTCGATGACCCCCTATGAGCGCTCGCACCCTGAGGCGATCAAGGGGAGCCGGCGGCTGCGGATCGCCAAGGGCTCGGGCACGAACGTCCAGCAGGTCAACCAGCTGATCAAGCAGTTCGACCAGATGCGCAAGATGATGCGCGGGATCCAGCAGGGCAAGATGCCCGATCTCGGGCAGATGATGCGGCAGCGCTAGGGGGTGCCCAACGCGACACCGCTCGACACGTAGTGGCGCGTTGGGCGGGGTCCCCATGTCGTCTTTCGCTATCCTGCCGCGCCGAAATGGTCGCTATGAGACTCACCCGCGTGGGCGGGAAGAAGGACCCGGTGTGGCGCGTCGTCGTCGCCGACTCGCGCTCGCCGCGCGACGGGCGCTTCATCGAGACGCTCGGTCGCTACAACGCGCAGACCGACCCTTCCACGATCGTGCTCAACGAGGAGCGCATCCGGCATTGGCTGGATCGCGGCGCCCAGCCGAGCGGCACGGTCAAGAAGCTCCTCAAGACGCAGGGCATCTCGGCTTCCTAGCCCGTGCGCGAGCTGCTCGTCTATCTCGCGCAGCAGCTGGTCGACGAGCCCGGCAAGGTCGAGGTCGAGCAGTTCGAGGAGGACGACGGCACGCTCGTGCTCGAGCTGTCGGTGGCGGATGACGACTACGGCAAGGTCATCGGGCGCGGGGGACGCACCGCGCAGGCCCTCCGCACGATCATCAAGGCCGCCGCGGTCAAGGACAACCGGCGCGTCCTCCTCGACATCGTCGAGTGAGCTGACCTCGGCGGGCCGCGTGGGCCGGCCGCACGGGCTCGACGGGTCGTTCCACGTCACGCGGCCGGGCGACTTCACACTCGGCGGGACGGTGTGGGTCGACGGCGCCCCGCGCACGGTCGAGCGGCTGGCCGGGACGCGCGACAAGCCGATCCTGCGGTTGGCGGGGTGCTCCACGCGCGAGCATGCCGAGGCGCTGCGCGGTCTCGATCTCGAGGTGCCGCGTGACGACACGCTGGCCGAGGACGAGTTCTGGGCATCCGATCTGGCGGGCTGCCTGGTGGTCGACGGCTCGCGCGAGATCGGCGTGGTGGCGCGGATGATCGCGCTGCCGTCATGCGAGGCGCTCGAGGTCGGCGACCGGCTGATCCCGATGGTGCGCGACGCGATCCGCTCGATCGACGTCGAGGCGCGCCGGATCGACGTCGACATGGGGTTCGTCGAGCCGTGAACATCGATGTCTTCACGCTGTTCCCGCAGTGGTTCGAGTGGTTCCGCGAGCAGCGCCACGTGTCGAACGCCCTGGCGCTGGGGCACTCGTTCGAGGCCGTCGACCTGCGCGCGACGACGCCGCTGAACTGGGGCCAGGTGGACGACACGCCGTTCGGCGGCGGTGCGGGGATGGTCGTGCGCGTCGATGTCGTCGAAGCCGCGCTGCGCGCGCGCTACGGGGGCGACCCGGCGGCACCGGCGAGGCGGGTGATCGCGCTCACGCCTGGGGGCCGGATGTTCGACGACGCGCTGGCGAGCGAGCTCGCGGGGGAAGCCGAGCTGACACTGCTGTGCGGCCGCTACGAGGGCTTCGACGAGCGCATCCTCGAGCATTTCGTGACCGACCAGGTCTCGATCGGCCGCTACGTGCTGTCCGGCGGCGAGCCGGCGGCGATGGTGGTGAGCGACGCGGTGCTGCGCAAGCTGCCCGGCGTGCTGGGCAAGGACGAGTCGGCGGTGGAGGAGTCGTTCTCGGAGGCGCTGGAAGGCGGCGTCGAGTACCCGCACTACACGCGCCCGGCCGAGTGGCGCGGCTGGAGCGTGCCGGAGGTGCTGCTTTCCGGGCACCATGAACGCATCCGCGAATGGCGCCGCGAGCAGAGCCGCCAGCGTTCGCTACCATGATTCGCCCGCGTTGCGCCGCCCTTCTACCCCCTGGCGCCGCGGTCTTTCTTTGCCATGACCACCGTGATCGACAGCCTCGAGCGTCAGCAGCTTCGCCGCGTTCCCAACTTCGCCGCCGGTGACCGCGTCCGCGTCCACTTCCAAGTCGTGGAGGGCACCCGGCGCCGCACCCAGGTCTTCGAGGGCGTGGTGATCAAGCGCCAGGGCGAGGGCGTGCGCGAGACCTTCACTGTCCGCAAGACCTCGTTCGGCGTCGGCGTGGAGCGCACGTTCCCGCTGCATTCGCCGAAGATCGAGAAGATCGAGGTCGCCGCCCGCGGCGACGTCCGGCGCGCCAAGCTCTACTACCTGCGCGGCCGGGTCGGCAAGCGCGCCCGCGTCCGCGAGCGCCGCTACATCGGCCCGGAGGAGGTCGTCCAGGCCGGGTTGCTGCACGATCCCGCCGCCGAGGCGGCCGCCGCCGCGGACGACGAGGTCCCGGGCGACGCGATCGACCAGCAGGCGCTGGAGGAGGCCGAAGCCGCCGCGGCGCCGGTCGACGAGGCCGAGATCGAAGAGGCCTCTCCCGCCACCGAGGAAGCTGCGGACGAGGCCGAGGCCGCCGAGGTCGAGGCGTCTGCCGACGCTGAAGCCGCCGCCGAGGCCGAGTCGCCCGCGGACGACGAGTCGAAGTAGGGAACGTGGCGGCCAAGACGTCGGGGGCGTCGGGCTCGCTCGTCGAGCTCGTCCTGATCGTCGCGGTCGCGCTCGGGCTCGCGCTGGGCATCCAGGCGTTCCTCGTCAAGCCCTACCGCATCCCCAGCGAGTCGATGGTCCCGACGCTCGTGAAGGGCCAGCGGGTGCTCGTGAACCGGATCGGCGAGCGCTTCGGGCCGCCCGACGTCGGCGACATCGTCGTCTTCCACCCGCCCACGGGCGCCGAGGAGGGCGGCGGCACGTGCGGTGCGACGCCGCCCCAGGGCGAGGTCTGCAACCAGCCGACGCCGCAGGAGTCCAAGACGAACTTCATCAAGCGCGTCGTGGCCGGCCCGGGTGACCGGATCCGCATCGACAACGGGCATGTCATCCTCAACGGCAAGCGGCAGAGCGAGCCCTTCGCCGAGCCGTGTGGCGGTGGGCCGGACTGCACTTTTCCCAACGAAGTGACGGTTCCGGCCGGTCACTACTTCATGATGGGCGACAACCGTGGGTCTTCGGACGACAGCCGTTTCTGGGGACCAGTCCCCACAGACTGGATCATCGGGCAGGCCTTCGCGACGTACTGGCCGCCGAAGCGGATCGGGCTCCTCTAAGAAGCGAAAGCGCTCGTCGGGGAGCCGGTTGTTCCGCTACGACCGGGGCCTGGGCGTGCGCTTCGTGGCCGGGGCCGACGAGGCCGGTCGCGGCTGCCTGGCCGGGCCACTGGTGGCCGCCGCCGTGCTGTTCGACTACGACCGCCTGACGCTGTCGGACCTGCGTGCGCTGTCCGCGCTGAACGACTCCAAGCAGCACACGGCGGAGATGCGCGAGGAGCTCTATCCGCGCGTGCTGCGGGTCGCGACGCGCATCGCGGTCACCTCGCGCTGCGTTCGCGGGATCGACGAGCGCGGCCTGCACAAGACCAATCTCGCCGCGTTGAGCGATGTGCTGCGGCGCGTCGGCCGGGATGGCTGTCTGTGCCTGAGCGACGGCTTCCCGGTGCCTTCGACGGGCTTCGACCAGCGGCCGGTCGTGGGCGGCGACGCCACCAGCGCTGCGATCGCCGCGGCGTCCGTGATCGCCAAGGTGTCGCGCGACCGCTTCATGCACCGCATGGAGTCGATGTATCCGGGTTGGGACTTCGGGATCCACGTCGGCTACTCGACCCCGGAGCACCGCGCGGCGATCGAGCGCCTCGGCGTCTCGCCGCTCCATCGGCTGTCGTTCCAGTCGATGGCCTACCAGCAGCTCGCACTCTGATCTCGATCGACCCGGCGATCTCCGCCGTTTTCCGGGCTACCGCGCGGGCATCGTCACCGCCCACGATCTCTCGGGTCCGCCGGCCCGATCACCCGCCTGAGGCCCGCCGTCCGTGATCGTTTGATTCGCGGAGCGCCGCAGAAACGGCTCACATTCGTCGCAGACTTTTGACAATCGCGTGCTGATCCGTTCAGTCCGCGGCCATACGGTCGGCCCACGATGCCGACGGACCGCACGAAAGCGCTGGGCCGCCGCGGGGAGGACCTCGCCGCGGAGCACTTCGCGCGCCTCGGCTACCGCATCCTCGCGCGCAACCACCGCACGCGCTGGGGCGAGCTCGACCTGATCCTGGCCGACGAGGCCGAGCGGACGATCGTCTTCTGCGAGGTCAAGGCCCGCCGGCTCGGGAACGGCGACTGGCGCGAGAACCTCCACGAGCGCAAGCGCAGGCAGGTGCGCACGATGGCCGCGGCGTGGCTCAACAGCTCGATCGACCGGCCGCGTCACGCCGAGCTGCGCTTCGACGCCGTCGGCGTCACGCTCGACGAGCACGGCGGGCTCGTCCGGCTCGACCACCTGCAGGACGTGTTCTAGGACACCAGCCGTGATCGCGCGCATCGTCACGTTCGCCATCGACGGCGTCGAGGCCCGCCGCGTGTGGGTCGAGGCCGACATCCGCAGCACGGGCCTGCCCGCCTTCACGATCGTCGGGCTCGCCGACAAGGCGATCCGCGAGGCGCGGGAGCGCGTCCGGTCCGCGCTGACCAACTGCGGCCACGCGTTCCCGCAGGGCCGCATCACCGTCAACCTCGCGCCGGCGTATCTGCGCAAGATCGGCCCCGGGTTCGATTTGCCGCTGGCGGTCGCGCTGCTCGTGGCCTCGGAGCAGTTGGAGGCCGAGGCCGTTGTCGACTGCGCGGTGGTCGGCGAGCTGTCGCTGACCGGTGAGGTGCGGTCGATCCGCGGCGCGCTGGCCATCGCCGAGGGCGCGCGCCGGCACCTGCTCACGCGGCTGCTGCTCCCGCGTGCTCGCGCGCCCGAGGCCGCACTGGTGCCGGGCGTGGAGATCCTGGGCATCGAGTCGCTTCAAGAGGCGGTCGACGTCCTGGCCGGCCGTGCCGAGCCGGTGCCGCCGCCTCCACCGGAGCCCGAACCGGAGCTCGAGCCGCTGCTGGACCTGTCGGACGTGCGCGGCCAGAACGCGCTCATCCCGGCGCTCGAGGTCATCGCCGCGGGTGGCCACAACGTCTACCTGCACGGTCCGCCCGGCACCGGCAAGACGATGCTGGCCCGCCGGCTGCCGTCGATCCTGCCACCGCTCGCCCCCGGCGAGGCGCTTGACGTCACGCGCATCCAGTCGGTGGCGGGCCTTCACGAGGGCAGCGGCCTCGTCACCCGCCGGCCGTTCCGCGCGCCCCATCACACGATTTCCGCCTCCGGACTGGTCGGGGGCGGCGCGCACCCGCTGCCCGGGGAGGCGACGCTCGCCCACCACGGCGTCCTGTTCCTCGACGAGCTTTCCGAATTCACGCGTCCCAGCCTCGAGGCGCTGCGCCAGCCGGTCGAGGACGGGCACGTGACGATCGTGCGCGGCCAGCAGGTGGTCGCGTTCCCGACCCGGTTCATGCTCGTCGCCGCCTCCAACCCGTGCCCGTGCGGGCTCGGCGACGAGGCGTGCCGCTGCACGGCGGCCGACCTCGCGCGCCACCAGCGCCGGCTCAGCGGCCCGCTGCTCGACCGGATCGACGTGCTGATCCCGGTCGCGCGGCCGACCGCCGCGGCACTGCGCGACCAGACCGCGCCGCCGTCGGCCACCGTGCGGACGCGCGTGATCGAAGCGCGCGTGCGCCAGGCGCGGCGCCTGACCGTGTACGGGCTGGTCTGCAACGCGCAGATGACACCGCGGGTCATGCGCGAGGTCGCGCAGCCGACGCCGAGCGCGCTGCGGCTCCTCTACGAGCTGCACGACCGGCACAGCCTCAGCGCCCGCAGCCACGGCCGCGTCCTGCGCGTCGCCCGCACGGTCGCCGACCTCGAGGGCTCCGACCGCGTCGGGCCGGATCACGTCCACATCGCTGCCGGGCTGCGGCTCGAGCAGCCGGCGCTGGCGGCCGCGGCATGATCGCCGCCTGCGACGACTGCCTGCGCCGAGCCGATTTGATCGCGGCGCTGGCCGGCTGGCTCGACGTCGAGTGGCGCCGCCAGAGCGCGCCGGCGCGCGTGCTGGCGCTCAGCGACGAGGAGCTGCTCGACGCCTGCGGCATGCGGAGCGTGCGCGTTGCGTACGACCGCTTCTCCCCGTCGTGGGCGCACGAGCGGCTCGAAGACGCCGGCCAGCACGCCGTCTGCCGGTGCGAGCCCGACTACCCCGAGCGGCTGCGCGACCTGCCCGACCCGCCCGCGGTTCTGCACATCGCGGGCGAGCAGGGGCGTGTGGGGCTCGAAGACGCGGTCGCCGTCGTCGGCGCGCGCCGGGCGACCCAGTACGGGCTCACGGTGGCGCACGACATCGGGCGCGGCCTGGCAGCAGTCGGCGTGAGCGTGGTCTCCGGCCTCGCGCTCGGCGTCGACTCGGCCGCACACACCGGCGCGCTGACCGGCGGGGCGCCGCCGGTCGCGGTGCTCGCGGGCGGCTGCGACCGCCCATACCCGCCGTCCAAGCGCGGGCTCTACTTCCAGGTGCGCACGAACGGCGCGATCGTGTCGGAGATGCCGCCCGGCTTCGGCGTCTACCGCTGGGCGTTCGTGGCGCGCAACCGCCTGATCGCCGCGCTCGCCCGGGTCGTCGTGGTCGTCGAGGCGGCCGAGCGCTCGGGCTCGTTGACGACGGCGGATCTCGGCGCCGAGATCGGCCGCACCGTCGCCGCCGTCCCCGGCCGCATCACCTGCGCGACCGCGAAGGGCACCAACGGCCTGCTCCGCGACGGCGCCGTAGTCGTCCGCCATGTGCGCGACGTGATCGACGCGCTGGCGGAGCTCACCGGCCGCTCGTACGAGTCGGCCGGCACGCCGCGGCGGGACCTCGACCCCGACCTCGCGATGATGCTCGAAGCCATCGGCGCTGGCCACTCGACCCTTCCGATGCTCGTCGCCTCCGGCTTCGACGCCCGCACCGTCATGGCCGGCCTCGGCGACCTCGAGGCCCGCGGCCTCGTCCGCCGCGGCTTTGGAGGGAGGTATGAGTGCACAGCGACCTGACGACCGAGCCGCGTGGCTAGCCTGACGGGCGTGAGCGAGCGAAGCGTGCCGGCCGTGCTGTCGATCGCCGGGTCAGACTCCGGCGGCGGCGCCGGCATCCAGGCGGACCTGAAGGCGTTCGCGCGCTGCGGCGTGCACGGGATGACCGCGATCACCGCGCTGACCGCCCAGAACACGGTGGGCGTGACGGGCATCCACTCGGTGCCGGGCGACTTCATCGTCGCCCAGGTCAGGGCGGTGGCTGAGGACATCGGCGTCGATGCCGTGAAGATCGGGATGCTCGGGACCGCCGAAACCGTGCGGGCGGTGCGGGAGGCGCTGGAGCTGCTCGAGCCCGGCACGCCGATCGTGCTCGACCCCGTGATGGTCTCCGAGTCCGGCGCGGTGCTGCTCGACGAGCCGGCGCGCGCGGCGATCGTGGAGGAACTGCTGCCGCGCGTGACGGTGATCACGCCGAACGTCCCGGAGGCGCGCGTGCTCGCGGCCACGGAGGACGACGACGTCGAGGCCCTCGCCCGCCGTCTGCACGACCTCGGGCCGGCCGCTGTCGTGGTCACGGGCGGACACCGCGAACACGCGACCGATGTGTTCTTCGACGGCGAGCGGCTGGAGGCGATCCCCGGCATGCGCCACCCCGACGGCGCGGCGCACGGATCCGGCTGCACGCACTCGTCGGCGCTCGCGGCTCACCTGGCCCTGGGCCTCGACCCGCTCGAGGCGGCGCGGGCCGCCAAGCGCGTCGCCGAGCAGGCGGTCAGGGACGGGATCCGGGGCCTCGGCGGCGGCGCTGGACCGGTCGACGTCTTCGCCCTGACCACGCGTCCGCGCGCCACTGCGCCGGGCGCGAAGGCGGGCACCGGCCCTCTGCCATAATCGCCAGCGATGAAGTTCCTGCGCATGCGTCCGGGGCATGGCGAGCAGCTGATCGCCGAAGGCGACCCAGCCGTGGCCGAGGACGCCGAGCGCCTCGTCGAGGAGTTTTCCCGCCAACTCGACCTCGGCATGTGGGCGGCCGTGCCGCTGACGACCGAGACGGGCCGGCGCGAGGCCGAGCTCATCCGGACGTTCGACGAGATCCCGAGCACCACCGACCGCGTGATCTTCTTCCCGCGTGCGGCAGGTGGGGCGGCGTAGCGCGACGTGACCGTCGCGCTCTGCGTCACGGCGATCGTCGTCCTCGCGCTGCTCTCAGACATCACCTGGCCCTACATCGAGCGCCGCCTCGATGCCCGCCGCGTCCGCCGTCAAGCGCGCCGCCGCGGCGTCGCCGCCCCGTACGACCCCGGCCGTGAGCGCCGGGCCGAGCAGCGTGCGCGCGAGCTGCTGAAGTCGTGCGTGAACGAGGAGGAGTGGGCGATGTACCGGGACCTGGGCTTCATCCGGGTCTGGGGCGGCCAGACCGGGCTGCCCGCCGACACCGCCCGCGACCTGCGCGGCGTCCCGTACGGCTACCTGATCTACCCGCACAAGCCGATCGTGGCCTACCTGCCGCAGACCGGCCAGCTGCTGAACGAGTACTGCGTCGAGTTCCCCGACGAGTCGCGCCCGTACGGCTCGCCGCGGCTGCCGGACTCCGACGACGTGCTCGCCAAGTGGATGGCCCTCAACGGCGACGAGCGGCGCCTGATCGCCGAGGCCAACCTGCATCTGCCCGGCCGCCAGATCGACCCGCGGCAGGTCCAGCGCGACATCTGGCGCCTCGGCCGCTGGGAGCGCGAGCGCCTCGAGCACCGCGCCGCCGGAGGCTCGGGCACACCATCGCCGCCACCCGCACGGCACGACAACCCGTAGGACGGGCCGCGGCGGCAGCCAGATAGGCTGCCGGAGCCATGGCCGGCCTGGATCCCAAGCACAACTCCCGCGCCCTCCTCGAGGGCCCCGCGCGCGCCGGGGCGCGCGCCCAGCTCAAGGGCATCGGCTTCGACGACGAGGCGCTCGCCAAGCCGATCATCGGCGTCGCCACAACGTGGACCGAGACGATGCCGTGCAACTTCCACCACCGCGCGCTTGCCGCGAAGGTCAAGGAGGGCATCAAAGCTGCCGGCGGCACGCCGATGGAGTTCAACACCATCGCGATCTCCGACGGGATCACGATGGGCTCGGCCGGCATGAAGGCATCGCTGATCAGCCGCGAGGTGATCGCGGACTCGATCGAGCTCGTGGCTCGCGGCCACATGTTCGACGCGGTGATCGCGATCTCAGGCTGCGACAAGACGATCCCCGGCACCGTGATGGCGCTCGCTCGGCTCGACCTGCCCGCCGTGATGCTCTACGGCGGCTCGATCCCGGCCGGCCACTTCCACGGCAAGACCGTGACCGTGCAGGAGGTCTTCGAGGCGATCGGCGCGCACGCCGCGGGCAAGATCACCGAGGACGAGCTGCACGAGCTCGAGGAGGTCGCCAGCCCGGGAGCGGGAGCGTGCGGCGGCCAGTTCACCGCCAACACCATGGCGATGGCGTTCCAGCTGCTCGGGATCTCGCCGATCGGCCCGAGCGACGTCCCGGCGCAGGACCAGACGAAGGCCCAGGCCGCGTACGAGGCCGGCGAGCTCGTCATGGACGTGCTCGCCCGCGGCCAGCGCCCCAGCGAGATCATCACCAAGGACGCGCTCGAGAACGCGATCGCCGGCGTGGCGATGAGCGGCGGCTCCACCAACGCGGTGCTGCACCTGCTCGCCGTCGCCCGCGAGGCGGGGATCGAGCTGAGCATCGACGACTTCGATCGCATCGCCGCCCAGACGCCGCTGCTGTGCGACCTCAAGCCGTTCGGCCGCTTCGTCGCCACCGACCTGCACGCCGCCGGCGGCACGGCGGTCGTCGCCGCGCGACTGGCCGAGATCGGGATACTGCACGAGGACGCGATCACGGTGACGGGCAAGACCGTCGGCGAGCACGCGAGCGCGGCGAGCGAGACGCCCGGGCAGGAGGTCATCCGCCCGCTCAGCAACCCGCTGAAGGCGACCGGCGGCATCGCGATTCTGCGCGGCAACCTCGCGCCCGAGGGCAGCGTCGTGAAGCTCTCCGGCCACGAGCGCATCCACCACGAGGGGCCGGCGCGAGTGTTCGACGGCGAGGAGGCCGCGATGGCCGCGGTCACCAAGGGCGAGATCGTCGAAGGCGACGTCGTGGTCATCCGCAACGAGGGACCGGCCGGCGGCCCGGGCATGCGCGAGATGCTGGCGGTCACGGGGGCGCTGGTGGGGGAAGGGCTGGGCGAGTCGGTCGCGCTGATCACCGACGGCCGCTTCTCCGGCGCCACGCACGGGTTCATGGCCGGCCACGTCGCGCCGGAGGCGGTTCGCGGCGGCCCGATCGCGGCGCTCAGAGAAGGCGACACGATCACGATCGACGTGCCGAGCCGGCGGATCGACGTCAACCTGAGCGACGACGAGATCGCCGAGCGCCTGCGCGGCTACGAGCCGCCGCCCGCCGGCTACACGAACGGCGTGATGGGCAAGTACGCCAAACTGGTGGCGAGTGCCTCGGAGGGCGCCATCACGCGCTGACGCCCTCGACACCGGCTTCGGGCGCGTGCTCGCCGGCCAGGAAGCCGGTCAGCAACTCGTTGAAGCGCCGCGGGCGCTCCAACATCGCCAGGTGCCCGGTGTCCTCGAAGATGACGCTGTGGGCGTTCTCGCCGATCAGGTGCTCGAAGTTCTGTGCGTCCTCGACGGGGACGAGGATGTCGTTGCGGCCCCAGACGATCAGGGTGGGCACCGTGATGTCGTCGAGCTTGTCGCGGAACGAGTACGACAGCAACGCGGCAAAGGCGTCGTTGAATCCCGGTGAGCCGCCGCCGCGCGCGAGCTCGGTGGCCAGCGCGACCGACAGCTTCTCGGGATAGCGGACAACCGCCTGCAGCGCCAGGCGCCGCCCCCGTGCCCGCCGCATGAGCGTGCTGGACTGCGAGCCGAGCCGCGTGACCACTGCCGCCCATGCGCGCGCCGCGGCGAGCACCGGTTCGCGCTTGACGTACTCGGTCGACAGGCCCGCGGCCGAGACGAGCACGAGCTTCGCGACCCGCGTCGGGAACGACAGTGCCAGCTCAGCGCCGACGAAACCGCCCATCGAGTTGCCGAGCACGACCGGGGAGTCGATTCCGAGCTGCGTGCAGACGGCGTCGGCCGCGCGGGCGAAGCCGGGGATCGAGATGTCATCGCGCGGCAGCTCGGACTCGCCGAAGCCCGGCAGGTCGAATGCCACGCAGCGGTGCGTGTCCTTGAAGTGGGCGATGTTCAGCAGCCAGTTCTGCCACACGCCGCCGAGGCCGTGCAGGAACAGCAGCGGCGGCTTGTCGCCGCCGGTGTCGACCACGTGCACCATCCGGCCGTCAACCTCGATGTCGCGAGAGAGGCTGGGCCAATCGACATCCATCCACGCATGGTCGTCGCCGTCGGCGTAGGTGAAGTCGGCGCCCGGCCGCGCGATGCCGTTCCGGGCCCGTGTGAGCACGTCCTCGTAGACGCTCGGCACGGCGCTCTAGGGTAGAGATCCGTGCGCATCGCGGTCGACATCGATTCCACGCTGCACCACTATTGGGACCAATTCGCGGCGATCGCCAAGAAACGCTTCGGGGTCGACCTGCCTTACGAGACACAGCTCACGTGGGAGATCTCGCGGCTGCGGCCCGAGCAGGCGAAGGCGTGCCTCGAGGAGAGTCACACCGAGCCGCACATCATGGCCGCCCGGCCGTATCCAGGGGCGGTCGAGACGATCCGCGGCTGGCACGGCGCCGGGCACTTCATCCAGGTCACCTCGCACCGCACCCGCGCGGCACACGACGCGACCGCGCGCTGGCTCGAGCAGATCGGCCTGCCCTACGACGAGCTCTACTGCTCGTACGACAAGGTCGCCCGCTGCGTCGAGCTTGAGATCGACGTCCTGATCGACGATTCGCCCGCGACGCTGCTCAAGGCCGCCGAAGCGGGTATCACGGCCGCCACGATCGTGCACCCTTGGAACCGAGATCTGTGCGAAGAGGAGGACATCGTGTGCGCCCCTGACTGGCCGACGCTGGCCGAGCGCCTGGAGCCGGTGCTCGCGTGAGTGAGCAGCGCGCCCTGCCGGCGCCCACCGACAGCGACCCGCGATCGCTGCTGCCCGCGATCGAGCCCGACCGCCAGGTCACCGACTGGGGGCGCTCGGAGCGCGTCGAGGGGCTGTTCGACGCGACGCTCTACGAGTTCCTCTACCACTACTGGTTCCGCGTCGAGGTCGAGGGCATCGAGCACGTGCCGGCCACCGGCGGCGCCTTGCTCGTGTCCAACCACGCCGGTGCGCTGCCGCCCGACGCGCCGATGATCGCTAAGGCGATCAAGGAAGAGCACTCGCGCCCGCGGCCGCTGCACCTCACGGTCGAGCACTTCTTCAAGGGCTATCCGGGCCTGGCGCCGCTCGTCAACAAGCTCGGCGGCGTGCCCGCGCACCCGGCCAACGTGCATCGGCTGCTGTGCGACGAGCAGCAGCTCGTGCTCGTCTTCCCCGAGGGCCGCAAGGGCACCGAGAAGCTCTACAAGGACCGCTACCGGCTGCGCCGCTTCGGCCGCGGCGGCTTCGTGGAGGCGGCGATGCGCGCCGGCGCGCCACTCGTCCCGATCGCCGTCGTCGGCGCCGAGGAGGCGATGCCGACGTTCGCGCAGGTCGGCCTCCTGCGCCGCCTGACCGGGCTGATCTACTT
The DNA here is from genome assembly GCA_963803335.1 of uncultured Solirubrobacteraceae bacterium. Classification (GTDB taxonomy): domain Bacteria; phylum Actinomycetota; class Thermoleophilia; order Solirubrobacterales; family Solirubrobacteraceae; genus DASSUW01. The sequence continues at coordinate 130,110 of CAWDME010000009.1, read as the reverse complement.
CCCGATCACGCCGCTGTTCCCGCACTTCGGGCCGCTGCTCGGCACCGCCTACCTGCCCGCCAAGTTCCGCATCCGCTTCCTCGAGCCGATCCCCACTGACCAGTGGGGCGAGCGCCCGTGGGACGACAAGGGCCTCGTGCAGACCGTGGCGGAGGACGTCCGGGCGCGGATCCAGGACGAGCTGATCGACATGATCGCCCGCCGGCGCTCGGTGTGGTTCGGATGAGGGTCCTGATCACCGGCGTGTCGACGTACTGGGGCGGCCGGCTCGCCCAGGCGCTCGAGCGCGACCGCGAGGTCGAGGCGATCATCGGCGTCAGCCCCGACGATCCGAGCTGCCCACTCGAGCGCACCGAGTACGTGCGCGTCGGGCTGCACCATGCGCTGCTGCGCCGGATCGTGCAGGCGGCGGAGATCGACACCGTGATCGACACGCGCATCGTGGTCGACTCGCTGCAGGCGTCGCCGCGGGTGGCCCACGAGGCGAACGCGATCGGGACGCTGAACATCCTCGCGGCCTGCGGCGGGCCGGATACGCCCGTGCGCAAGGTCGTCGTCAAGTCGTCCGCGCACTACTACGGCTGCGAGCGCGACGACCCGGCGTTCTTCACCGAGGGCATGCGGCGCCCGCACCCGCCGCGGACGCGGCTGGAGGCCGACATCCTCGAGGCCGAGAAGGCCGTCGAGGGGTTCGCCGGCCGCAACCCCGACGTCACGGTGACCCTGCTGCGGTTCTGCAACGCCCTCGGGCCTGACCAGCGAACCACACACACCGAGCTGTTCCGGTTGCCCGCGATCCCGTGCATCCTCGGCTTCGACCCGCGCTACCAGTTCATCCACGAGGAGGACCTCGTCGGCGTGCTGCGCTTCGCCGCCGAGAACGACCTGGCGGGCATCTACAACGCGGCCGGCGACGGTGTGCTCGCGCTGTCGGAGGTCGCGTCGCTGCTGGGCCGGCCGCTCGCCCCGATCCTGCCGCCGTGGGGCACCTCGCTGGCCGCCACGGGCCTGCGCGCCGCCGGCGTGCGGCTGCCGAGCGAAGTGCTCAACCAGCTGCGCTACGGCCGTGGGCTCGACAACCGCAAGCTCAAGGGCGCCGGGTACAACTTCGCCTTCACCAGCCGCGAGGCCGCTCTCAAACACGGCGAGGCGCTGCGGGTGCGCACGCTGCGGGCCGATCAGGACCAGCCGTACCGCTACGAACGCGAGGTCGAGGAGTTCTTGCGCTGGAGCCCCAACGTGCGCCGGAAGGGCACGGTGTAACGCCAGAGACATTGCAGGGGTTCTGTTGGTCCGGATGACCGCCTACCATCTGCCAGCCCCATGCCGCGCCGTCTGATCGCCGTACTCGTCCTGACCGTGACGGTCCTCCTCGTAGGGGCCGCGAGCTTGTACGCGTTCGACAGCAAGTCGAAGCACCACATCGCCGACGGCGTGACCGTCAACGGGGTGAACGTCGGCGGCCTTACGCCTGCACAGGCGCGGGAAAAGCTCAGCGGGGCGCTGCTGAAGCCGCTCGACCGGCCGGTGAGCATCCGCTACGAGGGCCGGCGCTTCACGCTGACGCCGCAGGCGGCCCGGATCGCCATCGACATCGACGGCTCGGTCGACCGCGCGATGGACGTGTCGCAGAAGGGGAACCTGTTCACACGCACCTGGAGGGAAGTGCGGGGCACGGAGCTCGACGAGCGCGTCGAGGCCAAGGTCTCGTGGGACCGCGCCGCGGTCCGCAAGATCGTGCGCCGCGTCAAGGCGAAGCTGACGGTCGAGCCGCGTGACGCGTCGGTCGATCTCGAGCACGGCAAGGTCGACCCGGTGACCTCCAAGGACGGTCAGCGCGTAGAGCTCGACCGCCTGCGGCACGACATCAAGGTCGCGCTGCTCGACCGCGGCCCGCACCGGATCGCGCGCATCCGCACCGACGTGGTGAAGCCCGAGGTCACGACCGCGGAGCTCGCGAAGAAGTATCCGGCGATCATCGTCGTCGACCGCGGCTCGTTCACGTTGCGCTTCTACAAGAACCTCAAGCTCCACAAGAGTTACGGGATCGCGGTCGGCCGGGTCGGGCTCGAGACTCCGGCGGGCCTCTACCACGTCCAGAACAAGGCCGTGAACCCGTCCTGGCACGTGCCGAACTCCGCCTGGGCGGGCGACCTTGCCGGCACGGTCGTGCCTCCCGGCCCCGCGGACCCGATCAAGGCGCGCTGGATGGGCATCTTCGACGGCGCCGGCATTCACGGGACCGACGAGACGGGCTCGATCGGCAGCGCCGCCTCGCACGGCTGCATACGGATGCTGATCCCGGACGTGATCGAGCTCTACGACCAGGTCCCGGTCGGCGCTCCCGTCTACGTCGCCTAAGGGGGTGATCGAAGTCGTGGCCCGTGTGGCGGGTGCGCGGGTCGCGGCTTCGGTCACCTAGTGCTCGACAGCCTCCATCGGCGGCGCCGCGGCCGCTGGCTGGCGCGACGGCTGCGCATCGGCGAAGTGGGGGCGGAGCTCGCGGCCCAGCGGCCGCCGGAGTACGCGGACGTGCTCCAGGCGCCGTCGCGAACCCTCTCCGAGCGGCTCGACCCGGCCGAGATCGAGCGGCGGCTGACGCCGGACGAGCGGGCGTTGTGGGAGGCCGACACGCCGGCCGGACGGGCGCGGCTGGCGCTTACGCTCGGCACGCACCACGGCGTGGAGACCGGCCTGCTCGCAGACATGCCGCCCGACGATGTGCACTCGATGGTCCGCTCGAAGCTGATCACGGGCGGCGATCCGTGGCTCGCCGACCTCGTGATCGGCGCCGCGGGCCGCGAGCCGGCGCACGCCGCGCTCGATTTCGGCTGCTCGTCCGGCCGCGTCGTGCGCCTGCTGGCCGCCTGGCGGCCCGACGTGCGCTGGATCGGCTGCGACCCCAACGCGGGCGCGATCGCGTGGGCCCAGGAGCACATCCCGGCCGTGGAGTGGTTCGCGAGCCCGCAGGAACCACCGTTGCCGCTCGACGACGCCGCTCTGGACCTCGCCTACGCGATCTCGATCTGGTCGCACTTCGGCGCTGGAGCGGCGCTGCGCTGGCTCGACGAGATGCATCGCTTGCTGGCGCCCGGCGGCCTGCTCGTCTTCACCGCCCACGGGTTCGGCTCGCTCGGCGAGTTCGTGCGCAGGGGCGCGATGCAGGCGGGGCAGGCGTCCCGCGCCGCGCGGGAGCTCGTCGCGCACGGGCACTGGTTCACCCCCGTGTTCGGCGCGGGCGGTGACTGGGGCGTCGCCGATCCCGAGTGGGGCCAAGCCTTCATGACACCGCAGTGGTTGGCCGGGCACGCCGTGCCGCGCTGGCGGCTGGCGCGCTACGAGCCCGCGCGGCTCGCCGGCAACCAGGACCTCTACGTGCTCGAGCGGGTCTAGGCGCCTCGCCCTCAGTGGGCCGCAAACTCGGCACCTAGACCCCGATCTGTGCGGGTTCCACCTCGTGCCAGCCCTGCTGCAGGAGGGAGGCGTGGTGCTCCTGGTGGCGAATAGCCAACGTGCCGATGAACACGCCCTCGCGCACCTCCTTGCGCATCACCGCGTACCACATGGTCGTCGCGTCACCCGTGCCCTGGATCCGGTGCCAGGGCTTCGGCGGCGGCGCGTCGGACGGCGCGATGCCCGCTTCCACGAGCTGGCGCTGTGTCGCCACCTGACCCGTGGAGGTGTCGATGAAGAACACGGCCACGCCCGCGCACGGTAGCGGGCCGACGGCGGACGCCTGGGCCGAGGCGCTCCGCCGTTTCGATCGCGATCTCCAGCGCCGCGGCGCCTCCGAGCGCACGCGCCACGCGTACGGCGCCGACGTCGGCGAGCTCGCCACCTGGGCGACCGCGCAGGGGCTCGAGCCGGCCGCGATCAGCTACCGGATGCTGCGCGGCTACGCCGCCCGGCTGTCCGACCGCGGCGCCGCCCCGCGCACGCTCGCCCGCAAGCTGGCGTCCACCCGCGGGTTCTTCCGCTCGATGGTCGAGCACGGCGCCATGGCCGCGAACCCCGCCGACCTCTTGCCCGCGCCGAAGAAGCCGCAGACGCTGCCGCGCACGCTCAAGACCGGCGACATCGCCGCGCTGCTGGACCGGATCCCCGCCCACACGCCGTTGGAGATGCGCGATCGCGCCCTGTTCGAGCTCGCCTACGCCTGTGGGCTGCGGGCGGAGGAGCTCGTCAACCTCGACATGCAGTCGGTGGATTTCGACGGCGAGCAGATCCGGGTCGAGGGCAAGGGCGGCAAGACGCGGATCGTGCCCGCCGGCGAGCCCGCGCTGGCTGCGATCGGCCGCTATCTGGAGCGCGGCCGGCACGCGCTCGCGGGCGCCAACGCCGACCCGGCGCTGTTCCTCTCCAAGTCGGGCCGCCGGCTCTCGACGTCCGACGTCCGGCGACGCCTGCGGGTCTGGGCACGGCACGCGGCGACCCAGGGCGCGGTGTATCCACACGCCCTCCGGCACTCGTTCGCGACTCATCTTCTGGAGGGCGGTGCCGATCTACGGGCTATCCAGGAACTGCTTGGACACGCGTCGATCTCCACGACCCAGGTCTACACTCGGGTAGAGTCCGCACGCCTGCGCGCGGCCTATCTGCGCAGCCATCCGCGGGCGTAACGGGAGAGCCCTCTGGACACCAACGTCAAAGCCCTCGAGCTGAAAGAACTCTGGCGACGCTACAAGGAGGAGGCGTCCGAGCCCGCCCGAGAGAAGCTCGTGGTCGCTTACTCGCCGCTGGTGAAGTACGTCGCCGGCCGGATGTCCTCCGGCCTGCCCGCCCATGTCGAGGAGTCCGATCTCATCTCGTACGGGCTGATCGGGCTCATCAACGCGATCGAGCGCTTCGACGTCGAGCGCGAGATCAAGTTCGAGACGTACGCGATAACGCGCATCAAGGGCGCGATCATCGACGAGCTGCGCGCGCTCGACTGGGTGCCGCGATCCGTCCGCGCCCGCGCGCGTGAGATCGAGCGCACCCACGCCAAGCTCGAGCACCGGCTCCACCGCACGCCGTCGGACGAGGAGATGGCCCGCGAGCTGGGCATCAGCGCCGACGAGTTCCAGGAGACGCTCGTCAAGATCTCCAACTCCACGGTCGTGGCGCTCGACGAGCTGTGGGCCGTCTCGGACGCCTCGGGCGACCAGGTCTCGCTGCTCGACACGCTCCAGGACCCCGATGCGCCCGACCCTCAGCAGCTCCTCGACGCCTCCGAGCTCAAGGACCGCCTGGCCGACGCGATCGCCGCGCTGCCCGAGCGCGAGAAGCTCGTGATCGCCCTCTACTACTACGAGAACCTGACGCTGCGGGAGATCGGCGAGGTCCTCGGCGTGACCGAGTCCCGCATCTCCCAGCTGCACACCAAGGCCGTCCTGCGCCTGAAGTCCCGCCTCCAGGGCGACAACCTCAGAGACTGAGCTAGGCTCCGCTCTCCCAGTAGGAGAGGAGGAGCAGGTCGTAATGCAGGCCGCAGACAGGATTCGCAACGTGGCTCTAGTCGGCCACCGGGGGAGCGGGAAGACGTCGCTGCACGAGGCCCTCTTGCACGAGGCAGGCGCGACGACCCGGCTCGGCTCGGTGGCCGACGGAACGACGGTGTCCGACGCCGACGAGGACGAGAAGGCCCGCGGGATGTCGATCTCCGCGTCGCTCGCCTCGTTCAACTGGCGCGACGTGAAGGTCAACCTCATCGACACCCCCGGCGAGCCGTCCTTCATCGCCGACGCGCTCGGCGCGCTCCGGGTGTGCGAGTCGGCCGTGTTCGTGGTCAACGGCGTGCTCGGTGTCGAGGTCGGGACGCAGCGCCTGTGGGAGCGCGCGAAGGAGCTCGGGGTCGCCCGGCTCGTGTACGTGAACATGCTCGACCGCGAGCGCGCTGACTTCTTCCGCACGCTCGACGCGCTCAAGAACGCCTTCGGGCCGCATGTCGTGGCCACCGAGATCCCGATCGGTGCCGAGCACACCACGCGCGGCGTGATCGACCTTGTCGACATGAAGGCCTACGAGTACACCGACGGCAACTGCTCCGAGATCCCGATCCCGGACGACATGGCCGACCTCGCGCAGGAGTACCGCGAGAAGCTTATGGACGAGGTCGCCGAGAACTCTGAGGCGCTGATGGAGCGTTACCTCGAGGGCGAGGAGATCTCCCACGAGGAGATCGTCACCGCGCTCGAGGACGGCACCGACCACGGCCACATCTTCCCCGTCACCTGCGGCGTCGCCACCAGCCGGCTCGCCTCCAACCGCCTGCTCGACGCGATCGTCGACGACCTGCCGTCGCCCGTCCAGCACGGCGGCCTCGTGCTCGAGAACACCAGGCTCGAGCCCGACCCGGACGGCGAGATGTTCGCCTACGTGTTCAAGACGCGTGCCGACCCGTACGCGGGCCGCATCAACCTCTTCCGCGTCTACCAGGGCACCGTCACGCACGACACCCAGGTGATGAACACCCGCACCCATCACAAGGAGCGGATCGGCCAGCTGCTCGTGCCCCAGGGCAAGGAGGTCAAGCAGGCCGACGCGTTCGGGCCCGGTGACATCGGCGCGGTCGCCAAGCTCAAGGAGACGCACGCGGGCGACTGGCTGGCGGCGCGCGATGAGCCGATCGAGATGCCGTCCGTCAAGCTCCCGGCGCCGGTGATGGCGTTCGCGATGGAGCCCGCCTCCAAGGGCGACGAGGACAAGGTGTTCACCGCTTTGCGGCGCCTGCAGGAAGAGGACCCGACGATCGACCTGCACCGCGACGCGCAGACCGGCGAGCAGATCGTGGCCGGCCTGTCGCAGATCCACGTCGAGGTGATCGTCGAGCGCATGCGCGCACGGTTCGGCGCCGAGGTCATCCTCAAGCCGCCGCGGGTGCCGTACCAGGAGACGATCCGTAGGGGCGCCAAGGCGCACGGCCGGCACAAGAAGCAGACCGGCGGGCGCGGGCAGTTCGGCGACTGCCACATCGAGATCGAGCCGCTCGACGGCGACGAATTCGAGTTCGTCAACGCGATCAAGGGTGGCGTCATCCCGCACGGCTTCATTCCCGCGGTCGAGAAGGGCGTGCTCGACGCGATGCAGCAGGGCGCCGTCGCGGGCTATCCGGTCAAGGGCGTGCGTGTGAGGCTGTTCGACGGCTCCTACCACACGGTCGACTCGTCGGAGATGGCCTTCAGGCTCGCCGGCTCGATCGCGATGAAGGACGCGCTGGCGCAGGCCGGCGCGGTGCTGCTGGAGCCGATCATGCTGCTCACCGCTTCGGTCCCCGAGAGCGCCGTGGGCGACGTGATGGGCGACCTGTCCTCGCGCCGCGGCCGCCCGCTCGGCACCGAGGCCGTCGGCGGCATGACCGAGGTCAAGGCCGAGGTCCCGATGTCGGAGATCCTCAGCTACGCGCCCGACCTGCGCTCGCTCACCGGCGGCCAGGGCGAGTACACGATGGAGTTCCTGCGCTACGAGGAGGTCCCCTCCCACCTGGCGCAGAAAGTGGTCGAAAAGGCCCACGAGGAGGAAGAAGTCCGCGCCTGAGCTACTCTGGGCACGGCCTTGGCGCGTACTCGCGACATCCGCACGAACCAGGTCGATCTCGCCTGCGACATCTGCGGGCGGACGCTGCTGCGCGGCGAGCACGCGGAGACGTTCCTGGCCGGCGGGTCGCGCCGCCAGGTGTGCGACCTGTGCACCGCGCGGGCCCAGCAAGAGGGCTGGATTCGCGAGTCGGGCGGCGACGAGCTCGAGCTGCGCCACACCGCGCGTGACGGTCGCGGGCGGTCGTTCCGGGATCGCCTGCGCGCCCGTCGCGAACGAGCGCGCGAGGTGCAGGACGAGATGGCCGTCGCCGCCGACGCGCCGCACGAGGAGCACGAAAGTGCTCCGGTGCGCCGCCCGCCCGAAGCGCCGCGCCGGCCGCGGCACGTGCGCGCGGTGCCCACGAACGCGGACCTGAAGATGCAGCGCGCGCTGGAGATCTTCAACACGTCCGACCACACGCGCACGGTCGGCGGCGTCGCCCGTTCGCTCGGCGCGCCCGCGGTGTCGGTGCGCCCGCGCACGGACCGCCCGAGCGTCGTCACGATCACCGTGATGTGGGAGCTCAGCTGGTACCGCTTCGAGATCGACCTGTCCGACGAGGCGGGCGGCGTCCGGCGCGATGCGCAGGGCGACGAGCTGACCGAGCTTTCCGAGGACGAGCAGACGATCAACGCCGCCGCTGACGAGCGCGGCGCGCTCCACCTTGCGTAGACAGATGAACGATGCCCCAGTCCACCCACCAGTGTTAGCGTCCAAACCGTGATCTATTGCGTCGTGCCCGAGCCGCTCGCGGATGAGCTCTACGAGAAGCTCGCCAAGTACTACGAGGGAGACCCGAACGTCGAGGTGATCGTCGACCGGCGCAAGTCCGAGCGGCGTGACGACCCGGCCGGCGGCGGTCAGCGCGAGGTGCGCGACCGGCGGCGGCCCCGCGTTCCGGGCGAGTTCCCGCCGCTCTCGGCCGCCTAGGGCTCCGCCCAAGAACCCCGCCACGTCCAGGGCCGCCGTGGACACGTCGCCGGATCACCACCCGAACCCTCGGAAATACGTTCGTATTCCCTTCGGGTGTCGTGCGGCGCCCGGCTCGGTCCACGACAGCCCTGGCCGGGTCGGGTCTTCTTGGACGGAGCCCTAGCAGTGCGTCTCGTCGTCCACGTGGACGGCGGCGCGCGTGGCAACCCTGGGCCCGCCGCTGCGGCGGCCGTGATCTCCAAGCCGGACGGCGAGGTCGTCGACGAGGTCGCGGTCGCGCTCGGGCGTACCACGAACAACGTCGCCGAGTACCGCGCGCTGCTGCTCGGGCTCGACCGGGCGCGCGCGCTCGGCGCCAGCGAGGTCGACGTCGTCAACGACTCCGAGCTCGTCGCCAAGCAGATCACGGGCGACTACCGCGTACGCAACGAGGAACTGGCCACGCTGCACGCGGAGGCGATGCGCGCGCTCGAGGGTTTCGAGCGCTGGTCGATCACCAGCGTCCCGCGGGCGCGCAACGCGGGCGCCGACGCGCTCGTCAACCGCGCGCTCGACGGCGCGGGCGAGCCGACCGAGTACGCCGGCTACCTGCGCATCGACGACCTGCTCGAGCTGCAGCACCCGCTTACGCCAGGCGCGCACGACGAGCTGCTGTTCGTGATCGTCCACCAGTCGTACGAGCTGTGGTTCAAGCTGATGCTGCACGAGATCGCGAAGGCCCGGACGGAGCTCGAGGCCGGCCGCCCGGCGGCGGCGTTGCCGCCGCTCCAGCGCACCGCGGCGATCGACCGCCTGCTGCTCGAGCACCTCGATGTGCTCGAGACGATGAGCCCGGAGGGCTTCCTCGAGTTCCGCGACCCGCTGACACCCGCGTCGGGCTTCCAGTCGACGCAGTTCCGCGCCATCGAGGCCGAGAGCCCGCGCCTGTACGACGCGTTCGTCACCGCCGCCGGCCTGCCGGACGAGCACGACGAGCGGCTGCGCGCGCTCGCCGACCTCTACCGCGACCACCTCGACGACCCGCGGCGCGCGCTGCTGCACCAGGTCGCCGAGCTGCTGCTCGACCACGACGAGCTCGTCGCCCGCTGGCGCCATCACCACACGCTGATGGCGGCGCGCGAGATCGGCAGCCGCCACGGCACCGGCGGCTCCCGCGGCGTCGAGTACCTCGCGGGCACGCAGGGCAAGCGGTTCTATCCGGACCTGTGGGAGGTCAGGGCGGCGCTGTGACCAGGGGGCCCTACCAGCGCACCGCGCTGCGGATCACGCGGACGATCTCCTCGTCGGGCGACCCCTTGACCAGGTAGCCGACGGCGCCGGCCCGTGACATGTCGTATTGGGCGGCCTGGCTGTCATCCGCGCTGACGGCGACCAGCCTGATGTTCGGGTGCGCCTCGTGGATCCGCATCGCGGCGCGGACGCCGCCCCCGCCCGGCATGTTGAAGTCGAGCAGCACGATGTCGGGCCGCCGGCGGTCCGCCAGGTCGATCGCCTGGTCGGCGTCCTCGGCCGCGCCGACGAGCTCGAAGCCGGGCTCCTTGTCGATCAGCGCCGACAGCGTCAGGCGGATCATCGGGTCGTCATCGGCGATCAGCAGGCGGATCGCGGCGCCCGCCGGCTCGCCCTCGGGCCGGTGGACCTCGATGCGGTTGCGGCCGCCCTCCTTGGCGCGGTAGAGCGCCTGGTCGGCAAGCTCGAACACGTCGTCCGGCCCGCTCGACTGGTCGGTGAGGCCGGCCACGCCGGCGCTCACGGTCACGACGCCCCCGGCGGGGTGGGCGATGCCAAGGTTCTCGACCGCGCTGCGCAGGCGCTCGGCGGCCAGGGTCGCCGATTCCAGCGTCTGCTCGGGGAGCAGCACGAGGAACTCCTCGCCGCCGTAGCGGTAGACCGCGTCGCCGCTGCGCACCTCGCTCTGCAGCGCGCCGGCGATCGCCCGCAGCGTCTGGTCGCCGTACAGGTGGCCGGCGGCGTCGTTGACGCCCTTGAAGTTGTCGACGTCGAAGACCGCGACGCAGTAGACGTGGCCGTAGCGGGCGACGCGCCCGCACAGTGCCTCGAGATCCTCAGCCAGGCGCAGGCGGTTGGCGAGCCCCGTCGCGGCGTCGTGGCGCGCGTCCTCGTGCATCTGGCGGTGCATCGTCGTCACCCGCTCGGCGGCGATCAGCTTGCGCTCGAGCTGAGCCGGCTCGAGCGGCTTGACCAGGAGGTCGTCGGCGCCCGCCTCCATCGTGGCGCGCGCGGAGGCCTCGTCGGCCTGGCCGGTGAGCACCATCACATACGCGTAGCGCCCGTCGTTCTGCTCCCGAATCGCGCGCACCAGCGCGGTCCCGTCCATGCCGGGCATCTGCCAGTCGGTGATCACGGCGTCCGGCAGCTCGGCTTGGTACGCGCGCCATGCGGCCTCGCCGTTCTCGGCCACGGTGCAGCGGTGACCGAGCCGCTCGATGGCGGCGCTCACGGTCAGGCGGGTGCCCGGGTCGTCGTCGGCGATCAGGATGTGCATCGAATCGGCGGGTGCCACTAGGGACGTTTATCGGACGGGGCGGTCAATCCGCGCAGCGATCGGCCGATTTCCCAGGAAGCGCATGGCCGCACCCACTTCCCATCGGCTCCTCCGCGGCCTGTCCGCGCCGACCGCGGCCGCCTTCGCGCTGGTGATCGTGCTGATCACCGGCACGTTCGGCGTGCTCGTCCTCAACGTCCGCAAGCAGCACGCCGACGCGCAGGACGCGCTGCGCGCCGAGCGGATCCTCAGCGCGTCCAACGCCGCCGAGCGCGATCTCGTCGACGTCGAGACCGGCCTGCGCGGCTACTTGCTCACCGGCGAGCGCCGCTACCTCGCGCCGTACGAGTCCGGCCGCAGCGGGTACGCGGCCCGGTTCGCGGCGATGGGGCGGCTCGTGCGTGAACCCGCCCAGGTCCGCCGGCTCGGACTCCTGCGCCGGAAGGCCGACGTGTACGTCGACCAGTACGCCGCCGCGCTGCGCAGCGCCCGCGACAGCGGCTCGCTCGATGCCGAGCTTGGCGAGGGCAAGCGCCAGCTCGACGCGCTGCGCGCCGGCTTCGACGACTTCAACCGCGCCGAGACCGCGCTCGGGGACGCCCGCCGTGCCCGCACGACCCAGAGCAGCAGCCGGTCGGTGCTGATCGCAGGGATCGGCGCCAGCGGCAGCGCGCTCGTGCTGATCCTGCTCGGCTTCTACATGCAGCGCGCCGTGCTGCTGCCCGTCCGCCGCGTCGCGCTCGCCGCACGCCGGCTCGCCTCCGGCCGCCGCGACGAGCGCGTGGCGCTGCGCGGCCGCGGCGAGATCGCGCTGCTCGGCGAGTCCTTCAACGGCATGGCCGACGCGCTGACCGCGCGCGAGGAGGATCTGCGCGTCGCCGGGGACCGCCTGCAGGGGATCCTCGATCATGCCACCACGCTGATCTCGGTCAAGGACGTCGACGGCCGCTACATCCTCGTCGGCCGCACGTGGCTCGAGGGCATCGGCCGTAGCGCCGAGGAGGTCCTCGGGCGCACCGACGCCGAGCTGATGCCCGGCCGCCACGCCGCGCCGTCGCGCGCCACCGACCTGCAGGTGATGCGCACCGGCGAGGTGCTCGAGTACGAGCGCGAGTCGATCACCCCAGACGGCACCGTCACCTGGCTCGTCGTCAAGTTCCCGCTCACCGACGCGGCCGGCGACGTGTACGCCGTCGTGACGATGTCGACCGATGTCTCCGACCGCAACCGCGCCCTCGCCGAGGCGGTGGAGGCCTCGCGTTCGAAGTCCGAGTTCCTGGCCAACATGAGCCACGAGATCCGCACGCCCCTCAACGGCGTGATCGGGATGACCGAGCTGCTGCTGCAGACCGAGCTCACGGCCGAGCAGCGCGACTACGCGCAGACCGCCGCCGGGTCGGGCGAGGCGCTGCTCGGCGTCATCAACGACATCCTCGACTTCTCCAAGATCGAGGCCGGCAAGCTCGAGCTCGACGCCCACGAGTTCGACCTGCGCGACGCGGTCGAGGACGTCTGCGAGATGCTCGCGCCGCAGGCCCACGGCAAGGGGCTGGAGCTGACCGCGTTCGTCGGCGACGACGTCCCGGCCATCGTGCGGGGCGACCGTGGCCGGCTGCGCCAGGTCGTCACGAACCTCGTCTCCAACGCCGTCAAGTTCACCCACCGCGGCGAGGTGTCCGTGCGCGTCGAGCTCGTCGAACGCGCGGGCGAGGCCGCGAGGCTGCGCTTCGAGGTCGCCGACACCGGCATCGGCATCGAGGTTGCCAAGCTCGGCACGCTGTTCGATTCCTTCTCGCAGGCCGACACCTCGACCACCCGCCGCTACGGGGGCACCGGGCTCGGGCTCGCGATCTCGCGCCAGCTCGTCGCGCTCATGGGCGGCGACATCGGGGCCGACTCAGAGCCGGGCGCCGGCAGCCGCTTCCACTTCACCGTCAGCCTCCCGGCTCCCGCCAACGCCGTCGCCGCCCGTCGTGCCCCCGTGCCGGTGCCCGACGGCGTCAAGGTGCTGATCGTCGACGACAATGCCACCAACCGCGCGATCCTCGAGGCCTACCTGAGCTCTGCCGGCGCGCTGCCGACGCAGGTCGTCGGCGGTGCCGAGGCGCTGACCGTCATGCACGCCGCCGGCCGCGCGGGCGAGCCGTTCGAGGTTGTCGTGCTCGACGCGCAGATGCCCGAGATGGACGGTCTCGACCTCGCCGCCGCGATCCGGCAGGCCCCGAGCCTGCGGACGGCACGCCTCGTGATGCTCACGTCCACGGGCGAGCACCGGGCCTGGGCCCGCGAGCTCGGCATCACCACGTACCTGACGAAGCCCGTGCGCCGCGCGCGCCTGCTCGCCGCCGTCGCCGACGAGGCGTTCGAGCTCGAGCCTGTGCCGGTGCCCACCGTGGTCGAGGCGCCGGCGGCACCCGCCGCGCCGTCGGCGGGCATCCGCGTCCTGGTCGCCGAGGACAACGAGGTCAACCAGCTCGTCATCGAGACGATGCTGACCAAGCGCGGGCTCGTCGTCGACATCGCCAATGACGGCGCCGACGCGCTGGCCAAACTCGCCCACGGCACGTACGCCGCCGTCTTCATGGACTGCCAGATGCCGAACCTCGACGGCTACGAGACGACCGGCCGCATCCGTGCGGAGGAGCGAGACAGCGAGCGCCTGCCCGTGATCGCGATGACCGCGCACGCGATGGCCGGCGACCGCGAGCGCTGCCTGCAGGCCGGCATGGACGACTACATGTCCAAGCCGCTGCGTCCCGAAGTGCTCGACGAGGTGCTCGAGCGCTGGCTCGGCGTCGCGCCCGACGGCGGCGTTGCCGCCGCGGCGCCGGAGGCGGCCGCGGTCGACGCGCTGATCGACGAGGCCCGCATGCGGACGTTCCGCGACGACTACCCGGACATTGTCGACCAGCTGCTCGACCTGTTCCTGCAGAGCACGCCGCCGCTCCTGGATGAGCTGCGCGCCGCCGTCGACGGCGGCGACGGCGAGGAGCTGCGCCGCACCGCCCATAAGCTCAAGGGCAGCTGCCAGAACATCGGCGCCACCTTCATGGCGACGCTCTGTCGCGCGCTGGAGACCGGCGAGGGCGACGCCGATGAGCGGCTCAACGAGCTCGAGGGCGCATTCGCGACAACCGAGACCGCCCTGCGCGGAGCGCTGGTGGCATGACGGTCGCCACCGTCACCCTGGCGCTGGTCACGGTGGCGAGCCTGCTCTACGCGCTCCGGACCCGCCGCGCCGTCGCTGCGGCGCGCGAGGTCGGCGGCCGCTACGAGGCGCTCGCCGCGCACATTCCCGACATGTCGGTGATGCTCTACGACCGCGAGCTGCGCTTCACGCTGCTCGGGGGCTCGGCGATGCAGGCGCACGGCTGGCGCCGCGAGGACTTCGAGGGCCGCCCGATCGAGGACACGCTGCCGGCCGAGCGCCGCGCCGCGTTCCTCAAGCACTGCCGCGCCGCGCTCGCCGGGGAGTCGACCACGCATGACTGGGTCAGCCTGCGCGACCCGTCGCGCCTGTACCGCAACGTGCACGTCCCCGTGCGCGACGCGCGTGGCGCGATCGTCGGCGGCATGATGGTCGTCCGCGACGTGACCGAGAGCGAGGCGCTGCGGCGCGCATCCGAGGCCCAGCGCGGCTTCCTCGCCGGGGTCATCGAGCAGCTCTCCGATCACGTCGTGGTGTCCGACGCCGACGGCCGGCTCCAGGGCGCCGACGAGCGGATGGGCGGCAGCGCCGGGCCGCTCGACTGGCCCGAGCACTTCGGCCTGCGCGACGCCGACGGCCGCGCCCGCCTCACCCCCGCCGAGGTCCCGCTGTTCCGCGCGCTCCAGGGCGAGACCGTCGAAGGCATGGAGGTCACGCTCGAGCAGCCCGGCGGCGACCCGCGGACGATCGTCGCGTCCGCGCGGCCGGTCCGTGACGCCGCGGGGCGGACGATCGGCGCCGTCGGCACGGGCATCGACGTCACCGATCGCCGCGAGACCGAGGCACGCCTGCGCGCGAGCGAGGAGCGCTACCGCTCGGTCGTCGAGAGCGTCAACGACATCGTCTTCCAGACCGACCTCAGCGGCCGCTGGTCGTTCCTGAACGAGAGCTGGGCGCGCTGGAGCGGCATTCCCGTCAGCGACGCGCTCGGGCACTACGCCTACGAGCTCGTCCATCCGGACGACCGGCCGGCGCACGCGGGCGCCTTCGCGCCGCTGGTGACCGGCGAGGTCGACTCCGTGCACCTGCGGCACCGCTACCTGACCGCCGAGGGAGTGACGCGCTGGGCCGAGGTCCGCGCGACCCTGGCGCGTGACAGCGCCGGCCGCCCGCACGGCATCGCGGGCGTGATCGAGGACGTCACCGAGCGCCACCGCACGAAGCAGTACGAGGCCGCCGAGCAGGCCGTCGTCGAGGTGCTCGCGCACTCCATCGACATCGAGGCCGGCGTCGCCGCGATCCTCGAGGAGCTGTGCCGGCACCTCGACTGGGACCTCGCCGAGCTGTGGACGTTCGACGGCGAGCGCGAGGTCCTGCACCTCACCGATGTCTGGGGCGGCGAGCGCCGCGCCGGGCTCGAGGCGCTCGAGGCCGCCGCCGTAGGGGAGACATTCGAGGTCGGCGACGGGCTCCAGGGCCAGGCGTGGGCGCGCCACACGCCGATCTGGGCGAGCGGCCTCCAGGAGGACCCGCTGTTCCGCCGCGGCACCGCCGCCGAGGCCTCCGGTGTGCGCTCCGCGCTCGCGCTGCCGGTCATGCGCGGCCGCGAGGTGCTCGCCACGATCCTGTTCTTCTCGCGCGAGGAGCGCGATCCGGACCCCGCGCTGGCGCGTCTGCTGCAGACGATCGGGGCGCATCTGGCGCAGTTCCTCGAGCGCCGGCGGGCCGAGCGGTCGCTGGCCGAGCGGGCTGCGGAAGTGGAGAAGCTCGAGCGGCTGCTCGCCGACGTGCACGGCAGCCTGACGGCCGACCGCGCGGCCGCCCTCGACGGTTAGCCGCGCCTTCGCGCGCGACCGGCGCCGCGGGACGCCCAGCTACCGGACCAGCCCGAGCCGCAGCGCCTTCGCGCTCGCCTCGCCGCGCGTGCTGACGTCGAGCTTGCGCAGCACCGCGGAGACGTGGTGCCCGACGGTCTTCTCGGACACGACGAGCCGCTGGGCGATCTGTGCGTTGCGCAGTCCCTCGGCGACGAGTGCCAGCACCTCGAGCTCGCGTGCCGTCAGGCCGGCCGGGTTCTCGCGCGTGCGCGGGTGCGGGCCGCGCGGCACGCCGCGGACGCCGCGCTCGCGCAGCCGCCGCGCCACGATCCGGGCCGCCGGCCGTGCGCCGAGCTGCTGCAACTCGTCGATGGCATCGCGCGCGAGCGCTGCCTCGTACGGGCAGCCGATCTCGCGCCAGCGCGCGGCGGCGGGCTCGGCCTCGCCGGCCATGGCCAGGCGGTACGGCTCGGCGGCGAGGTCGACCGGCTCGCGCGCTCCGGCCTGCCAGCGCCAGTAGGCGAGCTCGCCGAAGGCCCACGGGGCGTTCCGCCGGCGCGCGAGTGCGAGCGCGTCGTCGGTCAGCGCGACGACGGCGTCGTCGTGGCCGCGCAGCCAGGCGTGCTCCGCGCGCGCGGCGGCCACGGGCACGATGCGCATCAGCTCGCCCGAGTCACGGACGAGCGCGTGAGCCTCGTCGAGCGGGGCGTCGGCAGCCGCGTCGCCCCGGCGGGCGCGGACGAGCCCGAGCACGGCGAGCGCCCAGCCGCGGGCGACCGGCGCGCTGCGGGGGTCGTTCAGGACGGCGGCCGCGGAGTCGGTGGCCGCCTCCCACTCGCCGCGGGCGAGCTGCAGGCGTGCGGCGGCGGCGATCAGGTACAGGCCCCACGTGTCGAGACCGTGCTCGCTGCAGTAGTCCAGCCCGGGGCCGAGGTGCTCGTCGGCGACGGCGAACAGCCGGTTGCGGACGGCGCATTGCACGAGCAGCGAGGAGGCGCGGCCCGCGTAGTCATGGAGGCCGTGCTCCTGGGCGAGCCGCAGCGCCTGCTCGAGCTTGTCGCGGCCGTCCGGCCGATCGGCCCGGAACTCCGCGCCGCCGAGGTTGATCAGCGCGTACAGGGCGGCTTCGGTGTCGTCCAGCTCGCGGGCGAGCGTCAGCGCGCGCGTGCCCCACTCGGTGGCGGCCTCTTTGTCCTCGACCACCATCCGGCGCTGTGCGACGTTGCCGTACGCCATCGCCAGCTCGTGGCCGGGCGGGAGCCGCTCGAGCAGGTCGACGGCCTGCAGGACGACGGGCTCGGCCTCGTCGGTCCTGCCCGCGAAGAACAGCAGCCGCGAGAGCGAGCGCAGCGCGTCGCCCTCGCCGCGGACGTCGTTCAGTTCGCGGTGGATCGCGAGCGCCTCGCGCTGGGCAGCGATCGCGGCGTCGAACTCGGCGGTCAGGTAGCACTCGTCGGCGCGGCGCTGGAGCAGCTCGGCCCGAGCGACGGGGGCGAGGCGGTCCGCGAACGGCAGCGCCCGGGCGAGTTGCGCGGCGGCCTCGCGGTGGGCGCCCGCGGCGGCGGCGCGCTCGGCGGCGCGCGGTGCCCAGCGCAGGACCGCGTCGGCGTCCTGGGCCGCCTCGGCGTGGTGGGCGAGGCGCGCGGACTCGGCACCCGGCTGGTCACTGAGCGCGCTGAGCGCGGCGCGGTGGAGCGCGACGCGGCGGGTCGGTGCCGTGGCGTCCTCGATCGCGGCGCGCGCCAGCTCGTGCCGGAACGCGAGGTCTACGGTCCCCACGCTCAGCATCCCCGACGCCAGGCACTCGTCGACGTGCTCGATGAGGTCGCCCGCGATCGTCTCCAGGAGCTGCGGACCCACCGGGCCCGGCACGATCGCCACGGCCTCGAGCAGCCGGCGGGCGGGAGGGGAGAGGCGGGCCGCGCGGGCCAGCACGGCGTCGCGCACCGTGTCCGGGATCTCGTCGCCGCCCGCGGCGAGCGCCTCGACGACGAAGAACGGGTTCCCGGCCGTGCGGCGGTACAGCGCGTCGCCGTCGACGCCGTGCGGCGCGGCCAGCTCGGCGACGCCGGCGAGCGAGAGCGGCGCGATCCTCAGGCGGCCCGGCCGGCGGACGAGCTCGCCGAGCACGAACCGCAGCTGCTCGGCGCGGTCGAGCTCGTCGTCGCGGTAGCTGGCGAGCACCAGCGCGGGCGCGGTGCCGACCCGGGTGGCGAGCAGCGTCAGGACGTCGAGCGTCGCCTCGTCGGCCCAGTGGACATCCTCGAGGACGAGGATCGTCGGCGGGTCCTCGCGCAGCTCGCGCAGCAGGGCCAGCGCCACCTCGTGCGGCCGCGCGCCGGCGGTCGTGAGGTCGTGCAGCTCGCCCATGGTCGTCTCGGCGACGTCGGCGAGTGGGCCGAGCGGCCGGGGCGTGCGCAGCGGCTCGCAGGCGCCCCACAGGATCCGCGCGTCCTGCGCCGCGCAGAACGTGCGCAGCAGCGCCGTCTTGCCCACGCCGGCCTCACCGCCGACGAGGACGAGCCGGCCGGTCGAGCTCGCACGGACGTCGTCCAGCCGGGCGGCCAGCGCCGCCAGGGTCTCCGTGCGCTCGATCAGTGCCGTCATCGGGCCGCAGTCTCCCACGTCCGTCCTGCCGCTGTGCGAACATGTGTTCGTATGACAAGCGACGGCAGTCCCTACGCCCGTTTCCAGCGCGCGCTGCGCATCGGCCGGCTCTCGATGGTGCGGGCGGCGGCCGCCGAACTGCCGCGGATCGACCTCGATGACGCGCTGTCGATCTGCCTGCTCATCTCCGAGCAGGACGCCGCGCGGTTCGAGCGTGCGGCAGTGCGCTGGCTCGCGCGGCTGAGCCTCGAGGTGCCGACGATCCGGATCGAGGATCTGCGGGCGGGGCTGCTGGCGTTCGAGGCGTTGCCCGAGAACCCGGGCGGCGCGCGCACGGCCCTGGCCGAGCTGTGCGCGCGCCACGGGCTCGACCGCGCGGCGCGGGGGCTGGCGTGATGCCGGCTAGGCGTCCTTTACCAGGCGCCCGCGCACCGCCAGCTTGGCGGGGGTGCCGACCATACCCAGCGCGGTGAAGGTCATTCCGAGCCGCCGCTGGTCAATCTCCGCGACGGCCTCGAGCTCGAGCTCGGGACCGGCCTGTCGCAGCGTCGCGACGACACGCAGCGGCTCGCCGGCGCCCGCGGCCTGCAGCGTGCCGGTCACCGTCAGCTGCTCGCCCGCAAGCGTCGCGCTCTCGGACACGAAGCGAACGTGCGGATGCGTCACGACGTCGAAGAAGTCGTCCGAGCGCAGGTGCTTGTCACGCCGGGCGTTGTGCGTGTTGATGCTGCCGGCATCGATCGTCAGCTCGATCGCGGGCGTGCGGCGCAGGTCGAGCGTGCCGTCGTAGCGGTCGAAGCGCCCCTTGACCTTGATCAGCCCGGCCCAGAAGCCGGGGACCTCGAACTCGACGCTCGATCTCGCCGGATCGATGCGCCAGACGGTCTCCTCGATGTCGTGCGACTCGATGGTGGGTTCGGCGTGTCTCGTCGCCATGGTGTGTCTCCTGCGTAGCTTTCGAGGGGTAGACCCTCGGCCGCGCGGAGATGTGACGTCACGTTCTGCGGCCGCCGCGGGTCTGGTGATCGATGGACGAACGCGACTGGCTGGCAGAGCGATTCCAAGAGCACCGGGCCCGGCTGCACGCAGTCGCCTATCGGATGCTGGGCTCTACGAGCGAGGCGGACGACGCCGTGCAAGAGGCGTGGATCCGGCTCAGCCGCTCGGATGCCGCAGCGATCGAGAACCTCGAGGCCTGGCTTGTCACGACGGTCGGCCGCGTCGGGCTCAACATGCTGCGCTCACGCAGGACGCGGCGCGAGGAGCCGCTCGGGAGCCGCCTGCCGGACCCGATCGTCGATCGCGCGGACGGCGTCGATCCCGAGCACGAGGCCCTGCTGGCCGACTCGGTGGGGCTCGCGCTGCTCGTCGTGCTCGAGACGCTCACGCCGGCGGAGCGGCTCGCCTACGTGCTGCACGACATGTTCTCGATTCCCTTCGACGAGATCGGCGGGGTCCTCGGCCGCTCGCCCGACGCGGCGCGCCAGCTCGCCAGCCGCGGCCGCCGCCGCATCCGCGGGGCGGACGCAACGCCGGACGCCGATCCGGCCACGCAGCAAGAGGTGGTCGACGCGTTCCTCGCCGCCGCGCGTCAGGGTGACTTTGACGCCCTCGTCGCGGTGCTCGATCCCGACGTCGTGGTCCGCGCGGATGACGGCAGCGGATCCATCGAGGTGGTACACGGCGCCGAGACCGTCGGCCGCAGGGCGTGGGGCGCCGCGCAGCGCCCCGGCCTCGTCGCGCGTCGTGCGCTGATCAACGGCGTGCCCGGCTGGGTCTCGCTGCTCGACGGAAAGCCCTTCGCGGTCGCCGCGCTCACGGTGCGCAACGGGCGGATCGCCGCCATGGACATCCTCGCCGATCCCGTCCGCCTCGCCCGCCTCGACCTCACGGTCCTCGACGCGGACTAGCGTCGACTCGCGACACTAGCGCAGGTCGAGGACCTTCGCGCCCGAGACGTAGTGCACGAGCGTGGTGCCGTAGCGGCCGATCGCGCGCCCCGGCAGCGGATGCGTGTGGCCGTGGAGCAGGTGGCGGGGCTCGTGGCGGTCGACCCACTCGCGCAGGCCCTCGAAGCCGATGTGCGCGGGGTCGTCCGGGTCGTCGTTGATCCCGAGCGGCGGACAGTGGCAGAGGAGCACGTCGGCGGCCGGCAGGCGGCGGGCCAGCTTGCTGGCCTCGCGCTGCGTGTACTGGTGCGTCGCGCCGCGGCGATACTGAACGCAGCCCTCGAAGCCGGCGAGCGTCATCCCACCGCCGACCTGGGTGCGCCGCAGGTGCATGTCCTCGATCTCGAGCTCGCGCAGCACGTGCTCGGGGTCGTGGTTGCCGTGCACGCCGTAGCGCGGGATGTCGAGCGACATCAGCGATTCGATCCAGGCGCGGTCGAGGTCGCCGAGGCAGAACACGGCGTCGACGCGCTTCTGGCGCGCGATCGTCGCCGGGTCGAGCAGCGGCCGCTTGTCCGCGAGTGCGAGGACGCGCACGTCGAGCCTCAGTCAGTCCTTGTAGGGGTCGACGATATCCGGCCCGGCCATGGCGACCCCGATCGGCGTGAGGCGGTGCAGCACGCGGATCGAGTCGCCGTGCTCGGCCAGGACCTCGTCGAGCCGCTTGTACGCGTCCGGCGCCTCGTCGGCGGCGCCGCCGCGCAGCTCGATCCCGCGGGCGCGGAGGTCGGCGCGCACCGCCTCGTAGTCGATCAGCCCGGGCCGGCCCTTCTTGCCCTTGGCCTGCGTACGGGACATGCGGCGGCCCGCGCCGTGCACGGTCGAGAAGAACGCGGCGCGCGCGGCGGGCGTGTCGGCGCCCTCGAGGATCACGCTCGTCTCGCCCATCGTCGCGCCGACGAAGCCCTGCTGGCCGGGGAACGCCGGCGTGCAGCCCTTGCGCACCACCCACCAGTGCACGCCGTCGTGGATTTCGCGCGCGGCGAAGTTGTGGTTGTTGTGCACCGAGGCGGTCTCCGCCGCGCCGAGGATGTCGAGCACGCGCGCGACGACCACGTCGCGGCCCGCGTACGCGTAGTCGCACGCGAGCTGCATCGCGGCGATGTACTCCTGGCCGAGCGCGGAGTCGGCGGGCAGCAGGCTCGGCGGCGCGTCCATCCCGCCTTTCGGCTCGCCGGCCAGCGCGAGGTACGTCGTCGCCGTCTTGTGGCCGAACCCGCGCGAGCCGAAGTGCACGCCGACCCAGACCCGGCCGTCCTCGCCGGCGAACAGGTCGACGTAGTGGTTGCCGGCGCCGACCGTGCCGAGCTGAGCGGCGGCGAGATCAGCCAGCGCGCGCTGCGACGCGGCGTCGGCGTGTCGGATCGCGTCGAGCACGGGATGGTCGACCGGGTCGTCGTTGCGGCGGCCGACGCCGAACGAGATCCGGGCGACGATCGCGTCCATGATCCCCGCCAGGTCGCCGGCGATCTCGTCGGCGCGCAGGTCGGTCCGCACGGCCTTGTTGCCGCACCCAATGTCGTAGCCGACGCCCGAGACCGAGATGTGGTCGCGGTAGGCGACGGCACCGCCGACCGGCTGGCTGTAGCCGACATGCCCGTCCGCGCACAGCACCCCGGCCGCGCCCTCTTCAGCCTGCACGCAGCGCTCGAGCTGCGCGACCGTGCGTGCCTCGTGCTCCCCGATCACCGTCACCGGCATGGCGCCCACAGTACGGGCCGCCATGGCGTGGGGAGGCGTGAGGGCCCGGCGGCACGGCCGCCGGGCCCCAACGCGGACTACTGAGCGGGCGTGCCGCCCGGCTGCTGCACGCCGTTCACCGTGAGGGTGTACGGCGCGTACTGCTGCACCTGCTCGGTCGGCTCGTCGTACGCCACGATGGCGACGACCTTCTGGAACGCGCTCGCGACCGCGAGCTGCGAACGGTTCAGCGAGATCTTGTTCTTCCCGTTGAACTCGACCTGCAGGACGAGCGGCACCTTGCCCTCGTCGATGCCGACGAGCCGCACGTTCCAGTTGTGGACCGGAGTCGCGCGGATCTGGGTCGGTGACTTGAACGGCGCCAGGCTCGAGCCGTCGCTGACCGTCGTGCCGCCGAGCGTGATGTCGTCGAGCAGCAGACCGCCCTCGTTCACGCCGCCGTCGCTGACGTAGCGGAACGAGAGGAGGATCGTCTTGCCGGCGTACGCGGACAGGTCGTACGAGTGCGCCTCGAAGCCGTCGGTCGTGCCGTTGAGGCCTGGCCCCAGCGGCGCGTCGATGGTCTTGTCACCCGGGATGCTCGTGTAGGTGGCGCCGCCGTCGGTCGACACCTGCACGTAGGCATAGTCGAAGCCCTGCTCCGCGCCGTACTTGGCGAGGAACCGGAGCGTCGGGTCGCTCGTCGGCACGGTGACCTGCGTCACCGCCGACGCGTCGAGGTTGCTCACGTTTCCAGACCACAGCACCGGGTTCCCGGGGCGGTCCGGATCGTTGCTGATGCTCGTCCAGAGCAGCGGCAGCGGCGGTAGCGTCGTGGCGCCGTTGAACGACAGGGACCGCACGTCACGCCCCTTGAGGATGTTGCCCTTCGCGTCCTGGAGCGGCACGTAGTCCGCGCCGTTCGGCGCCGCGCCCGGGTCGTCGTTGATGTTCGGGTTCGCGAAATTGATGCTCGCCCGCAGGCTCTTCGACGTCACGTCGCTCTTGCGAGCGCCGAGCATCACCGACAGCTTCGCGTCGCCGAGCAGCTTGTCGAGCAGCGTCGACGACTGGAAGTTGTGCAGCACGCGGTACGTGTCGTTCGCGCCCTCGGCCTTCAGGTTGGCCTCGAGGCTCGGGATCCCCTGGAGGTCACCGTCGTTGTGCAGGCGGGAGATGATGTCCGTGCCGAAGTGGTCGGCCAGGTACAGCATCAGCGAGTACGCATTGCCGTAGTCGGCCAGCACCGCGTTCGGGTTGCCCTCGCCCCACAGGTTGAGCGAGTTCTCGGGCCCGCCGCAGTCACGCGGGTTGGGGTTGAACGGCGTCTGCAACGTGCCGAAGCCCTGGAAGCAGTAGAGGTGGCTGTCGCCGCCCTTGTCGAACACCGTCTTCGTGCCGTCGACGTAGCCGACCAGGGTCTGCGCGTAGTCGGACAGGCCCTCGTTCATCCACGTCGTCTCGAACGGATCGGTGTAGTACTGCAGCAGGTGCTGCCACTCGTGTGCGAACGTGCCCTCGTAGAGGTTCGGGCGCCCCGGGCGGCTGGTGCAGAGGTCGCTCGTCGGCTCGTCCGGCGGGTTGTCGCCGCTGCGGTGCGCCCAGTCGAACGCATCGATCGTCATGACGTTGCGATCGAGCAGCTCGTTGAACTGCGCCGAGAAGAAGCCGGCGATGTACGTCGGCGCGGCCGGGAACGTGTAGTAGTTGTCGTCCCGGACGTTGTCGATCAGCGCGACGGTGTTGTCGCCGTCGCCGGTGAAGTCGCCGCTGATCAGCGCGTTCGTGCCGTCCCGGTCCGGCGGCGTGCTGAAGGTGCTCGTCTCCTTCGGGTACATGTTGCTGTCGAACTGCGTGATGAGCCGGTTGACCTGGGCGTCGGTCACCGTCGTCGAGTTCGGGATCGCCGACCGGCAGTCGCCGGACGGGAACGAGGTGTCGTTGGCGACCCACACCTCGATGTGGTTGCCGACGCCGCGCAGCGTGTAGTCCTTGCGGTACAGGATCCCGTTGAAGTCGTCGAGCGCGATCCATCCGCGCACGGTGCCCACGGGCGGTGTTGCCGCCGCGGCCTTGGGCGCCGCCAGGGCCCGCGCCTGCGGGCGGAGCGCTCCGAGCTTGGCGGTCGAGAACTTCTTGCCGAGCGGCACCTCGCGTACGTCGTTCGGCTTCGCCGTGGTGGCGGCACCGGCCATCGCCGGCATCGCCGCGAATGCGACCGCAGCCACCGTGACAGCGGCAGCAGCCAACTGCGTCCTACTCATCGAGCCCCCTATTGCGGATGTGGCGGCACGGGCCATCCGATGCCCGTCCGCGCGAATTGCCCGGAGTCCTACACCATGTCGTCGCTCTACGGCAACATCGAACGATGGACCGCGTGAACATCTTCGAGCCGCAGCTCGGCTACGACGACACCGACCCCGAGGGCTACCGCGCCGGGATGGACCGCTTCGGCGCGCGTATCGGCGCCCGCCGGATCGGCGGCAGCATCTACGAGCTGCCCGCCGGGCAGAGCATCTGCCCCTACCACTACGAGCTCGGCGACGAGGAGTGGCTGATCGTGTTGCAGGGCCGGCCGACGATCCGGCACCCGGACGGCGAGGACGAGCTGCGGCCGGGCGACACGGTGAGCTTTCCCGAAGGTGAGCCGGGTGCTCACAAGGTGACAAATCACGGCGCCGAGACGGTCCGCGTGCTGATGCTCTCGACCAAGCGGCTGCCGTCGGTCGCCGTCTATCCCGACAGCGACAAGGTCGGCGTCTGGGAGGGGTTCGGCGAGCCGCTCGGCCTCTACCGGCGCGAGGGCACCGTCGACTACTACGACCGCGAGGTCTGATCGGTGCCGCGCGCCGAGGGCTTGCTCGGCGGCGCGATCACCTTCATCGGCAGCTTCATCAGCGCCGGCGGGGCGTTGGCGGCCACGCGCATCGCCTTGCCGGCCACGAGCGAGCGCGTCTTGGTGCCGCGGCCGAGCGTCCGTGACAACGGCGCGCCCTCGGCCGGCAGCCGGTGGTGCAGCGGCGGCGCGGGATCGGTCAGCGTGCGGCCGATCACCACGCGCTGGATCTCGCTCGTGCCCTCGAAGATCGTGTAGAGCTTGGCGTCCCGGTACCACTTTTCGACCGGCGTGTCGCGCACGTAGCCGTAGCCGCCGCAGACCTGGATCGCCTGCTCGGTGATCCGCACCGCGGTCTCGGACGCCTTGAGCTTGGACATCGAGCCCTCGGCGTGGTGATAGTCGTGACCCTGCGCCGCCAGCCACGAGGCGCGCCAGGTCAGCAGCCGCGCCGCGTCGAGGTCTGCCGCCAGGTCGGCGAGCGGGAACGAGATGCCCTGCTTGGCGAGGATCGGCTCGCCGAACGCCTCGCGCCGGTTCGCGTAGTCGCACGCGTACTCGAGCGCCGCGCGGGCGATGCCGAGCGCCTGGGCGGCCACCATCGGGCGTGTCTGCTCGAACGCGCCGAGCGTCGACGAGCGGCCGTTGGACCCCTCGCGCGCCTGCTGCATCCGGCGCTCGAGCCGGGCGTCGCCGCCGAGCAGGTTCTCGCCCGGGACCCGGCAGCCCTCGAACTTCAGCTCGGCCGTGTGCGAAGCGCGGCAGCCGAGCTTCTCGAGCTTGCGGACCATGTGCAGTCCGGGCGTGCCGCCGGGCACGATGAACAGCGCCTGCCCGCGATGACCGAGCTCGGGGTCAACGGTCGCGTTGACGACGTGGACATCGGCGATGCCGCCGTTGCCGATCCAGATCTTGTGACCGTCGATCACCCAGTCGTCGCCGTCGCGGCAGGCGCGGGTGCGCAGGTTGCGCACGTCGCTGCCGCCCTCGGGCTCGGACACGCAGAGCGCCGCCAGCTTCAGCTTGTCCGGCTCGCCGAAGCACTCGGGGGCCCACTTGAGCAGCTGGTCGGGCGTCGCCGCCTGGGCCATCGCCGACAGCGCCAGTGCGGGCATGACGATCGCCAGCCCGATGCCGGCGCAGCCCCAGAACAGCTCCTCCATGAACAGCGGGAGCGACAGGCCGGTCGGGTCGCCGATCAGGTCGCGGTAGAAGAGCGGGTTGTAGAAGCCCTCTTCGGCGGCCGCCTCGAGCACGGGCCACGGGAACTCCTCGCGCTGGTCGTACTCGGCGGCGACCGGCCGGATGACTTCCTCGGCGAAGCGGTGCGTGCGCTCGACCAGGTCCAGCTGGGCCGGCGTGAGCGTCATCGAGAACGCCATCAGCTCCGCTCCACGATCGCGACGACGCCCTGGCCGCCGGCCGCGCAGATCGAGACCAGCGCCCGGCCGGACCCTCGCTCAGCCAGCAGCTTGGCGGTGGTGGCGAGAATCCGGCCGCCGGTGGCGGCGAACGGGTGCCCGGCGGCGAGCGAGCCGCCGGCGACGTTGAGCTTCGAGCGGTCGATCGTGCCGAGGCCCTCGGCCTCCCATGCCTTGAGCGTGCACAGCACCTGCGCGGCGAACGCCTCGTGGATCTCGTACAGGTCGAAGTCCTGCAGCGTCAGGCCGGCACGCTCGAGCATGCGCGGCACGGCGTCGACCGGCGCCATCAGCAGCCCGTCCTCGCGGCCGATGTAGTCGACCGCGGCCGTCTCGGAGTAGGTGAGGTGCGCGAGGACGGGAACGCCACGCTCCTTGGCCCAGGCGTCGGTCCCGAGCAGCACGACGGCGGCGCCGTCCGACAGCGGGGTGGAGTTCGCTGCCGTCATCGTCTGGCCGAACACCGGCTTGAGCTTCGCGAGCGCTTCCGTGCTCGAGTCGGGTCGCAGGTTCTGGTCGCGCTCGAGGCCGAGATACGGGGTGACGAGGTCGTCGAAGAAGCCGCGCTCGTACGCGGCGGCGAGCGCCTGGTGGCTTGCCACGGTCAGCTCGTCCTGGTCCTCGCGCGTGATCCCCATGCGCTCGGTGGTCAGTGCCTGGTGCTCGCCCATCGACAGGCCGGTGCGCGGCTCGGCGTTGCGGGGGATCTCGGGCACGATGTGGTGCGGCCGCAGATGGCCGAGCAGCCTGATCCGGCCCGGGACGCTCTTGACCCGGTTGGCCTCGAGCAGCACCTGGCGCAGGTCCTCGTTGACGCCGATCGGCGCGTCGCTGGTGGTGTCGACGCCGCCGGCGATGCCCCAGTCGATCTGCCCGAGCGCGATCTTGCCGGCGACGGCCAGCGCCGCCTGCAGCCCCGTGTCACAGGCCATCTGGAGGTCGTAGGCGGGGGAGGCGTGATCGAGCGCGCTGCCCAGTACGCACTCGCGCGTGAGGTTGAAGTCGCGGCTGTGCTTGAGCACCGCGCCCGCGACGACCTCACCGGCGCGCTCACCCTGCAGCCCGAAGCGGGCGACGAGCCCGTCGAGCGCGGTCGTGAGCATGTCCTGGTTGGACGCTTCGGCGTACGGCCCGTTGGAGCGGGCGAAGGGGATCCGGTTGCCCCCGAGGATCGCGATCTTCTCGGCCATTACTTACGAACGTTCCCGTTCATCTAAGATTCTAATCGGGTAGTGCACGAACCATGGCCGATCGATACCAGCAATTCGCCGATTCCCCGCCGGGGCGCTTCATGGTCCGCCGGCTGGGCCTGCCGCAGCCCGCCGAGCTCCGGCGCGGGCCTTGGCTGTTCGACGGCCCGGTGCTCGTCGGCGGCGCCGCCTCCGTGCGCGACGTGATTACCCGCATGGGTCTCGAAGCGCGCACGGCCGACCAGTATTCGGCGCTGATCTTCGACGCCACGAAGCTCACGGCCACGCGCGACCTGCGCGACGCGTACAACTTCTTCGGGCCAGCGATGCGGGAGCTCGCGCCTTCAGGCCGCGCGATCGTCGTCGGAAACGGCGAAGGCGTCGCCCAGCGCGCGCTCGAGGGCTTCGTCCGCTCACTCGGCAAGGAGGTCCGCCACGGCGCCACCGCCAACCTCGTCTACGCCGCTGCGGAGGCCGACCTCGAGTCGACGCTGCGCTTCCTGCTCTCCGGGCGCTCGGCCTACGTCTCCGGCCAGGTGATCCGTGTCGGCGACGCGGTGCGCAACGTGCCCGACGACTGGGAGCGCCCGCTGGCCGGCCAGACGGCGGCGGTCACCGGTGCCTCGCGCGGCATCGGCGCGGCGATCGCCGAAGTGCTCGCACGCGACGGCGCGGACGTGATCCTCGTCGACGTCCCGGCCCAGGGCGAGGACCTCACGGCGATCGCCAACCGCATCGGCGGCAGCGCGCTGCAGCTCGACATCACGTCCGACCGCGCGCCCGCGGTGCTCGCCGAGCGAGGCGCCGACATCGTCGTCCACAACGCCGGCATCACGCGCGACAAGACGCTCGCGCGCATGAGCGAGGACCAGTGGGCCGCGGTCCTCGCCGTCAACCTCGAGAGCATCGAGCGCATCAACGAGGCGATCCGCGAGTCCGTTTCGCGCATCGTCTGCGTGTCGTCGGTCAGCGGCATCGCCGGCAACCGCGGGCAGGTCAACTACGCGACGAGCAAGGCGGGCGTGATCGGGATCGTCGAGGCGCTCGCCGGCCCGCTGGCCAAGCGGCAGGCCACGATCAACGCCGTCGCCCCCGGGTTCATCGAGACGCAGATGACCGCCGCGATGCCGCTCGGCACGCGCGAGGCCGGCCGGCGGATGAACTCGCTCGCGCAGGGCGGCCTGCCGGTCGACGTCGCCGAGACCGTGGCGTGGTTCGCCTCGCCCGGGTCGGCCGGCGTGAACGGCAACGTCGTCCGGGTCTGCGGCCAGAGCCTGATCGGCGCATGAAGCGGCTGTATGCGCGCATCGCGCTCGGGGCTGTGCGGCGGCGGCCGGACTCCCTGCCCGACCGTGAGCTGACCCGCTCGGTGGAGATCGACCGCCACGCGCTGGCCGAGTACGACCGCGTGTGCGGCTTTCGGCTGCGCGACGAGCTGCCGGCGACCTACCCGCACATCCTCGCGTTCCCGCTGGCGATGGAGCTGATGGCGGCGTCCGACTTCCCGTTCTCGCCGCTCGGGCTGGTGCACATCGGCAACCGGATCGAGCAGCGGCGCCCGCTGCACGCGGACGAGCGGCTCGACCTGCGCGTCCGTGCCGAGAACCTGGCGCCGTACGAGCGCGGCACCCAGTTCGAGCTGGTCGGCGAGGCGGAGGTCGACGGCGAGGTGCTGTGGCGCGACGTCAGCCGCTACCTGCACCGCGAGGGCAAGGGCGGCTCATCCTCGCCGCGCGACGGCTCGGAGCCGCCCACGCCGAGCGCGATCTGGACCGTGCCGGGCGACATCGGCCGCCGCTACGCGCGCGTCTCCGGCGACGCCAACCCGATCCACATGCACTCGCTGCCGGCAAAGGCGTTCGGCCAGCCGAGCGCGATCGCGCACGGGATGTGGACCAAGGCCCGCTGCCTGGCCGCGCTCGAGGGGCGGCTGCCGGACACGTACACTGCCGACGTGCGCTTCAAGCTGCCGCTCCGCATTCCCGGGCGCGTCGCGTTCTCGTTCACCGACGGCCAGTTCGCCGTTCACGACGCGCGCACGGGCAAGCCCCACCTCACCGGGACCGTGACGTGACCGAAGACGGCCTGGACGCCCTCTCGTCGAAGGAGCTCCACGATCGCGCGGTCAGCCGCGCCAAGCGGCACTTCGACGTGAAATTCTTCTATGAGCTGATGAAGACGCTGCCCGCGGCCGAGGCGGCCGCCGGCCGCGTCGACGAGGCCGAGAACGACGTCTTCCACCTCAGCGCGCACGTCGACGACCTGACCGACGCGGGGGAGGGCGAGACGGCCGACCTGTTGCGGCCGTTCTACATCGAGTACCTGCGCAAGCACGGCGTCACCGCTTGACGGTGAGCGTGTACGGCGCGTCGTAGCGGTCGTCCTTGGCGGTCGGCGAGTAGACGACCGCGTAGGCCACCATGCTGTGGCGCGAGTAGTTGTGGATCGTCACCCGCTCGCTCTTGCCCGGCTTGTTGTAGGACCGGCCCAGGCGGCCGCGGGCCTTGTAGATCGTGCGCCCGCGCGTGCTGTACGCCGCGAGGTCCGGGTTGGTGCCGTGCGCCATCCGCAGCGTCAGGTGCAGCGCGTGCCGGCCCGGGACCTGGACGCGGTAGACGTCGGCGTAGTCCTTCCAGAAGTCGACGACGCCGCGCACGGAGCGCCTGCGGTCGTGGGCCTTGAAGATGAACGGGTCGGGCTTGCTGAAGCGGCGGCCGTTGACCCAGGCGATGTCGTCGTTGACCTCGAGGGTGTCGATCGGCGGCGCCGGCTGCGCGAGCGCGGTTGGCAGGTCCACGAGCCCGTAGCCGCTGTCCGGGTCCCAGCCCGCGGGCGCGATGTCCTCGGCGGTCATGCGCAGCAGGTCCGCGACCTGCCCGTTGGTGAGCTGCGGCCGCGCGGCGCGCAGCCAGGCGGCCGCGCCGGACACGATCGGGGCGGCGAAGCTCGTGCCGTCGAGCCGCTCGTACCCGTCCGCCGTGCCGTCGTCGTCGTACGCGGCCGGCACGGCGGTGAGCACGCCCTCGCCCGGGGCCGCGAGGTCGACGGCCCCGTTGGATGTGGAGAAGGAGCTGGTGGCGCCCGAAGGGCCCATCGCCGCGACCGACACGATGTGGGGGAGCCCGGCCGGGTACATCACCGGGTTCACGGTGCCGTTGGGGAGCTGTGTGTCGCGGTCGTTGCCGGCGGCCGCGACCGGCACGACGTCACGCGAGACCGCGTAGGCGAGCTCGACGTCCTCGGCGTAGCTGTACTCCGGCGAGCCGTAGCTCATGTTGAGCACGCGCGCGTGGGCGTCGAGCGCGGTCGCGATGCACTTGACGATGTCGGCGACCGTGAAGTCCGTGCCGATCGAGAGGATCGGGGCTCCCGGGTACACGCCGACCTTGCCGACGCCGTTGGCGCGGCCGCCGATGACCGACGCGACGGCCGATCCGTGGAGGTCGCTGACCGCCGTGTCGCGCACGACCTGCACGCCGGTGAGGTCGGGGATCGTCGGGTCCGCGGCCCCGTCGATCACCGCGGTCAGTGGCGCCGTGGCCACGTCCGGCGGCTGCAGCGTCGGCGGGATCAGGAACGTCCGCCAGTCGGTGGCGGCGACGTCGTCGACGGCCTGCGCCGGGCGGACGCGCCGGTTCGGCTCCGCGAAGCGGTAGACGCCGGCGGCCCGCAGCGCCGTCGCGAACGCGCGGGCGCGGGCGCGCCGGATCACGTAGATCCCGCGCGGCGTGAGCAGCTCGGCGCCGTAGCGCGCGGCGACGCCCTCGGCGCGGGCGCCGGGCCGCGCACCCACGAGCCAGCGTGCCGGCTGCAGGCGCGCTGCCGTGGCGCCTGTTGCCGGCAGCACGTTCGGCGGCACGACACCCGGTGGCCGTGGATACGCGCGCTCCGCCGCGGTCGCGGAGGCGGGCAGCGCTGCGAGCACGGCGACGGCGATGGCGATCCGGCGCATCGATCGGAACCTAGTCAGCCGCGCTGACCGTTGAACCCGCCGAACGGCCAGTTAGGCGAGCCCGCGATCGCGGATCTCGTCGCGGGCGGCGGCGGATTTCTCGAGCTCCTCGATCCCGAGCTTGCGCTTGACGCCGGGGGCGCGCTCGAACTGAACGTCGCCGTAGGCGACGATCTCGAAGCGGTTGCCCCACGGGTCGAGGAAGTCGAGCCGGTGGCCGCGGCCGACCTGCGCGAGGCCTTCGCGCTCGACGGCAGCGCGGACCGCCGCCTTGTCGTCGACGACGAGGCCGAAGTGGCGGCCGTCGTCGGGGCCCTGGCGGCGGCCCTCGCTGACGGCGAGGAACTGGTCGCCCATGTCGATGAAGGCCATCCCCGGCGCGCGGCCGCGGAGCTCGAAGCCGAACAGGCGGGCGTAGAGGTCGAGGGCGGCATCGAGGTCGCCGACCTCGAGCGCGACGTGGTTGATCCCTATGAGGTGGGCTCGGTCAGGCATGCTGTGTGCAGTGTCGCGCTTCACACCCGACTCGCTGAAGCACCCGATCGTGCAGGCGCCGTTGAGCGGCGGCCCGTCGACGCCGGAGCTGGCCGCCGCGGTCGGCAACGCGGGCGGCCTCGGCTTCGTCGCGACCGGCTACAAGACCGCCGCCGCGGCGAGTAAGGACGTCGCGGCGCTGCGCGAGCTCACGGCGGCGCCGTTTGGCGTGAACCTGTTCGCGCCGCCGGCGCCGGTCGCCGACCCCGCCGCCGTCGCGGCGTTCGCTGCGGCGTTGACGGAGGAGGCCGAGCGTTACGGGGCGCCGCTTGGCGAGCCGCGTCACGACGATGACGACTGGCAGGCGAAGCTGGCGCTGATGATCGAGCTGCGCGTGCCGGTGGTCTCGTTCACGTTCGGCTGCCCGCCGATCGGCGACGTGCGCGACCTGCAGGCGGCGGGCAGCGCCGTCTGGGTCACGGTGACCACGCCGGCGGAGGCGGCGACGGCCGCGCAGGCCGGCGCCGACGCGCTCGTGGTCCAGGGCGCCGAGGCCGGCGGGCACCGGGCCACGTTCGACGACGCCGCGCCCGGAGACATCGGGCTGCTCGCGTTGCTGCAGATGGTCGCCGCGACGGTCGAGCTGCCGCTGATCGCCGCGGGCGGGATCGCGACCGGTCGCGGGGTCGCCGCCGTGCTCGCCGCGGGCGCCCGGGCGGCGGCGATCGGCACCGCATTCATGCTCTGCCCCGAGGCCGCCACCGCGCCCGCCCACCGCGACGCGATCGCCGCGCCCGGCGCCACCGCGCTGACGCGCGCGTTCAGCGGCCGCACGGCGCGCGGCATCGTCAACCGCTGGCTGCGCGAGCACGACAGCGGCGCCCCGAGCGCCTACCCCGACGTCCACCACGTCACGGCAAAGGTCCGCGCCGCCGCCCGCAGCGCCGGCGACGCCGACGGCTTCCACGTGTGGGCCGGGCAGGCGCACACGCTGGCCGAGCCGGTGCCGGCCGGCGAGCTCGTCCGGCGGCTCGCGGCCGAGGCCCGCGAGGCGCTGCGTGCGGCGGCCGATCGCCCGTCGTGACGTGAGACAGTCGTCCGGGCCGGCTGTAAAATCTCGCGGGTGAACGACCAGCTGCGCCGCCGGTCGGTCGGCGCTCCCGCGGCCCGCTCGATGTTGCTCACCACGCTCGGCGAGTACGTCCTGCCGCTGCACGCGGCCGTGTGGCAAGAGACGCTGATCGAGGCGCTCGGGGCGCTCGAGTACAAGCTGCACGCCGCGCGCCAGGCGCTTGCGCGCAGCGTGGCCGCCGGCTGGCTGCAGACCGAGCGGCGGGGCCGCCGCGCGCGGGTCTCGCTCACCGAGGAGACCACGCAGATGCTGCAGACGGGCGCCGAGCGCATCTACTCGTTCGGCGAGCCGTGGGAGTGGGACGGCCGCTGGCTGCTCGTGGTCCTGCGCGTGCCGGAGGAGCGCCGGGACGTCCGCCATCAGGTGCGTACGCGGCTCGCCTGGGCCGGCTTCGGCTCGCTCGGCGGCGGCCTCTGGATCACTCCGCACGTGGAGCGCGAGCGCGAGGTCGCGAACGTCGACTCGGTCGCCGAGCTGCTGTCCTTCCAGGCGTCGCTGGGCACGCTCGGCGATCCGGCGAGGGTGCTCGCCGAGGCGTGGGACCTCGACGCCGTCGCGCGGGCGTACGGGGAGTTCATGGCCCGGTTCGGCCGGCTGCGCCCGAGGACGCCGGAGACGGTCTTCCGCGCCCAGACGCAGCTCGTGCACGAGTGGCGCAAGTTCCCGTTCCTGGACCCCGATCTGCCGGAGGCGATGCTCCCGGACGGCTGGCCCCGAGCGCAGGCGCTGAAGGTGTTCCGCGACCGGCACGAGAGCTGGCACGCGGTGGCGCAGCGGTACTTCGGTGGCATTGAAGCGATGCGCGAGGCGGCCTGAGCCAACTGCGGCTGGGTAGGGCAGCGAGGGGTCGGCCGATTCCCCAGCCGCCCTACCCAGCCGGGGTTGACGTTCGCTGCGCCACGCGCGTCAGCTCATCCATGCGCACGAGCTTCACCCGCGGCCGGCCGGCCGGGGCTCCCGCCGAGGCCTCGTACGCGTCGATCGCCGTCCACCCCTCCCAGGTGACGAGGTCGGGCACGCGCTCGCGCAGCCACGCCTCGGGGTCGGCGTCGTCCGCCTTCGCGAGCCGGTCGGCGTCCGCGTCGGCCACCACGTGCGCCACCGTGCCGGCCGCGCACTTCTTGTTCGTGCCGATCACGCCGGTCGGCCCGCGCTTGATCCATCCGACCGCGTACTCGCCGGTCAGCGGCACGCCGGCGTCGTCGACGACGCGGCCGTCGTCGTTGGGTATCAGGCCGCGCTGCGGGTCGAACGGCACGCCGGGCACCGGCGCGCCCGTGTAGCCGACCGCGCGCAGCACGAGGCCGCACTCGATGACCTCCTCCTCGCCAGTCGGCACGGCGCGCCCGTTCTCGATCCGGTTGACGGAGACGCGTAGGCCGCGCACGCGGCCGTGGTCGTCGCCGAGGATCTCGACGGGCGAGCGCAGGAATCGGAGCACCACGCGGTGGGTATGGCCGGCCGGCGCGCGCGCCGCGTACTCCTGCAGCACCTCGAGGTTGCGCCGCTGCGTCGACGTGGCGTCCTCGGGCGGCTCCGCCGTGAACGGCTCCACGATCACGTCGGCTCGTGACAGCTCACCGAGCTCGCGCAGCTCCGGCGTGGTGAACGCGGCGTGCTCGGGACCGCGGCGGCCGAGCAGAAGGACCTCACGCACGCCGGAGCCGGCGAAGGCGGGCAGTGCATGGTCGGCGGTGTCCGTGACCGCCAGCTCGTCGGAGGCGAGCACGAGCATCCGCGCCACGTCGACCGCCACGTTGCCGTTGCCGATCACGACCGCGCGCTCGTGGTCGAGGTCGAACGTGAGGTCGGCGTAGTCGGGGTGGCCGTTGTACCACGCCACGAAGTCGGTGGCCGAATGCGAGCCGCGCAGGTCCTCGCCCGGGATACCGAGCCGCCGGTCGGCCGCCGTCCCGAGCGCGTAGACGACGGCGTGGTAGCGGGCGCGCAGCTCCTCGCGCGTGACGTGTTTGCCGAGCTCGACGCCGCCGTAGTACCGGAAGGCGGGCGAGGCGGCCACCTTGTCGTAGACGCGCGTGACGCTCTTGATCTTCGGATGGTCGGGCGCGACGCCGGAGCGCACGAGCCCGTACGGCGTCGGCAACCGGTCGAGCAGGTCGACCGCGAAGCCCTGCTTGAGCAGCTGGTCGGCGGCGTAGAAACCGGCCGGCCCTGCCCCGATGATCGCGACTCTGCCGCGCATCTCCACGATGTTAGAGTCGGCCGATGGAGCGGCTGAACGCCAGCCTGCTGCTCGACGAGAACCTCGCGGCGGGCCGCGCCGACAAGGTCGCTCTCATCGGCGAGCGCGAGTCGCTCACGTTCGGCGCCGTTGCCCGGCTCACGGCGCGCACCGCGGCGCTGCTGCGCGAGCTCGGCGTGGCACGCGAGGGTCGCGTCCTGATGATCCTCGATGACTCGCCGGTGTTCCACGCGACGTTCCTCGCCGCGATTCGCATCGGCGCCGTGCCGATCCCGGTCAACCCGATGGACCGGCCGGACAACTACGCGTACTACCTCGACGACAGCTACGCGAGCGTCCTGGTGATCGAGGCCGCGCTGCTGGGGAAGCTCGAGCCGGTCCTGGCCGAGCGGCCGCGCGTGCAGGTCCTGGTCGCCAACGGGGACGCGGCCGGGCACTCGAGCTTCGACGCCGCGGTCGCCGGCCAGCCGGACGAGCTGCTGCCGCCGGCCGACACGCACCCCGACGACATGGCGTTCTGGCTCTACAGCTCCGGCTCGACTGGGCGGCCCAAGGGCGTCGTGCACACGCAGCGCGACATCGGCGCCACGGTCGAGAGCTACGCCCGCGGCGTGCTCGGGATCAGCCAGCACGACGTCTGCTACTCGACCACCAAGCTCTTCCACGCGTACGGGCTCGGCAACAGCCTGTCGTTCCCACTGGCGGTCGGCGCCACCGCCACGCAGCTCATGGGTCCCTCGCGGCCCGACCGCATCCTCGCCACCATCGAGCGCGTACGGCCGACGCTGTTCTTCTCGGTGCCGGCGCTGTACGCCGCCCTGCTCAAGACGCCGGAGACCGCGCAGACCGACTTCTCGAGCGTGCGCGCCTGCGTGTCCGCCGCGGAGGCGCTCCCCGCGGCGATCCTAGAGCGCTGGCAGGCGATCACGGGCGTACCGATCCTCGACGGCATCGGCTCGACCGAGCTGCTGCACATCTACTGCTCGAACACGCTGGCGGACCTGGCGCCCGGAACGTCCGGCCGCCCGGTCCCGGGCTACGAGCTGCGCGTGGTCGACGACCGCGGCCAGGACGTCCCGGACGGCACGCCGGGGGACCTGCTCGTCCGCGGCGAGAGCTGCGCCGCGTATTACTGGCACCAGCGGGAGAAGACGCGCCAGTGCATGCGTGGCGACTGGTTCTTCAGCGGCGATCGCTACGTGCGGACGCCCGCCGGTCACTACGTCTACCAGGGCCGCGCCGACGACATGATCAAGGCCGGCGGCCTGTGGGTTTCGCCCGCGGACGTCGAGGCGTGCCTGGTCCGCCATCCCGCGGTCTCCGAAGCGGCGGTGATCGGCGTCAGCGTCGACGACGTCAGCCGCATCAAGGCGTTCGTGATCGGCGTTGAGCCGCCGGCCGACCCCGATACGCTGGCCGGCGAGCTGCGGGGGTGGTGCAAGGACCACCTGCGCCGCTACGAGTATCCGCACCTGGTCGAGTTCGTGACCGACTTCCCGCGCACGCCGACCGGCAAGATCCAGCGCTACAAGCTGCGCGAGGCCGAGGCTCAGGCCGCCGCGGTCAGCTAGGCGCGTCGTCGAACTCGTCGCGCACGACTTCGAAGTACGTGTTGCAGGCGCGGCAGCGGACCTGGCGGGTGATGAGTTGCCCGCCGAACTGCGCCACGTCCTCGATGTCGGCGGAGGCGCAGAACGGGCAGGTCAGAACCGGCGCTTCTCGTCCCATCCCGACCAGTCCTGGGGCTCCGGGAGCGGCACGTCGCAGCCCTCGGCCGCCAACAGTTCGCTGAGCCACGCACGGACCTGCGCGCGCACCGCGGCCGGGTCGTCGGGCCCGGGCCAGCGCGCGGCGTCGTGCCACGCCTCGCCGATGCGTTGCAGCAGCAGCTCGCGGTCGGCGCTGCGGCAGAAGCGGCGCGCCCACGCCTCCGCGTGCACCTTGTGTGCGCCCTCCTCCTGGAGGATCTTGCGCGCGCGCTGCGCGAGCGGCTCGATCTCGCTGTCGCGCACGCTCGCCACCCACGTCGTGAGGATCCCGTCGACCACCAGGTTGGCGGCGATCATCGCGGCCCAGTCGGGCAGCTCGTGCGCGATGAACGGCAGCGCGCCGGACGTGTCGAGCGTGTCGTCGGCGCGCTCGACGCCGAGCTTGGCGAGCACGGGATACGTGGCGCGCGCGTGGCCCAGCTCGTCCTGCGCCATCGCGGCGGCCGCCACGGCGGCCTCGACGGTCGGCGCGCTCACCGCCCACTCGCCGTAGCGGCGGCCGAGCGCGCCCTTGTTGTCGGCGTACGAGCTGACGAGCTGGGCCATCGTGCTCACGTCGAGATCGCCTCGCGGATCGCCGAGCGCGGCACGATGATCATCTCGATCCACGGATGCTCGTCGTAGACCGCGCGGGCCGACACGAGCGCCAGATCTTCGTCGGGCTCGGTGATCGTCCCGACGTGGTGCAGCGGCTCCTCGTACGCCTTGCGCGCGAACACCTCCCAGACCGATTGACTGTTTCGCCCTCCGATCCGCGCAAGCTCAGACCTGCGGTCGACGGTACTCACGCCACCACTCCAAGCCGCCGCATCGTCTCGCGCGCGTCGGCGCGGATCCGGCTCTTCGTCCACACCGGGTCCCAGACGACCTCGATGTCGACCGCGTCGACGTCCGGGTCGGCGAGGCAGGCCTCCCGGATGTCGTCCTGGATGAACTCCATGGCCGGGCAGCCCATCGCCGTGTAGGTGATCTTGAGGTCCGCGGTCCGCGAGTCCGGCAGGTAGGCGACGGAGACGATCAGGCCCATGCCGACGACCGAGATCGGGATCTCGGGGTCCTCGACCTCCCGCAGCGCCTGCCACAGGCGCGCCTCGACCGTCACGCGGCCCTCCGGAAGCTCGTGGTGCGGTAGCCGCGCTGGAGCTTCTCCACATAGGCCTCGTTCATCGGGCCGCGCGCCTTCCAGCGGGTGAGCACCTCGTCCCACGTGATCTCCGCCCCCCATGTCTTGGTCTCCTCGTCGAAGGCGCGCGGGAACGGGCAGTCGATGCTCCAGCGCTCGCCGTCCCAGTGAGCGGGCACGTCGATCCCGATCTCCTCCATGAACGGCACGACCGCGGCCATCCACGCCTGGCGCAGCTCGTCGTTGGAGAGGCCCTTGAAGCCGTACTCGAGCTGGATCCCGTGGCGCTTGCGGTCGTCAGGCAGCCCGAACCACTCGAGCGTGAGGACGAACATCCAGTCCACCGCCGCCTGCACCGCGGACTTGCCTTCGGGCTCCTTGACGAGCTTCTTCAGCCACGTGCGGCCGTGGCGCAGGTGGAACGTCTCCTCCTTGTCGACCTTCGCCAGCGCGCGCTTCCACGGCCCGAAGGTGCTCGACCGGTGGACGTCCGACAGCAGGACGTAGCCGGCCTGGTCGTACAGGGCGTTCGCGCAGACGAGCTCGACCCACGAGTCGAGCGGGATGTCGAACGCGTACGGGTACTTGAACTCCGCGGCCGGCCGCTCGTAAATCAGCCAGTCCATGTCGACGCCGAGGTCGCCGAGCAGCCGGTAGCCGATATGGGCGTGCGCGAGCTCGTCCTGCACGATCGACATCGCCGAGCCGAAGTTGTTGAGCGCCGGGGCGTGCTGGGCGGCGCGCAGGTAGGCCGGCGCGCTGACGAACTCCGTGTCGGCCGACACCGTGAGGATCCGCCGCAGGCCCTGCAGGTAGAGCGGCGACATGTGCTTGAGGCCCTCGACCAGCTTGCCCGCCTGGAGATGTTCGCGGACCTCCTCCTCGGTGCGGGGTGCGAGATCCTCGATCGGTATGGCCACGTGTGACACTTGACTTACGGGCGGCACACTATAGTCTCCCTCGCCGTGGGGTCAAGATGGCCACGCTGATCGAGGTCGACGGGCGCGCGCCGACGATCGGCGTGGACGTCTGGCTGGCGCCGACCGCCGTGCTGATCGGCGACGTCCGCGTCGGCGACCGCGCGAACATCTGGTTCGGCACCGTGCTGCGCGGCGACTACTCCCACATCGAGATCGGCGCCGGCTGCTCGGTGCAGGACAACGCGGTGCTGCACTGCGCCGAAGGCCTGCCGACCGTGATCGGCGAGGACGTCGTGATCGGCCACGGCGCGATGCTCGAAGGCTGTGTCGTGGAGGAGCACGCGCTGATCGGCATGGGCGCGATCGTGCTCCAGCGCGCACGGGTCGGCGCACGTGCGATGGTGGCCGCCGGTGCCGTGGTCGGCGAAGGGAGCGAGATCGCGGGGGAGATGCTGGCGGCCGGCGTGCCGGCGCGCGAGAAGAAGCAGCTGTCGGGCTCCGCGCTGGCGTGGACCGACACGGCGGTGGACCGCTATCAGGAGCTGCGCCGTCGGTACCGGAAAACGAGCCGGGAGGTCTGAACCGCAATGCCCGACATGCTCATCGGCGGCGAGTGGCGCGCGGCCGCCGCGCAGCAGGAGATCGAGGTCGTCAACCCGGCCACCGAGCAAACTGTCGCCACCGTGCCGGCCGGGATGCCCGATGACGTCGGGCTTGCCGTCGCCACCGCCAAGCGCGCGTTCGGAGACTGGTCGCGCACCGACGTCGAGCAACGGGCGGTGATCCTCGCCAAGGCGGCGGACCTCATCCACGACCACGCCAAGGACCTCGCGGGCACGCTGACGGCGGAGCAGGGCAAGCCGATCGCCGAGGCGATGGGCGAGGTCAACCACCTCGCTCACGGGGTGCGGTTCTACGCCGAGGCGGCCACCAAGGTGCGCGGCGCCTACCAGGAGCTGCCGTCGACGCTCGGCCAGTCCTACGGCATGGTGATCCGCCGCCCGATGGGCGTCTGTGCCGCGATCACGCCGTACAACTTCCCGCTCACGCTGCTGGGCACCAAGGTCGCGCCGGCGCTGGCGAGCGGCAACACGGTCGTGGCCAAGCCGGCCGCGACCACGCCGCTCGCCACGCTCGAGGTCGCGCGGCTGTTCGCCGAGGCGGGCGTGCCGGACGGCGTGCTCAATGTCGTCACCGGGCGCGGGTCGGAGATCGGCGACGCGCTGGTCGCGCACCCCGACGTCCGCCGCGTCGCGTTCACGGGCTCGACGGCGGTCGGGCGCCACATCGCGGGCCTGGCGGGGCCCGACCTCAAGCGCCTGACGCTCGAGCTCGGCGGCTCGGACCCGGTGATCGTCTGCGCCGACGCCGACGTCGAGGCGGCCGTGAAGGCGGTGATCATCGGCCGCTATTGGAACGCCGGCCAGGCCTGCCTGGGCTGCAAGCGCGTGTTCGTGCACGACTCGGTGTACGACGCGTTCGTCGGCGCCCTCGTCGAGCGCGTGCAGCGCTACGAGCCGGGCGACGGGACCGTCAAGGCCGAGAAGCCGCGGCTGCGGATGGGCCCGATCCACACGAGGGCGGGCCGCGACGAGCTGCTCGCGCAGATCGAGGGCTCCGGCGGCGAGCTGCTGACCGGCGGCGGGACGGCCGGGCACGACAAGGGCTGGTTCCTCGAGCCGGCGGTGGTCGCCGAGCCGCGCGCGGACTCGCGCGTGCTGCGCGAGGAGGTGTTCGGCCCGGTGCTCCCCGTGATGCGCTTCAGCGACTTCGACGACGTGATCGCGCGCGCCAACGACACCCCGTACGGGCTCGGCTCGTCGATCTGGACGAACGACGCGCGGCTGATCCACCGCGCGGCGCAGGAGATCGAGTCCGGCATGACCTGGGTCAACCAGATCCACTACGGCTACGACGAGTTGCCGTTCGGCGGCGTCAAGGCCTCAGGCTTCGGCAAGGAGCACGGGATCGAGGCGCTCGACTCCTACATCGAGCTCAAGTCGGTCGTGGTCGGAGGGCTGGGCGGATGAGCGTCGCCACGGTCACGCTCGACAACCCGCCCGCGAACTCCTACGACCTGGCGGTGATGCAGCAGTTCGCGGCCGACGTCGACGCCGCGATCGGGTCGGACGCGCGGGTGGTGATCGTGCGCAGCGCGAGCGAGAAGTTCTTCTCGGCCGGCGCCGACGTCAAGAAGTTCCTCGACGGCGATGTCGAGGCCAACATGGAGATGATCCGGACCTCGCAGGCGGCGTTCCGGCGGATGGCCGCGGCCGAGCAGGTGTTCATTGCCTACGTCAACGGGCACGCGCTCGGCGGCGGGCTCGAGATCGCGCTGGCGTGCGACATCCGCCTGGCCGCGCCGGGGTCGTACAAGCTCGGCACGCCGGAGGTCACGCTCGGGCTGCTGCCCGGCAACGGCGGCACGCAGCGGCTCACGCGCCAGCTCGGCCCTGCGCGCGCGCTCGACCTGCTGCTCACCGGCCGCACGTTCTCCCCCGACGAGGCGCTGGCGTGGGGGCTCGTCGCCGCGCTCGTCGACGAGGACGGCGCTCGCGCGTACGCGGAGCGGCTCGCGGCGGGGCCGCAGCTCGCGATCGCGGCGATCAAGCGCTGCGTGCACGAGGGCGGGCAGCTGCCGCTGGACGAGGGGCTGGCGCTTGAGGCCGAGCTGGTCGAGCGGCTGTTCCGCTCCCAGGACGCCACCGAGGGCCTCACCGCGTTCGTGGAGAAGCGCAAGCCGGAGTTCGTCGGCGCATGACCGCCACCGTGACCGCCTACGCGGGCGGGTTCGTGGACGGCGCCGAGCACCGCAACGGCGGCGCGCCGCTGCCCGTGACCAACCCCGCGGACGGGCAGGTCTTCGCGGAGGTTGCGGGCGGCACGGCGGCGGACGTCGACGCCGCCGTCCAGGCGGCGCGGCGCGCGTTCGGGGACTGGTCTTCGCTCGCAGTGTCCAAGCGTGGGGAGATCCTCGGCGCGGCGGCGCACCACGTGGAACAGCACCTCGACGAGCTGATCCCGCTGCTCACGCGCGAGCAGGGCAAGACGCTGCGCGACGCGCGGATCGAGATCACGAAGGCGATCGACACGCTGAGGCACTACGTCGGCCTGTCGAAGGCGCTGCGTGGTGCGCACACGCCGAACCTCGACCCGGGAGTCGAGGGCTACGTGCTGCGCCGGCCGCTCGGCGTCGTCGGCGCGATCGTGCCGTGGAACTTCCCGACCACGCTGCTGTCGAACAAGCTGGCGCCCGCGCTCGTGGCCGGCAACAGCGTGGTGGCGAAGCCCGCCGGCACGACGCCGCTGACCACCTTGCGCTTCGCCGAGCTGCTGCACGAGGGCGGCCTGCCCGCCGGCGTCTTCAACGTGGTCACCGGCAGCGGCGCAACGACCGGGACCGCGCTCGCCACGCATCCCGACGTGCGCAAGATCGCCTTCACCGGGTCGACACCGGTGGGCGAGCAGATCATGGCGCTGTGCGCCAAGGGCACCAAGCGGGTGACGCTCGAGCTCGGCGGCTCGGACCCGATGATCATCTGCGACGACGCCGACCTCGCCGCCGCGGCGAGCGCCGCCTCGATGGGCCGCTTCTACAACTGCGGCCAGGCGTGCCTGGCGGTCAAGCGCGTGTACGTGTTCGCGTCCGTGGCCGACGAGGTGATCGAGGCGATCACGGCCAAGGCGAAGCGGCTGAAGGTCGGGCGCGGTGACGCCGAGGGTTCGCAGATGGGCCCGCTGCACACGGCTGCGCAGCGCGACGAGGTCGCGGGGCAGGTCGAGCGCACGCTCGCCATGGGCGGCACGCTCGTGGCCGGCGGCTCGCGGCCCGACGATCCGGCGCTGGCCGACGGGTTCTTCTATCTGCCGACGGTGGTCGTCGACCCGCCGCATGACGCGCCGATGGCCACCGAGGAGGTGTTCGGGCCTGCCTTGCCGATCTGGCGCGTGCACGACTTCGACGAGGCGATCGAGCGCGCCAACGCCTCCCAGTTCGGGCTCGGCTCTTCGGTCTGGACGCGCGATCTGCGGCGCGCCCGCGCGGCCGCCGAGCGGATCGAGGCGGGCTACACCTGGATCAACTCGCGCACCAAGGTCTACGACGAGCTGCCGTTCGGCGGATGGAAGTCGAGCGGCTACGGCAAGGAGCACGGCGAGGAGGCGTTCGACTTCTACACCGAGTCCAAGTCTGTGGTCGTGGGCGCGTGAGCGAGCAGCCGTGGCTCCCGTCCGGCGCTGACCTGCCAACGCCCCTCATCCCGCTCGAGCGCAGCTTCGAGGGCTTTCTCGACCTCGAATGGGTCGAGCTGACCGAGGAGCGCGCCCGCGTGCGCTTCCAGGTGCGCGAGAACCTCAAGCAGCCGCTCGGGCTGCTGCACGGCGGCATCTACTCGGCGGTCGCCGAGACGGTCGCGTCGGTGGCGACGGTGCTCCCGGTGTGGAAGGACGGGTTCGGGGCCGCCGGGATGAGCAACAACGCGAGCTTCCTGCGCCCGGTCACGGCCGGCACGATCGAGGCGATCGCGCGCCGCCGCAGCCGCGAGGCCGACCGCTGGGTCTGGAGCCTCGACTTCGTGGACGAGCAGGGCAGGCTGTGCGCGCTCGTCGAGGTCACGATCGCTGTCAGGCCGCGATGAAGGCGCCGATCGCCGCGAGCACCTCGTCCGGCGCCTCGAGGTGCGGGCTGTGGCCGCCCGGGACGACGAACCGCTCGACCGGCCCGCGCACGCGCGCCTCGATGCGGTCGAGCTGATCGAGCGTGCCGTACGGGTCGTCGCGGCCCTGGATGAGCAGGGCCGGCGCCGACACCCGCTCGGCGTCGGCCTCCAGGCTCCAGCCACGGAACTCGGGGTCGAGCCAGACGTCGCACCAGCCCCAGAACGCGGCGTCGACGTCGTCGTGGTGGCGTGCCATCCGCTCGCGCAGGTCGCCCTCGACGTAGCGCCGCCGTGTCTCCGTGATCTCGGCGACCGTGACGTCCTCCACCACCACGTGCGGGGCCATGAGCACGAGCCCGCTCACCGGGTGGTGGCCGGCGTGGATCAGCGCGATCGAGCCGCCGTCGCTGTGGCCGACGAGCACGGGGCGATCCGCTGCGAGCGCGGCGAGCACCTCGGGCAGCACCTCCAGCGCCTCCGTGTGGAAGAACGCGGGCGTGCGCGGCTCCGGCTGCGGTTCGGACCGCCCGTGGCCGTAGCGCGAGAACGCGATCACGCGGCGCCCGGTGGCGGCATGCAGGTCGGCCGGAAACGAGCGCCACAGCCGCGCCGACCCGAGGCCCTCGTGC
Organism: uncultured Solirubrobacteraceae bacterium; assembly: GCA_963803335.1. Classification (GTDB taxonomy): domain Bacteria; phylum Actinomycetota; class Thermoleophilia; order Solirubrobacterales; family Solirubrobacteraceae; genus DASSUW01. Next base: position 85,606 of record CAWDME010000009.1, on the reverse strand, counting down.
AGCAACACCAGCGGCGCACCATCCTCGGAGCCGGCGAGCTCGACGACCTCGATCCGCCGCCCACCCACCGTCACCGACGACATCGCAGGACAACGAACCCACGGGCCGGGATCACGACGTCGAGCGCGTCGCCGCTCGGCCATAGCGTCGCGCCGCCGTTGCCGACGTTGTCGCCGCCGTACGCCTGCGCGTCGCTGTTGAAGACCTCCTGCCACCCGGCGCCGGCCAGCGCGGGGTGTTCGATCCGGTAGTCGGGATCGTCGTAGGAGCTGTCGGCGAGGCTGGCCACGACGAGGAAGTCGCTGCGCCGGAACGCGAGCACGCGGCCGGCGTCGTTGACGTGGACGATCTCGATCGCGCGCGAGCGCAGGTCGGGCTCGGCCAGCCGCAGCCGGATCAGATCCCGGTTGAAGCGGAACAGCCCGGCGCCGCTGCCCGCGCGCAGCCCCTCGAGGTCCTCCTTGTTCTCGGCGAAGCGGTCGTACGTGTAGGGCTGCGAGGCGCCGACCTCCTCGCCCATCAGGAACATCGGGGTGCCGGGGGCGAGGAGGTTCATGCCGGCGGCCCAGCGGGTGCGCGCCTCGGCCACGCGGCGCGTCTCGCCCACCAGCGGCGCGCCGTTGACGGCGGCGAGGATCGTGCGCCGAGAGTCCGTCGCGTTGCCGGCCTCGTCGTGCGATTCCACGTACACGACCGTGCGATCCGCGCTCGCCGCCAGCGCGTCCGCGAAGGCGCCCATCGCCAGGGGCGTGGGTGGCTGGGAAAAGTCTCTTGCCGCCGTGTTGAGCAGCTTCGCGTACTCCGGCCCCTCGTCCTTGTCGCCGATCAGGTGGTGGTAGAAGTCGACGTACCAGGTGGCGTCGAAGCCGATGCCGCCGGTCTCGGCGGGCTGCTTGACCACGTCCCAGCCCGAGTGGTCCTCGGCGATCAGGATCACGTCGGGATCGATCGTCTTGAGCGTCTGGCACAGCTCGCGCAGGAACTTGCGGCCGAAGACGTTGGCGGCGCCGAGTGGGCGGCCGTCCGAGTGCAGGGCGTTGTAGGAGTGGATCGACGTCGTCTGGTCCACGCGCAGGCCGTCGATGCCGAGCTCGTCCACCAGCATCGCGGCGCTGCTCACGAACAGGGCCCGGACGTGCTCGTCGTGGTAGCGCGGCGCCCAGCCGCTCGAGACGTTGTCGACGTAGCTCCCCGGCGGGTCCTCGTACCAGAGGTAGACGTTGTGGTCGTCGCGCGGGCTGTCGTACATCCACGCCGCGCGGTCGGCCTCGGGCGTGTAGTGGTTGTAGACGACGTCCATCAGCACCGCGATCCCGTGCTCGTGGCACGCGGCGACGAACGCCTTCAGCGCGTCGCGCCCGCCGGCGCTCGTCTCGATCGCCAGGAAGTGCGACGACCCGTAGCCCCACGACAGCACGCCGCTGAACTCGAACAGCGGCAGCAGCTCGATGGCGTTGACGCCGAGGTCCTCGAGGTAGGGGAGGAGCGCCATCGCGTCGGCGAACGTGCCCGGTTCCTCGCGCCCGTAGCCGAGCGCGCCCAGGTGCAGCTCGTAGATCACGAGGTCCTCCACGCGGCGCGGCGCCCGGGCGACGGGCGGGCCGGGATCGAGGACCACCGAGCAGCTCGGCGTGCCGTCGAGCTCGGCCGGCGTGCCGTCGAAGTGCGCGCCGCGCGGGTTGAAGGCGCCCTCGCCGATCTGGTGCAGCGAGAACATGTCGGTGCGGTAGACCGGCGCGCCGTCCTCGCGCGTCACGCGGTACATGTAGCGGCGGCCCGCGAAGGCGTCGAAGTCTGCGGCCTCGACGCGCCACGGGCCGTCGGCGGCCGGCTTCAGCGCGAGCGTCTCGCCGCCGCCGTGGCCGTCGTCGGCGATGTAGCCCGACGGCCCGCCGAACACCGCCTCGACGGCGCGCGCGTTGGGCGCCCAGACGGTGAATGCGATGCCACCGCCGGGCTGCCGGCGCGCGCCGAGCCGGCGATGCTGGGTGAGGCGGTACGTCTCGCTCCGATCACCGTCGCCGAGCACGAACGAGCGCTCCTGTGCCCGGCTGTCGAGGTCCGGCACCTCGGCCATGATGCCCCAGTGCCGCGTGCCGTCCGCACGCTCGAGCTGGACGCCCCAGGCGAACCGCTCGCCGGCGCCGTCGAGCTCGACTGCGGCCGCGAACCCGGCGTCCGTGCGCCGCATCGGCCGCGGCGCCCAGCCGTCCCAGCTGCCGAGCAGCGACGCCACGGTGAACGGGCTCCGCGCCAGGCCGGTCACGTACTCGAACTGCACGATCTCCATCGCCGCGGCGAGCATTGCAGGAACCGACCCGCAAGGGCCGAATGCCCGCCACATGAGCGAGCACGAACCGCATATCTCCGGCGAGGAGCTGCGCGCGGCGCTGGCGCAGAAAGGTCGCTCGCGGCCCAACCCGCTGATGGCCTCCGCGCCGCCCGCCTGGGAGTGGACGACCGACGAGCAGGCCGAGCTGGAGGAGCTGCGCGAATCGACCGTCGAACTCAACGACCAGATCGCGAGCCTGCGCAGCGCCGCCGCCGACGCCCGCGCGCGCGAGCACGAGGTGCGCAAGGCCTTGCGCTACCTCGCGGAAGCGCGTCCGTGGCAGCGTCGCAGCGTCGTCGCCGAGCTCGCGGGCCGCGGACTCCTGTGACCTGAGTGGCTAAAGCGCTCGGCGTCCTGTTCCGGCCCGAGTGGCCGCCTGAGGACCTGCCCGGGTTCGCACGCGACGTCGAGAGCGACGGCTTTGCCGAGCTGTGGCTGGTCGAGGACTGCTTCCTCGCCGGCGGTCTGACCATGGCCGCGACCGCGCTGGCAGCCACAGACGCGCTCCGCGTCGGGATCGGCCTGCTGCCGGTCACCCTGCGCAACCCGGCACTGACGGCGATGGAGATAGCGGGCCTGGCGCGCGTCCACCCTGGCCGCCTGACCGTGGCGTTCGGGCACGGCGTCGAGCCGTGGATGCTGCAGATCGACGCGCGGCCACCGGACCGGCTGGCCGCGCTCGAGGAGACCGTGAGCGCGGTCTACTCGCTGCTCGCGGGCGACGCGGTGACGACGCACGGCCGCCACGTCAACCTTGACCGCGTCCGCCTCGCGCACCGGCCGTCCCCGGCGCCGCCGCTCCTGATCGGGACGGCAGGCCCGCGCGGGTTGGAGATCGCCGGCCGTTGCGCGGACGGGATCCTGCTCCCGGAGGGCGCGGTGCCGGAGGCCGTGCGCTGGGCGCGCGGCTTAGCGGGCGCCGGGACGACCGTCGTCTACGCGTGGCTGAGCATCGACGACGACCGTTCGGCCGCAGCCGAGGCGCTGCGTCCGTCGGTCGAGGCGTGGTTGCAGCTCGGGCTGTACCGCGAGCTGCGCCGGCGGGCCGGGCTGGCGGACGATGCCGCGCGGCCCGAGGACGACCGCCTGCGCGCACTGGCGGTCGCGGGCGACGGGCGCGACTGCGCCCGCGCGATCGCGGAGTTGTGGGCGGCCGGCGCCGACACCATCGTGCTCATCCCACGGCGCGAGGCCCGCGACGAGCAGCTCTCCCGCTTCGGCGCCGAGGTGAGGCCGCTCCTGTGACCGTGACGGTCGGCACGCTGCCCGCCGGGCCGCTCGACGCGATCACCGACGTCGACGGGGTCCATGTTGGCTCCGTCACGTTGATCGAGGGCGAGGATGTCCGCACGGGCGTCACGGTGGTCGTGCCGCACGACGGGCGCGAGCCGCTGTTCGCGGCGTCACACACGCTCAACGGGAACGGCGAGGTCACGGGGCTGGAGTGGGTCCGCGACTGGGGCTGCCTGTCGACGCCGATCGGCCTGACCAACACGCACAGCGTCGGTGTGGTGCGGGACGCGATCGTCGCCGCCGACGTCGCCGGCCGCGACGAGGACGAGCGGTACTGGAGCCTGCCGGTCGTCGGCGAGACGTGGGATGGCGTGCTCAACGACATCAACGGCTTCCACGTGCGCGCCGAGCACGTGCACGAGGCGCTCGCGCGCGCCTCGTCCGGGCCCGTCGAGGTCGGCGCCGTCGGCAGCGGCACCGGGATGATCTGCCACGGGTTCAAGGGCGGGCTCGGGAGCGCCTCGCGCGTGATCGACGACGGCTGGACGGTGGGCGTGCTCGTGCAGGCCAACCACGGCGGGCGCGAGCGGTTGGCGGTCAACGGGCTGCCGGTCGGGCACCTCCTCGGGCCGGAGGTGGTCCCGCTCCCGTGGGAGACAGACGGCTCGATCATCGTCCTGTGCGCGACGGACGCGCCGCTGCTGCCGCACCAGTGCCGGAGGCTCGCGCAGCGGTGCACGCTCGGCATCGGGCGCACCGGCGGCGCCGGCGAGCACTCGAGCGGGGACTTCGTACTCGCGTTCTCGACCGTCCGCCAGGGGCTGCCGGCGCGCGAGCACACACGAGCCGGCGACCCGCCGACGATCCCGCTCACGATGGTCGCCGACACCCGCCTGAACCCGCTCTTCTACGCGGCGATCGAGGCCACCGAGGCCGCGATCGTCAACGCGCTGCTCGCGGCCGAAACGATGACCGGCCGCGGCGGGGCGACCGCGCACGCCCTCACCGAGGAGCGGCTGCGGGAAGCGATGGCGCGGCTATCCCATCCGGTCTAGCGCGGCCCGGAACGCCTTGCTCTGGCCGCCGAAGTGCTCGTCGATGCCGCGCGAGTAGATCGGCCACATGCGCCGTAGCAGCGCGCGGCCCTCGTCGGTGATCGTGACCTGCAGCGCGCGGCGGTCCTGCGGGTGGGGCTCACGCCGCACGTAGCCGGCCTGCTCTACGCGGTCGACGAACCGGCTCATCGCGGTCGGGGACAGCACGACGGCCTCGGCCAGCTCCTTCACCCGCAGCGGACCGCGGTACAGCGCCCACAGGACGTCGTACCAGCTCAGGTCCGGGAGGCCGGCGGCCGCCAGGTCGCGGCTGATCGCGCGTGTCACGCGCGCATGGGCGTTGAGGAACGCGCGCCAGGTCGTGAGCGTGTCGTCGTCCACGCATGTGCATATTACTGCACTTGCATTAGGTGTCAATGCATGTATATTGATGCATATGCACCTATTCGCGGACAAGACCATCCTGATCACGGGCGGCGCAGGCGGTATCGGCCGCGCCGCCGCCCAGCGCTTTCTCGACGAGGGCGCCAACGTCGTGCTGAGCGGCACGCGGCGCGACAAGCTTGAGGCTGTCCAGGCAGCGCTCGACCCGGCCGGCGAGCGGACGCTGATCGTGCCCGGCCAGATCACCACGCGCGAGCAGGCGCAGGCGCTCGTGGCCGCGGCCGTCGAGCGCTTCGGCGGCGTCGACGTGCTCGTCAATAGCACGGGCATCTTCCGCCCGGTGCCGTTCGAGGAGCAGACCGAGGAGCACTTCGAGGAGGCGCTCGGCTCGATCCTGCGGCCGACCTTCTGGACGTCCCAGGCCGTCGTGGCGGCGATGCGCGAGCGCGGCGGCGGCGCGATCATCAACGTCGGCTCGATGTGGGCGGTCGACGCGATCGCCACCACGCCCACGAGCGCCTACTCCGCCGCCCAGGCCGGGCGCCACGTGCTGACCAAGAACCTCGCGCTCGAGCTCGCCGCCGACCGCATCCGGGTGAACACCGTCGCGCTCGCGTTCGTCGAGACGCCGGCCTACGAGCGATTCATGGACCGCGAGACCGCCCTGGAGGTGCTCGACTCCGTCGACCCGTTCCACCCGCTCGGCCGCCGCGGCCAGCCCTCCGACGTCGTCGAGGCGATCCTCTTCCTGGCCGGCGATGGCGCCGGCTGGATCACGGGCACCACGCTGCCGATTGACGGCGGCGTGCTGGCGGGGCGGTCGCCCGCCGTGCCTGCGGACGCCGTGGCGGCCTGAGCCAACTGCGGCTGGGTAGGGCAGCGGGGGAGCCGGCGCGGTCTCGGTCTCTGGCGCCTTTTCGTCGCATATCGACGAAAAAGCGCCAGGGTCCCGCCGAGGCGGCCAATCCTCCGCCGTCCTACCCAGCCGGGGTCTACGTCGAGGTCGGCGAAGCGCCCAACGTCAACGTCACCGTCCGCGTCGCCCCGCCCCGCGAGACCGCGAGGGTGATGCGATCAGCGGGCTTGAGTCGCGCGACCGCCGCCGCGAGATCGTCGGCGCTGCGGATCGGCTTGCCGTCCAGCGCCGTGATCGAGTCGCCGCCGAGCAGGGCGGTCTGGCCGTCGGCGGTGACCTGGTGGGTCGCCGCGCGGAGACCGGCGCGCGCCGCCGGGCTGCCGGACGACACCCTCGCGATCGTGACGCCGGCCGGCGGGAGGCCGCGCACCATCTTGGCCACGCCCGCCGGGATCGTCTCGACCTGCACGCCGATGAACGCGTGCTCGACCTTCCCGTTGGCGATCAGCTGCTGCGCGACCGAGCGCACGGTGTCGCTCGGGATCGCGAAGCCGACGCCGACGTTCGCATCGACGGTGCCGCCCTCGATCTGGGCGTTGACGCCGACCACGCGCCCGGCGGCGTCGAGCAGCGGGCCGCCGGAGTTGCCGTGGTTGATCGGCGCGTCGGTCTGGATCGAGTTGGGGATCGTCAACCCGTTGGGCGCCTGGATGTCGCGGCCGGTGGCGGACACGATCCCGGCCGTCATCGTGCGGTCGAGCCCGAACGGGTTGCCGATCGCGTAGACCGGGTCGCCGGGGACGACCGCGCTCGAGCTGTCGAACGCCAGCGGATGCAGTGCCGAGGACGGCGCGTTGACGTGTACGACCGCGAGGTCGGACCCCGGGTCGGCGCCGACCACCTTGGCCGGGTAGGTCGAACCGCTGCCGAACCCGACGCGCACGCCGGACGCGCCGGCGACCACGTGGTCGTTGGTGACGATGTCGCCCTTGCCGTCGATCACGAAGCCGGAGCCGAGGGACTGCACCTTCTCGGTCGCGGGCGGCGTGAAGAACGAGCCGGCCACCTGCTTGGTCGTGGTGGCGGTGATGACCGCCACGCCGGGGGCATCACGGCGGTAGAGCGCCGCGGGCGTGAGTGTGGTGTCGCTTGTCACGGCGGCCGCCTGCGGTATCGGCGAGACGACCGTCGCGGGGGCCGCGCGATGACCGACCAAGGCGCCGGCCAGGCCGCCGCAGACGAGGGTGATGAGGGCTGTGGGGAGGATGCGTCGCATGCCAGTGATGCTCGTCCCACCCACGTGCGCCCGGCATCCGCCGCGCGCGCGATCTTGCGGATGACCCGGCCGTCGTCCGCGCGGTCATCCGTTCGGCGGAAGCACGGCCTGAACGACCGTGCCGGCGCCGGGCGCGCTCGTCACCGCCAGCCGGCCGCCGACCGACCGCAGGCGCTGCTCGCTCGACGCGAGGCCGACGTGGCCCTCGCGCAGCGCGGCCTCGCGCCGGTCGGCGGCGAACCCCGTCCCGTCGTCGCGGACCTCGAGCTCGATCCGCTCGTGATCCGCCGCCACTGTGATCGCGACGTTGCGCGCGCCGCTGTGCTTGACCACGTTGCCGAGCAGCTCGCGGGCGAGCACGACGATCAGGTCGTCATAGCGCCCGCTCGCCGCCGGGTCGACGGCCACGGTGACCTTCGCGCCGGTGCGCGCGGCGCAGCGGTCGGCGATCGCGCTCAGCGCAGCGCCGAGGCCCGCATGGTCGAGCACGTACGGGTGCAGCTCGAAGATCTCGCCGCGGAGCTGGTCGAGCGTCTTGTCGATGGCCGCGCGGGTGCGCTCGTAGGCCTCCTCGCGGCTCGTGCGGTGGTAGTCGGTGAGCTCCTGGCGGGCGAGCGACAGCGTCTGCACCGACGCGTCGTGCAGGTTCTCGGCGAGCCGGCGTCGCTCCCGCTGCTCGGCGGCCAGCGCGTGCCCGGCGAGCCGCTCGCGCTCCAGCGCCAGCCGGGCCAGCGCGGCGTCGCGGCGGTGCAGCCACGCGGAGACGATCGTCGCCGCGCCGCCGATCCAGGCCAGATACACGACCTGGCTGATCGTCCGCCCGGTCGCCTCGTGCGTCCCGTGCGTCGGATGGAGCGCCGAGACCGCGACGAACGCCGCGATCGCTCCCAGCGCCCAGGCGGCGGTGAGCCGCGGCCGCAGCCGGGCCGCGGCCAGCACCGGGAGCGCGAAGAACGCCATCGCGGTCTCGGAGAACGGGCCGCCGCTCGCATAGGTGAGCCCGGTGATGAAGGCGAGGTCGACGAACGGCTCGGCGCGGCCCATCAGCACCGGCTGCGGCCGCTCGCTGAGGCGGACGGCCAGCATCCCGGCGGCCCACAGCCCGAAGGCGATGAGGAGGAACGGGAACGCTCGGGTGTGGACGCTCGGGTGGTCGACCAGCCGCTCCCCAACCAGCACGACCGGGACGAGCGCGACGCGCAGCAGCGCGACCCACAGCTGGTCGATGTGGCGCGGTCGCGGCGGGGTGAGCTTCACTCCAGCAGCCCGCGCCGCATGGCCTCCGCGACGGCGGCGGCCCGCTCCGAGACGCCGAGCTTCTCGTACAGCCGCGCCTGGTAGGTCTTCACCGTCGGCAGCGCGACGATCAGGCGCTCGGCGATCTGAGGCCCGGTCAGGCCCTCGGCCATCAGCGTCAGCACCTCGCGCTCGCGCGCGGTGAGGATCGGGCGGTCATCTTCGCTGCCGCGGATCCGGACCTGCTCGAACACGCCGGCCTGCAGCTCGGGGTCGATCACCGTACGGCCGCGCGCCACCGCGGCGATCGCGTCGAGGATCGTCTCCCGGTCGGCCTCCTTGCGGAAGTAGCCGGCGGCGCCCATCTGCACCGCCCGGTAGACCAGCTCGGGATCGCTCGACGCCGACAGGAACAGCACGCGGCTCGGCATCCCGTCGCGCACCACGGCGTTGAGGATCTGCAGCCCGTCGAGCCCCGGCAGGCGCAGGTCGAGCACCGCGACGTGCGGCTCGAGGTCGCGGATCGTGGCGAGCGCCTCGCGGCCCTCGGCGGCGGCCGCCACGAGCTCGAGCTCCGGGCGCTCGCGGACGGCGCGCTCGATGCCCTCGCGGAACAGCGGGTGATCGTCGGCGACCACGACCCTCACGCGGGGCGGCGGCATACCCGAATGATGCCGGAGCGGCGAGCGCTGCAAGGTGTAGGACACGGCCGGATCGAATGTCGCCCCGCCGGGCGTGGCCTTCCATCGGGCGATCGGCCGTTCGTCCGGATGACGCGTCTGTCATCCGCACGTCGTCCGGACGCCCGATGGTGGGAGGGCGCCGCGTCGGCGACGCTCAGCGCCATGGCATCGAACATCGAAAGACATGTCGGATAGCGCCCGCGACCGGGCGCGCACGCTCGAGCTCGTGATCCGGGCCGCGGCCGCCGAAGAGCGCCTCCTCGGCCACCGGCTGCAGCGCGCCGCCGAGGCCCAGCGCAAGGTGCGCGACGAAATCGCCCGCGAGCAGAGCCGCGAGCACTTCGGGCATCCGCCTCAGGACGGCAGCTCGGAGCGGTAGGGAGGTGAGGCGCCAGGGCGCGAGCAGGTGCGCGCGGCGACCAGGCAGGCGAATGCCGTGGCCTCGACCGCCAGGTCGATCGTGCCGAGGTCGTCGCGCGTAAGGGACCGCTCGTGCCACCAGGCGAGGAACCCCCCGCCGAACGCGTCGCCGGCGCCGATGGTGTCAACGACCTTGGCCCGCGGCGCCGGCACCGCGACCTCCGCCGTGCGCGTGACCACGAGCGCGCCGTTGGGCCCGCGCGTGAGCAGCCCGAGCGTCGGCCCGCGCTCGAGCAGGCTGCGCACCGCCTCGACGTGCGGAACGTCGGGGCACAGCCAGTCGAGGTCCTCCTCGCTGACCTTCACGACGTGGCTGTTCGCGAGCACGCGGTCAAGCCGCTCGCGATACCCGTCGCCGATCGCCGACGGGCGGATGTTCGGGTCGAGCGCGACCAGCGCGCGGCCGGCGAGCCGCTCGACCACCGCCTCCACGGCCGCGGCCACCGGCTCGAACGTGAGGCCGAGCGTGCCGACGTGCAGCGTCTCCACGTCGTCGGGCACCGCGGCCAGCGCGGCCTCAATGGTCAGCCCGGAGGCGGACGTGCCGCGCTCATAGAAGCGGTAACGGGCGACGCCGTCGTCGTCGACCTCGGCCAGCGCCAGCGTCGTCGGGTCCTCGGTGGGCACCACGGCGCGCTGATCGACGCCGTCCTCCTTCAGCAGCGCCATCAGCTGCTCGCCGAAGCGGTCCTCGGAGATGCGCCCGAGGTAGGCGACCGGCCGCGCAAGCCGGCCGAGCGTGCGCGCCGTGTTGAACGGCCCACCGCCGGGGTGGCCGTGCAGCGCGCCGTCGTGGCCCTGCGGAACGAGGTCGATGAGCGCCTCACCAGCGACCAGGATCACGGGACCAGCTCCCCGCTGCCGCGCTGGATCAGCGTGGTCGGGATCTCGACCCGTCGCGTAGGCCCGGCGTCGCCGTCGAGCCTGGCGAACAGGAGCTCGGCGCCCATCCGACCAAGCTCGTGCGCGTCCTGGGCGATCACGGTCAGCCCGGGCTCCAGCGCGTCGGCAAGCGAGACATCGTCGAAGCCGACGAGCGCGATCCGGCGGTGCAGGTCGCGCGCGCGCAGGCTCTTGAGCGCGCCGATGGTGATGAGGTTCTGTGCCCCGAACAGGGCGGTGGGGGGGTCGTCGGCGTCGAGCAGCGCGTCGGCGGCCGCCGCTGCCGCGCCGCTGTCGTGGAGATTCATCCGCACCAGCCCGGGGTCGAACGGCAGCCCGTGCGCCGTGAGCGCCTCGCGGTACCCGCGCAGGCGCTCGGTTGCCGTGAAGATCCGCTCCAGGTCGCCGAGGAAGCCGATCCGCCGGTGGCCGCCGTTGATCAGGTGCGCCGCGGCGGCGAACGCGCCGCCGACGTTGTCGGAGAGCACGCAGTCGGCGTCCATGAACGCCGGCGGCCGGTCGAGGAAGACGAGCGCCACGCCGGCATCGCGCTCGGCCCGGAGATACGAGTGGTCGGGGCCGGAGGGCACGACGATCAAGCCGTCAACGCGCCGCGAGAGCAGCGCCTCCGCCAGCTCGCGCTCGCGCATCGCATCTTCGTCGGAGCTCCCGACGAGCGGGAGGACCCCGCGCGTGCGGGCCACGGTCTCGACCCCGCGCAGCAGCGCCGCGTGGAAGGGGTTGGCGACATCGTCGAACACGATGCCCACGCTCGCCGACTGCCGGTCGGCGCGCCGAAGGTTGGTGGCGGTCAGGTCGCGCCGGTAACCGAGCAACCCGACCGCCTCCCGCACCCGCTCGGCGAGGTCGGGCCGTACCTTGCCGTCGCCGTTCACGACGCGTGAGACGGTCGCCAGGCTCACGCCGGCCAGCGTCGCGACCTCCTTCATCGTGGGACGGCGCGGGCCGTTCACACGCGGCTGAGGAAACGTTCTAGACCGGGTTTCAGCGGGATCGGGACTGGCCATGGCGGCGCAGTCTACAGACTTTCCCGCGAAACGTGAATCTCTCGCGATAGAGGCCGCTGTGTAGCGGTATGCGGGTCGTATCCATGACGCGTAAAGAAACGTCTTCAGAAATCCCTTGACAAGCGGGAGACCCGTGTGCTCCAATGCCATCCTGTAAACGTTATCTGGGAGTTGAGGAGCTCTCGGAACTGAGGAGAGGTGCACATGAGGGGACAGTTCCTGAGCGGGCGCCGCGCCGCCGGCCTTGCCGCCGTCGCGGTGTGCGCACTGAGCGCTGGTGTTGCCGCCTGCGGCGGCGACGACAGCGGCGGCAGCGCCAGTAGCGGGGGCGGCGACAAAGCGACGATCGGCCTCATCACCAAGACGGAGACCAACCCGTTCTTCGTGAAGATGAAGGAGGGCGCGACCGCCGAGGCCCAGAAGCAGAACGCCGACCTGCAGTCCTTCGCCGGCAAGAAGGACGGCGACAACGAGAGCCAGGTCGCTGCCGTGGAGAATCTGATCTCCGCTGGCGCCAAGGGCTTCATGATCACGCCGAACGACTCGAAGGCGATCGTGCCGTCGCTCGACAAGGCGCGTCAGGCCGGCCTGCTCGTCGTCGCGCTCGACACTCAGACCGAGCCGCCGGACGCCGCCGACGTCACGTACGCGACCGACAACTACAAGGCCGGGCTGCTGATCGGCCAGTGGGCCAAGGCGAAGTTCGAGAAGGACGGCAAGGACGCGAAGATCGCGTTCCTCGACCTCAGCCCCGAGGGCGTGTCGGTCGACGTCCAACGCGACCAGGGCTTCATGGAGGGCTTCGGGATCGACGTCGGCGACAAGACCAAGATCGGCGACGAGAACGACCCGCGGATCGTCGGCCATGACGTGACCGACGGAGCCGAAGAGGGCGGCCGCACGGCGATGGAGAACCTCCTGCAGAAGGATCCGGGCGTCAACCTCGTCTACACGATCAACGAGCCGGCCGCGGCCGGCGCGTACGAGGCGCTGAAGGCCGCGGGCAAGGACAAGGCCGTGACGATCGTGTCGGTCGACGGCGGTTGCCCCGGCGTGCAGAACGTCAAGAAGGGGATCATCGGCGCCACGTCACAGCAGTACCCGCTGAAGATGGCCGAGATGGGAGTCCAGGCGATCTCGAAGTTCGCCGACAGCGGCGACAAGCCGCAGGCCGAGGCCGGCAAGACGTTCATCGACACGGGCGTCACGCTCATCACGGACGACGCGCAGACGGGCGTCGACTCGAAGGACACCAAGTTCGGCCTGGACAACTGCTGGGGCTAGGAGAGATCAATGTCCAATCCGCTTCGCAAGCTCGTCCCGGCGCCTCAGGGCGCCGGGACGGCGGGAACCGTCGGGGAGGCGCGGCCGGCCACGGTCGGCACCCGCGTCCACGACATCCTGCACAGCAACCCGACGTTCGGGCCGCTGTTCGTGCTGCTGCTGGCCGTCGTGGTCTTCAGCATCACGGCAGACCGCTTCCTCGAGCCGGGGAACCTGTCGCTGATCGTCCAGCAGGTCATGGTGGTCGGGACGCTCGGCATCGCGCAGACGCTGGTCATCCTCACCGCGGGCATCGACCTGTCCGTCGGGGCGATCATGGTGCTGTCGTCGATCGTGATGGCCAAGGTGTCGGCCGATCACGGCGTGCCGGGCGTGCCGGCGCTGGCGCTCGGCCTCCTCGTCGGTACCGCCTGCGGGCTGCTCAACGGCGCCCTCGTGACGCGGCTCCGGCTCCCGCCGTTCATCGTCACGTTGGGCACGCTGAACATCTTCTTCGCGCTCAACCTCTGGTACTCACAGAGCGCCACGGTCCGTGGCGTCGACATGCCGAGCCTCCTGCTCTGGACGGGCAAGACGATCTCGCTCGGCGACACCAAGATCACCTACGGCTCGATCCTGATGCTGGTGCTGTTCCTGGTGTTCGCGTGGATCCTCAAGAACACGGCCTGGGGCCGACACGTGTACGCCGTCGGCGATGACGCCGAGGCGGCCCGGCTGGCCGGCGTGCGCACCAACCGCGTGCTGCTCAGCGTCTACATCGTCGGCGGCCTGATCTGCGCCGTCGCCGGCTGGATGCTGATCGGCCGCATCGCGTCCGCAAGTCCGCAGGCCGGTGGCTCGGCGAACCTCGACTCGATCACCGCGGTCGTGATCGGCGGCACCAGCCTGTTCGGCGGTCGCGGCCTGGTCATCGGCACGCTGTTCGGCGCGCTGATCGTCGGCGTGCTCCGCAACGGGCTGACGCTCGGCGGCGTCGACGTGCTGTGGCAGGACTTCGCCGTCGGCGTCCTGATCATCGCGGCGGTGGCGATCGACCAGTGGATTCGGAAGGTGAAGGCATGACGGAGCCCAACGGAACGCCGATCCTCGAGGCGCGCGGGCTCGTGAAGCGCTACGGGCACGTGACCGCTCTCGCGGGTTCGGACTTCGATCTGATGCCGGGCGAGATCCTGGCGGTGATCGGGGACAACGGCGCCGGCAAGTCGTCGCTGATCAAGTGCCTGTCCGGAGCCGTGGTGCCGGACGAGGGCGAGATCCGGCTCGAGGGCCAGCCGATCAACATGCGCACGCCGATCGACGCTCGCGCCTATGGGATCGAGACCGTCTACCAGACGCTCGCCGTGTCGCCGTCGCTCGACATCGCGGACAACCTGTTCCTCGGCCGCGAGCCGAGGGCCGCCGGGGTCATGGGCAAGGTCTTCCGCAAGCTCGATCGCGCGCAGATGCGCGACGAGGCGAAGAAGCAGATGACCGAGCTGGGGCTCATGACGATCCAGGACATCTCGCAGCAGGTCGAGTCGCTCTCCGGCGGTCAGCGCCAGGGCGTGGCGGTGGCCCGCGCGGCGGCGTTCGGCAGCAAGGTGATCATCCTCGACGAGCCGACCGCCGCGCTCGGAGTGAAGGAGTCGGCGCACGTTCTCGAGCTGATCATGAAGGTCCGCGACCGCGGCATCCCGGTGATCCTCATCAGCCACAACATGCCGCACGTGTTCGAGGTCGCCGACCGCATCCACATCCACCGGCTCGGCCGGCGGATCGACGTGGTGACGCCGCAGAGCCACACGATGAACGAGGTCGTCGCGATCATGACCGGCGCTGCGGAGCCGGGCGCGGTGGGCGCCGACCAGGTCATCAAGGAGGCGCAACGCGGCGACGCGAGCCACGCCGCCCAGGCGCTCAAGTCGGGCCAGGACGCGTGACCGCGCAACAGGCCGGGGCAGCGCCGCTGCCCCGGCCGCGCACGTTCCTCAGCGTCCTCACCGGCTCGTTCGCGACGCCGGCGGCAGAGAACCCGACGGTGGCGATGGTCGAGGCGGCCTATCGCCACCACGGGATCGACGCCCGTTATCTCAACTGCGACGTCGCGCCTGAATCGCTCGGCGACGCGGTGCGCGGCGCGCGGGCGATGGGCTGGGCCGGCTTCAACTGCTCGATCCCGCACAAGGTCGCCGTGATCGAGCACCTCGACCGGCTCGGCGACTCCGCCGCGGCGATCGGCGCCGTCAACTGCGTCGTCCGCCGCGACGATGCGCTGGTCGGCGAGAACACCGACGGGCAGGGCTTCCTGGCCTCGCTGCGCACGGTCGTCGACCCTGCCGGCAAGGCCGTCGTGATCCTGGGGGCGGGCGGCGCCGCCCGCGCGATCGCCGTCGAGACCGCGCTCGCTGGTGCGGCACGGATCACGATCGTCAACCGCGACCGGGCGCGCGGCACCGAGCTCGTCGCGCTGCTCCGGGAGCGGACGCCGGCGGCAGCAGACCTCGTCAGCTGGATGGGGCGCTACGCGGTCCCGGACACGGCCGACATCCTGGTGAACGCGACGTCGATCGGCCTGTTCCCCGACGTCGACGCCCGCCCGGACATCGACTTCGACAGCCTGCGCGCCGGCCTGACGGTGGCCGACGTCATCCCGAACCCTCCGAGCACGCCGCTGCTGCGCGCGGCCGCGGAGCGGGGCTGCACCCTCCTCGACGGGACCGGGATGCTGGTCAACCAGGGCGTCATCAGCATTCGCCGCTGGACCGGGATCGACCCCGACCCGGAGGTCATGCGCAGGGCGATCGAGGACGCGCTCGGCCTGTGAGCGCGCTGCACGCCGACGTGGTCGTGATCGGCTCCGGGATGGGCGGGGCGACCGTCGCCTACGCGCTCGCGCGCCGCGGCGTCGACGTGCTGGTGCTCGAGCGCGGGCAGCGCGTCCCGCGCGAGCCGGAGAACTGGTCCCCCCGCGCGGTCTTCGGCGAGCGGCGCTACAAGCCCGCGGAGCGCTGGCTCGACGCCGGCGCCCGACCGTTCGCACCCGGCGTGCACTATGTCGTCGGCGGCAACACGAAGGTCTACGGCGCGAGCCTGCCGCGCTTCCGCGCGCACGACTTCGGCGCCGTCGAGCATCACGAGGGCACGTCGCCGCCGTGGCCGTTCGGTTACGACGAGCTCGAGCCGTACTACGCCGAGGCGGAGGAGATCTACCGTGTGCACGGCGAGGCGGGCGTGGACCCCACGGGACCGCGACGCAGCGGCCCGTTCCCCTATCCCGCCGTGGAGCACGAGCCGTACGTCGCCGATCTCGCGGAGCGGCTCCGCCGACAGGGCGTCACCCCGGTACCCAACGCCATGGGCATCGACCGGCGGCCGGGCGGCACATGCGTCCGCTGCGCGACGTGTGACGGCTTCCCGTGCCGGCTGGGCGCCAAGAGCGACGCCGAGACGTGCGGCATCGACCGCGCGATCGCCACCGGCAACGCTCGCCTGGCCACCGGGATCCGGGTGCGCCGCATCGTTACCGACGGCACCGGCCGCCGTGTCCAGCGACTCGTCGCCGAGGGGCCGGACGGCGATGTCGAGATCCGCGGCGACCGCTTCGTGCTCGCGGCCGGTGCGGTGAACTCGGCCGCGCTGCTGCTCGCCTCGGCTGACGACAAGCACCCCCGCGGGCTCGCGAACGGCTCCGGTCAGGTCGGCCGCAACTTCATGATGCACAACAACGCGCACATCGTCGCGATCGACGTCAAGCACCGGAACGACGTCGTCTTCCAGAAGACGCTGGGCGTCAACGACTGGTACCGCGACGGCGGCGACGGCTACCCGCTGGGCTCGCTGCAGCTCATCGGCAAGGTGCAGGGCGTGATGATGAAGAGCGCGGCGCCGCGCGTGCTGCCGCTGCCGCTCCTGGAGCAGGTCGCGCGACGCAGCGTCGAGTGGCTCGTGATGGCTGAGGATCTTCCCGACCCGGACAACCGCGTGATCGTCGACAGCGCCGGCCGGATCACCACCTTGCGCCGGGCGCGCGGCCTGTCAACGCATGCGCGGCTGCTCCGGCGGGCAAAGCAACTCCTGCGCTCGGTCGGGTACGACGCGATCCTCACGCAGCATTTCGACATCAGCATGAACAGCCACCAGTGCGGCACCGTGGTCGCCGGGACCGATCCGGCCAAGAGCGTGCTCGACCCGTGGTGCCAGGCGCACGAGCTTGCCAACCTCTGGGTCGTCGATGCGGGATTCTTTCCGTCATCGGCGGCCATGAACCCGGCGCTGACGATCGCCGCGCAGGCGCTGCGCGTGGTTGCCGAATCCGACCTGGCCGCATGAAAGTGAAGGGGGATCGCTGGACATGAGCACCGATCCGCGGGCGGGCAGCCTGCCCGACGAGTCGGACCTGATCGACGTCGACGCGTTGCTCGCCGCCTACACGGACGCGCCGCGCGAGGCGGTGGCGTTCGGCACGTCCGGGCACCGTGGCACGTCGCTCGACGGCTCGTTCAACGAGGGGCACGTGCTCGCGATCAGCGAGGCGGTGTGCCGCTACCGCTCCGCGCAGGGGATCGACGGACCGCTGTTCCTGGGGGCCGACACGCACGCGCTGTCGGCCCCGGCGGTCGAGACGATCCTGGAGGTGCTGACCGCCCACGGCGTCGACGTCCGCGTCGATGCCCGCGGCGGGGCGGTGCCGACCCCGGTCGTCTCGCACGCCATCCTCACGCACGACGGAACCGCCGACGGCATCGTCGTCACGCCGTCGCACAACCCTCCGGGCGATGGCGGCTACAAGTACAACCCGCCGAACGGCGGTCCAGCCGACACGGACGTGACCGGCTGGATCGAGCGCGAGGCGAACGGCCTGCTCGAGGACCTGAGCGAGGTGAAGCGCGCCTCCGGGAAGGGCACGCCGCACGACTACCTGAGCGCGTACGTGAACGACCTGGGGGCCGTAATCGACATCGACGCGATCCGCGCTGCCGGGCTCAAGCTCGGCGTCGACCCGCTCGGCGGCGCCAGCCGCGACTACTGGGAGGCGATCGCCGAGACGCACGGGCTCGACCTCGAGGTGGTCAACGATGCGCTCGATCCCACGTTCCGGTTCGTGCCGCTCGACTGGGACGGCAAGATCCGCATGGACTGCTCGTCGCCGTACGCGATGGCGCGGCTCACCGATATGCGCGACCGCTTCGATGTCGCGTTCGCCAACGACCCCGACGCCGACCGCCACGGGATCGTGACGCCGGGCGCGGGGCTGCTCAACCCCAACCACCACCTCGCCGCCTGTATCGCGTACCTGTTCGGCGGCGCGCGCGACTGGGACTCGGGGATCGGCAAGACGCTCGTGAGCTCGAGCATCATCGACCGCGTCGCGGCCGATCTGGGCCGGCGGCTGGTCGAGGTGCCCGTGGGCTTCAAGTGGTTCGTCGGCGGGCTGCTCGACGGCACCCTCGGTTTCGGCGGCGAGGAGAGCGCCGGTGCATCGTTCCTGCGCCGCGACGGCGGCCCGTGGAGCACCGACAAGGACGGGCTGATCCCGTGCCTGCTGGCCGCCGAGATGAAGGCGAAGACCGGTCGCGACCCCGGGGAGATCTACGCCGGGCTGGAGGAGAAATTCGGCCACGCGGTGTACAAGCGCATCGACGTGGCGGCGACGCCCGAGGAGAAGGACGTGCTCAAGACCCTCTCGCCCGAGCAGGTCGAGAGCTCGGAGCTCGCCGGGGAGCCGATCATCGACAAGCTCACGAAGGCGCCCGGCAACGACGCGCCGATCGGCGGGCTGAAGGTCGTCGCCGAGCACGGCTGGTTCGCCGCGCGGCCGTCGGGCACCGAGGACGTGTACAAGGTGTACGCGGAGAGCCTCGACGGCGAGGAGCGCCTCGAGCGGATCCTCGACGAGGCGCAGGACATCGTCAAACAGGCGCTGAGGAGGTAGGCGTGCCGAACGTGTTCGGAATCGTGCTCGCCGGGGGCGAGGGCAAACGCCTGATGCCGCTGACCGCGGACCGCGCCAAGCCGGCGGTGCCCTTCGGCGGCAACTACCGGCTGATCGACTTCGCGCTGTCGAACCTGGTCAACGGCGGCTTCCGGCAGATCGTCGTGCTCACGCAGTACAAGAGCCACTCGCTCGACAGGCACATCGCGATCACGTGGCGGCTGTCGCCGCTGCTCGGCAACTACGTCACGCCGGTGCCCGCGCAGATGCGCCGCGGCCCGTACTGGTTCTCGGGCTCGGCCGACGCGATCTACCAGAACATCAACCTGCTCAACGACGAGCGGCCCGACTACGTGGCCGTGTTCGGCGCGGACAACATCTACCGGATGGACCCGCGCCAGATGGTCGACCAGCACATCGAGACCGGCGCGGCGGTGACGGTCGCGGCGCTGCGGGCGCCGCTGGCCCAGGCCGACCAGTTCGGCGTGATCGAGGCCGCGCCCGACGGCCACACCATCACCGCGTTCCGGGAGAAGCCCAAGGACGCCGTCGGCCTGCCCGACGCGCCCGACCAGGTGTTCGCCTCGATGGGCAACTACCTGTTCAGCACCGACGCGCTGATCGAGGCGGTGACGGCCGACTCGGAGGCTTCGGAGTCCAGCCACGACATGGGCGGCAACATCGTGCCGATGCTCGTGTCGAGCGGCGCCGCGCACGTCTACGACTTCTCGAAGAACGTCGTGCCGGGCGAGGGCGAGCGCGACCACGGCTACTGGCGCGACGTCGGGACGCTTGACGCCTACTACGACGCCCACATGGACCTGGTCTCGGTCGACCCGGTCTTCAACCTCTACAACATGGAGTGGCCGATCCTCACGTGGCACGATCCGCTGCCGCCCGCCAAGTTCGTGTTCGACGAGGACGGCCGGCGCGGCCAGGCGCTCGACTCGATGGTGTGCGCCGGCGTCGTGCTCTCGGGCGCCAGCGCCCGTGGGTCGGTGCTCTCGCCCGGCGTGCACCTGCACTCGTACGCCGAGGTCGAGGACTCGGTGCTCATGCCGGGTGTCGACGTCGGCCGCAGCGCGGTCGTGCGGCGGGCGATCCTCGATAAGAACGTCCGCGTGGAGCCGGGCGCGAAGGTCGGCGTGGACCACGAGCTCGACCGCGAGCGCGGGTTCACGATCTCCGACGGCGGCGTGACAGTGGTCGGCAAGGGCAAGGTGGTGGCGGCGTGAAGGTCGCGCTGCTCACGCGCGAGTACCCGCCCGAGGTGTACGGCGGGGCGGGCGTGCACGTCGAGTACCTGGCGCGCGAATTGCAGGCGTTCGACGACATCACGGTGCACGCGTGGGGCGGCGAGGGGGCGGTCGTGCACTCGCCGTGGGAAGCGCTGGCCGGCGACGCGCCGGAGCTGGCGGCGCTGCGGGCGATGTCCGTCGACCTCTCGATGGCGGCGGGCGTCGCGGACGCCGAGCTCGTGCACTCGCACACCTGGTACGCCCAGCTCGGCGGCCACCTGGCGAAGCTCATGTACGGCATCCCGCACGTCGCGACCGTGCACTCGCTCGAGCCGCTGCGGCCGTGGAAGGCCGAGCAGCTCGGTGGCGGCTACGCGCTGTCGAGTTGGTGCGAGAAGGTGGCGCTGGAGGGCGCCGACGCGGTGATCGCCGTGTCGCGCGGCTCGCGCGAGGACATCTTCCGCGCCTACCCGGACATCGATCCCGCGCGTGTGAGCGTGATCTACAACGGGATCGACGCCGAGGAGTACACACCGGACCCGGGGACCGAGGTGCTCGAGAAGCACGGCGTCGACCCGGATCGGCCGTCGGTCGTGTTCGTGGGGCGGATCACGCGCCAGAAGGGCGTGCCGTACCTGGTCGAGGCGGCGCTGCAGTTCGACGAGTCCGCTCAGCTCGTGCTGTGCGCGGGCGCGCCCGACACGCCGGAGATCGCCGAGGAGGTCTCCTCGCGCGTCGAGCGGCTGCGCACGGAGCGCGGGAACGTGATCTGGATCGAGCAGATGCTCCCGAAGCGCGAGATCATCCAGCTGTTGAGTCACGCCACGGTGTTCGCCTGCCCGTCGATCTACGAGCCGCTGGGGATCGTCAATCTCGAGGCGATGGCGTGCGAGGCGGCGGTCGTGGCGACGGCGACGGGCGGGATCGTGGAGGTCGTGGTCGACGGCGAGACGGGCCTGCTGGTGCCGTTCGAGACCGCCGAGGGTGACATCACGCCGCGCGACCCTGCGGCGTTCGTGGACGGGATCGCCGCGCGCGTGAACGAGCTGGTGGCCGACCCGGACCGTGCCGCCGCGATGGGCCGGGCCGGGCGCGAGCGCGCCGTGCGCGAGTTCGACTGGTCGGCGATCGCACGCCAGACCTCCGAGCTGTACGCCGGTCTGGCCCGCTGAGCGGTTCCGTCGGGCCCGTCAGACAAGATTCCCGCCCCACCACCTCTAGAGGGAGGTTGACGTGGAGCCAAAGGGCTTCCTGTCGTCGCTGTTCGACACGTCGTTCTCGTCGCTGATCACCACGCGGGTGATCAGGGTCATCTACATCATCTCGATGGTGGTGATCGGGCTCGCCGCGCTGTTCTGGATCGCCGCCGCCTTCGCCCGCAGCCCGGGCTTCGGCCTGCTCGTGCTGATCATCGTCGCGCCGATCGTCTCGCTGCTCTACCTGATCTACACGCGCGTCCTGCTCGAGGTGATCATCGCGCTGTTCCGGATCATGGAGAACACCGGTGAGATGGTCACGCTGCAGCGGGGCGCGCTGGCCCCGGCCGCGCCGGCGCCGACGTCGCCTCCCCCGGCGGTCTCAGAGGCTCCGACGATCCCGCAGCCCTCGGCGTCGACCCCGCCTCCGCCGCCTCCGCCCGAGGCTCCGCCGCCGGACTCTCCGCCCCGCGACGAGAACTCGTAGCGCCCCGCGGGACCGCCGAACTGCGGCATTGAGGGGTAGCCCAGGCGGGATCGTGTGCAGTTTTCGTCGCATAGCGGCGAAAACTGCACACGGACGCCCCTCGCGGCCCAGACGACGCTGCCCCCACCCAGCCGCAGTTCGCCCGGATCGGCGCAAGCGCTGGCGCGTCTGCGCTACGAGAGGCGCCAATGGTGCGGTTTTCCCACCTTAGGTTCACCTGTTGACCACATCGGGGAGACGGTCACCGAGCACGACACTCTCCCTATGGCTGCAACCGTCCTCATCGTCGACGACCACCCGGGGTTCCGGGCGGCTGCCCGGCAGCTGCTCGAGCTCGAGGGGTACGAGGTCGTGGGCGAGGCCGAGGACGGCCTTACGGCCATCGAGGCGGCCCGGGCGCTGCGCCCGGACTTCATCCTCCTCGACGTACAGCTCCCCGACGTCGACGGGTTCGAGGTCGCCGAACGGCTGTGCGTCGACCCCATGGCGCCGCTGATCGTGCTGACCTCCAGCCGGGACCGCAGCGACTACGGTTCCTGCCTCGCGACGACCCCCGCGCGCGGGTTCGTACCCAAGGCCGAGCTCTCGGCCGCTGGGATCGCGGATATCCTGGCTGCGTGAGGCTCGCGATCATCGGGGGCGGAGGGTTCCGCGTCCCGCTCGTCTACGGCGCCGTTCTGGGCCCCCAGGCCTTCGACGACGTCGTCCTGCATGACGTCGATCCGGGGCGCCTCGACCGCATCGCGCTCGTGCTCGAAGGCCAGGCGGCCGCGCACGACGCGCCCGTTCCGTTCCGGACCACGACCGACCTCGACGAGGCGCTCGAGGGCGCGGACTTCGTCTTCGTCGCCGTGCGCGTCGGCGGCCTCGAGGGCCGGACCGTGGACGAGGGCGTTCCACTGGGCCACGGCGTGCTCGGCCAGGAGACCACCGGCCCCGGCGGCATCTGCTTCGCCCTGCGCACGATCCCGGCGATGCTCGACCTCGCCGAGCGCGTGGCGGAACGCGCCCCGAACGCCTGGCTCGTCAATTTCACGAACCCCGCCGGCATGGTCACCGAGGCGCTGCAGGCCGTGCTCGGCGACCGCGCGATCGGGATCTGCGACACGCCGTCGGGCCTGTGCCGGCGCGTTGCCGCCGCCCTCGGCCGCGATCCCGCCACCCTGTGGTTCGACTACTTCGGCCTCAACCACCTCGGCTGGCTGCGCGGCGTGCAGGACGGTGACGAAGACCTGCTGCCCGCTCTGCTCGCCGACGACGAGGCACTCGCCGGTCTCGAGGAGGCCCAGGTGTTCGGCCGCGAGTGGCTGCGCTCGCTCGGCATGATCCCCAACGAGTACCTGCACTACTTCTACTTCGACACGGTGCCCGCCCTGACCGAGAAGCCGCGCGGCGCCTACCTGCTCGAGCAGCAGCGCGGGTTCTACGCCGCCCGGCCGGAGTCGCCGACGGCAGCGCTCGCGCAGTGGCAGGCGACCAAGGACGAGCGCGACCGGACCTATATGGCGGAGGCGCGCAACGGCCACGAGGCGCCGCCGCACGACCCCGAGGAGCCGGGCGGGTACGAGGGCGAGGCGATGGCGGTCGTCCACGCGATCGCGGGCAACGCCGGTGCGGTGCGCATCCTCAACGTCGCCAACCGCTCGGCGCTGCCGTTCCTCGACGAGGCGGCCGTCGTGGAGGTGCCGTGCGTCGTCGGCGCCGCCGGCGCGCGCCCGGTCGCAGTCGGCGACGTGCCCGAGCACGCCCGCGCGCTGATCGAGACGATCAAGGCGGTCGAGCGCGCAACGATCGAGGCCGCGCTCACCGGCTCGACCGCGCTCGCCATCAAGGCGCTCGCGCTGCACCCGCTGGTGCCGTCGGTCATCGCCGCCCGTGAGATCTTCGCCGAGTACAAGCGGCGCCTGCCCGTCCTGGAGGAGCGGTTCGCGTGAACGTCGATCTCGCCGTTGTGACCCCCGCGTATCTCGACTACACGTTCGTCGGGCTCGAGGCGCTGCCCGGCCCGGGGGAGGAGCGCTTCGCCGGCGACATGCTGCGCTCGCCGGGCGGTGGCGCGATCACCGCGATCGGCGCGCGGCGGCTGGGGCTGACGACCGCGCTCGTGGCGCCGCTCGGCGACGACCTGGCGGGCCGGTTCGTGCGCAACGCGCTGGCCGATGAGGGCGTCGAGGTGGGCGAGCCTCGCGGCTCCCGCACGCCGACCACGGTCGTGATGCCGGTGGCGGGGGAGCGCTCGATGGTCACCGTCGACCCGGGCGTCCGCGCCCGCGCCGCCGACCTCGAGCCGCTGTCGCCGCGGGCGATCGCGGCCACGCTCGAGCAGATCGACCTGCTGCCCGACGGCCCCTGCGCGTTCGTCACCTGCGGCGACGACGACGCGCGGGCCTTCGCCGGCCGGCTCCCGCACGCCAGCCGCAAGATGCGCGCGCTGTTCGTCAACCGCCGCGAGGCGGCGGTGCTGACCGGCGCCGACACGCCAGAGGCCGCGGCCAAGCAGCTCGCCGAGGTGGCGGAGACGGCGGTGGTCACGCTCGGGCCGGACGGTGCGGTCGCCGTGGTCGGCGACCGGCCGGTGTCGGTCGCCGGCATCAACGACGGCCTGGTGATCGACACCACCGGCGCCGGCGACCTGTTCGCCGCCGCGTTCGCGTGGGCCGACCTCAGCGGCGGCGAGCCCGAGCTCTCGCTCGCGTGGGCGAACCTCTACGCCGGGCTGTCGGTGAGCGCGCACACCGGCGTCGGCGGCGCCGTCGACCGCGAGCGGCTGGTCGAGCAGGGCGAGCGGCGCGGTCTGCCGCCGCTTCCGCTCTAAAGCGTCCGGCGCAGCTCTTGCACGATGCGCGCCTCGCCGCTGCCGGCCTTCCACAGCCGGTGCGGGATGGCGGCGCCGATGCGGGCCTCGTGCTCGGTCGTCAAGGAGCGCTCGGTGCCCTCGATCTCGAGGATCACGGTGCCCTCGATCACGCGCAGGAGCGTCTCGTGCTGCTCGCGCAGGCGGAGCGGCGCTTCGTCCGCACGGGTGGCGCCGATCCACTCGAAACTCAGCATGGCGCCGTGGATGACGGTGACGGACGTCGTCGTCTCGATCGTCTGGCTCATACACGCCATGCTCCCGGGCCGGGGACGTCCGCGCATCGGGGGAAGCCCTAGGGCGACAGGGCGGGTAACCGCCCCCTGACTCTCAGGAAACTCTCGGCCTTTGCGGCCGGTTCGCGCCGATGTAGAGAGCATGACCATCTCAGCCATCGGCTCCGGCTCGGTGCAGGCGTTCGCTCCGCCGCGCCCGCGGCACGAGCCGCCGCCCATGTCCAACACCGCCGAGCTGCTCGGCATGACCGCCGACGAGCTGCAACAGGCGCAGCGGTCCGGCACGACGCTGAACGACCTCGCCACGCAGCGCGGCGTCTCGGCCGACGACCTAATCAGGAGCATCACGGCCGACCTGAAGGCGAACAAGCCCGACGGTGCGCCCGATCCGTCCGACGACCAGCTCGCCGACATGGCGAGCCACATCGCCTCCGGGCAGCGCCCGAGCGGGCCGCCCCCCGCCGACCGCGCGCAGGGCAACCTGCAGGACCTCGCCAACATGCTCGGCGTTGACGTCGACACCCTGCTCGACGGCGACCTGCAGGGCCTCCTCCGTAAGACCAGCGCGACGGGTTACGGCTCCACGGTGGGCGGCTCGCTCTCCGGCGGCCTGTCGGTCGACCGCTACGCGTAGCGAGGGGGCGACTGGCGTTCGCCGCGCCTCAGGCCGGCAGCGCCGTCGGCGACGCCACCTCGACCGGCTGCGCCTCGGCGACCGCGCCGAGCGCCTCGACGATGTTGCGGAGGTTGACGATCAGGCCCCCGCAGATCGGCCAGAAGCCGTCGGGCAGCGCCCGCAGGTCGAGGTCGCGCGCGAGCGCGTCGAGGTCGTTGTGCACGGCGGTGAGCGCGCCCGCGTCGGCGTTGCTCACCGCCGCGCCGGCGCACTCGAGCAGGTCGAGCCACGGCGTCCGGAAGCCGGGATCCCAGTCACGCGGCGCGAGCCCGACCGTGCGCGCCATGCTGCGCAACTCGGCCACCGCCTGCTCGAGCCGCTGCAGGACCCCGGCGAAGTCCTCGGCGGCGCGCATGCGTGGCCGCTTCGTGGGGCGCGGGTTGAGCCGGCCGCTCTCGCGCGCCTGGCCGAGTACGCGCCACGCCTCGGCGATGTCGTCGTCGAGCTCGCCGGTGCGGGCGACCCAGTCGTGGACCGCCAGCTCGCGGTCACGCCGCAGCGCGGCGACGATGTCGCACAGCAGCTCGCCGATGCGGTCGTCGATCTGGTCGATCGCGGACGCGGCGGCGCGGTCGCGCAGCGGCGGCCAGACGACGAGGTTCACGAGCAGGCCGACGGCGATGCCGATGCCCGTGTCGAGCAGCCGGGCGGCGAGCATGCCGCCGTCGTCGCTGTAGCCGGTCGTGAGCACGACGAGTGCGGTTGCGGCTGCGGTCGTCGCATCGATCCGCAGGCGCGGGAGCGCGCCGACAGCCAGCCCGACAAGCACGACCACGCCGAGCGCCAGGGCTCCGGCCCCAAATGCCTGCCCCGCGCCGAAGGCGATCAGCACGCCGATCACGCTCGCGCCGACCTGCCCGATCCCGCGCCGCAGCGTGCCGAGTACCGTCGCGTGCACGGTCAGGAGCGCCGCCCACGGCGCCAGGAACGGCTGGCCGATCCCGAACACGTGGACGGCGAGGGCCCACGCGACAACCGCGGCCATGACCGTCTTGAGGAGCTGCGAGGCGCCCGTCCAGGTCAACGGGTCGCGCAGCCGCGTGCGAAGCGAAGCGATCATCGGCGTCGCGGTGGTTCTTACCCGCGCTGCGCCTGCGCGAGCACCACGGACGTCTCGATCTGGCGATCCGGAATCGTCCAGTACGTCTTCAGGAGCTCGCGCTTGCGCGCCGGCGAGACGAGCTTGAAGCCGTGGCGCTGGTAGAAGCGGATCGCCCACTCGGCGTCGGCCCATGTGCCCACGAGCATCGGCGCTTCGCTGAGGCCGAGCAGGTGATCGAGCAGGGCGCCGCCGATGCCGCCGCGCTGGCGGGCGGGGTCGACGTAGGCGTGGCGGATCAGCGTGACATCGCGGACCGGCTGGATCCCCATCACGCCGACCAGCGCGCCGTCATCCTCGTGCCCCCAGAACGCGACGCCGGCGGCGATCTCGGCTTCGAGCTCGGCGGCCGCCATGTAGGGGTCGTGCCAGCGGTCGGGCGGGATGACGTCGCGGTAGGCCTGCGCGGCCGCGTTGACGATCGCGAGGATCGCCGGGCGCTCGTCGTTGCGGCACGGGCGGATGCTCATAGGCGCAGCTTCAAGCCTTCGTGTGTCGCGGCGAAGCCCAGGTCGTCGTAGAACCGCAGGGCGTCCGCCCGCCGCTTGTCGCTGGTGAGCTGGACGAGCGCGCAGCCGCGGGCGCGCGCCTCGTCGATCGCCCACGCGAACAGCGCGCGCCCGAGCCCGCAGCCGCGCAGGTCCTCGCGCACGCGCACGGCCTCGATCTGCGCGCGCAGGCCGCCGCGGCGGGCGAGGCCGGGGATGAACGTGAGCTGCAGCGTGCCGACAACCGCGCCGCCGTCGTCGGTCACGGCGACCAGCAGCTGCGCCGGGTCGGCGTCGATCGTTGCGAACGCGCGCTCGTAGGGCTCGAGGTCGCCACCGTCGCGCGTGGCGCCGATCTGATCGGCGGCGATCAGGTCGACGATCGCGGGCACGTCGGAGAGCACGGCGCGGCGCACGACAAAGCCGGCCGAGAGCGGGTGCGGGAGACTGCGCGCCATGGAGATCCGGACTACCGACTATCACACGGCGGGCGAGCCGTTCCGGATCGTCGAGGCGGGCGCGGTCGAGATCGCCGGCGCCACCGTGCGCGAGCGGCGCGAGCGGGCGGCGGTCTCGGAGGAGGTCGAACAGGTGCGGCGGCTGCTGTGTCACGAGCCGCGCGGGCATGCGGACATGTACGGCTGCTTCCTCGTCCCGTCCGACGACAACGGGGCCGACCTCGGCGTCCTCTTCTGGCACAAGGACGGCTACTCGACGGCGTGCGGGCACGGGACGATCGCGCTCGGCGCCTGGGCCGTCGAGTCAGGGCGCGTGGACGCGCCCGCCGATGGTGAGGTCGACGTGACGATCGACGTCCCGTCGGGCCGCGTCGTCGCTCGCGTGCGCCGTCGCGGCGGCGCGGTCGAGAGTGTCGCCTTCCGCAACGTGCCGGCGTACGTCGTGGCGCGTGGCGTCGAGGCAGCCGGCGTGCGGGTCGACGTCGCCTACGGTGGCGCGATCTACGCGTTCGTGGCGGCCGAGCGCTTCGGCCTTCACGTGACTCCCGAGGACCTGCCCAAGCTGATCGCCGCGGGCCGCGCGGTCAAGGCCGAGCTCGACGGCACGGACGTAGCTCGCCATCCCGACGACGAGCGGCTCTCCGGCATCTACGGCGCGGTCTTCCACGAGGAACTCGCGCCTCTGCACCAGCGCAACGTGACGATCTTCGCGGACGGGGAGGTCGACCGCTCCCCGACCGGTTCGGCAACGTCCGCCCGCACGGCGCTGCTCGCCGCCGACGGCGTGCTGAGCGACGGGCAGACATGGCGCAACGACTCGATCGTCGGCACCATGTTCCACGCCCGCGCGATCGGCGAAGTCGCGGACGGGCTGCTCACCGAGGTCGAGGGCACGGCGTTCCGGACCGGCGAGCATCGCTTCGTGCTCGATCCGCGCGACACGCTCGGGACGGGGTTCGTGCTGCGATGAAGGTGATCCTGCCGGGCCGGGGAGAGGTGATCGGCGACTCGGCCGAGCGGCGGGTCGAGATCCTCTCCGACGACGACTCGGCGCACGTCACATGGTCGCGCTTCGGTCCGGGCCGCGCCGGGGCGGACCTGCACATCCACCGCCGCCACACGGACATCTTCTACGTGCTCGAAGGCACGCTCAGCGTGCGGCTCGGACTGCAGGACGAACGCGTTGCGGTGCCCGCCGGCTGCTTCGCGGTCGTGCCGCCGCTGGTCGTCCACGGCTTCCGCAACGCGAGCGAGACGCAGGAAATGCGGTACCTGAACTTCCACGCCCCCGGCACCGGCTTCGCCGACTACATGCGCGGGCTGCGGGACGGCCGCAAGGTGACCTACGACCAGGAGGACCCGCCGCCCGACGGTGGCCGTCCGATCGGCGAGGCGGCGGTCGTCGACCGTGTCGATGTCGATGCGATCGCGATCGTCGAGGCGGCCGGGGCCGACGACGTCGAGGATGCGCGCCTGCGGTCGTACTACGTGCTCGGCGGCGCGTTCGCGCTCGACGGACACCGGCTGCCGGTCGGCGCGTGGGTGCAGGTGGCGGCAGGGGTTGCGCACCGCGTGGACGGCACGCGGTATCTGGCCGCTAGTTCAGGTCCGCATGCCTGATCAGCGCGTCGACGGCGCCGACTGCTTCGGACACGCGCTCGCAGACGCCGATCCCGCGCTGCGCCCGCAGGCGTGAAGTGAGCCCGCGGCCGCCGACGACGAACCGCGCCCGCGGCCACACGTCCTGGACCTCGTGGATCGCCACGAGCATCTGGTCGCCGGCGCCCGGCATCGTGCCCGTGAGGCAGATCGCGTCCGGCCGGTAGCGGCTCGCGGAGCGCGCGAGCGCGGCGGGCGGAACGTCGGCGCCGAGCATCACCGCCTCATAGCCCGCGTCGCGCAGCAGATTGGCGACCATGCGCAGCGCGACCACGTGGTGCTCGCCCGCCGGCGACGCCAGCATCACGAGGTGCTGCATCCGCCCCCGCGCCAGTCGCTGGGCCTCGCGCTGGAGCGCGAGCACGCGGATCGAGATCTCGGTGGCGAGGTGCTCGTCGGCGACCGAGATGTCGCCGCGCTCCCACAGCTCGCCGATCAGCCACAGCGCGGGGGCGATGATCTCCTCGTCGATCTCGGCAGGCGTGAGCTTCGCGTCCATGGACTCGCGGATCACGAGCTCGGCCGCCACTTCGTCGCCGGCGAGCAGCGCGGCGGCGTAGGCCCGGCCGAGCTCGTCCAGCTTCGCCTCGTGCGAGTCGTTTTGCGGCCCGTGCATCTCGCTCCCGCTGCCGACCTTACCGACCGGCAAGCGGGGGAGCGGTCAGCGCGGGAGGGCTACGTTGGGGCGGCGCCGGTCGGCGACCGACAGCGAGATCGAGGGGATGAGCATGCCGGCGGCGGCGACGATGAGGATGGCGAACATGGGGGGGAACTCCTGGGGAGGGAGGGTGTGGGGAGAGCTCAATGATGCGCCGTGCGCGGCCGCGTGTACATCGGGGAAACCCCCGGAGTTCAACCCTGGACTTAGACGATCATCTACGGCGCGCGTCGAGCTCGGGCCAGTGCCAGTTCTCGCCGCTGAAGACGCGGCGCTCGGTGGCGAGCAGCGCGCGGTCGACGCGCTTGATCTCGGGCACGTCGGGCTTGATGCGAAAGCGCGCGCGGATTGCTCGTTCGAGGTCCGCCTCGGCCTCCCGGAACGCGGCGCCGAGCGCGGAGCGGTGCTTGAGCGGGTGCGGCATGTCGCCGAGGTACGCCTCGGTCGCGTCGTGCATCAGCGCGGCGAAGGCGTCCTCGGCGTCGCCGCCGCGCTCCTCGACGAGCCGCGACACGATCACTGAGTGCTGGGCGACCGAGTAGAAGGCGCGGCTGTGGCCGCCGAAGCGGCACAGGTTCGCCAGCGCGCGGGCGATGTCGCCGGCGTCGAGCTGCTCCGGGTCCGGGTCGAACGGGTTCACCCAACGGCCGGAGACCGTCTGCAGGTCCGGGCCGGGAGCGGGAGGGGCGTGGTCGGACATGTCCGTCAATCGTATGACCGGGCGGCGACGGACGCGATCGCGGCCACCGCCCGGTCGTAGTGATCGGGCAGCAGCCGGATGTGCGACTGCTGGCTCATCGATCGCGCGGCGACGCCGATCGCCTCGACCGGCGGGGCGGCGTCGAGCACCGGCACGAGCAGCAGCGTCTCGATCGCCACCGTCCACGGCCAGCGCGGATGCTCACGCGGCTCGGGGTCGCCGACCACCTCGCAGACCGCGAACACGCGCCGCCATACCGACGCGTAGAGCACCAGCCGGTCGCCCGTGGCGATCCGCGGGCGGCGGGGAAAGCCGGTGCGATGCAGGAGTTCCGGGCGCTCGTCCAGCCAGCGCTCGCTCAGCGGCCCGCGCGCGTGGCCGACCGCCTTGAGCCAGTACATCGCTATGTGCGAGCCACCACGTCCGCGGGGTAGATCCGCTCGGCGTAGTCGCGCAGCATCCGCCGCGCGCCGAACTCGGGGCCGATCGTGCGCAGCGAGTTGCGCAGCATCGCCAGCCAGCGCCGCGAGAGGTCGGTGCCGTCCCGCTCGTAGAAGGTCGGCACGACCTCCTCCTGCAGGAGCCGGTAGAGCTCATGCGCGTGGCGCCAGTCCTGGGCGCCGTGGTCATGGTCGACCTCGCCGGAGATCGCCCAGCCGTTGCTGCCGTCGTAGGCCTCCGGCCACCACCCGTCGAGCACCGACAGCTGCAGGCCGCCGTTCTGCGCCGACTTGATGCCGCTGGTGCCGCTGGCCTCCAGCGGCGGCCGCGGGACGTTGACCCACACGTCGCAGCCGCGCACCATGGCGGCGCCGAGCGCGAGGTCGTAGTCGTCGAGGTAGACGACGCGGCGGCCGACCTCGAGGTGCGCCTTCATCTCGAACAGCCGCTGCACGAGCCGCTTGCCGTCGTCGTCCTTCGGATGCGCCTTGCCGGCGAGGATCAGCTGCACGGGCCGCTCCTCGTCACCGAGCAGCGCCAGCGCGCGATCGACGTCGCGCAGCAGCAGGTCGAGCCGCTTATAGGTCGCGACGCGGCGCGCGAAGCCGATCGTCAGATACTCGGGGTCGAGCGCGTCGACGGCGGACTGCACGTACTCGGCCGTGTCGCCGCGGGTGAGCCGGTCCATCACCGAGCGCTCCCGCACCACCTCCAGCAGCTGCGCGCGCTGCTCGCGGCGCGCGGCCCACAGCTCGGCGTCGGGGATCGAGTCGAGCGGCTCCCAGGTCGCCGGGTCGATTGCCCGGTCGGTCCAGCCCTCGCCGAGGTAGCGGTCGAGCAGCTCGCGCATCGGGACGCCGATCCAGGTCGGGATGTGCGCGCCGTTGGTGACGTGGGTGATCGGGACGTCGTCAACGCCGCGGTCCGGCCACATGGCGTGCCACATCTCGCGCGCGACCTCGCCGTGGCGAGCGCTCACCCCGTTGGCGATCCGGCTCGCACGCAGCGCGAACTGGGTGACGCCGAACGGCTCCGCGTCCTCGTCGGTGTGCGTGCGGCCGCGGCAGACGAGCGTCCACGGGTCGACGCCGAGCTCGCCGCTGATGCCGGCCAGCATCTCGGCCATCTGCGCCGCCGGGTACGTGTCGTTGCCGGCCGGGACCGGCGTGTGCGTGGTGAAGACGGTGCGGCGGCGGACGGCCTCGAAGGCGTCGTCGAGCGAGCCCGCGCTGCTCTCGAGCTCACCGCGGGCGAGCTCGAGCGTCGCCAGCGCGGCGTGGCCCTCGTTGAGATGCACGACCCCCGGGTCGACGCCGAGCGCGCGCAGCGCGCGCACGCCCCCGATGCCGAGCAGGGCGTACTGGCCGAGCCGCATGCCGGGATCGCCGACGTACAGGCGCGACGTGATCCAGCGGTCGGTGAGCTCGTTCTCCGGCCGGTCGGCGTCGAGCAGCAGCAGCGGCACGCGGCCGACGTTGACGCGCCAGAGCTGCGCGACGATCTCGCGCTCGCCGATCGGCACCGTCACCGTCACCGGCAGGCCGTCGTCTCCGGTCACGAGCGCGGCGGGCACACGGTCGGGATCGGTCTCGACCCAGTACTCGTGCTGCCAGCCCGAGGCGTCGATGCGCTGGCGGAAGTAGCCGTGGCGGTACATCAGGCCGACCGCCACCAGCGGCAGGCCCATGTCGGAGGCCTCCTTGAGGATGTCGCCGGCCAGCACGCCGAGACCACCCGAGTACACGGGGAGCGACTTGTGGACGGCGAACTCGGCGCAGAAGAACGCGGCCGGGCGCTCCTCGGTCACCGGCTCGGTGAGCAGCGGCTCGTCCAGCCGCGCGGAGATGGCGCGTTCGAGCGCCTTCAGGCGGCCGAGGAAGTCCTGGTCGCCGGCCAGCCGCCGCCAGCGGTCCGGATGCACCTCTTCAATCAACCGAACGGGATTGCCGAGGCACAGCTCCCAGCGCCGCGGATCGACGGAAGAGAGCAGCTCAGGGCCGCCGGGCGTCCACGACCAGCGGTAGTTGTAGGCGATGTCCGCGAGCGCATGGAGCGGCTCGGGCAGGCGCGAGCGGAGAGCAGCCGCCGCCGCGCGGAGGTCGGAGGAACCAGCGTGCACGGGCACACACTTAGCGCAAGCGCGCTCAGGATGCGGCGCCCGCCCCCCGTTTGAGGGGGTTCGTGACTAGACCGCGGCGCGCGTGCGGACGCGCTCGACGAGCCGCGGCATGCCGAGCTGCTGCGCCTCGGCGAGCGCGGCTTCCAGCAGCTCGGCGCCGCGCTCGCGGTCGGCGGGCGCCTGTGCCAGCACACGCGCGAGGTCGATCTGCGTGTGCACGACCCACGGGCGCGCGCGCATGTGCTCGTTCATGGCCAGCGCGGCCTCGAGCCGAGCGACCGCCTCGTCGCGCGCACCGAGCAGGTCGGCGAGCAGCCCGAGGTGGCGTGACGCCGAGCCGGCGCACGTCGACGCCCAGCCGATCGCCACGTTGCGGTCGGCGTACGGCTCGAGCAGGTCGCGCAGCGCGGCGGCGTGCGTGGGATCCTCGAGCTCGGAGGCGGTCTCCGCGAGGTAAGCGACGGCGCCGAGCCAGATGCCGTCGAGCGGTAGGCCGCGGAAGCCGTCGGCGGCGAACGCGTCGAGGATCTCGCGCGCCTCGTCGCGCCGGCCGGTCTCGGCGAGCAGCCACGCGAGCACGCAGCGCCAGCCGGGGATCGTCGCGAACCGCTCGGCGTAGGCGCGCACGGGACCTTCGAGCCGCTCGAGCCGGCCGCGCTCGCGGCGGTACATCAGCGACAGCAGCAGTGTCGCGTTGCCGGTGTTGGTGTCCTGGATCCGGTCGCCGACGCGCACCGCCGCGTTGCCCTCCGCGGCGGCGTCGTCGAAGTCGCCGGCGAACATCAGCCGCATCGCGCGGTACAGGTGCACGTACAGCTCGTCGGAGAGTCGCTTGCGACGAGCGGCGATCTGCATGTAGGCGTCGATCTCGATGTCGACCGCGTCCATCTCGCCGAGCTCGAGCAGGTCCATCATCCGCCAGCGGTGGCCCTGCATCGCGAGCCGCTCGTCACCCGAGCGCTCGGCCAGCCCGAGCAGGTCGTTGGACGCGGCGAGCCGGTCCTGCACGTTCTGCGGGCCCCACAACGACCAGTGGCGGGCGACCAGCGCCATCCCGAGCCCGCGCGTGTCGCCGACCCGCTTGGCGATCTCGACGGCCTCGCTGCTCAGCTCGGCCCGCCGCTCGCGCTGCTCGGAGAAGCTCAGTTCCATCGCCAGTCGCGCCAGCAGCCGCGCGCGCACCGCCGGATCGCTCTCGCCGACCGCGGAGAGGGCCTCCTCGATCAGCCGCACGACGGTCTCGTCCACGACGCCGCCGGCCATCTGACCCGCCGAGCCGTAGCCGAGCGCCGCCTGCGAGAGCAGCTTGGCCGATCCGAGCGCGCGCGCCGCGTCGGCGGCGTCGCGGAACCGGCCGCGGGCGGCGATCGAGTCGCCGGCCTTGACGTGCGCGTCGCCGCACGCGAGCAGCAGCCGGCAGCGCTGCTCGCCGTCCGCGCCGGACTGCTCGAGCGCGTGCAGCGCGACCTCGTACAACCGCGCTGCCTCCTCGTAGGCGAGCTGGGCGGACGCGTGCTGCGCCGCCCGCTCGGCGTACTCGACGGCCTTCTCGGCGCCGCGCGCCGGCGGCGCGAGCGCGAAGTGGTGGGCGAGGTCCGCGGCGTCGCCGTCGAGGCGCTCGAGCGCCTCGGCCACGCGCAGGTGCAGCCGCCCGCGGCGGGTGCCGGTCAGCCCGTCATAGAGCGTCTGGCGGATCAGGCTGTGCGTGAAGCTGAAGCGCCCGTAGACGCCGGGGACCTCGGCGACGACCTGCGCGTCGACGCTCTCGTCGACGACGTCGTCGAGCTTGTCCTCGTCGTAGCTGGCGACCTCCTCGAGCAGCTCGATGCGGAACTCGCGCCCGACCACGGCGGCGGTGGTGAGCACGTCGCGCGCCTCGTCGGAGAGCGTCGCGAGGCGGCGGTCGATCACCTCGCGGACCCCTTCCGGAAGCTCGACGGGCCAGGGCGCGCCGTTGCCCCCGGCCGTGCCCGAGCCGAGGTGGCGGACCATCTCCTCGAGGAAGAACGGGTTGCCCTTCGTGCCCTCCCAGAGCGCCCGGTGGACGTGGTCGGGCACCGGATCGGCGCCGAACTCGCCGATCAGCTCGCTGGTGTCGGCCTCGTCGAGCCCGCGCAGCTCGATCGTCTCGAAGTAGCCCTCGCGGCGCAGCTGCACGAGCAGGTCGGTCAGCGCGTCGGGCCGCTCGGTGTCGCGGAAGCTGGCGACGATCGTGATCGGCGACTCCTCGGCCGCGCGGACGAGCTGGCGCAGCATCAGCAGCGTCGGCTTGTCGGCCCAGTGCAGGTCGTCGAGCACCAGCACGACGGGCTGGGCGCGCGCCATGTCGGTCAGCACCTCGGCGGCGGCGTCGAACAGCCGGTAGCGCTCGGTCGGCTCCGGGGCCGGCGCCTCGCCCTCGGCCACCAGCTCGGGCACCACGCGGCTGAGCTCGGCGCTCCAGGGCGCCAGCCGGTCGGCCGACGTGCGCGCGACGTAGCGTCGCAGCGCCTCCACGAACGGCTGGTAGGGGACGTGGCTCTCGGAATCGCAGCGGCCGTACAGCGCGATCGCGCCCTCGGCCTCGCACGCCTGCATGAACTGCACCGCCAGCCGCGTCTTGCCGATTCCCGGCTCGCCCTCGAGCAGCACGAGCTGGCGGCGGCCCTCGGCAGCGCGCTCGAAGAACAGCTGCAGGCGCTCGAGCTCGGCGCGGCGCCCGACGAAGCGCGCGCCGCTGCGCGTGGCGAAGAACTGGCCGCCGTCATCGCGGACGGGCGGGGGAGGTGGTGCTGGCGCGGCCGGGCGCGCGGGAGGAGGCGGCGCGGCCTGCTGGGCCTGCTCGGCCTTGAGCAGTCGCTCGAACTCGGCCTGCACCTGCGGGCCGGGCGCGACACCGAGCTCGTCGCGCAGCAGCGTGCGCAGCCGCTCGTGCACGCGCAGCGCCTCGACGACGTTGCCCTGCGCCTCGCGCACGCGCATCAGCAGCAGGTGGCCGCTCTCGCGGTATGGGGCGCCCTCCACGAGTTCCGTGGCGGCGCGCTCGGCGTGCGCCAGGTCGGCGCCGCCGAGCGCCAGGCCGGCGTCGCCGCGCAGCTCGCGTGCCTGCAGGCCGTGCTCGTCGAGCCGGCGCCGCGGGTCCTCGAGCCACGACGCCTCATAGCCGGGCAGCAGGCCTGCGTCGGCCGCGGCTGCGACCTGGTCGGCGGCCTCGGCGACCGCGGGCCAGTCGCCGGCGTCGCGCGCTGCGAACGCGCGGTCGAGCGCCGGCTGCACGGCGTCGAGGTCCACGCGCGCGCTCGTCGTGAGCTGCACGGCACGCTCGCCGGCGTTCTCGATCACCCCGGCACCGAGCGCGCGCCGCAGCTTCGACAGCACGACGTTGAGCGCTTGCGAGTGCCCGGCCGGGGCGTCGTCGCCCCACAACGCCGCGATCAGCCGCTCACGCGTGACCGGCCGGCCGGCGTTGAGCGCGAGGTACGCGACCGCCAGGCGCCCCTGGCGGCCGGGGAGATCGCCCTCGCGGCGACGTCCATCGACCGAGACCGATAGTTGGCCGCACAGCTCGATGGTCACTTCCGCGGGTGACAGGCTTCCCGCCCTCCTTACGCTCCGTAGGCGCTGAGCGAGACTAGCCGAGGCGACGGACGCTAGGCAAACAACGCCAGCCAGGTCTTCTTGCCGACACGGCCGTTCACCGGGAGCTTCCAGGGCGCGTCCTTGCGGCGCTCCTGGAACCCGCGGACGATCTCCGTCGTCGTCGGCCCATAGACCCCGTCGGCCTTCAGCTCAGGGTGATGGAAGTGGTCGCGCAGGCGGACCTGGATCTTCTTCACCACGGGCCGCGGCGTCTTGCTCGGCCCGATGTTGCCGGGGAACTTCGGCACTGGCTGGAAGAGCAGCTTGCGCCAGCCGTTGAGCGTCGCGTTCATCCGCATCGCCTGGCCGGCGGTGAACATCATCATCGAGTCGTCGTCGACGTAGTCCATGTAGTCCATGAACAGGTCGCCGTTCGGCCCGTTCTTGCACGAGATGTGCGGGAACGTCGGCTTGCCGAAGTTCTCGCTTGCCTGGTTGGGCGTGTCGGCGCAGTGGTCGGAGCCGTTGCAGCCCGTCCCGTCGTCGCCCCAGATGTGGAACAGGTTGAGCCAGTGGCCGACCTCGTGGGTTGCCGTGCGGCCGAGGTCGAACGGGTCGGTCGCGGTGCCGGTGTCGCCGAACGCGCTGTGCAGGATCACCACGCCGTCGGTCTGCCACGGGCCGCCGGGGAACTGGGCGTAGCCGAGCAGTCCGCCGCCGAGGTTGCAGACCCAGATGTTCAGGTAGCGATGCGCGGGCCACGGGTCGGCGCCGCCCTTCTCGCTCGACTTCATCGCGTCGTTGGTGCCGAACGAGCTCTTGGTCGTCTTCGTGCGCGTGATGCCGCTGGACGTGTTGCCGAAGACGTCCTTCGTCGCGAGCTTGAACTGGATCTGCGTGTCGGCGTGCAGCGGCTGGAAGACGGCCGGCACCTTGCTCGAGTCAGCGTTGTTCTTGGCGTAATCCTCGTTGAGGATCCGGATCTGGCTCTTGATCTGTGCGTCGGAGATGTTCTGCGCCGGCGTCTTGTGGACGACGTGCACGACGGTGCTGACCGTGCGGACCCGCGGCACGGCGGCGGCGAAGCCGCGTGCGCTTTCGGCGTCCGTGAAGTCCTCGATCGCGGAGCGGTTGCGCGCGTACTCCGGATCGGTGTTGAGCAGGAGGCGGTGGACCTCGCTCGTGCCGCACCGCCGCCGTGGGAGTTCGTGAGCCATGCGCCGACCCTAATGCAGCCCGCGGGCCGACGCACGCCGCGAGTAGGCTGGCCGATGTGGCCAGCCTGCCCGACGGGGTGTTCCGGCACTGGGTCCACTCACACGAGGAGGACCGCGGCGACCTGCAGGTGTACCGGCCCGCGGAGTACCCGTTTCCGCCGGCCCGCGGGCGGCGCGGGTTCGAGCTCAAGCCGGACGGCGAGGTCGTCGTCTACGGGCCTGGTCCGACGGACAAGCCAGAGGCTGTCACCCAGAGCTGGTCGGCCCTCGGGCGCGACCGGGCACGGGTCGGGGACCGGCAGCTCGAGATCGTGTCCGTCGAACCGGACCGCCTGACGGTGCGCTGGTCGGGCTAGATGCCACCGCCCAGGTCGTCGCCGAGCGGGGCGAGCAGCTTCTTCTTGCCCTCGAACGCGAAGTTGAGCAGGTCGCTCATGCGGAACGTCGTGTTGTTCGGGCCCATGTCGGGCTTGAACGCGGGGTCGCGGACGATCGAGAACGTGCTGCCCTCCATCGAGCGATGGAACGTCTCGGCGACGATCCGGGCGCCGACGCCGTTGAGCCTGCCGCCGTTGAACTCGGCTTCGCGCAGGATGTAGAACCACAGCGGCGTGTCGGTGGTCACCTTGTCGCGCTGGGCCGCGGTGAGGTCCTTGAGGTCCACGCCGCCGTTACCGTCGCGGATCTGCGCCTTGGTCAGCTTGGTCAGGTTGACGCCCTTGCTCTTGAGGAACGTCGCCATCTGCTGCCCGGTCGCGAGCTTGACCATCTTGGCCCGGCGCAGGTTGCGGAAGGCCAGGTCGTCGTGGATGCCGCCGGTCGTGTCGCCGGTCGCGACCTGCGAGAGGAAGCGCAGTCCGCTGGACAGTCGCGTGTCGATCTTGTTGGCCTTGTTGACCGAGCCGGGCGGAGCGAGATCGTTCTTGCCCAGCTCCTGTTTGAGGTTGTACAGCCGCCGGAAATCGGCGATCCAGTTGCTGGGCAGCCGCGGGAGCCCGCCGAGTGTCCCGCTCAGCCCGCTGAACTCGAACAGGAAATCCAGCGTGCCCGCGCCGCTGCCGAACACGGCGTTCCAGTCGTAGGCCTGGCGGACCATCGAGTGCCCGAGCCGGAACGCGGCGACCGAGAACTCGATCGGCATCGTCGGCACGCTCGTCGGCGACACGCCGACCTCGAACGCCTTACGGCCCTGGTTGAAGACGTTGTTGACGACCGCCGGGTTGACGATCCGCGGCAGGTAATCGTGCCGCAGCATCCACTGGTAGTGCAGCGTCACGCGCTTGCGCGCCTCCGTGAACTTCTGCGCCGCCGGCACCGAGCTCGGCAGCTTGTCGACGACGCGGTTGTGGAAGCGGATCAACGCCAGGTGCAGCTGCGCCACGGCGAGGTTCTCGTCGTTGCGCGGATCGGGGATCACCGCCGTGCGCTTGCTGGTCGCGTTACCCGTGCCCTTGCGTGGCAGGTCGAACCCGTCGTGAGCCTTGAGCACGCCGCCGCCGACCGACTCGGTCTTGCCCATCTTTAAGTGCAGGCCGTCGGCCTCGTAGAACTTGGCCGACTCCGGGTCGCCCGGGCCGGCGCCGTACAGCGAGTCCAGGTCCAGGCTGGGCGAGCGCGCCTGTACGAGCATCGCCGGCGTGACGTTCGTGCCCAGCGTCACCGCCGTGCGATCGAACGTCAGGTCGTGGTCGGTGAACTGCCCCAGATACGTGTAGCCCGCCGGGATGCTCCCGAACCCGCCACCACCCGCCGTCATCAGCAACGCCAGCCTCTTCGCCACCGGCTCACCGAGCTGCTTGTTCAGACCCTTCGGGCCCATCCGCGAGAACCGGAACGGCGGCGCCGCGCTCGCCGGCCCTGCCGCCGCCAACGCTACCGCCGCCGCCTCGCGCCCCGGACCCGCCTCGGCAAGGAGCCCCTCCCCGTCAATCCAGTAGCTCTCGAACCCGTGGTGGTGGTTCATCTCGCCGCCTCCCGTCTGGCCGTTTGAGCGTCGATCGACACTAGTCAGACGTGCGGCGCAATGTCAACCGACCGGCACGCCGTTCCCCAGCGACTTCTGCGCGTCCGCCACCGTGTCCAGGAACGGCTTGACCATGTCCATCGGGAGCGGGAAGACGATCGTCGAATTCTGGGTCACGCCGATCTCCGTGAGCGTCTGCAGGTAGCGCAGCTGCAGTGACGCCGGGTTGCCGGAGATGACGTCGGCGGCGTCGCGCAGCCGCTGCGACGCCTGGTACTCGCCCTCGGCGTGGATGATCTTGGCCCGCCGCTCACGCTCGGCCTGGGCGCCGAGCGCCATCGCGTGCTGCATCGCGGTGGGGATCTCGACGTCCTTGATCTCGACCGTGGTGACCTTGATGCCCCACGGGTCGGTGTGCTCGTCGATCATGTGCTGCAGTGCCTCGTTGAGCTGCTCGCGCTCCGACAGCAGCATGTCGAGGTCGGCCTTGCCGAGCACCGACCGCAGCGTCGTCTGGGCGATCTGCGTCGTCGCCTGCAGGAACTGCTCGACGCTGATGATCGCGCGTCCGGCGTCGATCACGCGGAAGTAGCACACGGCGTTGACCTTGGCCGGAACGTTGTCGCGGGTGATCACGCTCTGCGGCGGGATCGCGAGCGTCACCGTGCGCAGGTCGACGCGCTGCATCCGGTCGATGAAGGGGATCAGCAGCACGAGGCCGGGACCCTTGACGCTCAGCAGCCGGCCGACCCGGAACACGACGGCGCGCTCGTACTCGCGCAGGATCCGGATCGACGCGCCGGCCGCGATGGCGATCATCGCCAGCACGACCACGACGGCGAACAATGCGGCGGTCACCATCACAGCACCTCCCATTCCTCGGCCCGACGCACGGAGAGCGTCAGGCCCTCGATCTGCTCGACGACCACCTGCTCGCCGTCATGGAGCGCCGGGTCGTCGTCAAGCGGCGAGCTACGCGCACGCCAGCGCTCGCCGTGGACGAGGACGTCGCCGTTGTGGACGACGCCGATCCGGCCGATCAGACCCTCCGGTCCGGTCCTCGGGCGCCGCCGTCGGACCGCAAGCGTCTTGCCGGCGGCCACGGCAATCAGCCCGCCTCCGACGGCGGCGGCCGGGACGACGAGCGCGAGGGCGAGCAGAACGCTGCCGCCGGCGGCGCCGACGGCCAACACGCCCGCAAGCGCGAAGGCGGCGATCCCGGAGAGTCCCAGCAGGCCGTACGACGGCACGTGCGCCTCGGCGATCACGAGCGAGGCGCCGATCACCACGAGAGCGACGATCAGGGCAGTCATCGGCCCGGCTTTCCTGCAGCCGATGCTACTCCTCCGCCGCACGCTCCATCTGGGCTGCCAGCGCGACGATCGTCGCTTCCTCGCCGGGCCGCGCCACGAGCTGCACACCGACGGGTACGCCGCTGCCGTCGACGCCGGCGGGCACCGCCATCGCGGGCTGCCCGGTGAGGTTCCACGGCGGCGTGAAGGCGACCCACGGCGTGCTGGCGAGCACCGAGCGGACGCCGCTGCGATGGACGCCCTGGCCGAGCCGCGGCGCCGGTGCCGCCGTGGCCGGGGTCAGCACGACGTCGACGTCGACGAAGATGCGGTTGATGCGCGCGGTGCGCTCCGCTTCGCCCGCCAGCGCACGCTGCGCAAGCCGGTCGATGCGGCGTCCGATGCGGGCGAGCGACCGCGCGCGCGGCTCGAGCCCGCGCGGCCCGCCGAGGCGGCCTGAGTCCAGGTACGCGCCGCGCACGTAGCGGGGCACGAACAGCGGCCGGATGTCGCCGTAGTCGGGGTCGCGCTCGACGATCACGTGGCCGAGCTCGCGCAGCAGCGCGGCGGTGCGCTCGACGGCGGCGCCCATCTCCGGGTGCAGCTTGCACGGGAGCGCGGGCTTGAGCGAGACGGCCACCCGCAGCGGCGTGGGGTCGGTGCGGGCGGCGGCGGCGAGCCCGCTCGCGCCGAGCACGTCGGCGAGCAACGCGGCGTCGGGGACCGTGCGCGCGATCGGGCCGAGGTGACTGAGGCCGAGCCAGTGGCCGTCGGCGGGCGTGAGCGGGAGCCGGTCGCGCTGCGGCTTGAGGCCGACGAGGCCGCAGCAGGCGGCGGGAATGCGCACCGACCCGCCGCCGTCGGTGCCGAGCGCAGCGGCGGCGAGGCCGGCCGCCACCGCGGCGGCGCTGCCGCCGCTCGAGCCTCCCGGGGAGCGGCCGGCATCGCGCGGGTTGCGGGTGGCGCCGTAGGTCGGCGACGACGTGTCGTGGCCCCACAGCGCAAGCTCGGGCATGTTCGTGATGCCGATGATCACCGCGCCCGCGCCGCGCAGCCTGCGCACCGCCTCGCAGTCCTCACGCGCCGGCTCGGCGACGAGCGCGGTGCCGTGGGTGGTCAGCTCGCCCGCCACGGCAAGGTTGTCCTTCACCGCGACCGGGACGCCGAGCAGCGGCGCGTGATCGCCGGCGCGCAGCCGCGCGTCGGCCGCGTCCGCCTCGGCGAGCGCCGCGTCGCGGCGGACGGTGCGGAACGCGTTGAGTGCCCCGTCGAGCCGATCGATGCGCTCGAGGTGGAGCTCGGTGAGCCGGCGGGCGGTCAGGCTGCCGTCGCGCAGGTGGTCGACCAGTCGCGTGACGGGGATGAAGGCGGGGTCGCTGTACATGCCCGCGACCGTCGCACCGGCGGCCGCGGCGGTCCATGAGGCGTTCGCCCTACGCAGTTCGCCGGTCAGCCAACCGGTCCCGAACCGCCGGCAGCAGTCCGTTCTCCACCGCGAACAGTGCGGCCGCGGCGCGTGTCGAGATGCCGAGTTTGGCGTAGGCGGACTGGACCTGGTTGCCGACCGTCTTCGGCGCGCTGCCGAGCTGCTCGGCGACCTGCTTGTTCGTCAGCCCGCGCGCGATCAGGCCGAGCACCTGCGCCTCGCGCTCGGTCAGCCCCGCGGGCAGCGGCGGGCGGACGCGCTCGCCCGCCTGGCCGGCCGCCGCCAGGACGGCCTCGACCGCGGACGCGTCGAGCCGGCCGGCGCGAGCCTGCGCCGACAACTCGGCCGCGGCGGCCTCGGGCGTGTGGGCGGGGCGGTGCGGGCGCGGCTCCGTCATCGCCGCGAACACGTCGGCAGCGGCGAGCACCCGCGCGGCCACGGGCAGCTCCGCGGCGCCGCAGCCGCGGTGGTAGCCGGAGCCGTCGAGCCGCTCGTGGTGCGCGCCGGCGACGCGGCCCAGCGGCGCCAACGTGGCGCTGCGCGCCAGGGTGCGCTCGGTGTAGTACGGATGCAGGCGCACGCGCTCGAAGTCGGCTGGGCTGAGCGGGCCGGGCCGGTCCCAGATCGCGCTCGAGATCGCGGCGCGGCCGAGGTCGTGCAGCAGCGCGGCGCGCCGCACCACCGCGACCTCTTCCCCCGGCAGCCCCAGCCGCCAGCCTGCCGCCTCGGCGAGCTCGGCCACCGCGCCCGAGTGCCCGAGCGTCCACGGCGACTTGAGGTCGGCGAAGTCGCCCGCCACGGCGCACGCGGCGTCGAGGTCGGTGTCGGCCGCCGGCGCGGCCGCGATCACGGCCTCCCACACGTCCTGCTCGGACTCGGCGAGGAGCGACTCGTTGACGAGGGCGGCGATCGCCGGGTCGTACGCGTCGCGCTCGCGGATCGCCGCCAGCGCCGCCTCCACGTCCTCGGCGAGCACGAACGCGTGCGCGTCGCGGGCCACGTGCATCAGCCGGGCGGGCAGCGGGATCGCCTCGCCCGCGACGCCGCGCGGGAACCCCTTGCCGTCCCAGCGCTCGAACGCGTGCAGCAGCGCGCCCTGGACCAGCGGCGGCAGGCCGAGCCGCTCGGCCAGCCGGCGGCCCACCTCGCAGTGCGCGGCGAAGTTCGCGCGCACGCCCTTCGGGCCGGCCGCGAGCGCCTTCGCCACCGCCCGCACGCGCGCCGGCGGCGCGCCGGTCGCGGCGGCGGCGAGGAAGCGCAGCACCTCGGTCTGCCGCGCCGGGTCGATCGTCGCCCACGCGGCGCGCGCCCGCACGTCGTCGCCGAACAGCGCCGCCGACTCGTGCGCGTTCGACGTGCAGCCGACGGCGTGCAGGAGCGCGGTGTGGAACGTCGCCTCACGCTCCGCCCGGGGCACGCCGGCCGCCTCCGCGAGCCGCACGGCGATCACGCACGTGCGCAGCGCGTGCTCGAGCGGCAGCCCGCTGCCGAGGTCGGTGGCGAGCGACAGCGCCGCGAGCAGCTCGGGCGCTGTCGCTGCCGCCGGGGTCACGGCATCGTGATC
Source organism: uncultured Solirubrobacteraceae bacterium (assembly GCA_963803335.1). Classification (GTDB taxonomy): domain Bacteria; phylum Actinomycetota; class Thermoleophilia; order Solirubrobacterales; family Solirubrobacteraceae; genus DASSUW01. Next base: position 41,697 of record CAWDME010000009.1, on the reverse strand, counting down.
GGCTGGATCACCACCGGGTTGTGGGCGATGTAGTCGAGCTCGTCGGCCTGGCTGACGCCGTCCGGCGTGAGCACGTCGACCGCCTTCGGCACGAGGCCCGGGTTGAACGTGCAGTGCGGATCGGCGAGGTTCGCGGTCGGGGCGCAGACGCCGAACTGGAACCCCTGCGGCAGCGGCTGGAAGCCACGCGCCTGGTCTGGGCTGAAGCCGTCCTGGCCCGTCTCCACAACAGTGAACTGCCAGCCGGCGCTCGGCGTGCCGCCGAGCGCCGCCTTCGGCACGCTGAACGTGATGTAGCGCGAAATCGCGCTCGCGTGGATGTTGATCGTGCCGAGGACGTCACCGCCCGGGTTGACGAACTTCTGGCCGAAGCCCTGGACCTCGAGCAGCCGGTTCCAGCCGGCCCCAACCTGGTAATTGCGCTGCGGGAACGAGGCGGCCGTCGTGGTCGACCCGGCACTCGGCACGTTCGCGTAGACGTCGACGAGCTGCGCGCCGAGCGGGCTGCCGAACGTCGGCGACTGGTCGCGGTTGCGCACGCGGAACGCGATCCGGTCACCCGGCACCGCGAAGACCTGGAACTGGTCCATGTCCCAGGCGCCGTCGTGGAAGTCGGCCGCCGTCGGCGGCGCGTAGTTGCCGGGCCCGTGATCGTCGAGCGTCGGGTCGGTCCTCTCGAACAGCAGCGTGCCGATCGGTGCGTTGGACACGACGGTCCGCACCTCGCGGCCGGTGTTCCCGTTCGCCGGGTCCGTGGCGACGACGTTGAGCACCTCGGTGCCGCCGATCACCGGCACGGTCGCCGAGAACGCGCCGCCTGTCGCCGTGGTCGTGGCCGTGACCGCCGTCGCGGTGTCGGCGTCGACGTTCACGGCGCTCACGACGATCCGGTTGCCGGGCTTCGACGTGCCCGTGACGGTCACCGAGTCGCCGACCAGGATGTTGTCCGCCGGCGCCGTCACGGTCAGCGGCGTCTCGCCCTGCGTGTGCCGCACGTAGCGGTTGCGGGTGTAGAACGGCCGGTCGCGCACGCGGTCCGCCGAGACGTCGAGCATCAGCCGCACGAACTGGCCGGCCGACCACGTGAGCGCGGTCGCCGAGCCGACGCCTTCGCCGTTGGTGAAGCCGATCGAGGCGACGGTCGGGTCGGTGCCGAATAGGCTCCTGCCGAGGTTCGGCAGCTCCCAGGCCTGCTCGGGGATCAGGCCGACGCCGAAGCCCATCGCGTTCATCGACTGCAGGCGGTTGATCGCGCCGGACAGGTTGCCGGTGTCGAGCTCCCACTGGCCGCGCTCGCCGCTGAGCACGGGCCACAGGTGGCCGTTGCCCTGGCCGCTCGGCGCCCACGGACGCCCGTCGCTCGCGCGGTCGCCGTAGCCGTCGTGGTTGTAGCGGAAGAAGCCGTCGCCGTTGACGGTCGACGCCTTGATCGTGGCGTCAACCACGTCGAGCGAGTGCACGAGGTCGGCGTCGTGCTCGGACATCACGCCGAGCCGCGCGTACTCGAGGAAGCCGGCGTCGATGATCGAGCGCTGGTCGAACTCACCCTGGCCGTTCCCGAGCCCGTAGTTGATCGCCGCGTTCGGGTCACCGGTCTTGGAGAGCCGGATGAAGTACGGCTGCGTGCTGCTCGGCCCGTTGGTGGTGAGCGTCCAGGCCTTGAGGTTGCGCTGAAACTCGTCGGCCACACCGCGCCACACCTGCGCCGACGCGTGGTCGCCGTTGCGGTCGGCGATGATCGCCCCCGCGATCAGCCCGGCGATCTCCGCCGAGATCGTCGACGGTGAGAAGCCGCCCTGCTCCTCCCAGCGCTCAGGCCCGAACGACGGCCCGTGGCTGGCGACGAAGTTGGCGGCCGGCTTGATGTGGTCCTCGTAGTAACTGTGGCTGGTGAGCCCGACCGCGAGCGCCATCACGAGCGGGTACGCGCACTCGTCGAGCTGGGTGTTGAACGAGTCCGGCGCCGTCTTGCCGTTGGTGAGGCTGTTGCGCGGCATCGAGCCGTCCGGCAGCTGCTGGCGCTCGAACAGGAAGCGCGTCATCGCCTTGGCCGTGCGGTGGTCGCCGGCCAGGAACTCCGCCGTCCACGCCTCGTACAGGTCGCGGGCGAACACCTCGCGGTACGAGCCGAAGTAGGTGTTGCCCGGGTCCCCGGCCGAGATCGCCTGGCCCCACGGCGATGTGAGCGCCGCGGCGACGGCGCCGCGGAACGTCTTGTCCTCGGCCGCCTTCACGTAGTTGGCGCTCAGGTAGTACTGGTCGAGCAGCGAGTCCCAGGTGTGCGAGGAGACGCCGTGCGGACGGCGCGGCTTGACGAGCTTGGCGTCGTAGCGATGCCACTCGCGGGAGTACTCGGACAGGTCCGCGTGCAGCGAGCGCTGGGCGGTGGCGACGGCGTCACCGGAGCTCTGGCCGAAGCCGAGGACGAGGCTGAAGGCGCCGTCGCGGCCGAGGTCGACGCGCGCGGTCTGGACGAGGTTGCCCTTGTCGGCCTTCCCGAAGGTCGCGGTCGGCCGGCGTGCGGTGTCGAGCTGCTTGAGCCCGTCGCTGGGCGCTCCGGCGAAGCCGTTGGAGACGGCGAGGAAGGGCCGCGATGCGTCGAGCGCGCTCCACACCGGCACCGCGTAGTCGCGGTTGACGGCGTTGGTCTTGGTTACGGGATCGGACCCGACGAGGACGGTATGGCCGTCACGGCTCGCGAGCGTGCCGCTGTCGGGCCCGCCGTTGTCCGGCGCGTCCTTGCCGTCGTCCCCTCCGCCGTTGCCGTTCAGCGTCGGGTCGAAGCGGACGTAGAGCTTGTAGTCGTCGCGATGGCCCCTGAGCGCCTCGAAGCGCGACTTCATGACGACGGTCGGGCGATCCGGGTCGGTGAAGTAGTCGGTGACGATCCGGTAGCGGCCGGTCTTCGCGGTCGCGGTGATGCGGCAGGTCAGCGCGCGGTCGTCGAGCGCCTGGACCGTGTACGTCATGTCACGCGCCTGCAGGTCGGTGAACGACGACCCGTCGGTGACGATGTACTGCAGCGTCTCGTTGTTGGTCGTGTCGTTGGTGGGGAAGTAGACGTCACTGAGCACGCCGTCGGCAACGGTGAACCACACCTTCGAGCGATGGTTGCGGGCCGTCCCGACGCAGTCCTTGCGCGCGAGGTCGAAGTGCGACAGCGCGCCCGGGCCGTCGGTGGCGGCGTTGGTCGGTAGCGGCGGTGGCGATGTCGCGCCCGCCGAGGCGGGCAGCGCGAGCAGCGCTACAGCGAGAACGAGACCGGCCAGCCGACGACGACCCTCCATACGTTCCTCCTCCGAGACGGCGACAGCCCGACCCTCTCCCGTCCCCGCCGCGAAGTCAAGTTCCGAACAAACCTGTTTGGTCGCGTCCTCTACGCGGTCGGCGGACCGCTCTTCGGGCCCAACGACCTGCCGTACATGAAGCGCCCGGATGACAAGAACATCCGGATGCCGGTCGGCAGCTGGTTCCGCGGCCGCTGAGCGCCGTACGGGAGGCCGCACCCAAGGACTCGCGCTCACCGACTCATAGAGGCGGGTCTGCCGCATAGGCGAGCATCGGCGGCGGAGCGAATATGCCGTCATCATGACCGCCACGGACGCTCACATCCGACTCCGCCGCCTCGAGGCGGAGCGGCTCGACGCCCTCGAGGCCGGCCTGGGCGACAACGCGCTGTACATGGACGATCTGGACAGCGACATCGCGGCATCGCACGCGCTCTATGTCGGCCTCGCCGTGACCGAGATCGCCACGCTGCGCGCGCAGCTCAGCGGCCCGCAGCTGGGCTGAGCGACTCGCCCCGGCGCAGATCGGGCATCACGTAACGAGATGACCGAGCGCCGCACGGCACCCAGAGCCCGGCTCGCGCTGCCGTGCACATTGCACCGGCCGACCAGCTCGCCGATCTGGGCCGAGACGATCGACGTGGGCGAGGGCGGCATGAGCGTGCGCGCCACGCGGCCGCTGCGAGAGGACGAGACCGTCGAGTTCGACCTCGCCGACGCGGACGTCCGCGGCCGCGCCCGCGTGCTCCGCCACCACAGCCCGCGCGTGTACGGGCTGCGCTTCGAAGGTCTGCAAGATCACGTGCGCGCGCGGTTGCTGGACCTCGTGCAGACCGGGGTCTGACCGCGGTCGCGGTACAACCTTTGGGAGATGCCTCGCGGCCGCTCCCGCTACGCCACCCCTGGACCGCGCGCCGGATCGGTGCTGCTCGACACCGGGCGCGGCCGTGCGCGCCGCCGCCGGCGGCGGCGCCGGCACGGGCGCGGGGGCGGGTTCGGCTGGGGCCGGCTGTTCCGCTGGCTGCTGGCGCTCGCGGTGCTGGCGGCGATCGGCGGTGGCATCTACCTCTGGCGCGCGCGGGAGGACGCGATCGATGCCCGCCACCAGGCCGCGCAGCACTTCGCGGCCGCGTGGGCGAAGCGCGACAGTGCCGCGATGTGGCGGGAGCTCACGCCGCACGCGCAGCAGTCGACGCCCGAGCGCCGGTTCGTCACCGCATACGCGAACGCCGACCGCGCGGCGGGCGTCAGGCGCGTGCGCGTCGGCGGCGTCGGCGAGGAGCGCAACGGGCGGATCGCGGTCCCGGTCGTCGTCCGCACCGACATCTTCGGGCGCCTGCGCGGCACCATGGAGCTGCCGGTGTCGGGCAAGGGCGACGCAGCCGGCGTCGACTGGAACTTCTCGCTGCGGCTGCCCGGCCTGCGCGCCGACGAGGCCGTCGTCCGGCGGGCTGGTCCCGAGCCGCGGCGCGCGATGATCACGGCCGCCGACGGCAGCGCGCTCGACGCGACGCCGATCGGCGCCAGCATCGCCGGCCGCAGCGGCGAGAAGCCGACCGGCCTCGAGCGCGTCTACAACGACCGGCTCGGCGGCCATCCGGCCGCGAAGCTGATGTTCGGCAGCCGCCTGATCGCCCGCACCAAGGCGGTGCGCGGGCGGCCCGTGCACACGACCCTGCGGCCGAGCCTGAGCCAGAAGGCGAGCGCGGCGCTCGGCGGCAAGCTCGGCGGTGTCGCCGTGATCCGGCCCCGTGACGGCGCCGTGCAGGCGCTCGCCGGCCTCGCCGTGTCCGCGCCCCAGCCGCCCGGCTCGACCTTCAAGATCATCACGACGTCGGCGGCGCTCGACAACAAGGCCGCCACCCCGGACACCACCTATCCCGTCCGCACGGCCGCCACGCTGTCGGGCGTGCAGCTACGCAACGCCGGCGGCGAGGCGTGCGGCGGGTCGCTCACGCAGGCGTTCATCGAGTCGTGCAACTCGGTGTTCGCGCCGCTCGGGGCCAAGGTCGGCGCCCGCCGGCTGATCGCCGCCGCCGAGGCGTTCGGCTTCAACGAGAAGCCGCGCATCCCGGCCGCTCTGCCGAACACGATCTCCAAGACGCTGCGCGACGACCTCGCCGTCGGTGCCGCGGCGATCGGGCAGGACCGGGACCTCGCGACGCCGCTGGGGATGGCGAGCGTCGGCGCCACGATCGCCGAGGGCGGGCGGCGTGCCCAGCCGCGGGTGACGACGCTGCAGAAGGTCAAGCGGCGCCGGGTCGTCCCGCGCCACGTGGCCGACCAGGTCACGGCGATGATGATCGGCGTGGTGCGCGGCGGCACCGGCACCGCGGCCGCGTTGCCGGGCGTGACCGTCGCGGGCAAGACCGGCACCGCGGAGCTGCGGCCGAACTCGAGCAACCCCAAGGACGCCGACGCGTGGTTCGTCGCCTTCGCGCCCGCCGAGAAGCCGCGCGTGGCCGTCGCGGTGATGCTGGTCGGCGCCGGGTTCGGCGGCAAGGCGGCCGCCCCGGTCGCCCGCGAGGTCCTGCAGGCCGCACTGGGCGGCTGATCTTCGGCGCGATTCTCGGCAACGTCACGGCTGCGGCCGGAGCTGACGTCGTCGCGTTGCCGACACCGTGAGCGCGGCGAGCAGCGCACAGGCCGCGCACGTTCCCCACGCGACCGCGAAGCGCTCGTGCTCGGCCAGGATGCCGATCACGAGCGGCCCCAGGATCGCCCCGGTGAACAGGCCGGCCATCAGCACGCCGACCGCCCACGCCGGGGCGCCCGGGCTCCGCTGCACGACCGCCAGCGTCAGGCCGCCCGGCCACGCCCAGCCGAACGCGCCCGCGAGCAGTGCGGCGACGACGATCAGCGCCGGCTCGCCGGCGATCAGCAGCAGGTAGCCGGCGATGCTGACCGCCCCGAGCAGCAGCCCGGCGGCGCCCTGGCTCATGCCGCTGTGAGATCAGGAACGAGATGAAGCCGACGCCGGCGGCGCTGGCGAGCGCGGCGGCGACCGCGAGCGCGTGCACGGAGGTGAGGCCCTGCGGCTTGCGCACGGCCGCGATCTCTGCCCGGGCGACGTTCGGGGCGAGCGCGGCCGCCGACAGCGCGAGCACGGCGACGGCCAGGAACGCCCAGCGCCAGCCGAACGGGATCGCGACCAGCGGCAGCGCCAGCCCGGCCAGCAGCGCGGCGACCGCCGGGCCGCCGAACGCGTTGGCGACGCCGCCGACGATCAGCAGCGCGGTCAGGCCGAGCGCGGAGTGGGCCAGCGCGGCGATGGCCAGGCACGACAGCGCGGTCAGCGTCGCCGCGATCCGCATGCCCGCCCGCGGGCCGATCCGCTCCACCAGGCGCCCCGCCGGCGTCGAGCCGAAGGCGCAGATGACGTGGAAGATCGCGATCGCCAGGCCGACGGCCGAGCCGCCCAGCTCGATCTGCGAAGCCAGGCTCGCGACGAGGAACGCCGGGAGCACGCACGAGACCATGAGGGCCGGGCCTGCCACCAGGGCGCGCCAGGCACGCCGGGAGAGCATCAGGCGGCGGCGAGCTGCGGGACCGGCGCGACGGCTCGCGCGAGCGCGTGGACGTCGGCGGCGAACGCGGCGAACTCGGCGGTGGTGAGGGCCTGCGGCCCGTCGCAGAGGGCGTTCTCCGGATCCGGGTGGACCTCGACGATCAGCCCGTCGGCGCCGGCCGCGACCGCCGCCAGGCTCAGCGGCCGCACGAGCTCACGCCGCCCGGCGGCGTGGCTCGGGTCGACGATCACGGGCAGGTGCGTGCGCTCCTTGAGCACCGGCACGGCCGAGACGTCGAGCGTGAACCGCGTCGAGCGCTCGAACGTCCGGATGCCGCGCTCGCACAGCGTCACGTCGGCGTTGCCCTCGCTGAGGATGTACTCGGCCGCGGCGAGCAGGTCGTCGACGGTGGCGGCGGCGCCGCGCTTGAGCAGCGCGGGCCGGCCGGAGCGGCCGATCTCGGTCAGCAACGCGAAGTTCTGCATGTTGCGGGCGCCGATCTGGATCACGTCGGCGACCTCGAGCACGGCGTCGATCTCGCGCACGTCGGTCAGCTCGGTCACGACCGGCAGTCCAGTGAGCTCGCGCGCCTCGGCGAGGATCTTCAGCCCGTCGCGCCCGAGGCCCTGGAAGCTGTGCGGGCTCGTGCGGGGCTTGTAGGCGCCGCCGCGCAGCATCGCCGCGCCGGCGGCCGCGACGGTGCGCGCCGTGGTGAGGGTCTGCTCGCGCGACTCGACGGTGCACGGCCCGGCGATCAGCGTGAACATCACGCCGCGACGGGGTCGAACAGCGAGGCCGGGACGCGCTCGGTGACCACCGCGAGGTGGCGGCTGAAGCTGACGATCCGGTAGGTGCGCGCGAAGATCGGCGAGCCCTCGGGCACGTCCAGCTCGGCCGCGTCGTCGGCGGTCGCGGGCTCGACGGAGTAGGGCGAGAGCTCGCGTCGCGTCTCCAGCTGCGCCTCACGCAACACGGTGCCGATCGGCTCCTCGCCGCTCAGCAGCGCCGAGCGGGCGGCGATGGGGAGGCGGTGGTACGCGAGCTCGGAGTACGCGCGCAGCAGCGGCCGGCCCGTGGCGGCGAGGCGCAGCACGGCGCTCCGGCGCAGCGCGCGCGGGCGCTCCTGGTCGACGGCGTTCGAGCGAGTCTCGACGGCTACCGGGGCGCCGAACGACGCCTCGAGCAGCGCCGTGACGCTGCCGTCGGTGCTGAGCAGCATTCGGAGGGGGAGGGAGGGGAGGTCCATGGGTTTCAAGGACCATCCGGCCCGGCGGTTTATTCCGGCACGGCGGTGGCGCGCGCAACGAGCTGCACGCTCGGCATCACGAACGGGACGTAGATCAGCCCGAGTGGATTTCCCTGCGCGAGCAGGGCCAGGCGCGCGCCGCGGACAGCGGCGCCGATCGGCTCCCCGCCGAGGAACCGGCGCAGGCACTCGAGCGCGAACGCGCCGGCGAGCGGCTCGAACGTCGTGATCTCGGTTCCGATGACACCCGTGGCGGCAGCCGTGTCGACGAGACGCGACACGAAGTCGAGCGCCGTGTCGGGCTCCAGCGCCGTGGTGTGGCAGCCGTTGATGAACACGAGCGGCCGCGGATCAGACCAGTGGATGTCGTACGTGCGCAGCGCGTCGCTCGTGATGCCGGGCTCGTCGACGCCGCCGACGCCCAGGAACGGGGCGTTGGCCGCCGACAGGCCGCCGTGGCAGTAGAAGTAGAGGAGCTGCGCCGGGCCCTCGCGCATGCGCATCAGGTTGATCGCGTCGGCGCGTGTCGCGGCATACCGCCAGCCGAGATCCGGGCGCAGCGCCCGCAGCTGCCGCTCGTGCTCGGCCCGGAGCGTGAACTGCGGGTCCGTCGAGACGGCGACGCCGAGCTGCGGGTGCGCGTCGTACGCGATCTCGAACGACACCTCGTCGAGCTCGTCGAGTGAGAGCGGCAGCCCGAGGTCGTGCCGGTAGCCCCAGAACCCGCTTGGGCACACCACGTCCACATCGTCGTGCGAGGGACAGGCGCCGTCGAAGCAGGGGGAGCCCAACAGCGCGTCGAGGTCGCCGACGGCCGCGAGGAACTCCGGGCACAGCCGGAGCTCGGGAAGGCCGGTGTCGAGGGGTTGGTCGTAGAACAGGGCGGCCGGCAGCAGCAAACCACCGCGCTGTTTGAGCGCGATCTGGATCGCAGCCGTCCGGCGCGTCCGTCTCGCGAGGTCGACGGCCGCCTCGTAGCTGCCCGCCAGCCGGTTGATGCACGCGTCGTAGAAGCGGTAGCCGCGCACGGCGAGCTCGAGCAGGTCCTCCTCCAGCCGCGCGCGGTCCAGCGGGCCGCCATAGCGGTAGCGGTCGCCTTCGTGCCACGGCTCGGGCGACCCGAATGCGGCCGAGCGGAACGCCCGCCGCGCCTGCTTGATCATGTCCTGGATCTCGCCGCCGTCGAAGCGCGCGCTGTGGGTGACCGGCCGGTCCTCACCCGCCACGAGCGCGTGGAGGTTGTGCGTGTCGCCGTCGCCGTTGAGCATCAGGCTCAGGCGGTGCTCGGCGACGCGCTCGAGCTGGCGCGGGGCGAGCCGGCGGACGAGCAGATAGTCGACGTCGGACGTCAGGACGCGCTCGCTGCCGGCCGGGGACGGTGCGGCGGCGACGCGCGCGCGGATCAGCCGCGACTGCACGAGCAGCTGGCGGCGGAAGATGCTGCACCGAAGCTCGATCTCGCCCGTTCCGGGTGCGATCCGGATCGGGAACGCGAGCCGTCGCCGCGAGAGCGCGGGGTCGCCGAGCTCCGCGGCGCCGCGCGTGACGATCGCCGAGCCGTCCGGGCGCACCTCGAGCTCGGCGGTGTCGAGGCCGTCGACGATCTCGACGCCCTCGCTGACCGGGTACAGCGCGACCGTCACCGTGGAGCCGGACGGCACGCTCGCCAGCAGTCCCATGGGCTGCATCTCGATCGATTCGGGCAGCGGGTCGCCGACCTCGAGCCAGAAGTGCCACTCACCCGGATGGAGCGGCGCGAACGCGCTGATGGCCTTGCCCGGGTCCGCCGGCTCGGCGAACCCGGTGTTGACGACGGCGACTCGGGGCGGCCGCGCCGCGGGCTTGGGAGGGCGGCGGCCCTCGTACGACTGCTGGTCGGCTTGGCGCGCCAGCTCCTCGAGCTCAGCGAGCTCGTCGAGATCGTCAAACGCCTCGAGGTCGTCCAGGTCGTCGAACTCGGGATCTGGCGGTTCGGGAGGCGGTTCGGGCGCCGGCGCGGGCGGTGGCTCGGGCGGCGCTGCGGGCGGCGGGGCCATGATCGGCCTCAGCGCGGCCATCAGCGCGGCGGAGCGATCGTCCGGCTCGAGCTTGGCGAGGACGGCCCGGACCGTGTCTGTCACGGGCGGCGCGTTGCCGCGGTAGGCCGCGTCGAGCAGCGCGTCCGCGAGCACCCGTCGCGGCTCGTCCTCGGCCAGCGCGAGCGCGCCGAGGATCGCGTCCCAGAACCACGGACCGGAGGCCTCGTCGGCGCGCAGCGCTTCCGTCGCCGCCGCGACGCCGATGGCGATAGCGAGATCCCGCTCCGGCGGGTCGAGCCGGTCGGCGATCGTCACGGCCACGATCGCCCTGACCGCGGGTGACATCTCGAACGCGATGTCGAGCAGGCGACGCGCCTCGTTCGCCCGCTCCTCTTCCGGGAGCATCCGTACGAACTCCATGTAGAGCCGCGCCTGGGTGGACGCGGCTTCGACGGCCTCGGCGGTCTCCGCCAGCACGCCGATGTGCTCGCTCGTCAGGCGCGGCGCGAGGGCGATCAGCGCGGCCGCCCGCGTGTCGGGTGTGAGCGTCATGGCGATCGCGAGCAGGCGCTCGGCGGCCTCGGGACCGGCGAGCGTGGGTGCGATCTGCTCGGCCGCGGCTCCGATCCAGTCCGCGTCGATCCCGCCGCCCGCGTGCTCGAGCAGCGCAAGCGCCGCGTCCGGCTGGTCGGCACCCGCGAGTCGCACGGCAAGCGCGGCGAGCAGCCGCGCGCGCGGCTCGTGGAAGTCCTCGGGGATCGCGGAGGCCAGCTCGGCGAACGCGATGAGGTCGCCGTCCGGGAGATACCAGGCGAGCGACTCGCCCGGGCCGACGAGCAGCAGCGGGTCGCCGAGCGCGAGCGCGCGGAGCGCGACGGCCCGGAGCGCCGCCGAAGCGTCGTAGCCAAGTTCGAGCAGGTACAGCGCGGCGTCGACAGCGGGCTGGAGACCGGCCGGCGGCAGCTCCGGGGCGAGCGCTTCGATCACCTGCGCTCGCCGGCGCTCGTCCCCGAAGAGCTCGCGCAGCAGCCTGACGGCGGCCTCGTCCACGCTCAGCCCCGCCGCGGCTGCTGTGGCGCGCCGCCGGTGGCCTCCATCGGCGCGTGCTCGCCTTCGCCCAGGGCCACCTGGTGGTCCTCGAGCGCAGGCCGGCGCCCATCGAGGAACCACGCCCACGGGAAGCCGGCTTTGCTGCGCAGCCAGAGCAGGAACCCGAAGTAGCCGAAGAACCCCACGGCCAGGCCGATGCCGTAGGCGCCGAAGAGGTCGGTCTGCTCTGGGAAGAGCGTCAGCACCGCGCCGCCGCCGATCACGCCGATCAGCGAGCCGACGTCGGTGAGCTGGACGTCACCGCGACGGTGACGGTTGACGTAGTACACGTACCAGCCGACGAGCAGGCCGAAGCAGCCCGCGCCGACGAGCTGGAGCGCGGACGCGGTCATGCGAGCCGCCGCCTCCACGCGCTATGAGCCGCGCCCGCCGCGAGCGCAGCCGCGCCGCACGCGATCCCGGCCGCCGCGCCGGCGATCAGCAGGGCCTCGGCACACACCGCCAGGACGGCGGCGAGTGCGAACACCCGCCCGCGACCGTCGATGGTCGGGGCGACCAGCCACCCCACACAGAGGCCGATTCCGATGCTGCCCGCGATGGCTGAGTCTCGCGAACCCATGCGCGGGACGCAACCGCTAGGGGCCCGGCGCTAGTGCCAAGGGCCGCCGCCAGACCACGAGTGCCAGGACTCGACCTCGATCCAGCCGTTGACGCGGTGCTGGTCGCGGGCGCTGTACGGCCCACCCATGTAGTGGGTGCAGAGGCGGTCGATCCCGGCCAGGTCCGGGTCGTCCTCGAGCGCGACGACGCGCCCGCGCAGCGTCACGTGGCGGTACCACCCATCACCGCGCCCGGTGACGGTCAGCGACACGCGCGGGTCGCGGCGCAGGTGCTCGAGGCGCTTGCGCGTCGAGTCCATGTTCACGAGCACGCGGCCGTCCTCCCACAGGTACCAGGTGGCGGCGGTGTGCGGGGCGCCGTCGGCGTCGAGCGTTCCGATCACCGACGGGTTGGGGTCGCGCAGGAACTCGTCGAGCTCCCGGGGTAGAGGTGGCTTGGCCATACACCACCTCTACCCGGGAAGGGAGAACTACGCGGCGAGCGCCGCCTCGGCCACGGTCGACTCCTGCTCGGCGGGCACGTGCGGGCGGGGGTCGCGGATCAGGACCCACGACAGCAGCGCGCCGATCAGCGCGGCCCCCGCGCTGACCAGCAGGCCGGCGCTCAGCGCATCGACGAACGCGCTGTTGACAGCGGCATCGACGGCCGGCGGCGCGCCCTGCAGCCCCGCGCCGGAGCCCAGCCCGTCGACGAGCCGGTCGCGGACCGGCGCGGCGACCTGTGGGAGCGACTGCTCGAGGTCGTTGCGGCCCACGGTGGCGACGAGCGCGCCGAGCGCGGCGACACCGAAGGTGCCGCCGACCATGCGCGCCATCGACAGCGTGCCGGACGCGACGCCCGCCTTCGTGCGGTCGACGGCGTTCATGGCGGCCGCGCTCATCGGCGACATCACGAGGCCGATGCCCAGGCCCATGACCATGAAGGCCGGCAGCAGGTAGCCGTAGCTCGTGTCCGTGTCGACGCGGGACTGCCAGGCCATCGACGCAGCGATCAGGACCAGGCCGCCGGTCATCAGCCGGCGCGGGCCGAGCGTGTCGCTCAGCCGGCCGGAGACCGGCCCGGCCACCATCACGAGCAGCGTGCTGGGCAGGAAGCGCACGCCCGTCTCGAGCGGGCTGTACCCGAGGATGTTCTGCATGTAGAGCGCGAGGAAGAAGAACATCGCGAACATCGCGAACGTGACCATGAAGGCCACGGCGCTGGCGCCGAAGAACTGGCGCGAGCGGAAGAACGCGAAGTCCACGACCGGCGCGGGGGAGCGCCGCTCGATCCACCCGAAGCCGGCCAGCGCCACGACGGCGAGCGTGAACAGGCCGATGATGCGGGCGGAGCCCCAGCCCCACCCGTTCGCCTCGACGAGGCCGAGCACGAGCGCGGCAAGGCCGACGGTCAGTGCCGCGATGCCGGGGTAGTCGATCCGGCGGTCGACGGTCTCGTCACGCGACTCCTCGGCCGCGAACAGCGTGACCCCGATCGCGGCCGCCGCCACCGGCAGGTTGAGGAAGAAGATCGCGCGCCACGACACGTCCTCGGTGAGCCAGCCGCCGACCAGCGGCCCGACCGCGAGGGCGATGGCGGACACGCCCGCCCAGATGCCGATCGCGCGGCCGCGCTCGGCGGGCGGGAAGGCGTTGGTGATGATCGAGAGCGTGCCCGGCATCATCAGCGCGGCGCCGATGCCCTGCACGGCGCGCGAGGCGACAAGCCAGCCGTCGGACGGGGCGAAGCCGATGGTCGCCGAGGCGAGGGCGAAGAGCGAGACGCCGATCAGGAAAACGAGCCGGCGGCCGAAGATGTCGCCCAGCCGGCCGCCGGTGACGAGCAGCACGGCGAAGGTGAGGGTGTAGGCGTTGATCGTCCACTCGAGGGCGGACAGGGAGGCGTCGAAATCGCGCTGGATCGAAGGCAGCGCCACGTTCACGACCGTGTTGTCGAGCATGATCATGAACAGCGCGAAGCACATCGCGCCCAGCGTCCACCAGCGGCGGTTTGACTCCGAGAGGCGGAGACGTTGCGTCACGGGGAGGTGATCCTTTCCACTACGGGGAGGAGTGCGGCGTGCAACGCGGCCCGCTCGTCGTCCGAGAGCGTGGCCGTGAACTCCTCCACCACCGACTTCCGTGCCTGCTCGATCTCGTCGAGCACCGCACGTCCGGCGGGGAGCAGCCGGACGTGCTTGGCGCGGCGATCCTTCTCGGACCCGATCCGGTCGACATAGCCGCGCTGCACGAGCTTGTCGAGCGCGCGCGACATCGCGGGGAGCGACATGTTGAGCGAGTCGGCGACGTCCTTGACGTTGACGTCCTCATCCGAGATGCGGAGGAGATTGAGTGCCTTCACCTGGGTGAAGGAGAGGCCGAGCTCGCTCATTTGCTTGAAGAGCTCCGGGGTGGACGCGCGGTGCACCTGGAGCAGCAGCTGCCCGAGAAGCTCGGCCAATCCTTGTGGTGAAGCAATCGTTGATTGCACGCATGCAACCGTATCAACGCCGCGTGCGATCGTCGGTGCGGCTAGCGCGAGTCTCGCGCCGCTAATGCACGAGCGAGACGTCGATCTCCGTGGTCGTGTCGTTGATGTCGGTCGCGCGGGCGACGAGCTGCGCGTGACCTACCGCGCGGCGCACGAGACGCGGCGGCAGCCGAGCGAGTCGTTCACGCTGCGCAGCTTCCACGTCGCGTCCGGTCAGGCCGCGGTGATCGACGACGGCGGCCCGCTGCCGCTGCCGGCGCCTGCGCCGCCGGGCCCGCTGTCAGCCTCCCGGACGCCGCAGGGGCTCGCGCTGGGCGCCGGCGAGTAGCTCGCACAGCCGGTCGCGGCGCACGCACTGCGCGAGGCCGAACGAGTCCGCGAGCGCGTCGAGCTCGCCGTCGCCGAGCCCGCGGAAGCGCTCGGCGTACTCGGGCAGCATCGCCTGCGCGAGCAGGATCCAGCGCAGGTGCAAGTTCGCGGTCTCGCGCGCGCCCCACGGGTAGGGGTCCCAGTCGGGGAACTCGCGCGCGATCAGCTCGTGGACGGGCTCGAACAGCTCAGGCAGCTCGTTGTGCGTGGAGCCCCAGGCGTCGATCCCCAGGCGCGCCTTCTTGGTGATCAGGTCCCCGAAGCGGCGCATGTAGGCGCTGTCCGGCCCGGGGGAGACGACCCCGTGCAGCCCGACGTCCTTGTACGTCCACAGCGACCAGCCGGCGTGGTGGCGCTCGTAGATCTCGAGCTGGTCGGCGAGGATCCGGTAGCGGTCCTCGTCGCGCTCCGGGTCGCCCGTGTAGACCGGGCCGAACTCGCCGATCCAGATCGGCGTGCCGGTCGTGCGCTGGTAGCGGGTGCGGCTGAGGAACGTCTCCTCGATCGCCTCGGGGCCCGGATGGCCGCTGCCGAACGACATCCCCGCGGGGGCGTAGTCGTGGCAGGCGTAGACGACGTTCTCGTCCGGCTCGCCGAAGATCGAGAAGTCGGTCGAGTACGTGTTGCCGTCGAGGAACAGGATGTGGTCCGGGTCGATCTCGCGGACCGTGTCCACCAGCCGCTCGTAGAACGGGCCGACGACCTCGCCGCTGCTGTCGCCCGGCTCGTTGAGCAGGTTGTAGCCGGCCACCCAGGCGTTGCCGCGGTAGCGCTCGGCGAGCGCCTGCCACAGGTGCACGACGCGGTCCTGGAAGTGCGGGTGCCGCCAGAAGGCGGCGGTGTGGCCCGGGTTGTCCGAGTGCCAGTGCTGGTTCTGGCTCCCTGGCACCGCGTGCAGGTCGATGACGGTGTAGATGCCGACCTCGCCGCACGCGCGGATCGCGTCATCGAGCCGGGCGAAGCCGGCCTCGAGCAGCTGGAACGGTGCGCTGTCGCGCTCGAAGTGGCGCTGGTTGATCGGCAGCCGCACGCAGGTGACGCCGAGCTCGGCCAGCAGCGCGGCGTCCTCGTCGGAGAAGAAGCGGTCGAGCAGGCGGTCGAAGAACCGCTCGGCCCGCTCGGCGCCGAGCACGCGGCCGACGGCGTCGCGCATCGCGCTCTCGTTCGCCGGATAGCCGGTGATGAAGTTCTCCATGTTCATCCAGCCGCCGAGCCCGACGCCCCGCAGGAGAACGGGCGCGCCCTCGGCGTCGATGACCGCGTCGCCCTGTACTCGCAACATCCGCTCTCCGTTCGCCGAAAGTTTCGAAACAATGCGGCTGTCATGTCGCTCGACAGCGGAGCGCAAAGCTATCGCAATACACCTAGCAGAGCCAATTCGAAATTGTCGAAAGGCTTGCGAAATTCTGGTACGGTCCGCGCATGGTCTCCGAGGAGGGGAACGGCCAGCGCGTGACGATCGCCCATGTCGCCGATGCGGCGGGCGTGTCGGTGCCGACCGTGTCGAAGGTGGTCAACGGCCGCGCCGACGTGGCGCCGCAGACGCGCGCGCGGGTCGAGCGCGTGCTACGCGAGCAGGGCTACCGCCGCCGCGCGCCGGGACGTGACACGCGGGCCGCCCTGCTCGACGTCGTCTTCAACGAGCTCGAGAGCCCGTGGGCGATGGAGATCATCAAGGGCGTCGAGGAGGTCGCGCGCGAGAACGGGCTCGGCGTCGTGCTCTCGGCGCAGGAGGGCCCGGGCGCGCTCGGGCGCTCGTGGGTCGACGCGGTCGCCGCCCGGCGCAGCGCGGGGCTCATCCTCGTCGTCTCCGAGCTCGGCCCCGAGCAGGTCGCACGGCTGACCGCGCGCAGCATCCCGTTCGTGGTCGTCGACCCCGCCGGCGAGCCGGCGCCCGGCGTCCCGTCGGTCGGCGCAACCAACTGGAACGGCGGGTTGACCGCGACGCGCCACCTGCTCGAGCTCGGCCACCGGCGCATCGGCATGATCGGCGGGCCGCCGACGATGCTGTGCAGCCGCGCGCGCGTCGACGGCTATCGCGCGGCACTGGAGACCGCGGGCCAGCCGGTCGACCCGGAGCTGATCCGCTGGGGGACGTTCCACGTGGAGGCCGGCTACGAGCACGGGCGGGCGCTGCTGGAGCTGCCGGAGCCGCCGACCGCGATCTTCGCGGGCAGCGACATCCAGGCATCCGGCGTCTACGAGGCGGCGCGCCAGCTCGGGATCGACATCCCGTCGCAGCTGAGCGTCATCGGCTTCGACGACCTGCCGATGGCGCGCTGGATCGGGCCGCCGCTGACCACGATCCGCCAGCCCTTGACCGAGATGGCCGCGACGGCGGCGCGGCTCGTGCTCGGCCAGGCGGAGGACCGGCGCGTCGAGCTCGCCACGACGCTCGTGGAGCGTCAGAGCACCGTCGAGATGCGATGAAGGAGGAGGAGAAGGCGATGGTGAAGTTGGGTGGCTGGGTCCTGGGGGCGATCGCCGCCGCGGTGCTCGTCTTCTCCGGGTGCGGAGGTGACGACAACGACTCCAATGCGAGCAAGTCGGCCTCGGGCAAGCAGGTCACGATCGACTGGTGGCACATCCAGAACAACGACCCGCTGAAGTCCATCTGGGAGGGTGCCGCCAAGGAGTACATGGCGTCCCATCCGAACGTGAAGATCAACATCACGGTGCTCGAGAACGAGGCCTTCAAGACCAAGCTCACGACCACCATGCAGGCCGGCAAGGTGCCGGACATCTTCCAGTCGTGGGGTGGCGGCACGCTGAAGGAGCAGGCCGACGCGGGCCTCGTGCAGGACATCACCGAACCCACGAACTCGTGGATCGGGACGCTCAACGACGCGGCCGTTGGGCTCTACCAGATCGACGGCAAGCAGTACGGCGTGCCGTTCAACCTCGGCATGGTGGGGCTCTGGTACAACAAGGCGCTCTTCAAGAAGGCGGGGATCAGCGACCCGCCTGCCACGTGGGACGACTTCCTCGCCGATGTGCGGAAGCTCAAGGCGGCAGGCATCACGCCGCTCGCGGTTGGTGAGAAGGACAAGTGGCCGGGCATGTTCTGGTGGGCGAACCTGTCGCTGCGCGTCGCCGGCAAGGACGCGATGACGCAGGCCGGCGAGGACGGCTCGTTCGACAGCGAGGGCTTCGTCAAGGCCGGTGACGAGCTCAAGAAGCTGATCGACCTCAAGCCGTTCCAGGATGGCTTCCTCGCCGCGCCGTGGGATGGCGCCGGCGGCGAGGCCGCGACGATGGGCAACGGCCGCGCGGCAATGGACCTGATGGGGCAGTGGGCGCCCTCCACGTTCGCCGCCAACACCAAGGACAAGAAGGGGCCGGCGGTCGGCTGGTTCCCGTTCCCGACCGTCGGCGGCGGCGCCGGCTCGGCCGACGAGCAGTTCGGCGGCGGCGACGGCTTCGCGATCGGCAAGGACGCGCCGCCGGAGGCGCTCGACTTCGTCAAGTTCATGCTCAGCAAGGAGATCGCCAACAAGGCCGGGGCCAGCGGCGGTCTGCTGCCCGTGACCAAGGGCACCGAGAGCTCGGTCTCCGACCCGAACATGAAGGCGGTGCTCGACACGCGCGGCAAGGCGGCGTCAGTGCAGCTGTACCTCGACCAGGCGTATGCGCCGGCCGTCGGCCAGGCGGTCAACGACGCGGTGCAGGGGCTGTTCGCCGGCAAGTCCTCGCCGCAGGACGTGGCGAAGTCCATCGCGGATGCCGCCAAGGCGGGATAGCGCGCGCGTCGTCGGGGCGCCGGCAGCGATCGCGCTGCCGGCGCCCCGCGACCGCCGCTCGCGGCGCGCCCGCACGCGGCGCCGCTGGGCGGCGATCTGCCTGTTCCTCGCTCCGGCGCTGATCCTCTACCTGCTGCTGGTGGTCGCGCCGGTCGTGCAGGCGATGTACTACAGCGCCTTCGACTGGAACGGCCTCGGGTCGCTGGACGACTTCGTCGGGCTCGACAACTTCAAGCGCGCGTTCCAGGACGACGTCTTCGTCGGCGCGATCAAGCACAACGGCTTCTTCATCGCGCTGTCGCTGCTGCTGCAGCTGCCGTTCGCGCTCGGCATCGCGCTGCTGCTCAACCAGCGGCTGCGCGGCCGGGCCGTGCTGCGCGTCCTGTACTTCGCGCCGTTCGTGCTGTCCGAGGTCACCACCGGCGTGATCTGGACGCTGATCCTCCAGCCTCACGGGCTGGCCGACCACGCGCTCGACACGGCCGGCCTCGACGCCCTGATCCACGAGTGGCTGGCCGAGCCGGGGATCGTGCTGTGGACGCTGTTCGTGGTGATCTCGTGGAAGTACTTCGGCTTCCACATGATCCTCTACCTCGCCGGGCTGCAGCAGATCCCGCGCGAGCTCGAGGAGGCGGCGATGATCGACGGCGCGAAGAAGTGGCAGGTGATCCGCTACGTCACGCTGCCGCTGCTCGGGCCGACGATCCGCATCTCCGCGTTCCTGTCGATCATCGGCGCGCTCCAGCTGTTCGACCTGATCTGGGTGATGACCGGCGGCGGCCCGGTGAACGCCTCCAACACGATGGCGGTCTACATGATCGACTGGAGCTTCAAGCGCTTCCAGTTCGGCTACGCGAGCGCGGTCGCCGTGATCATGCTGATGATCTCGCTGGTGTTCGCGCTGTTCTACCAGCGCTTCGTCCTGCGCCGCGACATCGAGGGCGCTCTGACCACGATGGGGCGATGAAGCGCGTCCTGGTTCGCGCGCCGCTGTACGCGATCGGCTGGCTCGTCGCGCTTGCCGTGCTGATCCCGGTGGTCTACGCGATCCTCGGCGGCTTCCGCGACACCGGCCAGCTGGCGGCCAGCCCGGTCGCGCTGCCGGACCCGTGGGTGTTCAGCAACTACGCGGAGATCCTCGGCTCGGGGACGTTCTGGCGCCAGGTCTGGAACAGCCTGCTGATCGCCGGGATCGCGACGCTGCTGACCGTGCCGCTGGCCGCGCTGGCGGCGTTCGTGTTCGCGCGCTTCGCGTTCCCGGGCCGCGAGGTGCTGTACGCGGTGTTCACGCTCGGCCTGCTGTTCCCGATCGCGGTGGCGATCCTGCCGATCTTCATCATGGTCCGGAACCTCGGGCTGCTCGACAACCCGCTCGGCGTCGCGCTGCCGCAGGCTGCGTTCGGCCTGCCGATGACGATCATCATCCTGCGGCCGTTCTTCGCCAGCTTCCCGAACGAGCTGCAGGACGCGGCGGCGATCGACGGCTGCGGCCCGTTCCGCTTCTTCTGGCAGATCCTGCTGCCGCTGTCACGGCCGGTGCTGGCCACCGTGTCCGTGCTGGCGATCGTCGGCTCGTGGAACGCGTTCCTGCTCCCGCTCGTTGTCCTCACCGACTCTCACAACTGGACGCTGCCGCTCGGCGTCACCAACTACTCGACGCAGTACACGGCCGACCTCGCGCGCATCCTGGCGTTCGCGACGCTGTCGATGATGCCCGCGCTGATCCTCTACGCGTTCGCCGAGCGCCGGCTCGTCGCCGGGTTGACCAGCGGGGCCGTCAAAGGCTGACGGGTACGGTGCCGGGATGCTGGCCACGCCGATCCCGGATCCGGTGCCCACCACGCTGGCGCACTTCCAGGGCGCGGCCGCCACGGCGCGGCCGATGCGGCCGACCAAGGCGCCGCATAACCCGTTCCTCGCGCACGACCCGCGCAGCACCATCCACAACGACACGTGGATGACGGACGCCTACCGCCGGCGCGGGCCGCTCGGGCGCTCGCCGGTGACGTTCTCGGCCTCGATGCCGCCGGCGCTGTGCGGCTCGCTGACGTTCCACTCCAAGGGCTGGATCGTGGCGGTCTGCCCGGCGCTCGGCGCCGGCCCGCAGGCGCGCGTGATCGACCCTCAGACGCTCGACGTGCTGGCGACCTACGACTTGCCGAACGTGCTCGACCCGCCGGGCACGAAGACGTACCAGAACTTCTCCGGCGGCGGCTACTTCTTCCTCGACCACCTCGACCGGATCTGGGTGGCGACGAAGACCAACCACATCTACGTGCTGGCGATCGCGCCGGACGGCCGCGGCATCCGGCTCGTGCACGACTACGCGCACACCGGCCTCGCGGCCGACGACCGGATCAGCTCGGCACTGCCCGGCTTCAAGGGCAGCACGTGGTTCGTGTCCAAGCAGGGCAACGTCGGGATCATCCACCGCGGCGGCGCGCTGAAGCTGCTGCGGCTGCACGAGAGCGTCCAGAACTCGTTCGCGGTCGACCGCAGCGGGGTCTATGTCGTCTCCAACCGGCGGATGTACCGGCTCGTCTCACGCCGCGGCTGGCCGCGCGTGGCGTGGAAGGCCCGCTACCGCAACTCCGGCATCGTCAAGCCCGGCCAGGCCGAGGCCGGCTCCGGTACGACGCCGACGCTGATGCAGGGCGGCTACGTCGCGATCACCGACAACGCCGACCCGATGAACGTGGTCGTGTACCGGCGGGCGGTGAGGGGCAAGCGGGTCGTCTGCCGGGTGCCCGTCTTCACGAAGGGCGCGAGCGCCACCGAGAATTCGCTGATCACCGCCGGCCGGTCGCTGTTCGTGGAGAACAACTACGGCTACCAGGATCCGTTCGGCCCGCAGTCGGGAGCGGTCAGCGAGCCGGGGTTCGCGCGCGTCGATGTGCGCCGCGGCGGTCGCGGCTGCCGGCTCGTGTGGACCAACCGCGACGTGCGGGCGCCGAGCGCGGTCCCGAAGCTGTCCACGAAGACCGGGCTGATCTACACGTACACACGCGAGCCGTCCTCGCCGCTCGACCAGCCGTACTTCTGGACGGCGATCGATGCGCACACGGGCAAGGTCGCCTGGAAGGTCTACGCGGGCAGCGGGCTCGGCTTCAACAACAACTACGCCGGGCTCGCGCTCGGGCCCGACGGCACCGCCTACCTCGGCGTGTTCGGCGGCATGGTCGCGCTGCGCGACGGTTAGTACTAGGGGTACGTCCCGATCACGGCGCCGAACTCGTCGAAGTCCATCGGCGTCTGGCCGGTGCGCAGCATCTCCTGCACGGCCCGGGTGGCGGCGAACAACGTCGCCACCGGCCGCAGGACGATGCTGAAGCCGAGCTCGCCGAGCCGCGCGAGCGACAGCGCCGGCGTACGGCCGCCATCGACCGAGTTGAAGAGGAGGGGGGTGGCCGGGAACGCGGCGGCGATCGCCTCGATCTCGCGTTCGTCCTCGGGCGCTTCGACGAACAGCACGTCGGCGCCGGCGTCGCGATAGGCGCGGGCGCGTTCGAGCGCCGCGTCGAGCCCCTCGATCGCGCGGGCGTCGGTGCGGGCGATGATCACGAGGTCGCCGCGCCGGGCCTCAACGGCGGCGCGGACCTTGAGGACCATCTCGCTCGCCGGGATCACCTCTTTACCCGCCATGTGTCCGCAGCGCTTCGGCGCGACCTGGTCCTCGATGTGCAGCGCGGCGACGCCTGCGGCCTCGTACTCCTGGATCGTGCGCCGGACGTTGACGTCGTTGCCGTAGCCGTCGTCGGCGTCGGCGATCACCGGCACGTCGACCGCCTGCACGAGCCGCCGCGCGTGGTCGACCATCTCGGCGAACGACAGCAGCCCGACGTCCGGTCGCCCGAGCAGCGAAGCCGAGGCGCCGAAACCGGTCATGTACACGGCGGGAAACCCGGCCTGCTCGACCAGTCGCGCCGACAGCGCGTCGTAGGCGCCGGGTGCGACGACGGGCTCGCCGGCCGCGAGCAGCTCGCGCAGCGTCATGGCTCGATCCTGGCAGGTCGTCCGTCGTGTTCGTACGCGGCCGGCACCCCCAACGGCATCTGGGACGGCCGCTGGCACAACGTCTCCGCCACCTACGACGGCTTCCAGGCGAAGCTGTACCTCGATGGCAAGGACCTGGGCGACGTCCCGGGCAGCCCGGACCCGATCCAGTACGACCAGCCCGACGGCACCGCGTCGATCGGCGGCTATCGCGGCAGCTGCGACCTGCTGTTCAACGGCGACATCGACCAGGTCATGATGTTCGACAAGGTCCTCCCGATCACGCAGATCTGGGACCGCTTCGGGTTCATCCTGAACAAGCCGACGCTCGGCTGAGCACCGCCTCGCTGAGCCGCGCTTGACAGCTCGAGACCCCGTCGCCATCGTGGCGGCGGGGTCTCCTCGTGCCTACCACCCTCCCGAACGCGCTGTCGGAATTGGATCGGGCGCCGGTCTGGCTCAACTCCGAGCCGCTGAC
Organism: uncultured Solirubrobacteraceae bacterium; assembly: GCA_963803335.1. Taxonomy (GTDB): domain Bacteria; phylum Actinomycetota; class Thermoleophilia; order Solirubrobacterales; family Solirubrobacteraceae; genus DASSUW01. The sequence continues at coordinate 18,917 of CAWDME010000009.1, read as the reverse complement.
CGCGGAGGGCCTGCGCGGGAAGGTCGTCCTCGTCGACTTCTGGACGTACTCGTGCGTGAACTGGCTCCGCACGCTGCCGTACGTCCGCGCGTGGGCGGACCGCTATCGCGACCGCGGGCTCGTGGTCGTCGGCGCGCACGCGCCCGAGTTCTCGTTCGAGCACGACCTCGACAACGTGCGCCGCGCGGTGGCTGAGCTCGACGTCAGCTACCCGGTCGTCATCGACAACGACTTCGCGATCTGGCGGTCGTTCGACAACCACTACTGGCCGGCCGTGTACCTCGTCGACATGAACGGCCGGGTCGGCTTCACCCACTTCGGCGAGGAGGCGTACGCCGAGACCGAGCGGGCGATCCAGAAGCTCCTGGGTACCGAAGAGGAGCTGGTGCAGGTCGACGCCGGCGGCCGCTCCGAGGCGGCCGACTGGGCGCGGTTGCGCACACCGGAGACCTACGTCGGATACGCCCGCGGGGCGGGGCGCATCGCCGCGGACCGCGAGCCCGCACTCAACCAGTGGAGCCTGCGCGGCGACTGGACCGTCGACGACGAGTTCGCCGAGCTCGACGCCACCGGCGGGTCGATCACGCTCCGCTTCGAGGGCCGCGACGTCAACCTCGTGCTGGGCGGCCGTGGGCACTTCACCGTGCGCCTCGACGGCGCGCCGCCGGGCGCCGATCACGGGCTCGACGTGAGCGAGTCCGGCGACGGCGTCATCGACGAGCCGCGGATGTTCCAACTCGTCCGCCAGCAACGGCCCGGTCCACGCACCGTCGAGATCACGTTCGCCGACCCCGGCGTGCGCGCCTACGTCTTCACGTTCGGCTGAGAACGACGAAGCCCGCCGTGGAGGCGGGCTTCATGAGAAGCGGATGAAGGGACTCGAACCCTCGACCTTCTGCATGGCAAGCATTTTGACGGACGCCGATTGGCTCTGGAATGCGGATTCTGGAGCGGCTGAAGCGCAGTTAGAGAGCCAAAATCACGACACTTTGGTCCGCTCGCTGGTCCGCTCGGAGGGGTTGGTCCGCTCGTGGTCCGCTCGTCCGAGAGGGGGTGTACGGTCGGTCGCCCGATGCAACCGAACGACCCTCTTGCGACCGCGTTTCTGCTCGTCGAGACGGTCAAGACCGGCGAGCCGGTCTGGGCTGTCAAGTGGCGGAGCACCGACGGAGTGCGACTGCGTCGCACACCGACGGAGTGCGACTGCGTCGCCGGCTCGGTGCCGGCGCCTGGGTCGTCCGTGATCACGGTGGCCGGTGGCGACCGCGCGAGGGTCGGCCTCCGTCGGGTCAGCTGACGGAGTTCCAGGCGCGCCGACGTGTCGCGGCGTTCATCGAGGCCGAGGAGCTCGCGCGGGCGCAGGCGCATGCGCGTGCGAACGAGGAGGCGGCTCGCGAGGCGGCAGCTGGCGGCCCGACCTTCCGCGCGTTGGCCCACGCCTGGCTCGAGCATCTCGAGCTCGTACATCAAGCTCGGACGGCACGTGCGCTTCATTCGGGCGCACGTCGAGGCCGCGATTCTCGACCGAGAACAGCCGCGGCGGGTCTAACCGCGCCGTGCGACGCTCTACGTCTTCGGCGGTGACGGGAGCGGAGCCGGCCTCGCTCCGCCGCGCCCCTCTTCGATGCCGATCGAGGTTGACGGCGTCTTGATCTGATCGGGTGGGACGGGCTTCGGCGTCACGGACGTCAATCTATCGCCAGCCCCGCCGGCCACGCGACCGTCTGGAGCACCATGAGAATCCCCAACGCGGCCGAGAGGCGGGACATCCACGCAGCCCACTGCGGCCTCCTCGTAGAGCTGGTTTTTGGAGCCCGCGAGCGTCCCCCGAACAGATGAGCCTCCGTGGAGCCCAGGAGGAGTCCGGCGGCGACCAGGCCCGATCGCGAGCCAGGCCGGTGGCGCTACATCCCGTGCGTCGAGCCCCGTCTCGCGAATCGTCGCCGCGGCGAGGAACGAGGCGACGCCGTACGCAGCGAGCGCGCGAAGCTCAGTCCACCTCGCGCGGCGCCGGCCAGGTCCGCCAGTCCTCGTAGCCAGCCTGGCTGCGTTCGAGGATCTGGTCCCAGTCCTTGCGGCGTGGCTGGGCGCCGAGTTCGACGATCGCCATCCGGAGCAGCTCCTCGAGCGCGATGCGGCCGGTCGGTACGTGCGCCCCCTGCAGCGGCTTGAACCCCAGCTCCGCGGCCGGGCCGATGTGCAGGTGGGGGCGCGTCTGCGGGCTCACGCCGCTCGGATGCCAGTGGTACACGAGCAGCTCCGCGTCGTCGCGTCGCAGTTCGTACAGATAGGCGGTGGTATGGACCTTCCACGGGCCGCGTGCACCCTCGGACTCCATCAACACGTAGTTCTGCGCGACGGCGAGCGAGAGCTGATGCTCGCCGGCAAAGGGCACCGGATCGCCGTCGCCGAGAGTCAGTGCGTGCGGGCGATCCGCGACGTAGTAGCCCCCCGAGACGTTGAGGACCGTCGGAGTCAGGCAGTCGATCGCCTGTTGCAGTGGGGCGAGGAACGCCCCAACGGCTTCAGCGGGAGTTCGTCCCGCCAAACGGGAGCAACATCGCGACTCGCGCGATGTTGGGGTCGGCTTCGGGATCCAGCTCGCCGGCCTCCCACGCGCGCCGGAACTCTTCCGCGCTCATGTCGAGGTGCCGTCGCGCCTGGCGGTCCAGCAGCTCACGACCCTCGCGGGCGTCTAGCTCCTGCACGGAATGTTGGATCACTGCGGCCATGGCTCGTCTCAGGTCGGTATCGGCTTACAAACCGTACGTCCTGAACCGGACGGACCCTCAGCGTACCCGCTGTCAGCCGGCCGACGGGCCATGCAGATTGGTCCGCTCGATTGGTCCGCTGGGAGCTAGAAACCGGTGCGTGCTCGGACCCCGACAACGACGAAACCCGCCGTGGAGGCGGGTTTCATGAGGAGCGGATGAAGGGACTCGAACCCTCGACCTTCTGCATGGCAAGCAGACGCTCTAGCCAACTGAGCTACATCCGCGCGAGGGCCGCAGTATAGCCCCGCGGGCGCGGGTCACACCTTGCGCGGGACGTGGCCGTTGAGCGTGAAGATGGCGCGCATCGCCTTGTGGCCGGGGTCGGCGGTCGGGGCGAACATGCACGGGCAGCCGCCGTCGATGACGGAGATGCCGTGCTCGCGGCCGTAGGCGGTCGCGGTGTCGGACACGCTGCCGGGCCCGAACGAGCGGTGCATCCACACGTGCTTGATGCCGAGCTCGGCGCATTCGCGCATCGTGTCGTCGGCGCGGTCGGCGCGGGTGCCGATCACCACGGCTTCCACGCCGCCCGGGATCGAGTGCAGGTCGTGGTAGCAGTGGTCGCCCTCGACCTCGTCGGCGTTGGGATTGACCGCGAACACCTCGTACCCGCGGTCCCGCAGGCGCTGGTACACGACGTTGCTGCCGTGGCTGCCGGCGTCGCGCGACACGCCGGTGACCGCGACCCGCTTGTGCGCCAGGAACTCACTGGCGGCTTCCTTGATCTTGGTCATGCGGAAAGCCTTGCGCCGTCGTGGTCCGCCGGCATCGGGGGCGACCCCGGATCCCCGGCTTCCTGGAACTACGCACCTGCTGCACGGAACCTGCACGGGAACCGCCCGCCGCGTGCACACCGCGGTGGCACACTCGAACCCGTGGGTGCCCCGCTGATCTGCGTGATCGAGGACGAGGACGTGATCGCCGGTGCCGTGGCGGCGCGGCTGCGGGCCGAGGGGTTCGTAGTCGAGATCGCCGGCGACGGGCCACAAGGGGTCGCCCTGTGTGACCGGATGCGGCCCGACCTGGTGGTCCTGGACCTGATGCTGCCGGGGCTGGACGGGCTGGAGGTGTGCCGGCGGATCCAGCGTGACCGGCCGGTGCCGGTGGTGATGCTCACCGCCCGCGACGACGAGGCCGACGTGCTCGTCGGGCTCGGCATGGGGGCGGACGACTACATGACCAAGCCGTTCTCGCCGCGCGAGCTCGTCGCCCGCATCAAGGCGGTGCTGCGGCGGGTGGAGCGGCGGCCGGAGCCACCCGGCGACGCGGTGCAGATCGGCTCGCTCCGCCTCGATCCCGCGGCGCGGCGCGTGTCGGTCGACGACGACGAGAAGCACCTCACGCCGACCGAGTTCGACCTCCTGAGAACGCTCGCCGCCCGGCCCGGCGCGGTGTTCACTCGCGAGCAGTTGCTGGCCGAGGTGTGGGGCTGGCGCGACGGGTCCGGGCACCGGACGGTCGACTCGCACATCCGCGGCCTGCGCCGCAAGCTGGGATCGGAGCACGTCCGCACCGTGCACGGCGTCGGCTACGCGCTGAAGTTATGAGACCGCTCGACCGCCTCGGCTCGATCAAGGTCAAGCTCGGCGTGGTCATCGTGGCCACCGTGTGGGGCACCGCGGTGGTGCTCGCGGTCGGGCACCGGGCCGGCCTCAGTCTTCCGGTGCGCGCCACGCTCGCGGCGCTGCTCGGGCTGGTGATCGTGCAGGTCCTCGCGCGCGGGATGACGTCGCCGCTGCGCGAGATGGCCGCTGCCGCCTCCGCGATGGCCCGCGGCGAGTACGGGCGCCGCGTGCGCGCGACGTCCAACGACGAGGTCGGGGACCTGGCGCGCGCCTTCAACGCGATGGCCGCCGAACTCGGCGACGCCGACCGCATGCGCCGCGAGCTGGTCGCCAACGTCTCGCACGAGCTGCGGACGCCGCTCGGCGCGCTACAGGCGCTGCTCGAGAACCTTGCCGACGGCGTCGAGCCGCCGGATCCGGCAGCCCTCCGGACCGCGCTCGCGCAGACCGAGCGGCTCGGTCGCCTCGTGGCCCAGCTCCTCGACCTCTCGCGGCTGGAGAGCGGCGCGCTCGAGGTCGAGCACGTCTCGTTCGGGATCCGCACGCTCCTCGAGCAGGCCGCGCGCGAGTGCGCGCTCGGGGACCGGCCGGTGCGGCTGAAGGTGTGCGTCGACCCCGGCAACCTCGAGACGACGGGCGATCCCGAGCGACTGCACCAGGTCGTCGCCAACCTGCTCGACAACGCGGTTCGCCACTCGCCGCCGGAGGGCCGGGTCTGGCTCAGCGCGCACGGCGCCACAGCGGGGCGGACCACGATCGTGGTCGCCGACGAAGGCCCGGGCATTCCGGCCGAGGAGATCGAGCGCGTGTTCGAGCGCTTCCACCGGATCGACGCCGCGCGCGCCACGCGCGACGGCGGCACCGGGCTCGGGTTGGCGATCGCCCGCTGGATCGTGGACGCCCACGGCGGCGTGATCCGCGCCGAGCCGCGCGAGCCACGCGGCTGCCGGATGGTCGTCGAGATACCGACCTGAGGAAAGATCTGTCTTCGCGTCTCGATAACGGTCCTGCCGCTGCTGGGCCGCCGGCGCCACCCGTTCGCCGCGCCCGCCGCGGTCTGGCTGGTGAGCGCTGGGGAAGAGCACGCGGATCACCGGAACCGTCGGCGGCCACCGGATCAGAGCGCGGGTGATGTGAGCGCAGGAGGGCTACGCTCAGAGCGTGGCGGAGCATTCCAAGGCGGTGCGGCGGGCGTTCACGGCGCAGGCGCCCGCGTTCGAGGACCCGGAGTTCAACCAGCTGTTCACGGTCGACTCCGAGTGGCTGTTCGAGCGGCTCGATCTCCGGCCCGACGACATCGTGCTCGACGTCGCCGCCGGGACCGGGCACGTCGCCCGCGGCTTCGCCCCGCAGGTGCGCACCGTCATCGCCGTCGACACCACGCGGGCGATGCTCGAGGCCGGCTGGATCGAGGCCAAGCGCGGGGCGCTGCGCAACGTCGTCTTCATGGAGGCCGACGCCGCCGCGCTGCCGTTCATGGACGGCTCGTTCGACGTCGTGGTCTCGCGCTTCGCCGTCCATCACTTCGAGGACCCGGCGGTTCAGGTCGCGGAGATGCGCCGCGTGCTGCGCCCCGGCGGCCGGCTCGCGGTCGCCGACCTGATCGCCGACCCCAACCGGTCGGTCGCCGAGACGCAGAACCGGCTCGAGCGCCTGCGCGACCCGTCGCACACGCGGATGCTGGGGCTCGAAGAGCTCGCCGAGCTGGTGGGCGGGACCGACGTCGAGTTCCGCGACGCCGAGCGCTCGCTCGAGCCGTGGCTCGCCCAGACGCAGACGGACGAGCAGGCGGCCGCGCAGATCCGCGCCGCGCTGAAGGCCGAGCTCGAGGGCGGGGCGCAGACCGGCTTCCGCCCGCGCGACGTCGACGGCGACGCGCGCTTCCTGCACACGATGGCTTCCGTCATCGCTGATTTATCGGGCGCCTCGCCGATCCCCGTCGGCGACTAGCCGACTCCGACGCATTTGCAGGCATTTTGCGGGCACGATCGACGAGCCTGAACATTGCCCTGGACGGTGGCGCGGAGGGCGTCAGACGCCGGTTCTCGCCCTCGGAGGCCACTGTATGAGGAACGTTCCGCTTGCTTCTAGGGGGGTCGGAAAGTCGTTCGAGTGGTGCTCTCATTGGACGCTCGCGGGTTCGACCCGACGCGCCCTGGGCGCGTCGGCTGGGCGCGTCCGAGAGGCTGCGTAGGCTTTCGTGTGAACGAATGACTGTTTTCTATCTCTCACGAAACACGCCCAACAGCCACAGCCAGGACATCATGCGGATGCGGTGCCCTGGCTGTCGGGATCGCGTGACGCTCGATTCGCTTGGCCAGGATCTCTCCATCCCAACCGCCGACCAGCGAAGCACGATCTTCGGGCACCGCAGATGCCCGAACTGCTACGCGCACGTGTTCGTCGTTTACGAAAACCGGGAGCTCGTTGTCTCGTATCCCGCCGAGACGATCGACTTCGATGCGAGTGACGTGCCGGATCCGGTTCGGGAGGCAATGGAAGAAGCGATCGAGTGCTGCGCACACCAGTGTTTCGTGGCCGGCGCGATCATGGTCCGCAAGACGCTCGAGGAGATCTGCCGCGACCGGGGGGCCAAGGGCGGCAACCTTAAAGAGAAGATCGCAGGCCTCCGTAGCAGGATCACGCTGCCCGAGGCGATGTTCGACGCGCTGGACAACCTTCGCCTTCTCGGGAATGACGCGACACATGTCGAGTCGCGCGTGTTCAACCAGGTCGGCCAGCAGGAGCTAATCGTCGCCATCGAGGTGACGAAGGAAATCTTGAAGGCGACGTACCAATACAAGTCGCTCGTGGGGCAGCTCGAAGCGCTGAAGCGAGGGCCGGAGGCAGAGTCCGATGCGCCCGAGCAGCAAGCGCCAGGCGCTCCACCTCCGGTGCTCGGGTAAACACCGATGCTTGATTGGGAACGCGACGTACTGCCGGTCCTGCGTTGGACCTACGACGCGATGGATGAGCACGGCACGACAATGCTCGATGGCGACGAGCTTGCGCCCCTGATTACCGAAACTCGCACCAAGTCGGAGCTCTACGAGGTGTTTCGGCTGATCAAGCACGGTGGCTACGCGCAGGTCGACTTCGCGGGTGGGATGAGTGTCGGCTTCGTGCAGCCAACTGAGAAGGGACTCCAGACGACGCGGGGCTGGCCCGTTCCCGGTGAAGCCCAAGTGGACTTGTTACTCCGGTTGCTCGACGCCCGGATAGCGTCGCCGGATACCTCCGAGGGTGAGCGAACCGCGTTGCAGCGGCTCCGCTCCGCTGCCGGCGATATCAGTCAGTCCGTGATGACCAGCCTGCTCAGTGCGTGGCTGTCGCAGGCGTCCGGTATCGGGGGCGGGCAGTAGCGGCCACGTCAGGCCGCGGAGGGCCAACAGGCCCAACCACCCCGCCCGGGGCCACGGAGGGGCACACGAGGCGATTGTGGGGGCGACAGGGGCCGCGAAGACTCCGGGGGCGGGTCTACCCCTCCTGCCGAGGGTGGGGGAAACCCCCTGGAAATCTAAACTTTCCTTAGGCCCTTGACGGGTGGCCGTGGCGGTGCGTATCCTGCCGAAACCTTATTCCGGCGCACCCCGGAAAAGCCAGGCGAATCACGGTTTCCCATTCCGCGCCGGTTCGGATGCGCCCCTCGTAACACATAGCGCGCCACCTTCGGGAACGCACCCGCCGAGTGACGCGAGAACCAAGCTTTTCTAGAACGCGAAGGGACCTCGATGCCGCGCACGCGTCGTCGTCATCGCGAGCCAAGTCCGATCCACGTCTACTGCCCGACCTGCTACGCGCAGCCAGGCGGCGACTGTAAAGGGCGGCACGCGCTTCACGACAACTTCCACCCTGCCCGGTTTGCACAGAGCAGGGCCGTTACCGCAGCAGCAACCTCGCCGTTGCGCTGGAGGACCGCACCTCACCAGCGCATCCCCATGAAGCCCGCGAAACGGCAAGCGCGCGAGTGGATGAGGCCCACCGAGCGCGCGACCGACATCTCATCGCTGTTCAAATCGTCGCGCGACGGCGCGGCATCGACCGCCCGCTGATGGCGCGTAATCGGAACCGGGGTGCGTCCCTGCTCGACGGAGCCGGGGTCGGTTCCGCAGCGTCACCCTGGCGGTCTATACCGCCAGGTCCCGGTTGCCAACGTGGCCGGGACCTGGCGGCCACGTTGACTTGTCGCCCCGTCTCCGCATCTGGGGGCGACACGGGCAGGCTGTGGTTGAGCGCGTCCCCTTCCCTCGCTTCGGGTGACCGCGCTTGGCGCAGCCTGCCCTTTTGCTTCGGGGCCTACTGGCGGCCTCGGAGGGCCACGTCACACCCGCCCGCCTGTGCGTCGCCGGCTTTGCCGGCGAGGGCGGGTGTGACGACACCCACTAATCGAAGGGGTCGCATGAGGTGACCGATTTCGAGTATGCGGCGTTCGAGTTCAAGCTCGCTCGCCCACCCGACAAAGAGACGGGCCGCTTCGCGGGCTACGCCGCGGTGTTCGGCAACGTCGACCTTCAGGGCGACGTGATCGAGCGTGGCGCGTTCGCCAAGACGCTCAAGGAGCGTCCGAGCGTCCCGATCTTGTGGGGCCACGATCCGCTCGAGCCGATCGGGATCTCCACCTCGATGGTGGAGGACCAGAAAGGCCTGCGCGTCGAAGGCGAGCTCGCGATGGATGTGCAGCGTGGGCGTGAAGCCCACGCGCTAATGGCGATGAACGCGGTGACCGGCCTGTCGATCGGTTATCGCGCCATCAATCCCACAAGGGACCGCACTGGCGCACGCCGGCTGAAGGAGATCGCGCTGTGGGAGTTCTCGCTCGGCGCGTTCCCAGCGAACCGCCTGGCTCGTGTCACGGCGGTCAAACAAGAGCGTGACGACGAGCTGGTCGTGGCGCTGCGCGAGCTCGTGTTCGCGATGAGGTCAGAGCCGAAGGGCTCGCGGCCTCGATTCATCAACCCCCGGTAGTCGACGACTACCCAACCAAGGAGCTTTCCCTTGGATCACGAGACGCGGCAACTCCTCGACGAGTTGCATTCGACATGGGCCGAGTTCAAGGCCGAGAACAAGGACTCCACCGCGGAGACGAAGCAGGTCCTCGACCGCCAACAGGACCGCCTTGACCAGGTCGAGGTACAGATCCAGCAGGCCGCGGAGCGGGCCGGCATGGCCCACACCGGCTTCACGTCGGAGGCCACGAAGGGCTTCATCGAGTGGGCGCGCAAGGGCAATCAGATGGCGCCCGAGCAGAAGGCGATCCTCGTCAGTGACGAGGACTCGGAGGGCGTACTCGCCCCCGAGGAGTTCGTCAACGAGATGATCAAGGGCGCCGTGCAGTACTCGCCCATCCGCGACATCGCACGGGTGCGTCGCACCTCGCGCCAGTCGGTCAAGGCGCCGAAGCGCACGGGCGTGGCCGCGGCCGCGTGGGCCGGCGAGACGGATACCCGCTCGGATACGTCGAGCCGCACGCTGGGCCTGGAGGAGATCCCGACCGAGGAGCTCTACGCTCGCGTCGAGGTGTCCAATTGGGACCTGGAGGACTCGGTCGCCAACGTGGAGGCCGACCTGCGTGAGGACATGTCCGAGCAGTTCGGCGTATCGGAGGGCGCCGCGTTCGTCAGTGGCAACGGCGTCAAGAAGCCCGAGGGCTTCCTCACATCCGCGGACGTGCTCGCGGATGGCGTGCTCGACAACGCGTCGGGGGCGATCGTCGCCGACGACATCGTGTCGCTGCCGTTCGAGCTCAAGGAGCAGTACTGGCTCAACGCCCGCTACGTGCTCAACCGCACCACGCTCCGTGACGTGCGCTTGCTCAAGGACCAGCAGGACCAGTACCTCTGGCAGATCCAGGTCGGCGCCGGCCAGATGGCGCTGGGCTTGCCGGCGACGATCAACGGGTTCCCGTACACGATCGCCAAGGACATGCCCAACGCAGACACGGCCGACAATCTGCCGGTCGCCTTCGGCGACTTCTACAAGGGCTACTGGATCGCTGACCGCCTCCAGATCACGGTCCTGCGCGACCCGTACACCGCATCGGCGGACGGCAACGTGATCTTCCACGCGCGCAAGCGCGTGGGTGGCCAGGTGGTCCTGGCCGAGGCGATCAAGCTCCTGCGGATCTGACATGCGCTCGAGTCTGCAGCTGGAGACGAGCCCCGCGGTCACGCTTGACGCGGCCGCGGATCTCGCGACTGACACGGACGGCGACCGGCGTCGACCTGTCCGGCTTCGAGGAGGCCCTCGTGGTCGTCCGCGTCGGCGCCGCGGCCTACACCATCAATGGGAGCAACTTTTTGTCCCTGGAGATGGAGGAGTCCGACGACCGACTCGGGCTACACGGACGTGGCGGCGACGGACATCGTCGGTGGCAACGGCGGCGCGAACGGCCAGTTCGCGCTGATCGACGCGGCGGCCGAGGATGACGTGGTCGTGTCCGTGGCGTACATCGGGTCGAAGCGCTGGATTCGCGTGATCGCGAACTTCACCGGCACCACAACGGGCGGTCAGCCCGTCTGTGGCCTGGTGCTGCGCGGCCGTGGCCGCCACGTCGGCGGGCAGGCGGCCTGAACATGGACGACAAGTGCGCGCGCTGCGGTGATGACAGCGCTGAGCTCCACGAGATCGTCCGCTACCCGGACAAGGCGACGGTCGCGCCGCTGGCGCGACAGACCGTTTGCGCCAACTGCTGCACGCAGCTGCAACATGTGCTCGCCGTGCGGTTCGACGGCAAGGATCTCGACGACGTGATGGCCCATGTGCTGGCTATCGCGGACGCGCTGTCGAGCATCCTCGAGCAGCACGAGATGCGGCAGCCGTGAGCGACCAGGAACAGACGACGCAGATCGTCAAGGTCACCACGTCGCCACTCGGGTGGATGGTGTGCATCGAGTCGACCGACACCACCACCGCGGACGCGGTGGATGACGAGGACACCATCGTCGCATGAGTCCGAGCGTGACCAGGGCACGGATGCCCGCACGCTCCCTCCTTACTTGAGGTGAATCAAGTGATCAAGGTGATCGGACTCGACCTGCGTCGTGGTGAGCATCAGTGTGTCTGTAAGCGGTGTGGTCACGAATTCCTGTTCAGTCCGCTGCAGTCAGCGATGCATCGATTCTCAACAAGTGTGTGGTCGATGCTTCAAGCCAGCGAAGAAGAGACGGGGGGTGGGTCCAAGGCGCAATCTCCCTATATCCGCCCATGAATTAGGGAAAAAGATTTCTGTGCAAGTCTGTAGGTGGTCAGTGACCGGAACTTTCTAGCGACCGCACGGAAACGCTTTCTACGCCCTGGACACCGCTACCCGACCGGGGATCCCATCGGCCTCGCCAGTGGAGGCCGTCAGAAGCCGTTTCTGAGGCCCTCAGGGCCATCTACGCACCGCAAGGAGAACGATGAACAACGCGCACACCACCAACCAGCTGAGCCTCCTGCGCAAGCTCTGCCAGAGGGCGGGCCGGCCGATGCCGGCCGACCTGACGCGTCAGCAGGCGAGCGCGCTGATCACCGATCTCAAGCGACCGTGGTGGAGCCGTGTGAGGCCAGCATGGCGGAGCGTCGCTGCACCAAGCCTGAACATCACCACACGCTCGGCGCGGACGTGCTCGACGTGCTGATGGACGGCGCGTTTGACCGCGAGGCGCTCGCCCTGGAGTTGCGCAGCGGCGACTGGCAGGCGAGCAGTCTCGAGGAGCGGTCGAATCGACGCGACGGTCGACTACGTGCTTCGCCGGCTCGTGGCTGAGCAGACGATCCGCTGTCGTGCCGATGGCCGTTACGCGCTGGTGCTCACTGAGCCGACCGCGGCGTGATCGTCTACCGAGTCGAGTGGGCACGGACGTTCGGCGTGAACGGTGCGCTCGTGCTCGCGGTGCTCGACCAGCGGCTGGGGGCGTCACGAGGCGCTACCGAGGCCGTGAGTGGGTCTTCGCCACCTACGCGGAGATCGGCGACGATGTCGCCCTTACTCCCAAGCAGACCCGGACGGCGCTCGCTCACCTACGCGACCGCGGTGTCGTGCGGGCCATGCCCAACCCGTTCAGGGGCCGCGGAAGCGTCCCGTGGCTTGACGCGACGCTCTGGTGGACCGTGGACCGCGACCGCCTTTCGGCTGCCCTGGCGGGCACGTAAACAGAGGAACGTCTACCGCGCAAGACCCGCAGGCAACACGAGCAGTGGTGCGCAGGACCGTCACCTCTCGCACGAGCGCTCAAGCGCTTGTGCCTTCAGGCGAAAGGACAAGCGTGTCGTCCTACGCGCCGACACGCGAGCAAGCGTCGAGTCAAGTGTTGTGCCCAAACGACCATCAGGGCTCGCGGGCAGCCTGCCACTCGGGCTTCGGCGGATATATGTGTGCGCATGGCGCATGGCGGGCGCCCATGTGCGCATGGCGGGCGCCGCTCACGGAACGACGGCGCGAAGCACGCTCGGGGTTTGTTACCCGGGGCCTGTTCGTCGCGGGCATGGGCTCACCTGACACCACGGTCGGCTACGGCGTCAGGTCGGACGCTTGTTCTTGCCTCATCGCCTGCACCATGGCTTCCTGCGCCGCTGCCGTATTTGTGATGTCAGCCGACTCCGGCGTCTCAAACAACGCGGAGAGGTACGCTTGGAGTTCAGCTCCGTGAAAGTCGATCGCGTGAAAGACATCGTCGCCGGCGACAATGCGCGCCTCACCGTCGGCGGTCTGATACTCCCTGAGGACCTCCGGGTTGGTGTGGTACCACGCGTAAGGCGTTTCCTGCTCGGCAGCGGCGGCGTCGGAGGGCGCGCCGGACGCACGCGCTTCGCGCAGGTTTTCAGAAGTCGCCAGTAACGCATCGCGCATGTTGTCAGTGGCCGCCAGCAATCGCGCATAGGCAGTTCGTCGAACTTCGCCGCGGTTCGCTCGCACCTCGTGCGCCCGGGCTTCGCGCGTCGCCTCCGCGGTCCAGCGGTGGTTCACTACCGCTGTCACGAGAGCGATCAGGCCGGTGATCGCGACGCCGCCGAGAGCCCCGACGACCCCAGCCCAAGCTTGGCTCAACGACATCAGAACGGTCACGGAGGCGTCCTCACGGACGAAGGCTATCTCCTGAAGCGCCCGCAGAACGCGTCGCGGACTGCCGCGTCGGACGACAGCCGACAGGGGCGGAGCGGCCGAAGCGCGGGCGTAGCGGCGCTATCGCATCGAGGCGAGGCTGTCGGGTAAATGCCGCGTGGATCGCGGAGGCGCGCGGTGCGAGTCGGCCCGGCGGGCGCCGCGGCCGGCGGGGGCCGCCGGGATCGCCGCTCAGGGCGTCGCGGCGGCGATCCGGTGGTTGTGGAGCTTCAGGAGGTTGTGCGTCGCCGTGATCAGGCGCCATTCGCTTCGGCAGGCGGCTCTGCCGCGGCGTTGGAAGCGTTTGATCGCGCGGTTGAACTTGATCTGGCCGAAGACCGGCTCGACGGTGATTTGTCGTTGGCGGTAGAGGGTCCGCCCTTCGGGCGTGGCGAGCATGCGGCGCATGAAGTCGTAGAAGCCTCCGTCCCAGCCGGGCCGGGTGCCTTTGCGCAGGCCGCCGTCGGGCGGGACGAGGACTTGCATGCCGTCCGAAACGACGTGCTCGATCTGGCGTTGGTGCCAGTAGCCCGCGTCGGCGAGCACGACCTGCGGGTCGCCGAGCCCGTGCCGGCGGAGTTCGCGTCGGGTCGCGTTCACCATCGGTTCGAGGTGGCCGAAGTCGGGTGAGTCGACGGTGATCTCGGCGGCGACGACGACCTGGTGCTCGTTGACCGCGGCTTGCGCGTTGTAGCCCTGCAGCGGCGGCTGGCCGTGCGTGCGGACGACCCGCGAGTCGGGGTCGGTGACGTTGATCAGCCCGGTCGGCGCGACGGGCGGCTGGTAGGGCTTGAGCATCCCGGGCGCCATCCGCCGTGACCCGTCCGCGGCGACGCCGCGCGCCCGCCACGCCTCGTAGGCGGCGTTGGACGCCTGCTCGACATCGAGTTCTTCCTCGAGGCGCCGGCACGCCTCGAACAGCCGGTCGATCCGCTCCTGCGGGATCGGGCGCGCTTGGCGCTCGCGCTCCGCATCAAGGCCGCGGCGGCCTTCGCGCAGCCACGCCCGCCGGCCTTGCGGCCGCGTCACGAACTTCTCGGGATCCAGCTCGACCGCCACTTCGCCGGCGTCCTCGTTGTCGACCGGCTGGTCCGCTTCGCGTTCGCGCTCCAGTCGTTCTTTCGCGTCGCGGAACGCCTTGCGGCGGCCCTCGCGGGTGCGGAGGTGTTCGGGCAGCTCGTCGCCGCGCTCGGTGCCGTAGAGCTCGTCTTCGCGACGATCGATCTCCGCCGCTTCCTCGAGGATCTCGCGGGCGATCTGCCCGAAGTCACAGTTCGAGTTGATCGCCGCGTTCGCCGACATCTTCGTCCCGTCGATCGCCACCACACCGACCGACACCAACCCCGCCCGACTGCAAAGCCCGAGCACGCCGCTAAAGACCTCGCCAAGCGCGCGCTCGTGACGGCGACGGAACTCCGCGACCGTCGAATGATCCGGCACCAGATTGCCGGCCACCACCCGGAACGCGACGTCCTCGACACAGGCGCGTTCGATGCCCCGCGCCGACCGGGTCCCGCGCGCGTACGCGTACAGCAACAACGCGACCATCATCGACGGCTCATACGCAGGACGACCGTGCCCGTCCGCTCGGTACTCCGCATAGAACGCCGACAAGTCGAGCTCCCCGACCGCCTCGAGCACCGTCCAGACCAGATGCCCCTCGGGCACCCAGTCACGCACCGACGGCGGCATCAGAAACACCTGCTCACGATCCAACCCGATGAACCTTGCGCCCATACCGCGCAGGCTCCCCGCCGGACCGGACGACACCGCCATTTACCCGACAGCCTCAGGCACAAGGAGCAGTCCGGCCGAGTCATCGGCGCCGCCGCGTTCAGGCGATAGAGGCAGTCGCCGGCGAGCTGGCGAGCGCTGGCTGCCATGATCGATCCATGAGAGGGCCGTCGAGGGTGCTCTTTCGCAACCTTTGCATCGAGTTCGAGGCGGCGTGGGACGCGCTGGCCTCGACGGCGGTCTCCGAGCAGACGGGCGCTAGCTTCCTGTTCGCGCGACAGGCGATGCTGCTGGTGGAACTGGCGTCGAGAGTGGCAAGCCAGGATCCGGCGATATCGAGGCGGTTCGCCGCTGAACTACAGGCGCGGGAGGCGCGGCTCTTCAAACCCATCCCCGCGTACAAGCCGGGGCCGCAGGCTCGAAGATGTGTGCCACGAGTGGCGGCGGAGGGCGACCCGAGAAGCGATTTGATCACGTTGATCTTTGACTTGATGCGCAACGGGCTCGCGCACTATGGCCACCAGGTCTATGCGCCCTTGGCAGACGGCCGCGCCGTCGGTGTCGTGCTCGTGGATTCGATGTGGCGCGGACGGACGCTTGAGAGCGTTCGCGACGCCGGCAAGACGATCGATCACCTGTCGTGCACCCTGCAAACCGACGGCAACCTGGTGATCAGAGTCTGCCCGGCGATCCTGTATCTCGACGTCCGGGACGCAAGCGAGAGCGCGGGCGTGTGGGACCTTGAGGCCGACGCCAGCGAGTTCACGGTCGGCAGGCGCGTGCAGAAGTTCGGCGTCGACGAGCTGGTGGCAGCCTTGAGTGATCCAGCGGACGCTCGCATGGACGTCTTCAAGCCCTAGTAGCCGTGCACGGCGAACCGGCTGCGCAGACCACTCTCGCACGAGCGGGCCCGTGCTAGTGCGTCCAGGCGAACGGAGCAGCGCCTCATTCCGTGACCGTGCTGGCCAAGGCTGCACGACTCTCATGGGGGGAGGATCTGCAGGTCGTCCATGGTGGTGGCGATGAAGCGCACGCAAGTCTCAGCGGCATCGGCCGCGAGCCGAGCATGGCGCGCTGAAAGACCGGGCGGATATTGCGGCCGACCATGACCCCGGCCGTAGGTATTCCGCCACTCGGCAAGAAACACCACAAGGTTTGCCAACGCCGAATGCGCCTTATCAAGTGTCTCCTCGCCTTCCGGCCCCGGAGGTGCCTGCTTACCAATGGCAGTCCGCCATTTCTTCATGAGACGGCGGAGATCGTCACTGGGTGCGTATGGCTCCCCGAGCTGATCGAGCGCTGCGCGCAACGTCGCTTCCGTCAGCTCCTTCGCTGACCCGATGGCGTTGCTGAGCTGCTTGCGGGTCCGCGGAGCGCGCATCTCGGTCGCGTGGTCGTGGATCATCTTCTCGTCGACGAGTCCGGAAGCGTGCAGCTCCTCGAAGCGTGCGGGGGCAGGCGCTGCCTTGGTGACGTCACGTCTTACACCGAGAGCAGCCTGCAGCTGCTGTAGTTCCTTCCGGGCCTCCGCGAGCCACGGAACGCCGTTGTCGAGGGCGATCGTGTGGCGTGGTTTCCCGGTGTCTGGTGGCAGGCCGGATGCGAGTACGGGCATCACGACCTCGAACTGCTCCTGCAGGTACGGGCCTAAGCCTCGTTGGGCGACGCGGAACCATCGCCGGACGTCCTTCTCCCACAGGCTCTCGATGTGGAGCGCGGCGACCTCCCGCTTGGCGTATCCGGCCGCCCGAAGCGGTGCTTCGGCTTCGGGCAAAGCCTCAATCCGGTTGCGCACACCCTCGGCTCGGTCGAGCAGCTCTTCCGCCCGTTCGAGATGGCGTGCCACGGCGGCTCTGCACCTCGCTCTATTCCCGTAGATGCGCGGTCGCTTCATCCGCTGGGAGTCTGAACATGTCGAGCGTTCGAGGTTCCGCTGGGCGTCGGAGTGCCGCCATGAGGCAAACCCGCAACTCGCGAGCCGCATCGAGAAGCGCCTTCCCGCGAGTGCCCCGCGATGGTACGGTCGGACGCGCTAAACAAAGGCGCCCCGGCGGTGCTCGCGGCACCCCGGGGCAGGACCAGGAGGTAGAGCTCCATGGCCGTTTCCGACGGTACCAACTCGGCACTGACTCAATCACTAAAGCTGGCGAGGTGACCGCATGAACCCTGCGGTCCTCTACGCAGCCAAGTCGACAGCGGACCCGCGCGGCTCGATCCCGACGCAGCTTGACGACGCCCGCACTGCCGCACTCGGGGCGGGGCGGGAGGTCGTTGCGGAGTACAGCGACGAGGCGGCGTCCGCGTTTCACGGTGACCGTGGCGCCGGCCTGAAGGCGGCGCTCGAGCATGCGCAGCGACTCGCGGCCAAGCACGGCTCATGCGCGCTCGTGGTCCAGCACTCCGATCGTCTCGCCCGCGGCGATGGCACGCAGGCTCGTCACCTCGTGGAGATCGCGCTGCACGCGCGCAAGGCAGGTATCGCGCTCATATCAGGTGCAGGACCCGCAGACGTTCGACGTCGGCGGACTCGTCTATGCGGCGCTCATGGGCGACCGCAATCACGAGGACTCGGCGCGCAAGTCGAACGCGACCAAGTCCGGCCTTGCCCGTCGACACGCACGACGGATGCACCATGGCGGACCGCGCCGCTACGGGTACGACTGCGTGCGCGATGAATACGGGCGAACGGTTCCCGACGAACCGCTCCGCGTGGTGTCCGGTGAGGCGCCCGTCGTCGAGCGCATGTTCCGCGACTACGTGGCGGGCATCTCGCAGACACGTATCGCCCGCACGCTCAACCACGAAGGCCATCAAACCGTCAGGGGCAAGCTCTGGAGGCAAGACAAGGTTTCGGCGATGCTGCGCAACCCGCTGTACGCCGGCCTGATCGCAGACGCTGACGGCAACCTCGTGGAGGCAGAGCACGAGGCGATCATTGACCGTGACCTATGGGACCGGGTGCAGGCGCTGCTCCGCGCGCAAGAGCGCGCGCCAGGTATGGGTCGCGGTCGCCCACCGAAGATCAGCTATCTGTTCGTCCGCGGGATGCTCGAGTGCGGGCGCTGCGGCGCCTCCATGAGGCCGTCCACGAGCAGCAAGGCGTCCGGCGATTACGGCTACTACGTGTGCAGCACCCGACAGCAACTGGGTCCCGACGCGTGCGCCCAGCAGCCGGTCAAGCGCGAGCTCATCGACGGCAGCGTGTTCGACCATTTCGCGAGCGAGTGCCTCGACATTGAGGGCACGCGCCGAGCGCTGGAGGCAGCAGCCGAACGGGAGGCCACGGCGACGCGTGAGCTACGGGCGCAAGCCGAGCGTGACGAGCAGGCGGCGGCGGAGGCGTTCGAGCGCATCAAGCGCGACTACATGGCGGGCAAGCTCAGCGCCGACGATTGGGCCATGTTCCGCGCGGAGCTCGAGGGCGAGCGCCAAGCGGCGCAAGCCAAGCTCGCACGGCTCGCCGAACAAGAGCAGGAGATCAAGCGAGTGCTCGTGCACGACGTGGAGATGGATCTGCTGCAGCGGCTCGCCAACATCCGGAGCGCGATCCTCGGCGAGGTTCAGGACGCCCAGGGCGTCGACGCGGTGCGTGCGGCGCTGCTGCGCTTGTTCGACGGATTCGAGCTCGTGCAGGGCATTGACGGGTCGTTGACGGTCATGCCGCGCATTCGCCCGGAGGCGCTCGTGGGCCTGGATAGCGGCGGTTTCGCCCTCCCGCCATCGGCGGTCTTGGAGCTTTCCGGAAATGCCGGGTTGGCGTCC
>CAWDME010000008.1:0-353604 GCA_963803335.1 uncultured Solirubrobacteraceae bacterium | reverse complement strand
AGGATCTCGGCGTGGTGGACGAGCCGGTCGATCATCGCGACGGCGGTGACCTCGTCACCGAAGTCTCACCCAAGCCGAGAACGGCTTGTTAGAGGTGACGATCAGCGAGGCGCGCTCGTAGCGCGCAGAGACGAGGCTGAACATGAAAGCGACAGTCAGATCCGTGCGGCCTGCGAGGCGGCAGTCAGGCGTTGGTCGAGCAACGACGTCGCTGAAGGGATCCCCTCTCTCGGTCCCGCTGTGAAGTTGGTGGGTAGCAGTAGGGACGCTATGCCGGCGCGCCGAGAGCATCGTTCACGAGTCGGTCTGCCTCGGCGTTCAGTTCGGGGCACCCAGCTAATGCGAAAGCTCTTGAACTGAGCGACGAGCCCCCGCGCCTGTTCGTGCAGCTCACCGAGATGTGCTTTTCGCACGGCCGAGACACCATTTACTTGGTCAACCACGATCTCAGAGTCCATGTAAACCCGAATTTGCTGGACCCCGTACCCGCGCGCGACTTCAATCCCTCGATCAACGCTTGGTACTCCGCGACGTTGTGGGTGGCAGGGCCGATGGCCCTCGAGATCTGAGCCACGGTCTCCAAACGGCGCGTTCGCAAGAGCGCACCAATCGCCGCGCGGCCCAACGGGTCCCCGCGGTTGCCGCCATCAGCGTTGAGAAGGTAGTACCCGCGCTTCACGCCGGCCAGCTCTGTGGCTTCGGCCTCGGGCGTCTCCGGCTCGGACTCCGGCGTCTCCGGCTCGGACTCCGGCGTCTCCGGCTCGGACTCCGGCGTCTCGCCGAGCAGGATGCGGCGCACAAAGTCCGAGCGCTTCTCGCGAGGCAGACGCGGCTCCGACGTCCAGGCACCGTCGGTGATCGTGGGCGTGGCAAGCAGGTGAGCGGCCATTCCGGCGGGCGACAACTCGCGCCAGGACGCCACGCGGGACTTTCTCGGCCCAGTCATCGGCGGTCATCGTACGCCGCCACCGAGCGCGAGCTTCCGGCGCGGATGCGCGAGATCGCGCTTCTGAGGGCGTCCGAAACGCTGCCCGCGGGGCTGCCGCTTCGGACGACGCCCAGCAGTCATGACGAGGAGCGCGGCGCGACCGCGAGGCGCGACTGCGCTAGCTGTTGCGCGATGACGCGCGCTATCGCGTGTGCCTCGAAACGGCAGCAGGGCGCGGGCCGGCTTCGCCACGCGCGCCGCTGTGGAGACTCCTCCGAGGGATGGCGAGACCGGGATGGCATGTCGTTACCGAGAGCGCGACACCGCGGGGCCGTCGTGTCGGCCGGGCCGATCAGACCGAGATGGACACGGGGAAGGTCGCGAGCCAGATCAGTGTCCCGACGAACAGCGTGTAGCCCAACGCGACGATCGTGACCCGGGAGCGGACGGCGTCGAGCTTGGTGCTGATACCGGCAAAAAATAGCGACGACGCGAACAGGACGACCGCTAAGACGTAGTTGTCCGAGCGTTGGTTGTCGACCTTTGCCTCGGCTGTCGCCGCCTCGGCCGTCCGCGTCAGCGCCTGGGCCTTTTCCTGAGCGGCGAGGCGGTATTGCGGCATCGCGAAGGGCGTCAGCGGGGCGGCGGGGTTCTTCAGCGGCTTGGTGGCCACCCACGCGTCGACTGCGGGCTTGAACTCGGCCCGGAACCGCTTGAAGTAGAAGTCGCTGAGCGTCGTGTCGTTGGCCGCGTACGCACCGGTCCACGCGATGAACGTCGCCACGTCGAGCTGAGTCTGCTGTCCTGCGAGGGTCGACTGGGCCGTCGACTCGACGCGCGCGGCGTTCGCCCGGCTGAAGTTGATCGTCTGGACGCCACTCCAGCGCGCCGACTGGTACGAGCTCCATGCGGTGGCGACAGTTGCGATCGCGAGCAGGACCGTGACGAGCAGCTCGATCTGGCGGTCGTGCCGTGCCGACCGAGCTCGCGCAGCCGCCTGATCGGACCGCTGCTGCGCCTCCTCCGGCGTGGGGACGTCAGCCATGAGGCCTCGACCGCGACGCGATCCACCCCAACGCTCGCCGGCGGCGCAGAGAACCGCGGGAACTCTGCGTGGAGCCGCGCGCCATGCCGTTGTCCTTCGCCTGATGTAGGAGCGCTCCTGCATCCCGATACAACCTCGATACTCCGCGTGTCGCGTCGGCGCCGCCTCCACCGCGCTGCTCCCATCGCCTGCTTGCGCAACTCAGCCCGGATGTGGCGCCAGCAGATCACGCGAGCATCTGAGGCTCAGGAGCGCATAGTGCAGGCCGGCGTCGCGTTCCCAGCGGATGCGGAGCCGGCGGAAGTTGTGCAGCCAGGCGAACGTTCGTTCCGCCACCCAGCGCACGCGGCCGAGTCCCGAGCCGCGGCCGATGCAGCAGCGGGGCGATCACCGGTTACACGCCTCGGCGACAGCTCGGGCCATAGCCGCGATCGGCGACCACAGCGTGAGAACTGCGACTGCCTAGCCGAGCGCCAGGGGCAACCGACGTGCGGCGTCGCCCGTCCGCCGTCGTATCGCCATCGCCACCAACGAAAAGGCAGACGACCCCCACCATCTGCCGTAACGCCGGGGAAACGGGCGCAAAGTCCGGGAAAACGCGGACGCCGTACACATGGCCAGAAGCCAGGTAATTCCCTGCAAACGGGCCAGTT
Source organism: uncultured Solirubrobacteraceae bacterium (assembly GCA_963803335.1). Classification (GTDB taxonomy): domain Bacteria; phylum Actinomycetota; class Thermoleophilia; order Solirubrobacterales; family Solirubrobacteraceae; genus DASSUW01. The sequence goes on along the minus strand of CAWDME010000008.1, from coordinate 350,978 downwards.
TCAGACGAGACGGCCGCACGACTGAAAATCGTGGTGTCCCCGGTTCGAGTCCGGGTCTCGCCATTCGCAATCCCGCATTCCAGTGGGATTTTCTTCTTTTCGGATGGTCCCGCTTGAGCGTTCATTGGGCACTCGATTGGGCACCGGGCGGCTTCTTGGCTGCCATCGCCATGGCCCGGAACCCCAACGTTGGCGCGGGTTTCCGAGCCGAGTTAGAGAGAACCGCAACACGATTCCGGCGTCTGTTGCCGCCAGTTCGAGGCATCGGGTTGCGCTCGCCTCAGCGCCGGTACAACAGCCGGCGGGGATTCATCTTCATGTCCGTGGTCTACGGGCGTAGGATCGGGGTGTGCACTAAGGGGCTGCACCGGCTCGCCCAACCGAGGATGCACCTGGCCGAGCGCCTTCCTCCGCCTCAGGCCGAGGCCCGCAGGGCGCGCTCGGCTGGCACGCGGGCAGGGAGGATCGGTTCCGATCTCCGTTGCGTGAACGGCGCCCAGTGTGTGCCTAGGGATCGTCCTGTCGACCGACTCCAGGGCCGGGCGGGTGAAGGGATCGCGCCAGGCAGGGGACCGCCTGTGAGAATCGCCGTCATGCCTGTCCCGCGCGGGCTCCCGCCCGGTCCCCATTCGCCGCGGCCTGTGCAGACGCTGCGCTTCGGTCTGGACCCCTACGGGCTCTTCGAGTCCGCACACCGGGCGTTCGGCGACGTGTTCACGCTGCGCGTGATGGCCGAGACGTGGGTCATCCTTGCGCATCCCGACGCGGTCCGCGAGCTCTACGGACACGGTCCCGATGAGCTCGACTCAGGCGTCGCGAACATGTCACTGCGTCCGCTGCTGGGCACACGGAACCTCCTCCTGCTCGACGGCGCCGAGCATCTGCGCCGCCGCAAGCTCGTCCTGCCGCCGTTCCACGGGGCGCGCATGCGCGTCTATGAGGACCTCATCCGCGAGGCGACCCGGCGGGAGATCGCGACGTGGCCGTCCGGTGTGCCGGTGGCCACGCTGCCGCGGATGCACGCCATCACGCTCTGGGTCGTCCTCCGTGCGGTTTTCGGCGTCGAGGAGGGACCAGCGTTCGAGCGGCTCGCCGCCAGCCTGCGACGCCTGATGACGTGGACGACCGACCCGCGCCGCAGCTTTGTGTTCGGTTTCCTCGGCCCCGATCGGCTGATGAGTCTTCGCGGCTTCCGGCGCCAACTCGCCGAGGTCGACGCCGAGTTATTCACGGCGATCGCCCGTCGCCGCGAGGCCGCCGACCTGGTCCAGCGGACGGACATCCTTTCTCTGCTGCTCCAGGCGCGACACGAGGACGGCAACGCGCTCTCGGATCGGGAACTGCGCGACGAGCTAATGACGCTGCTCGTTGCCGGCCACGAGACGACCGCGGCAGCGCTGAGCTGGGCGCTCACGGAGGTTGCCGCCGACCCCCGGGCACAGGCGCGACTGGCGGACGGCGAACCGGGACTGGCCGAGGCGGCGATCGCCGAGACGCTGCGCCTCCACGCGCCCGTCCCGCTCGGCAGCCTGCGACGGCTGCGGCAGGCGATGACGATCGCCGGCGCCCAGCTTCCGGCGGGCGCGACCGTCGCCTCGTGCAGCCTGCTCATCCACCGGCGGCCCGACGTTTACCCCGAGCCGACGACGTGGCGGGTCGACCGCTTCCTCCAGACGCGGCCACCGGCCGGCGCCTGGCTGCCGTTCGGCGGCGGCGTGCGACGCTGCGTCGGCGCGGCGTTCGCCCAATTCGAAGCGCGAACCGTCCTCGACGAGGTCACCCACGCGCTCGACCTGCGACCGGCGGGCACACCGAGCCGGCGGATCGACCGGCGCGGCATCGTACTCGTCCCGCCGCGCGGCGGCCCGGTCATCGCTACGGCGCGGCGAGCGGGTCCGCGGCCGGCTTTCCGTTCCTGAGTCGCACCGGCCGACTCGTCGCAAGCGGAGGGCCACGGCGGTCACGAGTCAGCGCCACCCGCACCAGGCCGCGCGCGCCGGCGGGGAGCCTGAAGGTGGTCCGTCCGTCGAGGCCCAGCCGCTCGCGCGCCAGCCGGCGCCACCTGTAGTGCCAGCGCGAGTAGCGCTGGAGCGTCGCGAGCATGTGCGGCGCGCCCGGGCGTGTCTTGACTCGAACCAGGCGGTGCCGCCGCGCCCGGCGCACCGTCGCGTGCACCTCGATGTCCGCGCTCACATTGACGGTGACCGCCGGGCTGGGACCGGCCGCCGTGACCGCGCGGTACCGTGACGACGCCGCGGGCACGACCACGAACGCGAAGGCGCCGTCGGATCCCGACGCGGTCGTCGTGTCGGCCTGCCAGCTGCCGTCGCGCAGCTCGCGCTCGAGCACGACCGACGGCACGCCGGCCGCAGCGCGGCCCTCGATCCGCAGCGGGACACCGGCAACCACGCTGGCCGCGGGCCCGTAGAGCAGTGCTCCCACGACATCGACCTGTCCGCGCATGAACGGGTGAATCGTGCAGAGGTACGCCGCGGCCGCCACGCCGTCGAACCGGTGCGCGTACGCGCCGAAGTGCGCAAGACGCCCGGAGTCGAACGAACCGTCGGCGGCACGCACGTCGTGCTCGATGAAATCCGTGTTGCGCCAGGTCACCGTGTCGCCGGCGACGACTGTCAAGTGGGCGGGGTCGAACGCCTGGCCGGAGATGGCCACCGCGGTGGCGAGCAGCGCGGCGATCATCGCCGCACGCGGTAGAGGCCGATCATGCCGTTGGCCATGTGCGCCTCGACGTGACAGTGGTAGAGCCAGGTGCCCGGGGCATCCTCGATCCAGCGCACTCGGAAGCTCTCCGCCGGGCCGAGCGTGCGGGTGTCCAGCGGCGCGCCGTCGCCGTCCCGCCAGCGATGGCCGTGCACGTGGAACGTGTGATGTTCGTCGCCGAACGCGAGGACGTCCCACTGCACGACCTCGCCCACGCGCGCCTGGAACACCGGCGTGTTGCCGACGAACGCGCGGCCGTCGATCGCCTGGAAGCCGCCGAACGGGGCGAAGACCACGACGAACTCGCGATCCGGCGCGCGCTCGCCGCGGTCGCGGATCGAGAGCGCGCCGTACATCCCGCCAGCGAGTGACTCCTCCATCGCCGGTCCATGGTCGTGATACGGCCACACGCCCACCGAGTCACGGCCCGCCCGCAGGCGGTACGTGTACGTGCCTCCAACGGGCACGTCGCCATCGCGCCCCGAGAAGCCGGGCACGTAGGCACCGTCAGAGGTCGGCCGGTACGCGACGCCGTGGAAGTGCATCGAGTGCCCGTTGCCGGTCCGCGTATCGAGGTTCTTGAAGTGCACGAGCAGCCGGTCGCCGACACGGGCGCTGAGGAGCGGCCCGGGGATCCTCGGGCCCGGCAGCGGCCGGCGCCAGGCCCCGCTGTAGCGCCGGTACGTGGTGGTCGGGAAGACGGTCTCGGACCGGTCGTAGTGCATGCCGTGAATGGCGTCGAACCCGTTCGGGACGGCGTTCCAACGCACCGGCACGGCCGCCACCCAGTACTGCCGGGTGGCGGCGCGCGCGGGTGCAGGCGCTCCGAGCGCTACGAGAGCCAGCAGCAGGGCCGCTAGCGGACCTTGATGCGTCCCTGCATCCACGGGTGAATGGCGCACATGAAGTGCAGGGTCGTCCCAGCCGGGGCCGTCACGTCAAAGCTGACCCTGCCGTGCGGTGGGATGAACATCGAGTCGCCGGGCTGGTCGAAGCCCGCAGCGCCGACATTCACGACCGGGTTGGCGATGTCCCCAGTCTGCTCGTTGACGCCGTGGGCGCCGAAGATCTCGCCGCACACCTCGCAGTCGAACGAGTCGGGCAGCTGCGACTTCTTGACGAGCGAGATGGTGTGCGGGTCCGTTGTCCTGGACTTGTTGCGCAGCGTGACCGTGCCGCCGGACCGGATGTCGAACTTCCTCGGCGTGAAGTGCTGATCGTCGAAGGCGGACGTGCCCGCGTTGAACACGAAATGGCCGACGATGGCGATCTTCTTCTTCGCCGGGGTTTTGGGGGCTGCCGTCGCGGTCCCGGTCGCCAGCACCGCGGCGAGCATGGCGGCCGCGACGCTGACCCCATGCGCGCGGAAGGATGTGATGAGCATTGGTCTGACTCCTTATTTGTGCAGCAGGGTGAGCTCGGACACGGTCAGCCCGCAAGCCGCGGGCGGGCACGGTGCGCGGCCCCGAAACCGCCGACGGCGACGAGGACGAGTCCGCCCGCAGCGGCCGCGCCGATGCCCGCCGAGCTCCAGTCGAAGCCGGTGGCGGTCGATTGCGTGCGCGGCGCGGTCGGGTGCTTCGCGGGGGCGGGTGCGCCGACGCCGCGTGAGGCGAGCGTCTGCGCCTCCTGCTCGCTGAGGCCGGGGTGCGGGTCGACGATCGGCCGGGCCGTCGCGGACGGGACGACGAGCGCGAGCGCCGCGGCGGCGACCGCCAGCAAGCGCGGGAGCCTGGCGTGGAGGTGGGGTGCCATGAGGGCCTCCGTGGTTGGTGGGCGTGTAGCGACACCGCGCAGGCTTGCCGACGGCGGTCGAGCGCCGGTCGACCGCGGTATAGGAACGGTTGAGGAGCGCCCTGGCCACGGATAGGTTCTGCCGGGCCACGCCCCAAGCGCCCCAAATCGAGATCCGCCTCCTGGGGATCGTCGAGGTGAGCCTCGACGGTCGTGTCATCCTCCTGGGCGCCGCCAAGCAGCGCGCGCTGCTGGCCATGTTGGCGCTGCAACCCAACCAGCGGGTCTCCGCTCGTCGGCTGATCGACGGGCTGTGGGGCGAGCAGCCGCCGGCGAGCGCGCCCAAGATGGTGCAGCTCTACGTGTCACAGGTGCGCAAGCTGCTCGACGGCAGCGGGAGCGAGATCGTGACGCGCGGCGGCGGCTATGAGCTGCGGCTGCCCGCCGACGCCGTCGACGCGGTGCACTTCGAGCGCCTCGTCACCGAGGCGACCAATGCCGATGCGACGTCGAGCGCGCTGGTGCGGGAGGCGCTGGAGCTGTGGCGCGGTCCACCCCTGGACGACATCGCCGACGAGCCCTTCGCCCTCCTCGAGATCCGCCGCCTTGAGGAGCTCTGGCTGCGCGCGCGCGAGCTTGCCTTCGACGCGGCGCTGACGGCCGGCGAGCACCGCGCCGTCCTCGGTGAGCTCGGCGTCCTCGTTGCCGAGCATCCGCTGCGCGAGCGGCTGCACGCGCAGCGCATGCTTGCCCTCTATCGCTGCGGTCGGCAGGCCGAGGCGCTGGAGGCCTTCCGCGAGGCCCGCCGACACCTCCTTGAAGAGGTGGGAGTCGAGCCGGGAACTGAGCTGCGCGAGCTGCACCAGGCGGTGCTGCAACAGGACCCCGCGCTGGACCTGCCGCGGGGGGCCGGGCGGGTGGCGTCTCCGTCCGGCGACGGTCGCCGCGAGCCGCGGCCGCTGACGCGACCACGGCGCGCGGCCATCGCACTCGCAGCGCTCGCGGCGCTCGCGGCGGTCGCGGCGGTCGCGGTCCTGCTCGCGGGTAAGGACTCGTCGACCCTCGTCCCCGCCAACGCCGTGGCCGTCATCGATCCGGGGAGCAACCGCGTGGACACTGCCGTCGCGCTTCCTCCGGGTCCCGGGCCGATCGCGGCAGCCGACGGCCGGGTGTGGACGCTCAACCTCGGCAACGAGACGATGTCGCAGATTGACGCCCGGACGCGCAAGGTCGTCGAGACGGTCGGCAGCGGCGGCGAGCACGCGGCGGGCAACCTCGTGGCGACACACGGCAACGTGTGGGTCGCGGGAGGCTGCGACGACGGCAGCACGGGCACGCTCACGCGCATCGACACGACGCTTCGCCCGATCAGCGCTACCGAGGGCGTGGCGCTCCTGTTCGACACCTCGGGCAGAGCGCCGTCCGTCGGTCACGTCCCGTCGTCTCCGGGCTGCGGCCTCGCGGCCGCCGGGCGGTCAGTTTGGGCCGCGAGCTACGTGCCGCCGGGAATCGCTCGGCTCGACATCGACGGCGACTCGCCGACGGCGTCGATTACCCGTGTGCGTGGCCTGCCGTTCATCACCACCGCCATGGCCGTCGGCGCCGGCTCGCTCTGGGTGCGGGACCCGCGCCGCGATGTGGTCCGGCGCATGGATCCTCGTACGCTGAGGGTGCAGCAGGTGATCCAGACCGGCAGCGAGCCGGCAGCGATCGCGGCCGGTGCCGGCGCGGTGTGGGTCGCGAACTCAGGCGACGGTTCGGTGTCGCGGATCGATCCGCGCTCCAACGTAGTCACGCGCGCGATCTCGGTCGGCGACACGCCCCTGGCCCTCGCCGTCGAAGAGCGGGCGGTCTGGGTCGCTAACGCCGGCGACGGCACGGTGTCGCGCATCAACCCACGCACCCGGACGGTCGTGGCCACTATTCAGGTTGGCCACCGGCCGCAGGGCGTCGCCGTGGCCGGAGGCGCCGTGTGGGTCACCGTGCGGCCGCGCAGCTCGACCGGCGAGTGAAGCACAGACTAGTCCGGCATCCGCCCGACGATTGGGCACCGAGACCAAGTTGAGTGCCCCAACCCACGATAAACGAACGCAATTTGCGACACTCACGCCGTGACCGGAGCGGGCTGTGAACCCTCAATTGCAGCAGTTTTGGCGCGGTTAGAAGACTATTGTCCCACGACTGAAAATCGTGGTGTCCCCGGTTCGAGTCCGGGTCTCGCCATTCGCAATCCCGCCTTCCCGTGGGATTTTCTTCTTTTCGGATGGTCCCGGTCGAGCGTTCATCGGGCACTCGATTGGGCACCGGGCCGCCTGTTGACAGTGATCGTCGTCGGCGACGAAACCCAATGCCGGCGCGGGTTTCACGGGCCTGGTTAGAGACGAAGACAACACCACTCTCGCACTTGATGCGCGGTGTTCGAACGTCCCCGAATCAGCATCAATCGCACAGGGCGCGGCTGCCAAAGCCAACGCGCCCCTGACATCAGGCCCGTACGGCGGCGGCGAACAGGCGACACCACGAGCTCGCGTGGGCTCGCCGCGTGTCGTGATGGCGTACGGAAACTCGTATCCGCTCTCTTCACGGCGCCTGAGCTCGTCGAGCCGTGCGATGTCGCGACACCTCCGGAGGCTCCGCCGCAATCTCGAAGTGACCGTCAAGCCGCGCGAGCGCGAACAGGCGCTCGACGGGCCCAGGCGACACCACGAGAATGAGCCGACGTCCGTCTCGTCGGAGACGGTTGCGTACGGCGATCAGCTCCGCCAGCCCCGTCGAGTCAATGAACCCGACTCCTCGAAGATCGAGTACCAAGGTCGCGGGGACACTGGCCTCCAAAAGGAGCAGTCGCTCCGTGAAGCTGGCGGCGGTCGCAATGGTCAGCTGACCGGAGAGCCGCACCTCGGCGCCGGCAGTCGTGAGGACATACCCGATTTCGAGTCGGTCGCGGTCCATGACACCACCGTGTCAGGCGTGCCCTTCACGCTCATCGGTGGATGCCCCCACCTTTTTTCGGTCGCTCAGGCTTCGATCAGTCCATGGCGGATCGCGTAGCGCGTCAGGGCCACCCGGTCTCGCAATCCGAGCTTCATCAGGATGTTCGTGCGGTGCCGTTCGACGGTCTTCTCGCTGATGCTGAGCGCACGGGCGATCTCGCGGCCGGTGCAGCTGTCGGCGATCAGCTTCAGGACCTCGTGTTCCCGTCGCGTCAGCGGATCCTTCGGCGCCCCCGTGAGGTATTCGCCGCGGTGCAGGAAGTCGCGCAGGTAGGCGGCGATCGCCTCCGGATACAGGAACGGTTCCCCGTGCATCGCGGCTCGGCACGCATCGACCAGATCGGGGTCGGGGTCATCGGCTTCCATCGGCGCCGCGTACTTGTGGGCCGCCTCCCGGTCTGGCGGCTCGTTGTCGCCGAGCCAGACGACGACCCGGCACTCCGGGTCGCCGAGCGCGATCCGCTCTTCCAGGACCACCGAGCTCTTGGATGTGTTGCGCGCGGCGATGCCGCCGAACACACTTGAGGTCATGCGGCAAAGGGCGGGCTCGCGCTGCACGGCTGCTCCGAACGGGCAGCGGCGGTTGCCAAGCACGATCTTCCGCTCGTCGGCGTGCACGACGTAGAAGTCGCCGTCGATCGCGCCCTTGAGACGGACGAAGAGGTCGGCCATCTGTTCGGGTGAGAGGCGGCCCACGACTCGATGTGCGGCGCGGTAGGTCTCTTCCATCCGCCCGCCGACGTCAGCGCCGACCTGTGCGATGACCGAGGCGGCGATGTCGGGACCGTGGTCTGCCTCCACCGTTTGGGCCATTTCCACGACGAGCGCGCGCAGGAACGCCTCCTTGCCGAAGGTTCCGTCCGGCCCCGCCTCGTCGTGCGCCGGGAGGGCCCCCAGGCGCTTGCGCGGCCGGTCATGCGAGCGCTCGGGACGGCGACGAACCGGGAGCGTCGCCGAGACGTGCGAGCCGCCGGCCCGCTTGCTCGCACGCGCGAGATCGTGAGCGATCGCATTCACGATGAACAGGCCGCGGCCCCGCTCGTGATCCGGCTCGGGCAGGCGCGGGTCGAGCTCGAATCCGGGTCCCAGGTCGTGCACCTCGATCCGGGGCTGCTCGCCCTCCCAGACGATGCAGACCCAGGCAGGGCCCGGCGCGTGCTCGAAGGCATTGCTGAGCAGCTCGGCGACGACGACCTCGGCGCCGGCAAGATCGCTGTCGGGCTGCGCGTGACGGCGAAGATAGGCGACGACCTCGCGTCGTAGCGCGGTGATAGAGGCAACGCTGCGGCCGTCCACGGCCCACTCCATCGTGATCCGACCGTAACAACGACGCTTAGCCGTTGGTGGGGTGGATGTCGGACCGTCGACACGCCAGAAAAAGGTCGGGGTGTTCCCGCATAGCGCTCGCGCGAGCGGGTGGCGAGGATGGCCACGCTTGCACCGTCGTGGAGGAGGGTCCTCATGCGTCAGCTCACGCGCACGTCGAGTCGGGGTGTTCTTGCCCGGCTCGCGAGAGTGGTGATCCGGTTCCGGTGGGCGGTGGTGGCCGCCTGGGTTGTGATCGTGCTCGTCTCCGGGATGGCTGCCGCAGGTCTTCCCGACCTGTTCAAGAGCGCGATCACGCTGCCAGGAACCGACTCCCAGCGCGCCGACGACGTCCTCCAGCGCGACTTCGGGCAGAAAGCGATGGGCTCGTTTACGGTGGTCGCGCGCGATCGCGATCGGCCGGCGAGCGAACTGGTACCTGCTCTGACGGCGGCCGCCGATCGTGCGGCAGCGGAGCTGCCGACCGGGAAGGTGGCGTCGGTTCGCGCAGTGTCTGAGCACGTCGCGGCCGCGGAGATCGTCTCGCGGTTGGATCCGCTCGAGGCCGATGACCACACGGCGGCCATGCGGGCCGCGGCCGGGACGGTCCGTGGCGCTGACACGTGGCTCACGGGCCAGCCGGCGATCAATGCCGATCTGCAGCCGGTCTACCAGGAGGACCTGAAGGTCGGCGAGCTGTATATCGCCGTGCCGATTGCCTTGCTGGTGCTGGTCTTCGTGTTCGGCACGCTGGCGTTCCTGATCCCGTTCCTGTTCGCGTTCGCGGCGATCCCCACCACGTTGGCGGTGGTGTGGGTGTTCGCGCACTTCATGGACATGGAGCAGACAGTCCAGAACCTGGTGACGCTCATCGGCCTTGGCATCGCCATCGACTACTCGCTATTGATGGTCTACCGCTATCGCGAGGAGCTGCACCATGGCAACTCGCGCGAGCAGGCACTCGAGAACACGGTGGCGACGGCCGGTCACGCGGTGCTCTTCTCGGGAACGGCGGTGGCGATCGGGCTCGCGCTGCTGACGCTCGTCCCCGTGCCGGGCATCCGTGGCTACGGCGTCGCCGGGCTGGTGATCCCGCTCGTGTCAGTGGCGTGTGCGCTGACGCTGTTGCCAGCCATCCTCTACATGGCGGAGGCGAAACTGGACGCCGTGCGGCTGCTGCCGCGGCGCGTGCTGGCGCGGCGCGAGAGCGAGGGCGACGACAACCTGTGGATGCGGCTCGCGCATTCGATCATGCGCCGCCCGGTGCCGTACCTCGCATCGGCGCTGACGTTCCTGCTGCTTGCGGCCTCCCCGCTCTTGGCGCTGCAGCTCGGGCCAGGCACAAACGAGCAGTTGCCGTCACACGTGACGAGCGTCCAGGGGTTGCGCGTGCTCCAGAGCGCCGTCGGCGAGGGCGCCCTATCGCCCGCCGAGGTCGTGATCGACACCGGCCGACCCGGCGGCGCGGACGACTCGACCGGACAAGCCGCCGAGGGCGCGCTGTTCGAGGCGCTCGGCAACGACCCGGAGGTCGTCTCGGTCTCGGACTTCGGACAGGGGCCGTCGTACGTGGACCCGTCGCACCGCTATGTGCATCTGCAGGCGACCAGCCGGCATGACTCCGGCGTCCCGCAGAGCGAGGAGTTCGTCCGGCGCGTTCGCGACGAGCTGGTGCCTGCCGCCCGATTCCCGAACACCACCAGCGTGTACGTCGGCGGCATGGCGGCCGGCGGCGTCGACTTCCTGGACAAGACGTACTCCGCCTTCCCATTCCTGGTCGCCGCCGTGCTGCTACTCACGTACGGGCTGCTGCTGCGCGCGTTCCGGTCGCTGTTGCTGCCGTTGAAGGCAATCACGCTCAACGTGCTGTCGATCGCGGCCGCCTACGGCCTGCTCGTCGCCGCGTTCAAATGGGGCCTCGGCGAGCCGTTCGGCCTGATCTCCTACGACCAGATCACCGGCTGGATCCCGGTCTTCCTGTTCGCGATGCTCTTCGGGCTCTCGATGGACTATGAGGTCTTCCTCGTCAGTCGCATGCGCGAGGAGTGGGATGCCACCCATGACAACGTGCACGCGGTCTCCATGGGGCTGGCAAAGACGGGACGCCTCGTCACCGCTGCGGGCATCATCATGTTCGCCGCGTTCATGGGTTTCGTCGTCGGGTCGTTCGTCGACCTTCAGCAGTTCGGATTCGGCCTGGCGGCCGCCATCCTGATCGACGTCACCGTCGTCCGAGCGGTGCTCCTGCCCAGCGCAATGCGGCTATTCGGCCGTTGGAACTGGTGGCTACCGGAGCGCGTCGCACGGATCTTCCGGGTTGAGCCCTCGCCGCTCGAGCCAGCTCTGGCGACCACCGGAACCGCGCCGGGCCGAGGCTGGCCAGCGCGCGCCGCCGCGTCCATCAGGCAGCGCGAGCGCGTCGAGCCGTCCGGCGTCGAGGACCCCGACGCCGTTGGGCTCAAACAGGCCGACGACGCAGTGCCGACAAGCTCCGGCGACGAGCCGGCCGCGCCAACCCGGTAGCCCTCGGAGGTCATCATGACGGCACGTACGGATCAATTCCCGACTGACGCGACGGGACTTCCCGAGGCGGGGCGTCCCGAACTCGTCGAGCTCTCGCCCGGCGACGCGTTCGATTTGCGGATCGCTCCGGTCGCCAAGCGGCTGGGCGAAGCGACGGTCCGGATGCTGGCCTACAACGGTTCGGTTCCCGGACCGATCTTGAAGGTCCGGGAGGGCTCGGAGGTGATCGTCGACGTCGAGAACCAGGGCGACATGGACGCCACGGTTCACTGGCATGGGTTGCGGCTGGAGAACCGCTACGACGGAACGCACGAGACGCAGCCGCCGATCCAGGCGGGCGAGACGTTCTCCGCGCGCGTCACGTTCCCCGATCCGGGCCTGTACTGGTACCACCCGCACATCCGCGAGGACTACGGGCAGGAGATGGGCCTGTATGGCAACGTGCTCGTGGAGCCGACCGACGCGGACTACTGGCCGCCCGTGCACCGTGAGCTGGTGCTCACGCTCGACGACATCCTGCTCGAGGACGGCAAGGTCGCGCCGTTCAGCCGCTCCGAGACGACCTACGCGGCGATGGGCCGGTTCGGCGACGTGCTGCTGATCAGCGGCGAGCCGGATCTCTCGCTGACTGCGCAGCTCGGCGAGGTGGTGCGCTTGTACCTGACCAACACCGCCAACACGCGCGTGTTCAAGGTCATGCTGCCGGGCGCGCGGATGAAGCTCGTCGGCGGCGACAGCGGCCACGTCGAGCACGAGCAGTTCGTCGAGGACGTGATCCTGGCTCCCTCCGAGCGAGTCATCGTCGATGTGATGTTCGACCGGGCCGGCGAGTTCGCGCTGGAGCACCACACCCCGGACCGGGTCTATCGGCTGGCCGCGATCACCGTCAGCGAGGACGCGGCCGAGCCGTCGCTGGCGGAGCAGTTCGAGGTGCTGCGCACCAATCCCGATATGGCGGCCGAGCGCGAGCGGATCGCGCCGTATCTGGCGGCCGAGCCGCACAAGACGGTGGCGTTCATCGCCGAGATGGACATGGATGTCCCGGAAGGAGAAGGGCCGGTCGTCTTCACCTGTCCGATGCACCCGGAGGTCGTCAACGAGGAGCCGGGCCACTGCCCGAACTGCGCAATGAAGCTGTTGGCGGTCGAGGCTCCGGCGACGAGCTACACCTGCCCCATGCACCCGCAGGTGACGAGCCAGACCCCAGGGCACTGTCCGGACTGCGGCATGAAGCTGCTGCCGGCGCGACTCGTCGCCGAGGCCGGCGGCCACGAACACCACGACCACGAGCACGAACACCACGACCACGAGCACGAGCACCATGCCCACGACCACGCCGCGGCGGGTGGCATCGAGTGGGAAGACGACATGGTCGCGGTCAACCGGCTGACGACCCCGGCGAACATGCGCTGGAAGCTGATCGACCGCGACACGGGCACCGAGAACGCCGCGATCGACTGGCAGTTCAAGGTCGGCGACCAGGTGAAGATCCGGCTGCTCAACGAGATGGCCGGCGACCATCCGATGCACCACCCGTTCCACGTCCACGGCGCCGGCCGCTTCCTCGTGCTCGCCCGCGACGATGTCGCCGAGCCCAACCTGGTGTGGAAGGACACGGTGCTGGTGCGCACCGGCGAGACCGTCGACATCCTGCTCGACGTCACCAACGTCGGCCGGTGGATGGCGCACTGCCACATCGCCGAGCACCACGAGAGCGGCATGATGTTCAGCTTCAATGTCGACGCGTGAAGCGCCTTGCCGACGACTGGGAGGTCGCTATGACCGAGATCGCGTTCCTGCTGTATGAGGACATGACCGCGCTGGACGCGGTCGGTCCGTACGAGGTCCTCGCCCGGCTACCAGGGGCGGACGTCAAGTTCGTGGCCTCGACGCCGGGGCCGACGCGGACCGACGTTGGGCTGGTGCTCGTCGCCGACTCGCGCCTGGAGGACGTGCCCTCGCCAGACATCGTCGTCGTACCAGGCGGGCCCGGGACGATGAAGGCCATCGGCGACGCCGCGGCCGTCGAGTGGCTGCGTCAGGCGCGCGAGTCGTCAAAGTGGACAACGTCCGTGTGCACCGGCTCATTGCTCCTCGGGGCAGCGGGCATCCTGGAGGGCAAGCGCGCGACATCGCATTGGATCCTCCGCGACATGCTGCGAGAGTTCGGCGCCGAGCCGGTGGCCGAGCGCGTGGTCGTCGAGGGCAATGTGATCACGGCCGCAGGTGTCTCGGCAGGGATCGACATGGCGCTGAAGCTGGCCGCCATGGAAGCCGGCGAGGACGAGGCCCGGGCGCTTCAGCTGGTGATCGAGTACGACCCCGATCCGCCGTTCGATAGCGGCTCGCTGGAGAAGGCGGACTCGGATACGCGGCGCCGCGCGATCGAGAACATGGTGCAGGGCGGCGACAAGGTGGAGATGACGCGATGACTGAGCGTCGCGACGTGGTCGTCGTCGGTGGGGGCCAAGCTGGCCTGGCGATCGGCTATTTCCTCGCCCGGGACGGCTCCAACTTCACGATCCTCGACGCGGCCGATACGCCCGCCGCGGCGTGGCGTGCGCGCTGGGACTCGCTGAAGCTGTTCACCCCGGTGCGCTACGACAGCCTGCCGAGGCTGCCGTTCCCGGGAAATCCGGACTCCTACCCCGGCCGCGACGACGTGGTGGCATATCTCACAGACTACGCGGGGCACTTCGAGCTGCCGGTCGAGCTGAACAGCCGCGTCCGGTCCGTCCGACCCGGTGAGGCGGCCCGTTACGTCGTCGCACTCGACGACCGAACATACGAGGCCGACCAGGTCGTCATCGCCACGGGACCCTTCCAGGTCCCGCGTATCGCCCCAGTCGCCGGCCATCTCAGCCCGGACATCCTCCAGCTCCATAGCACCGAGTACCGACGACCCGACGACGTCCCGGCAGGCCCCGTCCTCGTCGTCGGCGGTGGCAACACCGGCTACCAGATCGCCGAGGAGCTCGCCCGCTTCCACGAGGTGCACCTGTCGATCGGATCGCGTCAGACGCCGCTACCCCAGCGCCTCATCGGCCGGGACCTGTTCCGCTACCTCGAGGCGACAGGACTCATGCGCAAGAGCGTGGACACGCGGCTCGGCCAGCGGCTGCAATATCGCGAGACGCTGATCGGCTCGAGCCCCCGCGCGGCTCGCCGCCGCGGCATCCAGATACATGGACGTACCGACGATGTCTCCGAGTCCGCGGTGCTCTTCAGCGACGGGACCCGACTCCAGCCGCGCGCCGTCATCTGGGCGACGGGCTTCGCGCTCGATCACTCGTGGATCGACATGCCGATCTTCGACGACGGCGGCCGGCTCATGCACCGCCGTGGCGTCACGTCGGCGCCGGGCCTGTACTTCCTCGGGCTGACGTGGCAGCACACGCGCGGCTCGGCTCTGCTGGGCTGGGTCAAGGACGACGCCGAGCACATCGCCGGGGAAATCGCGCGGCTCAGTGGAACGGAGCCGGCCAGGCCGCCGGAGGCAGCCGCTGAGTCCCCCGCGTAAAGCGTTCCACGAGGTTCGCCATACACAACGCACACGCCGAAAGGAGCCGACCGGCCCATGGACGAACAGAAGCTGAAGTCAATTCCCTTATTCGCGTCACTCCCCAAGCGCGAGCTTCGCCGGATCGCTCAAGCCGCGGACGAGATCGACGTGAGCGCGGGCAAGGAACTCCTGCGCCGGGGCGAGTTCGCGTACGAGTTCATGGCCATCGAGGACGGCGAGGCGGAGGTCACGCGCGACGGCGAGCATGTTGCAGATCTCGGACCCGGGGACTTCCTCGGCGAGATCGCCGCCCTCGAGCACGGCACACGCAACGCCTCCGTCGTGGCACGCTCGCCGATGCGCCTGATCGTCATGACCGCCCAGGACCTGCGCCAGCTTGCCTCCTCGATTCCGGAGCTCGGGGAGACCCTCCGCGCCACCGCGGAGGAACGGCACCCGCTGACCCGGACCGACTAGGCAAGCGCGCCGAGCCCGCATCTCTCAGCGGGCGAAGTGCTCCGGATCACGCGCGAACTCCGCGGCGCACTGAAGGGAACAGAAGAAGTAAGCCGCGTCCCGATAGACAAGCCTGCCGGGCGCGCGTTCGGGATCGACCGCCATCCGACAGACCGGGTCACGCGGCAGCATGCGCTCATCCGACTCGCCCGCACGGACGGCGGCGAAGAGCTCGACCGGCTCCCGAACGTTCCGTAGCGCGCGTCGTCCACGCGACTCATAGACGACACCGGCGAGCTCGGGCGCAAGGGCCGCCGTCTGGCCGGTCAGCAGCACCTCGCCGCCGCTCGCCTCCGCGGACACGCGAGCGGCCAGGTTGACCGCTGCGCCGAAGTAGTCCCCATCACGCTCAACCGCTGGGCCGTGATGCAGACCCACCCGTACCGCGGGTGCACCGTGGCCGAGCATTAGCTCGTGCGTGATCCGCAGACCCAGGAGGATCGCGGCTCCGGGCTCAGGGATCCTGAGCATCAGGGCGTCGCCGATCGTCTTCACTTGGGTCCCACCGCTCGCCGGCAGCTCCGCGCGCACGGCGACGCAGAAGTCGGCGACGACCGCAGCAGCTTCGTCGTCGCCGTGTGCCTCGGTCAGCGCGGTGAAGCCCGCGATGTCGGCGAATAGGAAGGTGGCGCTTGCAGGCTTGACAGCGTCCACCGACATGAGATCCGCAACCGCCCGCCTTAGGGCGCGTCGATCGGAAGCCGTGCTCGCAGGACGGTGCCGGCGC
Source organism: uncultured Solirubrobacteraceae bacterium (assembly GCA_963803335.1). Taxonomy (GTDB): domain Bacteria; phylum Actinomycetota; class Thermoleophilia; order Solirubrobacterales; family Solirubrobacteraceae; genus DASSUW01. The sequence goes on along the minus strand of CAWDME010000008.1, from coordinate 334,957 downwards.
CCGGCCGGCTCGCAATGTCGAGCGTTCCGTTAACCGCCGCGACGCGATCGCGAAGCCCTTCGAGACCTGAGCCGGAATCGAAGTTGGCGCCGCCGACGCCGTCATCACCCACCTCGACATCGAGATGGCCATCGCGTCGCTTGACGTCCACCCAAGCCCGGCTCGCCTGCGCGTATTTGGCAACGTTCGTCAGCGCCTCGCACACAGTGAAGTAGGCAGCGGCCTCGACCGAGATCGGGAGCCGCTCGGCGGGCAGCGCGACCCGCAGCTCCACTGGCACCGCGGCGCGGTGCGCAAGGCTCGACAGCGCGTGTTCCAGGCCACGATCGCTCAGGACCGCGGGATGCAGTCCGCGCGCAAGATCGCGTAGCTCACCCAACCCTGTCTGCAACTCGCCGAGCACGGCGCCGAGTTGCGCACGCGCGTCCGGCGCCAGGTCGCGATGCGCGGCCAGCCAGACCTGCAGTTGCAGCGCGATCGAAACGAACCGTTGCTGGGCACCGTCGTGCAGATTGCGCTCGATCTCGCGCCGCGCGCGGTCGGCCGCCTCCAGGATGCGCGCGCGCGACGCACGGACCTCAGCCAGCTGCGCCTCGACGATCTCGTGCTCGCGGAGCGCCTGCTCGGCCGCCTGGCGGGCGGTGATATCGAAGATCGCTCCATCCAGCCAGCGCCTGCCGTCGCCCGACTCCTGCGCCTGACCACGCTCGAGCACCCACCGCTCGCCACCGTCGCGCCGCTGGATCCGGTACTCCAACGTAAACGGCCGGCCCGCGTCCACGGCGTCCAGGACTGAGTGCTCGACCTGCCCGCGATCATCGGGATGGATAACGCTCGCGAACGTTCGCACCGCGCTGTTGAGGAAGTCGCTCGCGGGATACCCCGAGATCTCTTCGATCTCGTCGCTCAGCCACTCCATCGTCCAGTGCTCGTCGCACGCGCAGCGGTAGAGCGCACCCGGAACGTTGGCGACCAACGAGCGCAGCAACGCTTCGTGCGCGCGCAGACGCGCCGCGCTGAGCCCGGCGCCCACGCGCGCGGCCAGCACCTCGGGCTCGAACGGAACGCGCATGACGTCATCGGCGCCAGCGTCGAGCGCGTCGCGCAACTCGCGCCGGGAGTCCAGCGCGGCGCACAGCACGATATGCACGGACACCAGCTCACGCCGGCGACGGATGGCGCCCGTCAGCGCGCGGCCATGGCGGGCGTCCGCGATGACGACCTGAGCGGGTTGCTCGGCCAGCTCGCGGACGGCGCCAGCCACATCTGCGACGCGCACGAGCCGGATCCGGGCCGCTGCGAGCACCGCCCAGCACTCGTCGCCGAGCTCGTCCAGGCCAACCAAGACCACACTCGCGCCGCCGCCGGCCACGGCCGCCAAAGCGCGCTCGGGCGGGCGCTCAACGCCGCTGGCGTGCCTGCGCGGGTGACGCCGCCGCACGGTGTCCCGAGCATGACCCATATCGCCGACCGTACAGACGTTCACCGCCGACGACCACCTCTTGGTCAGCCGGCGGCCCACTGCACACGCTTGGCCATCACGGGAGTGAACGCCCGCCTACGGCGCTCACCGTCGCAGAGGCCACCGACTCCATTGGGCACCAACGCGGATTCGGGTGCCCAACTCCACACGAAAAGAACGCGATTGGCGGACATCTAGGCGTTGACGCTGGGTCGCGGGAACCTACTGAATTGCTGGGATTACACCCTGTCGGAGAGACTTAGGCCCACGACTGAAAATCGTGGTGTCCCCGGTTCGAGTCCGGGTCTCGCCATCGCCCGCGAAGCATGGTAGCTGCTAGATCTCGTTGTTTCCGGGGTGTTGGATAAGACCCGCGAATTGGGCCTGGATGCGCCGGATTTGGGCCTGGCGGGCTGAAACGGCGATAATCCGTGGCAACTCCTGGACACCCCGGAGTGGTGGGGCGACCACGCGTCCTCGTCGTGTGCTCCGAAGTTCAAGTCGTCACGTCGGCGATCCGTCCGGAGTATTCGAACCACTCCATGCGCTTCCGCGCTCCAGCGCGCCGGTGAGGCCGCGCCATGCGCGCCATGCACTGGGCGCGACGCCGCGCCCGCGACCGCGCAACCGACGACGCCGCGCCTCGCAGCGGATCAGCCCTGCACGGCGACGGCGACGCCCGACTTAGAATGCTGCTCTCCGACCGAAGCGAGCGCGAGGCTGGCGCCCCACGAGACGCCTGTTGCTCGTCCAAGGCGAGCGCGGGCGCCTCAAGCGGGGCGCAGTTGTTGCTGGCGATGCGGACGCTGGAGCGACGGCCGCGTTCGCGCGGGGCGCTGGCGGCGCGTCTGTGGCCGGACGTGCTGGACGAGAGCGCGCGGGTCGTGGCGGACCCGGATCAGGTCTGGACCGACGTCCAGGAGCCTGATTTTCGGCTGCAGGCGGGCGACTTGGAAGAGGCTTTCGGGCACGGAGGCCGCATCGGTCTGTCCACGGGATCGGCCCGAGCAGCAATACGGCTCACGCCGCAGCTGAGAAATCCGCCGTGCCAGGGTAGGCCGTAGCAACGCTGCCCACCAACGCGGAAGCGAGCGCGCGGCGTGCCGCGCAAACCCGCGGACAGCCCCTAGCCTGACGCAGATGCCGCGGTGGGGTTCGGCGTGCGCCGCCGCCGCGCCAGGAAGTCCTCGACGACATCGGCAACGCCGATCACTTGGGGACCGACGAGCGGCAGGTGGTCCCGTCCCTCGAGTTCGACGAGCCGCGCGCCTGGAATCCGCTCGGCGAGATAGCGGCCCCGCTGGGCATACAGCGGCGCGTCGGGATGGTCGATCACGACCGTCGCCACCTCGATCTCGGGCAGCAGCGGCCGGATGTCGGCGGCCTCGACCGCCTCGAACAAGTCGCGCGCCATCGCCGGACTCACGGCCGCCCGCTCGAACTGGCCGTATGCGCCTCTGATCTCGGCGTTGTCGGCGACGGTCGGCGCCACCACGTACAGGAACCGCCCCTCGCCCCAATGCTCTAGCGCATCGAGATGCAGGCGCCGCAGGCGCGGCCACACATCGCGGTCTGGCTCGTCGTCGACGTGGAGATGGACCGTCGCGAAGCCATCCCACAGGATCAAGGCCTCGGTCCGCTCCGGGTGCGTCGCCGCGAATCGCGCAGCCAGCAGACCCCCTGCCGAGAAGCCGAGGACCGCCGCCCGCTCGCAGCGGGCGGCCGCCATCACCGCGCGCATGTCATCCATGTGCTCGTCGGAGGCGGGTGCCCGGGCCACCGGATCGGATAGCCCCGTCCCTCGCCAGTCAAACGTGATCAACCGCGCAAACGACGCGAGCCGGCTGAGGAAGCCCGCCCAGGCGCGGTTCGTCCACTGCAGGTCGACATGCGACACCCCGCCGGGGACATAGAGGATGTCGACTGGCCCATCGCCGACGACCTGATACGCGATGCTCATCCGGCCGCTGCGCGCGTATCGCGTCGCGGGCGGGGCCACCGTCGCTTCGCTGCTCTCACCGGCCGTCCGCGCCGGCGCGCGGACCGCCTCGACGAGTTCGCGCGTCGCCGCCGACGGCACGGTATGGAGCTGTTCACGCAGCCGCTGCGCGAGCTTCTGGTAGGCGGCGAGCGCCGCCGCCGGATCCCCCGCAGCAGCAACCCGACGGATCAAGTCGCGATGGGCAGCCTCAGACAGCGGATCGAGCTCGGCCTGGCGCCGCGTCAGACGCACTGCGCTGTCGAGATCCCCCGCCCGCTCGAGCTCCGCGGCGCGGCGGCCGGCGGCGTCGAAGAGGCGCTGGCGGGACCTGTCGCGACACTGATACACCCAGTCGTCCTCGAGCCCCAGGAGCAGCTCGTCGCCATACAGCTCGAGCGCGGCCTCCACTTCCCCTGCGTCGAGCAGGCGCGCGACGTCGGCGACGTCGGTCCAGACCCTGTCGGGGCCTGCCAGCGCGATCGTGTCGCGCGTGCTCTCGAGGACGCGCGCGGCCTCCGGCCCGAGAGCAGAGCGCAGCCGCACGAGTGCGGTCCGCAAGCTCACCCTTGCGCTCTGGTCGAGGACGTCCGGCCAGAGGCGCGCGGCGATCGTCTCGCGCGAGTGCGGACGGCGCTCGAGCGCGAGCATCGCCAGGAGCAGCCGGGCACGCCGGCTCGACGGCGGGCGGAGCTCGCTGCCGTCCAGCTCGAGCCGCAGCGGCCCGATGAGCCAGATCCGCAACATCCCGCTGCGAAGCCTACGCCGGTTCGCGCTTCTGTCGCGCCCGTTTCGCGACACCTTCGCGGTCGCTCGCGATCGTGTGTGAAGCACCAGAGGCGACGACGGATGCCGCCCGCAAGACGGAGGTACAGCATGAGAGAGGCGACGCTGTTGCTGGTTCACGGCGGTTGGGCGGGGTCCTGGATGTGGGAGCCGGTGCGCGAGCCGCTGCGGAGGCGCGGCGTGGAAGCCGAGGCGATCGAGCGGCTGCCGAGCGTCGGGCGCGACCCGTCGGAGCTGGGCGACCTGCGGGGCGACGCGGACTACGTGCGCTCGAGGATCGATCAAATCGGCGCGCCCGTCGTGCTCTGCGGGCACTCCTACGGGGGCATGGTCATCACGGAGCTCGCCGACCATCCTGCCGTCGTCCACAGCATCTATCTCGCGGCGCTATGGCCGCCGCGGGGGCAGTCGGCGTTCGACCTCTTCGGCGGCGAGGCACCAAAGTGGATCGTGCTGCGCGGGGACAACAGCTGCAGCTTGGCCGACGATCTGGCGCTCGTCCGTGAGGCGCTGTTCGCGGACATCGACCCGGCGCGGGCGGCTGAAGCCCATGCGAGGATGCTCCTGCAGTCCGAGGCCAGCGCGCGTACGCCGAGCAGCGCCCCCACCCGTTCGCACCCGACGACCTACGTGATCTGCACCCGAGACAGGGCGGTCCCGGTCGAGGCGCAGGAGGCGATGGCGGCCGGCGCCGATAACGTACTGCGGCTCGATACCGCGCACTGTCCGCAGCTCTCCGCCCCCGAGGAGCTGGCCGACGGGCTCGCGAGGATCGTGGCCGCGACCTCCACAGCCCACGCGGCGGCGTAACCGCCGGCCCGCAAGGGTTCCCAGTGCGCCGAGACAAAAGGCGGGGAGGTTCGACGCGTGCGTCGTCAAAGAGTGCATGCAGTTCGAGGGCGCCGGCCGAGCGCTTCAAGTAGTGCTCGAGGTCCAGAGGCAGGCGTCGATGTCCTACTCGACGCGCCCGAGCTTCGGCGCGATGGCATGACTCGTGGTGACCCCTCGGGCTCCTTGGCGCTGCGCCGGCGAGAGCGATCGGGCGGCGTGAGCCATGCCTGATGAGGCACCGTCGCTCGCTACTCCAACCACACACGCCACGACAGGACGTCGTGCGGTCCGAAGTTCGAGTCGGCCCTGGAATCCCCGTGTCGATGCGGATTGCGAGCGCGACTCATGACCGCCGAGGCAGCATTTGTCGACGGCCATCTCCTTTTATCTCCCGCTACGGCATGGTGCAGCTCGTACACCGGAAGTAAGAGAATCACATATCCATGCGGGATCCCGCAGTGGCGAGACCCGGACTCGATCCGGGGACACCACGATTTTCAGTCGTGCGGTCGAGCCGAGCCAAAGCCGCGAAGTCCCGGGAAGACAACGGGTTTGCGCGGATGGAACGCCGACACCACGACGCCTCGTGACCCGTTCCCCTCGGCGCCGGCCTGGGCGCCGATCCACTCGAGAACGCAGAAACTCTCGCTTGACGGGCACGGCCGGGCGGCTCAGCAGCTCACCGCGATCGCTCAGCCCGACCTTGCGCCAGCGCCCGGCGTGAGGATGGGGGGCGGCCCGCGAACCGTGCGGGCTTGTGCAGACCCCGCGCGTGAGTCTCTACGGATGCCGCCCAGGGCGGACTGGCTTACCGTCGTGGACGAGAGACGAAGGCCGCCTGCGGTATCCGGCACTTGCGGTAAGCACGTGTGGGGCGTTGGGCGGCCTGAACCTAGATCCCGAAGGGAGCGACGGCCATGGCCAAGACCAAGACCCAGACCCAGAACAGCGGTGCGGCAGAGACGGCGGCGCCGAAGGCACCGGCGACTCGGGGGCGCCGCGCAGCCGCGACCAGTGCCGAGGTCACGGTCCCCGCGACCGTGGTCGAGGACACATCCGCCGACGGAAGCAAGGAGCTAGCTGGGCAGTGGCTCGAGCTGGCCACGACAACCCGGCGAACCGCGATGGAGACAACGCGCGCGTGCCTCGAGACGATCGAGAGCCTGCCTCTTGTCAACCGACTTGACGCCCTCAAACTCGCCGACGAATTCGCCTATCTGGTCGGTCACCTGGCGCACATGGAGTACGACGCCCTCCGCAGCATCATGCACAGCCCCGTGGACGTGGATGTCGACGTGGGCGTGAAGGTGGACGTGCTGAGGAAGGGGGTTCAGGTGGACGTGCTGTCGGGCGGCGTGAATGTGCTGTCCCGGGAAGGGAGATCCTGATCCCGATTCCGTGTCGATCCCAGCGGCACGTTCCTCGCGCCGATGACGGGGAGAGACCGGGGTCCAGCGCCGACCTCCAGACGCGCGTCACATCGCATCGCCGGTGCGCACGCGCGGGCTGCCCGGCACGGCCCGAGCTCGGACCGTGCCGGGGTGCCCAGGGCGAGCAGCGCCGGCGGCTACCTCCGTGCGCTCGGCGATCGCCGGCGCGACGGCGACGCCTCCGTGGCGCAAGAGCACTTCGCGACCGGCCTCCTGCGCGCGCGGCTGCTGGGCCTGGCGCGCGGCTGGGACCGCGGCGCCGGCCCTCGCGCGCTGCTCGCCTGCCCCTCAGGCGAACGCCACGACCTCGGGCTCATCATCCTCGGCCTCGCGCTACGCGACCGCGGCTGGCGCGTGACGTTCCTCGGACCCGACACGCCGATCCAGACGCTCGCAGCCGCCGCCGACCAGATCGCGCCCGACGTGGTCGTGCTCTCCTCACTCGCGCGCGAACCGCCTCCTCGCGGCCGTGGCCGAGATCGCGCAGATGGCCGCCTCACGGCCCGTCCTGCTGACCGGCCCCGGCGCGGACACCGAACTGGCCCAACGCACGAGGGCCCGCCTGCTCGCCGGAAACCCGATCGAGGCCGCCAGCAAGGTGTTCGCGTAGGCGCCGAGGCGCCGGGCGCCCCGGCGGCGCGCGGATGATGAGCCCCGACCGTGGCGGTCGTCAGCGCGTGCAGATCGGCAGACGACCTTGCCGAGCCGCCGATTGATTGCGACGCGCGGTCTGGACGTGCGTCGAGCCCGGAGTCGAACAGGCCGGCTCGCGCCGACGCGATCCACCTCAACGTCGAGCTGATCAGCTCCCGGTCCGATTCGCTCGTCACTGCCTGTGAGCCCACGCAGCCGACCTCGCGTGCGTAGCTTCAACGCGTCACATCCGCGTTCTGTACCGATGGCAGCGCCGGCGAGCCCATCTACGGTCGTGGCCGAGGCGGTGGCCGCGAGGCGGCGCCCTCGATTAGGGCGTGCCGCAGACCGGCTTCCGCGAATGCTGTGCTGACGGGACCTACGTCCCGCAAAGGGGGCATACCCATGCCGGAGACCAAGACCCAGCGCAGCGCGGCCGCGCGCAAAGGGGCGGCCACGCGCAAGCGCCACGACGCTGAGATCAAAGAGGACGAGCAGGAGAGCGCAGTCGAGCGCACCGCAGAGCTCTCCGACGAGGTACTCAAGTCACTCGAGGCGGGGCAACGGGCGGCACTCGAGGCGGTGACCAAGTTCGTCGATACCGTCGACCAGGCGCTGCCGGCACTCGGCGAGCGTCCGTCCAAGCGGCAGGAGATCGTCGATGCCGCCATGGAGATGGCCGACCGGCTGGTCCACACGCAATACGACTTCCTTCGCAAGGTCGTCCAGAGCGCCGGCAAGACGCTGGCCAAGCCGGACGATGAGAAGTAGCGGCACGTTCGGGCGCGGCCGGCGGGGTCGGCCGCGCCCGTCGCCCGCGTCGCCCAAGGCGGGCGGCGCGGAGCTTCATGCTTTCGAGTGCCGACCGCGGCGCAGCGCGAACGCCATGTCTTCCTCGAACATCGAGGCATTCTCCGGTGCGTGCGCCGTGCAGCCGATGCCCATCAGCAGCGAGGCGCAGTAGACCGTGCGCCGGTCGGGCAGATCGAGCTCGAGCCCGTCGGCGACCGCCATCGCGACGGCGCACGTCCGCAAGCCCTTCTCCAGCGGCGCGCCGCCGCCGAGGTCGATCGTCAGCGACAGACCGGCCAGCAGCTCCGACAGGCGCAACGCGGCCATGACGCATCCTGACACGCGCCGATGGCTTGCCCTAAGCGGTCGGCAGACCCCGTCGTGTGGTGATGTGCCGCGCGTCGGCAATCGTGGCGCCGTTCCCGCGCTTGCCAAAGCATCGCGACGCCGCCGCTCCAGCGATGGGCACGAGCGGGGGGTGTCGGTCGGCACTCCTGGGATGCGTCAGCTCGGAAACGTCGGTCGCGCGCGCATCTCGATCAGCTCAACAGTCCCGAGCGGATCCGCCAACATACCCTCGCTGCTCCACGTCGTCGAAGCGGAAGTCTCCGACGACGGCCGACTCACGCTCGCCCGGGACGAGCAGCAAGCATCGGTCAACGAGGCTGCAGCCACGCGCGCTTCCTGCGCAATGCGATCGCCACAGAGGCGGCGACGGCGCCGTCGTTCGAGGCGAGGGAGCGGATCGATTAGGACACGAGACCCCTGTCGTGTCCTAATCAGGCCTACATCCTTGCGCTATTTACGAGACACATTGGATCGCAAACCCGCGTCCTAGAACTCGCTTGTTTGCAGGCAATTTCCAATGTGTTCGAGTGTTCGGAGCATCTGTCTGATAATCGTGGTGTCCCCGGTTCGAGTCCGGGTCTCGCCATTTGCACTCCCGCATTCCAGCGGGATTTTCTTCGTGGCCGCGATGCTCATGGGCCGGACGCCAAGGCCTGGTGCGGGTTTCTGAGCCGAGTTAGAGACGAACGCAACACGACTCCCGCACGTGGTGCGCTCGGTTTGAGCCGACACGTGTTCGCGGTGTCGCGGATGCCGGCTCGTGTCAGATGGCAACGGCCGCGCGGCCGGCGTAGCGGGCCCGGTCGCCGAGTTGCTCTTCGATACGCAGCAGCTGGTTGTACTTGGCGACGCGCTCGGAGCGGGCGGGCGCGCCGGTCTTGATCTGGCCGGCGCCGGTGGCGACGACGAGGTCGGCGATGAACGTGTCCTCGGTCTCGCCGGAGCGGTGGGAGACGAAGGCGCGGTAGCCGGCGTCGCGGGCGATGCGGATCGTTTCCAGCGTTTCGGTGAGCGTGCCGATCTGGTTGAGCTTGATGAGGATCGAGTTGGCGATGCCGGCCTTGATGCCGCGACGCAGGATGCCGGGGTTGGTGACAAAGACGTCGTCGCCGACGAGCTGGACGCGGTCGCCGATGCGCTGGGTGAGCTTGGCCCAGCCGTCCCAGTCGTTCTCGGCCATGCCGTCCTCGAGCAGCACGATCGGGTAGCGATCCGCGAACCGCTCCCAGAGCTCGACCATCTCGTCGGAGGACAATGTGCGGCCCTCGCCGGCGAGCCGGTAGGCGCCGTCTGAGTACAGCTCGCTGACGGCGGGGTCCATCGCGATCGCGATGTCCTCGCCTGGCCGGTAGCCGGCGGCCTCGATCGCGGTGACCAGCAGCTCCAGCGGCGCCTCGTTGCTCTGCAGGGCGGGCGCGAAGCCGCCCTCGTCGCCGACCCCGGTGGCCAGGCCGCGCGATTGGAGCGTGCGCTTGAGCTGGTGGTAGGTCTCAGCGCCCATCCGCAGCGCGTGCGCGAACGAGTCGGCGCCGACGGGGGCCAGCATGAACTCCTGGAAGTCGATCGGGTTGTCGGCGTGCGCGCCGCCGTTGAGCACGTTCATCATCGGCACCGGCAGCAGGTCCGCGTCTGCGTTGAGGTAGCGCCAGAGCGGTTGCCCGTACTCGGCCGCCTGCGCCCGTGCGGCTGCCATCGAGACGCCGAGGATGGCGTTGGCGCCGAGCCGCCCCTTGTTCTCGGTGCCGTCGAGGTCGATGAGTGCGCGGTCCAGGGCTCTCTGGTCGGCGGCGTCGTGGCCGCGGACCGCGTCGGCGATCTCGCCGTTGACGTTGCCGACCGCGGTCAGGACGCCCTTGCCGCTGAACGCGGCGCCGCCGTCGCGCAGCTCCACGGCCTCGTGCTCGCCCGTCGACGCGCCCGATGGCACCGCGGCCCGGCCGACCGCGCCTGTCGTGAGCGTGATGTCGACCTCGACCGTGGGGTTACCGCGGCTGTCGAGGATCTGGCGGGCGTGGACGTGCGTGATCTCGCTCATGGAGGTCGGACCCTAGGAGCCGGCGGGCGCGTGCACGTCCGGGCGCCCCCGCGCGGAGACGGGGGAGAAACTACGGTTCGCCGGGGCGCCGAACACGCGCCGGTAGCTGTCCTCGCCGTAGCTGGTGGGCAGCGGCTCGCGCTCGCGGAGCTTGAAGGTGCGGTCGCGCTCGGCGCGCAGGAAGAGCGCTGTGTCGAGGTGTTGCGCGTGGAAGCCGTGGGCGAGCTCGTACATGTGCGTGACGAAGACGACCTTGATCTGTTTGTCGACCATCGCGCGGACGACCTGGCCCGCGATCTCGGAGCCTTCGCGCTCGTTGGTTGAGGCGAACGACTCGTTACAGAGCAGGATCGAATGCGACGTGATCTGGTCGGCGATCTCGCTCATCCGGCCCAGCTCCTCGTCGAGCTTGCCACTTTGCATCGTGGCGTCTTCCTCGCGCTTGTAATGCGTGAACACACCGACGCACACGCTCGCGCGGAACGAACCTGCACCGACGAACATGCCGCACTGCATCATCAGCTGAGCGAGACCGATGCTCCGCAGCAGGGTCGACTTGCCGCCCTGGTTGGCGCCGGTGATCATCACGAGCGACTTGCCGTCGGCCTGCACCTCGTTCCCGACGACCCGATCGTCGAGGTGGAGCGACAGGCACACGTCGGATATGCCCTCGGCGGCGAGTGCGCGCTCGCCCGCGGGCAGTGGCGTCGGGAAGCACGTCGGCTCGTCCTTCTCGTGGAGCCGCTCGTGCAGGTTCAGGCAGCCCAGGTAGAAGGCGAGCTCAAGCCGCAGCATGCTGAAGAAGCTCTTCACATGATCGGCCGACTGCGCGAGCGCGTTGGCGACGTGGTTGATTCCCTTCGCGCGGATCTCCTCCAGCGCCCTGAATCCGCCCTCGTCGCGGTCGGGGATCGTGAAGCTGTAGCTGGATGAGCGGTTGGCGAACGGGAGCCGCTCGGTCCAGCGCCGCGGGGGCGACTTGTGGACCGTGTAGCGGCGGGGCTTGTTGCCCTTTGCCGGCGCGGCGCTCTCGAGCACGCCGCGCTTGAACTCGAGCTCGCGCAGATGCTGCTCGACCGTCTGCAGGTAGTCGTCCGCGAGCTCCGCCTGGAGCATCGCGAAGAAGCGTGTGAACCCCTCCGACCGGAAGGCCGGCGCCTGCTCCTCGGCGATCTGCCGGAGTCGCTTGAGGACTCCCACCTGCAGCGTCAGGATCTGGACCGAGCGGCGAAGGATCGAGTCGGGCCGGTCGGTGCGCCATGACACGCCGGCCTGCCGTTCGTTCTCGAGTGCTTCGATCGCAAGGCCGTAGATCTGCCGCACGACCGCAGGCTGCGCGAGGCAGTCCGCGAGCACGCCCTGGCGGTACTCGATCGCCGCGGGCTCGCTCAAGCTCGACAGGACAGCGCGCTTGGCCGTTTCGAACAGGAACTCGTCGCCGGCCGCCATCGCGCTCCAGAGCGTGTCGAGTTCGAGGTCCTGGGTCAGCACCTCGTCGCTGGTCGGCGGGGCGAGCGCCGATGCGGACTGCCGGTCGCGCTTGACGTTGGCGATCCCGAACAGCCTGCCGCTGACCATCGCGTCGAGGATCGGATCTCGCAGCTCGGGCTTGACGTCGAAGTCCCGGTCTCTGTGCAACAGGAAGACCTTCATGCGGCGATCCGCTCCATCAGGCGTTCGTACGTGAGGCCGTGCTTCTCGGCGATCGCCCAGGCGTACGCGAGCCCGTCGGCGGGCTGGCGGAGGAGCTTGAATGTCCGCTCGGCCGGGTCTTCGGGCACGATCTGGGCGACCATGCTCACTGTCGCCTCGCTGAGCGAGGCGAGCTCGTCGACGAACGTCACGTACACCCCGATCGGCCCCAGCTCGAGGATCCGCCGCATGACCTCGGCCCCGACGAACAGCGCATCGTCGAGCGTGGTCGAACTGAAGCTCTCATTCATGACGACGATGCTGTCTGCCGTCGCCTGCTCGAGGATCTCGCGCACCCGGACGAGCTCGTCCTCGAACTTGCCGCGCAGCGTTTCGATGTCCTCCTCGCGCTCGAAGTGCGTGTAGATACGGTCGGGCAAGAACAGCCGCGCTTCGCTTCCGGGCACGAGCACACCGAGGCCGGCCAGATAGTGCAGCTGGCCGAACGTGCGCGCGAAGGTTGTCTTGCCGCCGTTGTTCGGGCCGGTGACGACGAAGATCCGCTCGGGGCCATCGAGGTGGAAGTCGTTGCAGATGACCGTGCCGTCCCCGGGCACCAGCTTGTTCGCGAGCGCGATGTCGAAGGTCTCGTGCGCTGCGACCTGCTGCGAGTCCGCGGAAACCCGCGGGTAGCAGCACGGCAGGCCGGCCTCCCTGAAGCGCTCGACCAGCTCGAGGTAGGCGATGTAGAACTGCACCTCGCGGTCGAACCTGCTGATCGCGAGATCGAGAAAATCGCGGTGGCGCGCGGTGTAGCCCGCGAGCGTCGCGAAGACGTCAGCATGAAGTCGGGCGACACGCTCGAGGATCTGCGCCTCCACATGGTCCATTTCGTCGTAGTCAGGCAGCTTGACCAGGTAGCTCTTCACCGCTCCCTGCTTGAACCTGGCGAACGTCTGCTCGACTTCGGCGCTGTAGTCCGGCTCGCCCTCGTCGCGGCTGACCGTGACTCGCGCCCCCTGGATCCGAACCGCGTACCGCACCCCGGCAAGCGCCTCCTTCAGCGCTTGCGTCTCGGCCACCAGCGACGTGAAGCGCTCGGACGCCGTGTACTCGGTCAGGTAGTCGCGCAACCCCGTGAATCCGGGCGAGGTGACGTCGTACTCGGCGAGGTCTTCCGCGAGCGAGCCGACGGCCTGGCAGTAGATCTCGATCGCGTCCAACAGCCATGCCTGCCTCTGGAGCGGGTGGCGCAGCTTCTCGACTTGCGCAACGTGCGCCCGCGTCCGTCCCATGGATGATGCGAACCGCGTGGTCGACTCGAGCACGTCGGGCTTCTCGAGGTCGCGCACGACCTCGTGCCGGTAACGGACGGCCTCGACTTCGCGCAGCGGGGTGTAGAAGAACGGCCCGAGCTCGTACTGCTCTCGGCCGGCGAGCATCGATGCCAGCACCTGATCGAGGTTCAGGTCGACGAAGAAGTCCGGCTCCTCGAGATCGAGCGGCGGCGCTTCGCCGGGGAACAGGATGCTGTCGAAGGCCATCACGCCGTGACGCTCTGCGGGCGGTAGACGTTTCCGAGCCAGCGGGCGGCCGGCGGTCCCGTGACGTCGCGGGCGATCTCCTCGAGCACCGGTGGCAGCACGTTCGCCTCGACATCGCGCGGATGGACGAGCGCGACGCGTGCGGGGTCGATGGTGCTGGTCGCTGACGCGGTGAAGATGAGGATGAGCTCCTGGAGGCTGAAGCCGTTCACGCACTCGGCGACGTACAGCAACCGGCCGACCTGGATTTCCAGACCGGTCTCCTCGCGCACCTCGCGCGTAAGCGCGTCGACAAGCGCCTCGTGCGGATGTGGGCGGCCGCCCGGCAGGGTCAGGTGCGGGCGCCCCCGGCGCGACTCGCGGGCGACGATCACCCGGTCGCCGTGCCAGATGAGCGCTCGCACCTTGACCCGCATCGCGGTCAGGCCACCTGCTCGTAGCCGTCGGCGAAGCTGCCGAGCCGCAGCGTGCTCTCAGCGTCGGGCAGGCGCTCGATGCCGTCGCTGAAGCGCCCGACGCGGAGCTTGACCGGCGTGTCGGGGTGCTGTTCGATGCCGTCGCTGAAGCGGCCGATCCTCAGCGTCGCCGGCGTGTGCGGGTGCTGCTCGACGCCGGTGCTGAAACGGCCGCGGCCGATGTGCCCGGGCAGCGCGATCGTCAGATGCGGCGACTGCGTGAGGACGGCGGCGAGGCTGGCGGACTCCATATGAAACCTCCACGAAGGACGACTGGGCGTGGTTCGTAGAGGCCATCAGCGGCATATGCCGCGGTTTGAGCGAGCCTCATCGCTCACCGCTGAATCTAGCACCGAGGGCGGCGCTCAACCTCGACGCTGCGACGGCCGATGACAACCAGGCCGGTGGTTACACTGACCGCCGACAGAGCGATGAGGCTCGCTCCATAACCGCGGTCGACCCGCTGATGGCCTCTGTTCCCGTCACCCGACGACGAATGGAGGCGCTCCGTGAACTTCCTCATCGCCCTGACCGGACGGCCGTCATGAGCGCCGTCGAGCTCGCCGCCATCCTCGCCGTGGCCGTCGTGGCCGCGAGCATGATCTCGGTCGAGGTCGGGATCTCGGTCGCGCTGCTCGAGCTCGGGCTCGGCGTCCTGGTCGGGAATGTTCTGAACCTGGACGCGAGCGCCGACTGGCTGGTGTTCATCGCCAGCTTCGCCTCGATCGTGCTGACCTTCCTGGCCGGCGCCGAGGTCGATCCCGATGACTTCCGCGAGCGGCTCGGCGCGTCGCTGGCGATCGGCCTGGTCTCCTTCATCGGCCCGTTCGTGGTCGCAGCGCTGATCGCCCTGGGACCGCTCGGCTGGTCGCTGAAGGCGTCACTGATCGCCGGCACCGCGCTCTCGACCACCAGCCTGGCCGTCGTCTACGCGGTACTCGTGGAGACCGGGCTGAACGAGACGCGCGTCGGAAAGCTGCTCATGAGCGCGTGCTTCGTCACCGACCTGGGCACGGCACTGGCGCTGTCGGCGATCTTCATCCGCCCCAACGTCTACTTCCCGCTCTTCCTCGCCGCGTCCGTGGGCTTGATCGTCGTGCTTCCGAAGATCGCCCCGTGGTTCTTCCGCCGCTACGGCGACCGCGTGATCGAGCCCGAGATCAAGCTCGTGTTCGCGTGCCTGCTCGGCCTGATGGTGATCGCCGACGCCGCCAAGGGCCATGCCGTGCTGCCGGCGTTCGTGCTCGGCCTGGTCATGGCACGCCACTACCGCCTCCATCGCAAGGAGCAGGAGCGCCTGCGCGTCGTGGCGTTCGCGTTCCTGACGCCGTTCTTCTTCCTCCGCGGCGGCATGAACGTCTCGCTCGGCGCGGTGCTTGCCAACCTCGGCGTGCTCGGCGTGCTGGTCGGCGCGAAGATGGTCCCGAAGATCGGGCTCGTGCTGCCGCTCGCGCGCCGGCACGTCCCCGAGCACGCAACCTTCACGACGCTGCTGATGAGCACCGGCCTGACGTTCGGCACGATCAGCTCGCTCTATGGCCTCAACGCCGGGATCATCGACCGCACGCAGTTCTCGCTGCTCGTGACGGTCGTCGTGATGTCGGCGATCATTCCGACAGCGATCGCCCAGCGCCGCTTCTCGCCCGACGTCGAGACTGAGCGCGCACGGTCGCGATCTGGACCGCACCCGCACCCGACGGCCGTCCCGGCTACAGAGCACGCATGAGCCCGTTCGAGTTCACCAACGTGCTGGTTCCTGTTGACGGCTCCGACGGCGGGGAAAAGGCGCTCGACTGCGCGTTGTCGATCTGCCAGGCGCTCGGCGCGCGACTGACTGCCTTGGCGGTGGAGGGCAAGCTGCCCGCCTACGCCGCCTCGCTTGGTGAGGTCGACGACGTCAAGCGCGAGAAGGACGACTTCTTCGGAGCCGTGCTCGCCGCGGCCGCCGAGGAGGCCGCGGCGCGCGGCGTCGAGGCGAGCACCGACCTGGTGCCCGGGCACGCCGCCGAGGTCATCACCCACTACGCGCGCGCACACGCACACGACCTGATCGTGCTCGGCCACCGCGGACACTTCCTCGGCGACTACCTGCTCGGCTCCACCGCCGACCGCGTCACCCACCACGCCCACTGCCCCGTCATGGTCGTCCGATGACCGTCGTCGTCGAGCTGCCCGGCGCCCCGGCGCTCGAAGTCGACCACCTCCTCCTCGACATCAACGGCACGCTGACGTGCGACGGCCGGCTGCTCGACGGAGTCGCCGACGCGATCGCCGGGCTACGCGACGCCGTCTCGGTCCGCCTGCTGTCCGCCGGCACCTTCGGGACCGCGCGGGCGATCGCCGACGTGCTCGGCGTCGAGCTCGAGCCCATCAGGCACGGCCACGAGAAGCGGGCGTGCGTCGAGCGCCTCGGCGCGCAGCGCTGCGCGGCGATCGGCAACGGACGCAACGACGTTGCCATGCTCAGCGCCGTCGCGTTCGGGATCGCCGTGATCGGGCCTGAAGGCGCAGCGCTGCAGGCGGTCGCTGCCGCCGACGTCATCTGCACCTCCGTACTCGACGCGCTTGCGCTGCTCCGCGTGCCGGCGAGGACCACCGCAACACTACGCCCGTGACCGAGCAGCTCGACGAGCGCGCGAGCCCGCCCGCCGAGGACCCGGCCGGCCGCTGGTTGACGCCGAGCGTCAAGGGCATCGGGACCGCGAGCCTGCTCGCCGACCTCGGGCACGAGATCCCGACCGCGCTGCTGCCGAGCTTTCTCACCAGCACGCTGGGCGCTCCGGCGGCCGCGCTAGGCGCCATCGAGGGCATCTCAGACGGACTCGCCGGGGCCGCCCGCCTCGCCGGTGGCGCGCTCGCCGACGACCCCGAACGCCGACGCACTGTCGCTGTCGGCGGCTACGCGACGACCGCAGTGCTCTCGAGTCTCGTCGGACTCGCGAGCAGCGCGTGGCAGGTCGGGATCCTGCGCGCCGGGGCGTGGACCGCGCGCGGCCTGCGCGTGCCGGCCCGCAACGCGCTGCTGGCAGACGTCGTACCCCGAGCAGCCTATGGACGCGCGTACGGATTCGAGCGCGCGATGGACAACCTCGGCGCCATCGGCGGCCCGCTCCTCGCGATCGCGCTCGTCGCGCTGCTCGGCGTGCGCGAGGCGATCCTGCTCTCGATCGTCCCGGGTCTGCTCGCCGCCGCGGCGATCGTCTACGCGATCCGCCACGCACCACGGCTGGAACGCCGCAAGCGACAGCCGATCCGGCTGCGGCTGCGGCCGGTGATGCACGGCCGGCTCGGGCGGCTGATGCTCGCCGTGGGCGCCTTCGAGTTCGGCAACATCGCCGCCACGCTGCTGATCCTGCGCGCAACCGAGCTGTTCCAACCGGGCCGCAGCACCACCTCTGCCACGCAACTTGCGCTGGTCCTGTACACCGCGTACAACCTCGCCGCCACGCTCGTGAGCGTGCCCGCCGGCCGTGCCGGCGACCGCCTTGGGACCACGCGCGTCCTCGCCGTTGGCGCCGCGCTGTTCCTGCTCGCCTACGCCGGCTTCGCCGCGACCGGCGCCAGCTTCGCGCTCCTGGGCGCCTGCTTCGTCGCCGCCGGCCTGGGCATCGGCTGCGCCGAAACCGCCGAACACGCCGCCGTCGCCCACCTCGCCCCCGAAGGCATCCGCGGTTCAGCCTTCGGCCTGCTCGCCGCGCTCCAGAGCGCCGGCAACCTCGCCGCCAGCGCGATCGCCGGCGCGCTGTGGACGCTGATCTCGCCCGCCGCGGCGTTCATCTACGCCGCCGCCTGGATGGCCCTCGCCCTCGGCGGCTTGCTGGTCGTTGACCGGAGCAAGCCGCAGCACTCCGCTGGTGCGTCGTGAACGAGGACTGCCTCAAGCTCACGACCTACTTCGGCGAACGCGACCGTCTCGGCAGCCGCTTCCTCGCCGACGCCTTCGTCGACATCTACGCCCGGCACCGCCTGCAGACCAGCCTCGTGATGCGCGGGGTCGAGGGCTTCGGAGCCAAACAGCACCTCCACACCGACCGGCTGTTGACGCTGTCCGAGGACCTGCCGCTCGTCGCCGTCGCCGTCGACACCCGCACGCGCGTCGAGGCCGCCCTCCACGAGATCCAGGACCTCCGCTTCGACGGACTCGTCACACTCGAGCGCGCCCGCATGCTCACTGGCCCACTGCAAGCCGTCGAGCTCCCGGAGACCTCCCAACAGGCCACCAAGCTGACCGTCTACCTGGGCCGCCACGACCGCATCGGCGGCCAGCCTGCGCACCGGGCGCTCGTCGAGCTGCTGCATCAGAAGGGCATCGCCGGCGCGACCGTCCTGCTCGGCGTCGATGGCACCGCTCACGGCGAGCGCCGGCGCGCTCGCTTTGTCGGACGCAACCCGGACGTGCCGCTGATGGTGATCTCGATCGGCGACGGCCACCGCATCGCCTCCCTGCTCCCGGAGCTGGACGCGATGCTGCCGCGACCGCTCGTCACGCTCGAGCGCGTCCGCGTCTGCAAGCGCGACGGCGTCAAGCTCGCCGAGCCGCATGAGGTCGCCGAGACGGACGCCTCGGGCCTCGGCGTATGGCAGAAGCTCATGGTCTACGCCGGCGAGCAGTCCAGCCACCGCGGGCACCAGCTCAACGGCGAGCTCGTGCGGGCCCTGCGGCGAGCCGGCGCCGCCGGCGCCACCAGCCTGCGCGGCATCTGGGGCTATCACGGCGACCACGAGCCGCACGGCGACGCCGTCTTCCAGTTGCGGCGGCGCGTTCCCGTCCTCACCCTCATCGTCGACACGCCCGACCGGATCCGCGACTGGTTCGCCATCGCCGACGAGCTCACCGACGAGACCGGACTGGTCACCAGCGAGATGGTCCCGGCCTACCGCGCCACCGGGCCCGAACTCCAGCGCGGCGGTCTTCGGCTCGCCGATCCCACGCCGTGACCGAGTAGGGCAGCCTGCGGCGTTTCCAAGGTCCCCGCCGTTTGGGCACTGAGGCCGCCGCGAGTGCCAAATCCACACGAACAGAACGCAATTGCGGATATCACAGCACCGCCGATCGTTCTCAAGAACCCGCTGAATTGCAGGGATTACGCTGGTGTTAGAGAGATTTCGACCCACGACTGAAAATCGTGGTGTCCCCGGTTCGAGTCCGGGTCTCGCCATTCGAGAATGCCCCTGGTATCAGGGGCCTTTGTCCTTTCGTCTGCTTCGCCGAGGTCGTCGACCCCGTCATGGCTCGGGTACCACTGTCCCGGCCGGGCTGGATGGCGCGACCAACTACTGCGCTACCGGCTCGTGCGACGGCCGCCGACTGGTCCGTACGCGGAGCATGTTGATCACGTGCCGGACGTGCGGGCGGTCCCGACGCGTCCGTCCGCTTCGTACCGAAGTTCACAGGATCTTGTGAACCGCGGTGAAGGCGTATACGTTCGCGGCGATCGCGCTCGGCCTGCTCGTCGGCTACCTGGTCGCGAGCGCGTTCATGGCTTTCTGTACCACCGACGAGTACAGCTGTGATGTGAAGATGTGGGCACGATGCTCGCACTCTGCGCAGCGGCGGTCCTGATCGTCGCGCTGCTCTTCCGCGCCGCGGTGCGCGCGCTGCGTCGGCTGGAGATCGCCGAAGGCGTGCGCGAGCGGTCGGTATGAACGGGGCCGGTGGTCAGCGAGGCCACGAGCGGCCGGATGCGCTCGTGCCGTCGTCTGCCGGGCGCGACGTGGCGGATGAGCGCAGCGAGCCCGATCGCCGCAGCGACGAGCGACTCGGCCCAGACGGGGGCTTGAGCGGCGAGGAGGCGGCCGCGCGGCTGGAGCGCTATGGCCCGAATGCGCTGGTCGAGCAGGGGCGGAGCGTCGTGCTGGAGTTCCTGTCGCATTTCTGGGCGCCCATCCCGTGGATGATCGAGGTTGCTGTGGTCCTGACCGCGCTGACCGGGCGGTGGGCGGACTTCGGGATCATTCTCGCGTTGTTGGTGCTCAACGGGGTCGTCGGCTTCTGGGAGGAGCACCAGGCGGCCGGCGCGATCGAGGCGCTGAAGGAGCGGCTCGCGAAGCTCGCGCGCGTGCGGCGTGATGGCGAGTGGCGGACGGTGGCGGCGGAGGAGCTGGTGCCGGGTGATCTGATCGTGGTCGACCGCGGTGACGTGATTCCGGCCGATGGGCGGATCGTCGAGGGGGCGGCGGAGGCGGATGAGTCGGCGCTGACGGGTGAGTCGTTGCCGGTGGAGAAGCACGCCGGGGACGGCGTCTACTCGGGAACGATCGTCTCCAGGGGCTCACCGAGGGTGCGTGTGCTGGCGACCGGCGCGCGCACCGAGTTCGGCCGGACGGCCGAGCTGACCGGCGAGGAGGGCCCGCCGAGCCATTTTCAGGCGGCGATCTTCTCGATCGGCCGGTATCTGATCGTGATCGCGATGGGCCTGGTCGTGGTGATCGTGATCGTCTCGCTGCTGCGCGGCGCCAGCGCGACAGAGACGCTCGAGTTCGCGCTGGTGGTCACGATCGCGTCGATCCCGGTGGCGCTGCCGGCGGTGCTGTCGGTGACCCTGGCGGTCGGCGCGCGCGATCTGGCCAGGCGCGAGGCGGTGGTCAGCCATCTGCCCGCGGTCGAGGAGCTGTCGGGCGTGGACGTGCTGTGCGCCGATAAGACCGGCACGATCACCAAGAACGAGCTCGCGATCGTCGATGTCCTCACGATCGCTGACGGCGTCGGCCGCGACGAGGTCCTGCTCGAGGCCGCGCTGACCGCCGAGCACGACGGTCGGGACCCGATCGACGAGGCGATCCTCGCGGTGCTCTCCGGGCCGCTTGCGGATCACGAGGTGCTCGCGTTCGAGCCGTTCGACGCCGATCGCAAGCGCGCCGAGGCGCGGGTGCGGTTCGCCGACAGCTCTGAGTGCAGTGTGGCGAAGGGGGCGGTGCAGGCGATCGTCGATCTGCCGGGCGTCTCGAGCACGGCCGCGGCGCGCGTGTCGGAGGTCACCTCGGCGTTTGCCCGCAAGGGCTACCGGGCGCTCGCCGTCGCCCGGGCCGCCGACGGGCACTGGCGGCTGACGGGCGTGCTGGCGATCCAGGACCCGCCCCGCGACGACTCGCGCGAGACGCTCGAGCAGGCGGGCCGGCTCGGCGTCAAGGTCAAGATGGTCACCGGCGACCGGGTGGAGATCGCCCGCCAGATCGCCGGTGAGGTCGGGATCGGTGAGCAGATCCTCGACTCGCACGCGATCGCGGGCATCGAGGGCGACGAGCTCGCGGCCAGAGTCGAGTCGGCTGAGGGGTTCGCGCAGGTGGTGCCCGAGGACAAGTACCGGATCGTCAAGGCGTTGCAGGCGCGCGGCCACATCGTTGGGATGACCGGCGACGGCGTCAACGATGCGCCGGCGCTCAGCCGCGCCGACGCCGGGATTGCGGTCTCCGGCGCGACCGACGCCGCCAGGGCTGCGGCCGACATCGTCCTGCTCGCTGCGGGCCTGTCGGTGATCATCGAGGCGATCCACCGGGCGCGCGAGGTCTTCCGGCGGATGACCAACTACGCGATCTACCGCATCACCGAGACGATCCGCGTCGTCCTGTTCGTGACCCTTGCGATCGTCGTCTTTGCCTTCTTTCCCCTCACCCCGACCCAGATCGTGCTGCTGGCGATCCTCAACGACGCCGCCATCCTCACGATCGCCTATGACCGGGTCCGGCCCTCGCCCAGGCCGGAGCGCTGGGACCTCAGAGAGGTGCTGAGCATCGCGACCGTGCTCGGGCTCGCCGGCGTGATCGAGTCCTTCACCCTGGTCGCATTCGCGGTCGGGGTGCTCGGCATCGGTCACGCCGAGACGCAGACGCTGATGTACCTCAAACTCTCCGTGGCCGGTCACCTGACGCTGTTCGTCGCCCGCACCCGCGACCGCCTGTGGTCCGATCCCCACCCCGCCCCGATCGTGCTCATCGCCGTGGTCGGGACACAGATCCTGGCGACCCTGATCGCCGCCAGCGGCCTGCTGATGAAACCGTTGCGCTGGGAGCTCGTCGCGCTCGCCTGGGGCTACGCGATCGTGTGGGTCCTGCTGCTCGACCAGGTCAAGCTCGGGGCCTACAAGATCCTCGGGCGGCGCGGCGAGCTCGCGCCGGAGCTGCGCAAGCGATGACCGACCCGACGGACGGTGCCGGACCGGCGATCGCGCCCGGCAGCGCGAGCCTGCCCGCGCGCGGGGGTCTCAGGCCGCCATACCACCCGCGCACCCACGCACGGCGCCAGCGCGGGGCAGGACTGCTGGGCCTGCGAGAGGCCAGCGCGATGGCGATCGGCGGAATGATCGGCGGCGGCATCTTCAGCGTCCTCGGCGTCACGATCGACCTCGCAGGCCACCTCGCGTTCGCCGCCTTCCTGCTCGGCGGCCTGATCGCCGGACTCACCGCACACGCCTACGCCGGGCTGGCGTTGCGCGCGGGGCGGGCGGGAGGGCCATTCACCTACCTGCGCGACGAGGGGCACACCCGGCCGGCCGCCTGGGTCGCGTGGCTGCTGATCGTCGGCTACGTCTTCGCGCTCGCCGTCTACGCCTTCACCTTCGGCCACTACCTCGCCAACGTCCTGGACGCCCCGGTGCCTATCGCGCGACTGGCCGGGATCGGCATCATGGCCCTGTTCGCCGCCATCAACCTCCGCGGGGTGGCGACATCGGGTCGCACCGAGGACGTGATCGTCGCGACCAAGCTGGCCGTGCTTGCCGGCATCGCCCTGATCGGCCTGAGCATGTTCTCACCCGCCCGCCTCAGCCCACTCGACAACCAGGGTCTGTCCGGGGTCTTTCTCGGCGCCGCGGTGATCTTCGTCGCCTACGAGGGCTTCGAGCTCCTGCCCTACGACTACGACGACATCGCCGAGCCCCGACGAACGCTGCCGCGCGCCCTCTACCTCTCGGTTGCGACGGTGGCGCTCGTCTACCTCGCGGTCACCATCGCCTCCCAGATGCTGCTGGCCGACCAGACGATCATCGACCGCAAGGAGGTCGCCTTCGCCGTCGTCGGCGAGAAGGCACTCGGAACCTTCGGCCTCTGGGCGGCGACCGTCGGGGCCGTCTTCTCCACCAGCTCGGCGATCAACGCCACGCTGTTCTCAACCGCACGACTGATCCGAGACGTCAGCGCGGCTGGTGAGCTCCCGGCCCGCCTCGGCCGCGAACGGCGTGGACTCCCGGCCGAGGCGATGCTCTGGATCGCCACCCTCGGCGCAGCCGTCTCGCTACTTCCCGGCATTACCGAGATCGTCTCCTTCGGCTCGCTGACGTTCCTGCTGGTCTTCGGACTGATCAACCTCCTGCACGCCCGCCACACCGCAGCGCCCGGCCCGGACCGCGGACTCGCCTACGTCGGCGCAGCCGCCTGCATCGCCGCCGCCGGCGGCCTCGTCTACTACCTGGCCCGCTCCGACCGCCCGGCCCTGGCCCTGATCGGCGCCTGCACAGCGGTCATCACCGCGGCCCGAGCCATCTTCGTCAAGCGTCAAAGCGCCCGACACCACACCGAAGCTAGACCCTGAGTCGTGGACCCCAGGCGTCCGTGCCCGCGCCGACTGTGCCGCGTAGAGTCGCCGCGATGACCATCATTGCGTGTCCGGCCTGCGGCGCCCGCAACCGCGTGGGCCCGGTCGCACGCGGCACGCCGCGCTGCGCGAAGTGCAAGGCGCCGCTGCCGTGGGTGGTCGACGCCGACAACGCGACCTTCGTGGCGGAGACGACGGCCTCCGTACCTGTCGTCGTCGATTTCTGGGCGGCGTGGTGCGGACCGTGCCGCATGATCAGCCCCGTCCTGGAGGACCTTGCCAGGCGTCACGCCGGGCGGCTGAAAGTCGTCAAAGTCGACGTTGACGCGAACCCCGCGCTGGCGGCCCGTTTCGGCGCGCAGTCAATTCCGCTGCTGGTGGCTCTCAGCGAGGGCCGAGAAGTCGACCGCGTGGTCGGCGCTCTACCGCGCCATGCGCTCGAGGCGCGCCTGGCGTCGCTGCTCGGATCCGAGGGTCGCGCGTAGCTCGAGTCGCGCATCGCGCCGTCGGCGGGCCCTGTCGCCGCCTGCGCAGGGACGGATGCGCTCGAGGGATCTCGTCGCGGCGCGCTACAAGTCCAACTGCCGCGCTGGGATCGCGGCCCGCGACGATGGTGGGGATTTCGCGGACTAGGGCGCCCAAGACGTAACGACTGAAAATCGTGGTGTCCCCGGTTCGAGTCCGGGTCTCGCCATCGGCCTGAATGCCCGAGGCCGCTGGATCTCGTTGTTTACGGTGCGTTCGCCGCGATCCCGCATTGGGCCTGGGAGAGGCCTCATTTGAGCCTGGCCAGCTGAAACGGCGGTAATCCCTGGCAATCGCGGAACACGCCCAACAGGGGCCGCGCATGAGCGCTCGCGATCCCGACTCCCCGTCGTGGTCGCGTGAGTTCGAGTGGTCGCGTCGGCGCTCCGCAGGATCCGTGCTCGGCGCGGTTGCCCACGCGCGGACCCTCAGCGACGAGATGCGCGCTAGCGTCCGGTCATGCCGACGTGGCAGGCGGTGTACGACGAGCTCGCTCCGCAGGAGGAACCGGACGTCGGCGACCTCCTGCGGCTCGCCACGGCCTGTTACATGCTCGGCCACGACGAGGAGCACACGGCCGCGATGGAGCGCGCACATCTCGCGTGCCTCGAGGCCGGCGACCGACTGCGGGCCGCCTGGTGCGCCTTCTGGGCCGGGATGCCACTCATGATTCGGGGCGAGGTCGCCCGCGGCGCGGGCTGGCTGGCACGCGGCCAGCGCCTTGTCGAGGAGGCGGGCGGCGAGTGCGTCGAGCGCGGCTACCTCATGCTGCCGCGCGTCTTCCAGCACGAGGCCGCAGGCGATCACGCCGGAGCCGCCGCGGTCGCCGCGGAGGCGGTCGCGATCGCGCAGCGCTGCGACGACCGCGATCTGCTCGCGCTCGCTCTGCATACACAGGGCCACATGCTGGTCGAGGCGGGCGAGGTGGCCGAGGGCCTGCGGCTCCTCGACGAGGCGATGATCGGCGTGACGAGCGGTGAGGCGTCACCGATCGTCTGCGGCGTCGTCTACTGCGGGGTGATCCTCGGCTGCCAGGCGGCGTTCGAGCCGCGCCGCGCCCAGCAGTGGACGGCCGCGCTGTCGCGCTGGTGCGAGGAACAGCCGGACATGGTCGCGTTCTCGGGTCGCTGCCGGGTGCACCGGGCAGAGATCAGGCTGCTCGAGGGCGAGTGGGACGCCGCGCTCGACGAGGCGCGGGACGCGCAGCGTCGGGCAGCGATCGGGGGCTACGAGAGATCGATGGCGGAGGCGGCCTACGTGCAGGGCGAGGTTCACCGCCTTCGTGGCGCGGTCGACGCAGCCGAGGACGCCTACCGCGAGGCGGGCCGTCTCGGGCGCGAGCCGCAGCCGGGCCTCGCGCTGATGCGCCTCGCGCAGGGCAAGACCGGCCCCGCCGCGTCGTCGATCCGACGCGCGCTGGGCGAGACCACGGATCGCTTCATGCGCACGCGGCTGCTTCCCGCAGCGGTCGAGGTGATGGTCGCGGCGGGTGACCTCGACGCTGCGCGAGCGGCGGCTGAAGAGCTCGGCCAGCGGGCCGCGGCCGCCAAGGACATCGGGGTGCTCGGCGCCATCGGCGCGCAGGCCGGGGGCACGATCGCGCTGGCGGAGGGCGATGCCGCCGCTGCGCTGCCCCTGCTGCGTCGCGCGATGCAGGTGTGGCAGGAGCTGGAGGCGCCCTACGAGGCGGCGCGTGTGCGGGCGCTGCTCGCGGAGGCGCTGCGGGTCGCCGGGGACGACGAGGCGGCGGTGCTGGAGACCGAGGCTGCTCGAGACACCTTCGCCGCGCTCGGCGTCGTGGCGCCGGCTACCGTGCGCCGCGGCCACGGCGAGCTGACCGACCGCGAGCTCGAGGTCCTGCGGCTGGTCGCCGCCGGCGAGACGAACAAGGCAATCGCCACGCGGCTGGTCCTCTCCGAGCGTACGGTCGATCGCCACGTGTCCAACATCTTCGCCAAGCTCGGAGTCTCGTCACGGGCGGCGGCGACCGCGCACGCGTACGAGCGCGGGCTCCGCTGAAACAGCCTCTGTACCCATTCGCCCGAATGGGTACTTCGGCCGATGATGCGCGCACGGCGCGGATCTAGCCTCGCGGCCATGACCGAACGCTTCGACACAGTCATCATCGGCGCCGGGCAGGCGGGTCTCGCCACCGGCTATCAACTCGCGCGTGACGATCGGAAGTTCGTGATCCTCGAGGCGCACGACCGCGTCGGCGACGTCTGGCGCAACCGCTTCGACTCGCTCAAGCTCTACAGCCCGGCGCGTTACGACGGGCTCCCTGGCTGGGGCATGCCGCTGCCGGGTGCGACGTATCCGACGAAGGACCAGCTCGCCGACTACCTCGAGGCCTACGCCGAGCGTTTCCAGCTACCGATCGTGACGGGCGTCAGCGTCGACAGCGTGCGGCGCGATGGCGAGCGCTGGATCGTGCGGGCCGGCGCGCATCGCTTCTTGGCCGACAGCGTCGTCGTGGCCTCGGGCACCTTCCAGGAACCGGTCGTTCCGCAGTTCGCGGGCGATCTCGATCCGTCCATCGTCCAGCTGCACTCGCACGAGTACCGCAACCCGTCGCAGCTTCAGCCGGGCCCGGTGCTCGTCGTGGGCTGCAGCCACTCGGGCGCCGACATCGCCCTCGAGGTCGCCGCGTCGCATCCGACCGTGCTGTCAGGTCGCGTGCACGGCGAGGTGCCGTTCGACATCGAGGGTCGCGTCGCGCGGCTCGTGCTGCCTGTCGTGTGGTTCCTGGCCAATCACGTGCTCACCGTCAAGACGCCGCTCGGCCGCAAGCTCCGGCCGGAGATCCGCGCCGGCGGCGGGCCGCTGCTGCGTGTCAAGCGCAAGCACCTGGAGGCAGCAGGCGTCGACCGCACCGACGCGCGAGTCGCGGGCGTGCAGGACGGCAGGCCGGTGCTCGACGACGGTCGCGTCCTCGACGTCGCCAACGTTCTCTGGTGCACGGGCTTCGGCAAGGACGTCTCGTGGATCGACGCAGACGTGACCGACGACAGCGGCTTCCCCCACTCGCTGGAGCCCGTGCCGGGCCTGCTCTTCGTCGGTGCGCCATTCCTCACGCGTTTCGCGTCGATGCTTGTCGGCGGCGTGCGCCACGACGCCCGCCAGGTGGCGAAGCTGATCGCGGCGCGGCCGGCGGCAGTCGAGGCGGCGGAGGTCTCGGCACCGAGCGCGGCGATGAGCATCGCGTCCTCTTCGTGACCGCGCCGGGTCGAAGCTCCGAGAACGACGAAACCTGTGTCGCCGGTGTCCCCGGTTCGAGTCCGGGTCTCGCCATCCCAACCGCCGAGGAGGTGACGCACGCGCCGCTCGATCTGGTCTCGGATGAGGCGGCTGCCCCAGGAGCCCCGTGCTCGGCTTCGGAGAACCACTGAATCGCATCCGGGCGATCTACCCGACGTGCTCAGATGCACTAGGCACGGACAGATCCATCGACTACTGTCGATTGAAACGAGGAACGTCGATGTAAAGGCCGTCATGTCCGAACGGGTTGCCGCACTCCGTGTCGTTCCGGTATCGGCCGGCGCACTTGCGCGCCGCCGGCCCGTGCTGCTTCTCGCCGCCGCAGCGGTCGTGTGGGCGGCGGCGATCAAGGCGCTGGCGCCGCTGTGGGACTGGCTGCTCGGCGACCTCGCCGGCCTGGATCTGCACACGCGGCTCGGCGAGTCGGTGCGGTTCTTCTTCTACGACACGACCAAGATCGCGCTGCTGCTCGCCGGCATCGTCTTCGCCGTCGGCATCGTGCGCTCGTTCATGAGCATCGAGCGCACGCGCGCACTGCTCGGCGGGCGCCGCGAGGGCGTCGGCAACGCCGCCGCGGCCGGCCTGGGCGTGGCGACACCGTTCTGCTCGTGCTCGGCCGTGCCCGCGTTCATCGGCTTCGTGTCGGCCGGCGTCCCGCTCGGGGTGACGCTGTCGTTCCTGATCGCCTCGCCGCTGGTCAACGAGGTCGCGGTCGTGCTGCTCGCCGGCCTGTTCGGCATCTGGATCGCGGCGATCTACGTCGCCTCAGGCCTGACGATCGCGATCGTCGCCGGAGTCGTGCTCGGCCGCTTGCGCCTGGAGCGCTTCGTCGAGCCGTTCGTCTACGACGTTCACGCGGTGCCCGCGGCCGACCCGGCGGCCGGGCTGACGTGGGCGGACCGCTTCGCGTTCGCGCGCGGCGAGGTGCGCTCGATCCTCGGCCGCGTGTGGCCGTACTTGCTCGTCGGGATCGCGCTCGGTGCCGTGATCCATGGCTGGGTGCCCGAGGACGCGCTCGCCACACTCGCCGGCTCTGACAACCCGCTCGCCGTGCCCGCCGCCGTGCTGATGGGCGTCCCGCTCTACAGCAACGCCGCGGGTGTGCTCCCGTTGATCGAGGCGCTGCACGCCAAGGGCGTCGCGATGGGGACTCTGCTGGCCTTCATGATGGCCGTCGTCGCGCTCTCGCTGCCGGAGATGGTCCTCCTGCGCCGCGTCCTGAAGGTCCGCCTGATCGCCATCTGGGCCGCCACCGTCGCGGTGGCGATCACCTTCACCGGCCTGTTCTTCAACCTCATCCTCTGACCACGAAAGGACGCGTTCCGCCATGATCATCCAAGTCCTCGGCCCCGGCTGCAAGCGCTGCGCCGCCCTGCACCAGAACACGATCGCCGCCGCCGGGCAACTCGGCCTCGACACGCGGGTCGAGAAGATCGACGACTACGCCGAAATGGCCCGCCTCGGGATCATGAGCACCCCCGCACTGGCCGTCGACGGCCGTGTGCTGACCGCCGGCAACGTCCCCTCCGTCGATCTCGTCCGCCAGCTGCTCGCCGCCGCGACGGAGTGAGCGCAATGCACGTCACGGTCACACCGAAGCGCAAGCAGGCCGCGGGCCAGCGGCGGACCGTCGCCCCGGCACGGCCGGGAGTCGACGCCGTGCACGCCGGGCGGCTGGCGGCGTATGCGAAAGCGCTGGGCGATCCGATCCGCGTGCAGCTCGTAGACGTGCTCTCCGCCCACCCCGGGCAGCTGTGCGCCTGCGAGCTGCTCCCGCTCTTCGACATCGCACAATCCACGCTCGCGCACCACCTCAAAACGCTAGCCGAGGCGGGCGTACTCGAAGGCAGGCGCCAGGGTCTGTTCGTTCACTACGTCGTGCGGCCCGACGCGCTGTCCGAGCTCTCCGGCTGGCTGCAGTCGACCTCGCGTCCGCCGTCGTGACACCCCTGCCGGCAGCTACCAGCTACGGGCCGCGTTCCTTCTTTTGGTGGCGCTGAGCTGGGCTTGTCTGGGCACCCGATTGGGCACGATTCCGGCGCGTGGTGCGCTGAGTTCACCCTTCGCACGTGGAACGGGCGCCTAGCGCACGACGACGGACCAGTCGCCGAGCCGTTGTGCGATGCCTAGAAGCTGGTTCGGGTTGCCGGGGCCGTCGGGGATCTGGCGGGTGGACGTGCGTGACCTTCCTCGCCAGTGGGTGCCGTGGCGTCCTCGCGGCTTCACCCTCACGACACTTCCGTAGTTATCCCTCTACAACTGTTTAGTTGTGGACGTTACGGTGCATTCATGCCGTTCCCCCACCCGATCCCCGACCAGCTCGTCGTCCTCGTCGCCCGCCGGTTCCACCTGCTGGGCGAGCCGATGCGGCTGCGGTTGCTCGATCGCCTGCGGGACGGCGAGGCGACCGTCCAGGAGTTGGCGGACGGGCTCGGCGCGACGCAGCAGAACGTCTCGCGGCACCTGGCGCTGATGACTGACGCCGGCGTCCTCGCCCGCCGCAAGGACGGCAATCACGTCCGCTACCGGATCGACGACGACGAGGTCCTCGGCCTGTGCGAGCAGGTGTGCGGCTCGCTGGAACACCGCCTGCGAGGGCTCGCCGCGCTGGTCGAGGACTTCGAGGCCAATCGAGCCGCCTGAACTGCAACACAGGAGTGAACCGAAATGGATGTGACCACCGAGACCTTCGAACGTGACGTGATCGAACGGTCGCGCGAGCTGCCCGTCGTCGTCGACTTCTGGGCCGCCTGGTGCGGACCGTGCCGCATGCTCGGGCCCGCGCTCGATACCGAGGCCGGCAAGCGCGACGGCCGGCTCGAGCTCGTCAAGCTCGACGTCGACGCCGAGCCGCAGATCGCCGCCCGCTACGGCATTCGGAGCATTCCGACCGTCGCCGTGTTCCGCGACGGCGAGCCGGCGACCGGCTTCGTCGGCGCGCTGCCGGGCAAGCTGATCGGCCAGTTCTTCGACGAGCACGTGCTCGGCGACGCCTCAGAGCAGGCTGCGTGACGCCATGGCCGACCGAGCACGCCACAAGGAGTTCCGCTTCCCCGTCGCGATCGACTGGGACGGCGGCCGCCGTACCACTGCGCGCGTCGACGGCAAGCCGCCGCTGGCGATCGCGACGCCGCCCGAGTTCCGCGGCACGGACCCGGAGCTCTGGAGCCCCGAGGACGCGTTCGTCGCCGCCGCCGGCTCGTGCCTGGCGGTGACCTTCGCGGCACTCGCTGAGCGCGACGGCGTCACGCTGCACGGGCTGTCCGTCACCGCCGAGGGACTCGTCGGCCGCCGGCCCGACGGGCGCTTCGGGTTCGTCCGCATCGACCAGACCGTCGCTGTCGACGTCAACGCCGAGGACGAGATCGCGGCGGCCGCGCTCGTCGCGAAGGCCGAGGACATGTGCCTGGTCACCGTCTCGCTCGACCTGCCGGTCGACACGCACGTCGAGATCCGGCCGCGAGTGGGCGCGGGGTAGCCATGGCGGCTGTCGTCGATACCGGACAACGCGGCGGCGCGCTCACCGCCGACGCGCTGATGGAGCCGTGGTTCGCCGCGCTGAAGCCGTATCTCGGCGAAGTCCGGCTGTTCGACGCCCACACGCACCTCGGCTGCGCCGACCCCGACGGGTCGTGCTTCGGCGCCGCCGAGCTGCGGGCCGCGCTCGGAGTCGTCGACGCCCGCGCCGTCGTGTTCCCGCTCGCCGAGCCCGGCGGCTACTCGGCCGCCAATGACCGCATGCTCGCCGCCGCCGAGCTCTCGTACGGCCGGCTCGTGCCGTTCTGCCGCGTCGACCCCCGCGACGGCGGGCTGCACGAGGCGCAGCGCGCCGTGAGCCTCGGCGCGGCGGGCATCAAGCTGCATCCGCGTGCCGAGCGGTTCCGCCTCGGCGACGCGGAGGTGCGCGAGATCCTGGCGTTCGCCGACGAGCGACGCCTGCCGATCATCGTGCACGCCGGCCGCGGGATCCCCTCGCTGGGCCGCGACGCGCTCGACCTCGCGCGCGAGTACCCGAGCGCTCCGATCATCCTCGCGCACGCCTCCATCACCGACCTCGCGTGGATCTGGCGCGAGGCAGCCGGCCAGCGCAACCTATTCTTCGACACGGCGTGGTGGAACACGGCCGACCAACTCGCCCTGTTCAGCCTCATCCCGCCCGGCCAGATCCTGTTCGCGTCCGACACCCCGTACGGGCGCACGGTCGCTGCCGCCGCAGTGGTCCTGCGTGCCGCGCTCGCCGCCGGCCTCACCCGCGAGCAGATCGCCTCCGTCGCCGGCGGTCAGCTCGAGCGCCTGCTCGCCGGTGCCGAGCCGCTCGACGTCGGGCCGGCGCCCATGACCACCGCGCCCGGTCCGGGTCCGCTGCTCGAGCGCGTGCACACGCTGCTCGTCGCGGCGACCGCGCGCCTGACGGCCGGCTACCCCGCGGACGAGTTCCTGGAGCTCGCACGCTTCGCCTGCGAGCTGCCGTCCGACCATCCCGACGCCGATGCCGCGGCGTCGGTGCGCGACCTGCTCGACCGCCACGCGGCCTTCGTGGCGAGCGACCCGCCCCGGCGCGGTCCGCGCCCGCCCGGCGTCCACATGATCTTCGTCGCCGCGGCGCTCGCGCGGATCCCGGTGCTGCCATGAGCGTGTCCTCCGCCTCCGAGTCCGCGTTCCTCGAGGCCCATCCGGAGTACGCCGCGACAGCGGCGCTGGACGAGCTACGCGCCACCGACTTCGCGCGCCTCGACGCCGGCGGGCACGTGTATCTGGACTACACGGGCGGCGGCCTGTTCGCGGTGTCGCAGATGCACGAGCACGTGCGGCTGCTGGAAAGCACGGTGTTCGGCAACCCGCACTCCGTGAACCCGACGTCGGCGGCGAGCACCGAGCTCGCCGAGCATGCGCGGGCGTACGTTCTCGAGTTCTTCAACGCCTCGCCGGACGACTACGTCGCGGTCTTCACGCCCAACGCCACCGGTGCGCTGCGCCTGGTCGGCGAGGCCTATCCGTTCCACGCGGGCGACCGCTTCCTGCTCACGTTCGACAACCACAACTCCGTCAACGGGATCCGCGAGTTCGCGCGCGCCCGCGGTGCCGAGACCAGCTACGTGCCCAGCGTCGCGCCCGATCTGCGCGTGGACGAGCGCCTGCTACCGCGCTATCTGACCGAGACCACGGGCGACCACCACAACCTGTTCGCCTATCCGGCGCAGTCGAACTTCTCCGGCGTCCAGCACCCCCTGGAGTGGATCGAGCAGGCGCACGAGCACGGCTGGGACGTGCTGCTCGACGCCGCCGCCTACGTGCCGACCAATGGGCTCGACCTGGGTCGCTGGCACCCCGATTTCGTCGCGCTGTCCTTCTACAAGATGTTCGGCTGGCCGACCGGCGTGGGCTGCCTGCTCGCGCGCCGGGACGCGCTGGCCAAGCTCGAGCGGCCGTGGTTCTCCGGCGGCACGATCGTCGCCGCGTTTGTACAGCGTGAGTACTACGACTTCGCCCCCGGCGCGGCGCACTTCGAGGACGGCACGGTGAACTACCTCAACCTGCCCGCGGTGGAGATCGGCCTGCGGTTCCTCGACCGGGTGGGCATCGACACGATTCATGCGCGTGTCGGGGCGCTCGGCGCCTGGCTGCTGGACGGGATCGGCTCGCTTCAGCACAGTGACGGCTCACCGGCGACGACTATCTACGGTCCGCGCGGGTGGCATGGCCGCGGCGCCACGATCGCGTTCAACTTCCTGCACCCCGACGGCCGCGTCGTCGACGAGCGCTACGTGGACCGCGTCGCCGGGCGGCACAACATCTCGTTGCGCACCGGCTGCTTCTGCAATCCCGGTGCCGGCGAGGTCGCGTTCACGATCTCACGCGACACGCTGCTCGGGAGCGAGTTCGGCCACGGCATGATCCTCGACGACTACATGCGCGCGGTCGGCCTCGCCTCCGGCGGGGCGATCCGCGCATCCCTCGGCATCGCCTCCAACCTCCGGGACGTCGAGCGCTTCCTCGACTTCGCCGCCGAGTTCATCGACCTCGCCGACACGCCGGACGACCTCCCCGAGCGCCGCGCCTGCTGAGCGGACCGCACGCAGCCGCGGCGTAGCTATGCGCGGCGGGCGATCAAGGGCTCCTGCGGATGCCCGACGTCGCCGTAAGCGGGACGCCTGTACCAGAGCGCGTGCCTGCTGGCGCGAAGAGCGTTGCTCGGGAAACGGCCTCGAGGGGCTCACGGCCCGCCAGTCCGGCGGTTCCCACGTGGGCCGTCGAAGCTGGTCGCCAAGATCGCCGGAATCCCGAAACTGCGGTCCTGCATCTAGTCGACGGGCCACCCGTGGTCGTGCCACGTGCCCACGCCGCCGTCGGCGACGTGGATGACCTGCTCGGCGCCGTGGCGCAGCATCAGCGAGGCGGCCACGGCGCCGCGCTGACCTGACGAGCAGATGACAGCGATCGGCCGCGCGGGGTCGATGCCGGCGGGCACGCCGTCGATGTCGTGGTAGGGCGTGTGGACCGAGCCGGGGATGTGCCCTGCGTCCCATTCTGACCGCTCGCGCACGTCGAGCACCTGCACCTCGCCCGCGCGCTCGTGCAGCGCCTCGACGTCGATGCGGGGCAACGACTGCGTCGGGCGCTTCTCCTCGCGCCAGGACGTCATGCCGCCGGCCAGGTAGCCGGCGATGTTCGTGATGCCCACCGCGCCTGCCAGCACGGCCGCGTGCCGGGCGTCTTCGTCGTCGCGGCCGATGAACACGATCGGCTGCTCGCGGCGTGCGATCCAGGCCAGCTTGGTGCCGAACCCGGCCCGTACCGCGGGATTGCAGACCGCCCCAGGGATGTGCGCATCGTCGTATTGCAGGTCGGTGCGGACGTCGACCAGCAGCGCCCCGCCGGCGCGCGCCGTTTCCAGCTGGCGCGGCGTGAGCGGCTCGGCGTCCACGCGATGGCTGTCCAGCGGACCGCGGTTAAGCGCGACGATCGCCTGGAAGTTCGGCGGCTGTGGGCCGAGGGTGGAGGTCGTTTCGTGCACGAACGCCGCCTCGTCGTCGATGCGGAGCATCGCGTTGTGCCCGCGCTCGTAGGCAATCGTCGAGGAGACCTTCATGTCCATGCCCGGGCCGCCGCAGAGGGAGCCGCCGAGGTGGCCGGGCCAGACCTCGCACTCCCCCGGGAGGGCGAGCAGCTGCTCGCGCAGGGAGCGGAAGATGCCGTGCGCGCCCTCCTCCTTGTCCACGGCGAGGTCCGGCCGCGCGATGTCGCCCACGAACAGCGTGTCGCCGGTGAGCACGGCCCACGGCTCGGGCCCGCGCGCGCTGTCGACCAGGGCGAACGCCGTGTGCTCGGGCCGATGGCCCGGCGTGTGCAGCGCACGCACAATCACGCTGCCGAGCGCGAGCTCCCAGCCGTCGTCGAACGCCTCGTGGTCGTAATCCGGCTCGGCCAGGGCGTGGATGTGGATCGTCGCCCCAGTCGCGGCCGCGAGGCGCCCGTGACCCGAGACGTGGTCGGCATGGTTGTGCGTCTCGAGGATGTGCTCGATCCGCACGCCCATGTAGCGGGCGAGCGCGAGGTACTCGTCGACCTGGAGCTTAGGGTCCACGACAGCGGCCACACCGGCGTCCTCGTCACCGATCAGATACGACGCACAGCCGAGGTCGTCGTGCGTGATCTGCCGGAAGATCATGCGTCACCTCCCCGCGCGGTCAGTGGCAAGCCCGCCCGCGACCATGCGATCACGCCGCCGCGGACGTTGGCGGCGTCCAGGCCGGCCCTCACTGCCGCGCGGGTGGCGACCGCGCTGCGGCTGCCGGACCGGCACAGGAACGCCACGGGCCGCCCCGGGTCGAGCTCGCCGAACCGCGCCGGCAGCGTGCCCAGCGGGATGTGCTTGGCGCCTTGCACCCGGACTTCGGCGAGCTCGGCGGGTTCGCGGACGTCGACGAGTTGCAGCTCGCCGCGCTCTGCGGCCGCGGCGGCTTCCCTCGGGGTGAGCGTCTTCGAGCGGCGGAACGGCATCACGCGTGCCCGAAGCGCACGTCGGGGAGCACACGGTCCAGCGGCTTGGGCAGCCACCACGCCCAGCGGCCGAGCACCCGCAGCATCACGGGGACCAGCAGCAGCCGGATCAGCGCCGCGTCGAGCAGGACGGCGATGCCGAGGATCACGCCCATCTCCTTGGGCGGCAGCGGACCTGAGAGCGCGAACGTGAAGAACACCGCGACCATGACCGCGCCGGCGGCGAAGATCACGCGGCCCGAGTGCGCGACGCCACCGACCATCGCGTCCTTGGGGTCGTGCGTGCGATCCCAGTGCTCCTTGGCGCTCGAGAGCAGGAACACGGTGTAGTCCATCGAGATCGCGAAGATCATCGCGAAGAAGAACACGGGTCCCCACGCGTCCAGGAAGCCCTGTGACTCGAAGCCGAGCAGCCCGGCCAGGTGGCCGTCCTGGAAGATCAGCTTCGCGACGCCGAACGCGGCGCCAGTCGCCAGCAGGTTGGTGACCACGCCGACCGCCGCGACGACCGGTGCCTGGAGCGCGACGAGCAGCAGCAGGAAGCCGAGCGCGAGCACGACGCCGACGACGAGCGGTGTCTTGGCGGCCAGCGCCGCCTCGAGGTCGTGATTCTCGACCGCCGGGCCGCCGACCAGCGCGCCGGCCGGGAGGCTGTCGCGCAGACGGTCGACGGTCGCGCCCATCGTGTCGGCCGAGGGGTCGGTTCTGGGGACGGCCTGCACGAGCGCCGTGCCGCTGGCGCCGGGCTGTGCGGGCATGACCTGGGCGATGCCCGGATCGGCCTTCGCGACCGCCGCGACGCGAGCCGCATCGCTCTGCGAGGTGACGATCTGCAGCGGGCCGGTGGCCCCGGGCCCGAACGCCTGCTGCACCTGCGTGTAGCCGACGCGCGAGCCGTCCTGCGCGGGCACGACCTTGATCGACGGCATGCCCGTGTCGAGCGCGAAGACGGGCAGCGCGAGTGCGACGAGCACGGCGACGGCCGCGATCCCGTACGGCAGCGGGCGCCGCCACAGCCGCTCGCCCCACGCGGCAAAGCGCGGCGAGCGGTGCTCGCCGGAGTGCGCCCAGGGCAGCGCGAGCTTGTCCACGCGCGGGCCGAGCTTGGCCAGCACCGCGGGCAGCAACGTCAGCGTCGCGGCCAGGATGAAGACGACGGAGAGCATGATCCCGAGGCTCATCGAGCGGAATGCGGGGCTCGGGACGAGCATCACCGCGCTCAGCGAGATCAGCACGGTCAGGCCGCTGAACAGCACGGCCTTGCCCGCCGTGTCCATCGTCACCGCCGTGGCCTCCTCGGCGCTGAGATGGGAGCCGAAGAACGCGCCGCGGAAGCGGTAGACGATGAACAGCGCGTAGTCGATGCCGAGCGCGAGCGCGAACATCAGAGCGAAGTTCATCGCCCAGATCGAGATGTCCATCAGCTGCGTGCCGAGATACAGCGACCCGGCGGCCGCGACGAGCCCGATGATCGTCAGCAGCAGCGGCAGCCCGGCGGCGACAAGCGAGCCGAAGGCGAGGACGAGGATGCCGAGCGTCACGGGCCAGGAGATCAGCTCGGACGTCATCATCGCGCTCTTGTTGGCTTCGTTGAAGTCCGACCACATGCCGGGCGCGCCGGTGAGACTCACCTCGACGCCGTTCGCGCCGATGTCGCTCAGGGGGCCCTTGAGGCCGTCAGCCGCGCGGACCATGTCGTTCGGGGTCTGGCCGGCTCCGGCCTGCACGACCGCCGTGTGGCCGTCCCGCGCGATCGACACGCCCGGCTGCGGCGGCACGACCTTCGTCACGGATCCGTCGGCCTTCAACGTCCGCTGCACGTCGGCCACGGCCTGCGCGAAGGCGGGATCGGCAGTGGTCTTGTCGGCTGAGTGCACGACGACCATCAGGCCGTAGCTGCCGAGACCCTGGAAGTTCTTGTCGATGAGGTTCCGTGCCTGGACGGACTCTGAGCCGGTGGCCTCCCAGCCCGCGCCCGACAGCGCGTGCTCGACCTTCGGCGCGAAGACGCCGAACACGACGGCGACGACCAGCCAGGCAACCGCGACCACGCGGAAGTGCGTCGCCGTCCAGCGGCCGAGCCGGCCGATCGGGCCGATCTGGCTCATCGGACGCCCTCCTTCGGGTACACGGCGGACTGCAGCCGGAACAGGCGCGAGAGGACGAGCGAGGCCGGGCAGGCGCGGACGCCGACGTACAGCCATTGGTTGACGCCGACGAAGGCGGTCAGCAGCAGGAACCATGGCGACACGGTGGCCGCCACCAACACGCTGCCGAGCGTCACGGTCCCGGCAAGCGCGAACAGCACGCGCTCCAGCGGCCATGCCGAGGTCTGGTCCGGGCTCATCGGTCGGCGCCTTGCA
This sequence comes from uncultured Solirubrobacteraceae bacterium, assembly GCA_963803335.1. Taxonomy (GTDB): domain Bacteria; phylum Actinomycetota; class Thermoleophilia; order Solirubrobacterales; family Solirubrobacteraceae; genus DASSUW01. The sequence continues at coordinate 297,355 of CAWDME010000008.1, read as the reverse complement.
GTATCTGGTCGAGCTCGTCCAGCTGGCGGCGCAGACCACCGCACACCTGCTCGCAGAGCTCGAACACGGTCTCGTCGGCGATCGCGTACACCGACGAAGTGCCGCGCTTGGTCCGGCTGACGATCCCGGCGCCCAGCAGGACACCGAGGTGCTTGGACACGTTCTGCTGCGACGCGCCCGTCGCCTCGGTGAGCTCACCGACCGTCGCCTCACCGTCACGCAGACGGTCCAGCAACGCGATCCGCATCGGCTCACCCAGGCAGCGGAAGCGCTGCGCGATCAGGTCGATCAGCGGCGCAGGAAGCGGGTGCGGGATAGCCACTCTCTCGGTCATAGCGCTCCACAGTAGCACAACTTTATAGTTGTGGAGCAGTGGTGTCAGGCGATCATCGTCCCGGCGGCCCGCCGAGCGCGAGCGTGTCGACGAGCAGGAACAGCGCGACAAGCCCGACGATGACCGCGAACGCCCGACCGAGATGATGCTGCGGCAGCCGGTCGCCGACCATCGTGCCCGCGAGCGCCCCGGCCGCCGTCGAGCCGGCGAGCAGGGCGGTGACCGGCACGTCGAGCCGCTCGCCCGCCACGAGATGGCTCGCCAGCGCGGCGACGCCCGTGATCGTGATGATCACGAGCGAGGTCGCCACGGCGCGCCGGAAGCCGACGCCGAGCCACAGGACCAGGACGGGCACGATGACGAAGCCGCCGCCGACGCCGAAGAACCCGGTGAGGCTCCCGACGGCCAGGCCCGCGACGAGCACGCGCGCGAGCGCCGCGGGCGGGCAGCCTTCCCGGCTCTCGCCGCGCGTCGACCCGGAGCGCTGCCAGGTCGCGCCCGCGGCGACGAGCATGACCGGCACGAACGAGAGGATCAGCGCGTGACCGTTGACGTGCCGGGCAGCGATCGTGCCGAGCAGCGAGCCCGCCGCGGCCGGCAAGGCGAACGCAACGGCAAGGCGCCAGCACACGTGGCCATGCCGCGCGAGGGCGCCGGCCCCGACCGCCGCCGCCAGCGCCACCACGATCAGTGACGCGGTCGACGCCGGGCTGACCGGCTCGCCGAGCACGTACACGAGCACGGGCAGGGCCAGGATCGCCCCGCCTCCACCGACGGCGCCGACGATGACACCGATCGCGAGCCCGAACGGGATCGCTAGCAGCACGGGATCCGATGGGTCCTGACCGACTGCGCCGAGCTCCGGCCAGCGCGTGTCACGCCGGCGGGGGCGATGCGGGCACCTCCTGTGCCGCGGCCTGCGCCGCCGCGTCGGCGAGGAGCGCAGCGGAGGTCGCCGCCCGCTGTGCCCAGAACGCCGACGCGTGCCGGGCCGCGCGCCCCGCGGCGAGGCGCGACAGCCAGTGCAGCGTGGCCGCGGCGTCCTGGCCGAGCAGCGCTTCGAGGACGTAGCGGCGCTCGGCGATCCGCAGCGCGAGGCCGAGTTCGCGAGCGGCGGTGACGAGGTCGGTTCGCACGAGGATGACACCGGTGCGGACCGGTGCCAGCAGCTGCCCGACGAACGCAGCGCCGCCGACCGCGGACGGCGCCTCGAGCGTCGACGCCTCGCGCAGCGCGGCCGGCAGCACGCGCGAGGCGCTCAGCTGCTCGGCCTCCGCTGCCAGGGTGTCGCGGAGGATCTCCGCCCAGGTGCGGTAGTAGGGCGTCGCCAGCTCGGTCACCCGGTCGAGGTAGGGCTCGGTCCACGACAGCAGGTGCTCGTGCAGCAGCGTGCGGCGCGCCTCACGCACGAGCCGCCGCCGAGCCGCGTCGTCCTCGGCTTGCTCGCGCTCGCTGAGCGTCGCGTAGAGCCCGAGAAGCGCGGCGAGGTGGTCCGCCTCGGGCGGCGGTACGAGACCGAGCGCGCGCCAGAACCCCGCGACGCGGTCGCGCGCCTCGCCGCCGAGCTTGCCCTCATCGTCCAGGTACACGGACGCGTACGGGTACAGGTCGAAGACGAATAGCGCGGTGTAGTCCTCGTCGCGCGGCTGTTCGGGCAGCCGGAGCGCCGCGGCGGCGGGTCGGTGCAGCGGAGATGGCGGCTCGCAGAGGGCGCCGAGGGCACGGACGAGCTCGGTGAGCTCACTCATCGCGTACGAGACCGAGCCGGTACGCCTCCCTCGCCGGCTTGAGAGGACGCAAGAGCCAGTACGGGCGGCGCGTACCGTCGGGCGAGACCTCGCGAGCGGGCCGCGCGTCGGCCAGCCAGCGCTGGTAGACGGCCCGCGAGGCGACGGTATCGACCGCGATGTCCCCGTAGGCGTCGCCGGGCTCGGCGCGGCGCACGCGCACCGCCTGGTGCCAGCAGTGCATGCCGGACACCGGGTCGGGATGCACCGGGAAGGCGAGGTTCTGATGCACGCCGACGTCGGTCCACCACAGCCGCCGGGTGTCGGGGTCGGCCGAGTCGAACGGGCCGCCGCCGGCCGTGCGCCGCAGCGTCCACGCACTGCCTTCCCGCCCCAGTTCGACGGTGGCCATGGCCTGCCGCTGCCCGCCGGTCTGGCCCTCCGGGCGCCAGCGGCCCATGTGGTGGCTGCACGCGACGACGCCGGGGCGGATCCCCTCGGTGACCCACGCCTTGACGACGAAGTGCCCGATCTCGGTCTCGACACGGACCAGGTCGCCGGTGCGCACACCGCCGAGCCGCTCCGCGTCGCGCGGGTGCAGCCACAGCGGGTTGGTGTGGGCGATCTCGTCAAGCCACTTGGCGTTCGCCGAGCGCGTGTGGATCTGCACGGGCACGCGAAACGTCGAGATCAGCACCATCTCGTCGGGCGCGAGCGCGTCGGGGTGGACATGGCTGCGCAGATAGCAGGGGATCGCCGCCTCGGGCCAGCCCCAGTCGGCCAGCGTGCGCGAGTAGAACTCGAGCCGACCGCTCGGCGTCGGCCAGCCGCGCAGGATCTCGCCGTCGACCTCGACGCCGACGGCGCGCCGGCCGTCGTCGTCGGGCTCGATGGTGGGCAGCGGCACGACATTCGAGGCGTCCGGCTTCGCGGCGCGCGTGTAGACACGGCCGAGCTCGTTGATCGCGGCGTCGTCGAGCTCCTCGTCGGGAACGCGCTGTTCGTGCAGCGGGCCGGTTCCGCGCGCGACCTCGAACGCGCCGTAGCGGCGCATCCACTCCAGCGGAGTCAGGCCCTCGGCGGCCGCGCGCTCCGGTAGCCCGGGGACCGAGTGCTCGAAGATCCAGGCGTAGTACTCGTCGACGGTCATCCTCTCCCCCGGCCGCTCCCGGGACTCGAAGAAGCCGCGGATGCCACGCGAGCCGTCCGGGTCGATCCGCCAGGTCAGATCGATCCAGAGCTCGTTCTCCTCCCACACCTCGCCGGGGTTGACCTCGCGCGTGTCGGCGACGGTCTCGCCGAAGCGCGTGCGGGCGGCGCGCAGGACGGGTTGGCGGAAGCCGAGCCACTGGCCGTCGTACTGCTCGTAGGAGTGGATGTCGTGACGCTCGGAGCCCAGACCCATCGGCAACACGTAGTCGGCCAGATACGCCGTTTCGCTCCAAGTGGGCGTGAGGGCGACGTGCAGGCCGACCACCGATTCGTCGGTCAGCGCCTCGACCCACGAGAAGCCGTCGGGGTTCGTCCAGACCGGGTTGTAGACCCGGGTGAAGTAGACGTCGATCGCGCCCCGACCGTCCTTGAGCAGCTGCGGCAGCAGGAACGACATCTCGTTCATGGCCAGCGGGTACTCCTCCGGCCACGTGAGCTCGTTCCATTCCGTCGGGTGCCGGGGAGTGATCGGCGGCTTCGGCACGAACTTGTTCCAGGCGTTCGGGTAGGTGCCGCCCTCGACGGCGACGGCGCCGAGCAGCGCGTTGAGCAGGAAGAGCGCCCGGGCGACCTGCCAGCCGCCGAGGTTGCCGGCGGCGGCCGAGCGCCAGACGTGCGTCGCGAGTCGCGGCCCGGCGCCGGCGACGACCTCGGCGACCTCGCGCAGGAGGTGCGCGGGGACGCCGGACTCGCGCTCGGCCAGCTCGAACGTGTACTCCGCGTAGAGCTCGCCGAGCAGCCGCTCGAACTCCGCGAACGTGCGGGGCGCGGTGGGGTGCTCGCACGCCAGGTACTCCTGCCAGTTCCACCACCGGCGCACGAACTCGCGGTCGTACCGGCCGGTCCCGATGAGGTGGTTGGCGATGGCCAGCAGCAGGGCCGCCTCCGAGCCCGGCACCGGGGCGATCCAGTGATCGGCGTGGGTGGCGGTGTTCGACAGGCGGGTGTCGACGACGATCACCTTCGCGCCGCGCTTGCGGGCCTCGACGATGCGCTGGGCGTGCGGGTTGAAGTAGTGCCCGGACTCCAGGTGCGCAGAGATGAGCAGGATGACGTCGGCGTTGGCATGATCGGGGCTCGGCCGGTCGAGCCCCATCCACCAGTGGTAGCCGGCGCGTCCGCCCGAGGAGCAGATGTTGGTGTGCGAGTTGTGGCCGTCGATGCCCCAGGCAGCGAGCACGCGCTCGGTGAACCCGTCCTCGCCGGGCCGGCCGACGTGGTACATGACGGAGTTGGGCCGCCCCTCGTCGAGGGCGTGCCGGATCCGTGCGGCGATGTCGTCGAGCGCCTCGTCCCAGGACACGCGCTCCCAGCGCCCCTCCCCGCGGCCGCCGACGCGGCGCAGCGGGTACAGGATGCGGTCGGGATCGGTGATCTGGTTGAGCGTCGCCGGGCCCTTGGCGCAGTTGCGCCCGCGCGAGCCCGGGTGCTCCGGGTTGCCCTCGAACTTGCGCACGGTCAGCGTCTCGCGGTCCACGTACGCGAGTAGGCCGCACGCCGACTCGCAGTTGAAGCACGTGGTCGGCACCAGCGCGTAGCGCCGCTCGCCGCCGTCCGGCTCGACGGCGACCCAGTCGTCCCAGCGCTCCTTCGGGGGGAACGCCGCGAGGTGGACGCGGCTTGGACCTGGATAGAAGGTCTCGCCGCGAGCGAGCGTCGCCCGCTTGGCCGCCGCCACCCGCCGGCCGAGGTCGCGCAGGCTCATGCCAGCGGCACCGCTTGCGCGCTCTGCACGTACGCGTGCTCATGCAGCAGCACCCCGGCCAGCGCCGGTCCGACGGCGGCGACGCCGAGCCACGGCGCCGCGACGGCGGTCGCGGCCAGCGCGAGGCCCGCCCAGAACGGGAGGGCGTAGCGGCCGCGCACGAGCTCGCGGACGGCGAGGTGGGCGTGCGCGGTCGGATGCGGCAGCGAGATCTCGGCGAGCACCAGCACGACGTGCGTGACCGCGGCGGCGCCGAGGATCCAGCGCAGGTCGTGCGCAGCGTGCCCGAACGGCAGCAGGACGGCCGCACCGAGCACCGCGGCCTGCACGAGCATGTGGGGCGCGAGCAGCGGGCTCTGCCACAGATCTCGCGCGCGCGCCTGCGCGAAGAGGAAGGCGGTGTAGAGCGCCGCGGCCGCGGCGAGCGGCGCCCCCGCGACGGCGAGCCATCTGGTGAGGCCGTCCGCGCCCGTCTGCCCGGCGACCAGGTGCACCGCGAGCAGACCCCCGTAGATGGTGATGACGACAGCGCCGCGGACGAGCCAGCTGCGCCACTGCGGTCGCAGGAAGATGAACAGGAACCGCCGCGGATGCTCGAGGTCGGCGATGAGGATCGCGCCGGTCAGCGCGAGCATGACGAGCGCGATCAGCGGCGCGGTCTGCAGCCACAGGGAGTCCGACCACGACAGCGACCCGCCGGCCGCGAGCGCCGCGGCGACGAGGTAGGCGCCGGCCGCGATGCCCTTCGTCCACGTGTAGAGGCTCACCCGCCAGTCCCACGGCATCTGGTGCGGCACGTCGTAGGCCAGCAGCGCCGCTGCCGCGCTGTTCGCCCCGCCGGGCACGCCCGAGGTCACGTGGTGCGCACTCACCCCCTGCTCGCTCCACATGAACAGGCCGCCGTCGGGCCGCCGGGCCGCCAGCGGATCGAGGGTGGCCTGCGTCGCCTCCCGGTAGAGCACCTTCGGGCGCGTCTCCTTCTCGGGCCGGCGCACGGTCACCGGCTCACGGGCGGCGATGGCGGCGACGCGGGAGCCCGGATCGTCCAGGTCCCCGACGAGGATCGCCTCGACCGGACAGACGACGACGCAGGCCGGCTCGAGCCCGGCGTCGATCCGGTGCGAGCAGAAGTTGCACTTCTCGGCCGAGCCGTCGTCCGGGTTGATGAAGATGGCGTCATAGGGGCAGGCCGCGATGCAGGCCTTGCAGCCGATGCAGGCGCCCTTGTCGAAGTCGACGATGCCGTCCGGACGCCGGTACATCGCCGCCGTCGGGCACGCGGCGACGCACGGCGCGTCCTCGCACTGGTTGCAGCGCGTCACCTGGAACGAGCGCCGCACCTGCGGGAACGACCCGACCTCGACCGCCTTCACGTAGGTCCGCGTGACGCCCAGCGGCACCGCGTTCTCGGACTTGCACGCCGTCGTGCAGGCGTGGCAGCCGATGCAGCGCGACTGGTCGAGCACCTTGCCCCAGCGCGGTGCCCGCCCCTCCTCCTCGAGCAGGTCGCGGACGTCGAGTGTCTCGTCGCGGGCCACTCGTCGCTCAGGCCGGCGCGGGCGCTCCACGCTCGAGCGGCACGCCGAGCCGCGACAGGGTCGCGACCCCGCCCTCGGCCACATGGATGACGTCGCGGTAGCCGTGGCGCTTGAGCAGCGCCGCCGCGGTGGCCGCGCGCGGTCCCGTGGCGCAAACGACGGCGAGCGGGCGGTCGGGCGCGATGCTCTCGGACGCGTCGACGAGGTCGTGCCACGGCACGCAGATCGAGTCGCGGAGATGCTCGACCTCCCACTCCCACCGCTCGCGCACGTCGAGGATCTGCAGGTCGGGCTCGGCCTCCAGCCGCGCGGGCAGCGCCCGCGCCGGAAGGCGCTCGACGTGCTCGACCGGCAGCTCCTCCTGCTCCCAGGCAGTCATGCCGCCCTGCAGGAAGCCGGCGATGTCGCGCACGCCGACGGCGGCGGCCAGCTGTGCCGCCCGCGCGCCGTCGTCATCGTCGCGCCCGACGAACGCCACCGGCTGTCCGGGCCGTGTGACCCAGGCGAGCTTCGTGCCGAAGCCGGCGCGGCTGACCGGGATCCACACCGCCCCCGGGACGTGGGCGTCGTCGAACTCGCGGTCGCTGCGCAGATCGATGACGAGCGCGCCGCGGACCCGAACCGCCTCGAGGTGATGGGTCGACAGCGCCGGCGCCGCCACGCCGTCAGTGATGAGCGGCCCGGTGTTGAGCTCGACGATCGCGCGGAAGTTCGGCGGCTGGGGACCGAGCTTGGCCAGCGCCGCTTCGACGAACTCCTGCTCGTCATCGATCGACAGCGCGGCGTTGTTGGCCTTCTCGAAGCCGATCGTCGACGAGATCTTCATGTCCATCGCGCCGCCGCCGCACATCGAGCCGCCGAGGTGCCCGGGCCACACCTCACAGTCGTCCGGCAGCGGAAGCAGCTGAGCGTGGAGCGAGCGGAACATGCCCCGTGCGCCGGCGGACTTCTCGATCGCGAGGTCCGGCCGCGCGACGTCGTTGACGAGCAGCGTATCCCCGGTCAGCACCGCCCAGGGGCGCGCGGAGCGCGCGGTGTCGATGAGCGCGAACGCCGTGTGCTCGGGGCGGTGGCCGGGCGTGTGCAGCGCGCATACGCGGACGCTGCCGAGCTCGAGCTCCCATCCGTCGTCGAACGGCTCGTGGTCGTAGTCCGGCACGGCATCGCGGTGCATGTGGATCGTCGCGCCGGTTGCGGCGGCGAGCCGGCCGTGACCGGAGACGTGGTCGGCGTGGTTGTGCGTCTCGAGTACGTGCTCGACCCGCACGCCGAGGTAGTCGGCGAGCTGGAGGTAGACGTCGATGTCGAAGCGCGGGTCGACGACGGCGGCCACGCCCGCCTTCTCGTCGCCAATCAGGTACGAGGCGCAGCCGAGGTCGTCGTGCGTGATCTGGCGGAAGATCACTAGAAGCCCTTCAGCATGGCGCGCCAGTAGAGCGCCGGCAGGCCGTAGCGCTTGACCTGGTACATCGACCACCGCTCCTTCGTCGTGTCGAAGGGGAACGACGGCTGCGGCTTGAGGTCGTAGTCGAACTCCGCGAAGACCAGGCGCCCGTAGCCGGTGACGAGCGGGCAGCCCGCGTAGCCGTCGTAGTGCTGGAACCGCGAGCTGTCCTCGCCGCGCATGGTGGCCATCAGGTTGTGGACGAGCACAGGCGTCTCCTTGCGCACCGCCGCCCCCGTCTTCGACGTCGGCAAGCTCGACGCGTCGCCGAGCGAGAAGACGTTGGGGAACTCGGGGTGCTGCAGCGTGTGCTTGTCGACGTTGACCCAACCGGCGGCGTCGGCGAGCGGGCTCTGCTTGACGAAGTCCGGCGGCCCCTGCGGCGGCGTGATGTGGATCATGTCGTAGTCGAGGACGACCTCATCGCCGCTGTCCATCCGCTCGAAGACCGCCTGGCGCTCGGCCGCGCGGATCTCGACGAGCTTGTGGCTGAACAGCGTCTCGATCCCCTTGCGCGCGATCACCTCGTTGAGCGTCTTGGCGAACTCCTTGACCGAGAAGATCCCCGGCGTGCCCGCGGCGTAGACGAGCCGCGTCTGGTCGCGGATCCCGCGGCGCCGGAAGTGGTCGTCGGCGAGGTAGGCGATCTTCTGGGGCGCTCCGGCGCACTTGATCGGTGGCGGCGGCATCGTGAAGATCGCCGTCCCGCCCTTGAAGTCCTGCAACGTGCGCCACGTGCCCTCGCAGCCCTCGTAGAGGTAGTTCGAGCAGATGCCGTCGCGGCCCACCATGTCGGCGGTGAGCCCGCGCACGTCGGTCCAGTTGAGCTGCAACCCGGGCGCGACGACGAGGTAGTCGTAGCCCACACGCTCGCCGCCGGCCACCACCACCTGGTCGTGTGCCGGATCGAACTGGGTGACGGCGTCGCGGATCCACGTGGCCTTGCGCGGCGTGACGCGCTGCTGTTCGCGGCGGCTCTGCTCCTTCGGTATGACGCCGCCGCCGACGAGCGTCCACTGCGGCTGGAAGTAGTGGTAGGTGGACGGCTCGACGATGGCGACGTCCGGGTCGCGCAGCTTGCGGCACAGCTTCGCGGCCGCCGCCATCCCGGCCGTCCCGCCGCCCACGACGACGATCCGGTGGTGGCGTGTGGGCCGTGGCGAGCGAGCCTCCTCGCCCGTCGTCAGCGGCTCGTGCTCCCCGGTCCTCGTCTTCATGCCCTCTCCTCCGACGCGGGATGGAAACAGCGTTGTGACGATAGCGTTTTGCTTTTGTACTAGCAACGAATCGCACGAAATTGCGTATAGCATCCGTCCGTGACCAGCCGATCGAACGACGCTGCCGGCGCCGTGGCCGCAGCCGCCACGATCCGTGCCGAGCTGCCCAAGCTGCGGGCGGCGCTCGCGCGAATCGAGGAGGCAGTCGAGCAGCTGCCGCGGGAAGGTCCGCGCGCCGCGGTGGCGCGCGAGCGCCCGGAGCGCTACTTCCGCGTCCTCGTGGATGTCTACGAGCGCGGCGGGCGCCACGGCATTGCCCGCGACCTGCTCGGGGAGATCGGCGAGCGCCACGGCTATGACCGGCGCGGCCTCGGCGGTTTCTTCGCAGGCGAGCGCGCGCCGCTGCGCTTCGTCGCCGACCGGGCGCGGCTGACGGCCGAGGGCCTGAGACTCGTCGACGGCTACCTGCGCGAGGTGGCACAGTGACCCGTGCCGACGTCCTCGTCGACACCGCGTGGCTCGCGGAGCGCCTCGGCGATCCCGACGTCGTGGTCGTCGAGGTCGACGAGCGCCCGCTCGTCTACCGGCTGGGCCACGTGCCCGGAAGCCATTGCCTCGACTGGCACGGCGACCTCCAAGATCCCGTCGCGCGCGACCTGCCGACGCCTGAGGCGATGCAGCGGCTGTGGCGACGACTCGCCATCCATGACGGCTCGACCGTCGTCTTCTACGGCGACAACAGCAACTGGTACGCCTGCTTCGGCGCATGGCTGTTCCGCCATAACGGGCTGGCCGACGTGCGCCTTCTCGACGGCGGCCGGCAGGCCTGGCTCGCAGAGGACCGGCCGCTTACCGCCGAGGAGCCGCCGGAGAACGTCGCGCAATCGGCGCCCGCACCGCTGCCCGGCCATGCCGTTCGGGCACGGTGGCAGGACGTCGCCGCCGCCGGGCGCGGCGTGCAGATCCTCGACGTGCGCACCCCGGCGGAGTACCGCGGCGATCTGCTCACCGAGCCGGGCTACCCGCATGAGGGCGCCCAGCGCGCCGGCCACATCCCCGGCGCGCTGAACGTCCCCTGGGACATCAGCGTGGGTGCCGACGGCCGGCTGCTTCCCGACCAGGCGCTCCGCCAGGTGCTCGCCGACCGGGGTGTGGACCTCGAGCGCCCGGCGATCACGTACTGTCGGATCGGGGAGCGCAGCGCGCACACCTGGTTCGTCCTGCACGAGGTCCTCGGCCTGCCCGATGTTCGCAACTACGACGGCTCGTGGACCGAGTGGGGCAGCATGGTCGGGATGCCGATCGCGCTCGGCCCCGAGCCGCTCGGGCCGGTCAACCTCGCGCTCGAACGCGTGCGCTGACCGGCCGCCTCGCGCACGGTCAGCGCCGGCGCGCGCGGCCGATCGCGTGGGTGGCCACGGGGAACGCGATCGGCAGCGGATTGACCCACATCGAGCGCTGGACCTCGACGTCGAAGCCGGCCGTCGCGATCGCGGCCGGCGTGTCGCGAGCCGTGTGGCACCCGCCAAAGGCACGCGGCCAGAAGAGCGCGTCCACCGCGCGCTGGGTGAACGCCACGGCGGCGCGATCCGAGCGGATGTGCTCGTAGAAGCGCAGCTCGCCGCCGGCACGCAGCACGCGCCGCAACTCGGCGAGCGCTCGCGCCTGGTCGGGCACCGTGCAGAGCACCAGGCACGCGACCGCGGCGTCGAACGACGCGTCCCCGCCAGGCAGCTCGTCGGCGACGCCGTCGACGACCTCGATCCGGACGCGGGCCTCGGCGGCGGCCGCGTGCGCCCGCTCGCGCAGATACGGCTCCGGCTCCACCGCGACCACCTCGTCCACCGTCGCCGGGTAATGGCCGAAGTTGCTGCCCGCGCCGGCGCCGACCTCGATCACGCGGCCCGACAATCCCGCCAGCAACTCGTCGCGGTGGCGGCGGATCTCCGCCGGCTCGTGCCGGCTCATCAACGACCACAGCCGCGCGAACAGCGGATGGTGCACGGTGGGGGACGGCATCGGAGCATCCATTCTGGCGCGACCGTCATCATCTGCCTGTGACCACCGTCACAGCCGCGGGCCCGGCTCCGCGAGTCTTTGGCTCGCCGTGGGACGCGCTGCGCCAAGTCGCGGGCGTGCTGAGGCGGGTCAAGCCGCTGACCGACGTGTATGCCCGCGGCCGCCTGGACGATGCGCTGCGCGAGCGCGTGATGGTCGCGGTGAGCCGCGTCAACGCTTGCCGTGGCTGCACGTTCGTCCACACGCGCTGGGCGTTGCGAAGCGGCGTCACCGCCGACGAGCTCGACGCCATCGGGCTCGCCGACCTGGGTCGCCTCGACCGCCGCAGCCGCGCCGCCGTCGTCTACGCCACGTCGCTCGCCGAGGACCGCTTCAGGGAGTCGCCGCCACCGGAGGTCGCCGCTGCAGTGGCGGCGGATCTGACGCCCGCCGAGATGGAGGCGGTAGAGGCGGTCGCTCGCGCGATGGCCGTAGCCAACCTGACGGCGAGCACAGCGGAAGCGCTGGCCGGCCGCCTCCGCCGACCGCGCGACTGACGCAGCCGCCCAACGGCGCGGCGCGACCCGCACACTAGGAGCGCCCGTCATGCGCGAGCGCCACGCCGACGACGATCAATCAGCACGACGCCGACCCCAAGAACGCGAGATCCCACCCAGTGGAGCGCCGAGATCGTCCCGGACGTGATGGGTGTCCAGTAGCTGATGATCGATCAGCCCCTCGACGACGTTGAACACGCACGCACCGTCAAGTACATCGCGGTCGCGACGAAGCCCCATGTCGCCACGTGGAAGAACCCGTCCGCGAGCGTGCTCGTCTCGAGCCCCGCCACCGTGTCCATCGGCTGGTCGCCGGTGCCGGTGAGCATGTGATGCCACGGCAGCACCTGCTGCAGCAGGATGCCGTCCACAAACCCGCCGAGCCCCACGCCCATGATGAATGCCGGCGCCTTCGGTTGGGACACTGTCGTTGCCTGCACCGCATGAGCTCGCGCCGACATCGAGCCTGGCGGCCACCCACCGACAGGTGCGGCGAACCGTGACCCGGGCGAGCCCGCATCGCCTCGGTGCAGTTCGGCTGACTACGGTCGCAGAACTGCGGAGCGACCCCGATGGCGGCTCCCGCGCACGGAGTAGCGTCGTGGTCACGATGAACGCGACCGCGACCGACGAGAGCGTCGACGCCGGACGGCGACGCGCGCAAACGACTGACCGGGTCCAGCGCCGGCGGGAGCCGCTTCGCGGCACGACGGCTCCGGCGCGACAGGACCGAGCGGCGCGCCGCGACGACGGATCGCATATGCCGCCGCACGGCGACGCCGTCCTGCCGCACACGCCCCTCCACCGCCCGTAAGCCTCCCGGCTTCGACCCGTGGCGCAGCCGATAACGGCAGACCCGGCGGCAGGTCATGCTGGAGTCCGTCATGCCCGCCTCCGATCACACCGATGAGAACCGGGGCTGCTGCCGTCGCGTGCCATGGAATCCTCCGAGACCGATCGCCAAGAACGCTGCCCAAGGCCGTACCGCACGAGCATCGTCCCGCTGCGCAGGCCGCATGCGATTGGGCACTGAGACCTGAGCGAGTGCCCGAATCCGCGGCAAACGCCCGCAATGTGCGTACATCCGGGAGACGCAGCGAACCACCGGAACCGGCGGAATTCCGGGAGTTTCGAGCCAGTTAGAGATCTTTCGGCCCACGACTGGGAAACCGTGGTCTCCTCGGGTCGAGTCCGGGTCTCGCCATCGGCCCGGTACTCTTCGTCAGGAGCGCTCGGGACCTACCTCTTCTTCCTTCGCGTCGCGCATCTCTCCCAGAGGAGGCGGAAGGCGGTTCGAGATGAGTGCTTCAGCGACACCGAGTCCTCGGTTCAGCGAGCAGATGCTGACCGATCTCCTCAACGGGCTGCGCGCTCGTGCGGCCAGCCGCCCGGACAATCCGGGATTGGTCGCGTTCTGGCCAGGGGTCGACGAGCAGCGGATGGCCGCAGCGTGTGGTGAGCTCGTCCGCCTCGGCTATCCGGTCGAGCGCGTCACCATCGCCGGGTGGCAGGGCGGCAAATCGCGGAGCGGCTGGGCGCTCGGCGACGGCGAACCGGCGCCATCCTGATGCCGCATCTGAAATGCGAGACCTGCAGGACTCGCTTCCATACCGACGACCGTCGCCCCGGCGACGCAAGCGGAGATCGTTGTCCCGGATGCAACGCGCCGCTGGAGCCGCCCAGCCAGCTCGCCGATCTCGTCGGGTTCCAGCACGCACGGCTCGACGGCGCTCCGCCCGCTGACAACAGCGACTTCTTAGCGGCCCTCGCCATCGCGCTGACCCCGCCCGGACCCGGACGCTGATCGCAGGCGGTCGGCAGCCGCCGTCGAGATCCGTTCCAGTTCGCGCAGACGCGCGGCGCTCGTCGGCTTGCCGGTGAGCACGCGTGCCCGGTACAGCGCAAGCCGGTCGCGGTGGTAGCGCGCCTCGGCTTCGAGCTCTTTGACCCGATCGAGCGGCATACCGCCCACCCTAATCGGTGAGCTGACCGCACGATGAAGATCGTGGTGTCCCCCCGGTTCCGGCCCGAGTGTCGCGGTTATCGTCTGTGGGGACATGACTCAGCCCGCGCACATCAGCCGCCTCCCTCTCCCGGCGACTTCGCCGCGCGCGGCGCAGTCGTGGCGGGCCTGCCGCTAGCCGGCAGGCCGCTTCTCGTGTGAGACCGGCCGCAGTTCCGGCCCGACCCCAATGGGGCCAGGCCACCGCGCGCCCACGGTGATCGCTCAAGGCCCCGTCGTTTGCCCACGGGCGCCATCCAGGAGATGACCGTCATGACAACCCTCACCCTGACCGGGGTCCAGCCGACCGGGGACCTGCACCTCGGCAACTACATCGGCGCGGTCCGGCCGCTGGCGGACCTCGCGGGCGACCCGACCCGGGACGTGTACGTCTTCGTCGCCGATCTGCACGCGCTCAACGGCCGGCCCGAGCCGGCGGTGCTGCGCGAGCGCTCCCGGCGGCTCGTCGCCGCGCTGCTGGCCTGCGGCCTCGACCGCCCGAACGTTCACGTGTACCGCCAGAGCCGGGTCCCTGCGGTCGCCGCCATGGCCGCCCTGCTCAACAACGTCACGGCCAAAGGGCTGCTGAACCGCGCCCACGCCTACAAGGCGGCGGTCGCGGCCAACGTCGCGGCCGGCCGCGACTCCGACGACGGCGTGAACGCGGGCCTGTACAGCTACCCGGTGCTCATGGCCGCCGACATCCTCGCCCTCGACGCCGACGAGGTGCCGGTGGGCGCCGACCAGGCGCAGCACCTGGAGATCGCCGTCGACCTCGCCCAGCAGTTCGCGCGCAGCTACCGGCCCGGCGTGCTGCGCGAGCCGCACGCGCTGATCCCGCAGACGACCGCGACCCTCCCGGGCCTCGACGGCCGCAAGATGAGCAAGTCCTACGGCAACGCGATCTCGCTCATGGCGGACCCGGACGACATGCGCAGGCAGATCCGGCGGATCGTCACCGACTCGACGCCGCCGGAGCAGCCGAAGGATCCCGACACGTGCACGCTCGTCGCGCTGCTGCGGGCGTTCGCCGAGCCCGGAACGGTCGCCGCCGTCGAGGAGCGCTATCGCAGCGGCGGGATCGGCTACGGCGAGGTCAAGGCGCGGCTCGCGGACGCCATCGACGCGCACGTCGCGCCGATGCGCACCCGCTACGGGCGCCTGCTCGCCGACCCCGCCGAGCTCGACGCCCGGCTGGCGAGCGGCGAGCAACACGCGGGCCGCCGCGCCGACCGAACGCTCGCCCGGACGCTGGCCGCCATGGGCCTGTGACCCACGGCGCCAGCGCCACGCCGCGAAGGCGCAGGAGTGACGGCGGAGCGTTTGCACCGTACGCTCGGCGGCATGGCGGATCAATCAACCAACACACCGAAGCTGCCCCCGGCGGTCGATCGGGCCGCCTTCGAGGCCGAACTCGACCAGCTGCGGGCGCGGGAGAAGGCGCACACCCGCGAAGGCGACGAGATCGCCGCGGCCCGGCGGAGCCTGCCGATGGTCGAGCTGGACGCCGGCCTCGAGCTGATCGGGCCCGACGGGCCGCTCACGCTGCTCGACGCGTTCCAAGGGCGCCGGCAGCTCATCGCCTACTACTTCATGTGGTATCCCGGCAAGCCCGCGCCCGAGCAGTGCGAAGGCTGCACGTGGTGCGCCAGCCAGGTCCGGGAGCTGGCCTATCTGCACTCCCGCGACATCACGTACGCGGTCTTCTGCCAGGGTCCGTACGCCGAGAGCCGCCGCTACCACGACTTCATGGGCTGGGACGTGCCGTGGTACTCGGCGCTGCCCTCGCTGGAGACGCTCCTCGTCGGGCGCGTCATCAACCGGATGCACATCGTCTGTTACGTCCGGGACGGCGACCGCGTCTTCGAGACCTACTGGACGACGCTACGCGGCGTCGAGGCGGTGGACAACAGCTACGCGCTGATGGACCTCACCGTGTTCGGACGTCAGGAGCCGTGGGAGAACCCGGACCCGAGCTGGCCGGTGTTCCCGGGCCACCAACGGGTCAACGGACGCCCGATCCCGCAGTGGTCGCGCCTCGAGGCCGGACACTCCGACGCGCTGCATTGACACCGAACCGATCCTGAGGCTCTCGCGTACGCCAGAAAGATGTCATCCGCACACGCGTTCTGGCTCCGCGCTCCCGGGCGCGGGGAGATCCGACCCGTCGCGCTGCCGCAGCCGGGGCGCGACGACGTCCTGGTCCGCACGCTGCGGTCCGGAGTCAGCCGCGGCACCGAGACCCTCGTGTTCCGCGGCGGCGTGCCACCGCGCGCGCCGTTCCAGGAAGGTGACTTCCCGGGGCCGGTCAAGTACGGCTACCTGAACGTCGGCGCCGTGGAGCAGGGCCCGGCGGAGCTGCGCGGCCGCACGGTCTTCTGCCTGTATCCGCATCAGACCGCCTACGTGGTGCCGGCCGGCGCCGTGACCGTGGTGCCCGACGACGTGCCGGCCGCGCGCGCGGTGCTCGCCGGCACCGTCGAGACCGCCGTCAACGCGTTGTGGGACGCGGCTCCGCTCGTCGGCGACCGCGTCGCGGTTGTCGGCGCCGGGATGGTCGGCTGCTGCGTCGCCCGCCTGCTCGCCCGCTTCCCGGCGGTCGAGGTCACACTGGTCGACGTCGATCCGTCACGCGCCGACGTCGCCGCCGCGCTCGGCGTCGCCTTCGCGCGGCCCGAGGACGCCGCCGGCAGGTGTGACCTGGTCGTGCACACGAGCGCGACGTCGGCCGGGCTCCAGCGCTCGCTCGAGCTGCTCGCGCCCGAGGGCACGGTGCTCGAGCTCAGCTGGTACGGCGACGATGAGGTGCGCGTATCGCTAGGCGGCGCGTTCCACACCGGCCGCTTGCGGATCCGGGCCAGCCAGGTCGGGACCGTGTCGCCGGCCCGCAGTGCCCGGCGCACCACGGCCGACCGGCTCGCCCTCGCGCTCGACCTGCTGCGCGACCCGGCCTTCGACGTGCTCGTGACCGGCGAGTCGCGCTTCGACGAGCTGCCCGACGTCATGGCCCGCCTGACCGCGGGCAGCCTGCCGGCGCTGTGCCACACCATCACCTACGACGGGGCGTGAGCGCGTGTTCAGCGTGACGGTCCGCGACCACATGATGATCGCCCACAGCTTCCGCGGCGACGTGTTCGGGCCGGCGCAGCGCCTGCACGGGGCGACGTTCGTCGTCGATGCGACCTTCCGCCGCGCGACCCTCGACGCCGACGGCATCGTGGTCGACATCGGCCGCGCCACCGACGCGCTGCGCGAGGTGGTGGGCGAGCTCAACTACCGCAACCTCGACGACGAGGCGGACTTCGCGGGCACGAACACCACCACCGAGGTGCTCGCTCAGGTGATCGCCGACCGGCTCGCCGAACGCGTCAGCGGTCTGGGGCTCGACGGGCTGGCCGTGACGCTGCACGAGTCGCATGTCGCGTGGGCGAGCTACGAGCGGCCGCTGTGACAGCGGTGCACTTCATCGTCCCGGAGGGGATCGACGACCCGGCGCGGCCAAGTGGCGGCAACACGTACGACCGCCGGGTCGCGCAGGGGCTCGCCGACCTCGGCTGGGTGGTGCATGAGGACAGCTTGTCCGCGCTCGAGCACATCCCCGACGGCGCTCTGGTGCTCCTCGACGGGCTGATCGCCTCTCCCGCGCCCGACCGGCTGGTGCCGCACGCGGACCGGCTGCGGCAGGTGGTGTTGCTGCACATGCCGATCGGCGACGCGCGCGAGCGCGCAGTGCTCGAGGCCGCAAGCGCGGTGATCACGACCAGCCAGTGGACGCGCCAGCGGCTCGGCGAGCTGTACGGACTGGCCGACCGCGTGCATGTGGCCGAGCCCGGCGTCGACGCCGCCGCCCTCGCGCCCGGGTCGGCCACCGGCGAGGCGCTGCTGTGCGTGGCGGCGGTGACGCCCGGCAAGGGCCACGACGTGCTGATCGACGCGCTCGCGACCGCGACGGACCTGGCGTGGCGGTGCACGTGCGTCGGCAGTCTGGTGCGGGACGCGGAGTGGGCCGCCGGCGTGCTCCGCCGGGCGGGTGACCGGATCCGCTTTCCGGGCCCGCTCACCGGACCAGAGCTCGACGACGCGTACGCCCGCGCGGATCTGCTCGTGCTCCCGTCGCGCGCCGAGACGTACGGCATGGTCATCACCGAGGCGCTGGCCCGCGGCGTGCCGGTCCTTGCGGCCGACGTGGGCGGCGTGACCGAGGCGCTCGGGCATGCGGGGCTGCTGGTGCCGCCCGGCGACCCGGCGGCCCTCGCCGCCGCGCTGCGGACGTGGCTCAGCGACGCCGAGCTGCGCGTGCGCCTGCGCCGCGCGGCCCGGGAGCGGCGCGCCGCGTTGCGGCCGTGGGCGGCGACGGCAGCCGACGTCGCGGGCGCACTGACGAGCGCGAGCGGCGTCCTCGCGGGAGCGGCGCGGTGAGCGTGCTCGTCAGCCCCGCCTGGCTCGACCTGCGCGAGGCGGCCGACGCGGCGGCCCGCTCGACCGAGCTCGTCGAGCGGCTCGCACGGCACCTCCCGCCCGGGCCGCTCGAGATCCACGACCTCGGCGGCGGCAGCGGCTCGATGGGCCGCTGGCTCGCCCCGCGGCTGCCCCGGCCGCAGCACTGGGTGGTGCACGACCGGGACCCGGACCTGCTCGCGCTCGCCGCCGCCCACCCGCCGGACGGCGTCACGGTCGAGACGCGGCGATCCGAGATCGGCGCGCTCGAGGACCTGGGCGGCGCCGACCTCGTTGTCGCGTCGGCGCTGCTGGACATCCTCACCGCGGACGAGCTGAGCGCGATGCGCGCCGCCTGCGCCGGCGTGCCGATACTGCTCGCGCTCACCGTCACCGGCCGTGTCACGCTGACCCCGGCGGAGCCGCTCGACGCGCGTATCGGCGCCGCCTTCAACGCCCACCAGCGCCGCGGCGGCCTGCTCGGCCCGGACGCCGTCGATCACGTCGACGGCGCGATCGCCCGGCCGAGCCCGTGGCGCCTCGGCGCAGCCGACGCCGACCTGATCGCCGAGTGGCTCGACGGGTGGGTCGCCGCCGCGCGCGAGCAGGACCCCGCGCTCGACATCCGCGCCTACCGGGAGCGGCGCCTGGCGCAGGCGGCCGCCGGGGAGCTCGCCGTGACCGTCGACCACGCCGACCTGCTGGTACTGCCGTGACGACCGCCGTGGCCACCCGGCGCCCGGCGCGCCGGTGGATCCGCCCGGTCGCTGCCGCCGGGACGCTCGCCGTCCTGGCCTGGAGCCTGGGCACGAAGCCGTTCCTCGACGGCCTGCAGTCGGTCGACGGCCGGGCGCTCGCCGCCGCGTCGGGCCTCGCCTTGCTGACCACGGTGTGCTGCGCGTGGCGCTGGAGGATCGTCGCCCGCGGCCTCGGCATCGACCTGCCGCTGGGCACCGCGGTGGCCGCGTACTACCGCTCGCTCTTCCTCAACGTCACGCTGCCCGGCGGCGTGGTGGGTGACGTCCATCGCGGGATCAGCAACGGCCGCGACACGCGCGACGTCGGCCGCGGGCTGCGTGCCGTGGCGTGGGAGCGCTCGGCCGGCCAGGTCGTGCAGATCGCGCTCACCGTCGCCGTCCTCGTGCTGCTCCCGTCGCCGGTGGGCACTCTCGTACCGCTCGCCGCGCTGGCGGTCGTCGCCGCGGCGGTCTACGTCGCAACGCGCATACGACCGGCCGCCGGCTGGCGTGGCGTCGTGGCACGCGAGCTGCGCGCCGGGCTGCTCGCCCGGCGGGCCTGGCCGGCCGTCGCGCTCGCGTCGGCGCTGGTCGTCGCGGGCCACGCGCTCACGTTCCTGATCGCCGCGCGGACCGCGGGGGCGACCGCCCCGCCCTCCGAGATGCTGCCGCTGGCGCTGCTCGTGCTGCTCGGCGCGGCGCTGCCCAATGTGGGCGGCTGGGGACCGCGCGAGGGCGTGACGGCGTGGGCGTTCGCCGCAGCCGGGCTCGGCGCGTCGCGCGGCGTGGCGACCGCGGTCGTGTACGGAGTGATGGTGTTCGTCGCGAGCCTGCCGGGCGCCGCGGTCCTCGTGGCGGGCTGGGTGCGCCGTGTCTGAGCGCCCGTACACACTGCTCAGCTGCAGCGTGTCGCTGGACGGCTATCTCGGCGACCAGACGCCGCGCCTCGCGCTGTCCAACGACGCCGACTTCGACCGGGTCGACGAGGTGCGCGCGTCGTGCGACGCGATCATGGTCGGTGCCGTCACGGTGCGCACCGACAACCCGCGGCTGCTCGTGCGCTCGCCGACCCGGCGTGAGGAGCGCACAGCGCGTGGGCTCGCACCGTCGCCGATGAAGATCACGGTGACCGAGCGGCTGAACCTCGATGCCCGCTCGAACTTCTTCACCACCGGCGAGGCCGAGAAGCTCGTCTACACCTCGAGCCGGCGGGTGGCCGACGCCCGCGCGCGGCTCGGGCCGGTGGCGACGATCGTCGACGGCGGGCGGCACGTGCGGATGCGCCGGCTCAGCGAGGACCTCGCCGACCGCGGCGTGAACCGGCTCATGGTCGAGGGCGGCGGAACCGTGCACACCCAGTTCCTGTCCGACGACCTCGTCGACGAGCTCCAGCTCGTCGTCGCGCCGTTCTTCGTCGGTGACTCGAGCGCCCCGCGGTTCGTGAGCGACGGGCGCTTCCCGTGGAACGCGGACCGGCGCGCCACGCTCGCCGAGGTGCGCCAGATCGGCGATGTCGTGCTGCTGCGCTACGCGCTCTCACCCCGGTTCCAGGACGAATGAGCACCTACGCACTCCGCCGCCAATGGGGACCGGCGTCGTGGGTGACGCTTGCCCGGGCCGTGCTCGCCGTCGCCGTCGCCGCGCTGGTGGCCGACTCGTTCGGCCACGACACGCCGGTCGCGCTGCTCGTCACCCTCGCCGCGATCGCGCTCGCCCTCGACCTGATCGACGGATGGCTGGCGCGGCGTACGGGGACGGCGACGGCGTTCGGGGCGCGCTTCGACGGCGAGGTCGACGCGTTCCTGATCCTCGCGCTCAGCGTCTACGCCGCCCCGGCCTACGGCGCCTGGGTGCTCTTGATCGGGGCCGCGCGCTACCTCTTTCTCGTGGGCGAGTGGATGCTGCCGTGGATGCGTGCGGCGCTGCCGCCGCGCCGTTGGCGCAAGGTCGTCGCAGCGAGCCAGGGCGTCGTGCTGACCGTCGCCGCCGCCGAGCTCTTTGGCCATCGGACCACGCAGGCGCTGCTGGCCGCCGCGCTCGTCTTGCTCGCCGCGTCGATGGGCGAGTGCGTGTGGTGGCTGTGGCGCCGCCGGCCCGCCGGCGCGCGTCCGGCCGTTGCCATCTCGGTGCTGGCCCTGCTGCTCGTCTGGGCCGCGCTCGTGGCGCCGAGCCAGCCGAGCCACTTCGACATCGGCGCGTTCGTCCGGCTCCCGCTCGAGCTCCTCGTCGTCGTCGCCGTGGCCGCACTGCTGCCCACGACGCCGCGCCGCGTGCTCGCCGTGATCGCGGGAGCGGTGCTGAGCCTGCTCGTGGTCGTGAAGGTGCTCGACATCGGCTTCTTCACGGCGTTCGACCGGCCGTTCAAGCCCGTCGACGACTCGAGCTACGCGGGCATCGGCATCGAGACGTTGCGCGACGCGGTCGGCTCCACGAGCGCGGACCTCATCGCCACCGTCGCCGTCGGGCTCATCCTGGCGCTCCTCGCCATCCCGGTCGCGGCGCTGCTGCGCGTGACGCGCGAGGCCGCCGGCCACCGCGGCTGGGCCGTGCGTGCGGCAGTGGTGCTGGGCGTGCTCTGGGTGGCGCTCCGGCTCGCCGGCGCACCGGTCGCCTCCTCGAGCACCGCCGCGCTGGCTGTCGACGAGGTGCACGCGGTGCAGGCCGGCCTGGCCGATCGCGCGGCGCTCGCCCGCCTGATCGCCGACGATCGCTTCCGCACCACGCCCGGCGACCGGCTGCTGAGCGGCCTGCGGGGCAAGGACGTCCTGCTCGTGTTCGTCGAGAGCTACGGCCGCGTCGCGGTGCAGGACTCGTCGTTCTCGCCGCAGGTCGACGCCGTGCTCGAGCGGGGCACCGCGCAGCTGCGGGCCGGCGGCTTCTCGTCGCGCAGCGCGTTCCTCACCTCACCGACCTTCGGCGGCCTCAGCTGGCTCGCCCACTCGACCATGCAGTCGGGGATCGTGGTCGACGGCCAGCGGCGATACAACCAGCTCGTCAAGGCCGATCGCCTGACGCTCACGCGGGCATTCAAGCGCGCCGGGTGGCGGGCGGTCGGCGTCATGCCGGCGAACCACCGGGCGTGGCCGGAGGGCCACAGCTTCTACCACTACGACAGCATCTACGACCGCCGCAACCTCGGCTACCGCGGCCCGGACTTCGGCCTGCCGCCGATGCCCGACCAGTACACCTTCCTGGCCCTGCAGCGTCTCGAGCTCGCCAAGCGCCACCGGGCGCCGCTGTTCGCCGAGGTCGATCTCATCTCCAGCCACGCGCCGTGGACGAAGATCCCGCGGCTGATCCCCTGGGCCGAGGTCGGCGACGGCTCGATCTTCGCCCGCGTTCCCGCGGAGGAGTCCACGCAGGCCAGTCTCTTCGGCGATGCCAAGCGGGCGCGCGCCGCTTATGGGCATTCGATCGAGTACTCGCTGAGCGCGCTCTTCTCGTTCGTGCAGCGCTACGGAAACGACAACACGGTGATGGTCGTCCTCGGCGACCACCAGCCGGCGACGCTCGTCAGCGGCCAGGACGCCGGCCACGACGTGCCGATCTCGGTCATCGCGCATGACCCGAAGGTGATGCGCCAGATCGCCGGATGGGGCTGGCAGGACGGCATGCTGCCGAGCCCGCAGGCGCCGGTCTGGCCGATGGCCGCGTTCCGCGACCGGTTCCTCACCGCGTTCGGCTCGCGGCCATGAGGCAGGACGACCGCGCGCCGTTCGACCACGCCCTGCAGCGCGCGCGCGTGGCGGCGTACGCGCCCGGCGAGTTCGTCGGGCAGGAGAGCTTCATGACCGCGGGCGAGATCCGGGCGCTGGCGACGCGCGCCGGGATCGGCGACGGGGTCTCGGTCTTGGACGTGTGCTGCGGGATCGCCGGGCCGGGCCGCTTCGTCACGCGCGAACTGGGCTGCGACTACTTAGGCGTGGACTCCAGCGCGGGTGCGATCGGGCTGGCCCGTGCGCGGGCGGACGGCCTGCCGTGCCGGTTCGCGATCGCGCCGGTCCCGCCGCTCCCCGACGGCACGTTTGACGTGGTGCTCCTGCTCGAGACGATGCTCGCGTTCGCGGACAAGGAGGCGCTCGTGGACGCGGTCGCTGCGGCACTCCCGCCAGGCGGGCGCTTCGCGTTCACGCTCGAGGAGGGGCCGCCGCTCACGCCCGCCGAGCGCGCGGCGATGCCCGACGCCGACACGGTCTGGCTCACCCCGCTCGACGAGATGACCGCGGCGCTGGAGCGGGCCGGGCTCGCCGTGATCTGGCACGAGGACCACAGCGACGCTCACCGCGCGACCGCGCAGGCGCTGACCGACGCGTTCGCGGCCGACGCCGACGCCATCGCCGCGCAGATCGGCCGGCGCGCGTGCGAGGAGCTGCTCGCCGCGCACCGGCTATGGATCGAGTGGCTGGACGCCGGGCGGGTCCGCAAGCTCGCGCTGATCGCCCAGGTCAGCGACCCGGCAAGCGGTCGGTGATCTCCTGCACCATCCACGTGTTGCCGTCGGGATCGGCGAACGTCACGCGGCTCGCGTACGTCGCGCGCTCCGGGTCGAGCCCGGGGAGGTTCCCCTCGCCGATCACAAGGTGGAAGAAGTCGCTGACCTCGACGCCGCGGCCGATCAGCTCGTCACGCGCGGCGACGATGTCGTCGACGACCAGATAGAGATTCTGAAGCGGCCCCGCGAACGGCGGGCCACCCGACCCGAACTGGATCGACGCCGGCGAGCCGGGCGGGGTGAACTGCACGCCGCGGATGCCCGGGGCGGGCTCGAAGTCGATGTCGAAACGCCAGCCGAGCTTCGTGTAGAAGTCCTTGGCACGGTCGACGTCGGCGACGGGCAACGTCGTGACCTCAAAACGGAACGGCATGGTGGCCTCATCGGGCGACGACACCGTGTACCTCCTCCATGTAGCGGTCGGCGATCTCGTCCGCCTGCTCAGGCGTGCTGCCCTCCTGGCGAGCGTCGAAATACGCGGCGTACCAGTCCCACCAGTTGTGCGGCGGTGATGCCTTCTCGAACCGATCGTGGTGCTCTGCGGTCTCGTGCAGAAGCCCGGCAAGCTCGGCCACGTCCATCTCGATCACCGCTTCCAGTCGGATTGGCGTCCGCAGGGGATCATCTCGCATGGCCGGGGATCAGGCATGCTTCGACTCAGCGGTCGGTTGACGGTCCGAACACCCCGAGGAGGGCAAGACATGCGCCCCGACATCGCACCCGGCAGCCCGTTTCCGGACTACGAGCTCCCCGATCACGAGAACGTCCCACGCAGGCTCAGCGATATCCAGGGCGACGATCCGATGATCCTCACGCTCGCGCGCGGCCACTACTGCCCGAAGGAGCACATGCAGCACCTCGAGCTCGCCGCGCACTATCCGAAGATCAACGTCGCCTACACCAAGGTCGCCACGATCGCGACCGACGAGCACCACACGCTCCAGGAGTTCCGCAACTCCGTCGGCGCCGTCTGGCCGTTCCTCTCCGACCCCGGTCGCATCGTCCAGAAGGACCTCGACATCGCCGAGTACACGGACCCGGACAACGACCCGATGATCCCGCACACGATCGTGCTCAAGCCCGGCCTGATCGTGCACAAGATCTACAACGGCTACTGGTTCTGGGGCCGCCCGTCGTTCTATGACCTCTGGCAGGACCTGCGCGAGGTCACGCGCGAGGTCCGGCCCGACTGGGACCTGAGTACGCCCGGCTTGCGCGAGGCCTGGGACGCGGGCGACCTGTCGCACTTCCACGGTTGGGACCGGCGTGCCGCCGGGGCGGCGTCATGAGCTACGACTACGACGTCATCGTGCTCGGCGCCGGATCGCCCGGCGAGCACTGCGCCGGCGCGCTGGCCGACGGCGGGTTGCGCGTCGCCGTCGTCGAGCGCGAGCTGGTGGGCGGAGAGTGCTCGTACTACGCGTGCATCCCTTCCAAGACGCTGCTGCGGCCGGGCGAGGCGGTGAAGGCCGCGCGCGCGGCGGGCGCCAGCGCCGAGGTGGACGTCGCGGCCGCGCTGAAGTACCGGGACTTCATGGTCTCCAACCACACGGACGACGGCGCGCTGCCGTGGTTGGAGAGCGAGGGCATCGCGCTGATCCGTGGCAGCGGCCGGCTCGCCGGCACCGGCGTGGTCGAGGTCGACGGCGTGCAGCACACCGCCGAGCACGTCGTGCTCGCGTGCGGCGCCGACCCGATCACGCCGCCGATCCCGGGCCTGAGCGACCTCGACGGGATCTGGACGACGCGCGAGGCGACGAGCATGGAGGAGGTTCCACGCAGGTTCCTGGTGATCGGCGGCGGCGCGGCGGGTGTCGAGCTCGGGCAGGCGGTGCGCTGGTTCGGCGGCGAGGTCACGATCTTCGAGCGCAGTGCCAACCTGCTCTCACGCGAGGCCGCGCCGCTCGGCGAGGCGCTCGCCGACGCGCTGCGGCGCGACGGGATCGAGGTCGCCGTCGGCGCCGAAGCCACCGCTGCACGGCGCGACGGCGACGAGTACGTCCTCGAGCTGGCCGACGGGCGCGAGCTGCGCGGCGACAAGCTGCTCGTCGCGACCGGCCGGCGCCCGCGGGTCCATGACATCGGCCTGGAGACCGTCGGCATCGAGCCGAACCCGCGCGGGGTCCCCGTCGACGCGCAGATGCGGGTCGGCGAGCGGCTGTGGGCGATCGGCGACGTCACCGGCACGTGGCCGCTGACCCACGTCGGCAAGTACGAGGGCCGTGTCGTCGCGACCAACATCCTCGGCGGGTCGCGCGAGGCCAATTACGACGCCGTGCCGCGCGTCGCGTATACCGACCCCGCCGCCGGTGCCGTGGGTGCGACCGAGGCCCGCTTCAGCGGGACCGCGAAGGTGGCCGCGATCGCCAAGACCGCGACGTACACGCACGAGTACGCGGAGTCGAACGGCTTCCTCACGCTGCTGAGCGACGGTGAGGTGCTGACCGGTGCCTACGCGCTCGGCCCCGAGGCGGGCGAGTGGCTCCAGCAGGCCACGCTGGCGATCCGCGCCCGCGTCCCGCTCGACGTGCTGCTCGACACGATCCAGCCGTTCCCGACGTTCTCGGAGATCTACCTCGGCGCGTTGCTCGACCTCAACCGCGCGGTGTCGCAATGAGCGCGCTCGGCGGCCAGACCGTGGTCGTCATCGGCGGGAGCGCCGGGATCGGGCTCGAGACCGCGCGGCTGGCCCACGCCGAAGGCGCCGACGTAATCATCACCGGCCGCAATCAGGAGCGGCTGGACAGGGCGGCGAGCGAGGTGGGCGCGGCGAGCACCGCGGCGTTCGACGCGACCGACCTGGACCGCCTATCGGAGTTCTTCACCGGCCTGCCGGCACCGATCGACCACGTCATGGTCACCGGCAGCGGGCCCTACTACGCGCCGCTGGCGGAGCTCGACTTCGACGAGGTGCGCAAGGACATCGACACGCACATCCTCGTCCCGGTACAGATCGCCCGCACCGCCAAGGTGCGGCCAGGCGGCACGCTGCTGTTCATCGGCGGCACCGGCGGCCGGCGGATCCACAAAGGGCTCGGGTTGATCTCGGCGCTCACGGCGGCGATGCCCCAGCTCGTCGCCACGCTCGCACTCGAGATCGCACCCGTGCGCGTGAACCTGATCGCCGCCGGCTTCGTCGACACGCCGCTGTCGGCGCGGTTGCTCGGCGATCAGCTCGAGGCGCGGCGCGCGGAGCTCCGCGCCACGCTGCCGACCGGCCGCGTGGTCGGCCCCGCCGACGTCGCCGCGCTCGCCGTGCACGTGATGACCAACCCGGCGCTGACGGGCGCCACGTACGACATCGACGGGGGTCAGCAGTTGGTCTAGACGATCCTCCGCAGGCTGCGGATCCGGAAGGCGCCCACGATGTCCACGATGCCGTGCATCAGCGCCCAGATCCCGGCGAAGACGAGCAGCGTGTACGCCTTCTCGATGAAGAACTGACCGCTCGTCCAGAACGCCACCACCAGCATCATGAGCCCCGCGACGAGGTCGACCCACCACGTGGATTCGACGGCCTTCACGAGGAACGCCCGTACCGTCCACCACACGCCGACGCAGAGGAAGACGAACCCGAGGATGTCGGCGAGAGCGGCGAATGTGCTCTCCGGGTGGATGAAGCAGACGATCGCCGATGCGCCGAAGAGCACACCGAAGATCGCCCACAGCCAGCGCAGGCTGTCGGCGAGCACCGCCAGCACGAACTGCTGCGCAGCGGCGACGGCGAACATCACCCCGACGATGACGCCGACAGTGGCGACCGAAGCGGCGTCGAACTGCAGGACGACGAGCGCCGCGACGACCCACGCGATGCCGACGACCAACCACACCCACCAGTAGCGGCCAAGATCGCTACCGGCCTGCGGAACTTCACGGATCGTGAACGCCGGGCCGCCGGCGCTTTCGCTTGTGACGCGGATCTGCATGACCGCTCCCTTCTTTCACGAACACACGGCGACCACCGCCAACGTGGTCGTACTGATCGTGGCGCCGCCGGCCTTCCCGTTCATCCGTTGAATCGGGAAATGTCGCGTGCGGGTTGTCCGCGGGGATGGCGAACAGCACGAGCGTCGGCGCGCGCAGGAGTACTGAGGAACGGCGCGTGCTTTGACCGGTTCCACAAGCAACGGGGGCGGCCTACGGTGAGATGACCAGGCTCAAGATGGGCTGGAGTGCACGATGACCCAACAGGAACACAACGCCCAGCGCGACCTCGTCGCGCTTTCCCTCTTGCTGTGCCCCCTGAGCAGGCACCAGGGCAAGGGCCACGACTCGAAGCGCCACGACCCGCGGTATTGATCAGCTCGGTACGGCGTAGATGGTGCCGCCGCGCTCGACGACCTGCTTGGTCGCGAGCGGCTGCGTCGCCGGGCCCTGGAGAACGGCGCCGCTGCGGCTGTCGAACAGCGACCCGTGGCAGGGGCAGAACAGCCCGCCGTTGGCGTACTCGACGCGGCAGCCCGCGTGGGTGCAGATGGCCGAGCAAGCGGTGAGCGAGCGGTCCGACTGACGGACGACGATGTCCGCTTGCCCGTCGGACGGGTCGGTGTAAAGGGCCGCGCTGCCGGCCGGAAGCCGGCTCGACGGACCGAGCCGCACCGCTCCCCGCGGCACCCGTGCCTGGCTGCCGCTGCCGGCACGATGGTGGCGGCCGCTGCGGGCACGGTGGTGGCGAACGCGCGGAGGCGTCGCCGCGACGGGCGCCCGTGTCGCGACGGGCGCGGAGCCCTTGAGCAGTGCCGAGATCCCCGCGATGGCGACGGTCGCGGCGCCGACGGCGGCATAGGCGGCGCCGAGCGCCTCGCGCCGGGTCGTCAGCGCCCCGCCGGCCACCGCCCCCGACCAGCGCCGCGCCGGGGCGCGCGAGCGCGCGGCGAGTGCGTGCTCGAGGGCGGGCTGGCCGGCGCTGCCCGCGAGCACGAACGGCAGCCACGCGAACACGAAGACGATGTCCGACCCGAGGAAGTACGGATGCGTGTTCCAGCTCGCCGTCAGGAACAGGACGAGGTTGAGGCCCAGCCCGGCGGCCGCCGCGCCACGCGTCCCGAGCCCGAGCAGCACCAATAGCCCGACTGCGATCTCCACGATCGCGACGCCGACCCCCGCGAGCTGCGCGTGGGGCAGCGCGAACGTCCGCAGCAACACGCCGCCCGGGGTGCCCTGCGCGAACCCGTGCAGCTGCGAGCCGATGTACGTGGGACTCCCGGGATGCAGGAACCCGGGGTCGGAGAGCTTCTGGATCCCGGCGTAGACGAACGTGCCGCCGAGGAACGCCCGCAGCGGCGTCAGCGCTACTCCGGGCTCCACCAACGGCAACGGCCGTCGCGCGCTCATCGGGCTCATCATGTGACGCGCGCGACAACGCACGGCAATCCTCGCGACAAGGTTTGGCAAAGGCGCGCCGCGTCCGTACGCCCACGCGTGAGCTACGCGACTCCGCGGATGCCACCCGCTCGATCGACGGCAAGCCGCCGCCGGCGATCGCCACACCGCCCGAGTTCCGCTGCACCGATCCCGACCTGTGGAGAGCGGAGGACGCGTTCGTCGCGCCCTGCACGCGCTCTCCGTCACCGCAGACGGGGTCGTCGGTCGCCGGCCCGACGGACGCTTCGGGTTCGTGCGCAGCGAGCAGACGGTCGTGGTCGAGGTCGACGCCGAGGACGAGATGGCCGCGGCGGCCGGCGATCGGTTCCTGCTGACCTTCGACAACCACAACTCGGTCAACGGCATCCGCGAGATCGCGTTCACGATCTCACGGGAGACGCTCGTGGGCAGCGAGTTCGCCCATGGGATGACCCTCGACGATTACGTGCACACGATCGGGCTGCACACCGGCGGCGCGATCCGCGCATCCCTCGACTTCGCCGCCGAGTTCGCCGACCTCGCCGGCACGCCCGACGACCTGCCCGAGCGCCGCACATGCTGACCCTGCAGCTCTGCTGGATCAGTCCGCTGGCCAGACGAGCTCGTCGTCCTCGTGCTGGTACGCGTCCGCGGGCCCCGCGACGGGCGGGGCGGGCGCGACCGGGACGTGCTCGGAGCTCTCCGACTGGAACGCCTGAGCCGGCAGGCGCTCAGCGTCGTCACCTGTATCGGATGCGTTGAAGTCCATGCGAGAAGGGTCCCGCGCGAGGGAGCATCGGGCATCCGCACAGAGCACAGCGGTCGCGGCCGTACTTCACCGCGGCGCTGCGAACGCGACCGCCAGGCTGACCAGTTCCTCGGTGGAGAGCGCCGCCTCGATCAGCGGAAAGAGCACGCGCTCCTCGTGCCGGATGTGGTCGTTGAGACGTTCGCCGAGCGCGCGCAGGTCGTCGCACGAAGGCGCGTGATCGTCCGCGAGATCGGCGGCGCGGCGGCGAAGCTCGACGTGATCGGTCAGCACGCGCACGACGGCGTCGTGGGTCGGCGGCTCGTGGCGGGCGAAGGCGGGGAGCAGCAGCTCCTCCTCGGCCTTGAAGTGCTCGTGGCCCTCGGTCGTCCAGAACTCCAGGAACACGTCGCGGGCCGCGGCGGCCGTCTCCGGTTTCGCGCGGCGCAGGCGCTGCGCGACGACGAGCCCGTGATGGTGGTCGCGCGAGAGGTGCGCGAGTGCCTCGCTGCGCTTCACGCGGTCACGTCAGATTGTCTCGTCACACACATCTGATTGGAAGAAACGCCGTCGCGGCATGGTACGTTGCGGGCCTCGTAGGGCGGGCGTCATCGCGGTCGGCTACACGTCGATGGTGCCGCTGACAATCGCCTGCCTGGCGATGGCACTCGCGCTCGGCCTCGGCACCGGCGCCGTCTTCAAGCTCGTGGCCGAGTGGTTCCCCGATCGCGTGGGCACCGTCACCGGCGTGGTCGGCGCGGCGGGCGGCCTCGGCGGGTTCTTCCCCCCGCTCGTGATGGGCGTCGTGAAGTCGGCGACGGGCGGCTACGCGCTCGGGTTCGTGCTCATGGGGCTGGTCGCGGTAGCGTGCCTGATCGTTCTGGGCGCGCTCCGCGAGTAGCCCGCCCCTGCCGAGACGAGGTACGTGCTGCGCCTGACGGTTTCCCAGCTCGCCGTGACCTGCGCACTGCTCACGGCGCCCGACCACGACCTGCTGCAGCGAACCGACGCGCGGACCGCGCTCGCGCAGCTCCGTCACGCCGGCGTCGTCACCGAGACGGGCGAGCTGTCCCAGCAGGCGGAGTTGCCGATCCGCGTCGTCGCGCTGCCGGTCGTACGGATCGAGGCGCGCGTCGCCCGCGGCGACACCGAGCGCGAGTGGCGCGTGTGGGCGGACGAGCGCGACGCGGTGCTCGGCGCTGTCGAGGACGACGCGGTCGAGCTCATGCCCGTCGCGTGGGAGCGCTTCCCGGCCGAGCTCGGCGCGCGCCTCGGGCTTTCGAGCCGGCGGCCGCTCCACCTCACGGGCGAGCGCGAGCCGCTGCCGCTTTCCTCACCGCTCCTGTCCGACGTGCGCGCGCGCGTGCGCGAGGACGACGCGGAGGGGGCGCTCGCGCTGCTGCGCGAGCGCGGGCTGCCGCCGCGTGCCCGCGGCGAGGCGCTCGCGATCGCGGAGGATCTGCGGCTGACGTTCACCGTCAGCGCGTCGTGGCGCGAGGCCGACGGCGAGGCGCACGCGGGCACGCTCACCGGGCTGGAAGCGGGCGTCGCAGGCTGGTGGACGTTCGCACCAGAGGACCCGGACGGTGGCCTGCGCCCGTCCGACCCGGAGGCAATCGCGACGGACCTGCTGAAACTTCTTCCAAGTTGACGAGTTCGTACCTACACTGAACCGCGATCTCCGGGCAGGGAGGACCGTGTATGGGACGTATCGAGGTCAATCCAGGCGCCCTCCGGAACGTGGGGGCGTCAGCACAGCAGGTCGGGAGCGACGTCACCGGGCTGGCGGGCAGCGCGAGCGCGCTCTCGTCAGGCGGCGGAGCACCCAGCGCGACGGCGTCGGCCCTGCACGGCTTCGGCGCCGCCTGGTCGCACGGCGTCGCCCAGCTCGGTGACGCGATCGTCGGGCTCGGCCACACCACCGACCTCGCCGCGGGGCTGTACGAACACACGGACACCAACGTGATGCCGGACGCATGAGCCGCGAGGTCGAAGGACTTCCCTGGCCCGAGGGCGACCCCGACGGCCTGCGCCAGATCGCCGCGCACGCGGCGGCACTGGCCCATGAGCTCGAGGGGCGCCAGAGCAACCTGGCCACGTTCGACCCCGTCGGCTGGCTCGGCGCGGGGCGCGACGCGTTCACCGTCAACCTGCTGGCGAACAGCCACGCGCTCGGGGCCGGAGCCCGCGCCATGCAGGACGCGTTCACCGTGCTGACCTCGCTCGCCACCACCGTCGAGACGGCGCAGCACGACGTGCTCGACGCCGCACGCAAGCTCAAGGACGCCCGCGACGCCGCATCGCGCGCGCAGGCGAAGGCCGTGCAGGCGCGGATCGACGCGGATCAAGCGGCCAACATGTCGTCGATCCTGAATCCCTTCCAGCCCGTCGGGCCGGACCCGTTCGCCCAGGCGGCGGAGAACGACGCGATCTCCGCAGAGAACGCGGCCGCGACCGCGCAGACCCACGCGCTGGACGTCGAGCGCTGGGCGCAGGGCGTCGCCAAGAACGCCGTCCATGACGTGGAGCGCGAGGATCGCACGACGGCGAGCACGCTGGAGGGCGACGGGCTCGTGCAGGCTCCCGGATCGTCCGCGCTGGTCTGCGCGATGCCTTCGCCGGCGCAGCCGCTGACGGCGCTCGGCAACCTGCTGCTGGGCTCGGACTCGGCGACCCACGGGACGCTGGTGGATCTGCTCAGCCGCCCGCCGGCGCCGCCGCCCCCGCCGCCCAAGCCGACCGAGACGCACCACTCATGGTGGAAGCTCGCCGCCGCCGGCGGCCTCGGGGTCGTCACCGTCGGTCTCACGGTCGTGGACGCCGTGCAGTTCGGTGCCGACCCGCTCACCGACGGCGCGACCGTCGTCGTCGGCGAGGAGACAGCGGCGCTCGGCTCGGAGGCGATCGCCGGCGAGGTCGTGGCCGGGGAGGCCGCCGCCGACACTGTGCTGAGCGAATCGGCCGCCGAGGTCATCGCGGCCGAGGGCGATCCCGCCGCCGGACTCGTGGTCGAGGAGGGCGCCGCCGACACCGCCGTCGAGGACGCGTCGCTGCCGGCCGAGCGGCCGTCCTGGCGTGACACCGAGAACGATGTCACCGAGGCCTACAAGGACCAGGGCTACCGCGAGCAGGTCTCGTTCAAGGACGGCGAGGAGGTCAAGTACGGGACCAAGGGCAGCTCGCGGCCGGAGCTCTACCGCCCGGGCGACAGCGTCGAGGCCAAGAACTACGACGTGACGAGCTCGGCCGGCCGATCCCGGCTGATCCGCAACGTGACCGGGCAGGCGAAGCAGCGACTGACGAACCTCCCGGAGGGCACCACGCAGTCCGTCACCGTCGACGTCCGCGGACAGGCCGTCACGCCGGAGACGCTGGACGAGCTGGCGAGCCGGATCGCCGCGCGCTCGGGCGGGGCGATCGACATGGATGACATCATCTTCATCCGCTAGGTTCCTCGACCGTGTCAGTCGGCCTCAGGGTCCGCAGCAATGTGTGGCTGGTCGGGACGAGCGACTTCTTCCACGCGTTCTTCTCGACGGTGGGCGCCCGCCTCGAGCCGGACGGCTGGGGCAGCCGCTTCCCGGCGCTGATGAACGAGCTCTACGCCGGTGAGCTGTCGGGCGAGCACGCGCCGGCGGCGCTGGCCGAGCTCGACCAGGTCCGCGAGGAGCTGCGGCAGCTGCCGCCCTCCGATGTTGTCTGGGACGTCGAGGATCGCAGCAAGCAGCCGCCGTGGGGGGATGACATCTCGGACGACATCACCGACCTCGGCAACTACTTCGTCACCGAAGACGGCAAGGACCTGATCGAGGTGCTCGGCGAGGCGATCGCCTACTCGGGTCGCTCCGGCGCGCCGCTGCGCGTCCAGCAGATCTGACGGCATGGGCGCGACCGGTTGGCTCGCGCTGCGGTGGCTCCACGTCGTCGCCATGGCGCTGTTCGTCGGCGGCCAGCTCGTCCTCGTCGTCGCGATCGTCCCCGTTCTGCGGCGATCGCATCGCGATCCTCTGCGCGCGATCGCGCGGCGCTTCGGCTGGGCGTCGCTCATCGCCCTCGCCGTGCTCGCCGCCACCGGCAGCGCGCTCGCCTCGCACGACGCGCAGTGGGCCTCGAGCACGCTGCACGTCAAGCTCGCGCTCGTCGCAGCGGTCATCGCGCTGATCGTCTGGCACATGCGCCGCCCGGGTGCCCACGCCATCGAAGCCGTGGTGTTCCTGGTGTCGCTCGCCATCGTCTGGCTCGGCCTCGCGCTCGCCCACGGACCGCTCCCGTTCGGCTGACGCGAAAGTTTCCCTCGCGGCGAGGAACCCGCTCGCCTCGGAGAGATCGAGATCCGACGCATCGCGAGCCGCACACCATCCGATCCGACCGGTTGCGTAACTTCGGCCGCACTGGCGAAGATTGGCGCTATGCCCGCGACGGCTGAAGCGCAGGTTGCGCAGCAGTCGACCTTCGCCACCGTGGCGAGCTGGATCGGCCTGGCGCTGCTGCTCGCGCTGCTCGCGTTCGCCAACTGGGGGATCGCGATCGCCGCAGTACTCGGGCTGCTCGTCGGCACCAGCGTCCGCCACCTCGGCTGGGGCGGCACCTTGATCGCAGCAGCCGTCGTGGTGCTGATGGCTTTCTGCCTTGCCTGGGTCGTGTTCTGGGTGTGGTCGCTCCTGACTTTCGGCGGGTTTGCCCGCCGCGCCCCTGAGAGCGACGTCACCGCGCGCTATCGCGGCACCGCGCAGCTCGTGTCGTCCGAGCACTGGCGCATCACCGACAGCTACACCGTCGACAATGGCCTGATCCGGCGGGTCACGGCCGAACTGCGCCGCGAGTCCGAGTCGCGCAAGGACCTCCCCAAGCCGACGGAGAGGCGCGCCGCCCGCCTGCTCGCCGTGTCGTTCACGGCCGCCGGGTGGCAGCTGGCGAAGCGCGTCGATGGCGCCGACGTCTACGAGCGCGGCCGCACCGTGCCGGTCAAGCTGCGGCGGTGGCCGCTCAAGACGGTCAACGGGATCGGCATGCCGGGCGTCTCCCTCAAGGCGCCGCTCCTCGGCGTCGTGGTTGTCAGCAGCGAGACGTCCGAGCTGCATCTGCTGACGCCCAAGGATGCGATCGCCGTGACCACGCCGAAGGAGAAGTCGCGCAGCGCGCGACTTGGCGAGGACCTCGATGAGGAGGTCGTGCTGCCCGCAGGAGTTCCCAAGGCGAGCATCGAGGTGGTCAACCCCGTTGCGCGCAACCCGTTCGGCCAGGCGCTCATGGACGTCACGTTTTGGGGATTTGCGAAGTGGATCGTCTTCGGCTTCTTCGGTCTGCTCTCGGCGCAATTGAGTAAGCACATCCTCGAGCCGACGATCGGGCGACTGTTGCGCCGCCTCAAGCTGAGCCGACTGCCCGCCGAGAAGCCGGCGCCTTAGCCCTGCGCCAAACTGCCTGCGATGCGTCAGCGCGATGCCGACCGGACCCGGCGCGAGATCCTCGAGGTCGCCACGCGCGAGTTCTCCGAGCACGGCTACTCGGGCGGGCGCGTCGACGAGATCGCCGCGCAGACGCGCACCACCAAGCGGATGATCTACTACTACTTCGGCGGCAAGGAGGGCCTGTACACGGCGGTCCTCGAAGCGGCCTACGCAACGATCCGCAGCGCCGAGCAGAGCATCGACGTCGATCATCTCGACCCGGTCACGGCGATCCGGCGGCTCGCCGAGCTGACGTTCGACCACCACGGCTCGCACCCCGAGTTCATCCGCCTGGTCAGCATCGAGAACATCCACCGCGGCGAGCACATGGCGCGGTCGCCCGAGCTCGCCAACCTCAACAACCCGGCGATCGAGCTGATCGAGCAGATCCTCGAGCGCGGCTACCGCGACGGCGTCTTCACACGCACGATCGACGCGGTCGACCTGCACATGATGATCAGCGCCTTCTGCGTCTTCCGCGTCGCCAACCGGCACACGTTCGGGTCGCTGTTCGGCCGCGACCTGCTCGACCCGGACACCAACGAGCACTACCGCACGATGCTCGGCGACGCTGTCGTGTCGTACCTCACGGCCTGAACGCCGGGTGTACACACCCTTGCCGAGCGTTTCACCGGCCGGTGACATGTCGGCGATGCTCGCGCGCCTGCTCCCCGTCGCCGGATGGCTGCCGCGCTACGACCGCAGCTCGCTGCGCGGGGACATCGCGGCGGGCATCGCCGTCACCGCGCTGATCGTGCCGAAGAACCTCGGCTACGCGGGGATCGCCGGCGTGCCGCTGGAGAACGGGCTGTACGCGGCCATGGCCGGCGGGATCATCTACGCGCTGTTCGCCACTTCGCGCCACATCTCCACGGGCCCGAGCTCGTCGCTCGCGGCGGTGGCGGGCGGCGCAGTGGCCGTCACGGGCCTCGCCGGCGCCGAGGCGGCGCAGCTGGTGGCGGCGATTGCGCTCGCGACCGGGCTGCTGTTCCTCGCGCTGGCGCTGTTCCGGCTCGGCTGGATCGCCCAGTTCCTGTCGAAGGCGGTGGTCACGGGGTTCCTGGCCGGCGCGGCCGTCGACGTCGTCATCGGCGAGCTGCCCAAGCTCACCGGCACGGATGCCGAGGGGGACAACGCGTGGCGCGAGCTGGCCTCGTGGCTCGGCTCGCTCGGCGACGTCCACGTGACCACGCTGCTGGTCGGCGCGAGCTCGCTGGCCGTGATCCTCGGTCTGCGGCGGCTCGCGCCGGCCGTCCCGGGCGCGCTCGTGCTCGTGGCGGGCGGGCTCATCGCCTCGGCGGTGTTCGCACTCGGCGACCACGGCGTCGCTCTGGTCGGCGACGTCCCGAGCGGCCTGCCCGTCCCGGCCCTGCCCGACCTCGATCTCGTGGCCGATCACGCGGCGGCGATCCTGATCGCGGGCACGGCGCTGCTGCTGATCGGGTTCTCGCAGACGGCCGGCGACGCCCGCGTGTTCGCCGCGCGCCACGGCTACCGGATCGACGTCAACCAGGAGTCCGTCGCGCAGGGCATGGCCAACGTCGGCGCGGGCGTCTTCCAGGGCATGCCGGTATCCACCAGCCTGTCTGCGAGCTCGCTCAACGAGTCGGCGGGCGCCCGCAGCCAGCTCTCGTCGCTCACCACTGGCGCGCTGGTGATCGGCACGCTGCTCGTGCTCGCACCGCTGTTCTCGGACCTTCCGAAGGCCGTCCTCGGCGCCGTGATCATCGACGCCGTGGTGTTCGGGATGATCGACGTCCCAGAGCTGCGCCGCCTCTATCGCGTCACCCGCTTCGACTTCTGGATCGCGGTCGCCGCGATCGTCGGCGTCCTCTCGGTCGGCGTGCTGTTCGGCGTGTTGATCGGCGTCGCGCTGTCGCTCGGCTGGCTCATCTACGTCACAACGCGGCCGCCGATGCTGGCACGCGGCGGCGGCGACGGGATCGCCGTCCTGCGGCTGGACGGCGGCCTGTTCTTCGCCACCGCCGAGGCGTTCGAGGAGCGTATCCGCGCGCTCGGGCCTGACGGCCACGTCGCGCTCGTGCTCGATCTCGGCGGCGTGGGCTTCGTCGACTCGCAGGGCGCGGCCAAGCTCACCGAGATCCAGCACCTGGCGGAGGCGGACGGCGTCGCCCTGCGGCTCGCCGACGTGCGCCCGCAGGTGCTCGCTGTGCTCCAGCGCGACGGGACGATCGACCGGCTCGGCGCCGATCGCGTGCACGACAGCGTGGAGCTGGCTGTCGAAGCGTGCAGGCACCACGGCCCGACACGCGCGGGCACGATTGCCGCCGGCCCGGGGCTGGAACACGATCGAGCGCATGGCGACCACGAGCCCTCACGATGAGACGTCGGCAACCGGCCAGGCGCCGAAGCGGCGTCGCAACCACTGGATCTGGATCAGCGCCGTGCTCGCTGTCGTGGCGATCGGGCTGCTGATCTGGGGCTTGCAGACGCGATCCGACCTCAACGCCGCGAACGAGAAGAACGCCGGCCTGCAGGCGCAGGTCAGCCAGGGGCAGGAGACGGGGAGCGAGGCGGTGACGGCCGCCAAGGGCGTGATCTCCGACCTCGAGCAGCAGCTCGGGGCGACGAACGAGGACCTCGCCGACACGCAGCAGCAGCTCGACGACGCGCAGCAGGCGCAGGAGCAGGCGCAGAAGGACGCCGCCGCAGCCGAGAAGGCCGCCGCGGCCGCCGACAACGAGACCGACAAGGCGAAGGCGGAGGCAGACCAGGCGAAGGCCGAAGCCCAGGCGGCCGAGTCGAAGACCGCGATCGCCGCCGACTGTGCCAAGGCCTACGTGTCCGCGTTCGGCACGCTGTTCGGAGGGGAGGGCGACCAGGCGTCCGTCAGCCAGCAGCTCGAGAGCATCACCGCCGACTGCAAGGCGGCCTTTGCGGGGGCCTGACGACCGGCTGTCGATTTTCGCGTCGCCCGTTCGTCTTTGAGGGGACCAACCCCTACAAGGAGGCCGTGATGAAGTTCATGCTGCTGATCCACCAGGGCACCACGCCGATCCCGGGCACCCCCGCGTGGGACGCCCTGTCGCAGGAGGAGAAGGGCGCCGTGTACGCGGGCTACCAGGCCGTGAACCAGACGCCGGGGCTGACTCCCGGCGAGCAGCTCTCCGGCCCCGGCTCAGCGACGACGGTCCGCGTGCGCAGCGGCGCGACCCAGACGATCGAAGGCGCGATCGACGACCCGCTCGGCGGCTACGCGTTCTTCGAGGCCGACGACCTCGACGCCGCGGTCGCGGTGGCGGCCAAGATCCCGGCGGCGAGCATGGGCGGCGCCGTCGAGGTGCGGCCGATCGGCGCGTGATCGGCGTCACCGCAGCCACCGGCGGCGTGGGCTCGCGGGTGGTGCGCCACCTGCGGGCCCGCGCCGACCGACCGGAGGTGGTCGCGCTCGCCCGCCGGCCGGACGCCGTGGGCGATGCGGACGGCCTGCGCGTGCGCCACGCCGACTACGACGATCCCGCCTCGCTGCGGGCGGCGTTCGCCGGCCTCGACACACTCGTCTTCATCTCCAGCGACGGGGTCGCCGAGAAGGTCCGCCGCCACCACGAGCGCGTCGTGGCCGCGATCGCCGACGCGGGCGTCGGGCTCGTCGTCTACACGAGCATCCTCGACGTGGCGCCCGACTCCCGCTTCTACTACTCGCCCGGGCATCAGGAGACCGAGGCGCTGCTGGCCGGGACCGGCGCGCGCACCTGCTTCGCGCGGACGTCGATCTTCGCCGACTACTTCGTCGAGACCTGGCTCGGCCCGCGTGAGGTTGCAGTGCCGGCCGCCGACGGCCGGATGTCGCTGGTCACGCGCGACGACACCGCATGCGCGCTCGCCGCCGCGGCCGCCTCGGGCCACGAGGGGATTCTCGACCTGACCGGCCCGGAGGCGCTCACCGCGGCCGAGATCGCGGCGATCGCCGGGCTCCCCCACGCCGCGCTCGACGAGTCCGAGTACCGCCGCCGGCTCGCCGCCGAAGGCAACCCCGGCTGGCTGATCGAGGCGTTCGCGAGCATGT
Organism: uncultured Solirubrobacteraceae bacterium; assembly: GCA_963803335.1. Classification (GTDB taxonomy): domain Bacteria; phylum Actinomycetota; class Thermoleophilia; order Solirubrobacterales; family Solirubrobacteraceae; genus DASSUW01. The sequence goes on along the minus strand of CAWDME010000008.1, from coordinate 258,387 downwards.
TCGCGTCGGTCCGCGAGGGCCGCTTCGCCGCCGTCTCCGACGACATCCCGCGGCTCACCGGGCGCCCGCAGGAGCCGTTCGGCAGCTTCCTGTCACGCCAGCGGTAGCGGGGCGCCGTGCTCGGCCTCGGGCCGCGGGCCGAAGATGCGCCGCTCCGACTCCTCGATCGCGACGTCGTTGATGCTCGCCTCGCGCCGGCGCATGTAGCCCTCCTCGTCGAACTCCCACTGCTCGTTGCCGTAGCTGCGCCACCACTGGCCGGACGCGTCGTGGCACTCGTACTGGAAGCGCACGGCGATCCGGTTGCCGCTGAACGCCCACAGGTCCTTGCGCAGCGCGTACTCGAGCTCGCGCTCCCACTTGCGCGTGAGGAACGCGACGATCTCGGCGCGGCCGGTGACGAACTCGTGGCGGTTGCGCCACTGCGAGTCCTCGCTGTAGGCGCCGGCGACCTTCTCGGGGTCGCACGTGTTCCAGGCATCCTCGGCCGCTTGCACCTTCTGGCGGGCGGTCTCCTCGGTGAAGGGCGGCACGGGCGGTCTCATCGGCCGATCGTAACGGCACCCAGCGCGGCGCCGATCGCCGGTGCCTCGGCGCCGAGAGCGGCGGGCAGCACGGGCAGCGTGCGCGCCTCGGTGTCGTAGATCTCGGCGCGCATCGCTGTCTCGATCTGGCCTCGGTAGCCGTCGTGGAGCCCGAGCCCGCCCCCGACGATCACGGCTCCGGGATCGAGCGCGTTGACGAGCGCGGCGAGCACGACTCCCAGGCGCTGCGCGGCATCCGCGACCACCTGCGCCGCCGCGGGGTCCGCCAACGCCGCATCGGCGCTCGCGTGGCCGGTGCGACGGGCGAGCGCGAGCCCGCCCGACCACTGCTCGACCAGCGGCGCGCCGGTGCCGATCGCCGCCCCGCGCACGCCGACGCGCGCCACGCCGTGACTGATCAGGCAATGGCTGATCCCAGAGCTGACGGTGACGTAGAGGAAGTCCGGGTGGCGGCGGCCGGCGCCGAAGCGCGCCTCGGCCAGCGCACCCGCCCGCACGTCGGACTCGACGGCGGTGAACTCGGCGAGCAGGTCGATCCCGCGCCAGTCGATCGTCTCCGCGGACCGGACGCGCCCCTGCGGGTCGACGAGCTCGCACACGGCGAGGCCGACCGGCAGGCCGGAACCCAGCTCGGCGGCGAGCGCACGGCAGTCGGCCAGCACCGCGTCCGAACCTCGTTCGGGAGCGGTGCCGAGCCTGCGCGCCGCGACGACCTCGCCGCTCGACGTGTCCACGCGCGCGGCCGCGATCTTGGTCGCGCCGACGTCGAGCCCGAGCGCGAGCGTCACGGCAGATAGCTCGGCGCGATCCCGCAGATCGCCCGCGCGGTCCCCCGGCCCGGGTTGCGGTACTCGTGGCGCGCGCCGGCCGGCAGGTAGCAGCCATCCTCGGGCTCGAGCTCGAACACGTGCACCCCGTCGGCGAACCACGCGCGGACCCACAGGCGGCCGTCGAGCGCCATCAGCACCTCGTCGCCGCCGTGCTCGTGCGCGGCCGCGATCTCCCCCGGGCCCAGCTCGAGCGTCGCCGCCGTCAGGTGCTCGGTGCTCACGAGCACGCCGCACAGCACGCCGAGGTCGCGCCGCCACAGCACGTCTTCCGGACGCAGGACGCGCAGCCGCGGCTCCGGCGGCGCGGCGGGAGGCCAGCGCTCGAGCAACCGGTCGTCGGCGTAGAGCGACGCCTCGAGGTACGGCTGCTCGCGCGCGTACGCGCTCGACGCGCCCGCCGCGGGCGGCGGCGCGAACAGCTCGAGCACGCGCAGCGGCTCGGGCCCGAGCGCAAACGCGTGGTGCCACGTGTCGCGCCGGAAGAACACGCTCTCGCCGGCCGCGGCGCGCTGCACCTCGCCGGTCTCGGGGTCCGCGATCACGAGCACGCCCTGCAATACGTGCAGGAGCTCGTCGGCCGCGAAGATCGTCCGGTGCTCCTGCGAGTGCCGGAACTCGCCGCCCGGCGCGAGCCCGAACACGAGCATGTGCACCTTGTCGGTGGACGCGTAGATCCAGTCGTAGACCTCGCCCGCTTCGGGGTCACCCCACACGTGGCGAGTGACGTCGGTCCGCCGGATCAGGGCCGGCCCGTCGAACGTGGGCCGAGGCGAGGGACTCACGAAGCGCTCCGCGGGTCGTGCACGCGATGGTGGCCGCCCACCGCGCCGAGCCGCGCGAGGTCCGGTGCCGGGAAGTCGCTCGTGATCTCGCGTGCGCGGCCGTCAGCGCCGGCCGCCTGCGCAGCGAGCATGATCTCGAGCGCGTGGTAGGCGTGCTCGGGCCGCGTCACCGGCTCGATGCCCGTCTCCAGGCACTCGACCAGATGGCGCAGGCCGTCGGTCCACGGCCATGTGGGATCCGACTCGGGGTGGACCTCCCACGCCGCGCGATCGTTCCGCCACAGCTCGTAGCCTTCGGGCGCCCAGTCGTCCCCGAGCATCTGCAGCACGCCGTGCGTCCCGTACAGCTCGATGCACGGCGAGCGGTACTTCTGCATCGTGAAGCCGGTCGTGACGGCCGCGTAGCGGGCGTCGCCGAAGTCGATCAGCACGTGCGCGTTGTCGTCTGCCTGGACACGGATCCGCTCGCCCTGCACGACGCGCTCGGGGATCGCGATCCCGGTCATCGCGGTCACGCGGCGGGCCGGCCCGAAGAAGCCGCACAGGCTGGTGACGTTGTAGATGCCGAGGTCGAACAGCGCGCCGCCGCCCGGCTCGTAGTACCAGCGGCCCCAGTCCGGACCCGCCCAGCCGTAGCGGGCACGCGCGGACAGGAGCCCGCCGACCTCGCCCGCGAGAACGCGCGCGTGCATCGCCCGGTAGGTCGGCGAGAGCAGGATGTGCGGCGCGCACAGCAGGTGTCCGGGGGCCGCCTCGGCGGCCGCCAGCACCGCCTCGGCGTCCGCGAGCGTGGTCGCGACCGGCTTCTCGACGAGCACGTGCTTGCCGGCCTCGAGCGCCGCGCGCGCAAGGCGGGCGTGCTCCGGCATGCTCGTCAGCACCATCACGACGTCGACGTCCGGATGCGCGCACACCGCGAGGTCGTCCGGCAGCGCGGGCGTGAGGTCGAGTCGCTCGGCGGCGGCGCGGCGCTTCTCGCGATCGGCGTCGTAGACCGCTGTGACCTCCACGCGGCCCTGGCCGCGCAGGCGCTCGATCAGGTTCATATACGGCGTCCAGAAGACGCTCCCGCAGCCGACGACGCCGAGGTGGATGCTCACGTCGCGCTCCTCGCGCTCCTTGCGGTCTCGTAATACGCGTCGGTCCACGCCGGCTTGTCGACGTCGTGGCCGGCGGCCAGGGCCAGCTCGGCGGCCAGCGCGGCGGCCGCCGGCAGCGTGGTGATGAAGGCGAGCCGCGCGTCGGCACGTGCAGCCGCCGGGAAGCGCAGCGTGGTCGCGCCCGCCGCGGTGCACAGGCGCACGGCCTCGTCGCCGAGCGCGTCACCGTCGGGGTCCAGCGACACCATCAGATGCCCGCGATCGAGCCCGAACATCGCCGAGGTCGCGCCCTCGCGCGTCTCGACCCCCTCGGCCGGGATGCGGGAGATCTCCTTGAGCATCAGCGCCAGCTCGAGCGCCGCCGCCCACGCCGCGCCGCCGCCGACCGCGATCGCCGCCGGCGGCGTGCCGAGGTCGCTCAGCGCCTCGGCGGCCCACGCCTCGGCCTCGGCGACCGCGCGCGCCGCGGCGTCGACCACGCCCGCGAGATCGCCGCCGATCACGGCGAGCCCGCACGCGTACGCGCCCGCGAGCGCCTGCGTGTGCGTCACCGCCCGCTGCGAGTGGACGTGCTGGAGCACGACGGCGTCGGACGCGGCGGCGAGCGCCGACTCGGCGTTCGCGGTGATCGCCACGCACGGCCGCGTGCCCGAGCGCTGCGCGATCTCGACCACGTCGCGGAACGCGCCCGACGAGGAGATAGCCAGCACGGCGTCGCCGGGCTGCCAGGCGAACCCCTCGCGGGCCACCACGCCGCACGGCAACGCCACAAGCGGCGGTCCGCCGAACTCCAAGCCGGCCAGCCACAGCGCGTGGGCGACGTAGTAGGCCGCACCGTTGCCGGTGGCGACGATCCGCTGCGCGCCGCGCAGCACCGCAGCCGCCTCGGCAACCCCGCGCGCGGCATCGACGGTGTCCTGGAGCGCCGCCGGAAGCTGCCGGACATCGGCCCACAACCCGGTCTCCAGGAACCGCATGGACCGGAACGTACCATGACGAACCAAAAGGAACCAAACGTCTTGACAGGCGGACCACAGGTCTGGATAGTCATCGTCCAATGCCGCTCAGCCAGGCGTCCCAGCCGCTCTATCACCGGGTCTACCGGGAGATCTCCAAGGAGATCTCCAGCGGCGCACTGCAGCCCGGGGATCGGCTGCCTTCCGAGCGCTGGCTGTGCGACGAGCTCGGCGTCAGCCGCGCCACCGTGCGGCGAGCGATCGAGGAGCTGACGGCCGATGGGCTCGTCGAGGGGCGCGGGCGCGGGTCGTTCGTGACCAGCGACGCGCTCGCGGAGCCGGCCGGCACGCTGATGAGCCTGTCCGAGCTGGGCCGCTTGCGCGGGCTCGAGGCGAGCGCGCGCGTGCTGACCTCCGGCGTCCGCGCGGCGACGATCGACGAGGCGGAGACGTTCGCGATCGCGCCCGGCGCCGAGCTGTTCGAGCTGCACCGCGTGCGCATGCTCGACTCCGTGCCGATCTCGCTCGATCACAACCGAGTGCCGCTGCGGCTGGCCCCGGAGCTGACCGAGCTCGACTTCACCAGTGCCTCGCTGTACGAGGCGCTGGAGCGCGCCGGCAGCCCGCCGCGGCGCGCCGACTACGAACTGGAGGCCCGCGGCGCGGACGCGTCGGAGGCCGAGCTGCTCGGGCTGGCGCCGGATGCGCCGGTCCTGTTCGCGACCACGGTCGCGATCGGCGCGGAGGGTAGGGTCGTGGACCTCGGCCGCACCGTGTACCGCGCCGATCGCTATCGGTTCCAGGCGACGCTCATGCGCCGCGCTCATCGTGAGGGGGACAACACCAATGAGGATTCGCATGCTCCGCGCGGCGCTGTTGCCAGCCGTGCTGGCGATCGTCGTCGTCGGGTGCGGGGGAACGCCGGGCGCGGATAAGCCGAACCAGGACGCCGCGAGCAGCTCGTCCAAGGCGGTCAAGACGAGCGGGTTCGATGATCTCGGTCCCGTGACGTTGACGGTGATCTCGCCCGAGGGCTCGGGCGGGCCGCAGGATGCATTGCGGGCGCTCAGCAAATCGTTCGAGAAGAAGTACCCGAACGTGACCGTGAAGATCTCGTTCCGCAACTTCTCCGACTGGACCAAGCAGGCCAAGCTTGTCGCGTCGAGCGACAAGCCGCCCGACGTGTTCGGAGGCAACCAGGGCTACCAGCTCGACGGCGAGCTCGTGAAGGCCGGGCTGATCCTGCCGCTGACTAAGTACGCCGACGCCTACGGCTGGGGCGACTCGTACTCGCCCGAGACGCTGCAGCAGTTCGAGTGGACCGACGACGGCCAGACATTCGGTGAGGGCACGCTGTGGGGCGTAGCGCAGACCGGCCAGTCCGTCGGCGTGTTCGCGAACAAGAAGAAGCTCGCCGCCGCCGGCGTCGACCCCGCATCGCTGAAGACGTTCGACGACTTCGACGCCGCGCTGGCGAAGCTGCGCACGTCGCTGCCGGCCGACGAGCCGGTGATCATGCTGGGCGACAAGGACCAGTTCCACGCGCTCCACCTGTGGGGCGGGATCCAGGGGGCCTACACGCCGGCGCAGGACGTCCGCGACTGGATCTTCCAGCGCGACGGCGCGACGTTCGACAACGACGGCAATCTCAAGGCGCTGGAGAAGCTCAAGGAGTGGGCGGACAAGGGCTATCTCGGCAAGGGGGACTCGTACAACTCACGCGATGAAACGAACGCCGGCGTCGCGTTCAGCAAGGGCCAGGGCGCGCTGCTGATCGCCGGCAACTGGCAGGCCGCGACCGCGCGCGAGGGGCTCGGCGAGGACGCCGAGTTCTTCAACATGCCGCCGGGGAAGAGCGGCGATCACGTCAACATCGGGTCCACGAGCTTCCCGATGCACATCTCCGCCAAGACCAAGCAGCCGGACCTCGCGGCCGCATACCTCGACTGGATCACCGGGCCGTCTGCGGCGCAGGAGCTCGTCGACACGCAGCAGGTTCCGGCGGCGACCGACGCGACGGCCGAGCCCGACGACTCCGTCGGCAAGGAGGTCAAGGCCGGCTGGGACCAGCTCGTCCAGGACGGCGGCCTGACGCTGTACCCCGACTGGTCGTCGCCGACGATGCTCCAGACGATGGGACAGTCGTTCCAGGAGATGCTCGCCGGGCGGATCTCACCGCAGGACGTCATCTCCAAGGTGCAGGGCGACTGGGAGGAGTACCACAAGCAACTCGCGGGGGGCTAAGCGGGTGGCGGAGGTCGAGACACGCCGGGAGCGCAGTCGCGCTCCCGGCGAGCCGGCGCTGGCACTCGAGGCACCCAAGGTTCGCGCCCGGGCGCCAGGCGAGCCACGCAGGGTCGCCTACATGTATCTCGCCCCCGCGTTCTTCTTCTATCTGCTGTTCGCGTTCGCCCCGCTCATCTACACGACGTGGCTCTCGTTCTTCGACTGGGACGGCCTGACCGTCGGGACGTGGGTCGGGTTCGAGAACTACGAGAAGGTCCTGAGCGACCCGGACATCCGCGCGTCGTTCGTCCACTCGTTCGAGCTGATCCTCTTCTACGCCGTGCTCCCGGTCATGCTGGGGCTGCTGCTCGCCTCGCTGATCGCCCACAGCCGAGTGCGCGGGGTGACGTTCTTCCGCGCCGTGCTGTTCCTGCCGCAGACCGTCGCGAGCGTCGTGGTCGCGATCGCGTGGGTCTGGATCTACGCGCCAGACGGGCCGCTCAACGAAGCGCTGCGCGCGGTCGGGCTGGGGAGCATCGCCCGGGGCTGGCTCGGGGACTTCACGTTCGCGCTGCCGGCGCTCGGCCTCGTCGGCACGTGGGTGATGTTCGGCCTGTGCCTCGTGCTGTTCCTGGCCGGAATCCAGAAGATCCCGATCACGCTGTACGAGGCCGCGCGGGTCGACGGCGCCGGGCGCGTGCGCGAGTTCTTCGCGGTCACGCTGCCGGGGCTGCGCGGTGAGCTCGCGGTCGCGCTCACCCTCACGACGATCACCGCCCTGCGGACGTTCGACCTGATCTACGTGTCGACCTCCGGGGGGCCCGGGACCAGCACGACGGTGCCGTCGGTGCTCGTCTACCAGAACGCGTTCTCCAACGGGCGCGTCGGTCTCGCCGCGTCCATGGCCGTCGTGTTGACGGCGCTCATCTTCGTGGTCGCGTTCGGAATCACCCGCCTCGTCGACCGGGACCCGAATCGATGACCACCACGCGCCGCGAGCAACTCCTCAGCTACGTCGTACTCGGCGTGTTCGTCGTGCTCGTGCTCTACCCGGTGCTGAGCATCGTGCTGCTTGCGTTCCACCACCGGTCGGACTTCGTCACGGGCTTCTCGATCCCGCATTCGCTCGACTTCAGCACGTTCAAGGCGGCGTGGGAGGAGGGCGGCTTCAACCGCGGGCTGCTCAACAGCTTCATCGTCGCCGCCACGGTCACGGTCGTCTCAGCTGTGCTGTCCACGCTCGCCGGCTACGCGTTCGGCACGATGCGCTTCCGCGGCGCAGACGCGCTGTTCTACCTGCTCCTGATCGGCCTCATCTTCCCTTACGAGGCGACGGTCATCCCGCTCTACTACGTCTTCAAGGACGTCGGGCTCACGGACAGCCTCTGGGCGCTGATCCTGCCGCAGATCGGCCTGTCGGTGCCCTTCGGGACGTTCTGGATGCGGGCGTTCTTCCGCTCGTCCCCGGCTGCGCTCGTAGAGGCGTCGCGGCTCGACGGCGCGTCGAGCTTCGTGACGCTGTGGCGCGTGCTGCTGCCCCAGGCCTGGCCCGCGATCACGACCATGCTCGTGCTCGTCTTCATGTGGACGTGGAACGAGTTCCTGCTCGCGCTGGTGATGATCCAGTCCGACGACCTGCGCACGGCGCCGCTCGGGCTCGCGCTGTTCGCGGGCGCCAACCGGGGCCACCTTGACGCCACCCTGGTCGCCGCCGCCGCGGTGCTCGTCGCGCTGCCGATCGTGATCGTCTACATCTTCCTGCAGCGCAGTTTCATCCGCGGGATGTTCGCGGGGGCGGTGAAGGAATGAGCGTGGTCCTGGGAGTCGACGGCGGCAACACGAAAACGATCGCCGTCGTCGCCGGCGCGTCGGGGCAGGCGCTCGGCGCCGGGCTCGGCGGCCGCGCGGACATCTACAACGCGGACACGCCCGCCGTCGCGATCGAGACGATCGTGGCGGCCGCCGGCGAGGCGCTCGGCCGCGCCGGCGTCACCGGCGCCGATCTCGCGGCCGCGACGTTCAGCCTCGCGGGCGCCGACTGGCCGGAGGACTTCGCGCTGCTCGAGCGGGCGCTGCGGGAGCAGCTCGGGCTGCGCGAGGCGCCGCTCGTCGTGAACGACGCGCTCGGTGCGCTGCGCGCCGGCGCGCCGGACTGGGTCGGCGTCTCGATCGTCGCCGGCACCTACAACGCGATCGGCGCCCGTCGCGGCGACGGGCGCGTGTTCCACCTCGGCTTCTGGCCCGACGGCGCGGGCGGGCGCAACCTCGCCCGCGACGCCCGCGCCGCCGTCTACCGCGCCGCGCTCGACATGGGCCCGGCCACCTCGTTGTCGCAGAGCGCGTTCGCGCTCTACGGCGTCGACGACGCGATCGCCCTGCTGCACGCGTTCACGCGCCGCGGCGGCCTCGCCGACGCGGAGGTCGACCGGCTGGCCCCGGTCGTGCTCGACGCCGCCGACTCCGGTGACGGCGTCGCCCAGGCGATCGTCGCCGACAAGGGCCGCATCCTCGGCAGCCAGGGTCGCGCGTGCGCCGCGCAGCTCGACCTGCCGCTCGACGGTCTGCGGGTCGTGCTGAGCGGCCGCGTGTTCGCGCACCCGACCGAGCGGCTCGCCGCCGCCACTATGGCCGAGCTGCCGGGCGCGATCGCCGTCCGCCATCCGGTCCCGCCGGTGGCCGGCGCCGTGCTGCTCGCGCTCGACCGCCTCGGCGTGGTGGTCGACCCCGCCGTCGTGCAGATCCCCGAACTCGACCGAAGGAGCGCCCGATGGGCGGAATCGCCCTCGAGGGCGTGAGCAAGGTCTTCCCCGGCGACGTGCTGGCCGTCGACGACGTCGACCTGGAGATCGGCGACGGCGAGTTCATGGTGCTGGTCGGCCCCTCCGGCTGCGGCAAGTCGACCCTGCTGCGGATGGTCGCCGGGCTGGAAGGCGTGTCGAAGGGCCGGATCCGCATCGGCGACCGCGACGTCACCGAGCTCGCGCCCCGCAGCCGCGACATCGCGATGGTGTTCCAGAACTACGCGCTGTATCCGAACATGCGCGTCTGGGACAACCTCGCGTTCGCGCTCAAGCTGCGACGGACCCCGAAGCCTGAGATGCGCGAACGGGTCGGCGACGTCGCCGGCGTGCTCGGCCTCACGGACCTGATCGATCGCAAGCCGGGCGCGCTGTCCGGCGGCCAGCGCCAGCGCGTCGCGATGGGCCGCGCGATGGTGCGCGAGCCGCAGGCCTACCTGATGGACGAGCCGCTCTCGAACCTCGACGCGAAGCTGCGCGTCGGCATGCGCGCCGAGCTCGCGCGCCTGCACGACCGGCTCGGCGTGACGACGATCTACGTCACGCACGACCAGGTCGAGGCGATGACGCTCGGCGAGCGCGTCGCCGTGCTGCGCGACGGCACCGTGCAGCAGATCGACACGCCCGAGGCGCTGTTCGAGCAGCCCGCGAACGTGTTCGTCGCCGCGTTCATCGGGTCGCCGGCGATGAATCTCGCGATGGGCGATGTGGTCGATGGCCGGCTGCGCGTGGCCGGGATCGAGATCCCGGTGCAGGGCCGCCCGGCGGGGCGCGTGATCGCGGGCATCCGGCCGCAGGACCTGCGGCCGGTCGAGGCGGCCGACGCCGACGACGCGCCGCGGCTGCGGGCCGAGCTCGAGGTCGTCGAGCGGCTCGGCAGCGAGAGCCATGTCATCTTCGCGGTCGACGCCGAGAAGCCGGCGGGCGAGGCGGCCGTCGCCGCCGACGAGGCGGCCGAGGGCGGCGACGCCGCGCTGCTGGCCGCCGACAGCCGCGCACGCTTCACGGCCGCGATCCCCGGCCGGCGCCGCTTCGCCCACGGCGAGGTCGTCGAGCTCGTGGTGCCGCCCGAGGCGCTGCTCCTGTTCGATCCTCAGACCGGCGCGGCACTTCGTTAACTGCGGCTGTTGGCCGGGCCCGCAGCTCAAGCCGGCAGCAAACGCGCCGGCAGGTGCGCGCGGTGCGCCTCCGCCATCTCCGCATACAGCCGCTCCGCGAGGTCGATCGACCGCACGAGCGGGTGGGCCGCGAGCGCGCGTACCGCGTCTCGCGCGTCGCCCGACCAGGCGGCGTCGGCGGCGGCCTGCTGGTACTCCCCGAGCGCCTCGACCAACCCGCGCAGGTGCGTCGGCAGGCCCGGCATCTCGAGCGGGTGGATGCCGTCGGCATCGCAGCGCGCGAGCGTTTCGACCACGAGCGTGTCGCTGAACCCCGGCACCGATCGCTGATTGGGCACATTGACGGGGAGCGTCTCGCCGCGGTCGTTGAACACGGCGTCCATGCAGTCGATGGCCAGCTCGAGCTCGTGGATGCCGCCGCGTGAGCGACCGGGGTCGAGCTCGGGGCTGTCGCTGCCCGCCTGCTCGACGTAGTGCTCCCAGTAGCCGGGGACCCAGCTGAGGATGTCCTCGGCGCGCGTCGTCGGCTTCGACGTCAGCTCGCCCAGCACCTCGGCCTCGAAGTAGTAGTACTGGAAGTACTCGCTCGGCAGGGAGTCCATCGCGTCGACCAGCCGCAGCATCCGCCGCGCCCCCGGCCGCAGCTCGGGGTCGGCGCCGCGCCGCGCGTACGCGTCCTTGAGCAGCGGCAGCAGATCCTGCCCGTCGTAGCGGTGGCGCACGCTCCACGAGCCGTGGTTGAGCCCCACGCTCGCCACGTCGAGCTTCCCGGGATCGAGGCCCGCCACCTCGGCGAGCTCGACCGGGAACACGATCGGCCCCTCGCACAGCGACACGAACGGGATCTCCGAGTGGTCGGTGACCGCCTGGGCGACGATGTTGACGGGGTTCGTGTAGTTGAAGATCCGCGCCCCCGGGCAGGCGGCCTCGACGTCGGCGAGCACCTCCTGCATGACCTTGATCGAGCGCAGCGCCATGAAGAACCCGCCCGGCCCCTGCGTCTCCTGCCCGATCACGCCGTGCGACAGCGGGATCTTCTCGTCGAGCACGCGCGCCTCGAAGCCGCCCGGGCGGTAGCTGGTCAGCACCGCGTCGCAGTCCTCGAGGCCGGCCCGCCGGTCGGTGGTGGCCCCGACCGTGATGTCGACGCCCTTGGCGGCCGCCATCCGGCCGGCGAGCTCGCGGATCAGCTCGAGCCGCTCGGGGTTGAGGTCGATCAGCACGATCTCGGACCCGGCGAAGTTCTCGCCCTGCTCGATGAAGCTCGCCATGGTGCCGGCCCCGCGCGTCGACCCGCCACCGATGTACGCGATCTTCAGCCGGGCCACACCCGCATCTTCGAGCCCGGCACGCGATCAGTCAAGACCAAAGCGGTACAACTTACGGACCAGATGAGGACAAACGAAGCGGGTTCGTGAACCGCGGATGCGGGTAGGCGAAGGTGCGGGATGAGGCGGGGGATGGTTCTTGCAGTGATGCTGGCGGTGCTGTGCGCCGCACCCGCAATGGCAGCCGAGGCTCCGGGCGCGCCCGGAGCGGTCGCGAACTGGACGGCCGGGAACAAGGACGGGTTCGGGACCGCGCGGCCGCTTGCGAGCAAGGTCTGGTTCACGCTCCAGGGGGGCGAGCTGAGCGAGGTCTACGCGCCTGACCTCGGCACGCCGAGCTTCCGCGACCTGCAGTTCGTGGTCAGCGACGGGAAGACGTTCAGCGAGCGCGAGACCGACGTCGCCCATTCGACGCGGCTCGCCGACGCCCGGAGCCTGACCTACCGCCAGGTCTCCTCGACGTCGCGCTGGCGGCTCACGAAGACCTACGTGACGGATCCGGCGCGCTCCGCCGTGCTCGTGAAGGTCAGGTTCGAGTCACTGACCGGCACGCCGTACCAGCTGTACGTGCTGGGCGACCCGGCGCTGTCGAACACCGGCGACGACGACAGCGCGAGCGCCGCGACCGCGTACGACAAGGCCAACGCCAGCGCGCTGGCGACCGCGCCCGCGCTGACGAAGACCTCGGTCGGCTACATGGGCGCCAGCGACGGCTGGACCGACCTGCGCGACGACCACCGGATGGACTGGGCCTACGACGCGGCCACCACGCCCGGCAACGTGGTCCAGACCGGCGCGACGCCGCTGACCGGGCTGCGCGGGCACCGGCACCTCACGCTCGCGCTCGGCTTCGCCCCCACGGGCGACGCCGCCGCTCGCGTCGCGGCCGCCGCGCTGCGCAGCGGCTTCGACCGCGCGGCGCGCGACTACGCCGCGGGCTGGCATCGGTACCTCGACGGCCTCCGCCGCCCGCGCAGCGCAGCCGGCATCAAGCGGCTCTACGACGCGTCGCTGATGGTGATGTCGGCGACCGAGGACAAGACGTTCCGCGGCGCGATGATCGCGTCGCCGTCGATGCCGTGGGTGTGGGGCAACATCCCCGGCTACTCCGGCCCGTACCACCTCGTGTGGTCGCGCGACGCCTACCAGGTCGCCACCGCGCTGCTGGCCGCCGGCGATCGCGCGGCCGCGGACCGCGCGGTCACGTACCTGTTCGAGCACCAGCAGAAGGCCGACGGCTGCCTGCCGCAGAACTCGAACCTCGACGGCTCGCCGCACTGGACGAGCCTGCAGCTCGACGAGGTGGCCGACCCGATCATCCTGAGCTGGCAGCTGCGCCGCTTCGACGCCGGCACGTGGGTGCACGTCCAGCGCGCCGCCGACTGCATCGTCGCCAACGGCCCGACGAGCCAGGAGCGCTGGGAGAACGTCGAGGGCTACTCGCCGGCCAGCATCGCCGCCGAGATCGCCGGCCTCGTGACCGCCGCCGAGATCGCCCGCCACAACGGCGCGACCGCGGCCGCCGATCACTACCTGCAAGTGGCCGACGACCGCCAGCAGCACGTCGACGCCTGGACGCTCACCACCAACGGCCCACTGTCACCGGATCCGTACTACGTGCGCATCACCAAGGACGGCGACCCGAACGCCGGCACGACGTACGAGACGCCCGACCACGGGCCGGTCGTCGACCAGCGCCAGGTCGTGGACCCGAGCTTCCTCGAGCTCGCACGCCTCGGCGTCAAGCCTCCGGACGCGGCCGCGTTCCGCACGACGCTGCCGGTCGTGGACCGCGAGCTCGGCGTCGACACCCCGAACGGGCGCTTCTGGCACCGCTACACCTTCGACGGCTACGGCGAGCTGCCCGACGGCGGCCCGTTCGGCACCGCCGGCAACCGCGGCCGGCTGTGGCCGATCTTCGCGGGCGAGCGCGGCGAGTACGAGCTGCTGACCGGCGACGCACGCGCCGCCCGCATGCGGCTGCGCTCGATCGCCGCGACCGCCAACAGCGGCCGCCTGTTGCCCGAACAGGTGTGGGACGACCAGCCGCCGCCCGGCTACACGCCGGGCACGCCGGACTTCTCGGCGACCCCGCTGGGCTGGACGCACGCGCAGCTCGTGCGGCTCGCCTGGTCGCTCGACGCCGGCCGCCCGGTCGAGCAGCCGTCGGTCGTCGCCCGCCGCTACCGCTGAAGATCTAAGCCACGGGACAGTGGCCGTCGGCGTGACCGCAGGCGGTCGCGTCGCACAGCCGGCACATGAAGCGCGTGGCGCCGGGGTCGCGTTTGAGGCCTACGAGCACCTTCCCGGCGAGCCCGTCGAGCGTCGCCCGCTCCTCGTCGGTCAGCACCGACAGCGCATCGTCCAGGACCGCGAGCCGCGCGGCCGCGGCCCGGCGTGCAGTGCGGCGCCCGCGCGCGGTGAGCCGCACCGTCGTGGAGCGGCCGTCCCGGCCCGGGCCGCGGTGCAGGTGCCCGTCGGCCTCGAGCCGGTCGACCATCCGCACCGCGCCCGACGGCGTAAGGCCGAGCATCCGGTTCAGCAGCCCGATCTGCGGCTGCGCGGCGAAGTTGTCAAGCCACGACAGCGTCGTCGCCCCGCTCTCCGGCTCGCCCGCCGCCTCGGCGACGGCGGCCGACATCCGGTCGTGCAGCTTCAGCGCCAGCGCCCCGACGACGTTGGCGCTGTGCTCACTCGAAGTCATAGTCGAGCGAGACCGCCGGCTCGCCGCCCATCGGGGCCGTGAGGGTGCCGGACCCCGTGATGCCCGCGAGCTCGCCGGTGCCGGAGCCCTGGACGATCGCCAGCGGGCCCGACGCCACCTTGCCATCGAACGCCCCCGTGCTCTCGACCACGAAGCTGCCGGAGCGGTCGCCGACCCGGCCGGTGATGCGCTGGAAGCCGACGAAGTCGGCGGTCTTGTCCTCGCGGTAACACATCAGCCACTCGGTCTCGCCCGCGCCCTCGATGTCGCCGCTGTAGGTCGCCTTGACCTGGGCGCGGGTGAGCTTGTCTGCGTACGGCTGCTCGTCCCAGCCATCGATCTTGAACGTGCTCTTGGCTTGCGTGCTCACGTTCCACCTCCAAACAGATGTGTGAGTCACTCAACTATCTAACCGCGATGTGTAGACGGTAAACCAGTGATCGCGAAGCGGCCCGCGGCCGTACCCAGGGCATGGCCGACTCTCTCGTTCTCGGCGTTCTGGGCCTGCGTACCGTCTACGGCGCCGGCCTTGTGCTGGTGCCGGACCGCCTGACGCGCCGCTGGCTCGGGGCCGGCGGCCGGACGCCGGCCGCCCACGTGGCGCTGCGCGCCCTCGGCGCGCGCGAGGTCGTGCTCCATGGCCTCGCCCTCGCCGCCGCGCTCCGCGGCGCGCCTGTGCGGCCATTCCTGGCCGCGAGCATCGCCGGCGATTGCGCCGACATCGCGGCGACGTTCGCCTCGCGCGACGGCCTGCCTCCGGGCTCCGCGGCCGCGACGGCCGCCGTGGCCGGCGCCTCCGCCGCGATCAGCGTGGCAGTCGGCGCCCGGGCGTGATGCACTTACGGCATGGCCGCTGCGGCTGAGCTCACGGCCCGCCTGATCGCGCTCGTCATCGAGCGTTCGCCGCGCACGCTTTCCGAGCTGATCGCAGCGAGCGACGCGTCGGAAGCGGACGTGCAGGTGGCGCTCGCGGCGCTCGAACGGCACGGGTTGATCGAGTGGGATGCGGAGCGCACGCGCGCACGCTTCGCGCACGCGATCCGGCGCGACCTGGCGGAGCTCGCCGAGCCCGCGATGCGGCGACTGGCCGACGAGAGCGGCGAGACCGTCAATCTCATGGTGCGCAGCCCGCACGGCGCCGAGGCGATCGCGCAGGTCGACGGGCGCCACGTGCTCGGCGTCAGCAGCTGGATCGGCCGCGAGGTGCCCGACCACTGCAGCGCTGCCGGCAAGGTCTTCCTCGCGTACGGCGACGACGCGCCGCGCGGGTCGCTCGAACGCCTGACCGCGCGCACGATCGTGCATCCGGACGAGTTGGCGCGTCAGCTCGCGGGAGTGCGCGAGCACGGCTTCGCCACGATCGTCGACGAGCTCGAGATGGGGCTGGCGGCCGTCGCCGCCCCGATACGGGACGGCGACGGCACGGTGGTGGGAGCGTTGTCGGTAGCCGGTCCGACGGCCCGGCTCGGGCCGTCGCGGCTGGGGATCGTCGGCCGGCTCGCTGTGGAGCAGGCCGACGCGGTGTCAGCGCACTTGCGCTAGGCCGGGATCGCTCCGAGCTCGAGCTGCTTGGGGGTCCAGCGCGTGCGGGCGCGGAGGTGGCGCTTGAGGAGGCGGAGAGTCTTCGTCATGTCCTGATCTACGGTAGGCGCGACCCCTGCCCCTTTCGGCACGGGCATCCCCCGAACGCGGGTGCGGCTAGCCCGAGCCTGCGGTGGCGCCGGCCGGGGGCTCCCCGACCGACTCAGCCAACAGCGTCGCGAGGTCGACCACGCGCATGTCGCGCCCGCTGCTGCGCACGCCGTCGTCGAGCATCACGGTGCAGAACGGGCAGGCGACGGCGAGCGTTTCGGCGCCGGTCTCGGCCGCCTGGCGTACGCGCTCCTCGTTGATCGGCGTGCCGCGCTCCTCCATCCACATGTGCGCGCCGCCGGCCCCGCAGCAGAACGTCTGCTGCTCGCGCCGCTCCATCTCGACCGGCTGCCCGACGGCGGCGGCCAGCTCGCGCGGCTGCGCGCGCACGTCGTTGTGGCGGGCGAGGTAGCAGGAGTCGTGGTAGGTGATCGTCTGCTCGCTCGCGGTCGGCGCCAGCCGCCCGTCGCGCACGAGCTCGGCGAGCAGCTCGGTGTGGTGCATCACCTCGTAGCGGCCGCCGAAGTCCGGGTACTCGCCGGCCAGCGTGTTGAAGCAGTGCGGGCAGCTGGCGACGATCTTCGTCACGCCCGCCTCGTTGAGCGTCTCGACGTTCTGCTCGGCGTAGGCCTGGAAGACGAACTCGTTGCCCATGCGCCGCGCCGGGTCGCCGGTGCAGGCCTCGGCCGGGCCGAGGATCGCGAAGTCGACGCCGGCGGCCGTGAGCAGCTTCGCCGTCGACCGCGCGCTCTCGCGCGCCCGCTCGTCGTACGACGCCGCGCACCCGACCCAGTAGAGGACCTCCGGCGGCGGGTCGCCGGGCTCGAGCACGCGCACGTCGAGCCCGTCCGCCCAGGCCGCGCGCTCGGCCTGCGGCTTGCCCCACGGGTTGGACTGGCGCTCGACGTCGCGCAGCATCTGCTCGGCCTCGCTCGGGAAGCGCGACTCGACCATCACCAGATGCCGGCGCAGGTCGACGATGTGGTCGATGTGCTCGATGTTGACCGGACACGCCTGCACGCACGCCCCACACGTCACGCAGTCCCACGCCATCTCCTCGAGCGACCCGCGATCGGCCACGAGAGGCCCTTCGTACTCGCCCGCCAGCGCCTTCGGCCCCTCCTCGAAGAGGTGATCTCGCACCCCCATCACCACGAGCTTGGGCGACAGCACCTTGCCGGTCGCGAACGCCGGGCACGCGTCCTGGCAGCGGCCGCACTCGGTGCACGAGAACGCGTCCATCATCTGCTTCCACGTCAGGTCCTGGACGGTCCCGATGCCGAAGCGCATCTCCTCCTCCGGCGTCTCCTCGTCGAACCGCAGCGGCTCCAGCCGGCCCCGCAACCGGGTCCGTCCGAAGTAGACGTTGATCGCCGCGGTGGCGATGTGCAGGTGCTTGGAGTGCGGAAGGTAGGCGAGGAAGCCGAGGATCAGCAGGACATGCGCCCACGCGTACGCGCGCGCGTCGGTGGCGTGCAGGAGCAGCAGCGTCGAGACGATCGCGGCGATCCACAGCAGGATCAGGTCCGCCTCGCCGAGATGGCTGCCGTCGAAGCGCCGCGGCCGCACGACCTTGCGGATGTAGAACGCGGTCGCCACGCCGATCAGCGCGAGCACGCAGAAGACGTCCGACAGCGCGTCGTACCAGCCCCAGTCGGGCGCGGAGTCCGGGTCGACGATCTCGATCATTGCGATGAAGATCGCCGGGAACAGCACGATGAAGGCCCAGAAGATGAACGCGTGCATGAGCCCCGGGATCAGGCGCTGGAGCAGCTTGCGCTGGCCCAGCACCACGACCGCCTCGGCGCGCACGCGCTCGGAGACGTCGTCGCGGCGCTCGATGCCGGTCGGGCTCCCCATCCGCACGAGCCGCGCGAGCAGGGCGACGCGGCGGCCGAACAGCGTGGCGGCGACGGCGATCGCCGCGGCGAGCGCGATCGCGCTCGCGATCACGAGCCGCCCCGGACCCGGCGCAGCTCGGCGGTGATCGCCGGGACGACCTCGAGCACGTCGCCGATCACCGCGTAGTCGGCGGTGGTCATGATCGGCGCGTCCGGGTCGGAGTTGATCGCCAGCAGCTTCTTCGCCCCCTTGCAGCCGGCCATGTGCTGCGTGGCGCCGCTGATGCCGCACGGGATGTAGAGGTCAGGCGAGATCTTGGTGCCGGTCTGCCCCACCTGATCGGTGTGCGGCCGCCAGCCGGCCATCGTGACCGCGCGCGAGCAGCCGACCGCGGCGCCGAGCAGCTCGGCGAGCTCCTCGAGCGGCGCGAACCCCTCGGCCGAGCCGACGCCGCGGCCGCCGCTGACGACCACCGGCGCGTCGGCCAGCGAGATGCCGCCCGCGGACTCCTCCACCCGGTCGACCACGCGCACGACGTCGTCGCCGGCCACGAGCTCGGGCGTGAAGGTCTGCACCACCGGCTCGCCTGCGAGCGGCACGATCTCAACGGCGTGCGGCGCCACGGTCATCAGCTTCACGTCGCCGTGCATCCGCGCCTCCTCGAGCAGCGAGCCGCCCCAGCGCTGGCGCGTGACCTCGTCGCCGGACGCCCGGATCACGTTGGCGGCGAACACGCCGCCGAGCATCACGGCGGCGTGCGCGAGCACCTCGTTGCCGCGATCGGTCCCCGCCGCCACCACCGTGGTCGGCGACAGCGAAGCCACCGCCCGCGCCCATGCCTGCGGCGCATACCCGCCGTCGAGCTCCGCGACGTGCAGCGTCCGCACACCGGTGATCGCGGGCGCGCTGCCGAACGCGATCGCGTCGACCTCGCCGGCGTACGCGCGCGCGAATGTGAGCGCCTGCTGGGCGAGCTCGTCCGCGTCCTCGACAAAGACGAGCACGCTCACGCGAGCCCCAGCTGCTGGAACAGCTCCACCACGGCGGGCGCGGCGGCCGCGCCTTCACCGAGCATCTCCGCCTGCTTGCCGCGGCCCTCGGGCACGACGAGCCGGACCATCTCCAGCCGCGGCGCCGCCGCTCCCGCCGCGCGCTTCTCGACCGGCTTGCGGCGCGCGCGCAGCTTCGCCGGCACCGACGGGTAGCGCGGCAGGTTGAGCCCTTCCTTGACCGTCACGACGGCCGGGAGCGGCACGCGGTAGACGTCGCGCGCCGAGCCGACCTCCTGCTCGCAGCGCAGCGCTCCGTCCTCGACCGCGATGCCCTTCAGGCCGGTCGCGATCGGCCTCCCCAGCGCGTGCGCGACGCGGATGCCGACCTGGAAGCCACCCGCGTCGGCCGACTCGTTGCCGAAGATCACCAGGTCCGGCGCCTCGCCCGCGATCACCTCGACGAGCGCGGCAGCCGTCGCCTCCGGGTCCCAGTCGCTGCCGTCGGTCTCGAGCAGGATCGCGCGGTCGGCGCCGAGCGCGAGCGTGTCGCGCAGCTGCTCCTCCGCCTCGGGCGGCCCAAGCGTCACCACCGTCACCTCGCCGCCCTGTGCCTCGACGATGCGCACCGCCTCCTCCACGCCGCACTCCTCGTGCGGGCTGATCGTGAAGCCGAGGTGGCGAGTCTCGATCGCGCGCTCGTCGGCCGTCAACACCATCTTGCCGCCGGTCAGCGGCACGCGCTTGACGCAGACGACGATCTTCACGAGCGGATGCGGGTGTTGTCGGGGTCGAAGATCGCGCGCGAGCCGACGATCTCGACGGTCACGGGATAGCGCTCGGCCATGTACTCCACGGCCAGCTCGCCGCCCTCGACCGCGTGCTCCGGCGGCAGGTACGACATCAGCACATACTTGCCGACCGACGGCGCCATGCCCGCCGTGGTGACGAACGAGCGGCGGCCTTTGGCGTCCACCAGCGACTCGCCGTCGCGCGTGACGACGGGCTCGCGACCGAGCATGTAGCGCGGGATCCCGGCCGCCGACGTGTGGTCGTCTACGGTGAGCGTGCAGAGGATCGCGGCCGGGTCGCGCTCGCGCTGGGCCACGTGCGCCTCCTTGCCGACGAAGTCTTGCTCCTTGACCTTGCCCCACGCCATGTCGGCCTCGACGACGTCGTACTCCGCGTCGAGCTCGAAACCGAAGGCTCGGTAGCACTTCTCGATCCGGCCGGTGGTCCCGTAGACGCCGATGCCCGCCGGGACCAGCCCGTGCGGCTCGCCCGCCTCCCGGACCATGTCCCACAGCCGGGCGCCCTGCTCGATCGGCACGTGCAGCTCCCAGCCGAGATCGCCGACGTAGGAGATGCGCGACGCGAGCACCTGCAGCGGGCCGCACTCGATCGTCCGCCAGTGCGCGAACGGCAGGCCCTCGTGCGAGACGTCGTCGCTCGTGATGCCGGAGAGGATGTCGCGCGCCCGCGGGCCCCACAGGCCGAGCGTCGTCCACGCCGACGTGAGGTCGGTCACCGTCGCGCCGCCGGCGTGGTCGGCCACCCACTTGAGGTCGGCCATGCCGTGCGCGCCGCCGGTGACGACGCGGAAGTGGTCGTGCCCGAGCCGCATGATCGTGAGGTCGGACTTGAAGCCGCCGCCGGGCGTGAGCAGCGGCGTGTAGACGCCCCGCCCGATCGCGACGTCCATCTGCCGCATCGCCACGCGCTGCACGGTGTCGAGCGCGCCCTCGCCCTGCACGTCGAAGATGCAGAACGCGCTGAGGTCGAAGATCGCCGCGCGGTCGCGCATGGCCAGGTGCTCGGCGTTGATGATCGGCGACCACCAGCGCGCGTCCCACTCGGCCGCGCGGCCGTTGACGCCGTACTCGTCGACGAGGTCGGCGTTCGACTCGTACCAGTGCGGGCGCTCCCAGCCGGCGGCCTCGAAGAACACCGCGCCGAGCGCCTTCTCACGCTCGTGGAAGGGGGGCAACCGCACGTCGCGGTCCGAGGCCCACTGCTCGGAGGGGTGGACGATCCCGTAGGTCTTGTTGAAGCCCTCGGCGGCGCGTGCGCGGACGTGCGTGCGCGTCTTCTGGCAGTCGTAGAAGCGCGCGATGTCCGACGACTGGAGGTCGATCTCCGACTCGCCGTGGGTCATCCACTCGGCGACTGCGCGGCCGACGCCCGGCCCCTCCTTCACCCACACCGCGGCCGCCGACCACAGGCCCTTGACCTCGGGCGTCTCGCCGAGCAGCGGCAGCCCGTCGGGCGTGAGCGAGAGGAGGCCGTTGATCGCGTACTTGATGCCGACGCTCTCGTCGCCCACGATCTCCGGCATCAGCTCGAGCGCCTGCTCCATCTGCTGCGCGAAGTCGTCCTCGGTGAACGGGAACTCGGTCGGCGACAGCGCCGCCTCCTCGACCGAGGGGATCTCGCTCGGGTCGTGCAGGATCGGGCGGTGCGCGTAGGAGCCGATCTCCAGCCCCGTCCCGTCCTGGCGCTCGTACATGTTGGTGTCCATGTCGCGCACGATCGGGAACTCGATCGCCTTCGCCGTGCCCTCGAAGCGCGGCACGGGGCCGATGTCGATCATCTGGTGGATGGCCGGCGTGAGCGGGATCGACGCCCCGGCCATCTGCGCCAGCAGCGGGCTCCAGACGCCGCACGCGATGACGACGACGTCCGTCTCGACGTCGCCGTCGGTCGTGCTGACAGCACGGACGCGGCCGGCCTCGACAGCGATGCCAGTGACCTCGACGCCCGCGACGACCGTGAGCGCGCCAGATGCCTGCGCCTCCTCGCGCATCAGCGTCCCGGCGCGTAGGGAGTCCACAACTCCCACCGATTCGGTGTAGAAACCCCCGACGATCACGGACTCATCGATGTACGGAACCAGCTCCTTCACCTCAGCCGGGGTCACCAGGCGGACATCCTCGATGCCCCACGCCTTGGCCGAAGCCATGCGCCGCCGCAGCTCCTCCATCCGCTCCTCGGTGCGCGCGACCTCGATGCCGCCCGACTGCGTGAACACGCCCAGTTCCCGGTACTGGCGGACGCTATCGCCCGTCAGCAGCGTCATCTCGCGCGAGTGGTCGACCGGGAAGATGAAGTTCGAGGCGTGGCCCGTGGAGCCGCCGGGATTGGGCAGGGGGCCCTTGTCGAGCTGCACGATCTCGGTCCAGCCCTGGCGCCCGAGGTGGCATGCGAGCGAGTTCCCGACGATCCCCGCACCGATGACGACGACGCGTGCACTGCTCGGCAGGCGGCTCATGGCGACAGATATATCAGATGGACACCAGTCCCTGAGGCTGGTATATCTGGCGCCACGTGTTGGGGCGTCAACGGCCGGATGTAGGAGGATGACGCGGTCGTGACGACCGAATCAACCGCCGCGGAGATCGTCCTCGATCATGTGACGAAGCGCTACGGGAACAGCGCGCGTCCCGCGATCGACGACCTTTCGCTCACGATCCCCGCCGGCGAGATCTGCGTGCTGATCGGGCCGTCCGGCGGTGGCAAGACCACCGCCATGAAGATGATCAACCGGCTGATCACGATCACCGAGGGCGACATCACGATCGACGGCAAGAGCGTGAAGTCGCTCGAGACGACCGAGCTGCGGCGCGGGATCGGCTACGTGATCCAGCAGATCGGCCTGTTCCCGCACATGACCGTCGAGAGCAACATCGGCACGGTGCCGCGCCTGCTCGGCTGGGACAAGCAGCGGATCCGCGCCCGCGCGCACGAGCTGCTCGAGCTCGTCGGGCTCGACCCCGACGAGCACGCGAAGCGCTACCCGTCACAGCTCTCCGGCGGCCAGCGACAGCGCGTCGGCCTGGCGCGCGCGATGGCCGCCGACCCGCCGCTGATGCTGATGGACGAGCCGTTCGGCGCGATCGACCCGATCACACGTGAGCGACTGCAGAACGACTTCCTGCGCCTGCACCGCGAGATCCGCAAGACCGTCGTCTTCGTCACCCACGACATCGACGAGGCGATCAAGATGGGCGAGCGGATCTGCATCCTGCGGGAGGGCGGCGTGCTCGCCCAGTACGACACGCCGGAGAACATCCTCGCCTCGCCTGCCGATGAGTTCGTCGCCCAGTTCGTGGGCGAGGACCGCGGCCTCAAGCGGCTCGCGCTCAAGCGCCTCGACGACGTGCAGCTCCAGCCGGTCCCGGATGGTCTCGACGGCGCCCCACGCTGCGCGGGCCGCACCACGCTGCGCGACGCGCTGTCGCTGATGCTCACCGAGTCGAGTCCCGGCGTCGTGGTGCTCGACGGCGACGGGCAACCGAAGGGCTATGTGAGCGTCGAGGACGTCAGCGGGCAGCTGTGATCGCGCTGTTCGCGCAGGGGTCAGGGCCGGTCATCCCCGACTTCGGGCGCGGGGACGAGTGCATCCGCGCGAACGGCAACTTCTGCCTCAAGTGGTTCCTCGACAACTTCAGCGACCGCTTCCTGCCGCGCGTGGTGGAGCACATCGAGCTGACACTGATCGCGCTGGCAGTGGGAATGGTCATCTCGTTCGCCATGGCGCTGATCGCCTACCGCCGCTCGAGATTCGAGTTGCCGTTCGCGAACGTCTCGGCGCTCTTCTACACGATCCCGAGCATCGCGGCGTTCCAGATCCTGGTCCCGATCACGGGCATCGGCTGGCTGACCATCGAGATCGCCCTCGTCTCCTACACGCTGCTGATCCTCTTCCGCAACACGCTCACCGGGCTCAAGGAGGTTCCCGACGAGGCCAAAGAGGCGGCTGAGGGCATGGGCCTGACGCGCCGCCAGTCGCTGACGCGCGTCGAGCTCCCGCTCGCGGTGCCGGCGATCATCGCCGGCGTGCGCGTGGCGACGGTCACGACGATCTCGCTCGCCACCGTCGGCGCGTTCATCACGCCGCTAGGCCTCGGCGCGCCGATCTTCAGCGCGATCCAGACGGGCGCCAACACCGAGTTCGTGGCCGCCAGCCTGCTCGCGATCGCGCTGGCGCTGATCGCCGACCTGCTGATCGTGCTGCTGCAGCGGCTCCTCACGCCGTGGGTGCGGGCAAGGAGCATCGCCCAATGAGCGTGTTCGCCGACGTGAGCGGCGTCCTCAACTTCTTCACCGACGAGACGAGCCTGCTGCTCGACCGCACGGGGCAGCATCTGATCATCGCGGCGATCGGGCTCGCGATCTCGCTGCTGATCGCGCTGCCGCTGGGCGTCTGGCTCGGCCACATCCACAAGGGGTCCCTGTTCGCGATCAACGTCTCCAATGTGCTGCGCGCACTGCCCAGCCTGGCGCTGATCGCGATCAGCCTCGCGTTCTTCGGCCTGTCGCGCCTGAACATCACGATCGCACTCGTGGCGCTGGCGATCCCGCCGATCCTCACCAACGCCTACACGGCGGTCGACGGTGTCGACCCCGACGCTGTCGAGGCCGCGCGCGGCATGGGCATGAACCAGCGCCAGGTCCTGTTCGGCGTCGAGTTGCCGCTGTCGTGGCCGCTGATCTTCGCCGGCATCCGCACCGCGTCGGTGTACGTGATCGCCACAGCGCCGCTGGCCGCACTCGCCGGCGGCGGCGGCCTCGGCGACATCATCGTCAACCAGTCGACGTACGGGCTCGACGGCGTGATCGCCGCGACGATCGTGACCGTCGTGCTGGCGTTCGCGGTCGACGGCCTGCTCACCCTCGCGCAGCGCGCGGTCACACCGAAAGGCCTCGCGGTCTCGCGGGAGCTGCACACCATCGTCCCGCCCGCCGAGTCGGATCTCCCGGCCGACCGGGCGCTTGCATGAACCCATAGGAAACAAGGGGAGATCCTCATGGCACGACTATTCGCACTGCTCGCCGTCCTCGCCATGCTCGTCGTGGTCGGATGCGGCGGCGACGACAGCGGCGGCTCGAGTGGTGGCACCGGCACCTCGTCGAGCAGCAGTGACCAGCCCGGCAAGGGCAAGCCCGCCGTGACGATCGGCACGAAGGACTTCACCGAGGAGTTCGTGCTCGGCCAGCTCTACAAGCAGGCGCTCGAGGCCAAGGGCTACAAGGTCAACTACAAGGAGAACATCGGCGCCACCGAGATCATCGACAAGGCGCTGACCTCCAAGCAGATCGACGCCTACCCGGAGTACACCGGCGTGTCGCAGTCCGTGGTGTTCAAGCAGGACGCGCTGCCGAAGAGCCCGGAGGAGACGCAGCAGATCGTCAAGGACCTGTATGAGAAGCGCGGGCAGGCGGTGAGCGACGCCACGCCGTTCCAGGACACCGACGCGATCGCCACCACCAAGGAGTTCGCGCAGAAGCACAACCTCAAGTCGGTGGCCGACCTCAAGAACATCCCCGGCACGTTCACGCTCGGCGCCCGCCCTGAGTTCAAGAACCGCTTCAACGGCCTCAAGGGCATGGCCTCGGTCTACGGCGTCAAGGACAACCTGAAGTTCAAGCAGCTCGCGCTCGGCCTGCAGTACCCGTCGCTCGACAAGGGCGACGTCGACACGGTCAACGTGTTCTCGACCGACGCGCAGCTCGCCTCCGGCAAGTACCAGGTGCTCGAGGACCCGAAGGGCGTCTTCGGCTTCCAGAACGTCTACTTCGTCATCAACAAGGACAAGCTCGACGCGCTGGGCGGCCAGCAGTTCATGGACGTGATCAACTCGGTCAACAAGCTGCTGACCGACAAGGCGATGCCCGCGATGAACGCGGCTGTCGACCTCGACAAGAAGAAGCCCGCCGACGTGGCGAAGGCCTTCCTCGAGGCCAACAACCTCGCTAACTAACTGAACGGACCAGCTCGGCGAGCGACGGCAGCGCGGCCTCGGCCAGCGCGACGTCGCCGCCGAGCGGCCGGTCCTCCAACCGGCCGTCGAACCCGCGCGCCAGCTCACGGGCGGGCGCCAGGATGCCGGCCACGGGCACGTCGCGCATCCGCAGCGCACGCTCGGCGGCGACCCATTCGAGCGCGAGCACGGTGCGCAGCAGCGGCACGACGCGGCGTGCCTGCCCGGCCGACTGCCAGGCGAAGCTGGCGTGCTCCTCGAGCCCGCGCGATATCGAGACCGAGCCGAGCACGGCCGGCGTCGCGCCGGTGCGCAGCCGCGCCAGCGCGTCGGCCGACAGGTACTCGGCGATCATCACGCCCGAGCTGCCGGTCTCGTCAGCGGCCAGGAACGGCGTCAGGCCGGTGAGGTCGGGCGCCATCAGGTGCGACAGCCGCGCGCCGGAGAGGCTGCCGAACGGCACCAGCGCGAGCCGCACGCTGTCGAGCGCGAGCGCGCAGCTGGCGGCGTGGAAGCCGCCGTTGTGCAGTGGCTCGCCGCCGGCGAACAGCGGGTTCTCGGCGGCGGCGTTGATCTCGACGGCGAGCACGTCGTGCAGGCCCGACAGCGCCCACGCCAGCGCGGCGGCCACCGGCGGCAGGCAGCGCAGGCCGAACGGGTCCTGCCGGCGCGCGGGCGGCTCGGCCTCGGCGGTGAGCGCGCGCAGGCGCGAGGACACGAGCGTGATGCCGGGCAGCGGCCGCGCCTCGGCGACCGCGTCGGCGAACGCCTCGCGGTTGCCGCGCATGGCGCGGAAGCTGAGCGCCGCGACGCCGAGCCCGGCCTCGAGCAGGTCGCAGAGGTCCTGCCACACGAGTGCGGCGGTCGCGTAGGTGGCGGCGTTGGAGCTCATCAGCGGCAGCGCGTCACCAGGCGCGATCGCGATCCGCGCCGGCGCGCCGTCCTCGCCCTCGCCGGCGAGCGCGAGCCCGAGCTGCGCGAGCACGGTGAGGTCGCCGGTGCCGAGGCCGCCGAGGTCGCGCACGGTCGGTACGCGCTCGGAGCCCAGCACGGTCGCGAGCGCCTCGGCCACCTCCGGCCGGCTGCCACCGCCCGCGGTCATCTGCGCCAGCCGCACGAGCACGGTGGCGCGCACGGCGTCGGCGGGCAGCGGCTCGCCGAGCCCGCCCGCGTGGCTGCGCAACAGGCGCAGGGCGTGCTCACCGAGGTCGCCGCTGACGTCGACGTGGCGGTTGGCGCCGACGCCGGTTGTGCGGCCGTACACCGGGTAGTGGGTCGCCGCGAGCTCGGCGGCGGCGTGGCCGGCCGCCATTCGCTCGCGCGCCTCGGTGGTCAGCTCGACGTCGACGCGGGTCGCGCGCGCGGCCGCCACGAGCGTGGCGGGCGCGAGCGGCTCGTCTCCGATCCGGAGCCTCAACTCAGGAGCGCCGCCAGCTGGCGTTCGAGTGGCTCCTCGCCGACCTCGCGCACCTCGAGCGGCAGGCCGAGCAGCGCGGCGGCACGCTCGGCCGCCGCGCGTGTGGCGGGCGTCGGGCGCTGGGCCAGCCACAGCACGCGCGTGTAGTGGCCGAAGTACGCGTCGCGCAGCTCGGGATGGCGGTCGAGGCCGAGTTCGCGCATGACCGTGTGCTCGAACGTGCGGGCGAGGAAGTCGGTGAGGAAGTAGGTGCCGGGCTCCTCGTCGAGGGCGGCTTGCGCGTGCTCGCCGGCGAGCACGTCGTAGCAGTGCGCGCCCTCCAGCCGCGGCACCTCGCCGAGCACGTCGTCGAGCGCGCCGTAGGTGCCGCAATCGGCGTAGGCCACCACGACGCGATCGCCACGTCGCCGCAGCCGCTCGATCTGCGCCGCGACCGCCGGCGCGATCTTCTCCGGCCGGTTGTGCAACAGCGCCGGCAGCGGATGCACCTCGATGTCGAGCCCGCGCCGCCGCGCGATCGTCTGCACGTGCACCGCGAGGGCGCCGCAGGCCACGACGGAGATCATCCGGGGAACGCCAGCTGGTCGATGAACATGTCGTTGAAATCCTCGCGGCCCGAGAGCTCCACGTACTCGACCTCTCCGATCAGCGACCGCGCCTCGGCGCGCTCGCGCACGCTCAGCGCCGCCATCTTGGCGCCCTCGCTCGCCACGTTGCCAGCGGAGACGATCCGCGGCAGCGCCATCCGCGGCACGAGGCCGATGCGAATCGCGCTGGCCGGCGACAGGTAGGCGCCGAAGCTCCCGGCCAGCAGCACCTGCGAGACGTCCTCGGGCTGCACCCCCAGCTCGCGCATGAGGATGTGCCAGCCGGTGGCGATCGAGGCCTTGGCGAACTGCAGCTCGCGCACGTCGCGCTGGGACAGGAAGACCTTCTCGGCGAGCATGAACACGCGCTCCTCGCCGATCTTCGTGAGCCGCTCGGCGAGCGCGGGCGCGATCTCCGCCGCGGTCTCCTCCGGCACGAAGCGGCCGGAGTGGTCGAGGAGCCCGGCGCCGACCAGCTCGGCGACGCAGTCGACCAGCCCGGAGCCGCAGATGCCGGCCGGCTCGATGTCGCCGATCACCTGGAGCTCGATCGCGTCGCCGGCGATCTTGACGCCCTCGATCGCCCCCTCCGCCGCGCGCATCCCGCAGCGGATCTGCGCCGCCTCGAAGGCGGGGCCCGCCGGCGCGGCGGTGGCGAGCACGCGGTCGTGACTGCCGAGCGCGATCTCGCTGTTGGTGCCGACGTCGATGAACAGGCGCAGCCGCTTGTCGCGCACGAGGCCGGTGGCGAGCATGCCGGCGACGATGTCGGCGCCGACATAGGCGCCGAGCGAAGGGAAGATCACGGCCGGCGCGTGCGGGTGGACGGTCACGCCGAAGTCCGCGGCCGTCGCGGGCGGCAGGTCGTGGGCGGCGACGATGAACGGCGCCATCGACAGCGGCTCTGGGTCGATGCCGAGCGCCAGCTGCACCATCGTCACGTTGCCGACCACGACGATCTCGTACACCTCGGCGGGGTCGACGCCGGCCTCGTCGCACACCTCGCCGGCGAGCTGGCTGAGCGTCTCGTGGGCGCGCGCGGACAGCGCGCCGAGCGCCTGCTCGTCGAGCATCGTCGCCGACACGCGCGAGATGACGTCGGCACCGTACGGCTGCTGGCGGTTGAGCATCGACCGCACGGCTGCGGGCGTGCCGGTCTCGAGGTCGAGCAGCGTGGCGACGACGGTCGTGGTGCCGAGGTCGAAGGCGATCGCGAAGCGCCGGCCCGTGGTGTCGCCCGGCTCAACGGCGATCAGCTCCTCGTCACACACGACCGCGGTGACGTCGAACTGCGCCTCGCGCAGGATCTTGCCGAGCGTGCGCACGACGCCGAGGCCGACGCGCGGTTCGAGGTCCTCGATCGCGTCGAGCACGCGCTGTACGTCGGAGCGCTGGTCCTCCAGCGACGGCTCCTCCATCACCAGGTGGCGCTTCTGCACGGCGGGGCGCAGGATCACGTGCCGGCCGACGCCGACGAGCGCGGCCTTGGGGCGCGTCTGCAGCGGCGGCACGTGCACGACGAGGTCGGCCTGGGCGGGCGCCCGGCAGGCGAGCCGCCAGCCCTCGCGCAGCTCGTCGGGGCTGAACGCACGCGGGTCCACGGCGCTCACCGGCACCTCGCCCTCGTCGATCCGCACCTTGCACTTCTTGCACGTCCCGTGGCCACCGCACGTCGAGTCGATCGCGATGCCGTTCCAGCTCGCGGCGTCGAAGATCGGCGTGCCGGACGGGACGCGGACGTCCGCGCCGTCGGGCTCGAAGCGCAGGCGCACGCGCGCCGAGCCGTCGACGGCGGGCGCGGTCACGGCGCGGCGGCCGCCTGGCGGGCGCGGTGGGCGGCGATCCAGCTCGAGCCCCAGGCGTCGTGACCGAGCAGCAGGTCGGCGCCGCGGACGGCCTGCACGCAGACCTCGGCCGTGTTCATGATCGCGCTGGTCAGGCCCGCGGCCATCGCCATCGGCAGGAAGGCGGCGTTCAGCACGTGCCGCTCGGGCAGCCCGAACGAGACGTTCGACGCGCCCAGGCACATGTTCACGCCCAGGGTGTCGCGGATCAGCCGGATCGTCTCCAAAGTCGTCGTCACGGCCTCGGTGTCGGCGCCGACGGTCATCGCCAGCGGGTCGATCACGACGTCCTCGGGCGGGATCCCGTGGTCGCCGGCGACCGACACGATCTTGGTGGCGATCTCGAGCCGCTGCTGCGGCGTCTCGGGGATGCCGGTCTCGTCGTTGGCGAGCCCGATCACGGCGGCGCCGTGCTTGGCCACTAGCGGCAGGATCTCCTCCAGCCGGTCGTCCTCCCCCGTCACCGAATTCACGAGTGCCTTGCCCTCGTAGACGGCCAGCCCGGCCTCGAGCGCCTCGATCACCGACGAGTCGATGCAGATCGGGATGTCGGCCGTCGCCTGCACCGTCTGCAGCATCTTGGCGAGGAGCTCGGCCTCGTCGACGAGCGGGATGCCGGCGTTGACGTCGAGCATGTCGGCGCCCGCCTCCACCTGCGCGTGCGTGTCGAGCTCGACGGTGCTGAGATCACCGCCGCGCAGCTCCTCGGCCAGCTTCTTGCGGCCGGTCGGGTTGATCCGCTCGCCGATGATGCAGAACGGCTGTCCCGCCCCGATCGTGACCGTCTTGGACTTGCCGCGCAGGATCGTGTCCATCAGGCCGGCACCATCTCGCGGCGCTGCTCAATCAGCTGCTTGGCCTTCTTGACGGCGCTCGACGCGTCGGCGCTGTAGCCGTCGGCCCCGACCGCGTCGGCGTACTCCTGCGTGACCGGCGCGCCGCCGACCATCACGATCACCTTGTCGCGGATGCCGGCCTTCTGCAGCGCGTTGATGTTCGCCTTGAACATCGGCATCGTCGTAGTCAGGAACGCGGAGAAGCCGACCACGTCGGGCGCGTGCTCGTTGATCTGCTCGACGAACTTCTCGGGCGGCACGTTGACGCCGAGGTCGATGACCTCGAAGCCTGCGCCCTCGAGCATGATGTTGCAGAGGTTCTTGCCGATGTCGTGCACGTCGCCCTTCACGGTGCCCATCAGGAACTTGCCGGTCGGCTTGGCGCCGGTCTCGGCGAGCAGCGGGCGCAGGATGTCGAGCGCGCCCTGCATCGCCCGCGCCGCGATCAGCATCTCGGGCACGAAGTAGTCGCCGCGCTCGAAGCGCGCACCGACCTCCTCGAGCGACGGGATCAACGCGTCATAGAGCATGCGCTCGGGCTCGAGCCCGTCCTCGAGGCCCCCCTCCACACCCTCCTTCACGGCCGGCGCGTTGCCGACCAGGGTCTCGTCGTAGAGCAGCTGCAGGATCTCGTCGTGCGTCATGCGGCGTGCACTCCCATGTCGTGGCCTAACGCCTGGGCCTCGTGGATCAATGTCGGGCGGAGGTCGGCCATCAGCTGCGCGTCCAGGCGCAGGGTGGGGCCGGAGATCGAAAGGGCGGCCATCCCGTCGCCGACCGGGGCGGCGAGCGACGACAGGCCGACTTCAAGTTCGTCGATCGCCGTCGCGCAGCCGTCGCGGCGCACGTGCGCGATCTCCGCCCGCAGGCGGTCCGGGTCGACGATGGTCGCGGAGGTCAGCGGTACGAGCGGGGTGGGCGGATTCGTCAAATCAACTCCGCCGAACGCCATCAGGACCTTGCCGACCGCGGTGCAATGGAACGGGACGCGGCGCCCCACCCACTGGCCGGTCCCGAGGAAGTGCCGGCTCTCGACCTGCGCGAGGTGCTCGACGCCGAGCGGGCCGGGAACCGCGAGGTTGATCGTCTCCCCGCTCGCCGCCGACAGCGCCTCCAGGTGCGCCTGGGCGAGCTCGACGAGCTGCCCGCGGTGGGCGTAGCGGCGCAGGACGGGCCCGGGCTCGAAGCTGCCGCGGCGGCCGCGCTGCTGGATCAGGCCCTGGCGCTCGAGTGCGCCGAGCAGGCGCGAGGCGGTGCTCTTGGGCAGCGCTGCGTCACCGGCCAGCTCGGTCAGGGCGCGCGGCTCTTCGGCCTCGAGCACGAGCGTCAGCAACTGGGCGGCACGGTCGATCGTCTGCGTGCCCGGCGACCCTTGGAACTCTTGTTCCATCCCGGATATATTAGGGTCGCAGCCATGTTCGTCAACACCATGCCGCGCTACGAGATCCTCTCCGAGGATGCGATGGAGACCCTCGACCGCGGCTGGCGGCGAATCGTCTCCGAGCTGGGCGTCGAGTTCCTGCTCCCCGAAGCGGTCGAGCTGTTCCGGGCCGCGGGCCAGAAGATCGAGGGCGAGAACAAGGTCATCTTCGACCCGGAGTTCGTCCTCGAGCAGGTCGCCAAAGCGCCGCGCGAGTTCGAGCTGCAGGCGCGCAACCCCGAGCGGAGCGTGCACATCGGCGGCGACCACATGGTCTTCTCCGCCGTCTACGGGCCGCCGTTCGTGCGCGAGGGCGACGTGCGGCGCGACGCGACGATGGCGGACTTCGAGAACTTCGTGAAGCTGTCGCAGTCGTTCCCCCAGCTCGACTCGCCCGGCGGCACGATCGTCGAGCCGAACGACACTCCGCTCGACTCGCGCCACCTCGACATGGTGTACGCACTCCAGACGCTGTCGGACAAGCCGTACATGGGCTCGGTGATCTCAGGCCCGAACGCGGTCGACACGATCAAGATGGGCGAGATCGTGTTCGGCGGCGCGGAGGCGCTGCAGCGCGCGCCGGTGTCGATCTCGCTGATCAACTGCAACTCACCGCTGCGCTGGGACGACCGGATGCTGAGCGCGATGGTCGAGTACAACCGCGCCAACCAGGCCGTCGTGATGACGCCGTTCCTGCTGATGGGGGCGATGTCGCCGGTCTCGATCCCGGCCACGCTCGTGCAGCAGATCGCCGAGGCGCTGACGGGGATCGCGCTGTGCCAGCTCGTGCAGCCCGGCTGCCCGGTCGTCTTCGGCTCGTTCTTGAGCAACACGGACATGCAGTCCGGGTCGCCCAGCTTCGGCACGCCGGAGTCGGCGATCGGGCTGCTGTGCACCGGCCAGATCGCCCGCCACTTCGGGCTGCCGTTCCGGTCCGGCGGCGGCCTCACCGCCTCGCAGACGGCCGACGCCCAGAGTGCCTACGAGGCGCTGATGACGCTGCTGCCGACGTTTCTCGCCGGCACCAACTTCGTCATGCACTCGGCCGGCTGGCTCGAGGGCGGCCTGGTGTCGTGCTACGAGAAGTTCATCATCGACATCGAGCTGCTGCGGATGCTGCGGCACGAGTTCACGCCGCTGGAGATCGACGAGGCGTCGCTCGCGTTCGGCGCGCACGAGGAGGTCGGCTCGGGCGGCCACTTCCTCGGCGCCGTGCACACGCTCGAGCGCTTCCGCGAGTGCTTCTACCGGCCGCTGCTGTCTTCGACGGAGAACTTCGACCGCTGGTCGCGCAACGGCGGCCAGGACGCGGCCCAGCGGGCGTCGAAGATCTGGCGCGACACGCTCGAGGCGTACGAGGAGCCGCCGATCGACGCCGGCGTCCGGACGCAGCTGCAGGAGTTTGTGGCGCGGCGGCGCGCCGAGCTGGGTGACTGAGTGATCTCGGACCGGGCGTACGCCGAGCTGCGCGAGCGGATCGTCACGCTGCGCCTGCCGCCGGGCACCGCGCTGCGCGAGCAGGAGCTGATGGACGAGCTTGCGATCGGCCGCACGCCGCTGCGCGAGGCCGTCAAGCGGCTCGCGCTGGAGAACCTCGTGGCGGTCCAGCCGCGCTCCGGCACATACGTCACGAGCGTCGACGCGGCCGACATCGTGCACATCTCCGAGGTGCGCGCCGAGCTGGAGGCGCACGCGGCCGAGCTCGCCGCACGCCGCCTGACCGACGCGCTGCGGGCGCGCGCCGAGGCGCTGCTGGCGCAGATCACCGCCGTCGGCCGCGACCCCGACGCGCTGATGGGCCTCGACGAGTCGATCCACCGGCTGATCTGGGAGGCCTCGCGCAACCCGTACCTGATCGAGACGCTCGAGCGCTATTTCGTGCTCTCGCTGCGCGTCTGGTACGTGGTCCTCGACCGCGTCCCCGGGCTGAGCACCGCCGTGCTCGACCACGCCGGCCTGCTCGAGGCGGTCCTCACCGGCGACGGCGACCGCGCGCGCGAGCTGATGCGCGAGCACGTGATCGCGTTCGAGCGCGAGATCGTGGCCGCGTTCGGCCGCGCTCGCTGACGTGTCGCCAACGTGCCCCCGGATCGAAGCTATCGCTTGCGGACGAGCACGGTGAAGGTCAGACGCTCGCCGCCGACGCGGCCGGTCACGTCCCAGCAGCCGGTCGACGCGAACGTGATCGCCGTCGCCTGGAAGCCTGTGGGGCCGTAGCCGTCGGGGACGTCGGCGCGCAGTGGCGACGCCTGGGCGTCGGTGCGCTCGCCGGTGATCTCGAGCCGGCCGGCGGCGCCGCGCCACCAGCCGAGCTTCGCCACGATCGAGCCGTCGCGTTTGACCGTGGCGAAGCTGCCGCCGTCGGGCAGCGTCCCGGCCACCAGCTTGCCGTCCGGCCACAGCTCGACCGCGAGGCCGTCGCTGCCGTAGTTGAAGCCCTTCGGCGCATTGCCGTCCGGCGCGGTTGGGCGGCACGCCTCGGCGCGGTGAGCGTCGCCGCAGCCGGCGAGCGCCAGCACCGAGAGCAGGACCGCACGCATTACACGGCGATTACGCCCGTCGCGGGCGTCTGGTTCCCGCGCGGGCAGACGCTACGTTGCCCCGCATGCTCCGGATTGTGGTCGTCGTGGTCGTGATCGCCGCCGCGCTGATCGGCGCCCGTGCGTGGGTGCGCTCGCGCGACTACCTCGACATCGGCAACTCGGCCCGCACCCCGTCACCGTCGCGCGAGGCGTCGGTCGACACGCCGAGCGGGCCGAGGAAGGTCGCCGTCGTGCCGTACCGCGACGGCGCCGAGGCCGTCTACGGCCTGGCGATCCACAACAGCGGGCCGCTGTCGGTCAAGGTGACGCAGGTGGCTAAGCCTGAGGCGCCCGACGCGTCGGTGTTCATGTTCCGCCCCGTCGCGGTGCGGATGGCCAACCGCGAAGGCCCCGAGACGCACGCGACCACGCCGTTCAAGCCCTTCACGCTGAAGAAGGATCATCAGCGCTACGTCGAGGTCGTCGGGCGGCTCGGCGACTGTGAGCACTACGGGCCGGGGTCGTCCGAGGTGCTCGATTCACAGCCCGTGCAGTTCAAGGTGCTGGGGCAGACGCTCACCGACACGATCGAGCTGCCGACGCGGATCGAGATCCGCTACACGAGCTGCCCGCGCTAGCCGCGACCGGGCGCCGGTGCGTACTCGCCGAGGAAGTCCGGGCCGATGATCTCCTGCCGCACGGCCTCGCGGCCGATGTAGCAGCGCCAGTGCATGCCGTCGGCGCTCTCGGAGCGGCAGCCGCCGTTGACGTGCTTGGTGGCATCGACGGTCGGCTCGACCGTGCCGGCCCAGCCGCCCGGCGCGACGTCGCCCGTCCTGGGCGGCTGCGCCAGCGCGCAGGCGAACTCGACGCCCGGCGCACGAAGTAGCCGAAGACGCGCTCGGCGTAGCGGCCGTACAGCTCCTGGAACGCGTCCGGGTCGGCCGCCGCGAGCAGCGCCGCGTCGGAGGGGCGTGAGGTCGTCATCTACTGGTGAATGACGGCGCGGCGCCCCGTCCGTTACTCAGAACACGATCGTGCGGTTGCCGTGCGCGAGCACGCGGTCCTCGAGGTGCCAGCGCACCGCGCGCAGGAGCACGACCCGCTCGATGTCGGCGCCGGCGCGTTCCAGCGCCTCGACGTTCTCGCGGTGGCTGACGCGCGCGACGTCCTGCTCGATGATCGGGCCGGCATCCAGCTCGTCGGTCACGTAGTGAGCGGTGGCGCCGATCAGCTTCACGCCGCGCTCATACGCGCGCGCGTACGGGTTGGCGCCGGCGAAGGCCGGCAGGAACGAGTGGTGGATGTTGATGATCGGGGTGCGCGCCGCCTCGAGGAAGCTCGGCGACAGGATCTGCATGTAGCGGGCGAGCACGATCAGGTCGAACGAGCCGGCGAGCAGGCCGAGCAGCGCACGCTCGGCCTCCGGCTTGGTGTCGGGCGTGACCGAGACGTGCTCGAAGCGGACGTCGAAGCGCGCGGCCTCACGCTCCATCTCCGCGTGGTTGGAGACGACCAGCGGGATGTCGGCGTACAGCTCGCCGCGCCGCCAGCGCCACAGCAGCTCGGCCAGGCAGTGGTCGTAGCGCGAGACCAGGATCGCCACGCGCTTGCGGTGCGAGGCGTAGCGCATGTCCCACTCCATCGCGAACGGCTCGGCGACCTCGGCGGCGAACGCGGCCTCGAACTCCGGCCCCTGCTCCTCGAGCCCGTCGAGCTTGAACTCCGTCCGCATGAAGAACTGCCCGCCCTCGGGGTCGGTCGTGTGCTGGTCGGACTGCAGGATGTTCGCCCCGCGCGCGGCGACGAAGCGCGACAGCGCCGCCACGATGCCCGGCCGGTCCACGCACGAGACCAGCAGCCGCCCGACGCCCGCCCCGTTCACGCGGCGACCGGGAACCGCTCGACGGCCTGGCGACGCCAGCGCTCGGTCCGCTCGAGCTCGTTGAACGTGAACACGTGCAGCCCGGCGATGTTGGCCGCCGGGTCCTCCCACAGCGCCTCGAGCCGGCGCATCAGCGGCTCGGGCGAGAACGTGTGCGTGATCAGGCGCCGCAGCCACGCCCGGTGCGCGCGCAGGAAGCGCGCCGACTCGCCGAGCCCGATCTTCATCGAGATCCGCAGCAGCTTCGCGTGGTCGACGACGCCGGGCACGCCGATCCAGATCGGCAGCGTCGTCCCGCGCTCGCGCACGGCGCCCACCCACCAGGCGATCGTCGCCGGGTCGAAGCAGATCTGGCTGACGATGTGGGTCGCGAGCGGCGCCTTCTCGAACATCGCCTTGATCGTCGTCTCGTCGTCGATGAAGTGGTGGCTTTCGGGATAGCCGGTGATCCCCAGGTCGGTGAGGTGGCGGCCGGCCAGCGCGCGCAGCAGCGACGCGGCGTCCGGGAACTGCCCGGGCTCGGTCGCGTCGCCGGCGGGCACGAACGCCTCGCGCACGCCGATCGGCTCGAGCCGGGCGACGATCTCGTCGAGGTGCGCGCCGTCGCGGACCAGTCGCGCCGACAGGTGCGGCACCACCTGGTAGCCCTCGGCCACGAGATGCTCCGTCACACTCAGCGTGGCCTCGAGCCCGCGCGACGGGGATGCGGTCACCGTGATCTTGACCTCGCGCGGCACGTGGGCGATGACCAGATCCTCGATGCCGTCGACCGGCAGCACCTCGTAGCGGATCATGAGACCTTCTCGAGCCGGTAGAAGCCGGCGGTCGACGGGGCGAGCGGGGTGTTGCCGCGGATCAGGTCCGCGGCCTTCTCGGCGACCATCATCGTCGGCGCATAGATATTGGCGTTGGTGACGTAAGGGAACACCGACGCATCGACGACGCGCAGGCCCTCGACGCCGCGCACGCGCAGCGTCGCGGGATCGACCACGGGGCCCATCGCGCACGTGCACGACGGATGGAGCGCGGTCTCCGCGTCGTGCCGCACCCAGTCGAGGATCTGCTCGTCGGTCTCCACCTGCGGGCCGGGCGACAGCTCGCCGCCGTCGAGGCCGGCCCACGCCGGCTGGGAGAGGATGTTGCGGGTGACGCGGATCGCCTCGACCCACTCGCGGCGGTCATTTTCGGTCGACAGGTAATTGAAGCGCAGCGCGGGCTTGCGGCCCGGATCGGTCGAGGTGATCTTCACCGTGCCGCGCACATCCGCGTACATCGGGCCGACATGGAACTGGTAGCCGTGCTCGGCCCCGGGCTTGGAGCCGTCGTAGCGGACCGCGAGCGGCAGGAAGTGGAACATCAGGTTCGGGTAGGCGACCTCCTCGTTGGAGCGCAGGAAGCCGCCGGCCTCGAAGTGGTTGGTGGCGCCCGGGCCGCGGCGGGCGAACAGCCACTGCGCCCCGACCCACGGCCGGTGGCTCCACTTCAGCGCCGGCTGCGCCGACACCGGCTGCGTGCACGCATGCTGCACGTAGACCTCGAGGTGGTCCTGCAGGTTCTCGCCGACGCCCGGGAGGTTCTCCACGACCTTCACGCCGAGCGCCGACAGCTCGGCCGCGTTGCCCACGCCCGAGAGCTGCAGGACCTGGGGCGAGTTGATCGCGCCGCCGCAGAGGATGATCTCGGCGCCCCGGATCACGCCGCCGCGCAACTCGACGCCGACGGCCCGCGTGCCGTCGAACACGATCCGGTTCACCTGCCGGCGCGTCATCACCTTGAGGTTGGGGCGCCGCATCACCGGGTGCAGGTAGGCGCGCGCGGCACTCCAGCGACGGCCGTGGCGGATGTTGCGGTCGAACGGCGCGAACCCCTCCTGCCGGTAGCCGTTGACGTCGTCGGTCAGCGGGTAGCCGGCCTGCTGCACCGCCGCGAACAGCGCGTCGAAGAGCGGGCCGCGGGCCGGGCCGCGCTCGACCCACAGCGGGCCGTCGCCGCCGCGCCAATCGTCGGCGCCCGCCGTGCACGTCTCCATCCGCTTGAAGTAGGGCAGGCAGTGCGCGTAGTCCCACGCCTCGAGACCGGGCTCGGCCGCCCACTTCTCGAAGTCCATCGGGTTGCCGCGCTGGAAGATCATCCCGTTGATCGAGCTCGACCCGCCGAGCACCTTGCCGCGCGCGTGGAAGACGCGGCGGCCGCCCATCTGCGGCTCGGGCTCGGACTCGTAGCGCCAGTCGTAGAAGCGGCTGCCGATCGGGAACGGCAGCGCGGCCGGCATGTGGATGAAGACGTCCCACAGCGAGTCGTTGCGGCCGGCCTCGATCACGAGCACCTGCGTCGACGGGTCCTCGGACAGCCGGTTGGCGAGCACGCAGCCGGCCGAGCCGCCGCCGACGATCACGTAGTCGTACCTCACAGCACGCCCCGGATCTCGCTCTCGAACCGCGCGACGTGATCGGCGACCAGCGCGCGTGCGCCGTCGGCGTCGCCGGCGCGGATCGCCTGCAGCAGCGCCTGGTGCTCGTGCACGCGCTCGAACAGGTGCGGCAGCCGGCCGAGCACGAGGTACCAGATGCGCAGCGACAGGTTCAGGTAGCGCTCGAGCGTGTCGCGCAGGTACGGGTTGCCGGCGCAGCGGTACACGAACCGGTGCACGCGCGCGTCGAGCTCCATCAACGTCTCCGCGTCGCCGGTCGCTGAGCCGACCTCGGCCATCAGCGCGTCCAGCTCGTCGCGCTGCGCCGGCGTCAGCCGTTCCGCCGCGCGGTAGGCCGCATGCGCTTCGAGCTGCGCGCGCACGTCCGAGATGTGCGCGAGGTCGGTGATGTTGATCTCCGTGACGAACGTGCCGCGCCGCGGATAGACCGCGACGAGGTTCTCGAGCGCGAGCCGCTTGATCGCCTCGCGCAGCGGCGTCCGCCCCAGGCTCAGCTCACGGCCCAGCGACTCCTCGTTGATCGGCGCCCCAGGCGGGATCGCCAGGGTGACGATCTGGTCACGCAACTCCACGTAGGCGCGGTCGGCGAGCAGCTCGCCCGCTCCCGACCGCGCCCCGGTGGCAGCACTCAACGTCTACTCCGCGGGAATCTCCCCGTAGGCCATCGACAGGTCCATGCCCTGGCGTCGCCGGTAGACCCGCGAGCCCACGAAGATCGCGATGGCAAGGACGTACAGCGCGCCCATGAAGATGAGCGAGTCCCTGTTGTTGACCCCGTAGATGTCGTCGGTGAACCACTTGATGAGGCAGAACACCAGGAACACGATGAACAGGCCGGATGCGAACGTGATCAGCGGTAGGCCCAGCACGCGTGTACTTGGCGATCGGCGAGGCGTTGTAGATGTCCGGCTTGCGCCACGGCAGGATCGCCGCGGCGATCGCCGAGCCCAGGAACGTCACCGCGATCACCAGCGTGGCGTCGAGCGTGTAGGTCGCGAAGTCCGTGCTGTAGGCGTACAGCGCGGCGATGCCGAGCGACGGCACGAGCATCAGCAGCAGCGCGACGTACGGCACGCCGTTGCGGTTGACCTTCGCGACGGACTCTGGCAGCACGCGGTCGAACGCGGCGGCGAAGATCACGCGCGTCGAGGACAGGAACACGGTCCCGACCCAGCCGAAGAACCACAGCGACAGCACCGCGATGAGCAGGAACTGCAACACCGGGCTGCCGAGGAACGAGGCCGCCAGCAGGCCCGGGTATGGCCACACGCCGGTCGGGATCGTCCCCGCCCAGAACGCGTTGTTGGCCGCGTTGTAGAAGTCCCACCCGAACGTCTTCGAGAACAGCAGGAACAGCACGACGGCGGCGACCGAGGTCGCGACGAGCGCGCCGGCCATCGCGTAGATGTTCTGGCGGAAGTCGGAGGCGCCGCGGACCTCGCCGTACAGCGTGGCGCCCCAGTTCGACCACAGGTTGAAGAACGCCATCATCGGCACGAGCAGGAACGTCGCGCCGACCGCGAAGCCGCCGACCGCCGGCGGGGAGAAGCCGTCCAGGCCGGCCTTCAGCGTCGCGGCGTAGGCGTTGTCGACGCCGTAGAGGTCCTTGGACTGGTCATTGAAATGGCTGATGAAGCTCGTCTTGGAGTTGACGAGCAGCAGCACGACCATCACGGCCAGGCCCACGAGGCCGCCGTAGAAGCAGATCTTCTGGACCTTCGCGTACGTGCGCATACCGAGGGCGATGAACCACGAGGCCAGCAGCGCCGTGACCACGGAGGCGAAGAAGATGCCGTCGGACTTGCCGAGGAAGTCGACCGCGCTGTCCCAGCCGATGATCGCCGCCATCGGCCCGAGCACCTCGACGTTGAGGATGTTCGCGTAGATCGGGACCCAGAGCCAGAGGATGAACCACCAGCCGGCCACCGCCAGCACGAACCCGACCCCGCCGCCGAGCACGCGGCTGATCCACACGTAGTCCCCGCCCGCGCGCGGCATTGCAGCGATCAGCGACGCGTACGTGATCCCCTGGACCACCAGGTAGAACCCGGCGAGCAGCACGGCCCACACCAGGCTGCCCTCGGGGATGAACGGGGCGTACCCGAAGATGTACAGCCCGAGCGTGATCAGGTTGATCGAGAACGCCGCGTAGATGAACGCGTCGCGCGTCGACCAACCGCGGACGAGCCCCGTCGCCTTGCGGACGAAGACCGCCCGTTCGACGGAGTCCCCAGATGCCACCGTTGCCATGCCGCTCCTCTCCTCCTAGCCGCTGGTCAGGACGAAGTTCTTGACCTTCTTCTTGCCGTCGAGATCGACGACGACCCCCAGCAGCTGACCCTGTTCGTAGCTGCTCCCCGGGTTGATGCAGAGCGTCTTCCCAAGTCTGTGCGTGCCCCGCGCCTCGTGGATGTGGCCATGCAGCGAAAGTGCCGGCTGGTGCCGCTCGATCACGGTGCGCACCGCCGTCGAGCCGACCGGGACCGTGGCGCGCCCCGCGTCCTTGAGGCTCATGTCCGCCGTAAGCTGCGGCGCCTCGTCGAGCCCCGTGTTGTGCGGCGGGCAGTGCAGGCTGTAGATCGTGTGCTCGGGGTCGGCCGTGACGTCGGCGAGCATCCGTTCGATGCGCTCGAGCAGCACGTCCTCGTCCT
Source organism: uncultured Solirubrobacteraceae bacterium (assembly GCA_963803335.1). Lineage (GTDB taxonomy): Bacteria > Actinomycetota > Thermoleophilia > Solirubrobacterales > Solirubrobacteraceae > DASSUW01. Next base: position 217,183 of record CAWDME010000008.1, on the reverse strand, counting down.
CTTCGCGGTACGTGTCCCACGGCGTCCGGTTGGCCCAGCCGCTCGACGCGAGCTGGAAGCCTTCGATGTCGATGACGCGGCCCTCGCCGAGCTCGACGGTCTTGGCGTTGGCGACGACCTCGTCGACCTCGAGCTGGTCATCGTTGCCCGGGCAGACGAACACGCGGATGCCGGTGCCGGCCAGCCGCTCGTCGGCCATCTCCATCCAGCGCGCGACCGTATTGAGCATGTGCTCCTCGAACAGCGCGTGCCAGCGCGGCTCGTCGGCCGACAGCTCGCGCAGCTCGTCCGGGTCGGTGCGGAACGGGTAGTAGCCGCGCCGGATCACCGCCGCCTCGAACTCCCCCACCGCGTCCTCGCCGTCGAGCACCTGGCGGTTGTCGAGCAGCGTCGAGTGCCACTTGCCGTCGCCGTCGTCGATGATCGGGACGAGCGCCTTGCCGGTCATGTCGCCCCCGAGGACGACCACGTCGGCCTTGTAGTGGGCTCCGCTGTTGAGGAACTTCTTCCAGCAGACCTCGGAGCCGTGGATATCCGTCGCGAAGAACATCCGCACTGCTACTCGACCTCCTCCGGCAGCTCGTACCAGCGCTTGCGATCGCCGACCTTCGCCCGCCGCCGCCAGCCGCGGCTCTTGGGCTCGTCCTCGATGCGCTGCAGCAACTGGTCGAACCGCGCCTCGATGCGCTCCCGGTCGTCAGCGGGGAGCTCGTAGTCGCCGACGTGGCCGCGGCAGCGCTCGAGGTTCGCCGAGATCGTGCGCCACAGTCCCCAGTCCTCGGCGCACAGCTTGGCGATGTGCGCGCCGTTGACCGCGCCGTCGTCGGTGTCCGCGATCGGGTGCCCGTGGAAGAGCAGCACCGTGTCGCGGATGTCCTTCTCGTTGACCTCGATGATCTGGAGCTTGGTGAGCATCAGCTCCGCCAGCGGCACGGTGTCGGACTCGACCTCGAGCCGATCGCCGAGCGGGATCTCGTGGCACATGCGGAACGACTGGATGAAGAGGTCGACCTGGCGGCCGTTGGACTCGTCGTAGTACAGCCCGCGCTCCTTGGCGTGCATGGCGTTGAAGGCGACGTGCGGTTCGTAGCCGGCTGACTTGAGCAGCTTGTCGGCCGCTCCGCCGCCCTTCTTCGTCACCGCGAAGTCGATGTCCTTGTACGCGCGGTCGAGCGAGGGCGGGACCGACGGCGCCTTCATGCGCACCGCGACGCCTCCGAGGAGCCGCAGCGGCACGCCCTGGGCGGACGCCATCCCGAGCAAGCGCTCGCCCTCGGAGACGATGTCCTCGAGGATCTCGCTCATCGGCTACTGACCCTTGGATGCAACTGGAATTCGACTTATATATCGTCGCTTCCGGCACGGTCAAGCGCTTCAGAGAGGCTCGGAATGACGCTCACCCGCATGTTCGTCGGCGGCGACTGGCGCGCGGCGCTGGACGGAGCCGAGGACCGCGCCTTCAGCCCGGCCACGGGCGAGGACCTCGGCGCCGTCGCCAAAGGCGAACGGGAGGACGCGCAGCTGGCGATCGCCGCCGCGCAGGAGGCGTTCCCGGGATGGGCGGCGGAGACCGCGTTCGCCCGCGCTGCCGCGCTGCACCGCGTCGCCGACGCGTGCGAGCGCCGGCGCGAGGAGCTCGCGCGCGCGTGCACGCTCGACCAGGGCAAGCCGCTGCACGCCGAGTCCTACGACGAGGTCGACGAGCTGGTCGCCATGTGGCGCGCCGCGGCCGAGGACGGCATCCGCCTCGAGGGCTCGATCCCCAACAGCTCCACGCCGGGCGCCCGCGTGCTGCTGATGCGGCGCCCGCTCGGCGTGGTCGCCGTGGTGACACCGTGGAACTGGCCGTACACGATGCCGGCCGAGATCGTGGCGCCCGCGCTGGCGACCGGCAACACCGTCGTGTGGACGCCGGCGCCGAGCACGGCGGTCTGCTCCGGACTGTTGGCGGAGTGCGTAGCGGAGGCCGACCTCCCGCCCGGCGTCTTCAACTTCGTGCTCGGGCCCGGGCCGGTGGTCGGTGACGAGCTGGTGGCGAACCCGGGGACGGCGGCGGTCGGCTTCATCGGCTCGACCGCCACCGGGCGGCGCATCGCCGCGCGCGCCGCGGGCAAGACGCTTCTGCTGGAGATGGGCGGCAACGGGCCGCTGGTCGTGCTCGACGGCGCGGACGTCGGCGCCGCCGCCGAGGCTGCGATCACCGCCTGCTTCTTGTGCGCGGGCCAGAGCTGCACGGCGGGCGAGCGGCTCCTGGTCGACGAGCGCGTGCGGGACGAGTTCGTCGAGAAGCTGGCCGGCAAGACCGCCGCCGGCGTCAAGCTCGGCGACCCGTTCGCCGCCGAGACGACGATGGGGCCGCTCAACAACGAGCCGGTGGCGGCGAAGATGGACGCCCACGTCGGCGACGCCGTCGAGCGCGGCGCGCGCGTGGTGTCCGGCGGCGCGCGCGAGGCCGGCTTCCCGACGCCGCTGTACTGGCAGGCGACGATCCTCGACGGCGTGAGCGCCGACAGCGAGGTGGCGCGCGAGGAAACGTTCGGCCCCGTCGCGCCGATCGTCCCGGTCACGTCACTGGAGCAGGCGATCGAGCTCACCAACGCCTCGCCGTACGGCCTGCTGGCGGCGATCTTCACCGGCGACGTGATGGACGGCCTGCGGTTCGCCGACGCCGTCCACACCGGCCTCGTGAACATCAACGAGACCACCAACTACTGGGAGAACCACCTGCCGTTCGGCGGCCGCGCGGGGACCGACAGCGGGACCGGCCGCGTCGGCGGGCGGCACGCGCTGGAACGGCTGACGGAGATCCAGACGATCGTCATCGGGGCCGGGAGCTGACCTCCCGGCCCCTGTGACGGTCTAGTTCGCCGGCTGCTTCGTGTTGCTGATGCGGATGCGCATCGCGGTGCCGTCCTGCTTCTGCACCGCGATCCGCACGCCCGCGTTCGGGACCTTCACGCCGACGTTCGGCTGCTGGGCGTTCCAGTAGGAGCGCCGGTCGTCGAACACCGGCACAGCGTCCTGGCCGCGGATGTAGCTCGGCTGCCCGTTCGGCATGTGGAGCGTGAACGAGTCCGCCTTCTCGAGCGAGAACGGCGCATCGTAGGTCTGGATGCGCGGCCGCCACTTCACGCCGTCGAGGCGGAAGATCGGGTCCGGGTGGGAGTCGATCGCGAGGATCTCGCCCTCGCCCGGATGGACGCTCTCGTTGTTGCCGGAGTACTGCGTGTTCCAGTACGAGACGATCAGGCCGTCCTGGTACGCGAAGTGCTCGAACCAGTTCGGCCGCGCCCGATCGGCGGCGTTGTACGGGCCCGTCTTCAGGTACTGGTCGTACGACACGTACTGGCGGTTGGACGCCACGTAGTAGTTGTCGTAGGCCACCGACTTCGACGCCCCGACGATCTCGAACTTGTCGGGCGTCCACCCGTTGTTGCCGCTCTCGGCACCGTCGGTGAACACCGTCGATCCGCCCGCGGTCAGCGTGAAGTCGTCGGCGAAGATGCCGGCCGGCTTCGTCGTGTCCGTGCCCTGCTGGGCCGGGTCGGTCGTGTACCGGATGCGCAGTGACACGGTCTTGCCGGCGAACGCCGACAGGTCGAACGTCGCCTGCGTCCAGTCCGGGTGGTAGCCGTCGATGCCGTTGCCCTCCGCCGCGTTGGTGATCGAGCCGGCGATCGGCTTGAAGCCGCTGCCGTCGTCGACCTCCACGTACGCGTAGTCGCACGGGTCGGGCCCGCAGTCCTCGATGTTCCAGCGCGCCCAGAAGCTGAGCGTCGCGCTGCCCGCCGGGAGCGTGACCGAGCGCGTCAGCGTCGACTCGCGCTCGTCACCCTGGCCCGACCACCACTGGTTGCTCCCGCCGTGCGGCGCGCCGAGCTGGGTGGTCACGACCTTCTTGGGCAGCGGCATGACGACGCCCTGCGCCTTCGCGCTGTTGTACTCGTGCGGGCCGAGATCGAGCGCCTTGGTCTGGCCCGCCGGCACGACCTCGTAGTCGAGCCAGCCGAGCTGGAGCTTGTCCCAGGCGCCGAAGTCCGCGGCGCGGGTGCCGAGGCCGGGCTCGCCGGCAGCGGACACGCGGCTCTGGGCCATGATCGACCACCAGTTGACCGCGTTCTCCTGCGTGCCCGTCGCGGCCGCCGTGTCGTACTCGTCCGGCAGACCGAGGTCATGCGCGTACTCGTGCGCGAACACCGACACGCCGCCGTTCTCCGGCTGCATCGTGTAGTCGGCGACCCACACGCCCGTGTTGCCGATCTGCACGCCGCCGTCCTTGTTGCTGGCGGGGCCGACCTGGCCCTTGAGCTGCGGGTAGGCCTTCGAGCGGTGCGACCAGATGGCGTCCTCGCCCTGGTAGGGGTCACCGTCGGCCTGGTCGCCGCCGGCGTGGACGATCTGGAAGTGGTCGATGTACCCGTCCGGCTCGTTGAAGTTGCCGTCGTGGTCGTAGTCGTTGCGATCCCAGACGTCGTACCAGGCTTCCAAGCCCGGCGGTAACTCTCCTCATGGCGCCTCCCCGACGCGTTTATCCAATCCGGACGGGCCCCTGCCAGTCCGGATTTCCGGCCGTCTACGCTAGCGCGTGCACCATGAGCACCAAGACCGTCGCCGAGAAGCTGCTGATCAAGCCGGGCACGACGGTGTGGGCGTCGGATCCTGCGCGACTGGCGCTCGCCGATCCGCTGCCCGACGGCGTCCGCGAGACCGACGGCCCGTCCGGCGCCGACGCCGCGCTGGTGTTCGCCGACGACTCTGCGGCACTCCGTGCCGTGCTCGACGCGCACGACGACGCGGCGCTCCACCGGCCGGCCGCCTTCTGGGTCGTCTACCCGAAGGGCAACCGGACCGACGTCAACCGCGACAGCCTGTGGCCGATCCTCTCCGAGCACGGGATGCGGCCGATCAGCCAGGTCGCGGTCGACGACACCTGGTCGGCGCTACGCTTCCGGGCGCTCCGGGAGGGCGAGACCTGGTCACCGTAGACGACGTCTTCGCGTACGGGCTCACCCTCCCGCGCAGCACCGAGGGCGTGGTGCGCGGCAAGCGCAAGCTGTACGTGGGTCGGATCGTCTACGTGGCGATCGACCGCGACGGGATCATGGGCTTCGGCCACCCGCGCGAGTGGCGCGAGGCGCTCGTCAGCTCCGACCCCGAGAAGTTCCTGATGCCGACCGGCGGCGATCTGCGCTACCAGTGGGTGTGCGCGCGCATGGAGAAGCTCGAGGTGCCCGAGATGCAGGAGCTTGTGCTCGACGCGTGGGCGATGTGCGTGCCGAAGAAGGTGCTGCGGGAGTACGCCGCGCTCAACCCCCGCTGATCGCCGCGATCACGTCCACGCGCGAGCGCGCGTCGAGCGCGGTATCGAGCGCGGCCCGCTCGGAGTCGACGAACACGTTGATATGCGGTCGTAACACGGGGCCCGGCTCGCACAGCCGGTCGCGCAGCCCGGGCCAGCGGTCGTCAAGTCGTTCGATCGCCTCCGCCACGGTGCCGGCCTCGAGGTCGAGCTGCCGCGGCAGGCCGGGAAACAGCGGCGGCAGCGTGGGCGGCAGGCGCAGGTCGGCCATCAGTCGACCACCGCGACCTCGATCGAGGCGACGCCCGGCAGATAGCCGGCGATCTCCGCCCAGCTGGCACCCGCGTCGGCGCTGGCGAACACCTGCCCGGTGCTCGTGCCGAAGTAGATGCCCGGCTCCTCGAGCCCGTCGGTCGCCATCCCCTCGCGCAGCACGCCGAGGTGGGCGTCGCGCTCGGGCAGCCCGCGGTCGAGCCGCTCCCAGCTGTTGCCCGCATCGCTCGTGCGCCAGACCGCCGCGTGGCCTTCGGGCATGACGCGGCCGTGGCCGGCGTCGAGCGGGATCACGTAGAAGCTGTCGCGATCGTGCGGGTGCGCGACGGCAGCGAAGCCGAACTCGCTCGGCAGGCCCTCGGTGATCTCCGTCCACGAGTGGCCCGCGTCGTCGCTGCGGTGCACGCCAACGTGGTTCTGCTGGTACAGCCGCGTCTTGTCGGGCGCCATCACCAGCTTGTGGACGCAGTAGCCGATCTCGGGATTCTCGAGCGGCCAGTCGGCGCGCAGGCCGCGGTTGCGCGGCGTCCACGTGCCGCCATCGTCGGTCGTCTCGAAGATGCCGTAGCCCTGCACGACCACCCAGTAGCGGTCCGGGTCGTCGGGGTGGCTGAGCAGTCCCGGCAGGCCGAGGTGGCCGGGCGGCTGCTTGCCCGGGTCGTTCCAGTCGCCGCGGCCCGGCTGGCCGTCGAGCGTGGTCTTGAGCGTCCAGGTGCGCGCGCCGTCGCGGCTCTCGAACAGGCCGACGCCCTCGGCTCCGGCCAGCAGGCGCCCGTGCGCGGCGTTCAAACCCGAGATCTTGGAGAGCTTGAGGCCGTTCTCGTACGCGAGGCCTTCGCTGGAGTGCTCCCACGTCTCGCCGCGGTCGCCGCTGCGCCAGACGGCCGCGCCGTGCCACTCGCTCGCCGCAGCCGCGTAGATCGTGTCGGTCTGCGCGTCGTGGATCGCGTGGTAGACCGGCCAGCCCTCGCAGAACGGGCCTCGCACCTCCCAGTCGCGGCGCTCGCCGTCGCTCTCGAGCACGAAGCACCCCTTGCGCGTCCCGGCTAGGACCATTACTCGCGGCATGACGTCTCCTCGACTCGGTGTCGTATGGAGTCAGGACGGCCGGGCGGCCGGAAACTCATCGGTGCTCAGGCGGCGTAGCGCTCGGCGGCGCGGGCGCGGCGCTTGGCCGCCTCGACCTCGCGGTCCTTCGGCGGCGCGTTCGTCTGCAGGTCGGCGAGCAGGTGCATCGAGGCGTGCGCGATGTCGTGCACCGCGCGGTTGAACGCCGCCTCGTTGACCTGCGACGGCTTGGTGAAGCCGCTGATCTTGCGGACGTACTGAAGGGCGGCGGCCTGGACCTCTTCGCTGGTCGCGGCCGGCTCGAAGTTGTAGAGGGTGCGGATGTTGCGGCACATGCGCCAAGCGTAACCGCTAGGCGTGGACCTTCTCCGGCGACTCGGTGTCGTGCATCACGTGCCGGCCGCCGCTCGCGGTGGACGGCCACCAGACGCGGTCGCCGACGAGCTCGATCAGCGCCGGCACCATGATCGTCCGGACCACGAACGTGTCGAGGAGGATGCCGACCGCGACCATGAAGCCGAGGTCGAAGATGAACGTCACAGGCAGCGTCATCAGCACCGAGAACGTGCCGGCCAGGATGATCCCGGCGCTCGTGATGACCGGCCCGGTGGCGGCGAGCGCGCGCAACGTTCCCTCGCGCGTGCCGTGGTGGCGTGCCTCCTCGCGCACGCGGCTCATCAGGAAGATCGTGTAGTCGATCCCCAGCGCGACGAGGAAGATGAACGCGTACGTGGGCAGCGAGTTGTCCACGCCGGCGTCGCCGATCACGATGCGGAACACGAAGACCGACAGCCCGAGCGTGCCGACGAACCCGATCACCACCGACGCGATCAGCAGCAGCGGCGCGACCACCGCCTCGAGCAGGATCGCCAGGATCACGAAGATCACCAGCAGCGCGAGCGGGATGATCACGCGCAGGTCGCGCGCCGCGGCGTCGTTGAAGTCCGCCTGCACCGCGCTGCCATCGCCCACGAGCACGCGGGTGCCCGGCGGTGCGGCGGCGTGCAATCGCTCGCGCAACGCCTTCACCCGGTCGAGCGCGGACGCGTCGAACGGGTCGTCGGAGAAGATCACGGTCAGCCGCGCCGCCGAGCCGTCCTTCGCGCGGTCCTCGCCGCCGGACACGCTCGCCACGCCGCGGAACGACGACGCGGTCTTCCGGACGGCGGCGACATCGGCGTCGCTGACCGCCCCGTCGTCGCGGACCACGAGCGCCGTGGTGGGTACCAGCGCGCCGGCCGGCAACGCCGCACGCAGCACGTCGAACCCGTCCACGCTTTCCGCCTGCTTCTTGAAGAAGCCGTCGACGCTGTAGTCCTCCTTGTAGGCGAACAGCCCGAGCGCGCCGAGGCTGAACAGGCTGACCGTCACCGCCAGCGCGAGCGCGGGTCGCTGCAGCACGCGCGTGCCGACCCGCCGCCAGACTCCCTGGCGCTCGCCCTCCCCGCTCCACTCCGGCTGGTAGGCGACGAGCCGGCGACGCGGCCAGAAGCCGCGGCGGCCCGCGATCGTCAGCAGCGCCGGCAGCAGCGTGAGGCCGGCCGTGAACGCGATCGTCACGCCGATCGCCGATACCGGGCCGAGCGAGTGCGTGCTGCCGACGGTGGCGAGCAGCAGCACGAGCATCGTCAGCGCCACGGTCAGACCGCTGGCGAGGATCGCCGGGCCGGCGCGCTGGAGCGCGCGCGCCATCGCCTCGTGCTTGTCCTCGTAGCGGTGCAGCTCCTCCCGGTAGCGCGACACGAGCAACAGGCAGTAGTCGGTCCCCACCCCGAACATGAGGACGACGAGGATCGTCGCGCCGTTGTCGCTCACCGTCCCGCCCGACTTGCCGTACAGGTACACGAAGCCCTGGGCGATGCTGTACGCGAACCCGACCACGATCAGCGGGATCAGCGCGATCAGCGGCGACCGGTAGATCAGGCCGAGCAGCACGAGGACGAGCAGGACCGTGACGCCGAGGACCTTCCCGTCGATGCTCCCGAAGACCTCCTCGAAGTCGGCGTTGAAGCCGAGGCTGCCGGTGACGTAGACGGAGAGACCGTGGCTCGTGCCGCTGTGCACGGCCGCGCGCAGGTCCTTGCCCCACTGCGGGAGCTTCTCGTTGTCGTCGGGGAGCGCGACCGCCATGTAGGCGACGTCGCGGCCGGGGGCGAAGACCGGGTCGCTCGGCTTGCCGACGACCGGGAGCGCGTGCGACGCGCGCGCGGCGTCGGCGCTGATCCGGTCCATGTCGGCGGGCTGCAGGCCGCCCGGCCGGCGGTAGACGACGAGGCCGCTGACCGTCTCCCCGCCGGCGAACCGCTGCTCCTGCACCCGCAGCGCCGCGGTCGACTCCGCGCCGGACGGCAGGAAGCTCTCGGTGCGGTTGTCGGTGACGTCGCTGAGCTTCTGGCCGAGCGGCGCGAGCGCGAACGCCGCGACGATCCACGCGAGGAGGACAAGCCACTTCGAGCGGCGTCCGGTCACGATCCTCGCCAGGGTGGCCATACGCGTCGCAACCGTACGCGCCACGTGGCGAGCTAGTCAAACGTAGTGCCTGCCACACCCCCGAATTGGTGGTATCCCTGTTCAAACCGGGCGCGACCTGCCGAATACTCGGACAGTCATGTTCGACCGGCTGCGTCCGAAGCGGAAGGGACCCGACCCTGATCGGCACCTCGTCACGTGTGCGATGTGCCAGGGCGACTTCGTGAATCCGGTCGACTGGGAGCCCGTCAACGAGACGCACTGGTGGATGCTGCTCCGGTGCGGCGCCTGCGACACCTGGCGCGAGGTGACGGTCACCAACGACGTCGCCGCCCGCTTCGACCTCGAGCTCGACCGCCGGATGGACGTCGTCGCCCGCGCGCTCGAGCGGCTCGACCGCACGCGGATGGCCGCCGAGGTCGAGACGATGATCCTCGCGCTCCGCCACGGTCTGGTCGACCCGGCGGACTTCGCGTAGCTCTGCGCTAGAACTTCGCGGCGTGATTCCCGCCGCCGTCACCGCTGCCGCCATCGCCGGGTGCCCGCTGTTCGGGCCGTCGCTGGAGACCAACCAGCGCGTCGACCACCTGCCGGCTGCCGCCAACTCCGACGCGATCGTGCGCTCGATCGGGCTCGACGACCACGTGCACGCCGACTTCGGGTCGGGCCTCTGGGAAGGCAGTCCGATCGGCATCCCGGTCAGCGTCGTCAACCGCCACACGAAGCGCTCGAAGGTGCGCTTCGACTACGCGGACGAGAGCGACCGCGTGCGCTACCCGATCCCGAAGCACGTGAAGATCGAGGGCGGCGGCGACCGCCACGCGCTCCTCGTGGACCGCTCGAAGTGCCGGCTCTACGAGCTGTACGCGCTGCGCCGCACGGGCAGCGGCTGGGCCGCCGGCTCCGGCGCCACCTGGAACCTGCGCCACTTCAAGGCGCGCCACCGCGGCTGGACGTCGGCGGATGCCGCCGGCCTGCCGATCACGCCCCTGCTCGCGCGGCCCGGTCGCGGCCCCATCCGCCACGCGATCCGCGTCACCGTCTCGAGCACGCGCGACGCGTTCGTCTATCCCGCGCGCCACGCCGCTTCCGACGACAGCGACCCCTCGCTGCCGCGGATGGGTGAGCGGCTGCGGCTGAAGGCGAGCGTGAAGGTCTCCGGGCTGCCGCGCCAGGCGCGACGTGTTGCGCAGGCGATGAAGACCTACGGCGTGATCGTCGCCGACAACGGCTCGGACTGGTTCATCTCCGGCGTCCCGAGCCGCAAGTGGGACAACGACCAGCTACACCGCCTCGACGTGCTCTCCGGGCGCGACTTCGAGGTCGTCGACGCGACGCGGTAGCCAGCCCGGCCCACGCAGGGCGACCTCCAGCTTCGTCCGCCAGCCGTCGGCCGCGCGCATGTCGCTCAGCAGCGCGCCGTACTCGCCGAACGCGACCTTGACCGGGTTGAACGTCTCGATGTTCTTGGTCAGCCCGTAGCGGACGCGGTCGCCCTCGGCGATGAAGCTCCCGAACAGCCGGTCCCAGATGATCAGGATGCCGCCGTAGTTGCGGTCCAGGTACTCCTCGTTGGCGCCGTGGTGGACACGGTGGTGCGACGGGGTGTTGAACACCGCCTCGATCGGCCGCGCCAGCCGCCCGATCCGCTCGGTGTGCAGGCCGAACTGGTAGATCAGGCTCCAGGACTGCGCGAGCAGCACCATCCACGGCGGGAAGCCGACGAGCAGCAGCGGCAGCCAGAACGGCAGGTAGGTCATCGGCACCCACGTCTGGCGCAACGCGGTCGACAGGTTGTAGTGCGTGCTCGAGTGGTGGACGACGTGGCTGGCCCAGAAGACGCGGCTCACATGCGAGATGCGGTGGAACCAGTAGTAGGCGAGGTCATCGGCGAAGAAGAGCAGCGGCCACACCCACCAGTCGTGGGGATCGAGCCGGAACGGCGTGAGCTCGTACAGCGCGGCGTAGATGGCGACCACAACGAGCTTCCAGAGCACGTTGATCGTCACGTTGCCGAGCCCCATCGTGATGCTCGTCCGCGTGTCCTGGAGGTCGTAGCCGACCAGGTCGTCCTCGTGGTAGTGGCGGAAGCTGATCGCCTCCACCACAAGCAGGAGGATGAAGAACGGGATCGCGTAGTAGAGGACCTCGACCATCTATGCCGACCTCTCCAGCAGCTCCTGCGCGCGCTGCCTGGCCGTGGTCTCATCGCTGCTCGCGATCGCGGCGGCGAGCGCGTGGATCGCGGCCGGCTCGCTGAGCTCGGCGGCGACGCGCGGGGCATCGACGATCATCTGCCGGCCGGCCTGGAGCGTGTTGAGCGCGAGCCGGTAGGCGAGATTGTCGGCCGCGTCGATGATCAGGTCCCAGAACGCCTCGTAGAGCGTGTTGCGCGCCTCCAGGTTCGTCTCGGCGGCGAGCATCTCCGCGCGCGCCTCGAGCTCCGCGCGCTGCACCGCGTCGGCCCGGGTGGCGGCCCGGCGCGCCGCGTCGGCGCCGACGCTCGCCCGCATCTCCATCACCGCCCGCTCGATCCCGAGCCCGGCCGGCAGCTCGTCCAGCTCGAGCAGCAGCTCGAGCCCGCCATGGCGGCGCCAGTCCCGCACCTTCGTCGCGCCGCCGTGGCTGATCCGGATCAGCCCGGACTGCTGCAGGCGCTTGAGCGCCTCGCGCACGGCGTGGCGGCTCGCGCCGAGGTCCTCGGAGAGCCTGCGCTCGGACGGCAGGGTCTCCGCCCCGGCGAGGATCTGCTCGCGGAGGTGCTCGTAGACCCGCCCGGACACGCTGGTTGTACCAGTCATCGCGACTGGTTGTACCAGTTGCCTTCGTGCCGCGCAACCCTCTCGGCCAACTGCGGCATTGAGGGGTGTCGGGATCGGCCGCCGCGCGAGGTCCGGGGCGGGTTTACTACCTATATGGTCGTAAATCCGCCCAGGGCGGGAGATCGACCGCGGCAGACCGCACGCGCGGCTCCCTCGCCGCCCCACCCGGCCGCAGTTGGCCGGCGGCGAGCGGCGGACCGCGGAGATCAGGACACGTCGATGCGCCCGCCGTCACCGACCCGCAAGACGCGGCGGCCGGCCAGCAGCTCCAGCAGCTCGGCGCCGACCAGCTCGCGCCGCCACCCCCGCAGCGTCCGGACGTCGGGCTCATCGTCCCCCCGCCGCGCGGCGACCACGATCGGGGCGAGGTCGGCGCGTGCGGCGATCAGCTCGTAGGCGAGCCCCGCTTCCTGCGCGCGGGTGCGCACGAGCGCCTCAGACAGGGCGATGACCGGCCCGTCCTGCGCCTCGGTGCCGACGCGCTCGCCCTCGTCGAGCCGGATCGGCTCGGCGGCGCGGCCGCGCTGCACGGCGGCGATGATGTCGTCGCCGCGGCGGCGCACCACGTCCGGGTTGATGCCGCGGATCTGCGACAGCTCGCGACGGCTGGAGGGCTGGCGCTTGGCGAGCTCGACAACGGTCGGGTCGCGCACGACGGCGCCGACCGGCCGGTCCTCGCGGGCCGCCGTCCGCTCGCGCCAGGCCGCCAGCTCGCGCGCCACCGCGCGCTCGCGCGGGTCCAGGCCGGCCGACCGCGGCAGCCGTCGCCACACCTCCTCCGGGTCGCGCTCGTCGGAGGCGACCGCGATCGCATGGCACTCCTCGCGCGCCCACTCGAGCCGGCCGCGCGGCTCGAGCCGCGAGCGGATGTCGTCGGCCAGCGGCAGCAGGTGCTCCACGTCGCCGCGCGCGTAGCGCAGCTGCTCGTCGGTCAGCGGCCGTGCGTCCCAGCGCGTGAAGCTCGCGGTCTTCGACAGCCGGATCCGCAGCGCGTCGTGCAGCAGCCCGTTGTAGCCGGCCTGGGCCGAGAAGCCGGCGAACCCGGCCGCCACCTGCGTGTCGAACACGTTGGTGACGTCGGTCTGCCACTCGCGCCGCAGGATCGCCACATCCTGGCGCCCCGCGTGCACGACGAGCTCGATCTCGGGGTCGGCCAGCACGCCGGCGAGCGGCTGCGGGTCGAACCCGGCGAGCGGGTCGAGCACCGACACGTCGGTACCGACGACGACCTGCACCAGACACAAGAGCGGGCGGTACCGCCCCTCCGGCATGAACTCGGTGTCGAGCCCGAGGCGCCCCTCCTCCCTGGCCCGCGCCGCGATCGCGGCGACGTCAGGCTGCTCCAATGGCCTTCTCCCATCGTTCGGCCTGCCAGATGACTCGCATGCCGGCGGACTCGTAGAGGCGCAGCGCGCCGCGGTTGCGCCCGTGGACGCTCAGCTCGGCGTGCGTGAGCCCGGCGCCGCGGAACGCACCGAACAGGCCGAGCAGCAGCGTGCGCCCGTGGCCGCGGCCGCGCGCGCGACTCGCCACCGCGAGCTCGGCGACGTAGCCGGTGCCACCCTTCCAGCGCTCACCCAGCGCGGCGCCCGCGAGCCCCTCGTCGTCCTCGAGCAGGAGCCACAGCGACGGGTCGTGGCCGTCCTTGGCGATCGTCTTGGCGCGCCACTTCTCGAGCGGCTGGAACTCGTGGCCTTCGATCTCGGCGAAGGCTTCCTGGATCAGCGCGTGGACGGCCGCCTCGTCACCCGCGCCCGCGAAGGTGCGCAGCGGCGCATCTGGCGCGGGCGGGACGTCCGCGAGGTCAGCACGCAGACGAAAGTAGTGCTGCGCCGGCTGGTAGCCGGCTGCTCGCAGGTGGGCGCGGCCGCCGTCGTTGGCGCCGTACGCGAACTGGCGCAGGACGGTGGTGCCGCGCTCGGCGGCGCGCGCCTCCGCCCACAGCCGCAGCACCGTGCCGTTGCCGTCGCCCTCGGCTTCGGGGTGCACGACCACCACCGCGTCGTCGCCGAGCAGCACCGCGTAGCCGTGGACCGTGCCGTTGCGGCCGGCGACGCGCGCGTCGTGCTCGAGCGCCACGCCGGGCGAAGCCCAGTCGGCGCGCAGGTCCTCGAGCGTGAAGTCGGGCACGCCGAGGTCGGCGACGTCGCGGGCGAGGATGACCGCGAGCACCGCTTCGGCGTCGGCATCGGCGGGCGGGCGCAGGCGCGCAGGCATGTCGGGCCGACCCTACCCGGGCCGCTGCGCGCGCAACGACCAGTCTGGACGGTTGTTCTCAGCGGGCAGGGCGCGGGAACTGGCCGCGCAGCATCGCGTCCCAGCCGCGGTCGCGGATGACGGCGCGGGTCGCGATCAGCAGCTTCGCCGACGGCGTGACGGTGTAGCGCGGCCGCGGCCGACGTGCGGTGATCGCCTTCTCGATCGCCTTCGCGACGGCCTCAGGCGGGCCGCCGAGCTTGCTCAGCGGACCCTTCTCGTACACCCCGGTCGTCGACTCGGCCACCGCGCGGTTGAACTCGCCATACGGGCCGGGATCCTGCGTTCCTGCGTCGATTTCCCGTGCGACAGTCTCCCCGAAATTGGTGCGTATGAGCCCAGGCTCGATGATGATCACGTCGACGCCGAAGCCCTTGACCTCGAAGCGCATGGCATCAGACAGCGCCTCGACGGCGTGCTTGGACGCGTGGTAGATGCCGCCGCCGGGGAACGTGAAGCGCCCGCCCATCGACGACACGTTCACGATCTTGCCCCAGCCCGTTTCGCGCATCTTCGGCAGCACGGCCCGGCACATGGCCAGCAGCCCGAAGACGTTGGTGTCGAACTGGGCGCGAACGCGTTCGTCCGGGACCGACTCGACGGCACCCGACTGGCTGTAGCCCGCGTTGTTGATGAGCACGCCGACGGCGCCCTGCTCCGCCTCGACCGTCGCGACGGCGGCCTGGCGCGACGCCGCGTCGGTGACGTCGAGCGCCAGCGTCCGGCAGCCCTGCGCCTCGAGATCGGCGAGCGTCTCGACGCGGCGAGCGGTCGCGTACACGGTCCAGCCCTTGCCGGCGAGGTACGCGGCGGTGGCGGCGCCGGCGCGTGCTGTCGTAGCGCGAGACGGTGCGCTGGGGCCCGCTGTCGATCACCGTCGCGGGCATCCGGCGCAGGTCGGCGAGTCCGCCGCCGAGCGTGGTCGTGTAGAGGTTCGCGGCCGCGCCCGCGGCGTCGGTAAGCCCGATCACCCAGGGAACTCAAGCAGCAGCTCGAGCAGCGCGCCGGTGGCCTCGAGCTGCGGGCAGTGGCCGCAGCCTTCGATCAGCTCCACGCGCGTGGCGGGCAGGGCGTCGAGCACGACGCGCGCGCCCGTGTGCGGGACCATGCGGTCACGCGTGCCCCAGACGAGCAGGACCGGGCAGGCGATCGCGGCGAGGTCGAACGGCGCCGTCGCCAGCTCGGGCAGCAGCCGGCGGCCGGACTCGAGCAGCGCCGCGGCGTGCCGGCGCGAGCCGTGATGGGCGGCGAAGGCGTCCACCACCTGGCGCTGGGCCGCCTTCGGGTTCGAGAACGCGAGCTGCCGGTAGGCGCCGCCGACGAGCGACCGCACCAGCGCCCCCGGCACCGGGATCGGCATGTCGAGCAGCCGGCGGATGATCGGGTCGCGCTCGACGAGGTCGAACCAGCCCGGCATCTCCAGCCCGGCGGGCGCGACCGGGACGACGCCCACCAGGCGGAGGTCGTCGGCCTGCTCGGCGAGCCGCAGCGCGACGCAGCCGCCGAGCGAGTTGCCCGCGATCACGACCGGCTCGCCGGCGCCCCACTCGCACACGAGCGCGGTGGCGAACTCGTCGAGCTGCGGCAGGATCGCGCCCTTGCGCAGGCGCGTGGCGCTGCCGAAGCCCGGCAGGTCGACGGCGATCGCGCGCCGGCCGCACAGGGCGAGCTCTGCGAGCAGCGGCCGCCAGGTGTCAGCGGAGTCGCCCCAGCCGTGCAGGAGCACGATCCCGGGTCCGCGACCCTCGAGCTCGAGCACGCGCGTGCGGTGCCCCACCAGCTCCATGCTGTGCTCGATCAGCGGCTCCATGGAGTGTCGGTACCCGGAACACGCGAGTTCAGTGCCGACGCGTTCCGCGCCAGGTCTCCGCGCGGATCGCCCAGCGCTCGTGATCGCGCCAGCGGCCGCCGATCTTCAGGTAGCGGGGCGAGAACCCCTCGAGCTCGAAGCCGCAGCGCTGGGCGAGCGCGATCGAGCGCGTGTTGCCGGGCTGGATGTTCGCCTCGAGCCGGTGCAGGCCGAGCCCGGTGAACGCCTCGCGCAGCAGCAGCTGCATCGCCTCGGTCATGTAGCCGTGGCCGGCGTACGCGGCGACGCCGCCGTAGCCGACAAAGGCGTTCTTGAAGGCGCCGCGGACGATCTCGCTGAGGTTGAGGAAGCCGACGATCGCGCCGTCCTCGACCCGGCAGGCGAAGTAGGGGGCAAAGCGCGGGTCGTGCACGCGCGCAAGGTAGGCGACGTACAGCTCCGCCGTCTCGGGCATGTACAGCCACGGACGATGGACGGTCCGGCTCGCGCGCATCGCGGCGATGAACTCGTCCTGGTCGGCAGCCGTCGGTGTTCGGAGAACCACACGCGCCATGGGCGGAATCGTGCCATGCGATCCGCGGGGTTCCCACCGCGCGGACACGTGGTCGCCCACCTATCGGGGAACGCGTGCGCCCAGGAGGCTCTGAGCATGCGATTCGCACGCCTCGAGCGCCCCTTGCTCGCCGCCGGCCTGGCGCTGATCACGATCCATCTCCTCGACCTCGCGCTGGCCGGTCCCGATACCTCGGCGCTCGGCCTGCTCGCGATCGTTGCGGTGCCGCTGGCCGCCATGTGGGCGCAGCCGCGCGCGACGCGCGCGACGCGCTTCGCGCTCGGCGTGGGAGTCGGGCTGCTGTTCGCCGGCTTCGCGATCGCCTCGCACGGTCTGCATGCGGTGCTGAGCGGGCCGGCCGCGTACGACGTGACCGGCCTCGGTGCGATCGTGGGCGGGCTGCTGCTGGTGGCCGGCGGCGTCGCCGCCCTCGCCGCGCCCGGCCGCCGTGACCGCCGCCACCGCGTCGTGCACGCGGCATTGTGGCTCGTCGGCGCCGTTGCGGTCCTCTCGTTCGTTCTCCTGCCGCTCGCCCTCACGCTGATGATCACCCATGCGCCGCGTAACCCGGTGGCCGCGCTGAACATTCCCCACGAGGAGGTGCGCGTGCCGATGGACGGCGGCGGTTCGCTGGCCGCGTGGTACGTGCCGTCGCACAACGGCGCGGCGGTCGTGCTCATCCACGGCTCGACCGGGAACCGCGCCCGCGTGGCCGACCGTGCCCGGCTGCTCGCGCGCCACGGCTACGGGGTGCTCGCGATCGACCTGCCCGGCAACGGCGCAAGCGACGGCTACTCGAACGGGCTCGGCGACAACGCCCAGCCCGCCGTGACCGCCGCGCTCGACTACCTCGAGCCGCGCGCCGATCGCATCGCGGGCTTCGGCGTCTCGCTCGGCGGCGAGGTCCTGCTCGAGGCCGCCGCGCACGATGCCCGCCTGGGCGCCGTGGTCTCCGATGGCGCCGCGCGCCCGGAGGACGCCGGCATGCAGCTCACGACGCGGATCGTCCGGACGATGCTGCGCGGCATCTCCGGCATGCGGCCGGCGCCGCCGCTGGCCGGCGCGATGCCGCACGGCCCACTGCTGCTGATCGCCTCCGGCGCGCCCGAGGAGATTCCCGTCAACCGCCGCTACGCCGCCGACGCCGGGCCGCGGGCGCGGCTGTGGGAGATCCCCGAGGCCGGCCACACCGGCGGCCTGCGCGCGCGTCCGGCCGAGTACGAGCGGCGGGTGATCGAGTTCCTCGACGCCGCGCTCTAAGCCTCGACGGGCTGCGCCGCGGGCGCGGGCGCGTGGGCGACGAAGTCGGCCGGGCGGACGAGCACGACGCTCAGCGCGGCGCCGGCGAGCGCCAGGATCGCGGCGATCAGCAGGATGTGGTTGAGGCCGGCGTCGAACGCGGTCTCGGCGATGCGGATCAGCGCGCCGTTGCCGGTCTTCTGGGCCCCGCCGAACGCGACGAAGTCGGCGACGTTGGCGCCGCGGAACCGGTTGGCGGCCGGTCCCGCCTCGGCCAGGAATTTCGCCGTGACCTGGTGCTGGAAGATCGCGCCCCACGCGGCGATGCCGGTGGCTACGCCGACCTGCCGGAACGTCGAGTTGATCCCCGACGCCATCCCCGACCGCCGCGGCTCGACGACGCCGATCGCCGCCGTCGCGAGCGCGGGGTTCGTCATGCCGATGCCGAGACCGGCGAGCAGGAAGCCGAGCAGCAGCGCCGTCCAGTCGTCACCCGGCGACAGGCCGCGCATCAGCAGCTCGCCGACGCCTACGAGCAGGAGCCCGCCGCCGAGGAACCAGCGCACGCCGAGCCGCTCCGAGAGCTTGCCGGACACCGGCGCGACCGCGAACGAGACCATCGTGATCGGGAGGAAGCGCAGCCCGGCCTCCAGCGCCGAAAAGCCGAGCACGTTCTGCACCCACAGCGTCAGGTACAGGAACATCGCGAACATCGACGCCGACAGGACGAACGCGGCGACCGACGCGCCGACGAACGAGAGGTTGCGGAACAGGCGCAGCTCGAGCATCGGGTGCGCGACCCGCATCTCGGCGACGACGAAGACGATCAGCAGCACCGCCGCGCCGACGAGGCACGCGACGATCCCGCTGTTCCAGTCCTCCGCGTTGCCCCGGATCAGGCCGAACACGAGCAGGAACAGCGCGGCCGAGAACGTGACCGTGCCGATCCAGTCGGCGCCGCCCGCCTGCGGGTCCTTGGACTCCGCGACGCGCCGCATCGTCAGCGCGATCGCGTAGATGCCGATCGGGACGTTGACGTAGAAGATCGCCTCCCAGCCGATCCATTCCGTCAGCACGCCGCCGATCAACGGGCCGACCGCGACGGCGCCGCCGATCGTCGCGCCCCAGATGCCGATCGCCGTGCCCCGGTCACGGCCCGTGTAGGCGGAGGCGAGCAGGGCGAGCGACGTGGCGAACATCATCGAGGCGCCGACGCCCTGGATCCCGCGCGCGATGTTGAGGACGAGTGGTGTCCCGGCGAGGCCGCAGAACGCGGACGCGATCGTGAAGACGAGCAGGCCGACGAGGAACACCATCCGCCGGCCGATACGGTCGCCGACCGTGCCCGCGGTGAGCAGGAATGCCGCAAGCGTGAGCGAGTAGGCGTCGATCACCCACTGCAGGTCCTCGAACGAGGAGCCGAGGTCGCGCTCGATGTACGGGAGCGCGACGTTCACGACGGTGATGTCGAGAAGCAGCATGAACGTCGCGATGCAGACGGCGACGAGGGTCCACCACTTGGCCATGCCCCTCACGGTACGCCAGTCGTACCGCGAGCGAGGATCAGACGACGAGGATCTCGCCGTTGAGCGCGGCCGAATCGTCGCTGCAGAGGAACCGGATCGTCTTGGCGATCCGCTCCGGGGGCACCATCTTGGCGATCGCGTCCGGCATCGCCGCACGGTTGGCGGGGGTGTCGATCATCGTCGGGGCGATCACGTTGCAGCGGACGCCTTCGGCCGCGTGCTCCTTGGCGACGACGCGCGCGAACGCCAGCACGGCGGCCTTCGAGGCGACGTAGCCGGCAGCGCCCGCGAACGGCTGCAGCACGGCGTTCGTGGAGACGCAGACGATCGCTCCGCCACCGGCGTCCACGAGCGCCGGGAGCGCGTGCTGGGTGACGAGGTAGGTCGGGCGCAGGTTGAGGGCGAACAGCGCCTCGAAGTCGGCCAGCGGGGTCTCGGCCACCGGCTGGTCGGCCTTGAAGCCGCCGACGAGGTTGGCGACGGCGCGGAGGGGACGCTCGCCGTCAGCGGCGGCGGTGCGGACGACGCGCGCGACATCGTCGGGGTCCGTGAGGTCGGCCTGCAGCGTCTCCGCCTCGGCCGGCAGGCGCTCGTGCGGCCCGGCGACGATGTCGGGCACGACGACGCGCCAGCCGTGCTCCAGGAACGCCTCGACGACGGAGACACCGAGCCCGCCGGTGCCGCCGGTGATCAGGGCAGTGGCCACGACCGCATCTTGCCATCCGCCGCCCGCTCTAGCGTTTCGCACAGATGTTCGTGCGTGAGCTCATAGACGGCCAGGAGATCGATCAGGTGCTGCTGGTGCGCGCACACGAGCAGCGCACAAAGCGTGACGGGACCGAGTACCTGCGCCTCTCGCTGGCCGATCGCACGGGCGCGGTCGTCGCCGTGATGTACGACGCGCCGCGCGAGCTGGCGGCCGCGTGCGGGTCCGGCGCGTGCGTGCGCGTATCGGGCCGCTACGAGCTGCACCCGCGCTACGGCGCCCAGATCACGCTGCGCCACCTGGAGCCGGCCGAGCCGCACGAATATGAGCTCGCCGAGCTGCTCGACGGGCCGGCGCGGCCGGTCGAGGAGATGGAGGCGGCGCTGCGCGACCTCATCGACCAGGTCCGCTCCCTGCACCTGCGCGCGCTGCTCGATCGCGTCCTCGGCCCCGAGGCGCCGACCTGGCCCGCGTTCCGCGACGCGCCGGCCGCCAAGCGCTACCACCAGGCGTACCGGCACGGGCTGCTCGAGCACTCGCTCGGCGTCGCTCAGGCCGTCGCGGTGATCTCGACGACGTTCCCGGGGATCGACCGCGACGTGGCGATCACCGGCGCCCTGCTCCACGACATCGGCAAGCTGGACGCCTACACGGCCGACCCGCTGGCGATCGACATGACCGACCTCGGCAAGCTGCACGGCGAGATCTCACTCGGCTACTACCGGATCCGCCGCGCGATCGAGGACATCCACGGCTTCCCGCCCGAGCTGGCGGCGGCGGTGCTCCACATCATCCTCAGCCACCACGGGCAGCTCGAGCACGGGTCGCCGGTGGTGCCGTGCACGCGCGAGGCCACGCTCGTCCACATGATCGACAACCTCGGCGGGCGCCTCGGCTCGTTCGACCGGCTGGAGAAGGAGCTGCCCCACGGCTCCGCGTGGTCGGGCTACGACCGCGCGCTCGGCGGCGGCGCCTACTTCGCGGCGCGCCAGGCCGCTTAGCCGCCGTACCGGTACTAGCTCGCGCTCGACCTCGTCGAGCCAGTCGGCGTGCGCCTGGACCACCCGGCGCGCGAGCCGGTGGTTGAGCAGCAGGTAGCGCTCCCGGTGCGGTACCTGGTGCGCGACCTCCTCGCCGACCAGGTCGGCGGCGAGCAGCCGCCACGCGGGCTCCAGCTGGATCCGCGAGAACGGTGACGGCTCGCGCATCCACTCGCGCAGCGCGTCGCGGCCCTTGTCGGTGAGCTCGTAGCGCGTCCGCTCGCGCGTGCGGCCCGGCTCCTTGTCCGAGCTGAGGTGGCCGAGCTGCGCGAGCCGCTTCGGCTCCGCGTACCACTGGCTGTCGGCGAAGTCCGCGTAGACGCGGTGCCCCACACCTACCGCGTCGAGTCCGAGCGCGCGCGCTGGCTCGTGACCACCACGCGCGGTGACTTCGAGCGCTTCATGCGCGCCGTCAGCCGGCCGGCCGAGCGCGCCGAGTTGCCCGAGCCCGCCCCGCCGCCGTCGCCCGAGCGGGCCGAGGCGCTGGCCGCCACGAGCCGCGCCGACAACATCGAGTTCGTCGGTCCGCCGCTCGCCTAAGACTCGAACAGGTCGTCGAGCATCGATCGCAACTCATCCGCCGCGGCGCGGATGCGGGCGGCGTACTCGCGGCGCTGAACGTCGGTGATCAGCTTGTCCGAAGCGAGCAGCTCGGCGAAGCCGGTGATGATCGTCAGCGGGGCACGCAGGTCGTGCCGGAGGCGGCGGCGATCATCCTCGGCGCTCACGACGCGTCGCTGTCGGGACCGGAGATGAACCCCTCCCGCAGCGCGATGGCGACGGCGTGCACGCGCGTATGCGCCTCGAGCTTGCTCATCGCGTTGCGGATGTGGGTCTTCACGGTCTCGCTGGAGAGCACCAGCCGCTCGGCGACGTCCTCGCCGGTGAGGCCCTGGGCGAGCAGGTCCATGATCTCGCGCTCGCGCTTGGACAGCGCCGGCATGCGCTGCGTGGTCCTGCGCGAGAGCAGCGCCGGCCGCAGCCGCGGGTCGACATAGGTGCCGCCGTCAGCGACCGTCTCCAGCGCGCTGGTCAGCTCGCTCGGCGTGCCGTCCTTGAGCGCGTAGCCGCGCGCGCCGGAGTCGAGCCCGCTGACGAGCAGCTCGACGTCGCTCGAGCCGGTATAGAGCACGACGCGCCGCTCCGGGTCGCCGTCGAGCAGCTCGCGGGTGAGGTCGATGCCCGACTCGGCGCCCAGGCGAATGTCGACCAGAGCAACATCGGGCTCGAGCTTCTCGACCAGCGCACGGCCCTCCCCGGCCGTCCCGGCCGTGCCGACGACGTCGCATCCCTCGCGACCGAGCAGCAACTCCAGCCCCTCTCGGAGGGCCTGATGGTCTTCGATCAGAACGAGGCGCAGGGTCAAGTGAAAATCCGCAAAGTCGGCCGCAGCACAGGGTAGGGGGATCTCCACGAAGCAGGCGCGACTATCGTGAGAGGCAGCGTTGGCGAAGGACACCGAAAAACTGATCAGGCAGCTCTCGCTGATCTCCTACCTGATGGCCGAGCGACGGCCGGTGACGGCGACGGAGATCCGGCGCGATGTGGAGGGCTACTCGGACATGACCGAGGATGCCTTCGCGCGCCGCTTCTACGCGGACCGCGCGGAGCTCGACGCCCTCGGCATCCACCTGTCGGTCGACAAGCCGGCCGACGGCTTCTCCGAGCAGGAGAACTATTCGCTCGCTCCCGAGGCCTTTCACCTGCCGGCGATCGCGTTCACGGACGACGAGCGCGCCGCGCTGCAGACCGCGCTCACGCTGCTCGACGGCGAGTTCGCGTACGCCGAGCCGCTGCGGCTGGCGCTCCAGCAGATCACCTGGGGGCGCCCGAGCCCGCTCGGCGGCGGCCTGCGGCAGACGATCGGGCTCGGCATCACGGCATCGGCAGGCGGCGCGGAGCTGTCGGGGCGGCTGGCGAAGATCGACACCGCGATCTACCGCCGCAAGCGGATCGAGTTCGAGTACTACACGATGCAGTCGGGCGAGACCGCGCTGCGCAAGGTCGACCCGTACCACCTGCTGTTCGAGGGCGGGCAGTTCTACCTCGTCGGCTACTCGCACGAGCGCGACGACGTGCGCGTGTTCCGGCTCTCGCGCATCCGCGGCAAGGTCGCGTACGCGACCAAGGCCGAGCACGACTTCCAGCGCCCCGCCGACTTCGACCCGCGCGAGTACGCCGGCCGTGTGCCGTGGCAGCTCGGCGACCCGGTGGGCACGGCGCAGATCTGGGTCTCCGACGACGTGGCGTGGTACGTCGAGCGCCAGTTCGGCGCCTACGGCGAATTGCGCGACGGCGCGTTCCACACCGAGTACGCGGTCCCGCGGCTGCTGATCTCCTGGGCGCTCGGGCTGCGCGAGCACGCCCGCATCGAAGGCCCGCCGGAGCTCGTGGAGGACGCGCGCGAGCGCGTCGACCGGATCATCGAGCTGCACCGCGGCGAGCCGCCGGCGCTGACGCCCGTGCCGCCGCGCGCGGTGCCCGAGCCGGACAGCAACGGCCGCAGCCGTGGCGACACCGCCGGCACGATCCGGCCCGAGCGCTTTGCTCGCCTCGTCACGCTCGCGTCGGTGCTGATCGCCGCCGGCCGCGCCGGCCGCCGGCTGCCGGTGAACGAGGTGTGCGAGCAGCTGAACATGTCGCCGCAGGAGCTGCGCGAGGACATCGCGGTCCTCAACGTCGTCAACTTCGGCGGCGGCGCGTACGTGATCTACGCCGAGGTGCTGCCGTCAGGCGAGATCGAGGTCGATCCCGAGCCGTACTCGGACACGTTCGACCGCCCGGCGCGGCTGCTGCCGATCGAGGCGAAGGCGCTGGTGGCGGCGATCGACCTCCTCAACCTCGCGCAGCCGGAGCTGAGCACGGCGCGCGAGAAGGTCGTCGAGGCGCTCGGCCACGATCCCGTCGAGGAGGGCCTGCAGATCGCGGCGCCCAACGTGGCCGACGACGTCGCCCACACCGTCGAGCGCGCCGTCCACGAGAGCCGGCTCCTGAGCCTCGAGTACTGGTCGGCGGAGCAGAAGTTCTCGCGCCGCCGCGTTGAGCCGTACGCACTCTTCAACGGCACCGAGGCCTGGTACGTCGCCGCCTTCGACCTCGACAACGACCGCCTCCAGCACTTCCGGCTCGATCGCATCAAGAGCGCCACCGCGCTCGACGAGCACTTCGAGCGCCGGCCCGACCTGGACCCGATCGCCGACGTCGGCGGCTGGCCGCGCACCGGCACGGTCGAGGGCTCGCGGATCGCGCGCGTGTGGATCTCGCCCGACCAGGCGCGCTGGGAGGCCGAGAAGCGCACGCTGGTGGCCGAGCTCGAGGACGGCGGGATCGTCGTCGAGCTCCCGTTCAAGGGCATCGCCTTCCTCGTGAAGGAGATCCTCAAGGAGGCGGGCGACGCCGCGGTGCTCGAGCCGGCCGACGCCCGCGAGGCGGTGCTCACCGCCGCCGAGCGCCTGCTCGCACCCAGCCCGTGAGCCGGCGCACCGAGATCGCGATGACCTCCGCCGAGGTCGCTGCGTTTCTCGACGAGCAGAAGACGGTCACGTGCGCCACGCTCGGTCGCGACGGCTGGCCGCATCTGATGCCGCTCTGGTACGTCGTCCGTGACGCTGAGCTCTGGTCGTGGACCTATGCGAAGTCGCAGAAGGTGCGCAACCTCGAGCGCGACCCGCGCTGCACGCTGCAGGTCGAGGCGGGGACGGCGTATGCCCAGCTCCGCGGCGTGATGCTCAAGGCCGAGTGCGTCATCCACCGCGAGTTCGACGTCGTGGCCGGCGTCGGCGAGGAGATCGCAGTGCGCTACGGCGGCGTCGCGCTCGACGACGGCGCGCGCGACTACGTGCACCGCCAGGCGGCCAAGCGGGTTGGGCTGCAGTTCCGGTCGCGCGACTCCGCGACCTGGGACCACCGGAAGCTCTAGCGCCGCGAGTCGGAAGACGCTCGGCGCTAGTCCGCGTCGAGCACGCGCTCGAACGCCCCGACCACGTCGGGGTCGAACTGCGTGCCGGCGCCGCGGCGCAGCTCGGCGCGGGCCTCGGCGGGCGTGAGCGCGCGGCGGTAGGGGCGGTCGGCGGTCATCGCCTCGTAGGCGTCGGCGACGGCGAGGATGCGGCCCTCGAGCGGGATCGCCGCGCCGGCGAGCGCGCGCGGGTAGCCGGAGCCGTCGACGCGCTCGTGGTGCGACAGCACCCAGTTGGCGATGTCGCGCAGGTTGGCGTGCTCGAGGATGCGGGCGCCGAGCTCCGGGTGGCGCATGATCTCCTCCCACTCGTGCCGCTCGAGCGCACCAGGCTTGAGCAGCACCGCGTCGGAGATGCCGAGCTTGCCGATGTCGTGCAGCACGCCGGCGACGCGCACGCGCTCGACCTGGACGGGCTTGAGCCCCATCTCCTGGGCGATCTGCTCGGCGTAGCGGCCGACCGTCTCCGAGTGGCGCGCGGTCGCGACGTCGCGCAGGTCGAGCGTCTCGGCCAGCAGCATCGCGGCGGCGAGCTGCTCGCCGGCGCGGTCGTCGGCGAGCGCGTCGAGCATCGCGAGCGTCTCCGCGTGGTGGACGACGCAGCGGTCGCGGCCGAGGCGCTTGGCGGCGAACAGCGCGCGGTTGGCGGCGCGCACGAGCGCCTCGGGGCCGTGGCTGCGGGCGCCGTCGGCGATCCCGACCGACACCGAGATCGGCACCGGGAAGTCGCGGAACGTGTTCGCCACCTCGCGGCGCAGGCGCTCGGCGACGGCCAGCGCCTCGCGCTCCCCGACACCGGAGAGCACCAGCGCGAACTCCTCGCCGCCGAGCCGTACGGCGACGTCGTCCTCGCGCGTGCACTGGCGCAGCAGGTCCGAGAACGTGCGCAGCACGTCGTCGCCGACCGGGTGGCCAAGCGTGTCGTTCACGCGCTTGAAGTGGTCGAGGTCGCAGATCACGAGCGCGAGCGGGGCGCGCCGGTCTTCGAGACCCTGCTCGAAGCCGCGTCGGTTGCGCAGGCCGGTGAGCGGGTCGTGCTCGGCGAGGTCGCGCAGCTGCTCGAGCTGCGCCGCGGACTCGATCGCGCCGACCGCGTGGTTGGCGAATGCGCGCAGGGCGCGCAGGCGGTCCACGCCGGGGAGCAGCAGATCGACCGGGTCGTCGGCCCACAGGAACCCGAGCAGCGCGCCGTCGCGGTTGCGCAGCGGCACCATCAGCCAGTGGTGATCCCACGCGCGCGGGCCGCGGCCGTTGTGGTGGGAGGCATAGACGGTCGGGATGCCGAGCTCGAGCGCCTTCGCGTGGGCGGTCGCGCTGTCGATCAGCACGCAGCCCTCCTGCTCGAACTCCGGCGCCATCATCCGATCGATCGCGCGGGCGGCGAACGGCCCGATGCCGTCATGGTCGTCAAAGCCGACGCCCGAGGCGAGCACGAGCCGGCCGTCGCCGGCCTCGTCGAGGAACACCGCGGCCTTCTCGAACTTCAGCGCGTCGCGGATGCCCTCGCACACCGCCTTGAGCATCTCGGCGCGCGACTTGCTCGTGGTCAGCTCCGAGGAGACGCGCAGCAGGTGCTCGACGGCGGCACGGTGCAGAGCGGCCTCGGCGGCGAGCTGGCCGTGCTCGATGACGCTGGCGGCGATCGCCGCGACGGCGGAGACGATCTCGAGCATGCCGTCGGCGGGCTTGCGGCCGTCGATCGGGTCGTCGAGCGAGAGGAACGCGAGCGGGCTGCCGTCGGACGCGGTGAGCGGCACGAGCAGCGCGTCGTCGGGGTGCCAGGCGTCCGGCCCGTCCGGCCCGGCCGTGCCCTTCACCCACGTCATGCCGGTGCTGGCGAAGTCGAACTCGTCGTGCGGGACGAGGAACGCATCGTGGACGCGCCAGCGCTCGTCGAGGAGCTTGGCGAGCTCGCGCGGGTCGACGTGCTCGCCGAGCAGCGCCTCGCGCGCGGCGGCGTCGTCGCCTTCCACGACGACCACCTCGTAGTCGTCCCAGGCCGGCCGGTAGACGTTCACGACGACGGCGAGGAAGCCCAGCGCCTGGGCCGCCGTGCTCGCGATCTCCTCGAACAGGTGCTGGAGATCCGCCCGCGAGCGCACCACCGCGGCCACGTCGAGCAGGGCTCGCAGGCTGGACAGCGTGCCGGCTTCGCCGGCAGGGGTCACGGAAGGGGCAGCCACCTTTGGAGTCCATATCGGCCGCTTGGCTCGATTCCTCTAGGCTCCACCGCCGATGGACGAGCTCAAGGGGCTGATCCTGTCCGGCGGACGTGGCACGCGGCTGCGCCCGATCACCTTCACCTCGGCCAAGCAGCTCGTGCCCGTCGCGAACAAGCCGGTGCTGTTCTACGGCATCGAGGCGATGGCCGAGGCGGGCATCCGCGAGGTCGGGATCATCATCGCGCCGGAGACCGGCGACGAGATCCGCGCGGTGGCCGGCGACGGCTCGCAGTTCGGCGTGCAGATCACCTACATCGTCCAGGACGAGCCCGCTGGCCTGGCGCACGCCGTGTTGACGGCGGAGCCGTTCCTCGGCTCGTCCCCGTTCGTGATGTACCTGGGCGACAACCTGCTCCAGGGCGGCATGGAGGAGCTCGTCCAGCAGTTCCGCGACGGGTCCGCCGAAGCGCTGATCCTGCTGACGCCCGTCCCGGATCCCCAGAACTTCGGCGTGGCCGAGCTGGGCGCGGATGGCAACGTCGTACGCCTCGTCGAGAAGCCTCCCGAGCCCGCGACCGACCTCGCCCTGGTCGGCGTCTACATGTTCACGCCGCAGATCCACGAGGCCGCCCGGGCGATCAAGCCGTCCGGCCGTGGCGAGCTCGAGATCACCGACGCCATCCAGTGGCTCGTCGACGGCGGCCGCCGCGTGGAACCGCACATCGTCCGCGGCTGGTGGAAGGACACGGGCCGGCTCGACGACATGCTCGAGGCCAACCGCCTGATCCTCGACGTCGTCGAGCGGCGGATCGACGGCGACCTCCACGAGTCGCAGGTCGATGGCCGCGTCGTCATCGAGGCGGGCGCCCGCCTTGAGCGCGCCACGGTCCGCGGCCCGGCGATCATCGGGGCCGGCGCGGTGGTCCGCGACGCCTACATCGGCCCATACACCGCGGTCGGCCGCCACTGCGTGATTGAGGGTGCCGAGGTCGAGCACTCGATCCTGCTCGAGGGCTCCTCGGTCCGCAACCTCGACGGTCGCATGGAGTCCTCCCTGCTCGGCCGCGACGTCGCGATCTCGCGCGACCAGCGCCAGCCGCGCGCCTACCGCTTCATGGTCGGCGACAAGTCCGAGATCGGCATCCTCTAGCCGCGCGCCGGCTTCGGCCAACTGCGGCATTAAGGGAGGCAGGATGCAGGATCGGCCGTCTCGGCCCACACACTCGCTGCCCTACCCAGCCGCAGTTCGCTCGCGCGACCGCAACCGCCCGACAATCTCGGGCAACCCGGAGAAGACAGCGTGGGCAGCGGAGAGCTCCGAGGCGGCGTGCGTGGTCGTGACGGCCCAGACCGTCGCACCCGCGGCGAGGCCCGCGGCAATCCCGGCGGGCGCGTCCTCGATCACGAGGCAGTCGGTCGTGGAGATGCCGAGCGCGGCAGCCCCCGCGAGATAGGGATCTGGGTGCGGCTTGCCGCGCGGCGTGAGGTCGGCGGTAATGATCACCGCGGGCGGCTCGAGGCCCGCGGCCGAGAAGCGGGCGGCGGCCAGCGGCGGAGTGCAGGAGGTGACGACCGCCAGGGGCGAGACGGACGCGAGCAGCTCGGCCGCGCCCGGGAGCGCGACGCCGCCCGTCTCGGCGTGCAGGGCGTCGAGGCGGGTCGATTCGGCGATCGCGTCGAGCTCGGGCGCCCAGCGCTCGATCACCTGCACGCCCGGGACGCCGTGCGACGTGCGGCCCACCTCATCCGGGTCGAGGCCGCGCGAGACGGCCCACTCGCGCCAGATGCGCTCGACCTCGTCGCCGCTGTCGACCAGCACGCCGTCGAGGTCGGAGAGGACGGCGGCGAACCTCATGCGGCTGCCGCCGCGGCGGCGCGGCGCCCGGCCGCCTCGGCGTCGGCGGCGCGGCGGCCGAGCACCGTCACGGCCAGGCCGGACAGGCACAGCACGGCGAGGGCGGTGGGCAGCGAGGTGGCGTCGGCGAGCAGGCCGATCAGCGGCGGGCCGACGATGAAGCCCGTGTAGCCGACGGTGAACACCGCCGCCAGCGACGGCCCGCTCGGCGGCACCCGTCCGGCCGCGCTGAACAGCAGCGGCACGGCGTTGGCGATGCCGATCCCGATCAGCGCGAACCCCACAACGGCGACCGCCGGGTCGGCGATCAGCAGTGTCGCTCCGAGCGCCAGCGTCACGAGCCCCATCCCGGCCGACAGCAGCCGGCCCGAGCCCCACCGGCGCGCGATCCCGTCTCCCGCCAGCCGCGCAAGCGCCATCCCGAGCGAGAAGCCGGCGAACCCGGTCGCCGCCGCCGACGCCCCGGCCCCGAGATCGTGCTTGAGGTAGATGCCGCTCCAGTCGCCCATCGCGCCCTCGGTCACCATCACGAGGAAGCACAGGGCGCCGATCAGCAGCACGCCGCGCGACGGGAGGGCGAAGCCGCTCGAGCCGTGCTCCGAGTGCGCGGACGCCGAGCCCAGCCGCGCGGTGATGGCGATCGCCGCGAGCCACAGCAGCGCGCTGGCGATGACGGCCTCGATCCGCGGCTCCAGGCCGAGCGCCACGGCCAGCGCGACGCCGCCCGAGCCGGCGAGGCCGCCGAAGCTCCAGCCCGCGTGCAGCGAGGACATGATCGGCCGGTCCAGGGTGCGCTCGACGGCGACGCCGTGCGCGTTCATCGACACGTCCATGGCCCCGTTGGCGGCACCGAACAGCACGAGCGCGGCGCCGAGCAGCACCGGCGACGGCGCGAACACCGGCAGTGCCATCAGCGGCAGGTAGACGAGCGCGGCGACGCGCGTCACCGCCGCGCTCGACCGCCGGTCGAGCACCTGGCCGGTCAACGGCATCGCGATCATCGCCCCCGTCGCCATGCACAGCAGAGCGAGGCCGATCGTGCCCTTGCTGATGTCGAGCCGCTCCTGGACGAACGGGATCTGCCCGACCCAGGTGCCGATCATGGCGCCGTTCAGGAAGAAGACGAGGAAGGTGGCCGCGCGCGGCGTCATGCCCGGATCACGCTCACACCCGCCGCGGCGTAGGCGGCGGTCAGCTCTTCGCCGGCGTCGGTGACCAGATGGCTGAGGTCCGAGAGCGGGGCCACCAGCCACGGCGCCGCGGTCTGCAGCTTGTCCGCCGTCGCGAGCGCGATCACCTCCGCCGACGCCTCGACCATCGCGCGCTTGACGTACGCCTCGTCGTGGTCGAGCGTCGTCACTCCGAGCTCCGGGTGCAGGCTGCAGACGCCGAGCACGCAGGCGTCGGCGCGCACGTGGCGGAGCGCGGAGATCGCCTCGGCGCCGACCGCGACCTGCGGCTCCTTCAGCAGGCGGCCGCCGATCAGGACCACCTCGGCCGACGGGTGCTCGGCGAGCGCGGCCGCGACCGGCGGTGAGTTGGTGAGCACCGTGCAGTCGCGCTGCGGCGGCAACCGGCGTGCCAGCTCGAGCGACGTCGTCCCACCGTCGAGCACGATCACCCGCGCGCCTTCGAGCAGGGGCAACGCCGCTTCCGCGAGATGGCCCTTGGCCTCGCGTGACACCTGCAGGCGCTGGGCGAAGCTCGGCGTCGGAGTCGTCGGCGGCAGCGCCCCGCCGTGCACGCGCTGCACCAGCCCGTCGGCGGCGAGCTCGCGCAGATCGCGGCGCACCGTGTCCTCGGACACGCCGAGCTCGTCGACGAGCTCGGACGCGACGACCTTTCCGTCGCGGTTGAGCCGGACGAGGATCTCGTTGCGGCGTTCGGCGGTCAGCATCCGTGCGGCTTATAGCACGGAACTGCCGGTTTGTGCCCGTTTTGTACGGCTACCCGTACTAAGGGGGACAGTCCCCCTTACGCGGGCGCGCTAAGGGGGACAGTCCCCCTTACGCGGGTGCGGAAACGCGCGGCGGCGAGGCGAGCTTCTCGGATTGGCGCTCGGGCGAGATCTCGACCACGTTCCACGCGAGTCGCATGCGGCGCATGCCGCGAATCATCCAGCCCGTCGGGTCGACCTCCCACCAGCGCAGGCCGTGGCGCGCCGAGCGCGGGAACGTGTGGTGATTGTGATGCCAGCTCTCGCCGAACGAGAGCAGCGCCAGCCAGAACACGTTCGTCGAGTGGTCGTCGACCGCGAACCGGCGCGTCCCGAAGAAGTGGCAGACCGAGTTGATCGACCACGTCACGTGGTGCAGCGCGAAGATCCGCACCGGCCCGCCCCACAGCGCGGCCTTCGCGGCGCCCGCCAGCGTCGGCTCGAACAAGTAGCCGAGAGCGGCCGGCATCAGGATCCCGACCGTCACCCAGAGCCCGAACGTGCTGTGAATCACGCGCATGCCGCGATCCTCGTGCAGGTCGCGCGCGTAGCGCGCGTGCTCGGAGGTGCCGGACTCGTGGAAGAGCCAGCCCATGTGCGCGTACCAGAGGCCGGCGATCGCGCCCCGCAGCCCGCCACCGTGACCGTGCGGGGAGTGCGGGTCGCCGTCCTTGTCGGTGTGCGCGTGGTGCTTGCGGTGGTCGGCCACCCACGAGATCACCGGGCCCTGCACGGCGAGCGAGCCGAGGATCGCCAGCGTGTACTCGACCGGCTTGTACGTCTGGAACGACCGGTGGGTGAGCAACCGGTGGAAGCCGAGCGTCACCCCGTAGCCGCTGATCCCGTACATGATCAGCATCACCGCGAGATCGCTCCAGTCGACCAGCGTGTTCCACAGGAGCACGACGGCGACCACGAAGCCGAGGAACGGCAACAGGACGCCGGCGAGGTTGAGCCAGCGGTGCAGGGCGGTCATGACTTGAGTCCTACCCGCAGCCCGCACCCGGTTGCTCGCGGTTTCGGGATGTTGCCACGGCCGTTTCCTGTAGCCTCGGGACAAATGGCGACGCCCGCCGCCCGCACCACCTTCGCGGCCGTGCCGCCCGAGGCGGCGGCTGTGCTGCGGCCGACGCTGCCCGGCCTCGCGGACGAGATGATCGCCGCGATCGCCGTCGAGGTGCCCGACTACGCCCGCGCGATGGAAGGCACGTTCGGGCAGATGGTGCGGCTCGGCGTGGAGGTCGCGCTCGGGCGCTTCATGGACATGATCGCCGACCCGACCGTCGACGTCACGCGGGCGCGCGACACGTACGTGAACCTCGGCCGCGGCGAGTTCCACGCCGGCCGCAGCCTCGATGCCCTCCTCGCTGCCTACCGGGTCGGCGCCCGGCTGGCGTGGCGGCGGTTCGTCGAGGCCGGCAAGCAGGCGGGCCTGCCCGCCGACGCGCTGTTCTCGATCGGCGAGGCGATGTTCGCCTACATCGACGAGATCTCCGCCGAGTCGGCCGACGGCTATGCCGAGGAGCAGTCGGCGGCCGCGGGGGAGAGCCAGCGGCGCCGGCGGCGGCTGATCCGGCTGCTCGCCGAGGACCCGCCGCCCGCGCCCGAGGCGATCCGCACCGCCGCCCAGGCCGCCGGCTGGCCGCTGCCGAAGCGCGTCGCGGCGCTGGTGGCGGCCGAGAGCGCAGAGGGCAACGCGCAGACGGCGGGCGACGGGGCCGCGCAGACCGTCGGCGGCGGCGAGGCCGTGCCCGGCGAGGAGATCATCGAGGCCACGGCGACGCGACTGGCGCAGCGGATCGGGCTCGGCGCGCTCGGCGGCGCCGCCGCCGGGCTCGCCTGCGTGTTCGTGCCCGATCCCGACGCCCCCGGCCGCCGGCGCCAGATCACCGCCGCGCTCGGTGACGGGCCGGACATCCTCAGCCGCGGCCCCGCCGTGCCGTGGGAGGAGGCCGCGTCGAGCCTGCGCCGCGCCGCCGCGACGTACCGGCTCGCCGCCTCCGGCCGCATCCCGGGCGGTCTTGTCGAGGCCGACGACCATCTCGCGACGCTCCTGCTCGTCTCCGACCGCGCCCTCGCCGCTGACCTCGCCGCTTCCCGCCTCGCGCCGCTCGACGGCCTCGCCGACGGCCCGCGGGCCCGGCTCACCGAAACGCTGCGCGCGTGGCTCGACCGCCCGGGGCAGGTCCAGGCCGTGGCGGCCGAGCTCGGCGTGCACCCGCAGACGGTCCGCTACCGCCTCCGCCAGCTGCGCGAGCTGTTCGGCTCGCGGCTCGACGACCCAGACGCACGGTTTGAGTTGTCGCTGGCCCTTCGGGTGGGATAGCGCGCGAAATCGCCCCGCGTGCGCTATTCATGTCGGCATGCGCCTCCTCGTGACGGGGGCCGCGGGCATGCTGGGCCGCGATGTCGTGGCCGCGGCGGGCGAAGCCGGCCACGAGGCCGTCGCCCTCGCCCGGGCCGACCTGGACATCACCGACGCCGCCGCCGTGCGCGCGGCCGTGCTCGCCGCCCGGCCCGACGCCGTCATCAACTGCGCGGCCTGGACCGACGTCGACGGCGCCGAGGCCGCGGAGGCGCAGGCCACCGCTGTCAACGGCGCCGGCGCCGGGCACGTCGCGGCGGCCGCGGCCGAGGCCGGCGCGCTGGTCGTCCACGTGTCGAGCGACTACGTGTTCGACGGCCGCGCCTCCGAGCCGTACCGGGAGGACGCGCCGACCGCGCCGCAGGGCGCCTACGGGCGCTCCAAGCTGGCCGGCGAGCACGCCGTGGCCGCGGCCGCCGGCCGCAGCGCGATCGTGCGGTCGGCATGGCTGTTCGGCCCGCACGGGAAGAACTTCGTCGACACGATGCGCCGCCTCGGCGCCGAGCGTGACGAGCTCGCGGTCGTCGACGACCAGATCGGCTGCCCGACCTACACCGGGCACCTGGCGCCCGCGCTCGTCGCGATCGCCGAGCGCGGGCCGACCGGCGTGGTGCACGTCGCCGGCGGCGGCCGCTGCTCGTGGTTCGACCTGGCGGTCGCGACCTTCGAGGAGACGGGCATCACGTGCCGCGTCCGGCGCCAGACCACGGCCGCGCTCGGCCGCCCGGCGCCGCGGCCCGCGTTCTCCGTCTTACACAACACCCGCGCCGATGCGCCCACGCTGCCGCCGTGGCGCGACGGCCTGAAAGCTCATCTGACCCGTGTGGAGGTGGCCGCGTGAGGCTGCTCGTCTGTGGTGGCGCCGGCTTCATCGGCTCGAACTTCGTCCGCATCCGGCTCGCCGAGGGCGACGAGATCACCGTCCTCGACAAGCTGACCTACGCGGGCAGGCGCGAGAACCTGCAGGACCTCGACGTCCGCCTCGTGGTCGGCGGGATCGAGGACGCCGCCGCCGTCGCCGACGCGCTCGAGGGCTGCGACGCGATCGTCAACTTCGCCGCCGAGACGCACGTGGACCGCTCGATCACCGAGCCGGACGCGTTCGTGACCACGCACGCGCTCGGCACCTACACGCTGCTGGAGACCGCTCGCGAGCGTGCCCTGCGCTACGTCCAGGTCTCGACCGACGAGGTGTACGGCTCGATCGAAGAGGGCTCGTTCAGCGAGCAGTCGCCGCTGCAGCCCTCGTCCCCGTACAGCGCGACGAAGGCCGGCGCCGACCTGCTCGTCGCCTCCTACCACCACACGTACGGTCTCGAGGCGCTGATCTGCCGCGGCTCGAACAACTACGGCCCGTACCAGTACCCGGAGAAGCTGATCCCGCTGATGGTCCTCAACGCCCTGCACGGGGACAAGCTGCCGGTGTACGGCGACGGCATGCAGATCCGCAACTGGATCTACGTCGAGGACTTCGCGCGCGGAATCGGCACGGTGCTCGAGCGCGGCGAGCCGGGCGAGGTCTACAACGTCGGCGGCCCCGACGAGGCGCCGAACATCGAGGTCGTCAAGAAGATCATCGAGTACACGGGCGCCGATGACTCGCTCATCGAGTACGTCACCGACCGCCCCGGACACGACCGGCGCTACTCGCTCGGCTCCGAGAAGGCGCGCGCGCTCGGCTGGGAGGCGCAGGTGCGCTTCGCCGAGGGGCTCGAGCGCACGGTGAACTGGTACCGCGACAACCGCTGGTGGTGGGAGCCGATCCGCTCCGGCGACTACCGCGCGTACTACGAGCGCCAGTACGGCCGCGCCCTCGGCTGATTGGTCAGCGCTCTCGATTTGGGCATTCCGGCGACGGGTATTAGCCTGCCGCCGGATTCGTTCTGCTTAAGGGAGGGACACCTTGCCCAGCGCGTCGTACACGCCTCAGCTGCGACCACTGTCGATCGGAGAGGTACTCGACGCCGGGTTCCGGTTGCTCCGGGCGCGGTTCGGCACGCTGGTCACGTGCGTGCTCGTGCCGGTGGTGCCGCTGACCATCATCGCGACGATCCTGCAGGCATCGACGAACGAAGACGCGTTCGACGTCAACGCGACGGGCACGACGTCCAGCGACGGCTCGGTGATCGCGGGGTCGATCATCGCCGGCCTGTTGCAGGGGGTCGCGATCGCGCTGGCCGTCGCCGCCTGCTTCCGGGTGATCAGCTCGGCCTACCTCGGTGAGGAGGCAGCGGCCGGGCCGTCGCTGCGCTACGGCCTGTCGCGCGTGCTGGCGCTGATCGTCGCCTACATCGTGCTCTCGATCTGCCTCGGGATCAGCTTCATCGTGCTGGTCATCCCCTTCATCTTCCTGTCGGTGAAGTGGTCGGTGACGTTCGCAGCGATCGTGTCCGAGCGCGCCGGCCCGTTCCAGGCGATGGGCCGCTCGTGGGAGCTCACACGCGGGCACTGGTGGCGCACGTTCGGCACGCTGCTCGTGCTGGCGCTGATCTCGTTCGTTCTGTATCTGCTCGTGATCGCCGGCCTCGGTGGCCTGATCGCCACCAACGAGGACATGAGCCAGCTCACCTACGCGGTGCTGAGCACGGCGCTGACCGTGATCCTGCTGGCGATCCTGTATCCGCTCGTGGCCTCGATCATCACGG
Organism: uncultured Solirubrobacteraceae bacterium; assembly: GCA_963803335.1. Lineage (GTDB taxonomy): Bacteria > Actinomycetota > Thermoleophilia > Solirubrobacterales > Solirubrobacteraceae > DASSUW01. The sequence continues at coordinate 181,201 of CAWDME010000008.1, read as the reverse complement.
TCATCTACTACGACCTGCGGGTGCGCAACGAGGGCTTCGACCTGCAACTGCTGGCGCAGGGCGTCGGCGCCGACGCGTCGCGCTTCCAGTCGGCCCCCGAGCGCCCGGGCCAGCCCGGCTCGACACCGCCGCCGGCCCCGAGGCCGGCAGCAGACACGGGTGGCGGGTTCGCGCCGCCGGAGGGGTCCGCGCCCACGCCGTGAGGACGTCCGTCGCGATCCTCGTCGCGACGCTTGCCCTGGCGGCCCCGGCGACCGCAGCCGCCGAGTCGGTCACCTCCAGCGAGCTGACCGCTCTCGGCGCGCGCGCGGCCACCGACCGCCAGGCCCGTGACCAGCTGCTGGCCGTGGACGAGGTCGACGGCCGGCCGGTCGACGTCCGCGCCGCGCTGGCCGACGCCCGCGGGCAGGAAACTGCGGCGCGCACGCGGGCGATCGCCGCGCTCGTGGGTGAGCAGGCGCAGGGCTCGCCGGCCGCGGACCGGCGCCGCGCCGCCGCGGTGCTCGACGAGCGCCGCTTCAAGGGCGCCCAGCTGCCGCAGCCGCTCAAGAAGCCGCTCGAGTGGCTCGGCGACCGCATACAGCCGGTCTTCGACTGGATCGACGATCGTGGCACCACCGTTCCCGGCGGCCCGCTGGTGCTGTGGCTGATCCTGGCGGGTGGGGTCCTGTTGGCGGCCGGCGGCGTGACCGGCACCACGATCCGGCGCCGCGCGCTGGCCATCGAGCGCGAGCGCACGGCCGCGGTGCCCGCGAGCGACGACCCGCACGCGCTCGAGCGCATGGCCGACCGCGCCGAGGCGGAGGGCGAGTTCGAGCGCGCCGTGCGCCTGCGCTTCCGGGCCGGGCTGCTGCGGCTCGATCGCCGCCACGTGCTCGTGTACCGGCCGTCGCTGACCACCGGCGAGGTCGCGCGCGCGATCAAGGCGCCCGCGTTCGCCGAGGTCGGCGCGCGCTTCGACGAGATCGCCTACGGGGGCCGCGCCGCCGAGCGGGTGGACGCCGAGGCGGCCAGGCAGGGCTGGCGGGACGTGCTCGCGCAGGCGGAGATGCGATGAAGCGGCTGCTCCCCCAGAGCTTCCAGGCACGCTTCCTGCTCGGGCTGCTCGTCCTGGTCGTCGGGCTCAACGTGATCGCGATCGGCATCGACGCGCTCGTGCCGAGCCCGGAGGGCCCGCGGTCGTCGTCGTTCGCGACCTCGCCCGCCGGCCTCGCCGCCTGGGCCGAGCTCGCCGAGCGGTCCGGCCACCGCGTCCGCGTGCTGCGCGCGCGGCCGTCCGACGCGTCGCTGCCGAGCGCCGGCACCGTCGTGCTGCTCGACCCCGACGAGTTCACGCGCGGCCAGGCGACCGCGTTGCGCCGCTTCGCCGAGCGCGGCGGCCGCGTGATCGCCGGCGGCCTCGAGCCGGACGTGTGGCTGAGCGGCCTCGGCGCCCCGCTGGCGTGGGAGAAGGGCGGGGCGAGCCGGGCGCGCGTGGCGGTCCCCTCGCGCCTCACCGGCGCCGCCGCGGACATCCGCACCGCCGCCGAGGGGCACTGGCAGACCGGGCGCGACGCGCTGCCGATCGTCGGCGGCGCGGCCGGGCCGATCGTGCTGCTGCGGCGCGTCGGCCGTGGCGAGATCGCGCTCGTCGCCGACCCGTCGCCGCTGCAGAACCGCCTGCTCGACGAGGGCGACAACGCGACGCTGGCGCTCGCGCTCGCCGGCGACGGCTCGCTCACGTTCGTGGAGGGGCCGCACGGCTACGGGGATGCGACCGGGCTCGCCGCGCTGCCGGCGCGGTTCCGCTGGGCGCTCGTGCTGCTGTGCCTGAGCGGCGTGGTGCTGATCGTGGCGCGCTGGCCCCGGCTCGGGCCGCTCGAGCCGCCGGACGAGCCGCTGTTCCCGCCGCGGCGCGCGTACGTCGACGCGCTGGCGGCCACGCTCGCCCGTACGCGCGACCGCAGGGCGGCGGTCGAGGCCGTACGCTCGGCGGGACGGGAGCGGCTCGCCCGCCGCGCTGCCCTGCCGCGCGATGCGAACGCCGAGACGTGGACCGCGGCGGCGCGCGCCGCTGGGCTGACCGACGAGGAGGCGAGGGCACTGCAAGACACCAGGGACGACGACGGCATCGCCGCGGGCCGGGCGCTGGCCCGGCTGAGCCGGCGATGAAGGAGGACTGATGCGCGAGCTCTACGAGGCGGTGGCGGGCGAGGTCGAGAAGGTCGTCGTCGGCCAGGAGCAGATGACCGCGACGGCGCTCGCGGCGATCTCGCTCGGCGGCCACGTGCTGCTCGAAGGGCCGCCCGGCGTCGCCAAGACGCTGCTGGCCGCGGCGCTCTCACGCGCGCTCGGCCTCGATTTCCGGCGCGTGCAGTTCACCCCCGACATGCTCCCGTCGGACGTGACCGGCAACGTGGCGCTGCGCGGCGGTGAGCTGACGTTCCGGCGCGGGCCGGTGTTCACGAACGTGCTGCTCGCCGACGAGATCAACCGCACGCCGCCGAAGACGCAGGCCGCGCTGCTGGAGGCGATGCAGGAGCGCCAGGTGTCGGTCGAAGGGCGCCCGGAGCCGCTGCCCGACCCGTTCTTGGTGCTCGCGACGCAGAACCCGGTCGAGTACGAGGGCACGTACGCGCTGCCGGAGGCGCAGCTCGACCGCTTCCTCGTGCGTCTGCAGGTGCGCTACCCCGACGAGGAGGACGAGATCCGCATGCTCGCCCTCCAGCGCCGCGGCGTCGGCCCCGGCGACCTCGACGCCGTGCGCCCGGTGGTCGGCCTCGACGCACTGCGCGAGGCCCGCGAGGCCGTCGACGCCACGCGCGTGGACGATGAGATCGCGCGCTACGTGATCGCCGTCGTGCGCCGGACGCGGACGCTGCCGAGCGTGGAGCTGGGCGCCAGCCCGCGCGCCGCCGTCCACCTGCTCGGCGCCGCCAAGGCGGCGGCGCGCCTCGCCGGCCGCGACTACGTGACGCCGGACGACGTGAGCAGCATGGCCGGCGCCGTGCTCGCGCACCGGCTCGTGCTCACGCCCGAGGCCGAGCTCGAGCGCTACGACGACAACGACGCGGTGCGGACCGCGCTCGGCGAGGTGCCGGTCCCGAGATGAGAATCGCGCCGCGCGTCGCGGTCGTGCTCGCCGGCATCGCGCTCCTCACGGCACTGACGTCGCCGGCGATCGGCGCGATCGCGGTCGTGCTGCTCGCGGGCGTGGTCGGCGCCGACGCGCTCTCGGTGCGCCGTGCGCCGGAGGTCCGGCGCGATGTGCCGCAGCATCTAGCGCGCGGGGTCGCGGCGCGGCTGCGCGTGCAGACCGAGCGCGCGGGCCTCGGCCGCGTCCGGCTGCGCCAGCCGGCGCCGGCGGCGCTCGAGCTCGAGCCGCGCGAGGGCGACGGCGAGCTCGACGCCACGCTCGTCCCCCGCCGCCGCGGCCACCACACGCTCGGCGCCGTGGCGCTGCGCAGCGAGGGGCCGTTCGGGCTCGGCCGCTGGCGCCACGATGCAGCGGGCGAGCACGAGGTCACCGTCTATCCGGACGTGCCCGCCGCGCGCCGGCTCGCGCTCGCCGTCCGCCAGGGGCAGTTCCGCGAGGCCGGCCGGCTCACGCGCGGGCCGCTCGGCCTGGGCACCGAGTTCGAGTCGATCCGCGACTACGAGCCCGACGACGACATCCGCCAGGTCAACTGGCGCGCGACCGAGCGGATGCAGCGGCCGATGAGCAACCAGTTCCGTGTCGAGCAGGACCGCGAGGTGATGCTGCTGATCGACTCGGGGCGGCTGATGGCCGCGCCGCTCGGTGACCGCACGCGGCTCGACGCGGCGATCGACGCCGCCGTGGCGGTTGCGCTCGTGGCCGACGTGCTCGGCGACCGCGCCGGCGTGCTGGCGTTCGACCGCGAGGTGCGGCGCCGGCTGTCACCGCGGCGGGCGGGCGGCCACGCCGTCATCCGCGCGCTGCTCGACCTGCAGCCGCGCGCCGAGGAGCCGAGCTACGAGCTCGCGTTCCGCACGGTCGAGGGCGCCAAGCGCTCGCTGATGGTGATCTTCTGCGACCTGCTCGACGAGAGCGCGGCGCGGCCGCTCGCCGAGGCCGTCCCGGTGCTCACGCGCCGCCACTCGGTGACCGTGGCAACCGTGCGCGATCCCGACCTCGACGAGGTGCTCGCCACCGAGCCGGCGAGCGCGCACGGCGTGGGCGCCCAGGCGGTGGCGCTCGACGTGCTCGCCGCGCGCACGCGCGTGGCGCACATGCTCCGGCACACCGGCGCGCAGGTGGTCGAGGCGCCCGCCGACAGGCTCGCGGCGGCGTGCGTGACCGCTTACCTGCGGGCCAAGGCGAGAGGCCGGGCGTGATCCGCCCTGCCGCGCACGATCACCAGCGTCCAGTAGGTGCCGGCGGCGAGCACGCCGACGGTGGCCGCGACCGGCAGCGACGGGTGCCGCGGCGAGACGAAGCCCTCGATCACGCCCGCGAGCACCAGCCACGGCATCGTGCCGAGCACGATCTCCATCGCCGGCCGCGCCGCCTCGCGCAGCGCCTCGCCGCGCGACAGGGGACCGGGGTCGACGAGCGACCAGCCGAGCCGCAGGCCCGCCGAGCAGGCGACGGCGATGCAGCTCAGCTCGAGCAGGCCGTGGGAGAGGATGAAGCGGAGCAGCTCGCCGATCTGCCCGTTGGCGATCGTCAACCCCAGCAGCGGGCCGACGTAGCCGGTGCCGAGGATCATCACGAGGCCGCTGCCGACGCCGAAGATGATCCCGGCGGCGATGACGGAGAACGTCACCTGGATGTTGTTGGTGAAGACCTCGCTCGACATCGCGGCCTCCTGCGACGCCGTGAGGTCGCCGAAGCGGGTGCTCGGGTCGGCCGCGTCCTGGAACTGCGCCGGGACGAGGCCCAGTGCGGCGTGCGGGTCGTCGAGCGCCCACACCGCCGTGAGCGCGATCGGAACCCACATCAGCGCGAGTGCCACGAGCAGGAAGACCGGCCGCTCGCGGACGCGCTGCCAGTAGCCGGTGGTGAGGAAGCCCACGACCGACCGGCGGCGCGCCTCGCTCGCGTAGACGCACTGGCGCGCGTCGGTGACGAGCCGCTCGAGCTTGCGGGTCTGCGGATCGGTGGGGAACAGCCGCCGCGCGAGCGCGAGGTCGGCCGCGGCGGCGCGGTAGCGGCGGCCCAGCCGCAGCAGCGCCTCGGCGCCGAGGCGCTGCGGGCGTGTCCCTGCCTCGCGGACCAGCCCGGCGAGCTCCTCCCATCCTGCGACCCGCTCGCGGGTAAAGCGGTCAACATCCATCGCGGACAGCAAGTATGAGCCTCGAAGACCCCCATCGCGTCGTTCCCGTCGGCTTCGAAGACCGGCTCGCCATCGCCACGCCGGAGGGCGTCGAGGTCGAGCTGACCCTGGCCGGGATCGGCTCGCGGTTCATCGCCGGGACGATCGACCTCGTGATCGAGATCCTGCTGCTGGTGGCGTGCGGCCTGCTGCTCAGCCGGATCGGCGCCGTCGGCGCCGCGGTCTTCGCAGTCGTCTACTTCAGCGTGATCTTCTTCTACGACGTGCTGTTCGAGGTGCTGGGCGGCGGCAAGACGCCGGGCAAGCGCTGGTCGGGGCTGCGCGTGGTGCGCTCGGGCGGGCACCCGATCACGTTCGTGCGCAGCGCGCTGCGCAACATCCTGCGCCTCGTCGACATCCTCCCGATCTTCTACGGCGTCGGGATGCTGTCGATCTTCATCACGAGCCGCAACCAGCGCATCGGCGACCTCGCGGCGGGGACGCACGTCGTGCGCGACCGGCACGGCGACCGCGCGCGCGGCGACGCGCCGTCGCAGCTGCCCGCGTTCGATCCCGGGCCGGCGGTCGACTGGGACGTCAGCGGCGTCTCGAGCGCCGACGTCGCGACCGTCCGCGCCTTCCTCGAGCGCCGGCACACACTCGCGCCGTCCGCCCGCGCGCAGCTCGCCAAGGAGCTCGCGACGCGGCTCCAGCCCCGCGTCGCCGGCGCGGGCGACTACGCCAGCGAGCGGTTCCTGGAGATGCTCGTGGCGGCCAAGGCGCGCCGCGGCGGCTAGCCGCTCTCGCTCAGCGAGGTCGCGCGCCAGTCGTTCTTCTCGCGCGTGAACTCCATCTTCTCGACCGGGCCTTTGTCGCCCTGCTTGACCTCGGCGGTCGCGGTGTTGCCGCTGATCGTGACCTTCTGCGTCTCGAGGTTGAACTCGTTGGCGTCGTCGATCGCCTTCTGGATCTCGGTCGGGCAGTCGGTGCCGGCCGCGTTGAGCTGGCTGACGAGCGACTGCGCGAGGATGTTCGAGCAGATGTCGTCGGCCTGTCCGCGCTTGCCGGCGCTCTCGAGATCCTCGATCTTCTGGGCCACCGCCTTCTGCTCCGGATCCTTGAACTTGTCCAGCGAGGAGCTGGCGGGCTGGGCTCCGCAGCCGGCGAGGCCGAGGAGTACGAATGCGAGCGCTACACGCTTCATGGCGAACGGATCCTAGTAGCGGGTTACCATCCGAGGGCGTGGAGGAACGTGCGACGGTTCCGCGGGGGCGCCATGCCCCTCCCCTGGAAGTCCGGCAGGACCGCCAGCGCGCGCGGCTGTTCGCGGCCGCAGCGGCCGTGTTCGCGCGCATGGGCTACGCCGATGCGACGGCCGAGGCGATCGCGCGCGAGGCCGGGATGTCGAAGGCGACGTTCTACGAGCACTTCGCCAACAAGGAGGAGTGCATCGTCGCGCTGTTCGACGCGGCGGTCGAGACGCTCCTGCACAACATGCGCGAGGCGGTGGCCCGGCACGCCGACGCCGATCCGCAGACGCGCGTGCGCACGACGCTGGAGGCCTTCCTCGGCACGCTCGCCAACTACCGCGAGGAGTCGCAGACGCTGCTCGTGGAGATCGTCGGCGCGGGGCCGCGGGCGATGGAGCGGCGCGACCGCGCGCTCGACGCGGTGGCGACCTACATCGACGAGCTCAACCGCGTCGACGCCGAGCGCGGGCGCTCGCCGCGCCTGCCCGCGTTTCACGACGCGTACGCGATCACCGGCGCGGTGGTCGAGCTCGCCTCGCGGCAGATCCGCACCGGCGTGCCGGGCGACATCCGCGAGCTCGAGCCGGTGGTCGAGCGCCTGATCCTCGGGCTGCTCGCCGCCGGCGAGCGGCCGTGAGCGCCCTCGCGGCTCTCGAGCGCGAGATCGTCGACTGCCGCCGTTGCCCTCGCCTGGTCGCGTGGCGCGAGCAGGTGGCGCACGAGAAGCGGGCAGCGTTCCGCGACTGGGACTACTGGGGCCGCCCGGTCCCTGGGTTCGGCGACCCGGCCGCGCGCGTGCTGCTGCTGGGCCTGGCGCCCGCCGCGCACGGCGCGAATCGCACGGGCCGCATGTTCACTGGCGACCGGTCGGGCGACTTCCTATATGCCGCGCTGCACGCGACGGGGTTCGCCAACCAGCCGACCGCGGTGTCGCGCGACGACGGGCTGGAGCTGACGGACTGCTTCATCACCGCCTCCGTGCGCTGCGCGCCGCCCGCCAACAAGCCACTGCCGGCCGAGCGCGACAACTGCCGCACGTGGCTCGACCGCGAGCTCGCGCTGCTCGACCGTGCGCGCGTGATCGTCTGCCTCGGCAAGTTCGCGTGGGACGTGATCGCGCCGCGCCCGCTGCCCAAGTTCTCCCACGGCGCCGAGGTGGCGGCCGACCGCTACACGCTGCTCGGCTGCTTTCACCCGAGCCAGCAGAACACCTTCACGGGCAAGCTGACGGCACCGATGCTGGAGTCGGTCCTGCGGCGGGCCCGGGAGCTCGCGGGGTGAAGCGCTACGCCGCGGTCCTGCGGGTCCCGCACGTCTTCGCCCTGATCGTCGCGACACTGCTGGCTCGCTTCCCGATCGGCATCAACGCGCTGGCGATCATCCTCTACCTGCGCGCCGAGCGCGGGTCGTTCGCAGTCGCCGGCGCCGTCGCCGGCTCGCTCGCCGCGGGCGCGGGCATCGGCGCGCCGGTCCAGGGTCGCTTGGTCGACCGCTTCGGCCAGCGGCGCGTGCTCGTGCCGCTCGGGCTCCTGCACGGCGCTGCGCTCGGCGCGATCGTGCTCACCGCGGAGGTCGGCGCGCCGACCGCCGTGCTGGTGGCCTGCGGCTTCCTGGCCGGCTTCGCGATCCCGCCGACGTCCTCCGTGCTGCGCTCGATGTGGCCGACGCTGCTGCGCGACCAGCCGGAGCTGATCCCGTCCGCCTACGCGCTCGACTCGGTGCTGATCGAGCTGATCTTCGTGCTCGGCCCGCTGCTCACCGCGCTGGTGGCGACCGTGCTGTCGCCGCCGGCCGCGCTGATCGTCTCCGCGGCGAGCGTGATCGGCGGAACCGTGATGTTCACGGCGCTGCCACCTTCGCGAGCGATGCAGCCGGAAGCCGACCGCCCGCCCGCCGGCGTGTGGGGTGCGCTGGCATCGCCCGGCGTGCGGACGCTCGTGCTCACGTCGCTGCCGGCAGGCGTCGGGATCGGGATCTGCGAGGTGACGATCCCGGCGTTCAGCCACGAGCTCGGCGCGGCCGCGGCGGCCGGCGTGCTGCTCGCGCTGTGGTCGCTGGGCAGCGCGGCCGGGGGCCTCGTCTACGGCGCGCTGCGCAACCGGCCGCCGCTGAACCGCGTGCACCTCGCCGTCGCGGCGGGGCTCCCGGTGAGCCTGCTGCCGATGGCGGCGGCGCCTTCGGTCGCGGCGATGGGGCTGATCGTGATCCCGGCCGGAATGTTCATCGCGCCGCTGCTGGCGACGCGCAACGAGCTGATCGGGTGGGTGGCGCCGGAGGGCTCCCGGACCGAGGCCTACACGTGGCCGGTGACGGCGTTCGTCGGCGGGATCGCGATCGGATCGGCGCTGGCGGGCACGCTCGTCGAGCAGGCCAGCTGGCGGACCGCGTTCCTGGTCGCGGCGGCGTTCGCCGCGGCGGGAACCGTCGTGGCGGTCACGCGACGCGGCACGGTCGTTCAGCCGGTCACGGTCGACTGAGGCGCCGCCCGTCACGGCGTCGATCACCGGCCGCTGGCCGAGCGGGTGCGCGAGCGTGACGGTGCGCGTGCGCGGGCTGTGGCTCGTTCCAGTCGATCGCGATGCCGTGACCGTCGAGCACCCGTTAGTCGTTTGCCGCGACGCCGGTGCCGAGCGCGGCGAGCAGGGCGATCACGAACTGCCACATGCCGGTACTACGCCGGTCGCGGCCGGCCCGTCACACCGTCGCCGGGCTGAACTGATCGCTCCAGCGAAGCGCCTGCGTGTAGGCGTCCGCGAGCAGCTCGGCCGAGGCGAGCGAGGCCGCGTCGTCGAACGCGCCGCGCTCGTAGGCGAGCGTGGCGCTCAGCACCGCGCCCTCCGGGCCTTCGTGCTTGATGAGCGCATCCGAGAGCCGGCTGTCGAGCGACAGCTCCCCGGCCAGCTCGTCCATCCGGCGGCCGGTCAGGGCGTCGAGCAGGCTGAAGAGGCCGGCCGTGAACGCGCGCTCGGGAGAGGCCTTCATCGCGGGCGCGAGCAGCTCCGCCATCCGCGCGCGCTGCATCGCCATGTTGAGCAGGTGGCTGGGGGCGTCGCGCAGCCCGCTCAGCGCGAGCAGCAGGCCCCAGCGGCGGATCGCCACGGACCCGATCATCGTCACCGCATGACGGAGCGACTCGATCCGCTTGAGCGGGGCCACGTGGGCCGAGTTGGCGTAGCGCAGCAGCTTGTGGCTGAGACCGGCGTCACGGCGCACGATGCTCTCGAGCGTCTCGAGGCTCGTGTCGACGTCGGTCGAGGCGAGCGCGGTCAGCGTCCCGAGCTCGCGCGTCGGCGTGGCCGCCGTGCGGCTCAGCTCCGGCAGCGCGAAGAAGTAGCCCTGGTAGGCGTCAAACGCCTCGAGCTCGCGGCACAGCTCGTATTCCTCGGCGGTCTCGACCTTCTCGGCGACGAGCGTCAGATCGCGGGCCGCGAGCTTGCGCACCTCGGCCTCGAGCTGCTTCGGCGCGAGCGCCTGCACGTCGAGCTTGACGATGCTCGCGAGGTCGAGGAGTGGCTTGAGGTGCGGCGCGTGCGTGTAATCGTCGAGCGCGAGCGTGAAGCCGGCGTCGACCACCTCCTCGAGCACCTTGACGAGCGCCTTGTCGACGACCTGGTCCTCGACGAGCTCGATCACCGTGCGCTTCGGCTCGAGCGGCAGCGGCCGCATCTCGAGCAGGAAGTCGCGCGTGACGTTGATGTGCGCGGGCCGGTCCCCGACCAGCAGGTCGAGCCCGAGCTCGGAGAACGCGCTCGCCAGCACGCCGGCGGTCATCGCCTCCGGGGCGACCGGACGATCGGGCTCGCCGATCGGGCGGTACAGCAGCTCATACGCCACCACCTCCCAGCCGGCGTCAAAGATCGGCTGGCGGGCGACAGCGACGCCGCCTTCCTGCCCCTCGTGGTCTTCGCGGTCGTCGGCCATGGCTCCAACCGGGTCAATCGGCACGTCGGCCCGGTTCTTTGAGCCGCTTGGCGCATTCATCGCCAACGTTTGCGGCCGGACCCGGGCTCGAGCGACCTCGCCGGTATCCTCGCGGCTCCGGCCGCCCGTCGATCTCGAGCGAGTCGTTTGACCTCAATGGACAGCCATCGGCCCGGCGTCACCGACTTCGTCCACCTCGGTCTTGTCGTCGAGGACCTCGACGAGACCGTCCGGTTCCTTGGGCTGCTCGGCTTCGACTGCGGCGAGCCGGGCACGTTCAGCGGCGAGTGGATCGATCGGATCATCGGTCTCGAGAACGTGACGGTCGAGGTCGTGATGGCTCGCGGTCCCGATGGCAGCGACATGTTCGAGGTGGTGCGCTTCCACTCGCCTTCCGCCGCCGCTCAAGAGCCGGCGCCGGCCGCGAACCGGCCCGGGTTCCGGCACGTCGCCTTCAAGGTCGACGACGTACGTGGCGTCGTCGACCGCATCCGAACGGCCGGCTGGGAAACGGTCGGGGAGATCGTCGACTTCGAGAACACCTTCCTCCTCTGCTACGTCCGCGGGCCCGAAGGCCTGATCTTCGAGCTCGCCGAGCGACTCGACCGCGCGGCGGGCTAACGGGCTGTCCAGCCGGTCGCCAACGGCACGGACTGCGACTAGGCGCCCATCTGCCGCATCAGCCCCAAGTCGTCGCGGATCGCGCTGTGCTCGATGGCGCGGCCGTCGCTGTCGAACCGCATCAGGTGACACATGCGCCACTCGACGCGGCGGCCGGACCCGGGGACGCCGAGCAACTCACCGGCGTGCGTTCCCGACATCGTGCCGACGCAGATGACCACGTCGCCGTCAACCGCAAGGTGCGTGATCTCAAAGCGCGCGTCGGGGAGGGCGGCCCACAGACGCTCCAGCACCGCGGCCTGCCCTGCGGGTCCGGGCGGAGTGCCGGGCAGCGCGGCGTGATTGACGTAGTCGTCCGCGATGAGATCGGCGAGCACCGACAGGTCACGGCCGTTGAACGCTTCCTCCCAGAAACGGCGCGTCTCGTCGAGCCCGTCACGCGACATGCCGGCGACACCCTACCTGCGCGCTTCAGCCGCGCACGCGGATGCGGATACGCGGGCGGGCGTTGTTGACGTAGCCCTTCGGGTTCCACAGCGCCGCCTCGTCCTCCGGCTGCGTCGCCGCCGACGAGTCCCACGCCCGCACGAGCACCTCGTGGTCGCCGGGCTGCAGGTCGAGCGCGATGCGCCAGTGGCGCCACGCCCACGGCCCGAGGTCGTCGAGCAGCTCCGCCTGCGACCACGTCGCGCCGCGATCGAGCGAGACGTCGACGCGGGCGACGTACCGCTCGCCGCCCGCGAACGCGTAGCCGCGCACCTCGACCGTGCCGGGCGGCACCGCCTCGCCGTCGGCCGGTGACAGGACATCGGAGTTGAGGGCGACGATGCCGAGCGGCATGCCCTCGCCCGGGCCGACGGTGCCGTCCTCCGGCAGCAGCCGGTAGACGACGTGCTGGTAGTAGCCCTCCCACGGGGTCGCCCGGAGCTCGATCCGCTCGAGCCACTTGACGCTCCGCGCGCCGATGTAGCCGGGCACGACCACGCGCAGCGGCGCCCCGTGCACCGGCTGCAGCGGCTCGCCGTTCATCGCCCAGGCGAGCAGGACCTCGGGCCGGCACGCCTTGGCGAGCGTGATCGAGCCGCCGAACCGCTGCGCGGGCGCCGCTTCCTCGCACAGGTCGGCGCCGTCGAAGCCGACGTGCGCCGCGTCGGGCAGCGGGCCGGCGAGCGCCAGCACGTCGGCGAGCGCGACGCCCGACCAGGTAGCGGTGCCGGTGGCTCCCGCACCCCATGGCGCCTCGCCCGGGATGTCGCGGACGGCGATCAGCCCGGCGCGGCGGTTGCCGGCGCACTGCAGCGTCGCCGTCACCGAGCGCTCCGGCAGCGCCTCCTGCAGCGTCTCCAGCGACAGGCTCAGCTCGCGCGCGACGAGCCCGTGAACGCGCAGCCGCCACGCGCGCGCGTCGCTCTGCGGCACCGGGCCGTGCCCGCGAACGTAGAACGCGTCGGTCGCCGTGACCGGGGCTTCGGCGAGCGCCGCGAGCCCGGTCTCGGCGTTGTAGGGCTCCAGCTCGTGGACCACCATGTCCGCGCGCTTTCCGTAGCGAGTCACCCGGCAAGCGTATGGAAGCGGCGCAGGCGCAGCGCGTTGGAGACGACGGAGAGGCTGGAGAACACCATCGCCAGGCTGGCGATGACGGGGTTGAGGAGCCCGATCGCGGCCAGCGGGATGGCGGCGATGTTGTAGGCGAATGCCCAGCCGAGGTTCTGCTTGATCGTGCGCAGGGTGGTGCGGCTGAGGCGGATGGCGTCGGCCGCCGCCCGTAGGTCGCCGGAGACGAGCGTGAGGTCAGAGGCCTCGATCGCGACGTCGGTGCCGGTGCCCATCGCCAGGCCGAGGTCGGCCTGGGCGAGCGCCGGCGCGTCGTTGACTCCGTCGCCGACCATCGCGACGACGCGGCCCTCGGCCTGCAGGCGCCGGACGACGTCGGCCTTGTCGGCGGGGAGCACCTCGGCGATCACCTCGTCGATGCCGAGCTCGGCCGCCACCGCGCGCGCGGTCGTGGCGTTGTCGCCGGTCAGCAGCGCCGGCCGCAGGCCGAGCGCCTTGAGTGACGCGACCGCCTCGGCGGACGTGTCCTTGATCGTGTCGGCGACGACGAACACCGCGGTGGCGCGGCCGTCCCAGCCGGCGGCGATCGCGGTCTGCCCGCGCGCCTCGGCCGCGGCCCGCGCGGCGTCGAGCTCGGGCGGCAGGTGCAGCGCCCAGTCGGCGAGCAGCGCGGGCCGGCCGGCGATCACGCCGTGGCCGTCGACGACGCCCTCGACGCCGAGGCCCGCGCGGTTGGTGAAGCCCTCGACGGGCGGCAGATCACCTGCGGCCGCTGCCGCGATCGCCCGCGCGATCGGGTGCTCGGACGCGTGCTCCAACGCACCGACGAGCCGCAGCGCCTGATCGCGCTCGATCCCGTCCGCGACCGCGATCTCAACCAGGCTCATGCGGCCCGTCGTGACCGTGCCGGTCTTGTCGAGCACGACGGTGTCGACCCGCCGCGTGGCCTCCAGCACCTCGGGGCCCTTGATCAGCAGCCCGAGCTGGGCGCCGCGGCCGGTCCCGACCATCAGCGCCGTCGGCGTCGCCAGGCCGAGCGCGCAGGGGCAGGCGATGATCAGCACCGCGACGGCGGCGGTGAACGCGAACGTCGCGCTCTCGCCCGTCCCGAGCCAGAACCCGAGCGTGCCCACCGCCAGCGCGATGACGATCGGGACGAAGACGCCGGAGATGCGGTCGGCCAGGCGCTGGACCGGTGCCTTGCCGGTCTGCGCGTCCTCGACGAGCCGGGCGATCTGCGCCAGCGCCGTGTCGGCGCCGACGCGCGTGGCGCGGACGATGAGCCGGCCACCCGCGTTGACCGTCGCGCCGGCCACCGTCGAGCCGGGCGACACCTCGACCGGCACGGACTCGCCGGTGAGCATGCTCATGTCGACGGCGCTCGTGCCCTGCTCGACGATGCCGTCGGTCGCGACCTTCTCGCCGGGGCGCACCACGAACCGGTCACCCACGGTGAGCTGATCGATCCCGACGCGCCGCTCGATCCCGTCGGCGTCGAGGACGGACACGTCCTTCGCGCCCAGCTCGAGCAGTGCCTGCAGCGCGGCGCCGGCGCGGCGGCGCGCCGTGGCCTCGAAGTAGCGGCCCGCGAGCAGGAACGTCGTGACGATGCCCGCGGTCTCGAGGTAGATCTGATCCGCACCCGCGCCGGGCTGCGGAATGAGCTCGAAGCTCATGCGCATGTCATTCATGCCGGCGTCGCCGAGGAACAGCGCGTACAGCGACCACAGCCACGCGGCGAGCGTGCCCAGCGAGATCAGCGTGTCCATCGTCGCGGCGCCGTGCCGGAGGTTGGTCCACGCTGCCTTGTGGAACGGCCAGGCGCCCCACAGCACGACCGGCGTGACGAGCTGCAGCGACAGCCACTGGAAGTTGTCGAACTGCAGCGCCGGGATCATCGCCAGCAGCAGGACGGGGATCGACAGGATCGCGGCGACGATCGCCCGCCGGCGCAGCGGCGCGAGCTCGTCGCGCTCGGGCTCTTGCGCCGGGAGCGCGGCCTGGTAGCCGGCCGACTCGACGGCCGCGACGAGCTGCTCCGGGGCGACGGCCTGCGGATCGAAGTCGACCCGCGCCTTCTCGGTCGCGTAGTTGACCGTCGCGCTCACGCCGTCGAGCGTGTTGAGCTTGCGCTCGACGCGGTTCGCGCACGAGGCGCATGTCATGCCGCTGATCGGCAGCTCGATCGTGCTCATCGGGTCACCTCCTCGGTGAAGGTGGCCGTATGCAGGCGCCCATCGGCGGTCTTGAACTGCAGGAACAGGCGGTAGCGGCCAGGCGTCGGGAAGTGGGCCTCGAAGCGCAGGCTGTTCGCGTCCGGATGCACGTGCAGGAACGCGAGATCGCCGTCGCGCAGCGCGACGAGGTGGCCCTTGGCGCCCAGGTAGTCCTGGGTCGCCACCGGCTCGCCGCCGCGCGTGACCGAGAAGTCGAGGCCCGACTTGGTGACCCGGAGGCCGTCCACGTCCACGGTGCTCGCCGGAGCGGGCAGCGGATGCGAGCGCGCCGAGCCGTCCACGGTCACGTCGTCCGCGAGCGTGTACGGCCTGCCGGCCACCGAGAAGTCCGCGAACACGCGGTAGGAGCCGGCTGCGCGCAGCGTGGCGGGCACCGACCACGTGCCGTCGCGGCGCTGCACCGGGTGCAGGTGCTGGAAGCCGGTCATGTCGCGCCGCACGACGATCAGGTGCATGCGCTTGGTGTGCTCGACGTCGAAGTCGCGCACGGTCCGGCCGCCGCGATCGACGATCCGGAAGGCGATATCGAAGCGCCGGCCCGGCCGCGCGGTGCGGTGATCGAGCTGGAGCGTCAGGCCGTTGTCGCTGACCGCCAGGCCGCGGACGGCCGCCATCGCCATCTTCCCGCCCATCGCCGGCGCGGCGGCCGCCTGGCCGGGATGCACGTCGAGCCGGCTGCCCGCCAACGCGGCGCCCGCGAACACGAGCGCCAGCGCGGCGAAGAACCCGAGCAGCTTCACGCCGCCACCCGGTGGGAATGGATGTACTCGGCCGGGCGGGCGAGCATGACGCCGGCCATCCCCACGAACATCGCGACGTGCTCGATCGTCATGAGCACGCCGGTGTCGGTGACCATGTCGGTCCAGACCAGTGCGATGACGCCGAGCGTCGGGACGAACATCGCGGCCGACATCTCGGCGTTCGCGCGCCAGCCATGGCCGCGGTAGAGCATCCAGCCCACCATCGGCACGGTCATCGACGTGGCCATGCCCAGGAACCCGAGCGCCGGCGCGTCGATGGCCAGCTCGTGCCAGCCGGTGCCGAAGGCGTACAGGGGCAGCCCGAGCACGGCCATGCCGATGAACATCGCGAGAACCATCTCGACGTAGTGACGGATGAAGTGCTTCATGCCGCCACCGCGTCGTAGCCGGCCTCGTCGATCGCCGCCACGACCGCCGCGGGGTCGAGCGCGCGGCCCTCGACCGCGACGAGCTTGGTGTCGAGATCGACGTCGACCGAGTCGACACCGGCGATCTTTGCAACCTCGTCTGTAACGGCGATCGTGCAGTGGTGACAGGTCATGCCGGACACGAGATAGGTCTGGGTCATCGCACACTCCTTCATACACCTAGGGGGTATTCCCTCAACGGGGAGGAACATACCCGCCTAGGGTATGAGGGGAAGTGCGGGCAGCCCTACTCTTCGCGGGCAGCGGCAACCAGCACGTCGGTCGCCTTGTGGTCGGCCGACGCGCCGTCGACGAGGATGATCTCGCCCTCCGAGTGGTTCGCGCGGCCTCACGGCGCTCGGGAGCGAGGCGCGCGGCATCACGTTCGGCGGCGGCACCGAGCCGGAGGCCGTGGGCAGCGGGCGCTTCGCGCGCGACACCGAGCACGCGCCAGAGCCCGCCCGCCGCGAGTAGCTCGCGCAAAGGGTGTGGGGAGCACCACTGAAAGGGACACCGGCGCACGTACCCTCTGATGCGTGCCGCTCGACGCGTTCACGCCGCAGGTCCGGGAGTGGTTCGGGCGTGCGTTCGCGCAGCCGACGCCCGCGCAGGAGCAGGCGTGGCCGGCGATCGCGACCGGCCGGCACACGCTGATCTCCGCCCCCACGGGCTCGGGCAAGACGCTTGCCGCGTTCCTGTGGGCGCTCGATCGCTTCGTCGCCGAGCCGACCGCCGACCGCACGCGGCTGGTCTACGTAAGCCCGCTGAAGGCGCTCAGCTACGACGTCGAGAAGAACCTGCGCGCGCCGCTGCGGGGCATCGGTGCCGACGTGAAGGTGGGGATCCGCACCGGCGACACGCCGCAGAAGGAGCGCCAGGCGATGCTCCGGCACCCGCCGGACATCCTCATCACCACCCCGGAGTCGCTGTACCTGATGCTCACCAGCCAGGCGGCGAAGATCTTCGACGGGACCGAGCAGGTGATCGTGGACGAGATCCACGCGGTCGCGCAGACCAAGCGCGGCGCGCACCTCGCGCTCACGCTCGAGCGGCTGGCCGAGGCCGCGGGGAGAGACGTCCAGCGCATCGGTCTGAGCGCAACGCAGAACCCGCTCGAGGAGGTCGGCCGCTTCCTCGTCGGCCCCAAGCGCGAGTGCACGATCGTCGACACCGGGGTGCGCAAGCCGCTCGACCTCAAGATCCACGTGCCCGTCGAGTCGATGGTCGAGCCGGGCGACGCGGGCGTCGAGCTCGATCCGTTCGAGGGCACAGGCCAGGAGGCGACGCGCAAGTCGATCTGGCCGGCGATCTACCCAAAGCTGCTCGAGCTGGTCCGCGAGCACACGAGCACGCTGATCTTCGTCAACAACCGGCGCGGCGCCGAGCGCCTCGCGCTCCGCCTCAATGAGCTCGCCGACGAGCCCATCGCCCGCGCCCACCACGGCTCGCTCGCGAGAGAAGAGCGCCTGGTCGTGGAGGACATGCTCAAGGCCGGCGAGCTGCCGTGCCTGGTCGCGACCTCGAGCCTCGAGCTCGGGATCGACATGGGCGCGATCGACCTCGTGCTCCAGGTCGAATCGCCGAAGTCGGTCACCGCCGGCTTGCAGCGGATCGGCCGCGCCGGCCACAACGTCGGCGACACGTCGAAGGGCCGCATCTTCCCCAAGTTCCGCGCCGACCTGCTCGAGTGCGCGGTCGTCGCGCAGCGGATGCGCGAGGGCAAGATCGAGACCACGGTCGTGCCGCGCAACCCGCTCGACGTGCTCGCGCAGCAGATCGTCGCGACCGCGGCCGCCGCGGGCGACGATGGCTACAGCGTCGACGACCTGTTCGCGCTCGTGACCCGCACGTACACCTACGCCGAGCTGAGCCGGCCGCAGTTCGAGAACGTCCTCGACATGCTCGACGGCCGGTACCCGAGCGAGGAGTTCGGCGAGCTGCGCGCCCGCATCGTGTGGGACCGCGTGGCCGGCACGATCCGCGCCCGCAAGGGGGCCCGCGCGCTGGCCATCACCAACGCCGGCACGATCCCCGACCGAGGCCTGTTCTCCGTCAACCTCCCCGACGGCCGCCGCGTCGGCGAGCTCGACGAGGAGATGGTCTACGAGGCGCGCCCGGGCCAGACCTTCCTGCTCGGTGCGTCGAGCTGGCGGATCGAGGACATCACGCGCGACCGCGTCGTCGTCTCACCGGCGCCGGGCGTCCCCGCCGCCGTGCCGTTCTGGAAGGGCGACGGGCTCGGCCGCCCGCGCGAGCTCGGCGAGGCGATCGGCAAGTTCGCCCGCTGGGCCGTCGACCAGGAACCCCAGACCCTGCAGGACGACTACCACCTCGACGAGCTGGCGGCCGGCAACCTCGTCGAGTTCCTCAGGGAGCAGCAGGCGGCGACCCGCGTCGTGCCGAGCGACCGCACGGTCGTCGTGGAGCGCTTCCGTGACGAGATCGGCGATTGGCGGCTGTGCATCCTGTCGCCGTACGGCGGGCGCGTGCATGCCACCTGGGGCCTGGCGCTGAGCGCCCGCATCCGCGAGCAGTTCGGGCTCGAGTCCGACGCGATCTGGTCCGACGACGGGATCATCGTCCACCTGCCCGACGCCGACGAGCCACCCGGCGCCGACCTCGTGCTGGTCGACCCGGACGAGCTCGAGGACCTGGTCGTCGGCGAGCTCGGCGGCTCGGCGCTGTTCGGCGCGCGCTTCCGGGAGAACGCCGGCCGCGCGCTGCTGATCCCGCGCGCGTATCCCGGCCGCCGCACGCCGCTGTGGCAGCAGCGCCTCAAGAGCCAGTCGCTGCTCGAGGTGGCCAAGCGCTACGCGCAGTTCCCGATCGTGCTGGAGACCTACCGCGAGTGCCTGCGCGACGTGCTCGACGTGCCCGGCCTGCAGCAGCTCCTGCGCTCGTTGCACAGCCGCGAGCGCAGCCTCGTGGAGGTCGAGACGCCGACCGCGTCGCCGTACGCGAGCTCGCTGCTGTTCGACTACGTCGCGACCTATATGTACGAGGGCGACACGCCGAACGCGGAGCGCCGCGCCGCCGCCCTCGCGCTCGACCGCGACCTGCTGCGCGAGCTGCTCGGCCAGGACGAGCTGCGCGAGCTGATCGACCCCGCCGCGCTCGAGCAGGTCGAGGCCGACCTGCAGCGGCTCTCCGAGCGCACGCGCGCCGACAGCCCCGACGCCTTGCACGACGTGCTCCGCCGCGTCGGCGACCTCACGCTCGAGGAGGCGCGCCTGCGCGCGCTCGACGCCGACGCCTGGCTCGACCAGCTCGGCCGCGAGCGGCGGGCCGTGCGGCTGCGAGTGGGCGGGGAGCCGCGCTGGATCGCCGCCGAAGACGCCGGCCTGTACCGCGACGCGCTCGGCTCCGTGCCCCCGTCCGGCCTGCCGGAGGTGTTCCTCGAGGACGTGCCGGATGCGATGGAGCGGCTGGTCCGCCGCTATGCGCGCACGCACGGCCCGTTCGAGGCGAGCGCGCTGAAGGAGCGCTACGGGCTCGACCTCACGCCGGTGCTGGCGGCGCTGGAGCACGCGGGAGAGCTGGTGCGCGGCGAGCTGCGCCCCGGCGGCACGCGCCGCGAGTGGTGCGACCCGGAAGTCCTGCGCCGCCTGCGGCGTGCATCGCTCGCCGCGCTGCGCAAGGAGATCGAGCCCGCCGACCAGCGCGCGCTCGCACGCTTCATGCCGAGCTGGCAGGGCGTCGACCGCCACCCGGCCTCCGGCGCCGGGATCGACCGGCTGCGCGACGTGCTCGTCCCGCTCCAGGGGCTCGCGCTGCCCGTCGACGTCTGGGAGCGCGACGTGCTGCCCCGCCGCACCGGCGCGTACTCGCCGTCGTGGCTCGACCAGCTGTGCGCGGCCGGCGAGCTCGTGTGGGTCGGCGCCGGAGCGCTCGGCCGCCGCTCCGGCAAGGTCGCGATCTACTTCCGCGAGGACGCCGCGCTACTGGGCGCGCCGCCGGCACCCGCCGCGCCCGAGGGCGGCGTGCACGACGCGCTGCGCGCCCGCCTGGCCGCCGGCGCCTGCTTCTTCACCGATCTTCTAACGGAGGGGGTGCCCGACGGCACATCGCTCCACACGGAATGGGCCGTCGGGCGGGGCCCCCACGATCTCTCTGGGGTGCCGACCGAGGAGCTCGTGGAGGCGCTGTGGGACCTCGTGTGGGCGGGCGAGGCGACCAACGACGCGTGGGCGCCGCTGCGCTCGCCCAAGCTGACCGCCGCCGCGCCGTGGTCACAGAAGGCGCGCGCCGAGCGCCGCCGCAGCTTCTCCGCCCGCCGCCGCGGCGCGGCGCCGACGGTGCAGGGCCGCTGGTCGCTCACCGCCTCCCTGTTCGCGACCGACGACGCCGCGGGCCGCCGCCGGGCCCAGGCCGAGCTGCTGCTCGAGCGCTACGGCATCGTCACCCGCGAGCAGGTGCTGGCCGAGGGAATCCCCGGCGGGTTCAGCAGCCTGTACGACTCGCTGGCCGCCCTGGAGACCATCGGCGTCGCCCGCCGCGGCTACTTCATCGAGGGCCTCGGCGGCGCCCAGTTCGCGCTGCCGGGGGCCGTCGAGCGGCTGCGCGCCCAGCGCGACGACGACGCCGCGCCGCCGATCGTGCTCGCCGCCACGGACCCGGCGCAGCCGTACGGCGCTTCGCTGCGCTGGCCGAAGCTCGAAGGCCGTTCCCCCGCCCGCACCGCCGGCGCCTATGTCGTGCTGGCCGGCGCCGAGCCGGTGCTCTACGTCGAGCGCGGCGGCAAGGGCCTGCAATTCCTCGTGGCCGAGGACGACGCGCGCGTCGAGCCCGCGCTCGAGGCCCTGGTCGAGGCGGTCCAGCGCAGCCGCGTCCGCCGCCTGGCGATCGAGCGCGTCAACGGCGAGCCGGTCGTCGGCTCGCCCTATGAGGCCGCGCTGCTGGCGCTCGGGTTCCGCGCCGGGCCGCGCAAGCTGACGCTCAGCTCCTGAGCCGGCAGCGGGCGCGAGATGAAGAAGCCCTGCGCGGTGTCGCAGCGGAGCGCCGCCAGGGCGTCCATGACCTCCGCGGTCTCGACCCCCTCGGCGATAACGGTCGGCCCGAGGTTGCGCGCGAGGTCGATCGTGGACCGCACGATCACCGCGTCGTTCTCGTCATCGACCATCCCCGAGACGAACGAGCGGTCGATCTTCACCGCGTCGAGCGGGAGCCGCTTGAGGTAGGCGAGCGAGGAGTGGCCGGTGCCGAAGTCGTCGAGCGACAGGCGCACGCCGAGCGCGCGGCGGCGGCGACGATCCGGAACAGCGTGGCGAACAGCAGGATCAGGCCGCCCCCGAGCAGCAGGCTGACGACGAGGACGTCTTCATGGATGCCGGCTGCCACGGGCTCGTAGGACATGTACAGCTCGAGCACGCCCTCGGGCCGATCGCTGCCCGCCACGCGGACCGGGACATAGACCTCGAGCGTCCGGTCGCCGGCGCCGTCGTGGTCGACGCCGGTCTCGAGCCCGGACGCGGACTGGCCGGCGAGCGCCTTGCGGACGTTGTCGGCGTGGACCGCCTGGCGCCCGATGATCGTCCGGTCGTCCGAGTAGACGAGCCGCGCGCTGCGGTTGAAGAGCTTGATCCGCATGACGCCGGTCTCGCCGAAGTACTCCTTGCCGACCTCCTCGTCGAGCTCGTTCATGCGGGTCAACGGGATCGGGTAGTGCAGGTCACCCTTCTGCAGCGACGGCTGCACGCCGAGCTGGCCGATCACGCGCGCGTCCTGGATCGTCCGGTCGAGCGCGCGGTGCTCGATCCGACCCTTGAGCACGAGGCCGATCGCGACGCCGAGGGCGGCGACCACGATGAAGCCCATGGCGGTGAACCGCCCCAGCAGGGAGATACGTGCGAGCCAATGTCGCCTGACCTCCGCTTGATCGGCGCCGGACCGCGCACTCAGCAGCCCTAGAGTCAGATCGATGCCCGAGGGCGACACGATCCACTACGCCGCGAAGCGCATCCGTCCGGTGCTCGAGGGCCAGGTGCCGGACCTGATCGCGACGCCGCATCCGCGCTTCGGGCGCGACCGCTGGCCGGAGCGGCTGGCGGGCCGCGCCGTGCGCTCGGTCGACGCCGTCGGCAAGCACCTGCTCCTGCGCTTCGAGGGCGATCTCGTGATCCACTCGCACCTGCGGATGACCGGCTCCTGGCGGGTCCGCGAGGCCGGGAAGCCGGCGCCGCCGGCCACCTGGCTGCTGCTGCGCCGCGGCGACCGCGAGGTGGTGCAGGTCCGGGGCCCGGTGCTGGAGCTGATGACTGAGTCGCGCACGCGCTTCGACCAGCGGATCGCCGGCCTCGGCCCCGACATTCTCGCGGCCGAGCTCGACGAGCCGCGGTTTCTGCGGCGGCTGCGCGAGGACGACCCGACGCGCGGGATCGGCGACGCGCTGCTCGACCAGCGGACGATCGCCGGGATCGGCAACTTCTGGAAGTCCGAGGGCTGCTTCCTCGCCGCCGTCGACCCCTGGCGGCCCACAGGGCAGGTCAGCGACGCGGAGGCGCTGGCCGTCGTGGCCGAGCTGCGCCCGCGCATGCAGGCCTCGGCGAGCGACGGCCGGCAGGACCGCTGGCGCCAGATCTACAACGCCGCGGGCCGGCCGTGCCCGCGCTGCGGGCCGCCCGCGCTGGTCCAGGCGCGCGGGCAGGGTGACGGCAATCGGCCCACGTTCTGGTGTCCGAGCTGCCAGCACTGAGGCGCGTCGGCCACAAGGGCGCCGACCACATCGTGCCCGGCAACACCGTCGCGTCGTTCGACGCCGCGGTCGCCGCCGGCGTCGATGTGATCGAGTTCGATGTGCTCCCCGAGGACCTGCAGCGCCCGGCCGACAGCCGGCTCGTGCTCGCCCACGACTACAGCGACGACCTCGCGAACGCGCTGACGCTCGAGGAGGGGCTCGCCCATCTGGCCACCACCGCCGTCGAGCTCGACGTCGACCTCAAGGTGCCCGGGTACGAGGCGCGCGTGGTCGAGGCGTTGCGCGCGCACGGGCTCGTGGAGCGCACGCTCGTGTCGACGACGTTCATGCGCAGCCTGGTCGTGATCCGGGCGCTCGAGCCGCGGCTGCGGCTCGGCTGGTCGGTCCCACGCGCGCGGCGCGACTACACCGCCTCGTGGCGGTACAAGCTGCTCGCTTACACGGCGATCGCCCGGATCCGCCGCCGGCTGCCCGGCGCCGCCCGCCGGCACCTGGAGGCCGGGCGCTGCGACGCGGTGATGGCCCACTGGCGGCTCGTGTCGCCTCGCCTCGTGCGCGCCGTGAAGGACGCCGGCGGCGAGCTCTACGTCTGGACGGTCGACGACGCGGCGCGGATCCGCAGGCTGGAGAAGCTCGGCGTCACGGGCGTGATCACGAATGACCCCAGGCTGTTTGTGATGGATTTCTGAAACGCCCGTAGTACTCGTGTGACCAGCACGATGACGCTACCCGCCGCAAAGGTCGCGCTCGACTTCGAGGGGCTCTACCGGGCAGCCCGGGACGACGTGTTCGCCTACGTCGCCACCCTGCTGCGCGACCGGGGCGTTGCCGAGGACGTCACCGCCCAGGCCTTCGAGCGCGCCTTCCGCAAGAGCTCCAGCTATGACGCGCGCCGCGGCAGCGAACGCGCCTGGTTGTTCGGCATCGCCCGCAACGCCGCGCTCGACGAGCTGCGCAAGCGCAAGCGCACCGCCAACCTCGGCGGCGATGTGGAGGACGGCGCGCCTTCGGTCGAGGACGAGGCCGACCAGGCGCTTCGGCGCGTGGCCGTCCGGAAGGCGCTCGCCGCCCTCGAGCCACGCGACCGCGAGCTGATCGCCCTCAAGTTCCATGCCGGGCTCGACAACGCCGAGCTGGCCGGCGTGCTGGGACTCAACGTATCCAATGCCGGCACCCGTCTTCACCGCGCCCTGACCAAGCTCCGGGAGATCCTCGATGACCAGTCCTGAGACCCTCGAGCTCGAGGCGGTCGACGCCGCCCTCGCGGGCCGCTACGTGGCCCCCGAGCACGCCGAGCTGGCCGAGCTCGCGCTCCTGCTGCGCGACGACCGGCCGCAGCCCGCGCCCGCCTTCGCCACCCATCTCGACCGCCGCGTCGAGGCCGGCTTTCCAGCGCGGCCGAAGAGGCGGCGCGACTGGCACTGGCTGCGGCAGGCCGCGCCGGTGTTCGCGCTCGTCGCGATCATCGCGCCGATCATCGTGCTCGGGGCGCTGAACGGCGGCGACAGCGGCGACAGCGGGAGCAGCAGCGGCGCCGGCGGGGGCAGTTCCGCCGGCTCGTCGACCGCGGCCGAGCAGGCCGCGCCGCCCGATTCGCGCGCGGCAGCGCCGCCCAGCTCCGACCTGGCGCGCGTCCGCAAGGTGCAGCGCGCGGTGCAGATGACGCTCTCCACCCCGCGCCGCCAGGTCGACCACGTGGCGACGCAGATCGGCGACATCACCGCCGATGTCGGCGGCTTTGTCGCCCGCTCGAGCGTGAACAGCTCGGAGGGCGGCGACTTCCAGCTGCGGGTGCCCACCAAGCAGCTCGACACCGCGATCCAGCGGCTGTCGAAGGTCGCCAAGGTCCGCGGGCTCACGCGCGACGCGCAGGACATCACGGGCGCCTTCGTGTCCGCCCGCGCGCGGCTCGCCGACGCGCGCGCCGAGCGCAAGAGCCTGCTCAAGCAGCTCGCGAACGCCACGACGGTCAACGAGACGGAGAGCATCCGCGCGCGGCTGCGCGATGTCTCGCGCGAGATCGCGCTGGCCCGCAACGAGCTGCGGCGTGTGAGCAACCGCGCCAACTTCGCGAACGTGACAGTGACGCTCGTGGCGACGCACGGCAGCGCGTCCGGCGGCGTCTGGACGCCGGGCGACGCGTTCCACGACGCGCTGCGCGTGCTCCAGGTCATCGCGGGCGTGCTGCTCATCGCCGCGGCGGTCGCGATCCCGCTGCTCGTCGCGTGGCTCCTCGGCTGGCTCGCCCGCCGCGGGGTCATGCGCCGGCGCCGCGAGCGCGCGCTCGACATGGCCTGACCTGGCTCTGGCATGCTCCGGGCCATGCCCGCGAGCGCTGAGCAGACGGCCGCACTTCTCGGCCGCGTGCCCGTGTTCGACGAGCTGGCGGACGACGATCTGCGGCGCGTGGCACAGGTCACGGTGCCGCGCCGGTTCGGGGCCGGCGAGGTCGTGTTCCGCGAGGGCGACGACTCCGACACGTGCTACGTGGTGAATGTCGGTCACGCCCGGGCGATCCGCGAGCATCCCGACGGGCGCCAGATCACGCTCGCGACCTTCGGGCCGGGCGACATCTTCGGCGAGCTGGCGATGTTCGACGACGAGCGGCGGTCGGCCACCGTAGAAGCGTCCGACGAGCTCGAGGTGCTGGGCATCCTCGGCAGCGACATGCGGCGGCTGCTGCGGCGCCACCCGGACATGTCCGTCAAGCTCGTGATCTCGCTCGGCCGCCGGCTGCGCGCGGCCAACGAGCGGCTCGCCCGCCAGTCGTTCCAGACCGTGCAGAGCCGGGTCGCCGCCGTGCTCGCCCAGCTCGTCGAGCAGGCCCAGGCCGAAGGCGCCGGCCCGCGTGACATCCCGGTGGTCGCGACCCAGGCCGATCTGGCAAAGCTCGCCGGCTCCTCGCGTGAGTCCGCGAGCCGGTTCCTGGCCGTGCTCGAACGGGCAGGTGTGATCTCGCAGGGCCGCGGCCGGCTCACCGTGCACGATCCGGGCGCGCTCCAGGGCTATGTCTACTGACCGTCCATTACGCGAGACCTCCTACGGCGGCGTCGTGCTGCGCGGAGCCGAGGTGCTCGTGATCACGCCGATCGGCAGGCGGCGCGTGACCGGGCTGCCGAAGGGCGGCCCGCAGCCGGGCGAGAGCGGCGAGCAGACGGCCACGCGCGAGGTGCGCGAGGAGACAGGGGTGAACGCGACCGTGCGCGAGCCGCTCGGCGACGTCAACTACTGGTACCGGCGTGGGGGGCGGCGCGTCTACAAGACCGTCCACTTCTATCTTTTCGACTACGTATCGGGGTCCACGGCCGACCACGATCACGAGGTCGAGGAGGCGCGCTGGATGCCGCTCGCCGACGCTTTGACGTCGCTCAGCTATCCGGGTGAACGGGCGCTGATCGAGCGGGCGCTGTCCAAGTCGACCCCCGGCCGCTAGTCTGCCCGCCCGTGCAGGTCCTCAACTTCTACTCAACAGTCTTCGCGGACCAGATGAAGCGTGGCCGCAAGACCGCGACCATCCGGCTGGGCGACAAGCGGCACAAGTACCGCAAGAACCAGGTCGTGCTGGTGACGGTCGGCTACCAGTACTCGCCGCGCGAGAAGCTGTTCCACGCCGTCATCGACAACGTCGAGGTCAAGCGGGTCAAAGACCTCTCGCCGCGCGACATCGAGCACGACAACCCGGAGTTCCGCCGCACGGAGGAGATGGTGCACTTCCTCCAGCAGATCTACGGGCGTGAGGTGTCGCTCGAGGACACGGTGACCGTCGTGCGCTTCTCGCAGATCGTCGAGAACCCGCCCGACCTGCAGGATCGCCTGCGCGGCGTCGGCGGCGCGCAGAACTAGCGCGCGGCGAAGGTCACCACCAGGCGGGCTCGGCCGTGTCCGGCACGGCGATCTTCGTGCATTCGCCGCGGAAGTCGACGCGTGCGCGGGCTCGCTCGAGGTGGATGGCGACGGGCTCGAGGTTGTCGGGCTCGCCGAGGTCGCGCGCGAAGGCGTGCGCGACGAGCGCACGCATCGGGCCGGAGTGGGCCGAGACGACCGTCAGGTCCGCTTCCTGCGCCGTGATCGCGCGCCAGTAGCGGCGCACGACGACGCCCGGCGGCTCGAAGCCCAGCAGCGGCGTCTTGAGCCACAACTCGATCGGGTCGCCGCCGGACTCGTGGACGCGGCGGAAGTGCGCGAGGTCGGCGAGCCAGCCCGGCAGCTCCTCGCGGCTCGGCACCTCTTTGCGGGCGTACTCGCCGAACACCTCGGCCTGCTCGCGCACCTCGCCGCCCGCCGCGACCGTGAAGTTGGCGAAGGCGCGCTCCGCCCGCGGGCCGTCGACGGTGACGCCCGCCGCGCCCAGGTCCTCCGCGAGGACCTCCGCGGTCACCCGCGCGCGGACGCTCGGCGCGTACAGCAGCGTGAGCGCGCCGTGCGCCTCGGCGGCCAGCGCCGCGGCGGCGGCCCGCGCCTGGTCGCGGCCGCGGTCGGACAGGCCGAGATCGCCGGCGTAGCCGGACGTCTCGCCGTGACGCAGGAGGCGAATCTCGGGCATCCGTGGTGAATCCTTACCGGTTGGCGGCGTCGGCGAACGTGACTCCTATGTCAAGCAGGGCATGGGTGATGGCGCGTCGGTGGGGATCGGTGGGTGCTGGTTGGTTGGCTGTGGTTGGGCGAGGATGTGGTGGAAGCGGCGGGCGAGGTGGCGTTTGAGGCAGCGGATGGCCTGTTTGCGGGTCTTGCCTTCGGCGATCTTGCGGTCCAGGTAGGCGCGGGTGGCGGGGTCGTGGCGGGCGCGGGTGATGGCGATCATGTGCAGGGCGCGGTTGAGCTGGCGGTCGCCGCCGCGGTGCAATCGGTGTCGGTTGCGGTTGCCGGAGCTGGCGGGGATCGGGGCGATGCCGGTCTGGCGCGCAAAGCGGGCGTCGGTCGCGAAGCGTTCGGCGCCGGCGGTGCGGCCGATCAGCGTGGCGGCGATCAGCGCGCCGCAGCCGGTCTCGGCCAGCAGCCTGGGGCGGTGCGCTTGCACGAGCGCGCGCAGTTCGGCTTTGAGTGCGTTGATCTGGCGGGTGAGCTGGCGGATGTGGGTGACGAGCTCGAGCGCGACGCGCACGCGTATGCCGGCCGGCAGGCGGCGCAGAGCGCGATCGACGCGGTCCAGTGGCTCGGGCGGTCCAGCGAGCGCTTGGGCAAGCTGGCCTCAAGCTCGGGACAGAGCTCGACCAGATGCCAGCGCAGCCGGTTCTGCGCGCGTGTGCGCTCGGCCACGAGGTCGTCGCGGTGATCGGCCAGCAGCCGGATCTGCATCGCGCGCTCGTCCAGGAACGCGACCGGGAAGCGCTCGATCCCGTCGCGCAGCACGGCGCGGGCGACGGCGAGCGCGTCGATCCGGTCCGACTTGCCCGGCTCGCGCTGGCCGCGGCGCGAGGCGCCCATCAAATGCGCCGGTACGCGGATCACGCGCTCACCGGCCGCGATCAGCGCCTGCTCGAGCCGCCGCGAGACGTGCCGGCAATCCTCGATCGCCCACACCCGCCGCTCGTCGAGCGCGCGCGCCCACCGCAGCGCGTCCCGATGCCCCGCGTCGTCGGCGGCGATCGTGCGCTCACCGACGACCGCGCCGGTGCCGCCGTCAACGGCCGCCAACGCGTGCGTCTGCTTGTGCGTGTCCGCCCCGATCACGATCATGCACACCGTCCCTTCCTCGAACCGTCGAAGCGGACCGCCGGCGGACACGCCTCAGTGAGGGCCGATGCCAGGCTCCTATCAAGTCACGCCGGTGATCCTCGGACGGCGACGGACGACACAACGTTCGCGGGTCAGACCCACCGGTCGACATGCGGCTAGAGAGTCAGCCCGTCGCCGACCGAGGAGCCTCCACCGCCAGCCGGACGTCACCGTCCAACACGAACGCTGACACTGATGCGGCTAGGGAGGGCGGCGTGGTTTGGGCCGCGCCGACGGCCCTGGGCGGATTGACTACCTATACGGTCGTTTTTCCGCCCCGACGTCGCGCTGCGGCCGATCCCGGCGCCTCAATGCCGCAGTTCTACGCGAAAGCGGGCGCGGAGCGGCGCCGCAGCGGCGCGGCGGCGACCGCCGACCCGGAGGTCACCGCGATCAGCGCGGCGAACACCGCGACGAACGCGCCGAGGCGCGGCTCCATGACCTGGTTCGGCCCGGGCGTGTCGATCAGCTTCCACAGCGCGATGCCGAAGGTGGCGAGCGCGCCGTAGCGGACCGCCTCGCGGGCGACGCCCTGGATCGCCGGGATCAGGCAGCCGAGTGCGCCGACCGCGGTCAGCACCGCCACTCCGGCGAGGACGTTGCCCCATGTGCCGAGCGCGTCCCAGCCGCTCGTGCCCGAGTTCTCGGTGATCCAGCGCTGCATGCCGGCCGCGAGCCCGTCCACGGGGCCTCCGATTGTGCCGATCGAGCCGGTGCCGCCCGGCACGACGCGCGGGGCGAACGCGTACCACGGTTCGGCGAGCGCGGCGATCACCCCCACGGCGGCAGCGGCGGTGAGCAGAGCGTGAGTGCGGAAGCCGAGCGTGCGCATGGAGCCATGTGTCGGCACGCACAACCGCGAACTGGAGATCTCGCGGCGCCAATTGGACGCGGGTACGCTTGGCACTCTGGTCACGAGAGTGCCAACTACCCCTTGACTTCGCTCCAGACCGTCATAGAATCATCCGCCGCTGGCACTCTCCACCCGTGAGTGCCAGCCAAAGAATCTGAAGGTCAATCTCAGTGGAGGGCACTTAGATGAAGCTCAAGCCCCTGGGCGATCGGCTGATCGTCAAGGCGGTCGAAGAGGACGAGACGACAGCCTCCGGCATCGTCCTTCCCGACACCGCCAAGGAGAAGCCGCAGAAGGGCAAGGTCCTCGCAGTCGGCGACGGCAAGCTCGACGACGACGGCAAGCGCATCCCGCTCGACGTCGCCGAGGGTGACGAGGTCCTCTACTCCAAGTACGGCGGCACGGAGATCAAGGTGGAGGGCGAGGACCTCCTCGTGCTCCGCGAGTCCGACGTGCTGGCCAAGGTCCAGTCTTAGACGCGAGGAACCGACACATGGCTCACAAGGAACTGAAGTACGACGTCGAGGCCCGCAACGCGCTGGAGGCCGGCGTCAACGCGGTCGCCAACGCTGTCAAGGTCACGCTCGGCCCGCGGGGTCGCTACGTGGTCCTCGACAAGAAGTTCGGCGCCCCCACGATCACCAACGACGGCGTCACGATCGCTCGTGAGATCGAGGTCGAAGACCACTTCGAGAACCAGGGCGCCCAGCTCGTCCGCGAGGTCGCCACGGCCACCAACGACGTCGCCGGCGACGGCACGACGACGGCTACCGTGCTCGCTCAGGCGATCGTCCGCCAGGGTCTCAAGAACGTAGCGGCCGGCGCCAACCCGCTCGGCCTCAAGCGCGGCATCGAGATTGCCGTCGACCAGGTCGTCGAGTACATCAAGTCGCAGGCCAAGGAGATCTCCGGCAAGGACCAGATCGCCCGCGTGGCGACGATCTCGGCCGGCGACGACGAGATCGGCGACGTGATCGCCGACGCGATCGAGAAGGTCGGCAAGGACGGCGTCGTGAACGTCGAGGAGGGCCAGACGTTCGGCATGGACCTCGAGTTCACCGAGGGCATGCAGTTCGACAAGGGCTACATCTCGCCGTACATGGTCACCGACCAGGAGCGGATGGAGGCGGTCCTCGAGGATCCGTTCATCCTCATCGCCAACCAGAAGATCGGCTCGGTCCGCGACCTCCTGCCCGTGCTCGAGCAGGTCATCCAGTCCGGCAAGCCGCTGCTGATCATCGCCGAGGACGTCGAGGGCGAGGCCCTCGCGACGCTCGTCGTGAACAAGCTGCGCGGCACCTTCACCGGCGTCTCCGTGAAGGCTCCGGGCTTCGGCGACCGCCGCAAGCGCATGCTCGAGGACATCGCGATCCTCACCGGCGGCGAGGTCATCACCGAGGAGATGGGCCTCAAGCTGGAGAACACCCAGGTCTCGCAGCTCGGTCGCGCCCGCCGCGTCGTCGTGGCGAAGGACACCACGACGATCGTCGACGGCGCCGGCGAGAGCGACGGCATCAAGGGCCGCATCAACCAGATCAAGACGGAGATCGAGAACACCGACTCCGACTTCGACCGCGAGAAGCTCCAGGAGCGTCTCGCGAAGCTCTCGGGCGGTGTCGCCGTCGTGAAGGTCGGCGCGGCCACCGAGACCGAGATGAAGGAGAAGAAGCACCGCGTCGAGGACGCGCTGCAGGCCACCCGCGCGGCCCTCGAGGAGGGCATCGTGCCGGGCGGCGGCGTGGCGCTGCTCGAGGCGACCGAGGCGGTCAACGTCGACGCGATCGCGATCGACGACGAGCAGACCGGTGCCCGGATCGTGCTGCGCGCGCTCGAGGAGCCGGCCCGCCAGATCGCGGAGAACTCCGGCTACGAGGGCTCGGTCGTCGTCAACGATGTCCGCAAGGCCCCGAAGGGCCACGGCCTCAACGCGTCGACCGGCGAGATCGTCGACCTCGTCGCGGCCGGCGTCATCGACCCGGCGATGGTGACCCGCTCGGCGCTCCAGAACGCCGCGTCGATCGCCAAGAACATCCTCACCACCGAGGCGATCGTCGCCGAGGCGCCCGAGAAGGACGGCCACGGTGGCGGCGGTGGCATGCCCGACATGGGCGGCATGATGTAAGCCAGCCTTACGGCTGAGCTGTTTGCGAGGGGCCCGGCGCTTGCCGGGCCCCTCGTCGTCTAGCGGCAACGCGAGCGAACCTCGGGCATTTAGGGGCGGCCTGAGTGGGGGTGGCTAACGAAACTTCACTCCTGCTGAACGTTCGTTAGCCACCCCTGCTGCTAATGCCGCAGTTCGCGGAGCAGGACCTCGCCGCGTGGCGACAAGCGGTAACCGATCCGCAGCGACTCGGTCAGCCCGAGCTCCTTCAGCCGCCGCACGCGCAGCTTGAACGCGCGCGTCTCCATCCCGAAGCCCGCGGCGAGGTCGGGCGCGCGCACGCCCGGCTGCTCCGCGATCGTGTGGAGATACGACATCGCCCACGGGCCCATGCGCTCGATGCGGCGGCGCAGGTCGGCGAGCTCGTCGGCGGTCGGCTTGCGCTCGCGCAGCACCGCGCGCGGATCCGGCCCGGCGAGGTGCAGCTCGATGCGGTAGAGGTCGCCGCTGCGCGAGGCGAACTGCTTGAGCACCGCGTCGCGTGACGCCCAGCCCGCCCGCTGCGCCTCCTCATCGGTGAGGTCGTCGACGCGCTCGATGCTGTCGATCTCGATCACGCCGATCCGCGTGCGCTGCTGCCCGCCGGGCCGCACGCGCGGCGCGTCCCAGCGCCGGAAGGTGAGCGTGATCGTCCCGTCAGCGATCCCGTCGAGCTGAGACGCCTTGAACAGCACGCGGTCACGATAATCCCGTCGATGGACACCGGAGTCGCGTACACGAAGATCGATCCCGACGGCGAGGACCGCTTCCAGCGGCTCCGTCAGGAGTTGGGCGTCAGCACCTTCGGCCTCAACCTGCTGCGCCTGCGCGCCGGCGAGTGCAGCCGCATCCACCGCCACCTGCACCAGGAGGAGGCCTACCTCGTGCTCGAAGGGACGCTGACGCTGGTGGTCGAGGACGAGCCGCGCGAGCTGCAGCGCGGCGAGCTCGCGCGCGTGGCGCCCGACATCCGCCGCCAGCTCGTCAACCGCCGGCGCGAGCCGTTGCTCCTGCTGGCGCTCGGCGGCGCGAAGGAGCACGAGGGTCGCGACGGCCGCGCCTACCGCTCGTGGGACGAGCAGGGCGAGGGCAACTCACCCGCCGACGTGCCGTTCCCCGACAACGTCGAGGTCGACTAGCTGCGAAGCCGATGGCGCGCTTGCCGGATGCGGTCGCCCGCGCGGCCGACGGCTTCAGGCTGCGGCTCGAGAGCCTGCGCCCGCTGGGCCGACGGTCTGGCGCCACGTGGAGCGACGGGCATGTCGTGCTGCGCGTCGGGGAGCGCGTGGCCTCCGAGCTGCCGGCGATGGCGGCTGCGGCCGGCCACGTGCCCCGTCCCGCGCGTGCTCGACCGGCGCGAAGGGGCGGTCCTGTTGGAGAAGGTCCCGGGCGACCGGCGGGGGAGGTGGCGTTCGAGAGCCCGCGCGGTGGGGCGGCCGCCGGCCACGCCTGCGGCGCGTTGCACGACGCGCTGGCCCAGGTCCCGTGCCCGCCTGGCCTGCGAGACGCGCCAGGAGCGCGTTCCGGCGAGCGGCGGCTGCTGCACTTGGACCTGCACCCCGTCAACGTCCTGGTGGATGACGACGGCGCGCCGACCGGCGTGATCGACTGGGCGAATACCGCCGGTGGAGCCCCGGAGCTCGATCGGGCGCGAACCTGGACTCTTCTGACGCTCGACCCTGCCGTTCGAGAGCTGGAGGACAAGCGCGGTTGGAAGGCACTGGCCGACGCCTGGCTTCAGGCCGGCCGCCTGCAGACGCTCTCCGGGCCCGCGCGCAGGTGGGCCTGCCAGTTCATGCTCGAGGACCTCGCGGCCCGGCATACACGAGCGGAGCTCGCGCACGTCCGGCGCGCGATGCGGCTCGCCGGCGCCGAGCGCTAGGTGGTGGGCAGGCGGCACTCGTAGGCGACGACGTCCACCCATTGCCCGGGCACGACCTCGCGCGCGCGGACCCCGAGCACGCGTCCGACGCCGACCTCGCCCCCGGTCGTGTCGCGGATCGTGCGCCGCACACAGTCCTGCAACAGCTCCCCGACCTCGGGCCGGCCTCCGGGCAGTACGCGATCGCCGCACACGCCTTCGACCTCCACGGGCCGATCGCGGGGGGTCGCGTGCACCACGCGATGTGCGAACAGGTGGTAGTGACCGGCCATCCGTCCGCGTGTGACGTCGGGCGGGCGATCGATCTGCTGCGGAGCGCCCACGACCTCGCCGCTCCGGAACTGCTCGCGCGTGAGGTCGAGCTCGGTGCCGTCCGGCAGGCGATTCCAGTAGTGCACGCCCTGCCGCGAGCCGTCGGCCTCGTGCACGTCGGCGATCAGCAAATCGCCTCCGAGCCGGTCCTGGACCACGAGCGCGGTCGACGCGCATTGCCCCGAGGCGGGGTTCGCGTCGGTCCAGCCCGGCTGATCGACCGGGTCGCTCGTCCACAGGCACCAGGCGGCGCGGACCGCATGCTCGAGCGTGCTCACGGTCACATACCGTACGGCCATGCCCGCCTATGTCATCGCCGCAGTCACCGAAGCCTGGGACCAGGACAAGCTCGTCCAGTACCGCGAGGGCAACACCAAGGCTGTCGCCGACCACGGTGGCCGCTTCGTCGCCCGTGGCGGCGCGCAGGAGCTCCTCGAGGGCGACTGGGACCCGCTGCGGATCGTGATCATCGAGTTCCCCGACATGGACGCCGCCCGCGGCTGGTACCACTCGGACGGCTACGCGCCCCTGCGCGACCTGCGCAGGAGCGCGTCCGTCACGAACATCGTGCTGGTCGAGGGCTCCTAGAGCCTGGCTCCTAGCCCCCGCCGGCGGCCTCGGCGCTGCGCAGCCCGCGCACCGCCCACGCGCCGAACCCCAGCAGGAGCCCGACCGCGATGCCATACGCCAGCGCGGCGTTCGGCGGCGAGCCGGAGATGAAGTCGCGGCCGGTCTCGATCAGCGGCGTGAACGGGTTGACCTTCGCGACCGCGTGCACCCAGCCCGACAGCAGGGCGAGCGGCACGTACACGGGCGCGAGGAACAGCACCAGGAACACCGGCATCTGCATCAGCGGGCCGGCCTGCATCGACCGCAGGCGCATCGCCACGCCCGCCGCCCACAGCGTCGCCGTGAAGGAGACGAGGTAGGCGAGGACGACGAGCCCGAACAGGTCGACGCCGTTGCCGCCGACCTGCATGCCGGTCAGCAGCCCGACGGCGAAGATCAGGACGCCCACGAACGTCGTCCGCGTCGCGGCCGAGATCGCGTAGCCGGCGATGATCCCGAGCCGGTTCGGCGCCGCCAGCATCAGCCGTCGCGCGAAGCCGAACTCGAAGTCGGCCGCGATGCCGAAGCCGGTGAAAACACCGCCGAACGCCGACGCCTGCAGCAACACGAACACGAACTGGAACGCCGTGTATCCGGACGGGAAGTCGAAGCCCGGCACGTTGGCGACGTTCGACAGGCCGCCGGCGAAGGCGACGAAGAAGAACATCGGGAACACGATCGAGGGAAGTAGGAGCTGCGGCGTCGTGGCGATCTTGTGGATCGACCGCCAGGCGACCGCGAGCGCGACCTGCCAGAAGCGCCTCATGTCCGCACCAGCCTCGTCCGCAGGGCGCTCGATGCCGCGGCGACCGCCGCCACCGAGCCGACGATCGCGACCCCGAAGCCAAGCGCCAACGCCTCCGCGTCCCAGCCGTAGATGATGAAGGAACGCAGGCCCTCGATCAGGTACGAGACCGGGTTGTAGGTCGCGATGAAGCGGAACCAGTCCTGCTCGATCAGCGGCCGCGGCAGGCTCATCGAGGACAGGAACAGCAGGACGAAGAACAGCGGGAAGAACCCCTGCACGGTCTCGCCCGAGCCCGACCGCAACCCGACGAACGCCCCGAGCGCGGCGAAGGCGAGCGCGATCAGCATCGCCAGCACGAGCATCACCACGACACCGAGCGCGCCCGCCTTGAAGTCCATCCCGGCGGCGAAGCCGACGACGATGTAGATCAGCGCCGACACGCCCGCGACGAGCATCACGCCGCCGAGCTGGCCGATCAGCAGCGCGGCGCGCTGCATCGGCGTCATCGCGAGGCGCTTGAGGAACCCGCTTTCGACGTCACGCGCGAGCGACGCTCCCGCGTTGATGCACGCGAACAGCGAGCCCTGTATGAACGGCACCGCGATCGCGAAGTCCAGGTACGTATCGGCGGGAAAGCCGGGCAGGTTGGTCGCCGCGTGCAGGCCGCCGGTGTTGATGGCCATCATGATCAGCGGGAACACGATCGGCGGGACGATCAGCGCCGGCTGGCGCAGCGTCTGGATCACCGCGCGGCGCGCCATCTCGTAGACCTGCGCTCTCATGCTGGCACCGCCTCCGGCTCGGGGCTGGGCTCACCGCCCTCGAGCTTGCGGCCGGTCTTGGCGAGGAACACGTCGTCGAGCGTCGGCGCGTGCAGCCGGAAGTCGGCGACGCCGAGGCTCTCGCCGTCGAGCGAGCGCACGACCTCGGCGAGCTGGTCGACGCCGCCGCTGAGCCGCACCGCGGCCGCGCCCGGGCGTGCCGTGACCGGCGTGCCAAAGCGCGCAAGCACGCCCGCGACCGCATCGCGGTCCTCGGCCTCGGCCGGCTCGATCTCGAGCGTCGGTCGCCCGATCTCGGCCTTCAACGCGTCCGGCGTGCCGCGGGCGACGATCTTGCCCTGGTCGATGATCGCGATGCGGTCGGCGAGCACGTCCGCCTCCTCGAGGTACTGCGTGGTGAGGAAGACGGTCACGCCGTCGTCGTGCGCGAGCCGCGCGACCTCCTGCCACATGTCCGCACGGCTGTGGGGATCGAGGCCGGTCGTCGGCTCGTCGAGGAACAGGATGCGCGGGTGGTGGACGAGCGCGAGCGCCAGGTCGAGCCGGCGCTTCATGCCGCCCGAGTAGCCGCGGACCTTGCGGTCGGCGGCGTCCATCAGGCCGACGCGTTCGAGCAGCGCGTCCCCGCGCGGGCGGCGCTCGGCCTTCGGGATGCCCTGGAGCGAGGTCTGCAGGCGCATGTGCTCGCGGCCGGTGAGGAGCCCGTCGAGCGCCGCCTCCTGGAGCGCGGCGCCGATCGCCATGCGGACCTCGGGGCCCTCGCGCACGATGTCGTGGCCGGCGACGCGCGCGGTGCCGGCGGTAGGCGGAAGCAGGGTAGTGAGCATCAGCACCGTGGTCGACTTGCCCGCGCCGTTCGGCCCCAGGAAGCCGTAGATCTCGCCGGGCTCGACCGTCAGATCGATGCCGTCAACCGCGCGCACGCCGCCTTTGAACTCGCGCGCGAGGCCCTCGACCTCGATGCCGTTGGGGAGGATCGTCATAGCGTGATTTGATAGCGAAGATACTTGAGGTTGTCAAATATTTGACTCATCAAGCTTTCTCGGCTATGGTCCCTTTATGGCAGCAACGGGCGAGCGCTCGAGCACCGCCGCCCGCGAAGCCTGGCGGCTGTTCTGGCGGATCTTCCTCGAGGACAAGCGCCGTCGCTGGGCGATCCTCTCCGAGCTCGGCATCTCCCCTCAGCAGGCGCAGGCGCTGGGCGAACTCGAGCCCGGTCGCGCGCAGCCCATGAGCGCGCTGGCCGAGGCGCTGCACTGCGACAACTCGAACATCACGGGCATTGTCGACCGGCTCGAGGCCGCGGGCCTCGCCGAGCGCCAAGCCTCTGAGCGTGACCGCCGGGTGAAGGCCGTGGTGCTGACCGAGAAGGGCGAGTGGATGCGGATCGAGATCGAGCGCCGGGCCGGCGAGCCGCCACCGAAGCTCGCGGCGCTGTCCGAGGAGGACGCGACCGCGCTACGCGACATCTTGACCCGCGCGATCGACGCTGCATGAGCGCCCCGCGCCGGATCGTCACCGGCCACGACGCCTCCGGCAAGTCGGTCGTCCTCTCCGACGGCCCGAACCCCAAGATGCTCGACATCGGCTCCGCCGCCTTCCACGAGGTCTGGATCACCGACCAGACGCCTGCGCCGATCGCAGCGAGCGAGCCGTCGGAGCCCACGGACCGCCCGGTACGCACGCCGCCGCCGCCCAACGGCGTGACCGTGCGCTTCACCGAGATGGCGCCCGGCGCCGAGGCCCCAATGCACCGCACCGAGAGCGTGGACGTCGGCGTCGTGCTGGAGGGCGAGACGTGGCTACTGCTCGACGACGGATCCGAGACGCTCGTGCGCACCGGCGACGCGGTCGTCCAGCGCGGCACCAACCACGCGTGGGCGAATCGCTCCGACACGCCCGTCCGGATGGTGTTCGTGATGATCGACGGCACGATGACCGACGAGCTGCGCGCGGCCACCGGGCCGCTGCAGTTCTTCGACCAGGTCCTCGATTAAGCGGGTGTGAGCGCCCGCGGCGGCTCGCCGACGTAGCGCGCCGACGGGCGGATCAGCCGCCCCTCGCGCTTCTGCTCGAGGATGTGCGCCGACCAGCCGGCCGTCCGCGCGCACGTGAACAGCGGCGTGAACAGCGCCGGCGGCACCTGCGCGTGGTCGAGCACCACGGCCGACCAGAACTCGACGTTGGTGGCCAGCACGCGGTCCGGCTTGCGGGCCTGCAGCTCGGCGAGCGCGGCCGCCTCGAGGCGCTCGGCCACCTCCGCGCGCGGCGAGCCGATCGCCTTCGCGGTCCGCCGCAGCACGCGCGCCCGCGGGTCCTCGGCGCGGTAGACGCGGTGGCCGAAGCCCATCAGCCGCTCGCCGCGGTCGAGCACCTCGCGCACGTAGCGGTCGGCGTCGCCCGTCCGCTCGACGTCGTCGAGCATCTTCAGCACGCGCGCCGGCGCCCCTCCGTGCAGTGGGCCGGAGAGCGCGCCGACGGCGGCCGACAGCGCGGCGGCGACGTCGGCGCCGGTGGAGGCGACGACGCGCGCGGTGAACGTCGACGCGTTCATGCCGTGCTCGGCGGCGCTGATCCAGTAGGCGTCGATCGCTTTCACGTGGTCGGGGTCGGCCTCGCCGCGCCAGCGGATCAGGAAGCGCTCCGGGATCGACGTCGCGCGGTCGACCTCGCGCTGCGGCACCGGCGGGCGTCCGACGCCGCGGGCCGACTGCGCGACGAACGACAGCGCCATGACCGACGCGCGGGCGAGGTCGTCGCGTGCCTGCTCGTCGGAGATGTCGATCAGCGACTTCATCCCCCACTCTGGCGCGAGCATCGCCAGCGCCGCCTGCACGTCCACGCGCGGGTCGGCGGTGCGTACGGCCAGCGGGTGCGGCTCGGCGGGCGGCAGGCCGGGCTCGAACTCGCCGTCGACGAGCAGGCCCCAGACGTGCTCGAACGGCACGGCGCCGACGAGCTCCTCGATGTCGATGCCGCGGTAGCGCAGCGCGCCGCCCTCGCGGTCAGGCTCCGCGATCTGCGTGTCGAACGCGACGACGCCTTCAAGTCCGGACATTTCGCTCTCTGAATCTCCTGGCTTTGTTCTGGTTGCCGCACAGTGCCATCGAGCACCAGCGCCGGGCGCCCGCGGGCGAGCGGTCGTAGAAGCGGGCGGAGCAGCTGTCGGACCCGCAGATGCGCACCCGCGCACGCTCGGACGCGATCCCGAGCATGCGCGCAGCGTCGTAGGCCACCATGCCGAGCGCGCGGCGTGGCGACTCGGCGCTCACACGGTCGGCCAGCACGGGGCGGCCGTCGCGGCCGGCCATGAGGGCAGGGCGCGAGCCGGCGAGCGTGAGCCAGTCGTCGATCAGCGCGACTGCCGCCGCGTCGGGCGCCTCGCGCGCGACGGCGGCGCGCACGCCCGCGTCGATCGCCTCGCGCAGCTCGCGCGCCTCGGCGAGCACCGAGGCGGGTGCGCGCATCGGCTGCGGGAGCAGACCGGCGCGCACGAGCCACGTCACGACCTCGTCGACCGAAAGGAGACATTCGACATCGCGCCGCCAGCGCTCCCTGCGCGTGTTGACGAAATCGAGCGCGGGCCGCCCGCCAAGCCAGTACCAGTACGGAGTCCCGGATTCGGGTGGACCGGCGGGTAAATCGCGGTGCATAACCAGATGATATGTGCTCTACTGGTTATTCACAGGACAATTGGCAGCGTGACCGTCCCAATTCCCGTAGGCTGCCGCCGCCCGCATGAGCGCTGCCGACCTGATGCTCAAACCGGTTCCGGAGCTCGCCGCACTGGTGCGCGGTGGGGAGATCTCGGCCCGTGAGGTCGTGGGCGCCGCGCTGCGCCGGATCGAGGACCTCGACGACCGCATCAACGCCTTCATCGAGGTGGACGGCGAGCGCGCGCTCGAGGCCGCCGACGCGATCCAGCCCGGTGACGAACGGCCGTTCGCCGGCGTGCCGATCGCGATCAAGGCCAACGTCCCGGTCTCGGGCATGTGCATGAACCTCGGCTCCAAGTTCCTGGCCGGTCACCGGCCCGGTCACAGCGCGTACATGGTGCGACGCCTGCGCGACGCCGGCTTCGTGGTCGTGGGCACCACGAATTTGCCCGAGTTCGGGATCCTGCCGACGACCGAGCCGCGTCACACCGGCGCGACGCACAACCCGTGGAACGCCGATCGCACGCCCGGCGGCTCCTCCGGCGGCTCGGCCGCGGCGGTCGCGGCCGGCATGCTGCCGGTCGCCCACGGCAATGACGGCGGCGGCTCGATCCGCATCCCCGCCGCCTGCTGCGGCCTGGTGGGGCTCAAGCCTTCGCGCGGGCGCGTCTCCCGCGGGCCTGACCTCGGCGAGTCGTTCTTGTCGTGCGACGGCGTGCTCACGCGCACGGTGGCCGAGACGGCCCAGGTGCTCGATGTGCTGGCGGGCTACGAGGTCGGCGACGCCACCTGGGCGCCGCGGCCGGTCGAGCCGTACGCGACGTCGGTGCGGCGCGACCCCGGGCGCCTGCGCGTAGCGATGACGGCCGACAACGCGCTCGGCGTCGACGTCGACCCCGAGTGCGTGCGCGGCATGCACGTCGCGGGCGAGCTGCTGGCTTCGCTCGGCCACGAGGTCGAGCATGCGGCGCCCGCAATGCCAGGCCGCGACGCGCTCGGGCTGTTCATCCAGGCGTTCGGGCCGGCCGTCAGCCTCGGCATCGGCTACGGCGAGCTGCTCGCGGGACGACCGCCCGGCGAGGACGAGATCGAGCCGCTCTCGCGGGCGATCTACGACCTCTCGCAGGACATGACGTCGGTCGGCTACCTCGCCGCCACGGCCCAGCTGCAGGCGCTGGCGCGCGGGCTCGTCGCGTTCTTCGCCGAGTACGACCTGCTCCTCACCCCCGCGCTGGCCGAGCGGCCGCTGCAGATCGGCGACTGCACCGGCGTCGGCGAGAACCCGATGGAAGACTTCGCGCGCTCGGGCCGATTCACGCCGTTCACCGCGCTCTTCAACGTGACCGGTCAGCCGGCGATCAGCGTGCCGGTCGGGTTCGGCGACGACGGCCTGCCGACGGCGGCGCAGCTCATCGCCAAGCCGCTGGGCGAGGACACGCTGCTGCAGGTGGCGGCGCAGATGGAGGCGGCGCTCGGCCGCCCGGCGCAGGTCCCCGACCTCTAGCCGACGAACGCGAAGGCCTCTTCGGCGAGCGCGAGCCAGTCCTCGCCCGCCCCGATCACCACCCATTCGCGCATCGTGCGCTTGCCGGTCTGGAACGGGCGAGCACGGCCGGCGGCGGTGAGCTCGGCGCACCGGGCGGCGGGCAGCTTCACGACAAGGTCGCCGTCAACCTCCATCGCGAAGATCTTGCCGTTGACGCGCAGGCCGTCCGAGCGCCAGTTCGTGCCGCGCTCGACACCGGGCTCGGCGTCGAAGCGGTGGAGGATCGCGTCAAAGGTCATGCCGCATAGAATCACGGGTCTATGGCGTACGTGATCGCTGAACCGTGCATCGGAACCAAGGACAACTCCTGCGTCGAGGTCTGCCCCGTC
This sequence comes from uncultured Solirubrobacteraceae bacterium, assembly GCA_963803335.1. Lineage (GTDB taxonomy): Bacteria > Actinomycetota > Thermoleophilia > Solirubrobacterales > Solirubrobacteraceae > DASSUW01. The sequence goes on along the minus strand of CAWDME010000008.1, from coordinate 139,929 downwards.
GACTGCATCCACCCGACCCCCGACGAGCCCGACTACGACGCGGTGGAGATGCTGTACATCGATCCCGAGGAGTGCATCGACTGCGACGCGTGCGTCGAGGCGTGCCCCGTGGACGCCTGCTTCGCCGAGGACCAGCTCCCGGAGGAGTGGGCCCACTACACGAAGCTCAACTCGGACTACTACGCCGGCAAGTAGCGCCGGCGTAGTACCGCGGTTCGATCAGTCGGCCGCTCGCCCCTGCATCAGGAGATCTTGCGGCGGTAGGTGACCATGGCGAAGGCGTACGCGAGGATGAGGATGCCGACGCACCACGCCAGGGCGATCCAGATGTCGGTGCCGACCGGCTGCTGAGTGAGCAGGTCGCGGATCGCGTTGACGATGGTCGTCACCGGCTGGTTCTCGGCGAACGCGCGCACCGCGTCGGGCATGGTGTCGGTGGGCACGAAGGCCGAGCTGATGAACGGCAGGAAGATCAGCGGGTAGGCGAACGCGCTCGCGCCGTCCGCCGAGTTCGCGGTGAGCCCGGGGATGACGGCGATCCACGTCAACGCCAGGGTGAACAGGATCAGGATGCCGGCGACTGCGAGCCACGCCAGCACTCCCGCGCCCGAGTGGAAGCCCATGAGAAGGGCGACGAGCACGACGACCACGACCGAGATCAGGTTGGCGACCAGCGAGGTCAGCACGTGCGCCCACAACACGGACGACCGTGCGATCGGCATCGACTGGAATCGCTCGAAGATGCCGCTCTGCATGTCCAGGAAGAGCCGGAATGCGGTGTAGGAGATGCCGGAGGCGACCGTGATGATCAGGATGCCGGGCAGCAGGTAGTTCACATACGAACCCGACCCGGTGTTGATCGCGCCGCCGAACACGTAGACGAACAGCAGCATGAAGGCGATCGGCATGATCGTGGTCGTGATGATGGTGTCCGGGCTACGGGTGATGTGGCGCAGGGACCGGCCGGTCAGGGCGGCGGTGCCGCCGAAGAAGTTCGTGGTCATGGTGGGTCCTTACTCGTGCGTGCCGACGATGGCGAAGAAGACGTCTTCGAGGGTCGGCTGCTTCTCGACGTATTCGACCTTGGCGGGCGGGAGCAGCTGCCTGAGCTCGGCGAGGGTGCCGTTCACGATGATCCGACCCTGGTGGAGGATCGCGATGCGGTCGGCGAGCTGCTCGGCCTCGTCCAGATACTGCGTCGTGAGCAGCACCGTGGTGCCGCGCTCGGCGAGCTCCTTGATGGTCTGCCACACCTCGCTGCGCCCCTGCGGGTCGAGCCCGGTCGTCGGCTCGTCGAGGAAGATGACCGGCGGATTGCCGATGAGGCTCATCGCGATGTCGAGGCGGCGGCGCATGCCACCCGAATACGTCGACACCTTCCGCGCGGCCGCGTCGGTCAGCGAGAAACGCTCGAGCAGGTCATCCGCGACCGCGCCCGGGTCCTCGACCTGCCGCAACCGCGCGACCAGCACGAGGTTCTCCCGCCCGCTGAGGATTTCGTCGACGGCCGCGAACTGCCCGGTGAGGCTGATCGAGGCCCGCACATCCGCCGCCAGCGTGGCGACATCGAAGCCGTTGACGCTGACCGTCCCGGCGTCGGCCTTGAGCAGCGTGGACAGGATCTTCACGACCGTGGTCTTGCCGGCCCCGTTCGAGCCGAGCAGGGCGAAAATGCTGCCCCGCGCCACGTCGAAGTCCACGCCGCGCAGCACCTCCAGCTTCTTGTAGGACTTCTCCAGGCCCCGGACGTGGATGGCTGTGTCGGTGGTCATGGCAGTTGCTCCCGCTCCGCGTCCTCGATCGCCTTGATCAGGCGAGCGCGTTCCTTGTCGATCCATTGCTTGCCGGTGTAGGCCTGGGCGAACGTCTCGGCGAACTCGACCGGGTCCTCCCCGACGATCGCGCGCACGGGCGTGCCGTCGGCTGCGGCACGCTCCCAGAGGTCGGCGAAGTCACCGAACATCGTGACGATGGTGTCGCCGTCGGTGATGCCCCCGTAGTACATGAAGTACCGCTGCAGCGCCTTGGCGACGGTGCCGTACGGCTCGGGCAGGGCCGCGATGCGGGCCTTGTACTGCCGCCAGCGCCGCTTGTCGCGGATCATCTTTGCGAACACGGTTATCTGCCTCCTTCGCGGAGCTGTTCGAGCCGTCCCGTGAGGAAGCTCCACGTCCGCCAGAACTCTTCGAGGTATTCCTGTCCCTGAGCGTTGAGGGAATAGACCTTGCGAGGCGGCCCTTTCTCGGACGGGACCTTCTCCACGTCGACGAGCCCGCGCTGCTCGCTCCTGACGAGCAGCGCGTAGACGGTGCCCTCCGCGATGTCGGAGAAGCCCTGCTCCCGCAGCCAGGCCGTGATCTCGTAGCCGTACGCGGGCCGGTCGGCCAGGATCGCGAGGACGATGCCCTCCAGCGTGCCCTTCAGCATCTCGGTCATCCGCTTGCTCACGAGAACACCTCCTTCAGCTACTCAGTGGTACTTGCTACTGGTACATAGTAGCACTGACTAGCGGAGGCGCACGTGGCACGAGTGAGACCAGGCCAGGCGCTCGTGGCGCCCGGCCTCCGTGATCACGACCCCTACTACGTAGAGGCTTAGTCGCCCGTGGGGGTCACGCCAGACTTCTCGACCATGAGGATCGCCGTGCGCTCGGGCGCTCGCGTGCGGTGCACGACACCCTTCGGCACCGTGTAGCCCTCGTGGGGCTTGAGGGTCACGGTGTCGCGGTCCTCAAAGTCGATCAGCAGCGTGCCCTCGAGGACGAGGAAGAACTCGTCGTCCTCGTCGTGCTTGTGGAAGTGAAAGTCGCCCTCGATGACGCCGAGTCGCACGACCGCGTCGTTGACGGTCGTCAGCGTCTGGTTGAACCACGGCTGGTGCGCTGCGATCTCGCCCGGGATGTCGACCACACGCATGTGGCCGTACTTGTCATCGAGATGGATGTCGTAGCTCATCCCGCCATCGGCAGGCTCATGCCCGCCGGCTGCGGCGGCCCGGCCGGCTGCATGATCGGCAGCTCCACCGGGGTCATCGCCACGATCCCGCGCGCGGCCTGGCGGATCGCCTGAGCCGCCGGGTCGTCGGGGCTCACCTCCACGAGCGGCGTGCCCGCGTCGGACATCTCGCGCAGCGGCATCGTGAGCGGGACCTTGCCGATCAGCGGCACGTCGAGCTCGTCGGCCAGCCGCTGGCCGCCGCCCTCACCGAAGATCGGGAAGCGTTCGCCGCCCGGCGTCGTGAAGCCGGACATGTTCTCGATCACGCCGGCGATCTCGAGGTTGACCTTGTGGGCCATCTCGGCGGCGCGGCGGGCGACCTTCTGCGCCGCGGCCTGCGGCGTGGTCACGAGCACGAACTTGGCCTGGGGGAGCAGCTGGGCGAGCGTCATCGACACGTCGCCGGTGCCCGGCGGGAGGTCGATGAGCAGGAAGTCGAGCTCGCCCCACGCCACGTCCTCGAGGAACTGGGTGAGCGCCTTGTGCAGCATCGGCCCGCGCCACACGACGGCCTCGTCCTCGGCGATGAAGAAGCCGATCGACATGACCTTGATGCCGTGGGACTCGAGCGGCAGGATCTTGCGCTCGCCGGAGACCTTCGGACGCTCGCCGCCGAGGCCGAGCATGCGCGGGATCGAGTAGCCCCACACGTCGGCGTCGAGCACGCCGACCTTCTTGCCGTCAGCCACCAGCGCGCTCGCCAGGTTGGCGGTCAGCGACGACTTGCCCACGCCGCCCTTGCCGGAGCCGACGCAGATGATGTTCGAGACCTGCGCCAGCGCGCCCTCGGGCAGGCCGCCGGGACGGCCGAGCTTGCGCTGCAGGCCCGCCTTCTCCTGGTCGGTCAGGACGTCGAACCCCACGTTCACGCGCGACACGCCGTCCAGTGCCGACACCGACTTGACGACGGCGGTCTGGAAGTGGTTCTTGATCGGGCAGCCGGGCGTCGTCAGCGACACCGTGACGTCCACCACGCCGGCGTCCTTGATGTCGATCGCGCGGACCATCTCGAGCTCGACGATGCTCTGCCGCAGCTCGGGATCGATGACCGCCTTGAGGGCTTCGGTTATCTGCTCTCTCGTGGGCACGTGTTCATTGTGGCAGGAGCTCCTCGCGGTCTATGTCTCCTGAGATACCAAGTGCCAGCACCGGGCCCACCCCGCGGGCGTAGAGCTTGTACTCGAGGACGTCGGGCTCCAGCGGCGTCCACTCCTTCGTGAGCAGCACGTGCCGGTAGTGGCCGGCCGGGACCTCCGCCTGCTCGCTCCGGCTGAGCACCTTGGCACGGTCCTCGGCGTGGCCGGGAAAGTGCTCCTGCGCGTAGCGGCGGCCGGCGTGCGGGTGGGCGAGCATCACGATGCCCGCCCGGGCGCCGTCGACGCCCGCCTCCCACGAGCCCTCGGTGGAGACCGGCCTGCCGCTCGCGTACTCGGTGGTGGCCTCGCCGAGGTACCAGACGTTCCCACGGCGATCCTGGGCGTAGTAGTCGAAGGTGTCCTCGACGAGCTGCCCGTGCTCGGTGGCCGTGTCGCGGACGACGCGGGCGACGATGCCGGCGGCGACCCGCTTGGTCCGATGGGTCACGCGCACCACGTCGCGCGTGACGTTCCCGCGTGCGTCGGTCTCACGGTAGACCCAGCGGCGCCCGGGCTGCATCGGCAGATATGGGTTGTCGATGTGCGTGCTGAACCCGGTGGCCAGCACGACGGCGCTGAGGACGGCGGCGAACATGGCGCGACCGTACGCGCGGCCGGTGAGACCGCGATGAGAGCCGCCTTAAGGACCGACGGCCCGCCACAAGGGCGAGCCGACGGTTGAGGGAGGAGAGGGTGCTACGTCCACCGGATTTCAAAGGCCGGCGAACCCCACCGGCGGAATATGAGGCCGGCAGGCTTACCCGCGCACCGTCTCCTGGCGGCGGCGGGGGAAACTGGGGTCCTACACGAGCGCGGTGACGCGCTCCTTGGCGACGCTGGCGATCCGCGTACCGGTCGCGAGACCGATCTGCGCGGCGTCCTCGACGCGCTTGGTCACGATGGTAGTGCGTCGCGTGGCGACCCGCTCGGCCTCGCGGCGGCGGGTGCGCACCGCGCGCTCCAGCCGGGTGCGCGCCTTGCGGACGTCGCGCTCGAGCTGGTTACGGGCGGTGTTGCCGCGGCGCTCGAAGCGCTTGAGGTCCTTGTTGACCTCGCGCTCGGCCGCCGCGCGGGTGCCGAAGCGGCCGACCAGGTCGGTGGCGGCGCCGATGACGCGGTCACGCGCCTCGAGCGTGGCACCGACGTACACGAGCGCCGCGCGCTCGGCGATGCCGCGGCCCTGGGCAACGGTGGTCTTCGCCGCCGTCGCGTTGGCCTGGGCGGCCTCACGCGTGCGGTTCTTCGCGACCGTGCGGTTGCGACGACCAGTCGACTTGCTCGGCGCGCTCGTCGTCGCGCTGCGGCTCGCCGTGCTCCGGCTCGCCGAGCGCGTGCCCGTCGAACGCGTGGTCGTGCTCTTGCGCGCGGTCGAACGACGCGCGGCCGGCTTGCGAGCAGTGCTCGTGCCAGTGGTATTCGTGGTGTTCGTCGTAGTGCTGGTGGCCATTCGATCAGCCCCTTTGGCTTGACCCTAAGGAAGTTATTTCTAAGTGTTCGCTAGACAGTCTATCCATCGAACACCTGTTTGTAAACCACAACCCGAGGGTCGTTACGCGGGGTCCGCAGATTTGTGACAGGTACGGCGCGATTCCTTGTGAAAGAGCGGAGAAATCGCCCCGAGTTTGTAACACATCGAACGCGGGTTCGACCCGTCGTGTGAGCACACGCACACGCTCCGACGGCCCCAAATGCGGGCATTGAGCGCGGCGGGATCGGCCGCCGCCCGCGGACGAGTCAGGCCGCAGAGGAGTCAGGCCGCACCGCGGCCCAGGCCGAGGCGGTCGGTCCGGGCCAGCCACCCGAGCGGGTCGTCGAGCTCGGCCGGCGTCGGCAGCGCGTCCGGGCCGGCCCACGCGCGGTTGAGGGCGCTGATGCCGCCACGGGCCACGACGCCGTCGCAGAACGCCTTGCCCTGCTGGTACTGGCGGATCTTCAGGTCGAGCCCGATCAGGCGCTCGAGCACCCGCAGCAGCCCCGAGCGCTCCGTGCGGCGGCGGTCCATGGCGCCGCGCATCGCGTCGAGGTCGCTCAAGAGCGAGGCGCCGACGGCATCCATCACGTGCTCGGCGTAGCCCTCGAGCAGCGCCATGAACGCCTGCGCGCTCTCGAGCACCGCGCGGCGCTCGCGGCCGACGGCGACAAAGGCCAGCCCCTGCTCGCGCACCTGATCCAGGAGCGCGCGCAGATCCGAGAGGTCGGGGAGGCGCAGGAGGCCGCGCGGGTCGACATCCAAAGCGCCGAGCAGCTCGCCCACGAGCCCGGCGAGGTACGAGCGCAGCCAGGGCACGCCGCCGAACTGCAGCGCGTGCGTGGTCTCGTGGAGCGCCACCCAGCGCAGAAGCTGATCGGGGTCGGCCTCCAGGGCAGTCCCGGCGTGACCGAGGTTGGGCGCCACGAACAGCAGGCGCGCCGGCCCGTCCGGGTCGAGCACCGGGAACTCGTACTGGCCGAGGACGCGGCCGCCGAGGAAGCCGGAGATCGCCCCGGCCTCGACCGCCAGCAGCGCGCTCGCGGCGGTCCCGACCGGGCCGAGCTTGGCGCCCATCCGATCGGCGACCGGGTCGAGCACACCGGCGATCCCGCGCAGGTTCACATCGATCCACTCCGGCCGGCCCACCGCCTCGGGCTCCGGGATCGGCGCCACGGCGGTCAGGCCCGTGTAGGCGGAGACCAGGCGCTCGCTCTCCGCGGCGGGACCCGACAGCTCCTCATAGGGGGTCGGGTCGCCCGCGGGCTGCAGGTTCGCGATCCCTCGCGCCACCTGCCCGGCCAGGCTCCAGTCGATCACTCGGTCCAGTGTGGCACGCCCGCGAGCTCGGCCAGCCCCGCCGGCGACCGGGCGGCCACCACCGGCGAGTGCGGGAGCAGGTCGAGCGGCGCGGCCAGCGGATCCTCGAAGCCGGTGAAGGCGACCAGCCCGCCCGCCTCGCGCACGATCAGCTGGGCCGCCGCGGCGTCGACCGCGCGGCAACCCTTCAACGTCAGCATCCCGTCGAACCGGCCGGCGGCGACCTGACAGAGCGCGGCGGCGATCGTGCCGATCGCCCGCAGCCGGTGCGCGACCTGCACGAGGCCCGCGGCCGACTGCAGCACCCAGCGCGGGTCGGCGGACTCGAAGCCGACGAGCTCGAGCTTGCCGTCGGACGCCCACCGGCGCTCCCCGACCGCCGGATCGAGCGCCACGCCGTTGAGCGTGGCGCCGCCACCACGCGTCGCCACCCACTCCTCGTCGGGCCCGAAGTCCTGCACGAACCCGAACACCACGTCGGCCATCGTCGGCCCCTCGGCGACCGCGATCGACACGCAGTGGTGCGGCAGCCCGCGCTTGGCGTTCAAAGAGCCGTCGATCGGGTCCACGACCACGAGCACGCCGTCACCGCCGAAGTCGACCGTGCCGCGCTCCTCGCTGACGACCGTGAAGCGCGCACCGCCGTCGTACAGGACCTGGAGCTCGGCCAACACCGCATCCTCCGCGAGTGCGTCGATCTCCAGCGTGCGATCGCCGCCCTCGCCGCGGGTACCGGTCTCGATGACTCGCTCCGCGATCGTCGTCCGCGCCCCGAGCATCGCCCGCAGGGCGGAGGCCGCACGACGCGAAGCTCCCAGCCAGTCGGGGCTCATTCCCGCCGTATCCTACGAAGGTGCCTGCCCTCAGTCCGCCGCAGCAAGCGGCCGTCGAACATCCCGGCGGACCGCTGTTGGTGCTCGGGGGCGCCGGCACGGGCAAGACCACCGTGCTCGCCGAGCGGTTCGTGCACCTCACGGAGGCCGGTGCGGCGCCCGAGTCGCTGCTCGTGCTGTGCCACTCCACCGCGGCCGCGGACGCGATGCGCGCGCGCCTCGAGGACCGGCTGCAGGCGGGCTACGAGGAGCTCGCGGTCACCACCTTTCACGGCTTCTGCGCCCGCCTGCTGCGCGACGAGGCGCTCGAGGCGGGGCTCGACCCGTTCGCGACGCCCGTCGGTGTCGGCGACCGGCTGGCGCTGCTGCTCGAGCACATCGACGACCTGCCGCTGCGCCACCACGACCTGCGCGGCAACCCGAGCGCGACGCTCGGCGCGATCGTCCAGCGGATCGACCGCCTCAAGGACGAGCTCGTGTCGGCCGCCGACTACGCGAAGTGGGCCGACTCCCTGCCCGAGGAGCGCCGCCGCGAGCGCGAGTTCGCCGCGCTGTACGCCGCCCACGAGCGGCTGCTCGCCGACGCCGGGACACTCGACGTCGGCGACCTTGTTTTACACGCCTTCCGCATTCTGCGGACGAACGCGCGGGTTCGGGACCGTCTCGCCCGCCGCCAGCGCCATGTGCTCGTCGACGAGCTGCAGGACGCCAGCTTCGCCCAGGGCCTGCTGCTGCGCCTGCTGGTGGCCGGCCACGACAACATCACCGCGGCCGCCGACGACGACCAGTCGATCCACCGCTTCCGCGGCGCCGCCACCAAGAACATCCACGACTTCCGCGCCGAGTGGCCGGCGGCCACCGTCGTGCGGCTCGGGCAGTCGTACCGCTCGGGCGAGGAGATCCTGCGCGCCGCCCGCGCGGTGGTGGCGCCGGTCGAGCATCGGATCGACAAGGCGTTCACCGGCGAGGCCGGCGGCGACGTCGCGTTCTGGCGCTGCACCACCGAGCGCGCGCAGGCGCAGGCCGTGGCCGCCGAGGTGGAGCGGCTCGTGGCGCGCGAGGACGTCGCGCCCGAGGACGTGTGCGTGCTCGTGCGCTCGGTGCGCGGCGAGGGGCAGGCGGTGGCGGTGGCGTTCGAGGAGCGCGCGGTGCCGTACCGGCTGTCCGGCGCGTCCGCGTTCTTCCAGCGCGCCGAGGTGCGCGACCTGCTCGCCTGGCTGCGCCTGCTGGTCGATCCCGGCGACGCCGGCGCGGTGGTGCGCGCGCTCGCGCGCCCGCCGGTGGAGCTGCGGGCGATCGACCTCGCGCGCGTGACGCAGATCGCCCGGCGCCGCAAGCTCGACATGGTCGCCGCCCTGGCCGCCGCGCTCGAGTCGCCGCAGATCCCGCCCGAGGCGCGCGAGCGCATCACGCAGTTCCTGCGGCTGCACCGCGCCGCCGCCGCCGCGATCGACTCCACGCGCCCGGATCTCTACGTGCACCGGCTGATCGAACGGCTCGGGCTGCGCCGCCAGCTGCTGTTCGCGGCGTCGACCGAGGTCGTCGAGCGGCTGCAGAACCTCGCCCGCTTCGCCGAGCTCGCCGCGGACTACGCCCATCGCTCCCCGCAGGCCACGGCGCGCGACTTCGCGCGCACGATCGCCGCCGTGGCCGAGGCCGGTCTGCGCGAGGAGGAAGCGAGCGGCGAGCGCCCGCACGGCGTGCATGTGATGACGATGCACGCGGCCAAGGACCGCGAGTTCGACCACGTGTACGTGCTCGGGCTCATGGCCGCGCGGATGCCCGGCCCGCGCCGGCGCGCGCTCGAGCCGATCCCGGACGCGCTGATCAAGGAGGCGGTGCCCGCCGACAGCAAGACGGTCCACGTCGAGGAGATGCGGCGCCTGCTGCACGTGGCGATGACACGCGCGCGGCGGCGGCTCGTGCTCGCGTTCCCGGAGCAGTCCGAGCGCGGCGCGCTGCAGCAGCCGTCGCCGTTCGCCGAGGAGGCGCGCGCTGCGGTCGGCGGCGAGTGGGAGACGCGCGAGGAGGAGCTGTTCGGCCCCGCCGAGACGCTGCAGTCCACCTTCCGGATCCTGCGCGACGAGCTGCTGACGACCGTCGCGCAGGTCGGCGGCCGGCTCGGCGAGCTGCGCTTCGACACCGACCTCGACGTCTCGCACGCCGTCGTCCGCTACCTCGAGCTGATCAAGCTCGCCGCCCTGCTCGAGCGCACGCGCGCGGGCGAGCAGGACGTCGGCGACCTGCTGCCGGAGATCAACGCCCGGCTGCTCCAGGCGGTCACCGCCGAGCAGCGCGAGATCTTCGAGACGAGCGCCCTCGACGAGTACCTGCTCGACGCCGAGCGCGACGAGAAGCTGCGCGCCCGCGCGGTCGCGCAACGCTCGGAGCCGTCGCTGGAGACGTTCCTCCCCAAGCGCGGCGAAGGGCTGGCGCTCAGCGCCTCCGACATCGAGACCTACCGGACGTGCCCGCTCAAGTACAAGTTCGCGCGCGTCTTCCGCATCCCGAGCGAGCCGACGATGAACCAGCGCTTCGGGATCCTCGTCCACCAGGTCCTCGAGCGCTACCACGCGGCCGAGCACGCGGGGCTGCCCACCCTGCTGAACCTGCTCGAGCAGGGCTGGCGGCGCGGCGGCTTCGGCGACTCCGAGGAGGAGCGCCAGTTCCGCGCCAAGGCCACCGCCGCGCTCGTCACCTACCACGACCGCTTCCGCGACGAGGACGCCGAGCCGGTGTGGTTCGAGCGCTCGTTCCAGTTCCGCATGGGCCCGCACCTGCTGCGCGGGCGCGTCGACCGCGTCGACAAGCTGCCCGGCGGCGGCTACGAGCTGATCGACTACAAGACCGGCCGGCCCAAGAGCGTCGCCCAGCTGCGCGACGACGTCCAGCTGTCCCTGTACGCGGTCGGCGCGCGCGAGGCGTGGCAGCTCGAGGCGGCCCAGCAGGCCTACTACTACGTGCTCGACGACGCGAAGGTGCCGGTCCCGCGCACCGACGAGGACCGCGACTGGATCACCGAGACCGTGTTCGAGGTCGCGGACGGGATCCTCGGCCAGGGCTTCGAGCCGACGCCGAGCTTCGCCGCCTGCTCAGTCTGCGACTACCGGATCGCCTGCCCCGCGGCCGAGCGTTAGCGCCTCGGATCGCTCCCACAGCTCGGCGGCGAGGCGGTCGTCCTGCGCTTGCGCGCTCGGCTCGACCGGCCTGCCCTTCTCCAGGTACTGGCCGCGGAGCTCCCCGCCTTCCGGATCGAGCGCAAGCTCGACGAGCGTCTTGGCACCCGTCTTCGGCCCGGCCAGGAACGGCCCGATGACCGTCAGGCTCGCGCGGGCGAGCAGCCCGTCGTTCTTGCCGAAGCCGGTGCGGATCACGCCCGGGTGAAAGCAGTTGGCGCGCAGTGCCGGCACGCGCTTCTGCAGCTCGCGCGTGAAGAGGATGTTGCACAGCTTGCTGGTGCCGTACACCTGCATGGCGCGGAAGCGACCGTGCTCGCTCTGCAGGTCATCGAGGTCGAGCACCCCGCCCCGGTGCGCGTCGCTGGACGTCGTCACCACCCGCGCGCCCGACGCGGTCAAGTGGTCGAGCAGCAGGTTGGTGAGCAGGAACGGCGCGAGGTGGTTGAGCGCGAAGGTCTGCTCGTAGCCGTCGGGCGTGACGTGCCGCGAGGTGAACATCGCGCCTGCGTTGTTGGCGAGCACGTCGATGCGCGGATACCGCTCGAGCAGCTCGGCCGCGAGCCGGCGCACCTCGTCCATCCGTGCGAGGTCGGCGACGAGACCGTGCGCGCCTGCCTGCTCCGCGGTCTCACGCACGCGGTCGGCGTCGCGGCCGACGACGGCGACCTCGGCACCGCGCCGCACGAGCTCGACGGCCGCCGCCCGGCCGATCCCGCGGGTCGCGCCGGTGAGGATCACGGTCGGCATGCGCTCACCGTAGCGGTGTGTGGACTTCCCACAGCCGAGACTGCGGCTTGCTCCGGTCGACCGCCGGCCTACGCGGTGGAACCGTGTGCACGAGATGCGCACCAATCTCGCCGCCCGCGCTGGGCGTTGGAGCGCTCAGCACCGCAAGAAGGCCATCGCCGGTTGGTTCGTGTTCGTGATCCTGGCGTTCGTCATCGGCGGCGCCGTCGGGCGGCAGACGCTCTCCGAGGTCGACTCGGGCAACGGCGAGTCGCAGCGCGCCGACCGCGCGATCGAAAGGGCTGACTTCCCGGAGTACGCGGAGGAGCAGGTCCTGATCCAGGCGCGATCCGCCGTCCTCCGCGATCGGGCAGCGCGCGCGGCCGTCAGCGATGTCGTCGCGCGGCTCGGCCGGGTGCCGTACGTCTCCGAAGTGCAGTCGCCGCTGATGATCAGCAACCCCGGCCAGATCTCGTCGGACGGCCGCTCGGCGCTGGTGACGTTCAAGCTCGCCGGCGACGACGATCTCGCGCAGAAGCGCGTCGACGCGGCACTGGCCGCGACCGCTGCTGCGCAGCGCGCCCACCCGACCGTGCGGGTCGAGGAGTTCGGCGACGCGAGCGCCAACAAGGCCATCATGGATTCCGTCACGGCCGACTTCCAGAGGGCGGAGATCACGTCAGTGCCCGTGACGCTGATCATCCTGTTGATCGCGTTCGGCTCGCTCGTCGCGGCCGGCATCCCGCTCCTGCTGGGGCTGACCGCCGTCATCGCCGCGCTCGGCCTCCTCGGCCCGATCAGCCACATCGTGCCCGTCGGCGACCTGGTCTCTTCGGTCGTCCTGCTGATCGGACTCGCCGTCGGCGTCGACTACTCGCTGTTCTACCTGCGCCGCAAGCTCGAGGAGCGCGATCGCGGGCGGTCCGGCGCCGAGGCGCTGCAGACCGCCGCCGCAACGTCCGGCCGCGCGGTGCTGATCTCCGGCATGACCGTGATCGTCGCCATGTCCGGCATGCTGATGGCCGGCAACGCCGTCTTCACGTCGTTCTCGATCGGGACGATCACGGTCGTGGCCGTCGCCATGCTTGGCTCGGTCACCGTGCTCCCGGCGATCCTCGCCGCGCTCGGCGACCACGTCGAGTGGGGTCGCGTCCCGTTCATCGGAGCGCGCCGGCACCGCGGCGACTCACGCGCCTGGGGCGCGGTGCTCGACCGGGTGCTGCGCCGGCCCGCGATCTCGCTGGCGCTCGGGGTCGCCGCGCTCCTTGCGCTGGCGCTGCCGGGGCTGGGTATGCGCACGATCAGCCCGGGCGCGTCGGGCCTGCCGCGGAACCTCCCGATCGTGCGGACCTACGACCGCATTCAGGCGGCATTCCCCGGCGGCCCGATGCCCGCGGTCGTCGTCGTCCACGCGCGTGACGTCACGACCCCGGCCGTACAGCAGGGCATCAGCTCGATGGTCGCCCGCTCGCGGCTGGCTGGGCCCGAGACCAGGACCGTGAGCCCCGACCGCACCGTCGCGGTGATCACGCTGCCACTGCCGGGCAACGGCACCGACCGGACGTCGGTCGCCGCGCTCGACACTGTGCGCGGCGAGATCATCCCGGCCACGATCGGTCGCGTCGCGGGCACGGAGACCGGCGTGAGCGGCGTCACGGCCACGTCCACGGACTTCAACGACGTCATGGAGGCGCGACTGCCGATCGTCATCGCGTTCGTGCTCAGCGTGGCCTTCGTGCTGCTGCTCGTCACGTTCCGGTCGCTCGTCATCCCGATCACCGCGATCGTGTTGAACCTGCTGTCGGTCGGCGCGGCCTACGGCGTCGTGAAGCTGATCTTCCAGGACGGCAACCTCGAGTCGCTGCTCGGCTTCCGCTCGATCGGGGGCGTGATCTCGTGGCTGCCGCTGTTCCTGTTCGTCGTCCTGTTCGGCCTCTCGATGGACTACCACGTATTCATCCTCACCCGCATCCGCGAGGCGGTCGATAGCGGGATGGACACCGAGGATGCCGTCAGCCATGCGATCAAGTCGACCGCCGGCGTGGTGACGAGCGCCGCGGTTGTGATGGTCGCCGTGTTCTCGATCTTTGCCACGCTCGGCATGGTCGAGTTCAAGCAGTTCGGCGTCGCGCTCGCGGTGGCGGTGCTGCTCGACGCGACGATCGTCCGCGGCGTGCTGCTCCCGGCGGCCATGAAGCTGCTCGGCCCGTGGAACTGGTACCTGCCGCGGTGGACGGGCTTCAGCCGCCTGCCGAGCCGCCCCCACGCTGCCTGAGGAAGCGCTGGAACTCGCGTGCGAGGACGTCGCCGGACGGCAGTTGCGAGAGGTCGGTCGGGCCTTCCTCCTCGTCGGCAGCGCGCTCGAGCCGCTCGACGAACGCCTGCACCTCCGGGTCGAGCTCGACGGCGCGCGTGACCTGGCGCTCGTAGTCGACCGCGGCGGTCTCGAGGTCCTGCGCGTCGACGGTCACGCCGACGAGGCTCTCGAGCCGGCGCAGGATGGCGAGCGCGCCCTTCGGGTTCGGCGCCACCGCCACGTAGTGCGGCACGGCCGCCCACAGCGAGGCAGCCGGCATGCCGGCGTCTGCGCACGCGTTCTGCAGCACGCCGACGATCCCGGTCGGGCCCTCATACGTCGGTGGCTGGAGCTGGAGGCGCTCGACCAGCGCCGGGTCGGAAGCGAAGGCGGTCACGGAGACCGGGCGTGAGTGCGGCACGTCGGCGAGCAGCGCGCCGAGCGTGACAACCAGCTGCACGCCGAGTGCCTCGGCCAGCTCCACGACCTGCCCGCAGAACTCGCGCCAGCGGTACGACGGCTCGGGGCCGGTGAGGATCACCAGGTCGCGCGGCGCGCGCGGCACGCGGGCCTCGTAGACCTCCCACTCCGGCCACTCGATCGCCCGCGCGCGGCCGTCGACGAGCTTGACCAGCGGCCGCGTGGCCTGGAAGTCGACGTACTGTTCAGGGTCGATCGTCGCGAAGCGAGCCGCCTCCAGCGACGCGCCCATGAACGACACGGCCGAAGTCGCCGCCTCGCCCGCGTCGTTCCAGCCCTTGAAGGCGCACACGAGCGCCGGGGCGCGGAGCCCATCCGGTCGGCGTTCCCAGCGCAGTGGCTGCACACATTCACCGTAGCGAGTCGCCGTCCGATGCTGCGGCCATCATCGGGTCCGTGCTGACCGCGGACGCGCCCACGATCGCGACCCTGAGAGCCGGCGACGAGGTCGACGGCGTCTTCGCGTGCGCGCGCAAGGACCGCCTGCAGGCGCGGTCCGGCCTCCCGTACCTCGCGCTCGAGCTGCGCGACCGCAGCGGCGCGATCCAGGCGCGTGTGTTCCGTGACGCCGACCTGCTCGGCGGCCGCTTCGAGCGCGGCGACCTCGTGCGCGTGCGCGGGCGCGTGGAGCGGTTCCGCGAAGAGCTGCAGCTCGAGCTGCGCTCGGTCGAGCGGGCCGAGGCGGCGGACCCGGCGGCGTTCCTGCCCGTCGCCTACCGCGACCTCGACGAGCTCGACGGCTTCCTCGAGCACCTCGCGCGCGAGGTGCACGACCCGGCGTATTCGGGGTTGCTGGAGCGCCTCCTCGCCGACGGTGAGCTGCGGGCGGCGTGGCGGCGCGCGCCGTGCACCCGCGCCGGCCACCACGCGTACCTCGGCGGCCTGCTCGAGCACACCGTGGCGGTCGCGACCCTGGCGCTGGAGACGTGCCAGCTCCATGTGCGCCTGAACTCCGACCTGCTGCTGACCGCCGCGCTGGTGCACGACCTCGGCAAGACGCGCGAGTTCAACTACGGCGCGGCGATCGAGCTGTCCGACGAGGGCCGGCTGCTCGGGCACCTCGTGCTCGGCCAGCAGCTGCTCGAGCCGCGCATGGACGGGCTCGATGCCGAGCGCCGGCTCGCGCTGCTGCACTGCATGCTCTGCCACCACGGGCCGGACGCCGCGCCCAACCGCCGCTTCGGCTCGCCCGAGGCGCTCGCGCTCTACCGCCTCAACGCGCTCGACGCGAGCGTGAAAGGCGCGCTCGAGCACGGCCTCGGTTAAGCGCAACTGGTAAGTTGCGCGTTATGCGCATTCTGGTGTTGGGCGGGACCGTCTTCCTCGGTCGCCATGTCGTCGACGCCGCGCTCGCGCGTGGCGACGAGGTGACCGTCTTCACGCGCGGGGTGCATCCGGTGCCGGACGGCGTCGACCATCGCGTCGGCGATCGCGGCGGCGACCTGTCGGCGCTCGCCGACGCCGAATGGGACGCGGTCGTCGACATGTCCGGCTACCAGGCCGGCGACGTCGGGCGGCTGTGCGAGTTGCTGGCCGACCGCGTCGGGCACTACGTGTTCGTGTCGAGCTGCAACGTCTACCCAGCGTGGCCGGCCGAGCCGGTCGACGAGGACTCACCGGTGTGGGAGACCGATGACGACGAGTACGGGCCGCAGAAGGCGGCGAGCGAGCGCGCGGGCGAGGCGGCGTTCCCCGGCCGGTTCGCGACGGTCCGCGCGGGCCTGATCTGCGGGCCGCACGACAACATCTTCCGGCTGCCGTGGTGGGTGCGGCGGATTGCCGCCGGCGGCCGCGTCCCGGCGCCGGGCGATCCCGCCCAGCCGGTGCAGCTCGTCGACGCGCGCGATCTCGCGACGTTCATGCTGGATCTAGCAGAGGCGCGGGCCGGCGGCGCGTTCAACGGCACCGCTCCGGCCGGGGAGCAGACGATGGGCGAGGTGCTCGGGGCCGCGGTGGCGGCGACGGGCTCCGGCGCCGAGCTCGTCTGGATCCCCGACGAGCGGCTGCAGGCGCTCGAGGTGGAGCCCTGGACCGAGCTCCCGCTGTGGATCCCGGCCGCCGAGTTCCCCGGCACGTGGACCACGGGGACCGAGCGCGCGCAGGCCGCGGGGCTGCGCTGCCGGCCGGTCGCCGAGACGGTCGCCGACGTGTGGGAATGCCTGCGCGGCGGCGGCGAGGACGAGCTCGACGAATGGCGGGCCGAGCTGCGGCCGCCGCGGATGCCGGAGGAGCGCGAGAAGGCGCTTCTGGGGTAACTGACGCTACATTGCCCCGAAATCCGTGCCGGTCGGGCAGGGGGCTTGGCGGGCGTGGACACAACGACGTCCCAACTCAACGGGAGGCAAGATGCGACGTCTTCATCTACTGCTGCTCGCCGCCTTGGCGTGCGCGTTGGTACTCGTCCCGGCCGCTCAGGCGGCGCGGGTCCAGACCAAGGCTGTCGCGCAAGGCAAGGCTGCGGTGCAGCGGTACTGGACCCCGCAGCGGATGCGCAACGCCACACCGGCCAACAAGGTCGTGTCCGGCACGCCCGCTGCAGCCGCCAAGAAGCCGAAGGCGCTGGCGGGCAACGCGGTGCAGGTGCCGCCGCCGTACACGTCCCAGCCGACGAGCACGAACGGCAAGGTGTTCTTCACCGAGGGAGGCGTGAACTATGTCTGCTCGGGCACCGCGCTGCTGAGCGGTAACAAGAGCGTCGTCTGGACCGCCGGCCACTGCGTCAACGACGGTGCCGGCACGTTCGTGACGAACTGGGCGTTCGTGCCCGCGTACGCGGACGGCAGCGCGCCGTACGGCACGTGGACCGCGCGCGCGCTGCTCACCACGGCCGGCTGGAACGCGAGCGGCGACTTCTCATACGACAACGGCGCCGCGGTGGTCAACACGAACGGCGGGCAGTCGCTGACCGACGTGGTCGGCGGCGTCAACCCGGTGTTCAACTACCCGCGCGACCAGACGTACGTCTCGCACGGCTACCCGGCCGCCCCCCCGTTCAACGGCGAGCGCCTGTGGACGTGCACGTCGCCGCTGCGGTACGACGACACGTCGGCCAACCCGCCGACGATGGGCATCGACTGCGACATGACCGGCGGCTCGAGCGGTGGCGGCTGGACCGTCAACGGCAACCTGGAGTCGGTCAACTCGTACGGCTACTCGACGCTGCCGAACGTCATGTTCGGCCCCTACCAGGGCACGGTGTCGCAGAGCCTGTACACGCAGGCGGGCGGTAGCTAGGAGATGTACGGCAGCCGGGCGCGGATCGTCGTCCCGCCGCCCTCGGGGCTCGTGACGGCGAGCGTGCCGTCGAGCGCCTCGACGCGGTGGCGGAGACCGGTCAGGCCACTTCCGGCCGGGTCTGCGCCGCCGCTGCCGTTGTCGGCGATCTCGATCGTCAGCGCGTCGCGCCCGTCGCGGATCGTGACCAGCGCGCGGGCCTCCGGGCCCGCGTGCTTGGCCGCGTTGGTGAGCGACTCGGCGACGACGAAGTAGGCGGCGGTCTCGACGACCGGCGGGGGCCGGCGGCCGACCTCGGCATCAACGCTCGTCCTGATCGGCGCCCGCGCGCCGAGCGCCTCGACGGCCGCCGGCAGCCCGCGGTCGGCGAGCACCGGCGGCGCGATCCCGCGCGCGAGGTCGCGCAGCTCGGCGATCGCGGCGCTGGCCTCGCCGCGGGCCTCGCGCACCAGCTCCGCGGCCTCGGGATGGTCCTCGAGCCGCGCCTCGGCGCGGCCGAGCTGCATCGTCAGCGCCACGAGCCGCGCCTGCGCGCCGTCGTGCAGGTCGCGCTCGATCCGGCGCAGCTCGTGGGCCTGCACGTCGAGCGCACCACGCCGGGTGCGCGTGAGCTCGTCGACGCGCTCGACCAGTTCCTGCTCGTCCTGCGGGAGCAGGCCGGCGAGCGCCGCGTGCACGCCGAGCGCGCCACCGAGCACCGCGATCGGGATCAGCGGCCACAGCGAGCCGCCGCCGGCGAACGCCCAGATCAGCAGCAGCGAGCACGCGAGTACGGCGGTGAGCGCGGCGTGGACGGCGATCCCGCGCCAGCGGCCGGGCCTGACCTGGACGGCGCCGAACACCCCGGCGTGCACACCCATGGGGATCGCCAGACCGAGCCACACCCACTTCGGCCAGAAGCTCCCGCCGCCGCCGGTGGCCGCCCACAGCAGCGTCATCGTCACGACGAGGATGCCGGAGACTGTCGCCTGGATCGCGAGTGCGAGGTGGGCGCGCCGCATCCGCGCGATCATACGTGTCAAGGAGACTTGACATGCTCGTGATGTCAAGCTAGCTTTACGTGCGCGAATGAAGAACGCGGTACGTGAGCTGCGCACTGCTCGCGGCCTCTCCCAGCAGCAACTGGGCGAGGCGATGGATGTGTCGCGCCAGACGATCAACTCGATCGAGAAGGAGCGCTACACGCCGTCCCTGCCGCTGGCCATCGCGCTCGCGCAGTACTTCGGCCGAACCGTCGAGGAGGTCTTCCATGCAAACGGCAGCGAGTAAGCCGGTGTACCGGCGCCGGTGGTGGATGCCGGCGTTCGCCCTGTTCCTCGGCCTCGCGATGCTCGTCGCCTTCTGGATCGGCGACAACCTCACCAGCGGGCTCATCTCGCTCGGCGTGATGGTCGCAGTCGCCGCGGGCGTGGTGGTCTTCGGCCGGTCTGAGACGGTGAGCGGGCTCAGCGGCCCGGGGCGCGACGAGCGCTGGGCGATGATCGACATCCACGCGACCGCGCTCTCGGGCATGGTGCTGATCGCCGCGATCATCGGCGCCTTCCTGGTCGACGTCGCGTCGGGCGGCGACGGCAACCCCTACGGGCTCCTCGGCGCCGTCGCCGGGATCACGTACATCGTCGCCGTCGTGGTACTCCGCGCGCGCTCCTGAGTCGTCCTTGCGGATGACGGCGCCTCGTCCTGGAGGCGTGGCTTAGATCGTCCTGCGGGGCAGGGCAAATCGGCTCTGCGGCCGACGACAGATGACGTCGCGCCCGAGAGGCTCCCTTGCGTCGGATTCAACCGCAATGAACGCAAGGGAGCCAGGAATGGCCTACGCCGGACAGACCATCAGCAACCCCGTGAGCGGCGAGCGCATCACCTTCATGCAGACCGCCCGCGACACCAACGGCGAGCTGCTCGAGTTCGAGCTCGAGCTCTCCCCGGACGGCAGCGTGCCTGGTGCACACGTGCACCCCGAGCAGGAGGAGCGCTTCCACGTGCTCGAGGGCACGATGAAGTTCCGCCGCGGCCTGCGCCGCATCGTCGCCACGGCCGGCGACACCGTGATCGTCCCCGCCGGCACGGTGCACAAGTTCCAGAACAGCGGCGACGACGTCGCCCGCTGCCGCGTCGAGGTCGTCCCCGCGCTCGACATGGAGCAGCTGCTCGAGACCACCGTCGAGCTGGCGATCGAGGGCAAGGTGATGCGATCGGGCATGCCCAAGCCCCTCCACCTCGCCCTGTTCGTCGGCCGCTTCCGCCGCGAGGTCCGCGCGCCGTTCCCGCCCGCCTGGGTCGTTCGGGCCCTCATGGCGCCGCTCGCCGCGCTCGCCCGCGCGCGCGGGCACGCCGAGCGCTACGTGGCGGCCGCGGCTGCCTAGTCTCCACGTCGGAGCGGCACGGGGCTGGTGCCCCATCCGGTCTTCAAAACCGGCAGGCGGCCGTAGCCCGGTCGTTGGTAGGTTCGATTCCTGCGCCGCTCCGTTTGCCCCGCTGGGGCGCTAGCTCCGGTAGCGGCGCCGGCTCTGGATCAGCGCATGGTTGAGCATCGTGGCGTGGTCGTCCTCGCGTGCGACCACGACGAGCCGGTTCCAGGCACCCGGGTAGGCGACGCGTTCGTTGTAGATCTGCGTCCGGAAGTGCTCCGCGTAGACCGCCGGCAGCCTGTCCCCGATCCCGTACATGCGGCGCCCGCCGTCGCTGCCGCGGATGACCGCCACGAGCTCGCGCGTGGTTTCGAAGTCGTCAGCGGCGACGAACTCGACGAGCGGGTGCTGCGGTGAGCCGCCGCTGAGGAACGCGACGATGTACTTGCGGTCCCGGCCCCAAGCGTTCTCGCGGACCGTCTCGCCGAGGCCGATCTGTACGGCACCCTCGGCGCGGGTCGTGCCGAGGAACACGCGATAGGGCGAGTAACTGTCGCGCTGTTTGGGCCAGCGATATGACTCGTCGCCTCGCTCGTGAGTGAGGCGCCAACCGCCGGGCAGGTCCGCCGGACCCGGGCGAGCGGAGGCGGCGCTTCGGTCGGAGGGACCGTCGGCGGCGGTGTGACTGACGAGCGGATTCGCGAAGCCCGCCTCAGAGAGCCGGGCCAGGAGCGGCCCGAGCTCGCGGTCCGGGACGTGCTCGACGGTGACGGAAAACGGACACATCGGGCTTGTTACCTAGATAACGTAGAGAAACGTAGCCTTGTAAGCAACCGTTGTTCAGAAGCTGCTAGGGTTGCCGCAAGCGCTCAGACCCCCTGCCGACGTCGACGAACCTGCGAGTTCCCCGGCTGTCCCTCACGGGTCGAGCGCACCGGAGGCCTCAATTAGAGACCTCCACCCTCCAGAAACGAGTACCCCATGCATGTGACCATTCGACGCTACGAGTCGATCGACCAGAGCCGCAAGAGCGAGATCCTCAAGAAGGCCGACGAGAACCTTCTTCCCAAGCTGAGCGAGCTTCCGGGCTTCAACAGCTATTCGCTCATCGACGCCGGCAATGGCGTCATGACCTCCGTCGGCTTCTTCGACACCGCCGCGCAGGCCGACGAGTCGACCCGCGTCGCCGGGAGCTGGCTGCGCGAGGCCAAGCTCGAGACGGCGCTCCCGAGCCCGCCGAAGATCACGAGCGGCCCGGTCGTCGTCAACAAGACGCGCGAGCTCGTCCAGGCCTAACAGCCTCCCAGCTGGTCCGTGGCACCGAGAAGGCCCGCATATGCGGGCCTTTTCCGCGTTGTTCTCAGCGCTCGGCGATCTTGGAGTGCAGGAGGAAGACCTCGGCAGCCACGTCTGGTGCGACGTGGTTGGCGCTCATGAACGCCCGCACGCTGCACGCGGTCAGGCGCTCGACCACCGCGACCAGATCGTCGCGCATCGCCTCCGGGAAGGTGCGGCGCAGGTCCAGCACCTCGGCATGCTTGCCGGCATCGACCAGACTCTGCTCGGCCTTGGTCAAACCGTCTTGCAGGACCACGACGACGGTCTCGCCGTCGATCGTCGTACGCACCCTGGTCGGCCCTCTCCCCGTGTGTTCGGAGAAGACATGGACCACTGCGGTGGAGATCGCTGCGGCGATTCGGCCCTGATCGTCGCGGGAGGAGCCGTCGTCGGCCGTGGTGGGCATCGCGCCCCAGTTCTCGCTCCCCTCAAAGGCAAAGTCGCGCGCGAGGCGGAGAGAACGAGAAGTACCCGAACGGCGAAGTCATCATTCTACCCCGTGGCGTTCTCCCCCGGGGGGCCTGATACCGTGGCTTGGAGCAGGGAGCCTCAGCCCCGACGCGGCCCGGTGAGACGACAGAGCTCAACGCAGACGCGCCGCTCCTGATCCTCCGCATACCACGGATACTCCTCCGCCGGTCTCCAGCGCACGAGAACCCGAGAGGAGGGTCCAGGGAGGGCGGCGATGTCCGCAACCGATAAGAGCTCGAACGGCGGAGCGCCGCCCAGCCGCGCCGCGCCGGTCGCTCCTCCCGACCGCGAGCAGGACCCCGTGATCGAAGGGCTGACCGTCGCTCTGGGCAGGTTGCGCCGCGGCGCCGCCGCCCTGAAGGCAGAGAACCACGAGCTCCGCGCCGAGATCTCCGGGCTCCAGCCCGCGACCCGGAGCCGCCGGGGAGACCACGCGCCGATCCGTCAGTTCGGCATGCTCACCGAGATCGCCCTTCCGACCGGCTCCAGCGCACCCGGCGCAGCCAGGATGGTGGTCGCCCACTGCCTGACCGGACTGGTGTCGCAACAGATCCTCTTCGACGCCCAACTGCTCGTCAGCGAGGTCGTGACCAACAGCCTGCGGCACGGCGAGCTCCGCGACGGCGACACGGTGCTCCTCCGCGTCTACCTCGCGGCCGACAGCGTGCGGCTCGAGATCGTGAATCGGGGCACCGCCGGCGCCGTCAGCGCAAGACCGCCGGACCCCCGGTCCCGCGGTGGCGGGTTCGGCCTCGACCTCGTCGACCGCCTCACTGTCAGCTGGGGTGTGCGGCGAAACGGCGGTACCAACGTCTGGTTCGAGATGGGACGCGCCTGAGCCATGCCGTTCACCGCGAGCCAGATCGACGAAGTCCAGCGAACGGCCGGCGGCCCACTTGGACGTGTCTATGACGTCGAGTTGCCGTATCGCCGGCTAGGGCGCTGCCGCATGTCCGATGCCGTCGCGGCCGTGATCGGAACCGACCGCGGAGACGTCGCCGTCGCGCTCTCGAGCTACGAGGAGCGCAACGGGAAGCACGGTACAGCGTCGGAGCTCCTCGGGCCCGGGGTGAACCTCGGAGTCGAAGACGCGCCCGCCCGCGTGTGACCGAGCTAGAGGCGTCGCGAGGACCAGAGGATGGCGGCCAGCGCCACCGACACGATCGACACCACCAGACCGATCAGCCAGCCCTGGGAATCCTGCGAGGTCATGATCGCCGCGATGACCACGCCGATCCCGATGATCCCGGCGGTGGCCACAACCCGCATCAGCGGCGCCTCGAGCGGCAGCCGCTGGCGACGGCTCGGGATCATCACGCCCGGCCGCTGCTCCGCTCCGGCTCGCTGCTCTTCCCGCGCCGCGCGCCGAGCTTCACGCTCTGGGTCGGGTCGGCCTTCGCCGTCGCCCGGGGTCGTCGCGGCCACGCGGCCAGGATAGTCCACGCGCGAGGCTAGACGCGGTCCAAGAAGGCGTACGCGGCGTTCGGGCCGGCCTGCATCCACTCGGAGAGGCCGTAGCGGCACGTGCTGCCGTCGTCGGCGTCCACGTCGATCGTCTTCGGCGGGCGACCTTCCACGACCTCGACGTCGATGCGCCGCCCCGCGAGCGGTCCGCCCTCGAGCACGGCCACGATCGTCGGCCCGCGCTCACGGGCGGCGGCGACCGGGCCCGGCGGCGGCGGCTCCGGCGCTCGTGCAACGGTGGGTTCGTCGCGCTGCCCGGTGTCGGCGAGCGGCTGCGCGTCATAGCGGACGAAGCGCTCGAGCCGTGGATGGAGCTCACTGGTAGTGACGGGCCGGCGGGCGAAGTGGGCCAGCGGCTCCTCGCCTTGCACGCCCAGCCCCGGCTGCCGCATGGCGATGCGGACCTCGTCCGCATCGATCTCGATCACGTTGTAGGACGGCGGCATGGTGCCGCGCACGCGCAGGGTCGAGACCGTCCCCGAGTGCACCACGCGAACGCCCGAGATGCTCCAGACGTAGGGCACGTGGCGGTGGCCGGACAGCACGAGGTCGACCTCGAGCTCGCGCAGGATCGCCATCACGTCGCCGGCGTCGCGCAGGTTGTTGACGTCGCGGCCGGTGCCGGGGACGGCCATGATGTGGTGATGGATCACGACGATCCGGGGTCCGTCGGTCCAGCCACGGAGCGCAGCGTCGAGCCAGCCGTAGTGCTCGCGCCCGACCTCGCCCTCATCGACGTCGGGCTTGGTCGAGTCGATGGCCACCACCCTGGCGCGACCCTCGGCAACCGGCACCGTGGTGATCGAGTCGCGCGCACCGAACAAGTCCTCGAAGTGGCGATACCCGACGTTACGGGCGTCATGGTTGCCCATCGTCACCACGACATTGCGACACGCGAGCTCGGCCAGGAACTCCCGGCAGCGCTCGAACTCGCCGCGATAGCCCTCCATCGTCAGATCACCCGCGACCACCACGAGGTCCGGTGCTAACTCATTGGTCTCGTTGATCGCAGCGCGCAGCAGGTCGGGCCGGAACAGGCCCTCACCGACGTGTAGGTCGGACATCTGGACGATCCGCATGACGCAACCAGTATCGCCGGTGGCCGCCGGGGCGTATGGTGAGTCGAGCGATGTTGCACCCACGCATCGACATCACGCGTGACCTCGAGGGCGAGCCGATCGTGCTGGCGTGCTTCGACCTCGGCGGGGAGGAGATCGCGGCGGCGGCGCACGCCGTGGCCGCAATGGCCGCCGAGCGGTTCCGGCATGTGGAGATGTCAGTGGACGACGTGCTCGAGCTGCGCGAGCTGACGGCCCTCGCCGACGACCTCGCCGGTCAGGACCCGCAGCCCGGGATGCGGACTCTGGTGCTACGTCCCGCCCGGTTGACAGCCCTCCGCGACTCCGTCGCGCGGTTCATCGAGACCCGCGACGAGGGCGAGTGGATCCGCGAGGAGGATCGCGAGCCACTCGCGCTCGTCCGCGGCCTGCTGACGCCCCTCGAAGAGCTCTGCGCCGAAGCGCTCCGCGCCGCGCTGTCGCCCGACGCATCGCGTCCCTGCTGAGCATCCAGGCTCGCGCCCGGCTCAGGGCACGGGGAGGGCCGCCTCGGCGGCGACGCTGCCGCCCTCGTTGGTCCAGCGGTCGGCGTCGGAGGCTCCGCCGGCGATCACCCTCAGTGTCGTTCGCGGCGCATCCTCGGACGTCCAGCGGGTGCCGCAACGCCAGCAGGTGTCCTCCTGGCGCGCCATCGGCGCACTGCAGGACCGGCATACTCGCGGGAAATGACGTTCGCGCATCTCGGGACCTTCCGGAGCGCGGACACCGGGCACGGCATCCGCACTCGATAGGAGGAAGGCGCTTCTGTCGCTGGAGAGGAAACCCTCCGTGAGGTGGCCGGTCGGCGTGTCGCCGTCCGCTGCTCTACGCGAAGTCGCTTGCGCACGAGCGGGGAAGTGCCTTGTAGGTCAAGTCTAGCGGTGAGGACGGGTCGGTCGGATCAGCGGTTCGAGCGCACGAACCTCCGGACCACGTAGAACGCCGGGCGGGGCGTCCCGTCCTCGTTCACCAGCCCGGCGTCCAGGCGCGGGTCGCCGCCGCGCCACCGGTAGACGAACAGGTGCGTGATGATCGAGCGCGTGCCGCGGCGCCGGGTGTCGTAGCGGTCGGCGAGCCGGAACATCCAGCGCGTGCGGCGAGCGGCGCGCGCCTCCGAGTAGGGAAACTGCGGGCCGAACTTCACGATCCCGCCCGTCTCCGTCAACCACACCCTGCCCGGCACGGTCTCCAGCATCTGGCGCGTGCCGCCTGACGTGCCGCGGTTGACGTCCTGGTAGTTGTGCAGTCCCCACAACCGCGGCCGGCCCGGGGCCAGCCGGAGGAACGCGCGGAGGTACCGCTGCAGGTTCGACGTGTCCAGCACGTCGGCGGCGATCAGGCGGAAGTGGCGGCGACGGCGCTCGGCGCGCAGCACCCGGTAGTAGCGGACCGCGAGGCGCGGAGCGGTGAACGTCGGTTGCGAGATGTGATTGACCTCGTTCCAGGCCGCGTAGGTGCGCACCCACGGGTAGCGATCGTCGAACCGCCGGAACGCCCGGCGATAGGCCCGCGCGCTCGGCGCGCGGCAGGTGCGGCTGCGGGAGTAGCGCCCGCCCGCGAAGCAGCCCCGGTGCGCGCCGAACGTCACCAGCACGGACTGGTGCTGCGCCCGGGCGGCGTTCATGAACTCCGCCACCTCGGCCTGCTGGGCGGTCCTGTCCCAGTCCCAGGCCACGATGTAGCGAACGTGCGTGAGGCCGAGGCTCAGCCACGCCGGGCTGCTGAACATCACCGGGTCCTGCTCGCCGATTCCGATGCGGTACATCGCCTCGGCCGGTCGCGGGACGGCCAGGAGCGCAGCGACGACAGCCAGTACCGCCGCAACTCGCGAACGAGAGCACATCTCGATCTGGGAATCCGACCGCGGCGACGGCGTCAGCGCAAGCGCGGACGAGCGCCGAGGTCAGGGTCCAGACGATGCACAGGTCGCGAACCAGACAGTGGTTTTGACCGGGTGAACATCTCGGTCTAGCGTCGGGAACGCCAGAGGGCGGGAAGCCGGTGCCCCGACACCCGCCCGGTTTTTGTGTGCCATGGCGGGCATCTCACGACTCTCGATCCGCGCTCCGCCTCCGCCGCCGCGGTCTTCACACCGTTGATCCTGAAGAGGAGGCGAGAGACGTGCGAACCAAGTTCGCGGTCCGTGGGGCAGTGCTGGCGGTCGTCGCGCTCGGGATGCTGATGTTCGGCTCGACGCTCGCCCAGGCGCACGGAAAGGGGAAGACGAAGCTGCGGCTTGTCGCCACTCAGATCCAGTCCGAGTTCCTCGATCTCGGCGCGCCGGGGCCTTCGCTGGGCGACGAGCTCGTGATCTCGGAGTCGCTCTCGCGTCGCGGCAACGACGTCGGCGAGAGCGGCGTTGTCTGCACGGTCACGCAGGTCACGCCGCCGTACGACGTGATGACGTTCCACTGCGTCGCCACGCTGAGCCTGCGGCGCGGGCAGATCACCCTGCAGGGGCTGATCGAGGTCCAGGGCGAGGACGACCCCGGCCCGTTCACCGTCGCGATCACCGGCGGCACGGGTGCCTTCCGCGGTGCCGGCGGCGAAGCGAGGATCCGCGACGTCAGCGAGACGAGAACGATCTACACGCTGAGCCTCGACTCCAGCAACCACAAGCACCACGGGCACAAGCGGTAGACCAGCAACGGCCGGCCGGAGCGCGTCGCGGCCTCCGGCCGGCCGCAGCTCTCAGCTGCCCGCCACGTCGTAGGACTTCGCCGTGTCGGACTCGAACGTGCCCGGGAGCGCCTTCAGGCCGCCGGGCACGTCGGCCGGCCGCGCGATGTAGACGGTGCGTGTCGGCGGCTGCCCGGCCTTGGTGTAGTCCAGCGGCCCGGCGATCAGGCCGCCGGTGTCGATCCCCGACAGCTCGTGCGCGGCCTTGACGAGGCCGGCGCGCGTGAGGTCCTTGTTCTCGCAGGCCTTGTTGAGGATCTCGTACATCACCTGGGCCTGCGCCCAGCCGAACTGCACGGAGGCCTTAGGCACCGACTTGGGATAGGCGGCCTGGAACTGCTTGCTGACCGACTGGACGCCGGGCTTGTCGAGCGTCCACGGGGCGATCGAGGCCGAGATGTACGCGTTGGCCTTCACCGCAGCCGCGGCCGGCGACTTCAACAGCGCCGGGTCGTACGTCGGGTTGTTGCCGACGATCGGCACCTTCATGCCCTGTGACGCCGCGATGCCGGCGACCGACGCGAGCTGGGTCGGCGCCGTGGTGACCGCGATCGCCTTCACGCCCGCGCGCTTGAATGCCGCGACCTGGCCGGACATGTCCTCGTCGGTCGCCTTGATCTTCTGCTCGACGACCTTCATGCCGTTCTCGGAGGCGAAGTACTTCGACCCCTTCAGCCCGTTCTCGCCGTACTCCCCCTCGAAGTACAGGTGCCCGATCGCGTCGCCGGACTTGAGCATCCCCTTGCTCTTGAGGTAGTCGAGCACGTTGATCATCTCGACGTCGTAGGTCGTGCCGACGATGATGATGTTCTCGTTGGGCAGCAACGACGACGGCCACGCCGAGAGCAGCGAGATCATCGAATCGTCCTTGAGCGTCGGCAGCAGCGCCGCCGTGACGGGCGAGCCGAGCAGCTGCTGCAGGCCGAGGATGCCCGACGAGAAGTCGCGGTACTGCACGACCGCCTTCTGCGGGTCGTAGCCGTGGTCCTTGACCTCGAGCTCGACCTTGCGGCCGCAGACGCCGCCCTTGGCGTTCTGCTGCTTCCAGTACAGCTGGTTGGCCTGCGTGAGCGGCTGGGCGAGCGGCGCGAACACGCCGCTCAGGTCGGTGAGCGCGCCGAGCTTGATCGTGCTCGCCGTGACGCCGGGACCCGCCTTGATGTCGCCGCCACCCCCGTCCGACGAGCTTTCGGTTCCCTTGCTGCCGCAGGCCACGAGGCCGGCGGCCACGAGCGCGACCGCCAGCCAGCTGCCGGCGATCCTGAGCGAACGGGTCATGCGGTGCTCTCCTTCGAGTCGGTGCGGAGCAGCGGGGATGCCGGCCGCCGGCGCCCCGCGAGCCGGCGACCGAGCGCGGACAGGCCATCTGGGGCGAAGATCAGGACGGCAACGACGGCCGCCCCGTACACGAACTGCGCTGCCTCGTCCGGCTGCAGCCCGCCGCCTCCCGGGTTCCCCATCAGCGGCAGGCTGCCGCTGTAGTGGTCGAAGATCTGCGGCAGCGCGCTGACGAGCAGCGCACCCGCGAGCGCGCCTCCGACGGAGCCCAGCCCGCCGAGGACGATCATCACGAGGAAGTCGATCGACAGCAGGAAGCCGAACGAGTCGGGCACGATGCGGCCGAACGCGAGCGCGAGCAGCACGCCGGCGAGGCCGGCGTACATCGACGACACGGTGAACGCGGCCGCCCGGTAGACGGGCACGTTGACGCCCATGACGGCCGCCGCAATCGGGCTGTCGCGAATCGTCAGCAGCGCGCGGCCGGGCCGCGAGCGGGTGACGTTGTGCGCGTACCACCACGACACGGCGACCAGCAGCAGGCCGAGGTACCACAGCCGCTCCAGACCGCCATACGGCGTCCCGAAGATCACGAGGTTGTCCGGGTGGCTGTTGGAGAAGCTGAAGCCGAAGAGGCTGAACGGCTCGGCGTCGCGGCCGTTGAAGCCGCCGGTCACGCCCTTGGCGTTGAACAGGATGTGCTGGCCGATGAACACGAGGCCGATCGAGGCGAGGCCGAGGTAGATGCCGCGCAGGCGGCCGGCGATCGGGCTGAACACCGCCCCGGCCAGGCCGGTGATGAGCACGGCGCCGACCATCGCCAGCGGCGGCGCCAGGCCGAGTCCGGACGGCGCGTGCAGCGCGGCGGGCTGGTCGCCGCCCGCCAGGAAGCAGTAGCCGTACGCGCCGACCGCCAGGTAGAACGCGTGGGCGAGCGAGAGCTGACCGGTAACCCCGACGAGCAGCTGCAGCCCGATCGCGCCGATGGCGGCCGACATCGCGAACAGGCCGGTCTGCAGCCAGAACGCCTCGACGTACAGCGGCAGCCACAGCAGCAGGGCCACGAGGGCGAGCGCCAGCAGGCGCAGGACCATTCGCCTAGACACGGCTGATCTCCCGGCTGCCGAACACGCCGGACGGGCGCCACAGGAGCACGAGCAGGAGCGCGATGTACGGCACCACCTCCGACAGCCCGCGACCCAGGAACGCGATGTCGTCCTGATAGCCGGCCGCCATCGTGGTCGCCACGCCGATGGTGAGGCCGCCGACCACGGCGCCCGCGGTGGAGTCGAGCCCGCCGAGCACGGCCGCGGGGATCGCGGTCAGCGCCAGCAGGCCGGTCGCGTTGTTGACGCCCGCGGCCGGGAAGCTCGTGAAGAAGGCGCCGCCGATCGCCCCCAGCGCCCCGGCGATCGCCCACGCGCCGTAGGCCACGCGGCCGAGCGGGATGCCCATCAGCGCCGCCGCCTCCGGATCCGACGCGGCCGAGCGCATCGCGACGCCCCAGCCCGTCCGCGTGAACGCGAGCCAGAACACGACCATGAGCACGATCGCGATGACCGCGGCGGCGATGCGCGCCTGCGGGACCGTGACGCCGAGCAGATGCGTGACGTCCGAGCCCCAGGGCGCGCCCGACGGCAGCAGATCCGTGCCCACCTGGCGCGCGAGCGCCGTGCCGAGCAGCACGTTGAGCGCGATGGTGAGGATCGCCAGCGTGTCCTGCCCGCCGCCGCGGCGGCGCAGCGCGCGCACGAACACGATGTCCAGCAGCGCCGCGACCACGGCGCACGTCAGCGCCCCGAGGACGAGGGCGGCGTAGAAGCCGAGCGCGTCGTGCCAGCGCGCGACAAGGTAAGCGCCCAGCATGACCAGCGACGCGTGGGCGAAGTTCACGACGTTCGTCGCCTTGAAGACGACGACGAACCCCATGGCGATGAGCGCGTAGATGCAGCCGAGCGACAGGCCGCTGATCAGGAGCTCGAAGAACTGGCTCATGCTTCTCGACTCGCCTCCTCGTCGGCGCCGGTACCGGCGCCCAGATATGCCCTCAGCACCTCCGGATCGCGCTGGACGTCGTCGGGCGCGCCATCGGCGATGCAGCGCCCGAAGTCCAGGACGGTCACGCGATCGGCGAGACCCATCACGAACGCCATGTCGTGCTCGACCAGGACGATCGAGATCCCCAGCGCCTGCCGCACCTGCGCGATCGTCGTCGCCATCTGCTGGGACTCTTCGGCGTTCATGCCGGCGACCGGCTCGTCGAGCAGCAGGAGCGTCGGCTCCGCGCACAGGGCACGGGCCAGCTCCACGCGCTTGCGGTCGCCGTACGACAGTGCGCCGAGGGCCGTGTCGAGGTGGGCGCCGAGGTCCATCAGCTCGGCGATGCCGGCGACGATGCGGCGCTGCTCGGCCTGCTCGCGCCGCGCCGCCGGGAGCTGCAGGCCCGCGGACACGAAGCCGGCCTTCGACAGGCGATGGCGCCCGAGCAGCAGGTTCTCGGCCACGGTCGACGCCGGCGACAGCGCGAGGTTCTGGAACGTCCGGCTGACGCCCAGCGCCGCGATGCGTGGCGGCCGCAGCCCGGTGAGCGTCGTGTCGCCGTAGCGCACGCGCCCCGCGCTGGCCCGGTACACGCCCGTCAGCACGTTCAGCAGCGTTGACTTGCCGGCGCCGTTCGGCCCGATGACGGCATGGATCGATCCGGGCTCGACCGTGAGCGAAACCTCGTTGAGCGCCGTGAGGCCCTCGAAGCGCACGGTCACGCCCTCGACGGCGAGCGGCCGGGCCTCGCGGCGGCCGGTCACCGGCGTCACCTCGGGCACGTCGCCGCCGTCGCCGCGCCGGGAACGGCCGACGTAGCGCTCGCGCACGTCGTCGCTGCGGGCGAGGTCGGCCGCGGAGCCCTCTGCGGCGACCGCGCCGACCTCGAGGATCGTCGCGCGGTCGGCGACCTTCAGCGCCATCGCGGCGTTCTGCTCCACGAGCACGACCGCCGTGCCCTGCTGGTTGATCGCCTGGACGGTCTCGCCGATCCGCTCCACGAGCTGTGGTGCGAGGCCGAGCGATGGCTCGTCGAGCAGGAGCAGGCGCGGATCGGACATCAGGGCACGCCCGATCGCGAGCATCTGCTGCTCGCCGCCCGACAGCAGGCCCGCCCGCTGGGCGCGGCGCTCGCGCAGCCGCGGGAACAGCTCGTACACCCGCTCGTACGCCTCCGCGCGCCCGCGGCGCTCGGTTCGGCCCCAGGCGCCGGCGCGCAGGTTCTCCGCCACCGTCAGGTCGCCGAAGATCCGCCGGCCTTCCGGAACCTGCACGACGCCGCGGCGGACGATGGCCGCCGGGTCGAGCCCGATCAGGCGCTGACCCTCGAGCTCGATCGTGCCGGCGTCGATCGCGCCACGCTGGAGCGCGAGGGTGCCCGAGATCGCTCTCAGGAGCGTGGTCTTCCCGGCGCCGTTGCTGCCGAGGACCGCGACGATCTGGCTCGCCGGGACCGTCAGTGAGAGCCCGCGGAGGGCGCGCACGCCTCCGTACGAGACCTCGAGATCGCCCACGCGCAGGAGCGCTCGTCCGCTCTCACGGTCGCCGAACCGCGCCCCAGTGGGCGTCATCCGTTCGCTGGACACGCCGGGCCCCGACAGTCGCACTCATCTCCCCCGGCCCCCGGAGGGGGCGCGCCGGTGTCCTACCCGGCGCGCCCCAAATGATCACCTCTTGCCGCGGCTGAGCACTACGGAGATGCGAGCGTGCGCGGTCAGCACGCGGTTGGCGCGTGGGGTCGAGCGGACGATGCGGCCGCGCTTGACCTTCGAGGCCGTGCGCTTGATCCTGCCGAGCCGGCAGCCCGCGGCCGCCAGCGCCTCGCGGGCGCTCGTGACCGTCTTGCCGCGCAGCGACGGGACCACGCACGCCGCGGCAGGTGCGCCGGCGACGACGAGCGGGGCGCTCAGCGCGCTGGCCGGGCCGCCGGCGTTCGTGGCCGTGACGCGGCACTGGAGCGCGTGGCCCGCGTCGCCGCGCGCCGGCGTGTAGCTGCTGCCGGCGGCGCCGGCGATCGCGTCGCCGTCACGCAGCCAGGCGAAGGCGAACGACGACGCGCCGGTCCACGCGCCGGTCTCGCAGCTGACGGCGTGGGCGGGGGCCGGCGTGCCGGCGATCCGCGGCGCCCCGGACACGGACGGCGGGACGACCGTGGTGCGCAGCGTGCGGTCGCGGCCGTAGGTGGTGCCGCGCGCGTTGGTCGCGAGGACGCGGTAGTGGTAGGTGGTGAGCGGCGCCAGGCCGGTCAGCGCGGCGCTCACCGCCTGGTTCGCCGAGCCGATCAGCACATCGCCCGCGGGGAGCGAGCCCGTCGTCTGGCCGTAGGCCGCCGTCGTGCCGTACTGGATCTGGTAGGTCGTGGCGCTGCCGTTCGGGTTCACCGCGGCGCCCACGGAGGCGCCGTACGCGCCGGCCGCGGCATCGCCGGTGCTCACGCCGGGGGTCGGCGTCGAGTTGTAGGCGACCTCGACATCTCCGGCGGTGGCGATCACGTCCGCCTTGCCGTCGTCGTTGACGTCGCCGACAGCAACGTCTTCGACCTGCGCGTCGAAGTCCACGCGCGTGCCGACGGTCATGCCGGGCGCCGGGTCGAAGCCGCCGGCCCCGTCGCCGGTGGCGACGCCCACCGTGTGCTCGGCGGCGCTGTGCGAGTTGCTGACGATGTCGACGTGTCCGTCGCCGTTGAAGTCGGTCGCAACGACGCGCAGCGGGGCGCCGGTGCCACTGCGGTACATGACGAACCACGGGTCGCCGGTCGGACCTGTGCGGGGCACGAGCGCATCGGCGGCGAGATGCAGCGAGAAGCGACTCTGATTGCACGCCGCGACGAGGTCGAGCGCGCCGTCGCCGTCGAAGTCGGCGGCCTCGAGGTCGGCCCCTTGGGCGCCGCCGCAGGTCGGCTGCGTGCCCGAGGCCACGAAGCCGCCGGCCGTATTGGGGGCAAACAAGCGGAGCTCGGCGGTGTGGCAGAGGACCGCGACATCCGGCCGGCCGTCACCGACGAACTGGCCGATGACCGCCGACGTGGCGCCCGAGGCGCAGCCGCTGTCGATCGGCTCGGCAGTGAACGCGCCGTGGCCGTCGTTGATCAGGAGCGGCACCGGCGCGGTCGTCGACGCCAGGTTCTTCGACCACGAGATCGACGTCGCCGTCGCCGTCGGCATCGCCCGGGGAGATGTCGAGCGGATGGCCGGGCACCGTTGCGCTGCCCGCCGGAGCGAGCCCGTGTGAGCCGCCGAGCAGGACGGCGACCGTGCCGTTGTCGACAGTGACGGCGACGTCCTCGCGGCCGTCGCGGTCGAAGTCGGCAGACGCAAGGCGCTGCGGAGTGCCGCTGATGGAGATCGGGTGGGCGCCGTCGGCCAGCCACTCGGCGAGGCCGCCGGCGGCGACCGCCGCGACGTCGTTGTGGCCGTCGCCGTCGAAGTCTCCGGCGGCGACCGAATAGGCCGCGGGGGAGTTGGGCAGCGGGGTGCCGGCCACGAACGTCGGCGGCGCGCCCACCGCCGACGGGAGCGCGTACGAGGTGCTCGTGAGCAGCCCGGCGGCGAGCACCGAGGCGACGAAGGCGAGCAGGAAGCGGGAAAGGGGCACAGCGCGGGACTCCTTGGATCGGGGAGTCACGAGCATGCGGCTAAGACCCCCACCTGCACATCGGCCTGCTGCCCGATCTTTGGCCGGCGGCGGGTGCCTTAGCCGTGCGGCGAGTGCCTCAGATGTCAGTAGCGGTGTACGTAGCCCTCCCCGATGCGAAGCCCGGTCGCTGCGCACGAGACTCGCCGGAAATGGAGACGACACGGCGCGTCGTGGCGGCGACGATCATCGTCATAGCCGCCGCTGCGGCCGGAGGGTGCGGGGGGAGCGAGCGCGACGCGAGCGCGGTCTCCGCGCACGCCGTGGATGTGACCCGGCTCCAGGACCTGGTTGCGCTGACCACCGCGCAGGCGGCGCGAAAGGCGGATCGGATCGCCGTGGTCGAGGCGCGCGGCTCGCGTGTGGTCGAGGGCGCCCCGGGCACCCCGTTCACGCGCTCGACGTTCGCTGTGCAGGAGGTGCTCAAGGGGACCCTGCCGCCGACGTTCGTCGTCCAAGTGATCGGCGGCCGCCTGGGCGACCGCATCGTCCCGTCGATCGTGCCGCCGTTCGTGCGGTCGCGCCGCTACGTCCTCTTCCTCGGGCCTGACGGACCGGCGGGCCCCACGCTCTTCCCGCAGTCGACGATCGAGGTCGGTGGGGCACGCGCCCCGCCGCTCGGTCGCATCCTCGCGACGATCCGCAGCTCCCTGCGCACGGAGGCCTCCTCATGACCCGGCTTCGCCTCGTCCTGCTCCTCGCCGCGGCGATCGCCACGCTCGCCGCCCCCGGGGCGTTCGCCTATGAGCACTTCGCGCAGGACGTCGGCGGCACGACGCTGCCGAGCAAGTGGCAGGCGGCGAACGTGCCGATCGCCGTCACCGTCGACAACGACCCCGCCGCGCCCGGCTTCCTCGCCGAGGTAACCAGCGCCAAGAACGCGTGGAACAGCGTGACGACCGCGCAGGACGTGTGGGCGACGCCGACGGCCGGGCCGGCCGACTTCAACGGCGCGAACTACCTGACGGGGGCGTGGGGCAACCTGAGCGGCGATGGGAAGCAGGAGGCGATCTTCGACGCCGACGGCAGCGCGCTCACGGCCGTCGGGTTCGCGCCCGCCGCCGTCAACGGGTACGGCGCGCGCCGCGAGACGATCGTCGGTGGCCAGGCCGTGATCGACGACATGTTCCTGATCATCAACGGCTCGAAGCACGATTTCGACGTGCCGTCGACCGAGGTGCATGAGCTCGGGCACACGCTCGGTCTGGCCCATACCGCGGCCGGCTTCGCGGCCGAGAAGGACGGCGCGCTGTCGGCGCCGCTGATCAGCCAGGTGCCGACCATGCACCCGTTCGCGGTGCCCGGCACCGACCGCCGCACACTGGAAGCCGACGACCGCGCGTCGCTGTCCGAGCTGTACCCGGCGGCGTCGTTCGCCACCGACACCGGGACCGTGAGCGGCAAGATCACGCGCTGCGGCAACGGCGACGCGGTGCTCGGCGCCAATGTGCGGCTGATCAACCGCGGCGATCCCACCGTCCAGCTGTCGCGCATGACCGGCTTCGACGGATTCACCGACGGCGGCTTCACGATCCGCGGCGTCCCGCCCGGGGACTACGACGTCGTGGTCGAGCCGCTGTCCGGCGACGACGAGCTCGTCGATCGCCTCGCCGTCGTCAGCCCGCGCATCGATACCGACTTCGCCCAGGAGTACCTCGGCCCCGACGAGAGTGACTGTGCGCAGGACATCGACGCCAACGACAAGCTGCCGAGCGGCCTCCACGTGACTGCCGGCGGCGTGGCGCTCGCGGACATGAAGGTGGAAGGCGCGTCACTCGCGTTCGTGATCGACGAGACGGCGAGCATGGGCCCGGAGATCGGCGGGATCAAGACCGGCCTCGAGGCGATGATCAGCAACCTCGAGACCCTCAGCAGCACGTTTCCGAAGACGACGATCGTCACGTTCGACGACGCATCGCAGTTGCGCGTCACCACCCGTGATCCGGACCGCCTGCGCACGGTCATAGACAACCTCCACCCGCACAGCACGAACGACTGTCCGGAGGGATCGAACCGCGCGCTGATGACCGCCGCGCGGGAGCTCGGCGCCAACGGCATCGCGTTCCTGGCAACCGACGCCGACAGCCTGCGCAGCGGGCCGTCACGACAGGCGGTGGAGGCCTTCTACCGATCCAAGGGCCTACGGCTGAACACGCTGCTGTCCGGCAGCTGCCCGGCGAACCAGAACCCGCCGGCCCGCGCGCCGGCGTTCCGGACCGCGCTGGCGGCCGAGGACCCGGGCGCAGGGCCCGACGAGGCGAGGCCCGTCGACGCGCTCGGCGTCGAGAACGCCGTGCGCACGTTCAGCGAGGAGAGCCTGCTGAGCGGCGGGAGCTTCACCTTCCAGCCCGAGATCAAGAGCGGGACGCCCGAGGCGCAGACCCGCTACGCGAACACGCTCGCGAACATCGCGATCTCCGCGGTGCGGCCGGCCGTGGCAACGCTCAATCCGGATACGGTGCCGCAGGGGTCGGCGCTCGACCTCGAGCTGACCGGCTCGCACACGAGCTTCCGCACGGGGAGCAGCGTCACAGTGTCCGGGGCGGACGTCACGGTCAGCGCGATCCACGTCCTGTCGCCGACGCGCATGACGCTGCACCTCGCGGCGGCGCCGGGCGCGGCGACCGGGTTCCGGGACGTGACGGTCAGCACGCCACGCGGCGACGGCACGACCGAGACGGCGACGGGCCTCGGCGCCGTCGAGGTGGTCGGACCGCCGGCCGGCCCGACGATCCTGTCGGTCACGCCGAGCCTCGCGGCGGTCGGCACGACGCAGGACGTGACGATCTCCGGCGGGGCGACGAGCTTCAACTCCGGGTCGGGGGCAACGTTCGGCCTCGGCGTCACGGTCAACCACCTGACGGTCAACTCCCCCACGTCGGCGGTCGCGAACATCACGATCGACGCGGGGGCGACGATCGGCTTCCGCGACGCGAGCGTGGGCGGAGCCATCCCGGCGCGCTTCCTGGTCGGGCCGCCGACGCCGGCGATCGCCCGACTGACGAGCACGAGCCCGGCGTCGGGCGTCCGCGGCACGACCGTCGACGTGGCGCTGACCGGCGCCGACACGGCGTTCGCGGCCGGGACGTCGCTGGCCTCGGTGAGCGGCACCGGCGTCGCCGTGCTGTCGACGACCGTGCAGGGCCCGGCGGCGGCGACCGCTCGGCTGCGGATCGCTGCCGACGCGCCGCTCGGCTTTCGCGACCTGAAGGTGACGACCGGCGTTCAGGACGCGGCCCTGCTCGACGGCTTCGAGGTCCGGCCGCCGGTGACGCAGCAGGGCGGCGGTGGCGGCCCGACGACGTGCAGCGACACCAACAGGCCGCAGGCCTCGTTCCTGAAGGGCAAGAAGGGCGCCGGCGCCAAGAAGCGCAAGCTCAGGCTGCACGGCCACGCGAGCGACGCCGGCTGCGTGGCGCAGATCTCCGTCGCCGGCCAGGTCGCGCGCGTGGAGGTGGCGATCTCGCGCAAGGCCGGCAAGAAGTGCCGCTTCGTCGCCGCCGGCGGCAAGCTCGGCAAGGCCCGCGGCTGCTCCAAGCCCGTGTTCCTGAAGGCCAAGGGCACGACGACGTGGAGTCTGAGCCTCAAGCGCAAGCTGCCGCGCGGGCGCTACACGGTGCTCGTGCGCGCGCGCGACGCCGCCGGCAACCTGCAGAGCAAGCCGGCGAAGCGGACGCTCCGCGTGCGCTAGATGATTGATTCGCGGCCCGCGTGCCCGCCCAGGCGGGCGCGGGGGTCGCGGAATCAGTCATCTACACGTCGCGGATGCCCGAGACGGCGAGCGCGATCGCGACGACGATCTGGAGCGCGGCGAGGAACTGCGCGGCGAGCGCGCTCGTCTCGGGGCGGCGGGCGCGCAGCGCGAGCAGCGCGGGGAGCAGCCCGATCGCGGCGGCGGCCAGCACCTTGCCCACCGGCTCGTCGGCGCCGAAGCTCACGGACACGGCCGCGAGCTCGGGTGTGATCAGCACCACCGGGAACGGCGCGCTCGCGGCGGCCGGCCACACGATCGTGCGCACGCCCGTGGCGCCGAGCACGATCGCCGCGGCGATCCGCCACGACTCCGGGCTGATCGACAGCCAGTCGAGCAGCGCGTCGGCGGCGAGCACGGCGACCACGGCGAGCGACGCGCCGGCCGCCACGGCGATCGCGCGGTCGCGCCGCGCCGGGCGCTGCGCGGCAACCGCGAGCGCGACGCGCCCGCCGTTCAGCGTCGCCAGGAAGCCCGCCACCAGGAACGCGAAGCTCATCGCAGCACCTCGGCAGCGCCGAGCAGCGCGCCGGTCGCGTGCTGCTGATCGTCCATCTGCGTATAGCCGTGGAAGAACCAGGCGCCGCGCTCGCGCGGGTTCGCGTCAAAGACCTGGCGGCCCACGGTGATGCCGGCCAGGCACGTGATCCGCTCGCCGAGCTGGCCGCGCAGGTCGGCCAGCCGCGGGTCCTGCGCCGACGCGCGCCACAGCGCGGTCGACGCCTCTCCCACGACGCCGTAGTCGGCGCCGGACTCGGTGAACAGGTTGAGCGGGCGTCCGGTGTGCTGGGAGATGAAGCGGATCTCGTAGCCGAAATAGCCCGCCAGCCGGCGGGCGTACGCTGCCTCGGTGCCCGTGAGCCCGTCGCGGACCAGCTCGGACAGCCCGTACGACGCCCAGTGGTCGGGCTGCCGCGTCAGGGACCCCTCCGCCTCGTCGCGCCGCGTCGCGAGGTAGTCGACGACCTGCCGCGCCGGCCGCTCCCAGCCCTCGTCCGGGAACACGCGGTTGAGAAGCGCGAGCGCGTAGAAGGTCTCGCCGGTCGAGAACTTCCCGTAGATCCCCGGCACCTCGCGGCCCGTTGACGGCCGCCAGTACTCGACCACGCTCCCGTCGGGCCGCATCCGGTCGAGCAGGAACCGCCCGAGGCTGCGCGCGAGCGCGTCGTAGCGCCCGTCGCCGCCGGCGAGGCGCCGCTGCATCAGCGCGGCGACTACGAGCGCGTTCGCGCCCGCATCGGCGTCGTTGCCCGGCCCGGCGAACGCGGCCCATCCGGCGTGGCGGTAGAGGTTGCGCTCGACCCAGCCGAGCCCGGCATCGGCGGCGTGGTTCTGCCCGACGCGGTAGAGGATGTAGAGGACGCCCGCGTGCCGCGCGTCGGTGTAGAACGGCGACAC
This sequence comes from uncultured Solirubrobacteraceae bacterium, assembly GCA_963803335.1. Classification (GTDB taxonomy): domain Bacteria; phylum Actinomycetota; class Thermoleophilia; order Solirubrobacterales; family Solirubrobacteraceae; genus DASSUW01. Next base: position 100,764 of record CAWDME010000008.1, on the reverse strand, counting down.
CTCACGCGTGTCCTTGTAGTAGCCGTAGAGGAAGCGCCCGTCGGGGCGCTGGTTGCGGACCAGCCAGGCCGTCGCACCGGAGATCGAGCGCTGGACGGCCGCCTCGTCGACGGCCGGGCAGCGCTCGGCGGGCACCACGGCCACGCGCAGGACCGCGAAGCCGAGGCCCCAGATCACCACCGTCCAGACGAGCCAGCGCCGCATCTATCCAGCGAGCGCCTCGTCTGGCATGCCGCGATCATAGTTGCGGCCACTCAAGTTCCCCGGCCGCGCGGCCGAACGGGAACCTGATGGGCTCCACCGAGGCGATCGAGGTCCATTGGGCGCTCGATCGCGCCCGCGACCTTCACCACGAGGACCACGACGCCGCGCTCGGCGAGGCGGTCCGCTGCCACGAGATGGGCCGCACGCTCGACGATCCGGCGCTGCGCTGCCGCGCGCTGGTGCTCCAGGCCGCGGTGATGCTCCAGCGCGGCGACCTGCAGGGCGCCGTCACGCTGACCTCGGAGGCCGAGCCGTTCGCCGAAGCGGCCAACGACGACGCCGCACGGGCCGAGCTCGCCGCCGTCAAGGGGCAGCTGAACTTCTTCGCGGGGTCCTACCCCGAGTCGCTCGCCCAGGCCGAGCGCGCGATCGCGCTCGCCGACAAGCTCGCCGACCTCAGCCTGCGCGTGTTCACGCGCCGCTACGCCTGCCTGGTGTTCGGCAACATCGGGGTGAGCGACTGGCACGAGCGTCTGCACGAGGTGCTGCGCCTGTCGATCGAGGCCGGCAAACGCTGGGACGAGGCGATGTCGCGCAACGACCTCGCCCACTACACGATGGAAGCCGGCGACCTCGCGGGCGCCGAGGCGCAGCTCGGCGTCGCGATCGCGACCGTGGAGCCGCTCGCGCCGCACAACCGCTTCGCGCTCGCCGTCCTCAGCTGCACGCGCTCGGAGGTCCGGCTGCGGGCCGGGCGCCCTGAGGAGGCGCTCGCCGACGCCCGCAGCGCCGTCGACCTGCTCACCACGGACGGCGACCCGAACCCGTACCTGCTGGCGATGAGCGTCGTGATCGAGGTGCAGGCGCTGCTCGCCCTCGAGCGTCTCGACGACGCCGAGCGCTCCGGCCAGCACGCCGTCCAGCGGCTCGGCGAGCGCGTGCCGCAGGCGCGCAGCATGATCCTCACGACCGTCGCCGCCCCGTTGCGCGAGGCGGGCCGTACCGAGGAGGCCTACAACGTGCTCGCGCACAGCGTCGCGATCGAGCGCGCGGCGTTCCAGGAGCTGTCGGCGCTGCAGCGCGGCCTCGAGCGCGCAACGCTGGAGACGGACGCGGCGCGCACCGAGTCCGACGCCCTCGCCGCCAAGAACCGCGAGCTCGAGGGCGTGGTGGCCGAGCTCGCCGAGGCGCGGCGCGCGCTCGAGCGCCGCACCGAGCAGCTCGAGACGCTTCAGGAGCAGCTGCGCGAGCAGGCCGACCGCGACTGGCTTACCGGCCTGCACAACCGCCGCTATCTCGCCCGCGAGGTCGGCCGCCACGCCGCCGCGCCCGGGCCCGGGCCGTTCAGCCTCGCCGTGCTCGACCTCGACCACTTCAAGGTGGTCAACGACCGCTTCGGCCACCAGGCCGGCGACGAGGTGCTCATGCGCGTCGCCGCGCTGCTGCTCGGCGAGATGCGCGGCCAGGATGTGGTGGTGCGCACCGGTGGCGAGGAGTTCGTGCTGCTGATGCCGCAGACCGACGCCAACGCGGCGGCGACGGCCTGCGAGCGTCTGCGCGCCGCGATCAGCGAAGAGCCGTGGAGCCGCATCGCTCCAGGCATGACGCTGACGGCGAGCATCGGCGTCGCCACGGCCGAGAACGCCAGCGACCTGCGGGCGCTGACGGAGATCGCGGATCAGCGCCTGTACGCGGCCAAGCGCGCCGGGCGCGACCGCGTCGTGGCGTAAGACACGAATGTTTCAGGTGTCAAAACTCGCCAGAATGCGCAAGATCTCTGGGTGGAGAGGCGCGCTGAGCCAGGCGGCCCCGCCGTCCTTCTCGTAGAGGTAGCGCTCGCCGTAGCGTGACGGGATCACGGGACGGCGCGGACAACGAGGTCAACCAGACGGTCGCGATCGCGATGCTCCGCGGCCGTGGGTACCAGGTCGACGTAGCCGAGAACGGGCGCGAGGCGCTCGACGCGATCGAGCAGAAACCGTACGTCGCCGTGCTCATGGACTGCCAGATGCCCGTGATGGACGGTTACACGGCCACCGCGGAGCTGCGCCGGCGCGGCGAGCACCTGCCGGTGATCGCGCTGACCGCCCACGCCTTCGACGGCGAGCGGGAACGCTGCGCGGCGGCGGGGATGGACGACTTCATCGCCAAGCCGGTGCGCGTCGACGAGCTCGCCGCCACGCTCGAGCGGTTCACGGGCCAGGTGATCAACACCGCGACGCTCGCCGCGCTGCGCGAAGCGGTCGGCGGCGGCGAGCGGCTCGCCCGGATCCTCGACGTGTTCGTCAGCCAGGGCGAGACGCACATCGAGACGATCGCCCACGCGATCGCACTCGGCGACGCCCCCGCGGTGGCGCGCACCGCACACACGCTCAAGGGCGGCGCGGCGGCCGTCGGCGCCGTCGCCGTCGCGGAGATCGCGGGCGAACTGGAGCGGCTCGGCGAGCGCGGCGAGCTCGGCGCGGCGCCGGACCACACGCGCCGGCTCAGCGACGCCTTCGAGCGCACACGGGCAGAGCTGGCCCACCTTTAGATCGGCGCGGTACCTTCGGTGGTGCCATGAGCGTCGTCGCGCCCATCCCGCCCACGCTGACGCGCCGCCAACGGGCGGCCAAGACCGTCGTGGCGGCGCTGCGTGGCGGCCTCGCCGGGGCGCTCGCGGCGACCGTCGCGTGGCTGCTGGCGGGAGCGATCGCCGGCACGGCGTTCGTGCTGCTCGTGGTCGCGACGATCGGCGTCGGCGCCGTCGTCGTCTGGAAGGGTGACGTCAGGACCTGGGTCTGGCTCGCGCTCGCCGTCGCGTGGGCGACCGTCCTGCTCGAGCGGGCGGTCGTGCAGGACAACGGCGGCGTCTGGGTCGGCATCGCCGCGTGGCTCGGCGTGATCGTCGGCGCGCGCCGCGCCGGCATCGCCAAGCGCTACCAGCCCCTGCTCGCGTACCCGCTGATCTCGGTCGCCATCGTCGTGCTGGCCGGCGAGAACCTGCTGGACCCGTGGGGGGTCTCGTGGCTGTGGCTCGCCGCCGTGCTCGGCCCCATGCTCGGCGCGCGGACCATGCTCAGCCCACGCCCGACGGACTCAGCGCGACCGCCTTCCGCTCCCTGACGAAGCACAGCAGCAGGAAGCTGACGAGCATCAGCCCGCCGTCGAGGAACACGGCCGCGTTCCAGCTGCCGGTGGCGTCGCGCAGCACGCCGCTGATCGCCGGCGAGAGGACCGCGCCCATCTCGCTGATCAGGTTCATCATCCCGAACGCCGCCCCGAGCAGCGCGGCCTTCGGCACCAGGTCGGCGGCGAGCGCGTGCCAGATCGGCTGCAGGGCGTTGAAGAACAGGCTGGAGACGAACAGCAGCACGCCGAGCGCCCACACCGCGTTGCCGCCCGCCTGCAGGTAGAGCCCGAACGCGATCGTCAACAGCGCCTGGATCAGCGTGAACGCGACGAGCATGCCCTTGCGGCCATGGCCGGCGCGCTTCTGCCGGTCACCGAGCCAGCCGCCGAGCGGGAAGCCGATGATGCCGGCGACGCCGAAGAACGTGGCAGTCAGGGCCGACTCCCAGAAGCCGCCCTTGGTCGCGTCGGCGACGATCGAGACCGACCAGAAGCTGAAGAACCACAGCGTCCACAGGATCGCGATGCCCGCCGTGTAGATGAGCATCAGGTCGCGGTTCTTGAGCACGGGGCCGGCGTCGGAGCCCATGCGGGCGAACACGAAGCCGACGAGCACCACCGCCGCCGCCGTCTCGAGCACGGCGACCTGCCACTCGTTGAGGCCGGCCTTGGTGGCGATCAGGTAGATGCCCATGATCACGACGAAGAAGACGGCGGAGGACGCGACCAGCCGGCCGAGGGCGGCCGGGTAGGCGGGCTTGAACGCGTGCTCGCCCTTCTGGCTGCGGAAGAACATGTGCATGCCGATGCCGATCAGCACGGCACAGGCGCCGAGCGCGATGAACGGCATCCGCCAGGCGTCGGCCTTGCCGAACACCGACGTGCCGAGGTCGAGCAGCGGCGCCGCGAGCAGCAGCGCGGCGGTGATGCCGATGGCCAGGCCGGTGATGACCCAGCCCATGCCGAGGCTGCGCTTCTCCAGCGGGCTCTGCTCGGCGATCAGGCTGCGATCGTTCGAGTAGAACATGCCGGCCCCGAGGCCGGTGATGACGCGCAGCGCGACGAAGCCGACGAGCGCGGTCATGACGCCGGTGAGCACGGTCGCGACGCCCGCCCACAGGATGGCGATGACGATCACCGTCCGGTGCCCGAGGCGGTCGCCGACGTAGCCGCCCGAGAACTGGGTGAGCATGTAGCCGGCGAACAGCAGGCTGCCGACGAGGCCGCCGAGCGCGAACGGGTTCGCGCTGCCGGACAGGATCGGCGCCTTCGTCTGGATCATGTACGTGACGACGGGGCCGGTGATCGTGCGGTCCGCGCCGCTGGCGAACCAGCCGAGCAGCAGCCACATCCACAGGGTGCGGTACGCCGGATACGGCCGGACGTCCTGCGTCGTCTGCGCGCGCGGCACCGTTGCGGTCGCGGTTCGTTCCTGCTCGCCGATGTGCGTCGCCATGCCTCCGCCTCCCTCGGGTCAAAGCTTCTGACATATTGCCCCGAAGGCGGGGCGGCTAACACCTAGCGCGCGTCGAGCTCGATCGCCAGGCGGCCCAGCGGCATGCCCCAGTCCTCCAGCGACGGGGGCGTCGGGATGCCGTAGCCAGAGCCGGCGAGCGAGAAGCGGCCGCGCAGGGCCCACTTGGCGAACGTGTCGGCGAAGCGCTCGGCCACCGCGGTGCACCCACCGATGCCGTCGCTCGGCGCGTCGCACTCGCGCGACGGCGGGATCGCGGCGTCGAGCTGCTGCCGCAGCGGGTCGTCGAGCAGCTCGAAGTCGATCACGTGCCCGAGCTCATGCAGCACGACCATGTTGCGATCGATCGCGCGCTCGCCGTCGAGCTCGCGGACGTCGAGCGAGATGCCGGCGTGGTCACCGACCGAGTGGGTCAGCCCGATGGCCATGCCGCCCGGCGACATGATCCCGGCGGGCGTGTTGAGGTCGGTGTCGACGACCACGGTGCCGTCGACCTCGTCGATCAGGCGCTGAGCCTCGGGCCGCGCGGTCGCGATCGCCGCGAGGACCCACTGCCGGTCGCCGGCCGTCACGTTGGGCCCGAACCGGAGCGGCGCGGCGCGGTCGGGCCGCTCAGATGTGGCGGCCGCGCGGTGGACGCGCAGGCCGAGCAGCGACGCGGCTACGCAGAGGGCGATGACGAGGACCGGCGCATAGCGCGACATGTCCTCCCATCATCGGCGTGACGCACCGGAAGGCTGAGCCTCGGCCTCGTCCTTGGGGGTGCGGCGGTACGGCGCCTTGATGTCCTCCTCGGCGCCCGGCACGCCGGCCTCGATCTCACGCGAGCGCTCGATCTCGGCGTTCAGCTCGGCGCCGAACAGCACCGCCAGGTTGGTGATCCACATCCACACGAGGAAGACGATCACCCCGCCCAGCGCCCCGTAGGTCTTGTTGTAGGAGCTGAAGTTGGCGACGTAGAACGCGAAGGCGGCCGAGGCGACGATCCACACGACGACGGCGACGACGGCGCCCGGCGACACCCAGCGGAAGTTCTTCTGGCGGGCGTTGGGTGCCGGCCAATACAGGACCGCCAGCATCACCATGACGACGACGAGCAGCACCGGCCACTTGGCGATGTCCCACACAGTGACCGCGGTGTCGCCGAGGCCGACGGCGCTGCCGATCGCCGAGGCCACCGGGCCGGAGACGATCAGCGACAGTACGACGAGCGCCGCCATCATCACGAGCACGAACGTCACGAGGATCTGCAGCGGCCGCAGCAGGTAGAACGGTCGGCCCTCCTCGCGCTCGTAGATCGCGTTGGAGGCCCGCATGAAGGCGCCGACGTACCCCGACGCCGTCCACAGCGCCACGGCGACGCCGATGATCAGGCCGAGCAGGGCGCCGGAGCGGTTGGAGGAGATCTGGTCGATCGGGCCCTTGAACGTGTCGACGGCTGACGACGGGCCGAGCTGGGAGACGGTGTCGGTGATCACGCGCGTGATCGTGGCGGGGTCGACCACGAGGCCGAGGATCGAGATCAGCGCGATGATCGCCGGGAACACGGACAGGACCGCGTAGTACGTCAACGCGGCCGCCCAGTCGGTCAGGTTGTCGTGGCTGAACTCCTTGCCGGTGCGCTTGAGCGTGGCGAGCCAGGAGCGCTTGTTCAGATCGGTGGGCTTGTCGGGTCCTCTGCGGAAGCGGGCCATGCGGAGAGCCTTCCCGGCCAGTGCCGCATCTGAACGTTCAGACGCGCGCCAAGTTCGCCGACCAGCCGCCTTCGTAGGCGTGCGCGGCGCCGTCGGCCACGACCACGATGCGATCGGCGATGCGATCGAGGAAGTAGCGGTCGTGCGACACCGCGACGACGGTCCCGTCGTAGTGCTCGAGCGCGCTCTCGAGCGCCTCGATCGAGTCGATGTCGAGGTGGTTCGTCGGCTCGTCGAGCAGCAGGCAGTTCGGCGCGTCCTCCATCAGCAGCAGGAACGCGAGCCGCGTGCGCTCGCCGCCGCTGAGCGTGCGCACTGGGCGCCGGACCTGCTCGTAGTCGAACAGGAACGCCATCAGGCGCCGCACCGCGGTGTCCTCGGCCATCGAGCGGCCGGCGCGCAGGGCGTCGATCACGGACAGGTCCTCGCGCAGCCCGGCCGCGGCCTGCGACAGGTAGCCGACCTCGATCCCCGACCCGATCCAGCGCTCGCCGCCGGCGGGCGCCAGGCTGCCGCCGAGCGTGCGCAGCAGCGCGGTCTTGCCGGCGCCGTTGGGGCCGACGACGCCGACCCGCTCACCGCGCATCACCGTGAGGTCGACGTCGAGCAGCACAGGATCGCCGGGGTCGAAGGCGACGTCGACGGTCTCGAGCGCGATCACGCGCTGCCCGCCGCGGACGGCGCTGCGGAATCCGAGCGCCATCTTGCGCCGCTCGAACACCGGGCGCTCGACCTTCTCCATCTTGTCGATCTGCATCTGCTTGACGCGCGCCTGCTTGGCCGCGCGCTCGTTGACCGTGATGTGCGCCCAGTGGCGGAAGCGGCGGACCGCCTCCTCGAGGCGCGCGATCTCCTTCTGCTGCGTGACGTACTGCTGCTGCTGCTTCTCGAGCTCGAGCTGCCGCGCGACCGCGTAGGCGCTGTAGCCGCCGGGCCAGATGCGGATGCGGCCGCGGTCGAGCTCGGCGATCGCCTCCACGCAGGCGTCGAGCAGGTGGCGGTCGTGCGAGACCATCAGCACGACGCCGTCGAAGTCGTCGACGATTCGCTCGAGCTGGTCGCGCCGGTGCATGTCCAGGTGTGCCTCGGGCTCGTCGAGCATCAGCACCTGCGGGCGCCGCGCCAGACACGCCGCGAGCGCGACGAGCTTGCGCTGTCCGCCGCTCAGCTCGCTGGTCGGCATCGCGAGCATCTCGTCGGTGACGCCGAGGTCGTCGAGCAGGGTCCGCGCCTCGCCCTCGGCGCGGTCCCCGCCCTGGTCGGCCCACTGCGCGAGGAGGCGCTCCTGGTGCGCGAGCGCGCGACCCATCGCGTTGAGGTCGTGGGCGAGCGCCGGGTCGGCCAGCCGCCGCTCCACCGCGTGCATCTGCTCCTCGAGCGCGGAGAGCTCCGGCCGGGCCGCGAAGACCCACGCGAGCGGCGTACGCTCGTCGCCGGGCACGTGCTGGGGCAGGAACGCGTGCACGAGCCCGCGCCGCCGCGTGATCGTGCCGCCGTCGGGATCCTCGAGGCCGGCGAGCATCGCCAGCAGCGTCGACTTGCCACCGCCGTTCGGACCCAGCACGCCCACGCGCATGCCGTCGGCGAGCTCGAGGTCGAGCCCGTCGAGGATCAGCCGGCCGCCGAAGGACTTCTTGAGGTCGCGCGCGGAGAGGAGGGGGACGATCGCCATGGGCGACAGGTACGTTCGCACCATGCAACCGACCGTGCACGTGGCCCCCGAGTCCGATCGCGCCGTCGAGGAGGCGATTCCTGCGGCGGGCGGCCGAATCGGGCCGCTCGCGGAGGCCGACGCGCTCGTCTGGCTGGATTCGAACCCGGATTCGTTCCCCGAGTCGCTCCCGGACGGGATCCGCTGGGTGCAGCTGCCGAGCGCCGGCGTCGAGAACTGGCTGGCCAAGACCGACCGCGAACGCCTGTGGACCTCGGCGGCGGGCGCCTACGGGCTGCCGGTCGCCGAGCACGCGCTCGCGCTGATGCTCGCGGGCACGCGGCGCCTGGCCGACTGCGCGCGGACAGCGACCTGGACGGCGCCGCCGGCCCGGCCGCTCGACGGGTCGACGGTGGCGATCGTCGGCGCCGGCGGGATCGGGCGGGCGCTGATCGCGCTGCTCGCGCCGCTCGACGTCGAGGTCCTCGCGGTGACACGGCGCGGGCGGGACGGGACGCTGCCGGCCGATCGGCTCCCCGAGGTGCTCCCCGCCGCCCACCACGTCGTCATCGCCGCGCCGGCGACGCCGGACACGCGCCACGTCATCGGCGCCGGCGAGCTCGAGGCGATGCGCGAGGACGCGTGGCTCGTCAACGTCGCCCGCGGCTCGCTCGTCGACACCGACGCGCTGGTGGCGACGCTCGCCGCCGGGTCGATCGGCGGTGCGGCGCTCGACGTCACCGACCCCGAGCCGCTGCCCGACGGCCATCCGCTGTGGAGCGAGCCGCGCGCGCTGATCACGCCGCACATCGCCAACCCGCCGGCCACGCTGCGGCGATACCTGGCCCGCCATGTCGAGGAGAACGTGCGCCGGTTCGCGCGCGGCGAGGAGCTGCTCGGCGTGATCGACCCGGACGCCGGCTACTGACGCGCGTCGGCGACCAGCTGCTCCGCGATCTCGCGATCCTCCCAGCCCTGGACCTCGACGTCCTTGCCCTCGAGCAGCTTGTAGCTGCCGAAGAAGTGCTCGATCTCGTCACGCAGCTGCTTGGGCATGTCGTCGAGCGACTCCATGTGGCTCCAGTTCGGGTCGTCGTACGGCACGCACAACACCTTGTCGTCCTGCCCCGCCTCGTCGCGGGTCCGCAGCACGGCGACGACGCGAGCGGGGATCACGCAGCCGGGGAACGTCGGCTCGGAGACGCAGACCATCGCGTCCAGCGGCGTCCCCTTCGGCGAGCAGGTGTCCTGGATGAAGCCGTAGTCGGTGGGATACACGACGGACGAGAAGAGGAAACGCTCGAGCTTGATCCCGCCGAGCTCCTCGTCCCATTCGTACTTGTTCCGCGATCCTTTCGGGATCTCGACCAGGCAGTGAACGCGCTCACCGGCCATCCGGCGAGCGAGGATATCTACGGGAGGCGTGAATGCTGAAGGAGTTCCGCAACTTCATCCTGCGCGGCAACGCGATCGACCTGGCCGTCGCGGTGGTCATCGGGGCCGCGTTCGGCGCGGTCGTGACGTCGCTGGTCCAGAACATCGTCACGCCGATCATCTCGATCATCTTCGGCAAGCCCGGGTTCGACGACCTGACCATCACGGTCAACGACGCGGTGATCCGCTACGGGTCGTTCCTGAACGCGGTCCTCGCGCTGCTGACCGTCGGGGCCGCGGTGTTCTTCCTCGTGGTCAAGCCGGTGAACTACCTGATGGAGCGCCGCAAGGCGGGCGAGGTGCCGCCGCCCGAGGCCGTGCCCGAGGACGTCGTGCTGCTGACCGAGATCCGCGACCTGCTTCAGGCCACCGTCACGCCGTCGCGGCCGACGTAGCCGTCGGCGCCGCCGACGCAGAAGTACGTCGCCTCGGCGGAGTCGGACGTGTTGCGCAGCGAGCGCACCGTGCCCGGATCCACCTTCACGAGGCCGCCGCGGCCGACCGTCTGCTTGGCATCGCCGAGGCTGAACTCGATCTCGCCGTCGAGCACGAGGTACAGCTCCTCCTGACGCTCGTGCGAGTGCTGTGGCGTGACCCACGAGGGCGGCAGGACGATCGCGTTCACGCCGAACGCGGTGATGCCGAGCGGCCCGCGAACCTTGCGGAAGCCCGGGCCTTCGCCGAGATCGTCGATCGAGCTCACGGCCCAGCCGGCGCCCTTTATCGGCTCCTTGGGCATCGGGCGGCATACTAGTCCGAGTGCCGGGCCCGACCGGAACCCTCGAGGAGATCCTGCAGCCACTGAAGGCCGAACCGCATCGGTCGGCCGTGCTGCTCGATGTCGACGGCGTGCTCGCGCCGATCGTCCAGCACCCGGACGACGCCCACATGCCCGAAAGCACGCGGCGGCCGCTGATCGAGGTGGCCAAGCGCTACGGCGTCGTGGCGTGCGTGTCGGGCCGTCGGGCCTCGGACGCGCGCCGGATCGTGGCGCTCGGCTCGATCGCGTACCTCGGCTCGCACGGCTCCGAGGTGCTGCGGCCGGGCGCGATCGCCCCGGAGGTCGACCGCGAGCTGCAGGCGTGGACGCGGCGCGTGCAGGCGTTCGTCAACGACGCCTACGACGAGCCGCTGCGCAAGCTGCGCGTACGGCTCGAGGACAAAGAGGCAATCGCCGCCCTGCACTGGCGCGGCGTGCCCGACGAGGAGGGCGCGCAGGAGGCCGTGGAGAGCGTGGCGCAGCGCGCCGAGGAGTCCGGCTTCAACGTCCACTGGGGCCGCAAGGTGCTCGAGATCCGGCCGCCGGTGCGGATCGACAAGGGCGCCGGGGTCGTCGCCCTCCTGCGCGACCGCGACCTCGCAGCCGCCCTCTACGCGGGTGATGACACGACCGACCTCGATGCCTTCCGCGGGCTCACGGAGCTCGCCGAGGAGGGCCGGCTCGGCACCGCCATCCGCGTCGGCGTGCGCTCCGACGAGGGCCCGTCGGCACTGGCGCAGGAGGCGGACGTGATGGTCGACGGCACGGACGGCGTGCGCGACATGCTCCAAGCCTTGCTGGACTGAGTGCGGTTCGGCGACTTCCTCCGCATGACGGTCCTGCTGAGCGCGGGGTCGGCGACGCTGCTGGCCGCGCTCACAGTGATCGGGCTCTCGCGTGAGTACGACACGACGCTGGTCGTCTTCAGCGGGGTGTGGTGGGGCGGCTCGGTGCTGATCGGAATCTGGCTCGGGCGCCGCAACGAGACCTCGCCGCCGATCCGGCGGCTGCTCCTCAACGCCCGCTCGCAGACGACGCTGCCCGAGTTGCGGCCCGGCCTGACGCTCATCAACCGCCTGTGGCCGTTGCTCTTCGCCACGCTCGGCGCCTCGATCCTCAGCGCGTTCGAGCCGCAGGTCGCGTCCGTCGCCTCCGGCTTCACGATCATCTGGGCGCTCGCGTGGCGGCGCCAGGCCTCAGCCGTTGCGGCGATCGAGGAGCGCGACGGCGTGCGCTTCTACATCGCCCGCACGACGCCCCTGCAGCCGATCCAGCTCATCCGCACCCCCGGCTTCGGCGGCTCGTTCCTGACGCACCCATAGCGCGCCTCAGCGGGCCGTGCGGCCGGCGATGGCGTCGAGGACGAGGTCCAGGCCGCCGCCGAAGTGCGCGTCGTCGTCACGCGTCGTGCCGCCGCGCGTGGCGTGGCGGAGAGCGCCATAGGCGTCGGGCTCGGCTTGGTCGAGCGCGATCTCGAACCCGCGCCAGCGCGCAGGGGCGCTTGCCGTCGTCTGACGCCCGGCGCTTCCGAGCACGTAGGTGAGGAAGACGTCGTAGGCGTCTTGCGCGGCGTCTGGGTCCAGACCGGCGTCCTCAAGCGCGCCGAGGATCGCGTCGGCGAGGCGTAACGCCTGCGGCCCTGTGGCGCCGGATCGCAGCAGTTCGTCGGCCAAGCCCCGATGGGCGAGCGCGACGCGACGGATCTCGTGTCCGAGTTCGGTCAGCCGCGCCCGCCAGCCGCCGTGCAGCTCGGTGCTGATGCCGGCCGCCAGGTGCTCGATCAGCAGGGCGAGCAGGCCGTCGCGCCGGCCACCGGCGTGATGCACGACCGTGGTCGGCCAGACGCCGAGGCGGGTGGCCACCTGGCGGACGCTCAGGGCTCCCAGCCCGTCGGTCGCTACGAGGTCGGCGGCCGCCTCGGCCACGGCCTGCCGTGTCACGCCACGGTGAGCGGTCGCGGCCGGTTTGCGCACGGTGACCAGCCTAGCCTGTTCTTGTACAGCGCACAAGTATCGGTTACGATGGTTCTTGTACAGTGCACAAGAAAGGAACCGTCGAACGATGCTCCTCGACGCCCAACAGCTGGCCCGAGACCTCCAGGGCCCCGTCCTGACCCCGAAGGACCCCGCCTACGACGAGGCGCGGACCGTCTTCGCCGCGCACGCCGATCGCCGTCCGGCCCTCATCGCCCGCGTTGCGGGCCCGGACGACATCGCCCGAGTCATCGCCTACGCCCGCACGACCGGGTCCGAGCTCGCGGTCCGCGGCGGCGGCCACAGCCCCGCCGGCCACGGCGTCTGCGACGGCATCGTGATCGACCTCTCGGCCCTGCGCTCGTTCGAGCTCGATGCCGTTGGGCGCACGGCGTGGGCAGGCGCGGGCCTCACCGCCGGCGCGTACACCGTCGCGGCGGCCCGGCACGGCCTCGCGACCGGCTTCGGCGACACCGGCTCGGTCGGAATCGGCGGCATCACGCTCGCCGGCGGCATCGGCTTCCTCATCCGCAAGCATGGGCTGACCATCGACGACGTGCTGGCGGCGGAGATCGTCACCGCCGACGGGCGGCTGCGCCGCGTGGACGCACAGACGGAGCCCGAGTTGTTCTGGGCGCTGCGCGGCGGTGGCGGCAACTTCGGCGTCGTCACGCGCCTGCAGTACCGGCTGCATCCGGTCGACACGGTCCTCGGTGGCCTGCTCGTGCTGCCCGCGACGCCCGCGGTGATCGCCGGCTTCGTCGCGCACGCCGAGGCGGCGCCGGAGGCGCTGACGACGATCGCCAACGTGCTGCCCGCGCCGCCGCTACCGTTCGTGCCCGAGGCGCTGCACGGCAGCCCCGTCGTCCTGGCGAGGATGGTCTATGCGGGCGACATGAAGGCCGGCCGCCGCGCTGTCGCGCCGTTCCGCGCCCTGGCCGAGCCGGTCGCCGATCTCCTGCGGCCGATGCAGTACGCCGAGATGTACCCCGACGAGCAGCGCTCCGGCCTCGCCATGGTGACGCGGACGATGTTCGCCCGCAGCGTCGGCTCACGACAGGCGACGACGATCCTCGAACGGATCGGTGAGTCGTCCGCGACGATGGCCGCCTGCGAGATTCGCGTGCTCGGCGGCGCGATGGCCCGCGTGCCCGCGGACGCCACGGCCTTCGCCCATCGCCAGAGCCCGATGATGATCAACGTGGCGGCGATCTACGACCCGTCCACCTCCGAGCGCCCCGAGCACGCCGCATGGGTACGCCGGCTTTCCGCCGAGCTCGACGACCGCGCCCCCGGCGCCTACGCGGGCCTCCTCGCGGACGAGGGCTCCGAGCGCGTCCGCGCGGCGTATCCCGGCGCGACGTGGGAGCGGCTCGCCGCCGTGAAGGCCGCCTACGACCCGGACAACGTGTTCCGGCTCAATCAGAACATCCCGCCCGAGGATCAGCGGGCGCGCTTGCGCAGCGGCGCGAAGTCCGGCCACGGGCGGGTGTTGGCGACCTGATCGGCGGTCAGCCACGCGCGGCGGGCGGTGGCGATCCCGTAGCGCCGCACGTCGAACTCGGCGGTCGAGTGCGCGTCGGAGTCGATCAGGATGAGGACGCCGGCCTCGGCCGCCGCGCGGGCGTGGATCTCGTTGAGGTCGCGCCGGTTGGGCGAGGCGTTGATCTCGAGCATCGTGCCGGTGCGCGCGGCGGCCTCGATCACGCGCTCGATGTCGAGCCCGTACGGCGGGCGCTTCTCGATCTTGCGGCCGGTCGGGTGCCCGATGGCGTCCACGAACGGGTGCTCGATGGCCGCGACCATGCGATCGGTCATCTCCTTCGCGCCCATCTGGAACGACGTGTGGACGGAGGCGACGACCCAGTCGAGCTGCTCGAGCAGGTCGTCCTCATAGTCCAGCGAGCCGTCGGGGAGGATGTTCGACTCGGTCCCGATCAGCAGCTCGATGCCGTCGAGCGAGGCGTTGAGCGCCCGGATCTCGTCGATGCGGGCGCGCAGCGCATCGGGCGTCACGTGGTCGCCGAAGCCGTGGGTGGCCGAGTGGTCGGTGATCGCGAGGTACTCGAGGCCGCGCTCGATCGCCGCCGCCGCCATCTCCTCGGCGGTCGCTGTGCCGTCCGACAGCGTCGTGTGCGAGTGCAGGTCGCCGCGCAGGTCCTCCAGCTCGATCAGGGCCGGCAGGCCGCCGCCGGCGGGTGTCGCCGCCTCGAGCTCGCCGCGGCCTTCGCGGAGCTCGGGCGGGATCCAGTCCAGCCCCAGCGTGGCGTAGACCTCCTCCTCGGTCGCGCAGCGGGTCGTCTCGCCGGTGGCGTCGTCGAGGATCCCGTACTCGGACACGTGGAGGCCGCGGCGCACGGCCGATTCGCGCAGCGCCACATTGTGCGCCTTGGAGCCCGTGAAGTGCTGGAGCACGTTGCCGAACTGGTCCGGCTCGACCACGCGCAGGTCGACCTTCATGCCCGAGTGGGTCACGACCCGCGCGCCGGCCTCGCCGGACTGCGAGACCGACTCCACGAGCGGCAGCTCGGCCAGGGCTTTCGACAGCGCGGCGGGGTCGGAGGCCGTGGCGATGATGTCGAGGTCCTTGACCGAGTCGGCCCAGCGGCGCAGCGAGCCGGCGACCTCAACGCGGTCGGCCGCCGGATGGGCGCGCAGCGCCTCGGCGATCTCGCCCGCCACCGCGAGCGCGCGGGAGAGCACCACGCGCGGCGCCGGCTGCCCGTCGGCCTCGTCGTGGTCGGCCAGCACCTGCTTGAGGTTCTCCTCGGCCTTGGCGCCGAACCCACGCAGTCCGCGCAGGCGCCCGTCCTCGACCGCCGCCCGCAGCGCGTCGAGCGAGTCGACGCCGAGCTCGTCATAGAGCCGCCGCGCGCGCTTGGGGCCGAAGCCCGGCAGGTGCATGACCGACACGAGCCCGACCGGGATCTTCGCGCGGAGCTTGGCCGCGGCCGGGATGTCGCCGGTCTCGTCCAGCGCGAGCAGCTTCTCTTCGAGCGTCGTGCCGATGTTCGGCAGCTGGGTGACCCTGCCCTCGCGGGCGAGCGCGGCGACCGACACCGCGGAGTCGCGCACCGTGCGCGCCGCGTTGCGGTAGGCGATCACCCGGTACTGGACGGCACCGTCGAGCTCGTAGAGATCGGCCAGCTCCTCGAACGCGGCGGCGATCTGGGCGTTGGTCAGGTCAGCCACGAGGTCGCATAGGCTACGCGCCCCGATGCTGTCGCCGGTATGGGTCCTCGTGCCCACCTACAACGAGGCCGACAACCTCGCGCCGCTCGTGCACGCGGTGCGCGCCTCCACGGACGCGCACGTGCTCGTGATCGACGACGGCTCGCCCGACGGCACCGGCGCGATCGCCGACCGGCTGGCCGCGGCGCACGACGACGTGGAGGTGCTGCACCGCCCGCGCAAGGGCGGGCTCGGCGGCGCGTATGCCGCCGGCTTCACCCATGCGCTGGGCAACGGCGCGGCGACCGTCGTCCAGATGGATGCCGACTTCTCGCACGACCCCGGGGATCTGCCGCGGCTGCTCGAGCGGGTTGCCGCCGGCGCCGACCTGGCGCTCGGCTCGCGCTACGTGCCGGGCGGCGGCATCGCCGACTGGGGGCCGCTGCGGCGCGCTGTCTCGCGCGGCGGCTGCGCGTACGCGCGGCGCGTGCTCGGCGTTGGCGTGCGCGACCTGACGGGCGGCTTCAAGGCCTGGCGGAGCACGACGCTTCAGGCGCTGGAGTACGGCAGCGTGCGCTCTCAGGGCTACGCCTTCCAGGTCGAGCTGACCTATCGCGCGGTCCAGCTCGGCCTCCGCGTCGACGAGGTCCCGATCGTCTTCCGCGAGCGTGAGCACGGGCGCTCGAAGATGTCGGCGCGGATTGCGCTCGAGGCCGCGTGGCTCGTTCCCGCCCTCCGGTTGCGCCGGTGGGAGGATTCGGGGGAAGTCGCCCGAATGCCGAGTACCTGAACGATGAAGGCAGAAGAGCTCGCGTTCGTCCAGGGCTGGGCGGACACGCGGCACGCGCTCGTGCGCTGGCGCCGCGCTCCCGTCCGCACCCTCGCCCCGTGGACGCTCGGCGCGCTCGCCGTCGCGGTCGCGCTGCTGCTCGTGGTGTGGCTGGTCGCCGAGTTGGTGCGGCCGGATCCCAGCGGCGTGCAGTTCCCCGGCGTGTCGTACCCGGCCTCGTTCTCGGACTTCGCCTTCGTCCTGTACCGCAACGGCCTCGTCCTCGCCCTGCACGCGCTCGCGTGCATCGCCGGCTTCATGGCCGGCTCGTCGCTCCCGACCGTCGCCGAGGGCTACACCGGCTACAAGCGCAAGGTCCACGAGGCGGCCGGCCCGCTGGCCATCGGGTTCGTGCTCCTCGCCACCCTGTTCTCGCTCTCCACGCAGGCGTACGCGCTCGGCCACGGCGCCGCGGACCTCGCCGGCGAGCTCGGCGTGTCCCCTGCCGTGTTGCTGATCGGCCTGCTCCCGCACGCGCTGCCGGAGCTGACCGCGCTGTTCCTGCCGCTCGCCGCCTGGACCATCGCGTCGCGCCGCGGTGCGTGGAAAGATCTCCTGGCCGCCACGTTCGTCACCGTGGCGATCGCGGTCCCGGTGCTGGTCGCCGCCGCGGCCGTCGAGACCTGGGTCTCGCCGCACCTGCTGCTCGCACTGGCGCGGTAGCCAGGTCGCTATACTTTCTGAAGTAAAGCGAACAGGAGCAACGACGCAGATGGCCGGCAACCTCAAAGCAGTCACCGACACCACCTTCCAGGCCGAGGTCCTCGAGTCCGACAAGCCCGTGCTGGTCGACTTCTGGGCCGCCTGGTGCGGGCCGTGCCGCGTCATCGCCCCGATCCTCGAGGAGATCGCGGCCGACCGCGACGACCTCGAGATCGTGAAGATGGACATCGACGCCAACCCGCACACCCCGGCGAGCCTCGGGATCCTCGCGATCCCGACCATGATCCTCTTCCGCAACGGCGCCGAGGCGACGCGCATCCAGGGCTCCAAGCCCCGCAAGCGCCTCGAGGCCGAGCTCGAGCCCGCGCTCGCCTAAGCGCGCCGCACGGCAATCAGCAGGGGGCGGCCCTTGACGGTCGCCTCCTCGCCCGCGGATGCGCCGTCGTAGCTCACCGCGACGGCGAGCACCTCGCCGGCCAGGTACTGCTCGTGCTCGCGCGCGGCGTCGAGCAGCTCCTCGTCGCCGCCGAGTGTGAGCTCGATGCGATCGGAGATCTCGAGGCCGGCCGTCTTGCGTGCGTTCTGGACGGCATGCACGATCTCGCGTGCCATGCCCTCGCGGACCAGGTCGGAGTCGAGCTCGAGCTCCAGCGCCACCGCGTGCGACCCCTCGCGCTCGAGCTGGTAGCCCTCGAGCGGGCGCATCGCAAGCAGCAGGTCGTCCGGCCCGAGCTGATGCTCGTGCCCGTCGACGTTGACGCCAACGGGCCGGTCGTCGCGCAGCGCCTCCGCCACGTGGGCGGGGTCGAGCGAGGCGACGGCGCCCGCTACCTGCGGCATGTGCTTGCCGAAGCGCGGCCCGAGCGCGCGGTAGTTGGGCTTGACTTCGTAGGAGCCGAGCTCGTCGGCCTGTGAGACGTAGCGGACCTGCTTGACGTTGAGTTCGCCGAGCACGATGTCCTCGAGCCGCTCGATCGCCGACCGCTCGGCCCCGGCCGCCACCACGACCGCCTCGTGCAGCGGCTGGCGCACGCCGAGCTTGGCCTGGCCTCGGGCGGCGAGCCCGAGCCGCACGGTCTCGCGCACGACGGCCATCGACACCTCGAGCTCTCGGTCGCGCCCACCGCCCTCTGGGAAGTTGCACAGGTGCACGCTCGGCTCGGTGCCGTCGAGGTTGTCGTAGATCTCGTCGGCGACGAACGGGCAGAACGGGGCCAGCAGGTGCGCAACCCCGACCAGGCAGCGGTGCAGCGTCCCGAACGCCGCCGGGTCGCCGTCCCAGAACCGCGGGCGCGAGCGGCGCACGTACCAGTTCGACAGCTCGTCGACGTACGCGGCGATCGCATGGCCGGCGCGCGTGGCGTCGTAGTCGTCGAGCCGGTCGCGCACGACCTCGGTCGTCGCGTGCAGCCGCGAGATCGCCCAGCGGTCGAGCTCGGTCTCCGGCTCGCCCAGCTCGGACACGTCGTTGACGTTCGCGTACAGGACATAGAAGCCGTACGTGTTCCACAGCTGCAGCAGGAACTGGCGGACCGACTCTCCAACCGTGTCGGAGTTGAACAGGTAACCGTCCCACGGCTGCTTGGCGGTGAAGAAGTACCAGCGGAACGCGTCGGCGCCGTGCTGGTTGATCACGTCCCACGGCACGACGATGTTGCCGAGGGACTTGGACATCTTCTTGCCCTCGGGGTCGGCGAGATGCCCGAGCACCACGCACGTCCGGTACGGCGACTGATCGAACAGCAGCGTCGAGATGGCGAGCAGCGAGTAGAACCAGCCGCGCGTCTGGTCGATCGCCTCGCAGATGTAGTCGGCCGGGAAGTTGGCCTCGAACTTGTCCTGGTTCTCCTGCGGCGCGTGGTGCTGGGCGAACGGCATCGCGCCCGAGTCGAACCACACGTCGATCACCTCGGGGACGCGGCGCAGCGGCTCGCCGCCGGTCGGCGACGGGATCTCGACGTCGTCCACGAACGGGCGGTGCGGGTCGTCGAGCGTGACGCCGCTGAGCTGCTCGAGCTCGGCCAGGGACCCGATGCACAGCGTCTCGCCCGCCGCGTTGCGCCAGACCGGCAGCGGCGTGCCCCAGTAGCGCTCGCGCGACAGCGCCCAGTCGACGTTGTTCTCCAGCCACCTGCCCATGCGGCCGTGCTTGATGTGCTCCGGGTGCCAGTCGACGCTCTCGTTGGCCGCCAGCAGCCGGTCGCGCAACTGGCTCGTGCGGATGTACCAGGACGGCTTGGCGTAGTAGATGAGCGGCGTGCCGCAGCGCCAGCAGTGCGGATAGGCGTGCAGGTAGGTCTCGGCACGCAGCAGCCGCCCGCGCGAGCGCAGGTCCTCGACCAGGTCCGCGTCGGCGTCCTTGACCCAGCGCCCGGCGTAGGGACCGATCCGCTCGTCGTAGGTGCCGTCGAGCCGTACGGGGTTGACGACGTTCAGCCCCTGCTCGGCGCCGAGCCGGAAGTCGTCCTCGCCGAACGCGATCGCGGTGTGGACGACGCCGGTGCCGTCCTCGGCCGTGACGAAATCGCCCGGGAGGACGGTGTGGCCCTTGTCGCCGTACTCGGCCGCGGGGATGAACGGGAACGGCGGCTCGTAGCCGGCGCCCAGCATGTCGGCGCCGCGGAAGCGGTCGACCACCGTCGCACCTTCGCCGAGCACGCGCGGCACGAGCGCCTCGGCCAGCACGTAGCCCTCGTCCGTGCGCACGTAGCTCAGGTCCGGGTCGACGGCGACGGCGGCGTTGGACACGAGCGTCCAGGGCGTCGTGGTCCAGACGAGCAGCGTGTCGCCGTCGCGCAGCACGCCGGCCGGGCGGGTCACCGGGAACTTGACGTAGACCGAGGGGTCCTCGACGTCCTCGTAGCCGTCGGAGACCTCGTGCGACGAGAGCGACGTGCCGTCGCGCGTGCAGTACGGGACGACGCGGTAGCCCTCGTAGAGCAGGTCACGGTCCCACATCGTCTTCAGCGCCCACCAGACCGACTCGATGTAGCTCGTGTCGAGCGTCCGGTACGCGCCCTCGAGGTCGACCCAGTAGCCGATCCGCTCGGTCAGCCGGTTCCACTCCTCGAGGCACTCGAACACCGACTCGCGGCACTGCTGGTTGAACTCGGCGATGCCGTAGTCCTCGATGTCGGACTTGCGTTCGAAGCCGAGCTTCTGCTCGACCGCGATCTCGACCGGCAGGCCGTGGCAGTCGTAGCCGCCCTTGCGCTCGACGTAGCGCCCGCGCATGGTCTGGTAGCGGGGGAAGATGTCCTTGAACACGCGGGCGAGCACGTGGTGCGCGGCGGGCGGGGCGTTGACCGTCGGCGGCCCCTCGTAGAAGACGAACCGCTCTCCGCCCTCGCGGCGCCGCATCGACTCGTTGAAGACGTCGCGCTCGCGCCAGCGCTCGAGAACCTCCTCCTCGAGCTTCGGAAAATCCGGCTTTGGTGGCAACGGGCGCGGCAAAGGACGGATGATGTTAGTTGTGACCCGCCTCGATGAACTGGATTTGAACCTCAAGCTGAGCCGCGAGGAGGAGGCGGCGAAGCTCGGGGCCGCGCAGACGCGGCTGCTGCAGCTCCGGCTCGCGCTCGGCGGGCAGATCGACGGCAATGAGATCGGGCCGCCGCTGTGCGTGGTCTTCGAGGGCTGGGACGCGTCCGGCAAGGGCGGCGCGATCAAGCGCCTCGTGGCGCCGCTCGACCCTCGCCACGCGCGCGTGCGCCAGTTCGCGGCGCCGAGCTTCGACGAGAAGCGCCACCACTGGCTCGGCCGCTTCTGGCCGGCGCTGCCCGGCTGGGGCGGCATGGCCGTGCTCGACCGCTCTTGGTACGGCCGCGTGCTCGTCGAGCGCGTCGAGGGCCTCGCCGACAAGGCGGCGTGGAAGCGCGCCTACGAGGAGATCCGCGACTTCGAGCGCATGCTCACCGAGGAGGGCACGATCCTCGTCAAGTTCTGGCTGCACATCTCCTCCAAGGAGCAGCTCAAGCGCTTCGAGCGCCGCGCGAACGACCCGCTGCGCACTTGGAAGCTGACCGACGAGGACTGGCGCAACCGCTCCAAGCGCCGCGCCTACACGCGCGCGGTCGAGGACATGATCGAGCAGACCGACCGCGAGAACGCGCCGTGGACGCTGGTGGAGGCCGACTCCAAGCGCTACGCCCGCGTCAAGGTGGTCGAGACGGTGATCGCGGCGTGCGAGGACGGCATGCGCCGCCACGGCATCAAGCCGCCGAAGCCGCTGTGAGCCGCTTCTCGAAGAAGTGGTCGCCGTACGGGTCGTCGCAGTAGCGCGCGATCTCCGTGTAGCCGTGCTTTCGGTACATCGCCTGCGCCTCGGGCAGCGCGCGGTTCGTGTACAGCCGCACGGTCTCGTGCCCGCGGGCCGCCGCCGCCTGCTCGAGCGCGGCGAGGATGCGCGTGGCGATGCCGAGCCCGCGATGCGGGACGTCGACCCACATGCGCACGATCTCGCCGGCCTTGAGGCCGCCGCAGCCGGCGGGCTGGCGGTCGATCCGGGCGATCAGGAACACGTCCGGATGGTGGACCGGCCACTCGCCCGGGTCGAAGCCCTCTTCGAACCGCGCGGCAAGCTCGGCGAAGTAGTGCTCGAGGCACCAGCGGGCGTCCGAGCAGCGCGCGTCGACCTCCTCGATCGCGACCATCGAGATCGCCGTCAGTCGCCGCACCTCGGCCTGGGCGCGCAGCAGCCGTGCGCGCTCGTCGGCGCTCAACGGCGCCAGGACGGCGGCCGCGAACTCGTCGGCGGTCCGGTCGAGCTGGCGCAGCTTCGCCAGCCCGGCGCGCGTGAGGCGCAGCCGCTTGGTGCGCCGATCGGCGGCGTCCGGCGCGACCGCGACCAGGCCTGCTCGCTGCAGCGAGCCGAGCAGCCGCGACAGATAGCCGGAGTCGAGGCCGAGGCGGACCCGGACGTCGCGCGGCGTGGCGCCTTCGGCTCCGATCTCGAACAGGACGCGCAGCTCGCCGAGCGGGCGGCGACCGATGTAGCGGTCGTTGAGCACACCCGCCTGCCGGGTGACCAGCCGGTTGAAGCTCCGAACCTCGGCGATCTCGTCCATGTCTCTGACCTAGGTCAGAGAATACGCCTCAGCGGTTCTTGCGTCGAGCCACTTTCTGCGCCTTGGTGCGCTGGCGCGCGCGGGCCTTCGCCTGCCGCTTGTGCGCGTGCGGGCCCTCCTCGCGCAGGCGGTGATCGGGCCGGTGGTCCTTCGGCAGCGCGCGTCGCGCATCGCGCGAGATGAACACGCCGATGCCGATGAAGGCGATCAGCAGGCCGCCCATGATCACGAACAGCGTGTTGCGCCCGCCGAGGTCGCTGGTGAGGCTGTCGCTGGACTGATCCGGCGTCGGCGTCGCGGTCGGCGCGGCCTGCGGCAGCGGCCCGAACGCGCCACCCTGCGCCGACGCGGCGGCCGGCGCGAGCAGCGCGCAGACGAGAACGACGAGCAGGGCGCGACGGAACATCGGGGCGCGCAAGGTACTACGCCGGGGCCCCGGTGAGAACCCACCGACTGCCCAGGAACCGCGCCCCGCAGGTCAGCGCCCGGACGGCGATCAGCCCCGCCAGGCCCCACCAGACGCCGACGATCCCCCAGCCCTGGTGGAGCGCGAGCAGCGCAATCGGGACGTACACGGCGGCGGCGGCCAGCATCCCCCACATCAGAAAGCGCGTGTCGCCGGCGCCGATCAGGATGCCGTCGAGCGCGAACACCGCGCCATTGACCGGCATCAGCGCCGCGAACAGCCACCAGATCTCCTGCGCCTGCTGCACCACGGCCTCGTCGTCGGTGAAGGCGCGCGGGATCACGTCGCCGAGCGCCGCGAGCACGACGCCGAACGCGGTCGCCACCACGACCGACCACAGGATCACGCGCGTCGCCGCCGCACGGGCGCGAGCGGCGTCGCCGGCCCCGAGCAGCCGCCCGACCATCACCTGCGCGGCGATCGCCAGCGCGTCGAGCACGAGGGCGAGGAACACGAACAGCTGGAAGGCGATCTGGTGGGCGGCGAGCGAGGCCGGACCCACGCGCGCGAGCACCGCCGATGCGACGAGGAACGAGCCGAGCAGCGCGCTCGTGCGCACCGCGATCTCCGACCCGATCCGCATCAGCGGCCGCATCTTCGCGAGCTGCGGCGGCTCGAAGCCCGCGCGCCGCTGCACCGCCACGAAGGCGAGCCCCATGCCGACCTGCGCGATGACCGTGCCCCACGCGGAGCCGGCGAGCCCCCAGTCGAAGCCGTAGACGAACAGCAGCTCGAGCACGACGTTGACCGAGTGCGCGATCACGAGGATGACGAGCGGGGTCCGGAGGTTGCCCATCCCGCGCAGGAAGCCCTGGCCGGCGGTGGCGAGCATGAAGAACGGCGAGCCGAGCGCGGCCAGGCGGAGGTAGAGCACGGCGCCGTCGGCGACCTCGCCCTCGCCGCCCATCAGCGTCACCGCGGCGGGCGCGAACAGCACAACCAGCGCCAGCAGCGCCAGCCCGATCGCGGCCGCCAGCCACAGCGCCTGCGAGCCGAGCGCCGCCGCCTCCCCGTCCCGGCCGGCGCCGTGCAGGCGCGCGACCTGCGCGGTGGTGCCGTAGGTGAGGAAGTTGAAGATCGTGAAGGCGGTGCTCAGCACCGTGGCGGCGATCGCCAGCGAGGCCAGCTGCGTGGTGCCGAGGTGGCCGACGATCGCGGTGTCGACGAGCACGTACAGCGGCTCGGCCGCCAGCGCGCCGAGCGCGGGCAGGGCGAGCGCGAAGACTTCGCGGTCGAGCGGGCGCGCCATACAAGTATGTTGCCCGGGCCTTCATCCCGCCGGCCTCTTGACCACGACGGACGCCATCCTTGGCGAAACCATGAAGCTCCGCCTCTACCACCACCACGACGGCGCGCGCGTCGCGTACCGTGAGGCGGGGACGGGGCGCCCGCTGGCGCTGCTGCACTCGAAGCTGCTCTCGCACCGCGAGTGGGAGCCGGTGGTCGAGGAGCTCAGCCACCGCTACCGGCTCGTGCTGCCCGACCTGCCGCTGCACGGCGACTCCGAGGACCGGCCGAACCACCCGTACACGCCGGAGTGGCTGGCCGAGGTGATGGCCGGCTTCGTGCGCGAGGTGTGCGGGCAGCGGCCGCTGGTCGGCGGGCACGAGGTCGGCGCCCAGCTGCTGCTGCACGCGATCGCCAGCCGCCAGCTCACGCCCGGCCGGCTCGTGCTGATGCCCAACCCGATGCACCGGCGGCCCAAGCGCGAGCGGCTCGAGCGGGTCGCCGCGCTCGGTGCCCGCGCCGCTGCCGTGCCGGGGGTCGACCGACTCGTCTCGCACGCCGCGCCGCTCGTGTTTCCGCCGGCGGCCGGGGAGCGGCTGTCCGCGCGCGGCAACCCGGCGGCGCGCGACCTCGTACGCCACGCGCTCGGCGACGCCGGCGGCAACGCGAACCGCGCGCGCTCGTGGGCGAAGGCCGCGCGGCGCTGGCCGACCGGCGCCCAGTCGGACCTGCTCGACGCGTACCGGCTGATCGACGTGCCGACGCTCCTGCTGTGGGCGGACGAGGACATCATGCACCCGCTCGAGATCGCCGAGGAGGCGCTCGATCTGCTGCCTGACGCCCAGCTCCGAGTGCTCGAGGGCACCGGCTTCTTGATGGCGTACGACGATCCCGTAGGACTGGCCAGAGAGCTGGCTGCGTTCTGCGGCTGACCCGCTACCGTCTGCATTCATGTACGAGCTGGAACGCCCGGAGTCGTGCTCGGTCGCCCGGGCGATGGACATTCTCGGTGAGCGCTGGACGATGCTGATCATGCGCGAGGCGTTCTACGGCGTCCGCCGCTTCTCGGACATCCAGCGCAATCTCGGGATCGCCCGCAACATCCTCTCGACACGCCTGCAGACGCTCGTGCGCTCGGGGATCCTCGAGCGCCGCCGCTACCAGGAGGAGCCCGAGCGCTTCGAGTACCGCCTCACCCAGGCCGGCCGCGACCTCTACCCCGCCGTCATCGCGATCATGAAGTGGGGCGACGAGCACCTGGCCGAGGAGGCCGGCCCGCCGGTCGTCCTGCGCCACTCGTGCGGCGAGCTGGTCGACCCGGTGCTCGTCTGCGACCACTGCGGCGGCGCGCTGCATCCCCACGACGTCACCCCCGAGCCCGGCCCCGGCGCTCGCATCCCGACAGCGACGTAGTTGGACGAGCGTCGTGCCCGCCGGGCGCTGTGGACGTTCCGGCTGATCTTCTATCCCGCCGCGGTCGCGGCGATTGTGTTGCTCCTCGCCGGCCGCAGCAATGGTGCGTCGCCGGTCTGGCTCTACGGGACGACCTCGCAGGGTGGGCAACTGCAGGCGCAGCTCGTCGACGGGCGGGTCTCGCGGCTGAGCATCCACGTGCGGATGCGCTGTCCGGCCGGAACCTGGGCGATCACCTGGTCGCCGCGCATCGAGGACGGCCGACTGCGGCTGCGCGAGACGACGACCCACCACTACCGCTCTCACAACCAGACCGGGCGCCGCACGATCACGCTCGACGCGCGGGTCGGCGACGGCTCGGTGGCCGGCAGCGTGAGCTCCGTCGAGCATTTCGACGAGCCCGGCTACGGCCCCTACGACTGCAGCTCGGGCCGGATCAGGTTCTCCGCCCCCGCAGGCTGAGCACCGACCAACTGCGCACGGCCGAGCGCTAGCGTTGTGGGCATGAGCGTTGAGACGACAGAGGAGCTGTGGGGCGGGGAGACCCGCAAGGCGGTCGCGAACTTCCCGGTGTCGGGCGAGCGGATCCCGGTGGCGGTGCTGCGCTGGCTCGGGCGGATCAAGGGCGCGTCGGCGCGCGCGAACGCCGCCCTCGGCCTGCTCGACAGCGACCTCGCGCAGCGGATCGCGGCGGCGGCCGACGAGATCGCCGAGGGCAAGCACGACGCGCAGTTCCCGATCGACGTGTTCCAGACGGGCTCGGGCACGTCGTCGAACATGAACGCCAACGAGGTGATCGCCAACCTCGCGGGCGAGGGCGCGCACCCGAACGACCACGTGAACATGGGGCAGTCGTCGAACGACGTGTTCCCGAGCGCCGTCCACCTCGCCGCGCTCGACGAGGCGACCAACAGCCTGCTCCCGGCGCTCGAGCGCCTGGAGAAGGCGTTCGCCGACAAGGCCTCCGAGTTCAAGGACATCGTCAAGTCCGGCCGCACGCACCTGATGGACGCCGTGCCGGTCACGCTCGGCCAGGAGTTCTCCGGCTACGCCGCGCAGATCCGACTCGGTCGCGCCCGCGTCGCCGACGCGCTCCCGCGCGTGGCGCAGATCCCGCTCGGCGGCACCGCGACCGGCACCGGCCTGAACACCCATCGCGACTTCGCGGCCAAGGTGCGCGAGACCCTCAGCGCCGACACCGGGCTGACGATCAGCGCCCCCGAGGACCCGTTCGAGGCGCAGGGCAACCGCGACGCGCTGGTGGAGCTGTCGGGCGCGCTGAAGGTCATCGCGGTCAGCCTCACCAAGATCGCGAACGACCTCGCGCTGATGGGCTCCGGCCCGCGCGCCGGCTTCGGCGAGCTGTTCCTGCCCGAGCTGCAGAAGGGCTCCTCGATCATGCCCGGCAAGGTCAACCCGGTGCTCCCGGAGGTCGTGCTCCAG
Organism: uncultured Solirubrobacteraceae bacterium; assembly: GCA_963803335.1. Lineage (GTDB taxonomy): Bacteria > Actinomycetota > Thermoleophilia > Solirubrobacterales > Solirubrobacteraceae > DASSUW01. The sequence goes on along the minus strand of CAWDME010000008.1, from coordinate 74,185 downwards.
GTCAGCGCCCAAGTGATCGGCAACGACACGGCGATCACCATCGGCGGCCTGCAGGGGCAGTTCGAGCTCAACGTGCGGATCCCGCTGATCGCCCGCAACCTGCTGCAGTCGATCCACCTGCTGTCGACCGCGAGCGCGCTGTTCGCGGAGAAGTGCGTCGAGGGCATCGAGGCCAATCTGGAGGGCTGCGAGCGCTCCGCGGAGTCCACGCTAGCCGTCGCCACGGCGCTCAATCCGTTCATCGGCTACGACAAGGCGGCGGACATCGTCAAGGACGCGGCGGCCAGCGGCCGCACGCTCCGCGAGGTCGCGCGCGAGCACGGCGTGGACGAGGAGACGCTCGACAAGGCCCTCGACCTCCGCAAGATCGCGGCGGGATCATCGGCGTCCTAGACCAGATCGAGGACTACTACGACGCGGTCCCGCGCGCTGCCGCGCGCGTGGAGGACCACGGGCCGCTGCGGCTGTTCATCAGCGAGGGCGTCCCGTGGCCGTACTACGCGCGCCCGGCGGGCGGTGCCATCACCGCGGACGACGTGCGTGCGGTGCGCCGCCGCCAGTGGGAGCTGGGTCTGCCCGAAACGTTCGAGTGGGTCGTCGACCTGGCGCCGACGCTCTCCGCCGCCGCGCGCGAGGCCGGCCTCGCAGTCGAGGAGCTGCCGCTGATGGCGCTCGATCGGCCGCTCGAGGCGCCGGTCGTCGACGCGCGGCTGCGACGGCTCGAGCCCGACGACCCGGCGCTCGCCGCCTCCCGCGCGGTCGCCGACATCGCGTTCGGCGCGCCCGGGACGGCGCGCGGCGAAGCCGGGCCGGCCGAGCGCGCCGCCGCCGTCGGCAACTTCCCCGAGGCGCGGCTCGCGGCCGTCCGCGAGCGGATGGCCGCCGGGCTCACGGTCACGCTCGTCGCCGAGGACGACGACGGCGTCCTGGCGGTCGGCAGCCACCAGCCGGTTGGCGGGGTGACGGAGGTCGTCGGCGTCGGCACGCTGCCCGCCGCGCGACGGCGCGGCCTCGGCGCCGCAGTGACCGCCGCGCTCGTCGCCGATGCCCGCCGCGGCGGCGCCGAGATCGTGTTCCTGTCGGCGGGTGGCGACGACATCGCGCGCGTGTACGGGCGGCTCGGGTTCGCACGCGTGGGCACCGCGGGGCTCGCGCAAGCTGCCGTGTCCATTCAACCGACTTCGTCGGCAAGCACTTAAGCTGAACGCGTGACCCGCACGCTGACCGCGCGGCCGGGTGTCGTCGCGGTTGCGGGCGCCCTGACCATCGCCTTCTCCGCCATTCTGGTGAAGCTCGCCGACGTCGAGCCCGCGACGGCCGCGATCTTCCGCTGCTTCTACGCGCTGCCGGCGCTCGGCCTGCTCGCATGGCTGGAGGACCGCCGCCACGGCTCCCGTCCGCTGCGCGAGCGGCGACTGGCCATCCCGGCGGGCATCTTCTTCGCCGCCGACCTGATCTTCTGGCACCACTCGATCGGCGACGTCGGCGCCGGCCTCGCGACCGTGCTCGGCAACACCCAGGTCATCGTCGTCCCGTTCGTCGCCTGGCTCCTGCTCGGCGAGCGCGTGAGCGGCCGCCTGCTCGCGGCGCTCCCGCTCGTGTGCAGCGGCGTCGTCCTGATCTCCGGCGTGCTCGAGACCGGCGCCTACGGCGACCATCCGATTCGCGGCGTGGTCTTCGGCCTGCTCACCGGGCTCAGCTACGCCGGCTTCATCCTCGTGCTGCGTCAGTCGGGCGCCGACCTGCGCCGCCCGGCCGGCACGCTGTTCGACGCAACCGTGGTGGCGACCGTCGCCGCCGTGATCGCCGGCAGCGCGGTCGGTGAGGCCGATCTGGTGCCCAGCTGGCCCGCCCACGGCTGGCTGCTCCTGCTCGCGCTCAGCTCGCAGGTGCTGGGCTGGATGCTCATCACGCTCTCGCTGCCGCGCCTGCCCGCCGCGCTCACCTCGGTGACGCTGACGATCCAGCCGGTCGGCTCGGTCTTCCTCGGCGTGATCCTGCTCGGCGAGAACCCCAGCGCCCTCCAGCTTGCCGGCGTCGTGTGCATCATCGTCGGCCTGGTGACGATCGCGCGTCGCCGTACGCCCGCGCGCGCACCGGTCCCCGAGCCGGTCTAGGGGGTGGTGGGGCCGCGGACGGGCAGCTCGCCGCGCACGTGGCGCAGATAGTCGACGTCGGCGTCGGGCACCGAAGGGCTGTCGAGCGCGGCGACGAGGATCTCCTCGTGCTCCTGCGACGCCTCGACGAGCACCGTGCCGCTGGGCCCGACGGCGCGGCTGCCGCCGACGAAGCGGCGCCGCCCCTCGGACCCGACGCGGTTCGCGTACAGATGGGCGAGCCGGTTGTCGAGCGCGCGGGCCCGGCTCGCGAGCTCGTGGTCGGCCCAGTACGGCGCCATGTTCGCCGATGGCGTGACGAGCAGCTCGGCACCCGCGCGGGCCGCCGCGCGGGCGGGCTCCGGGAACTCGATGTCGAAGCAGATGAGCGGCGCGACGAGCGTGCCGGCGAGCGGCACGACGAGCTGCTCGCCACCCGCCGTGAACGCCTCGGCCTCGGCCCCGAACAGGTGCGTCTTGCGGTAGACGCCGGCAAGCACGCCGTCGGCGTCGAAGCACGCGGCGGAGTTCGCGAAGCCATCCGCGAGCCGCTCGGCGAACCCGACGACGACCGCCGTGCGGGTGGCCGCGGCGGCCTCCGCGATCGTGGCCAGCGGGCCGGCACCGGGCGCCAGCGCCACCTCGTCGAGCGCGCGGAGGGTGAAGCCGCCGAGGAAGAGCTCGGGGAAGACCGCAAGGTCGGCCTCCGGCCGTTCGCGCAGCGCGCCGGCGACACGCTCCGCGTTGCGCTCGGGATCGCGCGGCTCGGGGGCGAGCTGGGCGAGCAGCGCCAGCATCGCGCGGAACGCTAGCGCGCCTCAGCCGTGAGAACATCGAATCGCGATGGAGCACGGAGCGTGGGACCGCGTCCCGATCGACGCGCAGAGCGTCGAGTCGCCGCTGTCGCGTTCGGCGGTGTTCCTGGTGATGGTCGCCGGCGAGGGCGAGGGCGACGTGGCGCGCCTGCGGGAGGTGCTCGGCGCGATCGGCGACCTGGTCAAGATCGACGACGACGATGCGCCGCGCAAGTCGCACAAGACGCACAAGACGCACAAGACGCACAAGACGCTGGCGACGATCGAGGACGGCTCCGGCGGCGAACTGGCGATCCTCCGTGACAACATGCCCTTCGGACGCCCGGGCGCGGGAGAGTTCGGTACCTACTTCATCGGCTACGCCGCCCGGCTGTGGGTGATCGAGCAGATGCTGGAGCGGATGTTCGTCGGGGTGCCGCCCGGCGCCTACGATCGGCTCTTGGACTTCTCAACCGCTGTCACGGGGACGACGTTCTTCGTGCCGACCGCGGGCATGTTGGACGAGCTCACGCAGCCACCGGCGGACCCCGCCACGTCGGCCTCGTTGGGCATCGGCTCGCTGCGCGGGCAGACCTAGCCGCGGGGCGTGGCAGCGGTGCCCACCAACCCGGAGGCATGCGAAGAGCGCAGCTGGGCGGCGTGGTGGCGCGACGACGCCGACGCCACGCGCGAAGCCCGCGAGCGCGCCTACCGTCTCTATCGCGCCGCCGGGAACGCAGCGGGCGCGGCGCGGATGGCGACCTGGATCGCCGCCGACGCGCTCGACTTCGACGGCGCCGTGGCGGTGGCGAACGGGTGGCTCAGGCGCGCCCACCGGCTGCTCGACGGGCACGAGGCGTGCCCCGAGCAGGGCTGGCTCGCCTTCCACCAGGGTTACATCGCACACCGCGGCGGGGACGGCGAGACCGCGCGGGCGCTCGGTGCGCAGACCGCTGCGCTCGGGCGGCGGTTCGGCGTCCCGGACCTCGAGATGCTCGGCCTCGCGCTCGAGGGCGCCGCGCTGGTCGCGGACGCACGTGTCGCCGCGGGCATGAACCGCCTCGACGAGGCGACCGCCCTCGCGCTCGCCGACGAGCCGGCGATCCCGATCGCGTCGGCCTGGACCTGTTGCTTCCTCGTGACCGCGTGCACCGCGGTGCTCGACTTCGAGCGCGCGGCTGTGTGGTGTGACCGAATCGCCGAGTTCGCCGAGCGCCACGGAAGCCGGTACATGCTCGCGTTCTGCCGCGCCGAGTACGGCGAGGTGCATCTGTGGCGCGGGCAATTCAGCGAGGCGGAGGCGCTGCTGGAGGCTTCGGTCGAGGACTTCGCGACCTCGCGCCCGGCGATGGTCGGCGCCCCGCTCAGCGTGCTCGCGGAGCTGCGCCGGCGCCAGGGCCGCGGGGCTGAGGCCACGGCGCTGCTCGACCGGCTCGGCGAGTCCGCGGCCGCGCTGCTGTGCCGCGCGCGGATCGCGCTGGATCGCGGCGACACCGGCGCGGCGGTCGAGCTGCTCGAGCGCCGGCTGCGGCAGGCGACGACGCTTGCGCGCGTGCCCGCGCTCGAGCTGCTGGTGCGGGCGCAGACCGCCCGCGGCGCCATGGACGAGGCGGCCGCCCACGTGGCCGCGCTGCGCGACGTCGAGCAGCGCGTGGGGACAACCGGCGTGCGGGCGTGCGCCGATCGCGCCGAGGGCGTGCTCGCACTGGCGCGCGGTCAGCGCGACCGCGGCCGCCGCCTGCTCGAGGACGCGCTCGATCGCTTCCAGGCGAGCGGCGGCGCCTACGAGGTGGCGCAGACGCGCCGCGCGCTCGCTCCGCAGGCCGGCGAGATCACCGCGCGCGAGCGGGACGTGCTCCGGCTCCTCACCGAAGGGCTGACCAACCAGCAGATCGCCGAGCGGCTGGTGATCAGCGAGCACACCGTCCACCGCCACGTCACGAACATCCTGCGCAAGCTCGACCTCCCGTCCCGCAGCGCTGCCGCCGCGCACGCCGTGCGGGCGGGCATATAGCCAGTTCTGGCGAAGTCACGGACACGCCGCGCCCGTACGGTCGGGGCATGGAACGAGACACCGCCTCCGGGCCCTGGGGGCTCGGCGACTACCACGCCTTCGCGACCGAGATGGTCTGGGGCCTCGGCCCCGAGCTCGTTGCCGCCTGCGGGGTCGCGCGGGGCCAGCGAGTGCTCGACGTCGCGGCGGGCTCGGGCAACGTCGCGCTGCGCGCCGCCGAAGCGGGCGCCGACGTCGTGGCGCTCGACATCACGCCCGAGAGCCTCGAGGCGGGCCGCGCCGAGGCCGGGCGGCACGGGCTCGCGATCGAGTGGGTGCAGGGCGACGCCCAGGCGCTCCCGTTCGCCGACGGCGAGTTCGACGTCGTCGCGTCGGCGGTCGGCGCGATGTTCGCGCCCGACCAGCGTGCGACCGCCCGTGAGCTCGTGCGCGTCTGCCGTCCCGGCGGCACGATCGGGATGATCAACTTCACGCCCGAGGGCCTCGCGGCGGACTTCTTCGGCGTCTTCGGCGAGCCGCCGTCACCCCCGCCTGTGCTGTGGGGCAGCGAGGAGCACGTCCGCGAGCTGTTCGGCGACGGTGTCACCGCGCTGCGGATGTCGCGGCACGTGCTCGTCGAGCGCCACGCCGACGGCCCGGAGGGCTACGTCGCCTTCTATAAGCGCACCTTCGGCCCGATCGTGGCGGCCTACGCGGCAGCGACCGACCCGGCCGCGCTCGACGCGGCCTTCCTCGACTTCGCCCGGCGCTCCAACCGCACCGACTCCGGCGCCGAGTACCACTACGAGTACCTACTCGTGGTGGCGAGCCGTCACCGCTGAATTGCGCTGATCGGTCGCGGCCCGCAGCACGGTGCCACCACACGCGGCAACCGCGTGCTGCGCGGCTAGGGCGAGAGCCGCTCGGCGCGCCACGAGCCGTCCGGCTGGAGCAGGAAGTGCTCGCGGTCGTGCAGGCGGTCGGGGCGGCCCTGCCACAGCTCGACGGCGTCCGGGCGCAGCCGGTAGCCGCCCCAGTAGTCGGGCCGCGGGACCTCGGCCGGGAAGCGCTCCTGGACCGCGCGCACGCGCTCCTCGAGCTCGGCCCGGTCGCGCAGCACCGTCCCCTGCGCCGAAGCCCAGGCGCCGACCTGGGCGCCGCGTGGGCGGCTGGCGAAGTAGGCGTCGGACTCCTCGGCGGTCAACCGCTCGACCGGCCCCTCCAGCCGCGCGGCGCGGTAGAGCGGCTGCCAGTAGAGCGTCGTCGCCGCGCGCGGGTTCGCATCCAGCTCGCGTCCCTTCCGCGAGCCGTAGTTGGTGAAGAACTGGACGCCCTCGTCGTCGATGCCCTTGAGCAGCACGATCCGCACCGACGGGCGGCCGTCCGGGGTCGCGGTGGCCAGGGCCATGCGCTCGGCCTCGATGATCCCCGACGCGGCCGCCTCCTCGAACCACTCGCGAACCAGCTCGAGTGGGTTCACATCGCCATCGCCACGTACTTGACCTCCAAGTACTCGTCGATGCCCTCGGGCCCGCCCTCGCGGCCGAAGCCGGAAGCCTTGACGCCGCCGAACGGCGCCGCCGCGTTGGACACCAAACCCTGGTTGAGGCCGACCATGCCGGTCTGCAGCTTCTCGATGACGCGGAACGCGCGCTTGATGTCGCGCGTGTAGACGTAGGCGACGAGCCCGTACTCCGTGTCGTTGGCGGCGGCGATCGCGGCGTCCTCTTCGTCGAAGCCGATGACCGGCGCGACGGGCCCGAAGATCTCCTCCTTGAGCAGGCGCGAGTCGGGGCTCACGCCCGCGAGCACCGTCGGGTCGTAGAAGTAGCCGGCGCCGTCGCGCGCCTGGCCGCCGACGAGCACCTGGGCGCCCTTGCCGGTGGCGTCCTCCACGAGCTCGGCGACCTTGCCGCGCTGGTCGTCGTCGATCAGCGGGCCGACCTTCACATCGTCCTCGACGCCGCGGCCGACCTTCATCTCGCCGAGCTTGCCGGCCAGCTTCTCGGCGAACTCCTCGGCGACCTTGCCGGCCACGTGGAAGCGGTTGGCGGCCGTGCAGGCCTCGCCGATGTTGCGCATCTTGGCGATCACCGCGCCCTCGACCGCCGCGTCGATGTCGGCATCCGGGAACACGATGAACGGCGCGTTGCCACCGAGCTCCATCGACGTCCGCAGCAGCCCCTGCGCCGACTGCTCGACGAGCGTGCGGCCGACCTCGGTCGAGCCCGTGAACGTCAGCTTGCGCAGCCGCGGGTCGTTGATGATCGGCTTGGAGACCTCGGAGCTCGAGCTCGCGGTGATGACATTGAGCACGCCGGCGGGCAGGCCCGCGTCCTCGAACAGCTTCGCCAGGGCGAGCATCGACAGCGGCGTCTGCTGCGCGGGCTTGATGACCATCGTGCAGCCGGCGGCGACCGCCGGCCCGATCTTGCGCGTGCCCATCGCGGCCGGGAAGTTCCACGGCGTGATCGCGTAGCACGGGCCGACCGGCTGCTTCATCGTGATCAGCCGCCCGACGCCGTTCGGCGCGGTCGCGAAGCGACCCTCGATCCGCACCGACTCCTCGGAGAACCAGCGCAGGAACTCGGCCGCGTAGGTGATCTCGGCCTTGGACTCGGCCAGCGGCTTGCCCATCTCGAGCGTCATCAGCAGCGCGAGTTCGTCGGCACGGGCGGTCATCGCCTCGAAGACGCGGCGCAGGATCTCGCCGCGCTCGCGCGGCGGGTGCGCCGCCCACTCCTCCTGCACCGCGACGCACGCGTCGAGCGCCGCCTTGGCGTCGTCGGCCGTCGCGTCGGCGACCTCGACGAGCGTCTCGCCGGTCGACGGGTCCTCGACCCCCAGCGTCTCGCCACCGCCGGCGTCGCGCCACTCGCCGCCGATGAACAGCTGGGTCGGTGCGGCCTCGACGGCCGCGGTCTCATTGTCGGTTGTGATGCTCATGCCGCGACAGTCTCCGTTCCGAGTTCCTCAGAGATGGACACGTCGATCGAGTAGTCGATCGGGACCACGATCAGCGAGGGCACGTCGAGGCTGAGGGCATGCCGGAGGTGGCGCCCGAAGTCCTCGACCTCCTGGCAGCGCCAGGCCGGCATGCCGAACGCGTCGGCGAGGCGCACGAAGTCCGGGTTCGTGAAGTCGGTGCCGAAGTGGCGGCCGAACTTCTTGTCCTGCTTCCACACGATCGATCCGTACTGGGAGTTCTCCCAGATCACGTTCACGACCGCGGTGCGCAGCCGCACCGCGGTCTCGAGCTCCTGCACGTTCATCAGGAAGCCGCCGTCGCCGCTCACCGTGACGACGTTGCGATCGGGGTGCACGAGCTTGGCGGCGATCGCCGTTGGCAACGCGATCCCCATGCCGGCGAGCCCGTTCGCGATGAACACGGTGTTCGGCTCGTGCGCGGGGAACATGCGCGCGATCCACAGCTTGTGCAGCCCGACGTCGGAGATCAGCAGGTCCTCGCGCCCGAGCGCCCGGCGCAGCTCCCACAGCGCGCGCGGCGGCTGGAGCGGGAACGCCTGGTCGTCCTTGGCCGCCTCGAAGCGCCCGAGCACGATCTCGTTCAGGCGCGAGGTGCCCCGCGGCACCGCGGTGGTGCCGAGCTCGCGCGCCAGCACGCCGAGGATGTGCGCGATGTCGCCGATCAGGTCGGCCTCAGTGATGAAGTGCTCGTCCACGTCGGGCGGCACGGTGTCGATGCAGACGATCCGCTTGTCGCGCCGCGGGTTCCAGTTCGCGGGGGCGTGCTCGACGAGGTCGTAGCCGACGGTGATCACCACGTCGGCGTCGTCAAAGCCGGCCAGCGAGTAGTCGCGCGACTGCAGCCCGACGGTGCCGAGCCAGCGCGAGTCCGTGTAGTCGACCATCCCCTTGCCCATGAACGTCTCGGCCACCCCGATGCCCGTCATCTCGGCGAAGCCGCGCAACGCGGGCGCCGAGCCCGTCCGGGCGACGCCGTTGCCGGCCAGGATGATCGGGTTCTCGGCGCCGGCGATGACGTCGATGGCCGCGCGCAGCTCGTCGCCGCTCGGCTCGGGCCGGCGGCGCCGGCGACGGGAGGGCAGCGGCTCGGCCTCGACGTCCGCAGCCATCACGTCCTCGGGCAGCTCGATATGCGTCGGTCCCGGCTTCTGGGCCTCGGCGACCTTGAACGCCTTGCGGACGACCTCGGGGATCACGGCCGGCGAGTTCAGCCGCACGTTGAACTTGGTGATCGGCCGCAGCAGCGAGACGACGTCGATGTGCTGATGCGACTCCTTGTGCATGCGCTCGAGGTCGCCCTGGCCGGTCAGCACGACCATCGGCGAGCGGTCCAGGAACGCGTCGGCGACGCCGGTGACGAGGTTGGTGGCTCCCGGGCCGAGCGTGCCGAGGCAGACGCCCGCCGAGCGCGTCAGCCGCCCGTACATGTCGGCCATGTACGCACCGCCCTGCTCGTGGCGCACGGGGACGAACTCGATCTGCGAGCCGTCGAGCGCCTCGTTGAGGTCGAGCGTCTCCTCGCCGGGGATGCCGAACACGTAGCGGACGCCCTCGGCCTCAAGGCATTGCACGAACAGTTCTGCCGCCTTCATCGGCTCCTAGTCTTCCGCATCGGGGTCCGCAACTTCTTTCCGGGCCGCGTGTCGGGCTAACCTGACCTGTCTTTGCGCATGCGCCGCCTGATCCCGCTCACCCTCGTCGCCACGCTGCTCGTGGCGTCCCCGGCCTCGGCCGCCAAGCACCGCTTCACGATCCGCGGCGCCGGCTTCGGCCACGGCATCGGCATGAGCCAGTACGGCGCCTACGGCTACGCGCTGCACGGCACCACCTACGACGCGATCCTGCGCCATTACTACACGGGCACGGCGCTCGGCTCGACTGACACGAGCGCCACCGTGCGCGTGCTGCTGCAGTCGAGCGGCTCGGCGAGCTTCAGCGGCGGCATCCGCGCAGGGTCGAAGACGCTCAGCGCGGGCCGGACCTACCGGGTGCGCAGCTATGGGCTGTCCCAGCTCGCGCTGTATCGGGGGAGCAAGCGGGTCGGGATCTTCAGCGCGCCGCTGGAGGTCGCCGGCAAGGGCAACGTCCTCAACGTCAGCGGCCTCGGCGCCTACCGCGGACGCCTCGAGTTCCGGCCCACGACCTTCGGCATCAACACGATCAACGCGGTCGGGCTCGAGGATTACGTCGCCGGCGTGGTCGCTCGCGAGTCGCCGAGCGCGTGGCCGCTCGAGGCGCTCAAGGCCCAAGCTGTCGCGGCGCGCACGTACGCGATCACCACCTCCAAGGCGGGCGCGGGCTTCGACCAGTACGCCGACACCCGTTCGCAGGTGTACGGCGGCGTGGCGGCGGAGTCGATCTCCAGCAACGCGGCGGTCGCGGCGACGCGCGGCCAGGTCGTCACCTACAACGGCGCGCCCGTCGTCACCTACTTCTTCTCGACCTCGGGCGGCCGCACCGAGAACGTCGAGAACTCCTTCATCGGCAGCGCCCCGAAGCCGTGGCTGAAGTCGGTCAAGGATCCCTACGACGGCGTGTCGCCCAAGCATCGCTGGGGGCCGATCCGGATGAGCACGGCCAGCGCGGGCGCGAAGCTCGGCGGGCTGGTCAAGGGGCGCTTCAAGGGCATCCGCGTCAACCGCCGCGGCAAGTCGCCGCGGATCGTCGCTGCGACCATCATCGGCACGGGTGGCCGCACGCACGTGACCGGCGCCACGCTGCGCGGGCGGTTCGGGCTGCTCGACTCGTGGGCCTACTTCACGTCGATCGGCACGCGCAAGAAGCCGCCGCCGTCCGACACCAAGACCGGCGGCACCACCCCGCCGCCGCCGTCGGCGGCCGCCGCGGGCCCGCGCCCGCGCGCGATCCTCACCGGCAGCGTCTACCCGGTGCGGGTCGGCGCCGAGGTCCAGGTCCAGATCCGCGCCGGCAAGACGTGGCGGACCGTCACCTCCACCTCGGTCGGCCGCGGTGGCCATTACAGCGCCGTCGTGGCGCGGGCCGGCGTGTACCGGGTGATCTTCTCCGGTGACGCCGGGCCGGCCATCCGCGTCGGCTAGATGTAGTTCCTGATCGCGACTAGCCGGTGTAGACCCGCGCGAGCGTCTCGGCGACGCAGACCGGCTTCTCGCCGCCCTCGCGCTCGAACGTCAGCTCGAGCGTCATCTGCGCGCCGCCCGGGACGTCCTCGAGGTGCGCGAGCCGCGCCTTCATCCGCACGCGCGAGCCGACCGGGAGCGGGGCCGGGAAGCGCACCTTGTTGAGGCCGTAGTTGATCGCGAACGCGAAGCCGTCGAGCGACAGGACCTGCTCGGTGAACATCGGGGCGAGCGAGAGCGTGTAGTAGCCGTGCGCGATCGTGCCGCCGAACGGCGTGTCCTTCGCGCGGTCCGGGTCGACGTGGATCCACTGGTGGTCGCCGGTGACGTCGGCGAACGCGTCGACGTCGGCCTGGCTGACCGCGTGCCAGTCGGAGGTCCCCAGCTCGTCGCCCTGCGCCTGCCTCAGCTCGTCAAGTCCCGTGATCGTCCGCATGCCCGCACCATATCCTGGGGCGCGTGCCCAACCCGCTGCTTGTCGTCGACGGCCCCGCCGTGCTCTACCGCGCCTTCTTCGCCCTCCCGGACTCGATCACCGACGACGGCGGCCACCCCGTCAACGCGCTGCTCGGCTCGGTCAATCAGGTGCTGTGGTGCGTGGAGAAGTACGACCCGCGCGCGGTCGTGTGGTGCTTCGGCGCCGAGGCGGGCGAGTACCGCGTCGAGGCGTTCCCCGCCTACCACGCCGATCGGCCGCCGATGCCCGACGCGCTGGAGTGGCAGTGGGAGCGCGCACCGGCGCTCTACGAGGCGCTTGGCTGGAGCGTGGCCGACACGCCGGACCTCGAGGCCGACGACCTGCTGCACTCGCTCGCCGCGGTGGAGACGGCGGCCGGCGGCACGACGCTGATCCTCACCGGGGACCGCGACATGTTCCAGTGCGCCAGCGACACGGTGAGCGTGCTGCTGCAGCGCACCGGGGGCGACGGGCCGGAGGAGGTCGGGCCGGAGACGGTCGTTGAGAAGTACGGCGTGGAGCCGCATCAGGTGCCCGACTTCATCGCCCTGCGCGGCGACCCGTCCGACAGCCTGCCCGGCGCCAAGGGCATCGGGCCGAAGACGGCGGCCGACCTGTTGCGCCGCAAGGGCGACCTCGAGCACGTGATCCTCGGCGCGATCCGCGAGAAGCCGTCGGTCCGGCGCGCGCTGATCGAGCAGGCCGATGAGCTGCGCAGCTTCAAGGACATCGCCACGCTGCGGACGATTCCGGTCGAGCGGCCGCCCGATACCCCGAGCGATTTCGCGGGCGGCGCCAAGGCGGCGGCGGAGTACGGCATGGGCCGGCTGTCGCGCCGGCTCGAGGAGCTCGCGGCGGCCTGACGGGTTCTCCGCCGGCCTGGGCCTGCGGGTCCGGATGGTCGCGACGCTCGCCGTCAACGCGGCGCTGCTCGGCGGCCTGCTGGCGCTCGCGTACTGGCTGATCTTCGCCTTCAGGACGTGCGCTGAGTGGCGTCCGCCTCGAGCGAGCGCATCGCGCGCTCGAGGAGGTCCTCGGCAAGGTCGCCGCCCCAGTGGGCGCCGCCGACGAGGGCGCCGGTCGCCTCACGCACGCGGTCGGCGACGACCGCGGCGCCGGCGCGATCGGTGTCCGGGAGCAGCGCGAGCAGGTCGCCATCGTCCCAGTTGGAGAAGATGTCGGCGCCCCGCAGGACGGCGCCAAGCTCTGCGGGATCGGCGCCGCGGACGAGCAGGATCGCGAACTCGTGCCCGTAGCGCACACCACCGGCCACGAGCCGGCGCAGCATCCAGCGCCCGAGCGGAGCGGGGAGAGGGCCGATCAGGTCATCGAGGTCCACACCTGTATCAACGGCATGTCAGGGCGTGAACTTGACGGTAATTACGTCCCCATCGGCCATGGGATATTCCCGCCCCTCGAGCCGTAGGGTCCCCCGATCGCGCGCTGCCGCGTATCCGCCGGCGTCGACGAGGGCGTCCCAGCCGATCACCTCGGCGCGTACGAACCCACGTTGGATGTCGGAGTGGATCTCGCCGGCGGCGTGCCAGGCGGTCAGGCCGCGCCGCAAGTGCCACGACTGCGCGGGCTTCGCCTCGCCCGCCGTGAAGAACGCGAGCAGGTCGAGCAGCCCGAAGGCGCCGTCCACGACACGCCGCAACCCCGATTCCCCGACGCCCATCTCCTCGCGCATGACGTCGGCCTCCTCGTCGTCGAGCTCGGACAGCTCCGCCTCGATCCGCGAGGAGATCGCGACCGCGGCAGCGCCGTGCGACGCGGCGTGGTCGGCGACCACCGACGGGACCGCGTCGTCGCCCTCGTCGACGTTGGCGACGAACAGCACGGGCTTGCCGGTCAGCGGCGAGAGGTTGCGCAGCGCGTTCGGTGCCGCATCGGGGACCGGTACGGTGCGCGCCGGCTCGCCCGCCTGGAGCGCCGCGACCACGCGCCGCAGCCACTCCTCCTCGGCGATCGCGGCCTTGTCGCCGCCGCGCGCCTCGCGCACCACGCGGGCGTGGCGGCGCTCGGCCTGCTCGAGGTCGGCATACACGAGCTCGGTCTCGATCGTCTCGATGTCGGCGGCTGGGTCGACGCGGCCCTCGGGATGGATGACGTTGTCGTCGTGGTGCGCGCGGACGACGTGCAGCAGCGCGTCGGTCTCGCGAATGTTGGCGAGGAACTGGTTGCCGAGCCCCTCGCCCTTGTGCGCGCCGGCGACGAGGCCTGCGATGTCGTGGAACTCGATCGTGTCGGGCACGACGTTGGAGGCGCCGATCGTGCGCGCCACCGCGTCGAGCCGCTCGTCCTGCACCGGGACGACCGCCATGTTCGGCTCGATCGTCGTGAACGGGTAGTTCGCGGCCTCCGCCCCGGCGCGCGAGAGCGCGTTGAAGAGCGACGACTTGCCCGCGTTAGGCATCCCCACGATGCCGACCTTCATCATCGCCCGAGGCTCCCCAGCACCGTCCCGAGCACCGCACCGGCCGCGATGTCGGACGGGTAGTGCACGCCGAGGTAGAGCCGCGAGAACGCCATCCCGCCCGCCGCGCCCAACAGCGGGGCGCGCGGCAGCAGCGGGCCGAACGCCTGCACGGCGGCGAACGACGAGGTCGAGTGCGACGACGGGAACGACAGGCCGGTCGGCGTCGCCATCAGGTGCGGCAGGTCCTCGACGACCGGCCGGCTGCGGCCGATCGCGAGCTTGATCGAGGTCGAGATGAGATAGGCGATGCCGACGCAGCCGGTGGCGCGCAGCCAGCGCTGCCGCCGCGGGCCGTCGGCCGCCGCGCCGAGCAGCCCGATCGCGAGCCACACCGCGCCGTGCTCGCCGAGCTGCGAGTAGCGGCGCACCCACAGCACGGTGTGCGGCGTGTGGGCCAGCGATCGCACGCGCCGGTAGAGGGCGAGATCGACGGCGTTGAAGGCGACACGGAGCGTGCGCAGCAAGGACTAGAAACCGACGCGGTGCTCGCCGGACTCCACGCGCAGGTACGCCACCTGCGCGAGGTCCACGAGGACGGCGCCGTCGGTGGCCTCCACCTCGTACCAGCCGTCGCGCTTGTCCTGCAGCGCCTTGCGCAGCTCCTCGAGCGCCTCGTCCTGGAGCCGCAGCGACAGCACCGTGCCGCCGCCGGTGAATCCGATCGCCGCGCGGCGCGCGCTGGGTGGGGCCTTCGTGGGATCAGCCATCAGACATGCACCGCCGCAGGTTGTACAAGCTCGGTCAACACGCCGCCGGATGACGACGGGTGCAGGAACGCGACCTGGGAGCCGCGGATACCGGTGCGCGGCTCCTCGTCGATCACCCGCAGGCCGGCGGCCCGCAGATCGTCGAGCGTGCGCGCGACATCATCCACGCGGTAGGCAACGTGGTGCAGGCCCGGGCCGCGCTTGGCGAGGAACCGGCCGACCGGCGTGTCTGCGCTCAGCGGCGCCAGCAGCTCGACATGGCTCTCACCGACGTCGAGCAGCGCGGCCTCCACGCCCTGCTCTGCGATCGTTTCCCGATGCACCAGCGGCATGCCGTACGTGTCGCGGTGGATGGCGATCGCGGCGTCGAGGTCCTCGACCGCCACGCCGATGTGGTCGATGCTGCCGAACACGACGGCGAGTGTACCCTCCGCGTCCGCGTGCGCCTCGCGCTTGCCGCCAACACCGCCTCCGGCGGGGGCTTCGATCCGGCGCCGCTGCTGGCGGTGCTGCCGGGCGCCGAGCTGTTCGGCTGCGACGAGCTCGGCCGCATCGAAGCGTGGCGGCCGGAGCGGATCGCGGTCGCCGGCGGCGACGGCACGATCGGCCCGCTCGCCGCGCTGGCCGGCCGGCTCGACGTCCCGCTGGCGGTGATCCCGACCGGCACGGCGAACGACTTCGCGCGCGCCCACGGGCTGCCGGCCGACCCACGCGCGGCGGCTGAGCTGGCGGCGCGAGGCCGCGCTACACGGCCGCTCGAGCTCGGGCAGCTCGCGGACGGCCGGCCGTTCGTCAACGTGGCCAGTGCCGGCCTGGCATCGGTCGCCGCGCACCGCGCCCAGCCGCTCAAACACCGGCTCGGCCCGTTCGCCTACGCGGTCGGCGCCGCGCGCGCCGCCGCCACCGCGCACCCGTTGCCGACAACTGTGCGCGCCGACGGCCGCAGGGTGTTCGCCGGCGCCTGCTGGCAGGCGATCGTGGCGGTGAGCGGCGCCTTCGGCGGCGGCTCGGGTGTGGCCGAGGCCGATCCGCACGACGGCGTGCTCGACGTCGTCGTGCTGCCCGCGGGCTCCCGGATCGGGCTCGCCCGCCGCGCCTGGGGCCTGCGCACGCAGACGATCGCGCGCCAGCGCGGCGTCGAGCACGCGCGCGGCACGGTGATCGAGGTGGAACTGCCGGACGGCGCCGAGCTCAACGTCGACGGCGAGCTTCGGCGGGGAGGGCTCGAGCGCGTGACCGTGCGCCCGCGCGCGTTCAGGCTGCTGGTGCCAGAGGGCGAAACCCGGTCACGGACGCCACGGACGGCGTCCGCCCGTCTCAAGAACGCCGACTGGACGGAGGCGGAGCAACACAGACCGAGTCGCGGCCGAGGCGCTTGACCTCGTAAAGCGCCTCATCGGCGCGGGCGACGAGCGCCTCGTCGGGCTCATCGGACGTCGCCAGCGCGAGCCCGACCGACAGCGTCGAGCCGAGCCGGTCGGGGGCCTCGGAGCGCAGCTGCCAGCCGACCTGCTCGGCGTGCGCCTCGCTGTCGCACTCGAACACGAGCGCGAACTCGTCGCCGCCGATCCGGAAGGCGCGGCCGCCGGACGGCGCGGCCGAGCGCAGCAGCGCGGCCATCGCGCGCAGCACGTCGTCGCCGGCAGCGTGGCCGCAGGTGTCATTGATCGACTTGAAGCCGTCGACATCGGCGATCAGCACCGCACAGCGCCGGTGGGCGGGCGTGGCGCGGCGGACCGTCGGCAGCGTGTCGTGGAAAGTGGCGTGGTGGCCGAGGCCGGTCAGCGGGTCGCGCGCGGCGCGCTCGCGCAGCTCGAGGACGGCGGCGGCCATCCGCAGGCCGCCGGCGGCCTGCACGGCGAGGAGCTCGAGCAGCTCGACGTGATCGGTGGCGAGCCGGTGCGGCGCACGGTCGGCGAGCACGAGGACGCCGAGGCGCTGGCCGGCGGCGGTCAGCGGGAGCACGGCGAGTGAAGCGGCACCGGCGCCGCGCAGCGTCTCGTGCCCGGCGAAGCCCCGCCCCGCGGCTTCGGCGACGGTGTACGAGGAGGTGCCGAGGCTCACCCACTTGGCGATGTCGTCGAGCTCGGAGACCGCGAGGTCGGAGAAGACGACGGCGAACGGGCCCTCGGCGTGGTGGACGTAGAGGCTGCCGTGGCCGTCGGCGAGCGCGATCATCGCCGACTCGAAGGCGGCCAGCTCCAGCGCCGACCGGACGGTCTCGCGCACGATGTCCTCGGGATCTTCGAGCACCGACATGCGGGCCACCGCGCGGGCGAGCCGCTGCGCCGGCTGGATGTCGGTCTCGGGCCCGCCGAGCTCGTGGATCCGCCGCGCCAGCAGGTCCGCGCAGCGCTCGACTTCCCAGCGCACGCCCTCGTCGGGCCGCGTCGGGGAGTCGGCGTTGACGACGCCGACGGTGCGCTCGCCGATCTTCAGCGGCATGCAGATCTCGGCGACGACGGACGGGACCGACTCGACCCATTCCGGGTGGTCGGCGATGTCGGTCACCTCGGTGGCCGTGCCGCTCCGGAACGTGCGGCCGATGACGCCGGCCGACGACGGCATGCCGTCGTAGACCTGCCAGTAACCGCGCGAGGCCTGGCAGCGCAGGCGGCCGCCCTGCTCGAGATAGACGCTCGGCATCAGGCCGGTGCGGGCGAGGTGCTCGACGATCACCGCTGACGCGTCGCGCACGGAGGGAGCAGAGGCGATCGCGCGCTCGAGCCGCCCACCGCCGGCGGACGACACGCGCAGCGGGCTGGCGGCCGCGTCGGGGTCGGCCGGCCAGGGCTCGGCGGGCCGACCGAACAGCCAGCCCTGACCGAAGTCGGCCTCGGCGGCGCGCAGCACCGCGAGCTCTTCGGGCCGCTCGACGCCCTCGGCCACGACGCGCGCGCCGACCTCGTGCGCGAACGCGACCGTGGCGCGCAGCACGGCCTCGCGAGAGGCATCGAGATCGACGCCGGTGACCATGCCGCGGCACAGCTTGAGGAAGTCGGGGCGGATCTCGGCCACGTACTCGAGCGACGTGAAGCCGGCGCCGGCGTCGTCGACCGCAATGAGCGCGCCGCGGGCGATCCACGGCTTCAGGCGCTCCTGGATGCGCTTGATGTCCTGGACCGCATCCTGCTCGGTGAGCTCGATCACGAGCCGCTGGGGCAGTTGGTCGGCGAGCTTCGCCAGGCCCGGGTGGCCGAGCGCGTCGGGGCCGACGTTGACGAACAGCAGCCGGGCCTCGGGCGGCTCGCCGGCCGCTGTCATCGCCGCCCAGCAGGCGACCTCGAGGTCGTGGCGCAGGCCGGAGCGGGCCGCGGCGGCGAGTGTGACGTCGGGCGGCAGCGCCACGAGGCCGGGCGGCGTGGGGAAGCGGGCGAGGCCCTCGTAGCCGATCGGCTGGAGGTCACTCAGGCGGACGATGGGCTGGAAGACCGCCCGGATCGCCCCAGGGGCCAGCAGCTCGCGGAAATCGGCCGAACGATCCGCCCCCGCGCGCGCAAGTGAGTATCTCTGCCCCATCTTTTCGGGGCATCGGCATTACGGTCAGCCGTCTTAAGTCAACGAACGTCCGTGGTCTGCGCGGCAACCACGCGCAGGCCGTGGCCGGGCGCGCGGTACAGCCGCGGCACGCCCTCCATGATCCGGTCGATGTCGCGGCGTTCGAGCACCTCGTTGCGCAGCAGCGCGGCGGCCAGCTGGTCGAGCTTGTCGCGGTGCTCGGTGATGATCCGGACCGCGCCGCGCATCGCCTCGTCGGCCAGGTGCTGCTGCTCCTCGTCGCGCAGCTGGCGCGTGCGGTCGGACACGGCGCCGCCGTGGGCGGACACCTTGCGCGACGTGATCGAGGTGCCCATCGCGTACTCGTGGATCATCGAGCGCGAGATCTCCTCCACGCGGTGCAGGTCGTCGGCGGCGCCCGTGGTAATCGCGCCGAACACGATCTGCTCGGCGGCGCGGCCGCCCAGCAGGACGGCCATGTAGTCGAGCAGCTCCTCGCGCGTCTTCAGGTACCGGTCCTCCTCGGGGAGGTTGAGCGTGTAGCCGAGCGCACGCCCGCGCGGGACGATCGAGATCTTGTGCACGCGGTTGACGCCGGGGAGCAGCTCGGCGCATAGCGCGTGGCCGGCCTCGTGGAAGGCGACGACGCGGCGCTCGTGCTCGTTGAGCGTGCGGCGAGACTGCATGCCGGCGACGACGCGCTCGAGCGCGGCGTCGAAGTGCTCCTGGTCGATCCGGTCGCGGAAGTTGCGGGCCGCGAAGATCGCCGCCTCGTTGCAGAGGTTGGCGAGGTCGGCGCCGGTGAGCCCGGCGGTCTGGCGGGCGATCAGGCCGAGGTCGACGACGCCGAGCGGCTTGCCGCGCGTGTGGACGCCGAGGATCGCCTCGCGGCCGGTGACGTCGGGCGGCGAGACGAAGATCTGGCGGTCGAAGCGGCCGGGCCGCAGCAGCGCCGGGTCGAGCTTCTCGAGCAGGTTCGACGCCGCGATCACCACGAGATCGCCGGTCGTGTTGAAGCCGTCCATCTCGACGAGCAGCTGGTTGAGCGTCTGCTCGCGCTCGGAGTTGTTGTCCGCGCCGCGCTCGCCGCCGACGGCGTCGATCTCGTCGATGAAGATCACGGCCGGGCGGTGATCGCGCGCTTCGGCGAACAGGCGGCGGATGCGGGCGGCGCCGAGGCCGGCGAACATCTCGACGAACGCGGCCGCCGACTGCGAGAAGAACTCGGCGCCGGACTCGCGGGCGACGGCCTTGGCGAGCAGCGTCTTGCCGGTGCCGGGCGGCCCATGCAGCAGGATGCCCTTCGGCACTTTGGCGCCGAGCCGGTGGAAGCGCTCCGGCTCGCGCAGGAACTCGACCACCTCGCGCAGCTCGGCCTTCGCCTCGTCGGCGCCGGCGACGTCCTCCCACTTCACCGCCGACTCGGCCTCGGGCTTGAGCTGCTGCGGCTTCGTCTTCGGCATCAGCTTCATCGTCCGCCACAGAACGATGCAGATGATCGCCATGAAGATGAGCGGCGCCCACGCCTGGACGTTGCCCTCGAGCTTCGTCCATAGCGACGGCCCGGGCGGCGCGGCGACGGCTACCTGCGCCTTCGGCGGAGCCGGCGCCTGCTCGACGTGAGGGTTCGGCCGCGGGACGTTCGCAAGGGCGACATCGAGCCGCTGGCCGTCGAGAAGCATCGAAGCCAGTATTGCCCCCGGCCGGCGGTTGCGGACTGGGGTCTAGACCCTAAACGGATGGCTGAGCTTCGACGCGCAGGATCTCGGCAAGGGCGGCCCGGCCGACCTCGAGCTGGCGCTCGTCGGGCTCACGCGTGCCGATCAGCCGCTGCAGCTCGAATCCCGGCCGGCGCAGAGCCTTCGCGAGCGGCGAGGTGGCGTTGCGCTCGCACCACGCGAACACTTCCACAGCGGCAGCGGTCGAGGCCACGGCAACGCCCGCGCCGGCCATCGGCCCCGGGCGCTCGAGCACGCGGCGGACGAGCAACGCGCCGGCGAGGTTCGAGGCCAGCAGCGGGGTGACGAGGTGCGAGCCGCAGCGGTCGTGCTCCTTGGCCGCGTCGGCGGCGTCGGGCGCGTCGGACTCGTAGGCGGCGATCGCCTTGTGCTCGACGCCGTGGTAGGCCGCCAGCTCGCCGCCGCGCAGCGCGAGCACGGCGGGTGCCAGCGAGATCACCGCCGCGGCCGCTTCGCCGCTGGCTCCCTTCAGCCGCCGCCGCAGCGTGGCGCCGACCAGCGACGCGCCGACGGCCACGCCGAGCACGCTCGGGTTCTCGAACGGCAGCTGTGCCTGCGGGAGCGCGCGCTTGACGAGCGGGATCACCGCGAACGCCTCGCCGAGGCGCACCACGCCACGCACGCCCGGCACGCCGTCGGCGGCCTCCAGCCGCGGCTTGCGGCCCGAGCCGACGACGATCTCGCCGGCCTCGTCGCGCACCGCGGCGGCCCAGTGGGTGGGGCCGTGGACCAGCAGGCCGTTACGGAGCGCCATGCCCCCGAGCCGCAGCTTGTTCTCGCTCATCCCAGCAATCTCCTTGGCAAGTCTGCAAAGAAGGTAGCTGCGAAGCCGAGGTCGCGCACATCGATGCGCTCGTCGTTGGAGTGCAGCAGCGGCCACGTCTCGTACAGGCTCTGGTGCCGCTGGGGGAAGAACCCGTAGGCGACGCAGTCGGGAAAGGCCGCTCGGAACCACCGCGCATCGGTGAACGCGGGCTGCAGCGTCGGGAGGATCTCGCCGCCGCCGTCGCGCTCGCCGACCCAGTCGCGGATCGCGTCCATCAGCGGCGATTCGAGCGGCGACCGGTTGCCGATCACCTCTTCGAGGAACTCTACCTCGAGCTCGTCATCGCCCACCAGCTCGCGCACGCGCCGCATCGTCGCCTCACCGTCCAGGCCGGGCGGCACGCGGCAGTCCACGAGCAGCTCGGCCTTGGCGGGGATCACGTTGATCTTCTCGGAGGCGAAGATCCGGGTCGGCACGGCGGTGACGCACAGGGTCGGCTCGACCAGGGCCGCGAGCCGCGGCTCGGTCGCGCGCACGTTCGCGACGGCTCGCGCCGGATCCTCGGGGTCCTCGCCGAGCGCCTCGAGCAGCGCGCGGCCCTCGGCGACGACGTCGAACGTGGGCGGGCTCGCGCCCAGCCGCGTGATCACCGGGGCGAGCTTGAGGAGCGCGTTGTCGCCGGTGCCGGGCACGGCGGCATGGCCGGCGACGCCGCGGGCACGAACGCGGAAGCGGAACGTGCCCTTCTCGGCGCACGACACGGCGTACAGCCGGCGGTCGCCGTAGGGGATCACGGCGCCCGCCCCGGCGCCCTCGCTGACGGCCCAGTCGACGCGCGCGGTGTCGGGATGCTGCTCGGTCAGCCACTGCGCGCCGCAGCGCCCGCCGGTCTCCTCGTCGACGACCGCGATGATCTTCAGCTCGCCCTTGGCGGGGTGCCAGCCCGATCTCGCGAGCTGCGTCGCCGCCACCACCTCGGCGGCGGTCTGCGATTTCATGTCGAGCGCGCCGCGGCCCCAGAGGTAGCCGTCGTGCGTCTCCCCGCCCCAGGGGTCGTGCGTCCAGTCGTCGGGATCGGCCAGCACGGTGTCCACGTGGGACAGGTAGCCCAGGACCGGCCCCGGTTCCTCCCCCTTCAGGGTGGCGACGAGGTTGGGCCGCTCGGGCTCGGCGCCGAGGAGCTCGACGGTGAACCCGGCGCCGCGTAGGTAGTCCGCCAGCCACTCCTGGCACTCGCGCTCGGCGCCGGGTGGGTTGACAGTCTTGAAGCGGATGAGGCGCGTGAGGACGTCGGCGGTCTCCTGCGCGAGCGCGTCCCCTCCGGCCATCCGCCGATCCTAGACGTCTCGAACTGCGGCATTTAGGGAGGCGGGATGGGCCTGGTCTCGGGTCAGTGGGCGGATTTACTACCTATACGGTCGTAAATCCGCCCCGGACGGGAATCGACCGCGACAGACCGCGTGGTCGTCCCCCTCGCCACCCCACCCAGCCGCAGTTCGCCTAGGGCACCGCGGCGCCCACAGCCGCGGCTACCAACCCGGCGAGAGCGCCCCCCGCCAGGACCCAGAACGGCGGCCGGCGCAACAGCAACACGATCGCGGCGGCGGCCAGCACCGCGTACTGCCACGGCTCTTCGAGCGCGGCAAGCAGCGGCACGGCGGCGCCGAGGATGGCGCCCACCGCGGCGGGCCCGGCGCCGTCGAGGAACGCGCGCGCCGGCCGCGACCCGCGCAGCGAGGCGAAGCGCTCGCCGACCAGCACGATGGCGAGGAACGACGGCGCGAAGGCGATCGCGGCGGCGAGCAGAGCGCCGCCGAACCCGGCCGCCGCCCACCCGACGATCGCGACCGTGTGCACGACCGGACCTGGGGTGAGCTGCCCGTAGGCGACGGCATTGGCGAACTCGGACCCGGTCATCCAGCCGTGGGTGTCGACCGCGTCGCCGCGCATCAGCGGGATGATCACGAAGCCGCCGCCGTAGCTGAGCGCGCCGACCTTGAGCGCCGTCCACGCCAGCGCGGGCAGCGCCGCCGCGCCGGCCACGGCAACCGGCCAGGCGTGGACCGCGAGCCCGCGTCGCCAGCCGAGTTCGACGAACCCGCACGCGAGCAGCACGGCAACGACCCCGGCGCCGAGGAATACGGCCGCCGCCGCGCCGGCCGCGAGGTACACGAACGCGCGCCAGCCGCGCACGCTCGTTCGCCCGAGCGAGAGGCCGGCCGCCACCACCACCGCAACCACCGACGCGGCCGCACCCGCGCCAATCGCCCGGATCCACAGCGGCGGCGACTCCCCGAGCGCCAGCGCGGAGATGGCCAGCACGATCACGAGCCCGGGCAGGATGAACGCCAGCCCGCCCGCCACGGCACCGCCGAAGCGGCCGCCGACCCGCGCGGCGCAGTAGATCGCCAGCTGCGTCCCGCCCGGCCCGGGCAGCAGCTGGGTCGCCGCGTTGGCGTCCTCGAACTCCTGCGCCGTGAGCCAGCCCCGCCGGTCGACGCACAGCTCGCGCAGCAGCGCCACC
This sequence comes from uncultured Solirubrobacteraceae bacterium, assembly GCA_963803335.1. Classification (GTDB taxonomy): domain Bacteria; phylum Actinomycetota; class Thermoleophilia; order Solirubrobacterales; family Solirubrobacteraceae; genus DASSUW01. The sequence goes on along the minus strand of CAWDME010000008.1, from coordinate 51,046 downwards.
TGCGCCGGCGGCCCGCCGAAGCTCGTGATGCCGATGCGCGCCCACTCGCGAATTACCACAGTCAAGGGAGCGCGCCGCACTGTCCGGGAAGATATGGACCGTGGAGCGTCTCTTCGACCCACCCGACAAGCGCCCCGAGCACCGGCCGCCGGCCGACGGTCCGCTCGCCGCGCGGATGCGCCCGCAGACGCTCGGCGAGTTCGTCGGCCAGGAGCACCTGCTCGGCGAGGGCTCGGCGCTGCGGGCCGCGCTCGAGTCCGGCCGCCCGCACTCGATGGTCCTGTACGGCCCGCCGGGCGCCGGCAAGACCACGCTCGCCCGGCTCGCCGCCCAGCACGCCGACGCAGCGTTCGAGGAACTGTCTGCCGTCCAGGCGGGCCGCGCCGAGGTGCGCGAGGTGATCGCCCGCGCCCGCGAGCGCCGTTCCGGCGGCCGCGCGACGATCTTCTTCCTCGACGAGATCCACCGCTTCAACAAGGCCCAGCAGGACGCGCTGCTGCCCGCCGTCGAGGAGGGCCTCGTGACGCTGATCGGGGCGACGACCGAGAACCCGTACTTCGAGGTCAACAACGCGCTGCTCAGCCGCACGCAGATCTACGAGCTGCACGAGCTCAGCTCCGCGGACATCGAGACGCTGCTGCGGCGCGCGATCGAGCGCAACGAGGTCGCCAACACGCAGGTGCCCGACGAGGTGCTCGAGTTCTTCGCCGCCCGCGCGGGCGGCGACGCCCGCACCGCGCTCAACGCGCTCGAGCTCGCGGCCGCCACCGCGATCGGCGAAGCGGTCACGCTCGAAGAGGCCGAGGACGCGATGCAGCGCAAGGCCGTCCTCTACGACAAGGCCGGCGACCAGCACTACGACTACATCTCGGCCTGGATCAAGTCCACGCGCGGGTCGGACCCCGACGCCTCGCTCTACTACCTTGCCGCGATGATGGAGGGCGGCGAGGATCCGCGCTTCATCGCCCGGCGGATGATCATCCTGGCGTCCGAGGACATCGGGAACGCCGACCCGGCGGCGCTGCAGGTCGCCGTCGCGGCCTCCCAGGCGGTCGAGCACGTCGGGATGCCGGAGGCGCAGTTCGCGCTGGCCCAGGCGGCGATCTACCTGTCGCTGGCGCCGAAGTCGAACGCGGCCACGCGCGCGATCGGCGCGGCTCGCGGGTACATCCGCGATCACGGCGCCCAGCACCCGCCGCCCGCGCTGCGCTCTGCCGCCTACCCGGGCGCCGCGAACCTCGGGCGCGGCGTCGGCTACACGTACCCGCACGACGAGCCGAGCCACGTGAACACGCAGGAGCACCTCCCGCACGGGCTCGAGGACCTGCGCTTCTACGAGCCGGACGCGACCGAGAGCGAGCTGCGCGAGCGGCTCGAGCGGATCCGCAAGGCGCGCGGAAAGTGACTGTCAACCCGCGGGCCGCGCACGCGTTCGGGGAGCGCGCCGAGGATTACGAGCGTGGCCGCCCCGGCTGGCCGGCCGACGCGATCGCCGGCCTGCTCGAGCGCTGGGGAGCACGGCACGTCGTGGATCTCGCGGCCGGCACCGGCAAGCTCACGCGGGTCCTCGGCGCTCACGCCGACGTCATCGCGATCGAGCCGGTCGACGGCATGCGCGCGGTCCTCGCCCGCGAGGTCCCGGCCGCCCGCGTGCTGGCGGGCACCGCGGAGGCGATCCCGCTCGACGACGAGTCGGTCGACGCCGTGTTCGTCGCCGAGGCGTTCCACTGGTTCGACCTCGACCGCGCACCCGCGGAGATCGCCAGGGTGCTGCGGCCGGGCGGCCATCTCGCCGTGCTCTTCAACCATCTCGTCGGCGACCCGGCCGGCTGGATGGAGGAGCTGTCCGAGGTCGTCGCGGCGCACCGGCTCCCCGGCCCGTACATGCCGGATGCCGTCCCATGGCGCGCGGCGCTGGAGAAGCAGTTCGGTGAGCTGAGCGATACCGAGGGCCGCCACGAGCAAACCACCGGCCGCGACGACTTGATCGCCATGATCGCCTCGTTCAGCTCGATCGGCGCCCTGCCACCCGACAGGCGCGCGATGGCGCTGAGCGCGAGCCGCGAGGTGCTCGAGCGTTACGGGATCGAGGCCGTGACGGTCGCCTACCGCGCGCAGATCACGATCGCTCAGAAGCGGTCGGCCGACAGCCGCGGAAGCGCCGGGTGATCGGCGGTACCCGCGACGAGGCCGGCGACCAGCCGGCCGGTCAGCGGCCCGAGCGTGACGCCCAGCATCCCGTGGCCGGTGGCGAGGATCACCCGATCGGCGCGCGGATGGGCGCCGATGACCGGCAGCCCGTCCGGCGTGCACGGGCGCAGGCCTGACCACTCGCGGCTGGGGGTCGTGACGCCGAGCGCCGTGGCGGCGACACGGCGGATCGCCTCCACGCGCCGCGGGTCGCCGCGCTGGTCGGTGCTCCCGAGCACGAGCCCACCGGTCAGCCGCAGCCGCGCGCTCATCGGGTTGGCGACGCAGCGGGCGTCGTAGAGGTAGAGCGGCATCCGCAGCGCCGCGGGCGCGTAGTCGACCGCGTAGCCCTTGCCGGCCACGAGCGGGAGCCCGGCACCGAGGGAGGCGGCCAGGGCGCCCGACCACACGCCGGCGGCGATCACCGCGTGGCCGGCGTGCAGGTCGCCCACGCGCACGCCTCCCGGCTCCGGCACGACGTCACGGACGTCCACGCCCGCCCGGAACTCCGCCCCGGCGCGTTGCGCCGCGCCGGCGACGTCGGCCACGAGCCGGATCGGATCGCACTGCGCCTCGTCGGGGAACAGGACCGCGGCGCACAGCGGGCCGGTGAGCGCCGGCTCGAGCTCGCGCGCCTCGGCCGCCGTCAGGAGGCGCGCACCGAGCGCACGGCCGGTGTCTGACTCCGCCTCCTCGACGGCGTGGTGCTCCGCGCTGTGAACGGTGAGCAGGCCGGTGCGGCGGTAGCCGCCGTCGATCCCCTCGGCGGCGAGCTCGTCGAACCGCCGGAGGCCCTCGACGCTCAGCTCACGCTGCAGCGCCTCGCCGGCCGCCGCCCGCGCGGCGGTCGACGCCCGCGCGTAGCGCACCAGCCACGGTGCGAGCGAGGGCCGCGGGCGCATCCCGAACGGCGAGTCGCGCCGCACCATCCAGCGCAGCCCGGCGCGCAGGTTCTCGGGCGCGGCGATCGGCCGCGCATGGCTGGGGACGAGCAGCCCGGCGTTGCCCCACGAGCACTCCTCGCCCCACCCGCCGCCGCGCTCGAGCACGGTGACCTGCGCGCCCGCGCGGGCGAGCTCATACGCGGCGCAGGCGCCGACGATCCCGGCGCCGACGACCACGACATCCGGATTCACAGTGCGAAGCCGGCGGGGAACGGATCGTCGGCGCTCAGCCGGTACTCGGCGGTGCCGGTGATCCACGCGCGGCCGGTGATCTCCGGGACGACCGCCGCGAACTCGCCCACCCTGGTCTCGCCGACGAGCCGGCCCGTGAAGCGCGTGCCGATGACCGACTCGTTGACGAACGCGTCGCCGATCGCCAGCTCCCCGTCGGCGTGCAGCTGCGCCATCCGCGCGCACGTGCCGGTGCCGCACGGCGAGCGGTCGAGCCAGCCGGGGTGGATCGAGGTCGCGTTGCGCGCGTCGGCGCCGTCGCGGCCGGGCGCGTGGAAGACCACGTGGCGGCAGCCGGTGATGCGCGAATCCTCGGGATGGACGGGCGGGTCCTCATTGACCGCGGCCATGATCTCGGCGCCGTGACGGATGTACTCGTCCGCCTTTGCGGGGTCGACCTCCCCGACCGGGACAAGCGCGTAGAAGTTGCCGCCGAACGCGATGTCGCAGACGACGTCGGCCGCGCGGCGCTCGCGCTCGTAGAGGAACGCCGGCACATTGCGCAGCGTCACGCCGGTCGCGCGGCCGCCGGACACCTGCACGCGCGCCTCGACGAGCCCCGCGGGTGTGTCGAGCCGCACGACGGTCTCCGGCTCGCGCACCTCGACGCGGCCCGTCTCGACCAGCACCGTGGCAACGCCGATCGTGCCGTGCCCGCACATCGGCAGCAGCCCGGAGACCTCGATGAACAGGACGCCGACGTCGGCGTCGTCGCGCGTCGGCGGCTGCAGGATCGCCCCCGACATCGCCGAGTGGCCACGCGGCTCGCGCATCAGCAGCAGCCGCAGGTCGTCCATCTCAGCCTCGAAGTACAGCTTGCGCTCGAGCATCGTCGCGCCGGGGATCGGGTCGACGCCGCCCGTGATTACGCGCGTCGGCATCCCCTCCGTGTGGGAGTCGACGGCCTCGAGCCTCATACCGCGGCGACCGCCATCGCATCGCGCAGCACCGCGCGCTCGTCTTCGGTGAGCGCCAGTCGCGGCGGCCGGCACGGCCCGCCGGCGAAGCCGACCTCGTCCATCGCCGCCTTGAAGTACTGGACGAGCTTGGGCGTCATGTCGAAGCGCGCGAGAGGCAGAAGCCGAGCGTAGATCGTCCGCGCGGTCTCGAGGTCGCCGGACCGGCACGCCTCGTACAGCTCGACGCACTCGCGCGGCAGCACGTCGGCGACGCCGCTCACCCAGCCGGAAGCGCCGGCGGCGAAGCCCTCGAGCGCCCAGTCGTCGCCGCCCACCAGGACCTCGAGGCCGGGCGCGGCGTTGATGATCTCGGGGATCCGCCGCGCGTCGCCCGAGCACTCCTTGACCGCCACGACCGCGTCGATCTCCTCGTACAGCCGCGCGATCAGGTCGGCGCGCATGTCGGTGCCGCTCGCCTCCGGGTTGTTGTAGGCCATCAGCGGCAGCCCGCCGGCCTCCGCGACCGCGCGGTAGTGGCCCTCGATCTCGCGCGCGTCGCCGCGATAGCCGAGCGGCGGGAGCATCATCAGCGCGCTCGCGCCGGCGTCGGCGGCATCGGCGGCCAGCGCGATCGCCGCCGCGGGCGTGCCCGCGGACACGCCGACGATCACCGGAACGCGGCCCTCGACGGCCTCGACGACCGCACGGACGACCGTGCGCCGCTCGTCCGTCGACAGGCTGCCGGCCTCGCCCATCGTGCCGGTGGCGACGATGCCGTGGACACCGGCGTCGAGCAGCGCGGCGACGTTGCCGTCGAGCCCATCCGTGTCGATGGCGCCGGACGCGTCGAACGGGGTGGTGACGGCGGGGATGATGCCGGGGAAGCGCACGGGCAGAGCCTTTCAGTCGAGCGTCATGTACTTGCGGACGCGGCGGATGTGCTGCGCCGCGTAGAGCTCCGCCGCGTCGGCGTCGCCCTCGGCGATCGCCTCGTAGATCATGCGGTGCTCCGCGAGGTGGATGGTGGTGCGGCCGGGGACGGCGATCGAGTCGTCGCGCAGCCGCTGCCACAGGGGCTCGTCCATGACCGCGGCGATGCGATCGGCGAGGTCGACGAGGACCGGGTTGCCGGTCAGCGCCGCGATCCGCTGGTGGAAGCGGCGGTCGCAGTCGTTCCAGCCGTCGCCGCTCGCGTCCTCCATCGCGGCGAGGAGCGCCTCGATCTCAGGATCCGGCCCGCCGCGCTGAGCGGCCAGGCGCGCGACGGCCGGCTCGAGCAGCGTGCGGGCCTCGAGCAGGTCGGAGGGGCTGGAGTCATGGAACTCCCGGCTGCGCTCGGCCGCGCCGGCGGCCACGAACGAGCCCGCGCCGGGGCGCGTCTCGATCATCCCGGCAACCTGGAGTGACGCGATCGCCTCGCGCACCGATGCGCGGCCGACCGCGAGCCGCCGCGCGAGGTCGCGCTCGGACGGCAGCCGCTCGCCCGGCGTGAGGCGGCCGGCGCGGATGTCGGCGGCGAGCCGGTCGGCCACGTCCTCGTAGCGCTGCCGAGGCTTGATCGGCACCAGTGACGCCTCTCCGCGGCGCGGCACGATCTCGGTCAGATTGGTCTCGGAAGCAGACTGCATTGGTTCTCTTTGCGGACCAGCGGTAAAGTACACCCCATGGCCGCCACGTTCAACTCCGTCGATCCCCGCACCGGCGAGCCCGGCGCGAGCTACACCGAGGCCGGCCCGGACGACGTCCGCGCCGCGGTCGCCGCCGCCGCTGCGGTCCATCGCTCGGGCGCGTTGCGCGACCGGGCCAAGCGCGCCGCCCTGCTGCGCGGCGCCGCCGCCCGCCTGCGCGCGGCGGGGGACGACATCGTCGCCGTCGCCGAGGCCGAGACCGGGCTGCCCGAGGCCCGCCTGCGCGGCGAGCTCGAGCGCACCTGCGGCCAGCTCGAGGCGTTCGCGGCGATCGTCGACGCCGGCGACGACGCCGACGCGATCATCGATCACCCCGACCCCGACGCGGTCCCGATCCCCAAGCCCGACGTGCGTCGCATGCAGGTCCCGCTCGGCCCGGTCGCCGTGTTCGGCGCCTCCAACTTCCCGCTCGCGTTCTCCACCGCCGGCGGCGACACGGCTTCGGCGCTCGCCGCCGGCTGCCCGGTGATCGTGAAGGGCCACCCGTCGCATCCCGGCACCGGCGAGCTCGTCGCGCGCGAGCTACGCGCCGCCGTGGAGGAGGCCGGCCTGCCCGACGGCACGTTCGCGAACCTGCCCGCCGCGGGCGTGGAGGTCGGCGAGGCGCTCGTCGACGCGCCGGAGATCGCCGCCGTCGGCTTCACCGGCTCATTCAACGGCGGCAAGGCGATCTTCGACCGCGCCGCGCGCCGGCCGGTCCCGATCCCGGTGTACGCCGAGATGGGCTCGATCAACCCGATCGTCATCACCGAAGCGGCGCTACGCGAGCGCGCCGACACGATCGCCGAGGGGCTCGCCGCCTCGGTGGCGAACTTCGGCGGCCAGCTGTGCACGAAGCCCGGCGTCGTGTTCGTGCCGGCGGGCGAGGCGGGCGACGCGTTCGCCGCCGACCTGGCCGCCCGGCTCGACGGCGCGCCGCCGTCGGTGCTCCTCAACGAGCGCCTGCGCGATGCGCTGCGGGCCGCCGTCGACCGCCTCGAGGCACGTCCGGAGGTGCGCCCGCTGGGCACGGCCGAGCGTGCGGACGGCCCAGGCTTCCGCCATCAACCGACCGCCTACGAGGCACCCGCCGGCCGACTTTCGGAGGAGCTGCTCGAGGAGCACTTCGGCCCGGTCGTCCTGCTGCTGCGCCACGGCTCGCGCGACGAGTTGCTGGCGGCGCTGGACCGCATCGACGGCCAGCTCAGCGGCACCCTGCACGCGCAGCCGGGCGAGGACACCGCGGCCATCGTCGAAGCGCTCGCCGCCCGCGCGGGCCGCGTCGTCTTCGACGGCTTCCCCACGGGCGTCGCCGTCACCTACGGCATGCACCACGGCGGGCCGTTCCCGGCGACGACGAGCCCGCCGCACACGTCGGTCGGCATGACCGCGGTGCACCGCTTCACCCGCCCGGTCGCGTTCCAGGACGCGCCCGCGGACGCCCTCCCGCCGGAGCTGCGCGAGGACAACCCGCTCGGGATCCGCCGCCGCGTCGACGGCGGGTTCGAATCCTGAATAGGGCCATGTAACATGTGTCGCATGACGGCCCAACGCTGAGCCAAGCCGCGCTGCCGAGCACCGCCTCGGGCAGCTGCCCCTGCTCGCGTTCTTCCTTCAAGGAGCCGTCATGTCTGCAGTACAGGTTGTCCAGCTTCGCAAGCACTTCACCCGCCGCAAACGGCCGCCGGTCGTCGCGCTCGACGACATCTCGTTCACGGTCGCCCGCGGCGAGTGCGTCGCCGTGCTCGGCCAGAACGGCTCCGGCAAGTCGACGCTCGTGCGGGTGCTCTCGACGCTGCTGCTGCCCGACGGCGGCAGCGCGAGCGTGTTCGGCCACGACGTCGTGCGCGACGAGCGCGCGGTGCGCGGAGTGGTCAACCGCGTCTCGGTCGAGGCGTCGTTCTTCAAGAAGATGTCGGCGACCGAGAACCTCTCGTACGCCGCGCGCTTCTACGGCATCGGCCACCGCCAGACCCGACAGCAGATCCCGGAGATCCTCGGGCGCGTCGGCTTCCCGGTCGACCGCGCGGACGGACCGATGGAGGACCTCTCGCGCGGCATGCAGCAGAAGGTCGCGCTTGCGCGGGCGCTGCTGACCTCCCCGACGCTGCTGCTGCTCGACGAGCCGACCACCGGCCTGGACCCGCGCGCGAAGCTCGAGGTGCAGGGCTTCATCCGCGAGCTGCGACGCGAGCACGACACTACGACGCTGCTGTGCACCCACGACATGACCGAGGCGGAGACGCTCGCCGACCGCGTCGGCATCCTCGCCGGCGGCCGGCTGCTCGCGCTCGAGGACGCGCGGGCGCTGAAGCGCCGCTACCGGGCCGACACGCTGGAGGCCGCGTTCCTCGCCGCCACCGGCCGCGAGTTCGACGACGAAGACGAAGCTGAGGAGGCGGCGTAATGGGCGCAGTCCGCTTGCAGGCGATCGCCCTCGCGGGCGTCGTCGAGCGCAACACCTATCTCGTCAAGCGCTACGGGCTGTGGGAGCTCGCGTTCTTCGTCTGGACGGTCGCGAACACGCTCACGATCGTGTTCATCGCCGACGGCGTCGAGGCCAGCGGCGGCACGCTCGACGTCGAGCGACAGACGACGATCCTGCTGATCGGCGCGGTGATCTGGTCCTACCTCGGGATCGTGTTCGAGATCCTCACCGAGACCGTCGCCTGGGAGCGCTGGGAGGGCACGATCGAGTACACGTTCATGGCGCCGCTGTCGCGCGCGGTGCACCTGCTCGGCATGGGCGCGTTCGCCGTGCTCTACGGCGTGCTGCGGACGGCGCTCCTGTTCCTCGTCGTGGCGCTGTTCTTCGGCCTGGCATTTCCGGACGCCGACTTCGTCGCCGCGCTGGTGCTGCTGGCCGTCGCGTCGATCTCGTTCGTCGGCATCGGCATGATCACCGCGGTGCTGCCGCTGATCTCGCCCGAGAAGGGGGCGCAGCTCGGCTTCATAGCCCAGGGCATGCTGCTCGTGGTGTCCGGCGTCTACTACCCGGTGTCCGTGATGCCGGGTTGGATGGAGTGGCTCTCGCAGCTCTCGCCCGCGACCTACGCGCTCGAGGGCATCCGCGCGGCGGTGCTCGACGGCGCGTCGCTCGGCGAGCTCGGCGGCGACCTGTGGCCGCTGCTCGTGCTCGGCGTCGTCTCGATCCCGTTCGGGCTCGCGGTGTTCCGGGCGGGCGAGCGGTACGCCAAGCGCCACGGCAAGCTCAAGCGGAGCGGATAGTGCCGGTGTCTGCGGACACCGGCGCGAGGGCTGCGGCAAGCTCTCCGCGCGAGGAGATGTCGAGCTTCGTGTAGGCGCGGCCGAGATGGGTCTCGACGGTGCGTACGGTGACGAACAGCGCCTGCGCGACGTCGCGGTTGCTCATCCCGGCCGCCGCCATCTCGGCCACGCGTCGCTCGCTGGCGGTCAGCGCCTCGGCGCCCGCCCGCAGGATCTTGCGCGGGCGGGCCCCGGTCGCCGAAAGCTCGTCGTACGCGCGCTCGGCGAGGGCGACCGCTCCGCAGCGGCGCGCCAGCGCCAGGCCTGAGGCGAGCGGCCCGCGGGCGTCGGCGGCGCGTCCGGCACGCCGGCGCGCCGCGCCGAGCGCCACCAGCGAGTGCGCATGCTCGAGCCGTGCCGCGGTCGGCGCGAGCGTCGCGACGGACTCGGCGAGCAGCCCGTCGTCGCCGTGCACGAGGCCGGCGGCGCGGAGCGCGACCCCGGTCGCCGACGGCGCGCCGAACCGCCGGGCGGCCGCGAGCTCCTCGTCGGCGAGGGCGGCCGCGCGGTTGCGGTCGTCCAGAGCGAGCAGCGCGAGCGCGGCACGCGAACGCCAGAAGGTCGGGACCGCGTTCGCGACCCCCGCGGCGGTGAGCTGCTCGCCCGCTTCCAGCAGCTCGTCGAGCCCGCGCTCGGGATCGCCGCGCAGCACGCGCAGCCACCCGCGCGTCACCTGCAGGAACATGGCGTTGAGGCCCGGCGGCGCCGGCCCGGCGAGCAGCCGCTCGGCCTCGGCGAGCTCACCGCGCTCGATCAGCGCTTCGGCCAGGAACGAGACGGCGATCGGACGCAGGACCGCGAGAATCGGCGAGTCGGTCAGCACCAGCGCCTCGCGGGCCAGCGCCTCCGCCTCCTGCACCGCGCCGAGGCGCAGGGCGAGCGCGGAACGGAAGCACGAGCAGAACGCGACGCCGAGCGCCGATCCGCGACCGCGGGCGGCCTCCAGCCCGCCGTCGAGGATCTCGCGCGCCTGCTCGAAGCGGTCGCAGAACGAGAGCGCGTTGGCCGCCATGATCACGTTGGGAGACTCCGGGCCCTCCTCGGCGAGCAGCCGGCCGCCGCCGAACGCCTCCTCGGCGAGGCTTGCCGCCTCGTCGGCAGCCGTGCCCTCCGTGGCGACCTCGAAGGCGAGGGCCGCGAGCACCAGCCGGCCCGCGGCGCCCGCCGGCAGGCGCCCGTGGAGTGCCCGCAGCTGGCGGCGCCGCGCCTCGGGCGCGATGCCCAGGCCACGCTCGATCCCGGTCGCCTCGACGTCGAGCCGCGCGGCAAGCTCGGCGTCGACGTCGCGCACCTCCGCCGCGGCGGCCTGCAGCAGCGCCACGCCGTCGGGCCGGCCCGCGGCCATGTAGGCACGGGCGAGATCGAGTGCGATCAGCGCTCGCGCAGCCGGGTCGGCGAACTCGTCGTGCGCCGCGGCCAGGTGCTCGAGGGCCTGCGGGCGTCCCGCCGCCAGCTCCGCGGCGCCGAGCATCCGCACGACCGCGCCGCGCAGCTCCGGCGGCGGCGGCTCGGCCAGCGCGCGGTCGAGGTAGGCCACGGCGCTCTCCGGTGCCGCGCCTGCGAGCGCACCGGCGGCGGCGCGCTGCAGCACCTCGACCACCCACGCGTCGCCGGCCGCCGGGGAGTGCAGCAGGTGCGCGCCGGCCACGGCAGGCTCGGCCAGCGCGCGGGCAGCCTTCAGGTGCGCGGCCGCGCGTTCCTGGGGCAGGATGTCCTCGTAGACGGCGGCGCGCACGATCGGGTGCACGAAGCCGGGCCGGCGGTCACGCCGGAACACCTCGGCGGCCGTCAGCGCATCGGCGGCCCGGGCGGCGGCCTGCGGATCGACGTCCGCCAGCGCCGCCGCCAGGTCAAGCTCCGCGTGGTCGCCGAGGACGGCCACGGCACGTGCGAGCGCGACGCACTCGGCGGGCATGCGGGCGAGGCGCGCGAGCACCGATCGGGCGACCGTCGCCGGGCCGAGCCTGAGGACCTGCGCGGTACTCGCCCCCGTCGGTGGGAGCCCATCGGAGGCCAGCGCCGCGAGCAGCTCGACGACGAGGAACGGGTTGCCGCCGGTCGCGGTGGCGCACGCCGCAACGAACTCGTCGTCGGCGGCCGCGCCCATCCGGTCGCCGACCAGCGCCCCGACCGCGGCCTCGCTCAGCGGCTGCGGGCGCACCACGCGGCATTGCGGGTCGGCGAGCACGGCGTCCACGAGCTCACCCGTCTGGGTCGGCCGCACGGTGATCACCGCCAGCGCGGCGATGCCGCCGAGCCGGGCGGCCAGATAGGCGAGAAAGCGCAGCGACGGCGCGTCCGCCCACTGCGCGTCGTCGATCGCGAGCAGCAGCGGACCGCGAGCGGTGAGGTTCGCTGTGAGCCAGTGCAGCCCGTGGAGCGCGCTGAACAGCGGGTCCGGGCCGGGCGGCAGCGGCAGGCCCGTGACCGGCGCCGCGAGCGCCGCGGCCCCGGCGAGCAGCTCGGCCCGCTCGCGCTCGTCCGCCCGCGCCAGGACCGGATCGAACAGCTGGCGGACGACGCCGAACGCGAGGTCCTGCTCGAGCTCGGCCGCGCGCGCCGCGAGGACGGTGAACCCGCGCTCGGTCGCCTCGCGGCGGGCCTCCGCGAGCAGGCGCGTCTTGCCGATGCCGGCCGGGCCGACGAGCGCCACGAGCGCGCCGTCACCCGCCGGCGTGCGCTCGAGGAGCGAGGTCGTCAGTGCCAACTCGGCGTCGCGCTCCAGCAGCCGCGAGGAGCTTCCGTACTCCACTAGCGGAGAACACTAATCCGGATGTCCGTAGTCGTGTACGTGGCGGCCCCCGATGCGAACGGCGAGCACCGGCAGGACACTCGCCATCGATGCTCGCGCTCCCGCTATGTGGACCCTGACCGAGACGACGATCGAGGTGACGATCGACGCCGGCCCCGACGACGGGCCGATCGCCGGCCACGTCCGCTCGGCGGACGCCGAGACGCAGCGTTTCACCGGCTATGTCGGGCTGATGGCGGCGATCGACGCCGTGCTTGCCGAGGCGCGCGACCGCCACGGCTAGCGAGCGGCCACCGAGGAGCCGCCCGGTACGGTGTAGGGCATGCCCGCACAGGCCTACGCCGGCAAGGAGTGCGTCTGCCAGTTCCGCAAGGGGATCTGCGACCAGACGTGCGTGCAGGGCATGCTCGACACGCCGTTCTACATCGCATGCCTGCGGCTCACCGGCCGCCGCTGCGTGGTCGTGGGCGGCGGTGACATCGGGCTCGAGAAGGTCGAGGGCCTCCTCGCGTGCGACGGCCGCGTCGTCCTGATCGCCCCGGACGCGGCGCCGGAGCTGCACGCGCTGGCCGACGAGGGCTCGATCGAATGGGTGCGCCGCGAGTACCAGCCGGGCGACCTCGAGGCGACGTTCATCGCGATCGCCGCGACCAACGACACCGACGTCAACATCCACGTCTACGAGGACGCGGAGCGGCGGGCGATGCTCGTCAACGTCGTGGACGTGCCGCCGCTGTGCAACTTCATCCTGCCGGCGATCGTCCGCACGGGGCCGTTGGCGATCGCGATCTCCACCGCCGGAGCGTCGCCCGCGCTGGCGAAGCGGATCAAGCGCCAGATCGCCGACGAGTTCGGCGAGCCGTACGCGCGCCTTGCCGTGCTCTTGAACGAGGCGCGCGGGTGGGCGAAGGGCACGCTGCCGACCTACCAGGACCGCAAGGCGTTCTTCGAGGGGATCGTGAACGGCGACCCCGACCCGATCGAGCTGCTGCGCGCGGGCGACGAGGCCGCGGTGCGCGAGCTGATCGCGGGCGCGCAGCGCGATCGCGCCACCGTCGCCTAGGCGCTGAGAACTGCGCTTGTAGGAAGGCGTGAGCGTCTCTCCGAGCGGCAACGCGCCACCGGGGCGGTTAACGCACCGTATGGGTACACAATTCGCCCCACGCGAAACCGGTGCATCGGCGCTGCCGCCCTCAATGCCGCCGTTCGCCCGCGTCACCGGGCGCTAATCGCCGCGATAACGAATGCGCCTTGGACCCCGAGCGGCCCCGCGGTCAAAGTGGATCGCATGCCTCCCTTTGAGACCACCGATGCCCGCTTCACCGCCGACGTGCTCGAGTCCGACGCTCCTGTCGTCGTCGACTTCCATGCCGTCTGGTGCGGCCCGTGCCGGATGATGAGCCCGATCCTCGCCGAGCTCGCCGACGAGCGCCCCGACGTCCGGTTCGTCAAGCTCGACACGGACTCCAACCAGGAGACCGCGGTGCGCTACCAGGTCCTCTCGATGCCGACGCTGATGGTGTTCCGCGGCGGCGAGCCGGTGCTCAGGCTCGTCGGCGCGCGCCGCAAGTCACGGCTCGAGGCCGAGTTGGAAGGCGTCCTGTAGGCGCTGCGCGAGGATGCGGCCGGCGGGCGGGAGCTCGCCGGCCGTGAGCAGCGACAGCGCGTGACGGGGCGCCGGCGCCACGAGCGCCGCGACCGAGACGGGCGGGCCGGACGGCTCGAGCCACGACTGTGGGACGAGGCTGACGCCGAGACCGGCGCTCACCAGGAACCGCACCGTCGCCGGGTCACCCACCTCGAGCAGCGGCACCGGGCTGAAACCGTGCTGCTGGCAGGCGTCCATCACGGCGGCGCGCAGCGCACTGCCGGGCTCGCCGAGCACGAACGGCCGGCCGCGCAGGTCCTCGACGCCGACCGCGACGGCCGCGAACGGCTCGTCCGGCGGCGCGATCGCCCGCACCGGCTCGTCGGCGAGGTGCGTGACCCGCAGGCCCTCAGCGGTCTCGGCGCCGAGCGACACGACGGCGAGGTCGACGGCGCCGGAGCGCAGCAGCGCGAGGACCTCGCCCACCGACGCGTGCCGCAGCGCGAGCCGCACGCCGGGATGGTCGCGATGGAAGGCGGCGAGCACCTCGGGCAGCCGCAGCGCGTCGGCGGTCGTCGCCGCCACTCGCACCGCGCCGCGCACGACGCCCGCGTGCTCGTCCATCGCGCCGCGCGCGCCCGCCACCTCGGCGAGGATCGTCTCCGCGCGGGTCAGCAGGTCCTCCCCGGCCGGCGTCAGCTCGACGCCCCGGCTCGTGCGCCGCAGCAGCGCCAGCCCGAGCTCGGCCTCGAGTCGCCGCACCTGCTGCGACAGCGCGGGCTGCGACACGTACACCGCCTCGGCGGCCCGGCCGAAGTGACGGTGGCGCGCGACGGCCACGAAATACTCGAGCTGACGCAGCTCCACGCCGTGACTCTAAGAGGTTGCCTCTAAGCTCCGGGCCATCCGTACCGCTGTCCTGACGATCTCGACGTCGGTCTCGCGCCGGGAGGCGGAGGACCTCTCTGGGCCGCGCCTCGCCGCCGCCGCCGAGCAGGCGGGCTGCGAGGTAGTCGCCATGGAGGTCGTGCCCGACGACTTCGGGCTGATCGAAGACCGGCTCCACCACTTCGTCGACGTGGGCTGCGACCTGATCTTCACGACCGGCGGCACCGGGCTGACGCCCAACGACATCACGCCCGAGGCGACACGCGCGGTGATCGAGCGCGAGGCCCCGGGCTTCGCCGAGGCGATGCGCGCCGAGGGGCTCAAGCACACGCCGCACGGCATCCTCACGCGCGGCATCTCGGGGATCGCCCACCACACCTTGATCGTCAACTTCCCGGGGTCCCCGAAGTCGATCGACGAGCTGTTCGGAGTGCTCACCCCCACGCTCAAGCACGTGGTGCGCACGCTGCGCGGCGACTCGTCGCACCATGACGAACGTTGACGGCGCGCCGGCCGTCGCGCTGCGCGAGCTCGGCCGGGCGTACGGGGAGCGCGTGGCGCTCACCGCCGTCACCCTCGAGCTGCCGCGTGGCGCGACGCTCGCGGTGTTCGGGGCCAACGGCGCCGGCAAGACGACGCTGCTGCGCGTGCTGGCCACGCTGCTGCGGCCCCACCGCGGGGAGGTGTCCGTGCTGGGCCACGCGCTGCCGCGCGACGGGTGGGCCGTGCGCGGCCAGATCGGCCTGCTGGCGCACGAGCCGCTCCTCTATCGCGACCTGACGGCGCGCGAGAACCTGCGCTTCCACGCGCGACTGCACGATGTCGCGGCCGAGCGGGCGGGTGAGCTGCTGGAGGCGGTGGGGATGGCGCGGCGGGCCGACGAGCCCGTCCGCTCCCTGTCGCGCGGCATGGCGCAGCGGGTGGCGATCTGCCGGGCCGTGTTGCACCGGCCGCAGCTGCTGCTGCTCGACGAGCCGCTCGCCAACCTCGACCCGGGCGCCGCCGACGCGGTCGCCCCGCTGATCGGCCGCGGCACGGGGGCCGCGCGCGTGCTGATCTCCCACGATGTCGAGCTCGGCCTGGCCGAGGCGGACCTCGTGCTCGGCCTGCGCGGCGGCCGCGCGGCGATCGTCGCCCCCGCGCGCGAGGTGCAGCCGACCGACCTCAAGGAGCTGTACCGGTGAGGCGGGCCGTCAGTGCCGTGGTGCGCAAGGACCTGCTCGTCGAGCTGCGGACCGGTGAGGCGGTGCCATCGATGGTGCTGTTCAGCCTCTCGACGTTCGTGCTCTTCCACTTCGCGCTCGATGCCCGCTCGGTGGAGGGCGACCTGGCCGCCGGCGTGCTGTGGGTGACGTTGCTGTTCGCCGCCGTGCTCGGAATCGTGCGGCTGTTCGTGGCCGAGCGCGAGCAGGGCGGGTTCGACGGCTTCCTGCTCGCGCCGGTCGACCGCACCGCGCTGTTCGTGGCCAAGGCGACCGTGCTCTTCTGCTTCCTCGCGGCGGTCGAGCTCGCCGCGGTGCCCGCGTTCGCGATCCTGCTGCTCGGCCCGTCGCCGTGGGATGCGGTGCCCGAGCTCGTGGCCGTCCTCCTGCTCGCCGACCTGGGCATCGCCGTGGCAGGCACGCTCGTGGGCGCGCTCGGCATCCAGACCCGCACGCGCGAGCTGATCGTGCCGATCCTCACGCTGCCGCTGCTGCTCCCGCTGGCGATCGCCGCCGCGCGGGCGACATCGCCGCTGCTGGCGGAGGCGGGCGCCGGTGCGCTGCCGGGGCGCTGGCTGCTGGTGCTCGGCCTCTATGATCTCGTGTTCGCCCTGCTCGCCTTCGCGGTCTTCGATTTCCTGCTGGAGGATTAGCCAGACGTGTTCGTCCGAGGGCTCAAGACCCTCTCCATCGCCTCCGTCGTCCTGATCGTCGGCGCCTTCGCGCTGGTCTTCTTCTACGCGCCCAACGACGCCGACCAGGGCTTCATCCAGAAGATCTTCTACCTGCACGTGCCGCTGGCGATCGTGGCGCTGTGCGGGTTCGTGGCCGGCGGCGTGTGGGGCATCCAGTACCTGCGCACCGGCGACCGCGCGCACGACCTGCGCTCCTACGTGGCGATCCACCTGTCCCTGATCCTCGCGGTCGCCGCGCTGATCACCGGCTCGATCTGGGCCAAGGCGGCGTGGGGGCACTGGTGGGTCTGGGAAGAGCCGACGCTCGTGTCGTTCCTGATCGTCTTCCTCCTCTACGCCTGCTACCAGCCGTTGCGGTTCTCGATCGAGGACCCGGAGCGCCAGGCGCGCAGCGCGGCGGTCTTCTCGATCGTCGCGGGCGCGTTCGTACCGCTGAACTTCCTCGCCGTGCGGCTCGCGCAGTCGTTCTCGCACCCGCGCGTGCTGAGCGCGACCGGCGGCTCGATGCCCGGCGCGATGCGGCTGACGTTCATGGTCTCGGTCCTCGCCATGGCCGTCCTGTTCGTGACGCTGTGGAAGTACGAGCTCACCTCCAAGCAGGCGTCGATGCAGCTGCGCAAGCTCAAGCGGCGGCTGGCCGACGATGACGACCCGTGGGTCCCGGCCGGGCGGAGTGCCGCCCCGCAACAGCTCTGATGCCCGCGCTACCGCTCGACGACGCCGGACCCTACGTCGCCGCCGCGTATCTGGTCTTCCTCGCGCTGATCCTGATCTACGTGGCGATCATGGCCTCGAAGCTGGTGCGGATCACGCGCGATCTCGGCGAGCTGAACGAGATCCTCGACCGCCGTGACCGGCGCGCGGCCGCCGACGAGTCGGACGAGTCGCCGGCGCAGGAGACCGTGCCGCGATGAGCGAGCTGCTCGCGCTCGGGGCGTCGCACAAGACCGCGCCGCTAGCCGTGCGCGAGCGCATCGCGCTCACCGACAACGGCGCCGAGCCGCTGCTGCGCGAGCTCACTGACCACCCGGCGATCGGCGAGGCCGTCGCTCTCTCGACGTGCAACCGCACCGAGCTCTACCTGCTCGTGAGCGATCCCGTGGAGGCCGAGTCGGCGGTGCTCGCGCTGCTCGCGCGGCGCGCGGGCATCCGCCCCACCAAGCTGTACGACGGCATCTATGCGCTGCGCAACTGCGATGCCGCACGGCACCTGTACCGGGTCGCGAGTGGGCTGGAGTCGATGATCGTCGGCGAGGCTGAGGTCCAAGGGCAGGTCAAGCGCGCGTACGAGGCGGCGCTCGCCGCCCGCACGACCGGGCCGATGACCAACAAGCTGTTCCGCGCGGCGCTCGAGACCGGCAAGCGCGTCCGCACCGAGACCGCGATCTCCGCCGGGCGGGCCAGCGTCGCGTCGGTGGCCGTGGACGCCGCCCAGGACGCCCTCGGCGACCTCACCGCCCGCCACGTGCTGCTGATCGGCGCCGGCGAGACGGCCGAGCTGACCGCCCGCGCGCTGCACGACCACGGCGTCACGACGATGTTCATCGCCAACCGGCGCCGCGAGCGCGCGATCGCGCTCGCCCAGCAGTTCGGCGGCGCCTCGGGCTCGTTCGACGCGCTGCCCTCCGAGCTCGCGCGCGCGGACATCGTGATCTCCTCCACCTCGTCGCCGCACGCGCTGCTCGGCGCCGAGGAGCTGGCCGTGGTCAACCGCGAGCGCCAGGGGCGCCCGCTGCTGCTCGTGGACCTCGCGGTGCCGCGTGACATCGACCCCGCGTGCGCGGAGCTGCCGGGCGTGACGCTGCTCGACATCGACGGCCTGCAGGCCCAGGTCCGCCGCCACATCTCCGTCCGCAAGGCCGAGGCGCGCCGCGCCGAAGGGATCGTCGAGGAGGAGATCCAGGGGTTCGCCGGCTGGCTCGGCGCACTCGAGGTGATGCCCACCGTGACCGCGCTGCGCGCGCACGCCGACGACATCGTCGCCCGGGTGCTGGCCGAGAACGAGGGTCGCTGGGAGACGCTCAGCGAGCGCGACCGCAAGCGCGTCGAGGCACTGGCGCGTGCCGTCGCCAACCGCCTGCTGCACGAGCCCACGCTGCGGGTCAAGGGCCTCGACGCCTCCCACCGCCACGCGCGGCTCCAGCTCCTGCGCGAGCTCTTCGGCCTCGAGGACGCGGCGCCGGGGTCGGCGGAGCAGCCCGCCGAGGTCCGCGAGCTGCGGCCCCGTTGACCCTGCGCGTCGGGACGCGCGGCAGCGCGCTGGCGCTTGCGCAGGCGCGCGCAGTGGTGCAGGCCCTGCCCGAGCCGGCCGAGCTGGTCACGATCACCACGGCCGGCGACGTCGACCGCGCGCGGGGCGACAAATCCCGCTGGGTCGGCGCGCTCGAGAGCGCGCTGCTGGCCGGCGAGATCGACCTGGCGGTGCACTCGGCCAAGGACGTGCCCGGAGAGCTCGCCAACGCGACGGCGCTGGTGGCCACGCCGCGCCGGGCCGATCCGATGGACGTGCTGGTCGGCGAGCCGACGCTCGAGCACGTGCGCGAGGGGGCGCGGGTGGGGACCAGCGCGGTGCGGCGGCGGGCGCAGCTGCTCGCCGTGCGGCCGGACCTCGAGCTGTGCGAGCTGCGCGGGAACGTCGACACGCGGCTGCGCAAGCGCGCGGCCGGCGAGGTCGACGTGCTCGTGCTGGCGGCCGCGGGGCTCGACCGGCTCGACCGGCGCCACGAGGGCGGCGGAACGCTCTCCGGAGACGTCTTCGTGCCCGCTGCCGGCCAGGGAGTGATCGCCGTCCAGGCCCGGCAGGGGAGCCCCGCCGCCGATGTCGCCGCTGCCGCTTCGCATGATCGGACCATGGCATGCCTGGAGGCAGAACGGGCTGTGATCCACAGGTTTTCCGCAAGTTGTCACACCCCTGTGGGAATCCACGCGGATTTTGTGCGCGTTCGCGGCTTCGTCGGCCTCCCCGACGGCTCCGCGTGGCTCGTCGACGAGGTGCGCGTTACCGGCGACGACCCGGTCGCGGCCGGCGAGGAGCTGGCGCGCCGGATGCTCGCTGCGGGAGCCGCCGACCTGCTGCGCTACGCCGAGGCGATGGCGGCACGGTGAGCGGCACCGTCTATCTCGTCGGCGCCGGCCCGGGCGACCCGGGCCTGCTCACCGTCCGCGCGGTCGAGCTGATCGCGGCCGCGGACGTGATCCTCTACGACCGCCTGATCCCGCCCGAGGCGCTCGCGCACGCGCGCGAGGGCGCGGAAGTCGTGTACGTCGGCAAGGAGGGCGAGGGCCCGCAGTTCCCGCAGGACGACACGCACGCGCTGCTGCTCGAGCACGCACGCGCCGGGCGCAACGTCGTGCGGCTCAAGGGCGGCGACCCGTTCGTGTTCGGCCGCGGCGGCGAGGAGGCGCTGGTGCTCGCCGAGGCCGGCATCCCGTTCGAGGTCGTGCCGGGCGTGACCGCCGGCGTCGCCGCGCCGGCCTACGCCGGCATCCCGGTGACGCATCGCGAGGTCGCCGGCGGCGTCGCGTTCGTGACCGGCCACGACAGCGCCGGCTCGGCGATCGACTGGCCGGGCCTCGCCCGCTTCCCCGGCACGCTGGTCTTCTACATGGGGGTGCGCACGCTGTCGCGGATCGCCGAGCAGCTGATCGCGGAGGGGCGGCCGGCGGACCAGCCCGTCGCGGTAGTCGAGCGCGGCACGCTGCCCGGGCAGCGGACCGTGACGGCAACGCTCGGCGACATCGCCGAACGAGCGGCCGCCGCAGGCATCCGCGCGCCCGCCATCACAGTCGTCGGCGAGGTCGCCGGGCTGCGCGAGCGGCTCGCGTGGATTGAATCGCGCGCACTGCACGGGCGGACCGTCGCGGTCACGCGCGCGCGGGCGCAGGCCAGTGCCCTGGCCGCGCGGCTGCGCGCGCTCGGCGCCACCGTCGTCGAGGCGCCGGCGATCCGCATCCGGCCGCTCGCCGAGCCGCTCCCGCCGCTCGACGGCTACGACCTGCTGTGCGTCACGTCGCCGAACGGCGCCGAGCTGCTGATGGACCGCGTGCGCGACGCCCGCGCGCTGGCCGGCCTGCGGATCGCCGCGATCGGGCCCGGCACCGCTCGCGCGTTGCGCGAGCGGGGGATCGAGCCGGACGTCGTGCCCGAGCGCGCGGTCGCGGAGGGGCTGGTCGAGGCACTGGCGGACGTGCCGGTGGAGCGCGCGCTGGTCGTGCGCGCCGCCGAGGGACGCGACGTGCTCCCGAACGCGCTCCGCGAACGCGGCGCGGCGGTCGACGTCGTCGCGCTCTACGAGACGGTCGCCGAGCCGCTCGACGATGCCACACGGAACGCCGCGGCCGCGGCCGACTATCTCCTGTTCACGTCAGGTTCGTCGGTGCGGTTCTACGCGGCGGCGGGCGGTAGCCTCGGCGGCCCGCGATTGGTCTCGATCGGCCCGGCGACGAGCGAGGAGCTGCGCGCTCACGGCGCCGAGCCGGACGTCGAGGCCGACCCGCACACCCCCGACGGCATGATCGAGGCCCTCCTTCACGATGTCCGCTAGACCGATCACCTTCCTCTCCGACTACGGGCTCAGCGACGAGTTCGTCGGCGTCGTGCACGGCGTCATCGCCGGGATCTGCCCGGAGGCGAGGGTGATCGACATCAGCCACGGCACCCCGCGTCAGGACGTGCAGGCGGGGGCGCTGATGCTCGAGCGTGCGCTGCCGTACGTGCCGGCGGGCGTGCACCTCGCGGTTGTCGATCCCGAGGTCGGCGCGCGCCGGCGCGCGGTCGCGCTGCGCGCCGGTGATCGCCTGCTCGTGGGGCCGGACAACGGGCTGCTGATCCCCGCCGCCGAGCGCCTCGGCGGCGTCGAGGAGGTCGTCGAGATCTCGGCTTCGCCGTGGCGGCTCGAGCCGGTGTCGGCGACGTTCCACGGGCGCGACGTGTTCGCCCCGGTGGTCGCCCGGCTCGCGTGCGGCGCACCGCTCGCCTCGGCCGGGACGCCGCTCGAGCCGGGCGAGCTGGTCGTGCTGGAGCGCAGCGAGCCGCGTCAGGAGGCGGGCGCGCTGGTGGCGCACGTGGTGGCGACCGACACGTACGGCAACGTGATGACCGACGCGGCGCACGGCGACCTGCTCGAGCGCGGGCTGCGCCTCGGCGACGCGATCGCCGCGCGGGCCGAGTCGCGCCGCGTGCGCGGCGTCGTCGCGCGCACGTTCAGCGACGTCGCCGCGGGCGCGCTGCTCGTCTATGAGGACGCCGGCGGCTCGCTCGCGCTCGCCGTCAACGGCGGCAACGCGGCGGCGCTGCTCGGCGTGCGCGCGGGCGACGAGGTGCGGCTGGAGAGCGAGTGACGCTCGGCCGCCCGCGGCTGCACCTGCGGTCGATCGGCTCGACGATGGACCGCGCCCGCGAGCTGGCCGTCGCCGGCGCCCCGCACGGGACGCTGGTCTCCGCCGCGGTCCAGACGGCGGGCCGCGGCCGCTACGCGCGGACATGGAGCGCGCCCGCCGGGAGCTCGTTGCTCTTCTCGCTGATCGTCCGCGAGTTCGACGCGTTGCTCCCGCTGCGCGCCGGGCTGGCAGTCGCCGACGTGGCCGGGCCGGGCGCGCGCGTGAAGTGGCCGAACGACGTGTGGCTGGACGGGCTGAAGGTGGCGGGGATTCTCGTCGAGGGACGCCCAGCGGAGGGTTGGGCGATCGTCGGCGTCGGCCTGAACGTCGCCCTCGACGTGCGCGACCTGCCACCGGAGCTGCACGCGACCGCGGGCACGCTCGGCCGCGCGCCCGACGAGCTCGAGCCGACGCTGACCGAGCTGCTCACGGCCCTGGCCGGCCGGCTGGCCGACCCGGTGGCGAGCGTCGTCGCCGCGCTGCGCGACCGGGACGCGCTGCTCGACCGGCCGGTGCGGTGGGGTCACGGCGTCGGCGTTGGCGCGGGGATCGACGATGCCGGGCGCCTGCTCGTGCGGCGCGACGACGGCGGCGTCATCGCCGTCGAGGCCGGCGAGGTGCTGTTGCGAGCCGACCTGTGAGTTAGGCGACTTCGTCGCCCGCCGGCTCGCCCGACGCCTCGCGAACGGCGGCACGGACCGCCTCGGAGGCGGCCTCGAGCGGGTTGGGAACGCCGTTCTCGGGCGGCTTCTTGGCCGGTGTGCGGCGACGCGGCTTGGGCGCCTTGGAAGACTCGGCGGCGGCCGGCTTGGGCGCCTCGGGAGACTCGGCGGCGGCCGGCTCGGGCGCCTCGGGAGACTCGTCGGCGGCCGGGTTAGGTGTCTCCGGAGTCGCGGCGGCGGCCGGCTTGCGGCGCGAGCGCGCGGGCTTGGGCGCGGGCGCTTCCGCCTCGGCGGCCGCCGTTGACGCCTCGGGAGCCGCCTTGCGGCGTGAGCGCGTCGGCTTCGGCGTCTCGGCGGACTCGGAAGCCTCGGCGGCGGCGGCCCTGCGGCGCGAGCGCGCCGGCTTGGGCGCCTCCGCCTCGGTCCCGGCCGTCGGCGTCTCGGCGGGCTCGGCGGGCTTGCGGCGAGACCGCGTCCGCTTCGGCGCCGCGGGCGCGTCCTGGCTGCCCTCGGCCGGAGACTCGTCCGGGGCGGCGGCCTTCCGCCGCGAGCGCGTGCGCTTGGGCGGCGCGTCCGCCTCCGCCTCCGCCTCCGGCACGGTTTCCGTGGTGGCCTCGACGGTCTCGCTGGCAACGACCTCCGGCGCGGCGGCCTCGCCCGCGGCGGGCTTCCTCCGCCGCCTGCGCTTGGACTTGCCGCGACCCTTCGGGAAGTTCCGCAACAGCTCCCGGGCCAGCGCGGCGGGCTTACGCGACATCCGCGTCCGCGCGCCGTTGACGACCTCGCCCGCCTCGGCGGTGTGCGGCAATGCCGCCGCGAGCAGCGCCGCGGCGAGACGCCGGTCCTGCTGGCGCGCCGCGTGCACGAGCCGCCGCGCGTTGCGCGCGTGGGCACCGCCGGACGAGTTCACCAACAGGCCGAGGAGCCGCTTCGTCTCCGGCCAGCGCTGCACCGCGTACTCCTCGTGGACCTCGCGGGTCATGTTCGCGCAGCGCCAGATCCAGTTGTTGGCCTGGTCGCGCCGCCCGATCTTCTTCTCGGCCAGCGCCTGCAGGACGACCTTCACGCCCTCGCGCTTGTCGTCGCGCGGCCACGTCTCGACGAAGTCCAGCGCGCGGTCGAATGCCTCGGCGTCGCGCCCTGCGGCGACCTCCTGCAGCGCCTTGAGCCGCAGCTGCGGGTTCTTGTTGCGCTCGACGGCCGTGGTGAGGAACGTGCGCTTGAGCTCGCCGCCCTGGTCGAAGTGGAGCATCGCCCGCGCGCGGCGCCAGCCCGTCGGCGCCACGCGTGCGCCGGCCAGCGCGGCCCACTGGACCTGCTCGCCGTAGTCGAGGTGCTCGACGGCGATACGCCACAGCTCGCGCTCGAAGACCTCGATCCGGCGGTTCTCGTCGGCCGTGACCGGGAGCACGCGCCGCTCAACCCGCAGGCGGCGGCCGCGGCCGCGGCGCACCGGGCCGACCACGATCGCGCCGCCGCGATAGACGTCGCGGTCCAGCAGCGAATGCAGCGTCACGACCGGGTCGTCGTGCTTGGTCGCCGGATGGACGAAGTCGACGACGATGCCCGCCTCCTTGCCCGGCTGGCGACGCGTCACGCGGCCCACCCGCTGCTGGTAGATGCGCCGCGACGCCGTCGGCGCCAGGTGCATGCAGACCGTCGCGCGCGGCGAGTTCCAACCCTCGGCCAACAGCTGCGCGTTGACCAGCACGTCGATCTCCCCGCGCTCGTAGCGCGCGAGGATCGACGCCAGCTCACGCTTGCGCGTCTCGCCCGAGACGGCCTGCGCCTTCAGCCCGACGTCGCGGAACGCCTGGGCGACGTTATAGGCGTGGCGGACGCCCGCCGCGTAGACGACGCCCGGCACGCCGTTGAAGCGCGTCTTGTAGAGGTCCGCGATCGCGAGGTTGAAGGGCAGCTGGTCCAGCAGCTCGGCCAGCATCTCCTGGTCGAACTCGGTGTCCACCTCGCCGCGGCGCAGCGGCACCTTGGCGATCGTGCGCACGCCCGGGCCGGGCGGGATCCGCACGCACCGCAGCGGCGAGATGACGCCGCGCCGCGCGGCCTGTGCGAGGTCGAAGCGCGACGTCTGCGTCGGGAACAGGTCGGTGACGTGGCGGGCGATCAGCGCGCCCGTCGCGGTCATGCCGATGAAGATCGGGCCCGCCCACTGGCGGATCGACGCGGAAGTCTTCTCGCCGAGCGCCGTGTGCGCCTCGTCGCAGATGACGATCGTGTACGCGTCGGAGACCTTCCCCGCGTTGCGCACGAACCACTGGTAGGTCTCGACGGTCACCGGGCCGTCGGCGCGGTCCTGACCCTTGAGCAGCGCCGGGGCGATCCGCTTGCCGTAGCCGCGGTCGCGCAGCTCGCCGTGGAACTGATCCACGAGGTTGCGGCGATGCGTGAGGATCAGGACACCACCGGTGCGTGACGCCTCGACGAAGCCAAGCGCCGCGACGGTCTTGCCGGCGCCGGTCGCGTGCTCGAACCAGAAGCGCTTGGCGGCGTTCGGGTCCTCGGGCGCGTCCGGCAGCTGCTCGTCGTCGTCGGGGGCCGGCTCGTCCCAGTCCATCGGCTCTTCGGGCTCGTCCTCGTCGAGCTCCTCCTCGCCCGGGATGCCAACCGGTGCCAGCTGCAGATCCTCGGCGGTCGTGCCGTTGGCGCTGCCGTTGCCGTTGCGCTGCACCTCGGCGTACAGGGCGGTGAGCGTGCCGGAGAGGGCGTCGACCTGATGCGCGGAGAGCACCGTGCCGTCGACGAGCGTCGGCTCGTCCTGGCCCAGCAGGCGCTCGAGGCCGACGAGCAGTGAGAAGTTGCGGCGCCAGGTGACCGACGGCTCCTTGAGACCGGCGTCGATCTCCGCCAGCGCAGCGTCGAGCGCCCGGCGGTGAGCGGTGCCGGGAGCGAGGATGACGGCGGGGTCCTCGTCCTCGGCGACGAACGGCTCGCGAGTGAACCGGGACGCCCGCTCGATTGCGTCAGTTGATGGAAGGGTCGTGACCGTCGTGGCCACTGGCGTGGTCTCAGCCATGAATAGGTGTGGGAGGCCGCGGTTACCGCGCGCGGCTTCGAGCGCGACGGGGGGCTCAGTGCTCGACGGGACCGCGGTGCTGCGCTGCGGCCCTCGGATCGGTCGTCCCCGCTGCTGCCCCTTATTACAGCAGACGAGCGGGCGACTGTGACTATCTGCCACCCTGAAGCGAAATGCGACGCCTGCTCTGGCCACTTCTCGGCATCGCCTTGATCGCGGTCCTCGTCATCGGACTGACACAGGCGGGCGGCAAGAACGGCAACGCGACCACCGCGCCGAAGTTCGACCCCAAGGCCGCTCAGCGCAAGCTCGCAGGCGCCCCCGCGCCGCTGGCCGCGCTCTACGCGCAGCCGAGCGCGATCGTCGAGGGCGGCACGGCGGCGTTCGACAAGCGCCTCGCCGCGCTCAAGGGCCACCCCGCGGTGGTCAACAAGTGGGCGTCGTGGTGCCGGCCGTGCCGGGCCGAGTTCCCGATCTTCCAGCAGGTCGCCACCGAACGCGGCAAGCGGATCGCGTTCCTGGGCATCAACGGCGCCGACAAAGTCCCGGCGGCGAAGAAGTTCCTCGCCCAGCGCCCGCTTCCGTACCTCTCCTACGAGGACCCGGACGAGCACATCGCCCAGAAGCTGCAGGTCGCGAAGTTCTTCCCGATGACCGTCTTCCTCGACAAGCGCGGCAAGACGGCCTTCATCAAGTCCGGCGAGTACACGTCACGCGCCGAGCTCGAGGCCGACATCGATAAGTATCTCGGCTCGTGACCGAGCTGCGCGTCGACCCCCTCACGGGCCTGAAGACGATCATCGCCGCCGCCCGCGCCGACCGCCCGGGCGGCCACTTCGACCTCGAGCCGCCGCCTCCGATCAACGTCGAGAAGGACCCGTTCGCGCTCGGACACGAGGATCAGACGCCGCCCGAGGTGTTCGCGGTGCGGCCCAACGGCGGCGGGCCGGACACGCCGGGCTGGAGCGTCCGGGTGGTCCCGAACCTCTATCCGGCGCTGACCACCGACGCGCGGGAGCCCGAGCCGCACGCCAACCCCGACCTCTACACCGCCCAGCCCGCCGCCGGCCACCACGAGGTGATCGTCAACGCGCCCGACTCGGTCGTCTCGCTCACCGATCTCACCCCCGAGCAGGTGCAGACGGCGATGGACGCGTGGCGCGAGCGCATGCGCTCGCACGCGGGGTGCGCCTGCCGGCACCTGATCGTCAACGAGCGGCGCGAGGCCGGCGCCTCGCTTCCGCACACACACGCGCAGCTGTACGCGCTGCGCTTCGTGCCCGCCGCGATCGCCCGCGAGCGCGAGCACTTCGCCGCCTACGCGGTGCGCACGATGGGCGGCGACCTGCTCGGCGACTACGTGCAGGACGAGGTCCGCCAGCGCGCCCGGATCGTGGCGATCGACGACGAGGCGGTGGCGATGACTCCGTACGCGTCGCGCGTCCCGTTCCAGCTGATGATCGCCCCGCGGCGGTCGCGCGCACGGTTCGAGGACGACGGCCCGCTCGGGGCCGCGCTGCTGCACGACGTGCTGTGGCGGCTGCGCCGGCGGCTCGGCGCGAGCCCGCCGCTGAACCTGTGGGTCCGGACGGCACCGTCGGGCGCCGATCGCTTCTGCTGGCGGATCGACATCCTGCCGCGGCTGACGCATCTCGCCGGTCTCGAGCTCGGGACGGGCGTGAACCTCTGCATCGTCGCGCCCGAGCAGGCGGCGGCAGAGTTGCGCGAGGCTTGAGCGCAAGCGCGATTAAGCCGACAAGGAAAGGGTGACTTCGCGCCACAGCCGTGCCGCCTGCGCGCTCGGGGGACTCACCGCACTCGCAGGCGCGGCACTGATCGCGACCGCCGGGGCGCCGTTGCTGACGGCCGTATGGCTGCTCATCTGCGGTTTCGGGCTCACCGCACTGGGCTTCGAGAGCGTCCGTCGCGAGGCCCGCGCGGCCGACACGGTCGCCGCGCTCGACCGTGCCGAGTCCGCCCGCCGCGCCGCCGACGCCCGGTCGCGCGAGCTCGCCGAGCACGCCGGTGACGTGCTCGCCACGATCACGCCAGACGGGGTGATCCAGGAGATCTCCGAGGGCTGCAGCGACCTGCTCGGCGCTCCCGCCGCCGTGATCGAAGGCAACCGCGCCGCCGACCTCGTCCACCCCGGCGACTCGACCACGCTGGTGACCGCGATGCAGCGCCTCGCCCACCACGACGAGCGCGTGGCGATCACGGTCCGCCTGCGCCGCGCCGACAACACCTGGCGCTGGGCCGACGCGCAGCTGCTCGCCGTCCGCGACGGCGCCGCGCTCGCCGAGGTCCACGCCACCATCCGCGACGTCCACGCCCGCGCCGAGGCCGAGCGCGCGAAGGCCGACGCCGAGGCGCGCTTCCGCACCGCGTTCGAGGAGGCGCCGATCGGCATGGCCATCGCGTCGATCGACGGCCGCTTCCTGCAGGTCAACCGCGCGCTGAGCGCGATCACCGGCCGCGAGCAGGAGGAGCTCGAGGGCACGCTGATCGTGCGGCTGCTGCACCCCGAGGACCGCGAGGACGAGGCGGAGGCGCTCGCGCGCCTGGCCCGCGGCAGCGGCGCCTCGGTCCGCGGCGAGCGGCGCTGGCTGCACGCCGCCGGCAAGATCGTCTGGGCCTCGCTGAACGCCACGCTGGTGCGCGACGCCGCCGGCGTTCCCCAGCACGTGCTGCTGCAGGTGCAGGACGTGACCGAGCGGCGCCGCTACGAGTCCGAGCTGCGCTACCTGGCCGACCACGACCCGCTGACCGGCCTGCTCAACCGGCGCGCCTTCGCCCAGGCGCTCGAGACGCACCTCGAGCACGTGCGCCGCTACGGCGCGGCCGGCGCGGCGATGGTGCTCGACCTCGACCACTTCAAGAACATCAACGACACGCTCGGCCACGGCACCGGCGACGAGCTGATCGTGGCGCTGGCCGGCGCGCTCCGCGAGCACCTCGGCGAGCGTGTCGCGATCGCCCGGCTGGGCGGCGACGAGCTGGCGCTGCTGATCCCCGACGGCGACGTCGACGCGGTCGCGGCGCAGGTGCTGGACCTCGTCCGCGTCCAGCGCGTCGCCAGCCCGTCCGGCCGCCTGCGCTCGGTCAGCGCCAGCATCGGCGTCGCCGGCTTTGACGAGGCCGGGCTGACCGCCGACGACGTGCTCGCCAACGCCGACCTCGCGATGTACGAGGCCAAGGACGCCGGGCGCGACCGCTTCGTCGCCTACCGCCCCGCCGCCGATTCCTCCAGCCGCCTCGACGGGCGCGTCTCGTGGCCGGACATCATCCGCGACGGGCTCGACGAGGACCGCTTCGTGCTGCAGGCCCAGCCGATCATGAACCTCGAGACGGGCGACACCAGCCAGTTCGAGCTTCTCCTGCGCCTGCGCGACCCGTTCGGCGAGCTGATCTCGCCCGCCGCCTTCCTCCCCGCCGCCGAGCGCTATGACCTGATCGGCGCGATCGACCGCTGGGTGGTCTCGCGCTCGATTGCGATGCTGGCCGACGAGAACCGCCGCGGGCGCCGGCTGACCTTCGAGGTCAACATCTCCGGCCGCTCGGCAGGCGACCCTGACCTGCTGGCCCTGATCGAGGGCGAGCTGCGCACGCACGAGGTCGACCCCGCCCAGGTGATCTTCGAGATCACCGAGACGACCGCCGTCGCCAACATCCCGCGCGCGCAGGAGTTCGCGCACCGGCTCGCCGCGCTCGGCTGCCGCTTCGCGCTCGACGACTTCGGCGCCGCCTTCGCCTCCTTCTACTACCTCAAGCACCTGCCGTTCGACTACCTGAAGATCGACGGCGAGTTCGTGCGCGGCTGCGTCGCCGACCGCACCGACCAGCTCGTGATCCAAGCGGTGGTCGACATCGCCCGCGGGCTCGGCAAGCGCACGGTGGCCGAGATGGTCGGCGACGAGGAGACGCTGCACCTCGTGCGCGAGCTCGGCGTCGACTACGTGCAGGGCTTCCACCTCGGCCGCCCGGCCCCGCTCGCCCGCTGGCTGGTGGAGAGCAAGCCGGCCGACCGCCGCCGCCACCCGCTGATCGTCCCAGCGCGCTAAGGGGGACAGTCCCCCTTACTTGCGCGCGGGATAAGGGGGACAGACCCCCTTACTAGCCTGCAGGGGTGATCTGGATCGCCCTCGCCATCGCCGCGTCGATCGCGGCGGGGGTGGAGGCGGAGCGCCGCGCGGAGGCGCGCGCCGGCGTGTGGGCGCGCGGGATCCTGAAGTTCCTGCTGTTCGGCGTGACGCCGGTAGTCGTGTTCTTCAACATCGCCCGGCTCCAGATCGACACCGACGTGGGCGTCGGCATCGCGTTCGGCTGGGTGGCGCTCCTGACGACCGCGCTGATCGGGTGGCTGATCGGCCGCCGCCTGCTGCACCTGCCGCCACCGAGTGCGGGCGTGCTGGCCATCGTCGGGCTGCAGGCCAACACCGGCCTGCTGGGCCTGGCCGTGGTCGCCGCCGTGCTGGGCTTCGACCAGCTCTCGGAGGCCGTGCTCTACGACGGGCTCGTCCAGCAGCCGGTGTTCTTCATCTTCTCGTTCGCGATCGCGGCCGCCACCGGCACCCGCGCCGGGGAGACCGTGCCGCAGCGCATCCGCGCGTTCTTCACCCGCAACCCGCCGCTGATCGCGGTCGCGCTCGGCCTGCTGGCGCCGGACGCGCTGGCGCCCGACGTGATGGTCGACATCTCGCACCTGCTCGTGCTGATCGTGCCGGTTCTGGGCTTCTTCGCCGTCGGCGTGACGCTGGCCGAGGAGGCGGAGGACGGGGCGATGAAGTTCCCGCCGCCACTCACCCCGCCGATCGGTGTCGCGATCGCCCTCCGGGCGCTGGTCGCTCCGGGCATCTTCTTCGCCGTGTCGGCGGCGTTCATCGACCTGCCGGCGGCGTTCCTGCTGATGGCGGCAATCCCCGCCGGGCTCCACATCGTCGTCCTCGCGCACATCTACGGGCTTGACATCGGCTTGGGCGCCGGCGCGATCGCCTGGACCACGCTGGTGTCGATCCCCGTCCTGCTCGTCGCGTCCGTCATCGTGTGAATGGAAGTGATCTACGACGAGGGCGACGACCTGAAGTGCGAGGTGATCTGGTCGGCGAACGAGGACGCGACAGGCGTTCACGAAGTCCTGTGGTCGGCCAACACCTGGTGGCCCGACAAGCCCGCGAGCGAGCGGCTGCGGCTGGCAGAGGACGCGGTTCCGGCGCTCTACTTCTGGCGCACCGCTGCCGGCGAGGCGTGGCTCAAGGAGCAGCCGGTGCCGCGCTCATGGGCCCGCCGCACCGGTCTCGGCTGACCAGCGCTGAGTCGGGTCCTGCGACCCGGAGGCCGCAGGACCCGAGATCGGTCAGAGGGTGGCCGCGTCGGCCTGCATGCCGCCTGTGCGGTAGCTGTAGCCGGCCGCCTGCCTGGTTGTCAGGCCGAGGAACACGGCACCGAGGCCCGCGAGAACGTGCGGCACCCAGACGTTCGCGCTCTCGTCGGCGAAGCCGAAGATCCACGGCGAGGCCGCCAGGAACACGCCCGCGACGACGTCGAGCAGGTTGTGCAGCGCCATCGGCGCGACCTTCCAGACGCCGAGCTCGTAGTTGGTGAGCAGGCTGTAGGCGATCAAGCCGATGCCGAGCACGATCGGCACGACGGTCGCGGCGGTGTGGTCGGAGAACTGGAAGATCCACGGCGCCGCGATGAGCACGACGCCGACGATGTAGTCCAGTGGCGCGTGGAAGCGGGTCGGAATGAAGCGCACGGAGTACCTATCGTGGGACGGGGGTCAGGTGTCGTCGCTAGTGCGCAGCAGACGCCGTTCCGGTTCACAGGTGTCACATCTCCGCGCCGCCGCGGGTCCTTGCATCGAAACGACCCCGAAGGAGCGACATTCGATGAACGTGATCACGGTGCGAGCCACGCTGAAGGAAGAGCATGTCGCCGACGCCGAGGCAGCGGCGAAGCGCATGTTCGCGGCGATCGAGCGCGAAGGGATCGAAGGCGTCCGCTACGCGTCGATCAAGCTGCAGGACGGCGTGACCTTCCTGGCCCTGTTGGAACTCGAGGACGGCCTGGAGAACCCGCTCCCCGCCGTACCGGAGGCGCAGGAGTTCTATGCCAGCCTCCCGGGCTGGTACACCGAACCGCCCGAGGTCGGGCCGGGAACGGTGGTCGGGTCATACCGCCTCTTCTCCGACACCGTCACTGCCGGCTGAGGCCCCGAGCGTGGTCCAGCGCCCGCCAGCGTCCCCCGGTTCGATGGCGGATGCAGCAGCCGTTCCGCGCTCAGCCGCGACGATCTCGCCGATTGCCCGGATGGCCCTGGGACCAAGCACCAAAGATCGCTCGATCGGCGCTCTCGGCGACCGACACGTCGGGATACTCGGGCTGTCGCGCCTCGTGCACACGCTCGGGCGTATCGCCCGGATCCTCGGGCCGTCTGAGCAGGCGTCGGATCAGACGCGGCAGCTTGACGTCGCCGCCCCATGGCTGGAGCTCTCGACCAGGCATGCGGCCTCGTCTCGGTCGGGATCGATCGCTCACGCGCGCGCGGTCACGCGGACGTGGCGGGGGCGCCGCTTGAGCACGGAGCGGCGGGCGTCGCGGCGCTGGCGGACCAGCTCACGAGCCAGGCGCTCGTTGCCTGCATCCTGGATGCGGCTTTCGATGTGGTGGGCGACGAGGAGGGTGTGGATCTGTGAGTTCATGACGGCGATGCTCCGCCGTCACAGGCCTTCCCGATAGCCACCCAAGGTGGCGGGCTTCACACCAGCTGCGATCCGGCGACGCCCGGGATCGGTACTCCGATTTGCGACGTCACAAGGTGCAGATGGCCCAGGCCGATGCCGCGCCGCCCCTGCTGAGGCCGCACAGGAGAAGCGGCAGAGGGCGCGGGAGCGTGTCCGTGGGTCGGGCGCGGCGTGGCCTCCCCGGGCGCTCTCGGGCGCGAGCCTGGCCCCGGGAGGGCATGCCGCGCCCGGCCCACGCGAGCGCCCGACAAAATACGCCCGATGCGAGCGCTGGTGCAGCGGGTGAGCCGGGCGTCGGTGGACGTTGACGGGCAGCGGATCGCGGAGATCGGGCCGGGCCTGCTGGTCCTGCTCGGCATCACGCACGACGACACACAGCAGCACGCCGACCGCCTCGCCGACAGGGTCCGCGCGCTGCGAATCTTCCCGGACGAGAACGGCGTCATGAACCTCCCGCTGGGCGACCGCGAGGCGCTGTGCGTGTCCCAGTTCACGCTCTACGGCGACACGCGCAAGGGCAACCGGCCCGCCTACGTGGCCGCCGCCCGGCCCGAGCAGGCGGAGCCGCTGTACGAGCGCTTCTGCGACCGGCTGGGCGCCCGGCGCGGCGTGTTCGGCGCCCACATGGACGTCGAGCTGGTCAACGACGGCCCGGTGACGCTGCTGCTCGAAGTGCCGTAGGGTGCAGCGCCGATGCCACCCGAGGACCGTTTCGTCGTCCGCTTCGGCGCCGAGTCGCCGCAGGACCCGCTCCCCTACGGCCGCTGGGCCGACACGCTCCAGGCCGAGTTCATGTCCGCCGCCCTGCGAATCGACACCGAGGGCGCCGAGCTCGGCGACCCGGGCTCGATGACATGGTTCCCCGACCGCACGTGGGCGGGGCGCACGTTCGTCCCGGTGAGCACGCGCACGAGCACGGGGCTCGACCTCTACGGCTACGTGTCCTTCACGCCCGGCGACGCCGACACCGAGCCCGGCGACTTCTACTCGTGGGCCGACTTCACCGACGAGACCTCCGACGCCCACCCCGAGTGGAAGGTGGACCTGTGCGAGGAGGTCATCGGCGGCTGGCGCGGCGAGGGCGGCGAGGTCGCGGCGATGACGCTCGTCTGGGGCGTCCCGATCGTGCGCGGCGGCCGCATGGCCACGGCCGAGCTCGCCGGCCTCACCGTCGACCAGTGCCGCGTCACCGAGAACCGCTTCACGCTGCTGGCGCCGGACGCCTACCGCGGCGATTACCTCGAGATCGCGCTGTGGGGTGACGGGGGCGGCGAGCTCGCCCGCGAGTCGCTCTACGAGGACGACGGCGAGTAGCCGTTCCCGTTGCGGTAGAGCATCACCCGGTCCACGAGCCCGTACTCGCGCGCCTGCTCGGCGGTGAAGAAGCGGTCGCGCTCGAGCGCGTCCGACACGTCCTCGAGCGGGCGCCCGGTGTGCTCGGCGTAGATCTCCTCGACGCGCCGCCGTAGCTCGAGCGCCTCCTTGGCGTGGATCTGGATGTCGGTCGCCTGGCCCTGGAAGCCACCGCTCGGCTGGTGGACGAGGATCCGCGAGTTGGGGAGCGCCGAGCGCTTGCCCGCCGCTCCGCCGGCCAGCAGCAGCGAGCCCATCGACATCGCGATCCCGCAGCACACCGTCGCCACATCGGGCTTGATGAACTGCATCGTGTCGTAGATCGCCAGGCCGCTGTAGACCACGCCGCCCGGCGAGTTGATGTACATCTGGATGTCCTTCTCGGGGTCCTCGGCCTCGAGGTGGAGCAGCTGGGCTACGACCAGGTTGGCGACATCGTCGTCGATCGCGCTGCCAACGAAGACGACCCGCTCGCGCAGGAGCCGCGAGTAGATGTCGAACGAGCGCTCGCCGCGCGCATCTTGCTGGATGACAACAGGGACCAGAGGCATACGCAACTCCTTGGTTGCACGTTTTCGCCCATGGTACTATGCGCAACCTATGAGTTGCGTCACGCGAGAGATCGTCCTTCCCGTCACCCGGGAGCGGGCGTGGGAGCTGGTCACCGACGAGGACGAGCTGCGCGAGTGGCTCGCCGACGACGTGGAGTTCGAGCCCGAGGAGGGCGCGCCGCTGCGCGCCGACGACCGCGACGGCATCGTCGAGCTTGTCGAGGACGAGGAGCGGATCGTGTTCTCGTGGGGCGGCTCGCGCGTTGAGTGGCGCCTGGACGAGGTGCCCGGCGGCACGCGCTTCACGGTCACCGAGGAGCGCCGCGACTTCGTGTGGGGCCCGAAGCTCACCGCGCTCGCGTCCGCGGCGATGCTGTGCCCGGCGTAGACGTCGGCGCTGTCTTCTCCGCCCTCGCCGACCCGACACGCCGCGAGGTCGTGCGCTCGCTCGCCGAGCGCCCGGGCCTCACCGCCTCGCATCTGGCCGGCGAGCTGCCGATCACCCGCCAGGCCGTCGCCAAGCACCTGAACGCGCTGTCAGGCGCCGGGCTCGTGAGCGGGCGCCGCGAGGGTCGCGAGACGCGCTACACGCTCACCCCGGCGCCGCTCACCGAGGCGATCGACTGGATGGCCGCGGTGGGGGCTAAATGGGATGCGCGACTACAACGCCTCGCCGAGAGGGCGTAGCCCGGTTACGACCGGCCACGGATGGCCGGCGTCAGCATCAGAGCGTCGACCGGATGTCGACGCAGGCTATGCGCTCCGCGCGGTCGGCACCCGCTCGAGCACCTCGGCGTCGGTGAGCGGGAAGTGGCAGGCGGCGATGTTGCCGCCGTCCTTGACCTCCAGTGGCGGATCGTCCTGACGGCAGATCTCCTGCGCCTTCCAGCAACGCGTGTGGAAGCGGCAGGCCGGCGGCGGGTTCGAAGGCGACGGCACGTCACCGGCGAGGATCTGCCGCTTCTTACTCGCCGCCAGGCGCGGCTGGGGCACCGGGACGGCCGACATCAGCGCGCCGGTGTACGGCATCCGCGGGTGCGCGTAGAGCTGATCGTTGCTCGCCATCTCGACGATCTTGCCGAGATACATCACCGCGATCCGGTCGCACATGTGCCGCACGACCGACAGGTCGTGGGCGATGAACACGAGCGTAATGCCCATCTCGGCCTGCAGGTCGCGCAGCAGGTTGAGGATCTGCGCCTGGATCGACACGTCGAGCGCGGAGACAGGCTCGTCCGCCACGATCACCTTGGGCTTGAGCGCGAGCGCGCGGGCCACGCCGATGCGCTGGCGCTGGCCGCCCGAGAACTCGTGCGGGTAGCGGTTGTAGTGCTCGGGGTTCAGGCCCACGCGGTCCATCAGGTCCTGGACGGTCCTCTTGCGTTCGCCCTCGCTCTTGAGCATGTGGTGGATCGCGAACGGCTCGGCGATGATCGTGCCCACGGTCTTGCGCGGATTCAGCGACGAGTAGGGGTCCTGGAAGATCATCTGCATGTCGCGCCGCAGTTCCTTCAGGCGCGACCCGGACGCGGTGCCGATCTCCTCGCCGTCGAACTCGATCGAGCCCGACGTGGGCTCTACCAGGCGCAGGATCAGCCGCGCCGTCGTGGACTTGCCGCAACCCGACTCGCCGACGAGCCCCAGCGTCTCCCCGCGCATGACGTCGAAGGACACACCGTCGACGGCGCGCACGGCGCCGACCTGGCGCTGCAGCAGGCCCTTGCGGATCGGAAAGTGCTTGACGAGGTCGGTGACCCGCATGAGCAGCTCCCCGGCCGCCGCCGGCTGCCCCTCGGTCCTCGTGGCCGCCTCGCTCATGCCGCGCCCTCCTCGATGACGTCACGCGCTTCCTCGGGCGTGACCCCGGACTCCAGCTCCTGCCACAGACGCTTGCGCGTGCCCGAGTCGAGCAGGCAGGCGACCTTGTGGCCAGGGTCTCCGTCCACGGAGTCGAGCACCGGGTCCACGCGCTTGTGCGCCTCACGCACGTACGGGCAGCGCGGGTGGAACGAGCAGCCGCCGGGCAGGTTGATCAGCGACGGCGGGCGACCCGGGATCGGGACCAGCGCGGATTCGCGCGGGACATCCATGCGCGGGATCGAGCTCAGCAGACCCCACGTGTACGGATGCTCGGGCGTGTTGAAGATCGTGTCGGCGGTGCCCTGCTCGACGATCCGGCCCGCGTACATGACCGCGATGTCGTCCGCCATCTCGGCGACGACGCCGAGGTCGTGGGTGATGACCACGACGGCCGTGTCGAACTCGCTCTGGAGCCGCTCGATCAGCTCGAGGATCTGCGCCTGGACGGTGACGTCGAGCGCCGTCGTCGGCTCGTCGGCGATCAGCAGCTTCGGGTCGTTGGCGAGCGCCATCGCGATCATCGCGCGCTGGCGCATGCCGCCGGAGAACTCGTGCGGGTAGGAGTCCGCGCGGCGACGCGGCTCCGGGATCCCGACGAGGCCGAGCATCTCGACGGCGCGGTCGTACGCCTGCGCCTTCGACACGTCGCGGTGCTCCTGGATCGCCTCGACGATCTGGCTGCCGACCTTGTAGAACGGGTG
This sequence comes from uncultured Solirubrobacteraceae bacterium, assembly GCA_963803335.1. Lineage (GTDB taxonomy): Bacteria > Actinomycetota > Thermoleophilia > Solirubrobacterales > Solirubrobacteraceae > DASSUW01. The sequence continues at coordinate 14,440 of CAWDME010000008.1, read as the reverse complement.
CAGCGACGACAGCGGGTCCTGGAAGATCATCGCGATGTCGTCGCCGCGGATCGTGCGCAGGTCGTCGTCGGACGCGCCGAGCAGGTCCTGGCCGTTGAAGCGGACGGTGCCGGAGATGTGCGCGTTGCGCGCGCGCGTCAGCCCCATCACCGTGAGCGAGGAGACCGACTTTCCGGACCCGGACTCACCGACGATGCCGAGCGTCTGCCCTCGATCGACGGTGTAGGAGATGCCGTCGACGGCCTTGACGAGCCCGTCCTCGGTCTCGAAGTGAACGCGGAGGTCCTCGACCTCCAGCAGCGGTTCGGCCATTAGTACCTGACTCGCGGATCGATGAAGGCGTAGAGGATGTCGACCACCAAGCTCATGATGACGATGAAGAATGCTCCGAAGAGGACGGTGCCCTCGATCTGCGGGAGATCGAAGCGCACGATCGCCTCATAGGCGAATCTCCCGATCCCCTGGATGTTGAACACGGTCTCGGTGAGGATCGCGCCGCCGAGCAGGATGCCGATGTCGAGCCCGAGCAGCGTGACGATCGGCGTGATCGCGGACCGCACGCCGTGTTTGAAGATGACGCGGCGCTCGGAGAGGCCCTTCGCGCGGGCCGTGCGTATGTAGTCCTCCTGCAGCGTGTCGATCAGGTTGCCGCGCAGGAAGCGCGCGTAGATCGCCGCGAACGAGGCCGCGAGCACGAACCACGGCATGATCAGCGCCTCGGCCTTTCCGGGGATCGTGTGGGCGTCCTGATAGGCGCCGCTGCCGGGCAGCAGCGGGAAGCGCCCGATGCTGTCGTCGAACAGGAACAGCGCCACGAGGCCGAAGAAGTAGACCGGGGCGGAGATGAAGATGAGCGCGATGCCCATCGACAGGCGGTCGAGCAGCGAGCCAGTCTTGATCGCCGAGATCATGCCGATCGGGATACCGATGCTGAGCCAGATGACCACCGCGCCGCCCGTGAGGAAGATCGTCGCGGGCATGCGGGCGAGGATCTGCGGCAGCACCGCCTGGTTGGACTGGTACGAGTAGCCGAAGTTGACGCCGTCGCCGCCGACGAACGGCAGGATGTCGCCGAGGTAGCGGACGAACTGCACCGGGGCCGGGTCGCTGAGGCCGAACTGCTTGCGGATCGACTCGACCAGCTCGGGCGATGGCTGCCGGCCTGCGCGCAGGACCGCCGGATCGGCGGCGGGCAGAACCGTGAAGACGATGAACGTGACCAGGGTGACCACGAACAGCAGGAAGACCACCCATATGAGTCGGCGGACGATGTATGCAGCCATCTCTCGTTCCCCGTGCGCAGATTAGTCGGACCGGGCGGGCCCCGCCACGTGTGTGGCGGGGCCCTCCGGAACAGCGGTTACTTCAGTGACGTGAACGCCAGGTCCCACTGGCCGAGGAACTCGCTCGCAACGCCGTTGACGTTCGACGAGCGGATCCCTGGGGTCTTGTCCCAGACCCAGTCGACCGCCGGAGCGAGCTCGGTGAGCTTCTTGTCGATCTCGCCCCACGTCTTCCCGCGCTCAGCCGGGTCGACGACGGTCTTGGCGTCGTCCATCATCTTGTTCAGCTGCGGGTCGTTCAGCTGCGACCAGTTGGAGTTACCGGTCTGGAGGATGTTGGCGCCGTTGAAGGTCGGATCCAGATACGTCTGGGCATCCGAGAAGTCCTTCAGCCAGCCGACGTTCGGGCAGATCGCGACCTTGGCCGGCGGCGAGTTGCAGAACTTCGTGTACATGGCGTCCTGGGTCACCAGCCGCAGCCGGATCTTGAAGCCCATCTTCTCGAAGTTCTCCTTCGCCACCTCGGCCGCCTTCTGCGCGACGCCCTCAGAGGTGCCGACCATCAGCAGCTCCTGGCTGCCCTCGTACTTGCCGGAGGCGTAGCCCGCCTTCTTGAAGTACTCGGCCGAGAGAGCCGGGTCGCCGGACGGGTGCGACATGAAGTCGATGCCCGGGCCCTTCAGACCACCGGCCTCGTCGAAGCCCGGCACGCCGGGCGGGATGAAGTGCGTCGGGATGTCGCCGATCAACGCGCCACCGCGGGTGAGGCGCATGGCCTCGCGGTCGAAGCCGGCGATCACCGCGCGACGGACGTTGACGTCGTCGAACGGCTTGATCGTGGTGTTCATCGCGACCCAGCGGCCACCGCCGTTCGGCACCAGCACGAGCTGGTCCTTCTTCGTCTCGGTGACCTGCTTGAGCACGGCCGGCGGCGGCGAGAAGTCGCCGTTGATCATGCTCTGGCCGTCGAGGATCTTGCGCGACGCCACGGTGGTGTCGTCGTTGCCCTGCGGCATGTCGATCTCGTCCAGGTAAGCCGGCTTGAAGTCCAGGCTCTTGTCCCAGTTCGGGTTGCGGACGAGGTGGATGTCACGGCCGGCCTGGTAGCCGGTCGCCTTGCCGGAGGCGTCGTTCGCGATCATGTACGGACCGGTCGCGACCTGGTTCTGGCCGTAGCTCGACGGGTTCTGCTTGTCGAACTTGGCCGCGTACTCCTCCGGCACCGCGGCCGACAGCGGCAGCGCGAGCGCGCCGGCGAGGACGCCGCCGACACCCTTGGTCAGGTGGAACTCGATCGTCGTGTCGTCGGGCGTCTTGATGCCCGAGATCTTCGTTCCCGGCTTGGCGCCGACCTTCGCGCCCTCGAGGTCGCCGAAGTAGGCGCCCGCATAGCCGTTGTTGACCGTGTTGAAGAAGCCGCGCTCGATCGCGTACTTGACGTCCTTGGACGTGACCACGCGGTTGACCGGCGGCGAGAACTTCACGCCGGACTTGATCTTGACCGTGACGGTCTTGCCGTCGTCGGAGATCTGCGGGTCGGACTCGGCCAGGTCCGGGACCTGGTGGACCGCGTCGTCGGGCTTGTAGTTGTAGAGCGACTTCTGCGTCGCTGCATTGATCTGGAAGCCCATCTGGTAGTACGTGATGCCTGGATCGATGTTGTCCGTGTCATCGGTCCAGAGCTCGGTGAGCTTGCCGCCCTGCTTGCCCTCGGCGGGCGTACCTTGGTTCGAGCTGCCCTCGTTACCGCCGCTGTCGTCGCCGCCACAAGCGGCCACGCCAAGGGTGAGGGCGAGCAAGACGCCGAGGATGATGGTCCACTGGAAGGACCGTCGCATGAAGCGTCCTTTCATGAGTTAGCTGGAACTACTGGGGTGAGAGAGGAAGGCCCCTGGGGTCATCTCGACTTCGTGCCCTTGGGGTTGAGGGCATCCTGCAGCCCGTCGCCGACCAGGTTGAAGGCCAGGACGGTCAGGAGAAGCGCCATGCCCGGGAAGAACATGAACCACCAGGCGTCGCTGAAGATCGAGACGGCGTCTGACAGCATGGCGCCCCAGGACGGGCGCGGAGGCTGGACGCCGACTCCCAGGAACGAGAGCGCGGCCTCCAACAGGATGTTCGCTGGGATGAACAGCGACGAGTAGACGATGATCGGCGCCACGAGGTTGGGCAGGATGTCGCGGAACATGATCCGGCCGTTCCCGGCCCCGAGGGAGCGCGAGGCTTCCACGAACTCCTTCTCGCGAAGGGAGAGCACCTGGCCACGGATGATGCGCGCGACGTATGGGGTGTTCGCGAGCACGATGATCGCGATCACCACCGAGAGGCCCGGTTGGATCAGGCCGCCGAGGCAGCCCTGCTGACCCGAGCACGCGGTCGCGACGCCGAGGCCGAAGAGCAGGACCGGGAACGCGAGCATCACGTCGAGCGAACGGGCGATGAACGTGTCGGTCCAGCCGCGGTAGAAGCCGGCCATGATGCCGAGGATGGTCCCGAAGAAGACCGACAGCCCGGTGCCGACGAAGGCGACCGTCAGCGACACCTGCGCGCCGTAGAGCACGCGCGAGAAGACGTCGCGGCCGATCGTGTCGACGCCGAAGATGTGGTCGCTGCTCGGGCCCGTGGGGAGCCCGAAGTCGTCGAGCGCCTTGGTCTCCTGCACGTTCGGCGGCGGGGCACCGAGGAGCTTGGTGATCGGGCCGGCGAAGATCGCGGCCAGGACCAGCGCCACGATGAAGCACAGCGCGACCATGGCGATCTTGTCCCGACGGAACCGGCGCCAGAAAAGTTGAAGTGGGGAGCGTGCGGCGACGGCCTGCTCGCCGCGGACCATCTGGTCAATGCCAGGATCCTCTGCATGCAGAAGGTCGCTCGCTCCGGCGCCCGTGCTCATACAGGCGCCTCTGCGCTGAGTGCTGCGATGTTCAGTTGGGTACCTCCTCCGAGCGCGCGCACACAGGCGCGGGCCGGCGCTTAATTCCCCTTTAAGACCTAACAACCTACAAGGTGGACCGCGGAACCCCATCTGCTTCCGCGAACCCTTGAGTTCGCAGGTCACACGAATGTTCCCGAGACCCCTCCTCGGAGGATCTGCGCGGGGAGCATAGTGCTCCGATGCAGGTTTGCGTTGCGCGAAGATTAAGATGTGCGGCTGACTCACCTCGCAAGCTCGGGTGAGCGCCTTGATTAGACGTGCGGGCCCCGATAGCTCAGCCGGATAGAGCGACTCCCTCCTAAGGAGTAGGCCGCTGGTTCGAATCCAGCTCGGGGCGCTATTCGCGGTCGGGACGGTCCGGGTAGACGTCGTCGATCGTGGTAAGCGGCTCGTAGGGCGCGCCGTCGGCCGCGCGCACGATCGCCGCGCCGCCGCCGGCCAGCCGGTCGAGGACCGCGATCACGCCGCACACGTCGTGGCCCTCGGCGCGCACCGCCTCGATCGCCTGCACCGTCGACCCGCCGGTCGTCACGACGTCCTCGACGATCAGGCAGCGCTCGCCCTGCGCGAGCGGCGGCCCCTCGACGCGGCGCTGCAGACCGTGCTGCTTGGTCTCCTTGCGCACGAAGAACGCCTTCACGTCAGCGCCGCCGGCGAGCGCGGCACAGGCCGGGGCGTCGGCGCCCATGGTGAGGCCGCCGACCGCTGTCGCCTCCCACTCGAAGGCGTAGGCGGCAATCAGCTCACCGAGCGCGCCGAAGCCGGCCGGTCGCAGGATCGCCCGCTTGGCGTCGACGTAGTACTGGGCGGTTGCGCCGGAGGTCAGCGTGACCTCGCCGACCACCAGCGCGTGACGGCGGAGTTCGTCGATCAGGGTGTCGCGTGCAGCCATGCCCCCTATGGATACACGTCGACGATGTCGCCCATCCGGACCCACGTGAAGATCGACCACGCGCTCGGGATCGGAACGCGCAGGCAACCGTGGCTCGCGGCGAACGGCGGGACGTCGACGTACCCATGGATCGCGTAGCCGCCGATGAAGTAGCTCGAATGCACCATCCCGTGCGAGTTCGTGCCCGGCGACTTGCGGTAGACGTGGAAGCTGCCGAGCACCGTCGGGGTCGACGGCTTGCCGGAGGACATGTGGTAGATGTGCTGCGGCTCGCCGTGGTCGATCAGCACCAGCACCTGCCTGGACAGGTCAGCCTCGACGTGGTGCCCGTGCTTGGGGAAGCGGACCTTGAAGGCGCCGCGCCCGGCCAGCACTCCGCGCACCACCGCCTCGGACGCGCTGAACGTGCGCGCCATGCCGGTCATCTTGCGCCACGCCATCACCGCGCGCGCGGTCGCGTCGTCGTAGATACCGCCGCGCGAGGTCGAGTAGTGCAGCTTGGCCAGCCCCTTCTGGAGCAGCCGCACGACGACGCCGCCGTTGCCCGCCTCGGGCTTGACCACGTAGACCTTCTGCTTGTTGCCGCGCGTGGTGAGCAGCTCGGGGGTCTCGAAGTGGACCGCGGTGACCGTGATCCGGCCCTCGGCCTTGGCGCGGAACGGCGTCTCGAACAGACCGACCTTGCCGCCCTGGGTCGGCTTGAGCTTCTCGACCTGCTGGTGGATCCGCTTGCCCTGGCGGAAGAACCGGATCGTCACGGTCTGGCCCGCCACGTACGGGCGCAGCTCGCCGCGCACCCGCCACGAGTCGCGCGTGAACGCGATGTGGCGCCCGGTGTCCCGGTAGGTCTTCTCGACCTTGAGCCGGAGTGAGCCCGTGACCGGGGTGGGAACCGGCGTGGGGGTCGGTATCGGGGTTGGCGTCGGGGTCGGCGTCGGCACCACCTGGGCAGCGGCCGTCGCCGGCAGGCCCAGCGCCGCCGCGACGGCGATCACGCAGGCACTGGCGGGGAAGCGACGCGGCGTCCGAGCCGCGTGACGAACAGGGCGATGGCGAGCGTCGTCGTGACGCTCCCGACGGTCAGCAGGATGAATCCCCACCAAGGCAGCTCCTTCGTGAAGCCGAACGAGATCGAGTTGTGGAACGAGTGCAACATGATGCACGGCAGCAAGGACGCCGTCCGCCAGAACAGTAGGCAAAGCCCGGCGCCGAAGAGTGCCAGGACCGCCACGCCGATCCAATCGCCGCCGGGCTTGTGGACGAGCCCGAAGGCCGCGCCGGTGACGATGGTCGCCACGATCACATTCGTCCGCTCCCACAGGACGCGGAACAGGAAGCCGCGGAAGAAGAACTCCTCGGCGAGCGGCGCGACGAGGCACGTCATGACCACGAAGCCGCCCAGCACCAGGATCGAGTGCTCGGACTTGAGGTCGGTGACGATGTCCTGGTCCTGGGCGTTGCCGAGGATCAGCGCCACGATCAGCGTCGCCGCCCAGAAGCCGACGTAGACGACCATCAACGTGACGAGCGCGCTGCGCCACGAGGCGGGCTCGCGCAGCCCGAACGCCGCCAGGTTCGGGCGCCCGGCCATCCAGGTGACGACCGCGATCGGGGCGGCGATCAGCACCGCATCGAGCGTCAGCGTGAGCCCGATGGTGAGCGGCTGGTTGTTCTGCAGCGTCTCGATGTCGCCGCCGGCGAACCCGATGACGATGCCGACCACCGCGCTGATGACCGTGTAGCCGAGCACCACGAGCAGCACGCCGAACAGCGGCGCCCACGCCGACACGCCGAGCGGCGGCAGCCCGTCCGGGCGCGACTCCGCGGGTGGCTGCGCCCCGGCCGGCAGCTCGGGGCGCAGCGGCGGCGACCCCGGATGCTGGTAGGAAGCGCTCGACATGGGGCCCTCAAGGGTATTGGCACAACGCTGGCAGCTCGGCCAGCGAGCTGACCACGGGCACGCCGGCCGGCGCCGGCACGGGCCCGTCCCGCGCCACGAGCACGGCGCGCAGGCCGGCAGCCAGCGCCCCGGCCACGTCCGCGTCGAGCGAGTCGCCGGCGTGCAGCGCCGCCGCGGCGGGCGCGCCGGCGAGCGCGAGCGCGTGCGCGAAGATGGCGCCGGCGGGCTTGGCGTGGCCGATCTCGGCCGACGCGACCGCGGCATCGACGAGCGGCGCCAGCCCGGTCTCCTCGAGCCGCTCCTGCAGTGACGCGTCCCAGTTGGAGACCACCACGAGCCGCACGCCGCGCGCCCGCAGCTCCCGCAGCGCGGGCGCCGCGTCGGGATACGCGCGGAACCGCAGGGCGGCGAGCAGCACCTCGACGCCGGGGTCGAACCCGAGCACGGGCGCCATCGCGGCGGCGCAGCGCCGCCGCAGGTCGGCCAGCGAAGCCGCGTCGCGGCCCTCGTGCAGGTGCGCGCGGTAGTAGGCGATCTCGGCCTTGATCGCCGCCGCCGCGACCTCCTCCGACACCTCCTCGCCGAGCGCGGCGCGCAGATGCGGCGCCGGCGGCTCGAACGTGAGCAGCGTTCCCAACGCGTCGAGGAGGACCGCTTGCGTACCCTGCCGCACCGATGCATCTTGCCGCGGTGCTCAAGGAGGACGGCGACTGGGCCGTCGTCATCGGCGCGCTCGTCGGCGCGCTGATCCTCGCGTTCGTCGTTGACCGCGCGCTCAGCCGCCGCACCGCCAAGCTCGCCGATGCGGTGACGCGCGGGCACGTGTCGCGCGAGACCGCGACGCGCCTGCGCTTCGTGCGGCGGGTGATCTACTCGGTGATCCTCCTGGCCGGCGTCGGCATCGCCCTGTCGCAGTTCAGCGGCGTCGACGAGGTCGCCGCCAGCCTGCTCGCCTCCGGCGTCGTCGCCGCGGCGATCATCGGCTTCGCCGCGCGGCAGACGCTCGCCAACACGGTGGCCGGCGTGATGCTCGCGGTCACGCAGCCGCTGCGGGTGGGCGACTGGGTCAGGTTCGAGGACCACTACGGCGTGGTGGAGGACGTGCGGCTCAACTACACGATCCTGCGCACAGCGGGCGAGACGCGGCTCGTGATCCCGAACGAGAAGCTCGCTTCCGGGATCCTGCAGAACGACACGCTGCACGTCGATGCCGTCGGCCTCGACGTGGCGGTCTGGATCCCGCCCGGCGCCGACGCCGGGCGCGCGGTCGAGCTGCTGCGCGAGGTGTCGGGCGCCGACGTCAGCATCGCCGAGACCGTTCCGTGGGGCGTGCGCCTCGCCGTCGGCGGCGACCCGGTGCCGCCCCCGGACCGCGCCGGCCGCGAGGCGGATCTGCGAGCGCGCTGTCACGCGCGCCTGCACGCAGAGGGCCTCCTAGAGGGTTTCGGCGGCCCGGCCCGAAGCTGAGGGGTGACTACACTGGGTGGTTCGCGCCGCCGCGCTTGACCGTGCCCTAATGAGCCGTTCGCAACGCTACAGGCGACGCCGCCGCGGCCGCGGCCGCCACCGCTCACAGGCCCTCATCGCCGTCATGGTGGTGCTGATCGCTGTGGGCATCGCGGGCCTCTCGGTGGTCGGCTGGGTCGTCTCGACCGCCGCCTCAGCGCCGCAGATCTCCGCGCTCAAGGAGCGCGACCCGGGCGCCAGCACCGAGGTCCTCGCCGCCGACGGCACGCGCCTCGGCTTCATCTCAGCCGACTACCTCAGCCGGCCGATCTCGATGGGCCGGATGCCCAAGACGCTCCAGCAGGCGACCGTCGCGATCGAGGACGAGCGCTTCTACAAGCACAAGGGCGTCGACTACGAGGGCATCATCCGCGCCGCCGTCAAGAACTTCATCAAGAAGAAGACGGTCGAGGGCGGCTCCACGCTCACGATGCAGCTCGTCAAGAACCTCTACACGAGCGACAAGTCGCGCAACGGGCTGGCCGGCTACCGGCGCAAGATCCGCGAGGCGCGGCTGGCCGAGCAGCTCGAGGACGAGCACAACAAGGACTGGATCCTCGAGAAGTACCTGAACACGACGTCGTACGGCACGGTCGGCGGCCAGACCGCGGTCGGCGTCGAGGCGGCCGCGCGGGTGTACTTCAACAAGCGCGCGAAGGACCTCAACCTGCGCCAGGCCGCGTTGCTCGCCGGCATCCCGCAGGCGCCGACCGACTACTCGCCGATCCTGCACAGCGCCGCCGCCCGCAACCGCCGCGACCAGGTGCTCGACAAGATGGCCGAGCTCGGGATGATCACCCAGACCGCGGCCGACAAGGCCAAGCGCAAGGGCCTCGGGCTCAACCCCTCGGACTACTTCAGCCGCCGCCGCGAGGGCTACTTCTTCGACTACGTCAAGGACGAGCTGATCAAGCAGTACGGCGTCCAGACCGTCAAGCTCGGCGGCCTCGTCGTGCACACGACGATCGACCTCGAGAAGCAGAAGCTCGCGCGCGAGGCGATCAAGTCCTACCTCGAGGGCGTCGGGCCGTCATCGGCGCTCGTGACGATCAACCCGAAGAACGGCTACATCCTCGCGATGGCGTCGTCGTCGGACTACGCCGACTCCAAATTCAACCTCGCCGCCCAGGGCGAGCGCCAGCCGGGCTCCTCGTTCAAGCCCTTCGCGCTGATGACCGCCCTGCGCAACGGCGTGAACCCGAACACGACGACGTACACGTCGGTGTCGCCGACCCACATCGACGCACCGGGCTATGCGCCGTTCGACATCAAGACCTACGGCAACGACAGCGGCGGCACGATGAACCTTGTCCGTGCGACGCTGCGATCGGACAACTCGGTCTACATCCAGCTCGCGATGGACCTCGGCCCCCAGAAGGTGGCCGACACGGCGGTCGACATGGGCATCAAGCGCCGCCACGTGCACGGCACGCCGGCCGAGACGCTCGGCGGCCTGACCAACGGCGTCTCACCGCTCGAGATGGCCACCGCGTACGCGACGATCGCCTCCGGCGGCTACCGCAACCGGCCGACGGCGATCACCAAGGTCACGTTCGAGGGCCAGCACCACTCCGAGCTGCCGCGGCGCTGGAGGGTGCACCGCACGAAGGTGTTCCCTGACGGCGTGACCTACGAGGCGACGAAGATCCTCGAGGCCAACATCCAGGGCGGCACGGGTACGCACGCGAACATCGGCTGCCCGGCCGGCGGCAAGACCGGGACGACCGACAACAACACCGACGCGTGGTTCGTCGGCTTCACCCCGCGCCTGGCGACGGCCGTGTGGGTCGGCTATCCCGACGAGCGCGTCTTCATGAACTACCAGTACCACGGCGGCCCCGTGGACGGCGGCACGTTCCCGGCCGACATCTGGGGCACGTACATGAAGTCGATCATCGGCCACTTCTGCGGCCCGTTTCCGCAGCCCAAGGAGCCGTTCGTCACGCATCCGTTCTTCGGCGAGTACTCCACGTCCGGCGCCAACAAGCTCGGCTTCGGCTCCCGCGGCAAGGACCAGCAGCCGACGCCGACGCCGGACAGCACGAAGCCGAACGACACCAACAACAACGACAACACGGGCGGCACGCAGTTCAATCCCGACCAGTACGAGTCGCCGCCGCAGCCCACGCCCGACACGGGCACGCCACCCGGGCAGCGCTAGCCGCACGCCTGATCCACTGGTATAAACCGGCGCGTCAGACGCCGCCCCGGCGGCGTGAGCATGCGGGAAGGCAGTGCCGGCAGCACACCTCCGCATCGAGTCGAACGGCAGCGGAGGTGCTGCGACAGATGGCAACGGGTGTCGTGAAGTGGTTCAGCGACGAGAAGGGCTTCGGGTTCATCACGCCGGACGACGGCGGCCAGGACGCGTTCGTGCACTTCTCCGCGATCATGGGTGACGGCTTCCGCACGCTGGCGGAGGGGGCGAAGGTGGAGTACGAGCTCGGCGAGAGCCCGAAGGGCCCCCAGGCGACGAACGTGCGGACGATCTGAGGACCTGGCCCTTGGCGAAGGAAGAAAAGGTCGAGTTCGAGGGGGAGGTCGTCGAGGCGCTCCCGAACGCGATGTTCCGGGTGCAGCTCGACAACGGGCACGAGGTGCTCGGGCACGTCGCCGGGAAGATGCGGCGGTTCCGGATCCGGATCCTGCCGGGCGACCGGGTCCGCGTGGAGGTCTCCCCCTATGACCTCAACCGCGCGCGCATCGTCTACCGCCATCGGTAGCCGCGTGTGCGCGAGCTGCGCCTGATCGAGGCGATCCACGGCGCGCTGGAGCGCCGAGCGGGCTCACGCGTCGTGCGCTGGATCGGGGACGACGCCGCGGTGCTGCGCGCCGGCGGCGCCGCCGCGGTGTCGACCGACGTGATGGTCGACGGCACGCACTTCCGGCTCGGCGAGGGCTGGACGGCGGAGGACGCCGGCTACCGCGCGCTGGCCGCCGCGGTCTCCGACCTTGCGGCGATGGGCGCCGAGCCGGGCGAGGCGTTCCTCTCGGTGGTCCTCCCGGACGCGCTGTCGGACGAGGACGTCGTCGCGCTGCACCGCGGCGCCGAGGCGGTGGCGGCCGCCTGCGGCGTCACGATCGCGGGCGGCGACCTCGTGAGCGGGCCGGCGCTGACGATCGCGGTCACGGTGATCGGCTGGGCCGACTCGCCGGAGGCGTTCGTGGGCCGCGACGGCGCCCAGCCGGGCGACCTCGTCGGCGTGACCGGGGATCTCGGGGCCGCCGCCGCGGGCCTCGCCGTGCTCGAGGGGCGCGCGCAGGGCCCGGTCGACCGCCACCTGCGCCCGCAGCCGCGGCTCGCCGAAGGCCGCGCGCTCGCCGCCGCCGGCGTCCACGCGATGCTCGACATCTCCGACGGCCTGGCGCTCGACGCGCGTCGCCTTGCCGAGGCCGGCAGCGTGCAGCTCGAGCTCGACACCGGGGCGCTGCCGATCGCGTCGGCGACCGCGGACGTCGCCCGCGCGCTGGGGATCTCGCCGGCGGAGCTGGCCGCGACCGGCGGAGAGGACTTCGAGCTGCTGTTCTGCGCGCCGGAGTCGGCACGCGGTGCGGTCGAGGCGGCCGGCATCGTCAGCTGGATCGGCCTCGCCACGGCCGGCGTGCCCGGCGTCCGGTGGCGGGGAGATCCGTCAGCTGCGCAGTGGCGCGGCTTCGAGCACTAGGACCGTCGGGCCTCCGCCAGGAGCCGGCGCACGATGGCGTCGGCGACCTTGTGGGGGTCGACCGAGTAGCTCTCGCGCTCGATGCGCTCACGGAGCTGCTCCATCTGCATCCTCCTTGACTCGTTGCTACGTCCAAACCGGCGTCCGGTGCCGGTCTGGTATCGGATCGCTAGAGCCGTCATGTGAACATATGTCGTCACTGATCGGCGAAGGAACGATGGGGTTAGCACCCGAATCCGTTTCATCGCGGCACCGCGTCCACGAGCCGCGCGAAGACGATGATGCGCTTGGCGGCCGAATAGAGCGGATGGCAGGCCGAGAGCACGAGCCGATCATGATCGACGCGGTCGATCACCGACAAGTCGGTGGGGGGCACGATCTTCGTCCGCTCGACGCGGTAGGCGAAGCGCCCGTACGGCATCCGCAGCTCGATCCGGTCGCCCGGCTTGAGGCCGTCGATGTGGCGGAACGGCGCGCCGTAGGTGGTGCGGTGGCCGGCGATCGCCACGGTGCCGCTCTCGCCCGGCAGCGGCGTCGCGGGGTAGTGGCCGGGCCCCTTGCTGAGGTCGCCGGCGTCGGTGCCCTGGACGAACACGTCATTGACCCCGATCGCCGGCATCACGATCCGCCCCATCGCGTCGCCCGGCTGCAGGTGCCGCTTCAGCGCGCGGGCACGGAAGGCCAGCTTGCGGGCGGGATCGGGGATCTTGTCGAGCGCCCGCCGCTCGGCCGGCGCCAGCGGCGCCTGCTCGAGCTCGGTGAGGTCGCCGCTGAGCGCGTTCTGCTGGAAGTGGGCGTAGACCGCCGACACCGGCTCCTGCCACAGCAGCGTCACCCCCGCGTCGACGAGCAGGATGACGCCCGCCACGATCAGCACGCTCGACAGCGCCCGCAGGGCACGGCGGAGCGAGCGCGGGCGCCGAGCCGTGGCGGTCATCGCCGCAGCGCCGACTCCGTGCCCCCGAGCGAGCCGGGGCCTGCGTAGCTGACCGGGCCGCGCGTCCGCAGCGGCTCGGGCTCGGCGTTCGCGTGCACGCGGCGGCGCGCGCGCAGGATCGTGACCAGGCCGGCCAGGCAGGCGAGCAGCCCGGCGACGACCACGCCGACCGCGAGCGACAGCTGCCCGGAGGCGACGGCCAGGAAGCTCATCCAGGCCAGCTCGAGCGGGTTCAGGTTGAGCGCCTCCGCGTAGTAGAGGAGGACGGCGGCGAACGGCAGCAGCCCGACGGCGACGGCGGCGACGCCCGCCCAGCCGCGCAGGCGGCTGCCGGGCGCGGCCGCGAACAGCCACACGTGGGCGGCCGGGAGCAGCAGCGCCGCAGCGTAGGGGTTCACCACCCACACGAGCGCGGCGAGCAGGCACAGCAGGGCGCCGGTGGCGGCGGCCAGGCTCCCCGCCATCGGGTTCGCGCGCTCGCCCGCGCGCGCGAGGATCAGCCGGCGGACGCCGAACCAGCCGAGCACGGCGACCAGCACGAGCGAGCCGGCCGCGATCGCCGCCCCGCGATCGAACGGCGGCAGCGGCAGGACCGGCGCGTCGGGCGGCTCGATCGCGCCGGCGATGCCGAGCCCGCGCGTCCAGATCCACAGCAGCACGACCGGCAGCGCGGTGGCGCCCAGCCAGGCCATCCACGGCCCGACGGCGAGTCGGCGGCGGCGGATGCGGAAGAAGCCGTCGAGCGCGGTCAGGAACGCCGGGAGCAGCAGCGTGCCGACGAGCAGCCGCACGGCCCAGTCGGGCAGCACGTTGCGCATCGTCCCGATGCCGTGCGGGTCGCCTGCGAAGGCCGGCTCGTCGGCCTCGCGGTCAGAACCCGCGGCATCGATCGCGCTGACCGTCCGCAGCACCGTGCGGCCGAAGCGGTCGAGCCGGCCGCGGCGCACGTGCTCGTTCGCGGCCGGCCCGCGCTCGCCCGAGGAGCTGAGCGTCACGGCCGGCAACCCGGCGTCGGCGATCACGCCCTGCTCGGACACCGTGAACGGCAGCGCGCGGCGGATCCACTGCCCGATCGCGCGCGTCCCGCCGGCGCGGCCGCCCTCGGCCCGTAGCGAGTTCTCGACCGTCCGCTGCAGGCCGAGCGGCGCCGACCCGACGCCGAGCGACCACGGGACGACCGATGGCCGCGCCGTGCTCGTGCCGGCCATGTCGCCGAGGACGATCACGGCGTCGACGGGACCGCCGGACGCGTCACCGGCCCATGCGCTCGCGCCCGTGAAGCCCTCACCGGCACCGGACGTCGAGACGAGCACGAGCGTCTT
>CAWDME010000007.1:0-512496 GCA_963803335.1 uncultured Solirubrobacteraceae bacterium | reverse complement strand
CCGCAGCGGCAGCGGTAGTCGTGGACGATGCGACCGTCCGCCAACTGGCGCGTCGCGGCCCGCATCATGTAGCGGCAGCCGGCACATCGCAACAGGCCGGTTAACAGCGCGGGCTCGCTGGCACGGGACACCGTCTGCCGGCCGCGCCGCTGCGCGCGGCGGAACGTCACTTCGTCGGTGAGCGCCGGGTGCGCGTCGCGCTGGCTGAACTCGCCGTGCGACGCGATCCCGAGATACACGTCGTTGCGGATGATGTCGCGCATCGCTCGCAACGACCACACAGCGCGACCGCGCGCCGTGGTCGCGTGGCTCGCCTCGAGGAAGCGGCGCATGTCCGCCCATCCCCCGCCGGCCGCGCGCCGCTCGAACAACGCCGTGACGATCGGGGCTGCCACCGGATCGGCGATCAGACGGCCGTCGGCGCCGCGCGCGTAGCCGAACGGCACGGTCGCGGTCACGTGGATGCCACGCGCCACGGCGCGCTCGCGGGCGTCGGCCCAATTCGCTCGTATGCGCTCGAGCTCGAATTCGGCAAGGCTGAGCATGATCCGCAACACGAGCCGACCCGTCTCCGTCGATAGGTCAAAGCCGTCGGACACGGACGCGAACGTCCCGCCCGCCTTCTCGATGCGCTCGATGAGACCGAGCGAATCGACCAGCGTGCGGCCGAAACGGTCGAGCTTGAATACGACGATCGCCGCCCGTCTCTCCGGCCTCGATCCGGCGCATGACCTCCGACAGCTTGGGGCGGTCGACAGTCGCGCCCGACGCGTCGAGCTCTTCGTACACTTCTGCCGATGCGGTAGCCGTGGGCCTGCGCCCATGCGGCGATCCGCTCGCGTTGGACTGCAGGGAGATGAACGAATCGCCGCCGCGCCCGCGCACAGACGCACGCGCAGTAGGCGTCGAGGGTCTTTGGCCGGGACGGGTTCGGGCTTCAGCGCTGGCTTGCCGGGTCGCGGGCTCATGGCAGCTAATAGTACTGATAGATAGTGATCCGCCATGAGGCGATGGCGATCCGCCGCGCGCGTTCGGAGTCGGTCGCCGACGAGGACCTCGACTTCGACGCCTTCGCCGCCGGGATAGAGCGCAGCGTCGACGATCAGATCGCGTCCAGCGAGCGGGTCCGGCGCTCAGCGGAGGCGCTGCGCGCGCTGAAGCCGGACGAAGCCAAGGCGCTGATGATGAAGGCGCACGGCCTCTCGTACGAGGAGATCGGCCAGCGCAACGGCTGGACGTACACGAAGGTCAATCGGGCGATCACCGAGGGCCGGCGCCGCTTCATAGCCGTGTTCGAGGGGATCGACTCGGGCGAGGAATGCGAGCGGCTCGCGCCGATCGTGGAGGCGCTCGCGATCGGGTCGGCGACGTCCGCTCAGCTGCTCGCGATCCGCCCGCACTTGCGGCACTGCTCGGCGTGCCGGGCAGCCGTCCGCGACCTGCATCTCTCCCGCCTGCGGCGCGCGACGCTGTTCTTCCCGGGCTTTCTGCTCGGTGCCGCGCCGACGGTCGAAGATCGGCTGCGCGAGCTCGCCGCGCACGCACCCGCGACACAGACGGTCGACGAGCACCTTCGCACGCTGATGCCGCCCGGGACGACGCTCGACCCGAGCATCCCGCCGACGCCCGACATGCTGCTGCCCACGCCCACGCACGGCGGACTCGAGCTGCCGATCCAGTGGCTGGGAAGCCTCAAGCGCAACCTCTCCGCGGCCGTGCATCGCGCCAACACGTCGGACGTCGCGACCGGCGTTCAGATGGCGGCGACCGCGGGCGGGGGTCGCATCACCACCGTGGCGGCGGTGCTCGGCCTGTGCCTGAGCGGCGCCGGCATCGGCGCCGTCTGCGTCGTCACCGGAGTCGTCTCCGACCCACTCGGCCTGCTCGACAAGGAGCACCAGACGGCTCCGCCGCGACACGCGAACCCCGCGCCTCCGGTCCGGCACGTGAAGCACGTGGTTCTCGCTCGCGCGACGCCGACACCAACACCAACGACGCGTCGTCCCTCTCCCACCCGACGGACCGCGGCGGCGGTCAAGAAGACCGCCACGAAGGATCCGTCGCAGGGCACGACGCCGACAAGCCAAGAGCACGCCCCCATCTCCCCCGCACCATCGTCATCGACGGGTCAGGAGTCGTTCGGTCCCGAAACGCCCCAGACCCGGGCCACAGCCGCACCGCCACCGGCCACCGGCGGCGCGGAGTTCGGCCCATGACACGCACTAGGAGCACCGAATGAAAGTCCTACGGCGCCTCGCGCTGATCATCATCCTCGTCCTGCTGGCTGGAGCAGGCGCGACCCCGGCACTCGCCGGCGAGTACCCGGTCTACGCCTGCGACCCGGCCCACGGCAACGTCAACGGCGCATGGGCCGGCTTTACCGGTGGCGGTGGCACGGTTGTCGAGGAGAACTGCCCAACGCCGCGCGGCCCCAACCCATGGCAGCAAGGTCTCGTCGCTCGCCATATCCCGGGCGTGACGTCGCCGCGGAATGCAATCGCAAGGGTCACCTTCACGGCACCGCCGGGCGCGAGCCTTTCGCGGATGAGTTACAGCCACCGTTTCTGCGGTGGCGCCAGCTTCAACGCCGGCATCATCAACGCCGCGGGGACATGGCTGCACTACTCGGGCCCACTGTCCTGCGGAACGCTGGTCCTGTCGCCGAACACGTTGAGCCTCGGAGGCACACCGTGGGTGTCGTTGGCCGTCATCTGCATCCACGACACGTGCCCAGGCGGGCCGGAGACCACGGAATACGCCGCGATGAACACGGTGACGGTCTGGGTCTCGGACTCGACCGCGCCGCAGCTCGCGGTTACCGGAGGATCGGCCACCACGCCCGGCTGGAAGCGCGGGCTGATCGATCTCGCCTATCAGGCAAGCGACAACACCGGCGTTGCCTATGCAGACGTCGCGGCGGGCCTCGTGACGCTGGACAAGTACTCGGCGCTGTGCAACCAAGTTCTGGCCGCACCGTGCCCGAATCGGGCCGGCGGTTTCACGATCGAGACCCGGAATCTGCCGAACGGCGCGCAGACGGTGCTCCTCAGAGCGCAAGACGCGGCAAACAACTGGTCGACGGCAGCGATCCCCCTGAACGTCGACAACGCAGCTCCTAGCGCACCGCTGGACCTGAACGTTGGCGGCGGTGCTGGATGGCGCCAATCCAATTTATTCTCGCTGAGCTGGCGAAACCCATCCCAGGCAGGCAACGCGCCAATCGCGGCCGCAGAGTACGCGGTCTGCCCAGCCGAGACGCCACTGAGCGACTGGGCCGGTTGCGCGTTCGGCGAGAAGTCAGCGACCAACATCGAGACACTCGACGGGCTATCCGTACCTCGCGCCGGGGAATGGTCCGTCCGAGTGTGGCTGCGCGACGCAGCGGGCAATGAGAGCAGGGATTCGGCGCAGGCCGTCACTGTCCGCGTCGACGACACGCCGCCAAGCGTCGCGTTCGGTCCGATCGACGCCAACGACCCGACGCGGATCGACATCGAGGCGTCCGACCCAACGTCGCCGGTAGTACGAGGCGAGGCCGAAATCCGGCGGCGTGGCCATGCGCGGTGGCTGCCTGTCACAACCTCGCCGTCGTACGGCGGCTTTGCTGCCCGGCTGGACGATGAGCACCTCGCAGACGGGGCTTACGAGTTCCGTGCCCTCGTGGCCGACAGCGCTGGCAACGAGCGGTCGACGACGATTGACGCGTCCGGTCACGCCGTCGTCCGGCAGGTACCAGCGCGGGTGAACACGAAGCTCACGGTGCAGCGCAGGGGAAGGCGGGGGTCGCGCAGGATCGTCGCCCGCGCCACCGTTGGGTACGGGCGAACGACCGCGCTGAATGGGCGGCTTACGACGTCAGGCGCGAATCCGGTCGCCGACGCCAACATCGAGGTGTGGGCGCAAGCGCTACTTCCTGGCGCCGCATCGCGGCGCGTGGCCCTGGTCAAGACCGATCGAGGCGGACGGTTCACGTTCCGGGCGTCTCGAGGTCCCAGTCGGGTCCTACGGTTCCGATACCCCGGCACGGCGATTGTCCGCGCGCGAACCGCCCAGATCGAGCTCGCCGTACGAGCGAAGACCACGCTGGGGAGCAACCGCCGGCAAGTCGTCAACGGCGAGGACATCACGCTCCGCGGACGAGTGCTCGGCGGCCCGCTGCCGAAGGTCGGCAAGCTCGTGCAGCTTCAGGCGTTCTCGCGTGGGAAGTGGCTTACCTTCGCGACACCGCGTGCGAATCCGTCCTCCGGGCGCTGGAGTTATGGCTACCGATTCACCGCCACGCGCGGCACGGTCCGGTACCGCTTCCGTGCGCGAGTTCCGCGCGAAAGCGGCTTCCCCTACACCTCAGGCACGTCGCGGTACGTCTACGTGACAGTGCGCGGCCTCTGACAACAATGCGCAAGTTTGCTGCCCATCGGCTTATGGTGATGCGATGAGAGGAATCAAGGACCGGCTGACGTACGCGAACGTCACCGCCACGCTTGCACTGTTCGTGGCGCTCGGCGGAAGCTCGTACGCGGCGGTGAATCTGCCGCGGAACAGCGTCGGTTCGTCGGAGCTGAAGGCGAACTCGGTCGGCGCGGCGGAGATCAAGCGCAAAGCCGTGCGATCGTCAGAAATCAGGGACCGTTCGATCCGCCTGCGCGATATCTCCAAGAGCACGCGGAACGTGCTGCACGGTCAGACCGGACCGATCGGGCCGCCAAACCCAGCGTTCTTCGAGACCATCGAATCTGCCGGCGGCTTCGTGAAGGGCAATGCGACCGGATCCGAGAGCAACGGAGCGGGAGTGCGGCTCATCGCGTTTTCGCGATCGATCGCGTCCTGTGTGCCGTCGGCGACACTCACTTCGGCACCGGGTGGTCCGAATCCGACGCCGCCCGGCGGTGCTCATATTCAGACTGAGACGAGTCCAGACGGCCGAGCCGTTGTGAAGACGTTCGACGCGACCGGACAGCCGACGTTTTATGGGTTCAACCTGATCGTGGCGTGCTAATCAGCGGCGGCGGACGAGCGTGAGCCCGTCGGCGACCAGGACCATGACGGAGTCGACGCGCTCGTCGGCGGTGATGCGGTTGTTCAGGTCATCGAGGATCCGGGACCGGTCGTCCTGTGGGTCAACGACGCGGCCGCGCGATAGGACGTTGTCGATGAGGAGCAAGCCGCCCGGCACCAGGCGCGGGACGAGGAGGTCGTAGTAGGTCGGGTAGGCGCGCTTGTCGGCGTCGAGGTAGGCGTAGTCGAAGGTCGGCTCCTCGGGCATCGCGCGCAGGGACTCGTCGGCCGGACCCATGACGAACTCGACGCGGTCGGACAGACCCGCCGCCGAAACGTTGCGGCGGGCGATCGCTGCGAACTCCTCGGACAGTTCGAGGCAGGTCAGCCGGCCGCCGTCGGCGAGACCGCGGGCGATCGAGATCGCTCCGTAGCCCGTGAACGTGCCGACCTCGACGGCTCGGCGGGCGCCGACCAGGCGCGCCAGCATCGTCAAGAGCGCGGCCTCGTCGGGCGGGCTCATCATCTCCGAGTCCGGCATCGCAGCGGTCTCGCGAGCGACGCGCGCGAGCACCTCGTCCTGGCGCGAGTGGCGGATCAGGTACTCCGCGATCGCCTCGTTGAGCTCCTGCTTGATCGGCGGCATGGCGGACCGGCCAGGATACGGTCATGTGGAGAGTCGTGTTGGTCGCCCTCCTCGTGGTTGCCGCCGCCGTGCTCGGGCGCGTGACGGCGCCGGACAACGACCGGGCCGCGGGCGTTGAGGAAGGGCGCGCGCTGCAGCAGCCCGCGCAAGCAAGAGATGCGTTCAAAGCCGGCTACCAAGCCGGCGCCAATGACGCGTTCGGCGGCTTCGACGGCGGCTGGGATTACGACCGGCCGTACGTGATCACGCTCACGCACGGCAGCGACGGCGTCACGTACCGGATCGCGACGAGAAAACCCGCGAACTAAGCGACGACGTTGCCGTCTTCGAGCAGCGCGCGGCCGTCGAGCTCAACGGTCGGGCGCAGCACGAGCCCGTCGATGTGCACCGACGAGCGGTTGACGCCGCCGATCCCGGCGCTCGTGCCGAACGCCAGGTGGATCGTGCCCAGCGCCTTCTCGTCCTCGAGGATGTTCCCCGTCAATCGCGCCGCGGGGTTCGTGCCGATGCCGAGCTCGGCGATCGACCGGCCATGCTCGCCGCCGGCGTCCAGCGTTGCCGCCAGCCATTCTCCGACCGCGCCTTCGAAGTCGACGATCCGCCCGCCCGATAGCACGACCGGTACCGGATGCTCCAGCAGCCCGTGGCCGCCCAAAGCACCGTCGAAGACGATCGTGCCCTCGCCCGAGGTCTCCAAAGGCGCGATGAACGCCTCGCCCGCCGGCAGGTTGCCGAACGCGCCGACCGCCGACAGGTCGCCGTCATCGGAGATCCCCGACCGGCCGGACAGCTCCACGCGCAGGTCGGTGCCGCCCGGCGCCGTCACGCGGCACGACGAGGCGGCTGAGAGCTGCGCGGCCAGCCACTCCCCCGCGCGCTTGAGCTCGCCGTAGTCGACGTCCAGCGCACGCCGGAACACCTCCTCGGTGATGCCGGGCATCGTCGCCACGCGGATGCCGCGCCGCGTCGCCTCCTGGCGCGCCTCGGTGTGACTCAACGAGAACGTCGTCGGCGCGAAGATCACCGTTGCCTCGGCCATCGTCGAGCAGACCTCGAACGGCGGCTCCTGGCCGTGCATCGCGCCGGCCTCGAATGCCAGCACCCGCACGGCCCTCGCCCGCGGCCGGGCCGCGTCGGACAGCGCCTCGGCGATTGCGAGCTGCGGGTCGTTGCAGAGGATCAGGACGTTGTCGTCCGGACCTACTCCGAGGCAATCGATTGCCGCTTGCGCCGAGCGATTCACCGCAAAAACGGTAGCGATTGCGGCTAAGGACAGGCAGATTCAGTGGTGCCGATTGCCAGCGGCAGCGGCCGTCCGAGCAGGTACCCCTGCCCCAACTCGCACCCAAGAGCGCCAAGCGCGGCGCGCTGGTCCTCCCGCTCGATGGCCTGGGCCACGACCTGCAGCCCGAACATCGCCGCCACCTGCACGACCATCGAGAGCACCGCGCGGTCATGGCCCACGCGGCCCGCGCCGTCTACGAACGGGCGCGCGATCTTGACGATGTCCACGCCGCGCGTGCGCAGCACGTGCAGCGCGCCCACGCCCGCGCCGAAGTCGTCGAACGCGATCCGCACGCCCATCGCGCGCAGCGCCTCCAAGCCCGCGGCCGGCGCGTCAGACAAGGCGCGCTCGGACAGCTCCAGCACCAGCCGCTCCGGCTCCAGGCCGGTCGAGGCCAGCACGTCACGCACCGTCGCCGCATCCAGAGCCGCGACGTTGACGTGCACGGCGGGCGCAGCACCGCCGGCCGCCGTCGCGCACGCCTGTGCGAGCACTTCGCGGTCGACCGCTGCGAGCAGATCGGGATCGGCGTCGCGCATGAACGAGGCGGCGCCGACCAGGCCGCGGCGCGGGTGGCGCCAGCGCGCCAGCGCCTCGACGGCGACGACGTCGCCGCTGTCGAGCGACACGATCGGCTGGAAGTGCGCGATCACCTCGCCGTGCTCGAGCGCCGCCGCCAGCTCCTCGCGGCCGCTCTCGGCCCCGTCGCTCGCCGGCGACATCTCCGGGAACCACACGCGCACCTGGCTCTTGCCGGCGTCCTTGGCGCGGTACATCGCCACGTCGGCCTGGCGCATCAGCTCGCCCGCGTCGAGCGAGCCGGCCGCCGCCGTCGCGATGCCGACGCTCGAGCGCACCCACAGCGACTCGCCGTCCACGATCACCGGCTCCGCGAGCAGATCCAAGATGCGGCCGGCGACCTGCTCGCCATGGTGGTCGTCGACGTCCTCGAGCAGCACGGCGAACTCGTCACCGCCCATCCGGGCTGCGACGTCCCCCGGGCGCACCGACGCCTCGATCCGCCCCGCCGCCGCCACCAGCACGGCGTCGCCCGCCGCGTGGCCGGCGCGGTCGTTGATCGCCTTGAAGTCGTCGAGGTCGAGGAAGAGCACGGTGGCCATGCCCACCCCGCGCGCCAGCGACTCCTCGACCCGGCGCAGGAACAGCGTGCGGTTCGCCAGGCCGGTCAGCGGGTCGCTCTGCGCCTCGCGCTCGAGCCGGTCGAGCTCCAAGGACAGGCCCGCATGCGTGGCCAGCGCCTCGAACAGCCGCACGTCCTCGTCGGTGAACGCCGTGGTGGCGCCGACGCGGTCGCCGAGGATCATCACGCCGGCCAGCCGCGTCTCACCGCGCACGGGGGCGACCAGCGCCTGCGCGATCCCGCGCTCGAACAGGTAGCGCGCGACCTCGGCGTCGGTGTCGTCGGTATCGACGATCGTCGCGTGCTCGGCGCTGCGCAGAGCGGCCGGCACCGGGCCGACCGGGACCATCGCCTCCTCCGGCCCGTCGAGCACCAGCGACGTGCGCAGCGCGCCCTCGCCGGACAGCAGCACGATCTCGGCGGTGCGGACGCGGAAGCTCGCGCGCGTCTTGCGCAGCAGGTCGAGCAGCTCGCCCTCCAGATCCGACCCGCGCGTCAGCGAGCGGGTCACGCCGTAGAGGAACTCGAGCGAGCGGTGCTTGGCGCGCTCGCTCACGTAGGCCCGGTAGGCGACGAGCAGGATGACGGCCGGCGGGATCAGCAGCCAGCCGGCCCGCAGGTCATGGGCGACGACCGTGGCGCCCGACAGCGCGACGCTCGTGTTGGTGAGCGCCACGATCATGTCGGCGCCCATCATCCCCGCCAGCCGGCGCGACGGGATACCGCCCTCGGACAGGCCGATCGCGCAGAACACGAGCACGGAGGCGGTCAGCGAGCTCACGAACACGGCCGCGAACGTCGCGCCCCACACCTCGGGGCCGATCGGCGCCGGTGTGGGCGCGAGCGTGTGCAGCACGATCGTCGCCAGCGCCGCCGTCAGCGCGAATTGCGCCAGGTTGAACGACAGCCGCGTGAACCCGTGCCCGCGCGTGAAGAGCAGCACCACGGCCGGGCCGACGACCGCGGCGATCCCGAGATCGCGCGGCTCGGCCAGCAGCAGGCCGAGCACGAGCGGGATCTCCGAAAGCGACAGCGAGTGCGCGCTCCCGCGCACGTGCGCGTGGATGACGAACGCCTCGCCGACCGCGAAGCCGGCGGCCAGCGCCCACCACGGGATCTGGACGGCCGCCTCGTACGGCTGCAGGTTGCAGACCCGCTCGACCCACAGCACGATCGCCGCGAGCGCAGTCGCGGCGATCAGTACTCCGAGCGAGGCGCGCGTCAGTCGTCGATCCACTTCGCTCCAGACCAGCGACGGCCCGACCAGCGACGGCCCGACCAGCGGCGACCCGACCAGCGGCGGCCGCTCCACTGCGCCCCGGGGCCAAGGTCGGCATTGTCCTGGGCGAGCTCGCGGCGGAGCTTGTCGAGGTCGAGCACCGCGGGCTCGAACCGCTGCTTGACGGCGTCGGCGTTCGGCGTCGGGACCGCGAGCGCGCGGCGCAGGTCAACGCGGCCGGCGCCGTCGGCCGAGGCCGGGTCCGGCAGGTCCACCGCGCTCTGGGTGAGCACGGCCTTGACCTGGTCGGGGTTGAGCCACGGCTCGGCGCTCAGCAGCCGCGCCACAAGCCCGGACGTCACGGCCGCGGCCTGCGACGTGCCGCTGCCCGTGAAGAACTTGCTGCCGACGCGCCCGGTCGGGAACTCGGTGTCGAGCGTCGAGCCCGGGACGCGCAGGGAGATCACCGACGTGCCGGGCGCCACGAAGTCGGGCGCGCGGAAGCGGCCGCGGCTCGAGAAGTCGGCGACCCGGTCGTCCGCCGGATCGATCGTCTTGAGCATGTCGCTCGCACCCGCGGCGATGATGAACGGGTCGTCTGCCGGCATGTCGAGCGTGCGGGCGAAGACGCCGTTGTTGCCGGCGGCCGCGACGACGACGATGCCGTCCTTCCACAGCTGCTCGACCGCCCACGCCAGCACATCGGAGCGATAGTCGTACGCCGCCACGCCGAGCGAGAGGTTGACGACGCGGATGTTGTAGCCGGGCGCGTTGTGGTTGCGGTGGACCCAGTCCAGGGCCGCGAGCACGCGCGCCAGGTTGGTCTCGCCGTCGGCGCCGGAGATCTTGAGGCTCACCAGCCGCGCGCCCGGAGCGACGCCGGCGTAGCCGGTGCTCGGATCGCGGCCGGCGATCAGGCCGCCGAGGTGCGTGCCGTGGCCGAAGGTGTCGAGGTTGCGCAGGTCGGGGTCGTTGCGCTCGGCCGAGAAGTCCGGGCCGTAGACGACGCGGCCCTGCTGGGCCAGGCCGCCGACCGGGACCACGCCGGAGTCGACAAGCGCGACGTCGACGCCGCGGCCATCGGGTGAGCTGAGCCCGGCGATGCCGCTGCCGCCGGCAACGAGCTGCATCGAGCGGGCGACCTTGTCGTCCGCGCGAGCGGCGGACGGGAGAACCAGAGCAACGAGGGCAATACAGAGGGTGAGCGCCAGGCGCACAGGCCGCGGCCTGCCTCGTCCGTCCCAGCGAATCCCGTAGCGAATCGTCAAGCCATTCCCTTCATCGAGATGGAATGGGTATCGGCACCCCCCGAACCCGGCACAGCCGGACATACGTCCACAGTTGCCGCGAACGCTCCGCAGGCGTACGGTCGGGGGTCCATCTCGCGGACGCGGAGGGAGCCATGACCAGCACTGCAGAGGCCCACGGCATCGCCGCTGTGACGGCGTTCCTGGAGAGCCAGGGGATCGGCTACGAAGTCGTCGAGCATCGCCCCACGTTCAGCGCCGCCGCCGAGGCGCGGGCGTCGGGCGCCGAGCCGCGCGAGGCGGCCAAGACGCTGGCGCTGCACGACCGCGCCGGCTACCGGATGGCCGTGCTCCCGGCCAGCCACCGGCTCGACATACACCGCACCCGCGAGCTGCTCGGTGCCACCAGCCACCTGCGCTTGGCCACTGAGGAGGAGCTCGAGCGCGACTTCCCGATGTTCGACGTCGGGGCGATGCCGCCGATCGGCCCGATGATGCCGATGCCGGAGATCATCGACGTCCACCTGCTCTACCACGACCGGATCCTGTGCGCGGGCGGCGATCACAAGCACTCGCTGCGCGTGGACCCGCGCGACCTGGTGCGGGTGTGCGAGCCGCGCGTGGCGAGCCTGTGCGAGCCGTCGGAGGGCCGCAGCCGCTTCCGCGACCTGCCACGGGTCTAGACGGCGCGCAGGCCGGCGGTTACGGCCGCCGCGATCAGGACGACGACCACCATTGGCAGCCGAGCGGCGAGCGCGGCGACGGCGGCGAGCAGGCCGACGGCGCTCTCGTTCACGCCGAGGCTGTGATCGCGGCCGAACGTCTCGACGACGACGAGGGCCGACAGCAGTGCGGGCGCGAGCCGGGCGACGACGCCGGACAGCCGTGGCGGCAGGTCGCGGCCGCCGAGCGCGACCGGCCCGGTCGCCTTGATCGCCACCGTCCCGACGGTCAGCAGCGCGATCGTGACCCACGTCGCGGTCATCGCTGCCGCAGCCCCAGCAGGGCGGCCGCGGAGGCGGCGACGACCGGGATGCCCGGCGGCGCGAACGGCACCAGGCACAGCGCGATCACCGCGCCCAGCAGCGCGCTCGCGCTCGTGGTGCGCAGGTCCATCTCCTGCACGAGCAGGGCGAGGTAGAACGCGGGGAACATGGCGTCGAGCCCGAACGCCGCGGGGTCGCCGATCAGCGATCCGCCGAGCGCGCCGACCGCGGTGCCCGCCCACCAGCAGGCGGCCTGCGGGATCGTGGCCCCGAGCATGACCTCGCGGTCGAAGCGGCCGTCGCCGCGCTGGGCGAGCGCCCACGAGGCGTCGACCATCGCCTGCGCCTCGGCGGCGCGCCGCACCGGCCCGCCGCGCAGCGCGGGCGCCAGCGCCAGCCCCATCGGGAGAAAGCGCGCGTTGATCAGCAGGCCCGCGGACACGGCCGAGGCGACGCCCCCGCCCGCCGCCAGCACGGTCACCGACCCGAACTGGGCCGCGCCCGCGAACACGAGGATCGACATCAGGATCGCCGCCGTCGGGCCCATCACCGGCTCGGCGAGCACGCCGAACGACGCGCCGAGCGCGAACGTCGGGATCGTAAACGCCAGGCCGGCCTTGAAGCCTTGCTTCATTCGCGGCATCATACTGGCAAATGCATTTTGATGGTGTGAGACCGGAGCCCGGGGGCCGAGCCCCGGCGCCGGGCGCCCTGCGGCTCGTGCAGCGCTTCGTCAACAGCGTCGATCTCGAAGGCGGCCCCGACGATCTGGAGACGCCGGACGGGCTGCGCGAGTGGTTCGCCGACGTTGGGCTATCCGTGACCGAGGTCTCTGGCGACGACCACGCGCGCGCGATCGCGCTGCGCGAGGCGATCCGCGACCTCGCCACCACGCCGGGCGATGCCGGCGCCACCACGATCGTCAACGAAGCGGCGCGCCGCGCCGGCCTGCGGCCCGTGTTCGAGGGCGGCGAGTCCCGGCTCGAGCCGGCGGCGGACGGCGTCGACGCTACGCTCGGCCGCGTCGTCGCCGCCATCCACGCCGCGGTCGCCGAGGGCACGTGGGAGCGCCTGAAGGCGTGCGACCGCGACAGCTGCCGCTGGGCGTTCTACGACCACTCGAAGAACCAGTCGAGCCACTGGTGCGCGACCGCGGTGTGCGGCGCGCGCGAGAAGAACCGCCGCGCCTACGGCCGCCGGAAGGCCGCTAGCCGAGGATCCGGTTGAGCCGGCGCTCGAGCGTGCCCGACATCGTCTCGCGGATCGGGCCCTCCTCGAAGCGCTCGACCAGTTCCTGCATGAAGCCCTCGATCACCATCCGCTGGGCGACCGGCTCGCCGAGCCCGCGCGAGCGCAGGTAGAAGAGCTGCTCCTTGTCGATCTGCGCGATCGCCGCCGCGTGCGTGCAGCGGACGTCGTTGGCGAGAATCTCCAACCCTGGAATTGCATCCGCGTGCGCGCGTTTTGACAGCAGCAGGTTGCGGCACTCCTGGAACGCGTCGGTCTGCTGGGCGCCCGGATCGACCTTGATCATCCCGCGCCAGACCGCCTGCGAGCGGTCGGCAAGGATGCCGCGGAACGCGAGGTCGGACGTCGTGTTCGGCGCGCCGTGCTCCTGCGTGGTGTCGAAGTCGACGTGCTGGCGGCCGTGCGGCGCGTAGGCGCCGGTGACCTTGCCCTGGGCGCCCTCGCCGGCCAGCAGCGTCTCCGTGCGCACGCGCCCGTTGGCGCCGCCAAAGCCGACGACGACCCAGTCCAGCGAGCCGTCGCGGGCCACCTCGGCGCGCTGGGCGCCGAAGATCCACGACTTCTCGTTGAGCTCCTGGCCGCAGACGTAGCGCAGGCGGGCGTTCTGGCCGACCACGAGCTCGACGACGGTGTTCAGCAGCGTTTCCGACTCATCGTCGCCGGACAGGTACTGCTCCCACACCTCGGCCTCGGCGCCCTCTTCGAGCACGATCAGCACGCGCCGCTGCAGCGCCGTGCCGGCCGCCGCGGTGACCGCGGTGAGCAGGATCGGGGCCTCGACGCGCACGCCGCGCGGGATCCACACGAACGCGCCGCCGTCCCAGGTGTCCTCGTTCCAGCGCGTGAACACGTCGTCGGCCGCAACCACGCGGCCGATGTGCGGCTCCACCAGCTCGGGATGCTTCTCACGGGCGACTGACAGCGGGAGCACAACGGGGCCGTCTTCCACCGCGGCGCCCTCGGACACCGCGGCATCGACCTGGTCGAGCCGCGTCGCGCCGTCGAGCTCGAACATGTCGGCTCGCGACGTCGTGAGGTCGCCGGCATCAGGCGCGGTGAACGCGTCGAGCGAGAGCCGGCTCAGATCGGTGAACTCCCAGCCGGGCCGGCCCTTGAAGGTCGGGAGCTCCAGCGCTGTTACTTCAGCCAATGGAGCCCTCCATCTGGAGCTCGATGAGGCGGTTCATCTCGACCGCGTACTCCATCGGGAGCTCCTTGACGATCGGCTCGATGAAGCCGTTGACGATCAGCTTGCCGGCCTCCTCCTCGGAGATGCCGCGCGCCATCAGGTAGAAGAGCTGCTCCTCGCCGATCTTGGAGACCGACGCCTCGTGGCCGACGTCCACGTCGTCCTCGCCGATGCGGATCGTCGGGTAGGTGTCAGAGCGCGAGTTCTCGTCGAGCAGCAGGGCGTCGCAGACGACCTTCGAGCGCGAGCCGTGCGCGCCCTTGGCGACCTCGAGCATGCCGCGGTACGACGAGCGCCCGCCGTCCTTGGAGATCGACTTGGCGAAGATGTTCGACGTCGTGTTCGGCGCGACGTGGAAGATCTTGGCGCCGGCGTCCTGGTGCTGGCCGTTGCCGGCGAACGCGATCGAGAGCACCTCGCCGTGGGCGCGCTCGCCCATCAGGTAGACGCTCGGGTACTTCATCGTGAGCTTGGAGCCGAGGTTGCAGTCGACCCACTCGACGGTCGCGTCCTCCCACGCCTGCGCGCGCTTGGTCACGAGGTTGTAGACGTTCTGCGACCAGTTCTGGACGGTCGTGTAGCGGATCCGCGCGCCCGGCTTGGCGATCAGCTCGACGACGGCGGAGTGCAGCGAGTCGGTGGTCCACACCGGCGCGGTGCAGCCCTCGACGTAGTGCACGTAGGAGCCCTCGTCGGCGATGATCAGCGTTCGCTCGAACTGGCCCATGTTCTCGGTGTTGATCCGGAAGTAGGCCTGCAGCGGCATCTCCACGTGCACGCCCGGCGGCACGTAGACGAACGAGCCGCCCGACCACACGGCGCTGTTCAAAGCCGCCAGCTTGTTGTCGTTCGGCGGGATGATCTTCGCGAAGTGCTCGCGCACGAGGTCCTCGTGCTCGCGCAGGCCCGAGTCCATGTCCATGAACACGATGCCCTGCTTCTCGAGGTCCTCGCGGACCTGGTGGTAGACGACCTCGGACTCGTACTGCGCGCCGACGCCGGAGAGGAACTTGCGCTCGGCCTCAGGGATGCCGAGGCGGTCGAACGTCTTCTTGATGTCGTCCGGCACGTCGTCCCACGTCTTCGAGGACTTCTCCGACGCGCGCACGAAGTAGTGGATGTTGTCGTAGTCGACCTCGGCCAGCATCGGCGAGCCCCACGTGGGCTGCGGCCGGCTGAGGAAGTGCTCGAGCGCCTTCAGGCGGAAGTCGCGCATCCACTGCGGCTCGTTCTTGAACTCGGAGATCTGGGCCACGAGCTCGGCCGAAAGGCCCTTCGGCGACTTGAAGGCGTAGCCGCCCTCGGGGTCGTGGAACCCGAACTTCTCCTTGTAATCAGCGTTTATGCCGACCAGCGCCCGCTGCTCGGCGATCACCTCAGGGGTGGCCATACGTCAATCGACCTCCACTCGAATCACGCCGTCCTCCACGACCACCGGAAAGGTGTCGATCGGGACATACGCAGGCAGTGTTAGGGGCTTTCCGGTCCGCAGATCGAACAGCGAACCATGGCGAGGGCACTCGACGGTGCAGTTGTCCTCGTCGACGTCGCCCTCCATCAGATCCCCGTTGTCGTGCGAGCAGCGGTCCTCGATGGCGAGGATGTCGCCGCCGCAGTTCACGATGCCGATCTCCAGGTCCTCCCACGTAACGACGCGCTTGGCGCCGGGCGGGAGGTCGTCGATCGGGCAGATGTCCACAAAAGTCCGACTCACGGGGTCGGGTTTCAGTCTAGTACGCGCGGCCGGGGGGACGGCGCATCGCCGGCGTAGTCCGGGTCGTCGCTGCCGGTGCACGGCATCCGCGAGCATGCTGGTTGCACGTGACCGGATGCCGGGTGCCGGCAGCGGCGGCCCGGGCCCGCCGGAATGCGTCGTACCCCCGGCCGCGCGTACTAGCGGCCGGGTAGGGTCCGGCGGATGCTGGAGGCCTGGACGCTGGAGGACGGAGCGCAGCCGCCGGAGGCCGTTGCGGAGCGGCTCGTGCACTGGCTCGGGGAAACGCAGACGAGCGTAGACCTCGCGCTGTACGACGTGCGGCTCCCAGGCCCGGTCGGCGACGCCGTGGCGGGCGCGCTGCGGGAAGCCCTCCACCGCGGGGTGCGCGTCCGGATCGCCTACAACGACGAGCACCCCGGGCCGGACGAGCGGCCGTTCCTGCCGCCGCCGCCGAGCACGCAGCCGCAGCTGCTCGAGCGGCTCGGCCCCGAGCTCAAGGCCATCCCGGGCTGGCGCGACCTCATGCACCACAAGTTCGCGGTGCGCGACGGCGCCGCGGTGTGGACCGGCTCGGCAAACTGGACGCTGGACTCGTGGACGCGCCAGGAGAACGTCCTGGCCACGCTCGACGACGTCGTCGTCGCGCACGCGTACGCGCGGGTATTCGACGAGCTGTGGCGCAACGGCGCCATCGGGGGGAGCGGCAGCTTCGACACACCCGGGGCGATCCGGCCCTGGTTCTGCCCCGGCCGCGGCCCTGAGCTCTCGCACCGGATCGCCAAGCGGATCGGCTCGGCGCGCCGGCGCGTGCGCATCGCCTCGCCGCTGCTCACGTCCGGCCCGATCCTCGCCGCCGTCAACGAGGCCGAGGTGGACCTCGCCGGTGTCTGCGACCTGACGCAGGTGCAACAGGTGTTCCGCCAGTGGGAGGCCAAGGGGCCCTCGCAGTGGAAGATCCCGCTCCTGCGCCAGGCGCTGCTGCGCTTCACGGGCAAGCGCACCACTCCCTACGCGCCGGGCTCGCTCCACGACTTCATGCACGCGAAGGTCACGGTGGCCGACGACGTGGTCTTCCTCGGCTCCTTCAACCTCTCCCGCTCGGGCGAGATGAACGCCGAGAACGTGCTGGAGATCGCCGACCCGGCGCTCGCCGAACGACTGGCGGCGTGGATAGACCGGCTGCGGTCTCGGTACAACGACGTCCTGTGACGCCGTTCGAGGAGCGCGCACCGCGGCTCGACGGGGACTTCGACCGGTTCGAGGCCCTTGTCCGTAGCCGCCTGGTGCAGCTCGGCCTGCTGTACCGGACCGCGAGCGGACGCACTTCCTTCCCGCTCGACCCGATCCCGCGGGTGCTCGGCGCGGACGAGTGGCGGGGCGTGGAGACCGGCGCGGCCCAGCGCGCCCGGGCGCTCAACGCCTTCGTCGCCGACGCCTACGGCGACCGGCGGATCGTCGCCGCGGACGTCGTGCCGGCGCGGGTGATCGACACCGCCGAGCACTACGAGCCGCGGATGCGCGGCGTCACGCCGCCGGCGAGCCAGTGGGTCGGCATCGCCGGACTGGACCTCGTGCGCACGGCCGACGGCGAGTTCTGCGTGCTGGAGGACAACCTGATGACACCGAGCGGCTTCGGCTACGCAGCGGGGGCACGCGACGCGGTCCTGTCCGCACTCGACCCGCCGCCCGAGGCCGCTCCGCACGACTACGACGAGCTCCCGCTGCTGCTCGCCGACACGCTGCGCGCCGCCGCACCGCGGGAGCGCGAGCCGTATCTGGTCGTCCTCACCGACAGCCCCGACAACCCGGCCTTCTGGGAGCACGAATGGGCGGCCCGGGCCATCGGCGTGCCGCTCGTGCTGCCCGGCGACGTTCGCCTTGACGGCGACCGGCTCATGCACGGCGAGCACGCGGTCGACGCGGTCTACCGGCGCGCCAACGCCGACACGCTCGACACCGACGTGGGCCGCCTGCTCGAGCCGGCCGTGCGCGCGGGGACGCTCGGGGTCGTCAACGCGTTCGGCTGCGGCGTGGGCGACGACAAGCTGGCGCACGCCTACGTCGAGGACATGATCCGGTTCTACCTCGGCGAGGAACCGGCGCTGCGCTCGGTCCCGACGCTCGACCTCGGCCGACGCGAGCATCTCGAACGCGCGCTCGACACGTTCGCGGACCTCGTCGTCAAGCCGCGCGCCGGGCAGGGCGGCAAAGGCGTGGTGATCTGCCCGCATGCCGACGCCGGCGAGGTCGAGGAGCTGCGAGATCGGGTGCGGGATTCTCCCGAGGAGTGGGTAGCTCAGCCCTTTGTGGAGCTGTCGTGGCATCCCACGCTCGTCGACGGCGCGGTCGGCCGCCGTCATGTCGACCTGCGACCGTTCGTGTTCATGCAGGGAGCGGACCGTGCGCGCGTGCTGACCGGCGGACTCACGCGCTTCGCCATCGACGAGGGCGCCGTAGTCGTCAACACCACGCAGAACGGCGGGTTCAAGGACACATGGGTGCTCGACCGCTGATCGGCGTCACGACGTCCGAGATGCGGATGCCGCGGCGCACGCAACCGCTGCCCGAGGGCGACCCGCCGCAGGCCGAGATGGCGCTCGGGATCGTCTACGCGCGGGCGGTGGAGGCCGCAGGCGGCCTGCCGGTGGTGCTGCCGCCGCTCGAGTCGGGCGCGATCCCACCGCTCGTTGACCAGCTGTCGGGCATCTGCCTGTCGGGGGGCCCGGATCTCGACCCGGCCGGCTACGACGCCGATCCCGACCCGCACCTCGGCCCCGTCGAACCCGACCTCGACGCATTCGAGCTCGCGGTCGCGCGCCGCGCCGACCAGCTTGCCATCCCCGTCCTCGGCATCTGCCGCGGCTGCCAGGCGCTCAACGTGGCACGCGGCGGCACGCTCCACCAGCATCTGCCGGACGTCACGGACGGGTCGGTCACGCACCGCCAGACCGCGTCGGGCCGCGAGCCGACGCACACCGTGCGGATCGAGCGCGGATCGCAGCTGGCCCGCATCGTCGGCGCCGAGGAGCTGCCCGTGAACTCCTTCCACCACCAGGCGGTGGACCGGCTCGGGCGCGGCCTGCGGGCGGTCGCCTGGGCGCCCGACGGCATCATCGAAGCGATCGAGAGCGACGGGGAGTCGCTGTATCTCGGCGTGCAGTGGCACGTGGAGACGCTGGTGCACCTCGACCGCCACGCGGCGCTGTTCGACGCCCTCGTCGAGGCGGCGGCGGCCGCGACCGGGCAGCGAGCCGCGTAGCTCGTGTGCGGCTTCGGCGTCGAGGTCCGCCCCGGCGGGCGGCCTGACCGCACCGCGCTCGAGCGTATCGGCGCGGCGCTGGGCGCGCGCGGGCCGGACGGCCACGGCCTGTGGCTCGACGGCGACGCCGGCCTCGTCCACCGCCGGCTGGCCATCATCGACCTGTCCGAGCGCGGCGCGCAGCCGATGCGCGACGAGGCGCTCGGCCTCTCGGTCGTGTTCAACGGCTGCATCTACAACCACGTCGAGCTGCGCCGCGAGCTCGAGGGCCACGGCCACCGGTTCGCGTCGACCAGCGACACCGAGGTCCTGCTCAAGGGCTGGGCGCAGTGGGGCGGGGGCATGCTCGATCGGCTCGCCGGGATGTTCGCGTTCTGCCTGCGCGAGGACACCGGCCGCGTCGTCCTGGCCCGCGACCGGCTCGGCGTCAAGCCGCTGTACCTCGCGGACCTACCGGGCGGCGGGCTGCGTGCGGCCTCGACGCTGCCCGCGCTGGTGCGCGCCGGCGGCGTCGACACGACCGTCGATCCGGTGGCCCTGCACCACTACCTGAGCTGGCACTCGATCGTGCCCGCGCCACGCACGATCCTGCGCGGCGTGCGCAAGCTCCCGCCCGCCACTGTGCTGGTCGTCGAGCCCGACGGCACGCGCCGCGAGCGGCGCTGGTGGGATCCACCCTTCGCGCGCGATGCGGCCCGCGCCGATTGGTCCGCGACCGACTGGGGGGAGGCCGTGCGCGACGCGCTGCGCGTCGCGGTGCGACGGCGCATGGTGGCCGACGTCCCGGTGGGGATCCTGCTCTCGGGAGGCCTCGACTCCTCGCTGATCGTCGCGCTGCTCGCCGAGCAGGGCCAGCGCGGGCTCGCCACGTTCTCGATCGGCTTCCCGGACGCTGGTGGCCGCGCAGGCGACGAGTTCGAGTTCTCGGACCTCGTGGCCCGCGAGTTCGGCACCGAGCACCGGCAGATCCGGGTGGCGCCGGAGCGGATCGTGGAGGCGCTGCCACAGGCGATCGCGGCGATGAGCGAACCGATGGTGTCGCACGACGCGGTCGCGTTCTGGCTGCTGTCGGAGGCCGTGGCGCGCGAGCGCAAAGTCGTGCAGTCCGGCCAGGGCGCCGACGAGGTCTTCGGCGGCTACTACTGGTACCCGCCGCTGCTCGACGCGCCGGACGCCGGCCTCGACACCTACGCGCGCGCGTTCTTCGATCGCGACCACGCGGGCATCGCGGCGCTGCTCAACCCGGAGTGGACGCTCGACGAGGACGTGTCGCGCACGTTCGCGGCGGAGTGGTTCGCGCGCCCGGGCGCGGCCACCCCGGTCGATCGCGGCCTGCGGATCGACGCCGAGGTGATGCTCGTCGACGACCCCGTCAAGCGCGTCGACAACATGACGATGGCCCACGGCCTGGAGGCGCGCACGCCGTTCCTGGATCACGAACTCGTCGAGCTCGCCGCCGCCTGCCCGCCCGAGCTCAAGCTCGCCGGCGGCGGCAAGGGCGTGCTCAAGCAGGCGGCCCGCGGCGTGGTGCCCGACGCGGTCATCGACCGCCCCAAGGGCTACTTCCCGGTCCCTGCGCTCTCGCATCTTGAGGGGCCGGTGCTCGATCTCGTGCGTGATGCATTGACGTCGGATGCAGCGCTTTCACGAAGTCTTATCCGCGATGAAGTCGTTCATGAGATGCTGGCCGAGCCGAATGTTCATAGGACGAACCTCGATGGCAGCACGTTGTGGCAGCTCGCGCTCCTCGAGCTCTGGCTCCAGCAGCTCACTCGACCGGTGGGCGATTCCGGACCGCCGCGCCTTGGCCGTTTGTCCAAGGCGGGTAGGACTCACCGCGGGGAGGCTGTGAACGGATGACGGACTTTGGTCTGCCCGGCTGGGCGCACTGGAACCGCGAGGTCGCGGCAGCGCCGTGGACGGTGGGCGTGGAAGAGGAGGTCATGCTCGTCGCGCCGGACGCCTGGCTGCCCGTCTCGCGCTGCGAGGACGTGCTCGCCGCGCTGCCGGACCCGGTCGCGGCCTGCGCGCGTGCCGAGACGCACGGCTCCGCGCTCGAGCTGGCCACGCATCCCCACGCCACCGTCGGCGCAGCGGTCGCCGAGCTGGCGGAGCTCCGCGAGCAGTTGGCCGAGACGCTCGACGAGCTCGACCTGCGCGCTGCTGTGGCCGGGACGCATCCGACCGCGCGCTGGGAGCACGTCGAGGTGTCGCCCGGCGCGCGCTACCAGTTCGTCCACGCGTCGATGCGCGAGCTGGCGCGCCGCGAGCCGACGTTCGGGCTACACGTGCACGTCGCCGTGCCCGACCCCGAGGCCGCGCTGCGCGCGCTCAACGCGCTGCGCCTGCACCTGCCGGTGCTGCTCGCGCTGTCGGGCAACTCGCCGTTCTGGCAGGGCCGCGACAGCGGCCTGGCGTCGGCGCGCACGCCGGCCTTCCAGGTGTTCCCGCGCACGGGGGTGCCGCGCCGCTTTGACAGCTACGCCGACTACGTCGAGGCGATCGACGTGCTCGTGCGCTGCGACGCCATCCCCGAGCCGACGTTCCTGTGGTGGGACGCGCGGCTGCAGCCCGCCTTCGGCACCGTTGAGGTGCGTGTGATGGACGCGCAGACGCGCGTGGAGGACACGGCGGCGCTGGCCGCGCTCGTGCAATGCCTCGTGCGGGTCGAGGCCGAGCGCCCGGCCCGGCAGGCCACCGCCGCCGACGCGCCCGAGGTGGTGGCCGAGAACCGCTTCGTCGCCGCCCGCGACGGCATGGAGGCGGTGCTCATCGATCCGCCCGCCCGCACGCTGGTGAGCGACCGCCTCGCGGAGCTGCTCGCCATGTGCGCGCCGTTCGCGCGGGCGCTCGACTGCGCCGGCGAGCTGTCGGACGTGCCGGCGCTGGCCCACACGCCCGGCGCCGAGCGCCAGCGCGCGATGGCTGCCCGCGCCGGCTCGCTCGAGCGGCTCGTCGCGGCGCTGGCCGACGAGTTCGTGCCTCAGGGCGCGAGCAGCGGGCCCAGCGCACGCGCATCGAGCGCGTAGGCGACGCCGTCGCGGTCCGCCGCCTGGGCGAACAGCACGCCGACCACGCCACCGCGGGCGTCGACCACCGGCGCGCCCGAGTCGCCCGGCATCACGGCGGCGCCCAGTTCGAGCGCCGGGCGAACGGCCCGCCCGAGATGCGCGCTGATCCTCCGGCGCACGGTGGCGCGCAGCGAGCGCACGGCGCCGCCGCGCAGCACGCGCACCGTGACGCGCTGTCCGGCTCGGGCCGACCCGGTACGCGCCGCGGCCCCGCTGCCGCCGATCGCGAGCACTGCGACGTCAAGCGTGCGGTCGACGCGCACGACCTGAGCGCGGCGGGCGGCCACGAGCACCGGGCGCCCGGCGCGCAGCACGTGGGCCACGGTGACGGCCCGGCCGCGGCCGACGGCGAAGGCCGTGGCGTCGAAGTCCGGGCGCGCGGCGCCGGCGGGCACGTGCACGGGCAGCACGCGCGGCGGTGGCGGTGCGGCCGGCTCGGCGCCGCCGCAGCCGCCGAGGAGCACGGCGGTCACGGCCAGCGCGCGCTTCATCGCCGCGGGGCCGCGGTCGTGGACCGCTCGACGAGCACGGGCTCGTGGAAACGGACTACGCGCGCGCTGCGTCCGGCGATCCGCTCGAGCAGCAGCGCCAGCGCCTCGCGGCCCATCTCGTGGCGCGGCTGGTTGACCGTGGTCAGCCGGATGTGGTTGAGCGCGGCGACGAACGTGTTGTCGTAGCCGACGACCGAGACATCGTCGGGCACGCGGACGCCGTCCTGCTCGAGCCGGTCGATCAGCCCGACGGCCACGAGGTCGTTGGCGGCGAACACCGCGGTCGGCAGCTCGCCCGCGCCCAGGAGCTTCTCGGCCGCCGCCACGCCCGCCTCCTCGGTGAAGTCGCCGGGCACGACCTCGGCCGTGCGCCGCAGGCCCGCCTCGGCCATCGCACGCAGGTAACCGGAGCGCCGCGGCGCCGCGCCGGCCCCCTGGCCGCCGTCGACGTGGACGATCCGCTCGTGGCCGAGCCGGACGAGGTGCTCGATGACCTCGTGCGAGCCCAGCGCCTCGTCGGTCATCACGCAGTCGATCTGGGTGCTGCGCACGCGGCGGCCGATGACCACGCACGGCAGCGGGCCGATGTCCGCCGCCAGCGCGCTGCCATTCATGCGCGGCGAGACGAGGATCAAGCCGTCGGTGCGGTACTCGAGCAGCGCCTCGAGCATCGCGCGCTCGCGCTGCTGGCGCCGGCCGCCGGTGATGATGAGCAGCCGATAGCCGAGGTCGGACGCGTACTCCTCGATGCCGTTGGCGATCTCCGCGAAGAACGGGTTGTGGAGGTCGTTGAGGAGGATGCCGACCGTGTTGGTCGTGTGGCTCGCGAGCTGCCGGGCGATCGCGTTGGGGCGGTAGCCGAGCCGCTGCGCGGTGGCCAGCACGAGCTCGCGCCGCTGCGGGCTCACCTTGGCGCTCTGGCGCATCACGAGCGACACGAGCGCGCGCGAGACACCGGCCTCACGCGCGACGTCCTCCATCGTCACGTAACCGCGGCGCACGCCGCGGGATTGTTCCAGTTAGAGCGCGATAATGAAAGCCTTGCATTAGAGCGCGCTAACGACTAGGGTCGGCGACCAGCGATGGGTCAGGCCGAGTTCCCCGATCGCGCACGTCTGGCGGGCGCGCCCATCTCGTGGGGCGTCTGCGAGGTCCCCGGCTGGGGGCTGCAGCTGCCGCCCGAGCGCGTGCTCTCGGAGATGGCGGGGCTGGGCCTGCGCGCCACCGAGCTCGGGCCGCAGGGCTGGCTGCCGCTGGACGGCGCCGCCGCCCGCGCCGAGCTCGACCGCTACGGGCTGCGCCTCGTCGGCGGGTTCGTGCCGATCGTGGTGCGCGAGAGCGACCACGAGCCCGCTCGCCGTGCGGCCGCTCAGCTCGCCGCCGGCGGCGCCGACGTGTTCGTCGCCGCGCTCGTCCAGGACGCCGGCTGGTCCGCACCGGTGCCGCTCGACGACGACGGCTGGGGGCGCGCGGGAGCGCATCTGCGCGAGCTGGCGGACCTGATCGCGGCGGACGGGCTGACGCTCGTGGTCCACCCCCACGTCGGGACGCTGCTCGAGTCAGCCGCCGACGTCGAACGGGCGCTCGCCCATACCGATGTGCCGTGGTGCTACGACACGGGTCACCTGCTGATCGGCGGCGTCGACCCGGCGCAGTTCGTGCGCGACCATGCGGAGCGGATCGGGCACGTGCACCTCAAGGACGTGAACGCCTCGCTTGCCGCCCGGGTACGCGGCGGCGAGCTGTCGCTGGTCCAGGCCACGCAGATGGGCCTGTTCCGGCCGCTGGGAGACGGGGATGCGCGCCTCGACGAGGTCCTCGAGCTCCTCGAGCGAAAGGGGTACGAGCGCTGGCTCGTGCTCGAGCAGGACCTGGCCATCACCGGCACGGAGCCACCGGTGGATGGCGGTCCGGCGTTCGATGTGGCGCGCAGCATCGAGTTCCTGTCCACAGCGGCTCCGCGGAGAGAGAGGGTGTCCCTGCGATGAAGCGACTCGTCGGATTGCTCGTCGTCGTCCTCGCGCTCGGCGCGCTGACAGTGGCTGGATGCGGCGGCGACGACAACAACAGCTCGAACGACAAGGGCTCAGGCGGCACGCAGGCCGTCAACCTGACCCAGGGCAGCGACCTCAAGTTCGCGATGGTCACGCACAGCGACGAGGGCTCGTTCTGGTCGGTGGTCAAGAAGGGCGCCGAGCAGGCGGCCAAGGACGAGGGCGTGCAGCTGGTCTGGAGCCCGTCCAACAACGACCCGCAGAAGGAAGCGCAGCTGATCGACGCCGCGGTCTCCCAGAAGGTCGACGGCCTGGCCGTGTCGGTGCCGAACGCCGACGCGATCAAGGATTCGCTGGCGAAGGCGAAGGACGCCAACATCCCGATCATCACGCTCAACTCCGGGGCCGACCAGTCCCAGGCGCTGGGCGCGATCACGCACGTGGGCCAGGACGAGACGATCGCCGGCCAGGCGGCGGGCGCGCGCTTCAAGTCCGAGGGCGCCAAGAAGGTGCTCTGCATCATCCACGAGCAGAACAACATCGGCCTGCAGCAGCGCTGCGACGGCGTCAAGCAGGGCTTCGGCGGCGACGTGACCAACCTGCAGGTCAAAGGCACGGCCGACATCGCCACCACGCAGACGGAGGTCAAGTCCAAGCTCCAGGCGGACAAGTCCTACGACGCGGTGATCGCGCTCAACCCGGACATCGCGGCGGCGACGGCCGGGGCGATCAAGGGCGCGAGCTCGGACGCGAAGCTCGCCACGTTCGACCTCAACCCGGAGGTGATCAAGCGGATCAAGGCCGGTGACATCGAGTTCGCGGTCGACCAGCAGCAATACCTGCAGGGCTACCTGCCGATCGTGTTCCTGAAGCTGTTCAAGACGAACGCCAACACGGTTGGCGGCGGCAAGTCGGTCCTCACCGGCCCCGGCTTCGTCGACAAGTCCAACGTCGCGACCGTCGAGAAGCTCGCCAACGCCGGCACGCGCTAGGTCGTCATGAGCGGTTCGCAGACCCCCGCCGCCGCGCCCACGGGCGCGGCGGCCCCGCCGCCGCAGCCGGTCGCGGACGAGCGGCTGGCGAACATCAGCCTCGCTTCCCGCATCCTGCGGCGGCCGGAGATCGGCGCTCTGCTGGCCGCGGTCGTCGTCGCGATCTTCTTCTGGACGCAGAACTCGCTGTTCCTCAAGCTCGACGGCATCGCCAACTGGACCGACGTCGCGTCGACGATCGGCATCCCCTCGGTGGTCGTCGCGCTCCTGATGATCGGCGGCGAGTTCGACCTGTCGGCCGGCGTGATGACCGGCTCGGCCGGCCTGATGATGGGCATCCTCGCGACCGAGGTCGGGATGAACATCTGGCCGGCGATCGTGCTCACGCTGATCGCCGCGACCGCGGTCGGGTTCCTCAACGGCTACATGGTGATGCGAACCAAGCTGCCGAGCTTCATCGTGACGCTGGCGACGTTCTTCATCCTGCAGGGCGTCAACCTCGGCGTCACCAAGGCGATCACCAACCAGGTGTCGGTCGGCGCGATCGACCTCGCGGCCGGCTACGAGAGCGCGAACAAGATCTTCGGCGGCAGCTTCTCGTCGCACGACTTCCGCATCACCGTGCTGTGGTGGATCGCCATCACCGCTCTGGCGACGTGGGTGCTCGCTCGCACCCGCGTCGGCAACTGGATCTTCGGCGTCGGCGGTGACGCGAACGCCGCCCGCAACGTCGGCGTGCCGGTCGCGCGCGTGAAGATCGGGCTCTTCATGACGACGTCGTTCGTGGCCGCCCTGACCGGGGTGATGATCGCGCTGCGGCTCGCCTCCACCCAGGCCGGCCAAGGCGTCGGCGAGGAGTTCCAGTACATCATCGCCGCGGTCGTCGGCGGCTGTGTGCTGACCGGCGGCTTCGGCTCGGCGATCGGCGCGTCGCTCGGCGCGACGATCATCGGCATGGCGTTCATCGGCATCCAGTTCTCGGGCTGGAACACCGACTGGCGCTTCCTCTTCCTCGGCGTGATCCTGCTCGCCGCGGTGCTCGTCAACAACTACATCCGCAAGCGCGCGGAGGGGGCACGGGGATGAACGCCGCCACCACCAACGGCGGCGGCACGCCGCTGCTCGAGGTCCGCAACGTCTCGAAGTACTTCGGCAACGTGGTCGCGCTCAAGGACGTCAGCGTGTCGGTCGGCGAGGGCGAGGTCACATGTGTGCTGGGCGACAACGGCGCGGGCAAGTCGACGTTCATCAAGATCCTCTCGGGCGTGCACCAGCACGACGAGGGCGAGCTGCTCGTCGACGGCAAGGACACGCACTTCAGCAGCCCGCGCGAGGCCAAGGAGCGCGGCATCGCGACGGTCTTCCAGGACCTCGCCACCGTGCCGCTGATGTCGATCTGGCGCAACTTCTTCCTCGGTTCGGAGCCGACCAAGGGCGCCGGGCCGCTGAAGCGGATCGACGTGCGCTTCGCGCAGGAGACGATGGTCAGCGAGCTGCGCAAGATGGGCATCGACGTCCGTGACCCCGACCAACCTGTCGGCACGCTGTCGGGCGGCGAGCGGCAGGCGGTGGCGATCGCCCGCGCCGTCTACTTCGGCGCGAAGGTGCTGATCCTCGACGAGCCGACGTCGGCCCTCGGCGTCAAGCAGTCCGGTGTCGTGCTGCGCTACGTGGCGCAGGCGCGCGACCGCGGGCTGGGCGTCATCTTCATCACGCACAACCCACACCACGCGTATCCGGTCGGCGACCGGTTCGTGATCCTCAACCGCGGCCGGCTGCTCGGCGACTGGCGCAAGCACGAGATCTCGCGCGACGAGCTCGTCAAGCAGATGTCGGGCGGCGCCGAACTGGACGCCCTCACGCACGAGCTCGAGCGAGTGCTCCACGAATGAGCGCGACCGCGGAAACCGTGGGCGCGCCGGGCGCCGCACGCGGGGCCCGGCGCCGGATCGGGGTCGGGGTGATCGGCTTCGGCTGGCTCGGCCAGGCCCACAGCCGCTCGCTGCTGCGCATCCCGACGCTGTTCGAGGAGCGCGACTTCGACGCCGAGCTGGTGATCTGCGGCGACACGCTGCCCGAGCGCCGCGAGGACGCGGTGAGCTCGTTCGGCTTCGCGCGCAGCACCGCCGACTGGCGGGCGGTGATCGACGACCCGGCCGTCGACGTCGTAATGATCGCGGCGCCGAACATGCTGCATGTCGAGCTCGTGGAGGCCGCGGCGGCGGCCGGCAAGCACGTGTTCTGCGAGAAGCCGGTGGGCGGCACGCCGGAGCAGACCGTGCGCGCCGAGAAGGCGGCACGGGGCGTGATCAGCGGCGTGGGCTACAACTACCGCTGGGCGCCGCTGGTGCAGTACGCGCGCCGCCTGATCGCCGACGGCCGGCTCGGGGAGATCACCAACTACCGCGGGCGCTTCTTCTCGATGTACGGCAGCGACCCGCTCGGCGTGCTGTCGTGGCGTTTCCTGGTCGAGCAGGCGGGCTACGGCGTCACGACCGACCTGATGAGCCACTCGGTCGACCTCGCGCACATGCTGCTGGGTCCGATCACGCGCGTGGTCGGGACGACCGAGACGTTCATCACCGAGCGTCCGCTGCCGGTTGGCGGCGGCACGCACTACGGCCGCGGCCGCCCGGAGGATCCCAAGGGCGCCGTCACCAACGAGGACTACGCCGGGATGCTGTGCGAGTTCGCGTCCGGCGCCCGCGGCACGTTTGAGACCAGCCGTTCGATGATCGGCCCGGAGAGCCAGATGGCGTTCGAGGTCTACGGCACCAAGGGCGCGCTGGGCTGGAACCTGGAGAAGCTCAACGAGCTGCAGGTCTACCTCGTCGAGGACGAGCTCCACACCGGCTACCGGACCGTGTTCGGAGGCGACCGCTTCCCCTACCACGGCCACTTCGTGCCCGGCAGCGCGAACGGGATCGGCTTCGAGGATCTCGTCGTGATCGAGGACTTCGAGTTCTTCCGCTCGGTCGCGCACGGGCGCGAGCACCGGCCCGGGTTCGCTGACGCCGTCGAGTGGGTCAGCGTCCAGGCGGCACTGCTGAAGTCCGCGCAGTCCGGCCGCTGGGAGGACGTCGTCTCGCTGCGGGAGGCCTGATGGGAGCGACCACGACCGCCACGCT
The DNA here is from genome assembly GCA_963803335.1 of uncultured Solirubrobacteraceae bacterium. Lineage (GTDB taxonomy): Bacteria > Actinomycetota > Thermoleophilia > Solirubrobacterales > Solirubrobacteraceae > DASSUW01. The sequence continues at coordinate 483,888 of CAWDME010000007.1, read as the reverse complement.
GCGAATCGGCGTCCTCGGCGTCGGCCGGATCGGCCGCATGCACGCCGACCTGCTGAGCCGCCAGGTGCAGGGCGCGACGGTCAGCGGCGTCTACGACGCCAACCCGGACGCCGCGCGCGCGGCCGAGGCGCCCGCGTTCGACGCCGTTCACGAGCTGCTCGCCGAGGTCGACGCGGTCGCGATCTGCTCGCCCACCGAGACCCACGCCGACCTGGTCATCGCCGCCGCGCGCGCCGGCAAGGCGATCTTCTGCGAGAAGCCGATCTCGCTCGACCTCGCCGAGGTCGATCGGGCGCTCGCCGCCGTCGACGAGGCCGGCGTGCCGTTCCAAATCGGCTTCAACCGCCGCTTCGACCCCGCGCACGCGGCGGTCCGCGAGGCGGTCGTGCGCGGCGACGTCGGCGAACCCCACCTCGTGCGCATCTCGAGCCGCGACCCGGAGCCGCCGCCGCTCGAATACGTGCGCGGCTCGGGCGGGATCTTCCTCGACATGACGATCCACGACTTCGACATGGCGCGGTTCGTCACCGGGAGCGAGGTGGTGGAGGTGTTCGCGCGCGGGGCCGTGCGGATCGACCCGGCGTTCGGCGAGGCGGACGACGTCGACACCGCGCTGGTCACGCTCGTGCACGAGAATGGGTGCCTGACGGCGATCGACAACTCACGCCAGGCCGTCTACGGCTATGACCAGCGCGTCGAGGTGTTCGGATCGCACGGGATGGCGGCGTCGGAGAACCCGTACGCGCACTCGGCGCTGGTGCGCACGGCCGACGGCACCCGCAAGTCGCCGCTCCCCCACTTCTTCCTCGAGCGCTACGTGCCGAGCTACCTGCGCGAGTGGGACGCGTTCGTGGAGGCGGTGCGCACCGGCACGCCGACGGCCGTCGACGGCACCGCCGCGCGGGCGCCGCTGGTGATCGGTCTCGCGGCCTGGCAATCACTGCGCGAGGGCGGACCGGTGAGCCTCGGGTGAAGGTCTGGATCTCGGGTGGCAGCGGGTTCGTCGGCTCGCACCTCGTGCGGGCGTTCGACGAGGTGTGCGCGCCCTCGCACGCCGAGGTCGACGTCACCGACCTGCAAGCCGTCCGGCGCAGCATCGGCGCCTTCGCGCCCGAAGCGGTGATCCACGCGGCGATCCTCAACGACTTCACGCGCCTCGAGCGCGACGGTTGGCGCGAGTACGTCGGCGGCACCCGCAACGTCGTCACCGCTGCCGGCGACGCGCACGTCGTGCTCGTCTCGACCGACTGGGTGTTCGACGGGCCGGCGAACGAGCGCACGCCGCCGAACCCGATCAACCTCTACGGCGTGCTGAAGGCGGCGAGCGAGCTCGTGGTCGGCGACCGCGGCGCCGTGGCGCGCATTTCGGCTGTGCAGGGCGTCAGCGGCGCGCCGCGCGACCAGGACGCGGGCTTCGGCTACTTCGTCGCCGCCCTCGTGCGCGCGCTGCGGTCCGGCGAGCGCTTCACGGTCTGGGAGGGCGACGACATCAACATGGTCGCGACGCCAACGCTCGCCGCCGACGCCGCGGAGCTCATCGCGCGGATCGCCGCCGGCCGCCACACCGGGATCTTCCACTGCTGCGGCGGCGAATCCGTCGACCGGCGCACGTTGGCGCTGCTCGCGGTGGAGGCGTTCGGCCTCGACGGCGACCTGCTCGCGTTCGGTCCGCCCCCGGAGCCGCCGCCGTTCCCGGTCCCGTATGACACCCGCCTCGACGCGACGGCCACGGCGGCGCGGCTCGGCGTGCGGCTGCCGTCGCTCGCCGACCAGCTCGCGCGGCTGGAGAGGAGCATGGAGGTACGCGCATGAGAATGACCGTCGCCCAGGCGCTGGTGCGATTCGTCGCCGCGCAGGAGATCGAGCGCGACGGCGCGCGCCGCCGCTTCTTCGCCGGCTGCTTCGGGATCTTCGGCCACGGCAACCTCGCCGGCATCGGCCAGGCGCTGCACCAGCACGCCGACCTGCTCCCCTACCACCAGGCGCGCAACGAGCAGGCGATGGTGCACATCGCCTCCGGCTACGCCCGCCAGAGCAATCGGCTCGGCACCTACGCGTGCACGACGTCCGTCGGCCCGGGCGCGACGAACATGGTCACCGGCGCGGCGCTGGCGACGATCAACCGCCTGCCCGTGTTGCTGCTGCCGGGCGACACGTTCGCCACCCGCACGCCGCACCCGGTACTGCAGCAGCTCGAGGTGCCACACGACGCCACCGTGTCGGTCAACGACTGTCTCAAGCCCGTGTCGCGCTTCTACGAGCGCATCGAGCGCCCGGAGCAGCTCGTGCCCGCGGCGCTCGAGGCGATGCGCGTGCTGACCGACCCGGCCGAGACCGGCGCCGTCACGCTCGCGCTGCCCGAGGACGTGCAGACCGAGGCCGTGGACGTGCCCGAGGCGTTCCTCGCGACGCGGGTGTGGACGGTGTTCCGCGCACCGCCCGCGCCGGACGCGCTGGAGCGCGCGGTCACGCTCGTGCGCGCCGCGCGACGGCCGCTGATCGTCGCCGGCGGCGGCGTGATCTACGCCGAGGCGACCGACGCGCTGGCCGCATTGGCCGAGGCGACCGGCATCCCGGTCGGCGAGACGCAGGCGGGCCGCGGCGCCCTGCCGTCCGACCATCCGTCGGCGCTCGGGGCGATCGGCGCCACCGGCACCCCGGCCGCCAACCGGCTGGCCCGCGAGGCCGACGTGGTGATCGGCGTCGGCACGCGCTGGAGCGACTTCACGACCGCCTCCAAGTCGGCGTTCCAGGATCCCGGCGTGCGCTTCGTGAACATCAACGTCGCCGGTTTTGACGCCGCCAAGCACAGCGGCCTGGGCATCGTCGCCGACGCGCGGCTGGCGCTCGAGGGGTTGCAGGACGCGCTGGCCGGCCACCGGGTCGACGACGCGTGGTCCTCGCGCGCCGCCGCGGAGGCCGCCGCGTGGGGCGAGGAGGTCTCGCGGCTGGTCAGCGCAGAGCACGCGCCGCTGCCCAGCCAGGCCGAGGTGATCGGCGCCGTCAACGCCGCCGCGGGCTCAGCCGACGTCGTCGTCTGCGCCGCCGGCTCGATGCCCGGCGACCTGCACAAGCTGTGGCGGGCGCGCGACCCGAAGGGCTACCACGTCGAGTACGGCTACTCGTGTATGGGCTACGAGATCCCGGGCGGCATGGGCGTCAAGCTCGCCGCGCCCGAGCGCGAGGTGTTCGTGATGATCGGCGACGGCTCGTACCTGATGCTGCCCGGCGAGCTCGCCACCGCGGTCGCCGAGGGCATCAAGATCGTCGTCGTGCTGGTGCAGAACCACGGCTACGCGTCGATCGGCGCGCTGTCGCGATCGGTCGGCGACAGCGAGTTCGGCACCACGTACACGCCCGGCGTCGATCTCGCGGCCAACGCCGAGAGCCTCGGCGCGCGGGTGCTGCGCACGGGCACGATCGCCGAGTTCCGCGCCGCGCTCGAAGAGGCGCGCGCCGCCGCCGGGCCGGTCGTCGTGCACGTCGAGGTGGACCGCTACGCGGGCGTGCCGAGCTACGAGAGTTGGTGGGACGTCCCGGTGGCCGAGCTCGCCACCGAGGCGTCGGTGGAGGCGGCGCGCGAGCAGTACGAGCGCGCGCGGCGCGCCCAGCGCCAGTACGTTGACGCCCCATGAGCCTCGTCGTCCGCGGTCCGGTCACGCCCGAGTCGGCCGGCTGGAAGTACGTCGGCTTCGAAGTCGTGCGGCCACCGGTCGAACGCGACACCGGAGGCAACGAGCACTGCATCGTGGTCCTCTCCGGGACCGTGAGCGTCGCCGACTGGAAGGACCTCGGCGGCCGCAGCGATCCGTGGTCCGGCCTGCCCGACGCGGTGTACCTCCCGCCCGGGACCCATTACCTGATCGAGGGTGAGGGCGAGGTGGCGATCTGCAGCGCGCCCGCTCGCGAGGGTGCGACGGCCCGAGTGCTCCCGGGTGCGGAGATCGAGGTCGAGACCCGGGGCTTCGGGGCGCTCGAGCGCACGATCCGCCCGATCCTGATGACCGACGAGGAGGCCGACTCGCTGCTGGTCTGCGAGGTGCTCACGCCGGCCGGCCACTGGTCGAGCTATCCACCGCACAAGCACGACCGCGACGCCATGCCCGAGGAGTCGTTCCTCGAGGAGACCTACTACCACCGCATCGCGCCGGCGCAGGGCTTCGCCTTCCAGCGCGTCTACACCGCCGACGGCTCGCTCGACGAGACGGTGACCGTGCGCGACGGCGACACGGTGCTCGTGCCGCGCGGCTACCACACGGTGTCCGCGCCGCCCGGCTACGAGCTCTACTACCTCAACGTCATGGCCGGTCCCACGCGGGCCTGGGCCGTGGCGAACGACCCAGACCACGAGTGGACATTGACTAAGCCGGGGCGCGGTTGAACGTGGCTTCGCGCACCGCCACCGCGGTGTCCGCGTTGTCGGCGAACAGGCCGTCGACGCCGAGCTCGTAGTAGAGCTTGAGCTCGGCCGGCTGGTCGCCGCGCGCGCGCAGGAACTCGGGGCTGGCCGGGTCGCCCTGGCGGAAGTCGGCCGCCAGGAAGTTGTTCTCGGGCCGGAACGTGAACGGGTGCAGGACGAGCCCGACGCGGTGGGCATCGCGGATCAGCGTCGTCGGCGCGCCGAGCTTGCTGCCCGCGGTGTTGCCCTTGACGATCCGGCTCTTGTCCGGCCCGATCCCGTCCGCGTACTTCGCGATGTGGGCCAGGCCGGCGGGCGTGACCATCTGGTCGTAGGTGACCCCCTGGGCCTTCAAGTCAGCCGGCCCGCCGGACGCGTCGATCAGCTGCACCAGCGGCAGCGGCGTCTTGGTGTTCAGCCGCTTGAGGTTGCCGACCTCGAATGACTGGATGAACACCTTCGCGCCCCTGTGATTGAGGCCGTTGGCGCTCAGCGTGCCGAGCAGCGGACCGTCGAACACGAAGCCCTTGCTCGCAAAGAACGTCGGGTGCTTGGTCTCGGGATAGATGCCGACATCGTGCTGCTTCGCGAGGTCGATGACCTCCTGGAAGGTCGGGATCTCATACAGGCCGTTGTGCGCGGTGTTGGCCGGCCGGATGTCCGGCAGGCGCTCCTTCGCGCGCAGCGTTTTGAGCTCGGCGAGCGTGAAGTCGAACGTGAACCACGTGTCCTTGAAGTCCGTGCCGTCGATGTTGACGGTCTTGCGGCGGTCCGCGAACTCGGGGTGGTCGGCGACGTTTGTGGTCCCGCCGATGTCGGGCTCGTGGCGGGCGACGAGCTTGCCGTCCTTGGTGAAGCAGAGGTCGGGCTCGATGTAGTCGGCCCCGATCTCGATCGCCAGCGTGTACGACGCAATCGTGTGCTCCGGCCGGTACGCGGGCGAGCCGCGGTGGCCGATGACGAGCGGCAGGCCCTTGCGACGGCCGCCGCCGGAGTGGTGGCCGCGCCCGTGGGCCGCGGCACCGGAGGTCAGCCCGAGCGCGGCGACAGCCGCACCCGAGCCGGCGAGCATGGCTCGGCGAGACATCTGGTCCATGCGCATCGAAGCTAGTCCATCTTCCGCCTGAGCTTGTTGCCGTTGTGAGGAATCCGACAGCGGGCGGCTGAGTACCCTCCAAGCCGGATGCGCCAGATCCGCTTCCCCGGGGAATCGCCCGAGCAGCGCCGGGCGCGCGCGCTGCGCGAGCGCGTCGACGACCTGCGCGACGCCCGGGCGCGGATCATCGCGGCGGCCGACGCCGAGCGGCGCCGCATCGAGCGCGATCTCCACGACGGCGCCCAGCAGCGGATGGTCGCCCTCGCCGTCAAGCTCGGCCTCGCCCAGGCGCGGATCGGGACCGACGCCGAGGAGGCCGCGCGGCTGATCGCCGAGGCTCGCGAGGAGGCCCAGCTCGCCGTCAAGGAGCTGCGCGAGCTGGCGCGCGGCATCCACCCGGCGGTGCTCAGCGACCGCGGGCTCGGCCCCGCCCTGGAGGCGCTGGCGGCGCGCGCCCCGGTGCCGGTCGAGGTGACCGGCGTGCCGGACGAGCCGCTCCCGCGCCAGGTCGAAGCCGCCGTCTACTTCGTCACGGCCGAGGCGCTGACCAACGTCGCCAAGTACGCGCAGGCCGACACCGCATCGGTCGCGCTGTCGATTGCCGACGATCGCGTGCGGCTCGAGATCCGCGATAACGGCGTGGGTGGTGCCGGCTCGGCGACCGGCGGCGGCGTGGCGGGATTGTGCGACCGCGTCGAGGCGCTCGACGGCGAGCTGACCGTCGACTCGCCGGCCGGCGTCGGCACGACGGTTACGGCTGAGATCCCGCTGAGGCAGTGATCGCCAGCACGGGCGGCAGGTGCGTCGCCACGTCGAACCACGTGGCGCCGGCATCGCCCGACCCGTAGACGGCGCCCGAGGTGGCGCCGAAGTAGAGCTCGAGCGAGTCGCCGGAGCCGATCGACGTGAACGCCTGGCGCAGCACGGTCAGGAACGCGTCCTCTTCCGGAAGGCCGTCGCCGCGCGGCGTCCAGCTCGCCCCGGCGCTCCGCGTCTCGTACACGCGCACGCGGCCGTCCGGCGTGACGCGGTCGACGTCCGCGGTGAGCGGAATCAGGTAGGCGCTGTCGGGGTCGGCCGGATCGAGCGCGACCGGGAAGCCGAAGTCCGAGGGCAGGCCGGCGGCGATGTCGGTCCAGGATGCGCCGGCGTCGTCGGACCGGTAGACGCCGCCGTGGAACTGCATGAACATCCGCTCGGGCCGGGCGGCCGCGCGCTGGATGCTGTGGACGCACAGCGCGATCTGGTCGGGCGGGATGTCCTCCGGGACGTAGCGGGGGTCGAGCCCGTCGTTGCCACGGTGCCAGCTCTTGCCGCCGTCGTCCGTCAGCCACACACCGGCCGCCGAGATCGCGACGGCGAGGCGGTCGGGCTCGCCCGGCCACGGGACGATCGAGTGCAGACACAGGCCACCGGCGCCGGGCTCCCAGCGCGAGCGCGAGGGGTGCTCGAACAACGGCCGGTTGAGCGTGAACGTCGCGCCGCCGTCGCGGCTCTCGAACAGCACGCCGGGATCGCCGCCGGCGTAGACGACGCCGTCCTCGACGCCGGTCGCGATCACCCAGATCCGCTCGAGCGCGAGGTCGCCGCCCGCGGGCAGCTCGACCCCCTCGGCCTGCTGCCAGCCGTCTTCCGGCCTATCGACGTAGAACACCTTCGGGCCGTAGAACGGGGACGTGACGGACACGAGCACGCGGCCGGTGCGCTCGTCGTGCAGCGCGTACTCGACCGGCTCGCCCGCGAACGCCCGGTCCACGACCGTGAACGGCTGCCCCGGTTCCCCCGCGAGCGCGAACAGGCCCTTCTTGGTGGCGACGAGTAGCTGCGTCATCCGCCCGAGAGCGCTGGAAGGACGTCGATGCGGTCGTCGCCGGAGACCTCGGCCTCCTGTTGCGAAGGCTCGCCGTTCACGAACACGTTGATGTGCCGGCGCAGGACGCCGCGCTCGTCGAGGATCCACCCCTTCGCAGCGGGATGGGCGCGCTCGATCTCCTGTAGCAGGGCGGCCACGGTCCCGCCCTCGAGGGCGTGCTCGGAACGATCGCCGGCGAGCTGCTTGAGCGGTCCACGCAGCACCACGACTGGCATGGCTCGCATACTAGGGAGCGGCCATGAGCGCTGATCTCGTCATCCGTCTCCGCGGCGTCGTGAAGCGCTTCGGCGACATCACCGCCGTCGACGGGCTCGATCTCGACGTGCCCGCCGGGACGTGCCTCGGCCTGCTCGGCCCGAACGGCGCGGGCAAGTCGACGACCATGAAGATGCTCACCGCGCAGGCGATCGCCGACGAGGGCGAGCTCGAGGTGTTCGGCTTCCGCGTGCCGGCCGACTCCAAGCAGGCGCGCGCGCTGTGCGGCGTCGTGCCGCAGCTCGACAATCTCGACATCGAGCTGACCGCGCGGCAGAACCTCGCGGTGTTCGCGCGCCTGTACCGCGTGCCCCACGGCGAGCGGCGGGAAGCGGTGGACCGCGCGCTCGAGGTCGCCAAGCTCACCGACCGGGCCGACACGCCGTGCGACAAGCTATCCGGCGGCATGCGCCGGCGCCTGCTGATCGCCCGCGCGCTCGTGCACACGCCGCGGCTGCTGCTGCTCGACGAGCCGACGGTCGGGCTCGATCCGCAGATCCGCCAGGAGCTGTGGTCGCTGATCGACGCGCTGCGTAGCGAGGGCACCTCGATCCTGATGTCGACGCACTACATCGAGGAGGCCGAGCGGCTCGCCGACATGGTGGCGATCATGCACCAGGGCAAGATCATCGCGGAGGGCCGCCCGGCCGATCTCGTGCGCGAGCACGCGGGCATTCAGACGCGCGAGGTCTACGGGCCGCCCGAGCGGCTCGCCGAGGTGCGCGCCGCCGCCGAGGCCGCCGGCTTCCGCGTGCGGCGGACCGGCACCGCGGTCGCGATCCTCGGCGCCGAGAACGCAAACGGCACGCTGCCCGAGGGCGTCACCCGCGCCGCCTCGCTCGAAGACGTGTTCGTCCTGCTTACCGGCGAGGAGGTCGAGTGAAGCGGCGTCTCGGCCGGCTCGAGCCCGCGGCGATCGCGGGCGTGATGAGCCGCGACATCACGAACTTCAAGACCTTCTGGAAGACGACGACGTTCTCGTCGATCCTCGACCCGACGATCTACCTGCTCGCGTTCGGCTTCGGCTTCGGGACCCTGGTCAGCACCGTCAAGGGGCTCGACTACCTGTTCTACGTCGGCACGGGCATGGTGGCGACGACGGTCCTGTTCTCGTCGGTCTTCTCGGCGATGTACGGCGTCTTCATCAAGCACCGCTTCCAGCACACCTACGACGCGATCCTTGCCGCGCCGGTCGACGTCGAGGAGCTGGCGACCGCCGAGGTGCTGTTCCTCGGCGTGCGCGCGGGCGCCTACGGCGTCGCGCCGCTGCTGGTCGCAATGGTCTTCGGGCTCAACCCGGCGTGGGGGATGCTCACCGTGCCGTTCATCGGTGCGCTGACCGGTCTTTCCTTTGCCGCCCTCGGGGTCTTCGCGGCCGCCAGCGTGTCGAAGATCGACCACTTCAACTACATCCAGAGCGCGCTGATCACCCCGCTGTTCCTCGTCTCCGGCACGTTCTTCCCGATCGACTCGCTGCCGCAGGCCGCCCAGGTGATCTCGCAGCTCAACCCGCTCTACCACTGTGTGGAGCTGGTGCGCGACGCCGTCGTGTTCGGGTTCGACCCCGCCGACCTCTACCACGTCGCCGTCCTGCTCGTCTACGCGGTGGTGACCTGGCGGCTCGCGGTCTGGAAGCTCGGCCGGCGGCTGATCGACTAGTTGATCACGCGAACGGGGTCACCTTTGAGGAACGCGGCGATGTCCTCGACGGCGTCCGTGTAGAAGCGCGCGTAGCTCGCGTCGGTGACGTAGCCGACGTGCGGGGTGAGGACGGTGTTCGGCGCGCTGCGCAGCGGGTGGTCGGGCGGCAGGGGCTCTACGTCGTAGACGTCGAGGCCGGCGCCGGCGATGCGGCCCTCGTGGAGCGCCGCGAGCAGGGCCGCCTCGTCCACGATCGGGCCGCGTGACGTGTTGACCAGGTACGCGGTCGGCTTCATCTGCGCCAGCTCGGCGGCGCCGATCAGGCCGCGCGTGCGCTCGCTCAGCCGCAGGTGGATCGTGACGATGTCCGAGCGTCGCAGCAGCTCCTCCTTGGTGAGCGGCGTATCGAGGTTCTGGCTCCAGGCGATCACCTCCATGCCGAACGAGGAGCCGATGCGCGCGACCTGAGAGCCGAGGCGCCCGAGCCCGATCACGCCGAGCGTGCGCCCGGCCAGCTCGAGGCCGACGGTGTGCTGCCAGCCGCCAGCGCGCACCGCGCCGTCCTCGGCGGGGATGTGGCGGGCGAGCGCGAGGATCAGCGCCCAGGTCAGCTCGGCGGTGTGGGTGGGCGTGCCGCCGGTACCGGCGACCGTGATGCCGAGCTCGCGCGCCGCCTCCATGTCGATCGCGGCGTTGCCCATCCCGGTCGTGACCAGCAGCTTGAGGTTCGGCAGCCGCTCGAGCCGCTCACGCGTGAACGGCGTCCGCTCGCGCATGGCCATGATCACGTCGAACGGCTCGAGGTGGTCGATGTCGTCGGAGTGCTCGCGGAACGTCTCGACCTCGGCGTCGAGACTGTCCCAGTCCGCGAACGCCCGCGCGGCGTCCTGATAGTCGTCGAGGATCGCCACGCGGGTCATCAGCCCGTGTGGTACCAGGGCTCGGCGTCGACCGCAGCCTGCAGCGCGGCGCTGCCGTAGCTGAGGATCGGCGGCCCGTGCGTGACGAGGACGCGCTCGAGGTCGAGCTCGAGCAGCGGCGCGAGCGTCGGGTTGAAGCGCTCGCGATACCAGCGCACGCGGTCGGTGTCGAGCCGGTCGCGCCAGTGCCAGAGCCGCAGGTCGCCCTCGAGCGTGGTGACGAGCGTGTCGCCGGTGGCGAGCGCCTTGTGCGAGGGCACGTGGATCGGCATCTCGTGCCGGCGCGGCTTGCCGATCGTGTACGCGCGAGCGCCACCCGGGAGCTCGGCGCCCGGTTCGATCGGCTCGAAGCCCTTGCGGCTCTCGAGCCGGTCGGCCACCTTCGGGTGCCCGTGGATCGTGCCCTTGTAGCGCTTGCGGAGCGGCTCGGCGCTGCGCGTGTGGTACGGGATCGTGATCAGGATCGCGACCGGCTTGTCGACAATGGCGTCGAGCATCTTCATGCTGCGCTCGGGCACGAGCGGATCGATCAGCAGCAGAGTGTCACCGGCGTCGACGGCGAAGCAGGCGACCTCCGCGCCCCACGTGCCGGGATGCCACTCGGGATGGCGGGCGGTCCAGCGCCACAGCCCTTCGGTGAGCTGGTCCACTAGGCGGCCGCGTCGGTCTCCCACGCCGCGGCGTGGCCGAGCGAGGCGCTCTTGAGCACCTTGAGGGAGAGCAGCGCGCACTTGAGGCGCGTGGCGGAGATGTCGATCCCCAGCAGGTCGAGCACGAAGTTGCGGTCGAGCTTGAGCAGGTCGTCGACCGGCATGCCGATGATCTCGTCGGACGCCATCGACGCCGACGCCTGCGAGATCGCGCAGCCATGCCCCGAGAAGCGCACGTCCTCGATCCTGCCGTCGCCGTCGACCTTGAGCTGCACCTTGAGCTCGTCGCCGCACAGCGGGTTGAGATCGTCGGCCTCGAAGTCGGGCTGGTCGAGCTCGCCCCAGTGATGCGGGCGCTTGTAGTGCTCGAGGATGTTCTCGCGGTAGAGGTCGTCCATCAGGCGAACACCTCCCGCACGGTCTCGAGCCCGTCGATCAGGCGGTCGACGTCGTCGCGCGTAGAGTGCACGGCGAACGAGGCGCGGCTCGTCGCGGACACGCCGAGGCGGCGCATCAGCGGCTGCGCGCAGTGGTGGCCGGCACGCACGCACACGCCGTCGCGGCCGAGGATCTCGGCGACGTCGTGCGGGTGGATGCCGTCCATCGCGAACGCGATCACGCTGCCGCGCTGCTCGAGATCCGACGGGCCGTACAGCGTCAGATCGGACAGCTCGCTCAGACGCTCATAGGCGTAACCGACGACGTCGCGCGCGTGCGCCCTCACCGCATCCATGCCGATGTCCGACAGCCAGTCGACCGCGGCGCCGAGCCCGATCGCCTCGGCGACCGGCATCGTCCCGGCCTCGAACTTGGCGGGCGGCTCGGCGGCCGTGAAGCCGTCGTCCGTCACGCGGGCGATCATGTGCCCGCCACCCAGTAGGGGCGGGATCTGCTCGAGCAGCTCGCGGCGGCCGTGCAGCACGCCGATGCCGGTCGGCCCGTAGGCCTTGTGCCCGGTCCAGGCGTAGAAGTCGACGTCGCCGACGTCGATCGGCAGATGCGGCGCGGCCTGCGCGCCGTCCACCACGACGATCGCGCCGGCGTCGTGGGCGCGGCGCGTGATCTCGGCGATCGGGTTGATCGTGCCGAGGACGTTGGAGACGTGGGCGACCGCGACCACCTTCGGGTGCCGGGCGAGCGCCTGGTCGAGCGCGTCGAGGTCGACGATCCCGTCGTCGGTGATCGGCACCCAGTCGAGCTCGGCGCCGACGAGCTGCCACGGCACGATGTTCGAGTGGTGCTCCATCTGCGTGACCGCCACGCGGTCGCCGGGCCCCGCGAGGCCGCGGGCCGCGATGTTGAGCGCCTCGGTCGCGTTGCGGGTGAAGACGGTCTCGCCGGCGGTCGAGCCCGCGAAGGCGGCGACCTTCTCGCGCGCGCCCTCGTACGCCTCCGTCGCCTCGGCGGCGAGCGGGTAGACGCCGCGGTGAATGCTCGCCCGGTAGTCGTTGTAGTAGTGGTCCATCGCCTCGATCACGACACGCGGCGTCTGCGACGTCGCGGCCGAGTCGAGGTAGACCAGGCCCTCCCGCGCGAGGACGGGGAACTCGGTGGCGGGAGGGACCGCCAGGCTCATACCGCGGCGGCGACCTCGTCGCGGATCCAGCCGTAGCCGCGCTTCTCGAGCTCCTCGACCAGCTCCGGGCCGCCCTCCTTGACGATCCGGCCCTCGAACATGATGTGCACGAACTGCGGCTTGACCATGTGCAGGATCCGCTGGTAGTGGGTGATGATCAGCACGCCCATGTCGGACTCCTCGGCGACCCTGTTGACGCCGGCGGCGACGGTGTTGAGCGCGTCGATGTCCAGGCCCGAGTCGGTCTCGTCGAGCACGGCCAGGCGCGGGTTCAGCAGCGCGAGCTGGAGGATCTCCATGCGCTTCTTCTCGCCGCCGGAGAAGCCGTCGTTGAGGTAGCGGTTGGAGAAGTCCTTCGGGACTTTGGTCAGCTCCATCGCCGTCTCGACGGTCTTGCGGAAGTCCTTGAGGCTGATCGCGTCCTCACCGCGGGCTTCGCGGTGGGCGTTCATGACCATGCGCAGGTACTTGGCGACGGTCACGCCCGGGATCGCGACGGGATACTGGAAGGCCATGAACAGGCCGGCGCGGGCGCGCTCGTCCGGATCGGCCTCCGTGATGTCCTCGCCGTCGAACAGGATCTGGCCGTCGGTCACCTCGAAGTTGGGGTGGCCCATGACCGCGTTGGCGAGCGTCGACTTGCCGGAGCCGTTGGGGCCCATCAGCGCGTGGAACTCGCCGGAGCGGACGTGCAGGTCCACGCCCTTGAGGATCTGCTTGTCCCCGACGGAGACGTGCAGGTTCTTGATCTCGAGGTCAGCCATGAATCTCCAGGGTCTTCTCAGTGGGTGAGGCGAACTCGACGAGCTCGGCGAGCGTGGTGCGTTGCAGGGACTTGATCACGCCCATCTGCACGCGCGTCCACAGCAGCTTGGTGGCGCAGTGCTCGCCGTCGGCGAGGTGGGAGCACAGTACGCGAGACTCGCGGTCGTCGATGAAGCAGTCCATGGGGGCGATGGCGCCCTCCAGTGCGAGGACCACCTGGTCCATCGTGATCTCCTCTGGGGTCCGAGCCAGGACGTAGCCGCCGTGGGCGCCTCGCGTCGCCTCGACGAGCTCGGCCTTCTTGAGCAGCGCGGCGATCCGCTCGAGGTAGGCGAGCGGGAGGTTCTCCGCGTCCGCCACCGCCTTCAGCGACACCGGCTGCCTGCCGCCCTGCATCCCGAGCTGGATCAGCAGCCGGACCCCGTACTCCGCCTTCGTCGTGAAGATCACGATCAGTAATCCTACCAACGAGGTAGGAGTTACTCTGCGTTCGTGCCGCGGATCGTGCACCTCGGACTCGGCGGGTTCCACCGGGCGCATCAGGCGGTCTACACGGCCGACGCGGGCGACGGGTGGGAGATCTGCGGCGTTGCGCTGCGCTCGCCGCGAGTCGTCGATGCCATGCGTGCGTCCGGCGGCGCGTACACCCTCGTCGTGCGCGGCCCGGTCTCCGACACTTCGCGGTCTCTCGCCGTCCACACCGAACTACTCGTCGCGGCATCGCAGCCCGACGCGGTCGTCTCGCGCATCGCCTCTCCGGACACCGCGATCGTGACGTTGACGATCACCGAGGGCGGCTATGGCGCCGACAACCCGATGCTCGCGCTTCTCGCCCGCGGGCTCGCCGCCCGCACCGCGCCGCTGGCGGTGCTCTCGTGCGACAACGTGCCGGCCAACGGGGCTGCGCTCCGTGCTTTGGTCGGCGCTCGCGAGGGGGTCACGTTCCCGTCCACGGTCGCCGACCGCATCACGCCGTGGTCCGACGATCCGCTCGTCGTCGTCACCGAGCCGTTCTCGCTGTGGGTGATCGAAGACGCCTTTCTCGGCGCCCGGCCCGCGTGGGAGCGCGCGGGCGCGATGCTCGTCCCCGACGCCGCGCCGTACGAGGCGATGAAGCTGCGCCTCGTCAACGGCGCGCACTCGGCGCTCGCCGCCCTGGGCATCCCGCGCGGCCACACGACCGTGGCCGACGCGGTCGCCGACCCGGAGCTGCTCGCGTTCATCCGCCGGCTGCTCGACGAGGAGCTCGTCCCGACCGTCCCGGACACGCCGGGGATCGACCTTGGCGCGTTCGTCGAGCAGATGCTCGAGCGCTTCGCCAACCCGCGGATGGAGCACGCACTCGCAAAGATCGCCGCGGGCGCCGAGCACAAGATCCCGCAGCGCTTCGGGCCGCCCGCCGACGAGCTCCGCGCGGCCGGCCGCGAGCCGGTGCTGATCGACCAGGTCGTCGCCGCGGCGGCAGCCGCCGCGTGAGCCTCGACGGTAAGGGGGACTGTCCCCCTTACGCGAGCGCGGACTAAGGGGGACTGTCCCCCTTAGGGGGGCGAAGCGGCGCCTCGTGGGCCTATGTGTTGCATGGCGCGACGGCCTCGTCTGGAGCTCGCTGGTGGTGTGCACCACGTCTACGCGCGCGGCAACAACAAGCAGGACATCTTCTTGTGCCGTCGAGACCGCGAGCTGTATCTCGCGATGCTCGCCGAGGTCGTGCTGAAGAAGCAGTGGTCGTGTCTTGCCTACTGCCTCATGGACAACCACATGCATCTCCTCGTCGAGACGCCGGAGGCCAACCTTGGGTCGGGCATGGGCCGGCTCCACACGCTTTACGCGCAGAGCTTCAACAAGCACTACCGGCGCTGCGGGCACGTGTTCCAGGGGCGGTTTGGCTCGGTGCTGATGCGCACCGATGCGCAGCTGCTCACGACCGCGCGGTACATCGCGCTCAATCCCGTCGAGGCGGGGTTGTGTGGGCGGCCGGAGGAGTGGCGGTGGAGCAGCCATGCGGCGCTGCTGGGTGCGCAGGCGCCGGCGTGGCTGGACGTGCCGCGGCTACTCGGGTTCTTCGGGCTGGACGGCGGGGACCCGCGGGCTCGGTACGCGGAGTTCGTCGGATGATGCGCGGAGGCGTCCGGTCCGGTCGGCGCCGCCTGCCGACCGGACGGGATGCTTTGCCCCACGCCGCCGACCGCCACGCGCCCGCCGGCCACGGCCACACAACACGACGGCTGGGAGCTCGGCCGCTCCCGCCGCGGCCTCGCCAATTGAACGATACGCAGCGGACGAAACGCGGGACGGCGTGTGTCAAGGTGGACCGCCATGCAGCACCGCGAGGACCTCCGCAACGTCGCGATCATCGCCCACGTCGACCATGGCAAGACCACGCTGGTCGACGCGATGCTGTGGCAGTCCGGCGCCTTCCGCGCCAACCAGGACGTCAACGAGCGCGTGATGGACTCGATGGACCTCGAGCGCGAGAAGGGCATCACGATCCTCGCCAAGAACACCGCGGTCCAGTACGGCGATGTGAAGCTCAACATCGTCGACACGCCCGGCCACGCCGACTTTGGCGGCGAGGTCGAGCGAGGTCTCACGATGGTCGACGGCGTGCTCCTGCTCGTCGACGCCTCCGAGGGCCCGCTCCCGCAGACCCGCTTCGTGTTGCGCAAGGCGCTGGAGAACCACCTGCCGGTGATCCTGGTCGTGAACAAGGTCGACCGACCGGACGCGCGGATCGCCGAGGTGGTGGACGAGGTCTACGAGCTGTTCATCGACCTCGACGCGCACGAAGACCAGATCGAGTTCTCGATCGTCTACACGAACGCGAAGGCGGGCTGGGCGAGCCTCACCGAAGGCGAGGAGGGCACCGACCTCAAGCCGCTGATGGACCTGCTGGTCGAGCATGTGCCCGCGCCCGAGTACGACCCGGACCACCCGCTGCAGGCGCACGTCACGAACCTCGACGCGAGCCCCTACCTCGGCCGCCTCGCCATCTGCCGCGTCCGCAACGGCACGATCCGCCGCGGCGAGCAGGTCGCCTGGTGCCGCGCCGACGGAAGCGTCACCAGCGCCAAGGTGGCCGAGCTGTACATCACCGAGGCGCTCGACCGCGTCGAGGCTGACGAGGCCGGGCCGGGCGAGATCATCGCCGTCGCCGGACTGCCCGACGTGACGATCGGTGAGACGCTCGCCGACCCCGAGGATCCGCGCCCGCTCCCGGTCATCACCGTCGACGAGCCGTCGCTCTCCGTGACGATGGGTCAGAACACGAGCCCGCTCGCCGGCCGCGAGGGCGACAAGCTGACCTCCCGCCAGATCAAGGACCGGCTCGACGCCGAGATGGTCGGCAACGTCAGCATCCGCGTTCTCGAGACCGAGCGGCCGGACACGTGGGAGGTCCAGGGCCGCGGCGAGCTGCAGCTCGCCGTGCTCGTCGAGCTGATGCGTCGCGAGGGCTTTGAGCTCACGGTCGGCAAGCCGCAGGTCGTCACGCGTGAGATCGACGGCCGCGTCCACGAGCCGGTCGAGCGGATGACGATCGACGTCCCGGAGGACTACGTCGGCGTCGTGACCCAGCTGCTCGCGCTGCGCAAGGGGCGGATGGAGCAGATGGTCAACCACGGCACCGGTTGGGTGCGGATGGACTACCTCGTCCCGGCCCGCGGCCTGATCGGCTTCCGCACCGAGTTCCTCACCGAGACGCGCGGCACCGGGCTGCTCCACCACGTCTTCGACCGCTGGGAGCCGTGGGCCGGCGACATGCGCCTCCGCCCCACCGGCTCGCTGGTCGCCGACCGCAGCGGCAAGGTCGCGAGCTTCGCGCTGTTCAACCTCCAGGAGCGGGGAGTGCTGTTCGTCGAGCCCGGCGAGGACTGCTACGAGGGCATGATCGTCGGCGAGAACGCCCGCGCCGAGGACCTCGACGTGAACGCCACGAAGGAGAAGCACCTCACGAACATGCGCTCGTCGACGTCAGATGTCCTCGTCCGCCTCGTGCCGCCGCGCCGCCTCAGCCTCGACCAGGCGCTCGAATTCGTGCGCGAGGACGAGGCCGTTGAGGTCACCCCCCACGCTGTGCGCTTGCGCAAGGCCGAGCTCGACGCCACCGCGCGGGTGAAGGCCGCTCGCGCGCGGGCGCGTGCCTGAACTCGCCCTCCGGCCACTCGACGGCACTAACTGGCGCGTGTAGATTTCCGCCAGTTTTCGGCCCGGGGACGAAGGGATTCCAGTGGTCGGGGGTTGGCCCCGGATGGCGACCCCTGAAGGGGAGGTAGGACGCATTGAGGAGTACCTCATTGCGAGGAGCGCTGCTCGCGCTCTTCGCGGTCGCTCTGCTTGGCGCACCGGCAGCGTCGGCGGCTGAGCGACACGGCTACATCGTGCAGCTCAAGGCCGCACCGGTCTCCAGATACACGGGCGGGACGAAGGGAATTCCGGCCACGAGCCCACTCTCAACCGGCACGCGCGTCAGTCGGAGCGACGCCGCCGTGAAGGAGTACCGCTCGTTCCTCGCCGACCGGCAGGCGTCACTGCTGGCCAAGATCGGCTCGCCGAAGCCGACCTACTCGTATCGGATGGCGTTCGCCGGCTTCGCGGCCGACCTCACGGCGGAAGAGGCCGACACCCTCAAGCACTCGTCGCAGGTGGCCCATGTCTGGCGCGATGCGCTCGCGCAGCCTCAGACCAGCGCGCCGACGCCCGACGAGCTGCTCGGCGGCCACAACGGCGACGGCGCGGCGTATCTCGGCCTCACCACCGGCTTGTGGCCCCGCCTCGGCGGCCCGAACCACGCCGGCGAGGGCGTGATCGTCGGCGACATCGACACCGGCATCACCCCCGAGCACCCGAGCTTCGCCGATCGCCCGGGCCCGAACCACGTGTATCGCGGCCCTGCGTATGACCCGCCGGAAGTGTGGGACGGCACCTGCCAGGGCGGCGAGGATTTCCCGACCAGCTCGTGCAACAACAAGCTGATCGGCGCCCGCTACTACGTCGCCGGCTTCGGTGCCGACCGTGTCGACCCGAGCGGCTTCCTGTCGCCGCGCGACGACGACGGCCACGGGAGCCATACGGCATCGACCGCCGCCGGCAACTTCGGCGTCGACCCGTCGATCGAGGGTAACGACCTCGGCGTGGACGAGATCTCGGGCATCGCCCCGCGCGCCTACATCGCGATGTACAAGGTGTGCTGGGAGTCCGACGTGTCCCCGGCCGGCTGCTCGAACGCCGACTCGGTGGCCGCGATCGACGATGCCGTCGCGGACGGCGTCGACGTCATCAACTACTCGATCGGCTCGACCTCGAGCACCCTGATCGACCCGGTCGCGATCGCCTTCCTGGGCGCGACCGACGCCGGCGTGTTCGTCGCCAGCTCGGCCGGCAACGCCGGCCCGGCGGCCGGCTCGGTCGGCTCGCCGAACTCGGTGCCGTGGCTCACCTCGGTGGCCGCGTCGTCGCTGGCCCGCACGTTCGAGGCGACCGCGACGATCCGCTCGGCCTCGACAACGCTCACGGTCCACGGCGCGTCCGTGACCGGCGCGCTCGACGCCAGCCCGCTGGCCGACGCCGAGGACTCGGGGCTACCCGGCGTCGACCCGGCCGACGCCGAGCTGTGCGAGCCCGACTCGCTCGACCCGGCGAAGGTCGAGGGCAAGGTCGTGCTCTGCCTGCGCGGCGACAACGCCCGCATCGACAAGAGCCGCAACGTCCAGCTCGCCGGCGGCGTAGGGATGATCCTTTACAACGCCTCCGACGCGCAGGAGCTCGTGACCGACACCCACTGGGTGCCGAGCGTTCACATCAACAACACCGACGGCCTCAAGGTCAAGAACCTGATCCCCGAGGGCGCCACGGCCGAGCTGACGGCCGGCACGGCCACCCCCGCGCCGGGCGGCGTGCTCGCGGCGTTCTCGTCGCGCGGCCCGCAGACCGCGGTGCCGGACATCCCGAAGCCGGACGTCGCGGCTCCGGGCGTGAACATCCTCGCCGCGGCGTCGCCGCGGCCCGCGGACAGCACCGAGCTCGTGCCCGGCGAGCTGTTCCAGTCGATCAGCGGCACGTCGATGGCATCCCCGCACGTGGCCGGCTCGGCGGCGCTGCTGACGCAGCTCCACCCGCTGTTCACGCCCGCGGAGCTCAAGTCGTCGCTGATGACGACCGCCAACCCGGACGTGCTCAAGGAGGACGGCGTCACGCCGGCCGGGCCGTTCGACAAGGGCTCGGGCGAGATCGACCCGAACAAGGCCGCCGACCCGGGCCTCGTGCTCGACGCGACGACCGACGACTACCTCGGCTACCTGTCCGGCCAGGATCCGACGCTGTTCTCCGGCACCCCGCCGGACCCGATCGCGGCGACGGACCTGAACCTGGCGGCGATCTCGAATTCGCAGGTTCCGGGCCGCCTGACCACCACGCGCACGTTCACGGCGGTCACGCCCGTGGCGAAGCGGTGGGACGTCAGCGTGAACGTCGACGGCTGGGCCGCGACGGCGTCCCCGCGGAGCTTCACGCTCAAGCCGGGACAGCAGCAGACCGTGACGTTCACCTTCACGAAGGCGAGCGCCACGCCGCTGGGCACGTACCGGTTCGGCGAGGCCGCGCTGGTGAGCGGCACGACGACCGTGCGTTTGCCGGTGTCGCTGAAGGCGATCGCGCTGAAGGCGCCCTCGCCGGTGTCGGCGGCCACGACGGCCTCCAGCGGCAGCAAGCAGTTCACGGTGCAGTCCGGCTTCGCCGGCCCGCTGACCGCGCAGGGCTTCGGCCTCGCGGCGCCGGTCGTGCACGCCGGTGAGCACATCGTGGCGACGAGCGGCAACCCGAACCTGTCGGGCACCGATGCGGGCACGGACCTGTTCCCGGTCACCGTCCCGTCCGGCTCGCAGCTGTTCGCGGCGCGCCTCTCGAACGTCGACGGCGGGGATCCGAACACGGACCTCGACCTGTACGTGTACCGGCAGAATCCCGCCACCGGCGCCTTCGGCCTGGTCGGGATCTCCGCAGGCGGCACGGCGCTCGAGCACGTCGAGCTGACGTTCCCGACGGCCGGCAACTACCTGATCGCCGTCGTCGGCTTCACCACCGCCGATCCGGACTCCGTCTACGACCTGACGCACTGGGTCGCGACGGACCCGACGGCGGACAACCTGACGCCGCCGCCGGCTGCCGGCATCAGCGTCACGGGTGACCCGGTGACCGCGTCGGTCGGCCAGAACGTGCCGCTCACGCTCAACTGGGCCGGCGTGGACTCACCCGGCACGTACATGGGCGTGGTCACGTACCACCAGGGCGCGACGCCGACCGACGCGAACCGCGTCGGCCTGTCGCTGGTCGAGGTCACGCGTTCGGGGGCGGCGGCGACGTCGGCACCGAGCGGTGACGCCGGAGCGAGCACCAGCGCTCCCGACCGGTTCGGGGTCCTGGGCGCGACGAGCGTGTTCGGCCTGAAGGTCAAGTCGGCGAAGGTGCAGGGCCGCACGCTGGTCCTGCGCCTGCGCACGGCGGGCCACCCTGCGCTGCGCGTCAGTGTCAAGCGCGGGAGCCGCACGGTCGCCAAGGGCGCCGTCGCGGCCGTCCGCTCGGGCACGCGCACCGTGAAGGTCCGCCTCAGCCACCGGCTGCACCGCGGGACGCGCTACTCGCTCCGCGTGACCGCGGTGGCGAGCGGCAGCCGCCTCGCGCGGACGCTGCGCGTGAAGGTCCGCTAGTGGCACACGGCGCCGGGCGCGTTCGCGCGCCCGGCGCCCCGTGCCGGTACTGGGCGCATAGGATCGGCTCGCCATGAGCGAGCCAACCAAGTTCCTGCTCCGCGAAGAGCAGATCCCCACGCACTGGGTCAACCTGCTGCCCGACCTGCCGGGCGAGCCGCTGCCGCCGCTGAACCCGGGGACGGGTCAGCCCGCCGGGCCTGACGACCTCACGCCGATCTTCCCGATGGGACTGATCGCGCAGGAGGTCGCCGCCGAGCCCGAGGTCGAGATCCCCGACGAGGTCCGTGAGGCCTACCGCCTGTGGCGGCCGACGCCGCTGTACCGCGCCCGCCGGCTGGAGAAGGCGCTCGGCACGTCCACGCGCATCTACTACAAGTACGAGGGCGTCTCCCCCGCCGGCTCGCACAAGCCGAACACGGCGGTGCCGCAGGCATACGAGAACGCGAAGGCGGGCCTGAAGAAGCTCGCGACCGAGACCGGCGCGGGCCAGTGGGGCTCCTCGCTGGCGTTCGCGTGCTCGCTGTTCGGGCTCGACTGCGAGGTCTTCATGGTCGGCTCGAGCTACGACCAGAAGCCGTACCGGCGCTCGATGATGCAGGCCTGGGGCGCGACCGTGCACCGCTCGCCCTCGGACCTCACGCAGTCCGGGAAAGCGAACGCCGAGCATCCGACGGGCTCGCTCGGGATCGCCATCTCGGAGGCGGTCGAGGTCGCCGCGCAGGACCCGGACTGCAACTACTCGCTCGGCTCGGTGCTCAACCACGTGCTCCTGCACCAGACCGTGATCGGGCAGGAGGCGCTGCTGCAGATGGAGCTCGCGGGTGACGAGCCGGACGTGATCGTCGGCTGCGTCGGCGGCGGCTCGAACTTCGCCGGGCTGGCGTTCCCGTTCCTGCGCGCGGGCTCGCGCACGCGCTTCGTCGCGGCCGAGCCGGCGGCGTGCCCGACGCTGACGCGCGGCGTCTACCGCTACGACTTCGGCGACACCGCGGGCCTGACGCCGCTGATGCCGATGTTCACGCTCGGGCACGACTTCGTCCCGGCGCCCGTGCACGCCGGCGGCCTGCGCTACCACGGCGACGCGCCGATGCTGTGCGGGCTCGTCAAGGCGGGCCGGATCGAGGCGCGCGCCTACAAGCAGAACGAGACGTTCGAGGCCGCCGTGCGCTTTGCCCGCTCGGAGGGGATCATCCCGGCCCCCGAGCCGGCGCACGCGATCCGTGCGGTGATCGAGGAGGTCGAGCGGGGCGACGCGAAGGTGATCCTGTTCGGGCTCTGCGGCCACGGCAACTTCGACCTCGGGGCCTACGACGCCTACCTGTCGGGCAGCCTCGAGGACCCGGAGTTCTCGGAGGCCGACATGGAGGCCGCGCTGGCGCGGCTGCCGGAGGCGCCCGCGATCGCTTAAGCCTGGATCCGGGCTTAAGGCAGCGGGAGGACCATCACCCGGCCGCTGCCGGCGGTGACCCACAAGGTGCCGCCGACGGCGGCCATGCCCATAGTGCCGAACGCCGGCAGCAGCGCGCTGCCGTGCACGGCGCCGGTGTCTGGATCGAGCCGCCAGACGCGGTCGCCGGGGTCGCGGATGTAGGCGCCCTGGGCCCACAGGGCGCCGTCGGTGTCCACGACAGTGCCGATGCGGTAGCCGAGCCGCCGCGTCCACAGCGGGCGGCCGGTGGCGGGGTTCACCGCCGCGACGCTGCCGCCCACCGCCAGCACCGCGCGATACTCGCCGATCCGCTGCAGCGCCGGTGAGCTCCACGGGAGCCCGACCGTTGCCCGCACCGAGCCCGTGAGCGGGTCGAAGCGCACGAGGTGCCCGTCGGCGGTGCTGATCACCGGCTCGGGCCCGAGCAGTGCGAAGCCGGTGGGCTCGCCGAAGTGATCGGGCACGGCGATCGTCTTGACCACCTGGCCGAAGCGGGCGGACACGCGCATGAGCCGATCCGGACCCCAGACCCACACGTTCTCGCCGGCCACCACCACGCCGAACCCGAGCGCCGGGAGCGGGATCCGCTCGATCACGCGGTTCGTCGCGGCATCGATCCGCAGCAGCGGGCCGCGCAGCCCGCGCTCGTACCCGCCGCCCGACTGCAGCGCCCACACCGCGCCCGCGCCTGCGGCCAGCGCCAGGCGGCCGTGGACCGGGATCTGCGCCAGCACCCGGCCGGTGCCGCGATCCAGGCGCACCAGCCGCTCGCGCCAGCGATCGTCCACCCAGGCGTCCCCAGCGCCGCCGCTCACCGTGCCGAGCGCGTCCCCCAGGTCGAGCGTCGCCGCCTGTACCGGCAGCGGCAGCGCGGGCCGCGACCCACCCTCGCCGCGCCCTACCGCTGCGGCAGCGGCGATCAGCACGGCGAGTGCAGAGACCCTGAGGACCATGGCGGGAATCATCCCGCCATGGTCCAGGACTCTCCCTTCCCTTACTCGTACGCGAGCGCGGTCAGCACGTCGAGCCGGGCGGCTCGGCGGGCTGGCGCGATCGCGGCGAGGACTCCCGCCAACGCGGCGACGACGGTGAGCACGACCAGCGACCCGGCGGGGATCGCGAACGTCAGGCCCTCGTCAGAGAACACCGAGGTGACGATCGCGGCCAGCCCGAGGCCGAGCGCGATGCCGAGCCCGGCGCCGAGCAGCGCCGTGATGACGCTCTCGTGGCGGACCATGCGACGGACCTGCCGGCGCGTCATGCCGACCGCGCGCAGCGTGCCGAGCTCGCGGGTGCGCTCGAACGTCGAGAGCACCAGCGTGTTGACGATGCCGAACAGGCTCACGATCACGCACAGGGCGAGCAGCACGTAGAAGACGCCCACCAGCGTGTCGATGTCGGACGTGACGGACTTGATGTATGCCGACTTCGTCAGCGCCTTGGTGTCCGGGTACGGCTTCAGCGCCTGCTTGAGCGCGGCGTCGCTGTCCGCGGACACGAGCGTGAACACGTTGTGCTGGTTCTCGAACGCCTTCTCGTACGTGCTCTGGGCGATCGTGATCGGGCCCATGCCGAGCGCGTCGAGCACCGGCGACTTCTCGATCGCCTTCACTCGCAGGTCGAGCTTGGTGCCCTTCGCCGATTCGACCGCGAGCTCGTCGCCGACCGCCAGGTGATGCTCGGTGGCGAGGCCCTCGTCCACGATCGCGCCGTCGACTCCGAGCTGGGAGACCGCGTCATCGGAGCCCTTGCCGATCACGAACGAGAAGCGGCCGGGAGCGCTGGCGGGGTCGACCGAGTTCACGATCTCCTTGTCACCGAACGCGAGGCCGACGTCCTGCCGGATCGCGGTGACGCCGGTGATGCCGGGCGAGCCCGCGAGCGTGCGCGCCACGGCCGGGTCGGTGGGCGACCAGCCGTCGGCGCCGGTCACGACGTGCGTCGCCGAGATGCGCTTCTCCAGCGTGCCCGACGTGGTCTCACGCAGGCCCTGGGCGACGACGGTCACGACCGTCACCAGCGCGACGCCGATCATCAGCGCCGCCGCCGTCGCCGCGGTGCGGCCGGGGTGGCGCATCGCGTTGCGGCGGGCGAGCGAGCCGGCGGAGCCGCCGAGCTTCTCGGCCGGGCGGCCGATCAGCGAGACGAGGCCGCGCACGGCCCGGGCCGGCAGCCGCAGCTTGTGCCCGGCCGGGTCCGCGTCACGCAGCGCCGCCACCGGCGGCACCCGGGTCGCCCGCCAGGCGGGGATCAGGCCGGCGATCAGCGTCACGAGCGTGCCGACGAGCATCGAGACGAGGACCGTGCGCGAGCCGAACACCATGCCGGCGTCGGGCAGCGAGACATCCATCGTCTTGAAGACGGCGTCCAGGCCCTTGGCGATGCCGAAGCCCGCCACGAGACCGGTCGCCGACGCGAGCAGGCCGAGCGCCAGCGCCTCGAGCAGCACCGAGCCGAGGACCTGCCGGCGCGTCGCGCCGACCATCCGCAGCAGCCCGAACTCCCGCGCCCGCTGGGCGACGGTGATCGAGAGCGTGTTGAAGATCGTGAACGCCCCGACGAAGATCGCCACGAAGCCGAACACGAGCAAGACGGTCCGGATGATCGTGATGAACTGCTCCAGGCCCTTGAGCGTGAAACGGTCGTGGTCGCGGGCGGTCTGGACCTGGGCGGTCGATCCCACGGCGGCGGCGACGGCCTTGCGGACGTCGGCGCCCGATACGCCGGCACGGCCGGCGACGAGGATCGAGTCGTAGTGACCCTGCTTGCCGAACAGCGACTGCGCGGTGCGCAGGTCGAACACGGCGGCGGTCGCCGTGCCGAGCGACTTGACGCTGCCGAAGCGTGCGATGCCGACGACGGTGTACTTGCGGGCGGCACCCGGCGTGGTGATGCGCACGCTCGAGCCCAGCCCGTAGTGTTCCTTCTCCGCCGTGGCGGCGTCGAGCACGACCTCGTCGGCGGCGGTCGCCCAGCGGCCGGAGTCGAGCCGGAACGGCGTCGTGGCCTGTGCGCCCGTGGTGCGCGAGTCGTAGCCCGAGCCGAAGTACGGCCCGTCGCCGACGGGCTTGCCGTCGCCGCCGACGATCTTCGCCTCGTCGGTGATGTCGCCGACCGCGGTGGCGACCTGCGGCACGGCGCGCACCTTCGCGAGCACGGCGCCGTCGATCGTCGGGCGCTTGGCCGTCCAGTCAGTCGCGTCGATCTTGAACGCGGTCTTCGCGCTCACGACGGCGTCGGTGCCGTCGTACGCCGACGCCGAGAGGCTGTCGGCCGCGCCGCGCATCGTGTCGGTCAGCGTGAACGCGCCGCTCACCATGGCGACGCCGAGCACGATGGCCAGCGTGGTCAGGATCGTCCGCACTGGTCGTGCGGCGAGCCCTCTGAGGGCGACGCGCTTCATCGCGCGGCCGCCTTCATCACCGCGAGGATGTCGGCCTCGGTCGGCGACTCGAGGTCGGCGACCACGCGGCCGTCGGCGAGGTAGAGCACGCGATCGGCGGTCGCCGCCGCGCGCGGGTCGTGCGTGACCATCAGCGTCGTCTGGCCGTCGAGGTCGACCGCGTCGCGCAGGAGCCGCAGGACGCCGGCCCCGGACTCGGAGTCGAGGTTGCCGGTCGGCTCGTCGGCGAACAGCACGGTCGGCCGGGTGATCAGCGCGCGGGCGATCGCGACGCGCTGCTGCTGGCCGCCGGACAGCTCGGCCGGGCGGTGGTCGCGGCGGTCGGTGAGGCCGACGCGCTCGATCAGGGCGTCGATCTCGTCGGCCGGCGGGCGCTTGCCGGCGATGGCCAGCGGGAGCACGACGTTCTCCTCCGCCGACAGGGTCGGGAGGAGGTTGAACGACTGGAACACGAAGCCGATGTGCTTGCGGCGCAGGCGCGTCAGCTCGCGGTCCTTCATCGTCGTGATGTCCTGGCCGGCGACCGAGACGGTCCCCGAGCTGGGCGTGTCGAGGCCGGCGAGCAGGTGCATGAGGGTCGACTTGCCGGAGCCCGACGGGCCCATGACGGCGGTGAACTGGCCGGCGGGCAGGTCGAGCGAGACGCCGCGGAGGGCGTGCACGGCGGAGTCGCCGTCACCGTACGTGCGCGTGAGCGCGGTCGCGATGACGGCATGCGGAACTGCGTTGGGGAGAGCAGACAAGGGAGAGAGAACTCCTTTTCGCCCTACGGTCGCCGCACACCACGCGGCGACCTTCGGACGACGTTAGATTGCCGCCGCGCGCCCGATCCGGGACACCGCGGCCTCCAGGGCTCCAGCGGACAGCAGGGCGCTCGTCGCCTCAGCGAGGAGACGCCCGACGATGCCGCCGGACGGGCGTACGGACACGGATGCGCGCACCTCGCTGCCGCCCGCGACGGGCGCCAGCTCGTACGCGACGTCGAAGCCGACGGGGCCGTCGGCCGCGAGCGAGAGCCCGCGGTCCGAGGCCTCGTGGACTGCGAGGTCGAACCCGACACGACGACCGGCGAGCTTGCCGCTGACGCGGGCACGGCTGCCGGCGGCGAGCCGCCGGCCCTCGAGCTCGTCGACGTCGAAGGGCACGGGGGCCCACTCGGCGGCGGCGTCGGGGTCGGTGAGCACGGCGAGCACGTCTTCCGGACGTGCGGCGGTGGTCGTCGTGGCGGTCCATGTCCTCATGCCGAGGACTGTCCCTTGTGCGGCGTCGCACGTCGTCGGCCGCCGAGACGATCTTGCCGAGCCGCGCGGAGGATCTCGCCTCATCCTCGAGGATGACGAGGCAATCGTCAGCGAGGACGACGAAGGTGGGTCCGCGCGCGTTTAACGTTGTCTCCCTGATGCTCGCTCGGATGCGCGCAATCGACCCGTTCCGGGCGGATCTGCTGCTGGCCTTCGTGTTCCTCGTCGAGGCGGTCGGCGAGCTCTGGCTGCTCGTGCCCGACGGCGCCCCGTACAACGGCTGGGCGGTGGCGCTGATCGTCGCGCTGGCGGCGGCCGTCGCGATCCGTCGCCGCTGGCCGGTCGCGTCCGCGCTGATCGCGATGCCGCTGCTGATCGGCTTCAACCTGCTCGGCCACCTGTACGGCGACCACATGGTGAGTCCGTTCTTCGTGCTGCTGTTCCTGCTCTACTCGATGGGCCGGAACATCGAGGGCCGGACGCTGTACCCCGTGATCGCGTTCGCGGTCGTCTGCTCGGTCATCGCACAGGCCACCGACGACTACAACGACGCGCCGAGCAGCTATCTCTTCACCGTCGGCGCCGTGGTCTTCGGCCCGGCGCTGCTCGGGCGCGTGATCCGCAACCGCGCCGCGCTCAACCGCACGCTGCACGAGAAGGCGCGGCAGCTGCAGCGCGAGCGGGCGCAGCGCGCCGCGGCGGCCGCCGGCGAGGAGCGCACGCGGATCGCGGGCGAGCTGCACGATGTCGTCGCCCACGCGCTGAGCGCGATGGTCGTGCAGGCGTCAGGCGCGCGCCGGCTCGCCGAGCGCGACCCGGCGCGCGCGGCCGACGCGTTCCTGGCGGTCGAGACCAGCGGGCGCGAGGCGCTGACCGAGATCCGCGGTCTGCTCGGCGTGCTGCGCCGCGACGACGAGGATCTGGCGCTCGCCCCGCAGCCGTCGCTGCGCCACGTCAGCTCGCTGCTGCGGCGGAGCGAGGCCGCGGGGTTGCCCGTGGAGCTGGCGGTCGAGGGCGAGCAGCGCGACCTGCCGATCGGGCTCGACCTCACCGCGTACCGGGTGCTGCAGGAAGCGCTCGGCAGCGCGCTCGAGGAGGGCCATGCCGGCCACGCGCGCGTGCGCCTGCGCTACGACGACGCCCACATCGAGCTCGAGGTGGCCGACGACGGCGGCGCTGCTGCGCGAGCGTTGCTCGGGATCCGCGAGCGGGTGACGCTCGCCGGCGGCCAGCTGCGCGCGGGCGCCCGCCGCGACGGCGGCCACGTGGTGCGCGCGCGACTCCCGCTCGGAGGGACGGCATGAGGCGCTGGTGGCGCCGCCTGCAGCGGGCCGATCACCGCATCGTCGATCGCTGGATCGCCGTCGCGTTCATCGTGATCGGCGGAACCGAGGCGACCCTCCAGTGGGAGGGCCCCGGCTCCGTCGTGCCGCAGCTGCTCGTTCTCTGCGTCGGCTACGGCGTGGTCGCGTGGCGCCGCATCCGGCCGGTCGTTGCCGGCGCCGTGATGTTCGCGACCTGGATCTTCGCCAACACGCTCATCGGGCAACTGCACGACCTGCAGTTCCCGCTCATCGCCGTGCTGACCATGTGCTACGCGATGGGCGCCTACACGGAGGGCCGCGACGCCATCGCGGCTCCGGTCGTGATCCTCGCGGGGATGCTCGGGGTGATCCTGAGCTTCGACAACCAGGTCTTCACCGACTACATCTTCCCGACGGCGTTCGCCCTGATCGCCTGGCTCGCGGGCCGCGGCCTGCGGACCCGCTCGCGCCTCACCGAGGAGCTGCACGAGGCGGCGGTGCAGGCCCAGGAGGCGCACGAGCGCGACGCCGCCCAGGCCGCCGCCGAGGAGCGGCGCCGGATCGCGCGCGAGATGCACGACGTCGTCGCGCACTCGGTGTCGGTGATGGTCGTGCAGGCGGGCGGCGCGCGCCGGATCCTCGAGCACGACCCGCGCCGCGCCGTCGAGGCCGCCGCGCACATCGAGGACGTCGGGCGCGCCGCGCTGACCGAGATGCGCCGGCTGCTCGGCGTGCTCCACCACGGCGAGGAGGAGGCCGGCCGCGCGCCGCAGCCGACGCTGCGCGAGCTCGACGGCCTGGTCGCCCGCTCGCGCGCCGCCGGCCTAGCGGTGACGCTGGTCGTGGAGGGCGAGCCGCAGCCGCTGCCGCCGGGCAAGGACCTCGCCGCCTACCGCGTCGTGCAGGAGGCGCTCACCAACGCGATCAAGCACGCCGGGGCGGCGCCGACGTCCGTCACCGTGCGCTGGGAGGCTGCCAGCCTGGTGCTGGAGATCGTCGACATTGGTGGCAGCGCGATGAACGGCAGCAACGGGTCCGGACACGGGCTGATCGGCATGGAGGAGCGGATGCGGCTCTACGGCGGATCGCTGCGCGCCGGCCCGGTGGCCGGCGGCGGGTTTGAGGTTGTTGCGAGGATGCCGCTGTGATCCGCGTGCTGATCGCCGACGACCAGGCGCTGGTGCGCGCCGGCTTCCGCATGATCCTCGATGCCGAGGAGGACATCGACGTGATCGGCGAGGCGTCCGACGGCACCGCCGCCGTCGAGCAGGCCCGGCGCCTGCAGCCCGACGTCGTCCTGATGGACATCCGCATGCCCGAGCTCGACGGGATCGAGGCGACCCGCCAGGTCGTGGCCGCGGGCGGCGACACGCCGCCGCGCGTGCTCATGCTCACCACGTTCGACCTCAACGAGTACGTCTACGAGGCGCTGCGCGCCGGCGCCAGCGGCTTCCTGCTGAAGGACGTGCCGCCGGAGGAGCTGGCGGCGGGCATCCGGGTCGTCGCGCGCGGCGACGCCCTGCTCGCCCCGTCGATCACGCGGCGGCTGATCCACGAGTTCGCGCGCGCCGCCCCGGCGGCGGGCCCACCGCGCGGGTTCGACGAGCTGACGGCGCGCGAGGTCGAGGTGTTCAAGCTCGTCGCCCGCGGGCTGTCGAACGCCGAGATCGCCGCCGAGCTGATCGTGAGCGAGACGACGGTCAAGACGCACGTCGCGCGGCTGCTGATGAAGCTCGGCCTGCGCGACCGCGTGCAGGCGGTCGTGCTTGCCTATGAGTCGGGCGTCGCGGTGCCCGGCGGGACGTCTTAGCCTCATCAGTGTGAGTCATCGCCGCCTCGTGGCGGCTGGAGCGTTCGCCTCGCTGCTCATCGCAGCCGCCCTGTTCAGCCGCTACGGCATCCATGGAGCGCTGGCGCGGGACGAGGCGGTGTACGCCTACGGCGGCCAGCAGGTGGAGGACGGCATGCCGTTCTACGTCAGCATCTTCGACCAGAAGACGCCGGGCGCGGCGTACCTGGCGGCACTGGCGGTCGGGATCGGCAACGTCGTCGGCGTCGCGGACCTCGACGCGATCCGCGCGATGTTCTTCGTGTGTGCGTGCCTGACCGTCGTTGCCGTGTACCTGCTCGCGCTCGAGCTCTGGGGGTCGGTCGTGGCCGCGCTCGTCGCCGCCGTGACGTTCGCGGCGTTCCGTGGCTTCGCCATCGACGCCCTTGGCGGGCCGGACGCCAAGACGCCCGGGATCCTGCTCGCGGTGCTGTCGATGTGGCTGATCGCCCGCCGCCGGTGGTTCTGGGCCGGCCTGTGCGGTGCGCTCGCCTTTCTCGTCTGGCAACCGCTGCTGATCTACCTGGCGGTTGCGCTGGCCGTCGCGGCGCGGCGGCGGCTCGTCGTGGCGGGCGCGGCGGTGCCGCTCGTCGCGACCGCCGTCTACTTTTGGGCGACCGGTGCGCTCGGCGCCTTCGTCCAAGCCGCGTTCGTGTTCCCGGTCGAGGGCCTGCACCGGACGCCCGCGACCGTCGGCCAGCGGCTCGGGCACATCGCCGCCGTCGTGCACGACCACTACCAGGGCGCGGTCGTCCAATTCTGGACCGGCCTCGCGCTGCTGCTCGTGCTGGGCGCCGTTGCGCTGTGGCGACGCCGGTTCGCCGACCCACTCGCGCGCGTGGTCCTTCCGACGCTGGCACTGATCGCCGGCTTCTCGGTGCTGGACTTCCAGGGCTATCCCGACGTCTATCCGGCGCTCCCGTATGCGGCGCTCGGGCTCGCCGGCGCGGTCGCCGCCGTCGTGCGGCTCAAGCCGCAGGTACTGCGACCGGTGGCGATGCTGGCGACGGCACTCGTCGTCGTGGTCGCCTGGGCGCAGTTCTCGGGCGACCATGCGCTCGGCACGACGCTGGCGGCGCAGCGGACCGAGGTGTCCGGCATCCAGCGGCTGCTCGACCCCGGTGACACCGTCTACGCCCTCGGCGACCCCACGCCGCTGGTGCTCACGGACCGCAGCAACGCCAGCCGCTACATCCTGCTCGCCTCGGGCGTCGACCGGTGGCAGCTCCGAGGCATCCCCGACGGGCTCACCGGCTGGATCCGGCAGATCCGCGCTTCCCACCCGGCCGTGATCGTGCTGCATGCCTGGCGCGGCCCGACGGAGCAGCGCGTCGCCGCTCGGCTGCATTCCGATTATGTGGCCGCGTACGTGGGCTGCTGGCGGGTGTTCCTACGCCCGGACGTCGCCGGCCGCGCCGCGGCGCGCGGCGTCGCGCTCGGGCGGCACGGGTGCCCGGCTCGTCAGCTCGCCTGAGGGGCGATCCGGCGGCCGAGCAGCCGCCTCACCGCGGCGACCAACGCCTCGCGATGCGTCTCGACGCGAGCCTTGAAGATGATGTGGCGGCCGTCGGCGGTGCGGGTGGGGATGAGGGTGATCCGGGGCATGGGGAGTGCTTCAGAGAATGAAGTGGGGTTCTGAAGAGAAGCTAAGAGCCCCACAGCTCGGTGCGCACGAGCGCGTCGGCGATCTCGTTCTCGGCGCGCGGATGCCAGCGCCAGCGAATCTCGTTGAAGCGGCCGTCCGGCGGGTCGTTCTCGAGCGCCGCGATCGCGAGTTGCGAGTCGCTGCGGAGTTCGATCGGGTCGGCGTGGTGGGCGGCGGCGAGCTCGAGGCCGAGCGCGATCGCGCGGTGCTCGGCCTCGGCGGCGGTGGCGCGGCCGATGCGCTCGACGCGCCGCTCCAGCTCGGCGCCGTCGGGCCCGAAGAGGACGGCGGCGATCGCGGCCGGCCCGGGGTTGCCGCGCGAGCCGCCGTCGCACAGGACGATGGCGGTGCCGGTGGGCGCGGGCGGCTCCGGCGGCGGCGCCGCGGCGCGCCGCGCCGCATAGGCGATCTGGCGGCGCTCGCCGTCCTTGAGCGAGCCGCCCTTGCGTCGCGGCTTCCGGGCCATCGCCGAAGTCTTCCAGCCTGATACGTTGGTTTCGATATGCAACCTTCTCGCGAGCGCTCAATCACGTGGCAGGATCCCGTCGCCGCCGCGGCGGGCGGCCGCGGCCTCTCCGGCCTCGAGTACATGCGCGCGATCGCGACCGGCGCGATCCCGCCGCCGCCGATCGCCGTTCTGCTCGGCTTCGAGCTCGTCGAGGTCGAGGAGGGCCGGGCGGTCTTCGCGGTCACGCCCCAGGAGTTCCACTACAACCCGATCGGCGTCGTCCACGGCGGGCTCGCGGCGACGCTGCTCGACTCCGCGATGGGCTGCGCCGTCCACAGCACGCTCCCGGCCGGCACCGCCTACACGACGCTCGAGGTGAAGGTCAACTTCGCGCGCGCGATCACGCACGAGACCGGCCGCGTGCTGAGCACGGGCACGATCATCCACCGCGGCCGCACGGTCGCCACCGCCGACGGCCGCATCGTCGCCGAGGACACCGGCAAGCTGCTCGCCCACGGCACCACCACCTGCCTGATCTCAACCACCAACGGCAAGTAAGGGGGACTGTCCCCCTTACGGCGCGCCAGAAGTAAGGGGGTAAGGGGGACTGTCCCCCTTATGGTTTGCGAAGTAAGGGGGACTGTCCCCCTTATGGTTTGCGGCGTGGCGCTCAGCTCGACCGCGGCGTGGGATGCGCTCTTCAGCGACTTCTACCTGCGGGCGTTCGCCGACGACGCTCGTGCCGAGGAGACCCAGGCGCAGGCGCTCGCCGCGGCGCGGCTGGCCGGATGCCCCGAGGGTGGGGACCTGCTCGACGTGCCGTGCGGCTTCGGCCGCCACGCGGTACCGCTGGCGCGCGCCGGCTACCGCGTGACCGGCGTCGACCGGTCGCAGGCGCTGATCGAGGAGGCGCGGCGGCGCACCGGCGGCGAGCGCTGGCCCAAGCTCGTCAAGGCCGACTACCGCGAGCTGCCGCTGGCCGACGAGAGCTTCGACGCCGCCCTCAACCTGTTCAGCAGCCTCGGCTACAACGGCGACGAGGAGGACACCCGGGCGCTGCGGGAGATCCGGCGCGTGCTGCGCACCGGCGGGCGGCTGGTGGTCGAGATCATGCACCGGGACGCGCTCGTGCGCGGCTTCCGCGAGTCGAGCTGGCACCTGGTCGGCGGCGGCCGCCTGCTGCTCGAGCAGCGCACGTTCGACCCCGGCCCGGGCATCGCGCAGACGACGCAGACGCTGATCGACACGACCGGGGAGCGCGACTCGCGCACGTTCTCGCTGCGCGTGTACACCGCCACCGAGCTGCTCGCGATGCTTCGGCAGGCGGGCTTCGAGGACGCGCGCTGCTACGGCGACTTCGACGGCAACCCGTTCACTACGGAAAGCCGCCTCGTCGTCGTCGCGCGCCGCTAGTCGATCTCGCGCCGGCCGGCGAAGCGCGGCAGCCCGTCGTCCGGGAGCGGCTCCCAGGGCGGAGCCGACGAGACCCACTGATGCCAGCGCGGGCGGATGCCCGGATCGCCGTCGAGCGCCCCGAACCGCACGCCGACGAGCTCGTCGGCGGCCGGGTCGCCACTGAACACGTGCCCACCGCAGTGCCGGCAGAACGACTTCGGCCGGCCGTCCGGCGGCACCCAGGTCGTGATGGCGTCGGTGCCCGCCACCACACGGAAGCCGCCGGCGGGGACCGAGCCGTTCAGCGTCCACAGCGTCCCGCTACGCCGTTGGCAGCGCTTGCAGTGGCAGTAGCCGGCGGTCACGAACGGCTCGGTGACCTCGAACCGCACGGTGCCGCAGAGGCACGAACCGGTGAGCATCGGTCCCAGCCTAACCGCCGCTCAAGAGCGCCCATGCCGAGGCCGATCCACCGGGGAGCTCCCATGGCCGCATTCACCATCGACGACACGCGCGACGAAGGCCCGCTGGCGGACCTGACGTCCGCCGGCATGTGGACGACCGCCGGGCTGATCGGCGCGTCGATGTTCCTGCTGCCCGGGGCGCCGCACGCGCACCTCGCGGTCGGCCTCGCGATCGCCGCCGCCGCCGTGCTCTGGGGCGCGACGTCGCTACTGCTATGGCACAAGCGCTGGACGATGTCGATCGCGCAGCGCGCGGTAGTGACCGCCGGGACCGCCCCGCTCGTGACCGCGGCGATCTGGGCCTCCGGCGGCGCGTCGAGCTTCCTGCAGCCCCTGCTGCTGTTCACCGCGATGTTCATCTCCTACTTCTTCCCGGCCCGGCTGGCATGGCCGCTGATGGTGCTGTTCGCCGGCGTCTACTCGAGCCCGCTCGTCTACGACCCAGCCGCCGTGGCGGAGAACTTCCCGGCCCGCGCCGGCGGCTTCGCGATCGCGCTCGCGGGCGCGACGGTCGTCATGCAGCTGCTCAAGCGCCGGCTCGTGCGTGCCGAGGAGCGCCAGCGCGTGATGGCCGAGCGCGACCCGCTGACCGACCTGCACAACCGCCGCAGCTTCGACAGCGCGCTCGAGCTGGCGCTCGAGTCGCCCGCGGGCGCGGCGCTCGTGCTGTTCGACTTTGACGCCTTCAAGGCGATCAACGACCGCCACGGCCACCCAATCGGCGACGCCGTCCTACGCGCCGTCGCCCGGGCCTGCGAGGCCATGGTTCGCGGCGACGACTGCCTTGCCCGCCTGGGCGGCGACGAGTTCGCGGTGATCGCGCCGCGCGCCGGCTCGACCGGAGTGGCCCGCATCGTGGCTGCGCTGGAGCAGGCGATCGAGCACGCCGACCTCCCGGAGCCGATCGAGCGCGTGGCGGCGAGCTTCGCCTGGGCGGTCGCCCCCGACGACGCGGCCACCGCCTCCGAGCTGCTCGACTGCGCGGATCAGCGCCTGCTCTACCGCAAGCGGCTGAACAAGACCGCGTTCTGAGAGCACCCGAG
The DNA here is from genome assembly GCA_963803335.1 of uncultured Solirubrobacteraceae bacterium. Lineage (GTDB taxonomy): Bacteria > Actinomycetota > Thermoleophilia > Solirubrobacterales > Solirubrobacteraceae > DASSUW01. Next base: position 448,810 of record CAWDME010000007.1, on the reverse strand, counting down.
AGGGGCAAGCTCTCCCCTGGGAGGCAATACCCAGCCGACTTCGTCGGCGGGCACATACAAGGGAGAACCCATGCGGGGAATGGGGACGCTGATCGTCGCGGTCGTGGCTGTGCTCGCATTCGCGCAGCCGGCGGCGGCAAGCGACAGGAACACACTGGAGCGCTACGCGGCGGGGACCTGGCGGTCGTTCGCGGCGATGACCGACGAGCAGTCGGGCCTGCCACCCGACGCGCTCAACAGCGACGGCAGCACGAGCGTCGAGACGTCGACGACGAACATCGGCGCCTACATGTGGAGCGCCGTGGCCGCCGAGCGGCTGGGCCTGATCTCGCGCCGCGAGCTGGCCGCCCGCATGGACCGCACGCTTACGACGCTCGAGGACATGGAGCGCCACGCGCCCAGCGGCCAGTTCTACAACTGGTACGACCACCACACGGGCGCGAAGCTGACGACCTGGCCCGAGACCGGTGAGAAGCTCACGCCGATCCTCTCGTCGGTCGACAACGGCTGGCTCGCCGTCGGCCTGCGGATCGTCGCCGACAGCGTTCCGCAGGTCGCGCACCGCGCCCGCGCGCTGTACGACAGCATGGACTTCGGCTTCTACTACGAGCCGGACAAGAACCGGATCCTCTTCCACTACGTGCCCGACACCGGCGAGCGGGTCTGCTGCTACGACACGTACGTCAGCGAGAGCCGGATCGCCACGTACATCGGCATCGCGAAGGGCGAGATCCCGCCGCAGGCCGTGTACGGCACCAACCGCGCGTTTGAGACGGGCTGCTTCGAGAGTCAGCCGGTCGGCGATGTCCACACCTACTTCGGCACTCGCGTCTACGACGGCGCGCTCCGGTACAACGGCACGCTCGTGACGCCCAGCTGGGGCGGGAGCATGTTCGAGGCGCTGATGCCGTCGCTGTTCGTGCCCGAGGAGCGCTGGGCGCCGGGGAGCTGGGGCGTCAACCACCCGTTGGTTGTCGACGCGCAGATCCACCACGGCCTGACCGAAGCGGGCTATGGCTACTGGGGGTTCTCGCCGGCCAACATCCCCGAGGGCGGCTATGACGCGTACGGCGTCGACGGGATCGGCAGCAACCCCGACGGCTACTACTCGAACGAGGACAAGACGCTGGTGGACCCCGGCTATCCGGGCTGCCGCGACCCCAAGCCCGACCCGCCGCCGAGCGCGTACACGAACGGCGTCGTCACCCCGCACGCGGCGGCACTGGCGCTGCGCTACCGCCCGCACGCCGCGGTCGCCGACCTCCGGAACCTCGAGCGCGACTTCGCCGTGTACACGCCGCTTGGCTTCCGCGACTCGGTGAACGTCGACAGCGGCGCGGTGTCGAAGTCGTACCTGTCGCTCGACCAGGGCATGATCATGGCCGCGCTCGGCAACGCGCTCGGCCACGACGTGCTGCGGCGCGCGTTCGCCACTCGCGACGTCGAGCACGCGCTGCGCCCGGTGATCGGGGTCGAGGAGTTCGGCTCCTCGCCGCGCCCGTGCACGATCACCGGCACGCCACAAGCCGACCACCTCCGCGGCACGCGCGGCGACGACGTGATCTGCGGCCTCGGCGGCAATGACGTGATCGACGCGGGCGCCGGCGACGACACGGTGTTCGGCGACGCCGGCGACGACCGCATCAGGGGCGGCGACGGCGCGGACACGCTCTACGGCGGCGACGGCGACGACGCGCTCGACGGCGGCCGCGGCGAGGACGTCCTGAGCCGGTAGAGCACGTGCGGGAGGTTGGCGTGCACCACCTCCCGCTCGCACTCAAAGCCGAGCTTCTCCATCACGCGCTGCGACGCGCGGTTCTCGACCATCGTGTACGAGACGACCTCGGCCAGGCGGAGCCGGTCGAACGCGACCTCGATCGCCGCCGCGCCGAGCTCGGTCGCGTAGCCCTGCCCCCAACGGTCGGGCATGACGGCCCAGCCGACCTCCACGCCGCCGAGGCCGCCGACGTCGGTCGCGCCGAGCCCGCCGCGGCCCACCGCCACGCCCTCGAGGTCGCGGAACATCCAGTAGCCGAAGCCGTGGACGTCCCAGTGCGCCGCGTGCGCGGCGATCTGGGCCGCGACCCCTTCGGGCGTCGCCGTCCCGCCCAGGGTAGCGCCCACCCGCGGGTCGCCGAGCAGCGCCTCGAGCTCCGGTTGGTGCTCGGGCCCGATCCGCACGCCGCGCATGCGCGGCGTGGCGAGCATCAGTGGTGCGACGTGTCGTTCCACAGGACGATCGCGCGGCGCTCGCGCTCGAAGCCGAGCTCGGACACCGAGCCGGTCGAGAGCAGCAGCTGCCCGCCGAACGCGGCCGGCTGCTCGAGCCAGCGCGCCGCCAGGATGCGGAGCAGGTGTCCGTGCGCGAACACGAGCGCGTCGCCGTCGGCAGCGAGCGCGCGGGCGATCACGCGGTCGGCGCGCACGCCGACGTCGTCGACGGTCTCGCCGCCCGGCGAGCCGTGCTCCCACACGCTCCAGCCGGGCCGCTCGACGCGGATCTCCGGCGTGGTCAGCCCCTCGTACTCCCCGTAGTCGACCTCGACCAGGTCCTCGTCGATCTCCGCGACGGCAGCGAATCCGGCCAGCTCGGCAGTGTCGCGCGCCCGGGCGCGCGGGGAGCTGAGCACGAGCGCGAAGTCGCGGCCGCCGAGGCGATCATGGAGCTGCTCCGCGTCACGCCGGCCTGCGTCGAGTAGCGGCACGTCGGTGACGCTCGTGTGCTTGCCCGAGGCGCTCCACTCGGTCTCACCATGACGGACGAGGACGATGCTCACGCGCGCAGCCTACGCCGCTCGACACCGGGCTGGGCGCCGGATACCGTCGAGCGGTGAATGGACAGCTGACTTCACCGGAACGCCGGCTGCGCGGGCTGCTGATCGCCCACGCCGTCCTCAGCGCGGCCCTGGCGATCGGCTACATCGTCGGCCGTGACACGGGGACCCTCGCCTTCATCCCCAACTCGTTCGCCAAGGACACGCTGTTCGTGGTCCTGTCGGTGCTCGGCGCCGCCGACATCCGCCGCTTCGGCTGGGCGGCGCTGGCCATCGTGGTCGCGTACGCCGCGCTCGTGATCGGCGAGCTCGCGGCGATCATCATCGGCGGCGCGCCGGACCAGAAGCCGCTCGGGCTCTTCCACGTGTCGGGCACGGTGGCGCTGCTCGCCTGGATGGCGGTCGACCTGCTGCTGATCGTGTGGTTCTTCGCGTGGTGGGTCGCCGCGGTGCGCGCGCGGCGCGGCCTGCGCTACCTGCACCCGATCGCCTTCCAGTCACTCGTCGCGCTCGCCGAGGTGTTCGTGGAGGGGCGCAAGGAGGCGGTGACGCCGGTGCAGGTCGCCCACAACGTCGATACCTACCTCGCCAACCTGCGGGCCAGCAGCAAGGGCCGCGTACAGACGGCGCTGATCGTGCTCGGCCTGTGGCCGCTGCTGACGCTGCGGCCGCCGCTCGCCGTGCTCTCCCCCGAGACCCGCAAGCGCTTCCTCGAGAAGCGCTTCATCGACGAGATCGGCGAGCGGCGAACATTCCGGCCGATCCGGCCTGTCCTCGAGGCGATGATCCGCACCGGCGCGCAGATGTCCTACCTCGGCTACTACGGCGACCGCCGCGCGTGGAAGGCGATCGGCTACACGCCGTTCCAAGATCGTGCGAACGGCCGCCGGCCGCGGCCGACCGACCCGCCCGAGGCGCCGCTGCGCACGGTCAGCCCGCCCCGGCGCGGCCAGGCCGCCCACTACGACACGATCGTCGTCGGCTCGGGTGCGGCAGGGGCGATCCTCGCGTCCGCGTTCGCGCAGACGGGCCGGCGCGTGCTCGTGGTCGAGCGCGGCCCGCACGTCGACCCGCGCGAGTTCACCGACAACGAGGTCGAGCAGTACCTCGAGCTCTACAACGAGGGCGCGCTCGAGCTGGCGACGAACTTCAGCCTCCAGGTCCTGCAGGGCATGTGCGTCGGCGGCGGCACGACGATCAACAACGCGCTCTGCCTGCACCCGCCCGCGCACGTGCTCGACTCCTGGCCGGTGGACCGCGCCGCGCTCGAGTCGGCGATCACGGAGATCCACGACCGGCTGTCGGTCCGCGAGATCGAGCCGCGCGTGACGACGGAGGCCGCGAAGCGCTTCGGCGCCGCCGTCACGGCCCTCCACCTGCCCGGCACGCTCGAAGTGATGGAGGCGAACATCACCTCCGCCTGCGTCGGCTCGGGCTACTGCAACATCGGCTGCGCGTACGGCGGCAAGAAGGCGGCGCTCGACGTGATCCTCCCGCGCGCGCAGAAGGACCACAAGCTCGACGTGCTGGCCGAGGTCGAGATCGACCGGATCGCGCGCGACGGGGAGCGCGCGGTCGGCGTCAGCGGCCGCCACGTCAGCGGCGAGACCGTCACGCTGACGGCGGACGAGATCGTGATCGCGGCCGGGCCGATCGGGTCGAGCTGGCTGCTGCAGCGCAGCGGCATCGGCGGCGACGCGGTCGGCCGCGACCTGCACTTCAACATCAACTCGCCGCTCACCGCCGAGTTCAAGGACACGATCGACTCGTTCGCCGGCATCCAGATGTCGCACGCCTACCGGGCGCCCGGCGACCCGCCTCCCTACCTGGTCGAGACGTGGTTCAACCCGCCGGCGACGCAGGCGCTCGCGATGCCCGGCTGGTTCGACCGCCACTTCCAGAACATGAGCCGCTACCGCCACATGGCGTGCGCGGGCGTGCTCGTCGGGACCACGACACCGGGCCGCGTCAACCCTGGGGCGAACGGCCCCGAGATCGTCTACACCGCGTCCGACCGCGATCGCCGCACGATGGTCGAAGGGCTCAAGGTCGCCGGGCGCATCTGGTTCGAGGCGGGCGCCAAGCGCGTCATGCCGGCGACGTTCGCGTGGCAGGAGTACAAAGGCGAGGCGGACCTCGCCCAGCTCGACCAGGCGGTGCGCGAGACCGGCGACCTGCTGATGACGAGCGCGCACCCGCAGGGCGGCAACGCGCTCGGCACGGTCGTTGACGAGGACTTCCGGGTACGCGGCCTGAAGAACCTGTATCTCTGTGACGCCAGCGTGTTCCCGACCAGCGTGCACGTGAACCCCCAGCTCACCGTCATGGGCCTGGCCCAGTACGCCGCCCGCCGCGTGCTCGGCGCCGCGCTGCCGCCGCACGTGCCCACCCCTTAGATGGCCACGGTCATCGTCGGAGCCGGGACGTTCGGCGCCTCGCTCGCGTGGTGGCTGGCGCGCGGCGGCGAGACGGTGACGCTCGTGGACCAGTTCGAGCCCGGCGACCGGCGCGCCACGTCCGGCGGGGAGACGCGCCTGATCCGCTGCTCGCACGGCGCCGACGCCGACTACACGGCGATGGCGCGACGGGCGCGGACGCTCTGGCGCGAGCTGGAGGCCGAGTCCGGCGAGGAGCTGATGCTCGAGCGCGGCGTCGCCTGGTTCGCGCACAGCGAGGACGGCTGGGAGGCGGCGTCGCAGCAGACGATGGCGGCGCAGGACATCCCCACCGAGCGGATCGACGTCGGCGCCGCAGCGCGGCTGTTCCCGAGCCTGCGCGGCGACGACCTCGCGTTCGTGCTGCTCGAGCCCGAGGCCGGCGTCCTGCGCGCCCAGAAGGCGGTGCGCGCGCTCACGCGCCAGGCGCTGGCGCACGGCGCCCGGCTCGTGCGCTCGCGCGCATGGCCCGATCGCGGCACGGTCGTGCTCGAGCACGGTGCGCGGCTCGAGGCGGACATCGTCGTGTGGGCGTGCGGGGGCTGGCTCACGCACCTATTCGGCGACCTCGTGTCGCTCACCGTCACCCGCCAGGAGCTGCTGTTCGTCGACGGCGGCGCCGCCTGGCGGTCGCCGGCCGTCCCGGCCTGGGTGGACTACGACCGCGCGATGTACGGCACCGCGGACATCGACGAGCTCGGCGTGAAGGCGGCGCTCGATGTCGAGGGCCCGCCGCTCGACCCCGACGCCCCGCTCATCGACACGCCAACGACGGTCGGCGTCGTGCGCGACTACCTGAGCGAGCGGTTCCCGGCCCTGGCGCGGGCACGTCTGAACGAGGCGCGCGCGTGCCGCTACGAGCTGTCACCCGACTCGCACTTCATCGCCGCCCGCCATCCCGAGCACGAGCGCGTCTGGATCGTCGGCGGCGGCTCCGGCCACGGCTTCAAGCACGGGCCCGCGATGGCCGAGCGGATCGCCGCCGCGCTCACCGGCCAGGCGCCGCTGTCGGACCGCTTCGCGCTCGGTGGGCGAATCCCGGGCCGCAGCCTGCGCACCGCGGGCTCGGGTGTGGTTACCTGACAGCGCGATGAGGGGGAGAGCAGCACTGCTCGCGGTCGTCGCGGCGCTCGTGGCGGCGGCGCCGGCCGGCGCACAGACGCCCGGCGTCAGCCCGCCTGGCGCGAACGACTTCTCGTGCCGCTCGACCGCGCACCCGGTGCCGGTGATCCTCGTGCACGGCACGTTCGGCGATATGACCGTGTCGTGGAACCTCATCTCCCCCGCGCTGGTCAAGGACGGCTACTGCGTGTTCGCGCTCGATCTCGTCAACCGCGGCATGGCGCCGATGGACCAGTCGGCCGACAAGCTCGCCGCGTTCATCGACGAGGTGCGGCAGAAGACGGGCGCCGCCAAGGTGTCGCTCGTCGGCCACTCGCAGGGCGGGATGCTCGGCCGCTACGTCGCGCGCTTCCGCGGCAAGCTCGACGTGATCGACGACATCGTCGGGCTCGCGCCGTCCAGCCATGGCACCACGCAGCCGCTGGCGCCGCCCCTCGGCGGCCTCGGCTGCCCGGCGTGCGCCGAGCAGGCGGCAGGCTCGGCGTTCATGCAAGAGCTCAACGCCGGCGAGGAGGCCCCGCCGCCGCCTTCCTACACGGTCGTCTCCACCACGCACGACGAGGTGGTGACGCCGTACCAGTCGCAGGCGCTGATCGGCTCGACGGTGACCAACGTCGTGCTCCAGGACCGTTGCCCGGAGGACATCACCGACCACGTCGGGATCATCTACGACCCGATCGCGCTGCAGTGGACCGAGAACGCGCTCGGCCGCGGCGGCCCGGCCGACCCCGCGTTCCGGCCGCTGTGCAGCGACGCGCTCAAGGGCGGGCCGCCGCAGGCGTTCGCCACCGCGAGGAAGCCGCGTGTCCACAAGCGCCAGGTCGCGGTGCGCGTCGCGTGTACCGCGGGCCCGTGCGTCGGCCGGCTCGTGCTGCGCGATCGCCACGGCCGCCTCGGGCGGAAGGCGTTCGAGATCCCCGGCGGCCACGCCCGCACGGTGCGCGTGCGGATCCACCGCCGGCCCGCGCGCAGGCTCACCGCGCGTGTGCTCACCCTGCAGCCGGGCGGCTACATCATCGCTTCGCTGCCGTACACGCTACGCGGCAAGCACAGCGGCTGACTGGCGCTGCTCGCGGCGCTCGCGCATGAAGCCGAGCACCGCCGCGGCGACCGCCGCCACCGGCATCGCCAGGAAGGCGCCCGCCACGCCGGCGAGCACGCCGCCCGCAGCCAGCGCCAGCAGGATCCCCACCGGGTGCAGCGCGAGCTTGCGGCCGACGACGATCGGATAGAAGACGTTGCCCTCGAGCTGCTGCACGGCGACGATGATCGCGAGGATCACGAGCGCCGCCGGCAGCCCGTTGGCGACGAGCGCGACGAGCACCGCCGCGGCGCCGGCCGTGAACGCGCCGACGATCGGGAAGAACGCGGCGACGAACGTGAGCACGATCAGCGGCATCGCCACCGGGACGCCGATGATCAGCAGGCCGGCGCCGATCAGCACCGCGTCGATCGTCGCCACCAGGAACACGCCCTGCACGTAGGCGCTCAACGCCGTCCACGACCGCGACCCGGCCTCTCGCAGTACCGGCTGCCGGTCCTCGTGGAACAGCTCGACGATCCAGTTCCAGATCGCGTCGCCGTCCTTGACGAAGAAGAACGTCAGCACCACGATCAGCACGACGCCCGCCGCCCACTGGGTGACGAGGATCGCGCCGGTGAGCACCTTGGTGGCGACCGCGCCGCCCTGCACCGAGTCGAGGCCCTGCTGGATCGCCTTGTCGACGTCGTCGCGGCCGACCCCGAAGGGCTTGAGCACGCCGACCGCCTGCGACGCGCCGCCGTGGACATTCTTGAACAGGTCGTCGGACTGCGACAGGACGCCGGGGATGATCAGCGCCCACAGGCCGAAGAAGACGAGCACGCCGAGCAGGACGCTGAAGAACGCCGCGGGCGCCGGGCGCCAGCGGTGCGCGCGCAGGCGCGCGGCCACGGGACCGAGCAGCGTGGTCAGCAGGATCGAGATGATCACCGGCAGCACCACGAGCATCAGCCGCGCGGCGCCGAGCGCGATGACCACGACGCCGGCGACGATGATCAGGGCACGCAACGTGATCGCCGACGCGACCGCCAGCCCGCGCGGCACCGACTCGTCGCCCTTCCAGCCGTGCGACTGCGGTACGCGCCCATTCGCCGGGCGCGGGGACTGCACCGGAGCGGAGGCCATCTTGAGACCGGTGTTGCCGCCCGCCCCGGTGCGCAAACGCCTGCAGGTATCGTGGCGGCGCGATGCCGGCCCTGATCTTCGACCTCGACGGCACGCTCGTCGACACCGTTTACGGCCACGTGTTCGCCTGGCAGCGCGCGCTCGCTCAGTGCGGGATGCCGATCGACGGTTGGCGGATCCACCGGCGGGTCGGGATGAGCGGCGGCCTGTTCACCCGCGCGGTGGCGCGCGAGCTGGGCCGCGAGCTGACCGACGAGGAGGCCGAGGAGGTGCAGCACCGCCACGGCGAGCTGTTCCGCGAGCTGCTGCCCGACCGGCGGCCGCTCCCGGGCGCCCGCGACCTGCTCGCCGACCTGCGGGCGCGCTCGGTCACGCACGGCATCGCCACCTCCGGCCGGCGGCCGGAGATCGACGCGTCGCTGGAGGCGCTCGGCGTGCCGGACGATGCGACCGTCGTGGAGCGCGGCGACGTCGCGCGCGCAAAGCCCGAGCCCGACCTGTTCGTGGAGTGCGCCCGCCGGCTCGACGCCGCGCCCGGCGAGTGCTACGTGATCGGCGACGCGGTCTGGGACCTGCTCGCGGCCCGCCGCGCCGGCATGCTCTCGATCGGCCTGCTGTCGGGCGGCTACGGCGGCGACGAGCTCGAGCGCGCCGGCGCCTACCGCGTCTACCGCGACGCCGCCGAGCTGCACATCTCGCTCGACGAGCTCGGTATCGGCTGACCGTCGGCCGCTTGTTCGCGTCGGCGAACTGCGGCTGGGTAGGGCGGCTGGGGATCGGCCGCGCGGTGAACTGTGGCAAGTTCCACCCGCTCAGGGCGCATAACTTGGCAACGTTGTGCATCTAGGCCCCTGTGGGGCACCTAGATGCACAAAGCTCGCCACCGCGGCCGGCTCCCTCGCTGCCCCACCCAGCCGCAGTTGGCCTAACCCGCCACCGCGCGCTCGAGCCCGGCGAGCGCCTCGGCCTTCACGGCCGGCATCCCCTCGTCGTGCGCATACAGCGCAAGGATCGAGCAGAGGTTGATCGCCAGCACGCGCGAGCGCACGAGCTGGTCCTCGCGCATCGGGCCGTAGGCGGCGAGGAAGTCGGGGCGGGCGGCGGATGGGAGCAGGCTCCAGAAGAGCGTGAGGTCGATCGCCGGGTCGCCGCGGCAGACGTCCCCCCAGTCGATCACGCCGCTGAGCGCGCCGTGGTCGTCAACCAGCAGATGGCGGAAGTGCAGGTCGCCGTGGACGACCGACACCGGCTCCGGCTTCGGGAGCGACCGCGCCGCCTCGAGCAGCTCAGCGACGGACGCCGGCGCCTGCCAGACGCCCGCGGCCTCGACCGGGCCCAGCTGCTCGAGCGTCTTCGGGACGCGGACGGCCATGTCGGCGCGGCCCATCGGATCCTCGAGCAGGCCGTCGACCGCCGGCGCGGCGTGCAGCGCGCGCAGAAACTCGCCGAGCGGGCGGGCGAGCGCCGCGCGCGTCGGCTCGTCGAGGCCGAGCGGCTCGCGGCCGGGCATGTACGGCGCGCCGAAGAACGGCCACGGGAACTCGGCGACCGGGCGGCCGACGAACACGGGATCGGGGATCGGGAGCGGCACGCGCGGCGCGAGCACCGGCAGCGCGGCCAGCTCGCGCGCGAACCCCGGTAGGGCGACCTCGCGGCGCGGGAAGCGGAACACCCAGCGGTCGTCCGCCAGCCACACGGTGTTGTCCCATCCCTCGCCCAGCAGCTCCAGCCCCGCGAGCTCGACCTGCGGGAACTGCCCTGCGATGAGCCGCCGCGCGAGCGGCTCGTCGACCTTCACCTCTGCTGTCCAGACCGGCATGGACCCCAAGCTAGCCACGCCTCGGGATAATCCGAGCGTGCCTCACTCGGGAACGGTCCGGCGGCGCCAGGCCGAAGTGCTCGTGGTCGGCCTCGCCGAGCCCGAGATTCAGCCGTGGGTACGCGCGGCCGGACACAACGTGCGCGCGGTGCGCCGCGTCGACGAGGCGCTGAAGGCACTCGACGAGACGTCGGCGGACCTCGTGATCGTCGACCGGGAGCCCGGCGGGCTGGACGCACCCGGGGTGTGCCGCGCGCTGAAGGAGGATCCGCGGCTCGAGGACGCGTGGGTGCTGGCGATCACCGTCGCCGCTCACAAGCGCACCGCCGACGCCGCGCTCGACGCCGGCGCCGACGACTACCTGCACCGCCCGTTCAGCCGCGCCGAGCTGCTGGCCCGGGCGCGCGCCGGCCTGCGCGCCGCGCAGCAGCGGGCCGACGACGCCTTGGTACGCGGCCTGATGGCGAACGTGCCGGGGGCCATCTACCGGTCGGCCTGGCACGCGGACTACACGCTCGAGCTGATCAGCGACGAGATCGAGCGGATCTCCGGCTACCCGGCCGCGAACTTCATCGCCAGCAAGCGCCGGACGCTGTTCAGCATCCTCCATCCCGATGACCGCGAGCAGGTGCGCGACGCGATCGACAGCGTGTCCGACGACGGGCCGTTCGCGCTCGAGTACCGCATCGTCCGCTCCGACGGCGAGGTCCGCTGGGTGCTCGACCGCGGGCACCTCGTGCGCGGGGCGGGCGGGCGCATGTGGTGCGACGGCGCGATCTTCGACGTCACCGAGCGCCGCGCGGCCGAGGAGGCGCTACGCGAGCGCGAGATCGAGCAGGCCCGCACCGAGGAGATGCGCGCCTCGCGCGCCCGCATCATCGGCGCGGCCGACTCGGCACGCCGCAAGATCGAGCGCGACCTGCACGACGGCGCGCAGCAGCGGCTCGTGGCGCTCGCGCTGGAGGTGCGGCTCGCCCGCGCGCGCATCGCCAAGCAGCCGGACGCGGCGGCGCCGTTCCTCGACAAGCTCGCCGAGGAGCTCAGCGCCGCGTCCGCCGAGCTGCGCGAGCTGGCCCGCGGCATCCACCCCGCGGTGCTGACCGAGCGCGGCCTGGCGCCCGCGATCTCCGCGCTCGTCGACCGTGCACCGGTCCCGGTGGACATCCTCGAGGTGCCGGCGGACCGCTTCCCGCCCGCCGCCGAGGCGACCGCCTACTTCACGGTCGCGGAGGCGCTCACCAACGTCGCCAAGTACGCCGACGCCTCGCACGCGACGGTGCGGCTCGCCCGCGAGAACGGCGAGCTGGCGATCGAGGTCCGCGACAACGGCAAGGGCGGCGCCCGCGCCACGCCCGGGTCGGGACTCGCCGGCCTGGCCGACCGCGTCGGCGCGCTCGACGGCTCACTCAGCGTCGACAGCCCGCCCGGCGAGGGCACGCTGCTGCGCGCGGTCCTACCGCTTTGACAGCGCCGTCCTGAGCGCCCGCGCGTCGGCGACCAGCGTCCCGCGCAGCGACTGGTTGTGCAGCGCCGCCGCCGGGTGGTAGAGCGGGAACAGCGTCCGGCCGCGCTCGGTGATCTCCGTCCCGTGGACGTCGGAGATCTTCGCGCCGTCGCTGAAATGTGCGAGCGCGTGACGGCCGAGCGAAACGACGAGGCGCGGCTGGATCAGCGCCAGCTGCGCCTCGAGCCACGGCATGTGGTGCGCGACCTCGTCCTTGCGCGGGTCGCGGTTGCCCGGAGGGCGGGCCTTGACGACGTTGGTGATGAAGACCTGCTCGCGCTCGAGGCCGGCCTCGGCCAGCAGCTCGTCGAGAAGCTTGCCCGCACGGCCGACGAACGGCCGCCCCTCCTCATCCTCGCTGGCGCCCGGCGCCTCGCCGACGATCATCACCTCGGCGTCCGGGTCACCTTCGCCGGGCACCATGTTCGTGGCACCTTCGCAGACTTCGAACCCACACCCGCGGTGCGTGCGTATCTCCTCGTGGAGAGCCTCGAGTTCCGGGAGGGAACTTGCCTGCATCACTTCGCATCCTGACGATCACCGCTGCGCTGTGCGCGCTCGCAGCGCCCGTCGCCGCGGCCCAGACCTACGGGGCGCCGTCGTACCCGGAGACGATCCCGCTTCCGGACGGCTGGCAGCCCGAGGGCATCGCAACCGGCCTCGGCAACCAGTTCTTCGCCGGCTCGCGATCGGCGACCGGCGGGATCTTCAAGGGCAACCTGAAGACCGGCCGGGGCGCCGTCCTCGTGCAGGGCGGCGGCGCCGCGACGGGCATGAAGGTCGACCGCCGCAACCGGCTGTTCGTGTCCGGCGCGGACACCGGCCAAGCGCGCGTGTACCGACCCGGCAACGGCAAGCTGCTGCGCCAGTACACGCTCGTGTCCGGTGCGTCGTTCATCAACGATGTGACGCTCACGCGCGGCGCGGCGTACTTCACGGACTCCGTCAACCAGCAGCTGTACGTGCTCAAGCTCAAGCGGCACGGCCGCCTGCCGGCGAAGGCGAAGACGCTGCCGCTCACCGGCGACCTCCAGTACGACAACGACGCGAGCACGTTCGAGCTCAACGGCATCGCCGCCGCCGGCCACGACCGGCTGATCACCGTCCAGAGCCGTACCGGCACGCTCTTCCTCGTCAACGCGCGCAACGGCCGCGCCCACGCGATCGACCTCGGCGGCGGCTCGGTGCCGAACGGCGACGGGATCCTGCTGCGCGGCCGCACGCTGTACGTCGTGCAGAACCAGGACAACAAGATCGCCGTCATCCACCTCAAGAAGGGGCTGCGGCGCGGCGAGATCAAGCGCTCCCTCACGGACTCGGACTTCGACGTGCCGACGACGATCGCGTCGAAGGGCGGCTTCCTGTGGGCGGTCAACGCGCGCTTCACGACCCCGCCGACTCCGACCACGACCTACGACGTGGTACGTGTGACGCCCTGACGGCGCGGCTGACCGCCGTCGCCGCGCCGGCCGCGTTGGTCGCCGTGACGGCGCAGCGGGCCTTGTGGTGACGCACGCGCCACTGGTACTTGAAGCCGGTCGCGTCGTTCGCCCAGCGGCCCGGCCGGCACACCAGCCTGAACGTCGCCGCGCAGGAGCCCGCCACGGTCGGCAAACCGCTCCTGCTCCGGAGAGATTGCGGGAGGGCATGGCGGCGACCGTAGGCAGCGCCGCTTAACAACCTCTGACGCCGCGCTTAATCGACGAGGCGGCGCTCGACCGCCCAGCGGCTCAGCTCGTGGCGGTTGGAGAGCTGGAGCTTGCGCAGGACGGCGGAGACGTGCGCCTCGACGGTCTTGGTCGAGATCGACAGCCGCTGCGCGATCTCCTTGTACAGGTAGCCGCGCGCGATGTGGCGCAGCACCTCGCGCTCGCGCGCGGTGAGCTGGTCGAGCTGGGGATCGACCTCGCGCTCGGGCAGCCCACCGGCGAACGCGTCGAGCACGAAGCCGGCGAGGCGCGGTGAGAACACCGCGTCGCCGTCGGCGACGCGCTTGACGGCGTCGGCCAGCTCGGGCCCCGAGATCGTCTTGGTCACGTAGCCGCGCGCGCCGACGCGGATGATCGCGATCACGTCCTCGGGCGCGTCGCTCACCGACAGCGCGAGGAAGCGCTGCGCGGGCCGCCGCTCGGTGACCTGGCGGATCACCTCCACCCCGCCGCCGCCCGGCATCTGCACGTCGAGCACGACCACGTCGGGCTCGGCCTCGATCACCAGCCGCACCGCGTCCTCGACGCTGGCGGCGTCGCCGAGCACGTCGACGAGCCCGTCGAGCTCGGCCCGCACGCCGCTGCGGAAGAGCTGGTGGTCGTCGACGATCACGACGGACGTCACCGCTTCATCACCAACTCGACCTCGGTGCCTTCGCCAGGCGCGGTGTGGAGCACGGCGCGGCCGCCATGGCGCTCCATGCGGCCGACGATCGACTCGCGCACGCCGCGGCGGTCGGCCGGGACGCGGGCGGGGTCAAAGCCCGGCCCGCGGTCGCGCACGAACACCTCGATGCGCTCGGGCGCGACCTCGGCGTACAGCGCCACCGCGCCGTCGGGAGCGAACTTGGCGGCGTTGACGAGCGCCTCGCGGGCGGCAGCGACGAGCGCCTCGGCGCGCGCGTCGAGCGGCGCGTCACCGACGGCCACGACCTCGACCGGCACGCCGTGCGCCTCCTCGACCTCGGCGGCCACGGCCTCGAGCGAGCTGGCGACCGTCAGTTCACCGGGCGCGCGGCGACCGTTCAGCCACGCGCGCAGCTCGCGCTCCTGACGGCGGGCGAGCGCTGCCACTTCGCGCGGGTCGTCGACGCGCTTCTGCATCAGCGCCAGCGTCTGCAGCACCGAGTCGTGCAGGTGCGCGGCCACCTCGGCGCGCTCCTGCGAGCGGATGCGCTCAGCGCGCTCGGCGGTGAGCCCGCGGACGAGCCGCAGCCACCACGGGGCGAGGATCAGCGTCAGCGCGACGACGACCACCACAACCGCGAGCAGCACGTCGCGGGCGGGCCGCAGCGCGTGGTTGAGCCACAGGAAGATCAGGCCGCCGCCGACCACGAGCGCGGCGCCGACCAGCGCGCGGCCGGCCGCGTCGGCGGGCAGCCGCAGCGTCGGCAGTGCGCTCGTGCGCTCGGTCCGCGGCGCGGGCTCGCTCTCCTCGGGCGGCGCGGTGGACTGGCGCCAGATCAGCGCTCCGCCGGCCGCGACGAGCATCACCGGCCACACGAACTGATCGCTGAACCACAGGCCCCAGTGGCGCAGCAGCAGCAGGGCGGCGACGGCCAGGCAGACTGCGCCGCCGACCACCATCCAGGTGTCGCGCTGCGCCACGATCCGCTCCACCGGCGCCCGATCGCTGCCCTCCGGCGGCATCAGCGCCCAGCCGAGCAGGTAGGCGACGAGCCCGGCGCCGCCGGCCACCGACGTCGCGACGAACGCCACGCGGACGATGATCGGGTCGATCCCCAGCCGCCGCCCGATGCCCGCGGCGACCCCGCCGATGATCCCCCGCTTGGGATCGCGGCGCAGCGTCACGGCGGCCGGCGCGCTCATGGGAGCCATCTTCGCAGCGTCAGTCGCGCTCGCGCGGGCCTTCGAGCCCGGCGGTGAGCAGGATCGCGCCGACGACGGCGATCAGCAGCGGGCCGGCGTAGCCGAACCGCAGGTTGATCGCGTCGAGCTGGTCGAGGAGCAGGACGAGTCCGCTGATGACGACCACCACCCCGGCGACGAGCGATGTCCGGTCCAGTCGCCTCACGCGCACTTTGTCCCGCCGTCGAAATCCGCGGCGCTGCCGCGGACCGTGCCATCGAAGTAGCGCCCGTCGTGGTGGCTGAACTGGTCGCGCAGGTAGCCCTCGCGGACGACCTCGACCACGCCCATGCCCACGTCGGCGTCGACATGGATCTTCGGCTTCCCGCCCGGCGCCGGGGCGTCGTCGGCGTAGCTGACGTCGACCCCGTCGTTGTCGCGGTCGAGCACGTCCGAGCCGCCGACGCCGATCTGCACGTCAGAGGCCACGCACGCGTCGGACGGCACGTACACGACCGCCTCGCCGAGGCCGACGTCGACCTTGAGGTTCGTCGTCTGGTCCTTCGGCAGGTCGACGTCACGCAGGTCGACGATCAGCGAGCCGATCCCGACCTCGTAGTGGTCGCGCACCTGGGCGACGGTCGCGGGCCGGTAGTCGCGGTCGCCGACGCCGCCGTTGAGGTCGATGCCCGCCGCCGACACGACGCCGAGCGGGAGCACGAGCGCGAGCGCCGGGACGATCAGCCAGCGCACGCCGCCGACGAACGCGGTCCCGATCAGCGCGAACCCGGTGACGATCGCGAGGACGGCGATGACCACGCCGCCGCCCAAGGCAGCCGCCAGTCCGACGCCGACGGCAGCGCCGGCGATCGCGACGCCGATGAGCGCGGCGAGCGCGATCCGCCCGGCCACGCGCCCGGGGTCACCGCCGACGGAGCCGCCGACCGCGCGCCAGAGCAGGACCCCGGCCAGCCCGACCAGGCCGAGGACGAGCAGCCCAGGGCCGAAGACGAAGAGAGGAGGGCTGAGAAACGTG
Source organism: uncultured Solirubrobacteraceae bacterium (assembly GCA_963803335.1). Lineage (GTDB taxonomy): Bacteria > Actinomycetota > Thermoleophilia > Solirubrobacterales > Solirubrobacteraceae > DASSUW01. The sequence goes on along the minus strand of CAWDME010000007.1, from coordinate 432,435 downwards.
ACGAGGATGCACCCGAGCACCACCGCGCCGATGGCGGCGACCGCCTTGCTCGTGCCGCCGGTGCGCTCACCGCCGTCGGAGGGCACGAAGGCGAGCAGGATCAGGTAGGCGAGGACACCGACCGCGCCGATGAACGCCAGCACGACGAAGCCGATCCGGAACAGGATCGGGTCGATGCCGAAGTAGCGGCCGAGGCCGCCGGCCACGCCGCCGATGACGGAGTCCGAGCCGGAACGGGTGAGCCGCCGTGGCTCCGGCCGCGGCTCGGGCTCCGGAGTCTCGTCAGGAGTCTGGGGAGTGTCGTCGGTCATATGCACAAGGGTCGACCGTGAGCGGCTTCGCGCCTATTGGGGATGACCCTCAGAGACCCCGAGTCGGTCCCGGATGCGGACCGATGTGATCAACGTCACAAAAATCTCCCGGAAGGCCTACAGACCGTTCATAGACTGACGATGACTGTGACCAAGATGACCTCGGAACGCACACAGGCTTACGGACGCGTCATCAAGACGCTCGAAGACATCGGGCCTTCGAAGCTGCAGCCCGGCGAGCAGGAGCGCATCCGCGAGGCCGCCGACAACCTGATCTTCGCCGCCGATCTCGACGACGCGCGTGCCGCGCTCACCGACATCGAGGCGCTCGCCGAGCACCTCGTCGCCAGCGGTCGCTGGACCTCCGAGCGGGCCGAGCAGCTCGCCTCCGACCTGGTCGCCTGCGGCCCGGTCTCCCCGGTCGCCTAGCGGCAGAACGCGAGTTTCGCCGCTTCGGCGGCCTGGGTAACGCGTCCGCCATGGACACGGAGCTGCAGACGATCGAAACCCGTGTCCCGGCGCGGCTCGACCGGCTGCCGTGGGCACGTTTTCACTGGCTCGTGGTGATCGGGCTCGGGACGGTCTGGATCCTCGACGGCCTCGAGGTGACGATCGTCGGCTCGATCGCCGCCCGCCTCACCGAGAAGGGCAGCGGCCTGGCGCTTACCGACAGCCAGGTGCTCACCGCCGGGTCGATCTACGTGGCCGGCGCCTGCGTCGGCGCGCTGTTCTTCGGCCAGCTCACCGACCGCTTCGGGCGCAAGAAGCTGTTCCTGGTGACGCTCATCCTGTACCTGGTCGCCACCGTCGCGACCGCCTTTGCCGGCTCCGCCGCCTACTTCATGATCGCCCGCTTCTTCACCGGCGCGGGCATCGGCGGGGAGTACGCGGCGATCAACTCGGCGATCGACGAGCTGATCCCGGCGCGCGTGCGCGGCCGCGTGGACCTCGTCATCAACGGGTCGTACTGGCTCGGCGCCGCGGGGGGCGCGCTCGGCGCGCTCGTGCTGCTCAACGAGAACCTCTTCGCGCCCGACCTCGGCTGGCGACTCGCGTTCGGCATCGGCGCCGTGCTCGGGCTGGGGATCCTGATCGTGCGCCGGCACGTGCCGGAGAGCCCGCGCTGGCTGTTCATCCACGGCCGCGACGAGGAGGCCGAGCGCATCGTGGGCGAGATCGAGGCCGAGGTGCGCGAGGAGACCGGCGAGGAGCTCGAGCAGCCGGGCGACTCGATCACCGTCCGCCAGCGGCGCACGATCTCGTTCCGGACGATCGCCTCGACGGCGTTCAAGCGCTACCCGCGGCGCACGGCCCTCGGCTTCGCGCTGTTCGTCGGCCAGGCCTTCATCTACAACGCCGTCACGTTCGGCCTCGGCACGTTCCTGGCGACGTTCTACGACATCGACTCGGGCCGAGTGCCGCTCTATATCGCGCTGTTCGCGGCGAGCAACTTCCTCGGCCCGGTGCTGCTTGGGCGGCTGTTCGACACGGTCGGGCGCAAGCCGATGATCGCGGGCAGCTACCTCGGCTCGGCGGCGGTGCTGGTGGTGCTGACGATCCTCTTCAAGGGCGGCTCCCTCGGCCTCGGCGGCTTCATGGCGCTGCTGCTCGCGACGTTCTTCCTCGCCTCGGCGGGCGCCAGCTCGGCGTACCTGACCGTGAGCGAGATCTTCCCGATGGAGACGCGCGCGCTGGCGATCGCGTTCTTCTACGCGATCGGCACCGCCGTCGGCGGGATCACCGGGCCGTACATCTTCGGGAAGATGATCGAGTCCGGCGAGGCCTCGCAGGTGGCGATCGCGTTCTTCATCGGCGCCGGCGTGATGGCCCTCGGCGGCGTCGTGGAGCTGCTGTTTGGCGTCAAGGCCGAGGGGCAGGAGCTCGAGGGCATCGCCAAGCCGCTGAGCGCCGAGGACGCCGAGAGCGAGGCCGAGCGGCCGGCGCGGCCCCGCCGCGTGGCCTCCTCGCCCGGCATGTCGGTGTCCGAGCCGCTCGCCCCGGTCGGCTTCGAGCGTGAGGTGGCGGCGATCGAGCGGGTGCTCGACGAGCGCGACGGCGCGGTCGAGCGACACGAGCTCGCGGCGCTGGTGGGCGCGCGGTTCTGGGGCCCGGGCCGCTACCCGGCAGCGCTGAAGGCCGCCGTGCGCACCGGCCGTGCGCGGCGCGTCGGCCGCGGCCGCTTCGAGCGAGCGCCGGACGACCAGTGAGCGCTACGGCGCCGGCGTTTCGGTAGCCGGCGGCTCCGCGGTGGGGGTCGGCGTCGGCGTGATGGTCGGGGTCGGCGTGGCCGTCGCCGCCGGCTCCGCGCTCGCGGTCGGCGTCGCCGTGGCGGTCGGGCTCGGCGTCGCGGTCGCCGTCGGGGTCGGCGTGGCGGTCGGGATGCGCAGGCCGCTGGCGTCGAGCTCGTCCTCGATCTCCTTCTGCACCTGATCGACCAGCGCCGCCGCGGCGGCCGGCGAGCCGAGCTCGTCGATGGCGTCGAGCTTCGCCAGCTCGGCGGTGAGGCGCCGCAGCAGCTCATCGGACGGCACCGACCGGAGCGTGATCACGAGCTGGTGGGCGATCGCGACCGTGACGCAGTAGGGGCAGTTGGCGTTGAGCGCCTCGGCGACGTTGATCGGTGTGATCGTGTCGCTCTGGCCGACGACGAGCACGAGCTGCAGCGACACGGCGACGGTGGTGCAGGCGTTGCAGCTCGCGAGCGCGTAGGCGGAGTTGGTCTCGTCGACCGTGTCGCCGCTGCGCACGGTCACGAGCGAGTAGACGACGTCGTACTTGATGCCGCCGTCGGTCGTGTTCACGGCGAGCGCCTGCGAGTCGTTGGGCCCCGGCTTGCTCGGCAGCTTGAACGGGAACGCGGCCGCGGGCACCGGCGCCGCCGCGGCGGGCGGCTGCGCGGCGCCGGCGTCACCGACGGTGGGCGCCGCGCGCGGATCCGGCGTCGTGTCGGAGACGACGACGGCCGGCTTCTCGCCGTCGCGCCCCTTGATGACGAAGATCGCCGGATGCTCCTTGGTGGCGCCGCCGGACGGGATCAGCGCGACCGCCATGTGCCGGCCGGGCGCGAGGCCGACCGGCGCGGGCCGCGGCTCGGGGCGCACCGCGCTCGCCGGGGCGCCGACCGTCCGGAACGCGCTCAGCAGCGTTCCCTGGTCCGTGGCGCGCACGGGTCGGTACTGGCCGGCGGGCCACCATGCCCACGCGAGCAGCCCCACGAGCCCGGCCGTCGCGGCCGCGACGAGCGCCTTGCGCGCGGGCCGGTTGGCGCTCCAGCGCCACGCCTTGCCGCCGGTCGAGCGGACGAGGCGCTGCGCCATCAGGACCGAGCCGATCACGGGCAGCGCGAGCGCGCACATGCGCACGGTCGCCGCCAGCAGGTCGAGGATCTCCGCGTGGCTCGCCTGGCCGGGCATCGCGGAGACGATGTGGGAGCCGCTCTCCCACGTCGAGGCCGCGAGCTTGGGCAGCAGCAGGATCGCGCTCAGCGCCATGCTCAGCAGCACCGGGACGATCACGAGCACCCAGACGGTGACGAGCGCGCGAGCGCGGCCGGTCAGCGCTGAAGGCTCGCGCCGGCGCCACGGCAGCAGGCGGCGCAGCGTCGGGCCGATGTGCGCGTAGAGGTCGGGCACGCCGGTGGCGTCGGAGAGGATGTGGTAGCCGTCGGCACGGATCACCGGGGAGAGGTTCTTGACCATCTCCAGCACCTGGAGGGCGATGATCAGCAGCAGCGCGTCGGCGCGTACCGCGAGCCACACGCCGAGCGTGACGACCGCGATCACCGCGTTGAAGTAGAGGCCGCCGAGGTCGGTGCGCAGCCGGGCGCGGCGCGGCAGCCGGTAGGCGTCGGTGACGTCGGTGTAGAAGGCGGGCCAGACCATGTAGATCCCGGCGCCCATGCCGCCCGGCCGGCCTCCGCCGTAGCGGCAGGCCGCGGCGTGGCCGATCTCGTGGAACGCCGCCGACGCGACGGCGAGACCGATCACCAGCAGCAGCAGCTCCGGGTTGTGGAACGCCTGCGCGGTGGCGGACGCGACGCCCTTGTGGATGAGCACGAACCAGCCGACCGCCGCGAAGCCCGCGAGCGCCGGGAGGAGCACCCAGGGGCGGAACAGGTGCGTGAACGGCGCGGTGAGGCGCTTGGTGACCTTCGGGTCGCTGAGGAGGACCTTCCAGCGCAGCGCCAGGAGCGGGTTCAGCCGCGGCGGGGCCTGCTCCTCCGAGCCGGCCAGCAGGCCCTGCGCGGCGAGCTTCTCGGCGAGCGCGACGACGTGCTCGGCATCGACGCGGCGGCCGAGCCGGTCCGACATCGCGGCCGCCAGCGCCTCGCCATCGCGCGCGCCGTCGATCGCCTCGAGCAGCGCGTACATCAGCGGTCCGAGCTGGACCATCTGGCCGTCGGCGCGGCGGACGAGCGCGGCGCCGTCCTTATAGCCCGAGCCGCTGACCTCGCCCAGCAGCTCCAGGCCCTCCGCTCGCGCGAAGGTGCCCGGAGCCTGCGGCGCGATGGGCCGCTCGACGGTCGCAGTCATGCGGCCGCGGCGTTACTGCTGGTCGATGGTGGCGTCCTGCTGGGCGGTCGCGTCGGCGTCGACGTCGTCGAGGCTCTGGTGGATGTCGACCTGCTGGTCGGCCAGCGCCTGCGCCACGCCGTGATCGGAGCCGATGTTGGCCGCGACGGCGGCGTCGATCGGCGCCGCGACGTTCGCGTTGGCCGCCACCGCGCCGTCGATCGGCGCCGTGAGGTCGGCGTTCGCGTGGATGTTGACGTTCGCGTCGAGCAGGCTGCCGCCGTTGAGCAGCGAGTCGACCGCACCGGTCGCACCGTCCACCGCGCCCGTCGCACCGTCCACCGCGCCCGTCGCACCGCCGACCGCCGTGCCCGGGTCCACCGCGTCGGCCGGTGCCGGCGTGTCGGGTGCCGCTGCGTCCGCGCCGCCGCCGACCTCGGGGTTGCTGTTCTGCGCGATGTCGGCGTGCTGGGGAGCGGTCGCCTCGGCGCTGCCGCTGATGCCCTGGTCGATCGTCCCGTGCTGCTGGGCGACCGACACCGACTGGGCGTCCGCGCTGAGCACGTTGGCGGCGGCGGCGGCCTCGATCGGCGCCGCGACGTTCAGATTCGCGGCGGCGGCGAGGTCAACAGGCGCCGCGAGGTCGAGCCCGAGGTCGACGTCGGCATTGACGTCGAGCAGGGACATGACCTCCTTGTTCGGCAGCGAGACCGCGTCCTCGGCCTCGATCTCATCCATGGATACACGCTCAAGCTCGTCGGCCATCGCTCACTCCCTCGATCCAATAGTCCAACTTTCTGTCGTGTTGTCCCCAAAGCCTCGGGGAGCAAAACGCGATGGATCAGGCGGTGGGGTGATCGCCCATGAGCACCCAGCGGCGCCCCTCGCGCCGCACGCGGCCCTGCTCGGCGAGCTTGGTGAGCGCGCCCGACACGGACGGCCGGCGGGCGGCGACGAGGTGGCTGAGCACCTCGTGGGTGAGCGGAAGATCGAGGTACACGCCGTCGGAACGCACGCGGCCGTAACGGTCGGCGAGCTCCCAGAACAGCATCCACAGGCGATCGTCGAGTCGCGGCTGCTGCGAGATGGCCATCATCGCGGCGAGCCGGCGGGAACGAGCGAGCGCCCGGCCGGCCAGCGCGGGACCCACCTTCGGGTACCGCGCCATCCGCTCGGCCCACGTGTGGTCGAGCACCGCCAGCCGCGTGCCGGCCAGCACCCGCCAGGTGCTCTCGAACCCGATCGTCTCGTCGCCGTCGTACTCCCACGGCCGCAGGAGATCCCCGGCGGCGAGCAGCTCGGCCCCGAAGCGGCCGCCGTACCCGACCCGTCGAATGAGGATGCCGTCCAGCGCCAGCAGACCGAAGCCCTCGCGGGCGCGATCGGCGTGATCGCGGGCGTCCCATTGACCGGTTGGGATGTCCACGACCGCGGCGACGCTGGCCTGCCGTGCGGTCTGCAGCAGCCGCTCGGGGATCAGCTGCGCGAGCTCGGAATCACTGTCCAAGACCACTGCGCGTGCACCGTTCACTGAAATCTTGATAGCGCATCGTGGCGGATCGACCGGTCACTCATAGGCGTCTCCGCCGCTGAGCCGTTAGAGCTGGATGCCCGCGGCACGGGCGATGCCGGTCACGTACTCGGTGGCGGTCGACGGCCGGTCCTCGGGCTCCTTTTCGAGCGCGCGGGAGATCGCGCGCGCCGTGGCCGGCTGGATGTCACGGCGCACCGTGGCCAGATCCGGCGGCGGCTCCTGCAGGTGCGCGAACAGCACGCGCATGCTCGGCCGGCCGCCGAATGGCGGCGTGCCGGTGAGCACCTCGAACATCACGCAGCCGAGCGCGTAGATGTCGGTGGCCGGGCTCACGTCCTCCCCGCGGATCTGCTCGGGCGACATGTAGTCGAGCGAGCCGAGCGCCTGCCCGGGCCGCGTGAGGTTCGAGGCCTGACTGTCCTTGGCGAGCCCGAAGTCGGACACGTACGGGGTGTCGCCGTCGAGCAGGATGTTCGCGGGCTTGATGTCGCGATGGACGAGCCCGGCGCCGTGCAGCGCGTCGAGCCCCGCGGCGGCCCCGGCGAGCAGCCGCACCGCCTCCTCGACCGACAGCGGGCCGGCCTGCACGCGGTCGGCGAGCGAGCCGCCCGGGATGAGCCGCTGCACGAGGTAGGGCAGGCCGCCTTCCACGCCGTCGTCGAGCACCGGCACCACGTTCGGATGCTCGATCTTCTGCGCGGCCTTGACCTCGCGGCGGAAGCGCCGCAGGAAGACTTCGTCCTGCGACAGCTCGGTGGTGACGACCTTCAGGGCGACGGGCTCGCCGCCGTCCTCCGTGCCCTCGAAGACGATCCCCATGCGCCCGCGCCCGATGACCCGGGTGATCCGGTACGGGCCGAGGGAGTCACCCGGCCGCGGTTCCAGGGCAATTTCGGGCATCCGAGCGGCGAAAGAATATCCCCCCTAGGTCCAGTGCGGTCCCGTACTTCCGTTGGGGGCCACTTGCGCAGGGCTCGCCGACCGACGACACTTCGCGAGATCTCGCTTATGGACAGGCCAACGCTCGGTGACTACAGGATCGAGGGGATCGTCGGCTTGGGGCGCACGGGCATCGTGTACCTCGCCACCGATTCCAGGACGGGACGCGCGGTGGCGCTGAAGGTGCTGCGCGAAGACGTGAGCATCGATCCGATCTATCGGGAGCGCTTCCGGCGCGAGGGCGCGCTGCTCGCGGCGCTGCGGCACCCGCACGTGATCCCCATCTACGGTATGGGCGAGATCAACGGCGATCTGTTCATCGCCACCCGCCTGGTCTCCGGCACGCTGAAGAACCTGATCCTCGCCGGCACGATCCCGCTCGACGTGGCGATCCGTGTCATCACCGCGGTCGCCGAGGCGGTCGACGCAGCGCACATCGCCGGGATCGTGCACCGCGACGTCAAGCCCGCGAACGTCCTGCTCGACCCCGGCCCGCAGGTCTACCTCGGCGACTTCGGGCTCGCCCGCGACCCCGACGGCGCCGCGCTCACCGTTCCCGGTCAGGTCATCGGCACGCTCGACTACATGGCGCCCGAGCACCTGGAGGCCGAGGGTGTCGGCCCCGCCGCCGACATCTACGCGCTCACGTGCCTGATGTACGAGACGCTGACCGGCGAGGTGCCCTTCATTCGTGCCACCGACGCGGCGGTGATGTACGCCCACGTCGTCGAGGACCCGCCCAGCATCTCCGCCAAGCGCGCGGACGTCCCCGCCGCGCTCGACGACGTGATCGCCGTTGGTATGGCCAAGGACCCGGATGACCGCCCGCCGACCGCCCGGGCGCTCCTGACCGAGATGCTGCAGGCGCTGGGCCGGCCGGTCCCGGCCCGTCTGGTCGCGACCGGCTAGTCGAGTGTCGGACGCCGAAACGGGCACGGCGGCCCCCGGGACGGTCTTCAACGGCCGTTACGAGATTGTCGGCCCGATCTCCAGCGGCGCGATGGGCGCCGTCTATCGCGCGATCGACCGCGAACGCGGCGGCGAGGTGGCGCTCAAGCGCCTGCTCGACCTGCGCAACGCCGCGCGCTTCGAGATCGAGGCCCGCCTGCTCTCGAGCCTGAGCCATCCGCGCGTCGTCAAGGTGCTCGACCACTCGCAGGACGACGAGGGGCTCTACATCATCATGGAGCTCGTCCGCGGGACCGACCTCGGCGAGCAGCTCAGCGACCGCGGCGACCCGGGCCTGCCGTTCAACGAGGCGATCGACTACGCCCGGCACACCTGCGAGGCGCTGCAGTACGTGCACGACCAGCAGATCGTGCACCGCGACGTCAAGCCGCAGAACATGATCCTCGCGGACAACGGCGTCGTGCTCGTCGACTTCGGCGTGGCGCGCGCGATCGGCAGCGACGAGACGGTCGGCACGATCGCCGTCGGCACGCCGCGCTACATGGCGCCCGAGGTGTTCGCGGGCGGCACGGTGTCCCCCGCCAGCGACGTCTTCAGCCTCGCCGCCACGCTGTGGACGCTGACTGTCGGCGCGCCGCCCCGCTACGGCGACGTGCTGAAGATCGACAAGGTCGCGCCCGGGCTGCCACCCGAGCTCGCCGAGGCGCTGGTGGGCGGCCTCGAGATGCTGCCGGAGATGCGGATCCCGTCGGCGATGGCGTTCGCCGAGGCGATCGGCGTGCCGATCAGCGAGCGCGGCGGCATGTCGCTCGCGCAGAGCCTGGGCCGCGCGCCGGTCCACCGGCGCGTCATCGAGGCGATCGTCCGCACCGCCGCCGGCATGTTCGAGGCCGCCGCGTGCTCGATCGCGCTCGTCGACCAGGCCAGCGGCGAGCTCGTCTACGAGGCGGCGTGGGGCGCCGGCGCCGCCGAGGTGGTCGGCATGCGGCTCCCGGCCGGCGCCGGCCTGGCGGGCTCGGTGGTGGCGAGCGGCGAGGGCGAGGCCGTGCCCGAGTGCCGCAAGGACCCGCGCTGGAGGCCGCAGGTGGCTGCCAAGACCGGCTATGTCCCGTACACGATGCTCGTCACCCCGCTCATCAAGGACGGCAAGCCGATCGGCTGCATGTCGCTGCTCGACAAGCGCGACGGCGGCCCCTACCGGCACGAGGATCTCGGCCGTGCCGCGCTGTTCGCGGACCTGGCCGTCGTGGCCCTTGACCTGGACACATTTCCCATGTCAACGACCGGCGGTCGCACCTTGCCGCTGGGTTAGGAGCCCGGTTACGGTTTGAGCCAGATGTCGGACACCCACTTCGACGCGATCGTCGTCGGCTCGGGATTCGGCGGGTCCGTGACCGCCTATCGCCTCGCCGCGGCCGGCAAGAGCGTGTGCATCCTCGAGCGTGGCCGGGCCTACCCGCCCGGCTCGTTCACGCGCAGCCCGTACAAGGCGCGCGAGAGCTTCTGGAACCCGGCCCGCGGCCTGACCGGGATGTACCACTACTGGTCCTTCAAGGGGATCGACGCGCTCGTTTCGGCCGGCCTCGGTGGCGGCTCGCTGATCTACGCCAACGTGTTCCTGCGCAAGGACGAGCGCTGGTTCGTCGACGAGGACGTCAACGACGGCGGGTACGAGAGCTGGCCCGTCACGCGCGCCGACCTCGACCCGCACTACGACCGCGTCGAGAAGATGATCGGGCTGCAGCGCTACCCGTTCGACCACGAGCCGTACGCGGGCACGCCGAAGACGATCGCCTTCAAGCAGGCCGCCGAGCGCACCGGCATGGAGTGGTTCCTGCCGCCGCTCGCCGTCACGTTCGCCAACGAGGGCCGCCCGCCGGTCCCGGGCGAGAAGGTCGTCGAGCAGATCCCCAACCTGCACGGGCGCGACCGCGTGACGTGTCAGCTGTGCGGTGAGTGCGACGTCGGCTGCAACTTCGGCGCCAAGAACACGCTCGACTACAACTACCTCACGCACGCCAAGCACCAGGGCGCGGAGATCCGGACACTGGCCGACGTGCGCACGCTCGAGCCGCGCGAGGGGGGCGGCTACCGGGTCGGTTACGCGCCGCTGGACGCCTCCGGCGGCGCCGCCGAGGGCAACGGGCGTCCGGCGCCGCTGGTCTCGCTCACGTGCGACCACCTCGTGCTCAGCGCCGGCACGCTGGGGACGACCAACCTGCTGCTGCGCAACCGCAGCGCGTTCCCGCGCCTGAGCCGCAAGCTCGGCACGCGCTTCTGCGGCAACGGCGACCTGCTGACGCTTGCGCTCAACTGCGCCGAGGTGACGGACGGCCGGCGCGTGCCACGGGTCGTCGACCCGGGCTACGGCCCCGTGATCACGAGCACGATGCGGATGCCCGACGAGCTCGACGGCGCCGAGGGCCGCGGCTTCTACCTGCAGGACGCCGGCTATCCGCAGCACCTGGCGTGGATCCTGCACGTGCTCGCCGCGCCGAAGACGCTGTGGCACTGGCGCTCGCACGGCTTCTACCTGGTGCGCAACTGGCTGCGCGGATCGCCGGACACCGACGTGACGGGCCACATCGCCGACCTCCTCGAGTCGGCCGAGCTGTCCGCCGGCGGCCTGCCGCTGCTCGGGATGGGGCGCGACGTGCCGGACGGCCGCATGTACCTGCGGCGCGGCCGGCTCGACGTCGACTGGAAGCGCCACAGCTCGGACGCCTACTTCGAGCGGCTGCGGACGACGTCGCGGGCTGTCGTGCACTCGCTCGGCGGCCGCTTCGCCGACAACCCGATCTGGTTCCTCAAGCGCGTCATCACCGTCCACCCGCTCGGCGGCGCGCCGATGGGCCGGCAGTCGGGCGAAGGCGTGGTCGACCCGTATGGCAACGTGTTCGGCTATCCCGGCCTGCACATCGCGGACGGCTCGGTAATGCCCGGCCCGGTCGGGCCGAACCCGAGCTTCACGATCGCCGCGCTCGCGGACCGCTTCGCCGACCACATCCTCGAAGAGACCCCCGCCGCGGAGGCGGCCGCCACATGACCACGACCGCCGTCGCCACGCAGCCCGCGAGCGTCCAGTTCACCGAGGAGATGCTCGGCCACGTCACGTTCGGCGAGACCGACTACAACCGCGGATCCGCGCCCGACCGGCCCGGCGCCGGCTTCTTCAAGTTCCATCTCACGATCGTGGTTGACGACATCCAGCGCTTCGGGGTCGACCCGATGCGCCAGGCGGGCGCGTTCGGCTGGGTCGAGTGCGACGCGCTGGGCGGCCGTCTGCCGGTCGAGCGCGGCGTGTTCAACCTGTTCGTGGACACCGAGCCGGGCGTCAAGCACATGCTCTACCGGCTGTTCATCCGCGACGGCGTCGGCCACCCGCTGACGATGACGGGCTACAAGCTCGTGCGCGACGACGCCGGGTTCGACGTCTGGCGCGACACGACCACGCTGTTCACGCGCATCCTGCGCGGCCACGTCGAGGCCCACGAGGAGGACGCGGCCGAGCTGGTCGCGTCCGGCGTGCTGCGCATCCGCATACGCGACTTCGCCAAGCAGCTGACGACGTTCCGGTCGCACGGGTCCGGCGTCGGCCAGCAGCTCGGCGCGCTCGTGAAGTTCGGCTGGATCTTCCTCGGCCAGCTGGCCGAGGCCTATGTCTTCTCCAAGGGGCGGCGGAATGGCCAAGACCAACGATAAGCGCCTCAAGGCGGCCCAGGAGGCCGGCAGCAAGCCTTCTGCGCGCACCCATCTGCTCGGCGTGCTGGCGGGCGGTGCGGTGCTGGCCGTGTTCGGCGCCGAGCTCACGCGCGTGTGGCGGCTCGGCATGCTCCCGCAGAGCCGCCAGGAGGCCGCCGACGCGGCCGAGGGCAAGAAGATCGGCCGCGCCCGCCGGTCGTTCATGGTCTTGCGCGAGGGCTACGCGGTCTCGCGTACGCGTGAGAACTCGCTGTTCAACATGCTGGCGTCGTTCACGGTCGCGTTCGGTACCACGCGCGCGATCACCTGGACGATCCGCGAGAAGGGCGGCATCGGCCCGATCAAGGACGTCGTGGTCGGCGACCGCCACATCCATCACTTCCTGCCCGGCGGCATCATCGCGCTGGCCGCCGGCGGTGTCGCGATCGGCACCAAGAGCGAGGCGACGAACAAGTACCTCGCGTTCCCGTTCGGCGTCGGCGTGGCGCTCGTGCTCGACGAGTCCGCGCTGCTGCTCGAGCTCGACGACGTGTACTGGACCGAGGAGGGCGTGCTGAGCGTCCAGATCGCGTTCGCGGCGATCGCGATGCTGTCCGCACTCGCGTACCTGATCCGGATGCTGCGCCACAGCGAAGGCGGCGACACCGAGGCCGACTGGGAGATGGCGGCCAAGGCGTGGGACGACCTGCAGGCGATCCCGGGTGGCCCCGGGATCCCCGGCATCGGCCTCTAGCGCTCCTCCCAGTCGCGCCAGTCGACGCCCGTCTCCCGCAGGTAGGAGGCGACGGCGACGCCGATGGTCGGGTAGAAGCGCTCGATCTCGTGCGTGATGCCGTACTGGCGCAGCCGGTCGCGCACCGGGCCCTTGAGCTCGGCGAACGCGAGCTCGATGCCCGCGGCGTCGAGCTCCTCGTTGAGGGCGCGGAGCGTCTCGCCGGCCGTCGCGTCGATGTCGGTGATCGGCTCGGCGGCGACGACGATCCACCGCGGCTGCTCCGAGCGGACGATCGCGCGGACGCGCTCGCGGAAGTAGTCGGCGTTGGCGAAGAACAAGGGGGCATCGAACCGGTAGAGCACGAGCCCGGGGATGAGGCGGCCCTCGGGATGGCGCTCGGTGTCGTGGTAGCCCTTGAGGTTGTCGACGCGGCCGAGCACGGCGTCGTGCGGCCGCCAGGCGCGCCGGATGAAACTCAGCAGCGACACGGCGATCGCGATCCCGACGCCCCACAGCACGCCGAGGAGCGCCACGCCGGCGAAGGCCACCATCGCGAACGCGAACTCCGAGCGCCGCCAGCGCCCCAGCCGGCGGAGGGCCGGGACGTCGACGAGCCCGACGACCGCGACCATGACCACGGCCGCGAGCGAAGACAGCGGGAGGTCCTCCACCAGGCCGGTGCCGAGCAGCAGCACGAGCGCCAGCAGCGCGGCGCCTGCGAGCCCGGCGAGCTGGCTGTGCGCGCCCACGTCCTCGGCGACCGCGGTGCGCGAGCTGCTCGTGGAGATGGGGAAGCCCTGGAACAGCCCGTTGGCGATGTTGGCGACGCCGAGCACGGCGAGCTCGCGGTTCTGGTCGACCTCCTGGTGCAGTCGCGCCGCGTAGCTGCGCGACAGGATGCTCGTGTCGGTGAACGCGACGAACGCGATCCCGACGGCCGCGGGGATGAGCGTCTTGAACTCGTCCAACGATACGTCGGGCACTGCGAACGAGGGCAGGCCGGCGGGAACCGAGCCGACGACCGGAACGTTGTCGTCAAGACCGAGCAGGGCGACGAGCGCCGTCGCGCTGACTACCGCGAGGAAGACGCCCGGCGCCCGCGGCGCGAGCCGGCGCAGCCCAACGATCAGCGCCAGCGACCCGAGCCCGATCGCCAGCGCCGCACCGTTCGTCGCGTCGAGCCCCTCGACGAAGCCGCGCGCGCCGGCGATGACGTTCTTGGCCTCGACCGAGAAGCCGAACAGCTGCGGCAGCTGCGCGACGATGACCGTCGCCGCGATGCCCGCCAGGTAGCCGAGGCGCACGGGCAACGACAGCAGCTCGGTCACGAAGCCGAAGCGGGTGAGCCCCCCGGCGAACATGAGCCCGCCGACGGCGATCGCGAGCAGTCCCGCGAGCGCGATCCGCCCGGCGCCGTCGCCGCCCGCCGCGAGCGGGATGATCGCGGCGGCGACGAGCGGCGAGACCGCCGAGTCCGGCCCGAGCACGAGGATGCGCGACGGGCCGACCAGGAAATACACGACGAGCGGCACCAGCGTCGCGTACAGCCCGGTCACCGGCGGGACGCCGGCCAGCTCGGCGTACGCCATCCCCTGCGGCACGAGCAGCGCTGCCAGCACGACACCGGCGGTGAGATCGCGCCGCAGCTCGGCGCCGTGCACGTGCCGCAGCAACGCGAGTCCCGGCACCCACCGACCGAGACTCGCGTCAGGCGTCACTCGCGGCTACTTCTCCAGGCGCAAGCCCGGGCGGTTGAGCGGCGGGCCGACGACCTTGCCGCTGTAGCGCGATACGATCTCCGGCAGGTTCTGCGGGATGTGGATCTGGTCGGGCAGGCGCAGCGCGGTCGCGGGCTCGCCGCACTCGACGAAGAAGTCCCACAGGCCCGCCGGCGTGACGACGTCGAGCATGTGCGACGGCGTGTCGCCGAGCGTCTCGAAGCTGTGCGGCGTCGACGGCGCGACGCGCACGAAGCCGCCGGGGCCGAGGATCTGCTCCTCGCCGCCGAGCACGAAGCGGGCCCTGCCCTCGAGCACGTAGAAGCTCTCGGCGCCGAAGTCGTGCTGGTGCATCGGCGGGCTGTACCCGGGGGGCACGATCGCGTCGATCACCTCCAGCTCCTCGCTGCGGCCCTTGAGGACCATCAGGCAGCCGAGCGTCCACAGCGCGTCGGGGATCGGGTTGTGGGTGTTCTGGGCGGGAGCGGTCATCTGGGGCCTCCGGAGTATCTCCGAGATTTCGTGAGACACTTGTCTCATAACGAGATCAATGTATCATCACGTGTCAAGTGACCACGCGAGAACGCCAGAAGAACCGCACCCGGCGCGCCCTGATCGAGGCGGCGGACGAGCTGTTCGCCGACGGGATCGTGCCGACCGTCGCCGCCGTTGCCGAGCGTGCGGACGTCGCGCGCGCGACCGCCTATCGCTACTTCGCGACCCAGGAGGCGCTGCTCGTCGAGACCACCTTCCTCGGCGAGAGCGGCCCGCTGCGCGACATCCCCGAGCTGGCCCGCACCGTCCCCGACCCGGGAGAACGCATGGCCCAGGCCGTCAAGACCGGCGCCGAGTGGACGCTCGAGCGCGAGGCGCGCCTGCGGATGATCCTGCGCGCGTCGCTCGATCCCGCCGGCGGGACGACGCGGCCGGCGCGCCGCCGCGGCTATATCGCCGCGCTGCTCGAGCCGCTCGACCTGCCGCCCGCGACGCACGAGCGGCTGGCCGCGGCGCTGACGCTGCTGTTCGGCATCGACCCCGTCGTCGCGCTCACCGACAACGCCGACATCGAGCGCGAGCGGATCCCCGACGTGCTCGCCTGGACCGCTCGCGCTCTCGTCGACGCCGCCCTGGCGGAGGTCAGGGGAGGAGCGTGAGGGTGATCACGTTTCGCTTGTGCTTGCGGTCCTCGACGATGGTCGCGTAGCCGCGCGCACCGGCGTAGGCGCCGGTGCCGCCCACGACGATGGCGGTTTGCTGGCTGTCCGAGTGCCGCAGCAGCGCGGCGAGCTCGATCACGCCGTCGTGCAGCCGCGAGCGGCCGTACAGCATGGCGGTGCCCTTGTGCCTGAGCGAGACCATCGTCTCCATGCCGTCGGAGCTGCCGACACGCTTGCCGGTCTGCGCGTCGGAGACAGGGACGTCGGTCGAGAGGAACATGTCGCCGGGGCCGAAGCCCTTCTTGCCGGCGCGTTGGCCATATCCTCATGAAGACCGGCGCCCGCGACCGGGTGCAGGCGGTGATCTTCGCGTACGAGAGCGGACTGGTGCGATGACCGAGCTCCCACTGACCGGCGGCTGCAACTGCGGCGCCGTGCGTTACGAGGTGACCGCGCCGCTGATGGGCGCGACCTACTGCCATTGCCGCCGCTGCCAGCGCCGCAGCGGCGCCGCCGCCTCGCCCAGCGCGCATCCCGCGCCGGGCACGTTCCGCATCGTGGCCGGCGAGGACCAGCTGCGCATGTGGAAGCCCGACGGCGGCGGCGAGAAGTGGTTCTGCAGCGTCTGCGGCTCGCACATCTACGCGCACAACCCCAAGCACGAGAACTCGGTCGGCATCCGCATGGGGTCGTTCGACACCGACCCCGGCGTGCGGCCGGACGCCCGCGCGTTCGTCAGCTCGGCCGCCCCGTGGGAGCCCATCCCCGAGGACGGGCTCCCTCGACATCCCCAGAGCCGCCACGCGCCGACGTAGGCCAACTGCGGCTAGTGGTTTCGTCAAGGCCGCGGACCTTCGCACGCGGGGGAATAGTCGCCGAGGCGTAACGTCTTGCCTTGCGATGAGCACTCGCATGCAAGACCTCATGACCCAGGCCCGCAACGAACTGCGGCACGAGCCGATCGAGCGGCGCGTACGCGCGCAGATCGCCGGCGAGACGATCGTGGACAGCAGTCGCGCGCTGCTCCTCTGGGAGCCGCGCCGCATCTGTCCCTCCTACGCCGTGCCGGCCGAGGACATCCGGGCCGATCTGTCGCCGGCGCCGGAGGCGAACCGCCAGGCGGCCGGCGTGCTGCACCCCGGCATCCCGTTCGCCGTGCACACCACGGCCGGTGACCCGCTGACGGTGGGCGACCGCGTCGGCGCCGGCTTCCGCTTCGCGGACGACGACCTCGCCGGCTACGTCGAGCTCGACTTCCGCGCCTTCGACGAGTGGTACGAGGAGGAGGAGCGGATCTTCAGCCACCCGCGCGACCCGTTCCACCGCGTCGACATCCTCCCGAGCTCGCGCAGCGTGCGGATCGAGGTCGACGGTGACGTGATCGCCGAGACCGAAAACGCGCGCCTGCTGTTCGAGACGAGCGTCTACACGCGCTTCTACATCCCGCGTGCGGACGTCCGCCCCGCGCTGCAGCCCAGCGAGCGAACCAGCCACTGCCCGTACAAGGGCCAGGCGTCGTACTGGTCGGTCGAGGCCGGGGGCCGCCTGCGCCAGGATCTGGCGTGGAGCTACGAGGATCCGCGCCCGGAGGTCTCCCCGATCGCGGGCTTCGTGGCGTTCTGGGACGAGCGCGTGGACGTCTACGTCGACGGCGAGCTGCGCGCACGACCCGGCGGCGTGATCGCCACCGCCTTCAAGGAGGAGTTTGCCGCCCGGTGACCTAGACACCAGCTTTGCCGGCAACGGCAAGAAGGCGATCAACTTCGGCGGCATGGACGCCGCCCAGGTGGTGCTCGTGCAGCCTGACGGCCGGATCCTGCTGGCCGGCGGCGGCGGCGCCGCGAGCTCGTTCTGCGCCGCCCGCCTGCGCACCAACGGCAACCTCGACACGACGTTCGGCGCGACCGGCAAGCGGAAGGTCGACTTCGGCGCCGCCGACGAGTCGGCATTCGGCGCGGCGCTCCAGCCCGACGGCAAGATCGTCCTCGTCGGCGACTCGCATTTGCAGCCCGCCGTCGTGCGGCTCAACCGCGCCGGCACGCGTGACACCACGTTCTCCGGCGACGGCAAGAAGATCTTCAGCTGGGGCGCCATCGGCCGCGTCCAGGCCGTGATCGTGCTGTCGAGCGGCAAGCTCCTGCTCGGCGGGTTCTCCGGCCCGGAGGGCGGCAACATCCAGGTCGCGCGCATGAACCCGAACGGGGCGCTGGACACGACGTTCGCCACCGGCGGGATCGCCACGGTCGACTTCGGCGGCGACGACTTCGGCCTCGCGATGGCGCGCCAGGCCAACGGCCGGATCGTCATCGCCGGGCGCTCGACCGTCGCCGGCGCCGTCGTCGCCCGGCTGCGGACAACCGGCGCGCTCGACCCCGACTTCGGCACCGGCGGCCGCGTCAGCCTCGGCCCCGGCATCCTGCGCGCGGTGCTCGTCCAGCCCGACCGTAAGATCATCGTCGCCGGCAACGCGAAGAACCCGGACGAGATGACCGTCACGCGCCTGAATCCCGGTGGGACGCCCGACGGCGGCTTCGGGAACGCGGGCACGGCGACGCTCGACTTCGGCAACCTCGCCAACCCACTCGACGACGCGGTCCTGCAGCCCGACGGCAAGATCGTCGTCGCCGGCTTCTCACAGGAAGGCCAGGTCGCCGCCGTCGCTCGCCTGAACCCGGACGGCA
This sequence comes from uncultured Solirubrobacteraceae bacterium, assembly GCA_963803335.1. Taxonomy (GTDB): domain Bacteria; phylum Actinomycetota; class Thermoleophilia; order Solirubrobacterales; family Solirubrobacteraceae; genus DASSUW01. The sequence goes on along the minus strand of CAWDME010000007.1, from coordinate 414,258 downwards.
AGCCGGACGCCACGTTCGGCAACGCCGGCAAGGCGACCGTCGACTTCGGCGTGGCCATGTTCGGCCACGCCGTGGCACTACAGAAGAACGGCCGGATCGTCGTGGCCGGCCAGCTCTCGGGCACCGACGACTTCGCCGTGGCCCGTCTACTCGGTTAGAACGGAGGACCCATGTCAGTGACGCTCGGAATCCTCGCCCTGCTCGAAGCGAAGCCCGGCAAGGGCGACGACCTCGGCGAGTTCCTGAAGGCCGGCCGCGAGCTCGCCGCCGCCGAGACCGGAACCGTGACCTGGTACGCGTTCAAGCTCGACGACACGACCTACGGCATCTTCGACACCTTCGAGACCGAGGACGCCCGCCAGGCGCACATCAACGGCGAGATCCCCAAGGCCCTCGCGCAGCACGGCCCGGACCTGCTGGCGAAGGATCCCGACATCCGCCCTGTCGAGATCCTCGCCGTCAAGTAGCGCGCGTCAGACCGGCGCGCCCGGTCGGGCCTCGGCCGCGGCTTCGGGCTCCACGGCCGGCGCCGCGGTCTTCCCCATCGCCGACGGCCACCAGCTCTTGTCGCCGACCACGGTGATGATCGCCGGCACGAGCATCGAGCGCACGATGAACGTGTCCACGAGCACGCCGAAGGCGACGACCGTGCCGAGCTCCACGAGCACGGTGATCGGCAGCATCGCCAGCACCGCGAACGTCGCGGCGAGGATGATGCCCGCGCTGGTGATGACCGGTCCGGTCGCCACCAGGGCGCGCAGCGCCCCGCGCTTGGTACCGATCTTCCGCGCCTCCTCGCGGACACGGTCCATGAGGAAGATGTTGTAGTCCACCCCCAGGGCCACGAGGAAGATGAAGGCGAAGATCGGGAAGCTCGGGTCAAAGCCGGTCTCGCCCATCACCTGCGTGAAGAACACGAGCGACACACCGAGGATCCCGAAGAACGACAGGACCACCGAGCCGATCAGGTACAGCGGCGCCACGATTGCCCGCAGCAGCGCGATCAGGGTGAGCAGGATCAGGAGCAGCACCAGCGGCACGACGAGGTCGAGGTCGTGCTGGGCGCCATCGCGGTAGTCGCGCTGGATCGCCGACACGCCGCCGACGTACGTCTTCAGTTGCGGCCCCAACCCGGCCAGGGCGTCGCGCATCTCCTGGGTCCGGTCGAGCGCCGCGTTGCTGTACGGATCGTCGGGGAACGCGACCTGGAAGACGACGGCCTTGCCGTCCTCCGACTTGCCGCTCACCGCCGTGATCGTGCCGATGTCCTTGACCTTCTTCAGCGCGTTCTGGGCGGCGCTGACGTCGGCGTCGGTGACCGGCCCGTCCTGGCGGTCGACGATCACGTTGGCCGGGCCGAGCGCGCCCTCGGGGAACGCCGCCTTCAGCGTGTCGTAGCCGTCGGTGCCCTCGGTGGCGTTGCGGAACGCGCCGAGCACCGTCGCCTCGCTGTTGTACTGCGTGACGCCGAGCGCGCCGATCAGGAACACGGTGACGATCGCGCCGATCGTGAACCACGGGCGGCGGGTGACGCGGCGGCCGAGCCGGGCCCAGCGCGTATCGCCCTCCTCGAGCGCCTCGTCCGGCACGTTGGTGGGGTCGTACAGCGCGCGCTTCGAAGGCCAGAACCCGCGGCGGCCGACGATCGCGAGCATCGCGGGCAGCAGCGTCAGCGACGCCGACATCACGATCACGATGCCGATCGCGTTGACCGGGCCGACCGTGCGCGTGGAGGCGAGCTCGGCCACGAGCAGCACGAGCATCGCCAGCGACACGGTGCCGGCGCTGGCGATGATCGCCGGGCCGACGCGCGGGATCGCCGTCTTGATCGCGTCGTGTTTGTCCTCGTGCGCATGGAGCTCTTCGACGTATCTGGCCACCAACAACAAGCAGTAGTCCGTGCCCGCGCCGAACATCAACACCAGCAACAGCGATGTCGAGATCGACGTCACCTGCATCCCCGAGTCGGCGAGGACCTTGATCAGGCCGCTGGCGATCGAGTAGGCGATGATCACGGTGATCAGCGGGATCAGCGCGAGCACCGGCGACCGGTAGATGGCGAGCAGGATCGCGAGCACGAGCAGGCCGGTGACGAGCAGCAGCGCGACGTCGGCGGACTCGAAGCCGTGCCGCAGATCGGTCTCCAGGGCGGCCGGGCCGGTCACCTGCGCGCTCAACCCGGATCCGCCGTTGGCGATGTCGCGCACGTTGTCGGTGACGTCGTTGATCGCCTGCTGTGTGGTCGCGTTGATCGGGATGACCGTGAACGCGGTGCCGCCGTCCTGGGAGACGAGGCCCTGCGGCGCGTTGGCGCTGAACGGCGCGACCGGCGGCAGGACGCCCTTGACCTGGCCGATCTTCTCCGCCTGGTCGGCGATCGTCTGCTTGTCCGCGTCGCTGAGCCCGCCGGCGCGGTGGTAGACGGCCACCGACGACGTGGTCTGGCCGCCCGGGAAGCGATCCTCGATGACCTTGTCGGCCACGATCGCCGACGAGTCGCCCGGCAGGAAGCTCGAGATCCGGTCCTCGGTGACGTCGGTGAGCTTGCCCGGGAGCTGGCTCAGGACCAGCAGCAGCAGCCAGAAGCCCACGACGTACCACTTCGCACGCCGCCCGCCCGCCCACTTGGCGATCGTCCGCAACATCAAACCGTCTCCTCTACGCGCTTGCGCAGCGCTTCGTTGAAGGCGTCGTAACCCCGGTACAGCTGCGCCTCGAGATTCGTGGCGAACATCACCGGGGTCAACCAGCCGGTGCACTCCTCCGACATGACGAACAGCACGCCCCCGTCACGGGGCTCGATCTGAAAGGCGCGGTCGACGTCGAACACGCCGGGCCGCCCGAGCGTCGCCAGCCAGCGCAGCTCACGCCCTGGCTCGACGACGGTCACGCGCGGCTTGAAGGTCATCTTCATCCGGTCCAGCTGCAGCCGGATCTTCAGCTGCTCACCGGGCTCCAGCCGTCCGGACGCCTCCCGGACGAACGGGTTCCAACTCGGGAACGCCGAGAAGTCGGTCATCTCCGCCCACACGCGCTCGGCGGGGGCGTTGATGACGGTCTCGGTCTTGATCAGGCGGCTGCCCACTGCTCAGCGGTCGAGGCCCCCGCCGGCGCGGAGTGCCGGCGGATGAAGTCGAGCATCGTGGGGAAGCAGTCGCGTGCGACGTCCTGCCCCATGAACACGTCCTGGTGGCCGTAGCCGTCGTAGATCTTCAGCTCGTGCTGGTCGCATCCGAGCGCCCGGAGCCGCTCGTAGCAGACGATGTTCGAGTCGGAGAAGACCTTGTTGTCGGCCCCCGTCGTAAGCAGCACGGGCGTCTCGATCTCCCGCGCGTACGCGAAGTAGTCGTCGGGCAGATCGGCGTGCTCGGCCTTGCCCATCTCGTACTTCACGGGGCGGCTGCCGGCCCGCAGCATCTTGTAGACGTGCCGGTAGTAGTTCATCGACGTCGCGCCGTACAGATCGCCGCCGCGGCGGTGCGTCACGTCGGCGAGGTTGTCGTGGCTGTAGAGCGCCGGCCAGCCCGTGCCCCACATGAGGCTGAGCATGTGGCAGGCCGGGACGTCGCACTCGCGGTGGAAGAGCGAAACGGCCTTGGAGAAGAGCTTGCCGCGCGTGAGCGTCGGGTCGTCGCTCCAGCGCGGGTTCAGGTTCGGGAACCCGAGCACGTGCTCGACCATCGTCGGCGCGTTGCGCAGCTTCATCTTCGACCAGAACGGCACGCGCGGCGTGAGGCCGACGCTGTTGGCGACGAGGCTCGTAACGCCGGTGGCCTGCTTGGCGAACAGGCTCATCATGAACGTGACCGAGCCCAGGCAGTGCGCGATTACGTGCAGCCGCTGGTCGGGCCCGACGTGCCGGCGGATGATGTCGATCGCCGGCGGATAGTCGTACAGCGCGATGTCGTCGAACGTGTACCGGTGCGGGAACAGGTTGTACGAGTGCCGGTTGGACATCCGCATGTCCAGCGTCCACACGTCCGTGTAGCCGTTGTCGAGCAGGTAGCTGACGAGGTTGTAGTGCTCGGGCATGATGAACATGTCCGTCGAGGTCGTCAGCCCATGGACGATCATCACCGAGTCGCCGACCGGCTTGTCCACGTCGCGCCTGAAGCGCAGCATGCTCAGCCCGAGCCCGTCGGCGGTCGTGAAGTGGTGGGTCGTGACCTCCGCGTCCCTGACCCCCTCCAGGGTGTAGAGCGGGATCTCGCGCGTCATCACTTGCTCTCCACCGCCGCCTTCTCACTGACCGGCAGCTTGCCCTTGCCATTGCCCGCCGCCCGGCGGCGCTCGGCGTGGCGCGCGTTCGGATCGACCTTCGCGCGCTTCTCCGGATCCTTGGTGGTCCGGGTGTGCATGTACTTGTAGGCGTTGTTCTCGATGACGATGTCGTCGAACTGCTCGACGATCTCGTCGAGCAGTTCCGGCGTCATCCGGTCGGGATGCACGCCGACGTAGAACATGAGCTCGCAGAAGCGGTCCTGGCCGTCACGCGCGAGGTAGTCCGAGCGGATGCTCTTCACGTAGACCGACAGGAACGTGAAGCAGCCGTGCTCGTCGCGGTAGCGGTCCATCAGGCCCCAGCAACTGCGGAACAGCTGCTCGTAGCGGTCGAGCGGGCCGAGCACGATCAGCATCCGCGTCGGGTCGCCGACCGTCGAGTCGAGCACCTTGTCGGTGAAGAACTCGATGTTCTTGATCGACGCGAACTTCGGGCTGAGCATCACGCCGCCCATCCCGACGTACTTGAGTGCCATGTCGAGCTTCTCGGGCAGGTTGCCGGCCACGCGGCCGATGCCGTGCAGCATCCCGTAGGAGCCCGTGTTGCGCGCCTTGCGGATCGCCGTCTGCGACGTCTCCTTGTAGGCCGAGAACTGGCCGATGCCAACCTTCTTGCCGCCGCCGAGCTTGAACTCGACCCAGACGCCGCGCTCCATCATCACGTCGCCGGGCTCTTCGATGATCGGCTTCGTCCCGGCGATGAACTCGTCCATCGAGCGGTAGTGGTCCTGGTGGTTCTCCCAGATCGTCCGGTACTTGTCGATCTGGATCAGGCGCAGCGTCACCTCGGTGATCACTCCGTGGCGGCCGAGGCCGGCGAGCAGGCTGTAGAAGTCGTCGGCGTTCTCGGTCGGGCTGCAGCGCTTGATGTTCCCGTCCCAGTCGACGAACTGCATCGCCAGCACGTTGTCGATGAACATGCCGAACCGGTGCGAGGCGGGGCTGATGCCCCCGACCGAGGCGAAGCCGCCCACGGTGATGTCGCGGTGGTCGCCGATCACCGGCAGGCCGAGGCCGAGCGGCGCGAGGTGGTCGTCGATCAGCGCGCTGATCGCCCCGCCCTGGACCGTGGCGGTGAGGCCCTCCTCGTCGACGTCGATGACCTGGTCCATGCCCTGCATGAGCAGCACGGCGCCGCCCTCGTTGAGCACAAGGTCGTTGCTCGAGTGCCCCTTGCTGCGGATCTTGAGCTCCTGCCCGAGCTGCTTGCACTCCTGGACCGCCCGCGCGACGTCCTCGGGACTGCGCGGCATGAAGACCTTGAACGGGAACTTCGGCCCGATCTTCGGGTTGCCGATGCGCTCCCAGTCGTAGCCGAGGCTGTCCAGGCTGTCGTGCGAGAACGTCTCGTGGCTCTCGATCTTGCCGCGCCAGGACTTCGACGCGACCTTGATCTCGCGCTTCTCGGACATTTAGACGGTGACTCCCTCGGGTTCGGCGACGATGGTTGCCGGTGCTTCAGGTGGGACCTGCTCGACGACGGGGCCTGAGAACGGGGCGAAGATCGCCAGCGACAGGGCGTAGCCGATCCCGGCTGAGATGACGAGCACGCCGGTCCACACCGTCGTGTGCCAGCCCAGGCCGCCCTCGAACAGCGCGATGCAGACGAAGAACAGCGCCCACAGGATCGGCGGGATGGCGGCCGCCACCACGCGGATGCGCCCCACCCGCGTCGGGCCGTCGGCCGCGTCGAAGCGCCTGAACAGCAGGTCGCCGGCGACGCCCGCGAGGATCAGCGCCGGAGCCAGCTTCCACTGCCGGTACTCGCTGAGCAGCGGGAAGAGCAGCGCGAGCCAGGTGAACATGATCGTCAGCGAGCCGAACGGCAGCCGCCAGCGACGGCGCATCGTCAGCACCGCACCGATCAGCACGGCCGTCATCAGGTACATACCGGCGGCCGTGTAGTGCGTCGTATAGAAGTAGTACGGGAACGCGTTGTCGCCGTAGTGCGTGATCGCCTTGGCGAGCCCCTCGACGTGATGCGCCTTGTCGCCGGGCGCGAACGCGTCGTTGAAGCGCGCGATGTCGTTCTGGAACGCCTGGGTGGTGGAGACGCCCGAGTAGAACGGCAGGAGCTGATGCATGACGAACAGCATCACGCCGGCCACCGAGCTCATCGAGAACACGGTCGGCAGGTATTCGCGCAGCGAAGGCGCGGCGCCACGCCGCTGCCACGCGGCCGCCGCGGGGATGGCGGCAAGCATCGCGCCGGCGAGGAACAGGCCCAGATGCGGCGGGCTGTACACCGAGTCGACCTGGTTCTCGAACCCGTACACGCTGTGCCACGTGAAGTCGGCCGGGCCGGCAACCGCCGCCAGCGGCAGCGCCAGGAACGCGAGGCCGTAGCCGCGCGGTACGGCGGACCAGTCGAGGTCGTCGAGGCCTGTCTGGTAGCGCAGCAGGACGATCGCGATCCAGACGCCGGTCGCGGTCAGCCCGCTGTACATGAGGATGTGCGCGGCCGACCAGAAGTTGTCGATGCCGGTGAGGTTGTTGTGCCGCCAGCCGTCCATGAACAGCGCGAACAGCGTGAACCCCGCGAGGGCGATCATCACGCCGTCCTCGGCGATCGTGCTGTGCGGCCGCGGCCGCCCGCTCACCTGCACGCTGGGGAGCCAGCTGACAAGGCTGTATGTCTTGCCGGTTTCCCCGGTTGTCTTGATCGCCTGGCCCACGCCCGTCTTCCTCTCGTCGGTTCCGCCCAGAGTTGCCCGGGGCAACCGTAAACGGGGTGGACACACGCAGGCAAGAGGCGAACCTGGCCAGTCGGCGGGTGTTCTAGCCCCTCAGCAGGGGTCACGAGGCGTCGTCAACGGGGCTGAAGGCGCCTAGAAGGCCGCCGCGGCGCGAATCCCCGCCCTGCGCATGTCACCGCGATGACCACAGCTCGCGCGCGCCCGCTCACGTGGCGGCGTGCGGGTCGGGCACGTCGCGCTCCGCCCCGTCCGCGCCGTTGCCCTGCGGTTCGGGCGCGGGCGGCGTCTGAGTCACCACCGCCGGCTCGGCAGCGTTGCCCGAAGGCGCCTGGCCGCCCACCACCGACCACAGCTTGATCTTCGCAATGCGGCCGCGGACCTCGAACTCGCCGACCTCGACGAGATCGTCGACCGCGGTGCGCAGGGCCTCGCGCGTGGAGTCGGCGACGTAGAGCTGGTAGGGCGTGCCCTTGGTCATGCCCTCCAGCCGCGCCGCCGTGTTCGTGGTGTCGCCGAGCGCGGTGTACTCGAGCCGGCGCTCGGAGCCCACGTTGCCGGACATCACGGGGCCGGTGTTGAGGCCGATGCCCATCTTGAAGCCGTCGTGCATCTCCGCGTCGCGTAGCCAGCCGTTGAAGCCCTCGAGCCGGGCGAGCATGTCGCGCGCGGCGGCGAGCGCGCGGTCGGCGTGGTCGTCCTGATGCAGCGGCGCCCCGAACACGGCCATGATGCCGTCGCCCATGTAGGCGACGAGCGTGCCGCCGTGGTCGAGGATCGCCTCGCTCATCGCGGTCAGGTAGCGGTTGAGCGCGTCGATCACCTGCTCCGGCTGCAGCGTCTCGGCGAAGCTCGTGAAGCCGCGCAGGTCGCTGAACATGACGGTCGCCTCGCCGCGCACCCCGCCGAGCCGGACGCCCTCGGCGTCCTGCAGGACCTGGTCCACGACCGACTCGGGGACGAAGCGCGCGAACGCGTCGCGCGTGTTGGCGCGCTCGAACGCGACGGTGACGCCGTGGATGGCGCCCGTGAGCAGCAGCGCGGCGATGCCGGCCAGGAGCGCGTAGATGACCCCGATGATCACGTCGTTCTGGAACGCGAGCTGCGCGCCGATGATCAGGCCGACGATGGCGAGGATGCCGATCGGCACCGCGAACAGCATCCGCAGCCGAATTGCCGCAAACGGCGCAGCGAAGCCGAGCGCGACGACGAGCAGCGCGTCGAGCCAGCCGGGTCCGCTGTGCAGCGGGAAGCCCTCGAGCGCCGTCGTGATGGCGTTCGCGTGGACCTCGGGGCCGGGCATCGACCGTTGGCCGGTGGTCGACGTCTCGCGCTCGTCGTGGAGCGTGCTCGCCGACGAACCGACGACGACAATCTTGCCCTTGACGTCGGCCGGGTTGAGCCGGCCCTCCGCGACATCCTTGAAGCTGAGGTACTTGTAGGTCACCGGCGGGCCGGCAAAGTCGATCCAAGCGCTGTTGCCGGGCGGCGCGTGGATCTTGTGGCCGACCTTGAGCTGCGCCACCGCGATCGGGAACGCCGCCAGTCCGTCGTCGCCGTCGAGCATGTGCCGGGTGACCCCGTCGGGGTCTTTCTCGAAGTTCGAGTAGCCCGGGACGCCGCGACTGAACTTAAGCCCGAAGCCGCCGCCGAAGACGTTCGTCTTGCCTGCGTCGGAGACCGCTGTCGCCGCGAGGACGACCCTCGCGCCGGGTGACCGCACCGCGTAGATGAGCGCGTTGTCGGCGGCGTCGTCGCCGCTGCGCTGCGTGAACTGCACGTCGTAGCCGATCACCGCCGCGCCCGCCTTCTTGAGCGCCCGGATGGCTTTGGCGTGGAGTTTGCGGGTGAACGGGAAGGTGAACTTGGGGTCGTTGATCGTCGGATCGTCGATCGCGACGATCACGATCGAATCGGGCGCGGGGCGGGCACCGCGGACGTCGAAGCGCATATCGACACTGCTGAGGTCGAGCCGCCGCAGAGCATCCGTGGCCATCAGCAGGAGACCGCTGAGCGAGCAGAGCAGCGCGGCGGCGATCAGCAGCATCGTGCGCAGCCGCCGGGTGCGCCGGTTGCCGTGGGCAGGGCTGAGACGATCGAGCAGCCGGTTGAGCAGCGGATGCGGATCGCGCACCGCGAACGGTGAGACGGCGATGAACGCGGTCAGCGCGGACGTCAGCGGCGGCACGACCATCAGCACCGTCCCGTTGTTGAACGCGCGTTGCGCGCCCACAACGAACAGGCCCGTCGCGACCGCGGTCGCGGTCAGCCCCAGCAGGCCTCCGAAGCGCAGCGCGACGAGCGGCCCGATCGCGCCGAGAACGACCACCAGCAGCACGTCGACCCAGCCGGCGGCATCGCGGAGCGGATAGCCGGCAAGCGCGGTGGCGATACGCTCGGCCTGCAGCTCTGGACCGGGCATCGCGTCGGCGACGGGCGTGCGTGAGACGTCCTGCAGCTTGGGCGACGTCGCGCCGATCACCACGACCTTGCCGCGGACGGCGGCGGCCGGGAAGTCCCCACGCTCGACGTCGGCGAAGCTCAGCGTGCGCGGTGACGAGGTCGGGAAGTCGATCCACGCGTCGGCAGGCTGGCTGACGTCGTGCCCCAGCTTCTTGGCGGCCGCCACGCGGGCGAAGCTGTCGAGCCCGTTCTTCGCAGGCGGCGGCATGTGGCGGTTGACGCCGTCATCGTCCTTGGCCTCGCCCGACCACGCGGGCGTTCCGCGGCTGAACTCGAGGCCGGGGCCGCCGCCGAAGATCGCGGTCTTGCCACCCGGCTTGACCTCGGCGGTCGCCAGCACCAGGCGCGGCGCCGCGGCGCGCGCGGCAGTGACGAGCGCGTTGTCCGCGGCTGCGCTCTTGCTCGGTGCCGTGAACTGGACGTCGTAGGCGATGACCGCTGCCCCGGCTTGCGTGAGCTGCCGGATCACGCGCGCGTGGTGACGGCGATCGAACGGGAACGGAGCCGCGTCGAGCGAGTCGTCGTCGATGCCGACGACCACGATGTCGCCGCGCGGCGCCTGGTCGCGCTGGTCGTAGCGCGCGTCGACCGTCGAGTGCTCGATCACGCGCAGCGCGTCGGTCGCCAGGAACACCAGCCCGACCGCGACGGCGAACACCGCCAGGGCGATCAGGAAGAGCGCCCGCCGACGTCGGGTCATGCGTTCCCGATGAGCAGCGCCACGAGGAACAGCGACAGGACGTGGAACGACTGGTCGACCGAAGTCGCCAGGCCGACGTCGAATCCGTCGGCGTGCTTGACGTGCGTGAGGTACTGGCGCACGACGCGCCCGTCGTCGATCACGAAGTGCGGCAGGAAGATCAGCGCCGCGCCGAGCACGCCCCACCCCGGCTCGCTCTCGTCGGCGATCCAGATCAGCGCCGGGACGAAGGCCAGCGTGTAGGTCGTGACGTGGGTGAATAGCGCGCGGAGCGCCACTCCGCCGCTCAGCCCTCCCCGCTTGTTGCGCGCCTGCCAGTCGGTTTGGAAGAGGTAGTCACCGACCATGTGAGCGACGAGGAACGCGGCGAAGACTGAGACCCAGCTCACGGAGTTAGCGCCTGGCGAAGTACGAGTGGCCGGCCCGCACGGTCACCGTCTTGCGCTTCTTGAAGTCGCGCACCTTCACGACGCCCCGCACGACCTTGGTGAGCGTGCCGTTGCAGCGGTCCTCGACGAGCCACTTGGTGCCGACGACGGTGGCCGCGCTGTGCTTGCCCTTGGTGCGGAAATGGCCCTTGCCGTTGCCCCACAGGCGCCGCTTGCGCTTCTTCTTGAGCGCCGTGCTCGCCTTGCCCTTGCCGCCGCACTGCAGCTTGCCGGTCATCGTCAGCGTCGTCAGCGGCTTCTTGCCCTTGGTCTGCCGGACCTTGAAGACGCCCTGGTAGAACCACCCCTTCTTGTTGGCGACGCCGCGGCCCTGGTCGGCGCGGATGTTGACGCGCCCGTGGGTCGTGTCGAACGTCGTCCCCATCGGCAGTTGCTGGCCGTCCTGCAGCACGAAGAACTCGTCGCTCCCCGGCAACTTGACCTTGACCGTGCCCCGTGACTTGGACGCCACGATCGACTCGCCGGCCACCGGTGGCGGCAGCTGGGCCTCAGGGACCCGGCCGCCGAACTCGAACGCGCCCTTGTCGCAGTTGTTGAGAGCGGCCGCGCCGCGCTGGTCGGTGCCGATGCAGAAGTTGGGATCGCCGGCGTCGATCGCCGGGCTGCCTGCGAGGAGTGCCCGCGTGTCGGTCGCGCCCCTGTTGTTCCTGAGCGGGCCGAGACGCGGGTCTTGGCCCGCCGTGCCTTCGGCGGGCGCGAATCCGCACGAGCTGTCGCTCGCCAGGTTGCCGGTCCAGCTCGTGTGCGGTGTCGCGGCGATCGTCCCGCTGCACGCCGGACCCGGGCCGGTCAGGATCGTGTTGTTCACGAGGTTGGCGCCGCCGCTGGATCCTGGCTCGCCGACGAGCCCGCCCGAGATAGTGGTGCTGAAGAGCTGGTAGGTGCCGGCCGTCGCAATCGCGCCGCCCGTGTTGTCGCTGACCGTCGAGGCCGGCGCGTAGAGGAAGCCGCCGGGATCGACCGCGATGCCGCCGCCGGCAGCGGCGCGGTTCTCCGACACGGTCGATTGGGTGAGGTAAAGCGTGCCCGCGGCCTGGACACCACCGCCGCGCGAGGTGGCGACATTCTCGCGAACGATGCTGTTGTAGAGGAACAGCGAACCGCCGCTGCCGACGAACGCGCCGGCTCCGGTGGCCGCGCGCCCGCCGGTTAGCGTGACACCGGCGAAGACCACTGAAACCTCGGGCGGAACCTGGACGACGCGACTGGCGTTGTTGCCGTCGATGATCGTGGTGCGGGCGCCTGAGCTCTGCTGGCTTCCGAGGCCGGCGCCGTAGATCGTCGTGTTCGAGGTGGTGATGACGAGCGGGCCCTGCGTGAGCTTGTAGACACCCGCCCGCAGCAGGACGGGCTGCGTTGGACCGGACAGCGCCACGGCTTCGCGTAGCGTGCAGTCATTCGCGCACTCGCCGTCGTTGGGACCGTCCTTGGTCGTGTCGACGTTCAGGAAGCCGGGGACCGTCTGCGCGGACACGACGCTCGGGACCGCGAGCGCGAACAGCGCCGCGGCCACCGCCGCGATCATCAGCCGGATAGCACCTCGCGCGCGCAAGCTACGCCCGATGGTCTTTGAGCGACGCGGGTCGTGTCAAGTCGGTCTGGACCGATGGACAGGCACGCCGCGTCACTTTGCGCGCGCGATGTAGCGGTGGCCCTTCTTGACGAACACGGTCTTCTTCTTCTCGAAGTCGCGCACCTTGACCCGCCCGCGGGCGACCTTCGTCAGCGTCGACCTGCAGCGGTCCTCGACCAGCCACTTCGTGCCCACGACCGTCGCCGCGCTGTGCTTGCCCTTGGTCCGGAAGCGGCCATGCCCGTCGCCCCACAGCCGCCGCTTCTTGACCTTCTTCTTCTTGGCGATCGTCGCCTTGCCCTTCGCCTTGCAGCCCGTGAGCTTCTCCACCAGCGTCAGGACGGTGATCGGCTTCTTGCCCTTCGTCTGCGTCAGCTTGAAGAGCCCGTCGTAGAAGTCGGCGGTCTTCTCGTGCCCCTTCTTGTCGGCGGCCGCGATGATGCCGATGCGACCCTTGCGCGTGTCGATCATCGCTGCCGGGCGGGAGCTGCTCGCCCGCCTTGAGCAGGTGGTAGTGCTTCTTCCCGCGAGGCTTCACTCGGACCGTGCCACGCTCCGGCTGGACGTTGAACCGCTTCCCGGGCGGCTTGTCGTTGTTCGTGATCGTGCAGGTCGCGGTCTGGCCCTCGCCCAGCGTGACCACGCCGGTGGCCGAGCAGGCGCCGGAGAACGACGCCGAGTACGTGGCGTCGCTGTCTTCGGACACCGCGTACGTGCCGGGCGCCAGCGTGTACGCCCGGCCCGCCTCCGTGCCCGGCTGCGGGCTGCCCGCAACGTCGGTGGATCCGGCGCGCACGTGAACGGTGAAGTCGCCCGCTTTCTGCTCGCCCGCGTCGTTGTTGACGACGTGCTTGACGACGGCCAGCACGGGCGCCCGGTACTCGTACGCGCCGATGTCGCAGGCGCCGCCCTGCGGTCGGCTCACGCCGCGCTGATCCGTAGTAGGGCAGCCGGTGCCACCGTGGTTGGCCGCGGGGCTCGTGGGGCCGATCGCGCGAGTATCGGTGGGACCGCCGTTGTTCGCGAGCGGCCCCAGCCCAGGATCGACGAAGCTCTGGTCCCCGGTGCCGGCGAGCGCGCACGTGCCGTCAGAGGCAAGCGAGTTGTTCGAACTGGCGGTCGAGGCGGCCGAGCACTGCCCGCCGGAGTTGCCGGCGACGACCGTGTTCTGCAGTGTCCGGCTGTCGGTGTCGACGCCGCCGCCCGACCCGGCCGAGTTGCCGGCGACGGTCACGTTGACGAACACGCCGAGCGTGCCGCCGCCACCCCCGACCCCGCCACCGGTGCCGTCGGTGACGACGTTGCCGGTGATCGTCGAGTTCACCGCGGCGATGATGCCTTCGTTGGCGTTCCACAAGCCGCCGCCCTGGATCCCGGCCCTGTTGCCGGCGACGGTCGACGCGGCCATCGAGATGTTCTCGCCGCTCTCTGATCCGATGCCACCGCCGCGGCTGGCGGTGTTGGCGATGATGTGGCTGTTGGCGACAGCAAGCGCCCCGGACGTGACCAGGATCCCCCCTCCGTCGCCGTTGTGGCTCGCATCGTTGACGTTGGTGCCGTTGCCGTGCCGAACCGTGACGCCAACCATCTGCGGGACGACTGACCCGAGGGCGCTCGTATTGGCGTCGATGACCCGCGTCTGCTGCGCGCCGTCGAGAATCGTGGCGCGTGCGCCGGCGCCGACCAGCGTGTCGCCGTCGAGCACCAGCGGGCCGAGCGCCGGGTTGAGCGTGAAAACCCCTGCCGGGACGCTGACCGAGTCGGTCCCGGCAGTGGCGACGCCGAGCGCATCGCGGATCGTGCAGTCCGCCGCGTCGCACGACTGATCGAAGTGGTCCGCCGTCGTGTTGACGGTGAACGCGGTCGCTCCGGCAACGGGCGGGCACACGAGCAACGCCAATCCGACGCAGAGCGCAGCAATCCCTGGCAGCTTTCCCCGTCGCCCGCTCAAGCTGGCGCGATCCTTCCTAAGCGGTCACGCGATTTCAAGGTGAGTGGACGAGTGATCGGTGCGCTACGGATTGCGTGCCGGACGACGTAATCCGCTTGGGGAGCACGCATCATCGAGCGCGCGCGACGTACTTGTGGCCCTTCGTCACGAAGACGGTCTTCTTCTTCTCGAAGTCGCGGACCTTCACCCGCCCCGCGCGACCTTGGTCAGCGTCGACGTGCAGCGGTCCTCGACGAGCCACTTCGTGCCCACGACGGTCGCGGCGCTGTGCTTGCCCTTGGTCTGGAAGTGGCCCTTGCCATCGCCCCACAGCCGCCGCTTCTTGACCTTCTTCTTGGCGATCGTCGCCTTGCCCTTGGCTTTGCATCCGGTGAGCTTCTCCACGAGGCTCAACACGGTGGTGGGGGTCTTCGATTTGGTCTGCCCGAGCTTGAAGATGCCGCCGTAGAACACCGCCGTGGCGGTGTTGCCGTTCGCGTCGGCGGCCGCGATTAGCGTGACGCGACCCTTGCGCACGTCGACGATCGTGCCGACGGGGACCCGCTCGCCCTCGTCGATCGCCTCGAACTTCTTGCTCCCGGGGAGCTTGATGAGCACCTTGCCCTGCGAGGGCAGCAGGTTCACCGACTTGTAGATGACCGGCGGCGGCAGAGGCTGCGCCCCTGATCCGGCGACCGACGCGGCGACGTCGTCCTCGGTGATCGTGCACGTCTTCGCCTCGCCGAGCTGAAGCGTCACGGACCCGTCGGCCGCGCAGTCGCCGGCGACCGAGGCGGCGTAAGCGGTCACAGAGTCCGATGCCACCGAGTAGCTCCCCGCGGACAGCGTGTAAGTCGTTCCTGACGAGGTGCCGGGCTGGGGGCTGCTCGCGACGTCCGTGCCGCCCTGGCCGCCCGAGGCCGAGACGGCATTGTCGTTCGCTGCGACAGTGCACGTCTTGGCGTCGCCGGCCGCCAGCGACACCGATCCGTCGGCAGCGCACGCACCCGTGATCGCAGCGCCATAGCCGGAGACGGCGTCGGACGACACCGCGTAGCTGCCGGCTGTCAGCGTGTAGGTCGTACCGCCCGCGCTGCCCGCCTGCGGGCTGCCGCCCACATCGGCCCCGCCGCTGCGCACGTGGATCGTGAAGCCTGCGGGCGCGAGCGTGCCGCCGTTGTCGTTCGTGACCGTCGTGATCACCGTCAGCGTCGGGGCGACGTCGTTGGCCGTAATCGTGCACGACTTCGGCTGCCCGACCACCGGCGTCACCGTGCCGTTGGCGGCACAGTCGCCGGCGACCGACATCGTGTAGCCGGGCATGGAGTCGGCAGTCACCGTGTACTGCAGCCCGCCGACGAGCGAGTAGAGCGTGCCGCTGGTCGTGCCGGCCTGGGGGCTGCCGGTGACGTCGCCGACACTCGAACGGACGTGCGCGAGGAAGTCGCTCGGAGCCTTGGTGCCGCCGTTGTCGTTGACGACCTGCGTCATGACCGTCAGCCGCGGTGCGCCGTCCGCCACGGTGATCGTGCAGGTCTTGTCATCGCCGACAGCGAGCGTCACCGAACCGTTGGCTGCGCAGGCGCCAGATCCCGTCGCGGAATAGCCGGGAACGCCCTCCGCCGACACGGAGAAGTCGCCGGCGCTGAGCGTGTAGTTCGTACCGGTGCCGCTGCCCGCCACCGGGCTACCGCTCACGTCCCGGCCGGCTTGCCGCACATGCGTGCTGAAGTCCGCCGCGACCGCCGTACCCCCGTGGGTGTTTTGGACGGTCGTAATGACCTTGAGCTTGGGCGCGATGTCATCGGTCGTGATTGTGCATGTCTTGTCGTCACCGACGACCAAGGACACCGAGCACGGACCTGAGAGCGAGTAGCCGGTGACCGTGTCCGCCGCCACCGCATACGAGCCGGCGCTCAGCGTGTACAGCCGCCCGGTCGCCGTCCCGGCCGCCGGACTGCCCGTCACGTCAGCGCCCCCCGAGCGCACGTGCACGCTGAAGTCAGCCGCCGCTTCGCGCCGCCGTTGTCGTTCGTGACCACCGTCTTACCTTCAGCTTCGGCGCAATGTCGTCGACCGTCACGGTGCATGTGTTCGCGCCGCCCTCGGCGAGAGCGGCTGAGCAACCGGGCGAGTAAGACAGCACGTAGCCGGGGACGTCGTTGGCCTCGACCACATACGCGTTCCCGGTCAGGAGCGAGTACGCCCGGCCGGTGGCAACGCCGGCCGCCGGGCTTCCCTTGGTGTCGGCCCCGTCCACGCGGACATGCACCGTCACCCCGCCCGCGGTGAGCGTGCCGCCGTTGTTGTTCACGACGTTCGTGATGACGGTCAGCGCGTGCGGCCGGTACTCGAAGGCGCCCACGTCGCACGCGGTCCCGGCCTGCGGGCGCGCCACGCCGCGCTGGTCGATCGCCCCGAAGCAGTTGGCGCCGTTGTTGATCGCGGGTGATGTAGAGACCAGGGCGTGGGTGTCCGTTGGCCCGCCGTTGTTCGCCAGCGCGCGCAGCTGCGGGTTGACGCCCTGCTGGTCGGTGGCGAGGTCGCCCAGGGCGCATGTCGTGTCGTCGGCGATGCTGTTGTGGGTCGTGTCGGTGTCGAGGCCGTTGCCGGCGCACTCCGGGCCGCTGTTCCCGCCGATGATCGTGTTGAGGAGGATGCGAGGCGGCGGCGCCGCGCCGACGGAGAACGCCTCGAGGAGCCCTGCGGCACCGCTCGCCGTGTTGTTCGAGATCGTCACGCCGTTGAGGCCGAGCGAGCCGTTCGACGCGATCCCGCCGCCTTGCGACGTCGTGCCAGATCCTGTGTTGCCGCTGACCGTCGAGTTGCGGAGCACCGTCGAGCCGATGCTTCTGATGCCGCCGCCGACCGGAAGCCGTCCCTCCACGCTGTTCCCGGAGACAATGGACGTGTCCATCACCAGCGCTCCGTCGACATCGATGCCGCCGCCGGACGTGCCTGCGTTCTTATCGATGGTGCTCGCGATGATCTGCAGAGAGGTCCCGCTGGGCACGAAGATCCCGCCCCCGGACCCGGGGCTGAGTGCTGCCGGTGCCGTTGCCGCCAGTGACGGTCACTCCCTCGATGCTCGACTGGACGTCGCCACTGGTTACGAGAACACGGCTCGTGTTGTTGCCGTCGATGATCGACGCACGCGCGCCCGCGCCGATGATGTGGTCGTTCGCAAGCTGGAGCTCGCCGAGCGTCAGCGTGTAGTGGCCCTTCGGCAGGTTGATCGCCGTGATCGGTTTGCCGCTTTCGTTCGTGGCGAGCTCGACCGCCTCGCGCAGCGTGCAGTCCCCGGGCGTGGTCTCGTTGCAGGACTTGTCGTTGTGGTCCGCGGTCGTGTTGACCGTGACGGTGTCGGCCGACGCGACCGCGGGCAGCATCAGCAGCGCCGCGACCGCTGCGATCCCGACCCGAATGGCAGCGCGTCCGTGCAAGGGGCTCTGATCGTCATGTAAGGGGCATGACGATGTCAACCGAAACTGGACGGTTGGACGGCTGCAACTATGGCTTGGCGCGCGCCACGTACTTGTGGCCCTTGCGGACGATCACCGTCTTCTTCTTCACGAAGTCGCGCACCGAGACCTTGCCGCGGGCGACCTTCGTAAGCGTCGTCGTGCAGGTGTCCTGGACGAGCCACCTCGTGCCGACGACGGTCGCCGCGCTGTGCTTGCCCTTGGTCTGGAAGTGGCCATGGCCGTCGCCCCAGAGCCGCCGTTTCTTGACTTTCTTCTTGGCGATCGTCGCCTTGCCCTTGGCCTTGCAGCCGGTGAGCTTCTCGACAAGCGCCAGGACGGTGATCGGCTTCGCGCCCTTGGTCTGGCCGACCTTGAACAGGCCGTCGAAGAAGTCGGCCGTCGCCGTGCCGCCGGACTTGTTCGCGGCCGCGACCAGCGTCACACGCCCCTTGCGCGTGTCGACCGTCGTCCCGAGCGGTATCTGCTCGCCCTCCCCGAGCACGACGAAGCTGTGCTTGCCGGGCAGCTTGATCTTCACGGTGCCGCTCGTGGGGAGCACGTTCACCGACTTGCCGACCTCGGGCGGCGGCAGCTCCTGTTGCGCCGGCGGCGACGTCTGCGGCGGATCGCCCTCGTACGCGCCGATGTCGCAGCGCGCGCCCCGGGGCCGCGCGACGCCGCGCTGGTCGGTCGCCGGGCAGGGCGCGCCGCCGGCATCGATGCCCGGGCTGTCGGAGGGCAGCGCCATCGTGTCTGTCGGGCCGCCGTTGTTGGCGAGCGAACCCAGGCGCGTGTCCGCAACCAGCAGGTTCGTCGGCCCAGGCGCATTGCAGCTCGGACCGACCGTTGCCTCGTCGGAGAGACCGTTGGTGGATTGCAGCTGATGCGGATCGTCCGTGCCCGCGCAGTTGAAGCCGGAGTTGCGCGCGACAAGCGTGTTCGTCGCCAGCGTGCGCAGCGTCGTGCTCGCGCCGAAGTTCTGGAACAGGCCGCCTCCGTCGCCGCGCGCCCCGGTCCCGGCGCGGTTGTCGGCGATCGTGACGTTGCGCAGGTCCAGATTCCCGGACGTGTAGATCCCTCCGCCGAGCCCGGTGACGCCCTCGCCGGGGTCGGTGAGCGCGGTGTTGCCGCTGATCGTCGAGTTCTCGATCTCCCCCGTCCCGCCGGCAGCGATCTCGATCCCGCCCCCAAACCCGGTGCCGTCCTCCCCGCCGACCGCGTGGTTGCGGGCGATCGTGGTGCGGATGAGCCGTAGCGTGCCCGCGCTCCAGATGCCGCCGCCGCGATTGGCCGTGTTGTCCTCCACCGCGCTGTCGGTGAGCACGAGCGTCGCGGTCCCGTCGACGAAGATCCCGCCGCCGTCCGAGAACTCGTCGTTGCCGCCCGTGATGCGCACGCCCGACATGTCCAGCGTCGCGGGGCTCGACACGGTCACCACCCGCCGGATGCCCGGCGCACCGGCGTACCGGATCGTCGTGGAACGGGCGCCGGCGCCGCGCACCGTCGTGTTGTGAGTCACGGACAGCGTGTCGTTGAGCTGGTAATCGCCCGGCGGCACGGTGATCACCTCGGCGCCCTCCGAGAGGATCACGGCCTCGCGCAGCGTGCAGTTCGTGGGACTGCACACGCCGTCATTCCCGTCCGTCGGCACGTTGACGGTGAGGTCCGCTCGCGCGATGGCCGGCAGCGCGAACAGGAGAACGGCAGCGAGAGCCGCGACGAGCCTGACCATTTACGCCTCCTTGCGATGTGCGAGAGGGAGCGATCCACTGCGCTGCGTGAGTTCGCCGTCAAGCATCAGTGCTTGACGCGCGCCACGTACTTGTGGCCCGCCTTGACCTTGACGGTCTTCTTCTTGGCGAAGTCGCGGACGGAGACCGTGCCGCGCTTGACGACCGTCAGCGTGCTCGAGCAGGTGTCCTGCACGAGCCACTTGGTGCCGACCACGGTCGCCGCCGAGTGCTTGCCCTTGGTGCGGAAGTGGCCCTTGCCGTCGCCCCACAGGCGCCGTGTCTTCTTCTTCTTCACGGCCGCGCTCGCCTTGCCGCCACCGCCGCAGCTCAGCTTCCCCACCAGCGCAAGCGTCGTGAGCTTGGACTTCTTGGACTGGCCGACCTTGAAGACGCCGGCGTAGAAATCGGCCTGGTCGGTGCCGCTCTTGGCGGCGGTGACGAGCGTGACGCGCCCGTGGGTGGTGTCGACCGTTGTGCCGACCGGGATCTGCTCGCCGGCCTTCAGCGTCGCGAAGCCCTTCTTGCCCGGCAGCTTGACCTTCACCGTGCCGCTGACCGGCTGCGCGTTGACCTTCTTGCCCGCGACCGGGGGCGGCAGCGGCGTGGCGAAGCCGCGGACCACCACGACGCGGTCGCCGCCGTTGAAGGTCGAGAACAGGAAGTCGCCGGTCACCGGGTCGATGAACGCGCCGTCGGCGCCGGCGAGGCCAGTGATGAACGTGCGGCGACTCGACACGATCGGGTCGCCGTTGGCATCGACCGCGTAGGCACCGACCTCGTCGGCCCCGTACTCCGAGACGAGCAGGCTGGGCCGCGTGAACTGCGCCGAGCCGCTGTTGACGTAGACGAAGCCGACGGCACCACCCGGCAGCCTCGAGGCGGCGACCTCGTGGACGCCGACGAGGTCGAACGTGCCGGCGCCGTCCGGCGCGACGCCGGCGTCGTACCACGCGCCGCCGCTGTAGCTGACGAGCTTCAGACGGCCCGCTCCCGGGCTCCCGGGCGGCACGAAGCGATTCGCGACGATCGAGTGCTCGACGCCCAGCGCCGCCGTGTCGATGACCTTGTCGGCGGCGGTGCTGCCCGGCTTGTACAGCGCGAGCTGGTCAGTCGGCCAGCGGGCGATGAACAGCACGTTCCCGGGCCCGTAGTCGACGCCGCCGTCGATGTTGGGCGCCGCCGCGAGGACCGTGCCCGAGCCGGCGAACCCGTTGATGTGGCCCTGCGCATCGCGCGTCACGCCGATCTCGTAAAGCGTGCCCTGCGACGCGTCGGCCGCGCCGCCGATCAGCAGACGGTCGGTCGTCCCGGCCTTGAGCATGAGCCCGCCGAGCCGCGGCGACACCCCCGGCGGGACGCCGAGGTCGGTGATCGAGTAGGTGCCGGCGAAGGGCGCGGCGAGTTGCTCCTGCGCGCCTGCGGGAGCGCACACGAGCAGCATCACGACCGCGGCAAGTGTCAAGCAGCGAACCAGAAATTTGGAGCCTCGTGAGCCGCCGGGCCCCTGTCAAGGCACCCTGGCCCAGTGGGGAGGCGCAACGAAGCGAACTCGGCGCGCTGCCACAGTGTGCGGGGATGCGCTTCACGGTCGAGCCCAGTCCCTCGGGCGGCTTCCACGTCCGGCTCGCGGGCGTCGCCGCGCCGCTGTCACACCACGACACCGAGGAGGAGGCGCAGGCGCGGCGCCTGGCGTACGAGCGCGGTGCCGGCCAGCCGGCCGCGAGCGAGCACGTCGACCTGCCGGACGGCTCGGAGGTGCTCGTCCGGCCCGTCCGTCCGGAGGACAAGCCGCTGTTCGCCGCCGGCTGGGAGCACGTCGGCGAGGGCCACCGCCGTTCGATGGGCCACAAGCGGGCGCTGACGCCGGGCGAGCTCGAGTTCTTCACCGAGCTCGACCACGTCGACCACGAGGCGCTCGGCGCGATTGAGCCACACACGGGCGAGGGCCTGGGCGTCGCCCGCTACGTGCGCAATCCCGAGCGGCCGAACACGGCCGAGGCCGCCGTCGCGGTGATCGACGCGTGGCAGAGCCGCGGGCTCGGCAGCGTGCTGCTGCGCCGCCTGTGCCGCCGCGCGAGGGCCAACGGCATCGACACGTTCACCGTCTCGCTGCTCACCGGGAACCCCAGCATGCTGCGGCTGTTCGAGCGGCTCGGCGCTGTGCACACCGGCCGCCGGGACGCCGGCGTGGTCGAGATCGACATCGAGCTGCCGGTCGATGACGCGGCCACGCTCCTGCGCAGCGCGGCGACCGGCCACGTCGGCCACATACCATCGGGCCCGTGACCGACGGCTTCGGGCTCGAGAACCTCCCCTACGGCGCGGTGGCACGGCCCGGCGAGCCGGCGCAGCTCGCCGTCCGCCTCGGGGATGGCGCGCTGCCGCTCGAGCCGCTCGAGCGGGCGGCCGACCTCCCGCCCGGCACGCTCGCCGGCCCGACCCTGAACCCGCTGCTCGCGCTCGGCCGCCCCGCCTGGTCGGCGCTGCGCGAAACCGTGCGCGACGCCGCACCGCGCGCCGAGACGATCCCGCTCGCCGAGCTCGAGCCGCGGATGCCCGTGGCGATCGGCGACTACGTCGACTTCTACTCGTCGATCGAGCACGCCATCAACCTCGGCCGCATGTTCCGCCCCGACACCGAGCCGCTGCTGCCCAACTGGCGCCACCTGCCGGTCGGCTACCACGGCCGCGCGAGCTCGGTCGTTGTCTCCGGCACGCCGATCCGCCGCCCGCACGGGCAGCTGCCGCGCGACGACGGCCCCGTCTTCGGGCCGACCGAGCGACTCGACATCGAGCTCGAGCTCGGCTTCGTGACCGGTCCGGGAAATCCGCTCGGGACGCCGATCCCCGCGAACGAGGCCGCCGAGCACGTCTTTGGCTTCGTGCTCGTCAACGACTGGAGCGCGCGCGACATCCAGCGCTGGGAGTACCAGCCCCTCGGCCCGTTTCTTGGCAAGTCGTTCGCCACCTCGATCGCGCCCTGGATCGTGCCGTTCGCCGCGCTCGAGCCGTTCCGCGTGCCCGCCCGCCCGCAGGAGCCCGAGCCACTCGAGTACCTGCGCACCGAGGGCGACTGGGCCCTCGACATCGTGCTCGAGGTCGAGCTCAACGGCGCGGTGATCTCGCGCACCAACGCCCGCGGCCTGTACTGGACCTTCCCGCAGCAGCTCGCGCACACGACCGCCAACGGCACCAACATCCGCCCGGGCGACCTCTACGCGTCGGGCACGATCTCCGGGCCCGACCCCGGCTCCGAGGGCAGCCTGATCGAACTCGGGCACCCGTTCCTGCAGGACGGCGACACGGTCGTCCTGCGCGGGCGCGCTGGACGCTCGGTCGATTTCGGCGAGGTCGTCGGCACCATCGTGTCCTGACCACCCCCCACCCGGGGGGAGGGGGACTGTGACGGGGGTCACAGGAACGAATCCTTTACCGGTTCGGGTGTTGAACATTCGAGCCTACGGGCAAGGAACACCCCCGGGCCCACCGACGCGTCGCTCCCCTCCTTCCGCGTCGGCCTGACCCGGGCAGCACGACCCAAATCCGCAAAA
The DNA here is from genome assembly GCA_963803335.1 of uncultured Solirubrobacteraceae bacterium. Taxonomy (GTDB): domain Bacteria; phylum Actinomycetota; class Thermoleophilia; order Solirubrobacterales; family Solirubrobacteraceae; genus DASSUW01. The sequence continues at coordinate 391,421 of CAWDME010000007.1, read as the reverse complement.
CCCGACCCAGACCAGGGAGGTCTGAGTGCGTCTCGACATTGTCATGCCAGCGCACAACGAGGAACACCGGATCGATCGCACCCTGCGTGCGTATCGCTCCGCCTGCCCGGACGAAGGCGTCCACTTCCTCGTCGCTCTCGACTCGTGCACCGACCGTACGCCGGAGATCGTCCACGCCCACGAGCAGGTCGACGACCGTGTCCAGTCGTTCGACTACCCCAAGCTCGGCAAGGGCGGCGTGATCGCCGAGACGTTCTCGCGGTCGGACGCCGAGCTTGTCGCTTTCGTCGACGCCGACTGCGCCACGCCGCCGCGCGAGCTGCTCCGGCTCGCCGACGCCGCCCGCCACGTCGACGGCGCGATCGCCTCGCGCCGCCATCCCGCGTCGCTGCTCCCCGCGCGCCGCCCGCTGGCGCGCGAGATCACCAGCGCCGGCTTCGCGGGCAGCGTCCGCATGCTCATGGGGCTGCCGTACCGCGACACGCAGTGCGGGGCCAAGGTCCTGCGCCGCCACGTGGTGCGCGACGTCCTGCCGCGACTCGCCTCGCGCGACCTGCTGTTCGACGTCGACCTGCTGTCCGCCGCTCGTGACGGCGGCTGGCACGTGGTCGAGGTACCGACCGTGTGGATCGACCAGGAGGGCTCGCGGGTCAGCACCGTCGCCGACTCGCGCCGCATGGGCGCCTCGCTGCTGCGCCTGTGGCTGCGCCGCCGCATGCGCAACTCGCACGGAGGGAGCCGCCGTGTCCGCGCCTGACGTCGCCCTCATCAGCCCGTTCCCCGCGCTCGGCGAGCGCCACGGCGGCTGGACCGGCGTGGCCTCGTACAGCGCCAACCTCGCGAGCGCGCTCGGCGACGCCGGCGCGCGCGTGACCGTCCTCGCCTCGCGCGAGCCCGGCCTGCCGGCCGTGGCCCGGGCCGGCGGGCTCGAGGTCCAGCGCGTGTGGAACCGCGGGGTCGCGGCCCTGCCGGCGGCCGCCGCCGCGGCACTCGCCACCGGCGCCCCGACCGTGCACCTGCAGCACGAGCTGTTCATGTACGGCGGCCCGGCGGCGATGCCCGGCATGCTGCCCGCGCTCGCGGCACTGCGCCGCCGCAACGCGGTCGTGACCATGCACCACGTCGTCGACCCGCGCGCGATCGACGCGGCGTTCACCGCCACGCACCACGTGCGCGCCCCCGCCCCGCTCGCGCGCGCCGGCGTGAAGGCCGTGCAGCGCACGATCGCCGCGCTGGCCGACGCCGTCGTCGTGCACGAGCCGTCGTTCGCGTCGGTGGTGCCGGGAGCGGAGGTCGTCCCGCACGGCATCGAGGTGCCGGGGCCGACCGACGACCGCGCCGTCGCGCGCGCGGCTCTGGGCGTCACGCCCGGCCGCCTGTGCGTGCTGTGCTTCGGCTTCCTCGCGCCCTACAAGGGGCTCGAGGCCGCCCTCGGCGCCGCGCGCCTGGCCGGTGACGGCGTCGAGCTCGTGATCGCCGGCGGCGCGCACCCGCGTGTGCGCGGCTACGCCGAGGCGCTCCAGCGCACGGCGCCGGACAACGTGCGCTTCACCGGCTTCGTGCCGGACGAGGACGTCGCGCGCTGGTTCGCCGCCGCCGACGTCGCGCTGCTGCCGTATCCGCAGCCGTTCGCCTCGAGCGGCCCGTTGGCGCTCGCGCTCGCGCACGGCACGCCGGTGCTGCTCTCCGAGGCGCTCGCGCGCACCGTCGGCGCGCCCGGCGAGCTGGCGGTCGACATCGACCCCGCGGCGATCGCCGCACGCCTCGACACGCTCGCGCGCGACGCGGGCGAGCGCGGCCGGTTGCACACCGCCGCCTCCACCCTCGCGGCCGGCCGGACCTGGCCCGAGATCGCCCGCCGCCATCTCGACCTGTACGGGAGCCCTGGATGACCGCTGTCGCAGCCAAGACCACGACGCCACGCGCGCCTGCGCGCGCCGGGCGGGTGTTCCTGGCCGGCGCGTTCGGCCAGGGCAACCCCGGCGACGAAGCGCTGCTCGCCGCGTTCGCGCGCGGGCTCGGCCGCCACGGCGCCGTCGCCGCCTCCAGCAATCCGGCGGCGACCGCCGGCGAGCACGGGATCGCGAGCGTCGGCCGTGACGAGATGGGCCCGATCGCCCGCGAGATCCGGCGCGCCGACGCCGTCGTCATCGCCGGCGGCACGATCTTCAAGGCGCTCCATCCGTCGTGCGGGCGCGCGCCGCTCTCACTGCTGCGCCGCACCGCCGCGCTCGCGGCGGTGACGCGGGCGCTGCGCAAGCCGCTCGCGCTCGTCGGCGTCGGCGCCGCCCCGATCCAGGGCGCGGGCGCCCGTTCGCTGACGCGCACGATCGTGCGCGCCGCCGACCTGCTGATCCTGCGCGACGACGAGTCGGCTGGGCACCTGGCGGCCGTCGGCGCCCCGACGCCGATCCGCGTCGGCGCCGACCCGGCCTGGATCCTGCTGCCCGACCCGGAGGGCGACGGCGAGACCTGCGTCGTCATGCGCTCCGCCGCGGGCGGGCACGACGCCGTCGAGCTCGACGCGGGCAGCGACCGCGGCCCGGTGATCGTGGCGCTCAGCCACCTCGCGGGCGGCCGCGACCTGAGCGAGCGGCTCGCCGCCGGCCTGCAGCCGATCGCCGACGCCGGCATCGCCATCCGGCTCGACCCGTGGCAGCCCGACGGGGATCTCGAGCTGGCGACCGAGGTCGCCATCCGGCTCGGCGGCCGCGCCGAGATCGGGGCGTCGCCGGCCGACCTGCGCTCCGCGCGCGACGGCATGATCGGCGCCCGGCTCGTGATCGCCCAGCGCTTCCACGCGCTCGTCGCCGCCGCCTCGGCCGGCGTGCCCGCCCTGGCGGTCGCGCACGAGCCGAAGCTGAGCGGCCTCGCGCGCCGGCTGTCGCTGCCCGTGGTGGCGCCCGACGCCCCGCCGCAGTCATTCGCCGGCGCCGTGTTCGGCGCGCTCGACGCGCCACCGGCTCCCGCCGAGGCCGTGCGCCGCGAGCGCACCGCGGCCGAGGACGGGTTCCGCCTGCTGCGCGTGCTGCTCGCGCGCGGCCGCTCGGACGAAGCTGTCGACGTAGAAGGCCTGGCCCTGCGACCGGAGGAGTGGCTCGGATGAGCATCACCCCGACCGACCACCGCACGACCACACCGCGTCGCCCACGACGCCACCTGCCGCCGCCGCGCCGCCCGGGGCATCCCGCGCGCACGCGGCGCGAGTCGGCGGTCGAGGTCGGCCGCCTGGCGGGCGAGCAGCTCGCCGTCGCCGGCGGCCAGCTCGGTGCCGGCGTCGGCAACCTCGTGTTCGCGCTCGTCGCGGCACGGCTGCTCGCGCCCGGCGCGTTCGCCGAGCTGGCGGCGTTCCTCGCGCTCTACCTGCTGATCCACGTGCCCGCCGGCAGCCTCAGCGCCGGCAGCGCGCTGGCGCCCGACCTCGCCGCCCGTGCGCGCCGCCGCGCTTTGATCGGCGGCGCCGCGGTCGGCGGCGTGCTCGCCGCGCTGTCGATCCCGCTCGGCAGCCTGCTCGACCTTTCACCGGTGCTGCTGGTGGCCGCGGCCGCTGCGGCGCCCACCGCTGGCCTGCTCGCGCTCGACCGCGGCCGGCTGTACGGGCTGGGGCGGCGCACGCGCGTGGTCGGCAGCCTGCTCGCCGAGCCGGCGGTGCGGCTGTCGATCGGCGTCGCGCTGGCCGCCGCCCTCGGCGCGGTCGGCGGCGCGATCGCCGTCGTCGTGGCCGGCTGGGCGGCGCTTGCCGTCGCGCACCTGCCGGCGCGTCAGGTGCCCGAGGTTGCGCCCGCGCCGACCGGCTCGGCGCGCCCGGGCGTCGCGGTCGCCGCATTCCTGCTGCTCGCCGTGATCCAGAACCAGGACGTGCTGTTCGCCAACGCGCTGCTCGACGCCGACGAGGCGGGCCGCTTCGCCGTGCTCTCGACCCTCGGGGGCGTGGCCGCGTTCGCGACGACGACGGTTCCGCTGATGCTGCTCCCGCGCGCCGGGCGCGACGCGCTGCGCGCGGCCCTGCTCGTCGCCGCCCTGCTCGGGGTCGGCGCCGTCGCTGTGGTGGCGATCTCGCCGGGCGTGCTCGTGAGCGCCGTCTTCGGCAGCCGTTACGAGGAGGTCGGCGCGCTGGCAGTCCCGTACGTGCTCGCGATGGCCCTGCTCGGCGTGGCGCGCGTGCTCGTCGCGCACGCCTGCGCCGGCCGCACGGCGCGCCGCGCGGTGGCGCTGCTGGCACCGGTCGCGCTGCTGCACGCGGGCCTGATCGTCGCGCTCGGCGACGACGCGGCCGGTGTCGCGACCGCCACGCTGATCGCCACCACTACGCTCACCGCCGGCGCCGCCGCGCTGACGATGCCGCGGATCGCGGTCCGCCGTGACGTCCTCGTTGTCGGCGCGATCGCGCTCGGCGGCCTGGCGCTGCGCCTGATCGCCACGCGCGGCATCTGGCTCGACGAGGCGATCTCGATCCACCAGGCGCAGATGCCGCTGGGCGACATGCTCACGAACCTGCGGATGACCGACGTCCACCCGCCCCTGCATCACATCCTGCTCTGGGGCACGGTCCGGCTGCTCGGCGACGGTGAGCTGGCCGTGCGCGTGCCCTCGCTGATCGCCGCCACCGCGATGATCCCCGTGCTCTACGGCGCGGCGACCGACCTGTATGACAAGCGCGCGGGCATGGCCGCGGCGACGCTCGCCGCCGTCGCCCCGTTCGCGGTCTGGTACGCGGACGAGGCGCGCATGTACGCGCTGTTCATGGTCTTCGCGCTGCTGTCGCTGTGGATGCAGGTGCGCGTGATCCGCGGCGCCGGCACCGCCTCCTGGCTCGGCTTCGTTCTCTCGGCGGCCGCGCTCGTCTACACGCAGTACTTCGGGGCGCTGTTCGTGGCGACCCAGATGCTCGGTTTCGCCGTGGCGGTGGTCCGAGGCGCGCTGCCACTGCGCCGCCTGCTCGCATGGACGCTGCTGCTCGCACTGCTGCTGGCGCCGCTCGCGCCGTTCGCGCACTACCAGTTCACAGCCAACGAGGCGGCCGGCAAGGGCTTCCAGCAACCGACGCAGACCGGCGGCGGCACGATCGACCCGCAGGCGCGGCCGGGCGCGTACGCCGCCCTGACGAACTTCGCGTGGGCGGTGCTCGGCTACCACTCCGACGGGACGATGACCGCCATCGCCGCGCTGTGGCCGCTCGGCGTGCTGCTCGCGCTGGCGCTGCTCGGCCGCGGCCGCTCGTGGACGACGCTGCTGGTCGTCGGCTGCGCCCTGCTGCCGGCGATCGGGCTGTTCGTCCTCGGCCAGCTCAAGCCGTTCGTGTTCGAGGTGCGCTACTTCATCGGCGTCGTCCCGCTGGCGCTGATGCTGATCGCGCGTGCGCTGACGAGCTGGCCGCGGCGGCCGGTGGTGATCGCGACTGCGACGGCGCTCGCCGCGGTCGTGCTCGGCCTCGGGCTCGCCGACCAGCAGCTCAACGGCTCCAACCCGCGCGTCTACGACTTCAAGACCGCGGTGCACGACATCGAGGCCCGCGCGCAGCCGGGCGACGTGATCGTCTTCACGCCGTCCTACCTCGACCACGTGGTCGGGTACTACGAGCACGAGGGCCTGAAGCTGCAGCCGATGGGCCAGGACCTGCCCGAGCCGCGCCGCGGCCGCAAGGTCTTCGTCCTCGCCAGCTTCCAGGACAAGCCGCAGTTCCGCGCGGCGGCCCGCGATGCCGTGAAGCGCCTCTCGCGCCGGCACCACCTGGTGCACCGCGAGTCGGTCCCGCAGATCACGACCTGGGAGTTCAGCCGATGACGACCATCACCGACACCCGCCTGCGGCGGCCGGACTGGTCCGCCGCCGGCTCCGGGGGCACGCGCCGCCGCTGGATCCGCTTCCTGCTGATCGCCACGGTGCCGCTGGCCCTGTTCTACTTCGCCTGGCTGCTGCAGCCGCAGCGCATCGGTCATCCCGTGCTGTACGCGCTGCTGCTCGGCGCCGAGCTGTTCAACGCCGCGCAGGCGCTGGGGTTCTGGTGGACCTGCGCGCGCGAGCGGCCGTGGCGGCGCCCCGTATGGGACGGTCCGCCGCCGCGCGTCGACGTGTTCGTGCCGGTCTATGACGAGCCGGTGTCCGTCGTCGAGCCGACCGTGCGCGCCGCGAGCGAGATGACCGGTGCCGACGTGCGCGTCTGGGTCCTCGACGACGGCGACAGCGACGAGGTCGCGGCAATGGCCTCGCGGCTCGGGCTCGGCTACCTGCGCCGCGCCGACCACACGGGCGCGAAGGCCGGGAACATCAACCACGCGCTCGCGGTGACCGATGCGCCCTTCGTGGTCGTGCTCGACTGCGATCACGTGCCCACGCCGGAGTTCCTGGAGGCGACGCTCGGCTGCTTCGGCGACGCGCGCGTCGCGTTCGCGCAGGCGCCGCAGTACTACGCCAACTGGGACCGCGGCGAGATTCCCGCCGCCGCGTGGGGCCAGCAGGCGCTGTTCTTCGGCCCGATCGCGCGCGGCAAGGACGGCCATGACGCGATGTTCTGCTGCGGCACCAACGTCGTCTTCCGGCGGACCGCGCTGGAGGACGTTGGCGGCTTCCCGCTCGAGTCGGTGACCGAGGACTTCGAGCTATCGATCCGGCTGCATGAGCGCGGCTGGCGCTCGCGCTACGTGCCGGAGGTGCTCGCGCACGGGCTCGGGCCGGAGGACATGACCTCGTACGTCTCGCAGCAGCAGCGCTGGTCGCGCGGCTGCCTCGGGGCGCTCCCCGCGGTCCTGCGCTCGCGCCTGCCGCTGCGCCAGAAGGTGCAGTACCTGCTGTCGGCGTCGTTCTTCCTGTCGGGCTGGACCGTGCTCGTCTACATGAGCTTCCCGGTCATCCGGCTGCTGACCGGCGCGCAGCCGCTGGCCGCCACGTCGGCGGATCAGTTCCTCGGGCACTTCGCGCCGTACTTCGGGCTGTCGCTGCTCGCGGTGACCGTGCTCGGCGGCGGCACCTACACGTTCAAGGCGTTCGCGCTGCAGGCGGCGAGCTTCTGGATCCACGTGCAGTCGACCGTGCTGACGCTGCTCGGCCGCCGCGGCGGGTTCGTGGTGACGCCGAAGGAGGGCGCCGAGGGGCGCCAGCCGCGCGCGGTGGCGCCGGCGCTGGTCGCGATGGCGGTGCTGTGCGCGGTCGCCGCGTACGGCCTGCAGCGCGACCGCGACCCCGCGACGTTGAACAACGTCGCGTTCGCCGGGCTGCACGTCGCGGTGCTGTTGGCGGGCGTGATGCCGGCGCTGCGCCGCCGGCCGCTGCCCGCCCCGAGCGCTCCGCGAGTGATCCCCGCGCCGACGTGAGGCGCCTCGCTCTCACAGTCATCGCGCTCGCCGTCCTTTCTGGGTGCGGCAAGTCCTCCGCGCCCGGAGGCTTCCTCGATCGCTACGTGGAGCCCGACGGCCGCGTCGTCCGCCACGACCAGGGGGGCGACACCGTCTCCGAGGGTCAGGCGTACGCGATGCTGCTGTCGGTCGCCGCCGACGATCGCACGCGCTTCGACCGTGTCTGGGGCTGGACGCAGGCGCACCTGCAGCGTCCGGACGGGCTGCTCTCGTGGCGCTGGGCCGGCGGCCACGTGGTCTCCGACGAGCCGGCGACCGACGCCGACCTCGACGCCGCCCGCGCCCTCGCGCTCGCCGCCGACCGCTTCGGCTCGGGCCGCTACCGGTCCGAGAGCCGGAAGCTCGTCCGGGCGATCGTGAGCGACGAGACGACGTGGGCGGCCGACCGCACGGTGCTGGTCGCCGGCCGCTGGGCGCGCGGCCACGCGGTCGTGAACCCCTCGTACTGGTCGCCGCGGGCGTACCAGGAGCTGGGGTTCCCGAAGATCGAGGAGTCGTCGCGGGTGCTGACCGACCGGCTCGTCGCGGATGGCCTGCCGCCCGACTGGGCGCGCGTGCAGCCCTACGGCGTCGTGCCCTCCGGGCCGCCCTCGGGCGGCGACACGGCCTACTCGTACGACGCGGTCCGCACGCCGATCCGCCTCGCCGAGTCGTGCGATCCCGCCGACCGCGAGCTCGCGGCGAAGATGTGGCCGCGGCTGCAGCACGACCCGGGCGCCTCGCGGCGAGCGCTCGACGGCACGCCCTTGACGTCCGCCGAGCACCCGGCCGCGCTGGCCGGCGCCGCCGCGGCCGCCCAGGCCGCCGGTCACGGGGACGCCGCGCACGAACTGCTCGACCGCGCCGCCAAGCTCGACGCCGAGCACCCGACCTACTACGGCGCCGCCTGGGTCGACCTCACCCGCGCGATGCTCGTCGACCACTCGTTGGGCCGCTGCTAACCCGCCGCCAGGGTCGGCCCTGCGTGCGCGCCACGGCGATGCACAGCCCCGCCAGGATGAGCGCGACGGGGGCGAGCAGGTAGTTCTCCCACGAGCTCTCGGACCCGAGGTTCGCCAACGCCGAAAGCCCGAGGAGGATGGCGATCGCCCACGTGCCCCAGCGGTAGCCACGCTCGGTCCGACCCGCGGCGCGCCCGCGTACGACGAAGATCGCCGCGATCCAGAAGGCCGCCGCGGTGGCGCTCGCCAGACGCTGCCCCGTTGTCAGATGCGAGTGCGCGCCACCCCAGGCGGCATCGCCGAGAGGAGCGCCGGCCGCGAGCGCGACCTCGAACGTCGCGAGGGCCGCGAAACCGATGGTTGTCGCTTGTGCTGCGCGTCGCATCCGGAGCCACCTTCGCTCAGCAGCATGGCCGGACGACGGCCCGTTGGCGATCGGAGTCGCCCGCAGTCCTCGCGCGGAAAGTACGCGTTCGCGGCCCGCCCTACTCGGCGAGCCGTGACCTAGACCGGCGCCCGCCGTCCCAGTTGGCGAAGGCGTGCCACCGCGGTGGCGAGGACGAGGAGCGCGGCGAGCGCCAGCACCACCGCTGAGCCCCCGGTGACGATGAGAAGCGGAATGGCGCCGGCGATCGCGATGCGCGGATCCGCGGCGAGCGTCGCGAGTGCGTATACGACGACGAGCAGCGTCACGATGGTCACAAGCGCGAGCAGCAGCGGTGACTGGTCGTATTGCGGCGGCCCGAACGTCGCGACGAGCGTCGCGGGGACCAGCAGCCAGGCGAGGCGGCGTGGGTCGGGCGGGCGGCGGCGTGGCGCGATCACAAGCACCGCGAAGCACGCGACGGACGGGAGCGTGACGGCGAGGACAACGACGCCCATCCCGGGATGGTGGTCGAGCAGCGCCGGGAAGCGCGCGGCCGTCCACACCAGTGCCGCGGCTCCCGCCAGCCGGTCGTAGCCGACGAGGGCGAGTGCGAGAGCGACGCCGAGCAGGACAAGCGACCACGGTGCCAGGAGCGGGTCCTCGAAGCCACGCGCCCTCTGCGAGAGCAGCGTGCTCAGGTCGAGCGTCATCAGCCACACGGCGGCCAGGCACACGCCATCGGCCAGGACCCGGCGCGTCCCGATCGCCGCCGTGCGCTGACCGCGCGCGTTGAATCCCGCGCGGGTGAGGGCGGCGAGCTCGCGGGCAAAGCGCGTGCGCGAGCCCGCGCTCGCGTCGAGCAGCGTTGCCGTCATCTCGTGGCCGACGCGCTCGCGCACGTCCGGCGGATAGGCGAGCAGGGCCGCGCGGGCCGCGCGCTCGCGGTTCATGCCCTCACCGCCGTGGCGCGCAGCCGGCGCGACACCGTCCGCGCCGCGCGCTCGAGCCGGCGCGTCTCGGCCTCCAGCTCGTGCCGGCCCTCCGGCGTGAGCGCGTAGTCGCGCCGCTCGCGCCCGTTCTCGACGTACGGCTCGCCGGCGACGACCAAGTGCTCGGCGATCGCACGATCCAGGAGCGCGTACAGCGTGCCGGTCGACGGCCGGACCTCGCCGCCGGAGAGCTCGGCGGCGCGGCGCACGATCGCGTACCCGTGCAGCGGGCCGTCGAGCAGGGTCGCGAGCGTGATGTAGCTCGGCATCCGGAACTCCATGCCGGCGACGATACATCGATCATCGACATATCGATACTCGACCTATGGCTAGTCCGCGACGTGGGGCCAGGGGGCCGGAGCGGCCGGCACTTCGGGCCGCTGCCAGAACCAGCCGGCGCGTCCGTAGTCACCCTCGGGCGAGCTGCGCGACTGCACGGATGACAGGCGCCCGGTGCCGACCTACGGTCGAGACGTCGAATGCGACGGAGGTGGACACGGTGACCGCTGCGTTGGTGATTTCCGGCGCCGTACTGGCGCTGCTCCTGCTACTGCTCGTGGCCTTTGCGATCGGACCGGTCGTGCTGGTCCTACTGCTGATCCTTGCGTGCGCGGCGCCGGTCGTTCTGGTGGCCGCCTTGTTCGCGCGTCACGCCGATAGGCATTAGCCGCGAAGCGGCCAAGCGGCAGGGACCGCCTGGAGCTCGAGGTCGGTCGCGCCCTGCCAGGCGGCGAGGCGCTCGAGTTCGCGCCGGATGGCCTTGGCGATGCCCTTGCCCTTCGGAGCGTTGTCTTCGCGGTGGATCGCGGGGGCGACGAGGCGGCCCGTCTTGCGGTCGATGCGGAGATCGGCCCGCCCGATCAGCCGGTCGTTGTGGAGGATCGGCAGCACGAAGTAGCCCCAGCGGCGCTTGACCTTCGGCGTGTAGATCTCCAGCCGGTGGCTGAAGCCGAACAGCTCCTCGGTGCGGCCCCGGTCGCACAGCACGTTGTCGAACGGGGAGAGCAGCGCGGTGCGGCCGCGCCAGTCGCCGTTGAGTGACTGCAGCTGGCCGATGTCGTCGGCGCGGACCCACCACTCCCCCTTCAGGCCCTCGACCTCCACACGCTCGATCACCCCTTCCGCGTGCAGCTGCTGGAGCGTGGCCCGCAGCGTCGGGTAGCGGTAGCGCGTGAAGTGGTTGCGGATGTGCGGCGGTCTGGCGACGCCAAGCGCCTTGAGGGCGAGCAGCGTGGAGCGGCGGGTGACCTGCTCGTCGTCGAGCTCCTCCTGCGGCGCGTCGGGCGGCAGGCAGCGCTCCATCAGATCCCACAGCCGCTGGCCGCCGTCGCGGCCGGCGATCCCGACGTAGCCGCGCACCCACATCAGGTCGAGCATGCGCGACACGTTGCGCTGGTCGGTCCAGCCCTGGGAGAGCCACGGCGCGACGGAGCGATCTTCGAGCGCCGTGAGCCGCAGCGGCCCGTCGTCACGGAGCCGTTCGAGCAGGTGCGCCCGGAAGTCGGCGTTGAGCTTCCACCACTCCAGTGCTCGCTTTCGCCACGCGCTGTCGCCGCGCGGCCACGTCCGCATCTCCCACCGATGCAGCGGCAGGTCCTCGGCCAGCACGATCGACGCCTCGTGCGCCCAGTACTCGAACATCACGCGGTCCGCGTACACGAGACCCTCGAGGATCGCCGGGTCGAACGGGCCGAGGCGGCTGAACACCACGAGCAGGTGGTTGCGGGCCACGGCACTCGTGGGATCGAGCTGCAGGCAGCGCAGCGCTCGTACGAGGTCGAGGATCTCGTCGCGACCCGCCCGGCCGCGCGGGGCCGGGCCGTCGAGGCGCTGAGCCTGGACGGCGAGACGACGGGCGGCGGCGAGCGGGACGCGAATCATCGGCGGGCAACCATAATCAGCGTCATGGCGCCACCCTCGCTGCGGGACGTCGGGGAGGATCCCGACCCGCGCTTCACCTTCGCCAACGAGCGCACGTTCCTGGCCTGGAACCGCACGGCGCTGGCGCTGATCGGCGGTGGCCTGGCGGCCGGCCAGCTGCTCCAGTTCGACTCGGAGGCCGTGCGCCTCGTCGTCTCCCTGCCGCCGATCCTGCTCGGCGGCATCCTCGCGCTGACCAGCTATCGCCGTTGGGAGGCCAACGAGCGCGCGATGCGGCTCAAGCAGCCGCTCCCGACGATCGGCCCACCCCGCTTCGTCCCGCCCGCGATCGCACTGCTCGCGGTCCTGATCGCTGTGCTGGTGGTGGTCGGTGCCATCCGCGCCTGAGACTCAGTGGGTCGAGCGGACGAGCCTCGCCCGCCAGCGCTCCGTGCTCGCGTTCCTGCTGATCTCGGCGCTGCTCGTGACGCACAGCCGCGCCTGGCTCGGCGTGTCAGCCGCGCTGATCATCGCTGCCGCGGGCCTGCGCGCCCACAGCCCTCGCGAGCTCACCCTGGCCACGGTCCTTGCGTCCGTCACCGGCGTGCTCGTCGTCGTCACGTAGGTCGCGCCGGCCAACTGCGGCTGGGTAGGGCAGCTAGGGATCGGCCGCGGGGCGAAGGTCGGCAAGTTCCGGACGCGTAGGGCGCATAACTTGCCAAGGTTGCGCGTCGATGCCCTCCAGGGCACCTAGATGCACAAAGTTCCGCGGCCGATCCCGCGCCACCGTCATTGCCGCCGTTCGCCGAAATCACCACGAGGCCCGCGGAGACCCGCGACACCCGCGCCCTCGCCCAGGCATGGACCGAGGACCGGCGGCACCGCGGCGTCGGGACCGCGCTCATGCGGGCCGCGGAGAAGTGGGGCCGCGAGCGCGGCGCGGGCTGACGCTGCGCAAGTAGTCTCGCGGCATGTCAGACGGATCTGTCGTGGTGGTGGGGTCGGTCAACGTCGACCTCGTGGTCGCCGTGAAGACGCTGCCGGGGCCGGGCGAAACGGTGAACGGAGGCACGTTCGCGCGCTACGGCGGCGGCAAGGGCGCCAACCAGGCGGTGGCGGCGGTGCGGCTCGGCTGCGACGTCAGGTTCGTCGGCGCCCTCGGAACCGACGAGCTCGGCGACGAGGCGCTACGGAGCCTGCAGGACGAGGGTGTCGACGTCTCCGGCGTCGCCCGGCTCGATGACGTGCCGACCGGCGTCGCGGTGATCGTCGTCGACGAGCGCGGCGAGAACCAGATCGCGGTCGCATCCGGGGCCAACGGCGCCCTCACCGCCGAGCATGTGACCACCGCCCTCCAGCTCAGCGGCACCGGCGTTGTGCTGCTCGGCCACGAGGTGCCGCCGGACGCGGTGCAGGCCGGCGTCGCGACCGCACGCGCGGCCGGCTGGACCGCGGTCCTCAACCCCGCCCCGGCGCGCGAGATGATCGACGACCTCGAGGGCGTGATCCTCACCCCGAACGCCGACGAGGCGTGCCGGCTGGCGAACGCGAACGATCCTGTGGCAGCCGCGAGAACGCTGCACGAGCGGACGAACGCGCCCGTGCTGGTGACGCTTGGCGGGCGCGGCGGGCTGCTGGTCGACGCCGGCGGGATGGACATGGTGGCGGCGCCGCACGCGCAGGTCGTGGACACCACGGGAGCGGGCGACGCCGTCAACGGCGCGCTCGCCGCCGAGCTGGCGGCCGGCCGTGAGCTGCACGACGCGGCGCGCTTCGCGATCGCGGCGGCGACGCTCTCCACGCGCGCCGCCGGTGCCCGCGAGGGCATGCCGCGCCGCGACGAGGTGGCGTGAGGCTAGCCGCGGCCGCCGCGGCGAGCGCCCTCGCGATCTACGCCGCCGTCATCGAGCCTCGGCGCCTGGTCACCGTCCGGAAGAGTCTCGCGCTGCCGAACTGGCCGCCGAGCCACGACGGCTTCCGCGTCGGCCTGCTCTCGGACCTCCACGCCGGTGCGCCGCACGCCAACCCCAAGGCGATCGCCCGCGCCGTCGACCGTCTCAATGCGGAGCAGCCCGACGTCGCGCTGCTCGGCGGCGACTACATCGACGCCCACCCGCTGTGGGGCGGCCGCATCGCGCCAGAGCTGATCGCCCGCGAGCTCGCCAGGCTCGAACCGCCCACCTTCGCCGTGCTCGGCAACCACGACTGGAAGCAGGCCGGCGACCACATGTGGACGGCGCTCCACAACGCCGGCATCGCGGTGCTCGAGAACGAGGCGAGGCCGACGAACGGCGTCTACATCGCCGGCCTCGCGGATCTCCGCTCCCGCCGGCCCGACCTTCCGGGCACGCTCGCGACGGTCCCGAGCGACGCGCCGGTGATCCTGCTCGCGCACGACCCCGACGTGTTCCCGCTCGTGCCCGACCGGGTCGCGATCACGCTCTCCGGCCACACACACGGAGGGCAGATCGCGATCCCGGTCCTGCGCCGTCCCGTGATCCCGTCACGCTACGGCGAGCGCTACGCGCGCGGGCACGTCGTCGAGGGCGGCCGGCACCTCTACGTCACGTCGGGGCTGGGCACGAGCGGGTTGCCGGTGCGGCTGCTCGCGCCGCCCGAGATCGTCGTGCTCGAGCTCACCTCTGCCGCCTCCACGTAGTCCTGCGGCCGGATCAGCGCGAACGCGCCGACCGCGGACACGAACGCCACCGCGGCGCCGACCAGCAGGATCGAGTTGAGCCCGTCGACGAACGCCTGCGGCGTCGCGGCGCCGCCGATCTGGTGCGAGAAGATCGCACCGAGCGCGGCGATGCCCGTCGCGATCCCGACCTGGCGGAACGTCGCATTGACGCCCGACGCCATGCCCGCCCGCTCCGGCGCGACCACCGCCACGGCGGTCGACGCCAGCGGCACGTTCACCAGGCCCGCGCCGACGCCCGCCACGATCATCCCGGCCAGTAGCGCGGTCCAGTCCGAGCTCGGGTCGAGGCCGTGCATCAGCAGCAGCCCGATGCCGATCAGGACGAAGCCGGGCCCGATCAGCAACCGCGTCGGCACGCGCGCCGACAGCCGCCCGGCGATACCGGCCGTGAGGAAGATCGCGCCGGTCAGCGGGAGAAAGCGGATGCCGGCCTCGATCGCCGAGTAGCCGAGCAGGTTCTGCACGTAGAGCACGATGTAGGTGAGCAGCGCGAACAGCGACGCCGAGATCCCGAACGCCGACAGCAGCCCGCCGACGAACGTCGGCACGCGGAACAGCGAGAGGTCGAACATCGGCTCGCGCTGCACGTACTCGGCCGCCACGAAACCGCCGAGCAGCACCGCGGCGGCGACCAGCGAGCCGACCACCGTGGTCGAGCCCCAGCCGGCCTCGTTGCTGCGGATCAGCCCGTACACGAGCGCGGCGAGGCCGAGGCTGAACGTCACGAAGCCGATGTAGTCGACACGCCGCGCCCGCGGGTCGTGCGACTCCAGCACGCGCCACAGCGTCGCGGCCAGCGCGAAGGCGCCGACGGGGATGTTCACGAAGAAGATCCAGCGCCACGACAGGCCGCTGGTGATCGCGCCGCCGAGCACCGGGCCGACCGCGACGGCCACGCCGGTGACCGCCCCGAAGACGCCGAACGCGGTGCCGCGCTCACGCCCGTGGAAGGCGGTCGTGAGCAGCGCCAGCGAGGTGGCGAACATGATCGCTCCGCCGACGCCCTGGAAGGCGCGCGCGAGCGCGAGGAAGGTGGGATCACCGGCGACGCCGCAGAGCAGCGAGCCGGCGGTGAAGACGACGATGCCGACGGCGAACACCGCGCGGCGGCCGACCCGGTCGGCGATCGACCCGGCGGTGAGCAGAAGCGCGGCCAGCGACAGCGCGTAGGCATCGACGACCCACTGCAGGTCCGACAGGCTGGCGCCGAGCGACTTCTGAATGTCTGGGAGCGCGACGTTCACGATCGTGACGTCGAGCAGGAGCATGAAGACACCGGTGCACACGGCGACCAGCGTCCACCACTTGCGGTCCATGAGAGAGGGAGCCTCCTGGGGAGTGGGGAGGAGTTGACAACAAGCTACTCTTGCATTGGTTGATCGTCAAGTAGTTGATGATCTAAATGTTCACGATCAGACGACGAATACCCTGGGCGCCGCCATGGCGATTGCGCTGACCGAGCACACTGGCTACCTGCTGCGGCTGGCGCACGACCACGTCCACGCGGCTGCCGCCAAGGCGATACCCGGAGGCGCGCACCCGCGCCTGTTCGGCCTGCTGACCGCGCTGCTCGAGGCCGGCCCGTTCTCCCAGCAACAGCTCGCCGAGAAGATGCGCGTCAACCGCTCGCTGGTGGTCGGCATCGTCGACGACCTCGAGCGCCGGGGCTGGGTCGAGCGCCGCCGCGACGCGGCGGATCGCCGCTCGTACCAGCTGCACGTCACCGAAGCCGGCCGCCGCGCGCGCGAAGAGATGGCGCCGTTCGTGCTCCGCGCCAACGAGGGGATGGCCGAGCGCCTCGGCGGCGAGGAGCGCGCGCGCCTCAACGCGCTGCTGCGCGGGTTCATCACCACCGATCCCGGCCGGATGATCCCGGCGCAGCTGGCGGAGATGACCGGGTTCTTGATCACCCAGGCACACTGGCTGGCCCGCGACCGCGCCAACGAAGCGTTTCGCGACCTGCCGATCGAGATCCGCCACTACGGCCTGCTCGTGACGCTCGACGAGCTCGGCCCGGTGTCCCAGCAGGCACTCACCAACGCCATGCGCGTCAGCGCGACGATGGTCACCCAGGTGGTCGACGACCTTGAGCGGCTCCAGCTCGTCGAGCGCGCCCGGAACGCCGCCGACCGCCGGTCCTACACGATCACGATGACCCCCGAGGGCAAGCGCGTCCTCGACATCGCGCGCGTGCGGGCCACGGACATAGAGATCGCCGGCGGCGACGAGCTGCGCCCGCTGCTACGCAAGCTGCTCGGGGTCTAGATCAGGCCCTCGAGCGTGAAGATCCGGCGCAGGATCGCCAGCGAGCTGGCGTACGTCGAGTCCATGCCGTAGTAGGAGAGGCCGCGCGCGCCGAGCGTGCGCGCCTGCGTGTACGGCGTGTCAGAGGCGTAGTGGATGATCCCGAAGTCGATCGGCAGCTTGGAGAAGTTGACCGCCTCGCCCACCGGGTAGCGATCGGCGTCAGCGATCTCATAGACCGCGTTGCAGAACGGCCCGGCCTCCATCTCCACCACCGTGTACGCCTCGCGGTAATAGAAGTCGAGGTACTCGCGGTTCTGCAGGAACGTGCTCTTGACCGTCACCGCCCGCTGGTTGTCGAGCCCTGAGCCGAAGCGCAGGAACGGCGCGATGTCGGCGAACGAGAAGGCGTTGTCGAGCCAGTACGTCGAGCCCGAGTGCTCGTCGTGGATGACGCCGGAGATCAGCACGTCGCCGACGTCGGCATTGAGCGTCGCCGCCTTGCCGAGCACGTAGACGCCGCGCACGACGTCGGTCGATGAGGTGACCTCGCGCAGGATGTTGTAGGCGGCGAGGCCGAGCGGATACTCGATGTTGACCACCACCGCGTCGGTGCGCGCGAGCTTGTCGGCGTCGACCGGCCCGAGCCGCGGGTCGAGCCCCGCCGGGTCGAGCTTGTCGAGCGCGATCACCTGCGACGAGACGCGCAGGGCCGCGCGGCTGGAGAGGTGCGTGACGCCGACCGCGTGCTCGGCACCCCGACGCGCGCTCCACTCCGGGCCGTCCTCGGGCAGCGAGTCCCACAGCAGCCGCATGCCGAAGTACAGGAAGTTCTCCCACGACCCTTCGGCTCGCCCCTCGCGGAAGCGTTCGAGCTCCCCACGCAGGTACTCCGGCCCGTGCTCCTCGATGAACGCCACGATCTCCGCCTCGCCCGCGCGACCGGTGGCCGTAACGAGGTTGACCATCGAGTGCGGGTTGGAGGAGATGAAGTAGATCGGCCGGTCCCCGAGGCCCTGCTCCTCCATCGCTGAGCGCACCGGGCGCCACCAGCGTCGCGTCATCCGCGAATAACCCGCCTGCGAGCCGCCGAGCATGCGAATGCGCAGGTTCAGCCGGCGGTCGCGGATCTCGTCGAGGAACGAGTTGAGGTCGCCCCACGCCTCGCGGATCCGGATCCAGTCCTCGGCCGCGCCGCCGAACGCCTCCGCGCAGGCCGCCGGATCGGGCTCGTCACCCTCCGGCCGGTCGGCCGCGCGCACCGCGGCCAGGAGCTTGTTCCACTCGACCTGGTAGGCGACGAGCGTCGGGATCAGGTCGTCGAGGTCCGACGTCGAGGCCAGCAGTACCGCCATGGTGCCCTCGTGGCTGTCGAACCAGCGGCGGCGGCGGGCCGGCGCCTCGACCGGGTCCCACGCCTCGATCCTGCCGATCCCCGACCGCTCGAAGACCTGCGCCTCCTGGCCCATCACGATCAGGGCGGTCCGCCAGATGCCGGCCGGCAGCCGCCGCATCGCGTACAGGAACGCGCCGAGGTCGGGCTCCGGCGTAGCCGCCAGCGGATGCAGGCTCGAGTTCATCGAGCGATGCGACGGCTCGAGGACGCGGAGCAGCGTCTCGCCGGAGGAGCGCAGCAGCGTCGTGTACGTCCGGTGGTAGAGCTCGACCTCGTCGGAGGCGAGCCCGGCGGCCTGCCGCAGCGACCCGCCGGGAACGTGAGGGACGCGCAGGCGGGGGACGGCCATCGTGCGCGCGCAGGCTATCAGGGGGGTTGACCCGGATCAGCGCCTTTGGCGTACTTAGCGGCCATGAGCCTCTACGAACTCCTGCTCTTCGTCCACATACTGGCCGCCGCGACCTGGTTCGGCTCCGGCCTCCTCCTGCAGATCCAGGCCGCCCGCGCCGAGTCGGTGCGCGATGACGACAGCCTCCGGCGAGTGATCGACGACGCGGTGTGGCTGTCGGCGAGGCTCTTCATCCCCGCGTCGCTCGTCGTCCTGCTGGCCGGCTTCGGGCTGGCCGCCAAAGGCGACTGGTCGCTTGGCAACTTGTGGCTGGTGCTCGGCCTGCTCGGCTACGCGGCCACCTTCATCACCGGCGTGGCGGTGATCAAGCCGCGCAGTGAGCGGATCCAGGCGCTGATCGCGCGCGATGGCGGGATGAGCGAGGAGGCGGCGTACGAGAGCCGCAGGCTGCTCGCGCTGACGCGGATCGACTACGTCGTGCTCATGCTCGTGATCTTCGACATGGCGACCAAGCCGAGCGGCGACGACATCCTCCTGCTGGTCGTCATGGCCGCCGTGCTCGCCGGCGGATTGGTTCTGACGCTGACTAAGGCAAACGCGATCCGGGAGCCTTCGGCGGCACGGGCCTGACGGAAGGAACAGTCTCTCCCCACCCATCCGGGTCGCCTTCCCGACATCGCGGTCAAGCGCGCCGAGCGGATGGTCGATGCTGAGGCATGGACCGGCGCTGGCTCGCACTGCTCGTGCTCGGCGCCGCCCTGGCCGGGTGTGGTGCCGAGCCCGAACCGCCGCTGCCGCCCAAGCCGCCGCCGGCGCCCGAGGTCCGGCTGACCGAGAACCAGGGAGAGCTGAAGGCCGCCAGCTGGCGCGCCGCAGCCGCCGCCGAGGCGCGCAGGCTCGCGCGCCTGCAGGCCGCGATCCGCCGCGCGCACACGTCACCCACCGTCACCGGTGCCCTGCGGTACGCGCTGCTCACCGAGCGCATCTCGCCCGCCACGCACGCCCGCCTCACGCACGACTACAACGACGCCCGCCGCGCGCTCGAGCGCCTGACCGGGTCGCGCGCCGCCGAGCTCGCTAGCGTGCTGCAGAGCGTCAACACGCTCGCCGCCGAGCACCTGCTCTCCCCCGGCCGCCTGCGCGCGGCGTTCCTGCTCCTGCACCGCAACGCCGACTTCTGGACGCACGCGCCGTTCCCGGCCACCGCCCAGCGCACGACGTTCGGCCGCGACCCGGCGGTCTTCCAGTACTACCCCGGCCACGGGATGCAGCTCCAGCCGCTGGCGAGCTGGGGCAAGGTCAACTGGCTCGCCGGCCAGTGCCTGAGCTCGCGCTCGCACGCGCGCCGGCGCGCCGCCTGCCCGGTCGCGCAGCTGCGCCGGACCGTCGACCGGCTGCTCTCCCTCGCCGCCCCGCGCGGCGACTTCATCGCTTGGGAGTACTACTTCAGCTGGGGCGGCGGTACGCCGCCGTGGATCAGCGGGATGACGCAAGCGACCGCCGTGTCCGCGCTGGCCCGCGCGTCACGCGCGCTCGACGAGCCGCGCTGGCGCCAGGCCGCCCACCGCGCGCTCGGCGCGTTCATGACCGGGCCGCCGGTCGGCGTCGCCGGCGGCGATCACTTCCTCATGTACTCCTTCTCGCCGTCGCTGCGCGTCTTCAACGGCGAGCTGCAGGCGGTGAGCGGGATCGGGCAGTACGCCGCCCTGTTCCCCACCGACCGCCGCGCCGGCCGGCTGTTCCGCATCGGCGAGCGAACCGCCCGCGGGATGATCCCCGCCTCCGACACCGGCGCCTGGTCGCTCTACTCGTACGGCGGCCGCGAGGCGACGCTCGGTTACCACCAGCTGATCGAGGGCTTCTTCGAGAACATGTGCAAGCAGACGCTGCGACGCGTCTACTGCGCGGCGCACGACCGCTTCGCGCGCTACGAGCGCGAGCCGACCCGGATCGGCATCGCCCCGCTGCGCAAGCTCCGCGCCCGCCACGCGGCCACCGTCCGCTTCTCGATCTCGAAAGTCTCGTCGGTCACCGTGCAGGTGTTCGACAAGCACGGGCTCGAGCTCAGCTCCAGCTACGAACTGCCGCACGGCGAGCACGCGATCGACTGGACGCCGCCCGCCCGCGGCCGCTTCCGGCTGCGGATCGCGGCCCAGGGACCAAGCGGCCCACTCGGCGTCGCCACCCGCAAGATCCACGTCGTGCTGCCCAAGCCGAAGCCGAAGAAGCACTGCAAGCGGGGCCGCGTCAAGTGCCACAACGGCCAGTTGACGCAGCGTCCGAAACCCGACAAGCTGGACGCGTGACCGCTGATCCGTTCAGCGTCCAGGAGCGGAACGAGGCGGGCGTTCACGTGATAGCGGTGGCAGGCGAGCTGGACATCGCCACCGCCCCGGAGCTCTGCGCACGGCTCGATGCGACGCGCATCCACCGGCGGCCGCGCATGCTTGTCGACCTCACCGACGTCGACTTCTGCGACTCCACCGGGCTGCGGGCGCTGCTGGGCGCGGCGTCCGAGGTGCGCGCCCACGGCGGCCGCTTCGCCATCGTCTGCCCGCCGACGGGCGACGTGGCGCGCCTGCTCGACATCGTCGGCGCCTCCGAGTGGATGGCCATCCACGCGGATCCCGCCAGCGGCCTCGCCGCGCTCACGCTGAACTAGCGCGCGGCTGCACCCAAAGATTTCGTGCCCGCCCCAGCAGCCGGCCGTCCGCGCTCAGCAGCGCCGACGCCGTGTGGGTCTTGCGGCCCTCGGCGCCGAGCAGCCAGCCGATGGCCACCACCGGCTCGCCGACCGGGACGGGCTCGAGCACCTCGGCGTGCATCCATGCGAGCAGGCTCGGGATGTCGGCCTCCCACAGCGCGGGCACGTAGCTCGGGCAGTCGAGCGCGCCCCAGGCGATCTCCGGCGCCAGCCCGCGGGCGTCGTGCGGGACGGTCTCGTCGGCCACGAGCAGCGCCGCGGTAACGCCGTCGTGGCCGCGCAGGTCGCCGAAATGCATGCCCAGCCCGTCGTGGCGGCCCGCGCCGCAGACGTAGCAGTCGCTGAACGGGTGACGGCCCGTGAGCCACGGGTGCCGGCGCAGCGCCTCGCGCGCTTGGGCGACGGTCGGGCGCACGGGCGGCTCGAGATCGAGCGGCTCGGCAGGCGCGCCTTCGGCGACGACCACGTCGCGGTGGCGGAGCACGACCTCGCCGTCCGCGCCGCGGCGCAGCTCGAGCGCGGTGTCGAGCGGCGGCGGCGAGCGCAGGGAAACCGCGGCGGGACTGCCGACGTAGCGGGCGATCAGCCCGCAGGTGTAGCCCCCGTTCGCGCTGGCCGGTGGGCCGTTGAAGCGCCGGGGGATGAGGACGCGGCCCGCCCCACCGTCACCGGCGAGCGGGCCGCTACCCATACGACTTAGATCGTCGTGACGTTGACGGCGGCCGGGCCCTTGGGGCCCTGCTCGGCGTCGTACTGGACCCGGGCACCCTCAGCGAGGGTGCGGAACCCGTCGCCGGCGATCCCGGAGAAATGGACGAAGAGGTCCTTGCCAGGCTCGTCGGGTGTGATGAACCCGAAGCCCTTGTCGTCGCTGAACCACTTCACGGTGCCAGTCGCCATGTGTTACCTCCACGGCGTCGGTGCTGCGAACGCCGAGGATGCAAAGCAACCAACTGCGGTCGTGCACTACTTTCCCGGGCCTCTGCGACCCGGTCGAACGGGCGAAAAGGTAGCAGTCGGCCGGAACGGATAGGGTTCCCGCGCCATGGTGGCCCCCACGTTGGAGGACGTCCAGCCGGTCGAGCACGAGACGCGCGACCGGATCATCACCGGCTCGGTGACGGTGATTCCGTTCATCGCGCTGTTCGTCGTCGGCTGGCAGGTGTGGAACGAAGCGCTCGGCTGGAGCGACATCGCCGTGTTCCTCATCTGTTACATGCTGTGCGGCTTCGGCGTGACGATCGGCTTCCACCGCCACCTCACGCATCGCGCCTTCAAGGCCAAGGGCTGGGTGCGCGGCACGCTGGCCATCCTCGGGTCGGCGGCGATCGAGGGCCCGGTGATCTCCTGGGTCGCCGACCACCGCAAGCACCACGCCTTCGCGGACGTCGAGGGCGACCCGCATAGCCCGCACGTCGACCACGGCGTCGGCCTCAAGGGCGCGTTGCGCGGCCTGTTCCACGCGCACGTGGGCTGGCTGTTCATCCACACCCATCGCGGCAACCGGCAGCGCTACGCGCCCGATCTGGTGAAGGACCCGCTGATCTCGTGGATCGACCGCACGTTCGTGCTCTGGGTCGCGGCCGGGCTCGTGGTCCCGTTCCTGCTCGGCGGGCTGATCGGCCGCTCGTGGCACGCCGCGCTGACGGGCCTGCTGTGGGGCGGCGCGGTGCGCATGCTCGTCGTGCACCACGTGACCTACAGCATCAACTCGCTGTGCCACTTCTTCGGCCGCCAGGCGTTCGACACCGGCGACGAGTCGCGCAACCTCGCGTGGCTGGCCCCGTTCACGTTCGGCGAGGCCTGGCACAACAACCACCACGCGTTCCCGACGTCGTACGAGCACGGGATGCAGCGCTGGCAGTTCGACCCGTCGCGCTACGTGATCCGCGGACTTGAGAGAATGGGCCTCGTGTGGGACGTCGTCCGGATCAGCCCTGAGCGCCAAGCGCGCAAAGCGGCCCAGACGTAGCCGTGGCCGCCCTGCGCTCCACCGAGCCGCTGCGGCGGGAACTCGCCGCGACCCTCCCTGACCGCCCGTTCACGGTCACGTTCTGGGACGGGACCGAGCTGCCGGCCACCAACGGCGGCGGCCCGGCGCTGCACGTGCGCTCGCCCGCCGCACTCGCCCACGCGCTGCGCGCGCCCGGCCAGCTCGGCATTGGCCGCGCCTACGTGAGCGGGGCGATCGAGGTCGACGACATCGACGCGGCGATGGCGGCGATCCTCAACTTCAAGCCACCGCCGATCGATCGCGCGACGCAGCTGCGCCTGGCGGTCGCCGCCGCGCGCGCCATGGGGCCGATGAAGCCGCCGCCGGTGCCGGAGAGCGAGCTGCGCCCGCGCGGCCGCCGCCACAGCGCCGAGCGCGACAAGCGGTCGGTCACCCACCACTACGACGTCTCCAACGACTTCTTCGCGCTGTGGCTCGACAAGTCGATGACCTACAGCTGCGCGTTCTTCTCGCGTGACGGCTCGAGCCTCGAGGCCGCGCAGCAGGCCAAGCTCGACCTGATCTGCACCAAGCTCGCGCTCGAGAAGGGCGAGCGGATGCTCGACGTCGGCTGCGGCTGGGGCTCGCTGGCGATCCACGCGGCACGCGAGTACGGCGTGACGGTCACCGGCATCACGCTGTCGGAGCCGCAGGCGGCGCTGGCGCGCAAGCGGGCCGACGAGGCGGGCGTGGGCGACCGCGTCGAGTTCCGCGTCATGGACTACCGCGAGCTGACCGGCGAGCCGTTCGACAAGATCGCCAGCATCGGGATGGTCGAGCACGTCGGCTCGGTGCAGATCGACGAGTACGCGCAGACGCTCGCGCGGCTGCTGCGCCCGGGCGGCCAGCTGCTCAACCACGGCATCGCGCGCCTGCGCGTCGGCGACCCCGAGGCGGGCCCGTTCTCGGAGCGCTATGTGTTCCCGGACGCGGCGCCGCTGCACCTGTCGCGCATCCAGGTCGCGATGGAGCGGGCGAACCTGGAGACCCAGCACGTCGAGGGCTTCCGGATGGATTACGCCGAGACGCTCATGCACTGGGCGCAGCGGCTCGATGCGAACGCCGAGCAAGCGGAGCGGCTCGTCGGCGCCGAGCGCATGCGGATCTGGCGTCTCTACCTGCGCGCCGCCCGCAACAACTTCGTGAGCGGCTTCACGTCGGTCTACCAGGTCCGCTCGTCGAAGTCTTAGAACCCGCCGGAGCCGGAAGTGACGTTCGTCGTGATGCCGGCGTCGGGGACGCCTCCTGGCGTGCCGGTCAGCGTACCTGAGCGGTCGCCGTCCCGACAACCGTAGGACTCCGCGAGGCAGCGTGGATGAACAGCTACACTGTGTCCGGTGGTCGGCACTGTGCTGGCCGCGAGGCAGTTCGCTTGCTTGGGTCCCGCCAGAGGCGGTTCGGGTCAGCCTGTCGCCTCCCGAATCGTCCGCGGCCCATTGCCGCAGGAAGCTCTCCAATGTCTCAGCAGTCCTTCGCCGCTCTCGGCGTATCCCGTGCGGTCTCGCGCGCGCTCTCCGAGCGCGGGATCCACACTCCCTTCCCCATCCAGGAGCTCGTCATCGCCGACGTGCTCGCCGGCCGCGACGTGCTCGCCAAGTCGCCCACGGGCTCGGGCAAGACGCTCGCCTTCGGCGCGCCGATGGTCGACCGCATCGCGCCCGACGCACGGCGCCCGGCCGCGCTCGTGCTCGCCCCGACGCGCGAGCTCGCCTCCCAGATCGTCGACGAGCTGCAGCCCCTGGCCGCCGCCCGCAACCTCAGCGTGGCCGCCGTCTACGGCGGCGTCGGCTTCGAGAAGCAGACGCGCGCGGCGCAGCGCGCCCACATCCTCGTCGCCACCCCCGGGCGACTCGAGGACCTGCTGCAGCGCGGTGCCTTCACGCTCGCGCACGTCCACACGCTCGTCCTCGACGAGGCCGACCGCATGCTCGACATGGGCTTCCGGCCCGCCGTCGAGCGCATCGTCGCCCAGTGCCCGACCGAGCGGCAGACGCTGTTCTTCTCCGCCACGCTCGACGGCGAAGCCGGGCGCGTGTCGCGCGCGTACACGCGTGACGCAGTGCGGCGCGAGCACACGCCGGCGCAGACGAGCGCGGCCGACATCGAGCACCGCTTCGTGGCCGTCGAGCACGTGGACAAGCTCAACGCCCTGGTCGACGAGCTGCAGGCCGAGCGCGAGCGCACGCTCGTCTTCGTCCGCACCAAGCGCGGGGCCGACCGGCTGGTCCGCCGGCTGTCAGGCCGCGGCGTGAACGCCGTCGCCATGCACGGCGACAAGAGCCAGAGCCAGCGCGAGCGGGCGCTCGCCTCGTTCGAGGCCGGCCGCGTCGACACGCTGATCGCCACCGACGTCGCCGCCCGCGGCATCGACGTCGACGGCATCTCGCACGTCATCAACTTCGACCCGCCCGCCGACCGTGAGGGCTACGTGCACCGCATCGGGCGCACGGGCCGCGCCGGCCGCACCGGCATCGGCATCACGTTCTTCGGCTCAGAGCACGTTCGGGATCTCGAGAAGCTCGCGGGCCAGCTCCGTCTGAAGGCGGAGTTCCGGGCGGCGCTCAGCGCCTAGCCGCCACAGGTCGGCCGTCGGCGGCACGTACTGCCGCACCATCACGGCGACCGGCGGAAGCTGCAGGCCCGGCGCCCGGGGCAGATGCACCGGGCGCTCGGGCTCGAAGTCGAGATGCAGTCCGAGCCATTCGCACATGGTCAGTCGACTCCGTTCGGCGCCTGCGAGCGGATCCACTCGCGCAGCGTCGTGTCGCCGACGCGGGCGTAGACGCCGGGCTTGTTCGGGCGGGCGCAGCCCTCGCCGAAGCTCGTCGCGCCGACGACCTTGAGCGTGCCGGCGGCGTCGCGGCCGAACATCGGGCCGCCCGAGTCGCCCTGGCACGTGTCCACGCCGCCCTGCGGGAACCCGGCACACAGCATCGTCGTGGCGTCGAAGTCGCTGTACGCGCCGGCGCAGTAGGAGTCCGTGGTGACCGGGACCTGCGCCTCCTGCAGCGTGTCGGGCGTGTCGCCGCCCTCGGACGTGGTGCCGAAGCCGACGATCGTCTCCAGCGTGCTCGGCGCCCACAGCGACGCGCCGCCGGCGCCGACGACCTTCGCCGGCGTCTTGGTCGACGGGGTGGCGAGCTGCAGCAGCGTTATGTCGTAGCCGGAGTTCACGAGATAGTTGGGCTCGACGACGACGCGCTGGACCGGCACCTTCTCGCCCTGGCCGGGCTTGACCGAGCCGATGCGCACATCGATCAGCTGGGGCGGCCAGCCGGCGGGAGTGCCGACGGCGGCGCCGGTCATCGAGCCGCAGTGCCCGGCCGTCAGCACCCACGTCGGGGCGATCAGGGTGCCGGTGCAGAGGAACGACTGCCCGAAGGTGATCTCGGCGACTGCCGGGTACGCTCCGGGCGCGGCGTCCTTCCCGCCGACGACGGCCATCGACGGAGCGGCGGTCAGAGCAAGGGCGGCGCAGACGGCGGCCAGCCCCAGGGTGAGTCGGCGAAGGAGGGTCATATGCTCAGGAACGCGAGCGACCGCGAAAACTTGCGGAAGGACCGGCATGCGACTTGAGGGCATCCACCACATCACGGCGATCACCGGCGACGCGCCGCGCAACCTCGACTTCTACACGCGCCTCATGGGCCTGCGGCTGACGGCCAAGACCGTCAACCAGGACGACCCGAGCGTCTACCACCTGTTCTATGCCGACGAGCGCGGGCGCCCCGGCTCGGAGCTGACGTTCTTCGAGTACCCGGGCGCGATCCCCGGTCGTGCCGGCGCCGGGATGGTGCACACCATCGTCTCGCGCGTGGGTTCGCCCGCGACGCTCGACTTCTGGGAGCAGCGCTTGCGCGACGAGGGCGTGTCGCTTGAGCGCGGCGACGACGCGCTGCGCTTCGCCGACTTCGAGGGCCTCACCCACGAGCTGGCGGTGCGGCCAGATTCCGACGAGCCGCTGTCGGCCGAGCACCCCGAGATCCCGGCCGAGCACGCGCTCCAGGGCTTCGACGCCGTGCGCGCCTACAGCAACGACCCCGAGCGAAGCCGCGCGCTGCTCGAGAAGGTCCTGTCGGCCGTGCCGGTCGGCGACGCCGCGTGGGAGCTGCGCGGCAAGCGGCGCGGCGGCCGGATCGAGTACGAGCCGGCACCGGCGGCGCCCGGGCGCCAGAGCGCGGGCACGGTCCACCACGTCGCCTGGGGCACGTCGGCCTACGACCACCCGCACTGGCTGAAGATCCTCGGGCTCACCGGCGTGCCGAACAGCGGCGTGATCGACCGCCACTACTTCCACTCGATCTACTTCCGCGAGCCGAGCGGCGTGCTGTTCGAGATCGCCGACGACGCGCCCGGCTTCACCGTCGACGTGCCGCTCGAGCAGCTCGGGTCAGTGGTGATCCTGCCGCCGCGGCTGGAGCCGCAGCGCGAGCAGATCGAGGCGCGGCTGACGCCGCTCCCCGACCCGCGCGTGGGCTGGGCGAAGACGCCCTAGAGCGGTCTGCGCGACTGCCCGATTCGGTGGTCTTTGCGGATGTGACCACGGGTCCAGCCCGGATGACCTCGGCTTCGAGTGAGGGGAGGCTGTAGCTCGACGACGAGAGCGGAGTCAGTTGAGATGACGGTTCAGTACCGCAGCCGGGGCGCGCAGCTCGAAGCGCGACCACGCGATCCATGGCCGCCTTGGGAGCTGTACCAAGCGTGGCAGGCCGCCTTTGAAGAGGCCGAGCTCGCGCTCGCCGACTGGCGCGTGGGACCCGTCACGAATCGCGCCGACGCGTACGCGGTCTACCGGGCTGCCGCTGACCGAGAGGATGTGGCCGCGGCGCACTGGCTTGCGGCCTGACGCTGCGGTTGCGTTGGGGTGTAGCTAGCCGCACCCCTAGGACCCCTAGCCCAGAAGTTCGGGGTGATGGTTTGGGGGTTACCTCGATGCCCGGCGCCCCGCGCGGCGGAAAGCTGCGATCCATGATCACGTGCCGCACGGAGGAGCTGCCGACATTGCGCGAAGGGATGCTCGTCGAGCCTGGGGACCTCGGCTGGGACGCCGCACGTCGCGCCTTCAACCTTGCCGTCGACCAGCGCCCGGCGCTCGTGGCGCTGCCGCTCAACGACCGCGACGTCGTCGCCGCCGTCCGCGAGGCCCGCGCCCGCGGCCTGCGCGTCGTGGCCCAGGGCCACGGCCACCGCGCCGAGCCGGCGCTCGACGACGCCATGCTGCTGCGCACGACCGCGCTCGCCGATGTCGAGATCGACGCCCGGGCGCACCGGGCACGCGTCCGGGCGGGCGCCCGCTGGGCCGATGTCATCGACCGCGCGTCGTTCGTGGGGCTCGCCCCCGCCGCCGGCCTCACCCGCACGGCGGGCGTCGTCGGCGACCTGCTGAGCGACGGCATGGGCTGGCTCGCGCGCCGCCACGGCGTCGCCGCCCGCAGCGTGCTGGCCATCGACCTCGTCACCGCCGAGGGCGAGCCGCTGCGCGTCGACGGCGACGACGCGCTGCCCGCGGGCGCGGTGATCACGGCTGTCGAGCTCGCCCTCCACCCCGCCGACGACCTGTACGCCGGCGCGCTGTTCTTCTCCTTCGACCGCGCCGCCGAGGTCCTGCACGCGTGGCGCGACTGGACCGCGACCGCCCCGGCCGCGATCACCTCCGTGGCGCGCGTGATGCGGTTCGCGCAGCGCCACGACGTCCCCGAGCTCGTGCGCGGGCGGGCCCTGACGATCATCGAGGCCGCCCACCTCGGCACGGACGCCGAGGGCGCCGAGCTGCTCGCGCCGCTGCGCGCGCTGCAGCCGGAGCTCGACACGTTCTGCCCGGTGCCGCCGTCGGCGCTCGGCCATCTGCACATGGAGCCCGAGCATCCCGAGGCGCGGCTGGCCGACGACGGGCTGGTCGGCGACTTGCCGGCCGCCGCGATCGACGACCTGCTGGCGGTCGCCGGGCCGGACTCGCAGTCGCCGCTGGCGACCGTCGAGCTGCGCCACGCCAGCGGTGCGCTGGAGACGCTCGAGCGCGGGTTCTTTACCCACGCCGCCGGCACGCCGACCGACGCGGCGTCGGCCGCGGCGATCGAGGCGCAGCTCGCGCTGGTGGCGGGCGCGCTCGCGCCCTACGGAGCCTTCTCGCTCAGGTAGCTCAACGCGCACGACGGGCCGGCGCCGGCGAAGGGGTCCCCTCGCCTTGCGCCGGCCCCGGCCCGTGAATCGTGCTCCGCGAGCGGGTGACGGCGCAGGTTCGCAGGAGGAGAGTTGCGATTGTGCGCGCCGCCGTTCCCACTCGCAGCGCGCAGCTTGCCACCCGAAGGGCGACGCTCCCATCGCCCGCCGGTCGGAATCGGAGCGTTAACGACTCGCCACGCGGTCGATCAGGCGCGCAGCAGGAGGCGCAGGATCGGCTCGGCGCGGCGGGCGTCGGGCTGCTCGCCGGTGATGAGGTCCAGGTACGTATAGGACTCGATCAGGCGCACGATCACGTAGGCGACCTCGCGCAGGTCGACCGGGAGGTCGAGGCGGCCGGCTTCGGCCTCGGCGGTAAGCAGCTCGTGCATCGCGTCGACCAGGCGCGGCTGGAAGCCGTTCTGCGCGCGGGTGAGCAGGCGCATCGCCGACTCGCCCTCTTCGGCCAGCCAGCGCTGCATGCCGGTGTTGCCGATCACGTCCTCGAGGAAGCGGGTGACGACGCGGACGATGCGCTCAGGCCCGCCGTCGTCGGCCTCGGCTTCGACGTTGTCGAGCGTGCGGCGCGCCAGCGACCAGATCACGTCCACGAGCAGCCGGTCGCGCGAGCCGACCCAGCGATAGAGCGTCACCCGGCTCACGCCGAGCTCGGCGGCGAGCGCGCTCATGTCGACGCGCCGCCCGGCCAGCCACCACTTGCGGGCCTGCTGGAACGCGTCCGTAGGATTCTGGCGTGCGTCGGCTGCTGCCATTCTGCACGCTCATCATCGCGCTGGCCGCGGCGTCGCCGGCATCCGCGGACCGCCTCCTGACCATCAAGGGCGCAAGCGCTCCCGGCCCGGCGCGGTACGACCGCGTTCGCGTGATCGAGCAGGGGCCGCGCCATGCCCGCAACGTGCTCGTCCTGGTGCCCGGCACCTCGGGCGGGGCCGCGTACTTCCGGCCCGTCGCCGCCGACATCGTCAAGCGGCTCCCCGGCTGGCGCGTATGGTCGGTCGACCGCCGCGAGAACCTGCTCGAGGACCACTCGGTGCTCGACAAGGCGCTCGCCGGCCAGGTCACGCCGCAGGACCTGTTCCGCTACTACCTCGAGTGGATCGGCGACCCGTCGGTCTCGCCGCGCTTCAGCCCGGTCGCCGACACGGCGGTCCCGTTCACCCGCCGCTGGGGTATGGGCGTGGCGATCCGCGATCTGCACAACGTGATCACAGCCGCGCGCCGCGGCGGCAACCGGGTCGTGCTCGGCGGCCACTCGCTCGGCGGCACGATCGCCGTCGCGTACGCGACCTGGGACTTCAACGGGCGCGCGGGCGCCCGTGACCTTACCGGGCTCGTGCTGATCGACGCGGCAGCAGCAGCGCCGCGACGCTCACGCGCGCCGCCGCCAAGCAGCAGCTCGCCGACCTCCAGAAGCGCTCGCCGTTCCTCGACCTCACCGGCCTCGGGCTGCCGTGGTCGGCCGGCGTGTTCAACATCGTCGGATCGACGGCCGCCCGGCAGCAGCCGGCCGCGACCTCGGTGCTCGCCGGCTGGCCGTTCCAGCCCGCCAACCTCCGCCCGCCGGTCACGACGACCAACGCCGGCGGCTACGGCTACGCGCTCGACAACGACACGTCACCGGCCAGCTTGCGGCTCGTGCAGATGCACATCGGCGGCCTCGCGGCGAGCGGCGACCCGCGCCCGTGGGCCGACGGCGAGCTCGGCACGGTCGCGCGCGCGGCGACGATGTTCTCCGGCATCCGCGGCATCGACGGCACCGCCTGGTACCACCCGGTCCGCCTCAGCCTCGACGGCCAGGCCGTGCACAACGGCGTCAGGAATCCGGCGCAGAAGGTGCTCGGGGTGCGCGCGACGCACGGGCGCGACGTCAAGCTGCCGATCTACGCGATCGAGACCTCGCTCGGCGCCGGCCGCGTGACCGCGGGGGCGAAGGCGCTGGCGCGGCGGTCGCACGTCGGCAAGCGCCTCGTGCTCGTCGACCGCCACGCGACGTACGACCATCTCGACCCGCTATCCGCGGTCCCGGGCAAGAACGCGTTCCTGCGCACGGTCATCCCGTTCCTGCGTCGGGCGCCCTAGCGAGGTCCAGGTAGCTGTACGGCCGCCCGCCGTCGGGCGCCATCCCCGCGCAGCCCGCGCGCAGGTCCTCGCACGCGAAGCCGTCGATGTCGAGCCGTGAGCGGTAGTAGAACGAGAACATGTTGCCGTCGCCGTTCGGGTCGACGGCCGCCTCCTGCGCATCGTCTTGCCAGCGGGTGGTGCGCAGCCGCGCGTCGGCGGTCTGATCGCCCTTGACGTACGTGTCGAACCAGGCCGTCGTGTACCAGGCGATCATGTCGGCGCCGCGCAGCGTCGCGCCGAACGCCGGATTGGGGATGAAGCTGAAGTCCAGGTGCGTGCCGCCGCGGATGATCAGCTCGCCGGTGTCGACGCCGGCCTGGCTGTAGGCGAGTGACTCGGTTGACTTCGATGCGGGATCCGGCGCCGACGTGTAGGGCGTCGCCACGATCCCATAGTCGGCCGACATGCCGAGCGCCGGCTTGGTCAGCGCCACCGGCCGGCGCGCGTCGGGATCCGCGGGGCACGGCTGCTCGCCGAGCTGGCCGTTCCCCGAGCCAGGATCCGCCGGGCCGAGGTTGTCCCAGGCGACGATCGCCTTCACGCGCGGGTCCCACTGGCCGACGTAGGAAACGCCGGCGGCGCCGTACGAGTGCCCGGCCACGCCGACCCGGCTCGGGTCGAGCAGGTCCCACAGCGGGTTGTACGGCGCGTCGAGCCCGGCGGCGGCGCGGCGGTCCTGCTTCGGCGCATGGCTGGTGCCGGTCGCGCAGCTCGCGAGCGGCTCATACGGGTGCGCCGCCGTCGAGAAGAAGAACTCCAGCGCGTCCTCAGTGCCGTCGAAGAACGGCCGTCCGTCGGTCTGTGCCGGGAAGCCCTCGTTCGCGTCGGCGCCCTCGCCCTGGACGTCGGACTGGCCCTGCCCCTGCGGGTCGAAGGTGAGCACCACGTAGCCGGCCTTCGCCAGCGCCTGCGCGGCGTACCAGTACATCTGCTCGTCGGCCTGCACCGAGCCGTTGGTGATCACCACGCCGGGCCGCTGCGCGGGGCCGGACCGCGTCGCCCACACGCGGCCCGACAGCGTCGCGCCGTTGCGGGCCGTGAAGAGCACCGGCTTGACGATGCCGTTCCAGTCATAGAGCCGGAACTCGCCGGCGCAGCCGTCCTCACCGCGAGCGCACAGCGTCGCGAAGAAGCCGCGCTCGGGGTCTGCGGCCTGCGCCTGCGTCGCGGCCAGCTCGTTACTCGTCCCCACCTGCCGGAGCAGCAGCTGTGCGGCAGGCGTTGAGTAGATCGCCGCCCGCTCGTTGATCTTCGAATAGTTCTGGGCCTCCGTGGTGGGGCTGAACGCCGCCCCGGCCACGGCGAGTGCCACTGCCAGCCCCCGCATCTCGCCTCCCGCCACAGTTACAGATTTCCAGACTGTAACGATGCTGACCGTACGACGCGCCGGTTGCTGGCGCGTTGTGCTGCGGCGCGGCATAAGGTCCTCCGTCATGGCCGAAAAGGGCGCCGTCCCGCGGATCTCACGGACCCGCCGCAGGGTGCTGTCCGCCATGGGCTCCCTGTTCACGCCGCTGCTGCCGGACGACTATCTGGAGCTGATCAACCCGCTGTGGTCCACGCGCGAGATGCGCGGGCGCGTGGAGGAGATCCACCGCGAGACACCGCAGGCCGTGACGATCTACATCCGGCCCGGCCACAAGTGGGAGGGGCACGAGCCGGGCCAGTACCTGCGCGTCGGCGTCGTGGTCGACGGGATCTTCCACTGGCGCGCGTACTCGCTGACGTCCGAGCCGGAGCGCCCGGACGGCTGGATCTCGATCACGCCGAAGCTCGTCGAATCCGGGAAGGTCTCGCCCTACCTCGCGCGCCAGGCGCAGCCCGGGGCGATCGTGCGGCTCGGCGGCGTCGAGGGCGACTTCGTGCTCCCCGACCCGCTGCCGAAGAAGCTGCTGTTCATCTCCGCGGGGAGCGGCATCACGCCGATCATGAGCATGCTCCGCTCGCTGCACCGCCGTGACGCGGTGGACGACGTCGTGCACCTGCACTCGGCGCGGTGCGAGGACGAGGTGATCTTCGGCCGCCAACTGCGGGCGCTGGACGACAGCCACGCCGGCCTCCGCGTCCACATGCACCTCACCGGCGAGCGCGGCCGCATCAAGCCCGGCGATCTCGACGAGCTGTGCCCCGACTGGCGCGAGCGCACGACGTTCGCCTCCGGCCCGGGCGACATGCTCGACGCCCTGATCGACCATTGGGAGGCGCACGGCGACGCGGAGCGGCTCTTCATGGAGCGCTTCCAGCCCAAGCTCGGCGGCGGCGAGGAGGGCGAGGGCGGCACGATCGCATTCGCGGCGAGCGACACCGAGACCGAGTGCGACGGCGCGACGCCGATCCTCGTGGCGGGCGAGGAGGCCGGCCTCGAGCTGCCGTTCGGCTGCCGCGAGGGCATCTGCCACACGTGCATCGGGAAGCTCTGCTCCGGCCGCGTGCGCGACCTGCGCAACGGAAAGATCTACGGCAGCGAGGGCGAGATGGTCCGGACGTGCATCAGCGCGCCGGAGGGAGCGATCGAGATCGACCTATGAGGGGGACGAAGGCGTGCCGACGATGATCGAGAGCCCGCTGGCGCGGCTCAGCGACGAGCAGATAGACGAGCTGGGCCGCATCTTCGACCGGATACACGACGAGGTCTACGAGTCGCTCGGCGACCGCGACCGCCGCTACATCGTCGCGATGATCGAGCTGCACCGGCGCCTGGCCGTGCTCGGCCGCGTACTGCTGTTCGGGTCGCGCTTCAAGCTCGCCTGGCTCGGCGGGACGACGGCGACGTCGCTGGCCAAGATCCTCGAGAACATGGAAATCGGCCACAACGTGCTGCACGGCCAGTGGGACTGGATGAACGACCCCCAGATCCACTCCTCGACCTGGGACTGGGACACCGCCTCCACCGCCGAGGCGTGGAAGCACTCCCACAACTACATCCACCACACGTACACCAACATCCGCGGCAAGGACAAGGACCTCGGCTACGAGATCATGCGGATCGACCCGCATCAGAAGTGGCACCCGGTCTACCTGCTGCAGCCGATCTACAACGTGCTGCTGATGCTGCTGTTCGAGTGGGGCGTGGCGTTCCACGATCTCGACCTCGAGGCGCTGCGCAAGGGCGAGAAGTCGCGCGACGAGGTCGTCAAGGAGCTCAAGGGCATCGCCGGCAAGGCACGCACCCAGATCGTCAAGGACTACGTCGCCTGGCCGCTGGTGAGCGCGGTGATCGCGGGCGCCGTGCACACCGCCGCCGCGCGGGCGCTCGAGCGGCGCCGCACGGGGCGCCTGCGCGGGCGGCTGCAGCGCCGTCGCCGCGAGCCGTTCCTGCCCGCCGCGGCGCGCAACGGCGCGCGCACGTACCGGGCGACGCTGTGGGCGAACGTCACGGCGAACGTCGTCCGCAACGTCTGGTCGCACGCGATCATTTTCTGCGGCCACTTCCCCGATCAGACGTACACGTTCGCGGCGCATGAGGTGGAGGCCGAGAGCCGCGGCGCGTGGTACGTGCGGCAGCTGATCGGCGCCGCCAACATCGAGGGCGGCCCGCTCTTCCACGTCGCGTCCGGCAACCTCGGCTACCAGGTCGAGCACCACCTGTTCCCGGACATGCCGAGCACGCGCTACGCCGAGATCGCGCCGCGCGTGAAGGCGATCTGCGCCGAATACGGCCTGCCCTACAACTCCGGCCCGTTCTCCAAGCAGTGGGGCAGCGTGCAGCGGACGATCCTGCGGCTCGCGTTCCCCGGCGGCACGCCACGGCCCAAGCCCGGCCCGTACGCACCGACCGCCGACGAGCTCGAGGCGATGGTCGAGTACGCCGGCGCCACCGCCGGCGCGGCGCGTGGCCCGGACGGCTCAGGGCCCGAGCAGCACGACGACGGGGTGCGCGTCGAGATCCCGGACCACGACGAGCGCTGATGCGTTAGGCTGCCCTAAGATGGTGTCGATGCCGCAGGAGGAACGCCAGGCCTTCCCCGCCGCGGGCTCTCGCGCCCGGGCGCTCAAGCGCTTCGAGCGCGACCTTCGCG
Organism: uncultured Solirubrobacteraceae bacterium; assembly: GCA_963803335.1. Lineage (GTDB taxonomy): Bacteria > Actinomycetota > Thermoleophilia > Solirubrobacterales > Solirubrobacteraceae > DASSUW01. The sequence goes on along the minus strand of CAWDME010000007.1, from coordinate 356,205 downwards.
CCTGGCTCGCGACGCCCGACGGACGCTTCGCCGAGTGGGACGCCCGCCGCGCCGTGTCAGCCGGCGCAGTTCGCGCACAGGCCGCGGACGACCACCTGCGCGTGGTCGGGCGCGAAGCCCGCTGAGCGCGCCGCGCTGAGCAGCGCGTCGGCGTCCACCAGGCCGTCGACGTCCACGATCGCCCCGCAGCGCCGGCACACCAGGTGGTGGTGCGCGTCGGTGCGTGGGTCGTAGACGACCGCGCCGCGCTCGGAGGCGACACGATGGACGAGCCCGATGCCCTCGAGCAGCTCGAGCGTCGCATAGACGGTCGGCAGCGAGACGCCCGGCATCCGCCGGCTTACCTCGTCGAACACGACCTCCGCCGTGACGTGGCGATCGAGGTCGCTGAGCACGCGCGCGACCATCAGCCGCTGCGGCGTCACGCGCTGGCCGCGCTCGCGCAGCGCGGCGGCGAGGCTGGTCTCCATCACCTCTGTCACGCGGATCAGCTTAGCGCAACTCTTAGGTTCTCCTAACGCTGCAGCTATTTTGAATCGTTTGCTATTGTCGCCCGCATGCCCAAGACCGAGACCCATGTGACGGCCGGGATCCTCGCCCCGGCCAACGCCGAGAAGCGCGCCGAGATCCTCGCTCTGCTCGAGCGCGCGTACTGGATGGAGATGGAGACCGTGATGTCGTACGTGGCCAATGCTGCCGCGCTCGACGGTATTCGCGCCGAGGAGATCGCCGAGGCGCTCGACGCTGATGTGGACGAGGAACTCGGCCACGCGCGCAAGTTCGCCGCCCGCATCAAGGACCTCTACGGCACGCCGCCCGGCTCGCAGCAGTTCACCGCCGAGCAGGCGTCACTGCAGCCGCCCGCCGACGCGACCGACGTGATCACCGTCATCCGTGGCGTGATCGAGGCCGAGGCCGGCGCGATCGAGCACTACAACCGCGTCATCGAGGCCTGCGACGGCGTCGACTGGGCCACGCAGGACATGGTCATCGACATCCTGCGCGACGAGGAGGGCCACCTCCGCCAGTTCGAGCGGTACCTGCGCGAATTCGAGTAGCGCCCGTAGTTGACCGGCGCCAAGTCGCGGCTCGAGCGGCGCGCGCGGCGGGTTAGGCTACCCTAACCCGCCGATGGCGCAGCGCATCCCCAAACGCGTCCGCGTGCTCGAAAAGCGCACGCTGACGCCGCAGATGGTCCGCATCGTCTTCGGCGGCGACGAGCTGGCCGGCTTCGGCGCCGGCGAGTTCACCGATCACTACGTGAAGTTGCGGATCACCCCGCCCGGGGAGTCCGAGCCGCGCACGCGCACCTACACGGTGCGCGACTGGGACGGCGCGCGCCTGACGATCGACTTCGTCGTGCACGGCCACGAGGGCGTCGCCGGCCCGTGGGCGGCCGCGGCCCAGCCCGGCGACGAGCTGCTGCTGCTCGGCCCCGGCGGCGCCTACACGCCCGACCCCGACGCCGACTGGCACCTGATGGCCGGCGACGCCAGCGTCATCCCCGCGATCGCCGCCTCGCTGCAGCGCATCCGCCCCGGCGTCCCCGTCCACGTGCTCGTCGAGGTCGACGGCCCGGAGGAGGAGCAGCCGCTCTCCACGCCGGGCGAGCTCCATCTCACCTGGCTGCACGGCGAGCCGGTGGCCGACGCCGTCGCCGCGCTCGACTTCCCGCCCGGCCGCGTCCACGCCTTCGTGCACGGCGAGGCGAGCTCGGTGCGGGAGCTGCGCCGCCACCTGCTCGTGGACCGCGCTCTGCCGCGCGAGGCGCTCTCGATCTCCGGCTACTGGAAGCGCAGCCGCACCGAGGAGGGCTGGCGCGAGGACAAGCCGGAGTGGAACCGGCTCGTCGAGCTCGACGCCGCCGCTCAGTAGAAGTAGCGCAGGGTCACGGCGTGTCGCACACGGGCTCCAGCCTCCGGGTGAGCTTCTTGGTGTGGCGCGTACCGGGCACGCGCCACTGCCCGCTCATTCGCGTGTAGTAGCTGACCGTCCGGCCGCTGCACGTGCCGCCGCGCCGGCGGTAGAGGGCGACGCTGGCCTGCCGATAGACCATGTTGGCCGCGTGGCACGTCGGCCGGCAGGTGTTGTGGATCAGCAGCCCCTTCCCGCGCACGACGTCCCCGCCCCAGCTGTGCCATTTCACGAGGACGATCACGTAGAGGGGCTTGAGGAACAGCGTGTACGGCCGGACCTTGCCGCCCTTGCCGGCCGCCTCGCAGCACTTGCCGCGGCGGCGGCCCTCGCCCATGTAGCTCGCGAGCCGATCGACGCAGTCGGCGTGGACGAAGTACCAGACCGGGCCGCCCGTGGAGTGGCTGGAGTCCTTGAGCATCGCCGCGGCGCCGTCGCGGGTCACGTAACGCTGGCCGAAGCCGGGCACCGACGGGCCGTAGCCGACCGGCAACAGCGTCGGGTACGGATCGGTGAACTGCCCGCTCACAGGGTCGTAGTTGCCGTACGCGTGGAGGTCGCCGCACGGCTGGATCTGCGCGGCGAACACGCTCCCCGCGCCGGCGGCGTGGATGTACGAGCCGGTGCGGAACAGCCGCGTCTCCGTGAGCTGGTTCCCGCGGCCGTGACAGCCCCGCTTGTGGCTGCGCTGATGCGGCGTACGAACTTCTCGTGGCGGCGCTGCAGATGCACCCAGCCGCAGCGCTCGCCGCGCCAGGCCGGGAAGTGCCCGCTCACAAGCCCGTAGCCCCAGTCGCAGCCGTGCGCGTAACGCTGCACGAGGACGGTGTCGGCGAGGCCCGGGATCGGCTGGAAGGCCGGGCCCTTGGCGGTACCGATGACGAACGCGCCGCGGGCGTTGCGCACGTAGATCTCCTTTGCGGTCAGCGCATACAGCGTCGCCGCCTGCGCGGGAGCGGCTGCGCACAGCCCCACCAGCACCCCGGCAACGAGCAGCCTCACCCGCATGCCCGGGACGATAGGTCAGACGGGGATCGCGAGCGCCAGCGCGAAGTCGACGCGCCCGCCGGTGGTCTCCGCGTCGCGGCCCGTGAGCGTGGTGACGCGGCCGATGCGGTAGCGCAGCGTGTTGTGGTGGATGTGCAGCTGCGCCGCGGTCACGCGCCACTGGCCGTCGTTGGCGAGGAACGCCCGCAGCGTGTCCACCAGCTTGGCGTCGTGATCGCGGTCCCAGCGCTCGAGCGGGCCGAGCACCGACTCGCGGAACGACAGCAGCACCTGCCGGTCGACGAAGTCGAGCAGCAGCGCGTGCGTCCCGATGTCGAGGTGCCGCACGACGCGCTGGCCGGGCGGGCGCGTGCGCGCGAGCGCGAGGGCGGTGATCGCCTCGGCCAGCGACTGGCGGAGCACGGCCGGGTCGGCCGGGTCGGTGAGCGGACGGCCCACGCCCAGCACCGGCTCGTCGCCGCCGTCGGCGATCAGCTCGGCGACCCGGTCGGTGAGATCGTGCTCGTCGGACTCGACGAGCAGCACCACGGCGTCACGGTGCCGGGCGGACACGCTGGTGTCGACGCAGCCGAGGCCCGCGTACGTGACGTCGCGCGGATCGTTGGCGGACGCGACCACGGTGAGCGGCCGGTCCGGCCGGAACCCCAGCGCGCGCAGCCGGGCAGCCAGAGTGGCCGAGCCGAGGTCGCCGCTCCAGGCGAGGTCCACGAGCTCGGCGGCCAGCGATCGTCTCCCCTCTTCCTCCGCCCGCGCCCGCGCGTCCTCGAGCACGACGTAGGCCGTGACCTGCTCGATCACGAGCCGCGCGTCGTCGCCGATGTCGCCGAGCGGCGCGCCGACGAGCACCGCCGTACGCGCGGCGACCACCGGCGCGGCGCCGAACGCGCAGGCGCCGTCGCCGATCGCCGTCGGCAGCTCGCCGCGACGGGCGGCACGGGCCGCCTCCCGCGCCAGGTCGGCGTCCGGCACCGGCTCGCAGATCGGCCGCCCGCCGGGCCCGACGAGCCATACGTCCAGCCGCGTCTCCTGACGCAGGAAGTCGAGCAACGCGGCGTGCCCGCCGCCGGCGCCGAGCCGCTGCAGTAGCCGCCGCGTGCGCGAGAGCTGGAGGCGGACGTCCGACGGGTCCGCGGCGGCCGCGGCGATCATCGAGAACGACAGCGCCTCCGGGACCTCGAGCAGCGGCAGGCCGAGCTCCTCGCACGCGGCCCGCAGGTCGGCCGGCACGTCGGGATGGTGGTCGGCGAGCCCGAACCCGATGGCTACTGCGCCGGCCGTCGCCACCTCCGCCGCCCACGTCGCGCCGTCGACGTGCTCGGTCCACAGGCCGTTGGTGAGCACGAGCTCGCCCGGGAGCAGGTACCGGGCGGGCTGGTCGAGGTCGGTCGTGTGCGCTCCCGCGACCGTGCGGTCGGCCGCGGCGACGCCCGCCAGCAGCCGGAGCCCGAGGGCGGGATCGTCCGCCAGCTTCCGAACCGTGGGCGCATTCATCGTGCGATCGCACAATAGTCCGAATCGGGTGCCGCAGATAGCTTCCGCCGCGATGGCGTGCGCTGTGGTCAGTGGGGCGGCCTCCGGGATCGGGCGCGCCTGCGCCGCCGCGCTGCGCGCGGACGGCCTCGCCGTCGCGGCGATCGACCTCGCCGCGGCCGCGGATATCGACCTGGCGCTCGAGGCGGACGTCGCCGACGCCGACGCCGTCGAGCGGGCGGTCGCCCGCGCCGAGGCCGAGCTCGGCCCGATCGCGGTCGTCGTCACCGCCGCGGGCTACTACGAGCGCGCGCCGATCGGCGACATCGGGGTCGCCGCCTGGCGGCGGATGCTCGCCGTCCAGCTCGGCGGCACCGTCAACCTCGCGCGCAGCGCCTACACCCGCATGCTCGACCGCGAGGCCGGCGCCATCTGCACGATCGGGTCCGAGCTGGCGCTGTGCGGCGACGCGGACGCGGCCCACTACGCCGCCGCCAAGGGCGCGATCCACGCCTTCACCAAGAGCCTCGCCGTCGAGGCCGCGCCGCACGGCATCCGCGTCAACTGCGTCGCCCCGGGGCCGACCGACACGCCGCTGATGACGCCCGCCATGCGCGATCCGGCCTACATCGACGCGCTGGTGCTGCGCCGGCTCGTGGCACCCGAGGAGATCGCCGCGACGGTGCGCTTCGTCACGCGCGGCGCCCACAACCTCGTCGGCCAGGTCATCTCCCCTAACGCCGGGGCGGTCGTGTGAGCACGGCGCTCGTGACCGGTGCTGGGCAGGGCATGGGCGCGGCGATCGCCGCGCGGCTGGCCGCCGACGGCCACGCCGTCGCGGTCAACGACATCGTCGTCGCGACCGCGCAGGAGACGGCCGCGCGGATCGGCGGCTACGCGTACCCGTTCGACGTCGCCGACCCCGACGCGTGCGCGACGGCGGTCGCCGAGATCGGCGCGGTCGACATCCTCGTCGCCAACCACGCCTACATGACGATGGCGCCGTTCGAGAAGACCGCCGACTTCGACCGGACCGTCGCCGTCAACCTTCTCGGCACCGCCACGCTGCTCGAGCTCGTCGCCCCCGGGATGGTCGAGCGCGGCTTCGGCCGCGTCGTCGTGATCGCGTCCGAGTGGGGCGTGATCGGCTGGCCGAACGCCACGGCGTACGCGGCGTCCAAGGGCGGCCTGATCGCCCTCGTCAAGAGCGCCGCCCGCGCGCTGGGGCCGCGCGGCGTCGCGGTCAACGCGATCGCCCCGGGCATCACCGACACGCCGCAGCTCCAGGTCGACGCCGACGACGCCGGGATCTCGCTCGCCGAGATGATCGATCGCTACGCGCAGGACGTCCCGCTCGGCCGCGTCGGGCGGCCGGAGGACATTGCCGAGGTCGTCGCCTTCCTGTGCAGCGAGGCGGCGATCGCGCTCGTCGGGCAGGTCGTGCAACCCAACGGAGGAACCACGCGATGATGCACCAGCCACCGGATGCGCTCGCCGCGCCCCGGTTCACAGGCCCGCGCACCTACGCGCGGCTCCCGCACCTGACGGCGCTGGAGGGCGCGCACGCCGCCGTCTTCGGCATGCCGTGGGACGGCGGCACGTCGTTCCGCTCGGGCGCGCGCTTCGGGCCTGAGGCGATCCGCTCGGCGTCCGGGATGATCCGGACCTACAACGCCGTCCAGCGCGTGCAGGTGTTCGGCGAGCTGTCGACGATCGACTACGGCGACGCCAACACGGTGCCCGGCTACGTGGAGGACACGCTGGCGCGGATCGAGGCGTTCGTGCGGCCGATCGTGGAGGCCGGCGTCGTGCCAGTCGGCATGGGCGGCGACCACTCGATCACGCTGGCCGAGCTGCGCGCCGTCGCGGCGGTCCACGGCCGGCTCGGGCTGCTGCACTTCGATTCCCACACCGATCTCTGGGACTCCTACAACGGCCGTCCCTACAGCCACGGCACGATGTTCCGGCGGGCGATCGAAGAAGGGATCCTCGACCCGGCGCGCACACTGCAGGTCGGCATCCGCGGCCCGCTCTACGGCGCCGACGACGAGGCGATCCCCGGCGACCTCGGCGTCGAGACAATCCCGTGGCACGAGCTCGCGAGCTGGACGCCGCAGGCACTTGCCGAGCACGCGCGCAAGCGCCTCGCCGGCGCGCCCGCGTTCCTGACCTTCGACGTCGACTTCGTCGACCCCGCCTTCTGTCCCGGCACCGGCACGCCGGAGGTGGGCGGGCCGACGAGCTTCGAGGCGCTGCAGTTCCTCCGCGCCTGCACGGACCTGCCCTTCGTCGGTTTCGACGTGGTGGAGGTCGCCCCGACCTACGACGGCCCCGGGCAGGTCACCGCCCTGTTCGCGGCCAACGCGATCTTCGAGATGCTGTCGCTCGTGAGCCTGGCGCGGCGCGCGGCGACGGCCGGCAACGGGAGGCTTTCATGAGTACCGCGCACGCCAGCGACGAGTCCGTCCTCGAGAGCTTCGGCTACAAGCAGGAGCTCAAGCGGTCCCTGTCGTTCTGGACCAACTTCGCCGTTGGGTTCGCGTTCATCTCGCCGGTCGTCGGCTTGTACGCGATCATCGCGCTGGCGACCTTCGCGGCGGGTCCGGCGTGGGTGTGGGCGCTCCCGATCGTGCTCGCCGGCCAGCTGCTGGTGGCGTGCGTGTTCGCCGAGCTCGCATCGCAGTTCCCGATCGCCGGCGGCGTCTACCAGTGGACGCGCCGTCTGACCAGCGCGACCTACGCCTGGTTCGCCGGCTGGATCTACGTCTGGACGCTGATGCTCACGGTCACGGCGGTCGCCTACTTCGGCTCCGTCTGGCTCGCCGCGGTGTTCGACGCGACGCCGTCGGCGAACGGGCAGGTGGTGTGGGCGTTCGCGCTGCTCGTGATGACGACGATCGTCAACGCGGTCGGCCTCAACCCGCTCAAGTACGTGGTCAACGTCGGCATCGTGGCCGAGTGCATCGCCAGCGTGCTGATTGGCCTGCTGTTGCTGCTGTTCTTCCGCAACCACCCGATCTCGTACCTGTGGGAGGGGCTGGGCGCCGAGGCGAGCTTCAACAGCGGCAGCTACTTCGCGGCCTTTATCGCGGCGATCGCGATCAGCGGCTGGGCGTTCGTCGGCTTCGACTCGTGCGGCTCGGTGTCGGAGGAGACACAGGACCCGATGCGGCGCGTGCCGCGCGCGATCCTGTTCTCGCTGCTGTCCGTCGGCGCCGTGATCATCCTCAACTCGATCGCCATCGGGCTGTCGTTCGAGGACACGAAGGCGGTCATGTCGGGCGAGGTGCTCGACCCGGTGACGCCGGCGGTCGTCGACGCGTTCGGCTCGTGGGCCGAGAAGCCGTTCCAGCTCGTGGTCCTCGCCGCATTCATCGCCTGCGGGATCGCGGTGCAGGCGACGGCGACGCGCGTGCTGTTCTCGCTCAGCCGCGACCGCATGCTGCCCATGTCTGGCGTGATCAGCCGCGTCGGCCACAACAAGGTGCCGCTCGGCGCGCTCGCCGTCGCCTCGGTGGTGTCCGCGTGCGGCCTGCTGTTCGGCTTGAACGCGCGCGCCGTGAACACGCTGATCACGTTCGGCTCGGGCGGCTACTACATCACCTTCTGGCTCGTCTGCGCCGCGGCACTGTACGCGCGCTTGCGCGGCCGCTGGACGCCGGCCGGGCGCTTCAGCCTCGGCCGCTTCGCGCTGCCGGTGAACATCGCGGCGGTCGTGTGGCTGACGTTCGAGGCGATCAACATCGCCTGGCCGCGCGAAGTGCTCGCCGTGCCGGGCGCGAAGTTCTACCAAGTGTGGGCGATCATGCTGATCTTCGGCGTCCTCTCGGTCATCGGGCTGATCTACGTGCTGATCAGCCGCCCGCAGGACCGCATCGCGCGCGCCGCGTCGATGAGCGACCTCAAGGAAGTGCCAGAGGTCGTCTAAGGCCTGCGCACGAATCGCACGCCTCCGGCGACGACGACGACCCGCCCGGTCAGCGCTCCCCGGCGGCGCAGCTCTTGCGCGCCGGAGCGGTGAGCCGCAACCGGAACTGCGTATGTCCCGGGAGGTCAATACCCCACTTCCCGCTAGATCAGGCACGATCGCGCGCGAATTACCTTGATAGAGACATGTCGCGCCGGGCGCGCAGACATCAGCGGCGGAGGTCGCTCTCGAAGTGGCTGTTGATCGGTTGCTTGGTCGTCGCGCTCCCGGCGATGGCCGCGGCAGGTTTCGGCGCGGCGTGGGTACTGCGGGTCTATGACTCGGCGCCGGCGCTCGACGCGCTGCGGCCGCTGCGGCAGAGCGCCGTCTCGACCGTGTATGCGGCCGACGGCTCGCGGCTGGGCGCCATCCACTTCGACACGGTGCGCGATCCGGTGCCGAGCAGGCGGATCGCGCCCGCGCTCAAGCAGGCGACGGTGGCGATCGAGGATCGGAACTTCTACAGCGAGGGCGGCATCGACCCGAAGGCGATCGTGCGCGCGAGCTGGCGCGACCTGCTGGCCGGCGGCAAGCCGGTCCAGGGCGGCTCGACGATCACCCAGCAACTGGTCCGCGACCTCTACATCAAGCACCCGAGCGACACGCTCAAGCGCAAGATCATCGAGGCGCATCTGGCCGCTGAGGAGAACGCCCGCTATTCGAAGAGCGCGATCCTCACCGGTTACCTGAACACCGCCTCCTACGGGACCAACGGCGGTGTGACGGCAGTTGGCGTCCAGGCGGCAGCCGAGACGTACTTCTCCAAGCCCGCGAGCCGGCTGACGCTGCGCGAGGCGGCGCTGCTCGCCGGCCTGCCGCAGGCGCCTTCGGACTACAACCCGCTCCTGCATCACCGAGTCGCCCGGGAGCGCCGCGACGAGGTGCTGCGCGCGATGGAGACGCAGGGCTACGTGAGCGCGCGCCGGGCGGCGCGCGCGGTCCGCGCCGGGCTCGGGCTCCATCCGTCGCAGCACTACTCGCGCGTGCACGAGCCGTACGTCTTCAACCTCGTGCGGCGCGAGCTCGTGCGCCGCTACGGGCTCGCCACGGTGCGGCGGGGCGGGCTGAAGGTCTTTACGACGATCCGGCCGCGGCTCCAGGCGGCCGCCCAGCGCGCCGTCGACGCCTGTGCGGTCTGCGCGCCCGACGGTGGGCCCGCGTCGGCGCTGGCGTCGGTGTCCCCCTCGAGCGGCGCCATCGTCGCGCTCGCCTCCAGCCAGCACTACTCGCGCGGCAGCCAGTTCAACTTCGCCGCGCAGGCGCACCGGCAGCCCGGCTCTTCGTTCAAGACGTTCGTGCTGACGACCGCGATCAAGCAGGGCATCGACCCTGCCACGACCTCCCTTGACGGCAGCTCGCCGACGACGCTGACGATCCCCGGCGGCATGCCCTGGACCGTCCACAACGCCGAGCCGGGTCACGGCTCGATGTCGCTCGTGCAGGCGACGTGGAACTCGGTCGACGTCGTCTACGCGCGGCTCGCGCTCGCGGTCGGCGTCCCCGAGTTCGCCGACACGGCCTACCAGATGGGGATCACGTCGCCGCTCGGCACGAACGCCGACGACCAGCCGTGCCGGCGCGGACCGAGCTGCTTCATCCCGCCCGCGGCGGCGATCGGCGGGCTCGACGAGGGCGTGACGCCGCTGGAGATGGCCGACGCCTACGCCACGCTGGCCGACGGCGGCGTCCGCCACCGCGCGACCTCGATCGCCAAGGTGGTCTTCCCCGACGGCCGCGTCGACAGGCCCGCCGCCGCGAAGGGCACACGCGTGCTGACGCCGGGCCAGGCCTACGACGTCACGCGCATCCTCGAGGGCGTGATCACGCGCGGGACCGGCGCCGGGTACACGTCGATCGGCTGCCGCTCAGAGGCCGGCAAGACCGGCACCACCGACAACGAGTCCGATGCCTGGTTCGTCGGATACACGCCGCGCTACTCGACCGCCGTCTGGACCGGGCACCCGCTCTCACGCGCCTTCACCGGCTACGGCGGACCGACCTCCGGGCCGGTCTGGCGCGCCTACATGCAGGCGGCACAGGGCCACGACTGCCCGGACTTCCCGGTCCCGGCCCATCTGCCGGTACTGACGCCGCTCCGCCGCGGCGCGGACGCGAAATATCGGTGACTACACCGATGTAGGCTCGGCAGCGCGCACGTACGGTCTCCAGACCCCAATCCCAAGGAGACACCATGCAGCTCTACGTCATCCGCCGCCGCAACGGCTGGGCCACCGCCGAGGACCTCCAGGCGGCCGCCGCTCGCTCCACGGCCGAGGGCGACAAGCCCGGCTCGGGCGTGCGCTGGATCCGCAGCTACGTCGTCGGCGAGGACAACGGCGACCTCGGCACCGTGTGCATCTACGAGGCCGACAGCCCCGAGGCGATCCGCACGCACGCCCACCGCGTCGGCATGCCGGCCGACGAGATCACGCCGGTGGGCGACACGGTGATCGTGCGCCCCGACCCTGTGGCCGTCGCCTGACGCGCGTGCTGGTCGGGCGCCAGTCAGAGCTCGCGTACCTGCAGGCGGCGCTGGAACGCGCACGCGGCGGCGCGGGCTCGCTGATGCTCGTGGCGGGCGAGGCCGGGGTCGGCAAGACCCGTCTCGCCGCGGCGCTGGCCGCCGGCTCGGGAGCCCTCGTGCTCTCGGGCCGCGCCGGCCGCAGCGCATCGTCGCCGTACGCGCCCGTGGTGGCCGCGCTGCGGTCGTGCCTGCGGGCCGACCCGGCCGCGCTCGACGGCTACAGCACCCTGCGCCCCCACCTCGCTCTGCTCCTGCCCGAGCTCGGCGACCCGGCGCCGGCGAGCGACGCCGCCACCGTGTCCGAGGCCGTGCGCTGCGCATTCGCGCACCTCGCACGCGGCCAGACCGTCCTGCTGCTGCTCGATGACCTGCACTGGTCCGACGACGCGACGCTCGAGCTGCTCGCCGCGCTCGCTCAGCCGATCGCCGAGCTGGCGATGCTGGTCGTCGCCGCCTATCGCTCCGACGGGCTCCCGCGCGACCACGCGCTGCGACGGCTGCGCCACGAGCTGCGGCGCGACGGATGCTTCGACGAGCTGACGCTGGCGCCGCTGGCGCGCGCGGAGAGCGCCGAGCTGCTCACCGCGATCCTCGGCGATACGCCCGCGCCATCGCTCGCTCGCGCGATCCACGAGCGCGCTCGCGGCGTGCCGTTCTTCGTCGAGGAGCTCGCACGCGCGACCGACGCCGGGCAGGTGCCCGAGACGATCCGGGACGCGGTGCTCATGCAAGCGACCGAGCTCTCGGCCGCCGCCCGCGACGCCGCGCAGGCCGCCGCCGTAGCGGGCGAGAGCTTCGACCTCGAGGTCGTCGGCGGCGTGTCGAGTCCCGCAGGGCTGGCCGAGCTCGCCGAGCACGGGTTCGTCGTCGAGGACGGCAACGGCCGCGCATCGTTCCGGCACGCGTTGACGCGCGACGCGCTGTACGGCGACGTGCCGTGGCTGCAGCGCCGGATCCTGCATCGGCGGCTCGCGGAGGCGCTCGAGCGCCGGCCCGGGCACAGCATGGAGGTCGCCACACACTGGCTCGGCGCGCGCAACGAGCCGCGTGCCCGCGAGGCGCTGATCCGGGCGGCGCGCGAGTCGCGCGCCGTGCACGCGCACCGCGATGCCGTGCGCGCCGGGCGCCAGGCGCTCGAGCTGTGGCCGGAGGGCGATGACGACGACGGGCTGCGCATCGAGGAGCTCGAAGCCCACGCCCGCAGCGCCGAGCTGGCCGGCGAGCTCGCCGAGGCCGCGGACGCGTGGCGCGAGCTCGGCGCGACGCGGGCGGGCGTGGCGCTCGCCGAGGCGCACCGGTCGCTGGCGGCCGTCCACGAGCTGCTGGGCGACCGCGACGCGGCGGCCACCGCCCGGCGCGTGGCCGCTGAGGCGTTCGCGGGCTCGGGTCGGCCGGCCGAGGCGGCGATCGAACGGCTGGGGATCGGCGACTACCTGCGCAACACATCGCAGCACGGGGCCGCGATCGGGCTGGCGCAGGTCGCTGAGCGGGAGGCTGCGGCGGCCGAGCGGCTGGACCTGCGTGCCCGCGCGCTCGGCTTGGAGGGGCTGTCGACCGCGCTCGGGGGCGAGTCCGCCAAGGGCCTCGAGATCGTGCAGTCTGGCCTCGCGCTGGCCCTCGAGCACGGGCTGAACGCGGTCGCGGCCGAGCTCTACCAGCGGCTCAGCATGGTGCTGTACGACTCGGCCGACTACCGACGCGCGCAGGAGACGCTCGACACGGCGCTCGACCTCTGCCGCGCCGGCGATCTCGCAGCGACCGAGCTCGCCTGCGTCACCTGCATGGTCTACGTGCTGCGCGAGTGCGGCGAGTGGACGCAGGCCGAGGAGGTCGCCGCCGAGCTGATCGCGGACGGGCGCGGCGTCTGGGTGTGCGAGGGGCTGGTCGGTGTCATCCATGCCCTTCAGGGCAAATACGGCTCGGCGCGGCGGCTGCTCGCGTCTTCGTGGGCGGCGGCGACGCGGCTCAACCACTTCCACATGACGCTCGACACGGCGGCGGGGCTCGCCCGGGTGGCCGCCGCGCAGGGCTCCGACGACGAGGCCGTGGGGCTGTGCCGCTCGCTGATCGCCGACTGGGAGCGCAGCGAGGACCATCACCTCGGCGTGGCTGCCCTGCGCTGGGCCGCCGGCTACTTCGCGCAGCGCGGCGCGCGCGAGGATGCGCACCGCTGTGCCGAGGCGCTCACGCGGATGGCCGCAACGAGCGGGCACCCCGACGCGCTGGCCGCGCTCGCCTTCGCGATCGGCGAGACCGCGCTGGCCGACGGCGACGCCGCCACCGCGGCCGAGCAGCTCCGCCGCGCGGTCGAGCTCCACCGCGATCTCGACATCCCGTACGAGCGCGCCGAGATCGCGCTGCGCGCGGGCGTCGCCGTGGCCGCGACCGGCGATCGCGATGCCGCGCTCGAGCTGCTCGGCGCCGCCTACCGCACCGCGCGCAAGCTCGGGGCGCGCCCGCTGGCGACGGAGGCCGCGGTCGCGGTGCGTGCGCTCGGCGGGTCGCTCGGCCGCCGCGCCGCCGCCGACGCCGAGGGCGCCGGCCTCTCCCCGCGCGAGCTCGAGATCGTGCGGCTCGTCGGCGCCGGCCGCAGCAATCGCGAGATCGCGCACGAGCTGTTCCTCAGCCCGCGCACGGTCGACTCGCACGTGCGCAACCTGCTGCGCAAGCTCGACTGCCGCACACGCGTAGACGCGGCGCGCCGCGCGCGCGAGCTCGGCCTCCTGGCGTAGTCGTCAGGACGAGCGTGAGCGGCGCTTCTGGCCGACGGCGCGGATCAGCTGCGCCTTGCCCATCTTCGACCGGCCCTCGATGCCCAGCCGCGCGGCTTCGCGGCGCAGCTCGGTCACGGTCATCGCGCCGGCGCCCGTCCCGGTACCCGTGCTCGCGCCGCGCTTGCGCGCCGCGGCCTTGGCACCCTCGCGACCGAGGTCAGAGCGCGTCTGCTTGGAGAGGTTGGAGATCGTCCGCTTCTTGCGCGCGCCCGACTGTGCCTTCTTGACGTTCCTGCGTGCGGTCTCGCGCTGCTTCTGCGTCGCCATCTCGGCCTCCTTCCGTCGTCGTCGTCGCGGTGCTACCCGACGGTGCGCGCCCGGATGCACTTGTATTTAATGGCGACGTTAATTAACATACTTGTTAGATGACGACGGACCGGCTCAGCCTCACGTTCGCCGCGCTCGCCGATCCGACGCGCCGGTCGATCCTGACCCGGCTCGCCGAGGGCGAGGCGACGGTGAACGAGCTCGCGGAGCCGTTCGCGGTCAGCCTGCCGGCGATCTCGCGCCACCTGAAGGTGCTCGAGCACGCCGGGCTGATCGTGCGCAGCCGGGAGGCGCAGTGGCGGCCGAGCCGGTTGCAGGCCGATCCGCTCGACGAGGCGGTGGAGTGGATGCAGTCGCGGAAGCGAACGTGGGAGGGCCGGATGGATCGACTCGACGCGCACCTGCGCCGGAAGGGAGCCCAGCATGACTGACACTGCCGTCGAGGTCCTGATCACGCGCATCTTCGACGCGCCGCGCGAGCAGGTGTTCACGGCCTGGACCGACCCGGCCGAGGTGGCCGGCTGGTTCGGCCCCGAGCACTTCGATACCGCGCACGTGCACATCGATCTGCGCGTCGGCGGCCGCTACGAGCTCGTGATGGTCCAGCGCGACAGCGGGGCCGAGTTCCCCATCCGCTACGAGATCGTCGAGCTGGTCGAGCCGGAGCTGCTCGTCCTGCGCTCGGATCCGATGCCGGAGATGGGAATGCACGAGCCCACGATCACGCGCGTGGAGCTGCACGATCACGGCGACAAGACGCGAATGACGCTCAGTGACGGCCCCTATCCGGCCGGCCGCGGCCACGCCGAGGCGGGCTGGCATGCCGCGTTCGACAAGCTCGCGGCGCGCGTGGGTTAGTCGGGCCAGCTGACGGCGACCTGCTCGCCGTCGCCTTCCGGCGGCTTCGGACCGCCGACGGCGATGATCTCGAGCCCGTCGGGCCCAGCGGCGAACGCGCGCACGGCTTCGGGAGCGAGTCGCACGACGTCCCACTGGCGCAGCTCGATGATCTCGTCGTCGATTATGACCCGGCCGGAGCCGGCGACGACGATGTACGCCTCCTCCTGCTCGCGGTGCCGGTGGCCGCCCGGGACCTGGAGGTTCGGCGCATAGCGCCAGTGGCTGATGCCCAGGTCGCGCGACTCGAGCTTGCTGCGCGCAATGCGGCCCTCCAGGCCGTCGAGCCGGCCGGCGACCGAGTCGTCGAGGTCGAGCAGGTTGACGTGCGCGTAACGCGACATGGGTTCCTTTCGTGTCAGGTCTCGACCGGCCGGTCCGTGTGGCTCCATTGCGAGTACGAGCCGGGAAACAGTCTCGCGGATCGATGGCCGAGGGCCTCGAGCACGAGCAGCGTGTGGCACGCGGTGACGCCCGAGCCGCACGAGGCGATCACTTCGTCAGCGTCGGAGATGCCCGCGGCGGCGACCTGCGCTTGCAGCTCGTCGGCCGGCAACAGCCGCCCGTCCGGCCCGAGCATCTCGGCGGCCGGGAGGTTGCGGGCGCCGGGGATGTGGCCGGGCCGCGGGTCGACGGGCTCGAACTCGCCGGCGAAGCGGTTGCGAGCGCGCGCGTCGAGCAGCACGCCGGTGCCGAGATCGTCGATCCCCGCGAGGCGGTCGGCCGGCCAGGGCCGCACGGTGAAGCGTGCGGGCGCAGGGGTCACGGCGCCGCTCTCCCGAGGCTCGCCGGCACCGATCCCCCCGTCGAGCAGCGCCGCCTGGTGCCCGGTCGCCCGCAGCAGCCACACGAGCCGCGCGGCGGTCACGCCGCCCGCGTCGTCGTAGGCGACCACCGTCGCGTCGTCGCCGATCCCCGCCTCGCGCATCCCGCGCGCGAACACCTCGGGCTCGGGGAGCGGGTGGCGCCCATGCCGGGGGTCGGCCGGCGCGGCCAGCCAGCGGTCGAGGTCCACGAACACGGCGCCGGGCAGGTGACCCTCCGCGAACGCGGCAGCGCCCGAGCGCCCGTCGAGGTACCAGCGCACGTCGGCGAGGACGACCTCGTCGCGATGCTCGCCCAGCCAGGCCGCGTCGACGAACGGCGGGATCACCGCGGGAACGCTAGACGGTCGTTGGCGTAGGTCCCGACATGAAAATCGTCGGCTCCGTCGCGTGACGATACATCAAGCACGTTTGATGTATTCTGAATCGCGTGCCCGCTCCGCTCCCGCCTCCGTTCCTGCGTCTCGCGGGACACCCGCTGCGCTGGCGGTTGCTGAGCGAGCTCGCGCGTAGCGACCGGCGTGTCGGGGAGCTGTGCACGCTCGCCGGCAAGCAGCAGAGCCTGGTCTCCTACCACCTGCGCCAGCTGCGCGACGGTGGCCTCGTGTCCACGCGCCGCAGCCTGGCCGACGGCCGCGACACGTACTACGTGCTCGATCTCGCCGGCTGCGGCGACCGGCTGCGCAGCGCCGCCTTCGCTCTGCATCCGGGCCTCGCGGCCGGCGGCGAGGACCGTGTCGCCGCCCCCGCCCGAGTGCTGTTCCTCTGTACCGGGAACAGCGCGCGCTCGCAGATGGCCGAGGCGCTGATCGAAGAGTTGTCGGGCGGCAGCGTCACGGCCGCGAGTGCGGGCAGCGCGCCGAAGCCGCTGCACCCCGAGGCGGTGCGCGCGATGCTCGCTCGCGGGATCGACATCGCGGGCCGCCGCTCCAAGCACCTCAGCGAGTTCGCCGACCAGCGGTTCGACCACGTGATCACGTTGTGCGATCGGCTGCGCGAGGTCTGCCCCGAGTTCCCCGGCGAGCCGGAGACGAGTCACTGGAGCATCCCCGACCCGGCCCGCGAAGGCCGGCCGGCCTTCGAGCGCACCGCCGAAGAGCTCGCCGTCCGCGTCCGCTTCCTGCTCGCAACGATGCATCCGACGAAGGAGGCCGTCCATGCCTGACGAGCTCGTCAACGTCCGCTACCTCGTCGACGACGTCGAACGCGCCGTCGCGTTCTACACCGAGCACTTCGGCTTCGAGCTGCGCTCCAGCGCCGCGCCGGCGTTCGCCGACGTCGTCCGCGGCCCGCTGCGGCTCCTGCTCAGCGGGCCGCAGAGCTCGGCCGGCCGCCCGATGCCCGACGGCCGGGTGCCCGAGCCAGGTGGCTGGAACCGGATCCACCTGATCGTCGACGACATCGAGCAAGAGGTCGAGCGGCTGCGCGCCGCCGGGCTGAGCTTCCGCAACGACATCGTCAGCGGCCCCGGTGGGCAGCAGATCCTCGTCGAAGATCCCGCCGGCAACCCGGTCGAGCTGTTCCAGCCCGCCGGCAGGTGAGCGCGATGGCGGATCCCGCGGGTCGTGATTCGCGCGACTAGGTGCGCGGTCACGCGGCGGGCGCCATCTGCGGGTCGCGGTGGAGGCTGGGCAGCCACTGCAGCCGCTGCGGCAGGTACCAGTTGCGGTCGCCGAGCAGCTTCATCGTGGCCGGCAGCAGCACGGCGCGGATGATCGTGGCGTCGATCAGGATCGCCGCGGCGAGGCCGACGCCGATCTGCTTGGCGAGCTGGTCGCTGCCGAGCGCGAACGAGCCGAACACCGCGACCATGACGAGCGCCGCGCTGGTCACGACACCGGCGGTGCTCTTGATGCCGTGAGCCACCGCGTCGTCGTTGCTCATGCCGCGGTTCACGGCTTCGCGGACGCGGCTGAGGATGAACACGTGGTAGTCCATCGACAGGCCGAAGAGGATCACGAACAGGAACAGCGGGATCACGGGAGCGACGCCGCCGACCGACCGGAAGTCGAGCAGCGTCTCGCCGAGTCCGTCCTGGAAGACGAGCACGAGGATGCCGTAGGCCGCGCCGACCGACAGGACGTTGAGGATGATCGCCTTGATCGGCACCACGATCGAGCGGAACGTGACCAGCAGCAGGATGAAGGCCAGGCTGAGCACGAACGCGAAGACGAGCGGCGCGTGGGAGCGCATCGAGTCAAGGAAGTCCCTCGAGCCGGCGGTGACGCCCGTCACGGCAACGTCGGCGCCGGGCAGCCGGCCGACGGTGGCCGGGACCACCTCGGACCGCAGAACGTCGAGCGAACGCTCGGAGGCGGCGTCGGTGCCGTTGCCCCTGACCGAGAGCGCGACGACCGCGACGGTCTTGTCGGGGCTGACCTCGACGCCGGAGGGCTCGGACAGCTGGCCGGTCGCCAGCGCCTGGTCGTGCAGCTGCCGGATCGCGGCCTGGACGGGCGGGGCCGTGACGTCCTCGGCCTTGATCACGACCGTGGCCGGGACGGCGCCGCCGGGGAAGGCGGCCTGGAGGCGGTCGTAGGTCTGGATGACCGGCTGGCTGCGCGAGTAGCCGTCGAAGCCTGGGTTCTCGAACTGGATGCCGAGCGCCGGGAGGCTGAGCGCGACGAGCAGGGCGCCGGCGACGACCGTCGACAGGAGCGGGCGCTTGAGGACGCGAGTCAGGACGGCGGCCCAGATGCGCGACTCGCCCTTGGCGGCGTGGCGGCGCTTGGTGATGTACGGCACGCGGCCCTTCTCGAGCCAGTCCTTGCGGCTCAGGAACGCCAGCATCGCGGGCAGGAAGGTCAGCGAGCCGAGCATCGCGACGGCGACGACGAGCATCGTGCCGACACCGAAGCCGACAAAGATCGGGTTGCCGGCGAACAGCAGGCCGGCCATCGCCGTCAGCACGGTCATGCCCGAGATCAGCACCGCCCGGCCCGACGTGGCGGCGGCGATCTCCACAGCCGCCTCGGCCGAGTGGCCGCGGTCGCGCTCCTCCATCACCCGGCGCGAGTAGAACATCGCGTAGTCCACGCCGACCGCGAGGCCGATGATCACCACGAGCTCGGCCACGTCGGCGGGCAGCGCGTAGAGCTGGCTGACCGGCCCGAGCAGGCCGACGGTGCCGGCGACGGCGCTGGCGCCGAGCACGAGCGGGAGCCCGGCGGCCACGACGGCGCCGAACGCGACCAGCAGGATGACGAGCATCAGGACGGTGGACAGCAGCTGCGACTTCTTCCCGTCCTTCGCGTCCTGCGCGGCGATCGCCTTGGCGGCCGAGACGTCGCCGAACTCCTCCACGCGGACGCCGGGATGAGCGGCCTGCGCGGCAGCAACGGCGGCGAGCGGCTGCGCGACGACCTTCTTCACATGCTCGTCGGTGCCGGGCATCGTGAAGCTCACGAGGACCGAGCGGCCGTCCTTGGAGGTGAGCGGGGCCTTGATCTCCGTGACGCCGTCGATCCGCTCGAGCCGGCTGACGACGTCGCGCACGGCGGGGGTCACGCCAGGATCGTCAGCGCGCTTGCCCTGCACGAGCACCTGCTCGCCGGCGCGGTCCGGGAAGCCCGCGGCCTTGACGATCATGTCGCCGCGCTTGGACTCGCCGTTGCCGGAGGCGGACTTGTCGAGGTCGTTCTGGCCGACCTTGCCGCCCAGAACAACGGCGAGGACGACGAAGACGATCCAGCCGATGACGGCTGCCTTGCGGTGCTGGGCGCTCCATCGACCGGCGCGCGCTGCGAGATTGCTGGGCTGCATGACCGACTCCTCCGTAGACGTTTCGTACGCTGTAAGAGGAGCTTCTCGTACACTGTAAGATGACGCTAGTGGGGCAAACCGAACAATCGCGACAACCGCTGAGCAGGGAGCGCGTGCTCGAGACGGCCGTGGCCTTCGCCGATCGCCACGGCCTCGAGGCGCTGTCGATGCGCAAGCTCGCCGACGAGCTCGGCGTCGCCGCGATGACCCTCTACTACTACGTGCCCAACAAGGACCGGCTCATCGACGGGATGATCGACATCGTCTTCGGCGAGATCGAGCCGCCGTCGCTCGAGCTCGACTGGAAGACCGCCATGCGCCGGCGAGCCGTTTCCACCCGCGCGGCGCTCAACCGCCACCGCTGGGCGGTCGGCCGGATGGAGGGCCGCACGGACCATGGGCCGGCGAACCTCCGGCTTCACGACTCCGTGCTCGGGTGCCTGCGCGCGGCCGGCTTCTCGATCGAGGCGACCGTCCACGCCTACTCGGTCCAGGACGCGTACATCTACGGCTTCGCGCTCCAGGAGACCGACATGTCCTCAGAGACCGCGGACGACTTCGCGGCCGAAGCCCAGCGGCAGATGGTCGCCTACCAGGACGTGCTGGCCGACTACCCCAATCTCGTCGAGGTCGTGGGCGGGTACATCGCGAAGGCCGGCTACGACTACGCCACCGAGTTCCTCTTCGGCCTCGACCTCATCCTCGACAGCCTCGAAACGCTGCGTGGTTAAACGCGAAGAGCCCCGCGTGGCGGGGCTCTCGTGCCGTCGGCGGTGGGCTGTCACCACCATCGTCGGCGGATAGCGGGGGCGGGATTCGAACCCGCGACCTTCGGGTTATGAGCCCGACGAGCTACCTGACTGCTCCACCCCGCGACGCGGACGTACAGGATATCAACTGAACCTCTCCCGGAGGGTCTTCTTCGAGAACTTCCCGACCGAAGTCTTCGGAACTTCGTCGATGAACTCGACCCGCTCGGGGATCCACCACTTGGCAACGCGGTCGGACAGGAACTCGCGCAGCGCATCGGCTGAGAGGTCGGCGCCGTCGTCGACCACGACGCAGGCGAGCGGGCGCTCGCCCCACTTCTCGTCCGGCACGCCGATGACCGCAGCCTCGACCACCTGCGGGTGGGCCATGATCTCGTTCTCGAGCTCGACCGACGAGATCCATTCGCCGCCCGACTTGACGAGGTCCTTGGTGCGGTCGACGAGCCGGATGTAGCCGTCCGGCGTGATCGTGGCGACGTCGCCGGTGCGCAGCCAGCCGTCGTCGGTGAACGAGTCGCCGTTGCCGTCGTCGTGGTAGTAGCCCGCTGCGATCCACGGGCCGGCGACCTGCAGCTCGCCGCGCGCCTCACCGTCCCACGGCAGCTCGTCGGCCGAGCCGGGCGCGACGATCCGGACCTCCACCAGCGGCGTGATGATGCCCTGTGTCGCGCGCACGTCGGCGAGCTCGTCGTCCGAGCGGTCGAGCAGCGTGCTCTTGACACGGCAGACCGAGCCGAGCGGGCTGGTCTCGGTCATCCCCCAGGCGTGCAGGATCGGCAGGCCGAGCTTCTCGCGGTACGTCTCCGACAGCGTCCTGGAGACGGCCGAGCCGCCGCACAGGATGTCGCGCAGCGACGAGGTGTCGCGGTTCACGAGCTCCTCGAGCGCGCCCATCCAGATCGTCGGGACGCCGGCGGCGAGCGTCACCTTCTCCGCCTCGATCAGCTCGGCGATCGCGGGCGGCGTCATCTGCGGGCCGGGGAAGGCGAGCGCCGCGCCGGCCATCACGGCGGCGTGCGCCAGGCCCCACGCGTTGGCATGGAACATCGGCACCACCGGCATCACGGTGTCGCGCTCGGAGACGGCGACGGTGTCGGCGAGCATCGCGCCCATCGAGTGCAGAACGCTCGACCGGTGCGAGTACACGACGCCCTTCGGATTGCCGGTCGTGCCGCTCGTGTAGCACATGGCCGCGGCCTGATTCTCGTCCTCGATGGTGAAGTCAGCGACGGGTTCAGCGCCGGCCAGCAGCTCCTCGTAGTCGAGGATCCGGTCGTCCTCGGGGACCTCGCCGGCGCCGTCGTCCATGACGACGATGTGCTTGACGGTCTTGAAGCCGTCGACGAGCGGCCACAGGGTCTTGACCAGCGAGCGGTCGGCGAAGATCACCTCGTCCTCGGCGTGGTCGACGATGTAGCTGAGCTGCTCGGCGAACAGGCGGATGTTGAGCGTGTGCAGGACGCGGCCGCTGCAGGGCGCCGCGAAGTACAGCTCGAGGTGGCGGGCGCTGTTCCACGCGAACGTCGCGACGCGGCCGTCGGCCGAGATGCCGAGCTGGTCGAACGCACCGGCCAGCCGGCGCGTGCGGTCCGCCCACTCGGCATACGTGGTGCGGTCCTTGCCGGTCGCCGTCAGCGTCGTGATCGTCTTCTCGCCGAACAGCCGCTCGGCCCGGTGGAACAGGAGCGGCAGCGTCAGCGGATACGGCGACATCAGTCCCTGCATCGGATCTCCTCCTCGATCACAACCCCAGCCGGGGCAACTCGATTGCCGGGCAGCGGTCCATCACCACGCGCAAGCCGGCCGCGCGCCCGCGCTCGGCGGCCGCCTCGTCGACCACGCCGAGCTGCATCCATACCGCGCGCGCCCCGATCGCGACCGCCTCGTCGACGTGTGCGCCCGCCGCGGTCGAGCGCCGGAACACGTCGGCCACCTCGACCTTCTCCGGGATCGCGCTCAGCGTCGGGTAGCAGCGCTCGCCGAGGATCTCGTTGGCGAGCGGGTTCACGGGGATCACGGTGTAGCCGCGGCGCTGGAGCATGGACGCTATGCGGTGCGAGTCCCGCCCCGGATCAGGCGAGCAGCCGACGACGGCCCACACACGCGTGCCGGTGAGGATCGCGCGTACGTCGTCGACGTGCGGCAGCAGCCCAGAGCGCAGGTGCGCGGCGATCTTGCGGCGCTCGGCGAGCCGGTCGAGCACCAGCGCGGTGTCGGCGATCGCGACGCCGGTCAAATGGGTGTCGCGCGCTTCGAAGTCCTCGACGATCGCGCGCACCTCGACGACGTAGTCGTCGTGGTCGTAGCGCGCGAGGGCGGCGACGGCCTCCGCCGCACGGCCGAACGCCTCGGAGCCGGCGCGCATGCCGTCGGCCGCGCGGCGGGCGGCGGCGTCGTCGTTCGCGGCAAGCGCGGCGAGCGCCCTGGCCCAGCAGGCGGGCGGCGAGGTGTCGGTCTCGGACAGCTGTGCGAGCACGTACGGCGCCGGGTCTTGGCCGTCGAGGATGGTCGCCTTCGCGTAGCCCACGAGGCGCCCGTAGCTGCGCGGCGGCGCCGCCTCCCAGGAGGCGCGGTAGGCCGCGGCGGCGCGCTGCAGGGCCGGATGCGCGTCCTCACCCGCGAGCAGCGCGCGGTACGCCTCGCCGTCCGCGGCGATCGCGTCGCGCATGGCGTCCTCATGCAGCGCCGTCACGACAGCAATGCTCGCATCCGCTGGGCGTTCTTGACAGCAAAGCCCTCCCAGTCGTTGTTGAAGTACGCGAACGTGGGCACACCGAGCCCTGCGACCTTCGGCGCCAGCGCCTTCAGCTCGCTGTCGCTGTAGTTGCCGCGGCGCCCGCGCGCGCCGTAGTGGAAGCGCACGAACGACCAGTCGGTGGTGGTGACCCATGGCTGCCACGGCCGCTCGGGGTGGTCGCCGATCGCGAGCGCCACCTTGTGCCAGCGCAGCAGCTCGAGCGTCTCGTCGTCCTCGAACCAGCTCGGGTGGCGGAGCTCGAAGCAGTGGCGGCCGTCCGGCAGCAGGTCGAGCGCGGCGGCCAGGCGCGGCACGTCCTTCGTGAACCGTTCGGGGAGCTGCCACAGGACCGGCCCCAGCTTCGGCGAGCGCGCCAGCGGCTCGATCCCCGCGTAGAAGCGCTCGATGCCCTGCTCGATGTCGGTCAGGCGCTTCATGTGCGTGAGGTACTGGCTCGCCTTCACCGCGAAGACGAAGTCGGGCGGCGTCGCCTCCAGCCAGGCGGCGACCGCCTTCGGCTTGGCGAGCCGGTAGAAGGTCGAGTTGACCTCGACGGTGTCGAACAGGGTCGCGTAGTGCTCCAGCCAGCGGCTCGCCGGGACCCCCTTCGGGTATACGCGCTCGCGCCAGTCGGCGTAGTTCCATCCGGAGCAGCCGACGCGGATCTCGCCCATGCCCAGCAGAATGCCCCGCGATGGCCCGGATATTCGTCACGCGCGCGCTGCCGTTCGAGGCGCTCGACCGCCTGCGGGCCGAGCACGAGGTGGAGGAATGGCCTGGTGACATGCCGCCGTCCCACGACGATCTCGTCGCCCGCGCGCGTGACGCCGACGGCCTTCTCACGCTCGTGACGGACCGCGTCGATGCGGCGGTGCTCGAAGCGGCGCCGCGCCTGCGCGCGATCGCGAACATGGCCGTGGGGACCGACAACATCGACCTCGAGGCCGCCGCCGCGCGCGGCATCCCGGTCGGCAACACGCCAGACGTCCTCACCGACGCGACGGCCGACCTCGCGTTCGCCCTGCTGCTCGCGCTGGCGCGCCGGATCGTGCCCGGGGCGGCCGCCGTGCGCGCGGGCCGGTGGAAGACGTGGGAGCCCGCCAGCGACCTCGGCGCCGACCTCGCGGGTGCGACGCTCGGCATCGTCGGCTGGGGCCGGATCGGGCAGGCGGTCGCGCGGCGCGCTGAGGGATTCGGCATGGAGGTGGTGCACAGCTCGCGCTCGTCGGGCGTGCCGTTGGAGGAGCTGCTGGCGAGCGCCGACTTCGTGTCCCTTCACATCCCGTTGACCCCGGACACCCGCGGCCTGATCGATGCTGCCGCGTTGAAGCGGATGAAGCCGACCGCGCTGCTCATCAACACCGCGCGCGGGGGCGTCGTGGACCAGGACGCGCTGCGGGCGGCGCTCATCGACGGGGAGATCGCGGGTGCGGCGCTCGACGTCACCGATCCCGAGCCGCTCCCGGCCGACCACCCGCTGCTGGACGCCCCGAACCTGCTTGTCGTGCCGCACGTCGGCTCGGCCACGGTGCGCACGCGTGCCAAGATGGCCGCGATGGCGGTCGAGAACCTGCTGGCGGCGCTCGCCGGCCGCCCGATGCCGCATCCGGTCACATGAGCCGCGTCGCGGTCGTCGACATCGGCAGCAACTCCACGCGCCTGCTCGTGGCCGACCTCTCCGACGGGTCGGTGACCGAGTTGCAGCGGGAGTCGATCGTCACGCGCCTCGGCGAGGGAGTCGACGCGACCGGCGCGCTCGGCGCGGAGCCGCAGCAGCGCGTGTTCGCCGCGCTCGACCAGTACGCCGAGGCGATCGAGCGGCACGGCGCGGACGTGCGGCGCGTGGTGCTGACGTCAGCGGTGCGCGACGCCGGCAACGGCCGCGAGTTCGCCGACACCGTGCGCGAGCGCTACGGGCTCACCGGCGGCACGCTGTCCGGCGACGAGGAGGCGCGCCTCTCGTTCCTGGGCGCGACCGCAACGCGCGCCGAGTCCGGCCCGTTGCTGGTGATCGACATCGGCGGCGGCTCCACCGAGATGATCGTGGGGACCGGCGGAACCGTCGAGTTCCACGTCTCGACCCAGGTCGGCGTGGTCCGGCACAGCGAGCGCCACCTGCACTCCGACCCGCCGACCGCGGAGGAGCTGTCGGCGCTGGCCGACGACGCGCGGGCGGTGATCGAGGACTCGGTGCCGGACGCCGTTCGCTCGCGGGTGGGCGGCGCCGTAGCCGTCGCGGGCACGGCTACGTCGTGCGCGTCGATCGACCTCGAGCTCGATCCCTACGACCCCGAGCGGGTCGAGGGACACACGCTGTCACGCGAGCGGATCGGGCAACTGCGCGACCGGCTGGCCGCGCTCCCGCTGGCCGAGCGGCGCGAGATCGTGGGCCTCGATCCGGCTCGCGCGCCAACGATCGTGGCCGGCACCGTGGTGCTCCTGGAGGTACTCGGCGCGTTCGGACTCACCGCCGTCGAGGTGTCCGAACACGACATTCTCTGGGGAGTGGCGCTGGACAGCACATCGTGGTCCTAATGTCAACAGTCTTGGCCGATTTCTCTGGACGCTTGTTCGATTGCCGAGGTGCATTTGACGGCGGGATACTCCAATGCGTCGGAAAGGGCGGTCGTGCCTCCCGCCGTCGTCCCTCCGACGCATAGGTCCGGGCGATGCCGCATCATCGGCGCCTCCCGCCGTCCGGGCCACCCAAATAGGCCCCTTAAGGCACGTACCCCTGCCCGTCCTGACGGGGCCATCTTGAAGCCGCCCGCCCCCGCCGCGGGCGGCTTCTTAGTTAAGGGTCATCTCCGCCGGCGTTCGCTCAGGCAAGGTTGGCGGAACGGGGGTAAGCGATCGACGGGTCGGTCAGCACATTGACCAACGCCGGCCCGCCGGCGGCAAACGCCCGCTCCAAGGCCGGCCGCAGCTCGTCGGGCGTCCGCACCAGCTCGCCGTGCCCGCCCAGCGCCTCCACGACCCGGTCGTAGCGCGTCTCGGGCGTCAGCTCGGCGGCGACGGAGTAGCCGTAGAGGAACTCCATCGGGTGCTTCTCGAGCGCCCAGATGCCGTTGTTGCCCATCACGCCGACGACGTGGACGCCGTGGCGGGCGAGCGTGTCGAACTCCATGCCCGAGAAGCCGAAGGCGCCGTCGCCGAGCAGGAGCACGACCTGGCGGTCCGGATGCGCCAGCTTCGCGGCCAGGGCGTAGCCGGGGCCGGAGCCCAGGCAACCGAACGGGCCCGGGTCGAGCCAGCACCCCGGCTCGTAGGAGTCGACGACGCGGCCGGCGTAGGAGACGAAGTCGCCGCCGTCGCCGACGATCACCGCGTTGCGGTCGAGCATGCCGGCCAGCTCGCCGTAGATGCGCATCGGATGCAGCGGCGCGCGCGCGTCGGCGAGCTGCTCGCGCTCGGCTGCCCGCTTCTCGTCCTCCACCCCGCGCAGGTGAGCGAGCCACTCGTCGTTGTCGCCCCGGGCTTCCGCCAGCGCCTCCAGCGTCGACGCGATGTCGCCGTAGCACTCGGCCGCGACCGCGCGCGGGTGGTCGCGCTCGGGCTCGGCGAGATCGATCGCCACGATCTCCGTCTCCTCGCCGAACGAGCCGCCGAAGCCGAGCCGGAAGTCCATCGGCACGCCGATCACCAGAGCAACATCCGCAGCTTTGAGCGCAGCCGACCGCGCGCGGGAAAAGAAGTTCGGGTGGTCGGCGGGCAGGCAGCCACGCGCCAGTCCGTTGAGGAACACCGGGATCCCGCACGCCTCGGCGAGCGCGCGCAGCGCGGCCTCCCCACGTCCCCAGTACAGGTTGGTGCCGGCCATGATCACCGGCCGCTCGGCGTCCCGCAGCAGCGCCACGGCGCGGTCGACGGCGGCGGCGCCGGCGCTCGCGCGGCCGGCGGAGCGCGCCTCGGGCAGCGGCGGCTCCTCCGCCTCCATGAACACGACGTCGAGCGGGAAGTCGAGGAACGCCGGGCCGGGATGGTCGCGGCGCATGACGTCCCAGGCGTCGTCGATCAGGCCCGGGATCTCCGCTGTCGCGCCCGCGGTGGCGGCGAGCTTGACGAGCGGGCGGACGAACGGCACGTGGTCGATCTCCTGCAGCGACCCCTGACCCCAGCGCATCGCCGGTGCGCGGCCGCCGAGCACGAGCACGGGCGAGTGGTTCTGCTGCGCGGAGGCGATCGCGCTCATGCCGTTGGTGACGCCCGGCCCCGCGGTCAGCGCCGCCACGCCCGGCTCGCGCGTGACCTTCGCCCACCCCTCAGCCGCGAACGTCGCGGCCGACTCGTGGCGGACGTCGACGATGTCGATCCCCTCGGCGCGGCAGCCGTCGTAGATCGAGAACAGGTGTCCCCCCGACAGCGTGAACAGCTTGCTCACGCCGTGGGCCTTCAGGCGACGGGCGACCAGCCGGCCCCCGTGCAGCGTGGTCGTCTCCTGCGCCTCAACGGTCATGGCGCCGCAATGTACCCCCCGGCCGGGGGGTTGGACCCCGATCCGCTGTGACCCTGCGCACACGCGGGGTTACGGTCCTGATATGGAGCCGAATCCCAAGATCCACGACGCGGACCTCGAGCTGCTGCTCGCCGAGTCCGACCGTGAAGAGCCGTTCCTCGTCGCCGTCCGTCCCGCGAGGCAGGAGCCGCGCGAGGAGATCGACGAGCAGATCCTCGCCGGGCTCGTCACGCCCTACTGAGCTAGGTGCACATCGCCGCGGCGTGCGTGCGCGCGGCAGCGGCGGCTTCGGCCACCTTGCCCTCGCCCCAGAAGAGCGAGCGGCCGATGCGCAGCGCGGGCAGCCGGTCGGCCCCCGCGGCGAGCAGGCGGCTCCCCGCCGCCTCGATCACGCCGTCGCGCCCACGGTCGCCGGCGGCGCGCAGGCAGTCTTCGAGCACGAGCCCGGCGGCGGCCGCCGCCTCGAACAGGATCTCGGGGTCGTCGAGGTCGAAGCCGCCGCAGAAGGCGAGCCGGCCGGCGGCGAGCACGAACTCGGCGCCGCGGCCGTTGGCGGCGGCGTGCGCGGCCACCCGCATCGCGGCGGGCACCTCGGCCGGGAACGTCTCCGGCCACTCGAGCGGCAGGCGCAGTGCCTGCGCACGCTCCTCGGCCGCCGTGCGCACGCTCTCGAGCGCGCCAGGATCAGACGCCAACGCGCCACCTCTGAGGATGGTGCTGGAGGCCGGCGTCCACACCACGTGGTCGAACGCCCGCTCTACTCGCTCGGCGGCGAGGTACGTGAACGGACAAGCGAGATCGAAGAAGAACTCGGCGCGTGCCGGCGCCACTCGCTCCCTCGGCCTCGTGCGGCGCGCCTGGCGTCGCTCCGCGAGTCGGATGACCTCGCCCATCGATTAAGTCCCTTAGTCCGCTGAAAACCTTGTCCCGCCGAGGCTTATGCCCCCGCTGTCGATATGAACGGCCGCCGTCGGCAAAACTTGCGCGCCGCGCACATCCCCGTTGTCCGGGTGCGGACCAAAAGTCAAATGTTTACCGTGTGAAACCTGTACGCCTCGAGTGCGGGTATGCTCCGCAAAACCCCGCTTTCGCGTCCGTCAAGAGGCCCTCATTCCGACTGTCCCGCCTCCCAAGCGTCACCCGTACGACCAGTGGTCCCCAGATGCCCGCGCGCTCGATCTCGTGGGCGACAAATGGACGCTGCTGATCATCCGCGACTTGGCCGCCGGCCCGCGCCGCTTCGTCGAGTTGCAGCGCGTGCTGCCGGGCATCTCGACCGAGCAGCTCCGCTCGCGGCTGAACCGGATGGTGGCCGACGGCTTGCTGACCCGCCAGCGCTATCGCGAGGTGCCGCCGCGCGTCGACTACGAGCTGACCGAGCGCTCGCGCGAGCTGATGCCGGTGATCGGCGCGCTGGCCCGCTGGGGCTATGACTGGACCTGGAGCGCGCCGCGCCCCGGCGAGGACATCAACGTCGGCGCGGTGTTCCGGCTAGCTCCCGGGCTGATCGAGACGCCTGCCGGCATGGAGGGCAGCGTCGACCTGATCGTCGAGGGCGAGGGCGAAGCGCCGCCGCGCCGCTACCGGCTGACCGCGTCGGGCGGCCACGTCGAGATCAGCGAGTCCGCGGATGCCAACGGCGGCGGTGCCGCCGCGGTGGTGACCGGCGGGCGCGACGCCTGGGTCCGCGCGCTCGGCCCCGAGGGCGCCTCCGACTCCCTGTCCTTCAGCGGCAACCGCGGCCTCGCGGACGCCGTCCTCGGTGCCTTCACCAGCGCCGCCGCCGCCCGCCGGGCGGCTTAGCACCTCCCTACTTGCCGAGGTAGTTGTCCGCCTCGACGTGCGGGAAGTCGCCCTGCAGGCGGCCCTGGAACTTGATCGGGTCGTGCTTCCAGCAGCCCGGATTGCCCTGCTGCGCGGGATGCGTGCCGCCGGTGTTCGAGCAGTCCGTCGACGGCGCGTCGAGGTACGTGTTCGCCTCCGGGCCGTAGAGCTGCTTCGGCCCGACGTAGGTCTGCCCGCGGTTGGTCGGGGCGCGCTCGGGCCAGATGGCCGAGCTCTCGACGCCCAGCGGGCCGAACTGGCGCAGGTAGTGGCCGACGCCGCCGCCCGGTGAGGCCGTCGTGTCCGCCAGCGCCGCGCCGCCGTAGGAGATGAAGTCCGACACCTGCGACTGCGACGTCTCGAGGTACTGGAGGATCGGGTTGAGCTGCTCGAGGAAGGGATACAGCGCGTTGAGCAGCGGCTTGGCGCCGTTGAGCGTGTCGCGTGCCGCCGGCAGCCCGGTCTTCGAGGCCGAGATCAGCGGGTCGACGTTGCGGAAGAAGTGCTCGAGGTCCGGCGACATCGCGTGGACGTCGGCGAGCGTCGGCTTGAGGTCGTGCGCCACGGGGGTGAGGTCCTGGACGAGCGGGTCGGCGTCGGTGGAGAAGGTCTGCAGCCGCGCCAGCGTCGCCTTCGACTCGTCGAGGAACGTCGGGAAGATCCGGACCGCCTCGGCGAGCGCGTCGTTGCGCGACGCCGTCGCGTCGAATAGGCGCTTGGACGACGTGATCAGCGTCTGCAGCTGCTGCTCGTTCTCGGTCAGCGCCCCGAACGTGACGCCGGTGTTCTTCACCAGCCGGTGGAGCGCGGCGTCCTGCGACGCGAGCACCCGCAGCACGTCCGAGCCGTCGGACGCGAAGCCGGGGAGCGTGCCGATCGCGTCGTTGAAGTCACGCCCGCGGCCCTTGATGCCCTTCGCCAGCTCCTGCTGCCAGGTGCGGAACGACGCGCGCGTGGCGGGATCGAGCGAGTCGAAGATCTCGTCGAGCTGCACGGTGTCCTTGACGTGGCCGTCGGCAAGGCGACCGCCCTCGGGGACCATCTGCGTGCTGTGGCCGGGCGTCAGCTGCACGTACGTCTCGCCCAGCAGCGTCTTCTGGCGCAGCATCGCGTTGGCGTCCGCGTGCAGCGGGGCGAACTCGCGGTCGAGCTCGATCGTCGCAACAGTGCGGTTGTCGCGCGCGTCGACGTCGAGCTTGCGTACCTTGCCAACCGACACGCCGGCGATCCGCACGTCGGCCTCGGTGGCGAGCGTGGCCGCCTCCGGGAACGCCACCTTCACGCGGTAGCCCTCCGGCTTGAGCGGGATCGGGCCGCCGAACGACAGCCACAGGAACAGCAGCAGGCCGAAGCACGACAGCGCGAACACGACCATCGTGAGGATCCGCATCAGTGAGGGCGCCGACTTGTTCATCCGCACGCCTGCGAGTCGGTGAGGATCGGGGTCAGCATCGTGAGGAACTCGAGCTGCGGCTCCTCGTGGACGATCTGCTCGAGGGTCGCGCACGGCGCCGCGATGGTCACCGGCCGGAACACGCCGTTGGCGTCCGAGCTCGAGAACAGCTGCGTCGCCATGTGCTGCACCCAGGCGGCCCAGAACAGGTAGCCCTCCTGGCGGGCCCGGTTGCCCGGGTCCTCGCGGCCATTCGGGTTGTAGGCGGCGAGGTTGAAGAAGGTGTTGAGCGCCGCGAACGAGCGCGTCAGCGCCGGCGTCGCGCCCGCCAGGTTGTGCGCGGCCGGCTTGAGGTCGCGCACAACCGGGCGCGCCTCGCGCACGAACGGCCGGATGTCGTTGCGCAGCAGCGGCGTCGCCTCGGCGGCGAGCGGCCGGACCGCCTTGTTCGCCGGGTCGAGCGCCCGCGCCGCCGGCCGCAGCTTCTGCGCCGTCGGGCCGAGCAGCGTCGCGTAGCGCTCGACGTGCGTCATCGTGTCGGTCGTCTGCTTGAGCGTGCCCGGCAGCTCGGCGACGGCGGCGGACACGTTCTGCTCCTCGGACGCGAACGAGTGCATGACCGCCGAGGACGAGCTCACGAGGCCGGCGAGATCGTCGCTGCGGTGCGCGAGCTCGGCGTTGAGCGTATTCAGCGACGTGATCAGGTGGCGCAGGTTCTCGCGCCGCGTGGCCACCGCGGAGTTCACGCGCGCGAGGTCGCGGTGCGTCGGCTCGAAGCGGCGCAGCACCTCGCGCAGGTCGAGCCCGCGGCCCTTGAGGCCCTCGCCGGCGTCGCCGATCAGCAGCTTGAGGTAGTCGCGCGTGTCGGAGTCGAGCTCACCGAGGATCTCGTCCGGGTTCACGTCCGGCGACGTGGCGGAAATCGGGATCGTGTAGCCGGCGTCGGCGGCGGGCGCGCGGTCGGAGCCGGGCTCGAGCTCGATGAACATGTCCTTGAGGCCGGTCTTGGGCCGCAGGAGCGCGTGCGCGTCCTGCCGGATGAGGCCTTTGTACTCCGGGTCGATGACCATCTCGACCACGGCGCGGCCGTTCTGGAGCCGGACCTTGCCGATGTCGCCGATCCGCACGCCGGAGACGCGGACGGTCTGGCCCTGGCCGGCGATGACGGCCTGCGCGGTGGAGAACTCGGCGTTGACCCGCAGCGGCGAGGCCTCCCACGGGAAGCGCATGCGCTGCTCGTTGAGCACGTACAGCGAGACGCCGGTGGCGACCACGACGAGCGCGAGCACCGCGATGAACTCCTTGGCGTGCTTGCGGATCGCCCTCATCGCGTGACGCCGCCCTTCGCAACCTTGTCGATCAGCGCCGAGGTCGCGTCCTTGTCGCTGACCTTGAGCAGGTTCTGGAGGTCCTCGACCTTGATCTGCTTCTGCAGCCACTTGACGGCCTCGTCACGCGCCTGCGCGTAGCGGTCCTGGAACGCCGCCGAGTTCGTGTTGACCTGGTGCTGCGGCGGCGGCGGCGCGGTCTCGGTGCGCAGGTCGGGCGTCTGCTGCGTCTCGCACGGGACCTTGCCGTCGAGCGGCGGGCGCTTGTTCGGCTTCGGCGGGTTGGCGCCGAGGAGCGGCTCGGGCGTCGTGCCGAACACGCCGGGCGCGAACGTCACGAGGTTCTTCCCGCCGGCGGCGAGGACGCGGAACCACGAGCCGTTGGCATCGGCCGAGCGGCTCTCACCGGCGAGGCCGGGCAGCGGCTTGGGGGCCTCCTGGTAGACCGGGCCCTTGGCCGGGAACTGCTTGTCCGGCACCGTGTCCATCGTCCACGGGTGGATGACCTCGTTGTTGCAGCTCGAGGCGCGGCGGACCTCGCGGTACAGCGGCACACTGCGCTCCACGAAGGAGGCGAGGTCCGGCACCGTCGGCCGCAGATCGTGCGCGAGGCCGCGCAGCTCGGGCTCGGAGACCAGTCCGCGCAGCTCGTGGATGAACGGCTGCGCCACGTCGAGCGTCGGGCCGGAGCTCTGGACGCCGGGCCGCAGCTCCTGCGCCAGCGCGCGCAGCGGCGAGAATGACTCGTTGAGCGCGCCGAGGGCCGTATACGAGGCCTGCAGCGTGCGCGGCAGCTCGCCGACCGCGGCGTTGAGGTTCGTGTCCTCGCGCGCGAAGGCGGCGGCGGTGGTGTTGAAGTCGGTGACGAGCGACTTGAGCTGCTCGCGGTTGCGGTCGAGCGCCGCCGCCGTGGCGCCGGCGTTCTTGACGTAGCCGGACAGGTCATGGCCGGTCTCGCCGCGCATCGCGTCGGCGACGATCGCGCCGTCGCGGTAGGCGGGCTTCCAGTACGGGATCGAGCGGTTGAAGCCCTTGGCGCCGGCGCCGTCGAGCGCGCGGCCGTACTCGTCGAGCAGGATCTTGAGGTCCTCGCGCGTGTCGGACTGCAGCGCGGTGACGACCTCGTCGAGCTGGACCGGCGTCGCCGTCTGCTGCACGGGGATCGTGCCGCCGTCCTTGAGCTCCGGGGCCGACGGCGAACCCGCCGTCATGTCGACGAAGAAGTTGCCCTCGAGGAAGATGCGCGGGCGGATCTTGGCCGTCGCGTCGCTGTGGACCGGGCGCCCCTGCTTGTTGATCCGCAGCGTCAGGATCGCGCCACTTCGGGCTTCGCCCTCGTCACCGGGGGCGGCTTCGCCTTCCCCTACGCCGGGGTTTGCGGGCTCGACCTTCGTGACCTTGCCGACCTCGACGCCGGCGATCCGCACCGGCGAGCCGGGCCGGATGTTGTTCGAGCTCGCGAACGCCGCCTTGATCTCGTAGTGCGGCTTGAACGGGATCGCCTTCGTGAAGCCGAGGTAGAGGCCGGCGAGCGCGACGGCGAGCGCGATGAGCCCGATCGTGTAGTTGGAGCGCGGCAGCCTCATGGGTGCTCCGAGGGGGCGAGTTCGGAGTACGGACCGGTCTCGGGCTCGGCGGTGAACGTCTCGCCCTTGGGCACGCGCGCGCGGCCGGTGAAGGTCGGGCCCTGCAGACCGGGCGACCGCGGGTCGCGGGCGATCTTGTACTGCTTGGGGAAGTAGCGCGCCTGGCGCTCCACGAAGCCGCGCTGGCCGGCCTCGCAGTCGGCGCGCCCGTCGGGGGCGATCGCGGCGCCGTACGGCTGGTCCTGCCCGTATTGCGGCGTGCCGGCCGCGTTCTTGCCGTTGGCGGGCTCGTCGGCGGCCATCGAGCCGAGCCCGTCCTCCTGCGGCGACGCGAAGTTCAGGAGCGCGCGCTGGGCGGAGCCCGTCGAGTCGGGCTCGGAGAAGTGCTCGGCGAGGTAGGTCCAGAAGTAGTTCCAGCTGTTGCAGACCGTCACGTACGGCCCGTAGAAGCGCAGTTGCGGGTTGAGCGTCGTCACCGTCGCCGTGACGCCGCGCAGCGCCGCGTTGGTGCCGGGCTGCTCGGCGACCTCGCGCACGGTGTTCAGCGTCTTACGCACCTCGTCGTTGAGGGCGGGCAGGCGCTGCTGCACCGGCGTGCCGACCCTGATCGCGCTGTTGAGCGGCGGGAGCGCGCCGCGCAGCTCGTGCGTGGCCCCCGAGAACTCGGTCGAGAACGTGGTGAGGTGGTCGAGGAACGGCTGCTGGACGCGGAACGACTCGATCGCCGTGTCCATCGTCGAAGGCGATTTCTCGATCAGCGCCTTGAGCGCCTCTGGGTCGCGCCCGAGCGCCTCGAACGTGTCGGCCATCGACGTGAACAGCGCGGCGTTCTGCTTCGAGACCGGGGCGATGATGCGCGCCGCGTCGCCGAGCTCGCGCACGAAGCCGCGCAGGTCGGTGTCCGGGTCCGACAGCGTCGCCATCACCGGCTCGAGCGACTGCATGAAGCCCGGCAGCTCCTCGAGCGTGCGGCCGAGGTCCTGCCCGCGCCCGGCGAACGTGTCGCCGAAGCCCTGCAGGTTCTCCTGCGATGCCTTGCGGGTCTTGGAGTCGAACATCTTGTAGACGTCGTCGAGCTCGGTCGAGTAGGAGGCCTGCGAGGCAGGCATGACGTCGCCATTGCGGAACGCCTGGGCGCTGTGCCCGCGCGTGAGCTCGACGTACTTGAGGCCGAGCGCCGAGCGGGGCCGGATGCGGACGCTCGAGTCGCGCGGCAGGTCGCCATAGCTCTTGTCGAGCTCCATCGTGAGCTCGGCGCCCGTCGACCCATCCTCGAGCCGGACCGGCCGCATGTCGGTGACGACGCCGATGCGCGAGCCGCCCGAGCGCACCTCGTTGCCCTTGACGAGGTTGGCGCCGTTGGCGACGCGGACCTTGACGGTCGTGGTCGGCACGAACGGCAGGCCGTTGTTGGCGTTGTAGGCCAGGAACACGGCGACGACGGTGACCAGCACGGTCACGGCGCCGATCAGGATCGGGTTCGAGGCGAGTCTCATGGGCCGAGCAGGAAGTCCAGGAGCTGCTGCGGGTCGACCGAGCTCGCTCCGTTGGGCAGGGCCGGCGCCTGCGGCAGCGCCGGGGTCTGAGGCAGGTCGGGCAGGTGGATGCCGAGCGTCTGCTCGAGCTGCTGCTTGAGCTTCTCCGCCTTCTTGCGCGCCTCGTCGATCTTCTTCTTCGGTTCGTTCGTGTCGAGCTTCGGCGCCTTCGGCACGTCCTTCTTGAGGTCGGCCTTGTCCTTCTTCTTGCTCTTCGCGGCCACAGTTCGCTCGGCGACGTTCTGGGCGCCGGTGTAGCTCGGGTCAGGCTGCGTGATGCCCGGCTGGTGCGGGCCGAGGATCGCGGCACAGCGCGAGTAGAAGCCCGGATCCGACTGGAGCTTCTTCTTGAGCGATTGGACGTTCTGGTAGTCCGAGCACTCCGACGCGAACAGGTTGACCTTGAGCATGTAGCCGTTCGCGTCGAAGGCGTTGATCGCCATCGCCTGGTCGAACACGTACTGCAGGAGCGCCTCGAAGCCGGTGTAGCCCTGCCCGCCGGGCGAGCGCGGATCCTTCTCCACGGCCCGATTGCGGTCGTTGAGGTCCTTGAGGACGAAGCTCAGGTTGTTCGCGAGCTCCGGCATGTGCTGCGAGGCCTGGTTGAGCAGGTCGATCGTCGGGCGCGCGGCGCGCATGTCGGGGCGCCCGTCGCGGCTCAGCTCGGCGAGCGACTTGATGCCGGTGCGGCTGGCGTCGGCGAAGTCGGGGAGCTGCTCGAGCAGCGTCGCGAGCTGGTCGGCCGACTGGTTGAGGTCGGCGAGCGCCGGCGTCTGCGCGTCGGTCGCCGCGCCGAGCTTGGCCATCGTCGGCTTGAGCTCGCGCAGGAAGGTGGGGAGGCGCTGCAGGCTGGCGGCGATCTGGGCGCGGCGCTCGGCCGACGCCTGGGCGGTCTGGCGCGTCTCGGTGACGAAGCGGCCGACGTTCTTGCGGTTGGCGGCGAGGTCGCCGATCACGGTGTCGGCGTCGTGCGTGAGGTTCGCCAGCGTCTTGTTCTGGTCGGCGAGGATGGCGAGCACCTGGTCGGTCTCGCGCAGTGCGGGCACCGCCCGCTTGACCGTCGCCTGGATGTCGGCCGCCCGCCCGCCGACGCCGGCGCCGAGCTCGTCGAGGATGATCCCCAGCCGCTCGCGGTAGGGGCGGCGCATGACGTTGTTGATGAGGTCGAGCGGGATCGTCGACGCGGTCTGCTCGATCGGGATCGTCGCGCCCGGCTGCAGCCGCGTCGGGCTCGTGCCGGGCCGGCAGTCGACGTAGTACTCGCCGATCAGCGACTGCGGCTTGGTCTCGCAGAACGCGTCGGTGCGCAGCGAGCCGAACCCGGTCTTGTCGATCCCGATGTCGACGAGCGCGTGCTTGGTCCTGCGGTCCACGCGCATGCCGGTGACGTGGCCCGCGCGCACGCCGGCGACCTTCACGTCGGCGCCGTTGACGATGCCGAACGCGTTGTCGAGCTCGACGGTGTAGTCCGGGTGGTCCGGATCCTGTGACTTGCCGGACGCGCTGGCCACGACGGCGACGGCGCCGGCGGCGAGCACGAGGGCGATGACGAGCAGGCGGCGCATCAGCTACTTGCCCGGGAGCACCTGGCTCGGGTCGCAGTTGTAGTCCGGCGTCGGCTTCCACGGGCGCGAGCCGTCGTCGGACTTGTGGTCGCCGCCGCCCGGGCAGCGGTTGTTCTGGTTGGTCGCCGCGGCGGCCTTGAAGACCTGTTCGCGCAGCTCCGGCGGCACCGGCTGGAGCTGGCCGTCGACGACCGTGAACGCGCTGGCGTGGATGCCCACGCGCGAGGCGGCCCCGAGCGCGTCGTACGTGCCGGAGTGGCTGAAGTCGTCGAACCAGCCGAGCAGGTCGACGGTGTACGGCCGCAAGTAGGCGATCTCCGGGGTGCCGTCCTTGAGCGCCTGGGTCGCCGCCGGGAACGCGCCGGCGCGGTCCTTGCCGTTCTCGTGCACGTCGCGCACCGCCACGTCGCGGAGCGGCTTCTGGTCGTTCGTGAGGTCGATCAGGTCGTTGCCCGAGCCGGGCGCCTTGATCAGCGCGCTGAGGTCGTTGAACGTCGGCCGCGCGTCCTGGGCGAGCGGGCGCAGCTCGGCGAGGAACGGGCGCAGCTTCTTGGCGACCGGCTTGGAGTCGTCGACGAGCGGCTGGAGGTCATCGAGCGCGGCGCGCAGGTTCAGGAAGGTCGTGTTGGCGCGGCGCAGGAACGGCGGCAGCTGCTCGACCGAGCTGGCGAGCTCCTGCTGGCGCGAGCCGATCGCGTTGGTGGTCGTCGCCAGGTGGTCGACGAGGCCGGCGAGGTCCTCCTTGCGGTCGGCGAGGTCGGTGACGAGCTGGGAGGAGGAGACGACGAAGCGCTCGAGGAGCCGCGAGTCGGAGTTGAGCTCGTTGAACAGGCGCGAGGAGGCCTGCAGCGACGGGTTCAGGTACAGCAGGCCGGGATTCATCTCCGCGCCGCGCAGCCGGTGCTGGTTGGCGGAGCCCTTGATGACGGCCTGCAGGTCCTTGCGGGTCTTGGGATCGAGGGTGTTGAAGATCTCGTCGAGATCGACGGCGGTGGTCGTGCTGTCCTCGTCGATCACGCCGCCGTCGGGGATGGTGGGGGCCTGGCTGCTGGGAAGGCGCAGGTCGATGTAGCGGTTGGCGACGCCGGAGACCGAGGCCTGGCGGACGGTGGCGATCGTGCCGCGCCGGAGCGGCGCGTAGTCCTTGTTGATCTTGAGCTTGAGCTCGGCCTGGCCGTCCGGCGTGAGCCGGATGTCCTGGACCTTGCCGGCCGGGATGCCGGAGACCTGCACGAGGTTGCCTTTGACGAGCTGCGAGGCGTTCTCGAACCGCGCCGTCACGGTGTAGCCCCCACCGCCCCCGCCGACCATCAGCACCGCGGCGAAGACCACGGCGATGGCGATGGCGGCGAACGCGGCGACCCGCGCGAGTGGGGCTGTTCCTCGCAAAGTTCCGTGCTCCCTTCCCGGAGAGCACGAAACGCAGACGTTCAGAGAAACTTGCGGAAACGTGTGATGGCGCTCACACGCCGAGCGCGGCGCGCAGGGCGGCGTCGTCCACGCCCTCGACCCTGATCACCTTCTCGCGCGCGGTGTGCCCGCGCACGATCTCCACGCGTGAAGGCGCGACGCCCGCCTTCTTGGCGATCAGGCGGCACAGCGCCTCGTTCGCCTTCCCGTCGACCGGCGGAGCGGTGACGCGGATCACGACCACGCCGTCCCGCTCGCCCACGATCTCGTCGCGCCTGGCGCGAGGCTGCAGGCGGACCGTGAGGCTCACGCGGAGTTGAGCGCCGCCCTCAGCCCGTCGAGGTCGTCGGACCCGAACACCACGCGGTTGCGCGTGGCGACGTACACGAGATCGAGGTCCACGCCCGCCTTGGCGATCTTGCGTGTGAGATCCGCGAGCACGCCCGGCCGGTCCTCGACGTCGACCACCACGACCTCGCGCTCGCGCGTGACGGCGAGGTGCGAGATGGCCAGCGAGTGCCGGACCGCCTCGGCGTGCGGGGCGAGGATGTGCAGCTCCGCCCGCTCCCCCGGCCCGATGCAGGTGGCCGCGGAGATGTTCACCCCGGCGTCGCTGATCGCGGCCGCCACCGTCGCCAGTGCGCCCGGCGTGTTCTCGATATCGATGACCAAGTCGACCGCCATGGCAGCGCCGCGGCCGAATCCTACTCGGCGCACGCGGAGCCTGGCCGGAAGTCCAGTCAGCGGAATTCCGCGGTCAGGGGGCGCGTCCAGAGGGACCAGATCGCTCCCCAACCAAAGGAGAATCCCATGGCGATCCTCGAAGCAGTTCTCGCCGCGGTCGGCGCGGCGGGCAAGATCACTAAGAGCGTCGACCAGCTCGGTCGCACGCTGGACGGTGACCGCAGCGTCGTTCTCATCGTGGAGAACATGACCAAGCACCCGCTTGAGCGGGTGAGCACGCACCACGACCACGGCGGCTTCGTCGTGACCCCGGACATCGGTATCCCGCCGATGTCGGTCGGGCTCTTCAGCTCGAAGGACATCGGGTTCGAGACCGGCACGACCGGCACCGTCAAGTACCGCCTCCGTGACGACAAGTCCGAGGACACGGAGCTGGAGATCAACTGGGCCAACCCGTTCATCGGCACCAACAAGGCGACCGCGTTCGCCTGGGCCAACGGCGGCCACAGCCCGCACAAGGCCTCGTCGCTCTACAAGGGCGAGGCCGTCGCCGGCGGCGGCGACAAGAAGGTCCAGATGCGCTACACGCTGCTCCCGCGCTGAGCGGCTCCGGCCCCCGAACGCGTGAAGGCGCATTCGGGGGCCGGCGTAGTGCCCGGGGTGGGACTCGAACCCACAATGTCCTTGCGGACAGCGCTTTTTAAGAGCGCCGGCTGTGCCAGTTCGCCTACCCGGGCGCGCCGCTGATCGTATGCGGATGACGTCCGCCTGTCGCGGACATCGAATCTATGGGCCCAGGAGCGCAGCGGGGACCACTGCAATCCCATCCTCACGGCGGTACGCGCTGCGACCCGTGCTGATGAGCACCTTGTCCAAGAGCTCGTCCCCGATTTCCCGTTCGAGCCAGTGGAGGTGCCGCCCGTCGCAGTCGGACGGCGTTGCCGCGAGCTTGACCTCGATGGCGACAACGCGACCGGACGCTCCCTTGACGACGAGGTCCACTTCGCGCTCGCCTCCAAACGCACGGAAATGCCCGACGCCCGCCTCGGCCGCTTGCGCGTAGACCCTTACGGACAACGTCACCAAGGACTCGAATAGCGCGCCGAGGAGGCCTCCGTCCTTCGGCGTCAGCAACTCGGGTCCAGTTCCCTTGAGCAGATCGCCAGTCTCTCCCGATCGAATAAGACAAATTCTCGGGACCAAAGCGGACAACTTCTCGGAACGCGACCATGCAAGTTCTCGGAAGGACTGCGATCTCCCATCACTTGCCACGACGCTTCGGGGCACCCCGTGATGCACGCGCCTACCCAGGACGCGATCTTCGGGTCGCTACCCTTCGAACGACGCAACTTTCTCGTCGCCGGTGAGTTTGCAGCGGCGACGGGACCCGTCTGTCTGCCTCCTTTGGAAGCTTCCGCACTACATCACCCAGCCGGCATGGCCGGCATGCATGGGCGCTCGCCGCTCCTGCGCCTGCAGTCGGATGAGCGGCTGATCGCGCTCGTCCGACGTGGCAACCAGCACGCCTTCGAGGCGCTGGTGGCCCGCTACCAGGCGCGGCTGCTCGCGTTCTGCCGCCACATGCTGTCCTCGAAGGAGGACGCGGAGGATGTGCTGCAGGAGGTGTTCGCCGCGGCGTTCAACGCCGTGCTGGCCGACAACCGGCCGATCAACGTGCGGCCGTGGCTGTACCGGATCGCACGGAACCGCTCGCTGAACCACCTGCGCCGCACACAGGCGGTGGGCGTGGACTCGATGGACGTCCACTTGTCCGAGAACGGGCAGACGACGGCTGACAAGGTGCATCGGCGCGAGGAGTTCCGCCTCCTGATCGCCGACGTGCAGGAGCTGCCGGAGACCCAGCGCACGGCGCTGCTGCTGCGCGAGATCGACGCGCTGTCGTACGAGCAGATCGCCGAGGCGATGGAGACCACCGTGCCGTCGGTGAAGTCGCTGCTCGTGCGCGCGCGGGTCTCACTGGCCGAGGCCGCCGAGTCGCGGCTGCTGTCGTGCGCGGAGGTCCGCGAGGAGCTCGGCGAGGTCGCGGAGGGGCTGACGCGCACGTCGGCGCCGGTCCGCCGGCACCTGCGCACGTGCGAGCGCTGCGCCACCTTCCGCAAGCAACTGCGCCAGACCAACAAGGCGCTCGCCGCGATCTTCCCGGTCGGCCCGATGCTGCTGCTGAAGAAGACGCTGCTCGCCCACCTGGGCACGAGCGCCGCGGCCGGCGGCAGCACCGCGGCCGCCTCGGGTGGCGCAGCCGCCGGCGGCGCCGCGATGCAGGCGGGCCTCACCACGCTGGCGACCAAGACCGTGGCCGGCCTGGCCGCCGCCGCGATCGTCACGGCCGGCGCCGTCGAGGTCAAGCACGCTTCGCACAAGCGCGACCGCGCCGCGGTGATGGCCGCCGCGCCCGCGGTTGTCGCGCCGCCCGCGCAAGCCGCCGTCGCGACGCCCGCCCCGCCGGCCCCCGCGCAGCCGCGCTCCTCCGGCGACGAGTACAAGCCGAAGCACGCCGACAAGGCCGCCAAGGCTCCGGAGAAGCCGAAGGCGACCGCGACGGTCACGCCGACGCCGACGCCGAGCAGCGAGCAGCACGACACGGCCACGACCGAGCTGCCGAGCGAGACGACCGGCTCGATCGAGGAAAGCGACGGCGTGATCGCCCCGCCCACCGACAGCGCGCCGCCGGTCGCGACCGTCGTGCAGCCGTCGCCGCCGCCGCCCACGACGTCCCCGCAGCCGGCGCCGACCCCGACACCCACCGCTCCCGGCCCGACGCCGACGCCGACGCCGACGCCGACCCCGGAGCCGACGCCGACCCCCACGCCCGCGCCCGCGCCGAGCCCCACGCCGACTCCGGGCCTCTAGCCCGTCGCGGCCGGTAGCCTGCCGCGCCGATGATCGAGTTCGACGACTTTCTTAAGGTCGACATGCGCGTCGGGCGCGTCGTCGCCGTCGACGACTTCCCCGAGGCCCGCAAGCCCGCCTGGAAGCTCACGATCGACTTCGGGCCTGAGATCGGGACCAAGCGCTCGTCAGCGCAGATCACCAACTATCCGCGCGAAGAGCTCGAAGGCAGGCTCGTCGTGGCGGTGGTGAACTTCCCGCCGCGCCAGATCGGCCCGTTCATGTCGGAGGTGCTGACGATCGGCGCCTCGGACGAGGACGGCAACGTGATCCTGCTCGAGCCGCGCAGCGACGTGCCGCTCGGCTCACGCATCCATTGAAGGTGAACATCCTCAGCGTCGAAGCCGAGGCGGGCGTGCCGATCTGGCCGTACCACTACCACCACGGCATCGAGGAGTGGCTCTACGTGATCGGCGGCGCACCGGTGCTGCGCGACCCGTCGGGAGAGCGCGTCATGGCGCCCGGTG
This sequence comes from uncultured Solirubrobacteraceae bacterium, assembly GCA_963803335.1. Lineage (GTDB taxonomy): Bacteria > Actinomycetota > Thermoleophilia > Solirubrobacterales > Solirubrobacteraceae > DASSUW01. Next base: position 314,133 of record CAWDME010000007.1, on the reverse strand, counting down.
ACCTCGTCTGCTTCCCGTCCGGCCACGCCGGGGCCCACACGATGAACGGCCCCGGCCGGTTCGTGATCTTCGACACCGGCCGTGAAGCCGAGCCGTACATGAGCGTCTATCCGGACTCGGACAAGGTCAGCGGCCCGCAGGGCATGCTCCTCCGCAGCAGCGCTGTCGGCTACTGGCACGGCGAAGGAACGGGGGAGCCCCACAGGCCGGTCCCGAGCCACCGAGAGCCCGAGACCTCGCCGCCGCAGCCGGCGGTGAACGTGCACACGACGGACGCGGGCAGGCTCGGCGCGCTGCTGGGCGCCGACCGGCTCGACGCGACGGTGGTGGACCTGGATCCCGGCGCTTCGTCTGAGCCCTATCACTACGTGTTCGGGCGCGAGGAGTGGCTGCTGGTGCTCGCCGGGACGCCCACCTTGCGGCAGCCGGACGGTACGGCGCGTCTCGAGGCCGGCGATGTGGTCTGCTTCCCCGAAGGCCCGGGCGGCGCCCACGAGCTCCTCAATCGCGGCGATGCGGCCGTGCGCGCGCTGTTCCTGTCGACGACGGGCCTCCCGGCGAACGTCTGCTTCCCGGATACCGGCGACTGGGTGATGCACAACGTCCGCGACGTGTAGGCGGATCAGGCGGCCTGGAGCAGCCCGATCACCTTCATCCGCCGCTCGAGCGCCTTCATTGCGAACGTGCGCGTCTCGGCGACCGTGACGCCGAACAGCGTCATCTCGTCGTCCCCGCCCTCCATCCAATGCGGCTTGAGGACGCCGTCGGCGACCGGGGCCACCTCGGTCAGCGTGCGCTGGATCGCGGTGATGTAGCGCGGGTCGCGACGTGCCATGTCGCGCAGGAAGCGGGCGCCGAAGGCGACGTGGCGGTGCTCGTCGCGCGCCACCAGCGTGAAGCCCTGGACGAACGCGGGCAGCGTCCCCATCCGCTCGTTGAAGTCCATGATGAAGTGCTGGCCGGTGAGCGCGAGCATCCCCTCGATGACCATGTGGTAGAGCGTCACGGCCTCGACCAGCGTCTCGAGATCCTCAGGCTCGGCCGCCAGGCGGTCCACGCGGGAGCGCAGCATCTCGTCGAACAGCTCGTCGAACTCGCGGTTCAGGTGCTGCGACGTCTCCTCCAGCCGCGCCTCCAGCGAGTCGGACTCGAGCACGCCGACCTCGGAGTAGAAGCGATCGAAGAACGCGACGTGGCGCGCCTCGTCGGCGATCTGGGTGGAGAGGAAGATCCGCATGTCCTCGTCGGGCGCCGCGCGCATCATCGGGCCGAGCTCCGCGGTCACCCGCTGCTCGCCGACGAAGAACGAGGACAGCCCGTACATGCGCTGAAAGCGCTCGTCCTCGTCGATCCGCTCGTGCCAGTCGATCCGGTCCTGCGTGAAGTCGAGGTCCTGCGTCGCCCAGTGCTGGCGCTCCCATAGCTCGTACAGCTGCCGGTAGCTGAGCAGGTGCGACTCGCCGCGGTCCGCCGAGGCGAGCAGCGCCGGGTCGCCGGTTGCCTGAAAGTCGGTCCGCTGCGTGCGCTCGCTCATGCGGCGAGGTTACTCCCCCACTGGCTGGCCAGCCAGCCTAGGGACCCGGTTTGACGCCGGTGACGATCAGGGCGTCTCCGCCCGGGTCGGCGCTGAGCACGTAGCTGCCCTTCTTGCGGCCCTTGACGATCGTGCTCGCGCCGCCGTGCGGCTGCACCGTCATCAGCTTGTCACCCGCCCACGTCACGTCGACCGGCTGGCCGGACCGGTTGCGGACGGTGATCTCGATCTGCAGGAACGCCGGGACCGAGATCTGCGGCGGCGAGATCTTCAGGTCGGGCGAGATCGTGAACTCGGCGGGCACGCGGATCGCCTCCTCGTCGCCCGCGCCGCCCGGCTGGTCCTCGGCGCTGGTCGCGGTCGGCGACGGCTGCGCGGTCGCGCTCGGCGTTGGCGTGGCCGATGCCGTCGCGCTCGGCGTCGCGGTGACCGTCGCCGGCGGAGGCGCCGGCGTGGCGTCGGTGGCGGACGTCTGCGCGTCGTCGCCGCCGCACCCGGCGAGGGCGGCGGCGACGAGGAGCACAGGCAGGGCGGCGCGCCGCACTAGGTTCCGATCGAGAACAGCGCCTCGAGGTCGTGCTGTGAGAAGACCTCGAAGGCCACCATCGTCTGCGTCTTCTTGATCCCTTCGAGCGTCGCGAAGCGGTGCGTGACGACCTCGGCGACCTCGGCCGGGTCGCGCACGCGCAGCATCGCGACGAAGTCCCACTCGCCGGTGACCGAGTAGGCCTCGGCGACGCCGTCGACGTCGGCCAGCGCTCCGCCGAGCTTCTCGATCGCCGAGCGCTCGGCCTCGATGAGGACGATCGCGTGGGTCACTTGATCGTGTGCGTCCCGCCCGGGTCGACCACGATGACCTCGGAGAAGCCGGCGTTCTGGACGTCCTGCTTGAACGCGTCGGCGTCGGTCTCGATCGGCGGGAACGTGTTGTAGTGGCAGGGGATGACCTGCTGCGGGTTGATCAGCTCGACGGCGCTGACCGCGTCGTAGCGATCCATCGTGTAGTGGCCGCCGATCGGCACCAGAGCGAGGTCGACCTTGTCGCCGCGCTGCGCGATCAGCTTCATGTCGCTGAACAGGCAGGTGTCGCCCAGGTGGTAGATCAGCCGATCGCCGATGTGGATGAGCAGCCCGGCGGGCATGTGCGGCGTGCCGCTCGGCGAGACGGCCGTGTGCCAGGCCGGGACGAGCTTGACCCAGCCCCAGTCGAACTGCACGGTGCCGCCGTAGTTCGGGTCCTTGACGTTCTCGACGCCGGCCTCGCCGATCTCGGCCGCCAGCTCGACGATCGCGACCACCGTCGCGCCGGTGCGCTTGGCGATGTCGACGGTGTCGCCGAGGTGGTCGGCGTGCCCGTGCGTGAGCAGGATCACGTCCGGGTTCACCTCGTCCGCCGAGGCCGCCGCCAGCGGGTTGCCGGTCAGGAACGGGTCGGTGAGCACGGTGGTGTCACCCGACTTGATCTCGAAGCAGGCCTGCCCCAGGAATCGGACGTCGACTGCCATCAGGAGTCTCCTTTCTTCAGAATCTGACCAAGTTCGTACCCGACGGCGACGCCCACGAGCATGCTCAGCCGCGTCTCGGCGGCGACCAGGCTCTGCACGGCGGCGATGCGCTCGTCGGGGTCCGCGTGGCCGGCCGCCTTGAGCACCTCGACCTGGTGGTCGGGGCCGAACCAGCCGGCGGACTCCAGTGCCTCATCGAGGATGCGCTGCAGCTGCGGCGCCTTGGCCTGCACGAGCTGCTGCGCCTCCTCCAGGCGCTCGGGCTCGCTGAGGGCGTCGATCGCTGCGTCGATCTCGGCGTCGGAGTGGCGCTCGGGCACGGACGGGCATCATAGGAGCCGATGACCGCGCCCCTGACGTCCCTCTCCCACGGCGCGGGGTGCGGGTGCAAGCTGTCGGCCGCCGACCTGCGGCCGATCGTCGCCTCGCTGCCCCGGCCCAGCGACCCGCGCGTGCTGGTCGGCGCCGACGCGGCCGACGATGCGGGCGTCGTTCAGCTCAGCGAGGACCTGGCGATCGTGCAGACGGTCGACTTCTTCACACCGATCGTCGACGACCCGTACGCGTTCGGCCGAATCGCGGCCACCAACGCGCTGTCGGACATCTACGCGATGGGCGGGCGGCCGGTGTCGGCTTTGAATCTCGTCGCCTATCCGCTCGAGACGCTGGGGCCGGACGTCCTGCTAGAGATCCTGCGCGGCGGCGCCGACGCTGCCGCGGCCGCCGGGGTGGCAGTGGTGGGCGGCCATTCGATCGACGATCCCGAGCCCAAGTACGGCATGGCAGTCACCGGCGTGGTCGCGCCCGACGCGGTGCTCACCAACGCCGGCGGCCAGCCCGACGACGTGCTCGTGCTCACCAAGCCGTTGGGCGCCGGCGCGGTGGCGACGGCGATCAAGCGCGGGCTGGCCGGTGAAGATCTCGTGGCGCGCGCGATCGCGGTCATGACCACGCTGAACGACCGCGCCGCCGAGCAGGCGCGCGCGGCGGGCGCGCACGCGCTCACCGACGTCACCGGCTTCGGCCTGCTCGGCCACGTCCACGAGCTGGCGGCGGCGAGCGGCCTGGCCGCCGAGATCGACGCCGCCGCCGTGCCGGCGATCGACGGCGTGCTCGAGCTGCTCGAGAGCGACGCGGCACTGGCCGGCGGCTCGCGCCGCAACCGCGCCGATGCGGAGACGTTCACCCGCTTCGCGGGCAGTGTCCCCGAGCCGCGCCGCCGGCTCGTGACCGACGCGATGACCTCCGGCGGGCTATTGGCCGCGGTGCCGGCCGAACGGGCCGGCGAGATCGAGGGCGCGGTCGTCGGCCGGCTGGTCGCCGGCGAGCCGGGGACGATCGCCGTCTCGTAGGGATTCAACTGCCGCGGGTGGGGCGACTGGGGAATCGGCCGCATTGGCGAGCGCGGCCCCGACCCTCGCTGCCCTACCCAGCCGCATCAGTGTCAGCGTTCGTGTTGGACGGTGACGTCCGGCTGGCGGTGGAGGCTCCTCGGTCGGCGACGGACTGACTCTCTAGCCGCATGTCGACCGGTGGGTCTGACCCGCGAACGTTGTGTCGTCCGTCGCCGTCCGAGGATCACCGGCGTGACTTAATAGGAGCCTGGCATCGGCCCTCACTGAGGCGTGTCCGCCGGCGGTCCGCTTCGACGGTTCGAGGAAGGGACGGTGTGCATGATCGTGATCGGGGCGGACACGCACAAGCAGACGCACGCGTTGGCGGCCGTTGACGGCGGCACCGGCGCGGTCGTCGGTGAGCGCACGATCGCCGCCGACGACGCGGGGCATCGGGACGCGCTGCGGTGGGCGCGCGCGCTCGACGAGCGGCGGGTGTGGGCGATCGAGGATTGCCGGCACGTCTCGCGGCGGCTCGAGCAGGCGCTGATCGCGGCCGGCGAGCGCGTGATCCGCGTACCGGCGCATTTGATGGGCGCCTCGCGCCGCGGCCAGCGCGAGCCGGGCAAGTCGGACCGGATCGACGCGCTCGCCGTCGCCCGCGCCGTGCTGCGCGACGGGATCGAGCGCTTCCCGGTCGCGTTCCTGGACGAGCGCGCGATGCAGATCCGGCTCATCTGCGATCACCGCGACGACCTCGTGGCCGAGCGCACACGCGCGCAGAACCGGCTGCGCTGGCATCTGGTCGAGCTCTGTCCCGAGCTTGAGGCCAGCTTGCCCAAGCGCTCGCTGGACCGCCCGAGCCAGCTCGACCGCGTCGCCCATCAGCTCAGCAGACGCCGCGGCGCCGGCATGCGCGTGCGCGTCGCGCGCGAGCTCGTCACCCGCATCCGTCAGCTGACCCGCCAGATCAACGCGCTCAAAGCCGAACTGCGCGCGCTCGTGCACGCCCAGCGCCCCAGGCTGCTGGCCGAGACCGGCTGCGGCGCGCTGATCGCCGCCACGCTGATCGGCCGCACCGCCGGCGCCCAACGGTTCGCGACCGACGCCCGCTTCGCGCGCCAGACCGGCATCGCCCCGATCCCCGCCAGCTCCGGCAACCGCAACCGACACCGATTGCACCGCGGCGGCGACCGCCAGCTCAACCGCGCCCTGCACATGATCGCCATCACCCGCGCCCGCCACGACCCCGCCACCCGCGCCTACCTGGACCGCAAGATCGCCGAAGGCAAGACCCGCAAACAGGCCATCCGCTGCCTCAAACGCCACCTCGCCCGCCGCTTCCACCACATCCTCGCCCAACCACAGCCAACCAACCAGCACCCACCGATCCCCACCGACGCGCCATCACCCATGCCCTGCTTGACATAGGAGTCACGTTCGCCGGCGCCCTCGGCCGCGATCGATCGCCGTCTAGCGTTCCGGCAGCCGGGCGAGCAGCACGCCGAGGATCACGCCGGCGATGCCGCCGCCGAGGCCGGCGAGCGCGCTCGCCTCGACGCTGGCGAGCGGCAGCAGGATCAGCACCGCAGCGATGGCCAGCGCGCCGAGCAGGTCCGAGTCGTCCTCGATGCCCCGGCGGCGCCCGAGGACGTCGCGCATCGCCCAGGCGGCGAGCAGCGCCAGCGCGGCGCCGTTGCCGCCGGCCGTGAAGATGCCGATGTCGTCACCGGCGATCGCGAGGAAGTTGCCGGCCGCGCCGCCGACGAAGAACACGAGCAGCGGCGCCCATGGCCCGTGGCGGCGCTCCAGCAGCCAGCCGAATAGGAAGATCGAGGCGAGCGCGACCACCTCGTAGCCGGTGTGGCCGTAGAAGAACAGCGTGGTGACGGTCCGGTAGTACTCGTCCGTCGTGTCGGCCCACAGCAGCAGGTTGCTGACGTCCCAGAAGCCGGCGCGCGACCCGAAGGTGGCGATGATCGGCACCAGGACGAGCAGGATCGTCGCGTACGGGCGCCGCTCCGCGCGGATCCCGGGGATCTCACCGGGCTTGAGACGGCCGAGGGTCGGCCGCCGGCGCTGCGCCTTCGCCTCCCGCCCGACCCCGCCGCGCTCGATCTTCGGAGCGCGCTTGCGCAACCGCGTGCCGCAGTAGGGGCACTCGGTGATGTACGGGGATACCTCTGAGCCGCACTTCTTGCAGACGACGAAGAGGTCGGGTCCGCTCGCCATGGACCATCGATTCTACGCGGGCCTCGTCGCCTCCACGATCTCTTGTATTACCTCGGCGTAATCGTGGTTGGCCTCGTAGACGACGCGCTGCCGTGCCGCGCCGTTGCCGCGCTCGAGGATGTCCTGGATCCCTTCGAGCTCGTCGGCGGACCCGAGGTCCTGGGCGTGCTCGCGTAGCCGGTCGTACAGGCGGTTGGCGAGCTCCTTCGCCGGGACGAGCCGGCGCTCGGGCAGGTCGACGAGCTGGCCGTCCATCCCGTGGCGGGCCGCGAGCCACTTGTTCTCGTCGAGCATCTCGTACGGGTAGCGCGCGAGCTGCTTGCCGGCCTCGTAGTGCTCGGCCAGCTCCTTGACCATGGCCTGCGTGAGCGCCGCCAGCGCGAGCGTGTGCTCCACGCGCGTTTGCGCGTCCATCGCCCGGATCTCGACGGTCCCGAAGTTGGGGTGCGGGCGGACGTCGTACCAGAGGTACGTGTAGTCCTCCATCACGCCCGACTCGACCATGAAGCCGATCCGGCGCTCGTAGTCGGCCCAGTCCTCGTAGTACGGCGGGATGCCGACGCGCGGGAACGCCCGGAAGATCGGCATCCGTGTGGAGGCGAAGCCGGTGTCGTCGGCCCGCCAGTACGGCGAGTTAGCGGCCAGCGCGAACAGGATCGGCACGTGCACGCGCATCCCGTTGGCGACGTGGATCGCCTTGTCGGCATCGTCGATCCCCACGTGCACGTGCAGCCCGAAGATGATCTCCTGGCGCGCCACGAAGCGCAGCGCGGCGATCAGCTCCCGGTAGCGCGGACCGGACGAGACCCTCTGGTCCTCCCACAGCGCGAACGGGTGGGTGCCGGCCGAGCCGATGCACAGCCCCCGCCGCTCGGCCGCCGCGATGACCGCACGCCGCAGTGAGCGCAACTCTTCGCCGGCCTCACGCGTGTTCGGGTGCGGGGCGGTGTTGATCTCGAGCACGGGCTCGAGCAACTCGGGCTTGACGGAGTCCCCCTCGCCGAACTCCTCGAGGATGGCCTCGATCGCGTTCGCCAGCGCCAACGACTCGGAGTCGAGGATCATCAGCTCCTCCTCGATCCCAATCGTGAAGCTGGGGCCGGTGAACTTCGGCTCCATCGGCCGCGTAGAGTACGAGGCTCTAAGGCAGACCGACTTTCGACCCAGGGGGGGCCGCGCCATGGCGCTCGGCTACGACGGCAAGCTCTACATCCTCGCGTTCGACCACCGCGGCTCGTTCCAGAAGAAGATGTTCGGCATCGAGGGCGACCCGACTCCGGAGGAGACGGACACGATCACCGACGCCAAGAGGCTGATCTTCGAGGGCATGGAGGAGGCCGTGAACCGCGGCGTCGACGCCTCCGCGGCCGGCGTGCTCGTCGACGAGCAGTTCGGCGGCGATGTGCCCAAGCTCGCGCACGAGAAGGGCCTGAGCCTCACGATGCCGGTCGAGAAGTCCGGTCAGAACGAGTTCGACTTCCAGTACGACGACGACTTCCCCGCCCACATCGAACAGTTCGACCCGTTCGCCTCCAAGGTGCTCGTCCGTTTCAACCCGGACGGCGACGCCGAGATGAACAGCCGCCAGCTCGACCGGCTCAAGCGCCTGGCCGACTGGCTCCACGAGAACGACCGGCTGTTCCTCTTCGAGCTGCTCGTGCCCGCCGAGAAGGACCAGCTCGAGTCGGTGGACGGCGACAGCGACCGCTACGACGCCGAGCTGCGCCCCGAGCTGATGCGCCGCGCGATCGAGGACATCCAGAACTACGGCATCGAGGTCGACATCTGGAAGATCGAGGGCGTCGACTCGCGCGCGGACGCGGAGATGCTCGCCGAGCAGACGCGCAAGGGCGACGGCCGCGAGAACGTCAAGAGCGTGCTCCTGGGCCGCGGGGCGAGCGACGACAAGGTCGACCACTGGCTGCAGCAGGCGGCCGGCGTCGACGGCTTCATCGGCTTCGCGATCGGGCGCTCGATCTGGTGGGACCCGCTCAAGGCGTTCCTCGGCGGCGACCTGGAGCGCAGTGCGGCCGCCGACCAGATCGCCGACAACTACCTGCGCTTCATCAAGGTCTACGACGACGCGGAGCGCGGCGCCAAGGTCTGAGGCGCCCTGCGCGGTGCTAATGTCGCCGCACCCATGCGGATGCGGCAGAGCATCGCGGAGATCGAAGAGGCCTTCTTCGAGGAGATCGAGGAAGATCGAGAGCGGCGTGAGCGCCTACGGCGCCACGCCGAGCAGCGTGCTCGCCACCGTCAGGTCGCCAAGACGCACCGGAGCGGCACGCTGCGCTTCTCGCTCGTGCTGCTCACGTTGATCGCCACGGCCGTCATCGTGACGATCGTGATGTTCAACACGCTGTATTACGTGATGAAGTAGCGCGGCTCGATTACCCGCGGCTCGAGAGCCGCTTCAACGCGTCGTCGACTTCGGCGCGGGCCGATGCGCCGGCAGCGACGTTCTCCTGCTGGATCTCCAGGTAGACCTCTTTGCGGAACACGGGAATGTCCCGAGGGGCCTGGATCCCGATGCGAACCTTCTCGCCCATGATCGACAGGACGGACACCTCGATGTCGTCGCCGATCATGATGGATTGGTTGGACTTGCGTGTCAGAACCAGCATGGCGCCGCCTCCCTGGCGTTTCTCGAGGCTCGGGCGAGGTTAGTGCTCATTCGGCGTATCTCCTATGGGGCCTGCACCCGAAGCCCCTGACCCCTCTTGCGCTAGCCTACCGGCCTCTCATGAGTCGCCGGTCCCTGCGTCCTCAGCTTAACCAGATCCGTGGGTGGGTGCGACAGGGACGTACCGACGCGTGGATCGCTCACCAGCTCGACGTCACAGTGCAGCAGATCCAGGCGTTCAAGCGCGAGCAGGATCTCGAGACTGACGGCAGCGAGCCCGGAGGCAACTCCTACGAAGAGGTCGACCTCCGCGCGGAGGACGACGAGGCGATCGCCGCGGAGCTCGAGGAGGAGGCCGCCAAGCGCGCCGAGGAGGAGGCCAAGGCGGCGGAAGAGGCCGCGCGCAAGGCCGCCGAGGAGGAAGAGGCCGCCGAGGGCGACGAGGAGGAGGAGAAGCCCAAGCGCGCCCGCCGCAGTCGCGGGGGTCGCACGCGCCGGCGCACCACCGCGCCGAGCCCGCTCGAGGGCACCTTCGACCATGGCGAGGAGGGCTACGGACTGTGGCTCGACCCCGCCGTGCAGGACGACCCCGTCTACGCCGAGCACTGGGCGGGCCATCGACCCGTCGAGATCACGATCGAAGAGGACCAGATCGTGATCCGCCGCGCCGGCGGTGGCGAGGACGAAGACGAGGACTGACGCCCGCTCGCGGGCGATCGCCTGGCGGCACGCCGAGCACAGGCGCATCTGCGACGTCGTCGAGCCGCACGAGTACGGCACGTCCGTGCAGTGCACGTTCATGCCGACGTTCTGGTTCTTCAACAGCCTCCGCGTCGAAGGCCCCGATCCGGGCGTGAGCGCGGACGCGCTCGTGCACGCGGCCGACGTGCTGCAGGGCCATCTCGGGCACCGGCTCGTGGAGGTCGAGGACGAGACGGCGGGCGCGCGGCTGCGACCGGGGTTCGAGGCGCTCGGCTGGGCGGCCGAGGCGCTCGCGTGGCTACGGCTCGACGAGCCGGCGCCGGGACCGGAGCTCGCGGAGGTGCCGTTCCCGGAGACGCGCGCGCTGCGGCTCGAGTGGGCCGCACAGTCGCCCTGGGCGGAGGACGCCGAGGCGGCGCGGCGGTTCTCCGAGCACGAGGACCGGACCGCCGAGCTGCGCGGCTCGCGCGCGCTGATGGCGCCCGGCGGCGCCGGCTTCGTGAGCTTCCGGCGCGACGGCGACACCGCGGAGGTCGAGCAGGTCTACGTCACGGAGTCCGAGCGCGGTCGCGGTACCGGCGGTGCGCTGGTAACGGCCGCGGTCCGCGCGGCGGGCGCGCCGGAGACGTTCATCGTCGCCGACGCCGAGGGCGACTCCAAGCGCCTCTATGAGCGACTCGGCTTCCGGGAAGTCTGGATCCAGCACGTGTTCACGCGGAGACCTGGATAGATGGCGGCATTCGAGAACGCGCTCGCCCAGTGGGAGGACGGCCTGCGCCGCCTCGCCGACGCGCCCGACGACGAGCAGCGGATGCTCGAGCGGGTCACGGAGGCGATCCAGGCCGACCTGCGGCGCCGCCTCGGCGGCGCGTTCACGACCGACGAGCTCGTCGACCTGTACGAGCAGGGCACCGACTGGGCGACCGACGTCGCGGTCTCGGTCGCGCCCGAGGACCCGTACGCCTGGGACGTCCGCACCGTCGCCGACGCCGCTTTCGGCCGCTACCTGCGCAGCGCGACCGACTACGCCGGCGGCCGCCGCCTGCGGCGGGAATGAGCTAGCGCTTCGGCAGGTCCTCGATCACGTAGGACTTCTCGCCGGCCTTGATCATCCCGAGCCGCCGCGCCTCGCGCTCGAGCGCCTGCGGATCCTTGAGCTCGCGCCGGCGGGCGAGCAACCGGCGGTTCTCGGCCTTCAGCGCGGCGACGTCGGCGCGTTTGCGCTTGGCGTCACGGTACGTCGAGACCCACGACGCGGCAGGACCGATGTAGAGGTAGAGGACAAAGCCGAGGACCGCGATCAGTGCCCAGCGGCCGAGGCGGTCCCAGCGGACTCGGGTAAGACGGCGCTCCATGCCCACCGCCTTCGTTCGACGGTGGGCCGTCCCTTCCTCTGCAAGCGGGCGCCCAGGCGGCGCGGATCGCTCAGGAGCGGAAGACGCTGCGGCCGGGGAACTCGGCGTCGGCGCCGAGCGCCTCCTCGATCCGCAGCAGCTGGTTGTACTTCGCCACGCGATCGGACCGCGACGGCGCGCCGGTCTTGATCTGGCCGCAGCCGGTGGCCACCGCGAGGTCGGCGATCGTGGTGTCCTCGGTCTCGCCCGAGCGGTGCGACATGACCGCCGTGTAGCCGGCCTCGCGCGCCATGTCAATCGCGGCGAGCGTCTCTGTCAGCGTGCCGATCTGGTTGACCTTGATGAGGATCGAGTTCGCAACGCCGGTGTCGATGCCGCGCTTGAGGCGCTCGGTGTTGGTCACGAACAGGTCGTCGCCGACGAGCTGGAGGTGCTCGCCCAGCCGGTCGGTGAGCGCCTTCCAGCCCTCCCAGTCCTCCTCGTCCATGCCGTCCTCGATCGAGACGATCGGGTAGCGACCGGCGAGGTCGGCCCAGTAGTCGGCCAGCTCGGGCGCGCTGAGCTTGCGGTGCTCGTGCTCGAGGTCGTAGGCGCCCTCCTTGAAGATCTCACTGACCGCCGGGTCGAGCGCGATCGCGATCTCCTCACCCGGCTTGTAGCCGGCCGCCTCGACACCCTCGAGCAGCGCTTGCAGCGCCGCCTCGTTGGATTCCAGGTCGGGCGCGAAGCCGCCCTCGTCGCCGACCGCCGTGCCGAGCTTGCGGTCGTGCAGCGTCTTCTTGAGCGCATGGAACGTCTCGGAGCACATGCGCAGGCCGTCGGCGAACGAGCCGGCGCCGACCGGGACGATCATGAACTCCTGGAAGTCGACCGAGTTGTCGGCGTGCGCGCCGCCGTTGAGCACGTTCATCATCGGCACGGGGAGCAGGTGCGCGCTCTCGCCGCCGAGGTAGCGCCACAGCGGCTGCTGCTCCTCGGCCGCCGCCGCTCGCGCCGCGGCGAGCGACACGCCGAGGATCGCGTTGGCGCCGAGCCGCGACTTGTTCGGCGTGCCGTCGAGCTCGATCAGCGTGCGGTCGAGCCCGGGCTGGTCGAGTGCGTCGGCGCCGGCGACCGCCTCGGCGATCTCGCCGTTGACGTTCGCGACCGCCTTGCTGACGCCCTTGCCGCCCCAGGCGGCGCCGCCGTCGCGCAGCTCGGTGGCCTCGAACTCGCCGGTCGAGGCGCCCGACGGCACGGCGGCACGGCCGCGCGCGCCGGAGCGCAGCGCGAGGTCGACCTCCACAGTCGGGTTGCCGCGGGAGTCCAGGATCTGGCGGGCGTGGATGGTCTCGATCTCGCTCAAGGCTGCTCCTCGTTCATACGGGCGCGTGCGTAGTAGCCGAGCTGCGCCTCGGGCCCCAGATCCTGCCAAGCGCTGCCGTCCGTTGCGGCGAGGTCGGCCGCGCCCTGCACGCGCGAGCGGAAACGGTCGGCGGCGGCGCGCAGCGCCAGCTCCGGATCCACACGCAGCTTGCGCGCGACGTTGACCGCCGCGAACAGCACGTCGCCGACCTCGTGGAACGCCGCGTCGCGGTCCCCGTCGGCCTCGCGCAGCTCCTCGAGCTCGCCCTCGACCGCCTCGTACGGCACGTGCTCGAAGTCGAAGCCGCTGGTCGCCGCGCGGCGCTGGACCTTGCGCGCGTACAGCGGCCCGGGCAGGTTCTCCGGCACCTCGCCGAAGATGCCGGGCTCGCGCCCGGGCTCGGTCGCCTTGATCTGGTCCCAGTTCCGGAGCACTTCGCCGGCGGTCTCCGCCTCGACCTCGCCGAAGACATGCGGATGCCGGCGGATCAGCTTCTGGCGGCAGTGCTCGGCGACGTCGGCGAGCGAGCCGGCGCCGCGCTCTTCGAGCAGCAGTGACAGGAAGTGCACCTGGAAGAGCACGTCGCCCAGCTCGTCGAGCAGCTTGGCGTCATCGCCCGTGTTGGCCGCGGCGGCGAGCTCGTACGCCTCCTCGACCGTGTGCGGGACGATCGAGCGTTCGTCCTGCTCGCGGTCCCACGGGCACTCGCGGCGCAGTCGCCGCGTTAACGCGTCGAGGCGCCGGAGCGCCTCGACATTCGCGTCAGTGTTGTCGCCCGCCACCTACTGGGTCGGCGTCGCGGTCGGCTGCGGAGCGCCGGTCCCCGTCGCCGGCGTGGGCGTCGGCGTCGCCTTCGCGCCCTTGCACACCTGCGTCATGTAGTCGTCGCGGCACTCGGTGCGGTTCTTCCACTTCTTCTGGAAGTCGGCGACGAACTTGTCGAGCGCCTTCTGCTGGTTCTGCGACTGCAGCGTCTGGCGGATCGTGTCCTTGGCCTGCTCGAGCGACTGCTGCGTGGCCTTCGTGATCTTGTCGACCTCGAACACGTACCAGCCGAACTGGGTCTTCACCGGCCCGGTGATGGCGCCCTTCTTGGCCGCGAACACGCCCTGGTCGAGCGCCTTCTCGAGCGTGCCCTTGGCCTGCGCCGGGAGCTTGCCGCCCTGCGCCTTGGAGGCCTGGTCGATCGAGTACTTCTTGGCGACGGTCTTCCACGGCTGGCCGCTGTCGAGCGCCGCCTTGGCCTGGTTGGCCTTGGCCTGCGTCTTCGTCAGCACGATCCGCAGGTCACGCCGCTCGGGCTGCGCGAAGCGGTCCTTGTTCTTGTCGTAGAAGTCCTTGATCTGGGCGTCGCTGACCTTGTCCTTGCCCTTGATGACCTTGTCGCGGATCTTGGTCGAGAGGAGGTCGAGCTTGACGCGCTGGAGGATGTCCGCCTCGGTCTGCCCGTTGTCCTTGAGGAACTTCTGGTAGTCGGCTTCCTTCGGGAAGCTCTGCTTCTTCTGCTGGTCGAAGGACTTCTTGACCTCGGCGTCGGTGACCTTGATCCCCTGCTCCTTGGCCTCGCCCTCGATCCATTGGAACGAAGTGAGCAGCTGCATCACCTGGTCGCGCAGCGCCTCGTACTCCTGCTTGCACTGCTGCTTGAGCTGGTCGTCGGTCGGCGCCTTCTCGCCCTGCTTGGGCTTCGGAAGCGCCTTGCGCTTCGCCGCGACGCACTTGGTGAACTCCGGGGAGTCAGGCACCGACGCGTTGGGCTGGCCGCTCGTCTTGGCGGCGACGGTCATCCAGTGGTTGAACGCGTCTTTGTCGATCGCGTTGCCGTCGACCGTGGCGACGGCGTTGCCCGGGACACCCCCGCAGCCGACACCAACCGCGACGAGCGCGGTGAGGGCGCAGAGGGCCAGGACGAGTCGAACTGCCTTTGTCATGAGAGAAGTTTCTGGGGAGGGGTGACGTTTACGGGAACAGCAGCCGGCGCGTCCAGGCGCGGCTGGGCTTGGCGCCCTCCTCGGGTGAGGCATGGTAGCGGCCTCCTGGCGCGTTTCCCTGGCTGTTCAGCGAGTCTTTAAGCCGCTTCACGCTGAACGGACAGAAGTACGTCCGCCGCATTGACGACCGCTGGGAAGCGCTGCTCGGGATCTTCGGGCACGCGCACCGAGAACTGCGAGCGCCCTGACTCGTACATCGCGCCCGGCAGCGCGTCGCGCAGCTTGCGCGCGCGCACGGAATCGAGCTCGATCGGCGTGACGGCGAGGCGCCCGCCGCGGAACGTCACGGCGGTCGCTCCCGCCTCGCCGAGCTTGATCCGCGCCTGCTGGAGCGTGATGAGGTTGTCGAGCGGCGCCGGGATGTCCCCGAACCGATCGGTCAGTTCCGCACGCAGCTCGTGCAGCTCGGCGACCTCGCGCGCGCCCGCGATGCGGCGGTGCACCTCAACCTTCGCCTGCTCGTAGGGGATGTAGTCGGGCGGGACGTAGGCGTCGACGTTGACGTCCAGGCGCACCGGCTCGGCGTAGACGTCGCCGTCCTGCTCCGGATCCATCGCGCGCACCGCCTCGTCGAGCATCTGCATGTAGAGCTCGAAGCCGAGCGCGGCGACGTGGCCGGATTGCTCGTCGCCGAGCAGGTTGCCGGCGCCGCGCAGCTCGAGGTCGCGCATCGCGACCTTGAAGCCCGCGCCGAGCTCGGTGTAGTCGCTCAGAGCGGACAGCCGGTCGGCCGCCTCCTGCGTGAGCGCGGCCGCGCTCGGATACAGCAGGTACGCGTAGGCGCGCTCACGGCTGCGGCCGACGCGACCGCGGATCTGGTAGAGCTGGCTGAGGCCGAACAGGTCGGCGCGGTCGACGATCAGCGTGTTGGCCTGCGGGATGTCGATGCCCGACTCGATGATCGACGTCGACACGAGCACGTCCGCGTCGCCGCGCAGGAAGCTGAGCATCCGCTGCTCGAGCTGCTTCTCGTCCATCTGCCCGTGCGCGACCTCGAACTTCATGCCCGGGCACAGCGCGCGCAGCCGCTCGGCCGTCTCGTCGATGTCCTCGACGCGGTTGTGCAGGAAGAACGCCTGGCCGCCGCGCGCGTGCTCGCGCTCGAGCGCCTGCTTGACGAGCTGCTCCTCGTACTCGCCGACGTACGTCTTCACCGGCCGGCGGCCCTCCGGCGGCGTCTCGATCACCGAGATGTCGCGCAGGCCGGCGAGGCTCATCTGCAGCGTGCGGGGGATCGGCGTCGCGCTCATCGAGATCACGTCGACCTTGAGCTTGAGCTGGCGCAGCAGCTCCTTCTGCTTGACGCCGAAGCGCTGCTCCTCGTCGACGATCAGCAGCCCGAGGTCCTTCGCGCGCACGTCGCGGCTGAGCACGCGATGGGTGCCGATGAGGATGTCGACCTTGCCCTCGCTGAAGCGCTTGACCGCTTCGCGCTGCTCGGCCGCGGGCCGGAAGCGGCTGACCTGCTCGATCATGAACGGGTGGTCGCGCAGGCGCTCGGTGAACGTGCCGTAGTGCTGCTGGGCGAGGATCGTCGTGGGCACGAGCATCAGCACCTGCTTGCCGTCGGCAGCGGCCTTCACGGCCGCTCGCAGCGCGACCTCGGTCTTGCCGTAGCCGACGTCACCGCAGATCAGCCGGTCCATCGGTCGCTCCGTCTCCATGTCACCGAGCACGGCCTCGATCGCGTCGCGCTGATCCGGCGTCTCGCGGTACGGGAACGCCTCCTCCAGCTCGCGCAGCTCCTCGGAGTCCTCCGGGAACGCGTGGCCGCGGCGGCGCTTGCGCTCGGCGTACAGGTTGAGCAGCTCGCCCGCGAGCTCCTGCGCGGCGTGGCGTGCGCGCGCCTTGAGGTTCGCCCAGCGGTTGCCGCCGAGCTTGGAGAGCGGCGGGTGCGAGCCGTCGGCGCCGACGTAGCGTGAGATCTTCGCGAGCTGGTCGACCGGCAGGAAGACCTTGTCGTCGCCCTGGTACTCGAGGTTGAGGTAGTCGCGCGTGACGCCGGCGACGGTCTTGGTGTCGAAGCCGGCGAAGCGCGCGATCCCGTGGTCCTCGTGCACGACGATGTCGCCGGTGCGCAGGTCGGTGAAGGACCGGAGCAGGCCGCGCCCGCGCTTGGTCGGCCGCGCCGCGGTCTTGCGGCGGTGGATCAGCCGGTGCTCGGGGAACGCGGCGAGCTTGAGGCCCGGTGCGACGAAGCCGTCGCGCAGGTTGGCCTCGGTGAAGATCAGGCCGGTCGAGCCGCCGTTCAGATCCGCTTTGAGCCGCGCCAGGTTGTAGGCGGCGCGCTCGGCGGCGCCGCGCTGCGGCCAGGTGACGACGGTCGTGTAGCCCGAGCGCGTGAGCTTCTCGAGCTCGGCCTCGGCCTCCTTGAGCGAGCGTGCGGCGAAGTCGGCAGCCTGCGCGCGGATCTCGGTCGGCTGGTCGGCGGAGATCGAGCTGAGCCGGATCGCCGCTCGCTCCTGCAGGTTGCCGAGGATGCGCTCGGGGCTGACGTAGAGGTGGTGGGCGTCCTCGTCGTGGAAGGCGGCGCAGACGTCCTGCCAGTGGTCGCGCAGGCTTGGCTCGGTGTCCTCCTCGGCGGCGACGACGATCTGCGCCGTGTCCGGGATCAGCTCCAGCAGCTCGCGGAAGCGGTCGACCGGCAGCAGCTCGGCGACGTCCGGCCGCTCGTCCTCTGTGGCGGCGATCTCGGCCAGCTCGCGATGCTCGGGGGCAAGCTCGGCGGCCGGGGCGATCTCGACGACCTCGGCCTCGCCGAGGCTGCGCTGCGTGAATGTCGAGAACCATCTCAGCGAGTCGATCTCGACGTCGAACAGGTCGACGCGGACGGCGCGCTCCTCGGTGGCGGGGTAGATGTCGAGCAGGCCGCCGCGGACGGCGAACTGGCCGCGCTCCTCGACCTGGTCGACGCGCTCGTAGCCGGCGGCCACGAGGTCGTTGGCGGCCTCCTCGAGGTCGAGCAGGTCGCCCTTGCGCAGGGTGAATCCGTGCGGGCGCAGCTCGGGGTCCGGGACCTTCTCGGACAGCGCGACCGCGCTGATGATCACGACCGGCTGCTCGGATGACGGCGGCGTGTCGGTCAGGGCGTCGAGCGCCGCCACCCGCAGGCCGACCAGATGCGGCGGCGGCGTGAGGTGCGACTCGTAGGCGACGCCGCGGCTCGGGTAGTAGCGGACCGGCCGCGGGCGCAGCCAGGCGCGCAGGTCCTGCGCGAGGTCACGCGCCGCGCGATCGTCCCCCGCCACGACCACCGTCGGCCGCCGCACGTCGCGGTCGGCGAGCGCCGCGATCACGTACGGGCGCAGCGACTGCGAGACGAACGCCGACCCGCCCTCGTCGGCGAGCCGCGCCGCCGCGGGGTCATTGTCGATGTGGCTGAGGAACGTCCGGAGGGCCAAAGCCCTCTGAGTCTATGAAGGGCGCCGGGCCAGGATGTTGAGGCGGACGTACTCGACGACGGGTGCGTCGAGCTCGGCCAGCACCGCGTCCACGAACGCGTCGCGATCGCCCGGGTCCAGGCGCTCCAGATGCGATCCCAGCATCACGGTCGCGAAGTACTCGTGCGGGTCCTCGGGGGCGACCGGCACCGGGAACGACCAGGTCCAGACGTCGACCCAGCCGAGCCGCCGCAGGCGCGCCTCGGTGTCGCCCGGCGACTGGAAGTTCCACGGCCCGGGCCAGTCACGCAGCGCGGGCGGCGCGACCTTGCGGATCGCCTCCTGGACAGCGGCGACGTTCCCGGCGCCGCCGCACTGGGCGACGAGCCGGCCGCCCGGCCGGAGCGCGGCGAGCAGCCGTGCGAATAGCCGGTCGTGATCGGCGATCCAGTGGAACGTCGCCGTCGAGAGGATCGCGTCCACGGGCGGGTCCACCTCGAGCTCGAGCAGGTCGGCGACCCGGACGTCGGCGCTGTCGCCGAGCCGTTCGCGCGCCTGCTCCACCATCGCCGGCGAGCCGTCGACCGCGACGACCTGCCCGCGCGGGAGCCGCTCGACCAGCGCTGCCGTGACTCGCCCGGTGCCGCAGCCGGCGTCGAGGACCCGCTCGTCGCCGTCCAGCTCGAGCCGGTCGAGCACGTCCCGTCCCATCGCCTCCAGTGGCGCCGAGACCTGTTCGTATGAGGTGGCGTTCCAGTCGCGCGGCGGCATACGAGCGTACGTTATCGCATACGCACGTCCGGTGTCGATCGTCGGTTCCCCGCCGCGACCGCGAACGCGATCAGCAGAGCGAGCAGCGCCAGCCCGGCGATCGGGCCCGCCCAGCCGAGACCCTTGTCCTCAGGCGGTGCCGGCTTTGCCGGCGCGGATGCGGCGACGCGCACCGCTCGCACGGCGAACGTCCGCGGGTCGACGGCGTACCGCGGCTGGCCGCTGCCGTCGCGCACCACCAGGACCCCGTCACCGGAGACCTTCAGCCGCATGTCGAACAGGTCGTCGCGACCGGCGAGCTGGTCGAGGTCGATGCACTTCGCCTGGCCGCGGACGGTGTCGAGCGCGTGGATGAACGGGTGGGTCGAGTTGCCGTCGTAGAGCGTGTATGCCCAGCGGCTGTCGCGGCTCAGCGCCCGCGACAGCGGGCCGCCGCGCAACGGCTCCTTGTCCGCCGGGTCGACGACCGGATCGGGGAGCAACCTGCCGCCCGCGTAGTCGTACACGCGCACCAGGTAGCGCGTGTTGGACAGCACCTGGATGAAGTACAGGCGGCTCCCGTCGGGCGACACCGCGTCGAGCGAGAAGTCGCCGCGCAGGTGGATCGTCGCGACGCGCCGCAGGTGCTGGGTCTCGAGCGCCACGAACTCGCTGTGGCGGGCGGGATACGCCGTCCGCTCGGCGGTGAGCACGAGCGGGCTGCCGGAGGCCGGCAGGCCGGTCGTCGACCCGTCGTAGGCGGCCGCGGGCACGAACCACGACCCGCGCATGAAGCGCGACCTGACGACCTGCCCGCCGTGGCGCTGGGTCGCCATCACCACCGTGTTGCCGCGCGCCTGCACGGTCGTGTAGCGCACGCCGAGCCCGCGCGCCGTCGCGCCCACGCCGAGCGCGTCGTAGCCGGCGACAGGCCCACCGGCACCCCGCGCGGGCGTGGCGAGCAGTGCGAACAGCGCGACGGTGAGGATGGCGAACCGGCTCATGCCCCCAATACGCCGCGAGGGGGCCGAGAGGTTCCGTCAGCCGGTCACGAGCCGCTCGGCCTCGTCGGCCGCGCGGTCCACGAGCGCGTCGACCTCGGCCGCCGGCTGGCGCCAGCGGCCGAGCACGTAGGCGGCGACGATGTCCGGGTCGGTGCTGTCGGGCCGTCCGACGCCGACCCGGACGCGATGGAAGTCGGGCGAGCCGAGGTCGCGTTTGAGCGACTTCAGCCCGTTGTGACCGGCCAGCCCGCCGCCGAGCCGCACGCGCACCTCGCCGAACGGCAGGTCGATCTCGTCGTGCACGACGACGATCCGTTCGAGGTCGAGCTTGAACGAGCCGCGCGCGGGGCCGACGGAGCGGCCCGACTCGTTCATGTAGGTCTGCGGACGCAGGACCGCCACGCGCGGGCCGCCGGGGCCGGTCCGGCCCTCGGTCAGCTCGCCGGCGAACTTCTTCTTCGCCTTCGGAAGGTCCCAGCGCTCGGCCAGCGCCTCGGCCACGCGGAAGCCGACGTTGTGCGGGCTGCGCGCGTACTCCGGCCCAGGGTTGCCGAGGCCGACGATCAGCCAGTCGACGGGTGTGGAGGAGAAGAGCTTCAGCTCTCGTCCGAGGATCCGGCCGACTCGCCGGCCTCCTCGGCGGCCGCTTCGCCCTCGGCCTCGCCCTCAGGCGCTTCGATCGGCTCGCCGTCCTCGCCGACCAGTGCGGTCTCGGTCTCGATCTCCTCCTCGACCGGCTCGAGGGTCGGCGGCGTGATCGTCGCGATGACGGTCTCGGGGTCGTCGAGCAGCGTCACGCCGGACGGCGCGGTGAGCACCGCGAGCGTGACCGTCTCGTTCATGACGAGCCCGGAGACGTCCTGCACGATCGAGTCCGGGATGTCGCCCGGCAGCGCCTCGATGTTCACCTCGCGCAGCTCCTGGTTGAAGATGCCGCCCTCGACGACGCCGGGCGCCTCCTCGTGGCCGTGGAACTCGATCGGCACGGTCGCGTGGATCGCGACGTCCATGCGCACGCGCAGCAGGTCGACGTGGACCGCCTCGCCGCGCACCGGGTGGCGCTGCACGTCCTTGATCAGGACGTTCGTGCTCGAGCCGTCGATCGAGACCTCGATCACCTGCGCTGCGTGCGCGAGCGTGTTGCGCAGCGTCCGCGCGTCGACCGCGAAGTGCTGCGGCTCGTCACCGCCGCCGTAGATGACGCCCGGGACCTGACCGTCGCGCCGGAGACGCCGCGCGGAGCGCGAACCGTCGGGCGGGCGGACGGTCAGCGGGAGCGTGGTGGACTCGGTGGAAGCCATAAGGCGGCTGACGATGGTAGCGAAACCGGGTCTGGACTCGGCCCTGCCTGGGTACCCTCACGCCGATGACTCCGGACGAGGAGCTCATGGTCATCTTCGGAGCGCTGCATCTCGTGGCGCTCGTGCTCGGCGGCGTGCTCTTCCTCATGTTCCTGCGCTCGGAAGCCGGCTCGGGGCGACGGCCGCCGGAGGACGACGACGGCGGCGGGGGCGGCAACGACCGTCTCTCCCCCGGTCCCAAGAGCTCGCCGTCCGGCGGGATCCCGCTGCCGGACGCGGTGCAGTCGCCGGTGCGCCTGCGCGGGCCCGGTCGCCTGCGCGACCTGCGCCCGCGGCGCGAGCGCCGGCCGGTCCGTGAACCGGCCAGGCCCGGCCGCAGGCGCGTCTACACCTAGTTCGCTCCGGCGAAGCGGGCGCGGAGGCTGCGCGGCGGCTCGCCCGCGGGCTCGACGCGGAAGCGCCGGATCGCCACGAACAGCGCACCGATGCCCCAGGCCGCGATCACCGCAAGGTGGTCGGGCGCCCAGCCGCCGTTGGTCGTCTGCGGGACGAAGCACGCGTCGAACG
This sequence comes from uncultured Solirubrobacteraceae bacterium, assembly GCA_963803335.1. Classification (GTDB taxonomy): domain Bacteria; phylum Actinomycetota; class Thermoleophilia; order Solirubrobacterales; family Solirubrobacteraceae; genus DASSUW01. The sequence continues at coordinate 292,510 of CAWDME010000007.1, read as the reverse complement.
CGTCGACCAGGTGGTAGAGCGGGAAGATGTGCGCGATCGTCACGAGCCAGTCGGGCGCGCCCTCGAGCGGGAACCAGATGCCCGAGATGAACGACAGCGGCAGGAACGTGAGCTGCGCCACCGGCATCGCCTGGTCGGCGCTGCGCACGAGGCTCGCCACGGCGAGGCCGAGCGCGGCCAGCGTCGCCGAGCCGAGCAGCAGCGTCACCGCGGCGGCCGGCAGGTTCTCCGGGTAGATGTGGACGCCGAAGGCGGGGACGGCGACCATGAACATCAGCACCACGCTCGCGATGCCGGTGAGCACGGCAGCCGTCAGCCACGACGCGAGGTACGCGGGCATCGGCAGCGGCGTGCCCCGCACGCGCTTGAGCAGCCCGACGTCGCGGGCGTTCGTGAGGCCGAAGATCACGCTCGAGTAGCAGGCCATCGTGAGCCCGAAGATGCCGATCGACGGCGTGTAGAACTGCGCGAATCGCACCTCGCCGCCGGAACCCCCGGGAGCGGACACCATCGCGTTGCCGTTCAGGGCGCTGAAGATCAGCAGGAACATCAGCGGGAAGATGAAGGTGAAGAACGTCGCCCGCGGCACGCGCAGCGTGATGCGGACGCGTGCGGCGATCCAGCGCCGCAGCAGGGAGAGGTCGGTGCGGGTCATGCGGGCTCCTGGGTCAGCTGGAGGTAGACGTCCTCGAGGGTCGGCCGCGTCACGGCGAGGCCCTCGAGCTCGACGCCGCGGACCGCCGCCCACGAGAGCAGCGGCGCGAGGTCGGCCGTCGCGGTCGTGGTCTGGAAGCTCAGCGCGTCGGCGGCGCGCTCGATCGCGGCGACGTCGGGGAGCGGGAGCTCCTCGGCGTCAAAGCCGGCCGGGACGCGGAAGCTCACGACCGCGGCCTCGGCGTTGCCGCGGCCGAGCGTGTCGGGGGTACCCTCGGCGATCACGCGGCCGGCGGAGATGACCACGACGCGGTCGGCAAGGCGCTGGGCCTCTTCCATGTAGTGCGTGGTGAGCAGGATCGTCTTGCCGAGATCCTTGAGATCGGAGATCAGCTCCCACGAGCGCCGGCGCGCGGCCGGGTCGAAGCCGGTGGTCGGCTCGTCGAGGAAGATCAGCTCGGGGTCGCCGCAAATGCCGACCGCGAGGTCGAGGCGGCGGCGCTGGCCGCCGGACAGCGTGCCGGCTCGCTTGTCGCGCTGCTCGCTCAGGCCAACCAGCTCGATGATCTCGTCGGCGGGGCGCGGATTGGGGTAGGCGGCGCTGTAGAGCTCGACCATCTCGCGGACGGTCAGGTTCTCCTCGAGGCCCTCCTCCTGCAGCACGATGCCGATGCGCTCGCGGAACGCGCGCTCGAGCTTGGCGGGGTCGTGGCCGAGGACGCTGATCTCGCCGGCATCGGCGATGCGGTGGCCCTCGAGGATCTCGACCAGCGACGTCTTGCCGGCGCCGTTGGGACCAAGGAGCGCGAGCACCTCGCCGCGCAGGACCGTGAGGTCCACGCCGTCGAGCGCCTGCACGCCCCCGTAGTTCTTCCGCACGCCGCGGACCGTGATGGCGGCCTCCCCGGCGAGAGCGGCGTTGGCCGTGGCGGCCACGTCGATGGAGTTCGTGATCATGGATTCAGGATCGTCCGCGGGGGCCGTTTCGTCATCGGCGGACGGGTCGAACTTGCGTCTCCACCCCAGGGTTGAGACGCGCGGCCGCGATTCCACCTCGGCGGCGATGACGCCGGTGTGACCACCCCCTACCGTTCCCCGGGTGAGATCGCGCATCTTCAAGGAGCCGCCGCCGCCGCTGCGGGCGTTCGGGCTGCTCGCGATGACGGTCCTGCTGCTCATCGCGGTGATAACCAAGCCCGAGCCGGGCGTGCACGGCGACGGCCCATGGGTGGTGCTCGGGCTCATCCTCTTCGTCGCCGGCGTCTGGATGAGCGTGCCGGCCCGGCGGTTGTCGGCGACGCGCCGCGCGGTCGGGCTGGGGCTGGTCACCGCCGCGGCCGTGCTGCTGACGATCGTGCAGCCCAAGGGCGCGATGGTCGGGATGATCTACTACGTCGTGGTCATCGCGGCGATCACGTTCGACGGGCGCCGCGGGCTGCTGATCGCGGCGGGCGCCGTCGTGGCCGAGTGCGTCGCGCTCGGCTTCAGCGTCGAGGAGCCCGGCGGCGTGATCATCGGCACGCTGTTCTCGGTCATCCCCTGGTTCCTGGTGATGCGACTCGTCTCGCAGCTGCACGACGAGCGCGAGGAGTTGCGGGCCTCGCGCGCCGCGCACGCGGAATCGGCGGCGCTCGCCGAGCGCGGCCGAGTGGCGCGCGACATGCACGACGTGCTCGCCCACTCGCTGTCGGCTCTGGCGTTGCAGCTCGAGGGCGCGCGACTGCTGGCGCGCGAGCGCGGCGCCGACGCCGAGGTGATCGCCGCCATCGAGCGCGGACACCACCTGGCCGGCGAGGGCCTGGCCGAGGCGCGCGACGCGATCGCCGCACTGCGCGGCGAGGCGCTGCCGGGGCCGGAGCGGCTCCAGCACCTCGCCTCCGCGTTCGCCGGTGATGCGCGTGTGACGGTCGTCGGGGAGCCGCGCGAGCTCAGCTCCGAGACGCGGCTGGCGGTCTACCGGACTGCGCAGGAGGCGTTGACGAACGTCCTGCGCCACAGCGCCGCCGAACGGGTCGAGCTCCACCTGGACTATCTCGCCGACGGCACGCGGCTGGTCGTGCAGGACCACGGCCCGGGCGCGCCCGTGACGGTGGGGCCGGGGTCGCCGGGAGGCGGCTACGGTCTGACCGGGATGCGCGAGCGCGCCGAACTGCTGGGCGGGACCTTGAGCGCGGAGCCGACGGCGGACGGCTTCCGGGTGGAGCTGTGGCTGCCGAAGTGATCCGCGTCCTGCTGGCCGACGACCAGCGCGTCGTCCGCGAGGGGCTCGGCACGCTGCTGGGACTGCTCGACGGCATCGAGCTCGTCGGCACCGCCGCGGACGGCGAGGAGGCGGTGGCGTTGGCGGGCAAGTACGACCCTGATGTGGTGTTGATGGATCTCCGCATGCCGCGCTGCGACGGCATCTCCGCGATCCGCCGGCTGGCCGAGCGCGGCGAGCGCCCGCGCGCGATCGCGTTGACGACCTTCGCCGACGACGCCTCCGTGCTTGGCGCTCTGCGAGCGGGCGCCCGCGGCTACCTCACGAAGGATGCGGGAGCCGACCAGATCCGCGCCGCCGTCGAGGCCGTCGCGCGCGGCGAGGCCGCTCTGGACCCGGCGGTGCAGCACCACGTCATCGCCGCGTTGAGTGGGCCGGCTCCAGTCGAGTCGTCTCCCGACCTCCCCGACGGCCTCACCCCGCGCGAGGTCGAGGTCCTGGCGCTGATCGCCGAGGGACTCACCAACGCCGAGATCGCCGGCCGGCTGGTGGTCAGCGGGGCCACCGTCAAGACCCACGTGAACCACATCTTCGCCAAGACCGGCGCCCGCGACCGAGCCCAGGCCGTGGTCTACGCCTACGCCCACGGGTTGGCGGAATCGCCTTAGGTCTGCGGCGGCCCGTGACCGGTTCGCGAACCTGCTCGGCTAACGCGGCAGCAGCGCGCGGTCGGCGAGGACGCGTTCGAAGGCGTCGACGACGGCCGGGTCGAACTGCGTGCCGGCGCAGCGGCGGAGCTCGGCGCCTGCGTCGTCAGTCGTCATCGGCGGCGCGTACGGGCGGCGGGAGATCATCGCGTCGAACGCGTCGCAGACCGCGATGATGCGCGCGCCGAACGGGATCTTCTCTGCGACCAGCGCATCGGGGTAGCCGCCGCCGTCCCAGCGCTCGTGCGAGGCCCGCACGAGCCCGGCGGCGACGGCGAGCGACGGCGCCGCGGCGATGATGCGCTGGCCGATCAGGGTGTGCCGGCGCATGAACGCCCACTCGTCGTCGTCGAGCGGGCCGGGCTTGGTGATGATCGCGTCGGGGATCGCGACCTTGCCGATGTCGTGGAGCGCGGCGGCGTGGCGTAGCTGGACGAGGTCCTCGCCCTCGAGCCCGAGGCGCTCGCCCACCTGCGCGGCAAGCTCGGCGACGCCGCCCATGTGGCCGCCGAGATCGGGATGCCGCTCGGACAGCGCCTGCAGGAGGACGTCGCTGATCTCGCGACCCGCGTTCGTGCGGCCGGACTGCTTCTGCGCGTACATGACCTCGTCCGCGCGGCGCAGCGCCTCGCTGGCGTCACGGGCCTCGAGCGGCACGAGTGCAGTTCCGAAGGCCGTCGAGATCTCGAAGCCGTCGCCGGTCTCCGCGAGTGCCGCGCAGGCAGCCAGCTCGACGGGGTCGCGGTCGGCGGCGTCGCCGATCACGCAGAACTCATCGCCGCCCTGGCGGTACGCGCGGGCGCCGAACGGGACAATCGCGGCAGCGAGCGCGTGACCGAGGCGGACGAGCAGCGCGTCGCCGGCCGCGTGGCCGAACGTGTCGTTGTAGTGCTTGAAGCCGTTGAGGTCGAAGATCGTGAGCGCGAACGGCTGGGCGGGCGACGCGGTCTTCAGTCGACGCTCGAGGTCCACCATCAGCTGGCGGCGGTTGCCGAGCCCGGTGAGACCGTCGGTCGACGCCTGCTCCTCGAGCTCGCGGCGTCGTGCGCGCAGCGAGAGGCCGGCGAGGACGACGGTGAGGAGAGCGACGACGAGTATCGCGAGCGGAATCCCGCCGAGAGTGGACAGGAACGTTCCGGACGCCGCCGTCGAACTGGCGACGACGATCCAATCGTTGGTATTGCCCGCGCTCGACGCGATCCGCCGATAGGCGACGCGGCGCCCGTCGAGGTCAGTGGCGCCGGCCGATCCGGCGGCACGCGCGAGGGTGGCGAAACGCTTGTCACGGGGCTCACCGAGCGGCTGGCCGACGCGCTGCGGGTGGGCCCCGTCGATGATGACGCGACCGGTGCGTCCATCGATCACGCGCAGGTCGACGCCGTCGTCGAACCCGGTTGCCGCGGCCATCGCGCGACGGAAGCTCTCGACCGTGACCTCGAAGTGCACGAAGGCCCGCTTGACGCCGTCGGGCTGCGGGATCAGCGATGCGTTCGCCACGACCCACTCGTGCGTGTCCGGCGAGACGTACGGGTGCGTCTGGTGCACCTGTCCGAACCGGAGCGCGAACGTCGGCTTGAAGAAGACCGTGCTCTTCTCCGTTGTCGACAGATCGGAGACCGGCGCGACCTCGCCGCGCACGACACGCGCGAATTCCTCGCCGGCGGCGTCGATGAAGCACGCCTCGCCGATGCTATTGGGGTACAGCGTCTCGAGGTAGCGCATCTGGTGCGTGACCTCGGCGATGTTGCGGCTCTCGCGCTGGATGATGTCGTCGCGCGTGCCCGGCTCTGCCAGCACGTTCGCGAAGGCGGGCGAGTTGGCGGTGAGCAGGATGACCGAGCGCGCCCGCGCGAAATAGTTGTCCAGCGCCGCGGTGTGCTCCACCGCCTCGGCCGCGAGCCGGCGATCGAGCATGGAGGCATCGCGGTCGTGCTCGACCTTCGTGAGACCGAGCGCAGTCGGGATGAGCGAAACGCCGGCGATCAATGCCGCAAATGACACGCTTCGCATTAACCCGCGGTGATCGGCGAGACCCGGCGCGGCTTTAGCAGCTCTCCTCGCCGCCGATCGGCGCAGAGATGGCGAGCAGCTCGACGTCCGCGCCGGTGAGCGGGCCGTCGCGGCGCACGCGGACGCACTGCACGACGGGCAGTGACGTGCCGGCGCGCCAGACGACGCGACCGATGCCGACCTGCCGCGTGAGCGCGATCTGCACCGACGGCGTGTAACGGAGGATCTCGATGTCGCCCGGGCGTTTGAGCGACGCCACGCGGTCGCTCGTCACCTGGGCGCAGGCGGGCTGCGCGCGGCAGGCGGGGAGCATCGCGAGCACGGCTGCCGAGTCGCCGCGGGCCTGGGCGCGCAGCAGGTCGAGCACGCGCGAGCGCTCGTTCCCCGGTCCCGTGAGCCCGCGCGCCAGCAGCGCCGAGACGCCGAGGAACACGAAGACGACGAAACCGATGGCGAACCAGCGCCGCATGCGGCGCTTCAGGCTAGACGGAGCGTCGCGACGCGCAGCGCGCCGATCGCGACGGCCGCGGCGCCGGCGGCGCCGGCGACGAGGAAAGGCGCCGCCGGACCGGGGCTGTCGGCGACGGAGCCCGCCAGCGCCGATCCGACCGCGGCGCCGACCGCCACCGCGGTGCTCAGCCACGCGAACGCCTCGGTCACGGTGCCGGCGGGCGCGACGCGCTCCACCAGCGCGTAGACAGTCGCGTAGGTCGGCGCGATCGTCGCTCCCGCGATCACCAGGACGGCGGCCAGCAAGACCACGCTCCCGGCCACGCCGGCGAGCGCCAGATGGCCGACGGCGAGCGCCACGAGCAGCAGCTCGAGCCGCATGCCCCGGCCGCGCGCCGCGACGATGCCGCCCACGAGCGAGCCGGCGCCCCACAGACCGAGCAGCGGGCCCGCCGCCCCGGCTGCCGCCGCGGCGACCCCGACCTCGACGGCGCCGAACACCACGCCGACCGCCACGAGCACGCCCACCAGGGTCCGCACGCCCGGGTCGGCGAGCGAGCCGACCCGCGGCCGCCGCGGCGCCGGCTCCGCGCGCCACGCGCGCGACGGCCCCTGGAGCGCGAACGCGACCGTGCCGGCGACGAGCATCGCGCCCGCGCCGGCCAGCGCCGCGCCGGTCGACCACACCGCGCCGCCCAGGAGCACAAGCGGCGGCCCGGCGATGAAGGTCAGCTCGCTCGCCGTCGCCTCGGCGGCGTAGGCGGCCGACGCATCGGAGACGAGGCCGGGAAGCAAGGCGCGCAGGCACTCGCCGACGGGCGGCACGCTCAGCCCAAGCACGGCGGCGGCAGCTACGAGCAGCGAGGGCGACGAGCCGACCGGCAGCACCGCCGCGCCGGCGAGCGCCAATCCCGCGACCAGCGCGCTCGCCAGCAGCACCCCGGTCTGCCCGCGGCGATCGGCCGTCCGGGCGAGCAGCGGCCCGCCGGCGCCCAGCGCGGCGGCGAAGACAGCGACGACGACGCCGGCGACGGCGAACGAGCCGGTCAGCCGCTGCGTGTGCATCAGCAGGCCGATGCTGAGCATCGGCTCCGGCAGCCGGGCGATGATCGAGACGGCGAAGAGTCGGCGGGGCATGCCCGGGATCGTGCACGCTCACTGGTGCAGCGTCCAGATCCACTTTTCGCCTCTTGGATGAGACCAGTCGGCCGGTGGAGCTCCGCGCCGACGATCCGCGCCGGCGTGCGCGAGCTACGGCTCTCCGTACCGGCACACGCCGCCTGGCCGCACTGGTTCGCGCCGTCTCCGCGGCGACCCTGTGGGCATGGCCACCGTTTCCTCCCGCACGTCGCTCGCCTGGGCCGGCTACGCCGCGTTCGCGTGGGCGGCCGCCTACGCGGTCGGCGTCCGCGGCTACCAGGGGCTGGGCGGCACGCTCGGCCTCGCGGGCACATTCGAGGACCCCGCCGGGATGCGGCAGGCCAGCCTCGTCGCGGGCGCCGGCATCCTGCTGGTCGGGATCGGCGCGCTGGCCTTCGTCCGGCCGTGGGGCCGCAAGCTTCCGCGATGGCTGGTCATCGTCCCGGCGCTGACCGGGTCGGCCTACGCGGCCGCCCACGCGCTGACCGCGTACATCACCAAGCCGCTGGACGCCGCCGGCGTCGTCCACCTGCACTTCGAGGGCTGGGCGCAGCGCAACGAGACCGCGCAGTTTCTCTGGGACCTCTGCTTCTACGAGCCGTGGTTCCTCGGGCTCGGCGTGCTCGTGACGCTCGGCGCGGTGCACCACTATCGCCGCACCGGCGGAACGGCTCGCGGCGAGCGACGGCTGGTGCTGGTGACCGTGCTCGCCGCGCTGGCGATCACGGCGTTCGCCTGCGCGCTGGTCGTGGCGCGGAGCTAGCCGGCTTCCTGGAACTCGTCGCCGTTGAGCTCGAGGAAGCGCTGCACGCTCGCCTCCTGACGGCCGAGCTGCTCGGCCATCCGGCGCGCGTGCTCGGCGGCCACCTCGAGGAAGTCCTCCAGGCAGCGCTCCGGGTCGTCCGGGAGCGGATACACGCGCGCGACGTCCTGCTGCGCGCACACGATCCCCATCGGCGGCCGGCCCTCGGCCAGGGGGCGCGCGCCACACACGGCGGCAACGACGATCCGCTTCTCGGGCGCAACCAGCGCGGCGGGCAGCAGCCGGTGGGCGGGCAGGTCGATGTCCAGCACGATCCGGCGGTCGACCTCGACGCGGCTGTGCGCCAGGTCCTCGAGCGGCTCACGCCAGATGTCGAGGACGGTGTCGGCGCCGACCAGCGCGTCACGCATCGCCGCTGCCTGCTCCGCGTACAGGTGCTCGGCCTCCTCGCGGTCCTCGGCCGCGGCGAGGTCGAGGTCGCAGGGCACGCGCAGAAGCTCGTCGGGGCTGACGGCCGAGCCGGCCCCGCGGCCGCCGTGGGCCACGTAGGTCTGGATGGTGCCGAGGTCGCGCCGACCGTGGAAGACGACCGTGAGCTGTTCGCAGAGCGGGAGGCCGGCAACGCGCAGGGCGACCGCGGCGGTGGCCTCCGAATCCAGGAGGGCCCGCCGAAGGAGATCGTCGGCGTGCTCGTGATTGTCCATTCCCACCCCGGTTATCGACATGTTTACCGGGTTGACACAGATTGCAACATCGACCGGCTGACTGGGCCGCATCGACCAGGGGTAGAGTCCGGCGGCAATGAAGCTGATCTACAAGCCGTTCGGGATCATCCTCGGCATCCTCGCCGGCCTCCTGGGCCGCAGGGCGTTCGACTTCGTGTGGACGAAGATCGACGACGAGGAGCCGCCGGAGCCGACGACCGAGCAGGCCTCGTGGCGCCGCGTGCTGGCCGCAGCGGCCGTGCAGGGCGTGATCTTCCGCGTCACCAAGGTGGCCGTGGATCGCTATGGCGCGATCGGCTGGCGCCACCTCACGGGGACGTGGCCGGGCGAGAAGCGCCCGGACCCCGACAGCTAATCGAGGCGCTCGCGCGAGCTTGCGAGTGCGAGTAAGCCGCGCTCAATTTCCGCGAATGACGAATCCTCTGGCGGAGAGCACGGCCAGGGCGTTCTCGAACGCCCCGAAGTCGCGGGAGAGCAACAGATCGATCGGTGTGCCCGCCGGGCCGGCGGCGCGGAGCCATCGGCGCAGCGTGGCTGCGCCGAGCGTCGCTTCCGGCTCGGCCAGCAGGTCGAGCAGGATCGGCAGCTCCGGCTTGTGGTCGAGATCGCCGGAGACCACCGCGAGCGGGTCCGCGTCGAGCACGGTCAGCAGCTCCTCGTCGGACAGGCCCAGCAACTCCTGGAGGCGCGCCGCGTTCAGAACGACGACAGCCTAGCTCTGCGGGATGTCGGCGCAGACCAGCGGTCGTTGGTTGTGGTTCGGGTCGTGGACGTTGATCGAGGCGGGCTCGGACTGGAGCTCCTTCAGCGTCACGACGTTCACGGTCGTCTTGGAGGTGCCCTTGACGACGTCGTCGAGGTTCGCCCAGATGCGCGGGTTGGTGAACGTGGGCTCCTTGCTGCAGGGCCCGGTGTGGATGTGCGCCATGAGCGTGTCCGCGATCGGCTTGCTGAGCTTCAGCGTAACGTTCAGGTTCGCGCCGTCGGGGACCAGCGTGGCCGTCCCGGTGACGCCTGAGTGATGGGCGGGCTCGAGCGGGATCTCGACGGGCGCGCTCGCAGCCGGCCGAGCGGCCGCGGCGCCGGCGGTGTTGTCGTCGTTGCCGCCGCTGGCCACGATCACCAGCACGGCGCCGGCCAGGCACAGCAGGCCCACGACGACAGCCAGGGTCTTCCGGTTCATGTGGGGAGTCCTCCTTCTTCGACGATCCGCGCGTAGGTGAGGCCGGCGCGGCGGCCGGCGAGGTCGACGGCGTCCGGTGTCGGCGCCTCGAACATGAGCAGGCAGGTCTCGTACTCCGGGACGTAGACCGAGCGGACCCAGCGCACCGCGGTCCCCTCACGGGTGAGCGCCTCGGCGGCGTTGCGCGCGCGCTCGCCGGCGGCGGCGAGATGCGCCGCGTCACCGGCGGGCAGTTCCACGACGTAGCTCTTCACGCCGGCCACGATCCGTGACGCCGCTAACGATTCGCTATCGGAATCCAGTAGCGTCGCCGTGACCAAGGAGAGCGCGCATCGAGTTTCGGATCCTGGGCCCGTTGGAGGTGGTGGAGGACGGTCGCGCGCTCTCGATCGAGCGCGGGCGCCAACGCGCGCTGCTCGGCTATCTGCTGCTGCGCGCGAACGAGGTCGTCGCCCAGGACCGGCTCGTCGACGCCCTGTGGGGCGAGTCGCCGCCGGCGTCCGCGGTGACCGCGCTCCACGGGTACGTGTCGCGGCTGCGGCGGGTGCTCGGCGCCGACCGCCTCGAGACCCGGCCTCCGGGCTATCTGCTGCGCGTGGCTGCGGGCGAGCTCGACCTGCACCGCTTCCGCGAGCTGCTGGCCCAGGACCGTCACGAGGAGGCGCTGGCGCTGTGGCGCGGGCCGCCGCTCGACGACCTCGCGTTCGAGGACTTCGCGCAGAGCGAGATCGTGCGCCTCGCAGAGCTGCGTGTATCCGCATTGGAAGACCGGTTCGAGCGGGTGCTCTCCGACGGCCGGCAAGCCGCCGTGATCGGCGAGCTGGCAGCAGCGGTCCGCGCGCACCCGCTGCGCGAGCGCCTCGCCGGACAGTTGATGCTCGCGCTGTACCGCTCGGGGCGGCAGGCAGACGCCCTCGCGGCGTATCGCGAGACGCGGACGACACTCGTCGAGGAGCTCGGACTCGAGCCGGGCGACGAGCTCAAGGAGCTCGAGCGGCGGATCCTGGCGCACGATCCCGGGCTCGTGCCGGGCACGCGCGGTCGGACGGAGCTGCCCGGCTCGCTGACGTCGTTCGTCGGCCGCCGTCGCGAGCTCGAGGAGGTGCAGGCGCTGGTCATGCGGCCCGGCGTGCGCCTGCTGACGCTGACGGGAGCAGGCGGCACCGGCAAGACGAGGCTGGCGCTCGAGGTCGCGCGCACCGTCGCCGGCGACTTCGCCGACGGCGCCCGCTTCGTGCCGCTTGCCGCCGTGGCGGATCCGGCGCTCCTGCCCCAGGCGATCGCTCAGGCACTCGCCCTGTACCCGAGAGGCGGCCAGTCGATCGAAGATGCGTTGCGCGCATTCCTCGCCGAGCGCGAGCTGCTCCTGGTGCTCGACAACCTCGAACATCTGCTCGACGCGACACCGTTCGCGACGGACCTGCTGGCGGCCGCGCCCGACCTGACGATCCTCGCGACCAGCCGGATGCATCTCAACCTGTACGGCGAGACCGAGTACGCGGTGCCGCCTCTCTCCGCACGCGAGGATGCGGTCGCGCTGTTCAGCGACCGAGCGTCGGCCGTGCGGCCCGACTTCTCGGTCACCGACGTCGTGGCAGAGATCTGCGCGCGGCTCGACGGGCTGCCGCTGGCCATCGAGCTCGCGGCAGCGCGCATCCGCACGCTCGATCTCGACGAGATCCTGGCGCGCCTGGACCGGCGGCTGGAACTGCTCACCGACGGCCCGCGGGACGTCCAAGCGCGCCAGCAGACGCTGCGCAACACGGTGCTGTGGAGCTACGAGCTGCTCGACCCGGCGGAGCAGCGCCTGTTCGCGCGACTCGCGGTGTTCGCCGGCGGGTGGACGGTCCCCGCCGCCGAGGCCGTGTGCGGGCCGGGCGCCCGCGGTGGGCTGCAGTCGCTCGCCGAGAAGAACCTCGTCCTAGCCGGCGATCGGTTCGCCATGCTCGAGACGATCCGCGAGCTCGCGGCCGAGCTCCTCGGCGACGAGCCGGCGATTCGGGACGCCCATGCGCGCTGGTATCTCGCGGTGGCCGAAGAGGGCGGCCCGAACCGGCGCGGGGCCGAGCGCGCCGCCTGGCTCGAGCAGGTCGGGCGCGAGCGCGAGAACCTCCGCGCGGCGCTGGCGGTTGCCGACGCTGAGACCGCGCTGCGACTGGCCGTCGCCCTGGCGCCGTTCTGGCTCGCGCACGGCCTGACCGCCGAGGGCAAGCGCGCACTCCGGGCGGTCCTCGCAGGCCCGGAACGTGGACATGCGCGCGCGCTTGCCTTCGCGGGGCTGCTGCGGCTGCTCGAGGGCGAGGTCGAAGCGGCCGCGGAGGCGTGCCGCAAGAGCGTGTCGCTGGCGCGGGCCGGCGACGAGTGGTACCGCGCCTTGGCGCTGAACGTGCTCGGCACGCTGGCCCGCTATCGCGCCCGCTGGGATGAGGCGCGTCACCGCTACGACGAAGCGCTCGCCTTGGCCGAGCAGGGAGACCACTGGTGGCCGGCCGCGCTCGCACAGTCGAACCTGGGCGTCCTCGCCGAGCTCGAGGCCCGGCCGGCCGAGGCGCTCGAGCGCCACGAGCGGGCCGTCGGCATCGCACGGGAGGGCGGCGACGACTGGATGGTCGCTGCCTGTCTGCTCAACGGCGGGCGGACAGCTCGCCAGCTCGGCGAGCTCGACGGCGCAAGCGACCGCCTGACAGACGCGCTCCGCGGCTTCGTCGCGCTGGAGAACGCCTGGGGCATCGCCGCCTGCGTCGCGGCGATCGCCGTCCTGGCCGTGGATCGTGGTCAGCACGTGCGCGCAGCACGGCTGTACGGTGCCGAGGAGGCGATCCGGGAGCGGGCCCGCCTCGGCCTGTGGCCCACGATCGAGGCCGAGCACGCGGCCGGCCTGCGGGCGACGGCGTCGGCGCTCGGCGCGGACTGGGAACGCACCCGTGTCGAGGGCCGCGCGCTGTCGCAGGACGAGGCGATCGCGGAAGCGCGCGCGTTGGTCGCCTTGCCACCGTCGATCGCAACTGGTTAGCTCGCCCCACCATGCCCGTCGTCACCATGGATGACGGTTGCGCGCTGTCCTATGCGACCGCGGGCACAGGTCCGCCGCACCTGCTGTTCATGCACGGCTGGGCCGGCTCGGGCCGCTACTTCGACGCGACGATCGGGCACCTCGATCTCACGCGGCTGGGCACGGTCACGTACGACCTGCGCGGCCACCGCGAGTCCGATCCGGCGACCGACGGCTACACGCTCGAGCGGATCGCAGCCGACGCGCTTGCGGTGGCCGACGCCGCGGGCCTCGGCGAGTTCGTCCTGGTGGGCTTCAGCATGAGCGCCAAGTTCGGCCAGTACGTGTCGGTGCTCGCGCCGGAACGCGTCGTCGGTCAGATCCTCGTCGCCGGCTGCCCGGCCGGCGAGATCCCGCTACCGCGCGAGATGATCGACGACTGGTTGAGCCGCGAGGGCGACCCGGAGCGGATGGCACAGCTGCCCGAGCCGTTCATGACGCGGCCCGTCGAGCCGGAGCTGATGGAGCGGTTCGCGCACGACGCCGCGACGATCGGTCGCCCCGCGCTCGAGGGCACGCTCGATGCCGTCATGACGTCGTCGTTCGTCGATCAGCTGGCGTCGATCACCGCCCCGTCGCTCGTCATCGGCGGCAGCGGCGACCCGATGTTCCCGCCCGACATGCTGCGCGGCGCCGTCGTCCCGCCGCTCGCCGGCGCGCGCCTCGAGCTGATCGACTGCGGTCACGAGGTTCCGATCGAGGCGCCGCGCGAGCTCGCGGCGCTGATCGAGGACTTCGTCGCAGGCCTCTAGAACAGCTGGTTCTCGCCGCCGAACACCTCGGACACCGAGTCGTCGGTGAAGATGCGGCGGATCGTGTCCGTGAGGATGTCGGCCACGCTGAGGACCTTGATGTTGTCCGGCGCGCCGGGCCGGAGCGGGATCGTGTCCGTCGTGATGACCTGCTCGAAGCCGGCGGCCGCGAGGTTCTCGAACGCGTTTCCCGACAGGACCGGGTGCGTGGCGGCGGCGAAGATGCGCCGCGCGCCCTCGCCCTTCACGGTCTCGGCGGCGGCCCGCAGGGTGCCGGCCGTGTCGATGATGTCGTCGATGATGACCGCGGTCTTGTCCTTGACGTCGCCGATCACGTAGGCGATCTCGGCGACCTGCTGGGCCGGCCGCTCCTTGTTGAGGATCGCCAGCTCGGCGCCGACCTTCTCCGCGAACTTCTTCGCCAGCTTCACGCGGCCGGCGTCCGGCGACACGACCACGAGGTCGTCGAGCTGCATGTCGCGGAAGTACTGCGTGAGCATGAACATCGCGGTCATGTGGTCCACGGGCTTGGAGAAGAAGCCCTGGATCTGGCCGGCGTGCAGGTCCATCGTCAACACCCGGTCGGCCCCCGCGGTCTCCAGCGCGCGGGCGACGAGGCGGGCGGAGATCGGCTCGCGGCCCATCGACTTCTTGTCCTGCCGCGAGTAGCCGTACCACGGCGTGACGGCGATCACGCGGTGCGCCGACGCGCCGACAGCCGCGTCGATCATCAGCATCAGCTCCATCAGCGCGTCGTTCGCGGTGATCCCGGTTTCCGGGTTCCCGCACGTCGGCTGCACGATGAACATGTCCGCCCCGCGGATCGACTCCTCGAAGCGGCAGTAGACCTCGCCGTTTGAGAACGTCTTGAGCGTCACCCCCGCGAGCGAGACGCCGAGCTTGTCGGCGAGGCGGCCCGCGAGGTCAGGGTTCGCGCGGCCCGTGACCATCATCAGCCGCTTGTCGTACTCGATCGCGAGGGACGAGCCGAGGTGGGCGATGCCGGTGCGAGGATCCAGCGTGCTCACGTGATTGGCAGTGTACGACCGCGCGAGGACGTCAGTCCTGCTTGCGTGCCGCGTACCCCTCGATGTTCTTCTGGCGCGCCCGGGCGATGGCCAGCGCCCCCTCCGGCACGTCGTCGGTGATCACGCTGCCGGCGCCCGTGTAGGCGTTGTCGCCGACCGTGACCGGGGCGACGAACACGGTGTCGCTACTCGTCCTGACGTTGCTGCCGACCGTCGTGCGGTGCTTGTTCTTCCCGTCGTAGTTGGCGGTGATGTTGCCGGCGCCGATGTTGGTGCTGGGACCGATGTCGGCGTCGCCGATGTACGAGAGGTGCGGGACCTTGGCGCCTTCGCCGATCTCCGAGTTCTTGATCTCCACGAACGTGCCGGCCTTGGCCTTGGGGTGCAGGTGGGCGTCCGGCCGCAGATAGGCGAACGGGCCGACCGTGGCACCGTCGTCGACGCGCGCCTTGGTGAGGTGCGAGTGCAGGATCGTCACGCCGTCGCCGACCTGGGTGTCGATCAGCGTGCTCATCGCGCCGATCGTCGTGTTCGAGCCGATGTGGGTGTCGCCGCGCAGCTGGGCATACGGCTCGATCACCGTGTCGGTGCCGATCGTCACGTCGGCGTCGATCGTCGTGCTGGTGGGGTCGACGATCGTCACGCCGGCGAGCATGTGCGCGGTGTGGATGCGCTGTTGCGCGATCCGGTGGGCGTACGCGAGGTCGGTGCGGTCGTCGACGCCGTGCGTGAGGTCGGGATCGCCGATCGGGTGCGCGATGACCGTCCGGCTCGCATCGCGCATCGCGGGCAGCACGTCGGGGAGGTACAGCTCGCCCTGGGCGTTGTCGGTGTCGAGCGTCTGGAGCGCGGCGATCAGGGCACCGCCGTCGAACGCATAGACGCCCGTGTTGACCTCGCGGATCTCGAGCTCCTCGGGCGTGGCGTCGCTCGAGCCGGGCTTCGCCTCGGCGACCCGCAGCACCGACCCGTCCTTGTCGCGGATCACGCGCCCGTACATCCCGGGCTCGTCGAGCTCCATCGTCGCCATCGTCGCCGCCGCGCCGGCTTGCTCGTGCGCGTCGACGAGCTTCTGGATCGCCTCGGCGGTCAGCAGCGCGACGTCGCCGTTGATCACAACGACCGTCGACGTCGGGTCGATCAGCGCTGCCGCCGCCGCGACCGCGTCACCCGTGCCTTTCGGCTCCTCCTGGATGGCGGTCTCCACCCCCTCGGGCAGCAGGTCCTCGAGCCGCCGCTTGGGATTGTCGACGACGATCACCCGGCTCGCCCCCGCCTCCTTCGCGGCCGCGACCGGCCAGGCGATCAGCGGCCGTCCGCACAGCGGGTGGACGACCTTCGGGAGCTTGGAGCGCATGCGGGTCCCCTCGCCTGCGGCGAGGATCACGACGGTGGGTTCGGGCACGCGGGCATCGTAGTATCGGCCGGGCAGTTGGCTGTTGATCCTTTGGGGGGTGGTGTAGTTGGCAGCACTCCAGATTTTGGCTCTGGCAGCTCCGGTTCAAGTCCGGGCCCCCCAGCCTCAGCGGTTCCGTCCGGTCGTGGTGCGAACATACGTTCGTGCGCAAATCGAGCCCGCGATACACGGAGGTGGAGGCACGCGAGGCCATAGCCGCCTCGCGGTCGTTCGCTGAGGCGCTACGCCGGCTGGGGATGTGCGCCAGCGGCGGCAACTGGCTGACGCTCAAGTCGTACGCGCTCGAGGTCTGGCGCATCCCCGTCGATCATTTCGATCCCCACGCGGCGAGCCGAGCCGCTCTCGCGCGCAGCCGCTTCGCGCCGCGGGCACTGTCCGAGATCCTCGTGGAAGGCTCGTCCTTCTCGCGCGGTCACCTGAAGAAGCGGTTGTACACGGAGGGTCTCAAGGCGCCGCGCTGCGAGCTCTGTGGCCAGGGCGAGATCTGGCGCGGCCGCCACATATCGCTGATCCTGGATCACATCAACGGCGTCCGCGACGACCATCGCCTCGAGAACCTCCAGATCGTCTGTCCGAACTGCGCGGCGACGCTCGACACGCATTGCGGGCGCAACGTCCACCATCTGCGCCCGTGTGCGACATGTGGGAAGGAGTTCCGCCCCGCGGGCTCCAAGCAGCGCCACTGCTCTCATCGCTGCGGCTCCCTGTCCTCCGCAAGTCGCCAGGCGCACATCGCGCGTCGACTGGTCAGTCGCCCGCCCTACGAGCAACTGGTGAGCGAGATCAGGGCGACGAGCTGGTCCGCCGTCGGGCGCGAGTACGGCGTGTCCGACAACGCGATCCGCAAGTGGGTACGTGACTACGAGCGCGATCGCGCGGCTGTCGAGCCGCCGCCGGCGTCAGTCGAGCCGGACGGGGCGGCGCGCGTCGGGGTCCCAGGCCCAGTCGGGCTGGCCGGGGCCGAGGTGGACGCCGCCGAGCCAGCGGTCGATCGGCGGCCGCGGGGCGTCGCCGTCGAGCACGGCCAGGCCCTCGGGCGTGAGCTCGTACCGGCCGCCGGAGAAGCTGACGAGCGGCGCGAGGTCGCCGGCGAGGGCGAAGACGGGGACGTCGCTGAGCCACGGCGGGTCTTCGTGCTCAGCCACAGCCTTGAACAGCTCGTAGCGGTTGCGGGAGTGGGCGCGGAGGGCTTCCAGGATCTGCCGCTCGGTGCGGGTGAGTCCGGTGCGGACGTCTGGGAGATCCTCAAGCAGGCGCTGGAAGGTGGTGACCTCGAGCCATGCGCGGGGGTCGGGTGAGCGCAGCGCCGCGAACGGCTGCGGATCTGGCTCGATCTGCTCGCGCGCCGCAAACGCGGCCCGCAGGTCGCCGCGCGGCGGGTGGCGCAGGTACACGCGCGAGACCGGTCCGCTCCGGCCCGCGAGGCGATCCTCGACCTGCGCGAGGAGCAGCCAATCGAATAGATCGTCCTCGAACCACAGCGCCACCTCGGCGTCGGCCGGGTGGGCGGCGAGGCGGGCATCGCGCTCGCGGAACGCGGCTAGCGCGGTCTCCTCCGTGGGTACCCGCGTGGGCTCCGCGCCGTTGGCGTACGCCCAAGCGCGCGCGGCGACGTGCCGGGCGCGGACGCGGGCGAGCTCCGCGGGCTCGAGGTCGGCGGGCACGGGCCCGTCGTGGAGGATCTCGAGCCAGACGAGGATCTCCTCGGGGGGCACGCCGACGGCATCGGCGATCTCGGGCACGACCGCGTCGCCGTTCGTCACGTGGAGGACGGGCGACGCCATGAGCGCACGATACGCGGGTGCATGACACGGGCGGAAGCTGGACGCCCGGCTACCGGTCGGCTTTGCGTCCAGGCGCGCCGAATGTCCTTCGGTTCGGTCCGGACAGGACTACCCTGGCGCCTCCATGCGCCGTGTCCCCCTTGCCGCCGTCGTCGTCGCGGCCACGCTGATCCCGGCTGCGCCCGCTCTGGCCGGAGACCCGATCATGCCGCTCTCACAGGTGCAGGCGGGCATGCACTGCATCGGCTACTCGGTCGTGCGCGGGACGACGATCAGCTCGTTCAACGTCGACGTGGTGGACGTGATCGACTCGGATCCGGGGACTGACGGCGCGCGCATCATCGTCACGGCGTCCGGGCCCGCCGTCGACGCGACCGGGATCGGCCCCGGCTTTTCCGGGTCGCCGATCTACTGCCCCGACGGCAACGGCGTGCAGCGCAACATCGGCGCGATCTCGGAGTCGATCGGCGACTACGGCGGCAAGACAGTCCTCGCCACGCCGATCGAGCTGATGCTGGCGAACCCCGTCGATCCCCCAAAGCCGCCGAACGCACGGGCGAGCGCGATGCGCAGCACGAAGCCCGCGCGCGGGCGCTCAGCGCGCGCCGAGGCCGCGATCCGGCGCATCCAAGGCGAGGGCGTGAAGCCGCTCACCGGGCCGATCACGATCAGCGGCCTGTCCGCGCGGCTCGGTCGAGCGCTCGAGCAGACGGGCGCGCGCATCGGGCGGCCGGTGATCTCGGTGCCGGCAGGCCCGCTCGGGAGCTTCCCGCAGCAGACGCTGCAGCCCGGCTCGGCGGTCTCGGCCGGCTATTCGAGCGGTGACGTGCGGGTCGGCGCCGTCGGGACGGTGTCGTACACCGACGGGAACAGCGTGTGGGCATTCGGGCACCCGTTCGAGAGCGCGGGCGCGCGCAGCCTGCTGCTCCAGGACGCCTACGTCTTCACGGTAATCAACGACCCGAACGCGTCGATCACCGGCGGCTCGTACAAGCTCGCCGTCGCGGGCCATGACGTCGGCACGCTCACCAACGATGCGTCGACGGCGATCGTCGGGCGCGTCGGAGCGCTGCCGCAGACCACGCTGGTCCGCGCCGCCGCCAAGGACCACGACACCGGGGCCTCGCGGCTGATGGAGGCGAACGTGGCGGACGAGACGGACGTCGACACGCCGACGGGGTTCACGCCGCTCGGGGCGGTCGCGCCGCTCGCCATCGCCGAGGCGGCGGGCAGCGTCCTGCGCAGCGCGCCGGGGCGGCTGACCGGTCGCATGTGCCTACGGATCACGTTCCGCGAGCGGCCGAAGAAGCCGGCGCGGTTCTGCAACCGCTACCTGTCCTCGACGATCCTGGCGCCGGACGCCGGCCCGCTCGGCAACTCGGTCGCGTTCAGCGCCGCCCTCGACGCGGTCGATGCGATCAGCCTGATCGAGGCCTACGAGGGCCGCACGCCGCACGTCACCAAGGTCGGCGCGGACGTCGACGTGCGGCGCGGCGAGCAGCTCGCGTTCCTGCGCCGCATCAAGGCGCCGCACCGCGTCAAGCCGGGCCAGCGCGTGCGGCTGCGCGTCACGATGCAGCGCGTCCGCGACGGCAACCTCACCCGCACGTACCACGTGCGCATCCCGCACGGCGTCAAACCGGGCCGCCGGTCGCTCAAGCTCGTCGGGTTCGAGCAGTCCGCGCCCGACGACGCGCTGCTCGAGCTCCTGCTCGGCGACGACACGGGCGACGGGCTCGAGTCCGGCCCGTCCACGCTCAGCGACCTGATCGGCGAGATCAAGGCGCTGGGCCGCTGGGACGGCGTGACGATGCGCATGCGGGGACGCGAGAAGCGCGCCTTCAAGGACGACGACCTTGTGATCACGGGCCGGGCCGCGACGACGGTGCGCGTCGTCAAGGGCCGCTAGCCGGACTCGAAGCGGTACACGGTGCCCGCCGGCGCCAGATCGGCGGCGGCGGCGCGCGGGACCGCGGCGGCGAGCACCGACGCGAACGTCTCGGCGCTCGCGGCCATCATGTCGAGCAGCGTCTGCACCGGCGTGGCCTCGTCCTGCACGCCGTTGGCGTAGTCGGTGGCGTAGCCGAGCAGCGCGTACGGCAGCTCCGCCTCCCCGCACAGCACGGCCTCGGGCCCACCTGTCTGCGACACGTGCGTCACACCACATGCCGCGAGGCCGCGGATCTCCGCGCGCGTGTTGAAGCGCGGCCCGTCGACGTGGCCGTAGCAGCCGCCGTCGCGGACCGGCACCCCAGCGTCGCGGCCGCCCGCGAGCACGGCCTCGCGCAGCGGCTCGGAGAACGGGCCCTCGAAGATCCAGTGCCCGCGCCGGCGGTCGCCAGGCTCCGAGTAAAAGGTGCACAGCTCGCCGTCCCCCAGCCGGTTGGCGACGAAGTGCAGGTCGTCGAAGCAGACGAGCGAGCCGAGCTCGACCGCCGGGTCGACCGCGCCGCAGACGGTGACGGCGATCACGCCGTCGGCGCCGAGGTCGGCGAGCGCCGCGATGTTCGCCCGGTGCGTCACGAGGTTCGACATCCGGCGGTGGCCCTCGTGGTGGCGCGAGATGTGCAGCACGTCGACGCCGGCGAGGGTCCCGCGCGAGACCAGCGCGTCGCCCCACTCGGTCGCGACCGGCTTCGGCCCAGAGGATTCGAACCCGGGGAGCGCGTACGTACCCGAGCCGGTGATGATCCCGATCGGCATGGCCGGGCAGCATAAGCTGAGGCGCGTGGAGCCCGCTCCCATCACGGCAGAGGAGATCCCCGAGTTCCGGGACGCGGTCGGCTCGGCGTTCCACAACGACACGTCCGAGCACCACCTCGAGCGCATGCGCAAGACGCTCGAGCCCGAGCGCACCCTCGTGCTGCGCGACGACGGCAGGATCGTCGCCGCCACCGGGATCTACACGCGCCGAATCAGCGTGCCCGGCGGCGAGGTGCCGCTCGCCGGCGTCACCCAGGTCGGGGTGCGGCCGACCCATCGCCGGCGCGGGCTGCTGACCACGCTCATGCGGCGTCAGCTCGAGGACGTGCGCGAAGCGGGCGACGAGGCGATCGCCGCGCTGTGGGCGTCGGAGTCGGTGATCTATGGCCGCTTCGGCTACGGCATGGCGACGCTGACCGCCGAGATGGACGTCTCGACGCCCGACGCCCAGTTCCGCACGCCGCCCGAGCGGCCCGACGTCCAGCTGATGGTCGCGGCGGATGCGGTCGAGCTGATGCGGCCGATCCATGACGCCGCACGCGCCGCGTGCCCCGGCATGCTCGACCGGGAGGGCTCCTGGTGGGACTTCCGCATCGACGATCCGGAGAGCGATCGCGGCGGCGCGCAGGCGCTGCGCGCGGCGGTGATCGAGGGCAGCGCGTACGCGCTCTACGCCGGCCAGCTGAAGTTCGAGGAGGGCCGCGCCGCGGGCGAGGCGGGCGTGCGCGAGGTCGTGTCGACCAGTCCCGAGAGCCACGCGGCGATCTGGAGCTACCTGCTCGAGCTCGACCTCGTGCGCCGCGTCGTCTACGAGCTCGCGCCGGCCGACGACCCCTTGCCGCACATGCTCACCGAGGCGCGCGCCGTCCAACTCCGCGTCGGGGACGCGCTGTGGGTGCGCGTCGTCGACGTGCCGCGCGCGCTGCGTGAGCGCGCCTACGCGATGCCGTTCGAGACCGTGTTCGAGGTGAGCGACGACTTCTGCCCGTGGAACGCGGGGCGCTGGGCGCTGCGCTGGGACGGCGAGACGGCGACGTGCGCGCCGACCGCGCTGCCGGCCGCGATCGAGCTGACCGTGGCCGAGCTCGGCGCGATCTACCTCGGCGGCACGACGCTCGACGAGCTGGCGCGCGCCGGCCGCGTCAAGGAGCTGCGCAGCGGCGCGCTCGTCGCGGCGAGCCGCGCCTTCCGCGGCGACCGGGCGCCGTGGTGCCCAGAGATCTTCTAGCGGCGAGACCGGGTCCCCGCCCCACGACCGTCTACCGGTCGCGCGGCTCGCGCGGCACGCGTCCGCCCTCGGCGCCCTCTTCGGTCGCCGGGCCGCGCGGGGCGGCGATGCCGAGCACGCGCATCGCCTTCAGGCCGAGGCCGAGCTTCTCGCGGCCGTCGGTGGAAGAGACGTCGAGGCCGGTGAGGTCGCGCACGCGCTCGAGCCGGTAGCGGATCGTGTGGCGATGGGTGAACAGGCGCGAGGCGGTGCCGGCGACGTTGGCGTCGGCGTCGAGAAAGGTCTCCAGCGTCTGGACGAGATCGGTGTCGTACTGCTCGTCGTACGTCACGAGCGGCTCGACTGTCTCGGCGAAGAACCGCTGCAGCTCGGCCGGGTCCTCGCTCATCGCCGGCAGAAGGAGCCGGTAGGCGCCGGTCTCCTCGAAGGCGAGCACGTCCTCAGGGCCCGTCTCCGCGACGTTCGCGGCGAGCAGCGCCTCGTTGCCGGCGCGGTAGAGATCGACCGGGTCGGTCGCCACGCGTGAGTGCCCGACGGCGAACGTGAAGCCGTGGAGGCTCGATCGCAGCTCGCGTGCGATCGCCGCCGCGACGCGGCGGACCTCGTCGTCGCCCGCGGCCGGCAGCAGCACGACCACGTGCCCGGAGCTGTCCGTCGGCGTGTCGACCACGGCGGCGAGCGAGCCCGGAGCGCTCGTGCGCGCGGCGCGCTCGGCGGCCGCCAGCACACGCGCGCGCCAGTCCTCGTCGGCGGGCGCGTAGTGGTGGGTGCGGACGACGACCACGGCCGAGCCGGCGGTGACGTCGACGCCCAGCTCGCCGGAGCGCGCGACGATGTCGCTGCGATCGGTGACCTCGCGCCGGAGCACGGCGGCCAGGAATGCGGCCTGCGCCTCCTCGGACGCGCGCTCGGGCGCGCGCAGCCGCTCGACCTCGGAGGCGATCAGCGTGGTCACGACACGCAGCAGGGCCGGCGTCGGGTCGCCGCCGCGGCCGCGCACGCGCAGCCGCCCGACGACCGTGTCGCCGACGCGCAGCTCGTGCGTCGCGACGCCCGCCGCGTCGGCCATCAGGGCCCGCTCGTCGGCCGTCGACCGGGCGGCAACCGCGAGGACAGAACTGGTGCGGTCGATCAGGACGAGCGACGCCTCGAGCGCGCGCGACGCCGCGCGCACGACCTCGGGCAGCCCGAGCCCGGACTCGACGGCCTCGGTGATCTCCGCGAGGGCGTCGAGGTCGGCCGGCGCCTGCCGCGGCCGGATCGGGATGGGTTCCGGCATTACGAGTACCTAGATCCGGTCGTAGTACCAGAGCACCAGCCCGCCCGCGAGCGCGCCGGCGAGGACGAAGGCGGCGAGTACGTAGACGCTCATCACGAGCGCCAGCATCTTCTCGCGCAGGCGCCAGTAGGACCGCCATGCGGGGACGGCGATCAGGGTGAGCCAGGCGGCCAGCGACACGAGGGCCGCGACGCCGATAACGAGCTGGGTGACGCGGTCATGGAGCATTGCGCTCGCGACCATTTTGACGCACGTAGCCGGCGACAAGGGCGATCAGGCCCACGAGCGCCCAAATTGCGACACCGAGCGCGGCCCCGCCGACGACGTCGGTGAGGTAGTGCACGCGCAGGTAGACGCGAGTCGCACCGACGACCACGACGAGCGCGCACGCGACCGCGACGGCCGCGAAGCGGACCGCCCAACCGGCGCCGGCGCGGACGAGGACGGTCGCGCACGCGACGAGCGCGACCGAGTAGGCCGTGTGACCGGAGGGATAGGCCGCGTAGTTGACGTCGACGAGGCCGCCGGCGGGCCGTCCGCGGTCATACGCCGCCTTGGCGATCTGCACGCAGATGATCGACAGCGTCACGCCGGCGACGAGCGTCGCGGCGTCGATCCAGCGCCGCCGCATCAGCGCCCAGGCGACCGTGGCGAGCGCCACCGGGATGATCACGGTCAGCGATCCGAGGTACGTGACGACCTTCGCGACCTGGACCGCCGCGTCCATCGTCAGCTTCTTCGCGAGGTCGGCGGCCAGGTTGTCGATGTGCGGCGTTCCCGGCTCGGACACGATGCCGCCGACGAAGAAGAACGTGAACGTGCCGACCACGAACAGTGCGAGAAGCGTCGTGAACTCGAGGCCCAGCTCTCCCGGCGTCAGCCGCGCGAGGCCGAAGCGCGCGGAGGTGTCGGCCAGCCACGCGGTCGGACGGCCGACGCCGCGCCACAGCGGCCCGGCGATGCGCACGACGTAGCGCCAGCCGGGCCGGTCGCGCCGCTCCTGGAGCCACGCCCGTGCCTGCGCGCGGCGCTCCGGATCCCGCCGCAGCTTCACGAGCCAGACGAGCGCGGCGCCGACCACGACGACGGTGCCGAAGGCGAACAGCCCGCGTGAGACGTAGGTCGTGAGCTTGTCGAACGACCGCCAGAAGACATAGCCGAGCGTCGCGAACGTCGCGGTCCACGCGCCGGCGCCGAGCACGTCGTAGGGCAGGAAGCGGCGCAGCGGCAGGCGGGCGGCGCCGGCGAGGAACGGCGCCAGCGGCCGCACGAAGCCGATGAAGCGGCCGACGAGGATCGTGGCGCCGCCGCGCCGCTCGAAGAATCCCTCGACGGTCTGCAGCCGCTCCTCCGTGATCTTCAGCCGCTCGCCGTGGCGGAGGAGCCACCCGCGCCCGAGCCGCCGCCCGAGCGTGAACGACGTGAGGTCACCGGCGACGGCGCACGCCCACACGATCGCGATGAGCACGAACAGCGAGATCTGACCCTGGCCGGCGACGAGGCCGCCGACGATCACCGCAGTCTCGCCCGGCGCGATGAACCCGACGAAGGCGCCGGTTTCCAAATACGCGAGCGCGCCGACGAGCAGGTACGTCCATTTCCCGAGCGCCTCGCCCGCGTCCTCGAGCAGCTTCTCGAGATTCGGCAGCGGGATGACGCCGGTACCGATGAGCGCCCCGGCGGCGACGACGACCCATCCGCCGAGCTCGACCCAGCGGCCGAGCCGCTGCCGGCGCACGACGAGGAACGCGGCGAGCGCGGCGGCGCCGAGCAGCCAGCCCCACTTCATACGGGCTCCGCGGCGATGGCGCCGGGGACGCTGGCGGCGGCGGCGCGCGCGGCCTCGGGATCGTCGAACAGGCCGAACACGGTCGGGCCGGATCCCGAAACCATCGCGACCGTCGCGCCCGCGGCGCGGACGGCGTCGAGCACCGGATCGATCGCCGGGCACAGCGCGCGGGCGGCCGGCTCGAGGTCGTTGACCGGCGGGGTCGCGCCCGCACGCGCCTCGCCGGCCCGCGTGGCGAGCTCCTCGGTCGAGCGCGCGCCGCCGAGGCGGTCGAACTCGCGATACACGGCGGGGGTCGAGAGTGTGTGGGGCGACGGCACGATCAGGAGACCGAACGGGTCGGGGTCGGGCAGGCGGTCGACGTGCTCGCCCGCTCCCGTCATCACTACCCGCCCGGGGAACAGCAGGCTCGGCACGTCGGCGCCAAGATCGACAGCGAGCTCGTGCAGGCGCGCGTCGTCAACGCCGCCCGCCGCTCGCGCCGCGAGCCGCAGCACCGCCGCGGCGTCGGCCGAACCGCCGCCCATGCCGGCAGCGACCGGGATCCGCTTGGCGATCGTGATGCTCTGCGGCTCGGCCCAGCCGGTGGCGGCGCGGAACGCCGCGAGCGCCGCGGCCGCGAGGTTCGGGCCTTCGATGCCGGGACAGACGACCTCGTCGGTCTCCGCGGGCATCATCGTGAGCTCGTCGGCGAGCGTCACCGCCTGGACGACGGAGACGAGCGGGTGCAGGCCGTCCGCGCGCGGCGCGCCGACGAACAGCGACAGGTTGACCTTGCCGGGCGCGCGTTCGGTCATGACACGCGCTCGTAGAGGTCGCGCCACTGCTCCGGCGCCAGCGTCTCGGCGCGTGCGTCGGCCGGCAGGCCCATCGCCGTCAGCGCCGCTCGCACCCGTTCGCGGTCCGCCCCCGAGGCCAGCGACACCGACCGCGCGAGCGCCTTGCGCCGGTGCGCGAAGCCCTGCTGGACGAGCGCGCGCAGGCCCGGCTCGGGCGCCGGGCCGCGCCGCTCGAGCCCGACGAGCACGGAGTCCACGTTCGGCACCGGGTGAAACACGGTGCGCGAGATCGCCCGCAGCACCTTCACGTCGCACGCGAGCTGCGCGAGCACCGACGGGACGCCGTAGGCGGCGCTCCCCGGACGCGCGGCGAACCGCTCGCCGACCTCCTTCTGCACCATCGCCACCCACGTGTGCGCGCCGGGCAGCTGCTCGATCGTGCGCAGGATCACGCCGGCGGCCACCCCGTACGGCAGGTTGGCGACGACCTTCGTCGGGGGCGGGTCGAGCGCGGTGAGGTCGAGCTTGACGGCGTCGGCGAAGTGCAGGGTCGCGTTGGGGTGGGCGTCGAGCGCGTCGCGCAGCGGCGGCTCGAGCCGGCGGTCGACCTCGACGACATGCACGTGCGCGGTCCGGTCCGCGAGGTACTCGGAGAGCACACCGAGCCCGCCGCCGACCTCGAGCACGACGTCGTCAGGCGCCAGCGCGGCGGCGCGGCCGATCACGTCGAGGATGTTCGAGTCGATCAGGAAGTTCTGGCCCAGCTCGCGACTCGGCCGGATCCCGAACTGCCGCATCCGGCGCAGGCTCGGCTGCGCCGGGAGCTCGCTCACCACCCCAGGAGCCGGGCGGCGTTGGCCTCCACCGCCGCCTCGAGCTCGTCGTAGGTGATGCCGCGCCGCTCGGCGACGAAGTGCGCGGTGTGGACCAAATAGGCCGGCTGGTTGCGGTGCTTGCGGACCTCCTGCGGCGTGAGGTACGGGGCGTCGGTCTCGACCAGCAGCCGGTCGAGCGGCACGCGCTCGGCGGCCGCCGCGAGATCCTGCGCCTTCGGGTACGTGACGTTGCCGGCGAACGAGATCCACCAGCCGTGCTCCAGGCACTCGTCGAGCCGGTCGGGCATCGAGAAGCAGTGCAGCACGACCTCGAGGCCGGCAGCGTCGCGCACCAGCGTGGCGATCGTGTCGTCCTCGGCCGCGCGCGTGTGGATCACGAGCGGCTTGCCGAGCTCGCGCGCGATCTCGATGTGGGCGGCGAACGCGCGCTCCTGATCGGCGCGCGGCGCGTAGTCGCGGTAGTCGTCGAGCCCCGTCTCGCCGATCGCGAGGCAGCGCGGGTGCCGCGCGAGCTCGCGGACCTCGTCGGTGATCGCGTCGTCGTACCCGGTCGCGTTGTTGGGGTGATGGCCGATCGCCGCGAACACCTCGTCGTACGTCTCGGCCGCGGCGAGGGCCGCGCGGCGCGACTCGGCGTCGATCCCGATCGTGAGGATCCGCTTGATCCCGACCGCGCGCGCCGCCGCCACCAGCTCGGCCTCGGGCGCCGGCCCGCGGTCGAGATGGGTGTGCGAGTCGATCACCGATGAATCCGTTCGGAGGCTCGGCGGGTCGCCTGGCGACGTCCCGGTCGTGTCTGCCGGTGCACGGCATCCGCGAGCATGCTGGTTGCACGTGACCGGATGCCGGGTGCCGGCAGACGCGGGCGGGGCCCGCCAGAACCCGTCGAGCTTTCGGACGGGTTCATCCGGGCTTCGGAAACAGTGGGGGGAGCTTCTCGGTCCGCGCGCCACCGGGCTGAGCGCCGTAGGCCGCCTGGTCGAGCGCGCTGTCCTGGGCGCCGAGCGCGGCGAGCAGCTTCTCCGCCGTCTCGGGGATGTACGGGACGAGCAGGGTCGTGACGACGCGCAGGCCCTCGGCGAGCGAGCGCAGCGTCGCGTCGAGCTCGCCCGCCCGCGCCTCGTCCTTGGCGAGCTGCCACGGGGCGCGCTCCTCGACGTAGCGGTTGAGACGGCGCACGCGCTGCCAGATCCGCTCGAGCGCCTGCGTGACCTCGGCGTTGTCGAGCAGCCCGCTGACCTCCTCGCGCAGGCCGTCGAAGTCGGTCCCGAGCGCCGGGTCGACCTCGACGTCGGGCACCACGCCCTCGCGGTAGCGATCGATCATCGACAGCGTGCGGCTCGCGAGGTTGCCGAACTCGTTCGCCAGCTCGGTCTCGTAGCGCTCGCCGAAGGTGATCGTCGACACGCCGCCGTCCTGCCCGAAGGACACTTCGCGGAATAGGTAGTAGCGCAGGGCGTCGGTCCCGAACGTGTCCATCACCTCGAACGGGTCGAGCACGTTGCCGAGCGACTTGGACATCTTGTGCTCGGCACCCTCCGCGTCCTTCATCAGCAGATAGCCGTGGATGTACTCGCTGCGCGGGAGCTCGATGCTGGAGGCGAGGAGCATCGCCGGCCAGATCACCGCGTGGAACTTGAGGATGTCCTTGGCGAGGATGTGGAACGAGGCCGGCCAGAACGTGTCCGTGAGGTCCTCGCCGTCGCGCGCGAAGCTGAGCGCCGTGTAGTAGTTGAGCAGCGCGTCGAACCAGACGTAGAAGACATGGTCCTCGTCCCACGGGACCTGTACGCCCCAGGTGATCTTGGTCTTGGAGCGGCTGAGCGAGACGTCCTGGAGGCCGCCGGTGATGAACGAGCGCGCCTCGTTGTAGCGGTGCTTGGGGCGGACCCACTGGGGGCGCTCCGCGTACAGGCGCTCGAGCGGCTCCTGAAAGCTCGCGAGCTTGAAGAACCAGTTCTCCTCGCGCTCGCGGTCGAGCGGGATCTTGTGGATCGGGCAGGTCTGATCGGGCCCGATCTCGTTCTCGGTCTTGAAGTCCGCGCAGCGGGGGCAGTACCAGCCCTCGTACAGGCCCTTGTACGTGTGGCCGTTGTCGTGGATCCGCTGCATGACCTCCTGGACCCGCTCGTGGTGGCGCGGGTCGGAGGTGCGGATGAAGTAGTCGTTGGAGACGTTGATCCGCGGCAGCAGCGCCTGGAAGCGTTCGGCGTTGCGATCGGCCAGCTCCTTCGGCGTGACGCCCTCGCGCTCGGCCGCCTGAGCCACCGGCTCGCCGTGCTCGTCGGTGCCGGTGAGGAAGAACACCTCCTCGCCACGCTGGCGCATGTGGCGGGCGAGGATGTCGGCCCCGATGGTCGAGTACGCGTGCCCGAGATGCGGGGCCGCGTTGACGTAGTAGATCGGGGTCGTGATGTAGAAGGCCATCGCGGGCGTGGAAGGCTAGCGACGCCTCGACTTTGCAGGCGGGTTCGAGTCTCGCCGCCGCGCGGCAACTCCGCTCGCGCTCGAGGCTGCCTCGGCGAACGGCGGCCGGGTAGGGCGGTGAGGGACGGGACGGGCCGCGGTCTCCTGGCGGTCCCTCGATGCGGCGCGGATCTCCTCCGTGGCGCGTTTTGCCCGCCGAGCAAGAGGCGCCAGACGGTCGACGCGCGGCCGAACCCCGCTCCTACCCAGCCGCAGTTGGCCGATCCCGCAGCGCGGTTCGCGGCTGCACGCGCCGCGAGCGCACGTGGCGCCAGCCCACGCCGAGGCCGGCAAGCGCGAGCGCGAGGCCGGCCCACGCCGGCCACGGGGCAAGCGGGGCCGCGGCGGCGGCCACGCGGGCGGTGAGTTCCGGTGTGGGCGCGACGACGAGCGGCAGGAGCGGCGGCACGTGTCGCGGCCGCGAGCGGGGCGCGCGGCCCAGCGGCGGCGGCGCCGCCGGGCGCGCCGGGGCGAGGAGGCGCAATGGATCGACGTAGCCGAAGCGCGAGCCGTCGCGGCGGACGCCGAAGTGCAAACCCGTGTGATCGCGCGACCGGGCGAGCGTGCCGAGCCGTACGCCCCGGCCGACCGCCGCCCCGCGCCGAACCGCGATCGTCGCCAGCGGCATCACGGTCACGCGCCAGCGCCCGCACAGCACCGTCACGACGCCGCCGCTGACGCCGACGCGGCCAGCCACCACCACTCTGCCCGCGCACGCCGCCCGGACCGGTGACCCCGGCGGCGCGAGCAGATCGACCCCGCGGTGGTGGCCGCCCGCGTAGGGACTCGCGCCGAGATCGAACGCGCGCGCGACGGGCGCCGAGACCGGCGGGCGCCACGCAGCCGCCGGTCTCGGCGGGCGCCACGTGGCTGCCGATCTCGGCGGGCGCCACGCGGCCGCCGCGTCCGGGGCCAGCAAGAGGGCGGCGAGAAGCGTGAGCGAGAGGGCGGCGAGAACCGCGAGCGCGAGAGCGGTAGCGAAGGAGAGGCGCATGGGCGGCGCACGCTACGGGCAGCAGGCACCCGTAACCCCGAATTCCGCTGCATTGGCACAGTTTTGGTGCAGAGTTGTGGCAAACCGGGTGAGAGACCGGCCCGGAGGCGCCTGCAAGCCGTGCTGCATCGGACGGCAGCGGTTGACGGCGGCCCGCGCGACTGGGACTCTCGCGCCGCCGGGATCGTTCCGGCTCGGCGGCCAAGGAGAAGGACCATGCCAACCGACGAGGGCTCCAAGGAGCCCCGCGCGAAGCGTTTCTCGTCAGTGACGGACTCGGAGACCGGAGCAGGGGCGGCGACCGGCGCGACCACGATGACGACCGTGACGGGCCCGGCGATCGCGAGCGGCGGCGGCACGAGCGGCGACGGCACGAGCGGCGGCGGCGACGCCAGCACCGGCACCGGCGCGCCGACTATCGCCGGCCTGCCGGTGATGGGCATGCGCGTCGCCGACCCCGAGACGCGCCGGCAGATCGAGATGGCGGCCGAGAGCGACCTCGAGGCCGCCCGCTACACCCACTGGCGCGGCACGGTCACGTTCCACGACGTCGCGAGCGCCTGGTTCAACATGGCCGACGCGAATCTCTCCGACGACCTGCGCGCCGAGTTCAAGGAGGTCTTCCCCGGGCTCCTCGACGCCTTCGCCGAGCCGCGCAAGGGCATCGTCACCGCCTACTTCTGCCGGCACATCCGCGTCGCCGCGGTCCTCACCGACATCGGGCACGCGGCCGGCGCGCCCGAAGGCGTGCCGGAGGCCAGCCTCAAGGGCCCGCCGCCCGCCGGCATCGAGGAGTTGCTCGCACAGCAGCCGGACGCCATCGTCCACCACCACGAGCCGCGCCCCAAGCGCCCGCGGCGGCCGTTCTTCATGCGCTGCCTGCACCTCTTCGACCCCGCCCCCGCCTCGAGCTCCGCGATCCACATCGAGCCGACGTTCGGCGACCCCGCCGACTGGAAGGCCAAGGAGATCCTGTTCCACTGCCTGCACCTGCACTACAAGGCGCTCGAGTTCCTCACCCCGCAGCCGCGCAAGATCTGCATGCGGATGATCTTCGGCGTGATCGCGACGCTGCTCGGCACGCTCGACCAGCGCCAGCTCGACATCGTGTCCGGCAAGACCGACAAGCCGTTCGGGTCTGATCCCGAGGAGATCAAGACGCTCGAGCGCGAGCTCGCCCAGGCGCAGGCGTACTACCGCCAGTCGGCCCAGCGCCAGGCGCAGCTCGATTACTTGGTCGGGATGCTCACGTTCCTGATCCTGGCGGCGGTCGTGACCGCGATCGTCGCGGCCAGCACCGGCACGCTCGACACGCCGGCGATGCTGAGCGTGCTCGGCGGCGCCACCGGCGCGGTGGTGAGCGTGCTGTCGCGCATGTCGGGCGGCAGCCTGAAGCTCGGCCCGGAGTCGGGCAAGAAGACGATCCGCGCGCTCGGCTTCATGCGGCCCGTGATCGGCGCAACGTTCGGCGCCGTCATCTACCTGTTCCTCGACGGCGGGATCATCGACGTGCTCGCCCCGCCGACCACCGGCAGCCACCTCGCGTTCTATGCCGGGCTCGGCTTCCTCTCGGGCTTCAGCGAGCGGTTCGCGCAGGACGTGATCGAGCAGGCCGTGCCTAAGAGCCCGCCACCTCCCGATACAGCGCATTTGCCGGCGCCCCAGTGAGCTCGGAGACCACGCGCGCGGCGTCGCGCGTACGCGCGCCCGAGGAGACGAGCCGGCGCACCGCGTCGACCGCCGCCGGGTCGAGCCCGGTCCGAGCCGGCGCGCCGCCGATCACCAACACGACCTCACCGCGCGGCGGCGCGTCGCGGTAGCGCTCGGCGAGCTCCCCGGCCGGCCCGCGCACGACCTCCTCGTGGACCTTCGTGAGCTCGCGGCAGACGGCGACGGGGCGGTCGGGATCGAGCTCGGCGAGCACGGCCAGCGAGGCCGCGACGCGCTTAGGCGACTCGAACGCCACCAGCGTCTCCGGCGATCCGAGCACCCCCACGAGGTCCGACCGCTTGCGCGGCAGGAACCCGGCGAAGCGCCACACGTCCGACGGCAGCGCCGACGCCACCAAGGCGGCGAGCGCGGCGCTCGGGCCCGGCAGCACCTCGACCTCGAGCCCCGCCGCGACACACCCCTGGACGAGCACGTAGCCGGGATCGGACACCAGCGGCATCCCGGCGTCGCTCACCAGCGCCACGACGGCACCGCCCCGCATCCGCTCGACCAGATCGGCGGCCCGCTCGCGCTCGTTGTGCTCGTGGTAGGAGATCAGCGTCGCCTGCACGCCGTAGCGCTCGAGCAGCACCCGCGTGCGCCGCGTGTCCTCGCAGGCGACGACGTCGGCGTCACGGAGCGCCGACAGCACGCGCAGCGTGACGTCCTCGAGGTTCCCGATCGGCGTCGGGCACACGATCAGCCGCCCTCCCGTCACGCGACGGTCTCCCGCGACGGATAGCCGGCCGAGAGCAGGCCGCCGGCCTCGCGCGCCATCAGGGCCGCGCCGAGCAGCCCGGCCTCGGCGCCGTATTTGGCGACCTCGATCCGCACCGCGTCGCGCCCCGGCAACAACGCCCGCTCGCTCACCAGCGCGCGGGCCGGCGCGAGCAGCAGGTCCCCCGCCGCGCTCACGCCGCCCCCGATCACGATCACCTCCGGGTTGAAGATGTTCACGAGCGAGACGAGCCCGATGCCGAGGTTGCGGCCGATCTCGGCGATCGCATCACGCGCCACCGGGTCGCCCTCCTGCGCCAGCCGCGTGATCAGCGGCCCGGTCAGCTCCTGCCCCTCCTCGAGCGCGTGCCCGAGCGCGGTGTCCGGCCGCCGCGCGACCGCGACCGACGCCCGGCGAACGAGCGCGGTGCCCGAGCAGACGCTCTCGAGGCAGCCGTAATTGGGACAGTTGGACTGGCACGGCGGACCGTTCATGTCCACGACCATGTGGCCCATCTCCGCGCCGCCGCCCAGCCAGCCGCGGTAGACCTCGCCGCCCAGCACCAGGCCGCCGCCGATGCCCGTGCCCAAAGTGAGCAGCACGACGTCGCTGCAGCCGGCCGCCGCGCCCACCCGCGCCTCGCACAGCACCGCGCAGTTGGCGTCGTTGTCGACGGTCACGGGCAGCCCGGTCCTCTGCGACATGACCTCGTGGAAGGCGATGTCGTGCAGCGGCGCGTTGGCGGCCTGCACGGCCATCCCGGTGCGCGCGTCGAACGTGCACGGGATGCCGAAACCGACCGCTTCGATCCCGTCGCCGACGGCGGTCCGGATCTCCTGAACCGCGTCCGCGATCATCTGCACGAGTCCGTTCTGGTCCAGGCCGTAGATCGGACGGTTGGTACGGTGATGGATCGCGAGGTCGGCGTCGACCGCGCCGGCCAGGAGCTTGGTGCCGCCGAGGTCGACGCCTATGACGCCTCGCTCGACCACGCCGGCCACCATACCGCTCCCCTCCCATGGCCGACCACGACGACGAGCCGAAATACACCGTCTACCGTTCCCGACCGCGCTTCCCGTGGCAGCGCGGCGACGACCTCTCCCAGCAACGCGGAGAGAAGCGCGACGACGAGCCGAAGCTGCCGAGACGGGAACGCCGGATCACCGTCGGCCGCGTCGTCAAGTACGTCGCGCTCGCGATCGGCGCGTGGCTGCTGCTGTCGCTCGTCCTCTTCCTGATCAGCGCGCAGATCCAGGAGTCGAAGATCTCCAACGCCGCCGAGTCGAAGCTCAGCGGCGGCGGCTACCCGCTCACGTCGCCGAACACGATCCTCGTGCTCGGGTCCGACGCGCGCGTGAAGGGCAAGGGCGAGCCGGGAGCGCAGACGATCGGCCAGACGAGCCGATCGGACTCGATCATGCTGCTGCGGGTCGGCGGCGGCGCCAACGCGCAGCTCTCGATCCTGCGTGACACCGTCGTCGACATCCCCGGCCACGGCCGCAACAAGATCAATGCGGCGTACGCGATCGGCGGCCCCTCGCTGGCGATCCAGACCGTCGAGAACTACCTCGGCACCCCGGTCAACCACCTGGTCGAGGTGAACTTCGAAAACTTTCCCGACCTCATCAACGCGCTCGGCGGGATCACCTACACCGGCAACTGCGTGATCTCCAAGATCAACGGCGGCTCGCGCAACGGCGGCACGACGCTGCGCCTGAAGGCGGGCACGCACGAGCTCAACGGCGACGAGGCGCTCGCGCTCGCGCGCACGCGGCACAACGACTGCCGCCCGCAGGAGGACGACCGCGCGCGCGTGCGACGCCAGCAGAAGATCCTCAGCTCGATCAAGGGCAAGGTGACCTCGTTCGAGACGTTCATCCGCCTGCCCTGGGTCTCGTGGGCGGCGCCGAAGGCGATCCGCTCCGACATGTCCGGCCCGACGCTGCTCGGGCTCGTGGGCGCCGAGCTGCTCGGCGGCAACAGCAAGAAGCAGGTGCTCACACCGTCCGGGAACGTCACGCTCCCTGACGGCGGCGCCGGCCTCACGGTCGACCCCGCGGCGAAGCAGCGCGCGGTCGACGAGTTCCTGAAGGGCTAGAGCCCGGTCAGGGCCGCGACCTGCTCGCGCTGGGCGGCGCCGTCGCCGTACGCGTGGGCGTTCGCCTCGCCGCGCTTGAGGAAGAAGTGCAGGTCGTGCTCCCACGTGAAGCCGATGCCGCCGTGGACCTGCAGCGCGGCGCGCGGGACGCGGCGGCCCGCGTCGCCCGCATAGGCCTTCGCGCACGCGACCGCCAGCGGCGCGGTCTCCGGCTCGTAGTCGAGCGCCCACGCGGCCCAGTAGACGACCGACCGCGCGCCCTCGACCTCGAGCAGCATCTGCGCGCAGGCGTGCGAGACGGCCTGGTAGGTGCCGATCGGGCGGTCGAACTGCTTGCGCTCCTTGGCGTACTCGATCGCCATCTCCATCGCCCGGGTCGCCACGCCGACGGACTCGGCGGCGTTCATCACGATCGCCTGGCCGCGGCCGCGCTCGACGTCAGCGCCGACCGGCTCGCGCTCGCCGCCCGTCACGCGGAACCAGCGCCGCGTGGGGTCGAGCGCCTTGACAGGCTCGATGGTCGCGCCGGCGACAGCGTTCCCGGCCCAGTCGACGAGCACGTCGGCCGTGCCGGCATCGGCGCTCAGCCCGTCGATGACGACCGCGCCGCGGCCGCCGTCCAACGAGGCGCCGAGCACCCCCGCCGCCCACGTCGACTGCAGCGGCGTGGGCGCGCATGCGTAGCCGAGCTCCTCGGCGACGACGATCATCTCGACCGTGCCGAGCTCGGCGATCTCGGGCCAGCCGAGCTCGACCATCTCTTTCCACTGTGCGTCGGTGAACCCGCGCTCGTCGTCGAGCGCGAGCCGCCGCACCTCGCTGAGCGGGTAGCGCGCGGACAGGAACTCGCGCGCGGTGCGCTTGATCTCGCGCTGGTCGTCGGAGAGGTCGAAGTTCACGTCACGCCGCCCGCGGGAGTCCGAGGACGCGCTCGGCGACGATGTTCTTGAGGATCTCGGTGGTACCGCCCTCGATCGAGTTCGCGCGCGAGCGCAGGAAGCGGTAGGGCCACGAGCCCTCGGCCACCAGCGCGTCGGTCCCGGCGACGTCCATCGCCAGCTCCATCACCGACTGGTTGACCTCCGCCCAGTGCCACTTGCCGAGCGAGCCCTCCGGCCCAGGCGCGCCGCGTTTCATCGTGGCGGTCAGCCCGCGGTAGGCGTTCAGCCGCAGCACCTGCGCCTCGATGTACACCTGTGCGAAGCGCTGGCGGATCAGCGGGTCGTCGGCCCGGCCGGCCTCGCGGATCAGCTCCTGGAGCTCGCGCAGCACGATCTGCACCTGCACCTGCAGCGCGAATGCGAGCCCGGCGCGCTCGTGCATGAGCGTCGTGATCGCCACCGACCAGCCATTGCCTTCGCCGCCGACGATGTTGTTGTTCGGGATCCGGGCCTCCTCGATGAACAGCTCGTTGAACTCGGCCTCGCCGGTGATCTGCACGAGCGGGCGGACGTCGACGCCGTCCTGCTCCATGTCCATCAGGAAGTAGGTCAGGCCGCGGTGCTTGGGCGCGTCGCGGTCGGTGCGGGCGACGAGCATGCACCACTTGGCCTGATGCGCGTAGGTGGTCCAGACCTTCTGGCCGGTGACGACCCACTCGTCGCCGTTGCGGACCGCGCGCGTCTTGAGCGAGGCGAGGTCGGAGCCCGAGCCCGGCTCGGAGAAGCCCTGGCACCAGATCTCGTCGGCGGACAGGATCGGGGCGAGGAAGCGCTGCTTCTGCTCCTCGGTCCCGTGCGCGATGACGGTCGGGCCGCCCATCGCGAGCCCGAGGACGTTGGCCATCTGCGGCGCCCCGGCGCGGGCGATCTCCTCGTAGAAGATCGCCTGCTCGACGAGCGTGGCGCCCGCGCCGCCGTATTCGGTCGGCCAGCTCAGCCCGGCCCAGCCGCGCTCGTTCAGCGCGCGCTGCCAGGCGCGCCGGAACTCGAACGCGTCGGGGTCACCGGAGGGCTCGCGGCCCGGATGGTTCGCCTCGATCCAGCCGCGGACGGCGTCACGGAACTCCAGCTCGGCAGGCGACAGCGTCAGGTCCATGGACCGCGGACGCTACCGGCTCGCGAGCACGGGGGCGCCGCGAGGCGAGCGCGACGCCGCCGAGGATCAGCGCGAGGCCGCCGACGGCGGCGACCGTGATCGGCTCGTCGCGGAAGACGGCGCCGTAGAACAGCGCGACGCCCGGCGCGAGGTAGCTGACGAGCGAGGCGCGGCCCGCTCCGACCTCGGCGATCAGCTTGTAGAAGATGACGAACGCGAGCGCCGTGCCGACGGCGCCGAGCGCCACCAGCGCGCCGACCGCGCCGAGGCCCGGGGTCTCGGAAGGAGCGGTGGCGATCGCCAGCGGCAGCGTCAGCAGCGAGGTCACCGAGAGCGAGACGAACGAGGTCTGCATCGACGTCAGGCGCCCGTAGCGCATCTTCACGACGAAGCCGCCGAGCGCATAGCAGGCGGCGGCGCCGATCATCGCCATCGCGCCGAGGAACTGGCCGAGCGTGCTGATCGACTCGACGCCGACCACCAGCGCAACTCCGCCGAGGCCGACACACAGGCCGAGCGCCTGCCGGCGGTTGATCCGCTCGGATGGGTCGATGAACGGCGCGAACAGCGCGACGAACAGCGCGGCGGGCGAGATCAGCACCGCCGTGAGGCCGGACGGCACCTCGTGCTCGCCGAACGTGATCAGCAGGAACGGCGCGGTGACCGACACGCTCGCGAGCGTGAGCGCCCAGCCGGGCCGCCGGTGGATGTCGGCGAACGCGCCGCGGGCGGCACCGCGCAGCGCGATCAGCAGCACGAGCGCGGCGAGCGCGGTCCGGCCCCAGACGATCATCGGCGCGCTGAAGCCCTCGAGCGCGAACTTGATCAGCAGGTACGAGCCGCCCCAGATCGCCGCCAGCGCAGCGAGCAGGCCGATCTGGCGAGGCGTCATGGCGGCCAGTGTGGCAGCCGATCGCCCCCAGCGGAAATGACGATTCCGCCGAACTCTTATAAGGGCCGCTTATGCGTGCGGGTCGTCGTCGCCGGACTCGGCCAGCATGCGGGACACGCCGAAGGCCACGACGCCGGTGAGCGCGATGACCACGAACAGCGCGACGGCCATCGTCCACCACCCGGCGTTCGCCATGAACGCGACGATGGCGGCGATGCTGACGAGCAGCGGAACGGTGATCCCGTACGACAGGCGCGTGTCGCCTACGTGGAAGGTTCGATCGATGCGTGCGTAGAGCGGATCGGTCATGCGGCAACTATCGGCGGCGCCTGCGTGCGCGGCATGCGTCGAGAGCCGCAGATCCGGCGAGGGCGAACTACTGAGCCGTCAGTCGGTGGAGGAGGACGACGACGACGGCTTGGAGCCCGACGTCGAGTCGGCCTTGGAGTCCTTGGACTCCTTGGACTTCGCGTCGTGCTTGGTCGGCGCCCTCGCTCGCGGACTTCTCGGTCTCGCGCTTGCGCCGCGCCGTGCCGTAATCGGTGTTGTAGAAACCCGAGCCCTTGAAGTGCACGGCGATGGGATGGAACACCCGCTGAACCGGCGCCCCGCACGTCTCGCACACGGTCACGGGATCCTCGGTGATCTTCTGCATCACCTCGAACAGGTGCCCGTTCTCGCAGCGGTACTCGTAGATCGGCATCGCGGTGGGCGAGTATAGGCTGAGGTCCATGCCCGCCCCCACCATGGACGAGGTCGTCGCGCTCTGCAAACGCCGGGGTCTCATCTTCCCCGCGTCGGAGATCTACGGCGGCATCGCCAACACGTACGACTACGGGCACTACGGCGTTCTGCTCAAGAACAACGTGGTCAACGCGTGGTGGCGGGCGATGATCCAGGAGCGCGAGGACGTGGTCGCGCTCGACTCGGCGATCATCCAGCACCCGCGCACGTGGGAGGCGTCGGGCCACCTCGCCGGCTTCACCGACCCGCTGGTCGACTGCAAGACCTGCGGCAAGCGCTACCGCGCCGATCACCTCGGCGAGCTCCAGTGCGGGCGCAAGCCGTCCAAACATCCCGGTGAGACGGACGAATGCGACCTCACCGAGGCACGCGAGTTCAACCTGATGTTCGCGACGACGATCGGACCCGTGGCAGAGGCGGGATCGACGGTCTACCTGCGCCCCGAGACCGCGCAGGGGATCTTCCTCGACTTCAAGACGACGCTGCAGTACGCGCGCCGCAAGCCGCCGTTCGGCATCGCGCAGGTCGGCAAGTCCTTCCGCAACGAGATCACGCCCGGCAACTTCATCTTCCGCACGCTGGAGTTCGAGCAGATGGAGATGGAGTTCTTCGTGCCGCCCGACCAGGCCGAGCAGTGGCACGAGCACTGGATGCAGGCGCGCATGGACTGGTACGTGTCACTGGGGATCGACGCCGAGCGGTTGCGGCTGCGCGCCCACGATGCCGACGAGCTGTCGCACTACTCGTCCGCGACATCCGACATCGAGTACCTGTATCCGATCGGCTGGTCCGAGCTCGAGGGCATCGCCAACCGCGGCGACTT
Source organism: uncultured Solirubrobacteraceae bacterium (assembly GCA_963803335.1). Lineage (GTDB taxonomy): Bacteria > Actinomycetota > Thermoleophilia > Solirubrobacterales > Solirubrobacteraceae > DASSUW01. The sequence goes on along the minus strand of CAWDME010000007.1, from coordinate 253,549 downwards.
CGACCTCAAGCAGCACGCCGAGTACTCCGGCGAGAAGCTCGAGTACTTCGACCCGAACGCGGGCGAGCGCTACGTGCCGCACGTGATCGAGCCGGCCGCGGGCGTCGGCCGCACCGTGCTGGCGCTGCTGTGCGACGCCTACGACACCGACGAGATCGGCGGCGAGCAGCGCACGGTGCTGCGGCTGTCGCCGGCGATGGCGCCGGTCAAGGTCGCGGTGTTGCCGCTGCTGCGCAAGGACGGCCACCCCGAGAAGGCGCGCGAGATCTATCTCGAGCTGCGCCGGCACGTCAGCGCCGAGTACGACGAGGGCGGCGCGATCGGCCGCCGCTACCGGCGCCAGGACGAGATCGGCACGCCGCTGGCGATCACCGTCGACCACCAGACGCTCGAGGACGACACCGTCACGGTGCGCGATCGCGACTCACTGGAGCAGGACCGCGTCCCGGTCGGCGAGCTCGTCGACCGTGTGACGCAACTCACGCGCTGAACGCGAACGTTCTGTAGCTTCCGGCTATGGCCGTCGCGGCCGATCAGGTCAGCTACGAAGACCTCTACCGGCGCTGGGAGCGGGGCAACTGGCGCGCCACGAAGATCGACTTCACGCAGGACCGCGTGGACTGGCGGGAGCAGTTCTCCGACCTCGAGCGCCGGGCCGCGCTGTGGAACTACGCGATGTTCTTCCACGGCGAGGACGCGGTCGCCGATGACCTGTCGCCGTTCATCGACGCCGCCCCGCGCGAGGAGCAGAAGTACTTCCTCACGACGCAGCAGGTCGACGAGGCGCGGCACGCGGTGTTCTTCAACCGCTTCATGCACGAGGTCGTCGAGATGGGCGACGGCACCGTGGCGGGCACGCTCGAGGCCACGCGCCCCGAGCTCACGTGGGGCTTCGTGAAGACGTTCGAGATGCTCGACCGCGTGGTGGACGAGCTGCGCCGTGATCGCTCGCGGACCAAGCTCGCGCAGGCCGTGACGATGTACCACTTCGTCGTCGAGGCCTCGCTCGCTCAGCCCGGCCAGCACTTCATCACCGACTACCTCACGCAGCGCGACCTGCTGCCCGGCTTCCGCTCCGGCATGCACAACGTGGCGCTCGACGAGCAGCGCCACATCGGCTTCGGCGTCAAGCTGCTGCGCGATCTCGCGAGCGAGGATCCCGACGTGCCGGAGGCGGTCGCCGAGCAGCTGCGCGCCGTCCTGCCCTACGAGCTCGGGGTCTTCGTGCCGCCCAACTGGGACACCCGCTACGTCGAGTGCTTCGGCTTCACGCTCGAGGAGATCTACGAGGAGGGCGCGCGCTCGATCGAAGCCAAGTTCAAGGCCGCCGGCCTCCCGCTCGAGTCGCTGCCGGGGCCGCTGATGATGCCGATGGACCTGCCGCCGCGCGGCCGCGCCGAGCGCGGCCTGGCGATGCTCCGCTACGGCTTCGTCGGTGAGCCCAACGGGCCGCCGGCGCGCGATCCGGACGCGATGCGCGTGCTGTTCGACAGCATCCGCCGCAACGTCGACATGCGCCGCGCGCCCGGCGGGCCGTTCGTGCTCCAGTGGGAGTTCCCGGATGCCGAGCCGTGGCACGTCCGGCTCGACAACGGCGCGACGGCCGCCGCGCCCGGCCGTGCCGCGCAGGTCGACGTCGCGCTGCACTGTCGCTTCGACGACTGGGTCGACGTGGTCGCCGGCCGGCTCGACCCACGCCGGGCGGTCGTCAGCGGGCGTCTGCGCCCGCGCGGCAACCCGCGGGCGCTGTGGCGCGCCCGCGGGCTGTTCGGCGCGTAATCCGGGCTTAGTTCGTGACCGTGATGGTGCCGCTCATCTGGGGGCCGTGGACGATGCAGAAGTACTGATACGTCCCGGGCGTCGAGAAGCTGACCGTCGCGCTCTGGGGGAGCGGGGTCGCCTTCACGGAGTCGAGCATGCCCGTGTTGACGAACCCGTTGCCGTGGCTCGTCCCGTTCACGACCAGCGGGGAGCCGAACGGCTCACTCGGGTAGGCCGTGCGCGGGTCGATGCCGTTCGGGCCGAGGAACGCGGGCGCCAGCTCGGCGTAGTCCTTCGGCGCGAACGCGATGTTGTGCGTCTCGGTCGTCTTGCTCGAGACCGCGAACCTCACGGACTGGCCGACCTTGACGGTCTTCGTGCCGGGGAAGAACGCGAGGGCGGCGATGCCCTGCTTGTCATTGCCGGCGCGGACCTCGAGGCCGGTCGGCGCGCCCTGGCCGGCGGCGAGCTTCTTGGCGAGCTTGCTCGCGGCCTTGACCTGGGCCCTGATGCGCTTGGCGTCCTGCTTCTTGGTGGGGATCTTGGCCTTCTTGGCCTCGACCACGATCGTGGCCTTCATACCCGGGTGCAGGGCGCAGAGGACGGTGTAGGTGCCCTTCTTCGGGAACTTGACCGTCATCGGCTTCGGCGCGCCCGCGATCGGGATGCCGGAGCTGATGACCTGCTTGCCCGTGAACACCTTGCCGCCGCTCGGGGCGGCGACGGCCGGGTTGATGCCGACGCTCGGCAGGTCCTTGAACCAGAAGTCGGCGCCCGCCGCGTCCTTGACGCTCCCGACCGGCTTGGTCGGATCGGTCGTGAACAGCTGCGGGGCCTTGCCCTTGGGGGCCAGCAGGACGTTGTGGAAGCCCAGGGTCTTGAAGCGGACGCGATCGCCCTGGTGGACCGTGACCTTCTTGGCGTAGAACGCGTTGTCGGACACGAAGTCGGGCACGCCCTTGAGCGCGCCCTTCGGAGGCGTGCCCGCGACCATGTCCTTCGTCGCGCCCTGCGCGGCGGCGGCTGGGATCAGCAGCACGCCGGCCGCGATGGCGATGACTCTCAAACGACGGAGATTCTCCATGCGCCGCACCCTCGCTTACGCGTGCGCGGCTCACATCGGGGAGATCCCTAGTCAGCAGCGGCGGCGATGTGCGCCGCGAGGATCTCGGCAACCATCAGGGATCGGCGATCAGCGCGCGCGCCGCCGCGGTGGCGGCCCCCAGCGTCGCCCCGTGCTCGTGCTCGGGCTCCCCGAGCAGGGCCAGCGCGAGCCCGTCGGCGAGCGACAGCAGCACGGCGGCGACCGCCTCCGGCTCGTCGGCGAGCTTGACCACGCCCTCGCGCTGCTTGGCGGCCAATAGCTCGGCGACACGGGTGCGCGTCGCCCGCTGCAGCGCGGCGAACTCGGCGGCGATCTCGGGGTTGCGCCGGCCCGAGGTGAACAGCTCGAAGCGCAGCGCCACGAACCCCGGGTCGTGCTCGACGAGGTCCTCGAGCGAGTGCAGGAGCGCGCCGATCACGTCGGCCACCGTGCGCGCTCCCTCGAGCTCGCCGCCGAGGTGCGCGAGCCGGATCTCGGCGTCGCGCCGCACGACCTCGGCGATCAGCCGCTCCTTGGTGCCGAAGTGGTAGTGCAGGAGGCCGCGCGAGACGCCCGCCTCGCGCGCCACCTGGTCGAACGTGGACCCGGCCGCGCCGCGCGCCGCCACGGAGCGTCGCATCGCGTCGACGATCCGGGCGCTGGCCTCCATCGGGCCGGACTGTAGCCGCCCGGTGGGGCGATGGACGGCTACGCGCCGACGGCTCGCGCTTCACGCGGGCGGGGCAGGCCGAGCACGAGGCGTCGCGCCCGCCGGCGCCAGCGGTGCCGGCGGGCGTAGTGAGTGGTGAGCCGGGGGAGCTCGGTGGGGATCAGGGGGAGCATCGTGCGATGAAGAGCGAGCGACGGGCGGCGCTGATACATCCGCGGTCACGTCGCCGGGCTGACGGACGCTCGCAGCCGGACGGCCGCGCGCGCCGTCGCCGCCACGATCCGCGTCCCCTCGCGCCCGGGCTTCTGTGAGAAGACCTGGTCGACCGTGAGCGTGGCCTGCGCGACCTCGTTCACGACGGCGCGGTGCCACAGGAGCTCGGCCCAGTCGTGCATGCGGGACCGGACGGTCAGAACGAGCGAGGCCCGGCTGATGCCGAGCGCGCCGATCGCCGCCAGGACAACTGCCGAGAGCCCTGACTTGACGAGGCTCTCCTCGTACCAGATCGCGGCCTTCGGCAGCACGAACACGAGCGCGGATAGCAGCATCACGAGCGGCGGAATCCACATGCGATACCGCCGCCAGGCGAGCGCCCGCAGGGTCTCCCGCACATGGGCGCGCTCCTCGGCGCCCAGATACGCCTCCGGCTGCTTGTCACCGGCGACCAGCTGGCGCCAGATCACGGTCTGGCGGCGCAAGCCCTTGCGCACGCGCGCGATCGCCGGGACGTCACCGGCCGCGAGACGCGTCGCGACCTCGCGGCTCCACGTGTCGAGCTGCTCACGCACGACCGTCACAGCCGTCGGGTCCAGGCGGGACTGCAGGTCGTCGAGCAGCTTCTTCAGCCGGTCGATCCGGCCGTCGTCGAAGACGTCCTTCCAGGCTCGCACCCGGTCGGCGTGGGGATCGCGGTACGCGCGGCAGATGCGCCCGTAGGTGTCGGACAGCCCGTTGCCCAGCTCGTACGCCGTGCCGAGCGCCTCGCTGACCGACCACAGGTCCTTGTTGATCTCCACGTGGCACTCGCGCAGCCGCGTGCGGAACTCCTCGTGGCGGTCGTCGGCCTCGCCGGCTTCGCGCGCGATCGCGACGAGCTCGATGAGGGACGCCGGCGGCGACGTGACGCCGGCGCGCTCGGCGTCGCCGGCGGCGGCACGGAGCTGAAGCTCCATGTGATCCGCCGGGCCGAGGCTGCCGTGGGCCGGCAGCAGCGTGTCGGTCGAGCAGTCGCGCGCATCGTCGACGAGCGAGTAGAGCTCGGCCACGCGCCATCCGAGGGCCACGGCCGCTGAGAGCTTGATGTCCTGCATGCCCCAAGGAGGCGTCCGGGCCCACGCAAATACGTGCGTATCAGGACCCGGCCTGCCGCCTCTTCCCAGACATGAATGCCCGTGCGCTGTGCAGCCGCCGAGCGTGACCAGTGGGGAGACTTGACCTTCCCCGCCACGAGCGAGAGGCTAGCCCGCGAGATGGCTGGGGATCCGCGGCCCGTCATGACCCGCGGGGTGAGCCGAACCGCTCGTACCCGCGTCGACATGTGCGGTGAGTTCTCGGTGCGGATCGGCGACCGGGACGTGACCGACCAGCTCCCGGGCCTGCAGGGCCGCTCGCTGTTCGCCTTCCTCGTGCTCAACCGCGGCAAGCCGGTGACCCGCGGCGAGCTGATCGAGGTGCTGTGGCCCGAGGACCAGATCCCCGCGAACCCCGGCGCGAACCTCAATGTGCTGCTGACACGGTTGCGCAAGAGCGTCGGAGACGGCGTCATCGCCGGTCGCACGCAGCTGTCCGTGTGCCTGGACGACGATGCCGAGATCGACGTCGAGCTGCTCGAGGACGCCGCCGACCAGGTTGAAGCCGCGCTGAAGTCGGGCGACATGAGCGGCGCGGCGGCCGCCGCCGAAGCGGGCCTCGAGATCGCCGAGCGGGGAGCGCTGCTGCCCGCGCTGGACGCGCCGTGGGTGGACGAGCGCCGCCGTCGGCTACGCGACATCGGCGACCACCTGGCCGAGGTGCAGGGTCGCGTCGCGCTCGCGAACGGCGGCCCCGACCTGGTCCGCGCAGAGCGCATCGCGCGCTCGCTGATCGACCGCGACCCGCTCCGGGAGTCGAGCTACGCGCTGCTGATGGAGGCGCAGGAGCGGCAGGGGAACCGCGCCGCGGCGTTGCTGACGTACGACGGGCTCCGGCGCAAGCTCCAGGAGGAGCTCGGGGTGGTCCCCTCGGCCGAGCTGCGCACGCTCAGCGATCGCCTGCTCCACCACGACCTGCCGACGGCGCCGGCCACGGCGACGGACGGAGAGGTGCCGGTCCCCGAGGCGCTGAGAGCGCGCGACCGGCGCCCGTTCGTCGGCCGCTCGGCGGAGCTCGAACGCCTACACGATGCCTGGACGGCGACCGTTCACGGCCACTGGCGGTTCGTCCGCGTCAACGGCCGGCCCGGCATCGGCAAGACGTGGCTGGCCGCTCGCGTCGCACACGACGTGCGCGCCGGGCCCGAACCGGCGACGGTGCTGTACGGGCGCTGTGACGAGGAGTCCGTCGTCCCCTACCAGCCGTTCGTGGAGGCCCTGCGCCACTACGTGCGGCACTGGCACGTGACCCCCGACGCAGACCTGCGGTCGGACCTCGAGGCGCTCGCGCATCTCGTCCCCGAGATCGGCCGCCTCGGCATCGCCCGGTCGGGCGATCACGAGCGGCCACGGCACGCGCTGTTCGACGGCGTGTCCGGCCTGCTGTGGCGGTGGGCCGCGACGCGCCCGTTGCTGCTCGTGCTCGACGACATGCAGTGGGCCGACACGCCGACCTCGATGCTGCTCCGCCACCTGCTTCGGCACACCGACGACTCGCGCCTGATGGTGCTCGCGACGTTCCGCCCCGGAACCTCGCGCAGCGGCGACATCGTGGCGGACTTGGCGAGCGAGCACGAGGGCAAGGTCGACGAGCTCGAGCTGGACGGCTTCGACGGCACGGCGACGGACGCGATGGCCGCCACGCGGTTGGGCGTGCGACCGACCAGCGGCTTCGTCCGCGCGCTGCGGGCGAAGACCGACGGCAATCCGTTCTTCATCGAGGAGACCCTGCGGTCGCTCGCCGAGTCGGGCGGGCTGGCGGACGGCCGCGAGGCGTCCGAGCAGCTGCTGGACGACATGAAGGTCCCGGCGCGTGTGCAGCAGCTCACGCTCCGCCGGCTCAGAGCGACCGCGCCGCAGACCGTGGACGCCATGGTCTACGCCGCCGTCATCGCCCAGGCGAGCCGGACCTTCGAGCTGCGGACGCTGGCGCGGGTGCTCGACGCCCACGCCGCTGCCGTGCTCGACGCACTCGAGGAGGCCAAGGACGCCGGGCTGATCGCGGACGTGGCGGGGAGGCCGAACACGTACACGTTCTGCCACGCGCTGGTGCGGGAGGCGATCTACGACGGACAACAGCGCGATCGCCGCATCCGCCGCCATGCCGAGGTGGGCGAAGCGCTCGAGGCGCACGGCGACGTTCCCGGCGCCGAGGTGGCGTCGCACTTCACCACCGCCGAACCGCTGCTCGGCCCGCGGCGCGCGTTCGAGCATCTCGTGCGCGCGGGCCAGCAGGCGGCCGAGGCATTGGCGTACGAAGAGGCCGAGGCGTTCTACGAGCGGGCGCTCGCCGCGCTCGAGCCGGTGGAGGCCACCGACGAGGAGCAGCGGGACGAGGTGCGCCTGGCGCTCGGCCGCGTGCGCTGGCAGGCCGGCGACCGTCGGGCGCCACAGTGCTTTCGAGAGGTCGCGGCCAGCGCGCTGCAGCGCCGTGCGCCGAAGCAGCTCGCGCGGGCAGCGCTCGGGCTGGCCGAGCGCTCCTGGGAGGCTGACGCCGGCGACGCCAAGCGGCGCGAGTATCTCGATGCGGCGCTCGATCTGCTCCCTCCCGAGCCGTCGGTCCTACGCGCCCGCGTACTGGCTCTGCTCGGCGAGACGCAGCACTTCACGGCCGAGGCCGCGCATGGTGCCGTCAACAGCAGCGCCGCCCTAACGATGGCGCGTGAGCTGATCGCAGCGAGCCCGCCCGGCGGCGCCCGCGAGAGGGCGCAGCAGTCGGCGCTCGTGTACGCGCTCGTGGGACACCACATCGCGCGCTTGGACATCGACCACGTGGACGAGCGTCTCCAGCTGATGCGCGAGGCCAGCGCCGTCACGGACATTCGCCCGGAGCTGGCCGCCAAGGTCATCCACTGGTGGCTGTTCGACCTGTGCGAGCTCGGCGAGCGCGGCGCATCGCGCGCAAGGCTCGCAGAGCTCGAGGCGCTCGCCGGCGAACTCCACCAACCCATGTTCCAACATGTCGCAGCGGCCTGGCAGGGCGTCTTCGCGCAGCTAGGCGACAACGTCGTGGTGGCCGAGCAGCTGGCCGAGACGGCGTACGCGCTCGCCAAGCGCGCCCACACGCCCACCGCCGACAGCACCTACAACGCGCAGCTGTTCACGATCCGGCGCCGTCAGGGCCGTACCGTGGAATTGCTCGCCGCGGTCGAGGGGCTCACTCACGGCGCAATCGCGCCGATCACTTGGCACGCCGCCTTGGCTGTCGCGCAGCTGGAAGCAGGTGAGCCGGACGCGGCGCGCGCCGGCTACGAGCGCTTCGCCGAGCGCGACTTCCCCGTGCCCCACGGCTTCCTGCGCGTGGCGACGCTTGCGCTGCTCGCCGAGCTGTGCGCCGGGCTCGAGGACACGCCTCGCGCGGCGCTGCTGTACGCGACGCTCGCCCCCTACCGCGATCGCTTCGTGCAGGTCGGGCTGGCGTCCTGGTGGGGATCCGTCGAGCGCCATCTCGGCCTCCTCGCCGCGAGGTCCGGTGACCTCGCGGCGGCGGAGAAGCACCTCATCCGGGCTGCGGAACGCAACGCGGAGTTCGGGTCGCCGGTGCTGGAGGCCGAGGCGCGCTGTGACCTCGCGGCCGTCCTGGCGCGCGGCGAGAGCCGAGACCGTGCCATCGAGGTCGCCGGCGAGGTCGCCGCGTTCGCCGACCGGCACGGGATGCCGGCGCTGGCCAAGCGGGCGGATCGGGCCCGCCGATGAAGGCGTGGGAGACGGCATCGCCCGGCAACGTGTGCGGCGTGGCGTCGGCGCTGACGACGCTGGCCCCGCTGCCGCACAACCGCGTCTGGCAGCCGCGATTGATGTTCTGGGCCCGCCGGGTGCTCGGGCCGCCACGGGCCCTGGCTCCGCTCTCGTTCATCTACTTCGCGCGGACCGCGCTGGTGACGGACGTCGATCCCGACCACGCGTACATCTACTTCGAGAGCCACTTCAACGGCGGGTTCGACGAGTACATCGACGTGTTCTCGTACGTCGTGCCGCAGCACATGAAGCGGATCTGGAGCACGGCCGACGGCTTCCCGGGCCCGCAGCCGTCCACGCGTTTCAACAAGTACATCCGCAAACACGACTTCGAGGCGGCGCACTTCTATAGCGCGTATCCGAAGGCCACCGTCACGGACGTCGGACGGGCCCTGGACCTGCGCGACGACCTGTCGCGACTCGCGGGCAGCAGGGCCAATCCGGAGAAGTTCGCCAAGCGCTGGAACGACCTGTGGCGCCCACCAGCGCCGCCCCCCAGCCCAGGCTTCTCGCTCGCGAGTCTGTTCAACGCCCGTGACACCAACGTCGTCCGCAAGGGGCGGGTGTACGGGCTCACCGTGCTCCACCCGATCGAGGGCGACAAGCAAGCCCTCGCCACGACGATCGCAGCGCTCGGGCGCGACCCCAGCCCGTTCGCGCGAGTGCACGGCACGCATTTTGCCCGCCTGGTGATCCTCGACCCGTGGGCCGCTGCGCCGCGGCACCCGGCGCCACATCTCTTGTTCTCGTGCATCGTCGACGGCGTCGGCGACAGCGACGTCGATGCGTACCTGGAGCGGCTGTGCGCGAGCATCCCCACGGACGTCAAAACGATCTGGGGGCAGTGCACCGGCATGCCCGATTCCGGAGCCGCCGAGCCCGCGGCGTTCCGCCGCTGGCTGCGTTCCGGCCAGCTGACCACGACCACGTTCTTCGGGCCGTATGGCCGGGCGACCGTGCACGAGGTTCAGACGGCGCTGCGACTGCGCGACGGCGCCCGGACACTCGCCCGAGAACTGCAGTACGAGACCCCGGATGTCGTCCGCCGGAAGGTCCAGAGCTTCCTGACTGCACACGCGAGGGCTCTCCGATGACCGTCGAGCTCGAGCTGGCCGACCTGCAGGGCAACATCCTCCAGGGCTACGGACTCGAGTACTGCGCGTACGTGAATGTCCAAATCGACGACGCCCGGGCCGGACGATCGCTGGTGCACGGCCTGCGCGCCGAGGTCACCAACGCGCGGCCGTGGAGGAACGGCAAGCCACCCTCGACGCTGAACGTCGCGTTCAGCCACGAGGGCCTCCGGCGGCTCGCTGTTCCCCACGAGGTGCTCGACACCTTCCCCGACGAGTTCGTCGCCGGCATGGCCGACCGCGCCAAGAAGCTCGGCGACAAGGGTGAAAGCGCACCGGCGAAATGGCAGGACGGGCTGAAGGCCGGCGAGATCCACCTCCTCGCGATCATCCACGCGAAATCGGACACCGCGCGCGACAAGAAGCTCAAACTGCTGCGCGAACTCGTGGCCGCAGCCCCCGGGACCACCGCCGGAGGGCCCGAGCTGGGCCACGTCGGAGACAGCGCGGCGCGCGAGCACTTCGGCTTCGCCGACGGCTTCGGCCAGCCGGCGATCGACGGCCAGACGGGACCGGACTATCCCGGACAAGGAGTGCCGGTCGGGGGCCCCAAGGGCTGGCGCTTCTGGATTCCGCGCGAGTGGCACCCGCTGGCGCCGGGTGAGTTCGTCCTCGGGTATCCCGACGAGGACGGTGTAGTCGCCGACGCGCCGGCGCCGCCGTACGGGCGAAACAGCACGTTCATGGTGTTCCGCAAGCTCGCCCAGAACGTCGTCGCCTTCCGCGCGCTACTCGAAGAGCTTGCGGCCGAGCACTTCAGCGGCAATCAGGAGTTCGCGGCGGCCAAGATCGGGGGCCGCTGGCGCGACGGCACGCCGCTGACGCTCTCGCCCGGCGGCCGCGACAAGAAGCTGGCGGGCGCGAAGTGGCGGACGAACGACTTCCGCTACTACACGGACCGGGACGGCTTCAAGTGCCCGATCGGCGCCCACATCCGGCGGGCCAACCCGCGCGACTCGCTGCCGGGTGGCGGTGACCGTGTGCGCCGGCACCGCATCATCCGGCGCGGGATGCCGTACGGCGACCCGCTGCCGAAAGGCGAGGTCGACGAGGCTGAGCGGGGGCTGCTGTTCGTGTGCTTAAACGCGAGCATCGCCCGGCAGTTCGAGGTGGTGAACGGCTGGCTCACGAAAGGCGACGCGTTCGGGCTCCAGCACGGCGACCTGCTCACCGATCGCACTGGCAAGCCGGCGATGACGATCGACGCCGATCCGCCCGTGTGGTTCCGGCCGGACGGTCATCACGACCCGCTCGTGACGACGCGCGGCGGTGAGTACCTGTTTGTGCCGAGCCTGGAGGGGCTCCGCCGGCTCGGCGCTGAGGCGGGCACGTGACGCGCCACCGCTGGCTGTGGTTCCGCGACCGCTTGGCTCGTACCCGGCGGAGGTTCCACGCGTGGGTTCGGGACGGGCGCCAGATGGCCCGGCGCGCTGTGCTCGCCGCCGTGGTCCCGGTCGTCCGCTGGATGTTCCGATCGCGCCTCTGCGCACGCGTGGTGCCACACCTGCCGGTGTGCTGTCAGCCCGGCGGCCGCTGGGTGACGCGGTACCACGACGTCGTCGACGTCCTGAGGCGCGATCGCGAGTTCGGCATGACTTACCTCAAGCGGATGGAGCAGCTCGGCACGCCGTTCATCCTCGGCATGAACCGGTCGGACGCGTACGACCGCCAGTCCGACGCCCTGTGGGCCGCGTTCGACGGCATCGATCGGCAGAGGCTGGCGGAAGACACCCGCACGTTCGCCGCGGAGGAGCTGGCGGCGTTTCCCGGCGAGATCGACGTGGTGGCGCGGCTGACCGACCGGGTGCTGGCGCGTACGGCTCCCGCGGTGCTCTGGAGCGGACCGGCCCTGACGCAGGAGCAGATCGCCGACGCGCGGGCCATCTCGCGCGACATCTTCATCAACCCGTTCAAGGACCCCAAGGTCCGCAACCGCGGGGAAGCCGCCACGCCGCGACTGCGTGAGTACATCGAGGTGATCGTGGCCAACCGCCGCGCCGCGCCGCCCCACGCGCTGCAGCAGGGCCGCGACGTCCTGGACCGCCTTCTCACTGCGAACGAGCTCGAGGACGACGAGCTGGTCGACGACCTGCTGGGCGTCACGGTCGCCTGGGTCACGTCGATCTCCCGGACGATGGCGTACGCCTTCGACGAGTTGCTGGACCCGCGGCGGTCAGCCGAGCTCGAGCGCGCCCAGCTCGCAGCGCAGCACGCGGGCGTAGTGAGGGTCGGGCAGATCGTGTTCGAGGCGCTGCGGTTCCGGCCGTCGATGCCCGCACTCGAGCGCGTGTGCACCCGCGAGGCGCAGCTCGGGCGACACACGATCCGCCGCGACAGCAAGCTGATGCTCATTCTCACGGCCGCGATGGTGGACACGCACGGGATTCCGGACGCCGGCGCGTTCCACGCCGGCCGCCCCTGGGACGAGTACCTGCACTTTGGTCGCGACACGCACCGCTGCCTCGGTAAGGCCGTCGCGTACGTGCAGATGCAGGAGATCGCGGCCGCCCTGCTGCGCCATCCGGGTGTTCGGCGGCACTCGCCACTCGAGATGGACGGCCCGTTCCCGCGGCAGCTCATGGTGACCTTCGACCCCCACGTATCAAGCGCGCCCTGAACCGCTCTTAAGGTCGAGGACGCCAGGACCGGCGCCTCGGAACGAAAGAGGGTCAGATGCATCGCTACGCGACTGATGCGCAGCTGCTCGAAGCGCTGCGGAGCCTGTTCGAGCGCCTTGACGGCTGCAATGTTCTTGCAGGCGAGCTGCAACCGGCGGCCCGGATGGTGCGCACATGCACGCCGCCGTCTCGATCCCAGATCTCGTCCATGACGCGCGCCAAGGCGACCCGCAGGCGTGGGAGGAGCTCGTGCGCCGCTACGCCGGCCTCGTCGCATCGGTCGCGCGGTCGCATCGGCTGTACGACGCCGACGCGGCGGACGTGGCGCAGGCCACGTGGCTCAAGCTCGTCGTCCACCTGAACGGGCTCCGCGACCCGGCGGCGCTGTGCGGATGGCTCGCCACGACGGCACGCCGTGAATGCCTGCGCGTGCTGCGCGACGCGGGCCGCGTCGTGCCCTGCGCCGAGACGCCGGACCGCGCCGACGAAAGTCCCGAGCTCGACGACGCGCTGCTCGCGGAAGAGCGCGATGCCCAGCTGTGGGGCGCGTTCGTGCGCCTCGGGCAGCGCGACCAGGCGCTGCTGCGGATGCTGGCCGCCGATCCGCCGCCCAGCTACACGGAGATCAGCGCCGCGCTCGGCATGCCGATCGGATCGATCGGCCCCACCCGCGCACGGGCACTCGGGCGGCTGCGGCGTGAGATCGACCGAGCCGAAACGCAGCCGCGTGCGTAATCCGCGGCAGTGGGCCTTCGCGCTTCGTGCTCATGGCGGTCGCCGGCGGTCTGGCGTGCCCGGCCGGCGCCCAGGCGGACGCGCTGATCTACCGCTGCGGCACGAACGTGTGCCGCGCGGCGCCCGACGGCTCGGCGCGCACGCGCCTCACGCACGACGGCGGCACGTACATGGCGACGTCTACGTGGTGAGCGCCGGCGGCGGCAAGGCGCGGCGCGTGCTCCGCGGCGGCGGCCAGCCCGTGTGGACGACGGCGGCCGCGTGCCGCTCCAAGCCGAAGCTCAAGCCGCGCGGGCACACGGTGACGGTCACCGCCTGCGCGCCGCGGCCGGGCCGGCTGACCGTCACGCTGCGGCGCAACGGCAAGCCGGTCGCGCACAAGACCGTGCGCGTCGCGACCGGCAGGCTCGTGAAGGTGCGCTTCTCACGGCCTGCCGGCCGGCTCAGCGTGCGGACCCGCTTCAGCGGCTGACGCGCACCTCGGCGACCGACCACCAGTTCGGCGCGCTGCCGGTCTGCGTGACCCGCAGGTAGCGCGCGCGTGCCGGCCGGAAGTCGATCGTCGTCAGCTGGCCGCTCCCGGCGCCGGAGGCGACGTCGCGCCAGTGCGTCCCGTCGTCGCTCAGCGCGAGCGTGTAGCCCCGCGGGTAGTCGCCGCGGTCGACGCCGGTGTCGAGCACCACACGGTTCACCGTGCGCGCGCGATCGAGATCGGCCACCAGCGACTGCCCCGGCTGCTGCGCCGCGCCGGTCGTCCAGCGCGTCGTGGCGTCGTCGTCGAATGCGCTCGTGGTGTCCGGCGTGGTCCCGTGCGCGGGCACCAGCTCGCGCCCGTCGTCGATGTCGCGCCAGGTGAAGGTCGCGAGCGCGCCGCCGGGCAGCGTATACGCGAACGAATAGCCGCCCTCGGCGACCGCGAACGTGCGCGGATCGTCGTTCTCATTGTGGACGACGAGCGCGGTCGTGCCGTCGCGGTTGCGGAACGCGGCGTCCATGATCTGGCCGTTCCAGCCGGTCGTCCCGAACGACGTGCTGGCGATCCGCTCGGCGCCGGGTTGCACGAAGCGGGCGAGGTGGCCGAGCGTGTAGTACTCCGCGTTCTCGGTGACCGTGTCGCCGTTGACCGTGACCACGCCGGTGCACGTGTCGCAGCCGCCGTTGTGCGGGCCGCCCGCCGGGTCCAGCGCGAGGTTCCAGTTGACGACGGTCTTGCCCCAGTTGCGCGGCACGCCGAGCACGAGGTTGCGGCTGTGCCACTTCAGCGTGTCGGAGAACACCTGGGCGGGCGGGTCGGTCGGCCCGTGCGAGCCCGAGCACTCGGTGAACCAGACGCCCTTGTCCGGGAACGCCTCCTGCAGCTGCGTCTGGCGGACCTGGTCGCCGGCATAGCAGTGGAACGCGGTGCCGGCGATCCAGCGGCCGGCGCTCGTGTTCAGCAGCTTGGTCGGGTACTCGGTCTCGGGATCCTCGCCGGGCGGCGTCGACGCGATGTCGTTCGGATGCTCGGCCCAGTTGTGGTCGTAGCCGAAGATCTTCGTGCGCAGGCCCGCGCGCCGCAGCCGCGGCCCGAGCTCGTTGATGAGCTTCGCCTCCTGGGCGACCGGCACGTCGGCGCCGGGGTAGCCGCTCGGGTTGCGGTTCTGCGGCTCGTTCTGGACGGTGACCGCGTAGATCGGCACGCCCTCACGCCGGTAGGCCTTGATGAACTCCACGAAGTACTGCGCGTAGGTCGCGTAGATCCGCGGCGAGTCGATCAGCCGGCCGCCGATCAGCGACTGGTTGGTCTTCATCCACGCCGGCGGGCTCCACGGCGTCGCCATCACCTTGAGCTTCGGGTTGAGCGCCAGGGCCTCGCGCACCAGCGGCAGGATCTGCCGCTTGTCGTGCGCGATCGAGAAGCGCCGCAGCCCGTAGTCGGTCTGCCCGGCGGGCACGTCGTCGTACGTGTAGTGCGGGCCGTCCACGAAGTCCGAGGCGCCCATCGGCTGGCGCAGGAACGACAGCCCATCGCGCGCGAACAGGCTGCGCATCGTCGCGCGCCGGACGGCTGGGTCCAGGCCCGCCAGCAGCGATGCCGACGAGTCGGTGATCGAGGCGCCGAAGCCGTCCATCCGCTGGTACTTGTGGCTCGGGTCGACGCTGATCGTCAGCTCGTCGGACCCGCCGCGCGCGAACGCCACGGTGCCGTTGTCGTTCATCCGCTGCGCGCCGTCGGGCGTCGTCACCCACACGTGCGCCTTCGGCGCGGCCATCGCGGCCGACGCCGGAAGCATCGTCAAAGCGGCGGTCAGCGCCGCAAGCAGTCTCCCCCGCATGGGTATGTCATGCCCGCTATCGCGCGACGACACGCCGGTAGCGCGCCACGGCGAGCGGCGCGAACACGGCGATCAGCGCGAAGCACCAGACGAACGCCATCCACACGTCGGAATTCGCCGGCGTGTTCAGCCACAGCGAGCGCACCGCGTCGGCCCACGTCGTGAACGGGTTGGCCTCCGCGAACTGGCGCAGGCCATCCGGCATCGAGGCCGCCGGGACGAAGATCGACGACGCGAAGGTCAGCGGGAAGATCAGCGTGAAGCCGATCGAGTTGGCTGTCTCCGGCGTGGACGAGAACAGGCCGACGAGCGCGAAGATCCACGAGAACGCGTAGCCGAGCAGGAGCAGCAGCACGATCCCGAGCGCCACCTCGCCGACGGTCGCGCCGATGAAGTTGAAGCCGGCCGCAAACCCGACGGCGAGCAGCACGCACAGCGACAGGCAGTTGAGCGGCACATCAGATCCGGTGCGCCCGAGCAGCACGGCCGCGCGCGACATCGGCAGCGAGCGGAAGCGGTCGATCAGGCCCTTCTTGACGTCCTCAGCGAGCCCAAGCGCGGTGACGAACCCGCCGAACGCGATCGACTGGACGATGATGCCGGGCATCAGGAAGTCGACGTAGTCGAAGCCGGGCGTCGTGATCGCGCCGCCGAACACGTAGACGAACAGCAGCACGAACATCACCGGCTGGACCGTGTAGGCAATCAGCAGGTCGGGCTGGCGGGGGATCCGCTTGAGGTTGCGGGCGGCCAGGACGAGCGTGTCCTCGAGTGTCATCGCAAACGCGCTCATGCCGCCACCTCCGCTTCCGTCGGCTCGTCCTCGGCGGCATGGCCGGTCAGCGCCATGAACACGTCGTCCAGCGTCGGGCGGTGGATGGCGATGTCGTCGACGCCGACGCCGCCATCGTCGAGCGCGCGCACGATGTCGGGGATCAGCCCGTGCCGCCGGCGGACAGGCGCCCGCACCACGCCGTCATCGACGCTCGGGCGATCCAGGCAGATCGGCGCCAGCGCGGCGATCGCGGCGTCCGCGTCGGCCGCGTCCTCGAGGAGGATCTCCACGCGCTCGCCGCCGATCTGGCTCTTCAGATCATCGGAGGTGCCCTCGGCGATCACGCGCCCGTGGTCGATCACGACGATTTGGTCGGCGAGCCGGTCCGCCTCGTCGAGGTACTGGGTTGTGAGCAGCACCGTGGTGCCGGCGGCGACGCGCGCCTCGATCGTCTCCCACATGCCGAGCCGCCCGCGCGGGTCGAGCCCGGTGGTCGGCTCGTCGAGGAACAGGACCGGCGGCTGCGCCACGAGCGCGGCGGCGAGGTCGAGCCGGCGGCGCATGCCGCCGGAGTAGGTCTTGGCCGGGCGCTTCGCCGCCTCCGTGAGGTCGAAGCGCTCGATCAGCTCGTCCGCGCGCTCGCGCGACTGCCGGCGGCCGAGGTGGTAGAGGCGGCCCACCATCTCGAGGTTCTCGACCCCGGTCAGGTTCTCGTCGACCGCCGCGTACTGGCCGGCGAGGCCGATCTGCGCGCGCAGGGCGGCCGCATCACGCACGACGTCGAGGCCGGCGACGCGCGCGCTACCAGCGTCGGGCTCGAGCAGCGTGGCCAGGATCCGCACCGCGGTGGTCTTGCCGGCCCCGTTGGGTCCGAGCAGGCCCAGCACGCTGCCGGCGCGGGCCGCGAAGTCGACGCCTCCCAGCGCCTTGACGGGCCCGTAGGACTTCTCGAGGCCGTCGACGACGATCGCATCATCCGTCATACGATCGAAGCTACTGAACGCTTATCGCGCTTTTGGTTCGGTTTGGCACACTCTCCCGCGATGGAGAGCGAGGGCCGCCCGCGGCACAAGCTGATCGAGCGGCTCGAGCTGCGCCGCGCCACACACCGGGAGCGGCACCCGCTGTTCCGGATCGCCTTCGGGATCGGCGGCGTCATCGTCACGGTCGCGGGGCTGATCATGCTCGTGACGCCGGGGCCGGCGTTCGTGCTCATCCCGATCGGCTTGGCGATGCTCTCGATGGAGTTCGTCTGGGCCGAGCGACTGCTGGTGAAGTCGCTCGAGCAGGCCGCGGTGGCGCAGGAGAAGGCGGCTCAGACCACGACCGCGCAGCGGATCCTGGCGGCGATCGCCACCCTGCTCGCGATCGCCGCCATCGTCCTGGCCGTCCTCTGGTGGGACGTGCCGCTACTGCCTGACAGCTAGTTCGTCGACGCCGTCGTGGCAGACGACGGCGCGGAGGCGCTGCCGGTGTTGGAGGTGTACTCGAACTCCTCCTCCTTGCCGAACAGCGTGTCGAGGACCTTCTTGCGCAGGCCCTCGCTGACGGCCAGCGCGACACCCGTGCCGACCGCGCCGATGAGCACGACGCGCTTGAAGCTCAGACCGCCGCTCTTCTTGGGAGCCTCACGCAGCGCGACGCTCGCGTCACGCACATTGGAGGCGGTCTTCTTGATGTCCTTCTGGAGCTTCTTGTCGTCGAAGATCTGCTTCGTCGGCGACTTCCCATTTGCGAGGCGGCCGTAAGCCTTACGCGCAGAGTCGTACGCCTGGACGATGTTGTCGCGCAGATCCTCGTCCTCGATGATCCGCTGGACGTACGGGTTGTACCGCGCCTGCAGCGCCGCCTTCTGGGCCTTCTGCGCTTTCTTGCTTGCCATACCACCTCTCCGAGTCTGTTTGTCACGAGCATACCCGCCACGCAGCAGCGTCAACGGCGCCTATTTCCGTCCCGCAGCGCGGCGTCGAACACCTCGCCGATCTCGCCGACCCACACGAACTCGAGATCCTTGCGTAGGTGCTCGGGGATGTCCTCGAGGTCGCCCTCGTTGCGACGGGGCGCGAGCACGCGGTGGATGCCGGCGCGCTGGGCGGCGAGTGCCTTCTCCTTCAGGCCGCCGATCGGCAGCACCTGACCGGTCAGCGTCAGCTCGCCGGTCATCGCCACGTCGGCCCGCACCGGGCGGCCGGAGACCAGCGACATCAGCGCCGTCGCCATCGTGATGCCGGCGCTCGGGCCGTCCTTGGGGATCGCCCCCGCGGGCACGTGGACGTGGACGTCGTGGGTGGCGAACCAGTCGTCGGGCAGGTCGGCGTGCCCGCGGACGTACGAGAGCGCCGCCTCGGCCGACTCGCGCATGACGTCACCGAGCTGCCCCGTGATCGTCAGCTTGCCCTTGCCGGGCATCGCGCTCGCCTCGACGAACAGCACGTCGCCGCCGACCGGCGTCCACGCGAGGCCCGTGGCGACGCCCGGCTCGGCCGTGCGACGGCGCACGTCGGGCTGGAAGCGCGGGCGGCCGAGCAGCGCGCGGACCTTCGGGGCGCTCACCGAGACCTTCTTCGCGTGCCGGCCCATCGCGACGTCGACCGCCACCTTGCGGCACACCGAGCCGATCTCGCGCTCGAGGTTGCGCACGCCCGCCTCGCGTGTGTAGGAGTCGATGATCTTCTTCAGGCCGGTGTCGGTGAACGCGATCTGCGTGTTCCTGAGCCCGGTCCGCTCGATCTGGCGTGGCACGAGGTAGCGCTTGGCGATCTGGAGCTTCTCCTCCTCCGTGTAGCCGGCGAGCGGAATGACCTCCATGCGGTCGCGCAGCGCCACCGGCACGCGGTCCATGTCATTCGCCGTGCAGATGAACATCACGCGGCTGAGGTCGAACGCCACGTCGAGGTAGTGGTCGCGAAACGTCGAGTTCTGCTCGGGGTCGAGCACCTCGAGCATCGCGCTCGCCGGGTCGCCGCGATAGTCGGCGCCCATCTTGTCGAGCTCGTCGATCATGAACACCGGGTTGTGCGACTCGGCGTCGCGCAGCGCGCGGATGATCGTGCCGGGCATCGCGCCGATGTAGGTGCGGCGGTGGCCGCGGATCTCCGACTCGTCGCGCACGCCGCCGACGCTGATGCGCTCGAACTTGCGCCCGAGCGCGCGCGCGATCGACTGGCCGAGCGACGTCTTGCCCACCCCGGGCGGCCCGGCGAAGCAGAGGATCGAGCCGCGCGCGTCCGGCTTGAGCTTGCGCACGGCGAGGAACTCGAGGATGCGGTCCTTGACCTTCTCGATGTCGTAGTGGTCCTCGTCGAGGACGCGCCGCGCGTGCTTGAGGTCGAGGTTGTCCTCGGTGCCCTTGCCCCACGGCAGGCTGGCCATCCACTCCAGATAGGTGCGGATGACACCGTGCTCGGCCGCCGCCTGCGGGATCTTCTCCAGCCGCGAGAGCTCGCGGTCGACCTGGGTGCGGACGTTCTCGGGGAGGTCGTGCTCCTGCAGCGTGGAGCGCAGCTCGTCGACCTCGGCCTCGGCCGGATCCTGCTCGCCGAGCTCGTCCTGGATCGCCTTGAGCTGCTGGCGCAGGACCCACTCGCGCTGGCCCTTCTCCATCTCGGCGTTGACCTGGCTCTGGATACGGCTGCCGATCGCGACGATGTCGAGCTCGCGGGCGAGGATCTCCGACAGCCGGTGCAGGCGCTTGCCGACGTCGACCTCCTCGAGCAGCGCCTGGCGCTCCTCGGTCTTGATCCGCAGCGCGCCGGCGATCAGGTGGCTGAGCGCCGACGGGTCGTCGAGGTTGGCGACGGCCATCTGCAGCTCCTCGGGGAGGTACGGGACCTCCTCGATGATCTGGCTGAAGGTCTGCTGGACGTTGCGCATCAACGCCGTCAGCTCGGGGCCCTCCTCGACCACGTCGGGCAGCTCCGTCACGCGCGCGGCCAGGTAGGGCTCCTCGCCCGTCCACTCCTCGATGTGCACCCGCTGACCGCCCTGGACGAGGATCCGCAGGCTCCCATCGGGCACCTTGAGCATGCGCGCGACCATGCCGGCGACGCCGATGTCGTAGAGCTGGTCGGGACCTGGCGCCTCGGCCTCGGGCTCGCGGCTGGCGACCATTACGAGCATCCGGTTGCCGACGAGCACGTCGTTGACCAGGCGGACCGAGCGCTCCTGGCCGATGGCCAGCGGCGTCAGCGTGTCGGGGTAGGTGACCGACTCGCGCAGCGGGAGGACGGGCAGCTCGCCCGGCAGCTCGATGTCGGTCGGGGCGGGCTCGCCGTCGCCGCCGATGACGTCGATCACGGCTCCTCGCTGCGCTGAATCGGGACGCTGCGGGCCGGCGCCGGCTGCGCGACCGGCAGCTCGACGGTGAGGATCCCGTCCTCGTAGCTCGCGACCGAGGCGTTGGAGTCGACGTCGACGCCGAGCGCCACGACACGCCGGAACGGCCCGTGCTCGATCTCGAGCTGCTGGTAGACGCGCTCTTCTCCTCGTTGCGGGCGGCGCTGGCCGGAGAGCGTCAGCTCGCGGCCGCGGATCTTGAGCTCGATCTCGTTCGGGTCGATGCCCGCCAGGTCGGCCCGGACCACCGCCCGCGGCGGGTCGGACACGTAGTAGACGTCGACCTCGGGCGAGAAGCCGCCGCGGCGCTGCGGCGCGAGCCGCCGGTCGAACAGCTCGTCCATCTGGCGCCGCATGCGCTCGAAGTTCGCGAACAGGTCCCGCTCGGATGCCACGCCGGACAGGCTATTACGAGGTGTCCATGATCTGCCGGACCTCGACGCAGCCGGTGCGGGCGCTCGGGCACCGTTGCGCGAGCTCGGTCGCGGTGGCGCGGTCGGTCTCGAGGATGAAGTAGCCGCCGAGCCACTCGGTGGTCTCCGCGAACGGGCCGTCGGTGTTCATCGGCGTGTCGTCGACGATGCGGACGGTCGTGGCGGTGTGCGGGTCGTGCAGCGGGTCGGAGGCGACGAGGACGCCCCGTTCTCGGCACTCTTTGTGGAACGCCATCACGTTGGCGAACATCTCCGCCCCCTCCGGCGTGCCCGGCTGGGGCCTTTGGCGCTCGTACAGCAGCAGCATGAATCGCATGTCCGGAAGACGAGCACGGTTGGGTGCTGCCGACAATCGTGGCGCGTCGGCGCTACGTGTTGGCGAGCCAGGCGATGACCGCCTCGCGCGCGAACCGCCACTCGGCCCCGAGCTTGCGGCCTGGCAGCTCGCCTGCCTCGGCCAGCTTGTCGATCGTCGCCTCTTCGACCTGTAGCCAGCCGGCGAGCTGTTGGGTGGTCATCACGTCCGGCGGGTCGTAGGGACGGAACTCGGCGTGGCCGACCGTGAGGTGGTCGGCGGTGGTCTCGACGGTCACGCGCCGGAGGGTGTCGGCCTCGCCAAGGCTGGCGACCAGCTTGGCGATGAGGTCCTGCTTCGATCGCCCGAGCCGGTGCGCGACCTCGTCGAGCCGCTGCGCCTCGAGCTTCGGCAGACGCACGTAGAGGGGAGTTCGATCCATAGCTATCAAGATATCACACTCGATATCTCCGCCGGCCAACGGCGGCTGGGTGGGGCGACGAGGGAGCCGGCTGCGCGGTGAAATCGGCCGTGTGTGCTGGCAAAGGGTCGCTATGCGACCCCAATCCCGCACGGACGCGAGGCGAGGCCCGATCCAGCCTCCCTTAATGCCGAAGTTGAAGTTCGTTCCTAGGAACGCTTGGCGAACAGCCGGGCGTCGACGGCCATCGGCCGCTCGGTCGGCTGCCCGAAGTAGAACCCCTGGCCGAGATCGACCCCGAGCTCGAGCATCGTCTCGTACTCGTCGACGCGCTCGATCCCCTCGGCGACGACCTTGGCGCCCTGCTCGTGCGCGAGCTCGACCAGCGCGCCCACCAGCCGGCGGCGGGCGTCGGAGTGCTGGATGCCCTGGGTCAGGGCGTTGTCGATCTTCGCCACGTCGGGGCGCAGGCGCTCGAGGCACAGCAGCGCCTCTGTTCCGCACGACAGGTCGTCCAGGGCGATGAGAGCGCCACGCTTGCGGTGGGCCTCGACCATCTCGCCGAGCATCTCCTTGTCCGGGCAGCGCTCGGGCTTGACGACCTCGATGCAGATCCGCGACGGGTCGGCGTTCATGCGGGCGACGACGGGCCAGGTGGTTCGGACCGTCGAGTCGACGTCCAGCGCCGCGCGCGGGTCGAGGTTGACGAACAGCACCTCGCCCTCGGGGAGGATCGGCAGGCCGATCTCCAGCGCCGCGGTGCGGGCGCGGTAGTCGAACGAGAACAGCGCGTCGTGCGCCTCGGCGGCGGCCAGCAACTCGCCGCCGCGGACTTCGACGGCGCCGAGCCGGCCGCGCATCAGCGCCTCACGGCCATAGGCGCGGCCGGAAGCGAGGTCCACGATCGGCTGGAAGTGCGGCTTCATCTGCCCGTGCGAGAGGAACTCGGGGAACCAGTCGGTGCGCGAGCGGTCGAGCAACTGCTCGGCCGGCAGCGGGAGCGCCTGCTCGTCGGACAGCCGCAGCGCGAACAGGCACGCGCGCTCGGCGGTGGAGACCGTCTTGAGCAGGTCCGTGAGCTTGTCGCTCCAGCCGGGGCCGGCCAGCACGAGACCCTCGACGGCGATGTCACCCTGGACGGGTTCGGTCGCCAGGTGCTCGACCTTGTAGAGCACGGACGGACGGTGCGACAGCAGTCGCACGCCGTCGATCGTCGCCTCGGCAGGGCTCACAGGAAGAGGAATCGGCCGATTCGGCCCGCGACTGAAGCTTCAGAAGCGGTAGACCGCGCCCTCGTGGGCGACTTCGACCGGGCCGCCGAAGCTGCGCTGCGCCTCCTCGCGCGCCCAATCGGCGTCGAGCTCGTCCGACATGTGGGTGAGCACGAGGCGCCGGGCGCCCGCCCGGCGGCCGTGCTCGCCCGCCTCCTCGGGCGTGAGATGGCCGCGCGGCCCCTCCCGCTCGGGCCGCGGCAGCGTGGCCTCGATCAGCAGCAGGTCGGTGTCGTGCGCGAACGCGCAGAGCTCGTCGCTGGGCGAGGAATCGGCGCTGTAGGTCAGGCGCCCGGCGGCGGTCGTCAGATTGATCGCGTTGGTCGGCAGGAAGTGCGGGACGGGCTGGAAGCGCACCTCGACGTCGGCGATCTGGACGGAGACGGCCGGGTCGTACTCCTCCAGCCGGAACGCGTTCTCGATGTGCTCGTCGCGCATCCCGCCCGCAGCGCACAGCCGGCGGAACGCGTTACGCGCTCCCGGCGGGGCGATCAGCCGCGGGCGCGGAGGATCGTCGGTGCCGGGCCAGCCGTCGACGGGGACCGGCTGGTGACGCGGCGCGTAGGTGAGCGCGGACGCGAACGGCACGAGGTCGAGGATGTGGTCGGCATGCAGGTGCGAGATGACGACCGCGTCGACGTCGGCGTAGTCGCACGCCGCGCGCAGCTTGCCGAACACGCCGCAGCCGCAGTCGAGCAGCAGACAGGTGTCGTCGCTCACGACGAGATACCCGCTGCACGCCCCGCCGGCGTCCTGCCAGGCAGGGGACTTGCCCAGCACCCTCAGCTCCACGGACGTATCGTCGCACGGCGATCGTCGTAGGCGCGCTAGCGCCGCATCGGCGCCGCCGCGACACCTACGACGAGCGACGGGCGAAAGCCCAAATCAGCGGAGCAAGGGCCGCTAGGCGTGGAGTGCCGCCTGCTCCTGTGCCGTCGGGAACTGCCAGGCTGCTTGACGCCGGCGCTCCTGCCGGAACACGAACCGCATCTGCTGCGGCGGCCGGAGACCCTCAGGGGAGTTCGGCCGGAAGGTCGCGCACGCCTGATCGAGCTGGAGGGCACAGAGGCCGTTCCGCCCGAAGAAGCAGTCGTCGCACGTCACCTTCCGCCCACTACTGCGCTTGTCCACCCCGAGTTCCCCTCTTCACCAGACCGTCACAAGACGGCCACAGGAAAGCCCACGGTGGCGTCGCCTTCAAGGCGCATCCCCGCAAAACGCACAGACTTCGTGTCTACCCCGCAAATACCCTCCAAAGCGATGAAAAAGCCCCTACCTGCGACGTGTCGATCTCGCACCCTCGGGGTTTTTCCTGCGGCCGGCTCGGGGAGCCGCTGACGATGCGCGTTCTCGTCACCGGCATCTCGGGCTACGTCGGCGCGGCGCTCGTGCCGCGGCTGCAGGCCGCCGGCCACGAGGTGCGCGGCTTCGCCCGCTCGCCGGAGCGCGTCGCGGCCGCCGGCGTGCTGCTCGAGGACGTCGTCATCGGCGACGCGATCCACGGCGCCGGGCTCGGCCGGGCGCTCGACGGCGTCGATGCGGCGTACTACCTGATCCACTCGATGGAGGGGCCGGCGAACAGCGGCTTCCCGGAGCACGAGCGGCGGGCCGCCGAGCGGTTCGCCACCGCCGCGCGCACCGCCGGGGTGCGGCGGATCGTCTATCTCGGCGGCCTCGTGCCCGCGAGCGGCGCGGTTTCGCGCCATCTTGCCTCACGCCTCGCCGTCGAGCAGGCACTGCTCGAGGCCGCCGACGAGGCGATCGCGCTGCGCGCCTCGATCGTCATCGGCGCCCGCTCGCGCTCGTTCCGGTTCCTCGTCCGGCTGATCGAGCGCCTGCCCGTGCTGGCCCTGCCGGCCTGGCGCGTGCATCGCACGCAGCCGATCGACGGCCGCGACGTCCTCGACTTCCTCGTCCGCGCCGCCGACGCGCCCGCCGCGCTGGCCGGCCGTTCGTGGGACATCGCCGGCCCGGAGGCCATGACCTACGAGCGGCTGATGGAGCGGATCGCCCAGAACATGCTCGTCGCCAGGCCCGCGATCCGGCTCGGCTTCTCGCTCATGCCGGTCGCCTCGGTGGTCGCCGCGGCCGTGGCGACCGAGGACCCGGGGTTCATCACGCCGCTCATGGAGTCGCTCGAGAGCGACCTGCTGCCGCGCCACCACGACGCGGCGAAGGCGTTCGGCGTTAGGTTGCACGCCTTCGACGCAGCCGTCGAACGCGCCTTGCGCGAGTGGGAACTGACCGAGGAGGTGGCCGCGAAGTGACGCTCGTGAGGGCGTCCATCGACATCGACGCACCGCGTGAGGCGGTGTACGACCTGGCGCTCGATCCGGGCCGGCTCGACGAGTGGGTCACGATCCACCGTCGCGTGAACGCGCGTGACGCGGGCTCGCCGCACGAGGGCTACGCGATGGACCAGACGCTGTGCCTGCGCGGCGCCAACTTCAAGGTCCACTGGACGCTCACCGAGGCCGACCGCCCTGACCGCGCCACCTGGGAGGGCCGCGGCCCCGCCCACTCGTACGCACGCACGAGCTACGGGCTGAGCGAGGTCGACGGCGGCAAGACCCGCTTCGACTACGAGAACGAGTTCAAGGCGCCGGGCGGCTTCCTCGGCGCGGCGGCGAGCCGGATGCTGATCGGCGGCGTGCCCGAACGCGAGGCCAAGCGCTCGCTCGAGCGCCTCAAGGCGCTGCTCGAGGGCTCGGGATAGATGAATCCCCCGATGGCGTAAGGGGGCGCGGGCGGCACAGTCCCGCCTCATGTACGCACAGCTCATCGAAGGCGGCACAACGCCCGCCCGCCGCACCGACATGGACCGCGTCGTCACCGCCGAGATGGTCCCTGCGCTCGAGGCCGAACCCGGCTTCACCGGCGCCCTGAACCTCGTCGACCGCGAGAGCGGCGACGCGATGATGATCATCCTCTGGGAGACCGAAACCCAGGCCCGCCGCGCGCTCTCCGAGTACGGAGCCGCGTTCCTGAAGGCGCTCGCCAACGTGGCCGCGATCTCCACCGGCACCCGCAGCCCGATCTCCGTCTGGGAGGTCAACGCGCGCGCCTAGGCATCATCTGCGGATGCCACAGGCCCGCTACGAGACCGACGGCGACGTCGCCGAGATCGTCATCTCCAACCCGCCCCTGAACCTGTGGGGGCCGTCCCTGATCACCGACATCGAAGACGGTGTGGCGCGCGCGGCCGCCGAGCGCCCGCGCGCCCTCATCGTGCGTGCCGAAGGTGACGTGTTCTCGGCCGGCGTCGACGTGCACGTCTTCGAAGGTCTCGACGCGCAGTCGGCCGACGCGCTGACCGGCCGCCTGCTGCGGCTCACCCATGCCGTCGAGGATCTGCCACTCCCCACCCTCGCCGTGGTGCACGGACTGTGTCTCACCGCCGGGCTCGAGCTGTCGCTCGCCTGTGACCTGATGTGGGCGGCCGAGCACGCGCAGTTCGGCTTGGTGGAGAAGGTCGTCGGGATCACGCCGCTGATGGGCGGCACCCAGCGGATGGCCGAGCGCGCCGGCACCGCCCGCGCGCGCGAGTTCGTGATGACGGGCCGGCTCTACGACGCGCAGACGCTGCACGCGTGGGGCGTCGTCAACCGCGTGGTCGCGGCGGACGAGCTGCTCGCGAAGGCGCGCAAGTTCGCCGCCGAGCTCGCGGCCGGGCCGACGATCGCCCACGCCGCCACGAAGGCGATCGTCCGCACGCAGGCCTCCCGCGGCACACGCGGGGCTGACGAACGCACTGCCGAGCTGACCTCACACCTGTTCGAGACGGATGACTGCCGCAATGCCGTGCAAACGTTCTTGCGCCAAGGTCCTGGAAATGCGGTGTTCACTGGTAAATTGTGACCAGGGTCAAAAAGGGTGAAAGGGCACCGGTGGCAGACTTTCTCGACGAGAAGCGCAAAGAGATCCAGACTCGGCTCAAGGAGCTGCGGCCGCTGGTGGACGAGTACCACCGTCTCGAGGCGGCCGAGCAGGCGCTTTCCGGCGTCCGGGGCGCCAGCACCGCCGCCGCCGCGCCCACGCGCACACGCCGCCGGCGCTCTGCGGCCTCTTCCAACGGCCGCCGCGGCCGTCCGCGCGGCTCCGGCACGCGAGCCGCGCAGGCACTTAAGCTGGTCACGGAGCGGCCCGGCATCACCATCCCCGAGCTCGCCGACGCGATGGGCATCAAGCAGAACTACCTGTACCGCGTGATGCCCGGCCTCGCCGAGGACGGGAAGGTGACCAAGTCAGGCCGCGGCTGGCATCTCCGAGCGTAGATGTAACGTCGCACAGCGATCGTCGGCTTCACCCGAGCCCGCCCTAACGGTGGCGGCACGGGCCGACGAGCGCTGGGCGAAACCCATATCTACACGAGTCCGAGCTCACGCACTGCGTCGCGCTCGCCGACGAGCTCCTCCACGGTCTTGTCGATGCGTTCCTGAGAGAAATTTGGGACGTCGAGCCCCTCGACGATCTCCCAGTTTCCGTTAGAGCAACGGCACGGGAACGAGGAGATGATTCCCTCAGCCACGCCGTAGGCACCCGGCGATGGCACGGCCATCGAGATCCAGTCGTCGCCCTGCGTGCCGTGCACCCAGTCGTGCACGTGGTCGATCGCCGCGTTGGCCGCCGACGCGGCGGACGACGCGCCGCGCGCCTCAATGATCTCGGCGCCGCGCTTGCCGACCCGCGGGATGTACTCATCGGCCACCCACGCTTCGTCACCCACCACATCCCAGGCGCGCTCGCCGCGCACCTTGGCGTTGAACAGGTCCGGATACATGGTGGGTGAGTGGTTGCCCCACACCGCCATGTGAGTGATCTCCGAGACCGCCGCGCCGGTCTTGTCGGCCAGCTGCGCGACGGCGCGATTGTGGTCGAGCCGCGTCATCGCCGTGAAGCGCTCGGCCGGGACGCCGTCGGCGTTGCTCATCGCGATCAGCGCGTTGGTGTTGGCGGGGTTGCCGACCACGAGCACCTTGACGTCATCGGCCGCGCCGGCTGCGATCGCCTCGCCCTGCGGCTTGAAGATGCCGCCGTTGGCCTCGAGCAGGTCGGCCCGCTCCATGCCCTTTGTGCGCGGCCGGGCGCCGACGAGCAGCGCGACGTTGCAGCCGTCGAAGGCCTGTTTGGCGTCGTCATAGACGTCGATGCCGTCGAGGAGCGGGAACGCGCAGTCGAACAACTCCAGCCCGGTGCCCTCGGCGGCCTTCACCGCATCGGGGATCTCGAGCAGCTTGAGTCGCACAGGAGTGTCAGGACCGAGCATCTGACCGGAGGCGATCCGGAACAGCAACGCGTAGCCGATCTGCCCGGCCGCACCCGTCACTGTGACATTTATCGGTGAAGACATTTAACTGTTCATCTCCTTGGAAGTCACATCCACTACCTGCCCGCCGCGACGCGGCGGCGAACCGCCGTTTGGCGGCTGCCGGTGGGCCGGCCACGAAGGCTATGCCACCATTGGCGTCCAGTGCTCGGTGGCTCTTCCATCCGGCTGGCGACGATCTTCGGCATCCGCATCGGCGTCAACGTCACGTGGTTCTTCGTCCTCTTCCTGTTCATCTACGTCCTCAACGGGTCGTTCTCGGACATCCTGGACGACTCGACGCTGGCGTTCTGGACGGCCGTGGCGGCCGCGTTCGGCTTCTTCGGCTCGATCCTGCTGCACGAGCTCGGGCACGCGCTGACCGCGCGCCGTGAGGGCATCGGGGTCAGCGGCATCGACCTCTTCTTCTTCGGCGGCGTGATGAAGATGAGCAGCGACACGCGCTCGCCGGGGCAGGAGTTCCGCGTCGCGGTCGCGGGCCCGGTGGTGACGCTCCTGATCATCGTCGTGGCGGCGCTCGCCAGCACGGCACTGCTCGGCTGGCAGGGATTCCTGGACTCGGCGACGCTCGACACCGTCAACACGCCGAGCGCGTTCGACCTGTGGCTGAGCTTCCTTGTCTCGATGAACGTGCTGCTGCTTGTCTTCAACCTCGTGCCGGCCTTCCCGCTCGACGGCGGCCGCATCGCCCGCGCCGCGGTCTGGAAGGTCACCGGCGACCGCAATCGCGCCACCCGCGTCTCGGCGTACCTCGGCCAGGGCTTCGCCGCGCTGCTGATCCTCTACGGCGTCTGGCGCCTCACGCGCAACGACACCACCGGCGGCCTATGGGCGATCGTGCTCGGCTACCTGCTCGGCTCGTCGGCCCGCGCGGCGATCGCGCAGTCGGCCTTCACCGAGCGGCTGAAGGGCATCACCGTGGCCGACGTGATGGACGCCGAGCCGGTCGCGATCCCGGCCGACCTGCCCGCCTTGCAGGCGTGGGACGACTTCTTCCTGCGCTACCACGGCTGGCCGTGGTTCGCAGTCGTCGAGGCCGACGGCCGCTACGTGGGGCTCGCGCATCGCGCCGCACTCGAGCACGCGGCGCTCAGCGAGGGCGGCCAGATGCCGGTCCGCGACGTGGTCTCCCGGGATGACGACCGCGTCCGCTTCGACGAGCCGATCGAGACGCTGCTCGCGTCCGAGCCGCTGCGCCGGCTCGGCGCGCTGATGGCGGTCGACGCCCAGGGCCGCCTGCGCGGCGTCGTGACCGTCGAGCAGGTCACGCGCGCGCTGCGCTCGCACCTCAACCCGGCCTGAGGGAGAGCAGCCGCGCGGCGTTGTCCTTGAGGACGAGTTGCGTCGTCTCGGCGTCGAAGCCGAGCTGCTCGAAGTCCTGCAGCCAGCGGTCGGGCGTGATCATCGGGTAGTCGGATCCGAACAGCACCTGCCGCTTGAGCAGCGTGCGCGCGTACTGCACGAGCTGCGGCGGGAAGTACTTCGGCGACCAGCCGGACAGGTCGATGTACACCTGCGGCTTGTGCATCGCAATCGACAGCGCCTCGTCCTGCCACGGGAACGACGGGTGCGCGAGCACGATCTGCAGCTCCGGGAAGTCGACCGCCACGTCGTCGACGTACATCGGGTTGGAGTACTTGAGCCGGATGCCGCCGCCGCCAGGCAGGCCCGCGCCGATCCCGCTGTGGCCGGTGTGGAAGAGCGCCGGCACCCCGGCCTCGGTGATCGCCTCGTAGATCGGGTACGCATGCCGGTCGTTGGGGAAGAACGCCTGCAGGTTGGGGTGGAACTTGAAGCCGCGCACGCCGTGCTCGGCCACGAGCCGCGTGACCTCGCGCGCGCCCGCACGCCCGCGCGCGGGGTCGATGCTCGCGAATGGGATCAGCACGTCGGGGTTGGCGGCCGCCGCCGCGGCGACCTCCTCGTTCGACACCGGCGGGCGACCGGAGGCCGACTCGTAGTCGACGGTGAAGACCACCGCGGCCATCTCCCGCTCGCGGTAGTAGGCGGCGACGTCGTTCGCCGTGGGCAGGCCCGCGCCGGAGCGGAAGTAGCGCGCCGACGCCTCGCGCAGCTCCGGCGGCATCGGGTCGTGCCCGTCGGCTGCGACCTCGGCGTGCGTGTGGATGTCGATCGCGCGGACCTTGTCGACGTCGATCATGGCCGTGCAGGCTACGAACTTCGCCGGAAGCTAGCCTCCGCCCCGAGATGCGTGGGCTGATGCAGGACGTCCCGCTGACGGTCGAGATGGTGCTGCGGCGGGCCTGCCGCGCGCGCAGCGTGGTCACGGCCACGCCGGAGGGGCCGAAAATCCTGGCCTGGGCCGAGGTCGCCGAACGGGCGTACCGGCTCCGGGCCGCGCTGAAGACACTCGGCGTGCAGCCCGGCGACCGCGTAGCGACGTTCGCCCGCAACACGCACCGGCACGTCGAGCTGATCCTCGGCGTGCCCGCGGCCGGTGCCGTCGTGCACCCGCTCAACATCCGCCTGTTCCGCGACCAGCTCGAGTACATCGTCGGCGAGGCCGAGGACACGATCCTGTTCGTCGACCCGGATCTCGTCGAGGAGGCGAACGGGCTGGTCGACCGCACGATCGCCCTCGACGACGAGTACGAGCAGCTGCTCGCCGCGGCCGAGCCGGACGACGCGCCGGTCACCGCGCAGGAGGACGACGCGCTCGCCCTCTGCTACACGAGCGGCACGACCGGCCAGCCGAAGGGCGTGCTGTTCTCGCACCGCTCCACCGTCCTGCACGCGCTCGGGCTGCTGATGGTGGACTCGCACGCGATCGGCCGCGCCGACGTGGTGATGCCGGTCACCGGCCTCTTCCACGTGCTCGGCTGGGGCCTTCCCTACGCGGTCGCGCTTGCCGGCGGCGACCTCGTCCTCCCCGGGCACAGCAACGCGCCGGCCGACCTCGCGCGCCTGATCGCCACTCACGGCGTGACCAAGGCTGCCGCGGTGCCGACCGTCTGGAACGACTTCCTCCCCCAGTTCGCCGAGCACGAACTGCCGTCGCTGCGCGAGCTGCTGATCGGCGGCGCGCCGGTCCCGCCCGAGCTGATCCGCCGCTACGCCGAGCACGGCATCGCCGTCGCGCAGGGCTGGGGCATGACCGAGATGTCGCCGAGCGGCACGATGGCGCGCACGGAGGGCGTCGGCGCCGCGATGCCGCTCGTGGAGCTGCGCCTCGTCGATCACTACGGCGACGAGCTGCCCTGGGACGGCGAGGCGACCGGCGAGCTCCGGCCCGCGGGCCGCACGTCGCCGCTGCGTATTACAAGGGCGAGCCGTTCCCGGACGGCTGGCTCCCGACCGGCGATCTCGCCCGGATCGATCCCGACGGCACGGTGCAGCTGGTCGACCGCGCCAAGGACCTCGTGAAGTCCGGCGGCGAGTGGATCAGCTCCGCCCAGCTCGAGAGCGCGATCGCCGCCCACCCCGCCGTGCGCGAAGCGGTCGTGATCGCGATCCCCGACGAGCGCTGGGGCGAGCGGCC
The DNA here is from genome assembly GCA_963803335.1 of uncultured Solirubrobacteraceae bacterium. GTDB lineage: Bacteria > Actinomycetota > Thermoleophilia > Solirubrobacterales > Solirubrobacteraceae > DASSUW01. Next base: position 221,790 of record CAWDME010000007.1, on the reverse strand, counting down.
GCTGGCGCTGGTGGCGGCGCACACAGACGTCACGCCCGACGATCTCAAGGCGTTCCTGCGCGAGCGCGTCGCCAAGTGGTGGATCCCGGAGCGCTTCGAGTTCGTCGACGCGATCCCCCGCACCGCCGTCGGCAAGTACGACAAGCGCCGGCTGCGCGAGCGATACGCCTAGCTGGCCGCGACGGACTCTCGTCGCTGGATGACGTCGAGGACGCCGCGCAGGCTGACGACCGCCCCGCGCTGCCTCGCCCGCTCCCACGCGTCCGGGCCGAGCTGCTCCTGGACCGGCGCGAGGAACTCGTCGTTCAGACGGCGCCACACCCGGAGTTCGTCCTCGTGCCGGCCCTCCGACTGATGGGACTCGGCCACGGCCGCGAGGAGCGCGGCCCGCTCCAGGTCCCCACGCTGCGCGTGGACGGCGGCGAGCGCGAGCAGCGGCTCGTCGATCAGCGGCGCATCCGCGGACCAGACGTGCAGCGCGATCGACTCGACGAGGGCCGCCTCCGCGTCGTCCAGGTCGCCGAGCAGAGCCTTCGCAAGACCCGCGTTCCCCAGGACGAACGGGAGCTCCTCGCTGCTGGTGGTGCGCGCGGCCTGCACTCCCTCCTCCAGCCACGCGAGCGCTTCGCTCTCGCGCCGCTCGCTGATCGCGACGAAGCCGGTGGTCGAGCACAGGCGGGCGATCTCGTTGACGTCGCCGAGTGCGCGCAGCAGCACGAGCGCGCGGCGGGCGCGGGACGCCATGTCGTCGTACCCCTGCCCCACGATCGCCTGGACCAGCAGCGCGCGCGACAGCACATCGTCGTCGCCGGTCTGCTCGGCGAACCGCACCGCCTCGTCGGCGAGGCGGGACGCCGTCTCGTACTCCTCGAGCCAGACGTTTCCGAAGGCGAGGTGCCCGAGGCACGCAGCGATCCCCGCCGCGTCGCCGGCGGAGCGGAAGTACTCCAGCGCCTCCTCCAGGTCGGCTCGGAACTGTGGACCCGCCCGCACAGTGATGAGCGCCGCGCGGGTGAGGCGAAGACGCGCCAGGCGGCGTGCGTCTGTCGTCCGCTCCAGCGCCGTATCGACCCAATGGATCTCGTCGCTGCGCCGGCCGGTCTCTCTCCAGTACGTGCCCCAGGCGATCGCGAGGTCCGCAGCCGTGTCGTTGGTGCCGCGGGCGAGCGCCGTCCGCAGCGCGGCGACGGCGTTCGGCAAGTCGCTGTCCAGGCGCTTGCGGACTTCGGGGAAGTTCGGCATCCGCGGAGCCTCTGACTCGGCAACCGCGATGCACCACGCGGCCAGACGGTCGTGGACCGGGTCATCGTCCGCGAGCCGCTCGAGCGCGTACTCGCGAACGAGCGCGAGCATGACCAGCCGGTCCTCGCTGCGCCGCAGGAGCTGCTTCGCGACTAGGGATTGGAGAGTGTCGAGCGACCCGCCGGTCACCTCCTCGGCCGCCTGCACGGTCGCCCCGCCGGCGAACACGGCGAAGCGCGCGAACGCCTCTCGCTCCGCCTCGGTCAGGAGCCCGTAGCTCCAGTCGATCGTCGCACGCAAGGTCTGCTGGCGCTCCGGGGCGTCGCGCGGGCCGCCGGCCAGCAGCGGCAGCGCGTGGTCGAGCCGCGCGGCGAGCTCGGCCGGCGACAGGAGCCCGACCCGGGCCGCCGCGAGCTCGACCGCCAGCGGCAGCCCGTCGAGCCGCTCGCAGATCGCGCGGACGTCGGCTGCCGCATCGTCGAGCCCGAAGTCCGGCTTGTGGGCGCGCACCCGATCCGCGAACAGCTCCACCGCGTCATCGCCGGCGAGCGGCGCCACGGGATACACGCGCTCGGCGCCGAGCCGGGTCGCCTCGCGGCTCGTCACCAGCGCGGTCAGCCGCGGAGCGTCCGCCAGCAGCTCGGCCACCAGCGGCGCGCCCACGACCAGCTGCTCGAAGTTGTCGAGCACCAGCAGCAGCTCACGATCGGCGAGGAAGGTTCGGAGCGCCGCCTCCTGGGGCACGGCAAGCGCGCGCGCGATCGCGCCCTCGAGCTCGCCCGAGTCGGCGATCGCGGCCAGCGCAGCGAACGTTGCTCCGTCGGCGAACTCGCCCTGCAACTGGTGAGCGGCCGCGAGCGCGAGGCTCGTCTTGCCGACGCCGCCCGGCCCGACGAGCGTCACCAGCCGCGCGCTCCGCACCTGATCACAGACACGTGCGAGGTCGGCCTCGCGCCCGAACAAGTCGGGCGGCCTCGGGAGCGCCGTCGCGCGCGCGGTGCCCGGTGGGGCGAGCGCGGGGTCGTGCGCCAGGATCGCGGCCTGACGGCTGCGGAGCTCCGGCCCGGGCTCGATCCCGAGCTGCTCGACCAGCGCGGCGCGGGCGGCGGCGTACGCGTCGAGCGCGTCGGCCTGCCGCCCGGTCCGGTACAGCGCGAGCATCAGGTGCGCGTGCAGGCGCTCGCGCCACGGGTGCTCGGCCACCAGCGCGCGTAGCTCGCCGACCAGCTCCGCGTGGCGGCCGACGGCGAGGTCGGCCTCTACACGCGCCTCGAGCACTTCGAGCCGCTGCTCCTCCAAGCGGGCGATCTCCGCCGCGGCGAACGGCAACGCGGCCAGGTCGGCCAGCGCCGGGCCGCGCCACTCGTCGAGCGCCTCGCGCAGCTGCTCGGCGGCGCGTGCCGGGACCGCAGCAGCGAGCGACTCGCGGCCCGCCGCCGCCGCACCCTCGAAACGGTCGAGATCGAGCTCGCCCGGCCCGACGCGCACCCGGTAGCCGGACGCGGTGGTCTCCACCACGTCGCCGGCACCCAGCTCACGGCGCAGTCGCGACACCGCCACCTGCAGTGACTTGACGGCGGTAGGCGGGGCGTCCTCGCCCCACAGCGCGCCCACGAGCCGGTCGGCGCTCACCGCATCGTTCGCGTGCACCAGCAGCACAGCCAGCACTGCGCGCTGACGCGCGCCGCCCAGTGCGAGGTCGTCGACTGCGAGCGGCCCGAGGATCCGGAAGTCCACGCGCCTACTCTCTCGCGAGCGCGACCGCGATGCGCGGGATGTCCTCCATGTCGTCCTTGGAGACGCAGGCGGCGATCCCCGCGGCCTCCGCCTTCTCGCGCACCTCGTCGTCGACGAGCGCGCTGCAGAGCACGATCCGCTGGCCCGGCCGGCGCGCCCGGATCATCGGCGCCGCCTCGAGGCCGCTGACGATCGGCATCACCGCGTCGAGCACCACGACGTCCGGGTCGAGCTGGTCGATCGACTCCAGCGCGGCCCGCACGCCATCGGCGTCGCCGACGACGGCGACGTCCTCTTCAGCGTCCTCGATGATCGCGCGGAGCAGGAACCGCACGTCCGCGTGGTCGTCGACGATCATGACGCGCACGGGCATGGTCGAACGCTACAACGAACCGTTTACAGGTCAGGAAAGTGACCGCGGGTCGTCTGGTACGGGGGCGCGACCGGACGGAGCGCAGGCAACTAATCTTCGGCGCCATGCCCGCCCATGACGTCCTGATCATCGGCGCCGGCCTTGCCGGCCAGCGCGCGGCGCTGGCCGCGGCCAAGGAGGGCGCGACGGTGGCCATCATGTCCAAGGTCCACCCAGTGCGCTCGCACTCGAACGCGGCCGCCGGCGGGATCAACGCCGCGCTGAAACCGGATGACTCGTGGGAGTCGCACGCGTTCGACACCGTCAAGGGCTCGGACTACCTCGGCGACCAGGACGCGATCGAGGTCATGTGCCGGGAGGCGCCCGGCGAGGTGCTGTGGCTCGAGCACCAGGGCGTCACCTTCCACCGCAGCGACAGCGGGCACCTCGGGACGCGGGCGTTCGGCGGCGCGTCGGCGGCACGCACCTACTACGTGGCCGACATCACCGGCCAGGCGCTGCTGCACGTGCTCTACGAGCAGCTCATGAAGTACCACGAGCAGATCGACCGCTACGAGGAGTGGTTCGTCACCGCGCTCGTACAAGACGACCAGGGAGAGTGCTGCGGCGCGGTGGCCCGCAACATCCGTGACGGCTCGATGGAGCTGTTCGCCGCCAAGGCGACGATCCAGGCGTCCGGCGGCGCCGGCCAGTGCTTCAAGCCGACCACCAACGCGCTCATCTGCACTGGCGACGGCATCGCCCAGAGCTTCCGCATAGGCGCCCCGCTGATGGACATGGAGATGATCCAGTACCACCCGACCACGCTGGCCGGGAACGGGATCCTCATCACCGAGGGCGCCCGCGGCGAGGGCGCGCACCTCTACAACGCCGAGGGCGAGCGCTTCATGGAGAAGTACGCGCCCAACAAGCTCGAGCTCGCCTCGCGCGACGTCGTCTCGCGCTCGGAGCAGACCGAGATCAACGAGGGGCGCGGCTTCCCGGACGGCACGGTGGCGCTCGACATCACCAAGGTGCCGCGCAAGCGCACGCTCGAGGCCCTGCGCGAGATCGTCAACATCGGGCGTGACTTCGCGGGCGTCGACATCACCCGCGAGCCGATCCACATCCGCCCCGGCTGCCACTACATCATGGGCGGCGTCAAGACCGACATCTGGGGCCTCACGGGGATCCCGGGCCTCTACGCGGCCGGCGAGGTCGCCTGCGTGTCGGTCCACGGCGGCAACCGCCTCGGGGCGAACTCGCTGCTCGACACGCTGATCTTCGGCCGCCGCTCCGGCGAGCACGCGGCCCGGCGGGCGCTCGGCATGGCCATGCCCTCCCCCTCCTACGCCGCGCTGGCCGACGAGCAGCGCATGATCGACGGCATCCTCCGCAGGACCGACTCCGGCGGTCGCCGGATCTCGGCGATCAAGGACGAGCTCGGCACGATGATGAACGAGAAGTGCGCCGTCTTCCGCGACGAGGCGGGCCTGACGGAGGCCCACGAGGTCATCCAGCGGCTCAAGGACGAGGCCGCGGGCGCGTGCATCGACGACCACGGCACGGTCTTCAACCACGATGTGCTCGGGGCCATCGAGCTCGGGTACATGCTCGACGTGGCGGAATGCATCGTCGTGGCCGCGCTGGAGCGCAAGGAGTCACGCGGCGCCCAGTTCCGGCTCGACTTCCCCAAGCGCAATGACGACGACTGGCTCAAGCACATCACCCTGTCCGTCAACGGAGGCGGCCCGCCGAAGGTGGAATACGCACCCGTGACCCTCACCAAGTGGGAGCCGCAGGAGCGGACGTACTGACACATGGCTGAATACACCCTGAGAATCCGCCGGTACTCACCGGAGTCCGGCGAGGCGGCCCACTGGGACGACTTCACGATCGACCTGGACGGGCACCGCTCGGTGCTCGACGGGATCCTGAACGCGCGCGACACGCAGGACGGCTCGATCGGCATCCGCTGCTCGTGCCGGGCCGCCATCTGCGGCTCCTGCGGCGTGCGCATCAACGGCAAGCCCACGCTCGCCTGCCACACGCACCTCGACAAGGCGGCCGAGACGGCGCCCGACGGGGCGATCGTCGTCGAGCCGATGGGCAACATGCCGGTGCTCAAGGACCTGATCGTCGACATGGACGCGGTCCACTGGTCGAAGATCCAGCGCGTCACGCCGTGGCTGCTGCCCGACGGCGCCCCGCCGGACCGCGAGTACGTCGTCCCGCCGGATTCGATGATCGACATCACGCAGTCGATGGCGTGCATCCAGTGCGGCGCCTGCGTGTCGGACTGCCTCTCGATGGAGGTCGACCCGCTGTTCATCGGCCCGGCCGCGCTCGCCAAGGCCTACCGCTTCGTCGGCGACCCGCGTGACGGGCAGCAGTACGACCGCCTCAAGGACCTCTCGGAGGACCCGCACGGCATCTACGACTGCACGCACTGCTTCAACTGCATCGAGGCGTGCCCGAAGGGCGTCGCCCCGATGAGCCAGATCATGCGGCTGCGGCGGATCGCCGGCGACGACCACGGCATCGACGACCGCAACAACGGCCACCGCCACGAGATGGCGTTCGTGAACAACATCAAGCGCAACGGCCTGCTGCACGAGGCGGACCTGCTGCCCGACTCCTACGGGGGCAAGTTCCATCCACGCGCCGTGCCCGAGCTGCTCGACTCGCTGCCGGTGATCCTCAAGGCGCTCCAGCGCGGCAAGGTGACCCCGGCGAAGGCGCTCACGCACCCGCACAAGGCGCCCAACGACGTCAAGCGGATCTTCGAGCAGGTCGACGGCAAGGGCGAGCGCTTCGAGCTCAACCTCTACGTCGTCGGCTACGAAGACGACGCCGACGAGGAGAGGAGCCCGGAGTGAAGGTCGCCTACTGGCCCGGCTGCGTGAGCCGGGGCTTCACCCCTGAGCTGCACGGCTCGATGGCGCAGGTCGCCCCGCTGCTCGACATCGAGCTGGTCGAGCTCGACCGCGCCTCCTGCTGCGGCGCCGGCGTCATCGCCGAGCACAACCAGGAGCTTGCCGACACCCTCAACGCGCGCACGTTCGCGCTCGCCCAGCAGGTCGACGGCGCTGACCTGATGATGAACATCTGCTCGACCTGCCAGGGCGCGCAGAGCGAGTGCCAGGAGCGGCTCGACGCGAACACCGAGTACCGCGGCCACATCAACGAGACGCTGGCCAGCGAGAGCCTCGAGTACCGCAAGGGCATCGTCAACAAGCACTTCCTGTGGCTGATGGTCGAGGAGATCGGGCTCGACACGATCAAGGCCAAGGTCAAGCGGCCGCTCACCGACCTGCGCGTGGGCCCCTTCTACGGCTGCTACATCGTGCGGCCTACCGACCGGCTGGGGATCAGCCGCGACAACCCGCGCGACACCTACCTGCACCTGCTGATCGAGGCCCTCGGCGGCACGGTCGTCGACTACGCCGGCCAGTACAAGTGCTGCGGCTTCCCGATCATCACGATGAACAAGGAGGCTTCGCTCAAGCAGGCAGGCCGCCACATCGGCGACGCGATCGACGCCGAGGCGGACTGCCTCGTCACGCCGTGCCCGCTGTGCCACCTCAACCTCGACCTGCAGCAGCCAGGCGCCGAGCGCGTCGTCGGGCGGCAGCTCGGGATGCCGGTGCTGCACCTGCCGCAGCTCGTCGGCCTCGCCTTCGGCCTGGAGCCGAAGGAGCTGGGCTTCGGCAAGCACGTCGTGAAGCCCAGCTCCGTGATCGACTGGTCTACGTCAGTCGTGGCGTCCGTCTAGCGAGCTACGGGCGCGTCCGCATCCCCAGGCTCGTGTCCCACTGCAGGTCGCTGCTGTACTTGCGCAGCGGCGCCTCCGGCAGCTGGCCGACGCGCACGCCGTGCTTCCAGCTCGGCGGGCAGATCGCGATGAAGCGGGCGTAGCCGCCCAGGCCGCCGCCGAACTTCGGGTAGCCGATCTCGATCAGGCAGCCCTTCGGCTTGACCCGGCTGAGGTTGTCGACGCCCTCGGCCTGCGCGTACCCGTGGTGCATCAGCCAGGCCTCGCCCTCGAGCGTCGGCGTCGAGTCGGTGTCGAGTGGCTCGTGGCCGTGGAAGAGGATGTGGCGCTTGTGGTGCAGGAACTTCAGCGCCGCCAGCTTGACGCCCGGGAACTCGGTCAGCGTCGCGAGCGCGGGGTCCGGCCAGCGCTTTGACCAGTCGGAGCGGATCATCACCACGCTGCCGGCCGGGATGCGGCCGTAGCGCTTCTCCCACTTGTGGATGTCCGCCACGGTCATCTGGTAGTTGAAGTCCTTCTTGACCTGGGGCACGATCGAGATCACGACGAGCGGGCGGACGGCGAACGTCGGCGGCAGCTCGTCGATCCCCGCGTACTCCGGCGCCCAGTGGGCGGGCGGGTCGAGCTGCGTGCCGAGCTGGTCGGTCTGCAGCGTGTAGCGGGTGGCCTCGAAGCCGTCCTGGGCGTAGGTGAACGTGTGGCCGTCGATCCGGCTCACCGACGGCTCGAACTTGGCAGGCCCGAAGCCCGTCCACACCGGGATCTGCGGCGTGATCGTGTGCGTCAGGTCGATGTACTTGGCTCCCCTGAGGGAGTCGTTGTAGACGCGCCACAGTGGTGGCTGCTTGGCGGCGGCACTGCTCGCGCCCGCCAGCAAGACGGCGAACGCTAGAACCAGAGCTCTTCTCATTCCCGGCAGTTAACGAGAAAAGAGGACCCGATGCCGGGTCCTCTTCCTCGTTTTCTCGGCGTACCCCAGTCCGCCCCAGGAAAGTTCTTTTCGCGACGCTGTTGATGCCCCGCTTCAGGCGCGCGAAAACCTTCTCTTAGGCCCGTGTCGGAACGCGGACCAGATTGCGCTCGTGGAGCACCTCGGCGATCTGGATCGCATTGGTGGCGGCGCCCTTGAGGAGGTTGTCGGAGACGATCCACATGCACAGCCCGCGCTCGTGCGAAGGGTCGCGCCGCAGGCGGCCGACGAAGACGTCGTCGCGGCCGGCCGAGTCGAGCGCCGTCGGATAGGGCTCGACCATCGTGAGGCCGGGCATCGCGCCGAGCAGCTCACGGGCGCGCTCGAGGCTGAGCGGCTCGCGCGTCTGCACCGTCACGGACTCCGAGTGGCAGTAGCGGACCGGGACGCGGACGCAGGTGACGTTGATCGCGATGTCCTCGTCGCCGAGGATCTTGCGCGTCTCGAACATCATCTTGCGCTCTTCGTCGGTGTGGTCGTCGACGAAGTTGCCGGCGCCGCCGAGCACGTTGAACGCGATCGGGTGCGGATAGACCTGCGGCTTGGGCAGCGGCTCGCCGTTCAGGTCCGCGCGCGCCTGCGCCTCGAGCTCCTCGACCGCCTTCACGCCGGTGCCGGACACCGACTGGTAGGTGGAGACGATCAGGCGCTCGATCCCGGCGGCGTCGTGGATCGGCTTGAGCGCGAGCATCAGCTGCATCGTCGAGCAGTTCGGGTTGGCGATCAGGCCGTGGTGCTCGTCGAGCGCCTCGGGGTTGACCTCGGCGACCACGAGCGGGATCTCCGGATCGCGCCGCCACTTGGACGAGTTGTCGACGACCACGGCGCCGGCGTCGACGAAGCGCGGCGCCCACTCGCCGGAGGTCGATGCGCCGGCGGAGAAGATCGCGAGGTCGAAGCCCTGGATCGTCTCGTCCGTGAGCGGCTGGACGATCATGCCGTCGAGCTCGCGGCCCGCGGAGCGCTCCGACGCGAACGGCACGATCTCGGAGGCGGGGAAGTTGCGCTCGCGCAGCTTGGCGAGCATCACGGTCCCAACGGCGCCGGTGGCGCCCACGACGGCAACGCGGTAGCTCATGCGCGCGCGCCGAACGGATGCTCGGCCTCGACCTGGTCGGCGCCGAGGTCGAAGGCGGTGTGCAGGGCGCGAACCGCGCGGTCGACGTGCTCGCCGGCCACCACGCACGAGATCTTGATCGGGGAGGTCGAGATCATCTCGATGTTGATCTCCTCGTCGCCGAGCGTGGAGAACACCTTGGCGGCGACGCCGGGATGCGTCTTCATTCCCGCGCCGACCACCGACACCTTCCCCATCTCGGGGTCCTCGGCGACGGCGCGGATCCCCTGCTCGCCGACGATCGTGTCGAGCGTGGTCCGAGCGGTGCGCAGGTCGCTGCGCGGGACGGTGAACGACATGTCGGCCGACGCGCCCTCGGAGACCGGCTCGTTCTGGATGATCATGTCGACGTTGACGTTCGCGTCGGCGAGCGCGGTGAAGATGCGGCCGGCGACGCCCGGGTGGTCGGGGACGCCGAGCAACGTGACCCGCGCCTCGTCGCGCGAGTGGGTGACGGCGGTGATCAGCGGGCGTTCCATCGTCTCCTCTTCTCCGACAACGAACGTACCGGGCTCCTCGGTGAACGACGAGCGGCAATGGATCCTGATGTCGTGGTTGCGTGCGTATTCCACCGAGCGCAGCTGGAGAACGCCGGCGCCGGACGCCGACATCTCGAGCATCTCCTCGAACGAGACGACCGGCAGCTTGCGGGCGTCGGGCACGATCCGCGGGTCGGCGCTGAACACGCCGGCGACGTCCGTGTAGATCTCGCACACCTCGGCCTCGACCGCCGCGGCGAGCGCCACAGCCGTCGTGTCCGAGCCGCCGCGGCCGAGCGTGGTGACGTCCTTGGCGGTCGACACCCCCTGGAAGCCCGCGACGAGCACGACGAGCTCGTCGTCGAGCGCGGCGCGGATGCGGTCGGCGCGGACGTCGAGGATGCGCGCCTTGGTGTGGCTGGTGTCGGTGACGATGCCGGCCTGCGAGCCGGTCAGCGAGATCGCCTTGTGGCCGAGGTCGTTGATCGCCATCGCGCACAGCGCGCAGGAGATCCGCTCGCCGGTGGAGAGCAGCATGTCCAGTTCGCGCGGGTCCGGGGTGGTGGAAACCTCCTCGGCCATCGAGATCAGCTCGTCGGTGGTCTTGCCGCGCGCCGACAGCACCGCGACGACGCGGTGACCCTGCTCGCGGGCCGCCACGATCCGCCGTGCGGCGCGCTTGATGCGCTCGGCGTCGGCGACGGACGTCCCGCCGAACTTCATGACCACGGTGCCGGACACGAACCGGCAAGTCTAGGGCGCGGCGCGCGGGGTTCGAATCCCAGCCGCGGCCGCGCGGCCTCGGGATCCGGACTCAACGGCTAAGCCGGAATGCGGACGCGGCGAGTGATCTGGCCGTTGCTCTCCCAGTAGGTGACCTTGCTCGCGAGGTACGGATCGTCCGGCGCGGGCTGGACGTTGCCGTGGGTGTCGTAGGCGCGCGAGGTGATGGTGTGCTCGCCGGGTACAGGCTTGTCCCAGTTCAGCCTCCAGAACCTCCAAGCGAACTTGCCGCCCTCACGTGACCGGTGGTGCTCGTCGTCGAGTGAGGCGGTCATCCACGGGCCCTTGTCGATCCGCACCTCGACCTCGGCGATCGGCGCGCCCCACGCGGCGCCCATGATCGCGTAGCGGTTGCGGTGGCGCGTGACCTTGGCCGGCGCCGACTTCAGCCGGTCGTGCTTGACGTTCGTGAACGTCCAGACGGTCTCGCCGCCGCGCTGCTCCTCGCGGATGGTCACGTAGTCACGCGCCATGAAGCGGCCCGCGTAGCGCTGGTCGATGACCTCGATGCGGGTCAGCCACTTCACGTTCGCCACGCCGTAGAACCCGGGGGCGATCAGCCGCAGCGGGAAGCCGTGCTCACGGGGCAGCGGCACGCCGTTCATCTCGTAGCAGAGAAGGTTGTCGGCGCTCAGCGCCTCCTCCACCGACATCGCGCGCGCAAAGTGCTCGGTGATCGTCAGGTCAAGCCCACCGCTGCCGTCAGGGGCGACGCTGCCGGTCTTGCCCGGGCCGAGCACCCCGCCGTTGTCACGGATGGTCACCTTGTCCGGAGTCAAACCCCCAGAACACCACCTCGCTGCCCGTGTCAAGGATGCCCGAACGGGCGAGCAGCGGGGCCAGCGGCGTCCCCGCCCAGCGGGCGTTGCCGACCGCGCCGATCAGGAACGGCAGGCCCGTGTTGCCCGAACACTCCATCGTGAACGTCACCTCGCGCCGCGGACGCGCCTTGAGGTCGGCCAACGTCAGCGTCCGCGGCCGCGCGACCAGCCCGCCGATGGCCAAGCGGTGGCTCGCGCCGTCGAGCGCCGGATTGCCGTAATGGCTGATGACGAAGAAGTCGTCAGCCGGCGTGATCCACGAGTCGAGCTCCTCCCAGACCAGCAGGTTCTGCGCGATCTCCGGCACCGGGTTCGGCGCCGGCTGATCCAGCCACGGAAGTACCTGATCGGCCCCGTGCCCCGGGAAGGCACGTGCCGGCCCGGCGACCTGCAGCGCCGTCAGCCCCGCAACGGCTGCGCCGCCACCCTTCAACAGCATGCGGCGAGAAATCTCCTGCGTCACCATCGAGCGCCCCTTTCATGAGCACGCCAGGGGTCTTGAGCACTCGCCCGAGCGACGCCGAGGCACAGCAAACGGGGCACACCACAGAATCGTGCGCCAACGCCAGCTGACGCGGTTCGGCACCGCTTAGCCGGGGGCTGGAACGACACTCCCACCTCGCCCGAGGCGCGTCAACGCTCTGCCGGGACGCTCGGTCCGCTCGCGGACCGAGCGCGACGCACGGCACTAAAGGTCGGCGATCTGCCGGTCCGAGATCGCGACCCAGTCGGTGCCGACGCGATCCGCGAGGCGCTCGTAGACGAGCCGCGCGCCGCTACACCGCTCGGCGACCCGCGAAGGCGCGGCCGAGCGTCACTTCGTCGGCGTACTCGAGGTCGCCGCCGACGGGGAGCCCGGAGGCGAGGCGGGTCACGGTCACCTCGGGCGCGCGCTGGTGCAGCGCCGCGGCGATATGGAGGGCGGTCGCCTCGCCCGTGGTGGTCGGGTTGGTGGCGAGGATGACTTCACGAACGCCGTTCGTCACCCGCTCGTAGAGCTGGGCGAGCTTGAGGTCCTCGGGCTCGACCCCGTCGATCGGCGACAGCGCGCCGCCGAGCACGTGGTAGCGGCCGCGGTACTCGTGCGTGCGCTCGATCGGGATCACGTCGCCGGGCTCCTCGACGACGCAGATCAGATCGGCGTCGCGGCGCTCGTCCAGGCAGACGGTGCAGCGCGGTCCCTCGGCGAGGTTGAAGCACACCTCGCACGGCGTGATCTTCTCCTTGACGTCGCGGATCGCCTCGGCGAGCGCGGCGGCGTCTTCCGGACTCGCGCGCAGGATGTGGAAGGCGAGCCGCTGCGCGGTGCGCTGGCCGATGCCCGGGAGCTTGGCCAGCTCGGTGACGAGACGCTGGAGCGGCGGGGCGAGCAACTATCTCTTCTTGCGGCGGGCGGCACGATTGGGCTGGCCGCCGCCCGGCAGGCCACCGCCTCCGCCGCCGAGGCCGCCGAGACCGCCCATGCCGAGGGCGTCGAGCGCGCTCATCGGGTCAAAGCCCTCGCCGAGGCCGCCGAGCTTGGACTCCTGCAGCTCCTGGGCCGAGCGCAGCGCCTCGTTGACGGCGGCGACGACCATGTCCTGCAGCATCTCGACGTCCTCGGGGTCGACGGCGTCGGGATCGATGGCGATCGACTCCAGGTGCAGGTCCCCGGTCATCGTGACCTTGACCATGCCGCCGCCGGCGCTGGCCTCGACGCGCTCGGACTTGAGCGCCTCCTGCGCCTGCTGCTGGGCGGCCATCATCTCCTGCGCCTGGCGCAGCATGTTCTGGAGGTTGGGCGGTTGCGGCATCAGGACTCCTCCTCCTTCGGCGGCGACTCCTCGACCGCGCCGAACTCGTGCTTGAAGCGCGCCACGAGCTCATCCTCGCTCAGGGCCTCCGCCGGTTGCAGCTCCGCTCCGAGCTCGTAGGCGAGCCGGAGCGAGGCGCCTGTAACCGAGCGGATCGTCTGCGCGATCAGCTCTCGCTTCTCCGGGTCCTCGGCCTGGCGCTTGGAGAACGCGGCCGACTCCGGCCACACGATCGTGAGGTCGCGATCCGCGAGCGCGGTGGGCCGAGCCTCCTGGAGGATCGCCGCGAGGCGCGGCGACTCCGAGCCGAGCGATTCGACGACGGCCGGCCACATCTGCGTGAACGCTTCGAGCGACAGCTCGCCCTCGCTCTCGACGACGGCGACCGCGACCGCCGTGGGCTCGGGCTCCTCCGGCGGTGGCGCCGGCGTGGCCGCGGCAACCGCGACACGCGTGCGGCCGGCGGCCGTGGCCGGCTCAGCCGGGTCGCGCGGCGGCGGCGGCGCGGGAGCGCGGCCCTCGAGCCGCTCGATCCGGGCGAGGAGCGCCTTGGCGGAGGGATCATGGGCCGGCTCGGCGGCCTTGACCAGCGCAAGGTCGAGCTGTGTCCGCGCGTCGGCGCCGTCCTTCATCGCGCGCAGCGCGGCGGCGATCAGGTCGAGCAGGCGGATGACGTCGACCGGCCCGACGGCCTTCGCCTGGGCGATGAGCCGCTCGTCCTGCTCGGGCGTGATGCGCAGCTCGGCCGGCAGCTCACCGAGCGCCTGGACCACCATCAGCGCACGCGCATGCGCCTCGAGGTCGCCAAAGAAGCGGCCGAGATCACGGCCCGAGTCGGCGAGGGCGGCGGCGGCTCCGAGCGCGGCCTTGACGTCCCCCGCGGCGACGGCGTCGACGGCGCCGAACACGAGGTCGGCGTCGGCGGCGCCGAGCACTGCGAGCACGTCATCGAGCTCGATGCGCTTCCCCGAGTAGGCGACGAGCTGCTCGAGCGTGCCGAGGGCGTCGCGGAACGAGCCGGTGGCGGAGCGGGCGATCAGCGCGCTCGCCTCCTCGCCGATCTCGATGCTCTCGGCGGTCGCGACCTTGCGCAGCACGCCGGCGATCTGCGGCACGCTCGGGCGCGCGAAGTCGAAGCGGTGACAGCGGTCCACGACGGTCGGCAGCACCTTGCTCGCCTCTGTCGTGGCGAGCACGAAGACGGTGTGCGGCGGCGGCTCCTCGAGCGTCTTCAGGAACGCGTTCCACGCCGCCGTCGACAGCATGTGAGCCTCGTCGAGGATGTAGACCTTGTGCCGCCCGGCGACCGGGGCGAAGTTCACGCGCTCGCGGAGGTCGCGAATGTCGTCGACCGAGTTGTTCGACGCGGCGTCCATCTCGATCACATCGAGCGACGTGGCGTTGGCGATCGAGCGGCACGACTCGCACTCACCGCACGGCGTGACGGTGGGCCCGTTCACGCAGTTCAGCGAGGCGGCGAGGATCTTCGCCATCGACGTCTTGCCGGTCCCGCGCGACCCGACGAACAGGTACGCGTGATGGACCTTCCCCTGCTCGATCGCGTTGCGCAGCGTCCGGACCACGTGGTCCTGCCCGACGACGTCGGCGAACGTCCGCGGGCGATGGCGGCGATAGAGCGAGGCGGGAGCCGAAGGCACGGGTTGCCGAGTCTAGAGACAGCGTTCTCGGCAACGCCATCGAACATCGGCATTTAGGGCGGCGGGGCCGGTTGGTGGCGACTTTTCGTCGCATATCGACGAAAAAGCGCCACGGAGCCGAGTCAGCCGACCGCGTCGCCCCCTCAATGCCGCAGTTGGCCGGCACCAAGAAGGCGAGGGCGGAAAAGGTGGACCGTGCACCCTCCGTCGAAGCCGTCCCTGAGGGCTGACCACCGTCTGCTGGCTCCGGCCGGGCGATCCCGCAGCGCCCACAGGGGACCGCTTAAGGCTGCTTCCTTCCGGACCTGACCTGGTTCGCGGGCCTGCATCGCGCGGGACCCGGCCATCGACGCCTGCAGGCGGCGCGCTGACTCAGGGGCCGCGCCCCTCGGGAGGGGATTCAGCCCCGCTAGAGCGGATTGCGGGTGCAGGGCACCGCTACCTCCCCGCCTAGCACGGTCCGCCACTCAGTCTAGGGCCTCGCGGAGCTTCCGGAGCGCCCGGTAGACCCGACCCTCGACGGTCGTCAGCGGCTCCCCCAGCAATTCCGCCATCTCCGGCACCGTGAGCTCGGCGCCGAACCGCAGTGCGATCGCCTCGCGCTCCTCGGCCGACAACGCCGACATCGCCCGCCCCAGCTCGTCGCGAGCCTCGACCGCCGCCAGCCGGTCGGGCGCGTCGCCGGGCACCGTGGCGCGCTCGTACGCCCGCCCCTCGGCCGCCGCCCGCCGCGCGTGGTCGCGCAGTACGTTGAGCGCGATCGCGTACAGCCACGTCTTCTCCGACCCCCGCCGGCGGTCGAATCCCCGCCGTGCCTTCAGCGCGCGCTCGAACGCGTCGGCCAGCAGATCTTCGGCCACCGTGCGGTCTCCGGTGCGGTAGGCCAGGAAGGCGAACAGCCCCTGGGCCTCGGCCGCATAGAGCCGCTCGAACTCGTCGTGGCGCATCTACGCTCGCTGTCTCCAGTCAGGAATCGGGCGCGTGGTTCGTATCAGGGAGTGATGACCGACATCGACGACGTCATTCGGCTCTTGCGAGACCGGCGGCCGGAAGCCACCGAGCTGGAGCTGGACGAGATCAAGCAGCGTGTCCTCCGGCGGGCCGCGCAACCAAGGAGGGCTCAGCCGATGAAGTCTCGTCTCGCGATCCTGGCCATGCTGGTTTTCGGGTTCGTGTTCAGCACCGCCGGCGTCGGCATGGCGATCGGTGGCCTCTCGGGCCACAGCGCCGCCCAGACGCAGTACGCGACCGTGACACCGTTCAGCACCCCGCCCGGCAAGGTGCTCGGCGAGGAGGAGAACAACAACGGCCAGACGACGGGCCTGCAGCCCGAGCGTCAGGAGGAGAACGGGAGCAGCGGTCAGCTGCCGTTCACCGGCTTCGCGGCGATCCCCGTCCTGCTCGGCGGCATCGCGCTCCTGAGCGGCGGCCTCATGCTCCGCTGGCGTTCGCGCCAGGAGTAACCACCTAAGGCGCCAGGGCCCGCTGGGCGATTGCCGGCCAGCGGGCCTTCTTGGCTGTCTTGACGCGCTTCGCGAAGTTGCTCGCCAGCACCTCGCGCGGGTTGAGCCGGCTCGCGCGCGTGGCGAGTGGCCGCGGGTCCTGCCCCGCGACCGCCTTGGCCACCGCGAGCCCGTAGACGTACGCCCAGTTGTTCGGGTCGCGGTCGTGCGCCGAGGTCATCGCCGCCACCGCCAGCGGCCCCTGGCCGGCCCGCACGTCGCACCAGCCGATCACCTCGAACGGTTCGGGCCGCACGGAGAGACGCTCGGTGGCGGTCAGCGCGCTGTCGACCGCCGTGGCGCAGTCACCGCGGTCGAACGCCTCGGTGGCGGCGTTGAGCGGGCCCTGCGAGGAGGCGATGAACCACGGCGTGAGCGCCACCAGCAGGCAGGCGAGCCCCGCGAGCAGGCGCGCGAGGCGACCCGGCACCGGCGCGCGCTCGCTGCCCGCGCGCGCGGCCAGCATCACGCCGCCGGCGCCGAAGAACCACAGGAACACGGCCGGCATCTCCCAGTCCCAGTCGACGCCCGCGTGGACGAGCAGGGCCACGCCCGCCGCCACCACGGCAGCGTGCACGTGCCGCTCCGGCCCGCGCAATCGCCGCAGCCCCGCGACGAGGACGCTGCCGAGCGCGACGAGCAGGAACACGAGCCCGGGCACGCCCATCTCGGACAGCACCTCGAGGTAGAGCGAGTGCGCGTCGTTGACCTGGAAGCCCGACTCCCGGCGCTGCTCCCAGCTGAGCCGGTAGGTGCCCGCCCCGGTGCCGAGCAGCGGGTGCTCGGCGAACGTGTCGGTCGCCACCCGCCAGTGCAGCACGCGCCCGTTGTCGGAGAACGACAGGAGGCGGTCACGCAGGTCGGAGGTGGCCAGGAACGTGCCGTGCGACCACGTGTCCCGGATCTTGTCGATGCGCCCGGGCGCGTCAGCCGCGAACGCGCCGACGGCGATCGCCAGCACCGTCACCGCGACGAGGCCCCAGCGCGCCGCGCGGAGCCGCGGCGGGGAGACCTTGACGCGCGCTACGCGCCTGTCGATCCCCAGCCCGACCGTGCGCAGCACAGCGGCGGCGACCATGCAGCCGACGACGATCCACAGCAGCCGGTGGCCCTGATCTGCCGCGGCGGCTGAGTTGGCGAAGTTGGCCTTCGTCAGCGCGTCGGCGTCGAACGCCGCATACACGGCGCCCGCCGCCGGCAGCCCGGCCGCGGGCAGCGCGGTCAGGAGCCCCCGCGGCGAGGCGAGCAGCACGTAGACGACGAGCCCGATCGGCGCGACCCAGATGCCGCCGCGCGAGAACGTGAGGAAGAGCGTCACGGCCACCGCGGGGATCACCGCCGCCGCCAGCACGCGCACGGGGCCGGGCTCGGCGCCGCTCGCCGTGAGGTGGGCGCACAGGACGAGCGCCAGCGTCGCGGCGATGCCCATCGCGTTCCAGTACGTGAGCGGGAAGCTGAGTCGCTCGTCGACGATGTTGGGCGCCGTGCTCACAACATCCGGCAGCAGCCGGCTCAGCAAGCCGGCGATGCAGATCGCGGTCAGTGCCGCGGCGACCCCCTGTACGACCCGCGAGAGGTCGCCCCGCCGCGTCGCCTCGAGGCCGCACACGATCAGCACGAGCAGGTAGAGCAGGACCCGGTCGAACTCGATCAGCGCCCGCGCGGGCGCGTGCGACCAGAACTCCGAGCACAGCGTCCACGCCGCGAACAGCGCGAGCGCGCCCGCGGCGATCGCCAGGCCGCCGCTCCAGCCGCCGAACGGCCGCGCGACCACCGTGACCCGCACGGCCAGGCCCACGGCGAGCGCCAGCGCCGCGATGCCGGTCACCCCCGCAAAGAACCCGCCGGCGCGAAAGCCGAGCGCGATTGTCAGAGCGCAGACAATTAGCGCACGGCCCGCGCCGGAAAAAGTTGCCCGTATCAACACGCGACTGCGAGTACGACGTTCTGGAGGAGTCTTGTACGTGACGCTCATATGGATGGCTAGAGACAGCGGCCGCCCGCAACGGTACGGTGTGCACGGCCAAGACAGCGTGGATTGATCCAGAGAGCGGGCATCGCATGGAAGCCGGGCGCACGAAGGCGAGAAGTCGGAGGGCAGGACTAAACGGGAGCTCCCCGGTTGAGCAGCCCGGCTCGCCCGACGCCATCTCGCCCGAGGGCGCCGTTCTCCTCCGCCCGCTCGGCGACGGCTTCGCGCACTTCGCCGCTGCGCGCTCCGCCGCCGCCGGCCGTGACCGCCGCCTGCGCCGGCAGCTGCTGAGCGCCGACGTACTGGCCGGCTCGGTCGCCGGCGCGCTGACCGCCGTCTTCGCCGGCCTCGCCCCGGCCATGATCCCCGTCGTCGCGCTCGCGGTCGCGGCCGGCTGGCCGGCCGTCGCCTCTGCCTGCGGCCTGTACGCCGTGACCCCGCTGCGCACGTGGGCCAGCGGTGTCGGCGATGCGCCGCGCCTCGCCGTCACCACGCTGCTCATCTCGTGGCCGGTGTTCGGCCTCGTCTCGGTGCTTGGCGCGCCGCGCCCGGTCGTCGGCGCGCTCGCCGCCTCCGGCCTGATGGCCGCCGGCGCCGCGATCAGCCGGTCCGCCGCTCGCGCCGCGATCCACCGCAACGCCTCGCTGCGCCAGCGCACGCTGGTTCTCGGCTCCGGAGTCGTGGCGGCCGACCTCGTGGCCCGGCTCGACCGCTACCCCGAGCTCGGGCTCGACACGATCGGCTTCCTCGACGACGACGCCCACAACGCGGAGCTGCTCGGGCTGCCACGCCTCGGCGGGCTCGACGCGCTTTCCGACCTGATCGCCACCGGCCGCATCGACCGCGTGATGATCGCGTTCACGCGGTCGGGCCACGAGGAGCTCCTGAACTGCGTCCGCATGTGCCGCGACGCCGGCCTGACCGTCGACATCATCCCGCGGCTGTTCGAGTTCCTCGACGGCGCGCGCTACCTCGAGCAGATCGGCGGGATCCCGCTGGTCTCGATCCAGGTCCCGGACTTCTCGCGCGGCTCGGGGATCCTCAAGCGCGCGCTCGACATCGCCGTCGCCGGCGTGCTCGTACTCGCCGTACTGCCGCTCATGGCGCTCATCGCGATCGCGATCAAGCTCGACTCGCGCGGCCCGGTGTTCTTCACGCAGCAGCGCACCGGCCGCGGCGGCCGGCTGTTCCGGCTGCTCAAGTTCCGCTCGATGTACGTCGGCTCGCGGGTGCTGGTCCGCGACGACGGCGCGATCGTCAAGGAGCGCTACGACGACCGCGTGACGCGCGTCGGCCGCATCCTGCGCCGCTTCTCGCTCGACGAGGCGCCCCAGCTCCTCAACGTCCTGTGGGGCGACATGAGCATGGTCGGCCCGCGGCCGCTGGTGATCGCCGAGGCGGAGGCGCTGACCGAGGAGTGGCAGGGCCGGCGCGCCGACCTGCGTCCCGGGCTCACCGGCCCGTGGCAGGTCTCGGGCCGCTCGCACATCCCGTTCTCGGACATGATCAAGCTCGACTACCAGTACGTCGCCGGCTGGTCGCTCGCGCGCGACGTCGAGATCCTCCTGGCAACATTCCCGGCCGTGCTCACCGGTCGGGGCGCCATCTGATCGACCTGCACTGCCACGCGCTCGCGGGCCTCGACGACGGCCCCGCGACGGAGCGCGACGCGGTCGCGCTCCTGCAGGCCGCAGCGGCCGACGGCACGCGCACGGTCGTCGCCACGCCGCACTGCTCTTCGGTGTTCCCGACGATGCCGGAGGAGATCGAGGCGGCCGCCGCCGCGCTCCGCCCGGCGGTTGAGGTCCAGCTGCTCACCGGCGCCGAGGTCACGCACGACATGGCGCTGCGGCTGCCCGAGGCCACGCTGCGGCGCCTGACGCTCGGCGATTCGCGCTGCCTGCTGCTCGAGGCGCCGCTGGAGCCCGTCGTCGGTGCCGACTTCGAGCGCTGCGTCGGCGACCTGCACGAGCGCGGCTACCGGGTCCTGCTCGCCCATCCCGAGCGCGCACCGGCGTTCCGCGAGAACCCGGCGCGGCTGCGCGCACTGGTCGAAGGCGGCGCGCTGTGCTCGATCACCGCCGCTTCGCTGGCCGGCGGGTTCGGCGACGCCGCGCGCTGGTTTGCGCTCGAGCTGCTGCGCGACGGGCTCGTGCACAGCGTCGACTCGGACGCCCACCATGCGACGCTCCGGCCGCCCGGCCTGCGGACCGGCCTCGCCGCGGCGGCCGCGACGCTGCCGGCGCTGGCCGCGCGCGCCGAGTGGCTGTCCACCGCCGTCCCCGCCGCGCTGCTCGCCGACGAGCCGCTGCCGGCGTAGCCGTTCAGGCTCAGAGCCGGTCGTACAGCGCGGCCGTCGCGGCCACCATGCGCTCGACCGTGAAGCGCTCGGCGTGCCGGGCGCGCGAGGCGGCGCCCATAGCCGAGCGGCGCGCAGGATCCTGCAGCAGGGCGACGATCGCGTCGGCGAGCGCGGCCGGCTCGCCGGGCGGGACGAGCACGCCGGTCTCGGGCACGACCGCCTCGCGCGTGCCGCCGACGTCGGTCGCCACCTGCGGCACCCCGCACGCCTGCGCCTCGAGCAGCCCGATCGCGAACGCCTCCCAGTCTGACGGCAGGGCGTAGACGTCGAGCGCCTGCAGGTAGCGGGCCGCCGGGGCCTGGAACGCAGCGAAGACCACGCGCGGGTCGGCGGCCGCACGAAGCGCCGCCTCCTCCGGCCCGTTACCGACTACGGCGACGGTCGCCTCCGGCACGGCGGCGAGGATCCGCGGCGCCGCGGCGAGTAGCACGTCGAGCCGCTTCTGGCGGCGCAGGACGGTGACCGCGCCGACGACCGGGCCCACCTCCCGCAGCCGCGCGAGCTCGGGGTCGGCCGGGCCTGCGCACGGCGGGCAGCCGTTGTGGATCACGGCGAGCTCGCGCCGGGGCCGGATGCGGTGCGCGACCGCGAGCTCGCGCTCCTGCTCGCAGACGCAGACGATCGCTGCGGTCAGCGGCGCCAGCGCGCGCTCGACGGCGAGGCCGAACCAGCGCCGGGCGCGCGCGTCGGGGACCGCGAACGGGAAGCAGTGCGGGGTGTAGACGGCGGGGACGCGGGCCGCCGCGGCGGCAAGCCGGGCCAGCACGCCGGCCTTGGCGGCGTGGGCGTGCACGAGATCGAAGCCGCGGAGCGCGCGAACGAGCGCGCCGAGCGCCCGCGCGTCGCGGTGCGGGTGCCGGTAGTCGCGCCGGAACGGCAGCACGTCGGGCCCCAGCACCACCGCCTCGTGGCCGTGGGCGGGCAGCCCGGCCGCGAGCTGCCGGACGTGCTCGGCAACGCCACCGTCGGGCGGCTCGCAGACGAGCGCGACGCGCGCCACGTCAGCGCTGCCCGACCTGCCGGGCCGGCGCCCCCGCGATCACGACGCCGGCCGGGAACGAGGACGTGACGACCGAGTTCGCCCCCACCCGCACCCGATCGCCGAGCTCCACGGCCCCGAACACGGCGGCGCCCGGTCCGATGAACACGTCGTCGCCAATTACCGGGGAGACGCCGCGCTCGTCGCCGACGATCACCGCGTCCGACCCGAGCGTGACGCCCTGCATGATCGTCGCGCGCGCCCCGATACGGCAGCCCGGCCCGATGACCACGCCCGTCGGGTGGTAGAGCACGAGCCCGGGCCCGATCTCGGCCTGGTAGGCGATGTCCGCGCCGGTCAGCACGTGGCTCGCCTGCTTGACCAGCGACCCGGCGAGCGGCAACCGCCCGCCGGCGGCCTGGGCGAGCCGCAGCAGCACCACGGCCAGGAACCGCACGGTGGGGACGTTGCGGGCTGCCGCGCGTGCGACGCCAAGCGGCCCCGGCCGCTCCGGCAGCCCAGGCGCGTTCGCGCGGAAGTCCGCCGTCAGTGCGCTCCAGGCCCCCGACACCGGGGCGATTCTGCACTATCGGGGCGAGACGGCTCGCGAGCGTGGTTGCAGGGCACGAGCGAACTGCGGCTGGGCGGGCCAGCGAGACGTCGACCGCGCGGCGGTCTGTGGTCGCCAGCCGCCCTACCCAGCCGCCGTTGGCCGGGACGGCAGCGAGCCTAGTGCCGCACCTTGAAGCGGTGATACCCCGAGCGCGACGGGCGCGCCGCGCCGGTGCCGAGATAGCTGGCGCGGACCCGGTAGCGGCCGCGGGCGAGGCGGGGCAGTGAGCGGCTGTAGCGGCCGCTGTGGCGGACCGCGACGCTGGCGCGCCGGATGCTCTTCCAGCGGTGGCCCCGCTTGCGCTGCACGTCGATCCGGACCTTGCCGCTCGACGCGCCGCGCACCTTGCCGTGCACGCGCACTCTGGACATGCGGGGCCGCGAGGAGACGGTCCGCTTCGGACCGTCGGACGGTGCGTGCACGGTGGTCGTCCTCGCCGGCGTTGTGACCACCGACGTCGCGGTCGGCGCGCCGTCGCGCAACAGCACCGCGCCGGAGCCGGGGCCGAGTGTCACCGTCGTGCGGGCGACGCCGTCGAGGTCGCGGTAGCCGGCGCCGACGAGCACCGTCCGCGTGGGGGCGCCGGGCTCGTTGACCAGCGCCACGCCGCGCACAAAGTCGCGCCGCCACACGCCGCCGGCGCTGTAGCGCTTGCCGAGCGCGGCGCCGAGATCGGCGTCGAAGCCGCTCCAGAACGCGTCGGGCCGGCTCGCGCTGTCGTTGGCGATGGCGTCTCCGCCGGAGTTGAGCAGCAGGTAGGTGGCCAGGCCGTAGATGCGCGCGGCCGCCGCGTCGGCGTTGCCGTCGAGAACCACGCCCTGGCCGGAGGCGTGGCGGCGGTCGATGAACGCGGCGAGCGTCTGCCAGCCGAACTTGCTCGAGCCGCCGACGATGCCGGCGTCGTTGAAGCCGCGCTCGAGCTCGATGAAGTCGGCGGCGCCGAGCTGGCGCTTGAGGTCGTTCGACGCGTCCCCGACCGTCCAGATCGCGTTGTGGACGATCTCGACGTCGGGAATGGCGGCCCGCACCTGCACCATGAAGTCGGCCATGTAGTGCTGCCAGGCGGTCTCATTCATCGGCGCGCCGGTGCGTGGGTCGAGCGGCATCGTGTAGGTGCCGTTGCCGTCGGAGACGCGCTGGGCCATGTTCACGTCGTCGATGAACAGGCCGCGGTAGCCGGCGCTCAGCTTCGCCTTCGCGTTGGCGGTCCACCAGGCGCGGAAGTCCGGGTTGCCGATGTCGGCGGCGTACTGGGTGCACTTGCCGCCGCCGCAGGCGAACTGGATCCACAGCTTGTTGCCCGCGCCGTCGCGCAGGATCCAGTCCGGGTGGTCGGTCAGGACCGAGGAGCTCGGGTAGATCGCGTACGCGTCCTGGTAGACCCAGCCGTCGCGGTACCAGGCCAGCCGGCTGTCGAAATATGGCGCGTACACGCGCATACGCCAGTAGCGCGTCCGCATGAAGCCCTGCTGGGTGCTGGAGGGAGCCTTCGTGTAGGCGTCGAAGCTCGCATCAGCGCCGCGGGCGAGCCGGATCGTGCCGGCGTCTGCGGCGGTAGCAGCTGCAGGCGCGAACGCGCCCGCGATGAACATCACGAAAATGGCAACGAGGCAACGCCCGCGCGGCCGATGCGCTGGTGTCGTCATATATGGAGAGCTCCTGCTGCGGCTGGGCCGTCGCGGTCCTGCGACAAACCCGCGGCTTACGCCCGCCGCTTCCCTGTCATCGGCACACCCTGCCGCCCCCTGAAGTACCCGCCTCCCGATACTTTGTAGCCAGATGAGCGAGCGCATCGACACCGGCGAGCTCGAGCGGCGGACCGGAGCTCGCCGTTCGGTTGCGGCGGAGGAGCCGATCGAGGCTCGCCGCTATCTCGACGCGGTGCGCCGCGGCCTCCCGCTGATCGTCGCGATCACGTTCGTGCTCGCGGTGACCGTCTACGTCGTGTCGAGCACGCTGCCGAAGCGCTACAAGGCGACCGCGAGCATCGTCCAGCGCACCGGCGCGGTGGTCGACCAGACCGGCAGCGTCGACTCGATCACGCGCGACCTCAACACGATCAACTCGCTCGTGACCACCGACAGCGTGCTGCGCACGGTGGCGCGCAATGTGCCGGGCGAGACGATCGACGACCTGCGCGACAACGTCTCGTCGAGCGTCGATCCGAACGCAAACCTGATCTACGTCACGGCCAAGGACGGCGACGCGAAGAAGTCGGCCGACATCGCCAACGCGGTTGCCCGCACCTTCGTCGACGAGCAGGCGAGCATCCAGCGGCGCCAGTACCAGCAGGCCCGCGCCGAGCTGCAGACCGAGCTCGCCCGCTTGGAGGCGACGGGCGATGCCCGTGCGCAGGAACGGGCGATCCGCGACCGCATCTCGCAGCTGGCGGTGAGCATCGCCACCGCCGGCATCGACCTCGCCGTGGCCCAGCCCGCCGACGTCCCGGACGCGCAGGACACGCCGCGGCCGCTGCGCAACACCGCACTCGGCATCATCCTCGGCCTGTTCGTCGGCGTGCTCGTCGCCCTCGCGCGCGACCAGCTCGTGCCGCGGATCTCCGGCTCGCGCGAGCTGTCCCGGCTGCTCGAGCTGCCGGTGCTCGTCACGGTGCCGTACGTGCCGCGCCGCGGCCGCCGGGCCCGGGTGATGTCGGGGATCGAGTACGAGACCTACCAGACGCTCGCGACCTCCGTGCGCTTCTCGCTCCCGCCCGGCGACGGGCCGCACGTCGTGCTCGTGACGAGCGCGCTGCACGCCGAAGGCAAGAGCACGGTCACGATGCGGCTCGGCCGTGCGCTTGCTCAGGCCGGCCACCGGACGCTGCTCGTGTCGGCCGACATGCGCTGGCCGACGCTGCACGAGCTCGTCGAGGTGCCGCTGGAGCCCGGCCTCGCCGACCTCCTGCAGGACCTGCCTGACGCCCCGACCAAAGTCGCGCGCACGCGGG
This sequence comes from uncultured Solirubrobacteraceae bacterium, assembly GCA_963803335.1. Lineage (GTDB taxonomy): Bacteria > Actinomycetota > Thermoleophilia > Solirubrobacterales > Solirubrobacteraceae > DASSUW01. The sequence continues at coordinate 196,685 of CAWDME010000007.1, read as the reverse complement.
TCACCGAGGCGATCCACACCGCGCCACACCAGCGCCGCGGCACGCTCGACACGCTCCCGAGCGGCCGCAAGCCTGCCGATCCGACCAACCTGCTGGCCGACGTCGGCCTCGACCTGGTGTTCGACGCGCTGGTCGACCTCGACTACGCGTACATCATCGTCGACGCCCCGCCGCTGCTCGGCATCGCCGACACGCGCTCGCTCGCGCGCCGCGCGACGAGCCTGCTCTACGTCGCCCGCATGGACCGGATCACGCTGGAGAACGTCGTCGACGCCGGCGACGTGATCGACCGCATGGACCGCCCGGCCGTCGGGATGGTGGTGATCGGCGTGCGCAGCGATGCGTCGCCGTACTACCTGACCGGCCGCGTCCCCACGCTCGAGGACATTTCGGGCTGAGCGCGCGCCGCCCAGATCAGGCCCGCGACCAGCCACAGATGCCGCCAGTGCAGCGTGTCGACGAACACGCTGTTGGCAAGGATGCCGCACCACGCCGCCAACAGCGCTGCCGATGCGATGCCCTGGGTGTTGCGGCCGATCACCGCATTGCGCAACGCCATCAAGAACGTCCCGTACAGCAGCACGACCAGCACGACGAAGCCGAGCACGCCCTCCTCGGCGAGCGCGCGCACGTACGTGCTGTGCGCCGAGATCGGCTCGACCAGCTCGAACTGGCCGGGGCCGATGCCGATCGGGTTGTGCTCGGCGATCGCGATGCCGCCGGCCTGGGCGCCGAAGCGCTGGTTGTCGTAGGTCTGGAACTGGGCGCGTTCCTGCAGGAAGCCGAGCTGGCCGGTGACGCGGATGGCGACCACGACCGTCACCGCTGCGATCACGAGCACGCCGAGGAAGACGAATGCGCGGCGCCCGCCCCCGCGCCGCAGCGAAAGGATCACCCCCATGACCATCACGCCGACGACGAGGTTCAGCCAACCCGCTCGCGAGTACGAGAAGAGGATTCCGGCGGTCAGCGCGCCGAGGAGCACGAGCTTGAAGACCCGGCCTGAGCGCAGCAGCCGCGGCTCCAGCAACTCGTGCATCACTATCAGGGCGGCCGGGACGAGGAACGGGCCGAACACGTTCGGATCCTTGAACAGCGCCCGGGCGCGCGTGCCGGTGTAGAAGGTGAGGACGTCGTGGCCGGGGAGCGGCAGGAACAGCGCCAGGCTCCCGACCAGCGCCGACACCGCGGCGATGCCGACGTAGATGCGCACGACCGTCCGCGCGTGCGCCCAGCTGGTTACCCAGCTGGGCACCCACAGCGCGAAGATCAACAGGTAGACCGTGATGGCCATGAAGCGCGCCGCGCGGCCCGGCTCGAGCGCGTTCAGACACGCGACGAGGTTGAGCGCGATGAAGATCGAGATCGCGGCAGCCGGGGCGAGCGGCGTGGTCCGCATGTTCATGCGGCCGGTCGCTAGCGCCACGAGGATGATCACCGCGAACGCGGCGTCGGACGGCGCGGGCTCGACGCGGACGACCGCGAACAGCAGCAGCCCGAGCACGACCGCCGTGTCGTAACGCGCGACGGCGAGAGCGAGCATCCCGAGCGTGCACAACCCGCCCGCCAGCACCACCCAGCCCGGGATCTCGTTCGTCCGCAGGCCGAGCGCCACGATCACCCCGAGCAGCCCGGCGGCCGCCACCGCCGCGACGACGAGCGCAGCGCGCGGCACGGCATCGCCGCGGGGGCGCGCGGGCGGGCGCAGGGCGATCGTCGGCACGCGGCCAGGGTACGCGCTCAGCGCGCGGAGCGGGCCCGGGTCCAGACCCCGAGCCGGTCGAGCCACGGCTTGATCTGCCGCTCGAACGGGATCTCGGCCCGCGCGCCGTACAGCACCGGGTAGAGCGCCCGCCGCAGCGGCGAGAGGTCGGAGGCGCGGCGGTGCTCGCCCAGACGCGCGAACAGGTCCGGGTGCGCGCGCCGCATCGCCGCGTAGCGCTCCCTGTGACGGCGGCGCGCGAGCTGGTTGAGCCGCTGCCCGTGCAGGCGGCGCCGGTAGCCAGGGGCCCCGAGGTGGACGATGCGGCCGCCTTGCTCCGCCAGCCCCATCCAGACGTTCCAGTCCTCGTAGCCCTGGAGTTCGTAAAACGGGCGCCAGGCCCCGATCGCCTCCACCGCCGTGCGGCGGTACAGCGCGGTGATCGGATACTCGTTCGTCAGCGCGACGCGGTACGGATCCAGCCGCGCCGGGATCTCGCGCACGAGCTCGTGGTCGCCGAACTCGGCGATGTCGCCGACGCAGGCGACGGCGCCGGCGGCGGCGTCGAGCCGGTCGGCCATGCGCGCGAGCACGCCGGGCAGCGCGAGGTCGTCGGCGTCGAGCGGATACACGTACGGCGCGGACGTCGCCTCGAACGCCTGCGTGCGTGCGTTGCCCACGCCCGCGTTGGACTCGCGGCGGATCACCCGCACGCCGGCCCGCTCGAGCTCGTCCAGCGTCGCGCGTGTGGCGGCGTCGGGCGAGGCGTCGTCGACCACCACGATCTCGACCGGCTCGGCCTCCTCGACGGAGCGCACCGCGGCGGCGACGAGGGCGCCCTCACCGTGGCAGGGGATGAGGACGGCGACCCGCGACACGGGCCGGATGATGACAAGCTCTCTCAGGCATGGCTCGTCTTCTCATGCTCGGCGCGGTCAACCACCCGCACGTGGAGCACCTGGCGCTCGCGATGGCGCAGCGGGGCTTCGACGTCCAGGTGGGCGGCGATGTGGTGCCCGACCTGCCGCCCTCGGCGCTGCCTGGCGCCGGCATCCCGGTGCACCTGGCGCCGTGGCGGGCGCGGGGCACGCTGCTCGGGGCCGCCGCGCACGTGCGCTGGCTGCGCCGGCTGCTGCGCGCGCTGCGACCCGACGTCGTGCACGGCCACTGGATCCCGGGCTTCGTGTTCTTCGCCGCGGTCGCCGGCGCCAAGCCGCTGGTAGCGATGGCGTGGGGGTCGGACGTCTTCCGCGCGCGGCGCACACAGAGGGTCGCAAACCGGGTTGCGCTCCGGCGCGCGGCGCTCGCGATGGCCGACTCGGAAGCGCTGCTCGAGGCGCTCGTGGAGCTCGGCGCCCGACCCGAGGACTGCCGGCTGGTCAACTGGGGCGTCGATCTCGCCGCCTTCCGGCCCGCGGACGCCGACGAGAAGCGCTCACTGCGAGCGGAGCTGGGGCTCGGCGAGGGTCCGGTCGTCCTCAGCCCGCGTTCGCTGGCGCCGGTCTACAACCCGGGGACCATCCTCGACGCCTGGGCGCAACTGGCGGGCGAGCGCGACGACGTGCAGCTCGTCGTCAAGCACATGGCGACCACGGACAACCCGCTCGGCGCGATCCCCTACGCCGACCGCGTGCACGTGGTCGGCCACGTCGACTACGAGCAGATGCCCGACTACTACCGCGTCGCCGACGCGTGCCTCTCGATCACGTCCTCGGACTCGGCGCCGCGATCGGTGTTCGAGGCGATGGCGTGCGGCGCGCCGTGCGTGATCTCCGACCTGCCGTGGGCGCACGAGCAGATCGCCGACGAGCGCGAGGCGCTGATCGTGCCGATCCACGCCGGTGCGGTCGCCGGCGCGGTCGACCGGCTCCTGGCCGAGCCGGAGCTGTCCACCGGCGTCGCGGGCCGGGCCCGGGCGTTCGTCGAGCGCGAGCACGACCGCGAGGTCCACATGGACCGACTGGCCGACACCTACCGGTCGCTGCTGAGCCGCGCGACCGACGCGTAGAACGCGAAGTCGCCGGGCGAGAAGACGCGCTCGATGAGCAGGAACCCGCCGGCGTAGGCGATCACCGCGAGGATCGCGGCGGCGACCCACGGCAAGCCGGAGAGCGCGACCGTGCACGCGGCCATCACCGCGCCGGCGCCCAGCGGCGCGGCCAGCCCGCGCAGGTAGCGGCGCGAGCCGAGCAGCCGCGCCGTGCGTGGGACCGACATCGCGTCGAGCAGCACGGCCGCGGCGACCGCCGCGATCGCGGCGCCCTTCGCGCCGTAGGCAGGGATGAGGATGGCGCTGAGCACGATGTTCGGCACCAGCGCGATCAGCGCTGGGCGCGTGTAGACGTCAGGCCGGTTGCGGGTCACGAGCACGGTCACCATCGTCGTGTTGAGCCCCCACAGCGCGCAGAGGGCGCCGAGGATCCGCAGCGGCGTCACCGCGCCGTCGTAGTCGGGCCCGTACAGCGCCTCGATCAGCGGCTGCGCGTACAACGCGAGCCCGAGGCCGATCGGCAGCATGAGCGTGAGCACGGTCTTCGTCGCCATGTCGAAGCCGCGCTTGATCGGCACCGGGCCGTCCCCGTTCTGGCGCGAGAACCACGCCAGCGACGCGGCGTTGAACGAGGCGGCGATGAACAGCGAGGCCTCCACGAGGCGGAACGCGGCGCCGTACTCCCCGACGTCCGCCGTCCCAGCAGAGAACAGGCCGAGCATGACCACGCTCGTGCGGAACGACACGGTTCCGAGCAGGGAGAGGATGCCGAGCGGCAGGCTCGCCTTGATGAGGGCGCGCCAGGCGTGCGGCTCGATCCGCCGCGCCGGCCTGAGAACGAAACGCTCCATCAGCCAGTACGCGGTGACGACGCCGAGCGCGGAGCCGGCGGTGAACAGGATCGAGATGGTGACCAGGCTCGCCCCGGCGAGTGCGGCGGCGACGCCCATCAGCGCGGTCGCGACGCGGTTGACGATCAGCGTGGTGGCGACGTACTGCTGCCGCTCGCGGCCGTCGAACACCGCGTACAGCGTCCCCGCCTGGTACTCGAAGCCGATGCCGACGCTGACGATCACGATCGCCGCCGCGCTCTCCAGCGAGCGGCCCTGCACCGCCACGACGCCGACGATCACCACGAGCAGAGCGACCATCATCAGGCCCTTGAGGACGATGACGTTCCAGACGAGGTCGTCGGCCCGCCGCGGGTCCTTTGCCACCTCGCGCCCGATCATCTCCTGCATGCCGAGCCCGGCGATGATCAGCAGCACGGTGCTCAGCGACATGCCGAAGACGAAGTCGCCGAACTGCTCCTCGCCGAGCTGGCGGGCGATGACGACGAAGAAGATGAGCGACGCAACCTTCCCGACCGCCTCGCCACCCGATCGCGCGAGCGTCCCAAACGCGATCCGTCGCGACGCGCGGGCCCGATTGCTGTCAACCGTCATCGGAGGCGCCACCCTAGCGGGCGGGCCGAAGCCCTAAAGTCGCTGCGTGCACGTCGAGACGGCTGCGTGGACGCGGGAGGCGCTGGCGGGGATCGAGCTCCCGGGCGCCCGCGCGCTCGACATCGGATCCTCGACGCTGCACTACCGGACCGTCGAGCAGCCGCACATCGAGCAGGAGGTGCTGGCGGCTCTGCGCGCCCGGGGCGTCGAGCTCGTGCACCTCGACGCGAAGGCGGCGCCCGGTGTGGACATCGAGTGCGACCTCGATCAGGCCGACGCGGCGACGGCGGAGCGGCTCGGCGAGCATGCCCTGGTGTTGGTCAACGGCGTGCTGATGGCCCTGCGAGCGCCGGACCGCGCTGTGGATCTGGCGGTGCGGACGCTCGCGCCCGACGGATACCTGGTCGCCCAGCATCCTGAGACCGCGCGCCGCAGCTTCGACCCAGTCGACAACATGTTGCGGACGACGCCCGACGAGCTCGCGGACATGTTCGAGCGCCGCGGCCTCGAGCGGGTGCGCGCGGAGTCGGTGAGGATCGACGATCCCCGCTACTACCGCGGTCTCATCTCGCGTCCCTCGTGGATCCCGGTCAGCGGGCGCTGGCTGCCGCTGCCGGGCGTGAGCGAGCAGGTGCGGCGGCGGATCCCCGCCTGGCGCTGGCGCCAGAGCTGTGTGCTCATGCGACGCCCGGGTACCGTGGAACCGTGACGATCGGGATGGACTTCCTGGGCATCGGCGCGCCCAAGGCGGGCACGACGTCGCTGCATGAGTACCTGCGCACGCACCCGCAGCTGTGGCTGCCGGAGGCGAAGGAGCAGCCGTTCTTCACCAACGACGCCGCCTATGCGGAGGGCTGGGAGGCGTTCGCCGCGGTCGCCTTCCACGGCGCGCCGGCGGGCCGGCTGTACGGGAAGATCACGCCGCACTACATGGGCGGGCCGGTCGTCTGGCGCGACGCAAAGGCGGAGCCCGCGGTGGTCGTGACCGCGCGCCGGATCGCCGAGCGGTTCCCCGACGTGAAGCTGATCGCGATGCTGCGCGACCCGGTCGAGCGCGCGATCTCCAGCTACTGGCAGACGACCGTGCTGGGAGACGACGACCGCGCGCTCGACCAGGCGCTCGAGGCCGAGCTGGCGCCCGACGCGCTCGCGGCTGCCCGCGCCCGCCCGCTCGACGGCCACCAGCACATCGTCGCCGGCGAGTACGGCCTGCAGCTCGAGGCGTACCTGCGCTTCTTCCCGCGCGAGCAGCTGTTCGTCGGGTCGCAGGCGGTGCTCGGCGAGGACCCGATGGAGCTGCTGCGCGAGGTCTACCGCTTCCTCGGCGTCGACGACGCGCACGTGCCGCCCAACCTCGGCGTCCGCTACCAGGTGCGCGGCACCGGGCGGCGGATCGCCGCGCTCGGTGCGGCGCCGCGCGTGGTCAAGAACACGCCGGGCCTCAGGCACGTGTGGAACGCGATCCCGGACGGCGCGCGCGCAGGCGCGCGGGCGCGGTTCCGGACGCTCGCCCACCGCCTCGACCAGCGCAAGCCGACCCGCGACGAGCGGATGGACGAGCGGCCCGCGCCGGCGGTGCTCGAGCGCCTGCGTGCGCACTACGCTGCCGACCTCGCGCTGGTCGAGCGGCTCGTCGGGCCGGTGCCGGGGGTGACCGATCTCGACTGGGTCAGTGCTCGCGGCGATGGCGGTAGCGCCGCGTCGCCCAGCGCGCCAGCCGGGCCGGCGGCAGCTCCTTGACGCCGTAGTACAGCCCGCGCGACTTGAGCGCGAAGGTGACGGGCCCGTCCGGGGTGTGCACGGTCTCGCGCTTGAGCTCGAACGGGTCCCAGCTGCCACGCGCGCCGCACGTCACCGCACTCGTGTAGCCGGCGCGCCGGGCGGCGTCCGGGCAGGCGGGCGAGTACACGCAGCGCGGGTAGCAGAAGCTCGGAACCGCCGTGTGCAGAAGGTCCTCGAGGCGCTGCTTGCACGTCGCCATCTCGCGGTATGCCTCGTCCGCCGACGCGTCGCCGAGCACCGTGTGGTCGACCGTGTGCGAGCCGATCTCCACGAGCGGGTGGCGCGCGAGCTCGACGACCTCATCCTCGGTCATGAACCGCGCGCCCGCGGCCCACGGATACGCGGTCCCGAACAGGCCGGGGCAGACGTACACCGTGGCGGGCACGCCGAGCTCGGCGAGGATCGGGGCGAGCACCGTGAGGTGGTCCTCGGTGCCGTCGTCGAACGTCAGCGCGCAGGTGGCGGTGAGGTCGGCGCCGTTGTCGAGCGCGTCGGCGAATGCCGCCATCGGCAGGAAGCGGTAGCCGCGCGACTGCATGCGCGAGACCTGGCGGCGGAACGCGTCAGGGCCCACGAACAGGCGCACCGGGTCGCGCCGCGGGTCGACGTCGGCGATGCCGTGATAGCCGAGGACGATCGGGCGCTTCACCGCAGCGCGGCCTGGACCGCGTCTACGACGAGGCCGACATGCTCGTCGCTCATCCCCGCCGACAGCGGGAGCGCGAGATGGCGGTCGGCGGTCGCCTCCGCGTTGGGGAGCGACCCCTGGGCGGCGTAGGGCGCGTACTCGGTCAGCGCGTGCAGCACCGGATAGCGGGTCGTCTGCACGCCGCGGTCGGCGATGACTTCGGCGGCGCGGGCGCGCGCCGCTCCGCTGTCGAACAGGACCGGGAACGCGAAGTGCGACGCCCGCTCCACCGCCTCGTCGTCCCACATCAGCGTCAGCCCCTCGAGCGGGCCGAGGCGCTCGCGGTAGGTGCGCACCGTCGCGCGGCGCTCCTCGATGCCGGCAGCCACGCGCGGCAGGCGGCTGAGCCCGAGCGCGGCCCGCGGCTCGTCGAGCCGGAAGTTGAAGCCGACGTCGACGATGTCGTAGGAGTCCTCGTGGCCGTGGTGGCGGTCCCAGGTCCCCGACGTCATGGCGTGGCTGCGCAGCAGTCGCACGCGGTCGGCGAGCGTCGCGTCGCCGGTGAGCACCATGCCGCCCTCGCCGACGCAGAGCTGCTTCTTGGAGAAGAACGACAGGCAGCCCACGTCGCCGACGGTTCCGGCGGGCTTGCGGCCGGCGCCGACGCGTGCGGCGAACGCCTGCGCCGCGTCCTCGATCAGCCGCAGGCCGTGCTGTGCGCAGAGCTCGGACAGCGCGTCGGTGTCGGCCGCGTAGCCGCACATGTGCACCGCGATCACGGCTTTGGTCCGCGGCGTGATGCGGCGCTCGACGTCGTGCGGGTCGAGGTTCGGGCACTCGGGCGCGACGACGTCGGCGAGGACGGGCGTCGCGCCGACGTAGCGCGGGGCGTGGGCGGTGGCGAGGAACGTGAACGCGGGGACGATCACCTCGTCGCCGGGGCCCAGGCCGAGCGCGGCGCAGGCGAGGTGCAGCGCCGCGGTGCCGCTCGACACCGCGACGGCGTGGGCGGCCGCTGTCGATTCCTCGACCGCCGCCTCGAACGCGCGCGTGCGCGGGCCCATCGTCAGCCAGCCCGAGCGCAGTGTCTCGGCGACCGCCTCGAGGTCTTCCTCGGTCATGCGCACGTCGGTGAGGGACACGGCCCAGCTCATGCCAGCGCCTCGGCGAGCGCGCCGACGACGCGGTCCTGCGTCGCCTCGTCCATCTCGGGGAACAGCGGGATCGTGATCTCGGCGCGAGCGATGTGCTCGCTGCGCGGCAGGCTCGTCACCCCGAAGCGCTCGCGGTAGGCGGTGAACTCGTGGATCGCCGGATAGAACAGCGACGTCTGCACGCCATGGCGCTCGCGCAGCTGGCGGCGGACGTCGTCGCGCCGGCTCTCGTCGTCGACCACGACCGGCATCACGTAGCACGTCGAGCGCTCGACGTCGGCGTCGTCGTACGGCACCGTCAGGCCGTCGATCGCGCGCAGCTTGCTGCGGTAGGCGCGCGTGAGCTCGCGGCGGCGGGCGACGTCGCGATCGAGTCGCCGCAGCCGGGAGAGCAGCAGCGCGGCTCGCGGCTCGTCGAGGCGGTAGTTGTAGCCGAGGCCGACCGCGTCGTAGCCGGTGGTCTCGCGCGTGAAGCGACTCCATGAGCCCGACGTCATGCCCTGGCTGCGCAGCGAGCGGGCGAGCGCCGCGAGGTCGTCATCGTCGGTGGCGATGAGCCCGCCCTCTCCGCACGCGAGCACCTTGTTGGAGAAGAACGAGAACGCGCCGGCGAGGCCCCAGGTGCCCATCATCCGGTCGTCGACGCACGCGTGCGGGGCGTGCGCGGCGTCCTCGATCAGCGCGATGCCGCGATCGTCGCACAGCGCCTTGAGCTCCTTCACGGGACCCGGATAGCCGGCGAAGTGCACCACGCAGACCGCCTTCGTGCGGTCCGTGATCTTACGCTCGACATCCTCCGGGTCGAGCGACAGGTCGTGCGGCCCGAGGATGTCGGCGAACACCGGCGTCGCCCGGCAGTAGATCGCGGCCGCGGCGGTGGCGGCGAACGTCATCGCGGGCACGACGACCTCGTCGCCGGGCCCGACGCCGGCGCCGAGGTACGCGAGGTGCAGCGCCGCAGTGCAGCTCGACACGGCGATCGCGTGGCGCGTCCTGAGGCGCTCGGCGAAGACGCGCTCGAACTCCTGGATTCGCGGCCCCATCGTCAGCCAGCCGGATCGCAAGACCTCCATCACCGCCTCGATGTCCTCCGGATCCAGCCGTAGGTCGAAGAGCGGTACCTCGGGAAACGTCCCTGTTCTCTGCATCGGTTCCTAGATACTCCCAGGGGATGGTCCGAACCGCGGTCATACTCGCCGGCGGCCGCGGCTCGCGGCTCGCCCCGTACACGACGGTCATCCCCAAGCCGCTGCTCCCGGTCGGCGACCGCGCGATCCTCGAGATCGTGCTACGCCAGCTCGGCGCCGCGGGGGTCGAGGACGTCGCGATCACGACCGGGCACCTCGCCCACCTCGTGGAGGCCGTCCTCGGCGACGGGACCCGGTTCGGCCTGCGCATCCGCTACTTCGTCGAGGAGTCGCCGCTCGGCACCGCCGGCCCGATCGCCCGGCTCGACGGGCTCGACGAGACGTTCCTGATGATGAACGGCGACGTCCTGACCGACCTGGACTATCGCGCGCTCGTCGCCGCTCACCACGCGGGCGCGAACCTGCTCACGATTGCCACCCACCGGCGGACGGTCGAGACCGACTACGGGATCCTGCACCTGGACGGCCACCGCGGCCCGACCGGCGCGGTCAACGACTACGAGGAGAAGCCGACGCTCGACTACCTCGTGAGCATGGGCGTCTACGTCCTCGACCCGGCGGCGATCGCCTTCGTCCCGACCGACCGCGCGTTCGACCTCCCCGATCTCGTGCTCGCGCTGTTGGCCGGCGGCGAGCCAGTCGGCTCGTTCGAGTACGGCGGCTACTGGCAGGACATCGGCCGCCACGACGACTACGCCCAGGCCAGCCGCGACGCCGACACGGTCCTCCCCCGCCTGCTTGGATCGATGAGATCCGAGGGGCTAGACTGAGCCGGCTTCAGGGCGCGTAGCTCAGTGGGAGAGCGCTCGCTTCACACGCGAGAGGTCGCAGGTTCGAAACCCGCCGCGCCCATCGTCCGAAACCTCCGCAGACGCGGAGGTTTCTTCATTTTCGGTGGAGTGATCCTCGACCGCATCCGAGGCGTCGTCGGGGCCCGTGGTGCCCATTGGCGCCCAATCACGGCCCTCGACGAGCGCCTTCAGCCGCTCCTTGTCACCGTCGTCGCGGCGCATCGCATGGGCGTAGACGCGCAGCGTGAACGCTGGGTCGGTGTGGCCGAGCTGAGCCATGACATACGGCGGATCCTCGCCGCGGACGAAGAGGATGGAGGCGAAGGTGTGGCGGAGCTTGTGGGCGGTCACGCCGTTGGGTAGCGGCGGCTGCGCGCGCGCGGCGAGCAGCGTGTCGGCGTGTGTCACGACGGGACGGATGACGCGCTCGCGGGCGTTGTCCTTGTCGCGGCGGCTGCCGGTCGACGTCGGGAAGACGAGCGTGTCCGGGCGTGCTTCCGCGTTCGTCTGCCGATGGCTGAGGAGCTCGTCGCGCAGCGCGGGCAGGATGTCGACGAGGCGAATGCCGGCGTCTGTCTTGGAGTCACCGACGGAGATCCGGCCGTTGGCAAGATCGACGTCGTGCCACCGGAGCGCCGTGGCCTCACCGATCCGCAGGCCCGCGAAGACGAGCGTCGCGATCAAGGCCCGCCGGCCGGTGGTGCGCGCCTGCGGTTTGGCGTCGAGCTCGGTAGCGGCGTCGATCATCGCGACGATCTGCTCCGCCGAGTCGAGATAGACCGGCCGCTTCCGCTTGGCCTTGAGCTTGCGGTTGCGTGTGTTTACCCGGACCGGATTGCGCGAGATCAGGTCACGCTCCTCAGCTACGGCGAGGATCTGGCCGAGCCGCGTGATCGTCTTGTTGATCGACTCGGCCGATAGGACGCGCTCGCGCACCTTGAAGTCGCGGTAGCGGTCGACCTCGGCGACAGTGATCTGCGGCAACCGATGGCGGTGGAAGAAGGGCAGGAGATGGTTGCTGAGCTGCCAGGTGTAGTCGGCGATCGTCGTCTCGCGCAGTTCGCCGCGTCGCGCCTCGAGCCACTCGGAGGCGAACTCGTGGAAGCCTGGCGACGCCGGTGCGTGGGCCGTCTCCCCCACATCCGGGATCCATAACCCGCGCTCGACGTCGGCCAACACGTGGCGCAGCTCTGCCTCCGCCTTCGCGCATGTCCAACCGGTCGCGGAGCCGCCCAGCGTGATGAAGTGGCGCTTGCCATACGCGCGGAACCGCAGTGCGAAGACGCGACCGCTCTGGCGGTCGCGTTCGATGACCTCACCTGTCGGTCTGCGCGGCATCGCTATTGACGCCTGAGGCTACGCCTCCGCTCCGGCCGCTTGATCGGCAGAAGGGGCGCAGCTGCGGCCTGCGGTGTATAGCCCCGCACCGCCGAAGCTCGCCCCAGCCTCCCGACGAGCCGCTGAGCGACAACGGTCCCGTCGAACCGGAGTCGGGGGCGCGGCCCGCTTCCCAGCCGGACGACGCCGAGCTCCTCCGCGTGCGCGTAGACCCAGCTCCGATCGACGTTGAAGCGTGCCGCGACCTGCGCCGCCGTCAGCAGGCCGTCGGTCGTGGCACCGGCCACACACAGCAACGCCGCCACTTCGCCTGCGACGGCGCGGATTGTTGCGCGATCGACCTGCGGCTCTGGAACGACGGCCACGTCACCGCTCCAGGCCCAGGTCGCGGTCGCCGCGCTGTCTCGATATTCGGGGCTCGTCGCGCGGCGGGGTCGGAACGGCATAAAGGGCGAGCGGATCGCGAGCACGGTCGTATGGCTGGTCGATGTTGTCGATCGCGAGGCGCTGCGCGCGGCTTCCCTGCAGCATCTCGACCACCCGCCTCGTCACGTCGTCGGGCGTCCCAGGAAGCGCCGGGGCGTCGTTGAGGAACGCGGGCCTGGCGCTGACGTAGAAGCGGGCGACGCCCCGATGCCGCGAGAGGGCGGTGTAGCCCCATTCGCGGTAGAGCTCGTCCGAGCCGAGCACGAACGCGGCGTCGACGGTGGCGCCCTGCGCGCGATGTGCCGTGATCGCATAACCATGGTCCAGGCCGTCGGCGACGTACTCGAGCGGCAGCCGGACGCGACGACCGGCATCGAGCTCCAGCGTCAACTGCGCCGGGTCGAGCGCCGCAACGACGCCGGCCTCGCCGTTGACGATCCCCAGCCGGTAGGCATTACGCATCGCAACGACTCGGTCGCCGACGGCGTACTCCCGCCCGCCCGCCGACAGCTCGCCAGCACCAAGTCGCCCGGTTTCGCGCATGCGCCGGCGCGCCCGCGCATTCAGGTCGGCGACGTCGCTGCGACGGTGGGCAATCATGCGCGCGTCCGCACCGCTGGTCCACGTCGCCCACCAATCGTCAACGAGCGCCATGCGCGCCGCCTCGGCGTTCGGTGTTGCGACCAGCCGCCCGTTCTCGGCGTAGGCGCGCGCGAATTGCTCGACGTCTCCGTCGCGCAGGGCGGCAAGCGCATCGCGGTCCCAGCTGCTCCGTTGCCGGCGCACGTCCCGTATCTCAACCGCGTCAAGCTGCTGCGCGAGTGCGTGAAACGCGCCGCCAGCCTCAATCTCGGGCAGCTGCCGGTCATCACCCACCAGGACGAGCTTGCCGTTCGCATCCTGGACCGCCGCCGCGAGTGTCGCGAGGGCACGCGTGCCGGCCATTCCAGCCTCATCGACGATGAGGACGGTCCTAGCGGCAAGCCGCGCTCCGTTCGCCACCGCGTGCTCTAGCCGCGCGATCGTCGTCGCATCGACGCCGGTCTGATCGCGGAGCTCGCATGCGGCTCGCGCCGACACGGCGCAGCCGAGGACCGGAAGGCCGCTCCGACGCCAGGCCTCCGACGCGGCGTCGAGCGAGAACGTCTTTCCGGTACCGGCTGCTGCGAGCACGACCTGGACACCATCCCCGCGCCGCGTCAATGCGCGGACAACGTCCTTCTGCTCGTCGCTCAGCGTCGGGCGAGCGCCGATCGCAGCCCGGACCGCGGCGTCGCTAGCGAGGCCAGCGCGGCTGCCTCGCCCCGCGTGGCCGCGGCCGAGCAGCTCGCGCTCGGTTCGCAGCAGCGATCGGGTCGTGTGGCGCCGCTCGCCCTGCTCAACGGCCAACGCAACGACCTCCTCGCCGGCGAGGATGGCGTCAGCCTGCTGTTCGATCGCTCGCACATCGTCGCCCTGACTCGCGGCACTGGCGACGGCCTGGACGACGTCCCGGCGGGTGAAGGTCGAGCGACCGGCCGTAAGGCTGTGCAGACCGATAAGGCGGTCTGCGACGGCGCTGGGGTCGTGCGCGAGTGGACGGCGCGGGGCACTTCGGAATACGCGACGCAGCTCGATTCGGTCAAGACCATGCTCCGCAGCGCGGACGCGCCACTCCTCGCGCAGACGGTCTACCGGCACGCCGTACTCTTTGCGCCGACGGGTCTCGAGCGTGGCGACCTGCGCTGCCCCGGCCGAGCGCTCACCGCGCTCCGCCATGTGCTCGAGAATCTCGGCCCGCCGCCGCGAGAAGTGCGCAATCACACCACGCGGCACGCCGGCCACGTCCGCGGCGCCCCGCTCGACGGCACCCCAGCGGAGCCCCAAGCGCTCGCTCAACTCGCCCCGCAGCGCGGCCTGGTACAGGTAGCCCGCCGTCTTCGCGTGGCGATACAGCAGGCGCCCGTCGAGCGCCGACCACCGGCCGTCCGGCTCCCGCGTCGCGTTCGCAACGACGACATGCGTATGCAGCAGCGGATCGCCCGCGCGCGACGAGCGATGCCGAAACGCCGCCGCCACAAAGCCGCCGCCGCGCACGCGCACCGCGCCACCATGACCGCGCCGGGCCATGCACGCCTCGCGCTCGAGGTAGCCGAGCGCCTGCTCGACCGCCGCCTCGTGTGCGCCGACGATCTCTCGCACCACGTCCGGCTCACAGATTCCGAACAACACGCCGACGCTCTTGGGCGCCCGGAACGTGAGATCGAACCCGGCAACCGCCCCGGACGTGAGCGGCCGCCGAAGAGCAAGTCCACTCTCGGGGTGCTCGGCCTTCAGCAGTCGCATCACGCCTAGCTCCTCGACCCGCCCCTCGACCCCAAGCGCTGCAGCCCCGCCGCCGATCCACTCGCCCGCCGCCTCGCCCTCGCCGGCGTAGTAGTCCTCACGGCCCAGCGCGATTTGGTCGACGTAGTAGCGGCCCGTTGTCGGGCCCGCGGCGAGCTTTCCGATCGTGAGCATCCTCGGCCACCAAGCCGCCGACTCGGCTCCGTGGGCCGATGAATCGCGTGAGACGTCGTTCCCGATCCCACACGTCCACGTCGGACGAGATGACGTCAGCCGGTGAGCCCCGGTCCTCGCGCACGCCGGTGCAAGTCTGTGTGCGCTGCTGCCCTTCCGCGTAGTTGACGTCGGTGGATGGTCCGAGCCCACAAGGCAGGTTGACGTCGGAAGGTGACCGCGCGTCTATTCGCACAGAAATATCGAGTAATCGAGCATCTGGACGAATGATCGATTTGGATTCGCCAGCTCGAAGCCATCATGACCGCCGCATGTTGTCGAGGCGGGAGGCGTCGGTGCGGATTGGCTTGTTCATGGCGGCAATTCTTGCGGGTGTGACCCTGGTGGGCGCGTCGCCCGCCGAGGCACAGAGTCTCACCGCACCGGGAGAGGCGAGCGTCGATGAGATAACGGACTTGCTCTACGCGGGCGGGACGACGACGACCCGCCCGACGCCGAGCGATCCAGCACTGGTCGAGGCGTGGCGCGCCAGGGAGCTCGCGCTGCGCTCCGAAGGCGGGTCGCTGCCGAGCGCCGGTTCCGAGCTAGAGACGCTTCGCCGGTTCGGCAAGGTGAAGTGGGGCTTCCGGATCCTCGGTAGGGCCAGCCTGGTCGCAACCGCTGGACAAGTCGGCTGGGAGATCGGCTCGATCATCGCCGACGAGATCTACGAAGAGGACCTCCCGGCCGCAGCCGAGCTCACGGGATGGGATCCTGCCTACAGTCAGCTCATGGCCGTCCAAAAGGGCGACTGCATCGCGTTCGTCGATACCACGCAGCCACCGACGCTCGCAGGCATGAGCGACGCCGACGCCCGCACTGCGTGCTCCGGCGGCCCGGGCCTCCCAGACAGTACCGAGGACTCCTCGAAGCTCCGTGCACCAGCAGACGGATGGGTTCTCATCCTGCGCGAGGCCGGGGGCTTCCGCGACTACTACACGGTGCAGTTCGGCCCCGGCGCCGAGGGCCCGATCAGCGCTCGGCTCAAGCCGGGTTACTCGCCGTGGGATATCCACAGCTGCAATGAGATCACCCATCCGCTGACTGCCGCCGCGCCGGCAGGGTTTCAGTTGCTCGGCGCTCTCACGTCGTCCGGAGCCCCGTGGTACGGCAGGTTTCAAAGTACGGCTACGTGCCTGCTTGAAGCCGTCTCCCCGGAGGTCATCAGCGGACGACCGTACGTCTGGTTCAAGCCCGCCAGCGGAGTCTCGCGACCCGTCGCTCCAGGCGAGGACCCGCCAGGCCAGCCGCTCAACGGCGACGTCCCGGACCCCGGCCGCGCCGTCGTCGAACAGGCCGTCCGCGAGAACCTGTGCGACCCCGAGTACCGCCAAGCAGCGCTGTTCGTCGCCAACCAGGTCGGCCAAGCCGTCTGCGCCGGACAAGTCCAACTGCCGAACTGCCGAGGCAAGGCGTACACGGCATGTGAGAACGATCTTGACGAGATCGGGGTTCAGCCCCATCGCACCACTCGAACGGTCGAACAGGTCCCGGACGACGACATCGACCTCGGAGCCGGCGCGGTCGTGTCGTTGGATCCAGCCGAGGGCTCCTTTGCGCAACCAGATGACCAGATCGACGTGGTCACCAACCCGGAGCGCCCGGCTCAGGAACCCGAGGACGACGGCAACGAGCAGGATCCCGACTGCGACCATGCACAGGGAAGTGTGCCCGCGGACTGGGATTCGCGAGCGCCCGAGTTCACGCCGGCGCCCCTGACGATGAGCTCCACGTCAGCGCTCGGCGTGGATCCTGATGTCGACGGATCACCCAAGCCGATCGTGCTTCGCTACGGCCGGCCAATCGACCGCTGGAGTGCTCGGCATGTTGCCGATCGCCATGGTTGGAACGCGGCGGCCGAGCGCGACACCCGCCTAGCGATCGCGTTCGGATACCGCGGTTTCACGGACGGACCGTCCTGGGAGCGCAGCCGCCGCTATACGGTTCTGCTGCCGCAGCGCAACGCCGGTGGCAAGGTCTGTGGCCGCCGTGTGATTGCCCAGCTCGCGTACAACCCGAGCGATCCGGCATCGTACCCGGACGTGAACGGCCGCGAGAAGGGCATCATCACTTCATTCGGCTTTGCGCTGAAGTGATGGATCGGCCGTTCGACATCCACCTTGACCCGGCCGAGCTGGGACCGGAGCTTCTGCGGTTCGCGCCGCCGTCAATGGAGCTCTACGAGGAGCTGTGCCGCGCAGCGATGGAGCGCGCGCTGGTGCATCAGAAGAGGATGGTCGCGCCACGGTTTGCCGATGGCGTCGTCCGCCTGTCCGGCGTGTATCCCGACACCGAGGTTGCGTTCGAGGGAACGCTGGATGGTGTGCCGGCACGCTGGGCCATGGAACTGTATCGGCCGCAGTTCTACCGGATGCGCCGCGGTCGCCTCGAGTCACCGGAGTCGTGGGCGAGTCGCCTGGAGGGCTGGTTCGCAGAGCCGCTGGGCTGGCTGTGGCCCGAGACCGACAGTGCGATGGCGACCGTGGCGTCCGAGCTGTGGGGCATGGCCGAGTGGTTTGGGGGTGGCCTTACGGTCCCCCAGTGGCATGTGGTGCAGCGGGAAGGGGAGCGAGGAGCCCGCTCGTTCAGAGTGAAGCTGCACACCCCGGCCGGGGAGGACATCGAGGTCGTCGCGCGATGGGATGCTGCGGACGGCACGCCACGCCGGCTGTCGGACGTCGCGGAGGAGCTTCGCGAGAAGGCGCTCCGTGCGGCCGGAGTTGAGCCAGGTCCGGAGCGGCCGAGCTTCATCGTGCCCACGCCGCCGCGCACACGCGGGCCCGGGTGACACTCAGGCCCGACGCCGGCGATTCGGCGAGGCGAG
Organism: uncultured Solirubrobacteraceae bacterium; assembly: GCA_963803335.1. Taxonomy (GTDB): domain Bacteria; phylum Actinomycetota; class Thermoleophilia; order Solirubrobacterales; family Solirubrobacteraceae; genus DASSUW01. Next base: position 178,919 of record CAWDME010000007.1, on the reverse strand, counting down.
CGTCAGGGCGAACCAAGCGATGTCCCACGCGACGGCGCTGTCACGCATCGCGACCGGCGATGAACCCGAGCGACGAAGTCGTCGTCCGTCGAAACGCTCAGCCACGAATCACCGACTCCGCCAACCCTCAAGACTCGAGTTGCGAAGTCGCAACGCGGTTCGACACCGGCAAGATGGATCCATGGGAGCTCGTGCCGCCGCAATTCGTCTTCTTCGGCAAGGACGAGGCAGGCGACGATGTCACCATTCCCCTCCGATATGGCAACCCCTACCAGAACGGGGGCTACCGACACATCGCACACGAGCACGGCTGGATGAGACCGTTGCGGAACAGACTGCGATAGCAATCGAGGCCGATGAGAGCGCGCTCCGGTGTCAAGCGGCGGCCCGACGGCAGCTTGCTGTACTGACATTTCTTCGTCCATCCAGAGACGGGCGAACAGTGCACACAGCGTGTCGTCGCACGAGGCAGCCCAGTCGACGGACAACCGGAGGCGCTCGGCATAATCACGAGCTTCGCAGCCCGCGGATCGCAAGAACCGACGATATAAGCGGAGCGCTCGAACCGCGCTTGATGTGGGCGCTGGGCGTGTGGGAAGGCGATGCCTCCCGCGTCACTCTTGCGCGGTTCGCGATGCGCGTCGCCGAACTCGTTCCGCTGAATTGGCCTCTTGCTGACCAGGAATGTCGAGGCTTACTCGAGATCGCCCGCCAGACTCAGCAGGTCACGCTGGGCCCCGGAGCGCCCCCCTGGTGGCAGATCGCCGATGTCACTCACTACGGCGCTGGCCTCGCACGCGAGCACATCCCTGAACCGATCCTCGCGGGTCTTGCACGGAACGCCGCTGAAAACCGCCCCCCGGCGAAGAGCGCGAGCTCGCGCCACAGACGCTTCGCCGCGAGCCAACGCTCCCTCTCGCCAGCATCGTGAAGCATGGCCTGTTGAGACCCTTGGCCGACGCTGGCTACGTGATCTTGTGGGATGGTGGAACCGAGCCCCGCCCACCGCGGTAGCAGCCTGTGCACGTCTCGGCGTGTCTCGCACGTTGCGTGTATCGCCTAAGCATCGCGGGTGAGTCGCTCCGGCTTCATAGAGACCGGGTACGGAAGCCTCAGGACGAGCGATCTTGATGCGTTTTCAACGCACCGTCGAGGGTCACACAGTCGGACCCTCGGTATGAGAGGCCGGCGCATCGCGAGCAAATTGCATCGCCGCATCGTCAGTTGAACGGTTTTTCGTGGGGTACCTCCGACTTGTTTGGGCACCAGTGCCCAAACCCGAGCGGATGCCCGCTATTTGCGACGGCCAGGCGCAGCCCTGTCCGACGCGACAGTCCCTGCAAATCAAAACAATCGGCCCTGCTCGGGCGGCGGCTCCACGCCCGATTGATCTCGCTTCACACGCGAGAGGTCGCTGGTTCGAAACCAGCCGCGCCCATGCAGTATTCAGGCCCGGCGCGCACGCCTCGAAGGCCTCGTGGGACCATTCGTGGGACCAAACGTCGCCTCCGGGGCGCCCATTTCGGCCTCGTCGGGGAAGCGCATGAGCTCCCAGACCAGCGCCTCGTCGATCTGGCTGCGCTTCATGCATTGGGCGTAGACGCCAAGCGTCATGCGCGGATCGTCGTGGCCGACCTGGCCCATCACCCAGCGCAGGTCGCGCCCGGCGAAGAAGCACAGGCTCGCGAAGGTCCGGCGCAGGGTGTGCGGGGTGACGCGGGTGGGGAGCAGCATCCGGCCGTCGGCGGCGCGCTTCTCGTTGACGCGCTCGACGACGCCCTTGGTCGGCTTCCTCTTGCCGCGTGCCGGCGTGCCGTTCAGCAGTCGGTTGCGGACATTGGAAGGGTTCAGCCGCCCGCCCGTCCGCGTCGGGAAGATCGGCAGCGCGGCGCCGTGGGCGTCCCGCAGATCGACGGGCACACCCGCCAGATGCCCCCGTAGCTCGTCGAGCAGGAACGCCGACAGCTCCAACGTCCGGTCGGTGCCGGCCTCGGTCTTCTTGCCGAGCACGAGCTGCCCCGCGTGAAGGTCAAGCCGTCCGCGCGGGCTCTCGATGAGCTCGCTGATGCGTGGGCCGGCAAGGCAGAGCGTGGCGAGGAAGGCGCGGCGGCCGTAGCGCTGATGCTCGGGCAGTTCGCGCTCCCATGCGCCCGCGACATCGAGCAGGTCGACCACCATGTCCGGCTCGAGGAACGTGCGGCTCGACTTGGGCACCTTCATGCGCCGGCGCCTGCCGCGCGCGGGGTTGGCGTCCAGCAGCCCGTACTCGACGGCGTCGTCGAGCACCTGCGCGAGCAGGTCGAGGACCATGTTCACGGATCGGGGCGAGAGGCCGCGACCGACGAGCTGCTGGCGAAAGTCGTCGATGCGGCGCGCATCGAACGCGGCCGTGACATCATCGCCAAGGTGGCGCAGCGCGTGGTCGAGCCGCCATTTGTAGTCGAGTTCCGTGTTCTCGGCGAGCTCCGTCTTGCGGCGCTGCCACCAGCGGTAGGCGGTCACGCGCAGGATCTCGTCGCGGTCGAGGTCGTTCGGAGCGGGTTCGGTCTTGGTCGGCGGCTCCCAGGTGCCGCGCTCGATCTGACGCATGATCTGCTCGAGCTCGACTCGAGCACGCTCCATCGACCAGCCCTCGTGATTTGTCCCGAGGCTGATGGTGTAGCGCTTGCCGTCAGCTCGAACCTTGAGCCGGAATGCAAGTACTCGAGCCGCATCGGGACGGTAGGCCGAGCCGGTGTCACCCAGGCGATGGCCTACGCGCTCGAGGCACGAAGTCGGCTCGCACCTCGCGTCGCGGCGTACGTTGTGGCTCCGGATGCCGTCGTGTCACACTCAACTCAGGTCGCCACCGAGGTGGGAGGGATCGGAGTAGTGACGCCCTCTCATCTCGAGGCGCTTCTGAGCAACTTCTGGTCGTAGCCATCACGGCCGCTGACCGCCGCGGTGGTTCGAGGGCCAGACCTGCCCCGTCAGCGAACGCACCGTTCTAGCCGGCCGCCCGACCTGTGGTTCTCTAGGCACTCTGGGTGGTCTCGGTGCCTCAATTCCGCTAGAGAAGCCCGCAAATGCGCCTTTGCGCCCGCAGACAGCGCTGTATCCCTTTGGACCTCCCCCGGTTCGGTGGACACGGGGTTGTTAGGCGGCTTGGGCCGTTGACGTTGACTTGTATTCCATCTTGTTGTGGGATGCGAGCCGCGAAGCGGCGAGACTGGCACCGGCGGTCCTGAGAGTTCCGTTCTCGAACTCCACGGGCGACAGCATCCCGAGCGTCGAATGACGGCGCCGGCGGTTGTAGAAGCTCTCGATGTAGCCGAAGACCGCGGTCCTGGCTTTGGCCTTGGTTGGCCATGAACGCCGGTGGATCAGGTCCTTCTTGAGGCTCGCGTGGAAGCTCTCGAGCACGGCGTTGTCGAAGCAGTCGCCGCGGCTTCCCATCGAGATGTCGATCCCGACGCTGCGGCAGCGGCGCGTGAAGATCAGCGACGTAAATTGCGAGCCCCTGTCGCTGTGATGAACCAGGCCGACGTCAGGACGGCGGCGGGTGACGGCCATCTCGAGCGCGTCGACGACGAGCTCTGCGCGCAGGTGGTCGGCGAGCGCCCAGCCGACGATCCGCCGGCTGTAGCAGTCCATGACCGACGCCAGGTACAGCCAGCCCTCCCACGTCCGGATGTACGTGATATCCGCCGCCCAGAGCCGGTTCGGCTCGGTCGGGTTGAAGTCACGCTCCACGAGATCAGGCGCGGTGCGGACGCCCTGGACTGCGATCGTCGTCTTGCCCCGCCGGCGCTTGAGCTGGCCAGCCAGGCCGGCGTTGCGCATCAGGCGCTCGACGCGCTTGCGCCCGATGCGCACGCCGTCTTCCAGGCGCAGCTCGGCATGCACCCTGGGCGAGCCATACGTTCTGAGCGAGTCGGCGTGGATCTCCGCGATCCGGCCGCTCAACGCCGCGTCCGCGACCGCCCGCGCCGACGGCTCACGGCGCGCCCAGGCGTGAAAGCCCGAGCGCGAGACCTCAAGCACGCGGCACATGATCTGGATCGAGTGCTCGGCCTTCGTCGCGGCGATGAACCGGAAGATCCTCACCGGGTCCCGCTTTCCTTGGCGAAGAAGGCCGCCGCTTTTTTCAGGATCTCGCGCTCCTCGGTGACCGTCCGCAGCTCGCGCCGCAACCGGCGCAGCTCCTCGCGCTCATCGGAGCTCAGGCCAGCGGCCTTGCCCTCGTCGACGTCGATCTGGCGACTCCAGTTGCGCAGCGACTGCGGCGAGATCCCCAGCTCGGCGGCGAGCTGCGGGACCGTCTTGCCGCTGCTCTTCAGCAGCGCGACCGCCTCACGGCGGAACTCGATCGGATACGGGGCTGGCATGAGACACCATCCTCTCGCAGAGCCCCAACGGGCTCAGCGCTCAGGTGTCCACGAAAGCGGGGGAACTCCACTTCAGTAGATCGCCTCGAGACGTCACATGCGGACATCGGTGCGACACGCAGGGTTCCCGCCAACGCGATTTGCGCCCGGGCCGGGCGCCTTCGTCTACAGCCGGCACAACGAGCACTACCGCACGGCGCACGTACTCAGCTGGAGGTGATCCGCCAGCAGGACCGGACGAAACATTTGCCAGCGGGCCGACACCTCTACGCTCGTTCCCGATGGACCTGAGCGACCTGTTCAAGCGGTTCCTGGAGCGGGCGCGGCGGCTACTAGACCATCTGGACCGTCGGTCTGAGGTCGGGCCCTGGCACTCGTGCTGGCACCCGCGTGAGCGGGTCTAGCTGTGTCGCAGGTGGGCCGTCCGGAGTCGCCGGCGACTGGCGATGTTCGTCACCCCTTGAGATAGTCGCGCCGTGCGACGGCGGGCCTTCAAGTGGTGGCGCGAGCACAGGACATGGGCGCACGCACTCGTGGTCGCGTCTGCTGTGGCGTTGACGTTTCTCGTCGCGCTGTTCGTCTTGAAGTGGGCGCCGGAGTGGCTGGCACAGCCCGACTTGACGGGCGACAAGAGGGCCGAGGACGTTGGCCGAAACCGCACGGCGATCCTCGCGACGCTCGCAGGCATGATCGCTCTCGCCGGCGCGGTGTTCACCGGCCTGTCCTACCGCTTGAACCGGGCCGGCCAGATCACGGACCGATTCACGAAGGCGATCGACCAGCTCGGTGCTACCGACGAGAACGGCAATCCGAAGATCGACATCGTCTTGGGTGGCATCTATGCCCTCGAGCGCATCGCCTGGGACTCCAAGGACGACCACCCCCAGGTCGTCGAAGTGCTCACGGCCTACGTTCGTGAGCACGCGCGATATCAGCCGGAGGCTCCGGCTGCCACGACATCGAGCGAGCCGGGGCAGAACGACGAGGCAGCTTCCTCAGAGGCGGTTTCGCCAGGCGTGCGCCCGCGACTCGCAGCCGATGTCCAGGCCGCGATGAGCGTGCTCGCGCGTCGAGACATCACCCAAGATCGAGAGGGCTATCGCCTTAACCTGGCTGGTGCAGACTTGAGGAGGCTGGTGGTTATCGCGAGAGAAGGCGGCCACCTCGAACGGGGCATCCTCGACCGTGCGCACCTCGAAGGGGCGGACCTCAACGATGCGCAACTCGATATGCCGATTTTGTCCGCGCGCACCTCGAAGGCGCCAACCTCAACGTGGCGCATCTCGAATACGCTCACCTCATCCGGGCGCACCTTCAAGGGGCACACCTCTGGCAGGCGCACCTCGAAAGGGCCAGCCTCACGGAGGTAAACCTCGAGGGGGCCATCCTCGAAGCGGCTCATCTCAACGGGGCACACCTCGAACGGGCCAACCTCCGTGAGGCGCAGTTAAAGGAGGCGGACCTCGAAGGGGCCATCCTCGAAGGGGCCAATCTCCGCGAGGCGCACCTCAAAGGGGCGCACCTCAAAGGGGCCGTCCTCGAAGGGGCCAATCTCCGCGGCGCGCACCTCAAGGGGGCGAACCTCGAAGGGGCGAACCTCGAAGGGGCCATCCTCGAACTGGCGAACCTCGAATCGGCGACCTACAACAACGAAACGGAATGGCCTACGCCAGACTTCGAAGCCGACGCACGATCCAGGGGTGCGCGCCACGTCGATGCGGACGAGGAGCGCCGGCGCGCGACGCACCGGGTGTCGGGGGCGGGGGATGGCCGTAGCTGAGCGGTCAGGTCCCCGCTCGAGCAGCTCGCGGACCTGGCGGAGCGCGCGCAGCAGATCGCGGAGCACCGGATCGCGGCGTCCTCATCGTCCGACGACGACGGCGCGGCCTTGCTGGAAGACGCGGAGGGTGTTGAGGTACCGGACGCGACGTACGGTGACGGGCCGACGCCGTCGAATGCGGTCGAGTCTGAAGGCCTGACGGCTGTCTTGGTTGACGCGGCCGGCGGATACAGCTTCGAGAGCTTTCGCGACGCGACGGGCTGCGAGGTCGTTGACCAGAGCCCGCCCGCTGGCGAGCTCGTATCGAACGGTGACGAGCTCGATCAGCGTTGAACTGTTCGCAGGTCGACTGGGAGACCACGAAGGCGACGCATGGGCGCTCTTCGACGAGGCGTAGCTGCTCGCGTTCGACGACGGCTGCCAGGCGCTATTTGATGAGTCGCCCGACGGCGCGCTCCACGAGAACGGCCATCGGTACACCGTCAGCGATCGCCAGGACCTCAACCCCGGCGACAGCGGCGCGCCAGCTGACGTTCCCGGCGAGGTGCCGACCGACCCGCAGGACGCCGGAACCCAGCTCGGTGAGTTGGATGGATGCCGGGCGCTCTTCGAAGAGGAAGGCGTGTACTCGCTCAACAGGGGCCGCTACTCGATCACCGAGGATGGCTGCCCGATCGGCGAGTACTTCGCGCCCGCACCCCCACGATCCAAGCAGAGGAAGAAGCGGCAGCAGACCCCCGACGGCTGCTCGGCGAAGTAGACGGACGGCACCGCCATCGATCTCGAGGTCGAGCGCGGGGAGATCAACTGCCCGGGGCCAAGGCGCTGTGGATCGATTTCGTCCGCTGCCGCCGCGCGCCAAGCGAGGGACAAGGTTCGAGCGGGGTGATGGAGATCGACGGCTGGATCTGTGCGGGCGCGCTGATATCCGCGGCTCCGGGCGTCGGTAGCTGTTCACGCACGGACAACACAGCAGAGTTTCTCTTCTACGAGGGCGAATGAGCAGGCTGGTCAGGCGCCATCATCAACTCGGCGGTTCGCCCGACTCGCGACCTCGCGGGTGACCTCGCCGCCGCGGGCCGCGGTTCGCCGAGCGATTTCCTCAGGTTCGACGCGGGCCGCCAAACCCATCCGTATGCCCGACTTCAGCTCGAACCTCGACGGCCTCGGAGAGACTGCCGCAGAGCGCGCCTGGTTCAACCCGCGCCCGGACGCGCGGAACCCGCCGCCCGGCCGTGGCATGATCGACGAGCAAGGCAGGCTGCACACTTGGCCTGCAAACCAGCCGCGCACGAACAGACGGCGCGTGATCGCGATTTGCAGATCGCGCACCGGCTGTTCATTTATCCCGATGGAACGGTCGTAAGCACCGGCGGGCCCATTCCGCCGTCCGAGGCGCTGGCGCTCGCCGTTGAGCACGACCCTCGGCTGAGACTGCCGAACGAGGGTGAGGCCTCGGCGCCATAGCTCTCGCGACGGTACTTGTCGTGGTCATAGCCGCGATCGGCGATCACAGAGTGAGAGTGAGAATTGCGACCTCGTAGCCGAGCGCCAGGGGCAATCGACGTGGGGCGCTGCACCGCCGTCAGGATCGACATGTCCGCCAACGAAAAGGCAGACGACCCCCGCAATCTGCCGTAACACCCGGGAACGGGCGCAAAGTCCGGGAAAACGCGGACGCCGTACACATGCCCAGAAGCCAGGCAATTCCCTGCAAACGCGTAGGTTTCAGACGCGACGGCCGCACCACTGAACATCGTTGGTGTCCCCGGTTCGAGTCCGGGTCTCGCCATCACTAATCGCCTGCAAGTAGGCGGTTTGTGCCGCGCTCTGCGAGGCTTGCGAAAAGGCAGGAAAAGGCAGATCGCGCTTCCCGGGTTCGGCGACTGACGGGCAAATGCCCGGCTGGCACGGGCTTGCACGAGCCCAGGCGTACACGATGCGTTTCGTGTGCGGACGCTGCCGCGCTGGGAGGATCGCAACGCAGGTCTGACCGATAACGAGCGGAGCGATGAGTTCGTGCGCGCGCTCGCGGGCCTCGTCTGCGTTGGTCAGATCGACGCTGCCCGCGCGGTCGTCGCGCCAGGCGCCATCAGTTGCTGATCGCGCGCGCGGCCGGTGGAATCGGGTGTCGCTGGTGCGTGACGCCGTTGAGGTGCAAGCGGACGCCGTCCGAGCCGGTCGGCGCCGCCGCTTGGAGGCGGTTTCAAAACTGTCGTCCCGCTCGCTGCTCCGCTTCTTCAAACTCATAGCGATCGGGCCGCCGAGCGAGAGGCCTGAGACCGCTGCCTTCGTCAACGAGGCTGCAGCTGGCTCGTCCGAGACGAGCGTCTCTTAGACGTCGCCGGAGACGATCGCATCCAGTCGAAAGGAGCGGCGCGCTGGTCGATGGCCCCGACCGGCCCCGGAGTGCCCAGATGCATGGAAGGCAGCACTAAGCAGCTCACCGCTGCTTTCTGCGAAGAGCGAGGCGGGCGGGGATCGCGCGCCGGTGTACTACTCCTCATCGTCCCCAGCGAGCGTCCGGCGCCTGGACCCGGCGACGTTCGCTTTCAACGGGGAAAGGAGGAATGCGCCGCTGCCGCGTCGGATGGCGGCCGCGGTGTCCAGATGCATGACCAGGTCGCGCACGGTGCGTGAGACGAGGATCTCGCTGGTGGCTGCGAGGCTCGTGATGCGGGCGGTGAGCTGCACGGCGAGTCCCGCGACGTCGTCGCTGGTGCGTTCAAATTCGCCTGTGTGCAGGCCGGTGCAGAGGCCTACCGTCGACCGGCGTGTCGAGTCGCGTGGAAGGAAGAACCAAACCCGGCAGCGCTGGCGCATGGCCCGCGGACGAGAATCGAAGGGCACATGACATCCCCGCGCTCAAGAGCTTGTTCTCCGGGCGCCGGCGACTGGTTGCGTCGCGCTCGCCAATTCTGAGACAGTCGCCGCAGCGACGCTCCCAAGGAGGAAGACGATGGATCACGCGGACACGATGCGCGGGCTCTATACGGCGCTCAACGCCGGTGACCTCGACGGCTTCGGTGCAATGCTGGCCGACGATTTTGTCGAACACGAGGAAACGCCCGGGCTCGCGCCAACCAAGGCGGGCGTCCTGGAGTTCTTTCGGATGTACAGGGCGGCGTTTCCCGACCTGCAGATGGAGCCACAAGATATCTTGGCCAGCGGAGACAAAGCGGTTGCCCGGGTGCGGGCCACCGGAACTCACCAGGGCGAGTTCATGGGTATGGCCCCGAGCGCCAAGAACGTCGATGTGCAGCTGATCGACATCATTCGCTTCGATGACGACGGTCTCGCCCGCGAGCATTGGGGAGTAGTCGACCTCATGACGATGATGCAGCAGCTCGGCGCGATTCCAGACGGTCCTCCGGCATAGGTCGCAGGAGTGCTGGGTCACTTCCGCGTAGCCGGGAAGTTGCCGGCGCCGTCGACTTGCGCGTGAAGTGGCGGAAGCAGGTGCCTAGGGCGACGGTTTGTTCTACGGGAAGCTGACGCTAGCCGCTGGGCTCCTCGTCGAGCAGTACCTCGTACATCTCCACTGAGGTTCGAGCGCCGCGTCCGGCCGCAGGCGAGGTCTCGTTCAGGGCGGCGTCGATCCGCCGCAGGTCGTCCTCCGTCTCGCAGAGGAACAGGTTCGCGCCCCGGTTGTTCTCGCGATCGACAAACAGCATCACCCGCTTGGTTGCGTCAGCCACGTCCTCAAACGGAGTGCCGTGCCCGCCGCTGCGAATCGTCTCGCCAACGTTCGCGGCGAACTCTTCCCAATTGCGCTCGCCGCCCTCGAACCGCGCGATCCGTGCGTACATGCTCGCTCCTCCTCTCATGCCTTTCGGATGCGTCGGCACGACTCTACGCGACCCGACTCGCGCCCCGCTCGCCAGCTCGTGTTGTGCAGCCAGCAGGGTCGCTGGTGGTCGCGTGCTTGGCCTCGGCCGGCTTCGAGGGCGCGGACGAGCCGTGCGCGCCGAGACGTGAGCTAGGACGCGACGAGAATCACCATCGATTCCGGATGCACGCCGTCGTGTGCCATGGCGTCCGCCCCCTCCTGGGTTTGCATCATCGCCATGACAGCGTCCATGTCTGGAACATCCATGGTCAGTCCGACCCTGCTGGATCCTTCCGGGTCGATGAACGTACGGATGTTCGACACACCGAGGGGCCCGAAGACTTCCTGGCGCTTTGGCGACGCGAGCCAATGCTGAACATCGTCGACATCGTGATAGGCCAGTACGTGCGGCATCTCTCCTCCAGGTTGCGGGCGATCGCAAAGCCGGTGGCGTTTGCCGTCGGCCTGCCGAACCTAACCGCTGGACCTCAGCGCTGCAACGCGTCGGAACGCGAGCGGCAACCGATACAGAAGCGGTGCCAGCGCCGATTGCGGCGGTCCCCCGCGAGCACGAACGCCGGTCTCATCCTCTTGCGACGCGACGCACCTACTCGTCGCCAATGGCAGGACTGCGGCGACGGCTTCGCCTCTGCGAGCGGTAGCCGGCGTCGCCGGTGGTCTCGTGCCCGCCTCGGACGATGAGGAGGAGCGCCGGGGGAGACTCCTGCTTCTTGGCAAAGGAGCAGTCCTAGCGCACCGCTTCGATCGTCCGCTCGCTGCCGAGTCGGACGAGAACCAGGCGTCCGCCAGCGCGCGATCGGCTCGCGCCTCGCTCCTGCATCGGTGGGAAGCCAGCAGCGACGCCGTCGCTATCAAGCTCCATGCATAGAGCGGCGAGACTTCCTGCCGCGCTTGAGCATGTGCTCGCGCAGCATGTCGAGGTCGTGGTCGGAGAACTCGAACTCGGCTGGGTCGGTGCTCTCGACGAAGTCGATGAGGATGCGGGCGAAGCGCACGGGCTCCTCGAGTTGGGGGAAGTGGCCGGCGCCGTCGAAGATCTCGAGCCGGCTCCCCGGCATGCCGCGATGAGCGACCGCGGCATGCTCTACGGGGATGAGCGGATCGCGGCGCCCCCAGACGATCAGCGTCGGGATCATCTGTGCCAAATACAGCCGGTCGGTGGCGTTGACACGCTGGCCCGCGACGTCGATGACCGCGCGCAGCGTGTGCAGGAACGCGCGGCGCGCCTCGGCGTCGCTCAGGGAGGCATACCCGCGCGTCATCTCGGCGATGTCGTGGCCGAGCTCTAACCCCAGGCGGCCGAGCGCCTGCCCGATCGCCTCGCCGACGACGTGCAGGCGCGAGTGGGCAAGCAGCGGCAGCACCAACTCAGAACCCGGCAGCGTTGCGGCCCGCAGCAACGGGTGCACCTCTGGGCCCAGGCCCCCGCTGTCGACGAGCGCGAGACGCTCGCAGAACACGGGGTACTCGTACGAGAACTGCATCGCGATGCCGCCACCCAGCGAGTGGCCAACCACGGTCGCCCGCCGGTGGCCGAGCACGATCAGCAGGTCGCGGAGGCTGACCGCGTAGGCGCCCAGGGAGTAGTCGCCGCGTGGCTTCGCAGACTGACCATGGCCCAGCAGATCGGGCGCGAGCACCGTGTAGCGATCGGCCAGTTGCGGGATGATCTGATTCCACTGGCGAGAGTCGCCGGTGATCCCGTGAACGAGCAGGACCACCGGCCCCTCGCCGGCCGTGCGGTAACTCACGCGATGGCCGTGAAGGATCGCCTCGCCCCGTTCGGGCTCGAGCTCTCCCGCCCACTCGCGGGCGCTGCGGCTCCTCGAGGACCTCGGCGTGGGGCGCGCCCGGCCGGACGAGGCGGACGCTCGCGACGACCGCGATCGCTGGGACGAGGTCGCGCCCGCCGGCGCGGCGGACCGCGATGCAGTCACGGGCGTGTCCGTCGAGCCGACGTCAGGTCCACGGTCGCAGTATCCGGCACCCACACCTCAAGCACCAGGCCGCGGGTCTCCGGGTTCGAGCGGTGCGCGGTCTGCCGCGCGGGCGGGCACGCAGAGACGATGAGCCGTCGAGCACCCGTTGCGCGCCTGGCCCGCCGGCGGCGTTCGTTGGCCGCGTCATCGTGCTGCAGCTACGGCTCTGGCGGCTGCCCTCCGTGCACGCGCGCGTGCGCGGACGCGCGTGTGGGACGAGGACCGCGTCGTCGACGGGCGCCGCGCGCGGGTGTTCGGGTTCGAATACGAGACGCTGCCCGGCCATCTCGAGATCGCAGGATGGACTACGAGGTGCCGAAGTTCGTGGAAGACGGCGCGGTCGACTTCCGGTTGCGTGCCCGCCCGCTTGCGTCAGGCGAGGGCGCGTGGTGGGCGCGGATCGGCTTCCTGCTGTTCGGCCGACGCGAGCAGGTGCGCTTCTACCTCAGGTGCTGTGCCCGGATCGCGCGGCTGACCGCATCGTCGCTGGGGCTGCCCTACAGGACCTCGGCGCCGGCTGTGCGGCTGCGGACACAGCCACAGCCGAGCTGAGCGAGGAGATCGAGCTGGCATCGAGCGGGTCCACGAACTCGGTCTGCGTCGTCTCGCCGGTCGCATGCGCGCGATCGAGCGGACTGGCGTGCCGGAATCCGCGCCGCGCCATCTCAGCGACCTGAGCCTCGTGGCGGGCACGGCGCCGCCAGCCGATCACGCCACCGCACGGTCTCCGGATGCCGCGCATAGCCACGCCGTCCTCGGTCTGCACGGTCCAGATCGCGTGCAATTCGCGGGTGCTCGCCGCCGCCGTGGCCGAGTTGATGGACGCCGCGGCAGCACGCGCGGCGGATCGCGGGGCGCTCGCGCTCGCGGCCGAGTTCGTCGAGCACGGCCTCTGGCTCCCGCCGGCGGCGGATGCGGAGCAACGGCGCCGCCGCGCGCTCACGCATATCCGCCTTCTCGCCTCGGCCGGCGAGATGACGCGGGCACTGGAGCTTGCGGACCGCCTCGTCGCCGAGCTGCCACCGGGGCCTGGCCGCGCCGAGGCGCTCGTCGAGCGCGCTCAGCTCGAGGACGAGGACATCGAGCGCCGCGAGGTGCCGCTCGAGCGAGCGCTCAATGACGCTGGGACCGACGAGCCGCTGCGCGGTCGGGTCCTGGATCAGCTCGGATGGCTGCGGGGCATCTTCCGCGGCGCCCTGCGCGCCGGGATCGAATGCGCCCGCGAGGCGCTCGTCATCGCCCAGCGGGTCGGCGACCGCGATTTCGAGATGTCGGCCGCCGCCGGTCTGTCCAACATGGAGACGCTCGCCGGTAACCCACGCCCCGAGCTGATGGCGCGCGCCGTCGAGCTCGAGGACGAGATCGGCCGGCCACCGCTGTGGGCGGGCCCGCGCGTGCTGTTTTGCAGAGGAGCTGCTGTGGGCCGGCGATCTTCCCGCGGCGCGGACACTGCTGGAGGCGGCGGTGGAGGACGCCGCGCGCCGCAACCATCGCGCCCCTGGTCACAGGGGCGGACGAATCGCGAGATCGGAGAAGCGCTGTTCATGAGCGTCGCAACGGTCGAGGCGCATCTCACGCGCACGCACCGCAAGCTCGACATCCGCTCCCGGAGCCAGCTCACTCGACTGGTCACCGACGGGATCCTGGTGCTCACCGGGCGCGTGGATCCAGGGGAGATGTAGCGCTAGCCGGACACGCGGACGCGGCTCGCGTGCACCTGGTTCTCCTCGTCGAGACGGACGTTGGCGACGACGAGCACGTCGTGGTCGCTCGGCGCGAGCGTCAGCGAGTTGACGGCGCGCCCGGAGCTCGGCCGCGGCAGCGCCGGCAGCAGGACGCGCCCTTCGCGCACTCCGCGTTCGTCACCGAGCTGCACGACGACGCCGGGGCGTCGCGGCGGATCCGCCGTGCCATCGTCGTGCCACGCGACGTACAGTCGGCCATCCGGCCTGTAGGCGGCCGCGATGACGCCGTTCTCGAGTGAGCCGGGGCGGGCAATGGGCGTCGGTGCGCGCTCGCCGGGCGCCCACGACAGGATCTCGCCGTCGCGGTCCCCGCCCCCGACATACACGAGGCGGCACGTCGCCGCGCAGGCGAGCTCCCATGAGCCATCGTAGGCCGGAGCGCGCCACAGCCGCCCAGCGCGAGCCAGCGTCCGCGGATCCAGCCGCATGATGAGCAGCCCGTCGTCGTCGACGGCAGCTAGCCAGAGCCGGCCGGCGCGATCGGCGCCCAGCCGCGGGTGCGCGGCGTAAGCGGGCAGCGGGACCTCGAGGCGCGGGAGGCCGACGCCGATGCCCCGTCCGAGGCCCTCCGTCGCAGAGCCGACCCAGGGCCAGACCGGGGTGCCGTCGGGGAGCACCGCGCCGTCCTCGAAGCGTGCGTCCTCAAAGATGTTCCCGCGAGCTATCTCCGCGGGCCGGCTCCAGCTGCCGTCGTCGGCGCGCGTGCTCATCCAGCCGCTTCGGACACGGTTCGTCGTGCCGAAGATCGCGGGCAGCGGCGGCGACAGCGCGGTGAACGCCAGCCGCGTCGACCCGTCGGCATCGGCGAGGAAGGCCGGGCTCGTCCACACGCTCTGGTCCCCGGCGGGCCGTGCGCGCTCGACGTTGTGCGTCGCATCGTCGGTCGATGAGTCTGCAGTGACCAGGTCGAGCCTGTGGTCGGCCCGGCGCCAGGCGATCGACACGCGCGAGCCGTCGTTGATCGCCGCCACGCGGGCGCTCGCCTCGATGCCGGCGCGGTCGATCCGCTCCCACGGCGACACGGCGGTGCTGTCGCCAGGCCACAGCAGCAGCGCCAGCAGGGCGCCGACGGCGACGGCGCTCACGCCCGCGATGGCCTTGTGGCCGAGCAGACGCCGTACCGCGCTCGGGGCGGCGTGCACGCCCTGGGCGGTCGAGCCTCCGGCGACGAACCCGGCCGCCTCGGCGGCGCCGTGGATGCTTTCCCGCAGCGCCGGCAGCACGGCTGCCGGCGGAAGCAGCAGGCGGTAGCGGCGCTGCGCCTCGTTCATGTCGCTGAACGCCGCGCGACAGTACTCGCACCTGGCCAGGTGCATCTGGAGCTCTTCGCGCTTGGCACCCTTCACGCGCCCGTCGAGGTGCGTCGAGAGCTCGGGCAGGCGGCCGCGGCACGCGTCAGGCATGCGTTCTAGGTCGACTGCTGCCATCCGCAGTGCGCGGCGCAGGGCTTGGCGGGCCCGGAAGATCGCCTGGGCGACGGCGTTCTCGTTCATGCCGACGACCTCGCCGATCTCGGCGTAGCTCTGTCCCTCCACCTCGCGCAGGGCGAGCACGGTGCGCTGGCTTTCGGGTAGCTCGGCGTTCGCCCGCCGCACTTCCTCTCGCTGCTGGCTCAGGAGCGCGGCACGTTCCGGATCGTCGTCGATCGGCAGCGGCTCGTCTGGTTCGGGGACCTCGGCCGTGACGTGCTGGCGCCGACCTCGCTCCAGTCCTTTGAGGAAGAGATTCCGCGTGGTCGTCAGCAGGTACGGCGCGAAGCCGCGCTCGTCTGCCTCCAAGCGGTCGATGCGCGCCAGCACCCGCACGAAGGTCTCCTGGGTGAGATCGGCCGCGTCGTGAGCGTTCCCGGTCAGCCGGTACGCGAACCCGTACACCCGACCTTCGTGCGCACGGTAGAACTCGTCCCAAGCGGCGCTGTCGCGCCGCTGCAATGACTCGAGGAGTCGGATCTCGGTCGTGGCGGGGTCCGCCACCATGGTGTTGCCCAACATACCTCCGCCCTTCGTCGCGTTCCACATGCGGTCCATGCCCGTTGCACCTCCGCGGCGACGATTCCTTACGCGATGGCGGGACTCGCCGATCGCCGCCGTTCCGCAATCGGCCCGGACGCACCGTCGGGCGGTGGCCGCGGGCTTCGGCCCGCGGCCACCGCGTGGGCCGCTCAGCAGGGTGCGACGAGCACCCGAACGACGACCTCGTCATGAGCGACGTTCCCGTCGGAGTCGCCGGCGACGGCGGTCAGTCGGTAACGGACCCCGTCGCAGCCCGGGCCCGCATACAGGCGCACCACCGGACGCGAGCCGGTTGCCAGCCGTTCCGAGCCGGGCACGCCCACCGTCTCCCGCCACCAGGTGAACCGGTCCTCGCCCAACGGGGTGCCGTCCTCAGGATCCGATGCGTCCGCACGCAGGGTGACGTCCGCGTACCAGCGCCCGGTCGAGTCGCTGTGCGTGGCGTGGATCGGCTCGAGCGCGGCGGGCTGGACGATCGTGATGCTGGGGATACCCGTCGGGTTCGGCACCACCCTGACCGTCACGCGCGCCTCGCCCGTCAGGGCCTCGTCGCTGCCCCGCAACACGATGACGTGCGTGCCGCGTGCGAGGGTCGACGTCGGAACCCGCGCCACATAGCCGCGCGACACCTCGACGCCATCGATGAGCCATGCCACCCGGTCCTCTGGAAGGCGGAAGCCGGTCTCCACGGAGCCTGCGTCGAACGAGCCGCCCTGAAGCAGGAGCTCCGGCCGGCTCTCGAGGACCTCCTCGTCGGGCCGGGGGCTCGCGATCGTCATCCGCGGCGCCTCGTCGCTGACCGTGAAGGCCACACTGTCTGACAGATCGCTGCCGTCCGCGAAGCGCACCGTGACCGTGGCCCGGTGGCGGCCCGTCGGCAGGTCGATGCGCGACAGGTGCCGGCCGCGCCCGATCTCGCTGCCGTCCTCGAGCCGCCACACCACGCTCACGGGCGTCCCGCGGCCGGCCTCGTTCACCTCGACCGCGAACGACGCGGTCGTGCCGCGGTCGATCGCGGCACGCGGTCGTGCCGCGGTCGATCGCGGCACCTTCGCGCGGCGACGAGATCTTCGCCAAGGCCGGCATCGCCGCCTCGATCGCGGCTCGCGGCTGCACGACCCGCGGGGCGCAGGCGCGGAAGCCGTCGAACGCGGTTCGCCGCAGAAGCCGCTCGACCTCGTCGGCCGAGAGCCCTGGGTCGGCGGCCAGCATCAGCGCTGCGACCCCGGCGACGTAGGGGGCCGAGAAGCTCGTCCCGGAGACGGCCTGAGCTGCAGTGGCCGGCGTCACACCGTCCGCGGCGGTCTGCGGATCGGGCCCCACATAGACGTCGAACGGCGCGTAGAGGTCCACGTCACGGCAGCCGTAGTTGGATGCCGGGTGCCGCACCACGCTGTCGCGGCCGACGCCGCCCACGCAGATCACGCCGTGGTTCTCGCAGGGCGTGGTCCAGGCCTCCTCCCACAGGGCGTCCTCGGCGTCCACGTCGAGGTTCTCGTTGCCCGCCGACGCGAAGAGAAGCATGCCGGAGCGGCGGTAGGCGGCCGTGGCCCGGTCGAACGGCGCAAGTGCGCCGGTGGCGATCGCCGGCACGTCTGCGCCGGAGCTGATGTTGACGATGCCGGCGCCGTTCACCCGAGCCCGCTCGATCGCCGCCACTGTGGCCACGATGTTCGCCGGGGTCGCAATCAAGAGCGGGCGGACGACCGGCCCGCCGGGGCCCGCCGCACCGACGCTGTTGTCAGGTACGCCCGCCGCCGCACCGGCAACGTTCGTGCCGTGCCACGGACAGGCACCGCCACCGCTGCACGGCGTTCGGTTGGGGACCTCGGCCATGCGCGCCGGGATCACGCGAGCGCCGGTCGGCAGGTCGCTGCCTCCCCCGCGAAGCGAGAAGCCGCCGTCGAGGATCGCGATCGGCACTCGAGCGTCGAGCCGACCGAACCGGTCGAGAAGCGTCCAGGCGTCGGTCACGCCGTAGTTGGGGTGCGTGCCGGTGCTGGCGGCGTACGGGGCGTTCAAGAAGCTCCAGCGGTAGGCGTCCGGCTCGTACGCGGCCGGGGTGATCCCCGGACCGGGCGGACCTTCGCTCGTCGAGTGGTCGACGAAGGCGTCTCGGCGGAGCATCAGGTTGAGTCCCACCTTCAGGCCCCCGGGCGCGCGACGGGCCGCCGCGGCGAGGGTACGCAGGCCCGCCCGACTCGAGACGCGCACGGCGGAGCCGGTGACGCCGGACGGCCATCCGTGCGTGAGCGGCCTGAGGCTCGCGAGTCGCGGCTTGATCCGTACCACCCGGAGCGAACCCAGTCCGGCGCCAAGCCGATCGGTCCTCACGACCTTTCCGTCGTAGCGTTCCAGCAGGCGGTGCAGCGCATGGCCGCGCCGGCCCAACACCACCAGCTCACGGGCGACGAAGTCGGCCTTCGCGCCGTCCTCGTCGATCACTTCCGCCACCGGCGGCGAGCCCTCCCGTCGCGTCGACGGGCTCAGCCCAGGATCGACCAGGAACACGTTCGGGTCCGGGCAGCTCCGTCCCGCCGGCATCCGGGCGAGTACGCGGGAGCCGCGCATGAACGCGCGGTGCCTCGCGGCGTAGCTGCCGCCCCGCTTCGCGGCGTCGAGCTGCTTCCGCGCGGCCTTGCAGGCACTGGGCGGCTCGGGTTGGGGTCCGGCCGCGACCGCCGGCAGCGGCAGAGCCGACAGCGCGACGGCGGTGCTGACGACGATGGTGCTCACACGGAGCCTCATGGGTCCTCCTTCGGTCGGGTGCACTCCCAAAGCCACACCCGGCAGGGCCCGAGTCCTTACGGCCGCTGCACGGCGCGCGCCGCGATGAGTCCGAAGGGACGGATTTCGAGGGCGGGCGCGAAACGGTCCGGGCGTTGTCCTTCCGGACGCTCCCCGGGGTGTCCCGTGAGCGAAGCAGGGCCGTCGGGTGCTTCGCACTGCTCCCTGGGACTCGACCGGCAGCGCGCCCGCTCCTGTGAGTTCGTGGCTGACGAGTGCGGCGGAGGCGCTGGGGGCTCTCCGCCGCTCGCCTCGTCACTCGGCTTGGCGGCACGCTCCGATCGAAGCGAGGTGGGTCGCCGGCGCAACGAAAAGGCGGACGGGCCCGGCCGTATGCCGTAACGCCCGGCAAACGGATGCAAAGTCCGGGAAAACGCGGACGCCGCAGACGTTGCGAGAAGCTTAGAAATTCCCTGGAAATGGGCGAGATTCAGATACCGAGACCGCACGACTGAAAATCGTGGTGTCCCCGGTTCGAGTCCGGGTCTCGCCACCTCGCAATCCTTTTGTCCATGCGACGCACCGTCCTCCGGAGCGAGCGCCCTGGTCGGGCTGATACCGCTTCAGCCGTACTTCCCTGGTCGCTGGTGTGGCCCACCGATGCGGCGCCTGCCGTCACGGCGTTCATCGACACGGCCCGATCCGTCTCGACCGAGAACGGCTGGCTCGCGGTGGACGACCTGCCCGGTATGCCCTGGCTGCCGGAGGATGATCTCCACAGGCACCGCCTGCCGGCCGACCCGCGGCCGGAATCCGCCGTCCCGGCCGCCTCCGCGAGATCAGGCCGTGCTCGATAGCTTCCCGGCCTCGGAAGGCGCGGACCGCGGCGGCACTCCGAGGAGCGGCGACGTCGGCGCCACCTCGGCCGTGTCGTCGTCATGGACCAGCGCCAGTCGGACGTCCTGGTTCGGGGTGAGCGTTCCGAGGATCCAGTCGCTCAGGACGCGGAGGCGGTTGGTGAACGTGGGCAGGGCGTAGAGGTGATAGCCCTTGGTGACCACCTTCGCGACCAGTCCCGACGTTGGGATCCCCAGCGGGTCGGCGACCGCCTGCCACCCGCCGAGATCCGCGACGAACCCGAGGTCGCGGTGACGGTACTCCGTGTGCGGCAGGTCACGCAGCGCTTTGAGCGCGTTGTCGGCGGCATGCCGTCCCTGGCGCACGGCGTGCTGGGCGGTCTGCGCGCAGAGCTGGTCGGGGTGCAGCAGATCCGGAACGGCTGCGGCGTCGCCGAAGGCGAACACGCCGTCGGCGTCGAGCACGCGCAGTTGCGGGTCCACGCGCAGTCGGCCGTGGGTGGTGGGGAGGCCGAGAGTTGCGATCAGTGGACTGGGCTGAATCCCCGTTGTCCACACGACGGTCCGAGTCGGGATGCGCTCGCCAGTCGACAGACCCACGTCGTGCTGGGTCACCTCCGTCACGCCGACCTCGAGGCGGACGTCGATGCCACGCGACCGCAGGACCTTCAACGCCTTCGCGCTGAGGCGTGACGGCAGTTGCGGCGCCAGGCGCGGCGCGGGCTCGACCAGGACCCAGGTCGGGTCACGGGCGGTTAGCCCGTGATAGCGGGGGGCGACGCGGCGGGTGACCAACTGCATCTGCGCGGCGAACTCGGTGCCTGCGTAGCCGCCACCGACCACCACGAACGTGCAACGTTCCCGTCGCTCGGCGGGCACTTCCTCCGCGAGCGCGAGTTGGGCGAGCACGTGGTCGCGGACGTTCACGGCCTGGAGCAGCGACTTGACGCCGAAGCTTCGCCCGACGCCGGGCACGTCGAAGGTCCGCGTGACCGCGCCCGGGCAGAGCAGGAGCAGATCCCACCGGACGACCAGGCGGGTCCCATCGCTGCGGGCAAGCGTGAGCGCACGCCCGTCCACGTCGACCGCCTCGGCCGCGCCGATCACGACACGGGTCCTGCGCAGCATGCGATGCAGAGACACCGCGATGTGTCGAGGATCGGTGATGCCCGCCGCCACCTCGGGCATGAGCGCCTGGTAGTTGAGGTGATCGGCGGGCGAGACGAGCAGGATGTCGAGCTCCTCGCGCTTGGCGCGCCGCTCGAGTCGACGCGCCGCGTTGACGCCGGCGAAGCCGGCGCCGACGATCACGACCTGCGGCCGCTCGGTGTCGGGATTGACGGGGATCGGTTGAACTCCGTTGCGGTTCGTCGTGGTCATGGGATGTCCGCGGTCGGAGGGCTCGGTCATGTCCGAAGACAGGGATACGCCGATCACCGCCGATGGCAATACGAACCTGAGATCGGTCGGTGCGGAACCGGACTCACGCTGTGGGCTCGTAGCGCCGCCGGTACAGGATGTGAGGAGTCCGATGTACCACGCCAGTGCGAGCGCTCTCCGCGGCTAACGACGCACGGGACACCGGCGCGCCACAACAGCCTTGCACGTCCGCGCGATACGCCGGCGTGATCAGACGGTGGCTCAGACCCCGCGTCTATCGCGCGATCGTCGGCGGCTCTCGAGCGGTCCCGAGCCTGCACTTTCCTTAGGTGCTCGCGTCAACCCATACATAGCCGACACGACCCAATTGGAGGTATGCAATGGAGACCCATGTCCACAGGGGCCCGCGGCGCGCGAGTGTCGCCACAACAACGATCCTGCAGGTGGGTGCGCTCGCCGGAATCGCCGCTGGCCTCATGTACGCCACGTGGCAGGTGGTCGTGGCCGCGATCGCCCAAGACCCGACCGCGGTGCCCGGTATTCACCAGACGCTCTGGACGCCGCCGGAGGGCATCTGGAGCGTCGTCTTCGGCGTGCACCACTTCCACGGCAGCTTCCACTTCATCCCGGTGCTCGGCGGGGTCGTCGCCCACCTGGGGAACTCGCTGATCCTCGGGATCCTGGGCGTCGCTCTCTTGACCTCGCTCCTCGGTCGCCGGCCGAACACCGCCGCCGCAATCGTGCTTGGGGTTGCGTACGGCATCGCCGTCGACGCGATACTCATCAACGGGATCGTCAACACGCAGAAGATCCAGACGCTCTACAGCGCGGCGCCGCACTGGAGTTGGTGGGTCGCTCACGGGATCTTCGGCATCACGCTCGGCTTGCTCGGCAGCATGCTGCTGAGAAGGAACGACGCCAAGCACGCTGAGGCATCAGTGCCTGCGGGCTGACACTGCGACGCCGTTTCCTCGGACCGCGAAGACCGAGACGGTCTGCGGATCCGTCGTACCACGCATGCATCGGAGGTTGGAAATGAACACGCTTCGCTTCGGGCTCTCGCTCGTCCTCGCGTCGGCCTGCGCGCTGCTCCCGGCCGGCGCCGCCTCGGCTGCGTCGGGCGTGGTGGGGCAGGTATACGTGAACGACAACACGCGCGGAGTGAACACCGTCGGCGCCTTCGACCGCCACGCCGATGGGACGCTGACGCCGATGCGTGGTTCGCCGTTTGCTGCGAGTGGCGTCGGTACCGGCCAGGGACTCGCTTCGCAGGGGTCGTTGCAACTGAGCAGCGACGGCCGCTACCTGTTGGCCGTCGACGCCGGCAGCAACCAGATCTCAGTGCTGCGGATCAAGCCCGGCGGTTCGCTGAAGCGAGTCGGTCGCAGCCCTGTCTCCTCGAACGGCACCGACCCGGTCAGCATCGCCGTGTACGGCCATCTCGTCTACGTCGCCAACGCCGGCACGGCCGGCAGCGCCGGCGGAACCAACTACACCGGCTTCACGCTCAACCGCGGCGGCCACCTGCGTCCGCTGGGCGGCTCGACCGTCACGCTTCCAGATACGTCCCAGCCGGGCGATGTGCTCTTCAGCCCCGACGGCCGCAAGCTCGTAGGGACCCGCGTAGCGACTTCGCTGATCGACAGCTTCACCGTCGGCCGTGGCGGACTGCTCACCGCCGCTGCCGGCTCCCCGTTCGCGGCGCAAGGAATGGGCCCATTCGGGAGCGAGTTCCGCCCCACCAACGCGGCGCAGCTCTATGTCACCAACGCGCACGACGGGGCGAACGCCGGCACCGTCTCCGCCTTCGCCGTCGGCGCCGACGGCGCCCTGACCACGATCGCCGCCTCACCGTTCCCGGACGAGCAGACCGCGCCCTGCTGGGTCGAGATCAGCCATGACGGCCGATACCTGTTCGCCGTCAACACGGCCTCGGGATCGATCTCGAGCTACTCCATCGCGGCCGGCGGCTCGCTCACGCTGCTCAGGAGTACGTCGGTGAACGCCGCGGCCACTCCCGAGGACGCCCGCCTCTCCCCCGATGGCACCACCCTCTGGGTCGTCGACCCCACAGCCGACGCCGTCAGTGGTTTTGCCGTCACCCGCGGCAGACTCACCGAACTACCGACCTCGCCCACGCCCCCGATCGGAGCCGCACCCGCAGGCATCGTTGTCACCAGCGATTCATCACCAGGGAAGCCCAACCATCGCTAGGCGCGAGCGTGAGCGGCGGTTGATGCTCGCGGCACGAGGTCGTTCCAAGGAAATCCGTCCCCAATCAAAGGAGCAAGACCATGGCCTTAAGTGAGCCTGTCCTGTCCGGCCCGGGGCCGGACGTAGCGTGACCCACGGCGCTGGCACGAGCTCGGAGCTCAAGCTCGCCGGTGAGCAGTCCGGTGGCGACTGGGCGGTCGTCGAATGGCGGGTGCGTGCGGGCGACGAGCCGCCGATGCATACCCATACGCGCGAGGATGAGGCGCTCTATGTCCTGGAGGGCGCGATCACGGCGTACGTCGGTGACGAGACGATCGAGGTGGAAGCCGGGTCCTACGCGGCGCTGCCGAAGAACGTGCCGCATGGCCTGACCGTGCGTGGCGAGGAAGTGCGGCTGCTGGTCACGCTTGAGCCGGCGGGCGCGGAGTACTTCTTCGTGCCTCGCGACGACTCCGACAACGACCCCGCGAAGTTCGGTCTGATCATCGAGGGTGCCGCTCCGGCGGTGTAACGCAACTCGCCGGGCTGCGGCGAAGCTCTGTATACGGATGCCTACCAGAAGCGTGAGGGCACCTGAGTCTGTGTCGCAGCCTGTGCGATCGCTCTGGGCGCCTGACCGCCCGCGCGAGGCTGCTGGTCGCGAGGAACCCGCCGCCCTTGGCTAGGGACCACACGCAAGAGCAAGGCTCTGCGAAACGGTCAAGCGGTTGCCCGGGGGAGCCCGTGGCGTTCTCTGGTGGGGACGTCCGACGCGGTGGTAGACGCCACGCGCGACCACACGTCCGATGGCTTGACGATGACCGCATGCCGCCGGCCGCACGCGAGCCGCGCGAATCGTAGGCTGACGAGCGACCATGGGGATCGGGAACGGGCCGCAGTCGGTCACCGGTACGCTGCGGGCGGCGCTTGGAACGATCGTCGCCGCGAGCGCCGCTCCGTACGGATATACGGTGACGCTCTGGAGTTCGGGGGCCGTGCTGCTCCGCTCACACGGCACGCCGCGTCTGGCCGATGTCTTTGCATTTGTGGCCGGCGCCCTGGCGGGCTTTGGTCTGATGGCGGTGCTCGCCCGAGGCGCGCTGGCCCGGATGGAGTCGCTTGACGACGCTGCCGACCGCGTGTGGGCAGGTGCGATGCACTGGCTCGCGGTCAGCGTGGCGGTCGGCGCCGTCGCCCTGCTGGCCGAGATCCACGGTTGGGAAGCGTGGCCGCTCGGCTCGTTCGCCGCGACAGCCCTTTATATCCTCGCCGCCAGCCTCGAGCTGACCGTCGTCGCGACCAGACGCAAACAACGCTCACCCGCTGACAACGAGCTCAACATGTGAGCGAGTCGAACCGGCCTTCCGGGCTCGGCCGGGCGGCGCGCGCTATTCGCCCGCGCGTGACCTGGTGCAGCGCGACCTCATATTCCTAGATTTCTCGTGCGCGCCCAGCGTGTCCTCGGCCTCTCCGGCGACGCGGTCGAAGTACGTCCGGTCAACTACACACCACGCGGTCGACGGGCCCTAATCACCCCACCCCCACACCACTGTGCGGTGCATCCGGGGTTATAGGTCGAGCCGTGCATCAGGCCTTAGTCCCGATCTGTCGTGTGGGCGCCCGAGCGGCTTCTCGCACGCCTGCCGACGCGAGCCGTTCGTCAATGGCACGCTCGGCGTGTTCGTGTGGAGCCAGATCCGGGTCTAGCTGCCCGCCGTGACCGGCGCAGTCGCGGCCGCCGCGTTCCTGCTGAGGCACCCGGATGCGCTGCCCGTCGACGCCGCCCCCCGCTTAGGAAGTGGCCGAGCGGTCGGAGCGCGGCAGTGGAATCGTGGCCGTAAGGCGCGTGCCGGCGCCCGGCGGGCTGTCGACTTCGAGGCGACCGTCGAATACGGCGAGGCGGTCGGCGAGCCCCACCAGCCCGGTCCCGGCTGGGCTGGCGCCTCCCACCCCGTCGTCGCGCACCTCGACACGCAGCATGCTGTTCTCGATCCGCGCGACGACCTCGGCATGCCCTGCCGAGGCGTGCCTGGCCACATTGGTCAGTGCCTCGGCCACCACGAAGTAGGCGGTCGCCTCGATCGGCGCCGGGAGCCGGCCGACGGATACGTCGATCTCGACGCGAACCGGCGCCCGTGAGGCGAGCGCATCGATGGCCGCGGGCAGGCCGCCGTGCGTGAGGACGGCGGGCAGGATCCCGTGCGCGAGCTCGCGCACCTCCGCGATCGCCTGCTCCGCGTGCTCGAGCGCCTCACGCACCAGCAGCGGCGCGTTCTCTATTTCCTTCGCCATCGCCTGCTGCGCGAGCTGGAGCGTGATCACCGTATGCACCAGGCGCTGCTGCGCGCCGTCGTGCAGATCGCGGACGACCCGCCTGCGCTCGTCGTCGGCCGCCGCGGCGATGCGCGCGCGCGAGGCGGCGAGCTCAGCGCGCGCGTGCAGGCTGGAGATCGCGGTCGCCACCAACTCCGTGAAGTCGGCGAGCCGGCGCTCCATGCCGGCCGCGAACGCGCGCTCGCGCGAGACGGTCGTGATCGCCCCCCAGAGCTCGCCTGCGACGACGATCGGACTCGCCAGCGCGGAGCGGACCCGCTCCGCGCCGACGACCCCGGGCATGCCCGGGTCGTCGGTGTCGAATCGTGCCGCCCGTCCGGTCCGGTGGACCTCGGCGACGACGGAGTCCGGATCCAGCTTGACCCGCGCGCCCACCGGGCGCAGGGCGGCGTGGTCTCCCATGACGGTCACCGTGCCGTCGGTCTCGAAACGGACCACGGCGGAGGCTTGCGCCCCGGCGAGCGCCTCGACCTCGTCGCACACGGAACTGAACAGCGCGTCCGACGGCACGCCCTGCGCGACCAACGTCGCGACGCGCCGCAGCGCCGCCTGCTCGTCGGTGAGCACCGCTCGCGCCTCTTGAGACTCGGCGTTGACGATCGCCGTCGCTACGAGCTCGGTGAAGTCTGTGAGTCGCGCCTCAGTGTCTTCAGGGAGAGGCTCGTGCCGTGGCGTGAGGGCGACCATCGCGCCCCACAAACGCGTCTCGACCACAATCGGGCTCGCGACGGCCGAGTGCATGCCCGCGCGACGAGCGGCAGCAGCAATCTCCCCGGACACATGGGCATAGTCGTCCACGCGGGCGGCGCGGCCGGTCTGCCGAACGGCTGCAATCACACCCGCGCTGTCCAGCGGCCAGCGCGATCCGGTCGGAAATGGACCGTGATCGCACTCGCTGAAGCCGCCGACTACGACAGCGCCGTCCGGCTCGTAGCGGACCAGCCTGACGTGCGGGACGTCGAGGAGGTGGGCGACCTGCTCTGTTGCGACGGCAAAGAGCCGCTCGGGAGACGACTCGCGCGCAACGAGCATCGTGATCTGCCGCAGCGCGGCTTGCTCGCTCGCGAGCTCGCGTGCGCGCCGTTCCGCGCGCTCGAGCGACTTGACGCGTGCGGTCGTGGCACCGCGCGAGCCGGGTCGGCGGACGAGATACGCCTCGCCACGACCCAGCGGCTCCGCCACGGCCGTGGACCCGTCGTCGAGGACGATCTCGCCACCGTCCCGCGGAACGTCGAGCGGCGTCCGGTAAGTCGGCGCGTCGCCCTCGAGCAGGTAGCCATCGCTGGTGACCAGTAGATCGGTGCTTCGCGTCATGAGATCGGAATAGCGACGCCTCAGCCGGGCGTCCTGGTCACGCCGGGAATCCAGGAGACACCGCTCCGTCGTCGTGGCCGCAGTAGTCACGAGCTCAAGGCTTCGAGGGTGGGCGATCCTCCAGGGGCTCGATAGGTCAATGCTCCCGACGAGTCGACCCGACACCGGGTCGTGTATCGGAGCGCCGGAGCAGACCCATTCGCGGTGGTGGCGGCTGAAGTGCTCGAAGGCGAACACCTGCACGGGGTGATCTGTCGCCAAGGCTGTACCGACGCCGTTGGTGCCGTTGACCGTTTCGGTGCACCGAGCGCCCTCCACGAGATTCATTTCGGCAGCTCGCGCCTTCAGCCACTCCGGGCCACCCAGGTACAGGGTGAGCCCAGACGGATCGGTCACCTGGACCACGCTGTTGGACTCCTCGGCCAGCATCTGGAGTGGCTCTACGAGCACGTGCCTGAGCAAACCAAGCGGATGCTCGAGCCAGCGCTCCCGAGTCTCGGACGGGTCCGCCTCGATCGAGGGGAGCACGTCGATCGGCTCGAGGCCCGTGGCAAGCACTCGCCGCCACGACTCGACGATCATCGGCCGCATTCCTGCCGTCGCCTGTGGTGCAAGCTCAGGGCCGAGCGCGCCCTCGCCGAGTAAACGGTCCCAGCTTCTCTGAATCTGCCGAGCACGCGCGAGCAGGTCGGTCCCCGCTTCGACAGCCACCCACGGCGACGGCATAGCCCTGACGACCATACTCCTGCGGGCCACCTTCCGGCCAACGACCCTGTCGGCGTTCTGATCGGTGGTGGGCAGTTCGCCTTCCCCGCGGCCTCAGCCTAGTTCCGCCGATCGTGCTGTGGCTCGACGCGACCCCGGGGCGGCGGCGGCCACCAGCTGGCTCGGGCGCAGGATCGTCGGTGTCGCGGCGGCCAACGGCATCGCCGGCGGGCTCCTCTTCTCCGTCGGCGACGTGTCCGCCAAGGTGCTCACCGGGGCCGGCCCGCGCGTGGCGTTCCTCGTCCCGCTCGTCCTAGGCTACCTGGTGGGCACCGCTCTTGTCCAGGTCGGCTATCAGGCGGGGAGCGCCCTGACCGTGGCCGGGCTCGCGACTTCCTCACGAACGCCGTTCCGATCGCGGCCGCGACGACCGTGCTGCACGAGCCGCTGCCACCGGGTGCGTTCGGCGAGCTGCGCGTGCTCGCCTTCGCGGCGCGCACTTACGCGCTCCCCGCGGCCCCGGTGAGCCCGCCGGTCGGGACGGGGGCGCTCACGGCCGCGGGCAGCAGCAACGCGCGTCGATCTCGGCCGTGGCAGCATCGTGGCAACACCCATTCCGGGGCGGAGACGACCGTCCCATTGGGCACCGAGCGGCGTCTCGGTCCCCAAATCCGCGGCGAAAGCAGGCAATATGCGAACAGCGGCGCGCCCGCCACATCTGAGCCGGAGCATGACGGTTGCAGGCATTCGCCGCAGTCGGAGCGTTTCCGGCCCGCGGCTGAAAATCGTGGTGTCCCCGGTTCGAGTCCGGGTCTCGCCATCGTCGTCGGACGGAAGCCCTGTCGTTGCGGGGCTTCCGTGCGTTCTGAGGACGATTCACAGACGAGTCGGCGTGCGAGGTGCAAACAGCACCTCGCCGGGACAGAGCGTCGCGCGCGCCGTTCATCGGCGATGGATGACGTCTCGATCCCTTTGCCGGCGATCGTTGTCGACCTCCTCGTCGAGCGGACAGTGCAGCGCCTTGGCGCCTCGACTGCCGTCGTGGAGTCCTGGGTCGGGGTCGATTCGGCCGCCACGCACCTCGCCTGCAAGCGCCAGCGAATCTACGACCCCGTAAGCCGCCGGGCGATCCCGCACCGCAAGGAGGGAACGCGGCTGCTCTTCAAGCTCTCGCACCTCGACGCCTGGATCGAGGGCGGCGGCGCAGCTTGACCGCCACTGCTCGCGTTCCACACCTTCGGCTCGTCTCGGTCCCGACCACGGGAGCCGAGATGGCAACGAACAACAAGCCCAAGCTTGAGAAGACCCAGACGCCCGGCGTCTACCGGCGCGGCAAGAAGTACGTCTACGCCTACCGCGTGCGCGGGGTCCAGCGCCGGAAGACCGTCGACACGTACGAGGAAGCGCCGCGCGGCAAGCTTGCGGCCGAGGTCGACGCCGATCGCGGCGAACTCCGCGATCTCTCGCGGGTGCCCTTCGGCGACTACGCGCGCGAGTGGGTCGTCAACTACCAGGGCCGCACATCGAACGGCTTCCGCGAGTCGCGTACAAGCAGATGCTCGAGGCGCGGATGATCCCCTACTTCGACGGCCGCGTCCGACCACGGTTGGCGGAGATCGAGCCGCGCGACGTCAAGGCGTTCGTGCGCTGGATGAACGAGCAGGAGGATCCGCGCCGGCCCGGCCGCCTGCTCGGCAAGTCATGGATCCGCCGGCACGTCGCGGTCCTCCGTGCGCTGCTCGGCGACGCGATGGAGGAGGGCGTGATCCGATCCAACCCGGCGGCCGGCGTCCGGATCACGGTCCAGGAGGGCGACGGCACCGCGCGGCCCCGGTCGGCGGAGAAGCGGGCCATGACCATCGACGAGCTGCACCGCGTGCTCGCCGAGTTGCCAGCCGCGCTGGCGGCTGCTGTTCGAGTTCATGGCGCACACGGGCTTGAGGATCGGCGAGGTGAGCGAGCTGCGTTGGGGACGGGACGTCGTGTTGACGGGGCGGCCGTACGTGAGGCTGCGGTGGCAGTTCGCGGACGGGCGTGTACCAGCAGACCAACATCGAGGACGCCGCCGACACGATCCGCGTCGACAAGGAGATCGTCGCGATCACCCGCCCACGGGGAGACGGGTGCGCAACCGCATCCCGTCTCCCCGTGTCCTGCTCAGGTGACCGCGATCCCCTCCATGCCGTTGGATCCGTCGAAGGCCGGCAGCCCATGCACCGTCGCGATCCGGGTGAGCGTGCCATCGGATGCGACGGCGTAGACGCCGAGATCGCCCGCGAGTCCGTTGAGCTCGAACACCTGGCGTCCGCCGGGCGCGGCCGCGAGGTCGATCGGGCCTGCGTCCGTCGTCGCGCTGACGCCGTCGGCGTGCAGCAGCTCGAGCTGTCCGTCCGGCGCCTCTGCGTAGCCGGTGATCGTGTCGCTGGCGGTGTTAGTCACGTAGAAGTAGCCCCGCGCGCGCGCGACCCAGCACGGTGCCTTCTGGCCGTTGGCGGCCGGCGCGCCGGTCGCGGACAGCGCACCGGACTGCAGCACGCGATACGTGTTCGCGAACCCGCTGGCGTCTGCGAGCACCACTCGACCCAGCGCGTCGAACTCGAACGCGAACGGGACCGGGCCTGTGGCGGTGGTCACCGGAGCGAAGTCGGGCCGGCCGTCGGGCCGCAGCGCGAACGCGTCCACCACGCCGTTCTCCTTGTCGGTGACGAGCACGTGCGAGGCGTCGGGGGTGAAGCCGATCTGGGACGGCGAGCGGAGGAAGAACGGCGGCGTGGCGTTCCCGAGACCGAGCGAGCGCACCGAACCTGCGATCGGCGTCAGCCGGCCGTGATCGCTGCGATAGCCGCTGATCGTCCCGTCGCCGCCGGCGTTGAGGACGTACACCAGCGCCCGGTGGATCGCGACGCTGGTCGGAAAGCGCCCGCCCGAGCCGATGACCTGCAACAGACGCAGGCTGGTGCCCCGAACGGCGAACACGGAGACGGTGTCGCTTCCGGGGTTGACGGCGTACAGCAGCCGGTGGCGACGGTCGACCGTCAACGAGCCTTGCGACGAGAGCGGGTCCGTCGGCGCGCCGGGCTCCGTGCCCCCGCGACCGAGCGTCGGGTAGCGGCCGGCCGGCGTGAGCGCGCCGGCGGCGGAGCGGGCATAGGCGAGGATCGCGTTCCCGGAGATGTCGTTGGTCTGGACGAACACCGCTCCTGCGCGGCCATGCGGCTCGCCGGCGAGCGCGGCCGATGCGGTGACTGTCCCGGCGATGATCAGAGCGGCCGTGAGCGCCGCCAACCACGCGAGCGCAGCCGACCGCAGACGTGTCAGAACGTGCATTTGCTTCTCCTTGTCGGTCGGTCGACCGCCACTCGCTCAGCGGAGAGCGGCGTCGCACCGGTGGTTCACAGTGAGTGGCGCCTCAGCGTGCGAGGCGCCCTTGCTTCTCCCGCAGCACGCTGGAGACCAGTCGTGCCGAGGATCCCGTGGCCGACGATGAAGCCGGCGGCGATCGCGGCGAGCGCACCCGCCTGCAGGACCTCCGTTGTGGCAACGCTCGCTCGCGGCGCCTGCCAGTGGACTTGCTCGTGGGCGTGGGTCTCCATCGCAACAGCTCCGATCGGACTGCGCGTCGTTCGCACGCGGCTTCGACGCGACCACCAATCAAAGCGGAAGACCGGGCTCGCTCGACAGCGGTCGACGATCGCGCGATCGGCGCTGCTGATGCTGGCCGGGGGACGTGCGGTCGCCCGCCGTGTCGAGCGTGGCGACCTCGAGGCTCCGGCAGGAGCTCGACGGCGAGATCATCGTCTACGGCAGCATCCAGCTCGGCGCACGCTGATCGAGCATGACCTCATCGACGAAGTGCGGCTGACGATCTATCCGGGCAGTCCGGGGGAGGTGTGACGATCAGGTCGATCGAGGCTCCTGGAGGTCGGGCGGAAGCAGCGGTCGCCTGGCGTGCCCGCCGAGTCGATGCGGCACACCGCCACCGTGGCCGGCGTGATGTCGCCGTTGGGGTCGACCGCGGCCGGGGCCGAGCGGCGCGTCGCTGAGGCAGGTAGTGAACAGCTTGCGGGTGATGGAGCGGCGAGTTCCGTCCGAGCTCGCGATCGCGGCGGGGCAGGACCTCGCCGGCGCTCGCGCCCTCCACGAGGACGCTGTCCGTCACAGCGCGGGTCGCCGGCGGCGTGGACGAGCGCGGCTGCGGCGGAGATCGATGTCGGCGACCGGTCGGCACCGACGCGCACCGAGGCCGACCGGCCAGCGCCGTCCATCTCGACCGTGACCGCCGGAGTCGTTCGAGCCCCGACGGGAACGTGTCGAACGGACGCGTCATCACGACACGCTCACCGGATCGACATCGATCCGCACCGTCACCGGATCAGCAGCGAACGCGGCGTCTCGATGAGGGCGTCGCAGGGATCCCCGATCCCAAGACGGAACGCGAGTCTCACGAGCGGGTTCACCACCGACGCGTGCACCCGGGCCATGCTCCGAAGATTCCGCGCACCGCCGCGCTCCCGACGCGAATCGCCGATCACGTCATAGCTCCTCGATCTCCGAGACCGATCCCCGCGCATCACAGGGATTCGCCGCGGGCAGGTGTCGGGAGGCATGGTGGCGCGGTGCACAGCCCGGGCGGCGGGTCCGGATACTCCATGCCGCGCTCACGCCCGCCGCCCATTCGACGGGCCAGGAAGCTGCCGGCGCCCGCGGCGGCGAGCGCCGCGACGACCAGCGAGTAGACCAGGGCCGTGTCGTGGAGGCCATATCGCGACGTCGCGATGCCGGCGACGACGGCGGGAAGGACGGTCGCCGCGTAGCCGACCAGGTAAACCGCCGTGATGAGCCCCGCTCGATCGTCTGAAGGGGCCAGTGCGACGAGGGACCGGTAGGCGCCCATGAACGCCGGGCCGAAGCCGAGGCCGGCCATCGCTGTGCCGACGAGCAGAACCGCAGGCATGGTGGTCTCGATGGCGGCGAACGTAACCACCGCGCCGGCCACCAACGCGAGGCAGCCGCCCAGCATCACGGTCGGCGGATCGGTCTTGCGCAACGCGGCCGACGCCGCGGCGCCGAGACCGGTGAGCAAGAAGATCAAGACGCCGCCCCAGACCAGGTTCTCGGAGTGAACGAGCTGTGCGGCGAGCGACGGTCCCAGCGACAGGTAGAAGCCACCGAGGGCCCACGCTGCCACCAGGACGGGCGCCACCATGGCGAACGCGCCCCTTGCTTCGCGCGGCACGCTGATCCGAGGGCGCACCGGCACGGCGGCGCCCCGGCGAGATGTTCCGGGTTCCTGCATCGCCAGCACGGCCGGGATCCCGATGACGAACGCGCCAAGCAGGAGCCACCAGACCAGGTGGGTCGGTGCGGGGGCGTACTGCGCCAGCGCGCTCGCGCCGATCGCGCCGATCCCCTGGCCGCCGGTTGCAGCCGTGCTGGAAACGAGCGGCGCCGCGCCGTCATTCGGTCGGAGGTCCAGCAGCGCCGCATTGGCCGCTGCGCTGATGAGGCCGACCGCGAGACCCTGGAACGCGCGCGCCGCGAACAGCGTCCCGACCCCGTGGGCGATCAGGAATAACACGCAGCCGACCGCGCCCGCGGCCAGACCCGCCGCGATCACTCGCCGACGGCCCACGTAATCGGACAGCGAGCCGAGCCACAGCAGCGTGACCACCAGAACCACGATGTATGCGGCGAACAACGCGGTCAGCGTCGTCGCCGAGAAGCGGAACTGGGACTCATAGACCCGGTACAGAGGCGACGCGGCCGTGTTCGCCGCGAAGACCAGAAACGCGATCGCCGCCGCGACCCAGAACGCCACCCCACTCGGCAGCGTCCGCAGCCGGAACCGCCGCTCTGCGATCACGCTGATCGGCGCGCGGAGCCCGGCGTGATCCCGGCGTCGCGCGGACATCAATCCTCCAAGCTGTTCGTCCCGTTGATCCGCGCGGCCGCACGCTCCGGGGCGTTGCAGTGTGGGCCTGCGCGCCACTCCGCCAGGGCACCATCACCGGCGGTTGACAGAAGCGATCTCCTGTCGATCGTCGCGCACCGAGGCTAGTTCCGATCCACGCCGAGGCGGCAAGCGCCGGCTTATGGCCCGATCGCCATCTCGGATCACGACCCTGGCCGGCTACGCCGGCCTCTTGGCGCCAGCGTGACCACGAAACGACGCTGCGTGGGACCAGCAGGCAACGCGGAGCCCTCAAGAACGAAGAACGCCCTGCGGACATCTCGTCACGCCCTCTCATCGCCGCACTCGCAGCTCGCCTCGAGAAGCGCTCCTCCGCTGCAACGCAGCCCGTCGCGCTCGAGACGTCAGCCGGCGACCGCCAACACGACCTTGCCCCGTCGGCCCGGCTCAAGGCTGCGCGCGAACGCCTCACGCGCCGATGCGAGCGGGAAGACCTCGACCGGCGGGGGCCGCAACGCGCCGACGTCGGCGCGCCTGGCGATCGATTGGAGCTGATCGCGGTTCGGCTCGACGACGAAGTACGCGCCTCCCTCGGTCGGCTCCTCCGCCACCGAGACGAGCCGCCCGTCGGCACGCAGCACGGCGCGGGACCGACGAAGCCGCTCGCCCCCGACGGTGTCGAAGACGACGTCGACCGCTTCCATGGTGTCCTCGAAGCCGTTCGTCGTGTCGATGACCTCATGTGCGCCGAGCTCGAGCACCGATCTCTCGTTCGCCGGCGATGCGGCTCCGATCACGCGCGCGCCGGCCGCGCGCGCGAGTTGCACCGCGAACCTGCCGACGGCGCCGGCGGCGCCCTGGATCAGGACGCGCTCGCCGGCCGCGAGCCGGCCGTGGTCAAAGAGCCCTTGCCAGGCGGTGAGCGCGGGCAGCGGTGTCGCGGCGCTCTCGGCGTGCGAGAGCGCCCGTGGCCTGGGCACGAGCAGCTCGGCGGGCAGCACCGTGTATTCGGCTGCGACGCCGTCGCGGTCGAACGGCGTGAGCGCGATCACTTCGTCGCCCGCCGCGACGCCGGCAACGCCAGATCCGACCTCCTCGACCACTCCGGAGAGCTCGTAGGACGGGATAGCGGGCAGCCGGTCGAGCGGCCAGTCCAGCTCGCCACGGGTGATCGCCGCCGCATGCACGCGAACGAGCGCCTCCCGCGAAGCGGGTCGCGGCGGCTCGGCTTCCTCGAGCGCAACGTGCTCCGGACCGCCCGGCGCCCGCAGGCGAATGACGCGCATCACGGCGCCTCAACGGTCGGGTTCTCACCGTCGCCGAGGACGAAGAAGGCAATGAAGCTCGCCGGCGTCTCGTCACTCGCATTGCGTGACACCGAATGCAGCGCGCCCGGCGGCTCGTAGAACGAGTCTCCCGCGTTCAGCCGGACCGGTTCGTGGACGGCGAGCCCATCGCGCGACGGGAAGTCGAGCACGTGAGTGACACGCTCGCCAGTGCCGGAGTTGGCCATTTGAATCTCCTAAGCGTCGAGGGACGACCTCGACGGTACGTTCCCGGCGCACCGGGGTGATAGGTCCGGCCGCAGCCGCGATCATTAATTACGCCGCGACGAAGATGGAAGCAGAGCATCGCCGCGTGCTCGCCGTGCTCACGTTCGTCCGCGCCTCGCGGCGTCGCGTGCGGCGAATGGCCAGCGTCGTCCGATTGCGACGACCATCCGCAACGCCGTCGACTTGCCCGAGCCGGAAGGGCCGACCGGGATCATGAACTCTCCATCCGCAATCGCGAGGTTCATGTCCGTGACCGCCTCGACGCCGTCGGCGTAGCGCTTGGTCACGTGTCCGAAGGCTATGCCGGCCACGCCGGTCCCTTCTTGCGCGCAACGGGTCGCGCGCGTCGGCTGCGCCGGACGGGCCGCGAGACGCCGTTTGCGGCAGGCCCGATTTCTCATGCGTGTACGGCTGAGGCGCGGCATCCTCAACCGCAGTGTGCGGCCGTGGGTCCCCGGTTCAACAGCGCGCCGTTACGACGGATCGGCGCGGACGAACAGGCGTGACTGCTCGCGCATCCTTTGTGGCTGATAAGTGAGAGCTATTGAGCGCGGTCGTGGTGACGGTACTGTGGCCGGTATGTACTTACGCTCAAGTCGCACGGACGGCGAGGTGTCTCTGACGGGGCGCCGGCGATGAGGGTGGCCTGTTTCTGCGGCGCTGTATTCGTCACTGATGGACCGGTCGGATTTTGTCCCCACTGCGATGCCCCTCCCGCGATCTGTCCGTCGAGCGCGACAGAGTTAAGTGACCTCGAGGCCGCCTACAACGAGGGGCTGAACGCGATCCGCGATCTGCCGGAGGCGGCATGACATCGGACTGCCCAAACGGCCAGCTCTCTCGTCCGCGTGTGGGTTGACGGCGACGATGACCGCGGGCGCGGCGTGACGCGGCCGCCGAGTCGCCATTGATCGCGGCGGCTGACCGGCGACGCGAGCTGGCCCTGCGGTGTTCATCGGCGACCTCCGATCGCGTGTTCGTGGCCTCGATCGTCCACGCCAGGCGCGCGGTCGCAACAACGCCGGCCGATCGATGATCGGCCGCCGGTGTTGAACATGGGTCCGCACGCGGCTTCCCTTACTCGTGATGAAGCTCTCTCGCCTCGGCAAATGGACGCAGCGCCTGCTCATCGACGACGCGTTCGACGCCTACCTGCAGTGGCGCGACGAGTTCCGCCGAGGCGTGGCACGCCTATAAGCGCTGGAAGGCCGCGCCGGCGCGCGAGACCCGTAGGACGTTCTGGGCCTACCGTGCCGCGCTGGAGCGCGCGGAGCGTGCGGCGTGTGTCTACCGGCGGCTCCTCACCGCCGCGTAGTGACAGATTGATAACCGCCGCCGATCACCGTCGGCCGCTGCGCTGGCCAAGCGGCCCTCGGGTCCTTACCGACGCGTCCCGGCACGCGCCCGCGATCCTTCGAGCGAGTTCGCCGCCTGCCGATTGTCGGCCGCGCGATGGACTGGGGTATGGGTCAGGCGGCGGCCTCGGAGGAGACGCGGCGGGCCGGCGCTCGGATCGCCGCGCTGAAGGTGACCGAGTCCGTTTGTCCCTACTGCGCCGTCGGGTGCGGCCAGGTCGTGTACACCCGCGATGGCGAGCTGGTCGACATCGAGGGCAATCCGCGGTCGCCGATCAACCAGGGGACGCTGTGCCCCAAGGGCTCGGCCTCCCGCCAGCTCGTCCAGCAGCCGGGCCGTCTGACCAAGGTCCGCTACCGCCGGCCCGGTGGCGCGGAGTGGCAGGAGCTCGAGCTCGAGACGGCGATGGACATGATCGCCGAGCGGCTGATCACGGCGCGCGAGCACGGCTGGCAGGACACCGACCACACCGGCAAGCGGGTCAACCGCACGCTGGGCTTCGCGCACCTCGGGGGCGCCACGCTCGATGACGAGGAGAACTACCTCATCAAGAAGCTGTTCACCGCGATGGGGGCCGTGCAGATCGAGAACCAGGCCCGCATATGACACAGCTCGACGGTGCCAGGTCTGGGCACCTCGTTCGGGCGCGGCGGCGCCACCGGCTTCCAGCAGGACCTCGCCCACGCTGACTGCGTGCTCATCGAGGGCTCCTCGATGGCCGAGGCGCACCCGGTCGGCTTCCGTTGGGTCATGAAGGCCAAGGAGCGCGGCGCGAAAGTCATCCACGTCGACCCGCGCTTCTCGCGCACGAGCCAGATCGCCGACCTCCACGTCCCGATCCGCGCCGGCACCGACATCGCCTTCCTCGGCGGGATCATCCGGCACGTCATCGAGACGGAGTCGTTCTTCCGCGAGTACGTCGTTCAGTACACGAACGCGGCGACGATCGTCAACGAGAAGTTCCGCGACACCGAGGACCTCGGCGGCCTCTTCTCAGGCTACGACCCGGCGACGGGCGCCTACGACCGTACGAGCTGGAACTACGAGGGCGGCGAGGTCGCCGCGGCCGCCGGCGTGCGCGAGCACGCGTCGCAGGCCTTCAACGAGCAGACCGGCGTCGGCCTGCACTCCGGCGCCCTGCGGCGCGACGAGACGCTCCAGCATCCCCGCTGCGTCTTCCAGATCCTCAAGCGCCACTTCAGCCGCTACACGCCCAAGATGGTCGAGCGCATCTGCGGGATCTCGCAGGAGGACTTCCTGCGCGTGGCCGACGCGCTGATCGAGAACTCCGGCCGCGAGCGGACGACCGCCATCTGCTACGCGGTCGGCTGGACGCAGCACACGGCCGGCGTGCAGATGATCCGCACCGCGGCGGTCCTCCAGCTGCTGATGGGCAACATCGGCCGGCCGGGCGGCGGGATCATCGCGCTTCGCGGACACGCGTCGATCCAGGGCTCGACCGACATCCCGACGCTCTACGACCTGCTCCCCGGTTATCTGCCCATGCCGCGCGCGCACGAGGAGCAGTTCGATCTCGAGAGCTACATAGGCACCGGAGGCTCGAACCGGGGCTGGTGGTCGCACTTCCCCGAGTACATCGTGTCGTTCCTGAAGGCCTGGTACGGCGAGGCGGCGACCGCCGACAACGACTACGGCTTCGGCGCGCTGCCGCTGATCTCCGGCAACCACGCTCACTTCGCCACGACGCTCCGCGCGCTCGACGGCGGGCTCGACGGGCTCTTCCTGATGGGCGAGAACCCGGCCGTGGGGTCCCAGCACGCGGGCCTCCAGCGCCGTGCGCTGGCCAGCGTGAGGTGGCTCGTCGTGCGCGACCTGGCCGAGATCGAGTCCGCGACGTTCTGGCGCGACTCCCCCGAGGTGAAGTCGGGCGAGCTGCGCACCGAGGACATCCAGACCGAGGTCTTCCTCATGCCCGCCGCCTCGCACATCGAGAAGGACGGCACCTTCACCAACACCCAGCGGCTCCTGCAGTTCCGCGGCTGCTGCGTCATCGCGCTGGCGACGGTGCCCTGGGTGTTCGTCACCGACCACACGCCGTACGAGCTGCTGGGTGGCGTGCTCTTCGTCCGCGGACTCGGTCTCGGGGCGACGATCCAGCCCACGACCGCGGCGGCCTACGCGGTCCTCGACTCCTCGCAGGTGCCGCGCGCCACTGCCGCCCTCAGCACCCTCCGGCAGATCGGCGCCTCGGCTGGCACCGCGCTCCTCGCCGTCGTGCTCCAGCACGAGAGCTCCGTGGCGCTCACCTCCGTTCGAGGGCCTATTTGATGCGCGTCCCGGTGTCACGCTCGCGCCCGCCTTTCACCCGGTCGCGTCGCCTTCCAGTCGCTGATCGTGCGGCGGTAGGCGTCCTCGGCCTGGAGGGCGAGCGCGCGCTCGGCGTCACGGATGCTCTTGTTGCGCAGCCCGTCACCCGGGCGGACCTGGCCCTTGCGCGACGCCGCGCCGGCAGCAAGCTCGAGCCGGCGGATCTTCTTGCGGGTCAGCGACGGCTGTCCGAAGGCGTAGTCCTGTTCGCGAGTCAGCAGACACCAGCACAGGCTGGCCAGCTTGCGCGCCGTCGCGACGGCCGCGACTTGCGCGCCGCGGCGCGCCCGGACACGCTCATAGAACGCGCGCAGCGGCCCGGGCGCGCGGACCGCGGTCGACACCGCCTCGACGAGCACGTGGCGGACAGCGGCTGAGCCCTGCTTGGTGATCCGCCCGTGGCGCGCCGGGCCGGGCCCGGACTGGCGAACGCGCGGGTCCAGCCCAAGGTAGCCGACGAGCTGACGCGCGCTGCGGAAGCGACCGATGTCGCCGATCGCCGCGACGAACGTGCTCGCCGTGATCGCGCTGACGCCAGGGACGGTCATCAGCCGCAGCACCTCGGGCTTGCGCAACGCCTCACGGGCGATCGCCCGATCGAGCGCCCGGACCTCCCCGTCGAGGAAGTCGACGCGCCGCAGGCACCCGGCGATCGTCTCGCGCTCGTCGGCGGGCAACTCGAGCTCCGACAGCCACCGGCGACCGCTCACACCGAACACGTCGCTAACCGGCGGACGGCCCGCCAGCCGGCGGATCAGCACGGCATGGATCTCGTTCTTCGCGCGCGTGCGCGCGCGCACGAGCTGACTGCGCCGCGCCAACCGCCGGCGCATCGCGCGCGTCCACTCATCGGGCATCCACACCGCATCCAGCTCACCGGCAGCCAGCAGCGTGGCCAACGCGCGGGCATCCAGCCGATCGGTCTTCGCCCGCGCCCGGCTGATCCCCGTGTCATGCGGACTGACGACCACCACGCGCGCGACCTGCGCAGACAGGATCCGCGCGATCTCCCCCGCGTTGCCCGTCACCTCCAACGCCACCACGTCGGTCGCAGCGAGACTAGCCGCGAACACCTCAAGCGCCTCCGGCGTCGTCTCGATCCTGCCAGCCAACCGCACTGTCCCGGCCTGCGCGATCGCGACCTCGCAGAAGTCGCGATGCACGTCCATCCCGATCGCCCTGAACACAGCCACCTCCTCGCACTCGACGACGCGGGAGCTCAGATGGGCAAACGACACAGACGGATTCGCGCTCGCAGCGCAACCGGGCCAGTCGCAGGGGCGGCCACTGAAAATCCCGGGCTCGCAGCCCATCAGTCGTAGAACGGCCTGCCCATCCTGCGTTCTCCCAGAAGGCCCCTGTCCCAGTCACCCGACGCTAAGCCGAGCACCGGACAGCAACCTCCGAGCACCAGTCTCATGCCCTGAAAATCGTGGTGTCCCCGGTTCGAGTCCGGGTCTCGCCACCTCGCAATCCGCGTATTCATGCGATGCACCGCCTTCAGGAGCGTGCGTTACCGCGCGCCGTTTTAGGCACCACCAATCCGACGAGGTGCCTAAACCGAGACGCGCCTCCCGCCCATTGCGTCATCCGGGCGCCCAGGACTCCGCGAATCTGCGCGGGATGCTGCCTTTGACCCGCCTCGAACTCGGGCGCCGGGCGGGCCCGAGTCGTGTGGCTCCGAGTTCGAACAGAGCTGGCAGTGACGCTCAAACTCGCGCCAGCGCTCGACCAGGCGGGCGACGCCACCGTGTCGGACCTGGCCGACGCGCGCGACGCGGTGGTAGCGGCGCTGAGCGGCTCCTCGTCACTCCCTGAGAAACGCGTCGACGTCGCGGGCGAATTCGGCCGGGGAATGGTCCGGTCACGCCGGAGGCGCGGCGGACCTGATCGAACGAGCGATGCACGCTCTCGTCTCCCTTCTCGATGAACGAAAAGAGAGAGCTTCGACCAGCGAGACCGCGCCGACGGACGGTCGCCTGTAGCTGCCGCGCAGCTGATGCCCCGAACTTGGCGACTTCCGGGACCAGGGTCCGGCGCTACTAGCTGCCCGTCGCCTCGAGCGGAATCTGGATGTGGAGGTGCGTACCGGCACCCTTTGGGCTCTGGAGCGCGAGAGCACCGCCGAGCGCTTCGACGCGGTCCGTCAGCCCGACGATCCCAGAGCCCTGCTCCGGGTCGGCGCCGCCCTCACCGTCGTCACGCACCGAGGCGGAGATGATGCCGTCCGCTGCCTCAACGTCAACTTGCACCACCGAGGCGTGAGCGTGTTTGGCGGCATTGGTCAGGGCCTCGGAAACGACGTAATAGGTCGCGACCTCGATCGGTTCAGGGAGGCGTCCCTCGACTCGCACGTCGAGCCTCACCCGGACGGCGGAGCGGCGGGCGAGCGTCCTCAGCGCTGGTGCGAGGCCACCTTGGGCGAGGATCAGCGGATGGATCCCGTGCGCGATCTCTCGCAGCTCCTCCTGGACGGTGCCCAGCCGGTCGACGATGCGCGTGAGCTCGGCACCGAGCTGGTCGAGCTCCGGCGGCACCAACGCCTGTGCGGCGCGTAGCTCGAGCGCGAGTGAGACGAGCCGCTGCTGCGTCCCATCGTGGAGGTCGCGCTCGATTCTGCGCCGGGTCTGGTCCGCGGCGGTGACGATCCGCTTCCGCGAGTCCGCGAGCGCGCGTTGGCTCTCGGCGTTCGAAATCGCGGTCGCGATCAGTTCGGTGAAGAGGGCTAAGCGCGCCTCTGCGTCCTCGGGGAGCTTCACCGAGCCATCGGAGCCGGCGATCAAGGCCCCCCACACCTCGCCCTCGACCACGACGGGAGCTCCGACATCAGAGCGGATCCCCAAGCTGCGAAGCAGGGCTGCGAGCTCTCCGCTGACCCCGTCGTAGGTGTCGACGCGAGCTGGCCTCCCGGTACGCTGGACGATGCAGTTGACGGCCTCACCATCGAGCGAGAGTCGGGTGCCCGCGGGTACATGCGTCTGGTGCGAGCTCCAGCCGGCCATCGTCAGGTTG
Organism: uncultured Solirubrobacteraceae bacterium; assembly: GCA_963803335.1. Taxonomy (GTDB): domain Bacteria; phylum Actinomycetota; class Thermoleophilia; order Solirubrobacterales; family Solirubrobacteraceae; genus DASSUW01. Next base: position 137,516 of record CAWDME010000007.1, on the reverse strand, counting down.
TCGCCGTCCGGCGTGAAGTGGGCCAGATTGACGCGGGTGGCACCGAACAGTGAGCCCGTCTGCTCGCAGACGTCGTCGAACAGGTCGCTCGGCTTCGCGCCCTGGGCCACCAAGGTAGCCACGTGTCGGAGCGCCGCCTGCTCTACCGCGATCGCTTCGAGCCGGCTGTGGGCGGCTCGCAGCTCCTGCTCGGCCGTGAGCCGATCGGTTATGTCCCGCAGGTAGGCGGTGAACGACGGGGCTCCCTGCGCGTCGATGCGGGTCACGGCCAGCTCGACCGGAAACTCGCTCCCGTCGCTTCGCATTCCCGTGAGCTCGATCCGCCGACCGAGTATTCGCGACTCACCGGTTTCCAGTTGCCGCACGAAGCCAGCGCGATGCGCGTCACGTAGCGACGGAGGGACGATCACTTCGGCAACGGCCCTGCCGATCACCTCCGCCGACCGGTAGCGAAACGTCTCCTCGGCCGCTGGGCTGAAATACATGATCAGACCGCGATGATCGATTCTGATCACGCAGTCGAGCGCCGCGTCCAGGATCGCCCGCGTCTGGTCTACAGGCTCCACGAGGGCGACTTTACGCCCGTCGGCGACATGATCCCCTGAAGACCCTTGCTCTCGGTCGGGGCGTCGGCGTTAACGCACGATCGAGGCTTAACATCGGAGCTTTTCAACTCCATACTTGCCCGCGTGACCTCACGCCGGATCAGGGTGGCGCTGGCAGAAGACGAAGTTCTGCTTCGCGAGGGCCTGGCGGGGCTGCTCGAGCGCGCCGGCCTCGAGGTCGTCGGGCAGAGCGGCAACGCACAGGAGCTGCTCGAGCTCGTCCGAGCGCACCGGCCCGACCTCGTCGTCGTCGACATCCGTATGCCGCCGACCAACTCGACCGAGGGTCTCGAGGCCGCGCGCCTCATCCGCGAGGAATTCCCGCAAACCGCGATCATGATCCTGTCCGCGCACGTCGACGTAGAGCAAGCGATGGATCTGCTCGCGGGCGGCGGGAGCAGCGGGTACCTGCTGAAGAGTCGCGTGACCGACGTCGAAGACTTCATCGATGCGCTGGACCGGATCGTCAAGGGGGGATCCGTCATCGACCCCGCGCTCGTCCACGAGCTCGTTGCAGCGAGGAGGGTTGACGATCCGCTCGATGAAATCAGCCCTCGCGAGCGCGAGGTGCTCTCGCTGATGGCGCAGGGCCGGTCAAACGCCGGGATCGCAAAGCAGCTCTACGTGACCGAAGGAACGGTCGAGAAGCACGTTCACAGCATCCTCGGCAAGCTGAGCCTCCTCGAGACCGAGGACGATCACCGCCGCGTTCTGGCCGTGCTGGCGTTCCTCGACGCTCGGTAGCGAGCAGCTCAGCCGGGGCGCTCTGGCAGCAGCCGACGGATCGCCGCTGCCGAAAGGTCTGACTTGGCCAAGAACGCGCTCACGGGGCTCGCGGCGATCAGTTCAGCGAAATCGTCTTCCGCCTCCGTAGAGATCAAGATCACGATGGCGGGGGCCGCTCCCCTGAATCGCTCGACCAGCCGCCGTGCGAGATCGATGCCGCTCTCCTCTCCGAGGACGATGTCGACCAGGACGACATCAGGGTGAAGTCGCTCGGCCGCGTCAATCGCCGTAGCCGAGGTGGACGCCACGCCGACCACCGACAGGCCGTCGCGCTCCAGAAGACCACGCGCGGCCTCGAGAAATACCGAGCTGTCATCGACGATCAGGAGGCTGAGCGACACGTCGTTAACGTCACACAGACAAACCGGACGCGCATTGAAGCCAGCATGAATCTGGCTTCAAGGCTCGCCTGTAATTACAGATTGCTGCTCCCGGGGTTGGCAATTGGACGCTGGCCGTGCAGACACGCTCGCGCCCGTCCGACATCTTGTGTCGCAGGCCCCACAGAACAGAGCGAGGTCCGATGAGCTCACGCCCGATGACCACAGCTACTGCGAGCACGGACGCGAGCCTTGGCAAACAACGCGACCCTTCATCCTCGGTCGCGCCTTCCAGCCCCCCTCCAGATGACACCGATGTGCAGGTGATCATCGCCGAACAGGCGGCCCTGCGACGGGTGGCAACGCTCGCCGCCCGCGCGGTGTCCGATGAGCAGCTCTTCGCTGCGGTCAACCACGAGCTCGCCGAGCTTGTGGGGGCGGACGCGGCAGCTCTGCTGCGGTTCGAGCCCAACGAGACGATCACGCTGCTCGCAGCCTGGAATTCGACAGGCGCGCCCGTCCCCGTCGGAGAGCAGCAGCCGCTCAACGCGGCGCTGCGACGGCTGCGCGACTCCGCTCGCCACATCCGATGCGGGCTGGCCGACGTTCCGCTCACGGGACCGTTCATCGCCGAGCTCCGGCGACTTGGCGTCCGCGCCACGGTGGCAGTGCCGATCGAGGTCGACGGTCGGGTCTGGGGAGTGAGCGTCGCCGCGTCGCAGAGTGCGACGCCGTTCTCCGCTGCAACCGAAGCTCGCATGGTTGAGTTTGCCGAACTGGTCGCCACAGCGATCAGCAACTCCCAGAGCCGTGCCGAGCTGGCAGCCTCGCGCGCGCGCGTCATCGCTGCCGCCGACGAGAGCCGCCGGCAGATCCAACGCGACCTGCACGACGGAGCGCAGCAACCCATGGTCAACACCATCCTGCTCCTCAAGCTCGCCAAAGCGATGCTTGAGCCCGGTCACCCGGCCACAGAGCTCGTCAGCGACGCACTGGACAGCGCCGAGCACGCGACGGCTGGTCTCCGAGAGCTGGTCAGGGGGATGATGCCCAGCGCCCTGCGCCATTCCGGCCTGCGCGGCGCGGTTCACACACTGCTGCAGCACATCGACTTGGCGGTAAGCGCGGACGTGACGCCGGAGCGCTTGTCCCAGCACGTGGAGACCACCGCCTACTTCGTCATCGCCGAAGCGCTGAACAACGCGGTCAAGCACGCGAGAGCGACCAGCGTGGACGTCCGCGCCGCCGTCCGCCACGGAGCACTGGAGCTCGAGATCTGCGACGACGGCGTCGGCGGCGCGCACATCCATAACGGAACCGGACTGGTCGGCCTGGTCGATCGCGTCGACAGCGTCGGCGGCCGAATCACGATCACCAGCCCGCCCGACGCGGGCACAACAGTCACGGTCAGTCTTCCCGCTGAGTAGCCATCTGCAAATCAGTCGACAGAACGCCTGCTCGCCCTCGACGAGCGGCAGAGGACGCCACTTCCGCCGTACTACTCCTGCGCGAGACGCGGACGCGCCGTGCCCTAGATCGGTTGCCCAGCCTGCAGACGCACGAGAGTCCTGAGTCGGGGACCGTAAACACGAGAACGCTGGGCGCCTGCGCACGAATTGCGCTAGGGACGCGTCGGTGGGTCGTGAACTGTCGACCGCTGGGCGCGCGGCGCGGAGGGGCGGCTAATGGACCCGGATCGTCCGCGGGCGCCCGAGGTCCTCGACACGGCCATTGCGCGCGAGCGCGCGCACTGTGACCCGATACGGCCCCGGACGCAAGCGGCCCCCTGCCGTTCCAATGAATCCTGCCGTGGCCGCGACGAAAGCGGCCGAGTGGGACACGTCCGACGAGGCGCAGTCGGGCGGCCCGGTGGCCCAGCACTCGGTGGTGGCCGACGACGCGCCGGACGAGGATGCCGATCAGCGCGGCGGCGTCGCGCAAGCTCGATCGAGCGGTCAGCGGCCTTCCGACATTGGGCACCGAGCGGCGTCGCGGTGCCCAAATCCGCAGCGAAAGAAGGCAATTTGCGCACATTAGTGCCGAGGCCGCGTCCGCGGCGAAGGTGGTTTTTGCAGGCATTTCCCTGCAGTTCGAGCGGTTCTGGCCCGCGGCTGAAAATCGTGGTGTCCCTGGTTCGAGGCCGCCTCTCGCATGTTGAGACGCCTCCCGCAGACCCCTCAGGCCCCGCATATTGTCAGTCCCGCCGTGGGACCAATCGTGGGACCAAACCCGGCCGTACCGAGCCGCATCGGGATTGACTCGATTGCCGTTCGCGGCTCTTGATTCGCCCGATTTGCAGGCGCGAAGGCGCGCAGCGCTCCGGCGCCGCGTTGCTTCACACGCGAGAGGTCGCAGGTTCGAAACCCGCCGCGCCCATCGTCCGAAACCTCCGCAGACGCGGAGGTTTCTTCATTTTCGGTGGAGTGATCCTCGACCGCATCCGAGGCGTCGTCGGGGCCCGTGGTGCCCATTGGCGCCCAATCACGGCCCTCGACGAGCGCCTTCAGCCGCTCCTTGTCACCGTCGTCGCGGCGCATCGCATGGGCGTAGACGCGCAGCGTGAACGCTGGGTCGGTGTGGCCGAGCTGAGCCATGACATACGGCGGATCCTCGCCGCGGACGAAGAGGATGGAGGCGAAGGTGTGGCGGAGCTTGTGGGCGGTCACGCCGTTGGGTAGCGGCGGCTGCGCGCGCGCGGCGAGCAGCGTGTCGGCGTGTGTCACGACGGGACGGATGACGCGCTCGCGGGCGTTGTCCTTGTCGCGGCGGCTGCCGGTCGACGTCGGGAAGACGAGCGTGTCCGGGCGTGCTTCCGCGTTCGTCTGCCGATGGCTGAGGAGCTCGTCGCGCAGCGCGGGCAGGATGTCGACGAGGCGAATGCCGGCGTCTGTCTTGGAGTCACCGACGGAGATCCGGCCGTTGGCAAGATCGACGTCGTGCCACCGGAGCGCCGTGGCCTCACCGATCCGCAGGCCCGCGAAGACGAGCGTCGCGATCAAGGCCCGCCGGCCGGTGGTGCGCGCCTGCGGTTTGGCGTCGAGCTCGGTAGCGGCGTCGATCATCGCGACGATCTGCTCCGCCGAGTCGAGATAGACCGGCCGCTTCCGCTTGGCCTTGAGCTTGCGGTTGCGTGTGTTTACCCGGACCGGATTGCGCGAGATCAGGTCACGCTCCTCAGCTACGGCGAGGATCTGGCCGAGCCGCGTGATCGTCTTGTTGATCGACTCGGCCGATAGGACGCGCTCGCGCACCTTGAAGTCGCGGTAGCGGTCGACCTCGGCGACAGTGATCTGCGGCAACCGATGGCGGTGGAAGAAGGGCAGGAGATGGTTGCTGAGCTGCCAGGTGTAGTCGGCGATCGTCGTCTCGCGCAGTTCGCCGCGTCGCGCCTCGAGCCACTCGGAGGCGAACTCGTGGAAGCCCGGCGACGCCGGTGCGTGGGCCCTCTCCTCCACATCCGGGATCCATAACCCGCGCTCGACGTCGGCCAACACGTGGCGCAGCTCTGCCTCCGCCTTCGCGCGTGTCCAACCGGTCGCGGAGCCTCCCAGCGTGATGAAGTGGCGCTTGCCATACGCGCGGAACCGCAGCGCGAAGACGCGACCACCCTGGCGGTCGCGTTCGATGACCTCACCTGTCGGTCTGCGCGGCATCGCTATTGACGCCTGAGGCTACGCCTCCGCTCCGGCCGCTTGATCGGCAGAAGGGGCGCAGCTGCGACCTGCGGTGTATAGCCCCGCACCGCCGAAGTTCGCCCCAGGCTCCCGACGAGCCGCTGAGCGACAACGGTCCCGTCGAACCGGAGTCGCGGGCGCGGCCCGCTTCCCAGCCGGACGACGCCGAGTTCCTCCGCGTGCGCGTAGACCCAGCTCCGATCGACGTTGAAGCGTGCCGCCACCTGCGCCGCCGTCAGCAGGCCGTCGGTCGTGCCACCGGCCACACACAGCAACACCGCCACTTCGCCTGCGACCGCGCGGATCGTTGCGCGATCGACCTGCGGCTCTGGAACGACGGCCACGTCACCGCTCCAGGCCCAGGTCGCCGTCGCCGCGCTGTCTCGATATTCGGGGCTCGTCGCGCGGCGTGGTCGGAACTTCATAAATGGCGAGCGGATCGCGAGCACGGTCGTATGGCTGGTCGATGTTGTCGATCGCGAGGCGCTGCGCGCGGCTTCCCTGGAGCATCTCGACCACCCGTCTCGTCACGTCGTCGGGCGTCCCGGGAAGCGCCGGGGCGTCGTTGAGGAACGCGGGCCTGGCGCTGATGTAGAAGCGGGCGACGTCCCGATGCCGCGAGAGGGCGGTGTAGCCCCATTCGCGGTAGAGCTCGTCCGAGCCGAGCACGAATGCGGCGTCGACGGTGGCACCCTGCGCGCGATGTGCCGTGATCGCATAACCATGGTCCAGGCCGTCGGCGACGTACTCGAGCGGCAGCCGGACGCGACGACCGGCATCGAGCTCCAGCGTCAACTGCGCCGGGTCGAGCGCCGCAATGACGCCGGCCTCGCCATTGACGATCCCCAGCCGGTAGGCATTACGCATCGCAACGACTCGGTCGCCGACGGCGTACTCGCGCCCGCCCGCCGACAGCTCGCCAGCACCAAGTCGCCCGGTTTCGCGCATCCGCCGGCGCGCCCGCGCATTCAGGTCGGCGACGTCGCTGCGACGGTGGGCAATCATGCGCGCGTCCGCACCGCTGGTCCACGTCGCCCACCAATCGTCAACGAGCGCCATGCGCGCCGCCTCGGCGTTCGGTGTTGCGACCAGCCGCCCGTTCTCGGCGTAGGCGCGCGCGAATTGCTCGACGTCTCCGTCGCGCAGGGCGGCAAGCGCATCGCGGTCCCAGCTGCTCCGTTGCCGGCGCACGTCCCGTATCTCAACCGCGTCAAGCTGCTGCGCGAGTGCGTGAAACGCGCCGCCAGCCTCAATCTCGGGCAGCTGCCGGTCATCACCCACCAGGACGAGCTTGCCGTTCGCATCCTGGACCGCCGCCGCGAGTGTCGCGAGGGCACGCGTGCCGGCCATTCCAGCCTCATCGACGATGAGGACGGTCCTAGCGGCAAGCCGCGCTCCGTTCGCCACCGCGTGCTCTAGCCGCGCGATCGTCGTCGCATCGACGCCGGTCTGATCGCGGAGCTCGCATGCGGCTCGCGCCGACACGGCGCAGCCGAGGACCGGAAGGCCGCTCCGACGCCAGGCCTCCGACGCGGCGTCGAGCGAGAACGTCTTTCCGGTACCGGCTGCTGCGAGCACGACCTGGACACCATCCCCGCGCCGCGTCAATGCGCGGACAACGTCCTTCTGCTCGTCGCTCAGCGTCGGGCGAGCGCCGATCGCAGCCCGGACCGCGGCGTCGCTAGCGAGGCCAGCGCGGCTGCCTCGCCCCGCGTGGCCGCGGCCGAGCAGCTCGCGCTCGGTTCGCAGCAGCGATCGGGTCGTGTGGCGCCGCTCGCCCTGCTCAACGGCCAACGCAACGACCTCCTCGCCGGCGAGGATGGCGTCAGCCTGCTGTTCGATCGCTCGCACATCGTCGCCCTGACTCGCGGCACTGGCGACGGCCTGGACGACGTCCCGGCGGGTGAAGGTCGAGCGACCGGCCGTAAGGCTGTGCAGACCGATAAGGCGGTCTGCGACGGCGCTGGGGTCGTGCGCGAGTGGACGGCGCGGGGCACTTCGGAATACGCGACGCAGCTCGATTCGGTCAAGACCATGCTCCGCAGCGCGGACGCGCCACTCCTCGCGCAGACGGTCTACCGGCACGCCGTACTCTTTGCGCCGACGGGTCTCGAGCGTGGCGACCTGCGCTGCCCCGGCCGAGCGCTCACCGCGCTCCGCCATGTGCTCGAGAATCTCGGCCCGCCGCCGCGAGAAGTGCGCAATCACACCACGCGGCACGCCGGCCACGTACGCGGCGCCCCGCTCGACGGCACCCCAGCGGAGCCCCAAGCGCTCGCTCAACTCGCCCCGCAGCGCGGCCTGGTACAGGTAGCCCGCCGTCTTCGCGTGGCGATACAGCAGGCGCCCGTCGAGCGCCGACCACCGGCCGTCCGGCCCCCGCGTCGCGTTCGCAACGACGACATGCGTATGCAGCAGCGGATCGCCCGCGCGCGACGAGCGATGCCGAAACGCCGCCGCCACAAAGCCGCCGCCGCGCACGCGCACCGCGCCACCATGACCGCGCCGGGCCATACACGCCTCGCGCTCGAGGTAGCCGAGCGCCTGCTCGACCGCCGCCTCGTGTGCGCCGACGATCTCTCGCACCACGTCCGGCTCACAGATTCCGAACAACACGCCGACGCTCTTGGGCGCCCGGAACGTGAGATCGAACCCGGCAACCGCCCCGGACGTGAGCGGCCGCCGAAGAGCAAGTCCACTCTCGGGGTGCTCGGCCTTCAGCAGTCGCATCACGCCTAGCTCCTCGACCCGCCCCTCGACCCCAAGCGCTGCAGCCCCGCCGCCGATCCACTCGCCCGCCGCCTCGCCCTCGCCGGCGTAGTAGTCCTCACGGCCCAGCGCGATTTGGTCGACGTAGTAGCGGCCCGTTGTCGGGCCCGCGGCGAGCTTTCCGATCGTGAGCATCCTCGGCCACCAAGCCGCCGACTCGGCTCCGTGGGCCGATGAATCGCGTGAGACGTCGTTCCCGATCCCACACGTCCACGTCGGACGAGATGACGTCAGCCGGTGAGCCCCGGTCCTCGCGCACGCCGGTGCAAGTCTGTGTGCGCTGCTGCCCTTCCGCGTAGTTGACGTCGGTGGATGGTCCGAGCCCACAAGGCAGGTTGACGTCGGAAGGTGACCGCGCGTCTATTCGCACAGAAATATCGAGTAATCGAGCATCTGGACGAATGATCGATTGGGATTCGCCAGCTCGAAGCCATCATGACCGCCGCATGTTGTCGAGGCGGGAGGCGTCGGTGCGGATTGGCTTGTTCATGGCGGCAATTCTTGCGGGTGTGACCCTGGTGGGCGCGTCGCCCGCCGAGGCACAGAGTCTCACCGCACCGGGAGAGGCGAGCGTCGATGAGATAACGGACTTGCTCTACGCGGGCGGGACGACGACGACCCGCCCGACGCCGAGCGATCCAGCACTGGTCGAGGCGTGGCGCGCCAGGGAGCTCGCGCTGCGCTCCGAAGGCGGGTCGCTGCCGAGCGCCGGTTCCGAGCTAGAGACGCTTCGCCGGTTCGGCAAGGTGAAGTGGGGCTTCCGGATCCTCGGTAGGGCCAGCCTGGTCGCAACCGCTGGACAAGTCGGCTGGGAGATCGGCTCGATCATCGCCGACGAGATCTACGAAGAGGACCTCCCGGCCGCAGCCGAGCTCACGGGATGGGATCCTGCCTACAGTCAGCTCATGGCCGTCCAAAAGGGCGACTGCATCGCGTTCGTCGATACCACGCAGCCACCGACGCTCGCAGGCATGAGCGACGCCGACGCCCGCACTGCGTGCTCCGGCGGCCCGGGCCTCCCAGACAGTACCGAGGACTCCTCGAAGCTCCGTGCACCAGCAGACGGATGGGTTCTCATCCTGCGCGAGGCCGGGGGCTTCCGCGACTACTACACGGTGCAGTTCGGCCCCGGCGCCGAGGGCCCGATCAGCGCTCGGCTCAAGCCGGGTTACTCGCCGTGGGATATCCACAGCTGCAATGAGATCACCCATCCGCTGACTGCCGCCGCGTCGGCAGGGTTTCAGTTGCTCGGCGCTCTCACGTCGTCCGGAGCCCCGTGGTACGGCAGGTTTCAAAGTACGGCTACGTGCCTGCTTGAAGCCGTCTCCCCGGAGGTCATCAGCGGACGACCGTACGTCTGGTTCAAGCCCGCCAGCGGAGTCTCGCGACCCGTCGCTCCAGGCGAGGACCCGCCAGGCCAGCCGCTCAAAGGCGACGTCCCGGACCCCGGCCGCGCCGTCGTCGAACAGGCCGTCCGCGAGAACCTGTGCGACCCCGAGTACCGCCAAGCAGCGCTGTTCGTCGCCAACCAGGTCGGCCAAGCCGTCTGCGCCGGACAAGTCCAACTGCCGAACTGCCGAGGCAAGGCGTACACGGCATGTGAGAACGATCTTGACGAGATCGGGGTTCAGCCCCATCGCACCACTCGAACGGTCGAACAGGTCCCGGACGACGACATCGACCTCGGAGCCGGCGCGGTCGTGTCGTTGGATCCAGCCGAGGGCTCCTTTGCGCAACCAGATGACCAGATCGACGTGGTCACCAACCCGGAGCGCCCGGCTCAGGAACCCGAGGACGACGGCGACGAGCAGGATCCCGACTGCGACCATGCACAGGGAAGTGTGCCCGCGGACTGGGATTCGCTAGCGCCCGAGTTCACGCCGGCGCCCCTGACGATGAGCTCCACGTCAGCGCTCGGCGTGGATCCTGATGTCGACGGATCACCCAAGCCGATCGTGCTTCGCTACGGCCGGCCAATCGACCGCTGGGGTGCTCGGCATGTTGCCGATCGCCATGGTTGGAACGCGGCGGCCGAGCGCGACACCCGCCTAGCGATCGCGTTCGGATACCGCGGTTTCACGGACGGACCGTCCTGGGAGCGCAGCCGCCGCTATACGGTTCTGCTGCCGCGGCGCAACGCCGGTGGCAAGGTCTGTGGCCGCCGTGTGATTGCCCAGCTCGCGTACAACCCGAGCGATCCGGCATCGTACCCGGACGTGAACGGCCGCGAGAAGGGCATCATCACTTCATTCGGCTTTGCGCTGAAGTGATGGATCGGCCGTTCGACATCCACCTTGACCCGGCCGAGCTGGGACCGGAGCTTCTGCGGTTCGCGCCGCCGTCAATGGAGCTCTACGAGGAGCTGTGCCGCGCAGCGATGGAGCGCGCGCTGGTGCATCAGAAGAGGATGGTCGCGCCACGGTTTGCCGATGGCGTCGTCCGCCTGTCCGGCGTGTATCCCGACACCGAGGTTGCGTTCGAGGGAACGCTGGATGGTGTGCCGGCACGCTGGGCCATGGAACTGTATCGGCCGCAGTTCTACCGGATGCGCCGCGGTCGCCTCGAGTCACCGGAGTCGTGGGCGAGTCGCCTGGAGGGCTGGTTCGCAGAGCCGCTGGGCTGGCTGTGGCCCGAGACCGACAGTGCGATGGCGACCGTGGCGTCCGAGCTGTGGGGCATGGCCGAGTGGTTTGGGGGTGGCCTTACGGTCCCCCAGTGGCATGTGGTGCAGCGGGAAGGGGAGCGAGGAGCCCGCTCGTTCAGAGTGAAGCTGCACACCCCGGCCGGGGAGGACATCGAGGTCGTCGCGCGATGGGATGCTGCGGACGGCACGCCACGCCGGCTGTCGGACGTCGCGGAGGAGCTTCGCGAGAAGGCGCTCCGTGCGGCCGGAGTTGAGCCAGGTCCGGAGCGGCCGAGCTTCATCGTGCCCACGCCGCCGCGCACACGCGGGCCCGGGTGACACTCAGGCCCGACGCGGGCGATTCGGCGAGGCGAGCGTCAGGGCGAACCAAGCGATGTCCCACGCGACGGCGCTGTCACGCATCGCGACCGGCGATGAACCCGAGCGACGAAGTCGTCGTCCGTCGAAACGCTCAGCCACGAATCACCGACTCCGCCAACCCTCAAGACTCGAGTTGCGAAGTCGCAACGCGGTTCGACACCGGCAAGATGGATCCATGGGAGCTCGTGCCGCCGCAATTCGTCTTCTTCGGCAAGGACGAGGCAGGCGACGATGTCACCATTCCCCTCCGATATGGCAACCCCTACCAGAACGGGGGCTACCGACACATCGCAAACGAGCACGGCTGGATGAGACCGTTGCGGAACAGACTGCGATAGCAATCGAGGCCGATGAGAGCGCGTGAGAACGATGCTCTGATCTGGCCCCACTGCGATGGCTTGAACTGGACCCACCTCCGTCCGATCGTGGCCTGACGGTTGGCGCTCATCTTGAGCGCTGAGCCGGAGGCCGGAGGAGTGGGATCCAGAGTGGAGCAGTTCGAGCAGATCAGGCGTGACCGCGCTCGCGAGGGGCTGTCGATCCGGGCGCTTGCGGTGCGCCATGGTGTTCATCGCCGCGCGGTGCGGCAGGCGTTGGCCTCGCCGTTGCCGCCGGCGAAGCGCGCGCCGGTGGGCAGGCCGGCGCCGAAGCTCGGTTCGTACCGGGCGCTGATCGACGCGTGGCTGGAAGCCGACCGCGAGGCGCCGCGCAAGCAGCGCCACACCGCGAAGCGGATCCACCGGCGGCTCGTCGATGAGCACGGTGCCGATGTCGCCGAGGTCACGGTGCGCCAGTACGTGCGCAGGCGCAAGCGCGAACTGGGCTGGCCGCTCGGCGAGGTGTTCGTGCCGCAGGTCCACGCCCCGGGCCGGGAGGCCGAGGTCGACTGGGGCCAGGCCGAGGTCGTGCTCGGCGGTGTCGCGACGCGGGTTCACTTGTTCGTGATGCGCGCGTCGTTCTCGGGCGTGGCGTTCTGCCAGGCGTCGCTGGTCGAGACCCAGCAGGCGTTCCTTGAGCTGCACGTCGAGGCGTTCGAGTGGTTCGGCGGCGTGTTCGCGGAGATCCGCTTTGACAACCTGAGCTCGGTCGGTCAAGAAGGTTCTCAAGGGACGTCGGCGGGTCGAGAGCGACCGGTTCGTCGCGCTGCGCTCGCACTACTTGTTCGCGTCGGCGTTCACGACACCGGGCATCGAGGGAGCCCATCAGAAGGGCGGCGTCGAGGGCGAGGTGGGCCGCCATCGCCGCAACCACTTGGTCCCGGTCCCGCAGGTCGCCGATCTCGCCGAGCTCAACCAGATGCTGCTCGCCGGCTGCGAGCAGGATCTTGGCCGGCGGATCGACGGGCGCCCGGGGACGGTCGGTGAGGCGTGGGCCGCGGAGCGCCCGTTGCTGCTCGCGCTGCCGCCGGAGCCGTTCGATGCGTGCCAGACGGCGGCGCCGAGGGTGGATCAGAAGTCGTTGGTCACGATCCGTCAGAACCGTTACTCGGTGCCGGTCTCCCTCGCGGGGCTGAACGTCAGCGCGCGCATCGGCGCGCGTGAGATCGCGATCAGCCACGGCGGCCGCGAGGTCGCGCGGCACGAGCGCCTGCACGGCAAGTTCGGCACGAGCGCCCAGCTCGACCACTACCTCGAGCTGCTCAAGCGCAGGCCCGGCGGGATGGAACACTCGCTCGCACTGGCACAGGAGCGCGACCGCGGCGCCTGGCCCGCCTGCTTCGACGAGCTGTGGGCGGCGCTCACCGCTCGCTACGGGCGCTCGGAGGCCGCGAGGCAGATGGTCGACGTTCTCCTGCTCTGCCGCGACCACGGCCCCGAGAACGTTGCGCTCGCGGTCCGCGGCGCGCTCGCGGCGGGAGCGTTCGACGGCCGCGCGGTCGCCGTCCTCGCCCGCCGCGCCGAGACCACGCACGCAGCGCCGGCGGCGCTGACCGACCTTGAGCCGCGCCTCGCTGCGCACGCGCGGCCGGCGCCGGACCTCGCCGACTATGACCAGCTGCTCGGGAGCAGCCGATGACCACGCCCCCGAAGAACGCGAAGATCGCCGCGCTCGAGGCGCTGATCGAGGCGCACGCGATCGAGCTCAAGCTCCCAACCGTCCGCCGCCGCTTCCGCGCCCTGGCCGCCGAGGCCACCCGCGAGCAGCAGACGCCGACCGCCTACCTCGCCGCGCTGCTGGAGGCCGAGATGGCCGAGCGCGCCGAGCGCCGCGAGAAGCGCCGCCTGATCGACGCCCGCTTCCCACAGATCAAGCGCCTGGAGGACTTCCGCTTCCAGGACAACCCGAAGATCCCCCAGGCGACGATCGCCGCGTTGGCGGAAGGCTCCTGGATCGATGACCGCGAGTCGATCATCTTCATCGGCGACTCGGGCACCGGCAAGACGATGCTGGCAACAGCGCTGGCGGTCTGCGCTTGCCACCAGGGACGAAGGGTCCGGTTCACGACGCTCGCCGGCCTCGCGAACGAGCTCCAGGAGGCCCAGTCGCGCCGGGAGCTCGGACGCGTCGTCGGCCGCTACGCCCGCACCGAGCTTGTCCTCGTTGACGAACTGGGCTACCTGGCGCTGCCCGACGGCGCCGCCGAGCTCGTCTTCCAGGTGCTCTCAGAGCGCCACGAGCGCGGGTCACTGATCGTCACCACCAACCTGCCGTTCGGCGAATGGGCGAAGGTGTTCCCCGACCCCAGGCTCGCCAAGGCCGTCGTCGACCGGCTCACCCACCGCGCCCACATCATCGACACCGGCACCGAGTCCTGGCGCTTCCGCCACGGCCTCAAACGCAAGGGAGCGACCCCCGCCGAATGACCCGCGCGCGTGGTCTCGCAGCTCCACCGCCGCCCTACGGGCGACGGCTCCGCTGCGACACCACGCCGCACCACGACATCAGCATCAGGCAGACTCAACCAAGCACAACAACCGACGCGAAGTGGGGCCACTTCAAGCCATCGCGCCGGGGCCAGCGCAAGCCATCGTTCTCAAGCGCGCTCCGGTGTCAAGCGGCGGCCCGACGGCAGCTTGCTGTACTGACATTTCTTCGTCCATCCAGAGACGGGCGAACAGTGCACACAGCGTGTCGTCGCACGAGGCAGCCCAGTCGACGGACAACCGGAGGCGCTCGGCATAATCACGAGCTTCGCAGCCCGCGGATGGCAAGAACCGACGATATAAGCGGAGCGCTCGAACCGCGCTTGATGTGGGCGCTGGGCGTGTGGGAAGGCGATGCCTCCCGCGTCACTCTTGCGCGGTTCGCGATGCGCGTCGCCGAACTCGTTCCGCTGAATTGGCCTCTTGCTGACCAGGAATGTCGAGGCTTACTCGAGATCGCCCGCCAGACTCAGCAGGTCACGCTGGGCCCCGGAGCGCCCCCCCTGGTGGGAGATCGCCGATGTCACTCACTACGTCGCTGGCCTCGCACGCGAGCACATCCCTGAACCGATCCTCGCGGGTCTTGCACCGGAACGCCGCGGAAAGCCGCCCGCCCGGCGAAGAGCGCGAGCTGGCGCTACAGACGCTTCGCCGCGAGCCAACGCTCCCTCTCGCCAGCATCGTGAAGCATGGCCTATTGAGACCGCTGGCCGACGCTGGCTACGTGATCGTGTGGGATGGTGGAGCCGAGCCCCGCCCACCGCGGTAGCAGCCTGTGGCACGTCTCGGCGTGTCTCGCGCCTTGCATGTATCGCCTACGCATCGCGGGTGAGCCGCTCCGGCTTCATAGAGACCGGGTACGGAAGCCTCAGGACGGCTCCAAGAGCGATCTTGATGCGTTTCAACGGAGCGTCGACCGTGACACAGTCGGACCCTCGGTATGAGAGGCCGGCGCATCGCGAGCAAATTGCATCGCCGCATCGTCAGTTGAACGGTTTTTCGTGGGGTACCTCCGACTTGTTTGGGCACCAGTGCCCAAACCCGAGCGGATGCTCGCTATTTGCAACGACCAGGCGCAGCCCCTGTCCGACGCGACAGTCCCTGCAAATCAAAACAATCGGCCCTGCTCGGGCGGCGGCTCCACGCCCGATTGATCTCGCTTCACACGCGAGAGGTCGCAGGTTCGAAACCCGCCGCGCCCATGCCCGGGACTCGAGGGGAGCGAGGGGGTCAGCCCCGGCGACGGAGCGGCAGGCGCGCGCTGACGCGCGTCCCCGCGCCGACCGGGCTGTCGATCTCGAGCCGGCCGCCCAGCGCGTCGATGCGGTCGGCAAGACCCCGCAGGCCGGTCCCGGATGCCGGGTCGGCCCCGCCGGCGCCGTCGTCCACGATCTCGACCAGCAGCTCCCCGTCCACCGGGGCGACGCGGACCCGGACCGCGTCGGCGCCGGCGTACCGGCGTGCGTTCGTGAGCGACTCGCTGACGATGAAGTACGCCGCGAGCTCGACGTCGTCCGGCAGATCGCCGTCGGCGACGTCGAACGTCATCGACGGCTCGGATCCGACGATCAGCGACTCGACCGCGCTCCGGAGCCCGCGCTCGGACAGCGCCACCGGATGGATCCCGCGCGCGAGCTCGCGCAGCTCGGTCTGCGCCGCGCCGAGCTCGTCGTGGGCGAAGCGGAGCGTGTCGCCCGCGTCGCCGCCGCGGTCGAGCTGGAGTTGCGCCGCCCGCAGCAGGTTCGCCACGGCGGCGAGCCGTTGCTGGGCGCCGTCGTGCAGGTCGCGCCCGACGCGGCGGCGCTCGGAGTCGGCGGCGTCGATCACCCGCGCGCGCGAGCGCCGCAACGCCGCCGCCTGCTGGCGGCGCTCGAGCTCGGCCGCGGCTCGCGATGCGAAGATCCGCATGGCCGCGACGTCGTCGTCCTCGGCCTCCATCGGCCCCGCGTCCATCACGCCCACGTGGCCGAGGTGCGTGCCGTCGGCTGCGCGCAGGCAGACCGCGAGGTAGCTCTCGAGGCCCATCTCGATCGCCGGCCTGGCCTCGGGGAAGCGCTTTGTGAGCGCCTCGGGGAACGCGACGACCGACCGTTCCACGACCAGCGCACACGGCTTGCCTTCGGTGTCGTACTCGAACGGCTCAGCGAGCCAGTCGTCTCCGTACCAGCCGCTCAGGACGCGCACATGCTCGCCGCTGGGGTCCGCGGCCTCGGCGACGAAGGCGAACTTCGCGTCGAACGCCAGCGCGACGTGGCGAACGAGGCAACGCAGAAACTCGTCTCCGACCGCGCCTGCAGTTCCCTCGGCAACCGTGCGGAGCAGGTCGCGGCGGCCGGATCGCACGCCGCGATCGTCAATGTGAACGTCAGAAGACAACAGACCCGCCGACAACGATGCTAGCGCTGCGGACGGCCCCCGGCTCAGCGAGTGAGCATGCCGAGCGCCAGCGCCAGCGCCGCGCAGCCGATGATTGCCGCAAGCCAGCCCCACTGGATGGCCGGCTGGCGGCCGGCACGTTCCGACCGCCGGTGCAGGACCGCGTAGAGCGCCAGGAATACGGCGAGACACGCACCCGCCGCGATCAGTTCCATGCGGCGCGCCTTCCCCGTTGTCATCGCCGGCTAACGCCGCGAAACCCGCCGCGCCCAAGCCTCGAAGCCTCAGGTGACGGTGAACGAGAACCGGTAGGGCTGCCGCATCGGCACGCTGTCGCCGCCGATGTCCCGTTGCACGTTGTCCACTGTGACGTCGTAGGTGCCCGGAGGCAGCGACGCGGCGGGAGTCCAGGTGAGCACGCCCGGCGATGTCTCCGCCACGCTGCCGGCCACGGCGGTTCCGCCGCGCGTCACGGTCACGGTGCCGCTCAAGTCGGCGCCGGTCGGTCTGACGTCCGTCTCGAACGTCACCGCGACGGCGGCGGGGGCCGGACCGGAGCTGCCGTCCGCCGGGCTTGTGGACACGACGACCGGGTCGCGCCAGTAGCGCACGCCCTTGTGTATGTCGGGGATGGACGGGTCGTCCCAGGCAGTCGAGGTGTCGTCGACGAGCATCTTGCCCTCGGCGCCGCCGTTGACCGTGACGCTGCGGTTCGTGGTGCCGGTGATGTCACCCCACCACTCGACGGTCTCCCAGCTCCCGCGCGTGTACTTGTACTGGATCTCGGTCCCGTCGAGGACGGTGATCGTCGCCTCCCAGATGCCGCCGCCCTTATCGGTCATGCGCAGCTTGCCGGGATCCCACGGGCCGAGTTGGTCGATGTTCCCGGGCAGATAGACGGCGTCCCCGGGCGGGATCCCAGCTGGGACGCGAACGCGGAAGGTGACCGCGACGGGCCGCGGCTGGATGCTCAGCTCGGCCGGCAGCGACGACCGCGAGCCGTCGGGGTTGCGGTAGGTCGCGCTCGCCACCATCGCGGCGTTGGACGCAGTGCCTGCGGGCGTGACGGTGAAGTTCACCTGGAACGCAGCGTCGGGTTCCAGCGTCCGCCGGGTCGTCGGCGAGGTCGGAACGACGGTCCAGCCCGCGGGTGCGGGAATGGCCACCGACAGATCGTGCACCGCCCTCGGCCCGTGATTGGTCACGGTGGCGACCACCCGGCCGGGTGAGCCGGCCGTGAGGCCGTCGGGTGCATCGAGCGTGAACGTCACTGCCGGCTGCGGCCGCTCCGCGAGCGGGCGACCGTCGTGCCGAACGAGGACGCGCCGGCCGGTCGCAACGTGCCGCACGGCGACCCGCAGGGTGTGCGCCGCCGCGTCGTACGTGAAGGCCGCTCGCGCGCCGTCGACGGTGACGTGGCGCGGACGCGTGACGTCGACGAAGACGGCGGTGTAGTTGCGCGTCGCCGGCTGGCCGGGATAGTGGCCTCGCGTCGGTCCGATCTTCAGTACCGGATGCCGGCGCTCGGAGTAGCGGACGCGCGTCGACGCGGACTCGCCGTGCCGGTATCCGAGTCCCTCGCCGGCGTCGTCGTACAGCGACGTGGCACCGCGCCCGTGCGGGAACACCTTGAGGGTCAGCGCGTTCGGCAGGCTCGCGACGTTGTCCCCGTACCGTGCCAGCGGCACGATCGCGCCGCCGCGGGCGAACACCGGCATCCGGTCAGGGGTGCTGACCACGAGCCGGTCGCCGGGGCCATGGTACGTGGCACCGGTGAAGACGTCCGTCCACGTTCCCGGCGGCAGCCACACCGTGGTCTCCGCGGTCAGGCCCGGCGTGGTGACCGGTGCGACCAGCAGCTGATCGCCGAGCAGATACTCGGTGTTGTGGGTGTAGGCGCCGGACTCGCGCGGATAGTCGAGGTACAGGGCGCGCGTCATCGGCAGACCGGTGTCGTACGCCTGGCGGGCCGTCGCGTAGAGGTAGGGCACCATGCGCTCGCGCAGGCGCAGGACGGACTCGGCCGGCCCGCGGACGGCGTCGCCGTATTCCCACGGAAGCCGGTCGCCGTGATCGGAGTGGAGTCGGTTGACGGGCTGGAAGGCCCCGAGCTGCAGCCAGCGGATGTAGAGGTCCTCCGGCAGATGCTTGCCGGCGAAGCTGCCGATGTCGTGGCTGACGTAGGGCTCGCCGATGCTGCCCTCGGCAGGCGTGAACGCCGCTTCGAACGCCAAGGTCTGCCAGTCAGGCCGCGTGTCCCCGGTGAAGTGCACGGTTGAGCGGTGCTCGCCCCACGGGCCGGCCGCCGGCGTCCCGTTGTAGTCGGGGAAGGACGCGCCGATCCGCGCCAGCGAGAAACCGCGCAGGCCGCGGGCGTCGCCGTCGCGACGGTAGAGCTCGTTGATCCAGCTGTCCGGCGTCAGGCCCGGCGTGCTGACGGTGCTGTCGTCGCAGCAGTAGTCCAGCCACCACTGGCGTACGCCCTGGGCCTCGAAGGGGTCGTGGAGCCATTGCCAGGCCGCAGCCTGGTCGCGATCGGACCAGTCGAAGCGATGCGGCTTGGGAGCGAAGCTGGACGTCGCGGGAGCGAGCTTGCCGCCCGCGATGTCCTGCGCTTTGGCGTACCGCGGATCGTCCTCGGAGATGGCCGCATGGACGTTGAGCGTCGTCTGCAGATGCTCCGCCTTGGCCCAGTCGAGGAAGGCCTGCGGGTCGGGGAACAAGTCGGGGTTCCAGTTCCACCCGGCCCACTGGTTGGGCGCCTTCCAGTCGGTGTCGGCGACCAGGACGTCCAGCGGAACGCGATTGGCGCGGAAGGCGGGCAGCAGTTCGGTCCTGTAGTCCTCGAACGAGTACGGGAAGTACTCCGAGAACCAGTTGCCGAACGCCCACTTCGGCAACATCGCGGGGCGGCCTGTGAGCGTGACGAGGTCCTTCAGCGCGGCCTTGTAGTCGGCCCCGTAACCGAAGAAGTACCCATCCTGGTACGCGCCGTCATGGGCCGGTCGTGGCTGTATCCACCCGTCCGCGGTCCGCAACGCCGTAGCGGAGTCGTCCAGCAGGTACCAGCCCTCCCGTGTCAGCAGCCCTTGGTGGAGCTTGATCTGATCGACTGGTCCGGCCTGGCCGGGGTAGTAGTCCAGGCCGCGATACCAGCCGCCGAGCGCGTCGGACCGCGGCGGCGAGCCGAACGCCGGCCGGGTCACGCGGCCGCCGACCTGCACGCTCACGTTGCCCGGACCGAGCGGGCTCGAGTCCCGCGTGTAGCGCAGCACGAGGCGGGCGGTACGGATCTCCAGACCGGGCCCCACGGCTCGCACGGAGAACGGGGGCGGCGTCACGTCTCGGGCAACGGCATTGAAGCTCGGGCGGTCCTCGAACCGGCCGTCCGCCGCGTACTCCATGCGGATCAGCGTCGGCGTGATCACCTGGAAGCGGGCCGCACCGTCGACGACGCTTGCGCCGTGGCGGACGGGATGCGCCGGCGCGGCTGAAGCCGGCGCGGGCCCGAACGCAAGCGTGAGTGCCAGCCACGCGGCGGCGAGGACGGCCCCCCGCGCGCGTTCGCCCATGACAACGAACCGTTCCACGACCTTCTCCTCCCTTTGCCCCTGCTGCAGACGATTTTGCAACGTTTTTCTCGCGGTTGCAATCGCTAACGGGACCGCTAGTCCGCTGCCTGACGTCGTGGCACAATGCGCGCGTGGCCGCTCGACAGGGCCCCGGACGCAAGCCTGGAGTCGTGGCCGTCGCGCGCGCGGCAGGCGTTGCGCCGAGCACGGTGTCCAACGCCTTCAATCGGCCCGAACGCCTGTCGCCCGCGCTACGCGAGCACGTCTTGCTCGTCGCGGCCGAGCTCGGCTACGGCGGCCCGGACGCCGCCGCCCGGATCCTTCGCCGCGGGCGCGCCGGCGCGATCGCGGTAATCCTCGGCAGGCTGATCGCCGACGCGCTGGGCGACCCGGCGACCAACCAGTTCCTCGCCGGTGTGTCCGACGCCACGGATCCGCAGCAGCTCGGCCTCGTGCTCGTTCCCGAGATGCCCTATCGCAACGTCCCCGAAGGCCCCGCCATCCGCAACGCCGCGGCCGACGGGCTGATCGTCTTCTCCGTGCCCGGCGACGACCCGATCATCAGCGCGGTCCTGCAGCGGAACCTGCCCACCGTCGTCGTCGACTCGCCCGCGCCGTCGGACATCCCAGCGCTCTCGGAGGGCCAGCACCGCCCGCCGATCGACTTCCTGGGGATCGACGACATCGCGGGCGCCGAGGCCGCGATGCGACACCTCCTCGACCTGGGACATCGCCGGATCGGGATCCTCGCATTCGGGCTCTCGACGCATGCACGCGGCGGGCCGGCCGACATCGGCCAGCGCGCAAGCGCGACCGCCACCGTCACCAGGGCGCGCCTCGAAGGCTGCGCGCGGGCCCTGGCCGCGGCCGGCGTCGACGAGACGGCCGCGGCCGTCCTGCAAGTACCAGTCATCACACCCGAGACTGCTCGCGCTGCCGCGCACGCCCTCCTGGATGCCACGCCCGAGCTCACCGCGATCTTCGCGTTCAGTGATCGGCTGGCTGTGGCTGTCTGCTCAGTCGCCCGCGAGCGCGGCCTCGACGTTCCCGCCGACCTGTCCGTCGTCGGCTTCGACGACACGGCGCCCACCGGCGCGCGCCTCACCACCGTGCACCAGGCACACCGAGACAAGGGCCGCCTGGCCGCGGCGCGGCTCCTACAGACGATCAGCGGTCAGCCGTCGACCGCGCCGGCTCCCCCGCTGGCCACCCAGCTCATCGTCCGCTCGACGACCGGTCCACCGCGCACCTGAAGTGGCACCCCCGATGGGTCGCGCGGTTCGGCGCTGGTGTAGCGTGCGCCGCGGCAAGGACGCATGCGCAGTTGCCGGACAGCGTCACTCGCCACCGTGGGTGCGGTGGCCGCCGTTCTCGCCGCCTGGCCGTCGGTTGCCGGAGCGGCGCCGCAGCTTGGCGCCTGGGAGGCCCACGGGCCGCGCGGGAGCTCGGCCACATTCGTGATCGAGCGGATCCACGGCAAGCTCGTGCTCGACCACTTCGCCGCGTTCTGCCAGGGCACCCTGGGTCAGGCGGGTGACGGGTACGCGTACGAGGGCACGTTCCCGAAGAAGAACCCGTCCCTGAAGCTCAGCTGGTACGTGAACCGGATCGGGCGCAGCGGGAGGATCCTGCGGCCGCGGCGGACGGGATACGGCCGCTACCTCCACGACCCCAACCCGGTCCACGGCCGGCTCAAGGCCCGCAGCGGGACGGTCGTCAGCGGCCTGCCGAAGATCAAGTCGAGCGAGCCGATCCCCAACTGCGGCCGCCACCCGCGCATGAAGGCGCATCCGGTGACGACGACGCCGGTCCGCAACGGCCTGTGGCGCCTGACCGGCCCGAGCAACACCGACACCGACGCCGAGCTCGGCGTGCTCGCCGACGGCCGCATGCTCGGCATGGGTGACTACGACCTCGAGGGTCCCGAGAACGTCCCGACGGGGATCCCCGAGTTCCCGTTCACGTCCTGCGGCCACATCCTGGGAGGGGACGACGACCCACAGGACGACGCCCCGGGCAACTCCGGCGCCGTGATGGTGTCGCGCGACGGGCGCTTCTCGTTCCACGACGAGGATGAGTACGACGGCAACCCCGTCTACCCCGGCGGCACGCTGACGCTCCAGGGACGGTTCGACTCACCGACCCATGCCAGCGGCACGTACCGCGTCACCGTGATCAGCGACCGGCCGTGCGACAGCGGCACCCTGCCGTTCGACATGAAGCTGGTCAAGCCGGTCCCCGAGCCCGGCGACGAGCTGCCGCCTCCGCCCCCACCGCCGCCGATCGCGTACGTCGCGCTCGGCGACTCGTTCTCCTCCGGCGAAGGCGTGCGCCCGTACCTGACCGGCACCGACATCAGCACCGACCGCTGCCACCGCTCCAAGCACGCGTACTCGCGCGTGTTCCGGTTCGGCATCCGCCCGCCGACGCTGACCTTCGTCGCCTGCAGTGGCGCGACCTCGTTCAACCTCTGGGCGCCGCCGCCGCAGTACGCGGGCGAGCCGACCGTCCAGGCGGCCGTCCCGGCGCTCAACGCCGCGACCGACCTCGTCACGCTCACGATCGGCGGAAACGACGTCAACTTCAGCTCGGTACTGAAGGCGTGCGCACTGCACCGCGTGCTCCCGCGCGACTGCACGCGCGGCCGCGTGGCCGCGAAGATCGACGCGCAGCTGGCCGGGCTGCCGGGCCAGCTGGCGAACGCGTACGCCGCGATCCGCGGCCGGATCGGCCCTGGCACGGCCGTGATCGTGCTCGGCTATCCGCAGCTGTTCCCGGACGACGCCCACTACGCGCGCTGCCCCCGGCTCGTGCGGACGTTCTACACGCGCAAGGTCCAGCAGTTCCTGCGCATCGCGGGCGACAAGCTGCAGCGGGTGCTCGCGCAGTCGGCCGCCGCGGCGCGCTTCCAGTTCGTGCCCGTCATGGGCGCGTTCGACGGCCACGAGGTCTGCACGCGCGACCCGTGGATGATCCCGCTCCGCCTGCGCCCCCGCCAGCTGATCAAGCTCCGCTCGCCGCTCGACCTCGGGTCCTTCCACCCCAACGCCGAGGGCCAGTCCGCCTACGCACCCATGCTGCGTTCGTACATCCGCGCCCGCGTGCGGCACCACGCGCCGCTCACGCCGGCGGGCCTGCCGGCGAACCCGTGATCACCCGACGTGCGCCGGCTTTGCGGTGCCGAGGACCGAGCCGTCGGCGGCGAGGGCTCGGACGGCGACCCACGGCTGGCCGGTGCGGACGACGATGCGGGTCTCGAGGTCCTCAAACGGCACGGGCGCACCGACCGGCGCGAGCACGTCGGCGGCGAAGCCCGCCAGCACCTGCCAGCGGCGGATCTCGGTGGCCCCGTTCCAGCTCGCCCACACGGAGACGTGCTGCCCGGAGCGGCGGGCGACCATCGCGGGCACGCCGTCCGGGCGACCGACCCAATGCGCGGGCCCCGCGCGGTAGGACCAGTAGCGCAATCGCAGCAGCAGGTTCTCGCGCCCGTCTCGCCCCATCTCACTCACGCGCGGGACCTGGCCCCAGTCCACGAGCATCGCGTCGCCGGGCAGGAGTGCTGCGCTGCCCACCCAGCCCGACAGCAGGCCACCGCCGGACTTCGCCAGCCCGACCGAGGACCAGCTGTGCAGCAGCCGGATCCGCTTGCGCTTGACGTCCATCCGGAACAGCAGCGCGCGGGCCGGGTGGAGAGGACAGCGCGGATCCGCGGCGATGTGCGCCCCGCCGTTGTCGAACAGCAGCAGGCGATCGCCGGGCAGGCGCTGCGCATCATGCTGCGTGCAGAACACCCACTTCGGGTGGCGCCTCAGGTGGAACTGGTCGCGCTTGCCGCCGAGGATCCAGCGCGTCGCGCCTGTCTGCGGATCGATCCCGTACAGCGCCGACGTGTTGCGCGCGGAGACCATCACGGTCGGGTCATCGGCCGTCGGCGGGTCGATCGCGTTGCCATGGAAGTAGTCCCACGGCACGCCGTGCGGCTTCGCCTCGAAGCTGTCGCCCAGCGCGACGTGATCGAGCGCCGCCCAGCGCCACCGCACCGCGCGGCTCGCGATGTCGATCCGCTGCGCGACGTAGTTGTACAGCCGGCCGCCCCGCACGATCGGGTCCGAGCCCAGCAAGGCCGTGCCGTCGGCCGCGATGCGCAGCTCGTGCTCGTCGGTCGGCCCGCCGTCCGCCCGGATCCGCGCCACCGGCCGGTAGTGCTCGTCGAGGAGCTGGTAGAAGCCGCCGTCGGTCCGCTCGAAGTACGCGAGCATCGGCTGCCCGCGGTATCTGACCGCCTTGAGGTCGTGCACCTTGGCCGGCCGCGGCAGGTACCAGAGCAGCTTCCCGGTGCTCGAGATCAGCATCAGGCCGAACTGCTCGTGTGGGTTGCGGCGGGGATCAGGCCGCGGCGAGACGAGGATCGCGCCTGAGTGCACCGTCGCGCCGCGGCGCGCGGCGACGCAGAACGGCGTCGGGCGCA
The DNA here is from genome assembly GCA_963803335.1 of uncultured Solirubrobacteraceae bacterium. Lineage (GTDB taxonomy): Bacteria > Actinomycetota > Thermoleophilia > Solirubrobacterales > Solirubrobacteraceae > DASSUW01. Next base: position 113,075 of record CAWDME010000007.1, on the reverse strand, counting down.
GCGCCGGGAGCGTGCGGAAGCGCCGCCGGCGCAGCCGGCAGGTCAGCCGCCGTGACTGCGCGCCCGCGTGCGTGAGCGTCGCCGCAGTGCGCGCCTGCACCGCCGCCCCCGATGGCTCGGAGCCCCCACGCGCCAGGACGAGCGCCAGGCCGCCAACGGCGCACACGACCGCGATCACGACGAAGCGCCGCATCGCGCGCCGAGGCTAGCGGGGTTTCCTGAGATCTCAGTGATCGCGCGCCGCGCCCTGCAGCGCGCGCACACGGTCGGCGAGCACGACGACCGCCTCCTGGAGCTGGACGATCTGCTCCAGCAGGTAGTGGTCGGTCTCACCGAGCTTGTTGTTCAGGCGAGCCTGGAGCACGGCCGCGTGGTGCCGGTCACGCGCAACCGGATCCTCGATTCCCGCGACCTCCGCCTCCATCTCGTCGATGCGCTGGTCGCTCTCGAGCAGCTCGTCCGTCAGCTCCATGCGGGCAGCCGAGGCGGTACGCGCCTGCTCGATCGATTGCTTGAGCCTGTCGGCCCATTCGTCGTCGCCGATGTCAGACCAATCGGTGCTCATGACCGGGAACGGTAGATCACGAGGCGGTCGAAGCGCGCGGGCACGATAATGGGCGCTGTGAAGGTGACTGTCACCGGCGGGGCCGGCTACATCGGAGCCAGGACGACCCGCGAGCTGCTGAGCGCAGGCCACGCGGTGACCGTGCTCGACTCGCTGCTGCACGGGCAGGACGCGATCGCCGCCGGGCTGGAGAGCGCCGGCGCGCGCGTCGTCCGCGGCGACGTCCGCGATCCCGCCGCCCGCGCGGAGGCGCTCGCGGACGCCGACGCGCTGGTCCACCTCGCCGCGATCGTCGGCGATCCCGCCTGCGCCAAGGACCCCGAGCTCGCCCGGGCGGTCAACGTCGACGCGACGCGCGACCTGATCGACGAGGCGGCCGCCCTCGAGCGGATCGTCTTCGCCTCGACGTGCTCGAACTACGGCCGCATGGCCGACCCGCTGGTGCCGATCGACGAGACCGCCCCGCTCGCCCCCGTCTCGCTGTACGCCGAGCAGAAGGTGGCGGTCGAGACGGACCTGCTCGCGCGCAGCGCGCCGCCATTCATCACCTGCCTGCGCTTCGCCACGATCTACGGCGCCGCCGAGCGGATGCGCTTCGACCTCACCGTCAACGAGTTCACTCGCGACCTGTGGGCCGGCCGCACCCTCGACGTCTTCGGCGAGCAGTTCTGGCGTCCGTACGTGCACGTCGCCGACGCGGCACGAGCGATCGCGATGGTCCTCGCCGCGCCGACAGAGCAGGTCGGCGGCCGCGTCTTCAACGTCGGCCACTCGGACGAGAACTACCGCAAGCTCGACCTCGTCGAGCTGATCCGCGAGCGCCTCCCGGCCGCCGACGTGCGCTTCGTGCACCGCGACGAGGACCCGCGCGACTACCGCGTCTCCTTTGCCCGCATCCACGGCGAGCTCGGCTTCGACCCGCTGATGCGCGTGCCGGACGGCATCACCGAGGTCATCCAGGGCCTCGAGGAGCAGCGGTTCGGCGACCCGTTCGACACGCGCCACCGCAACAGCTAGCGCCATGTGACGGGCCTCAAGCAACGTGGTCTTCTTGCCGATATACTTGCTTGCAGAAGACAACTAATGTCCGATCAACTCCCTCCCATCGAAGCGCTCGTCCGCCAGCTCTACGGGCTTGGCATGGTCCAGCGCGACATCGGCCGCCACGCGATGGCCGAGCTCGGGACCCAGGGCTTCCACGCGCTCGCCGTGCTCCAGGTGCACGGTCCCCTGCGCGTCAGCGACGTCGCGCAGCGGCTGGGCGTGGACCTGTCGGTCGCCAGCCGGCAGATCGCGTCACTGGCCGCCGAGGGCTACGTCGAGCGCCGGGAGGATCCGCAGGACCGCCGCGCGCACATCGTGGCCGTGACCCGCACGGGGCGCCGCGTGCTGCGCGAGTCGCACCGCCGCATGGTGGCCGGCTTCACGCGCGTCCTGGAGAGCTGGTCGGACGAGGACGTCAACGCACTTACCGGCGGTCTCGAGCGCCTGCGCGAGGACTTCGCGCGGCTCGCCGCCGCCCACACCTCGCCCCAGAAGGAGGCCGCCTGAATGCCGGCCATGACACACCGCCAGATCCTCGAAGCCATGTCGGGCCTGCTGCTCGGCATGTTCGTCGCGATTCTTTCCAGCACCGTCGTCTCGACCTCGCTGCCACGCATCGTCAGCGACCTCGGAGGCACGCAGTCGGGCTACACGTGGGTGGTCACCTCCACGCTGCTCGCGCTGACCGTCAGCACGCCGATCTGGGGCAAGCTCGCCGACCTGTTCGACCGCAAGGTGCTCGTGCAGAGCGGCCTCGTGATCTTCGTCTTCGGCTCGGTGCTCGCCGGGCTCTCGACCTCGATGGGCTGGCTGATCGCCTGTCGCGCGATCCAGGGCGTCGGCGCCGGCGGCCTCACGGCGCTGGTGCAGGTGATCCTCTCCGACCTCGTCTCGCCGCGTGAGCGCGGCCGTTACTCCGGCTACCTCGGCGCCGTGTTCGGCGTCGGCACCGTCGCCGGCCCGCTGCTCGGCGGCGTGATCACCGACTCGATCGGCTGGCGCTGGTGCTTCTACATCGGCGTCCCGTTCGCGCTCGCCGCGTTCGCCGTCCTGCAGAAGACGCTCGACCTTCCGCGCCGCCGGCGCGAGGTCAAGCTCGACTACCTTGGCGCGACGCTGATCGCCGGCGGCGCCTCGGCGCTGCTGATCTGGGTCTCGCTCGCCGGCCAGCAGTTCGACTGGATGTCCTGGGAGACGTTCGCGCTCGTGGGCCTCGGCGTCGCGCTGATCGCGGCGGCGATCGCGGTCGAGCGGCGCGTGGCCGAGCCGCTGATCCCGCTCAACCTGTTCGAGCGCCGCACGGTCGTGCTCGCGGTGATCGCCAGCATCGCAGTCGGCATCGCGATGTTCGGCACCAGCGTGTTCCTCAGCCAGTACATGCAGATCGCGCGCGGCAAGTCGCCGACCGAGTCGGGCCTGCTCACGATCCCGATGGTGATTGGCCTGTTCACCGCGTCGACGGTGATCGGCCGCCGCGTCAGCCGCACCGGCCGCTACAAGAACGTGATGCTCGCCGGCACGGCGCTGCTCACGCTCGGGCTGGCGCTGATGGGCACACTCGACGAGACCACGTCGCTGGTCGAGCTCGGCGCCTTCATGGTGATGGTCGGCGCGGGCCTCGGGATGCTCATGCAGAACCTCGTGCTGGTCGTGCAGAACGCTGTCCCGCACACCGAGATCGGCTCGGGCAGCTCGCTGATCGCGTTCTTCCGCAGCATGGGCGGCGCCGTCGGCGTCTCCGTGCTCGGCGCGCTGCTCGCCTCGAAGGCCAGCTCGTCGATCGCCACGGGCCTGGCGGCAGCGGGCGTCAAGACCTCCGGGACGGGTGACCATGTCCCCGAGATCAGCTCGCTGCCGCCGGCGATCGCCCATATCGTCGAGCACGCCTACGGCAGCGGGATCGCCGAGATCTTCATGGCCGCGGCGCCGCTCGGGCTCGTGGCGCTGATCGCGGTCGCGCTGATGCGCGAGGAGCCGCTCGGCACCCGCAGCGGCATCCAGATGGCGCGCGAGGCGCAGCCGCAGGCGGCGTGACTGGCGCACGCGCCTGAGCCGCAGCGCCAGCTCGGCCGCGCCTGTCGGAGCTCGTGACTCGGCTCGAGGACGACGACACCGAGCTGCTGCGCCTGGCCGCGCGGGCCGAGTTCGACGGCCGGCCGCCCGACACTGTCACCGCCTGGCTCGGGGAGCGGGGCGCCGCGCCCTGAGAAGATCCGGATCGTGGCCGCCAGCGCCCCGATCCGCTCACACGGACTCACGGCCGTCCTGCGCGAGGAATCGCGCGTCACGCCGCTCGAGCTGTTCTTCGACCTCGTCTTCGTGCTCGCGCTCACGCAGTGCACGGCGCTCATGGCCGCCGAGCCGACGTGGGCCGGGCTCGCCAAGGGCATGCTCGTGCTCGGCGTGATGTGGTGGTCGTGGGTGGGCTACGCGTGGCTGACCAGCGTCGTCGATCCGGAGGAGGGGTCGGTGCGGCTGGTGATGCTCGCCGCGATGGCCGCCTTCCTCGTGGTGGCGCTGTGCGTGCCGGGCGCGTTCGGCGACGAGGCGCTGCTGCTCGCCTGTGCCTACTTCGTCGTGCGCTTCGCGCAGATCGGACTGTTCGTGATCGCCAGCCGCGACGATCCGGGGCTGCGCCGCTCGGTGACCGGCCTCGCGATCAGCACCGCGATCGGCACCGGCCTGCTCGTGCTCGCCTCGTTCCTCGACGGCGTGCCGCAGGGCGCGGTGTGGGCGCTCGCGCTGGCGCTCGACATGGGCGGGCCGATGCTGATCGACTCCAGCGGCTGGCGGCTCGCGCCCGGCCACTTCGCCGAGCGCCACGGCCTGATCGTGATCATCGCGCTCGGGGAGTCGATCGTGGCCATCGGGGTCGGCGCCGGCCACGGCGTCGACGCCGGCGTGGTGATCGCCGCGACGCTCGGCGTGGTCGTCGCGGGCGCGCTGTGGTGGCTCTACTTCGACGTCGTCGCGCTCGTCGCCGAGCGGCGGCTGTCTAACGCGCCCGCCGGCAAGGTGCGCAACGAGATCGCGCGCGACTCGTTCTCCTACCTGCACTTCCCGATGGTGGCGGGGATCGTGCTGCTGGCGCTGGGGCTGAAGAAGACGCTCGAGCACGTCGAGGATCCGCTGAAGGTGGTCCCGGCGGTCGCCATGCTCGGCGGCACGGCGGTGTACCTGCTCGCGCACGTGGCCTTCCGCTGGCGCAACGTGCACCGCTTCAGCTGGCAGCGTGTGGTCGCGGCCGCCGCCGCCGTGGTGCTCGTGCCCGCGGCGCTCGCGCTGCCCGCGCTCGCGACGCTGGCGATCCTGAGCGCGTTGCTGGTGGCGCTGATCGTCTACGAGGCCCGCCGCTTCCACGAGCTCCGTGAGCGCCTGCGCCACCAGCTGGCAAGCGAGTAAGCGCTACGCGTCCGCCTCTTCGCGCGTCGGCGGCGGCGCGTCGGGCAGGTCGGGGAGCGGCACGTCGGGCGTGCGGGCGATCGTGACGGCCACGATCAGCAGCCGCGCGGCCGGGTGGATGCGCATGCCCTCCGGTACCGGGGTGATGTGCGCCTCGTAGGCTTCCAGCAGCCCCATCACGGCGGCGAAGATCTCCGCGTGCTCGCTGTCCTGCCCGACGCCGCAGGCGAGCTTGGCAAGCGCGACCGCCTCCGACGGGTCGGCGCGCACGAACATCCGCGCCACCCCTTGGCAGGCATGTGAGATCACGCGTTCGAGCAGCGGGTCGATCGGCTTCGCCACTCCAGGGGGCGGCCCGGCGTCGAACGGGTCGCCGCCGTCGAGCACGTGCTCCATCTGCGCGCCGGCGATCGAGCGCAGCTGCGCCGCGTCCAACCCGGCCTGGGCGGCGAGCCGCAGGTGCATGACCGCCGAGGTGAGCGGCAGCCCGTACGGCGAGTCGCTGGCCCAGACGATGTTGCCGGGCGGGCACAGCGTGAACAGGGCCATCATGTCGGCCGGGTCCCACCAGGCGGTGTCGATCAGCAGATTCGGGTGGTCGGGCAGCACGCGCCACAGCCAGGCGAGGTCGGAGATCGCGGCGTGGGCGAGGATCAGCCGCGCGTCAGGGAACTCGCCGGACAGGCGGACCGTGTCGCGCCCGAGCGCCGGGATCCCGCGCCCGGCGTGGATGAGCACCGGCACGCGCCGCTCGTGGGCGAGCGCCACCAGCTCGTGCACGACCGGGACCGACAGCGTGAACTGCTCTGCGCGCGGGTGGAGCTTGATGCCGCGCGCGCCGGCGTCGAGGCAGCGGCGCGCCTCCGCCAGCGCGTTGTCGTGCGGGTCGACGCGGCAGTACGCGACGAGCCGGCCGTCCGAGCGGGCAGCCGCCTCCATGACACGGTCGTTGGCCGGCGGATACCCCGCGGGCTCGTGCATCGGGAACACGACGGCGCGGGCGCCGGCCCGCTCCAGCGCGCGCAGCAGCTCGTCCGGCGATTGCTTGACGCCGTCGGGATCGTCGGCCCCGACGTGCGTGTGGGCGTCGTAGAGGGCGAGCTCGCCGTAGTCGGCGCAAAGCTGGTCCCACCAGGGGCGCAGGATGCCGTCGACGTCGAGCATGAGCGGAGCACCCTATAAGGCGCTCGGCGCCGGCGGCCGATATGGCTCACATGCACTATCGCCGCGAGCGCGTCCGGATCGAGACCCAGCGTCACGAGATCGAAGGGACGGTGCAGCTCCCGAGCGAGGGCTACCGATCCCGCACCACCGACTTCCTCAACGCCCACGACCGGGAGTTCCTCGCCCTCACCGATGTCGAGGTCCGCTGGCTCGCCGGCAGCCGCGCTCCCGAGCGCCACGAGTACCTGGCGGTCGCCGTGCCGCACATCGTGATGGTGGTCGAGCTCGGGGCGCTCGAGCCTCTGGAAGAGATCGAGCCGCTCCCGATCGCGGCTGCCTCCACCCCGCCGCCGCTGGACTGAGCGCCGCCGGGCCGGGTATGCCGCGGGCATGCCACGCGTCCCGGTCCCCCGCGACTCAGACAACGACTACACGCGGGCGGCGGCCGCCGCGCGCCGTGACTTCCTCTCCGAGCGCACGGGCGCCTCGCTCGAGCACGTCGGCAGCTTCTCCTTCGATCCCGAGGCGACCAGCGGGAACGTCGAGCAGTTCGCCGGCGTGGCGCAGGTCCCGATCGGCGTCGCCGGCCCGCTGCTGGTCAACGGCGAGGCCGCGCAGGGCGAGTTCTACGTGCCGCTGGCGACCGCCGAGGGCACGCTCGTGGCCTCGTACAACCGCGGCATGAAGCTGCTCTACGAGGCGGGCGGCGTGACGACGACCGTGCTCGACGACCGCATGCAGCGCGCTCCGGCCTTCTTGCTTCCAAGCGCGCGCGAGGCCCGTGCCTTCGGGGAGTGGCTGACCGAGCACTTCGAGGAGATCGCCGAGGCGGCGCAGGCGACGACGCGGTCGGGCCGGCTGCGCGACATCGAGCACTACTCGGCAAGCCGCATCCTCTTCACTCGCTTCAACTACACGACTGGGGACGCCGCGGGCCAGAACCTCACCGGCAAGGCGACCGCCGCGGCCTGCGCGTGGATCATGCAGGAGTACCCGGGCATCGAGCACTTCTTCCTCGAGTCGAACTTCGCGACCGACAAGAAGAGCTCGCAGGTCAACATGCTGCACACGCGCGGCAAGCGCGTGGTCGCGGAGGCGACGATCCCGGACGCCCTGTTCCGCTCGGTCATGAACTCCTCCACCGAGGTCATGTTCCGGGCCCGCCAGGTCTCCAACCTCGGCGGCTTCATGTCGGGCGTCAACAACAACGGCGCCCATTCGGCGAACGGCATCACCGCGATGTTCATCGCCACCGGGCAGGACGTGGCGAACGTCGCCGAGTCCTCGGCCGCGTTCGTACACGCCGAGCTACGCGACAACGGCGACTATTACTACTCGGTCACGATCCCGTCGCTGATCGTGGCGACCTACGGCGGCGGCACGGGCTTGGCGACCCAGCGCGAGTGCCTGGAGATGCTCGGCTGCTACGGGACCGGCAAGGTGCGCAAGCTCGCCGAGATCGTCGCCGCCACGGTGCTGTGCGGCGAGCTCTCGCTCGGCTCCGCGATCGTGGCCGAGGAGTGGGTGCGCGCGCACGACCTGCGGGGCCGGCACCCTCGCAGCCCCACCCGGCCGGGGTTCGCTCGCGCAACGACGCGCTACGAGCCGAGGAAGTCCCGGATCGCCGCGTGCGTCTCGCGCGGGCGCTCGACCTGCGGCACGTGCCCGCAGTCGAGCTCGACGTGGCGCGCCTCCGGCAGGGCCCGCTCGACGTGCTTCATGAACGCGATCGGGACGAGGGTGTCCTTGCGGCCCCACACGAACAGCGACTCGTGCTGCAGCTCGCGCAGGCGGGACCACATGCCGTCGTCGCCGTGCGGCTCGTCGAGGTAGATGTTGCGCGCGGCGGCGTTGAAGGCGTGGCGGCCGCGCGAGGTCTTGTAGGCGCGCAGGAACTCGTCCATGCCGGCGGCGGCCCAGCCCTCGGCGGGGAACAGCCGCCGCACCACGGGCTCGACCGGCAGCGGCACCATGCTGAGCTCGGGGCGCAGGAGCTTCACGAGCGGTGCCCAGCGGCGCGGCCGCAGCCACGCCATCGCGGGGCTCAAGAGCGCGAGGCGGTCGACGCGCTCGGGCATCGTCAACGCCATCTCGATCCCGATCCGGCCGCCCATGCTGTTGCCGACCACGTGGGCGTTTGACGCGCCCGCCGCGTCGAGCACCTCGGCCATGACGTTCGCGAAGTAGGGCGGGTCGTAGGCGGCTCGCACCGGCTTGGCCGAGTCGCCGAAGCCCGGGAGGTCGACGGCGATCACGCGGTGGCCGCCGGCCAGCGCGCCGATCGTGGGCAGGAACGAGGCCTTGGAGCCGCCGAGCCCGTGGATCGCCAGCAGCGCCGGCCCGCTCCCCGCCTCGGCGGCCGAGATCGCGCCGGCCGACGTCTCGTACGTGCGCAGCCGCAGCCCGCCTCCGGCCGTGCCGGCCAGGAAGCCGACCGCGACGTGGAGGTTCTCGCGCATCCGCAGCCCGCCGCGGCGCAACGCCGCCACCGCGCCGTCCGGCGCAGACGCCGCGCGGCGCCAGGCATCGGCGGAGCCGGAGATCACGGCGTCGGGAGGCTTGCCGTTCGCCGCCTCGATCCGCGCGCCGAACGCGCCGACGACGGCGTCGTGCGCCTCGTCGCCCGCGACCAGCCGGACCCGCGCCTGGAGCGGCGGGTCGGACACGGTGGGGTCGAACCGGGCGGCCAGCGTCTTGACGGCGGTGCTGATCACGCCGTGGATTGTTCCCGCCCCAGCGCCGCGCAGTGTGCCGAACGTCACATCTAAGCCTGGCTTTATCCGCCGTTTGCGGTCTCTTCACGCACGACCGCCACTCTTCCTCGTGTGCGAGTGCTGATCGCCGAGGACGAGCCCCGCGTCGGAGACGCGGTGGCGCGCGGCCTACGCCGCGAGGGAATGGCCGTCGACCTGGCCCGCGACGGGGCTTCCGCGCTGCAGAAAGCGCTGACCGCCCCGTACGACGTGGTCGTGCTCGACCGCGACCTCCCGGCCATGCACGGCGACGACGTCTGCCGCACGCTGGCCGCCGAGCGACCCGACACGAAGGTGCTGATGCTCACGGCCGCGGGCGGGGTCGACGACCTCGTCGACGGCCTCGCGCTCGGTGCCGATGACTACCTGCCGAAGCCGTTCCGGTTCGCCGAGCTCGTGGCCCGCACCCGCGCCCTGGCGCGCCGCAACGGCGCGCCGCGCCCGCCGGTGCTGACCGCCGGCGACGTCGAGCTCGACCCTGCGCGGCGCGCCGTGACCCGCGCCGGCCAGGCGGTGGAGCTCGCCCCCAAGGAACTTGCCGTGCTCGAGGTGCTGATGGCCGCCGGGGGAGCCGTCGTCGGCCCGGACGAGCTGCTCGAGAAGGTCTGGGATGAAGGGGTCGACCCGTTCACCAACACGGTCCGCATGACCGTCATGACGCTGCGCCGCAAGCTCGGGAACCCGCCCGTGGTCCACACCGTGCGGGGCGCGGGATATCGCGTGTGACACTCAGGCTCCGCCTCACCGCGCTCTACACGCTGCTGTTCGGCACCTGCGGCGCCGTCCTCCTCCTCATCAGCTCGTGGATCGTGCACCGCCAGGTGCACCGCACGCTGCCGCCGGGCTTTGACGATCCCGCGCTCGCGCGGATGGACAGCCAGTTCATGCTCGCCCTCGCGGGCACGATCCTGATCGCGATGGCGCTCGGCTATCTCGCCGCGGGCCGCGCGCTCTCCCCGCTGCGCAAGGTGACCGACCTCGCCCAGCGCGTGACCCAGGAGCGCATGGACGAGCGGATCGCCATGGTCGGGCCCGAGGACGAGCTGCGCGAGCTCGCCGACACCGTCGACGGCATGCTCGACCGGCTCAACAACGCCTTCGACGGCCAGAAGCGCTTCGTCGCCAACGCCAGCCACGAGCTGCGCACCCCGCTGACCATCATCCGCGCCGAGGTCGAAGTCACGCTCGCCGACCCGGACGCCACCACGCGCGACCTGCGGCACATGGGCGAGGCCGTGCTCGAGGCCGCCGACCGCACCGAGGTGCTGCTCAACTCCCTGATGGTGCTCGCGCGCAGCCAGCAGGCGCTGCCGCGGCGCGAGCCCGTTGATCTCGCGGCGGCGGCGCGCGCCGCCGGCGACCTCGTCGCCGGCGAGGCGGCCACGCGCGCCGTCGCCGTGCGCCTCGACGTCGAGCCGGCGCCGCTGACCGGCGACCCGGCGCTGATCGAGCGGCTCGTCGCCAACCTGGTCGAGAACGCCGTGCGCCACAACGTGATGGGCGGCTCCGTGCAGGTGAAGGTGCGGCCCGGCCTGGTCGAGGTGGAGAACACCGGCGCCGACATCCGGCCGGAGGACGTGCGGCGGCTCGCCGAGCCGTTCGAGCGCCTGCACCGCGACACCAGCGGCCCGGGCGCCGGCCTCGGCCTGTCGATCGTGCGCGCGGTCGCCGACGCCCACGGCGCCCGGCTCGACCTGCAGGCGCGCGCCGGCGGCGGCCTGGTCGCCACCGTCGCCTTTACAGCTCCCCGTCCGGCAGCCGGCCCGCCAGCAGCAGCTCGACCTGTGCTGGCGTGAACGGCGGCGCCGCGAGCTCGCGGCGATCGTGGTAGCCGCGGAACAGGTGCGCGATGTAGTGCATGCGCTGGTCGAGCACCGACCAGTCGCGCGCGGCGCAGTCGTCGACCGCCGGCGGCACCGGTTCGTAGCGCGCGAGCAGCCGCTCCAGCTCGGCGTTGTGCGGAGCGACGAGCCCCACCACGAGGTTGCGGCCGAGAAACAGCGTGCCGGTGGGCAGCGCGAGCACCATCAGGCTGTGCGTGATCGCCTCGCGGCTGAGCCGCGTGAGCTGGCGCTGGAGCGGCCAACCGAGGATCCGCCGCAGCAGCCCCTGCTCGGGCGCCAACGCGGCCGCGAGCGCCTCCGCGATCTCGGGCTGCAGCCGTGACTGCTCGTGCAGCCCGATCTCGAGGTTGGCGAGCACGATCAGGTCGGCATCGCCCGTCGCCCGCCCGTGCTCGAGGTGCCCGAACGCCCGCCGCAGCTCGGGGTCCTCGAGCCCGGCCATGAACGTCTCGAAGTCGAGCGCCAAGTAGTGCGCGAACGCGAGCCCGATCTCGGCGAACACCTTCAGGTTCCCGCGCGCGACGGCGTCGCTCGCCAGCTCGAATGCGTCGAACGGCGTGTGCAGACTCCAGACGAGCCGCCCGAACCGCGAGGTGCGGTCGAACAGGCCGCGCCGCAGCACGCTGCGCCAGAACGACCGCAGCGGGTGTAGGAGCTGGGCGTCGCGTCCCAGCTCGAGCTCGAGCGCCTGCAGCAGGTCCTCACCGCGGATCGTGCGACCGGCCTGCCGGGAGGCCCAGGTCGCGAACGTGCACCAGTTGGCCCCTTCGGCCTCGACCGCCGCCGCCAGCCGCGAGTAGCACTCGGTGATCCGGAGGTTGCGGATGACCGGATCCGAGAGACCGGCGATCTGCCCGATCTCCTCGACGCCCGGCTTCACGCGGCCTCAGGTGCGCTGGCTGAGCTTCGTCGTCGAGCCGTTGTGGCAGTCGCCGCCGCGCCGGTAGACGACATGGAACGAGTGATACTCGCTCACCTGATGCAGCTGCTGCGCGGCGAAGGCGGACCGCTGGAGCTCGGAGTCGACGCCCATCAACCCGTGCAGGGACAGGCCGACCATGGCAACCCCCGCACACAGAGCGGCGACGAAGACCGATCGCGTTCCCCGTGTTCCCATGGTCGGCCAGTCAAGCCGACGAACCCTAAGATCAGTTAAGAACGGGCCTACGGCTGCCCTTGCGGGTGGGTCTGGCCGGGCACCTGGTCGGGCCGCGTGCCGAGCGTCACGTCGACGGTCTGCTCGTGGCCGTTGCGCTGCACAGTGACCTTCACCGTGTCGCCGGGCTGCTTGTCGGAGATCGACTGCACGACCTGGTCGGCGGTCGAGATCGTCTGGCCGTCGATCTTCGTGACGACGTCGCCCGCCCGCAGGCCGGCGCGCTCGGAGGGGCCGCCGGACGTCGTCTCACGGATCTGGGCGCCCTTGTCGTTCGCGGTATCGCTCGTCGACACGCCGAGGTAGGCGTGCTTGGGCGCGCTGCCGTTCTCGAGGTCGGGCAGGACCGACTTGACCGTGTTGGCCGGGATCGCGAACGAGATGCCGATGTTGCCCTCGCCGCCACCCGCCGCGGTCGCGATCTGCGAGTTGACGCCGATCACCTGGCCCTTGGCGTTGAGCAGCGGGCCGCCCGAGTTGCCGGGGTTCACGGGCGCGTCGGTCTGGATGACCTTGTCGATCGAGAAGCCGTTGGGCGATTCGATCGAGCGCTCGAGGCCGGACACGATGCCGGCGGTCGCCGTACGGTCGAGACCGAGCGGGTAGCCGATGGCGATCGCCGAGTCACCGACCTGGACGTTGTCGGAATCGGCGAGCTCGAGCGGGCGGATGCCCTGGGCGTCGCTCGGGTCGATCTTCAGCGCCGCGAGATCGGTCGAGGCGTCGACGCTGAGGACCTGCGCGTCGTGGTAGGAGCCGTTGTCGTTGAAGCGGACCTGGACCTGCTTGTTGCTGCCGACCACGTGGGCGTTCGTGACCATCGTGCCGTTGCTGTCGACGAGGAAGCCGGTGCCGGAGCCCTCGCTGGTGCGCACCGAGGCGACGCTCGGGCTCGCGGCGGCGTAGACGGCGCGAGCGAGGTCGCCCTTGCTGTCGGTGGCCGAGATCGTGACCGGCGCGGTGGTGGCCGGCGCGTTCGTCGGGGAGCCGTTGTTGTTGTCACCGGCCAGGCCGGTGCCGAGCAGGACGGCGGACACGACGATCGCCGAGACCAGGCCGCCGCCGACCGCGGCCGGCCAGCGCGACGGGACGCGCGGCGGCTCCGGCGGCGGCGCGACGGGGGGATCGGGCTGGCGCGGTGGCGTCGGCGGCGTGTGCTCGCGGGGCTTGGGATCGTCGGTCCAGAGGCTCATTCGGTCTCCTGATTCACACTGTTGGCGGGCACGGTAGAAGCGGAATGTCAGCGCCAAATAAGGCTTCAGGAGACATTGAGGCAGCCTTCACGAACCCTTGATGAATGGGGTCGACAGTCCAGTTCATGAGCGATCGGCACGACGATGGACTGGCGTTGTATCTGCGGCGCATTGCTCGCACGCCATTGCTCACCCCGGCCCAGGAGCAGGCGCTCGCCCGCCGCGTCGAGCGCGGCGACATGGCCGCCAAGGACCACATGATCGAGGCCAACCTGCGCCTCGTCGTGCACATCGCCAAGCGCTACCAGCGCGAGGACTCCGGGCTCACGCTGACCGATCTCATCCAAGAGGGCACGATCGGGCTCGTCCGGGCCGTCGAGAAGTTCGACTACCGGCGCGGGCACCGCTTCTCCACCTACGCGACGCTCTGGATCCGGCAGGCCGTCGGCCGCGCCGTGACCGACAAGGGCCGCATGGTCCGCCTCCCCATCACGGTGGCCGACCAGGTGCGTCGCCTGGAGATCACCGAGCGCGCCCTGACGACACGGCTCGGCGGCGCCCCCACCGTTGCCGAGCTGGCGACCGACCTCGGGCTCGAGGTCGAAGACGTCGAGCGGCTGCGGGGCATGGGTAGACGCCCCGCATCGCTCGACGCGCCCGTCGCCGACGACGGCGAGACCGAGCTCGGCGACCTCGTCGCGGCGGCAGCGCCGTCGCCCGAGGACGAGGCGATGGCCGGCGCGGAGCGCGCCGGCGTCGCGGCCGCGCTCGGCGAGCTCGGGATGATCGAGCGGCGCGTGCTCGAGCTGCGCTTCGGCCTCGGCGGCGAGGCACCGCACACGCCGGCCGAGACCGCGCGCGCCCTCGGCGTCAAGCCACACCAGGTGCGCCAGGTCGAGGATCGCGCGCTGCGCACGCTCGGCGCCCTGCCCGCCGCGCGCGGGCTGCTCGAAGCGGCGTAGGTTCCCCGCGTGTGACTTGACGGCGCCACTGCGTTGGCGCCATGGAGGGGAGATTCCGGCGGCACGTCCTTGTGCTCGCCCTTGCTGCTGCCGCCTGCGCGGTGCTCGCCGCGCCGGCCGCAGCCTCACACCACCACGCGCCCTCGCCGGGCGCGTCGGAGATCGGCGACCCCCTGTTCCCGGGCCTCGGGAACGGTGGGTACGACGCGATCCACTACTCGCTCGCGCTGCGCTACCCGACGGCTGACGCACAGCAGACCGTCAGCGGCCGCGTGACGATGTTCGCGCGCGCGACCCAGGCGCTGTCGCGCTTCGACCTCGACTTCGCGGGCGACTCGGTCGACTCCGTGCAGGTTGACGGCCGCACCGCCGACTGGACGTGGTCCGACGAGGAGATCGTCATCACGCCGCGGCACGCCCTGCGCGACAACGAGAAGTTCGCGGTCACCGTCCGCTACACGGCCACGCCGTTCGTCCCGACGGACATCTTCCCGTTCGGGTTCTTCACGGTGAACGCCGGTTCGGTCACGGCCGGCCAGCCGAACCTCAGCCACACCTTCTATCCGGTCAACGACCATCCGGCCGACAAGGCGAGCTACGACATCAGCTTCGACGTGCCGGAGGGCACCACGGCGGTCGCCAACGGCGATCTCGTGTTCCGCCGGACCTCGCACGGGCGCTCGTACAGCGAGTACTTCATGCGCGAGCCGATGGCGTCCGAGCTGATCCAGCTCACCGTCGGGGCGTTCGACGTCACGACGCAGCCGGACGTGGGCAAGGTGCACATCCGCCACGTGTCGAGCAGCACCGTGACGGCAGCCGTGACGCCGGCACTCCAGCGCACGCCCGACCACCTGCGGTGGATGATCGACGAGGTCGGGCGCTACCCGTTCGACGTGTATGGCGTGGAGGCGGCCGACCAGCGGTTCGGCTACGCACTCGAGACGCAGACGCTGTCGCTGCACCCGGCGTTCCTGTTCCAGGCGCCGCGCCCGCCGTCCAACTACGAGCCGATCATGGTCCACGAGCTCGCCCACCAGTGGTTCGGCGACAGCGTGGCGCCCGTCCGCTGGCAGGACGTGTGGCTCAACGAAGGCCACGCCGACTACTACCAGCAGGTCTACGCCGAGCAGTTCTTCTTCGGCGACGGCTTCACCGTCGACTACTGGCACGACGCGTATGCCCGGGCCAACCAGCTCCGCCATGATTTCGGGCCCGTCGCGAAACCGACCGGGAACGACATCTTCACGCTGTTCAGCGACAACGTGTACTCCGGCGGCTCGCTCTTCCTGTACGCCCTGCGCCAGGTGGTCGGCGAGCGGACGTTCAGCGAGGTCGAGCGCAGCTGGGTCGCGCGCTACAAGGACGAGTCGGTCAGCACGGAGCAGTGGATCGCGCACGTCAACCGCATCTCGCACCGCAACCTGACGGCCTTCCAGCGCGCCTGGCTGTACGGCGACACCGTGCCGCCGATGCCGGGCCATGCGGACTGGACGGCGGACCCGGTGACGACCACCGCCGCGGCCGCGCGCAGCGCCGCGGCCGCACCCAGCGCCCGGGCGCTGGAGCTGGGGATCTACAAGCGATAGTCACCCAGTCCGGGTGAGGCGGACGGGCACGCACCGCACATATCGTGCGGTGCGTGCCCCCGCCCACCCCCGAACACGCGCGGCTCGAGGAGGCGCGCGCCGGCGCCGTCCCGTGGAAGGCGTGGGGCCCGTACCTGTCCGAGCGCCAGTGGGGCACCGTGCGCGAGGACTACAGCGACGGTGGCGACGCCTGGGACTACTTCAGCCACGACCAGGCCCGCTCGCGCGCCTACCGCTGGGGCGAGGACGGCATCGCAGGGATCTCGGACGAGCGGCAGCGGATGTGCCTGTCCCTGGCGCTCTGGAACGGCGCCGACCCGATCCTCAAGGAGCGGATGTTCGGGCTGTCCAACGGCGAAGGCAACCACGGCGAGGACGCCAAGGAGTACTGGTTCTACCTCGACAGCACGCCCACCCATTCGTACATGAAGTGCTTGTACAAGTATCCGCAGCGCGAGTTCCCCTACAACGACCTCGTCGCCACCAACGCGCGCCGCGGCAAGCAGGACATGGAGTACGAGCTGCTCGACACCGGCGTGTTCGACGACGACCGGTACTTCGATGTCGAGGTCGAGTACGCCAAGGGCGCGCACGACGACCTGCTGATGCTCGTCACCGCGTACAACCGCGGGCCCGACGCGGCCACGCTGCACCTGCTGCCGACGCTGTGGTTCCGCAACACGTGGTCGTGGGGCATGGGCGGTGACAAGCCGACGCTGGCGGCGGACGGCGACGGCGTGCGCGCCGCACACCCCGAGCTCGGCGAGTGGCGCCTGTACGCAGACGCGCCCGCGCTGTTCTGCGAGAACGAGACGAACAACGAGCGGCTGTTCGGCGCGCCCAACACCTCGCCGTATCCGAAGGACGCGATCAGCGACCACGTCGTCCATGGAAAGCCGGTCAGCCCCGAGCGCACGGGCACGAAGTGCGCGGTCCACCACGTGCTCGAGGTCGAGGCGGGCGGCGCCGTGGCGATCCGTGTGCGCCTGAGCGCTGCGGCGATCGACGAGCCGCTCGGTCCCACGTTCGATCGCGTGATGACCACGCGCCGCGACGAGGCCGACCGCTTCTACGCCACCGTCATGCCGGCAGGTCTCGACGAGGACGCCGCGCGCGTGATGCGCCAGGCGCTGGCCGGCCTGCTGTGGTCCAAGCAGTACTACGAGTACGACGTGCACACCTGGTTGCGCGAGCACGGCATCAACCCGTGGGACCCGAACGCTCCCGCCATGCGCAACGTGCCCTGGTTCCACATGGTCGCCGGCGACCTGATCTCGATGCCGGACAAGTGGGAGTACCCCTGGTTCGCGGCGTGGGACCTGGCGTTCCACTGCGCCCCGCTGTCGCTCGTGGACGTCGACTTCGCCAAGGAACAGGTCGAGCTGCTGCTGCGCACCCGCTATCAGCATCCCAACGGGCAGATCCCGGCCTACGAGTGGAACTTCAGCGACGTCAACCCGCCGGTGACGGCGTGGGCGGCGCTGTGGGTGTACGAGCGCGAGCAGGCGATCCGCGGCGAGGGCGACCGCGAGTTTCTCGCGCGCGTGTTCCAGCGGCTGCTGACCAACTTCACGTGGTGGGTGAACCGCAAGGACCCCGACGGCCGCAACCTCTTCCAGGGCGGGTTCCTCGGCCTCGACAACATCGGCATCTTCGACCGCTCGGCGCCGCTCCCCGGCGGCGGTACGCTCGCGCAGGCCGACGGCACGGCCTGGATGGCTCTGTACTGCCAGTGGATGCTGCAGATCGCGGTCGAGCTGGCACGCGAGGACCCCGCGTACGCCGACATCGCGCTCAAGTTCGTCTCGCACTTCCAGTGGATCGCCATCGCGCTCAATCCGCCCGGTCTCGACACGCCGCTGTGGGACGAGCAGGACGGCTTCTTCTACGACGTCATGCGGATGCCCGACGGCACGACGATCCCGCTCAAGGTGCGCTCGCTGGTCGGCCTGCTGCCGCTGTGCGCGGCCACCGTGTTCGACCCGGACGTCGCGGACTCGCACCCGGAGGTGCTCGACCTCGCGCAGGCGTTCGCCCAGCACTTCGCGGACGTCGTACCGGCGCTCGCCCATCTGCCGGGTCCGAGCCCCGAGGGGCGGCGCATGCTCTCACTGGTCGACGAGGCGCAGCTGCGGCAGATCCTCTCCGTGATGCTCGACGAGGCCGAGTTCCTCGGGCCGCACGGGATCCGCGCGATCTCGCGCCGCCACCTCGACCAGCCGTACCGGTTCGACTGGGGCGGCCAGCACTACGAGGTCTCCTACCTGCCGGCGGAGTCCGACACGGGCATGTTCGGCGGCAACTCGAACTGGCGCGGGCCGGTGTGGTTCCCGATGAACCTCGTGATCCTGCGCGCGCTGATCCAGCTGCACCGCTACTACGGCGACCGTCTGAAGGTCGAATGCCCGACCGGCTCCGGCCGTGAGCTCGACCTCCTGGCCGTCGCGCGCGAGATCGGCAGCCGCCTGGCGAGCACGTTCCTCGAGGACGAGCAGGGCCGGCGGCCGGTGTTCGGCGGGATCGAGAAGTTCCAGAGCGACCCGCATTGGCACGACCTGCTGCTCTTCCACGAGTACTTCCACGGCGACAACGGCGCCGGCATCGGCGCCAGCCACCAGACCGGCTGGACGGGCACCGTCGCGCTGCTGTTCCTGCTCGGCGGCGCGGTGGAGACCGAGCCCGGCTGGGCGGTCGAGCGGGCGGGCTGATGCGGCTCCCGCCCCGCCCCACCGTCTACGAGATCAACACGGCGGTGTGGCTGCGACGGCTGGGCTGCGCGCTCGGTGACGTCCCGGCTGCTGAGTGGGATGCGCTGGCGGCGCTGCCGGTCGACGCGGTGTGGCTGATGGGCGTGTGGGAGCGGAGCCCGGCCGGCCTGGCGATCGCCGAGGCTGACCCGGGGCTCGACGCGGGCAACCGGGCCGCGCTGCCGGACGTGAGGCCGGAGGATGTGATCGGCTCGCCGTACTGCGTGCGTGACTACACCGTCGACGCGCGCTTCGGCGATTTGGCCGCGGCGCGCGGCGAGCTCGCGGCACGGGGTCTCGGCCTGATCCTCGACTACGTGCCAAACCACGTCGCGCCGGACCATCCGTGGCTGAGCGAGCGGCCGGACTGCTTCATCGCCGGGTCCGAGGAGGACCTCGCGCGCGACCCCGCCGGCTTCCTGCGCGCGGGCGCCGGGATCGTCGCCCGCGGGCGCGATCCCTATTTCCCGCCGTGGCCCGACGTCGTGCAGCTCAACGCCTTCTCGCCGGAGCTGCGCGACGCGGTCGCCGAGACGCTGATCGCTCTGGGCGGCCAGTGCGACGGGCTGCGCTGCGACATGGCGATGCTGATGACCAACGAGGTGTTCGCGAAGACGTGGGGCAGACCAGCTCCCTCCGAGGACTACTGGCCGCCGCTGATCCGCCGCGTCAAGGACGCGCACCCGGACTTCGTGTTCATCGCCGAGGCGTACTGGGACATGGAGTGGACGCTCCAGCAGCAGGGGTTCGACTACTGCTACGACAAGCGCCTCTACGACCGGCTCGCGCACGATGGCGCGGAGTCGGTGCGCGGCCACCTGCAGGCCGACGCGGCCTACCAAGAGCGGCTGATCCGCTTCATAGAGAACCACGACGAGCCGCGTGCCGCGGCGACATTCGGGCCGGCGCAGGCGCGCGCCGCCGCTGTCGTCGTCTCGACGCTGCAGGGGGCACGCCTCTACCACGACGGCCAGCTCGACGGGCACCGCACGCGCATCCCGGTGTTCCTCGACCGCGGGCCGTTGGAACCGGTTGACGAGGACCTGCGCGCGTTCTACGGGCGGCTGCTCACGGCGGTCGCCGAGTCGGGCCTGCGTGACGGCGACTGGCGCCTGTGCGACGTCGGCGGCTGGCCGGACAACGACTCCTGTCGCCACGTGGTCGCGTGGTGCTGGCCGCACGAGCTCGTCGTCGTCAACTTGAGCGGCGAGCCCGCGCAGGGGCGTGTGCAGATCCCGTGGGATGGCCGCGTGTGGGGGCTCACCGATCGCCTCAGCGGAGCGCGGTTCGAGCGCGACGGCGGCGAGCTGTACGTGGGCCTCGAGCCGTGGGGGTTTCACTTCCTGCGGTTTACGGCAACCGGGTAGACATGCTTGCCACGCTGCTGGCCGTGGCCGCCGTGTCGCTGACGTGGGGCGGCGACACTACGCTCGGCTCGTCCTACGGGCAACCGCCGCGGGCGGGCTGGCCGCAGCTCGCCGGGATCGCGCACTGGCTGCGGGCGAGCGACGTGACCGCCCTCAACTACGAGGGCACGTTCGCACCGGGCGGGGCGTCCAAGTGCGGCGGCGGACGGTCGAACTGCTTCGCGTTCCAGGCGCCTGCGCGCAACGCGCGCTCGCTGCGGCGGGCCGGCGTCGACCTGGCGAACCTGGCGAACAACCACGCGTTCGACTTCGGGCCCCGCGGCTACGGCTCGACGCGTCGCGCCCTGCGCCGCGCGGGGGTTGAGCCGACCGGCGCGCCCGGAGAGGTGCGGGTGCTGAAGCGCAACCGCACGCGGATCGCGTTCGTCGGGTTCGCGAGCTATCGCTGGAGCGCGCCCGTGAACGATCCGGGCGCCGTGCGGGCGCTCGTGCGCCGGGCGGCGCGGCGCGCGGAGATCGTCGTTGTGCTGTTCCACGGCGGCGCCGAGGGCTCCGACCGCACGCACACGCCGCACGGGCACGAGCATGCCTTCGGCGAGGACCGCGGGGATCTCCGGGAGTTCGCCCGCGTCGCGATCCGCGCCGGCGCCGACCTCGTGCTCGGCTCCGGGCCGCACGTGCTGCGCGGGCTCGAGCTCTACCGCGGTCGGCTGATCGCCTACTCGCTCGGCAACCTCGCCGGCTGGCACAACTTCGTGACCGGCGGGCCGGTGCTGTCGCTCAGTGCGCTCATCAAGGTGCGGATGGGCCCGCACGGGCGCTTCCGCGAGGGCGAGATCACGTCGCTGCGCCTGGACGGCACGGGCGTCCCGCACCGCGATCGCAGCGAGAGCGCGGCCAAGCTGATGCGCCGGCTGTCCTACAGCGACTTCGGCGGCCGCCTCCGTATCATCCGCCTCGCCGATTGGCATCCGCGCTAGACAGCGCCGAACCGCATGCCCGCCGACTGGCTACCGCTGCCGTACGAGGACTGGAGCGCGACCTGCGACACGCTCCATGCGCACACGCAGGTGCTGGGCAAGCTCGCCGCCACGATCGCCGCGGCTGAGCCGGAGCTCATGCATGCCGCACTGCGGCTCACAGCACGCGGCTGGGAGACGCTCCCGCTCCCGGCCCCCGACGGCTCAGGCGCGTTCGGCGTCGTGCTCGACCTGCATGCCCACGAGGCCGTCGCCGAGCACAGCGACGGTCGCGTGCGACGCGTGCCGCTGGCGCCCGACCGCGCGGTCGGCGACGTCACGCGCGACGTCCTCGCCGCGGTCGGCGAGCTGGTCGGCCCCGTGACGATCGACCCGAGGCCACAGGAGGTGGCGTGGACGGTGCCGCTCGACGAGGACACCGAGCACGCGACGTACGACCGTGAGCGGGTCGCCGTCTACTTCGCCGCCGCGACGCGTGCGGCGCAGGTGCTCGCGGCGTTGCGCGCGCCGTACCGCGGCCGCTCGACGCCGGTCAATGCGTGGTGGGGGTCGTTCGACCTGGCGGTAAGCCTCTTCTCGGGCCGACCGGCCGACCCGCCGTCTGACGACTTCATCATGCGCAACGCGGCCGACGCGGAGCAGATCGAGATCGGCTGGTGGCCGGGGGATGGCCGCTATCCGCACGCAGCGTTCTTCGCCTACGCGTTTCCGGCGCCGCAGGGGTTCGCCGAGGGAACACTGGCTCCGGCCGCTGCGCGCTGGGAGCCGGCGCTCAGCGAGTTCATCCTCGACTGGGACGACGTGGTCGCCGACCCGGCGCCGTTCGACGTCGCGCTCGCCTTCGGCCGCTCGGCGGTGCTGCATGCCTGCACGGTGTGCGGGTGGGATCCGGCGCTGTCACGCAGCGTCGGCGGGTCCCCACCTCCCGTGCGCTGAGCCCGACTGCGAGGATGGGCGGCGATGTACCGCGATCTGGTCAGCCCGCTCTTCATCGGGCGCGAGGCGGAGCTGATCACGCTTACGTCGGCGCTCGACGCGGCGGTGGCAGGGACGCCCGCGGTCGTCCTCCTGGGTGGCGAGGCCGGCGTCGGCAAGACGCGACTCGTCGAGGAAGCGGCCGCGCGGGCGCGCGCGAGCGGCGCGCGGGTGCTGGCGGGGAGCTGCATCGAGCTGGGCGGCGAAGGGCTGGCGTTCGGCCCGCTCGCGCACGCGTTCCGCATGCTCATGCGGGACACCGAGCCTGAGGAGCTCGACGCGCTGCTGGGCCCCGCGCGCCCGGAGTTCGCGCGCGTGCTGCCCGACCTCGACCCCGACGCCGCGCTGAGCACCGAGCCGCTAACGCAGGGGGGCACGGCGCGGATGCTCGAGCTCGCCGTCGGCGTGATCGAGCGGATCGCCGAGGACCGCCCGCTGATGTTCGTGATCGAGGATCTGCACTGGGCGGACCGCTCGACGCTCGACCTCGTCGCCCTGCTGGTGCGCGCGCTGCGCGCCGGCCGCGTGCTCGTGGTTGTCAGCTTCAGAACCGACGAGCTGCACCGCAGCCATCCGCTGCGACCGCTCGTCACGGGCTGGGAGCGCGTGCGGACCGTGCACCGCATCGAGCTCGAGCGCTTCGGGCGCGCCGACGTCGAGCGCCAGCTCGCAGCGATCCTCGGCACGCCGCCGAGCGCTCGGCTCGTCGACCTCGTGCATGAGCGCTCGGAGGGCAACGCGTTCCTGGTCGAGGAGATCCTCGGCGCGGTCCAGAGCGGTGCCGACCCCGACGAGCTGCCGCTGTCGCTGCGCGACGTACTGCTCACGCGCGTGGAACGGCTGACGCCCGCCGCCCAGCAGCTGCTGCGGATCGCGGCCGCCGCCGGCCCGTCGGTGTCGGACCGCCTGCTCGCGGCGGTCGCGGGACTCGGCGACCAGGAGCTCGACGACGCGCTGCGCGAGGGCCTCGAGCACCACGTGCTCGTGGCCGACGGGACCGACGGCGGCTACGTGTTCCGCCATGCACTGACGCGGGATGCCGTGTACGGCGACACGCTGGCGCGCGAGCGGGCCCGGATCCACGCCGCGTACGGCGAGGCGCTCTCGGCCGACCCGGCGCTCGCGGGCCGCGACGTCAGCGTCCCCGCGTTGCTGGCGCTCCACTGGAGCGCGGCCCACGACCTGCCGCGCGCGATCGAAGCCTCCGTGGAGGCCGCGCGCCTCGCAGCTCCCTACGCTCCCGCGGAGTCCCTGCGTCATCTCGAGCGCGCGCTGGAGCTCTGGCCGCAGGTGCCGGATGCGGCCGACCGCACCGGCATCGACGTCGTCGAGGCGCTGCGGCGTGCCGGGTCGAGCGCGTACACCGCCGGCGCGCTCGATCGCTCGCTCACGCTGTTCGACGAGGCGATCGAGGAACTCGAGCCCGGCGCCGATCCCGAGCGGCGCGCACTGCTCATGGAGGCGCACGCGGCGGCGCTGCTGGACCTGGCCCGCGATGACGAGGCGGAGCGCGAGCTCGAACGCGCCGCCGCGCTGCTGACGGCGGGGGCGGGCAGCGACGCGCGCGCCGTCGTGCTCGGCTCGCTGGCGGCCGCGAGGGTGTTCGCCGGTGACTTCGCCGGAGCCCGCCCGGTGGCCGAGCAGGCCATCGCGGCGGCAAGCGAGGCCGGCGCCTCCGGACAGGAGGCCATCGCGCGCATGATGCTCGGGGTGACGCTTGGCTATCTCGGCGAGGGCGAGAGCGGCTTGGCGGAACTCGAAGCGGGGTTGGCGGTCGCCCAGGCTGCCGAGGACCATACGATGGCGATCCGCGGTCACCTGAACCTTTCCGACGCCCTCCAGAACCTCGGCCGGTCGCACGACGCCGCGGCGGTCGCGCAGCGGGGCATGGAACAGGCGGCCCGCGTCGGGCTCACACGCTCGGTCTACGGCACGCTCCTGACGATCAACAGCGCCGAGGCGCAGTTCCACCTCGGCCACTGGGACACCGCGCACCGGCTCCTGACACGGGCGGCGGACAACGACCTCGCGCGCCCCTACGCGAGCCTGGTGCTCGATCACCGGGCGCGGATCGCCGCACTCGCCGGGCGCTATGAGGACGCCGCGGCGGACGTCGAGGCGTCGCGGCGCCTGGTGGCTGAGCGCCGCGGGGACCAGTACTCGTTCGCGCGGGCCGTCGCCGCCGCCGACATGGCGCGCGCACTGGGCGACAGCCCGGCCGCGCGCGAAGAGGCGCGGCGAGCGCTCGCGCACGAGGCGACCCAGCCGATCCCGCGCTATGCCTGGCAGCTCGTCTGGCTCGGTCTGCGCGTCGAGGCCGAGGCGTCCGAGCCAGCGCCCGACAGAGTGTCGGCGCTCGTCGCGCTGGCGAGCGCCTTGCCGGCGACGACCCCGCCGGCGCTCGCCTACCGAGCGCTCGCGGACGCCGAGGTCGCGCCGGCGCCGGACTGGGATGCCGTGATCGAGGCCTGCCGAGCCGCCGAGGATCCCTACCTCATCGCGTATGCGCTAGTGCGCTCCGCGCAGGCCGACTGCGTGCGCGGCGACCGCGAACGCGCGGCACCCGCGCTCGAAGAGTCGGCGCAGCTGGCCGCATCCATGGGTGCGGCGCCGCTGCTCGACGACGTGCGCGCGCTCGCGCGGCGCGCGCGCGTGGAGATCGGCGAGGACGCGGCGCCGGCCGGGGCGGCGATCGAGGCGTTCGGGCTCACCCAGCGCGAGCGCGAGGTGCTCGACCTGCTGGCCGAGGGCCGCTCGAACGGGCAGATCGCCGCCGAGCTGTTCATCACGCGCAAGACGGCCAGCGTGCACGTGTCGAACATCCTCGGCAAGCTCGGCGTGGCCAGCCGTGGCGAGGCAACGGCGATGGTGCACCGCCTTAGGGCCCCGGGCACGGCGGCTTAGCCGCCTCAGCGCCCGATCTAAGTCGCTGCTCGGCCCAAGACGGGTCCGCAGCCCAATGTGCGGAGGCCGGCTTAGCCGCAATCTGTGGCCCATGCCGACCACCACCCCCAAGGAGCCCCGCAATGCGCGTTCGCTAGAGCCCTGGACGAAGCGCCTCGCGGCGCTGTTGAACCCCGCCCAGCCGTTCCTTGTCGCGCTGCGTCAGCGCGACCTCCGTCGCTTGTTCGCCGGCCTGGTCGTGAGCCAGGCCGGCGACTGGCTGTACAACCTCGCTCTGCTCGCGTTCGTCTACGAGCGCACCGGATCGTCCGTGTGGGTTGGTGTCACGACCGCCGCCCGGATCCTCCCGGAGGTCGTCCTCGGCCCGATCGGCGGCGTCCTCGCCGACCGCCACGATCGCCGCGTCGTGATGGTCGCCTCCGACGTCCTGCGGGCCGCCACGATGGCCGCGCTGACCGTCGTCGCGATCGCCGGCGGCCCGATCATCCTTGCCCCGGTGCTCGCTGCCCTGTGTACGGCCGCCGGCGCCGTGTATCCGCAGTGCGTCGCCGCCGTGACGCCGCGCCTCGTCGACGAGGCCGACCTGCCCGCCGCCAACGCCGCGCGCGTGAGCCTCCAGAGCCTGTGCATCATCGGCGGGCCGCTGATCGGCGCCGCGCTGCTCCTGCTCGGCTCGGCCGCCGTCACCTTCGCCGTCAACGGCGTCAGCTTCCTCTTCGGCGCCGTGATCGTCGCCGCGCTCCCGCGCGAGGCCACCCGCCGCCCCGCGGGCGCGCCGGAGTCGCACGCCTCGCTGCGCGCCGACCTCGCCACCGGCTGGCGCGCGCTGCGCGAGCACCCGGACGTCCTCCCGCTGGCCGCCGCCGACTTCGTCTCGAGCACGGTCTACGGCGCCCTCACCGTCCTCTTCGTCCTGCTCGGCCAGCGCCTCGGCCTCGGCGCCGCGGGCTACGGCTACCTGCTGTCGGCGCTCGGCGCCGGCGGCGTGCTGGCCGCCGGCCTCGCCAACCGCGCCGCGGCGTCGGACCGCCCGCGCCGCGCGCTGATCGCGGCCGTCGCCGCCGTCGGGCTGCCGCTGGTCCTGCTCGCGCCCACCGGGTCGACTGCGGTAGCGCTCGTCCTCGCCGCCGGCATCGGCGCCGGAGCGTTGACGACCGAGGTCGTCTCGGAGACCGTCCTTCAGCGCACGCTCGACAACGCCGTCGTCGCCCGCGCCTACGGCCTCGTCGTCCCCGCGTGCGTCGCCGGGATCGCGGGCGGCGCGCTGATCGCCCCGCTGCTGGTCGCGGTGCTCGGCCTCGACGGCACGCTCTTGCTCGCCGGCGCCGCGGTGCTGGCCTACGGCGTCCTCGCCTTCGTGCGCCCGACGCTGTCCCTCGTCGAACCGGAGGTCGCCTCGTGAGCCAGCCCACCATCACTCCCGGGCCCGTGTGGCCCTGGGCGCTGCGCCGCGGCCTGCCGCCCCTGCGCTAGCGGGCGGCAGACCGCACTGCCCGGGAAGTCGGCATCGCCATCGAACGCCTTCATGTGCGCCAGCATGCCGACGGTCGCCGACCCGGATGCGGGGCGTCGAACGGCCCGCGCAGCGCCGGGCGAGGAACCACGTGCCGTTGGACTCATGCCAGTAAGCGGAGAGGGAGGGATTCGAACCCTCGGACGAGGTTGACCCCCGTCACACGATTTCCAATCGTGCCCGTTCAGCCGCTCCGGCACCTCTCCGGGACGGGCGTCAGCCTAGCGCTTAGATCTGCCAGGTCCCTTCGATGAGAACCGGCACCTTCTCGCCGTCGTGCGTGATGCCGAAAACCTGTATCTCGGGCGAGCCGATCATGAAATCGATGTGGATCTGGCTCTCGTTCGCACGGCCGCGGTCGCTCTCGTGGATCAGGAACGGGAAGCCCTGACCGAGCGCGATGTGGCTGGCGGCGTTCTCGTCGAGCAGCGTGTCGTAGAAGACGGTGTCGAGCTTGCCGATACGGCCCTCGGCGTCGACCAGCGCGACCTCGCCGAGGCGCGCGGCGCCGCTGTCGTGGGCGGCGATCGTCCGCATCGTGTCCTGCGCGGTGTCGGCATCGATCTGCACAGCGCGGCCGCCCTCGAAGCGCATGCGCAGCCCGTTGACGACCGTGCCGTCGGCGAGCACGAGCGGCTTGCTGGCGGCGACGTGGCCGTCCGCGCGCTCGGGGTCGGGCGTCGTGAAGACCTCCTCGGTCGGGAGGTTGGGCATGTGCTCGATGCCGTCGACCGTCTCGAAGCGCGCGGCCTGCCAGTGCGCCCCCGGGAGCAGGCCGATCGTCAGGTCCGTGCCGGGACCGTCGTAGTGCAGCGCGTCGAACCCGCGCTCGCTCAGCCGGCGCGCGGCGGTCTCGAGCGCGGCGGCGCGCTCGCGCCAGGCGCCGATCGGGTCCTCCGTGTCGAGCCGCAGCACGTGCACGACATAGCCCTCGAGCTTGCGCAACGCCTCCTCGGCCGGGTCGTCGGGGAACACGAGCTTGGCCCAGGCCGGTGTCGGGCAGGGAATGATCGACCAGTTGGTCGTGCGGTCGTTGACGACCTTGCCGGACTCCTTCACCGCCGGCAGCCGGTCCTTGCCGGCGCGGACGGGGTCGAGGTCGCTGAGCACCCCCGGCGCTGAGGCGCCGGAGAGCGCGATCCGCGCCGCCCGCGCATCGCCGAGCGCGAGCACGCGGTCGCCGTACCAGTCCGGCACGAAGTCCAGCGTCTCGTCGCGCGCGTGCGCGATGCGCGCGCGCTTGACCCAGGGGTCGAACCACTGGACGTCAACGAACTTCGCGCCACGCCGGTATGCGTTCTCCGCGATCGCCCGCACGAGCCCTTCCTTGCCGGGCTCGCACGTGACCGCCACGATCTGACCTTCCTGCACGTTGGCGCCGAAACCGACGACGAGGTCGGCCAAGCGCTCAAGGTAGCCGTCGTCCATGTGGGCGAGGCTAGCGACCCGCAATGCAGCGCATCGACACGTACGGGCACTGCCCGGCCGGCGGCGTGTAGTCGCGCACCTCGCTCATGGGGATGATCGGGAGCATCAGGCGCGACGGCGTGTCGGGCCCGAAGTGGAGCGTGTCGACGCCCGGGAGCGTCTTCTGCACGTACGCGTAGTCGTTGTCGTCGAGCGGCGGCGCGTGCAGCTTGACCACGAGCGCGTGGCCGGGCAGGAACACGTGGCCGACCGGGAAGATGTCGATCAGGTAGTCGACGGTCTGACCCGGGATGACGAGCTCGCGCTCGGTGTGCGGGCGGTACGGCCGGTAGATCCGCCCGTCGGCCGTGTACTGCGATTGCGAAGGATCGATCTGGCGATGGCTCGCGCGCAGCATGCCGCGGTTGAGGTAGATCAGCGTGCCGTCGGGCGCGCGGTCGATCAACTGCACGAACAGCTCGGTGTCGGGCGCGCTCGAGTCGACGAACAGGTTCGCCGTGATCGGGCCGGCGATCGTGGTCGGCTCGCCGAAGGTTGTTGAGATTTCGACCTCGTCGGGGCCGGTCGGGCTCGTGAGCTCGCCGCCCGTGTTCGGCCCGGCCTGATGCGAGTAGGCCTGGCGCCGTGAGCCGTTGACCCACGTGGCCGTGCCGGGCTGCGGAGTGTCCTTTGTGAGCTTGTTCCCGGCGGTCACATAGAAGTCGGTGAACCGCGTCTGGCCGAGCGGGAAGCCGTTCGATTCGATCTCCCCCGCCGACTTGCCGTCGCCCTCGTTGCCGAGGATCACACGCGAGGTGGTGGTCGGCGTGTCGCGGGGGCCGAAGACGCTGGCGAGGTCCTGCTCGCCGCTCTTGAAGTCCAGGTCCGCCGTGTCGGTCCCGCGCATCCAGTAGTCCATCCAGGCGATCCGGTCCTTGAAGACGTGCTCCTCGGTCTGCGTGCCGTGCTCGCCGTTGGTCATCACGAGCCGCTTGGAGATGTTCGGGCTCAGGTGGTCGAAGACGTTGGTCGCGCCGCGCGGGCCGGTCTGCTCGTCCTGGTAGGCGGTCGTGATGTGGACCGGGACGTTGATGCGGTCGACGTACGTGACGAGGCTGCGGGCGCGGTACCACTCGCTGTCGGTGTCGTCGAGCCCCTGGATGAGCGGGTCCTCGAGGACTGTTCTTGACCTGTGGGCCTGGTTGGCCGCGCACTGGGCGCTCGTGTCGGTGGGCGGGAACAGGCCGCCGCCGGTGCCGCCGCCGATGTCGTAGACGGGCCGGACGGCGCCGGTCCACAGCAGCGGGAAGCCGTAGTTGGTGATGCCGCCGGGATACACGATGTCGCGGTACATGTCGCCGAACAGGCCGGATGCGCTGACCGCTCGGAGGTGGTCCGGCCGCGTCGACGCGACCATCATCCCGGTCAAGCCGCTGTAGGAGTGGCCGAAGATCACCACGTCGCCGTTCGACCACGGCTGCTGCGCGATCCAGTTGTCGATGACCTCCTTGCCATCGAGCGCCGACCGCCAGCTGAAGACGTCGAACTCGCCCGACGAGCAGCCGGTGCCGCGCAGGTTGGCGAGGACGGTGACGTAGCGGTCGTCGACGTGGGCGGCGTGGGCGGCTCTGGTGCCGGTCTGGAAGGGGAGCGGGAGATCGCTGGTGCCGGTCGCGTCGGCCGCGTCGCCGATCGGGGTCTTGCCGTCGTCGGAGCCGGACTCGTAGCCGGACATCTCGAAGTAGGTCGGGCACGTGCTCGCCGCGGTGCACTGCGGGGGCACCTTCACGTTGACGGCGATCTGGGCGCCGTCGGTCATGGTCACGTAGTTGGTGGGGGCGGCCTGGGCGGTGGTTGCCGTGAGGGCGAGCGCGAGCGCGGTGCCGGCGACGAGCTTGGCGATCATGCGGTCTGCAACGAGCGCCTTACCGGAATCTTGCGCCGCCCCCGTAGGATCTCGGCGGTGAGCGCGCGTGCCTGGATCGCCTTCGCGGCTGTGTCGACCCTGTGGGGGATGCCCTACCTGTTCATCAAGGTCGCGGTTGACGACGGCGTGTCGCCCGTGTTCCTGGCCTGGGTGCGGATCGTGCTCGGCGCGAGCGTGCTGCTGGGGCTCGCGTGGCGGGCGGGTGTGCTGGGCGCGCTGCGGGGCCGCTGGCGGTGGATCGCCGTCTTCGGCGTGGTCGAGATCTCGCTGCCGTTCCCGCTCATCGCCGCCGGCGAGCAGCACGTGGCTTCGTCGCTGGCGGCGATCATCGTCGCCGCCGCGCCGCTGTTCGTGGCCGTGCTCGCGCTCCGGTTCGACGCCGAGGAGCGGGCGACCGGCGGTCGCCTGTTCGGGCTCGTGCTTGGCCTGGCGGGCGTTGTCGCCCTGGTGGGCATCGACGTGGCGGGCAGCGGCGACGAGCTGTGGGGCGCGCTGGCGGTTTTGACCGCCGCGTTCTGTTACGCCGTCGGTCCGATGGTGCTAAAGCGGCACCTCGCGGACCTCGACCCCCGCGCGTCGATGGGCGCGGCCCTCGCGGTGGCCGCGCTGGTGCTCACGCCGGCGGTTGCGGTCTCGCCGCCCGCTTCCGCGCCGTCGGGGTCGGCGATGCTGGCGCTGGTCGTGCTGGGCCTGTTCTGCACCGCCGCCGCGTTCGTCTTCTACGGGGCGCTGGTGGCCGAGGCCGGGCCGGGTCGGGCGCTGGT
Organism: uncultured Solirubrobacteraceae bacterium; assembly: GCA_963803335.1. GTDB lineage: Bacteria > Actinomycetota > Thermoleophilia > Solirubrobacterales > Solirubrobacteraceae > DASSUW01. Next base: position 82,819 of record CAWDME010000007.1, on the reverse strand, counting down.
CATCACGTACGTGGCGCCGGTGGTGGCCTTGGCGCTCGGCGTGGCCGTGCTCGGCGAGCGGCCTGGTGCCGGAGCGGTCGTGGGGCTGCTCCTGATCCTGGCCGGGTCGTGGCTGTCGACCGACGGGCGGTTGCCGCCGGGGTTGGCTGCTGTCGCTGGGTCGCTGCGCGGCCGGCCGCGGTCTCCGCGCGCGCCTACGCAGTGCGTGACCAACTGCGCCGGGTAGGGCGGGCGGGGGGGCGAGATTTCGCGCGTCTGCACTTAACTCCGGTATCCGCAATCAACTGCACACGCAGCACGGAATCACCACCCACGGCCAGCTCCTCAGTGCGGGGTTCTCGCCAGACAAGATCCACCGTTGGATCAAGTCCGGACGCCTGATTGCGCTCTACCGCGGCGTCTATGCCGTCGGCCACGTCCCACCCTCCCCCCATGCCAGGACGATGGCGGCACTGCTCGCCTGCGGCCCGACCGCCGTGCTGAGCCATCGTTCCGCCGCGAAGCTGTGGGGCCTGATGCGCTACGACGGGCCGATCGAGGTCACCGCCCGCAACACGCGCCGGCGCCCCGGGATCATCGTGCACCGTAATCGGCTCGCCGAGCATGAGATCACCACCCACTGGGGCCTGCCCGTCACGACGGCGGCGCGCACCCTCCAGGACCTCGCCCACGTCCTGACCCCCACCGCCCTCACCCACGCCGTGAACGAGGCGCGCCTCAACGGCCACCTGAGTCTCGACGACCTCCCACTGAAACTCCGCCACGCCCAGACCCCGAGACCCACGCGGTCGGCGTTCGAGGACGCGTTCCTGAGATTTCTCGAGCACCATCACCTGCCGCGCCCGGAGGTCAACGCCATCGTCGCCGGCTTCGAGGTCGACATGCTCTGGCGCCCCCAGCGCCTGATCGCCGAACTCGACGGCCACACCACCCACGAACCCCGCTTCGAACAAGACCGCGACAAAGACGCCGACCTGCTCACCCACGGCTTCCGCGTCGTCCGCATCACCTGGGAACGCCTCACCCACCGCCCCGCCAAGGAAGCAGCGCGGTTCAACCAGCTCCTCGCCTAGGCCGGCACCCGCTCACCCCAGGCCCGGCCCAGCTCGCGCAGCATCTGCGGGTACACGATCAGGTGCCGGAACGGCCGGATGGCGACCATGTAGACGCACCCGAGCAGGCCGTTGCGCTTCACGTATACGGCCATCTGCCCGCGGTAGGCGCCTGCGCCGTCCGGAACCCATCCAACGTGCAGCACGCCGTGCATCGTCCGGTTGGCGATCTCGGCCGCCCACTCGTCGCCGGTCAGGTACAGGCCCGTGAAGTGCGGCGCATCGGGGCCGCCCCGCAGCTCCGCCGGCACCCGCGCGCGGAGCGTGCCCACGCGGGCGCCCTCGCGGTCCCAGCCGAGCAGGCCGCCGAGCTTCCAGCGGAGCGCGAACAACGCGCGCACGACCGGGGAGGCGCTCTCCGCGTTGAACGACGTCATGAGCTCGACGAGCCGCGGGAAGTCGTTCGGGCCGCCCGTCGTCGGCAACGCCCAGACGTCCTCGAGCTCGAAGTCCGGGACCAGCGAGTGGATCCGCCATGGCTGAGAGGTCTGAGCGGTGTCGGGAAGTCTCATCGTTCTAGTATCATACATACATGCACGTATCTAACAAGCGACGCACGCAGGTCGAGCGCAGGGCGACGACGCGCGCCGCCCTGCTCGAGGCCGCAGCGCGCGGACTGTCGCGGTACGGCTACGGCAACCTCGTCCTCGAGCAGGTCGCCAAGGACGCCGGCTACACCCGCGGCGCCGTCTACCACCTGTTCGACGGCAAGGAGGAGCTTGCGCGCGCGGTCGTCAAGTGGGTGGGGACAACGTGGGAGCAGGAGGTCTGGCAGCCGGCGCAGGGCGAGGCCGATCCGGCCGCGGTGCTGATCGCGCTCGCGCGCGGGCACATCGTCTACTGCCGCCGCGACGTCGCACGCTCGATCATGGCCCTGCGGGTCGAGTTCGGAGACCGCGAGCACCCGATCGGGCAGTTGGTCGACCGGATCGTGAGCGGCAACGCGAAGCGGTTCGCCGCGCTCATCAGCGCGGGTCGGCGCGACGGCTCGATCCCGCCGGGACCGCCCGCAGGCCAGCTGGCGCGCGCGGCGATCGGGGCGCTCGAAGGGCTGGCGATCCAGCTCGCCGGCGCGCGGCCCCACGACGAGGAGTTCGCGGAGCGCATGATGCGGGGCATGCTCGGCCTAGCGGTGCGGCCGACCTAAGCGGAGGGGGAGGGATTCGTGGCCCGTCGCCCTGCGGTGCTGCGACACATCCTCCGGGCCTGTGACATAAACCCCTCAATGTGGGCTGGGCTCGCACGCCGCATCCTGTTGGCGCCGATCGTCTTGATCGTCGTGGCCGTCGTCATGTACGGCAGCCTGCGGATCCTCCGACCGGATCTGTTTCCGCCCAGCGACTCGCTGCTGGGCGGGGTCGTGCATGACCTCGACCGGGGGCTGCTGCACCTCGACCTTGGCTGCGCGCCGCCCGGCGGCACGGGCTCGGGCGCCAGGCCCAGTGGAAAATGCATGCCCGTCCGGGTCCTGTGGCAGCGCGGCATGGCGGCCGACATCTGGCTGCTGACGGGGGCGATCGTCGTCGGCGGTGTCGGCGGCGTGCTCGGCGGGCTGCTGTGCGTCAGGTACCCGCGGACGCTGGCCGCGCGTGCCCTGCAGGTGGGAGCCGCGCTGGCCTACTGCGCGCCCGTGTACTTCGTGGGCCTCGCACTGCTGTACCTCTTCAACCCCACGTCGGGGATCTTCCACGTCCCGCTCTTCTTCGACGCCGCGCCGCGCTGGGCCTCGCCGTTCACGGATCCCTGGACGTGGCTGCGATCGCTGCTGGTCCCGTGGCTCGTCCTCGCTGCGCCGCTGGCGGGCATGTGCTTCCGGCTGACGGAGGCCCTGGCCCGCGACATCACCGAGGAGGACTACGTCCGCACCGCGGTGGCGAAGGGCGTCACGCCGAACCGCGTCGTGCGTCGCCACATCGGCCGACCGACGTTCGGCGCGACGGTCTCGTTCGCACCCGTCACGCTGCCGCTGTTCCTCACCAACGTCATGCTGGTCGAAAAGCTCTTCTCAGTCCCCGGCTTCTTCCACCACGTGTGGGATGCGATCGGCCACAACGACGAGAACGCCATCAACCTCCCGATCATCATCGCGGCCGCGCTGTGGACCTCGGTACTCCTCATCGTCCTCGCGGTGGTGGCGGACGCGATGCTCGGGCTGCTCGACCCGAAGGTGCGCGACGCGGCGTTCTAGCTGTCCTGCCTTAGGAAACCCATCCCCACGCCCAACGTTGGCCTACCGACGGTGACACATCCGTCCTGGGCCGCGCGCCGAGCCGCACGACGCTGGCATGCGACTGATCACGAGGTGTTCTTCGGCCCGCTACGCCGCGGCACCCATCGCGCGATTGGATCGTCGGCGGGAACGCATCTCCCATCCGGAACGTCAGGCGTTTATGCGCTGGATCGTAGGTGCGCGCCAAATGCGCGCCAGAAACCGTAGCTACAAGAGGCCCGAGCCATATCGGTACTCAGGCCCCAATCCAGCTATAGACCACCTGGAAATAGCGACAAAAGGCGGAGGGGGAGGGATTCGAACCCTCGGTGCAGGGGTTACCCACACAACGGTTTTCGAGACCGCCCGATTCAACCACTCTCGCACCCCTCCGGGGAGCGACTTCGCAGGGTAGCGATTCGACTCACCTGCGGGTGCGGAAGAACGCCTGCAGCAACTCGGCGCATTCCGCCGCCAACAGGCCCCCGGCGACCTGCGGCCGGTGGTTCAGGCGCGGCTCGCCGAGCACGTCGAGGACCGAGCCGGCGGCGCCCGCCTTAGGGTCGGTCGTGCCGTAGACGACGCGCGGGATGCGAGCGAGCACGATCGCGCCCGCGCACATCGCGCACGGCTCGAGAGTGACGTACAGGACGGTGTCGAGCAGCCGCCAGGAACCCAGTGCCCGCGCGGCTTCGCGGATCGCGATCGTCTCCGCGTGGGCGGTCGGATCCTCGCGCAGCTCGCGCTCGTTGTGGCCCGCGCCGATCAGCTCGCCACCGTGGACGACGACCGCGCCGACGGGCACGTCGTCGTGCGCGAGCGCGCGCTCCGCCTCGCGGATCGCGAGCCGCATGAAGTACTCGTCCTTAGAAAAGAAACGTTCTTGCGTCAGAGTTGACACGTATCGCGGGTTGTCCCGTAACTATGGGGTGCCGACAATGTTGTACGGAGGGCGCCTCTCTCACGGCGGTTCCCTCGCCGCTCCCCACCATGCTCATGCCGTCGCGTCACACCGCTCCCCTGCTCATCACCCTCGCCCTGCTGCTCGGCGCGTTCGTCGCGCCCGCTGCCCGCGCGGCGTCGGGCACATCGCCCAACGTCGCGTCCGGCACGGGTGACGTCGCGGGCCAGGTCGTCGTGCGCTACCGGCGCGGCGTGAGCGGGCGCGAGCGCTCGCAGATCCAGCGAGCCGTCGGCATCGGCGCGGCGCAGCCGTTCGCGCCGCACACCCGCGTGCTGCAGATCCGCGACGGCGAGAGCGTGTCGGAGACGGTCCACGAGCTGCGCGAGCGGCCGGAGGTCGCCACCGCGGCGCCGAACAAGATCGCGCACGTGTCCGACTACATCCCCGACGATCCCGGGACTGCCGGCACGCCCGGCGGCTGGCAGGAGCTGCAGTGGAACTTCCTCGCCGGCGCCGGCGTCAACGCCCCGGTCGCCTGGGACCACCTGAACAAGGTCCGCCATCCTGGCGGTCGCGGCGCGACGGTCGCGGTGCTCGACACCGGCGTCGCCTACGCCGACCGCCAGCGCTTTCGCCGATCGCCCGACTTCGGGCGGCGCGACTTCGTCCGCGGCTACGACTTCGTGGACGACGATCGCTTCCCGAACGACGAGAACGGCCACGGCACGCACGTCGCGAGCACGATCGGCGAGCGGACGGGCAACGGGATCGGAGTGACCGGGCTCGCCTACGGCGCGCGCATCATGCCCGTCCGGGTACTCGACGCGTACGGCGGCGGCGACAGCGTCACGATCACGGCCGGCATCCGCTTCGCCGTCCGCCACGGCGCCGACGTGATCAACCTCTCGTTCGAGTTCGACGACGGCGATCGTCAGTTCGGCGCCTCCGACATCCCCGACGTACTGGCGGCCCTGCGCTACGCGCACCGCCACAACGTTGTCGTCGTGGCGGCAACCGGCAACCGCGCGCTGCGCAGCGCGTCGTACCCGGCGCGGTACGACACCGTGATCGCGGTCGGCGCGGTCACCGAGCACGGCTGCCACGCGAGCTACTCCAACTACGGCCGCGGGCTCGACGTCGTGGCGCCGGGCGGCGGCAAGGACGACCCCACGGACCCCTCGTGCCCGAGGGGCGTCCCGAGCGGGCGCGGCATCTTCCAGATGACGTATCCGTGGGCGGCGAGCGACAGCGCGCGGCGCACCGCGTCGAGCTACCGGCACTTCGGCCTGCCGCGGCGATTCATCGGCACCTCGATGGCCGCCCCGCATGTGGCCGCGACCGCCGCGCTGGTGATCGCCTCGGGCGTGATCGGCAAGCACCCGACGGCAGCGGCGGTCCAGCAGCGGCTGGAGGCGACGGCGGTCGACGCCGGGACGCCCGGGTTCGACAGCCTGTACGGCGCCGGGCGGGTGGACGCCGCGGCGGCGACCGACCCAGCCCGCTGAGCGTCGCTCAGGTCGTCCGGATGATCAGGACCGAGCAGGGCGCGTGGTGCGAGACCTTGTTCGGCACCGAGCCGAGCAGGAAGCGCTTGGCGCCCGTCATGCCCTTGTTGCCGACGACGATGAGGTCCGCGCCGCGTTCCTCGGCGACGTCGAGGATGGCGTCCGCGGGATCGCCCTCACGGGGGTAGGTCGTGACCTTCACGCCCGCGCTCTCGATCCGCTCGCACGCCTCGCTCAGCGTCGCCTCGACGTCCTCGCGCGGGTTGACCATCCACTGCATGTCCTCGGGCGCCTGCCGGGACTCCTCGCGCAACCGCTGGTTCGACACCGGCTCGTAGGCCGACACGAGCTCGATCGAGGCCCCGACCATCTTCGCCAGCTCGATCGCCTCGCGCACCGCCTCGCCGGCCGTCTCCGAGCCGTCGGTGCCCACCACGATCGTCTGGAACATGCCGTCTCCCTAGGGGTCGCGTTCGGCGCGCGATCATAGTCACGGCCGGAGCGGCGGGACCCCGGTCAGAGCTTGGTCAGGGCGATGATCATGCCCGCGACCACGAACACGACGATCGCCACCTGAGTCCAGATCCAGAAGCGCGACACGACGACAGAGGCTAGACCCCCGCCTTGTCGCGCGACTGCGCGGTGACCGTAGTGACGGGCAGGCCGAGCCCGGACGCCTTGCTCGGCAGGTCGAGCTTGAGCCACTTCGACACCCGCGTGGGCAGCGTCGAGATGATCAGCTCGTCGAAGCCGTGCAGGTTGATCGCGTCCTGGATCGCCGCGAGCGGCTCGGGCACCCCGACCATCGCGTCGACCGGCACCCCCGCGGCCTCCTCGAGCAGCGGCAGCGCCAGCTCGATCGTGGTCTCGGCCTCGCTCTCGGACTGGTCCTCGGGATCGACCAGCTTGTGGAGGCCATGGGTGGTATTGGGCACGAGCAGCGTGAACTCGCAGGGTCCCTTGCTGGCGCGCTTGCGTACGACATCGAGCAGCGCTGGTGTCGCGGCCGTCTTGTTGGCCACCACCAGGACTCGGGCGACTGACTCCATCGGCGCTCCCTTCGTCGGGCGGAGCTTTCGTGCCGATTGTGGCAAGCCGCGGCCGGTCAGTCGAGCGAGAACCTCGACGCGGTGTCAGCAGGGCGGGTCTACGCTGGACCTGGGTGTCGCCGCTGGGGCGCCCTTTCCCCCCTCCCCGTCCTACGGCGGCACCCGCTCTCAGGCGGCCGACTGCGGATCCGCCTGCCAGACGCCGGCGCCGAGGGCTTCGAACGCCCGCACGACGTCGGGGTCGAACTGCGTGCCCGCCCCGCGGCGGATCTCCTCGGCAGCGGCCTCCACGGTCCACGACTCCTTGTATGGCCGCTCGTGCACGAGCACGTCGAAGACGTCGGCGACGTGGACGAGCCGGCCCTCGAGCGGGATGTCGGTGCCGGCGGCGCCGTCCGGGTAGCCGGTGCCGTCCCAGCGCTCGTGGTGCGAGCGGACGGTGCGCTCGGCGGCGCGCAGGATGTCGGACTCGCTCCCCGCGAGCACGCGCGCGCCGAGCACGGCGTGGGTCTTGACGACCTCGAACTCCTCGCGCGTGAGCCGGCCGGGCTTGAGCAGGACGGTGTCCGGGATCGCGATCTTGCCGAGGTCGTGGAGCGGCGCGACCTCGCGGATCAGCCACACCGTGCGGTCCTCGTGTCCGAGGTGGCGGGCGAGCCGCGCGGCGAGGTCGCCGACCCGCTGCGTGTGCTCGTGCGTGTTGTCGTCGCGGTACTCGGCGGCGAGCGCGAGCCGCCGCAGCGTGTCGAGCGCCGCCTGCTCGTCGTGGCGGCGGCGGGCGACCGCCTGGGCGGCGACGACGGCCTCCAGCTCGGTCTGGCGGGCGCGCAGGGCGCGGCGCTCGACGACCGCGCGCAGGCGCGCGGCGGCAACCCCGTCGAACGGGCGGCCGGCGTCGACGAGCGCCTCGAGCGCGACGACCTCCGGGCCCTGGTCGAGCCCGAGCGGATCGAGCCGGTCCCGCAGCACGGCGGCGTTACCGCCGATGGCGACCACCGCTGCGGGCGGATCGGCGGCGACGACCGCGACGACGTCGTCGGGATCGCCCGTGCAGGCCGCGGCGACGGCGCCCGCCGCCCCGACGGCGGCGCGCAGCGCGCTCACGGCGGCGCGGTCGTCCCCGGCCAACAGCAGCCGCGTTCCGGCGAGGGCGTCCATACTGGTGGGCATCATGGCGGACAGCAGCGACGACCCGCGACTCGGTACGGTGATCGCCGGCTACCGGATCGAGGAGCGGATCGGCCGGGGCGGGATGGGCGTCGTGTACCGCGCGGAGCACATCAACCTCCAGCGCCGCGCCGCCATCAAGATCATCGCGCCCGACCTCGCCGACTCGATCGGCTTCCGCGAGCGCTTCACGCGCGAGGCGCGGATCGCCGCCGCTCTGCAGCACCCGAGCATCGTCACGGTCTATGACGCCGGCGAGGTGGACGGCACCCTGTATCTGGCGATGCAGTACATCGAGGGCGAGGACCTCGCCGCCGTGCTGATGCGCGAGGGCCGGCTGCGCCCGTACCGCGCGATCGACGTCTGCCGCCAGGTCGCCTCCGCGCTCGACGCCGCGCACGCGATGGGCCTCATCCACCGCGACGTCAAGCCCGCCAACGTCCTGATCGAGGGCCGGACGGCGTTCCTGACCGACTTCGGGCTCACCAAGCGACTCGACGGCACGCACGCGCAGATCACTCGCGTGGGCGACGTCGTCGGCACGATCCACTACGTCGCGCCCGAGCAGATCGAGGGCCGCAAGGTGAGCGCGCGCTCGGACGTCTACTCGCTCGGCTGCCTGCTCTACCACTGCCTGTCGGGCCAGGTGCCGTTCGCGCGTGAGACCGACGTCGCGGTCATCTACGCGCACCTGTCGGAGGAGCCGGCGAAGCTCGTGGACGTGCGGCCCGACCTGCCGGAGGGGCTCGACGCCGTGGTCGCGAAGGCGATGGACAAGTCGCCCGACCGGCGCTTCCCGAGCTGCGGCGACATGATCTCGGCGGCGCGCGCCGTGCTCGACGCCGCCGGGCCGCTGGGCGACACGTCGCCGCCGCGCCACAGCACCGGCCTGGGGGCGATCGCCCAGCCGACGCAGGAGGTGCGCGACGCGGCCGCGGCCGCGCGCCGGCCGCGCGTGCTGCTCGGCGGGCTCGACGACCACACGCGGGCGGTGGCGCGCGTGGCGCTCGGCAGCCACGTCGACGTGCTGGAGGCGGCCGCCGACGCGACCGTGGACCGTGCCCGCGAGGAGCGCCCCGACCTCGTGATCGTCGACTGGGGCGGCGCTGACGGCATCGCCGACCTGCGCGCCGATGCGCTGACGCGCGACGCGAAGGTGCTGCTGCTCGTCGACTACGGGCAGAGCCAGCGCCGCGACGTGGCGGCGGCCGGCGCCGACGAGCGGCTGGCGGCGCCATTCTCGCCGCTGCAGCTGCAGGTGAAGCTGCGGCGCCTGCTCGGCGCCGAGGTCATCGGGGGGTGACGGCGCTCGTCGCCGTCCTGGCGGGCGGGCGCGGCCGGCGACTCGGCGAGCCCAAGCCGCTGGCGGACCTCGACGGCGAGCCGCTGATCGCCCGCCCGCTCAGGGCCGCGGCGGCCGCCGGGCTGGAGGCGGTGGTGATCGCGAAGGCGGGCACGCCGCTGCCGGCGCTCGACGTGCCGGTATGGCGCGAGCCGGATGCGCCGGTCCACCCGCTGCTCGGCATCGTGACCGCGCTCGAGCGCGCGGGCCGCCCGATCGTGGCCGTGGCCTGCGACCAGCCCTTCCTCACGCCGGGGCTGCTGGCCCGCCTGGCCGCCGGGCCGGAGGCCGCAGTCACGGCCGGCGGGCGGCTCGAGCCGTTCCCCGCGCGCTACGAGGCCGCCGCGCTGCCCGCGCTGCGCGAAGCGCTGGCCCGCGAGGCGTCCATGCGCGCGACGCTCACCGCCCTCGCGCCGGCGCTGATCGACGTCGACGCGCACGAGGTCGCAAGCGTGAACACGCCGGACCAGCTGGCGGCCGCGCGAGGTGCAGCGAGCGCCAGGCGCGGTGGCTGACGTCGCGGTCATCGGCGGCGGGATCGCCGGCTGCAGCGTCGCGGCGCTGCTCGCCGAGGCGGGCGCGACCGTGACGCTGTACGAGCGCGAGGAGATCGCCGCCGGCGCGTCCGGCCGCAACTCGGGCGTCATCCAGCACCCGATGGATCCCGTGCTCGTGCCGCTGCACGAGGCGTCGCTCGCGCTATACGGGGAGCTCGCCGGTTTCGCGCTGCCCGCCGAGCCGTCCGGGCTGTTGGTGGTCGGCCACGACGCGACGGCGCTGGCGGCCGACTGCGCCGCGGCCGCGGCGGCGTTCCCCGAGCTGGCCCCGGAGTTCCTCGAGGGCGCGGCGCTGCAGGCGGTCGAGCCGGCGCTCGGCGCAGACCTGTGCGCCTACCGCCTGCACACCGGCCGCCCGGTCCCGCCGGCGGCAGCGACCCGTGCGTGGGCCGAGCGGGCGCGCGCGGCGGGCGCGCGGCTCGTGGTCGGCGAGAGCGCGACGGTGACGCAGGTACGACGCGGGGCCGACGCCGTCGTGGTGGCCGCCGGGCCGTGGACGGCCGCGGCGCTTGGAGCGCCGAGCTGGGGCGCGGTCACGCCGCTGTGGGGCGTCGTGGCGCAGGTCCGCCTGGCGCACCCGCCGCGCCACACGATCGAGGAGGCCGGCGTGAAGGCGCTGACGAGCCCGGGCGGCGGCCCGCCGTCGCTGTTCTCGATTGTGACCGCGGGCGAGACCTCCGGGGTCGGGTCCACCTTCGCGCCCCGAGCGCCCGACGCACAGGCGATCGCCCCGCTGCTGCTCGAGCGCGGCGCGCGCTACGTGCCGGCGCTCCGTGACGCGAGGATCGAAGGTGTCCGCGCCTGCGCGCGGCCCCTCTCCACCGACGGCCGGCCGCTGCTTGGCGAGATCGACGAGGGGGTGTACCTGCTCACCGGCCACGGGCCGTGGGGCATCTCGCTCGGGCCGGGATCGGCGCAGCTGGTCGCGGAGATGGTGCTCGGGCAGCCGGCGGAGATCGCGCCCGAGCTACAAGCGGGGCGCTTCTGAGGGACTACTTGGCCTCGTCGTCGCGCTTGGCGGCGCGAATCACGACGCGGTCGGCGCCGCTGCCGTAGATGTGGTAGTCGGCATCGGCCTTCTCGACGAGCACGAACGCCTCACCACGACGCGAGTTGTGGCTCGTGTTGATGTACATGCCGCTGCGCGGGCCCGAGGTGATCTCGGCGTAGGGGTGACCGTCGACCGGCTCGAGCTTCTCGCCCTTGCGGAGCTTGATGTCCGACAGGTCGTTGGCCGGCTTGGTGGTGCCGCCGGAGGTGCTGCCCGTGCTGTCGGTGGGCTGGCTGCTCGGCATGTGGAAGCCCACGACGAGCCGGTCCTTGCCGGTCCCGTAGATGTGGTACTCCTTGCCGTGCTTGCGCACGAGCACGAACGTCTGCCCGTTGCGGACGTTGCCGCTCGTGTTGATGAACGTGCCATCGCGCTTGCCGCCGCTGATCTCGGCGTAGGCGTGGCCGTCGACGTGCTTCATCGTCTCGCCCTTGCGCAGCTTGACGTTCGCGGTGGCTGCGTCGTCGGTCGTCGTCGTGGTGACGTCGGTGGGGCGGTGGTGGAGTCCGTGGAGGCCTGCGCCAGCGCAGACTTGAACGAGGCGGTCGTCGCCTCGTCGGTGCTGAAGTCTGAGTTCTGTGCGACGGCGACGTCGCTCTGAGTCGCGAGGACCTTCATCAGTTCCCCCGTGTCATCGGCAGACGTCCGATCCGCTTGAACGTGGTCACTTCGCCAGCACGACCTTCGCGACCGCGTGCTTGCGCCACGCGCGCCCGTGCCGCTTGCGGACGGTGAGCGTGACGGTCGTCTTGCCCGTCGCGTGCGCGAGCGATGCCGCGATCCGGCGCAGCGTGCCGGTGCGGCCGACCGTCTGCGTCTTCTTGACCGTGCGCCTGTGCTTGCCCGACTTGAGCGTGAGCACGACCCGGTAGCGGCCACGGCCGACGGCGAGCGGGCGCAGGTCGACCGACACGGTGCCGGTGGCGCTGCGGGCGGCGACCAGCGCGCCGACCATGCCGTTGTCGTTGTGATGCCCGGCGAGGTAGACCGGCGTGCTCTTGGTACGCAGCGTGACCGGCGGCGCGGGCGGCGTGCGGACCGGGAGCGTGAGGATCGCGGTGAGCCCGGCGTTGCCGGCCGCGTCGACCGCCATCACGCGGACGGTGCCGGAGGCGACGCTGAAGCTGCCGTTGCCCGGGACCGGGGCCCAGGTGCCGCCGTTGAGACTGTAGGAGAGCGCGAACAAGCCGGACAGACCGTCGACGCCCGACGCCTGGCAGGCGTATCCGGTCGGCGTCGACGCCGCCGCGCACGAGAGCGACGCCGTCGGGGCCGTCGCGTCGACGTTGACCTGCGCGGTCGCGGTCTTGACGTTGCCGGCGCCGTCGACGGCCCGCAGCGTGATCGTGTGCGCGCCGTCGGTGGTGATCGGCACGGCGGCGCCGGACGTGACCGGCGTCGCGGTGCCCCCGTCGGTGGCGAGCGTCAGCACACCGAGGGCGGACGCGCCACCGTCGGCGGTCGGCGTGCAACTCACGGAGGCGGTCCAGCCGGTGCTGCTGGTGCAGGTGAGGGTGGCGGTGGGATCGACGCTGTCGATCCGCACGGTGTCCGTGCGCCAACCGGAGGTGTGACCGACCGTGTCGGTGATCTGGCTCTCGATCGTGTGCACGCCGTCGCCGGTGACCGTCACGCCCGGACCGGCGACCGTGGCGCCGTCGACCTTGACGTCGATCGTGGCAACGCCGGAGCCAGCGCCGTCGTCACCGCTCACGGTCACGCTGTACGGCGTCGCGCGCCAGCCCGCCGGCGCGGCGGGCGTGCTGTTGGTCGGGTCCGTGAGATCGACGCGGACGGTGTCGGCGCGCCAGCCGGAGTCGTTCCCGGCGTTGTCGACGGCGCGCGTCTCGAGCGTGTGCACGCCGTCGGTGTCCACCACGACGGGGCCGCCGTCCTGGATGTCGCCGCTGTCGACGCGCCACTGCATCGGCGCCAGTCCCGAGCCCGGGGTGGCGTCGGTGCCGGACAGCGCGAGGCTGAGCGGAGTCGCGCTCCAGGTGGACGCGGGGACCGAGGTGGTGTTGACCGGGAGCACGGTGTCAACCTGCAGCGTCTGGGTGACGCGCGGCGTTGCGTGGCCGGCGAGGTCGATGGCGCGATGCGTGATCGTGAAGGTGCCGTCGGCCCCGACGTCGATGACCTGGCCCACCGTCCCGTGCAGGTACGGGCCCGAGCCACCGATCCGGTACTCGATCTCGGCGATGCCGGAGACGTCGTCGCTGCCCGCGAGCGTGATCGTGCGGCTGTGGCTCCAGCCGGTCGGGACGACCGTGTCGTCGTGCGGTGTGGTCGTGTCGATCTGGAAGTGCTGCTCGCGCCAGCCGGTGGTACGGCCCGCGTTGTCGGCGGCCCGGGTCTCCAGCATGTGGTCGCCGTCGGTGGTGAAGGTGAGGTGCGGGTCGTCGCCGAACCGGGTCGACTTCACGATGCCGTCCTCGCCGCGCCATTCGACCCACGCCACACCGGACCCGGTCGGGCCGTCGTCGGCCGACACAGTCACGTTCACGGCGCCGGGCTCCCAGCCGAGCGAGGCGGTGGTGGTCGTGTCAGTCGGCGGAGTGGCGTCGCCAGTGATGGCATCGATGGTGATGTGGTCGATGCGCCAGCTCGACGCGTTGCCGGCCATGTCGAGGACGCGGCTGGCGAGCACGTGGTCGCCGTTGCCCACGATGCTCTGCGTGGAGCCCGACGGACCGCTGTCGGCATTCTGGATGTTGTTGACGTCGGCGGGATCGAGCTTCCATTCGACGTGGTCCACACCGGACGGCACGTCGGTTCCGCTGATCGTCACCGTGTAGCCGCTGCCGACCGGCGACGACGGGGCGGGCGTCGTCGTGTTGGTGGGGGCGACCTTGTCGATGTCGACGGCTTCCGAACGCCAATTCGAGGCATTGCCCGCAGCGTCGATGACACGCGTCTCGAACGTGTGCGTGCCGGTGCCGCCGACGGTCGCCTGCAGCGGTGCGGGGCCGCCGCGCGTGATCGGGCCGGAGTCGACGCGCCACTCGAGCCAGCGCACGCCGGAGCCGCTGTCGGCGCCGGACAGCATGACCGCGTAGTCGGCGCCGCGCCAGCCGGCATCGGCCGTCGGCGTCTGGTTGGTCGGCGCGGTGGTGTCGATGCGGATCGTGAATGTCTTCGGCGTGCTCTGGTTGCCGGCGTTGTCGGTCACGTACGTCGTGAGCGTGTGCTCGCCCTCGCCGCTGATCGACACGGTCGTCGGCGATGCGCCGGTCATGGGCGCGGCGCCGTCGACGCTGTACGTGACGTTGGCCAGGCCGGAGTGGGCGTCCGAGCCGGAGACCACGACGCCGTACGGGCCGGTCTGCCAGCCGCCGGGGGCAGCGGTCTCGTCGAGCGGGTCGACGGTGTCGACCCGGACCGTGTGGTCGGTCCAGCCAGAGGCGTTGCCGGCGACATCGACCGCACGGGTGCGCAGCGTGTGCGCGCCGTCGCCGACGATCGGGACGTCCGTGTTGTTGGCGACGCTCTGGATCGCCCCGCCGTCGAGCTGCCATTCGACGTGGTCGACGCCGGAGACGGCATCGAGCGCCGACACGGTCACGGTGCGCGTGGTGCTGGTCCAGGCCAGGGTGCCGGAGTCGGTGAGGTCGGTCGGCGCGTTGAAGTCGATGCTCACCGTCTCGGGGCGCCAGGGCGAGGCGTTGCCCACGTTGTCGACCGCGCGAGTGATCAGCGTGTAGACGCCGGAGGTGTTGATCGAGATCGGCGTGGCGTTGGCGATGTTGGTCGCCGGGCCGCCGTCGACGCAGTACTGCATGTGGGCCACGCCGGACTCGCCATCGCTGCCCGCGAGCGTCACCGTGTAGGGGCCGATCAGCCAGCCGCCGGGCGCTGCCGGGGTGTCGTTGCTGGGCGGGGTGACGTCCGGGTCGCCGCCGGGCCAGGCGGGGTCCGGGTCGGTGCAGTCGACGGCCGCGCTGAGTGCGTGCACGCCGCCCCCGCTCAGGAGCTGGCGGGCGCTCGGGAACGCGCTCGCGGACGCCGCCGAGGGCACGGCGAGCACCGCGAAGACCGCGCAGAGCAGGGCAATCAGCGACCGTCGAGAGGCCATAGTGCCCCTGTAGTCGGCCTGAGTACGTCGCATCTGTAGCGTGACCGCGGTGATGTCCGTCCAGGTCACGACCTGGTTCCTCGAGATGACGGACCCCGCGCGCTTGCCCGATGCGCCCGCGCCGGACCCGGATCTGGAGGTCCGCCGCGCCGAGCTGCCGTCGCCCGAGCTCTCCCGGATGCTGTACGCGGGCGTGGGCGCGGACTGGTACTGGACCGACCGCCTGCCGTGGACGTGGGAGCGCTGGCACGAGTGGCTGGCGCGCAGCGAGCTGGAGACCTGGGTCGCCTACGTGCGCGGCACGCCGGCCGGGTTCTTCGAGCTCGAGCGCGACGGCGACGCGGTCGAGATCGCTTCGTTCGGGCTGCTGCCGGCGTTCATCGGCCGCGGGATCGGCACGCGGCTGCTCGATCGCGCCATCCGCCGCGCCTGGGAGCTCGCGCCACAGCGCGTCTGGGTGCACACCTGCTCGCTCGACGGGCCGGCCGCGCTGCGGACGTATCAGGGCCGCGGGCTCGAGATCTACGACGAGCGGGTCGAGGCCGTACTGCTCCCCGATGAGCGGCCGGAACCGTGGCCGGGCGCCCAACGCCCGGCGGCATGACGCGCTGGCTCGTCGACGCCAGCAACGTGATCGGCTCCAAGCCCGACGGCTGGTGGCGCGACCGCCGCGGCGCGACCGAGCGGCTGCTCGACGCCCTGCGCGACTTCGCGGGCGAGGAGGACGACGTGGTCGTGGTGCTCGACGCGGGGCCGGCCGAGTGGGCCGGCCGTACCGGCCCGCTGGAGGTGGCGATCGCGCCGCGGCGCGGCCGCGATGCTGCCGACGACGAGATCGCCCGGCGGCTCGACGCCGACGCCGACCCGGCCTCGGTCCGCGTCGTCACTTCCGATGCGACGCTCGCCGAGCGCGCCCGGGCCCGGGGCGCCGAGGTCGTCGGCGCCGGCGCGTTCCGGCGCCGGCTCGGCTATTGAACGACCTCGGGCTCGCCGGACGCGATCGAGCGGCGCGCCGCCATCGCGATGGCCAGCGCGGCGCGCGCCTGGGCGAACGAGCCGTCGCGCGGCGCGGCGCCCGCCTCGACGCACGCGAGGAAATGCTCCACCTCGGCGGCCCACGGCTCGCCGGCGCCGTGGAACGTGCGGCGGTCCCCGGCCGCGGGATGGATCGATAGTCCGGACGACGTGTCGCCCGCCACCTCGTCGCCGGCGCCGGCCTCGAAGCGGTGGTCGAGCACGCCGCGCTCGCACAGCACGCGCAGGCCGGCGGTGAACGGA
The DNA here is from genome assembly GCA_963803335.1 of uncultured Solirubrobacteraceae bacterium. Taxonomy (GTDB): domain Bacteria; phylum Actinomycetota; class Thermoleophilia; order Solirubrobacterales; family Solirubrobacteraceae; genus DASSUW01. The sequence continues at coordinate 66,570 of CAWDME010000007.1, read as the reverse complement.
AACGACGGCGGCATCGCGTGGCTGCCTTCGACCGTCGCGGCGCCGTGCTCGTGCTCGACGATCGAGCGCACGTGGCGACCGCCCGCGGTGGCGACGGCATGCACGCGCCGGGGCGCGCCGAGCAGCGCGTTGCAGATGTCGAAGTCGTGGATCATCAGATCCACGAGCGTGCCGCCGGACTGCGCCGGGTCGAGCATCCAGTCGTTCCAGTCCGGCAGCGCGGACAGGCGGAGCGCGGTGACGGCCAGCGGCTTGCCGAGCTCGCCGCTGTCGAGCAGACGCCGCAGCTCGATGATCTCCGGGAAGTAGCGCAGCACGTGGCCGACCATCAGCACGCGCCCGGCCGCTTCGGCGGCCGCGCCGATCGCGTCGGCGTCCTCGAGCGACAGCGCGATCGGCTTCTCGACCAGCACGTGCTTGCCGGCCGCCAGCGCGCGCTCGGCGACGAGTCGGTGCAGCGGCGTCGGCAGGCAGACGTCGACGGCGTCGACGCCCGGCATGGCGATCGCCGCCTCCCAGTCGGTCGCCACCTCGGCCCCGAAGCGCTCAGCGATCGCCTCGGCGCCGACCGTCGCGCCCACCACGCGCACCTGCGCCTGGTCCGGTACGCCGGCGTAGGCGTCCGCATGCGTGCGGGCCATGAACCCCGCGCCGAGCAGCGCGACCCCGGTCACGACAGCCCGTGCCGCGCCAGCGCCTCGCGCGAGGCGCGCATCGCGGCCGTGATCTCCGGGAGCGGCGGCCATGGCTCGCCGGAGAACTCGATCTCGACCGCGTACGGCCCCTCGTAGCCGGCGTCGCCGAGGATCTCCAGCACGCGCCCGAAGTCGACGTGGCCCTCGCCGATCGCCGGGAAGTCCCAGTCGCCCTGGCCGCCGCGCATGTCCTTGAGGTGCACGTTGGCGACGCGATCGGCGATCGCCGGCAGGTCGTCCTCCGCGCGCGCACCGCTGTAGTGCTCCACGTTCGCGGTGTCGTAGTTGACCTTCACCGCCGCGTGGCCGATCCGGTCGAGCAGCGGGATCGAGATCGCGCCGCTCGCCATCAGATCGCCGTGGATCTCCAGCGCGATCACGAGGCCGGCGGCCTGCGCGGCGTCGGCGAGCGTGCCGATGTTCGCCATGAACGCATCCTCGGACTCCTCGACGTGCGCGTGGCCGCCGATCGCGGTGTTGACGATCGGCACGCCGAATCGCTCGGCCCAGCGCACCACGGCGAGACCGTGCTCGAGCCCCTCGCGCGTCGTCAGGTCGGAGTGGCCGCTGATCGACACCGCCTGCAACCCGTACTGCTCGAGCTGCCTCCGCGTCTCCCCGGGATCGCCGTGCACGTCCACGTGCTCGGTCCAGCCCGGCACGGCGGACAGCTCGACGTACCGGTAGCCGGCCTCGGCGATGCCCGCGAGCGCCTCGTCGGCGCTGTAGGAGTGGAACGAGTTGGTGTGGCCGGCGAGCGGGTTCATCGGCGGGCAATCTACGGGCGCGGCTCCAGGATCGTCGCGCGGAAGCGGTCCGGCGTGCTCTCGAGAACGGCAAGCCGAGGGTCGGGCACGTCGAGCACGCGGTCGGCGACGAGCGGCACGAGCGGCCGCAGCCGCGGATCCTCGAGCACCTCGGCGAGCGCTCGCCGGTCGCCGCCGAGCACGATCGCCTCCAGGTCGCGGCGGTGCTCGAGCAGCACGCGCGCCGCAACGTCGGCGGCCGCCCCGAGCGCCACCCGCGCCTGCCCTTCGCGGCGGCGCGCGAAGCGTTTCTGGCTCGAGCCGCCGGCGCGGTGACGGCCGTGCACCTGGCGCGTGCCGACCTTGGAGGCGACGAGCCGACGGCCGGCGAACACCCCGGCCGCGTGGCCGCCGAGCCGCACCAGCAACACACCGACCACCCGGTCGCGCGCGACGTGGTCGAGCAGCGCCCCGGGATCGAACCCCGTGCGCTCACCGACCGCCGCCAGCGGCGGGAACGGCGGGTCGCAGTCGAGCGCGCCGTCGGCGCCGACGAACGTGACGCGCTCGCGGCGCAGCTCGGTGCGCTCGACCGGCGCGTGCTCCTCAGCCCAGCGTTGCAGCCAGCGGCCCAGCCGCTCGGGCGGGATCTCGTAGCGCTCGCTCACGCGGATAGCATGCCCCGTCCATGACCTGGCAGGTGTACCTCTCCGGCGAGATCCACACCGATTGGCGTGACCAGATCGAGCACGGCAGCGAGCAGGCCGGCCTCGACGTCGAGTTCACGGGGCCGGTGACCGACCACGCCGCCAGCGACGACGCCGGCGTGGCGATCTTCGGCGCCGAGGAGAAGCCGTTCTGGAAGGACCACCTGGGCGCGGGCGTGAATGCGATCCGCACGCGGACGCTGCTCGAGCAGGCCGACGTGGTCGTGGTGCGCTTCGGCGAGCAGTACCGGCAGTGGAACGCGGCGTTTGACGCCGGCATGGCGGCGGCGCTCGGCAAGCCGCTCGTGACGCTCCATCCCGAACAGCACGACCATGCGCTCAAGGAGGTCGACCGTGCCGCGCTGGCGGTCGCCCGCGAGCCCGAGCAGGTCGTCGATCTCCTGAGGTACGTCTTGCGATGACCTACGTCGCCGCTGAGAACCGCTACGACACGATGCCCTACCGCCGCTGCGGGCGCAGCGGCCTGCACCTGCCGCCGATCTCGCTCGGGCTGTGGCACAACTTCGGCGACGACCGGCCGCTCGACAGCCAGCGGGCGATCCTGCGCCGGGCGTTCGACCTGGGCGTCACGCACTTCGACCTTGCCAACAACTACGGCCCGCCGTACGGGTCGGCCGAGCGCAACTTCGGCCAGATCATGCGGCAGGACCTCGCGCCCTACCGCGACGAGCTGATCATCTCCACCAAGGCCGGCTACGACATGTGGCCCGGCCCCTACGGCGAGTGGGGCTCGCGCAAGTACCTGCTCGCGAGCCTCGACCAGAGCCTGCAGCGGATGGGCCTGGACTACGTCGACATCTTCTATTCGCACCGCTTCGACCCCGATACGCCGCTCGAGGAGACGCTCGGCGCCGTCCACACGGCGGTGCAGCAGGGCAAGGCGCTGTACGCCGGCATCTCCTCGTACTCGGGCCCGCGCACCGAGGAGGCCGTCCGGATCCTCGACGATCTCGGGACGCCGGTGCTCATCCACCAGCCGTCCTACTCGCTGCTCAACCGCTGGATCGAGGAGGACCTGCTCGACGTGCTCGGGCAGGAGGGCGTCGGCTGCATCGTCTTCTCGCCGCTCGCCCAGGGGATGCTCACCGACAAGTACCTCGACGGTATTCCGGAGGGCTCACGCGCCGCACAAGGCCGCTTCCTGACCGAGGACATGCTCGACGAGGACACGCTCGCGCACGTGCGGGCGCTCAACGACATGGCGTCCGAGCGCGGCCAGACGCTGGCGCAGATGGCGATCGCCTGGACGTTGCGCGACCCGCGCGTGACGTCGTCGCTGATTGGCGCGAGCAGCGTCTCCCAGCTCGAGGACAGCCTCGGCGCGCTCGACAACCTCGACTTCTCAGACGACGAGCTGGCGACGATCGACCGCCACGCGGTCGAAGCCGGCATCAACCTCTGGAAGGCGTCGAGCGACGGCTGAGAGGGTCCCGGCAGCCGCGCTCGAACGCTGGACGCACGCGCTGCTCGCGGGTGCCGGGCTCGAGGCCGAGAAGGCGGCCGCGGTGGCCGCGACGCTCGTGTGGACGAGCCTGCGCGGGGTCGACTCGCACGGCATCGCGCGCGTGCCGGTGTACGCCGAGCGCCTGCGCACCGGGGTCCTGAACCCGCGCCCGCGGCCGTCGGTGGTGCGGCGCGAGGGGGCGATCGCCGTCGTCGACGGCGACAGCGGCCCCGGGCAGGTGGCGGCGCTGCTGGCCACCGACCTCTCGATCGAGCTCGCGCGCGAGCACGGCGTCGGAATCGTTGCCGTGCGCCGCAGCGGCCACTACGGCGCGGCGGCCTTCTACGCGATGCGCACCGCCGAGGCCGGCCTGGTGGGCATGTCGATGACCAACACCGAGCCGCTGGTGATCCCGTACGGCGGTGCGGACGCCGCGCTGGGCACGAACCCGATCGCCTTCGCCGCGCCGACGCCCGACGGCATCTTCAACCTCGACATGGCGACCAGCCAGGTCGCGATGAACAAGGTCTTCAACGCCCGCAACGAGGGCCGCCCGATCCCCGAGGGCTGGGGCGTCGATGCGCAGGGAGAGACGACGACCGACCCCGACGCGGCAGTGTTCGGCGTCCCGCTCGGGGGCTACAAGGGCTACGGCCTGGCGCTGATGGTCGAGGTGCTGTGCGGCGTGCTCGCCGGGGCCGGCGTGCGCCACGGCGTCGGCAACCTCTACAGCGGCGGCGAGGAGCGCCAGAACAGCGGCCACTTCCATCTCGCGCTCGACCCCGACCGCACGGTCGGCCGCGACGCGTTCGCCAGCGTGCTCGGCGGCCTGCTCGCCGAGCTGCGGGCGATCCCGCCGGCGCGCGGCTTTGACGAAGTGCTCGTGGCCGGCGATCCCGAGGACCGCGCGCGCGCCGAGCGCGAGCGGTCCGGGATCCCGATCGAGCCGGCGCTGTGGGCGACGTTGTGCGCGCTCAGCGACGAGCTCGGCGTCAGCGTTCCAGCGGCCAGCTGAAGCGCGCCGGCTCGACGCTGAAGCCCGGGTACGGGTTCTCCGGATCCTCCGCCGCGGCGCCGTAGCGGGCGGCGACCTCGGAAGGCGGGTACTCGCTCGTGCCCTCGCGGCGGGCGCCGACCATGAGAATCGCGCACGGCCCGTCGCCGGCGCCGACGAACACGTGGCGCGTCCCGCGCGGGCAGTGCACGAGATCCCACGCGCGCAGGTGACGCTCCTCGTCCTCGATCACCACGACGCACTCGCCGTGCAGGACGAGGAAGTCCTCCTGCGCGTCCTCGCCGTGGTACATCGCGTTCGGCTGGCCGGGCTGCACGACGTGCACGTTGATCCCGTAGTCCTCGAACTTCGCGTCGCGCGGCTCGAACTCGGTCCAGTGACCGTGCCGCTCGCTGCGCCCGGCGGCGACGCCATCGAGGTTGATGACGAACCAGCCGGCGCCGGTCGGGGTTCCGTCTTCGATCGGAGCTTGGGGTACAGGCATGCCGCAAGGAATACCGGACGCGCCCACAGCGTCTTATGAGACATGGTCAAGCGCATCCTCACGATCGCTGTCGTCATCGCGGCGCTGGGCATCGGCCTGGCCGCCTGCGGGGGCGGCGGCGGCGACTCCACTCCAGCCGCGGCGCAGGCACCGGCCGCCGACGGCACGACGAAGGTGTCCGTGCAGGACAACACCTTCAAGCCGGGCGCCATCAAGGTGAAGTCCGGCGACACCGTCGCGTTCACCAACGACGGCGGCGTCGCGCACACCGTCACGGCAACCGACGGCGCCGACTTCGACTCCGGCACGCTCGCTCCGGGCAAGACGTTCTCGTTCGTGGCCGCCGGCCACGGCAAGATCAGCTACGTCTGCACGATCCACCCCGGCATGCAGGGCACGATCGAGGTCGACTGACGGGCAGCCGATCCTGGACCGCGGGGCCATTGCCCGGCCCCGCGACGTCCGGTTGGATCGGCGGCGATGCCGAAGCCCGAGAAGCGCCCGACGCCGCCGGACCATCGCGTCTACCCGCGCGGCAGCACTCCGCCGCCGGCGCCGAAGCCGTCACCGGAGAAGCGCTCGGCGTGGACGCGCGCGGTGCCGCCGGACCGCACCTTCCCGCGCGCCTAGCCACCGACGAGTCCAGCCTCGTAGGCGAAGATCACGGCCTGCACGCGGTCGCGTAGGCCGAGCTTCGCCAGGAGCCGCGACACGTGCGTCTTGACGGTCGTCTCCTCGACGACCAGCAGCTCGGCGATCTCGTGGTTGGACAGCCCCTGCGCCACGAGTTGCAGCACCTCGCGCTCGCGCGGGGTCAGCTCCTCGAGCTCCGGCGGGGCGGTGGCGGCGGTACGGCGCGCCGAGACCAGCTCGTCGATCAGCCGCCGCGTCACCGTCGGCGCGAGCAGGGCGTCGCCGCTCGCCACCACGCGGATGCCCTCGCTGAGCTGTTCCGGGCCGACGTCCTTGAGCAGGAACCCGCTCGCCCCGGCGCCCAGCGCGTCGTAGACGTACTCGTCGAGGTCGAACGTGGTGAGGATCAGCACGCGCGCGTCGCCGCCGGCGATCTCGCGCGTCGCGGAGATGCCGTCGAGCTCGGGCATCCGGACATCCATCAGCACGACGTCCGGCTGCAGCCTCGCGACGCTGTGGATCGCCTGGCGCCCGTTCGCGGCCTCGCCCACGACCTCGATGTCGGGCTCCGCGTCGAGCACCATCCGCAGCCCGTTGCGGGCGAGCGCGTGGTCGTCGACGAGCAGGACGCGGATGCTCATGTCGGGATGCGGGCCCGCACGACGAACCCGCGGCCGTTGGCGGTGTGCGCCTCGAGCTCGCCGCTGAGGAGCCGGACGCGCTCGCGCATGCCCGCGAGGCCCTGGCCGGTCTCGGCATCGCCGGCGTGGCCGGGCCCATCGTCGGCGATCTCGAGCACGAGGTCGTCTGGCCGATAGGCGACGGTGACGCGAGCGGGCACGAGCCCGGCGTGCTTGATCGTGTTGGTGAGCGCCTCCTGGACGATCCGGTACGCCGACCGGCCGATTGCGTCGTCGACGGCCCGTTCAGCGCCGCGCACGCTCAGCTCGACCTGCAGCCCGGCGCGGCGCATCTCGTCAACGAGCGTGTCGAGGTCCTCGAGCGTCGGCTGCGGCGCCAGCGCCGCGCGCTCGCCGTCCTCGCGCAGGATCCCCAGTGACCGCCGGATCTCCGCCACAGCGGTCTTGCCGGTCTCCTCGATCGCCTCGAGCGCCTCGCGCACGCGCTCGGGGTCCTGGTCGAGGATGCGCCGCGCGCCTTGCGCCTGGAGCACCATCAGGACGACGCCGTGGGCGACGACGTCGTGCAGCTCGCGCGCGATCCGCTGGCGCTCCTCGCTGGCCGCGGCGCGCTCGAGCGCCGCCGCCCGCAGCGTGCGCGACCGGACGACGCGACCGCCCAGCCACGGCGACACGGCGACCAGCCCGCCGGAGAAGAGGAAGCCCGCGAGGTCGGCGTGGTGGGCGACCAACACGGTCGTCCACAGTGCGGCGATGCCGAGCGCGAGGCCGATCAGCGCCGGGCGCTCGGCGGCGTACGCGCCGAGCGAGTAGAAGGCGACGCCGCCGGCGATCAGCGCTGCGAACGGCGGCGGCGCTTCGACGTAGATGCCGCCACCGAGGGCGCCCTGCAGCACCGTGGCGCCCGCGAAGATCGCGGCCACGGCTAGCGGGGCGCGGCGGCGCCAGGCGAGCGGGACCGTCACGGCGAGTGCGCCGACGACGGTGACCAAGTTGGCGTCGAGGTGACGGCTGAGGAGGACCTCCAGCTCGAGCGCGGCCGCGAGCACGGCGGCGAGCAACGCGTCGAAGGTCTGCGGGCGGTCGAGCATGAGGTCAAGGTAGCCCCGCGCAGGCGCCGCGTCGTCCTCCTGAGGGCTACCCCGGATCGTTCCTTCGCCGGACGACGATCCGCCGCTCGCGGCCGATCCTGGCGGCATGGAGTTTGTGATCGAAACCACCGCGCTGACCAAGCGCTACGGGCCGATCGTCGCCGTCGACGGGCTCGATCTGCGCGTCCGGCGCGGCGAGGTCTACGGCTTCCTCGGGCCGAACGGCGCCGGCAAGACGACCACGCTGCGGATGCTGCTCGGGCTCGTGCGCCCGAGCGCCGGCCGCGCGACCGTGCTGGGCGACCCGCCCGGCTCCCCGACCGGCCTGGTGCGCGTGGGCGCGATGGTCGAGGCGCCCGGCTTCTACCCGTTCCTCTCCGGCCACGACAACCTGCGCGTGCTCGCGGGCCACGCGGGTGTGCCCGACGGCCGGATCGCCGCCGTGCTCGCCGAGGCCGGCCTCAGCGCGCGGGCGGGCGACCGGGTCGTCACATACTCGATGGGCATGAAGCAGCGGCTCGGCGTCGCCGCCGCGCTGCTCAAGGACCCGGAGCTGCTGATCCTCGACGAGCCGACGAACGGGCTTGACCCGGCCGGCATGGCCGAGATGCGCGACTTCATCCGCTCGCTCGCCGCCGGCGGGCGCACCGTGCTGCTGTCAAGCCACCTGATGGGCGAGATCGAGCAGGTGAGCGACCGCGTCGGCGTGATCCGCGCCGGCGAGCTGGTAGCGGAAGGGACGGTCGACGAGCTGCGCGGCCAAGCCGGCCTGCGCGTACGCGCCGAACCGCTCGACGTGGCGGCACGCGTGCTCGGCGGGCTCGACGGTGTCGAGCTGGTCGACGGCGACGTCGACGCGCGGGCCGCACAGGTCAACCGGATGCTCGTAGAAGCCGGCATCGCCGTGTCCGAGCTGAGCCGCCGCCAGGCCTCGCTCGAAGACGTGTTCCTCGAACTGACCGGAGACGACCGATGATCGCCGCCGAGCTGCTCGTCATTCGCAAGCGCCCCGCGACCTGGATCCTGCTCGGGATCTGGACGTTCCTGGGCGTCTTCTTCGCCTACGTGATCCCGTACGCGCTCGACCCTGAGGACGCCACTGGCGGCCTGCAGGCGCTCCTCCCGCAGTCGCTGCCGAGCACGCTGCTCGAGGGCTTCCCGTTCTTCGGCGGCGTGTTCGCGCTGATGCTCGGCGTCTTCGCGTTCGGCAGCGACTACGGCTGGGACACGCTGAAGACGCTGTTCACGCAGCGGCCGGGCCGGGTGCGCGTGTTCGGCGCCAAGCTCGCCGCGCTCGGCATCGCGTTGGTCCCGTTCGTCGTCGTGCTGTTCGCGGCGGGAGCGGTGGCGAGCGTCGTGATCGCGCAGCTCGAGGACGCGCCGGTGCAGTGGCCGTCCGCCTGGCTGCTCGTCCGAGCGCTGGGCGCCGGCTGGTTGATCCTCGCGACGTGGGCGGCGCTCGGCGCGCTGCTCGGCGTGCTCACGCGTGGCACTTCGCTGGCGATCGGCGTCGGCATCCTCTACGCGCTCGTGATCGAGGGCCTGCTGAGCGCGTTCGCCGACAGCGTGAGCGCGCTCGAGCCGCTCACCGACGTCTTCCTGCGCGCCAACGGCTACTCGTTGGTGAAGGCGCTGGGCGCGTCGGCCGAGGCGATCGGCGACAGCGGGCCGGGCTCGTTCAGCGGCCCGTTCGTCGGCGCCGGGCAGGCGCTCGCCGCCCTGGTCGTGCTCAGCGGGCTGTTCGCCGCGGTCGCCGCGACGCTGCTGCGCCGTCGCGACGTCACGTGACGCGCTCCTGATTCACACTGCCGGGCATGGATTACCGCCAGCTCGGCCACTCCGGGCTGAGGGTCTCGGCCCTCACGCTCGGCACCATGACCTTCGGCGGCGCCGGCAACTTCGCGGCCGTCGGCTCGACCGACGTCGCCGGCGCCACCCGCCAGATCGACCTCTGCCTCGACCACGGCATCAACTTCATCGACACCGCCGACGTCTACTCGAGCGGGCTGTGCGAGGAGATCCTCGGCGAGGCGATCAAAGGCCGCCGCGACCGCGTGCTGCTCGCCACCAAGGCGCGCATGCCGATGGGCGACGGGCCGAACGACGCCGGCCTCTCGCGCCATCACCTGATCGCCGAGTGCGAGCGGAGCCTGCGGCGCATGCAGGTCGACCACATCGACCTCTACCAGGTGCACGAGTGGGACGGCCAGACGCCGCTCGAGGAGACGATGGAGGCGCTCGACACGCTCCAGCGCTCCGGGAAGGTGCGCTACATCGGCGTCTCCAACTACACCGGCTGGCAGCTGATGAAGGCGCTCGGCGTCGCCGACCGCCACGGCTACCAGCGCTTCGTCACGCAGCAGATCCACTACACGCTGGAGGCGCGCGAGGCCGAGTACGAGCACGTGCCGATCGCGATCGACCAGGGCGTCGGCATCCTCGTCTGGAGCCCGCTGGCCGGCGGCCTGCTGTCGGGCAAGTACCGCCGCGGCGTCGAGTGGCCCGCCGGCTCGCGCGCGCTGACCGACTGGGGCGAGCCGCCGATCCTCGACCAGGAGCGCCTCTACGACATCATCGAGGTGCTGGTGGAGATCGGCGAGGGCCACGGCGTGTCGGCGGCTCAGGTGGCGCTCGCGTGGCTGCTCCAGCGGCCCGGCGTCGTGTCCCTGATCGTCGGCGCGAAGACCGACGAGCAGCTCGCCGACAACCTCGCGGCCGCCGACCTGAAGCTGTCGGACGGGGAGCGCGACCGGCTCGAAGAGGTCAGCCGGCCGCCGCTCATCTACCCCTACTGGCACCAGGCCAAGACGGCGCGCGACCGGCTGTCGCCGGCCGACCTCGCGCTGCTGGGACCGCACCTGGACGGGTAGCCTCGAGGGCGATGGCCCAGCCACGCCGACGCCTGCCGCAGACCACCCGCGAGATCCCGTGGACGGAGCTGCGGCGCCGCGCCACGATCGTGTTCCTGATGCTGCAGGCCGGCTGGAGCGAGCTGACGGCGGCCGAGCGCGACGAAGCGCGCAAGCTGGTCGCCAAGTCGCGCGGACGGCCGCGCAACCTCAGCCGCGCCGAGGCCAAGCGCCTCGGCGCGCTGGCGGGCCGCGCGGCACGAGCGGCCGCCGGGGCTAAACGCCGCTGAGCGCGCCCGCGAGCTCGCGCCGTGAGCGGATGTCGAGCTTGCGGTACGCGCTGGACAGGTGGACCTCGACGGTCTTGGGCGTCACGAACAGCGCCTGCGCGATCTCGCGGTTGGTCTGGCCGTCGCGGGCCAGGGTCGCCACGCGCAGCTCGCGCGCGGTGAGCGACTCGACGCCGCCGAGCGCGGTGGTGCGGGGCCGCGCGCCGGTGGCGTAGAGCTCCGAGCGCACCGCGTCGGCGAGCGGGCGGCAGCCGCACGCCTCGGCCAGCTCGAGCGCCTGGCGTAGGGGCTCGCGCGCCTCGGTCGGCCGCCGCAGGCGACGCTGGAGCGCGCCGAGCGCGCCGAGCGCGCGCGCGAGCTCGAGCCGCGCGGGCGTGCGCCGCAGCCGCTCGATCGCCTCCTCCAGCCGCGGCTCGCCGGCATCGCCCTCGAGGTGGCCGAGCTGGCGCAGGCAGCGGCCGATGACGCGGTCGCCGCCGACGCCGCGGGCCAGCTCGAGCTCGGCCTCCATCGCCGACAGCGCCTCCTCGTCGCGGTCGAGCTGAGCGAGCGCACGGGCCTTGAGCGACTGCCACGGCTTCCAGTCGGGATGCAGGACGTGCCGGGCGGTGGCGCCCATCTGCTCGGCCAGCGCGAGCGCCTCCTCGGGGCGCGCCTCGCTGAGCAGGATCTCCGCCATCGTGCGTCGGCACAGGTTGGCGCCGTCGGACCCCTCGCCGGCGGGCGGCAGCGGCCCGACGGCCGTCCGTGCCGCCACGGGATCACCGGTGAGGAACGCGCCCAGGCCGGCCAGGCCGCGCGCCCACGAGTCGGCTGTGCGATCCGACCCCCACAGCTCCTGCGTCGCGAGCGCGATCGCCACGGCGTCTGCGCCCTGCTCCACATCGCCGGACGCCAGCAGCATGTAGGCGCCCTCGAACAGCTCGGTCGACGTGATCCCGAACACGCCGCCGCGCCGGTACGCCGCCTCGCGGATCTGCGCGTGGATCGCCGGCGCGTGCGCGCTCTCCGACAGCATCGCCGCCACCGAGATCGCCGACCACATGAGGCCGTTGCCGGTCGCGAGCAGGTCGCCCCCCTCCCAGGCCGCCAGCGTCAGCGCCTCGACCTCCTGCGCCGGTCCGCCGCCGGCCGCCCACGCAAACGCGGACGCCGCCGCCTTCATCTTCGCGCCGGGGCCGTCGCGCTCGCCGGCCGCGCGGTCGTCGGCGAGGCGATCGAGGACGCCCGGGTCAGCGTCGAAGAACACCGACAGCAGCTCGATGCTCTCGATCATCAGGCGCACGTCGGCGAGCTCGCTGGGCGTTTCCGCGGCGGCCCGGCGCGCCAGCGCGGCGCCCTCCCTGGCCGCCCCGATGAACAGCTGCGACTGAGCGAGCGCGAACGCGGCCGTGGCCTTGGCGGCAGGGTCGGTGAGCCCCTGGTGGGCGAGTGCGAGGTGCTCGACCGCCAGCGGCGCGTTCGTCTCGGAGGCCGCGAGGCCGGCGTCGAAGTGCAGCTGCGGGCGCAGCTCGGGCGCCGGCGGCTCCTCCAGCGCGCGCTGCAGGTAGACCAGCGCGTTCTCGGGCCCGCTGCGGCGGGTCGCCTGGCGCGCGGCCGAGCGGAGGAGCTCGACCGTCGCAGGGTCGCTGCGGCGCGGCGCGTGCACGAGCTGGGCGGCGACCTCCTCGTCGGCGGCGTTGGCGGCCGCGAGCACGGCGGCGGCGCGGCCATGCTGGAGCTCGCGCTCCCCGGCCGGGATGTCGAGGTAGACGGCGTCGCGCACGAGCGGATGGACGAACCCGAGCGGTGGATCGGGCCGCAGGATGTCGGCGCGCGCCAGGTCGCCCGCCGCGCGGGCGGCGGCGTCCTCACCGAGGCCGGTGAGCGCCGCGACGGCGGCCAGCTTGGAGCTCTCGCCGAGCACGGCGACGGCACGCGCCACCGCGGCGGCCTCCTCATGCAGGCGCGACAGCCGCAAGAGCACGGTGCGCGCGACCGCGCGCGATCCGATGCCGCGGACCGCGGCGGCACCCGCGGCCGTCGGCTTGACGCCGTCCTCGTCGAGCGCGGTGATCACGTGGCGGAGCAGGAGCGGATTGCCGCCGGTGGCCTCCAGGCAGGCGGCGATGAAGCTCGGTTCGGCGTCCCCGAGCCGGTCGTGGACGAGGTTCGCGACCGAAGCCTTGCCGAGCGGCGCCGGCCGCACCGCCTCGGACAGCGGGTCGCCGGCGATCTCGGCGAGCAGCTGCGGGTCGGTGCCAGGGTCGGTCGAGCGCACGCTGGCGGCCACGAGCACCGACGCCCCTTCGAGCCGGGCGGCCAGGTAGGCGACGAAGCGAAGCGACGGCCGGTCGCTCCACTGCAGGTCGTCGATCGCGATCAGCACCGGCCGCTCCTCGGCCAGGTTGAGCGTCGCCCAGTACAGGCCGTGCAGGACCGCGAACGTGCCCTCGGCGTCACCCTCGGGCACGCCGAGCACGCCCTCGGCGGCGGCCGCCGCCCCGGCCAGCAGGCGGCCGCGCCGGTCGCCGTCGCGCGTGAGCGGCTCGAACAGCTGGCGCACGGCGCCGAACGAGAACTCGCGCTCGAGCTCGCTGCAGCGGGCGGCGAGCACGGTCATCCCCCGGGCCCGCTCGCGCGCCGCCGCCAGCAGGCGGCTCTTGCCGATCCCCGCCGGGCCTTCGATCAGGACGACGGCGCCGCGCGACTCGCGCGCCCGGTCGAGCAGCCGCTCGAGCGCCGCGATCTCGCGTTCCCGCTCGAGCAGGCTGGCATCGACCTCCATGTCGGCCGCATCGTATGTCTGCGGCCGCCGGCGGCGCTAGCTAGCGCCCGAGCCGCCGTCGTCACCGCCGTCGTCCTCGCCCTGCGGCGCGCAGATGCGCAACGCGGGCGAGTGCTCGGCCGCGTTCTCGAGGCCGGCGCCGTCGCCGACCTTCATCGTCGAGCCGCGGAGGAAGGCGGGCGGGACCGGGTCCACCAGGTCGCCGGTGACGACGTAGCCGCCGCGCGGCGAGTTCTCGGCCTCGTTGCAGACGGCCGTGGTGTCGGCGCGGGCGACGGGCGCCATCGCCGCGATCAGCGCCGCGGTGCACAGGCCGAGGCTGAGCGTTCGTGCTTTCAAGGGGTTCTCCTCGAACGTCGGGTAACGGTTCTCCCGCTATCGACGCGCCCGGCGCGCGCCTGCACGAACGCGGCGCGTCCGCACCTCGGGCCGGGACCCCATATCGACGAGAAGCGTTCCGGCGCCTTGCGGTCGGACACGCGGTGGTGACGTGATCGAACACGTGCTGGACTATTCCGATGCGAGTCGTGACGATCCCCCGCCACGGCGGGCCCGAGGTGCTGGAGATGCGCGAGGTTCCGGACCCGCCGATGGCCCCCGGGCGCGTGCGCGTGACGGTGGCGGCGGCGGGCGTGAACTTCGCCGACACGATGGCGCGCACCGGCATCTACCCGGATGCGCCGAAGCCGCCGATGGTCGTCGGCTACGAGGCCGCGGGGACGGTCGCCGAGGTGGCGGATGACGTGGACGGGATCGCCGTCGGCGATCGCGTGATGGCCGTCACGAGGTTCGGCGGCTACGCGTCCGAGCTCGTGGTCCCGGCCGGCGACGTCATCCCGCTCGCCGACCGGTTGACGTTCGAGCAGGGCGCCGCGATCCCCGTCAACTACGCCACCGCGTGGGCGGCGCTGCTCGGCTACGGCAGCCTGCGCGACGGCGAGCGCGTGCTCGTCCACGCCGCCGCCGGCGGTGTCGGGATCGCCGCCGTGCAGATCGCGAAGCGCCACGGCGCGGTGGTGCACGGAACGGCATCCGCCCACAAGCACGACGCGATCCGCGAGCTCGGTGTCGACCACGCGCACGATTACCGCCGCCCCGGCTGGGACCACGGCCTGCACGGCAGCTTCGACCTCGTGCTCGACGCCATCGGCGGCGCCTCCGTCCGGCTCTCGTACAAGCTGCTGCGGACCGGCGGCCGCGTCGTCGCCTTCGGCGCGTCGAGCCTGCAGACCGGCGAGCGCCGCGACCTGCGGCGGATGCTCCCCGAGGCGGCGCGGATGTTCCGCGGGTTCGACCTGATCGCGCAGATGTCCGACTCGAAGGCCGTGATCGGGCTGAACATGCTGCGGCTGTGGGAGGACCGGCGCTCTCTCGAGCCGTGGCTGGTCCCGCTGCAGCCGATGATCGACGACGGGACGATCGAGCCGGTCGTCGCCGCCGCCGTCCCGTTCGACCGCGCTGCCGACGCGCACCGCCTGATCGCCGAGCGGCGCAACGTCGGCAAGGTCGTGCTCGTGCCTTAGGTCTGGAAGACCGCCTCCGGGAGCAGCGCGCTGACGATGTACTGCCCGGCGTCGACGATCTCGGAGATCTTCAGATCGACGCACAGGCTGCAGAGCACGTAGGCGTCCTCACGGCTGAGGTCGTACGTGGTGGCGATGTACTCGACCATCGCGCGGATCGCATCCTGCGCGCAGACGAACAGGTCCGGCCCGACGCCGGTGGTGCCGTAGAACGGCGCGTGATCGACGCGCGGGGTCAGCGGCCCGGGCGTGCGGTACTGCGGCGAGGGGATCGCGCGGCCCTTCTCGAGCGTGAACCGCAGCGAGGCGAACATGGGCGACTCGAGGCCGGTGACGCAGACCTCGCCGTCGCCCTGGCAGCCGTGCGCATCGCCAACCGAGAACAGCGCGTCGTCGACCTGCACGGGCAGGTACAGCGTCGCGCCCGCGACGAGCTGGCGTGTGTCCATGTTCCCGCCGAACGTGCCGGGCGGCATCACCGGCACCGCGCTCGCGCCCGCCGGGCAGACGCCCATCGTCCCGAAGAACGGGGTCAGCGGGATCGCGATGTCCTCGCGCATGTACACGACGTCGCCGTGCGAGAGGTCGAAGACGCGCAGGTAGGCGTCCGGGAAGTCGTCGGCCAGGAGCCCGAGACCGGGAAAGATCGCCGCCCACCCCCAGCCCTGCGTGTGGATGTCGAGGATCTCGACCGCCAGCGTGTCGCCCGGCTGTGCGCCCCTGACGGCGATCGGCCCGGCCAGCGGGTACACGCGATCCCAGTCGATGCCGGCGATCACGGACGTGTCCGAGTCGGGCCCGATCTGGTTGTCGCTGACGTCGCGCGTCCAGACGACGACGGTGTCGCCGGAGTCGATCTCGAGGACGGGCTCATGACCGACGTCCCAGCTGAAGTGGGCGCGCTCGTCGGGGAGGTGGTGTGTCGGCACCTGCCGACTCTAACCTCGCGCGCCCCGCGCGGCCAGGCCGCGCGGGGCGTGTCAGGGAGGAGAGGTTGTCACCAGGAGGAGGAGAAGGTGCCCGGGCGGACCACCGGGGGAATCTCACGCACCGTGGGGAGTGAGAACGCGTGAGCGGTGGAGGCGACTGGCGGGCGGGGTGTGACGGTGACGGTCACGATGGGAGAAGACTCCCACCGCGTGGCAGCCGTCACTATCGCGGTGCCCAGCGTGTTGCGGTTCGGCCCTCCACCCGCGAGGTGCGGGCAGCCCTACCTCCGCCGCGGATCGCCGATCGAAGCCGGCGCGCCGGGTCGGCCGCCCGGCGTGTTGCGATAGGCGGGCACACCGACGCAGGTGAAGATCAGCCCGGCCAGCGGCTCGCCGAGAAAGCCCGCGATCTCGGAGTCATAGAACGTCATGCCGGAGGCGCCGATGCCGCGTGCGAAGGCGGCCAGGTGCAGGCGCCCATTGGCGAGCCCGGCGCCGAGCTGCGCCTCGCGGTAGCCGCGGTCGTCGAGGGCGTCGAGATCGGCGGCGGCCATCACGACGAACGCGGCGTCATGGCCGAGCTCCTGCTCCATGCAGAGGCGGAAGACCTCGTCGCGCAGCGGCCCGGCGCGCAGCGGGCGGTCGAGGTCGGGCCAGCGGTACAGACCCGGCTCCACGTCGTCGACCGCGTGTACGGCGATGAACTCAGGTGTGCGCGCGTCGCGCAGCGCCGCCTCGAGGCAGCCGGTGAAGGTGTCGCGGCTGACCGAGGCCTCGGGATCCATGAGGCGCGTCGATCCACGGCGCAGGATGACCGCGTCGACGTCCGCCGGAGGCGGCGGGGGTGGCGGCCAGGGCTCGCCGAGCGCGTCTTGGTCGCCAGCGTGCTGCGCGAGCGTGACGAGCGGGAACTCGAGTGGCGGCCGCGTGTCGACGGCACCCGTCACCGCTTCGCCGCGCGGCTCGATCGCCGGTGCGCCGGCCCCGAGCGCGACGAGCGCGAGCGGGAACTCGTGCGTGCCGTCGGCGCCGACGAGGCGGCTCACCTCCCCGTCGGGGAACCGCGTGAACAGGCGCGGCGCGAGGTCGGGCGCGCTCGCCAGCGCGAGCGTCTGCGCGAGCACCGTCCCCGCGTCCCAGTAGATGTGGCGCAGGCCGCGCTCGGAGTAGCGCCAGCCGGTCCGCCACGGCACGCCGGTGAGGATCAGCGTCGTCGCCTCGCCGCCCGGGGGCGGCCCGATCTGCACGAGCGCGTGGCCGACCGGGTCGTACCAGTGGACGCCGTCACGTGCCGCCACGTACAGCTCGTACGGGAAGCGCCCGCCGGCCGACCCGGCGGCGCGCAGCAGGAGCGTCGGCCGGTCCTCGCGCTCGACCACGCGCACGATGCCGGCCGAGAGGTAGAGCAGGCGCGCGAGCGCGGCGAGGTCGAACCCTTCGCTCTCGGCCCACTCGCGCGGCAGCGCGACGACCGGCAGCCCCTCGGCGTACGTCTTGCACGCCGCCGGCCAGGTCGCGAAATCGTTGGCGACGAAGTCCTGGAGCACGAGCGGGTCGTCGACCTTGACGTCCCAGTCCCAACCCTCGCCCTCGTACGCCGTGAGCCGGTGGTAGAGCCGCGCGGTGTCTCCCGATGCCATGGCCGCCATAGACTGCCACGCGTGGTCGTCACCGCGACCGTTGAGCCTCGCCGCACCGCCGTCGTGGCCGAGAGCACGACGTGGGCCGAGTACCCGTCCGTCTGGCGCCGCCTGCTCGACGAGGTCTATGCCTTCGTCCGGCCCCGGCCCGAGCTGTCGCCGGGGGATGGCTGGCACAACGTGATGCTCTATCTCCTGCGCTGATTGAGCGGCAACGCGCCAACAACGCGAAACGGGCTAAAGGTTCTCGAGCCCGCTGCCGATAACACGAGAACAGGCCGCCCAGTGGGCGGCTTGACTCGTTAAAGGCCGACGAGGGCGGCGGTCTGCTGGGCCATCTCGAGCTCCTCGTCGGTCGGCACTACGAGCACGGCGACCGGCGCGCCGTCCGCGGAGATCGCGCGCGGCTCGGTTGACGCGGCGCGGTTGCGCGCCTCGTCCACGCGGATCCCGAGCGGCTCGAGGCCCGCGAGCGCGCGTGAGCGCACGACCGCGTCGTGCTCCCCGACGCCGGCCGTGAACACGATCGCGTCCGCGTGGCCGAGCACCGCGAGGTAGGCGCCCACGTACTTGCGGATGCGGTGGCAGTAGACGGCGAGCGCGGCCTCGGCCGCCGCGTCGCCGGAGGCGATGCGCGCGTGCACCTCGCGGAGGTCGCTCATGCCCGCCAAGGCCTTCATGCCGCTGCCACTGTTGAGCACCCGGTCGATCTCGTCCACGTCGAGGCCGGCCGTCCGGTGCAGGTGGAAGATCACCCCCGCGTCGATGTCGCCGGAGCGCGTGCCCATCATCAAGCCTTCGAGCGGCGTCAGGCCCATCGACGTCTCGACGCTGCGGCCGCGTTCGACGGCCGTCGCGCTCGCGCCGTTGCCGAGGTGCAGCACGATCAGGTTCACGGCCTCCGGCTCGCGCTGCAGCAGGCGCGCGGCGCGGCGCGAGACGAACGCGGCCGACGTGCCGTGGAAGCCGTAGCGGCGCACGCCGTGGCGCTCCGCCCACTCGGGCGGCACGGCGTACGTGTACGCGTGGGCCGGGAGCGTGTGGTGGAACGCGGTGTCGAACACGGCCACGTGCGGCAGCGCGGGCAGCGCCCGCTGGGCCGCCTCGATCCCCACGACGTTGACCGGGTTGTGCAGCGGGGCCAGCGGCGCCAGCGCTCGCACCTCGGCGAGCACGTCGTCATCGATGACGACGGGCGCGGAGAACCGCGCGCCGCCGTGCACCACGCGGTGGGCAACCGCGGTGATCTCCGCGTCACGGAACCGCTCGAGCACGCCCTCGAGGGCGGCCGCGTGGTCATCGACGCCCCCGGGCTCCCCGATCCGTTCGACGACGTCGGAGGCAAGAGCCGCCTCCGCCTCCACATCGACGAGCGCGTACTTGAGCGACGACGACCCGCAGTTGAGGACCAGGACGCTCACGCGCCCTGCGCCTGGATCGCCGTGATGGCCACCGTGTTCACGATGTCGGCCACGGTGGCGCCGCGCGAGAGGTCGTTGACCGGCTTGCTCAGCCCCTGCAGCACCGGCCCGATCGCGACGGCCCCGGCGCTGCGCTGCACGGCCTTGTAGGTGTTGTTGCCCGTGTTGAGGTCGGGGAAGATGAAGACGGTGGCGCGCCCCGCCACGGTGCTGCTCGGGAGCTTGGCCCGGGCCACGCTCGCGTCGACGGCCGCGTCGTACTGGATCGGGCCTTCGACCGAGAGCTCCGGGTTGCGGCTGCGCACGAGCTCGGTGGCTTCCCGGACCCGTTGGACGTCGGCACCGATACCGGACTCGCCGGTCGAGTACGACAGCATCGCCACGTGCGGCTCGACGCCGAAGCGCGCCGCCGTCACCGCCGACGAGATCGCGATGTCGGCGAGCTGTTCGGCGCTCGGGTTCGGGTTGACCGCGCAGTCCCCGTAGACGAGCACGCGGTCCGCGAGGCACATCAGGAACACGCTCGAGACGATCGAGACGCCCGGCTCGGTCTTGATCAGCTCGAAGCTGGGGCGGATCGTCTCCGCGGTCGTGTGCGTGGCGCCGGAGACCATGCCGTCCGCCAGCCCGAGGGCCACCATCATCGTGCCGAAGTAGGAGACGTCGCCGATCACGTCCCGCGCCGCGTCGACGGTGACGCCCTTGTGGGCGCGGCGCTGCGCGTACTCGCGGGCGAAGCGCTCGCGCAACTCCTCGTCCGCAGGCGAGAGCAGCTGCGCGGCGGAGATGTCGACGCCGAGCTGCGCCGCCGCGTTGCGCACCTCGAGCTCGTCGCCGAGCAGCGTGAGGTCGGCGACGCGGCGCCGCAGCAGGATCTCCGCCGCGCGCAGGATCCGCTCGTCGGTGCCCTCCGGCAAGACGATGCGCCGACGGTCGGCGCGCGCGCGCTCGATCAGCGTCTGCTCGAACATCAGCGGCGTGACCGCGGCCGAGCGGGTCACGGCGAGCCGCTGCAGCAGCGTCTCCTGGTCCACGTGGTGCTCGAAGAGGGCGAGCGCCGTGGTGATCTTGCGCGGCGTGTCCGCGCTGATCCGCCCCTCGACCGAGCCCGCGAGCGTTGTCGTTTCGTAGGTGTCGTGCGCCGTGGCGACGATCGCGGGGGCGTTCGGCACGTCGACCGGCTGCAGCAGCGCCTCGGGCGGCCGCAGGCCGCCGGTGAGCACGAGGCCCGCGATCGAGGGCATGGTCCGCGAGGCGTGGGCGAACAGCGAAGTGAGCACCACGTCGGCGCGGTCGCCGGGCGTGATCAGCAGCGCGCCGTCGGCCAGCCGCTCGAGCAGGTTGGGCACTGTCATCGCCGCGACGACGATGCTGAGCGCCTCGCGCCCGAGCGCTTCGGGGTTGCCGCCGATCAGCTCGCCGTCGCATGCGGCGAGCACCTCGGCCATCGTCGGCGCCATCAGCAGCTCGTCCTCGGGCACGACGTAGACCGGCACGTCGGCGCTCAGCGCGTCCGCGACCGTGTCGACGTCGGCCGCGCGGACGCGGTTGGCGACCACGGCCACGACCTGCGCGCCGATCCGGCGCATCATCGTCAGCGCCACCGACACGGCCGACTGGATCTCCTCGGCCGAGCGGGCGTGGCCCGAGACCACGCACAGCACGGGCAGGCCGAGATTGAGCGCGACGCGCGCGTTGAAGGCCAGCTCGCCGGCCGTGCCCACTCCGGCGAAATCGGTGCCGACCGCGAGCACCGCGTCACACGAGGCCGCCAGCGCCCGGTAGCGCGCGACGATCTCGCCGAGCGCCCGGCGCTCGTCGCTGCGCACGTCGTCGTAGCCGATGCCCGGCGCCGCGACCGCACCGTCGGCCTGGAGGACGTGCAGGAGGGTGTCGGCCTCGCCGGTCCCGTCGACGACGGGCCGGAAGACGCCGAGCCGGCTGACCTGGCCGGCCAGCAGCCGCTGCACGCCGAGCGCGATCGCCGACTTGCCGGTGGCGGGCTCGCCGCCGAGGACGTAGATGCCGCGGCTCATCGATCCAGCGCGGGGAACGGCCGCGCGGCGGACGCGGAGCGAACGTGCACGCGCGCGGCGGTGACGGTGACCCCGGCCGGGGTGACGTGCACGGGCTCGCAGTCGAGCTCATCCACCTCGGCGTGCGCGGCGGCGAGCGCCGAGAGGCGGACGAGTACGTCGGCGAGCGCGGCGAAGTCCATCGAAGGTGCGCCACGGTATCCGTCGAGCAGCGGGAACGCGCGCAACCCACGGAGCATCGCGGTGGCCTCCGCGGAGTCCACGGGCGCGAGGCGCACCGTCGCGTCGCCCAGGAGCTCGATGGCGCGTCCGGCGGCGCCGCAGGCGACGACCGGGCCGAAGTCGGGGTCGCTGAGGACGCCCGCCACCATCTCCACTCCGGGCCCCTCGGCGGTCGCGGCGAGCGGCACGCCATAGGCGCGCAGCAGGTCCTCGACCTCGTCCGCGTGCAGCCATCCGTCGCCGCGCGTGAGCGCCCGCGCGATGATCGCTGCCGCCGCGTCCGCGTCGACGCCGTCAGGGATCGCAGGCGAGTAGGTCGGCCCGCGGCGCCAGCGGGCGTACGCCGCCATCCGCGCCAGTGCCCGTGCGGCCACGACCGCGGCACCGTACAGCGGGACCTCGTGCTCCCCGGCGAGGGCCCGGAGCTCGGCTTCCCCCTGCGCCGGGAAGATGCCCACGACCGGGACCTCAACCGCCGCCGCCGACGCGCGCAGCGCCTCCGCGACGTCCTGCGCCGTGGTCCCGAGCGGCGGCACGAAGATCGCGGCGATCGCGTCCACGGCCTCGTGGGCCGCGAGGATCTCGATCGCCGTGGCGTAGTCGTCGGCCGTCGCGTGCGCGCGCAGATCGAACGGGTTGTCCGGCTCGGCGGCGCGGGGGAGCCGCTCCGAGAACGCGCGGGCGAGCGCGGCCGGCGGCGGCTCGACCCGCAGCCCGCCGGCGACACACGCCTCGCTGCATGCGAGCGCCGGCCCACGCCCGTTGGTGAGGACCGCGACCCGGTCTCCGGCCGGCAGCGGCTGCGACGCCAGCAGAGCGGCGACGTCGAGCTGCTCGGCGATCGTTTCCGTGCGGATCACGCCGGCGTGCGCGAACAGGGCGTCGACGGTCACGTCCGACGCCGAGAGCAACCGGCGCATCGCCGTTGCCTCGGGGCCCGGCGGGACCGCCGCGCGGCCGGTCTTCACCGTCACGATTGGCTTCACCGCTCCCGTCTGGCGTGCGATGCGGGCGAAGCGCCGGGGATTGCCGAACGATTCGAGGTAGAGCAGGATCACGTCCGTCGCCGGGTCGTCCTGCCAGAACTGCAGGAAGTCGTTGCCGGAAAGGTCGGCCTTGTCGCCGGTGGCCACGAACGTCGACAGCCCCAGCCCACGGCGGCCCGCCTCGGCGATCGCGGCGATGCCGATCGCGCTGCTCTGCGATGCGAGCGCCATCCGGCCCGGCCCGGGCAGGATCGTCGTGGCGGCGGCGGCGAGCCGCACCTCACGGTCGGTGTTGACGACGCCGAGGCAGTTCGGGCCGACCATCCGCATTCCGCCGCTGCGGCAGATCGCCAGGAGCTCGGCCAGGCGGGCGCGACCGGCCGCGCCGGCATCGGCGAAGCCGTCGGCCAGCACGGCGATCGCGCGGACCCCGGCGGCGGCGCACTCGCGCGCGACGTCGAGCACTTCGGCGGTGGGTACCGCGACGATCGCGAGCTCCACCGCCTCCGGGATCGCCACGTGCCCCCCGTCACGGGCGATGGCGTGAAGGACGCCTGTGTAGCCGGCGGACTCGACGTTCTGGAGCACCGTCCGGGCCGCTGCGTGGTTCACGTCGCCGATGAGGGCGACAGACGCCGGCCGCAGGACGTGGCCGACGGCGGCGACCGCGGCGATGCGGCTGCGGTCCTCGAACCGAGCGCGCGCCGCCGCGCCGAGGGCCGCCGGCAGCTCCACGAACAGCTCGCCGGCCTCGGCTCTCACCTCGACCGGGAACCCGGACTCGCGGAACACCCCGACCATCCGGTGGTTGCTCGGGTGCACGTAGGCGACGAACGTGGCGACGCCCTGGCGCTCGGCAGCGCCGGCAAGGTGGGCCAGCAGGATCGTGGCGATGCCGCGGCCGTGCCAGGCGTCCGCGACCTCGAACGCGACCTCCGCGCGGTCGCCCGCCTCGCGCGCATACTCGGCATGGGCCACGATCTGCTCCGGCGCGCCCGCCGTGACGACGAGCCCGAAGCCGTCGCGCGGCTCGGCGGCCGATCGCGCCGCACGCTCGAGGTTCACGCCGCCGGACAGGAAGCGCAGCCAGCGCGAGTCGTCCGACATCGCGCCGAGTAGCTCGCGCAGGCCGTCGAGGTCCTCGGCGCGGACCGGGCGGATGCGGACGGTCGAGCCGTCACGAAGGGCGACGTCGACGTGCTGTGCGACCTCGCGCGCGCTCATCGCGTGCGACGGAAGGGTACGCACGTCACGCGTCACCTGAGGGTGAAGCGCCGCGTCGCCGTCACGGGCGGGTCGGGTGCCGGCGTGAACGTGCCCTTGGCCGTGAGCTTGAGGCGCTTGGTGTGCCGGAGCTGGCGGCGGCCGGCTGCCGTGAGCTTCATGCCGATGGTCGTTGCGCCGGCGGCGCCGAACGTGTGCCGGCCGGTGGCGATCAGGAGAGGCTTATGGCCCTTGCGCACCCGGAGCCACTGGACCTTCGCGGTGCCGGCGACGAGCGCGCGGAACGACAGCCGGTAGCGGTGCTTGAGCAGCCGGCCGATCCGCGCTGTCTTGCCGTGCGGCGCGATCTGCTTGCGCAACAGCGCCCGGATCTGCGCGCGGGTCGGGCGCGCGGTGGTCGACCCGCCCCCGCTCGTCGAAGCGTGGAGCAGCGCGACGGCGTAGGTCGAGAAGTGACCGGCGATCCCGTCGAAGCGGGCGAGCGCGGGCTCGGTCCCGGGCGGCACGACGCTGCCGTCGGCGGCCAGCAGCGAGACCGCGACGCACCCGTTCGCCGCCGGCGTCTGCGCGCCGGAGCAGCGGGGGAACGTGCTGTACGCAGAGCCGGGAGCGTCCGGCTTGGTCACGATCGTCGCATCGCCGGACGTGATGCCCGCAAGCAGCGCCGCGCGCGTGTTAGCGTCGAGCGCGGCGAGGTCAACCGTGAAGGCGAGCTGAGCGTTGGCGTTCAGCGTCGGGACAGCGAACGAGAACCCGTAGCCGGCGACCGGGTCGACGTTCCCTTCGGCCGGATCGTCCCCGCGACGCGTGACCGTGAACGCCACCGGCTGGTCGAACGCCCCGTCGGGCAGCACGACGTGCATCGCCGCGGTGCCACCCAGGATCGAGACGTCGGTTGTCCCGCCAGCCGTGTCGGCCGTCACTCCGCTCGCGCCGTCGGCGACGACCGTCTCGTCGCCACCGGCGTCGACGCCGGAGACATCGAGCATCCCGCCGCCATCGGTCTCGACATCCGCGTCGCCGCTGACCGTGAGCGAGTCGTTGGCGTTGACCACGGCGGTGCCGTTGTCGGTGATCGTGAGGTCGCCGCCGATCTGGCCGTCGCCGACATTGATGGCGTCCGCGCCGGGGTTGTCGCTGATGTCGAGGTCGCCACCGACCGAGCCGGCATCACTGATGTCCACGTCGCCGCCGGTGCCGCTGATGTCGAGCGCCCCGCCGACCGAGCCGTCGTCACTGATGCTCAGATCCCCGCCGGTGCTGCTCACGTCGATCGCGCCGCCGACCGACCCGTCGCTGACGATCGTCAGGTCGCCGCCGGTGCCGCTCACGTCGATCGCGCCGCCGACCGACCCGTCGCTGACGATCGTCAGGTCGCCGCTGTTCCCGCTCACATCGATCGCCTCGCCGACCGACCCGTCGCTGATGTCGAGGTCACCACCGCCGTCGTTGCCGACAACGCGCACGCTGCCGTCCACGAGCACCGGGCCCGGGAACGCGAGATGCGGCGCGTGGTTGCCGTCGACCACGATGTCGCCGCCGATGTGCGTGAGGTTCGGGAACGTCCCCCCGGCGCAGCGCATCACGAGGCTGCCGGGGATCGTCGTGAGCTGCGCGAGCGACGCCGACATTGCAGTTGGTGACCACCGTGTCGTTCGAGAACGGGTCGTCCCAGCGATTGTTGATCACCGCGTTGCCCGAAACCGTGTAGCCGGCCGGCACGTTGAGCACCGGCCCGCTCGGCGCGAAGCTCACCTGCCAGCGCTGATCGGGATCGTCGGCGCTGCCGCGGAAGGATTCGCCCCCCGGGTTACCTCCGAAGCGGCCGCCGATGTTGAGCACGATCCCGAGCGCGTGCGGCGTGCCGGTGGTCAAGCCGAACACGGGCGATGTCACGTCGCCGTGGACGCGATAGCCGCCCGGGACCGGGGTGAACGCGAGGCCCAGGTCGTTCACCCGCGTCTCCCCGAGCGCGTTAAATTCCGCCGTGCGCCCGGCCGTCGTGCCCGTGGGGGCGTTGATGAAGACGCTCAGCGCGCCGCAGGGCGGGCCGGGGCACACCGTCGACTCGATGACGCCGTCGACGTGGAGGTTGAGTGATGTGTTGACCTCGGGGGTCGGGCCGTTGATGGTCAGCTCGGTGTTCGCGATCGCCTGGACCGAGGGGTTGAACGGATAGGCGAGGCCTGAGGGGACCGTGACGTGGCCGTCCAGCGAGGCGCGCGCGATGCCCGGGCCCGCCTGGAGGTGGTAGTCGACGCTGCCGACGGCGTTGCCGTTGTCGCTCATCGTGCCGGTCCTGTCGAGCGCCGTGGACGCCGTCTGGTCGAGCGCGCCGCTCGTCGGCCCCCAGTTCTGGTCACCGCCCGCGATGACGCGGAAGTTGTCGCTCGCCTGAGCCGATCCGCATGCGAGTAGGGCTACGACGGCGCCCAGCGCCAGTGCCTTCCGTGTCACGACGTCTCCTTTTCATCCAGGCGCAGAGCGGCCTCGACGCGCTGCACGCCGAGCTTCGCCCGCACCGCCGCAGCCCTCACCGACTGTGCCGACGGTCCCTCATAGAGGAAGAAGCAGGCGTCGTCCTCGGGCACGAAGATCGAGCGCAGGAACCGCACGGGCCCGCCCTCGGTCGCGGCCCGGGCGCGAGCGGTGGCCTCCTGAACATCCGCCCAGCCGGCCTGCGGCAGACGGAGCTCGACCGTGTAGCGCGTCGGCGTATCCACGGCGCGACGGTACGGGAGCCGGCGATGCTCCGGATAGTGTGGAATCCCACAGGCTTTTACTCGCGCAGCCGGCCGGCGAGCTGAGTGCGCGAGCGGACGCCGAGCTTGGCGTACACCTTCGAGAGGTTGGCCTCGACGGCGCGCACGCTGACGAACAGCCGCGCCGCCACCTCCTTGTTCGAGAGCCCGGAGGCCACGAGCTCGGCGACGCGCCGCTCGGTCTCCGTGAGCTCGCCCGGCGCGCGACCGCGGCCCGGGATGCGCGCGAGCTCCGCCGCCGCCTTCTCGGCCCACAGCGCCGCCCCGAGTGCATCGAACAGCTCGAGCGCCGCGGTCAGCGCCTCACGCGCCGCCGCGCGGCGCTTGGCCCGGCGCTCGGTAGTCCCCTGGGCGAGCAGCGTCCGCGCGCGCTCGAACGGCTGCGGCAGGCGTTCGTGAGCCAGCAGGGCGCGCTCGATGTGCGCGTGTGCGGCCTCGTGGTCGCCGCCCGCGGCGGCCAGCAGCGCCCGCCCGCGGGCCGACACCGCCGCGTGCCAGGCGCGGCCCGACGCGCGGCCCTTCTCCTCCACGAACGCGATCGTCTCACCGGCGTCCTCCAGGCGTCCGGCCGCGATCAGCGCCTCGATCTCGTTCTGAACGACCTGGGAGATGGACAGCTCGCCGACCCCCTGCCGCTGCAACTCGGCGCGTGCCGGTCCCAGCCAGGCGGCCGCCGCCTCGGCATCGCCGCGGCTCAGCGCGGCGAACCCGAGGGTCGCCTCGGCGCGCTGGCGGATCGTCATGTCGCCGGACTCCCGCGCGAGCCCGAGCGCGACCTCGGCGCGCTCGCACGCCTCCTCGATGCGGCCGAGATGAGCGAGCACCAGCCCCAGGGCGCTCAGCACGACCGCCTGCTCCTGCTCGTGGTTCGACGAGGTCGCGAGCTCGACGGCCTCGCGCGCGAGCCGGTGCGCGGCGCCCCAGTTGCCG
Organism: uncultured Solirubrobacteraceae bacterium; assembly: GCA_963803335.1. Taxonomy (GTDB): domain Bacteria; phylum Actinomycetota; class Thermoleophilia; order Solirubrobacterales; family Solirubrobacteraceae; genus DASSUW01. The sequence continues at coordinate 39,514 of CAWDME010000007.1, read as the reverse complement.
GCCCGCAGCTCGAGCTCGGAAAGGCGGTAGAGCACGCCCGAGCGGCCCGCTTCGTCGCCGGCCGTCTGCATCCGGGCGAGCTCGGCCGCCAGCAGCGGCCGGGCGGCGTCGAGCTCGTCGATGTACGTGAGGATCACGCCGAGCTGGAAGCTCGGCCGCAGGTACGTCGGGAAGCTCCCGAGCCGGGCCTCGAGCGCGAGCGCGCGGTCCATCTCCTCGCGCCGGAACGTCGAGCTGAGCACGACGTCGGCGTGGCAGGCCTCGGCGAGCGAGATCGCGACGAGCGACTCGTCGCCGGCCAGCTCCGCGAAGCGCGCGGCCTCGCGCGTGTGGGCGGCCGAGCGCGCGCGGTCGCCGGCGATCCACGTGAAGACCCCGAGCGCGGTGTGGATCTCGGCCGACAGGGCCGGATCGCCGGCGGCCTCGTCCAACGCGCGCTCGCACAGCCGGATCGACTCAGCGGTGTCGTCGACCGCGTCGGCGAGCCGCCACAGCAGCCGCGCGCGCTCGGGCCCGGCCGGGAGCGCGGCGACGAGCCCGTCGAAGATCTCCCGCGCCCGATGGGGGTCGCCCGACGCGACGTGGTGCTCGGCCGCCGCCGCCAGGCGCCGGCGCCGCCCCGGCTCGTCGCCGGCCGGGGTCAGCTCGGCGGCTCGCTCCGCCAGGCGGGCGGCCGTCTCGGGCGCGCCGCGGTCCGCGGCGACGCTCGCCGCCTGCTCGAGCTCGCTCGCGATGCGCTCGTCCGCCTCGTCGACCGCGACGGCCAGTTGCTGCGCGCGCTCGTCCGCATCCGGCGCCGCGTCGGCGAGGCGCTGGTGCGCCGAGCGCCGGTCCCACGGTGCGGCCGAGCCGTAGGCGATCGACGCGTGCAGCGGGTGCGCGAACCGCACGCGATCGCCGTCGAACCGCAGTACCCCGGCGCGGACGGCTTCCGCGAGCCCGCCCGTGCCGCCCGCGGCGCGCTCGATCAGCGTCCACGTGGGGTGGGTCGCTGCGGCGGTCAGCAGGGCCGCCTCGCGGGCCTCGCCGGACAGCGTCTCGAGCCGGAGTTTCAGCAGCTCGGCCAGGCTCTCGGGGACCGGGAGCGGGCCCCCGGGTCGGTGGTCGCGCTGTAGCGCCCTGCCGATCTCGAGCGCGTAGAACGGGTTACCGCCGCACGCGCGATGGAGCTCGAGGAGCCGCGGACGGGCGAGGTCAAGCTCCAACCGCTCGCGCAGCATCGCGCCGAGCTCGCTCACGGGCATCGGCTCGACGCCGACGTACACCGCTCCGTGGATGCCGAGCGGCGACGGCCCGTCCGCGATCCGGTGCGCGATCAGCACCCGCACCGGAACGTCCACGAGCCGCCGCAGCGCGAAGTCGAGCACGTGCTCCGTCGGCGTGTCCAGCCACTGCACGTCGTCGATGGCCACGAGGAGCGGCCCGTCGCGCGCCATCCCCTGCAGGACCCCGAGAGCGGCACGCGACACCGCGAGCCGGTCCGCCGGCTCGTCCACGTCGCCGCGCTGGAGCGCGCGGTCGAGCGCCGTCCGCTGCGGCCGCGGCAGCGCGATCGCGTCGACGACGGGGCCGAGCAGGTCGCCCAGCGCGGCGAACGGCATCGCGGCCTCGCGCTCCGCCGGCCGCGCAACGAGGACGCGCAGGCCGCGCGCGCCGGCCAGCCGCACGCCCTCCTCCCAGATCGTCGTCTTGCCGACGCCGGCGTCGCCCGTCAGCACGAGCGAACGCGCCTTCGGCGCCTCGTCGGCGAGCAGCGCGGCGACCCGCTGCAGCTCCGCACCGCGGCCGAGGATGCGCTCGCTCATGACGCGACTCTAAGTATCGCCTCGCGATGTCGCCGCGCTCAACCGGGACCGAGGTGTGGGACCCGCGACTGACCGCTCGTCCTGACCGACCGCCGCGCGCTGCTGCGCCAGCGCAGCTAGTGTCGCGAGTCGTGGCACATCTGGCCGGCAGCGCCAGCGCCGAGATCGACGCGCCGCTCGAGCAGGTCTGGGCGGTGCTCCAGGACGTGATCGCGGCACCCGAGTGGCAGGGCGGCCTCAACAAGGTGACCGCGCGCGAGCGTGACGCAGACGGCCGGCCGACGCTCGTCGACAGCGAGAGCGACATCAAGGTCAGGCGGGTCAAGTCGCGCGTCCGCATCCGGTACGAGGAGCCGACGCGGCTTTCGTGGACGCAGGAGGAAGGCGACATGAAGTCGGTCGAGGCTGTCTGGGAGCTCGAGGACGTCGGCAACGAGCGCACGCGCGTGAGCTACACGCTCGACGCGGATCCCGGACGGGTGCTGGGACTGGTCATCCGCGGGCCAGTGCTGGCGGCGACGCGAGCGATCTTCGTCAACGGACGCCCCGGTGAGCTTGCGCGGCGTGTCGAGGGCCGCTAAACGCCGCTGCCGCTAACGTGCCGCCACTGTCGCGTTCGCCACCGCGGCCAGCTCGAGCAGGGAGGTGCGCAAGCTGTCTGTGAGGACGTCGAGGTCGGGCACGGTGGCGCGATCGGCGCACAGCCCGAACGTCATCCCCCCGGCGTAGGAGACGACAGCGATCCCGACCGCGTGCTCGGCTGCGAGCGGCACGATCGGCACGATGTCGACCATCGGTGCGCCGAGCGCATACAGGCGTCGCGGCGAGCCGGGGACGTTGGTGATCGTGACGTTGAAAAGTCGCTTTGCGAACAGCGCGCGCGCGAGGCCCGCGTGCAGCACCGGCGGCGCGAGCCCGGCCAGCTCGGTCACCGCGCTGGCCGCGAGCGCCTGCCCGCCGGCCTTGCGTTTGTCGGCCGCGGCGCGTACCAGCTCGTAGCGGCGCAGCGGGTCGGCTTCGGCCACCGGCAGATCGACGAACAGCGAGGAGACCTTGTTGCCGAGCTCGCCGTGGTCTCCCTCGAGACGGATGTTCACAGGCACCATCGCGCGCAGGCCGTGGCGCGGCGGGTCTTCGCCGCGAGCGAGCAGCAGCGCGCGCAGCGCGCCGGTGGCGGCGCACAGCACGACATCGTTGACCTTGCCGCCAAGCGCCGAGCGGAGCTGCTGCACCTCCTCGAGCGCCACGTGGACGGTCGCGACTCGTCGCGTCTCGCCGATCGGCGCGTTCAGGCTCGAGCGCGGCGCCGCGATCAGCTCGTCACGGACGAGCAGGTCGATCACGCCCCGCGAGCGCTCCAGTGCCTCCCGCGGATGCGTCAGCGCGTGCGCGCCGGCGCGAGCGGCTGCCAGCCCGGCGCCGGCCGACTGGCGCACAGCCTCGGGTGGATGCGGAAGCCGTGCCTGGCTGGCCACCGAGACCGACGCGCGCCCGCCGTCGGGCGAGGAGCGCTCGCGCGGCACCGGCTCCGCATCGAGCAGCACGTCGACGATGTCGAGCGAGCCGACGCCGTCGACCAGGCAGTGGTGGGTCTTCCACACCAGTGCCCAGCGGCCCTCTGCGAGACCATCGAGCAGCGCCATCTCCCACAGCGGGCGGCGGCGGTCCAGGCGGTGCGAGTAGAAGTCTGAGATCCAGTCCAGGAACTCACGCTCGTCACCCGGCGACGGGAGCGTCGAGTGACGGACGTGCGCTTTGATCTGAAAGCGCTGATCGCGCTCCCAGGACGGCCAGGAAAGCCCTCCCGTGCGAGGCACGCCCAGCTTCTGGCGATAGCGCGGCAACCTGTCCAGACGCTCTTCGAGATGCTCGCGCACCTTCCCGATCGTCGGCGTCCCGCCGCCGGGGAGCGGGTCGAACACGAGCGCCCCGCCGATGTGCATCAGCGCGCTGTCATCGGCCTGCTCGAGCTCCAGGAACGTCGCGTCGAGCGCCGTTAGCTGGTCGTTGGCGGACATCGCCGCTCCTCGGGTCGCGTTAGGGTCACGCTACGCGTCGCGCCGCCACCCGCCATCGGTGGATGATCGCGCCGCACATGCGTAGGACTCCGCATGTGCGGCCACGTCAACGCTCTTGATAGCCCTTCCGGCCGGGGGCGTGTTCGACTTGGATTCCGAGTCCGCCGATCGCGGACGCCAGGCCTTGGTAGTGCCCGATCAGCAGGCACAATTCGATCGCCTCGCGGTCGCCGAGCGTCGTCTGGACGGCGCCCCAGGTCGCGTCCGCGAGCGCGCGCCCGGCGAGCAGCTCGTCGCTGACAGCCAGCAGCGCCCGCTGGCGCGGCGTGAAGCCGACGGACGGAGGACCCTCGGCCGCGCCCGCGACCTCGTCCGGCGATAACCCCACGCGCAGGGCGATCGGCACATGTTGATGCCACTCGTACGCCGAGCGACACCGCCAGGCGACGCGCAGGATCACCAGCTCGGTGTCGCGTCGCGGCAGCTGTCCGAACGGCATCAGGTGCGCCGAGTAGCGCAGCCAGGCGCGGAACAGGCGCGGGTGTCGGCCGAGCGTCGTGAAGATGTTCGGAGGGCCGCTGTCGGTGACGCGCCCCGCGACCGCGGCCACGATCCGCGCCAGTGGTCGTAGCTCTTTCGACTTGGCTGGAGCAACGCGGGGCCGGCCGCCCTCCGCGGGCGGGAGCAACGCTTGGAGCCTGGCAACGTCCGCGCCTCGAACGCGCTGGCGGCTCACGCTCGGATCATGCCCGGTAGAGCGCGACGGCGACCGTGATCCCCGCGCCTGCGGAGACGAACAGCGCCGTACGCGACGACGCGAGCCGCCCGGACTCGAGCGCCACCGCCGGGGCCGCGGTATGCGCGCCGGCGAGGCCGTCCGGAAGCTGCGCGACCCGCTCGGCTGACACGCCGAGGCGCGCGGCCAATCCGGCGGCGAAGCCTGGGACCGACGCGGTGGCGACGAGCAGGTCGACCTCGCCGAGGTCAAGCGCCTGCGCGGCCGCGAATTCGCGGGCGGTCGACTCGGCGCAGTCGAGCGCCCGGGCGGTGAAGGACTCGGCGATCTCGACGGTGAGGATGTTCCGGCCGTGATGCACGAGCCCACGCCGGGCGTCCTCCTGCCAGTCCACGTAGCTGTGGAACAGCTCGGCGAACTCGGGAAACGTGGCGAACTGGAACGCCGTGAAGCCCGCGCGCGAGTCATCCGCGCTCAGCAGGACCGCACCGCCGACCGCGGGAAAGCCGAAACCCTCGGAGACGCCCGGTTCGGGGTTCGTGTCGCTCGCGACCACCATGCCGAGCTCGACCGTCCCCGACGCGAGCATGCCATCGACTAGGTGAATGCCGGTCAGCAGGCCACAGGCCCCGTTGGAGATGTCGAACGAGAACGTCCCGTGACCCGCGCCCGGCGGGTGGACCGGGTTCGCGCCGATGTCCTCCTGGATCAAGGACGCCAGCGCCGGCTCGTTCATTGTCTTGTCGTGGTACACGCCTGCGTTGACCAGCAGGTCGAGCTCGTCCGCGGTCCGGTCTGCGCGCTCCAGGCACGAGTTGGCGGCGGCGTCGGCGAGCTTCAGCGCACCCGCGCCGAACGGCCCGTGGTGAGTCGTCGCGGTGGCGGTCGCCTCAATGATCGTGCCCATAGCGCCCCACCAGTTGGTCGATCCTGAAGATGACGATCCCCACCTCGAGTCCCGAAGCAAGAGCGAGCAGCAGGACTCTGTCTTCTGCGACGAAGCGGCCCTCATCGAGGTACTTGCGCAGAGCGACGAAATGCGACGTCGAAGCTGTGTTGCCGAACTCGTCGACGGTCACGACCCAGTGCTTCGGGGCCACGCCCCAGCGTGTCGCGAGGTCCTTCATGCCCTGCTTGATCGCCCGGGCAGAGGTCTGGTGGGGAATCAAGTAGTCGATCTCGTCGAGCTCGAGCCCGGCCTGATCGAGCACCTCGCGCAGCAGCGCCGGCGTGGCCTCGATCGCGACCTTGTGGATCGCCCGGGCATCGGTGTACATCGTGGACCCGGGACCGATCTTCGCGGGAAACGCCATACACAGGCGGCTGTGCGCGGACAAGGTCGTGAACCCAGCCACCTCGATACCGGGAGCTCCCTCGGGCGCCCGCTCGAGGATCGCCGCCGCGCCCGCGTCGCCGAGCGTCAGCGAGGCGAGCTGACTGCTCATCACCGTGCGGACCTGACGTGCGGCATTGGTACCCAGATGGGAGATGTACTCGCCGCTGACGACCATGCCGCGCCGGATCCGGCCTTGCCGGATCAGGTCGTTGAGAATGAATACGCCCGTCAGCATCCCCGCGCAGGCGTTCGAGAGGTCGAGGCCCATCGCGCGCCGGGCGCCGATGGCTTCCTTGAGCGACACGCTCACGGGCGGCTCGAGCTGCATCCGCAGACCCCCGACGTGCCGGGTGATGCTGGACACGATCAGCATGTCGAGGTCCTCCGCAGCGCAGTCCGCGTGCGCCAGAGCGTCGCGCGCCGCACCGAGCGCGAGCGTGAAAGAGTCCTCGCCCTCGCCGACGACATGGTGCTCATGGATGCCCGTCAGCCGCTCGAGCTCGATGTGGGTGCGGTGCTTGGTGCTCGCCATGAGCTCATCGGTTGACACCCGCTGCTCGGGAACCGAGGCGCCGATCGCTGCGAAACGGCTCGTGTACGACCCACCACTGGGCGGGCCGTCGACACCGCCCTCCAAGGCCATCCAGTGCTCCCCGCCGTTGCGCGACGCGCCGTTCGTCTCCATACGCCCATCTTCATCAACGGCACGCACCCTTCGAACCGTGATAACTACCCGCGGGCGTTGGGTACACGAGCGCTGATCTCCACGCCCAGCGCCTGAAACGCGGGCGGCTTGACATCGGCCGAAAAGCGAGGAGAGTCGGCGCTATCGCTACGGGAGTGTCCCGGTCGGACCGGCCGAGGGGGCGACCCAGGAAGGGCTCTCATGATCCCCGCCAGCAGTTCCCCGGGCCCTGCTGCCGACGGACCCGCTCCGGAGTCGGAGCGCGCAGACGCAGACCTTGTCATCCCTCCCGGCCTTGATGCCGAGGAAGGGGTGCCGCGCCTGTTCGCGCACCTGCGCACGCGGGTCGGCGGGTTGGACGAGCGCGAGGCTGCGCGCCGTCTGCTGCAGTTCGGAGCGAACGAGATCCGCCGCGAGACTGGGCCGCCCTGGTGGCGCAGCCTGCTGGATCAGTTCACCCACCCGCTGGCGCTGCTGCTGTGGGTGGCCGCGGGGCTGTCGCTGATCACCGGCGTGCTCGCGCTCGCGGCGGCGATCGTGGTGGTGATCGTGCTCAATGCCGTGTTCGCGTTCGCGCAGGAGCGCCAGGCCGAGCATGCCACCGAGGCGCTGCGCGACCTGCTGCCGCCGCATGCGCGCGTGCGGCGCGGCGGCGCGCTGGTCGAGATCGACGCGACCGCGCTGGTCCCGGGAGATCTGCTGCTGCTCGCCGAGGGCGACCGGCTGTCGGCCGACGCGCGCCTGATCGCCGGGGCCGTCGAGGTCGACATGTCGCCACTGACCGGCGAGTCCCAGCCCGTGACGCGCAGCGCCGAGCGCACGCGGCCGGCGGTGACGCCGTTAGACGCCGAAGATCTCGTGTTCGCCGGCACGCTGTGTACCGGCGGCGACGCACAGGCGATCGTCTACGGCACCGGCATGCACACGCAGCTGGGCCGGATCGCGGCGCTGACCCAGACCATGGGCGACGAGCGCTCGCCGCTTCAGCGGCAGGTCAACCGGGCCGCGCAGCTGATCGCGCTGGTGGCGGTCGGGGTCGGCGTCACGTTCTTCGCCGTGGGGCATCTGCTCGCCGGGCTGAGCCTCGCCGATGCGGGCGTCTTCGCGATCGGTCTGTTGGTGGCCAACGTGCCGGAAGGGCTGCTGCCGACGATCACGCTCGCGCTCGCGGTCGGCGTGCGCCGGCTGGCCAAGCGACGCGCGCTGGTGAAGAAGCTGACCGCAGTGGAGACGCTCGGCTCCACCGACGTCATCTGCACCGACAAGACGGGCACGCTGACCGAGGGGCGCATGACGGTGACGTCGCTGTGGCAGGACGGGGCGACGGTCGCGGTGGGCGACGGGGCGTCGGCGGCGAGCGGCGCGGTGGCCGAGCTGTTGCGGACCGCGGTGTTCTGCAACAACGCGACGCTGTCGCGCGCCGCCGACGGGGCGTGGTCGCGTAGCGGCGATCCCAGCGAGAGCGCGCTGCTGCTCGCCGCCGCGCAGCTCGGCTTCGACGTGGCGGCGATCCAGAACGGCCGCGACGTCCAGCGGCGACGGCTGTTCGCCTTCGACGCCCGCCTGAAGCGCATGGCCACGCTCGACGCCGAGGACGGCGGTCTGCCGCAGATCCACGCCAAGGGCGCGCCGCTGGAGCTGCTCGAACGTTGCACGTCGCTGCGCGCCGCCGACGGCAGCGAGCGCCCGCTCGACGCCGGCGAAACGGCCGCGGTGCGCGGCGCGTTCGAGCGCCTTGCCGCCGACGGTCTGCGCGTGTTGGGCTTCGCGGTCCGGCCGGCGCCGGACGTGTCCGAGCAACGTGCCGACGACCGCGACGCCGCCGAGTCGGGGCTGTGCTTTCTCGGGCTGATCGCGATGCGCGACCCGCTGCGCGCCCACGTGCCGGCCGCCGTCGCCGACTGCCACCGCGCCGGCGTCCGGATCATCGTCATCACCGGCGACGACGGCCTGACCGCAGGCTCGATCGCGCGGGCCGCCGGGATCGTCGACGAGGGCGCCCAGATCGTGACCGGACCACAACTCGATGCGCTGAGTGACGACGGCCTAGACGAGCTGCTGCGCAGCTCCCCGCAGCTGATCGTTGCTCGCAGCTCGCCGGAAGCGAAGCTGCGGATCGTCGACGCGTTGCGCGCCGAAGGCCACACCGTCGCGATGACCGGCGACGGAGTCAACGATGCTCCGGCGCTGCGCCGCGCCGACATCGGCATCGCCATGGGCGCGTCGGGCACCGATGTGGCACGGGAGGCCGCGGCCATGGTGTTGACCGACGACGACTTCGCGTCGATCGTGGCGGCGGTCAGGGAGGGTCGCACCGTCTACGACAACATCCGTAAGTTCGTCACCTACATCTTCGCTCACGCCACGCCGGAGATGGTGCCGTTTCTGCTCTACGCACTATCGGGCGGCAGAATCCCGCTGCCGCTGACGGCACTGCAGATCCTCGCGATCGATCTCGGCACCGAGACGCTGCCCGCGCTGGCACTCGGCCGCGAGCCCGCCGAGCCGGGGCTGATGGACCAGCCGCCGCGCCCGCGCGCGAGCGGCATCTTGACCCGCGCGATGCTGATCCGGGCGTGGGTGTGGCTGGGGCTGCTGGAGGCCGCGCTGGTAGCCGGCGGGTTCTTCTTCGTGCTGCTGCGCGCCGGCTGGTCACCCGGCGACGCGACCGGCGCCGGCGCGCCCCTGCACCACGCCTACCTGATGGCCACCACGATGTCCTTCGCGGGCATCACGGCATGCCAGGTGGGCACCGCCTTCGCGTGTCGCACGAGCCGGGCGTCGCTGTGGGAAATCGGCGTGTTCTCCAACCCGCTGCTGCTCGGCGGCATCGCCTTCGAGCTGGCCTTCGCCGCCGCCCTGATCTACCTGCCGCCGCTGCAGAGCCTCTTCCACACCGCCGCGCTCGGCCTCCCCGAGCTCGCCCTCTTGGCCAGCTTCCCCGTGATCGTCTGGGGCAGCGACGAGCTCCGCCGCGCCTGGCAGCGGCACCGCGATCCGACCCCGACAGCGACCGCCTGACGACCCCGCGCCCAGCGCCGCCGCTCGAGCAACGCGCGGCTTGTCCGCAGCGACTCGGGGGCTTCTGCGGATGATCCCGTCGCGGTCAGGCGCTTAGCTGGAGTTGCTGTGCACGAGCCGATCGAGCTGCTGGTCGTGGATCCCCACCCCGCCATGCGGGGCGCACTGCGCGCCGCGCTGGAGTTCGAGGACGGCATCCGCGTCGCCGGCGAGGCGGGCGACATGCTCGCCGCGCTTCGGGTCGCGGCGGACGAGCGCATCACGATGGCGATCATCGACAGCCGGCTCGCCGGCTTGCGGGCGCCGCTCGCCCTCGACGCACTGAGGGCGCTGGCACGTCGCCTTCCCGTGGTGGTCATGGGTACCGGGGACCCTGCGCTGTACGCCGCGGCGTACGTCGCGGCGGGCGCGAGCGGCTACTGGGCCAAGGACGGCGAGCTCACCGCGCTCGTGGGCCTGCTACGCGCAGCCGTCGATCGGCGCCCGGCCGCCTAGCGGTCACGCCGAGCGGCGCCAACGGCTGGGCATCGGGTGTTCGTGACGAGCGTTCGGGCGGCCGCCGTTCGACGGGTATCCGGGCGGCCACGGTGGTGCCCGCGCCGGGCTGCGAGTCGAAGTCCAGCTCGCCGCCGAGCAGCGCGATGCGCTCGCGCATGCCGATCAGCCCGAACCCCTCGCTCGCCGCGTCGGTCTGGAACCCGGCGCCGTCGTCGGTCACGGTGAGCTGGACACTTGCGTCGTCTTCGATCACCGCGACCGCCACGCGACTGGCGCCGGCGTGCTTGACGACGTTGGTCAGCGCCTCTTGCACGAGCCGGTACATCGCGCTCTCCAGATCGGGCGCATGGCGCGTGTCCGCGCGGCCTTGTTCATAGTCGAGATCGACCTTGAGCTCGATCGCGAGCCCGGACGTGGCCGCGGTTCGATCGACCAGCGCCCGCAGCGCGGGGCCTAGGCCGAGCTCGTCCAGCGCCGCGGGCCGCAGCTCCGTGACCAGGCCGCGCAGCGCATCGACGCCGAGCTGCACGTGCTCGATCGCCTGCTCGATGATCCGGTCGACCTGCTCGCGCTCCTTGGCCCGGCGCGCGCCGGACAGCAGCATCTTGAGCGCGGCGAGATCCTGCAGGGTCTGGTCGTGCAACTCGCGCGCCCACCGGCTGCGCTCGCGCTCAGCCGCTTCCAGGCTGCGCCGCAGGCCCTCAGCGGCGACGTTGCGCGCGGTCGCCACCGCCGTCGCCGCGCTGGCCGCGAACGCGGTCATCAGCCGCTCGTCCTCGGCGCTGAACTCGGGCCCGTCGCTGAGGCGGTCCAGCGCGGCCAGCACGCCGAGCCCCTGGCCGCGGAACCGCAGCGGGACGACGAGCTCGGTGTGTGCGCCGAACGCCTTCAGCAAGAGCGCGCTGATCCCGGACGTGGAGTCCGAGAGCCGCTGCGCGCGGCCGCTGCGCTGGACGTAGCCGCTCAGCGAATCCTCCAGCGGGATCGCCAGCTGCATCTGAGAGTGGTCGACCTCGCCCGAGGCGGCACGGATCAGAAGCTCGTCGCCCTCGCGCAGGGCGAGGATCACCACCCGCGCCTCGACCAGCGCGCGCGAGCGCTTGACGACCAGCTCGAGCACTCGCTCGAGCCGGGTCTCGCCCGCCAGGGCCTGGCCGATCGCCTCGGACGTCTCGAACGCCCGGACCGCCCGCACCAGCTCGTCGCGCTGCCCGCGCACGCCGCTGTGGCGCCGCGCGTTGCCGATCGCGATCGCCGCCCAATCCGCGAGCGCGACCAGCGTCTGCTCGTCGGCCTCGTCGAACTCCTCCGCGCCCTGCTTGTCGGTCAGATACAGGTTGCCGAACACATCGCCGCCGACCCGAACCGGCACGCCCAGAAAGCTCTCCATCGGCGGGTGCCCATGTGGGAAGCCGTAGGACTGCGCGTGATCCCCGACCGACCGCAGCCGCAGCGGCCTCGGGTCACGGATCAACACGCCGAGCACGCCGTGTCCGCGCGGCAGGTCCCCCAGCCCGCGGCGCGTCTGCTCGTCGATCCCCACCGTCAGGAACTGCTCGAGCTCCTCGCGCCGCGAGTCCAGGATCCCCAGCGCCGCATAGCGCGCCCCCGTCAGCTCCCGCCCGGCCTCGAGCACGCGCTTGAGCACCAACTCGAGATCCAGGTCGCCGACCAGGCTGCGACCCAGCTCCAACAACCGCTCCAACCGCTGCTCGCCGAGGCCCATGCTAGTGCGCGGCGGGTGGCAGGGGCTCGAGCACGAAGACTTCGACGGCGATGTCGGGGTCGATGTGGTTGTCGCTCATGAAGCCGATCACCTTGCGTCCGGTGAGCTGCTCGATCTCGCGGCTGAGGTCGGCTTGCATGACGCGTTGCCAGCGTCGCCGCAGATCGAGCACGGCAGCGCTCTCGCCGGCGTCCGTGAGGGTCTGCTCGCCGTGCGTGAGGCTGTCTTGCAGTACCACGAAGACGCCGTTCTCGCCGAGCGTCGTCCTGGCCTTGGTCGGGCCGCGGCCGGTCGTGCGCGCGAGCGCTTTGACGACCGTGTTGGAGATCGCGGCAGCGAGCTCCCCATCGGGCAGTCGGCGGTCAGCGCTCATCGGGTTCCCTACGAGCGAGTGTCGCAACGCGCGAATCTGACCGCGGACCCGCCTGGTCCGACGATGACGTCGGCAAGCGACTGCAAACGGGCACTATGAGCGCCCCTTCCCTGGGCGTCCCCTCGGCCGTTCCGACCAGGACACTCCCATATCGAGACTCCGACTCTCCTCGCTTTCTCGCCAATGTCAAGGCCGAGGAAGGAGCCCATCGGTCCGCGACCGGACCGAGGTGGCGTGTGCGGCGGCCGGTTGCCCGGACGCTCGAAGGCGTAGATTGGAGGTCGTGGCTGCGGAGCCGCGGCGATTTCAGCGCTCAGAGCGCCGGCCGGTGCCTCCGGCGGGCGTGAGCGATCCGTCGAGCGACATCACGCCGCTCCCGGATCTGCTGCACGGCCGCGCCCGCTCGGGTCCGGTGCGCACCGAGCGCCCGGTGTACGTGGATCTGCTGCCGCCGTGCAACAACGCCTGCCCAGCGGGCGAGAACATCCAGGGTTGGCTCGAGTACGTGAACGCCGGCGAGTACGAGCGGGCGTGGCGCTGCCTGGTGGCGGACAATCCGTTCGCCGCCATCCATGGGCGTGTCTGTTACCACCCGTGCGAGACCGACTGTAACCGCCGCAATCTCGACAGCGCGGTGTCGATTCACGCCGTCGAGCGGTTCCTCGGCGATATGGCGCTCGAGCGCGGGTGGCGGTTCGACGCGCCGGGCGTCCGCAGCGGCAAGCGCGTCCTGGTGATCGGGGGCGGGCCGAGCGGGCTCTCGGCGGCCTATCACCTGGCACGGCTGGGACACCAGGTCGAGATCCGCGACGCGGGGCCGGAGCCGGGCGGGATGATGCGCTACGGCATCCCGTCGTACCGCATGCCGCGCGACGTGCTGAGCGGGGAGGTGGAGCGGATCGCTGCGCTGGGCGTGCGGATGACCAGCAATCACCGCGTGACCGACCTGGAAGCCGAGCGCCGGGAAGGCGGCTTCGACGCGGTGTTCGTGGCGGTCGGGGCGCACCTCTCCAAGCGCGTGAACATCCCGGCGCGCGACGCCGGGCCGATCGTGGACGCGGTGTCGTTCCTGCGCGACGTCGCGTCCGGTGAGAAGCCCGCGATCGGTCGGCGCGTCGCCGTGTACGGCGGCGGCAACACGGCGATGGATGCTGCGCGGGTGGCTCGGCGGCTGGGGGCGGAGGAGACGCTGATCGTCTACCGCCGCACGCGCGAGCAGATGCCGGCGCACGAGCAGGAGGCGCAGGACGCCGAGAGCGAGGGCGTGCGGATCAACTGGCTGCGCACGATCACGGCGCTGGAGGGCGCGGAGATGCAGGTCGAGGTGATGGAGCTCGACGAGTCCGGCTTCCCCCAGCCCACGGGGCGGTTCGAGACGCTCGCCGCCGACACGGTGATCCTCGCGCTGGGCCAGGACACGGACACCGGCTTCCTGCGGTCGGTGCCGGGCGTCGAGTTCGAGCGCGACGGCACCGTGCGCGTGTCGCCGTCGTTGATGACAGGCGCCGCGGGCGTGTTCGCCGGCGGCGACATGGTGCCTGCCGAGCGCACGGTGACGGTGGGCGTGGGGCACGGCAAGCGGGCCGCGCGGGAGATCGACGCCTGGCTGCGCGGCGAGGCGCATGTGCGCGAGCCCAAGCATCCGCTCGCCACGTTCGACATGCTGCATCTCTGGTACTTCGGCGATGCGGCTCAGCGCCGGCAGCCCGAGCTCGAGCCGGCGGACCGCGTGGGCGGCTTCGAGGAAGTGGTCGGCGGCCTGTCCGTGCCCGAGGCGGGCTATGAGGCGAGCCGGTGCCTGTCGTGCGGCAACTGCTGCGAGTGCGACGGCTGTCTGGGCGCGTGTCCGGAGGACGCGGTCATCAAGCTCGGTCCGGGGCTCGGCTACCTCTACGACTACGACCGCTGCACCGGGTGCCGCGCCTGCTTCGAGCAGTGTCCGGTGCACTCGATCGAGATGTTCCCGGAGGGCGGGCGGGGCTAATGGTGCGCGCGACCGTCGACGGCAACGAGGCGGCCGCGTCGGTGGCCTACCGGCTCAACGAGGTCTGCTGCATCTACCCGATCACGCCGTCCTCGCCGATGGCCGAGCTGGGGGACGAGTGGTCGAGCCGCGGCCGTCCGAACGTATGGGGCACGGTCCCCGCGGTGATCGAGATGCAGAGCGAAGCCGGGGCGGCGGGCGCGCTGCACGGCGCGCTGCAGGGCGGGGCGCTCGCGACGACGTTCACCGCCTCGCAGGGGCTGCTCCTCATGATCCCCAACATGTACAAGATCGCGGGCGAGCTCACGGCCGCGGTGCTGCACGTGGCCGCACGCTCGCTGGCCGCGCAGGCCCTGTCGATCTTCGGCGACCACTCCGACGTCATGGCGGTGCGCCAGACCGGCTTTGCGCTGCTCGCGTCCGCGTCGGTGCAGGAGGCCCACGACCTGGCCCTCGTCGCGCAGGCCGCGACCCTCCGCTCGCGCGTGCCGTTCGTGCACTTCTTCGACGGATTCCGCACGTCGCACGAGCTGAACACGCTGGAGATGCTCGAGGACGACGATCTGCGCGCGCTGGTCCCCGAGGAGCTGGTGCGCGCGCATCGCAACCGTGCCCTGTCGCCCGAGCGGCCGTTCATCCGCGGCACCGCGCAGAACCCGGACGTCTACTTCCAGGCGCGCGAAACCGTGAACCCGTTCTACGCCCGCGTGCCCGGGCTCGTGCAGGACGCGATGGACCGGCTCGGCGAGCGCACCGGCCGCAGCTACCGGCTCGTGGACTACAGCGGGGACCCCGAAGCCGAGCGCGCGATCGTCGTGATGGGCTCGGGCGGGGAAACCGTCCGCGAGACCGTGGCTCACCTGCAGGAGCGCGGCGAGCGCGTCGGCGTGGCGCAGATCAGGCTCTACCGGCCGTTCCCGGCGCGGGATCTGGCGATGGCGCTGCCGCCGACCGTGCAGCGAGTGGCCGTGCTCGATCGGACCAAGGAGCCCGGCTCGCTCGGCGAACCGCTCTTCCTCGACGTGCTCGCGACGCTCAACGAGTCCCACGCCGACGGCGAGCGCGAGCTGATGCCGCGGGTGACGGGTGGGCGCTACGGGCTGTCCTCGAAGGAGTTCAACCCGGGCATGGTGGCCGCGATCTTCCGGGATCTCGCGGGCGAGCGTCCCAAGCGGCGATTCACGATCGGGATCGACGACGACGTGTCGGGCACGAGCCTGCCCTACGACCCGTCGCTCGACATCGCGCCGCCGGGCACGGTGCAGGCGGTGTTCTTCGGACTCGGGTCCGACGGGACTGTGGGCGCCAACAAGAACACGATCAAGATCCTCGGTGACGAGGGCCTGTACGCGCAGGGCTACTTCGTCTACGACTCCAAGAAGTCAGGCTCGCAGACGGTCTCGCACCTGCGCTTCGGGCCCGCGCCGATCCATGCGCCGTACTTGGTAGGACAGGCCAGCTTCGTCGGCTGCCACCAGTTCGGGCTGCTCGAGCGCCCCGAGGTGCTCGGCCGCGCAGCCCCGGGAGCGACCCTGCTGCTCAACACCCATCACCCGGCGGACGAGGTCTGGGACGTGCTCGCGCGCCCGATCCAGGAGCAGATCCTGGCCAAGCGGCTCGAGCTCTACGTGATCGACGCCGGGCGCATCGCCCGCCAGGCTGGGCTCGCCGGGCGGACCAACACGGTGCTCCAGACCTGCTTCTTCGCGATCTCCGGCGTGCTCGAGCGCGAGCAGGCGATCGACCGCATCAAGTCCTCGATCGCCAAGACCTACGGTCACCGGGGCGCCGAGGTCGTGGAACGCAACCTCGCCGCCGTCGACAGCGCGCTCGATGGGCTCGAGCGGGTCACGCTCCCCGAAGCGGCCACGTCAACCCACGACGAGGCGCCGATCGTGCCCGAGCACGCGCCTGAGTTCGTGCGCACGGTCACCTCCGCGATGATGGCCGGCCGCGGCGACGAGCTGCCGGTGAGCGCGCTTCCGGTGGACGGCACCTATCCGAGCGGCACGACCAAGTTCGAGAAGCGCAACATCTCCGAGCTCGTCGCCGTCTGGGATCCCGACCTGTGCATCCAATGCGGCAACTGCAGCTTCGTGTGCCCGCACAGCGTCATCCGCTCGCGCCTGTACGAGCCCTCGGAGCTCGACGGGGCGCCCGGCTCGTTCCAGTCCGCGCCACTCAACGCGCCCGGGCTGCCCGACCGCCGTTACACGCTGCAGGTCTACGTGGAGGACTGCACCGGCTGCCGGCTGTGTGTCGAGGCCTGCCCGGTCTCGGGCGGCGGCGAACCCGTGCACAAGGCGATCAACCTCGAGGCGCGCGCGCCGCGCGTGGAGGCCGAGCGCGAGAACATCGCGTTCTTCGAGCAGCTTCCGCCGAACGAGCGCGCGCGCGTGGACTTCGGCACGGTCCGCGGCACGCAGTTCCTCGAGCCGCTGTTCGAGTTCTCCGGCGCGTGCGCCGGCTGCGGCGAGACCCCCTACCTCAAGCTGCTCACGCAGCTGTTCGGCGACCGGTTGACCGTGGCCAACGCCACCGGCTGCTCGTCGATCTACGGCGGCAACCTGCCCACGACGCCGTGGACGCTCGACGCCAACGGCCGTGGCCCGGCGTGGTCGAACTCGCTGTTCGAGGACAACGCCGAGTTCGGACTGGGCCTGCGCCTCGCAGCCGACGGCCACACCGAGCTCGCCCGCCGCTGCCTGGCCGACCTGCGCGAGCAGATCGGCGCCGACCTCGTGGACAAGATCCTGGAGGCGCCGCAGCTGCGCGAGTCTGAGCTGCGCGCGCAGCGCGAGCGCATCGCCGAGCTCGAGCGCCGACTCGACGGGCTCGACGACGAGCTGGTGGCCGACCTGCGAAGCGTGATCGACCACCTCATCCACCGCAGCGTGTGGATCGTCGGCGGCGACGGCTGGGCCTACGACATCGGCTCCGGCGGCCTCGATCACGTGCTGTCCAGCGGACAGAACGTCAACGTGCTGGTGCTCGACACCGAGGTGTACTCCAACACCGGCGGCCAGATGTCCAAGGCCACGCCGCTGGGCGCGGTCGCGAAGTTCGCTTCCGCGGGCAAGACGATGCCCACGAAGGACCTCGCGCTGCAGGCGATCGCGCTCGCCAACGTCTACGTCGCACGAGTGGCGATGGGCGCCGATCCCCAGCAGACGCTCACCGCCTTCCGCGAGGCCGAGGCCTACGACGGCCCGTCGCTCATCATCGCCTACAGCCACTGCATCGCCCACGGCTACGACATGAAGGACGGGCTGGACCAGCAATATCGCGCCGTCGCAAGCGGCCACTGGCCACTGATCCGCTACGACCCGGTGGTCAGAGCGGACAACGGCAACCCGTTCCTGCTCGACTCACCCCGCCCGCGAATGCCGCTGGCCGACTACCGAAAGGGCGAGCTGCGCTTCCGCGCCCTCGCCAACGCCGATCCCGAAGAGGCCGAGCGCCTGCTCGCACTCGCCCAGCAGGCCGCCGACCAACGCTGGCAGACCTACGAGGAGATGGCCACCCGCGGCGCGAGCCAGTTCCCCGCCGACGCCCGCAGGGACCGCTGATGGAGCTCTCCACCACCTACATGGGGCTCACCCTGCGCAACCCGCTCGTGGCGTCGGCATCGCCGCTGTCCTACACCGTCGACGGCGTCCGGCGCCTGGCGGACGCGGGCGTCGGCGCAGTCGTCCTGTTCTCGCTGTTCGAGGAGCAGCTGCGTGAGGAGGCCGCGCGCAACGCGGAGCTCGTCGACGGAGCCGCCGAGAGCTTTCCCGAGGCGCTGGACTACGTCCCGCAGATGGTCAAGGAGGACGCCGGCCCGCGCCGCTACCTGAGCCTGCTCGAGCGCTCCGCCGCCGCCGTCGAGGTTCCGGTGATCGCGAGCCTCAACGGCGTCACGCCCGAAGGCTGGACCAACTACGCGCGGGATATGCAGGACGCCGGCGCCGCGGCCATCGAGCTCAACATCTACTACCTCCCCGGTGACCCCCAGACCGCTGCCCGCGAAGTCGAGCAGCGCCACATCGACGTCCTACAGCGCGTCAAGGCCGCGGTCACCGTGCCGGTAGCCGTGAAGCTCAGCCCGTACTTCAGCTCGATCGGCGAGATGGCGCTGCGACTCGACGATGCGGGGGCCGACGCGCTCGTGCTGTTCAACCGGTTCCTCCAGCCCGACATCGACCCGGAGGAGCTCGCGCTCTCGTCCACCGTCGCGCTCTCGAGCAGCGCCGACGCGCGACTGCCGCGGACCTGGATCGCACTGCTGCGCGGACGGGTCCGCGCCGCGCTCGCAGCCACCGGGGGCGTCGAGGCCCCCGCCGACGTCGCCTCGCACCTGCTCGCGGGCGCCGACGTCGTGATGACCGCTTCGGCCCTGCTGCGACACGGCACCGAGTACGCGGGCGCGCTGCTCGACGGGCTGTCCAGCTGGATGGCGCGCAAGGGATTCCAATCCGTCGACGACCTGCGCGGCATGCTCTCCGTGCCGCACGACGTCGACCAGGCGGCATACGAGCGCACGGGCTACGTCCGCGCGCTGCGAGGCGCCAACGCCCGCGCCCACGGCCCCTGGTAACGGTTCACGTTAAATGCTCCGGTTGAGTATAAGCGAGTGACGGCGTCCAGCAGCATCTGACGGCGCTGCGGATCCGGCTCGGACTCGCCGCTGAGAGCTTTCACGCGCGCGGCGACACCGAGGCCGGCGCGGCGTTGGCAGCGTTCGGCGACGACGTCGAACACGTGATCGACGAGGTTCGCGACGTCGCGCAAGGCATCTACCCGGCGCTGCTGACCACCACCGGGCTCAGTGCAGCGCTGGCGTCCGCCGGCAGGCGCGCAGGTCAGTCGGTCACCGTGCAGGCGAACGGTGTGCGGCGTTGCCGGCCCGAGGTTGAGATCGCCGTGTATTTCTCCTGCCTCGCCGCGATCGACAACGCCGCCAAGCACGCCGGACCACGGCCGGTCTCCGTCTGCCTGTCGGACACGGGTGACGCGCTGCGCTTCGCGGTCAGCGATTCGGGTGCCGGCTTTGACCCAAACCGAACGCCGACCGGCACTGGAATCGCCAACATGCGCGACCGCATCGCCGCCGTCGGCGGCACGCTCACCCTTGACTCGGAACCGGGGCGCGGAACCCGGGTGGAGGGCAGCGTGCCCGACCCCTGGCAGCACGCAACCCCGGCCTAAGGGATGCGGCGCGGCACCGCATCATGCGGGTGCCCGGCGTCTGGCCGGTTGTCGACCAGAACGTCACGAAGTACGCCACGGCCCACACGATCAAAACTATGGCGCCGATGACCGCAAGCGCCGTGTCGACCTTCGACGGGACGTGGAAGAGATTCAACGCGAGCGCGACGACCAATCAACCGCCCGCAGCGCCTCCGCGGTCAGCCGGCGTGCAGGCCGAACAGGTCCCTGACCGTCTGGGCGTAGAGCGCGGACGAGCCTCGTTCGCCCTCTTGCCTGAGCCTGAGCGTCGGCTCGTGCAGGAGGTCGCTGACCACGGCTCGGGCGAGCACCTCGACACGCTCGCGGTCGTCGTCCGTGAGCGCCTGCCAGCGCGACGCGTTCTCGCGCAGGACGCGCTCGACTGCGACGCGGCCGCGTTCGCGGAGCGCAGAAATCACCGGCACGACCTCGAGCGAGGCGAGCCAGCGGGCGAACAGCGCCACCTCGTCATCGACGATCGGCTCGGCGCGCCGCACCTCGTCCGCGCGAGTCGTGAGGTTGCGTGCCACCTCCCGCTGGATCGCGTCGAGGTCGTGCAGGGTCACACCGGGGAGGTCCGCGGCGCTGGGCTCGACGTCGCGCGGGACGGCCGCGTCGACCACCACCAGATGCCGGGCGCCGGTCGCGGCGGCGAGATCGGCGCGCGTGAGGATCCGCTGCGGGCATGACGTGCCCGTGAGGACGAGATCGCAGCGGCGCAGCTCGTCGGTCAGATGGTCGAAACCGACCGCGCGGCCGCCGAAGCGGCGCGCGAGGTGTTCCGCGCGCTCGCGGTCGCGGTTGGCCACGAACACGGTGGTCGCGCCGGCGTCCGTGAGCGCACGCGCGGTGAGCGCGCCGTGCTTTCCCGCGCCGACCACCAGCGCTCGCCGCCCACTGAGCCCGCCCAGCTCCCGGCGCGCGAGGTCCACGGCCACGGAGGCCACCGACGCCGGACGCCGCGCGACGTCCGTCTCGGTCCGCACCCGCTTGCCCGTGCGGAGCGCGTCCTGGAACATGCGGTTGACCACCCGGCCGCTGCTGCCGAGCGCGAGCGAGCGCTGGTAGGAGCGCCGCACCTGGCCCTGGATCTCGGCCTCACCGGGGATCAGCGAGTCGAGCCCTGCCGTCACGCGGAACAGATGGCGCGCCGCGTCGGCGGCGTGCCGCGTCCGGATCGCCCCGGCGAGCTCGCTCGGCCGCATGTGCGCGATCGCCGCGAGCGCCGCCGTGGCGGCCCGCGCGGCGACGTCGGCGTCGCGCGCCAGCAGGTAGAGCTCGGTCCGGTGGCAGGTGGACAGGCACGCCGCCTCGTCGATCTCCGGCCGCTCCAGGAGCGAGCCGAGCAGTCCGGCCGCCTGCCGCTCGGTCATGCCGACCCGCTCGCGCAGCGCGACTGGGGCCGTGCGGTACGACACCACCACGGCGAGGAGGCTCACGGTTGCAGGACTTCGTCGGCGGCGGGCGGGCTGTCGGCCGCGGCGAGGCTGGTCCGGAAGCCTGGGAGCAGCAGCGTGAACGTGGAGCCGCGCTGGGAGCTGGTGACCTCGCAGCGCCCGCCGTGTGCCCTGGCGATCGCGTCGACGATCGCCAGTCCCAGGCCAACGCCCTCCCTGCCTCGTGCCCGGCTCGGGTCGACCCTGCCGAAGCGCTCGAATATCCTGCCCAGCGCTTCGGGTGGGATGCCGCATCCCTCATCGGCGACGTCGATCGCCACCGTCCCCGAGTGCGCTCGCGCCCGCAGCTCGATCGCGTCGGTCACATCCGTGTGGGCCACGGCGTTCTCCACGAGCGCGTCGAGCGCGATCCGCAGCGCGTCCTGGTCGGTGCGGATGGTCCCGCGCGGGAGCTGGCCCACCCGCCAGACGCGCGGCGCGACCTCGGCCCAGCGCAGCGCGACGTCCTCGATGAGGGTGTCGAGCTCGACCTCCTCCGCGCTGCCCGGGAAGTCGGCGCCGCCCGCGCGGACGAGCAACAACAGCCGTTCGACGATGCGCTCCATGCGGGAGAGCTCGTCGATCGCGACCTCGACCTCTGGCGGGCTCTCCTCGTCGGATCGGCGCAGGAGCTCGAGGTGCCCCCGCGCGATCGTGATCGGCGTTCGCAGCTCGTGCGAGACGTCATGCAGGAAGCGCTCCTGACGGGCGAGGATCGCGGCCCGCTCGGCGGTGTTCCGAGCGAGGGCGTCGGCCGCCGCACGATGTCGGCGAGCGTGCCAGACCATCGCGAGGAACATCGCCGACATCAGCGGTACCTCGAAGAGCTCGCCCCATTCCTGGGTGCCGTTGCTTGCGTCGCTCGCGATCAAGAACCCAGTGACGAGTCCCTGCGCGGTGAGCACGACATATGTCGGCCGGAGTGCCCATACGCGGAACCCGTAGAGCACCGTGAGCGAGAACCAGATGAGGTGGAAGGGGATCGTCTCCCAGTGCGGCCACAGCACCATCGCGCCGAGGTTGACGACGGCGAACGCGAGCCAGCCGACGTCGAGAGGGTTAAGCCGTCGTGAGCCGATAGCCCGCATGTCGCACGGTCTCGATGGGCGCTTCCTCGCCGAGTTTCTTGCGCAGCCGCCGCACGCAGACGTCGACGACGTTCGAGCGGGGATCGAAGTGGTACCCCCACACCGCGGACAGGACGCTGTCGCGCGTCACGACTTCGCCCGCGTGCTTGACCAGGTGGTGCAGGAGGCGGAACTCGCGGTCCGAGAGATCGATCTCGCATTCGCCGATCCGCGCCCGCCGGCGCGGGACGTCGAGCGTGAGGCTGCCGGCACGCAGCACCCCGTCGAGGCGGGCGCCCCGGGCGCGGAGCTGCACGTGCACGCGCGCAAGCAGCTCGTCGACGGCGAATGGCTTGGAGAGGTAGTCGCTGGCGCCGAGATTGAAGCCGCGCAACTTGGTGTGCAGGTCCGAGCGGGCGGAGACGATGACCACGGGGAGGTCGGGCAACCGGTGGTGCAGCTCGTGGAGCACGCTGAGCCCATCCAGCCGGGGAAGCAGCAGGTCGAGGATCACGAGGTCATACGTGCCGCGCGTGGCCCGCTCCAACCCGTCGACTCCGTTATCGGCGCCGTCGACCGCGAACCCGTCCGCCTCGAGCGCCCGCGCTAGGAACGAGCGGATCCGGGACTCGTCCTCGATGACCAGTACCTGGAGCATCGGCGAGCGCGAGCATACGCGCGCAACGCCCTTCCAGCCAAGCCGGATGACCCGGAGATGACCCGGAGATGACGGCTCTGTCATCTCCGGCATACGCATGCGCGCTCTCGTTTACGTTCCCGCGCGAGGAAGCCTGCCCATGGACGATAGCCGCCAGGCCGCCGCTCCAGCGGTCCTCGAGGCGCCGACTCCGCTTGAGGGGCCGCCCGAGGCAGCCCCGTTCCGGTTCCCCGATCGCGCCGCGCGGCACTGGCTGCTCGCGTCGGTCGTGTGGCTCACCGTCGTGGACCTCTTCGGCCTCGTGCTCGCGACGCAGTTCGTGACCCCCGAGGCGTTCGGCGACGTGTCGTGGCTCGCATTCAGCCGCATCCGCCCCTCGCACGTGAGCGGCGTGATCCTCGCGTGGCTCACGATGATGTACTTCGGCGCGCTGTTCTACATGCTCCCGCGGCTGTGCGGGACGCGCGGGATGTGGAGCGAGCGGCTCGGCGTGTGGTGCGCCTGGGCCTGGAACCTCATGTTCCTGTGCGGCGTGATCGGCCTGCTGACCGGTCACAGCCAGGGGCGTGAGTACGCAGAGTTCATCTGGCCGGTCGACATCGCGCTGCTCGTGATCTGGTGCGCGAACATCGTGAACATCCTCGGGACCGTCGCGCTGCGGACGATCCGGCCGATCTACGTGTCCGTCTGGTTCTTCATCGCGAGTCCGATCTGGCTCGCCGTCGACTACGCGATCGGGAACGTGATCTGGCAGCCGGGCCACGTGTGGGGCGCGCCGTCCGGCGCGCTATCGAACAGCCTCTCCGACGCGATCCTGAACTGGTGGTACGCGCACAACCTGTTCGGGCTGTGGCTCACGCCGATGCTGATCGCGCTCACCTACTACATCGTCCCGCGCATCACCAACACTCCGCTGTACAGCTACACGCTGTCACTGATCAGCTTCTGGGGGATGGCGTTCCTGTACACCGGCGTCGGCGACCACCACATCCTGCAGTCGCCGACGCCCGCGTGGCTGAAGACGATCGCCCAGATCTCCTCCTGGGCGCTGCTGATCCCGGTCTTCGCCTTCACCATCAACATCCTCGGGACCATGAAGGGCAATTGGGACAAGTTCTTCACGAACTTGACCATGCGGTTCACCATGACCGCGTTCTTCTTCTACTTCCTGGTCAACGTGCAGGGCGCGTTCGAGGCCCTCCAGCCGTTCAACAAGCTCCAGCACTTCACGAACTTCGTCGTCGCCCACGCGCACCTGGCGCTGCTCGGCGCGTTCACGATCCTCGGCATGGGGATCATCGATTACATCGTCGCCCAGGTGTTCCGGCGACCGCTGTGGAGCCGCAACCTCACCGAGTGGCAGTTCTGGCTCGTGACCGTCGGCTTCACGGGCTTCTTCAGCGTCCTCACGCTCGCCGGCTTCCAGCAGGGCTTCAGCTGGCAGGAAGGGATCCCCGAGGTCAACGTGCTCGACCAGCTGCACCCGTACTACATCGCGCGCGGCATCTTCGGCGCGATGATCGTGATCTCGGGGATCGTGCAGATGGTCAACATCGGCATGACGATGGTCAGCGACACGAGCGAGCGCCGGCGGCGGGAGACGCTGCGGCTCGCCGAGATCATCGCGCCTCCGGTGACGGACTGAGCCATGGCCGGCGAGCAGACACCGGGGCCGACCGGCGAGGGCCCGTCGCCCAAGGGCTGGTCGCCGCATCCGCCCGAGAAGATGCTCATCACGCCCTGGGTGGCGGGCATCGGCGGGCTGCTCGTGTTCCTCACCGTCGTGTTCGTCGTGGTGTGGCTTCCGGTGCATACGTTCGACCCGCCGCCGTCGGACGACTGGGCTCCGCTGAACGACCAGGCCCTCCGGGGCCGCAACGTCTTCGCGTCCAACAACTGCTTCGTGTGCCATTCCGGCTACTCGCGCCCGCAGGACGTGCGCGAGGCGCTCTACTTCCTGTACCCGAAGGTATCCCAGCCGGGCGACTTCTACGGCAGCGACCAGTCGCCCAACCTGCTGGGCACCGAGCGCACGGGGCCGGACCTCTCGCAGGAGTCGGGCTGGCACCCGGACGACTGGCAGTACGCACACTTCTACGACGCGCGGTACGTGGATCCGCGCTCGCTGATGCCGCCGATGAAGTCGTTGTTCTCCGACTCCCAGGTGCAGGACCTGACGCAGTTCGTCCAAACCCGCAGCGGCAAGTCCGGCCTGTTGCGCTACGCCGGGCAGCTCTACGCCAAGAAGGTCGTCACGACCGTCCAGGGCTACCCGCAGCCGCCCACCGGCTTCCAAGGCGCACACAAGCCGATCGCCGAGCAGAAGGAGCCCGAGCCTCCGAAGGGCCAGCTCGAGGAGGCACCGAACCTGTCGCAGATCGACCGCAGCTACTGGCTGTCGGGCGACCCGCTTCCGGTGACCGAGGACAACCTGACCCGCGGCAAGGAGGTCTTCCTCGCGCGCTGCGTCGGCTGCCACGGCCCCAAGGGTGACCGCAAGGGCCCGGCGGCGTCGTTCATGTCCCCGCCGCCCGCCGACTTCACCGACGCCGACGACGCCTGCTGCGGGGGCGATACCGGCCCGGGGGACTTCTACTACCGCATCCTGCGCGGGTGGACCGGCACCGCCATGGAGAACTTCGGCGATCGCCTGTCGGTCAACGACATCTGGCGCGTCGTGCTGTTCGTCAAGACGATCCCGAACGGCACGCTGGCCGAAGGCCGCGTGCCAGAGCCGTCGGACTACATCACGTGGAAGCCGACGAAGGAGCTGCTCGCCTGGGTGAAGACCAGGCAGCGCCTCGAGGACAACGCGTCCTTCGCTAAGCAGGCCGACGACCCGTTCATGCAGGAGGCCATGCGGGTGTTCCCGGGCCTCCGCGCCGGCGACGAGATCGTCGTGGGAGGGCTCGGGACGCCGCTCAGCCTGCAGGACGCCGCCGCGGGCATCAAAGGCCTCTACCAGGACCTGCTCGACCGAGCCTGGGCCGACGCGAAGCGGCGCGGTGAGAAGCTGCCGCCCGCCGCGCAGAAGGACATCCCGCCCAAGGTGGAGGGCCAGCAGTGAGGCGCGCCTCCGTCGCTGCCGCACTGGCGCTCGGCGCCCTGCTCGCCACGCCTGCCGGCGCGCTCGCGCACGACGCGCCCGAGAGCGACCAGTCCAAGTGGGTGATGGCCGACTGGATGATGGACGCCTTCTTCCTGTTCGCCGGCTTCGCGCTGCTGGCGTTCATCGTGGCGTGGAAGGCCGGCCACTTCCACAACCTCGAGCAGGCGGCGCGGATCCCGCTGATGATCCACGAGGAGGACTACTACACGCCCGACTGGGCGCTCGACGAGGAGGAGTGGGCCGATGGCGATGCCGACAGGTGACTCCCCACAGGTCGTCCACGACTACTACCAGTACCTCCAGGCACAGCAACTCGCGCCCCACGGCCGCACCGAGACCTGGCACGTCGACTGGGCGTCGCTGACCTGGCTGTGGGGCTTCGTGCTCGTGCTCTTGATCCTGATCGCGCTGTGGATCCGCGACTACCGCAGCACGCATCCGCCGACGGGGATCAGCCCGCTGGACCGCTGGAGCGGCTACACGACCGAGGCGGCGGAGCCCGTGCCGTTCTTCTTCTGGGTCGTGACGGTCGTGGTCGTCGTGTTCGGGGCGGAGTTCGTCATCGGGCACCTGATCTCGGGGCAGCTCTTCTGATGTGGACCGAGGCGCTCCCCATCGTCGTCTACTCGACCTGTGCTGAGCTGGTGGTCAGCGCCGAGGCCTGGCCCCCGTTCTACGGGTCGCTCCAGGCGCTGAAGGGGCACGTACAGGAGTACCCCGGCTGCCAGCGCTTCGACGTCTTCTTCCGAGCCGAGCCCGAGGCGGCGGTCCGTGTCCACTGCTACACGTCGTGGGACACGCTCGGGCAGCTCGAGGCGTTCCTCGAGCGCGGGTATACGCTCGAGCGCCTGGTCGCCGATATCGGTGGCGCGATCGAGGTGGAGCGCAGCCTCGTCATGGAGAAGATCTTCTGATGGCGACTGAGCCTCGTCGGCGGAGGCTGCGCCCGGGCCGCCCGCTCTACGGCTATCGCGACATCGGCGCCGCGGGAGCGCGCCACACCCGCCGGGCGACTTACCGCGCGTGGGCGATCCTCGCCGTGATGATCGTGCTCTACCTGGCCATCATGCTGACGATCTACTTCGTCGAGCCGGGCCTGCGCTGAGCCTGGTGGCGTGTATCTACAGCACGTCACATCGCTGCAGTTCCTGATCATCGTCGCCGACCTCGCCGTGGTCGTCGTCGCGCTGATCCGCGTGCTGCCGGGCCGGGCGCCGCCGGTGCGGACCGAGCCGTACGGCCCGGCCGAGCTCGCCGCGCACGACGCGAAGCTCGCGAAGTACTTCGTCGCCGGTGCGGGCTTCCTCGTCCTCGGGTCGCTTCACATGGTCGTCAAGAACCTGCCGTGGGCGGCCGAGTGGGAGGCGCGCGCCGGCTACGCGGGGCACCTCGTGCGCGACCTCTCGAACACGCACGTGATGATCGTCGGCGGCGGAACGCTGATCGCCACCGGCGTGTGCTGGTACGTGCTGCCCCGCATCGTCGGGCGGCCGCTGGCGAGCAACGGCCTCGCCCAGGCGGCCTTCTGGCTCACCGCCGCCGGCCTGCTCGCCTTCTACGTGGCGCTGATCGCGAACGGGGTCGCGATCGGCCGCCTCGTGGAACGCGGGTGGGACTACCAGGCGGCGAAGGCGCACATGGGCAACTGGTACCGCGTGCCCGTGGGGGCCGGGGC
Organism: uncultured Solirubrobacteraceae bacterium; assembly: GCA_963803335.1. Classification (GTDB taxonomy): domain Bacteria; phylum Actinomycetota; class Thermoleophilia; order Solirubrobacterales; family Solirubrobacteraceae; genus DASSUW01. The sequence goes on along the minus strand of CAWDME010000007.1, from coordinate 12,176 downwards.
CGGCGTCATGGGCCTCGGCTACTGGTGCTTTGCCGCCAACGTGGCTCTGACCGTCTTCCAGGCGCGGCTCGTGCACGTGCCCAAGCCGAACGGGCACCTCACGAAGTTCCTGCTCACTGGGGCGCTGGCGCTCACCGCCGGGACGGTCCAGGGCGTGATCCAGGTGGCGCCGGCGAACGCCGACTGGCTCTACCGGGCGCAGCACGCCGGCGAGTGGATCGACCCGATCAGCCACGCGCACATCAACCTGGTCACCGGCCTCACGATGCTCGTGGCCGGCAGCGTGTTCGCGCTGCTCGGGCTGCTGGGCGCCGGCGCGCCGCCCGCACGACTGGTCAACCGCTGCTTCTGGTTGCTCCTCTGCGGTTCGCTCGCGTTCTACGCGACGGCGTTGTACCTCGGCCTCCACGAGGGGCGGCTCGTGGTGGTGGGCGGGCTGACGCCCGAGCAGGCGGAGGAGGCCACGCCGCTGCACCCGTTCCTGATCATGGGCGCTGGTGTGGCGATGCTGGTCGGGTTCTGGACGCTGCTGTGGCTGGTGGCAGGCTCGCTCTGGCGGTCCTCGAGCCCCGTGCGCCCGCTGGTCCTGGCGGGCTGCGGCGCGCTCGCCGTCGGCACGCTCCAGGGCCCGGTGCAGGCGTTCCCGGCCGTCAATGAGCTGCTCGACCGCAGCGGTGATGCGGGCGACCTGATCGTGAACCTGCATGCGCAGCTCAACATGCTGGGCGGCCTGATGCCGATCCTGCTCGCGCTCGCGCTCGTGCTGATGCGGCGGCGCTCGGGCGCGCTCTGGCCGGAGCGCCAGGTGCGCGTGGCCACTATTGCGATCTCCGCCGGCATGGGCGTGTACTACGCGGCCGGGATCGGCTTCGCTGCGCTGGCGGCACGACGGGTCACGGACGGGGCGACCTTCGGGCACGCGGTCGCCGCGCTGGAGCCGTGGGCCGCGCTCGTGTGCGTCCCGGCCGCGCTCGCGGTCGGCACCGGCTTCGTCGCCTACGCCCAGGCGGCCTGGCGGCTCACGGCCGATGACCGGCGTGCAACGCGCGCGCTGCTGAGATCGGTGCCCGCGGCGTACACGGGCCGCCTTCCACGGCGGGTGCGCCGGCTCAGCCCGGCGGCGCTCGCCGCCTACGAGCTGCCCATGGGCGTGCTCGGGTTCCCCGGCGTCGGCTGGCTGTTCGCCGGTTTCCCGATCGCCGCCCTGTTGCTGCTGACCATCGGGCCGGCATTGGCCTGGGCGGTGATCCCGCTCGCGTTCTCGCCGTTCGGCGAGGGCCCGCTGCGGCATGTCGGCTGGCGCGTGGAGTTCGTCTGGCTGCCGCTGAGCGCGCTGCTGTCGGCGGCGTTGCTCTACCGAGCCCACCGGCGCCGGCTCCGTCGCCACGACGGCGCGCGGCCGCGGCGGAGGCGCCGCGGATCGCGTGCGCGCGTGACCGCCGCCCTGGGCGCGATCGGACTCATGCTCGTCGCGCTGCCGCTCGTGCCGCTCGTCAGCGGCCTGGGCACCAAGCCGCTGCGGTACGCGTACGAGGCACATCTCGCGAAGGACATGACCGGGCAGTTCCTGAGCACGCCACGCGGCATGGTCAGGCTGTTCGACTGGCGCGACCCGCAGAGCCCGTATCCCGCCGATGCGCTCCGCGTCCACCCGACCGATTTCGGCGGAATCGTGATCCACTCCGCCGCCGTCGACCGCCCGGGCGCGTACCAGCTCTTTGACGTCGACCGCGGCAGCGCCGTGCCGCTCGCCGTGCGGCAGCGCTCGCACACCTCGCTCACGCTGGCGCCGGACGGGCGCCTGCCGCCAGGCCGCTACCTCGTCGTCGCCTCCCACGAGGGCATGTTCGGCGACCGCGACTTCGTCTACCTGCGGGTGGTCGCGCCGGGGGCGGCGGTGACGGCGATCGGCGGCGGGTCGCGCACGTCCGTGCCGGCGGTCGCGAGCGCGCTGCTGCCGCTCGGGGCATCGCTGCTTGCCGCCCTGTTCACGATCCTGCTGCTGCGCTCCTTCCGCCGCCGCCCGGCCGGCGAGAAGCTGCTGTGGGCGGGCGGCTTCGCGCTGTTCACCGCGGCCACGGCGAGCGAGGCGATCGCCCAGGGCGCCGGGTGGACCGCTTCACTCTTCCGCGTCTACTACCTGTGCGGCGGCGTGCTCACGGTGGCGTGGCTGGGGGCGGGGGCCGCCTGGCTGCAGCTCCCGCGCCGCCGGCGCGACACGCTCGCCGGCGGCCTCGGCGTCGCCACGGTGGCGGCGGCGCTGGCGGTGGTGCTCGCGCCCGTGGACACGGCCGCGCTCGCCCACGCGACCAGCGGCGGCCCGCCGTCCAACGGCGCGCTCGGGGGCCACGCGTTCCTGTGGGCGATCGCACTCAACTCGCTCGGCACGGTGTTCCTCCTGGGCGGCTCGCTCTACTCGGCCGCCCGTGGCCGTCGCGTGGCGGCCAACCTGTGGATCGGGGGCGGCGCGCTCGTCCTGGCCGCCGCGACGAGCATGACCCGCGCCGGCGATTCGTCATTCGTGTATGCAGGCGAGCTGGTCGGCATCGCGCTCATGTTCACCGGCTTCAGGCTGGCCGGCGCGAAGCCGGCCGCCACGCCATCAGCGGCTCGAGCGCCGGCCGGCGCTGCGCTCGCGCCATGACCTCGATCGGGCCGGCACTGCTCGTCGTCGCGCTCGTCGTCGAGGCCTATGGCATCGGCGCGTCGGTCTACGGCGTGCGCACACGCCGTCCGGCCTGGACGGACTCGGGCCGGCGCGCGGTCTACGCGCTGGCCGGCGTGCTGACGCTCGGCTTCGTCGTGCTCGAGGCGGCATTCCTTCGCTCGGACTTCAGCCTTGCCGTCGTGGCCGAGCACTCGAGCACGACGACGCCGCCGTTCTACCGCGCCGCCGCCGCGTGGTCAGCCCAGGAGGGGTCGCTGCTGCTGTGGGTCTGGCTGTTGTCGATCTGGTCGAGCCTCGCGGTGTTCCTCACCCGCCGGCGCCTGCGCGACGTGGCGGCCTACGCGCAGGCCGTCCTGCTGGGATTCGCGGGCTTCTTCACGGTGCTGCTCGTGTTCTTCGCCGACCCCTTCCAGCGCCTGGCCACCGCGCCCGAGCAGGGCCTCGGGCTCAGCCCGCTGCTGCGCCACCCGAGCATGATGGTCCACCCGCCGCTGCTGTACTCGGGCTACACGCTCTTCACGGTCCCGTTCGCGTTCGCCGTGGGTGGGCTCCTCGTGCGCAGGCTCGACGCCGAGTGGATCCGCGAGATCCGGCGCTTCGCTCCCGTCGCGTGGATCTGCCTGGGCTTCGGGATCCTCCTCGGCGCCCGCTGGTCGTACGCGGAGCTCGGCTGGGGTGGCTACTGGGCATGGGACCCGGTCGAGAACGCGTCGCTGATGCCCTGGCTGACGGGCACAGCGTTCATGCATTCGATCATCGTTCAGGAGAAGCGCGGCGGACTCAAGGTCTGGAACGTCTCGCTGGTGCTGGCCACGGGCATCCTCGCGATCCTCGGGACGTTCCTCGTGCGCTCCGGCATCCTGGCCTCGATCCACGCGTTCGGCGCCTCGACCCTCGGCGTGCCGTTCCTCGCCTTTATTGCCCTATTGCTCCTCGGCTCGATCGCGCTCGTGGCCAGCCGCGCGGACACGCTCCGCTCGGAGCTGCGCATCAGCGCGCTCCTGTCGCGCGAGACCGCCTTCCTGCTCAACAACCTCGTGCTGGTCGGGCTGTGCTTCGTGATCTTCTGGGGCACGTTCTTCCCGCTGATCTCCGAAGCCGCGACCGGCCGCAGCGCGAGCGTCGGACCACCGTGGTTCGATCGCTACGTGACACCGCTCGCGCTGGTGCTGGTGCTGCTCGCGGGCGTCGGTCCCGCGCTCGCCTGGGGCAAGTTCACGCGCGGCCGGCTCGTCGGCACGTTCACCGCACCGCTCGCGGCCGGTTTGCTCGTGCTCGTCGCGCTCCCGGCCGCGGGCGTCGTCGCCGCGCGCCCGGCGGCCCTGGCGATGTTCGCCGCCGCAGCCTTCACGGTCGCGGCAGTCGCGCAGGAGCTGTGGCGCGGCGCCCGGGCGCGGCGCGCCGTGACGGGCGAGGCGTGGCCGGTCGCGCTCGCGAGACTGGTCGCTCGCAACCGCAGGCGCTACGGCGGCTACGCCGTGCACGTGGGGATCGCGGTGTTGCTCGTCGGCGTCGCCGCCTCGACCACCTTCCAACACGTCAGCGACGTGCGCATGAGGCCGGGCGACACGGCAAGCGTCGGCGGCTTCGACGTCCGGTATGTCCAGGCGACGAGCGCTCGCACGGCCGAGAAGATCACGCTCGGCGCCGAGTTGGAGGTGTCCAGGGACGGCCGGCACGTCGCCACGCTGGTGCCGAGCCGTGGGTACTACCCGTCGCTCGACGACGCCGCCTTCGGGCGCATCGGCCGGTTCTTCAACGGCGACTCCACCAGCGAGCTCGGGCTCCGCGCCGGTCTCACGCGCGACATCTGGACGGCGGCGCAGCCCGACCTGTCGGCGGTTGAGCCGATGATCCGCGACGCCGACCGGCGCTTCCCAGACGCCGACGGCCGACTCGAGGGCTTCATCGTCTCGACGGTCGTGCGTCGTTACGTGCAGTCCGCCCCCGTCGTCGACTTCCGGCTCATGGTCTCGCCGCTGGTCGCGTGGATCTGGATCGGCGGCGTGATCGTGGTAGGGGCCACGATGGTCGCTCTGTGGCCGGCTCCGCGCCGGGCACCGCGTCGCCTGCCGGCCCCCGCAGCCGCCCCCCGGCGCTACCGGCCTCCGGAGGCCGGTCCCGTGTGATCGCTGCGGACAAGCCGCTGGAGGACGCCACGACGCTCCCACCGCACGCTGTTCATCGCCGCGCGGACGTGCGCATCGTCGGCGGCGATGAGCGCGCGAGCGCTCGCCTCCATGTCGGTGCTGAGCCTGCCGTCCGGCCCGGCGCCGGCGGTGTCGATCGCCATCTGAGCTATCCGGTCCCTCCTGTCGATGTTCGTGGGCACGCTCCGATCGAAGCAGGGGAAACCGAGAGTCGCCTGAGCGCAGGCTGAGGGTTGCCTGGTGGTCGCGAGGGGCCGAGCGCCATACCGGTCAGACGCGCACGCGGGGCGATCACACCGCCGCGGCCCGCGTCGGCAAAGGTGCGCGGGGCAGTAAGGGAACGTCGTGGTCGACTATCGCAGCGGGCGCCCCGCCGCCTCCTGATACTCCGCGCGCCGTGCATGGTCGAAGTCCTGTGCAACGCGGTCAGTCCCGAACGCGCGGTGGACAAGGCGCCTGGCGCGGCGCGGCAGGGCGAGGTCGAGGACGCTCAGCGGGCGCAGTGACGCCGGGACGTACACCTCGGCGCGCCGCCGCCGTAGCCCGTCGCAGATCGCATCCGCGATATCCGCAGGCTCGAGCTTCTTCATGCCGCGGGCCGCGTGCATGCCCGAGCCCAGGCGGGTGTTCGCGAGATTCGGAAGCACCGTTGTCACGGTGACTCCGGTGCCCTCGAGCTCGCAGCGCACCGCCTCACTCAGGCCGACGACGGCGTGCTTGGTGGCGACGTAGGTGGCCTCCCCGGGCAGCGAAGCCAGCCGGCCGGCCGCCGAGGCCAGGTTCACGACCTGCCCGTTGCCGCGGGCCAGCATGCGTGGCAACGCGATCTTCATCCCGAGGATCACGCCTTGGACGTTGATCTCGAACAGGCGCTCGGCGACCTCGTCGGGCTCCTCGAGGAACGGCCCGATCGGCATGATGCCCGCGTTGTTGATCAGGACGTCGAGCGGGCCCTGCGCCGCCTCGGCCGCGTCGAGGAAGGCCGTGAACGACTCGCGGCGCGTGACGTCAAGGCCCAGACCGACGGCCCCGAGCCGCGCCGCCGTCGCCTCGGCGGCGGTGACGTCGAGGTCGCCGATCGTCACGCGTGCGCCGTCGCGACGAAGCCGCTCCACGGTCGCCGCGCCGATCCCGCGCGCGCCCCCGGTGACGGCCACGTGCAGTTCGTGCAAGCGAATCGCGTCGGTCATGTCTCGACCCTATCCTGCGAGCCGCGCATCGGGGCACGTTGAGCCGGCGGCTCAGTAGTTCCCACCGACGGCACACGGGGTTGCCGCGATGCCGCGCAGCTCAGCGACGCGCACCATGAGGCAATGACGCCGCTGCACATGCTGGGGGCGAACCCGTCGATGCGCCGCGCGTGGCTCGCACACAACACGGGGCACACGTTGGATGCCGCGGCCGATACGGCGTTCACGCCTGAGCAGGTGCGCAGCAACATCGAGAACCTGGTCGGCGCGGCACACGTGCCACTTGGGATCGCCGGGCCGATTCGCGTCAACGGCGATCACGCACAGGGGTCGTACTACGTCCCGTTTGCGACCACCGAGGGCACGCTCGTCACGACGTACCAGTACGGGATGCGCGCGATCACCGAGGCCGGGGGCGCGAACGCGCATGTGCTCGCCGACTCGCTGGACATCACTCCGTGCTTCGTTCTCACGACCGCGCTCGAGGCGATCGCGCTCGGTCGGTGGTTGCACGAGCACCTGCCGGAGCTTCAGGACGTCGCGGCACAGACGACGACCCACGGTCATCTGGTGGACGTGCACACCCACGTCTTCGGCCGCCGGCTGTTCCCGCGCTTCGTCTTCACCACGGGCGATGCGATGGGCATGAACATGGTCAACATCGCCGTCGATCGCATCTGCCGCCACGCGGCCGAAATGACCGGCTGCGAGCGGTACTACCTGCGGTGCAACTACTCGAGCGACAAGAAGCCGGCCGGGATCAACCTGTTCCGGCCCTACGGCAAGGAAGTCGCGATCGATTTCACCCTTCCGGCCGCCGTTGCCGAGTCGCACCTCGGCGTCTCGCCCCGTGACATGGTCGACTTCGCCGCTGCCGGTCGGTATGGCGCCCTGCAGGCGGGTGCGCTCGGCATGAACGCGCACTTCGCCAACGGCCTCGCCGCGATCTACATCGCCTGCGGCCAGGACGTCGCTCAGGTCGTCAACGCCAGTATCGGGTTCATCGACGTCGAGGTCGTCGGCGAGGACCTTTACGTCTTCGCGCGGCTCCCCAACCTCGTCGTCGGCACCGTCGGGGGCGGGACCGAGCTGCCGACGCAGAGCGATTGCCTCGCGCTGCTCGATTGCCAGGGAGACGGCACCGCACCGAAGTTCGCGGAGATCGTCGCGGCAACGCTCGTCGCGGGCGATATCGCGATCTCCGCCGCGCTTGCCAACGGGCGCTTCATCGCAGCCCACCGGGAGAACCGCGGACGCAACCGCCTCGCGGCGGCGCAACCCTGACCGCGGCCCGTCATCCCAGCTCCTCCTCCCGCGGGTGGAGCGGGAGGAGCAGGGCGAGAAGCATCGCGGCGACGGTCAGGCCGGCGACCAGGATCAGGACCTGCTCGAGCCCGTCGACGTACCCGGGGGACGGAAGGGCCGCGAAGAACACGGTGCCGAGCGCGACGACGCCGATCGCCGAGGCGAGCTGCTGCAGCGGGGACGTCGCCTCGTCGGACCGCCTGGGAGCCAAGAAAGTCGCATCCGTCGAAGATCAGGACGGCGATGCGATGGCCGATGGCGGCCAAGGAAGCGGAACCGGGTCCGAACATCAGTGCGTCATGGCCGGGCCAGCCCGGCGGGACGACCGTTCTGACGAGCCGATGCGATGTGCCTGACGATGTGCTCGGCGTCTCGTCCAACGCCTCCGACGAGCGACGACGCCAGTGCATACAAGAAGAAGAGCCCCACGAAATACAGGCCCGGCTCGGAGGCCACGACGCCGCGATCGTGCACCGGGTGTCCGTCGTCGGCGAAAACCGGAAGGTCGATCCAGGCGAAGTCCGGCTCGAACCCGGTGCACCAGATCACGTTGGTGACATCGAGGTCCCGTCCATCGTCGAGCACCGACAGGCCGTCCCGCGCCTTCGAGGTCCTGGGCACGCGCTCGATCCCGGCGGCCCGGATGTCCTTCGGCCTCACCCTCGCGAGCGGGATGCCTCGTGAACGGAACTTCCGCCCAACCATTCGCCCGATCGGCGTCTTCACGGTCAGCACGTGCGAGAACACCGACCACATCGCCGGCGTAAGTAGCCGATCCCACCTGCTTCCAGGGCGGGCGGGTTCTTGTCCCGGGTGCCTGCCCGACAGCCAGGTCCGGTGATCTCTCGACACCTCCAAGGCAATCTCAGCTCCCGAGTTGGCGGCGCCTACCACGAGGACGCCGCCTCGCTGGAGCTGGGATGGATCCCGGTATTCGCTGGAATGCAATTGCACGAGGCCCGGATCCAGCTCGGCGGCGAAGGTGGGAATCCTGGGATGGTGGTACGCGCCCGATGCCACTACGACCTGCTCGGCCTCGAACCGGCGGTCGCCAGCCACAACGACGTACCGGTCCCCCTCCCGTGAGACGCCGTCGACCTGCACGCCATTGCGAACCGGGAGATCGAACCTGGCGGCGTAGGCCTCGAGGTAGCCGGCCATCTCGTCCTTGGTGGGGAACGACCAGGCAGGCGCGGGGAAGGGCCAGCCCGGGAGCCCGTTGTAGCGCGCGGGGGTGAATAGGCGGAGCGAGTTCCACCGCTTGCGCCAGGCGTCGCCGATCCGCTCGTTCGCGTCCAGGATCAGGAAGGGCAGGCCGCGGCTCGCCAGGTGGTAGCCCGTCGAGAGGCCTGCCTGACCGCCACCGATGATCAGGGTCTCGAAGTGCTCTGAGCTGCGTGCACCGTCCATCCATCGCCTCCCTTCATCCGGTCCGGGGGCGGATCCGCGGCTCGCTGTCGAACGGAGCTCATGGTCTCTCGCTCGGTTCCTGAGCGGTCATGTCTTCCGCGTCGACGCGAAGGCGCCCGGAGGAGCCGCCGAGCGCGGTGCTCAGCGCTTCCATGAACGCTTCCGGCTGCTCGATGGCAGGGTCGTCGCGGGCGTTCTCGATCACGTGCAGCGGCCATCCGTAGCGAGCGCTGGCGGCCTCGGCGACAGCGAGCCGAACCCCGACGTCGTGTCGGCCCCAGATCAGGCTCGTCGGAACGGCGATCCGGTCGAGGTCCCGCGGCGGGATCGGCGCCGAGAGCTGCCTCATGAGGTTGCGCATCGCTGCCCTGACGCTCGGTGTGCGAAAACGATCCAGGGCGTACGCGGCCATCCATTCGTAGCGCTCACCCATCTCGGAACGTGCCCGATCCAAGTCGGCGAAGCAGTAGCGTCGGAAGCTGCGTTCGAGCCCATGCTCGGTGGGACGCAACAGCACGCGCATGAACGAGAGCGCCATCGCAGGCGGTGGTCGGTACCGAGCCAGACCGAGGGTGTCCACCAGAACCAGTCGATCGATACGGTCGCTGCGCGCGATCGCGAAACGAGCGGCAAGGGCGCCGGCAGGGCCCTTGCCCACCAGCACCGGCGGGATCGCACAGGTCTGCCCGATGAGTCCGTCAAGCCACCGCAGGACGTCATTGGCGTCGCGAGAACCGTTGGACACCTCCGACGCCCCGAGACCGGGCAGGTCAGGTGCGATGACACGGTGGGTCGCCACCAGCTCCGGGATCACCCGCATCCACACGGCCGCGAACTCCCCCTGCAGCAAGACAATCGGTGGGCCGTCACCGCCTTCCAACACGGCAGTGGACACCCCGGCCAGCTGCAACCGTCGCTCGCTGACGGGCAAGCCGGACAGCAGCCGCGTACGGGGATCCTCCCCGGCGGCACGTCGTTCGCGTTCCTTCACTTCGTGCTGCACGCTCATGGTCGCCTCTTCGCTGGTCTGGCGGTACAACGCTTTCCGATGGCGACGCTACGCGGCAGCCGGCGGTGCCGCTTCGGGCGTTAGACCCAAATCGATCGGCCGGCCGCTGTGGGTAATTCTGTGTAGGCGCCTACACGAGATCGTGCTCGTAGGCGTAGGCAGTGGCCGCCGCCCTACTCGACAGGCCCAGCTTGGTGAAGATGTTGCTGACGTGGCGGGCTACGGTCTTCTCGCTCAGGAACAGATCAGCCGCGATCGACCGGTTGGTCTTCCCGGTTGCGACCAGGCGCAGCACCTCCAGCTCGCGGCCGGTCAGCCCGCCAGCCGGCTTGGCGGCAGCCCTCAGGGAAAGCGATTGGGCTCGCGCAAGGTCGGGGACGGCGCCGAGCTGCCCGAAGGCCCACGACGCCGCGTCGAGCTCCATCTCCGCGGTCTCCTCGTCCCCGAGTTCCCGGCAGGCGAGTCCGATCAGGACCCGCGCCCGCGCGGCTTCATACGGCACCTCGAGCTCCTGCCACGCCGTCCACGCATGGCGCAGCGCGCCGAGCGCGGCTTGGATGTCGCCCTCGAGCACCAGGACGGCTCCGTGGGCTTGCGCGGCCAACGCCCACAGCAGCGGCGCGTCGAGGTCGTCGGCCATCTCCGACAGCTCATCGGCGGCGACCCGCGCCGCGTGGCCGTCACCGGCGGCGAGCATGATCTCGACGTGCGCGGGCAGCAGCCGCGATCGCGTCACCCGATCCTGTGCCGCATCGACAACGCGGCGGATCGCCGCGGCGGCAGCGTCGACCTGTCCCTGGGCCAGTCGCAGCCGCGCCAGGCCAGGCTGTGGCTCTCGTCCCCACCGGCTGGCCTCGTGATACGCGGCCTCGGCCCGCCTAAACTCGCCGCGCAACCGGTGCAGCTCGGCATGCTGGTAGAAGGCTGCACCCACCGCCGGCTGAGGCCGCCGAAGAAGCTGCGAGCACGCCCGCTCGGCCGCGTCGGCCGCGTCAAGCCAGGCGCCGTGCAGCTGCATGATCTCGGCGCGATGTACCAGGCAGTGACCGCTGAAGGGCACCAGGTCCGGCTGGGAGTCACACCAGTGTGTCAGCGCAGCCGTCCACTGCTGAGCCCGGCGCAGATCGAAAACCTCCTGGCACGCTTCGATCACGCTGCAGTAGACGGCCCCCGCGACGATCTCGGACACCTCGTCGGCCGTGATACCGACCATGACCTCGTCGAGCAAGGCCATCCCCTCGACGATCTTGCCCTGCACAATCAGTGCCCGGCCCTGAATGTTGCGGGCCATCGCCACCAGATCGATCTCGCCGAACCGATCGCCGATCTCGGCGGCTTGGCCGGCGATCGCGTAGGCGTTCGGCCAGTCTCCCGCGAACGCGCGCTGGAAGGCTTCGGGCACAAGCAGGTACCCCTTTTCGGCACAGTCGCGCTGGCCCTCGTCGAGCACCCGACGTGCTCGCGCGAGCCAGCCGCCGGCGCGAGCGAACTCGCCGCCGTTCATCAGGACGAAGATCAGCCAGCCCGCGCATCGGGCGGCTCGCGGCACGTCGCCCCTGCGCAGCAGCTCATGATGCGCGCGTTCCCACACCTGCACGCTGTCCTCATCGCTGCCGACGAGGTATGCCGCCGTGGCCAGCCGCTCGAGGTCCTCCGGCTCGAGCGGCGCCTCCCGATCCACGGCGGACAGCTGGACGAAGGCATCCGACCACGCCCGCCGTTCGAAGCATCCCCGGCCGCGCGCGAGTGCCTCGGCCGTCGTCATGCCCTCGCCGCCGACGACTCGCCGACCACGAAGGGCTCGCGAGGCGCGCGCAGCAGAGCCTCGGTGTCGCCCGACACGAGAGCATCCTACGCCCGCCCCGCCCAACCGTCGCCTCGGAAGCGCCAACGACATCGCTGGTCACCGAGCTGCAGGATCATCGTGACGGTAGGCGCCCGCGAGCAGATCACGACGAGTTGGAGAGCCCTCCACGCCGAGGTCACGTGGTGACAATCGTCGATGCAGCGCCGTGGGACAACCCGGTCAACTCCGCCGCCCGCGCGACCGGCCCGGCTCATTGCCAACGACACGGGCTGAGCGACACCGCTCGACACCGCACGACGCCGTTCGTCCGACACGCCCGCGCGACGGGCTCATGCCTAACGACCGCGGCGACAGCGCCGCCAAGCCATCGACGACCACGGCTGGTTCCGCACCGGCGACGTCGGGCGGATGGACGAGGACGGCTACTTCTACATCGTCGACCGCAAGAAGGATCTCGTCATTCGCGGCGGCTTCAACGTCTACTCGCGAGAGATCGAAGAGGTGATCTATGAGCACCCGGCCGTCCGCGAGGTCGCCGTGATCGGCGTCCCGCACGAGACGCTCGGCGAGGAGGTCGCCGCGGCGATCGCGCTCAAGGCCGGCGCGGAGGCGACCCCCGCCGAGCTCCGCGAGCTCG
>CAWDME010000006.1:0-141324 GCA_963803335.1 uncultured Solirubrobacteraceae bacterium | reverse complement strand
TAAGCCTTGCGAGGCCACCGCTCGGGACAACGCATCGACCGAGGAGGCCGCGACGGCGTGGCCGCGTTTGTCCGGAAACGGGCGCGCCGGGCAGGACGAGTCGACCGCTGCGGACGATGAGGAGCAGTGCACCGGCGCGATCCCCGCCCGCCTCGCTTCTGCATCCGCGGAAAGCAGCGGTGAGCTCGATTGTGCTGCCTTCCATCATGCAACTCGACAGTCTCGTCGTCGAGTGGCGCGGTCGATCGCACGCTGCTCCTATCGCGTGGATGCGAGTGCTGCTGTCGAAGGCGTGGCACGCACCCGGGCCGAACTCCGGGGTCATCGCGTGCGTGGTGGTGAGCCCGGCGGGCGGAGCAGCGAATTGTTGAATCAGAGCCCGGAAGGACCACGCCGGCGGAGACGATGGACTCTGACCCGGGCTTGGTATTCCGATTCGCGACGTTCTCGGTAGCCCGTAGTGAGGCAGGCCGATGCTGACGGCTCCCCTGCCGAACACCGCGGAGGCGCGGCGGTGGAGGGCGCGGGTGCGTGTGGGGGACGGGCCGCGGCGTGGCCTCCCGGAGCGCTCGACGGCGAGCTTGCGAGCTGTGCTCCGGGAGGGCATGACGCGGGCCGGCAAGGACCGCGCCGGCGGGGTCAGCTCTTGAGACGCCTCGGCGCGACGGGCACCACATAACCGGCGAGATCGCCGGTGCGATCGCGCTGCCGCGGCGGGATCGTGGCGGCCATGTTGTCCCTCCCTCACACCTTCAAGCGTCCGTCGCTCGATCACAGCCGCCGGCGCTTCTACGTCGGGCGCGTCGAGGACCGGCGCCCGGAGGTCTTCATAGTCGGGCATGACGTGCGCCGGCTCGAGGGCCGGTTCCGCTGGGGTACCGATGACCCCGCCGGCCGCCGGCTCGCCGTCGGCCTGCTCCACGACGCTAGCGGGCGCCGGCCTTCGCGCGATCGGGTGGCCGACTTTCTCATCGAGGTCGTCGCGCGGCTCCCCGCCGACGGCTTCGTGATGGCCGCCGACTATGTCGAGCAGTGGGCATGAGCGCGGTCGCCCGCATCGTCGCCGGTGGCCTCGTGACGCTGTTCGCGTTCACGGCGATCTACGTGGCCGCGTTCCATGCGCCTCGCCCGAAGGGATTCGACGTCGGCGTGGTCGGTACGCCGGCGGCCGCGACGCAGCTCCAGTCCGCGCTCGACCGCGAGGATCGCGGCGGGTTCGACGTCCACCGGTACGAAAGCGAGCCGGAGGCCCGGACGGCGCTGCTCGACACCGATGTGCACGCCGTCGTGACCGGCGAGCGCATCCTCGTCGCGCAGGCGCTGGGCCTGGCGCCGACCGACGCGGTGACGCGCGCCCTCCAAGGCGTCACCGCGGGCGCGGTGGTCGAGGACCTGCGGCCGTTGCCGGAAGGTGACGGCCGCGGGCTCTCCTCCCTGTTCGCCGTGATCGGCACGGTGATCCCGAGCCTGGTGTTCGGTGCCCTGCTGTCGATGCTCGGGCGGCTCCTTCCGGCCCGCCTGCGCTGGTCGGCGGTGGTCGTCTTCGCGATCGGGGCCGGGCTCGTCGTGGCGTTCAACGTCGACGTCCTGGTGGGCGCGCTGAACGGTCACTTCCTCGCGATCGCGGCAGTCAGCGCGCTGCTCGCCTTCGCGGTCGCGGCCGCCGCGCACGGCCTCGGCCACCTCGCCGGCCCGCCCGGGATCGTTGCGGCGATCCTGATGGTGCTGCTACTCGGCGTCAGCTCGGCGGGCGGCGCCGTCACGTACCAGTTCGAGCCCGGCTTCTACGGCGCCGTGTCGCAGTTGCTGCCGCCCGGCGCCGCGCTCACCGCCACGCGCAACGTCGAGTACTTCGACTCAGCGGCCACGCTCCTGCCCGTGCTCGTCCTCGGCGCATGGGCCGCCGGCGGGCTGCTGTTCGGCCTGCTCGGCGAGCGGTTCGGGCCTCACAGGAAACGACGACTCGCATGAAGGTGTTCGTTGCAGGCGCGGCCGGCGCGATCGGCCGGCGGCTGATCCCGATGCTGGTCGCGAACGGCCACGAGGTCGCGGCTTCGACCCGCCAGATGGACAACGCGCGGCTGCTCGGCGAGCTCGGCGCGACGCCGGTGATCGCCGACGGGCTCGACCGCGACTCGCTGGTCAGCGCGATCGTCGCCGCCGAGCCGGAGGTTGTCGTCCACCAGATGACGGCGCTCGCGGGCGTGACCGACTTCCGGAACTGGGACGACGCGTTCGCGCTCACGAACCGCCTGCGCACGGATGGCACCGACCATCTTGTCGAGGGAGCGCGCGCGTCCGGCGCCCGGCGCGTCGTCGCCCAGAGCTTCGGCAACTGGAACTACGAGCGGCGCGGTGGGCCGGTGAAGACCGAGGCCGACCCGCTCGACCCCGATCCGCCGCCGACGATGCGCCAGACGCTCGAGGCGATCCGCCATCTCGAGACCGTCGTGGTGCGCAACGCCGCGTTCGAGGGCATCGCGCTGCGCTACGCGAACCTCTACGGCCCGCACACGAGCTTCGCCGCCGACGGCGAGATCGTCGCCCAAGTCCGCAAGCGGCGGCTGCCGATCGTCGGCGGCGGCGGCGGCGTGTGGTCGTTCGTGCACGTCGACGACGCCGCTGCGGCGACGCTCGCGGCGATCGAGCACGGCGAGCCGGGCGTCTACAACGTCGCCGACGACGAGCCCGCGAGCGCGCTGACCTGGCTGCCCGCGCTCGCCGACGCGGTGGGCGCCAAGCCGCCGCGCCGCGTGCCCGCGTGGCTCGGCCGCCTCGCCGCGGGCGAGGCCGCGGTGTCGATGTTCACCGAGATCCGCGGCGCCGACAACGACAAGGCCAAACGCGAGCTCTGGTGGGCGCCGCGGCTGCGGAGCTGGCGCGAGGGCTTCCGCCTCGAGCTGGCAGCGGCCTGACAGTGCGAAGCTGGCACACCGGCGCTACGATCGGGCCGATGCTGTACGGGAGGGACGCGGAGGTCTCCCGTATCACTGAGGTCCTCGACGGTGCCCGCGAATCCCGCAGCGCCGCCCTGGTGATCCGAGGCGAGGCGGGGGTCGGCAAGTCGGCGCTGTTGGAGAACGCGCACGAGCAGGCGTCCGACATGCGCGTGCTGCGCGCCCGCGGGATCGAGTCGGAGGCGCAGCTGCCGTACGCGGGCCTGCACCAGCTCTTGCGTCCGGTGCTCGGCGACATCGACGACCTGCCGGGGCCGCAGGCCCGCGCGCTGCGCGGCGCGCTCGGCCTCGAGGAGGGCGAGAGCGACGAGTGGTTCCTCGTCTCGCTCGCCGTGCTCACGCTGCTCGCGGAGGCGTCCGAGCGCCGCCCGCTGCTGTGCCTCGTCGATGACGCGCACTGGCTCGACGCCGGCTCGGCCGCGTCGCTCGTGTTCGCCGCGCGGCGGCTCGGCGCCGAGCGGGTCGTGCTCCTGTTCGCCGCCCGCGAAGGCGACGTCCGCGCGTTCGAGGCGCCCGACCTCGACGAGCTGTGGATCTCCGGGCTCGAGCCCGACGCCGCTGACGCGCTGCTCGAGCACCGCTCCAGCGTTGCGCTCTCGCGCGAGGCGCGCGACCAGCTGATCGCCGGCACGGGCGGCAACCCGCTGGCACTCCTCGAGCTGTCCGCGACGCTCAGCGAGACCAGCTCGCGGGCGCGGTCGAGCCGCTGCCGGTCAGCGCGCGCGTCGAGGAGGCGTTCCTCCAGCGCGTGCGCACGCTGCCCGAGCCGACGCAGGCGCTGTTGCTCGTCGCTGCCGCCGACGAGGTCGGCGGCGCGTCAACGGTGCTGCGCGCGGCCGCCCAGCTCGGCGCCGGGATCGAGGCGTTCGACGCCGCCGAGGAGGCCGGCCTGCTGCGCGTCGACGGCGCGCGGCTGGAGTTCCGCCACCCATTGATCCGCTCGGCCGTCTACCACGGCGCCCCGCTGTCGCAGCGCCAGGCGGCGCACCGCGCGCTCGCCGGCGCGCTCGACGGCGATGACGACCGCCGTGCCTGGCACCGCGCGGCCGCCAGCCTGGCGCCGGACGCCGAGGTCGTCGAGGACCTCGAACGGGCCGCGCGGCGGGCGCGGCAGCGCAGCGGCTTCATCCCCGCGTCGCTGGCCTACGAGCGCGCGGCGGCGCTGGCCGCCGACGAGCGCCGGCGTGTGCAGCTGCTGACCGCGGCGGGCGAGACCGCGGTGTTCGGCGGGCGGCCGGACCGCGCGGAGATGCTGCTCGAGC
Organism: uncultured Solirubrobacteraceae bacterium; assembly: GCA_963803335.1. GTDB lineage: Bacteria > Actinomycetota > Thermoleophilia > Solirubrobacterales > Solirubrobacteraceae > DASSUW01. The sequence continues at coordinate 137,105 of CAWDME010000006.1, read as the reverse complement.
GGGCGCTGCCGAGCGTCGCGGACCCCGCCGAGCGAGCGGGCATCGACTTCTGGCGCGCGCTGATCGAGGTCAACGTCGGCGTCCCGGCCGAGGCCGTCGAGCTGCTCATGCGCAGCGCGCCGGACATGGCGCAGGTCGACGTCGAGCGTGGCCTGTACATGCTGTGCGTGGCGACGTTCGCCGCCGGCTACGCGGGCGACACAGGGGCGATCGCCGCGGTGGCCGAGCGCGCGACCGCGATGCCCGAAGCGGAGACGCCCGTCGCGCAGTTCCTCGCGCACTTCCTGCGCGGCACCGGCGCGTTCTTCGCCGAGGATTTCGGCACTGCCGACGCGCCGTTGCGGGCCGCGGTCGAGCTGGCCGACGCGGCACATGTCGCGGGCTCGGCGCGGCTGCCCGGGATCCTGCTGCTGGCGAGTATCTCCGCCGTCGCGCTCGGCGACGACGTCGCCGCGCACCAGATCAACCGGCGGCTGGTGGACTTCTCGCGCGACACGGGCGCGATGACCATGCTCACGCAGGCGCTGCCGCGACTGGCGTTCACCCAGATCGTCAACGGCCAGTGGTCATCCGCCGCCGCCGGGCTCGAGGACGGCATCAAGCTCGCGCGCCAGTCGGGCCAGCACCAGGTCGTCGCGCAGATGCAATCCGATCAAGCCTTGCTCGCGGCGCGGCGCTGCGCGGCGACGACGAGACGTGTCGCGCGCTCGCCGCCGCGAGCACCGAGCAGGCGCTCGCCCGGCGCCTGGTGTACGTCGGGCACACGGCGCGCTGGGCGCTGCTGCTGCTCGAGCTGAGCCGCGGGCAGCCCGAAGCGGCGGTGATCCAGGCGCGCGAGCTCACCACCCAGCCGCTCGCGCTGCGCGCGGCGCTCGACCGGATCGACGCGGCCGTCCGCGCCGGTGACGCGGACAGCGCCCGCCCGTGGCTCGACACGTTCGCGGCGTGGGCCGACACCACCGGCGCGGCGTGGGCGCACGCAGCCGCCGAGCACGGGCGCGCGCTGCTGTGTGAGGACGACGACGCCGAGCCGCACTTCGTGGCGGCCCTGGAGCTGCACGCCGGCGCGCGCCGGCCGTTCGACCGCGCGCGCGCCGAGCTGGCCTTCGGCGAGCACCTGCGTCGTGCCCGCCGGCGGCTGGAGGCGCGCGAGCACCTGCGCGCCGCGCTCGACGGCTTCGAGGCGCTCGGCGCCGCGGCGTGGGCCGACCGCGCGCGCACCGAGCTGCGCGCGAGCGGGCAGACGGCGCGCCGGCGCGACGTGAGCACGCTCGACGAGCTGACGGCGCAGGAGCAGCAGATCGCCGCCTACGTCGCGGAGGGCCTGAGCAACCCGCGACGTCGCCGCGCAGCTCTTCCTCAGCCCGCGCACGATCGACTTCCACCTGCGCAACGTCTTCCGCAAGCTGGGCATCAGCTCGCGGATCGAGCTCGCGCGGCTCGACTTCGCCGCCGGCGCGCACGCGCCGGTGGTTCCGCCGGTGCGAGCGTAGGAGGCGTCACGGTCGTCGTATGACGGCCTCACGACGCAACGAGCTCCTCCTCTTCGTCGGCGCCTACGCTCTCTACAACCTCGCGCGCGGGCTCGCGATCGGCGGCGACGCGACCGCCCAGGCCAACGCGCAGTGGATCATCGGCCTCGAGCGTGGCGCCGGTCTCGAACGCGGCGTGCAGCATGCGCTGTCCGCGCCGTGGCTCGCCGTCTCGCTGAGCTACGTCTACCTGGCCGCGCAGTTCGTCGTCCTGCCGGGCGCGCTGATCTGGCTGTACCGCCGGGCACCCGCGATCTACCGGCGGCTGCGCAACACGGTCATCGCGACGTGGGCGCTCGCGGTCCCCGTCTACGTCGTCTTCCCGGTCGCGCCGCCGCGGCTGGCCGGCGTCGGGATCGCGGACACGGTCAGCCACCAGGCGGCGGTATCGCTGACCGGACGCTCGACGGTCCTCTACAACCAGCTCGCGGCCGTGCCGAGCCTGCACGTCGGCTTCGCCGTGGCAGTCGGGATCGCGCTGGCGTTCGCGGCCCGGCGGACATGGGTCAAGGCCGTCGTGGCGCTGTGGGGCCCGCTCGTCGCGCTGACCGTCGTCGCCACCGGCAACCACTACGTGTTCGATGTCGCGGCGGGCGTGGCGGCCACGGCGGCCGGCTGCGCGGCGGGCACGCTCGTCTCCTGGCGAAATCGCCGGTGCGATCCGTGGCTGTGCCCGGCACCGTCGAGCGCATGAAGCCGATCACCGTCACCGTCGAAGTCGATCAGCCCCGCGAGCGCGTGTTCGCGTTCCTGGACGTCATGCGCAACCACGAGGCGTTCACCGATCACATGCTCATGGACTGGCACTACGGAGGCCCGGAGCGCGGCGTCGGCTCGGTCGCCCGCGTACAGACCAAGGTGGCCGGGAAGACCGACTCTCTCGTCATCGAGACCGTGTCCAGCGCGCCGCCCAGCGAGATCGTCGAGCACAACGTCGGCGCCGGCGGCCGTCGGCGCGCCACCGGCACGTATGAGCTCGAGGCGCTGCCCGACGGCCGCACGCGCATCCGCTTCGTCTACGCCTGGCTCACGGCACCCCTGTCCGAGCGGATGCTCGCGCCGGTCGTCCGCGCGGCGATGCGGCGACCGCTCGAGCGCAGCATGCAGCGGCTCGCCGCGCAGCTCGGGGAGGCGGCATGAGCGCCACCATCCCGACGCAGCGCCCGCCGCTCGCCAAGCTCGCGCCGCGCGCGTTCGCGGCGCTGGTGCGCCTCAGTCAGACGGTCGAGCTCGACCCCGTCCTGTACGGGCTGATCGAGGTGCGCGCGTCGCAGATCAACGGCTGCGCGTTCTGCATCGACATGCACTGGAACGAGCTGCGTGAGGCGGGGGAGAGCGAGCAGCGGCTGTACCTGCTCGACGCCTGGCGGGAGAGTCCCGGCTACAGCGAGCGCGAGCGCGCGGCGCTGGCGTTGTGCGAGGCGATCACGCTGATCGCGGACACGCACGTCCCCGATGACGTGTGGCACGAGGCCGAGGCGGTGTTCGCGCCCGAGGAGCTGGCGCAGATCGTGTTCGCCGTCCTCACGATCAACGCGTTCAACCGGCTCACGATCAGCAGCCGCACGGCGCCCGGCAGCTACCGGCCGTGAACGTGCGATCTCGCCTTCTCCGGCCGGTAAGGTTCCGCGCCTGCGCACGATCGGAACGACTGCTCGGCTGGACCTGCGCCTCGATGCGGAGCCGAAGTCCGCTGCCCGGGTGCGACGCGAGCTTGCGCCGTTCGTGGCCGAGCACTTCCCCGGCGCGTCCGACGACGTGGCCCTCGCGGTGTCGGAGGCCGTGTCCAACGTGATCCTCCACGCGTACCGCGACGGCACGCCGGGGACGGTGCGCGTCGTCGCCTGCGCGCTGCCGGCCGAGCTCGTCGTGGTCGTGCGCGACTACGGCTGCGGGATGCGCCCGCACCCCGAGAGCCCGGGTGCCGGCCTCGGGCTGTCGATCATCGGCGCCGCCGCGTCGAACATGAACGTCGAACGCCCGGACGAAGGCGGCGGCACCCGCATCAGGCTGCGGTTCCGGCGGCTGGCGCGCGCGGCGGCGTGATCGGCGCGCCGGTTGCGCCGGCGTCGCGCCGCAACAGGACCAGCCCGGTGAGCGGGAACACCAGCACAGAGATCAGCCCGGCGCCGATCAGCGCGGCGGACTCCGCGGCGTCGATCAGGTCAAGCTCGGCGCCGATCGCCGTCGCTGCGACGATGAACGGCAACGACGTCGCCTGCATCAGCCCGGCGATGACCGACCGCTGCGTCCCGAGCCGCCGCCGGTAGAGCACGGCGGGCAGCCCGCGGGCGGCCAGGAGCGCGGCGAGGAAGACCGGCACCATCAGCACGTTCGACGCCGACGAGGTCAGCGCGTCGAGATCGAACCGCACGCCGCTGGTGACGAAGAAGACCGGGATGAAGAAGCCGAACCCGATCGACTCGAGCTTCTCGCGGAAGCGCGGGTGCGTCATCGCGCGGTCGCGATCCACGAGCGACAGGATCGCGCCGGCCAGGAACGCGCCGAGGATCGCCTCGAGCCCGAGCGACTCGGCGATCGCCGCGAAGCCGATGAACAGCACGAACGCCGCGCGGATCCTGATCTGCGCGGTCGTGTCCTGCAGGCGCAGCAGGTCGTCACGCACGCGCATCGAGTGCTCGGCGCCGCTCACGACGACATAGACGACCACGCACAGCACGACGAGGCCGCCGAGGAGCAGCAGCGTCGAGCCCGTCCCGCCCTCGCCGGAGAAGAAGATCGAGAGCAGGATGATCGCGCCGAAGTCGGCGATCGACGCGGCGGCGATGATCAGCTGCCCGAACGGGGACGCGACCTCGCCGGAGTCCTTGAGCACGGGCACGAGCACGCCGAGCGAGGTGGCGCACAGGATGATCGCGACGAGCAGCGGCGTCTGCACGAGGCCCGCGGCGCTCAGCCCCAGCGCGACCACGAGGGCAATCGCGAACGACAGGGCGAAGCCGAGCCCGGTCAGCCGCAGCAGCGGGCCGCGCAGCTTGTCGAGCTCGATCTCCAGGCCGGCCAGGAACAGCACGAACGCCAGCCCGACGAGCGCCACGACGGACAGCGATTCATCGGCGTCCACCAGCCCGAGTACGGATGGCCCGATGACGATGCCGGCGACGATCTCCAGCACCACAGACGGCAGCCGCACGCCCGGGAAGAAGCCGAGCACGAACGGCGCGGCGAACGCGACGACGACGACGATCAGCAGGTTGTCGAGCGAGGGCATGCCGATCAGTCTTCCGCGGCCGGTCGCCGTTACGGTAGGTTCGGCCGACGTGAGCGAGGCGATCGTCGAGTCCGATCTCCTGACGCGGCTGCGGGCCGGTGACGAGCGCGCGTTCGAGACCCTCGTGATGCGCCACCACCGCGCGATGCTCGCCGTCGCGCGCCAGTACGTGAGCACGCGCGCGGTCGCCGAGGAAGTCGTGCAGGAAGCGTGGCTCGGCGTCCTGAAGGGGCTCGATCGCTTCGAGGGCCGCTCGTCGCTCGCCACATGGATCATGCGCATCCTCGTGAACATCGCCAAGACGCGTGGGGTCCGCGAGGCGCGCAGCGTTCCCTACGCGGCGCTCGCGGGGCCCGACGACGAGGCCGCGGTGGAGCCCGAGCGCTTCCGCGGCTCGCGCGACCAGTACCCGGGCGGCTGGTGGGCGTTCCCGGAGGACTGGACGCGGCTGCCCGAGGAGGCGCTGCTGCGGCGCGAGACGCTTCACGTCGTCACCGGCGCGATCGAGGAGCTGCCGCCGCTGCAGCGCAGTGTGATCTCGATGCGCGACGTACAGGGGCTCGACCCGGAGGACGTCTGCGCGCTGCTGGAGATCTCCGACGGCAACCAGCGCGTCCTGCTCCACCGCGCGCGCTCACGCGTGCGCGCGGCACTCGAACGGCATCTCGAGGCGGCGTAACGGATGGACCATCGGACACACTGAGGGATATGGGCGCCACGCAGGAACCCATGACCTGCCAGCAGCTCGTCGAGCTCGTCACCGACTACTTCGAGGGCGCGCTGACGCCTGCCGAGCGCGATCGCTTCGACGCCCATCTCAAGGTCTGCCCGGGCTGCGAGCACTACATCGAGCAGATGCGGATCACGATGCGCCTGGTCCAGGACGCCAGCGAGCTCGACGGGCGGCCCGAGGTCGCCGAGCTGCTCGACATGTTCCGTGACTTCAAGCGCACGTAACGCCGGCGGCGCACGCAAGACAGTGCGCCCATGGACTACTCAGACCTCAGCGCCTTCTTCATCAACTGCACGCTGAAGCGGTCCCCGGAGGTGTCCAACACCGAGGGCCTGGCGCGCGTCTCGATGGACATCATGCGCGCCAACGGCGTCAGCGTCGACTCGATCCGCGCGATCGACCACGAGATCGCCACCGGCGTGTGGCCGGACATGACCGAGCACGGCTGGGAGCGCGACGAGTGGCCGGAGATCGCCGAGCGCGTGATGGCCGCCGACATCCTCGTGCTGCTGTCGCCGATCTGGCTCGGCGAGAAGTCGTCGGTCTGCACGAAGATCATCGAGCGCCTGTACGGCAACAGCCACCTGCTCAACGAGCACGGGCAGTACGCCTACTACGGGCGCGTCGGCGGCTGCCTGATCACCGGCAACGAGGACGGCGTCAAGCACTGCGCCATGAACATCCTCTACTCGCTCCAGCACCTCGGCTACACGATCCCGCCGCAGGCCGATTCGGGCTGGATCGGCGAGGCCGGGCCCGGCCCCAGCTATCTCGACCCGGGCTCAGGCGGCCCGGACAACGACTTCACGAACCGCAACACGACGTTCATGACCTGGAACCTCATGCACGTCGCCCGCATGCTCAAGGACGCCGGCGGCATCCCCGCGCACGGCAACCAGCGCTCGGAGTGGGACGCGGGCTGCCGCTTCGACTTCGCCAATCCCGAGCACCGCTGATCAGCCGCCGAACCGTTCGACCAGGAGGCCGTGCCGCAGGCCGCGATCGCTCACGCGCAGCGCATCGCGGCCAAGCAGCTCCAGCACGGTGCGGACGATGCAGGCGCCGGCGAGGATGACCTCGGCGCGGTTGGGCTGCAGGCCCACGATCCCCCGGCGGTCGGCGGCCGGGCGGGTGCGGTAGAGCTCGATCTGCCGGTCGATCTCGTCGCGGTCGAGCACGGCGCCCTGCACGACGTCCGAGTCGTAGGCCGCGAGCTGGTGGCTCACCGCGGCCATGTTGGTCACGGCGCCGCCCATCCCGATGATCGCGTCGGGTGGCTCGCGGCCGGCGATCCGCGCCAGGTCGGCGGCGATCGCCGCGCGTGCCGCCGTCACCGCCGCGGGCGTGACGGCGCGCGCGAGCCCGAAGCGCTCGGTGTACTTGGCCGCGCCGACGTTGACGCTGAAGCGCTCGCCGTCGCTGAACGTGAACTGCGAGCTGCCGCCGCCGCTGTCGAAGACGACGAGCGAGCCCTCGGAGACGCCGAGCCCCGCGATCGCCGCCTGGTACGCCAGTCGGCTCTCCTCCTCGCCGGAGATCACCTCCACCTCGACGCCGCAGCGCGCGCGGACGGCGTCGATGAACTCGCTCGCGTTCGGCGCGATGCGCAGCCCGGCGGTGCCCACCGCCGCGATTGCCTGCGCTCCGCTGCGCCGCGCCTCGGCCGCCATCGCCGCGACGGCCTCGACGCTGCGCTCGATCGGTGCGCCCTGCAGCCGTCCGGCGGCGTCAAGGCCCTCGCCGAGACGCGTCACCTCGGCGCGGTCGACGATCGTCCGCCATGTCCCGTCATCGCGCTCCCCGACGTGGAACTTGACCGAGTTGGTGCCCACGTCGATCGTCGCGTAGCGCCGTCCGCCGATGCCGGCCAGCGCCTTGAGCCCGCGGGCGACGCAAACGTTCGCCCGCGGGTCGAAGCCGAGCTCGCGGACCGCGGCGACGACACGCCCCGGGTCCTCCGCTTCGACCGCGACCGTGGTCGTCTCCCCGGCGGCGGTCCGCAGCATCGTGTACTCGGCCATGCAGCCGCCGATGGTGTGGTGGTCGCGATGCTTGTGCACGTGGAGGACGTGGACGTCGGGGCTCAGGGCCGCCAGGTCGTCGACTGAGTAGGCGTCGCGGACGAGCTCCGGCACTGGCACGGCGAGCGTCGTCAGCACGAAGCGGGCGTCGGCGGCGGAGAGCGGCAGCGGCGCCTTCATCACCGGCATCCACTGCTGGAGCCCGTCGTCGCCGACGCCTTGGAGGTGTTTGACGTCCATCACGGCGTCACGCACCTTCACCGAGGCGTCGCTGCCGGGTGAGAGCAGGTAGACCTCGTCGCCCTCCTGCACGCGCTCGGGCTCCAGTTCGGCGAACCGGCGATCACCGAACGTGCGCCACTCCCAGCGCGGGACGATCGTCATCCGCCGCAGTCTCCAGCTCGCGGCGCCGCGGTCAAAGAGTGTCGGCATCCCCCCGTGAAGGAGGCGCGCATCATTGTGCCCCCCTCGCCGGGCGCAGATCCTCCGGACATGGCAGCGGTTCGCGAGTCACCGCCCGCAGAGCCTGCGACCAACGGCACGGCGTGGCACGTGCTCACGCGCGACGACGCCGTGCACGAGCTGCATGTGGAGCCCGAGCAGGGGCTCACGAGCGCAGAGGCGGCCGAGCGGCTCGCGAAGTACGGGCCCAACCGCTTCGCCGAGGCGAAGACCGAGTCCCGCCTGCACGCGTTCCTGCGCCAGTACCAGGACCCGATGCAGATCGTGCTGCTGGTTGCCGGCCTGATCTCGATCTATCCGGTCAAGCAGGCGGGCACGGGCATCGTGATCCTGCTGCTGACGCTGCTCAACGCGGCGCTCGGGCTCAGCCAGGAGGGCAAGGCCGCGGCGGCGGTCGCGGCGCTCGCGAAGATGATGATCGTCAAAGCGCGCGTCCGCCGCGACGGCGCGCTGACGCTGCTGCCGGCCGAGCAGCTCGTGCCCGGCGACATCGTGGAGATCGAGGCGGGCGACGTCGTGCCCGCCGACGGGCGCGTGCTGTCGGCGGCGACACTCGAGGTGGCCGAGGCGGCGCTCACCGGCGAGAGCCTGCCGGTGAGTAAGGGCGTCGGCGCCGTGGCGGCCAAGGACGCCCCGCTCGGCGACCGCAGCGACATGATGTACATGAACACCAACGTCACCCGCGGCACCGGGAGCTACTTGGTCACGTCGACCGGCATGGCGACGGAGGTCGGCCACATCTCCGGGATGCTGCAGCGGCAGGACGAGAGCAAGTCGCCGCTCACGCTGCAGCTGGAGAAGCTCACCAAGCAGCTGGTGACGATCGCCGGGCTCGCGCTCGTCGCGTCGGTCGCCATCAACATGGCGCGCGGCCAGAGCTTCACGGAGGTCTTCACGGTGGCCGTGGCGTTCGCGATCGCCGCGATCCCGACCGGGCTGCCCGCGGTCGTCACGACGATCCTGTCGCGCGGCACGCGCCTGCTCGCGGACGCGAACGCGATCGTCAAGCGGCTGCGCTCGACCGAGACGCTGGGCGCCACGTCGGCGATCTGCTCGGACAAGACCGGCACGCTGACGCTCAATCAGATGACCGCGGTCGAGCTGACGATCCCGGGCCGTCAGTACAGCGTGTCGGGCACCGGCTACGCGACCGAGGGGCAGATCAAGCGCGTCGCCGGCGAGCCGGAGGTGCCGCTGGAGCAGTTCATGTTCCCGCTCGCGCTGGCCTGCGACGCGGTGGTCACCGACACGGGCGAGATGATCGGCGATCCCACCGAGGGCGCGCTGGTCGTGCTGGCGGAGAAGGGCGGCGTGGCGGTGGTCCCGACGCGCGAGCGCTACCCGCGCGTCGCCGAGCTGCCGTTCGACACCGAGTACAAGCTGATGGCGACGTTCCACCGCATGACCGACGCAGCCGGTGCGGAGGTCATCCGCTGCTTCGTCAAGGGCGCGCCGGACCAACTGCTCGCGCGCGCCTCCTCGCACCTCGATCCGGCGCTGGAGGTCGCGGCCGCCGACGAGGACTTCAAGACGCGGTATCTGGGTGAGAACGAGCGGCTCGCCAAGAAGGGCCTGCGCGTGATGGCGACCGCCCGCCGCGACTTCGACGTCGCCGCCTTCGATCCCGGCGGCGACATGCTCGAGCTGATGAACGACCTCACGCTGCTGGCACTGGTCGGCATCGTCGACCCGCCGCGGCCCGCCGCGAAGGCGGCGATCGCCACCGCGCACGCGGCCGGGATCCAGGTCCGGATGATCACCGGCGACCACGCGATCACGGCGGCCGCGATCGCGCACGAGCTCGGCATCGAGGGCCGCGCCATCTCGGGCGCGCAGTTCGCCGAGCTCAGCGACGAGGAGGCCGACCGCGAGATCGACGAGATCGGCGTGATTGCGCGCGTCACGCCCGAGCAGAAGGTCCGCCTCGTCGACATGCTCAAGCGCAAGGGCCACGTGGTGGGCATGACCGGCGACGGCGTCAACGACGCGCCGGCCCTCAAGCAGTCCGACATCGGCATCGCCATGGGCATCACCGGCACCGAGGTCTCCAAGGAGGCCGCGGCGATGATCCTCACCGACGACAACTTCGCCACGATCGTGAAGGCGGTCGAGCTCGGGCGCGGGCTCTACGACAACCTCGTCAAGTACATCCGCTTCCAGATGGGCGTGCTCGCGGGCATGATCATCACCTTCCTCGGCGCGAGCATCCTCAACATCGCCAGTGGCGTCCCGTTCCTGCCGCTACAGACGCTGTGGGTCAACTTCACCACCCAGGTGTTCCAGTCGGTGGGCCTCGGCTACGGACAGCCGAGCGGAGGGGTGATGGAGCGCAAGCCGCGCAAGCCGGAGAAGCCGATCCTGAACCGGGCCGACACGCGCTGGTTCGTGATCGCGGGCCTCGTGATGGGTGTCGCGACGCTGGCGGTGATCGCGGGCGCCGAGCACGACAAGGGCGAGGTCCTCGCGCGCACGATGGGGCTCACCACGTTCGGCATCGCCAACCTGCTGTTCTCGTTCACCGCGCGTGACGAGCTGCGCTCCGTGTTCAGCCTCGACACGTTCAACGACCGCACGTTCATCTTGACGTCGCTGCTGTCGGCCGCGGCGATCATCTTCGTCACCGAGCTGGAGTTCTTCCAGCGCGTCTTCAAGACCGTCGAGCTGACCGGCAACCAGTGGCTGATCTGCATCGGCGCCGGGGCGACCATCGTTGTCGCCGCGGAGATCCGCAAGTTCCTGCTGCGTCGCCGCCAGGCGGGCGTTTGACCAAAGGAGTTCGTCGTGTCCACCCCATACGTACCTGCCCCCGACGCCGAGCGGCACGGGCTTGACTACAGCTATTACGACGATGAGGCCGGCTATGGCCTCGTGACGTTCGCCGGCGTGATGCTGATGATCGTCGCGGTCCTGAACACGGTCTACGGCATCGCCGCGATCGGCAAGGCCAACTTCTTCGTCCACGACGCGCGCTACGTGTTGGGCGACCTCCAGACGTGGGGGTTCTTCCTCGTCGCGCTCGGCGTCGCGCAGGGGTTCGCCGCGTTCGCGATCTGGCGCGGCGTGTCGTGGGGACGCTGGTTCGGCGTGGCGTGTGCGAGCGTCAACTCGGTCCTGCAGATGCTGTGGATCCCGGCCTATCCGATCCTTGCCTTCGTGCTCCTGGCCATCGACATCTCGGTCATCTACGGGCTGCTGGCCTACGGCGGGCGCCGCCGGGCGGCGCGCGCCGCCCGCGAGCGCGCGTCGTGACGGTCGAGCTCGAGCAGCATCTCGCCGAGTACCGCGACCTGCGTCGCCGCATCGAGGAGAACGTCCTCGGGCTGGCCACGTCGGTCGACGGGCGCCGGTTCGAGTTCCAGGCGTCGCTCTACGCCGACGGCCTCGGGCCGGGGAGCTACGCGATGCTCGAGCACGCGTCCGGCGCGCGGCTCGGGCAGGTGCTCTCGATCGGTCTCCAGCAGATCGACGCCGCCGAGGTCGGCTGGGACATGGGCGACGGGCCGACGGTGCGCGGGCGGCTCGTGGCCCGCGCCGCGCACGGCGCGGGCACGATCCTCGAAGGCGACGGCGCCGCCTTCCACGACGCCACGATGCGGCCGGCGACGCCCGCGGAGGTCGGGGCCTGGCTCGAGCGCACCGCGCCGAAACGCGCACGACTGCCGATCGGCGAGCTCACGCTCTCCCCGGGCGTGCCGTTCGCGCTCGACGCCGGCGGGTTCGATCGCCACACGTTCTTCTGCGGGCAGTCCGGGTCGGGCAAGACGTACTCGCTCGGCGTGGTGCTCGAGCAGCTACTGCTAGAGACGCAGTTGCGGATCGTGATCCTGGATCCCAACTCGGACTTCGCGCGGCTGGGCGCGGTGCGCGCCGGGATCGAGGAGCCGACGGCGGCGCGCTGGCGGACGCTGGCCGAGGGAATCAACGTGCGCACGGGCAGCGCGGGTGACCGGCGGCTGCACCTCGCCCTGCGCGAGCTGAGCCCGCAGGCGCAGGCCGCCGTCCTGCGGCTGGACCCGATCGCCGACCGCGAGGAGTACGCAGAGTTCGTCGCGCTGCTCGAAGAAGAGCATCCGTCCGCGCTCGACGACCTCGTCGGCAGCGCGCGCCCGCAGGCGCACTCGCTCGGGCTGCGCATCCGCAACCTCGGCGTTGATCGCTGGGCCGTGTGGTCGCGCGGTGCCGAGGGATCGGCCATCGCGGCGCTGACGGATCCGAGCGTGCGCTGCCTCGTGCTCGACATCGGCTCGCTCGACTCGCGCGAGGAGCAGAGCCTGTTGGCCGAGACGGTGCTGGCGACGCTGTGGGAGCGCCGCACCGAGCGCCGGCCGGTGCTGATCGTCGTCGACGAGGCGCACAACGTGTGCCCGGCCGAGCCGCCCAACGAGCTGGCGGCGCGTGCGAGCGAGCACGCGATCCGGATCGCCGCCGAGGGCCGCAAGTTCGGGCTCTACCTGCTCGTCTGCACGCAGCGGCCGCAGAAGGTGCCCGAGAACGTGATCTCCCAGTGCGACAACCTCGTGCTGATGCGGATGTCGTCGGCCGCCGACCTCGCGCATGTGGGCGACGTCCTGTCCTACGCCCCGGCCGACCTCGTCGCCAAGTCCACGACCTTCCGGCTGGGCGAGGCGCTCGTGGCCGGCAAGCTCTCCTCGCATCCGGCGTTGATCCGCTTCGGCCGCCGCGTGGCCGAGGAGGGCGGCGCGGACGTCGACGCCAGCTGGGCCGCTAGCGCTTGAGGCGCACCGTCACGTGCTCGGTGCGGCGCAGCTTGCCTGCCGTCGTCACGAGCGTCAGCCTGACACGGCCCGGCTTGGCGCCGAGCTTCACGGTGCGTGCGACGCCCGCGGCCAGCTTGACGACGTGCTTGACGCCGGTGATGCGCACGGTGGCGGCGACGGGGCTCGTGAGCACCAATCGCCGGCCGTGCTTGCTCGCGAGCTTGAGCTTCGGCAGCGAGCCGAGCACCCGATAGGCGAACGTGGCGGTGCCGGTGTTGCCGGCTGCGTCGAGTGCGGTGAACACGGCCTGCTGGGTGCCGGCCTTGGCGGTGTCGAGCCGCGCGGGGCCGCTGCAGCTCACAATGCCCGAGCCGCCGTCGGCGCACGTGTGGCCGATCGCGACGACCGCGCCGCGCGCGAACACGCTCGTCTTCGGGGGCGTGAGCGTCAGCGCCGGCGCAACGGTGTCGACGCGCACCGTCACTGCGCGTTCGGCCTCTGTGTTGCCGGCGCGATCCGTGGCCGCGAAGCGCAGCGTGGTGACGCCCTCGCCGACGGTCACCGAGGCGTGGTCGCCGGTCACCGTGGTGGGCGCACCGCCGTCCAGTGAGTACGCGATCGAGGCGACGCCCGAGCCGTCTCCGTCAGCAGCCGTGAGCGTCACGGTCTTGGTGGCGATCCAGCCGCCCGACGCCGACGCCGAGCTGGCGGGTGCGGCCTCGTCGGTCAGGCCCGACGCGCGCGCCTTCGCGGCGCCGCCGACGATCGGTAGCACCATCTTGCTGAGCGCCGTGTCGACCGTGACTTGCGTGCTCGGCGTTCCGGCCGTGCCGAGCAGGTTGCCGACGACGATGACGCCGATCTGGTGCCCGGCGGCGAACGTGTGCTCGGTCGGCTCGGTCGGGATCGTGAACGTGTACGGCTGGCCGGGCACGGCGGCGGTCGCCGTGCTCAGCGAGTCGCGGTTCGACGAGTCGAGGATGCCGCGCGTCACCCGCCACTGCGAGATGGTCTGCAGCGGCTTGCTGATGTCGAGGTAGCAGGCGTTGTCGTATTGCGTGCTCGGGCCCCAGTCGGTGCACGTTCCGGGGACCTGCGCGATCCCTTCGCCGTTGCGCGTGATCTCGGTGAACGGGGTCGCGCTGTAGTCGACGAGCATCACGCCCAGGTTGCTCTGCGCCTTGTCGAGCGCGGCGTGCAGGTCCAGCAGCGCGCGCCCGGACAGGCGCACGTCCGTCGCCAGCGGTGGCGAGAGGAACACGCGGCGGTTCGCCTGCGCCCCGGTGGGCGCGTTCAGGTACGTGGTCTCGGACGGTACGTTGGAGGCGCCGGTGAACGCGACGGAGTCGCCGCCGGCACCGCCGACGCCGCGCAGCGCGCCCTCCTCTGTCGGGTCCGTGCCGCGCAGGAACACGTCGACGTCCGCGCGTGCCCGGCACCGGCCAGTCGGCGTACTCGCCCCACGTGTCCTTGCTGTCCTCGATCGTCACCCGCGGCTCGCTCAGGATCCCGTTGTCGATCCCGTACAGCCAGTGGTCGAACCAGCGGTGCAGCGTGTCGACGAACACGGCGCGGCGCGAGTCGAACGGGTCGGTGTGGCCGGCCCGCAGCAGCCACAGCTTGAGCGGCACGCCGTCGGCCTTGAGCCCGTTCCACCACGGCCACAGCTGGCTCATCGTCACGTTGTCGTCCTGGAAGCCGTGGACGGCGAACACCGCGGCCTTCACGTCTCCGACGTGCGTCAGGTAGTTGCGATCGTCCCAGAATGGGTTGCGGTCGCCGGTGTCGTCGCCGTCAGCGGTGTTGAAGCCGGTGTTGATCGTGCTGCACGCGGAGCGCCGATCGGGCGCGCCGACCACCGACGGGTTCATGATCGCGTTGTCGAGGAACGACGGGTAGTTGGTCGCCGTGGTGATGCCGCCGGTGCGCGAGTAGTCGTACCAGTCGCTGATCGCCGACTCGGGGACGATCGTCTTGAGGCCCGTGACGCCGGTCGCGGCGACACCGTTGGCCAGTGTCCCGTCGTAGGACTTGCCGATCATCGCGGAGCTGCCGTTGTGCCAGGGCTGGATGTTCAGCCACTGGATGACCGACTTCAGCCCGGCGATGTCCTTGGAGAAGCTGCCGTGCAGCGGGCACCCGTCGGTGTTGTAGCCCGTGCCGCCCATCTGCGCGAGCACCACCGCGTAGCCGCGCGGCACGAAGTAGTTGTCGACGAACAGGGGCCAGCGGTCGTTGACGCCGTCACCCGAGGGATCGCCCATGCACTCGCTCTTGAGCCCGCGGCACAGTGATGTGTAGTACGGGCTGGCGTCGACGATCGCCGGGAACTGGCCGGGCGCGTTCGGACGGATGATGTCGACCGCGACGTGGTCGTTGACGCCGTTGCCGTCGGTGTCGACGTCGGTCTGGACGAACACGCGCTCGCGGATCGCCGCCGCGTAGTCGTACGTGGGCGCCGTCTCACCGTCCGCGCCCAGCGGCGGGCCGGCCGCCTGTGCAGTACCCGTGAGAGCCAGCAGCGCCGCTGTGAGGGCGACAGCGAAGCGCATGGGCGGCGAATTGTGGAGCTCTCGCGCCGCCGCGTCGATACGACTATCGTCCGCGACTTGACGACCCGATTGTTCGGTGAGCGCGTTGAGCGGCGGGAGGACGATCGCCTCCTCGTCGGCCAGGGCCGCTACACCGACGACTTCGAGTCCAACGCCGCGCACGCCGCCTTCGTCCGGTCCGACTATGCGCACGCGCGCATCGCCGACATTGACGTCAGCGGCGCGCTCGACGTCGAGGGCGTGCACGCCGTCTATACGTACGAGGATCTCGACGGGCGGTTCGCGGAGCCGCTGCCGCTGATCATCCCGCACGAGGCGATCGCGGACGGGCGCACGCAGTACGCGCTGGCGCGCGACGAGGTCCGCTACGTCGGCGAGACGATCGCGATGGTCGTCGCGCGCGACCGCTACATCGCCGAGGACGCCGCGGGTGCGATCGTCGTCAAGTACGAGCCGCTGCCGGTCGTCGCCGACCTGGAGGCGGCCGCCACCGGCGACGCGGTGGTGCACAGCGGCCGCGTCGACAACGTCGTCGCCCGCGTCGCCGAGGAGCACGGCGACGTCGACGCCGGACTCGCCGCCGCCGAGCACGTGTTCGCGTGGCGGTTCGAGATCGAGCGCAGCGCGGCCACGCCGCTCGAGGGCCGCGGCGTCGTGGCGCGCTTCGACGAGGCCGGCGGGCTGCTCGTGTACGACTCCACGCAGGCGCCGACGGGCATCCGCAACGGCCTCAGCCGGCTGTTCGACATCCCGCTCGAGCGCGTGCACGTCGTGGCGCCCGACGTCGGCGGCGGCTTTGGCGTGAAGGTCATCCAGTTCTATCCCGAGGAGGTCCTCGTCCCGCTCGCCGCGCGGGCGCTCGGGACGCCGGTCAAGTGGACCGAGGACCGGCGCGAGCACTTCATCGGCTCCACGCACGAGCGCAAGCAGATCCACGAGGTGCGCGTGGGGGCGAGCGCCGACGGCCGCATCCTCGCGCTCGAGACGAGTTTCCTGCACGACAGCGGCGCCTACTGCCCGTACGGGCTGATCATCCCGATCATCAGCGCCGCGCAGCTGCCGGGCCCGTACCGGCTCGACAACTACCGCTACGACTTCACGGCGCTGTTCACCAACCGCATCGCGACGTCGCCGTACCGCGGCGCCGGCCGCCCGCACGGCGCCTATGTGATGGAGCGCGTGATGGACCGCCTGGCCGTCGAGCTCGGGCTCGACCGCGCGGAGATCCGGAGGCGGAACTTCATCCGGCCCGACGAGTTCCCCTACGACGTCGGCGTCACGTTCCAGGACGGCGGGCCGACCGTGTACGACTCGGGCGACTACGAGACCGGGCTCGACGCGCTGCTGGAGGCGATCGACTACGCGGGCTTCGAGGCGCGGCGCGAGGCGGCGCGCAAGGAGGGGCGCCGGATCGGCCTCGGGATCGGCTGCTACGTCGAGGGCACCGGCATCGGCCCGTACGAGGGCGCGGCGATCGACGTGCACGCCGACGGCACCGTCACGATCGCGACCGGCCTGTCCAGCCAGGGCCAGGGCCACCAGACGATCCTCGCCCAGATCGCCGCCGACGAGCTCGGCGTGCCGATCGAGCGTATCCGGGTGACGACCGGAGACACGCGACGGATCGGCTGGGGCGTCGGCACGTTCGCCAGCCGCACCGCCGTCGTGTCCGGCAACGCGGTGCAGAAGGCGGCCGTCGAGGTGCGCCGGCAGGCGGCCGAGCTGGCCGCCCGGCTGCTCGAGGCCGACCCGCAGGACTTCGAGTTCGTCGACGGCGCGGTGGAGGTGGTCGGCTCGCCCGGGCGCGGCCTCCAGCTCGGGCAGCTCGCCGCGATGGCGAACCCGCTGCGCTACGCGTTCGGCGAGGAGTCGGCCGAGGCGGCGCTCCTCACCCGGCGCATGTACGCCTCGCAGGACGTCCCGCTGCCCGAAGGGACCACGCCGGGCCTCAACGCGGTCGAGTACTACAGCCCGGCCTCCGGCGTGTTCGGATCCGGCATGCACGCCGTCGAGGTCGAGGTCGACGCGACGACCTGCGACGTGCGCATCCTCAACTATGTCGTCCAGCACGACTGCGGGCGCATCATCAACCCGCGGATCGTCGACGGGCAGCTGTACGGCGGCGTGGCGCAGGGGATCGGCGGCGCGCTGTACGAGCGGATGGCGTACGACGACGAGGGCCAGCTGCTGAACGCGAGCTTCATGGACTTCCTGATGCCCTACGCGACCGAGGTGCCGACGCCGGTGCTGCTCCACACCGAGACGCCGTCGCCCAACAACGCGCTCGGCGTCAAGGGCGTCGGCGAGGCGGGGACGATCCCGGTCGCCGCCGCGATCGCCAACGCGATCTCGGATGCGATCGGCCGGCCGATCGACAAGATGCCGATCTCCCCGTCGGAGATCTTCGAGCTGCTGGCGTGACGGTCCGCATCGGCATCGACACCGGTGGGACGTTCACCGACGTCGTCGCCACGCACCCGTCCGGCCGGGTCTTCACGACCAAGGTGCCGTCCACGCCGGCGGACCCGTCGGTCGCCTTCCTGCGCGCGATCGAGAAGGCGCGCGCGGGCGACGACCTCGAGGTCGTGCACGGGACGACGGTCGCCACCAACGCGCTGCTCGAGGACGACTTCGGCGGCCTCGGCTTCATCACGACGCAGGGCTTTCGCGGCCTGCTGGAGATCGGCCGCCAGAGCGTGCCCGACAGCTACGGCAACTCGTACTTCTGGGTCAAGCCCGACCGCATCGTGCCGCTGCACCTCGCGCAGGAGGTGTCCGAGCGGCTGGATCGCACGGGTGCGGTGATCCGCGAGTTCGACGAGGACGGCGCGCGCGCCGTCGCGCGCTGGTTCCGCGAGCAGGGGATCGCCTGCGTCGGCGTCTGCTTGCTGCACTCGTATATGAACCCGGACCACGAGCGGCGCATGCGCGAGGTGCTCGGCGAGGAGCATCCGGAGTGCGCGGTTTCCATCAGCTCCGATGTGCTGAGCGAGTATCGCGAGTACGAGCGCTCGGTCACCACGCTCGTCGACGCGTTCGTCAAGCCGCTCGTGGCCGCCTACGCGGCCTCGATCCAGGCCCGCCTCGACCGGCCGTTCTACATCATGAAGAGCAACGGCGGGGTGATCGCGGCCGGCGAGGTCGGCTCCAAGCCGATCACCACGATCCTGTCCGGCCCCGCGGCGGGCACGCTGGGCGCGGCGCTGGTGGCGGGGCAGGCCGGCTTCAGCCGCGTCATCACGCTCGACGGCGGCGGCACGTCGACCGACGTCGCGGTGATCAGCGACGGCCGCCCGAGCCTGACCACCGAGGGGTCGGTCGGGCGCTTCGCGGTGAAGGTGCCGATGGTCGACATCGTCACGGTCGGCACCGGCGGCGGGTCGATCGCGTGGGCGTCGCCGGAGGGGACGCTGAAGGTGGGGCCGCGCTCGGCGGGCGCCAGCCCGGGGCCGGCGTGCTACCCGGGCGGCGGCGGCGAGCCGACGACGACCGACGCGTTCCTGTTGCTCGGCCACATCCCCGAGCACCTGCTGGGCGGCGAGATCCCGCTCGACCGCGGGGCGGCGCAGGCCGCGTACGAGCGCTTGGCCGGCGCGGTCCGCCTCGGCGTGGAGGCGTGCGCGGCCGGCGTGCTGGAGATCGCCGCCTGGAACCAGGCCAACGCGATCCGGCAGGTCACCGTCAAGCGCGGGCTCGACGTGCGCGACTTCGACGTCTGCGCGTTCGGCGGCTCAGGCCCGCTGACCGCCTGCCGGCTGATCGACATCCTCGGGCTGCGCACGGTCTTCGTCCCGCGCGACCCGGGCAACCTGAGCGCGTTCGGCCTGCTCGCCACCGATCTGCGGACCGACCACGTGCAGACGCTCGTGCGCCGCCACGACCAGCTGCGGCTCGACGAGCTCGGCGGCGCGTTCGCACGGCTCGAGACCGAGGCGCTGGCGGCGCTCGCGCGCCAGGGCCACGAGCGGGGCGGCGCGTGCGTGCGCTCGGCCGACCTGCGCTACTTCGGCCAGGCGTTCGAGATCCACGTCCCGGCGCCGGACGGCCCGGTCGACGCCGCCTTCGTCGAGGCCGTCGAGGCGCGCTTCCACGACGCGCACGAGCGCTCGTACGGCTACTGCTATCGCGGCGATCCCGGCCAGGTCGTCGAGTGGGTGAACCTGCGCGTGACCGGCGTGGGGGAGATGGAGCGGCCGACGCTGCGGCCGATCGCGCCCGAGGGCGACCCGCTCACGGGTCACCGCCCGGTCTTCTTCGGCGACCGCCGCCATGACACGCCGATCTACGCCCGCGAGCGGCTGTCCGGCCAGATCGAGGGCCCGGCGGTGATCGAGGAGTTCGGCTCCACGCTGCCGATCCACCCGGGCTTCACGGCGCGGGTCGACGAGCTGGGCAACGTGGTGGTGGCCCGGTGATCGACCCGATCCTCGTCGAGATCGTGCAGGGCACGCTGGCCTCGATCGAGGCCGAGGTTGAGGACGCGATCGGCCGCACTGCCCGCTCGCCGATGATCCGCGACCAGCACGACTTCCGCGCGGGCATCCACGACCGCCGGCTGCGCAAGCTCACCGGCCGCTCGTACTCGGCGCTCGTGCATCCCGTCGTGCGCGACTTCCCGCTCGCCACGATGCGGCCGGGCGACGTCTACTTCCACAACGACGTCTATCTCTCGGAGGGCGGGATCGGCCACCTGCCCGACCTGTGCGTGACCGTGCCGGTGTTCTGCGACGGCGCGGTCGTCGCCTTCGTGCAGGCCTTCGGGCACCACGACGACATCGGCGGCATGGTCCCCGGCTCGATGCCCAGCAACGCGCTCTCGGCCTTCCAAGAGGGGCTGATGGTTCCGCCGGTGAAGCTGTACGAGGCGGGCGTGCCCAACGAGGGCGTGCTGAAGATCGTCGCCCGCAACTCGCGGATGCCGGAATCGCTGGCCGGCGACATCGACGCCGAGTGCGCGGCGACGCGGATGGGCGCCCAGCGCGTGGAGGAGTTGTTCGAGCGCTACGGGCGCGGTGCCGTCGAGGCGTGCTTCGACGCGATCATCTCGACCACGACCGAGACGTTCCGGCGCGAGGTGCTGGCGAAGATCCCCGACGGGGAGTACCGCTGGGAGGACTACGCCGAGCACGACGGGGTCGACCCGCCGCGGCTGCACGCGCAGCGGATGACGCTGACCAAGCGCGGCGACAAGCTGACGATCGACTTCACCGGCACCGACCCGCAGGCCAAGGGGCCGATCAACCACGCCGGCGACTACGCCGACGGCAATTTCCTCAAGAAGTGGCTCGCGCCGATCCTGCGCAACCTCGCCGAGACGCCGGAGCGGATGGCCGAGCTCGACGTGAACGAGGGTGTCGTGGAGCTGATCGACATGCGCTTCCCGCCGCCCGGCACGCTGCTCACGCCCGTGTTCCCGGCGCCGACCAACGCGCGCACGTTCGTGATCCTGCGGCTGCTCGGTGTGTTCGCGGGAGCGTTGGCGCAGGCGGTCGACGGGCGGATGCCGGCCGACCAGGAGACGATCCGCTACACCGGCATCACCGGTCGCGACCCCGGTGGCGAGTGGTACCTGTACCGCGAGATCCTCGGCGGCGGGTCCGGGGGCCGCTATTACGCCGACGGCTCGGACACGATCCACATCGTCCCGGACTCCAAGAACCTGCCGGTGGAGTTCGTGGAGTCGCGCTACCCGGTGCGGGTCGAGCACCTCGGGCTGCGCGTCGACTCCGGCGGCCCGGGCGAGTTCCGTGGCGGCCTCGGCTACCGCAAGGACATCCGCGTGCTCGAGGACGCGTCGTTCATGTCGGTCGCCGATCGCTCGATCCTCGCCTGCTGGGGCGTGCGTGGCGGCCGCGCGGGCCTGCCGTTCCGCGTGACGATCGACCCGGGCGGGCCGAACGAGCGCGTGCTGAGCGGCCTGTGTGACGACGAGCCGATCGCGGCGGGCGAGATCGTCCGGATCGAGACCACCGGCGGCGGGGGATGGGGCGACCCGCTCGACCGCGATCCCGAGCGCGTGGAGCTCGACGTGCTGCAGGGCAAGGTGTCCGCGGCGGCGGCGCGCGACGACTACGGGGTCGTCGTGGGTGACGCCGTCGCCACGGCGCGCGAGCGCGCGGCGATGCGGGCGGCAGGCGGCGAGCCGCGGTTCTTCGACCGCGGCCCCGGCTACGAGCGGCTCAGGGCGGGACCGGCGTGAGCCGGGTCGCCGCCGGCAGCTCGCGCTCGAGCGCGAGCGCCGGGGCGGCGGCGGCGAGCGCCACCATCGCGGCGAGCAGCATTGTGCCCGCCGGCGACACGCCGAGCAGCGGCACGCCGAGCGTCGGCGCCAGCGCCAGCCCGAGCCACCACGACAGCCCGAGCGTCGCCATGTAGCGGCCGCGCAGCGCGGGCGGCGCGAGGTCGGCGACGAGCGGCGTCAGCGCCGTCGTGTGGAAGCACGCGCCGACGCCGACCACGATCACCGCCGCGAACAGCAGGGCCGGTGCGCCGGCGATATCAGCGCCCACGACCATCACGCACGCCGCGACGAAGATCAGCGACCCGATCGCGATCGCGGTCACGCGCCGCCGGCCCTCGCACAACCGTGCGACCGGCATCTGCGCGAGCACGACGGTCAGCGCGTTGGCGAACAGGAGCTCGCTGAGGCGATCGCCGGCCTCGGCCGTGCCCCGGTCTCCACCTACGCGGGCTAGCTACCGGCGTTTACTGCGGCTGCGTTTGGGCCGGTTCGGCGGTCCTCTGGCGCTTTTTGCTCGCATACCGAGCAAGAGGCGTCCCGTGGCGCTTTGACGTCGAATAGCGACGTCAAGGCGCCAGGGAACCGCATCCACGCCGATCGCTGGCTGCGCTACCCAGCCGCAGTTCGCCCGGGCCCAGGCGTCGCCCCGATCCGCCGCCGGCACGCCGCACCGCGGCAATCCCGCAGCCGCTGGAACTCGCGCCGCAGGAAGCGGCGCGTGTGCAAGTAGCGCGGGTCGTGCACGCGGTTGGCGATCTGGAAGGGATCGCGGGCCAGGTCGTACAGCTCCTCCTGGCCGCTGAAGTAGCGCACGTAGCGGTAGCGGGAGGTGGCCACGCCGCCGTAGCGCGGCAGCCGGAGGCGCTCGGTGCGGCGCACGCGCGCGCCGTCCTGGTCGAGATCGCCGCGCCGGCTGTCCTGTGGGCCGACCTCCATCAGCCGGGGCCGGCTCGTGCGCGCTCGCTGCGGGCTCTGCGCGAACGGGAGCATCGAGCGGCCGTCGATCGTCCAGCCGTGGTGCGGCGCGTCCGTCATGTCGAGGATTGTCGGCGCGAGGTCGACGTCCATCACCGGCTCGCGCGACACGCGCCCGGCCGGGATCCCCGGCCCGCGCATGAGCAGCGGCAGCGCGGTGCTCGGCTCGTAGGCGACCACCTTGCCGGACTGGATCCGGTGCTGGCCCTCCATGAACCCGTTGTCGGAGGTGAAGATGATGTAGGTGCCGCGCAGCTGGCCGGTGTCGCGCAGCGTGTCGACGATCGCCTCGACCGCGCGGTCGACCGCGAGCAGCGTTTCCTGGCGGGCGCGGAAGCGGCGCGTGATGGCGACGATGCGCGCCGGCTTGAGCGCGTGCCGGGGGCCGCCGAGCTGGCGATCTAGCCACGCCGGCTTGTCGCTCATGTCGGCCTCGTCGAACGACGGGTCGCGCGGCAGCGGCTTGTGGGCGAAGCGGCCGACGTCGTCTGGATCCGGGCGCGGCGCGTGGCTGAAGCCGTCGAAGATCTCGGCGTGCGGCGCCAGGAACGCGACGGACAGGAAGAACGGATGGTCGGCGTGCGCGCGCCCACGGATGAAGCGCGTGGCGATGCGCCGCAGCACGTTGGTCTGGTACAGGCGCTTGTTCGGCCGGCGCAGCGAGCCGTAGGTGTGCACGACGCCGTTGTCGTTGAGCTGGAACCCGTACATGCGGTACGTCCGCAGCGTGCCGTGCCAGTTCGACCAGCCCGGGGGGATGTTGCGGAACGGCTTGCGCTCGTAGCCGTTGAGGTACTTGCCGATGTGCGAGTTGGCGTAGCCGTGTTGCTGCAACGCCACCGGCAGCGTGTGCAGCTTGTCGAGCAGGGCGTAGCCGCCGCGCGGCGGCTTGTTGCCGAGCACGCGGTGGTTGTGCGCGTACTGGCCGGTCAGCATGGTCGAGCGCGCCGGGCAGCAGAGCGGGAACGCGGCGCGGTAGTCGGTGAACGTCACGCCCTGCGCGCCGATCGCGGCGCGCGTGTGCGACATCACCTGCAGGTCACGCACCGTCTGGTCGTCGGTCATGAGCAGCACGACGTTCGGCGGTGGCTCGGCCGCGCGGGCCGGCGCGGCAGCGATCACCAGCGCCAGCACCACCGCCGCCATCGTCCGCGCCCTCATCGGCGGGACGCTAGCTGGAATCGCCCGGCGCGTCCGGGCGCCTGCACTGGCTGACGTCGAGCTGCCAGGCGGCCGCGGCGGCGTCCGGAATCCCGCAGCCGGGCGGGCGGCCCGTCGGCGAGCCGTGCCAGGCACGGCCGCGCCGCTCGAACTCGTCGACGAAGATCACGGGCCCGCGCGCGCCGCCCTTCGCGATCCACGACACCACGGCGTTTCGGATACCCCGCGCCACGCGCGAGCGCACAGGGCGCCTGCGGAGTCCCGAGCTTCGGGTACCCTCATGTCCACGGGGAGTCCAGCCTGACGTCGTTCGTTCGGTGCAGCCGCACGTGTCGAGCGCGTAACGCCACCTGATCTCCACAGGTCATCGCAAGGAGTCGGGTAGTGCGCTCAGCTGGAGCCAGCCGTTCGCGACGCCGCCGTGTAGGCACGACGGCCGGTGGCGCCGTGGTGGCGATCGTCGTCCTCGCGTACGTGCTGGCGGACCGGCGTGACGAGTTCGCGACGGCACTCGGGGGCGCGCCGGTCTTGATCCTCGTCGCCGCCACCGCGCTGCAGCTGCTCGCGCTGGTCTCCCGCACCGAGGCGTGGCGCATCTGCGTCGGTGCCGCGGGCGGGACCGTGGGCCGCCGCTGCCTGTTCCGCGCCGCCAGCGCGGGCTACGTCGGCAGCCAGCTCAACAGCCAGATCGGAACCGCGGTGCGGATCGGGGCGCTGCGGCGTGCGGCGCCCGACCGCTGCCCGCGCGTACCGGCGCTGATCGCGGCGGAGGTGCCGATCCTCACGGTGGAGGCCGTGCTCGCCGCGCTGACCTCGTTCACGCTCGTCGGGCCGCTCGGGCTCCCGTGGTGGGTGCCGCTCGTCTTCCTGGCCGTTGCGCTGCTGCTCGCGGCCGCGCTGCGGAACGTGGCGCGGCGCTGGCGCGCGGGGTTCTGGAGCGGCCTCGCCGTGCTGCGCAGCCTGCGCGGGCGCAACGGCGTGATCGCGCTCGTGCTGGTGGCAGTGCTCGCCCAGATCGCGCGCAACTGGATGATGCTCGAGGCGGTCGGTGTCGACGCGTCGCTGTTCGACGCCATCGCCGTCCTGATCGCCATGGTGACGCTCAGCCAGCTGCCGATCGGGCCCAGCGTCGGTGCCGCCGCGGTCGTGCTCATCCTCGGCGCGAACGGCGCCGCGCTGGCGGCCGCCGCGGGCGTGCTGTTGACCGCGACGGGCACGGCCGGCGCGCTCACATATGCGGCGTGGGCCGGCGTCGACCGGTTGTGGAGCTTGCGCTCGCCCGTCGACCCCGGCCCCGCGATCGCCTCGGCTAGAGCGTCGTGACGTTCGCCGCGTTCGGGCCCTTGGGCCCGGACTCGGCGTCATAGGACACCTTGGCGCCCTCCGCGAGGGACTTGAAGCCCTCGCCGCTGATGGCGCTGTGATGGACGAACAGGTCCTTCGTGCCCTCGTCGGGCGTGATGAAGCCGAAGCCCTTGTCGTCGCTGAACCACTTAACGGTTCCGGTAGCCATGCGTGTTACCTCCACGGCGTCGTGTGCACTGCGAACGCGGGAGGAAGCGGTTAGGCGATCTGCTGCGGGCGCTGGCACTGCGGTGCCGGATCGCTCACGATCCGGCTGGTACGGCGTCCACAGTAGCGCGCGGCACGGCGAGGATCCCGAGCAGGTCGCCCACGCGGCGGTCGCGCGCGTCCGGCAGCGGCAGCTCCGCACGGACCGTGTAGTAGTTGCGGCGGCCGACGCGCCGGCGCGTGACGTAGCCGGCCTCGGCGAGCTCGGCGACGATCCGGTGCGAGGCGCGCTCGGTGATGCCCACGGTCTCGCCGATCTCACGGAGCCGGATCCCGGGATCCTGGGCGATGCAGATCAGCACTCGCGCGTGGTTGGTGAGAAACGACCAGGCGGTCGGCTCGGTCATGGCCAATCAGGATACGGAATTCTAGACATGAACTTCCAGTATTGTGGCCGTAGACGAAGGTCTCGAGACTCAAGTGAGGACGCGATGAGCGACACGAGCAAGCGGGCGCCCAGTCCACCCAAACGCGGCGAGGCCGCGTGGCGGGAGCAACGAGACGCGATCGCCAGCCGCAACGAGGAGGCGAGCCGCAAGGCGCGGGCCCGCCGGCAGGCGAAGTACGAGGAACAGGCCAAGCGCGAGGCCGCCGCCGAGAAGCGCGAGCGCGCCGAGCTGGCCAAGCGCCGGCCGTAACGGCCTCAGCCGAGAGGGATCTCGGCCTTGATGCGGGTGCCGCCGCCAACCGGGCTGTCGACGTCGAGTCGCCCGTTGAGCGCCTCGACGCGCGCGGCGAGCCCGCGTAGCCCCGATCCCGAAGCGGGATCGGCGCCGCCGACGCCGTCGTCGGCCACGATCACCGTCGCCGATCCGTTCGAGCGTCCGACGCTGACGCTCGCGCTGGATGCGTGCGCGTACTTGGCCACGTTCGTGATCGACTCGGCCACGACGTAGTACATCGCGGCCTCGACCTGGCCGGTCAGCCGCTCGTCCGGCATCGCGGCGATCTCGACCGGCACCGGGGCACGGGCGACGAGCGCGTCGAGCGCCGCGCCGAGGCCCCGCTCGGTCAGGACGACGGGATGGATGCCCCGCGCCAGCTCGCGCAGCTCGCCGAGCCCGGTCGCGAGGTCGTCCTGGGCAGTCTTGAGCAGCTCGGCGGCGCCCGCCGGATCGCTCTCCAGCTTGGAGGCCAGGAGGGTCAGCTCGAGCGCGACGGTGACGAGCCGTTGCTGCGCGCCGTCGTGGAGATTGCGCTCGAGCCGCTGCCGCTCGGCGTCGCCGACCTCGACGAGCCGCGCGCGCGAGGCGGCGAGCTTCTCGTACGCGTCGGCGTTGGCGAGCGCCTGCGCGATGAGCTCGGCGAAGTCGCACAGCCGCTGCTCGATCCCGTCCGGGAGCGGCTCGTCGGACGTGCTCGCCGCCGCCAGCACGCCCCAGACCCGGCCGCCGAGGTGGACCGGCGCCGCGACCGCGGCGCGGTAGCCCGCGTTCAGCACCTTGGCCGCCAGCGTTCCGCTCGCCGCCTCGTAGTCGACGCGCGCGGCGCTGCCGCTGCGCACCACGCGGGCGACGACCGTGTCGCCGTCGACGTCGAGCTGTGCACCGATCGGGAAGCGCGGCGGCCCCGCGCTGCTCCAGGCGCCGACGACGGTGGCGGTGCGCACCCCGTCGTAGTGGATCACGTTCGCGCCCGGCAGCCCGAGCAGCCGCCCGACCTCCTCGGTCACCTGCTCGAAGACCCGGCTCGGCGGCGCGTCGCCGGCCACCAGCGTCGCGACCCGGCGGAGCGCCGCCTGCTCGTCGGCGAGTGCGCGCGCCGCCGCCTCCGTCGCCGCCAGCGCCCGCGCCGCGCGCGTGCGCTCCGCCGTCAGCGCCGCGAGCAGCAGCGAGGTGACCGCCGCGATGGCGATGAAGAGCTGCGTCGCGAGCAGGCTGTCGGTCACGGACTCGCGCACGAACGGCCCCGAGTTGTGCGCGGTGTTCCAGACGGTGATGGAGCACACGATCAGGATCGCCGTGGCCGCGCCGCGGGGCCCGAACCGCAGGGCGGCCCACAGCAATGCGGGGAACACGACGTACGGCACGTCCCGCTGGGCGGGCAGCTCGACCAGGATCAGCAGCACGACGAGGACGGCGGCGGCCTCCACGAGGTCCCGCCGGCGGACGCCGCGCACCCCGAGTGCGGCCCACGTCAGCACCGCGGGCGCGACGACGAGGACGCCGGCCGCGTCCCCGAGCGTCCACGTCCGGAAGACGGCCCCGAGCTCGTCAGTCGGGATCACGCCGCCGAGGCGCAGCGCGGTCGGTCCGAACGCCGCGCTGACCACCGCCGCGACGAGCGCGCAGACGATGAAGGCCAGCACGTCGGACACGCGATCGAGGGCGCGACGACCCTGCGTCAGGCGGAGCAGGAGCGCCGCGGCGACCACCAGCGCCACGGTGTTGCCGACCGTCTGAGCGAGCACCGTCCCGAGCGGCGTCGAGTAGTCGCCCAGGAACAGATCGCCGAGCACGATGCCCGGCACCACGCGCGGGCCATAGAGGACGAGCAGGGCCAGCCCCAGGCCGGCCGGTGGCCACAACGCCGCGACGGCCCCGTTGAGATAGGCCATCTCCAGGCCCAGCCGTCCAACGAGGTAGTACGCAAGCGCGACCAGCGCTGTCGCGGCCGCGCCGGTGATCAGCCGAACACCCATTCCCTCTCACGGCGAGTCTAATCCCGCTGCGGCGCGACATGCCAGCCCGGGGCGCGGCATGCTTCGGCCCATGGGGGAGGTGAAGCCGGGCTGGGTCGGGCGGTTCTTCGAGGATTTCGCCGTCGGCGACGTCTATCGCCACGCCCTCGGCCGGACGGTGCTCGCGACCGACAACGCGTGGTTCACGTTGCTCACGCAGAACACCGCGCCGATCCACTTCGACGCCCACTACGCGTCACAGACCGAGTGGGGCCGCCCGCTGGTCGACTCGACGTTCACGCTCGCGCTCGTCACCGGCCAGAGCGTCTCGGACGTCTCCCAGAACGTGATGGCGAACCTCGGCTGGGACGAGGTGCGGCTGCCCGCTCCGGTGTTCGAGGGCGACACGATCTACGCCCAGTCCGAGGTGCTGGAGGCGCGGCCGTCGCGCTCGCGGCCGAATGTCGGGATCGTCGTCGTCGAGACGACGGGCTACAACCAGGACGGCACCGTCGTGATCACCTTCAAGCGCACGCTGCTCGTCTACCGCCGCGGGCATGGGCCGCAGCCACCGCCCGGGCCGCGCGCTCAGAACTGATAGCGCCGGAGGCCGCCGTCGACCGGGATGACCGCGCCCGTGATGTAGCGCGCCCGCGGCGAGGCGAGGAAGCACACGAGATCGGCGATGTCCTCGGGCCGGCCGTACTCGCCGACCGGGATGTCCTCGGCGGCGTGCCGCGCCCGGTGCTCGGGCGGGTAGTTGCGCTCGATCTGCTCGCTCATGATGCGCCCGGGCGGGATGCAGTTGACGGTGATGCCGTCGCCGCCGACCTCACGCGACAGGCCCTTGGCCCACGAGTGCAGCGCGGCCTTGGCGGCGAACGCGCCGTTGACGCCCTCGGGCTCGGACTTGCCGGTGATGTTGATCACGCGACCCCAGCCGCGCGCCTGCATGCCGCCGAGCAGCCGGCCGGTGAGCTGGCGGTGGCGGGTGAAGTTGAGCGTCAGCGCCTCGTTCCACTGCTCCTCGTCGGCGTCCTTGCCGAACGGCCGGCTGCCGCCCGCGTTGTTGACGAGGATGTCGACGTCCCCGAGCGCGTCGCGCGCCGCAGCGGCGATCGTCTCCGGCGCGGCAGGGTCGAGGAAGTCGGCCACGATCGGGATCGCCTCGCCTTCGATCTCTTCGCAGAGCTCCTTGAGCGCGGCCTCGCGGCGGGCGGTGACAACGACACGGGCTCCCTCGCGCGCCAGCGCCAGCGCGATGCCACGCTCGATGCCGCTGCTGGCGCCGGTCACGAGGACACCGCAGCGTGTCAAGCATCAGATCCATGGGGTACCATTGTATACCGTGGTATGCAAAACCGATGTAATCGTGGTTGGAGGCGGCAACGCCGGCTTCTGCGCCGCGCACGCGGCCGCCGAGCGCGGCGCGCAGGTGCTCGTGCTCGAGAAGGCGCCGGAGGCGCACGCGGGCGGCAACTCCTTCTATACGGCGGGCGCGTTCCGCGTCGCCCACGGCGGCGCCGAGGCGCTGGCGCCGCTGCTCGAGCCGGACGAGCGGCTGCCCGAGACCGAGCTCGAGCCCTACACGGCCCAGGACTTCCGCACCGACATGGACCGCATCACGAGCGGGCGCTGTGATCCGGCGATGGCCGACCAGCTCGTCACCGAGAGCGAGGACCTGCCGCGCTGGCTGGCCGAGAAGGGCGTGCGCTGGCGGCTCATGTACGAGCGCCAGGCCTACCGGCGCGACGACGGGCGCTGGGTGTTCTGGGGCGGCCTCGCCCTCGGCACCGTCGACGGCGGCAAGGGCTTGATCGACCAGCACACGCGCGCGGCCGAGGCCGCGGGCATCGAGATCCGCTACGGCGCCCCGGTCACCGGGCTCGTGCGCGACAACGGATCGGTGTCCGCTGTGCGGCTCGCCGGCGGCGAGGAGCTCGCGGCGCCCGCCGTCGTGCTCGCGGCCGGCGGCTTCGAATCCGATCCCGACCGGCGCGCGCGCCATCTCGGCGCCGGCTGGGAGGCCGCGATCGTGCGCGGGACGCCGACCAACACGGGCGAGGTGCTCGACGCCGCGCTCGCCACCGGCGCGGCCCGGCACGGCGATTGGACCTCGTGCCACAGCGTCGCCTGGGACGCGGGCGCGCCGCCGCAGGGCGGTGAGCGCCGGCTGACCAACCAGCTGACCCGCCAGAGCTATCCGCTCGGCATCGTCGTCAACCGCCGCGGCGAGCGCTTCCTCGACGAGGGCGCCGACTTCCGCAACTACACGTACGCGAAGTACGGCCGCGAGATCCTGCGCCAGCCGGACGGCGTCGCGTACCAGCTCTTCGACGCCCGCACGCGCCCGCTGCTGCGCCCGGAGGAGTACGACAGCACGCCGATCAGCTGCGAGCGGGCGGACACCCTGCGCGGCCTCGCCGAGGCGCTGGGCATCGACCCGGACGGGCTCGAGCGCACGGTGCGCGAGTTCAATGACGCGATCGCCGACCGGCCGTTCGACCCGACGGTCAAGGACGGGCGCGCCGCGGCCGTCGATCCGCCCAAGTCCAACTGGGCGACGGCGATCACGGAGCCCCCGTTCTACGCGTACGCGGTGGCGTGCGGCATCACCTTCACGTTCGGCGGCGTGCACGTCGACGCCGACGCGCGCGTGCTCGACGAGTCCGGCCGCCCACTGGGCGGCCTGTTCGCCGCCGGCGAGGTCGTCGGCGGGCTGTTCTCCGGCAACTACCCCGGTGGCTCCGGGCTGACCGCGGGGGCGGTCTATGGCCGGCGCGCTGGTGCGGCGGCGGCGGGCGCGGCATGACCGTCGTCCTCCAACCCGACGTCTACCGGCGGCTGTACGACGACGTCGTCGCCGGCGAGTGGGACGGAGCGGCGCTGGTCGAGGCCGCGCTCGCCCGGCACTACGGGACGAGCCGGACGCCGATCCGCGAGGCGCTGCGGCGGCTCGAGCACGACGGCCTCGTCGAGCGTGGCCCCCGCAGCCTGCGCGTGCGCTCGCGCAGCCCGGAGGAGATCCTCGACATCTACGACGTGCGGATCCCGCTCGAGGGGCTCGCCGCGCGGGCGGCGGCCGAGCGGCGCGGCCCTCTCGACGTGGCGCGGCTGCGCCGCGCCGCGGCCGACATGCGCGCTGCCGACGTCGGCGACTCGCGAGCGATGGCGGCGGCCAACCGACACTTCCACGAGGCGCTGTGGAACGCGTCGCACAGCAACACGCTGGTCGACGTCCTGCGGCGCTTGCAGGACCACCTGCGCCGCTACCCGGAGTCGACGCTGCGCGCGCCCGGGCGCTGGGAGCAGGCGCTGACGGAGCACGACCAGCTGATCGACCTGATCGAGGCGGGCGACGCCGACGGGGCGCGCGCGCTCGCCGAGTCCCACATGACGCAGGCGCGTGACATCCGCCTGCGGATGTTCAGCGAAGAGGACTGACTGCGAAAGCACGCCAGTCGGTAGGGAGGCAAGGACACGATGTACGAGACAACTGCTGCCATGAGCTCCAGCGAGCTCGCCGGCCGGCTCGATCGGCTGCCCATGAGTCGCTTCCATCGACGGTTGCTGACCGCGCTCGCGTTCGGCTTCTTCTTCGAGCTCGCCGACCTCAACACGTTCGCGTATGCCGCGCCCGGGCTGCGCGACTCGCTCGGCCTCTCGTCGACGACATCGCGCTGATCACCTCGGGCGGGTTCTTCGGCATGTTCGTCGGCGCCGCCGTCGGCGGCCGCCTGGCCGACGCCTTCGGCCGCCGCCGCATGCTGCTGGCCTCGGTCATGTGGTTCTCGGTGTGGTCGCTGGCCAACGCCGGCGCGTGGAACGTGCCGTCGCTGCTGGTGGCGCGCGCGCTGACCGGGATCGGCCTCGGCGCGATGACCGTCATCGCGATCACGTTCCTGTCCGAGATGGTGCCCAGCGAGCGCCGCGGGCGGATGCAGAGTGCAGTGCTCGCGACCGGCCTGGTCGGCATCCCCGTGATGGCCTTCACCGCGCGCGCCGTCGTCCCGATCAGCGATGACAGCTGGCGGCTCGTGTTCCTCTTCGGATCGCTCGGCATCGTCGGCCTGCTGCTCATCCGCCGCCTGCCCGAGTCGCCGCGCTGGCTGCTCGAGCACCGCGGCGCGCGTGAGGCGGACGCCACGCTGCAGGCGATCGAGGCCGAGGTCGAGGAGGAGTGCGGCCCGCTGCCGGAGCCGGCTCCGGCCGAGCAGGTCCGTGAGCGCCGGCGTGGCGTGAGCGAGCTGTTCCAGGGCGCGCTGCGCCGCCGCACCGTGATGCTGATCGTCGTCTGGATGTTCCAGACGCTCGGCTTCTACGGGTTCGTGGCGTGGGTGCCGACGCTGCTCGCCGACCACGGCTTCTCGCTGAAGGAGAGCCTCGGCTTCACCGCGCTGACGACGCTCGGCGCCGTGCCGGGCGCGCTGCTCGCGTGGCCGCTGTCGGATCGCTTCCACCGCAAGGCGCCGATCATCGCCGTGTCGCTGGTCGTCGCCATGTGCGGCCTGTTCTACGGCCTCACCTTCAACGAGATCGCGATCATCGTGTTCGGCTTCGCCGTCGCGTTCTTCATCCAGACGTTCGCGGCGCTGCTGTACGCGTACACGCCGGAGCTGTTCCCGACGCCGCTGCGCAACACGGGCAGCGGCCTCTGCTACGGCATCGGGCGGCTGTCGAACATCGGGGGCCCGTTCATCGTCTCCGCGATCTACGGCAGCATGGGCTACCCGTGGGTGTTCGCCTACATCGCGGCCTGCTGGGCGGTCGTGGCCGGCACCGTGGCGGTGCTCGGCCCGCGCAGCGGTGGTGCCGTGCTCGAGGAGCTGCAGGAGACCGAGGCGGTGGCGGAGCCGACCGGGCGCTTCACGCGCGACCCGGAGCGTTCCGGGGGCAAGGCGGTCGTGCGTGGGGCGTGAGGGGTCGAGCTAGGCGCTGCCGGCCAGCAGCGTCCGGACGCGGGCGGCAACGGCCTGCACCGGCCGGTCGACGTCCTCGGCCGTGCCCGCAACGGCCGTCCCGCGACCCTCGACCTCGCGGATGAAGGCGTCCACGACCTCTGGGTCGAACTGCGTGCCGGCCGTGGCGCGCAGTTCGGCGCAGGCGGCCTCGGACGAGCGGGCGCGGCGGTAGGGTCGATCGGCGGTTATCGCCTCGTAGGCGTCGCAGACCGCGATGACCCGGGACCCGCGCGGGATCTGGGCGCCGGCCAGCCCGTCGGGATAGCCGGTGCCGTCCCAGCGCTCGTGGCTGGAGCGGACGAGCTGTGCGACCGGTCGCAGGGCGGGAGCGGCGCTGAGGATGCGCTCGCCGAGCACGGTGTGCTGGCGCATGAACGCCCACTCGTCCGCGTCGAGGGGGGCCGGCTTCTCGAGGATGGCGTCGGGGATGCCGACCTTGCCCACGTCGTGCAGCTCGGCGGCGCGGGCGACCTCGTCGATCTCCTCGGCCGTCATCCCGAGGTGGCGCGCGACCGCGACCGCGAGCTGCGCGACCTCGCTCGAATGCTCTCCGAGCGCGGGCTGCTTGGCCTGCATCGTCCGCATGAGCACGTCGCGTGCCTGCTCGCCGGCGCCGGAGGAACGGCCGTGCTTCTGCGCGTACATGCGTTCGTCAGCGAGCTGGAGGCCGTACTCGAGGTTGTCGGCCTCGTGCGGAAGCAGGACGACGCCATACGAGGCGTGGATCACGAACTGCTCGCCGCGCTCCGTCAGGGCATGGACGCTGGCGGCGATTACGTCCTCGACGCCGTCCGCCTCGATCTCGCAGACGACACAGAACTCGTCGCCGCCGAGCCGATAGGCCTCTCCGACTCCGGCCAGCTCGGTGCTGAGGCGAGCGCCGAGGCGCGCCAGCAGCGCGTCGCCGGCGAGGTGGCCGAAGGTGTCGTTGTAGACCTTGAACCCGTCGAGGTCGAGCACGGTCAGCAGGCGCGGCGCTGAGTCCGCCTCGAGCCGCCAGTGGCCGGCGTCCTCGGCGAGCTTGCGGCGGTTACCGAGCCCGGTGAGGGGATCGCTCATGGCCTGCTCGCGCAGGGCCTGGTGGGAGAGGATGTCCGCCGCGGCGGCCTGGGCCTTGGCGACGAGCTCGCCGAGCAGCGCGATCTCGTCGTCCTGGAAGCGGCGCTCGCGCCGGGCGACGCACACGACGCCGTTGACGCCGGCGTCGCAGAACGGCAGCGCGACCGCCCACGCACCCGACCGCTCGACCTGCTTCGCGCCGGCCTCTTCCGCGGTGCCGAGTGCCGCCCCGAGGGCGGCGTCGGGCAGCCACCGCTGCTCGTGACCGGCCAGCCGCAGCAGTCCGGCGTCGGCATCCAGCGCCTCGACCGAGCCGCGGAGCACGATGCCCACGAGCGCGTCGAGGTCGAGCTTGGCGGCGAACGCGTCGCCCATCCGGCGCACAGCGGCCTGGAGGCGGCTGCGCTCTCGCACCGCGACCTCGAGGCGATGCTGCGCCTGGCCGATGCGCTGGCGGCGGTCGCGGGCGAGGAGCCCGAGCAGGCCGGCGAGTGGGAGGACGAGCAGGACGGCCGCGAGGTTGGTGCGGGCGACCGTCGCGGCCAGCAGCCCGATGGGCGCCAGGCACGCGTCGACGACCCAGACGAGCGCGAGCACGCGCACCTGCAACGTCGGGGCGATCCCGCGTGCGGCGATCTCGCGCAGCATGGCCGACCCGGCGTCGAACGCGCAGCAGCTCGCGAACGCCGCGGCCACTAGAGGAAGGTCGCCCGGATCCAGGCGCGGGGCATTGACAGCGACCAGCACGAGCGCCGCGCCGACGGCGTGCCAGGCATCCGGGATCGCGAACAGCGTGCGGTCCAGCGGTCCCTGCCCGCGCACGTAGTCCCACAGCTTGGCCCCGAGCAGGCCGACTGCAACGGCTGCCGGAACGGCAGCGGGGGGCATCAGCACGAGCATCGGGAAGAGCGCCAGATGCGTCGGCACGACGTTGCCGCCGCCGACGGGGAACTCGATCCGCCCGAGCACGACGTAGACGGCGATGAGTACGACGGCGACGCCGGGCTGGAAGCCGGTCGCCGCGTCGGAGCTGAGCGCAATCGCGGTGACGACGGCCACGAACAACGATGCGGCCACGAGCTCGCTGATCAGCTCGCGACGCGGTAGGCGCCGGGAGCGCGTGTGCCAGGAGTCCTCGAGGAGCCGCTCGGCGGCGGCCTCGCTGCGCATGTCGTCGGCGGTGCTCACGTCACTTGTAGTTATCGGTCGATCCGCGCGGGGATCCATCGCCGGTGGCCCGAGCTCGCGCCCGGGCCACCGGCGACTCCCTCATCCGCGCGTGTACGGATCGATGTAGACGTCGTCGACCGCCCAGTTACCGCCGTAGTTCTCGGGATCGAGCACGATCTGCGCGGTGCCGACCTGGTCGGCGTTCCACTGACCGAGGATCTGCGACAGGTTGAAGGACTGGGTCGGCGTCCACGCGGTGCCGCTCGTCACCGAGCCGACGACCGTGTCCTGCCATCCACCGGTGTCACCCTTCCAATGGAGAGCGACGTTGAGCACGCCCCACGTGCCGCTCGTCCGCTTGGCGAAGAAGCGGAACGTCGGGTGGTCCGTGCTGACGCAGAACGCGGGGGAGACGACGCGACCGGTCGCGCCGATCGCGAGCGACTTCGAGTCAGTCGAGGCGTGAACCTTGAACGACTCGTTGCCGGCCGCCACGGAGGCGCCTGAGAGCGACCATCCGCCGGTGCCGGACTCGAACGCGCCGTTCGAGACCAGGCTGTAGTCGGCGGTGTCGCCGAACGCCTGGAACGCTTTTGTAACGGGCGACGGATCGCACTTTGCCTGAGCGGCCGCCGGAATGGCGAACAGCGTCATGACGGTCGCCGTCGCCACGGCGACCAGACGGCCGCGCGGGAGCTTTGGTCGGGCTACATAGGGCAACTGCTGAAGACCTCCGTGTCGATCCCGCGAGGCACGCGGGCTGTCATCGTCCGTCTCGCGGCCGGGCCGTCCCTGCCACCGCCGTGGCGTGCCCGTTCGTCAGACACTCCCTTCTTCGGCCCGGCGGAGCGGCCCGCTGAATTGCCTGGACGTTTGTCCCATCGGGGCGGCCCGCACGGCCAGGGCGACGAGCGCCGCCTCGACGGCGAGCGTCGCGAGGCCGAGGGCGTTCGCCCAGTCGCCGATGTCGTCGGTCGCGCCGGGGAGGCCCGTCGTGCGGCTGACGACGTAGCCCGCGATCGGCACCAGGGCGAGGCCGAGCACGGCCGCCCACGACCAGCGATCGAGGCGGGCGTGCCGTTCGGGGATCGCGACTCCGCCTAGCGGCAGGTCCGGCCGGACTTCCGGAGGTCGTAGGCCCGCGAGAGCGAGGTTGCCACCGCCTTCTCGCGGGATGAGGCCCCGACGAAGACCGACAGCGCTCGGGCCGGATCCTGTTCGCCGAGCCATCGACGCAGGCCGTTCTCGGTGTGCTTTCTGACCGCGCGGTAAACGATGGCGGCACGTCCAAGCCTACGAGATCACGAGCGAGGTACTCGGCCGGGTCCATCGTGGGCAGGAACGGGAACGGGCGCTCGTTGGGATTGCGGTCGCTCTCGTCATCGATGTCGTAGAGAACGAGGCCGCTGGCCGCGCTCGGCATCCGGTGCGTGAGCGAGATCGAGCAGCTCGGACCCATCCTCGGCACGCTCGAGGTTTCGCCCGCGGGCGGCGAGGGCGGAGTAGGCTGATCGCAAACGCTGACCTGTGGCGGCGCGACGCCGCCACGGCTCGAACGCCGCTTTCCGTCATCTGGCGCTGACGACCTCGAGAACACGCGCACTGCGGCACCGCCGGTGCCCAGAAAGCAATTCTGGAGGGTGGCCTGATGAACGACCGGATCGAAGGAGCGGGTGGGGCGAGCTCCGGGTGGCTGGCGCAGCTCGGCCACTTCATCGCGCATCACCGCCGGGCGGTCATCGGCGTCTGGATCCTGCTGACCGTGTTCGGCGGCTTCGCCGCCGGGCAGCTCACCACGCGCTGGTATCAGAGCTTGTCCGTTCCCGGCAAGCCGGCCTACGAGGCGAGCCAACGGACGCTCAAGGGCCTCGGGGTGGGCGACCGCGCGCCGAGCACCGTCGTCTTCCACACGAGCGGCGACGCGACGAAGAGCCGGGCGATCGAGCGGGCGATGCAGCGCAGCGCCGCCGCCACGCCGGGCGCCTGGACAAGCTCGTTCTTCTCGACCGGCGACTCGATGTACGTGTCGCGCGACCGGCACACGACGTTCCTGCAGATCTATCCCCCCGGCACGGCCGGGCTCGACAAGCTGAGCGGCGCGAAGAAGGTGCGCGCCGCGGCACAGCGCGGCCTGCCGGCCGGGATCACTGTGAACGTGACGGGTCGCGACCCGCTCGGGGAAGCGAGCACCAATGGCGAGGCGGGCGGTTCGGGCGTCCTGCTGGAAGCGGTGATCGGCGGGGTCGGCGCGCTCGTGATCCTGCTGTTCGTGTTCGGGACGCTGCCGGCGGTACTGATGCCGATCGCGGTCGCGATCGCCGCGATCCTGAACACCTTCACGCTCGTGTGGGGGCTGACCTACGTCACCGACGTCTCGATCATCGTCCAATTCCTGATCGCGCTCGTCGGTCTCGGCGTCGCGATCGACTACGCGCTGCTGATGATCTTCCGCTTCCGCGACGAGTTGCGAGAGGGCAACGACGTCGAGTCGGCGCTGGTGGAGACGATGACCCACGCCGGGCGGTCCGTGATCGTCTCGGGCTCGACGGTGGCGATCGGCCTGCTGGCGATGGTGGCGCTGCCGTTGCCGCTGCTCCGCTCGATGGGTCTCGGCGGCATGCTGATCCCGCTCGTCTCCGTGCTCGCGTCGCTGACGCTGCTGCCGGCGATGCTGGCCGTGCTCGGCGAGCGGATCAACCGGGTCCGCGTGATGCCGCGGCGGCTCATCGACCACGGCCATCCCGAGGACGGCGCCTGGGGCCGCTGGGCGCGGTTCGTCCTCCGTCACCCGGTGGCGGTCGCGGCGGTCGGTCTGGCGATCGTCGCCGTGTTCGCGGGCCTCGGGACCCAGCTGAACCCCACCGAGGCGCAGCTCAAGAGCTTCCCCGGCAGCGGTACGGCGATCGCGGGCCGCCAGATGCTCGCCGACGCGCACATCAGCCCGGGCGTGATGAAGCCGCTCGACGTGCTTGTCGAGCACGGCGGCGACCCGCAGGCGGTCGCTGCCAAGCTGCGCGCCGTGCCGGGCGTGGTCGGCGCGACCGCGCCCCCGGCATGGCAGCGCGGGCCGAACTCGCTCGTCGAGGCGTTCCCCGCGATAGACGGCTCCGCCCCCGGCATCCAGTCGACCATCGATCGCGCGAACGCGGCGCTCAGGGGGACCGACGGCACGCTGACCGGGCTCGCCGCGGTCGACCGCGACTTCCTGCACGCCCTGTTCGGCAGCTTCCCGTACGTGCTCGCCGGGATCCTGTTCCTCACGCTGATCCTGCTCACCCGCGCGTTCCGCTCGATCGTGCTCGCGGTCAAGGCGGTGCTGCTGAACCTGCTCTCGCTCGCCGCGGCGTTCGGCATTGTCGTGTTCGTCTTCCAGCAGGGACACGGCTCAGCGCTCTGGGACATCGAAGCCACCCAGTCCATCATCGCCTGGATCCCGGTGATGATCTTCGCCTTCCTGTTCGGGCTCTCGATGGACTACGAGGTGTTCATGCTCACGCGTATGCGCGAGGCCTACGACGAGACCGGCTCGACCGACAAGGCGATCGAGCTCGGGCTCGCGCGCACCGGCAAGCTGGTGACCAGCGCCGCCCTGATCCTCATGTGCGCGTTCCTCGTGCTCTCCACGAGCCCCGGCTATGAGATCAAGCCGCTCGCGATCGGTCTCGCGGCCGGGATCATCTTCGATGCGACCGTCGTCCGCGCCCTGCTCGTGCCGGCGCTGATGAAGCTGCTCGGCGACGCCAACTGGTGGATGCCCAACTGGACGCGCATCGCGCTGCGGCTCCCCCGCCCGGAGCCCGTGCCGAAGATCGCGCCGGAGGGCGCCTGACCTCCCGACCGCACGCAGGCCGCGCTGTGGGCGCGCGAGCGCGGCGTGATCTGAGGGTTAGTTCCCGGTCGCCTGGTCGATCGTCTCGAAGACGTCGATCACGCCGTCGAGCCCGGCGACCTCGAAGATCAACCGCGCGTACGACTCGCGCTCGAGCACGAGCGCCAACGTACGCTCGTCGCCGAGCCGCACCTTCGCGTGGATGAACGCGGCGAGCGCGGTCGAGTCCATGAACGAGACGGCCCGCAGGTCGGCTACGAGGCGGCGCGCGCCGGTATCGGAGATCGCGGCCAGCCGCTCGCGGAGGACCGGGACCGCGGCGATGTCGAGCTCGCCGGCGACGGTGAGCAACGCGGTCCCGTCGGCGAGCCGGGCGTCGGTGACGGACAGCTCGACCGCGGGATCGAGGGGGGAGGAGTGAGAGGTCTGCACACGAGATGCGTCGGCAGCCGGCGTGGCAGACTTGACCGCGTCGCCTACGGACGGACGGACTGCCCGTTGATCACTCGCCGACGCCGAGCGGTGCCTCGACGACGCGCGGGCACGTCATACCGCCGGCTGCTCCACGAGCGGCACGCGAACGTCCTCAAGCAGCAGGAGCAGTTCGTTGCGCAGCTTGGCGTCACCGCCCCGGAGCAGCCCGAGCCGCGACGCCGGGTCCTCCGCCAACCACCGCCCGACGTCTTTGGAGTCCAAGCGCGGTACTCCTCGATGCGCCGATTGACCTCGACCGCCCGGAGGATCTCCGGCAGCTCGTCGAAGGAGTCGAACAGGAAGATCCAGGTGCCGTCCTTGAAGCCCTTCTCGAACTCCTCCTTGGGGCGATCCTCTTCACCTCCGGCGCCTGGTCGAGCGTCTTGACGTAGGCGCGCAGCAGGGCGGCGTCGGGAGGCCGGCCGGCGGAGTCGAATCCCTTGAGGTTGACGTAGATCGGGATCCGCGATGTGGTCCGCCATGAGCGGATCGACCGCGCGGCGGTTTCCTGCGCGAAGTGCCGTAAGGCGAAGCTCTTGCCAGATCCTGCCTCACCCTCCACGAGGATCAGCGCGTCGGTGGCGCCGGCGAGCTCGTCCGACAGCGAGCGGCCGCGGCGGAGCCTGCGGCGCCGGGGCAACAGTCGGCGCAGCCGGCCTCCCGGTGGCCGATCGCCAGGCCGGATCTCGACCTCCAGCTCGACGTACGGCTGCTCGGCCCAGTTCCCGATGAAGTCGTATGCGCCTCCGAACCAGTCCTCGACGATGTTGGCCGGCACGGACGCGATTCTCAGCGGTTTGGAGCATTGAACGCAAGTAATGGCCGGAGCGTCCGGCCGCGACGTGTCTGCCTGCGGACCTCGGGGTCAGTGACCGCCACCGAGCGCGACGACCTCATCGCGCGGCGCCTCGACGGCCTGCCGCAGCCACGCCTCGACCGAGGCGACGTGCACGGACATCCACGCGCGCGCCAACTCCGGGCTCTGCTGCTCGATCGCGTCGCAGATCGCCTGGTGCTCGGCGACCGTGCGGTCGATCGCGCCGCTCTGGGTGATGGCGCGCCAGATGCGGGCGCGGATCGTGCGCCCGGACAGGCTCTCGAGCAGCTTCGCGAGGACGGCGTTGCCGGCGGCCTCGGCGATCGTGCGGTGGAAGCCGATGTCGTTCTCGACGAACTCCTCGACGTCGCCGCAACCCGGCATCGCCTCGATCAGGGCGCGCAGCTCGGCGACCTGCTCGGGGGCGATCCGCACGGCCGCCAGCCCGGCCGCGTCCGCCTCGAGGAGGCGCCGCGCCTCGAGCAGCTCGAGCACGCTCTGGTCCTGGTGCAGCTCGATCACGAACGACAGCGCGTCAAGCAGCAGCGCGGCGTCGAGGCTCGTGACGTAGGTGCCGTCGCCCTGGCGGACGTCGAGGATCCGCACGAGGCTGAGCGCGCGCACCGCCTCGCGCAGCGAGCTGCGCGACAGCCCAAGCCGCTGCGCCAGATCGGCCTCGCGCGGGAGCCGGTCTCCGGGGCGCAGCGCCCCGGAGATGATCATCTCCTTGATCTTCTCGATCGCCTCGTCGGTGACGCTCATACGTCAGACGTGCTCCGGCACGGTCGGGCAAGCGTATAGGACCCAGCGCCTATAGATCCGATGTATGCGCCGGTCAGCTGGCGTACTTGCCGTTGCTGAACAATGCGCCCTCGGCCTTGCGCCTCGTGACGAGGCCTGGCAGCGTCTGGCCGCTCGCCTTCGTCCAGCGATTGAGCTGCGGCGGCACGCTCGCGTAGTCGGCGCCGTTGAG
Organism: uncultured Solirubrobacteraceae bacterium; assembly: GCA_963803335.1. Taxonomy (GTDB): domain Bacteria; phylum Actinomycetota; class Thermoleophilia; order Solirubrobacterales; family Solirubrobacteraceae; genus DASSUW01. Next base: position 96,003 of record CAWDME010000006.1, on the reverse strand, counting down.
CAACTTCAGGAGGGTCGAGTCCCGGAACGCGCCGGTGCCGACGTTGAAGACGAAGCTGACCAGCGCGTCGAACTGCTGCTGGCTGAGCTCCACCGTCACGCTGCGAGCGATCTCGCCGGCGGCTGTGGCCGCGTCCTGCTGGAGCAACTCCAGCGCCCGGTCGCGCGTGATGCCGCGCCTGAACTCTTCCGGCTCGCTGCCGTTGATCGGCCCGCGATGCACGAGGTGGCCGCAGCCGATCGTGCAGTGACCGACTGGATCGTTGTAGAGATCCGGCACGAAGCCCTCAAACTGGGCGATGAAGGCTGCGCCTTGCAGGCTGAGCCGGCGACCGTCGCCCTCAGCCTTGTGCCCCGGCCAGCGCAGCCCACGTCGCCGGCCCGACGATGCCGTCCGCCTGGAGACCGTGGGCGGTCTGGAAGGCGCGAACAGCACGGTCGGTCCCAGGACCGAAGTCGCCGTCCGCCGTCACGGCCTGGCCGGCGGCTGCCAGCGCCCTCTGCAGCCGCACGACCGCCTTGCCCTTGGCGCCCTTCTTCAGTGTCGGCTTGCTCGCCACAACGCTGAGCCGACCCTACACCCGCGACACGTCGCCGCAGAGATGCACGCGCAGGCCGAGGCCGGCGAACATCGCCGCCTTCGCGTGCAGCGCGCGGTCGGCCGTCTCGTCCGGCGCGTAGGCGACCTGCAGGTGGTTCGCCTTGTGGCGGGCCATGAACTGGTCGCGCGTGATCCCGTGCAGCACCGCGTGCATGATCGGCCACACCGGCGTCGTCGCCTCCAGCCGCCGCCGCGTCTCCTCCTCGGGCAACTCCAGCGCGGTCGCGCGCCCGAGGTCGGCGTGCAGCGCGCCGTCCATGATGAACACGCGCGACCACACGACGGCACCGGGCTTGGAGGTGCCGGCCAGCGTGCCGCCGCCGAGCGGGAAGTACATCGGCGGCTGGCGCATGCTCCACGACTTGTCGTAGCCGCCGTTGTGGGCCGCCGGCACCGATCCGGAGATCTCGAACACCCACACGAACTCCCCGTCGTAGTCGGCGCCCCAGCGCACGTCGTGCAGCGTCGTCGCCGGGTCCAGGCCCATCGCGGTCCACACCCGGTTGGTGACGAGCGCATCGACCGCGGCACCCTCGTCGACCTCATTGAAATGGGGGAGCGGGACGCCGGGATAGAGCTCGCGCGAGCCATCGCGGCTGCGCACGGGTGGGCGCTCGCCGTCATTGAGCAAGCCCTCGGCGAGGTCGCTGGCCGGGACCATGTCCTTCAGCCCCTGCTGGTACTGGATCCCGACGGCGTCGAGCCCGAAGTCGTCGGCGATGCGCAGCGCCGCGACGTACATCTTGCACTGGCTCAGCAGCTGCCCGTCGGTGAGCTCGGTCGCCTCGTCGGTGCCGGTGTGGAACGTCATCCCGGCAGCGTCCAGCCAGGCGCGCACGGCCTGCGCCTCGTCGTCGCCGACGCGCCCCATCTCGGCGACGAGCGCGCTCTGGGACAGCCGCTCCTTGTAGATCCCGAGCGGGTTGAGCAGCTCGTCGTCGATGATCGCGTTGTACATCCCCATGCAGCCCTCGTCGAAGACGCCGATGATCGCCTTGTCCCGCTGCAGCTGAGCGGCGAGCGAGCGCCCGAGCTCGGCGGCCTCGCCGTCGCCGTCTTGGAGGTCGCGCACGTGGCTCGTGTCGTGCGTCAGCTCGCCGCTCTCGAGCCAGATCCGCAGACCCTCGCGCCCCCAGTCGTCGGTGAAGTCCTCGCTCCACAGCACCGAGTGGGGCACGCCTGCCTTGGTCAGGCTCGCGGCGAGGTTGAGCAGGCCGACGAGCCCGGGGTACTCGCCGCTCCAGTTGGCGACGAGCAGGATCGGCCCCTGGTGCGTGCGCAGGCCGGGGAGCACGTGGTGGCTGTACTGCCAGACGGCCTCGACCACGACGAGCGGCACGTCCGGCGGGATCTGCTTGAAGATCTCGATGCCGGCCCGCTGGCTGTCGATGAACCCGTGCTCGGCCTCCTCGTCGAACTGGTGCCCACGCGTCACCGACCACCCGAGCGCCTCCACGGCGGCGGCGAAGTCGGCCTCGAGCTTGGCCTGGGTCGGCCAGCACGTCACGTTCGCCGAGAGCCGGAGGTCGCCGCTCGCGACGGTGTAGAGGGTCCCGGTCATCGCGCCTTTCTACCGCACCGGCGGACCGGGCGCGGTCGCGCCACTCCTTTATGCTCGCCCCCGCAGGAGGGGATCTCGATCAGCCGGATCACCGACTTCGACACCGCCGACATCCGGTTTCCGACGTCGCTGTCGCTCGACGGCTCGGACGCCATGAACCCGGATCCCGACTACTCGGCGGCGTACCTGCGGATCGCCACCGACGCCCTTGACGCCGGCCACGGCTTCGTCTTCACGATCGGGCGCGGCAACGACGTGCAGGTGGCGGCCATCGAGGCGCTGCGCGACCAGTTCGTCGGCCGCGACGCCGACGAGCTGCTGGCGGACATGGCCGCGCTGTGGCGCGAGCTCGTGCACGACTCGCACCTGCGCTGGCTCGGGCCCGAGAAGGGCGTGATGCACATGGCCGTGGGCGCCGTGGTCAACGCCCTCTGGGACCTCAAGGCCAAGCGCGCCGGCCTGCCGCTGTGGGAGCTGCTGGCCGCGATGAGCCCCGAGGAGCTCGTCGGACTCGTCGACTTCCGCTACCTGACCGACGCGCTGACGGCGGACGAGGCACTGGCGATCCTGCGGGCCGCGGAGCCGGGCCGCCGCGAGCGGCGCGAGGAGCTGCTGGCGACCGGCTATCCGGCGTACACGACGACGCCGGGCTGGCTCGGCTACGACGACGAGAAGCTCGCCCGCCTGTGCCGCGAGGCGGTCGACGACGGCTTCACCCAGGTCAAGCTCAAGGTCGGCGGCGATCTCGGCGAGGACGTCCGCCGGCTGGCGCTCGCGCGCGAGGTCGTCGGCCCCGGGGTGCGGATCGCCGTCGACGCCAACCAGCGCTGGGACGTCGCGGAGGCGATCGACTGGATGCGGACGCTGGCGGCGTACGACATCGCCTGGATCGAGGAGCCCACGAGCCCCGACGACGTCCTCGGCCACGCGGCGATCGCGCGCGGTGTGGCGCCGATCCCGGTCGCCACCGGCGAGCACATGGCCAACCGCGTGATGGCCAAGCAGTTCCTGCAGGCCGGCGCCGCACAGGTGCTGCAGATCGACGCGACGCGCGTGGCGGGCGTGAACGAGAACGTGGCGATCATCCTGCTCGCCGCGAAGTTCGGCGTGCCCGTGTGCCCGCACGCCGGCGGCGTCGGCCTGTGCGAGGCGGTGCAGCACCTGGCCATGTTCGACTTCGTGGCGGTCTCGGGGACCACCGAGGGGCGCATGATCGAGTTCGTCGACCATCTGCACGAGCACTTCGTGACGCCGGTCGAGGTGCGCGGCGGCCGCTATCTCGCGCCGACGGCGCCGGGCGCGGGAACCGAGATGCTCGACGCGTCGGTGGCGGCCCAGTCCCGTGGCTGAGCTCGGCCGGCTCGGCTACGGGGCGGCCAACGTCGGCAACCTCTACCGCGCGCTCACCGACGAGGCCGCGTGGGCCGTGCTCGACGCCGCCTGGGAATCCGGTGTGCGCTACTTCGACACCGCGCCGCACTACGGGCTCGGGCTGTCCGAGCGGCGGCTCGGCGCGTTCCTGGCTACCAAGCCGCGTGACGAGTACGTCATCTCGACCAAGGTCGGCCGGCTGCTGCGGCCCAGCCCCGAGACGGCTGACCGGCTCGACATGGAGAACCTGTTCGCGGTGCCGGCGTCGGTCAAGCGCGTGTGGGACTTCAGCGCCGACGGCGTGCGGGCCAGCCTCGAGGAGTCGCTCGAGCGGCTCGGCCTGTCGCACGTGGACGCGCTGTTCCTGCACGACCCCGACGAGCACGACCTGCACGCCGACCTGGCGGTCGGCATCCCCGCCGTGGCCGCGCTGCGCGACGAGGGACTCGTCGAGCACGTCGGGATCGGCTCGAAGTCGACCGAGGCGCTCGTCGCCGCCGTGCGCACGGGCGCGCTCGACCTCATCATGGTCGCGGGGCGGTACACGCTGCTCGAGCAGGCGGACGAGGTGGTCGCGGCCTGCCGCGACACGGGCTGCGGGATCGTGGCGGCCGCGATCTTCAACTCCGGGCTGCTGGCGAAGCCGCGCCCCGGCGGCCGCTACGAGTACGGCGAGGTGCCGCCCGAGCGACTCGCGCGCGCCGAGCGCCTCGCGGAGGTCTGCGAGCGGCACGGGGTGACGCTTCCGGAGGCGGCGGTGCAGTTCCCGCTCCGCGAGCCGGCGGTGCGCAGCGTGGTGGTGGGCGCCGCGACGCCGCAGCAGATGCGCGAGAACGCGCAGCGGATGACGGCCGAGATCCCGGAAGCGCTGTGGAACGAGCTGTAGTCGACGCGCACCTGCACATCTGGGACCTCGAGCGCAGCGCGTACTCCTGGCTGACCCCGGAGCTCGGCCCGCTGTACGCCACCTTCACGCCCGAGCAGGCGCAGGCCGAGCTGGCGGCGTCGGAGGTCGCGGCGGCGGTGCTCGTGCAGGCCGAGGACTCGATCCGCGGCACCGAGCTGATGCTCGCGGCGGCGGCGCGGCATCCGTGGATCGCCGGCGTCGTCGGCTGGGTGCAGCTCGACGACCCCGCGGTGGCCGAGCGCCAGCTCGAGCGCTGGCTCGCCGAGCCGCGGTTCCGGGGCGTGCGCCACCTCGTGCACGACGACCCGCGCGCCGACTTCCTATGCTCGCCCCGGTGCGCAGCTCGCTGCGGCTGCTCGCCGAGCGCGGGATTCCGTTCGACGTGCCGGACGCGTGGCCGCGCCACCTGGCGGCGACCGCCGAGCTCCCGGAGGACCTGGTGGTGGTCGTCGACCACCTCGGCAAGCCGCCGTTCGGCGGCCGCGACTGGGAACGCTGGCGCGCGACGCTCGCCGCCGTCGCCGCGCGCCCCAACACCGTCGCCAAGGTCTCCGGGTTGCAGGTGCCGGGGACGCCGTTCACGGTCGCGCAGGTGCGTCCGGCGTGGGAGGTGGCGCTCGAGCTGTTCGGTCCCGGGCGGCTGATGTGGGGGCAGCGACTGGCCGCTGACCGTGCTGGTCGGCGGGTACGCACGGGCCTGGGACGTCATGTCGTCGCTCGTTGCGGAGCTGAGCCCGCACGAGCAGGTGCAGGTGACCTGCTCTACCGCGGCTTCGGTCTATAAGCTCTGATGTCTCGGGCCTGATGGGCTCGATTCTGGAGACGAGGGGTCGTGCTGACGGGAATACATCCGATCCTTATGGGGGAGCTGCTCGCGCATCTGGACGCGATGGGCCACTCCGACGCGGTCGTGCTCGCGGACGCCCACTTCCCCGCCGGCCGCCTCGCGCGCCGCCTGCTCGTCTTCCCCGGACTGTCGACGCCCGAGGTGCTCGCCGCCATCCGCACGGTGATCCCGCTCGACGACGCGCCGGCGCTCGATCTCATGACGTCGGCCGACGGCACGCGGCTGCCGGTGCAGGAGGAGCTGATCGCGGCGGCCGCCGCGCGCGAGCAGGACGTGCGGTTCGTCGACCGGCACGACTTCTACGACGTGGCCGCCGACGCGTTCTTGATCGTCCGGACGGGCGAGACCCGCACGTACGGCAACGCGATCCTGCGCAAGGGCGTCGTGGCATGACGGGCCCGCTCCTGCTGCAGGTCCAGGGCCTGAGCACGCGCTTCCCGGGCGGCATCGACGACCCGAAGATCTCCGCGCTGCTGTACCAATGAGCCCTTGCCCGACGCGGTGATCTTCGATCTCGACGGCGTCCTCGTCGACTCCGAGCGGACCTGGAACGGCGCCAAGGAGGCGCTGGTCCGCTCGGCCGGCGGGACGTGGCGGGACGAGGCGCCGCACGTGATGATGGGCATGAGCTCGGGCGAGTGGGCCGCGTATCTGCGCGACGAGCTCGGCGTCCCGATGGACGTCGAGGCGATCAACCGCGACGTCGTGGCGCGGATGCAGGAGACGTACCGGCGCGAGCTGCCGCTGCTGCCAGGGGCGGTGGAGGCGGTGCGGGCACTTGGTGAGCGGTGGCCGCTCGCGCTCGCCTCCTCGTCGAACCGCGAGGTGATCGACCTCGTGCTCGAGCTGTCCGGTCTCCGGTTCGGCGTGACGGTGTCGTCCGAGGAGGTCGCACGCGGCAAGCCGGCGCCGGACGTGTATCTGGAGGCGGCGCGCGGCTTGGGCGTCGCGCCGGATCGGTGCGTCGCGATCGAGGACTCCAGCAACGGCCTGCGCTCGGCCGCCGCGGCGGGCATGGCGGTGATCGCCGTCCCCAACCCGCACTACGCGCCGTCGCCAGACGCATTGGCGCTGGCGGCGGCGCGCGTGACGGTGGTCGGGGAGGTCACCCCGGAGCTGGTCGAGCGGGTCGCTCAGGGCACCGGGGCCGTGGGCGCCGACGCCACGGACGTCTGACCGACGGCGTTGGCAGCGGTCACGACGACCCGGAGGGTCGACCCGGAGTCGATCGCGGCGACGGTGTACGTCTGCTGCGTCGCGCCCGGCACCGCGGTGCACGTGCCGGCAGCGTCGCAGCGCTCCCACGCGTAGCTGAACGACGTGGCGTCGCTCCAGGTGCCGGGAGTGGCCTGGAGCACGACCCCGGCCTGTGCGGTGCCCGCGATCGTCGGGGCGGTGAGCGACTGCGGCGAGAGCCCCTTTCGGACCCGGTCGGCCGCGATGCGCAGGACGCTCCGCGTGCGGCTCAGGAGGCCCTTCGGGCCGTGGGCGCCGCGGACGTCGATCTCGCCGACCGCGCGATCAACCCGGAAGATCGCGACCACGATGGCGGTCTTGCGGTTGGCGCGGATGCTGACTGTGAAGGCGCCGCCGTCGCCCACGCGGAGCGGCCGCGGCTTGCCTAGACGAATGCGCTTGGCACGAACGCCGAGCTGGAGCGCCGTGAACCTCGCGAGGCCGCGGCCTCCCGGCGTGTCGCGCAGGACGAGGTGCGACCCCAGCAGAAGCAGCTTCGCGTCGCGCGTGTGCGTGGACAGGATGACTCCTTCGTTGAGCCGCACGAAGCCGGAGCTCGGCCGGAGCTTGAAGAACCGGTCGTATTCCCGGGCGCCCCCGCCGACCGGGAACGAGTTCTCCTCGAACACGGTGGTGCCGCTCGGCAGGTCGGTCGGCGCGACGGCCAGTTGCGACATGTCCGGCGCGGCGACGGCGGCGGGGGCGGCGAGCATGGAGGCCGCGAGCGCGGCCGCGAACGCGATCCGGGCGGTCATCGCGTCGGAGTGGTCGAGGGCCGCGAGCGCCGCACGAACCTGCGGCCTCGCGCGGCGGGCTGCGCCTGGCTCTGCTCGCGCTTCACGGCCTTCGCGTCCTTGACGGCCGCGGCGGCGCGAGTCTGGTCATGGAGGCGGCTGACGGCGATGAGCTGGGAGATGCGCGGATCCATCGTTCCTCCTCGGGGCGTTTGGACACGTCGCAGCCTCGGGCCATCGGACCGCTCAGAACAGCCACCCAAGGTGGCGCGCTCCACACCACCGCATTACGCTTGCAGCGATAGGCGTCGGCCCGGCAGTCCCACTCATTCGCATGCACGAGGGCCTCATCGGACGCGTGATCGCCGGCCAGCGGATCGAGAGCGTCGCCGGGCGCGGCGGCATGGGCGTCGTCTATCGCGCGGTCGACGTCGACCTCGAGCGCGCGGTGGCCGTGAAGGTCATCACCCCGGCGTACGCCGACGAGGCCGCCTTCCGGCGCCGCTTCATCGCGGAGTCCAGGACCGCGGCTTCGCTCGACCACCCCAACGTGATCCCGATCTACCGGGCGGGCGAGGAGGACGGCGTCCTCTTCCAGGTGATGCGGTTCGTCGACGGCAAGGACCTGCGCGCCGTGCTCGCCGACGAGGGCCCACTGGAGCCGCAGCGGGCGATCCACATCCTCACGCAGGTGGCGGCCGCACTCGACGCCGCGCACGGCAGCGGACTCGTCCACCGCGATGTCAAGCCGGCGAACATCCTGCTCGGGCGAGGCGACCACGTCTACCTCACCGACTTCGGGCTCAGCAAGCGCACCGGCACCGACGACACGCGGACGGCGCAGCTGGTCGGCACCGTCAACTACGTCGCGCCGGAGCAGATCCGCGGCCAGGAGCTGACTCCCCGCTCGGACGTCTACGCGCTCGGCGCGGTCCTCTTCCAGATGCTCACCGGTCGCGTGCCGTTCCCGGCCGAGAGCGACGAGGCCAAGATGTGGGCGCACATCTCGGAGCCGCCGCCGCGGGCCGGCGAGCTGCGGCCGGAGCTCCCGCCGATGCTCGACGACGTGATCGCGCGGGCGATGGCAAAGGAACCGGAGCAGCGGTTCGTGACGGCGGGAGACCTCGCCGCGGTCGCCGCAGAGGCGCTGGAGAAGCGCCCAGCGCCGCCACCGGCGCCGGCGGTCAGCAGCGCGCAGCCACTGCGCGCCGCGCCGGCGGTCAGCAGCGCGCCGCCGCTGCGCGCCGCGCCGGTGCCCTACTCGCGCGCCGCCTACCGCCGCGCGCTCGTCCTCAACGCGATGACCGACTCGCTGAGCGTGGTCGCGGCCGCCGTGATCGTCATCGCCGGCCTGCTGTTCGGTGGATTGGCGCTGGCGGTGCCGCTGGCCGTCGTCGTGTATGTCGGCGGCGCGGCGCGCGCGTTCTTCGACGAGGACAACGCCAAGCGGGTGCTCGACCGCGAGCGGACGAGGCGGCGCAAGACGCTGGACCGGGGCGCGGCGGTCAATGTCAGCGCTTTGTCCGACGACATCCGCGACCTCGTCCTCCGCGCCCACTCGACCCGCGACCGGGTCCACGAGGCGATCGACCGCGCCGATCTGCCGTACAGCGAGGTCGCGGACGAGGTCGACCAGCTCGTGGTGACGATGGAGCAGACCGCGCGGCGGGCGCAGCTGCTCCAGGAGGGCCTGAGTGCCGCGCCGCCCGACGAGGTGGCGCAGCGGCTGGAGACCGTGCGGCGCCGCGGGCATCCCTCGCAGCGCGAGCTCGTCACCGCGCTCGAGTACCAGCTGTCGGTGCAGCGCAGGATGGAGGATCAGCTCGCCCGCTTCCACGACCAGATGGACCGCATGCTCGTGGAGCTCGACACCGTGCGCGGCAACCTCATCTCGGTGTCGGCGTCCGAGGAGGCGTTCCAGCAGGAGCGCGTTGCGGCCGGCGTGCGCGAGCTGCGCGACGAGATGGGCGTCGTCGCCCAGGGCGTGGCCGAGGCCTACGCTGAGCAGGAGGAGATCAGCGACACGATCCACCGGGCTGCCCGCCATGACTGACCCCCCCGAAGTCTCGGTCGCCGACGCGGTCACCGACCTGAAGGCGGTGAACGAGGCCGAGCGCAACGGATCGCCGTTCCTCGTGCTGCGCTCGCCCGACGGGCGCCAGCACGTGCGCGTGCTGCCGACGGAGCCGGCGACGCTCCGCGTCGGCCGCCGCGCCGAAGCCGATGTCGCGCTCGTCTGGGACGCCGAGGTCTCGCGCCTGCACGCGCTGCTCGAGCGGGTCGGCGACGACTGGGTCCTCGTCGACGACGGGCTGTCGCGGAACGGCTCGTTCCTCGACGGCGCGAAGGTGCTCGGGCGCCGGCGGCTCAGCGACGGCTGCCGCCTCGTGTTCGGCGAGACCGTCGTGATCTTCCGCGACCCGGCCGACTCCCAGTCGCAGCCGACGGCCTCGCTGCCGATGAGCGCCACGACGGCGCCGGTCACGCCGATGCAGCACAAGGTGCTCGTCGAGCTCTGCCGCCCCGTGAACGACTCCGCGTTCGCGACACCGGCCACCAACAAGGAGATCGCGGAGTCGGTGCACCTCAGCGTCGACGCCGTGAAGGCCCACCTCCGCGCGCTGTTCGAGCGCTTCGGGCTCGAGGATCTGCCCCAGAATCAGAAGCGCGGTCGCCTCGCCGCGACAGCGCTTGTGACAGGGCTTGTGACACCTCGCGATTTCTGACTGGTGGGAACGCCTTACCCTAGGTGGGGTATCCGCGTGCGTCGTCCGGGCCGACGATCTCCATCGTCGAGTCAAGGAGGTCGTCGTGGCTGCTGTCGAGGTGAACGCTGGTGTCCTGATCCCCTTCTATTGGGTGTTTTGGTATTACGCCATCAACCGTGAGATGCGCGACTTCGGGCGCGCGCGGGGCGACGCGTCGCTCGGCGGTCGTCGGGACCTACAACGGCGTGCCGGCGATCATCGCGGCCACGGTCCTGATGCAACGACGCCTCACGCGGCTGTGGGCGGCCGGATAGGGTGAGTCGAGGCTTGCGATGAAGCGGAGCCAGCTCATTGTCGTGCTCGCCGCCGTCGTCGCGGTTGCCGTGATCGCCATGGCGAACGGCGGCAAGGAGCACGGCAGCGCGGCGCATACGTCGTCGCCCGCACCGAAGAACGCCATCGTCGTGAGCGTGGCGAGCTCGCCCGAGAAGGGTGATCTCGTCAAGCAGGCCGCCGCCGCGTACAACGACACCAGCCCGCACCTGCATGGGCGGCCCGTGTACGTGAAGGTGACGACGCCGGCCTCGGGCGACGAGGAAACGGCGATCGCGCACGCCGCCGGCGGCGAGCCCGGCGGCGACAAGCCGGTCGTGTGGACGCCGGCGTCGTCCCTCTGGGCGACGCTCCTCGACCACGACGCCGACCAGGACCTGACCCCGCCTCACAGTTCGTCGGTGGTCCGGTCGCCACTCGTGCTGGCGATGTGGGAGCCGCTCGCACGCGCCCTCGGGTGGCCGAAGAAGCAGATCGGCTGGACCGACGTGCTGCGGCTCGCGCAGGACCCGCGCGGCTGGCGCGCCTACCACCATCCCGAGTGGGGGCAGTTCAAGTACGTCCACACGAACCCCTCGGTCTCGACCTCGGGGCTCGAGGCGGTCAGCGGCGCGTACGTGGCGGCGACCGGCAAGAAGGAAGGGCTGACGGTCGCCGATGTCGAGCGACCCGCTGTCGCGCGCGAGATCGCGGGGATCGAGCAGTCGATCGTCCACTATGGCCCCACGACGGACCTCATCGAGTCCGAGCTGAAAAAGAACGGCACGAGCTACGCCTCGGCGGCCGCGATGGAGGAGACCACCCTCGTCGACTTCAACAAGCATCGCGGCGCGCAGTCGAAGCTCGTCGGCATCTACCCGGCCGAGGGCACGTTCTTCTCCGACAGCCCGTACATCGTCCTCAAGGCACCCTGGGTCGATGACAACGAGCGCGCCGGCGCCGCCGCGTTCCAGCGGTTCCTCGCGAAGTACGTGACACCGCAGATCGCCGCGCGCTATGGGTTCCGGCCCGCGGACCCCGGCACCGCACCGGTCTCGCCCGTCGATGCGGAGCATGGTGCGGACCCGCAGCAGCCCGCCGTCAGGCTCATGCCGCCCGAGCCGGCTGTCCTCGCGCGTATCCAGGAGGCGTGGTCCAAGAACCGCAAAGCCGCGAACATCATGCTCGTCGTCGACACGTCGAGCTCGATGGCCACCGACGCGAAGATCGACCATGCGAAGAAGGGGCTGCAGGGGTTCCTGAGCCAGCTGTCGCCGCGTGATCGCGTCGGGCTCGTCAGGTTCTCGGACGACGTGCAAACGGTCGTGCCGGTGCGACCGTTCGCGAAAGACGCCGGCGAGCTGCGCAGGCGGGTCCGCGGGCTGGTCGCCGATGGACAGACCGCGCTCTACGCGGCGACGTCGCAGGCCGTCGACAACGTCGCCGCGCTCAACGATCCCGACCGCATCAACGCCGTGGTGCTCCTGAGCGACGGCGACGACACAATCGGCAAGCCGCTGCTGAGCCAGCTTGTCCCGCAGCTCGCATCGCACACCGGCCCGGAGACGAACCCGATCCGTGTGTTCCCGATCGCGTACGGCGAGGACGCCCCCTCCACGCAGGTGCTCGGCCGCATCGCGAGCACGTCGGGCGGCGAGCTGGCGAAGGGCGACACCGACAACATCGGGTCCGTCTACCGCCGCATCTCGAGCTACTTCTGATGACCGCCACCATGAGCGAGGCAGCGGAGCTGAGGGGATGAGGAACTAGCCGATGAACCGGTCCCGCTCGGCCGGGGTCAGCGTGCGGTGCGCGCGGGCCTCGGCGCGGCGCAGGAGCTCCGGCCACGTGGCGCACGCATCGCAGGCGCGGATCGCGGATACATCACCGGTGTTCGGGGCGACGCCGGCGACGATCGCCACGGTCCGTTCGCCGGGTCCGAACGCCGCGCCGCCGCCGCCCGGCAGGACGGCGACAGAGCGGCCGGTGTCGGTCTCCCAGACTCGCGTCGTCCCGTCAGCGCCGCCGGTGACGACGAACCGCCGGTCGGCGCCGAACGCGACTGTCCACAGCCGCCGCACATGCCCGCTCAGTTCGGCGATCGCTTGGTGCGTACGGAGGTCCCAGGTCCGCGCGGTGCCGTCGCTGAGCGCGGCGACCAGGCGCTGAGCGTCGGCCGAGATGCGCACGAAGTCGAGGCGGTCGCCGGGGTCGCGCAGCACCGTGCCGCGCGCGCCGTCCTTCACCGCGAAGACCTCGAGGGCGTCGGTGCCGCTCTTGAACGCGGCGAGCCATCGCCCGTCCGGGCTGAGCTCGACCGCGTCGACGCCCTTCAGCGTGAGCGGGAGGCTCGCCACGCGGTGTGGAGACTCGGCGTCCAGCACATCGACCCGCGTCCGCCGAGCGGCGATGCGCGCGATCCGGCTGCCGTCCGCGCTGGCGGCGTCCGCCGGCGTGCCGGACAGCCGACCGCCCTTCTTGGCGTCGTAGACGGAGAGATCGATGAGGTCGGTTCCGAACACCAGCCTGCCGTCGCGGCTGAAGCTCGCCTGGGTCCCCCGGTTGTTGTCCGCGATCACGTCCGGCGTGTTGACCGTGCCGAATCCCGTGGGCTGCGCGGATACGAGGTGCCCGTCGGCTGCATCCCAGATGATCGCCAACGGGTCGTAGGTGCTCCCGCGGGCCGTCACGGTGCTCACTCCGACGGCTGAGAGGCCGCCGACGCGGCGGCCGTCGGGCGAGAAGGCGGCGACCGCGACTTCGTTGCCGCGCGGGGCCAGCGGCACCACGCCCGGCTCCCACACGCGCCCGATCCCGCCCTCGTCGGCCGTGACGATGCGACGGCCGTCGGCGCTGAACGCCGCCGCGGTCATGTAGCGGGCGCCGGCGCGCAGCGCGGTCAGCCGCTGGCGCGAGGCGGCGTCACGCACCTCGGCACCGCCCGCCCCGACCGTCACGATCTCTCGGCCGTCAGCGCTGAAAGCCGCCGTTGTCGCGCCCGGCCCGGCGACGCGCTGCGTTCCCTTCGCGTCGGTCCGCCACCGGAACACGCCTGAGTCGCCGATGACGAGTACGGCCCGCCCGTCGGCGCTCAGCGCGGCGTCCACAGGATCGATCAGCGGCGGGCCGTCGGTGCGGTGTCCGCTGCGGAGGTCCCAGACCGACGGGGTGGAGAACGCGGGGAACGTCTCGGGCGTGTCGAGCGACAGGAGCCGGTCGGCGCGCGCCGCGTACGCGACGTGGGAGGTGTCGATTCCGGTCAGCCGCCGCGGCGGCCCCGTCCCGCCCAGCGTCCAGACGAGCAGCCCGCCGGGCCCGGCGGTCGCCACATGCCTCCCGTCCGGGCTGATGCTGGCGTCGTACACGGCGGCGCTCGGCGTGCGACGGATCGCGGTGGTGCTCAGCCGCCGCCCGCTGCGGGCATCCCATTGCGCCGCGACGCCGTCCGCGCCGGCGGTCACGACGCGGGTGCCGCTCGCGTCGAACGCCGCGTCGAGCACCCGCCCGCCGTGGCGGAGCACCGCGATCGTCCGCCCCGTCCGGGTGTCCCACACGCGCGCCGTCCCGTCGGCGCCGGCCGTGACCGCGCGGCCGCCCTGGCGGTCGAAGCCGGCCGCCAGCACCGATGCGCTGTGCCCGCGCAGGGTCGCGCGCAGCGGTGACTGCAGCGTCGCCCGCAACGCGTCCTCGGCCTCGACCGTGTGCGCGCGACGCGCGGACTCGAGCGCCAGCAACAGCGCGAGCTCGGGATCCTGGTTGAGCTGCTGGCCCGCGTTCGCCGCGAGCTGGCGCGAGAGCGCGAGCGAGCTCTGCTGCGTGGCGGTCTTCTTCTGGTGGACCGCCACGAGCGCGGCCGCGCCCGCTCCCACGAAGCCCACGAGCAGGACCGCCGCCGCCCCCATCAGCCGCCGCTTCGCGCGGCTCTGCGCGTCAGCGAGCGCGCGGGCGTCTTCGAGCTCCTTGCGGCGCCGCTGCTCCTCCGCGGTCCGCTCGCGCTCCTCGAGCTCGACGCCCGCGTCGACGAACGCCCGCTCGCGCTCGGTCAGCTCGGCCTCGTGCTCGCCCGCGAACTCGACCGCCTCGGCCAGCCGTGCGCCGCGGTACAGCGCGCCGTCGTCGCGACCCAGCTCTTCCCACTCCCGCGCCGCGTCGGTGAGCCGGCGCTGGACGCGCAGGGCCGCCCGGTCGGCGTCGATCCAGCCGCGGAGCCGCGGCCAGCCTCGGATCAGCGCCTCGTGCGACACCTCGACGAACTGCTCGTGGCCCGCGTCGTCGCTGCCCGAGGTCAGCATCCGGGCGGCCACGAGGCGCCCGAGCACGGCGTCGAACTCCTCGCCGTGGCCGCCGGTCTCGAGCTCGCTGAGCGCCGCGCGGCGGCGCGTGTCCTCGGTCCCCTCGCCGGGCTCGGTGAGCCGGAGGAGCGTGCGCCGCGCGATCTCCTGCTCCTCCTCGCTCAGCCCGGCGAAGATCTCGTCGGCGCGTTTGGCGAGCGCGCCGTCGACGCCGCCGGCGTCACGGTAGCCCTCGAGCGTGAGCATGCTGCCACGGCGCCGTTCCCACAGCTCGAGCAGCGCGTGCTCGAGCAACGGCAGGGCGCCCGGCTCCTTCCCGACGTCTTCGAGGATCGTCGCCGTCAGGCCCTCTTCGAACTCCAGGCCCACGCGGCGCGCGGGCTCCTCGATCGCCTGCCGCAGGCCGTCCGCGTCCATCGGGCCGACGAGGAACTGGTGTGCCGTCAGCAGCTGGGCGAGCTCGGCGTAGGCGGCGCACTTGGGATAGAAGTCCGCGCGCATCGTGAGCACCACCACCGCGTCGCCGCCGGGGACCGACACGGCGTGCAGGACGTTCGCGAACAGGGCACGGCGCTCCTGCTCGTCGTGGCACATCGTGAAGACCTCTTCGAACTGGTCCAGGACCAGCAGGACGCGCTCCCCGGCAGGGCGCTCGGCCAGCGCGAGCGACACCGCCATGTGCAGCGTGCGCTCATCGTTGGCGAGGCCGTCGAGGGTGGCCTGCATCGCGCCGGCTCCGGACAGCGTGTGCAGGCCCGCGGCCAGCGCGGTCAGCGGCGTGGCTCCGGGCCGGACCACGCAGACATGCCAGCGATCGACGTCGGGCAGCGCGCCGCCGGTCACCGCGGGCAGGAGCCCGGCCCGGACGAGCGAGGATTTCCCGCTTCCCGAAGGGCCGAGCACGGCGAGGAACCGGCCGGCCTTGAGCTTCTCGGTGAGCCGCTGCACCTCACGGTCGCGCCCGAAGAAAAACTCGGCGTCGTCTGACTCGAACGCGCGCAGGCCGCGATACGGGCACACGTCGTCGCGCGGCTCGATCGGAACGTCGGGGCCGAACGGGATGCCCTTGATCGCGTGGATGAGGTCCTGCAGCGCGCGCGTGTCCTCGTAGCCCGAGCGGAAATCCACCCACGTGCGCGACCGCAGGAAGTGCGGGAGCCGGTTCGGATCGAACGGCTCCGGCACGCCGGGCAGCAGCACCGGGAACACGCGGAAGCGCTGGTCCTTGGCGGCGCGATCGACCGCGAGGCCGGTTTCCTGGATCTCCCACGCGCCGGCGTCGTGCGGGCCGATGAACACCGCACACGCGCGCGAGGCCTCGAGTCCATCACCGAGCTCGCGCTGCCAGTCCCCGCCGGGCGTCAGCGACCACTTGTCCAGCCATGGTTCGAGCCCCGCGCGCTTGAGGCGCTCGGCGATCCGCACGACGGGCGACTTGTCGCGGCTGTTGTGCGAGAGGAAGACGTCGAACGCGGCGACGACCTTGCCGCCCTCGCCGTCGGCTGCGACCAGTTCGGTCATCGCGATCTTGACGACCGTACCTGGGCCGGGATGGGGACGGCAAGCTACGGCGCTCGGAGCACGCAGCGGAAGCCGATGTGGCCGGTAGAAGTGTCGATGGCCTCGAACTGGCGCGCCGCGGGCCGGTAGCGCAGGCAGTAGTTGGGCGCGCACAGATGCGAGCCGCCCTTGATCACCCGCCGGGGGATGTGCGCGCCCGGCTCCGACGGCGCGCAGCACGGCCGCGGCGGCGCGCCGTTCGCGGCCGGCTCGTCGCACGTCCACTCCCAGACGTTGCCCGTTGTGTCGTACAGGCCGTAGCCGTTGGGCGGGAAGGCGCCGACGGGTGACGTGCCCCCGTAGCCGTCGCTGAGCAGGTTCTGCCACGGGAACTCGCCCTGCCACGTGTTGGCCATCAGCCGTCCGCCGGGCGCGAACTCATCGCCCCAGGCGAACACCGCGCCGTCGAGCCCGCCGCGGGCGGCGTACTCCCACTCGGTCTCGGTCGCCAGCGCCTTGCCGGCCCAGGCTGCGTAGGCTTGGGCGTCCTCGTAGGCGACCTGCGTGACCGGGTGCCGACCGCGCGTGTAGGTGTCGCTGGCCGGGCCTTCGGGCCGCTGCCACGTCGTGCCCGGCACGTACGTCCACCAGTTGCGCACGTCGCGCAGGTCGATCGGTCCGCGCGAGGGGCGGAAGACCAGCGCTCCCGGGTCCACGTCCGGGTAGACGGCCGGGTCGAGCGGACGCTCCGCCACCGTGACGTACCCGGTCGCCTTCACGAAGCGCCGGAAGTCGGCAACCGTCACCGGCCGCTCGTCGATCCAGAAGCCGTCAACCGCGACGCGCCGAACCGGTGCCTCCTCCGGATAGAAGGCGTCCGAGCCCATCGCGAACTCGCCGCCGGGCAGCCACACCATGCCCTCCATCGCCCGACCCTAGGGGCTGCCGCCGGAAGGTCGCAACGGTGCGCGCATCACGGGGGAGGGCATGCCCGCGCCCTTGTCCGCGCGTGCGCGCTGCGGCGAGGCTGGCAGCATCATGAGCGACCCCGTCGAATATCCGCATGGCACCGACTTCCCGGGCGTGATCGGGCGCACGGTGCAGGAGTCGAGCCCCGCCTGGCCGGCGCCGACACGGGCGCGCGACGGTGCGCCGAACGTGCTGTTCGTCGTCCTCGACGACGTCGGCTACGGACAGCTGAGCTGCTTCGGCGGGTTGGTGGAGACGCCGAACATCGACCGCGTGGCCGCTTCCGGGCTGCGCTACGCGAACATGCACACGACGGCCCTGTGCTCGCCGACGCGCGCGTGCATCCTCACCGGCCGCAACCACCACTCGAGCGGGGTCGCCTGCATCATGGAGCTCGCGACCGGATATCCCGGCTACGACGGCCGCATGCCGTTCGAGAACGGCATGGTGCCCGAGATGCTGCTGGGGCAGGGCTACAACACGTTCTGCATCGGTAAGTGGCACCTGTCCCCGTCGGAGGAGAACACCCCCGCGGGCCCGCTGCACCGCTGGCCGCTCGGCCGCGGCTTCGAGCGCTTCTATGGCTTCCTCGGCGGCGAGACCAACCAGTGGTATCCCGACCTCACGGTCGACAACGGCTCGACGCAGCCGCCGCGCACGCCCGAGGAGGGCTACCACCTCAGCGAGGACCTCGCCGACCAGGCGATCAAGTGCGTCATCGACGCGCACGTCAACGCCCCGGAGAAGCCGTTCTTCCTGTACTACGCCCCGGGGGCCGGACACGCGCCCCATCACGCGCCGCGCGAGTGGACGGACCGCTACGCCGGCACGTTCGACGATGGCTGGGACGCCTACCGCGAGAAGGTGTTCGCCCGCCAGAAGGCGATCGGGCTACTGCCCGCCGACGCGCAGCTCTCGCCGCGCGATCCCGACGTGCCCGAGTGGTCGTCGCTGTCCGACGACGAGCGGCGCCTGTACGCGCGGATGATGGAGGTCTTCGCCGGGTTCGTCTCGCACTGCGACCACCACTTCGGGCGCCTGCTCGACACGCTCGAGCAGATCGGCGAGCTCGACAACACGCTGATCATGGTGATCTCGGACAACGGCGCCTCGGCCGAGGGCGGTGCCACGGGCTCGTTCAACGAGATGCGCTTCTTCAACATGGTCCCGGAGAGCTTCGAGGACAACTTCGCCCACATCGACGACCTCGGCGGCCCGTCGTCCTACAACCACTACGCCTGGGGCTGGGCGTGGGCGGGCGACACGCCGTTCCGCCGCTGGAAGCGCGAGACGTACCGCGGCGGCTCGAGCGACCCGTTCGTGGTCGCGTGGCCGGCGGGCATCGCCGCGCGCGGCGAGGTGCGCACCCAGTACGCGCACGCGATCGACATGGTGCCGACGGTGCTGGACGCGCTCGGCGTCGAGCCGCCGGCGGCGATCCGCGGAGTCCCGCAGTCGCCGTTGGAGGGCGTGAGCTTCGCCCACACGTTCGACGACGCCGGCGCGCCGTCGCACCACGTCACCCAGTACTTCGAGATGCTCGGTCACCGCGCCATCTACCACGACGAGTGGCGGGCGGTCTGCCCGTGGCCGGCGCCGAACTTCACGACTGCGGCCCAGACCGGTCGCGCGCTGGGGCAGCCGATCACCCCGGAGATCCTCGAGGAGCTCGAACGCAGCGGCTGGGAGCTGTACCGGATGACCGACGACCCCACCGAGGCGCGCGACGTCGCCGCCGAGCACCCCGAGAAGCTGCGCGAGCTGGCCGCGCTGTGGTGGCAGGAGGCCGAGAAGTACAAGGTCCTGCCGCTCGACAGCTCGATGCAGGCGCGGCTGGCGACTGTGCGGCCGCAGACGTCCAAGCCGCGCACCCGGTTCGTCTACTACCCGGGGGCGTCCGTGGTGCCGTCGTTCGCGGCGCCAGCCGTCTACAACCGCGCCTACTCGATCGAGGCCGACGTCGACATCCCGGCGGGCGGCGCGGAGGGCGTGCTGGTGGCGCAGGGCGGCGACGCCGGCGGCTACGCGTTCTTCATGAAGGACGGGCAGCTGCGCTTCGTCTACAACTACGTCGGCCTCGACCGCTTCGAGATGCGCGCTGGCGACGTGCTCAGCGAGGGCCGCCACGCGCTGCGCTACGAGTTCGAGCCGACCGGCGCCCCGGACATCGCCAACGGCAAGGGCGCACCGGGCAACGGGCAGCTCTACATCGACGGCGAGCTCGTCGCCCACACCGAATACCCGCACACGACGCCGCTGTTCTTCGAGCTCGAGGGTCTCAGCTGCGGCTTCGACTTCGGGGCCCCGGCGTCGGAGACCTACGCGCCCCCGTTCCCGTTCACAGGCACGATCCGCCAGGTCGCGATCGACCTCGCGGGCGAGCTGATCGCCGACGACGAAGCGACGGTCCGGTTGCTGATGGCGCAGCAGTGATGCGTTAGGGCGCGAGGTCGAAGTCGAACGCCCGTTGCACGTCGGGCCGCTGGTCGACGATCCCGATCCGCGCGTCGAACGTGGCCCAGCGGGCGATCGCCGTGGGGTCGAGGCGGAGGTGCTTGGCGAACACCAGTCGCACGGCGTCCATCTGGGCGCGCACGAGCTTCGTGTCGTTGGTCTCGGCCGCTTTCGCGATCACCTCGCTCGCCTTCTGCGGGTCGGCGAGCGTGTCCTTGAGCCCGTCGTCGATCGCCTTGAGGGTCGCGCGCAGGCGGTCCGCGTGCTGGTCGAGCGTCCGGCGCGAGGTGATCAGCACGACCTCGGGGTAGGGCGGCGCGCCGTATGCGTCGACGCGGAACTCGCGCACGTCCATCCCGTTCTGCTTGAGCGCGACACCCTCGGCGTTCCAGAACGCCGGGACCGCATCGACGCGCTTGGTGAGCAGCCGGCTCACGGCCGCGAAGCCGATCGTGACCTGCTTGACCGCGTCGTAGTCGGCGCCGTCGTGGGTGAGGATGGCTTTCAGGAACGCCGGGTCGGAGGGGAGACCGGAGACGCCGACCGTCCGGCCCTCGAGGTCCTTGGGGCGGCTGATGCCGGGGCGCGCGATCAGCGCCGCGAGCGGCCGCCCGACGAGCGCGCCGATGGCGACGAGGTCGGCGCCTTGGGCGCGCGCGATCGCCAGGTCGTGGATGTCGAGGATGC
Source organism: uncultured Solirubrobacteraceae bacterium (assembly GCA_963803335.1). Classification (GTDB taxonomy): domain Bacteria; phylum Actinomycetota; class Thermoleophilia; order Solirubrobacterales; family Solirubrobacteraceae; genus DASSUW01. Next base: position 75,825 of record CAWDME010000006.1, on the reverse strand, counting down.
CGACGTCGACACGTCCGCTGCTGACCAGCTTTGAGCGCATCGGGGCCGCCGGCCGGCTTGCGGATCTGGAGGTTGATCCCCTGGTCCTTGTCATGGCCGTTCTCGACCGCCATGTAGATCGGCGCGTGCACGGCGTTGGGCACGAAGTCGAGCGACAGCACGACGTTCTGCGGGCTCTTGGTCGCTTCGTCGTTGCCGCAACCCGCGACGAGGAGCGAGCAGGCGAGCACGGCGGCGAGCAGGCGGCGCATGCGGCACAGTCCTAGCGGACCGTGAGCCTCTTTGACGAAGTCCGCGCGTATTGCGCATCGGTGGCGGCGTCCGCGTCATGGGTGCGGATCGACGTCGACGACGTTGTGGTCGAACCGGGCGTCTCCGGCCTCGACCCGGACGTGTACCTGCTCGACGCGAGCGTGGATGACGTCGCGCGCTACGTGCTGGTCATGGACACGGTGAACTTCGGCTCGGGCTGGTTCCCGGAGCTGGCGACGTCCACCGACACGATCTCCCGCCGCCTGACCGAGCACGCCCGGGCGCGCGGTGCAGCGACCTGGACCGCCGCCGAGCTCCGCGCGCTCGACCCGCGGGGAGTGGGGGAGGTGCTAGAGCAGGACCCGGCGCACGAGCTCATGGGTCTGTACACGCGCGCGTTGAACGACCTTGGCGTTTGGCTCGGTGACCGCAGCGCCTCGTCGGTCATCCCGGCTTCCGCCGACCGCTTCGCCCGCGACCTGACTCGCATGCCGTTCTTCAACGACCACGGCTTCTACAAGCGCGCCCAGATCACCGCCAACGACCTGGTGTTGGCCGGCGTCGCGAACTTCACCGACATCGACGACCTGACGATCTTCGCCGACAACCTCGTCCCACACGTACTGCGGGTCGACGGCGTGCTGCATTACGAGCCGGGGTTAGCCGCGGCAGTCGACGCCGGCGAGCTGCTGGAGGCCGGCGGTTCGTTCGAGCGCGAGATCCGCGCCTGCGCAGTCCACGCCTGCGAGCAGTTGGCCGCCCGCGCCGGCGTGCCCGCGCGCACGCTCGACAACTGGCTCTGGAACCGCGGCCGCGAGCCGCGCTACCGCGAGCGGCCACCGCACCTCACGCGCACCGTCTTCTACTGAACTGGTCATCCGATCGCGCGACGGCGAGTTCATCCGCGAGATCATCCGTCCGCCCGATCGACAGGCGCAGTCGCGCCCGCCACGCTGCTCCCCGTGTACGAGCTCAACCAACGCCACAACGGTGTCCTCAGCACTCGCGAGCGCCACGTCCTTTCACTCGCCCGGCTCGGCTGGGAGCCCTGGGAGACCGCGGCGCTGCTCGAGATCGAGCCCGCAGCCGTCTCCCGGGCCGTCGACACGGCCATCGCGAAGCTCGGCGCCGAATCGGTCGCCGGTGCGGTCGAGCGCGCCCGTCAGGAGGGGATCCTCCGGTAACAAGTAGGCCCGTGCCGGACAGGTACCGGAGCGGGTACGCGCCCGGCGGCGACGTCGAACCCCAACGCGTTCACGTTGCGGTTGCGTTAGCTTCGACACGATGGCCACCGACGACCCACTGTGGACGCGGCCGCCGGTCGACGCCGGCCGCGACGCCGAGACGCGGCACCTCAACAAGCGCGGCTACGAGAAGGAGCTCGCGCGCCTGCAGGTGGAACTCGTCCGCCTCCAGGACTGGATCATCTACAAGGGCCTGAAAGTGGTGGTGGTCTTCGAGGGTCGTGACACGGCCGGCAAGGGCGGAACCATCAAGCGGATTGCGGAGAAGACTAACCCGCGCGTCGTGCGCACCGTCGCGCTCGCCACGCCGACCGAACGCGAGCGCACCCAGTGGTACTTCCAGCGGTACGTCGCGCATCTGCCGGCAGCGGGCGAGATGGTCCTGTTCGACCGCAGTTGGTACAACCGCGCCGGCGTCGAGCACGTGATGGGGTTCTGCACGCAGGACGAGTACGAGGAGTTCATGCGCACGTGCCCGCAGTTCGAGCGCGACCTGCTGCGGTCCGGGATCATCCTCATCAAGTACTGGCTATCGGTCAGCGACCAGGAGCAGGAGCGCCGCTTTAAGGCGCGCCTGCGCGACCCCGCGAAGCAATGGAAGCTCAGTGGCATGGACCTCGAGGCGCGCAGGCGGTGGGTCGACTACGCCGAGGCGAAGGACGAGATGTTTGCCTACACCGACACGCGCGAGTCACCGTGGTACGTCGTCGAGGCCGACGACAAGCGGACGATGCGGCTGAACCTCATCAGCCACCTCCTCAGCCTGATCCGCTACGAGGACGTGCCGAGGGAGAAGGTCAAGCTGCCGCCGAAGCAGAAGCGCGCCTACGTCCGCCCACCGCAGCAGGACCAGAACTACGTGCCGGCTCGCTACATCGTCGGCTGATCGCCTGGCGAATAGCGCTGCGACCGCGCGTCCCAGCGGCGAAGTCGCGGCAGCGGGTCGAACGGCTCGCCGCCGGCGTACCAGCCCGGCGCCGTCCACAGCTCGAAGTGCAGGTGGCAGCCGTCAGCGTCGCCGGTGTCGCCCACGGAGCCGATCCGCTGGTCGGTCTCGACCGTCTCTCGCGCGCGCACGCGCGGCGTGTGCGCGAGGTGCATGTAGACCGCGTCGAGGCCGGTCTGCTTCTCGGTGAGGACGATGAAGTTGCCGCCGGCCGGGTCGTAGCCCGCCTTGCGGACCTTGCCGCCCTGCGAGGCAACGACCGGCGTCCCGCACGCCGCGAACATGTCCTGCCCGTCGTGCCCGCGCCCACCGCCGAAGCGGTTCGCGAGGCTGCGTCCGAGGTCGTGCGGACCGGCGATCGGGAACACGCGGACGGGGACCGGCTCCTCGACGGCGCCGATCTCGGTCATGCCCTGCGCTACGCCGGGCGTCAATAAGAAGAGCGCCGCGATCGCGACGCTCATGACTGTTGATCCCCTGCTAATGACGGGGATCCAGTGTAGAGAACGCGCTGTCAGTTCTGCCCGAAGCGGAACACGCCCGTCGCGGTGAAGCCGAGGTACTCGTCGCCCTTCCAGGTGTCGGCGGCCGCATACCACCGGCCCGGCGCGAGGCTGCTCGTGCACGTCTTGGTATGGATACGGGAGCGACCGACCCCCCTCCGCGACGGTCAGGCGCGGGCGAGCGCGGCGTCGGCGCCGGCGCCGACTCCGAGCGGGCGGAGCTCTGAGCGCCGGGCGCCGCTGCGCTGGGCGCCGACGCCCGCAACGACGACGAACAGGATGCCGACGACCGGCCCGATGGCCAGCGTCTGGTGCAGGCCGACGACGCCGACGATGAGCGCGACCGCGGGCTCGAGGCTCATGAGCGTCCCGAACGCGGTGGTCGTCAGCCGCCGGAGCGCGAGCATCTCGAGCGCGAAAGGGATCACGGGCAGCAGAACGGCGAGGCCGATGCCCGCGAGCAGCATGTCGGGCGCGAGCGCCACAGCGGGGTCCGGGCGCGCGACGAGGAGGGCCACCACGCCTGCAATCGGCATCGAGACGGCGAGGCCCTGGATCCCGGCAACCTCGCCGCCGACGTGCTGCGTGAGCAGGATGTACGCCGCCCAGCCCGCCGCGGCGGCGAGAGCGAAGGCGATCCCCTCGGCGTCCGCTGCACCGTGCCACGGCTGCGTGAGCAGAAGCACGCCCACAGCGGCGGTGGCCGGCCAGACCTTGGCTGCACCGCGACCGCGCGCGATCGCGACGCCGAGCGGCCCGAGGAACTCGAGCGCGCTCGCCGTCCCGAGCGGGAGGCGGGCGACGGCCCCCATGTAGCAGAGGGTCATGGCCCCGGTTACGACGCCGAGTACGGCCGAGCCAACCAGCCCGCGCCGGGAGAACGCGCTCGGACGCGGCCGGACGAGGACGAGCAGCAGCACGCCCGCCCACGCGAGGCGCAGGGCCGCCGCACCCGAAGGGCCGACGTCGTCGAACAGGCCGACCGATGCTGCGATCCCGACCTGGACGCAGACGATCGCCGCCACCGCCATGCCGGCGCCGACACGCGCTTGACCGTGCGCGGACGGGGGTGGGGCGACGCGTGACATGGGTCCAGTGAATCGCACCTAGACCGTTCGGTCCACGTCGACTTGCTTGACATATCGTTCGATGTTCTCGAACAATTGTCTGGCGATGGACCCGCACCGCCTCCGCCTGCTCCTCGAGCTCTCGCGCCGCGGCTCGATGCGCGCCGTCGCCGACGAGCTCGGCTACACGACTTCGACGGTCTCACAGCAGCTCGCCGTGCTCGCGCGCGAGGCGGGCGCGACGCTGATCGAGCCCGACGGCCGCCGCGTGCGACTCACGCCTGCCGGGCGGCGCCTCGCCGACCACGCCGTAACGATCCTCGCTGCCCTCGAGGCCGCCCGTACCGACCTCGACCCGGGCGGCGAGCCCGCCGGGACGGTACGCGTCGCGGGCTTCGAGACCGCCGTGCGCCGGTCGCTCGTCCCGGTCCTCGCGCAGCTCCAGGCCGAGTACCCCGCGGTCCGCCTGCGGATCCACGAGCACGAGCCGGCCGAGGCGTTCGAGCTCCTCGCCACCGACGCGGTCGACCTCGCGCTCGTCTACGACTACACCCTCGCGCCGGTCGCCCTCGATCCCGCGCTCCGGGTCGCGCCACTGTGGTCGGCAGCCTGGGAGCTCGGCGTGCCCACGTCGTCCTCCACTCGCGAGCCGGCGGTGGACGACGCGCCGGCCGTCTTCCGGCGCTTCGCCGACGCCGGGTGGATCGTCAACTCGCGCAACGTCGCCGACGAGCAGGTCGTCCGCACGATCGCGTCGCTCGCGGGCTTCGAGCCGCAAATCGCACACCGCGTGGACAGCCTCGAGCTTGTGCAGGACCTCATCGTGGCGGGGCTCGGCGTCGCGCTGCTGCCGGCAGCCATCCGACCTGTCAGGGGAGTGCGGCTCGCTGCGCTTCGCCACCCGGAGGCCGTGTTGCGCACCTACGCGGTGACGCGGCCTGGGCGCGAGGCTTGGCCGCCGCTGCGCCTCGTGACGCGCCTGCTCGCCGCGTCGGCTTGATTGTCGGCACGGATTTGCTCAACGGAGCGGGCGACACTCGTTCAGAACGACAAAAGCCCCGACACGCGGGGCCTTCGCTCGATGCGCCGAAGAGGACTCGAACCTCCACCCGGTTATCCCGGACCAGGCCCTCAAGCCGATCGTGGGCGTGTGCGCTGTGTCCATTTTGCTCTGGAGCGTCGTTTGCGTCCGTGGGATTGGACCCGTTGGGCGTTCCGGACAGGATGGATGTTGTCACGGATGTTGTCGCGCGGGTGGGCCTCGCCGGGTCAACCTAGACACAGCTCGGTCTGGTCGCCCTGAACGCCGCCGGACGAAGGGCTGGCCGGCGCATTCCTGGTCCTGCCGCCAGCCGCGGCTTGACCAGCTGAGCAGAATAGGTCGCCCCGACGACAGTCGATAGGAGGCGTGTCGAGCGCAGTCGAGGCGCGTGGCGACAGGTGGTCACGTTCGGCGACGCGTCACGAGGCGTTCTCGCCCGGCCAGGCGCGGCGCTGATGTGGCCGCCGATTCGCGACAGCCGAGTGCCGTACGCAGCGGTGCGCCGCCGGCGCATGGATCCTCGTGCACCGGTTCGCCGCGCCCCCACGATGAGGTTCACGCCCGCGCCGGGGGCTGATACCGGCGCCTGCACTCCCGAGCGGTCGCCAGCAGCTCGGTCAGTTGGTCTTGGGTGAGCAACTCGTGTGTTTCCAGGTGCTTGAAGGTCCCCGTGCTGCCCACGGCGACGCTGACCGCTCCCGCGCTAATCGGGCTCGGCGCGTCAAAGACGCAGATACCGTCGTGGGGTCCGAACATCCAATAGATCGCCTCCATCGTGCCGCCGGCCGCCTCGACGATGGCGCGCGCCTGCGACGCTCGGTCTCGGGGGCTTTCGACCATCGCACCCCAGGCATCGGGGGTGTAGGTGAAAAACAGTGCGTACTTCGGCATGTCCGCTCCAACGGCGCCCAGGAGAACAGAATGGGACGGCGACGTGCCACGCGCCATCCGCAATGATATTTGCCCGGAGCGTCTCGCGATGTCAACGGCAACGGTTCCGTTTGGTCGTTGTCGCTCGGCGCGTATCGGCGGGTGGCTCGCGACTCGTCGACGGCCCTAAGGGCCCGGTGACGCTCAGACGGCGGTCAAACGCGCAGCTGGTAACGCGCCAGGCCGCCGGCGACGACCGGCGTGACGCGGCCAGTCTCTTGCAGAAGGTCCAGATGCCCCTGCACGTGCGCGAGGCCCGCGAGCAGTCTCCCCCCTCTGGTTGCCACTGCAGCCGGCGGGCTATCTCGAAGGGCGTCGCCGGCCGTTCGAGAAGGATCGCCGCGATGTCGTCGGCCCGTTCGCGGCTGTGGGAGCGCAGCCGGGCCTCCAGCACGGCCAACTCGGTGAAGGCAAGGCCATGACCGGGGAGCACCACAGCGGGATCGAAGGCAACCAAGCGTGGCAATCCGGCCAGATACTCGACCAAGCTATGCCGGCGGCCTGCCCCATCGCCGCGATCGAGGCTGGGGACGGGGATGATGCGCGCCAACAGATGATCGCCACTAAACAGGACACTGGCCGCTGGGTCCCACAGAGACAGATGACCCTCGGCGTGCCCGGAGCTGACCACACAGACGAACTGACGACCGCCGGCGGCCAGGAGGTCCCCATCCCGGACGCCCGTAACGACGCTCGGATCTGCCCACCCCACCAGACGCCCGAGCGCGGCGTCGGTCACAGCCACGAGCGACCGCGCCGCGGCTGCTGGCACGCCGAGCCCAACCAGAAGCTCGCGTGTCCGTTGGGAGTCGCTCGGCCCCAGCAGGCCCGCGCGTTCGGGCAGACCACACACGATCCGTGCGCCTGAGCGAGCGGCGATAGCGGCCGCGGCACCGAAATGATCGGGATGCGCGTGCGTGACGACGATCTGTTCCACGTCGCCGAAGCCCAGACCGCTGGACGCCAGGACAGCCGCCAGCTCGTCGATCGAGCCCGCCTGCAGGGTGCCGGGGTCAACGACGGTGACCGGCGGGTCGACCAGCAGGTAGCAATTGACGCGCCCTACATGAAATGGCGTCGGCAGGCTCACACGGGTAACGCCGTCCGGCAGCCCCTCGACAAACGGCGGCAACACGGACGCCATCAGCGCTCAGTAGCGATCTGCGGGATCGAATCGCCGCTCGAGCCCACCAACTCGACGGCCTGCCGCCGGGACTCCGGCGAATACGGGGAAGGACTTAATGGCATGGACACATCCTTGCTGCCCTACCCTGGCGGGCCAAGCGCTCGGGTGTCGACCAAAGCGGGTCACCTCGACAGCGACTGCGCCAACAGCACGACGCGCCCACGGCGGCCGAACTCCGTGGCGCTGCCGCGTTCAAGGCAGGCTGTCGCACACATCATGGCGGCACGAGCGAGGCTCCGAGCTGCACGGGAGCAGTGTGGGCGCGCTGCGCTGATGGCGCGATCCGCGTGTGACCACGCCAGCAGTTTCGACGTCGTCACCCCGTCCAGCGTCAGCTCAGCGCCACTGCGCCCGCCGTCGTGGCGCAGCGCCCCGCTCTGTACAGACAGCTCCGGCCTGTGGCGGCCGGTTAGCCGAAGAAGACGGTCGCGTCGTCGAGGAGGCCGGGACCGACGGTCTTGGTCTCGGTGACGGCCTCGCCGAGCGGAACGAGATCGATGACGTCACCCTTGAGGGCGACCATCGTGCCGAAGGCCTGCTCGTGGACGGCGCCGATGGCCCGCAACCCGAAGCGGGTGGCCAGTACGCGGTCGTACGCGGTCGGCGTTCCGCCTCGCTGGATGTGACCCAGTACGGTCACGCGCGTCTCATACCCCGTGCGCTCTTCGAGTGCGTCGGCCACGACCTGGCCGATCCCGCCGAGTTGAGCGTGACCGAAGGCGTCGACCTTGCCGCTGGCAACCGAGAGGGTGCCTTCCTTCGCTACCGCGCCCTCGGCGACGACGACGATCGACGCGTAGCGGCCCTTGCTGTGCCGTTGCTTGATCTTGGCCGCGACCTCGTCGATGTCGAACGGTCTCTCGGGGATGAGGATCTCGGCGGCACCGCCGGCGATGCCCGCGTACATTGCGATCCAACCGGCGTGGCGGCCCATCAGCTCGCAGACGAACACGCGGTTGTGCGATTCGGCCGTCGTGTGCAGACGGTCGATGGCGTCGGTCGCGATCTGCACGGCGGTGTGAAAACCGAACGTGACATCGGTGGCCGACAAGTCGTTGTCGATCGTCTTCGGGACTCCGACGACCTGCACGCCTTCCTGCGAGAGCCTGTGCGCGACGCCGAGGGTGTCGTCGCCCCCGATCGCGACGAGAACGTCGATGTCGTGCTTCTTCAGCGTCGCTCTGACGGCCGCCGCGCCGCCCTCGATCTTGTACGGGTTGGTGCGCGACGTACCCAGAATGGTGCCGCCCTTGGGCAGGATGCCGCGGCACTGCTCGACGTTGAGCGGGCGGGTGAGGTTCTCGGTCAGGCCCCGCCAGCCGTCACGGAATCCGACGAACGTGTCGCCGTGCTCGACCTCGCCTTTGCGGACCAGCGCCCTGATAACGGCATTGAGCCCTGGGCAGTCGCCACCGCCGGTCAGCACTCCAACTCGCATCAAGCCTCCGGGATTCTCGGCATCGTGACCTCCTCGGTCTCATCGAGTATCCGGTCGGAACCGGGTGCGGGGGACTGCTCCAGATTGAGCCGTCCCGACTCTCGCGGAGCCTCGATTTGTCGGGTGCGCACGGATACAACCGGCCACCGCATCGCCGAATCTAACTATCTACCGTCAATAAGGCACACCGCCGCCAGATCCCCGGATCAGACGAAACACGGTCCTGAAGGTCGGCGGCGCGCCGGTCGATCGACAGCCACAACCCCGGCGGGTAGTCGATCTGCTGCACGCCGGTCAGCCTCAACACGCGGAGGATCATCAGCCTGATCGCGTATGCAGCAGCCCACGGCCGTGATCCAGCCGACGGACCGGCGGCGTCTGGCGCCGGGCGGGCCGGCGCCGGACGATCTGCGGGAACGACGCGGCGAGGGCGATGATCACGGCGCCGACGAGGTTGTCGCGCCGGGAGTGTGCCTCCGGGGCGGGACGGCTGACGATCCCCACGTCCATCGCCGAGCGCGTCGTACAGGCGATAGAGCGCGCCAGCCGCCCACACGCTGAGCGCCACGGCCGCCCGCTCTTGCGTTTCGGCGACGACTCGTATGAGAATGGGGTGCCGGACCGTGATGTATCTGCGCTGACGTTGCCGGCCTCTACTGGGACATGACTGCGCACAGCTTCGGGCCGCCGATCGAGAAGGTCGAGTTCAAGGTCACCGTCCTGCAGGCGGAGGAGCAGGCGGTGTTCGAGCTGATCGGCGCGGCGAACGGGATCGCGCGCACGGTGTTCTTCTACGACACGCCCGATCTCGTGTTGCACAGGCAGCACCATGTCTACGTCCGGGCCCGCGTGACCGAGGACAAGAACGACTCGACGGTCAAGCTGCGCCCGCTGCCCGATTCGGGCGTCCCGGCCGACTGGGGCTCCTCGGACGGCCGGCGGATCGAGGCCGACGTGGTCGGCGAGCGGATCGTGAGGTCGGTCAAGCTCGACGGCACGCCCGATCCGGGCGAGATCGAAGCCGTCGCCGGCGGTGACCTCAAGCCCGACAAGCTGTTCAAGAAGGCGCAGGAGGCCCTGGTGCCCGTCTCGGTCGAGGACCTCTCGCCGCTCGGTCCGATCAGGGCGCGCGTGTGGGATCTCCCGACCTCCGTGTTCGCGCGCGAGCTGAGCGTCGAGCAGTGGACCGTCGACGACGAGCTGCATTTCGTCGAGCTGTCCTTCAAGGTCGACCGCTCCGAGGCGCCGGCGGCCGAGCGGGACTGGCACAAGTGGCTGGACGGCCACGGCATCGGCCGGGACGGCGATCCGAGGCCCAAGACCGAGCAGGTGCTCGAGCACCTCGCGGCCCGGCTCTAGCGACGTCCGTGCGCGCGGATCTGGCGGCGCACGACCTTCACCAGGTCGCCCTGCGCGATGTTGCCGTCGACGAGGTGCAGGCCCACAGTCGGGCGTCCCGGTGACTGATTCGGGCCGGTCAGGTGCACAGGGCCGTCGAGTCGCTCGAGTGGGCCGACCGTTACGCTGGCGAGTTCGTGCTCGGAGGTAAGCGGCGCGTCGTCGTACGGCACGCCTCGAGTGTGGCTCCGCCGATGGCAGCGCGTCAAGCCGGCTGCTGGACTGGCTGAGCCATCCCGGGCTTCCTGGAGGCTGGGTGAGGTGGCTGACAGGAATGCTGGCGTTCGTGCGTCACCGAACCTGACTATCTATCGCAACTAAGGCACACCGGCCGATCGGGTAGCAGCGCGACCTACGGGCCGGTGAGGGTCGCGCACCCTTCTTGACCGGGCAGACCCCGCAGTCAAGCCCTGGGCGTGGTGTACGCGCGCGGCACTTCGCACGGAGCTCGCCATTACGCCTGGGCCGGCGAGACCGCCGCTTGCGCGACGACGCGCGCGTCCGGTGGTCTGGAAGTCCGCGCCGGGGCGCGCGCCGTCTACAAGCTCAAACGCCCACGGCACCGAAAACTGGCGGAGAGCCGATGATTGCCCTGAAACGCTCCCATCGGGCGCGCGTGCATCGGCGGTGTGCCTCATCGACGGCACGTAGTTACGCGGAGCGAAGCGTTGCGAGCTCGTGACTCTGGGTCGAGCCGTGCACGTCCGACGCGGCGCCGTGGGCGAAGGGGCTGGACGGACAGGCACTGCTCCCTGCAGGCGATTGCGACAGCGACGGGTTTCCGGTTCTGTCGGACCTCACGCCCTGCCGACGTCGTGCTAGGTACCGGGTTCATTGCGGCGAGCCGGGTGACGCTTCTGCTGGTCGTCCGGAGCGATCGTCTGGGCAGCCTCGGTCAAGACGCTCGCATGTCGCGAGACGCAGTAGCGAGCGCCGGTAGATCCCATTTGGCCCCCGACGTGCGTGTAAGTTGCGGAGGTGGAGGTCGTCCGGGCGAACGGGCTCGAGATCGCCTACGAGCGCGTCGGCGAAGGCCCGCCGCTGGTGTTCGTGCACGGCGCCGCCGAGGACGGCCGCGTGTGGCAGCCGCAGCTCGCCGCCTTGGCGGACGAGTTCACGGTTGTCGCCTGGGACGAGCCGGGGGCGGGCCGCTCCTCGGATGTGCCTGCAGATTTCGGCCTAGCGGACTACGCGAACTGCCTCGCGGTGCTGATCGAGGCGCTCGCGCGCGGCCCGGCGCACGTCGCCGGGCTCTCCTGGGGCGGCACTGTCGTACAGGAGCTCTACCGCCACCATGCCGGGAGCGTCGCGACCCTGATCCTCATCGATACCTACGCCGGCTGGAAGGGGTCGCTGCCCGAGGAGGAGGTCCGTGCCCGGGTAGCCGGCGCGCGTCAGATGCTGGCAGCGCCCGCCGACGAGTTCGATCCCACCCTTCCGGGGTTGTTCGGCGGCGACCCGCCAGCCGAGTTCGTCCCGCTGCTCGAGGAGATCGCCGCCGCCGTGCGCCCCGAGAGCCTCAGAATGCAGCTGTTGGTGATGGCCGAGGCCGACCAGCGAGACCTGCTGCCCCGCATCGCCGTGCCGACTCTGCTGATCTGGGGCGAGCTGGATGCTCGCTCGTCGCTAAGCGTCGCACGCCAGTTCGAGCAGGCGATCCCGGACACGGAGCTCGTCGTGATCCCGGGCGCTGGTCACGTCAGCAACCTCGAGCAGCCCGAGCAGTTCAACGAGGCCGTGCGCGAGTTCTGCCGCGCCCACTCGCCGAGTTAGAGCTGCATCGCCGCCCCGCGGTGCACGCCTAACGCCACCGTGTCAGTGCGTGCCGGTTGGTGTGGCGACGCGAGGGTCGCTCGCGGCCTGGCGGATCGGTGGAGCAGCACGCCCGGTCCCGTTACCAAGGGCACTCCGCGCTCAAGCCCGAGACGCTCGCTTCGGACTGCGATGAAAGGGGGCCTCCTCGGTGACAGGCTCAGCGTGTCACCGAGGAGCGAGCACGAGGAGGCCCGTTTCGTATGTTGCACGCTGGACTGGATTTGAGTCGGCGGCGGCTTGATGTCTGCTTGGTCGACGAGGCCGGCGAGCTGGTCGCGCAGACCGCGGCGGCGCCGGACGCTGACGGCTTGCGCCATCTCGCCGCGCGCCTGAGCGGCGAGCGGGTGCGGGCGGTGATTGAGTCGATGACCGGCGCGCGGTTCGTGCATGACACGCTGGAGGAGCTCGGCTGGGAGGTGCTGGTCGCCGACGCGCAGAAGGTCAAGGGGTTGGCGCCGTTGGCTTGCAAGACCGACAAGATCGACGCGCGCGTGCTCGCCGAGCTGTCGTGGCGCGATTTGGTGCCGGCGATCTGGCTGCCCGATCCGAGGAGACTGTCCGGGCTTCTGTGTGTGAGGCCAGGGCGACTGTTGTCATGTCAGTCGGGGAGTCGGTCTCCGAAGTGGATTTTGAGGCCTCTGAGGGCGTTGGTCCAGTTGTAGGCCTTGCGCCACTTGCGCTCGGCGCGCTGGATGGCGAGGTAGATCAGCTTGGTGGCGGCCTGTTCGTCGGGGAAGTGCCCGCGGGTCTTGATCGTCTTTCTGATCTGGCGGTTGAGGTTCTCGATGCTGTTGGTGGTGTAGACCGCCCGGCGCAGGTCCTCCGGCAGGGCCAGGAACGGCGTGATCTGTGGCCAGTGCGTTCGCCAGGAGTCGGCGATCATCGGGTAGCGCTCGCCCCAGCGCTCGTCGAACGCCGCGAGCGCGGCGCCGGCCGCGTCGGCATTGATCGCGCGGTAGACGGGCTTGAGGTCGCGGGCGACGGCTTTTCGATCCTTGTAGGCGACGTAGCGCATCGAGCTGCGGATCTGATGCACGATGCAGGTCTGCACCCAGGCGGCCGGGAACACGGCCTCGATCGCCTCCGGGAAGCCCTTCAGGCCGTCGACGCAGGCGACCAGGACGTCAGAGACGCCGCGGCGGTGCAGGTCGTTGAGCACGGCCAGCCAGAACTTCGCGCCCTCGGTGTCCTGCCACCAGATCCCGAGCACGTCGCGCTCGCCCTCGACGCTGACGCCGACAGCGAGATAGCAGGCGCGTGAGCGGACGGAGCGGTCCTCGCGGACCTTGACCATCAGGCAGTCGAAGTAGACGATCGGATAGACGGCATCCAGCGGCCTGGTGCGCCACGCGGCGACGTCCTCGAGCACCGCGTCGGTGACCGTGCTGATCGTGTCGCGGCCGATCTGGACGCCGTAGAGCTCGCGCAGATGCGCCTCGATGTCGCGCACGGTCATGCCGCCGGCATAGAGCCCCAGGATCTTCTCGTCCAAGCCGGCCAGTCGCGTCTGGCGCTTGCCGACCAGCTTGGGCTCGAAGCTGCCTTGGCGATCACGTGGCGTCTTGACGTTGACGGGCCCGAGCTCGGTCCGCAGCGTCTTCGGCGTATGGCCGTTGCGGTGGTTGCCGGCCCCGCCGGGCGGCGCCTGCCCCGGCGGGTAACCAAGGTGCTCGGACAGCTCGGCGCCGAGCGCGGTCTCGATCACGCGGCCGGCGAGCTTTGTCAACAACCCGCCCGGGCCGGTGATCTCGTCCGGCTCAAGCCCTTTCAGCGCGTCCTGCAGCGCGTCATCAGGCAACAACCCCGCGAGCCGATCCCGCGCCTCCTCAACAGAACTCTCTCCCACCGCGGGACGAGACGTCTCATCTCCTCTGAATTTCACTTTCTGGGCTGGCATGGGTGGCCTTTCCCGGCCCAAAGGGCCGCGTCGGTCACCCCGACCTCACACAGAAGACCGGACAGAACCGATCCGAGCGTTCGCCGCGAGCGCGAGCTGGCCCGCTACCGGTTGCATCTGGTTCGCCATCGCACGACGCTCAAGAACCGCATTCACGCGACGCTGATGACCTTCGGGCACCCATGCCCGGTCTCAGACCTGTTCGGCCACGCCGGCCGCGAATTGCTCGACCGTCTGGCGATCCCCGATCCGTGGCGACGCAAACGTCGACGCCAGCCTTGAGCTGATCGACGACCTCGAACTGCAGATCGCGTCACTGACCGTCGAGCTGCGTCGCCAGGGCGCCGATCACCGCTACATCTCGTTGTTGGTGACCGCGCCGGGGTTCGGCTGGATCAACGCCTACACCGTCGCCTCAGAGATCGGCGACATCGCCCGCTTCACGTCGCCGGCCAAGCTGGTCGGCTACACCGGTCTGTGCCCGCGCGTCTACCAGTCCGGCACCACGGACCGGCGCGGCCCGATCTCCAAGCAAGGCTCGCGCTATCTGCGCTGGGCGCTGTTCGAGGCCGCCCTGCACGCCTGCAACCACCCATCTACAGCGAGCGCTACCAAGCCATGAAGAAGCGCCTGGGCCGCCAGCGCGACCCCAAGGTCGCCCAGATCGACCTCTCCCGAAAGCTCACCGAGGCGATCTGGCACATGCTCACCCGCAACCAGCCCTTCGCTCCGGCAGACGCCCGTTTTCGTCTAGCCGCCTGACGGCTCACTTTGGAAATGCGCCACCGGAGCGAAGCTCCCATTCAGCACGGTCCCCACACACCAAAGGGGCGATATGAGGCAGGCTGGGTCTGACGGAGGCTTCCACGCGAGGATCTGATCCTCGGGAGAGGAAGTCACCCGTAATGGCCCGTCCGAAGAAGTATCCCGATGAGCTCGTGCAGCGCGGTGTTCGCCTGGCGCTGGAGAGTGGCCGTCCGATCGCCGAGGTCGCTCGCGACCTGGGGATGCACCCGGAGACGTTGCGCAAGCGTGTGCGCCAGGCGCAGGCCGATAGCGGCGTGCGGCCGGATCTGCCGACGAGTGCCGAGCGCGAAGAGATCCGCAAGCTGCGTGCGGAGAACTTCGAGCTGCGGCGCGCGAACGAGATCCTGAAGTCCGCCAGCGTGTTTTTCGCGACCGAGCTCGACGCAGACCGAACGAGGTGAGCCGCTTCATCGATGAGCACCGCGGCCGCTTCGGCGTCGAGCCGATCTGCCGGACCCTGGACGTGTCGGCGTCCGCCTACTACCAGCGTGCCAGCGGCGAGCGCTCGGCGCGCGTGGTCGAAGACGAGCGGCTGCTGGCGCGCATCCTGGAGCTGCACGAGGCCAACTACTACGCCTACGGGTACCGCAAGCTGTGGCTCGCCCTCAAGCGCGCCGGCGAAACCGTGGGCCGCGATCGCGTCAAGCGGCTGATGCGCGCCAACGGGATCCAGGGCGCCAAGCGGCGCGGGCGGCCGTGGCGCACGACGATCTCAGACCCGGCCGCGGCGCGCAGCCCCGACCTTGTCAACCGCGACTTCACCGCGGACCGGCCCGACGCGTTGTGGCTGGCGGACTTCACGTATCTGCGCTGCTGGGAGGGCGTCGTGTTCTTTAGCTTCGTGATCGACGCGTACTCGCGCCGGATCGTCGGCTGGCAGTTCGCCAGCCACATGCGCACCGACCTCGTCCTTGACGCGCTGCGCATGGCCTTGACTCGTCGCGACACCGGCGCCGACGTGCAGCTGATTCACCACAGCGATGCCGGCTCGCAAGGCGGATTCCAGCGGTCGTCGCAACGCTCGATGATGGAGGGTTGCGATGGGCAGGCCGAACGGGTGGGGTGCGCAGCAGACGGGGCGGCCGGTGATGCATTCGCCCGGACGGCCACCGGTCGGTCGGCGCGAGCATCGTCAGCGGTTCTGGGCGGCGATCGCGCGCGGCGAGCGCAGCGACGTGGCCGGTGTCGAGGCGGGCGTGTCGCCGGTGGTGGGCGTCCGGTGGTTTCGGGAGGCTGGCGGGATGCCGCCGATCGGACAGGCGCCGCTGTCAGGGCGGTATCTGTCGTTTGCCGAGCGCGAGGAGATCGCGGTGCTGCGGGCCGGTGGCTGTGGGGTGCGCGAGATTGCTCGCCGGCTGGGTCGCTCGGCGTCGACGATCTCGCGCGAGCTGCGGCGCAATGCCGCGACGCGCAGCGGTCGCTTGGAGTATCGGGCGACAACGGCGCAGTGGCATGCCGATCAGCGCGCTAAGCGCCCCAAGCCGGCCAAGCTGGCGGTCAACGATCGGTTGCGCGGCTATGTGCAGGAGCGGCTGGCCGGCCGCGTGCAGCGCCCTGACGGCGTCGCCGTGGCGGGGCCGCAGGTCGCGTGGATCGGCCGGCGTCGCGGTCGCCGCCGGGACCGGCGCTGGGCGCGGTCGTGGAGCCCGGAGCAGATCTCCAATCGGTTGCGCCTGGACTTCCCCGATGATGACTCGATGCGGATCTCGCCCGAGGCGATCTACCAGTCGCTGTATGTCCAGGGCCGCGGCGCGCTCAAGCGCGAGCTGAGCGCGTGCTTGCGCACCGGCCGGGCGCTGCGCGTGCCGCGCTCGCGCGCCTGTGGCCGCGGCAAGCGCTTTGTCACCGACGAGGTGATGATCAGCCAGCGCCCCGCCGAGGCCGCCGACCGGGCGGTGCCCGGCCACTGGGAAGGCGACTTGATCCTCGGGCTGCGCAGCTCGGCGATCGGCACGCTGGTCGAGCGTTCAAGCCGGTTCACGATGCTGCTGCACCTACCCCCGATGGAAGGCCGGGACGGCCCCCGCGTCAAGGACGGTCCGGCCCTGACCGGGCACGGCGCCGAGGCTGTCCGCGACGCGATCGTCGCCGCGATGACGACGCTGCCGGGCGAGCTGCGTCGTTCACTGACTTGGGACCAGGGCGCCGAGATGGCCCACCACGCCCAACTGCGCATCGCCGCCGGCCTGGAGGTCTACTTCTGCGATCCGCAGAGCCCGTGGCAGCGCGGCAGCAACGAGAACACCAACGGGCTCCTGCGCCAGTACTTCCCGAAAGGCACCGACCTCACCCGCCACAGCATCGACGACCTCACCGCCGTCGCCGCCGCCCTCAACGGCCGGCCGCGCAAGACACTCGGGTGGCGAACCCCTGCCGAGGTTCTGGACGAGTACCTCGCCGCCGCGGCCTGATCGCGACAGCCACGGAACGGGGCTCCGGACGCACGCGCGCGCGGCTATCGCCGCTCCGGCCCGCCCTACGGGCGAGCCTCCGCGACGACAGCCGCGCCGCTTCCTCAGACCCGCGTGGCTATCCGCGCGAGCCAGCCGTCACCCGCAGCCGATACGTTCACCACAAGGACACCCGTTGCGACGACCGGTTGAGTCCGGGCAATACACCAGTTATGCCTTCCAGCAGGTCCTCGACGACCACCACGTGCTGGCGTCGATCGGGTCGGTCGGCGATGCCTACGACAACGCGATGGCCGAGAGCTTCGTCGACACCTTCAAGACCGAGCTCATCGCTGACCGCGTCTGGCGCAGCCGCGCCCAGCTCGAGCTCGCGATCGTCGAATGGGTCGCCTGGTTCAACAATGACCGCCTCCACGAATCGCTCGCAGACCTGCCCCCGGCAGAGTTCGAGACAAGCACTCTCAGCACCGACGGTGCGAGTCTCGCCGCTTCGCGGCTCGCATCAATAGACAATGACTAGAAACAGAACGGCAAACCCCACAAACCCGGTCTCCGTCAAAGCCAGCCCGCCTCAATAGAGACTTGAGCCAAGCTCGCCACCACCACCACAGCGCCCGCGGCCCCTAACCGCCGCGATCCAAAACGCACTTGACCACGCGCCCACTTTCATAGAGACGACCTGCGAGCGCCTCGGCCGGCGTCCGCCACACGCTCGCTATGCGGGTAAGCGGGCGTATCGTCGAGGTCGTCGCCCCAGAATCAGGAAGGCCGGCGCGGTCGTAACGACGCTCGGAGCCGGTTTCGAAGGCGGCCGCCACAGCGGTGTGCCTTACATACGGCAGATTGTCATGGGCGATGAGGCCCCGGCACCACCTCGCCGAGTCAAGGAAGCTCACGGCGTTCGGACCCCGGGATTCACAGCGAGCGGCTAGCAGGCGCGACGTGGGCGCGCGTAGCGCCGCGCGACGAGTGATCGCCCTCGCTTCGAATCAGCGGTCGGTCGCGCTGCGGCGCGACCGCTTCGTCCGGCGCGCGGCGGGCTTGCGGCCGTCGGTCTGCTCGGCGGCCGAGAGCCTGACCGCGTCAAAGAGCATGACGCCCAGGCCGGCCTCCACGACGTCGTCAGCGTGCGGATCCTTGGCGATCCGCCCGGCAGCGGCCGCCTCGATCTTCTCGGCCCGCTCGAGCAGCTTGTCGATCGCCTTGGAGAGTTGGGCGAACCCGCGGGCGTCGAGCTTGACGAGCGCGCGGCGCAGTTGCGCGTCCTCGCGATCGAAGCCGCCTGCGGCCGCGGAGCCGCGGGCGTACTCGGCGATCACCTCAAGCGTTGACCCGACGGCCGCCTGCCTGGCGATCGGCGGTGCCTGGGCCCAGCCCTCGGCCGTGACGCTGGGCCGCTCGCGCGCCCGGTAGTGGTGCTCGACGGCGCCGCGGACGCGAGTCTCGTCCACAAGCTCGATCAGGCCGAGCTGCTCGAGCGTGCGGACGTGGTAGGCGACCGTCCCGAGGCTGGCACCGAGCCAGCCGGCCAGCTCGTTCGGTGACGCCTTGCGCTCGTCAAGCATCGCCAAGATACGCACGCGCAGAGGATGGCTCATCGCCTTCACGAAGCGTGGGTCATCGATTCTCCGCACGCGCTTGGCCGTGCGGTGGACGCGTCCCACGGCCTCAGCGGCTCGCGGACTCCGGTTTGTCAGCGCGACCATTGCTCCTCCTCACTCCAGGGACGGCATGACGGCCGCTTAGCACATGCGACCGGCGTCCAGGAAGCGTCGCCGGCGTCTTGGCCGCTCAGCCTGGACGAATATTCGGGAAACCAGCGCCCCGCTCGACGCCCCTTGGCCCGCTCCCGCCGGCAGCGTCGGGGCGATCCCGCAAGCTCTAAGGAGGAAGCGCGGATGGGGCGCGTAGGTCGCGGCAATAGATCAGGCGCTGAAGCGTGAGCCTTCGGTCCGCATGCAGGTGGCACCCGGCGAGCTCGCCGACGCCGCGTCGGAGGGACCTAGTACGCCTTCCCGGGTTGTGCGGACCCGGTGAGGTGGGTTGGCGGACGCGGGCGGCGTTCGTGCGCGTGCTCCAACCTAGACCGTATGGCCGGTCGGTCCGGCGTCCGGTGGTGATGTGAGGGTCGGCACCCGCGCATGAGATGCGCGGGTTGAGGGCCCGGGAGTTGGCCTGGGCCCCGACCGCAATCATGGGGGTGCCGACATGGCGCAGGCTAAGACCTGGGTGGCGTTTGATGTGCATGTCAGCGGCGTGGTCGCCGCGGTCTTGGAGCGCGACTCGGGGGAGCTGTGGGTGCGGCGTCTGTCTGGTCGCAGCGAGGATGTCGCGGCGTTCGCGGGTGGCCTGGCGGGTCCGGTGCGCGCGACCTATGAAGCGGGGCCGACCGGGTTCGTGCTCGCGCGTCGGCTAGCTGCTGCGGGGGTGGAGTGTCTGGTCTGCGCGCCGGGCCTGATCCCGCGTGGGGCGAGCGATCGCGTCAAGACCGACCGTCGTGACGCCGAGCGGTTGGTGCGGCTGCTGGCGGCCGGGGAGTTGCACCGTGTCGCGGTTCCGGGGGTCGAGGAGGAGGCGTTGCGTGATCTGGTCCGCGCGCGAGAGGATCTGCGCGGAGATCTGATGCGCGCGCGGCACCGGCTGGCCAAGCTGTTGCTGCGTCATGAGGTCTGTTTCGATGGGCCCGAGCGCAACTGGACGCAGGCGCATCTGGGGTGGCTGGCGGGCGTGCGGCTGGCCGAGCCGGCGTCGCAGCGGGCGTTGGAGGACTATCGCGGCGCGGTCGGCGCGCTGATGATCCGCCGTGAGCAGCTCGAGAGCGAGATCGCGCGGGCGTTGCCCGGCTCGCCGTGGGCGCAGACTGCGCAGCGGCTGATGTGCTTGCGCGGGATCGACACGCTGACCGCCGCCGGGCTGTGCGCGGAGATCGGCGACTTTCACCGTTTCCGACACCCGGCGCAGGTGATGAGCTATCTCGGCGTCGTCCCGTCCGAGCACTCCTCCGGCGAACGCCGCCGGCGTGGTCCGATCACCAAGTCCGGCAGCCAGCACGCCCGACGCCTGCTCGTCGAGGCCGCCTGGCACTACCGCCGGCCGCCGCGCGTGGCGGGCAGCCTCGCCCGTCGCCAGCAACACGGCGAGCCCGAAATCATCGCGCTCGCCTGGAAGGCCCAGCGCCGGCTGCACCACGTCTGGACGCGGATGGAGCAACGCCACAAGCGCCGCACGATCATCGCGGTCGCCGCCGCGCGCGAGCTCGCCGGCTTCTGTTGGGCGGTCGCGACCGCCGACTGACCCCGCCCGCCAGCACGCGTTGGTCGCGGTGGCGGCCGCCGGGCCCTTCGCGCCAGAGCATCCGTGAGACAGCTATGGGCAGCCGCCCTCGCGGTGACACCCGGTCCTAGACGACGGGCTCTGAGACGAAACCCGGTCCTGCGGTAGCCAACCCGCGAATATCAGGCTGACCGCGCGTCGCGCACCCGCCCCGGCGACCGCCACCACGACCAACAAAAAGGCCCGCAATTGCGGGCCTTTCGTGCTGCACACTTGACAAAACGACGGCCATATCAGCTGTCCCGCCTCTAGAGGTTGAGAACGCGGCTGATCGGTGGTCGGTCGCCGATCGCTGAGTGCGGTCGCCTGTGGTTGTAGTGCTCGAGCCAGTCTTTCAGGAGGCTGGCTCGGGCGCGCGCTTGAGGGGTAGCTGCGGCCGTGCGCCCGTTCGCGGCCCATGGTTTGGTGCAGGCGCTCGCCCTTGCCGTTGGTGCGCGGCCGGTAGGGCTGCGTGGTGAGGTGGTGGATGCCGTATGCGGCGAGCAGCTCGCGCAGCGAGCGATTCTTGGTGTAGGTGAAGGCGTTGTCGGTCATCAGCCGCCGGGCGGTGATGCCGTGGCTGGTGTAGAAGGCCAGTGCCCGTGCGACGAAGGCGGTCACGGTTGCGGCGCGTTCGTCGTCGTGCAGCTCGACGTAGGCCAGGCGGGAGTGGTCGTCGACGATCGCGTGCACGTAGTCGTAGCCGACGCGCGTTTCGGGCTTGCTCTAGTGCCGCCCGCCCTGGGAGCGATCACCGGTCGCGCGATGCCCGGGCCGGCGAAAGCGGGCGTAGCTGCAGACGTCCATGTGCAGCAGGTCGCCCGGGCACGGCCACTCGTAACGGTCCGGCGCGTCGCGCGCAGCCGCTGGGCGGCGCGAGAGGCCCGCGCGCTGGAGCACTTTCCAGACCGTCGAGTGCGACTGGCTGGTCGCACCGGCGACCAGCCGCGGCCCCCAACCCGTCGCCAGGCGAACCGCGCGGATCCGCGCCGCCAGCTCGCTCGACGTCAGCCGCGGCTGGCGATGCGGCCGACTGGAGCGATCCCGCAGCCACGTGCCATCCGCCCGCGCTTGCGCGGACGCGCTCCGCCAGCGCTGCCACCACCTATGCGCTGTGCAGGACGAGACGCTGCTCGCGGCTGCCGCCGCTCGCAGCGACATCCCATCTTGGATTGACAACACCAAGTGGCGTCGACCAGCCGGTCCGAGCTTCGCGTTAGCGCGAACGCGCATCCGAGCCCCTCCTGACTGCAGTTCTTGGCGGAACCGCAAAGACTCAGGAAGGGCCCGGACGTCTTCTCAGCCGTTCACAACCTGCGCAGGCAGGAGACCTAGCTACGTCCCAGACAGCGTCGGGCCGCTCGATGGACGTGTCGCGCGGACGCGTGCTTGACAGACCCCACCGTGGCGCTCGGCCGTCGACCGCCGATGCGGCACACGCTCGACGCGATCGCCGCACATGGCGGCGGGCTCATAGGAGCGAAGCGACGTACCGGGGTACCGCAACCAGAGTCGGTGCCGGCTTCGCGAGCGGATGATCATACGCGGTCTACCGATCTTGTCGTTCAATCGATTTAAAGACTTGACTGAACGGCGGGTCCGCTGAGATGGTCTTCCAGTAGAGCGAGGCCGCGATGCCAGGTCCGCGTAGGCGTACCGAGAAGAGACAGCCGACGGATGCCGCCGACCAGCGGCCGGCCAGCCGCCGCGTGTATGCGCGGGATTTCGACAAGGTCAAACCCGAGAAGCTCGTCCCGGGCGTCGTCGGCCGATCGGAGTGGTTCGCGCAGCGTGCCGGCCGGCACGAGCAGGCGCTGTCGCTCGGGCGGCTGAGCCGCGGCATCCGCGACGCGCGGGAGCAGCAGGACCCCATCTCGCTCAGGGCACAGGTGCTGGACGACGCCCACACGCTGCTGGCCGGTATGGCGGTGACTGTGCGCAACCGGTCACTGGGCGAGCTGAGCCTGGTCGACCCCGCGGGACGCCGGCGGGCCTCCGCGCTCAAGGCGCGCTCGCGGCGGAAGGGCGATGGGCTCACGGCGCTGAGTCCGCAGCTCGACGTGGAGAGCGAGGGGCTGCTTGTCGTCCCGGTCGACCAGGACGTGGCGGCGGAGCTCGACCTCGAGACGGTCGTGCTCGCGGAGCTTTCCGATCCGCTCCAGCCGGTTCTCGACGGGACGGCGATCTATTCGCCGCAGGAGCAAGTCGTCGTCGCGCGCGTTCGGCGATCAGGGCGATACCAGGTCTTCGCCCTGCCGAAGGATCCGTGGCTACGAGCAACGCTCGACACCCTGGCGAGGAACTGGAAGTGGATTGAGCGCGATCCGTCCATCCGCGAGATGGAGGGCGGGACCGGGATGGCCCGGCCGGAGATGATCGACCGCATCGGCGATGTCGTCCGCTCCGCGCCAGACGTACCCCCCGAGGTCGCGGATCGCTTGAGGAGCCTGCTCGGCGATCTCGAGGTCGTTGACGGCGTCCTCGTCAGGCCGCCCGTGATCAAGTGGTGGTGGGACCTCTTGCCACGGTGCTCGCGGTGGAGCTCCATCGGGCCGGTTCCGGACGCGGGGTTCGGGGGCATCGGGCGCGTGACGCAGATCGCCGTCCATCCCACGAATGGCAACGTCCTCATCGTCGGTGCCGCCGGGGGAGGAGTCTGGCGCACGAACAACGGCGGCGCCTCCTGGTACCCATGCATGGAGCTGCAGCCGACGCTCACAATGGGCGCGGTCGCGATCGCCCCGTCCAACCCGTCGATCATGTACGCAGCGTCCGGCGAGGACGGAGGCGGCTGGAACCCCGCCTGGGCGGGCGTCGGCATCTACCGCTCCGTCAACGGCGGCAGCACCTGGACGCTCACGACGCCGGTCTCGAGCACGCGCTTCTCGGCCGTCGTCGTGCACCCGAAGCATCCCGACGTGATCTACGTCGCCGGCAACCGCGGTCTGCACAAGTCGGCTGACGGAGGAGCCACCTGGCGCACGAACCCTGGGCTCGATTCGCTGTTCGACGGTCAGATCACGGACGTCGTGATCGGTTACGAGCCGCTCGTTATCGTCGAGAGCCTGGCGCCCGAAGCCTCCGCGCTCGACGAGCTCGCGCTCGCCGACTTGCCGACGTTGTTCCCGCCACCGTTCTTCAACCCCGAGCGCGTCTACATCGGCGTCTACAACGACGGCGTCTATCGCTCGAGGAACGCGGGGGAGCAGTTCGGGTCGACCTCGGCGTTCACGCGCCTCGACGGCCCGGACCAGCTGCCGTCGGGGTCCGCCGCGGGCTGGACGAAGCTCGCGATCGGCCGGCGGGGAGCTCATCGGTCATGGTTCCTCGCTGCGAAGCTCGGCGCGGACGGTTCGCGCATCTTCACCACCGTCGACGGCGGGACGACGTGGGAGGAGAGAGCCGCGAACGTCGCCACGGTCGGCTACGACGAGTGGTGCTCGGTGATCGCCGTCGATCCGACGGACGAGGACGTCATGTACGCCGGCGCCGCGGGGACGCTCAAGCGAACGACCAACGGCGGCGCTAACGCGGGCGACTGGACGGCGATCAACACCGGCATCCACGCCGACCAGCAGGACATCGCCTTCGATCCGCTCGATTCCAACCGCATCTTCCTCGCGAACGACGGCGGCGTATACCGCTCCGGCGATCGTGGGACGAACTGGACGCTCGCCTCGGGCGGCCTCGCTATCACGCAGCTCTACGACATCGACGTGTCCGAGCAGGACCGCGACGTCGTCGCAGGCGGCGCCCAGGACAACGGCATCTACTACCGGAACACAGCGGGCGTCTGGAGGCACATTCCCTGGGGAGACGGCACGCAAGTCGCCATCGATCCCACGGACCCACAGATCCTCTACTTCTCCTCGCAGAACGGCCTGCCCACCTGGCTCCGACGTTCGGTCGACGGCGGCGCGAGCCACCAGCAGCTCGGACAGACCGGACTGAGCGGCAGCTCGCCCTGGATCACGATCATCAAGCTCGACCCGCGCCACCCGATCGCAAACCCGGCGAGCAACCGCGTGGTGTTCGTCTGCGGGAGCACCGAGCTCTTCCGGTCGACGAACGGAGGACAGACCTGGCAGCGCGTCGAGGACGGCGCCGGAAACCCGTTCCAGGCCGCCGGGACAATCACGGCGCTCGAGTTCGCACCCAGCGATCCGACCGTCCTCTACCTGGCGACGTCGCAGGGTGCCGTCTACCGGGGGGTCAATGGAGGGGCGAACGCCGGCGACTGGACACGCATCGACACGCCGGGATCGCCCGCGGACGCCCTCTTCCCCGCTGCCCAGGTGCAGGCGATCCGCGTGAACCCGGGAAACGCGAACCACGTCTGGCTCGTGTTCGGTGGCTCCGGCGTCTCGTTCACGGGACGGCCAGACATGATCCTCAACCCGCTCGGGATCAGCCACCTCTTCCGCAACGCGGACGCCACGGACATCAACGGTTGGGTGGATGCCAGCGGCCAGTTCCCTGCGCTCAGCCTGCCCGACGTGCCGACGAGCGGCGCAGCGCTCGCCGACTTCGATTCTTTGGTCGCCTACGCCGGCACCGACGTCGGGGCGTTTCGCACGACGGACGGCGGAGTCACGTGGACGGCCTTCCAGGACGGCTTGCCGCGCAGCCCAGTCGTCGAGCTGCGCTTCAACAGCAGGTTCAACCGGCTCTTTGCAGGGACGATGGGACGCGGCGTCTATGTGCGTGACGTCTGAGCGGAGGGCCGACTCGCGAAGGCGGAGCGATGAATGAACTGTTTCCCATACTCAGCGGGCTGTTGGTGGGCTCGCTGCTGACGTTGATCAGACCTCAGATGCGGCTTGCTGCCGGTGTCGTCGCGTCGGTCGTGCTTGGCACGACCGCGACGGTCATCAGCGGCGAGTACAAAATCGGGTGGGAGTTCCTCCTCGTCGACATCCCGTTGGTCGCGATCGGCTCGGCCGCCGGATTCGCCACGGCGCGTGCGATCCGCGTTGTGTACAGACACTCGGTCCTGTAAGGCGCCAAGGCTGCCGCGGTGGCGGTAGCGGATCAACGCGCTTTGCTCCGGATGGAAGGAAGGTTGAAGCACCCGCCTCGGTGCTGTAAGCAGCAGTCGGTCGTGGGCTCGAACCGAGGCGGCCAGCCTGGCGGCAAAGAATCGACGGCTCGTGCCGAAGGACGAGGGTCTCGAGCTCCTCCGCCCGACCACGCCGACCGAAGAGCACGATCAGCTCCAGCAACGGCACATCGACGTACAGGGCCGACCCAGGCAACGACGGACCTCGAGCAGACCCGGGGAGGCCGACGCTAATGCCGCCGAGCGCGCTCCTCGTGTGCCCTAGATAACGAGATGTAGTTACGCGCAGCAACGCGTCGACCGAGGGCTCACCCCCTGCCAACCCCCTGCCAGATCGTGCCGGCGCGCTGACGAAGCCCGCGATTGGAACCCCTCGAGCGCCAACGCGTAGCGTCCTCCGCGCGCCGAAGACGTACTGGTCCGGCGCCTCAGGGACCGAAGCCGCGACGCGAGTGCCGGAATCACGCGATAGATGGCATGAGCAGCCGGGTCTATCCGGGCGCGTGTGTAGGGACCTCCTCAGCTCAGGCGCGGCGCTTGTCCGCGCAGGCGTTTGAACCGTGGAGCTTGAGGAGGCCCCGTGTGACGATCGTAATGGGACTCGATCAGCATCGAGCGCAGATCACCGCCGACTGGCTGGACACGTCGACCGGGGAGGTCTCGCGTGCGCGCGTGTCGCCGGCGGACCGCGCCGGCGTCCGGGAGTTCGCCGAGCGCTTCCGCGACCGGGAGCTCGAGGTGGCGCTGGAGGCGACGACGGGATGGCGGTTCGTGGTCGAGGAGCTGCAGGCCGTCGGGGCGGGCGTGCATCTGGCCGAGCCGGCGGAGACGGCGGCTCGGCGGGGGAACAAGAAGCGGGCCAAGAGCGATCGCGCGGACGCCCGGCATCTGCGCGAGCTGCTGATGATCGGTCGGCTGCCGGAGTCGTGGATCGCACCGGAGCACATCCTCGATCTGCGTGCGCGGGTCAGGCTGCGGCACACGCTCTCGGCGCAGCGCGGCGAGTGGCAGCAGCGCATCCAGGCGGTGCTCTATCACCACGGATGCCCGCAGCGACGCAACCTGATGACGGGCGAGGGGCAGCAGTGGCTTGCCGCCCAGCCACTACCGGCGGGCGCGCGCGAGCAGGTCACGGTCGCGCTGGCGATGATCGAGGCGGTCGATGTCCAGCTGGCGCCGCTGACGCGCGAGCTGCGCGCCTATGCGCGCCGTCAGCCGGGGTGTCGAGCGTTGATGGGCCACTTCGGGATCGGCGGGCTGGTCGCCGTGACGATCCTCGCCGAGCTCGGTGACGCGCGGCGGTTCTCCTCCTCGCGCGACGCCGTCCGCTACGGCGGCTTGGACATCACCGTCCACCAGTCCGACATGCGCCGCGCCGCCGGCCACCTGTCGCGCCAGGGGCCACCCGCGTTGCGGTGGGCGCTGTTCGAGGCGGCGCAATCGGCGGCGCGCGCCGGCAGTCCCGACCGCGACTACTACCGGCAGACGGCGGAGCGGTTGGGCGCCAATCGCGCGTGCCTGTCGATCGCCCGCAAGCTGCTCAAGCGCTGCTACCACACGCTGCGCGAACTCGGCGAGGAGGCGCTGCAACCGGCGTGAAGTCGGTCATGCGCGCGCAGCCCTCACTGACACCGATGCGCCGCGGCCGGCTCCTCCCATGCTCCTGCCGCCACGTCCGCGTGGACGGCCCTGATAGACCGAGCGGCCGCAACGCTTTCCCCAGCGGGATCACCCCATCAACCATCATGTCGCCGGCGCGGCGCCAACCCGCGCCGCGGACCGAGATAAGGCTGGGCGCCCGCGCGCACATGACCCGCACAGCGAACCGGCCGCACGCGCCTCCAGACGCCCGCGGCAGTTGCAGCCACAGAACCGGACCCGCGCTTGACGCCTGGGCCCTGCACAGATAAGGAGCAGCGTGCGACCGACCGCGCCACTCGACGACGAGACCGTCGAGCTGCATGACAAGGCGGCACTGACCCTTCAGCGTCGCCTACTTTCGACGGCGGCGTCGCGGTCGGCGGCCACGGTCTCGAGCGCGGCGCAGATCCCGTCGAACTCGCTCTTCTTGTCGGCGAGCATGCCGTTCGCGTCGTCGAGGAGGCGAGCGAGGTTCTTGTCGGAGGCGTCGTCGAGCGCGTGGTCCGCCGTCGGAAGGTCGCTCTGGAGGCGGTGGTAGCGCGGTGTGCGGTCGTCCCCGTGCCGGCACAGACGGATCATCTGGTACTCGACGGCCTTGGCGGCGCCGTCGAGCACGACCTCGAGTATCGGGCGCGCCCAGTGCGCGAGGCCCCAGCCGCGGGCGCGGTCGAACGGGACCGGGATCGGACCGTGGCCGACGGTCTGCGGGGGGAGGCCGGTGCCGATCGAGACGACGTGGATCTCCACCTTCTCCGTCCACGCGTCGAGAGCGTCGGCGTAGGCGGCGGTCGCCGGGTTGTTCGCGAACACGCCGCCGTCGACGAGCGCGTGCTCGCCCTCGTCCTTGAACGCGGGCAGCCGGGCTGGGTCGAAGTACGTCGGCGCCGCGCTCGTGGCGCGCGCGGCGATCGCCATCGGGACGTCCCAGACGTTGCCGTCCGCGCGCGCGTACTTGCGCTTGAAGAAGAACGGTGCGGGTCCTGAGAGGTCGTACGTCGGAACCACCAGCTCGGTGATCGCCTCCGAGACCTTGGTGTCGCCGAAGCGGTCAGCGAGCAGCTTCTCGATCGGTCCCGCCGTGTAGCGCGGATCGGCAAGACCGCCAAGCGTGCGGACCTTGATGACGAGCTCGTCGGGGAAGATCCTCCGGCCGTGGTCCATGTAGAGCCCGAGCAGCTCGGACGCGGCGTACGCGGGGTCGGTGCCGCCGGGCGTGCTGGGCTTGGTCAGCCCCAGCGCGATGATGCCGCCGGTCGAGGTCCCGGCGACCATGTCGAAGAGCTTGCAGACCGGGCGTCCCATGCGCTCCTCGAGCGCCTCGAGAGCGCGCGCCGGGATGACACCGCGGATTCCTCCGCCATCGATTGCGAGCACGCTGTACTTGGTGCGGGGCATCCGGCTCCTCCTCCTGTCAGGCCGCGCCTGGACGCTCGGGCTTGCCGCTGGTCCGCAGGCAAGAAGCGCGCCCTTGCAGGTCGAACGAGAACTGCGCCGCGAGCGTCAGTGCGAGCATCGTGACGGTACCGCGGATGTCGCTTGCGGGCGACATCCGCGTTGCCTCCGAAACACGCTACTTCAGCTACGTCTCGCCGGCGCGCCAGGTGCACGAACGATCACCAGGTTCGCGTCCGAGCGGACTGTTGGACGGCATGCGGCCATTTGCGGACCTCCAGTCGGGCCACCACCGCCTCTCGCCACGTGATTAGACGCCTTGCTGAGCCTGACTATCTGCCGTATATAAGGCACACCGCAGTTTGCGGCCGCCTGCGAAACCCGGCTCCGAGCGCCACGCGACCTCGTTGACCCCGAGTGGTGGGCGCCGACATCGACGATTCGCCGGCTTCCCGACATAGCGAGCGTCTGACGGACGCGGGCCGAGGCGCTCGCAAGTCGTCCCTTGCGAGAGCCGGGCCGGCCACCGCCGAGACGCTCGCTTCCGCCGCCAAGGGAAGCCGGACGGCGAAGCTCTTCTGCGCTGCGGCGCGCCACGGGTTGCGGGCTGGCCGCGCCGGGACTCGATCAGGCTGGGGTCACGCCCTCGAGCGTGTCGCGCAGCACCGCGGTGTCCGCGTACACCCGCCCGCGAATCAGCTTGCCCTCGCTGAACTCGTAGATCCAGACGTTGTGCACGTCCACGGTCTTGCCGTTCCTCCCACGCGCCCGGACGTGGACCGGAACGACGATCTGATCGCCGCCGTCGATAAAGCCCTCGGGCGTCGAGGTGAACTCGTCGTACCAGCGCCACAGCTCGCGGGTAAACCAGCCAACGGCCGCATCGACTCCCCGGAAGGTGCCCCCGTAGGGCATCGAATCCGGCACCACGAGCTCACAGCCGGGGTGCAGGACATCCCTCATGTTGGCCGGATTGTCCTTGCCCCAGCCCGCAAACGCCTGGGCGAGGAGCTCGGCGTTCGACGCGCTCATGTTCGCTCCATTTCAGTGGACGGTCGTTCGCGGCGCCGGATGCGGCCATCACGCGCCTCCAGGTCGCGTGCCAACAAGGCCATGCGGACGAACGCGGCGATCAGCTCGCGCGGCCCCGGCGGCTTGGCGCTGCAACGACGATGGGCGTCGATCGTGCCCACACTGACCACCGCCCGCTCGGGAGCGAGCCAGTCCGCGAAGCCCTGTTCCGCGACCTCGTCGCCGAGGACGAGCTCACGTGCCGCCTCGGCGGGAGAGCGCCCAGCATCGAGATGCCGCCCGGCAGCCCGGTCGAGCCAGTGCCAGTAGTCGATCAGGCGGCGCACCTCGTCGGGTCCGCAGACCGGCCCGTGCCCGGGGACGAACCGCTCGGCGCCAAGCCCGAGCAGGCGCTCGAGCGCCGCCACCCAGCGCTCGAGCGGTCCCGCCCACATGATCGGGGTGACGCCGATGAAGAGGATGTCCGCCGCGATCGCGATCCGCGCGTCCGGAACCCAGACAATCAGGTCGCCGGGAGTGTGCGCCGCGCCGACCTCGATCAGGTGAATCTCGCGGCCGGCGACCTCAATCTCGAGCGTTCCGGAGAATGTGCGTGTCGGGAGCACGAGGCGCACCTCGTCGAACTCGAAGGGCCCGATCGCCTCGCCCGCGTAGGCAGCGATCGCCGCGACGTCGCCGCGCCGCGGATACGGGAGCGGCACCGAGCCGGCGAGCCCCAGAACGCCCGCCAGCACGCGGAAGCGCTTCATCTCGGCGGGAGACTGATTCTCCATCACCGCCATCGCGGACCCGGTGGCGATGATCTCCGCCCCCGGGACCTCCTGGTTTCCCCACCAGTGGTCGCCATCGGAGTGGGTGTTGACGAGGGTCGCGATCGGCGCCGTGTCGACCAACGGGGTCATCGCCGTGAGCATCCGGCGTGTGAGCCGCGGATCCCAGAGTGTGTCGACGAGCAGCGACGCCCCGTTGCCAACCACGAGCACCGCATTGCTCTCGCCGAGCAGCCCATTCGGCTGCAGCCAGGCGTAGACACCAGGGCGAACTTCGGTCAGGCCGCCCTCGAATCGTGCCGGGCGTGGATGAAGCGGCGTGACCGCGGGCATCAGCGCATGCATTCGTACCCAAAGTTCCGAGGCGCCCGGATCGGGCGGACGCGTTGCCGGCGTTGTCGCCGGTCGTCCTTTGCAGGCGCGAATGCCATCTCCGCCGTGACGCCCCCCTTCATCGGAGTGGTAGGCGCAAGGTCAGTCCCGCCGCAGCGTGTAGAAGCGTTCGTCGAAGCTCAATAGCCTCGCCAGTGCGTCGGGGTCGGTGTCGGCGACATCGACGGCCGTGATCGTCCACTCCGGGAATGCTCGCTCGACATCGGCGCGGCTCGCGCCGCGGGGCAGCGGACCCCTCCGCCTCGGTGCGAAGCAGTCGAGGATCACGATGGCGCCGGGGGCGGCGACGGCGCTCACCTCCCGTCCCATCGCCGCGCGCTGGGCCTCGGTGAGGCCATGGAAGGTCCCGGTGTCGAGCACGAGCCGGAAGCCCGATCCGACCCCGGCCTCCCGCATCGCGGTGACGTTCCCGTGCGCGAGGCGCATCTCGACGCGTGCCTCGTCCACCCGCTCCTGGGCACGGTGCAGCGCCTTCTCGACGATGTCGATGCCGGTCACCTCCCAGCCGCGCTGCGCAAGCCGCACGCCCCAGACCGCGCTGCCGGTTCCGAGGTCAAGGGCCGGGCCATAGGGTGGCCCGTACTCGTCCTCCTCG
Organism: uncultured Solirubrobacteraceae bacterium; assembly: GCA_963803335.1. Taxonomy (GTDB): domain Bacteria; phylum Actinomycetota; class Thermoleophilia; order Solirubrobacterales; family Solirubrobacteraceae; genus DASSUW01. The sequence continues at coordinate 44,695 of CAWDME010000006.1, read as the reverse complement.
CGAGCCACGAGCTCCATCAGCTTGTCGGCGAAGGGCGGATGCTCAGCGAGGTCCTCCCAGGGATGGAAGCCGATCGCGTAGGCGAGCCCGTAGTTCATCGAGCTGCCCCCGCTGTGACCGTCCTTGCCGTTGTTTCCCCTCTGAGGGCCGCCGCGAGCCGATCGACGAAGCCGTCTGGCTGCTCGATGTGGGGCACGTGCGCCGCATCGTCAACCACGTGCAACGGCCAGCCGAGTCGCATGCTCGCCGCCTCGGCGAGCGAGAGGGGAGTCATCCGGTCATGGCGCCCCCAGACGAGCGCTGCGGGGATACGGATCCTCTGGAGCTCGGCGTCGGGGACCCGTTGGGTGCCGACCTTGATCAGCCGGCGCATCGTCCGCTTGACGTGCGACGTGCGAGCGCGTGAGAGCGCGTAGGCGCTGAATGAGTCGAACCACGCCGGGTCTCGCCGGCGGGTCCGCTCGCGGTCGAGGAGTGCGAATCGCTCGAATCGCTCTCCGCTTCGCTCGTTCGGCCGCAGCGCGAAGCTGATCGCGACGATCCGAAGCCCAACCGGCATCCGGTAGCGCCCGATGCCGGGCGCGGCGTAGATGATCAGCCGCGAGAGCGAATCACCGTGCGCGGCGGCGAAGCGTGCGGCCAGGGTTCCGAAGAGTGAATGCGCCACCAGGGTCGGCCTCGCCTCGCAGGTCAGCCCAATCAGCTCCCGAAGCCAGCGGGCGAACGTCTCATCGTCGAGGCGGGCGAGGGGCTCAGACTCACCAAGGCCGGGCGCGTCGGGGCCGACGACGCGGTGGTTCTCGATCAGGCGGGGGATCACGGGCGCCCAGTAGGCGCCGCCGCACTCGATCCCGCCGTGCAGCAGCAGCAGCGGCGAACCCGCGCCGCCCTCGAGGAGCGCGGTCGAGACTCCGCCGGCGTCGACTCGCCGTCGGCTCACCGGAAGCCCGGCGAGCAGGCGCTGGCGCGCCTCGGCGCCAGGATTCGGGGGGTACTCCCCAACCGCCGCTCCCGTGGCACCGCCGGTCATCCCGCCTCCACCTCGGCTTCTGCGCCCTGGCGCATCTCGACCGCGATCCCGTCGGCGTCGAGGTTCCGCAACACCACCGGAATCGTCTCATTGAGGATCTCGCTGGGGCTGAACTCGACGATCTCGGTGCCCGCGTAGTGGACCGGGGTGTGGCCGGGGCCGACGTAGTAGGCCTCGCCCGCCTCGTAGATCTCCTCGCAGTCGGCGAAGCGAAATCCGATCCTGCCTTCGATCACGTAGCCCCAGCGGGGAAGCTGGGCGCGATCCTCGGGCAGGCCGCGGAACAGGGGTGCGAGATCGGCGTCCGCGGTGTGGGTCTCGAAGCAGACGGCGTAGCCGCCCTCGAGGTCCGCGTGCCCGATGTCGACGCCCTCCCACGTGACCTTGGTCGGTGCTGTGTCCCTCGATACGCTCGGCATCCGGGTCCTCCCATTGCGTGGTTACCGGTCGAGGCCACCGTAGGCCCGGTCGGTGCGGGTGCGCATCGGCTGAAGGACCCAACCTGCGCCGGGCGCCGGCATGGGTGATTTCACCCATCGCGCTCAGAGCAGCTGGTGCTCGTAGGCATAGGCCGTGGCCGCGGCCCGTGAGGAGACGCCGAGCTTGGCGAAGATGTTGCTGACGTGCCGGTCGACGGTGCGCTCGCTGAGCACCAGCCTGGTGGCGATCGCCTTGTTCGTCTGGCCGGCGGCGAGGTGGCGCAGAACCTCGATCTCGCGCCCGGTGAGCCCATGGGTATCCGCCGCGGCGTCGTCGCCGCGGGAGCGGAGTCGAGCGAGGTCGGATGCCGCCCTCAGCTCGACGTAGACGGCGCGAGCCGCGTCCAGCTCGAGGGCCGCCGTTTCGTCGTCGCCCAGGACCCGGCAGGCAAGGCCCGTCAGCTTGCGCGCGCGCGCCGCCTCATACGGCGCCTTGAGCTGCCGCCAGACCTCGCCCGCGCGGCGAAGCGAAGACACCGCGCTCGCGGCGTCGCCCGCGGCCAGCTCGAGGGCGCCCCATGCCTGCGCCGCCTGCGCCCCGAGCGCACCCGTCTCGTGGCCCTCCGCGATCGACCCAAGCTCGCGGCAGGCACCGCGTGCGGCGTCGACGTCGTCGACCGCCACCATGATCTCGATGTAGGCGGGCAAGAGCCCCGCCCGCTTCCCGGGTTCGGCGGTCTCTCCCACCACCCTGCGCATCGTGGTCGCCGCCGCATCGGTCTTCCCCTGGGCAAGTCGCAGCAGGGCGAGGCCCGGTTGCGGCTCTCGCCCGAGCCGGCTTGCCTGCTGGAATGCCTCTTCTGCGGCGTCGAACTCGCCGCGGACGCGGTGGATCTCGCCCTGCCGGTAGTACGCGTCGCCGGCCGCCGCCGGGTTCTCCCCTTGCAGGCAGCGCTCGGCCGCCCGGCGTGCCTCCTCCAGGGCGTCGGAGAAGGCGCCCTCGAGCTGCATGATCTCGGCTCGGTGCACGAGACAGCGACCGGTGAAGGCCACGAGATCGGGCTGGCGGGCGCACCAATTCGACAGCGCCGCCGTCCACTCACGCGACCGAGAAATGTCGTGGGCGTCCTGGCAGGCCAGGATCACGCCGCAGTAGACGATCCCGGCGACGATCGGCGAGAGCTCGCCCCCCGTCACCGCGACCATGGCCTCATCCAACAGCCCCAGGCCTTCGGCGAGTCGCCCGAGCCGGATCAGGATCTCGCCCTGCGTATGGGCGGCGAGGGCGAACAGATCCGAGTCGCCGAAGCGCTCTCCGATCGCGGCGGCCTCCCCCGCGGTGGCGGCAGCCGTCTCCCAATCGCCGCGCGCCTCCTGCTCGAACACGGCTGGCAAAAGGAGGTAGCCGCGCTCGACCCGGTCCTGCCCCTGGCGATCGAGCAGCCGCTGGGCGCGGCGCAGCCAGCCACCCGCTCGGCCGATCTCTCCATGGCTGGCGAGCGTGACACCGATCCAGAACGCGCAGCGGAGGGCGGCCAGCTCATCCCCCGCGGCGAGGTAGGCGCGATGCGCTCGCCCGAGCAGGTCGCGGTACTCGGCCTCTCGGCCGATCATGTAGGCGCAGCCGGCCAGCGGCTCGAGGTCGTCGGGAGCGAGCGGCGATTGCCGGTCGGCCTGTGAGAGGGACCTGTAGGCATCCGACCACGCCTCCCTGGAGTAGGCCTCGCGCCCCGACTCGAGTTCGGTCCGGATCTCCACCGTGATGCCGATTATCGCCGCCGGGACTAACGCCGACTGCCGTCCGTGTGCCGTCGGGAATGCGCGGGTCTCCCGTCGCATCAGTTGCCGCGCCTGCTGCCTTGCGTAACAAGCGGGCGTCTCAAGCAGCCGGGGCAGACGCCCGCAGCGGACGACTTGCGAGCGCCTCGGTCGAGATCCGACAGACGCTCGCTATGCGCCGGAAGCACGCGTCACAGCCGAGCATCGAGCGGCCATTGCCCAGGAGCGGCGACGGGCCGTCACGACGCTCGGAGTCGGCCCCGAGGCCGCCGATCGCGGTGTGCCTTACCTACGGCAGATGGTGACGTCACGACGGGATTCTGGACGGCAGTCGGCAGAAAAGGGCTGCGGCGCGGGCCGGGACACCTCGTTCGATCGTTTCCGGTCATGCGGCGGTCGTCGGCTGACGCAGCAGGCTCTCGGGGTCGCGGACGGCCGCTTTGACCGTCATCTGGCCGGCCGTGGCGAGCGCGATCTCCATGCGCGGGTTCTGGGCCTGGAGTGCTTCTGCGCAGGAGCACAACGCGCTTCCTTCAGTGCAGACGTCATCGACGATCAGCACGCGCTTCGCTCGGCGAGCGTCGATGGCGATGCCGAGCGCCGATTTGTATCGGCGCTCAAATTCGCGCGCGTTGAGCCCGTTGACTGTGCGCAGCATGCGCTTCGAGGTCGGCCTGTGGAGGCTTAGCCAGTCGCGATGTGGAGCGCCGATAAGGGAGGTGAGTTCGGTCGCGACGAGCCGTGTTCGGTGGATCTCTCTGTTTGCGGCCTTCTCGGGCGAGAGCGGTACTGGGACGATGGCGTCGAATCCTCCGAGCCCTTTGCGATCGAGCTGTTCCGCGATTCCGAGTGCCAATCGGTAGGCGAGGTTGGCGTTGCCGATCTTGAAGCTGGTGAAGACCTCCGATGCCTTGCGGATCGCCGGTTTGACTTGCGGCCCGGCGCACCACGCCGCGCTGCGTGTCGCGATCACCCAGTAGGCCAAGCGCCGCGATCAGCACATGGCGACCGCTGCTCGACATCGCAGACGCGCCGGCCCTGGACGAGTCGCTGTTGGGTTCGTTGCGCGACCGGTGGCGTCGACATTGCCCCGGGTTGCTCGACGTGCTCTCGCCAGGCCTTCCCGCCTCCGAGATCGACCACGCCACCGGTCGCCTCGGACTTCGGCTACCCGCGGAAGCGCGTCGGTGGTGGGAGTGGCACGACGGCGTGCGGGCCGATCGAGTGCAGTTCGCGAGCGAGCGCGCCTGTGCCGGGCCGGGCTTTGCCTATCTCCCGCTAGGGGAAGCGATCGAGCGCTGCGAGATGATGCGCGAACTCGCGGAGCAGCTGGCCGGCGAGGGAGCTCCCTCAGGCTGGACTCGGGACTCCTGGTGGGATCGCAACTGGTTCCCAATAACTGTCGCTGCCAACGGGCGCGTCGTGGCGTGCGATTGCGGCGTTCACGGCGACCAGACGACGCCTATACGCTCGATCAAGTGGGGTGACGATCAGGAGTGGCACATGGTGCGTGCGCGGTCCTTCGGCGAGATGGTCACGTGGTGGATCGAAGGATTCGACGCGGGCGCGTACCGATACGAGCCCGCTGAGCACGCCTGGGACTACCGCAGCGAATTGATCCGTGCGGATCGTGAGCTCAGCCGACTGGTCTAATACTTGCCGTCCCCTAGCGAACGACTCGCTCACGAAGCTCGGGTTATCGCAACCGTGTGGGTGAGCCAGAACGATCCCGTCTACGAACGCAAAGGCATAGACGTCGTCGGCCTTCGTGGCAAGTGGCCGGAGACGGTGATCTTCGCTCAATGGTCGGGGCCGCTCGGCGATGGAGAGTGGTCGACGCGGCTCTATAGCGATCGGCCCTCCGAGTACGGGGCAGCCGCGAGACGTCGATCCAGATGCATTCGCGATCGACTTCCTCGACGCCGTGATGGAGCTTTGAGCGCTGGACGTCGCGTCGATCCTCAATCCCTGGACCCAGTCTCTGAGTTCGCGGGCGCCGGCGAAGTCTCAGTCCCTTTGCGGCGTCCGTGTGAGGGGACCGTCGTCAAACTCATCGGGGTCGGTACCGACGAGGTCAGCCATGCCGGGACGTAGTGGCCCGGTCGTCCCGTGGCGCGCAGGGCTATTTCGTGGGTACGGAGATGAAGAAGACGTTGAGGTCAGCCTGGCGCCGCTCGTCTCCCGGCCAGCTCATAACGGCGCGCAGTTCGGTCTCGTTGGCGGCGTCGCTCGACCGGACGAAGCGCTCATGTGCGGCCAGGGCTTCGCGGGCCTTTTCGATGATCGGGGGCGGTCGGTCAGCGCCGCGGTCGCGGACCGAACATGACCACTGCAAGCTTGGATATGCGCACTTCGCCAAGCGGTGACCGATCAGAGATGTGATGCTCGAGAGGATGCTCGCCGGGAACTTGACTCTCCGCTACGCCAGGACGGTGAGCCGGACGGCGAGGAGATCGACAGTCTCGCGCTCGACGAGCAAGGCCGCGGTGTCGCGCGAGTGCGTCTCGCGCACGCGCGAGCACCTGCTCGAGCTATGGCCGGCATATGTTCGACTCCGCTCGATTCCAGCCGCTTGCAGGCGCTGATGACTCGATGGGATGAGCTCGAAGAGCCGCTGCTGCGTCGTCGGCGAGGATCGATGCTCCAGGGCGGCAAGGACCGCTGACTGTGGGGCGGCTGGACCGAGAACGCACCGGCGCGAGACGTGCTCACGAGACCTCGTCGAGCGCCCTGTACGTCGTGTAGCGCGTGCTGGCTGACGGCGCGATGGACCCCAGGAAGGGTGCGGAGGTGTTCGGCGTCCACACGACGGTGCAGCGCTCGTGCGTTCATGGAGCGCAATGTGCTCGGACTCCTGCCCGATTGGACCAGCCGCTCGTGCACCGACGGATCCGAGCCGCCTGGGTCCTTGACGATTACGACCGGGCGCTCGACCAGCTGCGCGCGCTCGCCGACGAGCTCGCCCGCAGTCACCCGGGCGCGGCCGCGTCCCTGCGCGAGGGCATGGAAGACACCCTGACCGTCACACGCCTCGGCGTGCGCGACCGCCTCCAGCGCACACTCGGCTCGACGAACCCGTGCGAGTCGATGCTCGACACCGTCCGGCGCGTCGCCCGCAACGTCAAGCACTGGCAGAACGGCGACATGTGCCTGCGCTGGACCGCCGCCGGCATGCTCGAAGCCCAAGGCCAGTTTCGCAAGGTGCTCGCGCTACACCGACCTCGCCAAGCGTTGCCGGCGGTCGGCGACGGCCGCGCGCGCCGCCCCCAGCAGCCCGGCGTTGTACTGCTCGATGTCGTTGCGGGCGTATCCGAGCCAGGTGTTGATCTGATTCACGAGTTCGTCCGTCTGGGCCTTGATGTTCACTGGCGCATCGCTCGGGTACTCGATGACCAGCCGCAGTTCGCCGTTGGCGACATCGGCTCGCGGCGGGTTGAAGTTGAAGCTTCTCGGCTTGAGCGAGAACACGCTCTTGTCACCCGAGAATGGGATGTGGGCGACGGTGCGGTACCCGGGTACGTACGCCGGCTCGCTGGGATCGATGACGGCCCGCCGGATGGTGTCCCAGGAGACGTCAACCTTGATGTCGTTGGGCGTGTCCATCCATGCCTGGCCTGGCTGCAGTTCCGGCGTCGTAACGCTGTAGCGCTCCGCGAGCGCAGGCGCCCACTCCTTATCGTCGGCCTGCAGCACATGCTCCTCGGGCGTGGCACCGACCTCTCCGCGTAAACCCTGGCCGTGATGTTCGAGCGTCGCTCTTAGATCACCACTCATGAACAGCATGTCGTGCATGGTCGGGCCGACGCTAGCGCTACCCGCTGACAGCACTGCGGGCGTTTCCCCTTTACCTAGCCAGCGGCTCAAGACCTGAGGTGTACCGCGGACCATCGGGCACGCACTTGCATCAGGCTGCGTTTACAGGCACGCTACATGTATGGCACGCCGCCGCAAGCGTCGCCCGGCGAAGCCGCGACCATCGACTGACGGCGCCCCTCGGCCGTCGGGGACGGCGGCGTGGACGGCTCCCGGCGCTCGCGTCGCACGCGTAGCGGTCGACGACGAAACCTGGGCCGAGTTCCGCGCACTCTGTGGACCGACTCCGGCAAGCATCCGGCTCGGTGACCTCGTGCGCGCGGAGGTTGCCCGCGCTGGCCGTCGACGCGAGCCCACGGTCGAAGCACTCCAGGCTCTTCGCGTCATCACGGACCAAGCGCAAGCGCTCGAGTCGTACATCCGGCGCCTCCCGCCTGGCGCATGAGCTGAGATCGCTTGGACCAAGGGCCGCACTGGGCGGCTTGGAAGCCATGGACGAGAGGTACCGGACAGACGTCACGCTGTTGAGGCCGTGTGACGTCGTGAAGATGCTCGGCGTCTCGCGGTCGTGGCTCTACGACGCTGCGAAGTCCGGACGTATCCCGTGCGTTCGACTCGGCGGCGATGGCGGGCCGGTTCGGTTCCGCCCGGACGAGGTCGAGGCCTGGCTCGACGCGAGCCGTCTCGTGCCAGCGGTCGCAGCGAGGCCCGCCGAACACGGGCCGCAGCCGCGGCGATCACGCCAGCAGCGGCGCTGTCCGTCGGCCGCCGGCGAACAGCTTGGGTTACTGTCGGCGGCTGACGCTTGAGTCGGGTCAGCCACTCGGACCTGCGGCGATACGCGCTTCGGTCTCGGCGACGGCCTCTCGCATGAACGACAGCTCGAGGTGGCCATAGTGCTCCTCGGTTGTCGTGATCGAGCGGTGGCCGAGCTGGCGCTGCACGAAGATCAGCGGGTGGCCGGTCGCCAGCCACGCCGCCGCGGCAGTGTGTCGGAGCGCGTGCAGCGGCATGTCGCGCAGGCCGGCGTCGACGAGCGCCGCCTCGTGCCAGTCGTGCACGGTCTTCCGGCTCGGCGGTCCCGCGACCACCCGTCCTGAGTACTGGCCACGGACCGGGATGGGGCACAGGAACAGCCAGTCGTAACCCGCGGCGTCTCGGCGGTCGCGCTCGTCGCGTAGTGCTGCCGCGAGCGCGGGTCCGATCTGGACGGCTCGGAACCGCTTGCCCTTGGTCGGCTTGAGCGCGTCACCGTCGCGATCGCGCTGTCGATGGATCCTCACGACGCACTGCTCAAGCTCGACGTCGTCGAATCGCAGACCCAGCGCCTCGGAGATCCGCGCGCCGGTGCCGATCAGGAAACGGGCCAGCAGGATGTAGTACGGCGCGCAGGCTTCGAGGTACTGCGGGATCTCGTCGAGCCGGAGGTAGTCGAGCTCCGTCCGCTCGACCGGCAGAGCGGGGACGTGCGCGCACGGATTCCGGGGCACGAGCCCGCGGCGGCACGCCTCATTGAGAGCGACGGACAGGCACGTCCGCGCGTTGTTGATCGTCTTCGGCGACACCTCGCCGGCTTCGACGGACTTGACCATCTCGGCCATCCACCGCCGCACCGCCGCCTCGTCGACTCGGGCGATCGGCGTCCCGCCGAAGGCTGGGAGCAGCCGCTTTCGCCCGTGCGATTCCAGGTCGGCGGTCGACCCCTTCGTCAGATAGGCGCGCCGCTCGTCCAGGAACCGGGTCCAGAACGTCCCGAACGTTTCACGCGCGACCTTGACCTCGCCCCGCTCGATCGACTCGATGAGTCGGCGTCGAGCCCTCGCTGCCGCCCGGCGACTGGTGAAGCCGCGGCGGTTCGACTGCGAGCCGTCCGACTGCCAGAACACGAACCGGTAGCGCGTTCCCGCCTTGGTCTCGTACGCGTAGATGCCGTCGCCGCGCACCTTGACGCCGCCGCGTGCCGGCCGGAGCTCCGGCAGCGCCTCGCCGCGCCGCCGCGCGTCGTCGAACTCCTCGGCATCCTCGCGACTGTCGAACTGGCGGCTCTTCTGCAGGCCGTCCTCGCGCCAGCGCACGACGTAACGGTCGCGGCTGGCTTCGTAGTGCACGCTCATGGCGTCCTCCGCATGGGCAACGTTCGGGAACTGGGGAACGCGATCTGTTCCCCAGTTGTCAGAGGCGTTGTCACGGACAACTCGCCCCTGTCTGAGCGCACAAGCCCAAGAACGACAAAAGCCCCGACATGCGGGGCCTTCGCTCGATGCGCCGAAGAGGACTCGAACCTCCACCCGGTTATCCCGGACCAGGCCCTCAACCTGGCGCGTCTACCAATTCCGCCATCGGCGCGGGTGCGGCCGCAGTATAGCCCCGCCGCCCGTTCCCGTTTGCGTCCGTCCTGACCCCCCGCTACTGTGTCGAACAGATGTTCGCTTCCCAGCCACGACACGAGGAGCAGAGGCCCGTAATGGACATCGGGAAGGACCTGACGAAGCGCCAGCAAGAGATCTTCGACTTCATCAAGAAGTACTCGGCGAAATACGGCTATCCGCCGACGGTGCGGGACATCGGCAAGGCGGTCGGGCTTGGCTCGCCGTCGACGGTGCACGCGCATCTCGCCAACCTGGAGAAGATCGGGCTGCTGCGGCGCGACCCCACGAAGCCGCGCGCGATCGAGCTGCTCGACCGAGCGGCCGACGCCGTGAAGTCGGTGGTCGGTGGATCCGGCGGGCTGCCGCTGGTCGGCAACGTAGCCGCCGGCCAGCCGATCCTGGCCGACGAGAACATCGAGGACACCGTGCAGGTCGATCCTCGTGTCGGTGGGGACGAGGGCGAGTATGTCCTGACCGTCCGCGGCGACTCCATGATCAACGCCGGCATCTTCGCGGGTGACCTGGTGGTCGTGCACGCGCAGGACACCGCGACCGACGGCGACATCGTCGTGGCGCTGCTCGGCGAGGACGCGACGGTGAAGCGCTTCTTCAAGGAAGCCGACCACGTGCGGCTGCAGCCCGAGAACGACACCATGGAGCCGATCCGCTCGCGCGAGGTGCAGGTGCTCGGGCGCGTGGTCGGGGTATTGAGAAAGGTGGCGTAGCCATGAGCACAGTGCTCACGCGAAGTCCCGTGATCCGGGAGACCGATCCGAAGTGGCGCCCGCGGCGCCCCGAGACAGACTCGGGGCCGACGCTCGAGGACGTCGTCTGCCGCGCCTGGGAGGTCCTGGGCGCCGATCTGCCCGCCGGCTGCCCGGTGTGCGGCGGCGAGCTGCTGCCGCGCGAGTCGGGCGGGGGTAGCTGCCGGTCCTGCGAGTCCTCGCTGACCTGACGCCGCGGCGCGCCCTGCCGCGGGCCGGTAGCCTGCCGCGGCACATGAGCGCCGACGACGACCGCACGCGCATCGCCGAGCTCCAGCACGAGTGGATGGCCGGGGTTCGGGAGCGCAACATGGACCGGCTCGAGGAGATCGTCGCCGACGGCTTCCGCTTCACCGCGATCCACCTCAACCCCGAGCCGATGACGCGGGAGCAGTGGATGGGCGCGGCGCGTGAGGGCTACACGATCGTGTCGTTCGCGTACGAGTCGATGGACATCGACATCTTCGGCGACACCGCGATCTGCCACTCGCGCTACTCGCAGGTCGCGAGCTACCACCACACGAGCCTGTCCAACGCGTTCCGGCTGACCGACGTGTGGAGCCGGATCGACGGCGAGTGGCAGGTCGTCGCGCGGCACTCGTCGATCCTCAGTTGAGGCTCGAACTGCGGCATTGAGGGCGGCCCCGACGGGGGTGGCTCACGTTTGTTCACTCCTGCTGAAGGTTCGTTAGCCACCCCGCCCGAACCCGCCGTCAATGCGCAGTTCGCCAGCGGAGAGCGCGCGCGTTACGAGCGCGAGTACTCGTAGAACCCGCGCCCGGACTTCCGGCCCAGCAACCCCGCCTCGACCATCCGGTTCAACAACGCCGGCGCCACCGACGCCGGATCGCGGAACTCCTCGTAGAGCGACTCGCTCACGGCCAGCAGCGTGTCGAGCCCGATAAGATCCGAGAGCCGCAAAGGACCCATCGGGTGCGCACACCCGAGCACCATCCCGCGGTCGATGTCCTCGCGCGAGGCGAAGCCCGACTCGTACATGCGGATCGACGACAGCAAGTACGGGATCAGCAGCGCGTTGACGACGAAGCCGGCGCGGTCCTGGGAGTCGATGCACTCCTTGCCCAGCGTGTTCTCGGCGAAGTCGCGGGCGCGTGAAGCGGTCTCGTCCGCGGTCATGATCGAGTGCACGATCTCGACCAGCGGCAGCACCGGCACCGGGTTGAAGAAGTGCAGGCCGATGACCTTGTGGGGCTGGGAGGTCTCGGCGCCGAGCTTCATGATCGGCACGGACGAGGTGTTCGAGGCGAGGAACGCCGCGTCGGGCAGCAGCTCGTCGAGCCTGCGGAACATGTCCCGCTTGAGCCCCTCGTCCTCGATGATCGCCTCGATCGCCGCGTCGGCGCCCGCCACGTCCTCCAGCGACGACGAGAACGCCAAATGCTCCAGAGCCGTGGCGCGATCTTCCGAAGAGACGTGACCGCCGCGCACGCCGCGATCCAAAGACCGCGAGATCGCGTCCCGCGACGCGGAGCACCGCGCCTCGTCGATCTCGACCACGGTCACGTCCACGCCCGAGCGGGCGCACACCTCGGCGATCCCCGAGCCCATCAAGCCGCCACCAATGACTCCCATGCGCATGGGCGGGGACGCTATCTCACGACGCGATCACGACCCCGTCCGCCCGAACAGACGCCGGGCGGCAACGCGCAAACGCGCGGCGGAGCCTAGGCGGCTTCCGCGTCGACGCGCACGACACAGACGCAGTTCGGCAGCTTCGTCGACCCGGGAAGCATCATCCGGCCGGCGCCACGCTCGGCAGCGGCCTGGCGGGCGACGTCCGTCGCCTCTTCCCGATCGTCGACCTGCTGCGCGAGCGCCGTCTCGGAGCCTTGCGCATCGATGTAGATCACGTCATACATGACTTCAGTGTTTCGCCCTGTGCGGACGAACCCTCTGGTCTGATCACAATACCTTTACCCACGCTACCGTTCCACTCCGCAGACCGAGCAGTGCGCGGAGGTGCTATCGCCTTCGAGGAAAGTCCGGACACCACAGGGCACGGTGGTCGGTAACGCCGACCCGGGGAAACCCGCGGGAAAGTGCCACAGAAAACACACCGCCTAAGTCCCGCAAGGGGCCGGCAAGGTTGAAATGGTGCGGTAAGAGCGCACCGGCGCCGCGGTGACGCGGCGGCCAGGCAAACCCCACCCGGTGCAAGGCCAAGCAGGACCGTTTGCAGGCTGCCCGCCAAGGTCCAGGTCGGCCGCTCAGATGGATGGCTGCTCAAGACAGAATCCGGCTTACAGGTCTGCTACGGGAAGGGCTTCCGGGGTCACCCGGGAGCCCTTTCTACGTCTAGGCGCCCGGTACCCCGACTTCGCCCCCTTACGCACGGAAGTTCCGGAGATCTGACCATAGGGGGATTGCGGCGCGCGACCCCAGGTGCGAACATGTGTTCGTCTTGATCGTCTGCGTCCTCATCCCGCGCTTCGAGCTCGCCGTCGCCGCGGGCGGAAGGCAGACCCTCGCAGAAGGGCCGGTCGCGCTCGCGCCCGAGCCGGGCCGCGAGCAGTTCATCGGCGAGGTCTCCGCGCAGGCCGAGACCTACGGCGTGAAGGCCGGGCTGCGGCTGGGGGAGGCGCTCGCGCGTTGTCCCACCCTCAGGCTCGTGGCCCCGGATCCGGCCGGCGTCGCGGACGAGTGGGAGCGCCTGCTGACCGCGCTCGAGAGCATCGGCGCGGCGGTCGAGCCCGGCCGCCCCGGCCTCGCCTGGTTCGACGCGCACGGTCTCGAGAACCTCTACGGCGGCACGACGGAGGGGGTGATCGCGGCGGCGCGGCGCGCGCTGAAGACCCCGGCGCGCCTGGGAGCGGCACCGTCGCGCTTCGCCGCCCTCGCGGCCGCCTCCAAGGCCCGCGCCCGCAGAGCCGAGATCACCCCGCCCGGGCCGCTCTCCGCCTACCTGGCCCCGCTGCCGGTCGACCTCCTCAAGACGCGCCCGCAGACCGCGCCGTTGCCCGACCTGCTCGAGCGCTTCGGCATCCACACGCTCGGCGAGCTCGCGAAGCTCCCCACGCACGCGCTGGCCGACCGCTTCGGCACTGCCGGTCCGCTGGCGCGCGAGCTCGCGAAAGGCCAGGACAGCCCGCTCAAGCCGCGCCGGCCGTCGGAGCAGCTCGAGGAACGGCTGGAGCTGCCGGAGTCGGCATCCGGCCCGCAGCTCGAGCGCGCGCTCGGCCTGCTGATCGACCGCCTGCTCGCCTGTCGCGAGCGGCGCGGCCGCTCGATCCGCGCCGCCGTGCTCTCCGCCAAGCTCGTGGAAGGGGGGACGTGGCGGATCCGCGTCACGTTCCGCGAGGCGCTCACCGACCCGAAGCGCATGCGGCTCGTGCTCACGCCGCGCCTGACCGAGCTCCCCGCTCCCGCCGACGCCCTCAGGCTGCGAGCCGAGGGCTTCGGCCCACCGGCGGGCGACCAGCGCTCGTTGATCTCCGAGGCGGCGGTCGTAAGAGCCGCACGCCTGCGCGAGGCGGTCCGCCAGGCGCGCGCCGCCGCGGGGCCGGATGCGGCGCTGCGCATCCTCGCGGTCGATCCCGACTCACGTGTGCCCGAGCGCCGGCTCGCGCTCACCCCCTGGGACCCGTGAAGCGCCTCTCCGAACCGCAGCCCGCAGCGGTCAAGGCGGCAGACGGCCGCCCAGACCACATCGACGGCCACGCGATCGAAGCGGTGCGCGAGTCGTGGCTGATCGAGGACCGCTGGTGGACCGACAACCCGCTGCGCCGCCGCTACTGGGAGGTGGTGACCGCCGACGGACGCAATCTCATCGCGTTCCGCGACCTCGTCCGCGGCCGCTGGTTCATGCAGCGATAGCGGGGCGGCCACAGAGGCCGCCCCGCGAGAGCTTCAGACCGCGACGCGCACCGAGCGACGGCGCGTGCGGACGGCGACGGCGACGGCAGCGGCGACGACGATGATCAGCCCGAAGCCGACGGCCGCTGCGGACCACGGGGAGCTGTCGTCCGCGGTCGCCACGGTGCGGTGCAGCGGGCGCGCCTTGCCGTACGACGAGTAGTACTTCTCCTGCGCGAGCGCGGCGTGGTCCTTCTTCGACGTCGTGCCACCGGCACGCAGGTGGGCGAGATCCTGCATCTGCGCGTGGTGCGGCGCGTTCGCCGCGTCACGGGTGTCGGGCGACCGCAGGTCCTGGGGCATGGCGTTCGCCACGGGGGCGAGGGCGAGCGTCGCCAGCACGGCGAGCGCGGAGAGGCGGGAGATCCGCATGGGGAGCACTCCTTTGAGGGGTGATCGGGGAGTGCGCCGAAGCTATGGCCGCCGGCCCGCACGCGCATCGATGGAATCACCCAGATCCAGCGAAGATCCATGAAAACCCCTAGCGCCATGGTGGGAGGATCTCCACGTGAGCTACCGGGTCCTGATCGTCGACGACCACGCGAGCTTCCGCGGCTTCGCCAAGCGGCTGCTGAAGGCCGGTGGGCTGGACGTGATCGGCGAGGCGGCGACCGCGCAGCAGGCGATCGAACAAGCCCACGCGCTGAAGCCCGATGTCGTCCTGCTCGACGTCATGCTCCCCGACGGCGACGGCTTCACGACCGCCGAGCAGATCGCCGCCGCGGTTGTGCTCACCTCCAGCCACGAGCTCGACGACCTGCAAACGCGGCTCGACCGCTCACGCGCACGCGGCTTCATCCCCAAGGACGACCTGACCGCCGAGGCGGTCGCCGCGCTCCTGCCATGAGCCGCGGCTGGATCGTCACCGCGACCGCCGGAACGATCCTCGCCGTCGCCGACGTCCTCGACTCGGTGTTATGGCCCTACCCGATCTCGACGATCGAGATCGTGTTGCACGTCGCGGTCGGCGTCGCCTGGATCGGCGCCGGGCTCGTGGCGTGGGCGCGGCGTCCCGAGCTGCGGATCGGCCTGCTGATGGCGGCGGTCGGGATCGCCTGGTTCTGGCAGGAGCCGTGGTGGAGCGCGGCGGTGCCCGGGACGGTGTCGTACGTGCTGGGGGATCTCGCGTTCGCCATCGGGCTGCACGCGATCCTCGCGTTCCCGATCGGTCGCCTGCCCGGCCCGCTCGAGCGGACGCTCGTGATCGCCGGCTATGCGACGGCCCTGGGCGGCGACGTGCTGGGGGCCATGTTCACGGATCCCATCGCCCATGGCTGTACGCAGTGCGGACGCAACCTGCTGCTGATCACGGACCAGCCGTCGATCTCCGACGCCATCTCGCTCGCGCAGGCAGTGGTCGCGATCGTCATCGGCCTGCTCGTCGTCGGGATCTTCGTGCGTCGCTGGCGGACAGCCACCGCGCCCGCGCGGGCCGTGCTCGGGCCGGTCGCCTGGGCGTCGATCGTCGGGGGCGCCGCGACCGTGATCCACGTCTGGGTCGACGCGGTCGGGACCGCCCCCGCGTGGCTGCTGTATGTCGCGTGGGTGTCGTTCGGGTTCATCCCGGTCGCGTTCCTGATCGGGCTGCTCGGCGCCCGGCTCAGGCGCGGCGCGATGACGAGCCTGATGGTCGAGCTCGCAGAGTTGCCGCCCCCGGAGCGCGTGCGTGACGCGCTGGCCCGGGCGCTGAACGACCCGACGCTACGGCTCGTGTTCTGGGTCGACGACCACTACGTCGACCTCGACGGCCATCCCACCGAGCTCGGCCCGGTGACGACCGTTCTGGAGTACGGCGGCGAGCGCTTCGCCGCGCTCGAGCACGACCCGTTCCTGTACGAGGATCGCGAGCTGCTGGAGGCGGTCGGGGCGGCGGCGCGGCTCGCGGTCGAGAACTCGCGGCTGCAGGCGCAGCTGAAAGCCCAGCTGGCCGAGGTCCGCGCGTCGCGCGCGCGGATCGTCGCCGCCGGCGACGCCGAGCGTCGACGCCTGGAGCGCGACCTGCACGACGGCGCGCAGCAGCGCCTCCTCGGGATCCGGCTGGCGCTGCGGCTCGCCCGCTCGCGCGTCGGCCAGGACGACGACGAGGTGCAGGAGCTGCTGACCGAGGCGGACACCGAGCTCATGACCGGCCTCGACGAGCTGCGCGCGCTCGCGCGCGGGATCCATCCCGCCGTGCTCACCGACGAGGGGCTGGCCGCGGCGCTGCAGTCACTGGCCCGGCGCGCAACCGTGCCGGTGACGATCAAGGCGACCGAGGAGCGGCTCGCGCCGCCGGTCGAGGCGGCCGCCTACTTCGTCGCCTCCGAGGCGCTCGCCAACGTCGCCAAGCACGCGCAGGCCTCGAACGTGACGATCTCCGTCTCGCGGGCGGACGGATGGGTGCGGCTCGAGGTCGCCGACGACGGCATCGGCGGCGCCAATGCTTCCAACGGCAGCGGCCTGAGCGGTCTGCGCGACCGCGTCGAAGCGCTCGACGGCCACCTCGAGGTGAGCAGCCCGGCGGCGGCCGGGACAACCCTGCGGGCGGAGTTCCCGTGCGCGTGATCCTCGCCGACGACGCCGCCGTGATCCGCCAGGGCCTGGCCCGGCTGCTGGTGGAGCAGGACGTGGAGATCGTGGCGCAGGTCGGCGACGCGGAGGCGCTGCTCACAGCCGTCGCCGACGATCCCCCCGACGCCGTCGTCGTCGACATCCGCATGCCGCCGACGTTCACCAACGAGGGCCTCGAGGCGGCGCAGCGCATCCGCGCCGCCCATCCGAGCGTGGGCGTGCTCGTGCTCTCCCAGCACATCGACGTCGCCTACGCGCGCACACTCATCGACGAGGGCGCGGCCGGCGTCGGCTACCTACTCAAGGACCGGATCACCGACGTCGATGCGCTCGTTGACGCGCTGCGCCGGGTGCGCGCGGGGGAGACCGTGGTCGACCCGGGCCTGGTGGACGAGCTGCTGCACGCGCCGCGTCCGGCAGACCCGCTCGCCCAGCTCACGCCGCGCGAGCGTGAGGTGCTCGCGCTCGTCGCCGAGGGGCGGACCGACCGCGGGATCGCCGAGGCGCTGTGGTTGTCGCCGAAGACCGTCGAGACGCACGTGCACACGATCTTCCGCAAGCTCGATCTGCCGACGTCGCATGCCGAGAACCGCCGGGTCCATGCCGTGCTCACCTTCTTGGACGTAGGGTCCCGCGCGTGACCCAGATCGATCGCTCCCGCCTGCAGCGCCTCCTCGCCGACGAGCGCGCCGCCTACGCCGCGTCGCACCCGCGCTCCGCTGCCGCCTACGCCGATGCCCAACCGCACCTGCTCGGCGGGGTGCCGATGACCTGGATGAACATGGCCGCGGGCGGCTTCCCGCTGTATCTGAAAAACGCGCGCGCTGCGCGCGTAACCGATATCGACGATGTGGAGTACATCGACTTTGCACTCGGCGACACCGGCGCGATGGCGGGCCACTCGCCGGAGCCGACGGTTGAGGCGATCGTGCGCCGCGTGCAGGAGGAAGGCGGAATCTCGGCGATGATGCCGACGTTCGACGCCGCCTGGGTCGGCGCCGACCTCGCGCGCCGCTTCGGCCCGCCGGTGTGGTCGTTCACGCTCACCGCCACCGACGCCAATCGGTGGGCGATCCGCCTCGCCCGCCAGGTCACGAAGCGCCCGAAGATCCTCGTCTTCGCATACTGCTACCACGGCAGCGTCGACGAGTCGTTCGCGGTGATCGGCCCGGACGGGCGGGCCGTCGCGCGGGCGGGGAACGTCGGCGCGCCGGTCGATCTCGCGGAGACGACGCGGGTGGTCGAGTTCAACGACGCCGAGGCGCTCGAGCGCGAGCTCGCGCACGAGGACGTCGCGGTCGTGCTGATGGAGCCGGCGCTGACCAACATCGGCATCGTGCTCCCGGAAGACGGCTATCTGGCGGAGGTGCGGCGGCTCACGCGCGAGCACGGCACGCTGCTGATCGACGACGAGACGCACACGTTCAGCGCCGGCCCGGGGGGCGCCACCCGTGCCTGGGGGCTGGAGCCGGACATCGTCACGATCGGCAAGTCGATCGCCGGCGGGATCCCGATCGGCGCCTACGGCATGTCGCAGGATCTGGCGGACGCGATCTACGCCGACAAGGAGGCCGACATCGAGGACGTCGGCGGCGTCGGCGGCACGCTGGCCGGCAACGCCCTGTCGCTGGCAGCCGCCCGGGCGACGCTCGAGTACGTCCTCACCGAGGAGGCGTTCGACGGCATGATCGACTGCGCCACGCGGTTCGTCGAGGGCGTCAACGGCGCCCTCGGCGCCGCCGGGCTGAAGTGGACGGTCTCGCAGCTCGGCGCCCGCGCCGAGTACCGCTACGCCGACCCGCCGCCCCGCACCGGCTCCGAATCTGCGGCCGCCGCCGACACCGAGCTCGACGACTACCTGCACGCCTACCTCGCCAACCGCGGCGTGCTCATCACGCCGTTCCACAACATGGCGCTGATGAGCCCGCAGACGACCGACGAGGACGTTGACCGCCACACGGAGGCCTTCACGGCCGCTGTCCAGGCGCTCACCGGCTGACGTCTTCACCAGGCTCTCGGCCGGTTCCCAGCATTTCCTCAGGGAGGCACCCGACACTCATCGTCATGACCGCCCTGCGCCCCCTGGTGATCCCCGCCGCGGCCATCATGTTGGCGGGGATCACTCCGAGCGCTGACGCTCGGACGCGCAGGCCGGTCGATCCCGTGTGGGCTCCGACCCCTGGACCCGCACTGCAGACGGCCGCGGTCGGGAAGGCTCCCGTCCGCGTTACCCCTGTCCGCGCCGCAACACCCCTCCCCGTTGCTACGCGGATTACCCCAGGGGAGCTAGCCGTCCCGGGCGGCCACCACCCGGCCGCGGCGGAACTCACCGGCACCGCCGCGGCCGGCCGTCCGGCCCTGCCGACAGCCCGCGGGCCACCACACTGACACCGGCTCGCGCGGCGGGAGGAACGAGGACCACCTCCCGCCGTGTTGCGCCGGAACCCCTGCGCCCCGTTCCCAACTCGCGGCGGGTCGCCGGGCCCGCCAACCGGCGGCCCGACCGCGTTCCATCCGATCGTCATGCGAACATGTGTTCGCTATGTACGTCGAGCTCCACGCCCACTCGGCCTTCTCGTATCTCGACGGGGCCTCGCTGCCGGACGAGTTAGCCGGCGCCGCGGCCGAGTACGGCTACGCGGCGATGGCGCTCACCGACCACAACGGCATCTCGGGCTCGATGGAGTTCGCGCAGGCCGCCGCGCCGCTCGGCCTGCGGGCGATCCACGGCACCGAGCTGAGCCTCGATGACGGGCGCCACATCACGCTGCTGGTGGAGAGCGAGCAGGGCTGGCGCAACCTCTGCCATCTACTCACGCGGGCGCACGCGCACACGCGCGGGGCGGTCGACGAGAGCGCGGAGGCCCGGGCGGCTCGCCAGGCGGGTCGGGGCCGCCACCAGTCGCTGGTCGGCACGCGCATGCGGCGGGTCGACGTGCCACCGCAGATCCCGCTCGCGGAGGTGGGCGAGCACGCCGCCGGGCTCGTCTGTCTGAGCGGCTGCGCGCTCAACGGCGTGCACGACGAGGCGGGGCTGCGCGAGCTGCTGGCCGCCTTCGGGCCCGACCGGCTGCGCGTCGAGCTGCAGCGTCCCTTCCTGCGCGACGATCGCGCGCGCAACCGCGCGCTGGCCGAGCTCGCGGCGCGGATCGGCGTGCCGACGGTCGCCACCGGCAACGTCCACGCGCACGCGCGCGAGCGCGCCCCGCTGCAGGACGCGTTCGTCGCCCTGCGCAATCACACATCGCTCGACGCGTCGGAGCCGCTGCGCCGCGGCAACTTCTCGCACGTGCTCGCCCCGCCGGAGGCGATGGCCGCGCGCTTCCCGGAGCATCAGGATGCGGTGGCGGAGACCGAGCGGCTCGCCGCGCGCCTGAAGTTCGACCTGCGCTGCGACCTCGGGTATCGCTACCCGGGGTCCGAGGACGAGGCGGCGCTCGGCAAGCTCGCCGAGCTGTGCTGGGTGCGGCTGGAGGAGCGCTACCCGGCCGGCTCTCCATACGTCGAGGCGGCGCGGGCCCGGCTCGAGCAGGAGCTGCGGGTGATCGACCAGCTCGGCCTCGCCGGCTTCTTCCTCCTGCACCGCGACCTGCTCGAGCTCGCGCGCGAGGTGGCGGTGCAGGTGCGCGGGCCGTCGTCGGTGCGGGCGCTGCTGCCGCCGGGGCGCGGCCGCGGGTCGTCGGTGTCCTCGATCGTCTGCTACCTCACCGGCCTTTCGCACATCGACCCGGTGACCAACGAGCTGTTCCTCGGCCGCTTCCTCAACGAGGAGCTCACCGCGCTGCCGGACATCGACCTCGACTTCCCGCGCGACATCCGCGAGGTCCTGATCCCGCGCGTGCACGAGCGCTACGGGCGCGAGCGGTCGGCGCTGGTCGCCGCGTTCCCGACGTTCCGCTCGCGCGGCGCGATCCGCGAGCTCGGCAAGGTGCTCGGCCTGCCGCCCGGGGAGCTCGAGCGGGTGGCGCGCGGGTCCGAGCCGTTCGCGGTGCGCGGCGTGTCGGCCGACGTGGAGTCGGCGCTGGGCCTGGAGGCGGGCGGCCCGCAGCCGCCGCTCAACGACCCCGACAACCGCGCGCCGTTCGCGATGTCCACCGAGGAGTGGCTGGCGATGGTCAACGGCCGCCATCCGGGGGACGTGAACATCTCCGAGCGGATCGCCGACGAGGCCCGCTACCGCGCGCTGCCCGGTCGGTGGGCCTGGTTGGCACGGCTGTGCGACGAGGCGTACGGGCTGCCGCGGCACCTCTCCCAGCACTCCGGCGGGATGATCGTCTCGACGCGGCCGCTGATCGACTGCTGCCCGGTCCTGCCGGCGGCGATGGAGGGCCGCCAGCTGTGCCAGTGGGACAAGGACTCGTGCGCCGACGCGGGCTTCCTGAAGATCGACCTGCTCGGCCTCGGAATGCTGTCGGCGGTCGAGCGCTGCGTGGACTACATCGAGCGCACGCGCACCGAGCGGATCGACCTGTCGCGGATCCCGTTCGACGACAAGGAGACCTACGCGGCGATCCAGGAGGCCGACACGATGGGGGTCTTCCAGATCGAGTCGCGCGCGCAGATGCAGTCGCTGTACCGCACGCGGCCCGAGACCCTGGACGACCTCACGATCCAGGTCGCGATCGTGCGCCCGGGGCCGATTCTCGGCGGCGCCGTCAACCCGTACATCGAGCGCCGCCAGCGGATGCAGGTCGATCCCGACTACGAGGTGCCGTACGACCACCCGTCGCTCGAACCGGTGCTGCGCGACACGCTCGGCACGATCATCTTCCAGGACCAGGTGATCGAGGTGGCGATGGCGTTCGCCGGCTTCTCGCCGGGCGAGGCCGAGGGGCTGCGGCGGGCGATGAGCCGCAAGCGCTCGGCGGCGGCGATCGAGGCCTACCACCGCCGCTTCCTCGACGGCGCGGCTGCCACCCACGGCGTTGACGAGGAGACCGCCGAACGCGTCTACACGATGATCGTCGGCTTCTCCGGCTTCGGCTTCCCGAAGGCCCACGGCGCCGCCTTCGGCCTGCTCGCCTACCAGTCCACCTGGCTGCGCGTGCACTACGGCCCGGAGTTCCTGTGCGCGCTGCTCAACGAGCAGCCGATGGGCTTCTACGCGCCCGACACCCTCGCCCACGAGGCCCAGCGCCGCGGGATCGAGATGGCTCCACCCGACGTCAACGCCAGCGAGGCCGAGTGCACGGTCGAGTGGGTCGCCCCGCCCGCGGCGCCATCTCCGCCCGCCGCCGCGCATCCGGCGCCGTCTGTGCCCGCGTCCTCTCCGGAGGCCGCGGCGCCCCCATCCATCGGCTGCGTCCGGATCGGTCTCGGCTACGTGCTCGGTGTGCGGCGCGAGGAGGTCGAGGCGCTGGTCGCCGCCCGCCGCGAGCGCGGGCCGTTCCGCTCGCTCGCCGACCTCGCCTCGCGCGCGGGGGCGGGCCGGCCGGCGCTCGAGAAGCTCGCCTGGGCGGGCGCGTGCGACGCGCTCGGCGGCTCGCGCCGTACGGCGCTCTGGCAGCTCGGCGTCGCCGCGCCCGGCGAGCGCGTGCGCGAGGGCACGCAGCTGGCGCTGCCGCTCGAGGTGCCCGCCGCGCCGGAGCTGCGCACGCTCGATCGCTGGGAGGGCATGGTCGCCGACTACGCCACGACCGGGCTCACGCTCGGCCCGCACCCGCTCAAGCTGCTGCGCGGCGCGCTGCCCGATGGCACCGTGTCGTGCGCGGACCTCGGGCGGCTCACGCACGGGACGCCGGTGCACATCGGTGGCCTGGTCGTCGCCCGCCAGCGGCCGGGCACCGCCAAGGGCATCGTCTTCATCCTGCTCGAGGACGAGTTCGGGACGATCAACCTGATCGTGCCGCCGCCGGTGTACGAGCGGCGGCGGCTGATCGTGCGGACGGAGCCGCTGATCATGGCCCACGGCCGGCTCGAGCGGCTGCCGCAGGCGGGGGGCGCGATCAACGTCTACGTGCGCGACCTGGAGCCGCTCGTGGCGCCCGAGGACGACGCCGCGGACGTCGTCGCGTTGGCCGAGCGGCGGGCCGCGGCGGCCGCGGCCGCAGCCGCGGCGGCAAGCGACTTCCGCGGGGTGGCGCCGGCGGTTCAGAGCTTCGCGTCAGGGCGGCGGCGATGAAGCACCAGCGTTTCGAGCGGCCCGACCGGGTAGATTTCCGCCCCGCATGCTGGTCACGATCTTCGTCCTAGCGTGGGTGCTGCTCGGGCTCGGGCTGCTGTTCGTCGCCATGAGCGGCGGGCGGGCGGGCGCCGCCCAGCAGCTGATGTCCACGAGCCGCGGCGCGCGCCGCTTCGCGATCGTGCTGTTCCTCGTCCTCCTGCTCGTGCTCGGCTTCGGGGTCCCCGCCGCGGTGATCGCCGCCGTGTCGCAGAACGACAGCATCCCGGAGGCGAACGTGAGCAATCTCACAGCGTCCGAGCAGCATGGGCGCGAGCTGTTCGGGCTGCGCTGCGCGAACTGCCACACGCTCAAGGCCTCGAACGCGGTCGCCGAGATCGGCCCGAACCTCGACGACCTGCGGCCGCCGAAGGCGCTCGTGCTCGACGCGCTGAAGAACGGCCGCGCACGGGGCAACGGCCAGATGGCGGCCGGCCTCTACACCGGGCAGGACGCCGAGGACGTCGCCAACTACGTGGCGAAGGCCGTCGGCCAAACCGGCAAGTAGTTACCGCCCTCGTAGCAATCCGCGCACATTGCAGGGTCTGTCCGAGGGTCCTGCAAGCCTGCTCGCTGTCGCCACCGGAGCGGGTGCTAGGGTCGGGAACGTATCCGCTGAGTTCCCGAACCAGACGGGAAGCGGGGGACCCACTCAGGTGGGGCGAGTCGTCGTCCGGTTGTCCGGAAGGCGTAGCGCCGCTCTTCGGCGCGAGCCCGGCAGCTAACCCCGTAAGCCACGAAGAGGACGATATGCCTGAACACGAGGCCCGGGCGCGGGCCGTCTACGACCACAACAACGAAGAGCCGCGGCCATCCGGCCGGCGGCGTCGCCAGGTAGCTGACTGGGGGGTCGGGGAGGAGCTGTTCGACGGCATGCCGGGGCGTCGCTTCGAGCGCCGCTCGCATCGGGAGGCCGCCTTCGCGGAAGCGCCGCTCGAGGAGTTCCCACGCGGTGACGCGGCCGACGGTCGCCGCACGATCGTCATCGAAACCGGCGACGACGAGCTCCCGCTCGAGACTCTCGAGCCCGCCGAGGAGGAGTTCGCCAGCCGCGACGCGGCACTCCGCGCTCGCGAGGCAGACGACGAGCTGTGGGCAGGCGACGAGCCGTTCGCCGACCGCGCGCCGGAGCACGTCGCGGAGGCGCCGGCGTTCGATCCGGACGTCGAGCTCGACGATGACAGGGATCTCGCGCCGCTCGCCGAGCGCTTCGAAGGGTCCGTGCGCGGCTCCCAGGGCGCGGTCCGCGGCTCCGAGCGCGCGGTCCGCGGCTCCGACGGGATCGTCCGCGGCGGCCAGGAGGGCCGGCGCACCGTGAAGATCGGCGGCCGCCCCGCCGAGTTCTATGGGCCGCCGGCGCGCGCCCGCCAACGCCCGCCGCGCACCATGCACGAGCGGCTCGGGCCGCGGCCGGAGCGGATCGCCGGGTGGGCGTTCGCGCTCGGGCTGCTGCTCATCTTCATCGCCATCGCGACCAGCCACGTGTAACGAACCTGCCGGTCTGCTCGGCGCGGCAGCGCCGTGCAGACCGGGAGGACGCCGCATGCGTCTGCGTTCGGACCGGAAAAGAGACCCGGATCGCCTCCGGGTGCGTATACGCGGTTGTAGGCCTCTGTTCAGCGGCCTAGACTTACATAGCGTAAGGAAGGTCATCCCGGGTCCGGCGTGGCCTTCCGCCTCCCCCGGATCCCCCTGGCAGGTCGCCATGCCCAAGACCCAGATCAGCCGCTTTCAAATCCACGATGAACTGACGGCGCCCGAAGGCTCGCTTCCCGTTCTCAAGGGCGCTTCGTCATCGGCCGGGCAGCTGCCCAACTTCCTCGGCGTGCTCGCCGGATCGCCGGCCGCCCTGCGCGGCTACACGCGCTTCCGCGGCGAGTTGCGCCACGGGACGCTGCCACTCGCGACGCTCGAGCGGATCGGGCTCGCCGTCGCCGAGCACTACCGCTCGGTGCCGGGCATCACGATCCACGCGCGGACCGCGCGCCAGGCGGGCGTCGGGATCGACGAGGTCGCCCTCGCGCGCGAGTGGGATTCCAGCGACCCGTCGCAGGCCGCGCTGCTGCGCTACCTGCAGGCCCTCCTCACCCAGGGGGCGGTTCCGCACCATCTCCACGAGGAGGCGAAGGAGAGCGGCTGGAGCGACGAGCAGCTACTTGAAGCCATCGCGGTGCTCGGCCTGGAATCCTTCACGGCGATGGTCAACGTCGCCGGCGAGATTCCCGTGGACGGCTCCGTAGAGGAGACGCGGGTGCTCCGCGCCGCATAACCCATGGCCGGCCCTCCGGGGAGCCAACGCAAGGCGGCGGTCGTCGCGCTCGACCGTCCGGAGGGCCGACCGCATTGCTGCCCGCATTTCCACCGCGCCGTGGAGCTGGTCGGCAAGCGCTGGACCGGCGCGATCCTCTACGTCCTCCTGCATGCGGACGGGCCGCTGCGCTTCTCCGAGATCGCGCACGCGGTGCCCGACCTGTCCGACCGGCTGCTGTCCGAGCGGATGAAGGAGCTCGAGCGCTGCGGGATCGTCCGGCGGCATGTCGCCGCCACCAGCCCGGTGCGCGTGGAGTACGCGCTCACCGACCGCGGGCGCGACCTCGAGAACTCCCTCGCCGAGCTCAAAGGCTGGGCGGACCGCTGGTTGGACTAGACCCGGACCGCGGGTCCACCTCGTCACCCGCACCGGTTGGCTAGTCTCCCGCCGGTGCCGCCCGAGGGAGACAGGCCGCAGACCGCCGACGACGTCAAGGCGCTCGTCGAGGAACGCGGCATCCGGTTCATCAGGCTGTGGTTCACCGACATCCTGGGCCAGCTGAAGTCGTTCTCGATCAACGCCCAGGAGCTCGACGACGCGTTCGAGGGCGGGATGGGGTTCGACGGCTCGTCGATCACCGGCTTCAACGCCATCGAGGAGTCGGACATGATCGCCATGCCCGACCCGACGACGTTCCACGTGCTGCCGTGGCGGCCGGAGGAGGAGGGCGTCGCGCGCATGTTCGCCGACGTCGTCACCCCCGAGCGCGAGCCCTACGAGGGCGATCCCCGCCACGTCCTGCGCCGCGCGCTCAAGCGCGCGAACGAGATGGGCTTCGACGACTTCTACGTCGGCCCCGAGCTCGAGTACTTCCTGTTCCGCGACGCGCAGGGCACCGAGCCGCTCGACCTCGGCGGCTACTTCGACCTCACGACGCTCGACGCGGGCTCCGACGTCCGCCGCGACACGGTCCTCGCGCTGGAGAAGCTGGGGATCGAGGTCGAGTACTCCCACCACGAGGTCGGCCCGAGCCAGCACGAGATCGACATGCGCTACGCGAACGCGCTCAAGATGGCCGACGACTGCATGACGTATCGCATCACGGTCAAGGAGATCGCGCTCAAGTACGGCTGGCACGCGACCTTCATGCCCAAGCCGCTGTTCGGTGAGAACGGCTCCGGCATGCACACGCACCAGTCGCTGTTCAAGGACGGCCGCAACGCGTTCTACGACGCCGACGACAAGTACTTCCTGTCGGAGACCGGGAAGGCGTTCATCGCCGGCCAGCTCCGCCACGCGCGCGAGATCTGCTCGATCTTCGCCCAGTGGGTGAACTCCTACAAGCGGCTCGTGCCCGGCTACGAGGCGCCCGTCTATGTGGCGTGGAGCCGGCGCAACCGCTCGGCGCTCGTGCGCGTCCCGCTCTACCACCCCGGCAAGGAGCAGGCGACGCGGATGGAGCTGCGTTGCCCCGACCCCGCCTGCAACCCGTACCTCACGTTCGCGGCGCTGCTGATGGCGGGCCTCGAGGGCGTCGAGCGCGGCTACGAGCTGCCCGAGCCGATGGAGAAGAACCTCTACCACCTCAGCCCCGACGAGCGGCGCCGCCTCGGCATCGAGCAGCTGCCCGAGACGCTGGGGGAGGCGATCGAGATCACCGGCGAGTCCGAGCTCGTGCTGCGCACGCTCGGCGAGCACATCTTCAACCGCTACATCGAGATCAAGCGCCAGGAGTGGGAGGACTACCGCGTCCAGGTCACGCCCTGGGAGCTCGACCGCTACCTGGCGATCCTCTAGCAGCGGTAGCAGTCGCGGTAGCGCATCGTCGCGAGGTACAGCTCGTCCTCGGTGATCGTACGCTCGTCGCGCGAGATCCTGCCGTCCCGGTTGAGGTCCCACTGCAGCTTGGGACCGCGCGCGCCGCGTGTGTGCACGATGTCCTTGCCGTAGCGCGGGCCGTCGATGAAGTTCGGATCGACGCCCAGGTTCCAGGGATAGATGCGCAGCGCGATCGGCGGAAGCTTGCCCTGCTCGACGGCGAAGATGATGTGCTCGCGGCGCACCAGCGCCGAGTCGTCCGAAGGCGCAGGATCGTCATTGCCACTCAGCGCCACCGCGACGGTGAGCGCGATGGCCGCCACCACCACGATGCCGACCAGAACGATGGCCAGGCGGCGCCGCGACCGCGATGGCGAGGCCGGCGCCTCGCCGCCCGCCGCCGCGCTAGCGAAGGCGGACTGTGGCGTCGTAGAGCTCCTGCTCGGTGATCGTGCGCTCGTCGCGCGAGATCTTGCCGTCCTGGTCGAGGTCCCAGCGCAGCTTGGGCCCGTCCGCGCCGTGGGTGTGCACGATGTCGCGGACGCCGTTCGGACCGTCGATGAACGAGACGCGGATCGAGTTGTCGGACCGCAGCATGTCGAGCGTGACCGGCGGCAGTCGCTTGTCGTCAACCGCCTTGCGGATCGTCGCCGCGCGCGCCGCCTGGTAGTGCTCCGCCTGCTGCACGGCCTGCACCTCGCCGTCGCTGCTCTCGCCGCAGCCCACCACGCCGGCACCGATCAGGAGGGCAGCGATGACTAGTCCGCGAGATGCCATTTCTTGTCGGGTCCGCGCTCGTAGTGCAACTCGGTCTTGCCTCCGTGCCCGTCGTCGACGGACAGCACGTACTGATGCGTGGCCGGGTCGTAGTGCAGGTCGTCCTGATGCGCGACGATGTCGCCACCGCGCTCGATCGTGCCGCCGCCGTCGTCGCCGAACGGCCAGACCTTCTCGACGATGTTCGGGTTGTCGTTCGAATAGCCGTCCGGGACCGGCAGGTCGTCGATGCTCGGCGGATGCGCAGCGTCGTAGGTGGTGGTGCGGATCGAGGCCATGCTGTCCGCCGCCGTCTCGGCGTTGCCGCGGGTGGCGTCGTAGAGCTCCTGCTCGGTGATCGTCTGCTCGTTCTTCTCGATCCGCCCGTCGTGGTTGAGATCGAAGGAGATGTTGCCGCCGTCCGGCTTGCCGTCGAGATTGGAATCGACCCGCACGAGGTCCTCGGTCCCGTTCGGCCCATCCACGAACGACGCGTCGATGGTCCCGTCACTGCGCAGCATGTCCAGCGTCTCCGGGGGCAGCTGGCCGTACTGCACCTGCGTCTGGATCGAGATCACCTTGATGCGCTTGTACGCGTCGAGGTCGGCGCCGGCCTGCGCCTGCAGGACGTCGTTGACCTGATCGGTGTTGAACAGCGCGTCGAGGCCCCTTGTCGATCGGCACGTTGGCGAAGGGGATCTTCTTGACGGGAGTGAGGAAGATGATCTTGTTGGTCGCCGACTTGGCCATGCTGTTCATCGCCGCCGCGGCCTGCGCGTGATCGAGGTCGGCGTGGGCAGTCGCGATGACACCGGTTTCCGACAGGGCGCCGGCCCGCATGGCCCAGCGACTGTCTCCGGTCAATGACGCCTGCGAGACGTCATACCCGACACGGTCGCCGATGATGTTCGACGTGTCGACACGCATGTGATCGTCGCCCAGCAGCGTCGTCAGGTACTTCGAGCTCTCGTCGTACGTGAGGCCGTCCATGAAGCCATGCGGATGCTCGGTCAGCGAGTCCGGCTGCGCCTGGATGGTCGCGAGGTAGTCGATGTCCTCGATGTGGTCGTTGACGATCTGCACGAGCGCCGGCTTGGCGCCGTCCGGCAGCCCTTCGTGCCAGGTGGGCACGGCCTGGATGATCGCGTGCGCGGCCTGGTTCGAAACCGTGTAGTTGCCGTCCAGCCGCAGGTCGTGCGTGCCGGCCTGGATCAGCGCGCCCAAGGCGTCGCCGCCGTCGGTGTAGCGCGGGCCGTACTGGAGCAGCGGCAGCACGTTGGAGAAGTGGTTCTCGGGGCCCCAGTGACCGGCGAGCAGCATGCCCGCGGCCTCGTGGTTGCCGGCGATGAACTTCATGAAGTCCTGATAGTCGGAGAGCTCGACGAACGGCGGTGCGCCATCGGCGGTGTTCTGCGAGTCGACGAGGATCTCCTTGCCGACGCGCGACAGGAACGGCGACGAGTAGTTCGTCGACGCACCGGCCATGATGAACGCGGCGAGCTGCAGGTGGCCCGGGATGCGGTCCTTGATCGGCGCGTTGCCGATGAAGTCGTCGGTGAAGTCGTCGCGCAGGTCCTTGCTGCGCGTCGCGGTGCCGAGCAGCGTGGCGAACGGCGCCATCAACGCCACCAGCGACGGGTCCTTGAGCCCGTGCCCGGTGCCGTGGAACAAGATGATGTCGCTGGCCAGCTCGCGCGCGCCGCCGCCGCCGAGCTGGTTGTAGAAGCCGGTGGCGAACTCGTCGTCGTGCTCGAAATGGCGGACGACGCCGGCCATCTGCTCCATCGTGTGGCTGCCCTTGCCGTAGGAGACCTTGAGCGACTCCTTGGCGATCTCGGCGGCGATCGCGCGCTGGGTGTCCTTGGGCAGGTAGTTGAACGGCACCGTGTCGAGCACCGAGTAGTCGCCGGCGCGCACGCGCGCGAGGACCTCGCCCTCGATCCCGGTCGGCGAGCCGCCGAACACCGCGGCGGCGGGCGAGTGGCCGGCGACGCCGTTGAAGGCGTTCGCGGCCGCGCGCGCGGCGTCCTTGGCGTCCTTCTCGGCCTGGTGGCCGCGCTTCTGCGCGGCCTCGAGGTCGGCCTGCGCCTGCTGCAGCCGGCGCCGCGCATCCGCTGACGCGTTCTGGGCGGCCTGGAGGTCGCCACTGGCGGTGGTGTAGTCGGCGTCGGCGCTCGGGTCCGGCACGCCGGACGAGAGCCGGGCGCCGGCGGATTGCATCCGGTTCGATGCGTCGGTCTCGGCGCCGAGCGAGGCCTCGAGGTCCGCGCGCGCCTTGTTGATGCGGTCCTGCGCGTCACGCGCGTCGGCGATCGCCTGGCGCGCCGCCTTCTGCGCGGCGTCAAGCTCGTCGGCGTAGGTGGTCGCGGCCTGCGCGCAGCTGCCCATCGCGACGGCGGCGTCGTCGACGCAGCTGCCGTTGGTGACGACGGTGCCGCCGAACGCGGCCGACGCGGGGCCCTTCCAGTCGGACACGAGGCCCGGGACGGAGTGCAAGTCCGAGCTCGCGCCGTGCAGGCTGCCGGCCACGCCGTGGAACGTGCTCGCGGCGCTGCGGATCGTGTCGGGCTCGCCCTCGGGGACGGTGATTGACGCAAACGACTCGGCCATGGCTAGCCCGCGGGGATCGCGGTCTCGTCGGTGGTCAGGTAGGCGATCGACGCGCTGTCGAGGTTCGATCCGATGTTGCCGACCGAGTGGGACACCATCGCGAGCGACGCCTGCCAGCTCTGGACGGCGCCGGTCATGGCTTCTTCGACGGCAGGATCGCCTGTGGCGGACGCGTGGTCCGCGGCGGTGGTGAGGCGGCCCGAAAGCTCGGTGAGCTGGCCCGCGATTCCGATCTGTCGGGAGCCGGCGTCAGTCAGGGCGCCGGTCTGCACTTCCATGCGCATACGGCTCGGTTACCCCCTGCTTCGCCCTGTAAAGCCAAAAACCGGGTCAGCAACGAGACCACGGGGGCAGCGCCGGATCGACGCCCCACTTGGCGGCGACCGACGGGTCGATCTTGATCAGCGCCCAGTCGTTGCCGGGCACCCCCCTCGCCCGAGGTCATCTTCGCCACGGTGCCGACGACCGCCAGCGTCGTCGGGTCGACCTGCAGGAACCTGGCGCGTGCAGATGCCCCGCCGCGCGCCCCGCGAAACCGCGGGGCGCGCAGGGGAGCCGCGGCTAGCGCGTCCAGCGCATGACGAGCGTGCGGTGCGTGCCGCCCGTCGCCACCTTCACGCGCAGGCCGTGATGGCTGCGCACGAAGTCCTGAGCCTTACGGGTCAGGTGGACCTTGATCTGCTTGCCGTGCCCGGCACGCAGCGAGTAGTGCGCGCTGCCGAGCTTGCGGTGCTTGGCCGTGAGCGTCACGACGCCGGAGCACCGGTGGTGGCCGGCGCACCGCAGCCGCACGATCGTGTTACCGGCCGGCGTCAGCCACAGCCGCTTCTGCGTGATGTGCGGGTAGTAGTGCTTGGCCTTGGTGCGGAACTCGCGGTCGGGCCCGTAGACGACGCCGAAGTCCGTCACCGCGACTGAGCGGAAGTGGACCTTCGTCTTCGGCTTGAGGCCGGCCAGGTCGGCCGAGAACGGCACCAGCGCGTTGCCGGGGGCGATGCTCTGGTCGGCCGTGGCGCTTCCGTACGCCTTGGTCGGGCCGTACTCGAAGTGCACCTTCACCGGCGCGCCGGCGGGGTTCACGGCGCCGTTCAGGCGCGCCGAGGTCTTCTCGACATGCGTCGCCGGATTCGTCCGCACGTCCTCGACCTGGTACGCGTGCGCCAGCAGCTTGTGCGGCGCCGGGTCACCGGTCAGCGTGAGGAAGAACGGCGTGCCGACCGTGCCGGCCGGCGGGGTCTGCCCGTCGCTGGTGAACGGATCGGAGGTGTTCGACGACGAGACCGGCGAGCGTCCGCTCGTGGTCTCCGGCGTGACGCTGTCGACGTTGAACGTCGTCAGGTTCGCGAAGTGGCCGACGACGGTCTTGTCGTTCGAGTGCCACGTCACGTACGGCGTGTTGCCGGAGAACGTGATGTCCGGATCGTCGGCGTCGACGTTCGGGTTCGACACCGGCTTGCCGCCGTTGGCGAGCTCGAAGTGCGTGCCGCCCACGAGGCGCGACACGAAGATGCCCTTGTGGCCGTTGCGCATGTCCTCGGCCCAGGCGATCCACGGGACGGTCGCGCCGCCGGGGGCCAGCGTGCCGGAGGCGACGCGCGGGTCCTCGGCGCCGGCGTCCGGGTCGGCGTTGAGCGACGCATCGCCCTCGGCCGTCGCGTTCTCGGCGGCTCCGCCGAACTTGTTGTTCCCGGAGTTGTCCAGGGTCGCCGAGAGCCGGTTGCCCACGACCACCCAGTGGAAGTTGCCGCCGCCGTCGTTGACGGCCTTGGCCGCGAACACCATGTCGTTGTTGTGCAGGCCGGGGATCTTGCTGTCGTCGACCTCGTACCAGGTGACCCACGGCACGGTGTCGTTCGGGCCGGTGAACGCGATATCCGGCTCGATGCCGTTGCGCGTCGGGTCCACGTTGAGCGTCGGGTCAGGACCCGGCTTGAGCTCGTCGGCCTTCAGGCGGCCGTTGCCCACCTGCTGCCAGCAGAACGCGCTGACGCTGGTGCCGCCGCCCGGCAGGTTGGCCGAGCAGTCGGTCTGCTTGATCCCGCGCGACACGAAGATCTGATCGATCGCGTGGTCGGGATCACCGCCGTCCTTCTCCTGCCAGGCGACCCACGGCACCGGGTCGTTGCCCGCGGTGGCCGCGCCGCCGGCCAGCGACGGGTTCTCGGCCTCCTGGTTGGTGTGGATGTTCAGCGAGGGGACCTTGTTGTTCGGTGCACGGTCCTGGCCCTCGGGGATCCACTTGTTCTGCGCCGCGACGAAGCGGCTGGCGAAGATGTTCGTCTTGTCGCCAAGATGCGAGTTGGGCTCGTACCACGCCGTCCACGGCACGGTGCGGCCGGTCCCGGCGAAGTCGATCGACGGCGCCTCGGCCTTTTGATTCTGCTCGATGTTGAGCGACTGGCCCTGCGTCTTCCAGACTCCGTTCTTGAACGCGCGGACGAAGATCTGCTGCTCGCCGCTGGTCTGCTGCTCGAATGCCGCCCACGGCACGCGGATGCCGCCTGCGGCCAACGAGCCGCCCACGACGTCCGAGGCGCCGGCGTCATGCGCGGGATCGATGCCCGCGGCGACGTCGTCGTTCACCTGGGCTCCGGGCGGGAGCTGCTGGAGCGAGGCGCCGGCCGCCGTGGCAAGGCCGAGCGTGGTGAGCGCGACGGCTCCAAACGCCGCGCCGCGCCGCATGCTGGGTCGCATGAGGGGGTTCCTCCTGGGGAGTGGGGTCTGTCGCATAGGCAGACGCCCCCGGGGCGGATTGATTCCCGATCAGTCGAGCAACGTCCGCAGCTCGTCCGGCTCGGTCACCGGACGGCGGCAGGTGAAGTGCTCGCACACGTACGCGGCGGCACGGCCGTCGACGGGCTCCCGGCCCGCGAGCAGCGGCACGCCGTTCGGCTCGCCGCCGGCGAGCACGACGTGCGGGCGGAAGGTCTCGCGCACGACTTGTTCGAGCGGCGCGCGGTCGTCGCCGACGAGCGCGACCTCGCGCACGTCGGCGAGCGCGAAGTCGATCACCTGCAGCAGATGGCCGAAGGCGGTCGGGTGCTCGGCGGCGATCGTGTGCAGCAGGCGCACGTGGCCGACCGCGGCGTCGTCGTAGCGCGCCTCGCCGGTGAGTCGTGCGAGCCGCAGCAATCCGAATGCGGCGGCCGAGCCGCCGCTCGGGATCGGCGTGTCCTCGAGATCCTTGCGGCGCACGATCAGCTGCTCGTGGTCGGACGCGGTGGAGAAGAAGCTGCCACGCTCGGGATCGGCGAAGCGGTCGAGGATCTGGTCGGCGAGCGCGCGCGCCTCGTCGAACCAGCGGGGCTCGAACGTCGCCTCGTACAGGGTGAGCAGCGCCTCGAGCAGGAAGGCGTGGTCCTCGAGGTAGGCGTTGAGGTGCGCCCGGCCCTGGTTGTAGGAGCGCAGCAGGCGGCCGGCCGCGCGCAGATCGCGCAGGACGAACTCGGCGGCGGCGACCGCGGCGTCCAGATACCGCGGCTCGCCGAGCGCCGCCCCGGCGTCGGCCAGCGCCGAGATCATCAGCGCGTTCCAGGCCGTGAGGCGCTTGTCGTCGAGCCCGGGCCACACCCGCTGTCCGCGGGCGGCGAGCAGCATCGCCTTGATCTCGTCGAGCCGATCGGGATCCGGCGTGGCGCGGACCGGGATGTTCGCGCCCTCGAAGTTGCCCTGCTCGGTCATGCCGAAGTGCTCGATCGCGGTCTCTGCCAGCTCGGGGCCGAGCGCGGCGCGAACCTCGTCGAGCCGCCACACGTAGAACTTGCCCTCGACGCCCTCGGAGTCGGCGTCGAGCGCGCTCGCGAAGCCGCCCTCCTCCTGGCGCAGCTCGCGCAGCGCCCAGTCGAGCGTCTCACGCGTGACGCGCTCGAACAGCGGCTCGCGCGTGAGCTGGAAGGCGTGGAGGTACGCGCGGGCCAGCAGCGCGTTGTCGTAGAGCATCTTCTCGAAGTGCGGCACGATCCAGCGCGCGTCGACGGAGTAGCGCGCGAAGCCGCCGCCGACCTGGTCGTACATCCCGCCGCCGGCCATGCGCCGCAGCGTGTGCAGCGCCATCGCGCGCTCGCCGCGTCTGAGCAGGAACTCGATCACCGAGGCCGAGGGGAATTTCGGCGCGCTGCCCCAGCCGCCGTGCTCGGCGTCGTAGCCGCGCTTGAGCGCGGCGACGGCGGCGTCGAGCGCGGCGGGGTCGAGGTCGGCGTCCGGCGCCTCGAGCGCGGCCGTGGCCTGGAGGCGGCCGATGATCCCCTGCGAGCCGGTGATGATCTCGTCCTGCTGGGTCTGCCAGGCGTTGGCGATCGCGTCCAGCACGTTGCGCCAGCTCGGCATGCCCTGGCGCGGCTGCGGCGGGTAGTACGTGCCCGCGTAGAACGGGACACCCTCGGGCGTGAGGAACGCGTTCAGCGGCCAGCCACCGTGTCCGGTCATCGCCTGCACGGCATCCATGTAGATCGCGTCGACGTCCGGCCGCTCCTCGCGGTCGACCTTCACGCACACGAACGACTCGTTCATCACCGCGGCGGTCTCGGGGTCCTCGAACGACTCGCGCTCCATCACGTGGCACCAGTGGCAGGCGCTGTAGCCGATCGAGACGAGCAGCGGCCGGTTCTCGCGCTGCGCGCGGCCCAGCGCCTCGTCGCCCCACGGATACCAGTCGACTGGGTTGTCCTTGTGCTGGAGCAGGTACGGCGAGGTTTCCTGCGCTAGGCGGTTGGCCATCGGTAGGTTGCCTTTCCATGTCCCATCATCGCGAAACGGTTCACGCGGAGGGCGCCCCGAAGGCCGCCGGCCCCTACTCGCACGCCGTGATCTCGAACGGCTTGATCTTCCTCTCCGGCCAGACGCCGGTCGACCCGGCGACCGCCAAGCTCGTCGAGGGCTCGATCGGCGACCAGACGCGCCGGTGCCTGGACAACCTGGCGATCGTCGCGGCCGCCGCCGGCGCGCAGCTGAGTGACGCGGTCCGCTGCGGCATCTACGTCACCGACATCTCGACGTTCAAGGACGTCAACGAGGCGTACGGGACGTACTTCGCCGATGACCCGCCCGCGCGCAGCACGATCGGCGTGGCCGCGCTGCCGCTCGGCGCGCAGGTCGAGATCGACGCCGTCCTCGCCGTACCGGACTGATGGGCGCGGTCACGGCCGACGATGTCGCCGCCGCGCGGCCGGCCGTGGAGACGATCGCGCGGCGCACGCCGGTGCTGTCGTCGCGCACGATCTCTGAGCGCGCGGGCGGCGTCGTCGCGCTCAAGGCCGAGAACCTGCAGCGCACCGGCTCGTTCAAGGTCCGCGGCGTCGCGGCCAAGCTCGCAGCGCTCGGTGAGAGCTGCACAGCGGGCGTGGTCGGCGCCTCGGCCGGCAACCATGGCCAGGCGCTGGCGGCGGTCGCGCAGGCGCGCGGGCTGACGTGCGAGGTGTACGTGCCGACCGACGCGCCGCTGGCCAAGGTCGAGGCGACGCGCGGCTCGGGCGCCAGTGTGAAGGTCGGCGGGGAGTCGGTCGACGAGTGCGTGGAGATCGCCACGGCGCGGGCGCGCGAGGCCGGCATGGCGTTCGTGCACCCGTTCAATGACCCCGACATCGTCGCCGGCCAGGGCTCGCTCGGCCTCGAGTTGCTCGAGGACGTCCCCGATCTCGCCAAGGTGATCGTGCCGGTCGGTGGGGGAGGGCTGTGTTCGGGGATCGCGATCGCGGTCAAGGCCGCGCGGCCCGACGTCGAGGTCGTCGGCGTGCAGGTGGCCGCCTGCGCGCCCTACCCGGAGTCGCTGCGGCGCGGCGAGCCGGTGGCCGCGACGTCGGTGCTGACGATCGCCGACGGCATCGCGGTCAAGCGGCCGGGGGAGCTGACGCTGCCGCTGCTCGCCGAGCACGCCGACGGCGTCGTCGTGGTCGACGAGGACGCGGTCGCCGAGGCGATGGTCGTACTCATGGAGCGCTGCAAGCTCGTGGTCGAGGGCGCCGGCGCGGTCGGCGTGGCGGCGCTGCTCGGCGGCCAGGTCGCGGCCGCGTCGAGCGGCACGACGGTTGCGGTGCTGTCGGGCGGCAACGTCGACGCCGGCCTGCTCGCCTCGATCGCGCGCCGCCACGAGAGTGAGGCGGGCCGCCGGCTCGTGCTGCTCACGCGCGTCGCCGACCGCCCGGGCGGTCTGGCCCGCCTGCTCGGCGAGGTCGCGGCCACGGGTGCGAACATCGTCGACGTCTCCCACGTCCGCGAAGGCCTGGCCGACCTGCACGTGCGCGAAACGGCGATCGAGCTCGTGCTCGAGACGCGCGGGCACGAGCACGCCGAGCGCGTCGTCGCCGCGCTGCGCGACGGCGGCTACGAGTCGCGCGTGATTCGCTGAAGGGCGCTGCGCAACTCGCCCGAGGAGTGCGTGTTGCCACGTTCCGGAGTGCGTGCCAGACCGCCATTCTCAGGGGAGACAGCAGTGAACCGATTGATCCGGCCGGTGTTCGCGGCCACGCTCGCAGCCGCCGCCGTCGCCGTGGCACCGGCCGCCGCGGTCGCGGCGCCGCTGCAGGACAGCGAGGCGAACGACTTTCCGTTCCCAGGCGCCGACACGATCGCCCTCAACGACGGCTCGAACCAGTACGGCACGTTTGGTGCCAGCACGGGCGGCCTCAAGGTGCCGTGGGCCAGGCATGGCTCCGGCAACGAAGTCGGCAGCACGTCGGTCGTGGGCGGCGACGCGCTGCCGAACGGCGGCGGAGCCTGGGCCGCGCCTGGTTCGGGAATCTGGACGCCCGGCGCGTTCTACAAGGTCAAGCACGGCGTCGGCCGCTACTACCTGTTCTACACGGCGACAGCGAGCAACTCCGGCGGCCGCAAGTGCATCGGCGTGGCGCACTCGACGCAGCCGTTCACGGGTTACGTCACCGAGCCGAAGCCGCTCGTGTGCCCGAGCAAGGGCAACCGCTGGGCGCTCGACGCCGACGTCACCACGGGCGCCGGGCCTGGGGTCTGGATGACCTGGCGCGACGGCCAGCGGGCAAAGGGGCCGGAGTCCGCCCTGTCGGCGATGCGCCTCAAGTTCCGCAAGAACGGAACCGTCGACCGCGGCTCCAACGCCAAGGTCATCATGCGCAGCAACGGCCTCGCGTGGGCGCACTACCGCGACGCGGGCGTGACGGTCATCGAGAACCCGAGCGCGTTCTTCAACAACGGGTCGTGGTACCTGTTTTACTCGGGCAACAGCTGGAACACGAACTACTACGCGACCGGGATCGCCTACTGCGGCCCCACGCTCACCAACGGCTTGTGTAAGCCGATGCCGAACCGTCGCCGGGCGTGGTTCGCGTACGCCGCCAAGAAGAACGCGCTGCCGCGCTCGATGCGCAAGTACCGCTTGCCGGGCAACAAGCGCGGCCCGGGGGCGATGGACGTCTACCGGGCCCGCGACGGCCAGCCGTGGGTGACCTGGAACTACCGGTCCGACGCCGGCGGCCGGAAGAGCCGCACGGGCCGGCTCATCGTTACGGGCGCCGGAGCGGCTGCGGACTTCAAGGTCCGCCGCTAGATGGTCGTCGTCTAGTTCTTCCCCGGCGTCGGCGCCGGTGGGCTGCGGCATGCCCTCCGGGGGCCAGTCGCTCGCGGGCTCGCGCCCGAGAGCGCCCCCGGAGGCCACGCCGCAGCCCACCCCCGGACACGCACCCGCGCCCCCCACGTCTTCACCTTGTCGCGCAGCGGCAGGGGAGCCATCAGCATCGCTTCGCCGCACTACGGCCTATCTGCGCACGGACTTACGACTCGCGACACTAGCCCCCAAGCGGCGTGCCCTCGCGTTGCATGTGGAAAACGACAGCGGCGCGGTCGCGAGCTGGATATGGCCGGCCTACTCAGCGGCGCGAACGCCGGGCCGCTGCTGGTCGGCGTGCTCGCCGAGCACGAGCGCTTCGCTCTCGCCTGGGAGCGTGCGCCGCCTTCGCCCTGCTGGCGGCGTGCACCGTGCTCGCGATTTGGGAGGCAGCCGTACCACGTCGGGCCTGACGTGCCGGTACGGTTCTCCCCGTGTTCAACACGCTCCTTCATCTGGACGCCCGCTGAGTCGGGCCATCGGCCGCCAGGCGGCCGTGGCCCTTCCCGCGTCCCGTTGATTCTCTGAAGGAGCCTTCCGTTGTTCGATCATCCCCTCGCGCGCCTTGGCTGGCGCGCGGAGCTGCAGGACCAGATCCCAGACGACCTCGTCGCCGCCAGGGTGCTGGCCGTCGACCGCGGCAGCGTAGTCGTCGACGCAGGCGACCGGTCGTGGCGCGCGCCGCTGGCCGGTCGCCTGAAGACCATGCCCGCGACCGGCGACTTCGTCGGCGCGGTACCGGATGGCCCGGTGCGGGCCGTACTGCCCCGGCGCGGCGTGATCGCTCGGCGCGGCGACGGCGGGCGGCCGGAGGTGCTGGCCGCCAACGTCGACCTCGCGCTGCTTGCCACCTCGCCGAACCGCGACCTCAACCCGCGGCGGCTGGCACGCTTCCTGGCCATCACGACGCGCGGCGAAGTCGAGGCCGTGGTGCTGCTCACCAAGTCCGACCTCGTCGACGATCCGAGGGCCGTCGCCGCGGATGTGGAGGCCAGCCTCGAAGGCACGTCGGTGCTGCCGGTCAGCGCCGTCGACGGCAGCGGGCTCGACGCGCTGCGCGCCCTCCTCCGGCCCGGTCGCACCGCGGTCATGCTCGGCACGTCCGGGGTGGGCAAGTCGACGCTGCTGAATGTCCTGCTCGGCGAGGAGCGCCAGGCGACGAAGCCGATCCGCGCCGGCGACGACCGCGGCCGCCACACCACGGTGCGGCGCGAGCTGGTCCCGCTGCCCGGCGGCGCGCTGCTGATCGACACGCCCGGGCTGCGGCTCGTGGCGCCGCTCGATGACGCCGACGAGGAGGTGCCGCTGCTCGACAAGGAGCAGATCAGGCGCGAGCGGCGCGCCCGCGCGCGCGAGTTCCATCGCGGCATCTACAAGGAGATGCGGGCCCGCAAGCGTGACCGCGAGCGGCGGGAGGGGCGCTAGGCCGTCGCGACGATGACGAGCCGGGCGCCGGCGTCGAACGGGCCGCCTTCGAGATCGCCGTAGCAGCGCGCTCTCGAAGCCGGCCCGGTTCGCCATGCCGAGCGTGGGGCAGGTCGTGCGACCCGGTTGGCCTGCGCGCGTGCGCGTGACAACACCAGCGACTCACTCCGCAGTCACCCTGCGACGCGCAGCCGCTAGAGACGAACAGGAGCAGCGCGACCTCCGGTCCACCGCACTTGCTGCGTTGAGGCCTGCAGGGAGCAGTGGCTCGCCCGCCGGGTTCGACACGCTACCGCCGTCGCGGTCGCCTTCCCGCTCGTAACTACCTTCCGTATGTAAGGCACACCGCAGTCTGTGGCCGCCTGCGAAACCGGCTCCGAGCCTCGTTGCGACCTCGCCGGCCTTCGTCGTGATGAACGCCGACATCGACGATACGCCCGCTTCTCGGATTAGCGAGCGTCTGGCGGACGCCAGCCGAGGCGCTCGCTCGTCGTCCAAGGCGGTCGCGCCGGACTTGACCGCCGACGCGCCCGCTCGCGTTCTGAATGCGGGAGCGACGGGGTGTCCCGTTTGAGGCCCCGTCACCGCGACACATCACCGGGCGGGTCTTACGGGACACCCTGAATTCGCCCAGCGGCTGAGCGGCCGCCGCGAGCGGCTGGTGTCCCGCTGGGGGCTCGCCCACGGCACGGCCGGCGTCGACCCGCAGCGAAGTGCCGTTTCCGACGGATGCACGCTCGTTCGTCGGCGTCGCTGCCGGGCCGTCCCTTGGCGGCCGGCGGGACAGCGAACGCGGCGCCGCGGATCAGCCGAAGTGATCGGAGCCTCGCTCAGGCCAGCAGGTCGAGTTCTCCGGCGCGGTGTGCGGCCTCTACTCGTGAGCGGCAGTCGAGCTTGCGGAGGAGGTTGCGGAGGTGCATGTCGACGGTGCGCCGGCTTAGGAAGAGCTGCGTCGCGATCTCGCGGTTTGTGCGCCCGACAGCCACGAGCCTGACGACCTCGAGTTCTCGCCGTGTCAGGCCGG
Organism: uncultured Solirubrobacteraceae bacterium; assembly: GCA_963803335.1. GTDB lineage: Bacteria > Actinomycetota > Thermoleophilia > Solirubrobacterales > Solirubrobacteraceae > DASSUW01. Next base: position 4,481 of record CAWDME010000006.1, on the reverse strand, counting down.
GCCCGTCGGCGTGTGCCGCCGCCCTGTTGCCGAGTCGTTCGGTCACCGGTTCGCCGAGGGCCGCCACCTCGCGGGCGGCTTCCGCGGCCAGTGGTCGCGCCCCGAGCTTTCGGGCGGTGCGGTAGGCATCCGCGAGTAGGTCGAGAGCGGGCTCGCGTTCGCCGGCTGCCGCGAGGGCGACTCCGGCCCGCAGCTCGATCTCGGCGCGGGTGAACGGCAGATCGAGATCGCGATGAAGGGCCACCGCGCGGCTCAGCTGCTCCGCGGCCGAGTCGGGGTCCCCGTTCGCCAGCGCCAGCTCGCCGATCGCGTGGGCGAGGGCGGCGATCGCGTCGGGGTGACCGGTCTCGGAGGCGATCTCCGTGAGCGCCTCCGCGTAACCGTGCGCGTCGCCGAGATCGCCGCGGCAGGCACTGAACGCCGCGCCGAAGCGCAGCCCCTTGATCGCATAGTGGTGATCCTCGCTGCTCCTCCAGCGCGCCAGCAGCGAGCGGCAGCGGTCGGCCGCCGCCTCGACCTCGCCCTCGGCGGCATCCACGCGCGCCAGCGCTGCCGTCGCGTCCACGGCCAGGTTGAAGTGCCCGAGCCGCGAGGCCGTGGCCAAGGACGACGTGAGCAGCCGGCGGGCGGGGGTCAGCCTGCCCTGGAGCGCGTGGATCGACCCGACGAGCTCCTCCGCCACCGCGACCGCCGTATTCGCGTCGATCAGGTCGCGGCAGAGCCGCAGCGCGTCGGTCCACTGTCCGCGCTCGCGCAGCACGTAGCCCAGGCAGGTGATGCAGGCCACGTATGCGCCCTCGCGGCCGGTCGGGCAGAGCGCGAGCGCGCGGTCGAGCGTGTCGCTCGCCGCGGGGTAGTCGCCGGCGTCGTAGAGCACCATGCTCAGGCGCTGGTAGAGGTCGGCCGAAACTTCGGTGAGATCGTGCTCGAGCGCTTGGGCGAGGCCCTCGCGCACGGTGGCGAGGCCGCGCTCGTAGTCGCCGCCCTTGGCCTGCGCGACACCTTGGAGCCCGAGTGCGCGCAGGCGCAGGTCGAGCCGGCCGGCCTGCTCGGCGTCAGCCGCGGCGGCAGCGGCGAGGCCGATGCTCGCCGAGTAGTTCGCGCTCGCGCGCAGGTAGTTGGCCAGCGCCAAGCGCTCCACCGCCGCCTCGGCGGGGCAGCCCTCCGCCGCGAACGCCTCGGCGGCCGCGTTACGCGCGGCGAAGGCCGCTTCACGGTCGGCCCGGAACTCGTGCACCGCGGCCAAGCGGCGTTGCGCCTGCGCGCAGGCCATGCGGTTGCCGTGCTTGGACCGGACCGCGCAGATCTCGCGCCACGCTCGCGCCGCCTCGGTGACCTCGCCTGAGAGCTCGGCGCTGTGGGCATAGGACTCGAGCGCCCCGATGCGGTGATCCGCGGCTTCGCCGGCCGGCCACAGCTCGAGCGCCTGACGCAGCGCGCGCGTCACGTCGCGGTGGGCGCTCACGCGCCGGGAGTCCTCGGCGGCTTCGAGCAGCCAGGCGCGCGCCCGCGTCTCCTCTCGGGCGCCAAGCCAATGACCTGCGATCTCGATGCTCGCCCCTCCGCGCGTCTCCATCGCCTCTGCCAGCTCCCCGTGGAGGCGACGGCGCTCGATCCACGGCACGTCCGCGTACAAGGCCTCGCGCGTGAGCGCGTGCCGAAACGCTGCCCGGCCGGACGCGGCCTCGGTGACGATCTCGCGCGTCAGCAGGTCGGCGAGCCCGGCGGGGCTCGCCATGCCCGCCACCACGGCCGGATCGAACTCCTCCCCGGCGATCGCGGCGACCGCGGCCGCCGCCCGCCCCTCGGGCGAGAGGTCCGCGACGCCGATGAGCACGGCGTCGCGAACCGTGTCGGGGATCGGCACGTTTCCGCCGACGCCGAGCTCCAGTCCGCGTCTGCCGGTCACGAGCGCGTCGGTGAGCGACAGCGCCTGCGCGAGCTCCTCGACGAAGAAGGCGACGCCCTGGGTCCGGTCGTGGATCGCGCGCACGAGCGAAGGAGCCGGGGGCTGCGCGAGGAGCTGCGTGAGCAGCTCGGCGGTCTCGAGCTGCGTCAGCGGCGGGACCGAGATCTCGGTGAGGAGCCCGGAGCGCCGGAGCTCGTGCCTGACCCGGCGCAGCGGGTGGTCGCGCGGCAGGCCGTCGGAGCGGTAGGTGGCGGCGATCAGCAGCTGCAGCTCGCTCACGGATTCGGCCAGTGCCGGCAGCAGCTCGAGGGTGGCCTCGTCGGACCACTGGAGATCGTCGAGCACAACGACGGTGGTCTCGTCACGGGCAACGTGGCCCAAGGCGGCGCGCACGGCCTCGAACAACGTCGGGCGATCGCTCTGCGTAGCCGGCTCTCCGAGCTCGGGCAGGATCAGCGCCAGCCGGTCCCGCAGCGGGCCGCAATCGTCCAGCGCGTGGGCGTCGACGCGGAGCAGGCAGCGCAGCGCGGACACCACCGGGCCGTACGGCGTCGCGGCGCCCTGCCGTGCCCGTCCCCACAACACGGGCGCGCCCGACTCGCGGGAGACGTGGTCGACGAGGCGGGTCTTGCCCACCCCCGCATCGCCCGCCACCAGCACGAGCGAGCCGCTTCCGAGGCGCGCCCGCTGCAGCGCCTCTTCGAGCCGGTCTCGCTCCTCCCTCCGCCCAATCAGCACGCCACGGGCCGCCATGCGCGAAGTTTAAGTCCCGCCGACGGCCCGGGAGGACCGCTGGCGGAATGACTCAGGCCGCAATGCGCTCGGGGTCGGGGCGCGCGATCACCGTGTCCGCGACCGGCACGATCTCGTGGGCCGGGATGCCGGCGGCATCGGCGTGCGCTTTGATCGCCTCCGGGCTCTCGGCCTGATAGATGCACACCGTGCCGAGCCGGCCGCTCTGCTCCGCGACCACATAGCTGCGGATCCAGCGGACGCCGGAACCGGCCTTCTCGCCTTCGGCGGCCGAACGCTCGCCGGCTGCCCCGGCCTCCTGCGGCGACGCCCAGACGTCGCGTCGGCGAATCACATACAGGTCCATGAGTGCTCATCTCCTTCCGGCGGTGCGTCAGGCGACCCTACGGGCGCGAGGCGGCCTCCGCATGCGCAGGACTGCCGTATTTCGCTCCGTCGATGCCGTGCCGACGATCGCGCGCCGGCAACAACGGCGATCCTGGCTCCAAACCACGGCGCTTTCGCTGATGCCGGCGCGGCGCCGCCGACCTAGCGTCGCGTCGTCACCAACCAGCGAAGGAGAAACCGATGACCCAACGCGACGACCGCGTTTGTCGGCGACGTCATGCAATACAGATCGGGTTGGGCGTAGCAGCGCTCCGCGTGGCGACCGCCCGCCGTCGCGCGCTGCCCGTCCCGAGCTGAGACGCCGATGGCTACGTTCTGCCTCCTCCACGGCGCGTGGCATGACGGCTCGTGCTGGTCCGAGGTGGCGGCCAGACTGCGCGCCCGCGGGCACGCTGTGGTGGCGCCCGACCTGCCGCTGCACGATCCCGACGCCGGCTACGCCGCACGCCTCGCGCCCGCCGCCGAGTTGGTCGCCGGGGCCGACGGCCACGTCGTGATCGTCGGGCACTCGCTCGGCTCCGACTACGCCGCCGTGCTGGCGACCGAGGTCGACAACCCCTCGGTCGTGCATCTGTGCCCCCGCCTGGGCGGCTTCACGCCGCCGCCCGACGCGCCGCGCCGGACGCCCCCCGGGTTCCCGTGGCCCAAGCAGGACGACCGCGGCACGATCACGTGGGCACCGGAGGCCGCCGCGACCGCGATGTACGGGCGGCTCGACCCGGCGCTCGCCCAAACGCTCGCCGCGCACCTGCGGCCGATGGCCGCGGCGCCCGAGCCGTACCCGCTCGAGCGCCATCCGGACGTCCCGACCGCCGTCGTCTACACCACCGAGGACGAGATCTTCGAGCCCGCGTGGGTCCGCTTCATGGCGCGTGAGCTTCTCGCGGTCGAGCCGATCGAGCTGCCCGGCGGCCACTTCCCGATGTTGGAGCAGCCCGGACGCCTGACGGCCGTGCTCGACAACGTCGCGTCGCAGTGACAGCCAGACGAAGTCCACGCGACTGCGGTTTCTAGCCACCCAACCGGGTCCGCGAGGGCCCCGACTCCAGAAAGAAACACATGGCGACCACCAATCAAGCGCCGGTCGACGCCGACAAGCTCGAGCGGTTCGTCTTCCGCGCCGTCGAGGAGGTCGGCGCGACGCTCAACGCTGCACTGGTCGTAATGGGCGACCGGCTCGGGCTCTACCGTGGGCTGGCGGGCGCCGGGCCGCTCATCCCGCGCGAGCTCGCAGCATGCTCCGGCGCCGCCGAGCGCTACGTGCGCGAGTGGCTTAACGCGCAGGCCGCGGGCGGCTACGTCGACTACCACCCGGGCGAGGGCGCCTACAGCCTGCCGCCCGAGCACGCGGTGGCGTTCTGCGACGAGGACAGCCCGGCGTATCTGCCGGGGCTCTTCCAGAACGCGCTCGGCTCGGTGCTGGACTCGCCGA
>CAWDME010000005.1:0-302582 GCA_963803335.1 uncultured Solirubrobacteraceae bacterium | reverse complement strand
CTGCTCGGCCTCGGTCTCGACCCCAACTTCACGGTCAATGGCACCTTCTACGTCCCCCACTCGTACGACAACGCCACGGTCCCACGGTGGGGCGAGGTCTGCCCGATCCCGCCGGGCGCCACCGGCGACGGCTGCATCATCTCAGGCCGGCTCCGGGCATCTTCTCCACAGGCGTCGAGACACCGCTGATCACGGACTGGTGCGGCCTTCGTGTCGGCGGCGACCACGACCCTGGGCAAGTGGTTCCGCGGGGTGACGACGTGCGCGTCTACATCCGCTCGTTGAGCGCCGCCGAGATTGCGGTCGACCGCGACGCGCCGGTAAGGCGGTTGCGGCGCCTCGCAGCAATCGACGCTAGGTCATGACCGCATCGCGGATGGTCGCCACCACCACGTCAGCCTGTTCGCGCGTCATGCTCGGGTTCATTGGAATCGCGAGATGCGTGCGCGCCGCCTCCATGGTGGCGGGCAGCTCCACGCCACGGCCCCACTCGAGCATCGACTGCTGCCGGTGCACCGGACATCGGTAATACGCCTTTCGGCCGATGCCTGCCGCTGCGAGTGCCCGCTCGATCTCATCGATGCGCTCATGGCGGATCACGTAGAGATGCCACGCCGGCTCGGCTCCGGCGACGGGCTGCGGGATCCGCACGATCTCGCCGAGTCCGGCGTCGGCATAGTGCTGCGCTGCTGCTCGGCGACCGTCGGCCCAGTCATCGAGGTGAGGCAGCTGAACGCGCAGGATCGCGGCCTGCAGCTCATCGAGGCGCGAGTTGTAGCCAACGATCTCGAACGTGGTCTTGTCGCGCGACCCATGGAACCTGAGCATGCGTACGCGTTCATCGAGATCGCGGTCGCCCGTGGTGACGGCGCCGCCGTCGCCGAAACACCCGAGGTTCTTTGAGGGATAGAACGAGAAAGTCGCGGCGGCGCCAAGCGAGCCGGGGCGACCCTCGGACGAGCGCGAACCGGCCGCTTGAGCAGCGTCCTCGATCACGGGCACGCCAAGCTTCTCGATCTCCGCGATCGGGGCGACATTGCCGAAGAGGTGCACGGCAATCACTGCCTTCGTGCGAGGCGTCAACGCGGCCCGGACGGTTTCCGCGGTGACGCAGAGAGTCTGAGGATCGATGTCGCAGAAGACGGGCACCGCGCCTGTCGGCGGGATCGCCTCGGCCGACGCGTAGAACGTGAACGAGGGAACGATGACCTCGTCACCCGGACCGACGCCGAGTGCGCGCAGCGCGAGCGTGATCGCATCGGTCCCGTTCGCTACGCCGATCGCGTGCGAGACGCCGATGTAGCCGGCGAACTCCGACTCGAAGGCGTTGACCTCGGGCCCGAGGATGTAGTTGGAATCGTCGAGCACCGCCGAGATGCGAGCGTCGAACTCGGGGCGGAGCGGCGCCAGTGCCGCGCGGTTGTCAAACAGGGGTATCTGCACAGGGCCAATACCGTAGCCAGCCCGCGGCCATGCGCCCCGCCCGTTCGGTCAGCTGCTGCCGGGGTGCACACGCCGCCGTCTGAATCACTCACGGCGGCGATCGCGCCGCTGCTCGACCTCGCGCAGCACGAGGAAGCAGAGGATGCCGGCGAGCACGCCGCCGACGATGCCGGGGAACACGTTGCCGCGCAGCGACATGCCGATCGCGTAGAGGACGGCGATGAACGCCCCCGCGCCGACCTTCGCACGCGTGCTCAGGCCGGGGCGCGGAGACGGCTCGTTCATTCCCATTCGATCGTGCCGGGCGGCTTGCTCGTGATGTCGAGCACCACCCGGTTGACCTCGCGGATCTCGTTGATCATGCGCGAGGCAATGCGCTCCAGCAGGTCGTACGGCAGGCGCGCCCAGTCGGCCGTCATCGCGTCGTCCGACGTCACGGCGCGGATCGCGACGACGTAGCCGTAGGTGCGCTCGTCGCCCTGCACGCCGACGGTGCGGATGTCGGGCAGCACGCAGAACGACTGCCACAGCTCGCGATACAGGCCGGCGTTGCGGATCTCGTCCTGGAGGATGAAGTCGGCCGTGCGCAGCGTGTCGAGCCGCTCCTTCGTGGCCTCGCCGCCGACCACGCGGATCGCCAGGCCGGGGCCGGGGAACGGCTGGCGCCAGACGAGCCGCTCGGGCAGCCCGAGCTCGGCTCCGACGGCCCGCACCTCGTCCTTGAACAGCGCGCGCAGCGGTTCCACGAGCTCGAACTCGAGGTCCTCGGGCAGGCCGCCGACGTTGTGGTGCGACTTGATCGTCGCCGCCCCGGTGCCGCCGCCGGACTCGATCACGTCCGAGTACAGCGTGCCCTGCACCAGATAGCGCGCGTCGCCGATCTTGGCCGCCTCCTCCTCGAACACGCGGATGAACTCGGCGCCGATCGCCTTGCGCTTGGCCTCCGGCTCGCTCAGCCCGCGCAGGCGGTCGAGGAAGCGCTCCTCGGCATCCACCGCCACGAGCGGCACCTTGAAGTGGTCGCGGAAGGCGGCGATCACCTGCTCGCCCTCGTTCTTGCGCATCAGCCCGTGATCGACGAACACGCAGGTCAGCTGGTCGCCGATCGCGCGGTGCACGAGCAGCGCCGCGACCGACGAGTCGACCCCGCCGGACAGCCCGCAGATCACGTGCCCGTCGCCGACCTGGGCGCGGATCGCGGCGACCTGCTCGTCGATGATCGAGGCGGCGCTCCAGTCGCGCGCGCAGCCGCAGATGTCCTCGAGGAACGTGGTCAGGACCTGCTGCCCGTACGGCGTGTGGACGACCTCGGGGTGGAACTGGATGCCGTACAGCGCGCGGTCGGTGTCCTCGACGGCGGCGACCGGCGACTCGGTCGAGCTCGCCAGCGCGCTGAAGCCCGGCGGCGCCTCGTAGACCGTGTCGCGGTGCGACATCCAGCACGGCTGGTCGGCCGGTGTGCCCGCGAGCAGGCGCCCATGCTCGCGCACGGTCAGCTGCGAGCGGCCGAACTCCCCCACCTCGGCGCTCTCGACACGGCCGCCGAGCGTCAGCACCAGGGCCTGCATCCCGTAACAGATGCCGAGCACGGGGATCCCGAGCTCGAGCAGCTCGGGATCGAGCCGCGGCGCGCCGGGCGCGTACACGGACGCCGGCCCGCCGGAGAGGATCAGCCCCTGCGGCGCGCGCTTGCGCACCTCGTCGACGCCGACGTGGTGCGGCAGCAGCTCGGAGAACACGCCGCACTCGCGCACGCGGCGGGCGATCAGCTGCGAGTACTGGCCCCCGAAGTCGAGCACCAGCACCTCGTCGTGCGCGACCGCACGCTCGAGCGCCAGCTCCTCGACCGGCTGGTCGGCGGCGACCGCCGAGCCGTGCCCGCGCGAGACGAGATCGTCGCCCGCCGGCGCGTGCGTCTCAGTCTGCGACAAGCGCCACCGCTCCGCCGCGCGCCGCCATGCCGATCTGCTGCTCGCGCTGGAGCTGCTTGCCCTCGGTCTGCAGCGCCGGTGCGACCAGCAACTCGGCCCGGTTGAACTCGGCGATGTCCTGATATCCGCAGGTCGCCATCGAGGTCTTCAGCGCGCCCATCAGGTTGAACGTGCCGTCGTTCTCGCGGGCGGGGCCGCTGACGATCTCCTGCAGCGTGCCGTTCTGCGTCGTGCGCACTCGCGCGCCGCGCGGGAGCGAGGGGTGGAAGGTCGCCATGCCCCAGTGGAACCCGTGGCCGGGCGCCTCGTAAGCACGGGCGAGCGGCGACCCGATCATCACCGCGTCGGCCCCGCAGGCGAATGCCTTCGCGACGTCACCGCCGTTGCGCATGCCCCCGTCGGCGATCACGCGGCAGTACTCCCCGGTCTCCAGCATGTGCTGCGAACGCGCGGCAGCCACGTCGGCGATCGCGGTGGCCTGCGGGACGCCGATGCCGAGCACGCCGCGTGTGGTGCAGGCCGCGCCCGGGCCGACGCCGACGAGCACGCCCGAGGCGCCGGTGCGCATGAGGTGCAGTGCCGTCGAGTAGCTGGCGCAGCCGCCGAGCACGACGGGCACCGGCATCTCGCGCACGAACTCCTTGAGGTTGAGGACGTGGCCGGCGCTGGAGACGTGCTCGGCCGAGATCACCGTGCCCTGGATGACGAGGATGTCGAGCCCCGCTTCGAGCGCGATCTCGTGCCAGCGCTCCACCCGCTGCGGAGTGAGCGAGGCCGCGGCGACGACGCCATGCGCCTTGATCTCCTCGATCCGCTGCGCGATCAGCTCCTCCTTGACCGGCTCCTGGTAGATCTCCTGCATCTCGCGCGTGGCTTCCTCGCGGTCCAGCCCCGCGATGCGCTCGAGGATCGCGTCGGCGTCCTCGTACCGGGTCCAGATGCCCTCGAGATTCAGGACCGCGAGGCCGCCGAGCTTGCCGATGATCCCGGCGGTCTCGGGCGAGACGACGCCGTCCATCGCGGAGGCCAGCAGCGGGAGCTCGAAGCGGTACGGGCCGAGCGTCCAGGTGATATCGACGTCGTCGGGGTCGCGCGTGCGGCGCGAGGGCACGATGGCGACGTCGTCGAATCCGTAAGCGCGGCGGGCCTTCTTGCCGCGACCGATCTCAACTTCCATTCAGGAATCCTAGGGCCGGGGGCGGACGTCTAACGTCGCCGCGAGCGGCGCCGTCAGGCGTTGCGGCGCGGCGAAACATCCAATGTAGCTGACGTCTTATGTCACTTCGGCCGGTAATTCCGGACGTTGCACTTCGATCTCGCCGAGCAGGCGCTCGACACGGTCCGGATCGATGAGCCCGGCGCCCAGATGCTGGGTCGACTCGGCGCCGCAGGCGACGCCGTAGGCGAGGCATTCGGAGGTCGGGCGGCCGTTGTAGCGGGCGGCCACGAAGCCGGCCAGGAAGGCGTCACCGGAGCCGACCGTGGCCCGCGGCTCGACAGTGCCGGCGGGCACGTGGACGCGGTACAGGCGGGCGTCGCCGCCCGGCTCGTCCGGGAGCATGTGGGCGAAGCAGCCGTCGGGCATCGTCATGATCGCCTCGCGCGCGCCGAGCCCGACCATCTCGCGCACCGCGATCACGCGATCCTCGTCGTCGTTGAACTCGTGGCCGACGACCTCCTCGGCCTCGAGCACGTTCGGGGACACGACGTCCGGCTCGGCGCGGACGGCGCGCCGCAGCGGGTCGCCGTCGGTGTCGACGACGGTCTTGACGCCGAGGCGGCGCAGCTCGCGGATCAGGCGCGCGTAGATCTCGATGTCGACGTCGCGCGGCAACGAGCCCGCGAACACGCACATGCTGGCCCCCTTCGCGAGGTACAGCAGCTTGTCGACGAACAGCTCGGCCTCCTGCTGGGAGACCTTCGGGCCGCGCTCGTTGATCTCGGTCTGCTCGCCGGTCGTGGGGTCGATCACCGCGGTGTTGGTGCGCGACTCCTCGCGCAGGCGCACGAAGTCGCTGAGTACCGAGAGCTGCGTGAGCTGGTCGACGATCCGCGTGCCGGTGGCGCCGCCCGCCATGCCGGTGGCGATGACCGGCGCGCCGAGCGTCTTGAGCACGCGCGCGACATTGACACCCTTGCCGCCCGGCATCGTCGTCTGCTCGACGGTGCGGTGGCGGCGGCCGAGCCGGAAATTCGGCACGGACAGGGTCTTATCGATGGCCGTGTTGAGCGTGACCGTGATGATCATGCGACCCCCGCCTCCTCGCGAGCCCGCTTGCGGCGCGGCCCGCGCGGTCGCCGGCGCTGCCGTGCCAGCAGCACCGTAGCGCTCAGCACGGCGAAGCCGAGCAGCACCCCGATCGGCGTCGTGAACCAGGACTTGGTGCGTTGCGCCAGACCGGCGGCCGGCACCGCACCGCTTGCCACCAGCGGCACCGTCGCGATCTTGCGGCCGTCCTGCAGGACGTCGGCCTCGCCGAGCTTCTGCCCGTACGCGATCGGGCCGCGGACCTGGCTGGGGAAACGGGTCGGCCGGATCGTGACCCGGTCGCGCTGATGCTTGGGCACCACGGTCCGCTCGCCGTTGGGACCGACGACCAGCTCGAGCTCGGCGCCGCGGCGATAACGGATCGGCACGCTGACGCCGGCCGACGTGCCGGCGGGCGCGGCGCTGATGCGCTGGAAGCGGCTCATCCCGTAGCGCAGCAGGCGCACCGTGTCGTCGTTGCGGGCGGTGACGCTCGGCTCGTCGAGCACCGCGGAGATCACCTGGATCCCCTTCTGGCGCCCGGAGCCGACGAGCACATGCCCGGCGCCCTGCGTGTGACCGGTCTTGACACCGTTGACCCAGGGCACGGCCGGGATCAGCGTGTTGCGCTGCTTGAACGTGCGCGTGATGCCGCCGGTCACCAGCGTCACGCTCGCCTGCTTGACCGTGCGGCGGAAGAAGGGCTTGCTGCGCAGGTAGCCGGCGAGCTTGACGAGATCGCGGGCGCTCGAGTGGGCGCCCGGCGCGTCGAGCCCGATCGGGTTGGCGTAGTGCGTGTGCTCGAGCCCGAGCTCGCGCGCGCGACGGTTCATCAGCCGCACGAACGCCGCCTCGGACCCCCCGACGCCGTTCGCCAGCGTCATCGCGGCGTCGTTGCCGGACTGGATCAGCAGCCCGCGCAGGAGATCGCGCACGCTCAGGCGGTCGCCCGGCTGCAGATAGATCAGCGACTCAGCGGGCGACGGGTGGTAGTTGGCAGCGCGGTAGCGGTCGTCGAGGTCCGCGCGCTCGAGCGTGAGCAGCGCGGTCATCAGCTTCACGGTCGAGCCCACGGGCCCCTCGGCGTCGGCCTCGCGCTCGCAGGCGACGGTGCCGGTGGAGACCTCGAGCACGATCGCGCTCGGCGCCTGCACGGATGACGGGCAGTCGCGCGCCGCGGCCGAGGCGGGCGCGGCCAGCAGCGCGAGCGCGCCGGCGACGACCACCGCAAGGAGCGCCAGGCGGCTCACTGGCGCAGTTTGATCCGCTCGCCGGGGCTCAGCGTCTGCGGATCGAGGTCTGGGTTGAGCCGGAGGATCTCCTCCAGCGGGACGCCCGTCTTGTCGGCGATCGACGACGGCGTGTCGCCGCTCTTGACGGTGTAGCGCCGCGGCCCCTTGCGCTTGCTCTTGGTGCCCGTGCCGCCCTTGCCCGACGGCGACGCGGTGGCCCGCGAGCTGGTCTGCCCGGGCTTGTCGCTGGTGCCCGACTCGTTCCGCGCGGAGCTCACGACCATGAAGAGGGCAACCGCGACGGCTACGAGTGCAAGCGGCGCAAGAAAGCGCGCGGGGCTGCGACCGGCCATCGAGGTCTGAGTCTAGCGGCGGGTCGGACGGCCTCAGGCGAGCGCCCAAGCCGCCTCGCGCAGCCTTTCGGCCTCCGCGCGCGCCGCCGAGGCCGGGTCGCCGCCGGCCGTCTCGTGGGCGTGCGCGATCGATCGCGACGCCGTCACCAGCCCCGCCGCGCGGCCGGGCGCGAAGGCGGGCGCGAGCGTCGCGACGTCCCCGCCCTGTGCGCCGACGCCGGGGAGCAGGAATGGGGTCCGCGGCATCAGCTCGCGCATCCTCTGCAGGTGCTCGGGCGCGGTCGCTCCGGTCACCGCGCCGACGTCGGCCAGGCCAGCTGCGCCGGGCGCGCCGAGCTCGGCGACGATCACCGCCAGGCGCTCCCACAGCGGCTCGCCGCCCGCGAGGCGCAGGTCCATCAGGTCGGCGGCGCCCGGGTTGGAGGTCCGCACGAGCACGAACGCAGCGGCTCCGGCGGCGCGCGCGGCGGCCACCAGCGGCTCGAGCGCGTCGCGGCCGAGCAGCGGGTTGGCGGTGAACGCGTCGACGTCGAGCCCAGGCACGGCGCCGAACGGCGACGGCGTCGAGCCGGTCAGCGCCTGCGCGTACGCCGCGGCAGTGACGGGCACGTCGCCGCGCTTGCCGTCGGCGAGCACGAGCAGGCCCGCCGCGCGCGCACGAGCGCAGGTGGCCTCGAGCGCGAGCGCGCCGGCGAAGCCGAGGCGCTCGAAGCAGGCGAGCTGTGGCTTGGCGGCCACGCACGCCGGCGCGGCGGCGTCGATCAGCGCGATCGCGTGAGCGAGGACCGCGGCGCCCGCCTCGAGCGCCGGCGGCTCGACGGCGAGGTCGGCGCCGATCGCGGCCTCGCCGGCGGCGAAGTCGCCCGCCGCGATCGCGCGCGCGGACTCATGCGCGCCGGCGAGCGTCTGCGCGAGCGCGGCGCGGGCCTCCGAGCTGCGGTGCAGCGCGTCCGGCCACAGGCGGGCGGGATCGGGATCGATCCCGAGGACGATCTGCGACTCGCGCGCCGCGACCGCGGCCGCGAGGCGGTCGCCGAAGTGCCCGCGCGAAGCCGAGCCGGGCGCCGGCGACCCATCGCCGGCACCCGACCCGGAATTCGCGAAGCGGGTTACTTGACGGCCTTCTTGAGCCCGGAGCCCGCAGTGAAGCGGGGGACCCGGCTGGCCGCGATGGTCATCGTCTCGCCCGTACGCGGGTTGCGGCCCTCGCGGGCCCCGCGGTTGGCGACGTGGAACTTGCCGAACCCGGTGAAGCTGACTTCGTCACCGGACTTCAGCGAGTCCTCGATCGAGCTGATGACGGCATCTACAGCTGAGCCGGCGTCCTTCTTGCTCAGGCCGCTCTTGGCCGCGACCTTGTCAACGAACTCGGCCTTCGTGGTCATGACGTACTCCTCCTTCTGCCCCCGGCAGCTCCCGGGGGATCTGGATGACGGCGGCGACGGTAACAGCGGTATCGGACGCTCTAGAGCCAAATTTGGCGGTTTCCCCGCATTTTGCGGAGATTTGCCGGTCGGTTTTCCGCCCTCAATCGGGCTCAGATTGGCGCTGGGCCGCGGAGATCAGCCGCTCGGCGGCCTCCAGTAATGGATCTCTCGCGGGGTCTGACGGCTCGAGCGTGCGGGGGTGTCCGCCGGGGTCCGTGAGCACCACGCGCGGCTCACGGGCGGCCTTGCGACGCGCCAGCGAGGCCGCCACGGCGCCCACGGCGCCGCGCGGGGCGGGCGGCTTGGCCTTGCGCGGCATCAGGCCGGCGCCTCCGGTCGCTTCTCGCCGCCGAGGTCGGCCAGCACGAGCCGCAGGTCGTACCGGATCAGCGACGGCAGCGCGAGGCGGCCGCACACGACCACGACCGCATGCCGATCCGAGCGAGCGGCGAAGATCGCGCCGTCGGCGGTACTGACGTGCACCTCCTCGGCGTCGCCGGCCGCCGCCATCAGGTCGCGCGCCGCCGCGCCGAGCTCGTCCGGACCCGCGAGCAGCTTCGCTTCGCCGTCCAGTACGACGCCGGCGACGATGTCGGCCGAGAGCTCGCGCAGGTAGTCCAGCGCGAGCGGCGGCGTGAGGGTCGGGGCAGGGCTCATCGACCGTTCGCGAGAATAGCCGCCTCGTGCCCCTCTCGAGAATCGCCTGGCTCGTCACGGTCGCCATCTGCGTGGTCGCGTCCGTGATCCTTCTGCTCTCCGGCTACGACGGCTACGCCGGCGTCGTGTTCGCCGTCGCGCTGGCGGCCGCGATCAATCTCCGCTGACCGCGCGGTGGTCCACCGCGCGCGCCGCGCTCAGCCGCGGGCGGCGCCCTCGGGGTTCACGCGTAGCTCGGCCCCCGGCCGCACGGCCGTCGCGGGCTCGAGGTGGATGAGCACGTCGGTGCCGCCGGGCAGCCGGCGCTCGATCTCGTCCTGCAAGGCGTGCGCCGTCCCGTGCGCGGCCTCGAGCGACGTCCCCGACTCGAACTGGACGTGCAGGTCGACGTAACGGCGCGCGCCGGCCCGGCGCGTGCGCAGCTGGTGGTAGCCCACCACGCCGCGCCCCGCGAACGCCTCGATCGCCTCGCGGATCGCGCCCTGCTCGTCGGACGGCAGCGCCTCGTCGACGAGCACGCCCCACGAGCGGGCAACGATTCGCAGGCCGGTCACGACGATCGCGCCCGCGATCACCAGCGCGACCGCCGGGTCGATCCAGTGCGCCCCGGTGATCTGGGCGAGCGTCAGGCCGACCAGCACGCCGAGCGACGTGTACGCGTCGGTCCGGAGGTGGGCGGCATCGGCCTCGAGCGCCGACGACTGCGATGCCCGCGCCTGGGCGTACAGCCACGTCGAGATCACCAGGTTGACGGCGGTCGCGAAGGCCACGACGCCGATGCCCAGCCCGAGCGACTGCAGCTCCGGCCCGCGGATCAGGCTGCGGACCGCCGCATAGACGATCACGCCCGAGCCGATGAGGATCAGCACACCCTCGGCCGCCGCCGCGACGTTCTCGAACTTCTCGTGGCCGTAGCGGTGCTGATCGTCGGCGGGCGTCTCTGCCTGCCGGACGGAGAAATAGGCGATGAACGAGGCCGCGAGGTCGACCGCGGAGTGGATCGCCTCGGTGATGATCGCCACCGAGCCGGTGATCAGGCCGGCGATGATCTTCAGGGCGATCAGCGCGGTGTTCGAGAAGATCGACACCGCCGCGGCGCGTGAGCGCTGCACGGTCATCGCGCGAGCCACTCCGCGAGCGCCCGCGCCGCGCGGCCGCGATGCGAGATCGCGTCCTTCTCGGCGTCCGCGAGCTCGGCCATCGTGCGGCCGTCGCCGGCCCCGTCTTGGGGCACAAACAGCGGGTCGTAGCCGAAGCCGCCGCTGCCCGCGGGCGCGGGCGCCACGGTGCCGCTCGTCGTCCCCTCGAACAAGTCCTCCGCGCCGTCCGGGTCGACATAGGCGATCACGCAGACGTAGCGCAGCGCCGTGCCGGCCGGCGCCTCGCGGCCGAGCTTGGCGAGGTTCTCCTCGTCGGTCGCCTGCTCGCCGGCGTAGCGCGCCGTGCGCACGCCGGGCGCGCCGTTCAGCGCCGCGGCCTCGATCCCCGAGTCGTCGGCGATCGCCGCCCGCCCGATGGCCCGCGCTGCGGCGCGTGCCTTGATCAGGGCGTTCGCGGCGTAGGTGTCGCCGACCTCGGGCGGCATGTCGACGTCGTCGGGCAGCGCATCGAGGGCGACGCCCGGCAGCAGCCGCTCGAACTCGCGGAGCTTGTGGGCGTTGCGGGTGGCGAGGACGAGCCGCACCATGAGACCTCTACCCGACGGCAGCGGCCTGGATCGCGCGCAATCCCTCGATCCCCGTCTGCGCGAGCGCCAGCAGATCGTCAAGGTGCGCGCGCGACAGGGGCGTGCCCTCGGCCGTCGCCTGGACCTCGATCAGGCCGCCTTCGCCGGTCATGACGACGTTGGCGTCGACCTCGGCGGACGAGTCCTCGGGGTAGTCGAGGTCGAGCAGCGCAGCCCCGTCGACGATCCCGCACGACACCGCGGCGACGGTGCCGGTGAGCGGCAGCTTGGTGAGCCGGCCTTCGGCCACGAGCGTGCGGGCCGCGAGCTCGAGCGCCACGTAGCCGCCGGTGATCGACGCGCAGCGGGTGCCGCCATCGGCCTGCAGCACGTCACAGTCGATGTAGATCGTGCGCTCGCCGAGCGCCGCGAAGTCGACGACGCCGCGCAGCGATCGGCCGATCAGCCGCTGGATCTCGACGGTGCGGCCGTCGGGCCGGCCCTTGCTCACGTCGCGCTGCTTGCGGTCGCCGGTGGAGGCCGGGAGCATCCCGTACTCGGCCGTGAGCCAGCCGCGGCCCTTGCCGGCCATCCAGCGCGGCACCGACTCCTGTACCGACGCCGTGCAGATCACGCGCGTCTCGCCGCAGCTGATCAGCGCCGAGCCCGTCGCGGTCCGCACGAAGCCCGGCTCGATCGTGGTCGGGCGCAGCTCGTCGGGCGCGCGGTCGTTGGTGCGGCTCATCCGCGGCCTCCCACGAGGTCGGCGGCGCCCAGGCGCACCGGCTCGACCGCGCCGAGCGGCAGCTGCAGGAAGCGGGTGCCGAGCGAGCGGAACGCGGCGGTATCGCCGGTGCACAGGAACGAGTAGCGCCCCTCGCCCACGCGCGGGTTCGCCAGGCCGCGGGCGCCGAGCACGTGCTCGACCTGATGGGCCAGCGGATCGCCCGAGGCGATGATGTTCACCTTGCGGCCGAGCATGCGCTGGAGCATCGGCCGCACGAGCGGGTAGTGCGTGCAGCCGAGCACGACCGTGTCGACGCCGGCCTCGCGCAGCGGCGCGGTGTAGCGGCACACCGTGTCCACCACGTGCTCGTCGAACGGGAAGCCGGCCTCGATGATCGCGGCGAGGTCCGGGCACGCGACGCTCGTGAGCTTCACGAACGGGTCGGCATCCGCGATCGCCTTCGCGTACGAGCCGCTCTCGACCGTCGCCGGCGTGGCGAGCAGCCCGACGCGGCCGTTGCGCGTCGCCGCCACCGCCTGCACGGCTCCCGGCTGCACGACGCCCAGCACGTCGATCCCGAGCGTGGTCTGCATCAGCCGCTCGCGGAGCGCGGGCAGCGCCGCCGCCGTGGCCGAGTTGCAGGCGACGACCAGCAGCTTCACGCGCCGGGCGATCAGCTCCTCCGCGATCTCGAGCGCGAACGCCTCCAGCTCGGCCTGCGTGCGGGCGCCGTACGGGAAGCGCGCGGAGTCGGCGAGGTACACGAAGTCCTCGGCCGGCAGCTGCACGAGCAGCTCGTGCAGCACGGTGAGCCCGCCCACGCCGGAGTCGAAGACCCCGACCGGCCGCCCCCGCACATCGGTGTCGGTCGCCGTCACGCGTGCCAGTCTGGCACGCGTAGCGGAGGGTGACGTAGCGCGCGGCAAAGGCGGCTGGGTAGGGCAGCGAGGTTTCGGCCGCGCGGGCATCGGTGGTCGCGTGACCCCCGTATGCGCCCTCCGGCGACCCGGTCATGCCGAACCTCACCCTTGGCGCTTTTCGTCGCATATCGACGAAAAAGCGCCGGACAGCCGACCCGCGGCTGAAAGCCGCCTCCCCACCCAGCCGCAGTTGCCCCGATCCCAGCGGGCGTCACTCACCCACCCCGACGATCGCGGCCTTGATCTTCCGCACCACCGCGTCGGCGATGCCGGTGTCTGAGAACCCGCCGCTCGCCTTCACGACGCCCGCGATCAGGACGGCGACGAGCAGCACGAGCCCGACGTACTCCACCGTCCCCTGCCCGCTCGAATCCATCAGCGCGCGCGCCAGCCGCGCGTGGGCGCGGCCCATCAGCTCGAATGCCATCGAGAGCCCCCAGTCCGATCCTGCCCCGGCTGCCCCGGGGCCCGGCACCGCCCGTGATCGAAGCGGCCCGGTCAGTCTCCGGCGGATCGTGTAACGGCTCTAGACGCGATCGTCACAAGTTTGTGACAGGTGTGTGACGTAGGCTCGGCGCCGCCGTGCGCGCTCTCGTCGTGACCAACATGTACCCCACGCCCGAGCGGCCGCCGCTCGGCTCGTTCGTGCGCGACCAGGTCGAGGCGCTGCGGCGGCGCGACGACGTCGCGGTCGAGCTGTTCGCGTTCCCGCCCGGCCTGCGCGCCTATCCGCGCGCCGCGCGCGAGCTGCGGCGGCGCTACCGCCATCAGCGGTTCGACATCGTCCACGCGCACTTCGGGCTGACCGCGTGGCCGGCAGTCGCCGCGCGGCTCGGCCCCGTCGTCGTGACGCTGCACGGCAACGACCTCTTCCACCCGCGCTCGAACCGGCTCACGCGCGCGATCCTCCCGTTCACCGCGCTCCCCGCGGCGGTCTCGCGCGAGTTCAGCGGCCTGCTGCCCGGCGCCGGGACCACGCGGCGCGTGGCCGTGCTCCCCGTCGGGATCGACCTCGAGCGCTTCCGGCCGATCCCCCGGCGCGAGGCGCGCGACCGCCTCGGCCTCGACCCGGACGGGCCCTACCTGCTGTTCCCGCACGATCCCGGGCGGCCGCTCAAACGCGTCGATCGCGCGCGCGAGGCGGCGGGCGACACGCCGCTCCTGACGCTCGGGAACGTGCCGCCGGACGAGGTCCCGTACTGGATCAACGCCGCCAACGCCGTGCTCGTGCCGTCGCAGGCCGAGGGGTTCGGGCTGTCGGTGATCGAGGCGCTGGCGTGCGGCGTGCCCGCCTTCGGCACGCCGGTCGGGATCCACCCCGTGGCGCTGCAGGGGATCGCCGGGGCGCTCTGCGCTCCGTGGGACCGCGACGCCTGGCGCGCCGCCCTGCAGCCGCTGCTCGAGGCGGACGACCCGCGCGTCGACGGACGGGCCCGCGCCGAGCTCTTCTCGGCCGACCGGATGGCCGCCCGCGTCGTGGCCGCCTGGCGGGATGTCGCCGCACCTGGCGGCCTCCTTGCGGGTTGACCGAAACATCGACCGTATACTCGATTCCAGGGGCGCGCTCGAGTACGCGCCCTCCTTGACTGCATGAGCGGCCTGCTGCGACGCCTCACACGCCGACGCCCCGCGACCGCCGACGAGACCGGGACCCCCGCTCCCGCGTCCTCCGAGCCGGCCGGCGCGCCCGCCGAGACCCCCGCCGAGCCGGGCGGCGATCAGCCCGTGCCCGCGACCGGCGAGCAGGCGACGCAGGTGCTGCCCGCCACCGGCGAGCAGACCGTCGCGATCCCCGCGCGCGACCTTCCGGCCGGCATCGACCCGGCCGAGTTCGCCGACGCGCCGCCCGAGGCGAGCGCGCCGCGCGGCAAGCTGCGCCGGCGGCTGCGCTACCTGCGCCGCGTGCGCGAGCTGCTGCTGCGCGACCTCGGCGGCTTCACGTTCGAGATCCATCGCACCGCGCAGGGCAAGCCCGAGGAGAGCCATCGCCGCGTGGCGGAGGCCAAGGTCGAGCGCATCGCGGCGCTCGACACCGAGGTCCGGACGCTCGAGCAGCGACTCGGCGAGCCGCACGAGGGCGCGCTGCTGCGCGAGCCCGGCATCGGCGGCATCTGCCCCGAGTGCGGCGAGCTGCACGCGAGCGACGCCCACTACTGCGCCCGCTGCGGCGCACCGCTCGACGCCAAGGCGCGCGCCCGCCGCGACGCGGCCGTCGCCGCCGCGGCCCAGCAGACGACCGGGTCGCATCCCGCCGCCGAGCCCGCCCCCGCCAGCGTGCTGTGGGCCGCGGGCTCGGGCCCCGCCGCACCGGCGCCCGACCAGCCCGAGGCCGAGCCGGAGGCGGAGCCGCGCTCGGAGGTGACGAGCCAGTGGCTCGCGCTGCCGCACCGGGAGGGCGAGGCCGAAGCCGAGCAGGAGCCGCCCGCGGCCGCCGAGGAGCCGAAGCCCGCCTCCGAGGAGCCCGCGCTCGAGCCGGCCGGCGAGGACCCGACCTTCGAGCCCGCGCCCAACGGCCGCCCCGTCGAGGACACCCACGGCGACCCGCTCGCCTCGCGGCGGGACCAGACCACGTGAGCGCCGTCGAGACGCCACCCCCGGCCACGCCGGAGGCGCAGCCGCGCCGCTGCCCGCGCTGCGGGGCCGAGCTCACGCCCCAGCAGGAGTGGTGCCTGTCCTGCGGCGCCGACGTCGGCGCCCGCATCGCCGCCCCGCCGAGCTGGCGCGGCCCGGTCGCGCTCGTCGCCGGCCTGCTGGCGCTCGCCGCGATCGCGCTGATCCTCGCGCTCGTCGAGCTCGCGGGCAACGCCGAGCAGGTCGGGCCGCCGAGCGCCGCCACGCCGACGCCGCCCCCCGCCCAGCCGACCGCCTCGGCGACCCCCGAGTCGACGACGATCCCGCCGGCCACGTCCGAGGGCGGCCCCGGCACGACGCCCGAGATCGCCGACTGGCCCGAGGGCAAGGACGCGTGGACGGTCGTGCTCGAGTCCTCCGACACCCGCCAGGCCGCCCAGCAGCGGGCGAACGAGCTCACCGCCCAGGGCGTCCCGGTCGGGCTGCTCAGCTCGGACGGCTACAGCTCGCTCGAGCCGCACAAGTGGGTCGTCTTCTCCGGCCAGTACGACACGCGGCGCGCGGCCGTACAGGGCCTCAGCGACCTGTCCGGCCAGGTCACGGGCGGCTACGTGCGCCACGTCGTCCCGGCCGCGAGCGCGACCGCGACGCCGTCGGCGACGACGTCACCGGTTCCCTAGTGTCGTGATTCGGAAGTTCGGCGTCACCGGGGTGGATGCCGGGCCGTGCCTGCCGTCGCACGGCAGGCGCTCGCATACTGGTGGTACGTGTGCGCCTGCCGGGTGCCGGCAGGCGCGGGTCGGCGCCGCCCAGTGGCGTCGAACTTTTGAATCACGACACTAGAGCCCCGGCCACCACGGCTCGAGCCGCCGGGCCGCCTCGTCGGCGAGCCGGTGGCGCTCGACCTCGTGCCCGGCCGGCGCCGCGTCGGCGACCAGGACGGGCATCAACGCGCTCATCGACCCGGCGAGCGCCCCGAGGTCGTATCCGCCCTCGAGCACGAGCCCGAGGGGCGCGCCGACCGCGTCGGCGGCGCGCCGGAGCGACGCCGTCATCGCCGCGAACCCGGCCTCGCTGACGCGGCAGGTGGCGAGCGGGTCGTCGCGGTGGGCGTCGAACCCCGCCGAGATCAGCACGAGCTGCGGCTCCCAGGCGCGGATCAGCCGCGCGCCGACGTGCTCGACCAGCGCGGTGTAGAGCTCGTCGCCGCTGCCCGACGGCACCGGCAGGTTGACGGTGTAGCCCTCCCCCGCCCCCTCGCCCACGTACGACGCAGGGCCGGTCCCGGGATAGAGCGGCCACTCGTGGATCGAGACGAAGAGCACGCCGGGATCGGCGGCGAAGATCGCCTCGGTGCCGTTGCCGTGGTGCACGTCCCAGTCGAGGATCAGGACCCGCTCGACACCGTGCGCGGAGCGCGCGCGCTGGGCGGCCAAAGCGACGTTGCCGAAGAAGCAGAAGCCCATCGCCCGGTCGCGCTCGGCGTGATGACCGGGAGGGCGCAGCGCCGACACGCCCGTGCGCGCGGCGCCGCCGAGCAGCGAGTCGACGAGCGTGATGGCCCCGCCGGCCGCCCGTAGCGCCGCCTCCCAGGTGCTTTCGACGGCCGCGGTATCGGCGTCGAGGAACCCGCCGCCCTCTGCGCACAGCGACTCGATCATCGACACGTAGGCCGCCGGATGCACCGCCTCGAGCTGCTCGCGCGCGACCTCCGGCGCCTCCAGCAGCGACGCGCCGAACCAGCCGTGGCGAGCCATCGCGCTCTCGAGCGCGCGGATGCGATCCGGCCGTTCGGGATGGCCCGGGATGTCGTGCTCGAGCGAGCTGTCGTGACGCAGCCAGAGCGTGTCCACGGCAAGTACCGTACGGCGTTCCGTGAACGCCGAGCGCCGTGACCTCGTGGTGGTGGGCGCCGGAGCGGCCGGGCTGTTCGCCTGCCTGTGCGCCGCCCGCGACGGCGCGCGCGTGACGCTCGTCTCCGCCCGGCCGCTCGCCGAGACCGCCTCCTACTGGGCGCAAGGCGGGCTCGCAGCTGCGCTGAGCGTCGACGACTCGCCGGAGCAGCACCTGCAGGACACGATCACGGCCGGGCGCGGGATCGTGCGCCGCTCGGCGGCCGAGGTGCTCACCGAGGAGGCGCCGGCGCGCTTCCGCGACCTCGAGGCGCTCGGCGTGCGCTTCGACGCCGATCGCCACGGCAACGTCGCGCTCGGGCTCGAGGGAGGTCACAGCGCCCGCCGCGTCGTGCACGCCGGCGGCAGCGCCACCGGCCGGCGCATCCTGCGCCAGCTCTCGGCCGACGTCGTCGAGCACCCCGGCATCGAGATCCTCGAGGGCGGGCGGGCGGCGAGCCTGGTCGCCGACGGCGCCGTCGGCGGCGTCCGGCTCGAGGACGGCCGCGTGCTCGGCGCGCGCGGCACGATCCTCGCGACCGGCGGCGCCGCCGCGCTGTGGTCGCGCACGACCAACCCACCCGGCTCGTTCGGCTCGGGGCTGCTGCTCGCCCGCGCCGCCGGCGCCGCGCTCGCCGACCTCGAGTTCGTGCAGTTCCACCCGACGGCAGTCGTCGGCATCCCGGGCCGCGAGGGCTTCCTGATCACCGAGGCCATCCGCGGCGAGGGCGCCACGCTGCACGACGCGGCGGGGGAGCGCTTCGTCGACGAGCTCGCCCCGCGTGACGAGGTGGCGCGCGCGATCTTCCGCACGCTGCGCGAGCAGGGCACGGCCGCGGTCGGCCTCGACATGCGCGCCGTCGACCCGGCGCGGTTCCCGAACGTGGTGGCGGCGCTGCGCGACGCGGGCCTGGACCCGGCGACCGAGCTGGTGCCCGTCGCACCGGCGAGCCATTACGTGATGGGCGGGATCGTCACCGACCTCGACGGGCGCTCCGGGGTCGCGGGTCTGTACGCGGTCGGCGAGTGCGCCTGCACGGGCCTGCACGGCGCCAACCGGCTCGCCTCCAACTCGCTGTCGGAGTGCTTCGTGTTCGGCCGCCGCGCGGTGCTGCGCGCGCTCGACGAGCCGGCCGGCGCGATCGCGCCCGGGCCACCGCCCGCCGAGCCGATCGCGCCCGCCCCCAGCCGCGAGACGCGCGCCGCGATGTGGCGCCACGCCGGCCTCGAACGCGACGCCGAGGGCCTGGCGCCGCTGCTGGAGGATCCGCACCCGCTCCCGCGCCTCGTCGCGGCCGCGGCGATCTTCCGCACCGAGAGCCGCGGCGCCCACGCACGCGCCGACTTCCCGGACACCGATCCGGCGCTCGACGAGCACCACACGGTGGTCGAAAACGGCGCTCCCCGGTTCGAGCGCTGGGTTTAGCCGGGACCCGGCAAACCGAACGCCGGTTCGCGTCTTAACGCGAAGTCAACAAACCGTACGTTCAAAACTGAACGTCAGCGGCTATTAGTCACGAGCCGGGTTCCTGGGGGGATCCGGTACGGCCCAAGGGGAGAACGGATGTATCGCTTCAGCCGGTCCATTTATCGCGAGCTCTCACGCGACATCCTCGAGGACAAGCCGGGCCAGTGGGGCCCGAGCAACCATGAGCGTGTCCTGCGTGCCTGCGAGGCGGCGGTCTTCCGCCTCGCCACCGATTGGCACTACTTCGCGAAACCGACCAAGACCCTCTTCAACGACATCCGGATCTACTTCCCGATGTCGGCGCAGCAGCGCGTCTACCTCGTCGTAGACCGCTACATGACGTTCGCGAAGACGTACTTCGCGTCGATGCCGATGAGCGGCTATGACATCGAGGGCCGGCGGATCGAGTGCCGGGCGACGACACGTCGCGGTACGCCCTGCCAGCGCACGCCGCTGCCGCAGAACGGCTACTGCCCGTCGCACCAGCACCTGGCCGAGCCCGACGAGGTCGTCGCCGCCGCCGCGTAGCGTCGGTAGCCTCCGCCGTCGTGGCGGAGACCGTTGGATTCATCGGCCTGGGGATCATGGGCTCGCGGCAGGCGGCCAATCTGGCGCGTGCCGCCTACGAGCTGACCGTCTACAACCGCACCCGGGAGCGGGCCGAGCAGTGGGCGTCCGAGCACGGCGGCCACGTCGCCGAGACGCCCCGCGAGGTGGGCGAGCGCAGCGACATCGTGATCACCATGGTCGTCGACGGCGACCAGGTCGAGACGATGCTGCTCGGCGACGAGGGCGCCGCCGCCGGCGCCGCGCCGGGCACGCTGTTCATCGACATGTCGACGATCGGCCCGGCCAACGCCCGCCGGATCGCCGACGCGCTCGGCGAGCAAGGCCACCACTTCGTCGACGCCCCGGTCACCGGCTCCTCCCCGAAGGCCGAGGACGGCACGCTGACGATCATGGCCGGCGCCCGCGACGAGGACATGGCGCGTGCCGGGCCGCTGCTGCAGGTGATGGGCGAGCTCATCGTCCACGTCGGTGGCGTCGGGACCGGCCAGCAGGTCAAGGTGCTCTCGAACGCGGTCAGCGCGGTCAACTGCGCCACGCTCGCCCAGGCGCTGGTGGTCGGCAAGCGCGCCGACGTCAACCTCGAGGCACTGCTGAAGGTGATGGCCGGCGGCTCGGCCAACTCGACGATGCTGCAGCTCAAGGGCAAGCCGATGCTCGAGCACGACTTCACCCCGCTGTTCAAGCTCGACCACATGCTCAAGGACGTGCGGCTGTGCCTGGAGGAGGCGCGCGCGGCCGGCGCCGCGTTCCCCGCCGCCGCCCTCGCCGGCGAGCTCTACGCGGCGGGCGCCGGGCGCGGGCTCGGCGACGAGGACTTCGCGGCTGTGCTGGCAGTCGTCGAGGGCCTCAACGACACCACTCTGTGACGTGCGTCACACACGGCACTTCTCCAGGATTAGTGCGATTTGCAGGGAAGTTATGACATTCGACGACTTTGTGCATAGTATGTGACGGTCGTCGACGGGGGTGTGTTAGTCGGCGGCACAAACAGGGCAGGGTGCAGGGACCGTCAATTTGGCGGGTGCACCCTCCAAATCCCTCCTCCTCCACCTTCCCTATGCCGATCGCATTCAAGGAATGGGCCGTCACCGTGCGCGCGCTCGCCGAGGGCGAGCAGCTCGTGACGCTCCGAAAGGGCGGTATTCGCGAGCCCGAGAAGCTCTTCGCGCTCGAGCACGACCGCTTCTTCCTGTACCCCACGTTCGATCACCAGTGCGGGGAGCTCGTGCGCGAGTCGCACCGCCCCGAGCTGCGCCGCGCGCTCGAGGAGGGTGTGTGGGCGGACGGTGAGCCGCCGCCGCACGCGCTGATCCGCGACAGCGGGCTCACGCAGCCCGATCGCGTGCGCATCCGCGCCTGGGCCGAGGTCGCCCGCGCATGGACGGTCACCGACCGGCGCGTCGTCGACGGCCTGTCGCCGTTCTACGTCTGGACGCCGGACTACGCCGAGAAGCGCCTCGCGTGGAAGCGGCGGCATCCGCTGCACGTGCTGCTGCTGCGCACCTACCGCATCCCGCGGCCCGTCACGGTCCGCGTGCGCGACGACTACGGCGGATGCCGGTCGTGGCTGGAGATCACCCGCGATCTCCCGTTCGAGGGCACCCCCGTGCTGTCGGACGAGGAGTTCGAGCGGGCCTCCGAGGAGATCTCCGGCATCGTCCAGTCGGACGCTGCCCTGGCGTACGCTTGAACGCTCGCGTTTAGGGGTAGTGATGCGGGGCCGTGCTCCGCATTCCGGTGCTTACGCTCGTCCTGTGCGCCCTGCTGGCGGCGCCCGCGAGCGCGCAGCTGCCCGGCCTGCCGGGTAGCGGCCCGGCGCCCGATGCCTACCAGGCCCACGACGGCAAGGGCTTCCGCGACATCCTCCCGCCGGGCACGCGCGGCCGCTACAACGTCGCCGAGCTCGCCGCGTTCAAGGCGACCGGCGCGACCGTCCCGCACTGTTGCGATCAGCTCGGCATGTACCGCGACCTCGTGTACGCGACGCCGGGGCTGACCGCGGCGCAGATCCCCAACTACTTCAAGGACTCGAGCTTCGGCGTGGCGCCGGGCCAGGAGGAGCGGACGTACTCCCCGCGCTCGGATGTCACGATCGTGCGCGACAAGGCGTTCGGGGTGCCGCACGTCTACGGCGCGACGCGCGACGGGGCGATGTTCGGCCTCGGCTACGCGGGCGCCGAGGACCGGCTGTTCTTCATGGACGTGCTGCGCCACGCCGGCCGCGGCAACCTGTCGAGCTTCGCCGGCGGCTCGAACGCCGCCATGGACGCCGAGCAGTGGGAGGTCGCCCCCTACACCGAGGCCGACCTCACCCGCCAGGCCGACCAGATCCCCAAGCTGCTCGGCACGCAGGGCCAGATCCTGCGCCGCGACGTCGACAACTACATCGCCGGCATCAACGAGTACATCGCCGAGGCGAAGCTCGATCCCATGAAGATGCCGGGCGAGTACGCGGCGATCGGCCGCCCGCAGGGCCCGGACGCGTTCGAGCCCGAGGATCTGATCGCCACCGCATCGCTGGTCGGCGGGATCTTCGGCCGCGGCGGCGGCAACGAGCTCGCGTGGTCGCAGGTCGCCGACGCGTTCGACACGCGGTTCGGCAAGCGGCGCGCGCGATCGGTATTCAGGGACTTCCGCGCCGCCGAGGACAAGGCCGCGCCCGTCACCGTGCTCGGCCGCAGGTTCTCTTACCAGCCGCGCCCGCGCCATCCGCGCGGGGTCGCCCGGCCGGACCGCGGCTCGCTCGTCAAGCACGACGTGATCGCAGGCAGCGCGCGCGCCTCCGGGCTGTCGCTGTCACGCGCGGCGTTCCCGCCCAGCGCCTCCAACGCGATGCTGATCTCCGGCCGCGAGTCCAAGAGCGGCCACCCGTTGATGGTCGCCGGGCCGCAGGTCGCCTACTTCAACCCGCAGATCCTGATGGAGGAGGACGTCCACGCGCCGGCCGCACCGGGCCTGCCCGGGATCGACGCCCAGGGTGCCGCGTTCGTGGGCATCAACCTGTACGTCCAGCTCGGTCGCGGACGCGACTATGCGTGGAGCGCGACCTCGGCGGGCCAGGACAACATCGACACCTTCGCGCTCGACCTGTGCGACCCGAGCGGCGGCAAGCCGACCGTCAACTCGATGTACTACCGCTTCCGCGGCCAGTGCCTGCCGGTCGAGGTGCTCGAGCGCCACAACCAGTGGGTCCCGACGCTCGGCGACCCGACGCCGCCGGGAGAGCAGACGCTGCGCGCCGAGCGCACGAAGATGGGCCTGATCGCCGGGCGCGGCACCGTCCACGGCAAGCCGGTGGCGTTCGCCAAGCTGCGCTCGACCTACTTCCACGAGGTCGACTCGGCGGCCGGATTCATGGACTTCAACACGCCCGAGGTGGTCCGCAGCCCGCAGACGTTCGAGCACGCGGCGAACAAGATCGGCTACACGTTCAACTGGTTCTACGCGGACTCCAAGCACATCGCCTACTTCAACTCGGGCGCCAACCCGATCCGCGCGCGGCGCACGAACGCGGACTTCCCGGTGCGCGCGACGTACGCCTGGCGCGGGTGGAACCCGGACGCGTGGACGGCGAAGTTCATGGGCTTCAAGGGCCACCCGCGCGCGATCGACCAGCGCTACCTGATCAACTGGAACAACAAGCAGGCGCGCGGGTTCCGGGCCTCCGACACGGTGACGTACTCGTCGACGTACCGGTCGGTGCTGCTCGAGGACGGCGCGAAGCGGGCGATCCGCGGCAAGCGCAAGCTGACGCTGCCGAAGGCGATCGACATCATGGAGCTCGCGGGCACGACCGACCTGCGCGCGCACGCCGTGCTCCCGTGGGCGCTGAAGGTCGTCGGCCGGCCGCGTGACGCGAAGCTGCGCGCCGCTGCCGCCACTCTGCGCGCGTGGATGAAGGCCGGCGGGCACCGCCGCGACAAGAACAAGGACGGCATCTACGAGAACGCCGACGCCGTGCGGATCATGGACGCCTGGTGGCCGCGCCTGGTGAAGGCCGAGTTCCAGCCCGTGCTCGGGCGCACCGCGTTCCGCCAGCTCGAGTCGACCGTCGACTTCGACAACGAGCCGAACAACGGCGGCCAGCACCTCGGGTCCTCGTATCAGGACGGCTGGTACGGCTACTCGCGCAAGGACCTGATGCGGGTGCTCGGGCGCAAGGTGCGCGGGCCGTACTCGCGCGTGTACTGCGGCCGCGGATCCCTGAAGCGCTGCCGCGCCGCGCTGCGTTCGTCGCTGCGGGCCGCGCTCGGCGTCCCGGCCGCGAAGCTCTACGGCGGCGACCCGAAATGCCCGAACTCCGATCAGTGGTGCTTCGACGCGGTCGACTTCCGCGCCGTCGGCGGCGCCACGCAACCGCTGATCCACTGGATCAACCGGCCGACGTTCCAGCAGGCCAACGAGATCCAGTCTCAGGTGCCACGCTAGTCGCGTGTGGCTCGAGACCGCGTCGGACACCTTCACTGCCCGCCACGACGACCGCGACGCGCCCGACGCGGAGCGCGTGCTGGCGCAGCTCGAGTACGCGCGTGACCGGCTCGAGCGGTCGCTCGAGGTCGCGCTCGGGGAGATCGCGGTGGTGCTGCACGGGTCGCCGGCGCAGCTCGACGCGGCGCAGCCGTGGCTGCCCGTGCAGCGGCGGCTGACGGCGCCCGCGGCCCGGCGCTACGTGGTCGGGTGGGCGGCCGAGCGCGAGCTGCACGTGCTCTCGCCGCGGCTGCTGGCCGAGCGGGCGTCGAATGTCGAGGGCTCGCTCGAGATGCTGATGCTGGCGCCCTCGGCACTGCTCGCCCGCCGCGCGCTCGCTGCCCGCCATCCGGGCTTCCCGCCGCCTTTGGGCCCGCGCCGCCTCGCCCGCTGGATGCGCTCGGCGTGGTTCGCCGAAGGCGCAGCCCAGTGGCTGTCCGGCCAGACCAAGCACGTGCACCCGGCGGTCAACCGGCGGCTGCGCGAAGGCCCGGCGCCTTCCTTTCCACCCGGCCGCGCCGACGCCCTCCTGCTCGGCGGCTCGGTGTTCGACCTCATGGCCCGCGAGGAGGGGGAGCGCACAGCCATCGCGGCCGTCCGCGCGGGTCCCGAGCGGGCGCTCGAGGCCTTCACCCATCGCAGCCACCGCCACACCGAGCAGGCCTGGCGGTCGCACCTGGCGCGCCTCTGAGGCTCGGGCGGACTGCGGCTGGGTGGGGCGGCGAGGGTGTGGGCCGCGCGACGAGGGTCGGGGCGGAATGCCCGAAGTTCGTCTATATTCAACACGGAATGAATTCTGCGATCGCGATCGAGCGGCTCGATGTGCGGCGTGGTGGCAAGGCCGTGATCAAGAGCCTGTCGGCGGAGCTGCCGGCCGGCGCGGTGACCGGGCTGCTGGGGCCGAGCGGGTGCGGGAAATCGACGCTGATGCGCGCGATCGTGGGCGTGCAGAAGGTGGCGGCCGGCGAGGTCGAAGTGCTCGGGCTTCCTGCCGGCGCGAAGGCGCTGCGGCCGCGGGTGGCGTACGTGACGCAGGCGCCGTCGGTGTATACCGACCTCACCGTCGACGAGAACCTGCACTACTTCGCGCGCGTGCTCGGCGCCCCCGCGCCCGAGGTCGGGCGGGCGCTGACGGCGGTCGACCTGACCGACGCCGGCGGCCAGCTCGTCGGCACGCTGTCCGGCGGCCAGCGCTCGCGCGTCTCGCTCGCGGCCGCGCTGCTGGGCCGCCCCGAGCTGCTCGTGCTCGACGAGCCGACCGTCGGGCTCGACCCCGTCCTGCGCCGCGACCTGTGGGCGCTCTTCCACCGCCTCGCCGATGACGGCGCCACGCTGCTCGTCTCCAGCCACGTGATGGACGAGGCGGCGCGCTGCGACCGGCTGCTGCTGATGCGCGACGGCGAGCTGATCGCCCAGACGACGCCCGGCGAGCTGCGCGAACGCACGCACGAGGACGACATGGAGGCGGCCTTCCTGCGCCTGATCGAGGAGCGCGAAAAGTGAGCGCGCGGATCACCGCCGCCACAACGCTGCGGGTGCTGCAGCAGATCCGCCACGACCCGCGCACGATCGCGCTGCTGATGCTCGTCCCCAGCCTGCTGCTGTGGCTGCTCTACCTGATGCTCGGGGACCAGCAGTTCGACGTCCTGGGCGCGCCGCTGATCGGGATGTTCCCGTTCATCTCGATGTTCCTGGTGACCTCGATCGCGATGCTGCGCGAGCGCACGACGGGCACGCTCGAGCGCCTGATGACGATGCCGCTGGCGAAGCTCGACCTGCTGGCCGGCTATGGGATCGCGTTCGCGCTGCTGGCGGTCGTGCAGGCGCTGGTCACATGCGCGGTCGCATTCCTGCTGCTGGGATTCGAGTCCGCGGGCGCCCCGGCCACGATCATCGCGCTGGCGATCCTCAATGCGG
This sequence comes from uncultured Solirubrobacteraceae bacterium, assembly GCA_963803335.1. GTDB lineage: Bacteria > Actinomycetota > Thermoleophilia > Solirubrobacterales > Solirubrobacteraceae > DASSUW01. The sequence goes on along the minus strand of CAWDME010000005.1, from coordinate 277,093 downwards.
TCCTCGGCTCCTCGCTCGGCCTGCTCGCCAGCGCGTTCGCGGCGACCGAGTTCCAGGCCGTCCAGTTCATGCCCGCGTTCATCCTGCCCCAGGTCCTGCTGTGCGGGCTGCTGATCCCGCGCGACCAGATGGCCGACGGCCTGCAGGCGATCGCCGACATCCTCCCGCTCTCGTTCGCCTACGACGCGCTGCACGCGGTATCGATCGACGGCGACGACCTCGCCGGCGTGGCCACCGAGGTGATCGTGCTGGTGGCGATGGTCGGCGCGGCGATCGCGCTCGCCGCACTGACGCTACGCCGCCGAACCGCTTGAGAGCCGCTCCCGGACGCTCGCGACGATCGCGCCCGGGGTCGGCATGAACGCGTCCTCGAGCGTCGGGCTGTAGGGGATCGGCGTCTCGTCGGTGGCGACGATCCACGCGTCGTCGAGATCGTGCAGCGCCTGCTCGGCCACGAGGCCCAGCACCCCGGTGGCCCAGCCGCCGGTGCGCGGGCCCTCCTCGACCGCCAGCAGCCGGTTCGTGCGCGCCACCGAGTCGAGCACGGTCGCGACATCGAGCGGCCGCAGCGTGCGCAGGTCGATCACCTCGGCCTCGAGCCCATCGGACGCGAGCTCGTCGGCCGCGGCGAGGGCGTCGGGCACGCCTTTGGAGATCGCGACGATCGTCAGGTCGTCGCCTTGCCGGGCCACGCGCGCCTGCCCGAGTGGGATGACCTCGTCCTCCGGCTCGGGGCCCTTGACCGAGTAGAGGCGCTTGTGCTCGAGGAACAGGACGGGGTTGTCGTCGCGGATCGCCCCCTTCAGGAGCGCCTTGGCCTCACCCGGCGTGGACGGCGCGGCGATCTTCAGCCCGGGGATCCCCTGGAACCAGGTGCCGTGCATCTGCGAGTGGATCGCCCCGAAGCGGCCTCCCCCGCCGACCGCCGACCGCACGACCAGCGGCACCGTCCCCTGCTCGTTCGAGATGTACCAGAACTTCGCCGACTGGTTGACGAGCGAGTCCATCGGCAGCGCCATGAAGTCGCCGAACATGATCTCGATGACCGGGCGCAGGCCGGTCACCGCGGCGCCGTAGGCGGCGCCCGCCAGCGCGAGCTCGGAGATCGGCGTATCGAAGACGCGGTCGTCGCCGAATCGCTCGTGCAGGCCGGGCGTGGCCTTGAAGACGCCGCCCGCCGCGGCCACGTCCTCGCCGAAGAACACCACGGCCGGGTCTCGCTCGATCTCCTCGGCGAGGGCGTCGCGGATCGCCGTGCGGAACTCGATCATGCCGAGAACTCCGTGGCCCGGTCGGTCGCCGGGTCCGGGTACGGCCCGGCCAGCGCGGTCTCGACCGCGCGGTCCATCGCCTCGCGCGCCGAGCGCTCGACCCCTTCGACGTCGGCCTCGGTGGCCCCGAGCGCGAGCAGCCGCTCGCGCGTGAGCGTGAGCGGGTCGCGCGCCATCCAGCGCTCGACCTCCTCCTTCGGCCGGTAGGTCGCCGGGTCGGACTTCGAGTGCCCGTAGTGCCGGTAGGTCTGGCACTCGAGCAACGTCGGCACGCTCTCGTGCCGCGCCCGGCCGACGGCCTCGCGCGCGGCGTGCTCGACCGCCCACAGGTCGTTGCCGTCGACGAGCGCGGACTCGATCCCGAACGCCGCCGCCCGCGCCGCGATGTCGCGCCCGCCGGTGACCTGGTGCATCGGGGTGAACTCGCCGTAGAAGTTGTTCTCGCAGACGAACACCGCCGGCAGCTGATGCACGGCGGTGAAGTTGAGGCACTCGTGGAAGTACGCCTGGTTGGTGGCGCCGTCGCCGAAGATCGCCACGGCGACGCGGCCTTGGCGCTTGGCGCTCAGCGCCGCGCCCGTGGCGGCGGCGATGCTGCCGCCCACGATCCCGTAGCAGCCGACCAGTCCGTGCTCGAGGTCGATCACGTTCATCGAGCCGGCCCGGCCGCCGCAGACGCCGTTGGCGCGGCCGAGCATCTCCGCGGCGAGCGCGCCGGGATCGGTGCCCTTGGCGAGCGCGTGCCCGTGGCCGCGGTAGGTCCCGGCGAGATAGTCGTGCGGCTCCAGTGCGAGGCAGACGCCGACCGGCACGGCCTCCTGGCCGGCGGCGAGGTGCGTCGTGCCGTGGACCTCGCCCTTGAGGAACAGCCGCTGCATCTCGTTCTCGAAGTGGCGGATCAGCAGCATTCGCCCGTAGGCGTCGAGCCACCGGCCCAGACCCGCCGCGGGTGTCGTCTCGAGCGAGGTCACAGCTTCGCCGGCTCGCGGACCGAGAGCCCGTCGTCGACGTCTGCGTCCTCGGACGCGAGCTCGAGCCCCGACAGCCGCGCCTGCAGCTCGAGCAGCGCGGCGAAGTCCTCGTCGGTGTGCCCGGAGCCGATCAGCGCCTGCACGGTCTGCTGTGCGGCGGCGGCCACGGGCATCGGCACGTCGAGCTCGTGCGCCGCGGCGAGGCCGAGGTCGAAGTCTTTGCGCAGCAGCAGCGGCGTGAACGTCGGCGTGAAGTCGAGGTTCACGTAGGCGGGCGACTTGTAGCGCGTGAACATCGAGCCCATCACGCTGCCGTTGAGGAACTCGAGGAAGTCGCTGCGCGACATGCCGCCCTTCTCGGCGAGCACGACGATCTCGGCCATGCACTGCGCGACGACGCCGAGCATCACGTTGTGGCAGATCTTCGCGAGCCGGGCGAGCTCGCCCTCGCCGACGTAGGTGACGCCGGACCCGAGCAGCGCGAGCAACGGCTCGACCTCGTCGAACGCGGCGCGCGGGCCCGAGACCACGAACGTCAGGAGGCCGGCCTTGACAACCTTCGGGTTGCCGCTGACGGGCGCGGCGAGAAACGCGCTCCCGCGCGCCTCGGCCTCGGCGCGCACGGCCGCCGACGACTCCGGCGACACCGTCGTCATGTCGACGATGATCGAAGGGGCGTGATCGCCGGAGAGGAGGTCGCGCACGACCGCTTGGAAGTCGTCGGGCCCCGCCACGATCGTGAAGACGATCTCACGGTCGGCGAGCTCGGCCGGCGAGTCGACCAGGGTCGCCCCCGCCTCGGCGAGCGCCTCGGCCTTCGCGCGCGTGCGGTTGTAGACCGCGACGTCGTGCCCGGCCGCCAGGAGCCGCGCGGCGAGCGCCTGCCCCATCCGGCCGGCGCCAACCCAGCCGAGCCGCCTGCCGTTGTCCTTGCCCATTCCGAATCTCTCCCGAGGGGGTGCAATCGTTTGCAGCAGCGTATCGGGTGGACGGTTTGCCTTCAAGCCGCACGACGGCGCTGGGATCCGGCCGATCCCTCTCCCTAAGTGCGCAGTTGATGTACCCTTGCAAACGTTTGCACAAGAAGTGAGGAGACCATGGGACTGCCGACCTACGGGACGATGAACGTCGACTGGGAGGAGCGGGTGCGGGTGGACCGGCTCCGCGAGGAGCGGCTGGCGCGCATCTCCGGCCTGCTCGCCGCGTCCGAGATCGGAGCGCTGCTGTGCTTCGACATGGTCAACATCCGCTACATCACGGCGACCCACATCGGCACCTGGGCGCAGGACAAGCTCAACCGCTTCTGCCTGCTGCCCCGCAGCGATCAGCCGATCATGTGGGACTTCGGGTCGGCGGCGCGCCACCACCAGCTCTACAACCCGTGGCTCGGCGACGGGCGCGCGCGCGCGGGCATCAGCACGCTGCGCGGCGCGATGCTCCCCGCCGCCGGTCGCGCCGAGGACGTCGCCCGCAAGATCCGGCGCGAGCTCGAGGAGCGCGACCTGCTCGGCGAGCCCGTCGGCGTCGACGCCGTCGAGCCGGCGGTGATGTTCGCGCTCCAGGCCGAGGGCATCCAGGTCGTCGACGGCCAGCAGCTGATGCAGGAGGCGCGCGTGATCAAGACCCAGGACGAGATCAGCCTGCTCAACCACGCGTGCATGATGGTCGACGCCGCCTACGAGGAGCTGTACCGGGCGATGAAGCCCGGGATGCGCGAGAACGAGTGCGTCGCGCTCGTTAACAAAGTGCTCTACGACATGGGCTCCGAGCACGTCGAGGGCGTCAACGCGATCTCCGGCGAGCGCTGCAACCCGCATCCGCACGTCTACACCGACCGCGCGCTGCGGCCGGGCGACCCCGCCTACTTCGACATCCTGCACAGCTTCATGGGCTACCGGACGTGCTACTACCGCACGTTCGCGGTGGCGAGCGCGTCCAGGCCGCTCGTCGACGCCTACCGCCGCTGCCGCTACTACCTCGACGCGGCGATCGACCTGATCCGGCCGGGAGCGACGACCGCCGACGTCGTCTCGATCTGGCCGCGCGCCGAGGAGTTCGGCTTCCCGGACGAGGAGGCGGCCTTCGCGCTGCAGTTCGGGCACGGCGTCGGGCTGTCGATCTGGGAGAAGCCGATCTTCAGCCGGCTCGTCTCGCTCGACCACCCCGAGGAGATCCGCGAGGGCATGGTGTTCGCGCTCGAGACGTTCTGGCCGGCGAGCGACGGCTGGTCGGCCGCGCGCATCGAGGAGCAGCTCGTGGTCACCAAGGACGGCTGCGAGGTCATCACCCGCTTCCCGGCCGAGGACCTGGTGATCGCCGGCAAGCCGTACTTCACCGCCGGCGGCACGCTGAGCCTGGAGCGCGACCCGCAGTCGAACCGCAACACGCGGCTCGACTCCGGCGCCGAGGAGGCGATCCCGACCGGCGACGCCGGCGCGATCACGCTGCGTTGAACCGCTTCTCGGACGCCGAGATGGCGCGCCGCCACGAGGCGCTGGCGGCGGTGATGGACGGCGTGGACCACGTGCTGGTGCACGGAGCGAACCGGAGCGGCACCGCGGTCGGCTGGCTCACACGCTGGCCGGTGACGCGCGAGGCGGTCGTCGTGGTCACGCCGGGCGAGCGCGACGTGCTGTACGTGGGCTTCTACAACCACGTGCCGAACGCCGAGCGGATCGCGACCGAGGCCGACGTGCGCTGGATCGGCGACTTCGAGCCGCCGCCCGGCCGGATCGGCGTGATCGGGCGGCCGGCACGCGCCGGCGAGGTCGACCTCAACGCCGCGTACACGCGGCTGCGGCTGGTGAAGTCGGCCGAGGAGATCGAGTGGATCCGCCACGCCGCGCAGCTGACGGACGCGGGCGTCGCGGCGCTCCGCGAGGCGGCGCGACCGGGCGTGAGCGAGTACGAGCTGGGCGCGGCGATCGAGGCGGCGTGGCTGCCGCACGGGGCGACGACCCACATCCACTACCTGGCCGCCACGCCGATGGCCGCGCCCGAGCTCTGCGTGCCCGCCCAGTGGCCGAGCGAGCGCCGCCTCGAGGCCGGCGACGCGCTGGTCTACGAGGTCAGCGCGAGCTGGTGGGAGTACCCCGCGCAGCGGCTCGGCACGATCTTCGTCGACGCCGAGCCGACGCCGCTCTACCGCGAGCTGCTCTCCCAGGCCGAGGTGGCCTTCGACGCGGTGGTGGCGCGCCTGCGTGCCGGCACCACCGCCGCCGAGCTCTGGGAGGCAGCGGGCGCGATCACGATCCGCGACGACCTCGTGCACGGCTTCGTCGGCGGCTACCTGCCACCCGTGCTCGGCGCGCGCGGGCCGGTGCCGGACTTCATCTTCGAAGCCGGGATGACCGTCGTCGTGCAGCCGAACGTGGTGACAGGCGACGAGAGCGCCGGCGTGCAGGTCGGCGAGCTGCTGCTGGTCACGGACGACGGCGTGGAGCGGCTGCACGGATGAAGGCGTTCGTGACGGGCGGCTCGAAGGGCATCGGCCGCGCCGCGGCCGAGGCGCTGATCGCGCGCGGCGACGAGGTGGCGATCGGGTGCCGCAGCGACTCACGCGTGGAGGGAGCGAGAGTGGTCCGGGGCGACGTCGGCGACGACCCCGCCGCCCTCGTGCATCAGGCGGCGGAGCAGCTCGGCGGGCTCGACGCGTTCGTCTCCTGCGCCGTGGAGCCGATCCGCAAGCCGATCCTGCAGATCGAAGCCGCGGACTTCGACCGCACGATGCGTATCAACGCCCGGCCGTTCGTGCTCGGCGCCATCGCCGCCGCCGCCCACATGACGGCCGGAGGCCGGATCGTCGCCGTCTCCTCGACCGGCACCCACCGGATCCGTAACCGCGCGTACGCACCGCTCGCGCTCGCCAAGGGCGCGACAGAGGCCGCCGTGCGCTTCCTCGCCGTCGAGCTCGCCGACCGCGGCATCACGGTCAACGCCGTCGCGCCCGGCCCGACCGACACCGAGGCATTCGCCGCGCTCGAAGCCGAGGGCCTGCGCGAGCGCCTCGTCGCCGCCACGCCGATGGGCCGGATGGGCGAGCCCGCCGACGCGGCGCGGCTGATCGCCTTCCTGTGCTCGCCCGAGGCCGGCTGGATCACCGGCCAGCTGATCTTCTCCGACGGCGGCTACTCGCTCGCCTGACAACGCCCCTCTCCGCCGTGGGCAGAGGGCGCGGGGTGGCGGAGCGCCCGCCAGAGCTTCTCGGGCGTGAACGGCGGGTCGACCCAGCGGCCGCCGAGCGCGTCGGCGACCGCGTTGGCGACCGCCGCCGGCGCGCCGATCGTGCCCGCCTCGCCGATCCCCTTCGCCCCGAGCGGGTTCAACGGCGTCGGCGACGTCACGAACGCGGTCTCGATCGGCGGCTGCTCGCCGGCGCTGAGCATCGCGTAGCTGACGAACGACGCTGTCAGCGGCTGGCCGTACTCGTCGAACGCCATCTCCTCGGTGAGCACCGTGCCGAGCCCATGGACGGTGCCCCCGAGCACCTGGCCCTCGGCGAGCAGCGGGTTGATGATCGTGCCGGCGTCGTCGACTGCCGCGATCCTGTGCACGGTCAGCGCGCCGGTCTCCTCGTCGATCTCCACGATCGCCGCGTACGCGCCCGAGCCGAACACCAGCGCCGAGTCGAACCGCACGGTGGCGCTGGCCTCGCCGGCCGCCACGCGGTCGGCGGCCATCGCGACCGCCGAGCCGGCCATCGCCACCGAGCGCCCGCCAAACGTGCCGACGCCGGCGGGCACCTCGGCGCTGTCGCCGAACCGCAGCTCCACGGCCTCGATCGGGATGCCCAGCCGGTCGGCGACGATCTGCGCGAACGTCGTGTCGTGCCCCTGGCCGTGCGGGGCCGAGCTGCTGCGCACGACCACATGGCCGTTGCCGGTGCGCGTGACCTCCGCGGTCTCCCACTGGCCGCCGGCGCGCTCCACATACAGCGCGATCCCGAGGCCGACGCGCCGGCCCGGCGGGCGGTCGCCGATGAGCTCCACGGCCTTGTCCAGGCACTGTCCGTAGTCGCCCGAGTCGTAGGTGAAGCCGAGCGGCGTCTCGTACGGGAACGTGGTGACCAGGTTGCGGCGGCGCAGCTCGAGCGGGTCGATCTCGAGCTCGCGCGCGGCGGCGTCGACCGTGCGCTCGACCAAGAACGAGGCCTCGGGGCGCCCGGCACCCCGCATCGGCCCGGTCGGCACCTTGTCGGTGCGCGCTCCGACGACCTCGATGTCGGCCGCCGGGATGTCGTAGGCGCCGGTCATCAACATCGCGAGCGTGTTCGGCGGCACCGCAGTGGCCGGATACAGGTACGCGCCGGTGTCCGCCACCACGCGCGCACGGATGCCCCGCATGCGGCCGTCGGCGTCGAGCGCCAGCTCCACGTCGCCGCTCACGCCGCGGCCCTGATAGGCGGCGAGGAAGTTCTCGCTCCGCGTCTCGATCCACTTCACCGGCCGGCCGAGGTCGATCGCCGCGATCGCGGTCACGGCCGCCTCGATCGCGAGCGGGCCCTTGCTGCCGAACGCGCCGCCGACGTCGGCGAGCGAGATGTGAATCGACTCCGGTGGGCGGTCGAGCACGTGGGCGAGCCCGGCCAGCGGCCGGTGCGTGTCCTGGGAGGAGACCCACATCCGGAGCACGTCGCCGTCGACCTCGGCGATGCAGCCGCGCGGCTCGATCGGGGCCGCCACCGCGCGCGGGATCTCGTGGTGCGTGCGCACGACGTGCGCGGCGCCGGCGAACGCGGCCTCCACGTCGCCGCCCGACCGGCGCACGCGCAGCAACTCCTCGATCTCGCCGTCGAACGGCTCGTAGTCGACCTCGACACGCTCGAGCGCGTCCTCGGCCTCCGCCCGCGATGCGGCCACCACCGCCGCCACCGGCTGGCCGACGTAGCGCACCTCGCCGTCGGCGAGCAGCGGGTGATTCGCGTCGGCGACCTCGACGCCGGGCGGCACGAGCAGCGGCACCGGCCGTGTGCGGCCCGCCAGGTCCGCCGCCGTGATCAGCGTCATGCCCGGCGCGCTGATCGAGCCGATGCGCGCCCGCGCGACGTAGCTGCGCACGAACGCGATGTGCAGCAACCCGTCGGGCCGGATGTCGTCGATGTAGCGCGCGTGCCCGCGCAGCATGCGCGCGTCCTCGCGCCGCGGGAGCGCGCGCCCGACGAGCATCTAGTGGTTTCGTCCGGACGAGACCACTAGCCGACCGCCTCCAAAACAACGCGCAGCGCCGCGATCCCCTCGTCGGCGCCGGTCTCGACCGCCGCCTCGCCGCGGATCGCCGCGCCGAACTCGGCCAGCTCCTCGGCCAGCATGTCGCGCGGCTCGAACTCGACGGCTTCGCCGTCGAGCGTGAGCGTGCTCACCTCGTCCACGCGCTCGGCGGCCGGCCAGACGGCGCCCAGATCGGCGCCATAGTCGAGCACGCCCGCGGTGCCCAGCAGCCGCAGCGAGAACGTGTGCGGCGACACGTAAGAGCCGGTGATCACGCCCAGCGCCCCGCTCGCGAACTCCAGGATGGCGACCCCCACGTCGTCGATCTCCGCGCTCGTGTGCACGTGCGCGAAGCGGCCGGTCGTGCGGACGACCGGGCCGACCAGGTACGCGAGCGTGTCGGCGTGGTGGATGCCGAGCTGCATGAGCGGGCCACCCGGGTTGCGTACCCGCTGGGCGCGCCAGGCGTGCGGCGGCAGCTTGCCGGGCAACGAGAAGTTCGCCTCGGCGAGGACCACCGTGCCGAGCCGCCCCTCGTCGACCAGCGCGCGGGCGCGGCGAGCCGCCCCGAGGCGCCGGAACGCATGGCCGACCATGAGGACCACGCCGGCGTCGCGGCAGGCGTTGCGGATCCGCTCGGCAGCGCTCAGCGTGTCGGCGATCGGCTTCTCGACGAACACGTGGCGCCCGCGCTCGGCGCACGCGAGCGCCTGCTCGAGATGGACGTCGTTCGGCGTTGCGAGCACGACGCCGTCGGCGGCCGCGACCGCGTCGGCGAACGAGGCTGACGCCACGCAGCCGAAGCGGTCGGCGAGCGCGGCCCGGCTGTCCGCGTCACGCGCGTAAACGCTCACGAGCTCGAGACCCGCGCGTCCGGTCGCGGCGGCGAGCCGCGGCGCCCACCGGCCGGCGCCGATCAGCGCGACGCGCGTCACGCCTCCGCCCGGCGGCGCGTCGACGGTCCGCTCACGCGCTCGGGTACAGCTTCGTCATCACGAACTCGCGGTGCCCGAGCGCCTCGGCGGCGGTCACGCGGCCGTTGATGGTTCGCGCGAGGCAGTCCATCAGCGCCTCCCCCGCCTGCTCGAGCGTCTGCTCGCGCGAGAGCAGCCCGGACACGTCGACGTCGATGTGTTCGGCCATCGTGTGGGCAGTTTGCGGGTTGGCGGTGAGCTTGATGACCGGCTCGATCGGATTGCCGACGATGTTGCCCTGACCGGTCGGGAACAGGTGCACGACCGCTCCGCCGGCCGCCATCAACGTGATGAACTCCGCAGCTGCCGACGAGGAGTCCATGAAGTACAGCCCGCGCGCGCCGTTGGCGGGCGCCTCGGCCGGCGCCAGCAGCCCGACCACCGGCTTGGTCCCCGTCTTCTCGATGTTCCCGAGCGCCTTCTCCTCGATCGTCGACAGGCCGCCGGCGATGTTGCCCTGCGTCGGCTGCGACCCCAGCAGGTTCGTGCCCTGCGCCTCGATCTGCTCGACGTAGGCACTGTAGGTCCGCAGAAACCGCTCGCGCAGGTCGGGCGTCGCCATGCGATCGGCGATCAGGTCCTCGCCGCCGGTCAGCTCCGATGTCTCGCCGAAGAGGACGTTGGAGCCCGCGTCGACGAGCCGGTCCACCACTAAGCCGACGGTCGGGCACGAGCCGAGCCCGGTCGTCGTGTCCGACTCGCCGCACTTGATCGAGACGGTGAGCTCCCGCAGCTCGACCGGCTCGCGGCGCTGCTCGGACGCCCACTGCACGAGCTCCTTCGCCTTCCACGACGCGGCCCGCACCGTCTCGAGGTCACCGTGGCCCTCGATCGAGAACGCGGCGACGGGCTTGCCGGTCTCGGCGATGCCGTCCGCGACGACCCGCGTCCAGTTCTCCTCGATCCCGATCACCACGGCCGCGGCGACGTTCGGGTTGCGGCCCGTGCCGATCATCGTGCGGAAGTGCAGATCGAGGTCCTCGCCGTACTGCAGTCGGCCGTAGGCGTGCGGCAGCGCCATCACACCGTGGATGTGGGCGGCGACCGCCTCGCAGGCGGCATTGGAGATGTCGTCGACCGGGAGGACCACGACGTGGTTGCGGACGCCGACGGTCCCGTTGGCGCGCCGGAAGCCGAGAAGCTCCATCCCTACCACCTCGCGCTCTTGAGGTTGTGCGTGTGGACGTAGTCGCCGGGCTGCAGCTGCTCGGTGGCGTTGCCGATCTGCACCCCGTACTCGATCACGGCCGGATCGCCGTCGGTCCCCCGGACCGCGATCTTGTGCCCCAGCGGCACGTCAGCGCGCGCGACGACCTCGATCGTCGAGTCGTCGTCCATGAAGACGCCGAGCACGGTCTCGCCCGCGCCGATCGGCTCCACCGCAACGCCGACATGGTCGCCGCGCCGGTGAATCAGGAATTTGTGTTGCACGGATCGCCCTCCACGGTGTTCTGCTTGAGGTCGGGATGGGGGAAGAAACACAGGAGCTCGAGCGCGCTACCCGGGTCCGCCGTGGTGCAGTGCGGCACGCCGACGGGCACCAGCACGAGGTCGCCGCGCGACACGTGCCGCTCATCGCTCGCCTGCCGGTGGCTGCCGCTCCCCGCGAGCACGTAGATGACCTCGACGCTGTGCGGATGGTGGTGCAGCGTGCGGGGACCGGGCTCGATGCGCACGACGCGAACGCTGACCGGGCCTGCCTCGACACCGGCCAGCGGATCGGCCGCGGTACGACCGGGAAGCGCGCGGAAGTCGAGCGTGTCCGCACGGACGACGAGCATCGGCCTCAGGCACCTGCCGCCGCGACGGCGGCGCCGGCACCGTCGATCACCTCGGCCAGGGAGACTGCGGCGCCGCCGCGGTCCGAGGACGCCAGCGCGGCATGCACCACCGCGAGCGCCCGGATCGCCTCCGGCGCGCCGACCTCGACCACGGCCTCGCCGCGGATCGCCAGCGCGAACTCCTCCAGCTCCTCGCGGAACATGTCGGTCTGCGGCAGCTCCACGAGCGGCCGCTCGGACTCGCGGTAGGCCTGCGAACGCAGAGTGCTCCACTCGTCCGCCTGATGGGACTCGTCCCAGTGCGTGAAGTCGAGGTCGTAGAAGAGGTTCGCCTTCGTCCCCTGCAGGCTCATCTTGTAGACGCCCGGCGAGGCCCAGCCGCAGACGATCGTGCCCATCGCGCCCGACTCGAACTCGAGGATCGCCAGGACCGCGTCGGGCACCTCGGCCTTCGTGTGGATCCGGCGGGCGTGCGCACTGACCGTCCGGACCGGCCCGAGCAGGTACTGGAGGTTGTCCGCGTGGTGGACGCCGAGCTGGATCATCGTGCCGCCGGGGCTCTTGTCGGCGAAGTACCGCCACGTGTCGCGCGTCAGCTCCAGCCCGCGCTCGTTGGAGAAGTTCGCTTCGGCGACCGACACCTCACCGAGCCGGCCGTCGTCGAGCCAGCGCTTCATCTCGCGATGGCCGGCGAGCCGGCGCGCGCCGTGCCCGACCGACAGCACCTGAGCGGTCGCGGCCGCCGCGTCGGCGATCGCCACCGCGTCCTCGAGCGTGTGCGCGATCGGCTTGTCGGTATAGGCGGCCTTGCCAGCCTCCAGCGCCTGCACGATCAGCTCGCGGTGCGTGTCGTTGGGCGTCGTGATGATCACGCCCTCGATGTCCGGATCGGCCAGCAGCTCGGCGTAGCTGGCGTGGCCGCGCGGGATCGCGAACTCTTCCTGGAACGCCTGCCGGCGCGCCTCGTCGCGGCTGAAGCAGCTCGCGAGCTCGATCACGTCGCCGCGCTGGGCGCCGCGCGCGAGGACACGCGCCCAGCGGCCGAGGCCCACGGGTGCCAGTCGCACTCTCTCAGCCATGCTCTCCTCCTGCTGTCGCTTGCCCTCCGCCGGCCCCGGGCGGCTGCCGCCGGCGCACGCGTACGACCTCCGCGGCGCGGGCCGCCACCTCCGCGGCCACGGTCGTCGCGAACGCACCTGCGTCCTGGGTCACTGCCCAGCCGGGGTCGCCATACCAGCCACCGTCCCCGAACTCGCCGATGTCCGTGACGAAGCCGTAGACCTCGCGCGAGCGGCGCATGGCGTCGAGCTCGGCGGCGCCCGGAGGCCGCGACTGCGCCGCGGCACGATCGAGGCGGGCGAGCGCCGGATCGTGAGCGAGGACGGCGAGCGTCTCGATGCCGCCGCCGTGGGTCAGCTCACCGCCTGCCGGCGCATAGACGCGCTGCGCCACGTAACACGCCTGCGCCACCACCATCACGACGCCGAGCTCGTCCTGCAGGTCCGTGGACACGCGGTCCAGCGACGGCGTGTTGAGCTCGTGCCAGTTCACGAGCACGAACGTGTCGACGCCCATGCCGGCGAGCTCGCTCACGAGGTCGCGCAGCAATGCCTCGAAGGTCTCGGGCCGCAGCGAGACGGTGCCGGGATGCCCGGCGTGGATCGGCGTCACACCGTACGGCCCGAACGGCACGAGCAGCGCGTCGAGCCGCTCGGCGACCTCCGCCGCGATCATGTCCGCCGCGATCGCGTCCGTACCGCACGGCAGGTGCGGCCCGTGCTGCTCGGTGCTCCCGAACGGGATCACGGCCACAGGCGAGCGCGCAATCGCGTCGGCGACGTCGGGGCTGGCGAGATCGAGCAGGCTACGCGTCACGCGTGCACCCCGCTCTCCGTCGAGAGCGGCACGACGACGTCCTCGGGTTGCTCGCCGGCGAGCAACCGCCGGGCGGCCTCCGCTGCCTTCGTGCGCAGCAGCCGCTCGGACTCCTCCGTGTACCACGCCATGTGAGGCGTCAGAAGCACGGCGTCGAGCACGCCGTCGAGCGGCGCGAGGTCCGCCGGCTCGACCGGGAAGACGTCCAGCGCCGCCACGCGCGGGCGCCCGTCACGGAGCCCGGCCGCGAGCGCGTGCAGGTCCACGAGCGAGCCGCGCGACGTGTTGACCAGGACCGAGCCGGGCTTCAGCCGCGCCAGAGCGCCGGCGTCGAGCAGCGGAGCACCACCCGGGTCGGCCGGCGCGTGCAGCGAGACGACGTCGGCCGCCGCGAGGAGCTCGTCCAGGCTCGCCGATGCCGCGGGGCCACCGGCCGGCACGGGCGCGAGCGCGTCGTGCGCGAGCACGCGGAACCCGAGCCCGGCGAGCAGCTCCGCGGTGCGCCTCCCGATCCGCCCGTATCCGATCACGCCGGCCGTCAGGGCCGACGGCAGGTGCAGCGGCCGCAGATCCGCGAACCCCCACTCGCCCGCCCGCACCCTGGCGTCGGCCTCCCGGAGGCGGCGGATCCCGGCCAGCGCCAGCGTGACGGCGTGGACCGCCACCGCCTCGCTCCCGTAGTCGGGCACGTACGCGACGCAGATCCCCAGGCGGCGCGCCGCGTCGAGATCCACCGAGTCGACGCCGACGCCGTAACGGACGATTCCGCGGCAGCGCAGGCGCGCGAGGACGGCGGCGTCGAAGCGCGGCGGCGCGCCGGCGAGCACGACGTCGGCGTCGCCGGCCAGCCGCACGATCTCGTCGGCGTCCGCGCCCGCTCCGCGGCGCAGCTCCGCCCCTAGCCCGGCGAGCACGTCCTCCTCGATCGCGAGGTCGGGATAGCGGGTGCCGAGAACGGCGACGACCGGGCGCGTCATACCCGCACCCTACTCAGAAATCGATTGCGCGACAAGACCGTCAGGCGCCGACGCATTTATGACTCTGCCGTGCGTCGAGGCATGGCAATCGGTTGCGAAACAGCCGTCAGCGACTCGCCCGCGAGCAGGGTCCGCGCCGTCCCGCCGAGCACTGCGTCGAGCTCCGCGCCCTGCAGGCCGGGGACGCCGCGCACGGTCGCGACAGGCGCCGGATCCCCCATCGGGAAGGGGAAGTCGCTGCCCAGCAGGACCCGCTCCCACCCGGCGAAGTCCAGCAGGAACCGCAACGCGGCATCGCTGTGCGCGATCGTGTCGTAGTAGATCTCCCGCAGCCACTCGCTCGGGGGGCGCGACAGCGCCGACCCGACATCCGGCAGGGCGGCGTGCCCGCGGTCCAGACGGCCGGCGGCGAACGGCAGATACCCACCCGCGTGGACGGCGCACAGCCGTAGGCCGGGGAAGCGCTCGAGCACACCGCCGAGCACGAGGTGGGCGAGGGCGAGCGTGGTCTCGGCCGGATTGCCGACCAGGTTCTCGAGCCGGTGGCGCTCGATCCTGCGGCCCGCGAGTGAGTCGTGCGGGTGCACGAGGATCAGGCACCCCAGCGCCTCGGCGCGCTCCCAGAAGACGTCGAGCGCCGGTTCGTCGAGGTCCTGCTCCCCGACTCGAGTCAGGATCTCGGCGCCCGCCATGCCCAGCGACTCGACGGCGTGCGACAGCTCGCGGGCGGCCGCGTCCGGCGCCTGCAGCGGCACGATCGCGAGCGCTCGCAGCCGGTCCGGCGCACTCGCCGCCGCGGCGGCGAGATCCTCGTTGAACGCCCGCGCGTAGCCGGCCGCATGCGCGGCCGGCACCCCGTAGCCCACGAGCGTCGCCCAGCACGAGAGCACCTGGACGTCGACGGCGGCCTCGTCCATCGCCGCCAGCCGCCGCTCCATGTCGAGCAGACCGCCGAGCAGCGGCCGGCGGGCGACGCGCCCGCCGACGGCGATCCGCCAGGCGCCGCCGTCCATCGCGCTCGCCTCCACACCCCAGCGCGCCCCGGCGCGCTCGAGCCGGCGCAGGAAGGCCGGCGGCACGTGGTGGGCGTGGACGTCGACGATCACACGGCACGCTCCCGCATCAGCGCCGCGAACGCCGGCTCGGGCTCCAGTGCGTAGAGCCCGCCGCTAACGCGGTCGGTCACCCACACGATGCCGGTCGCCTCGACGAACAGGTCGTTGAGCTGGACGGCCTCCTGGCCGGGCGGCGTCGCCGGCAGCCACGACGCCACCTCGGCGGGCGCGGCGGGATCGGCGAGGTCGTAGACGCGCAGGCCGGCGTTGAAGTACGTCACGAACACCAGAGAGGTGCTGACATACGAGCCGGGCCGGTTCTCGTGCAGATTGTGGGGGCCGAAGCGCAGCCCGCGCTCGCAGAAGTCGCCGCGAGGGACCGGGCAGACGCCCACGACGCGCGGCGCCGCCGGATCGGCGACGTCGACGATCCGCACGCGCTTCTCCGGCTCGCGGCAGTTCGGCCGGATCGCCTCGTCGGTGCAGACCACGAGCCCGCGGCCGGGCAGCGGCATGCAGGTGTGCGTGTCGCCGCCGGGCGACCACGCGAGGTGCGCGATCTGCCGCGGGCTGGCGAGATCGGACACGTCGAGCACGACCAGGTTCGCGTCGCCGTAGCCGAGGTAGGCCGTGTCGCCGTCCAGCAGCGCGTGATGCGCGGCGTAGCGCTCGCCGTCCGGCCAGCCCGCCGCCTCGCCCGGCGCCTGGCCGGGCCACCACCAGCGAGCCACCTCGGCGGGGCGCGTGGGTTCGGCCATGTCGAGGACGACCCAGATCCGGTCGGAGAATCCCGTCGGCGTGGCCGACATGTGGGCGTAGCGGCCGCCGGTCCACACGACCCGGTGGACGCCGCGGCCGCCGCAGCGCCATTCGCCGACGCGGCGCGGCGCGAGCGGCTCGTCGAGCGAGTAGACCGCGAGCCCGCGGTGCGGTCCGTCGTCGGGCTCGCCGCCGAGCGGGAACTGCTCCTCGTTGACCAGCAGCAGCCCGTCGCCGACCTGGACCTTGTGCGTGTGCGTGCGCGGCGGCGCCTGCCACTGGCGCACGAGGCGCGGAGCGGCTGGATCGCCTACGTCGAGCACGGAGGTGCCCATGCCGCTGGCCCCGTGATGACCGACGTAGAGCGCGTCGCCCGCGCGCAGGACCTGCATGCCGTCGCCGTGGCCGCCGAGGTCGCTGTGCGCGATCAGCCGCAGACCGTTGGCCTCGGCGCCGCCGCTCATCGCGCCGCCTCCAGGCGCTCGTGCACCCAGTCGGCGATCGCGGGCCGCACACGGACGTGCAGGTTGTTGCACGAATGCCCGCCCTCCGGCTCGAGCCACAGCTCGGCGCGATCGCCGAGCGCCGCGGCGATCCGGCGCGCCTCGGCCGGCGCGATCACGCCGTCACGCTCGCCATGGACGATCAGCACGGGCGCCTCGACGGCGTCGAGCGCGCCGTCGAGGCTGACCGCCTCCAGCAGCGGGCGGGCGGCCGCGGCGTCCGGGACGCGGAGCATCCGGACGAAACCGTCGCGCACGGCGGCGGGCATCGCCTCCAGCCCGGAGAGGTCGTAGGGACCGGCGATCGCGACGATGCCCGCCAGGTCGCCGAGCGCGGCGGCGGCACGCAGCACGAGGTGGCCGCCGAAGCTGGTCCCGAGGAGGACGAGGCGGCCCGAGTCGATGCCCTCGAGCCCACGCGCGAACGCGGCCACGGCGACCAGCGCGTCCGTGTAGTCGGCAGCGCGGAACGGCAGCTCAGCCCAGGTCTCGCCCTGGCCCGGCCCTTCGATCGCCAGCGTGGCGTCGCCACGGTCCAGGAAGTACGGCTCGTACGTGCCGAACTGCTCCTTGGTGGACTCCAGACCGGGCACCAGCAGCACGAGCCCCGGGTTCGCGACGCCCACGGGCCGGCGCACGTAGCCGTGCAGGTGCGCACCGCGGAACGGCACGGCGACGCGCTCGGCCGGTGGCCGCAGGAGCGGCGCGGCGAGCGCGTACACCTCGGTCTGGCGCGCGTGCAGCGCGGCGCGCAGCTCCTCGTCCTCCGTGAGGACGAACTGCGCGAACTGCAGCGTGAGCGCCGCGCGTCGCAGGTGCGCCGCCGCGGTGACCGTGCGGCCGCGCGCGAGAGCCGCCCGGCCGAGCGCTTCGTAGCCGGCCGCGGCGTCGGCCCACGCGTGTGGCCAGTCGACCCACGTCCGCACGCGGTCGAGGATCCGGCGGACGTCCGCGTAGTCGAGGTCGTTGGCCGTGAAGCGCGGTAGCCAATGCTCGAGCACCGCCGCGACCTTCGGGTCCCCGCCGGAGGGGCGGGGACCCGTGGACGCGACCGTGCTCACGTGCCGGACACCGCCGCGTCGGTCGGGTTCTCGTCGAGGCCGAGCTTCTTCTGCGCCTCGTGGAGCGGCCCCAGGTCGACGTGGTCACGCCACTGGAGGTCCTTCGGCAGCAGGTCGAGGTTGGCCTCCTCCTTGACCAGCGCGTCCATCTCGGCCGGATCGAAGCCACCGTCCGGGCTGAGCTGGTCGACCTCGTCCGAGTACGTCGCCTCGAACTCGGGCGGGATGTCGAATTTGGCGTCCTTCATGATCTTCAGGACCTCGTCCTTGTTGGACTTGTCCGCGATGAACTGCCGCGCCTTCAGCGTCGCCTGGAGGTACGCGACGACCGTTGCCCGGTTCTTCTCGAGGAAGTCGCCCATGACCGCGATGCCCTCCTGCGGAACGCTCGCGAGCTCGCGGTCGAGCACCTTGCCGCCGGAGTCCTCGAGCGCCGCCACGTGGCGCGGGAAGATGTTCGCCGCAGCGACCTGACCGTTGATCAGCGCCTGCAGCCGGGCATCCGAGCCGCCACCCAGCGGCACCAGCCGGACCTTGGAGGGATCCAGCCCGAGCCGCGACAGCTCGCTCTTCATCACGAACTCGTTGCGGCCGCCGCGCTCACCGGCGGTGGCCTCCTGCCCAGCGAGGTCCTGCACGTCGTTGATGCCCTTCTTGACCCCGATGATGTGCCATTCCTTGTACCGGTACGTCGCGAGGAACTTGATCGGCTTCGGGCTCTTGGCCGCGGCGTTCAGCCACTGGTCGGTGTCGCCCTGGCTGATGTCGAGGCTGCCCCCGACGAGCCCCTGGACGAAGTTGTCGGTCGTGATGACACGGACGTTCTTGATCCCGACGTCGTCGAAGTAGCCCTTCGCCTTGGCCACGAAGATCGGCATCTGGGAGGCGTAGTTCGGGTTGTTGAGCCCGAGCGTGACCGACGACTTGACAGCGTTGGCGCCGTTGCTCGCGGCACCGCCGGAATCCGACGAATTGTCGTCGCCGCCGCAGCCGGCGGCGACAAGGGCCAGGCTCGCCGAAGCGGCCACGAGCCAGCCGACCATTCGAGGCGCGATGCGCCCGCGCGCGTGTGACATGGGTGCTCCTCTCTCCTCCTCCGCCGCGAGCGGCGGTCCTCATCGGACTAGTGGGATGCCTCCTGGTGGCGCCACGGCGCCACCTTGACCTCGAGCCAGCGTGCGGTCTGCACGAAGCTGAGCGCGACGACGACGAGGATCAGCAGCGTGCCGTAGAGCAGCGGCGAGTTGAACGTCTCCCCGGCGCGCTGAGTGATGTAGCCGAGGCCCCGGTTGCCTCCGAAGATCTCGGCGATGACCATGCCGACAAGGCCACGGCTCATGCCCTGGTTGACGCCGGCGACGACGAACGGGAGCGTGTAGGGAAAGATGATCCGCCGGTAGATGTCGAGCGTGCCGGCACCGAACACCCGGCCCGCACGGATGAGCGAGGGCTCGACCGTCTTCACCCCCGCCATGCAGTTGATGATGATCGGAAACACCGCCGAGAGGAAGATCAGGACGAGCTCGGCCGTCACCTCGAAGCCGAAGATCAGGATGAGCAGCGGCATGATCGCCACGCGGGGGAGCGACTGCATCGACCACACGTAGGGGCTCAGGAGCGAATGGACGAAGCGACTGGCGCCCATCAGCAGCCCGACCGGGATCCCGACGATGCAAGCGGCGGTGAGCCCGATCACGAAGTTGCGGATGCTGAAGACGATCGCGTCGGGGAGCGTGCCGTCGGCGAACCCCTCGCGCAGCGCGCTGAACATATCCGTCGGCTTCGGCAGGAACAGCGGGCTCACGATCTCCGCGGCCGCGAACAGCTCCCAGGCGACGAAGAAGATCGTGACGTTGAGCACCGTGACGGCGAACGGGCCGTACCGGCGCAGGACCATGCCAGGAGTCCGGCGCAGCGCGCGCTCCACCTCGCCGTCGAACGCCGGTGGGGTCGGCGTGGTGGCTGGAGCGCTCATCAACTCAGCTCCTGTGCGCCGAGCGCCTCGCCCTTCAGCAGGTTCCAGACGTGCTCGCGCAGGCGCACGAACTCGGGGTGGCCCTTGACGTCGTAGTCGAAGCGCGGACGCGGTAGGTCCACGTTGACCACCTCCCTGATCGTGCCGGGGCGGTTGGAGATGACGACGACACGATCGGCCAGCGTGATCGCCTCGTCGATGGAATGCGTGATGAGGACGGCGGTCTGGCCGGTCGTGCGGATGATCCGCTCGAGTTCGGCCTGCATCGCCTCGCGCGTCATCGCGTCGACCGCCGCGAACGGCTCGTCAGCCAGGATGATCGCCGGATCCGAGACGAGCGCCCGGGCGATGCCGACCCGCTGGCGCATGCCGCCCGACAGCTCGTACGGGAACGAGCGCTCGAACCCGGTGAGCCCGACGAGGTCGATGTACTCCTGGACACGCTCGCCCATTTGCGCACGCGACAGCCGCTTCTCGCGGAACTCCATGCCGAAGCGCACGTTCGCCGCGACGCTCCGCCACGGCATGAGCGCGTAGTCCTGAAACACCATCGCGCGATCTGCGCCCGGCGCCACGACGGGCTCGCCGTCGATCAGCACCCGACCTTCGGCGGGCTTGACGATGCCCGCCACGACATTGATGAACGTGGTCTTGCCGCAGCCGGAGGCGCCGACGATCGTGACGAACTCGCCCTTGTTGATTTCGAGGTTGATGTCGCGCAGGGCGATGAGCTCGGTCTTCTCGCGCAGCTTGCGATAGCACACCGTCAGGTGCTGGGCCACGATCTGGGCCGTCTGGCGGACCGGCCGATCAGGCCGTCCGTCAGCGCTACCGGCCACTACGGCCGCCTGCTGTCGCATGCTCTGGCTCCCCCGACTGCTGTAGGCGCGGCAATCGATTGCGAGATTACTTGCGAGATCGCCTTCCGTCAACTGCCACGGCGTTCGCCAGAGCGCGTGCCGGGGTGGCGCGGGCGGCCGGCGCCGATCGAGCCGGAGGGCGGGCCGGGCGTCCCGGACAGGCATCTGAATATGCAGATATGCAGGGAGTTAGCCTGCATCGGGATGCGACTGCGGGCGGCGACGGGAGCCGTGACGCGCACGCCACTGACCTGCCGGTTCGCGTCGCGAATGCACTGAGCAGCGCCTGCATCTCGCAGAAATCGTTTGTATCGTTCCGCCGTTCTCGTCATGATCGGCACTACGATGCGCGTGCCCGTGGAAGACATGAGCTTCGACGCCGCCGACGCCGAGCCGGCGGTGGTACCGGATCCGGCCGCCCCATCACCGCGGCCCGGTCCGGTCCGCCTGCGCGACGTCGCCGCACTGGCACGGGTGCACCCGTCGACGGCGTCACGCGCGCTCAACCCCGTCGTCCGGTCGACCGTGAATCCCGCCACCGTCGCGCGCGTCGTCTCCGCGGCGCGCAAGCTGGGCTATCAGCCGAACGCGCTGGCCCGGGGTCTCCGGCTCAACCGGACGTTCACGATCGGGATGCTCATCCCGGATCTCACCAACCCCCTGTTCCCGCCGATCGCCCGCGGCATCGAGGACCGGCTCGCGCGCGACGGGTACGCGCTCGTGCTCGCGAACACGTCGGACAGCGAGGCCAAGGAGCGCGCGATCGTCGAGTTGATCGGCAAGCGCCGGGTCGACGGGCTGCTCCTCGCCACCGCCGAGCGAACGTACCCGCTGCTCGACGAGTTGCGCGAGTCCGGGGTGCCGGTCGTCCTCATCAACCGGGTGCCCGACAACCCGCCGGTCTCCTCGGTCGTCGGTGACGACCATGCCGGCATCGGCCTCGGCGTACGGCATCTCGTGTCGCTCGGGCACCGCCGGATCGCCTTCGTGGGAGGCACGCGCTCGGTCTCGACGGGCCTGCACCGCTATCAGGCGTTTCTGTCATGGATGCAGAGCGAAGGTCTCGACCCCGATCCGTCGCTCATCGCGATCGCGTCGTGGTTCCGGAAGAAGCCGGGCCAGGAGAGCTGCGGCAAGCTGCTCGACGAGGGGGCGAAGTTCACCGCGATCGTCGCCGGCAACGACCTGCTCGCGCTCGGCTGCTACGCCGCCCTGCGCGAGCGCGGGCTCAGCGTGCCGGACGACGTGTCCGTCGTCGGCTACAACGACATCCCGTTCTCGAGCGAGTTCGCCCCGCCCCTCACGACCATCCGGATCCCGCACTACGAGATCGGCGTCGAGGCCGCCGAGCTGATCCTCGACGCGATGGCGCCCGAAGCGGCAAGCCGGCCGCCGGTCTCGCTGCGGCTGGCCCCTGAGCTGATCGTCCGCGAGTCCACCGCCCCGCCTTCCACGTGAGCGCGATGCTCCTGGATCGGGCGCCGCTGGAGGCGAAGTTCGCCGATTGGCTCATCCGGATCGAGCAGATGCACGACGGCGCCGTGCACCGGTCCAACCCGGAGGCGGTGCTGGCCCCACTCCCGCGAGCGCTCTCCGAGTGCCGTGTCGGCCTGCTCACGAGCGCGGGCGCATACGTCGAGGGTGACCGTCCGTTCGACGTCGCCGACGCGCACGGCGACCCCAGCTACCGGCTGATCCCGGCTGACGTCGAACCCCGCCGCCTCCGCTTCGCGCACAGCCACTACGACACGACGCGCGCTGAGCAGGACCCGAATGTCGCGCTGCCCATCGAGCCGCTCCGGAGCTGCGTGCGGGCGGGGCGCGTGGGCAGCGTCTCGCCGGTGCACGTCGGGATGATGGGCTTCAATCCCGATCCGCTGGCCCTGATTGAGGACACGGCGCCGCAGGTCGCGGAGGTGTTCCTGCAGGCCGGGGTCGATGCCGTCGTCCTCTCGCCCGGCTGACCGATGTGCCACCAATCGGTCGGATTGGTACAGGGAGCGCTCGAACGCCAGGGCATCGCCACCGTCAGCGTCACGCTGCGCCCGGAGATCACCGCGCACATGAAGGTGTCGCGAGCCGCATACGTGCGCTTCCCACTCGGCAACCCGTTCGGCGAGGTTGGGCGTCCGGATCATCAGCTGCGCGTGCTCGAGGACCTGCTCGACCTGCTCGAGAGCGCCGACGGGCCGGACACGCTCGTCGAGCTGCCGCATCGGTGGCGACGGATGGACGTGCGATGAGCGCCTACGAGCAGGTGCGCAGCGCGGTCGGCGAGCTGGAGGCGCGCGTGTATTCCGCGCTCGAGGCGTGCGACGACTGCCGCGGGCTGCTCGACGAGCTTGCGAGGGCCGAGCGCGCGCGTTCCGAGCCGCGGCCCGAGCTCATCCGCCGCTTCGAGCACCTGCGCTCGCAGGTGGGCGATCTGGAGGCAGCGCTGGAGGGCCCGGGGATCGAGGCGCTGTTGCCGATCATGGATCGCGTCCTCATGGTCAAGGTGACGGAGGAAGGCCGCTTCGTTTGACCGCGTCGGCGCGGAGCGCCACCGCGGCTGCGGAAACGGCGTCGATGATGCCCTCGTAGCCCGTGCAGCGACAGAGGTTCCCGGCGAGCGCCTCGCGGATCTCCTCGCCGGTCGGGTCGGGGTGCTCGGCCAGGAACGCGTCCATCGACATCAGGAAGCCGGCGGTGCAGAAGCCGCACTGGAGCGCGTGCGCTTCGTGGAACGCGCGCTGCAGGGGATGCAGGGCGCCGTCGGCGAGGCCCTCCACCGTCCGGACCGAGCCGCCGCGCGCCTGGACGGCGAGCATCAGGCAGGAGCGCACCGGCTCGCCGTCGAGCTGCACCGTGCAGGCTCCGCAGACGCCGTGCTCGCACCCGACCTTCGTCCCCGTCAGGCCCACGTCGTGGCGGATGAAGTCCGACAGCAGCGTGCGCGGCTCCACGTCCCGTTCGTAGTGCGTTCCGTTGACCTCGATCGCGACCCTCACGCGCGCGCCTCCGCGATCGCCCGGCGGACAAGCTCCGCGGCCAGCGCGCGGACGTAGACGTCCTTGATGACGGCCGCGGCCTGCGCCGCGGCCTCGCCCGGCTGCGCGCCCGCGAGCAGCGCCTGCTCGGCGGCGACGGCGCGGATCGGCAGCGTGCCCCGGCCCAGCATGGCGATGGCGGCGTGCCCGGGCGCGAGCACGACAGCGGCCCCGGCGACCGCGAAGTCGCCGTGTGTGCGCGCCTGTTCGACGAACGCGCCGCGCGCGCCGGACGGGAGCGGCGGGACCTCGATCTCCACGAGCAGCTCGTCGGGCTCGATCGCGGTCATCAGCGGACCGACGAACAGCTCGTGCGGCGCGAGCGTGCGCTCGCCGCGCGCCGACGCGAGGTGGAAGCGCGCATCGAGCGCCGCAAGCACGGCCGGCAACTCCGCCGCCGGATCCGCGTGCGCGACCGAGCCGGCGACGGTCCCGCGTGACCGCGTCTGCGGATGACCGACGTGCCGCGCCGCCTGCCGCAGCAACGGCCAGCCGTCCGCGACGAGCGGCGAGCGCTCGAGTTCGGCCTGGCGCACCACAGCGCCGATCCGCAGCATGCCGTCGGACCGGCGGAGCACGGCGAGCTCCTGTACGCCGTTGATGTCGACGAGAAGCTGAGGGCGAGCGAGCCGGAAGTTCATCAGCGGCACCAGGCTCTGGCCCCCCGCTAGGACCGTGGCGTCGTCGCCGAGCAGCCTGAGCACGCCCGCGACCGAGTCGGGCGCCTCGTATCCGAACGGCGGCGGCTTCATCCGGGCGCCTCGTTGAGCGCCAGCCACAGCTTCCGGGGCGTGTACGGCGGGTCGACGTGGCGGCCGCCAAGCGCATCGGCCACGGCATTCCCGATCGCGGCGGGGGTCCCGATCGCCCCGCCCTCGCCGATGCCTTTGGCGCCGAGCGGGTTCAGCGGTGAAGGCGACTGCACGAACGCCGTTTGCAGGTGGGGGATGTCGGCAGCGGTCAAGAGCCCGTAGTCCAGGAGCGACGAGTTGGCCGGCTGGCCGTACGGATCGTGTACGACCTCCTCGGTCAGCACCGCGCCCAGGCCCTGCACGGTGCCCCCGATGACCTGCCCTTCCGCCAGAAGAGGATTCACGATCCGTCCCGCGTCATCGACCGCGGCGACTCGCCGCACGGTCAGCCGACCGGTGGCCCGCTCGATCTCGACGACGGCTGCGTAGGCGCCCGACGCGAACACCAGGTCGGACGAGAACCGCGCCGACGCCTCCAGGCCGACCTCCTCATCTCGTCCCAGTCGCTGCGGCTGGTAGGCGGCCGCAGCGATGTCCCGGAGCGTCAGCGCGCGCCCGTCCGGGACCCGGAAGGCGCCAGCGGCGAACTTGACGTTCTCCTCGGGGACATCGAGCAGCCGCGCGGCGATCGTCGCGCAGCGCGCGCGGATCCGCTCGCAGGCTCGCACGATCGCCGAGCCGCCCATCGCCGTCGAGCGGCTCGCGAACGTCCCGACGCCGCGAGGGACGACCGCGCTGTCGCCGAAGCGCAGGACGACGTCGTCCAGCTCCACCCCGAGCTCGTCGGCGGCGATCTGGGCGAATGTGGTCCCGTGCCCCTGGCCGTGCGGGCAGCTGCCGCTGGCGATGACGACGCGGCCGCTCGGCTCCACGATCACGCGCGCGCTCTCGAACTGACCGCCCGCGCGCTCGACGTACATCGCCACGCCGGTGCCCACGAGCTGCCCCCCGCCGGCTGCGCGCTCGGGGTCGACGAGCTCGACCGCCTGGTCGAGGCAGCGCTCGTAGTCGCCCGAGTCATAGGTCCACCCGAGCGGCGTCCGGTGCGGGAACGCGCGCACGAGATTGCGGCGCCGCAGCTCCACCGGGTCGACGCCCAGCGTGCGCGCCGCCGCGTCGACCGTGCGCTCGAGCAGGAAGGCGGCCTCCGGGCGGCCGGCGCCGCGGTAGGGTCCGACCGGCACCTTGTGTGTGCGCATGCCGAGCACCTCGACGTCCGCCGCCGGGATGTCGTAGCACCCGCACATGAGCATGGCGGTGGTATGCGCCGGCACCACCGTGTTGGGAAGCAGGTATGCCCCGAGATCGGCGACGATGCGCGCGCGCACGGCCAGGAACCTGCCATCGTCGTCGAGCGCCAGCTCCACCTCCCCGTGCACGCCGCGGCCCTGGTAGCCGGCGAGGAAGTTCTCCAGACGGTCCTCGGTCCACTTCAGCGGACGGCCGAGCTGCATCGCCGCTGCTGCGACCACCACGATCTCCGGCGCCACGGTGCCCTTGGACCCGAACGCACCGCCGACGTCGGGCACGATCACCCGGATCGTGTCGTCGGGACGGTCGAGCGCGTGTGCGAGCTGCGCGAGCGGCCGCGCGCTGTCCTGCGCCGAGCAGTGGACGGTGAGCAGGTCCAGGCCGGGATCGTGCTCGGCCACGGCGCCGCGAGGCTCCATCGGCACGGCGGCGAGCCGCGGGATTTCGTGCACCGCGCGGACGACGTGCGTGGCGCCGGCGAAGACGGCGCTCACGTCGTCCCCGCCGCGCCAGTGAGCGATCGGCGCGTGCGAGGCCATGACGTCGACGACCGCGTCCGCGGGCTCGTAGTCGACCTCCACAAGCTCGGCGGCGTCCTCGGCCCACGCGCGCGACTCGGCCACCACGGCGGCGATCGGCTGCCCGACGTAGGCCACGTCGCCGGCGGCCAGCAGCGGATGCGGATCCCCGGTCAGCGTCATGCCCGGCAGCGGGCGCGCGGGCAGCGGACGGGCCCGGCCGGTGAGGTCCGCCGCCGTCAGCACCGCGATGAGGCCGGGCGTGTCGGCCGGCGGCGTGCGGATGCCGCGGATCCGGGCGCAAGCATGGACGCTGCGGGTGAACGCGACGTGGGCGAGGCCGGGCCGCTCGATGTCGTCAACGAAGCGGCTCAATCCGCGCAGGATGCGGTCGTCCTCCCGGCGGCGCACCGGCTGTCCGACCAGCGCGGCGCGCGTCACGCCAGCTGCTCCGCCAGCCAGTCGGCGACGAGCGGACGCGCCTTGTAGGGGACGTTCGCGCAGACGTGGTTGCCGTCCTCGAACAGGACGAACTCGCCGCGCGGCGCCGCCTCGGCCTGGCGTTGCGTGGACTCCCAGGGGATCAGGCGGTCGAGCTTGCCGGTCACGAACAGGGCAGGCACCCGCAGCTCGTCCAGCACGCCGTCGAGGTCGAGCGCCAGCGCCCGGTCGCGCCCGTCGGCCTCGTCGCGCGCGCCCGACTTGTGCACGAACGTCGCGCGCGTGAGCTCGGGCAGCTGGTCCCACAGCTCGCCGAAGCAGAACGGGCCGCTGATCCCAGCGACCGCGCGGATGCGGGGCTCGAACGCCGCGGCGCGCGGCGCGAAGTAGCCGCCGAGGCTGACGCCGAGCGCACCGACGCGCTCGAGATCGAGCTCGTCGCGGTCGGCGACGGCGTCGAGGGCCGCGGCCACCGCGACCTCGTAGTCGTGCCGCATCGGCAGCGTGTAGCCGCCCTCGCCCTGGCCCGGCCCGTCGAGCGACAGGGTCGCCATCCCGCGCGCCAGGAAGAGGTTCTCGAGCCGGAAGAACTCCTCCTTGGTGGAGTCGAGCCCGGGGATCAGCAGCGCGAGCGGCGCCCGGCCGAGCCCCGGCGGGCGCCGCAGGTTCGCGACGTAGCCGGCGTCCGTCTCGATCCGCTCGGCGGTGGGATCGAGCAGCGTGTGCGCGGCCCGCATCGCGGCCACCGCGCGGTCGGCGGCGGCGCGGCTGCGATCGGCGTCCAGCACCCACACGAACTTGCCGAAGTGAAAGCAGACGGCGGCGCGCATCCATGCCTCGCCCGCGGTCCAGCGGCGCCCTGCCGCCTCCGCCTCGCGCGCCAGCTCCTCGTGCAGCGCGCCGGTCTCGCACCACGCGTCGAGCCAGTCCTCCCAGCGCTCGACCCGCGCGGTGGTGCGCGCGAAGTCGTTGTAGTCGACGCCCGCCTGGATGAAGCGCGGGGCCCAGTGGTCAATGGCTGCCTGCACGCGCGCGTCCGGCATTCACCACCTCCTCGATGCTCGTGCCCAGGTCCTGCAGCAGGACCATCGCGGCGTTGCGGCCGGGAGCCCCGGTGATCGAGCCGCCCGGGTGCGTGGTGCCGCCCGTCTGGTAGAGGCCCGGGATCGGCATCCGGTGCTGCGCCCAGCCGGGTGCCGGCCGCAGTGCCCCGCTCTGCGGCAGCGTCCGGTTCCCTCCGTGGAATGTCCCGTGGATCATGTGCTCGTTGGCGCGCTCGATGTCCTCCGGGGCCTTGACGAGCATGTCGAGAATGACGCCCTCGCCGAAGTTCGGCGCCACCGCGTGCACGCGCGCGAGCTGGCGCCGCGCCTGCGATTCCTTTAGCTCCTCGAAGCCGTACGACTGGGCGGAGAGGAACTTGACCGTGTGCTTGCCCTCCGGCGCGCGCGACGGGTCGTCGAGCGTCGGCGTAGCGACGAGGATCCACGCCGGGTCCTCGACGTAGCGGCCGTCGGCCAGCGCGCGGCCGTACGCGATCGCGTCTTCCGGGAAGCCGGCCAGCCCGGCCGAGACGGCGGTCCGCGACTCGTTATCGGGCGTGAGGAAACGCGGCGGCTCGGTCGTCGCCATGTACACGCCCATCGCCGGGACGCCGATGTCGAACGTCTCGACGCCGTAGCGGAAGTCCTCCGGCCACAGCTCGGCCGGCGCCATCTCGATCAGGTGCTTGACGTGGATCGTGGAGACCACCGCCTGCCGCGCGCGGTAGACGTCGCCGTCCTCGGTCTCGACCCCCGTGCAGCGCCCGCCCTCCACGAGCAGCCGCACCACGCGCTTGCCGCACAGCACGCTGCCGCCGTGCGCGCGGATGCAGTCGACCAGTGCGGTCGCCAGCCGGCCCGACCCGCCGCGCGGGATCGTCCAGCTGCGGCGCTGGCGGCCGAAGACGATCGAGTAGGCCAGCGGGCCCGAGCCGGGGGCGTCGACCGGCACCAGCGTCTGGTAGGCCTGCCAGAGCATGAACGCCTGCACGTGGCGGCTGGAGAATTCGTGCCGGATGACGTCCCACGCGCTCATCATCCGGCGGCGCAGCCACACGTTCCCGCGCGGGTGCTCGCGCAGCATTTGCTCGACGGACGGCCCGTAGCCGGGCGGGTTGAATGTTCCGGCGGCGAAGACGTGCTTGACCTCGTCGTACTCGGCGAGCACCCGCCGGTACGCCTCGCCGTCGGCCTTCGAGTAGCGGGAGATCTCCTCGACCGTGCGCTCCAGGTCCATCCACGCGGTGAGCTGCCGGCCGTCCGGGAACGCGATGTGCGCGAACGGGTCGGGCATCAGGTACTCGAGCCCGTAGCGCTCCTGCAGCCCGAGCTCGTCCTGCAGCAGCAGCGGATTGGTCTGGATCAGCGTGTGGCCGGTCGAGCACGAGTCGATCAGGTAGCCCGGCCCGAGCAGCTCCTCGGTGGCGGCGCCCCCGCCGGGTACCGCGCGCGAGTCGAGCACCAGGACCTCGCGCCCCGAGGCGGCGAGGTAGGCGGCGGTGACGAGGCTGTTGTGGCCGGCCCCCGCGATGACGATGTCCGCGGTCATCCGAACAAGGCCTCCGCGTTGGCGCCGAGCGCATGGGGATCGAGCCCCGCCGCCCGCACGGTGGCGAGCGGATCGTGATCGCCCATGTCGAACGGATGGTCGGTCCCGAGCAGCACGTGATCGGTGCCCACGTACTCGGCGAGGTCGCGCAGCACCCGCGGGTCGTGCGTGACGGTGTCGTAGTAGAAGCGCTTGATCGACGCCTCGGGCGACTCGCGCAGACGCTCGCCCGCTGCCGCGATCGCCGCGTGCGCATGCCGCAGCCGCCCCCGGAGCGCGAGCAGCGCGCCGCCGCCGTGGGCGAGCACGACCCGCAGGTCGGGATGGCGTTCCATCACGCCGGCCATGACCATGTGCGCGGCGGTGATGGTGGTCTCGAACGGGTTGCCGACCGTGTTCCACAAGTAGTACGGCCAGTCGAACGCGCGTGTCGTCGGATGGATGAACACGACCTTGCCGGCCGCCTCGGCGGCTGCCCAGAACGGCTCGAAGCGGTCGTCGCCGAGGTACTCGCCGCCGACGCTGGCGGGCACCTCGACGCCGGGCAGGTCGTCCGGGATCTCCGGATCGTCCAGCGCCACCGCGCCGAGCACGGTGACCCGGTCGCTGCGCAGCGCGCGCATGCCCTCATTGAGTGCGTCGACGTCACCCTCGAGCAGCCGCACCCACGGTGCGAGGACGACGCGATCGATGCCGGCCTCGTAGGCGGCCTCGACCGGATCGCCGAATACCATCGAAGGCGGCGCCGTGGCGTCGCCGACGACCGCGTGGGCATGCACGTCGACGATCATCGCGTCAGCCCACCGCGATCAGTGCCAACGCGCCGGCGACGACCAGAGCCGAGCCCGCCCACACCCGCGGCCCGACGCGCTCCAAGTGCCGGCCGACCAGCAGCGGCGCGAGCAGGAGCACGGTCGGCACCGACAGCAAACTCAGCGCCAGCACGACGCCGACCGACGCGCCGTCGAGCGCGATCCAGCGCCACCAGGTCGCCAGCGCCACGAGCAGGCCCGCCGCCAGCTTGAACCAGAATGCGCCGCGCGCGATGCCGGCGACCGGGCGCCGGGTGCCGGCCATGGCCGCGCCGTAGGCGGCGGCCGAGGCGACCATCCCCAGCGTCACGCCGAGCAGCGGCGACGCGAGGTCGTCGAGCCCCTTGACGGTGAAGACCGGGCTGATCGCCCACATCAGGGCGCAGCCGAGCCCGAACACCGCATCGGCCGGCCGCACTCGCCGGCCGCCGGCGACCAGCCACGCGCCGGCGACCATCGGCGCGATCGCCGCCAGCGCGGCCGCGCTCGGAAGGTCGCCGACCGTGAAGGCGGCGACGACCAGGCCGAACAGCGGCGTCAGCGTCAGCAACGGCGCCGTGCGGGCGGCGCCGATGCGCTTCTGGCTGAGGTTGAGGAACGTCCAGCCGAGCAGGAAATGTACGACGCCCGCCGCCATGAAGGCCGCCACCGCAGTAGCCGGCGCCTCGGCCAGCCGGTCGAGGTCGCCGGTCGCGGCACACGCACCCAGCAGCACGACCGCGGCAATCAGCAGCTGCAGAAACGTGGAGACGAACGCGTCGTCTATGTCGCGCACGGCGCGGCGGTTCAAGCTCTGGAACAGCCCGAACCCGATGCCTGACGCCGCAGCCCATAGCGCTCCCGTCACACCGGCGCCGGAGGTGTGTGGCGGACCGAGCCCCCGAAGTACAGGTCGGCCATCTCGGGGTTGTTGAGCACCTCGTCCGCCGGCCCGTCGAGCAGCACGCGGCCGCTCTCCATCACGATCCCGTGCGTGGCCATCCGCAGGCCGAAGCGCACGTTCTGCTCCACCAGCAGGATCGTGCGGCCGGCCGCGCGCATCCGCGCGACGCTCTCGTGGACGTGCTTGAGCCCCTTCGGGTCCAGGCCCAGCGATGGCTCGTCGAGCATCACCAGCCGCGGCTCGAGCATCAGCGAGCGCGCGAGCTCGACCATCCGGCGCTGGCCACCGGACAGGTTGCCGGCCTTGTCGGAGGCGCGCTCGGCGACGACCGGGAAGATCTCCTCGATCTCCGCGTAGCGGCGCTTGAGCCGTGCCTTGTCGCGACGCAGGATGTAGGCGCCCATCAGCACGTTCTCGCGCACGCTGATGTTCCCGAACAGCGCGTTGGACTGCGGGACCTGCACGATCCCCCGGCGCAGCACGTCGGCGGTGCTGGCGCCGTCGAGCCGCTCGCCGTCAAGCGTGATCTGGCCCTCGCGCGGCTGCAAGAGCCCGCTCACCGCGCGCAGCACCGTGGACTTGCCCGCGCCGTTGGGCCCGACGATGCAGACGATCGAGCCCTCCGGCACCTCGAGGGTCACGCCCTGCAGCACATCGCCCCCGCCGTAGCCCGCGATCACGCCCTCGAGCTTGAGCATCACGCCTCCGCGAGGACGAAGTCCTCGCCCAGGTAGGCGTCCACGACCCGCGGGTCGCGCTGGATGTGGTCGGGCGTGCCGCGGCAGATGCAGCTGCCCTGGGCGAGCACGAGCACCGGGTCGCAGATCCCGAGCACGAACGGCATGTTGTGCTCGACGATCAGGAACGTCTTGCCCTGGGCGTTGAGCTCGCGGATCATCTCCCCCATCCGCTCGATCAGCGTCGGGTTGATGCCTCCGGCGGGCTCGTCGAGCAGGATCAGCCGCGGGTCGAGCATGAGGACCTGGGCGAGCTCGACGAGCTTCTGCTGGCCGTAGGAGAGCGCCGCCGCCTTCTGGTCGCGAAAGCGCGCCATGCCGACGAAGGCGAGGAGCTCCTCGGCCCGCGCCGCCTCTGGCCCGCTGACCGCGCCCGCGTTGAGCTGGCCGAGCTTGAACGCGCGCAGCGGCGCGACCACGTTCTCGAGCACGGTCATCTCGCGGAACAGGCGCGTGATCTGGAATGTGCGGCCGATGCCGCGGTAGGCGCGGCGCCACGGCCGCAAGCCGTCGACGCGCTCGCCGTCGAGCCACACCTCGCCGGCGTCCGGCGCCATCGTGCCGCCGATCAGGTTGAACACCGTCGTCTTCCCCGATCCGTTGGGGCCGATCAGCGCGGTGATCGATCCCTCGGGCACCTCGAACGAGCAGCCGTTGACCGCGCGCAGGCCGCCGAAGCGCTTCGCCAGGCCCTTGACCTCGAGCAGCGCGTGGGCGGAGATGTTTTCCCCACCCACCCGCTCGACCGGCGCCGGCCGCTCGCGCAGCTCGAGCCGCGCGCCCACGAGCCCGGCCTTGCCGCGCGCCCGCCGCGTCGCGAGCCAGTCGCTGATCGTCGGCAGGATGCCGCGCGGCACGAACAGCACCACGAGCGCCATCAGCCCGCCGAACACCAGCAAGCGCGCGTTGCCCCCACCGAGGGAGTTGTTGGCGTACTCGTTCAGCGGCTCGATCAAGAACGCGCCGAGCACCGGCCCCCACAGCGTGCCGCGGCCGCCGAGCAGCATCGACAGCAGGATCTGGACGCTGAGCAGGATGTTGAACATCCCCAGCGGGTCGACGAACGCGAGGTAGTAGCCGTAGATCGCGCCGGCCATGCCGACGAACACCGCGCTGGCGACGAAGCCGAGCAGCTTGTAGACCGGCGTGTCGATGCCGACGGTCGCCGCCTTGTCCTCGTCCTCGCGCATCGCGATCAGGCCCATGCCGAACTTCGTCCGCCGGATCCGCCAGGACAGCAGCAGCGACGCCGCGAGCAGCGCGTACAGCGTGTAGTAGAAGGGCCAGTTCTGGATGTCGATGCTCCAGGTGGGCAGCGGCATCGAGATCCCGGCGGTGCCGTTGGTGAGGCTGTCCCAGTTGATCGCCACGAGCTGGAGCAGGAACAGGAAGGCGATCGTGATGATCACGAACGACGGGCCGCGCGTGCGCAGCGCGATCACCCCGAGCAGGGCCGCGAACACGCCCGCCACGACGCCGGCGAGCGGCACCCACACCCACACCGACACGCCCTCCGCGTGCTGCGACATGATCGCCAGCGTGTAGGCGCCGAGGCCGAGGAACGCGCCCTGGCCCAGCGAGATGTAGCCGCCGTAGCCCGAGATGATGTTCAGCCCGACCGCCCCGATCGCGAAGACCAGGGACAGGATGATCATGTTCTGGTAGTAGAGGTCGTCGGAGACGAGCGGGTACGCCGCGAGCGCCACCGCCGCCGCCGCGATCACCGCGCGCCACCTCATACCGCCACGTCCTCCCGCAGCTTCGCGCCGACCAGGCCCTGCGGCCGCGCGAGCAGCACCACGAAGATCACCAGGTACGGGACCGCGGTCGCCCACTGCGGCGAGATGTAGGAGACCGTCGCAGTCTCGGCGACGCCCAGCAGCAGCGCGCCGACCACGGCGCCCGGCAGGCTGCCCATGCCGCCGAGCACGATGATCCCGAGCAGCCGCGCGATCCACTGGTAGTGGGAGCCGGGCAGGAACGGATACAGCACGCTGACGATCGAGCCACCGGCCCCCGCCGCTCCGACGCCGACGCCGAACGCCAGCGCCGCGACGGCAGAGACGTTGACGCCGACCAGCGCCGCGCCGCTCGGGTTCGCGGCGCTCGCGCGAATCGCCCGGCCGAGCCATGTGCGGGTGAGGACCACGTACAGCGCGGCGAGCACGATGCTGGCCAGCGCGCACCCGTACACCTGCGCCTTGGGCAGGAAGATCTCACCGATGTGGAACGACTCGTCCACGTACGACGGCCGGACGGAGTGCGACGTGTTGCCCCAGATCAGCCCCATCAGGCCCTCGACCACGAGCGCGATCGAGAACGTCAGCAGCACCGACGACGACACGTGCGCGCCGCGCACGCGCTGCACGGCGAACGTGTAGAGCAGCCAGCCGAACGCGAACATCAGCGGTGTCGTGAAGACCACCGCGACCAGCGGGTCGATCCCGGTCGCGTGCCACGCCGTGTAGGTCAGGAACGCGGCCAGGATCAGGAACGACCCGTGCGCGATGTTGATCACGCGCATGACGCCGAAGATCAGCGTCAGGCCCGACGCGAGCAGGGCGTACGTCCCGCCGATCAGCAGGCCGAGGACGATCGTCTGGACGAGCTGGGTCACTCTGCGGGACGATGCCTCACTTCGAGCCCGGCTCCCAGCCCGCGACGATCTGGTCGGACGTTGCGGCCTCGTCGGGCAGCACGATCTCGGGCTTGCCGTTCTGCCACTGGCCGACGAGGAACTCGCCCTTCGGGCTGCCGTCCTCGTTCCAGCTCAGCGGGCCGAGAATCGTGTCGACCGAGTTCGAGCGGATCCAGTCGGCGAGCTTGAGCTGGTCGTCGATCGAGCCGACGCCGTTGACGGCCGCCGCCATCACCTCGGCGGTGGCGTACGCGTCGGCCGCGTCCTCCGGCACTTCGGTGCCGCCGAACATCTCCTTGTACTTGGCGACGAACTCCTCGTTGCCCGGTGTCTGGGCCTCGGCCGAGTGGCTGACGGCGTAGAAGACGCCCTCGGTGTTGTCCTTGCCGATGGCCTTGGCGTACTGGTCGCCGAGCGACGGGGCGGTCGTCTGGTACAGCCACTTCGGCGTGTAGCCCACCTTCAGCAGCGAGCGGATGAGACCGACGCCGTCCTCGAACGTCGCGCCGTTGACCACGAGGTCGGCGTTCTTGGACTTGATGCTCGAGGCGATCGCGTCGTAGTTGGCGTTGTCGATCGTGTACGTCTCGCGGTAGACCGTCTTTACGCCGGCCTTTTTGAGGATCGCCTCGATGCCCTCGGACGTCGGGCCGGCGAACGGGTCGTCGAGCGTCGGGTACGCGGCGGTCTTCGGCTTCTGGTCGGCCGGCAGGCCGGCGATGTAGTTCGCCCACACGTCGCCCTGGTGATTGGCCGTCGCCTGCTGGGCGAAGAAGAGGTACTTGTAGCCGCGGCTGAAGAGGTCGGGCGAGCCGCCGGCGGGCTCGACGTAGAGCATGCGGTTGCGCTCGGCGACGGTCGAGGCCGGCAGGTTGAGCAGCGAGGAGAAGGTACCGAGCAGAAGGTCGACCTTGTCCTTGCTGATCAACGCGTTGTAGTCGGCGACGATCGTGTTCTGGTTCGACGCGTCGTCCTTGATCACCATCTGGACCTTGCGCTTGAGCAGGCCGCCCTTCTCGTTGGTGATCGCCTCCCAGACCTTGTAGCCCTGCTGCGCCGCCTTGCCGGGCTCGGAGAAGTCGCCGGTCAGCGGCAGCGACGCGCCGATCTTGATCGTGCCGCCTCCGCCACCGCCCGAGCTCGAGGACCCGGAGCCGCTGTCATCGCCTCCGCAACCCGCCGCGACGAGCCCCAGGACCCCAACGGCCATGAGGGCCACGACCAGCCAGCGCAGTCTCCGCATTCCGAGGACCTCCTCCGAGTCTCCGGGCTATTGCAAACGTTTGCAGCAAACGTGTGCAACCTACTCCGTCGCCCCGCGGGTTGTCAAGCCCGCGGCGCCGCCGTGGAGCCGCGGGCGACGAGCTCCGGCTGCAGCACGACCTCGGTCGAACCGTCGAGGGAGCCCTGCAGGATGTCGAGCAGGATCTGCGCCGCGGCGACCCCGATCTCGTAGTGCGGGATCCTCACGGTGGTCAGCGGCGGGGCGAAGCGGGCGGCGAACGGCATGTCGTTGAAGCCGGCGACCGAGATGTCGCGCGGGCAGTCGATCCCGCGCTGAGCGAACACGTCGTAGCACCCCAGCGCCATCAGGTCGTTGCCGGCGACGATCGCGGTGACCGGCGTGCCGTCGGCGAGGAGCTCCTCGCACAGTCGCGCACCCTCGGGTTCGGTGAACGCGCGGCCGGTGCGGACCAGGCTCGGGTCGAGGTTCGCTGCCTCCATCGCCTCCCGGAAGCCCTCCCGCCGCTGGTGCCCGGTGCTCACGTCCTGCGGGCCGCCGAGGTGGGCGATCCGGGTGTGGCCTAGGCCGACGAGGAACTCGACCGCCAGCCGCACCCCCGCGCGGTCGTCGGCGGTCGCCGACGGCAGGCTGCCGTCCTCGACGCGGCGGTTGACGAGCACGAGCGGCAGGCCGACGTCGGCGAACTCGTCGAGCAGCTCGTGATCGAGGCGCGCGGTGGCGGTGACGAAGCCGTCGACCGCGCGGGCGCGCATCGCCTCGAAATCGGTCCGCTCGCGCGCGGGGTCGTTGTCGGTGTTGGCGATCAGCGGCGTGTAGCCGGCCTCGCCGAGGCGGTCGTCGAGCCCGCGGATGATCGGCGGGAACAGCGGGTTCTGGATGTCCGGGACGATCACGCCGATCGTGTACGTCCGGTTGGTCTTCAAACCCCGGGCCAACGGGTTCGGGCGGTAGCCGAGCTCCTCGGCAACCTGCCGCACGCGCCGGACTGTCTCGTCGCGCACGAGGGCCTCGGTGGCCGGGTTGAGCGCCCGCGACACCGTGCCCGGATGGACGCCCGCGATCCGCGCCACGTCCCTGAGCGTCGCTCGGTCGCCCACGCGCGGCATTATGCACGCGCCCCCGGCACCAGCAGCATGGCGGCGAGCGCGGTGGCGCCGACCACGGCGGAGGTAACGAGCATCGCCGACGCGCGGCCGGTCTGTTCGTAGAGCAGGCCGGTGACCGCCGGGCCGGCCAGCAGCCCGAAGTCGCCGGTGAAGCGGAACGTGCCGAGCCGGCGGCCGACCGTGGCGACCGGAACGTTGTCGGCGATGATCGTCGCCGCCACCGCGATGCCTGACGATGCGGTCGAGAGCAGCACGATCGCGAGCAGCCACGTGGTGAGGGTGGGCGGGGCGGCGAGGATTGCCACCGCGCCGGCCATGATCAGCATGCTCGGGATCAGCGCCGCCTTTCGGGAGACCCGGTCGGACACGGCGCCGGCGACCGCCGAGCCCGCAAAGCGCATCGCGCCGCCGGCCGCGAGAGCGAGGCCGATCACGCTGGTCGACAGCGCGAGGTCGTCAGAGCCGATGACCGGGATCAGCGTCTGCGGCAGCGCACCCATCGTGAAGAAGACCGCGAACGGGACCGCCGCCAGCGCGGCCGCCTGAATGCGCGTGAGACCGGCCGCGTCGTCGGTGCCGTCCGGCTCTCGGCGCGGCGCGGCCGCCGGCGCGCGAGCGCGGCGCGCGACCAGGCAGGCGACGGTCACGCCGACGCCGATCGCCGCCGCCACCGCCTGCGCCGCGCGCCAGCCGGCGAGGCCGCCGATCATCCCGCCCACGCCCGGCCCGAGCGTCTGGCCGGTCATCAGCGCCATCGAGAACGCCGCCATCGCGGCGCCGCGCCGGGCGGCGGGGGCGCTGGTGGCGAACAGCGTCATCCCGGTCGTGTTCGTCAGCGCTGACGCGGCGCCGAGGAAGAACATCCCGATCAGCGCCTGCAGGAACGTCTGCGCGGTCCCGAGGATCACGGCCGACGCGGCGACGCCGAGCCCGCTGCCGGCCAGCGTCCGCCCCGGCGGCAGCCGATCGGCCACCCGGCCGGCCGGGAGGTCCATCGCCAGCCGCCCGACCGCGAAGCCCGTGGTCAGGAACGCGAGGTCCGCCGCACCGACGCCCAGGTCGCGGCCGATCTCCGGCAGCAGCGGCGCGCGCATGAACGACGCGATGCCGACCGCCAGCACCACGCCACCGGGGAGCAGCATCGGGGCGCTCGTCGTCCTCACAAACGATTGCATTATGCCCCTCTCCGCGTGCCGCGAGATCGTGCGGGCGAACGGCCCGGGCTCAGAACACCGCCGCGAACACACCCGCGGCGATCAAGGCCACGATCCCGACGGCCATCGCGACCGCCAGCGCCGCGACCCACGTGGGCCTCCCACCACTGAGCGGCACGGAGGGCGCGGGCACGGTCAGTAGCTCGCGGGCGATCTCGGCGCCCGCGGCGGGCACGAGGATGTCGCGCGGCCCGGCGGCGAGGAAGTCGGGGACGTCGAAGCCGCCGGAGCGACGGATCAACGACGGGATGCCCTCCTCCAGCAGCAGGTTCTCGAGCAACTCGGCCTCGGCCTGGTTGCGCGCTGAGCCGACCTTCACCAACGGCCCCTCGGAGTAGCGCGGCAGCACCTTGCGGGCGCGCTCGCGCGCCGCGCTCAGCTCCTCCCCCGCCTCGTCGGGCAGCACCAGCGGCAGCCCGCAGTCACGGCAGAAGCGCTCGGACGGCGCGTGCTCGGCCGCACACGACGGGCACACCAGCGGCGCGCCCTCAGGCGTCGACGCGGGTTCCGTCCTCCACCTCGAGCGTGGCCTCGGAGACCTGGCCGTCGACGATCCGCCAGGCCCGGATGTCGGGCTCGGCGCCCGCCACACCCACGATCACGTACAGCGCCTCGGGATAGAAGGCGAGGTTGATGTCGGTCTGCGACGGCTCCGGGGCCGAGCGCGTGTGCGAGTGGTAGATCGCGCCGAGATCGAGCCCGCCGTCCTCGATCGCGGTTTGGATCTTGTACTGCTCCATCCCGTCCATCTCATAGCGCAGCGGACTGGCGGCTGCGTTGCGCGCACGGTGCACGGCGACGGCCGCGCCGTCCTGCGCGGCGATCATGCCGCAGCATTCGTTCGGCGCCTCCGCACGCGCGTGCGCGACGATCTCGTCAAGCAGGGCGCGGGAGATCCGCACTACTCGACGGTGCCGGCGCGCTCACGAACGGGCTTGCGATCTTCCTCGTCGTCGTCATCGACGTTGATGCCGGCCAGCGAGTCCTTGAACTCGCGCATCCCCTTGCCGACGGAGCGGCCCACCTCGGGCAGCTTCTTCGGACCCAGGATGATCAGGGCGATCACCAGCACGATGATGAGCTCTCCAGGGCCGATGCTTCCGGGCATTTCAGCGTTCCTCTCCGACGTGGCTCGGTCTACTGACTGTACCGCCTACAGGGGATCGCGACCGGCCATTCTCAGCAACAGCGCGTGCTGCTGGGAGTGGCCGGCCAGGATCGTCGCGGCGGTCTTGAGGATGCCCGGCTCGGACAGCGCGACCACGGCGCGCCGGTAGGCGGCGACGAGGTCGGCCTCGAGCGCGATCGCGGCGTCGAGCTGCGCGGCGCGCGTGCCGGCCTCGGCGAGGCGGCGGCTCGCCGCGTCGAGGTCGCGGAGGGTGATCGGCGTCGTGCCGCGGCCCAGCGCCTGCAGCTGGGTCCGCAGGGCCGCCGCGTGCTCACGGGCGTGCTCGCCGAGGTCGGGTGCGCCCTTCGGCGCCGCGCCGCTATAGGCAAACTCCGCCCCCTCCTCGCGGGCGATCAGCGGCTTGATGACGTCGCCGTCGTGGGCGAGCGTCGCCGCCCCCAGCGCAGTCGCCGGCCGCGCGAGCAGCGCCACGGCACCCGCCGCGAGCAGCTCGCGGCGCCTCACGCCGGCGTCCCCGGGAACGCGCCGACCGGGGAGCCGAGCAGCGCCGCGTCGGCCGCCGACTCGGCGACGAAGTCCGTACCCATGACGCGCAGGTCTCCCGTCAGGCTCGGCAGCGCGGCGACGTGGGCCTCGAGTGCGGCCTGCGCGTGCTGCGCCGCGCCAGAGGGATCGCCGGCTGATTCGGGCGCGTCGTGCGGGTTGCCGCCCTGCGCGGCGATCGCCGAAGCGAGCTTGTCCGCCCGCGCCCCCGCGCGATCGGAGATCTGCCCCCGCAGGCCCCGCTCGTTCTGCAGATCGGCCGCCAGCGCGCGCTCGGCCGTGAGCTCGCGCAGCATCACGTCCGTCGCCGGCGGCGGCCCCACGACCTCGTCCTTCCCGCACCCGGCGGCGAGCAGAGCAGCGCCGCCCCCGAGGAGCAACGCCCGCCGGCCTACCACCAGACGGTGGAGTCCAGGTTCTCGATCTCCTCCACGGGCAGCGTGTAGACGCCGGAGGAGAGGTACTTCCAGCCGTCGTCGCAGACGATGAAGACGACGTTGCCCTCGTCGAGCTCACCGGCGATGCGGACGGCGATCGACGCGATCGCGCCCGACGAGACGCCGGCGAAGATGCCCTCCTCGTCGAGCAGCCTGCGGGTCCAGACGATCGCGTCGTGGTTGGTGACGAAGATCTTCCGGTCGAGCAGCGAGATGTCGATGATCGGCGGGATGAAGCCATCGTCGAGCGAGCGCAGGCCCTGCACGGGCTCACCCTGCATCGGCTCGGCGGCGACGATCTTCACGCTGTCGCCGAGCTCCTCGCGCAGCCGCCGGCCGGTGCCCATCAGCGTGCCACCGGTGCCGAGGCCGGCCACGAAGGCGGTGATCTCGTCGAGCTCGTCGAGGATCTCCGGGGCCGTGCCGTTGTAGTGCGCGAGCGGGTTCGCCTCGTTGCCGTACTGGTACGGCATGTAGTACGACGCGTCGGATGCCGCCATTTCCAGCGCCATCTCGACCGCGCCGTTGGAGCCCTTGGAGCCGGGCGAGTAGACGATCTCGGCCCCGTACATCTTCAGCAGCTGGGTGCGCTCGGGCGTGACGTTGTCGGGCATGACCACCTTGAGCGGATAGCCCTTGCGCGAGCAGATCATCGCCAGCGAGATGCCGGTGTTGCCGGACGTCGGCTCGAGGATCGTCTGCCCGGGCGCGATCGCGCCCTGCTCCTCGGCCGCCTCGATCAGCGACCGCGCGACGCGGTCCTTGACCGACCCGGTCGGGTTGTGCGACTCGAGCTTGGCCCAGATGCGCACGCCGGGCTTCGGTGACAGCCGCTTGAGCTCGACGAGCGGCGTGTTGCCGATCGCCTGCACGATGTCGCTGTAACGCCCGCCGCACGGGCGGTTCCCCAATTGCTGCGCCATGCTTCATTAAGTGTAGTCATACGGCCGCCCCGGCTAACACCGGATCCGCCAGCACCCGCCGGAGCGACAGCGCGGCGGCGCCGCGGACGGCCGCTTCGGGCCCCAGCGTCGACGGCAGCACACGCGGTACGGCCCAATCGGAGGCGAGCACGTGCACCGCGAGCTCGCGCGCGATCGGCGCCGCCAGCCACGTCGAGAGCTGGCCGAAGAAGCCGCCGAGGACGACCGCCTGGAAGTTGAGGAGGTTGGCCGCCGAGGCGATCGCG
This sequence comes from uncultured Solirubrobacteraceae bacterium, assembly GCA_963803335.1. Taxonomy (GTDB): domain Bacteria; phylum Actinomycetota; class Thermoleophilia; order Solirubrobacterales; family Solirubrobacteraceae; genus DASSUW01. The sequence continues at coordinate 236,308 of CAWDME010000005.1, read as the reverse complement.
ATGCCGAGCCAGTGGCCCGCCTCCCGCAACGCGGCGAGCGCCTGCTCGTCACCCGCGCGGGCGCGGCCCGCGAGCGCCGCCACCGGCTCGCCGGAGCCGGTCGTGGTGCGCGCCTGGCTGGGATCGAGGTCGGCCAGCTCGAGCAGAGCCTCGAGGCCCACGAGCGTCTCCAGGCAGCCGCGACTCCCGCACGCGCACGCGCGGCCGCCCGGATCGACCGTCATATGCCCGAACTCGCCGCCGAACCCCTGCGAGCCGCGGAACAGCTCGCCGCCGATGATGATCCCGGCGCCGACGCCGATCTCGCCCGACACGTAGAGGACGTCGGCCATCCCCCGCGCGCTGCCCTCCCAGAGCTCGGCGAGCGCGGCGAGGTTCGCCTCGTTCTCGGAGGCGAGCGGGAACGACAGGCGCGTCAGCCGCTCGCGCAGCTCGTCGGCCACGCGGAGGTCGGTCCAGCCGAGGTTCGGGGCGAGCAGCAGCGTGCCCGTCCCGGCGTCCACGAGCCCCGGCAGCGCGACGGTCGCGCCTACGGGCCGCAGGCCTTCGGCGGTCACGGCGTCGAGCGCCGCGCCGGCGTGCTCGGCGAGCCGGTCGAGCACCTTGGCGATCGGCACGCGGCGGTTGTCGCGCACGTCGAGGCTGCGGTGCCGCTCAGTGCCCGTGAGGTCGAGCGCGCGCACGGCGAGATAGTCGACGTTGACCTCGAGCCCGAGCGCCACGACGCCCTCGCCCGAGAGTTCGACGACCTGGCCCGGCCGCCCGACCGTGCCGCGCTGCTCGAGGCCGCGCTCGACGAGCAGCTCGAGCCCGATGAGCTCGGTGACGAGGCTGGAGACGGTGGTCTTGTTGAGGCCGGTCTCGAGCGCGATGGTGGCGCGCGAACGCGGTCCGTGTTCTGACAGGTGACGGAGGACGACGCCCAGGTTGTGCCGCCGAACGGCGCGCTGGTTCGCGAGTCCTGAGGGAGCAGGCTCCGTTCCCATCGCTGCACCCTATCCGCGGACGGGGAGGCCGTCAGGACGCGCCAGGCGCTGAACGTTCTCGTTTGCCGCCGCCGGACGAGGGGCAGGAATACGGACGGCGGGTTGCGGCGCGGGAGCGCCGCTCCCATTTTCAAGATCTATCCCGCGCGGCCTGCGCACCGGGCCGCGTTCCTCGTTCATGTCGAACGCGCGCCGACAACGCCGGCGGCTGTCCGCTGCCCGCGAGCTGCTGCTCGCTCTCATCCCAGCCCTCGCGCTGGGCGTGCTGCTCTGGCAGGTCGCGCCCGTGCCGGCGTCGTCGTCCCCGCGCGCGTGGGACAAGGGGGTGGTGCACTACTACGACGCCAGCGGCATGCGGCAGACGGTCCTGACCGCCGCCTCGCGCTGGAACGCCTCGGGCGCGAAGGTGCACCTGAAGGAGGTCCAATCCCCGGGTCAGGCCGACGTGATCATCGACTCCAACGATCGCCGCCTGTACGGCCTCTGCGGGCACGACTGCCTCGGCTACACGACCTCGATCGGCGAGCCCGACAAGCGCCCGACGACCGTGCTGCTGGCCGGCGAGCTGCGCGGCAACCCCCGCCCGCTGTCGGTCTGGGTGGCGGCCCACGAGCTCGGCCACGTGCTCGGGCTCGAGCACCACGACGGCCGCGCGTGCTCACTGATGAGCCCGCACGCGTTCGACACCCGCTGCGCGCCTTCGCTCGCGGCCGCGCCGCCGACGAGCGAGCAGCTCGCGTGCGTTCCCGCGCCGGCCGACGTCGAGGCCGCTGCCCGGCTCTACGGCGGCCAGCCGGCCGTGATCGACCCGCGCTGCCGCTGACGCGGCCGCCAGCTGGGCTTCGCGTACAGGAGCTGCGCCACGCTGATGCGGCGCTCGGCGAAGCCCGCTTCGCAGTAGCAGAGGTACATCCGCCACAGCCGCCGGAAGCGCTCGTCGTAGCCGAGCTCGGTCAGCTGGTCAGGGTCCCGCTCGATGTTCGCGCGCCAGTGCCGCAGCGTCGCTGCGTAGTCGGCCCCGAAGTCCTCGAGGTGGATCAGCGCGAGGTCGGTGTGGCGCGCGACGTTGCGCCCGAGCACCTCGAGCGACGGCAGGCACCCGTTCGGGAAGATGTGCGTGCGGATGAAGCTCTTCGACGCGCGCTCGACGGCGTACGCGCGGTCGTCGATCGTGATCGCCTGCAGGAGCATCGCGCCGTCCGGCTTCAGCAGATCGGTGCAGGTGGCGAAGAACGTGCCGAAGTCCTTGTGGCCGACGGCCTCGATCATCTCGATCGAGGCGAGCTTGTCGTAGCGACCGGTCAGCTCGCGGTAGTCCTGGCCGAGCACGGTCACGAGGTCCTCGAGGCCCTCCTCGCGCACGCGCGCCTGCGCGAACTCGCGCTGTTCCCGCGAGATCGTCGTCGTGGTGACGCGGCAGCCGCGGGTGGCGGCGGCGTGGACGGCGAAGCCTCCCCAGCCGGTGCCGATTTCCAGCAGGTGGTCGTCGGGGCCGAGCTCGAGCTTGTCGCAGGTGCGGTCGAGCTTGGCGACCGACGCCTCCTCGAGCGACATGTCGTCGCGCGCGAAGTAGGCGCTCGAGTACATCATCGTCGGGTCGAGCATCAGCCCGAACAGCTCGTTGCCGAGGTCGTAGTGGGCGGCGATGTCCTGGCGGCTGCGGCGCGGCGTGTTGCGGGTGAGCGCACCGCGGACGCGCTGGTAGGGCTCGCGGATCGGCGTGAAGCGCTGGCGTGCGCGGTCGAGCGCGTGCGCGTTGCGGGCGGCGACGCGGATCACCGCGACGACGTCGGGAGAGTCCCAGTGGCCGTCGACGTACGCCTCGGCGAGCCCGCGGCTGCCGCGCAGCAGCGCGCTCCACGCCCGCGGGTCGGCGACGTGGACGACCGCATGCGGCTCGCCCGTCCCGAGCTCGTGGCGGTGGCCGTCCTCGATGATCGTCAGCCGGCCAGAGCGGATCCGTCCGAGCACACCGAGCACGATCGTGCGGGCGATCACCGGGGCCGCACCCCCTTGGCGCGCAGGACCACGGCGTGGCCGTAGATGAGCGGCAGCACGCGCAGCGCGCTCAGCGTCGGCCGGAACGGGCGGCGCTGCAGCTTGAGCGTCGCGTCGAACACGCGCTCGCCGTCCTGCTCGGTCTCGATGTGCACGGAGAGCATCGGGCCGGGCGCGCTGGCCGCGACCGTGTAGCGCTGGGCCATTTCCATGAACGGCGACACGCGCATCGCCTTCGCGTGCTCGGCCTTGAGCACCCGGCCCGCACCCGTGAGCACGTAGGCGTGGCGCTCGCCCCACGGCGTGTTGGTGACCTCGGCCACCACGGCCCGCAGCTCCTCGTCGCGATCGAAGCAGTAGTAGAAGCTGACCGGGTTGAAGCAGTGGCCGAGCGTGCGCAGCGTGGTGAGCAGGCGGACCGGGCCGGCGGGGACGTGCTCGCGCACGAGCGCGCGCACGGCGTCGGCGAGCGGCGTCGCCGGATCCCCGAGATAGTCGCGGCGGCGGAAGCGCACGAACCCGGGGCGGCGCGAGAGCAGCCGCCCGCCGGCGAGCTCGGGCAGCTCGTCGAGGTCCACGTACGCCATCGCCACGCGGTGCTCGAGCTCGTGCGCCCGCACCGCGAAGCGCCGGTGCCGAACCGTGCCCTCGTACAGCGCGCTGTGCGTCACGCCACTCCGAGCGCCTTCGCGACGCGGATCGCGCTCACGACGCCGTCCTCGTGGAAGCCCCAGCCCCAGTAGGCGCCGCAGAAGTGCGTGCGCCGCGGGCCGGAGACCTCGTCGTGCCGCTTCTGCGCGGCCACGCCCGCGCGTGTGTACACCGGATGCGCGTACGGGATCGTGCGGATCACCTTCGCCGGCTCGATCGCCTCCGAGCGGTTGAGCGTCACGCAGAAGCGTGTGTCGCTGTTCAGCGCCTGCAGGCGGTTCATGTCGTAGGTCACCGTCGGCAGGCCGGTCGGCACGTGCAGCAGGTGGTAGTTCCAGCTCGCCCACGCACGACGCCGGCGCGGGAGCAGCGTCGCGTCCGTGTGGAGGACCGCCTCGTTGTGCTGATAAGGAAACGCGCCGAGCAGCTCGTGCTCGCGGTCGCCGGCGTCGGCGAGCATGGCGAGCGCCTGGTCGGCGTGGGCGGCGATCACGACCTCGTCGAAGCGCTCCGGCTCGCCGCCGCGCGGCGTGACCGTGACGTGATCGTCGTGGCGGTGGATCGCGGTGACCGGCGTGCCGGTGCGTAGACGGTCGCGCAGCGGCGTCAGCAACGCGTCCACGTAACGCCGCGATCCGCCCGTCACCGTGCGCCAGCGCGGCCGGCCGCGGAAGCCCAGCATCCCGTGGTTGTCGAAGAACTCGACTAGGAAGCGGGCGGGGAAGCTCCACATCTGGTCGGGATCGGCCGACCACACGGCGGCGGCCTGCGGCACAATCAACCGGTCGACGAACGCGTGCGAGTAGTCGCGCTCGGCGAGCCAGTCGCGCAGGGTCGGGTCGTCGGCGGAGCGCAGCAGCGTGCGCGCCTCCCGGTGAAAGCGCGTGAGGTCGGCGACCATGCGGTGAAACCACGGCGTCACCAGGTGAGCGCGCTTGGCGAACAGCCCGTTCGGCGACGCGCCGCTGTACTCGAAGTCGCCGCGATCGTCGCTCACCGAGAACGACATCGTCGACGGCTGGCTGGCGACGTTCAGGCGCGCGAGCAGGCGCTCGAAGTTCGGGTAGTTGCGGTCGTTGAAGACGATGAAGCCGGTGTCGATGTCGTAGCGGGCATCGTCGGTCTCGACCGCGATCGTGTTCACGTGGCCGCCGGGCCGCTCGTCGGCCTCGAAGACGGTGATGTTGTGTGTGCGGTGCAGCAGGTGGGCAACGACGAGGCCAGACACCCCTGCGCCGACTATCGCGACGCGCATGCTCACTGTTCGTGCGTGCCGCGAACGCGGATCACGGCGTGATCCGGAGTGGCGCAGTCGCCGTATGTCTGAGGTGACGATCACGGGCACGCGCCGCGGGTCGGGATCGCCGCTGGTGCTCCTCCACACCCTCGGCACCGACCATCACATGTGGGACCCGGTGCTCGACCGGCTGGCTCGCGTGCGCGACGTGCTGGCCCTGGATCTGCCGGGGTTCGGCGGCTCGCCGCCGGTCGACGGCGGCGCGCCGCCCGCGCTCGCCGCCGCTCTGGCTGACTGGCTGGAGGGTCAGGGCATCGCCCGCCCGCACGTGGCGGGCAACTCGCTCGGCGGCTGGGTCGCGCTGGAGATGGCGGCCGCGGGGCGTGCCGCGTCGGTGACCGCGATCGCGCCGGCCGGCCTGTGGGCGGCGCCGCTGCGGCCGCGGCAGTCGGCGGCGCGGGCCGTCGCCCGGGGGTTGCTGCCGGTCGTCGCGCCCGTGATGCGTTGGCCGCGCGCCCGCCGGCTGGCGCTGGCGGGCGTCGCCGCGCGCCCGGAGCGGATCCCGCCCGCGGACGCCGCGCGGCTCGTGCGCGCGTACGCGACCGCGCCGGGCTTCGAGGAGGCGAACGCGGCCATGCGCGGCTCGCGCTTCGAGGGGCTCGAGGCGATCGCGGTGCCGGTCACGCTCGCCTGGCCCGAGCACGACCGGCTGGTGCGCCGGCTGCGCGACGTCCCGCCGCGCGTGCGCTCGATCGCACTCTCGGGCTGCGGGCACCTCCCGACGTGGGACAACCCGGAGCAGGTCGCCGCGCTGCTGCTGGAGGGCAGCCGGGGATGACGTTCTGGCTCAGCGCGCTTGCGCTGCTCGTGGTGATGGTGGGCGGTTGGGCGCTCAGCCTGCGGCTCCGCGACGTCTCGATCGTCGACATCATGTGGGGCCCGGCGTTCGTGGTCGTGGCGTGGCTCGCCTTCGCGGTCGAGGGCGGTTCGCGGCGCGCGCTGCTCGCGGTGCTGGTGACCGTTTGGGGGCTGCGGCTCGGCGGGCACCTGCTCGACCGCAAGCGGCGCGAGCGCCGCGAGGACCCGCGCTACGGCGCCTGGCGGGAGCGCCACGGCGCCCGCTTCCCGCTCGTCAGCCTGTTCAGCGTCTTCCTGCTGCAGGGCGCGCTCGTCTGGGTCGTCTCGCTGCCGCTCCAGGCGGCCGGCGACAGCCCCGTGGTCTGGCTCGGCGTGGCCGTCTTCGCGGTCGGTCTCGCGTTCGAAGCCGTCGGCGACCGCCAGCTCGCCGCATTCAAGGCGGACCCGGCCAACCGCGGCCGCATCATGGACCGCGGCCTGTGGCGCTACACCCGCCACCCGAACTACTTCGGCGACTTCCTCGTCTGGTGGGGTCTGTTCCTCGCCGCCGGGGCCTGGTGGACGGTCATCGGCCCACTGGTCATGACCGCGCTCCTCACGCGCGTCTCGGGCAAGGATCACCTCGAGCGCGCGATGCGAGACCGGCCCGGCTACGCCGAATACGTCCGCCGCACGAGCGGCTTCATCCCGCTCCCACGCAAGTAAGGGGGACTGTCCCCCTTACGCGCCGCGGGAGTAAGGGGGACTGTCCCCCTTACAGCTCGAACTGGGCCGCGAGGCGCTCGAGGCGGCTGGCGGTGTCGGACAGCTCGCGGGCGGAGGCGACGATGTCGTGGGCGGAGGCGCTGGTCTCCTGGGTGGTCGCGGAGACCTGCTCGGCAGCGCTCGAAGACTGCTCGGCGACGGCGCCGATCTCGCTCATGTCGGCCCCGATGCGCTCGGTGTCGGCGGCGATCCGCGCGACGACGTCGACGATGTGGCTGACGCGCTCGGAGACCGCCTCCACGCTCTCGCCGATCAGATGGAACGACTCCTGCGCGCGCTGGACCGTCACATCGCTCTCCTCGCTGCGGCGCGCGCCGGAGGCGGCGAGCTCGGCGGCGTGCTCGGTGGCCCGGCGGATCTCGTCGACGATCTGGGCGATCTCGCCGGCCGCCCGCTGGGACTCCTCGGCGAGCTTGCGGACCTGCTCGGCGACGACCGCGAACCCGCGCCCGTGCTCACCGGCGCGCGCGGCCTCGATCGCGGCGTTGAGCGCGAGGAGATTGGTCTGGTCGGCGATGCCCGTGATCGCCTCCGTGATGCCGCCGATCCGCTTGGACATGCCGGCGAGCTGCTCCATGACCTCGGCGATCTGGCCGGAGAACTCGCGCAGCGACGCCATCGCGGCGGTCGCCTCGAGCGCGGCCGACAGGCCCTCCTGCGTGACCTCACCGGCGCGCGTGGCGGTCGCGGCGGTGTCGCGCGCGGCGGCGGCCCCGTCGCGCGTGGCGGCGATGACCTCCTCGGTGGCGGCACGCACCGACTCGACGCCGCGCACCTGCTGCTCGGCGCCGTGGGCGACGTTGCCGGCGGCCTGGGCGATCTCGGTGACGGCCGAGCTGGTCTGCTCGGTGGTGACGACGACGCGCTCGGACGCCTGGGCGACGACCTCCGACCCGGCGGCGATGTCGCGCAGCATCGACGCGGTCTGCTCGCGCATCGCGTTGTAGCGATCGATCGACGTCGCGGTGTCGGCGCGGATCCCCTCGACCGCCTCCTCGAGGTCGCCGATCTCGTCCTTGCTGCCGCGCTCGATCGGCGCGGTTGTGGCGGCCAGCTCGCGGGTGAGGTTGCCGGCGGCGATGGCGGAGAGGCCGTCGCGCAGGTCGGTGGCCTCGTGCTCGCCGAGGCTCGCGAGCCGGCTGCGCATGCGGCCGGTCCCCTCGCGGATGGCGACCAGAAGGGCGACGAACAGGTAGACGGCGAGCAGGATGAGGACCGTCGCGAGCACGGCGACGTTGCGGCGGGCGCCGCTGAAGCCGCCGATGCGGGTGTCGATCAGGCGGTCGAGCGCCGGGCCGAGCACGCGATGGGCGGCGGTCGTCTGCTCGATCGCGCGGTCGATCGCGGTCGGGTCGACGGCCTCCGCATCGCCGTTGCGCACGAGCGGGGTGAAGCCCGCCGAGGCCTTCTTGGTCGCGCCGGCGGCGCTGGCGACGGGAGCCGACAGGTCGTTCTCGAGCGTGGCGTCGGAGGTCGATGCGTACGACGTCTTCAGGCCGCGCTGTTGGCGTCGGACGCGCTCATGATCGCGCCCTGCGTGAGCGCGAGGTCGATCCGGTGGTCGAGCGCGTGCGGGCGGTCGACGACGGCGAGCACGGCCTCGTCGGAGGCGTCGGCCAGCCCGGTGAGCATCCCCGGTGCCTTCGTGACCAGCGCGTCCATCACGTAGAACGAGTCGAGGTCAGGATCGAGGATCAGGTTCGAGTTGTTGCCGGCGTTGACGATCAGCGCGGCAGCTCCGTTGGTGAGCTCGGCGAGCGCCTTCGACCGCTCCTCGATGCCGGCCGGCAGGTCGCCAAGCGTGGAGTCGATCGAGTCGCTCAGGGTGCTCCACTCCTTGTCGAGGCCGAGCTCCCCGTTGTCGGCCTTGACGGCGGCGTCGACCTTGCCGGCCGACTCCTTGACGGCGGTGATGCGCCCGTCGAGCGCGGCCGTGGCCTCCTTGTTGCCCGCGGCGGTGCGCACGGCGTCGGCGCGCGCCGACGCCAGGTCGCCGAGTAGCTCGCCGGCCGGCTCGATCACCTTGATGCCGACCCGCTCCTTCGCGCTGAACGCGATCTGCGTGTGCTGGACCTGCAGGTAGGCACGACCGACGACACCGACGGCGACGACGAGGACGAGCCCGATCAGGGCGAACTTGTGGGCGAAGCGCAGGCGGGCGAACAGACGCAGGGCGGGGGTGAAGGCGTGGCGCATGGCCGCTTCATCGGCCTGTCACCCAGATGACTTAAGAACGGCGGAGATCGCGGGCTGCGGCGGCGGAGCCGGCGGCGAGGATCGCGCTCTCGAACGTGCAGGCGAACAGCGTGAAGCCGAACTCCCGGAAACCGGCGGCTTGCTGCGCGTTCGCGAGGAAGAGCGCCGCGGTCTTGTCGTGACGCGCCGCGGCCGCGCCGATGCGCTCGGCGGCCGCACGCAGCTCCGCGCCGTCGAGATCGAGCGCGCAGCCGAGGTCGTTTGAGAGGTCGGCGGGGCCCATCAACAGCGCGTCGACCTCGTCGAGCGCCGCGACCTCCTCGACCGCCTCGAGCGCGCTCGCCCGCTCAATCTGGACGATGCAGCCGACGCGCTCGTCGGCGCGCGGGCGGAAGTCGGCGCCCGCCGCGCAGTAGCGGTTGCCGCGTGAGAACGGGGAGATCCCGCGCCCGGCGCCGGCGTAGCGCATCGCCGCCCCCGCGCGCTCGGCCTCGGCCGGCGAGCCGACCTGCGGGACGACGATCCCGTCGGCGCCCGCGTCGAGCATCCGGCCGACCTGCGCGGGCCCGTCGGGCACGCGCACGATGACCGCGGCGTGGCGTCCGGCCGCGACGATCTGCGCGCGCGCCGCCGCCTCGTCGCCGGCGCCGTGCTCGAGGTCGACGACGACGGCGTCGAACCCGCTCATCGCGGTCACCTCGGCGCTCACGGGCGAGCCGAGGTCGAGGAACGCGGCCGTCAGCGGCTCGCGCCGCCGCAGCCGCTCGCGCAGGCCGGTGTAGGTCACGGCGCGTAGTCTGGCGATCTCCGCCGGCCCACTGCGGCTGGTAGGGCGGCGTCAGTGAGAGAGTCGGTGCTGCGGACGGTGATCGTCCGACCGGCGGTGAAGGCTGCTCGGCCGATCCTGCCCCCTCAATGCCGAAGTTCGTAGTCTCTCGCCGCGTGATCGCGCACCGCCTCGCCGGCTTCGGCACGACGATCTTCACCGAGATGTCGGCGCTCGCCGAGCGCCTCGGGGCGATCAACCTCGGCCAGGGGTTCCCTGACGAGGACGGGCCGGCCGAGGTGCTCGAGGCGGCCGCGGCGGCGCTGCGGGCCGGCCACAACCAGTACGCGCCGCTGGCCGGCGTTCCGCCCTTGCGCGAGGCCATCGCCGCTCACCAGCGGCGCTTCTACGGGCTCGAGATCGACGACGAGCTCGGCGTGCAGGTGACCTTCGGGGCGACCGAGGCGATCGCGGCCGCGCTGCTTGGACTGCTCGACGACGGCGACGAGGTGATCGTCTTCGAGCCGCTGTACGACTCGTACGCGGCGGGCATCGCGATGGCCGGGGCGCGCAGGCGCGTGGTGACGCTGCGGCCGCCCGACTGGGCGTTCGACCCCGAGCAGCTCGAGGCGGCGGTCTCGCCGCGCACCAAGCTGGTCCTGCTCAACTCGCCGCACAACCCGACCGGCAAGGTGTTCTCTCGCGCCGAGCTCGAGCAGGTCGCCGCCGTCTGCCGCGAGCACGACCTCGTCGCCGTCACCGACGAGGTCTACGAGCATCTCGTGTACGACGGCGAGCATGTGCCCCTGGCGACGCTCGACGGGATGGCCGAGCGCACGGTGACGATCTCGTCGCTGGGCAAGACGTTCTCGGTCACCGGCTGGAAGATCGGCTGGGCGAGCGGGCCGCCCGAGCTGGTGGCCGGCGTGCGCGCCGCCAAGCAGTACCTGTCATTCGCGGGTGGGACGCCGCTGCAGCACGCCGGCGCCGCGGCGCTCGCGCTCGGCGACGCCTTCTACGCGGGGCTGACCGAGGCGTTCCGCGCCAAGCGCGACCACCTGTGCGCCGGCCTCGAAGCCGCCGGCCTGCGGCCGATCCGGCCCGCCGGCACGTACTTCGTCAACGCCCGCGTCGAGGGCGACGGCGTCGCGTTCTGCCGCGAGCTGCCCGAGCGCGCCGGCGTGGTGGCCATCCCCACCGCCGTCTTCTACGACGACCCGGAGGCCGGGCGCGCGCTCGTGCGCTTCGCCTTCTGCAAGCGCACCGAGGTGATCGACGAGGCGGCCGCGCGGCTTGCCGCTGCTCCCGCCGCGCGCTAGCCTGAGTTCGCGGTGGCAAACGCTTTCCAAGGTGAGCGCCGCGAGATTCGCGTCGCGATGAACGGCGTCACCGGCCGCATGGGCACGAATCAGCACCTCGTGCGCTCGATCCTCGCGATCCGCGACCAGGGCGGGATCGCCGCCGGGCCGGGCGAGCACCTGTGGCCTGTCCCGACGCTCGTCGGCCGCGACGAGCGCAAGCTCGCCGCGCTTGCTGAGCCGCACGACCTCGAGTACACGACCGACCTTGCCGCCGCGCTCGACGCCACCGACGTCTACTTCGACGCCCAGGTCACGAGCCGCCGCGAGGCGGCCGTGCGGGCGGCGATCGAGGCCGGCCGCGACGTGTACTGCGAGAAGCCGCTGACCGAGGACCTCGACTCCGCGCTCGCGCTCGCGCGCGCCGCCGACGCGGCCGGCGTCAAGCACGGCGTGGTCCAGGACAAGCTGTTCCTGCCCGGCATCCGCACGCTCAAGCGCGTGCTCGACAGCGGCACACTGGGCCGCGTGCTGAGCGTCCGCGGCGAGTTCGGCTATTGGGTCTTCCCCGGCCCCGACCCGGAGCCGCAGCGCCCGTCGTGGAACTACCGGGCGCAGGACGGCGGCGGGATCATCGCCGACATGTTCGCCCACTGGCGCTACGTGCTCGACGAGCTGTTCGGCGCCGTGCACGGCGTATTCGCGTACGGCGCCACGCACATCCCCGTCCGCCACGACGAGCAGGGCGCCCCGTACGAGGCTACGGCCGACGACGCCGCGTACGCGATCTTCGCGCTGGCCGGCGGCGTGATCGCGCAGATCAACTCGTCGTGGTGCGTGCGCGTCGACCGTGGCGAGCTGTTCGAACTGCAGGTCGACGGCACCGAGGGCACGGCCGTCGCCGGGCTGCGCGAGTGCCGGCTGCAGCCGGCCGCCGCCACGCCGCGCTCGATCTGGAATCCCGACCTGCCCGACCCGGTCGATCACCGGGCGGCGTGGGTCGATGTGCCGGGCGAGGTGCCCGACAACGCGTTCAAGGTGCAGTGGGAGCGGTTCCTGCGCCACGTGGCGCTGGAGGAGCCGTTCCCGTGGGACTTCCACGCGGGCGCGCGCGGCGTGCAGCTGTCCGAGCTGGGGCTGCGCTCGTGGCGCGAGCGGCGCTGGATGGAGGTGCCGGAGCTGTGAGCCCGGCGGCCGCCGACACGCTGCGGCTCCCGCGCGCGGGCGGGCGTCTTGAGCCGTACACGCCGGGCGCCCCACATGGGTTTCCGGCGCGCGCGGAGCCGCCCCGCTCGCGCATCGCATTCGCCGCCGCCCACGTGGTCGCCGACCCGCTCGGCGGGCCCGGCGCGCTCGACTGGGAGGCGACGCTCGCCTTCCGGCGCCACGTGTGGGCGCACGGCCTCGCCGTCGCCGAGGCGATGGACACCGCGCAGCGCGGCATGGGCCTCGGCTGGGAGATGGCGAGCGAGCTGATCCGGCGGTCGGCGGCCGAGGCGCCCGCGGGCCGGCTCGCCGCCGGCGCCGGCACCGATCACGTCGAGCCGCGGCGGGTCGCCGACGTGCGGGCCGCGTACGAGCAGCAGTGCGAGCTGGTCGAGGGCGCGGGCGCACAGGTCATCGTGATGGCGAGCCGCGCGCTCGCCGCGCTCGCCGCCGGCCCGGACGACTACCGCGAGGTCTACGGCGTCGTCCTCGGCGGCCTCGCGCGACCGGCGATCCTGCATTGGCTCGGCGACATGTTCGACCCGGCGCTGCGTGGATACTGGGGCAGCGAGGATCTCGACGAGGCGACCGAAGTGTTCCTCGAGATCGTGGCCGCGAACGCGGACAAGGTCGACGGCGTCAAGGTGTCGCTGCTCGACGCCGAGCGCGAGGTCGCCCTGCGCCGGCGCCTGCCCGCCGGCGTGCGCGTGTACACGGGCGACGACTTCAACTACGCGGAGCTGATCGCCGGTGACGAGCACGGCCACAGCGACGCGCTGCTCGGCGTGTTCGACGCGATCGCGCCGGCCGCCGGGGCCGCCCTGCTCGCACTCGACGCGGGCGACCGGGCGGCGTATGACCGCATCCTCGAGCCCACCGTGCCGCTCGCCCGCATGCTGTTCGAGGCCCCGACGCCCTACTACAAGACCGGCATCGTCTTCCTGGCGTTCCTCAACGGCCACCAGGACCACTTCCGGATGGTCGCGGGGCTGGAGAGCGCACGCTCGATCACGCACCTCGCGGACGTGTTCGTGCTCGCCGACCGGGCCGGGCTGCTGCGCGACCCGGCGCTCGCCGTCACCCGGATGCGGCACGTGCTCGCGCTCGCGGGGATCACGTGATCGACCCCGGCCGGCTCAGCCTCAACCTGATGACGGTCGACCACTGGAGCCTCGCCGAGGCGGTCGAGCGCTGCGCCGCGGCGGGCATCGGGACGGTCGCGCCGTGGCGGCGCCAATACGAGGACGCAGCCGCGGCGGCCCGCATGATCTCGGCGGCCGGCCTGAAGGTCTCGAGCCTGTGCCGCGGCGGCTTCTTCACCGCCGCGGGCGCCGACGAGGACAACCGCCGCGCCGTCGAGGAGGCCGCCGCGCTCGGCGCGCCCGTGCTGGTGCTGGTCTGCGGGCCGCCCCGCAACCGCGATCTCGCGGAGGCGCGGATGGAGATCCTCCGCGGGATCCAGCGGCTGCTCCCGTTCGCGGCCGACCACGGCGTCCGCCTCGGCATCGAGCCGCTCCACCCGATGATGATCGGCGAGCGCTCGGCGATCGTCTCGCTCCGCGAGGCGCTGACGCTGGCGCGCGGATCGGGCGCGGGCGTGATCGTCGACGCCTACCACGTGTTCTGGGACCCTGACCTGGAGACCGAGCTGGCGGGGGCGCACGACATGGTCGCGGGCTTCCACGTCTCCGACTGGCTCGTGCCGACGACCGATCTGCTCGCCGGCCGCGGCCTGATGGGCGACGGCATCATCGACCTCCCGCGCGTCCGCGCTCTCGTCGACGCGACCGGCTACGACGGCCCGGTCGAGGTCGAGGTCATCAACCCCGCGCTCGCCGCGGTCCCACCCGACGTGCTGCTGGCGGACATCAAGGCCCGCTTCGCGCGGATCTAGTCAGACGCGGACCGGCTCGAACGACAGCTGCCGCGCCGCGCGGTGAGCGATGAGTTCGCGCGGCGGCAACCGTCCCAGGCCCATGCGCGTGAACGATGTGGACCTGTGCGTCGAGACGCTCGGCGCCGAGACCGATCCGCCGATCCTGCTGATCATGGGCACGGCCGGGTCACTGGACTTCTGGGAGGACGACTTCTGCGCACGGCTGGTGGCCGGTGGGCGCTTCGTCATCCGCTACGACCACCGCGACACCGGCCAGTCGATCGCCTACGAGCCCGGGCATCCGGGCTACACGTCGGCCGACCTGGTCGCCGACGCGGTCGGCATCGTGGCTGCGCTGGGGCTGCGTGAGGCGCATCTCGTCGGCATGTCGATGGGCGGCGCGATCGCGCAGCTCGCGGCGCTCGAGCACCCGGACCGCGTGGCGTCGCTGACGCTGATCTCCACGAGCGCGATGGGTCCCGGGCTGCCGGGGATGGCTGACCGCGCGAGCGCCTTCTTCGCCCGGCCGCGGCCGGACATCGACGACCCGGCGCTGCTCGACTACCTGGTCGACTTCAACCGCGCCATCGCCAGCGATCAGCGGCCGTTCGACGCCGCCGGCACACGGGCGCTGTACGAGCGCGCGCTCGCGCGCGCGAACAACGTGGAGTCGATGCTCGGCAACCACGACCTCGTCGAGGGCGGCATGGGCTGGCACGAGCGGCTGGGCGAGATCGCCGTCCCTACGCTGGTGATCCACGGCGACGACGACCCGTTCATGCCGCTCGCCCACGGCCAGGCGCTCGCGGACGCGATCCCGGGCGCGCGGCTAGTCGTGCTCGAGGCGAGCGGTCACGAGCTACCCCGCCGCACCTGGGACGTCGTCGTGCCGAGCATCCTGGCCCACACCGGTTAGCCGATCGAGCGCCGCGCGCACGCAGCCGGGGCGCTCGAACCACGGGAAGTGGCCGGCGCGCTCGACGACCTCCAGCCACGCGCCGGGGATGGCGCGGGCGGTCGCGGCGGCGGCGGCCTCCACCGGCATCGGGCTCCCGCCGCCGGCCACGACGCCGAACGGCATCGCGATCTGGCCGAGCGCGGCCTCGAGCGCGGGCAGCGCGGCCTTCGCCGAGTCCCAGATTCCCGAATAGGCGGGGATCGACGAGCGAGCGTCCAGGAACTCCATCGTGTGGTCGGGCGCGGCGAAGTACGCCGGCCACAACAGTTCCAGGCTCTCGTACATCTCCTCGGGCGTGGCCTCGCCGCGCATCCCGCGGTCGTCGAGCTCCTTCGCCCGCGCCGCGGCCTCCGGCGGCGTGCGGCGCATGAGCTCGGCCTCGAAGCCGGCCTCGCCACCGTCCCCCACGCCGCCGAGCAGGTCCACCGCCAGCCCGCCGAGCAGGCGATCGGGGATGGCGAGCGCGCAGTGCAGGAGCAGGTGCCCGCCCCACGAGTGCCCGATCACCCACGCGCGCTCCCAGCCCAGCGCATCGAGCACGGCGGCGACGTCGGCCACCGCGGTCTCGACGTCGAACGGCCCGTCGCTGGTCGACGGCTCGAGGCCGCGCTGCTGGAACGCCGCCACCCGGTAGCCCTCGCCGATCTCGGCCGCGAGGCTGTCGAGGTACGTGAACGCCATGCCGGGGCCGCCGTGCAGCAGCAGCACCGGCGGGCCATCGCCTTGCACCCAGCCGCCGAGCCCGTCCGCGCGCAGTTCAGCCCGCTGCACGATCCGCGCGTCCTACTTGAGCGTGAAGGTCGCCAACGCCAGGAAGCGACCATGCCACGACGTCGCTGCCAGAATGGCAATGAGCAATGTGTAATGTGATTGACTGATCAGCGAAATTTCGCATTATTACGTGGGATAAGACGTGCACAATGTTGCGGGTCGCGCTTCGATGCGCCGCTGCGATCTTCGCAGTCCGCATGGCCACGTCCGCTAGCGTCGATATCCGTCCGGTACTTGGATCGCTGAGTATCGTCCTGAGCCTCACTTCCACCTTGCTCCGGTAGGAACGGGACCCACGGCCGGTGACACGGCACGTGGCTCAGCTTCGGGCCGCCGTAGTCCCGCGCGGGACGAGACGGTGCGGCAGCACGACGTCGCCGCTCACGCCCTCGAGGATCACGCGGGCGGCGCGCTCGCCGAGCTCGTGCAGCGGGAGGCTGACCGACGTGAGGTCGACCAGCCGCGCCGGCCGCGTGTCGTCGATCCCGGCCAGCGAGACGCGGCCGGGGATGTCGACGCCGGCCCGGCGCAGCGCGGTCAGCAGCCCGATCGCCACCTCGTCGTTGACCGCGAGGATCGCGTCCGGCAGGTCGCCGGCGGCGAGCAGCTCGGCGGCCGCTGCGCCGCCGGCCTCGTACTCGAAGCCGCCGCGCAGCCGCGTCGGCTCGGCGCCGGCGGCGGCCATCGCCTCCTCGAAGCCCTCGAGCCGGTGCGCGCTCGTGTGCAGCCCCGGCGGGCCTTCGACGAACGCGATCCGGCGGTGGCCGAGGCCGAGCAGGTGCTCGGTCACATCGCGCGCCGCCCCGCGGTTGTCGACGAGCACGCTCGGGCAGTCGAGGTCGCGCGCCGCCAGCGCCACGACCACCGAGCCTCCGGCCTGCAGCTCGCGCACGGCCGCCCGCATCCCTTCCCCGCCATCCTCATAGCCACTGCTCGCGAAGATGACTCCGGCGGCGTGATAGTCGAGCAGCACGCCGAGGTGGGCGATCTCGGCGTCGGGCCGGCGCTCGGCGTTGCAGACCATCGTCAGATGCCCGGCCGGGCCCGCCACATCGTCGACCCCGCGCGCGATCTCGGCGAAGTAGGGGTCGACGATGTCGCCCACGATCACGCCGATGATCCGGCTCGTGCGCTTGACCAGCGCGCGCGCCAGCTCGCTCGGCCGGTAACCGAGCTCCTCGGCCGCCGCGAGCACCCGGTCGCGGGTGGCGTCGGACACCGGATGCGAGGAGCCGTTGAGCACTCGCGACGCTGTCGCGATCGAGACGTTCGCCCGGCGGCTGATGTCGGCCAGCGATGCCACGCAGTCGCACCTTGACAGACCACGACGCGTGTATCGTCCCGACGCCTTGACGTTCCGCGTCGCAGATCCGGATCGCCGGTACGCCGCGGTCCGGCTCTCCTCTGACCTGCCGCTCGCCGGCCGCTTCGCCCGCGACGGCGACGATTGGGTCCTGACGATCGATCCGCCGGGCATCGCCCGGCTCGAGTACACGCTCGAGCTCGAGCACGCCGACGGCACCACCGAGACGGTCTGCGACCCGGCCAACCCGGAGCGAGCTCCTGGCGCGTTCGGCGAGAAGTCGGTGATGCTCACACCGGGCTACGAGCCGCCGGCCTGGCTCACCGCCGACCGCGTCGCCGGCGAGACCGTCGACCTCTCGCTACGGGCGCGCGGCCTCGGAGCCGAGATGCCGGTGCGGGTGTGGGACGGCGGCGGCGGCCCGCTGCTGGTCGCCCACGACGGGCCGGAGTTCGACGCGCTGGCCGGCCTCACGCACTACAGCGGCGCGATGATCGCGGCGGGCGAGCTGCCCCCGCACCGCGTCGCCCTGCTCGCCCCCGGCCCGCGCGACGAGTGGTACTCGGGCTCGGCGCGCTACGCCCGCGCGCTGGCCTCCGACGTCCTGCCCGCGCTCGGCCCGGCCGACCCCGTGGGCATGGGCGCGAGCCTCGGCGCGCTCGCCATACTGCACGCCCACGTGCGAACCCCGTTCGCCGGCCTGTTCCTGCAATCGGGCTCGTTCTTCGTCCTGCGCCACGACGCCCACGAGCACCGCCACCCGCGCTTTCGCCGCATCGTCCGCGTCACGCGCGAGTTGCAGCGCGACGCGGGTATCCCGGAGCCCGTGGTGATGACCTGCGGGGTCGCCGAGGAGAACCTGGCCAACAACCGGATCATGGCGCGCGCGCTCGCCGCCCAGGAGTTCGACGTGGAGCTGCACGAGGTGCCCGACATGCACAACTACACGGGCTGGCGCGACGCGCTGCACCCGCACCTGACCCGGCTGCTGCAGCGGGTATGGGGATGAGCCACCACCGGCTCTACTCGCCCGCGATCGGCGCCGAGGGCAACGTGGTCGTCCACGGTCACTACGGCCGCCCCGTGCTCGTCTTCCCCGCCGAGGGCGGCAGCGCGTGGGACTACGAGAGCAACGGGATGGTCGGCGCCGTCGGCGCGCTCGTCGAGGCAGGCCGCGTGAAGCTGTACTGCGTCGACGCGTTCGACTCCGGCGACCGGTCGCTATACGAGTCGTGGATCATCGACCAGGTCGCGCCGTTCATCCACCATGACATGGGCGGCGCGCAGGACATCGTCACCACCGGCTGTAGCATGGGCGCGTTCCACGCCGCCAACTTCGTGCTGCGGCGCGCCGACCTGTTCACCGCCGCGATCTGCCAGTCGGGCAACTACGAGCTCGGCATCACCGGCGAGGTGTCCGGCTTCCACGGCGATCACCTCGAGTGGATCCGCTCGCGCGCGAGCTTCCTGCTTGTCTGCGGCCAGGGCATGTGGGAGGACTCGACCGGCGCGCTGGAAAGCACGAAGCGGCTCGCCTGGCTGCTCGGCGAGAAGGGCATCCGGCACGAGCTCGACCTGTGGGGGCACGACGTCCCGCACGACTGGCCGTCATGGCGCGCGCAGATCGCGCATCATCTGCCGCGGTTCTGCTGATGGGCGACATGCCACATCTGATCGGAATGCTGCTCGGCACCGAGGAGGATTGGCCGACCGCGTTCGAGACGCTGCTCGGCCGGCTCGGGCCGATCAAGGACGCCTCCGGCACGACACACCGCGTGAACGTCGAGCGGATCACGATGGAGCCGTTCGACCTGCGCGACAAGCCGCGCTACGACCTCGTGGTCGACCGCCTCGCGTACTGGTACTACCTCCCGCGCGAGTGGCTGAAGAAGGTCGCGCTGATGGACGACGTGTACCTGCTCAACAGCCCGTTCACGTTCCAGTCGATGGAGAAGCACGCGGCGTACTGCGCGATGCTGCGCCTGGGCCTCAAGGTGCCGCAGACCGTTCTGGTCCCGCACAAGAACCCGCCTGACAACGCGCGCTTCGCCTACACGGCCGCCAAGTACAACCAGCCGTTCGACCTCGACCAGATCGCCGAGAGCATCGGCTACCCGCTGTTCATGAAGCCCTACGACGGCGGCCAGTGGATCGGCGTCAGCTACATCCGCGACAGCGCGGCGCTGCACCGCGCCTACGATCAGTCCGGCCAGCGGTTGATGCACCTGCAGGCCGCGGTCGACGGCTTCGACGTGTTCGCACGCTCGCTGTCGATCGGCGCCGAGACGATGGTCATGAAGTTCCGACCCGACCTCCCGATGCACGACCGCTACGCCGTCGAGCACGACTTCCTCACGCCCGCGGTCGGCGACGAGGTGCTGACGATCAGCCGGCTCATCAACGCGTTCTTCCGCTGGGAGTTCAACTCGTGCGAGACGCTCGTGCGCGGGACCGAGGCGCACCCGATCGACTACGCCAACGCCTCGCCCGACGTCGCGGTCACGAGCCTGCACTACTACTTCCCGTGGGCGATGACGGCGCTGCTGCGCTGGTGTGTGTTCTGCGTCGTCACCGGCCGCCAGCCGCGGCTGGACCTCGACACCCGCCACTACTTCGAGATCGGCGACCGCGAGGACCTCTCCTACGCGGAGAAGCTCGCCGGCTACCGCAAGCTCGCCGACGACTACTTCGAGGTCGACCGCTATCAGGACTTCTGCGACAGCCGCCTCGGCCACGTCGACGAGATGGTGTTCGACTGGGTCGCCTCGCCGGACTTCGACCGCCTGCTCGTCGCGACCGTGCAGAGCACGTACCCGCCGCACGAGCACGAGCGGTTCCTCGCGCACTTCCGCGGCCTCGTCGGCCAGTGGGTGCGCGAGCAGGCGCCCGCATGAGACGATGAGCCCTCGCCGGGCGGGCGGGGCGCCCGGCGAATCCGCTAAGACTGGGGCCATGCTCCCCAGACTCAACCGCCTGTTCGCTGCCGACGGCCGCTGCTTCGACGTCGCGGTCGACCACGGGTTCGTGAACGAGGCCGCGTTCCTCACGGGCATCGAGGACATGCCGGCCGTGGTGCGCACGCTCGTCGACGCCGGCCCCGACGCCATCCAGCTCTCCCCCGGCCAGGCCCGCCACCTGCAGGCCATCCCCGGCCCGCGCAAGCCCGCGCTCGTCCTGCGCGCCGACCTCGCGAACGTGTACGCCGCCGAGCTCCCGCGCGTGCCGTTCAGCCACATGGTCGACGACGCCGTCGGCATCGCCGTGCGGCTCGACGCCGCCTGCGTCGTGGTCAACCTGCTGTCGCTGCCCGACCAGCCCGATCTGCATCGCCAGTGCCTGCGGAACGTCAGCGCACTGCGCGCCGCCTGCGACCAGGTCGGCATGCCGCTGATGGTCGAGCCGCTGGTGATGAAGTCCGGCTACGCGGTCGACGGCGACGCCGACAAGATCGTCGGGATCGTCCGCCAGGCCGTCGAGCTGGGCGCCGACATCATCAAGGCCGACCCGACCGACTCGCTCGAGGACTACCACCGCGTCGTGCAGGCCGGCGGCGGCGTGCCGGTGCTCGTGCGCGGCGGCGGCCGGCTCCCCGACGAGGAAGTCTTCGCGCGCACCCGCGCGCTGATGGAGCAGGGCGCCGCGGGCATCGTCTACGGCCGCAACGTCATCCAGCACGAGGACCCGGCGGGGATGACACGAAAGCTGATGGAGATCGTTCACGCGGCATGAGGGTCGTCCGCTTCGGGATCGTCGGCGGCGGCCTGATGGGCCGCGAGTTCGCGTCGGCCGCCGCACGCTGGCTGCACCTCGCCGACCTCGACGTGCGGCCGGAGATCGTGCACGTGTGCGACGCGAATCCGGACGTGCTCGCGTGGTACGAGCGCCTCGAGCCGTCCCCGCGGCTGTCCACCGACTGGGGCGACCTGCTCGACGATCCCGAGGTCGAGGCCGTCTACTGCGCGGTTCCCCATCACCTGCACGCCGAGCTGTACGTGGCGATCCTCGAGGCCGGCCGCCACCTCCTCGGCGAGAAGCCGTTCGGGATCGACATCGACGCCAACAAGCGGATCATGGCCGCGGTCGCCAGCCACCCCGAGCTGCTCGTCCGCTGCTCGTCCGAGATGCCGTTCTTCCCCGGCGGTCAGGCCGTCGTGCGCTGGATGGCCGAGGGCCGGGCGGGCCGCATCCTCGAGGTCCGCAGCGCGTTCCGGCACTCGAGCGACCTCGACCCGGCCAAGCCGATCAACTGGAAGCGGCAGGCCGAGTTCAACGGCGCGTACGGCTGCATGGGCGATCTCGGGATGCACGCGCTGCACCTGCCGCTGCGGTTCGGGCTGATGCCGCGCACGGTGCGCGCCGTGCTGTCCGACGTGGTGCGCGAGCGGCCGGGGCCAGACGGCGCGATGGTCCCGTGCGACACGCCCGACAACGCGGTGCTGCTGTGCGAGAGCGACGGCTTCCCGCTGCGGATCGAGACCAAGCGGATCGCGCCCGGCGAGATGAACACATGGGTGATCGAGATCGACGGCACCGAGGGCTCGATCGCCTTCTCGACCAAGGCGCCGAAGACGCTGCGGACGATGGTGTACGCGCCCGGCGGCCCGCAGGAGTGGCGGGTCAGCGACCTCGGCTCCCAGTCCGCCTACCCGACGATCACGGGCGGCATCTTCGAGTTCGGCTTCGCCGACGCGATCCAGCAGATGTGGGCGGCGTTCCTCGACGAGCTCGCCCACGGCGCCGACATGCGCGGCCCGTTCCGGTGCGCCACGCCCGAGGAGGCGGCGGCCACCCACCGGATCTTCACCGCGGCGCTGGAGTCCGACCGCGCCGGGTCCGTCGTGCGCCTCTAGTCCGCCCCGTAGTTGTGGGCGATGCGCAAGCCGCTCGATGGCTTGTCCCCGGCCCCGAGGCTGCCGAAGCCGCTGATCGGCTTGATCTTGTCCTCGGCGTCGACGTAGCGCACCGCCTCGCCGAGCGGGGCGTCCTCGGCCACGACGACGAGAGTCGGCGTGTCGCTCGACTCGAGCCGGAGCAACGCGACGTCGGCGCCGAAGCGGAAGCCTTGATCGGTGACCAGGTCGGGATGGTGGCGAGCGATCATGTTCGGGGCGCCGCGGATCACGACCACCGCGCCGTCTTCGTACGGGTATCCGGGCGCGCCGACCACGATGTCGGCGTACTCGTCGTCCTGGGGCAGCACGCCGGCATCGACCGAGGCGCCGAACTCGCTCACCGGCCGGCCGATCTTGGAGTCGTCGCTGACCTCGGCGGGGGTGACCACCTGCGGTGTGCCCACCGGAGCGTCGGTGTCGCCCTTCCAGATGCGCAGACCGCCGCCCTTCTTGTCGCCGCCGAGCGTGGTGTCGCTCTGGATGATGTCGTCCTTGCCGTCGGCGTTGAGGTCGGCGACCGCGAGCCCGTTCGACTCGCTGTCCCCGTCCGGCGCGACCAGCGCCTCGCACCCGGTCGGCGGGCCGGTCTTCTGGCCCAGGCAGTAGCCGAGGTGCGACGTGTCGCCGGCGGATCCTTCGACGAGGTCGACATGCTCGTCGCCGTTGAGGTCTCCGCTCCGCAGCAGGAAGCCGAAGTCACCGGCGATCTTGGCCGGCGGTGTCAGGAGCGTCGCGTGCTCGGGCGTGAGGCCCTTGCTCGATCCGGGGATGATCTGGATCCGGCCGCGGTTGCTTCCGGCGCCCGGAGCGCCGACCACGAGGTCGGTGTAGTGATCGCCGGTGAGGTCTCGCGCCAGCAGCGCCAGCCCGTAGCGCTGCGTCTTCGGCGGGGCGTCGACACGGGCCTTGCGGGCGATGCCGCCTTCGCCGTTGCCGTAGAGGATCGCGACGACGTTGAGGTCTGGGGTGCCGATCGCCAGATCCGCCTTGCCGTCGCCGTTGAAGTCGCCGCCGGCGAGGCCAGTGCCGAACGATTGTTGCGGGCCCGCATCGACGCCTGCCTCCGCCGCCGAGATCGGCCGTGGCTGCGTGTCCGGCGCCGTGGACGCGATCAGCACCTCGGCCGTGTCGCCCCCCAGCGGAGCGGCCACCACGTCCTGGTAGCCGTCGCCGTTGAAGTCGTACGGCGTCGCCTCGCTGGGGCCCGACTCGCCGCTGTCCCCGCCGCCGGGGAGCACGACGGCGAGCACCGCGACGATGGCCCCGACGGCGAGCACAGCGGCGCCTGCCAGCAGCGCCTCGCGCCGGCGCGGGTGCTTCGCTCCAGGCGGAGGAGGAGTGCGCTCGGGAGCCTGCGCGGCCTCGGGTGGACGGGTCTCGGGCGCCTCCGGCGCCGGTGGCGAGCGCCCCAGCGCAGCGAGCGCCGCGGCGGCGACGGTGCGGCTGTCGTCCTCGGCCAACCGCTCGAGCGCGGCGCGAGCCGCCCTGCCCTCCGCGCCGTCGGCGCGCATGAGCGCGCGCAGCTCGCTCACCGCTCCCGCGCGGATGCCGGCCAGGTTGCTCTCGACGGCGCGCTGCAGCTCCGGGGGCAGCGCCGCCGGTCGCGGGCTTCTCGCGAGCACGATCTGGCCGCGGACGTCACCCGCCATGCCCGGCGTCTGGTGCACCGAGCGCTCGCGCACGCGCCGGCACACGTAGTCGTAGAGGTCGTCGACGGAGATCCGGCCGTCCTCGTCGATGTCGGCGTCGCCGCTCTTGAGCCCCTCCACGACGCTGCGGGTGAACAGAGAGCCCGGTTCGGCCGGGCCGAGCTCGTTGATGCCGCTGGGATCGCTCTCCTCGAACGCGTACTCGAGCTCGGTCGACGCTGACAGCGTGACCCGGCCGCGCCCTTCGAAGCGATGCTCGACGTCGACCGTCGTCGTGCTCTTGGGGACCAGGCCCTTGCCGAACGCACCGCTGTGGCAGCAGTCGAGCATCAGCACGATCGAGCGGGCACGGCTCGACTGCATCACGTCGTTGACGAAGCCGTCCTCGATCGCGGTCGAGCGCAGGAGCTGGAGCGAGGTGTTGGCCGTGGCGAAGTAGAACCGCCGGCTCTGCGACAGGACGCCGTGCCCTGACACGTAGAGCAACAGCAGATCCTGCGGGCGCCCGTCGTCGAAGAACGACTCGATCTCCCGCCGCAGCTCCTCCGCCGGGCGGTCGATCAGCTGCTGCACCTCGAAGCCGCCGATCGCCCCGTCGCCCAGGACGGCGGCGAGCGACGCGACGTCGCCGGTCGGCGCGCGCAACGCGGCCAGCGCGGGATCGGCGTAGCTGCCGGTGGCTACGAGTAGCGCCCGGCGGCGGGCGTTGGGTTGGTCATCCGGCGGCATGGCGTGCCAGGAACGTCTCGAGGAGCCGCCGCTGGTCGGCCGGGGAGGCGTCCTCGAGCGTCAGCTTGTCGCCGTCGATCTCGAGTGAGACCGTCGCACCCTTGTGGCGCCCGAGCCAGCCCTGCACTCCCGCCGTCATCCCCTGCATCGAGCCGGCCACGGTCACCGCCAACTCCGCCCACTCGTAGGCGCCGCCCTTCGCCCCGGGCGGCGGCTGCGCGTCCGGGTAGGAGACCTCGAGGTCGTGGGCCTGCAGGTCGGTACGTAGACGCGAGGCGAGCTCGGCGCGCTCCTCGTCATCGCTGTCCGCATAGCCGCCAACGTGGACGCGGACGTCGGTCATGCCGAGCCGACCGTAACCCGCCCACCGGCAGCAATGCAACCGCGGCTCAGACCGCCTCGATGAGATCGGGGTGCGCGGTGGCGCCGTGGCGCGCGTCGTAGCCCCAAAAGCGCGGCAGCGTGGCGGCGAGCGCGACCGCGCCGAATACGCACAGCAACCCGCCGCCGACGACCGAGCTGCGGAGCCCGAACAGCGCGGCGGCGATGCCGGCCTCGGCGTTCCCCAGCATCGGGCCCGACGACCACGAGATCATCTCCACGCCCGCGAGGCGGCCGCGCAGGCGGTCGGGGATCGTCTCGTTCCAGATCGTGGCGCGGAAGACGCCGGAGATCGCGTCCGCGCCGCCGGCCAGCGCCAGGCAGAGCAGCGCTAGCCAGAGCACGTCGGCGAGCCCGAACAGCGCGATCGCGACGCCCCATCCGCACGCCGCGTACACGACCGCGCGGCCGTGCCGGTGCACGCGCCGCGTCCAGCCGCTCGTGATCGTGGCGAGCACCGCGCCCGCCGGCGGCGCCGCGTACAGCAGTCCCACCACCGCGGCACCGCCGTAGCGCTCGGCGAGCGCCGGGAACAGCGCCATCGGCATGCCGAAGAACATCGCGACGATGTCGACTGTGTATGTGCCGACCAGCTCCTGGCGCGACTTCGCGTAGCGCAGCCCTTCGGCGATCGCGCGCACGCCGAGCGCCTGGCGCTCGGGCGGCGGCGGGGTGCGCATCGCCGCCAGCGCCGCCAGCGACACGCCGAACGTCACCAGGTCGGCCGTGTAGGTGACCGCGCCGCCGGCCGTCGAGATCAGCACGCCGCCGATCGCCGGACCGGCCATGTGCGCGACGTTGTGGATCGCCCACTGCAGCGCGCTGGCGGACTTGAGCTCGTCGCGCTCGACGAGCCGCGGCATCAGCGCGTCGAGCGGGGGGCGCCGGATCGCCGTACACGCCGCGATCAGTGCCGCGGCGAGGTACAGCACCCACAGCAGCGGCTCCTCGAGCAGACTGTTCGCCACCAGTCCGGCCACGACGAAGAGCGCGCCGAGCTCGGCGAGCATCACGAGCCGGCGGCGATCGAATGCGTCAGCGAGCGCGCCGCCGACGAGCGCCAGCAGCAGCATCGGCACGAACTCCGCCACGCCCAGCAGCCCGACGTGCAGTGAGCTGTGCGTCAGCTGGAACGTCTGCACCGGGATCGCGACGAACGTGATCATCGAGCCGAGGTCGGAGATCGACTGGCCGACGATCAGCAGCCGCAGCTCGCGGCGGCGCCGCAGCAGCCCGGCGTCGACGGCGATCGCGCGCGCCCCCCGCGCGAGGCGTTCTCTCACACCGCTGATGCGTACAGCATCTCGATGGCCCGCGCCTGGCCCACCGCGTCCTCGCGACCGAGCCGCGGCGCAACGCCGCCGCGCACCGCCCGCGAGAAGTCCTCCAGCTCGAGCCGGTACGGCTGCGCCGCCGCCACCGGGATGTCCTCGGCGTCGCCCTCGCCGCGCCGCAGCGTCAGCCGGGGGTTGACCCCGTGCCAGGGATCCTCGGAGACCAGTGTGCCGTTCGCGCCCACGACCTCGATCTTCCCGCGATGCGGCACGTCGAAGCCACAGTCGAACACGCCGAGCACGTCGCCGTCGAAGCGCAGCGTCCCGGCGAAGCGGCCGTCGACGCCCTGGCGGCCGACCGCCTGGCCGGTCGCGGCGACCGGCTCTCCGCACAGCAGCCGCAGGGCCGACACGCAGTAGCAGCCGACGTCCATCAGCGCCCCGCCCTCGAGCTCGGGCTGGATCCGCACGTTGCCGGTGTCGTCGGCGGCGAGCGTGAAGCCGAACGCCGCGCGCACGACGCGCAGCGGCCCGATCTCCCGCGCCCGCCGAGAGAGCTCCTCGGTCTGCGGGTGGTAGCGCCACATGAACGCCTCCATCAGCAGCCGGCCGGCGCGCTCGGCGGCGGCGAACGCGGCCTCGGCGTCTGCCACCCGGCGCGTCAGCGGCTTCTCGCACAGCACGTGCTTGCCGGCCTCGAGCGCCCTGATCGACCACGGCACGTGCAGCGAGTTCGGCAGCGGGATGTAGACCGCCTCGACGTCGGGATCGGCGAGCAGCTCCTCGTAGGAGCCGTGCACGCGCGCGATGTCGTGCCGGCCTGCGAACTCCTCGCCGCGCTCGCGGTCGCGTGATCCGACGGCGACCACCTCCACGCCGTCAGCCTCGCGTGCGCCCGCGAGGACCTTGTCGTTGATGCGGGCGGTGGAGACGACGCCCCACCGCACCGCACCAGCGTCATTCATGCTCGGCCGCTCTGGGCGCGACCACGCCGCGAGATCGAGTCGACCGTGACGGCGAGCAGCAGCACGGCGCCCGTGAGCACGAACTTCGTGCCCGACGAGAGGCCGAGGAGGCCGAGGCCGTTGTCGATCGAGAGCATCACGAGCGCGCCCAGGATCGCCGCCTTCATCGTGCCGCGGCCGCCGAACAGCGACGTGCCGCCGATGACGGCCGCCGCGATCGGGTACAGCAGCGCCTGACCGCCGCCCGTGTTCGTGTCCACCGACCGCAGGCGGGACGCCAGGATGATGCCGCCGATCACCGCCATGAACGAGCAGAACGCGAAGCACTGGATCCGCACGTTGTCGACGTTGATGCCGGCGCGCCGCGCCGCCTCGGCGTTGCCGCCGACCGCGTAGATGTGGCGCCCGAAGCGGGTCCGGTTGAGGATGAACGTCCAGAACAAGAACAGGCCGCCGACCACGAGCGCGACGTAGGGCAGGCCGCGGTCCTGGTTGCACACGGCGACGACGATGATCAGCGCCGCCGCGACGCCCGCGATGCGCACGCCGACGATCAGGGTCGGGTCCGTCTGCAGGCCCGCCCGCCGGCGCTTGACCGCGCGCGTGAGCTGTACCGCGGCATAGAGCGCGATGCAGACGATGGCCAGGATCCACGCCGCCCCCGGCGCCATGAAGTTGTTCGCCAGGCCGATCACGAAGTCGTTCTGCAGGATCACCGTGCCGCGGCTGCCGATCAGCAGCAGCACGACGCCGTTCCAGGCCAGCAGGCCGGCCAGCGTGACCACGAACGACGGCACGCCGATCTTGGTGATGATCAGCCCGTGGAACGTGCCGATCCCGAGCCCGGCCGCCAGCACGATCACCATGACGATGAACGTCGGCAGCTGGTTGCCGTCGGGCGTGAGGAGCAGCGCGGTCATGACGCCGCCGACGCCCGACACGAAACCGATCGACAGGTCGATCTCCCCGAGCAGGAGGGCGAACGTCACGCCCATGGCGATCACCGCGTACGGTGCCGTCTGGACGATCAGGTTGACGAAGTTGCCCGCCGTCAGGAAGCGGTCGTTCTGCGTCTGGAAGACGATGCAGATGATGACCAGGCCGAGGACGATCGGCAGTGAGCCGAGCTCGCCGGACTTGACGTCGACCCACCAGCGGCGCGCGTAGGCGCCGACGGTGTTCGTGCCGCCGGCGGCCGCTTCGGGTGGCGGTGCGGCGACGGTGCTCATGCCACGACCTCCGGGTCCGCCTGGCCGGGCACCTTGGTCAGCTTGCCCGCGGTGATCGCCTCGACGACCTCCTGCTGGTTGGTCTCCTTCCGCTTGAACTCGGCGACGTTCTGACCGAGCCGGAGCACGGTGATCGAATCGGCGACCTCGAAGATGTCGTGCAGGTTGTGCGAGATGAGGATCACGGCGAGGCCCTGCTCGCCGAGCCGCGCGACGAGGTCGAGCACCTGCCGCGTCTGGGCCACGCCCAGCGCCGCGGTCGGCTCGTCGAGGATGACCACGCGCGAGTTCCACATCACGGCCTTGGCGACCGCCACCGACTGCCGCTGGCCGCCGGACAGGCCGGCCACGAGCTGGCGCACGGACTGCAGGGTGGTGACGGACAGGCTGGCGAGCGTCTCCTGCGCCTTGGCCTCCATCGTGGTCTCGTCCATCCGCCGCAGCGCATCGGTCACCTCGCGACCGAGATACATGTTCTGGACGACGTCGAGGTTGTCGGCCAGCGCGAGGTCCTGGTAGACGACCTCGATGCCCAGACGCGCCGAGTCCCTCGGGCCGTGGATGTTCACGTGATCGCCGTCGAAGACAACCTCGCCTTCGTCGAACGGATAGATCCCGGCGATGCACTTGATCAGGGTCGACTTGCCCGCGCCGTTGTCCCCGACGAGCGACATGATCTCGCCGGGCGCAACGTGGAAGTCGACCTTGTAGAGAGCCTGAACGGCGCCGAAGTGCTTCGACACGCCGCGCAGCTCGAGGATCGGGACGTCGCTCAAATCAGCTCCTCCGGAAAGCGAGGGTGGGGACCCGTCGTCGTGACGGGTCCCCATCATCCCTCAGAGTCCGATGTCCTTGCACTTCGCGGCGAGCTTCCCGGCGCAGATGTCTTCCTGCTTCGGGAAATCGGGCTCGCCGATGTAGTCCTTGATGTTGTCCTTGGTGACGGCCACGGGCGCCTCGAACTGGGCGGGAATGTCCTTCGTGCCGTTGTTGATCGTGTCCGACACGTCGGGCGTCTCGCCGTTGATCAGCGCGATCGCGATCTTCGCGGCCGCGTCGGCCTCCTTCTTGATCGCCTTGTAGACGGTCATGCACTGATCGCCGTTGACGATGTTCTGGATGCCCTGGAGCGTCGCGTCCTGGCCGGTGACCGGGATCTGCGGCAGCTTGCGCTGCTTGAGCGCCGAGATCGCCGCGTTGCCGAGGCCGTCATTGGCCGCGAGCACGCCGTCGATCTTGTTGCCGCTCTTCTGCAGCATCTGCTCGAAGATCGTCAGCGCCTTCTGGTTGTCCCAGTCCGGCACCGACTGATCGGCGGCCTTCTTGAGCTTGCCCGAGTCGTAGAGCGGCTTCAGGACCGAGTCGTAGCCGTTCTTGAACAGCGTGGCGTTGTTGTCCGTCGGCGAGCCGTTGAGCTCGGCGATCGACTGGCCGTTGGTGTTGCCGAGGCACTTCACCAGGCCCTCGCCCTGCAGCTTGCCGACCTGCTCGTTGTCGAACGAGACGTAGTAGTCGGAGTCGCCGTTGAGGGTCAGACGGTCGTAGTCGATGACCTTGACGTTCTGGCTCTTGGCGTTGGCCGCGATGGCCGCGCCGGAGCCGGAGTCGAGGTTGACGAGCAGCAGGACCTTGGCGCCGTTGGTGATCGCCTGCTCAGCCTGCTGCTGCTGGGTGGCCTTGTCGCCCTCGGCGTTCTGGATCTCGTTGCCGATGCCGGCGTCGTCGAACGCCTTCTTGAGGAACGGACGGTCGACGGTCTCCCAGCGGACGGACGACTTGGAGTCCGGGAGCAGCACGGCGACCTTGCCCTTCGACTTGCCGCTACTGCTGCTGCCGGACGCGCCTGAACTGCCGCTGCTGCTGTCGTCGCCGCCGCAGCCGGCGAACACCACCGCTCCAATCGCGGCCATAAGCGCCGCGATCAGCCATGCTCGATAGCGCATGGATTCCTCCTCCTGATGGTTTTTCGGGGGTTTGGATCTGTCATCGAGCCTCCGCCGCGAGGCGCGTGGGAAAGGCGCGATCGGCCTCGCTCACCACGAGAGCGATCGCACCCAGGACCTGCGCGCGGTCACCGAGCACGCCGGCGACCACGCCGGCCGCTTCCGCGGCCGAGGGCAGCGCTGCCTTGGCGATCGACTCGCGAACGCCGTCGAGCAGCAGGTCCCCGGCCGCTGCGAGGTCTCCTCCGACCACGAGCAGCTCGGGATTGAGGACGTTGAGCAGCACCGACACCGCCTGGCCGATCGCCCGTCCGGCATCGGCGATGACCCTGCGGCAGCCGAGATCGCCCCGGCGGGCGAGCTCGAGCATCTCCGCCACGGCGACGTCCTCACCGTGGCTGCGCCGCAGCAGCTCCACCAGCGCGCCGGTGGCGGCCAGAGTCTCCAAACAGCCCCGGTTGCCGCACCGGCACACGAGGCCCTCCGGGTCCACCAGCACGTGGCCGAGCTCGCCCGCGAGCCCTGCGCTGCCGCGATACAGGCGGCCGTTGAGGATCAGGCCCGCGCCGATCCCCGAGGCCACCTTCAGGTACACGAGGTCGCTCGCGTCGCGAGCGGCCCCGAACGCGGCCTCGGCGAGGGCGCCGAGGTTCGCGTCGTTGTCGACGAGAATTGGGATGTCGAGCCGGCGGCGCATCTCCCCTACCGCCGGCACGCCAACCCAACCAGGCAGGATCGCCGAGGAGCCGACCACGCCATCCTCCTGGCGGATCGGCCCGGGCAGTCCCATACCGGCCCCGATCACCTGGCTGGAGTCGATGCCGGCCTCGGCCAGCAGCTCCTCCACCAGGTCGGCGGCGGCGTCGAGTCCCTCCTCGGCGGCGTGATCGGTGTCGAGCGGGACAGCCCGCTCGGCGAGGATCCGCGAGGAGAGGTCGGAGATCGCCACCCGCAGGTGGCTGTGGCCGAAGTCGATGCCCACCGCAGCTCCGGCCGACGAGTCGAACGACAGCAGGATCGGCGGGCGGCCGCCCTGCGTGCCGTGCGCGGCGCCGTGCTCGTCACGCTCGACGACGAGCCCGTCCGCCTGCAGGTCGGAGACCAGGCTCGAGACCGTCGATCGCGACAGACCGGTGCGGCGCGCGATCTCGGCACGCGAGATGAGCCCCTGGTCGCGCAGCGCGTGGATTACGCGCAGGCGATTGAGGCGACGCAGCGATTCAAGAGAGCCGGCTCGACCCGAAGCCATGTGCGGGCGCTATCCGACCCGATCCGTCCAGCTTTGTCAAGGCTTCGAACGAACCGAACGGTTCCTTGCCGTGAAACCCGCTTTCGTTTGTCTCCCGGTCGAATAAACCAATGGCCAGAAAACAGATACGATTCAGCCTGAAATCGATCGCGCCCGCCGAGGGCCAGGGAATCCGGTTCGAAGCCGGAGCTGACGCGCAGCGGTATGGACGCGCGCGACGACCGAAAGCCACTGGGCCTCCCGGGAAGGCGGTCGTTCCGAACGCGTCCGAGCCCGAAGACCTGTCGATTTCGCATCGGACACATGTGGCCTCGCGATCGGGCCGCACCGGCAGATCGGAGACAGTTCATGGGACGCACGGCGGTCCTCGGGCTACCACGAATCGGCCCCGACCGCGAGTTGAAGACTGCGCTCGAGGGCCACTGGGCCGGCGAGCTGCCCGCGGCGCAGCTGTTCGACGTCGCGCGGACCCTGCGTGAGGCGAACTGGCGGCGGGCACGCAGCGCCGGCATCGACGTCATCCCGTCGGGCGACTTCAGCGTCTACGACCACGTGCTCGACACCGCGTTCGCGGTCGGCGCGGTGCCGGACCGCTTCGGCGGTCCGGACGCCTCCTGGGAGGCCGCGTACTTCGCGATGGCGCGGGGCACCGCCGACGCGCGCCCGCTCGAGATGACCAAGTGGTTCGACACGAACTACCACCACCTGGTGCCGGAGCTCGAGCCCGGCCAGGAGTTCCGCCTGCGGGCCGAGCACTGGCTCGAGCCGCTCGCCGAGGCGGCCGCGCTCGGGATCCCGACGCGGCCGGTCGTGCTCGGCCCGGCCACGCTCCTGCTGCTGTCGAAGGGACTCGACCACCCGCTCGACGCGCTCGACGCGCTGCTCCCCGTCTACGAGGAGCTCCTGCGCGCGCTCGTCGCCGCGGGCGCGCGCGAGGTGCAGATCGACGAGCCGTGCCTGGCGGTCGACCGCACTCCCGAAGCGCTCGCCGCGATCACGGGAGCGCTAGCGCGGCTGGCCGGCGCGGCCGATGCCGAGCTCTGCCTGGCCACCTACTTCGCCGGCCTGGGCCCGGCGCTCGAGGACGTGCTCGCGCTGCCGCTCGCCGAGTTCCACCTCGACCTCGTGCGTGCGCCCGAGCAGCTCGAGCCGGCGCTGGCGGCGCTCGCCGGCGGCTCCGCGCGGCTGTCGCTCGGCGTCGTCGACGGGCGCAACGTGTGGGTCACCGACCCGGACGCCGCGCTCGGGACGATCGACCGTGCGGCGGAGGCGCTCGGCTCCACGCGCGTGACGATCGCGCCGTCGTGCTCGCTGCTGCACGTGCCGTATCAGGCGGCCCGCGAGACCGGGCTCGATCCCGAGCTGCGCTCGTGGCTGGCCTTTGCCGCCGAGAAGCTGGCCGAGCTGCGCGCGCTCGCCGCGCCGCGGGAGATCCGCGACTGCGCGCTGCGGCCTGCCCGCGCGGCGGTGGCCGGGCGCCGTGCCTCGGTGCGCACCAACGATCCGACGGTGCGCGAGCGCGCGTCGGCCCTGCGCGCGGGCGACTACGCGCGCGACGCGGCCGCCGACGAGCGCCGATCGCTGCAGCGGGCACGCGTCCCGCTGCCAGAGCTGCCGACGACGACGATCGGCTCGTTCCCGCAGACCGCCGAGATCCGCGCCGCGCGGCGCGAGCTGCGCGCCGGCACGTTGGCCCGGCAGGCGTACGACGCGTTCATCGAGGAGCGGATCGCCGAGGCGATCGCGCTGCAGGAGCGCCTCGGGCTCGACGTGCTCGTGCACGGCGAGCCGGAGCGCAATGACATGGTCGAGTACTTCGCCGAGCAGCTCGAGGGCTTCGCGTTCTCGTCGTACGGCTGGGTGCAGTCGTACGGCAGCCGCTGCGTGAAGCCGCCGATCCTGTTCGGCGACGTGTCGCGGCCGAAGCCGATGACCGTGCGTTGGTGGCAGGCCGCCCAGCGGCTCACGGACCGCCCGGTCAAGGGCATGCTCACCGGGCCGGTGACGATCCTCCAGTGGTCGTTCGTGCGCGACGACCAGCCGCGCCGCGACACCTGCACGCAGATCGCGCTGGCCATACGCGACGAGGTGCTCGACCTCGAGCGCGCGGGGGCGTTCGCGATCCAGGTCGACGAGGCGGCGCTGCGCGAGGGGCTTCCTCTGCGGCGCGCCGACCAGGCCGAGTACGTCGCCTGGGCGGTCGACTGCTTCCGCCTGACCGTCGCGCCCGTGCGCGCGGACACGCAGATCCACACCCACATGTGCTACTCGGAGTTCGGCGACTTCGGCGAGCACATCGCCCGCCTCGACGCCGACGTGCTGTCGCTCGAGGCCTCGCGCTCCGGGATGGACGTGCCCGCGTATCCGAACGACATCGGCCCCGGCGTTTACGACATCCACTCGCCGCGCGTGCCGGGCGCCGCGGAGATCGAGCGGCTGGTCGGGCGCGCCGAGGCGCAGGTGGGGCGCGACCGGCTGTGGGTCAATCCCGACTGCGGGCTCAAAACCCGCACCTGGGAGGAGGCGCTGCCCGCGCTCGAGCACATGATGGCCGCCGTGCGCTCGATCCGGGCACGATCGTCGTGAGGTAGCGTTGGCACGCCATGTACGTGTCGATGTCTCGGCTCCGGGTTGAGGCCGGCCAGTCCGACGCGCTCGTCGCCGCGTTCCGCCGTCGCGCCCATCTCGTGGACGGCGCCGAGGGCTTCGTCGACCTCCAGGTGTGGCGCTCGGACCGCGATCCCGAGGAGGTGCTGATGGTGTCGCGCTGGCGCGACCGGGCGGCCTTCACCGCCTACATGCGCAGCGCCGAGCATCGCATCTCGCACGACCGCATCGACCCGGCGCTGCAGGCGGCGATCCAGCTCGAGCGGCTCGAGCACCTGCATACCTACGAGGTGGTGGCGGAGTGAGCCGCGGCGTGGCGCCCCCGAGCGGTGCGGCGCCGCCGGCCACGGCGATGCTGGCCGGCCGCGAGGTGGCGCTCGTGCCGCTCGCCGAGGCGGTCGCGGACCGCTACTTCGCCGAGTTCCCGGAGGACCACGAGCGCTACGGCGAGGCCGCCCGGGCGTGGGAGGTCCACGACACGCAGTACTGCCTGCAGTGGGCGATCCTCGATGTCGGGGAGTCAGCCAGCCTCGAGCGCGAGATCGCCTGGCTGGCGAACATCCTGCGCTCGCGCGGTTTCCCGCTCGAGCAGCTGGCACGCAACCTCGAGCTGGCGGCCGACGTCGCCGGCGAGCAGCTCGGCGAACCGGGTGCCGCGGTGGCCGAACGGCTGCGGGCCGGAACCACGGTCGTCCGGTCGGTGTAACCGCCATATGAAACGCCTCGCTCCCATCATCGCCCTGCTCGCCGTCGTCGTCGCCGTCCCTGCGGCTCAGGCCAAGGAGATCACCAAGGTGAGGGTGTGCGGCGCCGCCGACTGCATCACCACGCACGACCCGGCGATCCTCAACGGCCTGCTGAACGGCGGCACCCCCACCATCCCGCAGGACCCGAAGGCCGCGGCGCTCCGCCTCACCGCGATTGTCTCCGAGGGCCCAGAGGGCAAGCAGATCGGCAGGTTCAAGAGCAAGTGGGTGCCGTCGCTCGGGCTGCTCGTGGCCGAGGACGGCACGTGGATGAAGCTGCCCGACGATGCCGCCCGCGCGCTGAACGTCCTCGCGCTCGAGCCGTTCCCCGCCCAGCACGCTGCCGCCCCGCCCGCGCACCGGCAGGCCGCACCCGCGGACGACGGCGGCGCGCCCACGTGGCTGCTGATCGCAGCGGCACTCGTGCTCGTCGGCGCGCTCGTCGCGGCGGTGCTCTTCACGCAGCGCCCGCCGCGCCGGTCAGTCCCGACCTGAGGCGGCGAAGCGGTCGTAGTTGAGGCGCATCAGCGCGATCACATCGCGCACGTCCTCGTCGCCCGCGATCCGGCGGGCGGCCGGGCCCTCCTTGCCGGGGAAGACCGGGTGGTGCACGACCCGGCCGGCCTGGAAGAGCTCGGCCCAGACGGCCTTCGGGAACGAGAAGTGGGCGGCGTGATCGCCGTGCAGGTGGCCGATCTCGCGCCGGCCGAGGCGGAAGGCGAACTCGCCGCGCCGACCCGGCCCGGACTCGACGCCCGGCCACGACGTGACCTCGTCGGTGATGCGTTCGCTGGCGCTAGTGGTCATGACTGCATGGTGGCCGGTGCGCGGCCGCCGCTCCAGGGGCAATTGGTCCTAGGCCCGTGGTCCTAGACGGAATGCGCGCGGCCGTGCGCTCGTCTGCGTCTGTATGCCCTTACGCCCCGCCCTGCGCGACTTCGCCGGCGACCTGCTGCTGCCCGGCGACGGCGCCTACGAAGACGCCCGCCGCACCCAGAACGACCTCGTCGACCGCCGGCCCGCGCTGATCGCCCGCTGCGCCGGCCCCGGCGACATCGCCGCCGCGCTCCGCTGCGCGCGCGAGAGCGGCCTGCCCGTCCGCGTCCGCAACGGCGGGCACGGCCCCGACACCTTCGCCGTCGACGACGACGCCGCGGTGATCGACCTCACGCCCATGCGCGCGGTGCGCGTTGACCCGGCGCGCCGCCGCGTGCGGGTGCAGGGCGGCGCCACGTGGCGCGAAGTCGACGCCGCCACGCAGCCCCACGGCCTCGCGGTGACGGGCGCGCGCATCCCGTCGGTCGGCGTCGCCGGCTTCACGCTCGGCTCGGGCTCCGGCTGGCTCGAGCGCAAGCTCGGGCTCGCCGCCGACTCGCTGCGAAGCGCCCGCGTGGTGAGCGCCGACGGCCACGTCGTGACGGCAGGCGGCGAGGAGCATCCGGACCTGTTCTGGGCACTGCGCGGCGGCGGCCCGAGCTTCGGCGTCGTGGCCGAGCTCGAGCTGGGGCTGCACCCCGTCGGCACGGTCACCGGCGGCATGCTCGCCTGGCCCGCCGACCGCGCCGGCGAGGTCGCCGCCGCCTACGGCGAGCTGATGGCCGGCGCGCCCGACGACCTCGGCGGCGGCTTCGCGCTGCTCAACGCCCCGCCCGCGCCGTTCGTGCCCGCGGCCCTGCGCGGCACTCCGATCGTCGCCGTCATCGTGCTGTGGACGGGGCGCCGGCCCGGCGCCGATCAGCCGGCTGCGCGCCCTCGGCCCGGCGATCGACGCCGTGGAGACGATGCCGTACCGCGCCCTGCAGGGCATCTTCGAATCGCCGGAGCGCTACACCGCCCGCATCCGCGGCGTCGGCGGCTTCCTCGGCGAGCTCTCACCCGACGTCGTGTCGGTGCTCGCCGAGCAGCAGGCGCGCAAGCCCGCCGCCCTCGGCAGCATCCTGCTGATGCCGCTCGGCGGCGCGGTCGCGCGCGTGCCCACGGACGCCACGCCGCTCGGCGGGCGCGACGTGCCGTGGGCCTGGCAGGCCGGCGCCGCCTGGTTCGACGCCGACCTGGACGACGCGGCGCGCGAGTGGACCATCGGCCTACGTGCGGCGCTGGCGCCGTTCGCCCGCGGCGACGCGTGGCCGAACTTCATCCCCGAGAGAAACACAGATCGCCTGCGCGACGCGTATGGGGCTCCGGTCTGGGCCAGGCTGCAGGCGATCCGCTCGTTCTGGGATCCCGACGACGTGTTCGCCGGGGGGCACGCGATCACGCTGCCGTAGCCGGCCGATCAGTGGACCCGGCTGACGGTGAATACCGCGCCGGCCGGGTCCGCCAAGACGGCGGTCCTGGCCACGGGATCGTCGACCGGCGGGGCGATCACGCGGCCGCCGAGCTCGCTCGCACGCGCGGCGACGGCATCGGCGTCCGCCACCCAGAAGCCCGGCGTCCAGGCCGCCGCGTCACCGCTCGACATCACCGCGACGACATCGCGCGGCACCGGCTGCTGCGGCTCGCCGCCGACGAACCCGGGGAGCCGGAACAGGCTCGCGCCCCCGAAGTCGTCGGTCTCCCAGCCGAAGACGGCACCGTAGAAGGCCTTCGCCGCCTCGGGATCCGGCGTGCTGAGGACGCTCATCGCCCAGGCTGAGTGCTCGTTGACGAGCTGCGCCCCCCGGTGCTCGCCGAGCTGCCAGGCCGCGATCACGGCGCCCGCCGGGTCAGCGAAGATCACCATGCGGCCGCCGTCGAGGCTGTCGAACGGCTCGCGGAGCACGCGGCCGCCGGCCGCCAGGACCTGCTCGGCGGTGGCGTCGACGTCGTCGACCCAGACGTACGTCGTCCAGGCAGGCGCCGCTTGAGCACCCTCGGCCAGCCCGGCGACGTCGCGCCCGCGCAGGCGGAACATCGAGTACTCGCCGCGCGCCGCCTCCCAGCCGAACAGCTCCGAGTAGAAGTGCGCCGCGCTGTCGGCGTCCTGCTGCCAGGTGTCGACCCAGCACGGGACGCCCTGTGCGTATCCGTCACGTTCGCTCATGAGCGGCACTGTATCGGTTCTAGTTGGAAAAACCAATTAGCTTGTTTGATAATCTGACCGCGTGACCGGACGGCGGACCTACGGAGACCGCTGCGGCATCGCGCGCGCGCTCGACCTCGTCGGCGAGCGCTGGGCGCTGCTCGTGGTGCGCGAGCTGCTTCTCGGGCCGAAGCGCTTCACCGACCTGCGGGCCGGGCTGCCGAACATCGGCCCCGACGTGCTGTCGCAGCGGTTGCGCGAGCTCGAGGAGCGCGGCGTCGTGCAGCGGAGCACGCTGCCGCCGCCCGCACCCGCGCAGGTCTACGAGCTCACCGTCTGGGGCCGCGAGCTCGAGCCGGTGGTGCTGAGCCTGGGCCGCTGGGGCAGCCGCGCGCCGGCGGCCGACGACGCGCCGCTCGGCCCCGACGCCGCGATGCTGGCGCTGAAGACCATGTTCGCGCCCGCGGGGGATCTGCGGGCGACGTACGAGGTGCACCTCGGCGAGCACAGCTACGCCCTGCGGGTCGACGGCGACCGGCTCGACATCACACGCGGCGCGGCGGACGGCGCCGACCTGAGGCTGACCACCGAGCCGGGCACGCTCGCCACGGTGCTGTGGCACGGCGGCTCTCCGGACTCGATCACCGTCGAGGGCGACCGGCAGGCGTTGCCGCGCTTCCTCGACCTCTTCCGCAAGACCTAGGACCAACCGACCATCGAGGGTTCGGGCAGCACGATTGAGGCGCGCAGGCACTCGCGCAAGCCTGAAGCCATATGCCTTCTTTGACGGACCGCACGCGCTGGCTCGCACTGCTCGTGCTCTGCTGCGGGGACCTGATGATCGTCCTCGACTCAACGATCGTTAACGTCGCCCTCCCCTCGATCCGGGCGGATCTGGGCTTCTCCGAGACGTCCCTCGCCTGGGTGGTGAACGCGTACCTGCTGACGTTCGGCGGGTTCCTGCTGCTCGGCGGCAGACTCGGCGACCTGTTCGGTCACCGGCGCCTGTTCGTCGGCGGCATCGCTCTGTTCACGGTGTCCTCGCTCGCGTGCGGCCTCGCCGGCTCGCAGGAGGTCCTGGTCATCGCCCGCGCGGTGCAGGGTCTCGGCGGCGCCGTGGTCTCGGCCGTCGCGCTGTCGCTGATCATGGTGCTGTTCACCCAGCCCGGCGAGCGCGCGAAGGCCATGGGCATCTTCGGCTTCGTGCTGTCCGGCGGCGGGACCGTCGGCGTGCTGCTCGGCGGCATCCTGACCGACATCCTGAGCTGGCACTGGATCTTCCTCGTCAACGTCCCGATCGGCGTCGCCGTGTATCTGACCTCGCTGCGGCTGCTGCCGGGCAAGGAGGAGCTCGGGGCCCGCGAGAGCGTCGATGTGGCCGGCGCCGTGACCGTCACTGCCGCCCTGGTCGCGGCGGTGTACGCGATCGTCAACGGCAACGAGGCCGGCTGGACGTCGGGCCAGACGCTCGGGCTCCTGGGCGCCGCCGTCGTGCTGCTCGGCGCGTTCCTGGTGATCGAGACGCGCGCGGCGCACCCGCTGATGCCGCTGTCGATCTTCCGCCACCGCACCCTCGCGGCCGCCAACGCGATGGGCGTGCTGATGGCCGCAGGCCTGTTCGCGGC
This sequence comes from uncultured Solirubrobacteraceae bacterium, assembly GCA_963803335.1. Lineage (GTDB taxonomy): Bacteria > Actinomycetota > Thermoleophilia > Solirubrobacterales > Solirubrobacteraceae > DASSUW01. The sequence continues at coordinate 197,149 of CAWDME010000005.1, read as the reverse complement.
GTTCTTCCTGTCGGCGCTGTACATGCAGCTCGTGCTCGACTACACGCCGCTCGAGGTCGGCTTCGCGTACCTGCCGCAGACACTCGTCTGGGGCGGCGTGTCGCTGCTGCTGTCCGACAAGCTGGTGATGCGGTACGGGATCAAGATGCCGATCGTGATCGGCTTCCCGGCCTTCGCGCTCGGCATCCTGCTCTTCGCGCGCGCGCCCGTCGACGGCAACTACTTCGTCGACATGCTGCCCGCGATGGTGCTGCAGGGCTTCGGCGCCGGCATCGCCTTCAACCCGCTGCTGCTCGCCGCGATGGGCGACGTCAAGCCGGAGGACTCCGGGCTCGCTTCAGGCGTCGTGAACACGGCGTTCATGATGGGCGGCGCGCTCGGCCTGGCGATTCTCGCCAGCGCCGCCGACTCGCGCACGGACCACCTTGTGGCGTCCGGTGAGCGCGCGGTCGACGCGCTGCTGAGCGGCTACCACCTGGCGTTCCTGATCGGCGCCGTGTTCGCCGCCGGCGCGGCGGTCGTGGGCGCCGTGTTCCTGCGGCCCCAGCAGCAGCCGGCCATGCACGGCGTGGGCGAACCCGCAATGGAGGGCGCTTAGAGCTCCCAGCCGAAGTTGATCGAGCGCCAGCTCGGCTCCTCGCGCTCGTAGAAGCGGTGCGCGTCGGCGCGGGCCTCGCCGGAGTCGAGCTCCAGGTGAGCCGCGCCGCGCTCGCGCCCCCACGCCTTGGCGGCGTCGAGCAGTGCCTTGCCGTGCCCTGCCGACCGGTGGTCGGGGTGCACGGCGAGGTCCTCGACCCAGGCGCGCTGCCCGAAGCGCACCGACACGATGTCGAGCGCCACCGTGCAGATCCCCACGATCGTGCCGCCGTCATCGGCGACGAACACCTCGGAGCGATCGCCGGCGATCAGCGCGCGCAGGCGTTGCTCCGCGCGCGCGGGATCCCACTGCGGCGGCTGCGACCCCGGAGCGGCGAACAACCAGTCGTACGTCGAGACGAGGCGCTCCGCCTCGTCGGGGCGCGCGGCCCGGATCACCCGCCGGCCATTGCCGGCAGGATCACGAGCGTGTCGGATTCGCCGACCCCGGTGTCGAGGCCGTCGAGCACGCGGACGTCCTCGTCGTTGAGGTACACGTTGACGTAGCGGTTGAGCTGCCCGTCGGGGCCGAACAGCTGCTCCTGCGTCGCGGGATGCTGGTCGGCGAGGTCATGGAGGACGGCGCCGACGGTGTCGCCGGCCGCGGAGACCTCCTTATCGCCGCCGACCGACGGCCGCAGGACCGGGGGAACCTTGATCGTTGCCATATCTGCGCTGAGGCTATCCAGCAGCGGCGCAGAACGCCTCGTAGTCCGGGAAGACACCCATCTCCTGGTCGGAGATCTCGGACGGGTCCTTCGAGCAGATCGGGCAGTCCGGGTCGCGCCGCACCTTCAGCTCGGTGAACGTGGCGCCGAGCGCCTCGTACAGGAGCAGGCGGCCGACCAGCGGCTCGCCGGCGCCCGTCACGAGCTTGACGACCTCGGTCGCCTGCAGCAGGCCCATCGTGCCGGGCAGCACGCCGAGCACGCCGTTGGCGCCGCAGGACGGTGCCATCTCGGCCGGCGGCGGGACCGGATACAGGCAGCGGTAGCACGGCCCGTCGTGCGGCTTGAACACCGACAGCTGGCCGTCGAAGCCGAGGATCGAGGCCGACACGACCGGGATGCCGAGGCGGACCGTCGCGTCGTTGAGCAGGTAGCGCGTCGGGAAGTTGTCGACGCCGTCGACGATCACGTCGTAGCCGTCGATGATCTCCATGATGTTGGACGCGTCGAGACGCGTCTTGTACTTGATGACCTCGACGTCCGGGTTGATCGCGGTGATCGACTGCTCCGCCGAGTCGACCTTCGGCACGCCGATGCGGTCAGTCGTGTGGATCACCTGGCGCTGCAGGTTGGAGAGGTCGACCTCGTCGTCGTCGACCACGCCAAGCGTCCCGACACCGGCCGCCGCGAGGTACAGCGCGGTCGGCGAGCCGAGCCCGCCGGCGCCGAGCAGCAGCACCTTGCTCTCGAGCAGCTTCGTCTGCCCCTCGAGCCCGATCTCGGGGATCAGTAGGTGGCGCGAGTAGCGCTCGCGCTGCTCGGGCGTGAGCGCCTTCGGGACCTCGACCTTGTAGCCGCGGTCCTTCCACAGCGTGATCCCGCCGTTCATCGACTTCACGTTCGTGTAGCCGAGCTCGGTGAGCGTGTGGGCGGCGAGCGCGGAGCGCTGGCCGGAGGCGCAGTAGAGGACGACCTCCTGGTCGCGATCGGCGCCCACGGCGCCCTCGATGCGCGACTCGAGGTAGCCGCGCGGGACGTGCTTGGCGCCGGGGATGTGGCCCGCGTCCCACTCGGTGCTCTCGCGCACGTCGACCAGGGAGATGCCGTTCCCCAGGTGCTCGGACACCTGGGCCGGGTCCACCTCCCGCACCTGGCTCTTGATCTGGCGGATGTACTCCGCCCCACTCGGGGTCATCTCGAAGTCCTCGAAAGTCGGTCGGGATTCAATGCTTCAGAAATGATAGCGCCGTGTTTCCAAGGCGCTCGCCGCGAGCTTGCGAGCGCGAGTAAGCCGCATACGGTCCGCACACCATTAGGCCAGACGCTCAAGGTGCCGATGTACCCGCTGGATGCGCTCGCGCACGCTGCTCACGCAGGTCCTCTGGGTCAACACGGTACTCGTCGCCATCACGGCGTTCGTGGCGGCCGTCATCGCCCGCGACCGGCTCGAGGACGCGGCCAGCATCGAGGGCCTGCTGCTGATCGCGCTGTCGGTCTTCATCGTGGTGCTGCTCAACTCGATCCTGCTCCGCCGCCGGCTCGAGCCGATGGGCCGGCTGGTCGAGACGATGAGCAGCGTCGACCTCACGACGCCCGGCAAGCGCGCCGACGTCACGCGCGGCGCCGCCGACGAGGTCCGGCGCCTGTCGGCCGACTTCAACCGCATGCTCGAGCGGCTCGAGCACGAGCGCCGCGAATCCGGCCGTGCCGTGCTGCGCGCCCAGGAGGTCGAGCGCTCGCGGATCGCCCAGGACCTGCACGACGAGGTCAACCAGGCGCTGACCGCGATCCTGCTCCGCCTGTCGGCGACGATCAGCGACGCGCCGCCCGCGCTCCAGGAGGAGCTGCGCGAGACGCAGGCGCTCGCCACCCAGGCGATGGAGGAGCTGCTCCATCTCGCGCGCGAGCTGCGGCCGACGGCGCTCGACGACCACGGCCTCGTGCCCGCCCTCACGTCGCAGGTCGCGGCCTTCGGCGAGCGCACCGGCATCCGCTCGAGCTTCCGCCGCCACGGCACCGTCCCGCCGCTGTCTGACGAGGAGCAGCTCGTCATCTACCGCGTCACGCAGGAGAGCCTGTCGAACGTCGCGCAGCACGCCGGTGCGCGCCACGTCGATGTCGAGCTGTCGTTCGTGGGCCGCACGGTGCTGCGCGTCCGGGACGACGGCCACGGCTTCAAGCTGTCCAGCAACGGCCGCACCCGCCTCGGCGTCTCCGGCATGCGCGAGCGCGCGCTGCTGGTCGGCGGCCATCTCACGATCTTCTCCGAGCCCGGCGACGGGACAACCATCGAACTGACCATGGGAGCCACATGAGGATCCTCATCGCCGACGATCACGGCATCGTCCGCGGCGGCCTGAAGCTGCTGATCGAGCGCCAGCCCGACATGCAGGTGGTCGCCGAGGCCGACGACGGCGTCGCCGCGTTCGAGCAGGCGCTCGCCACCCGCCCCGACCTGTGCGTGCTCGACGTGTCGATGCCGCGCATGACCGGCCTGCAGGCCGCGCGGCAGATCCGCGCGCACCTGCCCGAGACGCAGGTGCTCGCGCTGTCGATGCACGACGACGAGCGCTACGTGTTCGACGCGCTGAAGGCCGGCGCGTCCGGCTACGTGCTCAAGCGCGAGGTCGACCAGGCGCTGCTCAACGCGATCCGCGCCGTCCACCGCGGCGACGCCTTCCTGACCAACGCGGTCGAGCGCTCGCTCATCCGCGAGTGGATGTCCGACGCCGCCACCGGCCCGGACGAGCCGCTCTCGCCGCGCGAGCAGGAGGTGCTCAAGCTGATCGCCGAGGCGCACACGAACAAGCAGATCGCCGAGATCCTGCACCTCGCCGAGAAGACCGTGGAGTCGCACCGGGCGAACCTGCTGCGCAAGCTCGGCATGCGCGACCGTGTCGAGCTGGTGCGCTACGCGATCCGCCGCGGACTGACGGAAGCCTAAGCTTCCACGGGTGCCGTCCCGTGTCGCGCTCGCGCTCACCACGCTCGTCCTCTGCGCCGCAGGGGCGGTGTTCGGCGTGTGGCTCGCGAATGCAGGCGAGGACCCGCTGCCGGCCGGCTGGCAGGGCGCGCTGCGGCCGCCTGAGGCGCGGCTGCCCGACTTCACGCTCCGCAACCAGGACGGCGAGCCGGTCAGCGCGGCCTCGCTGCGCGGCAAACCGCTGGTCGTCGCGTTCATCTACTCGACGTGCCGCGACGTCTGCCCTGCCCAGGTGCAGAGCATCCGCGGCGCGCTCGACGACCTCGGCCACGACGTGCCGGTGATCGGCGTGTCGGTCGACCCGGCCAACGACACGCCGGCGAGCGCCAAGTCGTTCCTGCTCAAGCAGGCGATGACCGGCCGGATGGACTTCCTGCTCGGCAGCCGCGGCCAGCTGGCGCTGGTGTGGAAGGCGTTCGGTATCGCGCCGCAGACCAAGGGCCGCGACCACTCCTCCTACACCGTGATCGTCGACGCCCAGGGGCGCCAGCGGATCGGCTTCCCGGCCTCGGAGCTCACGCCGCGCGCGCTCGCCGCCGACCTGTCGAAGTTCTGAGCACGTGCCGCCTGTTTGAGGACCTCTCGTTCGGCGGCAGCTGGCGCCGGTACCAGAAGGCGGCCATGGCGGCGTTCGACCGGGACCGCTCGGAGGGGCGGCGCCGGACGCACATCGTCGCGCCGCCCGGCTCGGGCAAGACGCTGCTCGGCGTCGAGCTGGTGCGCCGGGTCGGCCGCCGCGCGCTCGTCCTGACGCCCAACAGCGCGGTGCAGATCCAGTGGCCACGTGCCGTCCGTAAGTTCGGGTCAGCAGCCGACGTCGCGCGCGTCGCCGGCCCGGAGCCGTTCTTCCCGATCGCCTGCATGACCTACCAGTCGCTGTGCCAGCTCGAGGATCCGAGCGCGGCGATCCGGCAGGTCGCCGCCGCCCGCTGGGCCAGCGACCGCGCCGCCGCCACCGGTCTCGATGTCGAGGAGGCGGTGGCCGAGGGCCTCTCCTACGAGGGCGCTGCCGCGGACCGGCGCGCCGCCGAGATCGCCACGATCACCGCCGCCGTCAAGCGCGAGATCGCCCGCGGCGAGCACGCCGAGATCGAGCTCGCCGAGCTGTTCTCCGATACCGCCCGCAAGCGCATCAACGCGTTCAAGGCGGCCCGCATCGGCACGATCGTGCTCGACGAGTGCCACCACCTCGCCTCGATGTGGGGCTACGTCGTGCGTGCGCTGATCGACGAGCTGCGCGACGAGGACGTGCACGTGATCGGGCTCACCGCCACGCCGCCGTCCGATCTCACCGGCGCCGAGGACGAGCTGTACGCCGAGCTGCTGGGGCCGATCGACTTCACCGTGCCGACGCCGGCCGTGGTCCGCGAGGGCCACCTCGCGCCGTTCCAGGAGCTGGCCTGGCTGACCGAGCCGCTGGACTCCGAGCGCGCCTGGCTGGCCGAGCACGACACGCGCTTCAACGAGCTGATCACGGCGCTGCACGACGACGTCGAGGGCCCGCACTCGTTCCCGGCCTGGGTGATCACGCGCATGCGCGAGCGCCGCCGCTCGGTGGACGACGACGCCGAGCTGAGCTGGGAGGACTTCCAGCACGCGCGGCCGGCCCTCGCCCGCGCCGGGATCCGCTTCCTCGGCTCGGCGGGCCTGGCGCTGCCCGAGGGCGCGCCGCGCGGGGAGTCCTACCGCCGGCCGCCCGACCTCGACGACTGGCTCGTGCTGCTCGAGGACTACGCGCTGCGCTGCCTGCACGCGTCGCCCGAGCCGGCGGCGGCCGAGCGCTACGCCGCGGTGTCCGCCGCGTTGGCCGAGCTCGGCTTCAAGCTCACGCGCCGCGGGATCCGGCGCGGCACCTCTGAGGTCGACCGGCTGCTGACCGGCTCGCAGGCCAAGGCGCTCGGGCTCGTCGAGGTGCTCGCCACCGAGATGGAGGCGCGCGGCGACGCGCTGCGCGCCCTCGTGCTGTGCGATGCCGAGCTGGCCGAGGCGAAGCCGGACCCGCTGCTCGGCGGCGTGCTCGACCCCGCGGCGGGCACCGCACGGCATGCGCTGCTGGCCGTCGGCGCCGACTCGCGGACCGCGCCGCTGCGGCCGCTCGTCGTCTCCGGCCGCGGGCTGCGCTGCCTACCGGCCGACGCCGAGGTGCTGCTGGAGGCTCTGGTCGAGCAGGCCGAGGAGCACCTCGCGCTGCCCGACTGGGAGGCGGCGCCCGACGGCGTGCTCATCTCGCTGCGCTCGTCCGGCGCCGAGTGGGTCCCGCGCGCGTGGGTCGAGGTCGCCACGCGCGTGCTCGAGAGCGGCGTCTGCGGCGCGCTGATCGGCACGCGCGCGCTGCTCGGCGAGGGGTGGGACTGCCCGATGGTCAACTGCCTCGTCGACCTCACGGTGGCCTCGACCGGGGTGTCGGTGCAGCAGATGCGCGGCCGCTCGCTGCGCCTCGATCCGGGCGACCCGGAGAAGGTGGCGTCCAACTGGGACGTCGTCTGCGTCGCGCCCGAGCTGGCCCGCGGCAGCGCCGACTACGCCCGCTTCGTGCGCAAGCACCTGCACCTCTACGCGCCCGCCGACGACGGCGAGATCGAGGCTGGGCCGTCGCACGTGCACCCGGAGCTGAGCCCGTTCACCCCTCCGCCCGCCGGCCGCCTGGCCGAGCTCAACCGCGCGATGCGCGAGCGTGCCGCCGCCACCGACGAGGCCCGCGCGCGCTGGCAGATCGGCGAGCCCTACCGCGGCGCCGACCTCCGCACCCTCGTCGTCCGCCAACTAAGGGGGACTGTCCCCCTTACCGCGGACGAAGTAAGGGGGACTGTCCCCCTTAGCGTGTCGCAGCGGGTGCCCGTGGCCGTGGCGGGCGGTGCGGCGGTGGTCGGCGTGGCCGGGTTCGTGGCGACCGGGACGGCGGTGCTGCTGGCGTTGCTCGTGGTCGCGCTGCTGGCGCTGGGGTGGGCGGCGGTGCGGCTCGGGCGCGCGCAGAAGCGGCTGCCGATGATGCTGCCGCTCGACCGTGCGGCGCGGGCGGTGGTTGACGCGTACCGCGAGCTCGGCGAGATGTCGGACGCCGCCGCGGGCTCGCTGGCCATCGAACCGCGCTCGTCCGGCTACCTGCGCTGCGTGCTGACCGAGGCCTCGCCGGAGGAGAGCGTGCGCTTCGCCGATGCGCTCGACGAGCTCGTGACGGTCGCCGACGCGCCGCGCTATCTCGTCATGCGCCCGCTCCCCGACCCAGACGCGGGCGTGGGCGCGCTGCTCGGCCGCGTGCTGACGCGGCGGCCGCTGTTCCCGGTCCGCCATCACCCGGTGCCTGACGACCTCGGGCGGCACAAGGAGCGCGCGGAGGCGTTCGCGCGCGCGTGGTCCAAGCAGGTCAGTCCGACCGAGCTCGTCTTCACGCAGCGAAGCGACGAGGGGCGGCGCGCCCGTGCCGAGGCGGCCGCCGAGGACGGCGGCTACGAGGCCGTCGTGCGCGACATCTGGGTCTGAGCCAGCGTGTCCTGCGCGGCGTCCTCACGGTCCTGCGCCGCGCGGTAGACGAGGTATGCCTCGGCCGTGCCGGCCGCGCGCCAGCGCAGGTAGGCCTCCTCGGCCTCTTCGTGCGCGTCGCTCCACGCGCCATAGTCGGCGCTCCACGTGCGTTCGTGCCGCAGGATGATCTCGCGCGTGTCGGCGACCTGGTCCAGTAGGTGTCTGAGCTCGGGGGTGCTCACCGGTTCGATCCTCTTGCGGAACGGAGTTCCCGGTCCGCACCCCCTTCTACGCATCAGCCGCCGACGCGGTTGCGTTGCTGACGCACCGATGCGTCAGTCAGACGGCGAGCAGCGGGCGGACCGCGGCCTCGAGCGCGTGCTCGGCGGCGTCCGCCCGGTCCTCGGCGGCGCGGTACACCACGTACGCCGCTGAGCCGGGCGAGTCGCACCACGCCGCGTAGGCGAGGTTGGCCTCGGCACGCGCCGCGCTCCACACGGTAAAGAGCTCGTCATGGACCTGCGCGGTCATCATCGTGCCGCGCAGATACCCGACCGCGGCCGGACCAAACCTCAGTCGCGATTCCGGCGCTCGCGGAGCTTGCCGATGAACAGCAGCACGATCATCACCAGCAGCGGCAGCGCGTACAGGAGGTCGAGCAGGATGTGCCCGGCGTGAGCAAAGAGGATCACGTGTTCAGCGCCGCCGAGAGCAGCCAGAGTCCGAGGATCGTGAACATCACCATCACCACCAGCATGACGACCTGCGAGCCGATCGCCGACTTCTGACTGCCGTACACGGTCAGCGCCCGGTCGTGTGCGAGCACGAGGCCGGCGACGTGGCCGAGCACCAGTGCCCCGACTTGGACGTACCAGATGCCGGTCGCCGAGATGATCGAGTAGTCGATCCCCTTGCCCGCCCCTCCGAGCAGGTTCGAGCCGTCGCCGAGCGGGTCGGAGGCGAGCGGCCACAGCGCCTGGCCGTTGTAGGCGAACAGGGAGAAGTAGTGGGCGACGAGGTAGGCGGCGGCGATCGGGATCAGCGTATGCACGAACCGCCGGGAGAGCTCGAGGTGCGAGAGCCGCAGCTCCCGGCGCGGCATGCCCAGCACCGCGACCGACCAGATCAGGCCGACGCCCGCGATCGTGATCAGCAGGCAGACGATGAACGCCAGCTCCAGGCTCGTGCCGAGCGACAGGCCGAGGCCGCTGAACGCGTCCTGGAGGTCGCCCACGAGGCCGTTGAACAGCGGGCCTTCGCGGGCGCCGTCGAACGCCGTCGAGCCGATCGCCGTGAGCAGCAGCGCGGTCGTGCCGGACACGACCGTCAGGCGCGTCGTCGCCGCCACCGGCGGCCGCAGCACGACCCAGCCGTCGGCGCGCCGCCCGACCGGCGCCAGGAGGGCGACCAGTCCGAACCACACCCCGAAGGCGTCGCCGCGACGGGTCCAGGCCTCGACGCCGTACAGGCTCATCCCCACGAGCTGGATCGCGAAGTAGGCGAGCATGACCAGGGCGAGCGGGCCGGGATCCTTGGCCGCCGCCCAGCACAGCTCGCAGATCACGAAGCCGAGGATGCCGGCGACGGCCGGCCAGTGGCCGAGCCGCTCCGGGTAGGCGAGCGGCTCCGGCGGTGTGCCGCGCGCGGCCTTGCCGATCAGCCAGCCCGTCGCGCGGCCGACGGCGCGCCACGGGCTCACGAGCCGGAAGACGTTGCCGAACAGCAGCGTCACGAACGGCACGCCGACCCAGAAGCCGACGTAGACGGCCGTCGGCGCCAGATTGTCGAGCTGGCTGTCGACGCCCGCCAGGCCCGCGTACACGCACACGACGAACACGAGCAGCCCGAGTGCCCCGAGCAGCACCTCGACCGCAAGCGGGATCCGCAGGAGCCGCCGCTCGTCGAGCCGCTCGAGCCGCGGCTGCGACCACCCGGCGGCCAGCGCCACGAACGAGATCACCAGCACGGCCGCGGCCGCGAGGATGAACATGCTGATCGGGATCGGCAGGTCGGCGCGGCCGACGATCCCGTGCGCGAAGAGCACCACGGAGAAGGAGTCTAAGAACGACGAAGGCCCCGCCGGGGCGGGGCCTTCGGAAAATCGCGTCGTCGCTCAGGCGGCGACTACGAGCACTTCGAGGAAGCCTTGACCGTGATCGGCGTGAAGTCGCTGACGCCGTTGTCGGCGAACACGAGCTTCGTGCTGAAGGCGTGCTTCTTCTTCTTGCAGCCCGTCGTCGAGGCCAGGTAGTGCTTGCCCTTCTTGGCCTTCAGCGTCGTGTCGATGTCGACGAGGCCGGCCCACGTGCCCGGCAGCGGCTGCTGGGCGGCGTCCGGAACCGTGATCGTCAGCTTGCTGCCCTTGATCTTCGCGGGCGAGATCAGGTTGCCGATGCCGGCGTTGAACAGGTTGAAGTCGATGCGGTTCTTGCCGACGACGACCGGCGTCACGTCGAAGTGCAGCGGCGTCGGGCTCGGGCCGTTGACGCCCAGGAGCGCGTTGGCCGTGCCCTTGCCGACGCGCGACGCCTTCGGGCAGCCCTTCGGGCCGCTCGCCACAAGCGTGGTTTCGGCGCAGCTCTTCAGGCCCTTGGTGCTCAGCTTGAACGTCTTCGGCGACGTGATGACGAGACTGCTCAGCGTCTTCGTGGAATCGTTGTTCTTGATCGTCAGGTGGATCGACGAGTTCTTCGGCTTCTTCTTCGTGCCGGCCTTCTTCGGGGCGATCGTGACCTTCATAGAGGCGGCAGGAGCAAAGGCGATGGCCGTCGTGGCGAACGCCATGGTCGTGAGCGCCGCGACAGCGACGATCAGATACTTACGCAAGGGGGACCCTCCAACTCGGTGTTGACTGACGAATCAACCCCGCAACTCATCCGGAGTTGCGTGTCCGTCGATAAAAGTTCGTTCAACCCTCGCAGATCCGCGTTACGCCGTCGAGCAGCGCCCAGTTCGCCTGCAGCATCCGCTCGGCCTCGGCGACCAGCGCGTCCTCGTCGGCGCCGGCGAGCCGCGCGGCGAGCAGCGCGCGCCCCTCGGCGGCGTGCTCGACGTCGCGCTCGACGTGCAGGTCGAAGTACGCGGTGGCGGGACCGGTCGCGAAGCCGTAGTGCGCGCGCAACCCGTCGGCCTTCACGCGCGCGATCTCCGGCTGGGCCGACTCGATCGCGTACAGCGCCACGAGGTGGCCGAGCAGGTCGCGGCCGTCGCCGGCCCACGCCGCGGCGCAGGCGGCCGTCTCGGGTTCGGCCGGCTGCGGCCGGTCCGTGCCGGTCGCGCCGGCGAACGCGTCCCACAGGGCCACGTGCGCCGCCTCCTCTCCCGCGTGTGCGGCGAGCTCCGCGCGCGCGACGGCATCGCCGGCGTGCGCCGCGCGATCGGCGGCCTCGGCGAGCGCGACAACCGCGTGCCGGTACTGCCCCGCGTAGCGAGCGAGATCGTCGCGGGAGAGCTCCCCCGCGCTCCACCGCGCATAGAACGGATGCACGAGCACGTTCCAGCGAGCTTGCACGTCGTCCAGCCGAGACCAAAGGTCCACGCGACCCTCCTCAGGGACGGAATTCCGAGCCGTCAGGCGGTTGGGAGACCGCCTCGGGGGGCGATGCTACCGTGGCCGCCGGTGCGCGCCCAGCCCCACAAGATCCCGGCGCCGCCGTTCCCGCGCGAGCTGCCGTGGGTGAACACGGCGCCGCTCCGGATGGACAAGCAGATCGGCCGCCCGGTGCTGGTGGAGTTCTGGGACTTCTGCCGCGTGAACTCGCTGCGCACGCTGCCATACCTGACCGCCTGGCACGAGCGCTACGCCGACCGGGGTCTGCGCGTGATCGGGATCCACACCGGGGGCTTCGAGATCTCGCGCGACGAGGCGAACATCCGCCGCGCCGTCGAGCGCCTCAGGGTGCCGTACCCGGTCGTGATCGACTCCGGCCTGGAGCTGTGGGACTTCTACGGCAACGAGGGCTGGCCCGCCCGCTACCTGTGGGATGCCGGGGGCGCGCTGTTCTCGCTCCACTACGGCGAGGGCGCCTACGAGGAGACCGAGCGCGAGATCCAGGAGCTGCTGGGGATCGACGAGGAACCGCTGCCCCCGCTGCGCCCCGAGGACGCGCCGGGAGTCCTCCTCCCCGCCCAGACCGAAGACCAGCCGGGTGCCTACAGCGGGCCGTACGAGGCGGGCGGCGTGCACGGCGTGTTCGCCGGCGCGGGCGAGGTGCGCGCCGCCGGCCGGGCGATCACGATCGAGGAGCCCGGCTGTTTCGCGCTCGTCGAGCACCCGCACCACACCGCCGCGGTGCTCGAGCTCGAGGTCGGCGAGGGCGTGACGTGCCTCGCGACCTGCTTCACGCCGGGGGTCGCAGCTCCGCGTGCCCCCGGTCCCCCAGCAGCCGCACCAGCTCAGGAGGGCCGGAGCCGTCGATGAGTACGGCCGTGCCGGGCCAGTAGGGCGACCGGTTCGGCGCGTCGGAGAGGAAGTGCGGCTGGTACACCCACGAGCCGGTGTTGACGATCCGGCCGCCGCCGTGCGTCGTCCACTCGGCGGGGTCGTCGCCCGGCCACGGGCCCGACCGGTGCGAGTGGCCCCAGATCACGTGCGGCGCGGCGACCCCCAGCCGCCGCAGCACCTCGCGGATGCCGTGCAGGTAGCCGCTGCGCAGGGCCGGCCCGCTGAGGTCGGGCGCGACCGGGCCGAGGCCGACGGCGTTGACGCCCGCGACGGCCACGCGGAAGCCGGCGCCGAGCAGCGTGGTGCGGATCGGCCGCCGGCGACGGCCGCGACCGCCCATCGCCACCCAGGCGTGCGCCGACGCGCCCGCCCCGGCGCTCACCTTGGCGTGACTGGAGCGCTGCGTGAGCGCGTGCATCCATGCGTAGAGCGGGGCCAGCGCGGCCTCGTAGTCGTCCGGTTGCGCCCCCTCTGCCGGCATCCGCACGACCCAGCGCGCCATCGCCCCGGCCGCCAGCCGCTCGAACGTGGGCACGGTCGTGTGCAGGTCGGCGTAGTGCCCGTGGATCGCGAAGACGTCGTCGCGCAGCCACACGCCGGGGTAGGCCAGCTGCACGCGCGCGGGCGCGGCGCGCTCGGCGAGCGCGGCGGCGAGCGGCCCGGCGTCGCGCGGCTCGATCCGCTGCTCCAGCCCCAGGAAGCCGGCCGGCTCGGTGAGCAGGCGGCCGTCGATCCAGCCCGCGACGAGCCCGTGGTCGTGGTTGCCGCCGAGCATCAGCAGCTCGCCTTCGCTGCCGAGCGCGCGCCCGATGTCCTCGAACAGCGGGCCGGCGAGGCTCAGCGCGTCGCGGTGCGGCCCGTCGCGCAGCTCGAGCCCGTCACCGAGGATCACCACCCGGTCGACGCCGCGCACCGCCTCGACCAGCGGCTCGCGCAGCTCGGGCCGCCGCAACAGGTCGGTCCGCTTGGCGGCGCCCACGTGCAAGTCGGAGATCACCAGCGTCCGCACGCGTCGTAGTGTGCCCGCACTCATGAGCGGACCGCTCCAGGGCCTGATCGTCGCCGACTTCTCGCGCGTGCTGGCGGGGCCGTACGCGTCGATGCTGCTCGGCGACCTCGGCGCCGACGTGATCAAGGTCGAGCGCCCGGGGACGGGCGACGACACGCGCGCCTGGGGCCCGCCGTGGCGCGACGGTGAGAGCACCTACTACCTGAGCCTGAACCGCAACAAGCGCTCGGTCGTGCTCGACCTCACCGATTCGGGCGACCGGGAGCTGGCGCGCACGCTCGGCGAGCGCGCGGACGTGCTCATCGAGTCGTTCCGGCCCGGCCTGATGGCGAGCTGGGGGCTCGACGGCGACACGCTGCGCGAGGCGAACCCCCGCCTGGTGTCCTGCTCGGTGACCGCGTTCGGGTCCGGCGAGGCGGCGGCCGGAATGCCCGGCTACGACTTCCTGCTGCAGGCGATGGGCGGGCTCATGAGCGTCACCGGCGAGCCGGACGGGCGCCCGCTGAAGACCGGCGCCGCAGTCGTCGACCTGATCTGCGGGCTGCTGGCGACGATCGGCATCCAGGCGGCGCTGGCCGGTGGTGGCGGGCGGCACGTCGAGGTGTCGCTGATGGACTCGGCGCTGGCCGCGCTGCTCAACCAGGGCAGCGCCTGGGTCGCGGGCGGCGTGGTGCCCAGCCGCCGCGGCAACCGCCATCCGAGCATCGTCCCGTACGAGACCTACGAGGCCGCCGACCGGCCGTTCGCCGTCGCCACCGGCAACGACCGCCTGTTCGCGCGGCTGTGCGAGGCGATCGGCCTGCCCGACGTGGCGAGCGACCCGCGCTTCGCGACCAACGAGGCCCGGGTGGCGAACGTCGACGCGCTCGGCGAGGCGTTCGAGGCCGTCTTCTCCGCCGAGCCCGCCGACCACTGGGTGCAGACGCTGCGTGCCGCCGGCGTCCCGGTCGGCCCGATCAACGCGGTCGACGAGGCGTTCGCGCTCGCCGCCGAGCTCGGCCTCGAGCCCACCGACGAGTCCCAGCGCGTGCCACTGATCAGCCCGCCGCTACGGCTCGACGGCGCGCGGCCGGAGATCCGCCATCCGCCGCCGAAGCTCGACGAGCACGGGGAGGAGATCAGGAGTTGGCTCGGGTAACGTCGCCCGCAGGTCGCCGGGTGGGGTTTCCGGCGACTGTAGGGCGAAATGCTTCTCTGATGACCTTCGGCAGCATGAAGCGGACGTCCTCCTGCATGACCTCGAACGTCTCGACGGTCTGAGTCCCGCGGTCGCGGAAGAACTGCACGAGCCGCTCGACGAGCTCCTCGGGGGCCGAGGCGCCCGACGAGATTCCGACGACGCGCGCGCCTTGCAGCCACTCCTCCTGCACCTGCGTCTCGTTGTCGATCAGGTGCGCGCTGGCGCCGCAGTCGCGCGCGACGTCGACCAGGCGCTGGGAGTTGGACGAGTTGGTGGAGCCGATGACCAGCACGAGGTCGCTCTGGGCGGCCATCTGCTTGACCGCGGACTGGCGGTTCGTCGTCGCGTAACAGATGTCATCGGTGCGCGGCCCGGTGATGTTCGGGAACTTCTCGCGCAGCTTGTTGATGATCGAGCGCGTCTCGTCGACCGACAGCGTGGTCTGCGAGATGTAGGCGACGCGGTCCGGGTCCGGGACCTCGAGCGTGTCGACGTCCTCCTCGGTCTGCACGAGCACGATGTGCTCGGGCGCCTCGCCGGTCGTCCCCTCGACCTCCTCGTGCCCGGCGTGGCCGATCAGCACGATCGTGTAGCCCTCGCCGGCGAACTTGACGGCCTCGCGATGGACCTTGGTGACCAGCGGGCAGGTCGCGTCGATCGTCTGCAGGCCGCGCCGCTCGGCGTCGGCGTGCACCGCCGGCGAGACGCCGTGGGCCGAGAAGACCGTGACGGCGCCCTCGGGGATCGAGTCCTCGAGCTCGTCGACGAAGATCGCCCCGCGCTCGCGTAGCGACGCCACGACGTGCTTGTTGTGGACGATCTCCTTGCGCACGTAGACGGGCGGGCCGTGCAGCTCGAGCGCGCGCTCGACGGTCTGCACCGCCCGGTCCACGCCCGCGCAGTATCCGCGCGGAGCGGCCAGGAGCAGCTTCTCCGGGGTCACCGCCTGAAGTCTAGGAGCATCTGCGTGACCGTCTCGCCCGAGACGTCGAGCGAGCGTGCCGACACCGCGCTCATGTCGTCGCAGGTCTTGTGCCAGCAGTCGAAGGTGAAGTCGATCAGGTCGATCGCCGGCACTCCGCGGCGCAGGAACGGCGTGTGGTCGTCGATCACGCCGCCGGAGACCTCGTCCGGGAAGCTCGTCTGCGTCCCCACCTTGGCGGCGGCGGCGCGCAGCTTCGACCACAGCTCGAGGCTGGAGCTGCTCTCGCGCGGGATCCGCATCGCGCCCTTCTCGGCCACGAAGTCGAGCAGGATCATCGCCCGCGTCTGCTTGCCGTGCCGCTTCGCGTACGGGCGCGACCCGCGCAGGCCGGTCGTGTAGAAGTCGGCGTTGTCGTTCGGGCTCTCCTCCCCGTCGAAGAGCACGAAGCGGATCGGCGGCAACCCGTGCACGTTGCGCAGCGCGCGGGCGATGCCGAGCACCGCGGCCGTGCCGCCGGCGCCGTCGTTGGCGCCGACGAAGCCGGGCATGGCCTTGGTGTCGTAGTGCGCCGCGAGAACGATCGGCTTGCCGGAACCGCCCAGCCGCCCGACGACGTTCTCATAGCCGCCGCGGACCTTCTCGATCCGCCCGTGCGGGAGCCGCGCCCGCAGCCAGCGGGCGAGCGCGCGCGCGGCCGCGGACTTCGCCGGCCGCGGGCCGAGGTCGACCTGGTAGCGCAGGTCCGCGAACGCGCGGTCGCGGTCGAAGCGGTTGACGTGCAGGCCCGCCTGCGCGGGCGTCGTCGAGCTCCCGCCGCACCCGCAGACCGCCAGGACGACGGCGAGCACCCATCTAGTCGTTGGAGGTCACCGCCTCCAGCAGGTCGGCGAAGCGCTCGCGCGCGGCGGCGCGGCGCGTCGGCACGTGCTGGGTCGGGACGCCGTCCTCCGGCGCCTCGTAGCCGCGCAGGATCTGGCGGGCCACACTCTGGCGGTGCACCTCGTCGGGCCCGTCGTAGAGGCGGGCGGCGCGGGCGAAGCGGTACATCTGCTCGAGCGGCAGGTCGGTCGAGTAGCCGAGCGCGCC
The DNA here is from genome assembly GCA_963803335.1 of uncultured Solirubrobacteraceae bacterium. GTDB lineage: Bacteria > Actinomycetota > Thermoleophilia > Solirubrobacterales > Solirubrobacteraceae > DASSUW01. The sequence goes on along the minus strand of CAWDME010000005.1, from coordinate 180,756 downwards.
GTGCGCCTGCAGCGCGCGGTCGACCACGTCGTGCAGCACCTTCGCGCCGTAGAACTTGATCAGCGCGATCTCCTGTCGCGCCGCCCCCGCGCCCTCGTTGTCCATCTTCCACGCCGCGTGCAGCGTCATCAGTCGCGCCGCGTGCATCTCGGCCGCCGAGTCGGCGATCCAGTTCTGGACGGTCTGCTTGTCGGCGAGCAGCGAGCCATGCGAGAAGCGCGACTTCGCCCGCTCGCACAGCATGTCGAACGCCCGCCGCGACACGCCGAGCCAGCGCATGCAGTGGTGGATGCGCCCCGGGCCGAGCCGCTGCTGGGCGATAAGAAAACCAGCACCGCGCGCACCGAGGAGGGCACCAGCGGGCACGCGCACGTTCTCGTATTCGATCTCGGCGTGCCCGCCGTAGGCGCCGAAGCGCTCGGCCGGATGCTCCATCGTCGGCACGTCGCGCAGGATCCGCACTCCCGGGGTGTCGACCGGCACGATGAACATCGACGCGCGCTGGTACTTGTGTGCGTCGGGGTCGGTGACGGCCATCACGATCAGGAAGTCCGCCACCGAGGCGTTGGTGGAGAACCACTTGCGGCCGTTGATCACCCAGTCGTCGCCTTCCTCCACCGCGGTCGTCTGCAGCAGCGTCGGGTCGCTGCCCGCCGTGTCGGGCTCGGTCATCGAGAACGCGGAGCGCAGGTCGCCGGCGAGCAGCGGATGCAGCCACTGCTGCTTCTGGTCGTCGGTGCCGGCCAGCGCCAGCACCTCCGAGTTGCCCGAGTCCGGCGCCGCGTTGCCGAACACGACCGGGGCGAACGGACTCGTGCCCAGGATCTCGTGCATCAGCCCGAGCTTGACCTGGCCGAAGCCCTGGCCGCCGAGGTCGGGCGGCAGGTGCGCCGCCCACAGGCCGCGCTCGCGCACCTGGTCCTGCAGCGGGGCGACCGCGCGAAGGAACCCGGCCTGCCCGAGGTCCTCGAACACGGTCTCGATCGGCCAGATCTCCTCGCGCACGAAGTCGCGCATCCAGGCGAGCTGCGCTTGGAATTCAGGATCGGTGGAGAAGTCCCACGCCATGCCGCGAGAATAGCCCGTGCCTTCGTCCGGCCGGCACCTTGATGACGACGCGCGCCATCCGGGCACGCGACAATGGCGTGATGCTCGTCGAGCACCGCGGGAGGAGGCCGGACGTTCACCCGAGCGCGTGGGTCGCGCCGACCGCCGTCGTCTGCGGCGACGTGCGCCTGGGCGCCGACGCGCGCGTTCTGTGGAACGCCGTCGTGACCGCCGAGGACGGGCGTGTCGAGATCGGCGAGCGCTGCGTCGTGATGGAGCACGCGCTGGTGCGCGGGCGCTCCGCCCACCCGGTCGTGATCGAGGATGACGTGCTGATCGGGCCGCAGGCGCACGTCAACGGCGCCACCGTCGGCCGCGAGGCGTTCCTCGCCACCGGCGCCGCGCTGTTCCCGGGCGCACGCGTCGGCGCCCGCGCCGAGGTGCGGATCCACGGCGTCGTGCACGTCAACTCGACGGTGCCCGATGGCGGCCTCGTGCCGATCGCCTGGGTCGCGGTCGGCGACCAGGTGCTGCCGCCGGATCGCCACGAGGAGATCTGGGCGATCCAGCAGGACCTCGACTTCCCCCGCACCGTCTATGGCGAGGCGCGCGGTGCCGATCTGATGGCGCGCGTGATGCCGCGCCAGACGGCCTGGCTCGCCGCGCATCGCGACGACCGCGTCCTCTGATGGCCACCGTCCTCGCGGGCGCCGCGGTCGCGGCCGGAGCGGCGCTGCAGTCGGCCACGGGATTCGGCTTCTCGCTGATCGCGGCGCCGCTCGTGTTCGCGTTCCTCGAACCGCGGGAGGCGGTGGGGCTGCTGACGCTGCTCGGCACCGAGGTCAACCTGCTCACGCTGCTGGGCGAGCGCCGCCGCCCGCAGCCGGTGTGGCGCGAGTCGCTCCTGATCGTCGGCGCAGCGATCCCGGGCGCGATCGTCGGCGTCGCCGTGCTGCGCGCGCTCGACCCGGTCGCGCTGCAGATCGCCGTGAGCGTCGGCGTCGTCGCCACGCTGATCGCCCGGCGGCTCGCCTCGGGCCGTCACACGCCGGCCTGGGCGGCCCCGATCGCGGGCTTCACGGCCGGCGGGCTCACCACGTCGACGACGACGTCCGGGCCGCCGATGCTCGTGTACCTGCTCGGTCGCGAGCTCACCCCGGCCCAGCTGCGCGACACGCTGCCGGTCTGCTTCCTCGGCCTCAGCGTCGTCGGCGCGCTCGCCCTGCTCGTGACGAGGACGCATGGCGCGGTGCCGGACGCCACGCTCGTCGCGGTCCTCGTCCCGGTCGTTGCCGTCAGCCACGTCGCGGGGCGCCCGCTGTTCACGACGCTCGAGCGCACCGGCAGCTACGAACGCGTCGTCACGGTGTTGCTGCTCGTGTCGCTCGCCGTCGGCTTGGCGACGGCCGTGCTCTGACGCGATACCGTCTCCGCGACCGAACGGAGGGACCATGGCGCAGGCGCACGGCGATCGACTCACCGCGGTGGACGCGTCCTTCCTTGCCCAGGAGGGGCCGAACGCCCACATGCACATCGGTGCGGTGATGGTCTTCGAGGGCCCGCCGCCGGCGTTCGTCGACTTCGCCGACCACGTGCGCGGCCGACTGCACCTCGTCCCGCGCTACCGCCACAAGCTGGCGGTCCCGCCGCTCGAGACGGGCCGGCCGCTGTGGATCGACGACCCGAACTTCAACCTCGAGTACCACCTGCGCCACACCGGCCTGCCCGAGCCAGGCAGCGAGGCGCAGCTGCGCGCGCTCGCCGCCCGGATCCACTCCCAGCAGCTCGACCGCACGAAGCCGCTATGGGAGCTGTGGCTCGTGCAGGGGCTCCAGGACGGCCGCTTCGCACTGATCTCCAAGACGCATCACGCGCTCGTTGACGGCGTCGCCGGCGTGGACCTCGCGACCGTGCTGTTCGACCTCGAGCCGGTCCCGCCGCCGGTGCTCCACGAAGGCGAGCCGTGGGTGCCGCAGGCCGAGCCGAGCGCGGCGGCAATGGCTGCCCGCGGGGTGCGCGGGCTCGTGCGGCTGCCGTTCGAGCTCGCGGGCCGCGCGGCGGGGGCCGCGACGCGCCCGACCGCCTCGCTGCACGCGGCGCGCGAGGCCGTCGAGGGCGTCGCCGAGGTGGCGTGGGCCGGGCTCAACCCGGCGCCGGAGACGCCGCTCAACGTGCCGATCGGCCCGCACCGCCGGTTCGCGACCGTGCGCTGCGAGCTGAAGGACTTCAAGCTCGTCAAGGACGCGTTCGGCGGCACCGTCAACGACGTCGTGCTCGCCACCGTGGCCGGTGGCCTGCGCAGCTGGCTGCAGTCACGCGGCGTGCGCACGGACGGCCTCGAGCTGCGGGCGCTGGTGCCGGTCTCGATCCGCGCCGCCGCCGAGCGCGGGCACATGGGCAACCGCCTGGCCGTCATGCGCGGCCCGCTGCCCGTCTACATCGAGGACCCGGTGGCGCGCCTACAGATGGTGCGGCAGGCGATGGACGGCCTCAAGGAGTCCAAGCAGGCGGTCGGCGCCGAGGTGCTCACAAGCGTGCAGAACCTCGCCCCGCCGACGATCCTCGCGCAGGCGTCGCGGATGAACTTCTCCACGCGCCTGTTCAACCTGCTCGTGACGAACGTTCCCGGCCCGCAGTTCCCGCTCTACATCCTCGGGCGCGAGCTGCAGGAGCTGTTCCCGGTCGCCTTCCTGCCCGGCAACCACTCGCTCGCCGTGGCGATCATGTCCTACAACGGCGGCATCGACTTCGGCCTGCTCGGCGACTACGACGCGATGCCGGACCTGGACGCGTTCGCGCAGATGCTCGACGATGCGCGGCAGGAGCTGGTGGACGCGGCCAACGCGACCGCCTCGAACGGCAAGCGGGCTAGTAGCCCAAAGCGAACTTCGCGTCCTCGGACATCTTCTCCGGCGTCCACGGAGGCGTGAAGACCATGTTCGGGACGACCTCGGTGACGCCGGGGACGTCGCCGACGAACTCGATCATCTGCTCGGAGACCTGAGGCCCGATCGGGCAGGCGGGCGTGGTGAGCGTAAATGTGACACTCACGGTGCCACCGTCGATCTCGACGCCATAGACCAGCCCGAGCTCGACGAAGTCCAGCCCCAGCTCGGGATCGATGACGTTGCTGAGCGCCTCGAGGACATCCTCTTCGTCGACCATCTCCCCCAGTGTACGGATTTATTTGTCTCGACCCTGTACGAACTGCTCGGTATGTATTAGCTTGCTGGGATCGTTCACTTCGACGAGCAACTTGCGATCCTGAGGATCGCGGGGGATGAAGACCGCACGACCAGTGGACGCCGTCGGCGCCCCCTGTCCGTGGCGCTGAAGGCCACCCGTGACGTCATCGTCGACCTCTCCGAGCTCCACTTCGCCGACGCGTCGGTGATGATCGATCTCGCGTGTCTGGCGCAGCGGCTGCGTGCACAGGGCCGGACGCTGTGGCTGAGCGGTGCGCAGCCGAACATCCGCACCCTGATCGAGACCGTCGGGCTGCATCGGCTGCCGGCCGTCCGGCTCGACGGCCCGCAGCCCGCGCTCACCTAGCAGATCGCGCACTAACGTGTAGGGCGCGATGCTGCTCCCGCTCGTCCTGCTCTTCATCGCTGTCCCGATCGCGGAACTGGCCGTGATCATCCAGGTCGGCCAAGCGATCGGCGTCTGGTGGACGATCGGGCTCCTCGTGGCCGACTCGCTGCTCGGCGCGTGGCTGATGCGCCACCAGGGCCGCTCGGCGTGGCGGCGCTTCAACGCGACGGTCCAGAGCGGCGGCGTGCCCGCGCGCGAGGTGGTCGACGGCGCCCTGGTGATCTTCGGCGGCGCGCTGCTGCTTACCCCCGGCTTCATCACCGACATCCTCGGTCTCGTCCTGCTGGTGCCGCCGACGCGCGCGCTCGTACGCGGCATCCTGGCGCGGCGGCTGACGCATCGGATGGTCGCGTCGGCCACGCGCACCCGTCGCGTGCCCGGCGACTACGACGTCGAGGGCACAGCCGTCGACATCGAGAGCGACCGGATCGAGCCGCGCCGGGAGGCGCCCTGATCGACGCCGCCGCCGAACGTGCCCGGCGCCCGACGGGGCCGGGCTTCGCCGACGCGGTGACGTTCTCGTTCGCCGACCCGGCCAAGAGCCTCTACGGCCTCGCGCGCCTCGTCCTATGGGGCAACGGCACGGCGAGCGTGCTCGCGGTCCTGTTCGCCGACGGCGAGCCGGTCGCACAGCTCTCCCAGCGCAGCGTGCCGGTGGACGACCGCGCCGGCTTCGAGCGGTTGGCGATCGCGGCGCTGGAGGCGACGGTCGACGAGCCGCTGCAGCGCTGGGCGATCCGCTTCGACGGCGGCGAGCACGGCTTCGGGCTGACCTTCGAGGCTGCCGGCCCGCCCGCCGAGCTCGAGTCCGGCGAACCGGCCGCCCGCGCCGGCGGGCTGCCGGGCTACGAGCAGCTCTGCCACGTCCACGGCACCGTCCGACTCGGGGCCGAGACGCGCGAGGTGCGCTGCCGCGGCCAGCGCGGGCACTCGTGGGGCGAGCCCGACTTCGACCGCGTCGCGGCCTGGCGGATGCTCGGCGCCTGGCTGGACGACGGCACCGGCGTTGTCCTGCGCGCCGTGCGGCCGGAAGGCGCCGCGCACGGCGAGGAGGCGAACTGGGCGGCGGTGCTCGGCACCGGCGGCAGCCTGCGGGTCGATGACCCGCGGCTCTCGACCACCTATGACGACGCCGGCCGGCAACGCCGCGCGGGCCTCGAGCTGTGGGTCGGCGACGAGGACTCGTACCCGCGCCGCGCGACCGGCGAGGTGCTGTGCGCCTCGACCGTCGACCTCGGGCACCTGAAGCTCGATTGCGCGTTCGTGCGCTGGCGGATGGGCGGCCGGTCGGGGGTCGGCCGCTACGACGTGCTGCGGCGCGCATGATCCAGGCGGTCATCTCGGACTTCGGCGGCGTCCTGACATCGCCGCTCCTGCAGGCGTTCAACCGCGTGCAGGACCACATCGACGTGCCCGTCGAGGCGTACGGCGCCGCGATGGCGCACAGCCTCTCCCGCGACGGCGTCCACCCGCTGTACGCGCTCGAGCGCGGCGAGATCACCGAGGCCGAGTTCCTCGCGCGCATCGGTCGCGGGCTCGAGGCGGTGCTCGGCCGGACCGTCGCGCTGCACGGCTTCGGCGAGCGGCTGATGGACGCGCTCGACCCCAACCAGGAGCTATTCGACTTCTACGGCGGCCTGAAGCGCGAGCGCGGCCTGCGCTTCGCGCTGTGCACGAACAACGTGCGCGAATGGGAGTCGCGCTGGCGCGCCCTGCTCCCGATCGACGACCTGTTCGAGGTGGTCGTGGACTCCGCCTTCGTCGGCACGCGCAAGCCCGAGCCGGAGATCTACTCGCTCACGCTCGAGCACCTCGGCCTGCCCGCCGACGTGTGCGCGTTCGTCGACGACCTCGCGGTCAACGTCGAGGCAGCGCGCGACGCCGGGATGCATGGGATCGTGTACACCGGTACGGCTCAGGCGATCGCCGAGCTTGAGGCGCTTCTGTGACGGGACCTTCGCCGGCCGATCTCAACGTCCAGGTGCGGGACCTGATCCCGTTCTTCGTCGCGGCGCTGATCGGGCTGCTCGCCGTCGTGCTCCCAGGCCCGGAGACCGACTGGGTGGCGTACGGCGTCGCGGCCGCGCTGACCGTCTTGATCGCCGTCGCGGGCGTTCTCGCCGCCCGGACACAACGCGGGCGCCCGCTGATCCTCATCGGATCGCTCGTCTACATCGTGGCGGTGGCGCTGCTCCGCCACTCGGGGGTCAATCTGGCGGCCGGCTACGTGCCGCTGATGCTGCTGCCGATCGTGTTCCTGGCGCTGTTCGGATCACGCCGCGCGCTCGTGATCGGCCTCGCTGTGATGACGCTCGCCCTGGTCGTCCCCTTCCTCGTCTACGGCGAGCCGCGGTATCCGAGCACCGGTTGGCGCACCGCGCTGCTGTTGCTCACCGTGGGCGCGCTCACGGGATTGTCGATCCAGTCGCTCGTGGCGCGCGTGCGCGAGTCCGGAGCGCTGTCGGAGGCGGTCGTTGCCACCGCCGGCAGCCTCGTGATGGTGATGACGCCAGACGGCCGCGTCGAGCGCTTCAACCGCGCGTGCGAGGAGCTGACCGGCCGCAACGAGCAGGAGATTCGCGGGCGCCGGCCGACCGAGCTCGTCGCCGAGCACGACCGCGAGCGCGTGCTCGGCATCTTCGAGCGCGTCACCGCCAGCGACTTCCCGATCGACTTCGAGGCCGAGTGGACCGCTCCCCACGGCCCGCACCGGCTTATCGCGTGGTCGAACACCTGCATCCTCGACGCGAACGGCCAGATCGCGCACATCATCGCGGCCGGCACTGACATCACCGAGCGCCGCGAAGCGCTTGCCCAGGCGGTCGAGGCGTCGCGTGCCAAGTCCGAGTTCCTGGCCAACATGAGCCACGAGATCCGCACACCGCTCAACGGCGTGATCGGGATGCTCGAGCTGCTCTCCGACACCGACCTCGATCCCGACCAGCGCGAGTACGCGCGCACCGCCGCCGTCTCGGGCGACGCGCTGCTCGGCGTGATCAACGACATCCTCGACTTCTCGAAGATCGAGGCGGGCAAGCTCGAGCTCGACGTTGACGACTTCGACCTGCGCGAGGTGGTCGAGGACACCGCCGAGGTGCTGGCCCACCAGGCCCACCAGAAGGGCATCGAGCTCACGGCGCTGGTCGCCGACGAGGTGCCGCCGCTGGTGCGCGGCGACCGCGGGCGGATCCGCCAGGTGCTGCTCAACCTGCTCTCCAACGCGGTCAAGTTCACCGAGGCCGGCGAGGTGTCGGTGCGCGCCGAGACGGAGCCGGTGGGCGATGGGCGGCTGCTCGTGCGGGTGAGCGTGTGCGACACGGGGATCGGGATCGAGCCGGCGCGGATCGACGACCTGTTCGAGCCGTTCCGGCAGCAGGACAGCTCGACGACGCGCCGCTTCGGCGGCACCGGGCTGGGGCTGGCGATCTCGCGCCAGCTCGTGGAGCTGATGCACGGGGAGCTGTGCGCCACGTCGACGCCGGGCGAGGGCAGCACGTTCACCTTCACCGCCCTGGTCGAGCCGAGCGCGGCCGACCGGCCGACGCGCCGGCGGCGCTGCTCGCTGCCCGAGGGCCTGCGGATCCTCATCGTCGACGACAGCTCCGCCAACCGCGAGATCGTGCGCGCGTCGCTGGAGTCGCGCGTGACGCGCTGCGACGAGGCCGAGTCGGGCGAGGACGCGCTGGTGCTCATGCACACGGCCGCCGGCGCCGGCGAGCCGTACGAGCTCGTGGTCCTCGACTTCAAGATGGACGGGATGAACGGGCTCGACGTCGCGCGCGCGATCCGCCGGACCCCGAGCCTGCAGCTCGCCCGGCTCGTGATGCTCACCTCGACGGCCGGGCACGGCGTCGCCGGCGAGGCCGACGTCGACGCGTACCTGACCAAGCCGGTGCGCCGCGCCGCACTGCTGGAGACCGTGGCGGGCGTCTTCACGCGGCGCGACGAGGTGTCCGCCGCCGTGCCCGCCCCGGCGGCGGCGCCGGACTTCGTCGCTCGCGTGCTCGTCGCCGAGGACAACCCGGTCAACCAGCTCGTCATCCAGGGCATGCTCGACAAGCGCGGCTATGCCTCCGACATCGTCGCCAACGGCCGCGAGGCGCTCGACCGGCTCGCGCGGGGCGGCCACGCGGCTGTGCTGATGGACGTTCAGATGCCCGAGCTGGGCGGCATCGAGGCGACGGCGCGGATCCGCGCGCAGGAGCACGACGGGCAGCACCTGCCGATCATCGCCATGACGGCGAGCGCGATGGAGGGCGACCGCGAGCGCTGCCTCGAGGCCGGCATGGACGACTACATCGCCAAGCCGCTGCGCCCCGATCAGCTCGACGCCGTGCTCGAGCGCTGGCTGGGCGGCGCGCCCACCCCGCCGCCCGCGGCCACGGGGAACGGCGCCGCCGGCGAGCTGATCGACGCCGGACGCGTGCAGCGCTTCCGCGCCGACTACCCCGAGATCGCCGACCGGCTGGTGGCGCTGTTCGCCGACACGACGCCGCCGTTGATCGAGCAGCTCAGCAACGCGGTCCACGCCGGCGACGACGACGCGGTGCGCAAGCTCGCGCACAAGCTCAAGGGCAGCTGCCAGAACCTCGGAGCCACGCGCATGGCCACGCTGTGCCGGGCGCTCGAGGAGCCCGGCGCGCCCGGCCCCCAGCTCGTCGACCAGCTCGCCGCGGTCTATCCGGCGACGCTCGCCGAGATCCGCGCCGTGCTCAGCGACTAGCGGCTAGTTCTCGCAGCCGAGACGGTCCCAGCAGTACAGCTCGAGGCATTCGGCGGCGAGCTCGGTGGCCCGCTCCTCCGACAGCCACGGCAGCACCATGTCCAGCGCCTGGTCCTCGGCGAAGCCGGCGTTGAACGCATCCTCGCCGCGCAGGCCGGCCGCGATCTTGAGCGCCTCGCGGCGGTTCTCGCCGAGTGAGGCGAACGCGCCGACGAGGAACTCCTTGTTCGCGATCGGCGTGCCGACCTCGAGCGACGCGTGCCAGGCGGCCAGCATCGACAGGTCGTTCTCGTCGAGGTCGTTGACCGCCTTGGCGTAGTGCGAGGCGAGCTCCTCCTCGGGGATCTCGTCGACCCACGCGCGGACCAGCTCGCACAGCAGCTGGCGGCGCGCCTCGCGCCCGACGGACTCCGCGATCACGCGGATGGCGTCCTGCGGCTCGATGAAACACAGAGGCATGACGTCGCGCACGGTACGCACGCGGCCGGACGGAAGCGTGGCCCCCTGGTTGAATCTCGCCCGTGAGCGCCGGCCGCTACGAATCGCGGTACCTGCGTGCCGTCGACCCGGCGCGCCCGCGCGGCGTCTGGATCCGCCACACGACCCACCAGCGACCCGGCGCGGAGCCGACCGGCGCGCTCTGGTGCACGGTCTGGGACGCGGAGGCGGGGCCGCCGTACGCGGTCAAGCAGTCACTGCCTTCGCCGCCGCCCGCCGGCTTTGCCGCCGCGGCCACGGCGCTGGGCCGCTCCGCCGCCTGGGAGTTGTCGCCTGCCGGGGACGCGAGCGAGCTGCGGCATCTCCCGCGCGGGTGGATGTACCGGGCGCCCCTCCCCCGCACCAAGCTCACGAGCCCGCTCCCGGATGCCGTCTTCACCGGCTGGGTCGAGGCCGCCGGCGTGCGGACCGAGGTCGCGGGGTGGCGCGGCATGGTCGGGCACAACTGGGGCTCCGAGCACGCCGAGCGCTGGGTGTGGCTGCACGGAGTCGGCTTCGCCGAGGCGCCCGGGGCGTGGCTCGACGTCGCGATCGGGCGCGTGCGCGTGGGCCGTGTGGTGACGCCGTGGATCGCCAACGGCGCGCTCGGTCTCGACGGCCGCCGGTACCGGCTGGGCGGCCTGCGCCGCCGCGTGTCGGTTGACGCGCGGCCGGGAGCGTTGTCCGCGTTGCTGCCCGGCGCGGGGGTGTCTCTGAGCGTCTCCGCCGCCGCGCCCGAGGGCCAGACCGTGGCGTTCCGATACGCCGACCCGACGGGCGGCGACCACGTGGCCATTAACTGCTCGATCGCCGAGGTGCGGCTGCGCGTCGAGCGCTCGGGGCGCCCCGCTCTCGAGCTCGCAACGGCGCACGGGGGCGCCTACGAGCTCGGCGTGCGTGAGGTCCCCGAGGGAATCTCCGTGGAGCCGTTCCCCGATCCGTGACGCAAACTGCGGCATTGAGGGAGTCACGACCGGCCGCTCCGCCGGGCTCGTGGGCGGATTGACTACTTATGGTCACAAATCCGCCCAGGACGGGAAAATCCACCGCGGCAGACCGCGCGGCCGAAACCCACGCCGCGCTACCCAGCCGCAGTTCGCCGGCGCCTAGCCGACCAACGCGGCGACGGCCGAGTCGACGTCCGCCTCCGTCGTGTACAGGTGGAACGAGAAGCGCAACACGGAGCCGTGGTCGGCGTACATCACGCCGGCGGCGTCCAACCGGTCGACCGCGCCCGCGCCCGGCGGCACGGCGACGATCGCGGAGTCGCCGGGCGGCGGCCCCAGCCCCGCGCGAAAGCGGTTGGCGAGCGCGACGTCCCAGTCGTGGATCGCGGCGATCCCGACGTCGAGCAGCAGCTCGAGCGCCGGGGCCTGGGCCACCCAGGAGAACCACGCGGGTGAGACGTCGAAGCGGCGGGCGCCCGGGGCGAGCCGCAGCGGCCCGCCGTAGGACGCGCGCGCGGACTCGCCGGCGAACCAGCCGGCAAGGTGGGGCGTCAACCGCTCCGCCGCCTCCGGCCGCGCGGCCATCAGCGCGCACCCGCGCGGGCCGAGGAGCCACTTGTAGGTGGCGACGACGAAGTAGTCGAAGCGGGAGGCGTCGATCGGCAGCCAGCCGCAGGCCTGGGTCGCGTCGATCAGCGTCAGAGCGCCCGCCGAAGCGGCCGCCGCGCTGATGGCGTCGAGATCCGCCACGCGCCCGTCAGACGATTGCACGGCGCTGACGGCAACCATCGCGGTCCCCTCGGTGATGCAGTTGGGGAGCTCGGCCAGCGGCACGAGCTCGACCTCCAGATCGCGCCGCGCGAGGAACGGGAACAGGACCGACGTGAACTCCTCCTCCGCGCACACGACCCGCGCGCCCGGCGGCAAAGAGAGCGCCACGAGCGCGACGAACGCGGAGACCTGCGTGCCGACCGCCACGCACTCGACCGGAACGCCGACCAGCCGCGCGAACAGGCCGCGCACCACGTCGACCGAGTCCACCCACCCGTACCAGCCCGTCCGCCCGTGTCGCCACTCGTCGAGCACGGCCTCGTGCGCCTCCCACGCCGGCCGCGGCGGGAGCCCGTAGGACGCGGTGTTCAGGTAGACCGTCTCGGGCGAGAAGAGCCGCCGCGCCTCGGCGATGCTGAGGCCGGTCACCGGACGTGCTCGAGCGCCCCGAGGAAGAGCGCCGAGGCGAACGCCGTCGCGCCCTCGACGTCCGGCGGATCCCGCTCGGCGAGCCGCGTCCCCAGCTCCAGCCCGACCGCGATCATCGCGTGGGCGCAGTAGTCGACGTCGATCGGCGGCAGGTGGCCGGCCGCGATCCCCGCCCGCAGGTCCTCGGCCAGCTCGTCGGTGCCGGCGGGCAGCACCGCGTCGCCGAACCGCGTGCGCAGCGTGTCGAGATTGCGGCGCATGAACGCGAACCGCTGCCGATCCTCGACGATGTAGTCGAAGAACGCGCGGAAACCGCCGTCGACAAACTCGTCGGCCGTCCGCGCCCGCCGCCGCGCCGCCCGCACGCGCTGCCGGGCCTCGCGCCCGGTGTCCTCCACGAGCGCGCGGAAGATCGCGTCCTTGTCGGGGAAGTAGTTGTAGAACGTGCCCGAGGCGAGGTCGGTGCGGCGGATGATGTCGCGCACGCCCGCGGCCTCGTAGCCCTGCTCGGCGAAGACGTCGAGCGCCGCCGCGAGGATCGCCGCCCGGTTCGCCGCCTTCGTGCGCTCGCGCCGCCCCGCCACGGGCGCGCTCATGCCGCCGCCCCCGCCTCGACCGCCCGCGGCGGCACCGGCAGCGCCCAGCTCCGCTCCGCGGCCCGCTCGGCGCCGCGCCGCCGCTCCTTCGCCAGGTCGGCCAGATAGTCGTCGTAGTCGACCTGCATCGTGTGCCGCTTGGAGGCGACGTAGCGCTTGAACATCCGCCGCCGCTCCGCCTCGATGTCGGCCCCCAGCGCCGCGGGGTCCGGCAGCGAGTAGCGGCCGGCGAGGTAGTCGCTCACCCATTCGGACTGCGCCGCGGCGATCGGCATGATCGCCCCGAGCGGCTGCAGCAACCCGATGAAGAACACGTTGCCCAGCCGCGGATGGAACACGCGCCGGAACAGCGGCAGGTCGTTGTCGGGCGCCGAGATCAACCCTGCTTCGAAGAACGGGAACGTGACCTTGTAGCCCGTGCAGTAGATGACGATGTCGGCCTCGACCTCGCTGCCGTCGGCGAACACGACGGTTCGCTCGGTGAGCCGCGCGATGTTCGGCTTCGGCGTCACCTCGCCGTGCGCGACGCGCGACAGGATGTCGTCGGAGACCGTCGGGTGCGCCTGCAGCACGCCGTGCTCGGGCCGCGGCAGCCCGTAGCGCGCCATGTCGCCGACCGCGGTGCGCAGGAGCGTCTTCAGGACCGTCTGGCGCACTGGCAGCGGGATACCGGCCTGCGTGAAGATCTGATCGAGGGGGCGGCCGAAGATGTACTTGGGGACGACCCACGCCCCGCGCCGCGCCGCCAGGTAGGTGGCGGAAGCCGAGAAGCTCGACTCGACCGCGATGTCCATCGCCGAGTTGCCCATGCCGAGCACGACGACGCGCTTGTCGCGGAAGAAGCTCGGGTCCTCGCCCGTGTAGTCGTGGGAGTGCATCTGCACGCCGGCGAACACATCGCTGCCCGGGAACGCCGGCTCGGGCCAGCGGGCGTCCCAGTGGTGCCCGTTGGCGACCAAAAGCGCGTCGTAGCGGCGCGTCTCACCACCCTCGAGCGCGACCTCCCACGTCCCGTCCACCAGCGCGGCCCGCTGCACCCCGGTGTCGAACGTGATCCGCTCACGCACGCCGAAGTGGTCGACGTAGCTGTCGAAGTACTCGGCGATGTGGGTGTGGTGCGGGAAGTCCGGATACGACTTCGGCATCGGGAAGTCGGCGAACTCCATCCGCTCGCGCGACGTGTTGATGTGCAGCGACCGGTAGGCCGACGACATCCCGTTGCGGTTCTTGAACACCCAGTTGCCGCCGACGCGGTCGGACTTCTCGAAGCAGTCGAAGTCGAACCCGCGCTGGTGCAGCGTCTTCGCCGCGGCAATCCCCGACGACCCCGCACCGATCACGCATACCTTGGGCAGCCGAGTCACGACACAAAGATGACACCTGCGTCAAGTTTGTGCGCTGCGAGGATGGCGGGCGATGACGATCGATCCGGAGGCGGCGGAGGTGAAGGCATCGGGCGGCGTCGTCTGCCGGCGCGGTGAGAACGGCCTCGAGGTCGCGCTCGTGCACCGGCCGCGCTACGACGACTGGTCGTTCCCGAAGGGCAAGCTCGACCGCGGCGAGAGCTGGGAGGCTGGAGCGCTGCGCGAGGTCGAGGAGGAGATCGGGCTGCGCTGCGCGCTCGGCGAGGAGCTGTCGCCGACCGCCTACCGGGACAACAAGGGCCGCGCCAAGGTCGTCCGCTACTGGTTGATGGAGCCGATCGACGGGACGTTCGTGCCGAACGACGAGGTCGACGAGATGCGCTGGCTCTCAGTCGGCGCGGCCGGCGAGCTGCTCAGCTACGACCGCGACCGCGAGCTGCTGCGCGAGGTCCCTGCGTGAACCGCGATCGCTTCCCGGGGCTGCGCGACGGCTGGGTGCGGCTCGACGGGCCGGCGGGCACGCAGATGGTCGACAGCGCGATCGAGGCGATGGACGAGTGGATGCGCTCGGGCCGCAACGCCAACCACGGCGGCCTGTTCGCGGCCGCCCGGCACACCGACGAGCTGGTGGCGGGCACGCGCGCGAGCGTCGCGACGCTGCTCGGCGCCGATCCGCGCGCGGTCGCCTTCGGGTCGAGCATGACCGCGATGACGATGCGCTTCGCCGGCGCCGCCTGCCGTGAGCTCGGGCCCGGCGACGAGGTGATCTGCACCCGGCTCGACCACGACGCCAACGTCCGGCCGTGGCTGATCCATGCGGAGCGCAACGGCGCGACCGTGCGCTTCGCCGATCCCGACCCGGACACGCTCGAGCTGCCGGCGAACGCCGTCGAGGCCGTCATGACCAACCGCACCCGCTGGGTGGCGGTGACCGCCGCGTCGAACGCCGTCGGCACGGTCCCGGACCTGCCCGGCATCGTCGCCGCCGCCCACGCCGCCGGCGCGCGCGTGTACGTGGACGCCGTGCACGCCGCGCCGCACCGGCGCATCGACGTCGAGGCGCTCGGCTGCGACGCGCTCGCCTGCTCGGCGTACAAGTGGTTCGGCCCGCACGTCGGGATCCTCACCGGGCGCCCCGAGGTGCTCGAGGCGCTGCGGCCCGACAAGCTACGGCCGTCATCCGATGACATCCCCGACCGCTTCGAGCTCGGCACGCTGCCGTTCGAGGCGCTCGCCGGGGTCCGCGCCGCCGCCGACTACATGCTCTCGACCGACTGGGAGACCGTCCAGGCGCACGAGCAGGCGCTGCTCGCCGCTGCGCTCGACGCCCTGAACGGCATGGGCCACGTGACCGTGTACGGCGCCGCGGGCGACCGCGCCCCGACGCTGATGTTCAACGTCGCGGGCCGCACCGCCGACGACGTGTGCGCCGCGCTCGCCGAGCGCGAGATCGCGGTCTGGCAGGGCAACTACTACGCGGTCGAGCTCGAGGGCTTCCTCGACCTCGCCCCGCACGGCGCGGTCCGCGCCGGCTTCGTCCACTACAACGACGAAGCTGACGCCGAACGCCTTCTCGCTGCCGTCTCCGATCTGGCGAATCCCGGTTAAATGTGAAGGTGCCGGGCTCGGCCGATCGGGCCTACGTTCCGTTACCTGGTCACCGAGTCCGGCACATGTTGAGACGCTCAACATCGGGCGCGGTTGGGAGTTGACACGGCTAACCGCAGCGTGGGAGTGTCATCGCGGAACGTAGGACAGCCGAGGGCCGGCCGGCGCCAACCGCAGCCGACAACCTCGCTACTCGCCGGCTGCCGGTGCCTCGGGTCGGTCCCCGTCATAGGGAGACAGTCGTGCCGTACCTCCGGCGCGCACAGTCGCCGCGCAGCCGATCACCGCCCCTGCGCATAGAGCAGGCTTCCACTCCGACCCGGTCTGGTCGCTAGGCGGAGCGGAGGCCCAGAGGTGTGCTCGGCACCCACGTCCGACGATGCGGCGCCGCGAGGCGCCGTCTAGCCATCACGAAGGAGCACCGATGCGCAGATTCCCCTACGTCGTCGACGATCACCTGCGTCCCGCGAGCGGGTCGACGGACGCGAACGGCGACGGATCGCTCACCCGCATCGATCTCGAGCCGGGCACGTACTCCTGCACGGTCGTGATCGACCCGTAGCCGACCGCCCGGAGGGGGTGGGCCGGGATCGCCCACCCCCTCAGGGGTCGCTCAGAACCGCCCGTGCCGCGGCAGCCCCTGGTCGGGCCTCGTGTAGTCGCAGACTCCGGTCGGGAAGATCTGCTCGAGCCGCGCCCGCTCGGAGGCCGACGGGCGCCAGCTGCCGTACAGCCCGCGAGCGATCGCCTTCCACACCGGCTGCAGCGCACACTTGTAGACACCGCCGCGCAGCGGCCCGCCCGCCACGATGCGAGAGGTCGAGTGCAGCGGGAAGTGCGCGGTGCAGGCGCCCGCCGGCCGGTGGTCGAGGATCCCGTCCCAGACGTGCGGGCCGTGCGCGATCTCGGCGCCGGTCGCCGTGAAGCAGCGATCCACGGCGCGGTCGGGCCGGTGCCCGCTCAGCATCCATTCGTCCATGACGTCGAGCGCCTCGAGCGAGCGGTCGTCGCCCAGGTCCGAGAACCAGATCACCTGGTTGGACGCGTTGCCGTCCCAGTCGCGCATCCGCTGGCGTGTGGCGAACGACTGGTGGCTGTTGTGCATGTCGAGGATCTCCTCGCGGTACGGCCGCCAGTCGATGATCGGGATGTCGATGTCGCCGTGGAAGTACAGGCCCTTCTCGTACGCGGCGTTCATCGCCGCGATCGAGCCCGCGCGCCGCGGCGCCGGGGTGATCCCGCCGTCGGGGCTCAGGCGCTGGTTGCGCATGCTCCACGGGTCGAACCCGCCGGTCGGCAGGAACGGCTGGCCCTCCTGGACCATGTCACCGGGGTCCTTCCAGGAGCCGACCTGCGCGTTGAGGTCGAGGAACTCGGCGGGCGTGATGTGCCCGTCCGTCAGCGCCTTCAGCCCGTACTGGACGCCGACGTTGTCCCACGTCTGCCGCGCGTAACCATCAGGGCCGACGCCGTAGACGTTCTTGACGTCGTCCCAGTGCGTCCACTGGACCTTGGCCATCACGGCGGGATCCATGCGCTCGGTGCCCGCACCCGCCGTGCCGAACAGCGGGTTCATGGCGAGCGGCGTAAGCCCGCGCCAGCCGTTGACGCACTCGTCGCTGCCGAGCGCTCGGGTGTACGGGTTCGGGAACGTCGCGCTGCCGTTGAGGCCGTCGAGCCACTCGCGGTTCTCCCAGTCGCGCCACTTGGGGTTCGCAGCGTCCGTGACGTCCATGTAGCGCTCGAGCAGCTCGCAGTCGCCGACGTGGATCGTCTGCGTGACCATGTCCGGATACGAGAACTCGGGGATCGCCGCGTCGAGCAGCCCCGGATGGTTCTGGCCGTACAGGTACTGCTGGATCGCGCCGCCCGAGCCGCCGAGCCCGACCGTGTACCGCGGGACCCCGTAGCGCTCGACGAAGCGCTCCTTGGTCATAAGCGCGGTCTCGCCGCCGAGCTGCATGTTGTAGTGCACGCTCGCGCGTGTGCCGCTGGAGTGGGCGATGGCGTAGCCGAGCCCGAGGATCTCTGGCGTGAGCGCCGAGCCGCCGGGCGTGCCCTGGTTGTGGCCGATGGCGACGCCGCCGTCGAAGAAGTAGAGCAGCCGCCGGTTCCAACGCGAGGCGTCGGTGTCGCCGGCCGCCGGGTCGGCGAGCATGGCAAGCGAGTAGATGAAGCGGTTGATCGTGCCGCGCTCGCGCCGGACGATGAACGGGACGGTGCGGCCGTCGATCGTCGTGGTGGTCGCGACGTCCGCGGGCAGCGGACCGGGCGGCAGCGGCCGTAAGGCGCCGCTCGCCGTCGACCGGTAGAGCCAGTCGACGGTCGTGCGCGCGCTGCAGTCGCGGCTCCATCCTGCGGTGCTGCCGTCGGGGTTGAGCACGCGGAAGCCGTCGCCATCCTGGTTGTCGACGAGCGGCTCGCCGAGCCCGGCCTGGATCGTCTTGCACACGAACGGCGTCTGGTGCGGGCCGGAGAAGATCGGCCCCTCGATCGGGAAGTTCTTCAGGCGCAGCGTCGCCACTCGGTGCCACCGGTCCCAGACGGAGATGCGGTTGTGCCCGACGCGCAGCCCGTCGACGAGCCCCACGCCGTCGCGGTCGAACGCGTCCGTCACGTCCTCGCCGTTGCGCGTGACCCGCAGGTGGTCGCGATGCCGCGCCTGGACGCGAACGAGCGCATCGCCGCCCGTCACCTGGTCCGGACGACTGGACAGCACGGCGACGTCGACGTCGTGCGCGAGCGCCGGGGCGCTCAGGGCTGCGGTCGCCAGCAGGGCCAGGCCGGCGACGATCATCCGTCGCATGTTCCCTCCTCCACCGTGGGGTTCGACGGGAATCTAGACGAGTGACGGACTACACACACGGCGCCCGCGGGCCGCTGAGCCCGCGCGGCTCGTCGGCGACTTCCGGGTCAGCGCCTGAGCTCTGTGCGGCCGGGATCGGTCAGGCTGCCGCCGCGCGAGCGGCGGATGGCGTAGACGATCCCGGTCGCGCATACCAGCGACACCAGCCAGCCGGCGCCGTAGTAGCGGCCGCCGGTGATCACGTAGAGGATCACGCCGCCGATGAACGAGCCGCCGATGCCGACGAGCATCGTCATCGGCAGGGACATGGGGTCCTTGCCGGGGAGCGCCAGCCGCGCGAACGCGCCGATGATGAGTCCCCAGAACGCCAGGGAGATGAGGTAACCGAGCCAGCCCATACCATGAAGATAGTGCGCCGCGGCTCAGACGCCGGGTGCGGCCGTCCGCGGCGGGTCGGCGCCGAGGTCCGGTGAGCCCGCGCGCTGGGACGTGCCGGCGGAGAGCTCGGCGTCGGGGTTGCCGAGCGGGCGCTCGCGGAGGTAGCGATCGACCATCCGGGCGCACTGGCGGCCCTCGTTGATCGCCCACACGATCAGCGACTGGCCGCGGCGGGCGTCGCCGGCGGCGAACACGCCGTCGGCCGACGTGGCGTAGGCGCCCGCCTTGGCGTTGCCGCGCGGGTCCTTCTCCACGGCGAGCGCGTCGAGCAGCGCCGGCTCCGGCGACAGGAAGCCCATCGCCAGCAGCACGAGCCCGGCGGGATGCGACTCCTCGGTGCCCGCGATCGCGTCGAACGGCGGCTTGCCCGAGTTCTTGACCCAGTGGATCTGCTCGACGTGGCCGTTGCCGCTCAGCGCGGTGGTCGAGATCGCGAAGTCCTGCTCGCCGCCCTCCTTGATCGCGTACGAGCGGCGCATCTTCACCGGCCAGCGCGGCCACGGCGTGAGGTCGTCCGGGCGCGTCGCCGGCGGCTCGCCGAGCAGCTCGATCTGCGTCACCGACGCGGCGCCCTCACGGTGGGAGTTGCCGACGCAGTCGGCGCCGGTGTCGCCGCCGCCGATCACGATCACGTGCTTGCCGGCCGCGGTGATGGCCCCCGGAGAAGGCTTTCGCCTGCCAGGCGCTCGCGAGCTCGCCCCTTCGGCGACGTTAGCTTCGGCGACGGCACGGTTGCGCACGTACAGGTACTCCATGGCGTAGTGCACGCCGTCGAGCTCGCGGCCCGGGACCGGCAGGTCGCGCGGCACGCGCGAGCCGGTGGCGATCACGACCGCGTCGCAGGAGGCGCGCAGCTGCGCCGGGTCGACGTCAGCGCCGACGTCGACGCCGTACTCGAACCGCACGCCCTCGGCGATCAGCTGCTCGAGCCGCCGCTCGATGACCCACTTCTCGATCTTGAAGTCCGGGACGCCGAAGCGCACGAGCCCGCCGCCGGCCTCGTCGCGCTCGTAGACGGTCACGGTGTGGCCGGCGCGCCGGAGCTGCTGCGCCGCCGCCAGGCCCGCCGGGCCGGCGCCGATCACCGCCACCGTGCGGCCCGTCTCGACCGCCGGCGGCCGCGGCACGACCCAGCCCTCGTCGAACGCGCGGTTGATGATCGCGACCTCGATCTGCTTGATCGACACCGCGTCGCCCTCGCGGATCTCCAGCACGCACGCCGCCTCGCACGGCGCCGGGCACAGGCGCCCTGTGAACTCGGGGAAGTTGTTGGTCGCGTGCAGCTGGTCGATCGCCTCGCGCCAGCGGTCGCGGTACACGAGGTCGTTCCAGTCCGGGATCAGATTGCCGAGCGGGCAGCCGTTGTGGCAGAAGGGCACGCCGCACTCCATGCAGCGGGCGCCCTGATCGCGCAGGCCCTGCAGCGGCAGTGACTCGACGAACTCCTGGTAGTCGCCCGTCCGCGTGCCCGGATCGCGCTCGGGCGCAACGACGCGCTCGATCTCGAGAAAGCCGCCGATCTTGCCCATCTACGCGGCGCGCTCCGTCGCCATGAACCCCTCGCCGCCGGTCGACTCGCCGTCCTCGAACTGGTGGCCCTCGGCCTCGGCCAGCTCGGCCAGCGCGCGCTTGTAGTCGTGCGGCATGACCTTGACGAACTTCGGCAGGTACTCGTCCCAGGCCCGCAGGATCCGCGCGGCGACCGGCGACTGCGTGCGCAGGTGGTGCTCCTCGATCAGCTCTCCGAGCTCGATCGCGTCGGCCTCCTCGATCGCGTCGAAGCCGACGAGGCCCATGTTGCAGCGCGCGCCGAACGTGCCGTCCTCGTCGAGCACGTAGGCGACGCCGCCGCTCATGCCGGCGGCGAAGTTGCGGCCGGTGCGGCCGAGGATTACGGCGCGCCCGCCGGTCATGTACTCGCAGCCGTGGTCGCCGACGCCCTCCACGACCGCCGAGGCGCCCGAGTTGCGGACCGCGAAGCGCTCGCCGGCCAGGCCTCGGAAGAACGCGCGGCCGGCCGTCGCGCCGTACAGGACGGTGTTGCCGATCAGCACGTTCTCCTCGGCCTTGAACGTGACCTCGTCGGGCGGGCGGACGGCGAGCACGCCGCCGGACAGGCCCTTGCCCGTGTAGTCGTTGGCGTCGCCGATCAGGGTCAGCTCGACGCCCGGCGCCAGCCATGCCCCGAACGACTGCCCGGCCGAGCCACGCAGCGTGAAGCGCACGGTCTCCGGCGGCAGGCCGTCGAACCCGTGGACCTTGGTGACGGCGCTGGAGAGCAGGCCGCCGACGGTGCGGTTGACGTTGCGGATCGCGAACTCGCCGGTGACCGGCTTGCGGTGGTCGATCGCGTCCTTGGCTGCCTCGATCAGCTTCCAGTCGAGCGCGCCCGGGAGCGGCGAGTCCTGCGGCCGGCAGCGCCGCAGCGGCGTCCCCGCGGGCACGTCGGGCGCGTTGAGCACGTGTGTGAGGTCGATCCCGCGCGCCTTCCAGTGGTCAATCGCGTCGTCGGCCTTGAGCAGGTCCACGCGGCCCGTCAGCTCCTCGAACCGGCGGACGCCGATGCGGCGCATGATCTCGCGCGCCTCCTCGGCGACGAAGAAGCAGAAGTTGACGACGTGCTCGGGTGTGCCCTGGAAGCGCTTGCGCAGCTCCGGGTCCTGCGTCGCCACGCCGACCGGGCACGTGTTCAGGTGGCAGGCGCGCATCATCACGCAGCCCGCGGCGATCAGTGGGGCGGTGCTGAAGCCGATCTCATCGGCGCCGAGCAGCGCGGCGATCACGACGTCGCGGCCGGTCTTGATCTGCCCGTCGGTCTGCACCCAGATGCGCGAGCGCAGGTCGTTGAGCACGAGCGTCTGCTGCGTCTCGGCCAGGCCGATCTCCCACGGCACGCCGGCCGCCTGGATCGAAGACAGCGGCGACGCGCCGGTGCCGCCGTCGTGGCCGGAGATGAGCACGTGGTCGGCATTCGCCTTCGCCACGCCCGCGGCGACCGTGCCGACCCCGACCTCGGACACCAGCTTCACGCTCACGCGCGCCGTCGGGTTCGAGCAGCGCAGGTCGTAGATCAGCTGCTTGAGATCCTCGATCGAGTAGATGTCATGGTGCGGCGGCGGTGAGATCAGGCCGACGCCCGGCGTCGTGAAGCGGATCGAGCCGATGTAGCGGTCGACCTTGTGGCCCGGCAGCTGGCCGCCCTCGCCGGGCTTGGCGCCCTGGGCCATCTTGATCTGCAGCTCGTCCGAGTTGACGAGGTAGTGGATGTTCACGCCGAAGCGGCCGGACGCGACCTGCTTGATCTTCGACCGCCGCGAGTCGCCGTTCGGGTCGGGCGTGTAGCGGACAGGGTCCTCCCCGCCTTCACCGGTGTTCGAGCGCCCGCCGAGCCGGTTCATCGCGATCGCCAGCGTCTCGTGCGCCTCGCGTGAGAGCGAGCCGAGCGACATCGCGCCGGTGGAGAAGCGCTTGACGATCTCCTTGGCCGGCTCGATCTCTTCGAGCGGCAGCCACTGATCCTCGGGCAGCTCCTGGAACTGCAGCAGGCCGCGGAGCGTCGCCCGCCGCGCCGCGTCCTCGTTGACGAGCTTCGAGTACTCCTCGTAGGCCTGGAGGCCCCCGTGCCGCACCGAGTGCTGGAGCAGCGCGATCGTCTCCGGGTTCCACATGTGGTGCTCGCCGTCGCGCCGCCAGGCGTAGATGCCGCCGACCGGCAGGATCTCCTGGTGGGCCATCGGATAGGCCTTGGCGTGCTTGTCGAGCGTCTCGCGCGCCAGCACGTCGAGCCCGATGCCGCCGATCCGCGATGCGGTGCCGGTGAAGCAGCGCTCGACGAGCTCGCCGGCGAGGCCGACCGCTTCGAAGATCTGCGCACCGTTGTAAGACTGGATCGTCGAGATCCCCATCTTGGAGATCGTCTTGAGCAGGCCCTTGGCGATGCCCTTGACGACGTTCTTCTCCGCCGTCTCGACGTCGTCGACGCCGTGCACCTTCCCCTCGCGGACGAGCTCGCCGAGCGACTCGAACATCAGGTACGGGTTGATCGCGCTGGCGCCGTAGCCGATCAGCGTCGCGAAGTGATGGACCTCGCGCGGCTCGCCGGACTCGAGCACGAGCCCGGTCTGCAGGCGCGTGCCCTCGCGGACGAGGTGGTGGTGGACGCCGCCGACCGCGAGCAGCGCCGGCATCGCCGCGCGCTCTGGCCCGGTCGCCCGGTCGGACAGGATCAGCACGTTGATGCCGTCGGCGAGCACTTCGTCGGCTTCGGCGCAGATTCGCTCGAGCGCCTTCTCCATCCCGTCCGGACCCTCGCCGACCGGCCAGGTGATGTCGATCGTGTACGCCCGGAACACGCTCGAATCGACCTGTCGCAGCGTCTCGAGCTCGCGGTTGCGCAGGATCGGCGTGTCCATTGAGAGCTGGCGCGCATGCTCGGGCGTCTCGTCGAGGAGGTTGCGCTCGGAGCCGACGCCGGTCGCCACGCTCATCACGATCGCCTCGCGGATCGGGTCGATCGGCGGGTTGGTGACCTGCGCGAACAGCTGCTTGAAGTAGGAGAACAGCGGCGGGTGGCTGTCGCTGAGCACCGCCAGCGCGAGGTCGTTGCCCATCGAGCCGATCGGCTCCTCGCCGCGCGCGGCCGTAGGCGCGAGCAGCACCTTCATGTCCTCCTGCGTGTAGCCGAAGGCGAACTGTGCCTGGCGCAGCGGTTCGCTCAACGCAAGCGGCTCGCGCTCCGGGAGGTCGGCGAGGTGGACGATGCCCTGGCGGAACCACTCGCCGTAGGGCTTGTCGCCGGCGATCTCGCGCTTGACCTCGCCGTCCTCGACGATCCGGCCGCGCGCCAGGTCGACGAGGAAGATGTTCCCCGGCTGCAGGCGGCCCTTGCGCACGACGTTCTCGGGCGGCTCGTCGAGCACGCCGGTCTCGGAGCCGAGCACGACCCAGCCGTCCTTGGTCTCCAGCCAGCGGCCGGGCCGCAGGCCGTTGCGGTCGAGCGTCGCGCCGATCACGCGGCCGTCGGTGAACGCGACCGCGGCCGGGCCGTCCCATGGCTCCATCAGGCACGAGTGGAACGCGTAGAAGGCCTTGAGGTCCTCGTCCATGTCGTCCCGGCCCTCGTGCGCCTCTGGGATCATCATCATCACCGCGTGCGGCACGCTGCGGCCCGCGAGCGTGAGCAACTCGAGCACGTTGTCGAACGTCGCCGAGTCCGACCCGCCGGGGCGCACGATCGGGAGGATCTTGGGCAGGTCGTCGCCGAACAGCTCGGACGCGAGCTGGGACTCGCGCGCGCGCATCCAGTTGACGTTGCCGCGCAGCGTGTTGATCTCACCGTTGTGGGCGATCATCCGGTACGGGTGCGCCAGCTCCCAGCTCGGGAACGTGTTCGTCGAGAAGCGCGAGTGGACCAGCGCGAGCGCCGACTTGGTGCGCGCGTCCTGCAGGTCCGGGTAGTAGCCGAGCAGCTGCGGCGCCGTGAGCATGCCCTTGTAGACGACCGTGCGTGAGCTGAACGACGGGATCACCAGCTCCGGCCCGGCCGCCAGCTCGGCCACGCGGCGGATCACGTACAGCTTGCGCTCGAACGCGTCCTGGTCGGTGGCCAGCGCGCCCTCGGCGGCGACGACCAGGTGCTTGATGTACGGCGCGTAGAAGTTTGCGGTGATGCCGACGTAGTCCTTGTCGACCGGGATGTCGCGCCAGCCGACGACGCGCTGCCCCTCGTCGGTGACCGCCTTCTCGAGCAGCGCCTCGAGCTCGGCGCGCCGGTCGGCGTCCTGGGGCAGGAAGCAGACGCACACGCCATACGTCCCCGCAGCCGGCAGCGCCTCGCCGACCACCCCGCGCACGAGCTCGTCGGGCATCTGCAGCAGGATCCCCGCGCCGTCGCCCGTGTTGGGGTCGGCGCCCGCGGCTCCGCGGTGCTCGAGGTTCTCCAGCGCCACGACGGCGCGGCGGACGGTCTCATGCGACGGCTCGCCGTTCAGGCGCGCGACGAACGCGACGCCGCAGGCGTCATGCTCGTACTGCGGGTCGTAGAGACCGACCGGACGGGTCGGCCGTGGCATCCGAGGCATTCCCAAATGAGCTCCCGAGGGCGGCGGCGGTCAGACTGCGCGGGAGGGCGGAAAGGTAGCAGTGGGCCAGGCAGGTGTCCTGGCCCGTGTGTCGGGATCGTGCGTCATTTGCAGCGATCACCGGCTCAAGGCGGCGATCCCACGCAACGATCTTGCGCCTCGGCGCCATTTCGTTGCAGTCAGTCGGGTTCTCCAGTCGATACGCGTCCCATGCCTCGACGCCTCGCCCTCGTCGTGCTCGCCCTCCTGCTCCTCGCTCCGGCCACGGCCGCCGCCGACGAGCGCGACAACGCTCGCGCGTTCGCCGACAGCGCGTCCACTTCTGCTCCGAGGTCCGCGACTACGTGCGCGGCGACTTCCACCGGACGCCGGCGATGGTCGCATCCGCGCGGATGTACCGCCGTGCCCTCGGCTGGGACACGTCGGACATCGACCGGCGCCTCGCGGCCGCGGTCAAGCGCCTCGTGGAGCTCGGCGTTCCGGCCGCCGACGCGGACGCGTTCGACGGCGACCTCGACAACTAGGCGATACGGATTACCGGGCCAACTGCGCTGGGTAGGGCAGCGCCCGGAGCCAGCCGTCGCTGCGGCTCGCTCCGTCGCCTCTCCACCCAGCCGCATCAGTGTCAGCGTTCGTGTTGGACGGTGACGTCCGGCTGGCGGTGGAGGCTCCTCGGTCGGCGACGGACTGACTCTCTAGCCGCATGTCGACCGGTGGGTCTGACCCGCGAACGTTGTGTCGTCCGTCGCCGTCCGAGGATCACCGGCGTGACTTAATAGGAGCCTGGCATCGGCCCTCACTGAGGCGTGTCCGCCGGCGGTCCGCTTCGACGGTTCGAGGAAGGGACGGTGTGCATGATCGTGATCGGGGCGGACACGCACAAGCAGACGCACGCGTTGGCGGCCGTTGACGGCGGCACCGGCGCGGTCGTCGGTGAGCGCACGATCGCCGCCGACGACGCGGGGCATCGGGACGCGCTGCGGTGGGCGCGCGCGCTCGACGAGCGGCGGGTGTGGGCGATCGAGGATTGCCGGCACGTCTCGCGGCGGCTCGAGCAGGCGCTGATCGCGGCCGGCGAGCGCGTGATCCGCGTACCGGCGCATTTGATGGGCGCCTCGCGCCGCGGCCAGCGCGAGCCGGGCAAGTCGGACCGGATCGACGCGCTCGCCGTCGCCCGCGCCGTGCTGCGCGACGGGATCGAGCGCTTCCCGGTCGCGTTCCTGGACGAGCGCGCGATGCAGATCCGGCTGCTGGCCGATCACCGCGACGACCTCGTGGCCGAGCGCACACGCGCGCAGAACCGGCTGCGCTGGCATCTGGTCGAGCTCTGTCCCGAGCTTGAGGCCAGCTTGCCCAAGCGCTCGCTGGACCGCCCGAGCCAGCTCGACCGCGTCGCCCATCAGCTCAGCAGACGCCGCGGCGCCGGCATGCGCGTGCGCGTCGCGCGCGAGCTCGTCACCCGCATCCGTCAGCTGACCCGCCAGATCAACGCGCTCGAGGCCGAACTGCGCGCGCTCGTGCACGCCCAGCGCCCCAGGCTGCTGGCCGAGACCGGCTGCGGCGCGCTGATCGCCGCCACGCTGATCGGCCGCACCGCCGGCGCCCAACGGTTCGCGACCGACGCCCGCTTCGCGCGCCAGAGCGGCATCGCCCCGATCCCCGCCAGCTCCGGCAACCGCAACCGACACCGATTGCACCGCGGCGGCGACCGCCAGCTCAACCGCGCCCTGCACATGATCGCCATCACCCGCGCCCGCCACGACCCCGCCACCCGCGCCTACCTGGACCGCAAGATCGCCGAAGGCAAGACCCGCAAGCAGGCCATCCGCTGCCTCAAACGCCACCTCGCCCGCCGCTTCCACCACATCCTCGCCCAACCACAGCCAACCAACCAGCACCCACCGATCCCCACCGACGCGCCATCACCCATGCCCTGCTTGACATAGGAGTCACGTTCGCCGGCGGAGGGCCTACGCGCCGGCGCCGAGCAGGCCGCTGGCGTCGCGCCGCGCCGCGGCGTAGACCGCGGCAACATCCTCCGCCAACGCCGGCCACGAGTAGCGCTCGCGCGCGACGGCCGCCGCCTTCTCGCCGCGGCGGTGCCGCTCGTTGGGGCAGTTGACCGCGTGCACCAGCGCGTTGGCGAGCGCGAGCGCGTCGTCCGGCGGCACGAGCCAGCCGGTCTCGCCGTGCGTGACGATGTCGGCCGGGCCCCAGGCGTCGACCGCGATCACCGGCAGCCCGGTCGCCATGCCCTCGACGAGCACCTGGCCGAACTGCTCGCGCACGGACGGCAGGACGACGACGTCGGACGCCGCCAGCAGCGACGGCAGCGCGTCGTGCCCGTGCCAGCCGGCGAGGAAGACGTTCTGGGCGCCGGTGCGGTGGATCGCCTCGAGCGGATGCTCGCCCTCCCACTCGCCCGGGAAGCCGCCGACGATCACCAGCGGGGCAGGCCGCGCGAACCCCGGCCGGGCACTGGCGTACGCCTCGATCAGCAGCGGGATGCGCTTGACCTCGGTGAAGCGGCCGACGTAGAGCAGCACCGGCGTGTCGCCCTCCGCGTCCGCGAACGCGGCGAGATCCGACGGCTCGTAGCGCACCGATCCGGCCCGCTCCCCCGGCGCCCACCCGCACGGCTCGTCGACCAGGCGGCGCCGCCACAGCGCGCGCCGGTCGACCTCGCGCGGGTGGAAAGCCTTGGGATCGAAGCCGTTGGGCACGACGACGCAGCGTTCGGCAGCGATCCCGAGCAGATCCTCGGCACGCGCCTCCTGGGTCTCGGAGAGCAGGATCAGCCGCTCGCAGCCGGCCGCCCAGCCGCGCATGCGGTCGGCCCAGGCCCGGGCGTGCACCCAGCGGTCCGGGTGGGCCTCGATCGCCTCCAGCATCAGCAGCTCGGTCCCGTGCAGGTGCCCGACGATCGGCACGCCGGGAGCCACCCGCGCGGCGGCCGCGTTGATCGGCGTCAGGTGGTGCAGGTGCAGAACGTCGGCCGACGCGGCGCCGACCGACTGCAGGGCGCGGCACCAGGCCACGACCTGGCGCTCGTACTCCTCGTCGTCGAGCGAGGCGAAGACGCGGTCGGGCGCGCCCGGCCGGTCCTCGTACGACGGGTGCATCGGCGGGTCGGCACGCATCGGGTCGGGCGCCTCGAGCGCGCGCGTGAAGTCCTGCGGCCGCACATCGAGGCCGGCGTAAAAGGCGCGCGCATCGCCGGGCTCATCCGGCCGGGTGAGCGAGCCCGAGAGGATCGTGACGTCCCAGCCGGCGTCGCCGAGCGCGCACGCGAGGTTGCGCGCCACGTGCGCGGACCCTCCGCGCGGGAAGAACGCGAGCCCCATGACGGCCCGCGAGCGCTGTGAACGAGACGTGACCAGGCCGTGAACATACCGACCCGGTTCGCGATCTAAACGGGTCGGAACTCGAGCGCGGTAGAGATCGGACGCCCGCCGGGCTCGGGGACCTCGAAGTCGCCGCGCGGGAGGTTCTGCAGCCGTCCGCCGGAGATCAACGCGGTCGACCCACCGCCGTCGAGGTTGAGGGCGTGGTCGCAGCCGAGCCCGACCATCAGGCGCGCCAGCTCGAGCAGCGTGAGGCCGGCGTCGCGGCGCGAGCGGCCGTCGCAGGCGACCGCGAGGATGCGCCCGTCGCCGAGCCCCAGCGCGGCGCGCGGATGCCGGCCGTCGGTCGGGTCGGGGTCGAACTGGTGCGCGGCGGCACGGAAGCCCTCCTCGTCGGCGTCCGGGTCGTACCCGACCTTCCCGTCGCGCACGAGCAGCGGGCCGGCCTGCAGGAGGTCGCCGCGCGGGTCGGCGCCGAGCCGGTCACGCTGCGCGATCCGCGGCGTGCCGCCCTCGACGTGGACGCACGCCCGGATCGTGTCCCACGGCGCGTCGAACGGCACGTGCTCGCGGACGACGCCGTGCGTGCGGACCTCGCCGAGCGGGATGCCCTCCGGCCGGGTGAAGAACCCGCCGACCAGCGCCTCGCTCACCCCGCGGCGCGCGCACCACGGCTCCAGGCGCTCCTGGCCGGCCAGGACGGCGACGCGGATCTCGGTGCGCGCGGCGTCGTGACAGGCCACGTGGATCGTGGTCCGGGCGCCCCCGGCGAGCAGGAGGCGCCCGCGGCGTGACGTGCCGTCGGCCGGAGCGAGGCCGGCGACAGCGGCGGTCGAGGCAGCCATGAGGCCAGGGTGGCTCCCCCGGACCGCGATCGAGTAAAGCGGTTGTTACCAGGGAAAATGTGTCGGCGGCGCGATTAGCGCCCCTGCCCCGCTAGCCTGGCACGCAACACCGGCGATCGGCGGGGGGCTGATCGCCGCACATGTCAGAGGAGGTACTGCATGCGCAGCATGCGCAGGCCTGTCATCGCCGGCGTGTTGGCGGCTGCGGCGTTCGCCGCGATCCAGTCGTCGAGCGCCGGAGCGCCGTCGCGAGAGTACGTCGTGCTCTACGAGCACGGGGTGACCGCGGCGCAGGGCCAGAACGCGGTCCAGGACGCCGGCGGCAAGGTCGTCAGCGTCAACAAGGCGATCGGCGTCGCCACCGTGCGGTCGTCCAACGGCGACTTCGTGGCCGACGCGACCGCCGAGCACGCGCTCGTCGGCGCCGCCCAGAACAAGCCGATCGGCCACACGCCGAAGGCCTGGCAGCCCCAGTGGAGCGTCGAGCGCAGCGCGCCGACCGGCGAGGGTGCGAGCAAGGCGCCGAAGGCCGCCCCGACCGGCGATCCGTTCGCGGACGCGCAGTGGGACATGCGGATGATCGGCGCCACGGCCGAGGGCTCGTACCGCAAGCAGCAGGGGACCAAGGGCGTCCGCGTCGGGATCATCGACACGGGCCTCGACGCGTCGCACCCGGACATCGCGCCGAACTTCGATCACAAGCTGTCCGTGAACTTCGTGACGGACATGCCGAACATCGACGGGCCGTGCGAGCAGAGCGACTGCCATGACCCGGCCGACGTCGACCAGGGCGGCCACGGCACGCACGTGGCCGGCACGATCGGCGCGGCGCTCAACGGCGTCGGCATGGCGGGCGTCGCCCCGAAGGTGGACCTCGTGAACGTCCGCGCCGGTCAGGACAGCGGGTTCTTCTTCCTGCAGCCGACGGTCAACGCCCTCACGTACGCGGGCGACCACGGGATCGACGTGGTGAATATGAGCTTCTACATCGATCCGTGGCTCTACAACTGCGCCGACAACCCGGCCGACTCGCCGGAGGAGCAGGCGCAGCAGCGGATGATCATCGACGCCACGCAGCGCGCGCTGAACTACGCGCACAACAAGGGCGTCACGCTCATCTCGGCGCTCGGGAACGAGGACGACGACCTCGGCGCGCCGGAGCCCGACGACACGAGCCCGGACTATCCGCCGGACACGGCACACCCGCGCACCGTGGACAACTCGTGCCTGAGCATGCCGACGGAGGGCAAGCACGTGATCGGCGTCTCGGCCCTCGGCCCCAGCAAGCGCAAGGCGTTCTACTCCAACTACGGCACCGAGCAGACCGACGTGTCGGCGCCGGGTGGCGACTCGCGCGACACGGGCACCGGGCTCACGAACCCGGCGAACCGCGTCCTGTCGTCCTATCCGAAGGCCGCGCTCTACGAGGAGTGCACCCAGACGCCGGACCTGTGCCAGATCGACACGACCACGGGTGAGCCGCTGCCCGGCTCGCAGGTGATCCGCTCGCGGGAGAACCCGGACGTGTACTGGCGCTATCTGCAGGGCACGTCGATGGCCTCCCCGCACGCGGTCGGCGTCGCGGCGCTGATCGTGGCGCAGTACGGCAAGCGCGACAACCGCGAGGGCGGTCTGAAGCTGGATCCCGACAAGGTCGAGCGGATCCTGCGCAAGACCGCGACGGACACGCCGTGCCCGAACCCGCGGCTGTTCGACTACCCCGAGCCCGCCAGCGGTGACCAGTACACCGCGTTCTGCGCCGGCCCGGCGTCGGACAACGGGTTCTATGGCGACGGCATCGTGAACGCGCTCGCCGCCGTCAGCAAGCGCTAGCGGCGACCACCGGGGGCGCTGCGGTCAGAGCAGCGCCCCCGGCTCGCCCGCCGCGCGGGCGGGCGTGATAGAAGCGGGCCTTGTCGCGCTTCTGGGTCCCCGTTCTCGCGGCGCTGCTCGTCGGCGTGCTCGCGACCGCCGACGCGGTCAGCGGCGATGACGTCGTCATCGTCCCGCTGTACGTGCTCGGCCCGCTGCTGGCGGCCAGTTCCGCGGGCCTTCCGGCGACCGCCGCGGTCGGCCTGCTCGCGAGCATTCTCGCCGTGTTGCTGCTCCCGGACCTCGGGTCGGAGCAGGACATCGCGCGCCTGGCCACCGTCGTACTCGGCTCGGCGCTCGCCGTCTGGATCGCCGCGCTGCGCGACCGGCTGCGCGCCACCGCCGGCCAGCTCGACGTGATCTTCGGCCACGCGCCCGTGGGCCTGGCCCTGCTCGACACCGACCTGCGGTACATGCGCGTGAACGACTGGCTTGCCGAGATCAACGGGGTCGCCGCCCCGCGCCACGTCGGCCGCACGATCGCGGAGCTCCTGCCCGACTTGCCGCCGCAGGTGGCGGGCGACGTCGCCCGCGTCGCGAGCACGGGCGAGCCGCTGATCGACGTCACGGTGCGCGGCGTCACGCCCGCCGAGCCGAGTCGCGAGCGCGAGTTCCTGGCCTCCTACTGGCCCGTGCGCGGCGGAGGCGGCGACGAGATCACCGGCGTCGGGATCGTCGTCAGCGACATCACCGACCGACGCACGGCCGAGCGCGCGCTCCGCGCCCAGACCGATCGCTACGAGGCGCTGCTCGTCGCGCTGTCGGACGCCGGCGAGGGCATGATGGTGCTCGAGCGCGACGGCCGCTGCGTCTACGCCAACTCGGCCTTCGAGCAGCTCAGCGGCTACGCGTTCCCCGAGCTCGCGGCGATGGACACCGTGCTCGAGCTCGTCGTCGAGTACCAGCAGGAAGAGGTGCGCCGGCGCGCGGTCGCGCGGCTCGACGAAGGCCTCGTCACTCCGGCCCTGCCACTCACCCTGCGCCGCCGTGACGGCGGCGTCGTCGACGTCGAGGTCGGCGGCGTGCGGCTCGATGTCGAGGGCCGGCGCCAGATGGTCGTGGTCGTGCGCGACGTCACCGAGCGCCGGCGCGCGGAGGCAGAGCGCGAGCGACTGCTCGCGCGGTCGGCGCTGCTGGCCGAGGCGAGCGAGCTGTTCGACCAGTCGCTCGACGAGCGCGAGACGATGGACAGCGTCGCCCGCCTGTGCGTGCTCGAGCTGGCGCAGACGTGCGTGATCCTGCTCGGCGACGACCCGGACAGCGCGCGCCGCGTCGCCGCCGCCGAGCGCGAGCCCGACCGCGGCAGCGAGCTGCTCGCCCGGCTCGAGCACGGCCCCGAGCGCCCGATGGAGGCGGTCATGCGCAGTGGCGACGGCGTGATCGCCGGCGACGCGGTGGTCGTGCCGCTGATCGCCCGGGGGCGGGTGCGCGGCGTCCTCGCCGCCGGTTTCGACCGCGCGCCCGACGACGACGACCTCGTGCTGTGCGAGGACCTCGGTCGGCGCGCCGCGCTGGCGCTCGACAGCGCACGGCTGTACGCCGAGCGCGACCACATCGCCCGCACGCTCCAGCAGTCGCTGCTGCCGCGCGAGCTGCCCCGGATCCCGGGCGTCGAGCTCGCCGCCCGCTACCTCGCCGCGGGCGACGGCAACGAGGTCGGCGGCGATTTCTACGACTGCTTTGCCACCGGCCGCGGCGACTGGGCGCTCGTGATCGGCGACGTCTGCGGCAAAGGCGCCGAGGCGGCCGCCGTCACCGCGCTCGCCCGCTACACGCTGCGCGCGGCTTCGCACCACACGCGCCGCCCGCGGGCCGTGCTCAACCAGCTCAACGAGGCGCTGCTGCGCGACCGGCTCGACTACCGCTTCTGCACGGTGCTGTACGCGTCGCTGACCCCGCGCGAGGATCGCGTAACGGTCTGCGTGGCGGTGGCCGGGCACCCGCTCCCGCTGGTGCTGCGCGCGAGCGGCGACGTCGAGACGGTCGGCTCGCCCGGCAGCCTGCTCGGGATCGTCGACGTGCCGGAGCTCACGGAGGAGCAGATCGAGCTCGCGCCCGGCGACGCGCTGATCCTCTACACCGACGGCGTCACCGAGGCCGACCGCTTGGCCGGCCCGGAGCGGCTGACGAGGTTCCTGGCGACCCGCGCAGGTGATGGCGCGAGGGCCCTGGCCGAGGCCGTCGAGCGGGACGCGCTGGCCGCGCACGGCGGCCCGGCGCGCGACGACGTGGCGGTCGTCGTGGTGCGCTGCGCGACGACGCGATCGGCCGAGCCGGCCGTCAGCGCCGTTCTACGAGAAGTCTGAGTGGGTACACGACGCGGCATGACTCCGCCGAAGGCCCTCCTCGCTGTCACCGCGCTCCTTGCGCTCGCCGCCATGACGTTCCCCGCCTCGCCCGCCCGCGCCGGCACCAGCTGCGCCGGCCAGTTGGTGTTCGCCAAGCCCCTGAAGTTCAAGAAGAAGAAGGTCGGCGAGCTCGACGTCTACTGGGACGCGGCGACGAAGAAGAACTGCGCACTCACCATGCACGCCGGGTCGACCTGGGGCAAGAAGCTCAAGACGACGATCTGGCTGTATCGCTGCGCGAAGGGGGACAAGGAGGGCGGGCAGTGCAACTCGGACGTCAGCCACGCGGTCTCGCAGGTCGGGAACTACCGGTACCAGGCGGGCCCGGTCTCGATGAAGGCCGCCCATCGCTGTGTCTTCGCCTGGGCCGAGATCGAGATGAACCACAACCACTGGGCCGACCGGATGACCGGGAAGTTCCTCACGGCCCACTTCTGTCACTGAGCGACGGTTCCTCGCCCGTGGCTGTGGGTATGGACGTGACGTGAAGCTGCTTGTCGTGACTCCCGAGCCGGTCGACGCGGACATGGTGCGCTCCACGCTCGGCGACGAGGTCGAGGGCGCCGAGGTGCTGGTGATCTCGCCCGCCACGAATCAGTCGAAGGTCGCGTTCTGGGTCTCCGACTCCGACGAGGCGATCGCCGAGGCCGAGGCGGCGCAGGAGGAGACCGTCGAGCGCCTGGAGGAGGAGGGCCTCGACGCCGCCGGCGACACCGGCGAAAGCGAGCCCGACGTCGCGATCCAGGACGCGCTCGCCACCTTCCCCGCCGACCGCATCCTCGTCTTCACCCACCCCGACCTCGACTACCGCGAGGACAACGCGCTCGAGGAGCGCTTCGGGATCCCCGTCACGCACGCGCAGATCGAGCGCTAGCGCTGCTGATCGCCTCTGCACCGACGAGCCGCTCGAACGGGCCGATCACCTTCCACAGCGCGCGCACGCGCCGCGCGGCCATGCGGTCGGTCGGCTGCACGCGCGCCTCGCTGACCAGTTCGGCGCCGCCGTCAGGGTCGCGCTCGACCCAGTGCCCGAACAGCACGCGGACGGTGCCGGGCTCGGACCAGCCGGCGAACGCGTCGGGACCGTCGAGGCGCGGGTAGTCGCGCGCCAGCGTCCAGATCCGCCCGCACAGGCCGGTCAGCAGGTGCTGCTCGCCCTCCTCGAGCACCGTGAACGGGTAGCTGCGGAACAGCTCGCCGTAGGTGAGATCGCGCTCGAGGCCGGGGATCCGCCAGCGCACGAGCCGGCCGAGCGTGCGCGTGTCGGACAGCCGCAGCTGCTGCGCCGAGTCCCACAGCGCCTGCGGCTCGGCGTCCGCCATGCGGCGGTGGTGGGTGCGCACCGTGGGGTCGGCGAGCCAGGCGTCCAGGAGGTCGGCCGGTCGGGTGGGACGGGTATCGTCGGCGGCTCGCATGCGGTTGATCCAGCACAAGCGGGAGGCCTATTGGTTCTACCGCTTCCTGTCGATCGGCTACGACGACTGGGTCAACCCGCTGTTCTGGACACCGGCGATGCGCGAGCGCTCGCTCGCCGCCGCCCGGCTCGATCGCCCCGATCTCGAGACGCTCGACGCCGGCGCCGGCACTGGCTTCACCACCGAGGGGATCGTCGCCCGCGTCGACCCCGGGCGCGTGACGATGCTCGACCAGAGCCCGCACCAGCTCGCGCGCGCCGCGAAGCGGCCGGGGCTGGCCGCCTGCCGGCGCCTGCTCGGCGACGCCGAGGCGCTCCCGTTCGGCGACGACGCGTTCGACCGCTACGTGTCGGCCGGGAGCATCGAGTACTGGCCCGACCCGCAGCGCGGGATCGCCGAGGCCTACCGCGTGCTGCGGCCGGGCGGCGTCGGCGTGGTGATCGGGCCGGTGCGGCCCGCCGGCCGGCTCGCACGGGCGCTGGCCGACCTCTGGATGCTCTTTCCCGAGGAGGATGAGTACCGCGAGTGGTTCGTGCGCGCGGGCTTCGCCGACGTCAGCCTGCATCCCGTGGCGCCCGACTGGTACCGCAACCGCCGGGTGCCGTACGCCGTCGCCGTGGCGGGCACCAAGCCGACTGCCGGCCCGTCGCCGCTCGCGCTGCCCGCCCCGGCCGAGCAGCTGCGCGCGCCGCTCGCGCCGCTCGAGCGCCTGCGGGTGGCCGTCCGCTTCGCCCTCGGCTCGCTCGCGGGCCTCGCCTTCGTGCCGATCGCCCTCGCCATGACCCTGCGCGCCCGCTGGGAGCGCCGGTGACGAGCCACGCCGCCACGGCACGCCGGACGACCGCGCTCGCCGTGCTCTGGCGCTTCTCGCGGCCGCACACGCTGATCGGCACGTTCGTCAGCGCGACCGGCCTGTATCTGATCGCGGTCCACGAGCTGCCCGGCTCGGGGCTCGACCAGCTGTTGTGGGTGATTGTGGCCGGCACCGGGGTGAACCTCGCGATCGTCGGCGTCAACCAGATCACGGACGTCGAGATCGACCGCATCAACAAGCCGCACCTGCCGATCGCCGCCGGCGAGCTGACGGCCGAGGCGGCGTGGCGGATCGTCGCGGTGGCCGCCGCGATCCCGGTCGCCCTCGCCCTCACCCAGGGGCTGCTGGAGACCGCCGCCGTGGTGACGGCGCTCGTGGTCGGCTGCGCCTACTCGCTCCCGCCGATCCGCCTCAAGCGCTTCCCGATCGCCGCGGCGCTGTGCATCTCAGGCGTGCGCGCGGCCGTCGTCAACCTCGGCATGTACGGCCACTTCAGCCTGGCCTTCGCCGGCACCCTGCAGATCCCGCCGTCCGTATGGGCGCTGACGGCGTTCGTGCTGCCGTTCTCGTTCGCGATCGCCGTGCTCAAGGACGTCCCGGACATCCGCGGCGATCGCGAGTTCCGCGTCGCCACCTTCACCGTCCGGCTCGGCCCGCGACGCGCCGCGCGGCTGGGCCTGGGCGCGCTGGTGCTCGCGTACGCCGGGATGATCGTCCTCGGCCCGCTGCTCGTCGACGATGCGCAGCCCACGGTGCTCGTCGCCGGCCATGCCGCCGCCCTGGCCGCGCTGCTGGCCTGGGCGCGCCGTGCCGAGCCTGCCGACCCGGCCGCGTTCACGGCCTTCTACATGCGGGTGTGGGGGCTGTTCTTCCTCGAGTACGGGCTGGTTTCTGCCGCTGTGTTGGCGGCGTGAACTGGCCACCTGACGATTCTGCATTCAGGCGTCCAGAGACGGTGAACGTTTTCCTGCTGGAACTTTGGACCAGTGGGTGGAGAACTGGTTTGTTCGATGGACACTTTGTAGTGGACGTGGCACGTTCGGGGGAGTAGTGTGCCCCGCGATGTCGCTGGCTTATGACGCCGAGCGGCGGCGACAGTCCTTGGCGGGGCCGCCGTCGCGGACAGCCGGTCGTTTCCCGCGCCCGGGGAGCGCCGCCGCCGCCAACACCATCACCGCCAGTCAGGCGCGTGCCGCACGGCAACGTGAAGCGCGTCGTGACGAGCAGGCCGTAGCGGCCTGGCTTCGCGAGCTGGCCGGGCGCCCGCGGTAGGCGCCCGGCAAGCCGCGTTCTCGCCGTCGTTTCACGGGCCCGGTCGCTGGGCACGGTTTCATGTAGGGCACACGACTTCCAAGGAGTGCCATGACACCGCTGCAACAGCTGGCCGACGCCGGCCAGAGCGTCTGGATCGATTACCTGTCCCGCACGTTCGTCCAGGACGGCGATCTCGAAGGCCTCGTCCGTGACGGCGTCGTCGGCGTCACGTCCAACCCGACGATCTTCCAGGCCGCGATCGCCGACGGCGACGCCTACGACGAGCAGATCAAGTCCGTCGCGGAGGCCGAGACGGAGCCCAAGGAGATCTTCCTGGCGCTGGCGCGAGACGACATCCGCGCGGCCTGCGATGTCCTGAAGCCCGTCTTCGACGAGGGCAACGGCAAGGACGGCTGGGTCTCGCTCGAGGTCGACCCGAACCTCGCGCACGACACGCAGGGCACGATCGAGGAGGCCAAGCGCTTGCACGCGCTCGTCGACAAGCCGAACGTGTTCATCAAGATCCCCGCCACCCGCGAGGGTCTGACGGCGATCGAGGAGACGATCGCGGCCGGCATCCCGGTCAACGTGACGCTCATCTTCTCGCTCCAGCGCCACCGCGAGGTCGCCGAGGCGTACATCCGCGGCCTGAAGCGGCTGGTCGAAAGCGGAGGCGACGCTTCGAAGATCGCGTCCGTCGCATCGTTCTTCGTCTCGCGCGTCGACACCGAGGCCGACCGCCGGCTCGACGAGATCGGCGGCCACGACGAGCTCAAGGGCACGCTCGCCATCGCCAACGCCAAGCTCGCCTACGTCACCTATCAGGAGCTGTTCAGCGGCGAGGAGTGGGAGAAGCTCGAGCAGGCCGGCGCCACCGCGCAGCGCTGCCTGTGGGCGTCGACCTCGACCAAGAACCCCGATTACCGCGACGTCATCTACGTCGAGGAGCTGATCGGGCCTGACACGGTCAACACGATGCCGCGCGAAACGGTCGAGGCCGTCCAGGACCACGGCAAGGTCGAGGAGACCCTCACGCGCGACGTCGAGGGCGCCCGCCGCGTGCTCGACGCCTTCAAGGAGGCCGGGATCGAGTACGACGACGTCGTCGAGACGCTCGAGCGCGAGGGCGTCGAGAAGTTCGCCAAGTCGTTCCAGCAGCTGTTCGCCGACGTCGAGGCCAAGCGCGACGCGCTGGTGGCGGCGTGATGGCCGAGCGGACCGACTTCCGGCGCGAGCTGGGGCAGCAGCTGCGCGTGGACTCGGTCCGCGCCAGCGCCGCCGCCGGCTCGGGCCACCCCACCTCGTCGATGTCGGCCGCCGACCTGATCGCCGTGCTCATCGACGGCCACCAGCGCCAGGACGACCACGTCATCTTCTCCAAGGGCCACGCGTCGCCGCTCTACTACGCGATGCTCAAGGCGACCGGGAGGATCGACGACGCCGAGCTGCTGACCTTCCGCAAGCTCGGCTCGCGCCTGGAAGGCCACCCGACGCCGCGGATCCCGCCGACCGACGTCGCCACCGGCTCGCTCGGCCAGGGCCTGCCGATCGCGACCGGCATCGCGCTCGCGGCCAAGCGGCTCGACCGGATGCCGTACCGCGTCTGGTGCCTGTGCGGCGACTCTGAGATGGCGGAGGGGTCGATGTGGGAATCGATCCAGCACGCCGGCTGGGAGGGCCTGGACAACCTCGTCGCGATCATCGACGTCAACCGGCTCGGCCAGACCCGCGAGACGATGCTCGGCTGGGACCTCGACGGCTACGTGCAGCGGCTCGAGGCGTTCGGCTGGCACGCGATCGCGATCGACGGCCACGACGTCGACGCGATCGAGGCGGCCTACGCCGAAGCGGAGTCCACACCCGGGCGCCCGACCGCGATCGTCGCGCGCACGAAGAAGGGCAAGGGCGTCAAGGCGGTCGAGGACCTGCCCGGCAAGCACGGCAAGCCGCTCGACGAACCCGACGAGGCGATCGCCGAGCTCGGCGGCGAGCGCGACCTGAACGTGGAGCTGGCGCCGGCGGCGGGCGGCACCAAGCACCAGTTCGACGCCCCCGGCGGAGAGCTGCCGCGCTACGACCTCGGCGACGAGGTCGCCACCCGCAAGGCGTACGGCGAGGCGCTGGCCGCGCTCGGCTCGATGCGCGGCGACGTCGTCGCGCTCGACGGCGAGGTCTCCAACTCGACGCACTCGGAGGACTTCCGCGAGGCGCACCAGGACCGCTACTTCGAGATGTTCATCGCCGAGCAGCAGCTCGTGGCCGCGGCGGTGGGCTTCCAGGTGCGCGGCTGGGTGCCGTTCGCGTCGACGTTCGCGGCATTTCTCAGCCGGGCGTACGACTTCGTCCGGATGGCGGCGATCTCCCGCGCGAACATCCGCCTGGCCGGCTCGCACGCCGGCGTCTCGATCGGCGAGGACGGCCCGTCGCAGATGGCGCTCGAGGACATCGCCTCGCTGCGCGCGATCCACGGCTCGACCGTCCTGCACCCGAGCGACGGCAACCAGACGGCGAAGCTGGTGGCGGCGATGGCCGACACCGAGGGCATCTCGTTCATGCGCACGCTGCGCGGCAAGACGCCGGTGCGCACGGCGCCCGACGAGAACGTCCGGATCGGCGGTAGCCGCGTCGCCCACGAGGGCGACGACCTGGCGGTCGTGGCGTGCGGCATCACGGTCGACGAGGCCGTGCGCGCCGCCGAGGCGCTCGCCGACGAGGGCATCGGCGTCCGGGTGCTCGACTGCTACTCGATCAAGCCGATCGATGTCGAAGCGGTGCGCGCCGCCGCGCGCGAGTGCGGCGCGCTGATCACCGTCGAGGACCACTGGCCCGAGGGCGGGCTGGGCGACGCGGTGCTCGAGGCGCTGGCCGACGCGGACGACCGCCCGCCGGTCACCAAGCTCGCCGTGCGCGAGATGCCGGGATCGGGCACGCCCGAGGAGCTGCTCCACGCAGCCGGGATCGACGCGGAGGCGATCGCCGCCGCCGTGCGGGCGGTCAGTCCGATTCGTCGCTGACGAGATCGTCCGCCGGAAGCTCCTCGGCGGCGTGGACACTGCACAGGAAGGGGCCGCCCGCCTCGCGGGCGGCCTCGATCTCCGGCTCGGTCAGCTGGGCTCCGCACACCGCGCAGGTCTTCTCGAGCGTGTCTTCGAGCGTGCGCTCTTCGAGGTCCATGGCGCCGTTATAGCGACTCGGGCAGTGTCTGCCGCAATTCGACGACCCCGGCGAACAGGTCGCCGTGCTCGGCGACCCGGTCCAGGACGTCAGCCGAGGTGAAGACGAGGTCGTCGGGATCGCGCGACTCGGTCACCGCCTCGACCTCCTCCCAGCGCAGCGGGGTCGAGACCGTCGGCTGCGCCATCGCCCGCAGCGAGTAGACGTTGACCGTCGTCTTGAACGAGGCGTTCTGGCTCCAGTCGACGAACACCTTGCCGCCGCGCACGGACTTCTTCATCTCGGACACCACGAGGTCGGGCCGCCGCCGCTCGAGCAGCTCGGCGAGGCCGCGGGCGAACGGGCGCGTCACGTCGTACGCGCTCGGCGTGTTGAGCGGCACATAGACCTGCATGCCCTTCGACCCCGAGGTCTTCGGGAACGCCTCCATCCGCAGGTGCTCGAAGATCATCCGCAGCTCGAGCGCCACTTCGGCGCACTCCACGATCGTGGCCGGCGGGCCCGGGTCGAGGTCGAACGCGATCACCGTCGGGCTGGTGTAGGCAGCGGCGCGGGCGAGCGACGTATGGAGCTCGAGGTCGGCGAGGTTGGCGAGCCACACGAGCGTCGGCAGGTCCTCGCAGAGGCAGAAGTTGATGTCGCCGATCAGCGAGGTCTGCACCCAGTCGGGCGCGTGGGACGGGCACTGCTTCTCGTAGAAGTGCGGCGCGTCGACGCCGTTGGGGTAGCGCTTGAGCGTCAGCGGCCGCCCGCGCAGGTGCGGGAGGAGCGCCGGTGACACGCGGGTGTAGTACTCGATGACGTGGCCCTTGGTGAACCCCGCGGCGGGATAGAGCACCTTGTCGAGGTTCGACAGCGACAGCGTGCGGCCGTCGACCTCGATCTCCTGGCGCTTGGCGACCGCCACGCGCTCGAGGCTACTAGCAGTCGAGCTCGAACCAGACGGCTGTGCTGAGGCCGGTCCGCACGCCCCAGCGGGTCGCGAGCGTGTCGACGAGATTCAGGCCGATGCCGCCACCGCCGCTCATGTCCGCCGCCCGCAGCGCCGGCGTGCCGTGCGAGTCCGTGTCGTTGGAGACCTCGACGTGCAGGCCGCGCCGCTGGCCCTCGAGCATCAGATGGAGGAACGAGTCGTCGTCCGCGCCACCGTGCCGGACCCCGTTAGCGACCAACTCGGTGACGAGGAGCGTCACGTCCTCGACGACCTGCTGCGGCAGCCGCCCCGCCAGCTCGGCCTCGACCACGCGGCGTGCCCTTCCCGCCGCTCCGGGCCCGCCCGATATGTCCGCGTCTCTGGAGAACATCTCCACAGTGGGCAGCATTCCCGTCACCCATCTGACCGTAGCGTGGGAATATATTCGCAGTCGGCATACTGACTGTGCTCAGAAAGAGCGTGGTGACAGACGCGCAGATCACATCGCTGCTCGAACTGGACCCTGACCTCGGGCTGCTCGTGCACGAAGACCGGCTCGCGCAGGCGCGCCACGATCTGCGCGTGGCGGTACACGTGCTCGACGCCGGTCCCTGGGAGATCGAGAAGTTGTCCGGCACGAGCCGCGAGCACCTCGGCCTCCTCGTGCTCGACGGCGTGCTCGCCCGCGAGGTGCTGGTCTCGGACACGATCAGCACGGAGCTGCTTGGCCCAGGTGACGTGATCCGTCCGTGGCAGATCGCCGACAGCGCGCAGCTGCTCCAGTACTCGGTGCGCTGGAACGTCTTCACGCGTTGCCGCATCGCGCTGCTCGACCGGCGCTTCGCCGCCCAGCTGGCCGCGTTCCCGGAAGTGAACGCCGCGATCATCGACCGCCTCAACGAGCGGGCTCTGCGCCTTGCGGTCACGCAGGCCATCTCGCAACTCAACCGCGTCGACCGCCGCCTGCTCGCACTGCTCTGGCACCTCGCCGAGCGCTGGGGGCGCATGACACCCGACGGCGTCGCGGTGCCGATGACGCTGTCGCACCGGATGCTCGGCCAGCTCGTCGGCGCGCGCCGGCCCACCGTCTCGACTGCGCTCAGCGAGCTCGTCAAGGAGGGCGAGGTGCGGCGCCGCGACGACGGCACCTGGCTGCTCACGGGCGCGCCGGTCGGGCTGCCGATGCCGGCGGTCGAGCGCGTGGTCCCGATGCGCCGCCGCCTGCTGCCGATCGACGCTCCCCACGCCGTGAGCCCGCCGGCTGCGGTGCTCACGACGGCCGCGCCCGGCGAGCCCCTACCGGAGCCCGTCGCCGTCAACGTCGTCGGGATGAAGGCGGTCCTGGCTCGGCTGCGCGAGCAGGCCGAGACGCACGTCGCCCAGATGCAGGCGTCGCTAGAGCAGTCGCTCCGCCTCGCCGAGGACTCCAGCCTGCTGCGTGCCCGCTGCCGCGAGACCCGCATGGGGCACCGCAACGGCGCCACGGCCACCGGCGCCTAGATCTCGCGCCGCTCAGCCGCCATGCGGCGCGCGTGCTCGGCGTGCTCTTCCTGGAGCACCTGCGCCTGGCGGTGCGCCTCGGCGGCGCGTTCGTGGGTGAGCGCCTCGCGCTGGTGCCTCGCGCGCGCCTCCTCGCTCTGCGCCGCCTCTGCCTCGGCGCGCGCGCGCGCCGCGCGCTCGGCTGCCGACGCCGCGCGCTCGCCGGCCAGCCGGGCCCGCTCGATGCCCGCCCGCTCGAGCTCGGCGGGGTCGTCCGGGATGTCAGGCATGGCTCCCGTCGCCGTCGCCGTCGCCGTCGCCGTCGCTCGGCGGCGCATCCTGCATCAGGATGATCGCTCCGCGTACGGAATCGGCATCCGAGTTCGGTGACACGAGCGGGAGGATCGTCGTGGTGCACGCGATGGCGCGCCCGCGGCGGTTGACCGCCTCGACGACCGACTCCTCGCGATCGCTCGCGGCTCCCAGCACCGACCGCAGCGGCCCGGCGAGCTGCTCGGTCGGCAGCCCGATGTCGAGCGAGAGCAGATGGTGGTCGACCGCCTCGTCGTGGCGCAGACCCCACAGGTCCTCGGCCCGGTCGTTCCAGACCTGCACGCGCTGCTGGCGGTCGACCACCGCAACGCCGATGCTCAGCGACGTGAGGATCGCCTCGAGAAACTCGTTGACGCGGTTGAGCTCGGACGTGCGGTCGCGCAGCTCGTCGTTGATCGTCTCGAGCTCCTCGTTGGTCGACTGGAGCTCTTCGTTCATGGTCTCGAGCTCCTCGTTGGTCGACTGGATCTCCTCGTTGGTGGTCTGCAGCTCCTCGTTCGCCGACTGGAGCTCCTCATTGGTCGTCTCGAGCTCATCGATCGTCGACTGCAGCTCCTCGTACGCGAGCTCGAGATCGCGCCGGTTGCCCTCGAGCTCCTGTTGCATCCGTGCGTAGCGGCTGACGTCCTCGAAGACGATGCTCACCGCGTGCGCATCTCCCCCGTCAGGCAGTAGGGGCACGACGGTGATGTCGAGCGTGCGCTCCTCGCCCTTCTTCGGCTGGTAGCCCACCTCGCCGATCGACACGCGGCGCCGGTCGCGCATCGCCTCTTCGACGGGTCCGCGCAGCTCGATCGGCTGGTAGGAGAGCTCGACGTCCTGGAACGGGCGGCCGAGCGCCTCGCGGCCGATGCCGAACAGCGCACGGGCCGGGAGGTTCGCGAACGTGAGGATGCCCGCGCGCGAGACGATGACGTGTGGGTTCGGCCCGATCTCGAGCGCCGAGTCGCGGCTGGCACGCTCATCTTCGGAGAGCGGCAGCTCGATCGCGTCGGCGCCCTCGGCGAACCCGGCGACCCGCGCCTGCATCGAGGCCGTACGCCCGAGCTTGCGGAAGATCCGGCGGTTGATGTCCGCGGCACCGAAGACATCGCGGTGCGAGATCATCATCTCCGACTTGCCCAGCATGAGCACGCCGTGGTCGCGCAGGGCGAAGTGGAAGTGGCGGAGGATCCGGCCCTGCGCCTCAGCCGTGAAGTACATCAACGTGTTGCGGCAGATCAGCAGGTCCAGGCGCGAGATCGGAGCGTCGGACACGAGGTTGTTGCGGCCGAAGATCACGGTCCGCCGCAGGTCTGTGCGGAAGGCCATGTTCTGGTCGACAGGCTCGAAGTACTGGGTTCTGAGGTCCTCAGGGACGCTCTCGAGCTGCTTCTGCGTGTAGACGGCGTGGCGCGCGGTGTTCAGCGCATCCTCGTCGATGTCGGTGGCGTAGATCTTCACCCGTTCGCGGTAGGCATCGACCCCGAGCACCTCCGCCAGCACGATCGCCGCCGTGTACGCCTCCTGGCCCGACGCGCACCCCGCGCTCCACACGCGGATCTGCTCGCCGTCCTCCTTCTCGGCCAGCAGCTCGGGGAGGACTTCCTCGCGCAGGTGCTCCCACGCCGGCGGATCGCGGAAGAACTCCGTGACGTTGATCAGCACCGTGTCGAAGAGCTCCTCGTACTCCTCGGGGTGAACCTCGAGGTAGTCGAGGTAGTCGCCGTAGCCCTCGCAGCGGATCGCGGCCATGCGCCGCTGCACACGGCGCTCGAGAGTCGCGCGCTTGTAGCCCGTGAAGTCGAAGCCACGCGAGCGCTTGAGGAAGTCGAGCAGCGCCTCGAACGCCGAATCGCTCACTCGACCACCCCGGCATGCGGATCGAGCGCGTGCGGGCGATCGCCGCTCGTGCCGAGCGCCCGGCGAATCAGGTCGGCACGGGCGAGCGCGTCGTCGGCGGCGCCCATGAAGCGGTCGTGCAACCGCGGACGGTGGTCGGCGTGGCGCGCGGCGAGCCGCCGCAGGAAGTCGGCACGCTCCTCGAGCGCCTCGAGGGCCGACCACAGCGCCGCCTCGACCGCGCTCCCCTGCTCGATCACCATCGCGTCCTCGGAGTAGCTGTGCCCGACGCGGCAC
This sequence comes from uncultured Solirubrobacteraceae bacterium, assembly GCA_963803335.1. Lineage (GTDB taxonomy): Bacteria > Actinomycetota > Thermoleophilia > Solirubrobacterales > Solirubrobacteraceae > DASSUW01. Next base: position 135,967 of record CAWDME010000005.1, on the reverse strand, counting down.
GTGTAGCGGATGACCTGGCCCTGCTCGACCTCCCACAATGCGCCGTTGCACTCCGGGCAGGTGAACGCACTGGCCGGGCCCTGCGGGCGCTCCTCCGATTCCGCGAGCGGGTTCCGGACCTCCATGCCGGTGACATCTTCGCCGATGGCCACCGGCGCGACCAAGCGCGCGAGCTCGGTCCCGATCCGTGCCGCGTCCAGAACCGCATCGGGGTCCCCGAGCGCGCGCAGGGCGCTCTCGGGCATGCTGGCCACGGTGGCGTCCTCGGGATCCTGGATCACGACGACGCCGCCCGCCTCGCGAACGGCGACCGCACCGGCGGTGCCATCCCCGAGCGCGCCGGAGAGGATCACGGCGATCGCCCGCGGCCCATAGGCGGCCGCCAAGGTGCGCAGCAGCACGTCGACCGCCGGGCGCACCCCGTTCTCCTTCGGGCCGCGGTCGAGCCGGAGTTGCCCGTCGGAGAGCATCAGATGGCGATCGTTGGGCGCCACGTACACACAGCCCGGCTGCAGACGCTGGGCGTCCTGCGCCTCGACGACCTCGAGATCCGTGTGCCGACCGAGGATCGGAGCCAGCAGGCTACGACCGGACGACGGCACGTGGAGCACGATGCAGATGGCTGCCCCGAAGTCCGGCGGGAGCTGCCGGACCACGCGGATCAGCGCGTCGACACCGCCGGCGGAGGCGCCGATTCCGACGACGCGCACGATCTCACCGGCCCCGTCGGGCGCTCTGCTTTCCACAATCGGAGCCTACGCCGATGCGGCCGTGGGCGCGGGTGTGCGATCAGGCTCCGTCGGGCGGGTCCACCACCGGGAGGTGCTCGTCCATCCCGGTGAGGCGGAACACCCGCTGCACGATGTCCGTACCGCGCACGATCGCGAAGTCGAAGCCGTCATGCTTGGCGGCGGTGTCCCAGCGGATCACCAGCCGCAAGCCGGTGGAGTCCATGAACGTCAGCGCCCGCATGTCGAGCACGAGCGAACGTGCGCCGGCCTCGAGCGCGGTCGCGAGCTCCTGCTCGAGCAGCGGCGCCGTGTCGAGATCGAGTTCACCGGCAGGCTGCAGCCACCAGCGGTCGGCGTCCTGGCGCGACTCGCAGCGGAAGGACTCTGGTGGCTGAAACGGTACGTCGGTCTCGGTCACGGACTTTCCCCCCTTACGGGCCGGCGCATTTTATCCGTCCCCGCGGACCGGGTGCCACTACGGTCAGATGCGCGATAGGTCACTGGTCTGGCTGCGCCGCGAGCGGCTAGAACTGACGGCGCACCGACCGAGCGGCCAGAACGGGAACTGCCGAACTCGACCGCCGCGGCGCTGCGCGGCACGTCGTGGCGAAGCCCTTCCGAGCCGCCCTCTCGGGTCTCTCCCGTAAGGCGGGAGGTGTGCCGTTCGGCACCTCCCGCCAGCGGAGCCACCCTGCGATCTGACCGCAGTAGCGGTTCTTGGGCTGACGCTCGGCGCTCGCAACAGGCGCGCGGTGGGCATCGTTGGGGCAATGGAGCGTGAGGGCGCCAGCGATTCCCTCCACCGGCGCCTGGTTGCCACGGTCGAGCGCGGCGCCCGGGCCCAGGAGGACAGCTGCGCCCTCCTGGCGGCGACGCTCGCGCTGCACAGGCACCTCGACGCCACGCTGGCCGGCGTCCACGCTGGGCGCACGAAGCGCGCCGCGGCGCGCCGGCCACGTTCAACGTTCGCAATCGGACAGTTGGATGCCCGGCAGCGCTTCCCATCGGGGTAAGGCTTGCGGCGATGCGGAACAGCGCCCTCGCGCCACCGCGCGCCGCGCCGGCGGGTCGGACCACCAAGCACGACCGTGCCCGGCGCCAGCGTGACGACCAGCAGCTCATGCGCCGCACGCAGGGCGGAGATCCCCGCGCGCGCGAAGAGCTGATCGAGCGGTACATGCCGCTCGCGCGCAGCCTCGCGCTGCGCTACCGCCGCGCGTCCGAGCCGCTCGACGACCTCGTCCAGGTCGCGTCCGTCGGCCTCGTGAAGGCGGTCGACCGCTGGGATCCCGAGCGCGGGCTCGCGTTTTCGAGCTATGCGGTGCCGACCATCCTCGGCGAGCTGCGCCGGTACTTCCGCGATGCGACGTGGGACGTGCGGCCGGCGCGCGACGTGCAGGAGCTGTGCCTGTCGGTCGAAGAGGCGCGCGAGGCGCTGTGGGCCGAGCTCGGCCGCTCCCCCACCGTCGCCGACCTCGCCGAGCGACTCGATCGCGCACCCGAGGAGATCGTCGAGGCGGTCCAGGCCACAGAGGGCCGCTCGGTGCGCTCGCTCGACGCCCCCGTACACGAGGAGGAGGGCGACTCGGCCAGCGCCGGCGAGCTGCTCGGCTCGCCCGACCAGGAGTTCGACCGCGTCGAGGCCGGCATCACGATCGAGCGCTTGACCGGGATTCTCGACGAGCGGGCGCGCGAGATCCTCCGACTGCGCTTCCAGGACGACCTGCTGCAGTCGGAGATCGCCGAGCGCGTCGGCTGCTCGCAGATGCACGTCTCGCGCATCATCCGGTCCTCGCTCGAGCGCCTGTACGCGTACGGCACGAAGGAGTAGCTCTCATGCGCCTGGAAGTCCCGACCACGCCGGCGACTCCCGATCAGCCCGTCGTGCCCGACGTGCCGGTCACGCCCGCCGCCCCGACACCCGACCGCGAAGTGCCCGCCACGCCCGCCGAGCCGCCCGACGCCCCGCCGCCGGACGACCCGCCGCAGCCGCAGCCGGACGAGCCTAGGACCGGTCCTAGGCAGCGACTCGTTCGATAGCGCGCGAGCGCTCGCGCTCGTTGATGAGGTCGAGCACCGCCTCCTCGAGCGCGCGGTGATGGATCGGCAGCTGGCCGTTCTCGCCGTCGACCGCCTCCTGCAGCGGTCGCCCGATCACCAGGCCGGCGCGGTAGGCGTCGAACACGCGCGGGTCGATGTAGGAGGCGCGGCAGACCGCCGGCGTGTTGCCGAGGTAGTGCGCGACCTCCTTGACCGCACGCACGATGGCGCGCTCGCGCCCGGTTTTCGTGCCGGCGACCTCGCCTGACACCGAGAGAGCGACCGCGGCGAGCACGGTCGCGTTCCAGGTCCGGAAGTCCTTGGCCGAGAACTCCTCGGACGTCGCCTGCTTGATGTACGCGTTGATGTCCTCGGAGCGGACGTCGCGCCAGCGGCGGCCCTCCTTGAACGCGAGCAGCTCCTCGCCGCCGCCGCGGCGGCGCTTGAGCGCGGCGACGATCGCGCTCGCCTTGGGGTCGACCACCGCCTGGATCCGCCGCTGCCCGCTCTTGGCCGGGTAGTCGAAGACCATCTCGCCGTCGCCCGAGAGCGTGACGTGCCGCTTGCGCATCGTGGCCAGCCCGTACGAGGCGTTCTGGACCGTGTACTCCTCCGAGCCGATGCGGAAGAACCCGCGGTCGAGCAGCCGGATCGCGCACGCCATCACCCGCACCCGGTCCAGCCCGTCGCCCTCGAGGTCGTGCTCGACCTGCTCGCGCAGCTTCGGCAGCGCACGGGCGAAGTGCGCCATGTCGTCGAACTTCTCGGCGTCACGCCGGACGCGCCAGCGCGGGTGGTAGAGGTACTGCTTGCGGCCGGCGGCGTCGATCCCGGTCGCCTGGAGATGCCCCAGCGGATAGGGGCAGACCCACACGTCCTTCCAGGCCGGCGGGATCCCCAGCTCGCGGATCCGCTCGAGCACTTCGGCCTCGTCGATCCGGGTCCCGTCCTCGTCGAGATACTCGAATCCCTTGCCGCGGCGGCGGCGCGTGATCCCGGGCCCGGAGCAGTCGGAACGGCGTAGTCGGCTCACCGAGGGAGTCTTCCCTTAGGCCAGACCTTTAAGCTTGCGCCCGCGATGCCCAGCCTTGAGTTCGAGACGACCCGGAACGGCAGCGTCGCAGTGATCGTCGCGACGGGCGAGCTCGACCTCTCGGGCGCCGCGGTACTCGAGGCCGAGATCGAGCGCCTCGCCGCCGAGCCCGAGCTGGGCACCGTCGTGCTCGACATGCGCGGCCTCGAGTTCATGGACTCGAGCGGGCTCCGGCTCGTCGTGCTCGCGGACATGCGCGCCCGCGAGGCAGGGCGGCGGTTCGCCCTGGTACGCGGCAGCGAGACGGTGCACCGCGTGTTCGAGATCACGCGCATGAGCGACCGGCTCGACTTCATCTCCGGCCCGGAGGAGGTCCGGTGAGGGTCGAGCGCCAGCTCGCCGTCACGCCCGAGGCGGCGGCCGAAGCCCGCCACGCGCTGGGCGACCTCGCCGACGCGCTGCCCGGCGGCCGCGCCCGTGATGTCCGCCTGCTCGTCTCCGAGCTGGTGACCAACGCCGTGCGGCACGCCAACCTCGACGACGGCGACGTGATCCTGCTGGTGATCGATCTCGCCGACAGCATGCTCCGCGTCGAGGTCCACGACCCCGGCGGCGGCTTCATCCCCCGCGCCCCCAGCCCCGACCCCGCCCGCCCGTCCGGCTGGGGTCTCTACCTGGTCGCCGAGCTCGCCGACCGCTGGGGCGTCGACTCCGAGGACCGCACGCTCGTCTGGTTCGAGCTCGACCGTGCGGCCTAGCGTCGCGAGTCGTAAGTCCGTGCGCAGATAGCGGGATGCATCGTCGTGGCTGGCGCGGCGAGGCGCCCGGTAGCTGCCCGCGAACTTCCGACTCGGGACACTAGGTATGGAGGCCGAGCAGCACCTCGACCACGAGCTGGTCGAGCCGCTCGTTGTAGTAGCCGCGCTCGGCCAGCGCGTCGAGTGAGTCGGCCTCGCCCTTGAGGGTGTCGGCGTCGTCGCCATCGACCGAGGAGAGCGCGAGGTCGGGGGCGCTCGCGGCTGCCAGTGCCTCCTTCACCGCGGGCAACTCGTCGAACGCGCGCGCCCGCTCGGCGAGCGCGGTGTACGTGCGCATGCAGCCGGCGGCGAAGTCCCACACGCCTTCGGGGTTCTCGTTGCGATAGGCGTGCGCGTCGAAGTGCCGCGGCCCGTCGTAGCCGGCGCGCTCGAGCAGCCGCACGAGCAGGAACGTCTCCTTGAGGTCCTCGGCGCCGAAGCGGAAGTCCTGGTCGTAGCGCCCGATCCGCTGCCCATTGAGGTCGATGTGGAAGAGCTTGCCGGCCCACAGCGCCTGGCCGACGGCGTGGTGGAACGAGAGCCCCGCCATCGTCTCGTGCGCGACCTCCGGGTTGAGGCCGACGAGCTCGGGGCGGTCGAGCGTCGAGATGAAGTGCAGGGCGTGCCCGACCGTCGGCAGGAAGATGTCGCCGCGCGGCTCGTTCGGCTTCGGCTCGATCGCGAAGCGCAGCCCGTAGCCGTTGCTCTCGGAGTAGTCGGCGAGCACATTGACCGCCTCGCGATAGCGCTCGAGCGCGTCGCGCGGATCCTTGGCGGCGCCGACCTCCGTCCCCTCGCGGCCGCCCCAGAACACGAACACCTCGGCGTTCAGCTCGGCCGCGAGGTCGATAGCGCGCATCGCCTTGCCGATCGCCGCGCGCCGCACCTTGCGGTCGTTGGACGTGAACGCGCCATCCTTGAACGCCGGGTGGCCGAACAGGTTCGTCGTGCCCATCCCGACGCCCATCCCCGCCTCGTCAAGCGCGGCCTTGAAGCGGGCGACGATCCTGTCGCGCTCGTCGGTCGGCGTCCCCCACGGGATCAGGTCCTCGTCGTGCAGGCTCACGCCCCAGGCGCCCAGCTCCCCGAGCTTCTTCACCGAGTCGACGGGATCCAGCGGCTCGCGCGTGGGACCGCCGAACGGGTCGCGTCCGGGATTGCCGACGGTCCACAGACCGAACGTGAAGCGCGGGGCATTAGTTGGGGCCATGTCCGAATCCTCTCATGCCCGGAGAGGTCTGGGGGGATCTAGGACTTGGCGCCGGCCTTCTCGCGCGCCGGGGCCTTCTTGGAGGACTTCTTCTTCGCCGCGCCGTCGTCGCCGTCGTCGTCGGACTTGACCGCGGCGAGGCTCGCCTCGAGCGCGGCCATGAGGTCCGGGACCTTGGCGGGCGCGGGCGCCTCAGGCTGAACGGCGATCTCCTGACCCGACGCCTTCATTTCGATCAGCTCGAGCACCTTCTCGCGGTACTCGTCGTGGTAGCGCTCGGGCTCGAACTCGCTCGACAGCGACTCGATCAGCTGCTGCGCCATCTTGAGCTCGCGGTCGGAGGCCTTGAGGTCCTTGGAGTCCGGCAGGTCGTCGATGTCGTCGTGCGGCACGACCTCGTCGTGGAAGATCATCGTCTCCATCATCAGCAGCTCGCCGGCCGGGCGGATCGCGACCAGCTGCTCCTTGGAGCGCAGCACGACGCGCGCGATCGCGACCTTGCCGGACGCCTCCATCGCGTTCAGCAGCAGCCCGTACGCCTTCGCCGCGCCCTTGTCCGGCACGAGGTAGTACGGGTGGTCGTAGTAGATCGGGTCGATCTCGGCGAGGTCGACGAAGTCCTCGATGTCGACCGTGCGCGTGCGCTCGGGGTCGAGCGCGTCGAGCTCGTCCGGCGTGATGACCACGTAGCGGTCCTTGGTCAGCTCGAAGCCCTTGACGATCTGCTCGAACGGCACTTCCTCACCGGTCTCCGGATCCACGCGCCTCTGCGCGATCCGGTTGCCGGTCTCGGCGTTCAGCTGGTTGAACCGGACGGTCTTGCGAGACACCGCGGAATAGAGCTTCACGGGCACGTTCACCAGTCCGAAGGAGATCGCGCCGCTCCAGATCGATCGAGCCATGACTCACATTGTGACGTTCAGCGGCGTGGACCGGCAACGCGTGGATGCCGCCTTGCGCCCGCGGACCACCAGGACGTCCTCCTCGTCGACGGGCGCGACCAGACCCGCGGCGCGCCGTTCGCGCATCAGCGGGCCCAGCGGGCCGCGGTCGCGCGCCGCCACGTCGACCTCCAGACCGCCCGCCCGCAGCGCCTTCTCCGTCGCCTCGGCCCCGAGCAGCGACGAGTGCACGACGAGCAGGATCCCGCCGGGCCGCAGGTGGCCGGGGGCGGCGGCGCAGATGCGGTCGAGCAGCGCCCGGCCGTCGCGGCCGGCATCCCAGGCGCGCGCCGGCCCGCGGGCGGGGAGCTCGTCGGTCGCCGCCGGCACGTAGGGAGGGTTGGAGACGATCGCGTCGAACCGCTCGCCGGCGACGGCGGCGAGCAGGTCGCCGCGGCGCGCCCGCACGCGCACGCCGTTGAGCGCCGCGTTGAGCCGGATCGTCAGCACGGCGCGGCGGGAGACGTCAACGGCCGTCACGGCGCGCCGCGGGTCGCCCAGCGCGGCGCGCACCGCCAGCGCGCCGCTCCCGGAGCACAGGTCGAGCACGCGGGCGCCGGGCGGCAGCGTTTCGCGGTCGAGCGCGTCGGCGAGCAGCCAGGTGTCGCTGATCGGACGGAAGACGCCGGGTGGGGTCACGAGCCGCACGCCCGCCCCCTACCCTCCGCGGCCGTGCCGGATTCGCTGCCCACCGCGACCGAGCTGCGCGCGGCCTTCGACCGGCACACCGACGTCACGGTCGGGCTCGAGGAGGAGCTGATGCTGCTCGACGGCGAGACGCTCGACCTCGCGCCGCACGCCCGCGCCGTGGTCGAAGCGCTCGGCGACCCGCGCTTCAAGCTCGAGATGCCGGCGGCGCAACTGGAGATCGTGACCGTGCCGCACGCGACCGTGGCGGACGCCGCCGCCGAGCTCGCCGGCGCGCGCCGCGTGCTCGCCGACGCGGTGGCGCCTCGCTTCCGCGTCGCCGGCGCGGGCGCGCACCCGTTCGCCGCCGGCCTCGGCCCGCTCAACTCCGGTCCGCGCTACGAGGCGATCGGCGCCGAGTACGCGAGCGTCGCCCACCGCCAGCTCGTGTTCGGCCTGCACGTGCACGTCGCCATCCCGGGCGCCGATCGCGCGCTCGCCGCCTACAACGCGCTGCGCTCGTACCTGCCCGACCTCGCCGCGCTGGCCGCCAACGCGCCGTTCTACGAGGGGCGCGACAGCGGCCTGGCGTCCGTCCGCTCGCGGATCAGCGGCCTGCTGCCGCGCCAGGGCGTCCCGCCCGCGCTGGAGAGCTTCGACGCGTATGCCGAAGCGCTGCGCTGGTGCGCCTTCGACGACCCGCGGCAGTGGTGGTGGGAGCTGCGCCTGCACCCCACGTTCGGCACCGTCGAGATTCGCGTGCCCGACACGCAGGCCACGATCGCCGACACCGCCGCCGTGGCGACGGTCGCCCACGCGCTGGCGACCCGCCTCGCCGACGCGCCGATCCCGACCGCCGACTCGTGGCGGATCGACCACAACCGGTGGGCCGCCTGCCGCCACGGCGCCGACGCCGTGATGACCGACCCCGCCACCGGCGAGCGCGAGCCGACCACGGACCGCCTCGCCCGCGCGCTCGGCACTCCGCCACCACAGCTCGACGGCGCCGCCCGCCAGCGCGCGCTCGCGTCCGAGCACGGCCTCCACGGCCTCGTCGCCGCCCTCGCCGACGCCTTCGCCACGTAAGGGGGACAGTCCCCCTTACTCGCTCCACCATGTAAGGGGGACAGTCCCCCTTACTCGCTCGGAGCGTCGGAGGGGTCAGACCCCCCTTACGTTCCGTTTGGGCGTTTGAAGGCGTTGGGTAGGGCCTGGGCGTGATCGCCCTGCCAGACCCCAGGGGGGCCGTCACCGAGCTGCTGCTGGACGCGCTCCCCGGCGCCATGGCGCCGCTGCCGGTGGTGGAACCGACGTCCGACGAGGATCTGCACCTCGCGCTCTACCTCTGCTACGAGCTGCACTACCGCGGCCTGCCGGGAGTCGACGACCGGTGGGAGTGGGAGCCGTCGCTGCTCGCGCTGCGCGGCGCGCTCGAGGAGCGCTTCGAGGCCGAGCTGCGCGGCATCGCGGCGCCGGCGCCGAACGGCGACATCGACCTCGCGCTGCGCGCCATCGAGGACGCCGACGAAGGCCCTTCGCTGTCGAAGCACCTCGAGCGCGAGGGCACGATCGAGCAGTACCTGGAGTTCGTCGTCCACCGCTCGGCCTACCAGCTCAAGGAGGCCGACCCGCACTCGTGGGCGCTGCCGCGCCTCCACGGCGGCCCGAAGGCGGCGATGGTGGAGATCCAGGCCGACGAGTACGGCGGCGGCGACGCCGACCGCATCCACGCGCAGCTGTTCGCGCGCTCGATGGACGCGCTCGGGCTCGACGCCCGCTACGGCGCCTACGTGGACCACCTCCCGGCCGTGACGCTCGCGGCCGTGAACCTGATGTCCCTGTTCGGCCTGCACCGGCGGCTGCGCGGCGCGATCGTCGGCCACCTCGCGCTGTTCGAGATGACGTCATCGATCCCCAACCGCCGCTACGCGAACGGCCTGCGCCGGCTCGGCTTCGGCGAGGACGCGACCGAGTTCTACGACGAGCACGTGGTCGCCGACGCGGTGCACGAGAACGTCGCGGCCGTCGACCTCGCCGGCGGGCTCGCCCGCCAGGACGCGGCGCTGGCGCCCGACATCCTGTGGGGCGCGGCCGCGCTCAACGAGCTCGAGCGCCGCTTCGCCCGCCACCTGCTCGACGCCTGGAGCGTGGGCACCAGCTCCCTGCGCCGGCCTATCGAACTTCCAGCAGCCGCCGCAGGAAGCGCTGCGTCTCCGGCTGCTCCGGCGCGCTGAAGATCCGTTCGGGCGCGCCGCGCTCGAGGATCCGGCCCTCGTACAGGAAGCACACCTCGTCCGCGACGTCGCGCGCGAAGCCCATTTCGTGCGTGGCGATGATCATCGTCATGCCGTCGGCCTTGAGGTCGCGCACGACGCCGAGGACCTCGCCGACCAGCTCGGGGTCGAGCGCGCTGGTCACCTCGTCGAGCAGGAGCGCACGCGGCTGCGTGGCGAGCGCGCGAACGATCGCCACCCGCTGCTGCTGGCCGCCCGAGAGGTTGTCCGGGCGCTCATCCTCCCGGCCGCCGAGTCCGAAGCGCGCCAGCAGCTCGCGGCCCCGATCCCGAGCCTCGGACGCGGACACACGCTGCGCCCGCACCGGCCCGAGCGCGACGTTCTCGAGCACGGTCATATGCGGGAAGAGATTGAACGCCTGGAAGACCATCCCGAGCCGGCGGCGCACGGCCGCGGGGTCGACCGCCGGGTCGGTGATCACGTCGCCGTCGAGCAACACGTCGCCGTCGTCGATCTCCTCGAGCAGGTCCACGCAGCGCAGCAGCGTCGACTTGCCCGAGCCGGACGCGCCGATCAGCGCCACGGCGTGGTGCTCGGGCACCGACAGGTCGATGCCGCGCAGCACCTCGACGTCGTCGTAGGCCTTCGTGACGCCGCGCACCTCGAGGACCGCCGTCACGAGCGCTCCTGCAGCCGGTCGACCACCCGCGCCAGCGGGATCGTGACGCACAGGTACAGACACGCAGCCGCGAGCAGCGGCGTGTAGTTGAAGTTGTACGACGCGTCGATCTGCGCGACTCGGAACGCTTCCAGCAGCCCGAGGATCGACACCAGCGCAACGTCCTTCTGCAGCGCGACGAAGTCGTTGAGCAGCGGCGGCACCACGCGCCGGACCGCCTGTGGCAGGATCACGTGCCGCAACGCCTGCAGCTCGGTCAGCCCGAGCGCGAGCGCCGCCGCGCGCTGGCTCGGATGTACCGAGCGGATCCCCGCCCGGTACACCTCGGCGACATAGGCGGAGTAGGACAGCGCGAGCGCGGCGGCCCCGAGCACGAGCGGGTCGGTCGGCACGCCGGCGAGCCCCAGCGCCGGGACGCCGAAGCCGATCAGGAACACGAGCAGGATCGTCGGCACGCCGCGCAGCACGTCGGTGAACACGACGGCGATCAGCCGCACCGGGAACAGCGCCGGCGCGCGCGTGGTGCGCACGAGCGCGACGAGCAGGCCGAGCGCGAGCACCACCACCTCGACGATGCAGAACAGCCGCACGTCGAGCCAGAAGCCCTTCAGCACGTCGGGGAACGCGCGCTTGAAGTCCGGCCAGGAGAAGAACGTCTGCTTGACCTCGTCCCAGCCCGGGCTGGTCACGATGATCGCGATCAGGCCGCCGATGACGACGATCGTCGAGAGCGCGGCGATCGCGGCGCCGCGCCGGCCCCGCCGCCGCCGCGCGGCGGCCCGCACGGCCCGCCGGCTGGCGACGGCCTCAGCCACGAGCTACTGGAGCTCGGGAGCGCCGGCCGACTGGCCCATCCACTTCTGCGTGATCTTGTCGAGGTCGCCCGAGGACTTCAGCGCGGCGATCGCCTTGCTCACGCACGCCGTCAGCTTCGAGTCCTTCTCCAGCAGGGCGCCCCACTCGTCGCCGCCCGGCGCCGAGAACTGGCCGACGATCTTCGAGCTCGGCACCTGCGCCGCGGTGATGTAGAAGGCGGTCGGGAGGTCGGTCACCACGGCGTCGACCTGGCCCTGCTTGAGGGCGGTGACGACGGCGTTGGAGTCGTCGAACACCTTCGGCTGCTTGCTCGGCTTGATGCTCGTGGTGACGGCCTCGAGGCTCGTCGTGCCGATCTGCACGCCGATCGTCTTGTCGGCGAGCTCGCTCAGGCTCGTGGCGCCGGCCGCCGCCGAGCCCTTGGGCGCGATCACGCCCTGCGGCGCCGTGTAGTACGGGTCGGAGAAGTCGACCGCCCGCTTGCGCTGCTCGTTGATCGAGATCTGGTTGACGTCGAAGTCGAAGTCCTTCGGCCCCGGCTTGAACGAGGCGTTGAACGGCACGACCTTCCACTTGACCTCGCTCTTGTCGAACCCGAGCTGGTCGGCGATCGCGTACGCGACCGCGCTCTCGAAGCCCTTGCCGTTCGTCGGGTCGTCGTTCTCGAAGTAGGGCGGGAACGCCGGCTTGTCGGTGCCGACCGTGAGCTGGCCGCCGGTCACGAGATCGAGGTCGGCCTTCTCGCACGACGACGCGGCAGGCGTGCTGGCCGCCTTCTGGTTGCTGGGCTCGTCGTCGGAGCTGCCGCAGGCGGCGAACGTCAGCGCCGCCGCTGCGAGCAGCGCGACGAGCAGGCGAGGGGTCGTCACGCGCGGCAGCCTAACCGACCGCGCGGACTAGCCAGGCTCCCCGCGGCCGTTCTCAGGCCCACTCGGAGCGCGGAAGCGCACCAGCTTGTGCGTGCCGTCGCAGAACGGCCGCAGACGCGACTTGCCGCAGCGGCAGAGCGCGATCGTCTTGCGATCGACGAGGATCTCGTTGCCGTCCTGGTCGGTCATCCGCACCGGTCCGCGCACGAGCAGCGGGCCGTCGCGGTACGGGGTGATGACGACGTCTTTCATGCCGCTCCGATCGCCGCCAGCTCGTCGTCGGTCAGCTCGAGGTCGACCGCGCGCACCGAATCCTGGATCGACTCCGGGCGGCTTGCCCCGGGGATCGGGATCACCACCGGGCTCAGCGAGAGCAGCCACGCGAGCGCGACCTGCTGGGGCGAGACGGCGTGCGCGTCGGCGGCGTCGCGGACCGGGTCGTGGCTGCCGGCCGCGTCGGCGGCGTTCTTGATCCCGCCGAGCGGCGACCAGGGAAGGAAGGCGATCCCGCGCTCCTCGCACAGCTTGACCTCGCCCTTGTCGATCGGGGAGCGGAAGTCGAGCGAGAGCTGGTTCTGCACGGACACGACGTCGACGATCGAGCACGCCAGCTCGATCTGCTCGACGTCGGCGTTGGAGATCCCGACCCAGCGCACCTTGCCCTCGTCCTGCAGCTCCTTGAACGCGCCGATCGACTCCTCGTAGGGCACGTTCGGGTCGGGGCGGTGGAACTGGTAGAGGTCGATCCGGTCGGTCTCCAGCGCGCGCAGGGACGCCTCGCAGGCGGCGCGGATGTGCTCCGGCCGGCCGTCGAGCTCCCACGCCTCGCCATTGCGGGTGTGCCCGCCCTTGGTCGCGACGATCACGCCGTCGCGACGACCGCGCAGCGCCTGCGCGAGCAGCCGCTCGCCGTGGCCGATGTCGGTGTGGTCCCACGCGTAGGCGTCGGCCGTGTCGATCAGGTTCACCCCGGCGTCGAGCGCGGCGTGGACGGTGCGGATCGAGCGCTCCTCGGGCGGGCGGCTCGACAGCGACATCGGCATCTCGCCGAGTCCGATGGGGAACACGTCGGTGCCGGCAAGCTGTCTCATGCGTCGTTGAACTCCACGGTCTCGGGGTCGATGTCGTCGCGCAGGCCCAGATAGCGCGGGTGCCGCAGCGTGTTGGCCTGCGTCCACTCCCCATACCCAACCGCGGCCACCAGCACCGGCTCGACGAAATGCGTCTCGCGCGGCGGCTGGCGGCCGGCGAAGGGGCTGCGGTCGCGCGCGAGGTCGGCGAGCGAGCGCCCGAGCCGCTCGAGCTCGGCCTCGTCGAAGCCCGTGCCGACACGCCCGGCGTACTTGAGGTCACCGTCTTCGTAGTAGCCGACGACGAGCGCCCCGAACCGCCCCTCGCGCTTGCCCTCGCCCGGCAGCCAACCGCCGATCACCACGTCGGTCCGGCGCACGTTCTTGACCTTCACCCAGTTCGGTGACCGGCGGCCCGGCGCGTACGGGGAGTCGAGCCGCTTGGCGATGATGCCCTCCAGCCCCTGCGCGCGTGACGCCTCGAGCATCGCGGCGCCGTCGCCGACGTGGTTGGCCGGCGTCCGCCAGGTCGGCCCGTCGAGCCCGAGCTCGAGCAGCTTCTCGCGCCGCTCGGTGTACGGCAGCGCGCACAGGGAGTGGCCGTCGAGCCACAGCAGGTCGAAGATCACATAGTGGACCGGGTCGCTCTGGGCGAGCCGTCGCACGGTGTGCTCGGAGGTCAGGTGCATGCGGCCCTGGAGCTTCTGGAAGCTCGGCCGCCCGTCGGTGTCGAAGGCGACGACCTCGCCGTCGAGCACCGCCTCGCGGCCCGCCAGCGCGCGGCCGAGCTCGCGCAGCTCCGGGTAGCGACCGGTGATGTCGCGCCCGCTACGCGCCTCCAGCCGCATCCGGCCGCCTTCGACGTAGGCGATCCCGCGCACGCCGTCCCACTTGATCTCGTACGCCCACTTGCGGTCGTCACCGGGCAGGTGAGCGGTGCGCGCGAGCATCGGCTCGATCCGGTCCGGCATCGGCTCGCGGTCCGGATCCTGCGGCGGATCCATCCGGTGGATCATCCAGTTGTCGCCGTCCGTGCGGAACAGCACGTAGCGGCCGCGGACGCGCTCGCCGTGGAAGGTGACCATCACCTCCTTGTCGCGCCACTTGTGCGTCTCGTACGTGCCGCGGTCCCAGATCGCCATCGTCCCGGCCCCGTACTGGCCCTGCGGGATGTCGCCGTGGAAGTCGAGGTACTCGAGCGGGTGATCCTCGGTCCTGACGGCGAGATGGTTCTTGCGCGGGTCGGGCGGGATCCCCTTCGGCACCGCCCATGAGGCCAGCGCGCCGTCGTGCTCGAGGCGCAGGTCCCAGTGCAGCGAGCGGGCGTGGTGCTCCTGGACGACGAACCTCGCGGTGCGTTCCTTGGCGTACGGCGCCTCATCGCCGGAAGGCTCCGGTGTGGCCGAGAAGTCACGCTTTCGGCGATACGAATCGAGGTTCCTGGCCATTGGAATGCGGGTACCCGGCCGTGGGAGTTAGGCGGCCGGGGATCCGGGTATCTTGCATGCCCGTATGGAAGCCAACCCCATCGTGCTCGACGACACCGCAGGGGATGTCGTGGTCGTCGTCGTTGAAGGCGAGCACGACATCTACACCGCACCCACGCTGCGCGAGCGCCTCGACGAGGCGCTTGACCGCGGTGGCGGCATCGTCGTCGACCTCACGGCCGCGACGTTCGTCGACTCGTCGGTGCTGGGCGCGCTTCTCGACGCGCGGCGCCGCGCGCTCGAAGCCCATCAGGGCTTCGTGGTCTGCGTCGGCGACACCGTGGAGCCGGGAGTGCAGCGCATCCTCGACATCACCGGTCTGGTGCCCGTTCTTCCGGTCGTGCGTCGAAGAGACGAAGCCATCGCGGCAGCCAGGACGAACGGCGCGGGCGAATGACCGACCGCCCCGAGGTCGTGCTGACGATGCCCGCGCGCCCCGAGGGCGTGGGCGTGGTGCGGCAGGCACTGGCGGGGATGGCGGACGCGCTCGACTTCGAGGCGTCGGTGCTGGCCGACATGAAGATGGCGGTCACCGAGGCCTGCACCAACGTCGTGGTGCATGCGTATGACTCCGACACCGGGATGCTCGAGGTCGAGATGCGCGCGGGTGAGGAGGGGCTGACGATCGTGGTGCGCGATCACGGCAGCGGCATCCAGCCACGCCCGGCGCGCTCCGAGCCGCCGGCGCTCGGCCTCGGCCTGCCCCTCATCGCCGCGCTGTCGGACGCCTTCGAGCTGCGCGGTAGCGCCGGCCGGGGCACCGAGGTGCGGATGACGTTCGCCTATGCCCGCGAGAACGACCCGGCGGACGCGAACCCGGTCACCGGCACGGTCGGCATCGACGGACGCTGGGATCCGGAGGCGCCGTCGCACGGAGCACCCGCAGGAGGGTGATCGGCCGGCCCGAACCGGGTATCCATCCGCGAGATCGGATGCGGTCAATGGGCTGCACCGGTAGGGATTGCGTTTCTGTGTGTTGTCGCTACCGTCAAGCCTCGTAACGGACGAACCGGGAGGACGTCACACATGGCGAACATCGCTGTCACGCCTGAGCAGCTGCAGGCCACCGGTAGCCAGCTGAACGCGGGCGCCGCCAACATCGAGTCGATCCTGTCGCAGCTCGCCAGCCAGGTCGCGCCGTTGCAGAGCGAATGGCAGGGCGTCGCCCAGGCCCGCTTCCAGGAGCTGTGGGCAGAATGGCAGCGCTCCAGCCGCGGAATCCACGACGCACTGACCGGCATCAGCCAGCTCACCCAGCAGGCCGGCGCGCACTACGCCGACACCGAGCAGGGCATCGCCTCCAGCTTCGGCCGGTAGGCCCGCGCGGCACGGCCTCGACGGCCGGCCCGCACTCGATCTACGGCGCCCAGTCAGCCATGGCTGGCTGGGCGATCTCCGCTCAGGCGGCCTGGCGCAGGGCGTCCAGCTCGCGCATGCGGCCGAGCCGGCCGAGCGCCTTGGACTCGATCTGGCGGACGCGCTCGGGCGTGATCCCGAGGCGGCGGCCGATCTCGCGCAGCGGCGTGGGCTCGCCGCCGTCGATGCCGTAGCGGAGCGCCACGACCGTGCGTTCGCGCTCGGGGAGCTCGTCGAGCGCGTGGCGCAGCGCCTGCTCCCGCAGCGAGATGTGGACCTCGTCCTCGGGCCCGGGCGCGTCGGCCGGGAGCAGATCGCCGAACGAGGCGTCGTCCTCCTCGCCGAGCGGCCGGTCGAGCGACGTCACGGTGCGCGCGGCGTCGCGCAGCGCGTGCAGGTCGGCGAGCGAGATCTGCGCCTCGGCGGCGACCTCAGCGTCGGTCGGCGCGCGATCGAGCCTGACCGACAGCGCGTTCTCCGCGCGAGCGACCTTGCGCTGCGCGCGCACGAGGTTGATCGGCAGCTTGATCGTGCGCGCCTTCGCGTCCATCCCGCGCTCGACGGCCTGGCGGATCCACCACGTCGCGTAGGTGGAGAAGCGGTAGCCGCGCCGCCAGTCGAACTTCTCGACGGCCCGGATCAGGCCGAGGATGCCTTCCTGGATCAGGTCCAGCAGCGTCAGCTCGGAGCCCTGGTACTTCTTGGCGATCGAGACGACCAGGCGCAGGTTCGCGTTGATCATGCGCTCCTTGGCCGCGAGGTCGCCTCGCTCGATCCGGCGCGCGAGGTCGATCTCCTCGTCCGGCGTGAGCAGCCGGTGACGGCCGATCTCGTTCAGGAACAGCTGCAGCGTGTCGGTCGTGACATGGGCGAGCGCCGCGTCGTCAACCGGCGTGGCCGGGGCCGCCTCGCGCCCGCAGTCGTCGCGTAACGTGATCCCGCGCGAGTCGAGCTGCTCGTAGAGGCCGCTGAGGTCCTGCTCCTCGAGCTCCATCGCCTGGGCGAACTCGTCGACCTCGCTGAGTTCGAGGCAGCCGCGCTCCTCCCCGCGGTCGATCAGCGCGGCGAGGGCGCCGGTCAACGCATCGTGGGTCCCTGGGCTCATGTTCTGTGTCTTCGTCACCGGATAGGTAAACCTGTAAACGCGGGCGCACCGCAACTTGGGGTGTTTGACCTGCCCCGCCGACCGGGGACACGAAATCAAGAGACCCAGGCCGGGAGGGGAAGTCAAATGTTCGAGCGCTTCAAGCGTGACGATCCGGGAGGCGGCACAGCCGTCGCCGACCGGCCCGTTGCGGACACTCGCGCCACCACAGAGCGCGAGAGCATCCGCGCCGTGCGGGCCCGTCAGCGGGAGGAGTTCGGCGGCGTCAACTGGGGCGCCGCGTTCTTCGGCTGGCTCGTCGCCGTCGGCCTCGGGGCGCTGCTGGTGGGCCTCGTGGCCGCCATGGGCGCCGCTGTCGGGCTTACCGACACGTCCGGTACGGACGCCGCTGGCAACGTGACCGAGATCGGCATCGGCGGCACGATCGTGCTGCTCGCCATGCTGGCGATCGCGTATTACTGCGGCGGCTACGTCGCGGGCCGGATGTCGCGCTTCGACGGCGCCCGCCAGGGCCTCGGGGCATGGCTGATCGGCCTGATCGTCACGGTCGTCCTGGCGGTCGCGGGGGCGCTGCTGGGCGCCGAGTACAACGTGCTCGAGCGCCTCGACCTCCCGGCCCTGCCGGTCGGTGAGTCCAAGCTCGCCTCAGGTGGCGCCTTGGCGCTCGCGCTGGTCGTGCTCGGCACGCTGCTGGCCGCGCTGATCGGCGGCAAGGCGGGCGAGCGCTACCACCGCCGCATCGACAAAGTCGGATTTCCGGACTGATGGAGGCGACCATGGGCAGCGTCTGGAATCCAACCACGGTGGGTAGCCGAAGTCGTGTGGCAGGAGCCCCTTCACGCATGGCAAGGACGTCAGAGACCGTTCGTCTCCTCGAAGTGGACCCCGAGCTCGGCGCGCTGCTCGCGCCCGCTCGCCGCGCGGAGGCCGAGCGTGACCTGGTGGTGCGCACGCATCGCCTGTCGGTCGGGCCGTGGGACGTGTCGCGGCTGTCCAGCGCGAGTGCCGACCACGTCGGCCTGCTCGTGCTCGACGGCGTGATCGCCCGCGAGCTCGTCGTCGCCGACCACGTCAGCGCCGAGCTGCTCGGCCCCGGCGACCTCGTGCGCCCGTGGCAGGGCGCCAACGCAGCCGGGCTGCTGCCCGTGCAGGCCGTGTGGTCCGTGCTGTCGACGGTCACGCTGGCCGTCCTCGACCGGCGCTTCGCTGCCGAGGCGGCGCGCTACCCGGAGATCACCGCCGCGCTGTTCGACCGCATGGGCGAGCGCTCGCTGCGCCTCGCCACCACGCAGGCGATCTCGCAGCTCACGCGCGTCGACCGCCGGCTGAAGGCGCTGTTCTGGCACCTCGCCGAGCGCTGGGGCCGCGTCTCCGGCGACGGCGTCGTGGTGCCGCTGGCACTCACGCACCGGATCCTCGGGCAACTCGTCGGCGCCCGCCGGCCAACCGTCTCGACGGCGCTGAGCGAGCTCGCCGAGCGCGAGGAGCTCGTGCGCCGTGCCGACGGCTCGTGGCTGCTGCGCGGCGACCCACCGGACGCCCAGACGTTCTCACGCCGCCCGACCGCGGCGGAGCTGCGCGGCCAGGACGTCCTGCGCCCGTCCCGTCGCTTCGCCCGCAGCGAGGACGAGGACGTCGAGCCCGACCCGCTGATCGAGGCGATGGACCGTCGTCTGCGCGAGGCGCTCAAGCCCGGCGAGCTCGGGTAGTTGCAGGGGCTCACATAGACTCGACCCGTGGGGTCGGAAACAGCTGGACATTCGCTGGACTACGGCGAGACGCTCGCGAACGTCGCGCGGCTTGCCGTGCCCGAATACGCGGACTGGTGCTTCGTCGAGCTACTGCAGGGCGACGGGAGCATCGCGCGCGTGGTCATGGAGCACGTCGACCCGGCCAAGCGCGCGTTCATGGCCGAGTACGACAAGCGCTTCCCGCTCGACCCGGACTCGCCAGTCGGCTCGCCGAAGGTGATCCGCACCGGTGAGCCGGAGCTGATCCCGGAGATAACGGACGAGTTCTTCCAGGCGGCCGCGACCGACGCGGAGCAGCTGCGGATCATCCGCCAGGTCGGGATGGTCTCCTCGATGGTCGTGCCGCTGCGCGTGCGCGAGACGGTGATCGGCGACATCGCGCTCGTCGCCGCCGAGTCCGGCCGCCGGTACGGCGACGCCGACCTCGCGCGGGCCCAGGAGCTGGCTGACCGCTGCGCGCTGGCGATCGAGAACGCGCGGCTCTACACGTCGCTGCGCGAGACGCGCGACGACCTCGGCGCGATCCTCGAGGGCGTCGCCGACGCGGTGACGGCGCAGGCGCCGGACGGCACGCTCGTCTACGCGAACGAGGCCGCGGTGCGTCTGCTCGGCCTCTCCAGCGCCGAGGAGATGCTCACGGCCCGGCCGGGCGCGATCCGCGCGAACTACGAGATGCTCGCGGAGGACGGATCGCCGCTCGCCTACGAGGACCTGCCGGGGCGACGCGCACTGGTCGGCGAGCGCCCGGCGCCGATGACCGTCCGCTATCGCTCCCGCAGCGCGCCCGGCGACCGCTGGTCGCGGATCCAGTCAACGCCGGTGTTCGACGCCGACCGCAACGTGCGGCTCGCGATCAACGTGATCGAGGACATCACCGAGCTCAAGCGCGCCGAGCTCGGCCAGCGCTTTCTGGCCGAGGCGAGCCGCGTGCTGGCGAGCTCGCTCGACCTGCAGGAGACGTTCAAGGCGGTCGCTCGGCTCGCGGTCCCGGAGATCGCCGACTGGTGCGCGGTCGATCTGGCCAACGGCGACGACGTCGAACGGGTGGCCGTCGCCCATATCGACCCGGAGCGGGTCGAGCTCGCCCGGCAGATGCAGGAGCGCTATCCGCCGGACCCGCGCACGAACACCGGCGTCTACGGCGTGCTGCGCCACGGGATCGCCGAGCTGTATCCGGAGATCACCGACGAGATGCTCGAACGGAGCGCCCGCGACGCGGAGCACCTGCGTGTCGTGCGCTCGGTCGGCATCCGCTCGGCGATGCTGGTCCCGATGCGGCTGCGCGACCGCGTGCTCGGCGTCGTGTCGTTCGTCTCCTCCGAGTCGAGCCGGCGGTTCGACGAGCAGGACCTCGCGATCGCCGAGGACCTCGCGCTGCGCGCGGCCGCCGCGGTTGAGAACGCGCGGCTGTACGAGACCGCGGCGTCGATCGCGGCCACGCTCCAGTCGTCGCTGCTGCCGCCGGTGTTGCCGGAGATCCCGGCGCTGGAGCTCGCCGCCGCCTACCGACCGGCCGCCGCCGGGCTGGAGGTGGGTGGCGACTTCTACGACGTCTTCAGCACCGCCGAGGACCAGTGGTACGCGGTGGTCGGCGACGTCTGCGGGAAGGGCGCCGAGGCGGCCGCCGTGACCGCGCTGGCGCGTTACACGATCCGCGCCGCGGCGGTCCGCCGGCGCTCACCGAGCGCGATCCTGCGCTGGCTGAGCGACGCGATGGTCCAGCAGTCCGACGACAGCCAGCGGTTCTGCACGATCGCCTGCGCGCACCTCGACCTGAGCCGCTCCCCTACGCGCGTGACGGTCGCGTGCGGCGGCCACCCGCTGCCGCTCGTCGTGCGCACCGACGGCACCACCGAGGAGCTCGGCGTGCCGGGCACGCTGCTCGGACTCGTCGACCACCCCGATCTGCAGGACCGCGGCGCCGACCTCCACGGCGGTGACACGCTCGTGCTCTATACCGACGGCCTGACCGAGGCGGGCGCGCCCGAGCAGGTGTGGGCACCTGAGGAGCTCGCCGCCGCCGCGGGCGCCATGGCCGGCGCATCGCCGTCGGAGACCATCACCCACCTGCTGGCCACGACGGTCGACCCGGTGCCGTCGGCCCGCGACGACGTCGCCGTGCTCGCCCTGCGGGCGAGTTAGGCGCCTGCGGCGATACGAACTTCGGCTGGGTAGGGCAACAGGGAGTAGCCCGCTCCGTGAAACCGGCGAATTCCCCGCCCCGGGCGGGTTTACTACCTATACGGTTGCTTTTCCGCCCCGATGCCGAGTGGGGCGGCCGACCCTGCCTCCCTCAATGCCGCAGTTCGCCCGGCCCAGCGCGGGCTAGGGCAGGCGCAGCGTTCCGGTGACGAGCACGACCACGTCGCCGCCGACGCGCACGCGGGCGCCCTCGATCTCGGCGATGAGGCGGCTCGGCCGGCCCATCTCGACGCCCTGGGCGATCTCGAGCCGGTCGAGGCCGAGCCGGTCGTGCGCGTACAGCATCAGCGGGCCGGCGGCCGAGCCGGTGGCGGGGTCCTCGCTCTCGACCTCCAGGCTCGGGAACGAGCGCGCGCGAGCGGTGCCGCTGTCCGGGTCGAGCCAGCACAGGTAGAGGTTGACGATGCCCTGGCCGAGCGCGGCGATAGCAGACACGTCGGGCTGCGCGCGCGCGAGCGCGGCGCGGTCGGCGACCGGCGCGATCAGCGCGGGCAGGCCGGTCGAGACGCGCTGCGGTCCGAGCCCGGCGTGGGCATCCTCCGCGCGGAGCCCGACGGCGGCCATGACCGCGGCGGGATCGAGCTCCGGGCCGGTGTCGGCGCGCTCCTGCAGCACCGAGGCGCGGGCTGTCGCGCCCTGACGGCGGACGGTGACCTCCTGGATCCCGGCGAGCGTCTGCTGGTGATAGACGGCGTCCTCCTCCGCGCGCTGCAACGCGACCGCCACGGCGGTGCCCAGCGACGGGTGGCCGGCGAACGGCACCTCTTCGGCCACCGTCCAGATGCGGTTGCGGTAGTCCGCGCCATCGGCGTCCGCCGGCTGCACGAACGTCGTCTCCATCAGCTTCGTCTCGCGCGCGAATGCGAGCATGACGTCATCGCTCACGCCCTCGGCGTCATGGACGACGGCGAGACCGTTGCCGGCGAGCGGGCGGTCGGTGAAGACGTCGAGAAGCGTGTACGGGTGCGTGCTCAGACCGACGAGAAGCTAGTCGGTCTTGGGATTCCCCGTGGCCTTGCCGTCGTCGTGGTCGGGCGCCTGCTCGGCGTCCTCGCGCGCCGGGGTCTCCTCGGGCGCGTCTCCGCCGCCCGGATCGGCTCCGGGCGGCTGCTCCTCGGGGTAGCCCTGAGTGCCCTGCTCGCTCACGTCTTGCGTTCGAGGTTCGCGACCTCTTCGGCCTTGGCGTCGGCCTTCTCATGCGCCTCGGCGAGCTCGTCCTTCGCCTCGCCCTTGCGCTCCTCCTGGCGGCCCTGGCGGCGCAGCGACGGGTCATCCGCGAGGTCGCCGGCGGCCTTCTTCGCGCGTCCTGTGATCTTGTCGATGAGGCTCATGCCCTTGCCCTACCCAGGGGTCTCACGGGCTACTCAACCGCCGGAGTGCTCGGCGACCGTGCGCAGGCGCTCGAGCGCGCGCCTGATCAACCGTGACACGTGCATCTGCGAGACGCCCACGCGCTCGGCGATCTCGGCCTGCGTAAGGTCCTCGACGAAGCGCAGGTGGAGCACGATCCGGTCGCGCGGCGGCAGCGCCTGCAATGTCGGCGCGATCGTCGCGCTGTACTCGACCAGCTCGAAGCGCTCGTCATCGACGCCGATCGACTCGGCGTAGGTCTCACCGTCGCCCTCGTCGCCGAAGCGATACGACTCGAGCGACACCGCGTCGTAGGCCGACGCCGCCTCCATCGCCTCGAGCACCTGCTCCTGCGAGAGCTCGAGCTGGTCGCCGATCTCCGCCACGGACGGGGAGCGGCCGAGCCGGCGCGACAGGTCCTTGACGGCGTTATCGACCTGCATCACGCGCTCCTGCATCCCGCGCGGCACGTGCACCGCCCAGCCGTTGTCGCGGAAGTAGCGCTTGAGCTCGCCGAGCATCGTCGGCACCGCGTACGAGGAGAACGCGGTCTCGCGCGCCGGGTCGAAGCGGTCGATCGCCTTGATCAGCCCGAGCGTCGCGACTTGCACGAGGTCGTCGAGCGGCTCGTCGGAGCGCCGGTAGCGGCGCGCCATCCGTCGCGCCAGCGGCAAGAGCCGCTCCACCAGCTGCTCGCGCGCGCTCTGGTCGCCACGGCGGTGGTAGCGGATCAGCAGCCGCCGGTCCTCCGCCGCGCGCGTCGGGCCGGCAGATTCCGCCTCAGTTGCGGCCACCGGCGGCCGCTCGGACGAACTTGGGCACATGAGAGCGATCCCCGCACAGCGCTCCACGCTGTGCGCGTAGAGAGCACGGTACTCGATAGCCGGTCTGCTTTAGGACAGCGGAGTTTCGTCGAGGTGCGCCAGCAGCTCGCTGAGCGACGGAAAAACGGCCGTCGCACCGGCTTCACGGAGTTCGGCTTCGCTGAAGCCGCCGGTCAGCACGGCGACCGTCTCGATCCCGGCGCGCTTGGCCGCCTCGCAGTCCCACGTCGAATCGCCGACCATCACGGCGTCGCCCCCGCCCGCCTTCTCGATCGCGGCGGCCACCAGGTCGGGCTCGGGCTTCGTGCGCTCCACGTCGCCCGAATGCGTCCAGCCGTCGGCCAGGTCGCTCGCGTCGAGCAGGTCGAGATAGTGCTCGACCTCCTCGGGCTTCGCGGACGACGCGAGCACGACGGTGTGGCCCTGAGCCTTGAGGTGCTCGAGCAGCGCGCGGGCGTCCGCGAACGGGCGGACCTCCTCGATCAGCGCCATGTAGAGGACCTTCTCCGCCGCGCGCACGTCGTCGCCGTGCTCGGCGTCGAAGTCCTCGCCCGCGAGGGAGGCGACCAGCTGGTCGCCTCCCATGCCGATGTGGCGGTGGATCCGCCACAGCGGCAGCACGATGCCGCTCTGCAGGAACGCCCGGTACCACGCGACCGCGTGCTGATAGTTCGTGTCGACGAGCGTCCCGTCGATATCGAGGATCGCCGCGGGCTTGCTCACGAAGAGGTGCTGCCCGCGCTCTGGCGCTGGCCCTCGTGCTCGCCCTCGCAGAACTCCTCGACGATCTTGGCGCAGAATGCCGGCAGGTCGTCGGGATTGCGCGAGGAGACGAGGCCTTCGTCGACCACGACCTCCTCGTCGACCCACTTGCCCCCGGCGTTGCGGATGTCGGTCTGCAGCGACGGCCACGAGGTGATCGTGCGGCCCTTCAGCACGTCGGCCTCCACGAGGGTCCACGGGCCGTGGCAGATGACGCCGACCGGCTTGGCCTGCTCGAAGAAGCCGCGCACGAAGCCGACAGCCTCTTCGTCGGTGCGCAGGAAGTCCGGGTTCGCGACGCCGCCGGGCAGGACCAGGCCGTCGTAGTCGGAGGCGCTCACGTCGGCGACCGTGTGGTCGACCGGGAACGTGTCCGCCTTGTCGAGGTGGTTGAAGGCCTGGATCTCGCCCGAGTCGGTGGAGATCAGCTCGGGCTTGCCGCCCTCGTTCTCGACCGCCTTCCACGGCTCGGTCAGTTCGACCTGCTCCGTGCCTTCCGGAGCCACGAGAAAGGCGATGCGCTTGCCAGTGAGTGTTTCAGCCATACCGCAAGCCCTACCCAGCGGGCCGCGCGTTTCACCACGGGTGTCATGGGTAGGCGAACCGCCATGGGTTATGTCATCGCAGCCATCCTCGTCGTGCTGATCGTCGCGGCCGGGATCGCCATCTTCGTGCGCAGCGCGACCACCCGGAAGGGGCAGGGCACGATCGCCGCCCCGGACGAGGGGACGCCGCTCGGCGACACCGAGGAGCACGCCGGCGAGCAGAGCGAGTCGGGCGAGACGGTCGACGACCCCGAGAGCACCTCGCGCGAGGAGAAGCCTCCGAGCCCGGGCGTCGGCGGCCCCGGCGAGGGCGGCGCCGGCGGCGAGGGCGAGGGCAGCCGCCCGGTCCCCCAGCCCGAGTCCGAGCGCCTCGCCAATCGCGAGCGCTGAGCGGTAACGCGCCAACTCGTTCTGGACGCTCCGTTCGGTTTGTTAAAGGCGTCCAGTGGGAATGAAACCGATGTCGCGTCGCGGGACTGCCCTCCAACTCTCCGGCCGGCGCGCCAACAACCCTCCTCCTCATCAGGCTGAGGCGCCCCATTCGGGGCGCCTCGGTCGTTAAGGCGCGGAACCGACGGGTACGCGCATCCTGATGCGTTCGATCACCATCCCGCGCCCCGAGCCGGCGCCACAGCCGCCGTCGCCCACACCTGAGCCAGGCCCGCTGCCTCCCGACCCGAACCCGCGGCCGATCTGACCCGATGCGGCCGGTGACCCAGACACCGACCGAAACGGTCGACTACGCCGCGCTCACGACGCTCTACGGCGCGCTGCTCGGCGCCACCGCCGTCACCGCGCGGGGGCGCGAGCCGGTCGGGTACGTCGAGGTGCCGGTGCTCGCGGCGGCGACGTTCGCGCTCTCGAAGCTGATCGTCCACGAGAAGGTCGAGAGCTGGATCCGCGAGCCGTTCGTGGAGGAACAGGCAGGGAGCCGCCGACCGAAGGGCCGCCGCCTCCGCTACGCCGTCGGCGAGCTGCTCACGTGCACGCGCTGCACGGGCGCCTGGACCGCGCTCGGGCTCGTCGCGCTCCGCCTCCACGCGCCCGCCACCGGGCGCACCGTCGCCACCGTGCTCGCCGCCTCGGCGGGCAACGACATGCTGCACGCCACGTTTCAGTGGCTGTGCGCGGGCGCCAACACGCAGTCGGAGCGCGCCGCCTCCGAGCCGCGCCGCCCCGCCCAGTTCAACCGTTCAGCCGCCTGAGCGCCGAGTCGAGGTCGGGCGCGTCCTCGAACAGCTCCGACGTGCGCGTGAGGTCCAGCAGCCGCCGGACCGGTGCCGGCACGCCCGCCAGCACGAGCCGCGCCCCGCGCGCCGCCAGCTCGACGCGCCCGCGCAGGAGCTCCTTGAGCACCGCCGAGTCGATGAAGGTCGCGCGCGCGAAGTCCAGCACCAGCGTCTGGCCGTCGAACTCGTCGAAGCGCGTCCGCAGATCGGGCGCCGCGGCGAGGTCGAGCTCGCCCTCGAGGGCGATCACGCCGGGTGCGCGGTCGCGGATCGCGTATGCCGCCGGCGGCCGCAGACCGCGCCCGTCGATGCTGGCCGCCTCGCGGCTGTCCTTGTGCTCGCCCATCCCCCTTCGCTCCTCGGCCGCGATTCTGTCATGCTCCCGGCCCCGCGAGGCGAGGTTCGTATCGCGACCGCGCCGAACTGGCCTGTTACCGCGCTCCGGAGCCGGGGTAGTGCAGATCACGTCGATTATGGGCAGTGACAAGTCTCCCCACGCTTTCCGTGGGAGCGCACGAGAAGGACACCGCACCCGACACCGGCGGGACCCCTTCGGGACGCGTGCGATGTCTATGAGTTCCGACGTGCGCCTCACACTTCCAGCCCGCCCCGAGAACGTGGCGGTGATTCGGCACGTGCTCGGCGCCTTCGCCGAGGCGCTGCAGCTCCCCGCCGATCTCGTCGAGGACATGCGGCTCGCCGTCACCGAGGCATGCACCAACGTCGTGCGCCACGCGTACCACGAGGGCGAGCCGGGCCCGATCGACGTCGTGATCCGGCCGAACGGCGACCGGCTCGACCTGATCGTCTCCGACCGCGGCGCGGGCATCGGCCCCAGCCCGGACCTCGCCGGCCCCGGCCTCGGCCTGCCGCTGATCGCGGCGCTCGCCGACCACGTCGAGATCGAGCACGGCCCGACCCAAGGCAGCCGGCTGGCAATGTCGTTCAGCTGCCGCCCGCGACTGGGGATCGCGTGACCGGTTCCGAGCCGGCCACGACGGTCTCGATCGCCTCCGGCCCGCTCGTCGGTCCGATTCTGCGCCGCGTCGTCGGCATGCTCGCCGCGCGCGCCGACCTGCCGCTGGACCGGCTCGACGACGCCGTGCTCGTGGCCGACCTGATCGCCGCGCGCGCACCCGCCCACAGCATCGACGACAAGATCAACGTCGCGTTGGACCCCGGCGACCGGTCGCTGCTCCTGCGTGTCGGGCCGCTGCGCCAGGGTGGCGGCCAGGCACTGATCGTCGACGCCGCGGTGCCGGGCGTGGGCAACGTGATCGAGCAACTGGCGGACGAGCTCTCGGTCACACCGGAAGGCGACACCGAGTTCCTGCACGTCAGGCTCGCCTACACCAACGGGCGATGATTCGGACCGGCCCGGGCCGGGGAGGACGTACAAGCCCATGGCTATTGAGTTCGAGATCACCGACCGCCGGATTGACGACGACACGCACGTCGTCGCGGTAACCGGCGAGATCGACCTGTTCACGGCGCCGGAGTTCAAGCAACGGATCTCGGCGCCGATCGACGCCGGCCGCTCGAACGTGATCGTCGACCTGACGGCGACGACGTTCATCGACTCGTCGAGCCTCGGCGTGCTCATCGGGGCGCATCGCCGCCTGAAGCTGCGCGGTAGTTCGCTCGTGGTCGTCTGCGACAATGACGCGATCGTGAAGACGTTCCGGATCACCGGTCTCGACGGCGTCTTCACGCTCGTTCGGTCGTTGGACGACGCGCTCGACGGCGACGCCGTCAGCGCGGGCGGGTGAGGCACCGCCCCGCGTGAGCACGGGTTTTCCCGGCTCCGACGCCCAGTCTGACTTCTCCCGCGCCCGCCGGGCGCGCCTGCTCGCGGACATCGGTCGCCGGCTCCGCCGCGAGCCGGACGACGTCGCGCTGATGCTCCCGTTCGAGGAGGTCGTGGAAGCGCTGGGCCGGATCGGTCAACACGACCTCGGGCTGCAGGTCGTACCGCTGGAGAAGATCGTCGGCAGCGTGGATCGCGCTGTCGACTTCGACCGCGGGCTGCGGCCGACCTCGGCACGGCTGCGCAGCCGCTGGGAGCGCATCAACGCGGCGCAGCGCCGCGGTGAGGCGCTGCCGCCGGTGTCGCTCTACAAGATCGGCGACCTGTACTTCGTGCGCGACGGCCACCACCGCGTCTCAGTCGCCAAGTCGCTCGGCCGCGATGACATCGACGCCTATGTCGTCGAGGTGACCACGCGCATCCCGCTGAGCGAGGACACGATGGTTTCCGACCTGCCGCTCAAGGATCATGAGCGCCTGTTCCGCGAGCGCGTCCCGTTGCCGTCCGAGGCGCGGGCGCGGATCGAGGTCTCCGACCCGTGGGACCTCGGGACGCTCGCCGAGGCGGTCGAGGCCTGGGGCTTCCGGGCAATGCAGCATCGCGGCACGTACATGGACCGCGGGCAGGTGGCCCACCACTGGTTTCAGGAGGAGTACGAGCCGGTCGTCGAGCTGCTGCGCGCCGGGCAGCTGATCGCCGCGGACGAGACCGAGACCGAGGCGTACATGCGCGTCGCGGCCGACCGCTACCGCGCGCTGCGCACGCACGAATGGAGCGACGAGGTGCTCGACCAGCTGCGGCGCGCCGAGCGCCGCCGCAAGTGGCGCCGCCGGCCCCCGCCGCGCCAGCTCCGCCAGAAGGGCCGTTGAGCGTTTCCCCGGGAGACCCGGGGGTACGCCAATTCGTATGAGCCGTCTCATCTCATTCGTTCTCGGCGTCGCCACCGGCGCCGCAGCGAGGCACTTCCTCGACTCCTCCAGACGCAACCAGCTGCGCGACCAGGCCACCTCCAAGGCCAAGTCTGCCGCGCAGCAGGCCGCCTCGACCGCGAACTACGCGGCCCACAAGGCCAAGGGCACCGTGGCCTCGGCCACGCCCAGCAGCGCCACCGACCTCGACGACGTCGGGCTCGCGCGCAAGGTCGAGACCGAGATCTTCCGCGACACCGCAGCACCGAAGGGCGACGTGTCGGTCGACGTGCAGGCGGGCGTCGCCTACCTGCGCGGCACCGTGACCGACGGGGAGTGGATCGCCCGCCTCGGCGACGAGGCCGCCCACGTCGACGGCATCAAGGGGGTCAACAACCTCCTCCACGAGCCGGGCAAGCCGGCGCCCGCGGCCGAGCCGCGGGGCGCGGTCTTCGACCGGGACTAGCCTGCGTCCCCGTGCGGGGGACCCTTTGACCGCGACGGGGGCCGTCCAGGCCCCCGTCGACCGGCCTTCGGCCTTCTAGTCGGCAGCGCCCGGAGTGGTGCTGCTGCCAGCGCCCGCGGTCATGCTGCGGCCGGTATCGGCGGCGAACAGCTTGATCTGGCTCGTGTCGACGCTGAGCTCGACCTCGCCGCCCGGCGTCGCCTTGCTCTCGGCCGACAGGCGGGCGACGACCTGCTGGCCCTCCCCGTGGCTCGGCAGGTCCTCCATGCCGGCGTCGGCCGCGAGCTCGTTCAGCTCGGCCGACTCCATCTCGCCCGCTTCGACATCGAAGTACGCGTAGATCTCGGAGCCCATCGACTCGACGACGTCGACCTTGGTCCGGAACTTCATCCGGTCCGGGTGCTCCTCCTGCTCGACGGCCGCGTCCTCGAAGTGCTCCGGACGGATGCCGACGATCACGTCCTGCGCTCCCTGGCCGCCCTGGCGCTGCAGGCGCGAGCGCAGCTTCTCGGGCAGCGGCGCGTCGCCGAACGGCATTCTGATGATGTCGCCCTCGAGCCGGCCCGGGAGGAAGTTCATCGACGGCGAGCCGATGAAGCCGGCCACGAACAGGTTGTGCGGGTCTTCGTAGAGGTTGGCGGGCGTGTCGACCTGCTGGATGATGCCGGCGCGCATGACAGCCACGCGGTCGCCGAGCGTCATCGCCTCGGTCTGGTCGTGCGTCACGTAGACCATCGTCGTGCCGAGCGTCCGCTGGATGCGGGCGACCTCGGTCCGCATCTGCACGCGCAGCTTGGCGTCGAGGTTCGACAGCGGCTCGTCCATGAGGAACGCCTTCGGGTCACGCACGATCGCGCGGCCCATCGCGACGCGCTGGCGCTGGCCGCCAGAGAGGTTGGCGGGCTTGCGCTCGAGGTGCGGCTCAAGGTCGAGGATCTTGGCCGCCTCGCCGACCTTCTGGTCGATCGTCGCCTTGTCGGTCTTGGCGAGCTTGAGCGCGAAGCCCATGTTGTCGCGCACGGTCATGTGCGGGTACAGCGCGTAGTTCTGGAAGACCATCGCGATGTCGCGGTCGCGCGGCGCCAGGTCGTTGACCCGCTCGCCGCCGATGATCAGGTCGCCGGACGTGATGTCCTCGAGCCCGGCGATCATCCGCAGCGCCGTCGACTTCCCGCAGCCCGACGGGCCGACGAGGATCATGAACTCGCCGTCGCCGATCTCGAGATCGATCGCCTTGACCGCCTCGAACCCGTCTGGGTAGCGCTTGGTGATCTCCTTGAACTGGATCTCGGCCATGCCGTTTTTCCTCCCCCTAGTCGCGTGCCCCGGGATGGCCGTCGCCCGGCCAAGGTGCAAGCACCAGCAGCAATCGCGCGTCCGAGGTGGCGCGCACTTCGTGCCGCTCGTGCGGGTCGAACACAGCGGCGAATCCCGGGCCGCCGCTCACTGCCTCTCCTCCATTGCTGACCTGGACGTCGCCGTCGACGACGATCAGATACGCCCGTTCGTGAACCTGGTGGTCTTGCAGCGACTCGCCCTGCGGCAGGTAGATCGCGATCGATCGCGCCTCCCCGCGCGCCGAGTGCAGGATCCGCGGCTGGTGCGGCTCGACGTCAAGCGTCCGCAGATCCCAGTGCTGCATGGCGGCGATCGTACCCGTCCGCAGCGAAAAGGGTCACGCGACGTCGCGCTGGTCCTCGGCGGCGGCGCGTAGCCGCGCTATCGCCTGGCGGATCAGCCGCGAGACGTGCATCTGCGAGACGCCGACACGCACGCCGATCTCGGACTGCGTCAGGTCCTCGGCGAAGCGGAGCCGCAGGACCTCGCGCTCGCGGTCGGTGAGCACCCCCATCAGGCGCTCGACGGTCGCCGCGTCCTCGGCGAGCCCGAAGCCCGGGTCCTCGATGCCGAACGCGTCGCCTATCCCTTCGCCCTCGTCGTCGTCGTCACGCGTGCGGTCAAGCGACACGGCGCGGTACGCGCCGGCAGCCTCGCGGGCCTCGAGCACGCGCTCGGTCGTCGTCCCGACCTCCTTGGCGATCTCCGCCGGCGTGGGCGCACGGCCGAGCCCGCGCGCCAGCGTCTCGGAGACGCGGTCGACGCGGACGGACATCTCCTGCAGGTCGCGCGGCACGCGGATCGACCAGCCCTTGTCGCGGAAGTGGCGCTTGAGCTCGCCGAGGATCGTCGGCACAGCGAACGAGGAGAAGGCTGTCGGCCGGTCCGGCTCGAACCGGTCGATCGCCTTCAACAGGCCGAGGGAGGCCACTTGGATGAGATCGTCCAGCGGCTCGCCGCCGCGCTGGTAGCGGCGGGCGAGTTGGCGCGCGAGCGGTAGGAACCGCTCGACCAACGCCTCACGCGCCGCGATGTCGCCGTCGTGGTGATACCGCTCGAGCAGGCGCCGATCCTCGCGCGCACGGGCCGCCCGGTCGCCACTCGCGGCCGGGTATCCTCCGCCCGAGTTCTCTTCAACCGTCTGATGTTCCGACGTTTCCAACGCCTTCCCCGATCGCGTACTCGAAGCGCCAGGGACAGGGGCGCGGGACTGCCGCGGCGGGTGCGTCGACCGCAGCCCCCTGATTGTAGTGACCATGAGCACGCTCACCGAGACCAGTTTGCGCGTCCTGATCGCGGACGAGAACGAGGCAGCCCTGCGCAAGCTGCACGAGGTGCTTTCCGGACTCGGACATGAGGTCACGCCGTACGCGGTGTCCGTGCACGAAGCGGTCGAGCTGATCGCCAAGGAGGACCCCGAGGTCGCGATCGTCGTCGTGCACAACGACGACGAGCACGCATTGGCCCTGATCGGGGAGGCGGTCGAGTTCGCCTCCGGCCCGGTGATCGCCCAACTCCCGGACGCCGACATGCGCTTCCTGGCGCGGGCCGCCGAGGTCGGTATATCGGCCTACACCGAGTCGATGGACCCGGAGTCGGTGCAGGGCGCGATCGAGGTCGCCGTGCGCCGCTACCGCGAGGCGCAGCGGCTGAGCGAGAAGGTCGCCGAGCTCGAGGGCGCGCTCGAGCGGCGTGGCGTCATCGAACGCGCCAAGGGCATCCTCATGGAGCGGCACTCGGTGAACGAGCGCGACGCGTTCGAGCGGCTGCGCGACCACGCGCGCGCCACCAACCGCCGCGTCGTCGACGTCGCGCAATCGGTGTTGGACGGCCACGCGCTGCTTCCGAAAGATCCGTGAGGATTGGTACAACCGGCGCGCGGGAATGCTGAGCGCATGATCGGAATCGTCATCGCAATCCTCGTGGCAGCCCTGGTGTACGCACTCTGCGGCCTACTGGGCCTGCCATCGATCGTGGGCATCATCGCGGCGATCCTCGTCCTGCTGGCCGGCATCCCGACGGGCGGGTACGGCTTCGGCAGCCGCTGGGGCGGCAGAGGAAGGGTCTGACGCACGAGCGCGGGCGCCCGGGCCCGGTCATCGCGATCGGGGACTTCAAACAGGCGTTCCAGCGCTTTCAGAAGGATGAGATGTCGCAGCGCGCCGCCGCGCTGACCTACTACGCCATGATGTCGCTGTTCCCGGCGTTGCTGGTCGGCACGGCGGCGCTCGGCTTCTTCGGGCAGGAGGCGCTGGTCACCCAGGCCGCCAATTACCTCAAGGACGCCGGCGCGCCACCGGAGGTGGTCGACGCCGTCACGTCGGCCTTGGCGTCGGCGCTCAAGCAGCGCGGTACCGCGCTCGGCGCCCTGGTCATCGGCCTCGTCACGGCCCTCTACGGTGCCTCGGGCGCGTTCAACTCGGTCGGCTCGGCGCTCAACCGGATCTGGCGCGTCGAGGAGGGCCGCGGCTTCGTCAAGCGCAAGGCGCTGAACCTGATGTGGACGACGATCCTCATCGCCCTCGCGTTGGTGACGATGGTGCTGCTGTTCCTCGGTGGCGGGCTGGCGAGCGACGTGCTCGGCGTCATCGGCCTCGGTGACAACGCCGTGTCGGTGTGGAACTGGGTGCGCTGGCCGCTCGCCCTCCTGGCGGCGATGCTCATGTACGCGGTCGTGTTCTTTGCCGCGCCGAACGTGGAGATCCGCCACTGGCGCTACATCACCCCGGGTGCGATCTTCGGCGTCGGGGCGACGATCCTCGCCTCGGCCGGGTTCTTCCTCTACGTCTCGAACTTCTCGAGCTACTCGGCGACCTACGGTGCGTTCGCGGCCGTCGTGATCCTGCTGATCTGGCTCAACCTGTCGAGCACCGTGCTGCTGCTGGGCGCCGAGCTCAACGCGGTCGTCGACGTCCGACGCTTCCGACATCTGCCCGCGAACTACGACGGTCCGGTTCTCCCGCCCAAGCAACCGGCGGAGACCTGAGCCTTCCCCTTTTGCCTTTCGTCCGGTAGAACATCGAATCGGCTCCGGCCGATTGGAGGGAGGGGTGAGACAGGCGACCGCCGGGTCGGATAACCCGGGGATTTCGCGTTGCAGCGCGGCAGCGCGGCCGCGGCGTTCCGCCGCGGCATGGCTGCCGTTCGCGGCCGCCGCCGTGGCGGCGATGCTCGCCACGCTCGCGGTCGCGCTGCTCCCACCGCTGCGATTCGCGTATGCCGCGCCGTCGCTGCGGGTGGCGCTCGACACCGGAGGTGCGTTGATCGCGCTGGTGGCGACGGCGATCGTGGTCCGGGGCTGCCGGGACGCGCCGCGGGTCGATCGACTGGCGATCACCGCCGGGCTCGCGGTGATGGCGCTGACGAGCGCGGTGCTGACCGCCCTGCTGGCGATCGCCCCGGGCTCGGGCCCGCGCGGGCCGATCGCCGTGACCGGCGCGCTCGTCGGGGCGGTGCTGCTGGCCGGTGGCGCGTTCGCGCCGACGCGGCGGCCGCGGGCGCCGCGCGCGGCCGCGCTCGTGACGGTCGCGCTGACCGTCGGCGCAGTGGCCGCTGTGGCGGGTCCGGTGACGCTGCTGATGGCGCGGCATGCCCCGCCGGTGGCGCAGGCCGCGGGGCCGCTGCTGGCCGAGCCGCCGGCCGAGGCCGCGCTGTTGCTCGCGACGGCCGGGTGCTTCGCGCTCGCCGCGCTCGGGTTGACGCGCCGCGGTGCGCGCAGCGGTGACGCGTTCGCCCGCCGGCTCGGGCTCGCCGTGCTCTTCTTCGCGTCCGCGAGACTCGACTACGCGCTCCTCCCCCCAGTGACCTACGAGTGGGTGCACCTCGGCGACGTCCTGCGGCTGCTGTTCTGCGTCGTGCTGCTGTGGGCGGCGGTGGTCGAGGTCGGCGCGGCGGTCGCGGCGCGCGCCGCCGGGCGCGAGCGGCGGCGCATCGCGCGCGACCTGCACGACGGCGTGGCGCAGGAGCTGGCCTTCATCCGTCGGCGGGCGGCGCAGCGGGACGCGCACGACATCGTCGTCGCCGCGGACCGGGCGCTGCTCGACTCGCGCTGGGCGATCGAGCACCTCGCGCGCGCTCCTCCCGGCGAGTCGCTGGAGCGCGTGCTCGCGCGGCATGCGGCAGTGATCGGCGCGCGCACCGAGGTGGCGGTGACGTTCTCGACTTCGGGCTCGGCCGACGTCGGCCCGGAGGTCAGCGAGGCGCTCGCGCGGATCCTCGGCGAGGCGGTCGCGAACGCGCGCCACGGGGGCGCGACCCGGGTCCACGTCGAGCTCTCGACCGACCCCCTGCGCATGCGCGTGATCGACGACGGCAGCGGGTTCGACGCGGTGACGGTCGTCGGCGGCTTCGGGCTCGGCGGGATGCGCGAGCGGGCCGCGCTGGTGGGGGCGGAGCTGAGCGTCCGGTCGGGTCCAGGCGCCGGGACCGAGGTGGCGGTGGAGCTCAGATGAGCGGCCGCGCGCGGGTGCTCGTGGCCGACGACCACGCGCCGACGCGCGAGGACATCCGCGCCGCGGTCGAGGCGGACGACCGGTTCACGGTCGTCGCCGTGGCCGGCGACGCCGCCGAGGCGGTCACCGCAGCCGTCCGCGAGCGCCCGGATCTGGCGCTGCTCGACATGCGCATGCCCGGGTCGGGCGCCGCGGCCGCGTGGGAGATCACCGCCCGGCTCCCCGACACCCGCGCCGTCATGCTCAGCGTCTCGCGCAGCGACGAGGACCTGTTCGCAGCGCTGCGCGCCGGCGCCTCCGGCTACCTGCTGAAGACGATGCCGTTCTCGGGCATCGGCAACGAGCTCGCGGGCGTGTTGGACGGCCACGTGGCGTTGCCGCCCGAGCTCGTCAGCCGCCTCGTCGAGGCGTTCCGCGACAGCGCCCCGCGCCGCCGCGCCGTGCTCAGCCGCACCGCCGGCGGTGCGCAGCTCACCAGCCGCGAGTGGCAGGTCCTCGACTACCTCCGCCAGGGCCTGACCACCGGCGAGATCGCCCGCCGCCTGTTCGTCTCACCCGCGACCGTGCGCAGCCACGTGGCCGCGGTGCTGCGCAAGCTCCGCGTCCCTGATCGAGTCGCGGCGGTCCGGCTCTTCGACGCGCCGTGATGCCGGCGAACTGCGGCATTGAGGGGTGGCGCGAGCCGCCCCTCAATGCCCGCCGTTGACGTTCGCCGGCAGCTCCCGAAGCGTCAGGTCTTCCCCCCACGAGCACATCGCAGCCCGTCCCGGACAGTCCCCGCACAGCTCGCGGTGCGGCACCTCGGCGACCGGGTAGCGCCCCTCGATCAGGCCGCGAGCCAACCCGGCGAGGTGTTCGGTGAGCGCGGACGCGTCAGCGGCGGTGAAGGCTCGGGTGACGGGCTCGCCCGGGCGCTCGAGGAAGCAGTAGGCGACCTCGGCACGAGGGGCGCCGTCGCGCAGGGCGGCGAGGGCGTAGACGACGCGCTGGGTCGCGTACTCGCGCTCGACGACCTCCTCCGGCGTCGCGCCCTCGAGGCGATCGGACTTGTAGTCGACGATCAGGACCCCGCCGTCGGGCTCGACCGCGGCGGCGTCGAGGAAGCCGGTGACGAGCGGGCCGCCGCCGGAGGGGTCGAGGCCGAACGCGAACGGAGCCTCGCGGCGGGTGCGGCGGGCGGCGGCAAGGCGGGCGCACAGCGGTGAGGAGGCGAAGGCGTCGACGAGCGCGCGGATGTCGGCGACCTCCGCATCCGTCAGCTCCACCCCCCACTCGGCGGCCAGCTCGGCCACGACCGCGGCCTCGGGTGCCACCGGACGCGCGTAGTCGAGATCCTCGAGCGCACGGTGCACGATCGAGCCGCGCACGGTCGGCGCCAGAGCCGGCTCGGACGGCGCCTGCTCGCGCGGCGGCGGCGTGACCGGCGGCAGTTTGAGCAGCCGCTGCAGGTAGAAGCGGTAGCCGCAGCGCGCGTAGGCGCCGAGCGAGCTGTACGACAGCCGCTGCGGCGCCGGGCGCGGCCACGCCGGGGCGGCCGGGAGCACCGCCGGAGCGTCGGGCAGTGCGGTCGCGGGCGCGCCCGCGCGTGGGCGTCCCGCCGGCGACAGCGCGGCGCGCGGGAGAGCCGCGTCGAGCGTCGCCGGCGCGTTGAGCGCGCAGCGCAGCCGCGCCGGCCGGTCGTCGAACCGCCGCTCGACCACCGTCTCTGGCACCGTGAACACGGTGCGCGGGTCGCCGGTGAGCGCGCGGGCGATCCAGTCGATCGGCGGCCCGCCGGCGCGCGGCTCGGGCCAGCGCTCGCAGTCGACCCCGCCCGAGAGGATCAGCCGCTCGCGCGCTCGCGTCATCGCGACGTAGAACAGCCGCCGCTCCTCCTCGGCCTCGGCCGCCAGGTCCTCGTCCGCGAGCGCCTGCCAGGCGAGCGCCGGCACGAGCTCGCCGCCGCCGATCGGCGCGAGCTTCAGGCCCACGCGCCCGTCGCGACCGATCAGCAGCCGCTCGCGGGCGCCGCCCGCGGCGCGCCCGAGGTCAGCCACGCAGACGACCGGGAACTCGAGCCCCTTGGCGCGGTGGATCGTCATCAGCCGCACCGCGTCGAGCCCCTCGGACTCCAGCGCGGCCTCACCCTCGCGCGCCTCGCGCAGGTCCTGCGTGGCGGCGTAGGTGAGGAACCCGCGCAGGTCGCGACCCTCCACGCCCTCGTATTCGCGCGCGAGCCGCATCAGCTTGCGCAGGTTGGCCAGCCGCCGCTCGCCGCCCGAGCGCGCCAGCACGGCGAGGTCGTAGCCGGTGGCGACGATCGCACGCTCCAGCAGCACCTCGGCCGGCAGCCGTTCGGCCTGGCCCCGCTCGGCGGCGAAGAAGCGCGCGAAGCCGACGAGCCGCGCGGCCTCGGCCTCCGGTAGCGGAGCCAGAAGATCGGGTGCGGCGTCGCGCAGGGCCGGCCACAGCCCGCGCTCGCGCCCCGCTTGCGCCAGAAGCACGAGCGCATCGCTGCCGACGCCGCAGAACGGCGACGCGAGCACGGCGAGGAGCGACTCCTCGGCGCGCGGGTTGGCGAGCGCCGACAGGTACGCGACGCCGTCGCGGACCTGCTCCTGCGACCAGTACCCGCGACCGCCGACCACGTACGTCGGCAGCCCCTGTTCCTCGAGCGCCTGCTCGAGCAAGCGCAACGACGCGGTCGCCCGCACGAGCACCACGACGTCGCCCGGGCGCCGCCCTTCGTCGATCTCCGCGCGCAGCCGGTGCGCCACCAGGCGCGCCTCGGCCCGCCGCCACGTCTGCGGGGCGAGCGCGACCAGGCCGACCTCGCGCTCGAGCTCGTCCCACCCGCGCTGGTCGGTCACGAGCAGCTCGACCGGCGGGTCACCGCTCACCGGGTCGGGGTCGAACAGCCGCAGCGGCCCCTCGGGTACGACCGCGCCCGCGACGAGCGGCGTGAAGCGCTCCCCGAGCTCGGGCGCGAACGCGCCGTTGAGCACGTCCAGCAGCTCCTCGCCCGAGCGGAAGTTGTGCGCAAGCCGCCGCACCGCGCCGCTGCCGAGCCGCTCGCGCAGCTCGCGGAAGATCGAGACGTCGGCATGCCGGAAGCGGTAGATCGACTGGAACTCGTCGCCGACCGCGAACAGGTTGTCGCGCATCAGCGCGTCGAGCACGTCGAGCTGCAGGCGGTTGGTGTCCTGGAACTCATCGACCATGATCAGCGCGAACCGCTCGGCCCACGCCGCGCGTGCGCCGGGATCGGCGAGGAGATCGCGGACGCGCAGCTCGAGGTCGGCGAAGTCGACGCCGGCGCGCGCCGCCTTGGCCGCGTCGAACTCGGACCCGAAGCGGTCGAGCAGGCCGTCGAGCAGCACCAACGCGGCGCGCGCGTGGTGGTCCGCGCAGGCGCCCCGGTACGCCTCCCAGGCCTCGCGGTAGTCGTCGCAGACCGGTTCTTCGAGCAGCTTCGCGCCGGAGGCCAGCTTCGCCGCGTCGAGATCGCCCGGCCAGGGCACGCCGCCGGCCGCGCCGCCCCCGCCCCGAGCGATCTCGCCCAGCAGCCCGGCGCAGGCCTCGAGTGCGGCGCGCGCCGCCGCCACCTTCTTGCCATCGCCTCCCGCGAGCACCGTCGCCGCCGCGTCACGCGCCGCTGCGAGAGCGGTGGTGTCCGGAGGCGACACAGGCGGCGGGATCGGGAGCCGCGGATGTCCCTCGCCACGGCTGCGCAGCGTCTCGTGCACGGCCAGCGTCAGCTCGCGCAGGCTCGGCCCGTAGGCGGCGGCGAGGTCGAGCGCCGCCGCCCCGCCCGCGGCCGCCCACGCCTCCAGCGCGCGCTCGTAGGCCGCCTCGGCCAGCCGCCGCGCCGCCGGCTCGTCGAGCACGGTGAAGCGCGGGTCGAGCCCGGCGGCGAGCGGCCGCGCGCGCAGCACGCGGGCGCAGAAGCCGTGGATCGTGCCGATCCACGCCGCGTCGGTCTCGCGCGCTCGCTCCGCCTCGCCGAGCGCCGTGAACCGCCGCCGCACCCGCTCGCGCAGCTCGCCGGCGGCCTTCTCGGTGAACGTCAGGGCCAGCACCGCGCCGACCGCCACGCCGTCGTCGAGCACCGCCTCGACGAAGCGCTCGACCATCACCGCGGTCTTGCCGGAGCCGGCGTTGGCCGCGAGCAGCGACGAGCCCGTGCGCGCCGCGACGGCGGCGCGCTGGTCGTGGGTGAACTCGACCCCGGCGCGCGGGGCGGCGGCGAGCGCGGTCACGCCGCCTCCACCGTGCCCTCGCCGGCGCGGCAGATCGCCGGGTACGCGCAGCCGCCCTGCGGCAGGCACGAGTCCGGGCAGGCGCGGATCCGGCCCGCGCGCAGGTCGCGCGCCGCACGCGTGGCCGTCGCGCGCGCGGCCTCCAGCGCGGCGTTGAACGCCTCCGCGTCCAGCACGTCGCCGTTGACGTAGCGGCCGGGAACGTCGTCGCGGACGATCCCGCGCGCACGCACGTCGCGGGCGCCGACCGGCTGATAGAGCGCGCCGACCACCTCAAGGCCCAGCTGCTCGCGCACGGCGAGCGCGTACAACGCCACCTGGAGCCGCCGGTCCTCGGCCCAGCGCGCGCCGGCCGACACCCGGCGGCCCTTGTAGTCGCGCACCAGCGCGCGGCCGGCGCCGTCGACGTCGATGCGGTCGACCCGGCCCGTCACGCCCATGCCGGCCTCCGGCAGCGGCAGCGGGCTCTGATCGTCGAAGCTCCACTCGAGGTAGCGCGGCTGCATGCCGGCGCCGCACTCGGCCTCGTGGCGCAGCAGCCTTCGCAGATCGACTTCGAGCTCGCGCAGCGAGGCGCGGGCGCGCGTGCCGGCGGCGGTGGCGCGCAGCTCGTCCATCGCGACGGCGACCTCCTCGAGCACGGCGGGGAGCGTGTCCGGCGTCAGCGGCTTTGATCCGGAGCGCCGCAGCGCCTGTTCGAGCACCGCGTGCGCGATCGACCCCCGCCGCAGCGGCTCCGGGTCGGGCTCAACCGGCCGCGGGCGCAGGACGCTGTCGACCAGCCAGCGCACGCCACAGCCCGCGAACGTCTCGAGCCCGCGCGCGCCCTCGGTCGTACGGGCGGCGAGCGCGGCGAGCACCGGCTCGCTCGTGGGTGCGCCGAGTGGCAGCGGCTCGGCGCGATCCTCGGCGGCGGCACGCGCGCGCCGCAGCTCGTGCGGCGTCGGCGCCGAGCCGGGCGGCCAGGTGATCTCGGCGAGCAGCCGGCGGCCGCGGCGCTCCCACAGCTCGTCGGTGAACAGCGCCCGCACGTCGTCCACGAACGCCGACGGCTGCACCGGGTCGCCCTCCTCGTCGGACGAGCGGAAGGACAGGAACAGCACCTCTTCCGGGCGCGACACCGCCGCGTACAGCAGGTAGCGCTCACGCGGCAGCACGTCCTCGTGGCGCGGCAGCACGATGCCGCTCGCGCGCGCGAGGCTGATGCGCGCCGTGTCGTCGAGGAACGGCTCCGGCTCGGGGTGGCGCGGGAAGACGCCCTCCTGCAGCCCGCACACGAACACGGCGCGGAAGCGCCGCGCGCGGATCGCCAGCGGGTCGGCGATCAGCACCGCGCCCTCGACCGCGCGCTCGCGGACCGGCACGGCGGCGAGCGCCTCGAGCAGCTCCTCGCGCGTGCCGGCGAGGGCGGGCTCGTCGGCGGCGAGCGCACGCAGCTCGGCGACGGCCTCGCGCAGCGCCGCGGCGGCGAGCGCGTCGGCGGCCTCCTCGGGCGCCAGCACCGCCGCGGCGCGCCGGTGCGGTGCAGTCCAGATCGCGTCCGCCTCCGCCGCCAGGGCGTCGAGAAACGCCTCCGGGCCGTCGGCAGTCGCGAGCGCCTCGAGCGACGGGGCTTCCGGGCCGAGCAGGCGCGCCGCCGCGCGTGCGGTGGTGATCTCGGCGCGGCGCACCCGTGCCTCGAGCGCGTCGGCGACGTCCGGGTCGGCGAGGCGGCCGGGCGTGCGCAGCCACGTCAGCAGGTCGGCCGCGGTGCCGTCGCGCAGCGCGGCGCGGGCGCCGGCGAGCACGCCGGCGCCGAGCCGCGTGTGGGCGAGCGGCGGCCGGCGGTCGAGGCTGACGGGCACGCCGTAGGCCTCGAGCACCTGGGCGAGCACGGCCGCGTCGCCGCGGGCCAGCACCGCGATGTCCTCGGGCAGCACGCCGTCGCCCATCAGCTCGAGCACCTCGGCGGCGACCAGCTCGGCCTCAGCGCGCTCACCGCCGGCCTCCAGCAGCCGGACCGCGCCGTTCGGCGCGCGGCGCACCGGGTCCGCCTCGAACAGCCCGCGCTCGAGATGGTGCAGCGCGGCGCGCGCCGCCGGCGCGTAGTGCTCCGAACGGTCCTCGAGCACCTCGTGGCGCTCGGCCAGCGGCTTGAGCAGCTCGACGGTGGCGGCGCGGCCGACGAAGGCCGCGCGGCCGGGCTCGTACGCGAGCGCGACACACACGTCGGCGTGGCGGGCGAGCGTCTCGATCGCGTCGCGCTGGAGCGCCGTCAGGTCGTCGAACCCATAGAGGAAGACCGGCCGGCCGCGCCAGGCCGCCGGGCGCTCGCGCAGGGAGTCGAGCGCTGCGCGCGCGAGACCCTCGAAGTCGACGGCGCCGAGCTTCTCGAGCCGGCGGTGGTAGGCGGAGTAGAGCTGCGCGAGCTCGCCGGCGTGCGGCGGCGCCTCGCCGGTCGCCTCCCAGTCGCGCACCGCGCGGACGAACCGGGCGGGGCCGACCAGCGAGCGGCCAAGCTCGGCGAACAGGTCGTCGGCGGCTGCGGCGAAGCCGGGTGCG
Source organism: uncultured Solirubrobacteraceae bacterium (assembly GCA_963803335.1). Lineage (GTDB taxonomy): Bacteria > Actinomycetota > Thermoleophilia > Solirubrobacterales > Solirubrobacteraceae > DASSUW01. The sequence goes on along the minus strand of CAWDME010000005.1, from coordinate 94,560 downwards.
GCGGCGGAGCGGCTCAGTGCTTCCAGCGCGGCGTCGGCGACGACCGAGCGGACCACCCGCTCGCGCGCGACCGGCCCGAGCACGCGGGCCCGCACGCCGGCGGCGGCCGCCAGCTCGCGCACCAGGCGCCGGAACGTGACGACCTCGGCGCCGACGACGATGCCCTCGGCCGACAGCTCACGCTGGTAGTGCTCGGCGTCGGCCGGCGTCGGCACCACGAGCACCGGCTCGCGCGGCAGCGCGGCCCGGAACCGCTCCAGCACGGCGCCCGCCTTGGCGGCGTTCGCGGGACCCGTGATGAGCGTGAGCGGCATCCGCCCAGTGTCGCGAACGCACCCGACGTTCTCGGCGAGATCAGCTTTTCAGCCGGTACGCGAGCCCGTCTCGTCACACGGGATCTGGACACCGCCGATACCGCTCGCCTGTTCCTGCAGGAGCTTTACCGTGGCCTCCATCGCAACCGGCTTCAGCGAGCCGGCACCGCCGGAGTAGGGGTTGTCGAGGAACTTGAGGAGCAACAGCAGGGACGAGACGAGCACGATCACCCCACCCATCATCGTCGCCTGCACGACCGCACGTTCAGCGCTGTCGGCGAAGAACAGCATGAACACGAAGAGGATCCCGGCGCTCAGGAACAGGACGATCCACACGGGAGCCGGAATCACGCCCTCGGCGCCGTGCGTGCGATCGGCGCGCGCGTCCTCGCGGTCGGACCGCTCGTCGAGGAACTGTGAGTACGCCGCCTGCTCGGACGCCGACCGCGGTTCGATCGACTTCAGGCTGCGGAACAGCTCGACGCCCCAGGGGTTCGGCCCGCTGCCGAGCGTACGTGACGTCATCCGCGGCCATTCCTTGCGCGCGACGCTGCGCGCGTAACACACGAGCTCGCCCGCCAGTTGCTCGCGCGCCGGCGTGGGCAACAGCTGCACCGTCTCGAACTGGTGCGCCACGATGCGCGCCTCCGCCTTCGCGCCGCTGCGCGCCGTGTCGTAGCTCTGGAAGGCCAGAAAGACGACGAAACCGGACAGCAGTGCGAAGCCGGTGGCGAGGACCCCGAACACCCCGGCCGCGCGGTCCCCGTCCGCGAAGTAGCTCCCCGCCGGCGCCCGGCGGCGCACGACGAGCATCGTTGCGACGGCGACGGCGGTCGCAACGGCGACGATCGCGGCAGCCGTGATGACGCTCACGACGGCGGTCCCGGAAGTTGGGCGAGCTGGACGAGCGAGACGAGCAGCAGCAACGCACCGAGCCCGACAAGCGCGTACCGCACGCCGAGAAACGGGAAGTGCGTGCTGATGCCGACGAGGAACAGCACGCTCGCCAGGAAGACGGTCGTGCGGACGTACCGGTCGGACGTCTCGCCTGCCTCAGCGCCTTGCGCGGACGCCTTCTCCGCGCGCTCGTCCAGCGCGGTCGCCTCGTCCAGCCGGGTTTGTCGGTATTCCGGCATGTACGTCGGGCCCCGAGGCGCATTGCGATTGGTTTCGGGCTTGCTGGCGCGCCACGCGTCGAATGCGACGCGGAACTCGGGACGAAAGCGGTGCTCGGCAAGCTTCATCGCCCGCTGGTTGCGGACCGTAAAGGCGGAGAACCAGGCGTCGAAGGCCGCCGAGTCGAAGTTCCGCAGCTCCATCGCCTCGAGCGTCGCGCGGTTCGCACTCGTCCGCGCCGCCGAGGCCGCGGCCAGAGTCACCCGCGAGTCGGTGCTCCACTTCGCGGCCGCGTAACCCGACCAGGCGGCCAGCAGCGCGACGACGGAGAGCAGGATCGCTTCCGCGATCGCGACGCCGCGGCCCCGGCGTACGTGGCGGCCGGAGCTCGTATGGCGCCCGATCTCTTTCCCAACCTCCGTCGCCGACAGCCCCTCAGGCATGCATACCTCTCGTTCGCGGGACGGCGCAAGCCGTGCGCAACGCCAGTCTCGCGGGTCGGCGCGCGGCGTGCGCGGCGGCCCGAGGGTTCCCGTCCTGACCACGCCACGCCGCGACGCGGCGCGAACTGGACGGATGTACAGGAGCCACAAGTGACTCAAGTTGCGAGGCTGGCTGCCGTCTACTCCGATTGGAAGCCAGCGCCGCCCACCGGGAGTGCCGAGAGATGCCTCACCTACACCTGCCCGTCGACCACACGGACGCCGACATCGTCCTCGCCGTCAACCTGGCCGAGATCGTCGGGAGTGAGGACCTCTACGTCGCCTGGAGCCACGAGTCCGGCCCGGGTGCGATCCCGGAGATCGAGGCCGTGCTCGTGCACGACCGCCCGCTGAGCGCGTTCTCCGAGTTCTTCGCCGCGCTGGGCGCCGGCTTCGCCGGCATGTGGCGCGCGCTGCTCGGCCGCCCGCGGGGCGCGGCCCTGCACTCGGCGCCGCCCGCCGATCCGGCGCGTCGCGCGGCCGCTTAGCACCAGCACGCCGCCGAGCACGAGCACGCCGCCCGCCAGCTGGAGGGGCGTGAGCACCTCGCCGAAGACGAGAAAGGCGAGCACCACCGTCGTCAGCGGCTCGGCCGTCGACAGGATCGCCGCCGTGGTCGGGCCGACGCGTGACAGGCCGGCGAAGAACAGGCTGATCGCCGCCACCGTCGAGACGACGGCCAGGCACGCGAGCCAGCCCCAGCCCGCGAGCGTCAGGTCCCCCGGCCGCAGCTCGCCCAGCGCCGCGGAGGCGACGCTCAACGTGAACGCCGCGCCGGTGCAGACGAGCGCCGCCAGCGCCCGCGGCCGCACCCGCCCCGCGACACCCTGGCTGCTGAGGATGTACACGCTGTAGACGACCGCGGTGATCAGGCCCAACGCCGTTCCCAGCGCGTCTAGCCGTCCGGTCGCCGCGCTGGCCAGCAGGAGCACGAGCCCGCCCGACACGAGCGCGAGCGCCCACAGTCTGCGGGCGTCCAGCCGCTCGCGCCCGATCGCCACCGCCGCCGCCGCGACCATCGCCGGATACGTGTAGATGAGCAGCGCCAGGACCGAGACGTCGATGCGGTCGAGCGCGGCGAAGTAGCCGCCGGCCTGCGCCGCGTAGCAGCCGGCGCCGAGCGCGACCGCGATCAGCAGGTCGCGCCGCTGCAACCCGGCGAGCTCGCGCGCGGCGCCCAGCATCCAGAACAGCAGCGCAGCGAGCGTGAACCGGACCGAGAGCAGCGTGCCGACCGTCGCCCCGTTCTCGTACGCGAGCTTGCCGAACACGCCCATGGCGCCGAAGGCACACGCGGAGAGGAGGCAGAGGACGGTGCCGGAGGTGCGCACGGCGGGCATCCTCGCAGCCCGAACCCGTCACGATCGATTCTGATTGCTACCGATGTTCGCGTAGAGTTCCTTCACGATGCTGCACCTGGGCCGCCTCCGGCTGCTGCGCGAGCTGAGCGAGCGCGGGACGATCGCGGCGGTGGCCGACGCGCTGCAGTTCACGCCGTCGGCCGTCTCCCAGCAGCTCGCGATGCTCGAGCGCGAGGCCGGCGTGCCGCTGCTCGCCAAGGCGGGCCGCGGGGTGCGGCTGACCGACGCGGCGCGCGTGCTCGTCGGCCACGCGGATGCGCTGCTGGAGCGGGCCGCGCTGGCCGAGGCCGACCTTGCCGCGGCGTCCGGCACGATCGCCGGCCGGGCGCGGATCGCCGGCTTCGAGTCGGTCGCGCTGCGGCTCGCGCTGCCGGCGATGGCGCGCCTCGCACGCGATGCGCCGCGGCTGCGCTGCGAGTTCGTGGAGGGCGAGCCCGAGCAGACGCTGCCTGCGCTCGCGCTCGGAGACGTGGACCTCGTGATCGGCGACGAGTGGCAGCACCAGCCGCACCGGCTCCCCGCCGGGATCGAGCGCGTCGAGCTGCTCGGCGACCCGGTGCGGCTCGTCCTGCCCGCCGGCCGGCCGCCCGCTCGGCTCAGGGACCTCGCCGGTGAGTGCTGGGTCACCGGCCCGGCCGGGCTCGGCTGGGACGAGATGACGGCCCGCCTGTGCCGCGACCTCGGCGGCTTCGAGCCCGACATCGCGCACCGCACCGACGACGCGACGATCGCCACCGCACTCGTCGCCCGCGGCCTGGCCGTCACGCTGCTGCCGGACCTCGCGCTCGCGCTGTACGACGGCGTCGCCGTGCACCCGATCGCCGAGCGCCCGGTCACGCGCACGATCTTCGCGGCCACGCGGGCGACGGACGCGACACGCCCGTCGGTCCGGGCCCTGCTCGCCGCGATTCAGGCTGCTTCGGCGGAGGCGGCCGCGGCCTCGTCGGCCTGAGGCTGCTCCTCGCCCTCGGGCGGCTTGGCGCCCTCGCGCGCCCACGGCTCGTCGAACTCGACGCGCCACTTGCCGTCCTCGGTCTGCATGAGCGCGAGGCGGGCGCGGAACGACCGGCCCGAGCGGCCCTTGAAGCCGGTCACCGGCTTCTCCGTCCGGCCCTTCGCGATCAGCTCGCGCGCTACCGCAGTCGGCAGGTTCTTGCCGGCCTTGGACTTCCAGATCACGAACCCGCAGCCGGGATCCTCGCGCGACCAGCAAGAGAAGCCCTTCCGGTTCTCGACGATGTCGTGCCCGCAGACCGGGCACGGGCCGAGGTTGGCCCGCGGGATGCGGACCTCCTTGAGCTTCGCGTCGAGCTCGTGGACCGTGTTCTGGGCGAAGGCCGCGATGTCGTGCATGAACGTCTCGCGCTGCTCCTCGCCCTCTTCGATGCGCGCCAGCCGGTGCTCCCAGTCGCCGGTCAGCGACGGCGACGTGAGCGCGTGCTCGCCGAGGAACTTGATGACGTTGAGGCCCTTCTCGGTGGCCACGAGCGCGCGGCCCTCGCGCTCGATGTAGCCGACGTCGATCAGCCGCTCGATGATCGCCGCACGCGTGGCCGGCGTCCCGATCCCCGACTCCTTCATCGCCTCGCGCAGCTCGTCGTCGTCGACGAGCTTGCCGGCGGTCTCCATCGCCGCGAGCAGCGACGCGTCGGAGTAGCGGCGCGGCGGCTTGGTCTCGCGCGCCAGCGACTCGACCTCGAGCGTCTTGACGGTCTCGCCGCGCTCGAGCTTCGGGAGCTGCTGGTCGGTCCCCTCGTCCTCGTCGCCGTCGGAGCGGGACTCGAGCCCCTCGCCGTAGACGCCGCGCCAGCCCGGCACGATCAGCACGCGCCCGCGGGTGCGGAAGACGTGCGACGCGACCGTGGTCTCCAGCCGCGTGTTCTCGAACTCGGCGTCGGGATGGAAGACCGCGAGGAAGCGGCGGACGACCATGTCGTAGATGCGACGATCGTCGTCGCTCATCTTGTCGACACGGTGCTCGGCGTTGGTCGGGATGATCGCGTGGTGGTCTGTGACCTTCGCGTCGTTGACCACGCGGCCGAGCGGCAGCACGTCGAGCCCGGTCACGTACGCCGCGGCGCGTGCGTACTCGGGCTGCGAGCCGACCCCAGCGGCCGTCGGCTTGAGCTCGGCGATCATGTCGCCGGGCAGGAAGCGCGAGTTCGTACGCGGATAGGTGAGCGCCTTGTGCTCCTCGTACAGACGCTGGGCAGCGGCCAGCGTGCGGCGGGCCGAGAAGCCGTAGCGCGTGTTGGCGTCGCGCTGCAGCGACGTGAGGTCGTACAGGAGCGGCGCGCGCTCCTTCTTGGTCGACGTCTCGAGCTTGGTGATCTCGCCCGGCTGGTCGCGGACGGCGGCGACGATCGCCTCCGCCTCCTCGGCCGTCTGCAGGCGCGGCTTGGCGCCGGCGTGGAAGCGGCCCTCGTAGCGGCGGCCGGGCTCGCCCTGCGCGGGCTCGAAGCGGGCGTCCACGAGCCAGTACGGCTCGGGCTTGAAGGCGCGGATCTCTTCCTCGCGGCGAGCGACGATGGCGAGCGTCGGCGTCTGCACGCGGCCGAGCGAGACGGCGCCGTCGAACGAGGAGCGCAGGCGGATCGTGGCGGCGCGGGTGGCGTTCATGCCGACGATCCAGTCGGCCTCCGAGCGCGAGCGCGCAGCCTGCTCGAGCCGCGCGAACTCCTCGCGCGGGCGCAGCGACGAGAACGCCTCGCGAATCGCCGCCGTGGTCATCGACGACAGCCACAGGCGCTCGACGGGCTTCTTGGCGTTCGCCTTCTGGAACGTCCAGGCGAAGATGAGCTCGCCCTCGCGGCCGGCGTCGCACGCGTTGATGACCTCGTCGACGTCGTCGCGCTTGAGCAGCTTCGTGATGACGCTCATCTGCTTCTTCGAGCGCTCGTCGCGGACGACGAGCCGGAACTCGTCCGGCACGATCGGCAGGTCCGCCATGCGCCACTTCTTGTACTTGGGGTCGTACTCGTCCGGCTCCGCGAGCTGCACGAGATGGCCGACGGCCCACGTGACGACGTGCGATTCGGACTCCAGGTAGCCCTCGTGCTTCGCGTACGCACCCGGGAGCACCCGGGTGAGATCGCGCCCGACGGACGGCTTCTCGGCGATGACCAGCGTCTTGCCCATGAGTCCGCGCAGGGTAGCTCAGAGGCTCTAGCCGCCGCACGGGCCCGTGGAAACCGGGCCTGAGGCGTCGGCGAGCGCCGCGCGCACGAGATCGTTGGGCACGGCGTAGCCGCCGCGCGGACCGCTGGTGGTGGCGGCGAAGATCGTCGCCACGACGCGCCCGTCCCCGTCGACCATCGGGCCTCCTGAGTTGCCCGAGCGGACGAGGCCACGCAGCGACGCGATCCGCCGCCGCACCGGCCCGCGCCCGTAGGCGTCCTGGGTCACGACCTCGCGCGTCTGGCCGAGCCGCCCCGGCCGCACGTCGAACGGGCCGTTGAGGGGGAAGCCGAGGATCGCCGCCGACGTCCCGGCGGATGGATCGGCCGCGATCGGCAGTGCCGGAACGTCGAGCCCGTCGACGCGCAGGATCGCCAGGTCGTTCTTGGGATCGAAGCCGATCGCCTGCGCGCGCAGCCCCGGCTCGGCGCCGCCGACCAGCACACGCGTGTCGTCCTGCCCGGCGACGACGTGCGCGTTCGTGACCACGACGCCGTCGCGCGCAACCCAGCCGGAGCCCTCGACGCCGACGCCGCACGCGCTGCCGAGGATCCTCACGACGCTGCGGCGCGCCGCCGCGACCTGCGGGTCGGTCGCGATGCCCGCCCGCGGCGGCGGCACCCGCGCGGTGGGGCCGTCGATGTGCGGGAACGGGTCGAGCCCCTGCAGCGTGTTGAGCAGCGGCCCGGTCGGCGGCAGGATCGCGTTGAGCTGGCGCAGGATCGTCGAGCGCTGCACGTCGCGCCGGATGTCCGGGTCGGCGCGGAGCGCCACCGCGCCCAGTACCCAGGCGATCAGCAGGCCGATGCAGGCGGTCAGCACCGCGCCGAGGGCACCGTCCACGGTCGCGAAGGCGGGCGAGCGCAGGCGTGCCCGGAGCCGTGCGCCGACGCCCTCGAAGCCCGCCGCGAGGATGCCCCCGGCCATGATCGCCCCGACCAGCGCGAACGCCGGTGCCCACGTGGATTCGCGACCCCCGGACAGCACCAGCGGCGCGATGCGCGTGCCCAGCCACGCGCCGACGACGAAGCCGATCAGCGCGAGCACTCCCGAGATGAACCCCTGCGCCCATCCGAAAAGCCCGAGCAGGACGACCGCGCCCACGATGACCCAATCGATGCCTGTCAAGAATCCGAGCGTACTCGTACCCTTGAGCTGGCCTCCCCCATGGCAGCGTCCCGTACCACGACACCACGGCGTCGCAGGAAGCTCCGCCGACTCGCTCCTCTGCTGGCCCTCGCCGCGGTGTCGTTTCTCGTCGGTGTCATCACCGGCGGCCGCCACGAGCCGGCCGAGCGCCAGGTCGCCGAGCGCTTCGTGAGCGCCTGGGAGCGCCGGGACTACGCGGCCATGCACGCGCTGCTGACGCCGGCGACGCGCGACGCCACGTCGGTCACCGAATTCGCCCACGCGTACGAGGACGCGGCCACCACGGCGACGACGGCGCGGCTCGACGCGGGCCGGCCGTCCAACCCGCACGACGAGACCGTCACGGTGCCGATCGACGTCGACACGCGCATCTTCGGCCACGTCCGCCAGACGCTGACGCTCCCGATCGGCAAGGGCGACGACGGGAAGCCCGCGATCGCCTGGGATCCGGAGCTCGTGTTCCCCGGCCTGCAACCGGGCGAGAAGCTCACCCGGCGCACGCGGATGCCCGCGCGCGCCACGATCCGCACGCGCGACGGCACGGCGATCGCCAAGGGCGAGGACCGGAGCTCGGATCTCGACGCGGCGGCGTCAGAGATCGCGGGCCGCGTCGGGCCGGCGCCGGCCGAGCGGGCGGACGAGCTGGCCGCGCGCGGCGTCCCCCACGGAGCGACGGTCGGGCTGACCGGCCTCGAGCGCGAGTTCGACGCCGAGCTGGCCGGCACGCCCGGCGGCGAGCTGCTCGCCGGTCCGCGCGTGATCGCCAGCGCAGAGCCGCGCCGCGGGCAAAGCGTGCGCACGACGATCGACGCGGACGTGCAGCGCGCCGCGGTGACGGCGCTGGCGGGCCGCTACGGCGGCATCGCCGCGATCCGGCCGCGGACCGGCGAGGTGCTCGGGCTCGCGGGCGTCGCGTTCTCGGCCCCGCAGCCGCCCGGCTCGGTGTTCAAGATCGTCACGCTCGCCTCGGCCGTGCAGGCCGGCGCGGTCAAGCGCGACGAGACCTTCCCCGCGCAGACGGAGGCGACCCTCGAGGGCGTCAAGCTCGAGAACGCCAACGGCGAGTCGTGCGGCGGGACGCTGATCGAGTCGTTCGCGCACTCCTGCAACTCCGTGTTCGCCCCGCTCGGCGCCAAGGTCGGCGCGCGCCGGCTGGTGGCCACCGCCGAGGCGTTCGGGTTCAACGAGGACCCGCATCTCGCCGGCGCGGCCCGCTCGACGATCCCCGCGGCCGACGAGATCGGCGACGACCTCGCGGTCGGCTCGACGGCGATCGGGCAGGGCAAGGTGCTCGCCACGCCGCTGCAGATGGCGCTGGTGGCCGCCGCGATCGGCGAGGACGGCGTGCGCGTCCACCCGACGCTGCGCAAGGGCGCGAATCCGCAGCGCACGCGCGCCGTTCCGGCCGACGTGGCGCGCTTCGTGGGGCGCTCGATGCGCGCGGTCGTCACCGAGGGCACGGGCACGGGCGCGGCGATCGACGGCGTCAAGGTCGCCGGCAAGACCGGCACGGCCGAGCTGCGCACCACGGTCAAGAATGACACGGTGCCGCAGGCCGGCGAGCAGGCGACGGCCCCGGAGGAGGACCCGACCGACACGGACGCCTGGTTCGCGGCCTACGCGCCCTCAGGCCACCCGCGGATCGCGGTCTGCGTGCTGCTGATCGCCCAGGGCGCGGGAGGCGAGGTCGCCGCCCCGGCCGCCCGCCAGGTCATCGAAAGCGCCGTGAAGGGCTAGCTACACGTCGAGGTCGTAGGTGCCCTGCTCGCCCTGCTGACCGTTGGAGAACCGCAGCTCCAGCGGGCGGTTCTGCAGCGAGTCGGTCTTGACCTTGAAGAGCAGGAGCGAGCCCTGGATCGGGCCCTGGCCGGCGGCGCTGCTCGAGAGGGGGAGCACCGTGTTCGGCGGCACCTCGATGCCCGGCTTGAAGGCGAACACGTTGGCGTTGGTGTCGATCGGGATGGGCCGGAAGGTGTTGTCCTGCGTGTCGCGGATCTCCCAGGTGTCGGCGGCCCGGAGCGGCTTGTCGCCCTGGTTCTGGACGCGCACCCAGATGCCGAACCAGGTCTCGTTCGCGGACGGCTGGGCGGTTGAATCCGGCAGCCCCTTGAGGTACTCGGCGTCCTCGACGTCGTTCGCGTTCATGTAGCGCGACATCTCGATCTGGTAGGTGAGACCGCCGATGTTCAGGTACAGGCCCTCGGTATCGGCGACCGTGCGGGTCTTGACATCGTCGTTGCCGCAACCCGCGGCGACGAGCGCGATCAGGACCACTGCCAGTACGACCAGACGCGGCATCGGGCGCGGATTCTAGAGGCCCGCCACCGTTACGCGCGCCCCTCGGTCGTGGTCCTCCTCGAGGATCGACTGGAGCCTGCGCATCGACTTGCGCAGCTTGCGCTTGAACCAGCGGCGCTGCCCGCTCAAGGCCTCGACGATGCGATCGGTCGGGAACACCGGCTCGGACTCGAACATGTAGTCGACGTCGGTACCGCCGCCCGGCGCGTCATCGAGCGTCCAGATGGCCGTGGTCTTGATGCGGTTGAACTTGCCGTAACGGCCGAGCGCCACGATCCGGTGCGGGGCGTCGACCTCCACCAGCGTCATGTCACCCCAGTCGAAGCGCTGCAGCGGCACGCCGACACGGAAGCGCGCGCCCGCGCCGGCCCCCACGGAATCCACCCGCAGCAGGTGCCAGTGACTCAGATAGTGGTCGCTGAACTCGGAGTGGTTCGCGACGTCCGCCAGATACGCGAAGACCTCCTCGCGCGGGCGGTGGATCATGACGCTCACATGCACGGGGTCCACGGCGGCCGGAAGGATAATGGCCGCGGCCCCGGTTACGCGGCGCGCGGCCTCGCCTTCACGGCGCGATCGTGCTCAGGGGACCGCACGATCTCGGAACGGGCAGGGCGCTCGCGGTGTCGCGGCCGGCAGAGCTCGCACACCAGCCCCGAGCCGTAAATGTGAACGACTTCCCCGATCAGCGGAGTACGATGACAGTGCACACAGTCGTGGCGGCGGGTACTCAACGCGCCTACGCTGTGGCGGAGGAGACTGATCTCCATCAGGGGGTTCCGGTGGCGGGTGAGCGCGAGCATGGTTTGGAGCCGTTTCGCCACGGGCAGTCGGACCCCTCCATTGACCCGGTCCCTAACATCCGGAAGGCCGAGCATGCAGGACTCAACGCGCGACGTACAGAACACGGGCACTCTCCCGGGCGCAGGCCAGGGATCGGTCCCCGTCGTGCCTGACGGCGAGCGTCGCGAGCGTCCTGGATGGGTCGAGGACGCGCGGGCCGGGCTCAACGAGCCGGGCAAGTACCTCGCCTACGAGGAGGGCGGGCGCCACGTGGTCGTCGCCATCTCGCGCGAGTGGACGCGGATCGGCCGCTCCCTGGCCGCCGACCTGCGCTTCGACGACGCCACGGTCTCGCGCCGCCATGCGCTGGTCGTCAACCAGGCCGACGGCGTGCGCGTGCTCGACGACCGCTCGCTGAACGGCATCTTCGTGAACGGCCGCCGGGTCGAGTGGGCTCCGCTCACGGATGGCGACGAGATCACCATCGGCCGCCACACGCTGTTCTACGTGGACACCGTGACGGTGCCCGCGGTCGCTGCCGCGACCTCCGAGTAGGCCGCAGGACGGGCGGTATCGTGCCCGTCCTCTTATGGCTGAGACGATTGCGGTCCTGTCGCTGAAGGGCGGCACGGGCAAGACCACCACCGTGCGGACGCTGTCCGACGTGCTGCGGCGCGTCGGCCTTGACGTTCTCGCGATCGACCTCGATCCGCAGGGCAACCTGTCGGACTACTTCGATGTCCCGCCGGACGCCTCACCCACGATCGCCGACGTGCTGTCGGGCGAGGCCAAGGCGAAGGCGGCCGTACACGACGGCATCGTGCCCGCAACGCCGATCCTCGCCGAGGTCGAGCGCTCCATGTCGGGCAAGATGGGCCGCGAGCTGGTGCTGCGCAAGGCGCTCAAGGACGCCCGCAAGCAGCACGACGTGATCCTCATCGACTGCCCGCCGGCGCTCGGGTTGCTGACGATCAACGGCCTCGTGGCGGCCGACTGGGCGCTGATCTCGTCCGAGGCGCAGTACTTCGCGCTGCAGGGCGTCCAGGGCGCCTTGGAGGTCATCGAGCAGGCGAAGGAGTTCTACAACCCGGATCTCGAGTGGCTGGGCGTAGTGATGAACATCGCCGACATGCGCACGGTCCACTCGCGCGAGGCGTACGAGCAGCTGAACGAGCACTACGAGGGCAAGGTGTTCAAGACGGTCATCCGCTCGTCGATCGCCTACGCGGAGTCGGCTGAGCGGGCGCAGTCGATCCTCGACCACCGCCCCGACCTCGGCGCCGACTACCTGGCGCTGGCCGACGAGGTGCTCGAACGCGTCGGGTTGCGCGATGCCCGTCGCGCATTGAAGCCGTTGCTGGCAAGCTAGGAGGCATGCGCCGGTCGCTTCCCGTCGCCCTGCTTGTGGTGTTGGCGGGCTGCGGCGGGTCGGCGCCCGTGGCGAGCGAACCGCCGCCGAAGGCCGGCTTCGTGGTCGAGACGCCGGCCGCGCCGAAGCAGAAGCCGGCGGCGCCGGCCCGGCGCTTCAAGACCGCGCGCGTACTGCACCGGACGACGCTGCGGGTGGCGCCCGGCGGCCGCGTGGTGGCCAAGCTCGGCCGCCGGACCGAGTTCGGCTCGGCGCGGGTGCTGGGCGTGACCGGCCGGCGGGCGGGCTGGCTGCGCGTGATCGCGTCCGAGCGCAAGAACGAGCAGCGCGGCTGGATCCGCGCGCGCGCCGTGCACCTGGGCGCGACCGACATCTCGATCCACGTGGACCGGAGCGCCCGCCGGCTCGTCCTCAAGCGCGGCTCGCACGTGCTGCGGCGGATGCCGATCGCGGTCGGCCGCCCGGGCAACGAGACGCCGCTGGGCCGCTTCGCGGTCACCGACCTGCTGCGGACCGGCCGCGCGGACTCGCCCTACGGCTGCTGCGCCGTGGCGCTCTCCGGCCACCAGACCAGGCTCGAGCCCGGCTGGCCGGGCGGCGACCGGCTGGCGATCCACGGCACCCCGAACCCCGAGACGGTCGGCACGGCCGCCTCGCTCGGGTGCATGCGGGCCTACGACGCCGATATCCGGGCGCTGATGCGGCGCGTGCCGCTGGGCGCGCCGGTGTTCATCCGCGCGTAGGGTCCCGTGTGATCACGACCTGAGGGGTGAGCAGATGGCCGACACGTACGCGAAGAGCAGCATCACGACGGAGGCGGCGCACCGGCTGATCGCTGCGGCCGAGGCCAAGGCAGGGGAGCTCGGCAAGCCGTTCGTGATCGCGGTCGTGGACGACAACGGGGTGCTGAAGGCGTTCAGCCGCATGGACGGTGCAGCGCTGCTGAGCGTGCAGGTCGCCCAGGACAAGGCGTACACCGCCGTCGGCTTCGGGATGCCCACGCACGGGTGGCACGACTTCATCAAGGACGACCCGCCTTTGGCGGCGGGCGCGCCGGCCGGGATCGAGCGCCTGGTGGTGTTCGGCGGCGGCTACCCGCTGATGGTCGACGGCGAGGTCGTCGGCGGCGTCGGCGTCAGCGGCGGGCACTACTCCGAGGACATGCAGGTCGCCGAGGCGGCAGTGGCCGAGCTGGGCTGACGTCGGCCGACTGCGGCTGGGTAGCGCGGCGAGGGAGCCGAGAACCGCCGATCCTGCCTCCTAAATGCCCGAAGTTCGGACCTCCGCACCGCTCTCGGCGAACGGCAGGCGCAGCACGCGCGCCCAGCCTGCCGCTTCGGCGCTGAGGCGGGCGAAGACCGCCTGGGCCGCCTCCGCGCGGGTCCAGACGAGCACGCTGGGGCCGGCCCCGCTGATCGTGGCGCCGAGCGCGCCGATCTCCGCCGCCCGCTCGACCAGCTCCATCGAGCGCGGATACAGGGAGGCGCGGTGGGGCTGGTGCAGGCGATCCTCCAACCCGCGGGCGACGAGGTCGAGGTCGCCGCGCGCCAGGCCGAGCACGAGCAGCGAAGCGCGGCCGACGTTGAAGACCGCGTCGCTCATCGGGACCTCGGGCGGCAAGGCGGCGCGGGCCTTCGCGGTCCGGACCGCCCGCGACGGGACTACCAGCACCGCCTCGAGGCCCACCGGCGGGTCGAGCCGCGCGGCCGAGTCGCCGGAGCAGACCACGAAGCCGCCCAACAGGGCCGCCGCGACGTTGTCCGGATGGCCTTCGAGCCGCGTCGCCTCGGCCAGCAGGTCGGCGCCGCCGCCGTTCAGCGCGTCGGCGGCCGCCAGCCCGGCGACGTAGGCCGCCGCGCTGGTCCCCAGCCCGCCCGACAGCGGGATGTCGGAGCGGATCGCGAAGCGCACGCCTTCAGCCGACCGCAGGGCCGCGAAGCCGCGCACCGCCAGGTTGCGGGCGTCGCGCGCGATCGCCAGGTCGGTGCGCACCTCGAAGCGACCGGTCTGCGTCACCTCGAGCTCCATCCACACGCCGAGCGCGGCCGCCAGCACGTCGAACCCCGGGCCGAGGTTGGCCGACGAGGCGGGCACGCGGACGGTGACGCTCAAGCCAGGACGGCCTGCTCGACCGCGTCGATCTCGGGCTCGCAGGGCACGACCGACCCGGCGTAGGCCAGCGCGGTCTGCGGGTCCTTCAGCCCATGGCCGGTGAGCACGCACACGACCCGCTCGGCCCCCTGGGCGCCGTGGGCGAGCACGCCGGCCACGCTCGTTGCCGAGGCCGGCTCGCAGAACACGCCCTCGGACGCGGCGAGGAAGCGGTACGCCTCGAGGATCTGCGCGTCCGACACCGCCCGCACGGAGCCGTGTGACGCGGTCATCGCCGCCATCGCTTCCTCCCAGCGCGCCGGGTTGCCGATGCGGATCGCGCTCGCCACGGTCTCCGGGTTCGCGACCGGCTTGCCGTGCACCAGTGGCGCCGCGCCCTCGGCCTGGAAGCCGAGCATCATCGGCGCCTCGCCGACCTCCTGGAACCCCTTCCAGTAGGCGGTGATGTTGCCCGCGTTGCCGACCGGGATCGCCAGCGCGTCGATCGTGCCGAGCTCCTCGGCGATCTCCAGCGCGGCCGTCTTCTGGCCCTCGAGGCGGAACGGGTTGACCGAGTTCACCAGCGCGATCGGGTGCCGCTGCACCAGCTCGCGCACCAGCGCCAGCGCCTCGTCGAAGTTGCCGCGCAGCGCCACGACGCGCGCGCCGTGCATGAGCGCCTGGGCGAGCTTGCCGGTCGCGATCTTGCCCTCGGGCACGATCACCGCGCCCCGGAGCCCGCCCCGCGCCGCGTAGGCCGCCGCGCTCGCCGCCGTGTTGCCGGTCGACGCGCAGATCACGGCCTGCGCCCCCTCGCGCACCGCCGCCGATACCGCGCAGGTCATCCCGCGGTCCTTGAACGAGCCGGTCGGGTTCGCGCCCTCGAGCTTGAGCCAGACCTCGCAGCCCGCCCGCTCGGACACCCGCTCGGCGAACACCAGCGGCGTCGAGCCTTCCGAGAGCGACACGATCGGGTCGCCCTCATTGAAGGGAAGACGGTCGCGCCAGCGCTCGATCAGGGTGGGTGGGGACGGGGTCATGTGAATTCCTCGTCGATCACGCGGATCGCGCGCGGGGCCGAGCGGATGAAGTCGAGCTGGGAGATCATCCGCACCGCCGCGTAGAAGCGCGACTCCAGCAGCGGATGCATGATCAGCACGAGCCGCGCGTTCTCGCCGAGCCCCTTCTGCACGACCGAGCGGATCGAGGCGCCCTGCATGCCCAGCAGCTCCGCTACCTGGGCAAGCACGCCGGGCCGGTCGGCGACCTCCATGTGCAGATAGAACGCCGACTCGACATCGTTGACGACCGGCAGCGACTGCGTCGTCTCCGGCGTCGAGGCGGGCGGGATCATCGCCGAGATGACATCGCCGAGCACGGCCGTCGCCGTCTGCGGGCCGCCCGCGCCCGGCCCCGACAGCGTCACCTCGGTGATCGTGTCCGACTCGACCGTGACCGCGTTGAACGGCCCGTGGATCGAGGCGAGCGGATGACCGGCGTACAGGAACGCCGGGTGCACGCGCACGCTGATGCCGGCGTCGACGCGCTCGGCCGTGCCGATCAGCTTGAGCCCGAGGCCGAGCTCCTTGGCGTACTCCATGTCCTCGCCGGTCAGGTGCTCGATGCCCTCGTAGACGACCTGGTCGAGGTGGACCGGCGTGGAGAACGCGAGGCGGGCGAGGATCGCCATCTTGGCGGCGGCGTCGCGCCCGGTCACATCGTCGGTCGGGTCGGACTCCGCGTAACCCAGATCCTGCGCCTGCCGCAGCGCCTCCTCGTAGGAGAGCCCGCGGTCGGCCATCTCGGTGAGGATGTAGTTGGTCGTGCCGTTGACGATGCCGTGGATCCGCTCGACGCGGGTGGCGGCGAGCGACTCCTGCAGCACGCGGATGACCGGCACGACGCCCGCCACGGCGCCCTCGAAGCGCAGCTGCACGCCGTGCTCGCGGGCGCACGCCCACAGCTCCTCGCCGTGCTGGCTGAGCAGCTGCTTGTTCGCCGACACGACGTGCTTGCCCGCCCGCATCGCCTGCAGCACGTAGTCGCGCGCGGGGTCGATCCCGCCGATCAGCTCGACGACCAGGTCGCTGTTCTCCAGCACCTCGTCGAAGCTGCCGCGCGAGCGCGTGAGGATGCCGGTGATCTCCGGCCGCATGCCGGTGATCGGCGCGAACGCGTCGGCGCGCTCGGCCAGCAGTGCCGCGAAGGCCGAGCCGACCGTGCCGTGGCCGAGCAGGCCGATCCTAAAGGTCTCTGGCATGCAGGTCCTCGTAGGTCTCGCGCCGCACGACGACGCGCGCGTCGCCGCCCGAGCAGAAGATCACCGGCGGCCGCGGGACGCCGTTGTAGTTGTTCGCCATCGCGTGGCCGTAGGCGCCGGTCACCGGCGTCACGAGCACATCGCCGGGCCGCGGCTCGGGCAGCCTGACGTCGCGCACGAGCACGTCGCCGGACTCGCAGTGCTTCCCCACGACCGTGCAGACGCCGCCGCTGTCACCCATCCGCGCCACGAGCGCGGCATCGTATGCGGCGCCGTAGAGCATCGGCCGGAGATTGTCGGACATCCCGCCGTCGACCGCCACGATCGTCTCTCCCGCGAGCCCCGGCTTGACCGCCTCGACGCTATAGAGCGTCACGCCCGCGTTGGCGACCAGCGCGCGGCCGGGCTCGAGCACGAGCTGGACGTCCTCGCCCAGCTCGGCGTGGGCAGCGCCGACCATTGCGTCGACCCAGGCCTGCGGCGACACCGCCTCGTCGCCCCGGACGTACGGCACGCCGAGCCCGCCACCGAGGTCATAGACGTCGAAGGCGCCGACCTCGGCGAGCGCGGCGATCGCGCGCCGGTACGGGTCGAGCGAGTGCAGCTGCGAGCCGATGTGCATGTGCAGGCCGGCCAGGTCGATCCGCTCGGCCAGCGCGCGCACGACCACGGGCGTCATGCCGAACTTGGAGCCCGCCTGGCCCGTGAGGATGTGCTCGTGCGTGTCGGCCTCGACGCCGGGGATCACGCGCGCGAGCAGTCGCGGTCCGCCCCCGAGGGCGCGCAGGCGGTCCGCCTCGACCTCATTGTCGATCACGATCGTGCCGACGCCCGCATCGAGCGCCATCCGCAGCTCGGCCTCGGACTTGGCGTTGCCGTGCAGGTACAAGCGCCCGGGTTCGAACCCCGCGCGCAGCGCCAGGTGCAGCTCGCCGCCCGACGCGACGTCGCAGCCCAGGCCCTCCTCGGCGAACACGCGCAGGACGGCCGTGCACGGGAATGCCTTCGAGGCGTAGACGATCTCGCCGGCACCGCCCACCGCGCGCGTGAACGCCCGGGCGCGCGAGCGCAGGTCCTCCTCGGCGACCACGTACGCGGGCGTGCCGAACTCGCGCGCCAGCTCGCGCGCGTCGCAGCCGCCGATGCTCAGCACGCCGCCGTCGACGGACGAGTCCTCGGGATACACGACGGCCAGCTTATGCGCGCGCGGGCGCCGGGGCGGCGACCGGGCGCCGCACGAGCAGCCAGATGCTCCCGCCGGCGATCATCAGCAGCGACAGCAGCTGCGGCTGGGTGAGGCCGAGCACGACGCTGTCGTTGCGCCGGATGAACTCGACGAGGAAGCGCTCCAGCCCGGCGAGGATCAGGTAGACCGCGAACAGCGTGCCCGGCCGCCAGCGGTGCCGCCAGCGCCACAGCAGGGCCGCCACGAGGAGCATCGTGATCGTCTCGTAGACCGGCGTCGGGTGGACCTGCTGCGTGGTCGGCACGGTGCCGTGCGGGTACGCCATCGCCCACGGCCCGTTCCACGGGATCCCGTAGTCACCGTCGCCGGCGAGCTGGCAGCCGATGCGGCCGATCGCGTAGCCGGCCGCGAGCGGGGTCGCCGCCACGTCGAGCAGCTGCAGCCCGAGCCAGTTGCGCCGCCAGGCCCACAACAGCACGGCGATCGCGCCGCCGATCGCGCCGCCGTACCAGACGAGGCCGGCGCCGGAGAACAGGCTGCCGAGCAGGTCGCCCTTGGCGCTGGACCAGTTCTCGCCGACCCACCACAGCCGCGCGCCGACGATGCCGCCGACGAGCGCGGCGAACACCATCTCGTACGCCCAGTCGACGGGCTTGCCCAGCTCCTTCAGGTGGCGCGAGACGATCAGCCCGGAAACGACGAACGCCAAGCCCATCATGAGGCCGAAGGTCTGCAGCGTGATGCCGAGGATGTGCAGCTCAGGCTGCATGCCCGAGTAAGGCTAGCCGCCTAGAGGTAGTTCATCGGGTTCACGACGGACCCGTTAATACGCGCTTCGAAATGCAGGTGGGGGCCGGTGCTGTTGCCGGTGCTGCCCGACAGGCCGATCACCTGGCCCTGGCTGACGGTCTGGCCGACCGACACCTGGATGCTCGACTGGTGGCCGTAGCACGAGGACAGCGAGGCGGAGTGCTGGATGCACGTGTAGTTGCCGTAGCCGCCGACCCAGCCGGCGATCGCCACGCGCCCTCCGGCGGCGGCGTGGATCGGCGTGCCGGTCGGCACCGCGATGTCCATGCCCGGGTGGCAAGCCTCGTATGAGCGCCGCTCGCAGAACGGCGACGTGATCGGGCCGCTGACCGGCCAGATCCACGGGCCGCCGCTCGACTGGGTCGGGCCTGGCGCAGGAGAGCCCTGGAGGCGCGCGATGATCGCCGACTGCTCCTTCTCGAGCGCGGCGACGTCCTCCTCGAGCGCGTGCCGCGAGGAGCGCGTGGAGGCGAGCATCTGCGCCTTGTCCGCCCGCACCGAGGCGAACTGGTTGCGGCGATCGATCAGGTTGCCCTTGACCTCGACGACCTGCTGCACCTGGCCCTCGATCTGCTTGGCGACCTCCTGGGCCTTCTGCTCGAGCTTGTCGAGATGGGCGGCTGTCGCGGTCGCCTCGGCCTTGGCGTCCGTCACCCGCTTGATCAGCCGCGCGTCCTGGTCCGATACCCGCTGCATGAACTCCGCGCGCTCGAGCAGGTCGCGGAAGCCGTCGGCCTCGAGGACGACGGTCACGATGTCCGGCGCGTCGTCCTTGTAGCTCTGCACCAGACGCTGCGCGAGCAGCACGCGCGCCCGCGCCAGCCGGTCGCGCAGGCGGGCGAGCTTGAGGCGCTCGCGGCGCAGCTCCTCCTGGATCTGCGCGAGCTCGGCGCGCTTGGCCTGGAGGTCGCTCTCGAGGCTGACCTGCTTGCCCTGCAGCTCGGAGATGTCGCCCTGCAGGGTGTTGATGCGGCTGGTAGCGGCGCTGATGTCGGTGGTCAACACGCGCTCGCGGCCCTTGCGCTGCTCGATCTGGCCGCGCTTGCTCTCGATCTTGTGCTGGATCGAACTCGGCGACTCCGCGCTGGACAGCAGGGGCAGCACTCCCCAGAGGGCAAACGGCAGCGCTGCTACGAGGAGCAGTAGGCCGAGTCGTCGACTCATGCGGCGGGCCATGCTAGGCGTCCCCCGACTGTCGCACCAGGGCAGGACGCCTCCTTATGGAGCGTGCAACGAATCCTGCAGGATGCAGGGCTTTTCCGCTGGGTCGCGACGAGCCTGACGATGTCATTTCCCCTCTGGCGCCTGCGGGGTTAGCTGTCGGGCTCGCGAGCGTGCGCTACGCGGTCATCAGACCGCGATTCGCCCCAGGACGTCCTTGGTTCCCCCGTTCCCCGGGCTGGTCACCCTGGGGATTCGGCGACCGGGAATCTACCAGCGCACGGCGCATAATTTGATTTTTAGGGGGCCCTGCCACCATCCTCAGGCACAGATGCCCAGACCTACTTCATTCGGCAAGGACACCGGCCTGCAGATCCGCATGGCGCTGACGCTGTTCCTGCTCGGCCTCGTCTACGTCGTGCTGATCGTCGCCCTGCTCGCGGCCAACGTGCACGGGATCACGGTGGCGATCATCGCCGGCGGCCTCGCGGCCGTGAACCTGTTCGCGGCCGACAAGCTCGCGCTCGCCGCAATGGGCGCACGCGTCGTGACCCCGCAGGAGGCGCCCCAGCTGCACGCGATGATCGAGCGCCTGTGCGTGCAGGCCGACCTGCCGAAGCCTCGCGTGGCGATCGCCAACACGCGGATGCCGAACGCGTTCGCGCTCGGCCGCTCGCCCAAGAGCGCGACCGTGTGCGCCACCACCGGGATCATGGAGATGCTCACGCCGGCCGAGCTCGAGGGCGTGATGGCCCACGAGCTGACGCACGTCGCCAACCGCGACGTGCTGATCATGACCCTGGCCGGCTTCTTCGCCACGATCGCCGCCTACATCGTGCAGTTCGGCTTCTTCTTCGGCGGCGGCGGCTCCTACGGCGACGACGACGACAACTCGAGCTTCATGGTGCTGTTGCTGGTGTCTCTGGTCGTCTACGTCGTGTCATTCCTGCTCATGCAGGCGCTGTCGCGCTATCGCGAGTTCTCGGCCGACCGCGGCGCGGCGATCATCACCGGCCGCCCCAGCGCGCTCGCCTCGGCGCTCACCAAGATCGCCAGCGGCATGCACCGCATCCCGGAGAAGGACCTACGCGCGGCGGGCGAGCTGAACGCGTTCTTCATCTTCCCCGCCGGCGTCGGCAAGGGCATCGCCGGCCTGTTCGCCACGCACCCGCCGATCGAGAAGCGGCTGGCGGCGCTGGCCCGGCTCGAGTCGCAGCTGCAGGGCCAGGTCGCGGCCTAGTGGCTCCGGCCGTGGGTACGCGTGTCGGCCAGGCGCTCGCCGATCAGCGGGCGCCTGGCGGCGCGCGTACTCGCGGACGCGGCCACTAATGGGCTTCCTCGACGTCCTCCGCGGCAAGCGCGAGCTCAAGCAGCCGGCGCCCGACCGGCTGTTCGCGATGACGACCGCATACGTGAAGATGGAGATGGAGCTCTCCCTGAAGAGCTCAGGCAAGGCGGCGATCGTCTTCCAGCCGCTGGCCACCGCCGACTTCGACGGGATCGTCAAGGACATGGAGGAGGTCGTGCGCGGCACGGGCTCCGATGCCGGGACGACGGTCGACCGCCAGGACGACGAGTACGGCTACCGCTGGATGATCCTCGTAGACCCCGACTTCGAGGACCTCGTGGTCGGCGTCAACGCGGTCTCCAGCGCACTCCAGGGCGGCGGCTACGGCGAGCGCATCCTGGCCGCCGTGTTCGCGTTCCGCGACGAGCAGAACCGTCCGCTTTACTGGATCTACAACTACAAGCGCGGCGCCTTCTACCCGTTCGTGCCGGCGGGCGGGAGCCAGCAGCGCGACAACGAGCGCGAGCTGCGGCTGAAGGCGCAGATCGGCGCCGACCTGCCGGTCGAGCCCGAGCTCGAGCGCTGGTTCCCCCTCTGGGGCATCCCGGTTTAACGGAGGCCGGAGGCCGAGTACGCCATCCGGGCGTCGCCCGGATGGCGACGCAGGCTAATCAGGAATCAGGCCCTCGCCGGTGAACTCGGCCGCCGCCTCGACGAACGAGGTGTCCGGCGGCGGGAGGATCACCGCGGACTCGGCCAGCTCGTCCTCGTCGAGCGGCTGGCCGGCGCGCCGCACGAGGTCGAGCATCTGCTCGAACAGCTCGTGGAAGCGGTCTTCGTCGCCGGCCTCGATGGCGGCGACGACCTGGTTGTCGAGGTCGTTGAGCTCGTCCGCCGCCTCCTCGGGCAGCCGGTACTGGCTCTCAGTCGAGATGCGGACGATCACGCCGGCTTCTCCTCGCCGGACCCGAGCGACTGCTGCGGCGGCGCGGGTGGGTGGGATCCACTTCCTAACTCGGCCTTCATGCGCTCGAGATCGTCGTCGACGGCGCTCTGCGACGTGAGCTGGTGCAGCTCGCGGTCGATGTCGTCCTGGCCGGCCGACAGCGTCAGCTGGTCGTCGAACGCGCCGGCGGCCTCGAGCTCGTCCATCGCGCTAGCCCGCGCGCGCATGTTCTCGGTCTTGTCGAGCGCCCGCTGCATGGCGAGGCCGACGTCGGCCATCTCCTCGCCGACGCCGCCGGCTGCCTCGGAGATCTTCACCTGCGCCTCGGCGGCCGAGTACTGCGCCTTGATGACCTCCTTCTTGGTGCGGAACTGCTCGATCTTGGAGCGCAGCTTCTGCTCCTTCTCGATCAGCGACGCCTGCTGGCTCTCGAGCTCGGCGACCTGCTGGTCGAGCGACTGCAGCTCGCCCTGGGCGAACTGCTTGCGCTCGAGCGCGGTGCGAGCCAGGTCCTCGCGGCCCTGCGCGAGCGCCTGGCGAGCCTGCGTGTCGAGCTTGACGACCTGCTGCTCGAGCTTCTGCTGCTGTAGCTGGAGGCGCTTCTTCGACGTGACCACGTCGGCGACGCCCTTCTTGACGTTCTGCAGCAGCTCCATCTGCTTCTGGTAGCTGTACTCGAGCGTCTCCGCGGGGTCCTCGGCTCGGTCGAGGAGCTTTGAGATCTTCGCCTTTATGACGGTGGACATGCGTCCGCCGATGCCCGGCACGGCTTCCTCCTTAGTGGTCCTGATCAGGTCCTGAGAGCAAGCGTACCGTCCGGCGATGGCGCGGCCTCGACGAGGCCGCGCCGACGCCGGTCTGGATCGGCGTTAGAAGCCGACGGGGTGGCGCTTGCGGAAGCCGCGTGCCGGGCGCTTGGTGGGCCGCCACCGCGGACCGCGCTCGAGCGCCTTCGCGTACTTGCGCTTGGAGGTGATGCGGGAGCTGTAGGCGCTCGTGTCGAGCCGCAGGCCGGCGATGACCGCGAAGGCATGGCCGCCGTTGGCGAAGACGGTGATCCACTGGCCGCGACCGCGCGCGCCCCAGTGCATGAACGGCCCGGAGGGCAGCGGCGACTTGAGCAGGCCGGCGTGGATGAGGGCGTAGGACACGGTGCCCGAGCAGTCGTAGGCGGTGTCCTCGACCTTGGCGTGGCCGCCGCCGTACCTGTACGGCTTGTCCTGGATGGTATTGGCGGCCCAGATCGCCTGCTGGACCTCGAGCGGCGCGTCAGCCGGGGCCGCCGCGCTGCCGTCGGGCATGAGCTTGGCCGTGGTGCCGGGGACCGTCAGGTTGGCGGGCGGCGGCGGGACGTAGGTGGCCCCGCCGGTGGATGGGCCCTGCGCCTCGGCGACCCCGGGCAGAATTAAAAACGCAAAAATCGTAAGGGCGAACGCCCGCAGCGATGGCAACGCGACAACCTCTTTCGTCGGCCTGCGGGGTTAGCTGACGGGCTAGCGCGGAAAGAGCCTGCGCCTCACGTCGCTCTGGACGTGATTAGCCCCAACAACTTCTATTTGGGTCCCCCGCCTCCTGAGCTTCCTGCCCAGAAGTTCGGCTTGGCGCGGCACCTTAGTACATGGTGCCGTCGTATGTCTATTCGGCGGTCCCGACGGAGTTCTTAACCCCGCTTGAACCGGAACCGGCGCGCCAGCCTAGCGCAACGCTAGTGTCGTGTTCCGTGCTTCGAGGCGGAATCCTGGTTCTCCTGCTCGCTTTTTCGATTGCCGCCTGCGGGGGTGGCGGCGGCGGTGGCGGCGGGACCAAGCAGAACGAGCCCGTGCTCGGCGCGAAGGGCGACGAGAAGCAGGGCGACAACCCCGCGCCGCTCGGGTTCCCGATCTTCGCGACCAAGAACACGACGCGCGTGGCAGGTGCCGACTCGATCGCAAGTGCCGCCGGTGTGGCCCGCGCCGTCTACCCGGCGCGGACCAACGAGAGCAGCCCGAAGGCGGTCGTGATCGTCGACCAGGGCGACTGGCGTGCGGCGATCTCCGCCGCCCAGCTGATGGCCCGCCCGCTGCGTGCGCCGATCCTGTTCTCCGACGGCGGCAAGCTGCCGGCGGCGAGCGAGGAGGCGCTCCAGGAGCTCGCCCCGTCGGGAGCCCCGCAGGCCGAGAACGCGCAGGTGATCAAGGTCGGACCGGACGCCGCCAAGCCGGACAACCGCCGCATCGAGGAGGTCGCGGGCGCCAGCTCGGCCTCGCTCGCGCAGGGCATCGACAAGCTGCAGGCCAAAGCGGCGGGCGATCCCACGCGCGAGGTGCTCGTCGCCCCGGCCGACAGTCCCCAGTTCGCGATGCCCGCCGCCGGTTGGGCGGCCCGCTCCGGCGACCCGGTGCTGTGGACGCTGAAGGACTCGCTGCCGGCGGAGACGCGCGCGGCCATCCAGTCGCACCCGCGCGCGCGGATCTACGTGCTCGGGCCGCCGGACGCGATCTCCGACAGCGTCTTCCGCCAGCTCGCCAAGCTCGGCAAGACGAAGCGGATCGCGGGCGCGGACCCGGTCGCGAACGCGATCGCCTTCGCGCGCTTCACCGACGGGCGGTTCGGCTGGGGCGTCGTCGACCCCGGCCACGGCCTCGTGTTCGCGAACGTGTCGCACACGCTCGACGCGGCAGCCGGAGCGCCGTTGTCGGGCAGCGGCCAGTACGGGCCGCTGCTGCTGCTCAGCGACGCCGGGTCGATGCCGCAGCCGCTCCAGGACTACCTGCTCGACATCCAGCCGGGGTACGACAAGGACCCGGTGCGCGGCGTTTACAATCACGGCTGGCTCATGGGCGACGAGACGGCGATCTCGGGGGATGTGCAGTCGCGCATCGATGCCCTTCTGGAGATCCAACCCGTCGATACCGCAGGCGACTGACACATGGCCCAAGCCGAGCAGCCCGAACGACTCCGCCGCGACGTGACCGTCGACGACGTCCGCCAGCTCATGGGCTCGTCGACGCCGCACTTCGCCCTCCAGCTGCGGACGCGCATCGCGACGCTGATTGCCAGCCTGCCCGAGGACGATCCCGCCCGCCGGCTCGGCGAGCATGAGATCGCCCGGCTGGAGCGACTCGCGTTCTCCGGTGAGTTCCGCGGTGAAGGCGAGCCGCTGCCGCCGCTTCCCAGCCTGAGCGACTAGCGCACGACCCGCGAGTGGCCCCAGTCGCCCGGGCCGCTCCAGTAGTCGCCGTCCGTGCGCATGGTGCCGAGCATCACGTAGATCTTCGTCTTCGCGTGGTGGCCGAGGATCTTGCGCGCGGCCTTCGTCCAGCGCGGCTTGACGGTGACCGTGCCGGCCTCGGTCGGCGGGACCGACCTGGCGGCGGCCGGAGCGGCCAGGGCGCCCGCCAGGGCGACGGTGGCGATGAGCGTGTTCATGCCGCCCAGCCAACCGGAGCCGCCGCCGCGTCACATCGGGGAGTTCCCTAGGCGGTCGTGACGGGCTGCACGTGCGGCGAGCGGGCCAGCAGCGCGGCCAGGCCCGTCCGCTCGCTTTCCGGCAGGCCGATCTCGTCGAGTCCGCCGATCCCGACCAGCACCGGCGGGTGATGCATGGCGATGATCGTCGGCACACCGCTCGCCGCCAGCTCGGCGGCCAGCCAGTCCAGGTCGAGGTGCCCATCGTCGCGGCCGGGCCGCTGCGTGTCGCACAGCACGACACGCACGTCGGCGCAATCCACCGCATGCGGGCCTTCCCAGTCGAGGTCGTCGTGGTTGCCCGGCAGCACGTGGACCGGCATCGGCAGCGGCGCCACGAGCTCGCGGAAGCGCGCGTACTCGGCGGGCGCGCCGCTGTCGGCGAGGTCGCCGGTGACGAGGACGGCGTGCGGCCGCGGGTCGAGCGCGAGCACCGAGCGCACGGCGGCGTCCAGCGCGGCGGCCGAGCCCTGGTCGTCGGGCCCGACGCGGATGTGCGGGTCGCTGAGCTGGGCGATGATCGTGGTCACGGACCGATCTCTACAGTGCCCGCGTGCCCGCCGCGTTGCTGTTCGACCTCGACGACACGCTTGTGCTCGAGGAGCCGCGATCGGGCTCAGCTCGTGGACCAGGGCATCGACGATCCCTCGCTCGCAACCGAGCTCGGCGAGCGCTTCGCGGCCCAGCGCCGCGCCCGGCACCACACGTTCGAGGACGTCCCGGACGCGCTCGACCGTCGCCGACCACCCCATGGCGCTGATCACCAACGGCGCCGCCTGCCTGCAGCGCGACAAGCTCGCCGCCTCCGGTCTCGCCCACCACTTCGACGCGATCGTCGTCTCCGGCGACCTCGGGATCGGCAAGCCGGACGCCTCGGTCTTCCGCCACGCACTGGCGCTGCTCGGCGCCGACCACGGCGTGATGTCGGCGACAGCCTCGAGCGCGACATCGACGGCGCGCTCGCAGCCGGCCCGGGGTGCCCGAGATCGCCGGTCTCGGCGAGCTACCCGCCGCGCTGGGTGAGTGACAGCACGTTGCCGTCGGGGTCCTCGAACCAGGCGATGCGCGCGCCGGACGGCGACTGCCACACGCCACGCGGGTCCTGGTCCTTCCCCTCGTAGCGCTTGAACGTCACGCCGCGGCCAGTCAGCGCGTCGATCGCCGCGGCGACGTCGGCGACCGCCCAGCCGAGGACGGTGTAGGGCGCCGCCACGCGCCGTTCGACGGCCGTGACCCGCAGCTGCGTGCCGTTGGCGTCGAAGGCGACGGCGAACGGGCTCTCCTCGACGAGCCGCAGGCCGAGGATGGTCTCGTAGAACGCGCGCGAGCGGGCGAGGTCGGTCGACGGAGCAAACGCGATCAGCTCCGCGCTGGCCAGGCTCACGACGGGTGGTCCAAGCCGATCAGCGTGAGATCCATCGGCGCAGTCTGGCGGTCAGCTGAACCTGGCCGCCAGCCGCGGGTACAGCCGTTCGAGCTCGTCCTCGTCCCATTCCTCGCCGGCCGGCTCGTCCGGAACCGGATCGGGGCCGGCGGGCATCTCCTCGTCGTGCGCCTCCTCGTACGCCTCCTGGACCGCGTAGCGCAGCCCCTCGGCCTCGATCTCGTCGGGCTGCACGGCGGGCACGTCGGCGAGCGAGTCCGGATCGGCGAGCGTGGCCTCGAACACGGCGCGGCCGCGGCCGATGAGCCAGTCGCAGAAGTAGTCGAAACCGTCGTCGCTCATGCCGCCGTTGATGAGGTAGCCGGCGCCCCACACGTCCCAGCGGTTGGCGCGCGCGAGCTGCTCGCGATAGATGCGGTCGAACGCCTGCAGGTCCTCGCGCGGGCGGCCGTGCAGCAGCGTCTGGAGGCGAACCCCGTCGCCGTCGGACTGCTTGATCAGCTCCCAGAACTCGACGTTGTCCATGCGGTGCCTCCTACCCGCGCGGGCGGCGGCCGGACAGCGAGTCGCGGTGCGGGAGGCGCGAGCGGCGGGCGCGGACGTGGCGCGGCGCGCGGGCCGCTGCGTGCGGCGGGCCGTCGTGCTGGGCGTCCGCGAGCATCTGCGCGATCAGCATGAGCACGACGACCTGGCGGGCGGCGTCCGCGTGCTGCCCCGGGCCCCCGCTTGCACGCAGGGCCATCAGGAACAGGGGGGCGAATTCGCGCCGCAACGCCCCCTAGCCTACGAAACCATGCGCGCCGGCATCTTCCTCGCCTACTGGCCCTGGTTCTCCCTCGAGGAGCAGCTCGAGCTGGCCGTGCTCGCCGACTCGCTCGGGCTCGACTCGGTGTGGATCTCGGAGGCGTGGGGCCAGGACGCCGTGTCGGTGCTCGGCCTGCTCGCCGGCCGCACCGAGCGGATCGCGCTCGGCTCGGGGCTGCTGCAGATCCCGGCGCGGCAGCCCGCGGCGACGGCGATGGCCGCCGCCACGCTCGACGTGCTGTCGGGCGGCCGCTTCCGGCTCGGCCTCGGCGTCTCCGGCCCGCAGGTGTCCGAGGGCTGGTACGGGGTGCCGTTCGCCAAGCCGGTGACGCGCACGCGCGAGTACGTCGAGATCGTGCGCCGAGCGCTGGCGCGCAAGCCGCTCGAGTACGAAGGGAGCCAGTACACGCTGCCGCTCCCCGGCGGCGCCGGCCGGCCGCTCAAGCTGCTCGCCAAGCCCGTCCAGGAGCAGATACCGATCTACCTCGGCGCAGTCGGCCCGAAGGCGGTCGAGCAGACCGGCGAGATCGCCGATGGCTGGCTCCCGTTCATGCTCGACCCGCAGCACGCGGACCTGCTGTTCGCGCCGCTCGACCGCGGGCTCGAGAAGGCGGGGCGCAGCCGCGCCGACATCGACGTCGCGGCCGCTGTCGCGCTGGCCGTCGACGAAGACGTGAGCGCGGCGCGTGACGCCGTCCGCCCCTGGCTCGCGTTCTACCTCGGCGCCATGGGCTCGCGGGAGCAGAACTTCTACGTCGAGCTGGCCGAGCGTGCCGGCCACGGCCCGGCGGCGCGCGCGTGCCAGGACGCGATGCTCAGCGGCCACCGCGAGGCGGCCGCCGCCGCGCTGAGCGACGAGCTTGTCGACGCGATGGCGGTGGCGACCACGCCGGGCGGGCTCGACGACCGGCTCGCGGCGCTCGAGGCGTGCGGCGTCGACACGGTCGTCGCCGTGCCGCTGTCCAGCGATCGCCCGCGCGTGGTGCGGATGCTCGCGGAGGCCGTCGGTGGCTGAGGCCCGCCCTGCCGGTATCCCCGGGTCCGAGCTCACGGGCCCGTGGCCGGTCGGCCAGTACGCCGCCCGCTTGCGCGACCAGCTGCGCGCCTTCACCCGCGTGCAGGTGTTCGGCGAGGTGTTCGGCTTCAAGGCCGGGCGCGCGAAGGTGTGGTTCGAGCTGCGCGACGGCGCCGGCGCGCTGCCGTGCTCGATGTGGCGCGACGACTTCGAGGCGCTCGGCATCGGCCCACTGTCCGACGGCGTGCAGGTCGTCGCCGCCGGCGGCTGCGACTACTACCCGGGCTCGCGCAGCGCGTCGCCGTCGTTCTCGTTCGCGGTCTCCGGCGTACGCGTGGCCGGCGAGGGCGACCTGCTGGCACAGCTCGAGCGGCTGCGCCGCGCGCTGCACGGCGAGGGGCTGTTCGAGCCGCAGAAGCGGCTCGATCGCCGCAGCCTGCCGCGCACGATCGGCGTCGTCTGCGGCGAGCACGGCAAGGCGCGCGACGACGTGCTGGCCGGCCTGCGCCGCCGCGGTTGGGGCGGGCGCGTGGTGTGGGCGTTCGCGCCGGTGCAGGACCGCCACGCCGCGCCGGCCGTCAGCCGCGCGCTGCAGGACCTGGCGGCCTGCGCGGCGGTCGACGTGATCGTCGTCGCCCGCGGCGGCGGCTCGCTCGCCGACCTGTTCGCGTTCTGCGACGAGACGCTGTGCCGCACCGTCGCGCTGCTGCCCGTGCCGGTCATCTCGTCGGTCGGCCACCACACCGACCGCACGCTGCTCGACGACGTCGCGGCCGTCGCCTGCTCGACGCCGACGCACGCCGCCGAGGCCGCCGTGCCGCTCGACTGCACGGCCGCCCGCGCGGCGCTCGCCGCGCAGGCGCAGCGACTGGAGCGCCAGAGTCGCCGCGCGATCGTCGAGCGCGCCCGCACGTTGGCGCGGCTGTCACGGGCACCGAACGCGCACGTCGAGCGCCACCGCACGCGCCTGCACCAGCAGCTGCGCGAGCTGCGCGCCAGCGCCCGCCGCCGGATCGCCGCCGGCGAGCAGCGCAACCGCACCACCGCCGCGGCGCTCGCCCGCAACGCCGGCGCCGCCACGCTCGCCCGCACGCGCGCCGAGCTGCGCGCCCGCGCCGTCGCGCTCGCCGCCCACGATCCGCAGCGCACGCTCGAGCGCGGCTACGCGTTCGTGGAAGCCGGCGACGGCGAGCCGGTCACCTCGGCGGCAGCGGCGCGCGAGCAGCCACGTCTCACGCTGCGCCTGCACGACGGGCGCGTGCCGGTGCGTCCGGAGCCGCCCGTAGCCTGACCTGCCCATGGCCGAAGCCGACACGCTCACCTACGAGGCCGCCTCCGAGCGGATGGAGGCGATCATCGCCCGGCTCGACTCGGGCGAGGCCGGCCTGCGCGAGACGCTCGAGCTGTGCCAGGAGGGCCGCCGCCTCGTCGAGTTCTGCGCCGCCGAGCTCGACGCCGTCGGCCACGGGCTCGAGGAGCTGAGGCTGGACGAGCTGGTCGCCCGGCTCGAGCCCTCCTGATCACGGCCCTTCGCTGCTGTAGTCGGTGATGTGGTGGCGGTCGGTGGCGAGCCACCACTCGAGCGTCTCGCCGTCCCGGTACGTCACGGTGCACGCGTAGTCCATGTGCCCGTTGATCGAGATCGAGCCGTCGTTGGACTCCCGATGACAGTCGACCGACCGCGCGTTGTGCGCGTACTCGGCCTTGAGCTCGCGCGCGGCGGCGAGGGCGCCCATGTGTGGCTCCCCGCTCTGTAGCGCGATCGCGATCGCGACGCCCAGGATCAGCGCAACCACCGCGCCGGCGAAGCGCCACATGGTCCGGAAGATAGTCGGAGATCTATGGTCCGCGGGGATGTTCGAACGGCTCCTCGGATCACCGGTCGTCGCCGAACGCACGGTCAGCGGCGGCTACACGCTGGCGAAGCGACGTGTGGTCACGCTGGCCGACGGGCGGACCGCGTTCGTCAAGACCGCGGTGGACGAGCTGACGCGCGGGTGGCTGGAGACCGAGCAGCGGATGTACGCGGCGCTCAGCGGCCCGTTCATGCCCCGCCTGCTCGCCGCCGAGGACTCCGTGCTCGTGCTCGAGGACCTCAGCGGCGCCCACTGGCCGCCGCCGTGGCGTGACGGCGACGTGCGTGCGGTGATCAAGGCGCTCGACGCGCTGCACGCGCTGCCGCCGCCGTCCGGGCTGCGGCATCCGCAGGAGGTGGACGACCTGCGCGGCGGCTGGCCCGCCGTGGCAGCCGATCCCGAGCCGTTCCTCTCGCTCGGCGTCGCCTCCCCCGCGTGGCTCCGAGAGAGCCTGCCGGCGCTGCTCGAAGCCGCTGAGCGCGCCCAGCTCGAAGGCGACAGCGTCGTGCACCTGGACATCCGCAGCGACAACCTGTGCCTGCGCGACGGGCGCTGCGTGATCGTCGACTGGAACTGGGCGGCGCGCGGCAATCCGCAGCTCGACCTGGCCTTCTGGCTGCCGAGCCTGCGGCTGGAGGGCGGCCCGGAGCCCGAGGCGCTCGCGGGCGAGGGGACGGCCGACCTGGCCGCCCTGTGTGCCGGGTTCTTCGCCTGCCGCGCCGGTCTCCCGGAACCGTCGGCGGCGCACAACCTGCGCAGCGCCCAGCGCGCCCAGCTCGAGGTCGCGCTGCCGTGGGCCGCGCGGGCGCTGGGGCTCAGCCGCCCTCGTCCGCGCTGACGAGCCCGCTGCGCATGGCCAGCAGCGCGATCTCCGCGCGCTGGTCGGGCGCCGGCATGCCCTCGAGGCCGAGCGCGCGGCCGAGATGGTCGAGCTCGGAGACCACCGCTTCGAGCGGGACGCCGGTCGCCTCGGCGACCTCTTCGTCGCTCGCCGGGTTGATCCCCTCGCCGTCCTGGAACAGCGGCCGGCACAGCGCGCGCAGGACGCGCTGCTGCTGATCGGAGAAGCGCGGCGTGGCGCTCAGCTCGCCGGGCACGAGCGTCGGCCCGGTGCCGATCGGGACGGGATCGCAGAACGCGAACATGGTCCGCCCTACGCGGAGGAGGTCGCCGTCACCGAGCCGGCGGCGGCCGGTGAGGCGCAGCCCGTTCACCCACGTGCCGTTCTGGGACAGGCCGTCGTCGGTGATCGTCCACTCGCCGGCGCGCACCTCGAGCTCGGCGTGGACGCGCGACATCTCCGGGTCCCACGGGACGGAGACGTCGGCCTCCGGGCGGCGGCCGATCGTAACCGAGCGCCCCGCGGCGAGCGTGTGGATGACCTGCCGCCCCTCCTCGTCGCGGTAGACGAGGAACCGCTCCCCCAGCCGCTCCGCCTCGCGCCGTGCCTCCAGCTCCTCGTCGGTCGGATGGTCGATGCTCATCCTCAGCGCGACGAGAAGATGTTCAGCAGCGAGAGGAAGATGTTCACGATCGACACGAAGATGCCGGTCGCCAGCCAGATCGCGTCGTCCGCCGTCCCGTGCTTGCGGATGAAGTTGAAGTCGATGACGATCAGCAGCGCGGACAGCAGGTAGATCCCGGCGCTGATGAGCGGGCTGATCGTGCCGCCGAACAGCGACCAGATGATCGTCCCGATGGCGGCGACGAAGACGAGCATCGCCACCGGCCGCATCCACGGCGCGAGGTCCTTCGAGACGACGAAGCCGAGCGCCCCGGCCGCCGCGACGGTCGCGGCGGTGCCGACGAACGCCTGCGTGAGGGCCGTGGCGTCGGCCTCGAGGTAGTAGTTGATGATCGGGCCCAGGCCCAGGCCGATCATCAGCGCCGTGGCGAATAGCCACGCCATCGCGAAGGCCCCGACGCGGAAGCGCTGGCCGGCGAACGAGCTCACGATCAGCATGCCGAAGCCGGCGAACGAGCAGATGCGCGCGGTGCCGAGCGAGAGGTCACGCCCGATCAGCGTGCCCACAGCGCAGAAGCCCAGTGCCACGGCGACCAGGAACATCACCTGGCCGAGCAGCTGGGAGGTCGAGATCGCGCGCGGGGCGACGCCCTCGCGGTAGTAGGCCGTGGTCTGCTCGCTCATAGAGCGCAAGCGTACCCCGCGCGCGGGCCGATTCAGATTCTTTGGACGAGTGTTCCCGTGCCGAGGCCGCCGCCGCAGCACATGGTCACGAGGCCGATCTCCTTGTCGGAACGCTCCATCTCGTGCAGCAGCGTGGTCAGCAGCCGGGCGCCGGTCGACCCGAGCGGGTGCCCGAGCGCCATCGCGCCGCCGTTGACGTTGACGCGGTCCATGTCGGGGTTCAGCTCGCGCTTCCAGGCCAGCACGACCGGCGCGAACGCCTCGTTGATCTCGACCAGGTCGATGTCGTCCATGGTCATCTTGTTGCGCTCGAGGAGCTTCTGCGTGGCCGGGATCGGGCCGGTGAGCATGATCACGGGGTCCACGCCGACGGTCGTCTGGTCGACGATCTTCGCCCGCGGCGTGACGCCGAGCTCCTTGGCCTTATCGGCGCTCATGAGCAGCACGGCGGCGGCGCCGTCGGAGATCTGCGAGGAGTTGCCGGCGGTGATCTTGCCGTCTTCCTTGAAGGCCGGCTTGAGCGCCGCCAGGGCCTCCAGGTTCGTGTCGGGCCGGATGCCCTGGTCGGCCACGTAGGTCGAGCCGTTGACCTGGAACGGGACTGTCTCGCGCTCGAAGCGGCCCTCCTCGGTGGCGCGCGCGGCGAGCTGGTGCGAGCGCACGGCGAGCTCGTCCATCTCCGACCGCGGGATCTCCCACTGGTCGGCGATCATCTCGGCCGAGATGCCCTGCGGCACGAGGTTGTAGCGCTCGAGCAGGGCGGGCGGCCAGGGCGAGCCGACGTCGTCGACCCACTTGAAGCCCACGCCCATCGGGATGTGGCCCATGTGCTCGACGCCGCCGCCGATGACGACGTCGTGCACGCCGGCGGCGATCAGCGCGGCGCCGAAGTTGACGGCCTGCTGGGCCGAGCCGCACTGGCGGTCGACCGTGGTGGCGGGCGTCGTAACCGGCAGCCCGGCCTGCAGCCAGGCGTTGCGGCCGACGTTGAACATCTGCTCGCCGTACTGCTGGACGCAGCCGCAGATCACGTCCTCGACGGCCTCGGGGTCGATACCGGCCCGCTCGATCACCTCGGTGTACGTCTTGCCGAGGAGCGCGTTCGGGTGCGTGTCCTTGTAGTAGCCCTTCTCCGGGTGGCCGCGCCCGACCGGGGTGCGCACCGCCTCGACGATGACCACTTCGCGTCCGTTGGCGTTCATCTGAGCGAGCCTCCGTGGTTTCAACTGACGCGAGAACTCGCGCCAGGGCGTAGTGTAGGCATATTGACTGACCAGTCAGCCAACGGGGAGCACACCGTGTCGGAGACAGTCGGAATTGCCGGTACCGGAGCCATCGCATGCGGCCTGGCGGCCGTCGCCGCCCAGCGCGGCGAGGTAGTGGTATGGGCCCGCTCCGACGGCTCGGCCGAGCGGGCGGATGCGAAGGTGCGCCGTCTCTGCGAGAAGGTCGGCGCCCACGTCAACGGCAACGTCAAGGTGACGTGCGACAGCTCCGCCCTGGCGGCCGCCAGCTTCGTGGTCGAAGCGATCGTCGAGGACCCGGCCGCCAAGGCGGCGCTCATGTTCGACCTGTCCCCGCAGCTGCGCGACGACGCGATCCTGGCGACCACGACCTCGTCGCTGTCCATCACCGAGCTGGCCGCGGCCTCGGGCCGGCCCGACCGCTTCGTCGGCCTGCACGTCTTCAACCCAGTGCCGAAGATGGACCTCGTCGAGTTGGTGTTCCCGCCCGCGGCGAGCGAGGAGACGCGCGCGCGGGCGCGGGATCTCTGTGCCGCGCTCGGCAAGACCGCGGTCGAGGTCCCCGACACCGCCGGCTTCGTCGTCAACCGGCTCCTGTTCCCGTACCTGTTCGAGGCGGTGCGGCTGATGGAGCGCACCGGGCTCGAGGCGGAGGCGATCGACACCTGCATGCAGTTGGGCGCCGGGCATCCGCTCGGGCCGCTGGCGCTGCTTGATCTCGTCGGCCTCGACGTGTCGGTCGCGATCGGGCAGACGATCGGCGCCGAGATCCCGGAGCGCCTGCACGTGATGATCGGCACCGGCGCGCTGGGCCGGAAGACCGGCCGCGGCTTCCACACGTACGACGCGGATCGCGCGAAATCCTGACGCCGCGATCACGAAATGTTTAGAACACATTGAGAGAAGGTTGGGATTCTTCCTGTGCGACGAACGTACCCTCATCGCACCCCTCCTCCAGAAACACTTGAGCCCGGCTCGCTCCCCTGAGCCGGGCTCTTGTGTTCTCTCGGTCGATCCTCCCCAGGATCTCCCTCTCTCCTCCTCAACCGCCGAAGCGGCCAGTCGGTTGCGGGGCAAGGTAGCGCGTCACGACGGTTTGTGCAATTCCGCGCGAAGTTTCGATTCGCAACCCTGGCCTTCCGAGTAGCCTCCGCCTAGGCGAATGCGGCCCTCCCACGACACCCGCGAGCAGACCGTTGCCAGGCTGCGCGACGGGTACGCCGCGGGCCGGATCGGCACCGACACGTTCACGCTGCGGATCGACGAGGCGCTGCAGAGCGCCACCCACGGCGAGCTGCGCGGGCTGACCGCCGACCTGCCCGCCCAGCCACCGGCGCGGCTCGCACGGCTGCGCGCCCTCTTGCGCCGCGGCAGCCTCGGCCTGCCGGCCGCCGGTGACCTCGCGGCTGCGCGCCTGCTGATCGGCCGCTCGAGCGCCTGCCAGCTCGTGCTCGCCGACGACACCGTCTCGCGCAAGCACGCCGAGCTGCGGGTCGAGGACGGCCGCTGGCTGCTGCGCGACCTCGGCTCCTCCAACGGCACGTGGGTGAACGGCCGCCGCGTGGTCGAGGCCGAGGTGCGCCCCGGCGACCTACTGCACCTCGGCGGGGCGGAAGTCCGCCTCTAAGCGGCGCAGACTCGCCTCGGTGCCGATCTCGTGTCGCGCCCTGGGCTCGTTGACGTACGTGTAGATCGTCTCGGCGAGCATGTGCGGGTCCACCGACGCCTGCACGAGCGGGACGTTCAGATCACCGCCGGCGATGGCGCGGTTGGCGCGGGCGAGCAGCAGGCTTGGGAGCCCCCGCCGCTCGATCACGCCCGGTCGCGGCACCTCGAGCGACAGGAACGAGCTGTTGCTCTGCGTGAACACGCCGACGGCCGCGATCTCGTCCCAGGGCACCAGCGACCCTGGCGCGCCCGCGTCCCAGCGCAGGCCGGCGGGGAACAGCACGAGCCGCCACGGCCCCCGCAGACCCCACAGCCCGATCAGCGAGAACGTCCCGAACGTCAACAGGACGAACCCGCCGACGAACGCGCCGAACCAGGCCTCGGACGCGACGGCCCCGGCCAGCATGACCGCGCCCACGGCGGCGAAGCTGACGGCGCCCAGCGCCATCAGCACTCGCCGCGCGCGGTTGACCACGATGACCAGCGCCGGCCGCTCGAGGCCGCCCTCCGCCACGGGCTGGAGCTGCGGGCCTGAGCCGTCGGGCAGGCGTTTGGCGATCGGCACGAGCAGCATCGCGCCGGCGAAGCAGCCGATCAGCGCGCCGCCGGCGACCTCACCGGCCACCAGCAGCGCGATCGCCACGGCCAGCGACACCACACCGGTGCCCGCCAGGAAGAGGTCGCGCCGCATTGAGCGTCAGGCGGCGACGCGGCGTTCGCGGATCCGGACCGCCTCGATCCGGTTCTCGCGCACGGACTCGACACGGATCGAATAGCCGTTGTGGGTGATCGTGTCACCCCGCTTGGGCAGCCGCCCGAGCTCGCCGAACACGAAGCCGCCGACCGAGTTGTAGGCGTCCGAGTCCACCGGCAGCTCGAGCCCGTAGTCGACGAGGTCGGTGATCGCGACGTGTCCGCGTACGAACCAGTCGCCGTTCGGCAGCCGCCGGACGGCCCCGCCGAGCGGGTCGGTCTCGTCGTCGATCTCGCCGACGACCTCCTCGATGATGTCCTCCACCGTCACGATCCCCGCGGTGCGGCCGTACTCGTCGATGACGACGGCGAGCGAGCTGCGCTGGCGCTGGAGATCGGCGAGCAAGTCGTCGAGCGGCTTGGTCTCCGGGACGATCGGCGCCTCGCGGACAAGCTCGTCGATGCGCGCCCCCGGCCCCTCGGTCATCAGCTTCTGGGCCAGCGAGTTGGCGTGCACGATGCCCTTCACGCGATCGTGGTTCTCGTCCTCGGTCACCACGAGGCGCGTGTGGCCGGACGACACGCAGCGACGCAGCGCGGTCTCGACGTTCTCCGACAGGTCGACGGTGACGATCGCCGGCGCCGGCGTCATGACCTGGCGCGCCTGCTGCTCGTGCAGGTGGAAGACGCCGGTGAGCATCTGCGCCTCGCCCACGTCGAGCTTGCCGCCGGTCAGCGACTGCGCGATCAGCACCTTGAGCTCCTCGGGCGAGCCGCCCTCGTCGAACTCGTCGGTCTTCTTGATCCCGATCGCGCGCAGGATCGCGTTCGACGCGCCGTTGAGCACGTGGATGAACGGGTTGAACACCTGCGTGAAGACATGGAGCGGCCGGGCGATCCAGCGCCCGACCCGCTCGGCGCGGTTGATCGCGTAGATCTTCGGCACCTGCTCGCCGATCGTGATGTGCAGCGACGTGGTGATCAGATACGCGAGGAACAGCGAGATCGCCAGCGAGAGGTTGTGCGAGATCGAGGTCCCGAAGATGTCCTCGAAGATCGAGGCCACGGCCGGCTCGCCCAGGAAGCCGATGCCCAGCGAGGTGAACGTGATGCCGAGCTGACACGCGGCGAGGTACTTGGAGAGGTCATCGAGCTGCCGCGCCAGGATCGCGGCCCCGCGTTTGCCTTCCTCGGCCAGCTCGTCCACCCGCGAGCGCCGCACACGCACGAGCGCGAACTCGGCCGCCACGAAGAAGCCGTTGAGCAGGACCAGCACGACGACGGCCAGCAGGAGCAGGGCGGTCATCGGCAATCCGCGGGCCGCGCGCGCAGCGCGGCGCTACTTCGGGAGCTGTCGTCGTCGTTCATCAGGCGACGTCGCAATGGTAGCGGTGCTACCCGCTAGCTGAGGGCATCGCTCATATCCTGTCTCCCGATGCGGATCGTCTCGCTCGTGCCGTCGGCCACCGAGATGCTGTTCGCGCTCGGGGTCGGCGACGAGGTTACCGCCGTCACCCACGAGTGCGACTACCCGGCTGCGGTCCTCGATCTGCCCAAGGTCACGCGCGACGTGATCGGCCCCGGCCTGCCGCCCGCAGAGATCGATCGCGCCGTGCGTGAGCTGACCGAGCAGGGCCGGTCCATCTACGAGCTCGACGAAGCCGCGCTGCGCCGCCTGCAGCCGGACCTGATCGTCACGCAGGCGCTCTGCGCGGTGTGCGCCGTCTCCTACGACGACGTGCGCGCAATCGCCGACCGGCTGG
This sequence comes from uncultured Solirubrobacteraceae bacterium, assembly GCA_963803335.1. Taxonomy (GTDB): domain Bacteria; phylum Actinomycetota; class Thermoleophilia; order Solirubrobacterales; family Solirubrobacteraceae; genus DASSUW01. The sequence continues at coordinate 56,746 of CAWDME010000005.1, read as the reverse complement.
ACTCCAAGCCCGCGGTGGTCTCGCTCGACCCGCACACGGTCGGCGAGGTGTTCGGCGACGTCCGCACGCTCGCACAGGCGACCGACAGCAAGGACGCCGGCGTCGACCTCGTGCAGGCCGCCGCGAGCCGGATCGACCGCGTGCGCCTTGCCGTGCGCGGCGCCGAGCCCGTGAAGGTCGTCGCGCTCGAGTGGCTCGACCCGGTGTTCGTCGCCGGCCACTGGACGCCGCAGCTGATCGCGTACGCCGGCGGGGATGACCTGATGGGCATGGCCGGCGAGCACTCCGAGCAGCGCACCTGGGACGAGGTGCGGGTGGCCGAGCCGGATGTCGTGATCGTCATGCCGTGCGGCTACGACGCCGACCGCGCGCTCGAGGAGGCGTACGCCTACGACGACGAGCTCGCCTCGCTCGGCGCCCGCCGCGTCGTCGCCGTCGACGCCGCGGCGCACTTCTCCCGGCCCGGCCCGCGCCTGATCGAGGGCCTCGAGCTGCTCGGGCACATCCTGCACCCCGACCGGCTGCCCGAGGCACCGGGCACAGTCCACGAGATCGCCCTATAGGTAGTACGTGAGCTTGTCCGCCAGCGCGCTCTCGAAGCGGCGGATCCCCGCGGGCGGGCGGGCGGCCCCGGAGTGCACGATGTCGGGCTCGAACAGCCGCTCGCGCAGCAGCGCGGCAGTCTCGGCGCTGCGGGCGATGAGCATGATCTCCCAGTTGCGGTAGAGCGCCCAGGCGTCGAGGTTGACGGTGCCGAAGCTGGCGATGTCGTCGGCGACCACGACCTTGGCGTGCACGACCGTGTTCGGGAGCTCGAACACCTCGACGCCGGCGGCGAGCAGCTCGGCGTAGCGGTGGCGCAGTGCGGCGGTTGCCAGGGCGCTGTTCGACTGCTCGGACACGACGACCCGCACGCGCACGCCACGGCGGGCGGCGGCGACGATCCGCGCGACCATGTCGGGGTCGGTGAGGTAGGGGTTCATCACGTCGAGCCGCTCGCGCGCGGCGTCGATCTGCTCGCGGATCGCCTCGGCCGCCGCCACGAAGCCGCCCGGGACCACCTGCGCGAGCGCCACGGGCACCGCGCCGGCATCGGCGGGCGCGGGGAACAGGTGCGCGAGGTCGGCGGCCGGCGACCCGCCGTGGCCGCGGAAGCTCGTCAGGAAGGCCGCCTGCGCCTGGCGGACGACGTCGCCGGTGACGCGCACCATCACGTCGTGGAAGCGCCCGTCCTGGAAGTGGTCCTCGATGCCCGCTCCGCCGGTCCAGGCCACGGCGCCGTCGAGCACGTAGAGCTTGCGGTGGTCGACGCGGCCGTACGAGCGCCGGATGTCGTTGACCACGATCTGCGCGCCGGCGCGCGCGAGACCGTCGTACATATCGCGCGCGGCGCCGTGCGGGCGCGAGCCGAAGCCGTCGACGAGCGCCCGCACCTCGACGCCTTCGGCCAGCTTGCGCTCGAGCAGCGCGGCCATCCGCATGCCGACGTCGCCCTCGCGCCAGCCGAACATGAGGATGTGGACTGACGACCGCGCGGCCTCGACGTCGGCGAAGATCTTCGGGAAGAAGTTGACGCCGTCGGCCCACGGGTCGATCGTGGCCGCCGTCGACCAGGCGAACGGCAGCGTGTCACGCGGGCCGCCGGCGAACGCCTCGGTCGCGGCGCGGGCGCCGGCCGGCGGCACCGCGTCGGCGGCCGGCGGCCAGCTCGGGCGGTGCGCGATCCCGAGCACGCGGCGATGGGCGGCAGCCAGCAGGGCGACCGCCGCGGCGGTCGCCCAGACGATCCTCACGCGTGCGCGCGCAGGTCGGCAGCGAGCTGGTCGGCCGTCACCGTCGTCGTCGCCGAGACCTTGCGAGAGGCGGCGTTGACGCTCGTCATCACCCGATCCGCCATGTCCGCTGCGTAGACGACGATCAGTCCGGCGTCGCCGCCGTCCAGGACCTCGCCGAGCGCCTTGAGGTCGTCGCTCGTCATCCCACCGCTGGCGTGTCCGGCCATCGCGCCGAGCAGCGCGCCGGCGCCGCCGCCGGCGGCGAGGCCGCCGACGATCCCGATGGCCGGGAACAGCGCCGCCACCGCCCCGATCGCGAGCCCCCAGTTGAGGCCCACCGCGGCGCCGTGGCGCTTCTGCTCCTCGTGCCGGCGCACGACGTCGACCTTGCCCGCGTCGTCCTTGGCGACGACGGCTGCGTCGAAGTCGTGCGTGGACCCGACGTGGCGGTACGCCACCTCGATCGCCTCGTACTCGGCCAGCGCGTCCTCGACGTGGTCGTAGGACGCGGCCAGCACATACAACGTGTCGCTCATGGGCACGAGCCTCGCCTCCGGTCCCCGGCGCGGCAATGGTGCGCCCACGCCTGCGACGAGGGTTGCGAGCACCCTTCAGGCGCGCGCCTCGCGCCGCTCGGCCACCTTGGCCTTCGCGTCGGCGTAGGACTGCCCGACGAGCTCCTTGCCGCCGGCCACGCCGAACGCCCAGATCACGATCACGACCGCGAAGCCGATGTTCCAGGCCGTCACGGCGAGCTGCTGGCCGAGCGAGTAGGCGGTGGCGGTCGCAGCGTCCGTGACGTTGTTCAGCGCGGCGACGTTGGTGGCCTGGTTGACGCCGACGCCGCCAGGCGTGACCGACACGGTGTTGGCGATCGAGTTGCCGCCCGCCACCGACATCACGGTGTGGAACGTCACCGCGATCCCATAGCCGGCGAGGAACACCGCGATCACCCCGAGCTTGGCCACCCAGGCGCCGAACGACGGCAGCGCGACGCGCACGAGGTACGCGCGCGGGTGGGCGAGGATCGCCCCGCCCTGCGCGGCCTTCTTGACGAGCTCGTGCAGCTTGCGCCGGAAGATCCGCGCGAGCACGACGATCAGCAGCACGCCGCCGGCGACGATGCCGAGCGTCAGGACCGGGTGGTCGTGCGGCAGCTTGAACTGGCGCTCCCAGGTGCCCGGCACGGTGGCGAACAGGTAGACGTAGACGAACGCGCCGACCGCCGTGAAGAAGATCTTCTGCACGAGCATGCCGCCGAGGATGCCGGCGAAGTTCGCGCCCGGCACGATCGCCACGAACATCAGCAGCATCACGAACGTGCCGATGTTGGCGGGCAGGAAGCCGTTCAGCGCGACGCCGGTGGCGTACGCCGCCAGGATCTGGCGGTAGAGCACCGGCGCGCGCGGATAGCCGGCGCGGAGGATGTAGTACCAGCCCAGCGCCGTGAGCGTGGTCTGCGCCGTCTGCAGCGTCCAGCCGGCGACCAGGTAGCCGAGGCCGATCCCGGTGAGCGAGTCCCACATGCTGTCCAGCCAGCCGCGCACATCGACGCCGAGCAGCTCGAGCAGCGCGACGACGACCACGACGCCCGCAAGCCACGCCAGGACCTTGACGAGCCGCCGGCCGCGGGACGGGTCACCGAACGGCAGCCAGCGGTGCCGCGCTGCGGCCATGCCGCGTAGCTTGCCAGGTCAGCCGGAGGCGACGCTGAGGGCGCCGACGACCGACACGGCGGCGACGGCAACGCATGCGAGCACGGGCAGCAGATCCCCGCGGCGGCGCGTGCCGATCCATTCGAGCGCAAGGGCCGCGATCGCGCCGCCGATCAGCCCGCCGATGTGGCCGCCGATCGAGATGTTGAGGTTGGGGAACAGGAACGGCAGCGCGAGGTTGAACAGGATCACCGGCCCCAGTCCCGATCGCCACGGGTCGATCCCGCGCGCCCGCTGGAACACGAACGCGGCCGCCATCAGGCCGAACACCGCGCCCGACGCGCCGACGGTCAGGCCGTGCGGCGAGGCGACCAGCGCGCCGAACGCGCCGGCGAACAGCGACGCGAAGTACAGCGCCACGAAGCGCACGTGCCCGAGCACCGGCTCGAGCATCGTCCCGAGCCAGTAGAGGATGTACATGTTGAAGAACAGGTGCAGCGGGTTGCTCGGGTCGTGCAGGAACGCGCCCGTGACCAGCCGGTAGACCTCGCCGTTCGCGACGCCGATCGGATCGCCCTGGAACGTGGCCGAGCCGACGAGGCCGAGGTCGATGTAGACCCGGCTCGTGCCGCCGCCGGACATGAGCACGCCGAGCCACAGCAGGACGTTGATCCCGATCAGCACGTACGTCGCCGTCGGCTCGGCGTAGATGTTGCGCATCGTGCGCACCGGGGTCTTCTGGCGCGAGCACTCCGGGCAGCGCATGCCGACCGGCGTCGCCGTCATGCAGTCCGGGCAGATCGGGTTGCCGCAGTTCGAGCACGACACGCGCGTCTCGCGGTTGGGGTGGCGGTAGCAGACGGCCATCGACGGCGCCTGACGCTACCAAGGCTTCTTATAGACGCCCTTTAAGAGAGATCGGCGTCGGCGATGACCTCGCCGGTCGGCTTGTCCGACCCGCCGGGCGGCTCGTCGCTGACCATCACGCGCTGGATGTCGGACGCCGATCCGGGGATCGCCGCCTCGGCCGAGCCGTTGCCGCGCGGCACGAAGAGCACGTTCGTCGGGCGGGCGTCGTCCGGGTTCGCCCCCTTCGGCACGACCCAGACCTCGTAGACGCGGCCCTGGGGCGGCGCCTGCATCTTCTGCGCCACGAACGTGGCCTTCTCGCCGTGCACCTGGACCTGCGCGTTCGGGCCGGCCGAGAACGTCTGCGTGCTGTCGCCTCCGCGCAGCGCGAAACCCGCCACCGCGCCCACGATCAGGAGCGCCGCCGCCACCGGCGCGAGCCGCCAGCCGCCCAGCGAGAAGCGAAAGCGCCGCCGCTCGCGCAGCGGCCGGTCGGCCGCCGGCCCGGCCTGCGCGAGCAGCGCGGCCTCACGCTCGACCTCGGCCATGATGCGGTCCTTGAGGGCGGCGGGCGGGAGCATCGGCGGCGAGGCCATCGGCAGCGCCTCGGCCGCCGGCCGCAGCTCGTCGACCTCGGCCTGGCAGGCCGGGCACGCGGCGAGATGGGTCTCGAACTCCTGCCGCTCCAGTGCGGGCATCGCGTCGAGCACGTAGGCGCCGGCGGCGTCGGCCCAGCGGTCGTGGTCGGGCGTCATATCGCCACCTGGCCTTCTCCGAGCTGCGCGCGCATCTTCTTCAATCCGAGCCGCATGCGTCCCTTGATGGTGCCAACCGGCGCTTCGAGCATCTCGGCGATCTCCGTGTGCGTGAAGCCGCCGAAGTACGCGAGCTCGATCACCTGGCACTGGTCGGCCGGGAGCGTCTCCAGCGCGCCGCGGACGGTACCCGCTTCCTCGCGGCGGGCGGCCTCCACGTCGGTGCGCTCGGCGGCCTCGAAGCGCTCCTCGATGCCCTCGTCGCCCGCGCGGCGGCGGTCGTGCACGGTCGCGCGGCGCAGGGCGTCGATCGCGCGGTGGTGGACGATGCCGAGCACCCAGGTCCGCACCGACCCGCGCGCGCGGTCATAACGGGCGCCGGAGCGCCACAGCGACAGGAAGGCGTCCTGCGTCACGTCCTCGGCGCCCGCGCGCGTGCCCATCATCCGGTAGGCGAGCGAGAAGGCGGCCGCCGAGTGGCGCTCGTAGACGATCTCGAAGGCCCGCGCGTCTCCGTGACGCACGAGCTGCATCACGTCCTCGTCGGCCAGAGAGCGCAGGTCTTGCCCCATGGCCGGTACTTCGTATCAGGCGCGAGACCGGATCACACCCCCTCGGCTCCGTGCGCCCGCTGGCGCGGGCGAACTGCGGCATTGAGGGAGGCAAGATCGACCCCGCCTCGCACGGAGGCCCAAACCCAGCCGCCCTACCCAGCCGGGGTAAACGCCTGAAGTGAGTCAGCGACCGATGTCGTCGAAGACGCGCATCGCCTCGCGCGCAGCATCACGGAGCGTGCGCTCCGCGAGATCGAGCGCGCCGCGGGCCTGGGCGCGGCGCTTGTGGCGCCGGCTGCGCGTGCGCAGGATCACGAGGCCGGCGGCGGCGCCGGTCCCCACCACAACCGCGGCTGCCGGGCCGAGCACGGTCCGCGGCCAGTTGCGCGGATCCCTCATCGCCCCCAACTCCCAGGCCTCCAGCTCGTCGGCCGCCATCTCGACGAGCGACCCGAGCGTCATCTCCAACCGCGGCTCGAGATCGGCCGGCGGATCCACCGGCGCGAGCGCCTCGCGCAGTCGTGCTTCGAAGTCCCAGGTGCTCATGACGTCTCAGTACCCGCCTCGGCGCCAACCAGTTCCTCCAGCTGCCGGATCGCGCGATGAATCAGGACCTTGGTGGCGCCATCGGTCCGGCCCAGCGCCCGCGCGATCTCGCGATTGTCCATGCCGAGCGCAAAGCGCATGATCAGCGCCTCCCGCCGGTCGTCCGGAAGCTGCCGCACACATTCGAGAATACGACCGAGGTCCTCGCGATCCTCCACGAGCCCCTCGGTCGTGTGGAGCTCCGGAAGGGCGCCCGCGTCGTCGATCGTGGTCTGCGGCCGCCGCGAGCGGTCGCGGTAGTAGTTGGCCGCGAGGTTGTGCGCAATGCGGATCAGCCACGGCCGCAGCGGCCGCCCCTTCGATTCGCGCTGCGCGCGCTCGAAGTGCCGGTAGGCCTGCAGGAACGTCTGCTCGGTGAGGTCCTCGGCATCGTGGTGGTTGCCCACCCGGTAGTACGAGTACGAGTAGACGTCGCGAAGGTGGGCCTTGTACAGCTCGGTGAACGCGGCGTCGAGCTTGGCCTTGTCCTCGCGGGCGGAGTCCGATGCCGCGGCCATGACGCATGGAGGCTACCTTCAGGCCGCGCGGCCCGCACCCGTCGTCTCCGCCGGCGCGAACCGGCCCGTCTTCGCACGTCGGAAATCCGCCAGCGGCGTCTTGGTCACCTTCAGGCCCGCGGCGCCGAGCGCGTCGCCAACCTGGCGGGCGAACGCGACGTCGTCGGCGGCGAGCGTCACGGCCGCGCCGCGCTCGAGCTCGGTGTCGCCGGCGAGGGCGCCGAACGCCCACGCCGAGACGTGCTCGGAGACGTACGCGGTCGGCAACGTGCCATCGGGCAGCAGGTCGGGAACGGCGACGAGCACGCCGGTGCGCGGCGTGATCCCTGCCGCGTGCGCCTCGACGGCGGCGGGCAGGTCAGCGCCGGGCACGGCGAAGCAGACAAGGTCGTGACGTGAGTGGTCCGACGCGGCACCCACCTGGTCGACCTCGATCTTCGCCCGGCGCAGTGCCCCGGCGATCGTCGCGGCCCAGGCGCCGTCGCCGACGACGGCGGCGCGGCGCAGCGGCGGCAGGCCGCCCAGCCACTCCCACTGCAGCATCACGTTCGGCCAGATGCGGTCGGTGACCGCGCCGGCGAGCTGCGGCGAGACCTCGTCGACCTTCGGGAAGCTGAGCGGGCTCCCGATGCGGACCCGGATCTTGTGCGGGCGGATCCGCCAGCCCTTGCGGACGGCCTCCGTGCCGATCATCGCCACCGGCACGACCGGGGCGCCGGTCTCGAGCGCCAGGCGGCCGATGCCGCGCTTGGGGCGCCCGAGTGCGCCTGGCCGGGTCCGCGTGCCCTCTGGGAACATCAGCACCTGGTCACCGCGAGCGAGGATCGCGCGCGCGGTCTCGAGCATGTCCGCGTCACCCGCGCCGCGGTGCACCGGGAACGCGCCGAGCGAGCCGACGAACCAGGCCACGAACGGGTTGGCGAAGATCTCGCGCTTGGCGACGTAGTAGATCGGCCGCCGCGAGCAGACGCCCATGATGAAGGGGTCCAGGAACGAGCGGTGGTTCGAGGCGAAGATGACCGGTCCGGATTCCGGGATGTGCTCCCGGCCGATGCGCGACAGGCGGAAGTAGAGGTGGAAGAACGGCTGCAGGATCGCCCGCGAGATCCAGTACACGATCGGGTTCACGCCGCGCTCGCGCGCACGCGTGTGGTACCGGGCGATACGGGTCGCACGCTTGGATTCGGTCACTGACAGCGGTACCCGCGCCGCGGACGCTCGTTACAGTGGCTTGATGGCCTTTGACCGCAGTCGCACACTCCGCGGCGCGCTCGCGGGGGGTGCGGCCGCCGCGGTCTGGCATGCGCAGCAGTCGCTCGACCAGCGCGTCTTTCGCTGCGGCTACGACGATCCCGCGCTGCTCGCCCGGCTCGCCGGCGGCGGGTATGAGCTGGGCACGATGCTGCACCTCGGCAACGGCGCGCTGTTCGGCGCGGTGTACGCCAATGTCGCACCCCGCCTGCGCGTCCCCCCGGTGCTGCGCGGGCCGCTCGCGGGCCTGGCGGAGCACGTCGCGACGTGGCCGGCGATGTTCTTGGTGGAGCCGGAGCTGGCACGCAGCGGCCGCGCGTTCGCTCAGTCGGTCTGGCGCCACCTGCTGTTCGGCTTCCTGCTCGGCGAGCTCGAGCGGCGCCTGAACGGGCCGGCTGAGCTGCAACCGGTCAGCGACGAGGCAGTGGCCTCCAACGGCCACGGCTCCGCCGCGCACCTCGTCGCCACGCGCTGAGGGTGCGGACCGTCGTCACCGGCGCCGCGGGCTTCGCCGGTGGCTACCTGGTGGAGGCGTGCACGGCGGCCGGCGACGAGGTGATCGCGCTGGCACGGGCGACCTGCGACCTGCGCGACGCGGGCGCCACGCGCGCAGCGATCGGCGCCGCGCGGCCCGAAGTCGTCTACCACCTCGCGGCGCGTGCCCACGTCGGCGAGTCGTGGCGCGATCCCGGCGGGACGCTGCGCGACAACGTCGCGATGACACTCAACGTGCTCGAGGCGGTGCGGACCGAGGCGCCCGGCGCCCTCGTTGTGGCGATCGCCTCGGGCGAGATCTACGGCACGCCGGAGCAGCTCCCGATCGAGGAGCCGGCGCCGCTGCGCCCGCAGAACCCGTACTCGGTCTCGAAGGCGGCGGCGGACCTGCTGGCCGGCTTCTACGCCGACGCACACGGCCTGCGGGTGGTCCGGGTGCGCGCGTTCAACCACGCGGGCCCCGGCCAGGGCCCGACGTTCGCGATCTCCTCCTTCGCACGTCAGGCGGCGGACGGCGCCGAGCGGATCGTCACCGGGAACCCCGCCACGCGGCGCGACTACACCGACGTGCGCGACGTGGTCCGCGCCTACCGGCTGCTCGCGGAGCGCGGCGAGGGCGGGATCTTCAACGTCTGCTCCGGCCGCGCGACCGCGACCGCCGAGCTCGTCGCGATGCTCGGATGCGAGGCCGACGGGGCGCAGGCCCGCCCGCACGAGGTGATGGAGCTGCGCGGGTCCTACGAGCGGCTGCGGATGGCGACCGGCTGGGAGCCGGAGATCCCGCTCGAGCAGACGGTCCGGGACACGCTCACGTGGTGGCGAGACGGGCCAGGACGGGCCCGAACTGCTGCGCCACCACCCGCGCGCGATCAACCTCCGCGCTCGTGAACGCCTGCGGGTGCTCGCGATAGACCTCGACGAGCGCCCGCTGACCGGAGCCGACCCGCACCGGCACCATCAGCACCGCGCCGTAGCCGAGGCGCTCGAGCTCGGCGAGCTCGGTCGGGTCGCTCTGGCTGTCGCCCACGATCACCTGGCCGGCGACGTGCTCGTCGAGCAGCCGCTCGGTGGCCGGATACCCGGACAGGCTCCAGCGTTCGCCCGGGGCGTCGACATTGTCGGACAGCAGCTCGAGGTAGCCGTCGACGACCCACATCAGCGAGACGTCCTGGGCGGCGAGCAGGCGCGCGGCGCGCCGGCCGACGCTGGCGAGCTGCTGGGTGTCCGTCACGTCGGCGAGGTCGTCGCCGAGCTCGGCGAGGGTCCGCGCCCACACGGCGCCTCCGCTGACCGCGTCGCTGACGACGCGGACGCCGGCCCGCATCTCTGACGTGGCGGCGACCTCCGAGCTCAGCGGCGCCCACGGCTCGGCGGGGCGCGCGAGCGCGTAGCCCTGCGCGTACGTGGCGTCGAGGTCGGCGAGCGCCCGCAGGTCGGCGAGGTCCTCCACGCCCTCGCCGCAGACGGCCGCGCCGGTGGTGCCGGCGAACGAGACGAGCGCCTCGAGCAGCGCGTAGCGTGAGCTGTCGCTGTGGGCGCCGTGCACGAGCGAGCGGTCGATCTTGAGGATGTCGGGCGCGACGTGGATCAACTGCTGCAGGCCGGCGTAGCCCGCGCCGGCGTCGTCGAGCGCCACGCGGGCGCCGCGCGCGCGCAGCTCCTGCAGGCGATGCTCGAGGGCCGGGTCGGCGGTGAACAGCTCGTGCTCGGTGAGCTCGATCACGAAATCCGAGAGGTCCGCCGGCAGTGCGTCGGCCACCGGCGGCGCGAGCAGCGCGCCCGGGCTGACGTTGAGCGCCAGGAACGTCCCGGCGGGCCGATCGGGCACGGCGAGCGCGGCGCGCAGCGCGAGCGCCTCGAGCTCGGCGCCGAGGCCGGCGCGGTGCGCCTGCGAGAACCACTGGTCGGGGCGGCGGACCGTGTCGCCCTCGACGCGGGCGAGCGCCTCGTAGCCGCAGACGCGGCCCGTCGCGAGCTCGAGCACGGGCTGGAAGACGGGGCGGATCGCGTTCAGGCCGCGGCGCAGCAGCGCCTCGATCTCGCCGCGCTCGTCGGCGAGCGACGGCCGGGCGGCGAGGTTGCGCTCGTAGCGGCGGGTCTGGCGGCGGCCGGCGTGCTTGGCGGCGTACAGCGCGGCATCGGCGCGCTCGAGCAGCTGCGGGGCCTCCTGCGCGTCCTCCGGGAAGGTCGCGACGCCGGCGGAGGATTCCAACCGGCGGCGGCCGACGAAGACGTCGCCGAGCGCGGTGCGGGCCCGCTCGGCCGCCTCGCCGGCGGCCTCGCCCGCGACGCCGGGGAGGATCAGCACGAACTCCTCGCCGCCGAGCCGGCCGACCGCGTCGCCCTCGCGGACGACGGATCGCAGCTTGGCGGCGGCCGCGGCGAGCGCCTTGTCGCCCTCGGCGTGTCCGAGCGAGTCGTTGATGCGCTTGAAGTGATCGAGGTCGACGACCACGACGCTGAGCGGCTTGCTGCTCGCAGTGGCCGCTTCGACCTCGCGCCGCAGCCGCTCCTGGGCGCCACGGTGGTTGAGCAGCCCGGTGAGGCCGTCGTGGGCGGCCTGGTGGCGCAGGTGCTCGCGCTGGCGGGCCGCCTCGTACGCCAGCGCGGCCATCGTGGCGAAGCGCTCGACGAGCGCGACCTCAGCGTCGGTGAACGCTCGGTCGGCGCCGACGCGGTAGACGTTGAGCGTGCCGACGACACGATCGTGAGCGAGCATCGGCACGCACACAAACGCCTCGTCGTCGAAGTCGGTGCCGGGGACGACCGTGCTGATGTCGTCGTAGCGGGTATTCGCCACGTTCCGCGTGCGGCGGTTGCGCACCACCCAGCCCGTGGTGCCCTGATCGACCGACAGCGTCTCGGCCATGATCTGCTCGACCCAGATGCCGAGCGCGAACACGGGTCGCAGCCCGGTGCCCTGGGCATCGACCTCGTAGACGGTCAGGTCGTCGTACGGCAAGAGCGCCTGCAAGTGATGCGAGATCCGCCCGAGGGTGTCCTCGAGTGAGTCCGCGGCGAGAATGCCTGCGGCAGCATCGATGAGAGCGTCCAGCGCAGTGCCGCCCTCCTGCGCCGGCATTTGCGGGGCGATCACAACCGTTCTATCGGTGCCTGAACGCGCCAGCTTGACCGCTTAAGCGCAGCGGGCGTACCGTTCGTGACATGTGGCACAGGCACCGCACGCCGGTGGCGGTCGTGCGCGAGTGGACGTTGCCTGCCCCGGAGCGGCGCGCGGCGCGCGCCGAGCGGCGCGTCGAGGCCGCGTTTCGGCGTGAGCGCGAGAACGAGTGGACGCCCGAGCGGCGGGCCGCGGCCATCGAGGCCGAGCGGCGCAAGCACAGCTATCTGGGCTGACCGGGAGCCCGCATCTTAGGGCACCCTAACTCGAATCCTGATACTTTCGGTCGGAATTGTTCGAGCGTCTCGCGCAAGCCGACTCGTGCCCGCCTCCGGGCGACATGCTGCTGGCGATCGCCGCCGAGTTCCGGCCGGTCGATCTCGCCGGCGAGCCCGGGCGCGCCTGCCGCGCCGCGCAGCTGCGCGGCCGCCTGCCCGTGGGCCGGCACGTGAGCTGATTCAGCAACTGCTAAATTAGCTCGCCGTGGAGCAGGCTCTGCGCGCGATCGCCAACCGCCGCCGCCGCGGGATGCTCGAGCTGGTCTGGGACCGCGAGCGGACGGCGAGCGAGATCGCCGCGTTCAGCGCCCTCAGCAAGCCCGCCACGTCCCAGCACCTCCGCGTACTGCGCGAAGCCGGGCTCGTGCGCGTGCGCAGCGCCGGCAACCAGCGCTTCTACCGCGCCGATCCCGAGCGCGTCGCCGAGCTCCGCAGCGCGCTCGAGGCCTTCTGGGGCGAGCGGCTCGCGCGCATGCGCGACGAGCTCGAACGCGATGGATGACGACGGGGTCGTCAGCGAGATCGCCGTCCGGGCGAGTGCCGACGCGGTCTACGCGATGTTCACCGACCCGGCGCAGCTCGTGCGCTGGATCGGCATCCGCGCCATGCTCGAGCCGCGGCCCGGCGGCCAGTTCCGGTTCGAGCTGATGGAAGGCGAGTTCTGCAGCGGCCGCTACCTGGAGCTCGTCCCGGGCCGTCGCGTCGTCTTCACGTGGGGTTGGGAGAGCGGCGCGCTGCCCGTCGCGCCGGGTGCTTCGACGGTCGAGGTCGATCTCGACGAGCGCGACGGCGTCACCCATGTCCGCCTCACCCATCGCGGCCTCGATGCCGCCATGCGCCAGATGCACGCCGAGGGCTGGTCGCGCTACCTGCCCGTTCTCGCTGCCGTCCTGGAGGGATCATGAGCGTCGACATCACCGCCCGCGTCCACATCGACCGCGATCCGGCGGCGGTCGCCGCCTACATGACCGACCCGGCCAACGACCCCCAGTGGATCGGCGGCCTGCGCGAGGCCGAGTTGCTCGACGAGCAGCCCGTGCGCGTCGGCAGCCGGGTCCGCCGCGTCGCCTACTTCCTGCGCCGCCGCGTCGAGTACGTCAACGAGGTGCTCGCGCTCGACGCCACCCAGCTCGACATGCGCTCGGTCAAGGCGCCGTTCCCCATGCACATCACCTACCGCTTCGAGCCCGCGCCCGGCGGCGGCACGGACGTCAGCAACCACGTCCGCGGCGGCGGCCCGCGCCTCCTCGCCCCGCTCGTCCGGCGCAATGTGCAACGCGATCTCGAGCGCCTGCGCGACCTGCTCGAGCCCTAGACTCGATTCCTCCGCCGGAGTAGCTCAGTTGGTAGAGCAAGCGCCTTGTAAGCGCTAGGCCAGGGGTTCGAGTCCCCTCTCCGGCTCTCAGCCGGAGCTGCTGCTGCTCGACGGCTTCGGCGGGAGCGCACTGCGCCACTGGACGATGCGGCGCCGCTCGATCAGGAACGCGGTGTAGTTGGAGTTGCCGACCGAGGTGCCGCACTCGCCGGGGCCCGGGCGCTCGGTGAGCTTGAACGTCGCGATCACGAACGAGCTCTCGCCGCGCTGCGTCTGGACGAGCTTGGCCCCGCACGGGAGGGCCCGGTTGAACGTCACGACGTCCACGCGCTTCTGGAGCGAGTGCAGCGGGTTGACGCCGTCGGCGACCAGCACCGGGACCGCGAAGAACTGCGCGGCGGCAGCCACGTGGCCCGCGCGCAGCGCGTCGGCCCAGCCCCGGATCACCGCGATCTCCGACTTCGTCGGCTTGCCGGTGCGGATCCTCTCGCTGCCGGCGATCTCGCGCACGATCGTCTTGTCGGTCCCCGGCGTGCGCAGGGCGAAGCGCTCCTTGTCGCTCATGCCGCCGCAGCCGCCGAGCCCCACGGCAAGCAGCGGGATGAGCCAGGCCGGGCGGCGCATGTACCGATGATGCCAGGCGGCGGGCGCGGCGTCAGCGGTCGAGCGGGCGGCCGTCCGCGGCGGGCGGAATCGAGCGGCCGACGAGGCCGGCGACGGTGATCAGCGTGATCACGTACGGGAGCGCCTGGAAGAGCGTCGCCGCCGACGGCGAGAAGGTCGGCAGGCGCGTGGCGAGCGCGGTGAAGAAGCCGAATAGCAGCGCGAAGATCAGGGCGCCCTGCGGCATCCAGCGGCCGCAGATCATGACCGCCAGCCCGATGAAGCCCTTGCCCGCCGTCATGTTCTCGGTGAACGAGCCGACGAAGCCGATCGAGAGGTAGGCGCCGCCGGCCGCGGCGAGCGCCCCCGACGCCGCGACCGCGCGATAGCGGATCCGCACCGGCGAGAGGCCGGCCGTCTCGGCGGCGAGCGGGTTTTCGCCGACCGAGCGGATGCGCAACCCGGTCGCCGTTCGGAACAGCAGGATCCACAGCAGCAGCACCGTCAGCAGCCCGAGCCAGATCAGCACGTTGAGCTGGCCGAAGACGTCCCCGAAGAACGGGATGTCCTTGATCCCCGGGAGGCTGACGTCGGGCGTGCGCGGGATGTTGTCCGGCGTGCCCTGCTCGCCGTAGTGGCTGATGTAGAAGTAGCCCGTGATGCCGAGCGCGAGCAGGTTCATCGAGAACCCGGAAACGATCTGGTCGGCCCGCAGCGTGATCGCGAACACGGCATGGATGAGCGCGAGCAGCACGCCGGACGCCATGGCGATGACCAGGCCCAGCACCCACGAGCCGGTGATGTCGGCGCCCCAGACGCCGAAGAAGGCGCCCATCAGCATCATGCCCTCGAGCCCGATGTTGATGACGCCGCTGCGCTCGGACATCACGCCGCCGAGCGCGGCGAACAGCAGCGGGGTCGCGTAGCGGAGCATTGCCGCGAACAGCGCCGACCAGGCGACGACGTTCTTGAGGTTTCCCTCGCCCGACTTCGTCGCACCCCAGCCGATCGCGACGCCGGCGACGGCGGACACGATCGCGCCCCAGCCGAGCCGCTTCTCCCCGCCGCGCAGCGCCCAGCCGCCGGCGGCGACCCCGGCCGCACCGAGGATGATCGTCGGCACCGGCGAGCGGATCAGCGCCGGCGGGACAGCGACGAACAGCGCGAGGAAGCCGAGTGCGACACCGGCCCAGCCCACGCGCGCGGGCGTCATCCACCCGCCGCCTTCGCGCCGCTCCGAGGGCGGCGCCGGGCGCGGTTCGGCGACCTGCGCGCTCATGCCGCCACCTGCACCGGAGCGTCTTCCGGCGAGGCCGGCCTTCCGCGGATCCGGCGCCGCAACTGCCACACGTAGAGGACCAGGACGTCAGCGCTCACGAACAGGACCACGAGGCCCTGGATGATCCGCGTCAGGTTGCCGGCCAAGGCCGGCTCGAAGACCTCGGGATCGAGGTTGCGCACCGATGTGCCGGTCACCAGCGCGGCCCACAGCAGCGCCGCGAACATCGTGCCGATCGCCGTGTTGCGCCCGAGCAGCGCGACCGCGATGCCCAGGAACCCGACCTCGGAGATCTGCACGTCGTTCGTCGCGACCCGGAACTGCCAGCCCAGGACGTCGAGCGATCCGGCGAGGCCCGCGAACGTGCCGCAGATCGCCATCACGAGGAAGTAGTTGCGGCCGACCGAGATGCCGGCGGACCGCGCCGCCTCCGGGTTGAAGCCGACCGCGCGCACCTCGAACCCCATTCGCGTGCGGTTGAGGATCACCCAGAACACGAGCAGCGCCGCCAGCGAGATAAAGAGCCCGACGTGGAGGCCCTGGAGCTGCGGGTCGCCCCAGAAGACCGGCAACTTGGCGCCCGGCGCGATGTCGTTGGACACCGGCACCGACGTGTCGGTGTCGCTCTGCAGCGGGCCGCCGAGCCCGAAGAGGAACAGGCCGCCGTAGATCGCGACCCAGTTGAGCATGATCGTCGTGATGACCTCGTTAGCGCCCGTCGTCGCGCGCAGGACGCCGGCGATCCCGCCCCAGGCCGCGCCGGCTAGGCACGCCGCCACGACCGCGAGGACGATGTGCAGCAGCCCCGGCATCCCGGCGAACGACGAGCCGACCCAAACGGCGGCGAACGTGCCGACGAGGTACTGGCCCTGCCCGCCGATGTTGAACAGGCCGCAGCGGAACGCGAACGCCACCGCCAGGCCGGTGAGGATCAGCGGCGTCGTGATGATCAGCGTCTGCTGCAGGTTCAGCGCCGCGACGGTCGCGTCCTCGGAGCCGGTCAGGGCCAGGTACGGCCAGTTCAGGCCTGTGCCTTCCCAGATCGCTCGATAGGTGCTGAGCGGGTTGTGGCCCGTGAACAGGACGACGAGGCCGCCGACGAAGAACGCCAGCAGCACGGTGATGATCGGCGTGATGATCCCGCCCGCGCGCAGGGCGACGCCGAGCCGGCTGGCGACCGTGATGGGCGGACCGGAGCCGGGCTCCGCGCTCACGCCGCCTCCCGCCTCCCGCCTCCGGTCATGACGACGCCGAACTCCTCCTCCGAGGACGCCGGCGGCAACTCGGCCACGATCTGGCCCTCGTAGATCACGAGGGCGCGGTCGCTGAGCGAGCGAATCTCCTCGAGCTCAAGCGAGATCAGCAGGATCGCGCGGCCCTTGTCGCGCTCCTCGACGAGCCGGCGGTGCACGAACTCGATCGCGCCGACGTCGAGCCCGCGCGTCGGCTGCGCGGCGAGCAGCACCTTCGGGTCCGCCGCCAGCTCGCGCGCGATCACCAATTTCTGCTGGTTGCCGCCCGACAGGGACGAAGCCGGCGTGTCGCAATCGCCGCCGCGCACGTCGTAGTCGGAGATCAGCTTGCGCGCGCGCTCGTCCATCTTGCGCGGCGACAGCAGCATCCCGCTCGACATCGCCTTGGTCCGGTACTCGAGCAGGCAGAGGTTCTCGGCGAGATCGAACTGCAGGACGAGCCCGCGCTCGTGCCGATCCTCGGCGATGTGGCCGATGCCGGAACGGATCGCCTCCAGTGCGCCGCGATTGGTGATGTCCCGCCCATCGACGACGATCGTGCCGGCCTCCACGTGCCGCAGGCCGGCGATGGCATCGACGAGCTGGCTCTGGCCGTTGGCGTCGACACCGGCGAGACCGACGATCTCGCCTGCGCGCACCTCCAGCGTGAGGCCGCGAACCGCCGGCAGGCCGCGATCGTCGTTGATGTGCAGGGCGCGCACCTCGAGCCGCGGCTCGCCGGGCGTGCGTTCGGTCTTCTCGACCTGCAGGAGGACGTCGCGCCCGACCATCAGGCGCGCAAGGCTGCGCTCGGTGGCGCCTTCCGTTATCACGGTGTCGATCTTCTTGCCGCGCCGCAGCACCGTGACGCGGTCGGAGGCGTCGAGCACCTCGTTGAGCTTGTGCGAGATGAAGACGACGGACGTGCCGTCCTCCTTGAGCGCGCGCAGGACGCGGAACAGGTCCTGCGACTCCTGCGCGGTGAGCACCGCGGTCGGCTCGTCGAGCACGAGCACCTTGGCGTCGCGGAACAGCGCGCGCAGGATCTCCACGCGCTGCTGGGCGCCGACGCCGAGGTCCTGGACCTTCACGTCCGGGTCGACCGCCAGGCCGTATCGCTCCGAGAGCTCCCGCGTGCGGGCCGCCGCCGCCTTGTAGTCGAGCAGCGGCCCACGCGTGGGCTCGGTTCCCAGCACCAGGTTCTCGGCCACGGTCATGACCGGGACGAGCATGAAGTGCTGGTGGACCATGCCGATGCCCAGCCCGATCGCGCGTCGCGCGGAATCGACCTTCACGGGCTCGCCGTCGAGCCTGATCTCACCCTCGTCGGGCTGGTGCAGCCCGTAGAGGATGTTCATCAGGGTCGACTTGCCGGCGCCGTTCTCTCCGAGCAGGGCGTGGATCTCTCCACGCCGCAGCTCGAAGTCGATGGCGTCATTGGCGACGAGCGCGCCGAATCGCTTGGTGATCCCGCGCAGCTCGAGTGCGAGCGCGTCGCCGGGCATCGGCGTGTGTCCGTTTGTTGGCTACTTGACCTCGTTCGGGATGTCGCTGATCTTGCCGGAGACGATGTCCGCCTTGACCTTGTCAACCTGATCGGCGTACTTCTGGCCCTCGGCATTCAGCTTGCCGAGACCGACTCCGTCGTTCTTGAGGTTGAAGAGCTCGTCCGAGCCGCCCTTGAACGAGCCGTCCTGGACGGCCTTGACGGTGTCGAACACCGCGACGTCGACCTTCTTCTGGGCCGAGGTCAGGATGTGGCTGCCGAGGTAGCCCTGGTCGGCATCGACGCCGATGCCCTGCAGGCTCTTCTCCTTCGCTGCGTCGAGCGCGCCGAGCCCGCACTGGCCGGCGACCTGGAACACGACCTGCGAGCCCTGGGCGATCTGGTTGAGGGCGATCTCCTTGCACTTCGCCTGGTCAACGAAGTCCTGCGAGTAGCCGTTGAGCGTCTTGATCTTCGGGTTCGCCGCCTTGGCGCCCGCCTGGTAGCCGGCGATGTAGTGGTCGACCGGCGGGATCTTCTGGCCGCCGACCGAGGAGATCACCTGGTCGCCGCCCTTGTCCTTGACGAACAGGCCGGCGACGTACCCGGCCAGATAGCCCGGCTCCTGCTCGGCGAACAGCAGGCCGCGCACGTTGGTCGGCTTGTGCTTGAGCAGCGCCTGCGAGTTGTCGATGATCGCGAAGTTCACGTCCGGGAACTTCGTGGCGACGGTGTCCATCGCGTCCGCCATCAGGAAGCCGACGCCGATCACGAGGTCGTACTTCTGCTGCGCCAGCGACGAGAGGTTCGGCACGTAGTCCGCGTTGGACTTCGACGTCAGCACCCGCACGTCGGCGCCGAGCTGCGACTTGGCGCGCTGGACGCCCTCGTTGGCAAGCTGGTTGAACGACCGGTCGTTGAGGCCGCCGATGTCCGTCACGAGGCCGACCTTGATCGACTTCTGAGCCGGCGTCGCGGTCCCGGAAGCGCCCGAACCGCCCGAGCTCTCATTGTCATCGCCGCCGCATCCAGCGGCGACGACGCCCAACACCAGCACGAAGGCCGCGAACAAGATGGCGGCGAGGCTGCGTTTTGGCACTGCGTGTCCTCCAGAAGTAAAGGGTCCTGAGGCGGCGGCAGCCTAGTGGCTGTCGCGGTCCCCGGGGAAATCGAGCCTGGCGGAGAGGGCCTCCTTGACCGCATCCTCCGCAAAACTCGCCTCCACGGCGAGCCGCGTCATAACCCTCAGCTGCTCCTCATCAAAGCCCATGCGCTCACGCGCCAGGGCATACTGAGAGCCGATACTACATGCGAAATAGGGAGGGTCGTCAGAGCCGAGCGTGACCCGCACCCCGGCGTCCCGGAGCGCACCGGCAGGATGGTCCTCGTAGCTCGGAAAGAGGCCGAGCGCCACGTTCGAGCTCGGACACACCTCGAGCACCGTGCCCCGTTCGGCCAGCTCGGCGACGAGCGCCGGATCCTCGATCGCGCGCACGCCGTGGGAGATGCGGGTGACCGGCAGCTCGAGCGCGGCGCGGATCGACTCCGGGCCGGCGTGCTCGCCCGCGTGGACCGTGCAGCCGAGCCCGGATCCGGCGGCGATCTCGTACGCGCGCGCGAACTGCGCGGGCGGCCAGGCGGCCTCGTCGCCGACCAGGTTGAACCCCACGACATAGGGGTGGCGGCCGTTCGCGTGGCGCTCGGCGATCGCCTCCGCGGCCTCGACGCCGAAGTTGCGGACCGCCGCGACGATGATCCGCGCCTCGATCCCGTGGTCGGCGCGCGCGTCGTCGATGCCCTGGGCGATCGCCGCGTAATGGTCGGCGTCCGACAGGCCGGCCGCGGCGGCGTGGTCTGGCGAGGCGATCAGCTCGACGTAGATCGCGTCCTCCGCAGCGCAGCTCGCGAGGTACTCGTAGGTGACGTCGCGGTAGTCCTGCGGCGTCCGGATGACGCTCGCCGCGAGGTCGTACGTGCGCAGGAAGTGCAGGAAGTCCGTCCACTCGAACTCGTCGTCGGTCTTGAAGACGCCGTCCGGGACCGTGAGGCCGTTGCGGTCCGCGAGCCGGCGGATCAGCGTCGGCGGCGCCGTGCCCTCGAGATGGACGTGCAGCTCGGCCTTCGGAATCACGCGATCTTCCCTGCGATGACGGGTCGCTCGGCCGGGGCGCCGGCGCCGACCTCGATCGCGGCGCGCAGGCCCTGCGCCGCGGCGTCGGCGGCGGCCTCGCACGCGGCGTGGACGACGGCGAGCGGGCGGTCGGGCCCGACCTGCGCGCCGACGGGCGCGATCTCGGTGAGCCCCACCGCGTGGTCGATCACATCGTCCTCGCGGCTGCGGTTGCCGCCGAGGCCGGTGACGACGAGGCCGACCTCCCGGCAGTCCATGCCGGTGACGACCCCCGGGGACTCCGGCGTGACGGCGCGGGTGACCGGCGCCGCCGCGAGATGGTCTCCCGGCACGTCCATGAGATCGCGGGGGCCGCCGAGTGCGGCGACCATCGCGGCGAACCGCTCAGCCGCCGCCCCCGACTCGAGGGCTTCCTGCGCAGCGGCACGGCCGTCGGCGGCCAGGCCGGCCGACTCCAGCAGCGCCGCGGCGAGCGCGATCGTCACCTCGTGCAGGCGCGGCTCGCGCTGCGCGCCGGTCAGGTAGTCGATCGCCTCGCGCACCTCGACGGCGTTGCCCGCGGTGGTGCCGAGCACCTCGTCCATGTCGGTGAGGAGCGCGACGGTCGGCAGCCCGGCGCCAGCCGCGACCTCCACGAGCGCGCGAGCCAGCTCCTCGGCGTCGGCGCGCGCGGCCATGAAGGCGCCGGAGCCGAACTTGACGTCCATCACGAGCGCATCGAGGCCGGCGGCGAGCTTCTTGGAGAGGATCGAGGCGACGATCAGCGGGATCGACTCGACCGTGCCGGTGGCGTCGCGGATCGCGTACAGGCGCCGGTCGGCAGGCGCCAGCTCGGCGGTCTGGCCGACGATCGCGCAGCCGACGTCGCCGACCACGGCGCGCAGCCGGTCGAGGTCCGGTGTCGTCACGTAGCCGGGGATCGAGTCGAGCTTGTCGAGCGTGCCGCCGGTGTGGCCGAGCCCGCGGCCCGAGATCATCGGCACGGCGCCGCCGCAGGCCGCGAGGATCGGCGCCAGCATCAGCGACACCTTGTCGCCGACCCCGCCCGTCGAGTGCTTGTCGATCACCGGGCGGTCGAGGTCCCAGTCGAGCACCGCGCCCGAGCGGGTCATCGCGCTGGTGAAGGCGACGCGCTCGCCCGGCTCCATCCCGCGCAGGAACAGCACCATCGCGAGCGCCCCGACCTGCGCGTCCGAGAGCGAGCCGTCGGTGATCCCGGCGACCAGGAACTCGAGCTCGTCGGGCGCGAGCGCGTGCCCGTCGCGCTTGCGGCGGATCACCTCAGCCGCGAGCACCGAAGACCTCGCAGAACTCGATGATCAGCCGGGTGAGATCGCCCGCGGCCTCGTTGGCGTAGCGGAGCGTCTGCTCGTGCGAGAGCGCCTCGCCGCCCATCCCCTCGGCGAGGTTGGTGATCGCCGACACCGCCGCAACCTTCAGGCCGGCGTGGCGGGCGAGGATCACCTCGGGGACCGTCGACATGCCGACCGCGTCGGCGCCGAGCGTCCGGAACGCGCGGATCTCGGCCGGAGTCTCGAAGCTGGGGCCGGATGTGGCGAGGTAGACGCCCTCGGCCAGGGCGATCCCGAGCACGTCCGCCGCGTCGTGCAGCAGACCGCGCAGCTCGGGGTCGTAGGCGTCGCGCAGGCTCGGGAAGCGCGGGCCGATGGCGTCGTCGTTCGGGCCGGTGAGCGGGTTGACGCCGAGCATGTTGATGTGGTCGCTGATGGCCATCAGCGACCCCGGGCCGACGTCGGCGTTGAGCGACCCGGCGGCGTTGGTGACGAGCAGCGCCTCGGTGCCGGCCGCCTTGAGCGCCCGCACCGGGCCGCGCATGGCGCCCGGGTCGCCACCCTCGTAGATGTGCTTGCGGCCCTGGAGCACCGCCACCGGCAGCCCGGACAGCGTGCCCAGGCCGAGACTGCCGGCGTGCCCGTGCACGCTCGGCGCCGGGAAGTCCGGCAGCTCCGTGTAGGGGATCGTGACCGCGTCCTCGAGCGCCTCGGCCACGGCGCCGAGGCCAGAGCCGAGAATGATCCCGAGGCGCGGCGCGCGCTCCTCGATCGCCTTCATGCGGGCAGGAACTCGGGTCCGAACGACATCGGCAGCAGCTCCTCGAGCGTGACGGTGCGCCGCTCGGTGGCGGAGCACAGGTGGACGTGACCGTCGAGCGGCATGAACTCGCGCAGCCGCTGGCGGCAGCCGCCGCACGGCACGCAGATCTCCGCGCCGCTGGAGATCACCGCGACCTCGAGTACCTTCGTGCGCCCGGCGGCCACGAGCACGCCGATCGCCGACGCCTCCGCGCACTGGCCCTGCGGGTATGCCGAGTTCTCCACGTTGGCGCCGGCGTGGATCGACCCATCCTCGGCGCGCAGCGCGGCGCCGACGTTGAAGCGCGAGTACGGGGCGTGGGCGCGGTCCATCGCCTCGGTCGCGGCGGCGACCAGCGCGTCGGCGCCGAGCAGCCGGTCCGAGTAGGAGTCGGTGAGGATCTCGCCGATCTGGAGCGCCTCGCGCAGGCGCGCGACCTTCTCGTGCTCGGCGCTGAGGTCCGAGTCCGCCGCCGCGACGCCCTCGAGCTCCACGAACGAGCCCAGCCCCTGGACGGTGTCGAGGTGGATCCGCACGCCCTCCCACAGCAGCAGGTGGCGCTCCTTGTCGACGACGACGAGCGTGCCGAGCGCGGCGTCCAGCGAGGCGCGCAGCGTGTCGGGATCGTCGACCGGTGTGAGCCGGTAGCGGCTCTCGCGCGCGGCGCCGGCGTCGGGCCGGTCGTACTGGATCAGCGTCGCGCCGCCGGGCTCCTCCTCGCGCAGCTTCAGCCGCCCGGCGCGCGTCCGGAAGTACGTGTCGCGCTGGCGCAGGATGCCGCGATCCTCGGCCCCGAGCTCGCGCGCCGCGGCCAGCGAGCGCGCGGGATCGGCGTCGATCGCCTTCAGCTCGATGTTGCGCCGGGGGGCGGACACGGGGCGCGACCTTAATGGTTCCGGTCACTCGGGCGAACTTCGGGCTGGGTGAGGAGGTGGCAGAGCGAGGCCGTGGCGCCTTTTCGTCGATATGCGACGAAAAAGCGCCACCGCCCCACCTCAAGGGCCGCGCCCACCCCTACCCAGCCGCATCAGTGTCAGCGTTCGTGTTGGACGGTGACGTCCGGCTGGCGGTGGAGGCTCCTCGGTCGGCGACGGACTGACTCTCTAGCCGCATGTCGACCGGTGGGTCTGACCCGCGAACGTTGTGTCGTCCGTCGCCGTCCGAGGATCACCGGCGTGACTTAATAGGAGCCTGGCATCGGCCCTCACTGAGGCGTGTCCGCCGGCGGTCCGCTTCGACGGTTCGAGGAAGGGACGGTGTGCATGATCGTGATCGGGGCGGACACGCACAAGCAGACGCACGCGTTGGCGGCCGTTGACGGCGGCACCGGCGCGGTCGTCGGTGAGCGCACGATCGCCGCCGACGACGCGGGGCATCGGGACGCGCTGCGGTGGGCGCGCGCGCTCGACGAGCGGCGGGTGTGGGCGATCGAGGATTGCCGGCACGTCTCGCGGCGGCTCGAGCAGGCGCTGATCGCGGCCGGCGAGCGCGTGATCCGCGTACCGGCGCATTTGATGGGCGCCTCGCGCCGCGGCCAGCGCGAGCCGGGCAAGTCGGACCGGATCGACGCGCTCGCCGTCGCCCGCGCCGTGCTGCGCGACGGGATCGAGCGCTTCCCGGTCGCGTTCCTGGACGAGCGCGCGATGCAGATCCGGCTGCTGGCCGATCACCGCGACGACCTCGTGGCCGAGCGCACACGCGCGCAGAACCGGCTGCGCTGGCATCTGGTCGAGCTCTGTCCCGAGCTTGAGGCCAGCTTGCCCAAGCGCTCGCTGGACCGCCCGAGCCAGCTCGACCGCGTCGCCCATCAGCTCAGCAGACGCCGCGGCGCCGGCATGCGCGTGCGCGTCGCGCGCGAGCTCGTCACCCGCATCCGTCAGCTGACCCGCCAGATCAACGCACTCAAAGCCGAACTGCGCGCGCTCGTGCACGCCCAGCGCCCCAGGCTGCTGGCCGAGACCGGCTGCGGCGCGCTGATCGCCGCCACGCTGATCGGCCGCACCGCCGGCGCCCAACGGTTCGCGACCGACGCCCGCTTCGCGCGCCAGAGCGGCATCGCCCCGATCCCCGCCAGCTCCGGCAACCGCAACCGACACCGATTGCACCGCGGCGGCGACCGCCAGCTCAACCGCGCCCTGCACATGATCGCCATCACCCGCGCCCGCCACGACCCCGCCACCCGCGCCTACCTGGACCGCAAGATCGCCGAAGGCAAGACCCGCAAACAGGCCATCCGCTGCCTCAAACGCCACCTCGCCCGCCGCTTCCACCACATCCTCGCCCAACCACAGCCAACCAACCAGCACCCACCGATCCCCACCGACGCGCCATCACCCATGCCCTGCTTGACATAGGAGTCACGTTCGCTCGGTCGCGCAGCGAGGGTTGGTCCTTAGTAGGTTGAACCCTGATGGAGGGGGTCACGGTTGTCGACCATGTGCTGCTCCAGCGGCTGGTCTCGATCCTGCGCGATCGCCACACGCCGCACGGCAACTTCCGGCAGACGCTCGACGACGCGGGGATGATCCTCGCCTACGAGGCGATGCGCGGATTGCGCCGTGACCCGATCGAAGTCGAGACGCCGCTCGAGGGAGCGCAGGGCGTGCGGCTCGCCGACGAGGTCGTGATCGTGGCGATCCTGCGCGCCGGGCTCGGACTGGTCGACGGCTTCTTGCGGCTCGTCCCGGACGCGCGGGTCGGGCATCTCGGCATGTACCGCGACGAGGAGGCCCTGCGGCCGGTCGGCTACTACGAGAACATCCCGGCCGGCGTCGAGGACGCCGAGGTGTTCGTCGTCGACCCGATGCTCGCCACCGGCGGTAGCGGGGTGCAGGCGATCGGCCGGCTCAAGCGCGCCGGCGCGCGGCGGATCTCGTTCGTCTGCCTCGTCGCGGCGCCCGAGGGCGTCAAGGCGCTGCACAGCGCGCACCCCGAGGTCCCGATCCTCACCGCCGCGCTCGACCGCGAGCTCGACGGCAACGGCTACATCCGCCCCGGGCTGGGTGATGCGGGTGACCGCATCTTCGGAACCGATCGCTGAGGACGAGCGGCGCTACCGGGTCCTCGTCGACGCGAACGTCGTCGGCGTGACCGTGTCCGACGCCGAGCGCGTATACGAGGCCAACGACGCGTGGCTGCGCATCACCGGTCACACGCGTGCCGAGCAGGAGACCGGGCAGCTCAGCTGGCGGGCGATCACCCCGCCCGAGTGGGCGGCGGCCGACGACCACGCGATGGAGCAGCTCGCGACCGCGGGCTGGGTGGAGCCCTACGAGAAGGAGTACATGCGGCCAGACGGCACGCGCGTGCCCGTGCTCATCAGCGGCGTGCGGCTCGACAGCGACCCGCTGCGGGTGGTGGCGATCATCATCGACCTCACCGACCGCCGCACCGCCGAGCGCGAGCGCGAGCGGCTGCTCACGCGTGAGCGCGAGGCGCGGCGCGAGGCGGAGCTCGCCGCCGATCGCACGGCCCGGCTGCAGCGCGCGACGGCCGCGCTGTCGGCCGCCAGCTCGGCCGCCGACGTCGGAGACGTCGTGGTGTCTCAGGCGATCGAGGCGTTCGGGGCCGACGCCGGGGCGCTCGCCTTCCGCGAGGGCAACGAGGTCGTGATGCGCTCCGACTGGGGCTACGGCGAGGCCGAGATGGCGCCGTGGCGCCGGTTCCCGCTCGCGTTCGACACGCCGGTCTGCGACGCGCTGCTGACCGGCGAGCCGATCTTCCTCGGGACACTCGACGAGTGGGAGCACTACTTCGAGCTGCGCAGCCGCATCGAGGGCGTGTTCGCGACGCTGGCGGCGGTGCCGCTGACGTTCGGCGGCGTCGTGCAGGCCGCGCTCGTCGTGACCATGCGCGAGCAGCGCCGCTTCATGGCCGCCGACCGGGCCTTCCTCGCCGCGCTCGCCGACCAGGCCGCCCACGCGCTCGAGCGCGCCCGGCTGTTCGAGGAGCGCGCGTACGTCGCGCGGATGCTGCAGGCCGGGCTGCTCCCGGACCGGCTCGACGACATCCCCGGGCTCGACGTCGCGATCCGCTACCACTCGATCGCCGACGGCGGCGCCGTTGGCGGCGACTTCTACGACTGCTTCGCGATCTCGCCCGACCGCTGGCTGATCGTCGTCGGCGACGTCGCCGGCAAGGGCACGGCCGCCGCCGTGCTCACCGGCCTTGCTCGTCACACCTTGCGGGCGATCGCCCTGCGCGAGGAGAAGCCGGAAGCGATGCTGCGCTTCCTCAACGAGGCGCTGCTCCGCCAGTCGGCCGACAACGCGTTCTGCACCGTCGGGCTCGCAACGCTCGAGCCGTCCGGCGACGGCTTCGACGCCTGCCTGGCCGCCGGCGGCCATCCGTTCCCGCTCCTCGTGCGGGCCGGCGGCAGCGTCGAGGAGGTCGTGGTCCGCGGGACGCTGCTCGGCGTCGAGGCCGAGCCGGTGATCGAGCCGGTGCCGCTCACGCTCGCTCCCGGCGACACGCTGGTGCTCTACACCGACGGCGTGGTCGACGCGCGCGCCGACAGCGGCGAGCGGTTCGGCGAGGAGCGGCTGCTGGCGGCGGTCGACGCCGCCGCGGGCGGCAGCGCCCAGGAGGTTGCCGGCGCCGTCGACGGCGCGGTCGCCGCGTTCGAGCCGGATGTCCAGCGCGACGATCGGGCGATCGTCGTGCTGCGCGTCAGCAATGTGAGCGGCTAGTCCGAGGCCGGAAGGATCTCGGCGGTCCGTGCCCGCTCAACGGGCTCGCCGGACGCGGTCACCGCGCCGAGCAGCGTGCCGAGCAGCAGCCCGTGGAGCCGCGCGCGGTCGATGTCGCGGTGCTCGAGCCAGTCGAGGATCGCGCCGTCCATGAACCACATCCAGCCGCGCACCGCGGCGCGCAGCGGCGGCGCGGCACCCTGTGGGGCGAGGCCGGCGAGGATGCGATCGGTGGTCTCGTTGCGCACGCGCTCGACGAGGTCGCGCACCTCGGGGATGGCGCCCGCGTTGGTGATCAGCTTCGCGTACGCGCCCGCGTGGCGCTCGACCCAGCCGAGATAGGCCTCGAGGCTCACCGACAGCTGCTCGACCGGCGACAGCTCGGGGTCGGGCTGCGTGATCTCGGCGAGCTCGGCGGCCGCCTGCTCGAGCGTCGCCGCGAAGTAGCGCTGCTTGGACGGGAAGTAGTGGTAGAGCAGCGCCTTAGAGATCCCGGCCGCGCGCGCGATCTTCGCCATCGAGAGCTCGTCGTAGCCGTGGCGCGTGAACAGCTCGGCCCCGAGGTCGAGCAGCTGCCGCCGCCGCTCGTCCACATCTAGACGTTTGTATGCGGGTGGGGTCCGCGCCACGGGTCTACGCTAGTGGGCATGGCGGATGAGCTGCATCCCCCTCGCCACCCGGCGACGCTCGACGAGGAGTTGCTGGAGGCTGAGACCACGGCGATCCTCTCCGAGCTCACGGACGCCCAGCGTGTGCTGCGCGTCCAGGACGAGCTGCGGGCCGGCTTCAAGACCCTCAACCACATCGGCAAGGCGGTGTCGTTCTTCGGCTCCGCACGCACGCCGCGCGATCACCCGCGCTACCAGGCGGCGCGGGAGATGGCGCGCACGCTCGGCCACCACGGCTTCGCGATCATCACCGGCGGCGGCCCGGGGATCATGGAGGCCGCCAACCGCGGCGCGCGCGACGCGGGCGTCCCGTCGGTCGGCCTCGGCATCGACCTGCCCGGCGAGCAAGGGGTCAACCAGTGGGTCGACGTGCAGCTCAACTTTCACTACTTCTTCGCGCGCAAGGTGATGTTCGTCCGCTACGCGAGCGGGTTCGTCGTCTTCCCCGGCGGGTTCGGGACGCTCGACGAGCTGTTCGAGGCGGCGACGCTGCGGCAGACCGAGAAGATCCGCTACTTCCCGATCGTGCTCGTCGGGACCGACTACTGGGGCGGCCTGGTCGACTGGCTCCGCGATTCGGTGCTCGCGGCCGGCAACATCGGGCCTGACGACGTCAGCGCGCTCTCGGTCTGCGACGACACGAGCGACGTGCTGCGGATCCTCGAGGACGTCGAGCACCGCCGCCCGCGCGCGGCTTAAGGCAGCACGTTCTGATTGCCCCGCAGGAGGTTCTCGGGGTCGTAGGCACGCTTGAGCGCCTGCAGGCGGGCGTACTTCTCCGGCCCGTAGGCGGCGCGCACCCGGGCTGATCCCTCGTCACCGAGGAAGTTCACGTACGCGCGGCCGACGCCGTGGCGCTCGAGCACCGCGTAGGTCTCGCGCGCCCACGCGATGTGGCGGTCGGCGTCCGGGTCGCCGGGCAGCCAGGCCGCGTTGATGTTCACGTCATGACCATCGGCGCGCTGGCCGAAGGCCATGTCGTCCTCACCGACGCGCGCCATCGCCCCGCCAAGCTGGAAGACGATGATGTACGAGCGCGGCGAGGTGATCGCGGCGGCCTGCTCGACGAGCGCGTCGATCGCCGCGTCGGTCAGCGGCGGCAGCTCCCAGGACTTCCAGTAGTAGTGCCAGCCGTGCGGAACGGCGGGGTTGAACAGGCTCTGCAGCTCCACGTACGGCCGCGGGGCCAGCGCGTCGACCAGCGGCGTTCCGAAGCGGCGGAGCGGCTGCAGGGCACGCTCGCCCTCGTCGGGGTCGCCGGCCCAGCAGCTGAGGACCGCGACGACCGGCTTGCCGTGCAGCTCGGGCGGGAGGATCGGCAGCGGCGGCGCCGGGCGCAGGTTGAGGATCGTCGTCAGCTCGTCGGGCGCGTCGACGATGAAGTCGCGGTAGCGGCGGAGCACCTCCGGGCCGTCTTCGAGCGCGTAGTACATGGGGCCGGCGAGCACGGTCGGGCCGACCTCGTGCAGGCGGTACTCGAACTCCGTGACGACGCCGAAGTTGCCGCCGCCGCGCAGGCCCCACATCAGCCCCTCGTCGGCGTGGACGATCGCGCCGTCGGGGGTGACGAGCTCGGCGCCGAGGAAGTTGTCGACGGTGGCGCCATAGCGGCGCATCAGCCAGCCGATGCCGCCGCCGAGCGTGAGGCCGGCGATGCCGGTGTGGGTCACGATGCCGCCGACGGTGGCGAGGCCATGTGCCTGCGTCGCCGCGTCGAGCTCCCCCCACAGCACGCCGCCCTGCGCTCGGGCCGTCCGCGCCTGCGGGTCGACCGCGATCGCCTTCATCGGCGTGAGGTCGATCACCAGCCCGCCGTCGTTGACGGCCATGCCGGCGACGCCGTGGCCGCCGCCGCGGACGGCGATCTGGAGGTCTCGCTCGCGGGCGAGCCGCAGCGCGGCGGCGACGTCGTGGGCGTCGCCGCAGCGCGCGATCAGCGCCGGCCGGCGGTCGATCGCGCCGTTCCAGATCGCCCGGGCCTCGTCGTAGCTCCGATCGTTCGGAGCGAGCAGCTCGCCGCTGAACGTCGTGGTTGCCATGGCGCCGACCATCTCAGGGCCTTGCGTCGGGGGCTAGTACAGGAATTAGACTCGCGCAGTGGAGCTGCGGACCTACGGCCAGTTCTGTCCGGTCGCCCGCGCGTCGGAGATCCTCGCGATGCGCTGGACGCCGATCATCGTCCGCAACCTCCTGCTCGGCGCCGACACGTTCAGCGCGCTCCAGGACGGCGCGCCCGGCATCCCGCGCACGCTGCTGAGCCAGCGACTGCGGCTCCTCGAGCAGGTCGGGATCGTTGAGCGGTTGCCGGACCGCCGCTACGGGCTGACGCCGGCCGGCCGCGAGCTCGAGGGCGTCGTCGACGCGCTCGGCGTCTGGGGCTCACGCTGGCTCGAGCTCGCACCCGTGCACCTCGACGCCGGGATCGTGCTGTGGTCGATGTGCCGGCAGACCGAGCCGGGCCAGGTACCGGGCCGCCGGCTCGTGATCCGCTTCGATGTCGCCGACGACGCCCGGCACCGCTACTGGGTCGTCCTCGACCCACCGGAGTCGGAGGTCTGCGTCAGGCCACCGGGGTTCGACGAGGACCTCGTCGTCGCCACGACCTCGGAGTGGCTGGCGAAATGGCACATGGGCCGCGTCTCGCTCGGCGCGGCGATGCACGACGGCGTGATGAGCGTGTCCGGCCCGCCGCACCTCGTGCGGGCGCTGGCTGGGCTCGGGATCTCCAAGTTCGCCGCGGTCGAGCCGGCACCGTCAACTGCGGCTGGATAGAGCGGCGAGCGGCCTAGGCCAGGGATTCGTGGACCCACTCGCCGTCGCGGCGCCCGAGCGTGAGCTGCTCGCTGCCGCAGCGGAAGACAGCCTGGTCCTCGTCGGTGCCGGGGCGGTCGCGGACCTCGACGAGCAAGAGGTCGGGCGGGTCGCCGCCGCGCTCGGAGGCGTAGATGCGCCGGGCGGCGTCCTCGAGCGTCGCGCGGTCCCAGCCGCGGTCGCTGGCCGCGGCGTGCGCGAGGTCGCGGTTCACCTGCTCCAGCGAGCGGTCGAAGGCGGGCCGCGTGCGCTTGAGCTGCTGCGTGCGCGCGACGTAGCCGCCGATCGCGAGCAACAGCAGGACGATGAGGATGATCAGCCAGATCGGCACGGCGCCGCCATTACAGCACGACGTTGCGCGCGCTCAAATGCGCCCCCACCTTGCGCTTGACGCGCTGGAGCGCGTTGTCGACCGTCTTGCAGTCGCAGTCGAGCTTCTCGCCGATCGCCGTGTACGAATGCCCGTCGAGGTACAGCGACAGCACGCGCGACTCCAGTTCGGACAGCACGGTCGACAGGCAGGCGACCAGCGAGCGCAGCTCCTCCGACGAGATGACCTGGTTGACGGGGTCGTGGACCGTCGAGCCAGGAAGCACCTCATCGAGCGTGGGCTCTGAATCGGCGGCGCCGGCGGGGGTCGACGAGAACGACACGTAGCCGTTGAGCGGCGTGTGCTTGTTGCGAGTCGCCGTCTTGACCGCGGTGATGATCTGGCGCGTGATGCAGAGCTCGGCGAAGTTGCGGAAGGACGACTCGCGGTCTGACCGGAAGTCGCGGATCGCCTTGTAGAGCCCGACGAGGCCCTCCTGGATGAGGTCGTCGGAGTCGCCGCCCACGAGGAAGTACGACGACGCCTTCAAACGCACGAAGGAGTAGTAGCGGCGCACCAGGCGGTCATAGGCATCGGCGCTGCCCTGCTTGGCAAGCGCGATCAGATACCCATCCTCAAGATGTACTTGAGACTGAGCCTTGGTTGGAGACAATCGGGCCACGAACACGTCCTTCCACCGGCCCTGCGGGCGCGTTGAGTCGTGGCGCACACCTCCCCCGGCGCCGTTTTCGCTGAGCCCGGGTCCCATCACATAACCCTCAAGCTCAACGTTATACGCGCACGATGGTTGCACGCTTATGTGGACGCGTCAAGCCGGTACTGCAAGATCCGGTACAACAGGACGGCCGCGGCCGCGCTCACGTTGAGCGACGAGACGCGGCCACGCAGTGGAAGCGCGACAAGGTCGTCACAGGCCGCCGCGACCCGCGGACGGAGCCCCTTCCCCTCCGCTCCGAGCGCCAGCACGACCGTGCCCGACCAGTCGGGAGCCGTATACGGCGTCTTCGCACCCGCCGCCGCGCCGTATACCCACGCCCCGGCGTTCTTGGCGTCGGCGAGGAAGTCGGCGAGGTTGCGCACCCGCGCCACCGGCAGGTGCTCGACCGCGCCGGCGGACGCCTTGCAGACCGCGGCGGTCACCTCGGCCGACCGGCGCTCCGGGATCACCACGCCGGTGGCGCCGGACGCCTCGGCGGTGCGGCAGACCGCGCCGAGGTTCTGCGGGTCGGTGACCTCGTCGAGCGCGACGATCACCGCATCGGGCGCCGCGAGCAGCTCCGCGGCGTCCGCGTACGGGTACGGGTCGACCTCGGCGCAGACGCCCTGGTGGGCGTCCGAGCCGCAGCGCGCGGCGATCTCCTCGGTGGTCGCACTCGTGGCGCCGCGCCACTGCTCGGGATGCGTGGCCCAGATCCGGTGGACCCGGCGGCGCCCGCGCATGGCCTCGCGCACCGGGTTGCGGCCGTAGATGACCTGACCGCGCGACGTCTCGCGGCGCGGCGGCTCAGGACGCCTTGACGAGCTCCGGTCCCTGCGGGCCGTCGCGCACCTCCCAGCCCATCTCGCTCAGCTCGTCACGCAGCCGGTCGGCCTCGGCCCAGTCCTTGTCGCGGCGCGCGGTGTCGCGCCGGTCGGCGAGCGCGACCGCTTCGGCCGGGGCCTCCTCGGACTCCAGCAACGCCGCGACTCCCAGCACGTCGAGCATCTCGCGCAGATCGGCATCGCCGGTGCCTTCGGGGCGCTTATTCGCCTCACCGACCCACTCGTACAGCGCGGCGAGCGCCCGCGGCGTGTTGAAGTCGTCCGCCAGCGCGTCGAAGAACGCGTCGCGGAGCGGCCGCAGATCCTCCGGCGAGACTCCGGGCGTGAGGCGCCGTGCGGCGTCGCGGATGCGCCGCGCGCTCGCGGCCGCCGCCTCCAGCGCTTCGGGCGAGAAGGCGAGCGGCTGCCGGTAGTGCCCGCCGCTGAAGTAGAGGACCAGGACGGTTCCGCCGACGTCGTCGAGCACGTCGGACAGCCGCCGGATGTTGCCCACCGACTTGGCCATCTTCTCGCCGGCGGCCGCCTCGAGCATGCCGTTGTGCATCCACAGCCGGGCCAGCGGCCGCCCGCGGGCGGCCGCGGTCTGTGCCATCTCGTTCTCGTGGTGGGGGAAGACGAGGTCGATGCCGCCGCCGTGGATGTCGAACTCGAGGCCGAGCAGCTGCTCGGCCATGGCCGAGCACTCGATGTGCCACCCCGGCCGGCCGCGGCCCCACGGCGAGTCCCACGCCGTGTCCTCGCCCTCCTTCTCCGCCTTCCAGAGCGCGAAGTCGAGCGGGTCCTCCTTGAGATCGGCGCCTTCGACCCCCTCACCCTGGTCCATCTGGTCGACGTCGCGGCGCGACAGCTCGCCGTACTCGGGCAGCGTGCGCACGCGGAAGTAGACGTCGCCGCCGGCGGCGTACGCGTGGTCGCTCTCCACCAGGGCCGCGATCAGATCGACGATCGGGCCGATGTACTCAGAGGCCAGCGGCTCGTGGTCGGGCCGCCCGAGCCCGAGCCGCTCGGTGTCGTCGATGTAGTGCGCGGCCATCTCGCGCGCGAGGTCGGCCGAGTCGCGGCCCGCCTCGCGCGCGGCCGCGTAGATCTTGTCGTTGATGTCGGTGATGTTGGCGACGAACGTGACGTCGTAGCCCTCATGCGCGAGGAAGCGCTTGAGCTGCGAGAAGACCACGAACGGCCGCGCATTGCCGACGTGCA
Organism: uncultured Solirubrobacteraceae bacterium; assembly: GCA_963803335.1. Lineage (GTDB taxonomy): Bacteria > Actinomycetota > Thermoleophilia > Solirubrobacterales > Solirubrobacteraceae > DASSUW01. The sequence continues at coordinate 23,530 of CAWDME010000005.1, read as the reverse complement.
CGCGCGAGTAGACCGTCGGCCCGCAGGCGTAGATGCCGACCTTGCCGGCGTCGCGCGGCGCGAACGGCCGCACCTGGCGCTCGCGCGTGTCGTAGAGCCGGATCGCCCTCATCGGGGGGCGATCGTAGCGACGGCCAGCGCCGCGGCGCCCTCGCCGCGCCCGATGAACCCCATCCGCTCGCCGGTCGTCGCCTTCACGTTGACCGAGCCGAGCACGGCGGCGAGCGATGCCTCGATCGCCTCGCGGTACCGAGCGAGCTTGGGCGCCTCGAGCATCACCGTCGCGTCGACGTGCTCGACCGCGTACCCCTCCTCCTCGACGCGCGCGACCACAGTGCGCAGCAGCTCCATCGAGTCGGCGTCGCGCCACTCCTCGTCGGTGTCCGGGAAGTGCTGGCCGATGTCGCCGAGGCCGGCGGCGCCGAGGAGTGCGTCGGCGATCGCGTGGGCGAGCACGTCGGCATCGCTGTGCCCGGCCAGCCCGCGCTCATACGGAATCTCGACACCGCCGAGCACGAGCCGGCGGCCGGCCTCGAAGCGATGCGAGTCGATCCCGATGCCGGTCCTCACCCGATCGCCTCCATGCGCCGCTGCCGCCCCTCGAAGACGGCGATCTCACGGACGCCGAGCGTCTCCAGCAGCTCGACGGCGCGCTCGTACTCGAAGCCGAGCTGGTCCGGGAGGTGGGCATCGCTGGACAGCGCGAGCGGGCAGCCGGCGTCGACGAGCATCTCCAGGAACGGCACCGCCGGGTACTGCTCGCCGACCGGCTTGCGCCAGCCGGCGGTCGAGAGCTCGACCGCCACCCCGGCCTCGGCGAACGCCTCCACAGCGGGCTCGTAGAAGTAGCGCAGGTCGCGGTCCGGCACCGGTGCGGCGGACCCCCAGACCTTCACGAGGTCGGGGTGGCCGATGATGTCGTAGAGGCCGGAGAGCGCCGAGTGGGCGACGGTCTCGAAGTAGCGGCGCCAGATGCGATCGGCCGACTCGCCGGCGCCCCAGATCGAGTAGTCCTCGGTGTCGAGCGAGTGGTCGCGCAGGAAGTGCACCGAGCCGACCACGTAGTCCCAGTCGCGGCCGTCGAGCACATTGGCGATGCGGTCCTCGCTCCCGGGCACGAAGTCCATCTCGATGCCGAGCCGCAGGTCGGTCTCCTCGCGCACGAAGCCGCAGTACTCGTCGAGGTCGTCGTGCGCGTACTGGCGCCAGAACGGGTGCTGCCAGATCTCCATGGCGGCCGTGAAGCGGTAGATGTGCTCAGCCACCCCGAGCTCGGCGATCCCCCGCTCGGTCGCCGTCTCGCGGTAGCGCTCGGCGTTGGCGGCCGTGAAGAAGCGCGCGGGCGTGTTCTCCGGCTCGTCAGTGCGCAGATGGACGTGGTAGTCGGTCAGCAAGCAGGTAGGCGGCGAGCTGGAGGTCGTGCGGCGTGGTCACCTTGAAGTTCGCGGGCGTGGACTCTACGACCCGCACCGTGCCGCCCGTGCGCTCGACGAGCCAGGCGTCGTCGGTAGCGGCCCCGAGCACCTCGTCGGGGACGTCGAGGGCGTGCTCGAGCGCCGGGCGCCGGAAGGCCTGCGGCGTCTGGATCGCCCACAGGCGCGTGCGGTCGAGCGTCGCGGTCACACGCCGGTCCGCGCCCGCCTCCTTGACCGTGTCGGTGATCGGCGCGGCGGCGATCGCGCAGTCGGCGTCGGCGAGCGCGTCCAGCGCCGCGCGGAAATGCTCGGCCGTCACGAGCGGCCGGGCGGCGTCGTGCACGACGACGGCGTCGCTCGCCGGCGCCGCGGCGAGGGCCGCGCGCACGGACTCGGATCGCGTCGCGCCGCCCCGCACGCCGAGCGTCTCACGCGGCGCCGTCTCGCCGGGCGGCAAGGCGACCACGATCTGCGAGATCCCGGCGGCGTGGAGCGCGTCGAGCGACCACGCGAGCATCGGGCGTCCCGCGAGGTCGACGAACGCCTTGGGCCGGCCGGCCCCAAGGCGTTCGCCGCTCCCGGCGGCCACAACTAGCGCGACCGCCACGGGGGTGGGCGGGACCCTATTTCCTCGCTTACGAGGCGGCCGCCAGCTTGTCCGAGCGCGTGAGCAAGTCGTCGAGGTAGGCCTCGGCGTCGTCCTCGCTCTTCTCCAGCGCGTACATCATCTCCGACGCGAGGATCTTCTTCGCCCGCGTGTACATCTGCTTCTCGCCGGTCGACAGGCCCTTGTCCTGCTCGCGGACGGCGAGGTTGCGGACGACCTCGGCGAGCTCGTAGATGTCGCCGGTCTTGATCTTGTCGCGGTTGTGCTTGAAGCGCCGGTTCCAGTTCTTCGGCATCTCCGACACCTCGTCGGAGAGCACGCTCAGGACCTTCTTGACGGTGTCCTCGTCGATGACGCGGCGCAGGCCCGCCTTGCCCGCGTTCTCACACGGCACCATCACCGTCATGTCGTTATGAAGAATCTTGATCGTCAGGTACTCGCGAGTCTCCCCGAGGATCTCCTTCTTCTCCTTCTTGATGACCTGTCCGGCCCCGTGATGGGGATAGACGACGTTGTCACCAATCGAGAAGTCGATGCACTCCGCCTCGCGGGTGATGTCGAGGTCTTCGATCGCCTCGTGCTCAGTGGTAACGGTTTCGGTGGGGATGGTGTCCTCCTTCATCAAGGCGTCCGGGTGCCGGACGACATGTCATGTCTGCAGATAGCGGTCCACGAGGTTGATCTCCTGGAGCCGGCGAAGACCCTCGCGGATGTCCTTCGCACGGATCTCTCCGACGCCCTCCACCGACTCCAGCTCTGGGTCGGTCGCCGCCAGGATCTCGTCGAGCCCGCGGAACTCGCGGACGATGTTCTGCACCACCAGCTTCGGCAGCCTGGGAATCCGACCCAGGATCCGGTAGCCGCGTGGTGACACTGGATAGTCGAGCGTGTTGACCTTGCGGTCGTAGCCGAGCAGCTCGGCGAGCCGCCCGAAGTCGAGCAGGTCCTGGTGCGCGAGACGGGCGATGCCGTCCAGCGCGACCGCGAAATCGTCGTCCCGCGGCTCGGCCAGGTAGTCGTGCAGGAGAGCAGCTTTGTCGCCCGCCACGCCGACCATGGTCTCCTCGAGCTGCATCTCGATGAGCCGACCCTCGGAGCCCAGCTCGACGATGTAGCGCTCGATCTCGACGGCCATGCGCGTCACGAGCTCGACGCGCTGCAGGACCGTCAGCACGTCGTGGAGCGTCACGCCGCCCTCGAACTCGAGAGCCGTGAGACGCGTGGACACCTGATCAAGGCGAGAGCGGTACTTGTCGAGGGTCGCGAGCGCCTGGTTGGCCTTGGCCAGGACCGCGGGGATCTCCTCGAGGATGTACTTGGCGCCGTCGACGTAGAGGCTGACGACGTCGCGACGCTGGGACACCGCGATCACGAGCGCGTCCGTCTGCTTGGACACGCGCTCGGCGGTGCGATGACGGGTGCCGGTCTCGGAGCTGAGGATCGTCGGGTCCGGCATCAGCTGGACGTTGCACCAGGCGATCTTGGTGGCGGTGGCGTTGAGTGCGATCGCGCCGTCCATCTTCGCGAGCTGGTAGATCATCGCCGGCGTGTAGTCGATGTCGAGCTTGATGCCGCCGGAGAACAGAAAAGCGAGCTCGTCGGGATCGCCGATGACGATCAGGCCGCCGGTGCGCGCATGGACGATGTTGTCGATGCCCTCGCGGACCGCGGTGCCGGGCGCGACCATCTCCAGCGCTTTGACCAACCGGGGCTCCTGCCGCGCTTCGAGCTCAGTGAGCTCCTCCCCGGATCGCGGCGTCATCACTACCTAATTCTAGCAGTTGCTTTAACGATCCCTAAACCCATGTGTAGCGCCGAAGAAAACGTTTGCCGAACTAGACGTTGGGCTAGGAATCGAGCCCGCGAGCCGCGAGCTGCGCCGGCTCAGGCCGCCCGGGCGGACGACCCGGCGCCGAGCCCGGCCCGTAGCGCCTGCCGCAGCGTCGCGGCCTCCACGCCCGCGCCGCTCTCGCGCGGCGCGATCACCGGGCTCAGCCCGAACTTCGCCGCCTCGGCGAGCCGGCGGTCGGGGTGGCCGACCGAGCGCAGCTCGCCGGTCAGCCCGACCTCGCCGAAGCACGCCACCGGCGCTTCCCCTTCGCCCAGCGCGACGCCGCGGGCCGCGCTCGCGACGGCCAGCGCGATGGCCAGGTCGGCGCCCGGCTCGTCGACGCGCACGCCGCCGGCGACGTTGACGAACACGTCGGCCGAGCCGACCGCGACACCGCCGTGGCGGCCGAGCACGGCGAGCACGAGCGCCAGCCGGTTGCGGTCGATCCCGTTGGCGACCCGGCGCGGGGGCACGAGGTCCGACGGCGAGACGAGCGCCTGCACCTCCACGAGCAGCGGGCGCGAGCCCTCCATCGCCGCGAGCACGGCGCTGCCTGGCGCGCGCGTCGCCTCGCCGACGAAACGGGCGGACGCGTCGGCCACTTCGACGAGCCCGCCGGAGCGCATCTCGAAGACGCCGACGTCGTTGGTCGAGCCGAAGCGGTTCTTCAGCGCGCGCAGCGTGCGGTAGGTGCGCTCGCGCTCACCCTCGAACTGCAGCACACAGTCGACGAGGTGCTCGAGCACGCGCGGGCCGGCGAGCGCGCCCTCCTTGGTGACGTGGCCAACGAGCAGCACCGCCATCCCGCGCGCCTTGGCGAGCCGCGTGATGCGGTCGGCCACCTCGCGCACCTGGCCGACTGAGCCGGCCGCGCCGGTCAGCGCGCTCGCGTGCAGCGTCTGCACGGAGTCGACCACGCAGACCTCGGGGCGCTCGGCGTCGAGCGTGGCGAGCACGGTGTCGAGGTCGGTCTCCGCCAGCACGGGCACCTCGAGCGCCGCGCCCGGCAGGCGCTCGGCGCGCAGCCGGATCTGGCCCGCCGACTCCTCACCCGAGACATACAGCGTGCGCCGCCCCGCGCCCTGCATGTTGCCGAGCGCCATCGACGTCAGCGTCGACTTGCCGATCCCCGGCGACCCGCCGATGAGGACGATCGAGCCGGGCACCACGCCGCCGCCGAGGATGCGGTCGAGCTCGCCGATGCCGGTTGAGAGCCGGGCGTGCCGCTCGGCGCGCACGTCGGCGAGCCGGACGGGCCTGGCCGCGGGCCGGGACGCACCGCCCTTCGCGGCGCCCCGCGCCTCTTCGGCGAGCGTGTTCCACGCACCGCAGCCCGGGCACTGGCCGTGCCACTTGGCGGACTCGGTGCCGCAGGCCGAGCAGACGAAGACGGTGGTGGGCCGCGCCATGGGTCAGTGACAGTAGGTGCGGTGGCGGACGGGTTCGCCCCCGCCGCGCGCGCTGTGGCCCCGGCCGACTGCGGCTGGGTGGGGCGGTGAGGGGGCCGGCCGGCGCGAAGCTCGGCAAGTTATGCGCCCTGAGGGGGCGAAACTTGCCAACGTTGTGCAGTTGTGGTCCTAGAGGGCACCTAGATGCACAAAGTTCGCCGCGGCGGCGGTCAGGCCGCGCGAACGACGCCCGCGGCGGCCCCGCGCTCGGCGAGCGCGCGGCGCCACCCGTCGGCCAGGCGGCCGAGAGCGGCTTCCCAGGTGCGGTCTCGCACGGAGGCCAGGCCGCCGCGTGCGAGCTCGGCGCGCTCCTCCGGCGCGCCGGCCAGGCGGGCGACGACCGCGCCCAGCGCCTCGGCGTCGGGCGGGCACAGCACGCCGGAGCGGCCCGAGTCGATCAGCTCGGCCGGCCCGCCCACCCCAACGGCGACGATCGGGAGCCCGGACGCCTGCGCCTCCAGCAGCACCTGCCCGAACGTGTCGGTCTGGGAGCAGAACAGCATCAGGTCGGCGCTCGCGTAGGTCACCGCGAGATCGTCGCCCTCCAGCCAGCCGAGGAACGTCGCCGCGTCCCCCAGCTGCTCCCGCAGCCGCCCCTGCTCCGGCCCTCCGCCCGCCAGCAGCAGGTGCAGGCGCGGGTCGGCGCGCCGCGCCGCGAGGAAGGACTCCACGAGCAGGTCGGCGCCCTTCTCGAGCGTCAGCCGGCCCGAGTAGAGCACGGTGACCCGCTCGCCGAACCGGCCGGTCTCCCGCCGCGCCGGGTCGAACCGCTCGACGTCGACGCCGCGATCCCAGCGGCCGAGCCGCGCCGCGTCCACGCCGAGCTCCACGAGCCGCTCGTCCGAGGCGCCCGAGGGCGACAAGACCACGTCGCACGCCTGGTAGAACGCTCCCAGAGCGGCCTGCACGCCGAGCTCGAGCGCCCGTTCGCCCGACCGCAGGCCCGCGTAGGCCGCCAGCTCGGTGTGGTAGGAGCCCACCAGCGGCAGCTCCATCACGCGGGCCGTGAGCGCCGCCGCCGCGCCTGCTGGGCCTGGCGCGCACACATGGATCAAGCCGTACCGACCCTCGGACAGGGCCTCCACGACCGCCAAGGGGCTTGGTACGCCGATTTTCAGCCCCGCATAGAACGGGATGTCGACCTCGGCGACCGCGCTCAGCCGCCGGTCGACGTTCATGTCCGTGCCGATCACATCGACCTCGAAGCCGGCGACGCCGCGCTCACGGATCTCGTCCAACGTGTGGGTCACGCCGTGCATCCCGCCGACGGCGTCCGCCACGAGCGCCACGCGCACCGGCTCGCGGTCGCGCGCCGACAGCTTCTGCTTCTCCCGCCCCAGGAAGGCGGCCGCCGGCGCGTACGGCACCACCGGCACACAGGCCTCAAACACCGACAGCAGCGAGGCCCCGATGTCGGCCGGCGCGGCGATCGCGCGCTCCACGGCGACCTGCAGCTTGCGCTCATGCCAGCGCCGCGCGCGGCGCACGAGGTCGGCGTGCGAGAACCCGTCCGACTGCAGCCAGGCGAGCAGCTCCGCGTCGGTCATGTCGAGGCCGATCGAGTCGAGCCAGGCCCGGAGCAGCGCCCGCGCGTCGTCCGGGCCGAGGTCGCTCGCCATCGGCCCGGAGCGGGCGTCGCCCTGCGAGACCACCCGCTCGACCATCTGCAGGACCGCCGCGGGATCCGGCGCCGCCGTGCCGGCGCCCCGCCCCAGCGCCCGGACCGCGAGCGCCATCGCCGCGTGCGCCCACTTGGCTGCCGAGCCCTGGTCACCGTGCGCTTCCACGCGCCCGCAGCGCAGGTGCTCGAGGAATTCGCCCGGAGAGGAAGCCGCCGGCGCCTCGGTCCACGTCCGCCCGATGTCAACCCCGGCGTGATCGTCGGTGCCGCCGATGCCGATGCCGCCGTGGGTGTCGATGTAGATCGCGGCCGGCATGTTCAGCTCCGGCGCGCGTGAGCCGTTGCGCACCTCCCAGACGGGGAAGAGCTGCGCGAGCCGGCGCCGGTGGCGGGCGGCGAGCGGCGCGGACACGGCGTAGAACGGATGGGCCAGGGCGCACGCGATCTCCCGGTCGTGGAGGTACTCGGCGACGAGCGTGACGTCGCCGGCCAGCTCGAGCAGCCGCTCGTGGTCGTCCGGCGTGATCCCGTAACAGAGGACGTGGACCTGGTGGGGCTCACCCGCGAAGCCGACGGTCAGCTCCTCGGAGATGAACACGTCGGGGCGATCGGCGATCTCCAGCGCCCCGTCGATCGTGTCGTGGTCCGTGATGGTCACGAAGCTCATGCCGCGGCGCTTGGCGAGCTCGTAGACCTCTTCGGGGCCTGTCGCGCACTCGGGCAGGCCGAGCGCACGCTGCACGCCCAGCCTCGAGACCTGCGAGGCGGTCGAGTGGACGTGCAGGTCCACTCGGGTCGTGGCGGTCATGTGACCCAGATTCGCCACCGTTTGCAGCGAATTCGTGACCGTCCGGAAATCAGGACGTGACCGTCCTGTGAAGCCGCACGGAATCGCGCCGCGGGTGGGGAACCCTGTGCCGATGCGGCGAACCGTCGAGGTGATCGAGCGAGGCCGCATCGCGGTCGAGGTCGCGAAGGCGCCGCTCGAGATCACCGTGCGCCGTGACGGCCGGCGGCTCGTCGGGCCGATCGCGGCGCACGTCCGCGACGGTGAGATCGAGGACCAGTTCATCCAGCTCACCGAGGGCGTGATCGCGCACGAGACGCTCGGCGACCCAGTCGACCTCGATCTCGACGTCCGGATCGCGCTGCCGGAGCCCGACCGCGTCGTGCTCGAGCTGAGCGCGCCGCCCGGCGACCAGGGCGTCCGGCGCGTCGCCTTTACGTGGCCCGGCCACCCGGAGCAGCGCCTGACCGGGCTCGGCGCGCGCCACGGCCTGCACGTCGACCAGGCCGGGCGCACGGTCGACCTCGGTGCCGACCGCCGCTACACCGGGCCCGACTGCCCGGCCGACATGCTCGATCTCGGCGGCATCCCGCAGGGCGACTACGCACCGCTGCCGTGGCTGCTCGCCTCGCGCGGCTGGGCGGCCTGGCTGCAGACCGACGGGCCGGGCGCCCGGTTCGCGCTCGGCGACGAGATCGAGATCTCCGCCCGCGCCGCCGCCGGGCCGCTGCGGCTGCAGCTGTTCTGCGAGACGACACCCGCCGCCCGCCTGCGCGCGTTCCTGCGCGCCGCCCGGGCGCTCCCCGCGCTCTTGCCGGAGTGGGGCTACGGCCACTGGAAGAGCCGCGACGTGTACGAGCACCAGCGCGACGTCGAGGCCGACTTCGAGGGCTACCTCGAGCACGACCTGCCGCTCGACGCGATCGTGCTCGACTCGCCGTGGGAGACGCAATACAACACGTGGGAGTTCAACCCGCACCAGTTCCCCGACGCCGCCGGGCTGGTCAAGCGGATGCGCGCGCACGGCGTGCGCACCGTGGTGTGGGTGACGCCGTGGGTGAACCTCGACTCCAGCGAGGGCCAGCGGCCGCCGGACCCGGAGTCCGAGCGCCTGCATCGCGAACCGGCGCCGAACTACGAGCCCGAGCACTTCGTGCGCGGGCCGGACGGCGAGCCATGGGTCGCGCGCTGGTGGATGGGGACCGGGTCGCCGGTCGACTTCACGTCGGCCGCCGCCGAGCACTGGTGGCGCCGGCAGGCCAAGCGCGTCCTGCAGATGGGCGTCCAGGGCATCAAGGCCGACGACGGCGAGGGGTTCTACTACCCGCCGGACGTCGCCTTCGCCGACGGCCGCACGGGCGCCGAGGCCGGCTGGGCGCAGGGGATCCTCTACCGGCGCTCGATGCAGCGCGCGCTCGACGAGGTGCATCCCGGCGAGGGCGTCCTGTTCGGGCGGCCGGGCTGGACCGGCCAGCAGGCCGTGGGCGCCACCTGGGGCGGCGACCAGCCGTCGGACTTCTGGTCGCTGCGCACGCTGGTGGCGGCGACGCTGACCGCTGCCGGCTCCGGCTTCTCGAACTGGTCGCACGACGTCGGCGGCTACCTCGGCGAGCGGCTCGTCGCCCGCTGCCCGAAGGAGCTGCTCGTGCGCTGGGTGCAGTTCGGCTGCTTCACGCCGCTGATGCAGGCGCACGGGCGGTTCGAGCAGGAGGCGTGGACCTACGACGCCGAGACGCTCGAGCTCTATCGCGCGTATGTGCTTCTCCACGAGCAGCTCGTGCCGTACGTGCGCGCCGCCGCTGCGACGGCCGCTCGCTCCGGGCTCCCGATCATGCGGCCGCTGCTGCTCACCGACCCCGGCGACGCACGCGGCTGGGCGATCACGGACGCCTACGGCTACGGCCCGTCGCTGTGGGTCGCGCCGGTACTCGAGGCGGACGCGCGCGAGCGCGAGGTCGACCTCCCGCGCGGCGACTGGATCGACTTCTGGACCGGCGCGGAGGTGGCCGGCGGCGGCGAGGTGGTGGCGGCGGCGCCGCTCGGCCGCATCCCGGTGTGGGTCCGGCGCGGGTCGCTGATCGTGACCTACCCGGCCGCGCACGTGCGCGCCGGGCTCGGCGATACGCCCGAGGGCGAGCGCCCGCTGGAGGCGACGCTGTGGGGCGAGCCGCCGTGCGGCCGCGCCCTGGCGCGGCTGGCCGACAGCACCGAGGTGCGCTGGCGGCGCGGCGAGTGGTCGGCGCCGCCGCGGCGCGACGTGACGTTCGCGGTCAGATGACCACGCCGGCGACCGCGCCGCCCGGGCCGGCGGCGCCGGCGGGCACGAGCGCCCGCGCGCGCTCCGCCACCACGCGCATGCCGAGCGCGTCGGCGATCAGCACCGCGTCGGCGAGCAGCTCGCGCGCGCGGGCCTTGTCGCCGCGGTGCCGACGCGTGAGCAGCATCTCGGCGTAGGCGAGCTGCGTCCGCGCCATCCACGGCCGCGCGCCCATCCGCTCGTGCATCGCGAGCGCGCTGATGAAGTGCGCCTCGGCGAGCTCCCACGAGCGCATCGCGGCGGCCAGCGTCCCCAGGAGCCGGGAGGCCGAGCCGTTGCAGGTCGCCGCACGGCCGACGACGACGTTGCGCTCCGCGTACGGCTCGAGCGCGTCGTACAGGGCCTGAGCCCGCTCGCCGTCGCCGAGCGTGCCGCACACCTCCGCGAGCAGCGTCACGCCGATCAGCCAGTTGGCGTCGCGCGGCAGGTCGTCGAGCGGCAGCGCCTCGAACTCGGCGCGCGCCTCGTCGGTCCGCCCGAGCTCGATCAGCATCAGGGCGAGCGCGGCGCGCCAGGCCACCAGCATCGGGTAGGCCTCGATGAACCCGCGCACGGCCGGCTCGACCTCGGCCAGCCGGCCCTGCTCGCGGCGGATGTTGAACAGCGCCTGCGCGTACGCGTTCAGCGCGTTCTCGGCCTGCCCGCGACGACCGATCTCGAGCGTCGCCTCGGCGAGCCGCTCGGCTTCGTCGAACTGGCCGACGAGCTGCGCGCGGGTGCAGCGCAGCAGCGACGACCACCACAGCCAGATCGGGCGCTGGAGCGCCTCGGCGAGCTTGCTGGCGGCGGCGATCTGGATGTCGGCGCCCTGCACGTCGCCGAGCTCGAGCAGGTCGACGACGGTCCAGCCGGCTCCTTCGAGCTCGAGCTCCGGATCGCCGGTCTCCTCGGCCACGCGCCGAAGCTCCGAGGCCACCTCGAGCCGCTCGTTGACGTTCTCGGGCCGCCAGAGCGCGTAGTGGCGCGCGTCGAGGCAGACGGCGAGCGTGCGCGGGTCGCCGAGGCGGCGCGCGAGATCGACGGCCTCCTCGGACCGCGCGAGCCGCCGCTCCGGCTCGCCCGAGTAGTAGAGCTCGAGCGCCAGCCGCGCGAGCAGCCGCGCCCGCAGCGGGCTGTCCTCGCCGCCCAGCGCGGTGAGCGCCTCGTCGAGCAGCGCGACGCGCGCGGCGTCGACGCGGCCGAGGATCGACCACTGGCCGGCGAAGCCGAGCGCGGCACGGCCGAGCAGCGCGCCGTCGCCGAGCGCGCGAGCCGTGGCGGCGGCCGCGGCGAACGTCGCGCGCGCCTCGGCCTCCATCCCAGCGTGGTCCTCGGAGGCGCCGAGCGCGAGCAGCAGGTCGGCCCGCACGCGGTCCTCGCGCGCGCCGGCGAGCTCGCGCGAGCGCAGCGCCGCGCGGTAGTGCTGCGCCGCCTCCTCCCAGGCGAGCAGGCGGTCGGCGCGGCGGGCGGCGGCGAGCGCGAAGTCGATCGCCCGCTCGGGCTGCTCGACCGGCGCGGCCTGCGCGAAGTGGTACGCGAGCTGCGGCAGGTGCGGATCGAGGTCGGCGCTGCGCAGCCGAGCAATCGCCTCGCCGACGCGGCCGTGCAGGCGCGCGCGGCGCAGCTGCGAGAGGCCGTCGTAGAGCGTGGCCCGCACGAGCGCGTGCGTGAACGCGTAGCGGCCGACGCGGTCGGTCTCGCGCAGCACGCGCGCCTCGACGCCCTCCTCCAGCGCGCTGATCAGCGCGTCGTCGTGCAGCGGCGCCACCGCTTCGAGCACGTCGTAGTCGAACTCGCGGCCGACGACGGCGGCGACCTGGAGCGCCTGGCGCGAGTCGGGGCACAGCCGCCGCAGCCGGCGAGCGGTGACCTCGCGCACGCCGTCGGGCACGCCCGCCTCGGTCAGCGAGACGTCCGCGTGCAGGTCGTGGTCGCCGTCGCGCAGGTGGCGGACGACCTCCTCGATGAAGAACGGGTTGCCCTCGGTCTCGCCGTGCAGCGCGTGGACGAACGCGGGCTCGGCACCCGGCACGCCGAGCGCGGCCACCAGCTCGGCGACCTCGGGCTCGGCCAGGCCGCCGAGCTCGACGTGCTTGAGCAGGTTCTCGCGCCGCACATCGCCGATCAGCTCGAGCAGCGGGTGGCCGGGCTCGAGCTCGGCGTCGCGATAGGTGCCGAGCAGGAGCACGCGGCGCGGCTGCGGCGAGCGAACGAGGTGCTTGAGCAGCTGCAGCGTCGGCCGGTCGGCCCAGTGCAGGTCGTCGAACACGAGCACGAGCGGCGCCGCGGCGCCCACCTCGCCGAGCAGGGCTGCGACGGCATCGAAGAAGCGCAGCCGGCGGGCGTCGGCGTCGTGCCCGGCCGGGCCTGGCTCGCGGTCGTCGGCGGGCGGCGGGCCGAACTCGCCGAAGAGGATCCCGAGGTCGGCGGCGCGCACGCCGACGCGCTCGCGCAGCGGCTCCAGCGACGCGCCCGATGACCAGCCGCGCACCATCTCCACGACGGCCTGGTACGGCGCCAGCGCCTCCTCGTCGAACCGCCCGTAGAGCACGAGCGCGCCGCCGTCGTACGCGCGGCGCCCGAGCTCGGCGGCCAGCCGCGTCTTGCCGATGCCGGCGTCACCGGCGATGAGCACCAGCCGCCGCGTCCCGGTCACCGACTCCGCCCAGCACTCCTCGAGCGCGTCGAGCTCCGCGGCGCGGCCGACGAGCGAGTGACGCTCGAGCGCGGCAGCGAGCGGCGCCGGCCAGCCGCTGACGGGGATCGGCTCCTGCCGCGGGGGCGCCACCAACGCCACCGGCGCCTCGCCGCGCAGCACGCGGTCGTGGACGACCATCGCGGCCTGCCCGGGCGCGGTGCCGAGCTCGTCGCGCAGCAGGATTCGCAGGTCCTCGAACGCGCGCAGCGCCTCCGCCGGGTTGCCGGCCGCCTCGTGGACCTCCATCAGCAGCCGGTGCGCGGACTCACGGAACGGCGCCGAGGCGATCACCGCGCGCGCGGCCTGCTCGGCGGCGCCGAGCTCACGGCCGCCCTGGCGCAGGCACGCCTCGCCGAGCGCCTCGAGCGCGCGGAGCCGGATCGACTCCAGCTCGCGGCGCAGCTCGTTGAGCCACGGGCCCTCGCAGTCGGGCAGGAACGTCTGCAGGTCGACGGCGAGGGCGTCGCGCGCGCCGGCGGCGGCCTCGGCCCAGTCGTGCGCGTCGATCGCGCGCTCGGCGCGGGCGGCGGCGCGGGCCGCCGTCTCGACGTCGACGTCGATCTCGGGGCCGGGGATGAAGCGCAGCTCGGAGCGACCGGCGAGCGCGCCCGCGCCGAGCGCGCGGCGCAGCTTCGAGAGCAGCGCGCTGAGCGCCGTGTCGGCGGCGGCAGGCGGCCGCTCGGGCCACAGCAGGTCGATCAGCTCGGGCCGGCCGCAGTCGCGATCGCGGTTGAGGACGAGGTACGCGTACAGCAAGCGCCCCTGGCGACCCGGCAACAGCGAGCCGACCGAGCGTCCGCCGCGCTCCACCCCCATCGGCCCACAGAGCCGTATGACCCACCCCGTCGGTTGACCCACTACCGCTATGACGCTACAGCGCCGCCAAGGTTTCTCCAAGGTTTCGCCAACCGGCGTCCCGCATCATCTGTCTCGCAGCATGGACGTTGCGAATCACATAGCGGGGCCGGCGTGGCTCGGCGGTACCCGCAACCCCTCCGAAGGGATCGTCTGACCCGCGATCCCCGGCTATGGCGCCGTCCAACCCTCACCCCGGACGGCGCCGCGCGGCGGACGCCGACTGACCCCCGGCCTACCGCCACTCCCTACGTACGAAGGGCCCGCTGAGAGAGGCGGGCCCTTCGTCGTTGTCCGCCTGGGCAAACGTTTGCGGCGCGTCGGGCTCGGTCCGCGGCCGTCAGGCCGCCGCGTCGAGTGCCTGGAGGACGTCGGCGACGAGGTCGGCGGTGTCCTCGCAGCCGGCCGAGAAGCGGATGAAGCCGTCCGGCACGTCGTCGGTGCCCCAGCGCGCGCGCCGCTCGGCGGTCGAGTGCACGCCGCCGAAGCTTGTCGCCTCGCTGACGAGCCGACAGGCGTCCAGAAATCGCTCGGCATGTTCGGTTGATGACAGCGTCATCGCCACGAGCGACCCGATTCCGGGCCATCGGACCCCGGTGACGTCCTCGCGGCCCGCGAGCGCGTCGGCGATCGCGGCCGCGTTGGCCTGGGCGCGCTCGAGCCGCAGGCCGAGCGTGGCGAGCGAGCGGTGGGCGAGCCATGCCTCGAACGGGCCGAGCACCGCCCCGGTGCGCGAGCGCCAGGCGCGCAGCTCGGCGGCGAGCTCCCCGTCGCGGACGCTGACCGCGCCCATGAGCATGTCCGAGTGCCCGGTGAGCGCTTTCGTGCCGGACACCATGGCGAAGTCGGCGCCGTGCTCGAGCGGGCGCTGGCCGAGCGGCGTGGCGACCGTGTTGTCGACGCCCACCAGAGCGCCGTGTCCATGGGCGGCGGCGATCACCGCGTCGAGGTCGCAGACGTCGAGCTTCGGGTTGCATGGCGTCTCGACCCACACGAGCTTCGCGCCCGCCGTCGCCTCCACGATCTCCTCCGTGCGGGTGTTCACGAAGCGGACCTCCACCCCGCGCGCCGCGAGGTCCTCGCCCAGTCGGCGGATTCCGGGGTACGCGTCGCGCGGGGCCACCAGCACGTCGCCCGGCCCCAGCCGCGCCAGCACGACGGCGCTGACGGCCGCCATGCCGGAGGAGAACACAAGCGCCTCGCCGCCGTCGAGCTCGCCGATCGCGCGCTCGAGGTTGGTCCAGGTCGGGTTCTCGTCGCGCCCGTAGCCGTAGGGCGCGGCGTCGGCGGCGCCGCGCAGGTGGTAGGGCGCGGCCAGCACCGGGCCGGGCAGCAGCGGCTCGCCCTGGACGGGCTCCGGAAGGCCGGCGTTGATCGCTCGCGTACTGGGACCCAACTCGCTCATGCATCCATACAGTGACGACATGCGACGGCCGGCGGCTCTGATCCTGCTCGGCGGCATGCTCTGGCCGGCCGCAGCGCAGGCGTGGACGCCTCATATCGCGGCGGCGGCGAAGTGGGCGTCGGCCCGGCAGGGATCGATCACGTTCGCCGTACGCACCGACGAGCAACTGTGGGCCGCGGGCTCGACCGCCAGGTCCCGTCGGCGAGCGTCTTCAAGGCGATGCTGCTCACCACGTACCTGCGCCAGCGCAGCGTCCGCCACCGCGACCTCACCGCTGCCGACAAGGCGCTGCTGAATCCGATGATCCGGCGCTCGGACAACGTCGCCGCCACGCGGGTGCGCGACATCGTCGGCAGCGCCGCGGTCGTCCGCCTCGCGCACCGCGTCGGCATGACGCGCTTCCGCATCGCCCAGGTGTGGGGGCTGTCGCAGATCACAGCTCGTGACCAGACGAGGTACTTCCTGCACATCGACGGCTTCGTGCCCAAGCGCCACCGCCACTACGCGATGCACCTGCTGCGCACGATCGTGCCGTCGCAGCGCTGGGGGTTCGCCCAGGTGATCCCCGACGGCTGGACGCTGTACTTCAAGGGCGGCTGGGGATCGGGCACGGGGGCGGTCGATCACCAGGTCGGGCTGCTGCAGCGCGGTGAGGACCGCGTCGCGATCGCGGTCCTCACCCTCAATAGCCCGTCACACGACTACGGCAAAGCGACGCTGCGCGGCGTCGCCAAGCGCCTGCTCCGCGGCCTGGATCAGACGAGCCGGTAGAGCCGGAACTGCGGGTGGTCGATGTCGAGCACCTCGGCGTCGGCGAACCCCGCCGCGCGGACGTAGTCCCGCAGCGTGACCGTCCCGGTGGCGGCGCTCGGCGCCTCCGCCATCCCGGCCGGGAGGCAGCAGAAGAGGCTGAATCCGTAGAACACGCGCTCCATCGGGTCGCCGGGCGCGGTGAAGGCCTCGGCGGCGCGCTCGTCCATGACCAGCACAGTCCCGTCGTCACCGGCCAAGGCGCGCATGAAGGCCAGCGCCTCCACCGGCCGCGACATGTCGTGGAGCGCCTCGAGCACGCAGACGAGGTCGTGGTCGCCCGCCGGCGGGGGGCCGGCTGCGACGTCGCGCACGTGGAACGTCACGCGATCGGCGACGCCGGCCGCGGCGGCGTTCGCGCGCGCGAGCTCGACCGACGCCTCGTCCACGTCGTAGCCGTCGACGCGGGCGTCGGGGTACGCCTTGGCGATGCCGATGCTCGACCAGCCGGCGCCGCAGGCGACATCGGCGACGCGGCCGCCGGCGCGGAGCTTCGCGTGCACCTCGGGCAGCGTCGGCAGCCACTCGTGCGCGAACACGTGCAGATAGAGCGGCCGGGTCAGCGCGGCCTGGGCCTCGCGCCCCTCGGCCCCGAACGCCGACCACGGCACGCCGCCGCCGGTGCGGTAGGCGTCGAGGAACTCCGGCATCAGCGCCGCACACGCCGCGAGGATGCGGGCGAAGGGCGCGACGTAGGCCAGCGAGTCGCGGTTGAGCAGCACCTCGGCGTGCGCCGCGGGCAGCAAGAACTGGCGCTCCTCGGCGTCGGCGGCGACGTCATCGACGTCGATCAGGCTGCCGACCGCCTGCTGCTCGAGCCACTCGCGCACGTAGCGCGGATGCGTGCCGGTGGCCGCGGCGATCTCGGCCGCGGTGGCCGGGCCGTGCTCGGCGAGCGCGGCGTACCAGCCGAGCTGGTCGCCGACGTGGATCGACAGGGCGTCGAGGGCGCCGAGGGCCGAGTCGAAGATGCGCTCGACGAGCGCATCGGGAGTGGTGGTGATGGTCATGGCGCGCAGGCTCCGCGCCCACCGTGATCGTTGCGCGAACGCAGCGTGATTCGCTGCTCGCGGGCTCTGGGGCTGGGATAGGGTCGGCGCCATGCTGCGGGTCAAGGTGCTCGGCGAGCTCGAGCTCGAGGTCGACGGCACGCCGGTCGCGCCGCCCGCGAGCCGCCGTGCCCGTGCGCTGCTCGCCCATCTGGCGCTGAACCCGGGGCCCCAATCGCGCGGCGCGCTGGCGGCGCGCTTCTGGCCCGACGTGCTCGACGAGAGCGCGCGCACCAGCCTGCGCGGGGCGCTCGCCGATGTGCGGCGGGCGGTGGGCGCGCACCTCGTCGCGGGGCGCGAGAGCGCCGGGCTCGACGACGTCGCAAGCGACCTCGGGGAGTTCGCCGCCCGGGTGGCGGAGGGTCGCGACGCGGAGGCGCTGGCGCTGTGTCGGGGCGACCTGCTGGCCGGGCTCGACGACGACTGGATCCTCGCCCTGCGCGACGAGCACCGCGATGCCCAGAGCGCCCTGCTGGCGCGCCTCGCCGCCGGCGCCGGCGACGCGGAGACGGCGCTGCGGCACGCACGGGCGCGGGTGGCCCTGGATCCGCTGTCGGAGGACGCCCATCGCGACCTGATGACCCAGCTCGCGGCAACGGGCGACCGTCCGGCGGCCCTCGCCGTCTATCAGCGGTTCTCGGAGCGGCTGCGCAACGAGCTGCGGATCGCACCGTCGGCAGCCACGCGCGAGCTCGCGGAGTCGCTGCGCGCGACTGCGCCCGAGCGGCCGCCGCTGCCGCGCGCGCTCGACCCGCGCCGTGCGCGCAGCCCGTTCGTCGGCCGCGCCGCGCAGCTCGACCGGTTGCGGGCTGGGCTCGCGGGCGCCGAGCACCGCCTGCTCGCCATCAGCGGCGACCCGGGCATCGGCAAGACGCGACTGCTCGCCGAGCTCGCGCGCGCCGCTCACGCCGACGGCGCCACCGTGCTCTACGGCCGCTCGCCGGAGGAGGCCATCGCGCCCTACCAGCCGTTCGCCGAGGCGCTGCAGCCGCTCGCCTCCGAGGACCCGACGCTGGCGCCGCTGCTCGGCTCTCCGCCCGCGGGCGGCGACGAGGCCGGCGCCCGGCTGCGGCTGTTCGAGGCTGTCGCCGCCGCCCTCGCCGACGCGCCCGGCAGCCGCGTGCTGCTCGCGCTCGACGACCTGCACTGGGCCGACCTCCCGTCGCTGCGCCTGCTCACCCACGTGCTGCGGCACGCGCGGCCGGACCGGCTCGTGGTCGCCGCCACCTACCGCGAGACCGAGCTCGGCCGCGGCCATCCGCTCGCGCGCGTCCTCGCCGACCTGCGCCGCGACCGGCTCGTCGAGCGGCTCGCGCTCACGGGGCTCGACGGGAGCGCCGCGTGCGGCCTGATCGCCGGCTGGGTCGGCGCGAGCGCGGGAACCGGACTCGTCGCGGCGGTACAGGAGGAGACCGGCGGCAACCCGTTCTTCATCGAGGAGGTGCTGCGCCACCTGCTCGAGTCCGAGGCGCTGGCGGTCGCCGACGACGGCTGGCGGCTGGCCCGCCCCGTACGCGAGCTGGGCGTGCCGGAGAGCGTGCGCGAGGTGATCGGCCGGCGGCTCGATCGCCTCGGCGAGAACGCGGTCGAGGTGCTGGAGACGGCGGCGGTGATCGGCCCGGACTTCGAGCTCGCGCTGCTCGAGCCGGCGTGCGGCCTGCCGCGCGAGGCGGTGCTCGACGCGCTCGAGAGCGCCGTCGACGCCAACCTGATCCGCTCGATCGCGGGCCGCCCCGCGGCGTGGTCGTTCACGCACGCGCTGATCCGCGAGGCGCTGCACGACGAGCTGTCGAGCCTGCGCCGCACGCGGCTGCACGCCCGTGTCGCGGAGGCGCTGGCCGTCCTTCCGGAGCCGCGCGCGGTCGAGCTCGCCCACCACGGCCTCGAGGCCGCCGCGCTGGTGGGCACCGAACGCGCCGCCGGCTGGGCGCGAGCGGCGGGTGACGCGGCGCTCGCCGGCCTCGCCTATGAGGAGGCCGCCCAGCACTACGGGGAAGCGCTCGAGCTCGCCGGCGCGGACCCGGAGCTGCTGCTCGCGTGTGCGGACGCGCTGATGCGTGCCGGCGACCCGGAGGCGGACGCGGCCTGCGCCGCCGCGATCGAGGCCGCGCGTGGCGATGCCGTGCTGTTCGGCCGTGCCGTGCTGGCGAGCTGCGGCCTCGGGGTGTCGATCGTCGGGCTCGACCGCCGGCGCGTCGCGCTGCTCGAAGAGGCGCTCGCGGGGCTCGGCGAGGACGCGCCGAGCCTCCGCGCGCGGCTGCTGAGCCGGCTGGCGATCGCCGTGTACTACGACCCCGGGCGCAGCCGCAGCGGCCCGCTCAGCGCGGAGGCAATCGCCGCGGCCCGGACCGCCGACGACCCGGACGCGCTGCTGGCGGCGCTCAACAGCCGCCACGTCGCGCTCTGGCACCCGGCCGGGCTCGAGGAGCGCTTCCGCGTCGCGGACGAGATGATCGGCCTGGCCCGGGCGAGCGATCGGCCCGAGGCCGAGCTGCAGGGCCGCAACTGGCGCTGCGTCGACCTCTGGGAGTCGGGCGACCTCGACGGGTTCGAGGCCGAGCTGGCCGAGCACGAGCGGCTCGCCGACGCGCTGCGGCTGCCGGCGTTCCAGTGGTACGGCCCGATGTGGCGCGCGACGATCGCATCCCTGAAGGGGCGCCAGGACGAGGCGGTGCGGCTGGCGGACGCGGGCGCGGCGATCGCGGTGCGGGCGGGCGACCCGAACGGGCCGCTCTTCCGCGAGATGATCGGGATGAACGTCGCCATCCACACGCGTGACTTCCACGACGAGGGACTGCTCACGTTCACCGAGCATGCGGCCGCCAACTACGCGTCGGCCATGGCCTACTCCGCCGGCCTGGCCTGGCAGTACGCCGAGCTCGGCCGCGACGCGCAGGCGCGGGAGTTGGTGGACCGCATCGCCGCCGACGACTACGCCGGGCTGGCGTGGGACGCCAACTGGCTGTCGATGATGGGCGAGCTCGCCGAAGCGACCGCGCTGCTCGGCGACCGGGAGCGCGCCGCCGTGCTCTATGAGCGGCTGCTCCCGTACGCGGACCGCCAGATCGTCGCCGGCCGCGCAGTCTGCCACCAGTGCAGCGCCGCCTTCGCGCTCGGCCGCCTCGCGACCACGCTGGGACGGCTGGACGCGGCGGTCGAGCACTTCGAGGCGGCGATCGTCTCCGACCGCGCGCTCGGTGCCCGGCCGGCGCTGGTCCAGACCCGCTCCCGCTACGCCGAGGTGCTGGCCGCACGGGGCGAGCACGCGCGCGCCGCCGAGCTCGCGGCGCTCGCCGTCGCCGACGCGGCCGAGCTCGGGATCCCCGACGCCGTGCCCGCCACTCTCGCCGCGCTTGCCGCCAGCCGCAGTTGACGTTCGCCCAGAACGAGAGAGGGCGCCCGGTGGGCGCCCTCTCGAAGCGATCTACTCGGCGTCGGCCTGCGGTGGCTCCACCGCGGGCTGGTCGAGCGCTCCGCCGTCGTCGACGGGCTCCTCGCCGTTCTCCTCGCCCTCCTTGCGGCCGCCCACGCCGACCGGGGTCGGCTTCTTCTCGGGCTTGACCACGGAGAGCTTGACGTCCTCGTCCGAGCCCTCCGGCGCGGCCTCCACGAGGACCGTCCCTCCGGCCTCGAGCTCCGCGCGGAGCACGAAGTCGGCCAGAGGGTCCTCGATGTAGCGCTGGATGGCACGGCGCAGCGGCCGGGCGCCCATCGCCGGGTCCCAGCCCTTCTCGACGAGGAAGTCCTCGGCGCCCTCGGTGAGGTCGAGCTGGAGCTCCCGCTCGGCGAGCGAGCCGCGGATGCGCCGGAGGAGCAGGTCCACGATGGACTTGATCTCCTCCTTGGTGAGCTTGTGGAAGACGATGACCTCGTCGATGCGGTTGAGGAACTCGGGGCGGAAGACCTTCTTGAGCTCTCCCATGACCCGGTTCTTCATGTCGTCGTAGGTCATGCCGTGGTCCTCGTCGCCGACCGTGAAGCCGAGCGGCGTGTTCCGCGCGATCTCGCCCGCCCCGATGTTCGAGGTCATGATCACGATCGCGTGGCGGAAGTCCACGGTCCGGCCCTGCGAGTCGGTGAGCCGGCCGTCCTCCAGGATCTGCAGGAGGATGTTGAAGACGTCAGGGTGCGCCTTCTCGATCTCGTCGAGCAGGAGCACGCTGTACGGCTTGCGGCGCACGGCCTCGGTGAGCTGGCCGCCCTCGTCGTAGCCGACGTAGCCCGGAGGCGAGCCGACGAGCCGGGACACGGCGTGCTTCTCCATGTACTCGGACATGTCGATGCGCACCATCGCGTCCTCGTCGCCGAACAGGAACTCGGCGAGCGTGCGGGCGAGCTCGGTCTTGCCGACACCGGACGGGCCGAGGAACACGAACGAGCCGGTCGGGCGCTTCGGGTCCTTGAGCCCGGCGCGCGAGCGCCGGATCGCCTTCGCGACCACCTCGATGGCCTGGTGCTGACCGATGACGCGCTTGTGCAGCTCGTCCTCCATCCGCATCAGCTTCTGGGTCTCGGCCTCGGTGAGCTTGAAGACCGGGATGCCCGTCCACATCGAGACGATGTCCGCGATCTCCTCTTCGCCGATCGACGGGCGCTCGCCGCCCTCGCCGGACTCCCAGGCGTCCTCGAGCTCGCGCTTCTTGTTGGTGAGGCGCCGCTCCTTGTCGCGCAGCTGCGCGGCCTTCTCGAACTCCTGGTTCTCGATCGCGGCTTCCTTGTCGCGCCGCGTCGTCTCGATCTCCTCCTCGAGCTCCCGGTACACGGGCGGGGAGGACATCGACTTGATGCGCATGCGCGACGCGGCCTCGTCGATGAGGTCGATCGCCTTGTCCGGGAGGAAGCGGTCGGAGATGTAGCGGTCGGCCAGCTCGGCCGCCGCCTCCAGCGCCTCGTCCGTGATGTTGATCTTGTGGTGCGCCTCGTAGCGGTCCTTGAGCCCCTTGAGGATCTGGACCGTCTCCTCGATCGACGGCTGGTCCACCGTGATCTTCTGGAAGCGGCGCTCCAGTGCGCTGTCGCGCTCGAGGTACTTGCGGTACTCGTCGAGCGTCGTGGCGCCGACGGTCTGCAGCTCGCCTCGGGCCAGTGCCGGCTTGAGGATCGAGGCCGCATCGATCGCGCCCTCGGCGGCACCCGCACCGACGAGATTGTGCAGCTCGTCGATGAACAGGATGATGTCGCCGCGCTGGGTGATCTCCTTCATCACCTTCTTCAGGCGCTCCTCGAACTCGCCGCGGTACTTCGAGCCCGCGACCAGCGCGGCCAGGTCGAGCGTGTAGATCTGCTTGTTCTTGAGCAGCTCCGGCACGTCGCCGTTGGTGATGCGCTGGGCAAGGCCCTCGACGACGGCGGTCTTGCCGACGCCGGGCTCACCGACGAGCACGGGGTTGTTCTTCGTACGGCGCGAGAGGATCTGCATGATCCGCTCGATCTCGGTCTCGCGGCCGACGACGGGGTCGAGCTTGCCCTCGGCGGCGAGCTTGGTCAGGTTGCGACCGAACTGGTCGAGAAGCTTGGACGACTTCTTGCCCTCGCCCTGGCCGGCGGCGCCGGCGGCACCGGCGGTCGCGCCCGATCCGGAGCCCTGGCGGCGGCCACCCGGGCCGGAGAGCATGCGGATGACCTCGTTGCGGATCTTCTCGGAGTCGGCGTCGAAGTCGAGGAGGATGCGAGCGGCCACGCCCTCGTTCTCGCGAACGAGGCCGAGCAGGATGTGCTCGGTGCCGATGTAGTTGTGACCAAGGCTGAGCGCCTCACGCAGGGCGAGCTCGAGGACCTTCTTGGCACGCGGGGTGAACGGGATCTGGCCGGACGTGACCTCCTCGCCCGAGCCGACGATGCGGACAACCTGGGCGCGCACGCGCTCAACGGTGATGTCCAGGCTCTCGAGGACGCGAGCGGCGAGGCCCTCCTCCTCGCGGAGAAGGCCGAGCAGGATGTGCTCGGTGCCGATGTAATTGTGCTTGAGGGTTCGGGCTTCCTCTTGCGCGAGGACGACCACCTGGCGTGCTCGCTCTGTGAATCGCTCGAACATGGTGGTGCGCAGTCCTTCCTGCTACTTGATGGCTAGCGCTCGGTCGTTTCGGCGGTCCGGTAATGGGGTCGGAAGACGAAAATACCCCGATCCTTCATCCACGTATTCGGCAAACCACGCCGGACGGATGAACGATTCGGGGTTCGCTTTGCGGCCATACGTCAGTTTACTACGGCGCCGCTCGCCCATCTCCCGCTTCCGAGGAGCGCGATTGGCGCCGTGCAGGCGACGGCCGCGGCGGCCCCGGCGAGCGCACCGGTTGGTCCGCCGACCTGGGCCAGGACGCCGGCCGTGAGACCGCCGACGCCCACCCCGGCGTCGAACCATGAGAAGAAGAGGCCGGCCGCCACGCCGTGGCGGGCGGGCTCGACGCGAACGAGCGCGAGCAGGCCCAGCGCGGGCACCGCGAGCGCCTGGCCGGCGCCGAGCAGGACGACGCCCGGCAGCACGGGACGCAGCGCAACCAGCAGCAGGCCGGCGGCGGCGGTGGGCGCGGCGACCGCCAGGGTCTTCCTCGCGCCGAAGCGATCGGGGATTCCCGCTCCCAGCGTGCGGGCGAGGATGACCGTGACCGCGAAGGCCGGCACGACGAGGCTGCTGCGGCGGCCGCCGAACGCCAGCGCGGCGGCGTAGCCGATGTTGATGAGCATCAGCCCGATCCCGGGACGCAGCGT
>CAWDME010000004.1:0-142032 GCA_963803335.1 uncultured Solirubrobacteraceae bacterium | reverse complement strand
TGAGATAGCCATGCTCTACGCCGTCGCTGGCCTTGCGTAACGCTGTCTGGACACCCTCGTCGCCGTCGAAGATTTGTCGTCGTCTGATCTCGCCGTTGACGTCCCGATGATCGGGTGTCACCTGTTCCCGACGTGATGCGACGCCAAGCGCGAGACCCAGTTCAGAAAGGGTGGCGACACCGTTTTCGCGTTTCAGCCGCTCGCTGACGACGCGCGTCAGGTTCTCGACCGCAATCCAAAGATGCATCAGTGCATGAATCGACGAGACCGGTTGGATGCGTCGCAGCGACTCGCTGTAGTTCTCGGCCGCCCGTAGAAGACGCGATTCCTTAGGGTGGCGATCAAATGCTCCAACCAACTCCCGGTGCGCTCGACGTCGATGACACGGTGCGCGGCCTGGGGATCGGCGTCTAGCGTTCGGATAGCTTTGAATCGCCCACCCGGACGGGCTTCATAGCCGATCTGCAAGTGAGGAGTCAGGATTGCCGCGTGCGGCGACCGCGATAATCGACACATTGCGCACGGCTGCATTCAGGAGTCGCGTCGTCGCATCGTCGAGGTCTTCTGCTTCCCCCGCACGTGGGCCACGAGTTCACCGACGCCCTGCTCCGAGTAGTCGGTCTCGTAGTTGATGAACTCGTTTGGCTCGGTCGAGCCGGGGCCCGCGAAAGCTGAGCACCATCTGCGGCGGCACGCATGCTGCGGAGACGGCCCGACCGACAGCGTCGTAGAGCATCGCCATGATGATTACGCGTGGCCTAGGTCGGCGGCGCCACCTTCGTGGTCGTTAGGGGTCAAACAATGGGGCGGGGACGCCGAGTCTTCGTCCGCGAAGTAGTCCTCGTCGATTCGCTTCAACTCGTAGGTGCGCCGGTGCCACCGACGCCGACCCCGTGGTCGATCATTAGCTCGGCGAGTTCGCGACCGTCGATTAGAACGACGCGCGCCGGCACACGCTCAACGTAATCGCGGGCTTCCTTCGTGAACCGCGACGTCGTGATGAAGGCGCCCTTGTCGGCTCGAAGTCCCTGAAGCGCGCCGACGACGCCTGAATGTCGGGACGGCGGATTGGACGACCTGAGGGATCCCACCGTTTGGCCTGGACGTAGATGACGTCGAGGCCCAAGCGGTCCTCGCGGATTACGCCGTCAACGCCTCCGTCACCGGTGCGCCCGAGGCGTTCGCTCGCGTTCTGCCTAGAGCCGCCGTAACCCATGGCGAGAAGAAGGTCGAGAACAAGATCCTCGAAGAACTGATCGTCGCGACTCAGGACACGACTGAGAACCTCTTCCGCGAGGTCGGCGCGTAGCTCAATGTAGGCCGCCTCGATCGCCTCTTCGGGGGTCTTGTCGTCTGCCCCGGTGTCTCCACCCGCTATGCCTTCGGCGTCCCGTGTGTCTCGTGAGCGCGTTCCCCCTCGGGCGGCGCGAAACTCGTCGAACTCGGGGAACTGACTCAACACGCGCAGATCGACGCGCTCGGGATACTGCTGAACGATCGAGCGCCCACGATCGGTGATGACCGTAACTCCACGTCGCGGGCGATCAGCAATCCGGTACGGACGAGATACGTCGTCGCCCATCCGATTCGGTTGTCGTACGTCCTGGCCGTACCGCTCGGAAGCCGCTCCTCGCGGTCCTCTTCACTTAGTCGGAACTGGCTGGCTATGCGATCCCGCACCTCGGATGGCTTGTGTTCGCGTCCGTCGTCGTGAAGCGCGAGTACAGGACGCATGAGCGTCTGGAAGTCAGGAACGGGCACGCGGCGCGACTCTATGCGACCTTCAAGATCAGCGAGCCGACAGCTCAGGCCCGGCTCGCACGCCCTGAAGGCCGCGAACGCACGTTGTCCTTACCGCTGGCGGCGCGTCAAGGTGAGGCCTCGGCGTAGGGGCAGGCGGACGCTCAACTCCGGCTAGGTTTGCCTTCGAGAACGAGCAGGTGAGCGTTCGCGGCTTTGAGCAGCGAGTCCATCGCCCGCTCGCCATACCAGAGCGCGAGCGAGCTGGTCCCGAGCACGTCCACCATCACGCCATCGCTTACCTTCGCCGACCGCGACCAACTCATGCCGTTCTCGTCGATCTCGGAAGAGAGGTGCAGCGCCGAGGTGTTCGGGTGCGTGTAGTCCGACACGTTCGAGTAGAACTGCCGCAGCGAGTCGCCGATCGGCTTTCCCTTCGCCGAGCCGTGTACGTCGATGGCGGTGGCCGCCAGAGCATCGACAAGCTTTGAGACCCGGATCGGGTGGGCGCCGCCCTCCCCATACCAGTCACCCTCGGTGAACGCGGATGCCACGCCCGGATCAAGCCCGAGCGCCATGCGCTCCAGCGTCGCTTTCGCGCGTGCGGCACGACCCTTTGCGACCAGCGGGACAACATTGCGCAGGGCGTACGCCGGCAAGGCTGCCGTCTCGACTATCGCGCGCGTCACCGCATACGCCGGATGTGCGTGTCTCGCGTTGAGCAGAACGATCAGGCCGCTCGCCAGGTCGACGGTGCGGATCGAAGCCGCCGCGGCCAGGTGACCTATCTGCCTCCTCGCGGTGAGCTTGCCGGTCTCGCGCAGGCGGGCCTCCTCGTAGTGCGCCATTCCTCGAGCACGTTTGAACAGGCGTTGCCAGGCCTCGATGTGCTCCTCGAACTCGTCGAGCCCCTGATCGGGGAACTGCGCGCGCAGCTCGTCCGAGAAGCGATCGACGTCCAACTCGTCCTTCGGTGTCCGGGCCACCGCCGAGCATTCTTGTCACGCAAGGCGGCACCGCGCAACCGAACCGCGACCCGCCTGCCGACGGGGCTGTTGGCGCATGCGAGCGGCGCGGGCGGCCTCGCTTGCCCATCCGTTGCTGGCTGTAGAGGGTCCGCATATCGGTGGCGGGAGAGCCGCGCAGAACGCCCGGAGGGGCAACGCCCAGGGCAACGCGACACCCGGGAACGGCCGCAAACGTTGAGCCGCCCCGCCTCGCGGAAAACACGCGTTAGCAGCGTAAACCCGATCACCAGCGAACGGCCGGAAGCCGCGCGACGACCTCGTAATGAAGGGGTCCCCGGTTCGAGTCCGGGCGTCGGCTTCCGGGGTTTGCAGGGCTTTCCTGATTCGCGTTCGGCGCGCGCCCTGCTCGGAGGTACCTGTCGGGTACCGGTTTGCGTGTTGCGCGCGGGTGCGCGGACGGGGCGAGAGGGGGCCAGTTCGGGCGCTTTCCCCTCCTCAGGAGCAGAGAGCCCATGCCCGTTGAGCCCATCTTCCTGCGCCCGCGCGAGGCGGCCGCGCTGGCCGGCCTGTCGACCAGGGCGATCTACGGCGCCATCAATCGCGGCGAGCTGCGCGCGGTCCGCCTGTGCTCGCGGCTGCGCATCCCGCGCGAGGCGTTCGACGCGTGGATCGCGTCGTCGACCGTTCGCCGTGAGCCTCCCTTTGTGCCCGTGCCACCTCCCGCGCCGCCGCCGGTCCGAGGGAGCTTCCGGCGGCTGTTCGACGGCGGCGGGGCGCCGTCATGAGCGTCGAGCGTGTTGTGCGCAAGGACGGGAGCGCCGTCTGGCGTGTGCGCTGGCGGCAGGCCGGCCGCAACCGCTCCAAGGTCCTGGGGCGCAAGCGCGACGCCGACGCCTTCGACGCCGAGATCGTGCGGCGCAAGCGCACCGGCGAGCTCGCGCGGCTGGACGCCGGCAAGGAGCCGCTGGCGGACTTCGGCGAGGAGTGGTGGCGGCTGCATGCGGAGCCGAACCTCGCCCGCTCAACGCTCAAGGGCTACGCCTCGATCTGGGACGCGCACGTGCTTCCGCGGTTGGGCTCGATCCCGCTGCGCGAGCGACGCCCGATGTGGTCAATCGGTTCCGGCTCGAGCTCGAGGCCGACGGCGTGGGCCCGACATCGATCCGCAAGGCCCTCGTGCTGCTCCAGGGCGTCCTACAGCGCGCCTGCGAGTGGGGCCACCTGGCGTCGAACCCGGCTGCGATCGTGCGCAAGCCGGTCCCGCCGCGGAAGCGGACGATCGTGCCGCTCGCGCCCGAGCGCGTCGAGGCGATCCGGTTCGTGCTGCTCGGCTGCGGTCGCCTCCGTGATGCGACGCTCGTCTCCGTTCTGGCGTACGCCGGCCTGCGGCCGGGCGAGGCGCTGGCCCTGCGGTGGGCGCACGTCCGCGAGCGCACGCTGCTCGTCGAGGGCGCCGTCTCGCTCGGCGCCATCGAGGGGACCAAGACCGGCCGCACGCGCACCGTGCGCGTCCTCGGGCCGCTGGCGCAGGACCTCGCCGAGTGGCGGCTGCACGCGGGACGGCCACCGGCCGACGCGCTGCTCTTCCCGGGTTTCGACGGCGAGCCGTGGACCGCCACCGCCTACCGGAACTGGCGCCGGCGCATCTACGTGCCGGCGGCCGAGGCGGCGGGCGTCGAGCGGCCGCGTCCCTACGACCTGCGCCACTCGTTCGTGTCGCTGCTGATCGCCGAGGGACGCAACATCGTCGAGGTCGCCAGGCAAGCGGGCCACTCGCCGACCGTCGCGCTCGACACCTACGCGCACGTGTTCGAGGAGTTCGACCCGGCCGAGCGCATCAACGCCGCCGACCGCATCCGCAAGGCACGCGAGGAGCTGCGCTTCCGGGCGCAGCAGCCGACGCTCTTCGACGTCGCGTGACGGCCGCGCTCGACACCTACGCCGAACTGCGCCTCGCCGAAGGCAAGCTCCTGCGTTGGGGCGAGCGCGCGGCGAAGGTCGCGTGCGCGCTCCAGCCGCGCGACCTGGAGATCCTGGTCGCGCTCGCGCGGTACCGCTTCCTCACCACTGGACAGATCGCGGAGCTGTGGTGGGAGGGCCGTGGCCTGCGCGCCGTGCGTCGGCGAATGACGCGGCTCTTCGAGGCAGGCTTCGTCGAGCGCTTCCGACCGCAGACCCTGCGCGGCTCCTACCAGTGGACGTACTGCCTGGCGCGCGACGGGTTCCGCGCCGCGGAGCAGACGGGCGAGCTGTCGCCGAGTCTCAAGTTCGCGCCGCGCCGCGAGTCGATCTTCGACTACCGCTACGTCATCCACGACCTGCGAGTCAACGAGTGGGTGCTGCGCTACCGCGAACTGCTCGGCGACCGCCTGCTCGACTGGGCGGGCCGGACGAGTCGCTGATCGAGCCGCGGCGGCGGCGCGATGGCACCGACCTCGGCGACGCCGACCACAATGTCTACGGCGTCGATGACGACGCGGTCCGTCCTGTCCAGCCGGACGCCCTACTGCACGTGGCCGCCGGACAGGACGACCTGGCGCTGTTCGTGGAGTACGACCGCACGCGTCGCGTGGACAAGAACTACGACAAGTTCCGCCGCTACGAGGCGCTGCTGGCCGGCTGGTGGAAGCACGCGCTGCCTGCCGAGACGCAGCGTCCAGCGGTCGTCTTCATCTGCCAGGACAACGAGCACCGCGAGCGGTTCCTCGCCGCCGCGGACTGGCAGCTGACGGCGCACCAGACCCGCTGGGCAGACCTGAACCCCGAGCGCGAGTACCCGGTCCGCGACCGCTTCGTCTTCGCCCTCGAGCCGGACATCCGCGACGGGCGCGCCGAAGGCGTCCGCCTCCCGCGCCAGCCGCCGGCAGTAGCGAACCGCGACAACCGCGTGCGCGGCCTGCGGCTCCCCGGCAGGACGTAGCGAGTGCTGAGATCAGCACGCGTGCCGCCCGGCATGTTCCCTCCGACATGTTCCGCTGTGCCGTTCCGCCCCGAGCGGAACACGCGCCCCGACCCGCCGACGCCCGAAATCCTCGATCCCGCCTGTGCTCAGCGAGGAAGGGGGTCCACCGCTTCGCGCTGGACCCCCCTTCCGCGACCTGCCCAGGTAAGAGGGCCAGGGCAGCAGAGGCGGAAGGCGAACGGGCGTCAGCGGGTCGGGGCGAAGCGGGCGAGCGTCGGGCTAGAGGAGTCGGAGGGAGATCAGGAAGCGAAGGCAACGGCAGGGCGGCGAACGGAGGTGGAGCGGTACGCGATGAGGGAGTCGAAGTCGCGAGTTCGGACGGCAGGCGGAATCCGGAGGCGAGCGGATGACCGGCGGGGTCATCGAGCGAGTGCATCGATCAATGCCAGCGGTGCTCGCTCGTCGTGGCGGTCGCTCTGCTCGTCAGCGCACCAGTCGGGTCCACGCCTGCGGCTACCGGCCGCCGCCTAATGGCCACGCGACGTACCCGCCGAACCCGCGTGACGCTGCGCTGCGTCCGCGAAGACCTGGAACTCGACGTCCCTCCGGTCGAGGTCGACCTGGGCGCGCTCGACCACCCGCTCGTCGCCGAGGCGCGCCGCATCGCACCGACGGCGCCGCGCGGCCAGAAGCGGATCCTCGCGATCGAGCACCCGCTCCTCTACCGGCTCCGTCACGGCCGCTGGCGCGGCGCGACGTGGCTCGAGACCGACGAAGGCCGCTTCTGGCTCTGCGCCTCCGCGCTACGGGCGGCAGCGTCCGCCGACGACGCCTACGAGCACTTCATCGCTCTCCACGACGCTGGACGGCTCCTGCCCGATGACGACGACCGCCTCCGCGACGCGCTCGAGCGCAACGCCCGCATCATCGACGCCGCGGCGACCGTCATCCCGGAGGCGCTCGCCGATGCGCTCGCGTGCCGCGGCCGCGACGTCGCGCTTCGGTTCGGCGGACTCGTCGACACTCGCCTGCACACGACCGCCGCGGGCGACGAGATCTGGGTCGCGATCGCGACTCAGGCAGCCGACGGCCGCTTCGTCGACGAGCGACTCCGCGACGTGCTCTTCCGCCTCGTCTTCGACGCGGCTGAGGCCGAGCTCTGGGAACCACGCGCGGACTGGCCTTCTGGCGAGCTGGCCTGGTTCGAGGTCGCCGGTCTCGGCTTGTGCGAGCCGACCTGATCTGAAGCGACGCCGCCGACGCGCGCAACGTCGTCCTCGCTCACGCCGGTCGCATATGCAACGGTCGAGGCCTTCCCGCCGAGCAGCGCCTCCTGAGCCCGCTCCATGCGCCGCTGGAAATCTTCACGATGTCGCTCGACGAACTCGTCGACCGCGCGCTCGACGAGTTCGGACTGCTTGAGCCCAGCCATCAACGCGGCGTAGCGGACCTTCTCCTTGGTGGACTCGTGGACCTTGATTGGAGACTGAGCGCGCGCCATGCGGTACCTCGGTACCAACTGTAGCGGCTCGGCGGGTCCCGTCGCGGAGGCTCGCGCCTGCGGTTCCGGCCGCGCGATACAGGGCGTGCTCGAACACATCGTCACCGTCGAGGGTAAATAGGCCGTGAGACAATCGTGGCCGTGACGGGTCTGTCGGGGGCGGAAGCTCTCTTACTGGAAACCCTTGGCGTTCCGCTGCTTGCGTATGTCATGAACGAATCGCCCGACGCGGTGGCCACAAGGTTGGAGAGTGGGACACCGCTATCGGTCGAGCACGAGGCGATTCTCGCCGAGCTCATGCAGGCCCTTGGCCGGATCCCGCGCACGGATCCGTTCTCGCTGCGCTTGTCTTTGTCGGTGCTCGGCGAGCACAACACCGATCTCGGATCGAGTTGGGCGACTTGGGCACACACACGCGCCGGTGGAGCGATTGATCTCCCAGACGGAAGCGACGACCTGACCGCGTCGGTCATGGCGATGCTCCGAGATACCTATCCCCTGTTCCTCCTTCCGTCGTTAGACGAACCGTTCGGATTCCAAGGTGCCGAGGTCAGCGGTCCGCTGCATCGACGTCCGGAGCGGGAGCGATTCGAGGCAGCGGTGATGCGCGACTCGTCGCTATCGCGGCTCTTCCCTGAGGAAAACGAGACGAGTGGTCGTCACGGCACCATCCACCGCAGCACGGGATCCGGTGGCAGCGTGCAGCTGGTGATGCTTGCGCAAAGCATGCTGAAGAACGGCTGGGAGTTCGCTGTCTTTCGCCATGCGGCTCCCACGATGCGTCAGCACGCTGAAGGCCTGCTTGAGGTGTTGGGGCTCGCTCGTGCTGCGATCGAGGGCAAGGAGGTATCCATCCCCGCCATTGTGGGAGTCGCGGGATTGCGTCTGGCGGACAGCCAGGGTCTGGACTTGCCGTGGGGCAAGCTACGCGTCGTCACGGGCGCCGACGAAAAGCGGATCCCACCGGGCCTCGCGGGCAAGCTCACGGCCTCGACTTTGGACGGAAGACAGATCGAGATCGACTACGCCGGCGATCTCGTGATGGAGTTCGAGGTGCCTTACAAAGTGGCTTTGGGTACTTCCGTCGAGCTCGGCGGCTGGCCTATACCGTTGACGAGCTCCGAACTCGTCGAGCGGCATCTGGAGACGCTGCGGCTCTCACTTCTTCTGGCGTGGGAGGACGGCGACCCTGGACCGGTGATTGTTGGGACATGGCGAAGTTTCCTCGATCCTCTCCAGAACGGCGCCGGGATGTCTTGGAGTGATCCGAGGCGACTCCCCTCGCTCGTACCGACAGAGCTATCAACGTCGCAAGCCGCTCATTGGCAGGAGTGGATCCAACGAGTGCACAGCGCGCGCATCCCTGGCATCGACATTGCGATTCGGCGCACCCTACTTGCAGCGGCTGAACGCGCTGATCCCACGGATGCGCTCGTCGACGCGGTCATCGCATGGGAGAATTTGGTCGGCTCGAGCGAAGGTGAGCAGACGCTGCGAATCAGCGCGGCGTTGGCGTGGCTTCTAGGCGAGAACAGCAAAGCTCGTTCCCAGATGCGTAAGAAGATCGCGAAGCTTTACCGTGTCCGAAGCAGGGTCGTGCATGGCGCGACAGCGTTGGCGCCGCAAGAGGCTTACGAGCACCGCACTGAGGCGCTCGACATCGCTCGGCGGACGTTGCGCGCACTGTTCAAGGATCGGCCGGAACTGCTATCCGAATGCGGGAACAGCGGCGAACGAAGTCTCCGGCTTCTTCTCGATGGCGGACGCTCCGATCGTCCCACCGGTTGAGCGCGCCTGCAGAGCGCGAACCGGGGCAGCGCACCGAGTGCATCGCGCTGGTGACCGCGCGCGCCGCCGATGATCCTAGTCGCATCGCGGCGCTCTGATCGACAGCGAATACCCGCCCGTTGCTCGGCGTGCAAAGCGAGGGCCGGCTATCCGTCCGCACGGAGCGCGAACATGTGTTCGGATGGCTCGTCAGGGAGAGTACAGGCGCACGAACCGACTAGGGTCCGAGGCCGATGGCGGACAACAGCAAGATTGAGTGGACGGAAGCAACCTGGAATCCGGTCACGGGTTGCCACAAGGTCTCGCCAGGCTGCGCGCACTGCTACGCGGAGACGTTCGCCGAGCGGTGGCGCGGGGTGCCGGACCATCCCTACGAGCAGGGTTTCGATCTCAAGCTATGGCCTCAGCGGCTCGTAGTCCCGCTCCGGTGGCGTCGCCCACGGACGATCTTTGTGAACTCGATGAGTGACCTGTTTCACGACGATGTGCCGGACCACTTCATCCGCGACGTTTTTGACGTCATGCGCCAAGCGGACTGGCACATCTTTCAGATCCTCACGAAGCGCGACGGGCGCCTCGCACAGCTTGGCGCCGAGCTGACGTGGCCGGCGAATGTATGGATGGGCGTGTCCATCGAGAACAGGCGCTTTGTTCACCGCGCCGATGCACTCAGGACGGTTCCAGCGGCAGTGCGGTTCATCTCCGCCGAACCGCTGCTCGGGCCACTCGAGCATCTTGACCTGACCGGCATAGATTGGCTCATCGCCGGCGGCGAGAGCGGCCCGAGACATCGCCGGATGCGTCCAGACTGGGCGCGCGATCTTCGCGATGCCTGCCAGGGTCTTGGCATCGCGTTCTTCTTCAAGCAGTGGGGCGGCCATACGAGTAAGGCCGGCGGCCGCGAGCTTGATGGCCGGACCTGGGACGAACTGCCAACGCCCGTGGTGCGCCAGTCCTGGGTCGCCCCTAGGGCCGCTGTCTCGTTGTGAAGCGCATGCGCGTGCCGGGAGTGAAAGCGCCCGCTCGCCTCGCTGTCGGCACGGTGATCTCGAGGTCGCCGGAGTCACGCGCTGGCGTCAGCGCGAGCGAACGGACGTGAGCTGCACGAAAGCCGGTGTCGGTGAGCGTAAACCGCTCCGCGTCTTCGATGGAGAACTCGTGGTCGCCGAAATGCGAGCGCATAAGTGCGAGAAGGTCCTCCTCGAGCTCCTTTGGAGTCTCCAGTGCTGCGTCGAAGATCCCGAGCTGCCCAGCGGCCTCGACCATCGCTTGTCGATAGCCGCGGCCGTCTTCCGGATCGACCTTCCAGTACGCGTCCTTCATCGCCCTTAGCCCGTCGATTGAGTCGGTGCCGAAGAACAGGTAGTAGCGGTTGCGGCTCGCTGGGTCGACCGCGAACCGGCTGACAAGGTCGTATTCCGTCTCAAGGACCTGGGCGTACGCCTCGGCGAGCTTTCCTGACGCCTCCCGACCGGGTCGCGCTTCCTTACGTACTCGCTGCCAAGCCTCTCGTGAGCCGAAGAGATCGTCGAGCGCCTTCTCAGTCAGCGTGGTGCCGACAAATCGAGCCATGAAGTCGGTCGGGACATAAACCATTGCTTCGGCCTTCGTCCCGAGTTGCGCACGATAGTCCCGCAATAGGGCGAAGGGCGTGTTGTCGTAGCCCAGCGGGTCGACGAACGCAAACGTGGGAAGTCGCCCGTAGCGAGCCGCTAGAGAATCGACGACGCGCGGGAACGCGCGTTGGTACTCGCCATGGATCAGATCGACCTCGATGCCTCGCAGGTCCATGGCCGCCACCTCGGAGCACAGGTGCTGTGCGAACACGAGTCGCGACTCGATAAACACGAAGTGTGGCGGCGCCTTGAACCGATCCCGCGCTGTGTGGGTCAGGTACGCCTGAAGGAAGATCAGCGGCGACCCGACTCGGTTGTCCTGGTAGCGCCCGGCGCTCGCAAACCCATCGACAATCGAGACCTGTGGGTGAGTCTGCGCGAGTTTCGCTAGCCACACCTTCATGTACTCCTCGAGGAGACGGTGCTTGGCCTTGTGGTGTTCGTCGTACGGCGGGAGGCGCTCCGGCGCGAGAGGGATTGGATCGAGCGGTGTGCTGAGTGCACTCATTGGAACGTCCGAGACACTTGCTCATACGAATCGAGCAAGCAAACTGATCGTTCGAGATGCTTCCCTTACATCCTCCAGACTGCCCGTTTCCGACCATTGCTGTCTCTCCGCCACCGGCCGGTGCGAGAAGAAGCGGTGAGGCCGTATCCCGCCCGGCCCAAGAATCGAGTTTGCACGAGAGCGCCGATGGCGTCGGCCGCGAGGTACCACACGCGTACACCGGCCCGACTACGTCGGCAGCGGACGACGCGCGACCGTCTCCCACAAGTCATCGCTTAGCAGGTACTTTATGGCTATCCATGCCCGCGACGATCCCCACGTCTCGGGCCCTGCAGACGCTCGTAATGAAGGGGTCGCCGGTTCGAGTCCGGCCGTCGGCTTCAGCGGTTTGCAGGGCTTTCCTGTTTCGCCACCGGCGCGCGCCGTGCTCGGAGGCCGCCGCCTGCCTCGCGTCCCTACGACCTGGCCATTCGTTCGCGTTGCTCTTGATCGCCGAGGGACACAACGTGGTCGAGGTCGCTAGGCAGGCCGGCCAGTCGCCGAACGTGGCGCTCGACACCTACGCGGAGTTGCGCCTCGCCGAGGGCAAGCTCCTGCGCCGGGGCGCGCGGCGAAGGCCGCGTGCGCGCTCCAGCCGCGCGACCTGGAGATCCTGGTCGCGCTCGCTCGCTAGCGGTTCCTCACGACGGGACAGATCGCGGAGTCGTGGGAGGGCCGCGGTCTCCGGGTCGTTCGGCGGCGAATCGCGTTCGAGGCGGGGTTCGTGGTGCGGTTCCGGCCCAGACGCTGCGCGGTTCGCACCAGCGGACGAACTGCCTCGCGCGCGACGGCTTCCGCGCGGCGCAGCAGACTGGCGAGCTCGCGCCGGCGAGTCCGGCGCCGGCGGACATCATCGGCGCGTGGCGCGGGCGCACGGCGGTGATGATCTCCTCGGGTTCGATGCCTTGGAGGTAGATCGATGCCGGAATCGCAGAGGCACTCGAGCCCATTCAGCGCGCCGGCAGTCTGGCGCGTCTTGACTGCAAGCAGCACCCAGAGGACGTGCTCTGCGGCGGACGGTCGCCCGGCACGTGCCCCCGCGAGCGCGTGCTCCCGGCGTCCGGCACCTCCACGACAGGCGCCGGGCCGAGCCTGCGGCCGCACAGGGCAGCGTCGTGGCCAGCGCCGCCCGGCGGCGGCAAAGGACGATTCGATGGCGCCGGGGCCGCTCACGGCGACGTTAGTCATGCCGAGGCGTCCGGGGGCGGGACGCGAACGGTGCGTCCACGTGCGCGCGCGACGCGGTCGTCGATCGCCGTTCGCGCTCGGTCGAGCGCGGCGCTGTCCCGGAAAAGCAGGTAGTGGCCGTTGGCCTCGTGGAGCAGGGCGTTGATCTCGAAGATGAGCTGACCGATGTCGACGTCGCGCGCGAGGTGCCCGTGCCGCTGGGCGGCGCGGAGGTTGGCTTCGAGCAGCTCGTCCCAGCCGGCGAGCACAGCGCGCACGCGATCGCGGATCGGTCCCGGACGGGTATCCCATTCGGCGGCGGTGGAGGCGAAGAAGCAGCCGCCTGGGAAGACGCCGCGCTTGACGTAGGACAGGTAGCGCTCGCAAAGCTGCTCGAGGCGCTCGAGGCCCTCGGGGAGGTCCATCGTGGGCTCCACGACCTCGGCGGCGTAGATCGCCTCGGCGGTGGCGATGGTCGCGAGCTGCAGCTCCTGCTTGGAGTCAAAGTGGGCGAACAGGCCGCTCTTGCTCATCCCGATCTCGTTGGCGACGCGGCCAATGGAGAGGCCGTCGAGTCCCTCGATGGTGGCCAGTCGGGCGGCGGCGTCGAGGATCGCGCGGTGGCTGCGCTCGCCGTCGGACCGGGTGCGTCGCTTGCGTGCGGGTTCGGTCGCCATGGCTCAGGGCAATCCACTTGACAAGTTAGCACGAGCGGTCGTACTATCGAGTTCAAGAACGACCGGTCGTGCTAACTAGCACGGCGGACACCACCTCAGGAGGACCAGATGGCGACCATCGACGAGATCCCGTTGGACCCCGGCACGCTCGAGCGGTTCGTGTTCCGTGCCGTCGAGGAGGTCGGCGCCACGCTCAACGCGGCGCTCGTGGTCATGGGCGATCGGCTCGGGCTCTACCGGGCACTGGCCGGCGCCGGGCCGCTGAGGCCGAACGAGCTGGCCGCGAGGACGGAGACCAGCGAGCGCTACGTGCGCGAGTGGCTCAACGCCCAGGCAGCCGGGGGTTTCGTCGACTACCACCCGGTCGAGGGCGCCTACAGTCTGCCGCCGGAGCACGCGGTGGCCTTCTGTGACGAGGACAGCCCGGCCTACCTGCCGGGGCTCTTCCAGAACGCGCTCGGCTCGGTGCTGGACTCGCCGCGGATCACCGACGCCGCGCGCACAGGGGCCGGCGTCGGCTGGCACGAGCACAACCATCACGTCCACGACGGCTGCGAGCGGTTCTTCCGCCCCGGCTACAACGCCAACCTCGTCGCGTCGTGGCTGCCCGCGCTCGACGGCGTCGTCGAGCGCCTCCGGCAGGGGGCCCGGGTCGCCGATGTCGGCTGCGGCCACGGCGCCTCGACGATCCTTATGGCCCAGGCCTTTCCCGAGTCGACGTTCGTTGGCTCCGACTACCACGCTGGGTCGATCGAGACCGCGCGCCGTCGCGCCGAGCAGGCCGGCGTGGCCGATCGCATCCGCTTTGAGGTCGAGCCCGCCGCGGCCTACACCGGCGAGGCCTATGACCTCGTAACGATGTTCGACTGCCTGCACGACATGGGCGACCCCGTCGGCGCGGCACGGCACGTGCTCGGGACGCTCGCGCCCGACGGCACGTGGATGATCGTCGAGCCCGCCGCGGGCGACCGCGTCGAGGACAACCTCAACCCGATCGGTCGCGCCTACTACGGGTTCTCGACGCTCCTGTGCACGCCGGCGTCGCTCTCCCAGGACGTCGGCCTGGCGCTCGGAGCGCAGGCCGGCGAGGGGCGCCTGCGCGAAGTCATCACCGCGGGCGGGTTCACGCGCTTCCGCCGCGCCACCGAGACGCCGTTCAATCTCGTGCTGGAGGCCCGGCCGTGAGCTCCGGCGAAGGGCTCGAGCCCACCGCGCTCGAGCCCGTGGACGCGGCCACCGCGATCACGCCACGCAGACGGCATGACCGACTCGTAGACGGCATGACCGACTCGTTGCTGGCGGATCAGGGTTCCCCCAAGCGGCCGTCGATGGCGGCCGCACCGCGCATCGCGACACGACCTCACATCCGCGGCGACACCGATGACGCCCTGCGCGTCGAGCACGGGTTCTCCGCGCTCGTCACGGTCAACAAGCGTGGCTGCGAGACGAGGGTCATCATCGTCCTCAGCCATGGTCATCGGGACCACGTCACCGAAATGCATCGGCTCGTGCGTCGGCTCGGCAGCGCAAGCACGCCCGTTCTGATCCATCCTGGGTTCTGGACACGCCGCCGGCCGGCGTTCCCCGCTCGCGAGGCGGTGAAGCTGCCCACGACGAGCAGCGGAGCGGCGCCCAAGGACGCCCGGCCATGAGTTCAGCAGGCGCCCCAGCCCGCCGCGAGCGGGTGGTCCGTTCGAACGAGCTGACGATCGAGGCCTGGAACGGCGTGCTCTTCGACCGCTTCTTGCGGTTCCGCGACATCCTCACGACCGGACTCTGCGCGCACGGCGAGCAGGCGCTGCGCCTGCACCCACCCCGACCCGGCGACCGGGCGCTCGATGTCGGCTGCGGCTTTGGCGACACCACCCGGCGGCTCGCCGAGCGCGTCGGGCCTCAGGGCGAGGCGGCCGGCGTCGACGCCGCGCCGCGCTTCATCGACGCCGCTCGCCGGGAGCCAGCGCAGGCAGGAGTCGCGAACGCACGCTTCCTCGTCGCCGATATCCAGGCATGCGAGCTCGACGGTGGTTTCGACTACGTCTTCTCGCGCTTCGGAACGATGTTCTTCGCCAATCCCGTGGTCGCCCTAGCCAACGTGCGTCACGCGCTCGTCCCCGGCGGCCGCCTCTGCATGGTGGTGTGGCGACGCAAGCTCGACAACGACTGGCTGCACCGCGCCGAGCGCGTCGTCGCGCGGTTCCTGACACGACCCGAGACCACAGACCAAGCCACCTGCGGGGCCGGCCCGTTCTCGATGGCAAACGCGGACACAACGACCGACGTGCTCGTGCACGCGGGGTTCGAGGACATCTCTCTGCATCGCTGCGACATCGAGATCACGATCGGCACCGACCTCGACGAGGCGGTCCAATTCGTCATGGCACTCGGTCCCGCGGGCGAACTCGTCCGCCTCGCCGGCAGCCAGACAAAGGGACGTCGCTCGAGCATCGTCGCGGCCCTCGACGCGGCGCTGGCCGAGTTGCAGGAACCGGACGGAACGGTACGGGCGCCCGCGTCCAGCTGGATCATCGGTGCCCGCTCGCCAGGCGCCTGACCCGGCCAACGCGACCAGACCGCCCAGGGGCTGCCCGCGGGAACGCGTCAGCCGCCTCGAGGAATCGGTCCCGGCGGTCTTACTGCTGGGGCCCACCAACGCGGTCATGATCGGCACCGCAGACGAACGTGACGGTCGCGCGGGTCTCGCGAACGCAAACAGGCACGGAAGCGGTCGACGGGCCGTGTCCCCAGCACCGGCACGCGCCAAGAGAGACGCATGATCTCCGTTCTCAGGCTCGTCAAGGATGATTCGCGGCTGCGCGACGTACTTGACGCGCGACGCGTCCCCGGTTCGAGTCCGGGCGTCGGCTTCCGGCTAGCTGATCACCTCGAATGCCCGCATCATGTCGTTCTCCTCGTGTTCGAGGATGTGGCAGTGCCAGACGTATTGCGGGTGTTCGACGCCTGGCGGGAGTTGGATCGTCTCGTCGGGCAGTACGAACTTCGCTCGGATGCGCGTGACCTGGCCGGGGTGGGCCTGGACCGTGTCCTTCAGGCCGTTCTCGTTCGGGTTGCGCGGGATCGCCGGTCCCGTGTACGGGATCGCACCGCCCGGCGAGTAGTCGTCCACCGCGAACGGCCGGCGGTCGATGACCTCGAACGTGACCAGGTGCAGGTGGATCGGATGTGTGTCGGCAGTGGTGTTCACCAGCAGCCACTCCTCGACTGCGTCGGCAGCCGGCGTCGTGGTCACGGTGGGCAGGTGCGTGTGCGCGTCGAGGTACGGCTTGTCCTCGACGTTGAGCATGATCGGCGCGCCGGTGAGGGCATCGAGCGTCTCCGACAGATGCTGGGTGCGCGTGGTGGACGGGTCTGGCAGGGCCTCCAACTCCGGCAGTTGGAGGCGTGCGGGCGGTGTCGTTCGGTCCGTGCCGATCAGGGGCTGGTTGACACGGATCTTCAGCAGTTGGGACAGCGTTGCGCGCCCGCCCGCCGGGAACGGGGCCCGGGCGTTGTTCGTGACGATGAATGACGCATTCTTGTGGCCGGCGAAGTCGATGATCAGATCGGCTCGCTCGCCTGGCGCGATCAGTAGCGCCGTCGTCGGCACCGGCGCACGCAGGAGTCCGCCTTCGGCGCCGATCTGCGTGAACGGCAACTCGCGGCCGCCCTTCTCGTTTACGAAATGCACGTTGTAGAAGCGGGACTGCGAGCCGTTGACGATCCGCAGGCGATAGCGCCGTGGCTCGACGTCCGTGA
This sequence comes from uncultured Solirubrobacteraceae bacterium, assembly GCA_963803335.1. GTDB lineage: Bacteria > Actinomycetota > Thermoleophilia > Solirubrobacterales > Solirubrobacteraceae > DASSUW01. The sequence continues at coordinate 125,373 of CAWDME010000004.1, read as the reverse complement.
CGGGCCAGATCTTGCCGTTGATGACCGCGACGTCACCGAAGAACTCCGGCACCCATTCGGGGTGGTAGGCGGTCACGCCCTCAGTCGGGTAGAACATCGTCCCGTCGGCGTTGAACGTCTTGTCCTGGAGCACGAGCGGGATCTCGTAGCTGCCCGTCGGTAGCCCGAGGGGGTTGTCGACCACCCCAGTGTCGAACTCGTCCCGGATGAAGTAGATCCCAGCGAGTCCGGCGTAGACGTTCGTGCGCGTGTTGCCGAGTGCGTGGTCGTGGTACCAGACCATCGTCGCCCGCTGCTCGTTTGTGTACAGCCAGCCGGGATCCGGGTTGTTGATGAAGTGCGGGCCGACGGTCGCGAAGTCCTTCGTGAACCACTGCAACGGCGTGCCGTCGAACTGCGGCAGGTTCTCCCCTCCGTGCAGGTGCGTCACGATCGGGACCCGCTCGCCTGGCATGACCGCGCCGAAAATCGTCGGATCATTGGGAAGGAACGCCGCGTCGAGCTTGTTCTGCCACTCGATCGTCAGCGGCACCAACCGCTGCGCTTCGATCGTGGGGCCGAGATACGGCGCGCCACCGTAACCCCACGTCTTCCCCGGAGGAAGATCGCGGTGGAATCCGTAGGTCGTCGACTCCGCCGCCGCGATCGTGAAGCGTGCGTTCCCTCCCTTGGCGTCCAGCACGGGTGGCACGGGCAGCGGCTCGACCCACCGCCTGAGCCTCGGGGTGCCGCCGGGGGGCGCGGCGGCCGCAAACGACGCGCGGGTCACCATCAACCCAGCGCTAGTTGCGGCTCCTCGTTGCAGGAGCTGCCTTCTGGTGAGCATGATCGCTCCGTCTCCTCGGGCCACGGCCCAGCGGCCCACGCCGTCCCCACGTTCGTCGTCCGGGCCGAGCCGGTTGCTCATTTCACCCCGCTCACATGGGGTGATCGGACAGCACCCTCTCGCGAGTTGCGTGCCTCGGCATCAGAAGGCGACCGCGATGTCGCTTCGGCAAACCCGCAGTCCGGGCCGGCGGCGGCAACACGCGCTGCGAGCGGTTCGTGGAAGCTGCCGACTGGCAGCTCACCTCTTGCTAGAAGATCGCGCTGATAGGTGGCTCATCTCCCAGATACGGTCGCGGGGCGCGAACAGCCGGTTTCTCAGACGGTGGCCGTGACGAGCGTCATGGTGCGGGGGAGACGGAGCGAGCCGTCATCCGTACGGTGGTCGGCGAGCAGCCGGTGCAGTTCGTCGAGGACGGCCGCGTGTTCCGCGACGGTGAGCGTCGCGTCCAGACCACGCACGTGACCGTTCTCGTTGACCATCCAGGTCCAGAGGGCAGCGGCGTCGCGGACCTCGAGGGTCTGCCGCAGCATGCCGGCACGCACAGCGGTCAGTCCCGCCGCACGATGGACCTCCGCTGCCGCCTCGGGGCTACCGAGGCGACCGAAAGCGCGCGCGTAGCCGGCGCGCTCCGAGCCCAGGACCGCGGCGGCGGCGGCGCGCGGGAGCCCGAACCACGGGTTGTCGTCGACCGGCGCCCACAGCGCAGTGACGATTCGTCCGCCAGCCGCGGTCACGCGCCGCAGCTCGCGCAGCGTCGCGACCGGGTCCGTAGCGATCATCAGCGCCAGCCGGCTCACAGCCGCGGCGAACCGGCCGTCAGGGAGCGGCAGCGCGCGGTCGAAGTCAGCCTCCGTCAGCTTCACGCGGGCGCCCATCGGATGCGTCAAGATCCGCGCGCGTCCCTGGGTGAGGCGGTCGATGCTGGTGTCGATCCCGACGACGTCCTCGGCGCCCGCGACGGCGAGCGCCAGCGTCAGTCGCGCGCTGCCGCAGCCGGCGTCGAGTACCGAGTCGGCGCCCGCGACGGCGGCGACGATCTCTGGGACACCGAACGGCGCCATGGCACTCAGTTAGGCGGCCGGTGCACGCGGCGCGGGCACGGCGCCGAGCTGCTGGAGCATGCCGAGGGTGTCCCAGTAGCGCCAGCCTTCGACGATCTTGTCGCCCTCGAAGCGATCGATCTGCACACCGCCGACGGTGGTGTGCCTGCGGGTTGGAGGCAGCCCCGGAAGTGCCCCCATCTGGGTGCCGCTGACGGTCCAGCGGGTGACGACGACGTCCCCGTTCTCATATTGGTCCTCGACGGCGAGCAGCAAATCCGGGAATGCCGTCCGGTACAGGACGGCTGCGGCGCGCATCAGCTGCGGTCCTCGCCGCCCGGCAGCGAATGGGTTCTGCGGATCGTGGTCGACGAAGTCAGGGGCCAGGACCTCGTCGTAGACGTCGAAGCTGCCGGTGGCGAACGCCTCCAGCACGCATCGCGACGCCTCACGGCGGTTTCGAATGCTGCTCGCTCCTCGGATCGGTTGCCTCCTCGTGGTTCTATCGCAATTCGCCGGCAGCGTGCATGGGACGACGCGCTCGCGCTCCTAGCCGGGCCGGATCGCGAGCCTGCCCTCCGCCAGCACGTCGAGGGCGACCGCGTCGAGTGTCCTGACGACGAGGTCGGCTCCTGCCGCGATCAGCAGCTCGGCATCGTCTCCCCGCGCCACTGCGAGTGCCGCCATGCCCCCCGCCCGCGCCGCCTGAATTCCCGCGACGGCGTCCTCAACCACAAAGCATTCGCTCGGAGGGAGGCCGAGCTCGACGGCGGCAGTCGTGAAGATCTCCGGATCCGGCTTGCCGTGCGTGAAGTCCCGGCCGGAGATGTCCACGTCGAAGACGTCGCGCAGCGTCAGGCCCGGCGGGAGCGATGCATGGTCGAGCCCGTGCGCTTCGGCGAACGTGTCGAGTCGGATCCGACCGAGCATCAGACCCGCATTCTTCGACGAGGATGCCGCCGCCACACGCAGCCCACGCGCGGATACGGCGAGCACGAAGCGCAGGGCGTCTGGGAACGCCGTGAACTGGTCTGCCGCGATCAGCTCCAGCACCCGCTGCTGCTTGCGAGCGGCGTAGGCCTGCGCCCTGATCCGGGCCTCGGGCACGTCGAAGTAGTCGAGCGCAGATCGAGCACCGTCCAGGCGTGGCTTGCCGGCCACGATCGTCTGGTACACGCCGGAGGTGAATCGCTCCGGCGTGTACGTGGTGTCCGCGACGACGTCGGTCCAGCTCGTGCTCATCAGCTCCCGCAACGTCTCGCGCCAGGCTCGCTCGTGGGGCGAGTCGACGAGCACGCCGTCGACGTCGAAGATGGCGGCGCGATAGCTCCCCATCATTGCGTCGACGCTACGCGCCGCTGGCGCGCGCGCCAACGGTGAACGTCCACCGGTCGCCTGCGCTGAGCTCGCGGATGTCATCGCCGACGCCGACCCTTGCGTTGGCGCTGAAGCCGTCTCTCAGGGCCTCGACCGTGAGCTCGCTCCCGTGGACCCTGACCGTGATCGGCGTCCCGCGGAACTGCATCGGCAGGCACAGCCCGTCGAGTCGCTCTAGCAGCCTCGGCTCGAAGACCAACGCCCCCTTCCTGACCGCCGCGCCGAGGTAGATCCGCTGGACGAGGTCCAGCGTCCCTGCCATCACCCCCGTGTGGATGCCCTCGGAGGTCGTGCCGCCCTGGATGTCGCCGATGTCGCTGTTCAGCGCGATAAGGAACCGCTGCCACGAGCTCTCGGGATCGATCCCTGCGAGTACGCCGGCGTAGACGATCAGGCTCAGTGTCGACCCATGCGAGCAGCGCCGGTCGTAGTACTCGATCGTCCTGCGGGCGGTATCCGCCGAGAACTCGTAGCCGAGCTGCTGGAAGAGCTGCGCCAGCTCGTCGTCGGGGAACAGGTAGAACAGCATGACCGTGTCGGCCTGCTTGGCGATCTTGTAGCGATTGGGATCGCGGCCCTCGGCCCGCAGGATCCGATCGAGCCGCTGGATGTTGCCGTGTTGGGCGCGCAGCGCGTCCCAGTCGAGCTCCTCGAGGTCCTCGTAGCCCTCGAACTGGCTGATCACGCCGTCTGCGTGCAACGGCACGAACATCTGGCGGCTCATCTCCTGCCAGGTCCGGATCTCGTCGTCCGTGAGGCCGATCCTGGCCCGGAGGGCATCCCGGCGGCTCGCCGGGAGCAGCTCGACGACCTTCTGCGCGGTCTCGCAGATCCAGGCCGCCATGACGTTCGTGTACGCGTTGTTGCGCAGGCCACCCTCAGCGGCTCCCGGGTACTTCTCGTGGAACTCGTCGGGACCCATCACGCCGTGGATCTCCCAGCGCCCGCGCTCTTGGTTGAAGTGTGCGATCGAAGCCCAAAAGCGAGCGATCTCCAGCATCATCTCGGCGCCGCAGTCGCGCAGGAAGTCGTACTCGTGGGTTGTCTGGTAGTAGTGCCAGGTGGCGTAGAAGATCGCCGCGCTGACATGGCGCTGGTTGCGGCTGAGGTCTGGATCCCACTGCCCCGACAAGGGGTTGAGATGGATCGCCGGCGTCTGCTCCTCTCCGTCGCTGCCGCTCTGCCAGGGGTACATGGCCCCGCGGTGACCGAGCTGGCTCGCCGCGTGCCGGGCCTCGCCGATCCGCCGATAGCGGTACAGGAGCAGTGCGCGCGTGATCAGCGGCAGCCGGAAGTTCAGGAACGGGTAGACGAACAGCTCGTCCCAGAAGACATGTCCGCGATATGCCTCGCCGTTGAGGCCGCGAGCCGGGACCCCGGCATCGTGGTGGGCGGTTTGGCGCGAGCAGACTTGCAGCAGATGCGCGGCGTGGAAGCGCAGCGTGAACTGCACGCGTTCCTCGCTCGCCAGCTGGGGGTCGCAGACCTCCCAGAGCTCGTCCCACGCGCCCGCGTGCCCGTCGAGCGCCTGATCGAAGATCGGATACCGGCTCGCGCTCTTGACCGCCGCCTCCACCGGCTCGCTGATGCCGCGATCCCGTGAGGTGTACAAGGCGACGACCTTCTCCACGCGCACGGTCTCACGTTCGTGGAGCTCGAGGGCCAGCACCTGCTGGATGTAGTCCTCGGTCTGGTAGTTGCTGCGACTGACAACCAGCTCCTCGTCGCCGCGGTAGACGCGCGTGCGGGCAGCCTCGGCGATCTCGATGCGCGACTGACGTGTCCGCGCCTTGAGTGCGATCACGTCGTCGGCTCCGACCCGCGGGCCCTGCGGATCGAGATGCCGGCCCTCGAGCTGCCGATAGCGGGCGACGCCCTGGTTGACGACACGGCCGTCGAGTGCTGACACGATCTCGACCGTTCCCGACCAGTTCTCAGGCGTGAGATCCCAGGCCAGGACCGCCTGGTGCATGCGGTGCATGCTCACGAAACGGCGGCTCCGCAAGCGGGTCTCCCGGCCCGCGCGATCACGGAAGCGCATGTCGCGCACGACGACGGCGGCGCGGAAATCGTACGCGTGCTGGTAGGAGAGGAGCTCGACGTCGGCGAGCCGGATGGGCTCGTCGCCCTCGATGCGCAACTTGAGCACGAGCCAGTTCGGAAGGTTGACCAGGTCCTCGTTGGGCACCGGATGGGCGCCCATGACGCTCGTGCTCCGGTTGTAGACGCCGTGGGCATACGTGCCCGGGTAATGCGCGCCGTCGGCGTCCTCCCATTCCGCGCAGCCACGCGTGCAGAAGTAGCCGTTGCCGGTCGACGTGAGCGACTCCCGCAGGGGCTCGTGCGCAGGATCGAAGCCGTCGTACTCGAGCAGGAACTCGCGCGACGTTTCCTTCCGGACGAGCCGGCGCAGGAAGTGCTCGACCTCGTCGGGCGAGCTCAGGGTAAACGTCGCGGCGGTGCTCCTTCCGCCGACCTCGGGATCGAGCGGGTCTCCGACGAAGATGCCAATCCCACGGGAGGCGAGAGCCTCGAAGGCGTGCTCGTCTGTGAGGTCGTCGCCCAGGTAGAGCGGCACCACGTCCTCGCGATCGAGCCCCAGGACGCCGAGCAGATGCAGCACGGCCTTGCCCTTGTCCCAGTCGATCGCCGGCTGGATCTCGAAGACCATCTTGCCGGGCGTGACCTTGAGCTCGCCGTCCGCCAGCAGGGCGTCGACGACCGTGGCGATCCGCGCACGCTCGGACTCCGCGACGAGCCGGTAATGGAGCGCGACGGAGCTGCGCTTGCGCTCGATGACGACCCCATCGATCGAGCCCGCGTTCTCTCGCACACGCGCCGTCACCCGCTCGATCAGATCGTCGAATCGAACGCCTTCCTCGTACTCGACCGAGCCCGAGCCGGGGCTCCAGATGTCAAATCCGTGGCTCCCGGCCACGACGAGGTCGTCGAGCCCCATCAGCTCTTGCACGACCCGGCGGTCGCGGCCGCTGACGACGCACACGGCGCAGCGCGCCGCAAGTGCTCGGACGGCCTCCCTCATGCTCTCGGAGATGACCGCGTCCTCGGGACGATCGACGATCGGAGTCAGCGTCCCGTCGTAGTCGAGAAAGACGGCGAGGCGTCGCCCGGCCAGACTCCTACCGATCCGATCGCCCTCAGCGAGAGCGTTCGGCAGCTCGGCGATGTCCGAGCGATGCGCAACCAGGCCGGGTCTAGACGTCACCTGATGGCGCCCGGAGGTGTCGAGCCGCGAGATGATTGACGCCGAGTACCACGGCGCCAGACTACTCCCCGCGCAGCCGGTGCCGGAAGCGCCCGAGCGCCGATCTGATCGTGATCGAGGGCGGTGGCACCCCGTCCGCCGCCGGCCGGCGAGCGCCCACGGTCATCAGCTGACCGCGCGAGCTCAAGCCGCGCGTTGCTGGCCGCGAAATGCGGCCGGCCACGTGACGTTCGAGACCGGCGCGGGGATCCGGCTGCCGCGTCGGCGGCGGACGAGGCGTGCCGCTCGGTGAATGCCGCGACCACCTGGCGAGTGATGCGCGACGGGTCCCTGCGTGGTCCGGCTTGTAACTGAGGCGCCGTCCGGCTTGTGACTGGCGCACCCCTCTGGGGGCGCCCCATTGGACCAACGTATAGGAAGAACGAACCCACCTGCCGCTCAGCCCTTTCTACTGGTGCGAGGAGCAGTTCGAGAGTCGAGGGAGAGAACTCGCGTATGTGGGGAGTGTTTTCAGGAAACCAGCAGCGCCCCGGTCCCCGATCGCGGAGCACACGCGGAGCTCCGAGGCGCTCGGCAATGCACGCCGCTGCCGTATCGGTACTGCTGTCTGCGGGTATCGGAGTGGCGGGCGCGCTGAGCACGGGCGCAGTCGGGCCCGTGGGCGTTGCAGCCTCAGAGGCGCAGATCAGTGCGTCGACCGCGGACGGTCCGGGCGGCCCGATTCTCGTCGTGACCAAGCCCGATGATCCGTTCGGCGACTACTACGCCGAGATCCTCCGAGCCGAAGGCTTGAACGAGTTCGCCGTCACCAACGCGACCGCGCTCACGGCCGAGACGCTCGCCCGGTACCAGGTGGTCGTGCTCGCGGCAAACGATGCACTGACCTCCGCGCAGGCGGACCTGCTGACGCAATGGGTGCGTGACGGAGGCAAGCTCATTGCCATGCGACCGAGCGCCAAGCTCGCGTCGCTGCTAGGCCTGGGCAGCGAGTCGGGGGAGCTCGAGAACGGGTATCTCAAGATCGACACCGGGAGCGTGGCGGGCGCCGGCCTCACCGGCACGACGATGCAGTTTCATGGCGCTGCGGATCGCTGGTCCCTGGCCGGGGCGAGCTCCCTCGCGACGCTGTACGCAAACGCCAGCGACGCCACGGCAGCGCCCGCTGTGACCGTGCGCAGCGTCGGCTCCGCCGGTGGCCAGGCGGCCGCGTTCGCATACGACCTCGCCCGTTCGGTCGTCTACACGCGCCAGGGCAACCCTGAGTGGGTTGGACAGAAGCGGGACGCCAGCACCGATTCGATCCGCTCCGCGGACCTGTTCTACGGCGCCAAGGCCGGCGACGCACAGCCCGATTGGGTCCAGCTCGGGAAGGTGGCGATCCCCCAGGCCGACGAGCAGCAACGCCTGCTCGCGAACCTCATCGTCCAGATGAACCTGGACCGCACGCCGCTGCCGCGCTTCTGGTACCTCCCGCGCGGTGAGAAGGCCGCCGTCGTCATGACCGGAGACGACCACGGCAACGGCGGGACGAGCGGCCAGTTCGACCGCTTCAAGGCGGCAAGCCCCGCCGGGTGCTCGGTCGCGAATTGGGAGTGCGTCCGTTCCACCTCGTACCTGTATCCCTTTTCGCCGCTCACCGACGCCCAGGCTCGCGCCTACCAGGCCGAGGGGTTCGAGATCGCGCTGCATCTCAGCACGAACTGCCAGGACTTCACGCACGCGTCGCTGGAGGCTGCGTGGCAGTGGGACCTGCCGAGGTTCGCAGCCTCATGGAGCGTCGCGCCCCTTCGAACCAGCCGAACGCATTGTGTGACGTGGAGTGACTGGGCGAGCGAGCCGAAGGCTGAGCTGACGCACGGGGTTCGGTTCGACACGAACTACTACTACGCCCCGGGCGGCTGGGTGCAGGACCGGCCAGGCATGTTCACCGGATCCGGGTTCCCGATGCGCTTCGCCGACCTCGACGGCTCCCTGATCGACGTCTACCAGGCGACGACGCAGTTGACCGACGAGTCGGGCATGACGGTGGCCAGCGACTACCGCAGGCACATCAGTGCATTGCTGGATGGCGCGCTCGGCCCGAACGGTTACTACGGGGTCTTCACGGCGAACATGCACACAGACGTGAGCGATCACGTCGGCGCCGACGCCATCGTGGCCGAAGCGCAGGCGCGCGGAGTGCCGGTCGTGTCCGCCGTGCAGATGCTCGAGTGGCTCGACGGGCGCAACGGCTCGTCGTTCAGGGGCTTGCGGTTCGAGGCCGGTCAGCTGCGCTTCACGATCGAGACCGCCCCGGGCGCGCGCGGACTCCAAGCCATGGTGCCGAGCCGATCCGCCGGCGGGCGCCTGCTGGGCCTGACCCGCGACGGCACGCCGGTGAGCACGTCCTCACGCAGCGTGAAGGGGATCGACTACGAGGTCTTCGACGCCCCCGCCGGTGAGTACGTCGCGACGTACTCGTACGCGTCTCCGCCGTCGAGCGCTGTCGGCGGTTCGCCGGCCACCGACACTCCGGCGGCCCCGGCCCCGGCCACGTCCAACGGCGGCGTGATACCTCGCGTCGTCCGGGTCTCGAGGCGGGGCGTGGTCAAGCTGGCGGTCAGGTGCCCGTGGAGCAAGCGGCGCTGCCGCATCACCGTGCGACTCAAGGCCGCCCGCAAGACCATCACGCGCAAGACCGTGGTGGTGAAGGGCCCCAAGACGGTGAAGGCCAGGCTGCGGCTGCCGAAGAAGACGCGGCTGAAGCTGGCCCGGCGCGGAACCCTTTCGATGACCGCCGTGATTCGCGTGCGCGGGGCCGGAGCGAAACTGACTACCCAGGTGCCCTTGGAGCTGCGGGCGCCGTCCGGCTAGACGGCAACGGCCGCCGCTCAGGATCTGCCTGAGCGGCGCTGACGCCCGCCGGTCGCCCGGCACCAGACGCGATTCTGGGGCTGAAGGCGTACCGAGCGTTGTACGAGCACAACCCCGACGGCCTCGAGCTTGCCTCCAACGGTAGCCTCGGCGTGGTGTTCGACCACGTCGGCGTCGCCGTCTCGGACCTCGCCGCGTCCGAGCGGTTCTACCGCACCGTCCTCGCCGCGCTGGGGGTCGAGCCCAGCTACGCGGACTCCGCGCTCGTCGAGTGGGAGGACTGGGCCATCGGGCCCACGGACCGCGAGCACCCGGTGACCCGCGGCCTGCACGTCGGGTTCCGCGCGCCGAGCCGCGCGGCGGTGGACGCCTTCTGGCAGGCGGGGATCGACGCTGGGTATCGCGACGACGGCGCGCCCGGGCCGCGCACGGAATACGGACCTGACTACTACGGCGCCTTCCTGCTCGACCCGGACGGCAACAGCGCCGAGGCCGTGCACGGCGGGCGGGCGCGCGCCGTGCCTGACGGCAGCGTCGACCACTTGTGGATCCGCGTCGCCGACCTCGCGGCGTCCAAGCGCTTCTACACGGCGATCGCGCCCCACGCCGGGATTCGGCTGGGGGACGACGAGCCGGGGCGCGTGCAGTTCACGGGCGAGGACTACAGCTTCTCGCTGATCGACGACGAGCGGCCGCTCACCGAGCACGTCCACCTCGCCTTCCCGGCTCGCGACGATGCCACGGTGCGCGCGTTCCACGCCGCCGCGCTCGCCGCCGGATACGAGGACCACGGCGGTCCCGGGGAGCGCGCCGTGTACCACCCCGGCTACTACGGCGCGTTCGTGCTGGACCCCGATGGGCACAACGTCGAGGTCGTCAACCACAACCGCTGAGCTCCGCCATCACGCGGCGGGGAGTTGCACCGTGACGCAGAGCCCGCCGGCGGCCCGGGGGGTAAGGGTGAGGGTCCCGTCGTGTGCTTGGGTGATGCTCTTGACGATCGCCAGGCCGAGGCCGACGCCTGCGTGGTCAGTGCGTATGCGTTTGCTGCCGCGCTGAAACGGCTCGGCGAGCGTGGACGCCAGCTGTGGGGTGAGCTTCTCGCCGGTGTTCTCGACGGTCAGCACCACGCTCTTGGGGTGCGCGCTCGTCGTGACCCATACCGTGCCGTGCTCAGGCAGGTTGTGGACGATGGCGTTGTGCACGAGGTTCGTCGTCATCTGCAGCAGGAGGGCGGGTGAGCCGATGGCGGGGGTCGCGTCGCCGGAGGTCTCGAGGGTGATTCCGCGCTCCTCGGCAAGCGGGAGGAGCGTCTCGGCGGCTTCTTCGGTGATCAGGGACAGGTCAACGTGTTCTGAGACGAACGACCGCTCGTCGGCGCGGCTGAGCAGGAGCAATGCTTCGGTGAGGTCGATCGCTCGGGCGTTGACGGCGCGGAGGCGTTCGTCGAGCACGCCGCTGTCGCGGTTCGGGTCGTTGCGGGCGACGTCGAGAAGGGTCTGCGTGATCGCCAAAGGGGTGCGCAGCTCGTGGGAGGCGTTGGCTGCGAATCGCTGCTGCTCTGAGACGTGTGCTTCGAGGCGCGCGAGCATGGTGTCGAAGGCGTCGGCGAGCTCGCGGAACTCGTCGTTGCGCCCCGGTAGCCGGATTCGGTGGGCGAGCGATCCGGTCGCGGCCGTGCGTGTGGCGTCCGTGATGCGGCCCAGGGGCGCGAGCATGCGGCCGGCGAGAAACCACCCTCCCAGCAGACCGAACATCAATAGGAAGGCCATGACGAGGGCCGCGATCGGAGCGAAGCTGCGCAGGAGCTCGGCGTGGCTGCGGACTATGAAGATCACACCAGGGTGCACACCACGCGAAAGGGAGAAGTACCCGGCGGCGAGCAGCACGGCGCCGGCGAGCATGAGAAACCCGGCGTAGCTGAGGGTGAGCTTGAGGCGGACGCTCAACCCGGGCGCTCTATCCACGGCCTTGTCCCTCAGCTCCGGTGTCGATGCGGTAGCCGGCGCCGGGCACCGTGGCGATGATCCAGGGTTCGCCGAGGCGTTTGCGCAGTGCCGAGACCGTGATGCGCACGGCGTTGGTGAACGGGTCGGCGTTTTGGTCCCACGCCCGTTTCAGTAGCTCCTCGGCGCTGACGACGCCGCCCTCGGCAGCGACGAGCACTTCGAGCACGGCGAACTGCTTCCGGGTCAGCGCGACGTAGCGGCCGTCGCGGTAGACCTCGCGGCGGAACGGATCCAGCCGCAGACCGGCGATCTCGCTCACGGGTGGCCTGTGGTGGGCGCGCCTGCGGTCCAGCGCTCTGAGCCGGAGCACGAGCTCTTGGAGCTCGAACGGCTTGGTGAGGTAGTCGTCGGCCCCGAGCTCGAACCCGGAGGTCTTGTCGTCGAGCCGGTCGGCGGCGGTGAGCATGAGGATCGGCATGCCGCTGCCGGAGGCGACGATGCGTTTGGCGATCTCGTCGCCGGAGGGCCCAGGGATGTCTCGGTCGAGGACCGCGATGTCGTAGGCGGTGACGCTCAGCAGCTCCAGAGCGGTGTCGCCGTCGCCTGCGATGTCTGCCGCGATCGCTTCCAGGCGGAGGCCATCGCGGATCGCTTCCGCCATGTAGGGCTCGTCCTCGACGATCAGCACGCGCACGCTCCGATGCTACGAGCCGGCGCATGTCGCCGGCATATCGAAAACCGCATACGTGCTGGCAACACGCCGCTGCCTTGAATCGAGGTGTGACCTACCGCGAGCCCGCACGAACCACCACCCGTCGGATACGCAGGGTCGGTGTCGCCGGCCTGGTCGTCGTTATCGCGGCGATCGGTGCAGCCCTCGGCTACCAATTGCTGGAGTCCTCGTCGTCGACGGCGTCTTCGCTCCCGGCTGCCGCATCACGCATCCACGTCCCTCGCCATGAGCACCGAGGCGCGCTTGGCGAGGCGAACGGCGCCGTCCCCGACGGCACGACAGTCTTCGATGACGAGATTCGGGGCGTGGCCAACCTCGACGCTGATCTGCTCGGTGCCCTGCGCCGGGCGGCAAGTGACGCCGCGGGCGACGGGGTCGAGTTCTCCGTCGATAGCGGCTGGCGTTCCCCGGGCTACCAGCAGCGACTGTTCCGTGAGGCCGTCTCGAAGTACGGCTCAAAAGCGGAAGCGGCCCGCTGGGTGGCCACGCCCAGCACGTCTGCTCACGTGTCGGGGGATGCGGTCGACATCGGGCCCTCCGCTGCCGCGGCGTGGCTGTCCGCGCACGGCGCCGAGTACGGCCTGTGCCAGATCTACAGCAACGAACCGTGGCACTACGAACTGCGGCCCGAGGCCGGCGATGGCGGTTGCCCTCCCATGTACGCCGACCCTACGCAGGATCCAAGGATGCAGCACTGAGTCAGGAGCCCATGGCGCTCATGCCGGGCACTGGGCCGTCGCTCGGCAGCGTGAACGCCGGTATCGCGTCCGGGGCGACGAGCAGGAGCAGTCCGAGGGCAACCAGGACGGCAGCGGTGCCGTACGTTGCGACGCGCCGCCACGGGAGGAGCTTCTCGACCGCGATGAGCGCGGCCACGAACGCCGACCAGGCGATGCTCATCACGCCCAGGGCGAACAGCGACGCCATGAGCGCCCAGCAGCACCCGACGCACCAGGCGCCGTGCTTGCTCCCCATCTGTAGCGCGCCGGCCGGGCCGTCGCGCCACGCGCCGAGCAGGAAGCCGAGCGGGCTGCGGCACTTCTGCAGGCAGATGTTCTTCGCCGGCGTCAGCTCATAGACCGCCGCGGCGACGAGTGTGGCTCCGGCGACCCAGCGGCCTCCCCGGTCCCAGGCCAGCGCGTCACCGGCGACGTGTGTGGACGCAAGCGCGAACGCGAGCGCCCCGACGGCGCCCCAGACGAGGAAGTAGCCCACGACGAACAGCGCCGGCGACCACGGGGAACGCGTCTTGGTCATCCGCGAGTACAACGCCACCGTCGGCGCGACCGACGGCAGCATCATCGCCGCCATCATCACGACCCAGGCGCCGAGGAACCAGCCGAAGGTCCCCAGCGCAGTCCATGGCCCATCGTCCATGTCTCGCATCCGGTCGATCGTCGACCACCACGCGACGGCCGCCAGCGCGAACAGCACAATTACGAGCGCCATCCGCGTGCGCGCCGCCGCCCACGCCGGGGCGAGTCCCGCGCGAGCAGCAACGCGGTCGGGCGCCGCGGTGATCACGTCGTCACGCAGCCCAGGCGAACCCGGACTTCGACAGGCCCGTCTTGCCTTCGTACTGGATGCCGAACGCGTCGATCTGCGAGCGCTTGGCCTCCGCCATCGTGAGGTCGGGGGCAACGGGATGGAACATGCCGTCGAACCGAATCGGTCGGTCGTCCTCGACGCCGAACGGCACCACGTCCTCGATCTCGAAGTCGATCGCGTCACCGATGCGGACGCTGTGCCGGTGCCCGTCGTCCTGAACCTCGATGCTGGCCCGCTCGACGCCGAGGATCTCACCGACAAGCGGCGCAAGCCCGGCCATCGGGCCTCCGAGCTGGCCGCTGAACACCTGGACGAGCTTCTCGCCCTGCTACCTCCAGCGCAGCTCAGGTTGAGTCAACCGTCGCGGCGATCTGGATCAGGTTGCCGCACGTGTCGTCGAGCACGGCCGTGGTGACCGACGGCAGCTCGAGTGGCTCCTGCGTGAACCGCACGCCGTGCGCCCGCAGCCGGTCGTACTCGGCGTTGACGTCGTCGACGGCGAATGAGGTGTAGGGGATGCCGTCGTCGACGAGCGCCCGCTTGAACGGCTTTGCGGCAGGGTGGCCGTCCGGCTCGAGCAGCAGCTCGGTGCCGTCCGGATCGGCGGGTGAGACGACGGTCAGCCAGCGGTGTTCGCCGAGCGGAACGTCGTGCTTCTTCAGGAACCCGAGGACCTCGGTGTAGAACCGGAGCGCCTTCTCCTGGTCATCCACGAGAACGCTTGCCAGATTGATCCTCACGGCGTCCGCCTCCTTTGCGGGTCCTCGATCGACCAGCGCTGCGTGATCGCCTGCAGCGGCGCGGTGTCGAGGTAGTGGAACTTGTATCTGCCTTCGCGCCGGCAGCTCACGAGGCCGGCGTCCTCCAGCACCTGCAGATGCTGCGAGACCGCCTGTCGCGACAGCCTGAGCTCGTGCTTCATCGTGAGCCTGCTGCAGAGCTCGAACAGCGTCTGGCCGTCTCGATCGTGGAGCTCGTCGAGAATCGCTCGCCTCGCGGGTGCTGCCAACGCCTGGAAGACATCGCTCAACGCGAGCGAGTATAGGCAAGTGGCAACTTGCCTATTGGGGACGGCCGCTCGCCCGTCTCACGGCGACGCCACCGAGGCGCACGAATCGAAGGTCCGCGGCCCGAGTGGGTAGACTGGAGCGCTCGTGCCGGGCAATCCGCCCGGCGACTCAGTGCCCAGCGTTCGTAGTAGTTGCCACCGCACCTCCCGCGTTTCGCCGCACATGACACCTCCCGGGAGGGAACAAGATGGCTACTGGAACCGTGAAGTGGTTCAGCGACGACAAGGGCTTCGGCTTCATCACGCCCGACGATCAGGGCAAGGACCTGTTCGTGCACCACAGCGGGATCGCCGGCAGCGGGTTCAAGTCGCTCGCTGAGGGCGCGAAGGTCAGCTACGACGCCGAGCAGGGCCCCAAGGGCCCGGCCGCCACGAACGTTCAGACGATCTAAGCGCGCGTCGCAGCACCGGCTTGCGCGTCCGCGACGCGCACTTAACTCTGCGATCAGAGAGGTTCACGCATGGCGTCGAGCTCCAAGAAGAAGACCACGATGGCGAAGCTCAACCGCGAACGGGCGCTCGTCGAGCGCCGTCAGGAGAAGGCGGCGAGAAAGGCCGCGAGGAAGCTCGCGGCCTCTTCGCCACAGGAGGCACCCGCCGCCGAAGACACGAACCCCGCCGAGGACACGAACCCCGACGAGGGTCGCGAGCAGGCGGTTGAGGACGCCCGGCTCGCGCTGATCAGGCCGAACGGCTCGTAACCGCGAGCTCGCCGGGGCGAGTTCGCCGGCCTTGGTGGGCGTCGCGCCCGCGCAGCGCGGCCCGCGAGTGGGCGAGCCGCGACGACCGGCCTCCGTGCCGGTCTGCCGGGGGCGACGAGTCGGCGGAGCGGGTGCGCACCGAGATGTCGTGGATGTACGAGGCGACGACTCCCTCGGAGATGAGACGGATCCGTGTGGGGTTCATGCGGCCTGTTCCTCCATGGCGAGGCGGGCGGGGATGCGGTCGACCGGGGCCTCGGCGACCTGAAGCTCCGGGTCGCGCGGGCGCAGGAGCGCGAACGCGAGGCCGATCCCGGCGACGATGGCCGCCGCGCCGGCGATGAACGCGACGTGGTAGCCGCCGAGCAGAGCGCTCGTGGCACCGTCGCCGTCGGACAGCAGGCCCTTGGTGTGGTCAGCAGCGACGGTGCTGAGGACTGCGAGCCCGAGCGCGCCGCTGATCTGCTGTGAGACGTTGGTGATCCCGGAGCCGAGTCCGGCGTCGGCCGCGGGCACGTCGGCCATCGCCAGTGTCAGCAGCGGCATGAACGCGTTGCCGATGCCGAGGCCGATCAGGAACGAGGCCAGGAAGATCGTCGGGAAGAACGCCGTGTCCGGCCCGACGGTCGCGAACAGCAGCAAGCCGGCGGCCGCGGTCGCCATGCCCGCCGTCAGTACGGGCAGCGGCCCGAACCGCGCCACGAGCCGCGCCGTGATGCCCTGCGAGAGGATCGCGACGGTGATGGTCCAGGGCAGGAACGCCGCGCCGGTCTCGAGCGCGCTGTAGTGACGGACGTGCTCGAGATAGAGCGTGCCGAGGAAGAACGTCGAGTACATCCCGGTGACGAGGAAGCCTCGGACCAGGCTCGCGTTGACCAGCCCGGGCAGCCGGAGGACGCGCAGCGGCATGATCGGGTTCTCGATGCGCGCCTCGAGCGTCAGGAACGCCGCCATCAATACGGCGGCGACGCCGCCGATCGCGAGCACGTACGAGGACGTCCAACCGTGCGTCGGCACCTCGACGATCGCGTAGATGGCGCTCATCAGCGAGGCGGTGACGAGCAGCGAGCCGACCCAGTCGACGCCGTGCTCGAGCCCGAGCCCGTTGTCGGCCCGGATGAGCGCGCGCCCGGCCACGAAGGTGGCGACGCCGATCGGCAGGTTGACGAAGAACACCCAGTGCCAGCTCAGCGTCTCGGTGAGGAATCCGCCGGCGAGCAGACCCAGTGAGCCGCCGGCGACCGACACGAACACGTACGCGCTCATCGCACGGGCGCGCTCGGTGGCGCGGGGGAACTCGGTGACGATGATGGCCAGGATCACGGACGCCTGGGCGGCCGCGCCGACGCCCTGGAGCAGCCGCGCGCCGATCAGCGCACCCTCGCTCGGGGCGACGCCGCACAGCAGCGAAGCGACGGTGAACGTGACCAGGCCGGCGAGGAAGACGCGTCTGCGCCCGACGAGGTCGCCGAGGCGGCCGGCCAGGAGCAGCAGGCTCCCGAAGGTCACGAGGAACGCGTTGACGACCCAGGTCAGGCTCGCCTGGTTGAAGCCGAGGTCGTGCTGGATCGACGGCAGCGCAACGTTGACGATCGTGACGTCCAGCACGATCATCAGCTGCGCGAAGCAGACCACGATCAGCGTGGCCCAGCGGCGGGGATCAGAGGGGAGAGAGGGAGAAACAACTTGCAAAACGGGACTCCTTGTGTCGCGGCTGTGTCCCGGCTAAAATGGAGGCCACCTCCGAAATAACTGGAGGACACCTCCAGAACTATACGGAGGCACCCTCCGGTTGTCAACCGAAATTCTGAGATGAGCACGCTCGACACGACCGCACAGACCTTCCTGGAGCGCCCCAAGCGCGCAGACGCGCGGCGCAACTACGAGAAGGTGCTCGCGGCGGCACGCGAGGCGTTCGCCGAAGGCGGCGAGTCGACCGCGCTCGAAGAGATCGCGCGCCGCGCGGGCGTCGGGATCGGCACGCTCTACCGCCACTTCCCGAACCGCCAGGCGCTGCTGGAGGCGGTCTACGTCGACGAGGTCGAGGTGATCTGCCGATCGGCCGCGGAGCTGGACGAGGCCGACCCGTGGGAGGCGCTCGAGGACTGGTTCCAGCGCTTCATCGGCTACATGGCCACCAAGCAGGCGCTCGCCGCTGAGCTGCTCAACTACCTCGATCGCGACAACGAGCTCTTCAAGGTCTGCCGCACGTCGCTCTGGGCCGCGGGTGAGCCGCTGCTCGCGCGCGCCCAGGCCGCGGGCGTCGTGCGCCCGGACGTGAGCATCGGCGACGTCATCCCGATGGTCATGGGGATCGCCAAGATCCCGACGGCCGATCCCGAGCAGAACGCGCAGATGCTGCGCATTGCGCTCGACGGCCTGCGCTACCGCCCCGAGGCGTAACACCTCGCTCAGCGAGTAGCGTTCGCCCGACGTGGCGACGCAGACCGCACCGAGGCGGGGGTTCGAGACAGGGCGACGCGACCGCTGGTGGCTGCCGCCACTGGCGACCGGCCTCGGGCTGGGCGCCTTCGGCATCTACGCGTTCGTCGTCGCGGTGCTGGGCGACAACTACCGCTACACCGAGGGCGGGGCCGACTACCTGTCCCCGTTCTACTCGCCGGACCTGTCGGGGCTCGACGTGCCGTTCTCGTCGGCCTTCCTCGTGATCTGGGTCCCGCTGGCGTTCCGGGCAACGTGTTACTACTACCGGAAGGCGTACTACCGGGCGTACTTCATGGCGCCGCCCGCGTGCGCCGTGGCGTCGCCCCGCAGGGGGCGCTACCGCGGCGAGGCGGCGTTCCCGTTCATCCTCATGAACGCCCACCGCTACTTCCTGTTCCTCGCCACGATCGTGCTGGGGTTCCTGTGGTACGACGCCATCCGCGCGTTCTTCTTCGACGGCGCGTTCGGCGTCGGGCTCGGCTCGCTGGTGCTGCTCGCCAACGCCATCCTGCTGTCGCTGTTCACGTTTGGCTGCAACTCGGTCCGCCACCTGGTCGGCGGCCGCCTGGACTGCTTCACCTGCTCAGCGCGCGCGCAGGCCCGGCACAAGCTCTGGCGCGGGGTCGGCGTGCTCAACGGCCGGCACATGGAATGGGCGTGGATCAGCCTGATCTGGGTCGCCGTCGCCGACCTGTACGTGCGCCTGGCCGCCGGCGGCGTCTTCGACGACCCGAGGATCATCTGAGTGGAGCGCCACGACTATGACGTGGTGGTAATCGGGGCCGGGGGCGCCGGGCTGCGCGCGGCGGTCGCCGCCGCGGAGGCCGGGGCGCGCACCGCGCTCATATGCAAGTCGCTGCTCGGCAAGGCCCACACGGTGATGGCCGAGGGCGGCGTCGCGGCGTCGCTCGGCAACGTCGCGCCCGAGGACAACTGGCGGGTGCACTTCCAGGACACGATGTTCGGGGGCAAGTACCTCAACAACTGGCACATGGCCGAGATCCACGCGCGCGAGGCGCCGGACCGCGTGCGCGAGCTCGAGCAGTGGGGCGGTGTCTTCGACCGCACGCCCGACCGCAAGATGTCGCAGCGCGCGTTCGGCGGCCACACGTACAAGCGCCTCGTGCACATCGGCGATCGCACGGGCCTCGAGCTCATACGCACGCTGCAGGACAAGGCGGTGCACTCGGGCATCGACGTCTTCATGGAGTGCACGATCTCCCGGCTGCTCAAGGACGGCGAGCGCGTGTGCGGCGCCTTCGGCTACTGGCGCGCGACCGGCGAGTACGTCGCCTTCGCGGCGCGCGCACTCGTGCTCGCCACCGGCGGGGCCGGGAAGTGCTGGCGGATCACCTCGAACTCGTGGGAGTGCACCGGCGACGGCCATGGGCTGGCCTACGAGGCCGGCGCCGAGCTGATCGACATGGAGTTCGTCCAGTTCCATCCCACCGGGATGGTGTGGCCGCCGGGCGTCGTCGGCCTGCTCGTCACCGAGGCCGTGCGTGGCGAGGGCGGCATCCTGCGCAACGCGACCGGCGAGCGGTTCATGGAGCGCTACGACCCCAAGCGGCTCGAGCTCTCGACGCGCGACGTCGTGTCGCGCGCGATCTTCACCGAGGTCAAGGAGCGCCGCGGGACCCCGCACGGCGGCGTGTTCCTCGACGTCTCGCAGCTCGGCGAGGACACCGTGCGCACGAAGCTGCCGAGCATGTACGACCAGTTCCTCGAGCTCGCCGGCGTCGACATCACGCGCGAGGCGATGGAGGTCGGGCCCACCTGTCACTACGTCATGGGCGGCATCCGGGTGGACGCCGAGACCGGCCAGAGCACGGTCGAGGGGCTGTTCGCCGCCGGTGAGTGCACGGGCGGGATGAACGGCGCCAACCGGCTCGGCGGCAACTCGCTCTCGGATCTGCTCGTCTTCGGCAAGCGCACGGGCGAGAGCGCGGCGACGCACGCCGCTCGCGCGCAGGCGCCACGGATCGACGAGGCGCAGGTGGCCGAAGCCACGGCTGAGATGACGGGCTATCTCAGCGGCCCCGGCGGCGAGGACCCGTACCAGCTTCACGAGGAGCTCAAGACCGTGATGCAGGAGGACGCCGGGATCTACCGCGACGAGGCGGGCCTCAGCGCGGCGCTCGCCCGGATCGCCGACTTGCGCGAGCGTGCCGACTCCGCGCGCGCTCCGTCCGGCACCGCCGCCTACAACCCCGGCTGGAATCTCTGCCGCGACCTGCGCAACATGCTGATCGTGTCGGAGGCCGTGACGCGCGCCGCGCTGCTGCGCCACGAGAGTCGGGGCGCTCACAGCCGGCTCGACTTCCCGAACTACGACGACTTCTGGGGGGAGCACAACATCGTGGTGCAGAGAACCGCTGACCGTATGTCGGTCGAGCCGCGCCCGGTCGTCACGGCGGACGCGCTGGCCGAGCTCGTCGACGCGCGCAAGGAGGCGGAGCGCGCATGAGCGCCCGCGTGCTGAGCCTGTGGCGTGGCGACGCCTCCGGCGGCGAGCTCGTCGACTACGAGGTCGAGGCGGCGTCCGGCATGGTCGTGCTCGACGCGGTGCTCGAGATCCAGCGCCACCAGGCGCCGGACCTCGCCGTCCGCTGGAACTGCAAGGCCGCCAAGTGCGGGTCCTGCAGCGCCGAGATCAACGGCCGCCCGAGCCTCATGTGCAAGACACGGCTCGACCACCTGCCAGAGGAGGAGCCGATCCGCGTCGAGCCGCTGCATGCGTTCCCGGTCATCCGCGACCTGGTGACCGACGTGAGCTGGAACTACGAGGTCAACAAGCGGATCCCGCCGTTCACGCCGGCGCCCGACGCGGAGTGGTCGATCGGCCAGGAAGACGTCGACCGCATGAGCGAGTATCGCAAGTGCATCGAGTGCTTCCTGTGCCAGGACGTCTGCCACATCCTGCGCGACCAGACGATGCACTCGAGCTACTTCGGCCCGCGCTTCCTCGTCCGCATCGCGAGCCTGGAGATGCATCCGCTCGACACGCTCGACCGGCTCGACATGGTCGTGGACGAGGGTGGCCTCGGGCTATGCAACATCACCAAGTGCTGCACGGACGTGTGCCCCGAGGGGATCCACATCACCGACAACGCGATCATCCCGCTCAAGGAGCGCGTCGTCGACGAGCGCTACGACCCGCTGCTGCGGCTGCTCCGCCGGCTCCGGCCGAAGTGAGTACTTGACCGCAGCCGGTCTTCCCGGTTTCACCGATGCCGGGCGCGCGGAAGCGTGGAAGCGTTTCCGACCATGAACAAGCAAGAGTTGGCCCACGCGCTGGTGACGGAGGGAGCGGTCGCGCGCCAGGAGGACGCCGAGGTCGTGCTCGACGTTCTGGCGGCGGCCATCTGGCACTCGCTCGAGCACTACGAGGGGCTGGACTGGCCCGGCGTGGGGCAGTTCGGCGTCGCTCCGGCGCCGCGCCGCCGGCGGACGGTCACGTTCCGCCCGGCGAGCGAGCTCGAGGTCGCCGTCAACCGTCACCACGTCGAGGCATAGGCGGCCACGGCACCACGATGAACCGCGGGTGGTAGATCGCGGCGTCGATCAACGCCGCGGCCGGGTCGAGCGAGTTGACGTTGGAGGAGAGCAGGAGCCGGCCCGCGGCCGTGTACTCCGGATGCGCCACGGCGTTGTAGGTGAACGTCCCCGGCAACGGCGGCGGTACCTGCGCGAGCGGCTCGGCCGGTCCCTCCCACGGGCCGGCCGGCGTCGGTGCGCGGTAGAGGTTCAGGTCGGCCCCGAAGCCGAGCTCCTGCGTGAGCAGCAGGTACTCACGCCCTTCGTGCAGCACGCTGATCTGGTGCGAGATGCCTGGCAGCTGGTCGGCCGAGGCGTCCGGGTCGGGCGACCAGCCGGTGGTGGTGCGGTACTCCCAGGGGCTCTCGAGGCCGAGCGTGGTCCGGGCGACGTGCAAGTAGCGCTCACCGCCCGCGTGCACGTGGATCCCGTACACGTACGTGCGCCCGTCGTCCTCCATGATCGCGGAGCCCCACGCCACTCCCGGTGCCGCGGGCAGTGCCTGGATCGCGGGCTCGGTGAGGTCTGGCAGCGCGAGCGTGGCGAGGTCGGTCCGGACGACCTCGAAGTCCCAGGCGCCGAGGCCCGTGCGCCGCATCAGCCACAGCAGCACGTGCAGGTGGTTGGCCTCGACGGCGGCGTCCGCGGGCCAGTACCACTCGCCCGGATCGGCCGGATGCAGCAGCGCAGCGGGGGCGGCGGGCGTGCCCGTGGCGTACGTCGTCAGGCACGCGCCGTCCTGGATGACGATCGAGTTGTTGACCAGGCCGCCCGTGCGGCGGCCGTCGCGCGTGACGTGGTCGATGAACGTGTCGCCGAAGATCCAGGCGATGCGCCCGTCCGGCAGCGGTGTCGAGAAGGTCACGTCTCCACCGGTCCAGCCCGGCCCCGTCCGCGCGGGGCCCCACAGCTCGTTGAACCCGTCGACGTCCGCGGCCGTGGCCGGCGCCGGAAGGCCGCACTCCCTGATGACCAGGCGCGACGGCGGCGGCGCCGGGGGCGGCGGTGGCGGTGGCGGTGACGGAACGGGCGCCGGCAGCGTCGCGGTGCGCTGCACGACCGGACGCCAGTGCCGGTCGCCGGCGCTCAGCCGGAAGACCAGCCCCGCCCCGGCGCGGCGGGCGAAGGCGGTCGCGATGCGCCGCTCGCCGCGCATCCCGGCGAAGCGCGCATATGTCAGCGAAGTCCCGTCCAGCACCACCAGCGCGAGCTGGGCGCGGCGGCTCGGCAACGCCGCGCGGACCCGCACGCGCTGTCCCACCGCCAGCGGCTCACCGGCCAGCCGCACCGCGCGCGTTCCGGACACGCGCCGCAGCGCGCGTTCGCGTGATTGCAGGCGAGCAACGCTCCCTCGGGCTGGATCGCACCACACCGCGGCGGTCGCGGCACGGAACGCGGCTCGGCAACCCGGGCGCAGGTGCGCGTCCTGTCGCACGAGCTCGGCGATCGTTGCCCTCGTCGGGCTCGCGGCCGCCGGTGCAGGGACGCAGGCGGCCACGGCGGCCACGAGTACGCACACGACCGCCGGCGCCTGCCGGACGCACGGTCGTGCGGCTCGTGGTGTCATCGCACTCCCAGCATGACCGCTGCGCGCGCGGCCTCCATCCGCGGTCTGCCGCGCGGTCGGGTCGGCTGTTCACTCGAGCGTGCTCAGTAGTGCGTGCGCCAGGCGCGCGGCTCGCCGGCGGCGAGCCGCGCGCCTGACGTCGGGCGGGACTACGGGTGGCGGCCGCCCATCTCGTTGACGGCGGCGACGGTGTAGTCCTTGCTGACCTGGACCTCGACCTCGGTGCCGTCGGACTTGACGATGTGCGCCTCGTAGGGCGCGCTCGAGTCCACGTTGGTCTCGACGCGGTCGACGGTGCCCGGGACCTTGGCGAGCGCGGCGGCGCGCACCTTGGATGCGACGTCACCGCTCAGCAGCACCTCGGTCTTGCCGTTGGCCGTGTGTCCGCCTTGGACGGGTCATGCTGCGCCGGGGGCGTCGCGCTGGCAGACGGTGTACTGCCGGACGTGGCGGCGTTCGCGATGGCCGCGCCGCAAACACGGCAGCTGGGAGCCTCCTGGGAGGCCGTCACCACCACTTGCTCTCGCGCGCCAGGTCGGTGCCGCCGGTGCTGTCGAGCGCGTCGAGCGCCGCCACGTCCTCGTCGGACAGCGTGAAGTCGAAGACCTGGGCGTTCTCCTCGATGCGCTCGCGGTGCGTCGACTTGGGCAGGACGATCGTGTCGCGCTGCAGGCACCAGCGGATCAGCACCTGAGCGGGTGTGCGACCGACGCGCTCGGCGATTTCCGCCACGCGCTCGTCACCCAGGTGGCGGCCGGTGCCGAGCGGGCTGTAGGCCTCGAGCGCGACGCCGCGCTCCTGGCAGCCCTCCAGCAGCGCGCGCCGATACTCGAACGGGCTGAACTGGACCTGATTGACGACCGGCGGCGTGTCGGCGACCGCGAGCAGCTCGTCAACCTCGGCGAGGCTGAAGTTGGAGATGCCGATCGAGCGCGCGTACCCGCGCTCGCGGGCGCGCTGCATGCCGTCCCACGCCCACGTCGGGCCGCCCTGCGGCCAGTGGATGATGTACAGGTCGACGTAGTCGACGCCGAGCCGCTCGAGGCTGCGCTCGGCCTCCGCCTCGGGATCCTTCTTGGCGGGATAGAACTTCGTGGTGATGAACACGTCGTCGCGCGGCACGCCGCTGTCGCGCAGCGCGCGCCCGACGCTGGCCTCGTTCCCGTACGCCTGCGCCGTGTCGACGTGCCGGTAGCCGAGCTCGAGCGCCTCCCGCACCGCGTTCTCGCACTCGGGCCCATCGTCGACCTGCCAGACCCCGAGCCCGAGCAGCGGGATCTCGTTGCCGTCGGCGAGCACGCGCGCGCGCCCGTCCTGTGTCACTGCCCCTGCAGTCATCAAGAAACTCCTCGGTCGCGAACCTTCGATGGTAGGACCGTCAGGGGTCCCACCGAATCGCTGGACAGCCCACGCGGCGCCGGACAGACTTGGGAGGTGCACGACACGGTTGACCAGTCGACGCGCCCGATCGTCTCGCTGCGCCCGTTCGTCGGGCGTGTGCAGGAGCTGACCGGCCTCGGCGCGGCGCTGGCGGAGGCGGCCGGCGGGCGCGGGTCGCTGCAGCTCGTCACCGGCGAGCCCGGGATCGGCAAGACCCGCCTGATGAGCGAGCTCGCGCAGCTCGCGGGCGAACGGGGGATCCGCACCGTCGCGGGCCGCTGCTGGGAGGAGGGCGGCGCGCCCCCGTACTGGCCGTGGATCCAGATCGTCCGCGCGCTCGGCGGCGACCTCGAGCAGCTGGCGGGCGGCGGCCTGCGCAGCGAGGCGGCGCGCGCGGTGATCCCGGGCGGCGAGCGGATCCGGCTGTTCGACGCCGTCGCCCAGTTCCTCGCCGACGAGCCGCTGCTCGTGACGCTCGACGACGTCCACGCGGCCGACGAGCCTTCGCTGCTGCTCCTGCGCTACCTCGGCGACGCGCTCGCCCAGGCCCGCGTCCTGCTCGTCGCCTCCTACCGCGAGACCGAGCCGCGCGTCCGCGACCTCGGCGAGGCGTTCGCGGAGCTCGCGCGGGTCGGCCGGCGCGTGCCGCTGCGCGGGTTGACCACGACCGACATCGCGGCCTACGTGGAGACCGTCACGGGCGCGCCGCCGGCCCCCGGCGTCGTCACCCGACTGCACGAGATCACCGGCGGCAACCCGTTCTTCGCCGGCGAGATCGTCCGCCTGTTCTCGACCGAGCACGCGCTCGACGACGCGGTCAAGGACCCGTTCCTGCGCATCCCGGAGGAGGTCCGCACCCTCATCCGCCGCCGCGTCGCGAACCTGTCGCCCGAGGCGATCGCGACCCTGCGCATCGCCGCGGTGATCGGCCGCGAGTTCGACCTGCCGCTGCTCGAGCGCACGAGCCGGCTCACCGCGGCCCGGTTGCTGGACGTCCTCGGCGAGGCAGTCGCGGTCGGCGTCGTCGCCGAGCTGTCGCGCCGCCGCTACACCTTCGCGCACGAGCTGGTACGCGAGACGCTCTACGACGACCTGCCGCCCGCGCGGCGGCTCGCGCTGCACCGCGACGTCGGCCACCTGCTCGAGACGGCGTACGCCGACGACCTCGATCCCCATCGCTCCGAGATCGCGCGCCACCTCTACCTGGGCGACGGTGACCGGGCGCTCGAGCACCTGATCCTGGCCGGTGACCGGGCGGCGCGCCTGTTCGCCTATGAGGAGGCCGCCGTCCATTACCGCCGGGCGCTCGAGCTGGTGCCGGGAGCCGACCGGCGCGGCGCGCTGCTGCTCCGGCTCGGCGACGCGCAATGGCGGTCGGGCGACGGGGCCCAGGCGCGGCTGACCTTCGAGGAGGCGATCGGCGCCGGGCGGCGGCTCGGCGACGGCGAGCTGCTCGCACGCGCGGCGCTCGGCTACGTGACCGCCCTCGGCGGCTTCCTGCTGTACGCGCGGTTCGAGGTCGGCGGGACCGGCGTGGGGCTGCTCGAGGAGGCGCTCGCCGCGCTGCCGCAGACGGACAGCCCGCTGCGCGCACATCTGCTCGCCCACCTCGCGCTGGAGATGTGGTCGGCCAACGAGCCGGTCGATCGCCGGACGGAGGTGAGCGCGGCGGCGATCGAGATGGCGCGCCGGCTCGACGACGGCGATGCGCTCGTCACCGCCCTGCACGCGCGCCACTGGGTGCTCACAACCCCGGGAATGGCACACGAGCGCCTCACCCACACCGAGGAGATGCTGCGCGCGGCCAACGACGCGGAGATCGAGTTCCTCGCCCACAACGCGCGCTTCCACTGCTTCCTCGAGCTGTGCGACCGGCGCGGGATGGACGCCGAGAGCCGGGCGATGACCGAGCTCGCGGAGCAGCTCCGGCAACCGTTCAACCGCTGGCACACGATGTGCCTGCGCACGCTGCGGGCGACGCTCGACGGCCGCTTCGACGAGGCCGAGCGGCTGGCGCAGGAGGCGCTCGAGGTCGGCCGCCTGCGGCAGAGCGAGTACGCGACCTATGTGTTCCGCTACGCCCAGCTGCTGGCGATCCGCTGGGCGCAGGGCCGGGTGAGCGAGCTGTGGCCCGAGATCCGGGACCACGCCGAGCGGTACCCATGGATCCCGCGCTGGCGCGACGCCCTGGTGGCCGCGGCGCTCGGCGACGTCCAGATGGCGCGCCGCGAGCTGGAGCTGCACGCTGCCGACGCCTTTGCCGGCCTGCCGCGCGACGGTCTGTGGCTGCTGCACGCCTGCGCCCTGGCCGAGGCGTGCGTCGTGGCGGCGGACCGCGAGCGCGCCCTCCAGCTGTACGAGCTCCTGCTGCCGCACGCCGAGGACAACGCGATCTCGTACACGCTCCAGCCGTTCGGCCCCGTGGCGCTGCGCCTCGCGAAGCTGGCGGCGCTGCTGGGCCGCTGGCCGGAGGCCGACCGCTTCTTCGTGTCCGCGCTCGCCCGCAGCGAGCTGCTCGGGGCGCCGGCGATCCGCGCTCGCGTCCTGCTCGAGCACGCGACCGCCCTGGCGGTGCGCGGCGAGCCGGCCGACCGCACGCGCGGCGAGGCGATGCTCGCCGAGGCCGAGCGCCTGTCCGACGCGCTCGGCATCGCCTCCAAACCGGCCGCGCAGGACGCGATCTTCGCCCGCGAGGGCGACGTCTGGATGCTCGCCTATGCGGGCCGCACGTTCCGCCTGCACGACGTGAAGGGGCTCGGCTACATCGCCGCGCTGCTCGCCCGGCCCGGCCGCGAGCTGCACGTGCTGGAGCTGGCCAGCCCGGCCGCGAACCATCGCGGGCCGGACGTCCCGGTGCTCGATGCCCAGGCGAAGGCCGCATACGGCCGGCGGCTCGAGGAGCTCGAGGAAGAGCTCGACCAGGCGCGCGCGTGGGGCGACGACGAGCGCGTCGCCGGGCTGGAGCAGGAGCTCGACGCCCTGGGCGCCGAGCTCGCGCGCGCGGTCGGGCTGCGCGGCGCCGACCGCACGTTCGCCTCACCCGCCGAACGGGCGCGTATCAGCGTCACGAAGGCGATCCGGACGGCGATCCGGCAGATCGGCCGGCACTCGCCGGAGCTCGCCGAGCATCTGGAGGCCTCGCTGCACACCGGGCGCTTCTGCTCGTACGCGCCGCCCGGCGCCGTTCCCCCGCGGTGGTCGCTGTGACGGAACGAATGTTCCGTCGCGCTGCACGCCCGCTGGGTGAGAACCACCGATGGAAGGAGTCATTGTGGCAACGGTTCAACCGACCAGCGAAGGGACCGGGACCGTCTATTCGCTGACGGGCACGCTCATCGAGGCGTGCTCGTGCAACGTCAACTGCCCGTGCTGGATCGGGGAGGACCCCGATCTCGGCGAGTGCTTCGCGATCGTCGCCTACGGGATCGACACCGGCGAGATCCAGGGGCTCGACGTCTCCGGGCTCAACCTCGTCCTCATCTGCCACATCCCGGGGAACGTCCTGGCCGGCAACTGGGCGATCGTCGCGCTGGTGGACGAGAAGGGGTCGCCCGAGCAGCGTGACGCGCTCCTCGCCGCCTTCACCGGCAAGCTCGGCGGACCGCTCGGCGACCTCTGGGAGGCGCTGATCGGCGAGGTCAAGGGCGTCGAGTTCGTCCCGATCACCCACGCCGTGGCGGGTGGCGCGGGGACCCTGAAGATCCCCGGCCTCGTCGAGACCGACATGGAGCCCTACCGCGGGCCTGACGGCAGCATCACGACGCTCGTGAACTCCGTGTTCTCGACCGTCCCCGGGTCCGCCGCCTGGGTCGCCAAGGCGGGCGTGAACCGCGTCGAGCTGCCCCAGTACGGCATGTCCTGGGAATACGAGGGGCGCAACGCGATCCAGTCCGAGTGGAAGATGGAGCACGCGGCGTGACGGCGATCGCCCCTGCTCCGCGAGCGCGCGTGCCGTGGCCCGTTCCTGCGGCCATCGCGGTCGCCTGGGCACTCGCCGTGGTCGCCCAGCTCACCGGGACGGCGGGCTCGCTCCACCACGACGCGCTGATCGAGGGCGGCCCGCCGTTGTGGGCCGCCCTGCTGCTCTTCCTCGCCGCCTGGCAGGCGATGGTCGCGGCGATGATGCTGCCGTCGACGCTGCCGCTGATCCGCATGTTCGAGGCGGTCAGCAGCCGCCAGGCGCACCCGTGGCGGCTACGCGGCGCGTTCCTCGGCGGCTACGCGGCCGTCTGGACCGCCTTCGGCTGGTGCGCGTTCCTCGGCGACGACATGATCCACCAGACGGTCGATGCGACGCCATGGCTCGCCGCGCACCCATGGCTGATCGGCGGCACCGTGCTCACGATCGCAGGCGCCTTCCAGTTCTCCGACCTCAAGGAGAAGTGCCTGTCCAAGTGCCGGGCGCCCGGGCCGTTCCTGCTCGCGCACTACCGCCGGGGCGTGGGCGCCGCGTTCCGGCTGGGCTCCGGACACGGGCTGTTCTGCCTCGGCTGCTGCTGGGCGCTGATGCTCGTCATGTTCGCGGCCGGCGTCGCGATGCTGTGGTGGATGGCCGCGCTGACCGCGGTGATGGTCTACGAGAAGACCGGCCGCCACGGGCGGGCGCTGACCCCGATCGTCGGCGTGGCGTTGCTCGTGCTCGCGGCGATCGCGTTCGCGCACCCGCCGTGGTTCCCGTCGCCGTTCACGCACTAGATCTAGGCAGCCGCGCGCAGCGGCGCGAGGATCCGCGCGACGTTGGCCGGCGCGAAGAACTGCTCGGCCGGGAAGGAGCCGGCGAGCGTGCCGAACAGGGCGTCGCGGTCGGCCTGTGCGCCGTGGCGCAACGCCCCGAAGAGCTGCTGCATGAGCGGCGGGGGCGGCTGCAGGTGAGCGAAGTCGACCGTGCGCTGGAAGCTGTCGGCCGACAGCGCGTTGCGGCGCCGCTCGTACACCTCGAGGTCCTCACCAGCGGCGATCGCGTCGGCGAGCAGCTGGGCGTCGCGGAATGCGTCGCCGATGCCGACGGCGAGGATCGGGTCCTTGTGGTAGCCGGCGTCGCCGACCAGCGCCCAGCCTTCGCCGTGCGGGCGGCGGTAGAAGTTCGGCAGCCGGCCGGTGCCGCGGAAGCGGTCGGTGCGCGTGGCGCCGCGGACGCGCGCGAGCAGCTCGGAGGCATCGGCGAGCGCACGCATGAAGTGGCCCGGTACGTCAGCCCGGATCTCGTGAAAGCGCGCCCGCGGCCACTGCACCACGACGATCACCTGGTCGCCGCTGGTCGGCGCCGCCACCATCATGCGGCCGCGCCGCAGGTACAGCTCGGCGCCGTCGACCGGCAGCCCGGTGAAGTACGTGTACTACGCGCACGTCAGCGTGCCGTGGTCGTTGTAGACGCGCGCGTCGACGCTGCGCGCGACCAGCGAGCCCAGCCCGTCGGCGCCGATGACGATCCGCGCGCGGTCTGTGCGGCCGCGCGAGCGGATGCCTATGACGCGGTCTCCGAACAGGATCTCGGCGACCGGGTAGCGCTCGCGCACCTCCACCCCGGCCGCGACGGCGGCGTCCACGAGCACCTTGTCGAGCGCCGTGCGGCGCAGCGAGTACGCGTCGGCCACAGGCCCGATCGGCGGCGGCGTGCCGCGCAGCGCGAACGGCCCGATGTCGAGCGTGAAGGTCCGCGGCGCCTGCGGCGATCACCTGCGGCAGCAGGCCCCAGCACTCGAGCTGGGCAGCGCCGGACTGGTGGATGTAATGGGTGGAGAGCGTGTCGCTCGGGAACTCGGCTCGGTCCACCAGCAGCACCCGGTGGCCGCTGCGGGCGAGGAGCATCGCCGTCGGGGAGCCGGCGCAGCGGGCGCCGACCACGCGAGGCGGCGCGCGTGTCGCGCGGCCGCGTCGTCGTCCACACGTTCGGGCACCCGAGCGCTGCGACGTGCCGCTCGACCCGAGCTGGCGGCCCGAGATCGTCGACGAGGCCGTCCCGCAGGCCGGCCTCGCCGTCGAGCGCTCGTTCTACACCGAATGGGCCTATCGCGACGGCCGCGCCAACGAGTGGCACATCGTCGTAGCTAGGGCTTCGTCGCCAGCACCGTGACGCTGGTGACGCCGTACTTGTCGGCCGCCGCCTGGGCGCGCGGGGACAGGAACTTGTAGTCCGCGTTCGGGCGGACGAGCTCGATCTGGAGACCCGCCGCCTCGATCGCGGTCACATAGTCGTGCTCCGGAACGGCGCCGGCGATGCATGCCGCCCACAGGCCGACGTTGCGCCGCGTGCGCTCGATCAGCTCCTGTTCGCTGACGATGTCGGCGATCGCGAGCCGGCCGCCCGGGCGCAGCGCCGCTGCCGCCGAGCGGAAGACGGCGTCCTTGTCCGGCGCCAGGTTGATCACGCCGTTGGAGATCACGACGTCGACCGACTCGGGCTCGGCCGGCGGCTGCTCGATCAGGCCCTTGACGAACACGAGCTGGGCGACGTGGTTCTCGTCACGCAGCCGGCGCGCCTTGCTGAGCTGCGCGTCGGTCATGTCGACGCCCATGACGCGCCCGGTCGGGCCGGTCAGATGCGCGGCGATGAAGGCGTCGGTGCCGGATCCCGAGCCGAGGTCCATGACCCTCTCGCCGGTCTGGATGCGCGCGAGGTCGAGCATGTGGCCGACGCCGGCGAACGAGGCGAGGGCCTCCGGCGGCACGGCGTCGAGCCACTCGCGCGGGTAGCCG
Source organism: uncultured Solirubrobacteraceae bacterium (assembly GCA_963803335.1). Taxonomy (GTDB): domain Bacteria; phylum Actinomycetota; class Thermoleophilia; order Solirubrobacterales; family Solirubrobacteraceae; genus DASSUW01. The sequence goes on along the minus strand of CAWDME010000004.1, from coordinate 94,423 downwards.
AGCCGCTCGGCGACCGGGCGCCCGAGCTCGAAGTGGAAGTCGCCGTCGGGCTGCTCGGCCACGGCGCGGTACATCTCGCTGATGTGGGCGCGCAGCTCGATCGGGTCGACGATCGGTTCTACGTTGTTGGACATGGGAGCTCCTCTGGATCGAAGGCGCCGAACCCGCCGGCGAAGTACACGAGCGGGCGGCTGGGGGAGGACATGTGAAGGGAGCGGACGCGGCCGAGCACGATCGTGTGGTCCCCGGCCGGGTGCTCGGCCTCGAGCTCGCACGCGATCACGGTGAGCGGGTCGATCAGCGGCTCGGCGAAGCGGTCCGCTCCCGGCTGCGCCGCGCGGCGCGCGAAGCCGGCGTGCGACGAGCGCAGCACGTTGACGGTGAAGCCGCCGGCCTGCCGCATCCGCCGCCAGCTGAACGAGTCGCGCGCCGGGCAGAAGGACACCAGCGGCGGGTCGAGCGACACCGCCGTGAAGGTGCTCATGATCAGCCCGAGCGGCGCGCCGTCGACCATCGCGGTGACGAACGCGACGCCGGTGGCGAAGCTGCCGAACGCCGCGCGCAGGCGGCGTTCGTCGGGTCCGGGCCCAACGGCGGGGAGGGGCAAGGCGGCCATCAGTGCAGCGCCGGCTCCCGCCCGAGGGCGACGTCGCCGAGCAGGTCGTACGCGCGGTTGGTGCCGAGCGGCTGCATGAAGCTGCCGGCCCGGACGTCCCGGTACGCGCGTGCGAGCGGGTGGCCGTTGAGGTAGCCCGCACCGCCGGAGAGCGACAGCGCCCGGTCGACGATCCGCGCCGCCGTCTCGTTGATGAACGTCTTCGCAGCCTGGGCTTCGGCGAACAGCGCGACGAGCTCATCATCGGAGTCGTCCACCAGCGTGGCGGCGCGCGACAGCGTGGCCCGGCAGGCGCCGAGCTCGATCACGTTCTCGGCCACCAGCGTGCGCGTGCGCGAGTCGTGCTCCGGGCGCTTGGCGAGCGCGCTGTTCGCGGCCTCGACCGCGCTCTCGGCGATGCCCAGCGACGCCGCGGCGTGGAAGAGCCCGGCGACGAGGTTGCGGTCCATGTAGCCCTCGGCGTCACCGGCGAGGAAGCCGCCGCGCAGCACGCCCGCCGGGAGATCGACGGCCGTGAAGCTGACCGAGTGGCTGCCCGACGCGCGCATGCCGAGCGCGTCCCAGTCACCGTGGATCTCCACGCCGTCGGTGTCGGGCGGGACCTGGGCGTAGCCGTAGCGCTCGACGCCGTGGTCGTCGAGGAACGTGACCGCGGTGTAGAGGACGGTCGCGGCCGGCGACATCGTGCAGAACGCTTTGCGGCCCTCGATCCGCCAGCCGGTCGCCGTGCGGGTCGCGGTCGTGCCCGGGCGCGTGAGGTCCTGGCCGTACTCGCTGATCGCCGTGGCCATCACCACGCCGTCGCGCGCGATCTCCTCCATCGAGGCGCCGAACGCGGCGGCGCGCCGCCCGTCGCCGGCGGCCACGGCCGCCTCCCAGCGCCGGACGATGTTGAGCAGGACGGCGAGGTGCATGTTCACGCCGATGGCCACCGACGCGTCACCGCGCGCGAGTCGGCTCGACGCGACGAGCACGTCGTGCACGCTGGTGGCGCCGAGGCCGCCGAACTCGACGGGGATCGGCGCGGCGAAGTACCCGACGCGCTTGAGCGCGTCGATGCTCGCGTGCGGGAACGACGCCTCGCGGTCGTGCCGCGAGGCGCGCGTCGCGAGCTCAACCGCGAGCGTCTCGGCCAGGTGGACGAGACGCTCGCCGGCCCGCGTCTTGGCGGTGAGCTCGAACATCAGGGGGTGTCGACCGACACGTCGACCGGCACACCGTGGGTGACGATGTCGAAGACGACCGAGCGGGCCTTGGCGCGCTCGACGATCTCGAGCAGCTTCTCCTGCGGCGCGTCGCCCTTGATGCTGAAGTTCACGCGGATGCGCGAGAAGCCGTTGCGCACCTCGTCCGACAGACCGAGCGCGCCGCGGACGTCCATGTCGCCCTCGAGCGTCGACTCGACCTCGGTCAGGCGCACCTTGCGCGCCGCGGCCACGTAGACGAGCGTGGTTGTGAGGCAGGCGGCGAGCGCGTGCAGCAGGTGCTCAGCCGGGTTCGGGCCGGTGTCGATGCCGAGCAGGACCTGCGGCTCGCCGGCGTCGAGCGTGAACTCCTCGGTGCGCGTGCCGTCTTCCTGACCGGCGCCGTAGAACGCCTTGATCGTGGAACGGTTGTGCGCGCCGTCGATCCAGTGGTTGCGGGCCCGGAACTGGAAGACGCCGAGCGAGGGGTCGGCCGTGATGGCGTCGAGCGTGCCGTACAGCACCTCGGTGTTGACGCCATTGCGGGAGAGGTCGACAGCCTGGGACATGCGGGGACTCCTTGGGGAGGGGAGGAGCGAAGCGCTTTCGAATCTCCCCGACGAGCACCCCGAGCGCAACCGTAGAGTTTTCACGCGCCGACCCCAGGGTTAACGCCGCCAGCCCGCTGGGCAGGCCGATCGCATGAGCTTGCAAGGCAAGGTCGTGGTGGTCACCGGCGCCTCGGCCGGCATCGGCCGCGCGACCGTCCGGGAATTCGCGGCGCAGGGCGCCGACGTCGGGCTGATCGCCCGTGGCGAGGAGCGGCTGAGCGCGGCCGCGCGCGAAATAGAGCAGGCCGGGCGGCGTGCCTGTGTGGCGCCAGCCGACGTGGCGGACGCGCAGGCCGTGGAGGCCGCGGCGGCCAAGATCGAGCAGGAGCTCGGGCCGATCGACGTGTGGGTGAACGTCGCGATGGCCGCCGTGCTCGCCGAGCTGTGGGACTGCACACCCGAGGAATTCGCGCGCGTGACCCAAGTGACGTACCTCGGGTCGGTGCACGGGATGCAGGCGGCGCTCAGGCGCTTCCGCCCCCGCAACCGCGGCGTGATCGTCCAGGTCGGCTCGGCGCTGTCGCGGCGCGGCATCCCGCTCCAGTCGACGTACTGCGGCTCCAAGCACGCGGTCAAGGGCGTGCTCGACTCGCTGCGCGCCGAGCTGCTGCACGAGGGCTCGGACGTCCAGGTGGCGCACGTCCAGCTGCCGGGCGTGAACACCCCGCAGTTCGACTGGGTGCGCACGGGGCTGCACCGCCACCCGCAGCCGGTCCCGCCCGTCTACCAGCCGGAAGTCCCTGCGCGCGCGATCGTGTTCGCCGCGCAGCACCCGCGGCGCGAGCTGTGGGTCGGCCTGCCGACGGTCTACACGATCCTCGGGGAGCGCGTGGTGTCCGGGCTGATGGACCGCTACCTGGCGAGGACCAACATCGGCGCGCAGGAGGCGAAGCAGCCGATCGACCCGGCCGAGCGCCCCGACAACCTGTTCACGCCACCGCCCGGCGACCCCGGGGCCCACGGCGCGTTCGACGACAAGGCCAAGTCGAGCTCGCGCCAGCTGTGGCTGACCATGCACAAGGGCCCGCTGATCGGCGCCGCGATCGCCGCCGCCGGCGCGCTCGCGCTCAGGAAGACCTGATCGCCCGCAGCCACAGGTAGCCGTAGGCGTCGAGCCGCAGGCGGAGCCGGCCGCCGTCGACCTCGTGGTCGCGCAGTTCGAGCAGGTCGTCGACACCGTCGACGTCGTCGCCGAGGTCGAGCTCGTACTCGACTGGCTCGGCGGACAGGTTGTGGATCGCGAACACCGTCGAGCCCTCCCAGTCGCTGCGGTGCGCGAACAGCGCGGCCGGGTCGTTCTCGATGAGGGTGCTCTCGCCCCACCCGAGCTCAGGCGTGTCGCGCCGCTGGTGCACGAGCCGGGTCATGAAGCGCAGCAGCGAGTCGTCGTCGCGGCGCTGGTCGTCGACGGCGTCCCAATCCATCGGCCGTCGTACCGCGTAGCGGCCCTCGATCCCGAGGTCCTCGACCATGCCGATCTCGTCGCCGTAGAGGATCACCGGCGTCCCCGGCAGCGAGAGCGTCAGCGACCACGCCATCCGCGCCCGCGCCCCGACGCCGAGCATCGACGCCGCCCGGCGCCGGATGCCGTGCCCGTAGATCCGCATGTCCTCGTCGGGCGCGAACGCGGCGAACACGTCGTCGCGCTCGGCGTCGGACAGCTTGTCGAGCGTCAGCTCGTCGTGGTTGCGCAGGAACGTCGCCCAGCCGCTGTCGTGGGGCGGAACCGGCAGGTGGCGAATCAGGTCCTCCAGCGGCGCAGCCTCGCCGCGCGCCAGCGACAGCCACAGCCGCTGGTTGATGAGGAAGCCGAGCTGCAGGTGCAGCGCGTCCCCGTGGTCCTCGAAGTACGACTCGATCTGGTCGGAGTCGACGTTGACCTCGCCCATCAGCATCACGTCGCCGCGGCGGCGGCCGGCGTACTCGCGCAGCGCGTGCAGCCAGCGCTTGCCTTCGCCGGTGTCCACGTCGCGGGCGCCGACCTCCTCGCACATGAACGGCACCGCGTCCATCCGGAAGCCGGACACCCCGAGCTTGAGCCAGAAGCCGACGATCCGGACGATCTCGTCGCGGACCGCCGGGTTGGTGATGTTCAGATCGGGCTGGAACGGGGCGAAGCGGTGCATGTAGAACTGGCCGGCCTGCTCGTCCCAGGTCCAGTTGTCCTTCGTGGTGCCGGCCTCGCCCGAAGGGTCGTCGGTCCACACGTAGTAGTCGCGGTAGCGCGACCCGCGGTCGGCCCGGGCGGCCTCGAACCACGGGTGCTCGATCGACGTGTGGTTGACGACGAGGTCGGCCAGCACGCGCAGGCCGCGGTCGTTCGCGTGGCGGATCGCCTCCACGAGCTCGCCGAGGTCCCCGAGCCGCGGGTCGACGCCGAGGTAATCGGTGATGTCGTAGCCGTCGTCCTGGTTCGGCGTCGGGTACAGCGGCATCAGCCAGACGCACGAGGCGCCGAGGTCGGCGGCGTGCTTGACGCGCTCGACAAAGCCGCGGACGTCAGCCGCGTACGTCTCGATGTCGAGGCAGTAGACGACCGCGTTCTTCCACCACAGGTCGCTGGTCAGAGCGGCGCGCATGCGCCAGGCCTACCCACTCAGCTCATGTGGATCTCCACGTCGTCGGCCACGCTGCCGAGGATCGTGTAGTCCGTCCGTGCGGTCTGCAGGAGCGAGCCGGGGACGAACTCGCTCACCGGACCGTGCGCCACGAGCCGCGCGATGAAGCGCTGCCAGGAGAGGCCCCCGCCGAGGTCGCCGTCGAGCCAGAAGCTGCGATGCGTGGCCCCGAGCACCTCGCGCGGGCCGATCGTGTTGGCCTTCGGCGGCACCCATGACCAGTCGCTGCCGAACGAGTGCAGCGCGTTCTGCATCACGGTCATCGGGTGCAGCTCGACCAGCCGCGCGCCGGCCTGCTTGTACGCCCCCAGGTCGCCGTTGAAGTCGGCGCCGAGCTGCGGCTCCCAGAACGCGATGTGCCCGCTCCAGCCGATACCGCCGTAGCAGACGTCGGCGCCGCCCAGGGCTTCGATCCGGGCGCTGTAGTCGCCGATCGCCTCGGTCGTCGGGAAGTGGATCTGCTCCTCCGGCGGGCGCAGCTCCTGGTCGACCAGGTTGAAGAAGCCGTCGAACATCGCGCGCTGGAACGAGCCGGGCCACGACACGGGTGCCGTCACACCGTCCTCGTTGGCGTACTCGTCCATGTTGAACGTGTGCACGTGGCCGAGCGAGAGCCGCTCGTCGTTGATCATCCGGGCCGCGATCTCGTACTGCGGCATCGGCCCCACGGGCAGGATCGCGACGAAGTCACGACCCTCGTCGCGCGCGCCGCGCACGCGGTCGACGAGGTCGCCCGCGAAGCGCGTGTAGAAGTCGCCGGCGTCGTCGACGAGCGAGATCCGGAAATCCGGGTTCGGGTGCTCGGCGAGCCGCGCCCGCGGGATTGCGCGCACGCGGTCGCACGCCGCGCGATCCCGGAACGCGATGAACGGCGACAGGTCGTAGTCGAAGCTGGTCACTGGGCGTCCGGCGGGCAGTACTGCTTGTACTTGCCGGTGCAGACGTCCTTCCACGCGACGAAGTCGTCGGCGATGACCGTGTCGGCGATGTTGTCCTTGGTCACCGTCACCGGCTTGAGGAAGATCGTCGGCACCTTCTTCGCGCCGTTGTCGACCTCGGTCTCGATGCCCGTCGGCTTCTCGCCGCGGGCGACCTGCACGGCGAGGTTGGCGGCCTTCGTCGCCTGGTCCTTGATCGAGAAGTAGACGGTCATCGACTGCTCGCCGGCCAGGATGTGCTGGACGCCCTGGGCCGTCGCGTCGAGGCCGGTCACGGGGGCGATCTTGAGCTTGCGCGCCTGCTGGGCGGCGATCACCGAGTTGGCGAGCGTGTCGTTGGCGGCCACCACGCCGTCGATCTTGTTGCCGGTCTTCTGCAGCATCTGCTCGAAGATCGTCAGCGCCTGCTGGCCGTCCCAGTTGGGGACGGCCTGCTCGGCGACGAGCTTGTAGTCGCCGGAGTCGAGCTTCGGCTTGAGGACCTCCTGGTAGCCCTTCTTGAGGTCGGTCGCGAACGAGTCCGTCGGCGCGCCGTGCAGCTCCGCGATCGACGCCTTGGACTTGCCGGCCTTGTCGAGCGCGTCCATCAGCCCCTTGCCCTGCAGCCGCCCGGCCTCGGTGGCGTCGCCGGAGACGTAGTAGTCGGCGTCGCCCTTGAGCGTCAGGCGGTCGTAGTCGATCATCGTCACGCCCTGCGACTTCGACGACTCGATGATCGCCGCGCCGCTGCCCGAGTCCAGGTTGACGAGCAGGATCACCTTCGCGCCCTCGGTGATCATCTGCTCGGCCTGGCTGCGCTGCGTCGCCGGATCGCCCTGCGCGTTGTCGATGATGAAGTCGTCGTCGGAGAGCCCGGCGGCCTTGAACGCCTCGCCGAAGAAGCGCCGGTCGGCGTTCTCCCAGCGGTCGGATGACTTGCTGTCGGGCAGCAGGACTCCGATCTTGCCCTTCAGCTCCTTGCCGCCGCCGGCCGGCGTGGCGGACCCGTTGTCGTCGCCGCCGCACGCCACCACGCTCAGCGCCAGCACCGCTGCCGCCGCGAATCCCACCATCCTCCGCATGAGAGCTCCCTCCTCCGGGTCGGAGTAAGGAGTCTTAACACAAACTCACACGGCACACGGCGCGCCGAGCTTGTGGACGAAGCGGCGGCGCGCCTCGTGGTAGCTCCGGTCGGGCCCGAAGAAGCACGCGTGCGAGCGCATCAGCTCCGCGGCGCGGTAGCTCGCGAGCGGGCGGCGCGCCTCGTCGCGGGCGCGCAGGGCGCGCTTCTCGGCCAGCCGGGCGGCGTGGCGCGGGTCGCGCGCCAGCCGCTCCGCGTAGCCGTGCACGCCGGCCCGGAACTCGTCCGCGGTCGCGCCGAACGCGGCGTCGAGCAGGCCGATCGCAACCGCCTCGCGCGACCCGACCGGCGCGAACGGGGCGGCCGTGAGCTCGGCCGTCGCCTCGGCGCCGACGCGGCGCGGCATCAGGTAGGTCCAGTACTCGGACCCGTACAGGCCGCCCATGTGCCGGTAGTACGGGTTGAGCACGACGTCCTCGCGGGCGAGCACACGGTCGGCGGCGATCGCGAACGGCACGCCGCCCGCCGCCGCGTCGCCGGTCAACGCCGACACGACCAAGTGCGAGTCGGTCTCGATGATCTCGCGCACGACCTCGTCGATCGCCTGCAGGTTCTCCCACGACTCGAGCCCCGGGTCCTCGGCGGCCTCGATCACGTTGAGGTGGATGCCGTTGGAGAAGAAGTCCTGCCCGCCCATCAGCACGATCACCTTGGTCCGGCGGCGCCGGGCGTAGCGGTAGGCGGCGAGCAGCCGCCGGCACTGCTCGGTGCTCATCGCCCCGTTGTAGAAGTCGAAGTGCAGGTAGCCGACGCCGCGCCACTCCTCGTAGGCGATCTCGCGGAACGTGGCGGGCGCGAACGGCGGGACGTGCAGCGCGACCGGCACCTCGGGGGCGTCGACCGCGAGCGCATGCGTGGCCGGCAGCTTGAAGGCGCCGGGCGCCTTGAGGTGGGTGATCCAGACGGCGCCGTCGACGGTGGCCCGGCAGATCGCGCCGTGGCGCTGCGCCACGATCTCGCCCGGCGTGCCGTGCAGCTCGGCCTCGCGGTGGACGCCGAACAGGTGGAACTCGCGGCCGGCGATCGTGTCCAGCACGCCGGGATGGCCCTCGGCGGCGCGGATGCGGCGGATCACCGCCGCGGTCGTGTCGGCGCTCCAGTCGATCGCGCGGTCGGCCTGCCGGATCAGCGGCCGCAGCCGGCCGGTGACGCGCGGGTCGTCGTAGTCGAGCGGCTCGCCCGCCCGCACGCCGGCCGCGACGGCGCCGACGGCCTCCACGACCGCGTCGATCGCGGCGTGCCGGACCTCGTGGCGATACAGGCTGCTCTTGCCGGCCGCACGGGTGGGGAACGTGCGCGTGGCCCAGATGTCGCCGCCGTCCATCTCGTCGCTCGCCTCCAGCACGGTCACGCCCCACTCGGCCATGCCGAGCTCGATCGCCCAATCGAGCGACGACGGCCCGCGGTCGCCCGTCGGACCGGGGTGCACGACGAGGCAGCGATGGTTGCGCCAGACGCTGTCCGGGATGAACGACTTGAGCATCGGGCAGACGATCAGCTCCGGCCGGTGCCGCGCGACCGCGGCCTCCATCTCGGCGCCGGCGCTCACGACCTCGACCGTGACGTGGTGGCCGAGCTCGGTGAGCGCGACGAGCGCGCGCTGGCTGAGGCTGTTGTGCGCCGTGACCAGGAACAGGATCGGCAGTGGCCGCGCGGGGCTGGGGGCGATCGCAAGGGTGCTCATCACCCATAAGGACGCGGCAGGAGCGGTCTTGATTCCTCAGGCGGCGTCGTCGGGCGGGTCCGGCTCGTCGGCCGAGACCGGCTGCCCGAACTCCGGGCACGCCTCGTTGCGGCACTCCCAGTCGTGGTCGGGACCTCCGAGCGCCGCGCTGGTGGGCTGGCCGCAGGTGGGGCAGATCGGGGGGACGCTCATGGGATCTCGCGCACCATGATGAGGTTCGTGGCGCCGGGCGTGCCGGTCCGGCGCCCGGCGGTGAGCACCACCGTCGCGCCGGACGGGATGCCGGCCGCATCGCGCGCGGTGGCGAGCGCCGCGTCGATCATCTCGTCGACGGTCTCGGCCACCGGCGCCAGCACCGGGAACACGCCCCACTCGAGCGTCAGCTGGTCGGCGACACGGCGGTCGTGCGCGACGGCGACGATCGGGCGCGGGAAGCGGTACTTGGCGCACGCGCGTGGAGCGCCGCCGGTCGCGGTCGGCACCACCAGCGCCTCGGCCTCGAGCTCGTGCGCGAGCTCGATCGCCGCGCGCATGACCGCCGCGCCGGCCGTGTCGGACTTGACGTCGCGCGCACGGCCGTGGATCTCGGGCACCTGCTCAGCCGCCTCGGCGATCTCGGCCATCTTGCATACTGCCTCCACCGGGAAGCTGCCGACCCCGGTCTCGGCTGACAGCATCACCGCCGAGCTGCCGTCGATCACCGCGTTGGCGACGTCGGCCGCCTCGGCTCGCGTCGGCTCGGGCGAGTTGATCATCGACTCGAGCATCTGCGTGGCCGTGATCACGAGCTTGCCCTGCTGGGTGGCGCGGGCGATCGTGTCCTTCTGCATCAGCGGCACCCGGGCGACGCCCGCCTCCACGCCGTAGTCGCCGCGCGCGACCATCACGCCGTCGGCCACGCGCAGGATCTCGTCGAGGTGCTCGTAGGCCTCGACCTTCTCGATCTTGGCGATCACGCGCGCGTCGCAGCTCAGCGCCTGGAGCCGGTCGCGCAGCTCTTGCATGTCCGCGGCGGAGCGCACGAACGAGAGCGCGACGAAGTCGGCGCCGAGCTCGGCGGCCAGCGCGAGGTCGCCGATGTCCTTCTCGGTGATCGCCGGCAGCTCGGGCCGGGCGTAGGTGACGTTCACGCCCTTGCGTGGGCCGAGCGGCCCCGGCGACACGACGCGCGTGACGATGTCGCCGGCGTCGATGTGCTCCACGGCAAGGCGGGGCACGCCGTCGCCGATCACGATCTGCGAGCGCTCGGTCACCAGCGCCTCGAAGCGCAACAGGTCGACGCGGACGCGATCGGGCGCATCGGGCCATTCGCTGCCGCACAGAATCACCGTGTCGTCGATCTCCAGCGTGCGCGCCTCGGTCTCCGCCGACAGCCGCAGCTTCGGGCCTTGGAGGTCGAACAGCATGCCCAGCGGGCGCCCGGAGCGGTCCGCCGCCTCGCGCACCGCCGCGGCGCGCCGGCGCAGGTCGTCGGGCGTGCCGTGCGAGCAGTTCAGCCGCGCGCAGTCGAGTCCTGCCTCGATCAGCCGATCGAGCACCTCGGGCGCGTCGGTGGCCGGGCCGATGGTCGCCACGATCTTCGTGCGCCGCGCCCTCATGGGGCGCAGTGTCGCAGCCCGGAGGTATCTCCCTAATTGCGCCCGGGATTCATGGGTTTGTAGCCTGTGGGGCCATGACCTACGTCATTACGGGCAGTTGCATCAAGGACGACTCGTGCGTCGAGGTCTGCCCGGTCGACTGCATCCATCCCAAGCCCGGCGCCTCGGACTTCGAGACGGCCGAGCAGCTCTACATCGATCCCGAGGTCTGCATCGACTGCGACGCCTGCGTCGAGGCGTGCCCGGTCGACGCGATCTTCGCGGACTTCGAGCTGCCGGCGAAGCACTCGTACGCGCTCGAGGTCAATGCCGAGTTCTTCGCCGAGCTGAGCACCGTGGAGCGGACGGCGTCGTGAGCGCGCGTGTGGCGATCATCGGGGCCGGGCCGGCGGGCGCGTTCACCGCGGCGGCGCTGCGGCGTTCGCGCGGCGACGTGGCGATCGACATCTTCGAACGGCTCCCCACTGCTTGGGGGCTGCTGCGCGGTGGCGTGGCGCCCGACCACCAGGAGATCAAGCGCCTCGACGACCGCTTCGAGCGCGACACGCTCGCGCGCGGCTGCCGCTTCCTCGGCAACGTCGAGGTCGGCACCGACGTCGCGCACGCGGAGCTGACGCAGCACTACACGGCCGTCGTCTACGCCACCGGCGCGCAGACCGACAAGTCGCTCGGCATTCCCGGCGAGGACCTGCCCGGTAGTTGGGCCGCGACCGAGTTCGTCGCCTGGTACAACGGCCACCCCGACTTCGGGGACCGCGTCTTCGACCTCTCTGTGCGGCGTGCCGTCGTCATCGGCAACGGCAACGTCGCCGCCGACGTGACGCGCCTGCTCACGCGCAGCGTCGCCGAGCTCGAGCGCACCGACGTCGCCGACCACGCGCTCGAAGCGCTACGGGCGAGCGCGATCGAGGAGGTCGTCGTGCTCGGCCGGCGCGGCCCGGCGCAGGCCGCGTTCACGAGTGCTGAGCTGCGCGAGCTGGGGAACATGGACGGGGTCGAGATCCGCGTCGGCGACGTCGAACTCGACCCGGTCTCGGCCGAGTGGCTCGACGAGGACGGCACCTTCACGGCGCGCAAGAACGTCCAGCTGCTACGCGAGTTCGCGGCCCGGCCGGCGTCGGGCGCGCCGCGCCGGATCGACCTGCGCTTCCTGCGCTCGCCGGTCGAGATCGTCGGTGACGGCCGCGTCGAGGCCGTCACCGTCCGCCGCAACGAGATCGTGCGCGGCGACGACGGGGCGCTGCGGGCACGCGCCGTCGGCGACGAGGTGGAGACGATCGACGCCGGGCTCGTGCTGCGCTCGGTCGGCTACCGCGCCGTGCCGCTGCCCGACGTGCCGTTCGACGAGCGCGCCTACGTGCTCCCGAACGAGCGCGGGCGCGTGCTCGGCGCCGACGGCGAGGCGCTCCCCGGCGTCTACGCGGTCGGCTGGATCAAGCGCGGCCCGACCGGCATCCTCGGCACCAACAAGCGTGATGCCGAGGAGACCGTCGGCTGCCTGGTCGAGGACCTGCACGCGCTGCCCGAGCCGCCCGCCGGGCCGATCGACGGCGTGCTCGAGTCGCGCGGCGTGGACATCGTCACCGCCGACGGCTGGCACGCGATCGACGCGGCCGAGCGCGAGCGCGGCCGCGGCGCCGAGCGCCCACGGGTGAAGCTGGCGTCGCGCGAAGAGCTGCTCGCCGCCGCGCGCCCGTAGCATCCCGGCATCGCGAAGTACGCCGTCAACCCGGCCGCCGTCGCGGCGGTACGCAAGCGGATCGAGGCGCGCCAGTACGTGCTCGAGAGCGACTGGGGCAACAGCCAGCCCAACGCGGCGGCCGAGAACGCGTTCCTCGCCAACCACTCCTGGGAGGAGTACGCGTCCTGGCACCTGGGGCTGACCGAGGGGGCCGGCGACGAGACCAAGGCGCGTTACGCGTTCGTGTGCGGCGACTTCCGGCGTGTCCACCGGATCGGCCTGATCGCCTGCGTCTACCGGGCCGCCGAGTGGCGCCACAAGGAGGTCGAACGCGCGGCGTACGACCTCCTGCAGGTACTCGACGAGATCTCTGGCTAGTACCAGCGCATCCGCGGCTGCGGCTTCGGCGGACGCTTGTCGATGATCTGGCGGCGCTGGATGAAGAAGTGCTTGAGCATGGATTGCATCCTAGTACATATCTTCCTAAGACGCAAGTTCCTGCGACGAAATGTCGTTAGAGTGCGCCCGTGCGCGATGGCGTCGACGAGATCCTCGAGCAGTGGCGGCGTGAGCGGCCGGACCTCGATCACTCGCCGATCGGGATCATCGGGCGGATCTCGCGGCTCGCGCGCGAGATCGAGGCGCGGCTCGAGCCGGTCTATCGCGACCACGGGCTCGAGCCCGGCTGGCACGACGTGCTGGCGACGCTACGGCGCGGCGGCCCGCCGTTCCGCCTCCGGCCGACCGACCTCACGAACGCCTCGATGCTCACGTCGAGCGGCACGACCAAGCGCCTCGACAAGCTCGAGCAGGCGGGGCTGATCGCCCGCAGCCCCGACCCGGCGGACCGGCGCGGGACGCTGATCACGCTCACCGACGCCGGGCGCGAGCTGATCGACGCGCTGACTGTCGCGCACCTGCAGAACGAGCGCCAGATCCTCGGTGCCCTGAGCGCCGACGACCAGCGCCGCCTCGCCGACCTGCTGCGCCGCCTTCAGCTCGGGCTGCCGGAGTGAGCCTCACCGTCGCCCAGCGGCTCGACTGGCTGGCGGCCCGGATCGCGGAGCTCCGCTGCTGGCGCGACCGCGAGTGGATCGAGCTCGACGGCTGGACGCTCGACGGCGCGCCGCACGCGCTGGGCGCGCGCTGGCCGGACCGCGCGGGCGTGCACCGGTTCGCGCACCCGCAGGCGGCCGTGCCGTGGGCCGACGCCCGCCTCCGGCTCGACCTCGGCGGCGAGGCGCTCGTCACGCTCACCTACGCCGACGGCGCAACCGACACGTTCGGCTCCGATCCCGAGCACCGGGAGCTCCCGCTCCGCGACGCCCCGTTCTCCGTAGCCGCGGAGGCGGTCGCGCGGCTCCCGTTCGGCATGCCGAACCGTGACGCGCGGCTCGCGGTCGCGCGGATCGTGCGGATCGACGTCGCACTGGAGGCGCTGGTGCTCAAGCTTGAGCTCGTGCTCGAAGCCGGCCGTGCGCTCGGGCACGACCACGAGGCGGCCGGTCCGCTGGCCGGCGCCGCGGTGCGTGCCCTGGGCGAGCTCGATTGGCCCAGCGCCACGCTGCCCTATGTCGCCCGCGTTGCGGACACCGACGAGCTGCAGAACGTATGGGAGCTGCCGCAAGGGCTCGACCCGCAGCCGCCGGGGCTGAGCGACGACGCCCGCCGGTCGGTCGCCGCCGCCGGCGAGCGGCTCGACGGCGAGCTGCGGGAGGTCGCCGATCGCCACCCGCCGGTGGGCGCGCTCGCGCTGACCGCGCACGCGCACCTCGACCTCGCCTGGCGCTGGCCGCTCGCCGAGACACGCCGCAAGGCGCGGCGCACACTGTCGACGGCCGCGGGCCTGCTCGAGCGCCACGGCGAGCTCCACTTCAATCAGTCGAGCGCGCAGGTCTACGCCTGGCTCGAGGAGGACGACCCGGCGCTGCTCGCGCGCATCGAGACGCTTGCCGGGCAAGGGCGCTTCGAGCCGATCGGCGGCATGTGGGTCGAACCAGACTGCGTCATGCCCGCCGGCGAGTCGCTGGTCCGCCAGTTGCTGTACGGCCAGCGCTACTTCGCGGCGCGCTTCGGCGCCCCGCACACGGTCTGCTGGCTGCCCGATTGCTTCGGGTTCTCGCCCGCCCTCCCGCAGCTGCTGCGGGGCGCCGGCATCGAGCGCTTCTTCACGATCAAGCTGTCGTGGTCGGAGACGAACCGGTTCCCGCACGACCTGTTCTGGTGGGAGGGGCTCGACGGCAGCCGCGTGCTCGCGCACATGTTCGACAACCCCGACGGCGGCTACAACGGCGTGGCCGGCCCGCGCGCGGCGCTCGAGACGTGGCGGCGCGCCCGCGGCCGCGACGTCCACCCCGAGAGCCTGCTCTCGGTCGGCTATGGCGACGGCGGCGGCGGTGCGACCGAGGAGACCGTCCAGCGCGTCAGGGCGCTCGACGGCTTCCCCGCGCTCCCGGTCCAGCGCTTCGGGCGCGTCGACGCCTTCTTCGACCGCGCCCAGGCGGCAGCCGGCGACCTCCCGACCTGGGTGGGCGAGCTGTACCTCGAGCTGCACCGCGGCACGCTCACCACCCAGGGGCGGACGAAGCGCGCGCACCGCCGCGCCGAGCACGACCTCGTCGCCGCCGAGGCGGTCGCCGCGCTCGCAGCGCTGACCGGCGGCGAGCTCCCGTCTTCGCTCGCGCCGGCCTGGCAGGTGCTCCTGCGCAACGAGTTCCACGACATCCTGCCCGGGAGCAGCATCCGCGAGGTCTACGAGGACGCGGAGGCCGAGCTCGCCGCTGTCTCGCGGACGGCGGGCGAGCAGATCGACGCCGCGCTCACCCAGCTCGCAACTCGCCTCGAGGGCGAGGGCGAGGGGATCCTCGTCGTCAACCCCGACCTCGGCCCGCGGCCGCTGCGCCTCTACGACCCCGTCCTCACCGCGGGCGCGATCGAGGCGCTCGAGGCGCGCGTCGTCGTCCCTACGGAGCCCGCGGCGCCCGTGACCGCGAGCGGAGGCACCCTCGAGAACGACGTCGTGCGCGTGGAGGTCGAAGCGGACGGCACGCTCGCGAGTGTGTTCGACAAGCGGCTGGGCCGCGAGTTGCTGCAGGGCCGCGGCAACCAGCTGTGGGCGTACGTCGACAAGCCGCGCGAGTGGGACGCCTGGGAGCTTGACGCCGCCTACGCCGACGAGGGCGAGGAGATCGCCGCGACGAGCGTCGAGGTGGTGGAGAGCGGCCCGCACCGGGCGGCGCTGCGCGTCACGCGGACGTTCCGCGACTCGCGCATCGTCCAGGACGTACGCGTATGGGCGGGCTCCGCTCGCATCGACTTCGCCACCCACCTCGACTGGCACGACCGGCGGCTGCTGCTCAAGGCGCGCTTCCCGCTGGCCGTCCGCGCGCCGCGCGCGACGTTCGAGACCGCCTTCGGCGTGATCGAGCGGCCGACGCACCGCAACACGAGCTGGGACCAGGCGCGCTTCGAGGTCGCGGGCCATCGCTTCGCCGACCTCTCCGAGCCGGGTGGCGGGGTCGCGCTGCTCAACGACGGGCGCTACGGCCACCACGCGCAGGGGTCCGAGCTCGGGCTGAGCCTGCTGCGCTCGCCGGTGTGGCCGGACCCGCTGGCCGACGAGGGCGAGCAGGAGCTCGTCTACTCGCTCCTCCCGCATCCCGGCGGATGGTTCGAGGGTGGCGTCCTGGCGGAGGCGCAGGACCTCAATCGGCCGCTGCTCGCCCGCCCGGTCGACCACGGCGCCGGCACGTCGCTGCGGCCGCTTCGCGCCGGCGGCCTGCCCGTCGCGCTGGGCGCGCTCAAGCCGCTGGAGGACGGCGGCGGCCTCGTGCTGCGCGTCTACGAGCCACACGGGGCCCGCGGCGAGCTGACGATCGAGCTTCCGGACGGCTGGCAGGCCGACGCACGGCTCGATCTGCTCGAACGCGAGCTCGGCCCGCCCGACGCCGAACTGCCGCCGTTCGCCGTCCGCAGCTGGCGCCTGCGTCAGGCCGCCGACGCGAGCCGCGCGCCCTCGACCAGCGACTCCAGCTTGCCGTAGGCGGCGGCGCGCGAGAGGTACTTCATCCCGCAGTCGGGCGCGGCGATCAGCCGGTCCGGCCCGCCGTGCCCGAACGCGCGGCGGATCCGCTCGGCAACCGTCTCGGGCGTCTCGACCTCGTCCGTCGAGAGGTCGAGCACGCCGAGGATGATCGTCTTGTCCGGGAGCGAGTCGAGCACCTCGAGGTCGAGCCCCGACTGGCCGGTCTCGATGCTGATCTGGTCGGCCTCGGTGGCGGCGAGCTCGGGCAGGAACGAGTAGCCGCTCGGCCGCTCGTGGATGACGGCGGCGTAGCCGAAGCAGATGTGCACGGCGATCGTGCCGGGCAGCCCGTCGGTGGCGTACTTGAGCACGGCGAGGCCGTAGTCGCGGGCCGCCTCGGGCCGCGCCTGCATGTACGGCTCGTCAACCTGCACGACGTCGGCGCCCGCGATCAGCAGGTCGGTGATCTCGCCGCGCACGGCCTCCGCGTAGGCCATGCCGAGCTTGTCCGGCGCGCCGTAGTAGTCGTCCTGCGCCTGCTGGGACATCGTGAACGGCCCCGGCACGGTGATCTTGGTCTGCCGGCTCGTGTGCGCCTTGAGGAACTGCAGGTCGCGCAGCTGCACGGCGTGGCGCCGCGCCACCGGGCCGACCACGCGCGGCACCGGGTTCGGGTGGCCACTGCGGTCGAGCGCGGTGCCTGGGTTGTCGATGTCGACGCCCTCGAGCGCGGTGGCGAAGCGGTTGGAATAGCTCTCCCGCCGCATCTCGCCGTCGGTGATGATGTCCAGCCCCGCGCGCTCCTGGTCGGCGATCGCGATCCGCGTCGCGTCGTCCTGCGCCTCCTCGAGGTAGGCCGGATCGACGCGCCACAGCTCGAGCGCGCGCACGCGCGGAGGGAAGCGGTCGCGCAGTCGCTCGCGGTCGATCAGCCAGTTCGGCTGCGCGTACGAGCCGACGAGGCTCGTCGGGATCACGCGCGGCCCCACGCGCCGACGACCGTCGGCGGAAGCACGACGGCGCTGACGGCGTCGACCTCGCGCTGTAACCGATCGACGAGCGTGTCGAGGCCGATCTCCTCCTCGGTAGCGATGCCGTGGCGGACCATCGTGTCGTGCAGGGACCGCACGACGCCGGCGAGCATCGCCGGCCCGAGCCCATCGCTCGGCGGGAAGTACGCCTGGATGCCGAAGCCCGACACCTCGGCGTAGCCCGCTTCGCGCAGGATCGGCACGAGCCGTGCGCCGACCCGGGGGTCGGCGCCCGCCGCGCGGAACGCCGCCTCGACCCGGTCGCGCATCTGCGCAAACAGCGGCAATGGGGGCTCGCTGCGCAGACCGCCGAGGTCGTAGTCCATCGCCACGAGCCTCCCGCCCGGTCGCAGGCTCGCGCCGCAATGGTGGCGCACAACGTCGACAGCGTCGGGGAGATGGAAGAGCAGCAGCCGGCACACGACGGCGTCGAACGGCTCGTCGAACCGCACCGTGCGCACGTCGGCCTCCACGAAGCGGACGTTCTCGGCGACGCGGCGCTGCTCGGCGACGGCGAGCGACGGCGCCTCGCGGTCGACGCCGACCACCGAGCCGCCCGGGCCGACGAGCTCGGCGACCTGGGCCGCCACGTGGCCGAGCCCGGTGCCGAGGTCGAGCACCCGCATGCCGGGGCCGATCCCGGCGGCGCGCAGCAACGCGTCACTCGCGCCCGCGATCGCCGTCGCCTGCTGGTCGAGCCGCGCGATCTCCGCTGGATCGCTGCCCAGTACATACTCGGTCATGGGATCACCCCGTCGGCCTGCATCGTCTGCGTGATCATCGTCGCCGTCATGATCGCGCCTGCGCGGCTGAGGTGCAGGCCGTCGGCCTGTCGCAGGATCACGGTCTGGCCGTTGATGACCGTCGAGTAGCGGTAGACGAAGCCGGGCGTCAGCAGCTCGGACTCGTCGAGCAGCCGCGTCCACGGCCCGAGGCCGTGCGTTGCGGCCACGAAGGCCTGGTTGGCGGCGCGGAACGCGACGGCGCGCTCGGGGTCCTGCGGTGCCGGCAGGTTCAGCCAGTAGATCTGCGCCGCGCCGCCACGCCGGTAGTTGTGGATGATCTGGCGCACGCGCTTGGCGTACTCGTCGATCCAGGGCTGGCCGCAACACGCGATCGGCCCGAAGGGCGTCCCCTCGCTGCCGCCGAGGAAGAGGACGACGACGTCGGGCGGATGCGCGGAGGCGGCCTCCGCGCGCGAGCCTGGGCGCCAGTCGTACACGAAGTTGTGCGAGATGCCCGCGCCGAAGTGGATGTCCTGCTGCACGAGCGCGCGCTTGCCGCGGAGCTGCTTGGCGAAGTGCCGGGCCACCCGGATCATCAGCGAGTCGCCGGTGGCGAGCACGCGCAGCTTCGTGCCGGTCGCCGGGCGGATCACCAGTGGTCGCGTCAGCGACTCGAAGGCGCTGCTGAGGGTCAGCGACCAGCGCCCGGGGCGCGGCGCCTTGAAGCGCACGATCGACCCCTGGGAGCGCACGAGGGTGGTCCGGCAGGCGTACGTCCCGGCCGGCGCGACCAGGCACACGCGCGCATGCACGTTCCCGAGCCGCCAGCGGTCGCCCACCTGGACCGGGAACCACTGGCCCGCGTGGGGGCGTACGACGCTCGCCACGCGCACCCGGGTCGCGCAGCTCGGCGTCCGCGTCGTCAGCGTCAGTCCGGCGACCACGAACGCGCGGTCGCGCAGGCGGCAGCTCCAGGCGGAGAGCCGCCGGACCGTGCGGCGCCCGTCTTTGCCGAGGCTGACCCGTGCCAGCACGCCGCCGTGTTCGCTCACCGGTACGACCGACCCAGGGGGGCCGGAGACGCTCAGCGACACCCATCCCGGCCGCACGCTGCCGAGATGTGCGCGCAGCCGCGCCGACGCGGGCGGTGTGAGCGTGGCGAGGCAGGCCGCGACGACGATCACGACGCTCATCCACCGGCGCATGACGCGCACCGTATCTGCGCTAGCGTGCGCGCGGTCGGATGAGGGCAGGGCGCACGTAATCATGCAGACGACCACTCTCGGGCCGCTGACCGTCAGCCGCCTGTGCCTCGGCGCGATGCTGATGGGCGGCGCGACGCCGGTCGACGAGTCGCACCGCATCCTCGACCGCTTCCTGGAGGCGGGCGGGACGTTCATCGACACCGCCGACGTGTATGGCGACGGCACGTCCGAGCGCACGCTGGCGCCGTGGCTGGCGCGTCACCGCGACGAGATCGTGGTCGCCACCAAGGTGCGCATGCCCGTCTCCGATCCGCCCGGCTCGGGTCTGTCGGCCGACCGCGTCCGCGCGGCGTGCGACGCCAGCCTGCGCCGCCTCGGCATCGACGTGATCGACCTCTACCATGTGCACGCGCCGGATCCGGAGGTGCCGCTCGAGGAGACGCTGGAGGCGCTCGACGGCCTCGTGCGGGCGGGCAAGGTGCGCGCACTCGGCGCCTCCAATTACCCGGGCTGGCTGCTCGCGTGGGCGGTCGCGCTGCAGGATCGCGAGGGCTGGGCGCCGTTCGTCTCGCTGCAGCCGCAGTACTCGCTTGTGCAGCGCTCTGCGGAGCTCGATCTCCTGCCGTTCTGCCGCGCGGCGGGGCTGGGCGTGTTGCCGTGGGGCCCGCTCGGCGCCGGCTTCCTCACCGGCCGCTACCGGCGCGGCGAGCCGCTGCCGCCCGGCTCGCGGATGGCCGACGCCGGCGACGACCTAGAGGAGGCGGAGCACCGCCGGGCGATCGACCGCAACTTCGACGTCGTCGAAGCGGCGGAGGCGATCGCCGCCGACCACGGGGCCACGACGGCGCAGATCGCGATCGCCTGGCTGCTGGGGGTCGACGGCGTGACTGCGCCGATCGTCGGCCCGCGCACGCTCGAGCACCTCGAGGGCATCCTCGGTGCGGACGCGATCGAGCTCGCCGACTCCGAGCGCGCCCGGCTCGAGGATCCGGCGCCGCCACCGGAGCTGTATCCGCACCGGATGTTGGCCGAACAGCTCGGTCTCCGGTCGCCCGCCGGACATTTGGCTCGACCTGGGCGCTCCTGAGGCGTACGGTGGTCTCCATGAGCGACGAACGTCAACCGGGGCGAAGAGTCCGTTCCGACGACGCACAGGCGCTGGAGGAGATCCGGAAGCTGTTCGCGCGCTACCGGGAGATCGCCCGGCATGGGGTGGTCGCGGAGCGCGACGAGTCGCCGGAGTCGCGAGCGAAGCCGCTCGCCAAGCGGGTGCGAGACTCCCGCGATGCTCCTGTGCCGACACGCCGATGAGCTGATCGCTGTCGGCCAGCCTGCGCACGCCTGGGTCTCCGGGCAGCTTGCCCGTGCCTGGGGCAACCCCCGCTTCGGCGCGCCCGACCCGCACGAGGAGGTCTGCCTCGCCGCCGAACAGCACGACGCGGGGATGGCGGCGTGGGAGACGCGGCCCACCCTGAACCCCGAGTCCGGCCTCCCGCGCTCGTTCATGGAGCTCACGCTCGACGAGCACCTGGAGATCTGGTGGAGCGCGGCGCCGCTGGTGATGGCGCAGAGCGCGTACGCGGCGCTCCTCGTATCGATGCACGGCACCGCGCTGTATGAGCGCCGCGATCTCTCGCGGCTCGCTCCGAGCGACGTCGAGAAGGTGCAGGGGTTCCTGGCCGGTCAGCGCGAGCTGCAGGAGCACCTGGGCGCCGCGCTCGATGCCGACGCGCCCGGCGTCCGGCGCAACCAGCGGCTGATCTGGACCTGGGACTCGCTGTCGCTCGGGCTGCTGCTCGGCTGGGAGCCGTTCACGCTCGCCGCCGTGCCGACCGCGGACGGCGAGTCCGACGTGGACGTCCGCAACCGCAGCCTGGACCCCTGGCCCTTCGCCACGCCCACCGTGACGCTCCGGTACGACGGGCGCCGGCTCGGCGGCCGGTACGCCGACGAGGCGGCCATGCGCCGTGCGCTCGCCGCCGCGCCCTGGGTCAGCCGCGCGGTCGTGTTGCGTCAGTAAGGTCAGCGCGTGCGCGCGCGCGGGCTCGGGTCGCGAGTGCTGGTCGTCTTGGCCTCCGCGGCCATGCTGCTCGCGCTGGCCGCCGGCTACGCGTGGCGCACGCTGGTCGACTCCGATCAGTTCGCCAACCGCGCGGCCGCTGCGCTGCGCGACGACCGCGTCCGGACGCTGATCGCCGAGCGCATCACCGACCAGTTCGTGCTCGCGCGGCAGGCCGACCTACAGGCCGCACGTCCGCTGATCCAGTCGACGGCCGCGGAGGTCGTCGGGAGCCGCGCGTTCAGCGGCCTGTTCCGCTCCGCCGTCCGCGACGTCCACGCCGCGGTCTTCGCGCACGACCAGGACACGTTCACGCTGACGGTGGCCGACGTCGGCACCGTGATCGCGGCCGCCCTCGAGCAGCTCCGGCCCAGCCTGGCGCGGCAGATCGAGCAGTCCGGTCGCGTCGTGCTCCTGCAGCGCGACCTCGGGCAGCTCGACGGCGCGGTGGCCGGGCTCGTGCGGGCACTGAAGATCCTCGCGATCGTGCTGCCGCTGCTGACGGTCGCGCTCATCGCCGGCGCGCTGGCCCTCGCGGGGGATCGGCGGCGCACCGTCGTCGAGCTCGGGATCGGCGCCGCGGTCGCCGGGGTGCTGCTGGTCGTGCTCCTCAACCTCGCGCGCTCGGCGGCGATCGGGAGCGTCGACGGCGCCGACGAGCAGGACGCGGTGGCTGGGATCTGGGATGCCTACCTCGGCGACCTGCGCACCGCCGGGTGGATCCTCGCCGGGTGCGGCGCCGTCGTGGCCGCGGCGGCGGCGTCGCTGATCCGGCCGGTCGACATCCGCGAGCCGCTCGCCCGGGCCGCCTCCTGGGTCGCGGCCGAGCCGCAGGGCACGGGCGGGCGCGTGCTGCGCGGCGCGCTCCTCGTCCTCGTCGGGATCGTGGTGATCGTGGCGCGCGACGCGGTCGTCGAGCTCCTCATCACGGCGGCCGGCGTGTACCTCGTCTACGCGGGGCTGACCGCGATCCTGCGGGTGATCTACAAGCCGCCCGTGGAAGCCGAGTCACACCCGCGCGGGCGGTCGCCGCGCCGGCTGATCGCCGTCGCGATCCCGGTCGCGCTGCTCGTGATCGGGATCGGCGCGTTCGTGGGCACCGGCGGGGTCTCGACGGCCGCGCCGGCCGCCGGGCCGTGCAACGGCCATGTGGAGCTGTGCGATCGCTCGCTCGATCACGTCGCGCTCGCCGCCACCCACAACTCGATGTCGGCGCCGCTGCCCGGCTGGTTCTCGACGCAGCAGGACCACCCGATCCCCGACCAGCTCCGGGCCGGCGTGCGCGGGCTGTTGATCGACACCCACTACGCCGACCGGCTGTCCAACGGCCGGTTGCGGACGGAGCTCGACAACCGGTCGATCAAGCAGGACGGCGTGAGCCAGGAGCAGGTCGACGCCGCACTGCGCATCCGCGACCGGGTCGGCTTCGCCGGCCACGGCGAGCGCGGGATGTACCTGTGCCACTCGTTCTGCGAGCTCGGCGGGACGCCGCTGGAGCCGGTGCTCGACGAGCTGTACCGGTTCCTGGTGGCCAACCCCGGCGAGGTCGTGGTCGTCATCAACCAGGACTACGTGACGCCGGAGGACTTCGTCGGCGCCGTCGCGGATGCCAAGCTCGACCGGTTCGTCTACCGCGGGCCGGTCGACGGCCGCTGGCCGACGCTGCGCGAGATGATCGACTCCGGCCAGCGGCTCGTGTTCCTGGCCGAGAACCACGCGGGCGCGGGGCGGGTGGGCTGGTACCACCTGGCCTACAAGCACGCGACGCAGGAGACGCCGTTCTCGTTCTCCCGCGTCCAGCAGCTGACCGACCCGGCGAACTTCGCCGCGACGTGCCGGGAGAACCGCGGCCCCGCGGACGCGCCGCTGTTGCTCATCAACCACTGGATCACGACCGATCCGGTGCCGCTGCCCTCGAACGCGGCGCGCGTGAATGCCTACGACCCGCTGCTCGCGCGTGCGCGCAAGTGCCAGCGGGTCCGCGGGCACTTCCCGAACCTGATCGCCGTCGACTTCTACGCCCGCGGCGACGTGTTCCGGGTGGTCGACACGCTCAATCGCGTGCCGACCACCCGATGAACCGTCAGCCGGTCTTCAGCCAGCGGCCTTCCGTCACCGGCGCCACCGGCGAGTGCTTGCCGATGTAGTCGATCACCACGTCGAGCAGCAGGTCGCCCGTCTGCTTGACGCTCGTGCCTTGCGCGAACGCCGTGTAGCCGTCGCCACCCGTGTACATGAAGTCGTTGGTGACGAAGCGGATGGTGTCCGTGTCCCCGACCGGTGTCAGCGCGCCGCCGGCGCCGACCTTGTCGAGCTCATCGATCACCGGCACCAGGCCGTTGCAGTGGAACCGGATCTGCAGGCCGGACACCTGCGGCGTGCGGCCGGTGCCGCCGACCGTGTCGCCGCACGGCGGCTTGAACCCGTTCTGCAGCGCCTGCTTGAACTGGGCGCCGGTGAGCGTCTCGATGACCGTCGCGTTGCCGAACGGCAGCACGGCGAACACCTGGCCGTAGCTCACGATCGGCGCCGGGGGGTCCTGCGGCGTCGACGGGATGTCGGCACGCAGGCCGCCCGAGTTCGTGATCGCCGCATCGGCCTCGGGGTACTTCAGGCGCATCGCGTCGGCGACCATGTTGCCCATCGCCGACTCGGTGAGGCGGTTCGGGTCGCGCTTGATGTCGAAGCTGCGCGTCCCGATCTGCGCGTTGCGCAGCGGGGCGGTGACGTCGTCGGCGTTCTTGACGATCGCCTGCACGTCAGCCCGCTGCGCGACGCCGAGGTCCTTCGAGATGCGTGTCGTCGCGCCGGTCCAGCGCACGTCGCCGTGCCGCAGCAGCAGCTGCCCGACCGTGTAGCTGCCGCCCGCGTTCACGCCCTCGACGATCGGGATGCGGCCGCGGACGTAGTTGGCGATGTTGTGGGTGTGGCCGGCGATCACCAGGTCGATCGTCGTGTCCTGGAGCTGATCGACGATGTCGTTGATCGGTCCTTCCCACGGCACGCCGGGCGTCAGCCCGACCGTGTTCGAGCCCGGGTTCGGGCCGTTGTGGATCACCACGATCTGGATCCTCACGCCGCGCTGGCGGAGCCGCATCGACTCCTGCTTGATGCTCTGCGCCTCGTTGAGGAACGACAGGCCGGCGGTGTTGCCGGCGGCCACCAGCTCCGGCGTGTTCTGGACGGTCGCGCCGATCACCCCGACGCGCTCGCCACCGACACGGAACACCGTGGACGGCTTGACGAGGTCGGGGTAGTCGCCCGTGGTCGCGTCGACGATGTTCGCCGACAGGAACGGGAAGTTCGCCCGCGCCTCGTGCTGGCGGACGCGGTCGAGCCCGTAGTCGAACTCGTGGTTGCCGAACGCGGTCGCGTCCAGCCCCCACGCGTTCTCCACGTCGATCGTGGGCGTGTCCTGCAGCAGCGCCGAGTTCGGCGGCGAAGCACCGACGTTGTCGCCGCCGGACAGCAGTAGCGTCCGACCCGGCAGCTGCGCCGCCTCCTCATCGAACATCGTCGCGAGCTGTGAGGCGCCGCCGACCGAGGCCGCGATGCCGTTGTCGTAGGTGCGCGTAGTCGAGGTGAGCTGACCGTGGAAGTCGTTCAGCCCGACGATCGACAGCGCCTTCGGCTTGTGCCGGAGCGCGTCACGCCGCACGACACCCTCGCTCTGCTGCGGCGCCGGGACGCCCAGCAGGTACGCACCCGTCGGAGCGAGGTCGATGCTGCGCACGCCGCGGACCTTGCCGTCCTTGATGTCCGGGCCGTCGGCCAGGAACGTCGCCCGCATGTTCGTGTTGCTCTTGAGCTCCTGCACGTCCGGAACGTAGCCGTGCTGGCCGAAGAACTGCGAGCGTGCGATCAGCGTGCCCGGCGTCTCGGCATCGAACTGGTACGGCGGGAACGAGAACACGACGAGGTCGCCGGTCCTGGTCGGGTGCGCCATGTCCGCGGTGCTGTGGGCGCCGTTCGGGATGTAGCGCGCCTCGGCCTTGGTGAAGGTCCGGTCGATCACCTTCCAGTTCTCGGGATTCCCGTCGCCGGTCCAGTCGTTGGGGTCCTTGAGGTTCTGGAACGCCGCCCGGATCGCGGCCACCGTGGCGTCCGCGTCGGCAGCGGCGACCTGCTTGAACGCCGCGTTCACCGGGTCGCGGCCCGCCAGGTTCAGGTACACCTGCAGCGTGCCGCCCGCCCAGCAGGCCTTCGCCTTGCCAACCGTCTCGACCGGTCCACGGGTCGGGTCGGTGTTGAGGGCGCAGTTACGAGTCTGCACGGTTGAGAGCAGCCCGAGGTCGACGAGCGGCTTGCTGGCGTCGATCGCCGCGAACTGCGGCGCGAAGCCGTGGTCGGATGACACGAACGTGTTCAGGTTGCTCGTGTGCATGTGCTGCTGCGCGAGCCGCATCGTCGCGTCGGAACCCTCGTAAGCGTCACGGATGAACGCCTCCCGCTGCTTGACGCGGTGGTCCGGCGTGCCGTTGACCTCGATGTCATCGTAGGCAGGGTTGTTCGCACCGTTCGGCAGCTTCTTGGTGACGAGCCCAAGGAACTGGTGCTGGATCTCGTCGGTGCCCGGATAGCCGATCATCGCGAGGTCCGGCTTGTAGGTGTCGAGGATGTACTTGATCAGCGGCTGGTACAGGGTCTCCCAGTACTGCTGCTGGTCGATGTAGGTCTCCTCGCTCACGATCCCGGACTCGAGCACCGCGAAGTCGCCAGCCTGCGAGGACGGGAACTTGTCGGCCACGAAGTCCTCGAAGCTGCCGGTGAAGCCGGGGGAACCGGGCCACGTCGGCCACGTCGCGGTCGCGCGCGTCACCGACGTGTGGAAGAGGCGGACCTGTGACAGGTCGCTCGCCAGCCGCTCGACCTTGATCAGCATGGCGGCGGTGTGACCCTCGAGCGTGCCGCCGACGATCTTCACCTTGACGTCGGCGAGCTGGCCTTCCTTGAGGTCGGCCACCTTGTCGGCGCCGCTCTTGGTGCGCGTGAAGAAGACGCGGTCGTAGTTTGTCCGGTGATCGTTCTTGCTGTCGTAGATGTAGGCGTTGAGGCCGTACTTGTCGGTGGCCCCGTCCAGCACCCGCATGTGCATCTCCTTGGCTGGGCTGAAGGAGTTGGGCACGCCGGTCCAGCCGGTGGCCGGAGCGGGATCCTGCTTGTCGTACTGGACCCCGAAGGCCGTGATGTTGGCCGGGATGTCGGTCTGCGAGGTGTAGTTGGTCACCACGCCACGGCCGGAGAAGAAGCTCCGGAAGTCGAGCGTCGGGCCCTGGATCGAGGCGCTGCGCCCGCCGGCCCACTCGATCTGGGCGACCTTCTTGCCACCGCGCTCGGCCGACTGGGCGAGCGACTCGGCCTGCAGGATCGATCCCGTGCCCGGGAAGGCGGCCTGGGAGTTGGCGAAGTTCGATCCGTTGATGTGGAAGGTGTTGTTGGTCGAGCCGTGGATGCCCGGCCACGCGCCGGTCGCGAGGGTGAACCAGCCGGCGCCGGTGTTCGGCGGCGCCTGGGTCAGGAGGCCGTGATGAGACGCGAACGCGCCGTGCCGGAGCATGCCGCGGAAGCCGGGGAGCAGGCCCTGATCGGCGAACTTCTCGATCTGGTCCTGGCGCATGCCGTCGGACGTGAAGAACAGGAGCTTGCTGTCACCGCTGGGGTGGTGGTCGTAGCCCCAGCCGTGGTGATGTCGGCTGGTCGCCTGCGCTCCCACCAGTGGCACGAGCGCTGCGACAAGCAGTGCGGCGGCCAGTGCGGCCATCAATCGCGTGTGGAAGCGCCCGCCGCGTCTCCGTGCAGCAACGTCCGTGCTCATTCAGTTCCCTCCCCTTCGTTGGCTCTCGGCGACCAACCCTACGCGGGCGACGTCCGGGATGGCAAGCGAGTATCAAGTGCTCAACATGGACATTGGGATCGGACTGCCGAACACGGTGCCCGGCGTGGACAAGGCCGGCATCGTCGACTGGGCGCGCGAGGCCGAGGCTGCGGGCTTCGCGTCGCTCGGCACCATCGACCGGATCGCCTACGGCAACTACGAGTCGCTGACCGTGCTCGCCGCGGCGGCTGCCGTCACCGAGCGGGTCCGCCTGGTGACAGACATCCTGATCGCGCCGCTGCGCAGCAGCACGGCGCTGTTCGCAAAGCAGGCGGCGACGATCGACGATATGTCGGGCGGCCGGCTGGTGCTCGGGCTGGCCCCGGGCGGCCGGGCAGACGACTACGAGGTCAGCGGCGTCGACTTCTCGCGCCGCGGCCGGTTGTTCGACCAGCAGCTCGAGGACCTGCGCCGGTTCTGGGACGGCGGCAGCGACGTCGGCCCGGCGCCGGTGCGGCCGGGGCTGCTGATCGGCGGCCAGTCGGACGCCGCGTTCCGGCGGGCGGCGAAGCACGGCGACGGCTGGACGAGCGGCGGCGGCGGGCCCGAGAACTTCGCGAAAGGCCGTGAGCGGGCGCGCGCGGCGTGGCGCGAGGCGGGCCGCGACGGCGAGCCGCGCACGATGGCGCTGCTCTACTTCTCGCTCGGCGCGCGGGCGGAGGAGCAGGCGCGCGCCTCGCTTGGCGCCTACTACGCGTTCGCCGCCGGGTACGCCGAGCAGATCGTCGCGGCTGCCGCCACAAGTGCGGAACAGGTGCGCGAGTACGTCGCCGCCTTCGAGGCGACCGGGTGCGACGAGGTCATCGCGTTCCCGGCGTCGGCGGATCCGCAGCAGGTAAAGCTGCTGGCGGAGGCGATCGGCTGAGCTGAGCGCCGACTCGGTAGGCCTCGGCCAACCAGGCGGTGAGCTCGGGGTCGACGTCGGCCGCGCCGGCGAGCCTGAACCGGTGCAGGTAGTAGTCGGGTTCGAGGTGCTCGACGGCGAGCCGGGGGTGCTCGATCCGCCGCTTGAGGACGAGGTGCGCCTTGAGGTGATCGCGGCGCGGCTCGACGGCCGCGAAGCGCATCCGCACCTGCAACGTGATCCGCGACTTCGTGGCGTTGATCGTGACCGGCCCGTTCTCGCGGGCGGCGGCGACGAATGCGTCGAACGCCTCCCGGAGCGCGGGCGGGCGCCCCTGGAAGTGGTCGTCGACCGCGACAACCTGGCACGAGTGCGGCATGTTGCGCGTCACGAACGTCTGGCCGCAGACCGGGCAGCGCCACATGCGCGTCATCCTCACAGGTGCATGCAGGTGATCGTCGACAACTCAGCAGGCGGCGACGCCCGGTTCGCCGACGATGTGGCGGCGGCGCTCCGCACGCACGGCCTCGACGTCGAGGTGCGGGTGCCCGGCCCCACCGCAATGTTCGACACCGCCGTCCACCTCGTTTCCACCGGCCTGGCGATCCGCGTCTCCGAGCGCCCCGACCGGGCGACGCTGGACACGATCGAGGCCGTCGTGCGCACGGCGCTGCTGCACCGCCCGAGCCTGCGCCGCCGCACCCGCAGCGTGCCGGTCCACCTCGGCGAGACCGCGCGCGTGCTCGAGTGGGTCGACGTGTTCGACTGACGCCCCGGCCCCGCGGGGGACCCACTCCCTAATGCCGCAGTTGGCTCAGCCCGCCCCGGCCTTCGCGGCCCGCAGCGCGGCTTTGTGCGCGCGCTTGCCGGCTTGGTACTCCGCCAGCGCCGCCGGGGAGTCGACGTCGCCCAGGGTCGGATGCGCCGGCACCAGCGGCTCCGCGGCCGCGACGCCGAAGCGGCGCGCGAGCACGGCGGCCAGCGAGTCGACCTTCATGTCGCCGTAGCCGGGCAGCGCGTGCAGGCGCGCGCGCAGGTCCGCGGGCGTGGTCGCGTCGCCCCACACCCGGCCGGCGTCGCCGTCGTATTCGCGGGCGATGTGCGCGGCGAGGTCGCGCACGCGGGTCGCCATCGCGCCCGGGAAGCGGTGGATGGCCGGCCGCTCGCGGAAGATCGGCTCGAGGTCGGCGCCGGCGATCGTGGCCGCGTCGAGCGTCCCGAGCCGCTCGCGGAGCGCCAATGGCCCGGAGAACGCCTTCTGCACGGTGACCTGCTGGTCGAGCGCGAAGCCGATCAGCAGCGCCATCGGGTCCCGCGCCAGCAGCTGGTTCGCCTCGTCGGAGTCCGTGAAGTGCAGGCGGTCGGTCATCGCAGCGCCTCCAATGGCGTGGTCGGCTCGCCGGTCGCCCCGCGCTTGCGCCGCGCGACGCCGCTCGCCACCGCGGCGTTGGCGACGGCCTCGGCCACGGTTTCGGCGACGCGGCGGTTGAACACGCTCGGGATGATGTAGTCGGCGTGGAGCTCCTCGGTAGGGATGACGCGCGCGATCGCCTGCGCCGCGGCGAGCTTCATCTCCTCGTTGATCGTCTTGGCGCGGACCTCGAGGGCGCCTTTGAACACGCCCGGGAACGCGAGCACGTTGTTGATCTGGTTCGGGTAGTCCGAGCGGCCCGTCGCCATGATCGCGACGTCGCCGCGCACGTCCTCCGGCTGCACCTCGGGCACCGGGTTCGCCATCGCGAACACGATCGGGTCCGGCGCCATCGTGCGGATCGCCGCAGCGGTCACGGCCCCGGGGCCGGACAGGCCGAGCAGCACGTCGGCGCCGACGAGCACGTCGTCGGCCATCCCGCGCATGTCGGTCCTGTTCGTCCGCTTCGCGAGCTCGGCGCGGTCGGGGTCGAGGTCGTCGCGCGCGGCGTGCAGCGCGCCCTTACGCCCGCAGATGATCACGTCGCCGACGCCCTGCGCGAGCAGGATCTCGGTGCAGGCGACGCCGGCGGCGCCGGCGCCCACGACCACCACGCGCACGTCCTCGGCGCGCTTGCCGACGATCCGCAGCGCGTTCAGCAGCGCCGCCAGAACCACGATCGCGGTCCCGTGCTGGTCGTCGTGGAAGACCGGGATGTCGAGCTCGCGACGCAGGCGCCGCTCGATCTCGAAGCAGCGCGGCGCCGAGATGTCCTCGAGGTTGATGCCGCCGAACGTCGGCGCGACCGCCTTTACGAACGCCACGATCTCGTCGACGTCCTTGGTATCGATGCACAGCGGGAAGGCGTCCACGCCCGCGAACTCCTTGAACAGCAGTGCCTTGCCCTCCATCACCGGCATCGCCGCGACCGGCCCGATGTCGCCGAGACCGAGTACCGCCGTGCCGTCGGACACGACCGCGACGGTGTTGCCGCGGATCGTCAGGGCCCAGCCCTTCGCGGGATCCTCGTAGATCGCCATCGACACGCGGGCGACACCCGGCGTGTAGGCCATCGAGAGGTCGTCGCGCGTCTTCAGCGGCAGCTTGGCCTTGACCTCGATCTTGCCGCCTTTGTGCATGAGGAACGTGCGGTCCGAGACGCTGTCGACGTTCACGCCGTCGAGGTCGCGGACCGTGCGGACGACGGCCTCTGCGTGCTCGGAGTCCCCGCAGGCGACCGTCACGTCGCGCACGACGGTGTCGCGTTCCACCCGCACGAGGTCGATCGCGCCGAGCATCGCATTCGCGGCGGCGATCGCATCGGCCACGCGCGCGAACGCGTCGCCCTGCTGGGGCAGGTGCAGACGCATCGTGAAGCTGTAGGACGCTGACGGTTGAAGGGCCATTTGCTCAGACTAGATCCTGTACACCTCGAGCAGTCGCTTCTCGTGCTCGGCGTCGATCCGCGCGATCACCTCGATGTGCTTTTCGAGGCCGGAGCCGCGCAGCTTGGTGGCAAGCAGCTCGTCGACCTGGAACACGCCGGCCGAGTTGTTCATGGCGATCTCGACGCGGATCGTCCGCTCCTCGCCGGGGATGATCCGGACCTCGTCGATCGCCGCCGCGGACAGCGAGTGGATGTTCGGCAGCTGCGTCTCCATCGCCACGCGCGAGCGGCCGTGCTCCATGTCGAGCGCGTCGGCCACGCGGACGACGCCGGCCTCGAGCGTGTACGGCCGGCCGCCGCCGCGGTGGCCGATGATCGCGTGCATCGCCTCGGAGGCGATGATCGTCCGCTCCGGCTCCTCGTACACCCCGGCCAGCAGCGTGTCCATGTGGTCGGCGGCCAGGAAGAGGCTGAACGCCTCGTGGTCGGCGCGGTGGATCGACATGCCGATGTCGTGCAGCAGGCAGCCGAGCGCGATCACCACCTCGGCGTCGTCCGCGCCCATCGCGTAGTCGGTCTCGATCGAGGACTTCACGTTGCGGCGCCGCAGCAGCCGGAACAGCCGCAGCGCGCTGTTGAGCACGATCTGCAGGTGGACCCACGAGTGATCGCTCATGCCGAGCCGGTCCGCGGTGACCTGCGCGGCGTGCCAGCGCGCCTTCAGCTGCGTGCTCGCGTTGGCCGCCGCCAGGACGCCGGCGAGCTTGCGGTTGCGCTCGCTCGGCGCGTGGATGTTCATGGCGGCGACGGCGTCGCTGGGCGTCGGGATCTCGCTCACGCCCCGGATGATCATGCAAGCCGTCTTGCGATG
Organism: uncultured Solirubrobacteraceae bacterium; assembly: GCA_963803335.1. Taxonomy (GTDB): domain Bacteria; phylum Actinomycetota; class Thermoleophilia; order Solirubrobacterales; family Solirubrobacteraceae; genus DASSUW01. The sequence continues at coordinate 62,941 of CAWDME010000004.1, read as the reverse complement.
CGTCCAGCGCCGCCTCTAGCGTCCGGCCGGATGCTGCGGGAGGTCAAGAACGGCTGGATCGAGCGCCGCCTGCTGCGCTCCGTGTTCGTGCTCGGCGGCGAGGTCGTCGCGTCGGTTCGGCCGCGCGAGCAGGCCGCCCGGCCGGTCGCGCTGCTCGAGCGCGACGGCCGCACCTACTGGGCGTTCGAGGACCGCGTCTGGTGGGAAGACGACGGCCTCACGAGCGCCGACGTCGTCGCCCTCGTGCGCGATCGCCAGCGGCGCGCGCAGCGCACGCTCGAGCGCGCCCATGCGGCGCTGGCCGGCGAGCGCGCCGCGCCCCGCCGCGAGCCGATCCCGCGCGAGGTCCGGCGCGCGGTCTTCGATCGCGACGGCGGCCGCTGCGTCGAATGCGGCTCGGCCTTCGAGCTGCAGTACGACCACGTCATCCCGCTCGCGCTGGGCGGCGCGAACACGGCGGCCAACCTGCAGATCCTTTGCGCCCCCTGCAACCAGACCAAAGGCGCCGCGCTGTAGGGCTTGACTTTGCGCCACAAAACATAGTAACGTTTGTGGCGCAAAGTCTACTTCGAGGGAGCTCGACATGAACGGCGGCGATGGACTGGATCCCCGCGATGCGGCGCGGCTGCTGGAGCAGACGAAGCGGGAGGCGGAGCGGCAGCTCGACCTCAGCGCGCCCTGGTTGTCGGCCCTCGGTGCGGCGGTCGCCCTGGTGGCGCTCGGGGCGGTGTGGCTGTCCGTCCGCGGCCAGCACCCGTACACCGGCCCGACCGTGACGGGGCTGCTGGTGATGTACGCCATCCTGGCCTGCTGGATCGCCGTGGTGGTCACGTTCCGGCGACGGGCGACGGCGGGTCTCACCGGACGCTCGGTCCGCCAGGAGCGCGCGTACGGCGCGACCATCGTGGCGGCCCTGGTCGCCGTGTCCGTGTTCCAGGGCGTGCTCAAGCACGACGGCGCGAGCGATGCGATCGTCTACGGGACCTACCCCCTGACAGCGCAGCTGATCGTGCTCGGGACCGCCGGGGCCGCCATGCAGGCGGCGCGGGAGGACTGGCTGGGGTTCGGCGGGGCGATCGCGGTCATCCTCGTCGGGGCCGGGGGCGCCTTCGCGGGGCCGGTCGGCGTATGGCTGTGCGACGGGGTTGGCCTGTGCGCCGTTGTCCTCGGGTACGCCGCCGCCCAAGTGTGGCTGCGCCGAGCGCCCGCGAGGGCATGACGTCGACGTGCTCGACCCGCTGATCCACGTCCCTGCCCGGCTGCGCATCGTCGCGACCTTGGCGGCGCTGCCGGACGGCGACGCGCTGTCCTTCATGCGCCTGCAGAACATGATCGAGCTGACGCCCGGCAACCTGATCACGCATCTGCGCAAGCTCGAGGATGCCGGCTACCTGGTCACCGAGAAGAGCGGCAACGGGCCTGCCTCGCGAACCTCGGTGGCACTCACCCACCAGGGTCGCGCAGCGCTCGACGCGTACACCGCGACGCTGCGCGACCTGCTCGACGGCCTCTAGGGCCCGCCCTCGGGGCAGCCGATCTTGAGGTCCTTGCGCACCGCCTCGGGCACGCCCTTGATCGGGCACGACCACGACGAGCCCGCCCAGCGGTCGTGCCAGACGTCGTCGCGGCGCCGCAGGACGACGATGCCGTCGGCCGCGTAGCGCTGGCACGACTTCGAGAGCGGGACGCGCAGATGCAGCGAGGCCCATCCCTTGCGCACGGTCGCGACGCGGATCTTCACGCACCGCCGCGGCACCTGCATCGCCTGCGCGATCGCCGCGCGCTCGGTCGCCTTCGGCTTGCGCGAGGCGACCGCCGATGTGGCCCCCAGCACGCCGGCGAACAGCGTCACGGCGGCGAGGGTCGTGAGAGCGAGCTTCATGGCGCGAGATGGTACGTGTCGGACAGGTGGCTCACACCCCCGGGTCGACGGTGTCCCCGACCCGCACGCGTCCGGAGGCGACGACCTCGCACCAGACGCCGAACGTCACGTCATCCTTGCCGCGCAGATCGGCAAGGGCCTTCAGCGTCGGCACGTCGCGCCGGCCGCGCTCGGGATCGCGCGTTGTCACGACGCAACGCGGCACCGGCTCCGTGACGCGCAGGACGGCTCTCCCGACGGTGAGCTCGCGGCCGTTCCACCCGTGTTCCTCCCATGCCTCGACGCCTTCGATGGTGATCGTCATGCGGAAGCGGCGGGGATCGGGCACCGCGCCGTCCAGTACCGGGGCGAGCGCCTCGAGCGACGCCTGTGACATCAGCGTGACCGGCGCGTCGTCGGCGCCGCGCTCCGCCGTGTCGCGCGCCAGCAGCCGAACGGGGCGCTGCAGATGCTCAGAGAGCGCATCGGCGAGCTCGCCCTCGACCAGCCGCCCGGGGATGCGGCGGCCCTCGTAGTTCGCGGTCTCGGCCCGCTCGCCCGGCTCGGGCACGGCGGCCACGGCACGACCGTCGGGAAACGTCAGGTGCAGCAAATCGCCGTCCCGGCGGGCGGCCACTTGGAGCAGCGCGGGCGTCCGCGTGGTCAGCACAAGCGCGTTGTCGGCATCCACGACGAGGAACGCCCGGTCGCCCACAGCTCCCGCCGGGCCGATCTCGACCTCATCGAGGGCGGCGACCCGCAACCCCTTGACCGGGGCGATCGCCAGCGCCGTGACCGTGGCCGTCACGCGGCCGAGCCTAGGGCACGGCTCAGCCGCCCGCGTAGCGCTTCGCGACGATCGACGGCCGCTCGACCGGCTTGCCGCGCGCGATCGACCACACGAGCCGGACGAACTGCCCGTGCGTCCACGCCAGCGGGGTCGCCGAGCGGGTGCCCTCGCCCTCCGGCTCGCTCGTCGGCGGCCGGCCGTCCCACACCTGCTCGGGCAGCATCAGGCCGTCGTTCGCCGTGCGCGCGATCGTGCGCAGGTACGGCTTGGCGCTGTGGCCGGCGAGCAGCGCGTACTCGCCGCGCTCGCCGGTGAGGATCGGCCACACGCGCCCGAACGTCTGGTTGCCCTTGGTCGGGAAGATGTCCCAGTCCGCGCCCGTGGCCGTCTCGCCGTAGCCGTCGAACGTGAAGCGGTGCCAGACAGGCCCGTTCGGCGTCTGCACCCGCAGCACCTTGTCGCCGACGGTGAGCGAGTTGCGGATCACCGGATCGTTGAACGGCTTGGCGCCGAACAGGACGAGGCCGAGGAAGCTCTGGTCCACGACCTGGCGCTCGTCGACCGGGTCGACGTGGTTGTCGCCGACGTCGTAGGTCGAGCCGTCGTTCGGGTTGCCGTCCTTGCTCAGGCGCAGGTAGTACGGGCTCGGGCTGTACGGGCCGTTGGTGGTCGCGGTCCAGGTCTGCACCATCTGCTGGAACGTGTCCGCCGTCGACCGGTACTGCGCCGCCCGCGCGGTGTCGCCGTTGCGATTCGCGATGTCCGCCGCGCAGATCAGGCCGGCGATCTCGGCCGCGATCGTGTTCGGCGACCAGCCGCTCTGGTTCTCCCAGCGCTCCTGCTCGCTGTCAGGGCCGTTGGCGACGATGTAGTCGGCGGCCGCACGCACGTGCGTCCAGTCGGTCGCGCCGCGACGGCCCAGCCACCAGGAGAGCACGATCGGCAGCGCCGTCTCGTCGAGCTGCTCGCTCGTCCAGTGCTTTGTCCCGTCGACCTCAGTGTTCTGCCAGAACGACCCGTCCGGCTTCTGCACGCTCCAGATGAAGCTCAGGAGCCGGTTCGCGGCCGCGCCGTCACCCGCGACCTTCTGCGCCGTCGCCACGTGGTAGAGGTCGCGCGGCCACACGAGGTGGTACGGGCCGGACGACTCGGTCTTCTCGAGCGTCAGCGTGCCCCACACCCACGGCATCGTCGGCGAGGCGACCGAGGCGCCCCGATGCCGCTTGTCCTCCGACGCCGCGAGCACGAGCAGCGACTGGTCGTAGAGCTTGAGCAGCTGCCGGTCGCGGCGCACGAACTTCGGCGGCTTCTTGAGGTGCGCGAGGTACGAGACCCACGGCGTCAGGTAGCGCACCGCCGTCCGCGTGAACGGCCGCCCCAGCGAGCCGGCCTCACGGGCGCGCGCCTGCTGCGCGTTCGCGCCGAAGCCGATCGCCAGCGTCATCGTCCGGTGCCGGCCGCGGCCGGTCAGTGGCGTGCGCGCGGCCTGCACGACGTTGCCGGCGGTTGTCGCGTCGTACGTCGCGTCGAGGTCGCCGTCGCCCTGCAGGTCGGTCCACGGGTCGCTGGCCGTGCCCGCGTAGCCGCTCGTCGTCTGCCGCAGCCGCGGCTTCGCCGCCACTGCCGATGCCGCCGTGTCGTCGTTCGCCACGAGCTCGTTGGGCAGGCTCGCGCCGGTATCGTCGTTGCCGTCGTCGCCCGGCGCCGGGTCGACGAGCACGAACACGCGCAGCGGCTTCCCGGTCAGCGACGTGAACTCCACGCGCGTGAGGACGGTCGGTCGCCGCGGATCGGCGATCCACGTCTTCTTGAGCACCCAGCGCGACGTGCGCGTCGTCTGCAGATAGGTCAGCCCGCCGAGCGGCCGCACGTGCGAGCGGACGCCCGGCCCGGTCTCGCGGTCGACGCGGCTGCCGTCGCTCACCACGAACTCGAGCGAGCGCAGGCTCGGGGTCCCGAGGTCGGGGTAGTAGACCTCGCTCAGCTCGGCCTTGCGCAGCGTGAACCACACGTTGCTGCGCAGCCCACGCGCCGTCCCGAAGCCGTGCTTGTCGGCCGGCGCCCACGCGTGCTTGGCGCCGGGGGCGCCGGGAGCGGAGGGCTTGGCGAGGGCCGCGGGCGCGCAGAGGCCGGCGGCGAGGACGACGAGCAAGGGGGCAATGCGACGTGGGGACATGTCTGGCGGTGTCCCCACGCCTCTGCCGTCACAAACGGGCGGCGGCGATCACCATCGTCGACATCGCCTGCATCCCGAGCAGGTTGGGGTGCAGCGGGGCGGCTGCGTTGACCGGCACCACGGGCTCGACCCAGCGCACGCCGGGCAGCGCGCAGGCGTCGTGCCCGACGCTGGCCGCGTAGACGTCGACGACCTGCGCCCCGTTGGCGGCCGCCTGGTCGGCGAGCATCGCGTTCAGCTCCTCCTGCTTGGCGCGCATGTACGGCACGTCGGCGCGCGCGATCGGCATCTGCGGCCAGCAGCCGTCGCCGGTCTGCGGCAGGATCGCCGAGTAGTTGACGACGAGGACCTTGGCCTGGGGAGAGCGGGCCCGGATGCCGTCGAGCACCGCGTCGACCTTCGGCGCGGTCTCGGCGATGCGGCGGCTGATCTCGTCCACGTCGCGCTTCCTGAAACCGCGCGCGGACGCTACCGCCGGCGAACGTCCACTGCGGCTGAGTGGGCGAGGACCCCCGCCGTTCGTTCCGCGCTTAGGCGCGCACGACGTTGCGCGCGAGCAGCGCCGCGCCGATCGCGCCGCCGAGGTCTCCGAGCGCGGCGAGCTCGACGGCCGGGGGGCGCTCGTTGGCGAACAGGTGCGGCTCCATCGCCTCGCGGATGCGCGCCACGTACGGCTCGCCGAGCCGCAGGCCGAGGCCGCCGCCGATGATGATCGCCTCGATGTCGAGCACGTTCTGGGTCGATGCCACGCCGGCGCCGAGCGCGCGGATCGCCCGCTCGATCAGGCGCTCGGCGAGCGCGTCGCCGCGATCGAGCGCGCGCGACCAGACACCGCTCGTGAGCCGTGTACGGCCGCGCTCTTCCATGATCTTGAAGAGGACGGTCTTCTCGCCGCGCTCCACCTCGCGGCGCGCGCGCAGCTCCATCGCATAGCGGCCGGCGTAGGCCTCCATGCAGCCCTGGCGCCCGCACGGGCACTCTGCGCCGCCGATCTTCACGACGACGTGACCGATCTCGCCGGCGGCGTCGCGGCCGATCCACGGCTTGCCGTCGAGCACGATGCCGCCGCCGACCCCGGTGCCCCAGAACACGCCGAGCACCGACCGGTACTGGCGCCCGGAGCCGAGCTCGAACTCGGCGTCGGTCGCGACCTGGACGTCGTTGCCGAGCGCCACCGGCGCTCCGCACGCCTCCTCGAGCGCGCTGCGCAGGTCGAAGCTGCCGCCCCAGTCGGGCAGGTTCTTGGCACCCGTGACCGTCCCGGCCGCGTCGTCGACCTTGCCGGGGGAGCCGACGCCGACGCCGGACAGCGCCGACGTCTCGACGTCCGCGCTCTCGGCGGCCTCGCGCAGGGCGGCGGCGATCTCGTCCGCGACGACGGAGGGGCCGCCGGTGGTCGGGGTCGGGCGGCGCGACTGGCCGGCGACCTCGTTGTCGTCGTCGACCACCACTACCTGGATCTTCGTGCCGCCGAGATCGATACCGCCGCGGAAGCTCATGCGTCGAAAATACTTCCCTGTTGATGGGTCTGTCACGCCACTATGCCGACGTCCTCGGCGACGACGACCCGACGCGGTCAGGGATCGGGCCGCAGGCGATGATCTCGGCGGTGGTGCCGCGCATCTACGAGCGGCTGTCGCGGCCGCTGTTCGCGCCGCTGCTGATGGCGGGGCGGCGCGACGAGCAGGCGATGCCGCGGGCCGGTCCCCGCGAGCGCGGTCGACGCGATCGTGCGCCCGCTCAGCGGGACGCGGATCTTTGGCTCCAGCGCTCTGACGGCGGCGCTGGAGGAGCGGGGGCTGACGGCGATCGATCGGCGCCTGGCCGGGCTGGCGCAGTTCGTGTCGGTTCGAGCGCCGCGATGAACGGATCGCTGGTGACCGGCTCGAGCCGGAGCGGATTCTCGGTGACGGTCATCTGACTAAGACGACGCCGCCGGGCGGGGGTTATTCCACCCGCCCGGCGCGTCGTGCTCTCTCCCCGGCTCAGCGGTTGAGCGTCAGCGACACCGAGGCGCGCTTCGCCTTCCCGCCGTGCGGCTTGAACTTCACGGTGAGGCGCACCGTCACGCTCTGGGCGCGCTTCAGCGAGCGCTTGGCCTGCTTGCTGAAGCGCAGCTTCACGGCGGCGTTGTGGCCGTGGACGGTCGTGGATCCGGACGCGACCCTGCGCCCGTTGCGCGTCGCGGTCGCGCTCAGGCGCCCGGCGCCCGGCACGCGCACGCGCACCGTGAAGCCCTTCTTGAGCGCCGTGCTGAGCTTTGCGTCGGCGGACTTGACGGCCAGGCCGCCGCCGCCCTTGGCGCCGCTGCCCGCCGGCACGCCGGCCGGGCCCCAATCGGGCTGCGTGCCGCCCGGGATCAGCATCGACGCGTTCGGCGAGGCGCCCGTGGTCGTGCAGCCGCCGGCGAGGCCGGGGACGTTGACGACCTTGATGCCGTCGGCCTCGGCCCAAGCGACGCGCCCGCCGTCGGGCGAGAACGTCGGCGTCGAGAAGTGGCCGCCGGTCGGGCCGCTGTAGCGGTAGCAGATGAGCGGGCGGGTGCTGACGGGCGCCTCGCCGTCCCTGAACGTTGCCGGGAACGTCGGCACGCCGTAGAGCGTCAGCGTCTCGTCGTCGCCGCCGGTGACGAAGGCGAGCTTGCTGCGGTCGCGCGAGATGTCGCCGCCGGCCACGTGCGGGTTGTTCCCGGCGGTGTCGCTGAACCAGCCGTGCACGAGGTTGCCGCTGTCACCGTCGCTGATCGTGTCGAGGATCACGTCGTAGTTGAAGGCGTGCGTCGGGTCGCTGATCATCACGGTGTCGTTGTCGACCCACGACGGATTGCGCCAGCCGGAGTGCTTGCCGAGCTGCGGGTCGTCCCAGCCGGTCTGGCGGTCGGCCCACGAGTAGCCCGTGCCGCCCTCGTTGATCGTGGTCACGCACGTGGGCGGGAAGCACGTCGGGCTCTGGCTCTGGGTCATGTAGTAGTACGTGTAGGCGACCTTCTTGCCGTCGGGCGAGATCGCCGGGTCGTACGGGCCGTAGAACGTCTTGGCGGGAGCGGGGCGGGTGTCGCTGACGGGCGTGTCGAAGTCGGCGAGCACGCGGCCGCTGCGGCTGAGGCGGTGCAGGCGCACGCCGTAGAGGCCGATCACCGTGCCGTCATCGGCCTGCGACACGTCGCTGTAGCCGCCCGTGCTGGTCACGCGGTACTGGCGCGAGCCGTCGGACGTCGACAGGTAGATGTCGCCGCTCTTGACGTAGGCGATCGAGTCGGCGCTCGCAGCCGGGGCGGCGACCGCCAGGGCGAGCAGCGCGGCCGCGCCGACGAGGAGTCTGCGGAGGGGGGAGGACATGCGGTGATCGTCCGCGCTGCGTGGAATCGCGGCATCCGGGAATCTCCTAGTCCCATGAGTCGGTTCTCCGATCGCCTCGCCCCGAAGCTGGACCATCGATGGCGCTCGTCCTGGCGGCCGACCAGCTCGAGCTGTACCGCCTCGGCACGCTGAGCTCGACCACGCTCCGGGGGGTGATCCGTGCGATCCCCTACGCGGAGATCTCCGACGTCCATGAGCGCCAGCGCATGTTCGAGCTCGTGGTCACGATCATCGCCGACAGCGGACCGCTCGAAGTCGCGATGCCCAACCGCGGGAGCGGGCCGGAGACCCTCGAGGCGCTGCGGCGTAGGATCGCGGCATGAAGCAGATCCACACCTGCGTCCGCGTCGTCGACATCGACGCCTCGATCCGCTTCTACGAGGCGCTCGGCTTCGAGAAGCGCGGCAAGCTGCAGTTCAAGACGGCCTACAACATCTACATGGGCCTGCCGGGCGACGGCGACACGCTCGAGCTGACCGTCAACGAGGGCCGCACCGAGCCGTACGACCTCGGCGAGGGCTACAACCACATCGCGATCACGGTCGACGACATCCACGCGACCGTCTCGCAGCTCGCCGAGCAGGGCATCGAGCCCGAGCGGCCGCCCTACCATCCGGGCGACCGGCCCGAGCTCGGCCCGATCTGCTTCGTGCAGGATCCCGACGGCTACCGCATCGAGATCATCGACGGCGGCGCGTTCGAGACCCCGCAAGATTGGTAGATAGCCCCGGCCTCCATCCGCCGGCCGTCTGACCGCGACGGGCGCCATCCGTGGCGCCCGTAACCGGGCTGCGCACTAGAGCGCGACGGCCTTCATCTCCTCCGCGATGTGGTCGGCCTGGCGGATCGCCAGGGTGACGATCGTGAGCGTCGGGTTCGCCGCCGCGCCGGTGGTGAACACGCTGCCGTCCGAGACGAACAGGTTCGGCACGTCGTGCGCGCGGCCGAACTCGTTGACCACGCCGTCCTCGGGCTTGGCGCTCATCCGGCACGTGCCGAGGTTGTGCGTCGACGGGTACGGCGTGACGCGCATCGTGCGCTTCGCGTCGACCGCGTTGTAGACCGACTCGCCCGCGCTGTACGCGTGCTCGCGCATCGCGACGTCGTTGGCGTGGTCGTCGAAGTGCACGTTCGGCACCGGCATCCCGTTCTGGTCCTTGACGTCGCGGTTGAGCGTGACGCGGTTGGACTCCTGCGGCATGTCCTCGCCGACCAGCCACATGCCGGCCATGTGGTCGTAGTGCTCCATGACCTCGGCGAAGTCGCGCCCCCACGCCCCCGGGTTCAGGAACGCGGCGAGGAACGGCACGCCGAGCGACAGCAGCTCCATGTAGTAGCCGCCGACGAAGCCGCGGTCCGGCTGGTTCTCCGACTCGTCGGTGACGATCCCGGCCATCGTCTCGCCGCGGTGCATGTGCACCGGCTTGTCGAAGATCGCGTAGACCGAGCCGGTGAGGTGGCGCATGTAGTTGCGGCCGACCTGGCCGCTCGAGTTCGCCAGCCCATCCGGGAACTGCGCCGAGTCGGACATCAGCAGCAGCCGCGCCGTCTCGATCGCGTTGCCCGCCACGCAGACCGCGCGGGCGCGCTGGAACTGCTGGTGCCCGTCGGCGTCGACGTACAGGACGCCGCTGACCCGGCCGCTGTCGTCATGCTCGACGCGGATGACCATGCACTCGGCGCGCAGGTCGAGGTTGCCGGTCTTCTCCGCGCGCGGGATCTCGGTGGTGAGCGTCGACCAGTGCGCGCGCTGCTTGTCGCCCTGGAAGTTGAAGCCGTCCTGGATCGTCGCCGGGCGGCCGTCGCGCGGCACCGAATTGATCGCCATGCGGCCGGTCGACACGTCCTTGTAGCCGGCGCGCTTGGCGCCGTTGCCCATCACCTTGAAGTTGTTGTTGGCGGGCAGCGGCGGGTTGCCGTTCGTGCGCGTGAGCCCGAGCTTGTGCTCGGCGCGCTCGTAGTAGGGGACCATGTCGTCGAGCCCGATCGGCCAGTCGAGCAGGCTGGCGCCGTCCATCTCGCCGTGCTCGGAGCGGATCCGGAACTCCCAGTCCTTGAAGCGCGGCGAGCAGCCGGCCCAGTGCACCGTCGTGCCGCCGACCGTCTTGCACGTCCACGCGGGCAGGCTCGGGAAGTCCTTGGCCACCCGCCAGTTGCCCGACGTCGTGCGCTCATCGAGCCAGGCGAGCTGGCTGAACGACTCCCACTCGTCCTGGGAGAAGTCCTCGGGCTGGTGATGCGGGCCAGCCTCGAACAGCACGACCTTGACCCCCTTGTTGCACAGCTCGCCGGCCAGCGTGCCGCCGCCGGCGCCTGAGCCGACGATCGCGACGACGTCGGCGTCGTTGTGGTCGAACGCGCTCATGCCTGGGCCTCCGGGTCGGGCAGCCAGTCGAGGTCGTTGAAGCCGCGATCGATGTAGCCGCCCTTGTCGAACGACGGCCCCTCGTAGCCGAACGCCGCCCACGTGCGCGGGTCGCTGTAGATCTCGACCACAGCGGTCGAGCGCACGAGCTCGAAGAACTCCGAGCCCTCGATCTCGCGCAGCGCCTGCGCCTGCTCGACCGGCGACTTGCCGGTGAAATCGGCCAGCCCAGCGACGCCGAAGTCGATCACCTGCCGCGACTCAGCCGCCTCGGCGAGCTTCTCGCTCACGCGGGCGTATACCTCGTCCGGCAGGGCGTCGTGCGGGTACATCGCTCGCGCGACGGCCGTGATCGTCGCGGTGGCTTGACCAGAAAGTGCAGCGGGAGCGCTCATGGGCGGCACCACCTCCTCCTCGGGGACCGAGGTCGAGACTACGCCTGCGCCGCGAGGTGCCGCAACCCGTTGACGCCAGGCGTGAAGTAGTACTCGCCGCCGCGCGTCGTCACGACCCGGGCCAGCGGCCCGAGGAAGAACGGCGGCTGCCCCGGCACGGTCATCTTCGCCGGGCCTTCGGTGTCCTGCGGGCCGACGATCACGTCCTGGTCCTGGGCGAGGCGGAACGCGTTGCCGCCGTTGGCCCACTGCGACTGCACGAACTCGAAGCCGCGCGCCAGGCTCGCTTGCAGGCACATGAAGATCACGCCGCGGTCCTTGCCGTCGTCGTCAACGCCGTCGGGGAGCGGGTCGCCGTAGGTGATGCCGCGGCGCATGATCCGGTGGCGGTTGACGAGCTTGCCGTCGAACGGGAGGCTGCGGCGCGGGTTCATCCGCCGCACGTGGGCGCCGATTGGACAGTGCATCCCGGCCTCGTCGTCGCCGTAGTCGAACGCGTTGTTGCGCAGGGCGTCCTTCGCGATGGCGGCGTCCTGACGCTCCGGTGAGAGCGCCAGCGGCGTGCCGTCGCGCCAGCGGCCGACGATCTTGGCCGCCAGCAGCTCCTCGCCGCCCGGGTAGCGCGCCGCGGCCTCGCGCAGCTGCCGCCGGAACGCGGCAACGTCCTGGTGCAGCTTGCGGTAGACGAGGTAGGAGCCGTTGGCGCCGAAGTCATCGGGCGGCGGCGCGGGCGTGATCGCGCCCTGCTCATCGGGATAGCCGAGCAGCAGTTCGCCGGGCTTGAGCGGCCGCCAGCCGTCGCCGTCGACCGCGCCGGCGCCCGGTGTCTCAGGGAAGCCGCTGCCCTCGATCGACGGCTGCGCGAAGCCGTCGGCGTAGCCGAAGTGCTCGCGGCCGCCCTCGAGCGCGGCGCCGTCCTGGAGCGCGACGACGGTCGCGCCTGCGCGGCGCTCGACGGCGCCCTGGATGCCCGACTGGCGCTCGGCCAGCGCCGCCGGGTCCTTGGCGCTGACCATCACCATCACGTGGCCGGAGCCGTCGCGGAACGGCGCCTCCCACTTCTCGGGGGCGCTGTCGCCGATGTCGCCGAGCACGTCCGCCCGCGCCGCCATGCCGGCGCGGAACTCGGGCGGGAACGCGTCGAGTGACCGGTCGCTGAGGCCGAGCGCCTTGAGGCCCTCGAAGCTGAAGGCGACGTTGATCCCCGACGCCGGCTTGTCGGTCCAGTGCTCGGCGGTGATCACCTGCGGGATGAACTCGCCGAGCGCGGCGCGCGCCGTGGCGGCGTCGTCGATGCGCAGGAACACGTACGCCGCGAACGGCAGCCGGTAGCCGCGCACCACGAAGCCCTGGATGTTCTTGCGGTCGATGTCGGTCATCGCAGTGGGAAGGTGTCCATGAAGCGCGTCTTGAGGTCGGCGGCGCGCGCGCCCTGGTTTGCCATCACGAGGTCGAGCAGCTTGCGGCGGCGGTCGAGGTTGGCGAGCACCTGCTCCACCGTCATGCCGCCGTAGGCGGCGAAGAACAGCGCCGCCTCGAGCGTGTGCGCGCGCATCCAGGCGGCGAAGCCGGGGCCGTCCTGATGGCCCGGGTAGCCGCGGCAGTGGCTCCATACGGCGTCCGCGTCCGCGCCCATGCCGGTGCGCAGGCCCTCGAGGTAGGCGCCGACGTCGCCGTCGTGGTTGCTCGAGAACAGCAGTTGCGGCGTGAGCGTGTCGCGCTTGCGCTGGCCCGCACCCTGATGGACCACGCCGGGGATCACCACCCAGCGGGCGATGTGCGTGGCGGGCACGCGTGCCAGCGGGCTCGCTTCGCGGTCGCCCCACGAGTCGAGCTGCGCGGTGAGCTCTTCCTGATGGCCGGGGAGGATCGGCGTGAGCACGCTGAGCGCGTACGCCTGGCCCGAGATGTTGCGGCTCACAGGTGCTCCTGGACGTCGGTGAGCATCTGCTCGTAGGCGGCCTGGAACTGCTCGGGCGTCAGCCCGTCGGCGCGGCGGCGCAGATCGTCGATCGCCGCGGCCACGCGCTCCGCCGAGATGATCTCGGTCGTCGTGGCTCCCGGATACGCCGACCAGTAGTGGTTGGCGACGTACTCGTTCTTGCGGATGTACTCCTTGAACGGCTCGACCGGGATCGGACCCGGGAAGCCGTACGAGGTGCCCCAGATCCCCTTCATGCGGTCGGGTACGACCTCCGAGAACGCGTCGATGTACTGGTCCCAGAGCCCGTTGAAGTTGCTTTCGAAGAACAGGTACGTGTAATGCAGCCGTTCTCCGTCAGGAAACCGGGGTATCACGATCCAGCGGGCGAAGTGGATGAACGAGAGCTGGTGCAGCTTCTTCAGCGTCCACGTCGCGTGGCGGCCGATGAAGAACACGATCGCCAGCAGGAACCGCCCGCCCGGCTTGACCGGCGTCAGGACGGTGATCGCGGTCGCCCTGCCCTCGACGTTCGCCACGGGGCGAATCTACCGGACCGCGTCAGGCATGGTCACGGGCGCCGGCGCGCGCCGCCAAGCGCGCGCCGGCCGCCGGTCTCGGAGCTAGACGGTTCCGGTGATCGACCACATCCCGACCCGGCCGGACAGCCTGATGTCCGGCCCGGTCGGGCCCTGGCCCCAGAAGTAGTCGCCGATGTTGGTCACCCCGCCGGGGGCGATATTGCCCATTGAGCGGTACGTGTCGCCCGCCGGCTCCTTGTCGATGGCCATCTGGGCCCACGCGTTGCGGACGGTCAGCGGGCCGCGGTACCACGTTCCGAACAGGTACTCGGCGAACCGCCCGCCCGTGCCGCCCGCGATGCAGTGGGCGTTGGTGTGGAAGCCGTTGAGGATGTGCAGGCCGTCCATGGTCCCGCCCCAGCGGCTGAAGTAGTCGTGCGTGCCGTTGGTGTCGGCGAGCACCTGGCAGGACTCCAGCTGCAGCCACTCGAGGTCGTAGTCGCCCCACTTGGCGTCCGACGGCGTGACGTCCTGGTCGTCGGCGCTGCTCTTGAACGTGAAGCTGCTCGGCGAGCCGTGGCCCGTGTACCACTGGGCGTCGACGTTGTCGACGTAGCTGGTGTCCCAGCCGCTCTTCGTGACGTCCTTGAAGTCCTTCTCGAACGCGTTCCAGCCACGCCAGTCGAACGCGGTGGACACGCCGTGCGCGGCCATCACTCCCTTGAAGCCGATCGCGCTGTCCTGCGCGCACTGCCACTCGTCGACGGTCTGCTCGATGCCCACGTCCGTCGGGCCGATCGCGAGCTTGCCGAAGCCGCCGCCGCCCGGGTGGGAGGCGACCGCGACGCTGCCGTCGCCGGGCAGTGACGCGGACGCGGTGCTCGAGATGCCGTTCGCGTCCGTGACCTCCAGCGTCACGGTCTCGCCGGCCTCCTTGGCACGCTGCTGGCGCGTGTACGCGACCTCACTGCCGCCGTTGTCGTCGAGCGTCGTCGAGGACGATGACCAGCGGAACGTATAGGGCTCCAGGCCGCCCTTGGCGTCGACCGACGCGGCGATGCTGTCGCCGCTGCGAGTGGCCTTGATCGTGGTCTCGGGTGCGACGCCGTCGACGGCCGGGATCTGGAGGTTCGCCTGCGTGCCCTTGTCCGTCGACGGGTGGCAGGTGTACGTCGGATAGATGTCCTGCACGGTGCCGAGCGGCGGCAGCACGTAACCGAGCGTCGGCGTGCCCTGCCGGACGCCGGGCTCGTACAGCGCCGCGCACTGCTTCTGGGCGTCCGCCGGGAGCCAGATCGGGACGTGCGCGCCGGGCTCGAGCCTGCGCAGCGTGTCGGAGAGCTGGGTGACGCTGCCGTCACCGGCGAACGTGACGCGCAGCTTTGCGCCCTGCCCGCTGACCGGCAGGCCGCCGAGCTCGAAGCGGAACGACACGCTCGTATCGAGGGCGGTCTCGCTGGTCGGCTTCCCTCCGGTGTCGGCGAGCGTGAGCTTCGCGTGCCCCACCGTCGGCCGGGCGACGAGGTCGGGGCTCAGGTCGGCGATGTCGACGAGCGTGTTCGCGCGCTCGAGCGCGGCGCTGTCGGACAGCGGCTTGATCGCGCCGAGCGCCCGCGTGTCGATCGCCTGCGAGACGGTTGGGCGGCCCGACTCGTCCTGGCCGGTGCCGACCTGCCGCAGCGGCACCTTGGCGAACGCATCGCTGGTGTAGGAGAAGGCGCCGTCGCCTTGCAGCGAATTCGGGATGCCGAACGCATCGGCGAGCTTGGCGCCCTGATCGGCGCTCACGCCCTCCTGCGTGACGTGGAAGATCGGGGCGGTCGGCTGCTCGGCCGCCGAGGCGGCGCCGGGCAGCACGGCCAGCAGGAGGGCGCCCGCCCCGAGCAGGGCGGACGCGGTGATGCGGTGCATGTGGTCTCCGTGGTGGTGGAGGGAGGAAGGGGAGGCGCCACCATGGAGATGCAGCCTTGGCGCGAGCTTGGCGCGGCCTTGGCGGGACGCTGTCGGCTCAGGCGACGAGCGACTGGCGAGCGCGGTAGAGCCGGCTCATGATCGTGCCGGTCGGCACGCTCAGGCTCTCGGCGGCCTCCTTGTAGGAGAGGCCGAGCAGGTCGACGGCGACCAGCACGTCGCGCTGGTGGTCCGGCAGCTGGGCGATGTGCGCGTACAGCTGCCGCGCCTCGAACGCACGCTCCGGATCGGCGATCGTGGTCGCCTCGTAGCGCTCGAGATCCTCCGGGGCGGTCGCCGTCGCGGGGCGGCGGGCGGCGCTGCGGTGGTTGGAGATGAACGTGTTGCGCAGGACGCGCAGCAGGTAGCCGAGGTCGTCGTCGCCGCTGACCAGGCGCGGCTTGGCGAGCACGCGGACGCAGACGTCCTGCACCAGATCGTCGGCGTCGGCGGCGCTGCCGGTCAGTCCGAGCGCGGCGCGGTAGAGGCGGTCGAGGTGGTCGCCGAGGCTGTTCGCGTCAAGGACGTGGGGCGCGGCGACGGTGCCCGCACGGCGCTGGGCGGAGGCGCCGAGGGGAGCGGAGAAAGCGAGCGTCGTCATGGCTCGCCACGCTCCCAGCGCCACCCCCTCGCAACTACGGGGGGACCCCCTCGAACGACCCCTCAACCAACTAAGGGGGACAGTCCCCCTTACGCGGCGCGAGACGTAAGGGGGACAGTCCCCCTTACGTGGTTTTTGGCTCTACAGCGCGGCGTGGGCCCGGCCGACGACTTCGGCGACCTCGGCGCGGGAGGTCACGCCGAGCTTGGCGAAGATGCGGGTGAGGTGGCCCTCGACGGTCTTCTCAGAGAGGAAGAGGTCGCCGCCGATCTCGCGGTTGGTGCGCCCCTCGGCGACCAGCTCGGCGATCTCGCGCTCGCGGCCGGAGAGGGCGTCGAGGCCGGCGCCGGAGCCGCGGCGCTGACGGGCGGTGACGCGCTCGCCGAGGCGGCGCAGCTCGCGCGCCGCCTCGTCGCGGTAGCGGGCGGCGCCGATCGCGAACAGGTCGCTCTCGGCCCGCTGGAGCTCGCGCAGCGCCTCGTCGCGCCGGCCCGCCGCGGCGAGCGCCTCGCCGGCGAGCGTCCGGCAGCGGGCAGCGGGCACGGCCACCTCGATCGTGTCGGCACGGGCCACGGCCTCGAGGGCGAGCGTGGCCGCCGCGGCTGCGTCGCCGGCGTCGAGCGCGATCGCCGCGCGCGCGTGCAGCGTCCACGCATCGGAGAGCGGCAGGTCGAGGCCCGCGAGGACCTCCTCCGCGCGGTCGGCCCACGCGCCGGCCGCGGCACGGTCGCCGCCCGCGAGCTCGGTGCGGGCGAGCGCGGCGTACATCCAGCCGCGGCGGCCCGGCTCGATCGTGGGGAAGTCCGGCATCCCCACGGCGCGGAACGACGCGAGCGCGCGGTCGGTCTCGCCGATGTCGACCCACATCACGCTGAGGTGCGCATGCGTGCCGCGTGTGAGCACGCTGTCGTCGAGCCCGCTGAGCAGGGCGATCGCCTCGTCGCCGGCAGTCCGCGCACGGTCGATGTCGCCGGCGGTGGCGGCCATCCACGCGTCGGTCACCAGCGCCCAGCCGACGAGCTGGCGGTTGCCGGCCAGACGCGCCGCCTCGACCGCGGCGTCCGCGACTTCCGCCGCTTCGTCCAGCCGCCCGCGCAGCTCGAGCGCATGCGCGAGGCCGAGCTGCATCGGCACGACGAACTGGCCCTGGCCGACGGCCCGCGACAGGTTGATGCCGCGCCGTAGGTGGCGGATCGTGTCGTCGTAGACCTCGCAGAAGTACTCGGCGAAGCCGAGGTAGTAGGCGGCGTCGATGCGGACGGCGAGCTGGTCGTCGGGCAGTGCGTCGACCAGCGCCGCGCTCTGCACGCGCATCTGTTGCGCCGCGGCGGCGTTGCCGAGGTTGTACTCGGCGAAGCACAGCAGCGCCGTCGCCAGTGCCTCCAGCCCGCGATCCTGCTGCGCGCGGGCCGTGTCGACCGCGCGCGCCGCCCACTCGCGCATGGCGTCGAAGTCGCTGTCGTAGAGCGCGTCGGCGGCGAGCTCGGCGTGGAGCGCGGCCGCGGCGGCGCTCTGCTGGTCGGCCAGCGCGTCGAGCGCGGCCCGCAGCCGCGCGTGGGCGGCGTCGTGACGGCCGAGCAGGTTCTCGCACGCCGCGCAGGCGGCGATCAGGCGCACGCGCAGGTCGGGCAGCTCGACCAGGTCGAGCGCCTCCACCAGCGTGTCGAGCGCGCGCTCGAGGCGGCCGGTGGCGGCCAGCGCGCCGGCGAGCGGGACGAGCAGGCCCAGCCGCCGGAACGGGTCGTCGCCGGACGGGCCGAGCAGCCGCAGCGCCGCCTCGAACCAGCGTGCTGCGATCGCCGGGGCGCGGGCGGCTGCCTGGTGGCCGGCCTGCTCGAGCACGGCAGCGGCGGCGTCGTCGCCCACCCGCGCCGAGTGTTCGACGTGGTGTGCGCGCGCCGCCAATGCGCCCGGGCGCTCGGCCAGCGCGTCGGCCGCGCGGGCGTGCGCCTGCAGCCGCCACGCCTCACCGGCGCCGTCGTAGACCGCGCGGCGCACGAGCGGGTGACGGAAGCGGTAGCGGCGCGGGACGTCGGTGCTCACGGCCACGCGCGAGCCGAGCAGCTCGTCGATCGCGGTCAACGCCTCGGCCTCGTTCAGCGCGCCGGCAGCGCCCGCGAGATCGAGGTCGAACGGCTCGCCGGCGACGGCGCCGCCCCACGCCAGCGCGCGGGCACGCTCGCCCAGCCCGAGGATCTCCTGGCCGAGCGCGGCAGCGACGGCCGGCGGCACGCCCACCACGTCGGCCTCCTCGCCCGGCGGCGCGGCCGGCGCCGGCACTCGCGCGAGCTCCTCGAGATAGAACGGGTTGCCGCCGCTCTGCCGGTACAGATACGGCTGCGCGGGCGCGCCGAGCAGTGCATCGGCCTCCGCCTGGGAGAGCGGGCCGAGCTCGATGCTCGAGACGAGGCCGTCGCGGGTCGCCGCGTCGAGCACCGCGAGCAGGCTGTTGGGGACCTGGCCGGCCCGGAACGCGAGCGCGATCAGCACAGGCGCCGACGGCGGGCGCCGCAGCAGGTGGGCGATCAGCTCGAGCGAAGCGGCGTCGGCCCAGTGGACGTCGTCGAGGATCAGCACCACCGGCTGGCCCATTGCCATCCGGCCGAGCAGCGCGCGGACCGCGCGGTAGGCATGGAAGCGCTCGTCCTGCAGCCCGCCGGCGCCGGCGGACGCGGCCGACGGCAGCACGCGCGCCAGCTCGCCGACCTGGTCGCCGATCAGCGCCTCGAGCTTGCGCTCGCCGAGGCCGGCGACGTGGTCGTCCAGCGCGTCGATCCAGATCGCGAACGGCAGCTGCGACTCGAGCTCGGCGCCGCGGCCCACGAACACCGGATGCCGCCGCGCACCGGCGCGCTCGGCCAGCTCGCTCAGCAGCCGCGTCTTGCCGATGCCGGGCTCACCGCTGACCACCAGCCAGCGCGGCCGCGGGGCGCGGAGCCCGTCGAGCGCGGCGTCCAGCGCGGCCAACTCCTGCCGGCGACCGACGAATCGCTTGTCTGCCTGAAGAACTGTCGCCACGCTCGCCGCGACGGTAACCCACGTTCGGCCGCGTGAACAAGCGTGCCAGCCGCACCATCGGCGAGGGCCACTTTTAGTGCACTAGGCTGCGCGCGTGCACGATCTCACGCCCGCCGAGCTCCGTGTCCTCGGCAGCCTGCTCGAGAAGCAGCGCACGACGCCGGACGGCTATCCGCTCACGCTCAACGCGCTCCGCGCGGCCTGCAATCAGTCCACCAACCGTGACCCGGTCGTCGCCTACGACGAGGAGACGATCCGCGACGCGCTCGCCCGCCTCGGCCGCCGCCGTTGGACGCGGCTCGCCAGCGGTCACGGCAGCCGCGCCGCAAAGTATCGCCACCTGCTCGACGAGGAGCTCAAGGTCGGCCGCGAGGAGCAGGCGCTGCTCGCCGTGCTGATGCTGCGCGGGCCGCAGACGCCCGGCGAGCTGCTCCAGCGCACCGAGCGGCTGTACCACTTCGACGGCGCTGCGGCCCTGCACGAGGTGCTCGACGGCCTGATCGACCGCGAGCTCGCCGCTCGCCTGGAGCGCCGGCCGGGCCAGCGCGAGGAGCGCTACATGCACCTGCTCGGCGACGAGGAGCCGCCGGAGGAGGTGGCGAGTGCCGCGCCGGCGCCGCTGGCCGCGCCCGCGGACGATCGGATCGCCCGCATCGAGCGCGAGCTCGCCGAGCTGCGCGCCGAAGTCGAGGCCCTGCGGGAGGCCATCGGCGCGTAGTGTTGCGCCGTGAGCGTCGCGTACACGCAACGCAAGCGCTGGCGGAACCACACGGGCAATCAGGCGGTCGAGCCGCTCCGGATCTACCGGCCGGGCACGCTCGCCGAGTTGCGCGAGATCGTCGCGACGGCGGTCAGCGACGGCGCGACCGTGCGCGCCGTTGGCTCCGGGCACTCGTGGTCGGACGCCGCGCTCACCGAGGGCTACCTGATCGAGACGCACGGGCTCGGGCGGGCGCTCGCCGTCGACTGCCTGCGCCGCGACTGGCACGGCGAGCGGCTGGAGCGCGTCGAGGCCGGCATGCGCCTGCGCGCGCTCAACCAGGTGCTTGCGGGCAAGGGCCTCGCGCTGTCGCAGATGGGCGGCTACGACGCCCAGACCGTCGCCGGCGTGTTCGCGACGTCCACGCACGGCTCGGGGATCTCGCTGCCCGCATTCCCGGACTACGCGCGCTCGCTCGACATCGTCGCGGCCGACGCGCGCGTGCACCGGATCGAGCGTGCCGACGGGCCGACGGACCCGGACGCGTTCGCGGCCGAGCATCCCGACTGGGAGCTGCACCAGGCCGACGACACGTTCAACGCCGCGGTCGTCGGCATCGGCTGTATGGGCGTCATCTACGCCGCCACGCTCGCGGTCACCGGGGCGTACTGGCTCACCGAGGTGCGCGAGCTGAGCACGTGGTCGCGCGTCCGCGCGCAGCTCCCGATCGCGCTGGCCGGGAACCGCCACTACGAGGTCTACATCAACCCGTATGCGGCGGCCGACGGCGAGCACCGCTGCATCGTCTGCCGCCGCAACCCGGCCGACCCGCGCAAGCCGCGGGCGCTCGACCGCCTGCGGCGGCACTGGTGGATCGAGCTCCTCAGCCGGCTGAAGGTCATCGGCCTGATCGGGCGGTTGATCGATCGCGCCAACCCCGACGGTGCGCCGGCGCGGATCGACCAGATGCTCGGGATCCTCGCCGACAACGAGTACAGCGGACCGTCCTACAAGGTGCTCAACATCGGCGCCGCCAATCTGCTGCCGGCCTACTCGGCGGAGATCGCTGTGCCGCTCGCCGGCGACCGCCACCTGCAGGCGGTCGACACCGTGATCGCGGTGGCCGACCAGCACCGGCGACTCGGCCGCGCGTACCACACGGGGCTGGTCTCGCTGCGATTCGTCCGCGGCTCGGACGCCCACCTGTCGATGATGCAGGGCGGCGACACGATGACGATCGAGCTGATCCTCATGACCGAGACCGAGGGCGGCTTCGAGCTGCTGGCGGCGCACGAGCAGGCGCTGTACGCGCTTGGCGGGCGTCCGCACTGGGGCCAGGTCAACTGGCTCACCGACGAGCGCGTCCGCGAGCTCTACCCGTGCTACGCCGACTGGCAGGCCGTGCGCGAGCGGTTTGATCCCGAGGGCCTGTTCGACGCGCCCTTCACGCGGCGGGCCGGGCTTCGAGCAGCACTGCGGTGACGATCGGGCGCGAGGCGGGCGCCGCCTGGTCCTGCTCGCTGTAGGGCCGGTTGAGCAGGTGCCGGCAGTGCACGAGCGTCGTCGAGCCGCCGCCGTCCAGGTTCATCGCCACGTGGCAGCCGAGCTCGCGCATCGCGTGGGCGAGCTCGGTCATCGTCAGCCCGGCGTCGACGCGGCTGCGGCGGCCGTCGCAGGCGAGCGCCCACAGCGTCGAGTCGCCGATGCCGACCGCGGCGCGCGGATGGCGACCCTCGGTGATGTCGGAGTCGAACTGGTCGCACCCGGCGCTGAAGCCCTCCGTGTCGAGGTCCGGGTCGAACACGACCTCGCCGTCGCGCACGAGCAGCGGGCCGGCCTGCAGCAGGTCGCCTGCGGGCTCGTCGGGCAGCTCACCGCGCGGCGCGATGCGGACGTCGCCGTCGGCGGTGTGCAGCGCCGGCCGCAGGTGGCGGTTCTGGTCCGGGAACGGCTCGCCGTCGATCCGGCGGCCGTCGAGCCACAGGTCGCCGAGCGGGCGGAACGGGTCGCGGCGGTAGAAGCCGCCGACCACTGCCTCGTCGATGCGGTTCTTGGCACACCACCAGTCGAGCCGGCGCGGCTGGCGGAACAGCATCACGCGCGCCCGGATCTCGGCGAGCGGGTAGCCGACGACATACACGGTCGTCTCCGCGCCGTCGCCCAGCCGGTCGCGTCGCAGGCTGTAGGTCACGGCGGCATCGAAGCACAAGCTTTCGACAATCGTGAGAAGGATCACCCGCGCGGCGCGGCGCGCCGGCGACTGCGACGTGAAACTGCCCACGTGACCGATCGACTGGCCGAGGCCTACCGCCGCTTCGCCGACGAGGCGCGCGGACGGTCGCCGCTGTACGTCGAGCTCTCCCTGCGGATGGCCGACGACCGCGAGCTGCTCGCGCTGCTGTCGCAGCTGCCGTTGCCCAAGCAGCAGCCGAACCTGCTGCTCGCCGCGGTGCGGCGGCTGTGCGGGACGCCGGGCGGGTGGAGCGAGTTCCGCGCGTGGGTGGACGCCCGGCGCGACGAGGTCTTGGAGCTGATCCGCGCGCGGCGCACGCAGACGAACGAGCCGGCGCGCTGCGCGACGCTGCTGCCGCTGCTGGCGACGCTGCCGGAGCCGCTCGCCCTGCTCGAGGTCGGCACCTCCGCCGGCCTGTGCCTGCTCCCCGACCGCTACGCGTACGACTACGACGGCCACCGCGTGCCGCCGCGGCCGCTGGACGGCATCACGCCCCCGATGTTCGCCTGCCGCGCGAGCGCGAGCACGCCGCTGCCGGAGCGGCCGCCGCGGATCGCCTGGCGCGCCGGCCTCGATCTCGACCCGGTCGACGTCACGGATCCCGATGACGTCGCCTGGCTGGAGGCGCTCGTATGGCCCGGGGAGGGCGATCGCCTGGCGCTGCTGCGCGCCGCGGTGGCGGTCGCTCGAGCCGACCCGCCGCACGTCGTGCGCGGGGACCTGCGCCGCGATCTGCCGGCGCTGGCGGCGCAGGCGCCCGCCGACGCGACGCTGGTCGTCTTCCACACCGCGGTGCTGGCGTACATCGCCGACGTGGCCGAGCGGGCCGCGTTTGCCGCCACGGTGCGCGAGCTCGGCGCCGTCTGGGTCAGCAACGAGGGCGCGGGCGTGATCGAGACCGCCGGGGAGGACCCGTGGCCGAGCGGGCAGTTCGTGCTCATGCGCGACGGCCGGCCGGTCGCCGCGACCGACCCGCACGGCACCGCGATCGACTGGCTCGGCTAGACCAGGGCCAGCACGCGCGACGGGCTGCCGGTGCCGTTGACGAGCTTGAGCGGCGCGACCACGATCACCGCTCCCGTCGGCGGCAGTTCGGCGAGGTTGGCGAGCTGAGTGACGCCGTACCGGCCGGCCCCGAGCAGGAAGTTGTGGACCGGGAACGGCGGGTCGAAGCTGTGGGCGATGCCGGCGTCGGTGCCGACCGTCTCGACGCCGAAGCCGGCGATCGGCGCCTGCTCGGCGAGCAGCCGCGCGCAGTCGACGTCCGGGCCCGGCGTGTGGCCGCCGTTGAGGAACGCGTCCTGGTCGGCTGCGCGCGAGTCCCAGCCGGTGCGCAGCAGCACCCAGCCGCCCTCGGGGAGCGCGCCGTGCTCGGCCTCGAAGGCGCGGACGTCGTCGACGGTCAACAGATAGTCGGGGTCCTCGGCGGCCTGCGCGGACTTGTCGATCACGACCGCGGGGCCGACGAGCCGGGCCGGCGGCACGCTCGCGACGTCTTCGCCGTCGCGACCGGTGATCCAGTGGATCGGGGCGTCGAAGTGCGTCCCGACGTGCTCGCCGACCTCGAGGACATCCCACGCCCACGCGGGCCCGCGGTCGTCGTAGCGGCTGATCTCACGCCGGCTGAGCCCCGGCGTGTTGGCGAACGGCTCCGGCAGTTGCAGCACCGGCGTGCGCTCGCTGAGCGGCTGCGTGAGGTCGACGACGCGGTGCTCGCCGGATGCGAGCGCCGCGGCGAGATCGGTGAGCAGGGTCATCTGAAGGCCTCCTCGAGCCATTCGGCGACGATGTCGGGGTCAATCTTCGCGTCGAGCACCATCGGGCCGTCGCGCCGGGCCAGCCAGTCGCGCACGTCGTCGAGCTCCGTTGTCGCCTCGCAGCCGGCCGCGCGCGCGAGGCCGACGAAGTGCGTGTCGGGGAACTGCGCGAGGTCGACGGCTTGGCCCATCGGCCGGAAGTGGTGCACCTCGGCGCCGTAGGCGGCGTCGTCGTAGATAACGACGAGCAGCGGGAGCTGCAACCGACCGAGCGTCTCGAACTCCGGCAGGGCGAGGAGCGCGCTGCCGTCGCCCAGCGCCGCCACGGTCAAGCGGTCCGGCCGGGCGATCGCGGCCCCGATCGCATTCCCCAGCCCGAGGCCGACGCACTGGAACGCTTGCGGGAACACAAAGCCGGCGGCGTCCGGGACGCGCAGGTACATCGACGGCCAGCCCATGAAGTGGCCGGAGTCGACGACAACGATCCGCTCGGCCGGGAGCAGGTCGTCGAGCGCGATGCTCAGCGTCCGCGGGTCGACGTGCATGCGGGACTCCTCGTAGGGGACGTTCCGCCAGGCGCCCGCCTCGATCTCGGCCGCGAGCTGCGGCGTGCGGCGCGGCGACGCGTGCCCGTCGAGCGCCGCGATCAGCGCCTCGGCGGTCTCGCGCGCGTCGCCGACGATCCCGAGCGCGACCGGGCGGTGGGCGCCGATCGCCTCCTCGTCGCGGTCGACCTGGACGACGTCGGCGTTGATCAGCGTGCCGTGCCGTGACGTCCACTGGTTGAGCGCGGCGCCGAACGCGATCACGAGGTCCGACTCGGAGAGCAGGCGCGCCGCCGTCGGGGACGAGAATCCGCCCGCGATGCCGACCTCGTACACGTCGCCGGTGAACAGCCCGTTGGCGACGGCGGACGTGGCGAGCACCGCGCCGGTCAGCTCGCCCAGCCGCCGCAGGGAGGGGCCGGCGTCGGCGAGGACGGCGCCGCGGCCGGCGATGATCGCCGGGCGCTCGGCCGCGCGCAGTCGCGCGGCGGCGGCCTCGACCGAGCGCTCGGACGGTCGGGTTGCCGTGAGATCG
This sequence comes from uncultured Solirubrobacteraceae bacterium, assembly GCA_963803335.1. GTDB lineage: Bacteria > Actinomycetota > Thermoleophilia > Solirubrobacterales > Solirubrobacteraceae > DASSUW01. The sequence continues at coordinate 38,214 of CAWDME010000004.1, read as the reverse complement.
GGGCCGGCCGGCGCCGGCGCGAGCTCCGCCTCCTGGGCCTGGACGTCGAGCGGCAGCATCAGCACCACGGCGCGGCGCTCGACGCGCGCGCGGCGGACCGCGCGTGCCACGTCGGCCATCGCCGTGTCCGCCCCGTGTACGCGCTCGGCGACCGCGCCGACCGCCTCGACGAGGCCGGTCTGGTCGATCCGGAAGTTCGAGCGCAACGCCGCGGCGGGCGTGTCGGCGGCGAGCACGAGCACCGGAGTGCGGCTCTTGGCCGCCTCGGTCAGCCCGGTGATCGTGTTGGTCAGGCCCGGACCCTGGTGGACGCTCACCGCCGCGAGCTTGCCGCTGACACGGCCGTAGCCATCGGCCATGCAGATCGCGCCGCCCTCGTGGCGGGCGGCGACGAAGCGCGCGCCGCCGTCGCGCAGCGCGTTGGTGACCGTCAGATTGCCGCTGCCGAGCAGGCCGAAGACGACCTCGATCCCGTGCGCGGCGAGCGCCCTCCCGATCGCCTCGGCGACCACCACGCAGCGGTCAGCGGACGGCTCGCCGGAACATGACGGCGCACAGCACGGCGAGGATGGCCGCGAGGATCGGGATACCCCAGCCGAAGCTCGTGAAGAGCGCGAGCAGCCCCGTGACCACGAAGACGAGGCCGAAGACGCCGCCGGCGAGCACGAGGTTGTAGGCCCGCTGCTCGCGCTTGCGGCGCGAGGGCCGGGATCCGGATCGGCGCTCGAGGTCGCTCATGGCCGCAGATCATGCCATCTCGACCGTAAGCCTTTGGTAAGCGGGCCGTAAGCAGCGGCCGGGACAGTGCCGCCCATGGTCGCCATCGCCCTCGCCCTCGGTGCCAGCCTCGCCTGGGGCCTGTCGGACTTCGTCGCCGGCATCAAGAGCCGCGAGCTCGCCGTCGTGTGGGTGCTGCTCGTCTCGCAGTCGACCGGCCTCGTGCTCGTGACGGCCGCGGCGGTGATCGCGGGCGAGCCGCTGCCGAGCCTGCATGCGATGGCGTGGGCCACCGGCGCCGGAGCCGCCGAGCTGGTCGGCTTCGCCGCCTTCTACCGCGCGCTGGCCGTCGGCACGATGGGGATCGTCTCGCCGATCTCCGCCACCGCCGCCGTGGTGCCGCTGTTCGTCGGCATTGTCGACGGCCAGGTGCCGACGATCGTGCAGGCGCTGGGCATGACGCTCGCACTCGGCGGTGCCGCGGTCGCGTCGGGCGAGGCGGGCCGCCGCTCGGCCAACGGCGTCGGGCTGGCGGTCATCGCCGCGCTCTCCTTCGGGATCTTCTTCGTCGGCATGGACATCTCCGCCGACGGCGGCGCGCTGTGGGCCGTCAGCTTCACCCGCGCCGCCCCGGTTGCGCTGCTGCTCGGCATCGTGGTCGGGCTGCGGCTGCCGCTGATCGAGCGCCGCGCGATCGCGCCGCTCGCGGCGATCGGCGGGCTCGACATCGGCGCCAACGTGATGTTCGCCACCGCCCTCACGGTCGGCATGGCCGGCCTGGTGTCGGTGCTCGGGTCGCTCTACCCGCTCGCGACCGTGATCCTCGCGCGCGCGGTCCTGCGCGAGCAGGTGAGCCGCCACCAGCGCACCGGCGTCGCCGCCGCCCTCGCCGGGATCGCCCTGGTCTCGTTCGCCTGACCGCGTCCCGAGTCGAACACCGGCATTGAAGGAGCGAGCCGCGATCGGAGGGTGGACGACGTTTGTTCAGCAGGAGTGAACTTTCGTTAGCTACCCGCGCGCACCACCCTTCAATGCCGAGGTTCGTCCGAGCCCGTAGATTGCGCACGTGCTCCAGCACGTGTCGCTCGAGGTGAAGCCGGACCAGGTCCGCGACTGCGTCGCGTTCTGGGAGCTGCTCGGGTTCCGCGAGGTCCAGCCGCCGCCGATCCTGCGCCGCTTCACCTGGGTCGAGCGCGACGGGACGCAGATCCACCTGATCCCGCGCGATGACCCGGCGATCCCGATCGAGGGGCATGCGGCGGTCGTGGCGCCCGACGCCGACACGATCGCGCGCCTGCAACAGCACGGGTTCGCGCCGGAGGAGGGGAGCAACGCCTGGAACGCACCGCGCTGGTTCGTGCAGGACCCCGCCGGCCACCGCGTCGAAGTGATGTCGGCGCCCCCGCCGTCATGAGGGTCAAGCCGCGACCGCACCTGCCTAGCTCAGCGGAGTTCGAGCAGCTTGGCTGCCAGTTCCAGCACCCGGAGACCGATCTCGCGCCGCTCGCGTCGCTGCGCCGATGGGCCCGTCTCGACGCGCCGTGCGGCGGCGACGGGTCGGGCGCTCGACCGTGGGCCGCCGGGTCGGGAGGGACCCGGCGGCCTGCGGATCTGCTCACCGCTGCGCGACACGGCGGACGTTCGTCGTGCGGGCCGCCGCGAACGCGGCGAGGAGCAGTGCGGCGCTGGAGATGACCAGGGCCAGGGTCTGGTCGGCGCCGTCGGTGGAGATCTGGCGGACGAGCGGCGTGGGCTCGGCCTGGGAGGGCTCGGGCTGCCGGTCGTAGAGCGGACGCGCGGACGCGGCACTCGGGATCAGGGCGAACAGCAGCGACACGATCGCGATCGCGCGCCGGGTGCTGCGCTTGGAGAACATCTGGGCCTCCTGGCCGTTGGGCTCATCCGGTGAGGAGTTCGAGTGGGCGAGCCGGTTGACAACGACGACGCTACGGCCGCCGCCTTCACGTCGAAAGCGGGAAATCCACATGCTTTGCGGCCGGTAGGGGGTCGTGCCGTGCGGCTCAACCCCTGCCTAAGCCGACGGCCGCCGGGGCGGGGGGCCGTAACCGGCGACCGTCGGCGCGCTGGCGGTCACGCGGTGCGGGTGAGCTTCACGCTTCGGGCGGCCGCACCGGCGGCCACGAGCATGGCGGCGCTGGAGATGAACAATGCCAGGGTCTGCCCGGCGCCGTCCGTTTCGACGCGCTGGACGAGGGGCGCCGCAGCGGGGGTGCTGACCGGCTAGGGCTGCGGGTGGTCATAGATGGGCATGGCCACCGCGCTGCTCGGAACGAGGACGAACGCCGTAGAGACGATGGCGATGGTGCGGCGGATGGACTTGGTGAACATGGCGAGCCTCCTGGCCGACGACTTGCAGTTGCAGCGGCGACGCTACGGGCGCGCCCGCACGCCTGAAAGCGGGGAACCCCTATGTCTTGATCGCCTCAGCGCTGCGCGAATCGACGGGCGAGCTGGGCGCGGCTGCGCACCCCGAGCTTGCGGTACACGCGCGTGAGATTCGCCTCGACCGTGCGCTCCACGATGAACAGCTCGGCCGCGATCTCGCGGTTGGACCGCCCCTCCGCCGCCAGCTGCGCGATCTGCAGCTCGGTCCCTGTGAGCTCGTCGCGCGACTCGACCCGGCGGCCGCCCAGCCGGGCCAACTCGGCCTGCGCGCGCTCGCGCCACCCCGGCGCGTCGACGCGCGCGAACGCCGCCACTGCCTCCTCGAGCGCGGCGCGCGCCGCGCCGCGCTGCTTGACGCGGCGCTGCACGGAGCCGAGCGCGAGCAGGGAGCGGGCACGGTCGAACTCCAGTGCGAGGTCGCCGTATTCGCGAATTGCCGACTCGAGCGCGGCGACGGCGCCGTCCGCGTCGCCCTCCGCCGCGCGCAGCAGCCCTTCGCTCCGACGGGCCGCGGCGACCAGCGGCCGCCGTGGCGGGGCGGCGGCGACCTCCGCCAGCAGCCCGCGCGCGTCGTCGAGCCGGCCCACCGCGATCGCCGCCTCGGCGGCGAGCGGATGCACCGGGACGGCGTTCAGCTCGGCGATGCCGTGGTCGCGCAGCAGCGTCGACGCACGGTGAAGACTCGCCCACGCGGCCTCCCACTGCGCGGCCGAGAACTCGGTGACGCCGAGCGCCCACAGCGCTTGGGCGATCGCGAGCCGTTGCTCGGCCCGCTCGGCGATGGCGAGGGCGGCCGTGGCGTCCGCCCGCGCGTCGTCGCAGCGCCCGAGGTGCGCGAGCGCAAGCGCGCGCGCGAGCAGCAGCAACGCGCGCTCGGTCGTCTGGCCCGTCTGCTCGGACGCGAACAGGCCGCGATCGGCGATCCCGAGCGCCTCGCCGAAGCGGCCGCTTCGCGACCCGAGCTCGCTGAGCACGAACAGCACGCCGGTGCTGAGCGGATCGCCGCCGTGGTCCTGCGCCCGCTGCAGCGCGGCGGTCAGAAGCACGGCGGAGCGCTCGTACTCGCCCACGCACATGGCGACCACGCCGGCGACCGCGGTCGGCGCGTCGTCGATCGACGCGGGGCCGGGCGCGCGCTCAAGCTCCAGCGCGCGGTCGAGGCGCGCCCCGACGCGGCTCGGCTCGCCGCGAAGGAGGTCCACGAAGGCTGCGTTGGCGAGCGCCCGCGCCACCTCGGCCGCGTCGCCGGCGCGCTCGGCCAAGACCAGCGCCGCCTCGGCGTGCCGGTGTGCCTCTGCCAGCTCGGCTAACAGCAGATGCGCGACGGCGAGCCGCCGGTGGATCGTGATGCGGTCGCGGGTGTCGCCCGGTGCCACGGCCAGCGCCCGCATCGCCAGGTCGCGGGCCTCGACCATCGTGCCGTCGTACGTCGCGAGCATCGAGAGCCGGACCAACACCTCCGCGTGATCAGCACCTGCTTCCTCCAGCAGCGACCGGGCGCGGCGCGTGTCGCCGGCGGCGAACGCGAAGTCGGACGCCTCGACCGCGAGCGCCTGAGCCTGCTCCGGATCCAGCCGGCGCGCGTGCTCGGCGAGCTCGAGTGCCTGGTCCGGAGCACCGCGCGCGGCGGCCTGGCGCGCGGCCGCCGCCACTGACCGCGCGGTGGCCGCGTCCGGCCCGTCGGCACCGAGGGCGAGATGGGCGGCGCGTTCGATCGGGTCGTCGAGCATCTGCGCCAGGCGCCGGTGCAGCTCGCGGCGCGCGGGCGCCGGGGCGTCCGCGTAGGCGACCGACGCGAACAGCGGGTGCGTGAAGCGGACGGCGCCGCCGTCGATCTGGACGAGGCCCGCGGCCTCGGCCTCGTCCAGGCCGCCGCTGACGAGCGTGACCAGCGCCTGCGTCGGGCGGGAGAGTGCGGCGGCGGTCACCAGCGCGTCGCGCGCCGGCGGCGAGAGCCCGCCGAGCCGCTCGGCCACGACGCTGCGGAGCGTCGGCGGGATCGGCAGCGCTCCGGGCGACGTCTCGCCGCGCTCTGCGAGCACCCGGCCGAGCTCGAGCGCATAGAACGGGTTGCCGCCGGCGGTGGCGTGCAGCTGCGCCAGCGCGGGCGCTGCGAGCGTGAGCCCGAGGCGCTCGCGCAGCAGCTCGTGGAGCGCCCGCGGCGCGAGCGGCGCGAGCGCGACGTGTACCGGATTCTCGAGCCCCAGCGGCCGCGGGGACCCGGGCGCCGCCCGGCGCGCGACGAGCACCAAGACGCGCTCGTCCGCGAGGCGCCGGGCCGCAAACGTGAGCACGGCCTCGGAGTCGCTGTCAAGCCACTGAACGTCGTCGATCGCGAGCACCACGGTCGCGGTCGCGGAGAGCGCGCGCAGGCCGCCGAGCATCGCGACGCCCACCGCGCGTCGATCGGAAGGTTCCTCGCCCGCCTCCGTCCGCAGCAGGGCGACCTCCAGCGCGCGCCGCTGTGGCTCCGGAAGCGCGGCGCCGATCGCGTCGAGGTCCGGCTCGAGCAGGTCGCCGACCGCGGCGTACGACAGCTTGGCCTCCGCCTCCGCCGGTCGCGCCGCGAGCACGTGCAGCCCGCGCTCGCGCGCGGCCGCCACGGCCCAGCGCCACAGCTCGGTCTTGCCGGCGCCTGCCTCGCCCTCGATCAGCACGGCCGCGGGGCCGCCTGCCGACCGCTCGATTCCGGCGGCGAGCGTCGCGCGCTCCCCGTCTCGGCCGATCAGAGCCACGGGCATGGCACCGCGAACCTACACCGGTTAGGGTCGCGGCGGTGAGGCTCAAACCCCCTGCGCTGCCGGACGGCGGCACGATCGCCATCGTCGCGCCGTCGAGCCCGCCGCAGATGCGCTCCGGGATCGAGCAGGCGACGCAGTACTGGGAGCGCCGCGGCTACAGCCTCGTGTTCGGCCCCAACCACCGCCGCGTGCACGGCTACCTGGCGGGCACCGACGAGGAGCGTGCCGCGGACGTGCAGTGGGCGCTCAGCGAGCCCGGGATCGACATGGTGCTCGCGCTCGACGGCGGCTACGGCGCGTCGCGGCTCTACAAGCACATCGACTGGGACGCGCTCGGCGACCCGCGGATCTTCTGCGGCTACAGCGACATCACGGCGCTGCACCTGGCGATCGCCAAGCACGGCAACTGGACGACCTTCTACAGCCCGACGTTCCTGCGCTTCACGCGCAAGAAGGACGAGCTGACGGAGATCACCGAGGAGACGTTCCACCGCGCGCTCACGCCCGCGCCGCTCGGCCGCGTGCCCGAGGACCCCGACGACCCGTACGTGCTCACGGTCGGCGAGGGCGTGGTGGAGGCGCCGATCGTCGGCGGCTGCCTGACGCTCGTGGCCGCAAGCCTCGGCACGCCGTACGAGATCGAGACCGACGGCTGCATCGTCATGCTCGAGGACCTCAACGAGGACGCGTACATGATCGACGCGCACCTCAATCACCTGATCGACGCGGGCAAGTTCGCGAACGCCGCCGGCTTCGTCTTCGGGACCGACGTGAATCTCCACGCGCTCACGGTGCCGGAGTACAACGAGTCGACGCTGTCGATCGAGGAGATCCTCGACGAGCTGATCGCGCCGCTCGGGATCCCCGCCGTCGCCAACATCCCGGTCGGCCACGGCAAGACGAAGGTGACGATCCCGCTCGGCGTGCAGGCGCGGCTCGACGCCACCGGCAAGACGCTCGACATCATCGAGGCCGGCGTCACCGGATGACTCACCGCAGGCCGACTCAGACGAGCCCGGATGGCGAGGCAGGCCTCGCGTGAGCCCGCACGAGGCGATCGACCGCGACTTTGACGACCACCTCGAGCGCATCCGCGATTTCCTCCGCATCCCGTCCGTGTCGGCCGACGACGGCGACCTGCGCAGCACGGCCGACGCCGTCTGCGAGCTGATCGCCGCGGCCGGCGGCGAGGCGCGGCCGCGCGAGCCGGGCGAGAAGCGCCCGACAGTGATCGGCGTGATCGACGGCCCCGGCCCGACCGTCCTGCGCTACGGCATGTACGACGTGCAGCCGCCGGGCGCGCAGTGGACGGTCGACCCGTTCGCAGCGACGGTGCACGACGGTCGGATCGTCTGCCGCGGCGCCGCCAACTCCAAGGGCGCGCTGGCCGCTTCGATCCTCGCGTTCGCGTCCGCGCCCAGCCCGTGCCGCCAGGTGTTCATCTGCGAGGGCGAGGAGGAGTTGGGGAGCACGCGGCTCGCCGCGTTCTGCGACGCCCACCGCGACGAGCTCACCGGCGACTACGCGCTGGACTTCGACCTGCAGGAGCAGCCCGGCTCGATCTTCGCCGGCGTCAAGGGCATCTACGACATCGAGCTGAGCGCCGGCGGCGGCCCGGACATCCACTCCTCGCGCGTCGCCGAGGTCGCCGAGCCGGCGATCGAGCTCGCCCGGGCGGTGCTCGAGCTCAAGGAGGCGGTGCCGGTGGCGAACGTCGCGTGGATGCTCGCCGGCACGCCCGAGGACGTCAGCCGCACGGTGGTCCCGGGCACGGCCAAGGCCGGAGTCGACATCCGCTACGACGAGCCGTTCGAGCTGCCCACGCTCGCGAACGGGGTCACGCTCGATCTCAAGGGGACGTACCCGCCCGCGCTCTCGGACCCGGACAGCGCGCCCGTGCGGGCCCTCGCGGAGGCGCTGCGGCGGCACGGGACCGAGCCGCAGGTGGTGCCACGGGCTCCGTGGTGGGCTCCGTACCACGTGTTCGGCGCCATGCCGTTCGCGAGCGGCGGCCCAGGCCACGCCGGCGGCGCGCACGGGCCCGACGAATGGGCCGAAATCGAGGGACTTCGCCGCCTTATGCACGTGAGCTACGACGCCCTGGCGCTGCTGTGAGGCTGCGCTACGAGGAACACACGTGGCCCGAGCTCAAGGAGCTCGCGCAGCGCGACGACCTCGTTGTCGTGATCCCCACCGCCACACTCGAGGATCATGGCTACCACCTGCCGGTTGACACCGACGCGCGCTTGGTGAGCGCGATCGCCGAGCGCGCCGTCGCCGCCGCCGACGGCCAGGCGCTGCTCTTCCCGACCCAGGTGCACGGCTACACGCCGCACCACATGGACTTTCCCGGCAGCGTCACGCTGCGCTGGAACGTGTTCGTCGAGGCGCTTGTCGACCAGGGCCGCAGCCTCTGCCGCCACGGCTTCGACCGCATCCTGTTCGTGAACGGACACGGCTCCAACCAGCCGCTCGTCGACATCGCGGCGCGGCTGATCGGCGTCGAGTTCCGCGATGCGGTGTGCGGCTCGTGCTTCTACCTGCAGAGCGCGGAGGGCAAGCGCGTGATCGCCGACGTGCGCGACTCGGACTCCCCCGGCGGGATGGCGCACGCCTGCGAGCTGGAGACGAGCCTCTACCTCGCGCTGCAGCCCGATCTCGTGCAGATGGACAAGGCCGTCAAGGAGATCCCGGACTGGGACTCCGAGCACGTCTGGCTCGACTGGTCCGACGGCCCGCTGCAGGTCTGGCCGCACTGGTCGGGCCTCAGCCGCAGCGGAGTGGTGGGCGACGCGACTGTGGCCACGGCGGACAAGGGCGAGCGGTTGCTTTCCGCCGCCGTCGATGAGATACGTGCCTACATCGCCGAAATCGCCACACGCCGTCGGCTGCCGGGAGAGGATCACCATGAGGGTTAGGGTCATCGTCGCGACGACCGCCGCGCTGCTGTTGCTGGCCGGACAAGCGAGCGCGCAGTCCAAGAAGGTGTTCAAGGTCGGCTGGGCGCAGGACCCGCAGACGCTGAACCCGTTCGTCGACTACGACGAGGAGGACTTCCGGATCTGGGCCAACGAGTACGACCTGCTCGTGGCCTTCGACCCGGACAACCTCGGGCCGTCGAAGTCCGGCCTGGCCTCCAGCTGGGACGTCTCGCCCGACAAGAAGACCGTCACGTTCCACCTCGTCAAGGGCGCCAAGTGGTCGGACGGGCAGCCGATCACGAGCAAGGACGTCAAGTACAGCCTCGACACGCTCGGCGGCAACGGCGCGCTGTTCACCGGCTACACGGACAAGGTCACGTCGGTCACCACGCCCGACGACAGCACGGTCGTGGTCAAGACCAAGGCGCCGGACGCGCGGATCATCGGCGGCCTGTTCATCTACATGCTGCCGCAGCACGTCTACGGCAAGCACTCGGTCAAGGAGCTGACGACCACCTACAAGCCGGAGATGCCGATGGTCGGCAGCGGCCCGTACGTCGCCACCGAGTTCAAGCGCAACCGGATCATCCGGATGGAGCGCAACCGCTTCTTCCGCGGGCCGAAGCCGAAGTTCGACGAGATCGACTGGATCAAGTACGGCAGCGAGGACGCGGTCGAGCGCGCGCTGTCGCTCGGCGAGATCGACATGGTCACGGAGGTCCAGGAGGCGACCTTCGACCGCCTCGGCAAGCAGAAGGGCATCACGACGATCAAGGCGCCGTCGCCGTCGTTCACCGAGCTCGCGTTCAACCTCTGCTCGAAGCAGAACTGCCCGGACGCGAAGTTCAACCCGGCGATCCAGGACCGCACGGTGCGCCAGGCGATCGCCTTCGCCGTCGACCGCGACCGCGTCAACGAGATCTCCACACGGAACACCTCGTTCACCGGCCACGGGATCCTGCCCAACTACTACAAGGGTTTCTACGAGCAGCCCGAGGGCGACCTCGACTACCCGTACGACCCGGACCGCGCCAAGCACATGCTCGACGCCGCCGGCTGGACGCCCGGCAGCGACGGGATCCGCCAGAAGGGCGGCGAGCGCCTGAGCTTCAACCTCTATGTCCGCTCGGAGTCGCAGGTCAACATCACCGCCGCGCGCCTCGTCAAGGAGATGGCGAAAGCCGTCGGGATCGACTTCAAGGTCCAGGTCGTCAGCGTGGACAAGCTGACCGAGCTCACCACGCAGAAGGTCAAGGGCAAGATGGCGCCCGACTTCGACACGTTCATCTGGGGCTGGGGCGGCGACCCGTATGACCCGAGCATCCTGCTCGGCCTGATCACCACGGCCCAGATCGGCGGCTCGTCGGACTCCTTCTACTCGAACCCCGAGTACGACCGGCTGTACGAGCAGCAGGCCGGCGAGTTCGATTCCGCCAACCGCAAGGACGTCGTCAAGCAGATGGTCGCGATCAGCCAGCGCGACCTGCCGTACCTCGTCCTGACCGTCGACCCGACGCTGCAGGCCTACCGCACGGACCGCGTGTCGAACGCGCAGCGGATCTGCCCGAAGCCGACCGGCGACCTGATCTGCGACGAGGTTGGCTACACGGCGTGGCTGACGATGGGCCCGCCGGTCGCCGCCGTGGCGGCCAAGACGACCAACGACAGCGGGTCGAGCGGCGTGCTGATCGCCGTGATCGTCGTCGTCGTGCTCGTGCTCGGGCTGATCGGCTTCATCGTCGTCCGGCGCCGGCGGGCGTCGCGGGAGGCGATCGAGGTCTGAATTGAGCTTTCGCTGGCTCGTCGGGAAGCTCGGTGCGGCCTTCCTGACGCTGATCTTCGTCCTCGTCTTCAACTTCTTCCTGTTCCGGGTCATGGGCGACCCGACGACGCAGCTCGCCCGCCTGCCGCGGGCGACGCCCCAGGAGATCCAGAAGCTGCGCGCCGCCTACGGGCTCGACAAGCCGCTGCTCGGCCAGTTCGTCGACTATGTCGGCGACACCGCGCGGCTCGACCTCGGCGTCAGCCAGCGCACGCGCCGGTCGGTGTGGTCGGAGATCGGCGACGCGGTGCCGTGGACCGTGCTGCTCGTCGGCACCGGCACGCTGCTGGCGACGATCCTCGGCACCTGGCTGGGCATCATCGCCGCGACCCGACGAGGGAGCCGCACCGATGACGGGCTGCTGGGGGTCAGCCTGTTCACGTACTCGGCGCCCGAGTACTGGATCGGGCTGATCCTGATCCTGCTGTTCGCGGTCGCGATCCCGATCTTCCCGGCGGGCCTGCAGATGACGCCCGGGAAGCAGTTCGACTCCTGGATCGCCCAGGCGCTCGACGTCGCCCAGCACCTCGTGCTGCCGGCGATCGCAATGACGCTCGTGCTGCTCGGCTCCTACTTCGTGATCATGCGCAGCTCGATGGTGGACGTCCTCACCGAGGACTTCATCACCGTCAAGCGCGCGACCGGGCTGCCGTGGAACAAGGTCGTGCGCAAGCACGCAGTGCGCAACGCGCTGCTGCCGCTCGTGACGCTGTCGGCGATCCAGTTCGGCTTCGTCATGGGCGGCGTGATCACGATCGAGACGATCTTCTCGTGGCCGGGGCTCGGGCTGCTGGAGTTCGAGGCGATCAACTCGAAGGACTTCCCGATGCTCCAGGGCGCGTTCCTGGTGTTCTCGGTGTCGGTGATCGTGCTCAACCTGATCGCCGACTGCCTGTACTTCGTCCTTGACCCGCGCGTGCAGACCGCATGAAGGTGCTGTGGGCATCGCGGCGCGGGCGGCTGTCGGTGATCGTGCTCGCCGTGTTCATCTTCGTGGCGATCTTCGGCAGCCTGCTGGCGCCGTACGACCCGAACGCGTCGAGCACCGACGTGCTGGCGGCGCCGAGCACCGACCACTGGCTCGGCACCACCGAGGTCGGCTCGGACGTGCTCTCCCAGCTGCTGGTCGGCACCCGCGTGTCGATCATCGTCGGCTTCTCGGCGGCGGTGATCTCGGCGGTGCTGGGCGCGAGCGTCGGGCTGATCGGCGGCTACTTCGGCGGGCTCACCGACAAGCTGTTCGACGGCTTCGAGAACTGGTTTCTCGTCATCCCGCAGCTGCCGCTGATGGTCGTGCTCGCGCGACTGCTGAACCCGTCGCTGTTCGTGCTCGTGATGGTGATCGGGTTCACGAGCTGGGCGGGCACGGGGCGCGTGGTCCGCTCGCAGGTGCTGACTTTGAAGGAGCGCGCGTTCGTCGAGCGTGCGCGGGCGCTGGGCGCGAGCGACTGGCACATCATCCGCCGCCACATCCTGCCCAACGCGATCCCGCTGATCTTCGCCAACACCGTGCTGATCGTGGCGGTGGCGATCCTCGCCGAGGCCTCGCTGTCGTTCCTCGGGCTCGGCGACCCGACGCACATCTCGTGGGGCACGATGCTCGAGAACGGGTTCGACTCCGGCGCGCCGAGCGCCGGCGCCTGGTGGTACCTCGTCCCGCCCGGCCTGTGCATCACGGTGCTCGTGTTCGTGATCGGGCTGATCGGCTACGTGTTCGAGCAGCACATCAACCCGCGGCTGAGGGACCAGGGGTGAGCCTGCTCGAGATCGAGGGCCTGCAGGTCCACCACCGCGGACAGCCGATCGTGGCGGGCGTCGACCTGAACATCGAGCCGGGGGAGTCGCTCGGCCTGGCCGGCGAGTCGGGCTGCGGCAAGACCACGACTGCGCTGGCGATCATGAAGCTGCTGCCGCCCGCTCTGACGCCCAGCGGGACAATCACGCTGAACGTCCCGGGCGCCGGCGACCCGGTCAAGATCGACCGCCGCACCGAGCGCGGCATGCAGCTCGTGCGCTGGCGCCACGTGTCGCTGATCTTCCAAGGCGCGATGAACGCGCTCGACCCGGTGCAGCGGGTCGAGGCGCAGGTGGCCGAGGCGATCCGGGTCCACGAGCCGCGGGTGGGGCGCGGCGCGCTGCGCGAGCGGATCGCCGAGTTGCTGCGCACGGTCGGGCTGTCGGCGACGCACGGGCGCGCCTACCCGCATCAGCTCTCGGGCGGCCAGCGCCAGCGCGTGATGATCGCCCTGGCGCTCGCCTGCCGCCCCGCGCTGGTGATCGCCGACGAGCCGACCACGGCGCTCGACGTGATCATGCAGGCGCAGGTGCTCGACCTGCTCGCGCAGCTGCGGCGCGAGCTCGGGCTGGCGCTGATCCTCATCAGCCACGACCTCGCCGTGCTGGCCGAGACGTGCGATCGGCTGGCGGTGATGTATGCAGGGCGGATCGTCGAGACCGGCCCGGCCGCCGACGTGTTCTCCTCGCCGCAGCACCCCTACACGAAGCGGCTGCTCGACTCGCTCCCGTCGATCGGCGGCCGGCGCGGCGTCGCGGACCCGATCCCGGGCGCCCCGCCCGACCCGCACGACCCCCCGGAGGGCTGCACATTCCGCCCGCGCTGCCCGTACGCGGCCGACGCGTGCCTTGCGGAACCGCCGCTGCGGGAGGTCCTGCCGGGCCGCCGCTCCGCCTGCCACTTCGCGCCGTGGGAGCGCTGGTGAGCCTCTTCTCGGTCCGCGACCTGCACGTGCACTACGGGCTCGCGCGCGCCGTCGACGGCGTGTCGTTCGACTGGCAGCCCGGCGAGGTGCTGGGCGTGGTGGGCGAGTCCGGCTGCGGCAAGTCGACGCTCGCGCGGGCGCTGCTCGGGCTCGTGCCGACAGCGGGCGGGACGATCGACGTAGAGGGCGCGGCCGTGCGCGGCAAGCGCGAGCTGCAGGCGCTGCGCCGGCGCGTGCAGATGGTCTTCCAGGACCCGTACCAGACACTGAACCCGCGGATGCGGGTGCGTGCGATCGCGGCCGAGCCGCTGGTGGTGCAGGGCGTGCCGGGCGCCGAGCACGAGGCGCGGGTCGTGCGGGCGCTGAGCGACGTCGGGCTCTCGGAGCGGTACCTGGACCGCTACCCGCACGAGCTGTCGGGCGGCCAGCGCCAACGCGTGGCGATCGCGGCCGCTCTGGTGCTCGACCCCGACGGCCTGATCTGCGACGAGCCGGTCTCGATGCTCGACGTGTCGGTTCAGGCACAGGTGCTGCGCGTGCTGATGGACCTGCGTGAGTCCCGCTCGCTGGCGCTGCTGTTCATCACCCACGACCTCGGGCTCGCTTGGGCGCTGTGCGACCGCATCGCGGTCATGTACCTCGGCCGGATCGTCGAGCAGGGAACCGCCGCGCAGGTGATCGAGCACCCGCGCCACCCGTACACGCAGGCGCTGGTGGCGGCGGTTCCGGCCCCAGGTCGCGCCGAGGGCGTCAAGCTGCTCGGCGGCGAGCCGCCGGACGCGGCGCACATTCCTCCGGGGTGCCGGCTCCATCCGCGCTGCCCGCTCCGCTTCGAGCCGTGCGATGTTGACGATCCGCCCCTCTTTTCCGCGGACGAGAACGGTCACGCCGCGGCGTGTCTGCTGCTGCGGGACGCCTGAGCTGCGGCATTAAGGGGGCAGAATCGGCCTCGCCTCGGGGTACGGGGCGGATTAACTACCTATACGGTTGCTTATCCGCCCGGGGCGGGAAATCGACGGCGGACGACGGCGCGGCCGGCCCTTCGCTGCCCTACCCAGCCGCAGTTGGCCGGGGCCACGAAACCGTCACGAAGTCATCAGCGTGCGGCTCTGCTCGCGCATGAACTGCGGCAGGTAGTGCGGCCCCAGGCCGCCCTTGCCGGACACGCCGCTCGACTTCCAGCCCGGGAAGGTCTGGATCCCCGGCCAGGCGCCTGTCGTGGCGCCCTCGCGGCGGTTGACGTAGACGACGCCGGCCTCGATCCGCTCGAGGAACGTCTCGCGCTCGGTCGGGTCCTCGCTGAAGATCCCCGCAGTCAGGCCGTACTCGACCGCGTTGGCCTCATCCATCGCCTCGGCGAACGAGTCGACGGGGGTGACGGTGAGGAAGGGCAGGAACAGCTCTTCGCGGGTCAGACGATGGCCGTGCGGCAAGCCCGTCACCAGAGTCGGCTGGACGAAGTTGCCGTCGCGCGTGCCGCCGACGGCGATCGTGCCGTCGCGCTGCGCGTCGGCGATCGCGGCGTCGAAGCGGGCGGTCGCGTCCGGCCCGACCACCGGGCCGAGGGTGGTCCCCGGGTCGGCGGGATCGCCGAGCACCAGCTGCTGCGCTCCCGCGGCGATCTTCTCGACCAGCGCGTCGTGCACCGACGCGTCGACGACCACGCGCGAGCACGAGCTGCACTTCTGGCCGCTCAGCCCGTAGGCCGAGCGGACGATGCCGGCGGCGGCGCGGTCGAGGTCGGCGTTGGCGGTCACGATCGCCGGGTTCTTGCCGCCCATCTCGGCGACCAGCGGGCGCAGCGGCGGGCGGGCGTGGAGCTCGCGCGCGATCGCGTGGCCGGCCGCGGCCGAGCCGGTGAAGGCGACGCCGTCGATGTCCGCGGCGACGAGCGCCCGACCGACCGCGTCGTCCCCGTGCACGAGGTTGAGCACGCCGGCAGGCAGCCCGGCCTCGACCGCGAGCTCGGCGATCTGCGCCGTCGACCACGGCGTCTCCTCGGCCGGCTTCATCACCACCGTGTTGCCGCACACCAGCGCGCCGCTGCTCATCCCGACCGCGAGGGCGAACGGGAAGTTGAACGGGCAGATCACGGCGAACACGCCGTACGGGCGCATCACCGACACGTTGTCCTCGGCCTCGGAGAGCTTCCCGAGCGGGATCCGGTAGCCGTCGTGCTGCTCGAGGTCGGCGCAGTAGGTCTCGATCAGGTCGACGCCCTCTTGCACCTCGGGCACCGCCTCGAGGCGGATCTTGCCGGTCTCGGCCGACACGACGCCGGCGAGCTCCACGCGCCGCTCGCCGATCAGCGCCGCGAGCCGCCGCAGCGCGGCCGTGCGCTCGGCCAGCGGCGTTGCCGCCCATCCCGGCTGCGCGGCGCGCGCGGCGCGCACGGCCGCGGCCACGGTCTCCGCGTCCGCCGCGTGCGCGCGCGAGACGATGCGCGACGGGTCGCACGGGTCGGCGCGCTCGAACACCGGCCCGACCACGCGCCATTCGTCGCCGATCAGGTGGCCGAGCGCCGCCGCGCGGCCTTCACGGGCCTTCGCCAGGGCTTGCTCGAACGCGGCATCCAGTGCAGGATCAGCGCCAGTTGAGATGTAGTTGAGCGTTGTCATGGCTGTGGTGCCGAGTTTGTCAGGACGCACGACCGGAAACGAGGAGTCTCATGCTTGAGCTCGTCCGAGAGACGCCGGATTGGCTGAACGCCCTTGGCGTGGCCTTGACGCGGCCGCCCGGCGTGCCGGAGCGGCGTGCCGGTCAGGACCCGTGGCATCCGGAAGAGGAGAAGGCGACGCGGCCGCGCCGCATCGCCGACGACCTGGCGTGGCTGCGTCAGGCGTACGACGAACCGGAGGAGAACGGCCTGCGCCCGCTGCACGACACGGCGGCGGTCGCCGCGTGGGCGGTCGACCCCGCCTCCAAGGACCGTCTCGGCCGCCTACGTGACCGGCACGTGCTGGACGCCGCCGGCTTCCTGATGCACGAAGCCGACGACGTCGCAGTCGCGTAGCTCAGGCCGGCACCTCGATCCCGTGTAGGCGCGCCAGGTTGCCGCCGAGGATCTTGCGCTTCGCCTGGTCGGTCAGCTGCGGGTAGCCGCGCTCCTCGACAATGTCCCGTGGGAGCTCGAAGTTCCAGAACTCCTCGAGCGCCCACTGCGGGTGCCAGATCGGGGCCTCGCCGCCGTAGATGATCTTGTCCTCCCCGCACCACCACAGCATCTTCCCGAGCATCTCCGCGAACACCCGCGGCTGGCGCGCGACGAAGTTCACCGTCGCGGCGATCGACGCGTAGAGGTTCGGGTACCGGACGATCTGCCACAGCACCTCGTCGAGCCACGGCAGCCCGACGTGGAAGATCACGAAGTTGATGTCCGGGAAGTTGGCCGCGGCGCCGTCCATGTCGAACGTGCGCGTGTGCTCGATCGGCTGCGGACCGAGCGGCACGCCCTTGTGGACGCCGATCAGGTTCACGCCCAGCTCCTGGGCATGCTCGAAGATCGGGAACGCGATCCGGGGGTCATCCATCCGCCACGGGAACGGCTGCCCGTAGTCGTAGCGGACGTTGTAGAACTTGAACGCCTTGGCGCCGTAGTCCTCGACCTGGCGGGTCATGAGATCGAGCGCCTTCTTGCCCTCGAGCGGGTTCACCGAGCCCCAGAAGACCGCCTTGTCGGGATGCTTGGAGGCCATCTCGGCGCACTTCTCCCAGGCCGAGAGCCCGTCGTGGAAAAGGTCGGTGAGCGGCAGCGGCTGCGCGACGATCATGTCGGTGTCGGAGCGCTCGATGACCATGTCGTAGATCTCGTCGACGCTCCACTCCTTGAAGAACTCGTCTCGCGAGAGCACGGGTTCGCCCTCGCGCGTGAGCAGCTGGTGGAAGGCGTAGAGGTGCTCGTCGAACAGCTCGCCGGGCGGGCCGATCGCGTTCTTCTTGTCGAAGTTGAAGATGTGGCACACACAGTCGAAGACGAACGCGTCGACCATCAGGCTGCGCTCCTTCCTGCGCGATACGGCTCGAGCTCCTCCAGCGGCATCGCGAGCTTCGCGCGCGCCGACTCCGACAGGCGATCCATCGTCCAGACGGGATCCCACACGACCTTCACGTCGACGGTGCTCACACCGTCGATCGCGATCAGTGCCTCGGGGATCGCCGTTGACATCGACACCACGAACGGGCACCAGCCGGTCGTGAGCACGAGGTCGACGTCGACGTGCGAGCCGTCGACGCGCACGTCCTCCACGACGCCCATGTCGACGATCGAGATCCCGCGGTCCGCGCAGCAGGGGTCGTAGACCTCCCGTAGCGCGTCGATCAGCACATCCCTCGTCATGTCCCTCCTTCGATGACGATCCTGAACCCGGTCGTGTTGGTCCCCCGCTCGGGGTCAGCGGGCTGGACGCGTGAGGCGCGCAGGCCCCATGCCGTGTCGAGGTAGCTGCCGCCGCGCACGACGCCCCAGCCGTCGGCGCCGCGGTCCGACACCCACTCCCACACGTTGCCCGCCTGCTGCTCGGTGCCGTACGGGCCCGCACCCTCGGGGTGCGCGTCGACCGGCACGGTCCAGCCCCAGCCGGACTCGGCGCAGGCGCAGCGCTCGGGGTCGAAGGTGTCTCCCCACGGATACGGCCGTCGGTCGAGCCCGCGGGCCGCGGCCTCCCACTCGTCGCCCGTCGGGAGCCGGACGAGCCGCCCGAGACGGCTCGATAGCCACGCGCAGAACGCCTCGGCGTCCGCTCGCGTGAGCCCGGTGGTCGGGTGGTCGGTCAGCGCCTCGGCCTCGTGCGCCGGTGCGGCGCGCGGCCCGAGGAACGCCCGCACCTGCGCGTTGACGACTGGCCAGCGCCCGATCAGCAGCGCCTCCAGCTCGCGGGCCCGTTCCTCGCCCGGCTCGCCGAGTTCGTAGCGCCCCGCGGGCACCTCGACGAGCTCGTCCAGCGCGGGACGGCGACCCATCGGCCGAGCCTATCGCCGCTACACGGTCAGCACCAGTCGTCCCGCCGCGGCGACCATACGGCCGTCGCGCTCGCCTCCGCGTCGGGGCGTCTCCTAGTCTGTCGCCGTGTTCGAGCGCTTCACCGACGCGGCCCGCCAGGCGGTCATCCGCGCCCAGTGGGAGTCACGCGAGCTCGGCCACCCGTTCATCGGCGCCGAGCACCTGCTGCTCGGCGTCGCCCGCACCGATTCAGCGCTGCTCGGCGTCGACGAAGGCCGGCTGCGCGCGGCGGTGGTGGCGAAGGTCGGCAGCTCGATGAAGATCGTCGAGGGCAACATCCCCTTCACCGACGAGGCGAAGACGGCGATCGAGCACGCGCTCGGCGTGGCGCTGGCCCGCGGCGACCGGCACATCGGGCCGCCGCAGCTCCTGCTCGCGCTGCTCGAGCAGCCCGCGATGCGCGACCTCGTGCGCACGGCCCGCGGGGACCCGGACGAGGTCGTCGCGCGGCTGGTGCCGGCCGCCCCGCCGCCGCAGCACGACAGCGGGCTGCTTTCGGCGCGCGCCGACGCGCGCCTGCTGCTCGACGTCGCCATCAGCGGCGGCGACGTCGCGGCGTGGCTGCGCGAGCACGGGATCGACGAGGCCGCAATCCGCGCACGATTCGGTGCGATGGACCTGTGACCTGAGTAAGACGGCTGACCAAACGGGTACATGGCAGCCAGGCTCATCAACAGGGGAGCGGGAGCATGGCGTTCAAGGACCCGAAGGGGATCACCCAGGCCGGCATCACGACCGGTGTGACGAAGGCAGGTCTGCGCTGGGACAAGGCGCTCGTGGGAGGGTTCCTCGCCGGCGCCTACATCGCGTTTGCGGGTCTGCTCGCGATCACCGTTTCGTCGGGCCTTGACCCGAAGATCTGGGGCTCGCTGCCGACGCTGGTCACCGGGGCGGTGTTCGCCCTCGGCCTGATCCTGGTCGTCATCGCGGGGTCCGAGCTGCTCACCGGCAACATGGCGCTCGTCCCGCTCGGCCTGTTCGCCCGCAAGCTCAGCGCAAAGGCGCTCGCGATGAACTTCACGATCGTCACGGTCGGCAACCTGCTGGGGTCGCTGTTCGTCGCCTACTTCCTCGCCGTCAAGTCCGGCGTCGTCACCGCCGACCTGCAGCTCGAGCGGCTCGCCGGGATCGCCAAGGCCAAGGGCGTCACCGAGACCGATCTCCAGATCTTCCTGCGCGCGGTCGGCTGCAACTGGCTCGTCTGCCTGGCGGTGTGGATGGCGCTCGGCGCCGAAGACATCGCCGGCAAGGTGCTCGCGATCTTCTTCCCGATCATGGCCTTCGTCGCGATGGGCTTCGACCACGTCGTCGCGAACATGTTCTTCCTGCCCGCGGCGATCTTCGCGGGCGTCGACGGGATCACGTGGTGGGACGCGATCCACAACTGGATCTTCGCCTTCCTCGGCAACTTCGTCGGCGCGGGGGTGTTCGTCGCCGGTGCCTACTGGTACCTGTACGCGCGCGACGAGGAGACGGGAGCCGGGGACGTGCCGGCCGGCGACGGCCGGTTCCAGCGCGAGCCGGAGACCGCCACGATGCGCCGCTAGCCGAGGGCGTCCGCCAGCCGCCGCACGCCGCGCATGATCGTCGCCTCGTCGAGGGTGGCGTAGCCGAAGATCAGCCCGGGCCGGCCCGGGTGCGTGAGGCGGTAGGGATCGAGTCCGTAGACGGCGACGCCGCGGCGTGCCGCGGCGTCGATCGCCGTCGCCTCGTCGAGCCCGGGCGGCAGGTAGGCGACGAGATGCAGGCCGGCGGCGATGCCCGCCGGCTCGAAGCTGGGGAGATCCGACCGCAGCGCGGCGAGCAGCGCGTCGCGCCGGCGGCGGTACACGGGGCGCATGCGCCGTAGGTGGCGATCGAACTCGCCGCGGTCGAGGAAGTCGGCGAACGCGAGTTGGTCGAGCACCGGGGAGCCGCGATCGGCCAGCGCCTTGGCTGCGGCGACGCGATCGACGAGCTGGGGTGGCAGGACCAGCCAGCCCAGCCGCAGGCCGGGCGCGAGCGTCTTGCTGGCGGTCCCGGCGTAGATCACGCGGTCCGGAGCGAGGCCCTGCAGCGCTCCGATCGGGGCGCGGTCGTAGCGATACTCGGAGTCGTAGTCGTCCTCGACGACGACCGCGTCGCGCTCGCGCGCCCAGCGGACGACCGCCGCGCGTGAGCGCGCCGAGAGCACGGCGCCGGTCGGCCACTGGTGCGAGGGCGTGAGCACGAGCGCGTCGGCCTCGAGGCCGGCGAGCGCCTCGACGCGCACGCCGTCGTCGCTGACCGGTACGCCGACGACCTCGAGGCCGGCGGCACGGGCGGCAGGCACCGCGTCGTCGTCCGCCGACGGGTCCTCGACCGCCAGGCGGCGCGCCCCGGCGGCGGCGAGCACCTGCACGATCAGCCCGATCCCCTGCGCGTAGCCGCCGCACACGACGATGTCGCTCGCTCGCGCGGACGTGCCGCGGACGCGGTTGAGGTATCCGGCGAGCGCCTCGTGCAGCGCCGGCGCGCCGCGACCGCTGGTGTAGCCAAAGTCCGCGCTTGCCAGCGCGCGCTTCATCGAGCGCAGCCAGGCGGCTCGCGGGAACATCGACCCGTCGGCGCGGCACGGGCAGAAGTCGATTTCGGGCGTGTGCGCCGGCACGGTCGCCGAGGGCCCTGCCAGGACCTCGGGCCCGATCGCGACGCGTGTGTAGCCGCCGGCGCGGCTCGCCAGATAGCCCTCGGCGATCAGCTGCTGATAGGCCTCGATCACCACCCCGCGCGAGAGCCCGAGCTCCGCCGCCAGCCTGCGCGTGGGCGGCAATGCGGTGCCGCGCGGGAGCCGTCCCTCGCGGATGCCGTCACGGATCGACGTCTCGATCTGCCGGTGCAGCGGGATCCCCGAGCTGCGCGCGATCTCCACCAGCACGTCGCCGGCGGGCGGTAGATCGGTACTGATCGCACACACCGAATCGGATCTTAAAGACAGTGCCAATCTCTGGCAGCCTCGGTGCGATGCGACGGATCATCAACTCCACGTACATCACCCTCGACGGCGTCGTCGAGGCGCCGCACCTGTGGCCCTCGCTCGGCCGGGGAAGCGACCCGCGCGCCGACGAGGTTCAGGGCGACCTGCTGTTCGCGTGCGACGCGATGCTGATGGGCCGGCACACCTACGACGGCTTCGCGCCGGCCTGGTCCTCCCGTTCCGGCGACCCGTTCTCCGACCGCTTCAACGCGATGCCCAAGTACGTGGTGTCCACAACGCTGCAGGACCCCGAGTGGAACAACACGCAGGTGATCTCCGGTGACGTGGCGACCGAGATCGAGCGGCTCAAGGCGGGCGGCGGCAAGGACATCGTGCAGTACGGCTTCGGCGCGGTGACTCGCCTGCTGCTCGAGCGCGCCCTGCTGGATGAGTTACGGCTGTGGTTTCACCCTCTGATCCTCGGCCGCGGCGAGCCGGCCGATCTGCTGTTCGGCGCCGTTCCCCCCTCCGCATGGCGGCTGGTCGACACGACGGCGCTCAGCAATGGGATCGTGATCCTCGGCTACGTGTTCGACAAGCGGCTCGATGACTGACTACAGCCGCTTCACCAAGACGCTCGACCTGCCCGCGGACTACCGCGCGCCGGCTCGCCTCGTCTACGAGGACATCGTCGCCCACGCGCTCACGCGCGAGCACCTCGCAGACGACACCCGCGGGATCAACGCGAGCATGGAGCTGATCCGGCGCACGCGCGGTGGCACGTGGCCCAACGAGCCGGTGACCGAGGAGTACAACTACGTCGACGCCGTCTGGCACGAGTGCGAGTTCCGCGACGCCGGGTCGTTCACTTACACGGTGTACGACGACGGCACCCACTACCTCGGCTGCTGCTACCTGTACCCGATGGGGCGGCGCACGCCGCTGTCGGAGGCGCTGCTCGACAACGACGTCGACGTGAGCTGGTGGGTCACGCCCGACGCGTACGAGCGCGGCTACTACGAGAAGCTCTACCGCGCCCTCCGGCGCTGGCTCGCGGACGAGTTCCCGTTCCGGGCGCCGCACTACTCCAACGCCGAGATCCCGGCCGCCTAGCGGCGGCGGTGGTGCGGACGAGCGCGGTCACCCCGACGATGATCAAGACGGGGAGGATGAGCAGTCCGGCGCGGAGGCCGGCGGCCGTGGCGATCGCCCCCGCGATCAGCGGCCCGGCGAGTTGGCCGGGCGCCGCGACGGTCAGGACCTGCCCGAGGGCGCGATCCGCGCTCAGCGGGCTGGCCTGGACGTGCAGGGCCGACGTGAGGGGGAACATCGCCCCGATCCCGATCCCGGTCACCGCGATGCCGGCAGCGGCGGTCGCTGCGTCGGTCGCGAGTAGCAGCGCGGGGAGGCCGAGCAGGGCGGTGCCGAAGGCGGCGGCGAGGAGCCGATCGGCGTCGACGCGGCGCGCGAGGCGACTGGCGAGCACCCGCCCGACCAGGCTGGCGGCGTACAGGCCGCTGACCGCTGCCACCGCAGCGTCTCGGGCCAGGCCGATGTCGTCGTTGAGATAGCTGGCAAGCCAGAAGCTGAGCGAGAACTCGAGGGCCACGATCGCGAACACGATGACCAGCGTCGGCTGGCGCCAGCCGCGAGCGGGCGGGCGCCCGTCCGTTGGCTGGGATTGACCGGTGACCGGCGGGTGCACCTGCGCGCGCCACACACCGAGGACCGCCAGGCCGGTGGCGCCCGCGCCGAGCACGAAGGCGAAGCTCCAGCCCAGCCGGGTGGACGCGAGCGCCCCGATCAGCAGCGGCGTGAAGATCCCGGCCAGGCTCACCGACACCTCTCCCTCGCTCATGGCCACAGCGCGCCGGGCGCCGTGGGCGTCGGCCAGCGCCGCCCACACCCGGATCAGCGCGGACGTACCGAACATGCTCATCAGGAAGGCGGCGGCGATCGTGACCACGGGCGTGCCGCCATATCCGACCGCCAGTCCGGCGAAGGCCGCCCCGGCCAAGCCGGCGGCGATGACGGTCGTGCGGTTTGTCGAACGCCGATCGCGTGCGGCGACCAGCCCTGCGAGGCCGCCGCCGATCGCGAACGCCGCCTGGTGAAGCGCCCCCACCAGATACGAGATGTCCTCGTGCGCGCGGATGTACGGCAGCCCCGGCCCGAGCACGGCGTTCATGAAGCCGAAGGCGAACAGGGCGCCGAACGCGGCCCACGTCGTCCGATCTCGTGTGTAACGATCCACGTCTTCCATGTTGCCCGATTGTGTAGCGATACACAACTGTTAAATGACGCCCCGCAGTCATCGTCCGACCATGGCCCAGGTAGCCGACGCCGCCGGGGTGTCGGTGATGACCGTGTCCTATGCGTACTCGCGGCCCGACCGCGTCTCGGCCGCTGCCGCTGCCAGAGTCCGGGCGGCCGCTGCCCAGCTCGGCTACCCCGGCCCGCACCCCGGGGCGCGCTCGCTCCGGCGTGGCCGGGCCGGGAGCCTCGGCGTGGTGCTCGGCGAGCGGCTGACCTACGCCTTTGACGATCAGCAGGCCTCCCGGTTTCTCTCCGGCGTGGCCGAGGTCTGTGCCGCCGAGGCGGTCGGGCTCACGCTCGTGCCGACCACCGGGCGGGACAGCGATGCGGCCCGGGTCGCCGACGCCGCGGTCGACGGATTCGTGATCTGGACGACCAGCGAGGACGATCCCGTCCTCGACGCGGTCGCGGCCACCGGGCTGCCCGCGGTCATCCACGCCGGGCCACACCGCCCAGGCCTGCCGATCGTCGGAATCGATGACCGCGCCGCCGCGGCGGCGATCGGTCGGGTGACGTTCGCCAAGGCGACTCGGCCCGCGGTGCTCAGCTTCCCGCTGAACCGCGACCGCGGCGAGGAGCTGCTGCGCGGAGCCGTGCCGAGCCGCACGAGCTTCCCGGTCACGCGCGGCCGCTGGCTGGGCTTCGCCGACGCCTGGACGTACCAAGGGGGTGATCTCGATCAGCTCCGAGTCGCGGTCTGTCCGCACAACAGCGCCGCGCACGGCGAAGCGCTCGCCCATGCGCTGCTTGCCGACGAGACGCCGCCGGACGCGATCGCCGCGATGAGCGACGAGCTCGCACTCGGCGCGCTCCGCGCGGCCGATCGAGCCGGCATCGAAGTGCCCGCCGCCCTCGCCGTCTCCGGATGGGACGACAGCGAAGCCGCCGCCGCGGCGGGGCTTACCACCCTCGCGCAATCACTCCGCGAGCAAGGCGTCCGCTGCGCCCATCTCGCCCTCGGCAACGCGACCCCCAGCGCGGAGGATCAGCGTGCCGACTGGCGCGTCATCCGGCGTCGCAGCACGCGTTAGTGTCCTAGTGGCCGTGCCGCCTCGACCGCGCCATCTCGGCGACGGCGCGGTCGTCGCGGGCTGAGGCCGGCCCGGCCTTCACCCAGGCGAAGCGGAACAGCGCACCCGCGATCAGGTACAGCAAGGACGAGACGTGGCCGAGCGCCGGGCGCCGGGCGAACTGCAGCGCCAAACCGGCCCGGACCGACCACTTGGCGCCCTTGAAGAGCGTGCCGGCCCGACCCGTGGAGAGGCCGCGGGCGAGCGGGCCGAGGCGCCGCTCGTTGACGATCGAGAGCGCGAGCTCGGCGCCCATCGCCCCGGTCTCGACGTGGGCCAGCGCGCGCTGGGTCGGGTGCTCGTGCGGCAGGCCGGTCGCGCTCAGCACGAGCCGGCATGCCGCCGCACCGGTCGCCGTGGCGGTGCTGACGAAGATCGGGCCGAGGAACAGCCGCGAGCGTGCCCACACCGGCACGGCGGTCGACGCCAGCAGCACACCGGTGTAGGAGCCGAGATACCCGCCGACGACGGCGTTCGCCGCGCCGACGGCCTTCGCGGTCCTGCGCCGCCCAAGCAGGTCGGCGCCGACAGCGGCGGCCGCGAGGTTGCCGAACAGGGTCAGCGCCCACGCGCCCATCGACATCGGCGAGCGCGGCTTGAAGATGCGCAGCATGTTGTAGAAGCGCTCCGGCCGCCCGAGGTCGAGGATCAGCAGCACCGGCGACGGGCCGAGCGTGGCCAGCGCCACCTTGCGCGCCGTGCGCGCGGACGCCTCGTCGCCCGCCAGGTCGCAGGCCAGCGCGACGAACGACGAGCCCGCCGCGATGCCGCCGAACCAGAAGTACAGCGGCACCTCCCACGTCCACACTGGTGCCTTCATCACCGGGCCCTCGACGATCTCGCCGAGCTCGCCCTCGCGCGCGCGCCGCGCCGCCTCGCGTACCGCCTCGATGTCGGGCACGGCGGCCCCGTACTTCGTGTCGTCTCCGTACAGGTACGACCAGCGGCCGTCCTCGAACCTGCCGATGTGCAGGTCGACCTTCTCGCCCTTGTGCTCGCCGAAGTCGGGCTCGGCCGGCACGCCGACGGCGGGCTTGAACTCGTGCTCGGAGTGGCTCATCCGCGGCGGCTCCACAGGAACGAGGCGGCGACGCCCGCGGCGGCCAGCAACCCGGCGCCGACGGCGGTGATCGTCGCCGGGATCACGTTGTCCTGGATCGGAGAGTCGGCCTGCGCGGGCAGGCCGTAGCGCTCGGGCGGCTCGGTGAGAAGGAAGAAGGCGCCGAGGCCGCCGGCGATCTCGTCCTCGGGCGCGTCGTGCGCGCCGTAGAGGTACGCGCCTTCGACGCCGCGCTCATGCAGCGTTGCCACGCGCTTGGCCGCCACGCCGAGCAGCTCCTCGTACGGGCCGAACTGGATCGAGTCGGTCGGGCACGACTTCGCGCACGCGGGCTCGAGGCCGTCCTCCAGGCGGTCGTAGCAGAGCGTGCACTTGGCGGCGCGGCCGTCGTCGTGATCGCGGTCGACGACGCCGAACGGGCACGACGGCACGCAGTAGCCGCAGCCGTTGCAGACGTCCGGCTGCAGGACGACGGTGCCGAACTCGCTGCGGATCAGCGCGCCGGTCGGGCACGCGTCGAGGCAGCCGGCGTTCGTGCAGTGCTTGCAGACGTCGGACATGAAGACCCAGTCGCCGTAGCCGTTGAACGGCACCTGGTACTCCTGCGCGGCGGCGACGAGGTCGATGTCCTGGTGGGCGAAGTCGACCGGGCGGTGCCCGTTGTCGGCGAGCTCGACGAAGCGGACGTGCCGCCACGTGTTCGCGCCCAGCTCGCCCGTGTGGTCGTACGAGCCGCCCTTGCGGAACGTCCCGCCGTCTGCCGGCAGGTCGTTCCACTGCTTGCACGCCACTTCGCACGCCTTGCAGCCGATGCACGTCGTCGTGTCGGTGAAGAAGCCCATTCGCTGGGCGTCGGGCCGGCGGATCGCGGTCTCGGTCACTTGTGCCCTCGCGACTCGGCCGGATGGTCCCGGTTGGGAGCGATGTCCGGCGGCTGGTAGTGCACGCCCGCCAGCTTGGAGGTGCCGGTCGATGAGCGGCCGGCGCGGACGTTGCAGACGAACGCCTTCGACTCCTGGATGATCACGTTCGGGTCGCCCGACAGGACGTTGATGTCGTTCGCCGAGTCACCCGGTGATGGGCCGGCGAAGCCCCAGTGCCAGGGCAGGCCGATCTGGTGCAGCGTGCGGCCGTCGACCCGCAGCGGCTTGATCCGATCCGTCACCTTCGCGCGCGCCTCGATCTCGGCGCGCGGCGAGCTGATCGTCACCCAGCCGCCGTCCTCGATCCCGTGCTTGCGCGCGAGCTCCGGGTCGAGCTCGACGAACATCTCCGGTTGCAGCTCGGCCAGCCACGGCAGCCAGCGGGACATGCCGCCGGCGGTGTGGTGCTCGGTGAGGCGGAACGTGGTGGCCACGTACGGCCAGCGCGGGTCGGCGTGGTCGGCGACCGGGTTGTCCGGCCGCTCCCACTTCATCGCCGCCGGGTTCTCGGAGATCTCCGGGTAAAGGGCGTTCTCGACCGGCGACTCGAGCGGCTCGTAGTGCGTCGGCATCGGCCCGTCGAGCAGCCCCGCGGGCGCGAACAGCCAGCCGCGCCCGTCGGCCTGCATGATGAACGGGTCGGTGCCGGCGATCGCGTCCATGCCCTCGGCGTCGTCGGGCGGCACGTAGTCGGGCGGCTTGTCGACCGGGAAGTCCGGCACGTCGTAGCCGCTCCACTTGCCGGCCGCGGGATCCCACCAGATGTACTGCTTGCGCTCGGACCACGGCGCGCCGTCCGGCCGAGCCGAGGCGCGGTTGTAGAGCGCGCGGCGGTTCGCCGGCCACGCCCACGCCCACTCGCCCGCGACCCAGCCGCCGGGTGTGGAGAGATCCAGCTGCGGGCGCCGGCGGGCCTGGTTGACGCCGTCGGCGTAGATGCCCGAGTAGATCCAGCAGCCGCTGCTCGTGGTGCCGTCGTTCTTGAGCTGCGCGAACCCGGGGACGAGCTCGCCGGTGCTCAGGTCATAGCCGTTGATCTCGCGCAGGACCCTGTCGGCGCTCGGCTCGCGCTTGGGCCCCTCCTCGCCGTAGTCCCAGGTGAGATTCTGGATCGCCCAGTCGCGCCACTCCGTCGAGTCCTTGTAGTGCTCGCGGACACGGCGGAACAGGTGGTACATGAACCACAGATCCGAGCGGCAGTCGGCAGGGGGCTCGAGCGCCTTGTCGCGCCATTGCACGAGCCGCTCGGTGTTCGTGAAGCAGCCCTCCTTCTCGATGTGCGTGGCGGCCGGCATGAGGAACACCTCGGTGCCGATGTCCTCGGACCGCAGCTCGCCGGAGCGGATCTCCGGGCCGTCCTTCCAGAAGCGGCCGCTCTCGATCTCGGCGAGGTCGCGGACCACGAGCCACTTGAGGTGGCCGAGCGCGCGCCGCTGCAACCCCGAGTGCTCGGAGCCGACCGCCGGGTTCTGGCCCATCAAGAACAGCCCGTCGAGCCCGCCGTCGAACGCCCGCAGCATCGTGGGGAAGTGCGCGTGGACGCCGGTGATCTTCGGCAGGTGCTCGAAGCCGTAGTCGTTGTCGGCGGTCGCTGCGTCGCCGAACCAGGCCTTCAGCAGGGAGATGATGTACTTGTCGAAGTTCGACCACCAGCCGCGGTTGGCGCCCCCGGTGTCGACATAGGACTTGAGGTCGAGCTCTTCCTCGCGCCCGCGCGGCATGTGCAGGTAGCCGGGCAGCAGGTCGTACAGCGTCGGGATGTCCGTCGACCCCTGGATCGACGCGTGGCCGCGCAGCGCGCAGATGCCGCCGCCCGGGCGGCCGGTGTTGCCGAGCAGCAGCTGCAGGATCGCGGCGGTGCGGATCATCTGCACGCCGGCGGTGTGCTGCGTCCAGCCGACCGCGTAACAGATGCCGGTGGTCTTCTCGGGGCCGGAGTTGCGGATCATCGTCTCCGCGACTCGCAGGAACTGCGCCTGGCTGATGCCGCAGATGCGCTCCACCATCTCGGGCGTGTAGCGCGCGTAGTGCTTGCGCAGGAGTTGGAAGACGCAGTTGGGGTGCTGGAGCGTCTCGTCGCTGACGACGTTGCCGAGCATCATCCCGGCGCCGGTCTTCTCCACGAACGCCTGCGTCGTGTGCTCACGCCGGCCGGCGGCGGACGACACCTCGCCGCCCTCGTACATCCACGTGCTCGGGTCGTACGTGCCGAGATCGCCGTCCCAGCCGGAGAAGAACCCGCCGCCGTCCTCGGTGTCGACGAACTTGTCGTTCACCAGCGTGGCGGCGTTCGTGTACTTGAGGACGTACTCCTTGAAGTAGGACTCGGTCTCGATGATGTGGCGGATCAGCCCGCCGAGGAACGCGATGTCGCTGCCCGCGCGGATCGGCACGTGCATGTCCGCCATCGCGCTCGTACGCGAGAACCGCGGATCGACGTGGATGACCGTGGCGCCGCGCTCACGGGCCTTCATCACCCAGCGGAACGCCACCGGGTGCGCCTCGGCCATCGAGGAGCCCTCGATCAGGATGCAGTCCGAGTTGATCAGGCTCCGCGGAGAATCGGTGGCGCCGCCGCGCCCGAACGTGGTCCCCAGACCGGGGACCGTGGAGGAGTGTCATATGCGGGCCTGGTTCTCGATCTGGACCGCGCCCATCGCGGTGAACGCCTTCTTGATGAGGTAGTTCTCCTCGTTGTCGAGCGTCGCGCCGCCGAGGTGGGCGAAGCCGAGCGTGCGATCGACCTTGTAGCCCTCGCCGTCGGTGTCCTGCCAGCCGTTCTCGCGCGCAGCGATCACGCGCTCGGCGATCATGTCCATCGCCGTCTCGAGATCGAGCTCCTCCCACTCGGTCCCGTACGGCCGGCGGTACTTGACGTTCATCAGCCGGCCGGGCTGCTGCACGAGCTGGCGGGAGGCGGCGCCCTTCGGGCACAGGGTGCCCTGGTTGATCGGCGACTTGGGGTTGCCCTCGATGTCGACGAGCTCGCCGCCGCGCGTGTAGACGACCTGGCCGCAGCCGACCGCGCAGTACGGGCAGACCGACTCGGTCGCCTTCAGCCCCTCGATGCGGGCGCCCGCCTGCTTGGTCTTGCGTGAGACCGCGTGCGGGCCCATGCCCCAGTCGGCGACTCGTCCGACCACGGGCGTCTTGCGCAGCCGCTGCCACGGATTGTGGCTCACGCACAGAACGGTACCCAGGTACGGCTCGCCTCACCCCAAGCCTGGTGATATCCCCGATGCGAAGGGGTCCGGCGGTCCCGATACTCGGTACATGCCCGCCGAGGACCTCGCGCTCGGAACACCAGACCTCCGTGCCCTGGCGCGCCGGGCGGCTCTGCCCGCTGCTGCTGCCGCCGCGTTGGTCACCGCGGTCGTGGTCCTCGGCGGGCCGTTGCAGGCGTTCGCCGACGCGCTCAAGCGCGCGCTCGACGCCGACCCGCGCTGGGTCGTCGCCGCCGCCGCGTTCGAGCTGCTCTCGTTCGGCGGCTACATCCTCCTGCTGTGGCTCGTCAGCCACCGTGCGTCGGTGCGCCTCGGGTGGCGCGAGTCGACGCAGATCACGTTGGGCGGCGCCGCCGCGACCCGTCTGCTCCCCACCGCGGGCGCGGGCGGCGCCGCTCTGACCCTGTGGGCGCTGCGCCGGGCCGGGCTCGGCACGCGCGGCGCGACGCGGACGCTGCTGACCTTCTTCGTGCTGATGTACTCGGTCTTCCTCGGCTCGGTCGCCGCGACCGGGACCGTGGAGGCGTTCGAGGGCAAGCCGCTTGCGCTCACCGCGCTGCCCGCCGGCATCGCCGCTCTCGGCATGCTGCTCGCAGTGTCGAGCGCCTGGGTGCCGGCCGGTCGCGGCGGCCGCCTGCTGCGCGCCGCCGGCGTGTTCGGTGAGGCGATGCGGCACGCGCTCGCGCACCTTCGCTCCTTCGACGTCCGCCTGCTCGGCGCGTTCGCCTGGTGGGGCTTCGACATGTTCGTCCTGTGGGCGATGCTGCACGCCTTCGGCTCGCCGCCGGCGATCCCGGTCGTCGTGCTCGCCTACTTCCTCGGGCAGGTCGGCAATACGATCCCGATCCCGGGCGCCGTCAGCGGCGGCCTGGTCGGCGCGCTGCTCGCGTTCGGCGTGTCGCCGGACCTCGCGATCGTGTCCGTGCTCGCGTACCGCGCGATCGCGATCTGGATCCCGGCGCCGGTCGGCCTCGTGGCGCTGAGCGCGCTGCGGCGGACGATCGCCGGATGGGGTCGCGAGGACGAGCCTGCGCCTCCGCTCGCGTCCGCGCCGCGTGCCGCCCTTCCGGCGTGGCGGCCGTGCGAGTCCCCCGTCGCGGCATGACCCGGCGGCCGCCGGTGGCCCTGCTGGCGCTCGCGGCGCTGGCGGGGATCGGCTTCGCGCTGACGCTCGCGGGCGTCGTCCGCCTGCCGGACCTCGAGGCGGCCCTGACGGACCTCTCCGACACGCTCGGCGCCTGGACCTATGTACTGGTCGCCGGGCTGGCGTTCCTCGAGACGGGCGCTTTCGTCGGCCTGGTCGCCCCGGGGGAGACAGCGGTCGTGCTCGGCGGCGTGGTCGCTGCCGAGGGCGGCGTGGACCTCGTGCCGATGTTGTTGATCGTCTGGCTTGCCGCGGCGGCGGGCGACTTCGCGTCGTTCATGCTCGGCCGGCGGCTCGGGCGCCGCTTCCTGGTGGCCCGCGGGCCGCGCCTCGGGATCACGCCCGCGCGCCTCGCGCGCGTGGACTCGTTCTTCGACCGCCATGGCGCGAAGGCGATCCTGATCGGCCGGTTCATCGGCATTGTGCGGGCCGTGGCGCCGTTCCTGGCCGGAGCGTCCGGCCTGTCGCTGCGCGGCTTCCTGCCGTGGAGCCTGCTCGGCACGCTGGCGTGGGGGAGCGCGTTCACGCTCATCGGCTACGCCTTCCATGAGTCCTTCCAGTCGGCCGCCCATCTCGTTACGCACGCGATGTTCGGGGCGGCGGTGGCCGCCGCGCTCGTGTTGGCGTGGCGTGCGCACCGCCTGCAACGATCTATGGCATGACGACGGCGGAGGGCGCGCGGGATGCGCGGCGGGGCTGGCTGCCCTGGCTGCTCGGCCCGTTCGTCCTGCCGTTGGTGGGCGCTGCGGCCGTCGTCGCCCTGAGCGAGGGCGCGAACATCGACGGCTGGGCCGAGTGGCAGGCGGCACTCGCGCTGGGTGCGGCCTTCGTGGTGCCTGCGCTGCTGGCTGGATGGGCCGGGAGGCGCGGCGGGGTCGTGGAGGCGATCGCCTGGGCGTTCGCTTGCGTGGGCGTCGAGGTCGCGCTCGTGTTCGGCGTCGGCTTCCTGGCGCTCGGGCTCGGCCCCGGCTGAGCGGCCCGGCGCCGTCATCTTGGCGCGGTATTGACGCGGCGTTCGCGCGGGCGCAATGCTTCCGGCGCCCTTCCTTAGTTGACCCGGCGCGCTACGCCGTCTGGACGGAGCGCGCCGCACCGAGGACGGCGGGCGGGGCGGCGATCCCCCAAACGGCGCCCCGCCCATTCTCGGCCAGCTCGATCGATCTCGCGGCCCGCGTACCGCTTCCGCGGGTCGCTACCCGCGCTGGGCGCGCAGCAGGGTGTCGACCTGCTCCTGCTTGCGCATGATCATGTGCTCGAGGCGGTGCTCGAGCGCCTCGGAGTCGCCGGTGTGGCCGGTGGCGGGGATCGTGTCCTGCAGCGCCTCGATCGCCTCACGCTCGAGCTCGATCAGCCGGGTCACGATGTCGGGTCCATCCTTGGGCAGCCCGAGGCCGTCGATCGCGTCTCCCGGCTCGCCGCCGAGCGTGACGATCTTCTCGACGAGGTGGCGGGAGTCGGCGAGGTCGGCCTCGGCGAACCGCCACAGCAGCTCGGTGAGGCCGAGGTACTCGAAGCCGGTCAGTGAGCCGGCGGCCAGCGTGTATGCGACAGCCGAGCGCAGCTGGAGCGGCAGGGCGGCTCCCAGGCGCTCGAGGGCGAGGTCGACGTCGAGCGGGTCTTCGTCCTATGCGGACATCCGCATAGGACGAACTATGCCGACGGCTTAGCTATGCCGATGTCCGGAGCGAGCGTGCTCGGGACCCGGCTGAGACGCTCGGAATCAGGCGAAAGGAGCAGCGCTCCGGTCGGTGCGGCCTACCGACGTTGCACTGTATGGGAAGTAGCAGTCCGGCTGCCGGGCTCCGGTTCGCCTCAGCCGGGAACCCGTCTCGCGCCCCGGTTCGGTCGCCCTTAGCTAAGGCGCCTACCGCCGGCCAGCCGGGGAGACTCAACCCCATGACGAACCTCGGAGCGTCGGTCGGCTGGGGTCTTGCCATCGCCGGGAGTCTGCTCGCGGGGGCGCTGGCCGCGGTGCTGCTGCGGCTCCCCGAGCGCGTAGCGGCGACGCTCACCGCCTTCGGCGGCGGCATCCTGCTGGCGGCGATCGCGTTCGAGCTCGTGCCGGACGCTGACGCGGGCGCGGGGACCATGCTGACCGCCGGCGGCCTGATCGCGGGCACGCTCGTCTACGTCGGCGCCGACGCCTGGCTCAACCGCGAGCCGGGGATGCACGCGATGCGGCGGTCCGGCCACGCCGCCGCAGCCGGGCGGCCGATGACGCCACCCGCCCGGCACGACGAAACCGCCCGCGGCGAGGCGATCGCCGCCGGGATCTTCGTCGACGGCGTGCCCGAGTCGATCGCGCTCGGCCTCACGATCGCCCAGGGCGAGCTGGGCGTGGCGCTGCTGGCCGGCATCCTGCTCGGCAACGTCGTCGAGGCCTACGGCGCCGCCCAGCCGATCCTCGCGGGCGGTCACCGGCCGGGCTTCGTCCTGCGCCTGCTCGGCGGGATCGGCCTGGCTCTCGCGGCGGCGACGGTGGTCGGCGGCACGGTCCTCGCGGAGGCGAGCCCGGGGCTCGTCGGCACGGCCGAGGCGGTCGCGGCTGGAGCGGTCCTCGCGGTGGTCTCGATCGCGATCGTCCCGTACGCGTTCGCGGAGGTCAGCAGCCGCGTGGCGACCGCCACCGTGCTCGGCTTCGTCGCCGGCTACCTGCTGTCCTGAGCGCATGCCGCCAGCGTCGCCGCTTTACGCTTCGTGGATGATTCCTCCTGCGACCCTTCTCATGTGGTTTCTGCTGCGTTCGCCGGAGCTGGCCGAGGACTTTGAGCGTCTGATGACGGAGGATCGCGACATCGTCCGCGGGTCGCTGGACACGGTCTCGGATTATCGGCTTACGCGGCCGGCGGACGTGCCCGGACAGTCCATCGGGCAAGCCGATTACGTGCTGATCGCCGAGATCGTCGAAGTGGAGCGCTTCGAGCAACAGGGGAGCGAACAGATCCAACGCATGGAGGACGACTTGGCGCATCTCGTCTCGACCCGGGGGCTGCTCGTCCTGCGTCCCGTCCTTTGAAATCCGCGTCGGTGGAGGCCGATCAGACCCGCCCTCGGTCTGAGCACGTGCGAACTCGCGATCGGAGGAGATCGCTGTCGCTTCGAGGAGAAGAAGGAGCGGTGCCGGCCGCTCATTGCCCCGCGCTTCGTGTCAGGCGGAAGCAGCAGCGAGGGGCCGGCTCGCGGACCGCGTACTTGGAAAGGGCAGCGGCGCTATGTGCCCGTTCTGGCTTCTGCGGTGCGCTTGAGGTTCTCCAGCCATGCACGCAGCGAGCCGTCCAGCGCGGCTTGCAGCGGCTCCGGCTGGGCGGCGACGGGCTCGCCCTCCCAGGACTCCGCAGTTCGGACGAGAACTCCGTCGTCTCGCTCGTCGAGGGTCCAGACATGGACCGCGACGATCCCTTGCGCCGGACCGCTCCACACGATCCTGTGCGGAGCGTCGATCTCCTCGACGGTCGACGTGATGTCGAGCCCGGCCGTCTGCCAGCGAAAGACCGAGCCGACGGTGAGCGGGCCGTCGGCCTCGGCGCCGTCGACGTCGGGCTGCCAAGAGGGCCACCCGGCGACATCGGTTTGGATGTCCCAGATGGTCTGGATAGGCGCCGAGATCAGGATCTCGTCCCGCGTGATCACAGGCGCGTCGGCGTTGATGTCCATCACCTCGTCCTCCCTTCGCGCGCCCCGCGGCTCATCGCAGGGCCGGGCAGTCGAACGCTCTCACTAGGAACTTCCAGCCGCAAGGCGGACCGCCGGCCGTTCACGCTGCTGCCTCGAGGCAGATGCGAGCGTCTCCGTTCGACTGCTAGAGGCACCCGCTCGGGACGAGCAGCATGAGCAACCGGCGTCCGGCAGACGCCTCCTTCGTCGGGCGAATGCGGCAGAGCTCGCGGACGAGCGAACCCGACGCCGGCGGCAGCTCGCGCTCCGCCGGCGCCACCGGCCACCGTTGCTGTCGGCATAGCTTCAGCACCCGATTTGTCCATTGAGGATCGGGGCTGCGGCTCCGTCGGGGAGGTTTGGATCATGTCGGGTTCTCGCAGGAAGCCCGGGCCGCTCGGGCCGTTCGTGGAGGGGTACCGCGCCTGGTTGCTCGGGCGCGGCTACTCGCCATCTGTGGTCGTCCGGTCTCTGATCACGCTGGGGCACCTGGGCCGGTGGCTCGAGCGCAACGCACTCGCGGTCGATCAGCTCACCGCCGCGGCGATAAGCACCTTCCTGGCCGAGTATCGGCTCGATCACGGGCGATTGCCCGGGGCGAGCGTCTGGCCGCTGCATGAGTATCTGCGCGCCGAGGGCGCCGTTCCGCCCGAGCCGCCGGCGGTGGTGGCGCCGGTTGAGCAGTTGATCGGCGAGTACCGCGAATGGCTGGTCTGCGAGCGCGGGTTGGCGCCGGTCACCGTCCACGCCGCCGAGCAGTTCGCTCGCCGGTTCCTGGACCAACGCGTCGATGCGGGGGATCCGTGCGGCGTGCTGGGGATCACGGCCGGCGAGGTCAACGGCTTCCTGGTGCGCGAGTGCGCACGGGTGAGCAGCGGATCGGCCGGGTGCTGCACCTATCGGCTGCGGTCGCTGCTGCGCTATCTCGCGCTCCGAGGCTTCGCCGATCCCGGACTGGCGCATGCGGTGCCCCGGGTCGCGCGCTGGCGCGACGCGACGATCCCGCAGTTCCCGGCGCGACCGGACATCGACGGGCTGCTGGCCTCGTGTGACCGCCAGGACGCGACCGGCGCGCGCGACTATGCGGTCCTGCTGCTGCTCGCACGGCTGGGGTTGCGCGCGGTCGAGGTTTCGCGACTGCGGCTCGACGATCTCGATTGGCGCGCCGGGCTGATCATCGTCGACGGCAAGGCCCACCAGCGCGACCCGCTCCCGCTGCCCAGCGACGTCGGCGAGGCCATCGTCGAGCATCTGAAGCACCGCGGCCGTCGGCGCGGGGACGGGCACGTGTTCGTGACGGTGCACGCGCCGATTCGGCCGCTTGAGCCGAGCAGGGTGAGAACGATCGTCCGCAACGCCTGCCGCCGGGCAGGCATCGAGCGGGTGCCAGCGCACAGGCTCCGGCATGCACTCGCGAGCGATCTGTTGCGCAAGGGCGCGTCGATGACCGACATCAGCCAGGTGCTGCGCCACAAGCACCTGCAGAGCACCGCGATCTACGCCAAGGTCGACCTCCAGCGACTCCGCCGCACCGCCTCACCGTGGCCGGGAGCGCTCCGATGACCACCTTCGCAGAGCACGTCGATGACTACCTGCGGTTGCGACGCGCGCTCGGGTTCAAGCTCGAGGAACACGCCCGCCTGCTGCCCAAGTTCGCCGTGCACCTCGACGCCGTCGGTGCCGAGGTCGTGACGATCGACCTAGCGCTCGGATGGGCGCTGGAACCGGTCGTGGCGGCTGGGAGTGTCGTGCCGGCGATGCGGCTGATGGTCGTCCGCGGCTTCGCGCGCTATCTCGCCGGGATCGAGCCGCGCACCGAGGTCCCGCCGGCGGGGCTGATCCGGCTACGGCGCCAGCGCCGGCCGCCGTACATCTACACCGACGAGGAAGTGCTCGCGTTGATGGAGCGGGCGCGGACCGCGATCCGCCAGAGATTGGTCGCGGCGACCTACGAGACGCTGATCGGGCTGCTCGCCGCGACCGGGATGCGGATCAGCGAAGCGATCAAGCTCGACAACGCCGACATCGACTGGCAGGAGGCTGTGCTGCTGGTGCGCGACTCGAAGTTCAACAAGTCGCGCTACCTCCCCGTCCACGCCAGCACGCTGGACGCGCTCGAGCGCTACGCCCGCGAGCGCGACCGGCTCTGCCCGAACCCACGCGATCCGAGCTTCTTCATCTCCCTGCGACGACGACGGCTCGATGACTGCGCCGTCCACATGACCTTCCGGCGACTCTGCGACGCGACCGGCGTGGGGGCCATTGCGCCGTTCCCGCCGCGGCTGCACGACCTCCGCCACACGATGGCGGTCAAGACGCTGCTCGGCTGGTACCGCCAGGGCGTCGACGTCGACTCGCGCCTTCCGGCGCTCTCGACCTACCTCGGGCACCTGAACCCCGCCTACACCTACTACTACCTCTCGGGCGCACCACAACTGCTCGCGCACGCCGCCGGGATGCTCGACACCGCTCTGGAGGCCCGGCCATGACCGTGATCGCCCCGACGCTGCAGGCGTTCTTCACCGACCGCCTGACCAGGCAGCTGCACGCCAGCCCGCGCACGATCGCCTCCTACCGCGACAGCCTGCGCCTGCTGCTGTGCTTCGCCCACGACCGGACCGGAATCGCGCCGTCGGCGCTTGACTGGAACGACCTCGACGAGCCGCTGATCGCCGCGTTCCTTGAGCACCTCGAGACCGACCGTCACAACAGCGCACGAACCAGAAACCTGCGGCTCACCGCGATCCGCGCACTGTTCCGCTACGCCGCACTGCGCCACCCCGAACACGCCGCGGTGATCGCCCGCGTGCTGAGCATCCCCGCCAAACGGTTCGACCGACGGATCGTGACCTTCCTCACCGCCGAAGAATCCGCCGCACTGATCGACGCGGCGCCAGAGAACCGCTGGGAAGGACGACGCGACCGCGCGATGCTCACGCTCGCGATCCACGCCGGCCTGCGGGTCTCCGAGCTGATCTCGGTCAACTGCGCCGACATCAAGCTCGGGACCGGAGCGCACGTCCGCGTCGAAGGCAAAGGCCGCAAGCAAAGAGCGGCCCCGCTCACCAAAGACGCCCAACAGGTTCTCGCCGTCTGGCTCGACGAACGAGCTGGGCCGCCAGACGACCCGCTGTTCCCGACCCGCACAGGGCGGCGCCTGACCCGCGACGCCGTCGAGCGCCGCGTCGCCACCGACGTCGCCCCTGCCGCACAGCGGTGCCCATCACTCGCGGGCAAGCGCGTTCACCCGCACGCGCTCCGGCACAGCTGCGCGATGTCGCTGCTACAAGCCCGCGTCGACAGCACCGTCATCGCCCTCTGGCTCGGGCATGCCGACACCGGCTCCACTCAGCAATACATCCACGCCGACATGACCATCAAGGAACGCGCGCTCGCGCTCCTGACCCCACCCACGCGACGCCGGGCCGCTACAAGCCCACTGACCAGGTCCTCGCCTACCTCGACAGCCTCGGCTGACTATGCCGACCAGCGAGCGCCGCGCCACCGCCAGAAGCCCGCCGACGGCACCCGTCGCGCGCGACCGCCGAACCCTCCGCGGCAT
>CAWDME010000003.1:0-128479 GCA_963803335.1 uncultured Solirubrobacteraceae bacterium | reverse complement strand
CCCTGACGATTGGCGCCTCGACGATCCTCGAACCGGCCGAGCCTCTAGAGTCGTTGGTGACACCACGACCGCCGCGCTGCCCGCCAGGTCTCACTTCCTCCCGACGCGTGACGCCACGGCAAGAGCTGATTTGAGGTAGGCCGATGAGTCCCACGAATCCGGCGATCCCGAAGCGCTTCGGCTTCCTCCGCCGTCGGCGTGCCTCGGTGAGACGGCGCTCCCTCGACTCCGCCGCAGCCCCGAGCCCGCCCACGCAACCAGCGTCCGAGCGCGCGGAGCCGGGCGTCGCACCAGCCCAGACACCGACGATCGCGCCTCCCGACTTCGTCCAGCTCGAGGCCGAGGAGCGCTACCACCGCGAGCGCCTCGCCCTCTATCGGGCTCGTTCGTATAGCTCGAGGCCGACCAGCCCGGCGCGGCTTCGCGAGCTGGGCCGGATATGGGAGGCCGCGAAGGCGCGGCTGACCCACGCCCGTTCAAAGGGCCGGTGAGCTTCCGCGGAGCTCCGCCGGCGTGTCTCATGGAAGCGGCAGTCGCGCGCATGGACACGGTCGAGTTCCCGCGCCATGCTCGCAGGCATAACGTTGGCGAAGCTGTCGGTGGCGGCACGCGCGTTTCGCGCCGTCCACGGTCTGATCACCGTCGCGTTTCTGCTCGCCATCGTCTACGTCTGGTGGTGCGCGCTGACCGGCCGGCGTGACAGGTGGCTGCGCGTTGCCGTCGCTGCACTCGTGGCCGAGGGCGCGTTTGTCACCGTCAACCGCGGAGACTGCCCGCTCGGCGGCCTGCAAGATCGTCTCGGAGACCCGGTGCCGCTGTTCGAGCTCGTGCTCTCACCGACCGCAGCTCGCCGTGCGATTCCCATCCTCGGGGCCGTTGCGGGCGCGGGCATCGTCCTGCTCTCGTGCCGAGCGTCGTCCCGGGCGTGACCGGGCCTCCGCCGGACGAGATGCGCACAGGCTTGTTGCCTGCGCTCGTGCGTCGCTATCTCGAGCGGTCGCTATCCGCCGGTGGCCGCGTGCCAGGGTTGGTGCGCCTCGGTCAGGAGGGGGAGATGCGGCGGCGGCCCGGGGGCCGCGCAATGCGCTTCTCCGCCGTGGAGGAGCTCGCCGTCGGTCGCATCGCGTTCTCGTGGCGCGCCCGGTTCCCGCTCGCCATTCGGGTCTTCGACGGCTATTCCGGCGGCCGGGGCAAGCTCGAGGCACGGGTCCTTGGCGTGCCGGTGATGCGCCAGAGCAGCTCTGAGATCGCGGCCGGCCAAGCCTTGCGCTACCTGGCCGAGCTGCCCTTGGTGCCGTGGGCGATGGATCACAACGCGGAGCTCGAGTGGCGAGAGCTCGACGACCGCAGCGTCGAGGTTGCCGGCCGCGCCGTCGGTCGGCGGCTCGCGGTCACGGTCGAGTTCGACGCCGCCGGCGACATCGTTCGCGCGGGCTGCGACGCGCGACCGCGGCAGGTGGGCAGGACGTCGGTGCTCACGCCGTGGGGCGGCGAGTTCGGCGACTACCGGGCGCTCGGCGGGATGCGCATCCCACGCGCGCCACGGTCTACTGGGAGCTCGACCAGGGCCGCTTCGTCTACTGGCGCGGGACGGTGACCTCGGCCGTGGCGCTCGACGAGCCGTTCGGCGGCTGATCGCTGAACGGCGCGATCGGCGACCGGCGCGGCGGGTCCGTACCGCGTCGACGGGTGGGGTCGGGCGGCGCACGATCCGGCGATGATGGTCGCGCAGGCGCTGATCGCTCTCCGCGAGCTGGCGGGCGACCGCGTCCGCGTGACCTGCTCGCCCCCGAGCCGGACGAGCTAGGACACGTAGAACGCCATCAAATCCATCGCCGCAACGGCGTCGATCACAAACCACGCCAGGTGCCCCTCCGGCGGCCACTCACGCAGGCTCGGCGGCAACAACAGGGCCTGCTCACGATCACACCCGATGAAGTTCTGTGCCATGCCGAAATCGTCATGCCAGCGCGGACAAGACCCCCGGTTTGTGCAACAGCCTCCGCGACAAGCGACAGCGGGCGGACGCGGGAGATGGGCTCCGACCTAGCCTTCGAAAGACTCCCGTGCCAGCCCGAACGGGCTTCCCTCGGAGTCCCTACAGATCGCCCACGCCTCCCCCG
The DNA here is from genome assembly GCA_963803335.1 of uncultured Solirubrobacteraceae bacterium. Classification (GTDB taxonomy): domain Bacteria; phylum Actinomycetota; class Thermoleophilia; order Solirubrobacterales; family Solirubrobacteraceae; genus DASSUW01. Next base: position 126,356 of record CAWDME010000003.1, on the reverse strand, counting down.
GGTGGACTACGCTCCCGCCGAGCGCCTCGACCCGCTCCAGCGCCTCGGCGACATCGCTCACCGCGAAGTAGGGCAGGGAGAACGAATCGCCGGGGCCGCGTCCGCGGGCATGGACGCCGACCGCGGGGGCTCCCGAGTGCGTCTGCCAGCCCTCTCCCTCTCCATCTCGGCGAGCCTTCAGCTCAACGCCGAGGAACTCGACCCAGAAGCGCCGGGCGCGCTCCGGATCGTCTGCGGGAAACTCGATGAGTGACAGCGGGGAGCCCGGCACCGCCCACACGATAACGCCGCTCGGCCGCACTCCCTTGCGCTTGCCGGTCGACTACCTGGCGGTGTAGCCCTTCGAAGCCTTGGTGATCTCGCCTTCCTTGACCATCCGGGACAGCCGCGTGGCGATCGTGTTGCGGTTGGCGTTCAAACCCTTGGCCACGTCGCCGGCGGTGCTCTGCGGGTGGTCCTTCAGGTACTCGATGATGCGCTCTGCGATATCGCCCTTACGCTGACGCGCCGTTGCGCGACGAGTGCTGGCGCGACGGGCTGTCGCTCGGCGCACCGAGCGCTGCGCCGGCGTCGAGCGCTCATCACCGTGCCGCTCGCGAAACTCCTTGATCTGGCCATCAAGCCAGGCGACACGCTCCTGTAGCTCGGCGCGCTCGGCTTCAAGCGCATCGATGACCTGTTGCATGCGAGACAAGTGATCCTCATCGGTCGGGACGAGCCGGAGGTTACGCCTTGGCCCTCGTGCGTGATGAAGGATCGGCGTCACCAATACTTCGCGCGTCGATGTGTGGCGTTGACGTCGATGTGTGGCGTTGACCGCGCCCGAGGTCGATGACGAGTATTGCTGAACCTGGCGGCGAGGCGGGCAATGACACCGCAGCGGGCGTCTCGGGGTTGAGTGCGGCCGCGCTCGCTTCGTGGGGGAATGCGGATGTCGAGCGGGACTCGAACCGGCGACCTGCTGGGTGCGATCCAGTACCAGGGGGATTCGAGCGGCGGCTATTGTCTGGCGATCTCGCTCTGGAGCGCAGTTTCCGGCGGTCAGCACGCCGGCGCATTCGCAAGGCGGCGCCGCACCGAGCTGTGGACCACCGCCGGCTTCCGCAACGTCGAGCAAGCACGCGCCGCGGCGCGCCTCTACCGCGGGCGCGTCAGCGACCTCATACGCGGGGCGCCCGCCGGTCCCCCGGGCCGCGGGGCAGCCCCGGTCGAGCAGGCGGAGCTTGAGCGGCAGCTCAGCTCGTCCCGGTCGGCGCCGTCTCTCCGGCCGGCTGCCGCGCGGGGATGGCCTGCGCGCCGACCTGCGGCTCGATCGTCTGGGCGTCCGAACTCCCGCCGACTTGCACGCGGCGCGGCTTGGCCGTCTCGGCGACCGGGATCGTGAGCGTGAGCACGCCGTGCCCGCAGTTGGCCTGCATGTTTTCGGAGTCGAGCGTGTCGCCGAGGAAGATCTGGCGCGTGTAAGTGCCGCGGCCGCTCGGCCACGACCACCTCGTCGTCCTGTCGCGGCTCAAAGCGCCGCTCGGCCCGCACGGTCAGGACGTTCTGCTCGACGGTCAGATCGATCGGTGCGGGCTCGACGCCCGGGAGGTCGAACTGGACGATGAACCGCTCGCCGCGGCGGTAGGCGTCCATGGGGAACGCCCGCGGCGCCCGCGACGCGGTGGACGCGAGCTGCTCGGTCAGCCTGTCGAGCTCGCGATAGGGGTCAAAGCGCATGAGCATGGGCGAACTCCCTGTGTCGTGTGGCTCCCCTCCGGCCGTCTGCCCAGCCGCGAAACGCGCCGACAAGACAGCGGGCGGTGAAGAAACACGTCGCTGCGAGTCACATTAGCGCTGACTGCGTATCCCGGTTCGCACCATTTGCGCTTGAGCGGCCGCTGCACGGGACGCGTTCCTCGCGTTCTGGGCGCGAGCACGGAGCTGTGCACTTCCGCGTGGAGGAGGAGGTGCTGCTGTCGGCCTTCGCCGCTCATGCGGAGTCGGTGATCGTCCCCTCTGCCGCCTCGGCCGCGAAGCCGATCGTCTCCGAGAGGGTGGGATGGGGGTGGATCGTCGAGCCGATGTCCTCGGCGTCGGCGCTCAACTCGAGGGCGTGCACCGTCTCGGCGATCAGCTCGCCGGCGTTGACGTCGACGTGGCTCGCAAATCCCTCGGGCGCGACCGGGAGCGGTAGAGTCGGTGCTGAGCCGACGCCTTCGCCAGGAGGAGCCGGACGGTACGGCTTTGATGCGACCGTGTCACGGGGCCCCGCGAAACGCGGCGCAAGGAAGGGGATGGTGTCATGCCCTCCGTCGAGAGCCCGGACTCCCGGGCGAGCGTCGATCAGGCGGCTCCGGTCACGCCGGCGAGTGGCGAACCGCGCTCGGGACGCCCCTTCTGGCGGGAACAGCTCGCCCCGTACGCCACGGCGCGACTCGGCCGCGCGATGTTGGACGTCGCGACGGCGGTCGTCCCCTACGTGGCGCTCTCGGTCCTCATGTACCTCGCACTGAGCGTTTCGTACCTGCTCGTATTGGCCATCGCGGTGCCCGCCGCCGGCTTCCTCCTGCGCACCTACATGGTCTTCCACGACTGCGCACACGGCTCGTTCCTGCCGTCCAGGCGCGCGAACGTCTGGTTGGGCACCGCCCTCGGGTTAGTGGTCTTCTCGCCGTTCCAGAGTTGGCGGCAGAACCATGCGGTCCATCACGCGACCGCCGGGGACCTCGAACGGCGCGGCGTCGGCGACGTGTTCACGCTCACCGTCACCGAGTACCACGCGCGGCGATGGCCGCGACGGCTCGCATACCGTCTCTTCCGCAACCCGCTCGTGATGTTCGGCCTCGGGCCGATCTGGGCGATGTTCGTCCAGCCGCGCCTGGTGTCCCGCTCCATGAGGCCACGCATCCGCCGCGGGATCATCGCCACGAACATCGCCCTCGTGGTGCTGGTCGGGGCGCTCGGCGCGCTCGTCGGATGGCGCGAGTACCTGCTCGTTCAGGCCCCGACCGCCCTCATGGCGGGGGCAACGGGCGTCTTTCTGTTCTACGTGCAGCACCAGTTCGAGGGCACCTACTGGACGAGTTCCGCGGACTGGAGCTTCGCCGACGCCGCGCTGGAGGGCAGCTCCTACCTGAAGCTGCCAAAGGTGCTCCAGTTCTTCACCGGGAGCATCGGCCTGCACCACGTGCACCACCTGAGCGCGAAGATCCCCAACTACAACCTCCAGCGCGCGCACGACGAGAACCCGATCTTCCACGCGGTGCCGACCCTCTCGCTGTGGGACGGCCTGCGCGCCGTGCGCCTGAAGCTCTGGGACGAGGACTGCGGCCGGCTGGTGACCTTCGCGCAGGCGCGGGCGGTCTCGCTACCGCGTCTTTTCGAAGACGAGCCGGTAGTGGTCGAGTAGCTCGCGCTCGAAACAGACGCTGTTGGCGCTCACACCGGAGGTGAATGCGAGCCGGAAGTCGGCGCTCGCGAGCCAGCGCGGCAGGAGCCGGAGCTTGAGCAGCGTCTTCCTGACGCCCGGCGCGGCGAACCGCCGGCGCCACTGGCGGATGGTCTCGATGTAGTCGAGCCGCCCGCTCGTGCTCGACACCAGACGAAAGTGCGGCTCGGCGCTGCGAATGACCTGCTCCTGGCCGAGCGGAGGCCAGGAGCCCGGGAACTGGCGTCCCATCAGGGCGAGGTACCAGGCGTCGGAGTCGCGCGCGGCGTGGATGTCGATGCGGTCCACCGGGATCATGTTCCGCCCGAACACCATCGTCTGCAAGTAGAAGCGGCCGGTGTCGGGCAGCACGTGCGCGACCCTTGCGAACAGGCTGCGATAGATCTCCTCCTGGCGTCCGGCGCGGTGCTCGGCGGGAGAGCAGAAGTGCTCGAACGCGCCGAGGCTCGCGACGCCGTCGAACACGCCGAAGGTCTCGCGCGTCACCTGCCGCGCGTCGAGCAGGTGGACGTCGAGCCCGTGCCGGCGGCACGCCGCCGCCTGCGCGGAGGACAGGGTCACGCCGATCCCGGTGCCGCGCCGGCTCCGGACATAGTCCAGCAGCGGACCCCACCCGCAGCCCAGGTCGAGCACGCGCCGCCCCGGCCCGATTCCGATCTGCTCGGCCACGAAGTCGTGCTTGCGCCGCTGAGCCTCTTCGAGACTGAGCGAGAAGTCGCCGTCGTACTTGGCTCCGCTGAAATCCGCCAGCTCACCCAGGCTGAGCCGGAAGATGCGATCGATCAGCGAATAGGTGAACTCGAGGTCCTCGCGCTCGGCCATGGCCTCGAAAGCATCCGTTTCTCGAGCCGCTGTTGGTGGCTCGCAGGTCGGTCTATTGAGACTCCCGCGATCGAATGTACTTGTTGCACGCCGGCCTACGCGTAGGGCTGCGGGACGGAGACGTCCCGGCGTGCGCGCTCCGGACTCGACCGTCGGCGATCACTACTAGCGGTCCGGATTCAGCCACGACGAGGTCTTCCTGCTGGGCCGGACGCCCGACTCGCGCTCCATCGTGGCGCACGAGATCGGCCACGCGATCATGGACGACATCTACGAGGATGCCTATCCGGCGACCCCGAACTGCAGCGGCCACAAGGTCGACACGGCGAGCTCGGCCGGCTGCGCCTGGACCGAGGGCTTCGCCGACTGGCTCCCCCTGGCGGACTTTGATCCTGTGGCGTCGGAAGCCCACGCGCAATCCACCAGCGGGGGCCGCATGACGGGTCGGTTCGAGACGATGGTTGTGATCGACCGTCCGATCGAGGAGGTGTTCGCCTTTCTCGCGGACGGTGAGAACGATCCAAAGTTCAGCCCGCGGGTGCTGGCAATCGCCAAGACGACGGATGGGCCGCCGGCGGTCGGTACCGTCTACGCCAGCACGGTCAAGGACGCCGGCATGAAGACCAAGCGGGAGTTCAAGCTCACCGAGTTCGAGCCGCTCACTCGGGTTCGCTGGGCGGAGGTGTCCAAGAACCTCGTCACGGCTCCCGAGGGTGGCTACGACCTCGCGCGGGAGGGCATCGGACCGGCGTCACGATCTACAACATTCTCGAGGGGCATGGCCCGGGCAAGCTGATCGCCCCGCTGGCGCTGCGCTCCGCCCGCAAGGGTTCGGACGACTTCGGGAAGGCGATCAAGTCGGCCGTCGAGGCGTCCTGAGGCGGGCGGCGGCGCGCGCAACTTCATCCTTCAGACCGATGCGGCCGTCCATGTGACGCGTGTGGTCGGTTGGGGTCTGCGGTTTCGGTCAGCACCGGTCTCCGACGACATGCGGCGCACGCTCGCTTCCGTCGTGGCAGACGCCCGGATTGGACGACCAGCGGAAGCGTCGCGCGGCTCGGCAGACCGGACGCGGTGCGTAGGCACAGCGTCGGCGGGGCTATGAGTTCCCGACCGGGCTCGACCAGCGTCGCTCGCGCATTCGCGTGGTCGCGATCGTCGTCGGCGCAGTCCGGCTGTGTTTCGTCTGCGGCCTTGGGGGAGAACCCCCGCACGCTGAGACGGCTGGCGTGGTCCGGGCGGTGTCAGGTGGTCGCTGTGTGCGCCATGGCTGTGTGCGCCACGGGCATGCCGGGTTCCCAGGGGAGGACGTTGCCGAACTGGACGAGTTCGCCGTAGAACGTGGGGTCGAAGGTCTCCGAGAGGGCGAGCTCGAGCGGCCAGGACGCAGCCTCCGCCGTGGTTTGAGCCTGGCTCATGTCCTGGAACCAGGGGCGCGATGCGTCCGTATCGATGAGGCCGGGGCAGAGCGCCATGACGAGCTTGTCCTCAGCGAGATCGGCCGCACGGCGTTTGCGGGCAACGGCGCGGACGGCAGCGACCTGAGCGACCTTGGACGGGATGTTCAGCCAGGTGCCGAGGCCCTCCTGCTCGGCGCGGCCGTCGTGAACGGCCTGGCGCCACTTGCTGACGAGGGTGTCGACGGCGTCGAGGCTTGTGGTGGCTGCGGCGAAGCGGCCGGCGACGCGGTCGTCGAGCTTATCGAGGGTGCCGAGCGCGCTGGCGACGACGATCAACCGGCCGCCCGGGCGCAGGCGCGGCACGAAGGCGCGCAGCATGTGCGTCGTGGCGAGGTTGTTGGTCTCGGCGACGGCGTCGACCTCGTCGGCGGGATCGTGGTCCGGACTCATGCGCGACGCGGCGTTGGAGAAGATGATGTCGACCTCGCCCAGCTCGGCGGCCAGCGACGCGATGGCCTCGCCGTCGCGCACGTCAAGCAGGCGCCCTTCGACACGGGCGGTCGCGTGGCCGGCGGCGATCGCGGCCGCGGCGCCGTGGACGCGCTCCTGGTCGCGGCCCGTGAGCAGGACCCGGTCGTGCGCTGCCATGCGGGTGGCCAGGCCTTCGACGAGCGCGCGTCCGAGTCCTTGGGTGGCGCCCGTGACAAGCGCGATGCGAGAAGCAGTCATGCCCTCACCGTAGGCCGTGGACGGCTATGCGTGAAGCGAGAGTTCCGCACATCTACCATGCGTGATGCGCATGATCAGAGATTTCTCGCCGACTGGCTTGCGGGTGCTGCGCGAGGTCGCGCAGGCGGGCTCGTTCTCGGCTGCGGCACGCGCGCTGGGCTACACGCAGTCGGCCGTCTCGCGGCAGGTCACCGCACTCGAGGACGTCGCCGGCCGCCGCCTGTTCGACCGCAGCCACGACGGCGTCATCCTGACGCCCGCGGGAACTCGTCTGCTGGCGCGGGCGATCCGGGTCCTGGACGAGCTCGACGCCGCCGTGCGCGAGGCGGCCCGCGCAGAGGCCGCGGTCGGGCCGGTACGGCTCGGTGCGTTCGCGACGGCAGCTGCGGGGCTTGTGCCCAAGGCGCTGGCGACGCTGCCGCGCGAGCTCGAGGTCGTATTGCGCGAGGGAACGACGCCGGCGCTGACGCGGGCCCTGCGCGCAGGCACGCTCGACCTCGCGGTCCTCGCCCGCACGCCGCCCTTCCGTCCACTGGACTCCGAGTCGCCACCGCTCGAGCTCACCACGCTGTCCGAACGCGAGCTGGTCGTCGGCGTGCCCGCGGCCCACCCGCTCGCCAGCGCCCACGCCGTCGAGGTGGAGCGGCTCAAGGGCCAGGTGTGGGTCGCGAGCCGGTCCGATGCGGGGGACGCCCTACTCGGCGTCTGGCCGGGGCTCGCGGAGCGCCCGAACGTCCGCTACGTCGTCCGCGACTGGCTCGCCAAGCTCCAGATCGTCGCCGCCGGGCTGGCCATCACCACGCTCGCCCCGATCGCTCTCGACGTGCTGCCCGACGGCATCAAGGTCGTCGCTGTGCGTGGCGAACCGCAGGAGACACGGCGCGTCGTGCTCGCCCGCCATCCCGGACCGCTCGACGCGTCGGCCACTCACGTGGCCGACGCACTGCTCACCGCCGCCCAGGGCTAAGCCCGCTGTCGCTGTCGGCGTCATTGCGAGCGTCTCCTAAGCGAGCCTGAGACGCTCGCAGCGGACGACCAGCGGAAGTCCCACTCGGCCGGAGCCGTTGCATCCGGTGCATAGGCACGACGTGCGCGCGCGATCGGAGGAAGCTCGCGCGGCGTCGCTGTCGCGATGAGGCAAGAGGAGCAGCGCGCCGGCCGGTGGTCGACCCGACGCAGGAGCGCCCAGATGCATGGAAGGCGATAGCGAACCGGTCGCTATCGCTTTCCGCGGATGCAGAAGCGAGGCAGGAACCGATCTTGCGCCGGCGGGCGCGTGGTCCTCGTCCATTCCGGTCGTCTGCGCCCCGCTGGCGGAGATCACCGCTCTTGCGACTAAGCGCACCGCACGTCGGCGTCATGCGGCCGACCCGGCGCCGCCGCCACCATGGCCCCATGCCAGAAGGCGCGTACGAGTCCTCGGCCGGCGCGACGAAGCCCTCGCCGGACTGATCGCCCGTCACGGGACTCTGAACCCGTTCGATGCGGGAGCTCGACGACGCGGTCGGAGGCGACCCGTTCGCCGAACTGGTGCTGCACATCGTGGCCCAGCAGATCAGCACGGGGGCGGGCTGACCGTCTACGGGCGCATTCACAACCGCGTCAGCGGCGCCACTGAGAAGCCGGCCGTGTCCTGCGGTGGCGGCGGGCGTCGCCGACCAACGAGCCGCTGCGCGCTGCGTGCGCGGGGCGCATATCCTTGGTTGGATGGCCATCGAACCGCCCTCAAAGCACGGGCGCCAGCCACGTCGCCCGCGACACTTCGCGCCCTACCGATTCGCGCGCTTCGTCCTGGTCGTGCTCGCACTCATCGGCGTGGCCGCTCTTGCGTTGCTCGTCCTTGGGCTCCTGAACGTTGAGGTCGTCACCGACCACTTCCACATCCACCTGTAGGGCGCAGGCGCCTCCTAGCGGTCGGGCTCCGTCTTGTCTGTCCGCTCCGTCCGCTCCGCCGCAACGTTGCGGTCGCGCTCTTCCCGGTCCGCGCGGTCTTCGGCGTGAGCTACCTCACGGCGGACCTCGCCGCGCTCCTCTGCGTTGCGCTTTTCGCGATCCCGCATCGACAGCGTCACGAGCAGCACCACAAGCACGACCGCGATCACGATCGCGATCACTACGACACCGGTGCCAACCGCGAGCACGACAAAGGCGATGCTCATGCTGCCTCTCCTTCTGCCAAGACGTACCTTGAGCATATCCGCCACGAGCGTCGACGGGGCCCGCTCGTTGCTCAGTCCAGCAGGGTCGCGATCTCGCGCAGCGTCCACTTATGATCCGCCACGCCAGCCGCCATCGCCGGGTCGTCTTGAGCGTCCTGTGGACCCGCGCGAAGTTGTAAGCCGTGGAGTCTGAGAGCCCTACCACGAGTCCCGCCTGAGCCGAATCTCGAAGCCAAACGAAGCCCGCAGCCAGCTATGGGATCCCAAGGCACGAGCGCCCGAATCCCTACGACTGCATCGTGAGATGCGGGCGTCTCGACTGGCGCCCAGATCGCTCCTGCATCGGACGAGGAACAGGCGCGCACGGTAGGACTGCCGCTTCTCGGCAAAGAAGCCGTCTTGGCGCACCGGTTCGAGCGTCCGCTCGCTGCCGGGATGGACGAATACGAGGAATACGAGCAGCGGTGGCAATGCGTGGGTGGAGCAAAGCACCGCTGCTCCTTTGATGTGGCGGGCGATCCGAGGCGGTGGCCGTCGCCGTGGCGGGCGTGGGCGTAGGTCCCGAGCCGCGTCGCGGATGCCCAGCCCCTTTAGCGTCGCGGGCGGGGCGCAAGCCGTGCGGAGCGTGCGTCGCGCCGACACACTTCCGACACACTCTTGATGTCCAACCAGGTCTACGGCCGGGCAACGGCGCCCAGCGATGACCACGTGTCTTCGGCCGAAAGCCAAGGCTTCAGGCCGAGAAGCCCGTCATCGCACGGTGCGTTCCATGGCGGGAATAAGCCTTACCATGGAAGTGCTCTACCAACTGAGCTAAGAGGGCGAGGGACCTGCGCGCCTCGGCGAGCGGGGCCTCGCGGCCAAGTGTAGAGCCCGCCGGCATGCACCGACGCGACGTGCGCACTGCCCAAGCGATGGCTAGCTCTGGGCGCGGTCGCCCGCCTGTGTTCGGCCTGCCATCTGGGAGACGAGCTCACGCCGACTGCGCACGCCCGCCTTGGCGAAGATCGCCTTGAGGTGGTCCTGGACCGTGTACGCGGAGATGTACATCGCCTGCGCGAGTTGCCGGGTCGACAGGCCGTCGAGCAAGAGCGCGACGAGATGCCGCTCGCGGCGCGTGAGGCCGTAGGCGCGGCAGAGGACGTCGAAGATCTCCTCCGGGCCGGCCGCGCGGACGGTGATCGCCACCCTGCCGCTTGAGGCGCCTTCGAGCGCCGCGCCCTCGATCACCAGCCAGCGTCCGGTCGCACCGCGGATCCGGACGCGGTTCGGAAGGTGCGTCGGCGCAACCGCCCGGGCGCCGATCTCGTACACCGCCGGAGGGAGCATGTCGCCGTCGGGTCCCGCCGCGGGCAACTCATCGAGCCACCCTCGCGCCGATTGGGTCCAGCTCGCGGGCTGCAGGTCTGCGTCCAGTACCAGGGTTCCCGGTGACAGCGATACGTCTAGGCCAGGACCGCCCCGCCACGCGCGCGTCTGGCTGCGGCGCAACAGCGCGCCCAGAATCGGTGCGAGCTCGTCGAGCAGCCGCTGGTCGTCCTCGTCAAAGGAAGCGTCGGAGCTGTCGCGCATCAGCTCGACGCTGCCCCAGAAACCATTGCGATCGCGGCACGCGGTCATCAACTCGTCGCCGATCCCGTACGGGCGAAGGCACTCACGCCACCGCTTGCTGCGCGCGAGATCGCCGCCCGTAGCCGCACTGAGCACGACGCTCGCTTGCCCGCTGCACAGGCGCGGCTTGCTCACGACATCCCCGCCATGCTCGAGCGCTACCAGCCGCGCGAGCGACGGCCAGAAGTCGACGTCGCCGATTCCACCGATCGACAGCGCGCTGGCCGGGTCGGCCAGCGGCCAGCACCAGCGTTCGAACCCGACCGCCCGGCGCAGTGCCGCGACGGCCTCGCGGCGGCTTCGTCGGGATCCAGTCGCGCGCCCGCGAGTGACTCAAGTCGCTCCCGACAGCGGCTGCGCTCATGTTCGCGGGCTCTCACATGCCGAGGATACGAGCGGGCGGATCCCAGAATGCTGGGATTGTGCGCAGGCTGACGCCGGGCCAACATCGCCGTCCATGACCGATCACACGACCCACGCCCCGGCGGGCCGCGGCCCGCATCAGCTCATGCTCGGCACCGTCACCGTCAGCCGACTGCTCGGCGCCCAGGAGACCGAGGGAGACCTCTCGCTCGTGGAGCTCCGCGGGCTCCCCGGGAGCGGGCCCGGCCCGCACGTCGATCCCTGGCGCGAGACCTTCTACGTCCTTGAGGGTGAGCTCACCTTCCGCTTCGAACGCAACGGTGAGGTGCACACCCTGATCGGCCAACCCGGCGACGCCGTCTCGATCCCCACCGGTGTCGGTCACGCCTTCAGCGTCACTGGCCCGCAGCCGGCGCGTTACCTGATCGCCAGCACTCCGGCGGGCATCGACGCGTTCTTCGCCGACGCCGGCGACGGCATCGAAGACGCGCAGATCCCCAGCGAGCCGTCGGGGTTCGACCGTGACAAGTTGCTCGCGGCGTTCGCGAAGCACGACCTCACGCCGTATAGCTTCCCGGCTGCCGCCGCGGGGTAGGCGGGAAGCGGCCGCGAGCCGCACCCCTAAGTAGCCTCACGGCATGGATGACCCTCTGCTCCTCACTCGGCTCTGGGAGGGCTTTGGCCGGCTGCAGGCGTTGCTGGGAGGGCATGCGGGGCCGGGGAGGGTCATTGAGCGCCCCGGGTTGATCGCTTCGATCGTCCCCACGGCGCCCGACAGCCCCACGCTAAATGCCGCGGTGGCCGTCGACCCCGACAAGGCTCCGGAGCATCTGGATGAGCTAAGAAGCCGATACGAGGCCGTGAAGGTGCGCCGGTGGGGCGTGTGGCTGGACGGGAATGCCGGCCTGTCGGCGCAGGCCCTCGCGCGCGCGGGGATGGTGGTGACCGCGGCGAGTCCCGGGATGGGAGCGGAGATCGACGTGCTCGACGCGAACGGCCGCGAGCGCCCGCAGCATGCGGACCTGACGACCGTCGGCCAGGTCAATGACCTCGCGTACGGGAACTACGACGGGCGGCTCGAGCGGACGCTGAAGCCGCTCCCGAACGGGATCCTGCACGGCTACAAGGTCGACTACCAGGGCAAGCCGGCGGCGGTGGCGCTGGCGCTGCACCACGACGGCGACGCCGGGATCAGCTTCGTGGCGACGATCCCGAAGGCTCGCCGGCTCGGCCTGGCGAAGGCCGTCATGCGGCAGGCGCTCGCTGAAGCCAAGGAGCAGGGCTGCACGACGACCACGCTGCAGGCGACAGAGGTCGGGGAGAAGCTGTACATGGCGCTGGGCTATCGCCATCTGTGCGTGATGCAGCTGTGGGAACGTAGGCCGTAGCACTACCCTCGGTAGGGCGGGTCATGGGAACAGCGCGCCTACGGCAGCGACGGCGGCTCCCCGCGCTCAACAGGGCGCGGCTGCGCGCCGTCACGAAAGCAGCGCGGCATGTCGCCGCGGTGGTCCTGGTGATCGCGGCGACGCTGTTCGGCGCGTTCATGGCGCTGAACACGTACACGCAGACGCAGAACCTGTCGGTCGGGCAGGTGCAGATCAGCGTCGACCCCGGGCACAAGGGCGCGCTGGACCTCTATGTGCCGCTGGTCGATTGGGGCGTCCGGTTCGAGGACGCGATCCGGCTCCCGGCGCGACTCCACGTGGACCTCCGCACGGTCGACCGCGGCGCGGTGGCGAGGGTCGCCAACGGCGGGAGCCTGGACCTGCAGGACGTCCGTGGCGAGGCACGCGACGCGATCAAGAGCTACCTGCTGAACCTGATCGCGATCACGCTCATCAGCGCGCTCGCGCTGGGCGTGCTGGTGGCACTTGCGATCCGGCACCGGTCGGGGCCGCGGCTGCGGTACAAGGTCGCGGCGGCCATCGCAACGACCGTGCTGATCGGAGCAGCGCTGATCGTGCTGCTGCCGCCCCGCGGCGCGATCGACGAGCCGCAGTACTACGCGTTCGGCCCCGACATCCCGCGTGCGCTGAAGGCCGTCGAGGTCGCGCAGGCGTCGACGAAGCAGCTCGACCAGGAGCTCGACGCGCAGCTCGTCGGCCTCGCCAAGCTGGTCACCGATCCGTCGCAGCGGACGCCGATCACGGACCAGCCGACGATCACCGTCGCATCAGACCTGCACAACAACTTCCTCGCGCTGCCGATCCTGGAGCGGGCGACCGACGGCGGCCCGCTGTTCTTCGCCGGAGACCTGACCGACCGCGGCAGCCCGCTCGAGGCGCGGCTGGTGAGCCGGGTGGTGAACCTCGGCAAGCCGTTCGTGTTCGTCTCCGGCAACCACGACAGCGACAGTCTCGAGCGCGACCTCGCGCGACTCGGCGCGATCGTGCTGACCGAGAAGGGCCGGCTGAACCCGGACGGCAGCCACGGCGCGGTGATCCAGAAGGTCGCGGGACTGCGGGTCGCCGGCTACAGCGACCCGTTCGAGCGCCGCGCCGGCGAGAACTTCAAGGACCGCTTCCAGGCCGAGCCGACGCCCGCGATGGAGGACGCCTTCACCGCCTGGCTGCGGCCGCTGATCGGGAAGGTCGACGTGGTGATGGTGCACGAGCCCGCCCTGTTCGAGCAGGCGCTGGCCATCCTCAAGGACAAGCCGCCGGAGCGGCCGCTGGTGTTCATCACCGGCCATACGCACACGGCGGCGATCGACCACTTCGCGGGCGCGACGGTGATCAACGGCGGCAGCGTCGGCGCCGGCGGCACCGGCAACCTCGCCGAGCCCACGAAGATGGGCATCGCCCGCCTGATCTTCACGAGCGAGCCGTCGTTCCAGCCGCTGGCTGCGGACCAGGTGGAGATCGATCCGGGCACGGGGTCGTCGACCGCGAAGCGCGAGCGGCTCGACGCCGCACCGCAATGAACGACGCCACCGCCAGCGCGTAGAGCGTCACGAACACCGCGCTGGCAAACGTGACGAACGGCAGCACGAGCCCGGGCCAGACCGCGGCGACGCACGTCGCGCACGCGCCCGGGACGGTCAGTGAGAGGATCGCCCGGCGCGGGACGCCGCGCGGGGACAGCGCCGCGAAGAACGCGGGCATCCGGCCGTCGCGCGCGGCCGAGAAGAGCAGGCGCGAGATGCCCCAGACCCAGCTGCTCGCCCCCGCCTGCACCAGCAACACGGCGAGCACCGAGATGACGAAGCCGCCCGGCGCGTAGTCGGCGAGCTGGGCGACGCCGGAGAGCTGGTCGACCGAATCGCGCGGGATGGTGGCCGCGATGTTCGCCGTCAACGCCATCGCCAGCAGGCAATAGCCGCCGAGGGCGACGCCGACCGCGATCAGGTAGTCGCGCCGCGGGTTGCGCAGCTCGCCCGCGACGAACGTCATGTTCTCGAACCCGGCAAAGCCCCAGAAGGCGACGAGCACACCCTGGGCGATCGCGCCGAAATCGCTCAGAGACGGAGAGATCGCCGCGTAGCTGCGGCCGGAGGTCAGAGCGACGAGCGCGACCGCGGCCAAGAGCGTCGTCCAGACCACGACGGTCTGGAGACGGGCAGCGCCACGAGCGCCGCCGAGCGCACCGGCGGTCGTGACGGCGATGATCGCCAGCGCGACGGCGAGCCGGATCGCGGGATCGGAGCTGACGTAGCCGCCGGCGACGAGCATCGCCGCCGCCATGGCGGGATAGAAGACGACGAGCAGCAGCGTCGGCACCAAAGCCGCGACCCGCCGGCCCAGACCGAGCGCGACGAAGCCCTCCAACCCGGCGCCGTCCGGAACCGCCCGCACCAGAGACGCGAAGACGCCGAGCAGCGGGATGCAGAGCGCGGCGGATACCAGCCAGACGACCAGCGAGTCCGACCCCGCGATGACGTAGATCGTGGAGGGCAGGAAGAGCACGCCCGAGCCGGCGATCGACCCCACCGCCAGGACGATCCCGCCTCCCAGGCCGAGTGTGCGCGGCAGCATCCGGCGAGCCTACGGCGCAATTAGGTCAGTTATCGTCCTGTATGTGTCGAGGCTGCTCGAGTTCCTCGAGGTCCTGCAGAACCGCCCGTTCGTGACCGGCGCCGAGCTGGCGCGCGACCTCGGCGTGGACGTGCGGACCGTGCGGCGCTACGTCGCGGCGGTGCAGGAGCTCGGCTTCCCCGTCGAGGGCGAGCGCGGGCCGGCCGGCGGCTACCGGCTGAAGCCCGGCTACAAGCTGCCGCCGCTGATGTTCAGCGAGGACGAGGCGGCGGCAGTCGTGCTCGGCCTCGCCTCAGCGAAACGCCTCGGGGTGCCGACCTCGGACGCCGCCCTGGCGAAGATCAACCGGGTGCTGCCCGCGCGGCTGCGGGCGCGGACCGAGAGCCTGGAGCAGGTGGCGTTCACGAGCCCGGCCGGGATCGCGCCGGCCGGAGAGACGGTGCTCCAACTGGCCGACGCGGCGCAGCGACGGCGGCGGGTGACCGCGCGCTACACGTCGCACAGCGGCGCGGAGACGAGCCGGGAGATCACGCCCTACGGGGTCGTCGTGCATGGCGGCCGCTGGTACCTGGCCGCGTATGACCATGGCCGTGAGGACCTGCGGACCTTTCGCGTGGACCGGCTGCGAGATGTGGAGATCGGCGGGCCGGGCCGGGCGATGGATCCGGGATTCGATGCGGCCGAGCATGTGCTGCGCTCGTTTGCCCAGGTGCCGTGGACCCACGAGGTCGTGGTGGAGCTGGACGAGCCGCGCGAGGTGCCGCTCGCGCAGATCGAGGGGACGCGGCTGACGATGCGCGTCGAGTCGCTCGACTACATGGCCCGCGTGCTGGCGAGCCTGGACTGCGGCTTCGAGGTGATCAAGCCGCCCGAGCTCAATACCGCGCTGAATCGGCTCGCGGCCCGGCTTGCACGTCCCGCAACAGCGTCGACACCACCACGTTGACGAACCAGACGACGATCGTCGCGCCCACGACGGTCCAGAATCCCCCGGCCTCGAAGTCGCCCACCACCGCGTCCGTCAACACCAGCATCAGCATGTTGATGACGAAGTAGGCGATCCCGAACGTGACGATGATGAACGGGATCGACAGGATCGCCAGGATCGGCTTGATGAACCAGTTCACGACCGTGAACACGACCGCCGCGACCAGCAGGACCCAGAACGAGTCGCCGTAGGTCATCTCGGAGAAGATCGCGCACGCGACCCACAGCGCCGCAAAGTTCCCGACGAGCCGGAACGCGAAGTCGCGGATCATCGCTCGAAGCGGCGCACGAGCCCCCAAGCGGAGGGAAGCACGATCGCGCCGATCGCCGCCTTCACGAGCCCGCCGAAGATGAAGATCGTGAAGCCGTTGTGGATCGTCCAACCCCACGACTCGCCGACCGAGATCTTCAGCCCGGCCAGGCCGAACCCGAAGATCAGCAGCTGGCCGCCGACGAAGGCCAGGAACGCGAGCCACACGTTCCGGTCGGCCCCGTGCTCGGCCATCCAGCCGACGAAGCCGGCGGCAAAGATGAAGCCGATGATGTAGCCGCCCGACGCGCCCCACACCACATCCCAGCCGGAATCGCCATCCGCGTAGAACGGCAGGAACAGGCCCAGGACGGCGTACAAAGCCAGCGACGCCATGCCGCGGCGCATCCCCAAGGTCGCGCCCACCAGGCCGACGGCCAGCGTCTGGCCGGTGATCGGCACGGGCGAGCCCGGGACCTTGATCGAGATCTGCGCGAACAATGCGGTGAGCAGCGCGCCGCTGACGACCAGCACGACGTCGCGCACGCGCGCGCCCGGGAGGACGTCGGCGAGGACCGCGCGCCTCGGGAGCGCGTCGGCAGCGTGGATGGCGGACATGGGCGGCAACCTACAACGCGCCGTCCAGGTAGCGCTGCAACGTCGGCGCCACCAGCGGCACGACGTCCTCGGCGGGGAGGCTCGCCAGCGGCTCGATCCGAGCCACGTAGCGCGCCGCGATCAGCCCCATGATCTGCGACGCGACCAGCGTCGCCCGCAGCGGATCGGACACCGCGCTCACCCGACCGACGATCTCGCGCGTGATGAACTCGCGCAGCGCCAGCGACGCCCCCGGGTGCCCGCCGGCGCCGGAGACCAGCGCGAGCAGTGCCGCCTGGTTCGCCGGCACATCCCACACGGCGAGCAGCGTCCGCAGCATGCGCTCGCCGAGCCCGGGAACACCCTCCGCCACGAGCGGCGCGATCACCTCGGCCGGCCGGACCGGCAACTCCATTGCCGCGACAAACAGGCCGTCCTTGGTATTGAAGAAGTAGTGGACGAGAGCGGGATCAACGCCGGCGTCGTCGGCGACGTCGCGAATGCGCGTGCGGTCGTAGCCGTGCGCGGCGAAGCGTGCGCGTGCGGCCGCGAGGATGCGCTCGCGCGAATCGCTGCTGCCGGGCCGCCGCCCACGGGGCCGAGAACTCATTGCTGGATGAAATATAAGAGGCCGACGTGATCCCCCTGCTGGTCGCCGCGGCGCTGGCCCAGTCAGGCGTGCCTCTGTACGCCGATCCCCAACACACGCCCGCGGCGCACCAGGCCAAGGTGTACGCCAAGCAGGGCCGCACGAAGGACGCGCGGCTGATGCGCGCCATGAGCCAGGTCCCGCAGGGGTTTTGGATCACCGGCCCGGCGCCGCGCCGCGCCGTGGCGAAGATCGTGAAGCGGGCGAACGGCAAGGTGCCGGTGCTAGTCGCTTACGACCTCCCGCGGCGCCACTGCCGCGCGAAGGGCTACGGGCGCTGGATCGACGGCTTCGCCAAAGGGATCGGCCACGATGGCGCGATCGTCATCCTCGAGCCGGACGCGCTGGCGAGCGGGTGCGGCAGCCGCGCCCTCGAAGGTGCGGTGAAGCGGCTGCGACGAGTGCCACAGGCGAACACGTACGTTGACGCCGGCCACTCGGCCTGGCAACCGGCCGCGACGATCGCGCAGCGCCTGGCCCAGGTCCACGCGCCGGCGTTCTCGTTGAACGTGTCGAATTTTCGGGAGACCGGCGAGTTGGCGAGCTATGGCGGCGAGGTGTCGAGACGGTTGGGGGGCGCGCACTTCGTGATCGACACGAGCCGCAACGGGCGCGGGCCGACGAAGAGCGGCGCGTGGTGCAACCCGCCCAAGCGCGGTCTCGGCGCCCGGCCGACGACGACGACCAACAACCCGATCGTCGACGCCCTCCTGTGGATCAAGGTCCCCGGCGAGTCCGACGGTACGTGCCGCCACGGCCGACCCGCCGGCGAATGGTGGCCGAGCTACGCGCTCGGGCTCGCGCAGCGGGCGGTTCCGAAACTCTGACCGACGCGGCTCAGCGCGCCGCCAGCTCGTGGCGGCGCGCCCAGCCCTCCAAAGCGTCGAGCACGGGCAGCAGCTCGCGGCCCGCGACCGACAGCGCGTACGCCAGCGCCCGGACGATCGCCGCGCTCAACTTGCCGCCCAAGACGTCGTGCATCACCGCAAGGCGTTGCCCGTTTCCGGGTCGAACACGTGCAGCCGCGCCGGGTCGACGCCCAGTCGCAGCCGCTCGCCCACACGCGCGTGTACGTCCGGCGCCAGCCGCGCCGTCAAGCGCGTTTCCAGCACCTCCTCGCCGTCGAACACCTCCGCCACGGTCACGCTCGGCGCGTCGGTCGCCAGGTGCACGAGCAGGTCCGAGCCCAGGGCCTCGACGAGCACGACCTCGAGGTCGAACGGTCCCATCGCGTCCAGATACAGGCACTCGGGCCGGATCCCGACCACGACCTCGTCGTCGACCCAGCCGCCCAGCACCGGCCGGGCGGCCAGCACCTCGTCGGGGAGGACGAGCCGCTGGCCGCCGAGCACGATCTGCACGCGGCCGTCGACGAGCTGCATATGCCCGCGCAGGAGGTTCATCGAAGGGGAGCCGATGAACGCCGCGACGAACAGGTTCGCGGGCCGGTCGTACAGCACCTGGGGAGCGTCCACCTGCTCGAGGCGCCCGTCGCGCATGACCGCGACGCGGTCGCCCATCGTCATCGCCTCGGTCTGGTCGTGCGTGACGTACAACGTCGTCGTCCCGAGCTCCTGATGCAGCCGCGCGATGTAGGCGCGCATCTCCACCCGCAGCTTGGCGTCGAGATTCGACAGTGGCTCGTCCATGAGGAACGCGGCCGGCTCGCGCACGATCGCGCGGCCCAGCGCCACGCGCTGGCGCTGCCCTCCGGAGAGCTGGCGGGGGCGGCGGGCGAGAAAGTCGTTGATGCCGAGTCGGCGCGCCACGGACGCGACGCGTCCCGCGCGATCACCGACGCCCTGCATCTTCAGCGCGAAGCCGAGGTTGTCCTCGACGCTCATGTGCGGATACAGCGCGTAGGACTGGAACACCATCGCGATGTCGCGGTCCTTCGGCGCGATGTCGTTGACCACGCGGTCGGCGATCCGGATCTCGCCGGACGACGCGTCCTCCAGCCCAGCGACCATCCGCAGCGCCGTCGACTTGCCCGAGCCGGACGGCCCGACGAGCACGGTGAAGCCGCCGTCCGGGATGTCCAGATCCAATTGGTCGACCGCCTTCGTCCCGTCCGGGAACACCTTCGAGACGTCCGAGAATCCGATGCTGGCCATCTCAGCTCCTGGCGATGAAATCGCGGTACCAGAGCGCGCTGCGCTTGGGCACGCGCCGCTGGGTCGAGTAGTCGACATAGACGAGGCCGAAGCGCTTGGAGTAGCCGTGCTCCCACTCGAAGTTGTCGAGCATCGACCAGGCGAAATAGCGGCGGACGTCGACGCCCTCCGCCACCGCCCGCGCCAGCGCGCCCAGGTGCGACTGCAGGTAGTCGACCCGCCGGGGATCCTCCAGCGTCCCGTTCACCACCGGCCCGTCCTCGAACGCCGCGCCGTTCTCGGTGATGTAGATCGGCACGTCGCCGTAGTCGCGCCGCACGCGCACGAGCAGCTCGTACAGCCCGTCGGCGTCGATCTCCCAGCCCATCGCCGTGGTCGGCGGCGGCGGCAGGACCGACGCGAGCTCCAAAGGCTGGCGCGACGGCTCCGGGCGCACGCGCTGCGGCATGTAGTAGTTGACGCCGAGGAAGTCGATCCGCTGCGAGATCGCGTCCAGGTCGCCCGGCCGCACGACGTCGAACGGGCCGTAGCGCCGCTCGTAGTGCTCGACCATGTCCTCCGGGTACCGGCCGCGGAAGATCGGGTCCAGGAACCAGCGGTTCAGGTAGCCGTCCATCCGCAGCGCGGCCGCCGCGTCGTCGGACCGCACCGGCGCGAGGTTCAAGGTGATCCCGGTCGGGCGCCCGCGCAACGCCTCGAGCGCCCATCCGTGCGACAGCAGCAGGTGGTGCGAAACGCGCAGCGCCGTCGGCCAGTCTCGGATCCCCGGCGCCTTGGTGCCCTCGGCATGGCCGAGGAACGCGACGACCCACGGCTCGTTGTGGGTGATCCAGGCGTCGACGAGGTCGCCGAGCTCGGCGCCCATCAGCGCCGCGTACTCGGCGAAGCGCTCGGCGGTGTCGCGCGCCGCCCAGCCGCCGGCCGCCTGCCGCGCCTGCGGCAGGTCCCAGTGGTAGAGCGTCGCCACCGGCTCGATCCCGCGCTCGCGCAGGCCCGCGCACAGGCGCTTGTAGAAGTCCACGCCCGCGCGGTTCACCGCCCCGCGGCCGTCCGGCTGCACGCGCGGCCACGAGATCGAGAAGCGGTAGGACTCGACGCCGAGCGACGCCATCAGGTCCAGGTCCTCGCGCCAGCGGTGGTAGTGGTCGCAGGCGACATCGCCGGTGTCGCCCCCGGCGACGGCGCCGGGCCGCCGGCAGAACGCGTCCCAGATCGACTCGCCGCGCCCGTCCTCGTCGACGGCGCCCTCGATCTGGTACGAGGCCATCGCCACGCCGAAGCGGAACTCGACCGGGAACGACGACCGCGCGACGGCATCCGGGAGCGCGGTGGTGGTCATCCCTTCACCGAGCCCGCGGTGAGCCCCTTGACCAGCCAGCGCTGCGTGGCGAAGAAGGCGATCAGGACGGGGAGCGTGGACACGACGCCTGCGGCCATGAGCTGAGCGGTCCTTTGCTGGTAGTTGCCGATGAACGTGCGGATGCCGATCGGGATCGTCTCGGCGGTGTGCTGCGTGAGGTTGCTGACGAACAGCAGCTCATCCCACGCGAACAGGAACGCGTAGACGAAGGTCGCCACCAGCCCCGGGGCGGCGAGCGGCAGGACGATCCGCACGAACGCCTTCAGCGGCGTGCAGCCATCCACCAGCGCGGCCTCCTCGAGATCGCGCGGGATCGCGAGGAAGAACGAGCGCATGAAGAAGATCGCCACCGGCGTGAAGAACGCCGTGTAGACGAGGATCATGCCCTGGTAGGTGTCGTAGAGCGGGATGCCGAGGTTCTGCTTGAGGTAGATGAAGCCCATGAACAGCGGCAGGAGGAACATCGAGCCGGGGATCAGCTGGGTGCCGATGACGCTCAGCGAGAACACGCGCGAGCCGCGAAACTTGAAGCGCGCGAGCGCGTAGCCGGCAGAGCTGGCGAACGCGGTGGCGAGCACCGCCGCGCACGTGCAGATGATCAGGCTGTTCATGAAGAAGCGCTCGAAGTCGATCGTCTTCCACATCCCGCTGAACGCGCGCAGCGTCGGATGCAGGAGGTCGTAGGCGCCGGTCGAGAGCTCGAGGTCGTCCTGCACCGACGAGATCAGCAGCCAGAAGACCGGCGCGAGCATCACCAGCAGAACGACGTACGTGAGCACGTCGAGCCCGGTGTTCACGAGGCGCTTGCGCGCCCGCGGCGTGAGCGTGAGAGCGGTCATGCGACCTCCAGGTCGCGCTTGAAGATCCGGTACCAGATGGCGACCCACACGAGCATCGCCAGCATCAGCAGGGTCGAGACCGCGCTGCCGTAGCCGAACAGGTTGTTCGAGAACGACTGGCGCACGATCAGGGTCATCATCAGGTCCGCGTCCGGCCCGGGGTTGGAGCCGAACATCACGTACGGGATCGAGAACTGGTAGGCGGAGTAGATGACGCCGAACAGCAGCTGCACGGCGATCAGCGGGCGCAGCAGCGGCAGCGTGATGTAGCGGAAGCGCTTGAACGGGCCGGCGCCGTCGATCGCCGCCGCCTCGTGGAGTTCCTGCGGCATCGCCTGCAGGCCCGCGAGGAAGATCAGCATCGCAAACGGCAGCCCGCGCCAGATGCTGGGGATGATGATCGCCCACAGCGAGTTGCTCCCGATCAGCCACACCGGCCGGTGACCGAGGATGTGCGTGTAGTCGACGAGGACCTTGTTGATGATCCCGATGTCGCTCTGCCACATGTACTGCCACAGCACGGCGACGACGAAGCTCGGGACGATCCACGGCGTGAGCATCAGCGTGCGGATCACCTTGATCCCGCGCATCGGCCGGTTCATCAGCAGCGCCACGGCCAGCCCGCCGCCGAGCGTTCCGAGCACTGTCCAGAACGTGTAGACCGCCGTGTTCTGCACCGCTCCGGTGAAGCCGCTGCGGAGCGGGTTGTCGGCGTCGAAGAGGATCGTCTTGTAGTTGTCCAGGCCCGCCCACGGCGCGCCGAACAGCTGCCGGAACGTGAAGATGTTGAGGTTCTTGAACGAGAGGTAGAACCCGCCGAGCATCGGCAGCAGGTGCACGATCACCATGAACACCACGGCGGGTGTCACGAGGAGGGCGATCAGCCTGCGCCGTGAGCGCTGGAGCGAGCTGCCCCGCCGGCGCTGCGGCTCGGCGACCAGCTTGCCGACCGGGGCCGGCTCGGTGGGAGTGATGGTGGTCATCTCGTCTCGAGAGATAGAAACGGACGGGCAGGGCGGCGGCACGCCCCGCCCGTCCGGAGGAGGGTCCTGCTAGCCGCTGCTCTGCGCCAGCAGGTTGTCGGCCTCCTTGGCCGCTTCATCGAGCTGCTTCTGGACCTCGGCGTTGCTGGCCTGCCCCTTGGCGGCCTCGTCGAGGATGTTCCCGAAGCGCCCCTTGTAGGCGTTCTCGATCTCCGCCCACTGCGGGATCGGCGAGTACGTACGACCCTGCTGGATCGCCTGGTACACGGCCGAGTAGTTCGCGCCGTTGTCCTGGCCGTAGAGCTTCTGCGGCTCGACGCGGGCGGGGAACATGCCCAGCAGCTTCGCGTAGTCGGTCTGGACCTGATCCTGCGAGAGGTACTTCATGACCTCCCAGGCCTCGTTCTGGTGCTGCGAGGACTTGAACATCATCAGATCCGAGCCGCCGACGAACGTGTAGTCGCCCTGCGGGCCGGCCGGCATCGGCGCGAGGCCGACGTTCTTCCGGGCCGCCGGGACCCAGTTGGTGTCGTCGCTCCGCTGCGCGGACGGGAGCACCCACGGGCCACCGATCCAGACGGCGATCTTGCCGCCCTTGAACTGGTTCTCGACCTGTGTGCCGTCGCGCTCGAGCTGGCTCTTGTCGGCCAGGCCGTCCTTCACGAGATTCGCGAAGAACTCCACGCCGGTGACGGCCTGCGGCGAGTTGATCGTCGACTTCGAGTTGTCGTCGCTCAGCTCGGCTCCGCCGGCGTCCCAGACGAACGGCATCACGTGATGGACGAGGTCGAACGCCTTCTTGCCGGGCGTGCCGAACGGCTGGATGCCCGGGACCTTGTCCTTGATCGTCTGCAGCGTGGCCCGGAACGAGTCCCAGTCCTTGAACGCGGTCGCCGGATCGACGCCCGCCTTCTGCAGGATGTCCTTGCGGAAGTAGATCGAGCGGGCCTCGGTGAACCACGGGACCGCCCACGTGCCGTCCTGGCCGACGACCTGGGTCGTCTTCCAGACGCCGTCCGCGTACGCGCCCGAGCCGCCGATGTCCGCGACACGCTGATTCAGGTCCTGGAACCCTCCGAGCGCGGCGAAGAACGGCACCTGCGTGGTGCCGGCCTGCGTGATGTCCGGCCCCTCACCCGAGACGGCGGCGTTGCGGATGCGGTCGAGCTGGACGCCCCAGTCGACGACCTCCACGTTGACCTTGATGCCGGTCTTCTCGGTGAACGGCTTGAGCGCAGCCTCCATGTCCTCCTTGGGCTGCGGGCCGTTCGGCATGATCCACAGCTTCACCGTGGTCCCAGGCGTGATCTTGGCGGCCTGGTCGCCTGACTTGCTGCTCGCTGCATTGCTGCTGCTGTTGTCGTCCCCGCCGCAGCCCGAGTACACCAGGGCCCCGACGAGAACCGCTGCAATCGCCAGCAGGACTGCATATCTACTGCGCACGATTCTCCTCCTTCTCCAAAAACGGTTTCGGTATTACGCCTGGCACTGCCGTCGGGAAACCTCTCGCTGCGGTCACCCCCTAGGTCGCTGCCCGCGGTCGGGTTGAGCCCCGCCGGATGAGCTCCACCGGCAGGACCGTCGAGCTGACGGGGTCCTGCTCGCCATCGATCAGGCGCACGAGCGCCGTGCCCGCTGCTGCGCCGAGGCCGACCTTGTCCTGGCGCACGGTCGTCAGCGGCGGGTTCATGTGATCGGCGAGCTGGATGTCGTCGAAGCCGATCACCGACAGGTCGGCGGGAACGTTCAGGCCCGCGTCACCGGCGGCCCGGATCGCTCCCAGGGCCATCATGTCCGAGGCGGCGAACACCGCGGTGGGTGGTTCGTCGAGTGAAAGGAGATCCGCCATCGCACGGCGGCCGCTCTCGACGTAGAAGTCTCCGTACGCGACGTACTCGTCGCGGTAGGCGAGCCCGCAGGCCTGCAGCGCCTGGCGGAAGCCGCGCAGGCGATCGGCGCCCGGGCGCTTGTCCAGCAGGCCCGTGATCGTGGCGATGCGGCGGTGCCCGATGCTGTGGAAGTACCGCACAGCGCGGGCTGCGCCGTCCACGTTGTCGGAGATCACGCACGTCGTGGCCGGGCCTTCGATCGCCATGTCCACGCCGACGGTCGGCAGCCCGCTACGCACGAGGCGACGGACCTCCGGGTCGTCGGCGTCGGCGCCCATGAGCACGACGCCCTCGACGTTGTGATGGAGGGCGCGCTTGAGATACGCGTGCGTGCTCCAGCCGTTGCCGGGCTGCTCGGAGGCGAACAGCAGCAGGTCGTACCCGCCGGGGCCGATCGTGTTCTTCAGGCCGACCATCACCTCGTGGAAGAACGGGTGCTGCAGGTCGGGGTGGCCTTCGCCGGTCTCGAGGAAGACGCCGATGACGTGACTGCGCTGCGTCTTGAGGCTGCGGGCCGCCGCGGCCGGCGTGTATTCGAGCTCCTGAGCGAGCCGCATCACGCGCTCGCGGGTCTCCGGGCTGACGTCCGTGTACCCGTTGAGGGCGCGCGAGACCGTGCCGATGGACACGCCGCTGAGCTTCGCCAGCTGGCGAATGGTTACCCGTTCTTCACTCATTTCGTTTCTTCCGAAAACGGTTTTGGAAAGTCTAACCACAGGTGCGGTGGTTTTGTCAAGTCCCGCGACGAACTCGGACGTTTGTCTTGCCTAGACGAACGTCATTTGCAGGGAATTTCCTCGATCCGTAATTGCCCGCAATCCCGCGTGAAGCGGCGCGATCGGCCGTTCCGAAACCGGTTCCGGTCTAGACGACCTGTAGCTCGTGCGTACTGCGATTGAGGCGCCGCGCGCCGTCGTCGGTCACGGCCACGATGTCCTCGATCCGCACGCCGAACTCCCCCGGCACGTAGATCCCAGGCTCGACCGAGAAGCACATCCCGGGCTCGAGCAGCTGCGTCTCGCCCTCCACGATGTACGGCGGCTCGTGCGTCTCGACGCCGATCCCGTGGCCGGTGCGGTGATTGAAGAGCGGGCCGTAGCCGGCCCCCTCGATGTGCGCGCGGGCCACGCGGTCGATCTCCTGGCAGGCCACGCCCGGCCCGACCGCCGCGACCGCCGCCTCCTGCGCCTCGCGCACGATCTCGTACACGCGCCGGTGCTCCTCGCTCGGCTCGCCGACGTGGACCGTGCGCGTCGTGTCCGAGCCGTAGCCGTCCACGAAGCCGCCGAAGTCGAGCACGACGGCGTCGCCCGGCCCGATGACGCGATCGCCGGCGTCGTGGTGCCCCTTGGCGCCGTTCGGGCCGGAGGCGACGAGCGTGAACTCCACGCGCTCGTGGTCGTGCTCGTGCAGCAGCCGCGCCAGGTCCGCGGCGATGTCGAGCTCGGTGCGGCCGGCGAACGGCACGCGCAGGATCGCCTCGAACGTGGCGTCGACGGCTGCGGCGGCGGCCGCCATCTTGTCCAGCTCGTCAGCGTCTTTGATCGCGCGCAGCAGCGGCAGTGCCGCGGTCATCGACGTGAACGTGGCCGCGGGCGCCGCCTCCTGCAGCGCGAGCGCGTGCAGCGCCCAGCACGCGTCCGAGATCGCGTAGCGGCCCGGCTCGAGCAGCGCCGCGGTGGCGGCGTACGGGTCCTGGCCGTCCGACCATTCCAGGAACGTCACGCCCGCGCCGTCGGCGTCCTCGCGCTCGAACCCGGGCAGTACGAGGACCGGGTCACGGCCCGGCTGGACCACGAGCAGCGTCAGCCGTTCGGCCACGACGGTCGGCTGGTAGCCGGCCAGGTAGCGCAGATCGGGGCCGGGTGCGGCGAGCAGCCCGGCCAGCCCCGCCCGCTGGGCGGCTGCGGCTGCGTGTTCGATGCGAGTCACGCCCGGATCGTAAGCTGCGGCGCGTGCGACCTGTCATCGACGGCCACAACGACGTGCTCAGCCACCTGCACGAGGAGCGGGCCGGCGACAGCGCGATCCTCGACGAGGAGGCCGCCGCCATCACCGTGCCGCGCGCCCGCGCGGGCGGGCTCGCCGCGGGCATGTTCGCGGTGCTGCCGCCGACCGCCGACTGGGACGTCCAGCGGACGCCCGGCGGCTACGAGGTGCCGCTCGACCCGCCGGTCGACTGGGCGACCTCCGCGCGGACCGTGGGAGCGCTGGCCGCGCGGCTGTTCCGGCTGCTCGCGGCGACCGACGGACAGGTCCGGCTCGTTCGCGACGCCGGAGACCTCGACGCCTGTCTGGCCGGCGAGGCCCTCGGCGTCGTCTTCCACTTCGAGGGCGCCGAGCCGATCGACACGGACCTCGACGCGCTCGACGTCTGGTACGCCGCCGGCCTGCGCTCGCTGGGGATCGTCTGGAGCCGGCCGAACGCGTTCGCCCACGGCGTCCCGTTCCAGTATCCGGCGACCCCGGACATCGGGCCGGGGCTGACCGAGGCCGGCGCGCGGCTCGTGCGGCGGTGCGCCGACCTGGGGATCGCGGTCGATCTCAGCCACCTCAACGCCGCCGGGTTCTGGGACGTCGCGCGGATCGCCGCCGGCCCGCTGATCGCCAGCCACTCCGGCGCGCACGCGCTGTGTACGTACACGCGCAACCTCACCGACGACCAGATCGACGCGATCGCCGCCAGCGGCGGCCTCGTCGGGATCAACTTCCACGTCGGGTCGCTGCGCGCCGACGGCGCGGACGACCCCGATACGCCGCTCTCGCGGATCGCCGAGCACGCCCGCTACGTCGCCGACCGTTGCGGCGTCGACCACGTCGCGCTCGGCTCCGACTTCGACGGCGCCACGATGCCCGCCGAGCTCCCGCACGCGGGCGCCTACCAGGGCGTCCTGGCCGCCCTCGAGGCCGCGGGGTTCGCGAGCCACGAGGTCGACCAGATCGCCTGGCGGAACTGGCGGCGGGTCCTCGCCGCCG
This sequence comes from uncultured Solirubrobacteraceae bacterium, assembly GCA_963803335.1. GTDB lineage: Bacteria > Actinomycetota > Thermoleophilia > Solirubrobacterales > Solirubrobacteraceae > DASSUW01. Next base: position 99,221 of record CAWDME010000003.1, on the reverse strand, counting down.
CCTGGGGCTAGACCTACGCCCCCGCGCGCGCGAGCACGCGCTCGCGCACGGGTGCGGCGAACGCCGTCGCCGCGACCACCAGCCCGATGACGCCGAGCGTGATCGGCACGGCGATGGCGGACTGGAAGCCGTCGAGCGTCGGGACGGTGCCGGAGGCGCTGACCACGGCGCTGACCGCGGCGAGCCCGACCGCGCCGCCGACCTGGAACGAGGTGTTCAGCAGGCCGGACGCCAGGCCCTGCTCGTGGTCGGCCACGCCCGCCGTCGCCTGGATGTTCAGCGACGGGAACATCAGCGCGAAGCCGCCACCCAGCAGCAGCATCGTCGGCAGCATCAGCCCGATGTACGACGGGCTGTCGCCGAGCCGCAGGAACAGCACGTAGCCGGCGAGCAGCGACACGACGCCGACGGCGATCAGCCGCGCGGTGCCGAAGCGATCGACGAGCGGCCCGAGCCGCGGCGCGCCGAACGCAACGAGCAGGCCGGCGGGCAGGAACGCCAGCGCGGTCTCGATCGCCGACCAGCCGTTCATCGACTGCAGGTACAGCGTGGCGACGAACTGGAAGCCGAAATAGCTGCCGGCCAGGATCATCGCGCCGATGTTGGCCCGCAGCAGCGGCCCTGAGCGCAGGATGCCGAGCCGCACGAGCGGCGCGGTGCTGCGCGTCTCGATCGCCACGAACGTCGCCAGCAGCGCGGCCACGATCGCGAACGAGCCGACCGTGATCGCCGAGCCCCAGCCCTTGTCGGGGGCCTCGACCACCGTGCGGACGAGCAGCAGCATCGCCGCTGTCACGGCCACGGCGCCGGCGATGTCGTAGCGCCGCCGGCCCGCGAGCGCCGGGTGGTCGCGCGGGACCACGCGCGGGGCGACGGCCAGGATCGCGAGCGCGAACGGGACGGGGAGCAGGAACGTCCAGCGCCAGCCGAGCTCGGTCAGCAGCCCGCCGAGCACGAGGCCGAGCGAGAAGCCGCTGGCGCCGGTGGCCGTGTAGATCGCCAGTGCGCGGTTGCGGTTCGGGCCCTCGCTGAACGTGGTGGTGATGATCGACAGGCCGGCGGGCGCGGTGAACGCCGCGCTCATGCCCTTGACGATGCGCGTGAGCACGAGCAGCGTGCCGTCGTTGACAAGCCCGCCGAACGCGGACGCGACGACGAACACGCTGAGACCCGCGAGCAGGACCCGCCGGCGGCCGAGCATGTCCGCGGCGCGGCCGCCGAGCAGGAGCAGCCCGCCGTAACCGAGCACGTAGCCCGACACGACCCACTGCAGCTGCGACGTGGTCAGCCCGAGGTCGGCGCGGATCGACGGGAGCGCGACGCCGACCATCGAGACGTCGAGCCCGTCGAGGAAGAGGACGCCGCACAGCACCACGAGGAGCGCCCAGGTCCGGGCCTCCCAGCGGGGCGCGGCGGCATGGGTTGGGGAGGAAGCCATGCCGCGTATAGTACATGCAACTGCAAAGATTTCTATGACATGGAATGTAATTGCAAATATTGCGATCGATCGGTATAATGCGGTGGCGAGATGGGGATCGCGAGCACTGACATCGTGGATGTCTGGCACGACGTGCTGGACAGATACGCGCGCTCGGTATCAGCGCTGGAGCGCGCGCTCGAGCACGAGCACGGCCTCGGCGTCAGCGAGTACGAGGTGCTGGAGCGCCTCGCGTCCAGCGACGAAGCCGCCGGGCGCATGCAGGAGCTCGCCGAGGCCGTCCACCTGAGCCAGAGCGCGCTGTCGCGCGTCGTCGGCCGGCTCGAGGCTGACGGCCTGGTGGTCCGCAAGATGTGCACGTCGGACCGGCGCGGCATCTTCGCCTGCCTCACCGACGCGGGGCGCGAGCGCTACGAAGCGGCGCGGCCCACGCATCGGGCCGTGCTCGCCGAGACGCTCGGCTAGACCCGGACCAAACGTCTACCGTGCCGAGGATGCTCGATCACATCGGCATCAACGTCTCGGACTTCGAGTCCGCAAAGGCGTTCTACGCCGCCGCCCTGGGGCCGCTCGGCATGAAGCTGGCGATGGAACCGGTGCCGAAGGTCGCCGGGTTCTCAGCAGGCGATCGCGGCCCGCAGGGCGCGTTCCCGGTGTGGATCGCCGAGGGTCGCGGGGAGCCGACGACCGGCCACGTCGCGCTCACGGCGCCCGACCGCGCGACGGTCGACGCCTTCTACGAGGCCGCGCTCGCCGCCGGCGGCACCGACAACGGGGCCCCCGGCCTCCGCGCGCTCTACCACCCCGATTACTACGGGGCCTACGTGCTGACCGCCGACGGCCTCAACCTCGAGGCGGTCTGTCACCTGCCCGAATGAACTCGGCGAGCGTGATCGGCTCGTGGCCCGTGAGGCGGGCGAAGTCGCCGCTCACGCGCTCGAGCTCACCGGCCGCGACCGCCGTGTAGGTGGAGATCCAGGCCTCGACCTGCCAGTCCGGCGCGCCGTAGCCGGCACGCGACTCCCACGCCTCCTCGAGCGTCTCATCCTTGTAGGTCGCGCCGACGACCTCCGCGATCTCGGCGAACGACAACGCCTCGCGGCCGGTGATGTCGTACGTCTTGCCGTCGTGGCCCTCGCCGAGCAGCAGCGCGGCAGCCGCCTCGGCGACGTCGCGCCGCGCCACGACCGCCGCGCGCCCGTCGCCGCCCGGCCCGGCGATCGCGCCGGCCTCGGAGACCATGTTCGGGATGAAGTCCAGGTACAGGTTCATGCGCGGGAACGTGAACGCCAGGCCGCTGGCGCGGATGTGCTCCTCGGTCTCCCAGTGGTCGCGCACGAGCGTGAACGTCGCGTCCGGCGACGCGTCGATGAACGACAGGTAGACGATCCGGCGCACGCCCGCGGCCGCGGCGGCGTCGACCGCCGTCTTGTGCTGCTCGACGCGGTCGACCGATTCCTCGGCGGGCACGAGGAAGACCGACTTACAGCCTTCGAACGCCGTGCGCATCTCGTCGAACGCGCCGTAGCGCGAGGCCGCGCGCACCTCGGCGCCGAGGTCGGGAGCGCGCGCGTGGTCGCGGACGACGAGCCGCAGCGGTGCCCCGCGCTCGGCGAGGAACTGCGCGGTGTGACCGCCGACGTACCCGGTGGCGCCGGTGACCGCGATCACGCGCGGCCCCCGTCCGCGCGCAGGCGGTAGCCGGCACCGCGGACGGTCTCGATCGACTCGACGCCGAACGGCCGGTCGACCTTCTCGCGCAGGTAGCGGATGTAGACGTCGATCACGTTGGAGCGGTTCTCGTACTCGCCGTCCCAGACGTGGTCGAGCAGCTGCAGGCGGTCGAGCACCAGGCCAGGATGCCGCATCAGCGTCTCCAGCAGCGCGAACTCGCGCGCCGACAGCGCGACCTCGGCGTCGCCGCGCCGCACCGCGCGCGTCGACGGGTCGAGCGCGAGGTCGCCGGCCACCAGCACGGGCGGCCGCTCCACCGGGCCGCGCCGCGCCAGTGCCCGCAGCCGCGCCTCCAGCTCGGCGAACGAGAATGGCTTGACCAGGTAGTCGTCGGCGCCGGTGTCGAGCCCGCGCACGCGGTCGTCGATCGCGTCGCGGGCGGTGAGCATCAGCACCGGCGAGCGGACCCCGCCGGCGCGCATCCGGCGGCAGACCTCGAAGCCGTCGATGCCCGGCAGCATCAGGTCGAGCACGATCGCGTCGTAGTCGGTGGCGCCGGCCATCCACAGCGCGTCCTCGCCCTCGAGGGCGACGTCGGCGGCCAGCCCGTCGTCGCGCAGGCCGCGCTGGATGAGCCCGGCCATCTTGGCGTCGTCCTCAACGATCAGGACGCGCATGGCAGGGAGATCCAGACGTCGGCGCCGCCGTCCGAGCGGTTCGACGCCCCGGCCGCGCCGCCGTGTGCGCGCGCGACGACGTCGACGATCGCCAGCCCGAGGCCGGCGCCGCCGCGCGAGCGGGCCGGGTCGGCACGCGTGAAGCGCTCGAAGGCGGCGTCGAGGAACGCGGGCGGGAAGCCGGGCCCCCGGTCGCGCACGTGCAGCTCGACGGACCCGTTCACGCGCTCGGCCGCGAGCCGCACCTCCCCGCCGCCGTGGCTGCGTGCGTTGTCGACGAGATTGCGCAGCGCCTGCTGCACGCGGTCGGGGTCGGCGCGCACGGTCAGGCCGGCCGGCGCATCCGTCGGCCCGAAGCGGCGCAGAAGCTCGCCGGCGTCGAGCGGCACCGGCCGCAGCGGGAGCTGCCCCTCCTCCACGCGCGCGAGCACGAGCAGGTCCTCGGCCAGCGCGACGAGCCGGTCGGTCTCCTCGGCCGCCGAGCGCAGCGCCGCCTCGAGCTCCTCGACCGTGCGACCCTCGCGCAGCGCCAGCTCGAGCTCGGTCTTGAGGATCGCCAGCGGCGTCCGCAGCTCGTGACTGGCGTCGGCCACGAACGCGCGCTCGCGCGCGTACGCCGCATCGAGCCGGGCGAGCATCGCGTTCAAAGTGGTGCCGAGGCGGCCGATCTCGTCGTCGGCCGGGCCGACCGGCAGGCGGGCGCTCGGGTCCGCCGTCGCAGCCGCCCGCCGGCGCATGCGCTCCACCGGGCGCAGCGCGGCCGCGGCGGCGCCGTAGCCGCCGGCCGAGGCGAGCAGGAGCATCACCGGCCCGCCGATCGCCAGCAGCAGCGCGAGCGTACGCAGCGCGTCGTTGCGGTCGTCGATCGCCTGGCCGACGGCGAGCACCCGCGACGAGTCGAGCCGGGTGCGCACGACCCGCAGCGGCTCGCCGAAGTCCGGCAGCGCGTCGCCCGGTGCGAGCACGCGCGCGAACCCCTCCTCGTTGCCGGACGGGATCGGCTCGCCCCGCCGCGCGGCCGGCAGCAACTCGGCCGTGCGCGAGCGCAGGCCCTGGTCGATCGTGCCGTCGAGCTCGGATCGCAGCCCCAGGTAGAGCGCTAGTCCTGCCGCTCCGAGGAGGATCGCCATCACGCCCGCGAACGCGAGCGTCACGCGGAGGCGAACCGGCAGCTTTGCCATGGCGCTGCCGACGCTACCGCGCATCCGCCCAGGTAACCACCCGCCCATGAAAGGGAGATGAGCCGCTCCGCCGTTGGGGGTTGACCCCACCGTCGCCGCTGGTGGTGGCGCATCTCCAGACGCCAGCTACCCCGGCCACGAGCGGACCCCCGCGCCGAGACCATGTTCCTCGCCCCCATGATGACCCCAAGGAGCTACGACATGCAGAAGACTCCCGGCGGAATTGCCGCCCGGGCGGGACGCTGGAGCGCGCGGCACAAGAAGACCGCCATCGCCGGATGGCTGGTGTTTGTCGTCGTCGCGCTCATGGCCGGGAACATGACCGGCACCAAGAGGCCGACCGACGCCGACAAGTTCGACGGCGAGTCGCGCACCGCCCAGCAGATCATCACCGACGCCGGCTTCAGCGACGCCGCCGGCGAGATGGTGCTCGTCCAGAGCTCCAAGCTGACCGCCAAGGACGCCGCCTTCAAGTCCGCCGTCAAGGACGTCAAGCGTGCAGTCGCCGGCCAGCCCATCGTCACCAACGTAAAGGCGCCAAGCGCCGTCTCCAAGGACGGGCATTCAGCGCTCGTCCAGTTCGACGTCAAGGGTGATCCGGACACGGCCCAGGACAGGATCGAGCCGGTCGTCGCCGCGGTGAACCACGTCGCCGAAGCTCACAGCGATGTCGCCATCGGCGAGTTCGGCACGGCCAGCGTCACGAAGGAGCTCACCGACTCCCAGTCTGCCGAGCAGAACCGCTCGCAGATGCTGTCGATGGGCGTGACGCTGCTGATCCTGCTCATCACGTTCGGCGCGCTGCTCGCCGCCGCCGTGCCGGTCGTCCTGGCGCTGACCGCGGTCATCGGCACCGTCGGCCTCGTCGGCATCGCCAGCCAGCTGGTTCCTGCCGACAGCGTCACCGTCCAGGTGATCACGCTCGTCGGTCTGGCCGTCGGCGTCGACTACTCGCTGTTCTACATCCGGCGCGAACGCGAAGAGCGAGCGGCCGGGCGCAGCAAGCTCGAAGCCCTCGACATGGCCGCGGCAACGTCCGGCCGCGCGGTGCTCATCTCCGGCCTCACCGTGATGATCGCGATGGCCGGCATGTTCCTCACCGGCAACGCCACGTTCATGGGCATGGGCCTCGGCACGATCCTCGTCGTCGCGGTCGCGGTGCTCGGCTCGCTCACCGTCCTGCCCGCGATCCTCGCCGCGTTCGGCGACCGCATCAACAAGGGCCGGATCCCGCTGCTGCGGCGCCGCAGCGAGGCGCGTGACTCGCGCGCCTGGGGCTGGCTGGTCGAGCGCGTCATGCGCCGCCCGGTCGTCGCCGTCGTGCTCGCCGGCGGCCTGCTCGTCGCGCTCTCGATCCCCGCGCTCGGCATGCAGACCAAGCTGTCCGGTACCGAGGATCTGCCCAAGGACCTCGCCACGATCCAGACGTACCACAAGGTCCAGAAAGCGTTCCCGTCCGAGGCCGCGCCCGCGACCGTCGTGGTCAAGGCCGACGACATCGACGCCCCGCAGGTCAAGCAGGCGATCGCCGGCTTCGAGAAGGCCGTCGCCGCCGACAAGCAGCTCCCCGGCTCGGTCGACGTCGAGGTCAACAAGGCGCACACCGTGGCGCAGCTGAACGTCGGCCTCCCCGGCACCGGCTCGGGCGAGGAAGGCACCAAGGCCGTCAAGCACATCCGTGAGGACGTGCTGCCGGCGACGCTCGACCGCGCGGGCGTCACCGCCGAGGTCACCGGTCAGGCTGCGGCCGAGGCCGACTTCAACAGCCTGATGAAGAGCAAGACCCCGATCGTGTTCGCGTTCGTCCTCGGGCTGGCGTTCCTGCTCCTGCTCGTGACGTTCCGGTCGATCGTGATCCCGATCAAGGCGATCGTGCTCAACCTGCTGTCGGTCGGCGCCGCCTACGGCCTGCTGACGCTGCTGTTCCAGGACGGGCACGCCGAGAAGGTCCTGGGCTTCGAGTCCAACGGCGCGATCACGTCATGGCTGCCCCTGTTCCTCTTCGTGATCCTGTTCGGCCTCTCGATGGACTACCACGTGTTCATCCTGAGCCGGGTGCGTGAGGCGTGGCAGCGCGGCATGAGCACCGAGAAGGCCGTCGCGCACGGCATCAAGACCACCGCCGGCACGGTCACGGCCGCCGCCATGGTCATGGTGCTCGTGTTCGGCGTCTTCGCCACCGAGAGCGGGCTCGAGATGAAGGAGCTCGGCGTCGGCATGGCCGCCGCGATCCTCATCGACGCCACGATCATCCGCGGCGTCCTGCTCCCGGCCACGATGAAGCTGCTCGGCAAGTGGAACTGGTACCTGCCGCGCTGGCTGCAGTGGCTGCCGGAGCTCGACCACGAGGGCACCGGCCACATCGGCCGCACGCCCCTCCCGGCGCCCGCCGCCGCCTAGACAGAAGCACCCCGCAGCGGCCCGCCACCCGGCGGGCCGCTCGGCGTTTAAGGCGGCGCGAGGCGGTGCGCGATCGCGGCCGCCTCGAGCCGGTTCGGCGCGTCGAGCTTGCGCAGGATGTGCGAGACGTGGACGCTGGCGGTCTTGACGCTGATCACCAGCTCGTCGGCGATCTCGCGGTTGGTGAGGCCGTGCGCGACGAGCGCCAGCACCTCGGTCTCGCGCGGCGTCAGGCCCAAGATCGCCCCTCCCGCCGGTGGTTCTGGCAGCGGGGTGGGGTCCAGCCGCGCCCGCGTGGCGAGCAGGTCGAGCTCGCGGAGCAGCGGTGCCGCGCGCAGACCGGTGGCGACGGCATGCGCCTCCCGGAGGGGCGCAGTCGCTTCGGCGCGCGGCGCACCCGCGGCGACCAGCGCCTCGGCCTGGCGCCAGCGGCAGTAGGCCGCCAGCGGCGAGCGCTCGAGCCGCTCCCAGGTCTCCGCCGCGCCGGACCAGGGATCGGGTCTCGCGGCCGCACGGGTGCGCTCGTACTCGGCCTCGCACAAGGCGAGCCAGCCGGCGAGATTGGGCGTGACCGCGGTGCCGTCCGCCGCGGCGTGGCGAGCCGTGGCGAGCAGCACCGTCGCGCGGCTGATCCGGTCGGCAGCCGCCGCGGCGTGCTGACGGGCGCGCGCGAGCGCCGCCAGTTCCGCCTGCGCGCGCAGCCCCTGGGCGCACAGCTGGACACGGACCTGCGCAGTCTCGCCCTGGCGTGCCTGCGCGAGACCTTCCTGGGCGGCCGCGTCCGCATCCGCCCAGCGGCGCTCGCACAGGGCGAGGTCCGCGACGTGGGCGTCGTAGAGGCCGAGCACACGGTCCTCGCGCAGCGTGTCCCTCGCGGCCTCGAGATGCGCTCGCGCGGCGTCGAACTCGCCGCGGCCGGTCTCGAACTCCGCGCGGAGGATCAGCACCCAAGACTCGAAGCTCGAAGTGATGCCACGGAGCGCGGCGGCGCTGAGCCTTTCGGCCTCGTCCCAGTCGCCCAGTGCGAGCAGCGCCTCGATCAGGTTCGAGATGAGCAGGGGGCTGTGGATCCCGTGCCGGCGCAGCACCTCGAGCCCCGACTGCCCCAGGCGCACCGACTCTCCAAGCCGTCCCAGCATCGTCAGCGCGTCGGTGAAGTTGACGTACGCCCGGTCGAGGCCGATGCGATCGCCGATCTCCTCGGCGAGACGCAGGGCCTGACGAAAATGGGCAACGCCCTGCTCGGCGCTTCCCAAGTACGCGAGGTCGCCGCCGAGCACCGTGAGCGCCCGGACCTCCGCCTCGCGGGCGCCGACACGCCGGGCGAGCGCGAGGGCCGCCTCGGCGATCGGCAGGGACTCCGTATATCGCCAGCCGACCATCAACCCGCCGGCGAGTGACCCCAGCGCATACGCGCGTTCCGGCGACGGCGGCTCCGGCGGTACGAGCTCGACCGCGCGCTCGAGCGCAGCGAGGGCGCTGTGATTGCTGCCCCGCCGCCCGAGGTACTCACCGAGCCGCACATGGAGGATCGCCGCTCGACCCGGGTCGTCGGCGCCGACGAGGTCGATCGCTCGGCGCCCCAGCTCGACCGCGCGCGCGGCTCCACCGACTTCGCTGGCGAGCTCGGCGGTCCGCGTGCAGAGCTCGGCGAGGTCACACCCGGCGATCACGGCCGGGTCCGATACCGCGTGCCAGAGCGCGAGCGCCCGCTCGAGGTGCGCGTGAGCCTCGGCGAGGCCGAACACCGCCTCCGCCTGGCGCGCCGCCTCAACCGACGCGGCCAGCGCCTCCGTGCTGCGACCGGCGGCGGCCCAGTGCGGCGCGAGCTCCGCTGCGGCCGCCCCGGTGCGCGCGAGCTCCTCCGCGAGGCGCCCGTGCAGCTCCTCGCGCTCACCGGGCAGGATGGTCGAGTAGACGGCTTCGGCAAGCAGCGCGTGACGGAAGCGGAACGTGCCGGCGGCCTGGTCGGCGACGAGGACTCCCTGGTCGACGGCTTGGCGCAACGACTCGCGGTCTGCCGGCCGCACCAGCGACGGGCCGACGTCCCGCCCGGCGGCGGCGATCAGCCGCAGCAGGGTCTGGTCGAGCCCGCTCATGCGCTGCAGCAGCACGTCGCGCAGGCTTCCCGGCAGCTCGCCGCCGGCCGCGAGCAGCTCCTCCGCGAAGAACGGGTTGCCGCCCGAGCGGGTGGCGATCGCGCTCGCGCCGGGAGCGTCGGCGAGCAGCGCGATCAGGTCCTCGTGCGCGAGTGGGCCGAGCTCGAGCGCGAGGACCGAGCCCGCCCGGCGAACGCTTTCGACGAAGCGACCCAGGCTGTCGCGGTAGGTGACGAGCAGGACGACCGGCTGGTCGGAGAGGTTGTGCGCGAGGAAGACGGCGAGGTCGCGCGTCGACGTGTCCGCCCAGTGCACGTCCTCGAGCACCAGCAGCACGGGATCGGCACGGTCGGCGAGCAGCGCCAGCGCCGTTTCGAACACGCGCAGCTGCGAGCCGGCCTCGCGCGGAAGCGGGCCGAGCGCCTCGACGAACGGCTGGTACGGCAGCTCGCTCCCGACGAGGTCGATCGACCGCCCGGTCAGGACGGCAAAGCCGCGGCCGCGGGCACGCGTCGCCAGCTCGGCGGCGAGCCGCGTCTTGCCGATGCCGGCATCGCCGGCGACGAGCACGGTCGTGCCGCGGCCCGCCTGCGCCGCGTCGAGCACGCGCTCGAGCTGTCCCAGCTCGCGTGCACGCCCGACGAACATGGGCCGAGTATCCCGCTCCTAGGGCACCCCGGGGCAGAGAATACGCATATGCGCGGCGCAAGATAAGGCGCGCCGCCCGATGCGCGGCGCGCCGTGCGCGACCAGGATCGGTCTCCCATCCGAGGAGGCGAGTCATGTCGGCAGTCACCGATCAGGCGACCAAGATCCACACCGTCGGCGGCGGCGGCGGCCTGCGGCTGCACGTGCGCGAGTGGGGCCGCACGAGCGGCCCGCCGATCCTGCTCATCCACGGCTGGTCGCAGAACCACCTGTGTTGGTCCAAGCAGTACGAGAGCGCGCTGGCGGACCAGTTCCGGCTCGTGGCCTACGACCTGCGCGGGCACGGCATGTCCGAGGCGCCGCTCGAGCCCGAGCGCTACACGGACGCCGGCCTGTGGGCCGACGACGTGGCGGCGATCGTCGAGCAGCTCGGTCTCGACCGGGTCGTGCTCGTCGGCTGGTCGTACGGTGCGTTCGTGATCTGCGACTACGTCCGCGCGTACGGTCAGGACCGGATCGCGGCGATCGAGTTCGTGGAGGGCGCGGTCAGGCTCGGCGAGGCGGCGTTCGGCACGTTGATCGGCCCGGGCTTCCTCGACCACTTCGCGCACGCGACCGCCGACGATCTCCCGACGAACATCTGGGCCATGCGCAGCTTCCTGCGGACCTGCGTCGCGCAGCCGCTGACGGCCGACGAGTTCGAGACCGCGCTCGCGTGGAACATGGCCGTGCCGGCGGGTGTCCGCGCCGCGCTGGCGGCACGGGAGATCGACGAGGACGACGTGCTGCGCACGCTCAAAGTGCCCGTGCTCGTGACGCACGGGCGGGCCGACACAGTCGTGCTGCCCGCGATGGCCGAGCACGTGCTCGCGGTCTGCCCGACCGCCAAGGCCTCGTGGTACGACGGCGTCGGCCACGCCCCGCACCTCGAGGCTCCCGAGCGGTTCAATCGCGAGCTGGCCCGGCTCACCGCTCCCGAGTAGGTCTGACCGTGTTCGCGAGCGCCTCGAGATCGACGTCGCCGAGCCCGGCGCTCGCGGCATCGTCGGACCACACGGCCAGTGCGAGCGTGTTCGTGCCGTGCACGCGGAGGATCCCCTCGGGCAGGACGAAGACGTGCTGGGGCCCGACGTCGTTGATGTACTGGCCGAGGTTCCAGCCGTTGATGAAGATCAGGACCCGGTAGTGGCGCTGCGGGTCGTCGCCGAAGCGCAGGCCGACGGGGACGTCCTGGTTCCGGGGCAGGTGCAGTGAGAACCGCGTGCGGTACCAGGAGATGCCGGCCGGCCCGCCGCGGTCCGGGAGCGAGACGGTCTGCCAGTCGCGGTCGTGCAAGCCGGGCAGCGACCAGCCGGCACGCTCGCCGAAGAGCCCGCCGTTGTTCAGCGGGCCGCGGACGGGATCGAGCCTCGCCTCACCCTGGATCCGCCACGTCACCGGGGCATCCGCGCCGGTCAGCGCCGCGCTGAGCAGGCCGCGCGGGGCCTTGTGGTTGTCGTTGCTGCCGCCGTCCTCGTTGTGGCCCATGCTGCGGACGAGCACGGAGACCACGTTGTCCTCGCCGGCACGGAGCAGCGAGGGATCCAGCGGGAACGTGGCGCTCGAGTTCTGGTTGCCGCTGGCGGTTCCCGTGCGCACGGTGCCGAGGTGCCGGCCGTTGAGCCAGACCTGCCAGGCGCCGGCCCGCCCGGTGCCGGCCGTCAGCGCCAGCGCGGTCTCGGCTCCCGACGCCGTGAAGTGCCCCCGGTACCACACGTCGCCGTGGTAGAAGCCGTAGCCGTCGGCGGCCAGCGCCGGCGGTGTCGCCACGCGCCAGGCGGAGTCGTCGAACCCCGGCTGTGACTCCGGCGCGCCGGGCGCGTACTTCCACGGGCCGAGGCGCGGGAGGTGGACCGGGCGAGGGCCGGCGACCCGGCCCGCGACCGAGCCGGAGCGCGTGCGGCGAGCGCGCAGCGGCCGTCCGTCGAACCGCAGGCGCCGCGCGCGGGCGTCGAACACCTCGATCGGACCGTCCGCAGAGACGTCGCCGCGCAGCGACACAGTCGAGCCCGCCCAGTCGGCACTGCGGATCACGTCGCCGCCCCGCACGAGCAGCGGGCCGCGCCGCGTCGGCACGCGCCAGAACGAGGACGCGCTGTCGCTGTCGGCCAGCAGCAGCTCGAGCGGGGGGCGCCCGCCGCCGCTCACCAGCACCCGGGCCACGCCGTCGTGCACGTAGTCGAGCCGCAGGTCGCCGCGCGAGCGGTCCCAGCCGACCGCCACGTCGCCGGCGAGCACGTGCACGCGCGGCCGCCGCGCGTAGCGCAGCACCGTCATCCCCGCCTCGCCGCGCCGCCCGTGCAGCAGCGCCACGTCGCGCCGCCCCGCGCGCGTGCGCGCGTAGATCTGCGACGTCGACAGCACCAGCCGCTGACGGCCGAGCGCGTAGTCCGCCGCGAGGATCTTGAAGTCGTGCCCGTTCACCCGCACGGGCACCGCATACGGGCCGACGGCGAACGTCGTCGTGTCGTCGGTCGCCGCCGTCCCGTTCCCCGCATGCCGCACGAAGAAGAACCGCGCGCCGGTCTGCGCGTCGCGCTTCTCCCAGACCCGCACGGTGGGATTCGAGCCTGGCACCTCACCCACGTCGTCGGCATGCCGCAGGTCGCGCACGGTCGCCACGAGGTAGCCGAGCTGCTTGAGGACGGGCACCTTCTCGGTCGGCTGCCGGATCTCGTTGAACGCCGCGCCGTAGTCGTAGGACGTGTAGACGACGTTCGGATCGGCCTGCCAGCCCCACGACGTCCCGCCGTACGCCATGTACAGGTTCTGGGCGCTGAACTGGTTCTCGATGTTGTTCGCGTAGAACATCCGCTCGAACGCCGGGCCGGTCAGCTGCCGGCAGCGTTCATAGCCGGGGCCACCCCACGGATCGAACGCGCCGCCCTGGAACTCGCCCCAGACGAACGGGCGATCGCCGACGCCGGAACGGAGGAAGCGGTAGTCGGTCAGCCCCGGGAACGACGTGCGGTTGCAGTCGAAGCCCGCCGGATAGGTGTCGGTGCCGTAGATGTCCGGCGCTCCCGGACCCGACGCCCAGCGCAGGTTGCGCCCCTTGTCGTTGTGGAAGAGCGGCACGGTGATGCCGTCCCGCCGGGCGGCGGCCTTGAGCTCCTCCATGTACGCCGCGTCGCTCCCGTCGTACTCGTTCTCGATCTGGTAGAGGATCACCGGCCCGCGCCCGTCGGTGAACTGATGCCGCGCGATGATGCGGTTCACGGCGGCGTACCACTGCTCCCAGGCGGCCTGGTAGTCGTCCGCGCTCGAGCGCGCGCGACCGGCCTGGGTCGTCAGCCAATCGGGGAAGCCGCCGGCGTCGAGCTCGGCGTTGATGTACGGCCCGGGCCGGGCGATCACATAGAGGCCGACGTCATCCGCGATGTCGAGCAGCCGGTCGATGTCGCGCACGCCGTGGAAGTCGAACACGCCGGGCGCGGGAGAGTGGTAGGCCCAGCTGAAGTACAGCGAGACCGTGTTGAACCCGGCGGCCTTGAGCTTCTCGAGCTGGTCGCGCCACAGCTCGTGGCTCGGAAGGCGGAAGTAGTGGAACTCGGCCGACCACAGCCACACCCGCTGCCCGTCCAGCGAGAACGAGTAGCGGTCGTAGCTGATCGTGTGCGTGCGCGGCGAAGCGGCCGCGGGCGCGCCGAAGGCCAGCGCGGCCGCGACGAGTGCGGCGGCGATCAGCCGCACGTGAACCTCATGGGACCTGCAGCTCCGCGATCTGCAGGAAGCTCGTGGCCTCCATGTCGAGCTTCAGCCTCCGGGTCCGCACCGGATCGAACGTGATCGTGGTCGGCTGGTTGGATGCGGCCGCCCACTCGATGTGCTGGCCGGTGACCGGCACGTAGCGCGTGCCGTCCCAGTAGCGCACCGTCAGGCCGGCCGGCAGCCGGTGCATGCCGTCGACCGTGAAGTACGCGGTGACCCTGGTCAGCTCCCGCGCGTCAGGCCAGCGCAGCGACACCCACTCGCGCGGATGGGGGACGCTGATCGAGGGCAGGAGCGCGGTCGCGGGCGTGGCGTAGAGGTTCGACCAGCCGCCCGAGCTCACGTTCCCGTCGACCATCGCCGCCGGCACCGTGTCCTGCGCACCGGAGTAGCTGGCGTCGACGGCCGGTGTCTCGAGGCGCGGCACGGCCTGCGGCGGCGCTCCATGAGCGGCTCCGGGGCCGCGGGCGAGCATGGTGGCCGAGGCCGGGCGCAGACCCGCGGCGCTGGCCGTCACGCGGATCAGCCGGACGCCCGGGCGGGGCTGCACGATCGCCAGCCCGAGACCGTTGAACGCGGTGTGGGCGTGGCCTTTGAAGCCCTCGGGATCCTCCTCGCGGCCGTTGTCGAGCCCGGCGATCCGGCCGCCGGCCACCCGGTAGGCGATCCGGTCGTCGGCATACGGGACGACCGTGCCGTCGCGGTCGACCATCTGCGCCGTCACATACGCCAGGTCGTCGACCACGCGCCGGTCTGGCTGCAGGCGCAGGGCGTACGGACGCCCCGCGGTGGCCACCGTGTCGCGCGCGACGACGCGGCCGCCGCTCCGCCCCACCGCGACCAGGCGGCCCGACTGGAACGGGACGTCCCAGGTCAGGTGCAGGTTGCCGGCACTGCCGTTGGGGCTGGTGTAGCTGCCGGGATAGGGACCTGACGTGACCGTCTTGTCGTCGTGCGTCGCCTCGGTGGTCTCGAGGTACGGCGCGCCGTCCACGGTGCGCTTGTGATCGAACCGGCGCACGCCGAGCGAGCGTCCGTTGAGGAACAGCTCGACGGAGTCGACGTTGGCGTAGGCGCGTACCTGCACGCGGTCGCCGGGCCGGTGGCGCGTCCAGTCCATCGGCAGCAGGTGCACCATCGGCTCCTGCGTCCACTGGCTCTTGAACAGGTAGTACTGGTCCTTCGGGAAGCCGGCCGTGTCGACCGCGCCGAAGAACGACGTCTTGACCGGGAAGACGTCGAAGTACGGCGTCGGCTCCCCGATGTAGTCCATGCCGGACCACAGGAACTGGCCCGCGAAGAACGGGCGGTCGCGGTCCTTCTTGAGGCCGTACTCGCCGCTCATCGTCCACGACGCGAGGTTGTTGTCGTACGAGGACGTGCCACGCTTGCCGGGCGTGTAGTTCTCGCCCGTGTTCAGCTGCTCGGGGTCGAGGTAGACGCCGCGCGTGGAGGGCTCCGACGAGGACTCGGACTCGAAGAAGAACTTGCCGGGATAGCGGGCGTGCAGGGCGTCGACGGAGGCGGCCGTGTTGTAGTTGAGGCCGAGGCCGTCGAGCATGGCCAGGATCTGATCCTGCGGCGAGCCGGGCCGCGGCACCGAGCGGTACTTGTCCGAGCCCATGACGATCGGCCGCGTCGTGTCGATCGCGCGCACGTCGGCGATCAGGCGTGCGGCCATCGGAACGCCGGCCGGGGACGTCGAGTCCGGGATCTCGTTGCCGATCGACCACAGGACGACGGCCGGCGAGTTCTTGGCCTCGTCGACCATCTCCTTGATGTCGGCGTCGCTGTTGGCGTCGAAGAAGCGCCCGTAGTCGAACGGCACCTTCGGCGTGCGCCACGTGTCGAACGCCTCGTCCATGATCACGATCCCGAGCCGCTGGCAGACGTCGATGAGCTCGGGCGACGGCGGGTTGTGCGACGTCCGCAGGGCGTTCACGCCCATGCTCTTCATGATCCGCATCTGGCGCAGGACCGCGTCGTAGTGCGTGGCCGCGCCGAGCGCTCCCTGGTCGTGGTGGAGGTCGACGCCGTGGAGCTTCAGCGCACGGCCGTTGAGCGAGAGGCCCGTGTCCGGGTCAAAGCGGAACCAGCGCATGCCGAACGTGGTCGTCGTGCGGTCGAGCACCCGGCGCGCGCCCACGATCCTGGTCTCGAGCGTGTAGAGGTTCGGGGCGGTGGTCGACCACAGGGCCGGGTGGCTGACGTGGATGTCGTCGGTGGCCGTCTCTCCGGCCCGCACCGGCGAGCGCGCCGACCCGACCACGCGCCCGCGCGGGTCGCGCACGGTGGAGACCACGTCGACGCGCCGGGCCTTGCCGCTGTCGTCCGCCACCGCGGTCTGCACGTGCACGGTGCCGCGGTCGCGGGACAGCTGCGGCGTCGTGACGAACACGCCGTGCCGCGCAACGTGGACCGGGTTCGTGACGACCAGGTGGACGTGGCGATAGATCCCGCTGCCCGAGTACCAGCGGCTGCTCGGCACCTGGTTGCGCACCTTCACGGCGAGGACGTTCGGCGCTCCGCCGGTGTGCGCGAGCGCCGTCAGGTCGACCGCAAACCCGGTGTAGCCGTACGCATGGGATGCCACCTGATGGCTGTTGAAGAAGACCTCCGAGTCCATGTAGACGCCGTCGAACTCGACGGAGATCCGCTTGCCGCGCAGCGAGCGCGGGAGCGAGAACGTCTTGCGGTACCAGCCGAGGCCGCCCTGGAAGAAGCCGGTGCCCGCCGTCGTCCCGTCGGTCGGCTGCGGGAGGAGCTCGATGCTCCAGTCGTGCGGAAGATCGACGCGGCGCCACGCCGAGTCGTCATAGCTCGGATCGGACGCCTGCTCGTACGCGCCAGTGGGATCTGTCGCGGCTGTGCGGTTGACCAGCGCGAACCGCCAGCCCGCATCGAAGCTGCTGCTGCGCGGCTGCGCGACGGCGGCGCTCCCGCCGACCGCCATCGCCGCCGCCACGACGACGAACACCCCCGCCGTTCTCCATGCGCGCACGGTTCTCCCCCGCCCGACTTGTCAGGCGGCGCGTTATACAACCGAAAGCGCGAGTTTTCAAATTCGAAAGTCAGGAGCAGGTCACTCGACGACCCGCACCTCGCACCCGCGGTCGCGCAGCGCCTGGACCGCGACGGGGTCCGCCGAGCGGCCGGTGATCACCAGGTCGACGTCCTCGACGTCGCACAGGCGCACGAGCGCGACGGTCCCGATCTTGCTGCCGTCGACGAGCACGACCCGCCGGCCGGCCGCGGTGATCATCCGCTTCTTGACCTCGGCCTCCGGAAGGTTGATGTTGGTGACCCCGCCCTCGGCGTCGACGCCGTTGCAGCCGAGGAACAGCGTCTGCGCCTTGATCCGCTCGAGGATCAGCGTGGCGAGCGGCTCGACGAGCGAATGCTGCAGCGGGCGCAGCGTGCCGCCCAGCAGCACCACCGTGATCGCGGGATGAGCCGCCTCGAGCTCGAGCGCGGTCTTGAGCCCGTTGGTGAACACGACGACGTTCTCGAGGTCTGTCCGGGCGGCGAGCGCGCGGGCGGCCGCGGCCGTCGTGGTGCCGACGTCGACGAGCAGCGCCTCACCGTCGCGGACCAGCTCTGCCGCCGCCCGGCCGATGGCCAGCTTCTCGTCCGCGAAGCTGGTCTCGCTCTCCTCGAACGGGCGCTCGGGCTCGTGCAGTGCACGCGGGATCGCGCCGCCGCGGATCCGGTGCACCTCCCCGCGCGCGGCCAGCTCGTCGAGGTCGTTGCGCACGGTCACCTCGGAGATCCCGAAGCGGCGGCTGAGCTCGCGGACGTGCAGGAAATGCCGCTCGCGGATGGCGGCAAGCATGCGCTCGCGGCGGAGCGCTGCGCCGGCCGGGCGATGGGTCGCCATCGCGCCGCACTTTAACCAGCTTGCGAATTCGAAGGTTCGGCCGCCGGTAGACTCGACGGGAAATGGCATCCCCTGACAGCGGCGTCGTCGACGGCGACGAGCTGCAAGAGATCGTCCTGCACGGTCACCGCCTCTCGTACCGGTCGGCCGGCAGCGGGCCGGTGGTCGTGCTCGTGCACGGCATCACGTCGACCTCGGCCACCTGGGCGCGGGTGCTCCCGTACCTCGCCGAGCGCTTCACCGTGATCGCGCCCGACCTGCTCGGCCACGGCGACTCGGCCAAGCCGCGCGGCGACTACTCGCTCGGGGCGTACGCGAGCGGAATCCGCGATCTCCTGGCGGCGCTCGGACACGACCGCGCCACGTTCGTCGGGCACTCGCTCGGCGGTGGCGTCGCCATGCAGCTGGCGTACCAGTTCCCGGAGCACTGCGAGCGGCTCGTCCTCGTCGACAGCGGCGGCCTGGGCCGTGACATCACTGCGCTCCTGCGGGCCGCGAGCCTGCCGGGATCCGAGCTCGTGCTGCCGTTCCTGGTCAACGAGCACCTGCTCGGCGTCGGCCGGGGCATCGGTCGCGTCCTCGGCCGGCTGGGGCTGCGCGTCCACACCGATGTGGGCGAGGTGCTCCGGGGGCACGCGTCGCTGTCGGACGGCGAGGCCCGGGCGGCGTTCCTGCACACCCTGAGGACGCTGGTGGATCACGGCGGCCAGCGGATTGACGCCAGCGATCGCCTGTACCTCGCGGAGGCCATCCCATTCCTGGTGGTCTGGGGTGAGCGCGACCCGATCATCCCGGTGTCGCACGGCTATGCGGTCCACGAGCTCGTCCCCGACAGCCGTCTCGAGGTCTTCCCCGGGGCGGGTCACTTCCCCCACCTCGACGACCCGCTCCGTTTCGTCCGGCTGCTGATCGACTTCATCGAGACGACCGAACCGGCGCTCGTCGACGCCGACCGGTTGGGCGAGCTGCTCCGCAACGGCACGGGCTGAGATGTCTGCCCGGGCGAGCGCACTGGTCGAGGACTTCGGTGCGCAGATCGGGCATCTCAAGGGTGCGGGGGCGAAGATCAGCGACCTGCTCGCGATGGTGCAGCTCGCGCCCGCCGAGGACGCGCCGCCGCAGGCGGAGCCGTTCGGACGGGTGCGCAAGGTCATCGAGAAGGACACCGGCGGGCGGATCCGCGACGTGTTCGACGACATCGAAGAAGAGCCGTTCGCGCTCACGGCGCTCGGGCAGGTGCACCGCGCGCGCACGAGCGACGGCGACGACGTCGCGGTAAAGGTCCAGCGCCCCGGGGCCGCCGAGGCGGTCGAAGGGGGCCTGCGCAACCTCGGCCTGGTCAGCCCGATCGTCAAGCAGCTCGCCCCCGGCCTGGACGCCGGCGCGGTGCTCGCCGAGATCCGCGAGCGGATCGCCGACGAGCTCGACTACGAGGTCCAGGCCCAGCACCAGCGCCGGATCGAGCGGCGGTTCCGCGGCCATCCGCACGTGAACGTGCCGCGCGTTCACACCGACCTGTCGACGCAGCGGATGCTCGTGACCGACTACGCCGACGGGCGGCACGCGGATGCGGACCTGCCGGAGGCGGAGCGCGACCGCGCCGGCGAGATCGCCTTCCGGTTCTTCTTCGGGCTGGCCTGGCGTGACGGCGTCGTCGCCGGCGACCCGGATCCCGCGAACTGCCTCGTGCTGGCCGACGGCCGGCTCTGTGTCCTCGACTTCGGGCTGCTGCGCGACCGCGACGCGGACGACGTCGCGGGCGAGCGCGCCGTCATGCGCGCGCTCGCCGAGGACGACGGGGACGCTGCGATCGAGGCCCTGACGGAGCTCGACTACGGGCCCGGGCCCGAGGCGGTCGAGCATCTGCAGACCGCCGGCGAATGGCTTTTCGCCGCGGGGTTCCGGCGCATCGACCCCGCGTACGTCGCCCACATCCTCGAGGCCGGCTACCCGCCCCGCTCGCCGTACTTCGACGCGATGCGCCACCTCCATATGCCGGCCTCGTCGCTGCTCATGCGGCGGCTGGAGTTCCGGATGCTGTCGCTGCTCGGCGCTCTGCGGGCCGGGGCCGACTGGGGTGCGATCGCAGCCGAGCACCACTCGGCACAGCCGCCCGCGACGGCGCTCGGCCGCGAGGACCGCGCCTTCTTCGGCTAGCCGGCGGGCCAGTACTTTGCCGCGTCCGAGAGCGTCTTCAGGCCGAGCAGCGCGGCTGTGTCGGTCTTGGTCACGAACACGTTGTGGTCCTGCCCGGGCGCGAACTTCGCCGCCCGGGCACCACGCTTCTCGAGGACGCGCCGCAGCTGCCTCGCGAGCGCCGCCTTCGAGTCCGGCCGCTTCTCGGCGATGAACGCCAGCAGTGACCCGGCGTATTCGGGATACATCGAGATCTCCCCCGCCCGCAGCGCCTTCAGCGTCTCCGGGCGAAGGCCGCCGCCCGGCTTGACCTTGACGCGGAAGCCGACGGACCGCAGCGCCTCGGCGTACATGTACGCGAGCGTCTCGTTCTCGGTGAAGTCCTGGAAGCCGACGATGATGCGCGGGCCGGACCGATGCTTGCGGTTGCCGCCCAGCCCGTTGGCGTCGACGAACTCGCCCCCGACGGCCTCGGGCAATCTCCCGTCTCCGGTCTCCTGGTTGAGCTGCCGCAGCGCCCGCGTGGTCAGGACCGCCGAGATCGCGTTGAGGCGGCGGCGGATGAGGCGCGCGCCCGCCGCGCCGTAGTCGCGCAACAGCTTCGCGCGCATCACGGGGACGACCGGATCGAGGCCGATCATCCCCTTGTCGTCGCGCAGCGCCTCGATGTCGGGCCGCGACACCTCGGGATCCGACGAGAACGCCACCGCGACCTCGGCCTGCCCGTCGTCGAGCGCCGCGATGCCGGTACCGGCCACCTGCAGTGGCACGAACACCGACGACACGTCGACCTTGTAGAAGCGCTTGAGCCCTGGGCCGCAGTTCGGGTTCGTCAAGCAGCCCGGGCCTGCGGCGAGCCGGACCGTCGTCGGCACCTGAGACTGCGCCGGCGCCACGATAAATAGGCCGAAAATCGCCACAGCGAGAGCCGCGACCCGCACCACGTCAAGACCGTATACGCAGACGCCACGTGTCGATAGGGTCAACATGTCGGAAGGCTCACGATTGGCTCGGCCTACTCATCGCGCATGGATCGCCGTGAGCGCCGTCTTGGCAGCCCTGGCGGCACTCACCCTGGCTGCGCCTACCGTTTCGCGGGCCGACGACCCTCGCCAACGTGAGCAGTGGGCGGTCGCGCCCGGCACCGTGTTCGACCTTCCCGGCGCGTGGGCGCTCACCCGGGGGGCCGGCGCCGTCGTCGCGGTGATCGACTCGGGCACGCGCCTGGACCACCCCGATCTCGCGCGCAACATCTGGACGAACTTCGGTGAGGTGCCGAACAATGGCAAGGACGACGACGGCAACGGCTATGTCGACGACGTCCACGGTGTCGACCTCACGTCGCGCCGTGCCGGCCAGAACCTCAGCGACGGCAACGGCCACGGCACGCACGTGGCCGGGACGATCGCAGCGGCGATGAACGGGCGCGGAGTGGTGGGCGTCGCCCCGGAGGCGCGGATCATGACGGTCAAGGTCCTCAACGCCGACGGCAGCGGCAGCATGGGCGCGGTCGCGGACGGCATCCGCTACGCGGCGGCGAACGGCGCGCGGATCATCAACCTCAGCCTCGGGGGCCCGGGGCCCGACCCGTACCTGAGCGCGGCCGTCAAGGCCGCGGACGCCGCGAACACGCTCATCATCTGCGCGGCCGGCAACGCCGGCAGCAACATCGACGAGCACCCGGTTTATCCGGCGTCGCAGGCGGCGCCTAACGTGATCGCGGTCGCGGCGACCGATCCGTCAGCGGGTCGCGGGATCGCCGACTACTCCAACTTCGGAAAGCTCACGGTGCCGGTCGCCGCGCCGGGGAGCAACGTGTTGTCGACCTCCAAGGACGGCGGCTACGTCGTGATGTCGGGCACGTCGATGGCCTCACCGCACGCGACCGGGGTCGCGGCGCTGATGGCGGCCGTCCGCCCGGACGCGACGGCGGCCGAGCTGCGCGCGATGATGCTCCAGGCCGCCACGCGATCGTCGCTGCCCATCGGCGCCGGGTACCTCGACGCGGCGCGCTCGGTGCTCCTCGCCATCAATAGCTCGAGCTACAAGGGCGGCCAGCCGCCGAGCCTGCGCGTCCTGCTGGCGACGCGGAACCGCCGCGGGACGCTCGTCCAGGTAGGCGTCGTGGGCGCCACCAACGCGGTCGCCCGCTTCCGGATCGCGCTCGGCGGCCACACGGTCGCCAGCGTGAGCAAGCGAGGCTCGCCGTTCGCGGTGCGGATCGGGTCGCGCCGCGGCGGCAGCGTACGGGTCCAGGCGCTCGATCGCGCGGGCAAGGTGCTCGCGAGCGCGAAGCGCCGGGTCGTCGGGGTGCGGCGCGGCAAGGGCCACATCAAACGCGGCAGTCACGTCGGCAGCCAGGTGCGCATTTTGTGACGGGCCGCGCCTGGATCGCGGGCATCGGCGCCTTCGCGAGCGCTGCGGCGTTCGCCCCTGCCGCACTGGCCGCCCAGCGCACGATCACGTTCAGCGGCTCGACGCCGACGGCCGCGTTGACGGCTGATCTCGCGTACTTCTATCGCCACTCGGTCCGGCATCCGCCTCGGTTCTCGATTGTCGGCGGCAATACCGGAACCGGGATCGCTGATGTCACGCGCCGGATCGTCGACGTCGGCCTCGTGAGCCGCGCCCTCACGCCGGACGACCCGAAGCGGCTCGTCTTGTCACCGATCGCCAACAGCGGCGTCTGCCTGGTCACGAACCGCTCCAACCCGGTGCCCGGCGTCGATCGCGCGCTGATACAGGCGCTGGTGGCCGGGACCCTGGTGAACTGGGCGCAGGTCCAGGGCTCGACACGTACCGACGCGATCGTGCCGGCCGCGTTCGACGAGCGCGGGGGCGCACGGACCGTCTTCCTGTCGGTGTTCGTCGACCTGGCCACGCCGATCGTCTACCAGCCGCGCACGTTCGCGATCGCGCCGCAGATGCGCGACTTCGTCCGCTCGACCCCTGCCGCATTCGGGTACGTCGACCTCGCGTACGCGAGCGGGCTCCACGCGATCCCGTACGGGGGAGTCCCCTGCACGCGCAAGGCGATCCGGTCAGGGGAGTATCCGGCGCACCGGCCGCTCGGGTTCGTCACCCGCGGGCGGCCACGTGGGGAGGCCGCCCGCTTCCTGCGCTGGATCCGCCACAGCCGCAAGGCGCGGCGCGTGATCGGGACGCGCTACGTGCCCTTCACCAGTCCTGGTTCGTAGGCCGGACCATGACCTCGTTGATGGCCACGCGCCGCGGGCGCGTGACCAAGAACTCGATGATGTCCGCGATGTCCTCGGACCCGAGGCGCTCGATGGCCTTGAAGCGCTCGTGCGTCGCGTCGCGCACCTCGTCGCGCATGTGGTCGGTGAGCTCGGTGGCGACCGCCCCGGGCTCGACCAGCGACACGCGCAGGTGGCGGGTCGCGAACTCCTGCCGCATCGATTCGCTGAACGCGCCGACGCCGTGCTTGGTGAGGTTGTAGACGCCCGAGCCGCGGCGCGCGATGCGCCCCGCGATCGAGCTGACGTTGACCATGTCGGAGACGCCGCGCGGGCTGTCCTCGGCCGCCTTGAGCAGCGGCTCGATCGCGGCGTGGGCGACGTACAGGAGGCCCTGCACGTTGATGGCGACCATCCGATCCCACTCGTCGAGCGGCGCGCCCTGCGCGTCGCCGAGCAGCATCACGCCGGCGTTGTTGATGACGGTGTCGAGCCGGCCGAGCTCGTTGACTGTCTGCTTCACCGCGCCGATCGCCTGGTCGCGGTCGGTGATGTCGGCCTCGATCACGAGGACGTCGCCGATCTCCTGCGCGAGGGCGTCGAGCCGGTCCTTGCGCCGGGCCGCGACGGCCACCTTCGCGCCCTGGCGGGCCAGGGCGCGTGCGGTTGCTTCTCCGATTCCACTGCTCGCGCCCGTGACGAGCGCGACCGTTCCGTCGAGTTCTGCCATGCAATGCATGGTGCCCGGCCTGTGCCAGATGCGTTCACGCCGTCGCATTTGGGTAGGCCAAGCCGCAACGGCTTTACTCCGAAAGAGGGGATTCGAGATGGCCGCAAACACCTCACGTAGCAGCACAAAGCGTTCCGGCACCACCACGAAGCGCAAGACCTCGGGCGCGAAGAAGACGTCGACGGGCAAGACCGCGGCGGCGCGCAAGAACACGCGGTCGGCGCAGGCGTCGAGAAACGGGTCCAGCCGCAGCAGCAGCGGCAGCCGCAACACGGCGAGCCGCACGCCGGCGAGTCGCACGACGGCGAGTCGTACGACGGCGAGTCGCAACGGCAATGGCAACGGCGTCGTCGACACCGTCAAGAACGTCGCGGGCAAGGCGGCCGGCCCGGCCGTCGCCGTCGGCGCAGCCGCGGCGGGCATCGCCGGCGGCATCGCGCTGAAGAATCGCTCGCGCGGCAAGTCGGTGCTCGGTGTCAGCCTGCCCAACATCGACGCCAAGTCCGTCGCCAAGTCCGTAGGGAAGGCGAGCAAGCAGTTCGCCAAGACCTCGAAGAACGTGTCGAAGGACCTCGAGCGCGCGGGCGACCAGGCCGAGCGCATCGGCAAGATCCTCGATTAGGGGGCACGGGCAATGGCAGCGACGAAGGCACGTCCCCGCGCACCGGCGTCCCGGAACGGGACTGTGCGCAAGCCGCCGAGCGCGAGCGTGGCGCGGCCCGCGCTCGCGGCGGGCGCAGCCGCGGCGGGCCTGGCCGGCGGCATGCTGATCGGCTCGCGGAAGGGCTCCGGCCTCTTCCGGCGGAAGCGATCGGGCGCGGCGTTCGCGGTCGCCGGAGCCAAGCGGCTCGCCGCAGCCGCCGGCAAGGCGTCCAACACCGCCGACGACATCCGCGCGATCCGCGTGCAGCTCGAGAACGCGAACCGCCGCTCACCGATCGAGGTTGTCCTCGACGGGCTCACCCACCGCCCGGGCACCGGCAAGCGCGAGCGCGGATTCGGCTAGCGCGCTCGCCCGTCGGGCCGGATGGTGGGGGCAGGATTCGAACCTGCGAAGGCTGAGCCGCGAGATTTACAGTCTCGTCCCTTTGACCGCTCGGGAACCCCACCGGGGACCGCCTGAGCTTAGCGTCTGCTGCAGGAACGGTCGTCCCGGATCGACTTCGAATCCGGCGTATTTGGGACCGCCAAGTCGGATCCCGATTGCGCCGCCGATCTCGCTCGATGGGATGAACCAGCGTCGCCCGTCAGCCACGTGGACGAACACGTAGTCCGCCCGGTCGGGAGTGAAGACCTTCACGACGCCACCCCAGCTGCGGTTGCCGCCCTTCGTCGCAAGCATGATCTCCCAGCGCCCGAGGCGGTACAAGCGCGATGTCTTGACCTGCACTCGCGCGAGCCGGCCGTCCAGGTCGGCGACGAGGTCGCAGTTCGGACTGTGCCCGACGGGCACATAAACGTGCGCGCCGGCCCCCGCCAGCCACTCGATCGCCGACACCTCGCCGAGGTCTCCCTGTTCGCGCGTGGTGAGCACCGCGCGAACATACGTTCGCCGCCGGATGGAACGGTCTAGCGCGGCGCGGCGGGCTCAAAGGCCCGCCGCACCGGCACAAGACTCACGCGGAATCGCGGAGGCGCTGGGCCTCGGGAAGCGATTCCAGCTTCTTGAGGGTGTGGTTCTCGATCTGCCGGATCCGCTCGCGCGTCACGTTGAACGCGCGGCCGACCTCCTCGAGCGTGTACGGGCGCGCGCCCGTCAGCCCGAAGCGCATCTCGATCACCTCACGCTCACGCTGCGGCAGGGCGTCGAGGGCCCGGCGCACGTTCTCTTTGCGGAGGTTCTCGGACGCCATCTCGAATGGCGAGATCGCGGCGTCGTCCTCGACGAAATCGCCGAGCTCGGACTCCTCTTCCTCGCCGATGGGCTTCTCGAGCGACACCGGTTGCTGCGCCATGCGCAGGATGTCCCGCACCTCGCGCGCCGAGCACTCGAGCTCGCGCGCGATCTCCTCCGGCAGTGGCTCGCGGCCGAGCTGCTGGACGAGCTGACGCTCGACGTGGACGACCTTGTTGAGCTTCTCCACCATGTGGACGGGGATGCGGATCGTGCGGCCCTTGTCCGCAATCGCCCGCGTCACCGCCTGGCGGATCCACCAGGTCGCGTACGTCGAGAACTTGTAGCCACGGCGGTAGTCGAACTTCTCCACCGCCCGGATGAGGCCGAGCGAGCCCTCCTGGATGAGATCCAAGAACGACAGGCCACGCCCGAGATAGCCCTTCGCGATCGACACGACGAGACGCAGGTTGGCCTCGACCATCTCCTGCTTGGCTACCAGGTCACCGCGCTCTATCCGCTGGGCGAGCGCAACCTCGCGCTCGGCGGTCAGCAGCTGTACGCGGCCGATCGACCGCAGGTAGAGCCGCAGCGAATCCAGACTCGGCTCGACCGTCAGGTCGATCTCCGGCTTACGCGGAGCGTCGGGCGTCTTGCCCTGCGCCGCGGCGGGCTCGAACCGGCCACCTTCTGCAACCGCGGGACGCCCGTCCTCGGCGTTCACGACGTCGATTCCCTGCTCTTCCAGGAACGCGTGCAGTTCGACGACCTGCTCCTTGGTGACCTCCACCTCTTCAAGACAAGAGGTGATCTGCTCGAAGGTCAGGAACCCCCGCTCCTGGCCTTCAAGAATCAGCGGGCGAAGCTCGTCGATCTCGACAATCGACACGTCGCTCGCGAGCAGTGCTTCGGTCTTAGTGCCCAAACCCTTCTCGATCCTTCGGGACGACAAATACGGCGAGCGCCCCCTCCTCCCGAATGGGGCGGCTCCGGGTCTACTTCAGCTACTGAAACCGCGACGTAGGCCGCGAATTGGGCCGGGGCTCCAAGGCTCTCCGTTGCCTCTCTTGCGAAGGTTTGTAGCACGCGTTACGGATTCTGTCCTGGCCAATTGGGTGTTCTTTCGTGAAATCGCGCCACTAAACGGAGGCAAGCCGCGTACTAGCCTTGGGGGAACTGATGTCCGAAATCACACTCGCAGACGTCCAAGCACAGGCCCCGACGCTGCCCGTTTCGCTCTCGCGCGTGGGCGTAACGAACGTCGAGAAGGTCATCCGGATTCAGGCCAACGGGACCGAGCAGCTGTACTCGGCGCACCTGGACTGCTTCGTCGACCTCGGCCCGCAGCAGAAGGGCGCGCACATGTCGCGCTTCGAGGAGGTCGTCAACGACGCGATCGGCGAGGTGGTGCTCGGCGAGTCGGCGCTGCGCGCGGAGACGCTCGCCCAGCACATCGCGGAGAAGGTCCGCGACCGCCAGGGCGCGCGCCGCGCCGAGGTCCACATCGAGGCCCGCTATCCCGAGCACAAGCCGGCGCCCGAGTCCGGGATCCTCACGCAGGAGATCTACTCGCTGCTCGGCGTCGCGGTCGCGAGCGAGTTCGGCACCCGCCGGCTCGTGGGCGTGCGGGCGCAGGGCATGACGGCGTGCCCGTGCGCGCAGGCGCTCGTGGAGGCGCGCGCGCATGAGCGCCTCGTGGCCGACGGCTTCTCCGAAGACGAGGTCGAGCGGATCTTCGAGGCCGTCCCGGTCGCCACGCACAACCAGCGCGGCCTCGGGACGCTGCACATCGGCTGCCCGGAGGATTGCGACACGGACATCGACGCGCAGACGCTGCTCGCCGTGGTCGAGGACTCGATGTCGTCGGAGATCTACGAGCTGATGAAGCGCTCCGACGAGGGCGCCGTGGTCGAGAAGGCGCACCGCCGCCCGCGGTTCGTCGAGGACTGCGTGCGCGAGATGGTGCGCGGCGTCGTGGAGCGCTTCCCGATGCTCACGGACCGCCACTTCATCTCGGCCCGGCAGGAGAACCTGGAGACGATCCACCAGCACAACGTGACCGCCGAGCGGTTCGGGCTGCTGGGCGAGATGCGCGCGGAGCTGCGGTCAGCCGAGCACTCGCCGCATCACGTCTCGATGCGCGAGTGGCTCGACGGGCGCGCCTGAACGCCGGCGTCCTCCAGCACCGCCATCGCCGCGTTGCGGCCGTTGAGCGCGATCACGCTCCCGGCCGGGTGCGTGGCGGCCCCGCAGAAGTAGAAGCCGTTGATCGGCGTGCGTGCGCTCAGCCGGTGCTCCCACATCTGGTCGGGCATCGTCTCGCCCTGGAAGATGTTGCCGTTGGTGAGCCCGATGCGCGCCTCGATGTCCGGCGGCCCGAGCACCTCGTAGTGCTCGAGCGTGTCCCGGAAGTCGGGCGCGAACTTGGAGATCAGATCGAAGAACTGCTGGGCGACCTCCTCCTTGCGGTTGGCCCAGTCGAAGTCGTACGGTGCGTACTGGCCAAACACGCTCATCAGGTGCTTGCCCTCCGGCGCCGGTGACGGGTCGTAGCCGGTCTGGATGTAGATCTCGCCGAAGCCGACGGCGGCGTCGCCGCGCGTGCAGCGCTCGAAGTCGCGCTGTGCATCGTCCATCGTGCCGGTGGCGTCGATCGTCGCGAACGCGGGGAACCGCTCGCCGGGCGCCGCGGTCCACTCGGGCAGGGCGCGGAGCGCGGTGTTGAGCTTCACGACGGCGCTGCGGATCTTCCAGTCCGTCAGGCGCTGCGCGAACTCGGCGGGGACGTCGCTGAGCATCTGCAGCGCCCGCTTGGGATCGGCGTTGCAGACGACGGTGCGCGCGCGGATCAGCGTGCCGTCCTCGAGCCGGACGCCCTGTTCGGGCACGATCTCTGAGACCGTCACGCCGGCGGCGAGCGTGGCGCCGGCCTCCTGCGCGGCGTCGGCGATCGCGAACGAGACCATGCCCATCCCGCCGCGCACGTAGCCCCACAGCGGCCCCTGGCCCTCGAGGTCGCCCTGGAAGTGCATGAGCTTGACCGAGGCCGTGCCGGGATCTCTCGGCCCGGCCCAGGCGCCGATGATCCCCTGGCCGAACAGCGCCGTCTTGATCCGCTCGTCGCTGATGTGATCGTCGAGCACCTCGGCGATCGAGGCGTCGAAGACGACGTCGATCATCGTCTGCTCGCCGCGCAGGAGCTCCTCGATCTCGGCGCGGGTCGGGGACTCGCCGAGCCACGTGTCGCGCTCGCCCTTGCGCAGGCGCTTGCGGATCTCGTCGAACAGGTGCTCGTACGCCCAGTAGCCGTCGATGTCCTTGGCGGACACGCCGAGCCGGAGCAGGTCCTGCTGCGTGCGGTCATCGTCGAGCCACTGGCCGAAGCTCGTGCCGTCCTCGAACGGGACCCACAGGTTCGGGTCGGCGACGTCGAAATGCAGGCCGCGCTGCTTGAGCTGCAGCTCGTCGATCACCAGGTCGTCGAGCAGGCCGACCACGTACGCGCACGGGCTGATGGTGTAGCCGGGGAACGGCTCCTCCAGCGTGGCGGCGCCGCCGAGCCGCTCGCGGCGCTCGAGCACGAGCACGGACTGGCCGGCCTTTGCGAGGTAGGCGGCCGCGGTGAGGCCGTTGTGGCCGCCGCCGACGACTACGACGTCCCAGTCCTTGGCGGCGAGCTCGGCGATGGGAGCCGGGAGCCCGACCTGCCCGAGCTGCTGGGCGATGGCGTTCACTGAACGACCTCCTTGGCGATGGCGTCGACGACGACGGCGCCGTCGCGGTGGATGAGTACCGGATTGCACTCGAGCAGGGCCAGCCCGTCCGCCGCCGCGGCGATCTGGGCGGCGATGTCGGCGGCGTGGGCGGGCGCGCCGAGGGTTTCCACGGCGCGCTGCAGACGCTGCGGCTCGACCGGCAGCGGCAGGATCGCCACGGCGTCCAGCGCCTCGACGTGGATGCCGCCGAGGCCGATCACGAGCGCCGGGACGACCGCGTCGCGACGCACGCTGACGAGGAGCTCGACCCCGGGCGGGGCCATGGTTTCGACGAGCACCGACGCCGTAAGGGGGTCTGACCCCCCTCGGGTAAGGGGGTCTGACCCCCTGAGGCGGCGGAAGGCCTCGCGGACGCCCGGTTCGTCGCGCACGTCGAGGGCGAGCGCGCCGTTCGCGGTCTTGTGGCGCATCTCCGGAGCCGAGACCTTCAGCGCCACCGGGCCGCCGAGGTCTCGCCACACAGCGACCGCGTCGTCCTCCCTCAATGCCAGTCGGCCGTCCACGACCGGAACCCCACGCGAGCGCAGCAGCGCCTTCGCCTCGTGCTCCGCCAGCCAGCGGCCGGCGGAGATGGGAGTCACGCCGGCGGCGATCGCGTGCAGACGGTCTGCGTCGGGCGCCGGCGCCGCGAGCGCGGCGGCGACGGCGATGCCGGTGCGCAGCCCGGCGACCGCGGGCACGCCCGCCTCGCAGAAGCGCCAGGCGGCGGCGTCGTCGAGCAGCTCTGGCAGCGTCGCCGCGACCATGACCGGGACGGGCGAGACCGCCGCGCCGGCCAGGATGCCCTCCTCGACGGCCTCCCAGCTCGCCAGCGAGGCGCCGGAGATGCCCGGCGGCCGATCGTAGAAGACGAGCACGTGGCCGATCGCGGGGTCCTCGCCGACGGTGCGGATGAGGTCGCGCAGCGTCTCGACCTCGCCCCAGATCATCGCCGTGTAGTCGAGCGGGTTGCCGACCGTCGCAGCCGCCGGCAGCCGGGCGCGGAGCGCGGAGACCGAAGCGGGCGCGAGCGGCGGCAGCGGCAACCCCACACGGGCCGCCTCGTCGGCGCCCAGCCCGGAGTCGCCGCCCGAGCACGTGAGGATGGCGGTGCCCCCGGAGCCGACCCGGCGGCGAACGGCAAGCGCCTTGGCGAGCTCCAGCAGGTCGTGGACGTCGGCCGCCCACGCCGCGCCCGCCTCCTCCATCAGCGCCCGGAACACGCGGTGGTCACCCGCCACCGCGCCGGTGTGCGCGGCGGCCGCCGCCACGCCGGCCGCCGACGCGCCGACCTTCAGCACCGCCACGCCGACCCCCTCATCGGCGCAGACGGCCAGCGCCTCGCACAGCCGCGCGCCGTCCCCGTCCGCCTCGATC
This sequence comes from uncultured Solirubrobacteraceae bacterium, assembly GCA_963803335.1. Lineage (GTDB taxonomy): Bacteria > Actinomycetota > Thermoleophilia > Solirubrobacterales > Solirubrobacteraceae > DASSUW01. The sequence goes on along the minus strand of CAWDME010000003.1, from coordinate 68,448 downwards.
AGCAGCGCGATCGAGCGCACCCCGTCCTCGCGCGCGAGCGCCTCGACCCAGTCGGGTGTCGTGACGACCGCCTCGTTGCCGGAGGAGATCGCGGTGTGCAGCCGCAGCCCGCGCCGCGTCGCCAGCGCGTTCACAACGAGGTTGCCGCTCTGGGACACCAGCGCGACCGGCCCCGGCTGCGGCGCGGCCAGCGCGTCGCCCCACAGCGCCGCGCGCGAATGGAGCGAGATCAGGCCGTCGCAGTTCGGGCCGCAGACCGGCAACGACCACCGCTGCGCCGCCGCACGAAGCGAGGCCTCGAGCGTGACGCCGGAGGCCGTCTCGCCGAACCCCGCGCCGTACACCACCGCGCCGCCGCAGCCGATCGCACCCGCTTCCTCGATGACCGCCGGAACGCCGGCGGCGGGAATGGCGACGACGACCGCGTCCGGTATCCCAGGGAGATCGCGTAGCGAGGGAAAGCACGCCCGGCCGTGCGCGGACGATCGGCGCGGGTTGACGCCCCACACCTCTCCCTCAAAGCCCAGTCGCCCGAGATTGAGCAGCGTCTCCGAGGCATACGTCTCGGGCCGCTCGGACGCGCCGACGACGGCGACGGAGCGCGGGTGGAGAAGGCGGTGCACTAGTGCAGGGTCCGCTCCACCCCGCGGCGCTCCAGCGCACGCGCCACGATCAGCCGCTGGATCTCGCTCGTCCCCTCCCAGATGCGATCGACGCGCAGCTCGCGCAGGAACCGCTCGGCGACGTTGGTGCGCATGTAGCCGCGCCCGCCGAACACCTGCACCGCGCGGTCGGCGCAGCGATACGCGGCCTCGGAGACGAACAGCTTCGCCATCGACGCCTTGGCGTGCACGATCTTCGGGTCGGCCCCCTCGTCGGCCAGCCGCGCCACCTCCAAAGTCAGTGCGCGTCCCGCGGCGGCGTCGGCGGCGCTGTCGGCGAGCGGGAAGGCGACGCCCTGGTAGTCGTAGATCCGCGACCCGCCCTGCTCGCGCGACACGGCCCAGCCGACCGCCTCGTCGAGCAGCCGCCACATCGAGCCCACGCCGCGCGCCGCGATCCCGATCCGCTCCTCGGTGAACCACGCGCGCTGCAGGTCTTCACCCGCACCGACGGCGCCGATCACCTCCCCGGGCGCGTCGCTGAAGCGGATCGTCGGGTGCCCGTGCGGATACGTGTGCGTGAACGGCGGGTTGTCGACGATCTCGATCCCGTCCGCCGCGCGATCCACGAGGAACAGCGTCGGCCCGTCGTCGGTCTGCGCGACGACGATGTACACGGCCGCGACGTCGCCGTAGGTGACGAACCACTTCTCGCCGCTGACGACCCAGCCGCCGTCGCGCCGCTCGGCGCGGGTGGTGATCCGGGAGGGGTCCGACCCGGCCCCCTCCTCGGTCACCGCGTACGCGTCGTGCAGCTCGCCACGCAGCGCCGGCTTGAGCCACCGGTCGATCTGCGCCGCAGACCCAGACGCGAGCACGTTGTACGCACTCGGGATGTGCCACGACAGCGCGTTCGTCGAGCGGCCGAACTGCTCCTCGACGAGCACCCACTCCGTCTTCGTCCAGCCCTGGCCGCCGTGCTCGCGGGCGTGCAGCCCGCCGGCGAGACCAGCCTCGAGGGCGCGCGCCTTGATCTGGGCGACGTCCTCGGCCGGGAGCCGCCCGCCCGCGCGCTCGGCCTTCTCCTCGAGCGGCATCAACACGTCCTCGACGTAAGCGCGGGCGCGAGTGACGAGGTCCGGCGCCGCCACCGCGGTCATACGGGAAGGGCCTCCCGCACCCGCCGGCGGGCGCGCTTGAAGCGCTGGTCGTGCAGCACCCGGTGCGCCGCGTTGTGGCCGCCGAGCGCCATCACGCCGCCGCCCGGATGCGTCCCGGCGCCGCACAGGTACAGCCCGTCGACCGGCGTCGCGTACTGCGCCAGCGCGGGCGACGGCCGCATGAACGCCATCTGGTCGAGGCCCTGCTCGCCCTGAAAGATCGAGCCGCCGACGAGCCCGAAGATGCGCTCGAGATCCGGCGGCGCCAGCACCTCGCGGTGGATCACCGCGTCCTTCACGTTCGGCGCGCGCTCGGCGAGGATCTCCAGGCAGCGGTCGGCGTACGCATCGCGCGAGCCCTCCGGCCACCCGGATTCCTCCCACGGCCCGTACTGGGTGAACATCGTGACGATCGTCGTGCCGTCGTCGGTCAGCGTCGGGTCGATCGTCGAGGGCGTCTCGACCTCGAGGTACGGCGTCTCGGCCGGCACGCCGCGGCAGGCGTCCTGCCATGCGCGCTCGAGCATGTCGATCGACGGGCAGAACGCCACGCCGGAGCGCACGAGCCGGTCTTGGTCCTCGGCCGACACGCCCTCGTAGCGCGGCGGCTCAGACAGCACCCAGTTGACCTTCACCGACCCGCCGCGCGTCCGGTACCGGCGCATGTCCTCGACCACGTCGTCGGGGAAGTGCTGCGGGCCGCAGAGATCGAGGATCGTGGTCTTCGGGTGCGCGCCCGACATGACGACGGGGGCGAAGATCTCCTCGCCATCTTCCAAGGTCACGCCGACGGTCTGCCCGTCGCGCACATCGATCGACCGCACGGACGCGCCGGTGCGGATGGTCGCGCCCGCCGCCTCGGCGCTGCGGGCGATCGCCATCGAGATCGTCCCCATGCCGCCCTTCACGTGTCCCCACAGCCCCGACACGCCGTCGATCTCGCCGAGCTCGTGGTGCAGCAGGTTGTACGCCGTCCCGGGCGTGCGCGGCCCGGCCCACACGCCGACCACGCCGCTCGACGCCATCGCGCCCTTGAAGGCGTCGCACTCGAACCAGTCGTCGAGCAGGTCGCCGACCGACATGGTCATGATCCGGAAGAAGTCCTGGATGTCACGTCTGTTGAGCCCGGCCGCGCGGCCGGCCTCGCGCAGCAGCCCGAGCAGGTCGCCCGGGTGGCGCGAGCCGAGCGCCGGCGGCGGACGCAGCATCATCGGGCGCAGGAAGTCGGCCATCCGCTCCAGCAGCGCGTTGAACGCCGGATAGGCGTCGGCGTCCTTGCGCGAGTGCGGGCGAATCGAGTCCATCGCCTGCTGGTCGTCGTTGAAAAAGAACAGCGGCGGCCCGTCGGGCGGGAGTGTCGAGTAGGCCGGGTCGAGCGGATGGACCTCGTAGCCGTACTTCTTGAGCTCCAGGTCGGCGACGACCTTCGGGTGCAGCAGGGAGACGACGTAGGAGGCGCGCGACACGCGGTGGCCGGGCCAGACCTCCTCGGTGACGCAGGCGCCGCCGAGGATGTCGCGGCGCTCGAGCACGCAGACGCGCAGCCCGGCCTGGGCGAGGTACGCGCCTGCTGCGAGTCCGTTGTGGCCTCCGCCGACGACGATCGCGTCGTAGGTCGGGTGATGTCCGTTGGTGCTCATCGGCGGCACCCTACACCCGTCCTGACCTTGTAGTCAATTGCACGAACTTGCTATCTTGCCGCCATGTCCGTCGCCACCGATGCGCCCTTCACCGCCGAGGAGCTCGCGCCGACGCTGCGGCCGCTGCTCGAAGCCTCACTGCTGCCCCAACGCGCCTACGTCGACGAGGACGTCGCGCGCTGGGAGGCCGAGAACCTGTTCCTCGGTGGCTGGGTGTGCGTCGGCCACGTGTCGGCGTTCGCCGAGCGCGGCGCGTTTGTCGCCACCGAGCTGGGCGGCGAGAGCATGTTCTTCATCGGCGACGGCGAGGGCAACGTCCGCGGCTTCTTCAACGTCTGTCGCCACCGCGGCGCGCGGCTGGTGAACGAGCGCGAAGGGGCGACACGCCGGCTGCAGTGCCAGTACCACGCGTGGAGCTACGGCTTCGACGGCGCGCTCAAGAACGCGCCGCACACGCAGGAGCTCGAGGACTTCGACCCGGCGTGCAACGGGCTGCGGCAGATCCGCACCGCGGTCGCCGGCGGCCTCGTGTTCGCCGACGTATCCGGCAGCCCGCCGCCGCTCGCCGACCACGTCGGCTCGCTCGTCGAGCACCTCGACGCCTACCGGACCCGCGACCTCCAGCGCGCCGTCCGCATCGACTACGACGTCGCGTCCAATTGGAAGGCGATCGTCGAGAACTACTCCGAGTGCCTGCACTGCCCCGGCGTGCACCCGGAGCTCAACCGCCTCAGCCACTACCTGAGCGGCGACGACTTCTTCGGCCCGGGCGCGTGGTGCGGTGGCAGCATGACACTCACCAAGGAGGACGCCGACACGATGGCCCTGAACGGCGGGCACGCCGGCCGGCCGCCGATCGCCGGCGTCGACCCGCGCGCCGTCCTGTACTTCGCGATCTTCCCGAACTGCCTGGTGTCGCTGCACCCGGACTACGTGATGCTGCACACGCTGTTCCCGCGCGGCCCCGGCCGCACGGAGGTCGTCTGCGAGTGGTTCTTCGAGCCCGAGACGATGGCGCGCAAGGGCTTCGATCCCTCCGACGCCGTCGAGTTCTGGGACCTCGTCAACCGCCAGGACTGGCACGTGTGCGAGCTCACGCAGCTCGGCATCGGCTCGCGCGGCTACACGCCGGGCCGCTACACGGAGGTCGAGAGCACGGTTCACGACTTCGACCGCATGGTCGCGGAGGCGTACCTGCGATGAGTCGGGAGCGGATCCTCGACGCGGCGATCGGGCGGATCGCGCGTGACGGGATCGACGGCGTCCGGATCGCGCGGATCGCGATGGATGCCGGCGTCTCGACCGCGCTCGTCCACTACCACTTCGAGACCCGCGAGGCTCTGCTGGCCGAGGCGCTCGAGCACTCGTTCGAGCACGCCGGCGACACCCGCACCGCCGACACCGGCGAGCCGGCAGTGGTGCAGCGGCTGCGCGACATGGTCGAGCAGTGCCTGCCGCTGCCCGGCGCGCAGGAGCAGGACTGGGTGCTGTGGGTGGAGCTGTGGCTGCGCGCCGTCCGCCACCCCGAGCTGCGCCCCACCGCCGCGCGGCTGTACGCGCGCATGCACGAGTGGTTCGCGGACGCGATCGAGTCCGGCGGCTTCGACTGCAACGCCGACCGCGTCGCCGACCGCACGGTCGCGCTGCTCGACGGGCTCGGGGTGCGCGCGCTGCTCGGCGACCCGGCGATGCCGGTCGAGCGCGCGCGCGAGGAAGTGTGGGACGCGCTCGTGCGCGAGCTGCGCCTCGACGCCGCCGCGCCGACGGCCTGATCATTCGCCGCGGCGGCGCGGGTGAACTGCGCCGCCGCACCCGCTGGGTAGCCGCCCCCTTGCGGACGCGCCGGAGTTCGGAGTAGGTTTCCTGAATGGCGGTTCGGAGAACCCCATGAGCCCGCGGCCGTCGACCGCGCACCTGCGCCGGCCGGCCATTCTCACCGCCGCAGCGGAGGTCATCTCCGAGCGCGGCGTGCAGAACACGCGGATCAGCGACGTCGCCGAGCGCGCGGGGACGAGCGCGCCGGGCGTCCTGTACTGGTTCCCGACCAAGGACGAGCTGCTGGCCGAGGCCCTGCAGTTCTCCGACGACCGGTTCTACGCGGACCTGACCGGGGAGCTCGACGGGCTCGCGAACGCCGCGGAGAAGCTGGGGCGGTTGGTGGAGCTCTGGCCGGCGGAGGGCGACAGCGAGACGGTGCTGTGGATGGAGCTGTGGGTGCGCTCGCTGCGCGACCCGCGGCTGGCGGAGACGCGCGAGGGGCTGGACCGCCGCTGGCGCGAGGCGATCGCGGACATCGTCCGCGAGGGCCAGGCGAGCGGCGAGTTCGTCGACGAGGCCGACGCCGACGACGTTGCGCTCCTGCTGGGAGCGGTGATGGATGGGTTTGCCATCCAGCTGGCGCTGCGCGATCCCGCCGTGACGGCCGCGACCGTCAAGCGGCATTGCCTGGCGCTGGCGGAGGCGCGTCTGCGATGAGGGCGATCACCCACGGGGCGTAGCCCACCGATCGGACGAGGAGGGGTCGAACATGCATCCCAAGGAATCGGGCATAAACCGGCGCCAGCTGCTGCGCCGGTCGGCCGTCGCAGCGGGTGGTCTCACCGTCGCCGGCGCCCTCGCAGGCTGTGAGAACACGACGACGCCGATCGGCGCCGCCGATGCCGCGGGCGAGGTCTCCAAGGCCGCGGCGGAGCTCGTCGTGGCCAAGCCGCTCGGCCCCGATGGTCTCCCGCTCCCACGTCCCGACAACTCGGTGACGTGGGCGATCACCGACGCGAACAAGCCGATCGCGGACGGCGTCAAGCCGGAGGCCGGGCCGCTGGCGATCTACAACTACGCCGACTACCTGGACCCGGTGACAGTCAAGAAGTTCCAGAAGAAGTTCAACACGAAGGTCCAGGTCGCGACCTACAACTCGTCTGACGAGGCGATCGCGAAGCTCGCGTCCGGAGCGGTGACGTTCGACGTCATCATCGGCCTCAGCGGCTCGAACATCGTCGACCTGATCGCCCGGAAGCTGCTCAAGCCGCTCAACCACTCCTACCTCCCCAACCTCCAGAAGAACATCTGGCCCGAGCTGGCCGACCCCTTCTACGACCGCGGCGCGCAGTACACGGTCCCGTACGTCGTCTGGATGGACGGGATCGGCTGGCGCAACGACAAGATCAAGCAGGACATCGCGGGCATGGACGTCCCGTGGGACATCTTCTGGCATGCGCAGCCGTATCGCGGCCAGGTGGGGATCCTCGACGACCGGCGCGACGCACTGAGCATGCCGATGCAGCGCGACGCGATGCGAAAGGACGTGCGGCCCGACCTCAACACCGAGGACGAGGCGGTGGTCAACAAGGCGCAGGCCGACCTCTCGCAGCTCAGCGCGATCTGCAACCCGAAGGTCACGATCACCGACTACCAGACGCTGCCCGAAGGCAAGACGGTGCTGCACCACTCGTGGTCGGGCGACCTGCTCAGCGCGGCGTTCTACTACCTGCCCAAGGGCGTGCCGCCATCCGTGCTCTCGTTCTGGGGGCCCGAGCAGAACGGCGTGGTGCAGAACGACTTCTTCTGCATCGGCCGGACCGCGAAGAATCCGGCGCTCGCGCACGAGTTCGTCAACTTCTTCCTCGACGAGCAGAACGCGTACAACAACTTCGTCAACTTCACGGGCTACACCCCGCCGCAGAAGAACATCGACGCGGCGGCGCTCCTGAAGCGGGGGCTGATCCCGAAGTCGCTCGAGCAGGCCGTCGTTCGCCCGGACCAGTTCGCGGCCAATCAGGAGCTCCTGCAGCTGAGCGTCCAGGGGCAGCGCTTCTGGGACAACGCCTGGTCGAAGTTCAAGGTCGGCTGATGGGCTCGCGCTGGACGTGGCGAGTGCTCGCGCTCCCCGGCGTCGCGTGGCTGTCGATCTTCTTCCTCGTCGCCCTCTACGCGGTCGTGGCCGTGGCCTTCGGCAACCAGGACACGCTGTCCAATCCCGTCCCGTTCTGGAATCCGCTGGACTGGAACGTCGGCTACGTGCTCGAGGTGTTGAAGAACATCTGGCACGGCGGGCAGTTCCTCACCGTCTCGTTACGGACGATCGAGTTCGTGGTCATCGCCGTCGGGCTGTCACTGCTCGTCGGCTATCCCGTGGCGTACTACACCGCGCGCCACGCGGGGCGCTGGCGAGGCCTCGTCCTGCTCGCTCTGATCCTCCCGCTGTGGATCAACTACCTGATGCGGATGCTCGCGTGGATCAACCTGCTCGCGCCCGACGGCCTCGGCACGCGCCTGCTGCACAACCTCGGCATCGAGAAGCTGTTCCTCACTCTCGGCCTGCTCGCCGAGCCGGGCGGCTGGCTCAACGGGCAGCCGACGACGGTCATCCTCGCGCTCGTCTACGGCTACCTGCCGTACTTCATCCTGCCGCTGTTCGTGGCCATCGACCGCATCGACGGCCGCCAGATCGAGGCCGCGCGCGACCTCGGGGCGAGCCCGCTCAGCGGGTTCCTGCGGGTGACGCTGCCGCTCTCGGTCCCGGGCATCCTCGCCGGCGCGGTGCTGATCGCGCTGCCGATGTTCGGCGACTACTACACCGCCGACCTCGTCTCTGCCTCGACCCAGACGAACATGATCGGCAACCAGATCGACGAGTTCATGCGCCAGGGGTCCGAGAAGGTCGTCGGCGCGGTGCTGACGCTGCTGCTGTCGATCTTCCTCCTCGTGCTGATGTTCTACTACCTGCGCACCACGCGCCGGGCGGGGACGACCGCCGAGACGGCATGACGTGGCTCCGCAATCCCTGGGGCCGGCCGCGCTGGCTCGCGCTGGTCACGGCCATGTACGTGCTCTGGTCGGTGGTGCCCGTCCTGCTGGCGATCGCCTTCGCCTTCAACGCCGGCCGCTCGCGGACGACGTGGCAGGGGTTCTCGTTCCGCTGGTTCACGGGCCCCACCGGCAGCGTCCTGCACGATTCCGCGCTGCGCGACGCCCTCGGGCACACGCTGCTGCTCGCGGTGGCGTGCGTCGCCATCGCCACCCCGCTGGGCATCGCGCTCGCCCTCGGGCTGCAGCGCTGGCGCGGCCGCGGCTCGGGCACCGTCAACTCGCTCATGCTGCTGCCGCTCGTGACGCCGGAGATCGTGATGGGCGTCGCGCTGCTGCTGCTCTTCCTACGCATCTTCCCGGGGATCGGGCTCGGCACCGAGGCCCAGATCATCGGGCAGGTCACCTTCACGCTGTCCTACGTGGTCGTGATCGTGCGCGGCCGGCTCGTCTCGATCGGGCCGGAGTACGAGGAGGCTGCGGCCGACCTCGGCGCGCCGCCGCGCGACCGGCTGTTCCGCGTCGTGCTGCCGCTGCTGGCGCCGGCGATCGTGGCCAGCGCCGCGGTCGCGTTCGCGATCTCGATCGACGACTTCGTCGTCACCCAGTACCTGTCGAGCGACGCGAGCACGACGACCGTGTCGATGTTGCTCTATTCCAACGCGCGCGGCGCGCCGACGCCCGCGCTGAACGCCATCGCCACCGTCGGGCTGGCGATCACGCTCCTCACCCTGCTCGCCGCCTTCCTGGTGTACCGGCGCTTTGCCGGGGGCGAGGAAGCCGCATCGCTCGCCACCATGGAGGTCTGAATGTCCGGTGAGATCCAGCTCGAAGAACTGACGAAGGCCTTCGGCGAGCACGTCGCGGTCGCCGGCATCAGCGTCGACATGCCCGCCGGCGAGTTCTTCACGCTGCTCGGACCGTCCGGCTGCGGCAAGACGACGACGCTGCGGATGATCGCCGGCTTCGAGCAGCCGACGAGCGGGCGGATCATGCTCGACGGGAGCGACGTCGCGCGCGTCCCGCCGCACCGGCGCAACGTCAACACCGTGTTCCAGAGCTACGCGCTGTTCCCGCACCTCGACGTGGCCAAGAACGTCGCGTTCGGGCTGAAGTACAAGAAGGTCGACAAGAGCGAGCGAGCCAGGCGCGTGGCCGAGGCGCTCGAGCTCGTCAACCTGACCGAGTTCGCGAACCGCAAGGCCGACCAGCTCTCGGGCGGCCAGCAGCAGCGCGTGGCGCTGGCGCGCGCGCTCGTGCTCCAGCCGCGCGTGTTGCTGCTCGACGAGCCGCTCGGCGCGCTCGACGCGAAGCTCCGCAAGAACCTCCAGGTCGAGCTCAAGGCGCTGCAGGCGGAGCTCGGGATCACGTTCGTGTTCGTCACCCACGATCAGGAGGAGGCGCTCACGATGAGCGACCGGATCGCCGTGATGAACAAGGGCCTGGTCGAGCAGGCGGCGTCGCCGCGGTCGATCTACGAGGAGCCGGAGACGGTGTTCGTGGCCGAGTTCCTCGGGGTCTCGAACCTGCTCGAGGCGGAAGCCGTCGGCCGCGACGGCGCATCGTGCGCGGTCCGGATCGGCGACCGCGTGTTCCGCTGCGGCCAGGGCGAGCTCGACACCCGGGGCGATGTCAAGGTGATGATCCGGCCCGAGCGGATCGCGATCGAGCCGCACACCCAGGAGGGCGACGAGCAGCTGCCGGGGATCGTTGAGCGCTCGGTCTTCCTGGGCGGCTCGCACGAGGTCCACGTCCGCGTGTTGGGCGGCGAGCTGATGAAGGCGATGGTCGCCAACGACGGGTCGCCGCCGCCGGTGTCGCTCGACCCTGGGGCCGCGGTCAGCCTCCGCCTGCCGCCCGCGGCGCTGCGTGTGCTGCGGCCGAGCGAGGCAGGCACCGACGTGGCCGTGGCCGATGAGGAGACGCTGCTCGTCCGACCCGACGAGCAGCAACCGGCGACACTCCCGCCGGGCGCTTCGACCTAGCCGTTCGCCAGCGCCGCCGCTCCCGCGGACGCGATCACCACGAGCGCGATCGCCGCCCACTCGCGCGCGCCGAGGTCCTGCCCCAGGACGACGAGGCCGGCCAGCGCGGCGACCGCGGGCTCGAGCGACATGAGCACACCGAATACGCGCGCGGGCAGCCTCCGTAACGCCTCCAGCTCGAGCGAGTACGGGATCACCGACGACGCGAGCGCGACGGCGGCGCCGGCGGCCAGCAGCTCGGGGTGCAGGAGGTCGCTGCCGCCCTGCGCCACCCCGAACGGGGCGATCACCGCCGCGCCCGCCACCATCGCGAGCGCCAGCCCCGAGCCGCCCGGGAAGAGCCGGCCGGTGCGCTCGGCGAGCAGGATGTAGAACGCCCACATCGTCGCGGCCAGCAGCGCGAACGCGACGCCTGCCGAGTCAAGCGACCCGCCGCCCGGGTCGGCGAGCAGCAGGATCCCCGCCGCCGCCAGCGCGACCCACAGCAGGTCGAGCCCCCTCCGCGACCCGAGCACGGCGACCGCCATCGGCCCGACAAACTCGATCGTCACGGCGACGCCGAGCGGGATCCGGTCCATCGCCGAGTAGATCGACAGGTTCATTGTCCCGAGCACGACGCCGAACAGCGCCGCCACGCGCAGGTCGGCGGGCGGGCGGCCGGCCACGCGCGGGCGCCAGATCACGACCAGCACGACCGCGGCGAAGAACGAACGGAGGAACGCCGCACCGGCGGGGCCGAGCTCGTCGAACAGCGTCACGGCGAAGCCCGCACCGAACTGCAGCGATGTCACGGCCGCGACCACGAGCGCCACTCCGCTCGCCCGGTCGCCGACGAGGAGTCTCCTCGGCATGCCCGAACCCTAAGAACTTCGTGTGTCTTACCGCCCCTTTACGCCAAGTTCAGTTCACCGTGGAAGAGTTCTCGCGGTGACCAGGATCGCCATCGTGGACTCTCAGCCGGCCGTCCGCGCGGGCTTGACGATCCTCCTTCGCACGGAGCCCGGCCTCGTGCCGGTCGGTACCGCGACCGGAGCCGACGACGGCTTCGAGGTCGTCGACCGGCTGCGTCCGTCGGTGGTCCTGCTCGAGCACCAGCTCGTCGACGGCGACGGGCTGACGCTGTGCCGGCGCCTGAAGGCGCTGCCGCACGCGCCGCGCGTGATCCTCTACACCTCCGACCCGGACGGCGAGCTCGTACTGCTCGCGCGCATCGCCTGCGCCGACGGCATCGTCGACAAGGCGGCCGAAGCGCAGGAGCTGTTCGAGGCGATCCGGATCGTCGCCCGCGGCGGCTCGGCGCTGCCGCGGCTCGAGCCCGAGATGCTCGAGGCCGCGGCGCACGCCGTCGATCCCGAGGACCTCGCGCTGCTCGCGATGCTCGTCGACGGCACCCCGCCGGCCGACGTGGCGGACACGCTGCGGCTCGACCGCCGTAAGGTCGGGCGTCGCATCGAACGCGTGCTCGGCCGCCTGCGGGCGGGCACGGTCGCTGCGGTGTCCTAGATGATCGGTTTCGCGGCCCGCGTGCCCGCCCAGGCGGGTGCGGGGGTCGTGGAACCGGTCATCTAGACTCCGGCGGCATATGCCTCTGGTCCCGATGGTCATCGAGCGCACGGCGCGTGGCGAGCGTGAGTTCGACATCTACTCGCGCCTCCTCAACGAGCGCATCGTCTTCCTCGGCAGCCCGGTCGACGACCAGGTCGCCAACCTGATCGTCGCGCAGCTGCTGCACCTCGAGTCGCAGGATCCCGATAAGGACATCTCGATCTACATCAACTCGCCGGGCGGCTCGATCTACGCCGGGCTGGCGATCTACGACACGATGCAGTTCATCAAGCCCGACGTGGCGACGATGTGCGTCGGGATCGCGATGTCGATGGGGTCGCTGCTGCTCGCCGGCGGCGCGCCCGGCAAGCGGATGTCGCTGCCGAACTCGCGGATCCTGATCCACCAGCCGTCAGCCGGCTTCGAGGGCCAGTCGACCGACATCGAGATCCACGCGGCGGAGATCCTCAAGACCCGCAAGCGGGTCGACGAGATCTACGCCAAGCACACGGGCCAGCCGGAGGAGGTCGTGCACCGCGATATGGAGCGCGACCGCTTCTTCAAGGCGTCAGAGGCCGCCGAGTACGGCCTCATCGACCGGGTCATCTACGAGCACTGACCGCGTGCTCGATCGAGCCGAGGCGCTCGATCTCGACGCGCACGACATCGCCGTCGTTGAGGTAGCGGGGCGGGTCGAAGCCCATGCCGACGCCCGACGGCGTGCCGGTGAGGATGAGGTCGCCGGGCTCGAGCGTGCACGTCTCGGCGATGAAGTCGACGAGCTGCTTGGGCTTGAAGATCAGCTGGTCGGTCGTCGCGTCCTGCCGCTGCTCGCCGTTGACCCATGACTGGATGCGCAGGTCGACGGCGTCCGGCAGCTCGTCGACGGTCGTGATCCACGGGCCCCACGGGCAGGCGCTGTCGAAGCCCTTCGCGCGCGTCCATTGCTCCTCGCTGCGCTGCAGGTCGCGCGCGCTCACGTCGTCGGCGACCGCCCAGCCGGCGATCTTGCCGCCGGCCCCGATCACGACCGCCAGCTCGGCCTCGTAGTCGAGCTCCTCGACCACCGGCGGGCAGACCACCGGGCCTGACGGCGGCACGCTCGAGGTCGGCAGCTTCATGAAGACGAGCGGCTTAGGTGGGACCTCGTTGCCGAGCTCGGCGGCGTGCGCCGCGTAGTTGCGGCCGATGCCGAAGATCGCGCGCGGGCGCGGGACGGGCGCGAGCAGCGTCACGTCGGCGAGCGCGTAGGTCGAGCCGGTGGCGGGCGTGAGGTCACCGGCCGCGAGCCGGTCGCGCACCGTGCCGGCGCCGAAGGCGACGATCTCGTCACCGCGCACCTCGCCGGCCTGCGGCTGCTCGCTGCCCGCAGCGATGAACGTGGCTAGACGCATGAATGGCGGAGCCTAGACGGATTGGCAATTGCGAGGCTGCAGCCAGTGTCGACAATGACTTGCGTGGACGCCAGCGCCATAAAGGCCGCCGCTGCGGCAACGGCGACAACCTACCGGTCGTTCGCGGACGCCACGCGCTCCGTCCTGGACCTGCTCGAGCGCCACATGCCCGATGCGGTGCTGTATCTCGCGCACCTCGACCGCGGGCAGTTCATCCACCGCATCGTCGACACGCGCAACGGCGGCGGCATCGGGCTGCGCTCGAACCTCGCGATCCCGCTCGGCGACGCGTTCTGCTCGCACATGGCCGAGGACCGGGCGCCGCGCATCTGCAACGAGGTCGCCCGTCATCCGATCTACCGCTCGCTGCCGATGCAGGACCGCATCGGCGCCCGCGCCTACCTCGGCGTCCCGCTCGAGCTGTCCGACGGCACGCGCGTCGGCTCATTGGCGGCCCTGCGGCACTCACTCGAGCCGTTCACGGACGCCGACGAGCAGCTGTTCACGATGCTCGCGCGCGTGCTGTCCTCCGAGCTCGAGCGCGAGAGCAACGAGCGCGACCTGCGGCGGTTCAACGACCTGCTGCGCGACCAGGCGCGCGGGATGGGCGCGATCGCCCGCGTTGCCCGTGCGCTCGCCGGCACCGACGACGCCCGCACGGCGGTCTGCAAGGCCGCCTGCGAGGTCGCGGGCGCGCCCGTCGCGTTCCTGCTCGAGCCGGCCGGCCGCGACTTCGTCTCGACTGCCATGGCCGGCGTGGAGATCGCGCCGGTGACGATCCAGCCGCGGGCCGAGACGGCGCCCGCCCACGGCCGCGCGTTCACCTCCAAGGACACCTACTTCGTCGCCGACGCGCGCACGCACCCTGCGCTCGCCGCCCCGCTGGTGGAGGCCACGAGCGCTCGCTCGGCCGTGTTCGAGCCGGTCTTGCGCGACGGCCAGGTCGCCGGCGTGCTGATCGTGATCTGGCAGGTGCCGCTGGAGGCACTGCCCGACGCGCCGGCCGGCGTGCTGCGGCTGCTGGCCGCGCAGGCGGCGGTGGCGATCGAGCACGCGGGGCTGCGCAGCCGCATGAACGCGCTCCAGCTCAGCGACGGCCTCACCGGCCTGGCCACCCGCCGCGTGTGGGACGAAGAGCTCCCACGCGAGCTGGCCCGCGCCCGCCGCAGCGACAGCCCGCTGGTGCTCGCCGTGCTCGACATCGACCACATGAGCGCCTTCAACATGCTGCGCGGCGAGCGCGAGGGCGACCGGCTGATCAAGGAGACGGCGTCGCGCTGGCGCGCCGAGCTGCGCGAGGTCGACACCCTCGCCCGGCTGGAGGGCACCGAGTTCGGCATCCTGCTCCCCGGGTGCGCGCTCAGCGAGGCGGTCGAAGTGCTCGACCGCGTCCGCGCCGCTACGCCGCGCGGCCAGACCGCATCGGCCGGCGCGGCCCGCTGGGACGGCGAGGAGCCGGCCGAGCTGCTGGTCGTCCGCGCCCAAGACGCGCTCGCGGCCGCCAAGGAGAGCGGCCGCAACGTGACGATCGCCGCTGACTAGATCTCGCCGATCTCGATCCGGTCGGCCTTGAGGATCGGGCGCCCCTCGGCGTCGTACCACTCGGTCCGCGGGCGGTCGTAGTAGAGCTCGATGCCGTTGCCGTCCGGGTCGTCGAGGTAGACGGACACGGTCCCGTGGTGGTCGGTGGCGTGGTCGATCGCGTAGCCGCGGCTTTGCAGGCGCTCGACGGCCCTCACGAGCTCGCGGCGGTCGGGGTAGTTGAAGGCCACGTGGTACAGGCCTGATGGCTTGAACGTGTTCAGGCCGACGTGGTGGTGGTAGTCGCCCGCCGCGAGAAACGTCATCGGCAGGCCCATCGGGCGGCCGTCGCCGCGGAGGTTGAAGCCGAGGCCGTCGCGGTAGAAGGCGAGCGCGCGGTCGAGGTCGGAGACGTGGAGGTGGACGTGGCCGACACGGACCGCCGGGTGGATGCCGTTGGGGGAGGTCATGGCGGCCAGTGTCCCGCCGCCGCGGGCGCCCGTCATCAGGGTGTTCATCTATTCGGAGAGAATCGCGTCATGCCCCCGCTGGTCGGACGGACGAGTGAGCGCGCGGCGCTTGCCGCGGCGCTGGAGCGCGTGCGCGGAGGCGCGACGGGCCAGGTGGTCGCCGTGGTCGGCGAGCCGGGGATCGGCAAGTCGCGGCTGCTGGCCGAGCTCGTCGACTGCGCCGACGGCTGCGTCGTACTCGGCGCCGCGGCCTCCGAGTTCGAGGACGACCTGCCGTACGGCGTGTGGTCGGAGGCGATCGATTCGCACCTGCGCGCGCTCGACGAGCGCCGGCGCGCGCGGCTCGGCGTCGAGGCGGTCGAGGGGCTGAGGGGCGGCGATCGCCATCGCCTGCACCGCGCGCTGCGCGACTTGCTGGAGCAGCTCGCCGCGGCGCGGCCGCTCGTGCTGTGGCTCGACGATCTGCACTGGGCCGACGGCGCGTCGGTCGATGCCATCGCCGCGCTGGTGCGGCGCCCGCCCGAGGCGCCGGTGCTGCCGGCGCTCGCCGCGCGGGAAGGGCGACTGCCGCGTGCGCTCGTGGCCGCACTGGCCGGAGCGGCGCGCGACGGTCGCGTGACCGACCTGCCGCTGCGACCGCTCAGCGAGGCCGAGGCCGCCGAGCTGGTCGGCGGCGACGTGGGCGCGATCTACGCGCTCAGCGGCGGCAACCCGTTCTACCTCGAGCAGCTCGCACGGTCGGACGGCGTGCCCGCGACGGTCGCGCTCGCCCTCACCGCCGAGCTGGCGGCGCTCGGTACGGACGCGCGCAGGCTGCTCGAAGCGGCGGCGGTGGTGGGCGACCCGTTCGAGCCCGCGCTGGCCGCCGAAGTGGCGGAGCTGGAGGAGGCGCAGGCGCCGGCGGCGCTCGACGCGCTCCTCGCCCGCACCCTCGTGCGGCCGGCGGACGGCGCGCGCCGATTCGCGTTCCGGCACCCGGTCGTGCGACACGCCGTGTACGACGGGGCGCCCGGCGGCTGGCGGCTCGCCGCGCACGGGCGGGCGGCGGCGGCGCTGGAGCGGCGCGGCGCCGGCCTGGTCGCCCGCGCCCATCACGTCGAGCACGCTGCCGACCTCGGCGACGAGGCGTCGCTGGCCCTGCTCGAGGCCGCGGCGCGCGAGCTCCAGCATCCGGCCCCGGCATCCTCCGCGCGCTTCCACGCCGCTGCGCTGCGACTGCTCCCGGACGGGCCCAAGCACCACGACCGGCGCGTCGGCACGCTGGTGGCGCTGGCCGAGGCGCAGAGCCCGGCCGGCGATCGCGAGGCGGCGCGGCTCACGCTCGAGGCGGCGCTGCTCGACGCCCGCGACGCCCAGGAGCAGCACGCGCTCGCGGTCCGCGTCGCGAACATGGAGGTCTGGCTGGGCGAGGAGGAGCAGGCGCGCCGGCGGCTGCTCGTCGCGCTCGGCGACCTGCCGGCGGAACCGTCCCGGGATCGCGTGCGGCTGCACCTGGCGATCGGCCTGCTGGAGCAACTGACGGGCGAGCACGAGAGCGCGCGGGCGCACGCGCGCGACGCGAGGGCGGATGGCGAGGTGCTCGGCGACGCGGTGCTGGTTGCGGCGGCGCTGGCGCTCGAGGCGATCGCCGCGGTCGCGCTCGACACGGGTGACTATGTGCACGCTCGCGCGACGGCGGCGTTCGCGGCGCTGACCGACGGAGAGGCCACGTCGCGCCTGCCCGGTCTGACGATGCTCGCGTGGGCGGACAGCGCCCGCGGCCGCTTCGAACACGCGCTCGACGAGCTCGACCGCGCGCGGCGGCTCGCGGCGGCGACCGGCCGTGAGCCCGTGCTGATCCTCGTGGCCGCCGAGGCGGTGCGGCCGCTGCGCGAGCTCGGTCGCCTGGCGGAGGCCGTGGCGGCCGGCGAGGAGGGACTCGACCGGGCGCGGCTCTCGGGCAACCGCCCGCAGCAGCTCGAGGCGCAGTCCGCGCTCGCCGGCGCGCGACTCGCGGCCGGCGACGTCACCGGCGCGCTGCGCGAGGCCGAGGAGGCGGCCGAGCTCGGCCGCTCGCGCGCGGGGCAGCCGCAGTGGGTGCACGGCGCGGCGCTCACGGCGGCGGGGAACGCCGACCGCGCGGTGCCGCTGCTCCGGGACGCGGTCCCGCGCGTCCCGCCGGTGCTGCGAGCCGAGGCCGTCGCCGATCTCGTCGACGCGCTGCTGGCGTCAGGCGACGTAGCGGGGGCCAGAGATGCACTGCGGCCGGCGGCCGAGGTGGCCGGGGCGAGAGACGCGCCGGCGTTCGATGTCGGCGGCGGGTGGGCGGCCGCGGTCGCTGCGCGCGCCCAGGCTGCGGTCCTGCTCGCCGAGGGGCGGGCGGACGAGGCCGCCGCCGCCGCGCGCGTGCCCGCGTCGCCGCTACTGGCCGCGCGCCTGCGCCTGCTCGAGGGCCGCGCGGTCGGCGCGGCCGGCGAGCGCCCCGCCGCGCTCGCCGCGCTGACCGCGGCCGAGGCGGCCCTCAGCTCCTACGGCGCGGCGCGCTGGCGCGACGAGGCGGTGCGCGAGCTGCGCCGCCTCGGCCACCGCGTCCGGCGCGAGCCCGGCGACGCGCTCGGCGCCCTCACCGGCCGCGAGCGCGAGATCGCCGACCTCGTCGCCGCGGGCCGCACGAACCGCGAGGTCGCCGAGCAGCTCGTGCTGAGCCCGAAGACGATCGAGGCGCACCTGCGCAACATCTACGCCAAGCTCGGCGTCCGCTCACGGGTCGAGCTCACCCGCTCCGTCACTCAAACGCGATCGCACCCAACGGCGACGACAGCCCCACGGCCTTGAACTGCCGCACCGCCTCCCGGCCCTCGCGGCCGGCGCGCACCATCGTCCGGTTCGCGCGATCGATCCAGTGGTTTCCGGCCGCGTACCGCCGCTTGATGATCAGCTTGACGGCGTGGATCTCCTGGTTGTTGGCCCGCCGCCACCAGCGCACCTCGCGGAACGCGCATGCGCGCGCCTTGCGTCCGTGCGCACTCGACGCCGACTGGGCGGCGAGGTCGCTCTTGATCGCGCTGAGCACGCCAGACGTTCGCGCTGTTGCGCTGATCAGCCGGCGGCGAGCTGGAGCGCGACGCCGTCGGCCCAGTCGATCGCCTCGCGGTACGCGCCGGCCAGGGCGGGCAGGCCGACGCCGTACCGCGCCACGTCGTTGAAGTCGCCGCGCTCGTACGCGAGCACGGCGGCCAGCAGCCGGCCCTCGGGGCCGTCGTGGTCGAGCAGCGCGTAGCGGATGCGGCTGTCGAACGGCAGCTCGTCGAGCAGCGCCTGCATCGGCTTGCCAAGGAGCGCGTCGACCACCGAGAACAAGCCGACCGTGAACGCCCGCTCGGGGGCGGCCAAGGGGTGCGCGTCCGCCAGCCGCTCGCACAGGCGGGCGCGCACCAGGCCGACCGTCAGCAGGTGCTGCGGCCGGTCGGTCAGGCCCGACAGCGCGAGCAGCATCGCCCAGCGACGCACGGCGACCGTGCCGAGCAGGATCAGCGCCTGACGGACGCTCGACACCTGCTGGCGTGCGCCGACGAACGCCGAGCTGGCAAGCCGGACGAGTTTGTGGCTCAGGCCGGCATCCTGGGAGATCACGCGCTCGATCTCCTCGAAGCTCGCCTGGCGGTCGGGCGCGATCAGCTCGGTCAGCGCGCCGAGGCGGTGCGTCGGCGCGGTCGGGCCCGAGACGACGGCCGGCTCGGCGAAGAAGTAGCCCTGGAACCCGTCGAAGCCCATCGCGCGACAGGCCTCGTACTCCTCGCGGGTCTCGACCTTGAGCGCGATCAGCGTCAGCCCGCGATGGCGCAGCTCGTTGACCTGCTTGACGAGCGTGGCGCCGGACAGCGCGCGGATGTCGAGCTTGACGACGGTCGCGAGCTCGAGCAGCGGCTCGAGGCCGGGCGAGAGGCGGAAGCCGTCGAGCGCGATCCGGAAGCCGGCGTCGCGCGCGTCGCGCAGCGCGCCGAGCAGCTCGGGATCGGCGCTGTGCGAGCCGACGAGCTCGAGCACGACCCGCTCGGGCGGCATCGGCAGCGGGCGCACCTTGAGCAGGAAGTCGGCGGTGACGTTGATGTACGCCCGCGCGTCGCCGACGAGGCGCTCGAGCCCGATGTCGGCGAGGCTCTGGACGATCACCGTCGAGGTGGCGCCCTCGGCGTCGGTGAACGGGCCGGTCAGCGAGCGGTAGAGGATCTCGAACCCCGCGATGGTCTCGGCGCGATCGAAGATCGGCTGCCGGGCCACGGCGACGTTGGTCGTCTCCTCCACGAGTGCGGACATGTCTAGGGGTCACATCGGCGGTTCGCCGCCCGCGCTTGACGTGCGCCCTGTCAGATCACCGACCGGCGGAGCGCCTCGCGCACCGCGGCGTCGCGCTGCTCGGCTTCGGGGTCCGTCCAGCGCCAGCTCACGCCGGCTTCGATCACGAACGTCGGCTGGTCGTGGTCGTCGACGCTCTCGACGTCGAGCCGGACGGCGACGGTGCCCGCCGCCTCGCCGACCTCGGTGGCGAGGCCGCGCAAGGTGATCGCGAGACCCTCGGCCAGGATCGCGAGGGCGCAGCGCGGGTCCACGCGCAGGCGCGCGAGCGAGCCGCGGCCGGGACCGAGCGCGAAGACCACGGTGCGCGGGCCCGTGCGGAGAGGGGTCGAAACCGGGATCGCGTGAGGGCCGTCCTCCCCCACGGTCGTCAGAACGGTGGGGGTGCCGGGCGGCCAGTCGGGGATCACCCGCGGGAAGCTAGCCGTTCCAGTAGCGCGTTCGCGCGCTCGAGCTGCTCGACCGTGCAGGCTCCCACCGAGGCGACGCCGATCTCGCGGTTCACGCGCGCGTTGATCGCGCGGTGCTCCTCGCCGGTGCGGCGGGCGACCGCGGCGACGAGGGCGCGGCGCTCGTCGCGCAGCCGCTCGCGCCGCTCGTGGGCGGTCTCGTGCTCGGTCGTGGTGAACGCCTGCAGCGCCGCCGAGGGCGCCGGCGTCGCGTCGGCGAACAGCTGCAGCGCGTCGCCCGGCTGGGTGGTCTGCAGCACGTCGTCGTCGCGGCGAGCGCTCGACCACAGCGCGCGGAACGCTTCGTCGGACTCCGTGCGCTCGCCGCGCTCGATCGCCTCGCCGTCGGCGAGCTGGATGAGCGCGTGGTTGCGCTCCTCCTCGATCTGCGTCGCCAGCCGCTTGAGCGTCGGGTCGGACGGCAGGAAGAGGTGCGACATCTGTTCCTTGGGGGCCGGTGTGCGGCGGATGAAGCGGCCGACGACCTGGCGGAAGAACAGCTCCGTGCGCGCGCTCGTCGCGTAGACGCCGACGCGCAGGCGCGGGATGTCGACGCCCTCGGAGACCATCAGCACCGACACGAGCCAGCTCCCCGACCCGGCGGCGAAGCGCTGGATGCGCTGTGAGGCGTCCGGCGCGTCCGAGGTGACGATCTCCGGCTTCTCGCCGGCCACGCGCGCCAGCCGCGCCGCGAGCTTCTCGGCGTGCTCCTTGTCGATTGCCACCACGAGCCCGCCGGCGTCCGGGTGCGCGCCGGCGCGCAGCGCGGACAGCTCGGCGTGGGCGTCGCGCAGGACGTGCTCGATCCAGTCTCCGTCCGGGTCGAGCGCGGTGCGCAGCCGCCGGGCGGCCTCGGCGGCGGGGAGCGCGACGGTGAAGTCGGCACGGCGGCGGCGGCCGTCACTCATCCACTCCATGTCGCCGTTGTAGGTGTGGAAGGTCACCGGGCGGCAGACGCCGTCGATCAGCGCCTCGGTGTAGCCGTACGCGTAGTCGGCGCTCGAGACGCCGTCGCCGTCGTACTCGACCCACGGGATCGGCGTGTTGTCGGACCGGAACGGGGTGCCGGAGAGCAGCAACCGGAAGCGGCTGCGCTCGAACGCGGCCAGCGTGCTGCGCCCCCAGGCGGCCAGCTCGCCCATATGGTGCGGCTCATCGGCGATCAGCAGCGTCGGCTTGGCGGCGGTGCCGCGGCGGTGCAGGGCCGGCTCGGCGGCGAGCGTCGCGTACGTCACCGCGATGCCGTGGCGGTCGCGCGGCTCGGGGCCGGCGGCGTTGGGGCGGTTGGGCTCGAGGTCGATCCCGTAGCGGGCGGCGTCGAGCGCCCACTGGCGGCAGATGTGGGTGGTCGGCGCGATGACCGCGACGCGCGCCACCCGGCCCTCGGTGAGCATCTCGTGGGCGACATGGAGACCGAACGTGGTCTTGCCGGCGGCGGGCGTGGCGGAGGCCAGGAACGCTTCGCCGTCGTGCGCGAGCACGGCGTCAGCCGCGGCCTGCTGCCAGGCACGCAGCGGCCGGTGGGACGGCCAGGCGGGCAGAGCTCGACGGCGCCGAGCGGCGGGTTTGTCGACCGCGAACGACAAGGGCGCCGGAGGCTAGGGATCGGGCCTGACGGAACCGTCGACCACGCTCGCCGAAGTGCCATCATTGATTGACCATGCAATTGACTCACTTCTCCGACCCCGGCTGCCCGTGGGCCTGGTCGGCCGCCCCGGCGTTCGCCACGCTGCGCTGGCGCTACGGCGACCAGCTCGAGTGGCAGCACGTGATGATCGGGCTGTCCGAGACGGCCGAGCACTACGCGCGCCGCGGCTACACGCCCGAACGGCAGGCCCGCGGCTACCGCTCCTTCCGCCGGCGCGGGATGCCGTTCGCCACCGCGCCGCGCGAGCGCCCGCACGCCACGTGGCCGATGTGCCGCGCGGTCGTCGCCACCCGGCGCCTGTTCCACGACCGCGAGTGGGCGGCCTTCCGCGCGCTGCAGTTTGCGCAGTTCACGAGCACGCTCACGCTCGACGACCCCGCCGACATCGAGAAGGCGCTCGAGTGGGTCCCCGGCATCGACGCCGCCAAGGTCGTCGCCGCCTCGCTCGAGCCCGAGACCGAGGAGCTGTTCGCGACCGACCGCAAGCTCGCCCGCTCAGCCGCCGGCGGCCCGACCGAGTTCCAGGGCCGGTCGGCGACGACGCCCGACGGCGAGGTCCGCTTCACCGCGCCGAGCGTCGTGTTCACCGCGAAGGACGGCGCGTCACTCGAGGTCGGCGGCTTCCAGCCGGTCGAGGCCTACGACGTCGCGATCGCCAACCTCGACCGCAGTCTCACGCGCCGCGAGCCGGCCGAGGACGCCGGCGAGGTGCTGGGCGCCTTCCCGGACGGGCTGACGACGTACGAGGTCGCCGCCGTGATGGCGAAGCACCTGCAGCCGCCGGATCGCGACGCGGCCGAGGACGCGCTGATCTCGCTCGCTGCCTCCGGCGAGGCTGAGCGGCGCCCGTTCGGCAACGACGCGCTGTGGACACCGGCCAAGCGGGAGGCCGCCGCGCTGGCCGCCTGACGATCAGAAGGCGCCGAGCAGCGCCAGCACGCCGACGACGAGCGCGCCGATCACGATCCCGGCGATCGCGAACACGCCGAAGAAGAGGCCGATCTTCTCCGCGCGGCCACGGCGCGGCTCGAGCCCCAGCGTCTGGGCGACGCCCTCGATCAGGTGGCGCCCCTCCTCGGAGTTGAAGTGGTAATCGGCCTGCACGCCGAAGTGGCCGTGCTCGAAGAAGCTGCTCATGCGCGCGCCAGGCTACCGGCCAACTGCAGTTGGGTACCGGCCTGAGTACGGCTGGCCGCCGGGCAGACACCGGCCACCCGCATGTATCAGAAGCCACCTGGCTGGGATCTTTGTCATGCGATGGAGACCACCTTCATGAACTACGTCGAGTGCGATCTGGACGAGGGCGTCGAGCTCGTCGTCTGGGCCCGCGAGCGTCGCGCCCCGCGCCGCCGCCGCTTCGCCTCGCTGCGCCTGCGCTTCGCGTAAGGCAAGCGCGCGGCAAGCCCGCGCCAAGGGGCCCCGGCGATGCTGGCCGGGTGAACGTGATCCTCAACCTCGCCTCCACCGCCGACCGCCGGCGCGCGGCGATCGCGACCGCGAACGGCGCCGCCCTCTTCTACGGCTTCGGCAACTTCTGCGCACTCGCCGCGCGCCCCGACCTCGCGTCGACGCAGCGCGTCAACCGCCTCAAGGGCCGTCCGCTCGGCCAGCCGGGCAGCGTCACTACCGATCCCTGGCGCGCGCACCGCGTGTTCGACTGGGACGGCGTCGAGCGCGCGCGGATCGAAGCCCTCATGGACGCCTTCCTGGCGCTCGGCCCGATCGGCTTCCGCGGCCCCGCCTCGCGGATCGTGCCCGAGCACCTGACCGTGGACGGCACCGCGCAGTGGATCTCTCCCGGCCACGCCTGCCCGTCGAACGCGCTGATCGGCGAAACGCTCAACCGGTCCGGGGAGGACCTGCTGTTCATCACGTCCGCGAACACGTCGAGCAACGTCTCGGGGCAGGTCGAGGCGGCGCACTGCGAGATGCACGCGATCCGCGACGAGTTCGGCCATCACCCGGAGGCCGTGCTGATCGGCCATCCCGACGAGCGTGCCGCGCGCGCCCGCTACCCGCATCACCTCCCGTGCTCGACGACGATCATCGCCTTCCATGAGGGGCACCTCGTGCTCGAGCGCCACGGCTCGCTGGAGATCGACCACGCGCGTGTGCTCGCCGCGCGGCACGGCTACGCGCTCGACGTGGCGCCCGGGGCCCACGAGCGCGTGCCGGTGCGGGCGCCCGAGGTGCGAACCTACGCCGCCTGAGATCGACGCTGCTCAAGCTCCGGCGCGGGATCGACGTGCACGGCCGCGTGCACGTCGAGCGCGGCGTACGCGTGACCGTGGCGCCGGGCGCGCGCGTCGTGCTCGAGGACGGCTGCCGGCTCGGTGAGCGCTGCCGGATCGAGGCGGGCGGCGGCACGGTGCGGATCGGCCCGGGCGCGCGGATCGGCGAGCGAGCGATGCTCGTCGCCGTCGCCGGGATCGAAGTCGGGTCGGGCTGTGACGTTGGCAGCTGGGCGATGATCGCCGACGCCGACCCGGCGTTCGCGGACAGCGCGGCCATCACGCGCGTGGGCGACGGCGCGCGGATCGGGATGCACGCTGCCGTGCTGGCGGGCGCGACGGTCGCGCCGGGCGACGTCGTGGCGCCCTACGAGACGCGCGCGCCGCGCAGGTCGGCGTAGACCTCGGCGGTCTGGCGCGCGACGTCGGCCCAGTCGAAGCGCAGGACCCACTCCCCCGCCTCGGCCACCAGCCGGTCGCGCAGCGCGTCGTCGCTGAGCAGCTGCTCGGCCATGCGCGCGAGCGACCGCGGGTCTCGCGCCCGGAAGCGCAGGCCGACGCGGCGCCCGCCCGGCACCACCTCGCGCAGCCCGCCGGTGTCGGCCACGATGCACGGGCAGCCGGAAGCCATCGCTTCGAGCGCGACGAGCCCGAACGGCTCGTACAGCGAAGGCACCAGGCACAGATCGGCGATCCGGTAGAGCGAGTGCAGTACGTCGTCGCCGGTCCAGCCGACGAACGAGCCGTGCTCCATCAGCCGGAGCCGCTCGGCCTGCTGCTTGAGCTCGGCCTCGGCAGTGCCCGAGCCGGCGACGAGGAAGCGCACTTTGCCGAGCCGCTCGATCAGCCGCGGCATCGCGTCCAGCGCCAGGTGGAAGCCCTTCTCGTAGACGAGCCGGCCGACGAGCAGCACGAGCTTCTCGTCGGGCTCGGCGAACTGCGCGCGCAGCCGCGGCAGGTCCTCGACCGGCTGCAGGTCGGTCGGGTCGATGCCGTTGGGTATCGCGGTCACGCGCGCGGCCGGAACCCCGAACACGTCGGCGACGTGCCCACGCATGTAGTGCGAGCACGTGATCACGCGGTCGGCCGCGCGGACCATCCGCTGCTCCGCGCCGTGGATGTGCGATTGCGGGTGCTTGTCAACCCAGCCCTGGTGGCGGCCGTATTCGGTCGCGTGCACGGTCACGAGCCACGGAACGCCGAAGCGGCGGCTTAGGCGGCGGGCCGCGTCGGCCACCAGCCAGTCGTGCGAGTGGACGAGGTCGAACGGCCCATCGAGCTCGAGCGCGGTGGCGAGCATGTCCGCGTTCATGTGCTCGACCCAGGCGATGAAGGCGTCGAGGTCGTCCTTGGGGAAGTCCGGCTCGCGCACCCGGTGCACAGCCACCCCGTGCCGGTCCTCGGTCTGCGACAGCCGCCCGCCGCCGCGCGTGACGACATCGACGTCGACGCCCTGGGCGACCAGCCCCTCCGACAGCTTGCGCACGTGCCGCGCCAGCCCGCCCTCCACGATCGGCGGGTACTCCCAGGACAGGATCAGGACGCGCACGGGCTCGCGAGGCTACCGAGGGCGCGACCGACCTGCGGCAGTAAGGGAGGCGCGAGGGGGCGAGAACCCGCCCTACCCAGCCGCAGTTCGCTCGAGCAGCGCAATCCCGTCCGAGCCGAGCAAGTCGGCCAGCGCCACACGGCCGCCGAGGTTGCGATCGCGCAGCACGTCGCGCCACGCACCGATCGGAAGCTCGACCGCGGCGTCGGGCACGGCCGCGCGCACCGCCGCCGCGGCGAGCACCGAGCCGCCGCGGACGAACGCGCAGGCGTCCGGGCCGACGTCGAGCGGCTCGTACGAGCGCTCGAACGCGTCGGGCCGCCGCGCGCGCAGCGCAAGGGCGCGCGTGATCAGCCACAGCTTGCGCGTCTCGGCGGTCGGGGGCGCGCCGTCGTGGACCTCGGCGAGCAGCGTGCGGCGGCGGACCCAGTCGACCGGGCGGCGGTTGTCCGGATCGACGAGCGAGAGCGCGAGCAGCTCGTCGCCCTGGTAGATGTCGGGCACGCCCGGGACGGTGAGCTTGAGCAGCAGCTGGCCGAGCGCCGCGCGATCGCCCGCCCGTGCCACCTCGGCAGCGAAGGGCTCGAAGTCAGTGAGGAAGGGCCGGTGGTCGAACAGCGTGCGGCAGAACGCCTTGACGCGGTCCTCGTACGCCTCGTCGGGCTCGATCCAGTTCGTGTTGCGCTTGCCCTCGCGCAGTGCCTTCTCCATGTACGCGACGAGACGGTCCGGCTCGATCGGCCACGCCCCGATCAGCGTCTGGAAGATGAAGTAGCGCTCGACCGCGTCGGGCCCGCGCAGCGGCGAGCACGCCTCGAACCAGCGGCGCACGTGACCCGCCCAGTCCTCGGCCATGCCGGCCAGAACGCCGATCCGCGCGCGCACGTCGCCCGAGCGCTTGGTGTCGTGCGTCTGCGTGATCAGCAGGTTGTGCGGGAACCGCTCCGCGCGCTCGCGGTTGCCCGCGTGGAAGTCGTCGACCGAGATCCCGAACCGGCTCGGGTCGCCGCCGACGTCGTTGAGGGCGAGCAGCCGCGCGTAGCGATAGAACGCCGTGTCCTCGACGCCCTTCGCCATGATCGCCGGCGTCGTCTGCTGGAAACGCTGCACGAACGCGTCCCAGCCGCCCTCCTCCTCCAAGGCGAGCACGCGCTGCAGCGACTCCGGGAGCCCCGCCGCGCGGAGCGCCTGGCGATCGGCGTCCTCGACGCGCCCCGACCACGGCTCCACGTAGGTGCGGTAGACGGGCAGCGACGCGAGCGCGCGCTCCAGCTCGTCGACGTCGCCCGGCGCCTCGCGCTGCAGCCGGTCGGCCTCGAACGAGAACGGGCCGCGTACCTGCTCGAGCTTGGCCTCGAACGCCACCTCGCCGAACGGCCGGGCGTCGCCCGCCAGCTCCACCCACAGGTCGGTCAGCACCGCCTCGCCGGCCGGGTCCACGAACAGCGCCGCGACGTCATTGAGGAACTCGTAGCCGACCGTGCCCTCCACCGGCCAGTCGCGCAGCGGCTCGCCGGGGTCGAGGATCTTCTCCACCCACACGTGGGCGGCGCCGCCCTCGCGCAGCCGCCGCAGGTAGCCGGCCGGGTCGGCGAGGCCGTCCGGATGGTCCACCCGCAGGCCGTCGACGACCCCGTCGCGCGCGAGCCGCAGCGCAAGCTGGTGCGTCTCGGCGAACACCTCCGGGTCCTCCTGGCGCACGGCGGCGAGATGGTCGACGTCGAAGAAGCGGCGGTGGCGGCCGGTGGGCTCGTCGATGTCGAAGAACTTCGCGCGCAGCGCCGGATCCGCCCAGTAGCGGTTGGCGCCGTCGGTCGCCATGTGGTTGGGGACGATGTCGAGGATCAGCCCGAGGCCGAGCTGCTGCGCGGCCGCCGCCAGCGCCTCGAACTCGCGCTCGCCGCCGAGCTCCTCCGAGATGCGCGTCGGGTCGACGACGTCGTAGCCGTGCAGCGAGCCGGCCCGCGCCTGGAACGACGGCGGTAGGTACAGGTGGCTGACGCCGAGGTCGCGCAGGTAGGGCAGCAGCTCGCGCGCCTGCGCGAAGCCCACGTCACCTCCGAGCTGGAGCCGGTATGTCGCCCGCAGCGGCGCCAAGCTAGTGGTTCTCTTGTGGGTGTCTGGAGGGGACCACTAGGTCTCGCGTAGGAGCACGATCAGCGACATCGCGCAGACGGTGATGTGCTCACCGGCGCTGACGTGCACGGAGTCGTTGGCGTCCGGGTCGTCGGTCCGCAGCACGCATGTCCAGCGGCGGCCGAAGCGGCCGGGCGGCAGCTTGAACTCGACCTCGTCATGGCTGCCGTTGAAGAGCAACAGGAACGAGTCGTCCACCACGCGCTGGCCGTGCTCGTCGGGCGCCGCGATCTCCTGGCCGTTGAGGAACATCCCGACCACGTGCGCGCTCTCCCAGTCGCGCTTGGTCATCCGCCGCCCGTCGGTCCGGAACCACCATGCGTCGGGCAGCCCGGAGCCCTCCTCCTCGGTGCCGTGCAGGAACTGGCGTCGCCGGAACACCGGATGGTCGCGGCGCAGGGCGATCAGCCGGCGTGTGAACTCCTGCAGCGCCTGCCCGCGCTCGTCCACATCCCAGTCGAACCAGGAGAGCTCGTTGTCCTGACACCACGCGTTGTTGTTGCCGTCCTGGGTGCGGCCCATCTCGTCGCCGCCGAGCAGCATCGGCGTGCCCTGCGACAGGAACAGGGTGGCGAGGAAGTTGCGTTTCTGGCGCTCGCGCAGCTCGACGATCTCCGGGTCGTCGGTCGGCCCCTCGACGCCCATGTTCCACGAGCGGTTGTCGTCGGTCCCGTCGCGGTTGTCCTCGAGGTTCGCCTCGTTGTGCTTCTCGCTGTAGGAGACGAGGTCGTTGAGCGTGAAGCCGTCGTGCGCGGTGATGAAGTTGATCGACGCGAACGGCCGCCGGCCGTCGGACTCGTACAGGTCGCTGGAGCCGGTGAAGCGCGAGGCGAACGCGTTCACCCCCGCCTCGCCGCGCCAGAAGTCGCGCATCACGTCGCGATAGATGCCGTTCCACTCCGACCACAGCACCGGGAAGTTGCCGACCTGGTAGCCGCCCGGGCCGACGTCCCACGGCTCGGCGATCAGCTTGACCTGCGACAGGATCGGGTCCTGATGGATGACGTCGAAGAAGCTCGCCAGGCGGTCGACGTCGTAGAACTCGCGCGCGAGCGCGCTCGCGAGGTCGAACCGGAAGCCGTCGACATGGCACTCGTCGACCCAGTAGCGCAGCGAGTCCATGATCAGCCGCAGCACGCTCGGGTGCACCGGGTTGAGCGAGTTCCCGGTGCCCGTGAAGTCCATGTAGAAGCGCGGATCGTCGGGCATCAGCCGGTAGTAGGACTGGTTGTCGACGCCCTTGAAGGACAGCATCGGGCCGAGGTGGTTGCCCTCCGCGGTGTGGTTGTAGACCACGTCGAGGATCACCTCGATGCCGGCGGCGTGCAGGGCCTTGACCATGCCCTTGAACTCGCGCACCTCCTGGCCGCGGATGCCGGTGGCCGCGTAGGCGGAGTGCGGCGCCAGGTAGCCGATCGTCGAGTAGCCCCAGTAGTTCGTGAGCCCGCGTTCGGCAAGGAACGACTCGTCGGCGATGTGGTGGATCGGCAGCAGCTCGACGGCCGTCACCCCGAGTGTCTTCAGGTGCTCGATCGCGGCCTCCGACGCCAGCCCGGCGTAGGTACCGCGCAGGTCCTCGCGCACGCCCGGGTGGCGCATCGTGAAGCCCTTCACGTGCGTCTCGTAGATCACCGTGCGGTCGAACGGCGTGTTCGGCAGCCGGTCGCCCTGCCAGTCGAAGCGGTCGTCGACCACGATGCTCTTGGGGATCGCGATCGCGGAGTCCTCGTCGTCGCGCTCGAGGTCGGCATCGTCGCCCGCGTCGGTGTCGGGCACGTACGGGAGCACGTTGGCTCGGCTCCAGCGCACCTTGCCCTCGATCGACTTGGCATACGGGTCGATCAGCAGCTTCGCCGCGTTGAAGCGGTGGCCGGTGCGCGGGTCGTACGGGCCGTGGACGCGGTAGCCGTAGCGCTGGCCCGGCTCGATGCCCGGGATGTAGATGTGCCAGTTGAACGCGGTGCGCTCGACGAGCTCCACGCGCGTCTCGGTGTCCTCCTCGTCGAACAGACACAACTCGACGCGCTCGGCGTTCTCCGAGAACAGTGAGAAGTTGGTCCCGTTCCCGTCCCAGGTCGCGCCCAGCGGGAACGGCCTGCCCGGCCAGACGTCGCTCACGGCGCTCACACTAGATGATTGATCCCGCGGCCCATGCGGGCACGCCGGCCACGGGATCAACCATCCAGCCGCACCAGCGCGCCGGACAGCGGCCGGAGCACCACGAAGCCTGGCTCGAGCGTGCGGTGTCCGGTCGCGAGCACCGGCTCGGCCGTTTCATCGACCGGGACGTGCACGTCGCGGCGCGAGAAGTTCGCCACCAGCAGGTACGGCCCGCGGTGCACGCGCAGCCAGCCCGAGTGCTCGTCGAACTCGACTGCGTCGGCGTCGCCGGGCGGCAGTTCGCGGCGGGCGGCGAGCAGCGCCGCGTAGAGGTCGCGCAGGCCTTCCGGTTCACCCGACCGGGTGAGCTTGGAGGCCGCGAACGTGGCAGGGTCCTGCGGGTCCGGTACCTCGCGCCCGCGGAACTCGGCGAAGGCCGCGAACTCGCGCCGGCGCCCCTCGCGTGTGGCGGTGGCGATCTCCTCGTCGATGTGGTCGGAGAAGAACATGAACGGCGCGTCCTCGCCGTGCTCCTCGCCCTGGAAGAGCATCGGCGTGAACGGCGACAGCAGGGTGCACAGGGCGGCGAGCGGCCGGACCTCGGCCGGCAGCCGGTCGCCGAACGCGCGGTTGCCGACCTGGTCGTGGTTGGAGGAGAACACGACGAACCGCTCGGGCGGCACGTCGTCGGCCCTGGCGCCGAACCGGCGGCGCCGGAACGTCGAGTACTGGCCGTCGTGCACGTGCGGGCGGCGGTAGGCCTTGGCCAGATCGGCGAGCGCGCCGAACTCGGCGTAGTACCCCTCGCGGTCGCCGGTGAGCAGCACGCGCAGGGCGTGGTGGAAGTCGTCCGCCCAGGCGGCGTCGCAGCCCCAGCCGCCGCGCATGACGTCGCGCATCACCTTCGGGTCGTTCATCCCCGACTCGGCGATCACGAACGCCGGCTCGGTGCGGCGCGCGATCGCCGCCACCAGGTGCTCGGGGCTGCCGTCCATGATCGCGTGCACCGCATCGAGCCGCAGGCCGTCGACATGGAAGTCGCGGACCCACTGCTCGGCGCTCTGGATCGCCCACTCGCGCACCGGGTCCGAGGCCTCGGCGTCGTAGTTGATCGCGTCGCCCCACGGCGTCTCGTAGTGCGAGGTGAAGTACGGGCCGAACGCGCTCAGCGCCTGCGTGCCCGACGCGCCGATGTGGTTGTAGACGACGTCGAGCAGCACGGCGAGGCCTTCGCGATGGGCAGCGTCCACGAGCGTCTGCAGGCCGTGGGGGCCGCCGTAGGACGACTGGGCGGCGGAGATGTAGACGCCGTCGTAGCCCCAGCCGTGGCGGCCGGGGAACTCGTTAACGGGCATCAGCTCGATCGCCGTCACGCCTAATTCGCGCAGGCCGCGCAGGTACGGGATCACGGCCTCGAACGTCCCCTCGGGCGTGAACGTCCCGACGTGCAGCTCGTAGATCACGAGCTCGCCGACGGCGGGCGGCCGCCAGTCGCCGTCGGTCCACGTGAACGCCTGGGTGTCGAGCAGCCGCGACGGGCCACGGATCCCCTCCGGCTGCCAGCGCGAGCACGGGTCGGGAAGCGGGCGGTCATCCAGCAGGTACTCGTAGTCGGCGTCCGGCCCGATCTCGACCACCGCCTCGAATACGCCGTAGCCGGCGGGTTCGAGCGCGTGCTCGCGGCCGCCCGCGCGCAGCGCGACGCGCTCGGGCGCCGGCGCCCAGATGCGGAAGCCGGCGTTCCCGTCACCGAGCGGAAAGGCGCCGAGGCGGCGCTCGAAGGGCAGGGGGTCGTCGGGCATGAGCGGCGAGCATGCCCGATCGCGCGTCTCGGTGAAACGTCGCCTGCCGCAGCTCGACCGCATCACCGACCGACCCTGAGTGTTCAATCGTGGCGATGCTCTCCCTCCTGGCGACACTGGCGCTCGCGACGATCACGACGACTCCGGCGACCAACATCACCTCGGCCTCGGCCACCCT
Organism: uncultured Solirubrobacteraceae bacterium; assembly: GCA_963803335.1. Classification (GTDB taxonomy): domain Bacteria; phylum Actinomycetota; class Thermoleophilia; order Solirubrobacterales; family Solirubrobacteraceae; genus DASSUW01. The sequence continues at coordinate 36,897 of CAWDME010000003.1, read as the reverse complement.
CAACGGTACCGACGACACCAACGCCATGGCGACGTTCCACTACGGGACGACCGCCGCCAAGGAGCTCTCGGCCGGGCCGGTTCCTGTACAGAACGGCGAGGCCCATGTGACCGTCTCGAATCTGTCGGCCAACACGACGTACCACTTCGCCATCGACGGCAGCGGCCAGGACCTGACGTTCAAGACGCTCCCCAACCCGACCCCGCCGGGGATCACCGACCAGCACGCGACCGCGGTCACGCCCGACCAGGAGCACGTGTCGGCCGTCCTGGACCCCAACGGCGCCGAGACCACCTACTACTTCCAGTACGGGCGCAGCACGGCGTACGGCAACCGCACCGAGCCGGCGACGGTGCCGGCCGGCGACCCGCTCGCCGTCGCCGCCGACCTGACCGCCCTGCGGCCGTACACGCGCTACCACTGGCGGCTGTTCGCGCGCAACGCCGCCGGCAACACCGCGGGTCGCGACCACACCTTCCGCACCGGCCGCCTGGCCACGGCGCTGTCGCTCTACCGCACGCACAAGACCGTGCCGTGGGGCCGCGGGGTGACGCTCGGGGGCCGCGTGAGCGGCTACGGCGTCAACCAGATGACGCTCGCGCTCGAGCAGGAGCGGTTCCCGTTCGGCGCCGGCTTTCAGGAGGTGCGCACCACGCACGCGGGCTCCGACGGCGGCTACCTGTTCAGCGTCGACAACGTCTGGGGCCTCACCCGCTACCGCGTCGTCACGCAGACGCAGTCGCCGGTGGTCAGCGCCGTGGCGCCCGTCCGCGTCGCGCCGCGCACGACCATTGCGACCCGCAACCGCTCCCGCAAGCGCGCCAGCGTCTCCGGCACGCTCCGCCCCGCGGTCACGGGCGAGCTGTCACTGCAACGCCGGCTGGCGTCCGGCAAGTGGAAGCAGGTCCGCCACCGCGCGATCACGGCCGCCAAGACCTTCTCGTTCAAGGTCTTCCGCGCCCGCAAGGTCACGCGCGCGTATCGCGTCGTCGTGCTCCCGGTGCGCGGCGCCTACGTCAAGACCGCGACGCGCAAGGTGTTCGTCAGTCGGCGTCCGGCACGAGCCAAAGGGCACCAAGCGGCGGCAGGTTGATCTCGGCCGAGAACGGCTGGCTCTGCCAGGCGATCGGCCCGGCCTGAACGCCGCCGAGGTTGCCCACGTCGGACCCGCCGTAGAAGCCGGAGTCGGTGTTCACCAGCTCGCGCCAGCGACCCGAGCGCGGGAGCCCGAGCCGGTAGCCCTCGCGCGGGACCGGTGACAGGTTCGCGACGAACACCACGACGCCCTCGGAGTCCAGCGTGCGGCGGGCGAATGCGAACACGTTGTTGTCGGCGTCGCTGGCCTCGATCCACCAGAACGTCGTGCCGTCGTCGTCGGCCTCCCAGAGCGCCGGCTCGGCCTTGTAGGCGTGGTTGAGGTCGCGCACGAGCGACTGGATGCCGCCGTGCTGCGGGTCCTCGAGCAGGTGCCAGTCGAGCGACCGCTCGGCGCTCCATTCGCTCTCCTGCGCGAACTCCTGGCCCATGAACAGCAGCTTCTTGCCGGGATGCGCCCACATGTAGGCGTACAGGGCGCGCAGGTTGGCGAGCTTCTGCCACTTGTCGCCCGGCATCTTGTTGAGCAGCGAGCCCTTGCCGTGGACGACCTCGTCGTGCGACAGCGGCAGGATGAAGTTCTCGGTGTAGGCGTAGACGAGGCTGAACGTCAGCTCGTGGTGGTGCCAGCGCCTGTACACCGGGTCCTGCTGGAAGTACGCCAGCGTGTCGTGCATCCAGCCCATGTTCCACTTGAAGCCGAAGCCGAGGCCGCCGAGGTACGTGGGGCGTGAGACGCCCGGCCAGGCGGTCGACTCCTCGGCGGCGGAGATCGCACCGGGCTCACGGCCGTAGACGACCTCGTTGAGCTCCTTGAGGAAGCTGACGGCGTCGAGATCCTCGTTGCCGCCGTACTCGTTCGGGATCCATTGGCCCTCCTCGCGCGAGTAGTCGAGGTAGAGCATCGACGCCACCGCGTCGACCCGGATGCCGTCGGCGTGGTACTCGCGCAGCCAGTACAGCGCGTTGGCGACGAGGAAGTTGCGTACCTCGTTGCGGCCGTAGTTGAAGACCAGCGTGCCCCAGTCCGGGTGCGCGCCGCGGCGCGGGTCCGCGTGCTCGTACAGCGCGGTGCCGTCGAAGCGGGCGAGCGCGAAGTCGTCGCGCGGGAAGTGCGCCGGGACCCAGTCGAGGATCACGCCGATGCCGTTGTTGTGCAGGCGGTCGACGAACGCGCGGAAGTCGTCGGGCGAGCCGAAGCGCGGCGTCGGGGCGAAGTAGCCGCTCACCTGGTAGCCCCACGAACCCGTGAACGGGTGGGCCATTACCGGCAGCAGCTCGATGTGCGTGAAGCCCATGTCGAGCGCGTAGGCGGACAGCTCGTCGGCCAGCTCGAGGTAGGTCAGCGAGCGGTTGCCCTCCATCGGGTTGAGCCGCCACGAGCCCATGTGGACCTCGTAGATCGACATCGGGCCTCGGAGCGGCTCGCTCGTGCGGCGCTGCTCGAGCCACTCCTCGTCGGTCCACTCGTAGGTCGGGTCGTGCACGACCGAGGCGGTCTTGGGCGGTACCTCGGTGGCGAAGGCGACCGGGTCGGCCTTCAGGCGGATCTCGCCGTCGGGCGCGAGGATCTCGTACTTGTAGTGGGCGCCGGAGTCCACGCCGGGCAGGAACAGCTCCCACACGCCGGACGCGCCCATCGCCCGCATCGGGTTGATGCGGCCGTCCCAGAAGTTGAAGTCGCCGACCACCGAGACCGCGCGGCCGGCCGGGGCCCAGACGCTGAAGGCCGTGCCGCGCACGCCGTCCACTTCGCGCACGTGCGCACCGAGGCGGGTCCACAGCTCCTCGTGCCGGCCCTCGCCCACCAGGTGCAGGTCGAGCTCGCCGACCGTGGGCAGGAACCGGTAGGGATCATGGATCGTGACGGTCCCCGACTCGCCGTAGTCGACCTCGAGCTGGTAGTCGAGCGGCAGCTCGGCGCCGTCGACGACGCCCTCGAAGACGCCGCCGGGGTGGATGAGCTCGAGCTCGACCGGGTCACCGGTAGCAGGCAGCGCCCGGACGCCCGTCGCGGTCGGGCGGAACGTGCGGATGACGACGCCCCCGTCGGCGGAATGGGCGCCGAGGAGGTCGTGCGGGCTCGCGTGCTCGCGGCGAACGAGCCGCTCGAGGTCTGTAGCGGCAGCTAGGGCCATGGCAGGGAGTCTGCCTACCCAGATACCTTCCCGCGTTCACCCCGAGAAAGGCGGCACGCATGGACTACCGGCTCGAGTTGATCGCCGTGCCCGTCTCCGACGTCGATCGTGCCAAGGCGTTCTACGTCGACCAGGCGGGCTTCAACGCCGACCACGACCACACGGTCAGCGAGGACATCCGCTTTGTCCAGCTCACGCCGCCCGGATCGGCGTGCTCGATCGCGATCGGGAGGGGCGTCAGCGACGCCGAGCCCGGCTCCGTGAAGGGCCTTCAGCTCGTGGTCGACGATGCCGACGCGGCCCACGCCGACCTCGCCTCGCGCGGCGTCGCGGTCAGCGACGTGCAGGACTTCCCGTGGGGCCGCTTCGTGTTCTTCCAGGACCCCGACGGCAACGGCTGGGCGGTGCAGCAGATCGTGCGCTCTTGACATTATAAAACTGTACGGTACCGTTTTGTACTGTGCAGTCGACGCCTACACCCCAGCGCGGCCGGCCCGTCGAGGCGCGGCCTCGTGCCGCGGCGATCGAGGCGACGCTCGACCTGATCGCCGAGTACGGCATCGCCGGCCTGACGACCGACGCCGTCGCCCAACGCGCCGGCATCAGCAAGGCCACGATGTACCGCCGCTGGCGCTCCAAGCAGGAGCTCGTCGTCGACGCGGTGGCGGCACTCGTCAGCGACATCGCGGTGCCCGACACCGGGTCGACCCGGAGCGATCTCCTTGCGCTGATGGGCGGTGCCGTCGCGGTTTACGCCGGCTCGCGCGAGGCCGCCGTGATGCCCAGCCTGCTCGACGCGATGAGCCGCGACGATGCGCTCGCGGCCGCCGTGCGCGACACGTTCCTCGTGCGCCGGCGCGCTGCGCTGCGCGCCGTGTTGCAGCGCGGGGTCGACCGCGGCGACCTCCAGCGCGAGCTCGATTTCGAGCTCGCGCTCGACGTACTCGGCGGACCGCTCTTCTACCGATTGCTCGTCACCGGCGGCCCGATCGACGAGCAGCTTGCCGAGGGCGTCGCTGACCTCATCGTGCGCGGGTTCGGGGCCGAGCGATGAACTTCACGACGAGCGTCCGCATCGCGCGGCCGATCGAGGACGTCTTCGCGTTCGCCACGGATCCGCTCGCCTATCCCCGCTGGAACTCGGCGGTGCAGAGGGTGCGCGCGATCGCCGGCCACGGCGACGTCGGCTCGACCTACGCGATGGAGCGCGACCTGCCGAGCGGCCCGGCCGAGAACGGTCTCGAAGTGCTCGCGCGCGACGAGCCGAACGCGTTCGACATCCGCACGACGTCCGGGCCGACGCCGTTTCTCTACCGCTACCGGTTCACGCGCGACGGCGACGGGACCGTCGTGCAGCTCGACGCGACCGTCGAACTGGGCGGCGCGGCGACCATGCTCGGGCCACTCGCCGCGCGGGCGGTCAAGCGGGGGGTCGACGCCAACTTCGCGACGCTGCGCCAGCTCCTCGAGGCTTAGACCACGGGCACCCAGACGCGCATCGTCGCCAGGCCTCGGTTTCCCCACGTGTGGTAGGGGATGAAGGTGAGCCCCGCCGCCACCACCACGACGGACCGGGCGAGCTCTCGCGACGTGCCGGCGTCCGCGAGCCCGTCGGACGGATCGGCACGCACGTCCAACAGATCGGCCTCGTTGTCGGTCGACTCGAGGCAGTAGACGAGCGGCCCGCGCTCGACGGCCACGCAGCCGCGGATGGCGTCCACGTGCGGGTCCGGCCGCGTCCAGCGTGGCCGCATCGGCAGCTCGAGCTGCAGCTCGTCGCCGCTCCGCCATTCGGCGTCGACGGTCGCGTACCCGGCCGGCACCGGCCGGCGGTGGCCGCGGTCCACGAGCACCGCCTCGCCGGCCCACGCCGGCACGCGCAGGCTGACGCGACGGCGCCCACCGTCGCTGTGCGTGACGCGCACCGTCACCTCACCCGACCAGGGATAGCCGGTCTGGACCTCGAGCCCGAGGCCGCCCGCCTCGATCGTGCACGCGGCGAGCTGATGGATCTGCACCCCGTCTGCGTCGGTCGTCGCGACATACGCCCCCAGGCTCGCGAACGTGCGCGCGACGTTGGTGGGGCAGCAGGAGACGTGGAACCACGGCGCCCGCAGGCTCGACGCGGCGCGCATGTTCTCGGCGTCCGGGTCGGGCGGCTCGCCCGGCATGCGCTGGTGCAGCGGGTTGGCGTAGAAGAACCCGCTGCCGTCGAGCGCCGGCGACGTCGCGACCACGTTGAACAGCGTGCGCTCGATCTGGTCGGCGTAGCGGACGTCGCCGGTTGCCAGCAGCAGCCGCCAGGCGAGCATGACCGAGGCGACGCCCGCGCACGTCTCCGAGTAGGCCCGGTCGGGCGGCAGCTCGTAGTCCTCGCCGAACGACTCGTCGCTGTGGCGCGAGCCCATCCCGCCCGTGAGGTACGTGCGCCGCTCGATCGTCCGCTCCCACTGTCGCTCGATCGCGGAGAGCAGCGCGCGGTCACCCGTCTCGACCGCGAGGTCGACCGCCGCGCACGCCAGGTACAGCGCCCGCACGGCGTGGCCGCGGAAGGCTTCCGCCTGCCGGATCGGCATGTCGTCCTGGAAGTACGTGCGGCCGTGCGGGATGTCGGCCAGCGCGGGCCGGCCGCGGCGCTCGACGAACAGCCGCGCCTGCTCGAGGTAGCGCTCCTCGGCGGTCGCGCGGTAGAGCTCGACGAGCGCCATCTCGATCTCCGGGTGGCCGCACACGCCCTGATTGCCGCCCGCGCCGAACGTGGCGCAGACGTGATCCGCGGCGCGCCGCGCGATCTCGGTCAGCCGGTCCTCGCCGTGGGTGCGCAGACGCGCCACCGCCGCCTGGATCATGTGGCCGTAGCAGTAGAGCTCGTGGCTCCACTCGAGGTCGGTGTAGCGGTGCTCGCGCCCGCGGTGCCCGAAGCGCGTGTTGAGGTAGCCGTCCTCCTCCTGCGCGCCGGCCGCGGCGTCGGCGATCTCGCCGATCAGCCGCTCGAGCCGCCCGGCCCCGCTGCGCCCGACCTCCCACGCCATCCCCTCGACCATCTTGTAGACGTCGGAGTCGGCGAACTCGCGCCCGCGCTCGGTGTGCGGGTCGCGGAAGTTCTCGATCCAGCCGAGCCGGTCCTCCCACCGGTAGCAGTGGGGCAGCAGCGTGCTGGCGTTGAGCTGCTGGCGGTCGCCCCAGAACCCGCCGCGCAACCGCACGTCACCGATGCCCAGCGGCTGCAGCACGCCGCTGCCGGGGACGACCGGCCGGCCGGATTGATCAGCCACGGCGAACCTCCTCCAGACGTCCCGTCCACGGCGCAACTGCGGAGCGATGTTAGCGTTCACGGACAGCACGGCAACGCGCCAACCTCGGCTCAGCCCGCATCTCTGTGAGCGCTAGCACCAGCGGCGCCGCGCCGTGCTGAGTGCTGGCTCCGACGATGGTGCGACGATGTCGCCGAAGCGATGACCTCACTCGCGAACAAGCGCCAACGCCCACGTGCGGCCGTGATGGCCGACGTGGCGAAGCTGGCCGGGGTGTCGCTGCAGACGGTCTCGCGGGTCATCAACGACAGCCCGCACGTGCGCGCCGACACGCGCGAGCGCGTGCAAGACGCGATGCGCAAGCTCGAGTACCGCCCCAACTCGGTCGCGCGAGCGCTGGTCACCGGCCGCTCGCGCACGCTCGGCGTCGTGAGCTTCGACACGACGCTCTACGGCCCGGCGTCGACGCTGTTCGGGATCGAGCGGGCGGCCCACGAGGCGGACTACTTCGTGAGCATCGTCAGCCTGCGTTCGCTGACGCGTTCGTCGGTCGTCAGCGCCGTCGAGCGGCTGCGCGACCAGGGCGTCGACGGGATCCTCGTGATCGCGCCGCAGGACTCGGCTACGCAGGCCCTCCTGCACCTGCCCGAGGACGTGCCCGTGGTGGCGGCGGAGGCCGGGCCGGATGACTCGGTGCCGCTTGTCGGGGTCGACCAGGTCGCCGGCGCGGAGCTCGCCACCGCCCACCTGCTCGAGCTCGGCCATCGCACGGTCTGGCACGTGTCCGGCCCCGCGGACTGGCTCGAGGCACAGGACCGCGTGAACGGCTGGCGCAGCACGCTCCACGCCGCCGGCGCGGTCGCGCCGCCGGTGCTGATCGGCGACTGGAGCGCGCGGTCCGGCCACGAGCTGGGCCGCGAGCTGGCCGCCAACCCCGAGGTGACGGCCGTCTTCGTCGCCAACGACCAGATGGCCCTTGGGGTGCTGCGCGCCCTGCACGAGGCGGGCCGCCGGATCCCCGGCGACATCAGCGTCGTCGGCTTCGACGACATCCCGGAGGCCGAGTACTTCACGCCGCCGCTGACCACGGTGCGGCAGAACTTCAACGAGATGGGCCGGCGCAGCCTCCTGCTGCTGCTCGAGCAGATCGAGAGCGGGGTGCGCCAGCCGCGGCGCGAGACCGTGCCGCCCGAGCTGATCGTCCGGGCGAGTACGAGAGGCGTCTGAGCGAGCTAGCCCAGGAACGCCAGCACGCGCTGGGTCAGCTGGGTGGCGGCGGCTTCGTCGTAGTCGGGCAGGCTGCTGTCGGCGAACAGGTGCCGGTGGCCGGGGTAGAGGAACAGCTCGGCGCCCTCCATCGCCTGCGCGGCTTCGAGGTCGCCATTGGGCGGCAGGACCTCGGGGTCGGAGTCCATCATGTGGATCTGCAGCGGCACGTCCGCCGGCCACTCGCTGCCGAGCTCGGACGGCGGCACGAACGAGTAGACGAACACGGCGCCCTTCGCTCCCGGCTTCGTCTGGGCCAGGTACTGCGCCGGCAGCACGCCGAGCGAGAAGCCCACGTAGGCGACCTCGCTCGGCAGCGATTCGGCGGCTGTGACCCCGCGCCCGATGATCGTGTCGAACCCGGTCTCCTGGACGTAGCTCATCGCCTCGGGGAGCGTGGCGAATGTCCTGCCCTCGTGGAGATCGGGCGTGTGGACGGTGTGGCCGGCGGCGCGCAGCTCGTCGGCGAAGGCCTTCACGCCATCGGTCAGGCCCTGGGCGTGGTGGAACACGATCACGTCGCTCATCGGCGCGCGAACCTATCGATCGCGGCGGCGACGCGCTCGCTGATCCGGCCGCCGCCATGGCCCTCGCCGGGCACCAGCTCCAGCTCGCCCCACGTCTGCGCGATCGTCCAGGCGACGTCGGGTGGCGAGCTGAGGTCGTTCAGGCCGTGGATGAGGACGCCGGGGATGCCGGCGAGCCGGTCGAGGTTGCGCAGCAGCTGCCCGTCCTCGAGGAAGCACGCGTGGCGCCAGTAGTGCGTGACGAGCCGGGCGAAGGTGAGGCGGAAGGCCGGGTCGTCGAAGCGCGGGTCGTGCCCGCCGCCCGCGTGGGTGTCCTCCCACGCGCACCAGTCGCGTGCGGCCTTCTCGTGCACGGCCGGATCGGGGTCGTTGAGCCGGCGGGCGTAGGCGTCGACGAGGCGGCCGTCGCGCTCGGCTTCCGGCACGCCGTCGCGGAAGCGCGCCCATTCGGCCGGGAAGAAGCGGCCGGCGTCACGCGTCAGCCACTCGACCTCGCGGCGCGTGCCGGTCCCCACCAGGAAGAGCACCAGCTCGCTTACGCGTTCGGGATGCGCCTGCGCGTACGCCAGGCCGAGGCACGTCCCCCACGAGCCGCCGAGCACCAGCCAGCGCTCGATGTCGAGCTGCTCGCGCAGCCGCTCGATGTCGGCGATCAGGTGCTGGGTGGTGTTGTTGATGAGCGTGTGCGGGCGGCTGCGCCCGCAGCCGCGCTGGTCGAACATGGCGACCCGGTAGCGGTCGAGGTCGAAGAAGTCCGCCCACCACGGCGCGCATCCGGACCCCGGCCCGCCGTGCAGCACCACGGCCGGCTTGCCCTGCGGGTTCCCCCGTACCTCCCAGAAGATCTCGTGGCCGTCCGGTGTCGCCATCATGGAACCCATGACGCTACGCGGTGAACGCGTGATCCTGCGGCCATGGAGCGAGGACGACATCCCGGCGATCCTCGCCGAGATCGAGGATCCGGACATCCTGCACTGGATCCCGGTGATCCCGCGTCCGTACACGCGCGAGGACGCGCGCGCGTTCATCAATGACGAGATGGGCCTCGGCCCGCACCAGTTCGCGATCGTGTTCGACGACCGCGTCGTCGGATCGATCGGCATGCGAGTGAACGACGGCGGGACCGGCCACGTCGGCTACTGGTGCGCGCGCTCGCAGCGCGGCCGTGGCATCGTCCCCGACGCGCTGCGCACGATCTCCCGCTACGGCTTCGACGCGCTCGGCGTGGGGCGGATGGAGCTGATCACCGACCCGGACAACCGCGCCTCCCAGCGCGTCGCGGAGAAGGTCGGCTACCAGCGCGAGGGCGTGCTGCGCTCTCACCTGCTGCACCCGGACGGCCGCCGCCGCGACTCGGTGATGTTCTCGCTGCTGCCCGGCGAGCTGACCTAGACTCGCGGCGATGGCGCTGCATCTCTTCGCGGGCCTGCGCGTGCGGGACTTCCACGCGGCGCGGCCGTGGTACGAGCAGCTGCTCGGCGAGCCATCGTTCCTCCCCCACGACACCGAGGCGGTGTGGACGCTGGCCGACGACCGGTCGGTCTACATCGTCGAACACCCCGACGCGGGCAACTCGGTGGTGACGACCATGCTCGACGAACTCGACGCCTTCGTGGCCGCAGTCGCCTCCCGCGGGCTCGAGCCTGACGACTGGGAGACGTACGCCAACGGCGTACGCAAGGCGATCTACCGCGACCCCGACGGCAACGAAGTGGCATTCGGCGGCGTGCCCGACACGGGTGCATGAAGCGCGAGCCCCGGCCACCCACCAGCCACGAGCGCCGAGCGGGCGAGCCCTGGGACGCGTCGTACCGCGACGGCCCGGCGCCCTGGGACATCGGCGAGCCGCAGCCCGCGATAGTGCGCCTGGCGGGCCAGGGCGCATTCGCCGGCGCGGTTCTCGATGCGGGATGCGGGACCGGCGACAACGCCCTCCACGTCGCCGCGCTGGGGCTGCACGTCGTGGGCCTCGATGTGGCCGAAACGGCCCTGTCGATCGCCAGAGAGAAGGCCGCGGCCCGCGGCCTGGACACCGAGTTCGTCGTTGCCGATGCGCTCCACCTGGACGCTCTCGACCGCGCGTTCGACTCGGTGCTCGACTGCGGCCTGTTCCACAGCTTCGACGGCGATGAGCGGCGCGACTACGTGGCGAGCCTGGCGACTGTGACGAGGCGTGGCGGGCACCTGTACATGCTCTGCTTCAGCGACGCCGCACCCGATCAGGGGCCGCATCCCGTCAGCCGGGAAGAGCTGAGCGAACCGTTCGAACAGAGCAGCGATTGGAGCGTGGCCTCCGTCAGCCCGGACCGGATCCGGACGCGGTTCCACGCGCAGGGTGCGCCGGCCTGGTTGGCGAAGATCGAACGGATCTAGCGGCTAGGGTCTCCGCATGCCCAGCGCCGATGTCCGCGCTCGTCGTGAGGCCATCGTGCGCGAGCACATGGAGTCGGAGAACGTCCACGACTTCGACACCACCATCTCGACGTTCGAGCACCCGCGGTACGAGCTCGTCGCGACCGGCGATGTGTACGACGGCGAAGCGGCCGTGCGCGGCTACTTCGCCGAAAGCCGGCGGGCGTTCCCGGACCAGCGCAACGAGCTGGTCGCGCTGCACCATGCCGACGACGCGGTGATCGTAGAGTTCGACCTGCTCGGGACGCACCTCGGGCCGCTGCGCGCGTTGCCACCGACGGGCCGCGCGTTCCGCTGCCGCATGAGCGCGCACTTCATCTTCGAGGGCGACCGGCTCGTGTGCGAGCGCGTCTACTTCGACCAGCTCACGATCATGCGCCAGCTCGGCCTCGCGCACGACATGACGTCGCTCGCCGGCCGCGCGACGATGCTGCTGAGCCATCCGCTCACGATCGGGCGGGCGATGGCGAGGCGAGCTCGCGCAGCTCGTCCGGCAGGAACGGCAGGTCGAGCAGGCTGAGCTTGACCTGGTTGCGGCGCTGGTAGCGGTCACTGTCGAGCCGCACCACCTGCCCGCAGCCGACCTTGAGCCGCACGTCGAGCGTCTCGCCCGGCTCGGTGCGGCGCAGCACCGTGCCGTCGACCTCGATCGCCGGGCAGCCGCTGCTCTCCTGCAGCGTGAGCCGGAGCGGCTCGTCGGCGGCGGTGACCATCGGCCGGCTGATGCCCGCCAGCGGGGCGAGCGCGGCGATGACCACGGCGTCGAGCGCGGGAGAGACGACCGGGCCGCCCGCCGAGTACGCGTAGGCGGTCGAGCCGATCGACGTCGACATCACCACGCCGTCGCAGCGGAAGCGGCCCATGCGCAGCCCGCCGAGCGCGAGCGCGGCCTCCACGACGCCGTCGCCCGGCACCCTCACGAACGCGAGGTCGTTGAACGCCACCGCCTCGTCATTCGCGCCGAGCCACAGCGCATTGCGCTCCTCGATCGTGAAGTCCTTGCGCGCCAGGCGGTCGAGCGCGTCCGGCAGCTCCCCGGGCTGGACCTCGATGAGGAAGCCCAGGCTGCCGAGGTTGACGCCCAGTACCGGCACCGGCCGGCGTGCCACGAGGCGCAGCGCACCGAGCATCGTGCCGTCGCCGCCGACGCTGACGACTGCACCCGCGCGCTCGGTCAGCTCCGCGTCGGACACGACTGTCGCATCGCCGGCCCAGCGCCCGGCGTCCTGCTCGCGCAGCAGCAGCCGGTTGCCGTGCGGGGCCGCCCAGCTGCCGATCTCGTCGAGCACCGGGCCGGGGTCCCGGCTCGGGTGCAACACGAGCGCGAGGTCCGGTCCGGCGGCCACCTTAGTCCGAGCCCGAAAGTGCGGCCCAGCCGCCAAGGCCGAGGTAGAGCACGCCGGTGGCGCGGTGCTGGCGCAGCCGGAGCCGGGGGCGCCGGAGCAGCAGCGCGCGCAGGCGCCCGGAGCCGAACGCATACACGCTGTCGGACGCGAATCCGAGCGACACGAAGATCGTGCCGAGGACCAGCACCTGCGCCGCCGCGGGCCCGGCGCCGTCGTGGATGAACTGCGGGAACAGCGCGAGGAAGAACAGCGCGACCTTCGGGTTGCCAAGCTCGACGAGCGCGCCCTGGCGGTACGACCGCCACACGGACCGCGGCCCGGAGGCCACGCTCGGCATCTCCGGTGGGCCCGAGCGGAGCGCGCCGATCCCGAGCCAGCACAGGTACGCCGCGCCGGCGTAGTGCAGCGCCGCGAACACGATCTGCGAGGACGCGAGCAGCGCCGCCAGCCCGGCCGCCGTCGCGGTCACGTATACGAACGCGCCGGTCGCGCATCCGGCGGCACCCGCGACCGCCGCCCGCGACCCGTTCTGCAGCCCGCGGGTGAGCACGTAGAGGTTGCTCGGCCCCGGCACGGCCACGAACGCCGCCGCCACGAGCGCGAAGACGACGAGCGTGTGGGCGGCCGGCATGACGACGGAGGGTATCCGTCAGCAGGCGCGGCGGGCGACGGCCGCTCCGCAGGCGCCGACCTGGCGCGCGCCGCGCACTCGCACCTTCGTCGAGTTGCGGACCCTTCGCGCGTTCGACGCCCGCGCCGTAGCGGTGTTCACGATGCCGCCGCTCGCGGTGCGGTTCACGCGCGCGGTCAGGTGGAAGGTCCTCTCGCGCGACAGTCGCGAGATCGTCCAGCACGCCCTGCCATTCCGGACCTTCGCGCCGCGGGCATGCACGATCCGCAGGCCCTGCGGCAGCGGGTCACAGACCCGCACGCGGCGCGCCGATGGGAGCCCGACGTTGCGGATCCGCAGCCGGTAGGTGACCTTGGCGCCGGGCTCGAGCCGCCGCGTGTTCGGCCTCTTGCACAGGTTCAGGATGGTCCGGCTGGCCCGGGTCTCGGCGAGCACGCCGCCGGCATCGGGCGGGTCGGGATCGCCGGGCGGCGAGGGCGGGATCGGATCGGGAGGCAGCGGCGGCGGCGTGGGCGCGGTTGTCGGCGTCGCCGTGGGCGTCGCTGTCGGCGTGACCGTCGGCGTCGTCGTCGGGGTCACGGTCGGCGTCTCGGTCGGGGACGGGGTCGGCGTGGGCAGCGGCGGGCACGGAGGCGGCAAGCAGCCGCCGAAGCCCGGCAACGTCGCCGTGCCCGGCTGCTCGAGCCGCTCCGCGACGAGCGTGCCGTGGAAGCGCGTGTTGTCAGCCAGCAGCACGAACGACCGCGGCGCGAGCACGCTGCCCTGCCAATCGAGGTTCGAGCCGAGCTGGACGCTGGACGCATCCGGGAAGCTCCACAGCAGGTCCTCACGCGCGCGCTTGACGCGGTCGTTCGGCGGGTTGTCGGAGAACTGCGCGTACTGGTTGCCGTCCCAGAACCGGATCGCGGTCGTGGGCCGAGCCCCGCTCGTATAGGTCGCGCCGGTGACGTTGATCAGCGTGGTCGCGCCGTCGGGCACGCGAATGTCGACGTTCTGCGGTTTCTGCAGGTCCTCGGCGCGCACGCGGAAGACGTTCAGCTTCGGGTCGCTGCCCGTGAAGTTGATCGGGCTGTAGTCGAACTGCGGCAGCGTGACCGTGCCGTTCGCCGCGAGGTCGGCCCACGACTGCTGGGCGGCCCGCAGCGTGGTGAAGGTCTGCAGGAAGTCGAACGGCGGCGCGACGTTGGTGATCGAGCCGAGTGCCGAGAGCTGCCCGGTCAGCGTGCCGCCGTACGTGACCGCGCCGTTGTTGGCGCGCGCGTTGCCGCCGGACTGGATGTTGGCGCCGACGACAAGGTCCACGCGCCCCGCGTTCGCCGAGAGCTTCTGGCCGACGCTGAACTGCTGGATGATCGCGTTGCCGCCGACGGCCATCCGCCCGTCGACCGAGTCGTTGATGACGCGGTGATCGCCGAGAACGAACGTGTTGTAGTTCTTGATACCGATCTCGGAGTTCGCGCACTCTGACGTTTGCGCCGCGCGCACGGGCTCGCGCGCCGCCGCCACGAGCGCACACACCCCGGCCAACGCGAGGATCGCCGCCACCAATCCCAGTCGCACGCCGCAACGATACGCGGGCGCCGGGGGACCCGGCATCACCCGCGACGGGTGATCAGTCCATCTCGAGCAGGCGCAGGATCCCGGCGACCGGGATGCCGACCCAATCGGGCCGGTTGTTGAGCTCGTAGCGCAGCTCGTACACCGCCTTCTCGAGCTCGAACACCGAGAGCAGCTGGCGGGTCGGGGCCTCGCCCGGCGGCAGCAGCGAAGGCTCGGCACGCTCGAAGTAGCCCTCGAGGAAGGCGTCGCGCGCGCGGGCCTCCCAGCCGTCCGGCACGGACACGCCGCGCAGCAGCGACGCCCCCGCGGTCACGTACGAGAACGACCGCAGCATGCCCGCGACGTCGCGCAGCGGCGAGCGCTTGAGCCGCCGCTCGGGCAGCGGTCGTGCCGGCTCGCCCTCGAAGTCGAGGATCACCCAGCCGCGGTCGGACAGCATGGTCTGGCCGAGGTGGTAGTCGCCGTGCGTGCGGATCACGCGCCCGCCGGCGCCGATGTGCGACAGCGCTTGGAGCCTCTCGCGCACGTCCTGGCCGCGGCCGGCGATCGGCGCGAGCGCCTCGGTCTCCGGCAGGTCGATGAAGATCCGCTCGATCTGCTCGTCGACGTCGGCCGTCAGCAGCGACAGGGCCTCCTGCGAAGGCTCGTCGGGCGCGAAGTCCGGATTGCCGTTGTCCGAGCCGAGCGCCGTGTGCAGCTCGCCGGTCACCTGCCCCAGCGCGCACAGGCGTGACAGCAGCCCGTCCGGGTCGGTCCCGACCTCCTCGAGCGCGAGCTCCCAGCCGTCGCGCGCGCCCGCGAGGTACTCCTGCAGGATCCCGAGCGTCGCGTCGATGAAGCGCCCCTCGAACTCGTACCAGCCGGCCAGCGCGGCGATGTTCGGGAAGCCGCGCTCAGACAGGAAGCGCAGCAGCTCGAGCTCCGGGTTGACGCCCGGCTCGACACGCCGGAACGCCTTCAGGATCAGTGCGTCGCCGAAGACGATCGACGAGTTGGACTGCTCCACGCCGACCGGCCGCACTTCGACCGTGCCGCCCTGCTCGGCGCCCGCCGAGGTTGCCCAGCGGAAGCGCAGCGTCCCCTCCTCCACGGTCTCGACCGATCCCGAGCGCATCCGGTGCAGCAGCTCGCGCCCGGCCGCGGGATCGGCGAGCGCGTCGTAGATCGTCCAGCCCTCGGCCTCGCCGATCACCCGCTCGCTCCAGCCCTCGTCGGCCGGCCGCAGGCCGAGCGGCACCTGGTACGTCTCGTGCGTGCCCTCTCCGAAGCGCGCCTCGACGAGCGCCAAGGCGAGCTGCGGCACCTCCTCGCGCAGCGGGATGCACTCGGCCACGTCGATGTGCGCCACCTCGCGCGCCTTCGATCCGAACCAGCGCTGGGCGACGATCCACTCCTGGAAGGTCCCCTCGTCGAGGGCCGCGAGGTCAATCATCGGGCGGGTCCTCGGTGATCTGGAACCAGTAGAAGCCGCGCGGCGCCAACGTGAGCAGGTAGGGGAGCTCGCCGATCTTCGGGAACCGCGAGCGGCCGAACACCTCGACCGGGCGCCGGCCCTCGTAGGCCGACAGGTCGAGCTCGACCGCCTGCGCGGAGCGCGCGAGGTTGTGCACGCACAGCATCACGTCGTCCTCGTACGTGCGCAGGTGGGCGAAGATCTTGTTGTTCGACGGCTCGAGCGGCTCGTAGGTGCCGAGGCCGAACACCGGGTGCTCCTTGCGCAGCGAGATGAAGCGCCGCAGCCAGCGCAGCAGCGACGTCGGCGTGCGCAGCTGCGCCTCGACGTTGACCGCCTGGAAGCCGTACACGGGGTCCATCAGCGGCGGCGCGTAGAGCTGTGCGAAGTCGGCCCGCGAGAAGCCGCCGTTGCGATCGCCCGTCCACTGCATCGGCGTCCGGACGCCGTCGCGGTCGCCGAGGTAGACGTTGTCGCCCATCATGATCTCGTCGCCGTAGTAGAGGACCGGCGAGCCGGGCAGCGAGAACAGGATCGCGTGCATGAGCTCGATCTCGTCGCGCCCGCCGTCGAGCAGCGGGGCGAGCCGCCGCCGGATGCCGACGTTGATCTTCATCCTCGGGTCCTTGGCGTACTCGCCGTACATGTAATCCCGTTCCTCGTCGGTGACCATCTCGAGCGTCAGCTCGTCGTGGTTGCGCAGGAACAGGCCCCACTGGCAGTTGTCCGGAATCGCGGGCGTCTGGCGCAGGATCTCGTACATCGGGTTGGCCTCCTCGCGGCGCAGCGCCATGAACATGCGCGGCATCACCGGGAAGTGGAAGGCCATCTGGCACTCGTCGCCCTCGCCGAAGTACTCGACCACGTCGGCGGGCCACTGGTTCGCCTCGGCCAGGAGCACGCGGTCCGGGTACTTGGCGTCGACTTCCGCCCGCACGCGCTTGAGGTACTCGTGCGTCTCCGGCAGGTTCTCGCCGTTAGTGCCGTCGCGCTCGTACAGGTACGGCACCGCGTCGAGCCGAAACCCGTCCATGCCGAGGTCGAGCCAGAAGCGCAGGACCTCGAGCATGGCCTCCTGGACCTCGGGGTTGTCGAAGTTGAGGTCCGGCTGGTGGGAGAAGAAGCGGTGCCAGAAGTACGCGCCCGCGTCGTCGTCCCACGTCCAGTTCGAGGTCTCGGTGTCGGTGAAGATGATCCGTGCGTCCTCGTAGCGGTGCACGGTGTCCGACCACACGTACCAATCGCGCTTGGGGCTGTCGGGCGCCGACCGCGACTCCTGGAACCACGGGTGATCGCTCGACGTGTGGTTCATCACGAGGTCGGCGATCACGCGGATGCCGCGCTGGTGCGCGGCCTCGATGAAGTCGCGCACGTCGTCGACCGTGCCGTAGTCGGGCTGGATCGTGAAGAAGTCCGAGATGTCGTAGCCGCCGTCGCGCAGCGGCGACTTGTAGAACGGCAGCAGCCAGATCACGTCCACGCCGAGCCACTGCAGGTAGTCGAGCTTCTCGATCAGCCCGCGGAAGTCACCGGACCCGTCGCCGTTGGCGTCGAAGAACGCCCGCGTGTGGATCTCGTAGAAGACGGCCGTCTTGAACCAGAGAGGCTCGGCCTCGAACCAGTGCCCGGGGTCGTTGCGACTCACGTGACGACGCGGAAGATGTGGGCCTGGGCGCCGGCCGGATCGAGCCGGACGTAGTTGGAGCCGATGCGCCAGTCGTAGTGATCTCCGGTGAGGAGATCTTCGACGGCGAAGACGGGAGGCAGGCCGAGTTGCGCCGGGACGGTCACGACGCCTTCCTGCGGATGGTGAGGATCGATGTTGACCACGACGAGAATGCAGTTGCCCGGGACTTGCTTCGCGTACGCGATCAATCCGTCGTTCTGGGTCTCGAGCCAGTACACGTCGGAGAGGATCTGCAGCGCCGGGTTCTCCTGGCGGACCTCATTGAGGCGCCGGATCATCGGCAGCAGCGGGCCGTCGAGCCTGCGCTCGCGGACCTCGTACTTCTCGGAGTTCAGGTACTCCTCGCTGCCCTCGCGCACCGGCTCGTTCTCGAAGTTCTCGTAGCCCGAGTAGATCCCGTAGCTCGGGCTCAGCGTCGCCGCGAGCACGAGTCGCGAGACGAACGCCGGCGGCCCGCCGTGCTGAAGGTAGGCGTGCAGGATGTCCGGCGTGACCGGGAAGAAGTTCGGCCGGAAGTACTCGGCCTCCGGTCCCCAGGCGAGCTCGTTGACGTACTCGGTCAGTTCCCAGCGCGAGTTCTTCCACGTGAAGTACGTGTAGGACTGGGTGAAGCCGAGCTTGGCCAGCTCGCGCATGACGGCGCGGCGCGTGAAGGCCTCCGACAGGAAGATCACGTCGCGGTCGACGTTGTGGACCTCGGCGATCAGCCACTCCCAGAACGGGAACGGCTTCGTGTGCGGGTTGTCGATCCGGAACACCTTCACGCCGGCCCGGACCCACACGAGCAGGACCTCCAGCCACGCCTCCCACAGCTCCCGCCAGGCCTTCGTGTCCCAGTTGAAGTTGTAGATGTCCTGGTACTTCTTGGGCGGGTTCTCGGCGTACTTGATCGTGCCGTCGGGCCGCTGCAGGAACCACTCGGGATGCTCGCTCAGCCACGGGTGGTCGGCCGAGGCGTTGAGCGCGACGTCCAGGCACACGTCCATGCCGTGCTGGTGCGCGGTCGCGCACAGCGCCTTGAGGTCGTCCATCGTGCCGAGCTCGGGGTGCACGGCCTCGTGGCCGCCCTCGGCGGCACCGATCGCGTACGGCGAGCCCGGGTCGTCCGGGCCGGCGACGAGCGTGTTGTTGCGACCCTTGCGGTTCTTGCGGCCGATCGGGTGGATCGGCGGGAAGTAGAGGACGTCGAAGCCGAGGTCGGCGATCGCCGGGATCTGCTCCTCGACCGCCTTCAGGCCGCCCCACGAGCGCGGGAACAGCTCGTACCAGGCGCTGAAGCGGGCGCGCACGCGGTCGACGTCGATGGTGAGGCTCTGCGGCAGCCGGGTCGCGCCGTGGCGTTCGGCGGTGCGCTCCACCGCCTCGAACAGGTCCGGCGCCAGCGCCGCCTCGGGCGAGGCGCCGGCCTTCAGCACGTCGAGCGAGCGCTCGATCGTGGCGCGGTCGTCGCCGCCCTCGGCGCGGTTGGCGGCGTCCTCGAGCATCACGACACCCTCGGAGAGCTCGCCGGCGAGATCGTCCTGCCCGGCCGCCACCTTGCGCTGCAGCTCGTCGCGCCAGGTGGCGAACAGGTCGCTCCAGGCCTCGATCGTCCACTCCCAACGGCCCGCGGTCTCGACCGTGAACTCGCCCTCCCAGCGCACGCCGTTGATGTGCGCGTCGATCGGGTGCAGCGGCGCCTCGAGCCAGCGCCGGGCGCCGGGCGCCTTGTACCGGACGACGGCGCGCAGGATCTCGTGGCCGTCGCGGAAGACGTCCGCGGACACGGTGACCGTGTCGCCGACGCAGCGCTTCGGCGGGTAGCTTCCGCCGTCGACCGTCGGCGCCGGGTGGTTGATCCGGATCCTTGCCGGAGGTTCAGCTCCCTTGGGCGCGGGCATTCCCCGCTGCAACTTATCCGCGATCGCCTTCACATGAACCTTCCTCGTTCCAGCGGCGTCCAGCTGCACCCCACCTCGCTCCCGTCCGGGCGGCTCGGGCGCGAGGCGCACCGCTTCGTGGACTGGCTGGCGGATGCAGGGCAATCGTGGTGGCAGATGCTGCCGCTCGGCCCGCCCGACCGGCACGGCTCGCCGTACAAGTCGGCGTCGGCGTTCGCGGCCTGGCCGGGCCTGCTGGCGCAGCCGCGCGCACCTGTCCCGCGCGAGGCCGAGATCGATTTCCGCGAGCGCAACGCCTACTGGATCGACGACTGGCGCGGCTCGGTGGCCGACCAGGTGCGCTTCGACCGCGAGTGGGCGGCGCTCCGCTCGCACGCCGAGGAGCGCGGCGTCCGCCTGATCGGCGACGTGCCGATCTACGTCGCGCCCAGGTCGGCCGACCACCGGGCGCACCCGGAGATCTTCCGCGACGACGCGGTGGCCGGCACGCCGCCCGACGCCTACACCGACAAGGGCCAGCTGTGGGGCAACCCGCTCTACGACTGGCCGGCGCTGCGGCGGCGGGGCTACCGCTGGTGGACGGAGCGCTTCCGGCGCACGTTCGAGCTCTACGACGTCGCGCGGATCGACCACTTCCGCGGCTTCGTGTCCTACTGGGAGGTGCCGAAGGGTGCCCGCCACGCGTTGAGCGGCCACTGGCACCGCGGGCCGGGGCGCGGGCCGTTCGACGCCGCGCGCGACGTGCTCGGCGACCTGCCGCTGATCGCCGAGGACCTCGGCGTCATCACGCCGGCCGTCACGCGGCTGCGCCAGTCGCTCGGGTTGCCCGGCATGGCCGTGTTGCAGTTCGGCTTCGGCTCCGGCGACCCGAACAACGTGCACCACCCGGCCAACCACGCCGAGGACGTGGTCGTCTACACCGGGACGCACGACAACGACACGGTGCGCGGCTGGTACGACTCGCTCCCCGATGCGGTGCGCGCCGAGGTGGACGCCGAAATCGCGCGCCACAACGTCCGCGAGCGGCAGCCCAACTGGTCGATGATCCGCCTCGCCTTCGCCTCGCCGGCGCGGGTGGCGATGGCACAGATGCAGGACGTGCTCGGCCTCGGCTCCGAGGCGCGCATGAACACGCCCGGCCGCTCGGCCGGTGCGTGGAAGTGGCGCCTGGACCGGATGCCCGGCAAGGACGTCGGCCGCCGCCTGCGATCGGCCACCGAGGCCACCGACCGGCTCTAGACTCAGGCGGCTTCATGGCCGCGCCCGCCGCTCCCGACGAGATCCTCGACGTCAACCGCCGCTACCACGACGTGGCGGCGGAGGACTACGACGCCAAGTGGGGCATCTCGTTCGGCGAGATCGGGCGCCTCCAGGTGCTCGGCAAGGTCACCAAGCTGCTCGGCGAGCAGCCGGGGCCGTTCGCCCGCTCGCTGGAGATCGGGGCCGGGACCGGCTACTTCTCGCTGAACCTGGCGCAGGACGGCGTGATCGGCGCGGCCACCTGCACCGACATCTCGCCAGGGATGCTGGAAACGCTCGAGGGCAACGCGGCCCGGCTCGGCCTCGACGTCGAGACCGCCGCCTGTGACGCGGCGGCGCTGCCGTTCGAGGACGACAGCTTCGACCTCGTGCTCGGCCACGCGGTCCTGCACCACCTGCCCGACCTCGACCGCTCGTTCGCGGAGTTCTGGCGCGTGCTCGCGCCGGGCGGGACGCTGTTTTTCGCCGGCGAGCCGTCACGGCACGGCGACCGGATCGCCGCGGTGCCGAAGCGCGCGGCGTTGCGCCTGGCGCCGGCGTGGCGGCGCGTGTTCGGTGTCCGGCCGGCGCCGGCAGCGCACGGCGACGACAACAGTGAGCATGCGCTCGAGGGGATGGTCGACGTGCACGCGTTCGTGCCGGCCGACCTCGAGCGGCTCGCGGCCGGGGCGGCCTTCGAGGCCGTCCAGGTGCGCGGCGAGGAGCTGCTGGCGAACTGGTTCGGCTGGTTCAACCGCACGCTCGAGGCGAGCGCCGAGCCGAAGGACATCCCGTGGGGCTGGATCCAGTACGCGTACCGCGGCTACCTGCTGCTGCAGGCGGTTGACCGCCGCGCGCTCGAGCCGCACATGCCGCCGCACCTCTTCTACAACCTGATGCTCGCGGCGCGCAAGCCGCGCGACTGATGGCCGAGCCGGAGCGGCGCCCACCCAGCCCGCTCGACATGCTGCGCGACCCTCGGGCGGCGGTCGACACCGGCCTCGGCCCGGTCGCCTTCGTCACCGTGAACGCGCTCGCCGACCTCGACACGGCCGCGATGGTCGCGCTCGGGATCTCCGGCGTCGTGGCGCTGTATCGGGCGATCCGCCGGCACCCGCTCATGAACGCGATCGGCGGCGTGCTGGGCACCGGCCTGTGCGTTTTCATCGCGGTGCGCACCGGCAGCGCGTCCGGCTACTTCGTGCCGCGGGCACTGCAGAACGCGGGGCTCGCGCTCGCATTCGCGATCTCGGTGGTCGTGAAGCGTCCGCTCGTCGGGCTGATCGCCGCGCCGCTCTACCACATCCCCGGCGGCTGGCACGAGGACTCGCGCGTGCGGCGCCCGTTCGCCGAGGCCTCGCTCGCCTGGGTGCTGCTGTTCGGCGTACGCGCGGTCGTCTACACCGTGCTGATCCTGGCCGGCAAGGAGGGCGCGCTGGCGGCCGCCGTCATCGTGCTCGGCTGGCCGGCGTTCCTCGGCACGCTGTGGTTCACCTACCGCTACGTGCCATACCGGTTCCGGCAACTCGGAGTCGATCCCGCGCCGCCCGCCCCGACACCTTCAGATGCCGATACGCATACGTGAGGTCGCCGCGAAGCCTTCCGACCCTGGTGGTCTCGTAGCGGATCAGCGTCGAAGGCCGCACCTTCGGCTCCTCACCCGCCGCTGCGAGCACGTCGAGCGCGCGCTCGGCGATCGCGATCTGCCCGAACGCCGTCGGATGCACGTGGTCGGCCATCACGAGGTTGCGCGCGCCGAAGCCGCTGAGGTCGACGACGAGCGCGCCGTGCGTCGCCGCTGATGCCGTGATCGCGGCATTGACCTCGTGAACCTTCGCTCCCGCCCGCGGGCGGCCGAGGTCCAGCGGCACGGTCAGCGTCAACAGCCGGTCGCAGCGCTCGGCGAGAAACGCCATCACCTCGCGGTGCCCTTGTCCGAATCGCGCGCGGTCCCACTCGAACGTGCGCACGTCGTTGACGCCGATGTACAGGCACCCGAGGTCATAGCGCGCTTCGCGCGGCACGCGCGGCAGCTGCTCGCCGAGCACATCGTCGATCTGCGCGCCGTCCGTGGCGAAGCCGGTGTACGGAAGGTTCAGCCCGCGCGCGACCCACAGCGCCCACGACTGCAGCGCGACACCCCACTGCAGCTCCCCGCCCCCGTTGGTGATCGAGTCGCCGAAGGCGAGCACACCGAGGCGGCAGGCGGACACCCGCGGATGTCTACCGAACGCGGAAGTACTGGCGCTCGGCGCTCGCGCGGCCGGCGCTGCTCGACAGGACGACCACCGCGCGGTACCGGCCCTTCTTGAGCCTCTTCGCCGTGATCGTCGCCCGCCCGCCGACCGTGGCGGCCGTCTTGCGCGTGACCCGCGCCCAGCGGCAGTGGCCGTGCCTGCACTTGCGGATCTGGATCGTCACCTGCACCATCGCGGCGCGACTGGATCGCACGAAGATCGTCGCGCTGTGCTTGCCGTGCCGCGTCTTCGCGCGCGCCGACAGCGATGTGACGGTCGGCACCGGGCACCCGTTGCTCGTCTTCGCGTACTCGTACGGGCACGCGTCGTAGGGGTTGTAGATCCCGTCGCCGTCCGAGTCGACCGGACCCGTGGCCACCACCGGGCAGCCGTTACTGGCGGCGCCGGCAACGTCCGGGCAGCTGTCGACGGTGTTGGCGTGCCCGTCGCCGTCGCGGTCGCCATCGCAGGCATCCCCGGCTCCGTCACCGTCGCGGTCGGCCTGGTTTGGGTTGTAGGTCGTGTCGCAGTTGTCGGGCCCGTTGGCGACGTTGTCGTTGTCGATGTCGCCGTCGCACGCATCCCCGATGCCGTCGTCATCGACGTCGGCCTGGGTGCTGTTCGACACGCCTGGGCAGTTGTCGAACATGTCCGGTTGGCTGTCGCCGTCAGTGTTCGGCGCAACGCCGGGGCAACCGGCCGTGTTCAGTGACGCGGCCTGGTACGTGCAGCGGTCCTGCGTGTCGGAGACGCCGTCGCCGTCGGAGTCCGCAGCCGCGAGGGCCTCCGGCGTTCCGCACACGTCAGTCTGGTCCGGGTTCGTGACCGTCGGACAATTGTCGGCAGTGTCGTTGTTGCCGTCGTTGTCCTTGTCCGGGATGGTCTGGTTGAGCGCGTTGAGGGCGTCGGCGCGCGCGCCGGTCACCGAGAGCGTGTCGAAGGCGGGCATCGCGTCCCCGTTGTCGAGGATCCGTGCCTTGAGCGTCGGCACATCGACGCCCGGGTCGCGCGAAAGGATCAGCGCGGCCTCGCCGGCAACCTGCGGCGCGGCTTGCGACGTGCCGTCGCCGACCGCGTAGCCGCTCGTCGGGAAGGTCGAGAGGATGTGGTCGCCGGGCGCGAACATGTCGACCGTGTTCGCACCGAAGTTCGAGAAGGACGCCGGCTGGTCGTTGTCGTCGGAGGCGCCCACGCAGATGATGTTCGGAAGGTCGTTGTACGCGCAGGGGTATTCGGGATGGGTGTCGACGTCCTCGGCGTCGTTGCCCGCCGCCACGACGTACAGCGTGTTCGGGTGGTTCGCGATCGCGTCGTGCTCAGCCTGAGAGAAGCCGCGGGACCCGAGGCTGGCGTTGACGATGCGCACCTGCTGATCCCCGGCGAAGTCGAAGGCCTGGGCGACGTCCGAGGTGTTGCCGCTGCCGTCGGAGCCGAGGACGCGCAGTGGCAGGATGAATGCACCAGGGGCCACGCCGGTGGTGCCGTGCGTGTCGTCGACCGCGGCGATGATGCCGGCGACGTGGGTTCCGTGGCCGTGCTGGTCATTTGGAGTGGTGTCGCGGTCGACCCAGTCGTAGCCCGGCGCGACGTTTGCCGCCAGGTCGGGGTGGTTCGCCTGGACCCCGGAGTCGACGACCGCGACCATCTGGCCCTTGCCGCGACCGAGATCCCACCCTTCGAGCACGTTCATGTCCGCGTTGTTCGTGCCTCCCGGAATCTCGGTGCCGTCGTAGTCGAGAATGTTCTGGCCGGTGTTGTTGAGGGCCCACTGATAGTGGAACCAGTCGGGCGCCGCGAAGGCGTGGACCTTGTGGTCGATCTCGGCGTAGACCACGTCCGGGTCCTTGTTCAGCTCCCGCACTGCCTGGCTCGCGTCGGCCGCCGGGGCTACGACGACGTCGGTGCGCGGGAGGCTCAGCGTGTCGACCAGGCGAACACCGGCGTCGGCGCGGATGTCGCGCTGCTCGGCGGTGGTCAGGCCGGGATCGCGCTTGACGATGATCCGCGTCGCTTCGGTCGCCGAAGCGCTCGCCGGGAGAACCAGGGCGAGCATGAGAAAAATGAGCGAAAGTGGACGGATTCCCACCATGACGTGAATCGGCACGCGTGCGCGAGGACTTGAACGGCCGTCAGGTCCCGAACATCCTAGAGTGGAGAACGATGCGGTCGCCAGATCTGAAAGCCGTCGGAACCTGGAGCGGCGGGCGGTTCATGCATTTCGGCGAGGCGGTGGACGAATCCTGTTTCCAGGCCCTGATCCTCCCCGGTGCGGGCATCTCGACGGTCCTCACCGCCGACGCCTATGGAGCCGGTGAGGCGGATGCCGTGCTCGGGCGCGCGCTGGCCGGCTTGGCGCGCTCGGAGTACTGCCTGGTCGGCGCGATCGGGCACGACTTCTACACCGGAAGCCGGGAAGGCGCGAAGGGTTACCCGCGCTTCACGGACCCGCGGCTGCGCGGGCCGGACGACTACGCGGACTACCTGCGGATGGCGACCGAGCGCAGCCTCGAGCGCTGCGGCGTCGACGCCTTCGACGTGCTGCTGCTGCACAACCCCGACCGCACCGGCTACACCAGCGAGCCGGTCTGGGACGCGATGGCGGCGCTGCGCGAGGACGGCCTGGCCGGCGCGATCGGCGTCGCCCCCGGCCCGGCGAACGGCTTCACGCTTGACCTGATCGACTGCCTCGAGCGCTTCGGCGACCGCATCGAGTGGGCGATGGTGATCCTCAACCCGCTCGAGCCCTGGCCCGGCGAACTGGTGCTCGACGCCGCCCGCCGCCACGGCGTGCGGCTGATCACCCGCGTTGTCGACTACGGCGGCCTGTTCCACGACGACGTGTTGCCCGGCCACGAGTTCCCGCGCTGGGACCACCGCTCGTTCCGGCCACCGGGCTGGGTCGAGCGCGGCCGCGAGCGGATGGACCGGATGCGGCCCATCGCCGAGCGCCACGGCCTCACGATGCTCCAGCTCGCGTGCGCCTGGAACCTCGCCCACGATCCCGTCGCCTGCGTCGCGCCGACGCTGATCCAGGAGATCGGCGACGGGGCCCGCCCGATCCTCGACAAGCGCGCGGAGCTCGCCGCCGTCTCCGGCGCGAACACACTCAGCGACGCCGAGATGGCCGAGATCCGCGCGATCGGCGACAACACCGGCTCGATGGCCCTGAAGGGCGCCGCGCCCGACTTCGAGGGCGACCCGCTGCCGGACCGCTGGCCGATCAGTCCCGAGCTGTCCGAGCTCGCCGGGCGGTGGGGGATCGACCCGGTCCGGGATCTCGCCAAAGCCGCCTGATCTGCAGCTTTTCCACCCGGTGCCGACTACCCGGGCGAGATGCGCCGCCTCGCCCTGCTGCTCGCCACCGCCGCGACGCTCGTCGCCGCCGCTCCCGCGGCTGCGCACGACGACGCGCCTGATGGTGTCCTGACGCACATGGACACCCGCGAGGAGCTGGCGGACGTGAACATCGCCGCGACCGCCGCGGCTGCCGACGCGCCGGACGCGCTCCCGTACGGCTGGTGCGGCGACGAGCTCACCACGGACGACACCGGCCACGCCGCGCAGCCCGCCGGAGTGCCGCGCTTCAAGATCGTCTACGTCCACGCGGCCGATCGCCCCGACCGCTTTGACGCCTGGCGCGACGCGCTGCAGGCCAACGTCGCGCTCATGCAGCGCTTCCTCGCCGCCCAGAGCGGCGGCACCAAGGGCCTGCGGATCGACATGGGGACACGCTGCGGCCCGCAGTACGCCGACCTTCAGGTCGTCCACCTCAGCGGCCCGCGGGCCACCTACGTCGACAACTTCAGCGCAATCGTCGGCGAGGTAGAGGCCCGGCTCGGCAGCGCGTTGATGCCGCGCAACGTCGTGATCGTCGCGGATCAGCTCAACGGCCGCGACTACGACTACGGGCTCGGCGAGAACGTCCTCGGCGCCTACGGTGACCGGCCCGGCGCCGCCAACGTCCACAACCGCGGCGGCTTCGCCTCGGTGGTCTTCTCGCGCGACGGCCGCCCCGCTCCCGGCCCGGCCGCCCGCGGCTGGTGGCCCGAGGGCATGCTGCACGAGATCACCCACAACCTCGGCGGCGTCCAGTGGTCCGCCCCCCACTCGACGGAGCCGGCCGGGCTGCAGGACCCGCGCTACGGCCACTGCTGGCAGGGCGCCGACGTCATGTGCTACGTCGAGGACGGCGGCGCCGCGCACGCGATGAGCAACGACTGCCCGCGGATCGGCGGCGCGATCCCCCAGGTCTACGACTGCGGGCACGACGACTACTTCAACCCGGCGCCGGCCGCGGGGAGCTACCTCGCCACGCACTGGAACGTCTACGACAACGCCTTCCTCGCGCCGTGCGCGGAGATCATCCCGGCGTGCGGCGGCGGCATGGCCGGCCTCGTGCCGGAGCCGCCGGTCGCGACCGCCGGGCCGAAGGTGATCGGCAAGCCGCGCCGCGGCGCGACCGTGAAGGCCGACGGCGGCAGCTGGCAGAACGGCCCGGTCGCCTACTCCTTCCGCTGGCAGCGACTGCGCGGCAGCGGCTGGCGGAGCATCGGCGGCGCCACGCGCTCCACCTACCGGCCCAAGAAGGCCGACCGGGGCCGCCGCCTGCGCGTGTCGGTCGTAGTGACCAACCCCGACGGCCGCGCGTCCGCCGCGTCACCGCCGACGGCGCGCGTAGCCGACCGCAAGGCCGGCCACGCGAAGAGGTGCCGGGCTAAGGCCCGAGCTCGTAAGCCTCCTGCCAGGTGCCGCGGTCGTAGAACTTGAGCGGCGGCTTGGGCGCCGCCCCGGTGGCCCTGACCGCGTACATCCGGCGCGGCTCGCGCCAGGTCGCGGGATCGGCTGAGCCGAACCGCGTGGTCAGCGCCGCCGCCGCGACGCCCGCCGCCTTACGCACACCGGCCGCGGTCAGCCGCGAGAACGCCACGGCATCGGCGCCGCCGAAGTCGAACACGTGCGAGCCGCCCGGCCCGCCGAGCCAGTCTCGCGACGCGCGCGGGAGCGTCGCCACCGCGGCGTCCTTGAGCGCCTCCCACGAGGCGACGCCGGGGTCGACCGTGCCGGCCGCGTCGGTCTCGTCGTAGGAGCCGTCCCAGGCGACGAGCGTGTCGAGCAGGGACTTGGCCGCGCCGGTGGCGCCCGTGGCGGCGGCGCGCACCTGCGCGTCGAGCAGCGCGCGCTGCTGCGCGTGCGTGCCGGACATGCGGTCGATGCCCTTGACGGCGTCGTAGGTCGGCGCCGCGGCGACCTGCCGCACGAGCGAGAACAGGTAGCCCGCGCGGTGCAGGCGGCCGCTGTTGCGGTCCGTGTCCGGCGCGTCGCCGATCGTCCAGCCGACGGAGGGCGCGTTGTTCCAGTTCGCCAGCCAGCCCTGCTTCGGGTTGATCACGTGCGGGCGCTGGGAGACCTTCAGCACGCCGCGCCATTCGGCGCTGCCGGTGCCCGGGAACGGCAGCCGCTCGTCCCAGCGCTTGGGCTTGTTCGGCAGGCGCCCGGGATGGAACCAGCCGATGTTGCCCTGGTCGTCGGCGACCATCGTGTTCTCGTTCCAGCTCACCTTGGCGATCGCCTTGGCGGCCTGGTTCACGGTGTTGGCCTGGTTGAGCTGCGCGAGGCCGACGATCGTGTCGATCTCGTGCCGCCAGGTGCCGTACTTGCGCGCCCACGCGGTCTTGGCGCCCGACCGCGCCTGCACCGGACCGTGGACAGTGCGGCAGAAGCGCCGCTTGACGCTGGGCTTGCCGTTGACCTTGAAGGTCTCGTTGCGGCAGGCCATCTTGCGGACCTTGCCCTTGTAGCGGTAGCGCTCCTTGCCCACGAGCTTCTCGGCGTAGAGATCGTTCATGTCGCTGGAGCCGCTCGTGTCGCCCCAGGCGATGTGGTCGTTGCGGCCGATGCCGACCACCGGCAAGCCCGGCGGCGTCACGCCGCGGGCATCGAGTCCGGGCCGGTGGACCTCGAACTCGAACAGCAGCTCGGGCACCTCGAAGCCGAGCTGCGGGCCGTGGAACAGCCACGAGCGCTTGCCGCTGCCGCGGATCGCCCACGCGTCCGAGCCGCCCTTGATCAGCCGGGCGGCGCCGGCCGAGGCCTTCGGCAGCTTCAGCCCCTTGAGGAACTTCCGCGAGCGCTTGAAGCCGATCCGCTCGTCCTTGCGCGTGCGGCCCGGCGTCGAGGGGAAGCGGCCGGCCGAGGCCGGGATCGTCGCCACCGTGCCCTTGCGCCGGAGCGGCAGCAGGCTGTTGAAGCGCTTGGCGCCGAGCTTGCGCAGCGCCTTGAAGTTCTGCAGCTCGTTGCCGTCGCCGCTCGGGATCGTGCGCGCGAGCTGCACGCCGATCGCGGCCGAGTCGACCGCCCGCCACGGCGCCGGCGTCAGGTTCAGGAACACGAGCTCGAGCGGGCGCTTCGTGGGATCGGCGGCGACGGCGGCGAGCCACGCGTTGACGCCCTCGGCGTAGGCGGCGAAGCGCGCGCGCAGCGAGGCCGGCAGGCTCTTCACCATCCGCTTCAGCTCAGGGATCGTGTAGTAGTCGCGCCGCGCGACGATGTCGTCGGGCAGCCGGTCCTCGAGCGTCGGGACCTCGGCGAGGTGGCCCTCCGTCGCGCGCCGGAACAGCTCGAGCTGCACGAGGCGGTCCTGCGCCACGGCGTAGCCGACGCCCTTCCACAGGTCACGGTCGTTGCTCGCGTGGACGTTGGGGACGCCGTACGTGTCGCGCGTGATCGTCACGCCCGGGAACGGCGTCTCGGTCGTGCCCGGCAGGTCGAAGCCGGCGGGCTTGAAGGCGAACGACTGGTACAGCGACGCCTGGTCGGCGAGGTGCGGGTTCACGCCGGCCGTGGGCACGAAGCCCGAGTTGCCGGGGAACAGCACCGTCTCGGCCTGCGTCACGCTCGCCTGGGCGGCGGCGGGCATCATCAGTAGGGCCGCCACCGCGGCCGGGGCAATCCTCCTCCACATGGAGCGAAACCTATCCGGCGTAGGGCTCGCGGGCGTAGGACAGCAGCCCGCGCGCCTCGAGCCGGTCGACCGGCGCCCGGAACGTGACCTGCACGACGCCCGGGTGGCGGCCGATCTCGATCGCGCCCGTGACCGTCGCGCGGTTCTTGACCTCCGGCACGGTCATGCCGAGCAGCTCGCCGGCGCGCGCCAGCCCGTTGTCGGTCGCCGAGTTGAGGTCGGGACCGGTGCCAACCACGGAGATCGGCAGCGTCTCCTCGAGCTCGCTCACGCCGTGGCGGCGAGCGAGCGCGAGCGCGCGCATGCGCTCCTCCTCGCTGAGCGGACGGGCGAGGAACGGCAGGTCCTCGGGCACCGGGAACAGCAGCGGCCCGTCGATGCCGAGGCCCTTGATCACTTCGACCTCGAGCGTGACCGTGCCGGAGACGTCGCACGTGTGGCCGGCGATCTCGCCGTCGCCCTGGAGAGCGTGCATGTCGCCGAGGTAGACGCCGCCGCCGTCGACCTTGACCGGGCAGACGAGGATCGCGCCCGGCCGCACGGCATCGATGTCCATGTGCCCGTCGGTCTTGTGCTGCGTCAGCTCGGCGGGCGTGAGCGCGAACTTGTGCGGCGCGCCGACCAGGAACGAGCCGAAGTCGCCGGCGTTGTGCGAGTCGGGGATCGTGATCGACGGCGACGTGCCGAGCTGGCCCATGAACGGCCGCAGCCGCGCAGCCATGCCGACGATGTCGTGCGGCGCGAACAGCAGAATCGGGTTCTGGCGCGAGTTGTCGGGCAGCGCGGCCATCCGCGCGGCGTCGTGCGCGAAGCCCTCCGCCGCCTCGCGGCTGACGGTGACGCCGACCGTGTGCGTCGGGTCGAAGGCGATCGTGTAGCCGTTGGTGAACGTGAACGGCGTGGCGTCGGCGCCGCAGTTGGCGCAGCGAACGGCGGTCTCGCCGATCCCCTCCACCCGCGTCTCGGGCCACTCGGTGCCGCACTCCGCGCACACCGCCGCCACGTACGGGTCGCCGTTGAAGCGGCCCTCCATCGTCTGGTCGTTGCCGGACGCCGTGGCGAGCGAGGTGACCTCGATGTCGCGGATGTGGATGGCGATCGCGTCGCCGACCTGCGCGCCCTCGACGGCGACCGGGGTGCACACCTCGTGACCGCCGCGGATCGCCGGCGTGATCATCGGCCCCCAGCAGCCGGGGCTCGTGTTGACGACGATGTGACCGCCGTCGGCGACCGGGCCGGCCATCGGCACGTCCGGGCCGAGCAGGCCGTCCGTGAACGTGTCGACGAACACGGTCTGGCGGGCCTGGCGGGTCTCGATGGTGGCCACGATGCTCACGCTCCTCCGGCGACAGGGATCAACAGTGCGACCTCGTCTCCCGCATGCAGCCGCTGGTCGCGCTCGACGTGCGTGCCGGCGACCACCGGCAGCGCCGAGTGCAGGGCGCCGGCGAGGGCGGGCTGCTCGGTCCCGAGGGCCTCGAGCAGGTCGTCCACGCTGGCGCCTTCGGCGAGGTCGATCGACAGCAAGGGAGCGTCCGCGAAGCGGTTGAGTCCAGCGCCGAGGCGGACGCGGACGCGCATGTGATCACAATAAGGCCATGGCAGAGTCGCTGCGAGGAAAGCTGCTCCTCGCCTCGCCCACGCTGCTGGACCCCAACTTCGTGCGTACCGTCGTGCTGATCGCCGAGCACACCGACGAGGGCGCGATGGGGCTCGTGCTCAACCGCCCGGCGGCCTCGACGGTGATCGAGGCGGTGCCGGACCTCGCGTGGCTGACCGGTGACGAGGAGCAGGTCTACGTCGGCGGCCCGGTGGCGGAGACGGCGGTGATCGTGCTGGCCGAGTTCGACCGCCCCGACGTGGCGGGCGCGCTGGTCGAGGACGACCTCGGCTTCATCGGCACCGACGCCGACGACCCGGAGGCGCTTGAAGGCGCGATTCGCCGGGCGCGCGTGTTCGCCGGCCACGCCGGCTGGGGGCCGGGCCAGCTCGAGGGCGAGCTGGAGGAGGAGGCCTGGATCGTGGAGCCGCCGCTGCGCGAGGAGATCTTCAGCGACGACGCGCAGGGGCTGTGGGCGACGGTCCTGCGGCGCAAGGGGCGCCGCTACGCGCTGCTCTCGACGATGCCGCTCGACCCGTCGCTCAACTAGCGACGCCGCCGGCGCTCGCAGCGGAAGCGCATGTCCACGCTGTCGCTGGTCACGCGGTCGCGGCCGCTGCCGCAGCGCACGGCCTCGCGGCGCGAGTCGCGCGCCTTGAGCGTGTCGCGGCCAGAGCTGCCGTTGAGCTCGTCGGCTCCGGAGCCGCCGGTGATCGTGTCGTTGCCGGCGCCGCCGAAGAGCCGGTCGTTGCCGCCGCGGCCGTCGAGGCGGTCGGCGCCGCCGTTGCCGTACAGGTAGTTCTCGGCGCCGTCGCCGGTGAGGCGGTCGGCGGCCGCGCCGCCGACGACGACCTCCACCGTCGCGTGCACGTTGTCGAGCTCACCGCGGGCGCCGTCGTCCTTGCGGTCGTCGAGGTCGATCGTGAGCGCGTCGCGCCGCGCGGAGTAGTCGACGGTGTCCCAGCCGTCGCCGCCGGCGATCTCGTCGCCGCCCGCGCCGCCGTCGAGCGCGTCGTCACCCGGACCGCCGTCGAGCGCGTCCGCCTCGGTCGCGCCGAACAGCCGGTCCTGGCCGGTATCGCCGGCCAGCGCGTCGGCCCCGGCCCCGCCGTCGAGCGTGTCACTGCCGTCGCTGCCCGCGCGCGTGTCGTTGCCGAGCGCGCCGGACAGCACGTCGTTGCCGGCCTCGCCGATCAGCGTGTCGTTGCCGACGTCGCCGGAGAGCGCGTCGTCGCCCGCGCCGCCGGCGAGCGTGTCGTCGCCGGGTCCGCCGGCGATCCGGTTCGCGCCGCCGTTGCCGGTGAGCCCGTCGGCGCCGCTGCCGCCGAGCAGGCCCTCGATGTCGACGCCGACGCGGTCGTGCTCGCCGCTCTCGCCGTCGTCGGCGGCGCCGTCGATGTCGGCGACGACGCTTGCCGTGCGGGCGCGGTAGTCGGCCGTGTCGAAGCCGGCGCCGCCGGTCAGCACGTCGGCGCCGCTGCCGCCGTCGAGCACGTCGGTGCCGGGGCCGCCGTCGAGTCGATTGGCGCCGGCCGTGCCGACGAGCCGGTCGTCGCCGCTGCCGCCCAGCGCGTTCTCGACCGAGGTGTAGCTCGCGAGGTCGATCGTCAGCGCTCCCGTCCGGGAGCGGAAGTCGGCCGTGTCGGACCCGCTGCCGCCGTCGAGCACGTCGGTGCCGGAGCCGCCGTCGAGCGTGTCGTTGCCGCTGTTGCCGTGCAACTGGTCGTCGCCGGCGCCGCCGGTCAGGACGTTGGCGGCGCTGCTGCCGCCGAGGACGTCGTTGCCGGCCCCGCCGGTCAACCGCTCGACGTCGCTGCGGACGTTGTCGGCCTCGCCGGCCGCGCCGTCGTCGGCCACGTTGTCGTTGTCGGCGCTGACGGCGCCGCCGCGGCCGGCGTAGGACACGAGGTCCTGCCCGCCGCCGCCGAAGTACGTGTCCGCCCCCGAGGAGGCGATGAAGGTGTCGGCGCCCGAGCCGCCGACGACGCGGTCGTCGCCCGGTCCGTCGATCACGGTGACGGGGACGGGCGCGGTGATCGTGAGCGTGTCGTCACCGTCGCCGAGGTCGATCACGAGGTCGCTCGCCGGGGCGTTCGCGATCAACGTCGTGCCGGCGTCCGCGACCGTGACGGCGGCGACGGTGCCGCTGACCGTGATGCGGTTGGCCTGGCCCGCGTCAGCGCTGATGTTCAGCGTCGCCGCCTGCGCGGGCGCGGCGGCGAGCAGGGTGGCGGCAGAAGCGATCAACGCGGCGAGGCGCATACCCCCAGGACGTTCGGCAGGGGTGGGCCTGACTAAAGTCCCGCGCCGTGCGCCTCCTCCTGCTCGTCGCATCCCTGACGCTTCTCCTCGCGGCCCCCGCCGCCGCCGCCAACCGGTGGCTCGGCGACGGGGTGATGAACATGGCCCATCAGGGCGGCGAGGCCGAGTTCCCGTCGAACACGATGTACTCGTTCCGCAAGGCGCTCGCGCTCGGCGCGGACATGCTCGAGCTCGACGTCAGCGCCACGAAGGACGACCAGCTCGTCGTCATGCACGACTGGCAGGTCGACCGCACGACCAACGGCACGGGCTACCTCACCGACCTCACGCTCGCGCAGGTGCGGCAGCTCGACGCCGCCTACAACTTCGTGCCCGGCCGCAACGCGGTGGCGGGGCTGCCGGCCAAGCGCTACCCGTTCCGAGGGATCCGCACGGGCGCGCGCAAGCCGCCGAAGGGCTTCACGCGCAACGACTTCCGGGTCCCGACGCTCGCCGAGGTGCTGCACGCGTTCCCGCACACCCCGATCAACATCGAGATCAAGGGGCGCGACGACGCCGAAGCGGCGTTCCTGCACAACGCCGACCTGCTGGCCACGATGCTCAAGCACACGAAGCGCCGCGACCTGATCGTCGTCTCCTTCAACCAGGACGCCGTCGACCGCTTCCACGCGCAGGTTCCGCAGGTCGACGTCGCGCCGGGCGTCAACGGAATCGCCGGCTTCCTGCTTGGGGGCACGTCGCCGGGCGACGGCGTGGTGGCGCTGCAAATCCCGATCACTTACCAGTTCGGCGGCCAGTCGCTCACGGTGACGACCCCGGACTCGGTGCTGCGCTCGCATCGCGCGGGCTACGCGGTGCACGTCTGGCTGAGCAACGACGAGGAGAACGCGCGCGTCTACAACCGGCTCCTGAGCATGTGCGTCGATGGCATCATGGCCGCGAAGCCCAAGCTGCTCGAGCGCAGGCTGCGGGCGGGGAACGTCGTGCGTCCGGATGGCGACGGCGTTGATCCGTGCTCCGTACGTGCCCGCCGCGCGTCGGTGAAGCACGGATCGCTCGCAGTCGCGCTCGAGCGGCGGGGTGTCGAGCCGCGGGCGTACTCGGGGACGGTGCGGGTGAAGGCGGACGGCAAGCTCCTCGGCCGCGAGACGTTCTCGCTCGACCAGGGCGTAAAGGCGGGGGGCGTGACGGTGCCGCTGAGCAAGGCCGGCCGGAAGCGGCTCAAGCACGGCGCCACGGTCCGTGCGGCGGTCTCGGTGACCACGCGCGGAGCCCGTGGCGAGCCGGTCGTCACGCGCGTCCGGCTGCACCCATGACCGCAACTGTCGGGTCGATCGTGCATTCTTATGTCCCGCAAGGCCGAACCCGTGCCCCCAGGGGCGCGGGCCGGGGGACCCAAAGCGGCTCGGTAGACCGCAGGGGCGAATCGTCACCTGGAGGGTGATGTAGCGCGACTTCTCCGCGCGAGCCCGTCAGCTCACCTCGGAGGCGGAAGAGAAGGAAGGGAGCACCAAGCGTGGACTCACGTCCATCCGAGCTGGATCCGTACCCGAGATCAGAACGTGATCTCGGCTCCGCCGTGCTGTGGGAGCGGTCGCTGACGCGGTCGCACCGGCGGCGGGAACGCGCTCGCCGTGCGCGGCGCAACACACCGCGCCAGAAGGGCGCGACGCTGGCGGCGGGGGCCGCCATCCTCGCCACGCCCGTCGCGGCGCCGCTGGCCGCTTCGGCGGCCTCGTCGCATCCCGGCGTGAGCAAGGCCGAGGTCGCCGCACGCGCGGCGGCGCCGCACCAGACGCCGACGGACCTGTTGTCGTACGGCGACACGGGCGAGGCCGTGGCCGCCGTCCAGGCGCAGCTGAGGGTCATCGAGGACGGCATCTTCGGCCCGCAGACCGAGGGCGCGGTGAAGCAGTTCCAGATCGCGCACGGTCTGGGCGCGACCGGCATCGTCGACACCCGCACGTGGGCGGAGCTGTTCCGGGTGCAGGTGAAGTACTTCGGCGAGTCGTCGTCGTCCTCGGGCCACACCGTTATGGCGTCGGCGGGCACGCAGCCGGCTTCGGCGCCGACGGGCGGCCCGGACCTCGGCGACCGCGTGCAGCTGCGTGGTGAGGTCGAGAGCTCGTCGCCGTCCAACGGCTCCGAGCCGGCGCCGGCCCCGGCTCCGGTTCAGTCGACGCCGGTCTCGACGTCGGGCAGCGGCGGCTGCACGTCCGACGGCCGCATCGTCACGCCGGTCAGCAACGGCACGGAGACGAGCCCGTACGGCGACGACCGCGGCGATCACATCCACAGCGGCGAGGACATCGCGGCGCCCACCGGCACCACCGTCCGGGCCGCCAACTGCGGCACGGTGAGCATCTCCGGCACGGAGAGCGGCTACGGCGAGATGGTCTGCATCCAGCACGCCGGGGCGACCACCACGTGCTACGCCCACCTCTCCGAGCGGGACGTCGCGGTCAACGACTACGTCAAGGCCGGGCAGAAGATCGGCGAGGTCGGCTGCACCGGCAACTGCACCGGGCCGCACGTGCACTTCGAGGTCCGGCTCGACGGCAAGGCCACCGACCCGGCGCCGTACCTGACCGGCGCGAAGACGGTGCAAGGCCAGGCGACGACGGCCAACAAGTCACCGCTGCCCGCGGGCGAGGGCGGCACGGGTGGCCCGTCGGCGGCCGACGAGGCCGCGCTGTTCGGCGAGGCAACCGGCGGCACCACGGCGACGCCGGCGAGCACGCAGCCCGCCGCGACGGCGGCTCAGCCCGCAGCGGAGACCACCGGCCAGGCGGGCGCGGAGATCGCGCCGGCTCAGACCGCGCCGACGGGGACCGCGCCGACGCAGCCTGCGGCCGAGACGGCTCCCGCGGCGACCGCGCCGACGCAGCCTGCGACCGAGACCGCCCCGCAGCCGGCGCAGACCGCGCCTCAGCCGGCGCCGACCGCGCCTCAGCCGGCCCAGCCCGCGCCTCAGCCCGCGGCCGACGCCGCGGTTCAGGCCGGGGCGGAGACGGCGCCCGCGGCACCCGCACCGGCTCCCGCAGCGCCGGCCGTCCAAGCCCCGGCGCCGACGGCCGAACCGTCGGTGCCGGCTACGCAGGCGCCCGCCCCGGCGCCGGCCGCTGACGCCTCGGCGAGCGCGCCGGCCCCGGCGGCGGCCGCCGCGCCCGACTCGTCGGCCACGGCCGACGCCGCCGCCTCCGGCGGCACGGCTGCCCCGGCTCCGGCGGGGCAGTAGACCAAGCAGGGGTCACGCAGCGGGGCGCCGTTGGGGAGCGGCGCCCCGCTTGCCGTGCCGCCGGCCGGGTAGCACGGCCCACCATGGACAAGCTATGCCGACGGGTCTGCT
>CAWDME010000002.1:0-6707 GCA_963803335.1 uncultured Solirubrobacteraceae bacterium | reverse complement strand
ACTCGAACCCGCGACCTCCGGCGTGACAGAGCGGAGGTCGCCAGTGCGAAGTGCCTGTAAATCCGTGGTTTCTGCGTCGCGAGCGTCACTTCTCCGTCACCTTTTTACGCTCCGCATCCGGCCGCATGACTCCGCTGCGGACGCGAATGGTGGCATGGCGGACACAATCCCACTGGGTCAGATGGACGAGCTCGACTTGGGTGGCTCGTGCACGAGCTCGCTGGATACCGTGAGTGCGCTGCGGCAGAAGTTGCGGACCGACCAGAACTTGAGCATGTCGACCACTACGTTCGTCTCCAATCTTGGCGACGCGCAAGTTGACGCGCCGGTCGTTAAGCCGTCCCGCGGGTGAATCGCGCAACCGAATCCGGCTCCGCCTAGTGCTGGAGCGCGCGATGGCAAACCCGGACGAACATGTGAGTCCGACACCGGCGGCGCGGCGGTGCGGGAAGACTTCGGTCGGCGGCGGACCGGCCAGCGCCGGCCGGCCTCTCGGCCGCTCGGCACGTCGAGCACGAATTGGAAGCGCGGGTCTTCGCTCGCGTGAGAGGCAACGTGTTTGTGCCGGCCTTCTTCGACCAAGCCCTCGCGCGCGGCTGAGACAGTCAGATCTCGGGCCGCACGTAGGCGAGCACCGCGAGGATGCGCCGGTCGTCGTCCTCGCCCGCCGGGAGGCCCAGCTTGTTGAAGATCGTGCTCACGTGCTTCTGCACGGCGGCCTGCGTGATGACCAGGCGCTCGGCGATCGCCTTGTTCGAGCGGCCTTCGGCGACCAGCTCGAGCACCTCGCACTCGCGCGGAGACAGCGATCGCAGCGTGCCGTCCTCTCCAGGATCGGCCAGCAGCCCCGAGACCACCTCGGGATCGAGGGCGGTGCCGCCCCCGGCCACGCGTCGCAGCGAGCCGGCGAAGTCTGCCGGGTCGCTTACGCGGTCTTTGAGCAGGTAGCCGAGGCACCGCGGCGCCTCGGCGAGTAGCTGGGTGGCGACGCCGACCTCCACGTGGTGGGAAAGGAGCACGACACCCATCTCCGGATGGCGACGGCGGATCTCGTGCGCGGCCTGGATGCCCTCGTCGGTCTGGGTCGGCGGCATCCGGATGTCCACGATGGCCACATCGGGCAGGTGCTCGTCGACTGCCGCCAGCAGCTCGTCGGCGTTCGCCGCCTCCGCGACGACGTCGATGCCCTCGCTGCGTACGTACGACGCGATGCCCTCGCGCAACAGCGGGCTGTCGTCCGCGATCACGACGCGCACGGCAGGTCCGCCGTGATCACGGTCCCCGCCCCCGGGGGACTGAGGATGCGCAGCGTGCCGTCGAGTGCGGCGACCCGGTCGGCCAGCCCTTGGAGGCCGGTGCCGGCCGTCTCGTCGGCGCCGCCGACACCGTCGTCTCTGATCTCGATGACGGCCATGCCGTTGCGGCGCGAGACCCGCACCTTCGCCTTGGTCGCGTGCGCGTACTTTGCGACGTTGGCCAGCGCCTCGCAGGCCACGAAGTAGGCGGCAAGCTCCACCGGCTCGGGCAGGCGCTCCGGGGCCTGGAAGGACACCGCCGTCGGCACGCCCGAGCGCGAGGCCAGCGAGTCGAGCGCGGCCTTCAGTCCGTGGTTGAGCACCGAGGGGTGGATCCCGCGCGCGAGCTCCCGCAGCTCCTCGAGCGACTTCGAGAGCTGGTCGCTGGCCGACGTCACGAGCCGCTTCGCGAGGGCCGGGTCCGTGTCGATGCGGCTCTGGACCATCCGCAGCTGGAGCGCGACGGAGACAAGCCGCTGCTGTGCGCCATCGTGGAGGTTGCGCTCCAGCCGCCGCCGTTCGGCATCGCCGGCCGCCACGATGCGCTCGCGCGAGGCCCGCAGCTCCGCGAGCCGATCATCGGACTCGGCCCGCATTCGCGCGTCATCGAGCGCGATCGCGGCGGCGGCGGCCACTGCGGCCACGAGCTCGGGATCGTCCTCGAGCGACGCGTCGTAGACCAGCATCGCCAGCTCGCGGCCGTCGCGCTCGACGGGCGCCGCCGCACAGACTCCACCGGGGGCGGGCAGCGCGACTACGTGTCCGCGCCCGTCCATGTAGGAGTGCTCGCCCGGCACCCGGTACGCCAGCACCAACCCGGGATCGCCAAGCACCCCGGCCAGCCCCGCCTCCAGCCGCACGCCCCGCAGCGAGCCGAGCTCGCGGAAGTGGTCCGCGAGCCCGCTGCGCGCGAGCCGCGAGCGCAGCAGGCCCCAGAGCAACGCGGCCGGTACCGTGAGCAGGGCTGCGTTCAAGAAGGACATGAGCAGCGCCGACGGCGAGCCCGCGATGAGGGTCGTGAGGTTCGCGGCATACAACACCGCGGACAGGCTGCCGCCGAGACTCGGGAGGAGTGCGCGGCGGCGTGGACGCGACGCCATTCGCCAGCGGTGGGCGGTCACGGCCGCGACGCCGAGCGCCGCGATGGCCAGGAAGCCCCACTGGATCTTGGTGAGCGCGTCCGCGATGCCGGCGTCGGGCCAAACGAGCAGCAGGTTGCGCTCGTCCGGCAGGAAGAGCTGCACGGCGAACTGCAGGACGAACAGCCCGAAGATGAACGCGTCGACGAGGACCACGTCGATCCTCGTCGTGAGCCGGCCACCGGTCACGAAGCTCAGGATCAGCGCCGCGTAGAGCGCGATCCACAGCTCGCCGAACAGCAGGGTCAGCGTGAACGCGAGCGGCGAGTCGAACTGCCCCAGGATCGCGGACAGCAGGACGCCGAATCCCGTGACCGTCAGCATGGGGCCGACCGCACTGTCAGGGCGCCTGCGCCACGCGATGAGGCCGCACGCCGCGAAAGAGACGCCGGAAAGGTTGTGGAACACCTCGTTCACCGGCACCGGCGGCCCGCCGCCCATCAGCGCGGGGATCTGGGCGACGAAACCCGCGGCGGCGGTCGCAATCCACAGGACCAGCCAGAACCACGGGCTGCGCGTGGGAGCCGTCAACCGGCCGAGCCCGTCGACCCGGGCGCGCGCGGGGGGACTGGCCACCAGCTCGCTCGCTCCGACAGCCCAGGGGATCAAGCGGATCATCCGGTAAAGCCGACTCTAACCGAGGGCGTGGAGCCGCGCACGGTACGGCTGGCCGCCCCTCGCGGCACCAGCGCGCGGATACGAGAACGCGGGCAACCCCGGTGGGAGGGCCGCCGCACCGTCGCGACAGTCCAGCACCATGATCAAGTCAACTCTTCGCCCTTCCGGAGCCGCCGTGCTCGCTCCCGCGGTGGGGCTGCGGGATGTCCGCAAGGTCCACGGCAAGGGCGATGGCGCCGTCGTGGCCCTCGACGGCGTCAGCGTCGCGCTCCCACGCGGTTCATTCACGGCCATCATGGGCCCTTCGGGCTCCGGCAAGAGCACGTTCCTCAACGTCGCGGCGGGGCTCGACCGGCCGACGTCCGGCACCGTCACGCTCGGCGACGCCGACCTGGAGCGGCTCAGCGAGCGGCGCCTGACCATCCTGCGGCGCGAGCGGATCGGGTTCGTGTTCCAGGCGTTCAACCTGCTGCCGTCACTCACGGTCGCGCAGAACATCGCCCTCCCGATGCGCTTGGACGGCCGCCGCGTGAAGCGCTCGACCGTGCGCGACGTCGCGGCGCGGGTCGGGCTCGAGAACCGCCTGCACCACCGGCCGTCTCAGCTCTCCGGCGGCCAGCAGCAGCGGGTCGCGATCGCGCGCGCGCTCGTCACCAACCCCGAGGTCGTGTTCGCCGACGAGCCGACCGGAGCGCTCGACACGCGCACCGGGCGTGACGTGCTCGCCCTCCTGCGCGAGGTCGTCGACGCCGACGGCCATACGGTCGTGATGGTCACCCATGACCCCGTAGCCGCGGCGCACGCGGACTCCGTCATCCTGCTCGCCGATGGCCGGCTGGCCGGCACGCTCGACGCTCCGAGCGCCGACGAAGTCGCCGAACAGCTCGCGCACCTGGGGGACTGAACCATGCTTCGTCTCGCGCTCCTCAGCAGCCGCGGCCGCCTCGGCACCTTCACCGGCGCGCTCGTCGCGCTGATCGCCGCGTCCGTGCTCACCACCGCCTGGGGCATGCAGCTCGAATCCGTGCTGCGCGGCCATCCCCCCGTCGAACGCTACGCGGGCTCGGCTGCTGTCGTGACGGGCCAGCAGATCGTCGGGCCCGACCACGATGTGCCGCTCAGCGAACGCGCCCGCGTGAGCTCTGGGCTCACCTCCCGGCTGGCGGCCGTGCCCGGCGTCCGGGCCGCGATCGGCGACGTGTCTGTGCCGGTCCGCCTGGGCGACCGGGAAGCCGTCGCCCACGGATGGGGCAGCGCGCCGCTGACCCCGTACGTGCTGAGCGCCGGGCGTGCGCCCGCGCGACCCGGCGAGGTCGTCGCCGGCTACCGGGCCGCGCTCGGCGCCCGGCTGTCGCTCGCCTCCACCGAGCCCGTTCGCAAGGTGACGGTCGTCGGCGTCGCTCGGGTGGGCGGGGATATCCCCGTGTCGCAGCAGACGGCGATCTTCCTGACCGACGCCGAGGCGGAGCGGCTGGGCGGCCATCCGGGGCGCGTCGACGCGATCGGCGTGCTCGCCGGTGCGGGCTTCGACCCCTCGCGCCTGCGCGCCGTCGCCGGCGGCGCGCAGGTGCTCACCGGCGCCGCACGCGGCAAGGCCGAGCATCCCGAGCTCCAGCAGGCACGGATCACGTTGATCCCCGTCACGGCGGCGTTCGCCGGGCTCGCCCTGTTCATCGCGCTGTTCGTCGTCACCAGCACCATGGGGCTGTCGATCCAACAGCGCGAGCGCGAGATCGCGCTGCTGCGGGCGGTCGCCGCGACGCCGCGCCAGATTCGCCGCATGATCGGATGGGAGGCGGCGCTCATCGGCCTCGTCGGCTCGGCGCTCGGCGTCTGGCCCGGCATGCTGCTGGGCGACGAGCTCGGGCACGCGCTCGTGCGCCACGGCATCGTCCCTGCGAGCTTCGCCGTCGACGCCGACTGGATCCCGGCCGCGTGCGCCGTCGCCGCCGGAGTTGCGATCGCGCTGCTCGCCGTGCTGGCCGCCGGACGGCGCGCCGCCCGCGTGC
Source organism: uncultured Solirubrobacteraceae bacterium (assembly GCA_963803335.1). Taxonomy (GTDB): domain Bacteria; phylum Actinomycetota; class Thermoleophilia; order Solirubrobacterales; family Solirubrobacteraceae; genus DASSUW01. The sequence goes on along the minus strand of CAWDME010000002.1, from coordinate 1,646 downwards.
GGCCGACGCTCGCCCTCAGCGACGCCGCGGTCGAGCCGCGGCTGCTGGGACCCGGCCGCCTGATCGGCGGGCTGCTCGCGCTCGCCGGCGCCGTGCCGCTGTTCGCGGTCTCCACCACCACCCACGTCCCCGAGACGGCCGCGGCGACGTCGGAGATGACGGCGATCATGCTCGTGCTGGCGGTCGGCTTCCTGGGACCGATCGTCGCCCGCCTCGGCGCCAAGCTCGTCGGCCCGCCGCTCGCGGCGCTCGCGCCCGTCGGCGGGTTCCTCGCGTCCGCGAACCTCGGCGCCGCCACACGACGCTTCTCCTCGGCCACCACGCCGCTGGTGCTCTCGGTCGCCATGAGCTGCACCCTGCTGTTCAGCAGCACGACCATCGACCATGCGGTGTCGCAGGAGCGGCACGCGGGCCTGTCGGGTGAGCTCGCCATCACGAGCGGCGGTCCGGGGCTTCCGCGCGCCGCGCTGTCCGACGTGCGCGCGACGCCCGGAGTGCGCTCGGCAGTGGCGCTGACGCCCACGACGCTCGGCCCGAGTCTCGGGGTTTCCGATGACGTCATTCCCGCACAGATCCTCGAGGGTCGGCGGGGCGGCGGGCTCGACGTCGGCGTCACCGACGGCTCGCTGACGGCACTCCAGGGCGACGCGATCGCGCTCGGCCGCCATCGCGCCGACGCCGCCCACGCCAAGGTCGGCGACCGCGTCGCGGTCACGCTCGGCGACGGGTCGCGCACCCGAGCCACCGTCGTGGCGATCTACTCGCGTGAACTGGGCTTCGGCGACGCGTTGCTCGCGCCTGAGCTCGCCGCCGGCCACCAAACCAGCCCGCTGCTCGGGACGATCCTCGTGCGGGCCAACCACCCGGCGGCCGTCTCGGGCCGGCTGCGGACGCTGGCTCGGCGGTATCCCGGACTCCGCGTGGGCGACCGTGCGTCGCTGGCCACCGCGAGCGACGCGGACCGAGAGCTCAACCGCTGGCTGGGTCCAGTGTTCGTCGCCATGATCTTCGCCTTCACGTCGATCGCGGTGCTGAACACCCTTGCGATGATCGCGCTTCGGCGCGGGCGGGAGCTCGGGCTCCTACGGCTCGTCGGCGCCACACATCGCCAGGTGCGGTCGATGGCGCGCTGGGAGGCCGCATTGATCATCGCGATCGGCCTGGGCCTCGGTCTGGCCATCACCGCCGTGGCGCTGCTGCCGCTCAGCCACGCGTTGACGGGCAGCCTCCGTCCATACGTCCCGGCCGCCCCGCTTGCAGCGATCCTCGGCGGCTCAGCGCTGCTGGCGTTGGTGGCGCTGGCCCTGCCGACGCGCCGCGCGCTGCGCTCCCGGCCGGTTGCGGCGATCGGGGTGGGCGAGTAGCCGGGGGGCGACTACTAGGGCCGCACCAGACCGAGGCCGCTCAGCCCTCTCGCGCATGTGCCGCTCGCTGCGAGCACCACGCTCGCACCGCGCGGCGCGCCCAGCCCGCGAGGTCCTCACTCGCCACACTCATTGGGCGTGCCGCGCACGATCGACATCAAACGCGGCCGACCTAAAAGGTGACGGCGGACGGGCGCGGGACCGACCGGGGCGTCCTTTACGCGCGACCCGTGCGGGCAAATGCGGCGCATTGCGGTGCCCTGCGGAGCGGGAGCGACGGGA
>CAWDME010000001.1:0-177436 GCA_963803335.1 uncultured Solirubrobacteraceae bacterium | reverse complement strand
CGCGACACACTAGGCCCGGAGGCCCAGACCTACCAGCGCCTCGCCCGCAGCGAAGCGGCGCGCCTATACGCTCATTCGGCCTCACTGAGCCAAGAAAGCGATCGAGCGCCGCCGACCCGCTGGTACGTCGGGACGCGCAGAGGAGACCGAGGCGATGGAGAACGAAGAGTGGCAAGAGACCGTAACTGCGCTCGTCGAGGCGAAGCGGTGCCTTGCAGGTGCGTGGCAAATCCTCGACGGAACCGACGGCGCGGCTTCAGGCGTCGAACACGCGCTCAACGCCGCACTCGCGAGCATTGACGCGATCTATGCCATCGAGCATGTGAACGCTTACAGCGCGGACGTCGCGTCGCCTGCGGAAGTACAGGAGTTCTGGGAGACGCACGGCGAGCTTCCCGGATTCGCGGCCGGGACGTGACCGATGCGTGGCGGGACTACGGGGAGCGCAAGAATCGTGCGCGGGGTGGGGTTCGAGCTGGCGCGAAACGCGCGTTACCCTCCTGAGGTTCGACTCGCGGCGCGGCCGCGAATACACGCTGAAGCACAGCGTCGTGCCAGTCCAGCGCCTGCTGCGCTGGAGAGGCTTCGTGAGCCGTTCGAGCTCGCGCAGGCGGCGGCGACCCTCGGTGATCCGCCGGTTGACCGCGGTGTACGTGATGCTGAGCAGTGCGGCAATCTCGTGGTAGCGGAACCCGAGCGCCTTCAGATAGAGGGCCTGGCGATCTTGCGCGCCTTGATCAGCCGCAGACCGCCGAGCCTTCCGCGACGCACTGGCCGAGCATCCGGACGAGCTGACCGGCTTCCGCCTGTTCGCCGACGAACGCCAACGCGGGCGTGCTCGCCGCTGGCTCGCCGACCACGGCCTCCGATCCGTCGGTCGGATCTACGAGGACTGAAACCGCCTATACGCACCGCCGGCGATTCGCTACATCTACTACGATGTAGCTCATGGCTGGTGTGCCGAAGTCGCAGCCGTTTTCGATTCGTCTGAGCGAACATGCTGACCTACTCGTGCGCGACGAGACGCGGCGCTCGGGCCGGTCGCGCAGCGTCGTGGTCGAGGAACTCGCTGAGGAGGCGGCCAAGACGCGCCTGTTCCCCGGCGTGGCGTTCCGCGGCACACCGCGGCGCGCGTGGGTGATCGGGACCGGTCTCGACGTCTGGGAAATCCTCGAACTGCTGCACTCCTACGCAGGCGATGAGCGGCAGCTGCGCGCGGCGCACCCGTTGGTCGACGAGCGCCACCTGCGCATCGCGCGCGCGTACGGCGACCGCTTCGCCGACGAGATCGCGGCCTTCGCCGAGGACAACCGGCGCCCGCTGGACGAACTGCGGCGCCTCTACCCGCTGCTGCAGTCCGCCGAGTAGGCCCGCTCGGTGCGACTGCTGCTTGACGCCCACGTCTCCGGGCCTAACGTCGGACGCCGGCTCGAGGGCAACGGCCACGACGTCCGCGCGCTCGATCAGGAGCCCGCGCTCGAGGGTCTCGATGACGACGACGTGCTCGCGCTCGCCACAAGCGAGCAGCGAATCCTCGTCACGCACAACGTCGCCGACTTTCCGCGGATCCTGCGCGACTGGGCCGCCGCACAACGCGCGCATGCCGGAATCATCCTCGTCTACGGTGTCGACCACAGCGAATTCACACTGATCACCGGCGGCATCGAGCGCTGGCTCGAGCTTCGACCCAACCAAGCGGACTGGAACGACTTTCCCGCGATCCTCGACCGCCGGTTCGCGCAGCGATAGCTCAGCCGTGCCCGCGCCGATCGACACGCGAGTACCGGCGCGGTCCTTCGCGTTGGAAGTAAGCAGGGACGGGATGCGGCCGAACGCGTGTGCGGCGCCCCTTGTCGAGGCGCCGCTTCGACCGTACACGCCGGCCCTGTACCGCCTCGGTACCTTGGGCCGGGAGCTGACGCGCTCGGCGATCGCGCAAACGGCTGCGGAGCGCCGATCGGCAGCCACACCTGACCCCTTCTCGGTAGGAAGCGATCGGAAGTGGTCATCGGAGCCACGCCTGAAACAAGAGAACCGCGCTGTAGCGCGGTTTGATAGAGCCCTCTGCCGGACTCGAACCGGCGACCCCTTCCTTACCATCAACGCGCGGGGTGTTGCCCCCTGTTGCTGGCTGTGGGAACGGCCTGCAAGCGGAGCGTTTCGTCGGCTGCCGTCGCGAGCCGCTGCTGCCCACCGTTGCGGTCCAGCGCTTCCTCGACGCTTCCATTACGCGCCTCGAGCAGCTCCCGGCGCTTCTCGTTGAAATGGCCACGGTCGATCGCCGCAGCAGGTACTCGCCCTTGGGTCGATCACCTCGAGGCTCCGCACGCCGAGCTCGCCTGGTGCGGCGAACGCCGTCGGCGCACTTCAACCCTCGTTTGAGGGAAGGGCGGCCGGCTGGCGCGCGGCGTTGGGCCGCCCCCGTCGTCGCGTACGCGAACGACAGGTGATACTTCCGAGCCGTGAGACCAACGATCATCGCAGTGCTCGAGGGCGGCCCGCTGGCGGGCCGGCGCCTGAAGGCCCACGTCGTGGAAGCCCGGCCGCCGAAGACGATCGACGTGACGGCCGACGACGGGAGCACCTGCCGGTATGGCCTCGCCGAGTGGGCTCAGGCCGGCCCGACCGCCGTCTATAGCTTCCTGTACCCCGTCTAGCGAACTACTGCGCCTCGCCGATCGCCGCGTCGCGCTCGGCCTGCTCGGCGTCCTCGCCGGCCCACTGGAGGCGCTCGACGAGCTGGGCGGCGAAGTGGGCGTTGCCCAGTTGCGCCGTCATCAGTCGCTCCGCGAGGAAGACCGCGGCGTCTCCGTCCGCGGTGTCTGCGACGACCAGGATGTTCGGCATCGATCCCGCTCCTGTGCTGAGTTGACGCGTTGGGCTGCGCGCCGCGCTCGGTCCAGCGCCGCGCCGCGGACGAGGATGTCCTGCACCCGCCGGTCGACGCGCGCCTGGCTGGCGTGCGTTACGTGGCCGACCGTACGTGCGCGCTCGGTGGGTCTTGACGTCGAGGTCATCGCCGGCTCCTTTCACGGTCAGTCATCAGTTCGGAGCTGTCAGGCCTTGACGAGCTCGGACGTCGCGTGGACGAGGACGTCGCCGGACGTGATCTTCGGCGCGTTCGGGAGCGCCGTCTCGAGCTTCTGCTCGCGCAGCCAGCTGCCGGCGACGCGCGTCGACTCCTCGGCCTGCGCCGCGGTCTCGAAGAAGCCGACGGACGTGATGGCCCCGTCACCGGCGTCGATGACGGAGTAGCCGTTGAAACCCGGGAGGTCCCTCAGCACCGGGAGGAGGTTGTCGTCGACCTTCTTGAGGACCTCGTCCTTGCGGCTCTGGTCGATCGACTCGTAGCGTCGAATGGTCGCATGCATGCGGTACTCGTTCCTGGCAGATGGAGGTCTCGGTTGAGTCCTCCGGTACGCCCGGCCCGTGAGTGGCAGTCGAGGAACCCGCAGGTTCGTCGATGTCGGCAGGGGGTCTGAGCGCTTGCCGTAACCCTAACAGCTTCTGATCAACGGTGAATTACGTACTACGTTTTCCTACGTTATGCTCGTAAGCACGATGTCGCCGCTCTCGGTGACCGTTGAGCATGTCCCGGACCGCGAGCTCGGCCCGCTCCTGGCGCAGCTGTCCGAGGCCGGCTTCGCACATCCGATCGTCGTTCATGTCGGCTCCGATGGCGCTACGGACCGGGCTGCCGGCGTTCCCGCTCGCTCGGCACCCTCGGACCTGCCGGAGGATTGGCGCCTGCTGCGCGAGCGCGCAGGCGAGTCATATCGATGGCCGAAACGGCGCGACGACTACACGACATACCGCGTGTTCATCGGCACGACGCGCCGGGAAGGCGCGGTACAGATCGGACTCGGCGAGACGATCCGTGAGAATGCCCGCGGACGCGACCGCAAATACGTCGTCGCGTTCCTCAGCGGCGGCTCGCCACAGCACCCGCTGGTCGAGTTCGTCGCCGCCGACGACTTCGGGGACACGCGCGAGCTCGTAGCGGTCATCCGCGGGAGCGACGGAGGACGCCGCATGTACGGGCTCGGCGACAAGCTGCCGACGGTCTACAGCGAGCGCTTCCGAACCCAGCTCTACAGCGAACGGGTCATGCATCCAGGCGCGTGGAACAAGTTCGTCGTCGTCGCCCGCGAGGACGACGTCGCCACGATGCTCAACCACGCGCTGGTCCAGAGCCGGCGCCGCTACCGGACGTAGCACTCGCCTCACCGGTTGTTCCGCGAGCCCGTCGCGCCGTCGCAGCGCCCGCGAGTCGGCGCCTCGCTGGGTGAGCTGGTCGGCGGCGCGCGCCGCTTCGGGCGCTGTCGGCGCGGGCTGATCACCGGCGCGGGCTGATCACCGGCGTTGGCTCCCTGGCGACCGCCGCGGTGCTCGCATCGGCGCTCTCGGCTGCCGAGTGGGGTGGGTGCTCCTGGCGAGGGTGCTGTTGCAGATCGGTGCGCTTGTCTCACGCGGTGAGGCGTGGCATCTGACGATCCGGGCGGCCGGTGGGACGGTCGCCCGGCGTGTCCTGTACCGGGCGTCGAGCATGCAGGTGTTGGGCAGCGTGATCAACGCGCAGCTGGGGGTGGCCGCGCGGATCGCCGCGCTGCGGCACTCGTCCCCGGAGGTGACTTCGCAAGTGCCGCCGCTGATCGCCGTGGAGGTTCCGATCCTCTCCGCCGAGGCGGCGCTGGCCGTGCCAGCGTCATTCATGCGCGTCAGTGGTCCCCAGATTGGTTTCCAGCTCAGATCAACCGTCAGTGCGGGTCGTCCTGCATCGGATCGACCGCCAGACCACGCCTCCCGGGACGGGGCCTCGCATCGCCGGCCGCCGGGGAAGCCGAGCATCCGCCTCCGAATCCTCGGCCCACAGCACCTCGTCACCGCCGAACGGGGCCGTGCTCGCTCACAGGCCGGCTGACCGGGTCCGCGGCGGCCGGCCGCATCGTCCGCGGTGCTTTGCCCCTGTCGACGTGCACCGACGGTGCGTGCGCTTCCGACAGCATCCACTTCCTCTCGTGGAGACGCGGGACGCCGCCGAGAGCAGGGTCGAGGAGCGCCCAGAGCCGTGCAAGCCGACCGTCAGCGGACATGGCTCAGCCGTCCCGGCGCTCGACGGGCCGCGCATGACAGCTGCGCCCAGACCCGGGTGCCGCCCTCGGAAGCTCGCTCTAGACCCCATCGCTCGCTGAGCATCTGCACGATGTTCAGACCCATCCCGCTGCCCTGCACAGCGTCCGCGGGCCGGGGTGCGATGACACCGTCCCGGCCGGGGTCCTCGACCTGCACGCAGCACCAGGTCTGCCCGAGGTCGACGCGCACCGTCAGCTGCTGGTCCGCGGCGACGCCGCTGTGGCGCACGCTGTTGGTGACCAGCTCGGAGATAAGCAGTTGGGCGCTGGCGACGACGGACGGCGCGACGAGGTCGCCGAGGTGCGATGCGACGACGCGCCGCGCGGCGCGGGGCGCCCGCGTGTCCGCGGGAAGGACGACTTCCACGGGATCGCCGATCTCAACGCGGCCGTTGGTCTGTGAGCGCATGAGTTGCTGAACGCGCATGCGCTCGTTGTCCGCGCGCAGCTCGGTGTTCTCGACCTTGAGCGCCTTCGCCGCGCTATGGAAGTTCGACACCGCCTCACGCAGCGTGGTGATCACCACCACGTCACGCCGGGACCTTGCCCGCAACGCTTTTAGCTCGGAGCCATCACCGAACGGATCGGGCGACGGCGGTCGCCGCCCGTTGGTCGGACCCGCCACCTGCTGTGACTGCATGAGGCGTCGCCTCCTCGGACCCTCCGCTCGGCCAGCCGTGCACGACGACTAGCGAACGGGGTTTCCAGTGCTGGGCGAAGAACCAGCCTCAACGCGTCACGGGCGGAACTGCGGCCGACCGAGCCGAATCGAGGCCTAGCCTCCCTTGAACCCCAGACGATACCGCCGCTGTCGAGAGCACAAGCGCGCGGCGCCACCGCCGCCAGCCTCCTTGTGGGGCAGCGACAGGGCTACGATCCGAAACTATCCCCCGCATCCTCGGCGGGCTTTCCCGCCCGAGGCCTTTACTCGCGTTCGAGATCCAGCAAGTGTGCGCGTAACCGAAATGGACGCATCGCTTCCGCTGTGCGGTTGCAGACGCGGACATGGAATGAGGTGCGCAATGACGACGCTCATGGAGCTGCAGGGAGCGATCGAGGCGGGAATGCGCCGGGGGAAGTCGTTCTCGACCATCGAGGATGAGATCATCGAGCCGAGCCGGCTGTCGGACGAAGCCAAGTCAGCGCTTTGGCTCTTCGGATGGTCGTTTGTCGACCGGCACGCTCAGCGACGCGAGGCCCACGCCCACCTCGCGCAGCTCGCCGAGAGTCCCGAGCGCTGGCCGGCTGTGACGTAGCCTGTCCCCGGTCTCGGGCTGAAGCGAGGCGCTACAGGCGCCGCGCTATGGTTGGTGATTGAGAGGGAGCCTTGCCTGCGCGCGGCTCGCCCGGCCAGTCTTGAGACCGGGTCGGGGACGCGTCGACGGCGATCCTCCGCACATTTCGCTGAACACTTCTCCGCTCATGGCGCTATGCCAGGATCGCGAGGGGGGTTCTCGGAGGCGGCCGATGCGGCCACTAGAGGAAACTACGAGCAACGGACGGCCGTCGCCGACGTCCCAAACGGCGACTGTCCCTTCCGAGCTCGACCGGCTGCGCGCGACGCGCCGGCACCAAGCGCGTGCCATCGACACGCTCACCGACGCGGCGCCGGCGCGCGGAGCGCGACGATGAGCGCCGGCCGCTGGCTGCCCGACGGCGAGCTCGCAGCCGCGATCTCCACCACGGTCGTGAAGGCGCTCGCGCGCACGACCGGCCGCGGCCCGACGAAGGCGAAGACCACGCTCGGCGAGAACGGTGTCTTCGTCGTCCTCCAAGACAGCCTCACGCACGGCGAGCAGACTCTCGCGGACGCCGGCCACGGCGCGGCCGTGCTCAATCTTCGACGACGCTGGCAGAGCGTGATGCAAGCTGAAGTCAGCCGCGAGATCGAGCAACTGACCGGACGCAAGGTGATCGGCTTCATGAGCGACAACCACATCGACCCCGACCTCGCCGTCGAAGTCTTCGTGCTCGAACCGCTCGCCCCCGCGACAGCAAGCGAGTAGCGATGATCCGGCCGGCCAAGCACACCTCCAGCGTCGCCATGCTGGATCGACGCGGGCCGCTTCGCCGCGCCCTTGCAACGGCGATCGGGAGGTTTCGCGGCCCAGTCCGGCGCTCGGTGCACGCCGTTTCATGGCCGAGACCGAACACCGGCACGTTGGGCTGCCCGCTGTGCCACTCGGAACTGACGTGTCCGATGGAGTGGGGAATGGCCGACGAGGCGAGCTGGTGGATCCTGACGCGGTGCGGCGACTGCGAGGCGTGGGAGGAGATCGTCGTCAGCAACGAACAGGCCGCGCTGCTCGATCAAGAGCTCGACCGGCAACTGACGACCATGACTCAGGCCGCGGATCGCCTTGACGCCGAGCGGATGGCCGCACAGTCGCAGGCGTTCGTGCAGGCCCTGAAAGCGAACGCGATCGTCGCCACCGACTTCGAAGCCTGAGGACCCGGAGCCACGCGATCGGCCGGACGCTCCGCCCGAAATTCAGGCGGCGAGGGGGTGATCAGGGATCCTCGAACCCCGTCATGTCCGTGCGTTCGTCGGCGAGCAGGAACGTCTCGACGGACACGTCGTGGTCGATGTTCGTCTCCGACAGGAACACCCTGACCTTGCGGCCGGTCGCCTGCTCCACGACGCTCGTGAAGTCCTCGGCCATCTGCTGCTGGAACCGTCGACGGATGTGCTCGATCGCTTCGCGCTCGCCGCGTTCGGCGAGCGTCTTCTCCGCGCGCGTGAACGACTCTTCCAGCACCACGACGACGAGGTCCTCGACGATGTACGTCTTCGCCCTCGTCGGGCCCTTGCCGTAGTACTCAGCCTGGAGACGCACGATCTCGTTGGAGATCGTCGCTCGCATCTCTCCCAGCGAACCTCGATCACCTGTACCCATCGCTCAGCGGCCTCTGCTCCTCGCCGTCAAAACAAGCCCGAAGAGAGCATCGCTGTGGATCTCCCGAGCGGGTCAGAGCCCGTCGCCACCCCGGCTACCCCGGTTGCTGGAGGGTTCGACCGCGCCGGAGTTTACAGGGCGCCCGCCGCTAAGCTGCCAAGCGGCGCGGTGCAGTCGCGCTCATGGATCGGCCCCGGACGGCTGGAGCCAAGACTAGGGCCGGAGGCGCTGCGCCCCCTCCTTTGAACGATGGGAGGAGCGACGTTTCGGTCGTCGGCGTCGGCTGCGATCCGCGCGTCATGCCGTCGAGTCGCCCTCCGCCGTCAGCAACGCTGAGAGCTCAGACGCCGTGAGGAACGGGAGCCTCGCGCGCGACCCGGTGACGTCAAAGACGCGCGTCCCGTGCGCGGACCACGCCTCAGATGCATGGCACGTGATAGCGGGAGCGTGCCTGCTGCTATTTGCTTAGGCGGGAGCGCGGCGGGGTCCGACTGCGTGCGGGCGGACGCCTGGCCGCGTCCGGAGGCGAGTCCCGTACGTGCGTGTTGCCTTCGTTGCGAAGCCGAGCCGCCGCTAGGCTCGGTCGATGGGTGCGCAGGACGAGGATTCGTTCCGGGAGGCGAGCAAGCTGCCTAAGGGGCGGCTTGCCCGGACAGCGCGTGTCGGCGGACTCGTGACGGGGCAGGGCCTGCGCTGGGCGGGGATGCGGACCGCCAACCGGATTCGGACGCCTGAGCGGGCGGCGGCGGCCCAGAAGGAGCGGACCGCGGCGCTCGTCCAGCAGCTCGTCGATCAGCTCGGGCAGATGCGTGGCGCGGCGATGAAGATCGGTCAGATGATCTCGATGGTCGAGTTCGACGGCCTTCCTGAGGACGAGCGCGACGAGCTGCAACGGAGGCTCGCGGCGCTCCGCGACGACGTCCCGCCGGTTCGGTTCGCGGAGCTCGAGAAGCTGATGCGCGGGGAGTTCGGCGGTCCGCTCGAGCGCGTGTTCCGCGACTTTGACGAGCGTGCGTTCGCAGCGGCCTCGATCGGTCAGGTCCATCGCGCCACGACGATCGATGGCGACGATGTGGCCGTGAAGATTCAGTACCCCGGGGTGGCGGAGGCGGTCGACACGGATCTGCGCAACGCGATGATGCTGCTGCCGCTCGTGAAGCGGCTCGCCCCTGGCCTGGACGCGAACGGGCTCGCCGCGGAGATGCGCGAGCGGATCGGGGAGGAGCTCGACTATGAGCTCGAGGCCCAGAACCAGCGCCGCGTCGGGCGGCTGCTGTGGGGACATCCCTTCGTCCGTGTGCCGCGGGTCGATACGAGCCTGTCGACCCGGCGCGTGCTCGTGTCCGAGTACGTCGAGGGGGAGCGCTTCGAGGTGGTCCGCCGAGCGGATGAGGTGCAGCGCGACCGCTATGGCGAGATTGTCTTTCGGCTCTACTTCGGATTGCTGTATCGCGACCGCATCGCGCTCGGGGACCCACACCCCGGCAACTACCTCCTGTGTCCCGACGGTCGCGTGTGCTTCCTCGACTTCGGGCTGCTGAGAGGCGTCGACGCCGCACGCGTGGCCGCCGAGCGGGCGATTGCGTTCGCCGTTCGGGATGGGGACGCGGAGGCCCTTAAGGGGGCGCTGCGCGCGGGCGGCTATCTGCCGGCGAGCCGCGCAGATGCCGTGGACGCCGATTTCGCGCTGACCTTGATGCGGATGGCGATCAAGTGGTACGCGGTCCCGGGAGAGCGCCGCTTCTCCCCTGTCGACCGCCGCGACCGCGATCGTGAACGGCCGGACCCGGAGGAACGGGCCGCGATGAGGATGCAGGTCAACCAATTCACGTTGCCGCCGGAGGCGATCCTGATCCGGCGGATGCACGGCATCGTCGCCGTGGTCCTGGGGCAGCTGCGCGCCGGCGCAGACTGGGGCGCGATCGCCGCGGAGTACCTGCACGGCGCGCCGCCCGCCACGCCGCTGGGGCAGGCCGAAGCCGAGTTCCTCGCCCAGAGCGGTCGATCGGCAGGCGCCGGCCCTTGACCGCCGACTCGCACCGCGCGGCGCCTGCTTCAGCCCGACACAAGCATCCCAACCGCGGCCCCAGCAGCCTCGCTCCGCACGGATACCAGCCACACGGCTGCTTCTGCTGGGCGAGCCGTATCTCGAGCTCTCGCAGCTCAGGACGACGACCAGCGCGGCGGGGAGAGGCGTGACCGTGGCAAGAAGCAGCCCTGGCGCACCGCGCGGCGCGCCCGCTCGCGGCCAAATCGCGTCCGCGTTCCGGCGAAGCATCGAGGGATGGCGCAGCGGAGAGATCATCCGGGCATGGTGAAGAGCCGCGCCGACCTCGTGCCGCTCGCCCGGCGAAGCCGATCGTCGGGCAAGACGCAAGGTCCGGGCAACCGCACCGCGGTCCTCGCGACCCGCGCCTAGACTTGCTGTATGCCCGCAAGCGTCCGCAAGGCGGTTCGGGTGCTCGACCTCTTCTCCGTCGAGCGACCGTTTTGGGGGCCGACCGAGGTCGCCGACGAGCTCGGGATCGCCAAGTCGACCGCGCACGCGCTGCTGGCAGAACTGACACGCGCCGGGCTGACGGCGCGACTGCCGTGCGGCCGCTACCACCTCGGCTGGCGAACGCTGGGGCTTGCGCGCACGATGCTGGCCACGAGCCGGTCCTACGAGGAGATCACGCCGACGGCGCGAATGCTGGCGAGCCACTTCGGCGAGACGGTCCACATCACGGCCTGGGAACGTGGCCGCGTCCTTTACGTCGCCACTGTACGCCCGCCCGGTGGCGTGGCGGCACCGGCCGAGCCCGTTGCCGCGCAGCTGACGCCGCCCGGCACGGTGCTGCTGGCCGAGAGGGCCGGCGACCCCGCCGGCGGGCTCGACGCCGGAGAGCTCGAGCGCACGCTCCGCCGCGGCTACGCGGTCGGGGCTCAGCGCGCCCTCGAAGGGGTGGACTGCGCCGCCGCCCCGGTACGCACGAGCGAGGAGCCGGCGACCGCCGCGCTGGCGCTCTGCGCTCCGCGCGACCGGTTCCGGGCGCGGCGCGACGAGTTCGCGCACGCGATCACCGGCGCCACCAAGCGCATCGGACGGGCCGTTCGGCGATAGCGAACGGCCGTGGTCATGGCCGCCGCGCGGCGGCATGCTCGACCCATGACCACCGATAACACGAAAACGGCGCGCGAAGCGCCCGACACCACCACCCGTGCACCGCTGCACCGCCCCGCCGGAACCGGCGCCACGTACCTGGGACCAGGCGATCTCTACCGGTTCCTGATCACCGGGGCCGAGACCGACGGCGCGTACTTCGCGATGGAGGCGATCGTCCCGCCCGGCGGCGGCCCACCGCCCCACATCCACCGACATGAGGACGAAACGTTCTACGTCGTCGAAGGGAAATGCAGCTTCCTGCTCGATCAGGAGTGGATCACCGCGGGCGCCGGGGACTTCGTGAACGTGCCGCGCGGCGCGGTGCACCGCTTCCACAACCGGGGCACCCAAGCGGTGCGCATGATCGTGACCTTCACACCGGCCGGGATCGAGAAGTTCTTCGAGGAAACGCTCCAGCAGACGCAGGACCCGACGGCCGACATCCCCGACAACGTCGACGCCGTCGCCGCCCGCTACGCCGCGGCCGCGCCCCGGTACGGACTGGAGTTCCTCACCGAGTAGCCAGCTTCCTTCACCGTGCAACAGGCAGCGCGCCTCCCGGCTCCCACCAACATGCTGGTGCGCTTGACCCGCGCTGCTGTGCCGGCACGGGGTCGTTCCGCGGCGCGAAGTCGTGCGCCGGATGTGAACGTCGAGCGCGTTCGAAGCGATTGCCGCGACCGAGAATGCCCAGGCCGAACGTGCAGGCGTGCGCTACTTGGCCACGACGGGCCGTGTTCGTGCGGGAACCGTCGCTCGCCGGCCCCCGGGCCGACCCACGAACGCCCCGGCGGGCAGAGCCCAAGCCCATTGTCCGAGCGCCCTCAACCCCCGAACCAGGAGCAGATCAACGTGACCACCGTGTTCTTTGACGTCAGCATGTCGGTCGACGGGTACATGACCGCGTCCGGACAGACCCAGGACGAGCCGATGGGCCCGGGCGGCGACCAGCTCGTAGCATGGGCGTTCGGCGAGGACGAGCGCGACCGCCGGGTCTTGATCGAGGGCGTCGCCGCGACCGGCGCCGTGATCGCCGGACGCCGCACCTACGACACCTCGCTGCCATGGTGGGGCGCCGATGGGCCGACGGGTGACGCGCGCGTCCCAGTGTTCGTCGTGACTCACGACCCGCCCCCCGACGCGCCCGAGAACGGCGTGTACACGTTCGTCACGGACGGCATCGAGCCGGCCCTCGAGCAGGCGAAGGCAGCGGCCGACGACAAGCACGTGACCGTGATGGGCGGAGCCAACACCGGCCAGCAGTTCCTCCGCGCCGGCCTTGTCGACGAGCTGTCCGTTCACCTCGTGCCGATCCTGCTCGGCGGCGGAACGCGCATGTTCGAGCACCTCGGCGACGAGCACATCATGCTGGAGCGAGTCGGGCTGACCGACACCTCGGCCGCCACGCACCTGCGCCTGCGCGTCGTCAAGTGACCAGCGAGCCGGAGACGCGCCAGATCGATCCCGACGCCGTCGCCGCGCGGCTCGTCACCGAGAACCGCTACATCACGATCGCCACCGCCGACGCCGACGGACGGCCGGCGACAGCGCGAGGCTGCAGCGTCGAGCTGGCGCGCACTTTCGCTGCGGGAACACACGAACGCTGGTCGCACAGCTACCTCCGCGAGAAGGCGCCCGGCTTCGCAATCGCACGCCAGTGGGCCGGGCTCGAGCAGGAAGCGGAGATGCTCCGCAAGGAGATCGCGCGCCTGCGGTCGCTCGTTTCACGAGCCGCGTACGACCTCGAGCAAGCTGGGGCCGAGCGCAAGGCTCGGCGTGTGCTTCGTGCGCTCGGAGGGCGCTAGCGGGTCAGACGTCCGGCCTGCCACTAGGACGCCGCAATCGGCCCGGAGCTGCGAGGCGGCGCGAGCTAATGGACTGTCACGGGGCGGGCCGACGGGCGCGACGACCCGGCGATCTCGAGAGGCCGTGTTCCCCTCGTGTTTTCCCGTCTCTCGGAGCCGATGAGGCGAGGTCGAGAAAACCCCTGGAAATCCCAGAGCCCTCTGCCGGACTCGAACCGGCGACCCCTTCCTTACCATCAACGCGCCGGGGTGTTGCCCCCTGTTGCTGGCTGTGGGAAATCCGCTGCAAGCAGCACGTTTCGCGCGGGGCGGCCGAAGTCGCTGCTACCTCACGTCGCGGTTCAGCGCTTCCTCGCTGCTTCCACGTCGCGCGTCCATCGCGTCCGAGGTCGCGGGCTTCGTCGCAGCGCCATGTTGTGGTGGTAAGGGGTCTTTGTCGCCGGCGAGCAGGGACAGCCGCTGCAGCGACCGCTTCCGGACGAGGTCAGCGTCTCAGTCGTCACGCTCGCGGAGCTCGAGCTCGAGCTCGAGCTCGGCGTGCTGGCGGCGCGCGACCCCGACAACCGAGCGCAGCGCCTCACCACGCTCACGCGCGTGCGCGAGCACACTGCAGGCCGCCCGCCGACGATCGCGTCGCCTCGGCGTACGCGCGCCTGGCGGCCGCCGAGCTTGCCGGCGGGAAGGAAGCCGCGCGTGCACGACACCTGGATCGCCGCCACCGCGCTCGTCCACGGCGCGCAGGTCTGGACGCAGGACGCGGACTCCACGAGCTTCGCGGCGGTCGACGTCGTGCGCGTCTGACCCTTCCCTGAACCCGCTTACTCGCGTGTGCGGCCCAAATGAAATAGGAAGCGCGCGCACGCAAGCGCTAGGTTCGTCGCACCCACAGCGACACGTGGGTGGGCTGCATCGTGTCTGCCACGACACTCAGCAGCTCCGCGCTCAGGGATTCGAGCTCGACCTCGTCGCGGAGCCGAGCGCCGAAGCCCTCGAGCGTTCGCTGAGCGTCGTACCTGCTCCGGTAGAAGCGCCGGTCCACGGCTGCCTGGACGCGGGTGCGCGCGGGACGGAACAGGGCCGCAACGGCGAGTGTCGACGCAGCGATGGCGAGATCGGACGACGGGCTCAGCGCAAGCTGAAGCACGAGCACACTGCCCAGATAGGTCCCCGCCAGTATCGCCGTCAACGCACCGTAGACCAGCGTGCGGTTGACGACCGCGTCGATGTCGTAGAGGCGGTAGCGGAACATCGCGACAGCGAGGCCGCCGACGAGCGCAGACGCTTCAAGCGTCTGGACGAGGCCCCCGAGGTCGGCGAACATCCCGATCACAGCGGCCACCACGGCGACCGCCGCTCCGTAGACCACCCAGGCGATCTGACGACGGACGCCGGGGGTCGCACCGCGGTACCGGATGACGAGTGACGCCATGGAGAGCAGCGTGAGCACCCCAACGATGACGAAGCCCATGCCCGAGATCTGATTCAACGTCGACACACGGGGATCGTTGTCGGCTTCGCTGATCAGGACTGTCCCGCGGAGGTGCCAGCTGGCGGCGGCGATCGCCGTGACCACCGCCGCGACGGCCAAGCCGTCGACCCAAGCGAGCAGCCGGTGACGGCCGACGGGGCGGCCGTCCGGGAGCAGGACCGGCAACAGCGTCGTCGCGAGCACCCAGCCGGGCATCCACGCCCAAGCCTGGAGCCATGAGGCGAGCTCCCCGCCGGGGAGCGTGCCGGGGTCGTCGACGAGCGCGGCTCGCGCCCATCGGTCGCCAAGGGTGGCGAGGGCGATAGAGAGGCCCATGCCGATCATGAGCCAGCCGATTGCGCCGCCTTCACGCTGGCGGATCACGACCGCCCCGAGCACGGGCAGGCCGATCGAGAAGACCAACCCCACCCCCGCGACGTCGTCGACGGGATGTCCCGCCGAGACGCCAACCACTGCGGCCGCCACGAGCAGGCCGATCGCCAGGCTCGCGAGCATCCAGGCGAGGATCTCGCCGCGACGAGTCATGCCCGTCCCCTTCGGAGCCACAGCGACACGTGCGCGGGCTGCATCGTCTCGCCCACCACGCCGCGCAACTCGCTCGACAGCGCGTCGATGTCGACCTGGTCGCGCAGCCGACCCGAGAACGCCTCGAGGGTGTGCTGGGCGTCGTACTTGCGGCGGTAGAAGCGCCGGTCGACGATCTCCTGGATCCACCGTCGCGCCGGCTGGAACAACCCCGCGACCGCCAGCGTCGACGCCACGATCGCCAAGTCGGACGACGGGCTCAGCACGAGCTGCAAGAGGAGGATGCTGCCCACGTAGGCGCCCGCCAGGGTGGCGGTCAGAGCCGCGTAGACGAGCGCGCGGTTGATCACGACGTCGATGTCGTAGAGGCGGTAGCGCAGGATCGCCGCGCCGGCGGCGAGCGGGAACACGCAGAAGCCAAGCCCGAGCACGACCTCGCGAGGCTGCTCGATCCCCTCGACCCCCGCGAAGAAGCTGGCGGCGTCGGCCACGATGGCGACCCCCGCGATCGCGGCAGCGAGTGCGAGCCACTTGAGCTGTTGGCGCTCCAGGCCGCGAGAGCGCCGGAGCCGGATCGTCATCGCCACCGCAGCGAGGCCGACCGCGGCCGCCATGAACATCCAGCCGAAGCCGGTCAGGGCGTCCATCAGCTCGAACGAGCCAACGCCGAAGGGATTCGCGATGCCCTCGAAGGGGTCGTCGAGAGGCCCAGGGCGCAGCGCGTAGCCGACCACGATCAGGACGATCCCCGCGAGCGCCAGCCAGAGGGCCGGACGCCAGCGCCTCGACGGGAGCCGGCCGTCGGGAAACAGGAGCAGCGCCACCGCCAGCAGGCCGAAGCCCGGCGGAAGGCCGAGATTCTGAAGCCACGCAGCGGTCGTGTCACCGGGCCAGGTGCCCGGCGAGATGAACACGGCACGGTCCGCGTACTGGAAGGCGAGGTCGCCCGCGCCGATGATGAGACCCGCGACGAGGAAGACCGGTCCGATCGCGTTCCCCGGAACCCGGGTCGTCACCATCGCGCCGACGGTTGCAAACGCGAGCGAAGCGACCACGAACGACATCCCGCCGAAGCCGCTGAGCCCGAACGAGTCGGCGTGCGTCGTCACGCCCGCCCCGAGCGCGAGCAGGACGAGCGTGGCGACGCCGAGCGCCAAGCAGGCGCCCCAGGCGAGACCGGCGAGTCGGCTCGTGGTCACCGGCGCCGGACCTTGGAGCGCAGGACCGCCTGCGCGGCGAAGTAGCCGCACATGCCATGGACGCCGCCGCCGGGCGGGGTCGCGGATGAGCAGATGAACAGGCGCGGGTCGGGGGTCGTGTACGGAGACAGTCGCGCCACGGGACGGGCGAAGAGCTGGCGCAGGTCCTGGCGCCCGCCGTTGATGTCGCCGCCGACGTAGTTCGGGTTGTAGGCCTCCATCTCCGCCGCGTGCATCGACGCGCGCGCGAGGACACGCTCGCGGAACCCGGGGGCGAACCGCTCGATCTGACTCTCCACCGCCGCGGTCATGTCGCGCGTCGAGCCGGCCGGGACGTGGCAGTAGGCCCAGGCAGTGTGCTTGCCGGCCGGCGCACGGCTTGGGTCGCAGACGGTCGGCTGCGAGAGCAGGACGTACGGGCGTTCCGGGTGGCCGCCTACCGCCACGTCCGCCTCGGCGGAGGCGATGTCGGCGAACGCGCCGCCGAGGTGCAGCGTCCCTGCGCGGGCGCACGCGGGCGCACTCCACGGGATCGGGGCGTCGAGCGCCCAGTCGAGCTTGAAGATGCCCGGCCCGTACCGGTACCGCTCGAGCGCTCGCCGATAACGCCGCGGCAGACGGTGGCCGGCCAGCGCGAGCAGCTGGCGCGGCGTCACGTCGAGCAGCACGGCTCCCGCCTCCGCGAGCTCGTCCACGTTCTCGACCGCGTGGTCCGTGACGATCTCGCCGCCGAGCGACCGCAGGTAGGAGGCGAGCGCGTCGGCGACCGCCTGCGAGCCGCCGCGGGCGACCGGCCAGCCGACCGCGTGGCCCGTTATCGCGAGCACGAGCCCGACCGCGGCGGTCGGACGCTCGTCGAGGCGCAGCATGGAGTGCGCCGCCATACCCGCGAGGAGCGCCGGGGCGCGCGCACCGTCGAACCGCCTGGCCAGCGCGGCCGCGGAGCGCAGCCCGACCAGCCCGAAGCGCGCCATCGTCAGCGGGTGGCGCGGCGGGCGCAGCGGTCCCAGCAGATCCGGCAGCAGGCGCTGTGCGGCATCACGGGCGAGCGGCTCCATCAGGCGCCGGTAGCGGCGCGCGTCCACGCCTCCGATCGACACCGCCGTCGCTTCGACGGAGCGCTCGAGCGCGACCGCGCCGCCGCCGTCGAGCGGGTGCGCGAGCGGCAGGTCTGGATGAACAAGCTCGAGCCCGTGCTCGGCCAGCGGCAGCTCGCGCAGGAACGGCGATGCGAGCGGATGCGGGTGCACGGCCGAGCAGACGTCGTGCACGAAGCCGGGGAGGGTCAGCTCGGCCGAGCGCGAGCCTCCCCCGATCGTCTGCCTGGCCTCCAGTACTCGCACCGAGCGGCCTGCGCGGGCGAGCACGATCGCCGCCGCGAGGCCGTTGGGCCCCGCGCCGACGACGACCGCGTCAGGCACCCGTCTGGTTGGAGCCGAACAGCCCCCTCACGCCGCGGGCGGGCGCCCCGACCGTGTAGAGCGTCGAACGGATCGCCGAGGAGTGCCAGACGTTGCGCCACTTCGACCACTGGCGCTTCTTGTCGACGCACACGACCTGCGTCTCGACCTCGCGATCGGGCTCGCCGAAGTACGCTGCGACGCTCGCGAGCGTGTCGTTCCAGAAGCGGTCCTCCTGCTTGTGGCCGCCCATCGCCAGGCCCAGCTCGAAGATCGGATCCGACGCGCGCATCAGGACCTGCGCCTGGGCGACCGTCTCGCCCTCGTGCTCGCTCGCGCTGAACGTGATCCAGCCCGCGAACATGTGGCCCTGCGGGGTCATCAGCGTGAACGACTCCTCGTCGGCGTAGAGCACCATCACGCCGGTGGAGAGCTTCATCCTGCCCGGCAGCGACATGTTCAGCAGCGCGACCTCACCCGGCGCGATGCCCGTGAGCGGGCCATAGAACGCGTTGCCCTCGGGCCAGAACTCCGGGAAACGCTGCTTCCAGGTCGCGATCAGGTCGGTCGGCGACACGCCCTCGCGGCGCAGGCGGACCTGGTAGGTCTTCTGCCACATCTTCCCGAAGCCCTGGATCGGGCTTGCCAGGCGCTTGCCCTCGACGTTGATGTTGATCGCGCCCTCGGGCACCTCGGCGACGTTCAGCGTCGAGACCTTCTTCGCCCAGTTGGTCGCATCGCGCGCCGCGGCCTTCTCTTCGGCTTCATTCATGGGGGCTCTCCTATGCGGCGCCGGCCGCGGCGAGCGCGTCGGACTCCGTGTCGTGGATGCCGATCGCCTCGTCGAGGCGGGTCAGCTCGAAGATCTGCGTGTAGTGATCGGAGAGCCCGAATGCCAGCAGGCGCTGCGAGTGCCGGTTGGCGCGGACCAGCAGCGTCACGAGCAGCCCGATCCCACCGCTGTTCATGTACGAGAGGTCGGTGAAGTTCAGGACGATCGCGCGTGCGTCGGCGGTCTCGTCGTACGCGCTCATCAGCACGGCCTCGGACCCGGCCGTGACCTCGCCGCGGATGTCGACGATGCTCGCCGGACCGTGACGGCGGACCTCGAATGTCGCGGTCGCCTCAGGCATCGGTGCTCCCTTCCGCGCCGCGCACGGCGCTGTCCTCGTCTGGGTTGATCGCCAGGAAGTCGGCGAGCCGGGTGATCTCGAAGATCTCGCGGTAGTGCGGGACTCAGGCCGTACGCGCGGACGTCGAGGCCGGTGGCCCGCGCCCTTGCCAGCAGACCGACGATCAGCGCGATGCCGGTCGAGTTGATGTAGCCCGTCGGCCTGGAAGTTCAGGACGACCGCATCGGGCCGCTCGCTCGTGGCCCGCGCCCAGGCGGCCTCGAGCGACTCCTCGGCGTCGCGGTTGACGTCCCCCTCCAGGTCGATCACCGCCACCCCGTCGCGCCGGCGCACGGCCGGGCTCTCACTCGTCGCCATCGTCCCCTCCCTCCAGGCGCAGGGCAAGCTCGAGCGTGTGACGCCCCGCCGCGCTCGTCTCGCGCATGTCGTCGACCATGTTCTCGATCAGAAACAGGCCCCAGCCGCGCGGGCGCTGGAGCCCGTCGAGCTTGGCCTCGAGGTCCGGCATCTCGCGCTCGCGCCCCGGCGGCGCGCCGCCCAGGTCGGTGATCTGCACGCGCACGTTGCCGCCGCCCGCGAGCACGCGGATGCTGACCGGTAGGTCGGCGCGGTACTGGCTGCCGTGCTCCATCGCGTTCATCGTCGCCTCGCCGACCGCGGTCTTCAGACGCTCGAGCCGGTCGTCCGGGATGTTCAGCGACGCGATCGCCTCGCTCACCCGCGCGATCGCGACGCGCTCGTTGCCTTCGGCGCTCTCGACCTCGAACTCGGCGAGCAGCCCGTCCGGGTCCGCGCCGTTGCGCATGTGCGCGGCCCCGGGCGAGCGCTGGAGCGTGACCATCGTGATGTCGTCCTCCTGCTCGGCAGCCGGGCCGAGGTGCGCCTGCAGGTCGACCAGCACGCGGTCGATCAGCTCGCCGCCGCCGGGGTAGTCGGCGACCGCCTGCTTGAGGCGGGGGAAGCCGAACATGTCGCCGTTCGGATCGTGCGCCTCGACGACGCCGTCGGAGTGCAGGAGCAGCGAGTCCCCGGGCTGGAGGACCGTCTCCTTCTCCTCGTAGCGCATGCCCGGCATCAGCCCGAGCGGCATGCCGCGGGCGCGCAGCTCCTCCGACCCCTCGGCCGTCTTGACGTACGGCAGGTCGTGACCGGCGTTGGCGAAGCGGAAGTGCCCCGACTCCGGGTCGAGGACGCCGTACAGGCAGGTCACAAACATCTTCTCCGGCATGTCCGGGCACAGGTGCTCGTTGACGCGCTCGAGCACCTCGCCCGGCTCGACGAGGCGCTGCGCGGAGGCGCGCAGGACGCTGCGGGTCGCGGCCATCACGAGCGCCGCCGGAACGCCCTTGTCGGTGACGTCGCCGATGACGAACCCGACCTTGCCCTCGGGCAGCGGGATGACGTCGTAGAAGTCGCCGCCGACCTCGCGCGCCGGCCGGTAGTAGGCCGCGACCTGCCAGCCCGTCAGCTCGGGCAGCTGCTTCGGCAGGAAGTTCTGCTGGATCAGCCTCGCGACCTCGAGCTCCTGATGGACGCGCTGGCGCGTGGCGGCCTCGGCCTGCTGCTCGCGTACGAGCTGACCCACCCGCAGCGCCGGCGCCGCCTGGGCGGCGAGGTTGTCGAGCAGCTTGCGGTCGTCGGAGGAGTACTCCTGCTCGGAGAGCCGCGGGCCGAGGTTCAGCACCCCGATCAGCTCGCCCTGGCTAACGAGCGGGACCGCGAGCTTGACGCCGGCGGCCTTGAGCTCCACGAGCGCCGGCGAGTCGAGCTCGAGCGCCTCGATGTCGACCGCCCCGCTCGCACTCTGCAGGAAGGCGAGCAGCGGGTCGTTGGGCGCGATGTCGACCAGCGCGGCATCGTCGCCTGCTGCCCGCGGCGGCGTGGCTGCGCCGCGCTCCTGGGCGGGAGCGCGACGCAGCCCGCGGCGGAAGGTGCGGATCAGGCTGGTCATCTCCCGCTCTTTCTACGCGACATGCGTCCGCGAATCGTTACGAGCCGTTCCCCGCAGCCACAGGGAGAGATGGGTGGGCGCGACGGTGTCGCGCACGACCCTGCGCAGGTCGTCCGCCAGCGCCTCGAGATCGAGCTCGTCGCGCACTCGCCCGCCGAACGCCTCGAGTGTCTGCGCCGCGTCGTACCGGCGGCGGTAGAAGCGGCGGTCCACGGCGGCTTGGATGCGCCCACGGGCGGGCCGGAACAGCGCCGCGACAGCGAGCGTCGAGCCGGCGATCGCAAGATCGGACTGTCCCACCGCCAGCCCGGTCAGCACGACGAGCCCCAGATAGGTGCCGCCGAGGGTGGCCGTCAGCGCGCCGTAGACGAGCGTGCGGTTGATGACGACGTCGATGTCGTAGAGCCGGTGGCGCAGGATCGCGATCGCGGCGGCGAGGGGCAGGCTCAGGACGCCGAGCATGCTCGCGATGTTGGTGCCGATGTCTCCCCAGAGCTCGGAGCCCGCGGCCGCGATCGGGACGATCAGCCCGGCGAACGCTCCGGCCAGTGCGAGCCATTTGATCTGGTCGCGCAGTTCGCCCCGCGCGCGGCGGAACCTGACGACGAGCGACGCAGACGAGCCGACGATGCCGATCACGAGCGTGAGGACTGCGAGCCCGGTGAGGGGATCGAGCAGCGCGCTGTCGATCCCGTACGGGTTATCGAGCTGTGGATAGTCCTCCAGCGGGCCAGGCTTCACGCCGCTCGTGAGCAAGCCGCCCACGATCCCCGCGCCGGCGCACCACGCGACCCATCTCCAGCGGCGCGATGGCAGGCGACCGTCGGGGAACAACAGTAGGAGGAACGTGCAGGGGACCAGGATGAACGGGATCCAGGAGAGGGTCGCGTACCACGCAGCGGTCTCCCCGAGGGCCTGGGAGCCCCCGTCGCCGCTCAGCCAGTGGTCGGCGTATGCGCCGGCCACGCCTCCGAGTCCCGTGGCGACCGCGACGGCGAGGAAGATCCAGCCGATCGCATTGCCGGGATGGCGCGAGGCGATCAGGGCGCCGACGACCGAGAACATGAGCGTCAACGCCACCGCGAAGACGGCCTGACCGGCATCGCCGAAGCGGTAGGCCGCGCTGGCTGCCAGCAGCCCCAGCGCCAGGCCTGCCAAGGCCCAGGCCACGCGCGTGGGAGTCCGACCGCTCATCGCGCCGCCGCGGGCGCGTACACGGCCACGGGCTCGGTCTTGCCCTTGAGCGCGAGCGTGCCGCGCGGCACGAGCCCGTACGCGCGCGTGAGCGTGCAGCGCGTCGCCTCGGTGACGAGCACCGCGTCGCCAGTGCGGCGCGTCGCCTGCTCAACCCGCGCAGCGACGTTCACGGGGTCCCCGATGATGCCGAGTTCGGCATGACCGCCGCCGCCGACCGTCGCGACCATGGCGAGCCCGGTGTTGACGCCGATGCTCACCCGGCAGCGGCCGCCAAAGTGCTCGTCCACGGCGGCGGCGATCGCGCTCGCGGCATCGACGCCGCGATCGGCGTGGTCGGGCAGCGCGCCCGGGGCGCCAAACACGCCGAGCACCCCGTCGCCGAGGAACTTGCTCGCGTGGCCTCCGTGCGACTCGAGGACCGGAACGACGACCCCGAAGAACTCGTTCAGTAGCGCGACCGACTGGCGCGCCGTCGCCGAGTCGGCGAATCGCGTGAAGTCGCGCAGGTCGACGAACAGCACGGTCACCATCGCGTCCTCACCGTTCACGGCTAACGCGGGGCCGGCGTCGTGCCGGCGCTCCGGGGTCATGCCCGATTCTCCTCCGGCCGGTGCTTCGCGCGCAAGGGGTTCCTCCATTCGGGACCAGGATCGCCCGCGGCCGTCCAGGAATCGTTACGGTGTCACGAGGTGGCTCCGGTCAAGGTGATGCTGCTCGGGCCCCCGCGGGTCGAGCACGACGGGATCGCGGTCGCCTTCGACACCCGCAAGGCGATGGCGCTGCTCGCCCACCTGGCGCTGGGCAAGGCCCCGCGAACGCGCGATGTCCTGGCCGAGCTGCTCTGGCCGGATCACGACACGGCGCACGCGCGCGGCGCCCTGCGGCGCACGCTTTCGGTGTTGCGCGGCGCCGTCGGCGCCGAGGCGCTCGACGCGAAACGCGACCACGTGGCGCTCGTCCGCGGGCCTGGGCTCGAGATCGACGTCGATCGCTTCCGCGCCGACGCCGCGGCGGGGCGTCTGGAGGCCGCGGCCGACCGCTTTCGCGGCGATTTCCTCGAGGGCTTCGGGCTGCGTGATGCGCCTGCGTTCGAAGACTGGCAGCGCGGCGAGGCCGACGCACTGCGACGCGAGCTGGCGGCAGTGCTGGCGAGGCTGGCCGAGGCGACCGGGGACCTCTCGCATGCCCGCCGCTGGCTCGAGCTCGACCCGCTCCACGAGCCGGCCCACTGCGCACTGATGCGGAGCTACGCCGCGCTGGGCGATCGCGCTGCCGCGCTCGCCCAGTACCGCGAGTGCGTGCGCATGCTCTCGCGCGAGCTGGGGGTGCCGCCGCTGAGCCAGACGACCAGGCTCTACGAGGCGATCAGCGAGGGCACGCTGGAGATGCCGAGCGCGCCGCACGTGGGGGCCCGGCGCGCGCTGCCGGCCGCGCCGCTCGTCGGCCGCGAGAATGAATGGGCGGCGTTGCTGGATCTCTGGGCGGCCATCGCGCGGGACGGTCGCGTGGCCGTGATCGAGGGCGAGCCGGGGATCGGGAAGACGCGGTTGGCCGAGGAGCTGGTGGCGTACGCACGCGAGCGGGGCGCGGCGGTGCTCGCCTGCCGCGCCTTCGAGGAGGAGAACGCACTGGCCTACGGCCCGCTCGTCGATGCATTGCGCGGAAGGTTGCGCGAGGACGATGGCTGGCCTGCGGCGGTCCCGGAGCGCGCGCTCGCCGAGGCGGCGCGACTGCTCGGGGAGATCGACGCCGTATCGCCACCGCCGCTCGATGGACCGGCCGCCCAGGCGCGCTTCCTCGACGGCGTCTGGACGACGATCGCCACCGCCGCGTCAGGGCCCGTACCGGGAGTGCTGCTCGTGGATGACGTGCACTGGGCCGACGACGCGACGCTCCGCATGCTCGGGTACGGGCTGCGGCGGCTCGAGGCCCGCGGACTGCTCGTTGTTCTCACCTGGCGGACGCCGTTCGATCATTCGCTGCGCCGGATCGCTGCGCACGCGGGCCCGGCGCTCCGCCTCGGACGCCTGAGCGAGGACGAGGTCGGCGAGCTGTTGCGCGCGGCCCGGCCATCCGTGGACGAGCGGCTGACCGAGCGGCTCTACGAGGACACGGAAGGGCTGCCGTTCCTGCTGGTCGAGTACCTGAACACGCTCGGCGCCGACCCGGCGTGGCCGCTTCCCGCGGGCGCGCGCGAGCTGCTGCTGGCGCGCCTGGACTCCGTCAGCGAGACCGGCCGGCAGATCCTCGCAGCCGCCGCGGTGATCGGCCGCTCGTTCGACGTCGGCACCGTGCGCGCCGCCAGCGGCCGCGGCGACGAGGAGACGGTCGCGGCGCTCGAGGAGCTCGTCGGAGACGGGCTGATCCGTGAGGGGAGCTTCGAGTACGACTTCGCACACGAGCAGCTGCGGGTGCTGGTCTACGAGCGGACTGGCCTCGCCCGGCGCCGCCTCCTGCACGGCCGCGTCGCCGACGCGCTCGACGGTCCTGCCGCGGCGATCGCACGCCATCTGCGACTCGCGGGCCGCGACTCCGAGGCTGCCGAGCATTACTGGCGTGCGCTGGCCGACGCGCGGGCGTTGTTCGCCAACGCGGAGGCGATCGAGCATGGGCGCGCGGCGGAGGCGCTCGGATACCCGCATCGCGCCGAGCTGCACGCGGCGATCGGCGAGCTTCAGACGCTCGAGGGCGACTACGCCGGAGCGCTCACCTCCTACGAGACCGCGGCCGCGGACGGCGCGCCGGAGGAGCTGGCGGCGATCGAGCACCGGCTCGGGCAGGTCCATCACCGGCGCGGGGACTGGACGCTGGCCCGCAGCCACTTCGAAGCGGCGCTGGCCGCAGCGCCGGAGAACGACAAGGCAATCCGCGCCCGCGTCTGCGCCGACCTGTCGTTGACCGAGCGCGACGGCGGCGACCCAGTACGAGCGGCCGAGCTCGCGGAGCGGGCTCGCGCGATGGCGGAGGCGGGGGGCGACCTGCGCGCGCTCGGCCAGGCACACAACCTGCTCGGGGCGCTCGCCACGAGCGACGGAGCCACGGGCGAAGCGCTCGACCACCTGGGGCGCAGCCTCGCGATCGCCGAGGAGACGCGCGACCAGAGCGCCCGCGTCGCGGCGCTCAACAACCTCGCGCTCGCTCATCGCGCGCGCGGTGAGCTCGAGCGCGCGATCGAGCTCACGCACACGGCGCTGGCGCTGTGCGCCGCCCAGGGCGACCGCCATCGCGAGGCCGCGCTGCACAACAACCTCGCGGACCTGCTTCACGCCGCCGACAGGCCCGAGGAGGCGATGGAGCAGCTCAAGCGCGCGGTAACGATCTTCGCCGAGGTCGGCGCGGAGGGTGAGCCTCAGCCCGAGGTCTGGAAGCTCGCGCGGTGGTGAGGGTCGCGCGTGGGCGTTCGGCTTACCGCGCGAACGAAGGGCGCCTCGCCGAGTAGGGATCCGAGGTCAGTGTGGTCGGGCGCCACAGATGATCTTCGAGATCGGAACCACTCACTTTCGGTATTGACAGATCCCGCCGGCGCGTGTTCACTACTCGCGGGAGGGGAAGCTCTGCGCTGGCGAAGTGGTGTCATCGTCGTGGCGCGCCGCCCGCTGCGGGCGGTTGTCGTTGCCGTGGTCGCGTCGGTTCTCGTCGTGCTGGCGGCCGCTCCGCCACCCGCGCACGCGCTGGATAACGGCCTCGCGCGCACGCCCCCGATGGGCTTCAACGATTGGAACGCGTTCGGCTGCAACGTCAGCGAGCCGTTGATCAAGCAGACGGCCGACTTCTTCGTCTCCAGCGGGATGAAGGACGCCGGCTACGAGTACGTGAACATCGACGACTGCTGGATGACCGACCAGCGCGACGCCGAGGGGCGGCTCGTGCCCGACCCGGTGAAGTTCCCCGACGGGATCAGGGGCACCGCTGACTATGTGCACTCCAAGGGGCTCAAGCTCGGCATCTACGAGGACGCCGGCACCGCGACCTGCGCCGGCTACCCCGGCAGCCTCGGGCACGAGCAGATCGACGCGCAGACGTTCGCCCACTGGGGCGTCGACTACCTGAAGTACGACAACTGCAACAACGCCGGCAGCACGACCAAGGAGCAGTACATCCAGCGCTATAGCGCCATGCGCGACGCGCTCGCTGCGACGGGTCGGCCGATCGTCTACAGCATCTGCGAGTGGGGCGTGAACGAGCCGTGGACGTGGGCGGCCGACGTCGGGAACCTGTGGCGCACGACCGGCGACATCAGCGACAACTGGAACAGCCTGAAGTCGATCGTGTTCCAAAACGCTCCGCTGGCCGACGCCGCCAAGCCGGGCGCCTGGAACGACCCGGACATGCTCGAGATCGGCAACGGCGGGATGACCGACGCCGAGTACCGGTCGCACTTCAGCCTGTGGGCGATCATGGCGGCGCCGCTGCTCGCCGGCACCGACCTGCGGCGTGCGACGCCGGCGACGATGGCGATCTACCTCAACCGCGACGTGATCGCGGTCGACCAGGACCGGCGCGGGATCCAGGGCCGCGTCGTCAAGAGCGACGGCACGCACCTCGTGTTCGCCAAGCCGCTCGCCAACGGCGACGTCGCAGTTGCGCTGTTCAACTCCGGCGACACGCCGGCGTCGATGTCGGCGACGGCCGCCCAGGCGATGTTGCCGAACGCGCCGGCGTACGTGCTGAGGGACCTGTGGAGCAAGAGGGACACCGAGACGGCCGGCAACATCGCGGCCAGCGTGCCGGCGCACGGGACCGTCATGTACCGCGTGTCGACAAGCCGCGACTGGGCGGATGCCGCGCCCGCGACGGCGCTGTCGGTGTCGTCCGCGCCGGCCTACGAGGGCGGGCCGGTGATCGCCAAGCCGGGACAGGCCGCGAAGGTGACGACCACGCTGACCAACAGCGGGAGGATGCCGATCACCGACGCGCGCGTCACGCTCGACGCGCCCACCGGCTGGACGGTGTCGCCGACCACCGCGGCGACCACGAACCAGCTCGGCACCGACCACTCGTTCGCGACGCAGTGGGCGGTGACGCCGCCGGCGGGCACCGCGCCCGGCACCTACACGCTGTCAGCGACCGCGCGCTACGCGTGGGACGACGGCATGCGCTCGGACAGCACGACCGGCGAGCTGCGCGTGCTGGTCCCGAACCCGCCGCCGAGCGGCGCGGCGTTCGTGAGCGACCTGCAGTGGACGAGCTTCTACAACGGCTGGGGCCCGCCTGAGCGTGACCGGAGCAACGGCGAAACCGGCGCGAGCGACGGCCACACGATCACGATCGGCGGCCAGACGTACGCGAAGGGAGTGGGAGCGCACGCGAACGGCGAGATCGACGTGTACGTCGGCGGCCGGTGCTCGTCGTTCGCAAGCGACGTCGGCGTCGACGACGAGGTCGGAGACCGCGGCAGCGTCGACTTTCAGGTGTTCGCCGACGCGACCAAGGTGGCCGATAGCGGCACCGCGCGCGGCACGGATGCCGCCAGGCCGCTGACCGCGTCGATCGCCGGCGCGGAGTTCCTGCGGCTCGTCGTCACCGACGCCGGGGACGGCAACAGCTACGACCACGCCGACTGGGCGGTCGCCCGGCTCACATGCTCGTGATCGCGCGCCGTGCGGTCCTCGCGGCCGCGATCGCCGTCGCCCTGGCCGCCGCGGTGCCCACAGCTGCCGAGGCGGCGACGCCGAAGACCGTCACGTTCGACCACTACTCGCTGATGATCGGCGGCGAGCGCACGTACGTGTGGTCGGGCGAGTTCCACTACTGGCGGCTGCCGAGCCCCGACCTCTGGCGCGACGTGCTGCAGAAGATGAAGGCCGCGGGCTACAACGCGACGTCGATCTACTTCGACTGGGCCTACCATTCGCCGAAGCCCGGGGTGTACGACTTCAGCGGCGTGCGCGACGTCGACAAGCTGCTCGATATCGCGAACGAGGTCGGCATCTACGTGATCGCCCGGCCCGGCCCGTACATCAACGCCGAGACCGACGGCGGCGGCTTCCCCGGCTGGCTGCTGACCCAGAAGGGCCGCGCTCGCTCCAGCGCGCCCGACTACACCGCCGCCTACCGCGACTGGCTGCGGCACATCGACCCGATCATCGCCCGGCACCAGCTCACGAACGGCGGCGGTACCGTGATCCTGTACCAGCTCGAGAACGAGTACGGGTCGAACACGGACGCCGCGTATATGGAGGACCTCGCGCAGCGGGTGCGTGAGCACGGCATCACGGTGCCGCTGATGCACAATCACTGCTGCGGCCCGTCCACGTGGGCGACCGGTCCCGGCGCGGTCCAGCTGCCCGGCCAGGACAGCTACCCGCAGGGCTTCAATTGCTCGAACCCGACCGCGTGGGCGGGCGTCGGCTCGCTGCCGCGCTTCCGCGACGACGCGCCGATCTTCACGCCGGAGTTCCAGGGGGGCTCGTTCGACCCGTGGGGCGGCCCCGGCTACGACAAGTGCCGCCAGCTCACCGGCCCGGACTTCGAGAAGGTCTTCTACAAGGAGAACATCGCCGGCGGCACGACGCTGCAGAACTTCTACATGACCTACGGCGGGACGTCCTGGGGCTGGCTGTCCGACCCGTCGCAGGTCTACTCCTCGTACGACTACGGCGCCGCGATCAAGGAGGACCGCGAGCTCACGAGCAAGTACGACGAGATGAAGCGGCTCGGCTACATGCTCGGCGACGTCAAGCCGCTCACGAAGACCGACCCCGTCGCCACGCAGTCGGCGACCGACCCCGCGGTGCGGGTCGCGGCGCGCGCCAACCCCGACGATGGGACGCATTTCTACGAGTTGCGCCACCGCAGCAGCACGTCGACGGCGACGAATGACACGCACGTCGCGATCGACCTCTCCAGCCGCGGAACGTACACGTACGACGACGTCGACCCGGCGCTCACGTACGCCGGCACGGGCTGGAGCCACGTCGCCGGCCAGAGCTTCACCACGGGCGACTTCAGGGACACCGAGTCGTTCTCCAACGTCGCCGGCGACAGCGTGTCGGTGACGTTCGACGGCACCTCGGTGCGCTGGATCTCCTCCAAGGACCCGAGCCACGGGATCTCCGACGTGTACCTCGATGGCACGAAGGTCGCGACCGTCGACGGCTACGCGCCGAGCAAGGAGTTCCAGTCGATCTTCTACGCCAAGGACGGACTCGCGCCCGGTTCGCACACGCTGCGGATCGAGGCGACCGGCACGCGCAACCCGTCCGCCACCGGCGCCTTCACGGTCGTCGATGCCATCGACGTTCCGCCCGGCGCCGCCGCGGGCGACCTGTACCCGAGCGTGCCACAGCAGCCCGGTACGAGCATCAGGCTCGCCGGCCGCGACGCGAAGCTGCTGATCGCCGGCTACGACATGGGCTCGCAACGGCTGCAGTACTCGACGTCCGAGCTGATGACGCACGCGCGCATCGACGGCCGCGACGTCGCGCTGCTGTACGGGCGCCAGGGCGAGGACGGCGAGACCGTGCTGCGCTACGACGCGCCGCCGAAGGTCAGCGTCCTCGCCGGCAGCGTGCAGTCGATGTGGGACGCCGACCGCCACGACCTGCGCTTGAACTACGTCCACGACGGCGTGGCGCGCGTACTGATCGAGCCGGCCGGCGGCACGCCGCTCGAGCTGCTGCTCGCGACCGACGCCACCGCGGCGCAGTTCTGGCGCCAGGACACGGGCGCCGGCCCGGTGCTCGTGCGCGGCCCCGAGCTCGTGCGCACGGCGAGCGTCGCCGGCGGAGCGCTCGCGCTCACCGGCGACACCGCCTCTTCGACGCCGCTCGAGGTGCTGGCGCCGCCCGCGGTCTCGTCGATCACGTGGAACGGCCGCAAGCTCGCCACCGCCCGCCGCTCCGGCGACGGGGCGCTCACCGGCACGCTCGCCGGGCCGGCGCCGGTGACCCTGCCGGCGCTCACCACCTGGCGCTACCAGCGCGGCACGCCCGAGGCCGAGCCCGGCTTCGACGACGGCCGCTGGCAGCTGGCCGCGAAGACCACGACGAACAATCCCACGACGCCGGCCAGCCCGCCCGTCCTGTACACCGACGAGTACGACTTCCACCACGGCGACGTCTGGTACCGCGGGCACTTCCGCGGCCACGGCGACGAGGCCGGCGTCAGCCTGTCAGCGATCACCGGCCGCGCCGGCGTCTACAGCGCCTGGCTGAACGGCCGCTTCCTCGGCTCCAGCGGCGACCGCACGCACCGGTTCGACTTCCCGGCGGGCAGCGTCCGCGCGGGCGAGGACAACGTCCTGTCGGTGATGGTCGAGAACATGGGCCACAACGAGGACTTCAACGCCGACGACTCGCACAAGGAGCCGCGCGGCCTGATCGGCGCGTCGATCCTCGGGTCGACCGCGCAGCTCAGCTGGCGGATCCAGGGCAGCTTCGGCGGCGAGGACCTCGTTGACCCCGCACGCGGGCCGATGAATTCCGGCGGCCTGTTCGGCGAGCGAAGCGGCTGGGCGCTGCCCGGCTTCCCGGACGCCTCCTGGCGGCCGGTGAGCCTCCCCCGCGCCGACCCGACGCCGGGCGAGGCGTGGTACCGGACGACATTCGCCCTCGACCTGCCCAAGGGGCAGGACGTCCCGATGGGGATCAGGATCGCCGACGACCCGTCGCGGCAGTACCGCGCCCTGATCTACGTCAACGGCTGGCTGATCGGCCGCTACATCAACCACGTGGGGCCGCAGGCCACGTTCCCCATGCCGACGGGGATCCTCCGGCCGAACGGCACGAACACGATCGCGATCGCGGTCTGGAGCGAGGACGGAAGCACCGGCGGCCTCGGCACGGTCAGCCTCGAGCGGTACGCCAATCTGGCGTCCAGCCTGACCGTCCGCGACGTCGACTCGCCCGGCTACGACCCGAACGCCTATGGGGCGCCGGCCTCGACCGCGCGGCTGGCGCTGAATGCGCCGGACGTGATCGAGCGCGGCGGGAGCGGCACCGTGACCGCGACGTTCAGCGACCCCGCGGATCGCCCGCCGGCGCGCGACGTCGCGGTGCGGCTGGACGTCCCCGACGGCTGGACGGCGACGCCGACCGGCCCGACGACCTTCGCGCAGGTGGACCCGGGCCGGAGCGTCACGGCGACCTGGAACGTCAGCGCGCCGAGCGGCGACCAGCCGGCCGCCGCTGTGCTCACCGCCCGCGCGACCTACCAACAGGCCAACAGGCCTGATACCGCCGACGCCGCCGCGACGGTGCGCGTACCGCCACCGCCGCCCACCGGCACGGTGTACGTGTCGGACATCCCGTTCACGTCCACCAACGGCTGGGGGCCCGTGGAGCGCGACACGTCCAACGGCGAGAACCAGGCCGGCGACGGGCGCACGATCACGCTCAACGGCACCACGTACGAGAAGGGCCTCGGCGTGCACGCGATCGGCGACGTCAGCGTCTACCTCGGCGGCAACTGCACCCGCTTCGCCGCCGTCGTGGGCGTCGACGACGAGCAGGGCAGCGCCGGGTCCATCACGTTCTCGGTGATCGCCGACGGCCGCACGCTCGCCGACACGCCCGTGCTGACCGGCAACTCGGCGTCGGTCCCGATCGACGTCGACGTCACCGGCGCGCAGCAGCTGGACCTGGTGATCGGCGACGGCGGCAACGGCAACGGCAACGACCACGGCGACTGGGCCGACGCGAAGCTCGTGTGCAACTGAGACGAGCCCTGATCGGCTACAACGGCTACTCGTTCTCGCCCGACGCAAGCGCGTGTGGCTGTGGTCGGCCGAGTTCCACTACGGGCCGTGACCGGCGGTCGGAACGGCGGCTGAGCGGCGACGGCTTGGGCGCGCAGGCGGGATTGCGGCCGCTCGGCGGCGTCTCCTCGCGGCCCCATCGCTGTTATCGATCACATAGCGGCAGCGCCAGAGCATGGCGGCGCTTGACAGGAGCCGTATGTGAGCGCTAAACCCTCTTCTCGGGGTCGCTGGGGGACGCGGACGACCAGGTGGCTGTGGAGAAGGGCGTGCGGCGAGGCGTCGTACCGCTGTCCCACGTCCGTGCCTACCAATAACGCGAGCGCTTGTGGGAGGGGACGCGCGATGAGTCGTTTGTCCGTCGGACGTCAGGCCCGGGCCGGGGTGAGCCATCTGAGTAGAAGGCCGGAGGTGCGCAGGAGCTGGTCACCAAAGGACGTTGCGGGGGGCGGCACTCCCCCCGCAAGACGGACGGAGGGGTCGCTCGTTCGCAGATCCCGCATGCGACGCATCCGCGGAGGGAAGGTCGCCGCTCTTCTCGCGTTTGCGCTAACGCTCACGCTGGCGGTGCCGGTGCAGGCGAAGACCAGTGTTCCTCCGCTCAGACCGCAGGGCCCGTGTGATATCTACGCCGCCGCCGGCGACCCCTGCGTGGCCGCTCACAGCACTACGCGGGCGATGTACGCCTCCTACAACGGCCCGCTCTACCAGCTCAAGCGCTTGTCGGACAACGCGCTCAAGAACATCGGCGTCGTCCAACCCGTCGCTTCGCCGTTCCCGGATTCGGGCGGGTACGCCGATGCCGCCGCGCAGGACGCGTTCTGCGCCAACACGACCTGCTTGATCACCAAGGTCTACGACCAATCCCCCAACCACAACGATCTCACCCAGGCCCCCCGCGGCGCATTCAGCGGCCCGGCCATGGGCGGCGCGAACAACCTCCCGATCGCGGACATGGCGCCGACCACGATCAGCGGCCATAAGGCCTACGGCGTGTTCATCGAGCCGGGCATGGGCCTGCGCAACAACGACACCAGGGGCATCGCGGTCGACGACCAGCCGGAGGGCATGTACTGGGTCATCAACGGCCAGCATTTCAACGACGGCTGCTGCTACGACTACGGCAACGCCGAGATCGACAGCCGCGACGACGGCAACGGCACGATGGAGACCGCCTACTACGGCAACGCTCCGTTTTGGTATCACGGGCCTCCGCCCGGCCCGTGGATCATGACCGACCAGGAGAACAACCTGGTGGGTTGCGTCAACCCCGGAAGCACGTCGAAGCTTTGCCCGGACCTGCCGAGCATCAGCTGGCGGTTCGTGACGGCCGTGGCCAAGGGCGAACCGCACCACTGGGCCTCGCTGGGGGGCAACGCGCAGCAGGGCTCCTTGTCGACCATGTTCGACGGACCGCGCGTCGACGCGAGCTATGACCCGATGCGCAAGCAGGGGGCCATCGTCCTGGGCAATGGTGGCGACAACAGCAACGGTTCGCAGGGCAGCTTCTACGAAGGTGTGATGACGGCCGGGTACCCGACCGACGCCACCGACCAGCGGGTCCAGGCCAACGTCGCAGCCGTCAGGTACGACGTGCAGCAGCTGAGCTTGACGCCGGCCTCGGCAACTACGACTCCGCCAGGACTGCAGACGTTCGCACCCGGATCCTCACAACAGTCGACCGTCACGTTCACGAACACCACTGGGTCGCCCGCGGTGGGCGTGAAATTGAGCATTTCCGTGCCCGACAAGCAGTGGACCTCCGTCATCCCGGGCACCACCGACACGTCGCAGACGTTCGATTCGGTCGCGCCCGGCGCCAGCGTGAGCGCGACCTTCAAGGTCACCTCGGGATCGGCGGCCTTCAATGGCGACCTGGGGGGCAACGCCTCGTGGACGAACCCGGGGAACGGGGCGCGACAAAGCGTGACGACTGCCGAGAGGGTACGGAACGTCAGCCCGATCAAGATCAACGAGTTCCGCACTCGCACCAGCGGGAACCCGACCAACGCGTTCATCGAGCTCTATAACGCCGGTGGCAGCACCGTCGACCTGTCGAACTGGACGCTGACCGAGCACCCGACCGAGCAGCCTATCTCCTCGGCGGTGACCGTACCGGCCGGGACGACGCTCGCGAGCCACCGCCACTACCTGCTCGGCCTGTCCAGCTCGGGGCTGGCCGCCCCCGCCAGCGCCGGCGACACCAGCGTCGACGTCAGTAGCTCGACCGGCCTCGCTCCTGGCCAGCAGGTGCAGATCGGCACCGGCTCGGCGGCCGAGACCCGCACCATCGCCGCCGTCACCAACACCGGCGCGACCGGGACCCGCGTAGCCGGCAGGATCGGTAACGCCGTCAAGCTGGCGGGGAACGGCGAGTACGTCCAATTGCCGGACGGCATCGTCAGCGGGCTGCACGATTTCACCATCTCGGCGTGGGTCAACCCGTCGCAGAACAGCGCCTGGTCACGGGTGTTCGACTTCGGCACCGGGACTACGGTCAACATGTTCCTGACGCTCAGCGCGGGCGGCGGGCCGCTGCGCTTCGCCATCACCACCGGCGGCGGCGGGGCCGAGCAGCGGATCGACAACACCGGCACGCTTCCGTTGGGCAGCTGGTCACACGTCGCGGTGACGCTGTCGGGTAACACCGGAACGCTGTACGTCAACGGCACTCCGGTCGGCACGAACCCCAACATGACCCTGCATCCGTCCGACCTCGGCGCAACCACGCAGAACTACATCGGGCGTTCGCAGTATGCCGACCCGTACCTGAACGCCACCGTCGACGACTTCCAGATCTACGACGGCGCGCTGAGCGCCGCCGACATCGGCGCGCTGGCCGGCGGGCAGCCCGGCGCCGGTGACGTTGCGTCGTACAAGTTCGACGAGGAGTCCGGTCCAACCGCGCTGGACTCGTCGGGCAACGGCCGCAACGCCACAATCATCAGCCCGCCAAGCCAGAGCACACCGCTGTGGCAGCCGCTGCCCGACGGTCCGATCATCACGGTCCCCGCCGGCTCCACCAACGTGCCCGTCACGAGCACCTCGGGCTTCACGGTCGGCCAGAAGCTGGCCATCGGCTACGGCGACACGTTCGAAACAGCCACGGTGACCGCCGTCGGCAAGCCCGGCACACAGGCGCGGCTCGCAGCCGCGGCGCCCGCCGGCGCGACCAACATCAAGGTCACGTCGACGGCCAACATCACCGCTGGCGACACGATCCGACTCGACATCGGCCCGCGGATCGAGAACGTCACTGTCGCGTCGGTGGGCACCTCCGGCGCAGGCGGCACCGGCCTGACCCTGTCCGCCCCGCTGAGGTTCAGCCACTCGTCCAACCTCCCCTTCAGCGACCGGGGCACCGGTGTCACCTTCAGCCCAGCGACACGCTTCCCGCACTCCAGCAACGAGCCCGTGCAGCCTCTGAACAGCGCCATAACCCTGGACACGCCCCTCGGCAGCAGCCACGCGATCAACACACCGGTGATCGACACGGCCGTGACGAACGCGGGGTACCAGGGCCCGCCGGCACCCGACCAATGGTTCGGCGGACCTGCCCTCTCAGCCAGCGCCGGCAACATGGTGCTGCGCGACGCCCACGGCCTGGTGGCCGACAGCCTCAACTACGGAAGCCTGGTCGACCCGTGGCTCGCCGAGGGCTACCAGGGCAGGTCGGGCGCCGGACAGGCAGGGTGCACGGTGACCCCGCCGGGCACGGCAACCGGTGCCGGCAGCAGCGCGGTCCGCTACCCGGACGGCGCCGACACCGACAGCAACTGCACCGATTTCACTACCTCCAACAATCCGACGCCGGGTAGGCCAAACCTCCGGTAATTTCGATGAGCCGCTTCCGGTGCCCACCGTGGTCGGTGGGCACCGGAAGCCGTGGCGATCCCGGCCAGCGGACGAGCAGCACCGGGGTGCTCTCACGGCCAACGCAGTCAGGCGTCTCGGCGACCAGCGGAGCCAGGATCGCCGTGACTACCGTGGTTGCTGGTACTACGCGGCGGGGCCGCAGAGCACTTAGACGCTCAGCGTGTAGTTGCCGCTGCCACCGTCCCTCGCGGCGCTCACACGCCAGCCACTGGGAACGCCATCGTCTGTTCGGGCTCTTGCGGACCTTCACGCACGTCTTTTGTTCTCCCGTCAGTATTGACGACAGCGTCGATGTCAGCACTACTAATGACACCCACGTTGTCGCAACGAAAGTTGGAGGCCAGCCGAAGCCAGCCCCCACCCTGATTTGCTTAGCTGGTCGGGATGTAGACCATCATCGTGTCGGCACCCGTATCGGAGCAATCGACACCCTTCGCGAGCATGCGCTCGTTCTGGACCTTCTTCGTGCAGATCTTCGTCAGCACGGAGTTGGGGATGCCAGCCGGACCCTGCGGACCCTGAGCGCCATTGGCGCCCTTGTCGCCCTTCGGACCCTGAGCGCCCTGCGAACCGGTGTCACCCGCGGCGCCGGGGTTGCCCTGGTCACCCCTGTCACCCTTCTCGCCCTTCACGCCATCGGCACCAGCCGCGCCGTTGAGGCCAGCGTCACCGGAGTTGCCCTTGTCGCCCGTGTCACCCTTGACGCCATTGAAGCCGTTATCTCCGCGGTCGCCCTTGTCACCATTGTTGCCCTTCTCACCAGTTTCGCCCTTGAGCGACTGCTTCCACTCGCCATACGAGCCGGTGAAGCCATCGGCCTGAGCCATCTGGTATGCATTCTTGCCGTTCTCGCCATTCGCGCCGTTAGAGCCATTCTGGCCCGCCGTACCGGTCTGACCAGTCACACCGTCAGCGCCCTTTAGCGAGTGAATCCACTGGCCGAGCGACCCCTCGAAGCCAAGCTCCTGAGCCTGCTCATAGGCGGACTTGCCGCCGAGGCCGTCGATGCCATTCGAGCCATTCAGGCCGTGAGCGCCGTCGTTGCCACGATCACCCTTATCGCCCTTGTCACCGTTGACGCCATTGTTGCCAGTTTCACCCTTATCACCACGGTCGCCCTTAATACCCTGCGAACCGGTGGCACCGTCATGGCCGTTGTCGCCATTGTTGCCCTTGAGCGAGAGCTTCCAGTCCTGATACGAACCGACGAACCCGTTGTCAAGCGCAACCTCGTAGGCATTGCGACCCTGAGCGCCAACGACGCCATCGCGGCCGTCGTTGCCGTTGGAACCGTCGTTACCGTTGATGCCATCCTGACCCTTGTCACCCTTGAGCGACTGTAGCCACTGACCGAACGAGCCCTCGTAGCCAGCGTCCTGTGCAAGCTCGAACGCGGTCTTGCCGTTGGAGCCGTTGACACCGTTCGTGCCGTTGGTTCCGTGATCGCCCTCCTCGCCCTTGTCACCGTTGTTGCCGTCGCAGACCGTGAAACCCTGGACGCTCGGGATGTTCCAGACGAAGATGCGGCAGCCGTTCTCATCGAACGTGATCGTCGGGATAAGCGTCAGGCCGTCCTTACCGGCAGTGCCCTGAGCGCCCTGACCACCCTCGTTGCCCTTGACACCCTGGACGCCCTGAGCGCCAGTCGCGCCGGTCGCACCCGGAGCTCCAGTCGGGGCCATAGCACCGGTAGCGCCGGTCGCACCGGTGAATCCGCGAGCGCCGCGCTTGCCGGGCTTACCCGGCTTGCCGCGGGTCGAACAGGCCGTGCCCTTTTTGGCCCGGAACTTGTTCTTGCACTGAGACTTCTTCGTCTTGGCCGAGGCGGACTCGGCACTGATCGTAGCGATGGCGCTGAACGCGACCGCCGCGATGATGACCATGACGATCATCGAAATCGAACGTTTGAGCAGCATTGCAATTCTCCTTGGGATTGTTCGCCTGTCTGTCCGTATTCACGGCAGCACGAATGTCGGCACCCGAGGGAACCGGCACTCGTGTTGCCGCCACCCGGTGGCGACCGTTCTGCTAGTTGGCGTTGAGCGCGAGCGCGACGTTGCGCCCGCCCTCGATCACAGCCATTGCCAGCACGTTGCCGCGTTCGTCCGGCTCAGGGTCGACCAACACATGGTTGGTCGGCCGAAAGTCTTCCTTCATCACTGAGTCGGTCCATCCGACACCAGCGGGTTGACCACGTAATTCTGGAGATCGCGACGCACGATGTCGTAGGGCTTCGTGCCCTGCGGCTTGCCGCCCCATCGTCTGAGCGTCAGCGTTGATGCCCATCGACATCTAGATGCCGACACCCTTGAAGCCGCGCGATGATCAGGTCGACCTCGGAGTCCTTGAGCATGTAGCCGACGGCGCCCGCCCGCACCGAGAAGCATGTGCGCGTCGTCCATGACCAGTGCGAGCGCCATGACTGCCACCGGGGGCGCGGCCGCGCGGCGGAGGCTGATGGACTCGCCGCCGCAAGCCGCCTGGCGATCGACGCCCGTGACCCCGACGTCGGGCGCCGGCCCGGCCGAGCGGCACAGCGCCGCCTTTGCTGTGTCCGCGTCCACGACTGAGAGGCCATCCTGGTCCAACAGCGGCCGCAGTCTGATGCGGAGGGTCGCGTGCTCGTCGACGGCGACAGCGCGGTTGGGGGGAGTCGGTGGGACTTCGAGCGTTTGCGCTGCGGCGTCTGTCGCGGGGAGGATGCAGGGGAGTGTGGGCACGACGTTGGTATCGGCTCGCGCCGAGTCGAGCCTGCGGACTTTCACCCGGGTGATCTCGTTCCAGACAGGCAGGCTGGCTGCCGACGACTTTTGGCATGTCACCGTCCCGCTCCAGAGGTCCCGTCGCCCTGCTCGCGTTGTGGAACCGGTGGGGTCGGGGCGAGGGTGACGCGACCGATGAGTCCACGATCTCCGCGGCGGCGCTGGCCGCGCTCAACATCCTGGGGGCCGCGCTCTCCGTGGTCTGGCTCGTCCTCCCGCGCTCCGGGGGCGCGCACGAGCTTCCGATCGCCGGCGCCACATTCGCCTTATGCGCCGTCGGAACAGTTCTGATCGCCGGCCGGCGGCCGAAGCCGCCGTGGATGCTGCAGACGGCGCTCGCGCTCGACACCTTCGTGGTCAGCCTTGCCCTCATCGCGACCCGCGATCCGGGCAGCGTCTACGCCTTCTACTACCTGTGGGTGGCGCTGTACGCGGTCTGCTTCTTCAGGATGCGCCAGGTCGCGATCCACGCGGCGTGGCTCTGCGTCGCCTATGCCGGTTCGCTTGGCCTGCTCGATGGGGCGCCCGCCACGCGGCTGACTCAGTGGCTGTTGCCGATGGTCACGCTGCTGGCCGCAGGGACGCTGCTGCGTCAACTGACGAACCGTCTCCGCCGCAGCGAGGCACGTTTGCGGCACGCCGCCGGCCACGACTCGCTCACCGGGTTGGCGAACCGCGGCCTGTTCGCCGTGCGACTCGGGGCCGCGCTCGCGGAGCCCGAGGGAGACCTGCGCGCCGTCGCCTTCGTCGACCTCGATCACTTCAAGCCCGTGAACGACAGCCTCGGACACGCCGTCGGCGATGCTCTGCTCATCGCGGTGGCCGAGCGGCTTCGCACCCACGCGGGCCCATCGGCTTCGCTGGCGCGCTTCGGCGGCGACGAGTTCGTGGCGCTCTTGCACGGTGCGCGGTGGGAGGCGGTCAGTGCGCGTCTGCTGCGCGCCTTCGAGCATCCGTTCAGCGTGGCCGGCTACGAGTTCACTGTGAGCGCGAGCTTCGGCGTCGCCGCGGCGCGTCCCGGGGACGATGCGCAGACCCTCGTTGGCCGCGCTGACGCGGCCGTCTACAAGGCCAAGCAATCCGGCCGCGCGCAGCTCGCGACCTTCGACGAGCCCGCCCGCGGCGCGGTGACCGAGCGCGCCCGACTGGAGCCCGACCTGCGGCGCGCGCTGGCCGACGACGCGATCGAGGTCGCGTACCAACCGATCGTTGCGCTCGCAGACGCGTCGATTGCCGGCGCCGAGGCGCTCGCGCGCTGGACCCATCCCGAGCTCGGGCCGATCGCCCCCGACGTGTTCGTGGCCGTGGCCGAGGAGAGCGGCCTGATCGAGCTCCTCGGTGAGCGGGTCCTCACGCAGGCGTGCCGCGAAGCCGGGGCGTGGATCCGCCGCATCGCCGGCTTCCAGCTCTCCGTGAACCTGTCGCCACGGCAGCTCGACGCGGCAGGCTTCGCTTCGCGGGTGATCCGCATCCTGACCGAAGCCCAACTGCCGGGCGGCCGCCTGATGCTCGAGGTCGCGGAGACCGCCCTCTTGTCGAAGAGCGCTCGCAGGCGGGATAACCTGCGGGACCTGGGCCGTGCCGGCATCGGGCTCGCGATCGACGACTTCCGGAGTCCCCCGTCGCTGGCGCACATGAGCGGCGTCCGCTTCGACGCGATCAAGCTCGATCGCCGCTTCATCGCCGGCGACCCGAGTCCCACGCGCGACGCGACGGTCGCCGCAGCGGCGAGCATCGGCCACGCCGCCGGCGTACGCGTCGTAGCCGAGGGCGTCGATACGGCCGAGCAGCGCGAACGAGTCGAGCGCCTCGGCTGCGGGTTCGGCCAGGGCTGGCAGTTCGGCCGGCCCGTCGCCGCGCATGAGTTCGACGCGTTACTTCAGCTGGTCGGTCGTGCGCGCGGCTTCGTCGAGCAGGCCGAGCGCGACCGCACGCGAGACCGCGTCCTCACGCGTGCTGACGCCGAGCTTGCCGTAAATCGTGCGGATGTGTGACTTGATCGTGTTGGCGGAGAGGTAGAGCGCCTCGGCGATCTCGCGCACGGTCCGGCCTGGCAGCAGCCGCAGAACGGCGAGCTCGGCTGGCGACAGCGGCTCGGCCGCGCGGCCCGGCGCGTCGGCGGCGTCGAGCTCGTCCCGAAGCGCGTCGGCGAGCGCGGGCAGGGCGCCCGCGTCACGGGCTGCGCCGAGCAGCTCATCGGCGTGTGCGAGCACATCCTTGGCCACAAGTCGTCGGCCGCGCCGCAGCTCGATCCGGGCTAGCTCGAGCAGCGCCCATGCCTGCCAGACACCACCGGCGATAGCCGCCGGCACGGCCTGCTGGGCGGCGCGGCGAGCCCCGGACAGCCGTCCCTCCAGCGCCGTGGTAACCGCGTCGGCGAGCAGTGGATTCGCTCCGGCGGGAAGGCCGAAGAGACCGACCCTGCGCGTCTCCCTCAGCGCGCTATCGACATGGCCGCGTGCGGAGTGGCGCCGTCCGGCGCGCGCGTCGATGATCGCCAGTGCCGCTTCGGCGGCGATGTGCCCATACGGTCGACGTGCGGCGTCGGGATGCTCGGTCGCCGCGCCGGCGTCGGCGGTGGCCTGCGCTACATCCCCCGCGACGAGACGGAGGAGGGCGCGGATCCCGAGCGCAGGTACCAGCAGCTCCCCGTCAGGTCGCGAGATCTCGACGGCGGTATCTGCCTCACGCAGAGCCTCGCCGACGTGGTCGTCCGTGTACAGGGCGCGGGCGATCTGGAGCATCGCGCCCTCATAGGAGCTGACGAAGTGCGAATCGGTCGTTCGGGCGAGCATCAGCATGCGCCGGATCTCCGCCGCCGGCCGCCCGCTGACGTGTGCGGCGCCGATGCCGGCGACCAGCGCCCGCGGCCTCGCAAGGAGCTCCGCGGGCGGGATGCCCGTCGTCCAGCGCACAATCGTGCGACTGCGACCGACGCGAATGAGGTCGAGCGCATGGTCCTCGATGAGCTCGAGCAGCGCACCGACATCGCCCGCCGCGCGGGCGTACTCGGCGGCGTCCTCGACGAGCCCGTGGTCGCGTGACCACGTCAGCGCGCGCCGGCGCAGGGCGGCCGCGTCCGCCCGATGGCCTTCACCGAGCAGGTGATCCCGCAACAGCGCGTGATAGCGAAACCAACCAGGTCGGTCGAACAGCGGGATCACGAGCCGGTTGGCTTGTGCGAGCGCCCGCAGCCTGTCCCGCGAGCCCGACTGTTGCAGGACCGCGTCGCACAGCTCTCCGCACAACTGCGGCAGCGCCGCCGTCCGTTGCAGGAACTCCCGCGCGTCAGGACGCAGGTCGCCCAGTACTTCGCCGGCGAGGTACCCGGTGACGTCGCGCTGCGAGCCGCGGAACGTGCGCAGCGCCGCCGCAGGGTCGGCACGCTCGCGCAGCCAAAGTGCGGCCAGATAGAGCACCCCGGCCCATCCCTCCGTCCGCCCGGTCAGCGCTGCGACGGTCGCCTCGTCCGCCGAGACGCCGGGCACCGCCGCGAACAGCTGCTGCGCCTCGTCCACCGTGAACGCCAGGGCGTCGGCGCCGACCTCGACGAGCTGGCCCTGCGTGCGGAGCCGCGCGAGCCGCATCGACGGAAGGGTGCGCGAGATCAGCACGAGCTGCACGTGCTCCGGCAGCGACGCGACCGCGTGATCGAGCGAGCGCAAGCAGCGCAAGTCGCTGATCGACTGCACATCGTCGACCACGAGAACAATCGGACGCCCGTCCGCGGCAAGCCCGCTCGCGAGCGCCTCAATCACCGGCAGGACCAGGCCGGCGGCCTCGCGCAGCGCCGCGAGCGCGTCGCCGCCGGCGCCCGGGCGCACGCGCTCGACCGCCGCGACCAGAGACGACCACAGCCGCATCGAATCGTCGTCGCGGGCGTCGGCGCGCACCCACGCGGCGGTAT
This sequence comes from uncultured Solirubrobacteraceae bacterium, assembly GCA_963803335.1. Taxonomy (GTDB): domain Bacteria; phylum Actinomycetota; class Thermoleophilia; order Solirubrobacterales; family Solirubrobacteraceae; genus DASSUW01. Next base: position 135,321 of record CAWDME010000001.1, on the reverse strand, counting down.
GCCCCTGCTCGGCCAGCCACAGTTCCACCGCGACGGTCTTCCCGTAGCCCGCTGGCGCCACAACCAGCGTCAACGACGCCTCCCAACCGCTGTCGAGGGCGCGGCTCAGGCGAGGTCGCGCGACGATCCCACGCCGCAGCCGAGGCGGTGGCAGCCTACGCGGCGGTTCCATGCGGGCAGAGGGTCCCACGCAGATCGCGACCGCGCCTCACTCGGGACGGGTGAAGCGCAAAGCGGCCAAGCTGCGCGTCGGGCACGCCGGTGATGCGCGTTATGAGCAGGCCTTTCGGACGGTCGTCAGGGTGTCGAGCTCAGCGGGCGGTCCTCGGGCATGCCGTTCGCCCGCGTGAGCGTGACTTCGGTGGGGATGCCGCGTGGCGCGGTCGACCTTCTGTGGCATGGTAACTGCGGCCAGGCAAGCGCCGAGGGCGGACTCGTGTTATCCCGTGACGGCGTTCAGCGGATCACGGCCGCGTGTGCCCGCCGGCTCGACGATCCCGATCATTCCGGAGGCAGTAGACCGTGCGCTGCGCGAGCAGCGTGCTACAAGACAGAACGGTGGCGAGCTCGCGCGTGGTGAAGGGCTCGAGCGGGAGCGCGGGCGGCGCCGCGAGAATGTCCTCAGGCGTGCGCGATACGACCCGATCGAGGACTGCGACCAGCCGCCGCTCCCCGGATCCCGGGCGCCCGCGCGCGTTCGTCGGCTGCGGTCGGCGGATGTGATCCTCGCGCAGCAGCACGACCTCGATCGTGAGGTCGGGTGCGTCAACAGCGACGGGAACGCCACCAGCTTGTCGAAGACCGCCACCGCCGTCGCGCGCTTCGGCGACCGGCGGGCACCGAGACCTGGTCGTGGTCGTCCACGCGGAGCGGCCCGGGTGTCCCAGCATCACGCAGGCGTCTGAACCACGAAACCCCTCGTTTCCAGCGGGTTCCTTAGAGCCCTCTGCCGGACTCGAACCGGCGACTTCTTCCTTACCATCAACGCGCGGCGTGATGCCGAGAGTCGCGGACTGTGCGAAAGCCCTGCAAGCCGCGGCTATTGGCTGCTGCTGTCCCGGCGCGACGTGACTTCGTGTTGCATTCCACCGCTTCCTCAGCGCTTCCATGTCACGCCGCCAGCTGCTCGTGCCGCTTGTCGTTCACGAGCCGGTGCAATCATGAACGCTGGGCGGAACGGCGGGTCGAAGCCAGGTCGCGTATGCGGTCTCGCAAGGTTCATCGACCACGGCTCCCCTCGGTCGAGCGACAACGCCAAGCCGATCGTGACGGACGGAACTGACGTCGTACAAGCCGCCGGGGAAACGGCTTGGTCCGACGACTTGTTGCCTTCGTTGCGGCTCGGCCCGCTGCCACTCATGGCGGCAGATTCCTGACCACGGTCCGGGGAACGTGCAAGCTCGTTGAACAGTCGACTGTTTCTACCATCGGCGGCGCGCGCAACTGACCCCCAGTATTGGCCCGGCGGCGCGCGTCGCCGGCATCATCGGGCTGATGGGCGTCGCTCCACGCCAGTCAGCAGCGGAGAGCGGCCGCCGCTTCAGTACGCCATTCCGTTGGCTTCGAGGACGCGGCGCGAACACTTGCATCGCTAACGCCGTTCGCGAGCCAACGCCGCACGGCGGCGGCTCGCAGTGCGGCGGCGGCGTGGAGAGCCGACGCCGAGAGGAGGGAGTGTCGCACATGCGCCGCAGACTCAGAGACTCGGGGCGCCCCCCGCAAGGGGCTCCCGAACCGGATGCGTGCGCGACGCCTAATTCGAAACGCGACCGATCTCGTGCGGGCCGGTTGATGCGCGGCGTACGCCAGCCGCGCCCTCGTCGAGCATCCGCTCGGCCGCGGCCAGCCCGGTGCCGATCCTGCGACCGCGCGTGCGCAGCGTGACCGGCGTCCGCCTTCGACGCTGCGCATGCGCGGGCACGACGATCAGCCTGGCATCGATCGCGAGAAGGCGAATCCTGAGCAGCCGCGCGACGATGGACGCTTCGACGAGAAGCCCTTCAGAGAGCGGCCTGCCGTCGTCGGGCACCGCGATCAGGTTCGTCGACGGTGACGTCTCCGGCGTCCGCTCGGTGGCGTGCGCTGTACTCCTCGAGTCGCTTCGACGCCCTCCCCGCCGCCGTGACGATCTGTGCGTAGCGCTCACGTCCCGCCTTGGTCCCCAGGACATAGCCGGCTCCGAACATCAGCAAGGTCGTCAACCTCACCGATCGCTCGCCGTCCCCTCGATCCGCCGGCGCACTGCAGAGATCGCTGCGCTCGCCGCGGTGGCCGCTACGACGGCGGCGACCCCCGACGTAACTCCCTTGCGCGGGTGGATGTCGTCCAGCGCCGATCTGACACCTGAGTGAATCTGTGCGTCCCGGGTCGCCTTGACCACCTTCTCGAGCCGCGTCCTTCGCCGCAAAGGTCTCATGTCGATCCTCTCTGTCCGGTCGGTTCTGTCTAGGGCTAGTGAGTGGCGCGCGAGGCCCGCTTGATCGCGGTGACGAGTTCCGCCTTGGTCAGCGTCGTGCGCCCCTCGATGTCGATGGCAGCCGCGAGATCGAGCAGCTCGGCCTTCGTGTGCGACTCGAGATCGCCGTTGATCTGGCGGGTGTCCAGTCGCTGCGCGGTGGCCTCGGCGGACGCCGTGGCCTTGCCGGCCCGCTCGGCGGCCGCGACCCGCTGGTCGGCGTCCTTCGCCTGCTGTTCGGCGTCCGCAGCCAGTTGCTGCGCCTGGTGATGCGCCTCTTCGGCGGCAGCGCGGGCGGCTTGCGTGGCCTCGTCGGCCAGCTCCCTGGCCTCGGCAAGGCGCTCCCTCGCCTCCGCTACGAGCGCGCGAGCGCGTTGCTGCGTGACCTCGGCGTCGTGCTGCGCGGCCTGTGTCTCCTCCTCGGCCTCGGTCTGCCTCTCCTCGAGTTCCTCGTCGGCGTCCGCCTGGGCGGCGGCGCGCTCCTGCTGGACTTGCTCGTCGGCGGCCTGGCGCGCTTCGGTGACCGCCTGCTCGACGCGACGCTTCAGCTCGCGCTTGAGCTCTGCCATCTCCGAGCGGTTGCTCTCCGCTACCAGGCGCGCGTGGTCAGAGCTCTGCTTAGCCTCCTCGGCTGCCGCCAGCGCTTCCTCTTCGGCCCGCTGCGCGCGCTCGGCGGCCGCGCGGGCGCGGTTCATCCGGGTCTCGACCGAATCGCCCCTCGGAGCGGCATCCTCGATGGACGCCCTGAGCTTCCGAGCGGTGTCGCGTGGGCCGGTCGCCTCGTCCGGCAGCATGCGCGACAACAGCCACGCCGCGTTCGAGGGAAGTTCCCGCAGGCCGCTGCCGGCGCTGTCCGAGAGCCAGTGAAGTGGACGTCGTCGTGGCATGACATCTCCCTGCGTTGGAGGGCACGTTGGGTGGCCACATCGCCGGGCCGGCGACGCGGTAGGGTTCCGCGTACAGGTGTACTTTGAATACCGAAGTGCGCGTGTACTTTGAATACCGAAGTGCGCGAACCCGCAAACATTGCCGCCCGCCGACCCCCGTTCGACGCCGCCCTCGATGCTGGCCCTGCTCGATCTGCTCGGGCGTCGCTGGGCACTGCGGATTCTCTGGGAGCTCCGGGTGGAGCCGGCGAGCTTCCAGGCGCTACACCGCCGTTGCGACTCGATGTCCACGAGCGTCCTCTCGCAGCGGCTCGTCGAGCTCAGGGACGCTCAGCTGATCGAGAAGGACCAGGCCGGGAGCTACACGCTGACCGAGCCCGGCTCACTTCTGCTCGGCCGGCTCGACGGAATCGACGAGTGGACGCAGGAGTGGGCACGCACGATCCGTAGCGCAGCGGCCGAGCCGCCTCGCAGAACCAATTGACTGCGGGCTCCGGCCGTCGGGTAGTCCCGCGTCATGGGACGTAACCCGAATCCTTGGGAGCACGTGCCGGCATTGGTCGGCATGGCCGCTATGGCAGGCGCGGGCGTCGGCGCGGGGAGCGCGCTGATGTTCGCGGAGCGCCGCGCCGCCGCCCAAGACCGCGAGCTCGAATCGCTTGCCCACCGGGTCACCTCGCTGGAGGCCATGAGTGAGCGTCTGACGCGGCTAGAGCGAGAATCCCGGAGCTCTACGCGGCGCTCCAACGCAGCCTGACCCCGCGACACCTGCTGCCCACGGCGGTACGCCTTCGGAAGGGCTCGTTGACCACGACCGCAGGTGAGGAGACACAGAGATCAGGGCACCGCAGGCGGGAACCGGCTACCCCGATGGCCTCGCAGGCACCGCGATCCCGCGCGTCTCACGGATCATCGCCGTGTGCGACGCCTATGAGGCGATGATCGCCGACCGGCCCTACCGCCGTGCCCGGTCATCCGAGGCCGCCTGCGACGAGCTGCGCGCGTCGGCCGGCACGCAATTCGACCCGGAGGTCGTCGACGCGTTCGTGCTCGAGATCAGCGGCCGCGGTACCGCAGCCGCCGAGACGACGAACGAGACCGAGTGGCCGGTACAGGCCCTGGCCGCCCGCGTCCGGACGCTGCTCTCACAGCCCGAAGCGCTGTTGTCAGAGCGTCGCCTCGGTTAGTAGGGGCTCGCCGGCCGAAGCCGTCAAACCGCGCCAATTGCTGAGGGGGTGAGATAGGTGCGTCGCCGGCCGGCGTTTCCACGCGCTCGCGGGAGGAGTACTTGAACGCCTCGTGTACCGCCACGGTCACGAGCCAGCCACGGTCGGTCCTCCTGAGGTCGACATCGGGACGGCGGCTGGCTTCTCCCACGCGGTCTGGGATGTGCGGCGGCGCATCGCAGGCGTGCCGACCGGGTAGCCCGGTCTCAACGGCGCTGGGGGGCAAGCCGGTTCGAGGAAGGAGGCACGTGGTTTGGACGTGACGCAGCGATGGGCGCGTCGCTTCAGTCCGCTCATGCCGGCCGGGCTCGCGGCCGTCGCCGTGGTGGTGTTCGTCGTACTGCTCATCGCCGGTGCTGGCGCGGTGCTCGCCGCCGTGGTCGCGATCATGCTGCTCGTCGTCGCCTGCGGCGTGGCGGTTATGGGTTGGCGCGCGGGGCGTGAGAGCGAGAGTCGCCTGAAGACCATCGCCGACGCGCTACGCGACGAGCGGGCCGAGGAGCGTAAGCGGCTCGAGCGCCACGCCCGTCGTCTCGAGGACGAGTTGTCCCACGAGGGTGTCCTGCTGCGGCGCCTGCATGACGCATGGCAGGCGGAGCGCGAGTGGAGTCGCGAGCTGCGTCGCCAGCTCCAAGAGCTCCATGGACGCTCGTCGGATCGTGGCGGCGTGCTCGAGCTCGTGCTCAAGGCCGCGATCCAGCTCGTGAATGCCGAGAAGGGCCTGCTGCTTACGCGCGAGGACGAGGACGGCGACGGCGATCTGGACCTCGTCGTGGCACAGGGGTTCGAGCACGACCCGGAGCACAGCTCGGTGGCGCAGCGCTTCGCACGCGAAGTGCTCAGCGAGGACCAGATCATTCGCGAGGACCGGCCGCCCAAGTCGCAGGAGCACGCGACGGCGGCCGACGAGGAGATCGAAGGGCTCGTGGCCATCCCGCTCTACCTCCGAGATCGCTTCCACGGCGTGATCATCTGCGCCAACCGGCCCGGCGGTTTCGCCGAGGTCGACGACGATGTCCTCCTCGCGCTGGGAAACCAGGCGGGGGCCGTGCTCCACCACGGCCGAGTGAACCACGAGCTCCGCGAGGCTCACCGCGCGATCGTGCGCGTCCTTGCCGAGGCCGTTTCGGCGCGTGACCCCGTGCTCCACCGGCAGTCTCTCGCCCTGTCGGTCCTCGCCGCCAGGCTCGCCGGCGATCTCGGGCTCGACGAGCACGGCCGCGACGTGCTCGTGATCGCGACGTTGCTCCGCGCCGTCGGCTACCTGCCGCTCCCGGAACGCATGTTCCTGTCTCCCGGCGCGCTCAGCGACGACGAGCGCTCGCTGATCGCGCTGCATCCTCGCCTGGGGTTCGAGATCCTCCGGCAGGCCCCGGCGCTGCGGGAGCCGGCGATGGCCGTGCTCTACCACCATGAGCGCTACGACGGTCAGGGGTATCCAGCCGGCCTGCAGGCGCAGGACATCCCCCAGGCCGCTCGTGCCCTGAGCGTTCTCGAGGCCTTCAGCGCGATGACGCACGAGCGTCCGCACCGCGCTCCGCGCGGCTTGGACGAGGCCTGCGAGGAGCTCGTCGAGCACGCCGGCACCCAGTTCGACCCGGAGATCGTCCAGCTGCTCGTCGAGCGGGTGCGACAGCGGCCGGTCGCCGCGGGCGACGAGCAGACGGACGGACTCCTCGATAGCCTGCCGCTCGACCGTCGCGAGAACGACGATCGAGCACTCGAGGCTGTCCACGCCTCGACGCTCGACGGTCTCACGTTGCTCGGCGACCATCGCGCCCTGCAGCGGACCGTCCAGGACGCGGCTAAGGAGGCCACGGCTGCGCGCGGGTTCGCCGTCGTCCTCCTGCAGCTGCAAGAGCTTCCACGCATCAACGATGAGCTGGGCCACATCGCCGGAGATCGCCTGATCGCGGTGGCGGCCCGCCAGGCCGCGACCGCCGCCACCCGGCTTGGAGCGACGGCCTTCCGGGCGAGCGGCCGGCGCCTCGCGCTGCACGTCCCGTTCCGCGAGGGCGACGACCTCGGAGACGTGCTCGAGGACATCCGCAGCGAGTTCGTCGGCGGACCCACGGTGGAGGTCGTCGCGTCGGCATGGAAGCCCGGCGACCGCGGTGAGGACGTCATGGCGCGCGCACGGCGGGCCCTCAAACGCATGCCGATCTGATCCGCCGCCGGATCACGCAGGACGCGCCGAGCGTGCGCGGCAGAACTCGCGGACGGCGTCGTTCAACGGCTCGGGCTGCTCGAGGTTGCTCTCGTGACCGGCGCCGGGGATCACGACGAGCGTCGCATCCGGGATCCAGCTGGCGTTTGCACGCGCTCGCGACGGGAGTGCAACCACGCTCGTGCAGCGCCACGGTCATCAATCATGCGCGGCCCGCTTGCCCTGTCATCCACGTCGGATCGCAGCTGAGCCTCTCCCACGCCGTCTGGCAGGCATCCGCGATCGCGGCGGCCGGGAGATGGCGCACGCGATAGGCGACCGACTGGCGCAAGTCGCGCTCGTGGGCGGCGAAGAAATCGGCGATTTCGCGCCGACGCTCGGGGCTGGCCGCCACGACAGCGCCTCCTGGCTCGGTGTGATCCGGGCCCTCCGAGGCCGTCGATGGGGACGCGGCCTCCCCGGAAGGTGAGCGCGAGACCAGGTGGCGCGCGCATCCGGAAAGAGATCGTTGACCCGAGCCGCGTTCGGAGGCTCACCGAGTGCCGCCGACGACAGTCCGCAGAGGACCGCAGAGGCGTCGAACGCCGCCAGCTGCTTCCAAACGCTTCCATAGCGGCCCAAGTGGCCCGGCACCAAGCCGCGCCTGAACGACGAAACCCGCCGTTTCCAGCGGGTTCCTTAGGAGCCCTCTGCCGAACTCGAACCGGCGACCCCTTCCTTACCATGGCAGTCCCGCGGCGCTCGCGGATGCGGTGCGCAGAGCCAAAGTGCCCGCAACGGGCGGCCGACGCCGACCTGCAACCACCGGCACCAATCCGCACCGTTCGGCATCCCCCGGTACCGCGTGAGTACCTTAAGCTCGCCGCAGCCGACACACGATCCTGGCCGGCCGCCGCCGAAGCATCACCCCGCGCGCACTCGGGCCTTCTCCTGAGCACCCGGTTCCGACCGGACACCGGAGTAGACCGCGGAGGTCACGATGAGGGTTTCCGCCAACGGCGGTTCCTCCGCGGATCCTTGTACAGATCGCCGCGGAACACTCTCAACCGGGGGCGAACGCGGCCGGAGGTTCTACGACCGATGGGACAGCTCTGTCGCGACTGAGCAGAAGACACAGGGGGTGTTGACCGGATGACCGACCGTGACAAGTTCCTGACCTGGGTGCGGACGACGCTGTACGAAGCGGAGCTTGCCCTGCACAACGGTGACGCGGCCCCACGGCGGGGGCTCTGGTCTCGCAACGAGCCGGTGAGCGTCCTCGGTGCGTGGCGCAACGCGCTTGGGCAGCAGGAGCTGGACGAGCGCTTCAGCGCGCTAGCGGCGAGCTTCGCCGACTGCACGACCTACACGTTCGAACTGCAGGCCTATGACGTAGTCGGGGACATGGCGTATACGGCTGGTCTTGAGCACACGTCGGCCTCGGTGTGCGGGCAGCCGCGCAGCTACACCTTGCGCGTCACCCAGGTCTATCGTCGGGAGGGCGCCGACTGGAAGGTCGCCCATCGCCACGGCGACACCGTGACCGAGTGACGAGCCACGGGACCACGCCGGCGAAGCCATACTCCCAAGGCGCTGAACGAGCCAGCCCGCAGCTTCAGCCCGGCGGGCGAGCCCCCGCGTAGATCGGTGCACCGATCTGCTCGAGCAGGCCGAGGTCGTCCCGGTGGTTCCAGATTTCGACGACCTTCCCGCTCTCGAAGCGAAAGATGTTGACCCCTGCGAACCCGGCGCGGCGACCGGTCGGCTCGATCGTGCCCCAGCGCCCCCTGTGCGTTCCTGCCGCCGTCCAGCGGGCCGCGACGAACTCGTCCTCGGCGATCATGACGTCGACCTCGAAACGCAGGTCGGGGAAGGCGGCGCGGAAGTCCGCCGTGATCCGTTTCTGCCCCTCCGGGCCGGGCGCCGCTTGCGTTGAGCGCAGGTCGTGACGGACGTAGTCGTCGGCAAAGACCTCGTCGATGACATCCAGCTTCCCCTGGTCCCACGCCTCCTCGTAGAACCGGCGGATCAGCGCCTTGTTCGCGCCCGGCGGCACGCGGCCAGTTTCGCGAGGATGCGCGGCGTGATCAACCCGGAACATGACCGCAGCCTTGGTCCAGTCACGAAGGAGGGGGGAATGTTGATTCTGGCGATCCATCAGACGCCGAGCCTGACCCAGCAGAGATACGAAGAGGTCGTACGCCGTCTCACGGGTAAGAGCCGGATCGAGTCGCCGTCCGACCTGCCGTTCGCGGGACTTCTGGTCCACGCAGCGGGGCAGGGACCCAACGGCTTCTGCGTCTTCGATGTCTTTGACTCAGAGCAGGCCGTGGAGCGATTTCGTTCGGCGCTCGGGACAATTCCCCAGGAAGTTGGGATCGACGAGCCGCCCGAGTTCTTCCCGGCGCACACCGCCATCTCGGTGGCGATCTAGCCGCTCCCACGGAGATCAGCCTGGCCGATCCAGCCTCCCCCCACGCCCGCCCAAGCTCCAGCAACACAAGATCGTCGACCTCGCCGTTGGCGCCGTTGAAGTGCTGCTCATTCCGTAGGCCGCGTAACCGCGTCCTTCGTCGACTCCGTGATATGGCGGACCGAGCTCGCGTAGCCAGGCGTGCAGACCCGCCGCCTTGCCGACGCGCGAGTACCGCGCGCCGGGCGCGCAGGCGGCGTCCGGCAGCGGGTCGCGGAGATCGCAGTCGCTCCGCCTGCGGACCGGGCCGAGCGTGACCGAGCGGCCGAGGCGCACCTCGCCGTGGTTCGACGTCCGGTCGTCGCCCGCCATGGCATGATCGCCGCGTTCACCAACCAAGTGTCCGGTGAACCGGGAGCGCCGGATAGAGGCGACCCGGTGAGCGCCCGCGACGACGCGGTCCCGGCGATGCCGGCGCGCCCAGTCGCAAACGGCGCTCGCTCGGTGGCCGGACATCAGGGCGCCCTAAGCGCGGGCGACCGCCGCGGTCTGCTCGGTCAGGCAGGTGGCTACGACCCGGGCGATCTCGTCCTCGGGCGCATGCCGAGGCTCTCGCATAGCTGACTGCCGGTGGACTGACGTGAACGAGCGTCAGACGTCGCGGCCCCAAGGCGCGTGGGGATGTGCCCGCGATCCTCGATCAGTTGACGGACGACGTTGTCTGGTTCGACCCGGGCTCGCCGGAGGTGCCGCACGCTGGCCGCTATAGCGGGCGGGAGGGGGTTGGCCGCTTCTTCGCCCGCACCGACGAGACGTTGCAGATCGACGAGTTCGCTCCGACCGAGTTTCTCGCCCAGGGCGATCGCGTCGCCGTCCTCGGCTCGCTACACGCGCGAGTCAAGGAGACGCGCCGCTCGTACGACAACGAGTGGGCGATGGTCTGGACGCTGCGCGACGGCAAGGTGGCCGGCTGGCAGATCTACGAGGACACCGCTCGCGAGGTTGCGGCCCATAGCGCGTAGTCGTCCAGGCCCCGCCTTACTCGGGCTGAACACGGCCATCGGCTCCCCTTGGAGCCATGTATTTGCGCTCGACCTGTCCACCACCACTGGAGGGAACCGCGATGAGTGCCACGATCCAGGAGCCCGGCGAGGGCATCCGCACCATCGATCTGGCTGGAACGACCGTCACGGCCAAGGCCGACGGCGCCGCGACCGGGGACGCGTTCGTCGTCGCCGAAACGACACTCGCGCCGGGCGGATTCGAGCCGCCGCTGCATCTCCACCGCGAGATGGCCGAGGTGCTCTACCTGCTCTCCGGCCGGCTCGACCTGCAGGTCGACGACGACCGCAGGATCGCCGTCCCCGGCACGTTCGTCAGCATCCCTCCGGGCGTCGCGCACACGATGTCTGTCGCCGGCGAGGAGCCGGTGCGGATGCTGATGATCCTGTCCAACCCCACCCGCGCGAACCAGATGTTCGAGGTCATGGAGCAAGTGTCCGCGAACGGCGCACCGGACCCCGAGACGGCCGGACCGCTGCTCGCCCAAATCGACATGGAGATGCTCGCTCGGGCCGCGTCGTAGTCCCGGAGCGATCCGCTGGCCCCCCGTTGCTCGGCCGCAGCGGGGTGAGCTAGTCAGGGACGGAGGGCGGTGCTTTGCTGGGTGCGCTGTGACAGCGCGCAGTGGACATCGCGCCCGGTCGGGAGCGCGGCCTTGCTGCGACCGGCGGCGAAGGTCATGTCGGCGGTGTCCATCACCAGGGCTGCCCGTGCCTGTCGGTTCAGCGGCGCGAGCAGGCGGAGCAGCCATCGAGGGATGTGGCGAACCGTCTTGTGCGTGCCGTCGGCTTCGATGCTGAGGGCCGCCAAGTCGTTGAGGGTCAGGTTCTCGGGTCCGGCGACGTCGATGACGCGCCCGCGCTGGTCGGCCCGGAGCACGGCGCGCTCGACGGCGGCGGCGACGTCTTCGACGGAGACGAAGTTGATCGGGTTCTCGCCGCGGCCGAAGACGACGCCGCGTTCGAGGATCTCCGCCCACAGCTCGACGAAGGCGGTGGCGCGCACGATCGTCCATGCGGTCCGGCTGGCCTTCAGGTGCTCTTCGGCGGCGTGTTTTGCGCGCGCGAGTTCCAGCGGGCTGTCGGCGGCGGCTCCGACGATGGACACCAGCACCACGTCGGCGCCGGCGGCCTCCGCGGCATCGATCAGGTTGGCGTTGCCGTCGCGGTCGACCGAGCGCGGCGAGACGCGTCCGGGGCCGGCGAAGCCGTGCACGGCGGACACCAGTGTCCTCGCGCCGCGCACGGCGCTGCGCGTGGCCGCCCGATCGCGCACGTCGCACACGGTGATGTCGCTCGCCACCGCGGCCAGGTGGCGCGCACGGGCCGGCTCGCGCGTGAGCACGCGCACTTCGACGCCGGCGGCGGCCAGGCGTGCCACGACGCGGCTGCCCAGCCGTCCCGTCGCACCGGCGACCGCGACGATCACCGCACGACCTGCGCGCGGACGGCGTCGTCGTACGTTCCGGCTGTGGCGTCGACCGGCTCCAGATAGAACCGCGCCCACACGGCTCGCCCCTCGTCGAGGCCGAAGATGATCACGCCACGCATCTCGTGCCGGCTGCCGTCGCGCCGCGTGCCGCTCATGTCCCATTCCGTCCAGATCGTCGCGCCGTCGGTCGCCTGCCGCACGACGCGGGCTTCGAGATCCGGCACGAAGGCAAAGATCTGCTCCCAGTTGCGGCGCACCTGCTCGGGCCCGTGGAAGCCCCGCGCCGGATGGGCCGGGGTCTGGTTCTCGTAGTCGTCGGCAAAGCACGCCACGACACCGTCGACGTCGTGGTCGTTCGTGGCGCCCAGGAGGCGCTCGACGAATGCGGCGGTCCGTTCCACGGCGCCACCCACTTTCATTCGAGTAGACTGGAACGAAATCGACTATGAGCCACGAACGCGCGATGTCAAGCCAACCCGCTCCTACGACGGCAGCGGCCGGCGCGAGCAGGCGCGGCGCACGCGGCTGCGCATCCTCGACAGCGCCGAGCGGCGGTTGCTGCGCGATGGCTACGCCGCCGCCACGATCGCCGCGATCGCCTCCGATGCCGGTGTCTCGCCGGACCTGATCTACAAGTCGTTCGGCGGCAAGCCCGGACTCGTCCGCGCGATCCGCGATCGCGCGCTCGCCGGCGAACAGCCGCGGCCGGCCGAGGAGCGCTCCGACGAGATCCAGGCCCGCGAGCCGGACCCGCGCGTCATCATTCGCGCGTGGGGGGCGTTCGTCGCCGAGCTGGCCCCGCGCGCACCGCCGATCCTGCTGCTCATCCGCGACGCCGCGGCCGTGGACCCGAATGTCCGCGGGCTGCGCGACGAGCTCGACGCCGACCGCCTGCGCCGGATGACCGACAACGCCCGTCGCCTGCGCGACGCCGGCCACCTGCGCCATGACGTCACGCTCGCCCTCGCCGCCGACGTACTGTGGAGCTACAGCTCGCCCGAGCTCTACGAGCTCCTCGTCCTCCGGCGGGGGTGGTCACCCACCCGCTACGGGCGCTTCGTCGCCGACGCGATGATCGCCGCGCTGCTGTAAGGCCCGCGCCGGGCCGGACGGCTCTCATCTCGTGTGGCCGGCGGGGTGCGCGAGGAGCTCGCGGGTGAGGTTCTCGGAGAGCCAGTCCTGGGCGCGGTGGCGGTCCCAGCCGCGCACGGTCACGAGGGCGCGCAGGGTGTCGGGCGAGGCCAGAGCGAAGGTGATGTCGGCGATGTCGTCGGGGGTGAGGCCGGGCCGGATGGCGTCGGTGCCGGCGAGCGGTCCGAGGAGGTGCAGGGGTCCCTCGCGGCGGCCGTGCTCCATGTGGGTCAGGAAGGCGGCCGCCTCGGGCTCGGAAGGTGCGGTGGCGCGGAGCACGTCGAGCAGCGGCGTGGTGCGAGTGGCGACGTCGGCGACGTGGCGGACGTAGAGCTCGATCTTGCGCCGGGGGTCGGCGGTGGCCTGGATCTCGCGAGCCCAGCGGCGTTGGCTGGGGTGCGTGTCGGGGTCCTCCTCGCCGGCCACCAGGCGCGCGGCGCAGGCGGCGAGCACGGCGGCCTTGGTGCCGTAGGCGAGATAGATGGTCTGCACGTGGACGCCGGCCGTCGCGGCGATGGCCTGCATGCTCGTGGCGGTGTAGCCGGCCCGGGTGAAGAGCTCGGCAGCGGCCTGCTCGATCCGTCTGCGGGTGTCGACTCCGCGCCGCTCGCGGCGGCGAGGAGCGGGCGACGTTGACATGCTCATAGAGTAGCGCTATAGAGTGATGCTATATCAACATGGAGAGGAGCCAGTATGCGAGTGCTGTGCAGCACGCCCCCGATGGAGGGCGCGCTCGGACCGTTCGTGCCGCTCGGGCGGGCGTTTCTCGACGCCGGTCACGAGGTGGTGGTGGCGACCGGGCCGGATCTCCAGGGGCGGGCGAGCGAGCACGGCTTCGCCGCCGCCGTCGCCGGGCCGACGGCGATGGAGGGCGCCGTCGCGGCGATGAGCGACCCGGCCGTCACGGGCGCCGGCGACGGTGAGCGCTGGCGGTTTCCCGCCGCGATGTTCGGCGGCGTGATCGCGCCGCGCAAGCTGCCCGAGCTGCGGGCGCTGGCGCAGCGCTTGGACCCGGATCTCATCGTGCATCCGCCGGTCGAGCTCGCCGGCCCGCTGCTGGCCGCCGAGCGTGGCGTGCCGTCGGTGACCTACGGGTTCGCGCAGCCGCTCGAGGAGATCGTCGTCGCGGCGATGGCCGAGCGCGTCGCACCGCTGTGGACCGCCGCCGGGCTCGACCCGGACGCGCACGCCGGCCTGTACCGCTGCCGCTACCTGGACCCGGCCCCGCCGAGCCTGCGAGCGGACCGCGGGCCGGCGGAGCCGGTCGCGGCGCCGATCCGTCCGGCGATCCCCGGCGACCCGGCCGCGCCGCTACCGGACTGGGCCGCCGCCATGGGCGAGCGGCCCGTCGTCTACGTGTCGCTCGGCACGGTCCCCCTGTTCAACCAGCCACCGGAGTTCCGGGCGCTGCTGGAGGGCCTCGCGGACGAGGACCTCGAGGTGGTCGTCACCGTCGGCGAGCTCAACGACCCGGCGGCGCTGGGCGAGCAGCCGGCGAACGTGCACGTCGAGCGATGGCTGCCGCTCGCGCCGCTGCTGCCCCGGTGCGCCGCGGTCGTCTGCCACGCCGGCAGCGGCACCACGCTCGCCGCGCTGACCGCCGGGCTGCCGCTCGTGCTGGCGCCCAAGGGCGCCGACCAGCACACCAACGCCGCCGCGTGCCAGCGCGCCGGCGCCGCGCGCACGCTCGCCCCCGATCAGCTCACCCCCGAGGCCGTGCGCGCGGCGGTGCGCGCCATCCTTGCCCCGGGCGCGACCGAGGCCGCCGCGGCGCGGCGGCTCGCCGCCGAGATCGCTGCCATGCCCGCGCCCGCCGCGGTCGCCGCCGGGCTCGAGCACCTCGTGGCCGACGGGGCAGCGGTGTGAGCCCGCCGCGCTCAACCGGGCTTCACCAGCGCGCGGAGCGCGCAACCGGCGGCCGCGACGTCGAGCTCGTCGTCGACGACCGCGTGCAGCAGCAGCCCGTCGAGCGCCGCCGCCAGCCCGGCCGCGCGCGTTTCGGCCTGCGGCAGACCGTCGCGCTCGAGCGCGACGGCGAGCGGCTCGCGGAAGTCGCGCAACATCGGCTTCAGCGCCACGCGCAGCGCCTCGTCGCGGCCCGCGTGCAGCATCGACTCGAACAGTGCGCGGTCACCGCCGGCTGCTGGCGCACCGCGTCGATCAGGCCGAGGAAGCGTTCGAGCGCAGCGTGGACGGTGCTGCGCGCAGGGCGGCGGCGACCGGCTCGAGCGACGCGGCGCCCGCCCCGAGCGCCGCCTCGCGCACCAACTCGTCCTTCGAGCGCCAGTGGTAGGTCACGACGCCCTGCGTCACCCCGGCGCGGGCAGCGATATCGCGCGTGCTGAACCCCGACCAGCCGGCCTCGGCATTCAGCTCGGCCGTGGCGGCGAGGACCCGGCCGCGGGTGGCCTTGCCGCGGTCACTGCTCGTGCTCATGTCACCTAGATGACTTTGTCATTTGAACAGTTCAGGCGATAGGCCAGCGTCCGGAATGGACGACGTCGTGGTGGCACGGGACCCACACAAGGCCTACCGGCGCCAGCGCGTGCTCCGGGGCGTCGACCTCGCGGTGCCGGCGGGCGCGCTGGTCGCCGTCGTCGGCAAACGGCGCCGACAAGTCGACGCTGCTGCGCGTGCTCGCCGGCACGCTCGCTGCGGACGCCGGGACAGTCGAAGTGCACGGTCGCCTCGGCTACTGCCCGCAGGAACCGGTGCTCAACGGCGCGCTGACGGTCGACCAGCATCTGCGCTACTTCGCCGCCGCCTACGGGCTGACGGATCTCGCGCGCGCGGAAGAGCTGCTCGACACGCTCGGGTTCGCCGGCCACCGCGCCGGCCGGTGGACGAGCTCTCAGGCGGCACCCGCCAGAAGCTCAACCTGACGCTCGCACTGATCCACGCTCCGGACGTCCTGCTGCTCGACGAGCCCTACCAGGGCTTCGACTGGGAGACCTACCTGCGCTTCTGGGACCTCGTCGGCACGCTGCGCGAGCGCGGCCGGGCCGTCGTCGTGATCACCCACCTCGTCTTCGAGGAGGAGCGCTTCGACCTGCTCTACCAGTAAGCCCCGGCCGCGCGACCAGGCGAGACCATGGCCACGCCTGAGCCGGTCGCCCGCCAGTTCCCGACCGCGCTGGCGTTCGCGCTGCGCAACCAGGCGCGCAACCGCCTCGCCTGGATGCTGCTCGCCGGCTTCGTGCCCGCCTGGTACGCACTGATGGCCGCGCTCATCACCCATGAGCCGCTTGCCTACCGGCTGTTCAGCACGGGAGCCACGCTGCGCGTCGACGGACGCCACCTCGGGCTGCTCACGGCCGGCATGAACTCGCTCACCCTCATCACCGGCTTCGCCGTCTTCGCCGCCATCCGGCGCGCGCTGCCGCTCGACCGCCGGCTCGTCTTCGCCGGCTATCGCCAGTCGCGGCTGATCGCCGCCAAGACGCTCGCCACCGCCATCGTCGCCGCCACGATCGCCGCCTACGCCTTGATCGTCCTACTCGCCTTCTGGCGCCCCGGGCCGGCCGGTTGGGCCGCCGTGCTCGCCGGCTTTGCCGTGATGGCGACCGAGTACGGCGCCCTCGGGCTGCTGCTCGGCGTGCTCGTCAAGGGCGACCTCGAGGGCTTCTTCCTGATCATCATGGGCGGCCTCGTCGACACCTTCCTGCAAAACCCGGTCGGCAACCCCGTGGCCAACACGCCGCTGCTCGCCTACTTCCCCTCCTTCGGCCCCATGCAATTCGCCTCCGGCGGCGCCTTCGCCAACACCTGGCTCGCCGGCGAGCTCGCCCTCGGACTGGCCTGGGCCGCCGGCTTCGCCCTGCTCGCCCTCGCCGTCTTCCGGGTCCGCACCCGTACCGGCCGCCACTCGGCCACGGAGCTCGAGCCGGCGACACCCACCGCCGCACGAGCGGCGGGATCGGATGCAGAGATTGGAGAGATAGATGCCGGCCACAGCCGCAGTCGTCGTGCCACCCGGAGCAGGCCAGAAGATCGAGGGCCCCGCCGGCGGGCCGCTCACCTTCAAGGTGCGGGGCGAGCAGACCGGCGGTGCGCTGACCGTCTTCGAGAACGTCATCGCACCCGGCGACGCTCCACCGCTCCACGTCCACGCCAACGAGGCCGAAGCCTGGTATGTGCTCGACGGCGAGCTTCGCTTCCGCCTCGACACCGAGACCGCTAGCCCCGTTTTCCGCAGTTTGCTTCAAGGGGTCGGCTGGTGAGTGGTTGCGTTCGACGTGCTGGTCGGCTCCGTGGATGCCCGCGCTTATCTGGGTCCGCGACCCGGTTCGGGTCGGTGACGTGATGGTTGATGGATCAGTCCGGGTGGAATGACTCCGGCCGCTCGGTCCTTGGTGGGTCGCCGTTCTGGGGCGGGAGCCGCGAAAGCTGCGGGAACTGGCCGGAAGCGTTGAGGTCATCGTCGAGTAGCGGGCGAAGGTGGGAGCCGACGGGATCGTGATCAGCGGGTCGGCGCCGGCTACAGCGCGTCGAGTCCGAACTGGCGCAGGGCATGGAAGCTGCGGCGGGCAAGCTTGCGCGCGATCGTCAGCGACGCGCGGGTGTGGCTGAGTCCGCGGGCCTTGAGCGCGAGGTAGTCGGCGTGGTCGGGGCTGCTGGGCCGACAGGCGGCCAGCGCGGCTTCGTAGAGCGCCCACCGCAGCTGCGGTGAGCCTTGGCGGTTGAGGTGCCACGCGCGAGCGGCGGTCGGAGCGGTGGACGCCGATGTCGATGCCGGCCATGCGGACGCCCTTGCGCGAGGCCGAGAGCCGCTGCACGTCACCGAGCTCGCAGAGTGTGACCAGCGAGGTCGGCTCGCCCATGCCATACGGCGGCCGCGACAAGCTGGCTGCCACGCTGGACCAGTTCTTCAGCACGCCGGAGACGGCGAAGTTCCCGGGCACCTATGGCGGCACGATCCACGAGATGCTCGAGGCGCGCGACGTGCGCATGGGCCAGTGGGGCGCGAGCAACCAGGTCTCGCACCACATCCCGTACATGTACGACTACGCCGGCCAGCCGTACAAGGCGCAGGAGAAGGTCCGCGAGGCGCTGCGCCGGCTGTTCTCCGGCAGCCAGATCGGCGAGGGCTACCCGGGCGACGAGGACAACGGCGAGATGTCGGCCTGGTATGTCTTCAGCGCCCTCGGCTTCTATCCGCTGCAGATGGGCAGCCCGTACTACGCGATCGGGTCGCCGCTGTTCACCAAGGCCACGGTCCGCCTGCAGAACGGCCGTGAGCTGGTGATCACCGCGCCGCACAACAGCCCGCGCAACGTCTACGTGCAGGATCTGCGGCTGAACGGCCGACCCTACGACCGGGCATACCTGACGCAGGACGCCATCGCCCACGGCGGCACGCTGGAGTTCGACATGGGTCCGAAGCCCTCGAAGTGGGCGACGACCCGCAACGCGGCGCCGCCGTCGATCACCAAGGGCGACGAGGTGCCGCATCCGATGGAGGACGCGGCGCGGCCCGACCAGGGCGAGCCCGCGGCCGCCGGCGACGCCGACGCAACCCGGCTGTTCGACAACGACTCGGGCACCGGCGCGACGGTCACCGGCACGGTGCCGTGGGTCGGCTTCGAGTTCGACGCCGCGCGCCACGTCGCGTACTACACGCTCAGCTCCGCCGCCGGGCCGGCCGCCGAGGACCCGAGCGACTGGGTCGTGAAGGGCTCAGACGACGGCCAGACCTGGACGACGCTCGACACGCGCCACGGCGAGACGTTCCGCTGGCGCCAGCAGACGCGCCCGTTCCGCCTGCAGCAGGCCGGCGACTTCCGCCACTACCGGATCGAGTTCACCAGGCCGGGCGCGACGTCGCTAGCCGAGGTCGAGCTGCTGTCCGACGTGGCGATCCCGGTCAACCCGATCTCGGCCGAAGTGCCGACGACCACCGCGCGCCCGGGCACCACGGCGCCGGTCGAGGTCACCGTCCACAACGCGGGTGACACCGCGGTCAGCGGTGAAGTGACGGCCACCAGCCCGGACGGCTGGACCATCACGCCCGCGAGTGCGCCGTTCGGGCCCATCGCCGCCGGCGGGGCGACGACCGTGACGCTGAACGTCGAGGTCCCGGCCGACGCGGCTCTCGGCGGTCACACGCTGCGCGTCGTCGCGTCCACGCCCGTGGGCGTGGCGCGCGTGACCGCGAGCCTGCAGGTGATCGGCGACACGATCGAGTTCACTCCCGGCACCGCGGCCGAGGACCCGTGGCTGGTCGATCCGGACGGCTCGCAGCTCGACGGCGCCATCCACGACGGGCACGGCCGGTTCGCCGACAACGGCTCGCACTTCACGTACCGGTTCGACCTGCCCGCCGGCGTCACCGGCGGGACGCTGACGCTGGAGATCGGCAACGAGTACCTGGTCGACGTCTCCACCGACGGGCAGACCTGGCGCACCGTCCTGCGCGAGGACCGCCAGATCCACGACCTGTCCAACCTCGGCAACCCGATGCAGACGCTCGACCTCGGCGACCTGCTCGCCGGCGGGAGGACGCTGTACGTGCGCGTCGGCGACAGCAAGCCCGACGACGGCTGGGGCGGCTGGCTCGGCCACCTCACGCTCGCGATGAGCCCGTAGCCGGCGGCGGTCAGGCCGCGCCGGCCAGCTGGTCAGCGCGGCCTCGGCCGTCCCGCTGCCGTGGCCACGCGCGCGTCATCGCCGTCGGGCTGTCCTGCTGGGTCACGTTGCGGCCGGACTCCGGCGGAGCGCGTCAGCTCTAGGTGCGGGCGTACTCCTCTGCCGACCGTGACTCGAACTCCAGCGGGACGAACCGCTCGTCGCCGACCACCCACGCGTCGTGCCCCGGCTCGATCACATAGGCCTGGCCGGGACCGACCTCGGCCTCCGAGCCGTTCTCGTGCTTGACCGCCAGCCGTCCCGACTGCACGACACCGACGTGCCGGACCTGGCAGCTGTTGGTGCCGACGACGGGCTTCACGCATTCGGACCACTTCCACCCGGGCTCGAACGCGAACCTGGCCGCCGTCGTGTCGCCCAAGCGGACCACGTCGACACGCGTCTTGTCCGGAGCGCGGGTCTCGTCGGGGGAATCGAAATCCAGCAGTTGTACGCCAGCCACTTTCGAACCTCCTCTCGTACTCGAGCCGATCCCATCAACCTGCCGGCGGTGGCGCCGTCGCGCGGCCGTGCGCGACGCGACGGGCGGGGCGCACGGCTTGACCCGCGTCGGGCGAGATCGGCGGACGCACCTCCTCGCATGCAGCGGATCGGTTGTGTCGCCCGCCAGCGTCGGCGCGGTCAGCTCCTTCCGGCCGCCTCCAGTACTGCAACGATCTCCGCGACTTCGCGGAAAACGTCCGGTCAGCGTCAGCCTTGCAGGACGGCAGAGATGTCAAGCGTGACGGCGACCCTGTCGCCGACGAGCACGTTGCCGCTGCCGAGCGCCTGGTTGAACTTCATGTCCCAATCGCTGCGCTTGAGCTTGCCGACTACCTCGAGCCCCACGCGTGTGTTGCCCCAGGGATCGGTGTCGGTGCCCTGGATCAGCACCTCGAGCTTGATCTCATGCGTGACGCCGTGCATCGTCAGGTTGCCGTACACGCGCGAGGACTCCTCGTCGACTGCCTCCACGCGCGTGGACTCGAACGTGATCTCCGGAAACTCCTCGACGTCGAAGAAGTCCGGAGAACGCAGGTGCTCGTCACGCTGCGCCTCGCCGGTGTCGATCGACGCGACCTTGACCGACCCGCGTGCCCGGCTGGCGGCGAGCTCCTCCTGCATCTCCAGCGTGCCCTCGAACTCGGTGAACTTCCCGCGCACGTTGGCGATGCCCATGTGCTTGACCGAGAACTCGACGCTCGAATGGCCGGGATCGACGGTCCACGTGCCGGTAGGGATCAGCGGGGTGGTGCGGGTCGCCATATCGCCTCAGGAGGTCTTCGTTGGCGGGATTCGCGCAACGTTACTCCCCACAGACCGATGCCGGTGGTCCCGGCTCCGAGGCCAGGCGCAGCGGGCGTTCGTCGGCACGATCGGTGCCGACGCGGTCGCGCCGATGTTCTTTGAACGCGCCCTCGTAGTGCAGGGCGTAGACCAGGATCCCGCTCATGCCAGCAGCTTCCCCTCGTCCAGCCAGGCGAGATCTGCTCGACCGTCTCGCCGGTGTCCTCGTCCTCGATGATGCGCCCGGGCTGCTTGGCCGGCGGCGCGGAGAACTCGTTGCAGTGCGCGCGGGCGTTGTCGAGCCCGACGCGGTCGGCCTCGATGCCGGCGTCGGACGCCGACTTGACGTCGAGCGGCTTCTTCTTGGCGCCCATGATCGCCTTCAGCGACGGGTAGCGCGGCTCGTTGATCGTGTCGCCGACCGAGATGACCGCGGGCAGCTCGACGAGCACCGTGATGCGCGCGAGATCCTCTCGAAGGCTGACTGTCGACGGGTCGAATCCTAAACGAAGTCACCTCGGTGGCGCATGCGACGTCCCGGCGAAATGCGCCTTGACACGAACGACCTGCGATGCAATCCTAAACTGAATTCAGTTTAGGAAGAGAGGAGGCAGACATGACCGATCACGACCATCGCCGCACGGATCCCATCGCCACTCACGCCTACACCCTTCCCGTGGTGCGCGAAGTGCCCATCGCCGCCAGCTCTCCATCCGCCGCCGCCGAGCCGCACGACCCCGGGCAACCAGTTATCTACGCAGCCGATGCGCACGCGTGGTGATCGAGCATGATCCCGCCGACCGCAATCGTCGAACGCGCCCCCCGAGAGTCCGACGCCGCGGCGCGGGGGTCGTCCCAGCGTCACCTGGTCGCGTTGTCGCTCCTGCGATGCCCGGACGACCGACCACCGGAGCGGTGAGCGATCGACCCGAACGTCGCGCGCGCGTAGGCGCTATCCCCTGCTCGCCACGGCACGGAGCGTCCCTAGCCTGGGGCGCGCAACCCCGCCGGCGACGCGATTCGGGTAGCCCACCGATGCGAGCCGCCTGCCACGAGCGGACCGAGCAGCCGTATGAGCGCCGCTTTGCCACCATTCCTGGCCATGACGCGTCGCGGCGTTATTGTCGAGTTGCGGACGATCGCGGAACGGAGCGCACGAGCCGCGGAAGCCGGCGGCACCGAAGCGGACCTACTCAAGACCTATGACGCGCTCCGGACGCGCGCGATCACGCTCGCGCAGGCGCAGGAATGGGCGACATCGGAGGAGCTCGCCGACCAGTTCCCCTCCCTGCGCGCGCTGCGCGAGATCGAGCGGCTCGACCTTGCCTTCGGCGCGGAGGCGGTGGCAGCGCGCGCGCCCGACCGCGGCCTTTCGGCCCGTGTCAGCGAGGCGCTCACCGAGCTCGCGGGCTGGGCGACCGGCGTGCGACTTGCGTACGAGACGCTCGAGAACGAAGCCCGCGGCGACGATTAGATTCCCTCGCGTCCACGAGGCTCAGATCGTCTCGCCGGTCCGCTGGAAGACGATCTCGGGGACGACGCAGGCGCGCGAGAGGCGGAGCAGGAACCGCAGCGCCTCGGCGATGTCGCTGGTCTTGAGCATCTCCTCGGCGGGGATGCTGGACTTGACGAACTCGCTCATGTCCGTGTCGACGAAGCCCGGACAGAGGGCGACCGACTTCACGCCGTCGGCGTTGAGCTCCTTGTTCATCGCGCTCGTGTAGGCGACCACGGCGGCCTTGGTCGCCGAGTACACCGACAGCCACGGCTGCGGTGACTTGCCCGCGAGCGACGCGAGGTTGACGACGAGCGCGTTGCCGTGCTCGGCGCCGGCGGCTCTAAGCAGGTCGATCGCTGCGCGGTAGAAGAGGATGACGGCGCGCACGTTCACGCCGAGCTGCAGATCGACGTGCTTGGCCTCGTGCTCGGTGGCGGCCGCGCCGATGCCGACGCCGGCGTTGTTGACAAGCACGTCGAGCCGCCCGAAGCGCTCGCGGTGGCGGGCGACGACGCCGGCAATCGCCTCGGGGTCCGCGAGGTTCGCCACGACGGGCTCCACGCCGCATCCGCTGGCGCGCAGGCGCTCGGCCGCGGCCTCGAGCGTGTCGGGCTTTCGCGCGCTGATGGTCAATCCGTAGCCCTCGGCGGCAAGGGTCTCGGCGAGCGCGAGCCCGATCCCGCGGCTGGCTCCGGTGACGATGGCGGCGCGGTCGGGCATGTGACACCCCTTTCGGGTCGCGGACGAGGCCCGAAATCTAGTACCTGGGTGACCGGACCCGGGCGCGCGCGGAGGGAGGAGGAGAGGGTCATGCCCCCGCGAGGGTGCCGGAGTGCCGACGACGCCCGGGCCCGGCCGAGACATTATGACATGAGTTCAGTTCAGATGCACGCTGGCGTAACGGGCGCGCAGCTCTCGCTTTGCGACCTTGCCCGCCGCATTCCGAGGGAGGTGGTCGACGAAGTAGACCACCGACGGCTTCTTGTAGCCCGCGAGGCGCCCGCGACAGTGCGCGACGAGCTCGGACTCGCTCGGCACCGGATGTCCCTCAGCGCTGACGACGACGGCGACCGGCGACTCGACCCACCGTGGATGCGGCACGCCGATAACCGCCACGTCGGCGACTCCTGGGTGATCCCGCAGCACCCGCTCGAGCTCGGCCGGGTACACGTTCTCGCCGCCGCTCACGATCATGTCCTTCTTGCGATCGACCAGCCACAGGTACCCCTCGTCGTCCCGCGTCGCCAGGTCGCCGCTGTGGAACCAGCCGCCCGCGAACGCCTCAGCGGTGGCATCGGGCAGGCGGAGGTAGCCCTGCATGACCATCGGCCCCCGGTAGACGATCTCGCCGACCTCCCCTGGATCCACGTCCTCGAGGCGGTCGTCGACGACCCGCATCTCGACGCCGAGCATCGGGCGCCCGACCGACCCCATCTTGCGCGTGGCGTCAGGACCTTTCAGGAGCGTCGTCGCGCCCGACATCTCTGTCTGCCCGTACGCGCTGACGATGCCCGCACTCGGAAACACTCGCGCCATCAGCTCAAGCGTGGCGCGCGAGGCGGGTGAGGCTCCCCACATCGCGACACGAAGCCGCTGCGTGTCCATGCCATCGATCGCGCGGCTCGTGCAGACGTCATCCCATTGCGTGGGGACGAAGATGCACATGGTCACGGAGTGCTCCTCGATCAGCCGGATCGCAGCCTCAGGGTCGAATCCCGTCGTCGGCAGCACGATGCTGGTGGCCCCGAGCGCGAGGAACGGCAACATCCCATTGATGCCGCCGATGTGGAACAGCGGCTGCCCCGAGAGCCAGACATCGTCCGCTCCGGCGCGCATCTCGTGGATCCAGCTCAGCGTCGCGGTCACGAGGTTCGCGTGGCTCAGGATGGCGCCCTTCGGCCGGCCCGTGGTCCCGGACGTGTAGCAGAGCAGCGCCGCGTCGTGCTCGAGCACGTCGGCCTCGTGCGCCGGCTCGCCGGCCGCGATCGCCGCCTCGTACGCTGGGCCGACCTCGAGCTCGAACGGCAGACGGCGGAGGCCCTCCGGGTGAGTGCCGACGACGAGCGCGGCAGGATCGCAGTCATCGAGGATGTAGTTGATCTCGTCCGCCGTGAGCCGGAAATTGATAGGGACGGCGCATGCCCCGATGCGGTGGCACGCGAGTATGCACTCGGGGAACTCGAACCCGTTGTGCAGCAGCAGCGCGACGCGAGCGCCGGCCCTCACTCCTCCGTCCGTGAGCGCCGATGCCAGCTGGGCGGCCCGGTCGTGCAGCTGGGCATGCGTGCGCTCGACGCTGCCGAACACCATCGCCGGGCGATCGGGATGGCCGCTGCGGCCTCGGGCCAGCAGTTCGGGAAGCACGAGGCGGCGCGAGCGGGCGAGTGCGCCGTTCACCTGGTCAGCACGGTGCACGCGCTCACACCGGGGGCTCCGTAGACCTGGGTGAAGCCGACCCGGGCGGGGCCCGAGATCTGCCGATCCCCCGCGTCGCCTCGGAGCTGGAGCGACACCTCGTGCACCTGGCGCAGGCCCGAGGCCCCGATCGGCTCGCCGCAGGCCAGGCAGCCGCCGTCGGTGTTGACCGGCAGCCGTCCACCGAGCCGCGTGGCGCCGCTCTGGATCAGCGCCTCCTGCTCGCCGTCCTGGCACAGCCCCGTTTCCGCCAGGTGCATGACCTCGGCGCCGGATTCGGTGTCCTGGACCTGTGCGACGTCGACGTCGTCCGGTGCGATGCCCGCCTGCTCGAACGCCGCGGCCGCCGCCTCAGCCGTCGGGGACGGAGCGCTTTCGATCGGGATCGACGGGCTGAAGACCTCGAAGGAACCGAACCGCCGCGTCCGAAACGCCACCGAACGAAGGTAGACGGGTTTCGACGCGAGCTCGCGGATCCGCCCGGCACGCGCCAGGACCAGAGCGACGGCACCCTCCCCCGGCGAGCAGAACATGTATTGGCGGAGCGGGTCGTTGACCATCTTGGAGGCGAGCACCTGCTCCTCGGACAGCGCCTGCCGGCGCCAGGCGTTGGGGTTCCGGCTCCCGTTCTCGAAGGCCTTGGCCGCCACCTTCGCGAGCGTGGACTCGCTGATCCCGTGCTCGCTCATGTAGCGCTGGATCTTCATCGCGAAGAACTGCGTCGTGAGCATGAGGCCGGTCTCGCCATACCAGGAGCCGATGCCCCACTCTTCGGGCAGCGGGTTGAACGCACCCGGCGGGTGCTTGTCGAAGCCGACAACGAGGGCGGTGTCCGCGTTGCCGGCCGACAGCACCGCGTGGGCGGTGGTCAGCGCCGAGCCGCCCGTCGCGCAGCCGTTCTTGACGTTGATGAACGGGACGCCGGTCAGCCCGAGAACCGACACCATCGTGTCGGCGTTGCCCGCCGAGTCCGAGCCGCCTGCGGCGAAGTCGACCTGCTCCCATCCGATGCCGGCGTCCGCGAGCGCCGCCCGAACCGCATGGGCGGCCATCTCAAGGCCTGACACGCCCGGATGGCGCCCGAACGGGTGGATTCCGAGCCCGACGACGGCGACGTCCTCGGTCATGCTTCGTCCACGGGCCGGAACGCGAACGTCACCGCGTGCTCGCCGCCGGGCACGGGGATCAGCGTCAGCTCCATCTCCATCCCGATCCGCAGCCGCGCGGGGTCGGACTCGGTCAGCCTCGCCTCCACCCGCACTTCGCCGGGCAACTCGACGTAGCCTACGCCGTACGGCTCGAACGCCTCCGCTTCGTCGCCCGCATAGGGCGGCGACTTCGGCCGGAAGCGCTGGACCGTCCACGTCCAGAGCGTCCCCCGTCGCGAAAGGCGGCGCGCACCGACGTCCGTCGACGTACAGCGAGGGCAGGCCCCCTGCCGGGGAAACGTGACCGTCCCGCACCGCTCGCACTCCGAGCCGAGCAGGACCGGCGCGGACGACGTGCCGGCGATCAGGTCAGAGGCGACGGGCGCGAAGACGCTCACGCCGCCGCGCGCTCCGGCTCCCGGGTCTTTGGCGGCACGCCGACCATCGCCAGGATCAGCTGCGTGAACTCCTCCGCGACCCGCGTCAGCGGGACGACGCCGTTGGGCCGGTACCAATGCCAGATGCTGTTGTAGAGGCCGAGCACCGCGCGCGCTAGCAGGCGCGGATCGTTGTCCGGGATCGCTCCTTCTCGCATCGCCGCGGCGAGGAAGCTCGCCCACGCGAACTCCAGGTCCCGCGTCCGCCCCCGCGCAGTCTGGCGCGCTTCCTCTTCGCGTTGGCTCGCGCTCGGAACCGACAGCAGACCCTGCTCCGCGACTAGCACGCGATTGCGCAACACGTCCTGCTCGGACAGCTCGAAGCAGTTTCGCATGACCGTGGCCAGCGCACGGCCGGGGTCGCGCTCCTCTGCGGTGATCCTGACGAAACGGCCGCGGAAGTCCTCGACCGCCTCGTCCATGATCTCGTAGAGGCAGTGCTGCTTGGACTCGAAGTAGTGGTAGAGCGCGGTCGGGCCGACGCCCACGTCGCGCGCGATGTCTGCCCATTTCGTGTGCTCGTATCCGTCTCTACCGAAGCGCTCGGTGGCCGCGGCGAGGATCTCCTGCCGCTTGCCGCGCCCGCGCTTAACCTCGCGACCGCGTCTTCCCTGACCTGAATTCATATTGGTACAGGCTACCCCAGCCCCCCAGAGTTGGCAAGTCGCCCGAGGTCGGTGGGCGCCGTCAACGTGCGCTCGCGGCCGGACTGAGCACCTCCGCGAACTTCCGCTGCGCCGCCTCGCGGCGCGTCGGGATGTGCTCGCTGGGGACGCCGGTCTCGGGGGCGCTGTAGCCGCGCAGCACATGGCGCGCCACCATCTCCCGGTGCACTTCGTCGGCGCCGTCGACGAACCGTGCATGGCGCGCGAACCGGTACAGCATCTCGAGCGGCATGTCGCCCGAATAGCCCAGCGCACCGTGGATCTGGACGGCCCGATCGACCACGTCGTACAGCACCTTCGCGCCGAAGAACTTGATCATCGAGACGTCCGTGCGCGCTGAACTCGACCCATCGCGGTCGATCCGCCACGCGGCGTGGAGCGTCATCAGGCGCGCCGCTTGCATCTCCGCGGCGGAGTCCGCGATCCACGCCTGCACCGTCTGCGTGTCGCACAGGAGACCGTGCTTGACGCGCCGGTACAGCGCGCGCTCGCACATCGCGTCGAACGCGCGCCGAGCCATGCCCAGCCAACGCATGCAGTGGTGGATGCGGCCGGGAACCAAGCGCTTCTGCGCGATCAGGAAGCCCTCCCCTTCCTCGCCCAAGAGAGCGTCGGGGCCGAGGCGGACGCCTTCGTAGACGATCTCCGTGTGCCCCCCCAGCACGCCGAACCGCGGCTGCGGATGCTCCATCGTGGGAACATCGCGGACGATCCTCACCCCGGGCGCGTCGACCGGCACGATGAACATCGACGCGCGCCGGTGGGGCGGCGCATCCGGGTCGGTCACCGCCATGACGATGAGGAAGTCGGCGATCGACCCGTTCGACGTGAACCACTTGTGCCCGTCGAGCCGGTAGCCGTCCCCGTCGCGCACGGCGCGGGACGCGAGCTGCGTCGGATCCGAGCCGGGAGTGGCCGGCTCGGTCATCGAGAACGCAGAGCGGAGCTCCCCCGCGAGCAGCGGCTGCAGCCAGCGCTCCTTCTGCTCCGGGGTACCTGCCAGCGCGAGGATCTCGCTGTTACCGGAATCCGGCGCCTGACAGCCGAAGACCGGCGGGGCGTAGATCGACGTGCCGAGGATCTCGTTCATGAGCCCCAGCTTGACCTGACCGAAGCCCTGCCCTCCGAGATCGGGAGGCAGGTGCGCCGCCCACAGCCCTCGTTCCTTGACCGCTGCCTGCAGCGGCGCGTTGATGCGGTCGAGCTCCCCCTGCGTGAGGCGATCTTCGACCGCCTCGACCGGCCATACCTCCTCGCGGACAAAGGTGCGCATCCACTCGAGCTCGCGCTCGAAGTCCGGATCGGTGCAGAAGTCCCAGGCCACGAAGGCTCCTTTCTCGCGGTCACGCCTCGTTAGCGCGCCGGTATTATCCCAGGCTGAAGTGAAGTCGGCTGCGTACCAAGGTCGCCGGACCGGAGGCAAGCCCGGCACTGCCCATACACTGGTGGCGTGGAAGAGGACGAGAAGGGATCGTCGTTCGGCGAGTACATCCGGCGCCAGCGCGAGTTGCAGGAGCTGACGATGCGCCAGCTCGCCGACCTCGTCGGCATCTCAAACCCGTATCTCTCCCAGATCGAGCACGGGCTGCGCGAGCCCTCGGAGAAGGTTCTCGAGGCGATCGCCGACAATC
Organism: uncultured Solirubrobacteraceae bacterium; assembly: GCA_963803335.1. Lineage (GTDB taxonomy): Bacteria > Actinomycetota > Thermoleophilia > Solirubrobacterales > Solirubrobacteraceae > DASSUW01. Next base: position 106,865 of record CAWDME010000001.1, on the reverse strand, counting down.
TCGAGATGTCGGCCGACACGCTCAAGCGCTACCGCAGGCGTCGGTCCGAAGAGGGTGACGAGGAGCCAGCGGTCGTCACGGCGATTCGCGCCGACAAGGGTCTCACCGCACGCCAGCGGCAAGCGCTGATCGATGTGTATCAGGCCTTCCTTGCGAGCTCGCGGTGATCCGTGATACATCCTGAGCAGAGGACGAGCCGCGACACCTCGGCATCGAGGCGGCGCGGCTCGGGTCCTGCTTGGCTCGCGGGGGAACTGCGTCTACCGCGCGACGAGCTCGCGCGCGGCGCTCGTGTACGCCTTGGTGACCTCGCGCGCGAAGTCGGCCTGCGTCGCGGCGACCGTCGACAGCCACTCGATCTTCGTGGCGTTCGCGGCCTTCTCGTAGCCGTCGGCGAGCTGCACCACGGTCTTCTCATAGGAGTCGAGGTAGGCGATTCCAGCCTTACGGCCGTTCTCGACCGCCTTGTCGTTGAGCTCGGCGACGCGCTCGGCGGCGGTCTCGATGCTCTCGGTGATGGGATCGGTCTTCGTCTGCGCGGGCATGGGGGGGTTCCTTTCGGTTGAGGCCATGCTTGTAGTTAGCATGTTAGCTGGCTCAGTTGCTAAGTCAAGTGACTTCAGTTAAATTTCGGGCCATGTTCGCGAAGAATCAGAAGATCCGCCTCCACTACGAAGCCACGGGTTCCGGTCCGGCGGCCCTGCTCGTCATGGGACTCGGTCTCCCGGCCGCCGCCTGGTGGCGGACCATTCCGGTGCTTGCCCGGTCGCTGCGGGTGGTCCTCTTCGACAACCGGGGCTCGGGTCGCAGCGACTGCCCGCCGGGGCCCTACTCGACCGCAGAGATGGCCGCTGATGCGGTCGCGGTCCTCGACGCCGCCGGCGTCGAGCGCGCGCATGTCTACGGGATTTCGCTGGGTGGCATGATCGCCCAGGAGATCGCGTTGCGCCATCCGGATCGCGTTCGGAGCCTCGTGCTGGGCGCGACCTCCTCGGGCGGCGGCGCCGCGACGCCGCCCGACGCTGACACCCTGGCCTTCCTTCAGCGGCGCCCGGCCCTGCCCGACGAGGAAGCGCGGTGGGCGTCCGTGCCGTACCTCTACAGCGCCAGGACGCGGAGCGAGGGAGGCGAACGGATCGGCGAGGACCTTGCTCGCCGTCGCTCGTTTGCCTTCGAGCCCACCGGATACGTCGCGCAGCTCGCAGCCGCGACGGGGCACGACGCAAGCGCGCGGCTGGGCGGCATCGCCGCCCCAACCCTCGTCGTGCACGGAACCGAAGACCGAATGGTCCCTGCCGACAACGGCCGTGCGCTCGCGGCGGCCATTCCCGGCGCAGAGCTTCGGCTCCTCGAAGACGCCGCACACCTCTACACCACGGACGAGCTTTCGGTGGACGACGACATCCTGCGATTCCTCGCGGCCCACGACCGCGGCGCGGGCGGCTCTCGCCCGCGGTCCGGTTCAGCCGCCCGGGGTTGACGTCGTCGGCTCAGCCGACCGATTCGAGGAATCGGGCGACCTCGGCGTCGGCCTCGGGCGCTTCGGTCGTGTAGAGATGACCCGTCTCCGGAAGGAGGTGGAGGCGGCAGTGCGGGAGCCGCTCCGCCATGACGTGCGCGTTGCCGACCGGTATCACGCGGTCGTCCTCGCCGTGGACGACGAGGGCGGGCACTTCGAGCCGGCTGAGCCGGCTCGTGCAGTTGTGCATGGCGGCGGCCATGAGTTGCGCCTGGTAGGCGGCCTCGTCGAAGTCGTGCGCGAGCCGTTGCCGGATGTCCTCCGCGATCCGGTCGGCATGCAGGTCGCGGCACCGCTTGCCGTAGTTGTAGGCGACGGATGCCCAGGCGGCCTCCTCGCGGGGGCGGTCAGCGCGGCCGCGGAAGAACGCGAGCACCTCGTCGTCGGCGAGATGGGCTTGCCGCCCGCCCGACATCGTCGCGCCGAGAACGAGCGACCGGACGCGGCGCCGGTGGCGCAACGCGAGCTGCTGGGCGACCATGCCGCCGAGCGAGAGCCCGTAGACGTGCACGTCGGCGACACCGAGCGCATCGAGCACCGCCACCGCGTCGTCGGCCATCGCCTCGGTCGTGTATGTCGGCCTCAGACCGCGTGAGTGGCGGACGCCGCGGTTGTCGAACGTGACGACACGAAAGCGGGGGCTGAGGGCATCGACCGTACGCCACCAGGCGCCCCCGCTCAGGCCGAGTCCCATTATGAGCAGAACCGTTGGTCCGTCGCCGGTGCTCTCCCAGTACAGGTGCGTGTGCAGGTCCGGCCGGGCGGTGCCCGACGTGCGGCTCAGAGTCCCAGGATCCAGCGGCCCCACGATGCGTGTGCCGCGCCGAGGTCGCGCGTCAGCTCGGCCGACGTGGTCAACATGTACTCCGCTGGCGCGAACGCTACGGCTCGCGCCGCCGCCCGCTGAAGATTCTCTCCGGCGCGCATGCAGGCCTCGTAGGCGTCGATCGCGGCGGCGCCACACGGAACGATGCCGGCGACGATCGTCTCGAGAAGGTCCGGGTGAGGCGGCGATGGCGCGAGCGTGCGCGTCATGACGTGCTCCTTCCCTGTTCGTGCCGACCGTCAATCCCGCCGGCTCGCGCGGCCGCGTGTTCACGCGTCTTCACCGAGCCCCTCCAAGTCCACCGCCGCGCTGGAGTGAGCGAGGTCATGTGCGCAGGAATCATGGACGAGATGGCCGACACGATCGGGCACATGATCCCGCATCGTGGTCGCGGAGGAAACCGGCCAGATGTTCATGCCAGGACAATACACGAGAACTGACTTCAGTTCACATATCGACGTAGGCCCGTCTGACCGCTCAGGGATCGACGAGCGCGCCGCGGCGTGGTCTCGGGACACGCTGACGAGCACCGCCCGAGTGTCCGCATAGACGTCTGCGACCGGCCGCGACGCATCGATGCGGTGGAGCAGGCCCAGCCGCGCGTAGTGATCGATCACCAGCGCCGTGCTGTCGTGGAACTGCTCGAGGCGACGACGGACCGTGGCCACGTCATCGTCATTGCGTGCGTCGGCGCGGCCCGCGCTCGATCACCGTCTCGTCGGGCGCGTCGATGAACACGGCCGCGGTCAGCTCGCGTCCAAGGCGCTTGAGCAGGGCGGCCAGCGCGTCCGTGCGTGGGAACCCATCGAGGAGAAACCGAGGAGTTACCTCGATAGAAGAAGTTGAGCAGCACCGTGTCGCCGGGCATCGTTGCAGGGTCGCATGCGCAGATCGAGCGGGCGATCAGGCTGTGCGGATGCCGCGGTACCGGGCGCGCAGCTCGTGCTTGAGCACCTTCCCGGACGGGTTTCGCGGGAGGTCGCCGACGAAGTCGACCAATCGCGGGAGCTTGTAGCCGGCGAGGCGTTCCCGGCCGTACGTGACCAGCTCGTCGGCCGACGTCGTAGCACCCGGGCGGACGACGACGAGGGCCGTGACGACCTCGCCCCAGCGCTCGTCGGGCACGCCGATGACGGCGACCTCAGCCACGGCCGGGTGCTGCGACAGGGCCTCCTCGACCTCGACGGGATAGACGTTCTCACCCCCGCTCACGATCATGTCCTTGATCCGGTCCGTCAGGAAGAGGTAGCGGTCCTCGTCGACGTAGCCGCCATCGCCGGTGCGCAGCCAGCCGTCCGCCGTCAGCGCGGCAGCGGTCTCCTGGTGCCGGTTGGCGTAGCCGGCCATGACGTTCGGGCCGCGCAGCCACACCTCGCCGACGCCGCCGACCGGGAGCTCGAGGCCGCTCGCCGGGTCGACGACCCGCAACTGCATCCAGGGACGCGGCCGTCCCGCCGAGCGCAGGAGGTACTCGCGCGGCCCGTCTGGGTCGTGGTCCTGCGGGTCGAGTTGGACGACGCCGCCCGTGGTCTCGGTGAGCCCGTAGACGCCGAAGAGCGGGCAGCGAAACGTGCGCAGCGCCGCCTTGAGCACCGGCGTGGTGATCGGCGACGCGCCGTAGGCGATCGACCGCAGCGAGGAGAAGTCGCGCTCCGTCGCGCCGGGGACCGACGTCAGCATCTGCAGCATCGTGGGCACGAAGACCGCGTTGGTGACCCGCGCGGACTCCAGCAGATCCAGGACCGCCTCAGCGTCGAACTCGCTGACCAGGATCGTGGCCGCTCCCTGGGACAGCCCCAGGTAGGTCCAGCCAATCCCGCCGACATGGAACATCGGCAGCGGCGTCAGGCTGACGGACGCTTCGTCGAACCGCCAGGACGGGACATTGAGCGTCGCCGCCGCGAGGTTGCGATGCGTCGTCAGGACCCCCTTTGGCACGCCCGTGGTCCCCGACGTGTACATCTGCAACACGGCGTCGCCGGCATCGCCCCGGCCGCCGGGGTCCGAGGCGTCCGCGGACGCCAGCCGCCCGTCGTAATCGGCACCCACTTGCACGATCTCCAGGTGCTGCGGGACAGCGGTGGCCACGTCGGCGGCGACATCGGCGAACGCCGGCCCGGCGATCAGCAGCGGAGCGCCCGCGTCGGCGACGATCGCCGTGAGCTCCGGCGCCGCCAGCCGCCAGTTCAGCGGGACCGCCACCGCCCCGATCTTGCTCGCCGCCGCCAACAGCTCGACCACTTCCGGTGCGCTCCGATCCAGATGCCCGATCCGCGACCGGGTGCCCGCGCCAGCGCTGAGCAGTACGTTGGCGAGCCGGTTGGAGCGGTCGTCGAGCTCCGCATAGGTGATCGCGCGGCCCCTGTGGCGGACCGCAACGGCGTCCGGCCGCGACCGAGCCTTGTCGCGGATGACGTCCGCGACCCTGAGCTCGTCGAGCAGCTTCGCGGAGGTCACCACGCCTCAGAGCTGGTCCATGATGCCGGCGGCCGCCATCGCCGAGAACTGCGACTCGACGTCGTTGGCGAGCATCATCAGGTCGCGGATCTCGCCGGCGCGATCGCGCACGTGGTCGGCGAGCAGCGCCTCGGGCTCGAAGCCCAGCGCGCGGAACATGCCGATTAATGCCGACTGGTCGGCGATGACCTCGACCACCAGCTTCGCGAGCCCGAGCTCTACGGCCGCGAGCACTGCCTGCCGAGCGAGGGCGCGCCCGATGCCGCGCCCGCGGTGTCCAGGGTCGACGACGAGGCGGATTTCGCCGACGTGGCTGGACCACCCATGCAGCGGCACGACCGCCACCGATCCGACCACATCGCCGCCGTCAAGCGCGATCACGCGCGCGGGCCCGGGCCCGGCCCACGCCGCGACCACCTCGGGGTCGTCGACGTCCTCCTTGAGAAACGTGCGGTCTGCTTCGGGGATGCGCGCGAAGAAGCGCGTCAAAGCCGGCTCGTCGCCGGGCTCGATCGGTCGGACCTCCATCACGGCTCCTCGGGTTCGGAACGTGCGTCTGAGTGCTCGATGATCCAGCCGGCGAGGCGGGGCATCGTGTGCTCGCGTGCGCTGCGACCCGTGGCGAACGTAACGTGGCCGCCCGGCAGTCGCAGCTCCTCGCGCCGTGCGGGACCGCCGACGATCTGCATGACCGGCTCGACGGCCGCAGCCGGGACGATGTTGTCGCGCTCGGCCATGGCATTGAGCACGTTGCCGCGCGCGTTCTCCAAGTGCACCGTGCGGTCGCCGAGGCGAATCGACCCGGTCATCAGGACGTTCTTGCGGACGAACTCCTCGACGACCTGGCGGAAGACCGCCCCCGGGAACGGAACGTGGTCGCGCGACCACTGTGCCATCGCTTGAAACCCTTCGACGAACTCGTCGTTCCAGAGGTTCTCCAGCAACGTCGCCTTCTGCGCGACCTCCGTGGTCGGCGCCAACATGTAGAAGCCGCTGTAGAGCGCATCTGCCGGCACGTTGCCGGTGTCGTCGACGAGCTCGTCGGGGTTGAGCCGGCCCTCGCGAAGAAGCGCGACCATCGGCCCCATCTCGTTGAAGTCGATGGGCGTCGCCATCAGGATGAGGTTGCGCACCGGCGCGTTCTCGTGGGCGGCCGCGTACAGCGCCGCCAGCACGCCCCCGAGGCAGTAGCCCGCCAGCGTCACCTCTGCGCAACCGCTCTCCCGCCGCGCGGCCGCGACAGCGCGCGGCAGGTACCAGTCGACGTAGCGTTCGAGGTCGTTGTCGGCGTCGAGCTCGTCCGGCACACCCCAGTCGAGCAGGAACACGTCGATCCCCGCGCCGGTGAGGAACTCGACCAGGCTGTTGCCCGGACGCAGATCAAGGATGTAGCTGCGGCTCACGAGGCTGTGCACGATCAGCAAGGGCGGGCCGTACCGGACGGTCCCGTTGCGGTATCGCCACAGCTCGACCTTGCCTCGTCGCCACACGACTTCCTTGGGCGTTGCCCCCACCTTCGGACGGTGCGTCCCACGCACGTAGCGCACCCCGTTCCGGGCGCGCAGCAACGATCGCTCGACATCGCGGTTGACCCGGCTGACTAGATCGATCGGGTTGAGCGTCGGCGGCATGAGCGTCAATCGACAGCGCTGCGGTCCCGCGACGAGCCGTCCAACTCGTCGACCTCATCCGTCAACTGGTTGAGCCGCCGCTCCATGCGAGACAGCTGCTCGCGCAGCCGCCGCACATCACTGCCCGCCGGCAGGTTGAGCAGGTGCAGCATCCGCGTCGACGTGCCGACGGCCGTCCGCTTGGCCGTGAGCGTCGCGCGAGTCGCCTTCGTCACGAGGTCGAAGTAGGTGTCCGTGTGCACCGCCGCCTCGACCGGCTCGCCGATCGCACGCTCGAGGCGGTGGACGGCTTTCAGCCACAACGGCGCCTGCGAGCTCATGACGGGGGCAACGTAACGCAGAATTGAGTTGACTTCAAGTCGGCTTCGTCGGGCCTGCGTCGCCTGTCCCCGCCATGCTCCATTGAGCGCCGCCGTCAACGGTGAGGATCGTGCCCGTCGTGTAGCTCGAGGCGTCGCTGGCCAGGTACAGCGCAGCGCCCACGATCTCATCCGCCTCGCCGGCGCGGCGAGCGGGGAACGTGCGCGCCCGCTCGGCGAACAGGTCCATGTCCCATGCCTGCGCGATCGTCGTCAGGAACGGTCCGGGCATGATGGCGTTGACGCGCACGCTCGGGCCGAAGGCGTGCGCGAGGCCGATTGTCATCGCGTTGACGCCCGCCTTCGCCGCGGCGTACGGCACGATGTCGCGCGTCGGCCGCACGGCGCCGGTGCTGGACACGTTGATGATCGACCCTCCGTCGCCGGCCACCATCCGCTCGCCGACGAGGGCCGCCAGGCGGAACGGGCCCTTGAGATTCACGGCGATGACCCGGTCGAACAGTTGCTCGCTGACATCGCTCAGCTTGTCGTACAGCGGCGACATGCCGGCGTTGTTCACGAGGATGTCGACGCGGCCGAAGTCCCGGTATACCCACTCCACGAGATCGTCGATCTCGTCCCAGTGCCCGACGTGGCATGCGCAGGCCGCAGCCTTCGCGCCCTCGGCACGCAGCGCCGCCACCACCTCGTCGCAGGCATCGCGCTTTCGGCTGACGACGACCACGGCGGCGCCGACCTGGGCGAACCCCCGCGCCATGGCAAGGCCAAGGCCGCGGGTTCCTCCGGTGACGACCGCGACGCGGCCAGAGAGGTCGAAGCGGTCCAGGGCGCCGGCAGCTCGCGCCCGGGTGACGGTGTCGGTTGGCTCGTGCACGACGGCCACCTCCTAGGACGTGATCGTGGTGGTCGCGGCAGCGAGCGCGAACGACCCGACGCCGTGGGGGCTGCCGTCGTGCCTGACCTGCTCCTGCACCCGTCCGGCATCGAGCAGCAGGTCGAGGTGCCCCAGAACCTCCCAAACGACCAGCAGCGGCTGCTCGGCCACGGTCCGCGGAGACCAGAGGTGGCCGGCAATCTCGAAGGCGGTGGCGCGGCCCCGGTGGAGCACCTCGACGATGCGGTCGCAGCGGCGGCGGTGGTCCGCCAGCCGCCGGCGGACGAGGTCGGCGTGCGCGGTCACCTCGTCGCCGTGGCCGGTCAGCAGCCGGGCGAGCGGCATCGCGGCCGTCTGCCGCAAGCTCTCGAGGTACTCGACGCGTGCCCGCGGACGGGTCCCATCCGGCTCCAGGGCAGGATAGATCTCCGTGTTCGACGAGATCCCGGCGAGCAAGTGGTCCCCGACGAAGGCCATCCTCTCGCGCTCGTCGACCAGGAGGGCGTCAGTCGTGCTGTGGCCTGGCCGCGCCACCACGCGCAGGTCGCGGCCGCCGGCGCGGACCGTCGCCCCGTCGGCCAGCGAGCTATCCGCGTGGTAGGCCTCGGACATCCGCCGGATGAAATCCCAGAATCGCTCGTTGTCGGCTATGACCTGCTCCGGCACCCCGTGATGGCGCATGAGCGCACGCGAGAAGCGCCGGTCTGCGGCCGTTCGCTCGTCGTAGTGCCGGCCGTAGGCGGCCGCGCGCTCGAATGCCGCCACCCGGGCGCCGGAGCGCCTGGCGATCGTCGCGGCGAGTCCCGTGTGGTCGACGTGGTGGTGCGTGACCAGGACGAGCTCGATGTCCTCGACCCGGGCGCCGGCGCGCGCAAGACCGGCCTCGAGCACTGACAGCGCCTCGTCGTCGCGTGGCCCTGTGTCGACCAGCGTCATGGGATCGCCCCGCAGCAGCCAGGTGTTCACCGAGCCGATGTGGGGAAGCGGAAGCGGGATGCGGATCGGGTGTTCCATTTTCCTGAGACGACTTCAAGTATGCCAGTAGGCAGGTGCTCAACATAGAGCGGCAGGATCTCAAATAGCCAGCCTTGCCAGCCACGCCACGCCTAGGATATGATCTGAATTCAATTTGGCAACGAGCGAGGGAGGGTCAAGCATGAGTGTGCAGCAAGAGGCCGGCGGCCAGGTTGGAACCGACGATGTCATCCAGTACGAGGTCGACGGCGGCGTCGCCACGATTTGGCTGAATCGGCCCGAGGTCAAGAATGCCGTCAACTGGGCGCTGCTGACGAGCCTCGGGGAGACGCTCGATCGTGCCGGGGAGGACGATGACGTTCGCGTGGTCGTCATTCGTGGCCGCGGCAACACGTTCTGCGCCGGCGCGGACCTCAACATGCTCGACGCCGAGTTCCTCGGGACCACGAACAACTCCGTCAAGATCGCGCAGGTCTCCGCCCGCACGTTCGACCGAGCGTTCAACCTTGCCAAGCCGACGATCGCCGTCGTCGAGGGCTATGCGGTCGCCGGCGGGTTCGAGCTGATGATCTCGTGCGACTTCTGCATCGCCGCCGACGACGCCCGCATCGGGGACTTCCACATCCGCCGCGCGCTGTTCGGCGGTGCCGGGCCGATCTACCGCCTGCCGCGCTACATCGGCCTCCGCAAGACGAAGGAGCTGCTGTTCACGGGCAAGCTCCTCTCCGGCAAGGAGTGCGAGGAGTGGGGCCTGGCGAACGTGTCGGCACCTGCGGACCAGCTCGACCAGGCGATCGCCGACTTCGTGGCGCCGATGCTCGACAAGAGCGCGTTCACGATGCGGATCACCAAGCTCGCCGCCAACCGCGGCCTGGACGGCGACACCGAGACCCTGATCGCGCTCGAGAGCATGACCTGCAACGTCGCCCACCAGTCGCAGGATGCCAAGGAGGGCGTGCAGGCCTTCCTCGAGAAGCGCGAGCCGGTCTGGAAGCACGCCTAGCGCCGAGCGCCGGCGACGATCGGACGTTTCCGAGCAGCGCCTCGGCAGGGAGGCCGAGGCCGACGATGACCGGTGGCGCCTCCACCGGTGATCGTCGTGCCACATGGGCTTGCGCTGACCGCGCCGCCGGCAGGAAGCCGCGGGCGCGCGCCGAACAGGCTCCGGTGCGTCGGCCGACCGTGAGCCTCCGAGTCCAACGCCGCGACGGCCGCCGGGCGATCGTCCTCCACGTCGATGGAGGTGAGCGGGTCATACTCGGGCCGGTGTGCGCCGCGACGATGCTCAGCGGCGCGATCATGTGCGCCGCGGACGTGCCGCCCACGATCGCCGGCCTGCCGGTCGCCGGCTACGCGCTGCTCGCGACAGCCGTCTGGCTGCTCAGGCGACTGGTCGCCGCGACCTGACCCTACTTCAGCATTCGCCGAGCGGCGTCGGTCGAGATCTTCGTCACCTCGCGCGTGAAGTCGGCCTGGGCCTTCGCGATCCGTGACAGCGACGCGATGTCGGTCCCCTCGGCCGCGCGCTCCTCGAAGTCGGCGAACGTGCGCATGCTCTGCTCGTACGCGTCAAGGAAGCCCTGGCCCCACTCCTTGCTGCTCGAGAGGATCTGCTCGTTGAGAGCTCGGATGCGCTCGACAGTGTCCTCCGCGTGGCGCTTGGCCTTATCCGACTCGGTCGCCATGTCCCTCCCCCTTCTCCGGTGGCCCGGGCTGGGCTTGCCAATCTGCCGATCGTATCGCAGAAATGAAGTGACCTCACTTCCGTTACGTGCGCACGCCTAGCGCCGCGTGGCGAGAAGGTGCTGGCCGGCGTCGACGAGCGGCACGACGAGCCGCTGAGCGTCATCGAAGCCGGAGCCGACCATCGCGCCGCCAGCGGCGCGGGCGGCGATGCCCTGACAGACGACCGCGAGCTTGAAGAACGCGAACGACTGGTACCAGTCGACATCCGACACGTCGAAGCCGGTGCGCCGTGCGTAGCGCTCGATGACGTCGGCGCGCGAGGGGAATCCCGTCGCCGCGGTGACGGGTGCGACGATGCGCGCGGCAGTGAGCACCTCGGCATCGGCCTCTTCGCTCCAGAACGCCAGTAGGGCGCCGAGGTCGGTGAACGGGTCGCCGAGCGTGCTCATCTCCCAGTCGAGCACGGCGACGATGCGGCCGGGTCGCGTCGGGTGCAGGACGGTGTTGTCGAGCCGGTAGTCGCCGTGCACGATCGAGTGCACGCGCTCCCCGGGCAGCGAGCGCACGAGATCGTCGCGCAGCGTGTCGAGCGCCGGCAGGTCCTGGGTCCTCGAGGCCTCCCACTGCTGCGACCAGCGGCGCAGCTGACGCTCCATGAACCCGGCCGGCCGCCCGAAGTCCCCAAGACCGACCGCCGACGGATCCACGGTGTGCAGGTCGGCGAGGACGTCGACGAGCACCTCGCCGATCGCCTGCCGCTCGTCCGGCGTGTCGGCGTAGCCCGGCGGCAGCTCGTTGCGGCAGACGTGGCCGACGACGCGCTCCATTACGAAGAACGGCGCCCCAAGCGGGCTGTCGCCGTCGCCGAGATACAGCGTGCGGGGAACGGGCACCGTGGTGCCGTCGAGCGCGGAGAGCACGCGGTGCTCGCGGACCATGTCATGCGCCGTCGGGAGGATGTGCCCGAGCGGCGGGCGCCTGAGGATGACCTCGCCGGCGTCCGACGCGACCCGATAGGTCAGGTTCGACTTGCCGCCGGAGATGAGCGCCACGTCGCAGCTCAGCCACCGCGGGTCGTGAAGGACCTCCGCGAGCATCGGAGCGACGAGCTCGGGATCGGCTCCCGTGCTCATGCGCTCGAGGCGCTGGGCGGTCGGATCGTTGAAGCCCGTTTCGGGAGTCATGCCCAGGCCGCGTGCCTTTCCTCAGCTGACCGTCGTTGGGACCGTCGCGTCCTCGGGCCGCCGCGCTGCCTGCTGGGCGAGCGCTCGGCCGAGCTCGCGCTCATGGTGCGCGGCGTCCCCGAACTGCTGCTCGCGAACGACAATGCGGCGAAGGAACCGGTGCGCGCAGTGCTCCTGGGTGAAGGCGATACCGCCGAAGACCTGCAGCGCTCCGTGCGCCACCTCGCGAGCGGCACGCGATACGTAGGCCTTGGCGACCGCCGCCGTCTGCTGGGCCTCGGGTAGGCAGTCGTCGAGGGCGGCGGCGGCGTAGAGGACGCTCGACCAAGCGCTCGTCTGACGCACGTACATGTCGGCCAGGATGTGTCGCAGGGCCTGATAGCTGCCGATCGTGCGGCCGAACTGACGCCGCTCCGCCGCATACGTGCGGGCGTCGTCGAGCATCCGGCTCGCCGCGCCGACGGCTTCTGCTGCCGCCAGCAGCGCCCCGACTGCAGTCAGGCGAGCGAGCATTGCCGCGGCGAGGTCGCCCTCGGCCACGCCCTCGCCCTCGGCCCCCGAGAAGGTCAGAGCATGCATCGGGATGGTCACGTCGAGCGATGGCTGCGGTCGCACGAGCACTCCGGGTGCGCCCGCGGCCACGAGCACCAGTGCCGGTGCGGTGCCGGCCGACGTCACGACCGCGAAGTGGTCGACGTCACCGGCATGCTCGACCGCGACCTTGCGGCCTTCGAGGCCCGCGACCCCCACGGTCGTCGAGGCCGCCTCCACCGACCAGCCACGTCGGGGCTCCAGCAGCGCGACGGACACGCGGTCGTCCCCGACGTCGCGGAACGCCTCGGGCAACCCGTCCGAGAACGGCAAGGCCGCATAGCGCAGCGCCGCACTGCCGAGGAACGGCGCTGAGGCGAGGTGCACGCCGAGTGCACGAGCCACCAACGACAGCTCGACGGCCCCGAGTCCCTCCTCGCGATCCACGCTCAGCGCGCCGAACTCCACGAGCGACGCCCACAGCCGCCGGCGGTCGTCCCGCCCCGCCTCGTGTGCGGCCTCGGCGCCGGTCCACTCGCGGCCGAGCAACGTGTCGAGGGCCTCGCTCAGCCATGCCTGCTCATCGGTGAGTTCGAGATCCATGACTAGTCTTCGGGCAGCTTGAGAATTCGGTCGGCGATGATGTTGCGCTGGATCTGCTGCGTGCCGCCGTAAACGCTCGCCGCGCGCGAGTAGAGGTAGGTTTCGTGCCAGAACCCGTTCTCCGGCGCCCCCGCCGGTTCCGCATGTTGCAGCGTCGGACCTAGCACCTCGAGCGCCGTCGCCGCGAGGCGCTGCTCGGCCTCTGCCATCAGGAGTTTCACGGTCGAGCTGTCGGGACCGACCGCACCGCCGTTGAGGAACTCCCCGACCGTCCGATAGGCGTGGTGGCGGAGCACCTCGACGCCGATGAACGCCCGCGCGAGCGCGACCTGCGCGTGTGGGTCAGCCAGGATCGACTGTCCGTCGAGCTCGCGCTCGGCGGCAACGCGCACCGCGCGATCGAGCCACGTCCGAAGTTTGACCTGGCGGGGCAGGGCGGCGGTGCCACGCTCGTGGCCGAGCGTGTGCATGGCGATCTTCCAGCCCTCACCGCGCTCGCCGAGCAGGTTCTCCTTCGGGACGACGACGTCGTCAAGGAAAAGCTCACAGAACTCCGCATGGCCGGTGATCTGCGTCATCGGGCGCACCTCGACGCCAGGTGATCGCATGTCGACGATCAGCATCGAGATTCCGCGGTGCTTCGGGACCCTCTCGTCGGTGCGCGCGAGCAGGCCGCACCAGCGTGCGTACTGGCCCCAGGACACCCATGTCTTCTGGCCGCTCAGTACGAAGCAGTCGTCGTGCTCGACGGCCCGTGTGCGCAGCGAGGCGAGATCGGAGCCGGCCTCCGGTTCCGAGAAGCCCTGGCACCAGATCTCCTCTGCCGAGAGGATCGACCGGATGTACCGGTGTCGTTGTCGATCGTTGCCGAAGCGCAGCAGCGACGGCCCCAGGACATCGAGTCCGACGACGTTGACGAACTCCGCGGCCCCCGCGGCCGCGAGCTCCTGGTCGACGACGATCTGTTCGACCGGGGAACGGCCGCCGCCGCCGAACTCACCCGGCCAGGCACGGCCCACGAAGCCGGCGCCGTAGCAGGCGGCCTGCCACCCGCGCAGGATTTCCATGCGGTCATCGAGCGTCCGCGGCAGCTCCGAGGCGGTCAGGCGGTTGTGGGCCAGGAATGCCCGCACCTCGTCCTGCAGCGCCCGCTCCTCTTCTGTGGCTTGAAGCCGCATCGAACTGAGATCGTATCAGTGCACAAGCATCGTCTTCCTCGCAGACTCGTGCCAGGTTGCATTCCAGTCGATATCGAGCTAAATTGAAGTTGGTTCATTTGCGAGAGTGGAGGAGACGAATGACCAAGTCGACGCTGGCGTTCCAGCCGGAGGCTGAGCGCTACTACGCCGAGGGCTACTGGCGTGACGGCGACCTCTGGCACGAGTTCGACGCGCGCGCGTGTGAGCACGTCGACCGGATCGCGCTGATCCTCGACGATCGCCGGATCGCCTACGAGAAGCTCCGTCGCGCCGCGATCGGCGTCTCCAGCCATCTTGCGGAGGGCGGCATCCAGCCCGGCGACGTGGTGATCCTGCTCGGCCGGCACTCGATCGAGGCGGCCGTCGCGATGCTCGGATGCCTCCACCGAGGCGTAGTCCTGGCACCGCTGCCCCCGATGTTCAACGAGACGCAGTTGTCGGCGCTGGTCGAGCAGACGCAGGCGGCGGCGATCGTGGCCTTCGGCGGCGAGAAGGAGGTCGCAAAGTGCCGTCAGGTGGCCGCCGACCGCATGCTGCTGGTGACGGTCATGCCCGAGGATGTCGAGACCTGGGCCGCGCAGGATCGGCCGGCCGAGCGCAGCGCGCGTCACGCGGACGACCCGGCGCTGGTCCTTCACTCGTCGGGCACGACGTCCGCGCCGAAGGGCATCGTCCACTCCAGCAACACCCTGCGTTACGCGACAGAGGGGGTCTGCAGGCGCTGGGGCCTGACCGGCGACGACATCTACCTGACCGTCGTCGAGTTCGGCTTCGTCGGCGGTCTGGTCTTCGGCTATCTGCCTGTTCTGCTCAACGGCGCGACGGGTGTCCTCCTGAGCCGCTGGAAGCCCGAGGACGCCCTGCGGCTGATCGAGGAGCATCGCTGCACGTACGTCCTGGCGATGCCGACACACGCGACCGACATGATCCGCGCCGCGATCGAGACCGACCGTGACCTCTCCTCGATGCGCGTGCTCGCGGCACCCGGCCTGAGTCCGGAGCGCCGCCTGGCCATGAAGCAGGCCTTCGGCGTCCCGCCGCTCGGCGACTACGGGCTCTCGGAGGTGCCCGGCCACGCTGCCCACGCGCCCGACGACCCCGAGGACAAAATCCTGCGCACCGAGGGCCGGCCGTACGACGGCACCGAGATCCGCATCCTCGGTGACGACGGGCAGCCGCTGCCCGCGGGCGAGGTCGGGCCGGTGATCGTCAACGGCCCGAGCCGCTTCCTCGGCTTCCTCAACAACGACGAGCTGACGCGCGAGTCGCTGACCGACTGGGGCGGCTACCAGACCGGTGACCTCGGATCGCTCGACGAGGACGGCCACTTCATCTACGTCGGGCGAACCAAGGACATCATCCGCCGCGGCGGCGTGACGGTCGTACCGGCGGAGGTCGAGCCGGTCATCCAACGCCACCCGGCCGTGCACGAAGTGGCGATCGTGCCGCTGCCCGACGACCGACTTGGCGAGCGCGCATGCGCGGCCATCATTGCGAAGCGCGGCCACACCGCCCCCACGCTCGCCGAGCTGCAGCAGTTCCTCGACGCCGAGGGCGTGGCCAAGTACACCTGGCCGGAGTCCGTCGAGGTGTTCGAGGAGTTTCCGCGGACCCCGTCCCTGAAGCCCGTCAAGCGTGACGTCGTGAAGCTCATCCTGCAGCGCTCGCGGGTCACAGCGTGACCGGCAACTGGGTGAATTCCGCGCAATCACTAGAGACGTTAGCTCGGGGACCGGGCGTCCTGCGACGCCTCTTCGAGGTCATCGACGGCCCAAACGCGGCCCGCTGCGTCGAGCTGCTGGCCCCCGACCTGCGCTTCTCCGTCGTGTTCTCGACGGGCGCGGGAGATGCGCAGGACTTCGCTGGCGACCGTCGGGCGTTCGACGACTACCTCGCGCAGCGTGGGGCGCCCAGCTGGACCCACCACGTCCTCGCGGAGTCGGCGCACCGCGTTCCCGCGGCCTCGGGATACCGCGACCTTGAGCTGGTGCTCGGCGAAACGCGCCAGGATGGCGTGAACGTGGCTACGTTCGTGGCGGCGGTCCGTCTGGCTGCCGACCGGCGCATCGACCGCTACGTCGTCGGCCGCTCCCCCGCCGTGCTATTTGACCTCGGGTAGCCGCTCAGGCAGCCCGGCGACGGCCGCTGCGCTTCAGCTGACGCTTGGCGGGCCCGGCGGGCAGACCGGCGACCGCCAGGCACCGCTCGACGAAGAAATCGCGAACCTCCTCGAGCGACAGGCTGCCGCGCGG
Organism: uncultured Solirubrobacteraceae bacterium; assembly: GCA_963803335.1. GTDB lineage: Bacteria > Actinomycetota > Thermoleophilia > Solirubrobacterales > Solirubrobacteraceae > DASSUW01. Next base: position 90,808 of record CAWDME010000001.1, on the reverse strand, counting down.
CCGGTACCAATGCCAGACGCTGTTGTAGAGCCCGAGGATGGCGCGAGCGAGCAGCCGCGGATCGGCCTGCGGGATCGCGCCCTGCTCCATCCCGCGCGTCAGGAACGTCGCCCACGCGAACTCGAGGTCACGCATGTGCGAGCGCGCGAGCTGCCGCGCCTCCTCCTCGCGCGCCGACGAGCGATGCAGGCCGACCAGCGCCTGCTCGGCGACCAGCACCCGGTTGCGCAGCACCTCCAGCTCGGTGAGCTCGAAGGCGGCCTCGAGCACCGCCTTCAGCGCCTCGGCGAAGTCCTCGTGCTCCGCCACGACGCGGGCGAACTTCTCACTGTCCGCCTGCACGGCTTGCGCCTGGATCTCGTACAGGCAGTGCAGCTTCGACTCGAAGTAGTGGTAGAGCGCTGTCGAGCCGATGCCGACCGCTTCGGCGATGTCGGCCCATTTGGTGTGCTCGTAGCCATGCCGACCGAAGTACTCGGTGGCCGTGGCAAGGATGGCGTCCCGCTTGCTTCGGGAAGAGCGCGGACCAGGGCCGGAGCGGCGGCGTTGTGAGGTGACGGCGGATGCCAAGAGGAGAACTCGCTTCCTTAGGTGAATTCACGGCAACAGTACCAGCGCCGCCGGCGCCTCGCTTGTACTGACGCCAGCGATGACCTTGCACCTCCGCTGACCATCACTGTATGCTGAAGTGACTTCAAGTAGGGAGTGACGATGTCGAACGAACTCGACGGCCGCGTTGTGATCGTGACCGGAGCCAGCTCCGGCCTCGGCGAGCAGCTCGCGCGCGCGCTGGCCCGGGTCGGCGCCGTCCCGGTCATGGCTGCACGCCGCGCAGACCGGCTCGCCGCCTTGCGCGACGAGATCCGCGGCGCTGACGCCGTGCCGTGCGATGTCACCGACGAGGGCGACCGACGCCGGCTGGTCGAGACCGTGATCGAGCGCCACAGCCGCCTGGACGGCCTCGTCAACAACGCCGGCGCCGGCGCCACTGGTCCCGCCCTTCGCACGCCGACCGCAGCGTTCGCGCGCGTCGTCGAGCTAAACCTCACGGCACCCTTCGGGCTCTCGTGCCTGGCCGCCGAACAGATGCGGGCGATCGCCGACGGCGGGCGCTCGATCGTCAACATCGCATCGGTCATGGGCCTGCGCTCGATCGGCGAGATCCCAGATGCGGCCTACGTCGCCTCGAAGGCCGGGATCATCGGCCTCACACGCGAGCTCGCGTCCCAATGGGGCCGTTACGGCATCCGCGTCAACGCCGTCGCCCCCGGCTTCTTCGCCTCGGAGATGACCGCCGAGCTCGGCGATGACCCGGAGCGCTTCCCGGAGTTCTTGCTCAAGCGCACGCCGCTGGGACGGGGCGGGCGCGACGGCGAGCTCGACGACGCCGTGCTGTATCTACTCGGCCCGGGCAGCAGCTTCGTGACGGGTCACGTACTGAGCGTCGACGGCGGCATGGCGATCCGCTGAGGCGACGCGCGGACGGAGGATGGTGTGAGATGACCTTCTTTGAGCGCTACTTCGAGCGGCTGGACAGCGACGACCCGCATAGCGCGCTCGAGCTTGTCGCCGACGACGTAAAGTTCTCGATCCAGTGGGCGGCGGGCGCCGACCGGAAGTCGAGCCAGTTCCTCGGCGGCGCGCGGGAGCTTCGCAGCTTCACGGACGCGGGCGACATGGAGGGCTGGGCGCACCACGTGCTGTGGAGCGGCACCGACGACGACGTGGAGTTCGCGCTCGGAGAGACCCGCTACGACGGCACCGGCGAGCGCATAGGGACGTTCCTGGCCGTCGCGCAGCTGGACGAGGACGGGCGGATGCGCCGCTACATGGTCGCGCGAACGCCGGCGCTGAGCTTCCGCTCCCGGGAGACGACCGCATGAGGTTCGAGAACACCGTCTTGTTCGCCACCGGCGGCGCATCCGGCCTCCGGCCGCGACCGCCGAGCGCTTTGCGGACGAGCGGAGTGGCCGGTCCGGTGCTCCGCGCCCGCGCGACGCGACTTCCACCGAGTCTGAGCAGACCTCTTCGTCCATGCGATCGAGCGTGCCGCGCTCCCCGAAGACGATCCGAGTCTGCTGACCCGTGTCATGCTCGGCCTGTTCGGTGGCGTGTTGGCGGTGGTACCGGCCGGAGGCGCTCCGCCGCTCGCCGAGCTGGACCGAGTTCTTCAGCGAGCACGTGCAGGCCGTGATCGGCCTCCGGCCGGGTGACGCGCTGCGGCGGAGGCGGGCGTGAGCCGTCGACCGCGCTTGGGATGACTCGGGTTCAGCCGTCGCCTCCTTCGATGTTCGGCGTCGGGCTACAAATGCCTCGAGAGCGCTTCGTCTTGACAGCCCGCTGGGTACGATCTAGGTTACTGAGGTGAGGTCAGGTCAGTGGGCTGCCTGCGCTCCGTTTCAGGGCCGCGACATGGGAGTTTCCGGCTCCTGTGTGTGGGGGAGCTGACGCATGTCGGATAAGTCCCCTCGCGAGGACCCCGTTGCGAAGTACCCCTTGCTCTTCTCGCCCGGCAGGATCGGATCGGTCGAGATCCGCAACCGGATCGTCCAGCTGCCGATGGGCACGGCGCTCGTCGAGATGGGCCGCGTGACCGATCGTGACGTCGCGTTCCAGGAGGAGCGTGCGCGCGCCGGGGTAGGGATGATCATCACGGGTGCGGCGGCCGTCCACGAGACCTCGCGGTTCCCGGCGCGGGTCCTCACGGAGGCCTGGGATCTCGACGGTAGGGAGCAGCTTCGCCGCCGCGTCGACGCGGTCCGTGGTCACGGGGCGCGGATCTTTGGGCAGATCCTGCATCTGGGAAGGGAGCAGCCGGGCGGCCAGACCGCGTACGCGGGCCTCGCGCCGTCCGCTGTCCCGTCCCCCCGCAACCCGAATCCGCCGCACGCGATGAACCAGGCGGAGATCGACATGATCGTGGCGGCGTTCGCGCGGTCCGCCGAGAATTTCCAGGCCGCCGGCTACGACGGCGTCGAGGTCCACGCTGCCCACGGATACCTGGTCGCGCAGTTCCTGTCGGCGGCGTCGAACCACCGGTCGGACGCCTACGGAGGGGCCACGGCGGGGGAGCGGACGCGGTTCCTGATCGAGATCATGGAGGCGATCCGTGAGCGCTGCGGGCCGGACTATCCCGTCGGAGTCCGTCTGAGCGCCGAGGAGCAGACGCTGGACGGGATGACGATCGAGAACACGCTCGAGATCGTCGACGCCCTCCAGACCGCGAGCCCCGTCGACTACCTCTCGATCACCATGGGCATGCGCGGCGCGTACGTGAAGGACTCGGCCGTCACCGAGGGCTTCTCGCTCGAGTACGCGGACGCGATCAAGAGCGGCGTCGACGTGCCGGTGATCGTCGCCGGCCGGATCCGCCTTCCGGAGCTGGCGGAGACCGCGCTCGCAGAGGGTCAGGCTGACTTCATCGGGCTCGGCCGCGCGCTCGTGGCGGACGCCGAATGGGTGCCCAAGGCACGGAGCGGGCGGACCGAGCAGATCCGCCCCTGCATCGGCGTCCTTCAGGAGTGCCGGGACACGTCCGGTCTCACGTGCGCGGTCAACCCGCGGGCGGGCCGCGAGCTCGAGTGGGGCGCCGTGGGCCGCGTGGGCGGCACGCCCCAGCGCATCGTCGTCGTGGGCGGCGGTCCCGGCGGGCTCGAGGCGTCGCGGCTCGCGGCCGAGGCCGGGCACAACGTCGTGCTCTATGAGCGTGAGCCGGCCCTGGGCGGCCAGGTCCGGCTCGCCGCGGCGGGACCCACGCGCGAGGAGCAGATGGACGTGATCTTCTACCTGGAGCGCGAGCTCGAGCGACTCGGCGTGGAAGTCCGCCGTGGGACGGCGGCCGACCGGGCAGCCGTCCTGTCCCAAGGGCCCGACGCGGTCATCATCGCCACGGGCGCCGCACCGCTGCCCCCGTCCTTCGCGGTCGGGCCCGACGCGCGGGTCGCCGCGGTCTGGGATCTTCTGCGGGGCGGCGTGCCCGACGTCCCGGCGCGAGTGATGGTCCTTGACGACGGCTCGGGGTTCTGGCACGCGATCAGCGCCGCCGAGTACCTGGCCGAGCGCGGCGCGGAGGTCGAGCTCGCCACGCCCGCCCGCGCCGTCGGACTCGCTATCCCGGAGGAGAGCGTCGCCGGCGTGCTTGCGCGTCTGCGAGGCAACGGGGTCCGCTTCCGCCCGTTCGTGACCGTGACGTCCGTGGAGGGCACGACGATCGCGCTGGCGGACGCGATCACGGGGGAGCCGTCGCAGGCGACCGCCGACCTGCTGGTCTACCAGCCGCAGCTCGCCTCCACGGCCGAGCTCGCCGAGCAGCTGGCCGGCGACGTCGGCGTGATCGCGCTCGTCGGAGATTGCGTGGCGCCGCGTCGCATGAGCCAAGCGATTCTCGACGCCAACCGGGTGATCCGGCGCTTGGGAGCCGGCCAGCTGCAGGCGCCCCCCATCGTGCCGTTCTGAGCCCGTGCCTGTCGAGCGAGGAAGGATGGGATCGCGTGAATGTCGTCGTGCTGGCCAAGTACGTCCCGAATCCCTCGGGCATCCCTCCGGAGATCGGCCCCGACCACTGGCTCCGCCGGGAGCAGGCCTCGGGCGCTCTAGACCCGACCGACGAGCCGAGCGTCGAGATCGCGCTGCGACTCGCCGAGGCGGCCGGTGGTGAGGTCGTCGCGGTCTCGATGGGTCCGCAGCGTGCCCAGACCGCGGTCTCGAAGGCACTCGCGATGGGCGCCGACCGCGGGATCCTCGTCACGGACCCCGCGCTGAGGGGTGCCGACGTGCTGGCGACCGCGAAGGTCCTGGCCGCCGCGATCCGCCGGGTGCCGTTCGATCTCGTCGTCGCCGGGGTGGAGTCGACAGACGGGGCCACCGGCACCATGCCGATGACGCTCGCCGCCATGCTCGGGATACCGAGCGCCACGTTCGCACGGCGTCTGGACATTGCGGACGGGCGCATGACCATCGAACGCCAGACCGGGTCCGGCTGGGACGTCGTGGAGTGCGCGCTTCCAGCGCTCACGACCGTCACCGCCGGGATCGCCGACCCGCGGTATCCGTCGCTGCGGGAGTCGATCGCCGCCAAGAAGAAGGCGACCGAACGGCTGTCGCTCGCCGATCTCGGGCTGGGGCCTGAGGACGTCCGGCCGACGCAGGCGGTGACCGGGTTGGAGTTCGGCTCGGACCGGCGCGCCGGCGAGATCGTCGAGGACCCGAGCCAGGCGCTCGATCGCATCGTCCAGTTGCTCAAGGAAGCCGAGGTGATCTAGGCATGGGCGGGATCTGGGTCTACGCTGAGCTGCGGCCGGGAGGGGTCCCGGATTCCTCGGCGCTCGAGCTGCTCACGAAGGCACGCTCGCTCGACGCCGATGTCCAGGCCGTCGTCCTCGGCGATGGCGCCGCCGAAGCGGCGCAACTGCTCGGCGAGTACGGCGCGCGACGCGTGCACGTCGCCGACGATGCCGTCTTCGACGACTACCTAGCCGAGCCTGCGACCTACGTCCTCGCCGAGTTGAGCCGGCGATACGAGCCGACGCTCATCCTTTTCGGCCCGGGATACGACTCCCGCGATGTGGCGGGCCGCGTCCAAGGCGTGCTGGGTTGCGCGCTCCTGAGCAACGTCGACGACCTCCTCGCTGCCGATCGCGCGCGCATGCGCGTCGCGCTGCGCGTGTGGCCGGGACAGCCCGGGAACCTGCAAGGCGGGATCGGTGGCACAAAGATCGTCGACGTGGTCCTATCGGGCCCGACTCCGCGGCTCGTGATCGCACGGCCGAAGACGTTCGAGGCGTCGGCGGCGGGGAGGTCCGCCGAGATCGTCCCGGTCGACATCGCCGTCCCGGACGAGCTCAAGCGGGCACGGCGGGTCGGGCACCACGAGGCAGCCGACACGGGCCGGACACTGGAGGATGCCCCCGTCGTCGTGGCGGGTGGACGCGGACTCCGCGATCCCGAGCACTTCGCGCTTCTCGGGAAGCTCGCCGACGCCCTCGGCAATGCGGCGGTCGGCGCCACCCGGCCGCTCGTCGACGCGGGGTGGGCGCCGTTCAACATGCAGATCGGCCAGACCGGCAAGACGGTGAAGCCGGACGTCTATATCGCGGTCGGCATCAGCGGCGCGGCGCAGCACGTCGTCGGCATCAAGGGGGCGAAGCGCATCGTCGCGATCAACACCGACAAGGCCGCGCCGATCTTCCAACTCGCCGATCTCGGCGTGGTGGGCGACGCGTTGGCGCTCGTGCCAGCAGTCATCGATCAGGTGGCGCGAGGGTCGGGCGATCGGCGAGGTTGACGGCGACCGGGCGACCATGCACAGAATCACCCGGAAGCGACCGGCTCCCACGGCCGGTCCCGTCTGAATCGTCCGGTTCGCAGAGGCTTCGGTCCCCGAGCTCAGGTGCCGGTGCAGACGGGTCCGCGCGGCGACGTCGACGACGTGCATATCCAGCCGCTTTGCGACCCAGAGCGGGAGATGAGCGCGGCCGAGGCGCGGCCGCTGTCCCTTCGCCGAGCTGGAGCTGATGCGCGAGCCCGCCGGGCTGAGTATCGCGGCTTCTGCGCGCACGGCGCCACCTACTATCGCTGAGCGCTGCGCGCGCGTCCGGCCGAGGCGCATTGGCCGGCGCCGGTGCGCGATTCGCTCCGAGGTGGCCCGCGTGCAGTACGGTTCGTTCCGCCGTGGATGGGTCGTAGCTTGGCGGGGGCGCGACCGGACTTCCCGTCGACGATCATGGCCTTCCAGGAGCGGTGACGGCCGGGACGGTGCCGAGATCCAGCGCCGGCCAGCGCCGACGGCCATCACCGAGGGCAACTAGCCGTTCAGAGCCGTCCTTGGATAAACTGTATTCAGTTCAGTCTTCGCCCATCGAAGGAGGCCTTGAGGGATGACCACCGAGTTCTGGCGCATGGGCGCCACCCCGGTGCCTTGCGCCGAGATGGGTCACATAGCGCGCCAGATGGAAGACGACGGATGGGATGGCCTCGCCGTCGGCGAGGCACACGGCCTGCTCCCAGATCCGTATGTCGCGCTCGCGCTCGCTGCTGACGCCACCACCACGCTCAAGGTCGGGACCGCGGTCGCCGTGCCGCTGCGCCACCCCATGTTGGCTGCCGACGCGATGGCCACGGTGCAGGGCGTTTCCGGCGGGCGCGCGAGCTTCTCGCTCGCGCGCGGGGACGGGGCCATGAAAGTCCTCCAGCGGAAGCCCATGCCGGTGGCCCAGTTCGAGGTCTACCTGCGGCAGGTTCAGGGTTTCCTCCGCGGCGACGAGGTGGAGATCGACGGAGCGGTGGCATCGATGGCGCGGCTGGGGACCATCGATCCCTCGCTTGATGTCCCCAAGCCGCCGGTGAACGTGGCCGCCACCGGGCCGCGCTTGATCACGATCGCCGCGCGATGCGCCGACGGGGTCAGCCTCTCGGTCGGCGCAGACCTCGAGCGGCTGGCGCAGTGCCGCGACCTCGTCTTGGACACGTGTCGAGCGCATGGGCGCGACCCCCGCGAGGTTACGCTCGGGTGCTACGTCCAGGTTGCGGTCTGCGACCGCGAGGCAGACCGCGCGCGCGCCCGCGACGTGATCCGCGGCCTGGTGATGACCCACTCGCGCTTTTCCGGCTTCGAGGGCGCCGCGCTCCCCGAGGTCGCCGGGGACGACCGCCGTCCGATCCAGCGCTCGCTGCACGCGATGGAGGGCGTGCTGGGCTCCAGCGCCGGCGGCACCGCGCGGACGGCCGGCGGCGCGCCCGGCGAGCTCGAGTTCTATCCGCGGGATGCGCTCGATGGGGCCTTCATCGACCGCTTCGGCATCGTGGGGAGCGTGGAGCAATGCGCCGAGCGCCTCCAGGCGATCGTCGACCTCGGGGTCGCGCGGGTGTACATAGGAACCCGCGGCGTCGGCATCGACCTTGAGGAGAGCAACACGCGGCGCGTCGGCCGCGAGGTGCTGCCGCTCCTGCGTCGCGGCGGTGGCGCGCCTCAGGACGGTGCGATCGCTCGCCCGTCCGCCACCGGGATGTCCCCGAGGTAGGTGTCGAGGTGGTCGGCGAAGTGCTCGTGTCGCCACAGGCGGTTCGGCGCGCACTACGGCGCAGCGATGCTCCCTGTCCGGCCAGGCGTGGTCGCGCTCGTGGTGGGTTTCGACAAGCGCGGCCGGGCGCGTTCAACCCGATGCCGGAGGAGTCGGCAGGCCGACGCTTGCCAAGTTCGCGTCGAAGGCCTTCGACAACGGCTCACGCAACCCCGACGCCTGGCGGCGCAAGGCGCTCAGCGAGGATCAGGTGCTGTCCGCGAACATGGTCAATCATCCGCTGATGCAGTACATGGTGTGCTTTCCTGGTGAGGGGGCCGTGGCGCTCGTCCTGGCGCGCGGAGCGCGCATCCGCGAGCTCGCGCGCACCCCGGTGTACCTCTGGTGCGTCGCGTTCCGCACGCGGCGCTTCGGCTCGTTCGAGGTCGTCAACCCGACGATCGCGATCGAGTCGGCACCGTCTGCGACCACCGCGACTACGGCCGCGGCGTTTGAGGCGGCCGGCATCGGTCCGGAGCACGTTGACGTGGCTCAGGTGCAGGACGCCGAGGCCGGCGCGGAGGTCGTGCACCTGGCCGAGACCGTCCTGTGCGAGCACGGGGAGCAGGAGGCGCTGATCCAAAGCGGAGCGACCAGCCTCACGGGCCGGCTGCCAGTCACCACCGACGGCGGTTGCCTGGCCAACGGCAAGCCGATCGCTGCGTCGGGCCTGCGGCAGGTGCACGAGGTCGTCCAGCTGCGCTGCGACGCGGGCAACCGGCAGATCCCCGGTCCGCGCCGCGTCGGCTTCACCCAGGTGTACTGCGCACCCGGTGTCAGCGTTTGCGCCATGCTTGCGGTTTGAGGAGAGGCATGCGGGCATACCAACTGGTCGAGTGGCAGCAGGCGCCGGAGCTGCGGGAGGTGGAGGTTCCCGAGCCCGGACCCGGGGAGGTGCTGATCAAGGTCGGTGGTGCGGGCGCGTGCCATTCGGATCTGCACGTCATGGAGTGGCCGGCTGGGACGCTGCCCTACGAGCTGCCGTTCACGCTGGGGCACGAGAACGCCGGCTGGATCGAGGCCGTGGGTCCTGGGGTGACCGTTTGGGAGGTCGGCACCGGCGTGGCCGTCTACGGCCCGTGGGGCTGCGGGCGCTGCAGGGCGTGTCGCGCCACGCTCGAGACGCTGTGCGAGCGGCGAGCAGAGATCCGCGCCGCCGGCGGCGGCCTCGGCCGCGACGGGGGAATGGCCGAGTACATGCTGGTCCCGGACACGCGGCTATTGGTCCCGCTTGGCGACCTCGACCCGCGCGATGCCGCGCCGCTGTCGGACGCCGCGCTGACGCCGTACCACGCGCTCAAGCTCGCGCTGCCGAAGCTCGTGCCCGGCACGTCGGTTCTGGTAGTCGGTGTAGGCGGCCTCGGCCACATGGCCGTGCAGCTCGTGCGCTCCATGACACCGGCCGAGGTCGTCGCCGTCGACATCGACACGGCGAAGCTTGAGCTCGCACGCGCGGTAGGCGCGTCCGCCACGGTGGAGGCCGGCGACGGTGCAGTCGAGGCGGTGCGCGAGCTCACCGACGGCCGCGGCGTCGCGCTGGTCCTGGACTGCGTGGGTACCGACGCCACGATCGCGCTCGACGCCGCAGCGGTCTCCAGTGGCGGCTCGGTCATGGTGATCGGCGTTGCCGGCGGCACGCTGCCACTCACGTTCGGGAGATTGCCCTTCGACGCGAGCATCACCTACCCGTACTGGGGCAGCACGATCGAGCTTGCCGAGGTTCTCGACCTCGCCAGCAGCGGCCGCATCCACGCACATGTGGAGCACTTTCCACTCGAACGGGCGGCCGAGGCCTACCAGCGGATGCGCGAAGGCTCGCTCAGCGGCCGGGCGGTGATCACGCCCAACGGCTGAAGGGGGCGAGGTCCTCAGATCGCCGCCGACTGCCTCGATGTGCCGGAGTGTCGACACCCGCGAGTCGTCGATGTGGTGGCCGATGGCCCCGATGCCCCGCGAGGTCGCCGCTATCGTAGGCCTCCAGCAGGCGGAGCTGGTGGCGGTGGGCACTCTGCGCGGCGAGCTCGTAGGTGTGCGCGCCGAGGCCGCCGGCCAGGCCGGCGGAAGTACTTGTAGAAGCGCGCACGCTTCTCGAGATCGACCGTCGATGTCGAACTCATCCTCTGGGGCCGATCGGGTCGCGTCCCGCGGCGCGGAACTCCTCTAGCTGCTCCTGCGTCAGGCGCCCGACCGTGGAGGCGGCAGCGCCGAGCTCGATGGCGCCTCCACGCGCTCAGCCACGACTCCACTGTGAGCGGGGTGACGACGAAGTGGCCTCGGCGTTGCGAGTCACGAGGCCCTCGCCGCTGAGCTTGGTGAGCGCGTGATAGGCCGCGCCGCGGAGGACCCCACCAGCTCGCCCACTGCCATCGAGCCTGAGCGGCTCACCGCGGGCAGCTCGCGGCTCATCACCGAGCGCGATGTCGCGGTAGGCCTCTTCGTCCTGCTTGAGCTCGAGGCGGCAGAGCTACCCGCGGAGGTAGGCGAGCGACGCACCCTGCCGACCCGTGGCCAACGCGACCTCGCGAGGAAGACGGAGTAGCCAGCCAGCGAGCCGGCCGATGATGTCGCGAAACTCGTTCTCGGGTCGAGGCGTCGGCGCTCGCCTGCCGTCTCATTGTTCTTCGTGTCGACGCTCATTGCGGACGCTCCTATTCGAGCCGGAACCCGATCTTCCTCTCCGGACGTCGCTGGACGCCTCCTCGGATCACCGTCGTGGGCTGCGGCGCGTCGCAACTCGGCCGCCCCAAGCCGCCTGAGCAAGCTGCCCGTTAACCTGAAGTCAAGTCAAGTGATCGTCCGGCGCCGCCGGCGCGCGGCTCGAGGCAGCGGGTCGCCCGCGCTGGCCGTCGGCGATCAGAAGGTGGCATCTCTCAAGCAGCGGCCGACGCTGCTGCGGCCTCAGGCCGGAGTTGGCGCTGCGGTTTCCGATTCCGAAGTCGTACCCTCCGGCTTTTCGCGCCAGGCCTGCGCGACCGGAGTGCGGTGGTCGTTCATGGTGAGGCGGCGCGGCGGCATCCCGGACGGGCCTGGCAGCGAGCAGTTCCCCTCGTTGCTCGCAGCCGCCGCACCTCAGCCCTGAAGCCACGTCAGGCAAATCGTCCTTGACACGGTCGCCTGAGTCTCTATTGTTCGCCTAACTGAAGTCAGTTGAGGAGACGGCCCGGGCCAAGCAGCCCGGTGATCGGCGAAATGAGGAGAGCACCGCGATGAATGACTTACGCGCGGCGGCGGCCGGTGGCGCGAGGGCGCGAGCGCCCTCGGGCGAGCACGCGCTACGCGTTTCCGGGCTGTCGAAGACGTTCGGCGCCACCCTCGCGCTGCAGGACGTCTCGATCGACATCCGCTCCGGCGAGATCCACGCGCTCATGGGCCAGAACGGCTCGGGCAAGTCGACGCTGATCAAGGCGTTGGCGGGCTACCACCATCCCGCCGGCAGGACGTCGGCCGAGCTCGACGGCGTCCCCTTCGCCATCGGTCGCGAGGTGCCCGACGGGGTGCGCTTCGTCCATCAGGACCTCGGCCTCGTGCTCGAGCTCAGCGCGCAGGACAACCTCGCGCTCCACGGCGGCTTCGCGAAGGGGTTCGGCGGGCGCGTGCTTTGGAAGAAGCAGGAGCAGAAGACGCACCGTCTGCTCGAGCGCTTCGACGTCGACATCGACATCCATCGGCCGCTGGCCGCGGCAACGCCGGTGGAGCGCACGGTGGTGGCAATCGCCGCCGCACTCCAGGGCTGGCAGGGGGGCGGAGGGCTGCTCGTGCTCGACGAGCCGACCGCGGTGCTCCCACACGACGAGGTCGAGCGCCTGTTCGCCGTCATCAACGAGGTGCGCAACGCGGGAACGGCGATCCTCTACGTCTCCCACCGGATGGACGAGATCTTCGAGCTGGCCGACCGCGTGACGATTCTGCGGGGCGGCCGGCTGGTCGCCACGCGCGATATCGCCACGCTGGATCCGCGCGCGCTCGCGGGCCTGATGGTCGGCGAGGACGTCGATCCGGACTACCGCGCGCCCGTAGCGGGACGCCCGGATGCGCCCATCGTGCTCGAGATGCGCAACGTCGCGGGCCGCTGGCTTCGGGGGGTCGACCTCCAAATCTACAAGGGAGAGATCCTTGGCATCGCTGGGCTCGCCGGCGCCGGGGTGCTCGAGCTCCCTTACGTGATGACCGGGCATGCGCCCCACGGCGACAGAGTCACCGGCGAGCTACGCCTTCCGCGGGAGTCGGAGAAGTGGCACGACGTCCGCAAGCTCAAGGACGTCAACATCCCGCTCGTCCCCGCGGACCGGCAGCGCGAGGGCGTCATCTACGAGTTCGGCGTGAACGAGAACCTGTCGCTCTCGATCCTGCACCGGCTCGGGGGGCGCGGGAGGCTCGGCCTCCGCGCGGAGGAGAGGGCGGTCGCCGAGTGGACCGAACGCCTCGAGATCAAGACGGCGAGCCCGGACGCTCCGATCTCGACACTGAGCGGAGGCAACCAGCAGAAGGTCGTCGTCGCTCGATGCCTGGTGAGCGAGCCGGAGATGCTGGTCCTTTGCTCGCCGACGGCTGGCGTCGACATCGGAACCCGCGTCGCGCTCTACGAGCTGATCGCGCGGCTGGCCAAGGAGGGGTTGACGGTGATCGTCTCGTCGTCGGACGAGGGCGAGCTCCTCGCGATGTGCACGCGCATCGTGGTGTTGCGTGACGGAAGGGTCGCCCAGGAGATGAGCGGCGACGGACTGACACAGCAGGCGCTCGTGAGCGCGATCGAAGGAGAGCTAGATGAGCACTAGAGCAACGGGCGGGACCGTCGCATCCCCGCCGGGCGATAGGTTCACCTCGCCACCGGGCCGACCGCCGGTCTCTAGGCGGCTGGCCTCGGCGCTGGCGTTCGACAAGATCGGGGCGGTCTACGTCTGGCTGGCGATCGTCCTCGTCTTCTCGATCTGGGTTCCCGACACGTTCCCGAACAGTGGGACGGCTAAGCAGATCCTGAATACCAACGCGATCACGGGCCTGGCGGCGCTCGCGATCATCATCCCGCTCTCCGCCCGCGTCTTCGACCTGTCGTTCGCGTATGTGATGACGCTGAGCGGGGTCATCACGGCGAAGCTCATCACGCACGGCACGTCACTCGGCGTGGCGCTGGTCGTCGGGCTCTTGGTCGGCGTCGGGATCGGGCTCATCAACGCAGCCGTGGTAGTTCTCGCCAAGATCGACTCGTTCATCGGGACGCTGGCCACCGGATCCCTGATCCTGGCCCTGATCACGATGGTCACCAACGACACACCGATCTCGAGCGGTGCGCTCGCCGGCGATTTCTCCAAGATCGGCCAGACGGACATCGGCGGCGTCACGTTGCCCGTCATCTATTGCGCCGTCGTCGCCATGGCCATCTGGTACCTGCTTGAGCACACGGCGACCGGACGGCGCCTGTACGCCACCGGCTTCAACCCCGACGCCGCGGGGCTGGCGGGCGTGCCGGTGAACCGGCTGCGCTTCGGGTCGTTGGTCACCTCCGGGGCGTTGGCCGGCGCCGCCGGCATCGTGCTCGCCTCGACCCTCGGAAGCGGCTCCCCGACGGCCGGCACGCCTTACCTCCTGCCGGCGTTCGCGGCCGCCTTCCTCGGCGCCACGCAGCTCAAGAACGGGCGTTTCAACGCCTGGGGCACAATCATCGCCGTTCTGCTGCTCGGCACCGGCACCACGGGCCTAGCGCTCGCCGCCGCGCCGCAGTGGTCGCAGTCGATGTTCGTCGGCGTCGTGCTGATCGCCGCCCTCGCGGTGACCGGCATCCAGCGACGCACCTCCGTGAGCGCCCGAGGGTCGGGCGTCCACGGCGCGGGCGTCGCCGGCACCGATCAGCCAGGTGTCGCAGCCGGGTCTCCACTGCACGAAGAGGACTGAGAGGCATCCGCCCGTCCGAGGTCCAACCACCTGACCAACGCTGAGGAGGAGAGAGAATCCATGTCCATCACCCCAAGGCGGCGCACGCCCCGACGGCGTCGTGTGACGCTGGTCCAGGTGGCCGCGATCGCCGCGATCGCGCTCGTGGCTGCCGGCTGCGGCAGCAGCGACGGCGACAGCGGCTCGTCGAGCAATGGCTCGTCGTCCGCGGACGTCTCTGCGGCCAAGCAACTGCTCGACAAGTACACGGCGCGGCCCACCTCGATCACGCAGACCACGCCGATAAAGAAGCAGATCCCCACCGGCAAGAAGGTCACGTTCATCAGCTGCGGCGTCGAGGCCTGTGCTGTCCAGGGGCCGATCCTGCAGGAGGGCGCGGGCATACTGGGCTGGACGGTCACACAGGTCGGCACGGACGGCTCGCCGGAGAAGCTCCAGAACGCGATCCAAGCCGCTGTGCGCAACGGCGCTGACGCGATCATTCTTGATGCTGCGGATCCGACGGTCCTGGGGAAGACGATCTCGGACGCGAGGGACAACGGCGTGGAGTTCGTGACGTGTTGCTCTGTGGCCAAGCAGGGCCAGGACGTCCTGTTCAACACCGGGACCCCGGAGCAGAACGCTCCGCTCGGCGACATCCTGGCGTCCAAGGTTGTCTCGGACAGCAACGGCAAGGCGGACACCGTCTACGTCAACGTCTCGGCTTTCGCCATCCTCGCGGCCGTCGGCACCGAGTTCGAGAAGAAGTACAAAGAGCTCTGCCCGGATTGCAAGTACGGGAAGATCGACATCCCGCTGACGTCTCTCGGTAAGGACGCTCCGGACCGCATCGTGTCCTACCTGCGAAGCCGTCCCAGTGTGAACTACGTGGTGCTGTCCCAGGTCGCCGCCCTCGGCGCCGGCCTCCCGGCCGCGCTACGGGCCGCCGGCCTGGCCGACAAGGTGAAGCTCATCGGCCAGGGTGGCAACCAGCAGACCTACCAGGACGTCAAGTCCGGCCAGTTGGTCGGTGTCACGCCGTCCTCCCTCTACGGCTACGACTACGCGATGCTCGATGCGCTCGCGCGCAAGTGGGCGGGGCAGCCGGTCCTCGAGACGCCGCCGGAGTTCTGGTTCATGACCTCGTCGAACATGCCTGCGGCGGCCACGAGCGGCCCTGCGTTCCCGCTCGTCCCGGATTACAAGGCTCAGTGGGCCAAGCTCTGGGGCAAGTCTGCCTCCTGAGATGAAGCAGGCGCGCTCGGTGCCGGCCGGAGATCCCGGCCGGCATCAGCATGCCCGACTCGCGACTCGCGAAAGAGGTGAAGACGTGCCCTGCCTGACTACTCAGACTTGCCCTCGAGACGCTACTCGACCGTTTTCCGGGCGTCGCGTCGTCGTCACGGACGGCGGTCGAGGACTCGGCTTCGCGATCCCGTGCCGGTTCGTAGAGGGAGGCGCGTCCGTCTTCCTGGCCGACCCCTGGACGCCAACGCGCAGCAGGCGGCGGGGACGCTCGGCGGCCTGCCCAGCGGTGCGATTGGTGTTTGTCTTCGACGCCACGCACCCCGTCGCCCGTGACTCGCTGGCCCGGCGCCGTGGACGACCTCGGGGCCTGGACGTCTGGGGTCAACAAGGCCGGCATCCATCGATTCAACGCCCTCCTCGACCTGACCGACGAACAGTGGCGGTGGTCCTGTCGCTCAACCTCGACGGCGTCCTGTGCGGCTGCCGCTTCGCTGGCCCTCCATGCGCGACACCGGCGACGGCGGATGCATGATCAACATGTCTTCGACCGCGGGCTACTTGCCCGGAGCCTCGCGCAACAGCGCCGCTCTCGTCCCCATGGCCGTACGAATGCCCTCGACGATCGCGAAAGCTCAACTGACTTCCGTTAGGGATCGCGTGCATTGCCTGTCCGCCAGGACTCACTCTTGTGGGGCCATGGCGCACCAGCGAGCCGGGTGATCTGCGCGGAGGCAACGCCGAGCTTCCATCAGCGGCAGCAGGAGGCGTCCGTGTGGCTCGGGAGTCCGGAAGGGGCCACGATCCCGGGCGACAGCGGGCTCCCTCATAAGCCCGGAACGACAACCGCGCGTCCGAGCACGCGCCCGGCCTCGAGCGCGGCGAGCGCCCGCCCGGCCTCCTCGAGCCCGAAGCCCTGCACCCTGGAGGAGATGCGGCCAGCCGCCGCAAGCGCCAGCGCCTCGACGAGCTCGGCCCGCGTCCCGCCGAACGTGTGGATCATCGATACCTCGCGCTCGGGGGCTCGGCCGGCACCCATCACCGCGTCGATGCAGAGCCGGCCCCCGCCGCCCCCGGTGACGACGATCGCGCCCCCGCGCCGGACCACATGCGCGGCAAGGTTCAGGCTCTCCTGCGAGCCGACGAAGTCGATGGCCACGTCAACTCGGCGTCCGCCGTTGGCCGCGACGACGCGCTCGGCTGCCCCCGCGCCGGAAAGGACACAATGGGCAGCGCCGAGTTGCGCCGCCAGGTCCAGGCGGGGCTGGTCCACGTCGACGGCGATGAGCAGCGTCTTCGCGGTCGCCGCCACGAACTGGACGGCGAGGTGGCCGAGCCCCCCGACGCCGAGGACCACTGCGGTGGCGTCGGGAGCGAGCCATGGACGCCCGCGCTCAACGGCGTGCAAGGCGGTCATCCCGGCGTCCGTCAGCGGCGCCGCCTCCAGCGGATCGAGCGGACCGACTTCAACCAGGTTGCGGGCGGGCACGACGATGCGCTCCGCCATGCCGCCGTCGCGCGTGATGCCCGGCACATCGGGCACGCCGTTGCGGCACAGGTTGTCCTCGCCGCGCCGGCACGCCGCACACCGGCCACAGCCGATTAGCTCGTAGACAGCGACGGTCGTGCCGGCCGCAGGAGCGTCCGCCCCCGGGCCTGCCTCCAACACATCGCCCACGATCTCGTGTCCGAGCGTGACCGGCAGACGCGCCGCGCCCGAGCGCAAGAGCCCGAGGTCGGTGCGGCAGACGCCCGCCGCCCGCACCTGCAGTAGCACCTCGCCATCGCCCGGCCTCGGCTCGGGCACGTCGACGACCTCCGCCTGCCCGGGTGCCGACAGCCGATAAGCGCGCATTCCCGTAGCCTAGTGAATCGAACTCAGCTTGGCGTCGATGCCGCTCATCGATCTCGAGGACCCCCAACACATGGGTGGTGTCAGAAATCGTGAGTCGCGGCAGCCGCCTCAAAGGGCGCACACGGCCAGCGAAACTGGACCGAATGGTCGATTCTCGCCTACAACCTCGACACCCTCGCCGTCCGAGCCGGGTGAGACACTCCGACCGCACCGACCAGAGCAACCCGACCAAACACCGAAACGGCCGCGCCCCCGCGCGGCCGTTTTGCTCTCTCGAGAGTCATTCCGCGGGAAATAGCAAAGCTAAGCTAGCCAGTCGAAGGAACAATGGATCGAACGAGTCGCGAGGTTCAGCTCGTGGAGTACCCGGAGGGTGAGGTGCAGACCTCGCATTTCCGGATCGTGGAGGCGCAGCTTCGCAAACCGGGTCCCGGCGAGGTCCTCGTGCGAAACACGTACACCTCCGTTGACCCTGGGATGCGGCTGCGCCTGCGTGCGAGCGGGCCCGCAGGCTATTTCGACTCCTTTCCACTCCGCGGTGCGATGGATGGAATCATGGCCGTGGGCGAGGTCGTCGAGTCACGTGCCGACGACTTCAAGCCCGGCGACGCGGTTTGGCACGCCTCGGGCTGGCGCGAGTACTCGATCGTGGCGGCGGGCGTGCCCGCCCTGTCCGGGCTGGGGACGCTGGCGCACATCGACACCGGCTTCGCACCGGCGGTGAAGTACCTCGGGCCCCTCGGCGGCATTGGGCTGACCGCCTACGCCGGCCTGATCGACGCGGCGGGCCTGCGGGAGGGCGACGTCGTGTGGGTGTCGGCGGCCGCAGGCGCGGTCGGGAGCATCGCGGCGCAGATCGCGAAGCTGCGCGGTCACCGGGTGATCGGGAGCGCCGGCTCCGCGGACAAGGTGCGGTACCTGCTCGACGAACTCGGTCTCTATGCAGCGTTCAATTACCGCGACGGCTCCATGGTCGAGCACATCCGGGCGGCGACGCCCGAGGGGATCGACGTGTACTTCGACAACGTCGCCGGCGACCACCTCGAGGCCGCACTCGCCACGCTCCGGCGCTGGGGACGTGTGGCCCTCTGCGGTGCGATCTCGCAGTATCAGAGCACAGAGCTGCAGCCAGGGCCGAGAAATCTCTTTCAGGCCGTCTCAAACGACCTGACCCTGCGCGGGTTTCGCGGCAGCAGCTACCTTCACCGCTACGCCGACGTGACGCGCGAAGTCGGGGGCTGGCTCGCCGAGGGCCGCCTGCACTACCGGGAGACCATCGTCGACGGCTTGGAGCGGGCCCCGGAGGCGCTCGTCCGCATGCTGTCCGGAGACACAACGGGCAAGACGCTCGTGCGCATCGCGTGAGCCTGCATCGCGTGAGGACGTAGGTCTCGGCCCGGTGCTCTGCGTACGATGCGGCAGCGCTTGGGCCTCGAGGCGCAATCAAGGTCGATGCCAGGATGCGGCTGTGAACGAGATTGCCGCTCGTTGTGCCAGCGGTTCGTCCGATATGTGCGACCTAGTGACCTTGACCTGTTTCGGAGGAGATCGATGGCGCGAAGGGACGAGGATCCAAAAGGTGGCGGCGCTCCGGGCCGAGCGGAGCCGGAAACGAGGCCCGAGGCGGTCGCGGACCGAGCGGGTTCGCTTGATCGGACTTCTTCGATGCGCGCGATCTGGCGCAGGTCAAGTACGAGATGGTGCGCCGCGCGCGCGTCGAGGGCCACGCGGTGTGAGCCGCTCGGCCGCGGTGTTCGGTTTCTCGCAGCTGTCGTTCTATGAGGCCCGGGTGGCGTGGAGACGGGCGGGTTGACCGGACTGATGCCCCCTCGGCGAGCGCCCAAGCTGACCGAGGAGATGTCGCGTTCGTGCGCGAGCGGCGCGAGGCCGATTCCGCGCTGCGGTCGGTCGAGCTGGTAGGGCTGATCGCGGAGCGCTGTGGGTGCGGATGCAGCGGCGGTCGGTTGGGCGCGCGCTCGCCCGCGCCGAGCGATCCGAAGCGAGGGCGACGATGAGGCGTGCGGGCGACTCGGACGACGTCGAAGCGCTATGAGCGATTGGGCGGCTTGCGGTCGACGGCGAGCCATTGGGATGGCGGCTGGGGCTCGCGCTGCTGCAACGCCCCGGCCTTGCCGCCTGGGCGCACGCCTGCCCAAGCACCGCGACTACGCCGCCCCGCCCGACCCGCCGTCGAGGCGCCGGCTGGCGCGACGAGATCGTGGGCGCACCGCCGACGGTGGCGCTGCCGTGCGTGGCCGGGAGGTGAGCGCGAGCGCCGTCACCTCGAAGGTCACCGCTCAGCATCTCGCGCGCACCCGTGTCTGTATGCGTTCCAGTCCACGCGACGCCGGGTGATCCACAACGGCGAGTCGAGCGCCAGTATGCGCTGCGCCAGCGCGCCGTGGCGTTCGGCTGGCCCCCGGAGCGGATCGTTGTGATCGGCACCGACCAGGCCCCCGTCGGTGCGTCGACGGGCGACCGCGAGGACTGCCCGCGCCTGGTCGCCGAGGTCGGGATCGGCCGGCCCGGGATCATGCTAGGTCTTGAGGTCTGGCGCCTGGCACGCAGCAACGCTGACTGGCACTGGCTGCGCGCGGACCGACACTCGTCTCACCTAAGAGTTGACCTCAGTTCAAGACCGGGATAGCTTGGAGGCCATGCGAGCCGTTCAGGTCGTCGCCCGGGAGCGGCCGGTGGAGGTCCGTGACGTCGCGCGCCGGTCCCGGGGCCTGGTGACGTTCTCCTTCGGGTTACCGGGACTGATCTCTGGCCCTCCAACCTGACGTGCTGGCGCCCCGCCACGATGTCGACCGAGCTGCCGTTCACGCTCGGCCACGAGGTGGCCGGCACCGTCGCAGCACTCAGCGACGGGATGGACGGGATGAACGGCGTCGAATCCGACTTCGTCTACGGCGTGGGCCGAACAGACATTGCCGTCCCGCTTCGATGTGATCCCGTTCGAAACGCCCGTGGTGCTCTCGAACTGGGGAACACGCGCAGAGCTCGCGCAGGTCGACGGACTTGCAGACGGAGGCACATTGCAGCCGAGCAGCTCGAGGCTGATGACGTCGGCGGCCGCGTCGTGGCCGCTCGGTCACGGGAGGACACGGGATGAACCTGACGGAGAGGGTGGCCGTCGTCACAGGCGGAGGAGCGGGCATCGGTCGTGCCATCACGATCCGGCTGGCCGAGGAGGGAGCGCGCATGGCGGTGCTCGACATCCGCCAGGAGAATGCCGAACAGACGTTGGAACTCGCCGGAGGCGAAGGGGTCGCTCTCGTCTGCGACGTGAGCGACAGCTCGGCGGTCGACGCCACGTTCGCGCGCGTCGAGGCGGAGCTCGGACCGCTGGATATCCTGGTCAACAACGCCGGTGCAGTGGGCCTCGATCACCTGCGTCGCGTGACCCCACTCCTGGCACGCCAGCGGGCCGAGGCAGCCAACGGCGCCGTGGCGACCGCGCTCGATGCTCTCGTGCGCCTGACCGACGACGAGTGGCGGCGCATGCTGGCGATCCACCTGGACGGCACCTTCTACTGCACCCGAGCGGCCGCCCGCTCGATGGCTCCACGAGGCCGTGGCGTGGTCGTGAACATGTCCTCGATCTGCGGCCTCGAGGGGTGCACCGGACATCCGCACTACTCCGCGGCCAAGGCGGCGGTCCTGGGCTTCACCAAGGCGGCCGCCAAGGAGCTGATCGTGCAAGGCGTCCGCGTCAATGCGGTGGCCCCGGGGCACGTCGGGACCGGCACACTCGAAGGCGAGATCAATGAGCAGCGCCGCGCCATCGCCGCGTCGACGCCTGCCGGCCGACTCGCCGAGCCGAAGGAGGTCGCCGCCACGGTCGCGTTCCTCGCCTCCGACGACGCCGCGTACTTTGTCGGGGCGGTCCTGAGCCCGAACGGCGGGCTTGTCACTGCATAGCCGAACGGCCCGACGGATCAGAACGCGGTTGCGCGTGTGTCGACGCCAGCGCGCCTGCACGCCCTTACGCCGCTCGGAGCCGCTCCGTATGCAGAGCGCCGTTAGGAGTGATCAGTGCGTGAGTCGTACGCGACGACTCGGTGCCCACGGGGGTACGCGACTGAGCCTGGAAAGCGCGACGGCGCGACGCGCGCAACGCCGGAAAGACGCCCGGCTGGCGCGGTGCGCCAGCTGCCAGAGTCGGACCGGCGACCCCTTCCCCCGCGCAGGAAGTGGTCACCAGAGCCGCTCCGGAAACGAGAAAACCGCGCCGTAGCGCGGTTTCGAAGCCCTCTGCCGGACTCGAACCGGCGACCCCTTCCTTACCATCAACGCGCGGGCTGTTGCCGCCTGTTGCTCGGCGCCGTGAAAGCCCCGCAAGCAGGTCGTTTCGGCGGTCCCTGTCGTGAGCCTCCGCTACCCGGCGTTGCGGTCCACCGCTTCCTCACTGCTTCCATGCCGCGCCTCGAGCCGCGCCCGCAGTAGCTCACGGCGCTTATCGTTGAAATGGCCGCGGTAGAACGCGCGGGTTACGTTCGAGTTCTTGTGGCGCAGCTGCGCGACGTCGCGATTCGGCCTGCTCGGTGAGGGGGCGCCAGCACTGAAGTTCGCCTGCGCGTGCCTCGATGCGCGCTCAGCTGTCGCGATCGGGCTGGCGCGCGAGGGCCGCGACGAGCTGGGTCCGCGAGTGGATGCCGAGCTTGCGGTAGATCTGCGTCAGGTGGAACTCGATCGTCTTCGGCGCGAGGAAGAGCTCGGCGGCGACTTCCCGGTTCGACGCGCCGCGCCGAACGGCGGTGGCCACGCGCAGCTCTTGCGCGCTGAGCGTGCTCGCCCGCGGCGCCCGGCGACGAGCGCCCGCGGCCCGTAGCTCGTTCCGGGCCTGGGCAGCCCAGGCCGCGGCTCCGAGCCGCTCGAAGCCCGTGAGCGCCTCACGCAGGCGCTCACGCGCGGCGGCGCGGCGGCGCGCACGGTGCAACCGCCGCCCGAACGCGAGCAGCGTCCGGGCGCGCTCGAACGGCATCGGCCGGCGATCGTCGTAGCCGAGCGCATCCCCGAACGCCGCATCGAAGTCGTCTTCGACCATGCCGCGACAGCGAGCCGCGACGGCACAGGCGAACGCGGTGTCCGACGAGTCCGCCTGGCGCTCGAGTGTCGCGAGCACCCGCCGCGCGTCGTCGATCCGCCCGCCGCGGACGTGCGCCTCGACGAGGTCCGGGGCCCAGGGAACCAGCGTCTGATCTTCGTGGCCCGACCCCGCCACGAGATGCTCGACGATCTCGAGCTCGGCGACCGCCTCCTCGACCCGATCGACGCTGAGCTCCAGGAACCCGAGCGCCCCGCGAACGAACCTGAGCCCGCTGGGGATGTCCTGGCGCTCGACGATGTCGAGCGCCGTACGGGCGGCGGCCTGCCCGTCTTCCGGCAACCCGCGCGCGCCCGCGAGCCGGGTGCGGATCGACAGGGCATACCCGTGCCAGCTGTGCTGTCCGGTATCGCCGGCCACCTGGATCGCTTCGAGCGTCGCCTCGTCGGCCAGCTCCCAATCGCCCAGTCGCAGGGCGCACTCGGCGACGACGATCAGCGTGCCGCCCAGGGCGGCGAGCGCCCCCGCTTCGCGCGCCCGCGCGCACAGGGCGACGCTCTCCGAAAGTGCCCGTTCCCAATCTCCCAGCGGCAGACGCGCTAACAGCAGCAGATGCTGCCAAGGCCCGTGCAGGCCAAGCGGGTCGAGCCCCTCCGCCAGGCGCTCGGCCTCGGCGAGGACGGGTCGCGCGCGTGGTGCCCGGCCCCGCAGGAGCAGCGCCCAGCCGAGCATCGCGAGCACGGGCCCACGCGCGAGCGGGCCGGCGCCGCCGCCCACCTGAGCGACAGCGCGCTGCGCGAGTGTCTCCGCCTGGTGGAACGAGTTGGTGACGGTGCACGCGTTGGCGGCATCCGCCAGCATCGCCGCCGACAGTGCGGGGTCATGCGGTGCGACGCGGTCGGCTTCGCTGACGAGCAGGGTCACCGCCTCGGCGGGGCTCCCGCTCCAGACCATCATCCGACCGCGCAGGTGCGCGGCCCGCGCGCGGGCGACCGCGTCGCCCGCCAGGCGCGACGCCTCCTCGAGCAGCGCCAGCGCCCGCTCGCGCGATCCGGCCGCGCCGGCGGCCTCGCCGGCAGCCAGCAGACGGCGGCCGACGTCGCTGGGCTCGGCTGAGAGGCGGGCCGCTCGCTCGAACGCCGCCGAGGCCGACGCGTAGCCGCGGCGGGCCGCCGCCGCGCGACCGACTTCGTCGAGCTGCGCCGCGAGACGCTCGTCGGTCCCGACGGCGGCAGCGGCCAGGTGCCAGACACGGCGCTCACCCCCGAGCATGCGGCTGATGGCATGGTGGGCGCGCCGGCGCTCCGCCGGGCCCGCCGCGTGGTACGCGGCGCCGCGGACCAGCGGGTGCGCGAACCTCACCTGCCCAGCGCCGATGCTGATCAGCCCGCGCTCCTCCGCCTGAACGAGCTGTCCGACGTCCGTGTCTGCGGCGCGACACGCCGCGGAGATCGCGGTCAGATCCTCGTCGTCGTACGTCGCCGCGACGAGCAGCGCGCGGCGGGCGAGGGCGTCGAGCTCGCCGACTCGGGCGGCGAACGCGCCGACGAGCCGGCCGCTCGGGGCCAGCGGCAACTCGGCCACGGCCACGCTGGTCCGTTGGTCGGGCGTGAACGTCGCCGGCAGCTCAACGAGCGCCAGCGGGTTCCCCGCCGCCGCCTCCACGATCGCCTGCGCCACCGTGGGCGCGAGATCCGGCGCGATGTGGCGGAGCACCTCGAGTGAGGCGTCGTCCGGCAGCGGTGCGAGCCGCAGGTCGGGAAGCTGCGCGCGCTCGAGCGTCTCCCACGGGTCGCGGACGGCGAGCACGAGCGCCAGCGATCCGCCGGCCCGTCGCGCCGCGTACAGGACACACTCACGCGAGGCGGCGTCGAGCCAGTGGACGTCGTCGACGACGGCGATCAGCGGCCGTCGGCGGGCCGCTGCACGCAGCAGGCCCAGCGTGGCGACGCAGACGGCCAGACGGTCCCCCGGCGCCGGTGGCCCCAGTGCGAGCGCGGCGGCGAGCGCGGCCGACTGCGCGGCCGGAAGCTCGGCGCGATCGTCAATGACGGGGGCGAGCAGGTCGGCCAGCGCAGCGAACGCCAGCTCCGCCTCGGTCTCCACGCCGCGGGCCCGCAGCACGGTGACGCCGTCGGGGCAGTGGTCGACAAGCGCGTCCAGGAGCGTCGTCTTGCCGATCCCCGGGTCGCCGTGGACGACGAGCGCACGGCCGTCTCCGGCGCACAGCCGTTCGAGCAACTCGTCGAGCCTGCCGACCTCCGCGGCGCGGCTGACGATCATCTGCCAACCCTACGTGAGCCGCCGGTCCGGCACCAGTGCCTAAGACCCAGGGGTTCTCCCGGTGCAATCGCGCGCTCCGGCGCAGAGAATCGGCGGGCGGCATGCAGAGGCTGGGTCACCGATGCGGCCCCCCGGTGATCCATGGCGAACGAGACGACAGCCCGACGACCCAGCGCGACGGTCAGGTTAGTCGCGTGCTGATCAACGACGCGCCGCGACCGACGTGGCTGATCCCGCGCGTGCTGCAGGCTGGGGGCGGCGCCCGGCCGGTCGAGCAGTATGGCGGCCTGGGGGTGTGGAACAACTCGATCCCGGACAGCCAGTCGGTCGACGCCTGGTGGGCGGCCTTGGAGCCGCTCGCCGTCGTGCTCGCGCTCGCGGGCTACGACACGCCGGAGATCGCCATGGGGCACTTCGACGAGCCGAACAGCTACCTGCGGCTGCTCGCCTGGCCCGGGCTGGTTCCGAACTCCACCGCCCACCTGGTGGTCGCACAGGGGGACTGGAAGGCGATCACGGGCGCCGAGCTGACGGTGCCGAAGGGCGGCCTGGGCGGCAGGGTCGTCGCCGCGCTCAGGGTCAAGGCACGGCGCTGGATGGAGAAGCCGCTCGGCGCCGCGTCGCCCTACCCCGCGGTCGCGCTGACCGGCCTCGGAACCGCGTACGTCACGGACGCACGCACACCGGCAGCGGAGGCCGCCGATCCGTTCGCGGCGCCCGCCGACGGCTGGATCGTCTTCACCCAGCCGCTCGCGGTCCCGACGACACCGGCGCAGACAGCGGTGAGCGCCAGAGACGCGCGCGACAAGCTGGCGGCCGCGCTCGGCGCGGGCGGAGGCGCGCCCATCGGGCTCGTCCGCTGCCTGAATCCCGCGACCTGGGACTCGCCGCTCCAGCCTGCCCTGGGCCTGGATGCCTTCAACGCGCTGGCCCAGGAGATCTGGACGCACCTGCAGACCCCAGGCGCCCTCGAGGCGATGCTCAAGCGCGCGCTCGACGACGCCGGCGCGACGGCGGTGGGCCTGCTGGCGGCGGCACGCTCGGTGGACCCGCGGTCGCTCACGAAGGGCGGGTTCTTCGAGGCCGCGCGCGCTGCCCTGGCGATGCGCCACAGCTCCCTGTACCCGCGGGAGGTGAACGGCCCGGCGCTGCTCGCGCACTTCGAGACGACGCATTGGGTCGTGCTGCTGTTCGCCCTGCACGAGCTCGGGCTGATCCGGATGCTCCCCTTCGGGATCACCGATCCGGCGATCCTGCCGGCGGCCGTCGTGACGGGTGACCTGCCGCCGGTCGACCTGACCGGCCTCTACGAGACCGCGTGGGGCGATCTCGACACCACCTCCGGCCGGCTCGCGAACGCGACGCTGCAGCTCAACCAGGCGGGTGCGTGGCTGGACGGCTGGATCACGGACCGGCAGCTGTTTCGCCACGAGTTCACGGCCGTCCTCGACAAGACGACCTGGCAGCCGAGCAAGGGCGTGCGCCCGCCACTGCTGCGGTTCTCGGGCACCTTCGACGGCGATCCCGGGTCGTGGATCCAGATCTACGACGTCGCGCATCCCGACGAGGCCGTCGCGTTCGCGATCACGGTCGGCTTCGGCCTCGGAGACGCCGATCCCGCCGACTACACGGTGGTGCGCCAGACCCATCGCGCGCGGCTGCGGCCGTCGCTGCTCTCGCAGATCCTGCCGGCCACGGTCGTCGCCGCGCTCGAGCCCGACCCGGACGCGGAGGACCCACCGCCCGCGTGGTTGACGCCGCGCCAGAGCCTGGAGACCGATCTCACGCCACTGCACTCGTCCCAGCAGCACGGGATCGAGGTCGCGCTCTCGACTCTCTTCGTCGACCTCCGGAACAGCTTCTTCGTCGACACCGGGAAGTCCCTCGACGACACGGCGGCCGACATGCTCCACGCGCTCGCGCTCAACGGCGTGCTCGACGGCGCGGCAGTGCCCGACGAGACGACGCCGGTGCTCGAGCGGTTCCGCCGCGAGGCGCGGCTGCAGCTGGTCTCGCAGCTCATCTCGGTCGGCACCACCTACTGGGACTTCCTCGATGACCGGCTGGTCGCCGAGCAGCTGGACTCCGAGACGCTGCTCGCGCTGCTCGACCTCGAGCCGGGCGAGCTCGGCGGCCACGATCCGGACGCCGCGGAGCACCGCTACGACTTCACGATGTCGGGCCCTGGGATCGGGGGCAGCGGGACGCCGCTCGACTTCCACATCGAGGGCGGCGGATACCGCGTCTCGTGCCCGATCGAGCACATGCCGGACTGCGCGCCGGATCCTGCCGTGCCGCACGGCTGGGGCCATCCCGAGCCCTACTGGGGCGTGATGCTGGAAGGTGGCGCGGGCGTCGCCGAAGGAGCCGGAATCGCCGTCAACTTCTACACGCGAGGCGACCCGAACACCCTCCTCACGCAAGGCGAGTGGACCCGCGACGACTTCGCTCCCTCGTCGATCCACATCGCCTCCGTCAACGCGGCAGCCTCCTTGCACGTCGGTCCCGGCGGCGGGGGCGCGCCGCCGAATCCGCCGGGCGGAAAGCTGCCGATGGACGGCACGCAGTACGAGGTGATCGTGTTCATCAGCGCGAGAGGACGCGCGGTCAGCATGCCGACGGACAACACCGGCTGGAACGTCAAGGTCGGCCTCGGCGTGGAGGCGTCGGTCTCCTACACGCTCGGCGCCACGCTCGGCCTGCTCATCGCCCGCGGCGCCGCGACCGCCACGCTGCCCGTCGCCCTCAGCACGTTCGAGAGCACGTTCGGGAGCAACTCCGAACTGGTGCTGGGGGACTTCGCCGTCGGCGGGTGGGAGCTGACCGAAGGCCAGCGCGACCTCCTCGCGCGCAACGTCGCGCGCTACCGGCCGCTGCTCGAGAGCCCCGCGGCGACGATGCACGTAGAAGCCGACGCGAGCTCGACGGGCCCATCCGGTTCGAACGAGCTGCTGACCTGGAAGCGGGCGCTCGCGGCGTACTCGTGGGTCCGGACGGTGCTGACGACCGGCGAGCAGCCGGCGCTCGGGACGACCAGCGCGCTCGCTCCCGCGACCGACCACGTGATCCTCACCGGAAACGGAGAGCTGCTCGCGCGCACCGAGGGCCGATTCCCCGACGAGTTCGAGAGCGACGAGTGGCGCCGTGTGAAGGTCAAGATCAACGACCAGGTCATCGTGTTCCTGTGACGGCGCTGACGTCGCTCGTCCGCGCCGGAGCGCTCGCTCTCGAGCCGCTCGAGCGCGCGCTCGCCGACCCGGGCGAATGCGGTCGGCTGCTTGCCGAGGTCGGCTACGAGGTCAGCCTCTCGCCGGCCGCGCATGCGAAGGTCGCCGGGCTGTTGCCGGTCGTGGACGAGCTGCGGTCGCTGCCGGCCGGCGTCGCCGCGCTCGAGGACGGCGGGGCGGCGGCGGTGCTCGAGTTGGTCGAGACCACGGCGGCGATCGTCCGGACGATCGCCGAGCTGGCGAGCCTGGAGCGCGACGACCTCACCGGGCTCCCCGGCCCGCTCTCGCTGCCCGAGACATGGACCGACCTCGCCACGGCTCTCGGCGCCCACCTGCTCGCGGGGCGGCTCGCCCGCCAGGCGCCGGCGGCCTTCGCCGCGCTCCGGCTGACGGGCGTGTGCCGTTCGGAAGGCCCCGGCGACCGCCCGCGCTACGTCTTCGACTGGGACGGTCTCGGGCCGGCGCTCGCGAACCCGGCCGACGCGGTCAAGGCGGCCATCGGCTGGGGCGGCCCGTTCAACAGCTGGCCGGTGCAGCGCGAGCTCGGCCTGCTGCTCGCGCGGCTGGGGTTCGCGGTCCGGACGCGCGCGGTCCAGCCCGCGGTCGCCGAGGCGATCACCGGCGCACCGGTCGAGGACCCCGCCGGCGTCGAATCCGACGTTGTCCTGTTCCGCGGCGTCACAGCGGCCGGTGTGAACGGCGAGCTCGGCCTGCTCTTCGCCTGCACGCCGGACGGCGGCGGGACGCTCTACGTCGGCAACCTCGCCTACGGAGCGGCGGGGATCGCGATCCCCCTGAGCGAGACCTGGACGCTCGAGGCGTCCGCGACCGCCGACGGCGCCGCGACGATCGGCGCCCGCATCCAGCCCGCGGGCGTTTCGCTCGTCGGCGCCGACGCGGCGATCGGCGCCGCGATCGCGCTCGAGGCGCGGCCGCCGGCCGCGTGGCTGCTGCTCGGCTCGGCCAACGCCACGCGTGTCGAGCTCGACGGCCTGCGGCTGGAGATCGGCATCACCGGAACCACCGCCGAGCCGGAGGCGTACGTACTGGCGGGCATCGAACAGGGCGCGTTCCGCTTCGTGCTCGACCTCGGCGCCGCCGACTCGTTCCTGCGCGGCGTGATCGGCGACGCGATCCCGGCGATCACGGCCGGCGGCGAGCTGCGCTGGGGCACGAGCGCCGGGTTGACCTTCGGCGGCGGCGTCGGGCTCGAGGTGGTCGTGCCGATCGACAAGGACGCCGGCCCGCTGCACGTCGAGTCGCTGACGCTGAGTCTCGGGGCCGGCGACACGGGCGCGCGCCTGGCGGCCACGGTCGTGGCCGGCCTGACGATCGGGCCGTTCACGGGGACCGTCGGCGGGATCGGAGCGGCGGTCGAGCTCTCGCCGGACCCGGACGGAGACGGGCTGGGCGGCCTCGCCGCGCAGGTCCTGTTCATCGGGCCCACGCGGATCGACCTCGTGATCGCCCTGGAGGAGGTCGTCACGGGCGGCGGCTTCGTCGACCACGATCCGGCGCTCGGCCGTTACACGGGCGCTGTGGCGCTCGACTTCCCGGCCGTCGGGCTGGGCGCGATCGTCATCGTCGACACCCGGCTCCCCGGCGATCCCGACGGCTGGGCGCTGTTCGCCAGCATCTTCGCCACCTTCCCGTCGCTGCCGCTGGGCTTCGGGTTCTTCCTCTCCGGCGTGGGCGGGCTGGTGTGCCTGAATCGAACGCTGGACGGCGATGCGCTGGCGTCGGGACTCAAGAGCGGCGCGATCGACGCGATCCTGTTCCCCGACGATCCGCGCGAGGACGCGGCGCTGATCCTCTCGCAGCTCGACGCCTGGTTCCCGCCGGCAGAGGGCAGCGCGGTGTTCGGCATCGCGGCGGAGATCACCTGGGGTACGCCGGTGCCGATCGTGACCGGCCAGCTCGGCGTCGCGCTCGTCCTGCCGGACCTCGAGATCGCCGTGATGGGCAGCGTCGCGATGGTGCTCCCGAGCGCGGACGAGGTGCTGCTCGAGCTGCACATGGATTCGCTCGGCATGATCGACGTGCCGGGGGGCACCGTGACGGTGGTCGCGAGCCTGTACGACTCGGCGCTGCTGAGCACGATCCACCTGTCGGGCGACATGGCGTTCTACGTCAGCGTCGGCGCGGCCCCGTACTTCCTGCTCTCCGTCGGCGGTTACCACCCGAGCTTCGATCCGCCGTGTGGCCTGCCGCCGTCGGTACTCGCGCTCGACCGGATGCGGGCCGAGGTGACGATCAGCGACGACGTGCTCTTCGCCCTCGAGGCGTACGTGGCGGTCACCGCCAACACGCTGCAGTTCGGGTCGCTCGCCACGCTCGAGGCCAGCGCCGAGTTCCTCTTGACCACCTACACGGCGCGGGGCAGCGTCGGCTTCGACGTGCTGCTCGTCTTCTCGCCGTTCTCGTTCTCGGCCGCGTTCCAGCTCAGCGTCAGCGTGACGGCGGGCGAGAAGGAGCTGTTGGCGGTCGATCTCGCGGCCCAGCTCGACGGCCCGGACCCGTGGTACACGAGCGGTTACGCGCGCTTTGAGTTCTTCGGCATCGGCGTTCGCTTCGACTTCGAGTTCGGCGGCGCCGCGCAGCCCGAGACTCCCGCGCGCCAGGACGTGTGCGGCCTCGTCGTCGCCGCCCTCGACTCCGCCGCCGCCTGGCGCGCCGCCCAGCCGGCGTGGGCCGACACGACCGTGCTGACGTTCGCTGCCGACGAGGATGAGGATCCGGCCGAGCTGTGGGTCCGGCCCGACGCCGAGCTCGAGGCTCGTCAGACGCTGGCGCCGCTCGACCGCGGCCTCGACCACTACGGCGTGTTCGACATTGACGGGCCCACGACGCTCGGCGTGACCGGCGCCGGGATCGAGGGCGTCATCGCGGGCGATGACTGGAACCCGCTCGTGGACTGGTTCGCGCCCGCGCAGTACGACGACCTCACCCGTGCCGAGAAGCTGGCGGCGCCGTCCTACGAAGAGATGACCACCGGGGTGCGGTTCAGTGCCGGCGGACTGGGCTTCGACGCGGCCGAGGCCACGACCGTCGTGCCCGACTTCGAGGTGCGGATCCTCGACGAGGACGACACGCGGCCGCTCGGCGCGCTCCCCGCCGCCGTCCCCCTGACGGCAGCGACCGTCGCGCTCGGGCTCGATCCCGCGCGGCCGCGGCCCATCCGCGCGGTGACCTCGGCGACCTTCGCGGTCGGCGCGCCGACGTGGCAGACGTTCGACCCGCTGACCGGCGCGCCGGTCGGCAGTCCCCAGACCTATCGCGCCGCGCAGCGCGCGCTCGACGCCGCGCGCGCGGCTGATCCCGGCACGCCTCTCCGGCTGGCGCCGACCCACGCGGCCGAGGCGGTGGCATGAGCGACGCGCTGACGTTCCTGCCGTATCTGCGGCGCGGCCTCGTGCAGGCGATCGACACCACGGACCACGGCGGATCGCTGGCCGGCGGGCCCAGCCTGACGCCGTGGGTCGACGTCGAGGAGCGGCGAGCGGACACGACGGTCCGCCTGCTCGGCCCCGAGTCGGTCACCGCCGTGGCGACGTCGCAGATCCTGCGGGCCGAGCCCCGCCCCGACAGCGCAGACGTCGAGCCCAACTACTTCCCGTTCGTCGAGCTCGCGACGCCGGACCTGCCGTGGATGCTCACGCCTGCGCACGCCGACGCGGGCAGGCTCCGCCCGTGGGTGGTGCTCGTCGTCGTCCGCGAGCAGGAGGCGGTGACGCTGTCCTCGCGCGCGGGTGGCGCGCTCCCGGTCCTGCGCACGCCGATCGCCGAGCTTCCCGACCTCACCGAATCGTGGGCATGGGCTCACGTCCAGTCGCTCGTGGACCTCGACGCGATCGATCCCGCCCTCAAGGGCCAGACCGGCGAGGTCGTCGCCCGGCTCGTGTGCCCGCGACGGCTGCTGCCCGACAGCGCCTGGCTGGCGTGCATGGTGCCGGCCTTCGAGGCCGGGCGCCTGCGCGGCCTCGGCCAGCCGGTGGCGCGTGGCGCGGTCCTCGAGCCGGCCTGGGACAGCGCGACCGGCGAGGGCGAGATCGAGGTGCCCGTCTACTACTCGTGGCGCTTCACCACCGGGGCGGCCGGGGACTTCGAGGCGCTGTGCCGCCGCCTCAAGCCCGACGGGGATGCGGCGGACGTGGGCCGCCACGCGATGGATGTCGGCGACCCCGGCTTGATCTCCGCCGCGCCGCGACGCGTCGTCGTCGACATGCAGGGGGCGCTCGAGACCCCCGGCGTCGCGTCACGTCCCTGGACCCATGCGGCGACCTTCCAGAGCGAGATCATCGATCTGCTGGACACCGCCGCCGCCCGCCCGGCCGACGATGCGGCAGGCCCTGACCCGGTGGTCGCGCCGCCGTTCTACGGTTCCGCGCCGAGCGGCGCCACGGCCGTGCCGAGCGCCGGATGGCTGCGGACCGTGAACACCGACCCGGTGTGGCGGGCGGCCGCGGGGCTGGGCGCGGCGGTCGTGCGAGCGGATCAGGAGGCGCTCGTCGCCGCCGCCTGGGACCAGGCGGGCGAGCTGCGGGCCGCGACCACCGCGCTCAACCAGGCCCGCCTGGGCGCCGAGGTGGCCGAGAGCTGGACGCGCCGGGCCGCGCGTCTCGCCGACCCCGATCTGCTCCAGTTCTCGGCCCCGATGCACGCGTTCCTGCGGACCGGGTCGACGACGATCGCCGCCACCCTCGCCGCCAGTCGCCTGCCGGCCGGCATGTTCTCCGCCGCGTACCTGCGCCAGACCCGGCCCGGCACGGCGCTCGCACGCCGCTGGAGCGCCCCGACGGCGGCCGACAGCGGCCGGCTCGCGGCCGACCATGCGGCGATCACGCTCGCCGCGACGCGTGCGAAGCCGGATCCCGACGAGGCCTCGGCGATCCACTTCGCGGACCACGCCGTCCTCTCCGGGGCCCAGATCGGCGACGCGACGCTGACTGAAGTGGACGATCCGGTGCTGGCGGGCCAGCCCAGCCAGGCGTTGCAGGACGAGGTCACCAAGCTCCTGCGGCTGCCCGTCCAGAACCTGCGGCCCCGACCGCCTGTGCCGCGGCGGCGGCGGCTCGCGCCGATCGTGCCGGTCTCGCCGGACGTGAGCGGGATCGCGGCGACCGTACGGAACGTCCTCGATCCGGTCAGCGCGGTGCGTGCCGCGCTCGTCGTCCGCGTTCCCGCGCTCGACGGCACGCTCGGCGACGGCGCGATTCCCACGACGCTCCAGCTGAGCCCGGTCTTCGAGGATCCGCTCTCGGACGACCTCACGCGTCTCGGCAGCACGTGGATGCTGCCGGGCGCCGAGGCGATCGGCCGCAACCGCGTCCGGCTCGTGGCCGCCAATCCCGCGTTCGTCGGAACGGTCCTCGTGGGCGCCAACCACGAGCTCGAGCGTGAGCTGCTGTGGCGGGACTACCCTGTCGCGCCCGGCGCGACGTTCTTCCATCGCTTCTGGAACTACGTCGGCGACCCGCCACGCACCGACATCGGGGAGCTCGCGAGCTGGAAGCAGCACCTGTCGGTCACCGAGAACATGGCGCGCGACACCGCGGGCGACGTCACGGTCGCGACGGTGATCGTGGTCCGCGGCGATCTGGTACGGCGCTACCCGAGCGCCCACTACTTCCTCCAGGCCGCCGAGCCCGGCCCCGACGGCTTGCAGCCCCAAGCGGACGCGACGCCGGTCGAGCCGGCGTTCCTCGGCGCGCTGGGTCCCGACACGGTCTTCTTCGGCTTCGAGCTCGAACCGGACGTGGTCCGCGGCGATCCGGGCTACTTCGTGACCATCGAGGAGCAGCCGGGCGCTCCGCGCCTCGGCCTCGACGTGGCGAAGGACCGGCACTTCATCACGCTGCCCAAGAGCTGGAACAACGCCTCGTGGGGTCATCTGGCCGCGAGCCAGGAGGAGCTCGACGGGCTCACGCATGCGCGCGCCGACAGCCGCCGCCTGACGGACATGGGTCCGCTCGAGGGCGTCACCTGGGGGCGGAACGCCGCGCACCTGGCCCGGGCGTGCTGGCAGCGCCCGTTCCGCATGTACATCCACGCCGACACCCTCGTCTAGGAGCCGCCGTGCCTTCGATCCCGCCGATCGACCCGCAGGCCACGTTCGCGGCGCTCGACGAGAAGCTCCCCTTGGCGCTGCTGCCCGTCCGACTCGAGACGCGCTTCTTCCGGGCCAATGATCCGCCCGAGCTGCGGGTACGGATCTTCCCCGACGCGATTCATGCCGACGGGCACCACGACGCCCTCCTGCCGTCGGAGGCCGCGGTCGGCCGGGCGTTCTGGCGGCGGACGTGGCAAGCCGCGGACACGGCGGGCCGCGACGCGGCGTTCGCGTGGCTGTGCGGGCGGTTGGGGCCGTGGCGGGCGGCGTGGGTGGCGACCGCGCTACGGCCGACGAACCCGCAGCGATCGGGTCAGCAGCCGCGCTTCCCCAGCGTGGCGATGCTCGACGCCGGGTCCCCGACGTGGGCGCGCCTGCTGCCGGTTCGTTTCGCCGCGGTGCTGTACGCCAACGAGCGGGTGTACGGCCCCTACTGGGGCGAGCGCGTCCCGGACGACCTCGCGCTCGCCCCGGGTGCGGTCGACGCCGACGGCGGGGTCGACGGGCGGGCGTGGCTCAACGCCCAGGGCCTCGCCTGGACCCACGACTTCGCGGAGGCCGAGGCGGTCGGGCTCGGCATCCGAATCGACCTGTCCGAGTTCTCGGTGCAGGAGCGGGCCGCAGGGTTCGACGAGCTCGTGGTGCTCGGCGTGCGTGCCGGCGATCAGCGCGAGCCGCTGCGCGACCTCCTGCGTGCCCATCGTTACACCCACGGCCTCGACTTCATCCCGCAGGGGACGCCGACGAACACGACCGAGACGTCGGGCCCCGGGATGAGCCTCGACTCGCCGGACCCGGCCGTGCTACGCGCCGCCGAGCTGGATCCACAGCCCTCCCGGCCGCGCCCGCGCGTGGCGGCGGACGGCGACCTGTACCGCCAGCGGGCGGCTGACGCGGCGTCGGTCGCCCTGGGCCTCGGGCCCGCGAACGCGCTCGACCGGTCCTCGAACGCCCTGCTCGGCGAGCTGCCGCGGGCGCTGGCGATGAACCGGGCGTTGTGGCCGACGCTCGCCGGCCACTATGTCGACCACGTCCTCGACGGCGCGCTCAGCAGCACGGATCGCACCTGGCTGCGCGGCTGGAGCGCGAACTTCGCCCGCGGCGGCGGCCCGCTGCCGACGCTTCTCGTCGGCGCTCAGCCCTACGGGCTGCTGCCAGTCAGCCGCGTCGACCGCCCGCCCGACGGTCGATCCCCGATGATCGACCGCGCCGAGCGCCTGCTCGCCGACGTCCGCGAGTGGTGGTGGTCCGGCGCCGTGCCGCGGCTCGACCCGGACGCGTCCGACGTCGCGCAGGACGGGAGCGTGCCGGCGGGCGATCTCGCCGCCGTGGTGTCGCAGGTGATCGCGGCGGTCCCGCATCCGACCGCGCTGCACCTCCAGCCCGTCGACGCACAGCGCCAGCACTATCTCGACTCCTGGGCGGCCCGCCTGTTCTTCCTCGGGCTCGCGTGC
This sequence comes from uncultured Solirubrobacteraceae bacterium, assembly GCA_963803335.1. Taxonomy (GTDB): domain Bacteria; phylum Actinomycetota; class Thermoleophilia; order Solirubrobacterales; family Solirubrobacteraceae; genus DASSUW01. Next base: position 55,660 of record CAWDME010000001.1, on the reverse strand, counting down.
GGGATGTACCCCGAGACCAACGGGCAGCCCTCGGCCGACTATCACGACAGCGACTTGTGGCCGCTGCTCGAGGACCTCCAGGCGGGCCTGGAGGATGCGACGGGACCGGCCGGCCAGGTGCTCGCCATCCAGGCGTTCCAGAACGCGCTCCTGCCGGGGCCTGGCACCCAGACGCAGCGCGAGTATCGCGAGACGTGGGGCGATTTCGTGGACGCCTCGCTCGTGGCGCTGGTCAACGAGCAGGCGCTCCGCGCCGGCCCGCTGCTCGGTCTTGTTTCCGCGGACTCCGGCGTCACGGGCAAGATGGGCGAGGAAGACGAGCCGAACGCCTTCTTCAACATCCATCCCGAGAGCGCGGCCCGCGACTGGGCGCTCCCGTTGGTGGCGCCCGGGCGTACCGACGACGACGTCGCCGAGCTGCGCGGCTGGCTGAGCGACCTCTTCGCCGACGCCGCCGACCGCTTCGGCGTCGCCGCCGACTACAGCGTGGCGCGGCCACTGCTGCGGACGCTGCTGCGCCGGAGCATCGAGCAGGCAACCGACGCCGGCGATCAGGCGGCGTTCCTCGCCGGTCTCGAAGGGCTGCGGACGATCGCCGACACCGCTGCCGACCCGGTCGGCGAGCTCGAACGGCTCATGCGCGAGTCGCTCGGCGTCATGAGCTACCGGCTCGACGCGTGGTACTCGGCGGTCGCCGCGTGGCGGCTCGAGAACAAACGCAGCGCCAGCCCCGCGGGCGTGCAGGTCGGCGCGTACGGGTTCGTGGAGAACATGAAACCGCGCCCGGCGGGCGGCGCGTCCCAGGGCTACGTGCTGGCGCCATCGCTCACCCACGCCACGACGGCCGCGATCCTGCGCAGCGGCTGGTCCGCGTTCGGCGGCCACGGCCAGAGCGGTGCGCTCGCCGTCGACCTCTCCTCGGATCGGGTGCGCCGCGCCCGCTGGCTCGTCGACGGCGTCCGCCAGGGCCAGGACCTCGGGCGGCTGCTCGGCGCGCGGTTCGAGCGTGGATTGCACGACGCGGAGCCCGGGCTGGACCACAGAACCGACGAGTTCCGCACCCTGGCGCTGACCGCCGTAGGCGATCCGTCGGCGCCGACCGCGATCGTCGACGGGCTGCTGCTGGCACGTGCCCGGCTCGCACCTGAGGGCATGTCCGAAGCGGAGGAGGCGGCCCAGGCCGCGCTCACCACACTCCTCGCCGGCGCGGGGAGCGAACGCGCGGGCCTGGAGGCGGTGCTCGACTCGCTGGCCGCCGACCTCGACGCGGTCGCGGACGCCGCCGTGGCCCAGAGCGTGTTCTCGCTCGCGCAGGGCAACGAAGCCGAGAGCGCGGCAACGCTGACCGCCGCGGGGTCCGGTGACGCGAGCTTCCCCGATCTGCGGGTGGCCGACACGCCCCGGCCCGCGGTGGCGGTGACCCACCGGCTGCTCGCCTTCCTGGACCCGAGCGCGGCGGGCTGGCCCGTCGCCACGGCGGGCGGGCGGGCGCTCGCCGCGCCCGCGCTCGACGCCTGGCTGGCACGCCTGCTCGGCAGCCCGTCCGGCTACCGGTTCTCGGTTCGCTTCGTCCATCCGGATACCGGGCACGCCGTCGGCGGCGTCGTCGAGGGCACGCTCGCCGACGTCGGGCTCGCGGCGATCGACGCCGTCTACCTCGCGCCGGTCGGGGAGCAGACCGGCGTCGGTCGTCTCGAGGCCGTGCTCGCGGCGTGGGCCGACGGCCGGCGGCCGGCCAGCATCCCCGCCGGTGCCGCCGCCGTCGTGGATGCGGGCACGGGCGACGGCTCGCTCGCCGATCTCGCCGTCGTCGCGCGCACGCTCCGCCGGCTGGTCGCCGAGGCGCGCGACCTCGACGGGCGGGACCTGGCGGCGCCCGGTGCGACCGACGTGCCCGCCGGCGTGCTGGTGCCCGAGCTGGACGCCCGCGTGGCGGCGGTGCGCGCCGCGCTCGACGGCCGGCGCGTCGCGCTGGCGGCGGCGCTGCCAGCGGCACCGGGGTCGTCGTCCCGCGGCGATCTGCGGGCGGCCATGCTCAGCTGCAGCGGCTTCGACCTGCCCGCCGCGGTACCCGCTGCCGGCGACCTCGTCGTACAGGGCGGCGCGCTGCTTGCCGCGGTCGAAGCTCGCCTGGCGGCGTTCGACGCCCGCGTGGCGGACGAGGCCGCGGGATGGGCTGCGCTCGACGACGTGGCCCGGGTGGCCGCCCACACGGGCCGCCTCCACCTTCTCATCGGTCATGCGCTGCCGGTCGCGCCGCCCTTCACGCCCCACGAGCCGATCGCGCTGGACGTGACCTTCGCGCGCCCGCGGCTCGCGGGCCGGGCTGCGGCGACGGGCTGGCTGGCGGCCGCCGGCCGCGTCGACCCGGGCGCCCGGCGCCTGCGCGTCGCCGTCGACCTGACCGAGGCGGCCCGGAACACGGTGCTGTTCGACTTCAGCCTCGGGCAGCTGCCCGACCACGAAGGGGAGGGCTGGGCCGCGCTCGAGCGGCCGGGCGCCGATCAGCGCGGCCGGCTGTGCCTCCTGGCCACCGGTACGGCGCCGCCCGCCTTCGCCGGCCCGCTCGCGGGGCTCGTGCTCAGCACGTGGACCGAGGCGGTTCCCCGCCGCGGCCAGGACGCGGGCCTCGCGGTGCATTTCGATGCGCCCTCGGCGCGCGCGCCACAGGCCGTCCTGCTGTGCGCGACCAAGTCACAGGACGGGTTCGCGTTCACGGTGGTGCGCGACATGGTCAAGCAGACCTTCGATCTGGCCCGAAGCCGGATGGTCGGACCGGAGACGCTCGAAGGGCTCGGCCAGTTCCTTCCCGCCGCCTATCTCGACGAAGACACGACGCCGGTGGACTCATGACGTGGCAGCGCTTGGAGTCGACGACCGTCGGCGTCGATCTCACGGAGGGCCAGGAGGCTCGCATCGGCGATCCGTTGTGGCTGCTCGGCAAGCAATGGCAGGTCGGCGAGCTCACCGGGGAGGACGCCGCCAGTCCGATCCTCGTCGAGGCGACGGTCGAGCACGCGCCGGTGACGCGCGTTCGGATCGGGACCGGTCCCGTGGGGCCGGTGATCATGCGGGACGGCTCCGGGTTACCGCTCGAGACGGCGGTCGAGCGCGAGTCGGTCCGCGACGGACCCGCCGCGGCCCGCATCGGTACCGAAGCGGCGCTCCAGCTGTGGCGGCTGCTGCAGTCCGCGGGCGCGTCGCCGTCCGTGGCGGCGAGCCTGCGGGCGGCCTATCCGCTGGCGCTGCCTCCGGACGACGGGATCGATCCGGTCGGGCGGGCGCAGCTCGAGCTGCTGGCCCGGCGCGCCATCGCGGCCGACGCGCTGCAGGTCGCGGTCACCGAGGCGGGCGATCGGCCGGTGCCGGGAGTTCCCACGGATGCGAGCCCGGCCGTCCGCCAGGCGCTGCGGACCTGGGCCGACTGGTACGCGGGGCTGTTCAGCGAGCCGGCCCCAGGCACGCGGGCGTGGAACCCCGAGCGGATGGAGTACGGCTTCCAGATCGCCGCCGGCGTTGGGATCCAGCGCGAGGTGCAGCTCGCCGCACCGGAGTACACCGGCGGCAGCCTCGACTGGTACAGCTTCGACCTCGCCGCGGGCGGGCTGTCGATGGGCGCCTCCGGCCGGCTCACCGAGCACACGCTGCGTGTCCTGCCCACGCCCGCGCGATTCGCCGGGCAGGCGGCGTCGCGCTGGTGGCAAGTGGAGAACCGCGACGTCTGGTTCGGTGACATCACCACCGCGCCGGAGGATCTCGCGCGCGCGGCGGTGGCGGCGTACGGCGCCGTCGCCGGCGACAACTGGTACCTGGTGCCGTGCCGGCTCCCCAGCGGCGTGCTGGTCCGGGGCAAGCAGGTCAATGTGCTCGACACGTTCGGCCAGACCCACGCCATCCGCTCCTGCGCCGAGCAGGACGGCGCGGCGCGGGTATGGCGGTTCTTCGAGCTGACCGGGGACACTTCCGCCGGCGCTGCTCTCCGGCGCCGCGGACGGGTGGCGGCGCCGGATCCCGGCGAGCCGACGACGCACTGCCCGTGGCTCTTCCTGCCCCCGGTCCTGGCCGGACGGACGGAGAGCCGTCCGATCGAGGAGGTCGCGCTGTTGCGTGACGAGGCGGCCAACCTGGGGTGGGCCGCCGAGCTGCGGGTCGAGAGTGCCGCCGGGCGCACGGTCGATCGCGCGGCCCTGGCGCGCGCCGCCCTCTCGCCGCCGCCCAGCCCGTCCTCCGACGCCTGGCTCTACCGGCTCACGACGCCGGTCCCCGACCACCACGTGCCGCTCGTTCCCGTGCAGACGGCGGCCGGTGGCCTCGCGCTGCGGCGCGGCCTGCTGGCCGTGGCGGTGGACGGCGGCGAGGTCGCCACGCGCGGCGCGATCGGAGCGATCCTCGAGCCGGGCGGTCCGTTGTCCATCCACGACGACGAGATCCCACCGACGGGCGTCACCGTCACGCGGACATGGCAGATGGCGCGCACCCTCGACGGTGGCGTCGTGGTCTGGGTCGGCCGGCGCAAGAGCGCCGGCCGACCGCGCCGCTCGCCAGGCCTGGGCTTCGATCAGGTCATGCAATAGGTCTGGTGGAACGACGAGACGAACGCGCGTGCACTGGCTCGGCGACCACGCATCGCGCCACGTCGCCGCTGGCGGCACTCCGCAGCGAACGGCTGCAGGCTGACGCGCCGTCAGCCGCTTCCAAACGCTTCCATGCGGCCCATGTGGGCCAGCAACGAGCCGACCCCTGAACGACGAAACCCGCCGTTTCCAGCGGGTTCCTTAGAGCCCTCTGCCGGACTCGAACCGGCGACCCCTTCCTTACCATGGCGGTCCGGCTATGCCGTGGATGGCCCTCCAGACGGCCAAAGCCGCTGCAAGAGCCACGAATCCGGTTGCTGCACCGCGCGACAACGATCGGCACGTTTCGGCACTGCCCGTTACCCACTGGGTACCCGGGCGCGGACGCCGTTCCGCGCCCCGGCCCGAAACTTCGGGCGGCCACCGTGGACTAGCGCGCAATCGCGACACCGCGATGTCGAGATCACCAAACCCAAACTTCGACCCCGACGCCCGATGAGAACGATGGCTTGCGCTGGCCCCGGCGCGATGGCTTGAAGTGGCCCCACTTCGCGTCGGTTGTTGTGCTTGGTTGAGTCTGCCTGATGCTGATGTCGTGGTGCGGCGTGGTGTCGCAGCGGAGCCGTCGCCCGTAGGGCGGCGGTGGAGCTGCGAGACCACGCGCGCGGGTCATTCGGCGGGGGTCGCTCCCTTGCGTTTGAGGCCGTGGCGGAAGCGCCAGGACTCGGTGCCGGTGTCGATGATGTGGGCGCGGTGGGTGAGCCGGTCGACGACGGCCTTGGCGAGCCTGGGGTCGGGGAACACCTTCGCCCATTCGCCGAACGGCAGGTTGGTGGTGACGATCAGTGACCCGCGCTCGTGGCGCTCTGAGAGCACCTGGAAGACGAGCTCGGCGGCGCCGTCGGGCAGCGCCAGGTAGCCCAGTTCGTCAACGACGACAAGCTCGGTGCGGGCGTAGCGGCCGACGACGCGTCCGAGCTCCCGGCGCGACTGGGCCTCCTGGAGCTCGTTCGCGAGGCCGGCGAGCGTCGTGAACCGGACCCTTCGTCCCTGGTGGCAAGCGCAGACCGCCAGCGCTGTTGCCAGCATCGTCTTGCCGGTGCCCGAGTCGCCGATGAAGATGATCGACTCGCGGTCATCGATCCAGGAGCCTTCCGCCAACGCGGCGATCGTCGCCTGGGGGATCTTCGGGTTGTCCTGGAAGCGGAAGTCCTCCAGGCGCTTGATCTGTGGGAAGCGGGCGTCGATCAGGCGGCGCTTCTCGCGGCGCTCGGCGCGCTCGGCCATCTCGGCCTCCAGCAGCGCGGCGAGGTAGGCGGTCGGCGTCTGCTGCTCGCGGGTGGCCTCGGCGGCCAGGGCGCGGAAGCGGCGGCGGACGGTTGGGAGCTTGAGCTCGATCGCGTGCGCCTCGATCAGCGCCTCGAGCGCGGCGATCTTCGCGTTCTTCGGGGGCGTGGTCATCGGCTGCTCCCGAGCAGCTGGTCATAGTCGGCGAGGTCCGGCGCCGGCCGCGCGTGCGCAGCGAGGCGCGGCTCAAGGTCGGTCAGCGCCGCCGGCGCTGCGTGCGTGGTCTCGGCGCGGCGGGCGAGGACGGCGACCGCGCGGCCGTCGAACGCTCCCGCCGCGAGCGCGCCGCGGACCGCGAGCGCAACGTTCTCGGGGCCGTGGTCGCGGCAGAGCAGGAGAACGTCGACCATCTGCCTCGCGGCCTCCGAGCGCCCGTAGCGAGCGGTGAGCGCCGCCCACAGCTCGTCGAAGCAGGCGGGCCAGGCGCCGCGGTCGCGCTCCTGTGCCAGTGCGAGCGAGTGTTCCATCCCGCCGGGCCTGCGCTTGAGCAGCTCGAGGTAGTGGTCGAGCTGGGCGCTCGTGCCGAACTTGCCGTGCAGGCGCTCGTGCCGCGCGACCTCGCGGCCGCCGTGGCTGATCGCGATCTCACGCGCGCCGATGCGCGCGCTGACGTTCAGCCCCGCGAGGGAGACCGGCACCGAGTAACGGTTCTGACGGATCGTGACCAACGACTTCTGATCCACCCTCGGCGCCGCCGTCTGGCACGCATCGAACGGCTCCGGCGGCAGCGCGAGCAGCAACGGGCGCTCCGCGGCCCACGCCTCACCGACCGTCCCCGGGCGCCCGTCGATCCGCCGGCCAAGATCCTGCTCGCAGCCGGCGAGCAGCATCTGGTTGAGCTCGGCGAGATCGGCGACCTGCGGGACCGGGACCAAGTGGTTGCGGCGATGGCGGCCCACCTCGCCCTCGACGCCGCCCTTCTGATGGGCTCCCTCGATGCCCGGTGTCGTGAACGCCGACGCGAACAAGTAGTGCGAGCGCAGCGCGACGAACCGGTCGCTCTCGACCCGCCGACGTCCCTTGAGAACCTTCTTGACCGCCGAGCTCAGGTTGTCAAAGCGGATCTCCGCGAACACGCCGCCGAACCACTCGAACGCCTCGACGTGCAGCTCAAGGAACGCCTGCTGGGTCTCGACCAGCGACGCCTGGCAGAACGCCACGCCCGAGAACGACGCGCGCATCACGAACAAGTGAACCCGCGTCGCGACACCGCCGAGCACGACCTCGGCCTGGCCCCAGTCGACCTCGGCCTCCCGGCCCGGGGCGTGGACCTGCGGCACGAACACCTCGCCGAGCGGCCAGCCCAGTTCGCGCTTGCGCCTGCGCACGTACTGGCGCACCGTGACCTCGGCGACATCGGCACCGTGCTCATCGACGAGCCGCCGGTGGATCCGCTTCGCGGTGTGGCGCTGCTTGCGCGGCGCCTCGCGGTCGGCTTCCAGCCACGCGTCGATCAGCGCCCGGTACGAACCGAGCTTCGGCGCCGGCCTGCCCACCGGCGCGCGCTTCGCCGGCGGCAACGGCGAGGCCAACGCCTGCCGCACCGCGCGGCGATGAACACCATGGCGCACCGCAAGCGCCCGGATCGACAGCCCCTCGCGAGCGCGGTCACGCCTGATCTGCTCGAACTGCTCCACTCTGGATCCCACTCCTCCGGCCTCCGGCTCAGCGCTCAAGATGAGCGCCAACCGTCAGGCCACGATCGGACGGAGGTGGGTCCAGTTCAAGCCATCGCAGTGGGGCCAGATCAGAGCATCGTTCTCAGCCCGAATCATTTCGTACCGCTCGCGAAGCTCCGCCGCGTCGCCTGACCCACGCCTTTGGGAGCGCCTAACATCCCAGTCGAACGCGGCGAGATAGGTCGGCGCGCCGCTTGCACCGGCCAGCGGAACCGACCGGCGAGGCTGCGCGGACGCCCGCTGCTCGTCCAAGGCGGTCGACTGTGACTGCCGCCCATTCGCTTCCGCTAGCGGACCATTGCGGGCGTCGGGCGGCCGGCGTTGTTGTCAGTCGAGCGTGATGACGACTTTGCCGTTGGCGCGGCCCTGCTCGACGTAGGCGACTGCCTCGAGGGTCTGGTCGAACGGGAACGTCTTGTCGATGAGTGGGCGGAGGTGGCCGGCGTCGTAGAGCGAGGCCAGCTCGCGGAGCTGGGCGCCGTTGGCCTGCATGAACAGAAACGTGTAGCTCACGCCGAGCTTGCGCGCCTGCTTGCGGACCTTGCGGCTCAGCAGCCCCATCACGGCGCCGATGAACTTCGGCGCTCCGAGCTGCTTGGCGAACCCGGGGTCCGGCGGGCCGGTGACGCCGATCGCCTGTCCGCCGGGCGTGAGGACGGTGAGGGATTTCTTGAGGTTTTCGCCGCCGAGCGAGTCCAGCACGACGTCGTAGCCGGAGAGGGTCTCGGCGAAGTCTGCCTGCGTGTAGTTCACGACGACGTCGGCGCCGAGGCTGTGCACCAGCTCGGCGTTCTTGCCGCTCGCGGTTGTCGCGACTGTGGCGCCGAGGTGTTTGGCGAGCTGGATGGCGGTCGATCCCAGGCCGCCGGAGCCGGCGTGGACGAGGACCTTCTGGCCGGGTTTCACGTGGGCGCGGTCGACGAGGGCCTGCCAGGCGGCCAGTGACACCAGCGGCACCGCGGCCGCTCGTGCAGGGTCAGCGAGGCTGGCTTGGGCGCGACGTCGTCCTGGTCGATCGCGATGTATTGCGCGAAGGTTCCGATCCGCAGGTCGCGGGGGCGGGCGTAGACCTCGTCGCCTACTTGGAAGTCGCGCACCCTTGGAGCCGACCCTGGTCACCACGCCGGCGACGTCGTGGCCGAGCACGAACGGGGTCCGGTACTTCAGCAGCCGCTTGAACTCGCCGTTGCGGACCATCTTGTCGAGCGGGTTGATGCTGGCGGCGCTGACCTTGACCAGCACGTCGCCGTCGCCGACCTCGGGCTCGGGGACGTCGGCGGCGCGCAGTCCGTCCTTGCCGTAGTGCTCGACGACGAATGCCTTCATGACGGTTTCCCTCTGAGGAACTCGAGCGCCCGCTTGACGAAGTCCGCGTGGAACTGGAACACGCCGCCGTGCCCGGCGTCGGGATAGATGACGAGCTGGCTGTTCGGGAGTCGCTGGTCGAGGTCGATGGTGTTCTTGGTGGGCACCATCTTGTCGCTCTCGCCGTTCACGACGAGCACCGGCTGGCGGATGCTCGCGAGGTCGGCGGGCTTCATGAGCCCCCAGCGGTGGATGGCCTTGAGCTGGGCGCGGAACGAGCGCACGGAGATCGCCTTGTCGCGGTCGCCCGTGCGTTCCTCCAAGCGTGCCAAGAACTCCTTGCCGGCTCGGCGCCCGTTGGGCGTCCTGGTGAAGAACAGGAACTGCTTGGGGTCCTGGCGGGTGAGTAGTCCTCGCGCGGTATCGAGGTAGGAGATGCGGGTCACCTTGTCGATGCCTTCGCCGCCCGCGGGGCCGGTTCCGGCGATGATCATCTTGCGCACGAGCTGCGGCTGCTGCTGCGCGATCACCTGGGCGATCATGCCGCCCATGGAGAACCCGAAGAGGTCGACCTGATCGAAGCCGAGGGCACGGATGAAGGTCACGGCGTCGCTTGCCATCTCCTCGATCGTCTTCGGCGTGGACCCGCTCGAGGCGCCGACACCGCGGTTGTCGAAGGTGATGACCCGATGCTCGGCGGCGATGCCGTCCACGACCCGGGGGTCCCAGTTGTCCAGGACCGCGGCCAGGTGGGTGAGGAAGATCACCGGCACCCCGCTGGTCGGGCCGAGCTGACGGTAGGCGAACTCCACGCCGCCGGCGTTGAGGGTCTGCGTCGGCGCGGTCTTCCACGTCGTGTTCAAAGCCGCACCCGTCGGTGCCTCGACCGTCGTCGTTGCTGACGCTCCTTGTGTGTCTCGTGGTTGCATTACGAGGCGGCGAGTTGGTTGGTCTTGCGGATCTGCTTGTCGAAGATCCGGGCGGGGACGAGGCGGCGGAGCATGCTCACGCGGCCGGCCCCCGAGCCTGCGGTGTAGCGCAGCTTCGGTTTGGGGTCGGTTGCCGCCGCGACGATCACCTTGGCGATCACGGCGGGGTCGTCCCCGGTCTTCATCCCCTCCGCCAGGATGGCTTCGAAGGTGTGCCGTCCTCGCTCGTAGATCGGCAGTGGGTTCTCACCCCGCACCACGCTCGCGTCGAAGCCGGTGCTCGTGTTGAAGGGCTCGACGAGCAGAACCCGGACGCCGTGCTCGCGAACCTCGTGGTCCACGGACTCGGAGTAGCCCTCGACCGCGTGCTTGGACGCGACATAGCTGGCCATGAAGGGCTGGGGGGCGAATCCGCCGACCGACGACATGTTGATGACGCGTCCGCTCCTCTGCGCGCGCATGTGGGGCAGGACGGCCTTGGTCATGCGGATGAGGCCGAAGACGTTGACGTCGAAGACGATCTGGTCCTGGGCGACGGAGCTCTCCTCGCTGGCACCGGATGAGCCGATGCCGGCGTTGTTGACCAGGACGTCGATGCGGCCGGATCGCTCGAGCACCTCGCGCACCGCACCGGCCACCGATGCATCGTCGGTGACGTCGAGCGGCAGGAACACCACTCCGTCTCGCTCCTGCCCGATCGCCGCCTTGCGGCTCGTCCCGTACACGGTGAATCCCGCGCCGACGAGCGCACGCGCGGCCGCCTCACCGATCCCCGCCGACGCTCCCGTCACGAGCGTTACCCGATCTGTCCCGGGTGCCATAAGCCACTCCTTCTTCCGAATTGTATTACGACCATACTATAATAGTACGGGCATAATGCAATAGCGGGACGCGTGTAGGTCCAGCACGATCGAGAGCAGTCCGACGAGAGAGGTTCGCGATGCGCTACCCCAAGGACCAAAAGCAGGCGACCAGACAACGCATCCTCGAAGCGGCCGGACGGCGCTTCAAACTCGACGGCATCGACGGCGCCGGTGTCGCGGCCGTGATGTCCGATGCCGGCCTGACCAACGGCGCCTTCTATGCCCACTTCGCCTCCAAGGAGGATCTCGTCGCCAACGTCCTCGCCGAGCAGCTGCGAGTTCAACGCGAGCGCTTCCGCGCCGCGCCCTCCGATCGCGGCGGGCTCGAATCGCTCATCCGCGCCTACCTCTCCCCCGAGCACCGCGACCAGAGCGCCGACGGCTGCCCCTCCGCCGCGCTGCTCGACGAGATTGTCCGCCGGCCCGCCGGCACAAAGGATGTCTTCACCGACGAAGTCCTCGCCACCGCCGACGATATCGCGGCCCGCCTGGAGCCGAAGGACCCTGACGCGGCGCGAACCGACGCGCTCACGCTCTTCGGCCTGATGGTCGGCACCCTGCAGCTGTCCAGGGCGCTGACCGATCGCGACCTGTCCGATCAACTCCTCACCCAGGGCGTGGAGACGGCCTTGAAGCTGCTCGATGACCGCGCGTCCACGCGGGCGTGACGGGCAGCGCACAGGCGCGCGCTCGCCGCCTCGTCAATGCGGGCGTCGTCTGGTCGAGCTCGCGAACCACCCGAGCGACCACGCGTGGACCGGGAACGGATCGGCGTCAGGTACGCGCGCCAGCCGCGGATCAACGAGCCCCCGGTCGGTGCGGTGGGCGTGCGCACGAAAGTCGTGCTCGGGGAACAGGCACTCGCGGGCGTCGCGCCCGGGCCGGGGTGTCGCCGAGCGGCGCCCTCACAGCAGCCGGCGCTCGCGCACGGCCTCGCGCACGTCGCGCAGGATCTCATCCGAGCCCGGGGTGGGCCCGAGTGCACGGGCGATCATCACCGCGCCGACCATCGCGCTGAGCGTCACCGTCGCGCGACGACGCGCGTCGTCGTCGCCGAGCAGCGGCTCGAGGCGGACGAGGTAGCGCTCGACCTGCGCGCGATAGGCCTCCTGCGCCGGCCCGCCGACGCGCGCCATGTCCGTGCCCAGGGCCGCCACGCCGCACCCGCTCGCCCGGTCGTCGCGGTGCGCGGCCGACACATACGCGTCGGCGAACGCGGCCAGCGGGTCCTCCGCGCCGGCCGCGACCTCGACCAGCCTCGGCTCGCTGTCGGCCAGCGCGCGCTCGACCGCTTCGGCGATCAGCTCATCGCGCGACCCGAAATGCTTGTAGAAGCCGCCGTGGGTAAGCCCGGCGGCGCGCATGATCTCCGCCACGCCCGGCTGCTCGGTCCCCGACTCGCGGATGCGCGCCGCGGCGACCTCGACGATCCGCTCGTGGCTTGCCGCCTTGTCCTCCTTGGAGTGCCTCATCTCGATTTGGATGATAGCGATCATCCAAATGTCGGATGACGCACATCATCCAAAGCAACGCCCGTGGAGGCCCCCATGCAGATCGAAGGAACCATCGCGCTGGTCACCGGCGCCAACCGCGGGATCGGTGAGGCGTTCGCCCAGGCGCTGCTCGAGCAGGGAGCGGCGAAGGTCTACGCCGGTGTACGCGACATCGCGACCGTCCACGCCGCCGACCCGCGCCTGGTGCCGGTACAGCTCGACGTCACCGACGCCGACCGGGTCGCCGCCGTCGCACAGGAGCTCGGCGACGTCGAGCTTGTCGTCAACAACGCGGGCATCGCCCGTCCGGGGACCCCGCTCAGCGCCGCGCTCGACACGGCCCGCGCCGAGCTCGAGGTCAACTACCTCGGCTTGATCGCCACCACGCAGGCCTTCGCGCCGGTGCTCGCCGCCAACGGCGGCGGGGCGTTCATCAACGTGCTGTCCGTCGGGTCTTGGATCGGCAGCCCGATCCTGTCGACCTACTCGGCATCCAAGTCCGCGGCCTGGAATTTCACGAACTCGGCACGCGTCGAGCTCAAGCGCCAGGGCACGCACGTCGTGGGCGTCCACGTCGGCTTCGTCGACACCGACCTCACCGCCACGCTCGACGTCGACAAGATCGCGCCGGCCGCCGTCGCCGCCGCGGCGCTCGACGCCGTCCAGGCCAGGGAGCCCGAGGCGGTCGTCGACGACTTCAGCCGCCAGGTCAAGGCCGGCCTCAGCGACGACCAGCGCACCCTCTACCCGCAGGTCGAGCTCGACTTCGCGGCACTGGTCGGGTCCCCGACGTGACCCGCGCGGCGCCCAAATAGGGGTCGCCCGTCTAACTGGGCGAAAGCGGCGGACTGCGCTAGTGGAAGCTCACGCGGCGCGTAGCGGCCGGAGCTGTCCGCCGCGCCGGACAGCGTCGAAGGTGTAGATGCCGAGCGCGTCGACGTGTTCGAAGATGGTAGGCATCAGGCCGGCGAGCTCGTCGTCGGCGGGCCGACCGGGGAGTGAATCGAGGCCGAGCTGGATGTAGATCGTGTTCCAGTAGACGATCCCCCTGGGGTGTGTCCGAGAAGGACAATTCTCGGACATGACCGGCGCTGCTGCTGTCGTGTGCAAGCAGGCGTCGTCGTCGCCGCTGACGAGACGACTGCCCGGGACGAGATCGGGGAGTGTGGAGCGACGCCGAGCAGGCTTGCGCAATCCGCATGGAACGGAACTCCGCCGTCACTGGCCGCGTTCGCGCCGCGTCCGAAGGGCGCGCCGGCACCGGAACGCTCTTCGAACCGCCGCAGAACCGAGCTCGCGCGGGCGGAGGCGTCTCGCCGAGCCATTCGTCGTAAGGGACAGCGTCGTCGTCGACGAAGCGGTACCCACCGGGTACCCGGCTGGGCGCCCCCGGCAACCAGCCGAGTGCAGCGCTGGGCATCGCCGGCGTGAGCACCGTCGCGACGATCAGTGCAAACGCCCCGAAGCCCAGCCGGCGATGAAACCGTGCACCGCAGCCATCGCAGGCTCCGGCGTGCGCGTGATCCATCCCTCGCGGTCAGCGCTCCGGTGGCACGCACCGATCTGCGGCGGCCAGACGTGGAGATGGAGCGTGCAGCGGAGACGAAGGACGTAGAACGCGGCCGCCATCATGACCACGCCGACGATCAGAAACAGCACCGCGTTCCAGGTCGAGTTGTCACGCACCTGCAGTAGCCCCAGGTATGCCCGCTCGGAGGTCATCGCCCGCTGGGCCGTGAAGGCCAGCGAGAACGCGACCGCTGACCGCATCGCCCGCCGCGCCGAGAAGGATCACAGCGCATAGCTGAACGTGATCGGCCACGTGTGCTCGCCGGGGGTGACGCCGTGGACGATGCCGAGGACGAACGCCCCGACAAGCGCGACCGTCATGGACGGCAGCTGCCCGTTGGCGACCGCAGTCAGCGAGCCGAACACGCGGTCATCCCCCGGCGCGCCCGCTGCGCGTCGAATGACGAGCGACTTGCGACGATAACCACATGAGTTGAGGCTAGGCGCGCTGGCCATCGGCGGCATCGTGCATTCAGCGGACGCCGCGTGGTGCGAACTACCTAACCGCTGACGCGACCGGACGGCGGCCGCCACCGACGGTGACGACGGTCAAGGTGAAGCCAGCGAGGACTCTGGCCTCGCGCGGTGAAGCCGACCCGGCATCCAGGCTACGACCGCCTGAGGCGCGTCCCGTACAGGATCGTCAAACAGCACGGCGCGGTCGGTACGACCGCGAGGATCGCCGCCCGGCACGATCACGCGCTAGGCCAGGATGTTGCGGGCGATGGCGATGTCGAGCGCCTGGGCGAGGTCGTCGGCGCCGAGCTTGGCAAGTAGGCTGTCGAGCCGCCGCCGGACGGTGATCTCGTCGGCGCCGCTGAGCAGCGCGAGCTCGTATCTGCCTGCTCCGTCGTGGCTGAGCTGGAGCAGCTTGTGCTCATGTGCCGTCAGCCGCGGCGTCCAGTTCGGCATGCGGTGTCGCTGAAGATCGGGCCGGCCGTGGATGGCGCTCGGCGAGCGCGCTGCGCGGGCATGAGCGGCCGCGGCGACGTCGAGGCAGATCGCTTCGCGGTCAGCGGACTTGCTGATGTACGCGGCGGCGCCTGCCTCGAGGCCGGCGGCCACGAGTTGGTGATCGTCGAAGGCAGACAACAGCACGACCGGAACCGGCGGTCCGTGACGTGCGAGCGCGGCGATGACGTCGATGCCGTCCATGCCAGGCATGCGGACATCGAGAACGGCGACATCGGGCTGGTGGTGGCGGATGAGCGCAAGGGCGGTGGCGCCATCGGAGGCCTGGTCGATCACGTCGAAGGCTCCCGAGCTCTCGAGCGCACGGACGATGCCGTGGCGGTAGAGGGGATGGTCGTCGGCGATGACGACGCGCAGTCGGGTCTCGGTCCCGGGCTGCGGGCCTGCGGCGGCGTCGACCGTCGGTGTGTCATGGATTGCGAGCATCGCTGCCGGCTCCTGAGGGTGGCGGGTTCGTGTACGTCCACGATCGCGCTTCGGCCGCCGCGCCGCGATGGGGTGATCGTCGCTGAATCGGGCGCACGCGAGATCCGTCGATCGACGGTGCACGTGCTCGCCGGCGGTGGTAGAAGCACGGTGGTGAGCGAGCACCGCGTAACGGTCCTGGTCGCCGACGACCATCCCCTATTCCGAGAGGGCATCGCTCGCGCGGTGCGCGAGCGCCCGGAGTTCGAGCTCGTCGCCGAGTTCCGCGACGGACGCGCAGCGCTGGAGGGCATTCGCGAGCGGTTGCCGGCAGTCGCAGTGGTCGACCTGCGCCTGCCCGAGCTCGACGGCGTGGCGATCGCGAACGCGGTGGTGCGGGATCGGTTACCGACCCGTGTGCTCGTGCTGTCGGCGTTCACCGAGCCGCGACTGGTGTATGAGGCGATGGCCGCGGGCGCGGCGGGGTACTTCTCCAAGGACGCTGACCGTGACGAGGTGCTCGACGCGGTCGCGGCCATTGCCCGCGGCGAGTCGCGCGTGGAGCCAGGCCTGCAGAGCGGCCTGTTCGAGGAGCTGCACGGCCGCGCCCTCGAGGGTGATCGCCCGCTGCTGACGCCGCGCGAGCTGGAGATCGTGCGCCTCATGGGCGCTGGCCTATCGGCGCCCGCGATCGGCAAGCGCCTGTATCTGGCCGCCGCGACGGTGAAGTCACATCAGGGGCGCGTCTACGAGAAGCTCGGGGTGTCCGATCGCGCCGCCGCGGTCGCCGAGGCGATGCGGCGCGGCCTGCTCGAGTGAGCCCGCCTGGTGTCGAAGTGGCCGCCCATCGCGCACCCAACGTGCGCGCGGAGCTCGGCATGGCCTTGCTGCGTGTGGCGCTGGTCCCGCTGATTGCGTTCGCCGCCAGCACCGTCGAGCACCCCACCCCCAACTCGGATCTGTTCGCGCCGCTGCTCGTCGCGGTAGGCGTGTGGGCAGCGGCTCTGCTGGTCGCGCATGCCCTGCAGGCGACGGGCCGGCTCCATGAGCTGCCGCGCGTCGCGCGGATCGAGCCGGTCGTCGATGTGGCAATGATCGCCGCACTGACATATACGTCCGGCGGCCCGTACTCGGAGGCGCGGCTCGTGTTCTTCGCGTTGCCTGTCGTCGCGGCGTTCCGCCTGCGCCCGCTGCTCACCGCCGCGTGGACGGCCGCGGCGATCGCGGCCTACGTCCTCGTCTCGCTCCCGCACCCGGCCACACGGTCCCGCGCGGACGTCGACGCCATCCTCGCGAACGCGCTCTTCGTGCTCTGGGCCGGCGCCGGGGCGGTAGTGCTATCGGCGCTGCTGGGCGCGCACGAGCGCCGCATCCGCGCCGACGCCGACGCGCGGGGCCGGCTCGTCGCGCAAGCGCTCACGGCCGAGGATCGCGAGCGCCAGCGACTCGCCGAGGTGCTCCACGACGAGGCGATCCAGAACCTGCTCGTCGCCCGCCAGGAGCTGCGCGACCACCACCGCCGACACGACGAAGACTCCTACCGCCGCGCTGACGCCGCGGTCGCAACCACGGTCGACCAGCTCCGCGGTGAGATCTTCGAGTTGCACCCGTACGTGCTCGACCACGCTGGCCTGCGCGCCGCGCTCACCGCCCACGCCGAGAGCGCCGCCCGGCGAGCGGGCGCCCGCGCCGTCGTCGAAGTCGACGACGCCTCGCTCACGCTGCCTGCCGACCAGCAGCAGCTCCTGCTCTCCCTCGCGCGGGAGATGCTCTCGAACGCCGCGCGCCACTCCCGGGCGCGGACGATCTCGGCGCGGCTGACGTTGGACGGCGACACCGTCGTCCTGCGCGTGGCCGACGACGGCCGGGGCTTCCCCGCGGAGCGGCGCTCGCAGGCGCTGGCCGAGGGCCACATCGGCATCGCTACAAGCGCCGAACGCGCGATCGCGGCCGGCGGGACGTTCGACGCGGCGTCCGCTCCCGGAGCGGGTACGACGATCACCGTGCGCCTGCCCCGCCGGCGCACCGTCGTGTAGTGCGATCGGACCAGGGCGAGCGATCCGCAGCGATCGTCGGCCGGGCCATGGCAGATGGACCGTGCCGGCGTCACGGTGAACGTGTCCCCCACCAACACACCGCGAATCGAGGCCGCAAATGTCCCCCGTGGCCACCGCAGCGAACTTCACCATCTCCACCGACGAGCCGCTCAACCGGATGCTGTCCCTCACGGAGCAAGAGCGCTGGATACTGCGGCTCGCGCGCGCCGGCATCGTCGACACGTCCGACCTCGCCCACCACACGGGTCTCTCGGCGGCGCAAGTCCGCGGCGCGCTGTCCAGCGCCATCCATAAGCTCGGCGCAGACACCCTGATCGAGGCAGTCGACGCCGCCGAGGGGTTCGCGTCCCATAGCTGAACCGCTCGACCCGTAGCTGGGGCATGTAGTGCGATCGGACCAGGGCAATCGATCCGCGACGGGGGCCGGCTGGGCGATGGTGGCGCGGCGACGTCCGCGTCACGGTGAACGCATCCCGCTACCTCAGTCCGAACGGAGGCCGCCATGCCCACCATCACACCCACCGGCACCCTGCACTCGCAGCACGCCGGGTCGCGCACCCGCCTTCTGCGCATCGTCATCGCCGACGACCATCCGGTCTACCGCGACGGCATCGTGCGTGCCGTGCTGGAGACCGGGCGCTACGCGCTGGCCGGAGAGGCCGGCGACGGCGAGACGGCCCTGCGCCTGATCGTGCAGCACCAGCCCGATGTCGCACTGCTCGACCTGCGCATGCCCGCCCGCGACGCCCTCGGCGTCTTGCGACACCTTGCCCGCGAGGGCATCCGCGTGCCGGTCGTGGTCCTGTCCGCCTTCGGCCAGCCGCACATCGTCGACCAGGTCCTTCAGGCGGGCGCGGCCGGCTACCTGTCCAAGGACGCCGCGCGCGAGGAGATCGTCTTCGCGCTCGACGTCGCCGCTCTCGGCGGTCACATCGCGCAGCGCCCGGCGGCCCACGCTCACGGGCAGCCGAGGCTGCTGCCCGCGGAACGGGTGATCCTGCACCTGCTCAACGACGGTTGGAGCCCTGACGAGATCCCCGGGATCACCGGCCTCGACGCCGACGCCGTGCACGACCACCTCGCCGAAGCCTCGACCAAGCTCGGCACAACGAGCGCGAACGAAACGCTCACCCGAGCGCTCGCGCGCGGACTGCTGAATTGAGGTGAATCTCCATGTTCCTGCTGTTCTTTGGCTACGGCTCCAAGGTCAAGCTGCTCGGCGCCGCCGCCGAGCGGACCTGCCCGCGCTGTCACAACACGGCCCCCTGGCGCCACCTTGAGCGCTACCGGTACCTGTCGCTGTTCTTCGTGCGCATCGCCCGCTGGCACCGCGAAGAGCTCGACGCCTGTCCGGTGTGCGGCCACGCCGAGGCACACGTCAGCACGCACATGCCGTCTCGGACGCGACTCCGCCGCCCCATCTCGGCATGAGCGCCCTGATCTCCGCCCAGCTCGCCTACCTCGCGCTCGGGCTGTTGGTCGCGGGCGAGTCGATGGGTCTGCTGGTGCCCGGCGAGACGGCGCTTCTCGTCGCCGCCGTCCTCGCGCATCAGGGGCGACTCCAGATCGGCACCGTGATCGGGACGGCCGCCGTGGCCGCCATTCTCGGCGATAACGCCGGCTACCTGCTCGGGCGCCTGGGACTACGCAACCTGCTCGCCGGCCGAAAGCGGCGCCAGTCGCTCCGCGGTCGGGCGCTCGAGCAAGGCGAGGCGTTGTTCACTGCCCACGGCGCGAAGGCCGTGTTCCTCGCGCGCTGGGTCGTCGGGGCACGCGTAGCGGCCGCCTGGCTTGCCGGGACGAGCCGCATGCCGTGGCGCAGCTTCCTGCTCTGGAACGCACTCGGCGGCATCGCCTGGAGCGTGAGCATCGGCCTGACCGGCTACGCGCTCGGCGCCGCCGCCGGCAAGGTGCTCTCCGCCGGTGCCGCGGTCACGATCGTCGCGCTCGCGGCGGGCGCCGGCCTGCTCGGCCTCGTGCGGCACCGGCGAGGCCGCCCGCGCGCCCATCCTCCGATCGCATGATCTCGTCCGCACCGACGGTCGAGTCGACTGGACGATCGACGACGCCCCGCGCCCGGGCGACGCTTGTCCCATGACCCTCCTAATCGACATCCGTAACCGCGTCACCCGCCGGCCTGCCACAGACGAGCACAGCGGCGCGGCGCGGCAGGAGTCACCGCACATCGACTCTGACGGCTTCGAGCGCACCGTCGCCGACACACTCGATGAGCTCCCCGACGAGTTTCTGCGCACGCTCGACCACGTCGCAGTGCTGATCGGCGACGACGGTGCCGCGCGCGGCGCCTACGGCCTGTACGAGGGCGCAGGCATCAGGGGCATCGGTGAGCCTGCGCGCATCGTCGTGTTCCGCGACACGCTCTGCCGCGACTTCGGTGCCGACCCGGACCGCCTCGCCGCCGAGATCCGCCGTACCGTGCTGCACGAGGTCGCCCACCATCTCGGCCACCGCGAGCAAAGCGTCGCAAGGCTCGGGCTCTGACGCACGCCCCACGCGATTCTCGGTGCCGGGCGCGGCAACCGGCGCGCGGTCGAGTCCTTCGATCGCCGGAGCACGCCTGTGCTGCGATCGGGTGAGGCGGTCTCATCGCTGGTACTCGTCTGGCGCAGCCCCGTTCGCGGGCGACTGCCTCCAGACGCTTCCATGGCGGCCCACGCGGCCCGGAACCGAGCGGCTCCTGAACGACGAAACCCACCGTTTGCGGCGGGCTTCTGAGAGCCCTCTGCCGGACTCGAACCGGCGACCCCTTCCTTACCATCGAAGTCCGGCCATGTCTTCGGATGCTCCGCCGAGAGCCAACGTCCCTGCGTACGAGCAGAAATCCGGTTCCAGCATCCGGCCGCAGTCGTTGGCAGGTTTCGGCATCCTGGGGTACCGCGTGGGTACCTTGGCTTCGCGGCCCGACACCAGGGCGAGGCGCTGGCAACGCCCTGGGATGAGCGAGCCGCGGACGAGCCGGCCGCGCGGCCAGTGCACTAGGCTCGCCGCGCCTCCCGCTGTGACGCGCGTCGTCGTGGCGCCGGCATGCCGCCGACGACGCACCGGCAATGCTGCACCGGTCCCGACGAACCGGAGCAGGCGCAGCCGGGCCGGCCCTGTGACCGCCCGGCCGCGTCAGCGGCGTTGCGCGCGGCGTTCGGCCTCCGCCGTGATCGAGTCCAACGACGCGGCCACGGCGCGTTCCCAGGGCGCGGCGACGCGCGCCCCACCACTCCCCGAGCCGCCAGAGGTCGATGCCGAGCTCGCCCGTGTCGACGAACGCCGTACCGCCGGCGGCGCGGCCGAGCCCGTAGGTATCGGTGACGTGCGGGACGGGGCCGCGCAGTAGCCGGAAGGACACCCGGGGTGGGCGCTCGAAGCGGACGGTCTCCACGGTCGTGGTGGTGTACCGCCCGGCCGGAGTGAAGTGGACGGCCAGCGCCATGTCGCTCCCGCACTCCCCACCTCAAGCTTGCCGGCCAGCGCGCGGGGTGCGGCCGAGATACGGCGCGGCAATCACGTCGAACACGGCCTCGGGGAAGCGGCGATCGTGCGAGTGCTCGGCCCGAGCGGACGGACGCGGCGGCCGATCCCGAGGTCCAGCGCGAGCGCGCCGCGGACCAGCAGGGCGTAGCCGCCGCCGGCGGCGGCGAGGGAGACCACACTGCGCATCGGCCTGAGGGTACGGTGCGCGCATCGACGCCGAGCACTACTCACCGCGCGCCCGCTGACCGACGGCGAACGATGGACGGCCGAGGCGCTCACCGCCCTGCGCCGCGGCGGCTACACGCCCGCAGCATGGGCAGCGTTCATCGGCAGCTCGCTCGAGCGCTCGGCCGCCGCGCGCCGAGCCCGGCCGAGGATGGCCCGGCAGGCCGGTGCATGGGGCGCCGCCGGCGAACCGCGCCAGCACTCAGTGTCGAGCTCGACGCCGGTCACCGGCACGCGTGCCACGTGGCCAGATCTCGAGCGCTGGCTTCGAGCCCGCAGCCGCCTTCGGCAGCGTTGCCCGGGCGGGCTCGGCCGGCTCCAGAATCGCCTCGCGGCTGCGGACGTGGAACTCGCCGACGGCGGCGAGATCGTCAGGGCTGGATGTTCTGGTTGAGGTGGAAGACGTTGTCCGGGTCGTAGCGCTTCTTGATTGCAGCGAGCCGCGCGTGGTTGGCGCCGTAGGAGGCGTGGGCCTGCTCGGGGCCCTCGTCCATGAGGAAGTTGGAGTAGGCGCCGCCGATCGCGTACGGCGCGAGCGCGGCCGCGAAGCCGCAGGCCCAGTCGCGCAGCTCCGCTTCGTGGCCGGGCCGGTCGGCGGCGCCGAGGCACATCTGCGCGAACGCGGCATCGCGCCAGGGCCACGCGGTGGCGTCGTTGGCGGCGCGGCCGGCGGCCCCGTCGAGCGGGTAGACGTGGGTGAAGGAGAGCCAGCTCGGGGCGCTCTGGCCGAAGCGCACGAACTCCGCGGCGGCCGCCGCGGGCAGGGTCGTGTAGCACTGCCCGGTGATGTGGTTGTGGTTGCCGAGCGCGGCGATCGGGTCGAAGGAGCTCTGCAGCGCCGGATACGGCAGTTCCGCGACGGCGTCCAGCACGGGGCGCGGCGCCGCGGCGCGGAAGTCCTCGAGCGCGGTGTGCGCGCGCTCGGGCGCGGCGGTGTTGCACCACACCAGCGCGCAGACCGGGCGCAGGCGGATCTCCTCGGGGAAGGGGTCGGCCGGAGGCACGGTCATGACGGCGAGGAAGGCGGAGATATCGTCGGGCTGCGCGGGCAGCCAGCGTGCGTAGACGTCGAGGACCCGCTCCGTCTCCTCGAGCGGCCAGAGCATCGGTCCGCCGACGACGTTGCGCACAGGGTGCAGAGCGAAGCGCAGCTCGCAGGCCACGCCGTAGTTGCCGCCGCCGCCGCGGAGTGCCCAGAACAGCTCGGGCTCGCTGTCCTGGCTCGCGTCGACCAGGCGGCCGTCGGGGAGCGCGACGCGGGCGCCGACCAGGTTGTCGACGGCCAGGCCGTGCGCGCGGACGAGGTGGCCGATGCCGCCGCCGAGTGTGAAGCCGGCCACCCCCACCGTCGAGACGGTCGCCGACGGCGTCGCCAGCCCGAGCGGATGCGTCGCGCGGTCCAGATCGCCGGCCGTCGCCCCGCCGCCGACGGTGGCGGTGCGCGCCTCCGCGTCGATCTCGACCGAGCGCATCGCGCTCAGATCGATGACCAGCCCGCCGTCGAGGGAGCAGAACCCGGCCAGGCTGTGGCCGCCGCCGCGGACGGCGAGCTCGAGCCCCTCCGCGCGGGCGAACCGCAGCGCCGCCGCCACGTCGGCCTCGTCGGCGCACCGCGCGATCACCGCGGGATGCCAGTCGAACGACTGGTTGTGACCTCGCCGCGCGTGCTCGTAGTCGGGGTGCTCCGGGCCGATCGCCTCGCCGCCGAGCCGCTCGTCCAGCCTCGCGGCGAGATCCTTGGTGGATGTCGTCATCGGGATCGCCTCCTCGTCTGCGGATGCCGCGCGACGATCGTGGGGCGCGGCGCTCTGGCCTTGAGGTTGCCGGCCGCCTCGATTGCCGTGATCCGTATCGGGTAAGGTCGTACGGTCTATCTTATGCGACTGCCTAAGTCAACCGCACAACGCCGTATGAGGGGCTCGCCGTCCGTCGGGGCAAGACGATTCGGGCGCGCGGAGACGCTGGTCGGCCGCACGCTGGGGGTGCGACGGTAGGTGGCGACGAGGCACGCGCGCAACGAGCCGGGCGATGTCCGCCGCAGCAACGTCGCGGCGTTCCTCGACGCGGCAGAGCGGCTGCTGGTCGAGAAGGGATACTCGGCGATCACGACGCGGCACCTGGCGGCGGAGGCCGGTCTGAACCCGGGCCTCGTGCACTACTACTTCGGCTCGATCGATGAGGTCCTCGTCCAGGTTGCGGAGCGCTTCACCGCGCGGCTCACGGCGCGTCAGCGCGAGATGTACGCCAGCGACGCGCCGTTCCTCGAGAAGTGGCGGACGGCGACGCGCTACCTGGAGGAGGACCTCGCGGCCGGCTACCCGAAGGTCTTCTTTGAGCTCTCGGCGCTGAGCTGGAACCGGCCCCGGCTGCAGGCGCGGGTGCAGGCGCTGCAGAGCGGCTGGCGCGCGATCCTCACCGAGGCATTCGAGCGGGCGGCGGACGAGTACGGCCTCGACCGCGAAGAGGTTCCCATCGACGTGCTGGTGGCCCTCGTGATGACCTTCCAGCAGGGACTCCACCTGCAGCGGCTGTCCGGGATCGCCGACGGCCACGCTGCGCTGCTCGCGTGGGTGGACGGCCGGATCGAGTCGCTCGAGCGAAGGCGCGTCCGATGAGCGAGCAGACGCGTGCCCGCTACCCCGACCACGAGGGCTACGTTCGGCGCGGCGGCGTCCGCATCTTCTTCGAGCGCTACGGCGAGGGCGAGCGGGCCGTGTTCCTCCTGCCCACGTGGTCGCTCGCCCATTCGCGCGTATGGAAGGCGCAGATCCCCTACCTCGCCCGCCACTTCCGCGTGCTGACCTGCGATCCCCGCGGCAACGGCCGCTCCGACCGCCCGCGCGAGCCGCTGGCGTACGCCGAGCGGGAGCTCGCCGACGACGCGCTGGCGGTGATGGACGCGACCGGCACCGAGCGGGCGGTGCTGGTCTCGCTGTCGCGCGGCGCCGAGCGCTGCCTGCTGCTCGCGGCGGCGCATCCCGAGCGAGTCGCCGGCGCCGTGTTCATCGCGCCGGGCGTGCCGCTGGGGCCTCAGCCGGCGCGTGCCCGGGTGGAGACGTTCACGCAGCGGCTCGACAGCTACGAGGGCTGGCAGAAGTTCAATCGCTACCACTGGCTCGAGCACTACGAGGACTTCGTGGAGTTCTTCGTCTCGCAGCTGTTCACCGAGCCGCATTCGAGCAAGCAGCGCGAGGATGCCACCGCGTGGGCGCTCGCGACCGACGCCGAGACGATGGTCGCCACGCAGCTGGCTCCGCGTCTCGACGAGCCGGGGCTGCGCCGCTTGGCGGCCCAGATCCGCTGCCCGGTCCTGGTCATCCACGGGAGCGAGGACGCGCTGCGCTCCCCGGAGGCGGGTGCAGCGCTTGCCCGCCTCACCGGCGGGGAGTTCGTGCTGCTCGACGGATCCGGGCACGTGCCGCTCGCGCGCCATCCCGTCGCGGTGAACCTGCTGCTGCGAGAGTTCGTCGCCCCGACCGCTGCGCGCCGGCATGGCCGGCGCAGGAGTCAAAAGCGCGCGCTCTACGTCTCCTCGCCGATCGGCCTCGGCCACGCGCGCCGCGACCTCGCGATCGCCGGGGAGCTGCGCAAGCTGCATCCGAGCCTCGAGATCGAGTGGCTGGCCCAGCACCCGGTGACCGCGCTGCTCGAGGCTCACGGCGAGCGCGTCCACGCCGCCAGTGCGGAGCTGGCCAGCGAGTGCCGTCACCTCGAGTCCGAGTCGGCGGAGCACGACCTGCACGCGTTCCAGGCCTTCCGGCGCATGGATGAGATCCTCGTCGCGAACTTCATGGTCTTCCACGAGGTCGCTGAGGCGGAGCGCTATGACCTGTGGGTAGGCGACGAGGCCTGGGAGCTCGACTACTTCCTGCACGAGAACCCGCAGCTCAAGAGTGCCGCCTATGTCTGGCTGACCGACTTCGTCGGCTGGCTGCCGATGCCCGATGGCGGTGAGCGCGAGGCGTCGCTGACCGCCGACTACAACGCGGAGATGATCGAGCAGATCGCGCGCCATCCGCGCGTGCGCGACCGGGCGATCTTCGTCGGCCAGCCGGCAGACATCGTCCCGGCGAGCTTCGGACCGGGACTGCCGCCGATCCGCGACTGGACCGAGCGCCACTACGACTTCTGCGGCTACGTGACCGGCTTCGACCCCGCCTCCGCGGCCGACCACGAGCGGCTGCGCGCCGAGCTCGGCTACGCGGCGGACGAGCGCGTCTGCGTCGTCACCGTCGGCGGCTCGGGCGTGGGCGTCGACCTGCTGCGGCGGGCGATCGACGCCTTTCCCGACGCCAAGGCGCGGGTGCCCGAGCTGCGGATGGTGGTCGTCACCGGGCCGCGAATCGATCCCGCCGCGTTCCCGGACGCAGCCGGGCTGGAGGTGCACGGCTATGTAGCCGACCTCGACCGCCATCTCGCCGCGTGCGACCTGGCCGTCGTTCATGGCGGGCTTGCGACGGCGATGGAGCTGACCGCGTGCCGGCGGCCGTTCCTCTACTTCCCGCTGCGCCACCACTTCGAGCAGGCGTTCCACGTCCGCCACCGGCTCGAGCGCTACGGCGCCGGGCGGCGGATGAGCTTCGACAGCGACGGGCCGGCTGAGATGGCCGCGATGATCGCCGCCGAGATCGGCCGCGAGGTCTCCTACCGTCCCGTCGAGGCAAACGGCGCCGCGCGCGCAGCGGCCACGATCGCCGAGCTTCTCTGACGAGCGAAGACCCGCGGGGACGCTGGGCAGGCCTGCGCGCGTGAGGTCGATCATCCCGAATCGACCCACCCGGCCGGCACACGCGCGGCAGCCCGTCGGCGATCGCACGATGATCGGGAGCCGACTGCCCACCACCGACGAAGTTGCGATGGCGAGCTCAGTGTCGTCACGAGGCCAGCGCCTCGGCGCCGGCCCGCGCCTACACGACCTCGACGTCCGGCCTGCGGGCTTCGCGGCGCACCGGCCGCACGATTCTCCGGCATGAAGTGCGACGCCGGGACGAGGGCGCTGGCCGCCGCCACCAGCGTCACACAGCGGTCGGCGGTGACCGCTGTCGCGGCTTGACTCAAGCGGCTCATGGCCGCCGCGGCGGGATGAGCGCGCCGTCCCCAGACCGGCTGCGCCGGCGGGCTGACCGGCGCCGGCGGCCTCGACGCACTCACGGCCGACACCGCCAATCCAGCGCGTCGCCACACACGACAGGGTGGGCCCCTGGGCTTCAAAGCAGCAGACGAAGTGCCCACCTACGCGTCCCTGCCGGAGCGCGGTCGCGCGGGAGACGCGGTCCGCCGGTTGTGCCCGGTTCCCGCTCGGGCCGCAACGATCGGCGCCGACACCTCGCCGACAGTCGCCGGGCGGTCGCGGCCAAACCTTCGCGCCCGGCGTGTACCGCGTCCGTACCCTGGGCGCGAGCGAGAGGCGCTCCTCGGCCGCGCCAACGGCGGCTCAGAGCCACCCAGCGGCCATGCCTGACCCCTTCTCGCTGGGAAGCACTCGGAAGTGGTCACCCGAGCCGCTCCTAAAACAAGAAACCGCGTCGTAGCGCGGCCTTCTAGAGCCCTCTGCCGGACTCGAACCGGCGACCCCTTCCTCACCATGGCAGTCCGGCCAGCTCGGCCGGTGTCCGGCAGGCGGCCAAAGCGCCTGCACAAAACCCGGATCCGAGATTCGGCAGAGGTCCGCAGGCGACAGCAGGATTCGGCACCCTCCGTTGCCCACTCGTTACCCGGCCGCCATCTCGTGGTCGAGTTCATGGACCGGCGCCAGCGACGCACCCTGTGCCTCTGGAATCAGGGCTTCTCGAGTACCAGCGGCGGGCAGCGGACGCGGCCGCTCTCGAAGCGCCCGACCGGGAAGTCGAGACACACCGTGGCCGCACGGTCGTCGAGCTCGACGATCGTGCCGTCGTGGCCGGCCAGGTAACGCGGGCTGACCCGCGGACCGATGCGGACGCGATCTCCGACGCACAGAGCCGCGAGCCTGTGGCTCGAGTCGATCGTGTGAAGCAGACGCCTGCGCGCGTCGACCGCCGCCGCGATCGCGCCGAGATGATCGTCGAGCTCGCCCTCGGCGATCGCGTCGAGCAGCGAGCGCTCCGCCGGCGCTGGAGTTCGCGGCAGTGCTGTCCGGCGCCTTTGCGTGCGACTGGCCACCAAACGGGAGGATCGCGATGCGCCCGGACGGACCGGCCGTGTCATGACCGCAGGCGCGCCAATGGCCGGAGTAGAGTCTGCAGTCGATGGCAATCGGCGATCCGGGCAGCGGGATGGGAGCGCATTCCGCTCCGTCGAAGGCGGAGCGGCGAGCCGCGCGCGCCGCCGTCGGCGCCTACCACGAGGCCGAGCTCGGGAGGCTGCTCGAACACGTGCGGCACGGCCTGGAACGCTACGACGCCGGCGATATCGACATCTTCGAGCTCGACGAGCTCATCCATCACTACAAGCGCGCGACGCAGAAGCTGTGGAGTTTCTGCGTCGGCGGGGGCGCACACGTGTACTCGACGGCGAGGACGCTCGAGTGGCTGGGCGAGCAGGGCGAGCTCCCGGACTGGTGGGAGCAGGCAACGCCACGCCGGGCACGAGATTGACCGGCTGTAACGGCTGCGTTCAGCGGAGGCCGGCCTGGTCAAGGATGGCGATCAGCGTCGGGCGTCGCCGGTAGCGCTCGCGCAAGCCCGTGAGGTACTCGGCGAACGCGTTGAGCTCGCCGGCGGCCTGCGCCGCCGCTCGCGCGCGCTGGAGGATCCGCGCGCCGGACCGGTATGCGCGCCGGTCGGCCTGTTCGAGCACCTCGTCGGTGACCCGCTGGTAGATCGCAAGCGCGTCGGCGGGCCGGTCGCGCTCGCGGCGCTCGGCGAGCCGCAGCCACAGATCGGAGCCGAGCGCGTCCCGCGGAGCCGCCTGAGCGGCGCTCCACGCGCGCTCGAGCTCGTCGTCGCTCAGAAGGGCGTCGACGAACCCGCGCACGTCTGCTCGCTGCAGCGTCGCCCGCGCCGCATCCTGCTCGAGCGGCCAGGCGTCAACTGCCTCGGCGGCCGTCCGCAACGCGCGATAGGTTGATGACGACGGCATCCGCTCGTGTTGCGCGCGCCGCAGCACGAGGACCTCGAGTGGTTCCTCACGCTGCACATCGCACGCCAGGTCATACAGCTTGGCGATCTGCCAGCCGCTGGTCTGCGCGATGCCGCGCCTCGCCCACGCGAGCACCTCGTCGTCGAGCCCGAGCTCGCGCATCGCCTCCGCGACGCGAATGAACTGGTGGGGCGTGGTCAGGTCTCCGCCGAGCAGCTTCACGAGCGCGTCGATGTCGCGGTCAAGGATCGCGAGCCGCTCGCGCGCATAGCGAACGGCGAACGAGTCGCCGTCCCCCCGTGCGTCGACGGCGTCGCGGTAGGCGGCCAGCCCGGCGTCACCTAGCGCGCTCGCGTAGCGAACCGGATCGACCTCGAAGAAGTCCTGATCGTCGAACCCGAACCGGACCATCCACGCGGCCAGGTCGACCGGGTCGGCCACGCCGGCATCGCACGCCCGCGCGTGCAGCACCAGCAGCTCGCGGGCCAGATCCCCGATCAACCCGTCGGAGTCGTCGGCATGCATGATCACCTTGATGACGTGACCGACCGCCCGCTGCAGCAGCTCCACAAGCGCCGGCGACGGAGACTCGTCGACCGCGTTCTCGAGCTCGGCGACAATCGGCTGCGCGGCGCGAGCCCATCCCGCGCTCTCGCCATAGTCCAGGAACCTGCGCGTGCGCAGGCCCCGATCCACCTCCGCCCGCAACTGTGCCAGACCCCCTGCACCGCGAGCGGCGATCAACCGCACCTGCCGCTCGACATCACCGTGACGGTCGACCGCCGCCGAAACGACCTCGCGCAACTCCTCGACCGTCATACCCGCGATCAACTGCTCGACCGGCACCTCGGATCGGATGCGCACAGCTCTACGGGGCATCGGCCAGTCGCTCGACGAGCTCTCGTGGCGTGATGACCGCTACGCCAATGTCCTCGAGCTCGATCAGATCGCGGTCGCCGGTCACGAGCGCATCGACGACTGCTGCTCGGGCGAGCGCGACGAGATAGTCGTCGCCCGAGTCTCGGCAAACCGCCGGGTACGGCGTTGAAGGATCCGCAGCCAGCGTCATGACACCTGCGAGGTCAGTCACGAACCGTCGAACCTCGTTGACCGAGAGGTAGCGCCGCATCCGGTCGCGCCCCAGAACCGCGGCGACCTCGCCAAGCAGCGCAGGACAGCCGACCGCCTCGATCCGCCCGTCCAGCAACGCATCGAACGCGCGAACCGACGGCGCGGCGGGATCGCGGGCGAGCGCTGCGGACACGAGAACGTTCGCGTCGAGGACGACGCGGATCACGCGGCCCGAGGACCGCGCTCGGCGCGGACCGCCTTCAGTTCCTCGTTGACGAGACGCATGGCCGCGCCCTCGTCGAGGTCGCTGCGAGCGCGGATCCGGCCGACCAGCGTGCGCAGGTCCGTCGCCCGCAGCGCGCGCTCGACGATCTCCCCCTCGCTCACATGCTCCGCGGCAGCGTGCTCGCGCAGCATCGCCGCCACTTCAACGTCCAGTTCGACGGTCACGGCTTCGCGCTCGGGCATCGTCAAATCGTACCCGCGGTGTGAGCCGGCTCCCCGACGAGTCGGCCAACCACCCTGACGCCGAACGGATGGAGGCACCCATGCAACACGGGCAGATCTTCGAGCTCAACACCACCGGACCCGGCGGGCAGCGCCTGTGGGCCTACCGCTACCGCGTCGACGGACGTGGCTCGCAACGGATCCAGCGCGGCGGGTACGCCAGCGCGGACGGCGCGCGCGAAGCGCTCCAGCAGGCGCTGATCGCTGCGCAACAGCGCAAGGGACGCGCGCGCATGACGCTCGCTGAGCTCGCCGAGGAGTACCTCGCTCAACACGACGGCCAGCCCGAGACCACGGCCAAGCTGCGCTGGCTGCTGACCAAGTCAACGACGGCGTTCGGCTCGACGCCACTCACGGAGCTCGACGCGCGCGAGATCGCCGCCTGGCGGATGACACTCCCGACCGGACACCGATTCGAGGCCACCCAGGCCCTCCGGCAAACCCTGGCGCGAGCAGTCGAGTGGGGCCTGATCGACACCAACCCCGCCAAGACCGGCGTCGACAACCCGCAACCGCCGCGCCGCGAGATGCACCCGTTCGAGTCCGACGCCCAACTCTGGGCGCTCGCAGCCGAGCTCGGGCCGCGCTACGGACCGATGATCCTCTTCGCCGCCGCCACCGGCCTGCGGCCCGGCGAGTGGATCGCGCTCGAGCGCAGAGACATCGACCGAGACGACCGGCTCGTCCACGTGTGCCGAGCCTTCCGCGTCAACCGCCTCAAGCCCACCAAGACCAACACCGCCCGCGCCGTGCCCCTCCAGCGATCCGCGCTCGACGCGCTCGACCAGCTCCCGTCGCCGCGAGGCGCGACATCACTCCTGTTCCCCGCCCCCGAAGGCGGCCACCTCGACCTGCACAACTGGCGCGGCCGGCACTGGCGCCCCGCGCAGCGCACCGCCGGCATCACGCCGACCCGCCGCCTTTACGATCTGCGGCACACTTTCGCCACCGTCGCGCTGCGCGCCGGACTCGGCACCTACGAGCTCTCGCGCTACATGGGCACCAGCCTGATCAACATCGACCGCACCTACGGGCACCTCGCCCGCGACAGCCACCACCACGCCATTGACCTGCTCGACGGCTACAGCAACGGCTCCCGTGTGGACGCTGGTGGACGTTCCGTGGACGTCGCGACCGTCGACTCGCCGATCACCACCAGGGCGGAAGTCGCCTCTTAGCAGGAAGTTCCCGAAGAGCCCTCTGCCGGACTCGAACCGGCGACCCCTTCCTTACCATTCCAGCGCTTCCTCGCTGCTTCCGTGTCGTGGCTCGGACCGCGCCCGCAGCGATCATGGTGTGCGCCGTCACCGCGACGGTCGCATGGCTGATCATCGGCCACGGCCTCTGGGAGAGAAGGAGGCACTGCGCCAAGTCCTCGCCCGCGCCGTCGCGGAGGGCTGCGATCCGCGGGACGACGCGCCCGCATCGAGCGACGTGGCTGGTCTGGACCTTGCTCGCGGTCGTGGCGTGCCTGTCCCAGCGCGCCGATGGCGCTATGTGGAGCCTGACGATGGCCGGCGCCCAGGTCATCTCGAACTGCCTGGTCCTGGTCCTGGCGCTGCGCCGGGGCGTCGGCGGGACGAGCACAGCCGACCGTCTTCTGATCGCTCTGGCGGGCAGCAGCGTGATCGGATGGGTCGTCGCCGACGAGCCGCTCATCGCCACGGCGGGCGTCGTCCTCGCCGACCTGATCGCCGTGGCGATGATGGTTCCGAAGACGTATCACGAGCCTCGATCGGAGACGCTGGCGACGTTCGCTGGCGCGAGTCTGGCGGGAGGCCTGGCCGCCGGCGCGGTCGGCGCGCTCGACCTCGCGCTGCTGCTCTATCCCGTCTACTACTGCCTCGCCAACGGCGCGATCGCGGTCCTCATCGGCTGGCGACGATCCATTCTGCCGCCCGCGCTGCTCCCAACGGCCGCGTAGCGGGAGGCGCTCAGGCTCGAGGGCTCGGCGCGGCGTTCTCGAGCTCGGCGACCAGCGGGCCAAGAGCGGGCCAGGAGCTGCCGTCGATGGTGATCTTGAACCCACCGAGACCGTTGGGCGAGGGCGACCCTCACCTCGTAGTTCCCCCGCGGGTCGGTCCAGTCGTCTCGCAATGCAGTTGACCCAGATGCCCCGGCCGACGCTTCCATGGCGCTCGGTGAAGTGCTCGACCGCCCGTCCCTCGATGCTGAGGACTGCCCTGCCCAGGATCAGGTCGTCGAAGGCAAGCTCGGCCGTGCCGCCGAGACTAGCTCGTCGACGCTCACCGGCTCGCCGCCGCGCGGCTCGCGCCAGCCGTACGCCATGCCCTTCTCCCACAGGCCGAGCCCGAGCCGTCGCGCGGTCTCGGCGAGGACCGTGTTGCCGGGGAGGATGAACTCGGCGCCCATCTCCACCACGGCCCCGTTGCCAAGCCGCTGCGACCACACCCGGCCGCTGACCCGGTCGCGGGCCTCGAGCACGACGATGTCGTGCCCGGCGCGACCAGGCGTCCGCCGCGGCCAGGCCCGCGAGCCCGGCCCCCACGACAGCGACGCGCTGCGTTGACTCGCTCATGAGCGCGATCGTATGGTTCGCAGAGATGATCGTGAGCCGCGCCGCTGAACTCGGCAGGCTCGACGAGTTGCTCGACAGCCTGCGCACCGGACACGGGCGTGCCCTCGTCGTGCACGGCGATCCGGGGATCGGCAAGACGACGCTGCTCGACGCGCTCGCGGACCGCTGCGACGACGATGTCCTGGTCCTGCGGGCGCGCGGCGTCGAGACCGAGGCGGAATTGGCGTTCGCGGCCCTTTCGGACCTGCTCACCCCGGTCGCGGGCGCGATCGGACAGCTGCCGACCGCGCAATCGGCGGCGCTCGCCGCCGCGCTGGCGCTCGGGCCGCCGGCGCCGGGAGACCGGCTCGCCGTCTGCGTCGCCACGCTCGGGCTGCTGCGCGCCGTCGCGGCCGACCGGCCCGTGGTCGCGATCGTCGATGACCTCCAATGGCTCGACGCCGCGTCGCGCGAGTGCGTCCTGTACGTCGCGCGACGGGCGACCGGATCGCTGGCGCTGGTCCTGGCGGCCCGCGACCCGTGGGATCCCGCGCTCGAGCGCGCCGGGCTGCCGGGGCTCGAGCTCGCTCCGCTGCACGCCGACGCCGCTCGGGAGCTGCTGCGTCGCGTCGCGCCCGACCTCGCACCGGCCGCGGCGGCCGCGCTCATCGAAGCGGCGGCAGGGAACCCGCTGGCGCTCGTCGAGCTACCCGCCGCCCTCACCGCCGACCAGCGCAGCGGCGTCAGCGCTCCCGAGCTCCCGGTCGTGCCGGGCAGTCGCCTGCACAGCAGCTTCGCGGCCCGCCTCGACGAGCTGGACCCACTCGCCCGCAGCGCGCTGGTCGTGGCGGCGACGCACGCCGGCGACGACCTGACGGCGATCTCCGCCGCCTGCCGGGCCGCGGACATCGACGTCGGACGGCTCGCCGAGGCGGAGACGCGCGGCCTCGTCAAGCTCGGCGACGGCCGCGTGATCTTCGCCCACCCGCTCGTGCGCGCCGCGGCCTACCACGCCGCCGATCCGGCCGAGCGCCGCCGCGCGCACGCCGCGCTCGCGGCCGTGCTCGGTGGCGAGCGCCGGGTCTGGCACCGCGCGGCGGCGACCGCCGGGACCGACGAGGACGTGGCCGCCGCGCTCGAACGGGCGGGCGCCGATGCCGCCGCGCGGCGGGGCTTCGCGGCCGCCGCAGCCGCGCTCGAGCGGGCGGCGCGGCTGTCACCGCAGCCCGAGGCCGCGGCGCGGCGACTGCTCGCGGCCGGCCAGTCGGCCGCCGCGGCCGGAGCCCGCGAGCGCGCACTCGGCCTGCTCGGCGAGGCCGCACGGGCGACGCGGGATCCGGGTCTGCGGGCGCGCTCGCAGCAGCTCCGCGGCCGGATCATGGTCTGGAGCGGCAGCCCCGTCGACGCGACGCGGCTGCTCGTCGCCGAGGCCGAGCGCTGCTCGCGCGAGGACCCGGCGCTCGCCGCCGAGATGCTCGCGGACGCCGCCAACGCGTGCACTGTCACGAACTCGCACCGGCGCTCGGAGGCGCTCGCCTGCCGCGCCGTCGCGCTGCTCGGCGACGACGGCGAACCGGAGGCGCGCGGCGCGGTGCTGGCGATGCTCGGCTGGGCGCTCGTGCTGCGCGGCAAGGCCCCGCTCGGTCGGCCGGTGCTGGGCCAGGCCGAGCAGCTCGCCGCGGGGCTGGACCCGCTCGGCCCGCACTGGCCGTGGCTGCACCTGCTGCTGCTCGCCCGCATTCCGCTCGGCGAGCTCGAACGCGCGCGCAGCGAGAGCGCGGACCTGTGCGAGCGGGCCCGCGACGCGGGCGCGCTGGCCACGCTCGGGGGCACGCTGATCGTCGCCTGCGAGGTGGCGTTCCGGCTCGGCGACTGGGACGCCGCCGAGGCCGCGGCCGGCGAGGCGATCCGGGTCGCGGGCGACACCGGCCAGCACGCCTGGCACGGCTACGGGCTGACGCTCTCCGCCCGCATCGCCGGCGCCCGCGGCCGCGCGCGCGAGGCACGTGCGGCCGGAGAGGCGGCGCTCGCGATCGCCGACGCGGCAGCGATGCGCAGCGGGCAGCGCTTCGGCCATGCTGCGCTCGGGTTCGTCGCGCTCAGCAGCGGCCGCACCGACGAGGCGATCGCCGAGCTCGAGACCGTGGAGCGGATCGTCGCGGATTCCGGCCTGGGCGACCCCACGCTCGTGCCGTGGGCCCCCGACCTGATCGAGGCCTACGTGCGCGCCGGCCGCAGCGACGGGGCGCGCCGCGTCCTCGGCCCGCTTGAGCGCCAGGCGGCGTCGGCCGAGACCGCGTTCGCGCTGGCCGTGACCGCCCGCTGCCGCTGCATGCTCGACGACGACTTCGATAGGGCCTTCGCCGAGGCGATGGCCACCGATGCGCAGCGCCCGCTCCCGTTCGAGCGCGCCCGCGCGCAGCTCGCCTACGGCCGCCGGCTGCATCGCGCGCGCCGGCGCGCGGACGCGCGCGAGCACCTGCGCGAGGCGCTCGCCGGCTTCGAGCGGCTCGGCGCCGCCCCCTGGGCCGCGCAGGCGCGCAACGAGCTGCGCGCCGCGGGCGCCCGCCGGCGCGCCCGGCGCGACGGCGCGCTCACCCCGCAGGAGCAGCGCGTGGCGGCGGCCGTCCGGCGCGGCGCGTCGAACCGCGAGATCGCCGCCGAGCTGTTCCTCGCCCCGAAGACGATCGAGTTCCACCTGCATCAGATCTACCGCAAGCTCGACGTGCACTCCCGCAGCCAGCTCGTGGCGACGCTCGGGCAGGCGGACCCGCCGGACCTTAAGTCCTAGGGGTTCTCCCGGTGCATCCCGGGTGTTGATGGGGCGAAACTCGGCGTTCGGTGCCGTGGACACCCCTCAGCGATCGTTGGAACCAGGTACCACTCATCCTCGCCGGCCCGATCCTGCGCCGCGTCGAGGCGAACCTCGTCACGGTGTGGGTGGCGGTGAAGTCCCATCAGGAGGTGACGCTGCTCGTCTTCGACGAGTCGCGGACCGTCCTCTTCACCGGAACGCGCGAGACCGAGCAGCTCGGTCCCGGCGTGCACGTGGTCACGGTGACCGCGCGTCCTCCGGCCGGCCAGCCGCTCCAGCCGGGGCGGCGGTACCAGTACAACCTCGGCTTCGGCGTCCAGAACCTGTGGACCCCGGGCGTGGTCGGCGCCAACTACAACGGCCAGGGCAAGAGCCTGCTCGGCTACGGGGCCGACGACGCGCTGCCGTCGTTCTCGCTGCCGCCCGCCGACCCCGCAGAGCTGCGGATCATCCATGGGTCGTGCCGGCGCGCTCAGGGCGACGACCGCGACGCGCTCGAGGCGCTCGACGAGCTGATCGAGGCCAGCGCCGCCGATCCCAACGCGCGGCCGCATCACCTCATCCTCACCGGCGACCAGCTCTACTGCGACAACGTCCCGGAGGCGCTGCTGTACGAGTACATCCAGGCCAACGGCGTGCTGTTCGGCAGGCAGGAGACCATCCTCGGCTTGAACGTCACCGCGGACCGGCTGCCCGCTGCGTCGCGCACCGACGTCGTGTCGAATTACTGCGGCCAGGAGCACGCCGACCCCACCTTCAAGCGCTCGCATCTGCTCACGCTGAGCGAGTTCGTCACCCACTACCTCTACATGTGGTCAGACGTGCTGTGGCCCGCGCGCGGGAACTGGGCCGACCAGGCGACAGCGCGCGCCGGTGAGCCCGTTCCCGGCGTTGCGCCGCCAAAGCAGGCTTGGGGGCTGATGGCGCTGTTCGCCGCGGACCCCGCCAAGGAGTACGAGGAGACGATCGAGCGCGTCGAGTACCTGCGCGACGGGATCCCGTCGGTCCGCCGTGCCCTGGCGAACGTGCCGACGCTGATGACGTTCGACGACCACGACTTCACCGACAGCTGGTCGATCACCTACCGATGGACGCGCGGTGTGCTCGACTCGCCCTACGGGCGGATCCACATGCGCAACGCGATCCTGGCGTACGCCTTGTGCCAGGGCTGGGGCAACCGGCCGGACGACTTCGAGCCCGGCCAGCCCGGCGCCGACCTGTTCGAGGCGGCCAGGCTGTGGATCGCGAACGGTGGCGACTCGGTCGATGCCGAGACGACGCTGACCGCGCTCGTCGGCCCCAACGAGCCAGAGCCGGTCGGCGATGGGACATACCAGCTGACGCCGCCGGTGCCGCCGGCGGCATTGCGATGGGACTACGTCATCGACTACCCGACCCATCGCATCATGAGCCTCGACGGGCGCACGCACTGCGGATACGCCGACGCCGGCAACGCCCTCGTCGGGATCATCGGGCCGACCGTCGTCGCCGATCAGATCCCGGTCGTCGACAACCCGCCGCCGATCACGTTCGCGATCAGCGGTGCGCCGGTCGTCGGCTACGGCTTCCTCGAGGCCGGACAGGAGCTCACGGCGAAGCTCCTGTGGCCGTCGCTCGGCAACGCCGAGGAGTGGGTCTACCACCTGCCCGCCCAGCAGAGCCTGCTCGCGCGGCTCGCCCACGCCGGCGCGCCGGGGACCACGCTCGCCGGCCTCCCGGGGCGGCGCACGCGGATCGTGATGCTGTCGGGCGACGTCCACTTCGGCTACACCGCGCGCCTTCAGTACTGGGGCGAACGGCCCTACGGCCACGCCACGCAGTCGCCGGTCGACATGGTCGTCGCGCAGCTCGTCGCCAGCGCGTTCAAGAACGAGCGTCCGCAGACCGACTCGTGGCACCGCGACGGCATGAGCGCGTTCGAAGGCCCGTCGACCGACCGCTGGTCGGTCGGACCGGCGTACATCTCGCAAGGACTCGGCTGGAGCAACGACAGCGGCGCGGACGTGCAGGTGGGCATGCGTGCGCAGCCGTTCAACCACCCGGCCGTCCCCGTACGCATCTCCGGCCGCAACCAGGTGCGCTACACGTCGCCCGACAGCGACTATGCGATCACGTCGGTCACGGTGCCGCCCGACTTCGCGTTCCGCGCCGACTGGGTCGTCGACCCGCGCTTCTACACGCTCGACAAGCCGGGCGAGATCCCGGTCGAGGAGCTCGAGGAGATCGAGCTCGACATCGAGCTCCACGACCCCAACGACGCGAACGTCGCGCAATCGGTCGAGGTCCTCGACGGCATGATCGAGTCCCGGCTGGCGCGCATCGCCGGCGCATCGATCGTCGGGCGCAACCAGTTCGGCGAGATCACGCTGACGTACCGGGACGGGGAGCCGGTCGCCGTGACGCACGGCATCTACTGGCGCGAGCTGCGCGTGTCCGAGGAGGCCGCGACCGGGCAGATCTCCCCGGTCCTGCCGCTCACCGTGGCGACGGTCTCGCTCGAGTTCGACGAGGTCGCGAGACCGTTCGGATGACCGCGCTCGACCAGGCGATCCTCGGCGAGCTCGACAAGTTCGCGGATCCCGTCCGCCGGATGGCCGACGGCCCCGACGGCGTCGCCGAGGTCCTGGGGCGGCTCGGCTGGGAGTTCACGTCGCTCGCCGAGGACGAGATCGCGGCGATGGCGGGCACGGCAGGGGCGATCCTCGACGCCGTCGAGGCGCTCACCGACGCGACGACCGACGCCGCGGACCTGGCCGCGATCCTCGCGATACTCGACGCGGTCCGGGATCTCGCCGTGCAGGTCGACGACATCGCCGGCGCGCTCGCCGCCTTCGACCTCGACCCCGCGCCGACGCTCGGTGAGCTCACGGGCGAGGTCATGGGCTTCCTGTTCGCCCGCTACCTGCGCACGCACCGACCGGCCGCGTACGAGATCGGGCGCCTGCTGCGACTCGTCGACGGCCCGCGCGAGAGCGATGCCCCGGAGCGCGTCGTGCTGCGCGGGACGACGAAG
Organism: uncultured Solirubrobacteraceae bacterium; assembly: GCA_963803335.1. GTDB lineage: Bacteria > Actinomycetota > Thermoleophilia > Solirubrobacterales > Solirubrobacteraceae > DASSUW01. The sequence continues at coordinate 17,773 of CAWDME010000001.1, read as the reverse complement.
ACCGTTCGCTGGCCGCGCCAGTTCGAGCGGGTCCGGCTCGACCGCCTGCCGGCGCTGCTCACGGACCCGGCGGGTCTCCTCGGCGAGTTCTACCTCGACGGCGGGCTCGCCGCGCTGCGCACGGTCGACGACGTCGCGCAGTTCGTCGACCGGCTGTGGCGGCCGCTCAGCGACCTCATCTTCTCGCTCGGCGGCGAACCGTCGCGCGGCGTGCCCACAGGCGTCGATCTGATCGCCACCGACGAGGTCATGGAGTACGCCAACTCCACGCTGCGCCTGTTCTATGACTTCGGCGCACTCGGCACCGTCGGCCTGCGGATCGTCCCGATCGGCGAGCACCTGGGCGGCCCGCGGCTGATCGTCACGCCGTTCGGCACCGCGGCGATCTCCCGCCATTTGGACGGCTGGACCATGTACGCGTACGCCGACACCGACAGCGGGCCGATCGTCTTCTGGCCCGACGCCGTGCACCTCCCACCGGCGGCCGGCGCCGGCGTCTCCGGAGAGCTCGTCCTGCTCAAGAACCCGAACCCCGACGGTGTCGCCTTCATCGTCGGCGCCCCGACCTCGAGCCGCCTCGAGATCGGGTCGTTCGGGCTCGGCTGCGGTGCCCAGCTCCTCGCGACCGGCGACTACGACTGGGGGCCGTCGCTGTTCGTCGACGGCGGGAGGCTCGTGGTCGACACCGGCGATGCCGACAGCTTCCTCGCGGGTCTGCTCGGGAGTGGCTTCGAGGTCGACTTCGACGCACACCTGCGCTGGACCCGCAAGGACGGCCTGCGCTTCGACGGCAGCGGAGGGCTGACGAAGCGCTTCGTGGTCGACCGCTCGATCGGCCCGATCACGATCACCGGCGCCGAGCTCGGCATCACGCCGACGGGGGACACCGTCAGCCTCGTCGCCGGCGCCGACCTGGCGGCGACGCTCGGTCCGTTCGCGGCCACCGTCGACGGGATGGGCATGGCGCTCGGCCTCACGTTCCCCGAGACCGGCGGCAACCTCGGGCCGCTCGACCTGTCGCTTGGCTTCGCCCCGCCGACGCGCATCGGCTTCGCGATCGAGAGCGAGGCCGTCCACGGCGGCGGCTTCGTCGCCGTCGAGCCGCCGCGCTACGCCGGCGCGCTGTCGCTCGACATCCTCGCGGTCGGCATCGACGCCGTCGTCGTCGTCGACACCGCGCTGCCGGGCGACCCGGACGGCTGGGCGCTGTTCGCCAGCCTGTCCGCCCGCTTCCCCGGCATCCCGCTCGGCTTCGGGTTCACGCTGCTCGGCGCCGGCGGGCTGCTCGCGCTCAACCGCACGATGGACGCCGAGGCGCTGGCCTCGGGCCTGCGCAGCGGCGTGATCGACTCGCTGCTGTTCCCGGACGATCCGGTCGGCGACTCGGCGCAGCTGATCGCGCAGATCGACGACTACTTCCCGCTGATGGCCGACAACACGGTCGTCGGCCCCGTGGTGATGCTCGGCTGGGGCTCACCGACGCTGATCACCGCCCAGCTCGGCGTCGTGCTCAGCCTGCCGGACGGCGTGATCGCCGTGATGGGGTCGCTGGAGGCGCTGCTGCCGGTTCCCGAGGCGCCGCTGCTGACGCTGCACATGGACTCGCTCGGCGTCGTCGACGTGCCGGCGGGGACGTTCGCGCTGACCGCCTCGCTGTACGACTCGCGGCTGCTGGAGACGATCGACCTCGGCGGCGACATGGCGATGTACCTGTGCGTCGCGCCGCAGCCGTACTTCCTGCTGTCGGTCGGCGGGTACCACCCGAGCTTCCACCCGCCGTCGCTGGTCCCCGCCGCGATGCACGACCTGCGGCGCATGAGCGCGTCGATCGTGATCGCCGACCCGATCAGCATCACGATCCAGTCCTACTTCGCGATCACCTCGAACACCGTCCAGTTCGGCGCGTCGGTGAACATCGAGGCGTCGGTCGAGGTCTGGCCGAGCACGTACACCGCCCGCGGCTGGTTCGAGTTCGACGTCCTGCTGATCTTCTCGCCGTTCAAGATCGTCGCCGACCTGTCGGCCGGGGTCGGGATCTACTCCGGCAACAAGGAGCTGATGGGCGTCGAGATCGCCGCCCACCTCGAGGGCCCCAAGCCGTGGTACGCGAGCGCGCTGGCGTCGTTCAAGTTCTTCGGGCTCAAGGTCAATTTCGACCTCGAGGTCGGCGGCAAGGCGCCCGGCGAGCCGAAACCGATCGCCCACCCGCGCGCCGACGCGCTCACGGCCCTGCGCTCGCCCGCGTCGTGGCAGGAGGCCGGGCCGGTCGACGCGCTCGCGGCCGGCATCACCTACCTCACGCCCGATGACGACGGCAGCGAGACCGTCTGGGTGCGGCCCGACCACCAGCTCACCGCACGCCAGTCGGCGGCGCCGCTCGAGCGCACACTCGAGATCGTCGGCCAGGCCGTCCCGGCCGCGGGCGAGGAGATCCTGCACGTCACCGGCGCGGGGATCGGCGCCGTCGCGGTCGATCCGGTGGCCGCCGTCGACTGGTTCGCTCCCGCGCAGTTCGAGGTCCTCAGCCAGTCCGAGAAGCTCGCGCGCGCGTCGTTCGAGCAGATGGATGCGGGCGTCACGTTCGGCCTTCCGGACGCGCGCATCACCGCCCGCCCGGACGAGCTGAGCACGAGCGTCGACACGGGCTACGAGGAGGAGACCTACACGGTGCCCGAGGACGACTCGCTCGCGAACTCGGTCGGCTCGGGCGCGGCCGCGATCGCCCTGCGCCGGGCGGGGGCGGCGCCGGCGCCGGCGTTCACGATCGCCGCGACCGAGTACACGCTGGTGCGGGCGGCCGACGGCGCCGAAGCCACGCTCGCGCTCGCCGACAGCGGCGTGCCGGCGGGCGGCGTCAGCCAGTACGACGCGCTGCGCGCCCGCTCGCTGCGGATCGCCGGCGACCCGGGTGCCCGCGCACGGATGATCGTCGCGCCGTTCAGCGCCGCTCTGGAGCCGGTGCCCGAGCTCGAGCCGTTCCCCGGCCCGATCCTGGAGCCGGTCGCATGAGCGCCCCGCTGTACTTCCTCCCGTGGCTGCGGCGCGGCCTCGGACTCGAGCTCGGCGAGCCCGACACCGGGCAGGCCACGCTCGTTCGCGGCGCCCCGGTCCCGGTGTACGTGGAGCTCGACGGCGAGCAGGCCGACGCCACGCTGTCGCTGCGCCCGCCCGACCATGCGACCGGGATCGACGCGTCCCAGATCATCCGCCGCTACCCGCAGCCGAACGCCGTCGACGCCGAGTACGGCTACTTCCCGCTGATCGAGCTGTCGGCGCCCGACCTTCCCTGGGTGCTGACCCCGGCGGTCGAGAACGCATCCACGGGTCGCCTGCGGCCGTGGGTGGTGCTGGTCTGCGTGGAGGACGCGAGCGCCGACTTCGTCGCGGCCTCAGCCGACCGCCCGGCGCGCCTGTTCGCCCCCGCCGGCCAGCTCCCGGACCTCGCCGAGTCCTACGCCTGGGTGCACGTGCAGAGCATCGCGCCGGCCGACGGGGTGATCGAGTCGCTGAGCGCGCCGGGCACGGTGGTCGCCCGGGTCGTCTGCCCGCGGCGCCTGAAGCCGGGGATCCGCTACCGCGCCGCGCTGGTGCTCGCGTTCGACACCGACGGCGATCAGCTCCGGCCCGCCTGGGACGCGGCGAGCGCGTCGCCCGAGCTGACCGTCTATGACACCTGGACATTCACGACCGGCGAAGCCGGCTCGTTCGAGGAGCTGTGCCGCCGGCTCGGCCCCGTCGCCGACGAGACGCTGGAGCTCGGCCTGCACACGATGGACGTCACCGAGCTCGGCTCGGTCGACCCGTGGCCGCCGGGCACCGAGCGCGTCACCGTCGACTACACGGGCGCGCTGTGCGATGCGGAGATCTCGCCGCATGGCCTCGGCAGCCTCAACGACGAGTTCAACGCCGCCGTCACGGACCTGCTCGAGCAGGGCACCCAGCGCGTCGAGCTGGCGCTCAGCGATCCCGATCCGGTGGTCACGCCGCCGCTGTACGGATCGTTTGCCGCCGACACGAACGAGATCCCGGCGTCGGGCTGGCTGCGCGCGCTCAACCTCACGCCCAACCGGCGCGCCGCCGCCGGACTCGGCGCCGAGATCGTCCGTATCCACCAGGAGCGCTTCATGGCGGCGGCCTGGCGCCAGGCCGGTGCGATCCGCGAGGCCAACCGCGAGCTCAGCACGACGCGCCTGCAGGCGGAGATCGGCCGGACATGGCGACACCGGGCGAACCAGCTCGACGACCTGCAGCGCGTCGGCGTCCTGCGCGCGCAGCTGACGTTCGCCCGCGACGAGGCGAACCAGCCGCCGCGACGGCTGCTCCAGCAGAGCACGATCCCGGACGCGCTCGTGAGCCCGGCGTACCTGCGCGTCACGCGTCCGGGGGCGGTCGTCGCAAGCGCCGCCGCGACGCGCGGCCGCGAGGAGTCGAACTGGTCGGTGTCGGTCGCCGCCAGCTTCGGCCGCGCCGCGACGCGGCGGGCGATGGGGTTCGGTGTCGTCGGCGTCCCGGACGGGACCGCGCTCGACGGCACGCGCGCGATCGTCGTGCCGGCGCCCGACGAGCTCGAGCTCTCCGATGTCGCGGCGCTGACCGCGACCGGCATCCGGCCGCTCGCGTCCGCGCGGACCCGGCTCGCTGCGCGCATCCCGGTGCTCGGCGACCTGCTCGCGGGCACGCCCGACTCCGAGCTGCCCACCCGCGTGCGCTGGGGCCCGACGATCGACGAGGCGCTCGTGTGGTCGCTGGTCGCGCTCTCGCCCGAGCTGCTGATGCCCGGCGTCGGCGCGTTCCCGCAGAACTCGGTGCGCGTCGTGGAGGGCAACTCGGCGTTCGTCGCGTCGCTGCTCGCCGGCGCCAACCACGAGATGAGCCGCGAGCTGCTGTGGCGTGAGTTCCCCGCCGACATGGGCTCGACGACGTTCCACCGCTTCTGGGACCGGCCCGACGTCAGCGACCGCGACATCGACGCGATGGCCGCGTGGCCCGAGACCTCGACGCTCAACGACCTCGGCGCGGCCGGCGGCGAGAGCGTCGTGCTGCTCGTGAGGGGAGACCTCGTCATGCACTACCCGTCGGTCCGCTTCCTGCTCGTCGACCCGGTGACCAAGGTGGCGTCGCTGCCCAGCTTCAGCGGCTGGATCCCGCCCGACGTCCGGTTCGTCGCGTTCGACGTCGAGCACGCCGACGCGGTGACCGCCGCCGGCTCGCGCTGGCGCGTCGTCATCGAGGAGCAGCCGTGCGAGCCGCGCTTCGGCCTCGACAGCGGCGACGGCACGCGCCCGCTGGAGGACTGGCGCGACCTCGAGTGGGAGCACCTCAGCGGCCAGGACGGCGCCGGCCACCTGATCGTCGGCGACGGCGGCTTCCCATCCGCGCAGCCGCCGCCGGCGGGCGCGACCTGGGGCCTGAACTCCGCGCACATGGCGCGGGTGACCTACCAGGCGCCGTTCCGGATGCTGTTCCGCGTCGTCGACCTCGTCGGGACGGCGGCATGAGCGTCAAGCCGTTCACACGGCTCGATCCCGAGCTGCCGCTCGCCCTGCTCCCGGTGCGCCTCGAAGCGCGCTACCTGCCGCACGCGGTGCCGACCGAGCTCGTCGTGCGCATCTTCCCGGACGCGATCCACGCCGACGGGCACCACGAGCAGCTCACCGAGCGCGAGCAGGCGGCCGGGCACGCGTACTGGCGCGCGCTCTGGGGCGTGACCGACGCGGCCGCGATCACGAGCGCGCGCGAGTGGCTCGCCGGTCGCTGCGGCCACTACCGCGCGTTGTGGGTGGCGACCGCCACGACGCCGCTCAACGCGCCGGCCGACGGCGACCCGGCGTTCCCGCAGCTCACGCTGCGCAGCGCCGACGAGCCGGTGCGGGCGAAGCTGCTCCCCGACCAGTGGATGGTGCGTCTGTACAACAGCGCGCTGGCGCCCGTCCACACGGCGTTCTCCTCGAAGGTGCTCGACGGGCTGCCGATCGCGCCGCGGCTGGCCGGGATGGACGGCGAAGGGCTCGACGCGTTCCTCGCCGCGCAGGGCCTGAGCTGGACGATCGACGTCGAGAAGGCGGTGAACGTCGGCATGGCGGTGCGGATCCCGCTCGCCAACGTGCCGAACCCGGTCGGAGCGGTGCTCGTGACCGGCGTGCGGGCCGACCGCGATCCGCTGGCCGAGGGCGCCGAACTCGACGCGCTGCTGGACGCGCACTGGTACACGAGCGGGCTCGACGCCGTCCCCCAGGGCACGCCCACCAACAACACCGACGCCGGGCGCTCCGGGATCTCGGTCGACTCCCCCGACATGGACGAGCTGTTTGAGCGCGAGACCAGCGAGCGGCCGCTGGCGCCCGCCGGGCGGGCCGTGCTGTTCGCCGCCGACGCGGCGCTCATGTACCGCGTCCCCGCGGCCGACGCCGCCTCGCTGGCGTTCGGCCGCGTGCGCGCCAACGCGCTCGACCGGACGGCGCATGCCGAGACGGCCGACGGCCTCGCCGCCTGGGCGATGAACCTCGCGATCGGGTTCTGCACGCTCGGCGACTACATCGGCGGGCCGCTGGCGATGATCGACGGGCGGATCGCGCCCGGCGCCTACGCCCCCGACCTGCGTGCCTGGTACGTCGACTGGGTTCGCGGCAACGGGCCGCTCCCGGTGCTGCGCTGCGGCGCGCAGCCGTACGGCCTGCTGCCGGTCACCACGAAGCCCGGGTTCGTGATCGCCGGCGGCGCGACGGCCTTCCGGGACCTGCTCGAGCACCAGCTCGCCGACTTCGTGCGGACCTGGGACGCGTCCCTGCCGACCGCCGCGCTGGACCCCGACGCCACCGACGCGCGACCGGCGGGCTCGCCGGCCGCCGACGCCATCACGGTCGGCGAGGTGCTCGGTGCCGTGCCCCACCCCACCTCACTCCAGGTCCGGCTCGCCACCGACAACACCGAGGCCGACCGCGCGCGCTTCGTGGAGATCATGGCCGAGATCGACTACCAGCTGACGCGCGACCAGGGCGGCATCGTGTGGGCCGAGACCGCGGAGACCTGGGCGCAGTACAAGCCGCTGATCGACGGGATCCCGACCGACGAGGTGCCGAACGCCTCGCCGCCGGACATCTTCACGCAGTTCTCGTGCGTGGAGGAGTTCCGCGGCATCCTCGCGCCGGTCGTCGACGAGATCAACTACGGCCCCGAGGCGCTCGCCGCCATCGACAACGACCTGCTCCCGCTGCTGGAGCGCCACCGCGCGGCCACGCTCGCGATTCCCGGCCCGGTCAGCGGCTTCAGCAAGAACGGCGGCATCGGCTCCGACCACGTCATCCGGCTCGTGCACACGACGTTCGCCCGCGCCGTCGAGCCGGTCGGCCGCCTCGTCACGAGCGGCGGCGACCTCGACGAGCTCGACGAGCTGCTCGTCGCGCTGATCGCCGCCCTCGACGACGTGATCGCGCACGCGCTCCCGACGGAGTCGCGCGAGCGGCTGGTGACCGGCCCCGCGCCGCTGCTGCACCACCTGCTCGATCAGAATCACCTTCAGGTCCCGGCCGACCAGGCGCCAGCCGTCCGGCTCGCCCTGCAGGTGCTGCGCGCCGGGCTCAACAACCCCGACCTCGCGAACGCGGAGACGGTGTTCGAGCGGCTGCTGCGCGAGAGCCTCGGGCTCGGCGGCCACCGGATCGACGCCTGGATCACGAGCCTCGCCGCCGAGCGGCTCGCCGCCAAGCGGCATGCACATCCGGCGGGCATCCAGATCGGCGCGTACGGGTGGCTGCTCGACCTGGCGCCGACCAGCGACCCGCCCTCGCAGGGCTTCATCCACGCGCCGTCGCTCTCGCACGCCGCCACGGCGGCGGTGCTGCGGTCGGGCTGGAGTGCGTTCGGGACCGAGAGCGGGGAGACGCCGCTGTCGGTCGACCTCTCCTCGCAGCGCGTGCGCGGGGGCCAGTGGATCCTCGACGGCCTCCGGAACGGACAGGATCTCGCCGAGACGCTCGGCGCGCGCTTTGAGCGCTACCTCCACGACCACCACCTCGACGCGTGGATCGACACCGTGCGGCAGATCGTCCGCGACGTCAGCGGCACCGCCGGGCCCGCCTCGAAGGTCGTCGACGGCCTGCTCGTCGCGCGCGCGAGCTCGCAGGTCGACAAGACGCTGGTCGAGACGACCCTGCAGAGCGAGCTGTGGACGGCCACCGCCCCGACCGCCAACCCGGCGGAGACCGCCGAGCGCGCCGCCGTGCGGCGGGCGCTGCTCCGCGTCGCGGCCGACCTCGACTCGGTCGCCGACCTCACGATGGCCCAGAGCGTGCACGCGCTGCTACGCGGCAACACCGACGCCGCAGCCGGGACGCTCGCGCTCACCGGCGGCGGCGACGCGGCGGTGCCGCCGATCACCGTCACCGCCAGCCAGCGCGACTCTCAGCTCGTCAGCCACCGCGTCGTGGCGGTCTGGACCGGCGGTGCCGTCGCCGCGGGCCCGTCGGTGATCGGTCTGGCCGAGCCGCGGCTGACGGCCTGGCTGGAGGGCCTGCTCCCCGCGCCCAAGGCCGTCGCCGCGGGGCTGACCTTCCGCGACACGTCCGGCGCGGTGGTCGAGCGGACGGCGCTCACGCTCGACGCCGCCGGCCTCGCCGCGATCGAGGCCGCCCACCTCGCGGGCGCGTCCGCGACGCAGACCGGCTCGCGGCTGGCACGGATCGTCGAGGCGGCCGCGGCCGCGCAGGCCACCGACGGCCGCACGGTGGAGGTCGACCTCGCCAGCTCCGGGACGGCCGCGCTGAGCATCGACGAGTTCGGCCTGCTCGCGAGCGCCGCCTTCAACGCGACGGGCCGCAGCCGGCCGCTGAAGCCCGAGGACCTCGTCGTGCCGGGCGCGTCGGCGGCGACGGCCACGGAGGACGAGGCCGAGATCGCCGGGCGCCTGCAGGACGTCGAGGAGCGCCTTGCCCTGATCGCCGCCGACCTCGGCTCCGCCGATCCCGCCGTCGCCCGCGCGGCGCTGCTGCGCTGCGCGGCGATCGACGTGCCCGGCGCCGTCGTCGCGCTCGAGACCGGCGACGCCGACGCGCTTGCCACCGTCGTCGCGGCGCTCGCCGCCCGCCGCGAGCCCCCGGAGGACCCGGTCGAGGGATCGCCGGTCGAGCAGTCGGCGACGCGGCTGCGGACGCTCGTCGACGCGGCGCTGCCGATCCTGCCCGTGTTCACGCCCCCCGCCGACCCGGACCGCGCGACGTCGGCCGCCTACGCCCCGCGCGCGAGCGAGGTCGCCGCCGGCGGCAACCGCTGGCTGCGGCAGGTCGCGCGCGTGCGCACCGCGGTCGGCGCGATGGCGGACGCGCTCCTCCTCAGCGAACCGGTGCTCGGGACCGCGAAGGCGCGCTACGGCCTCGTCCAGCTCCCGCACGTCGACGAGGGATGGGCCGCGATCTCGCCGCCCCACGGGCAGCGCGAGCGGCTCGCGCTGTTCTCGCTCACCGGCACCGAGCCGCTCGCGGCGCAGGCCAAGCCGATCGCCGGGCTGCTCGTCGACGGCTGGACCGAGGGCATCCCGCGCACCGACCAGCTCACCGGCCTCGCCGTGCACTTCGACGCCCCGACGGCACGCGCGCCCAACGCGATCCTGCTCTCGACGGTCGAGGACGGCCACACCTTCAGCGCGGGCGAGATCAGCGCCCAGCTCCTGCACACGCTCCACATGGCGAAGCTGAGGGCGATCCCGCCGCCGGGGATCGAGGGCGTCGGCCACTACCTGCCGACCGTCTTCCTGCCCGACGACATCGAGCTGCCGCAGGTGACCGCATGACCTGGAAGCGCGTCGAGGGCGGCGCCGTCGACCCCGAGATCGAGGAGGGCCTGTCCGCCGTCGTCGCCGACCCGCTGTGGTTCCTCGCCCGCCAGTGGCAGGTCGGGGAGTTCCGCGGCGAGGACGCGGCGACGCCGATCGTGATCGAGGCCGACGTGACATCGGCGCCGGTGACCAAGTACTGGACCGAGGAGCCCAGCGGTCAGCGCACCACCGTCGGACGCGCACAGTTCGGAGCGCCGCTGGAGGCGCTGGTCGAGCGCGAGCCCGTCACACGGGGACCCGCGGCCTTCGAGCTCAACCTCGAGGCGGGCGCCGCGCTGCTGCGACGGCTCGCGCAGGCGGGCGCGCCGGCGAAGCTGCTGCGCGACCTGCGGCAGGCGTACCCCGCGGGGCGCGTCCCGGACGACGAGCTGGACCCCGTCGGGCACGCGCGCCTGCGGCTGCTCGCCCGCTTCGCGCTCGATGCCGGCAAGCTGCAGTCGGCGATCGCCGCTGCCGGCGGAGACCCGGCCGGCCTGCCGCTGATCGCCGCGCTGCCCGACGCGACGCGGACGCGCATGGCGACCGCGATCGGCACCTGGCAGGCCCAGGACGTCGCCCTGTTCAGCGAGATCGCCCCCGGCGCGCCGTCGGCGTGGTCGGGCCGCCGGCTCGAGTACCGCTTCGGCGTCACGGCGGTCACGCCCGTCGGCGGCGTGATCGAGCTCGAAGCGCCCGAGTACCCCGGCGGCCGGCTCGACTGGCACCACTTCGACGTCACGAGCTTCCCGAAGCCGAAGCCCAAGGCGAAGGGCGCCGCGGCGGACCCGCCCGCGAAGACCGTGCGCGTGCTCGCGACGCCGCTCCAGTTCGCCGGCATGCCTGCCGCCCGCTGGTGGGAGTTCGAGGACGGCGACGCCTACTTCGGCGACATCGGCGGCGGCCCCGAGGACCTCGCGCGGTCGGTGATAGCCGCCTACTCGACGGTCGCCGGCGCCGACTGGTTCAGCGTCCCGTGCACGCTTCCCGTCGGCTCGGTCGCGCAGGTCACGCAGGTGCGCGTGCTCGACGACTTCGGCGGCCACGTCACGGTGCCCGCTGCTGCGGTGGTCGATGCGGCCGCCGCGGCCGACCGGCCGTGGCGCTTCTTCGAGCTGTTCGGCGACCCGTCGATCGCCCGCGGCGACGCGCCGCTGCTGTTCGTGCCGCCGGTCGTCGACACCGTCGAGCAGGGCCGGCCGCTGGAAGCGGTCGAGTTCCGCCGCGACGAGATGGCGAACCTCGCCTGGGCGATCGAGCGCCGGGTCGAGAGCGCGGCGGGCCGTCCCGTCGACCGTGAGGCCGGCCCGCGGCCGGAGCCGCTCCCGCCGCCCGACGACGGCGCCTGGCGCTACCAGCTCGCGACCGACGTCCCGGACAACTGGCTGCCGCTGGTGCCGGTACGGATCACCGGCAACCGGCCGGACATCGTGCTGCGGCGCGGCCGCCTCGCCACCGAGGGCGACGCGCATCCGGCGCGTGGCCGGATTCTCGAGCCCGGCCACGCGTTCGTGGTCTGCGAGGAGGAGATCGAGTCGGGCGGACTGCGCGTGACCCGCCGCTACCAGCTGACCCGGGCTGCCGACGGCACCGTGCACGTCTGGGTCGGGCGGCGCAAGGGACCGTCCAGCGGACCGATGCGCCGCACGCCGCTGCGCTTCGATCAGCTCACGTACACGCCGCCGGCGGCGGGTCCGGACTAGAACCTAGGCGCTGCGGGAGCGATTGGGCGAGGAGCCGGGCTCTTTGACCACCACCCGCAGGCCGGCGCCGATCGGCACCAGCGCGCTCGTGACAAGCGGCTCGGCCTCGATCAGGGCAGTGACGTCGGCGACCTGCTCGGCGTGCGAGATGACGTTGCCGCGGCGCTCCCCGGCCCGCTCGATGTACCACCGCATCGCGCGGTACCTGTTTCAGCGTCGAGGCCAACCGGCCGTGCGCGCCGAGCTCCTGCGGGACGTGTGGAGCGACAGCGCACAGGGCGGCAGCAACGTCATCGACGTCGCGGTCAGCGAACTCCGACGCAAACTCAGCCAGCACCGGTTGATGTCAGTCGGCGAACAAGGCTGCAGCCGATCGCCTGTCTCGCGGGTTGGAGGATCCAAGACTCGCGAGGAAGGAGCCCAGCGTCATGCCGTCGCCGTACAAGGAACAGCTGCAGATCATGGCCATCGCCTCTGAGGTCACCGGACGGCTGCTGCTCCGCCTCGACGGCGAGCTGGACCTCGCGATCGCCGCGCTTCTGCGCGCCCGTCTGCGGGAGCTCGACGCTCAAGCGCTCACGCTCGACCTCAGCGGCGTGAGCTTCACCGACTCGACCGGCCTAGCGATCCTGCTGCAGGAGCGGGCGCGCGCCCGGCGGCGCGGTACGACGCTTCGCATCCGCGGCGCCACCGGACAGACTCGGGAACTGCTCGAGCGCACGGGCGTGCTCACGGTTCTCGAGGGCCCCACAGACTCCGCTTGACACAAGGCGAATGCAGCCCGCCGATCGCGTGCGGAGCGTGTCGGTGGCGCTCTCGACCGCACGGAAGCCACTCGGTGCGCGGCTCAGCGACCCGCCAAGTCGCATAGGCTCGTGACGACACGACGCCGGAAACGGCAGCAGGCTCGCGTCCAGTAGCCGCTTCCAAACGCTTCCACAGCGGCCCGTGTGGCCCACAACGAAGCGGCGTCGGCAAGACGAACCCGCCATTTCCAGCGGATTTGTAAGAGCCCTCTGCCGGACTCGAACCGGCGACCCCTTCCTTACCATGGAAGTGCTCTACCAACTGAGCTAAGAGGGCGAAATACCTGCAAATCCGCACCTTCCTCGCCTCCGGTTGGCGACGGCGCGAGGTCCCCATACTGCCGTGATACTGCGCGCGGCGCCGGGGACGATGCGGACGGGCGATCCGTGCACGCCCGAGTGTAGTCGACGGCCGGCCGCGTGCGACGACCAGATCTGAGCCTGACGCGCGGCTTGCCGCCCCCCGGCTTGGCGGCTCAGGCGGCCCGGCGGTGGCGTATGGCACGCCTCGCCGCTAGCACCGCACCATCGAAGCTGAAGCCATCCGGCTTCTCGTGACGCATGTCGAGCTCGTGGAGGTAGTGCCCGTGGATCATCGCGGTTGATGTCCCGCACTCGTCGGCGATTCGCTTGATGTCTTCTGCCGCCAGGACCCGCAGCGAGATGTGGCCACGTCGTAGCGAATACGGCGTCGCCTTCGTGAGGAATCGCATGTCCGCGTCGCGCTCGGCGGCGAGTCGTCCGCACGCCTTGATGTCGCGGATGAAGTTGTGCTGCTGCTCAAGTGTGTAGTGGCCGCCTGCGGCAGCTCCGGGGATGAGGAACGCGTCGTCGCCTGCGGGTAGCCCCACGCTGCGCAGCAGCTCTCGCCACCGTTCCAGCTCCTCGTACAGCCACAGTCGCATCGCCATGCTCCGTACTCCCTCCGCGGTCTTGGCGGCGGAGATGATCCGACCGACAGGCTTGTTCGAACCCGGGCCATCGGTGGCCTTGGTAAGCACCTGCGCGACACGAAAGCGGCTGGCGCTTGCCTGGCGAAAGGTCGCGCCGAAGAGTTCCTGCGGTCTCAGACCCAGGCCGTACAGCATCGACATCGCGATGGCATCCCGCTCGGGCATCCACGTCGGCCGCCCAGGAGTGCGGCGGTCGAGAGCGCCGCCGTGTAGCGCCGCGAACGCTTCCGGCGAGACCGCCCACGCCTTACGGCGAACAGCGATGTCGCGGTGCCCAGCTGGGCGCGCTTCGGCCGCAGTTAGGCGTCTGGACCGCCGGCGGTTCCGGCGGATGCTGCGGGCCCCGTTGGCGCGCATCCGGCCCAGCTCCACGCCCCAGCCAAAGGCCGATGACAGCACCTTCCGTGCGTTGTCGCGCGTCGCCTGTCCCACGCCGGCCGCGGCCATCAGCGCGAGCACTTCGGACACCGGGGCTGGAAGTTCGAAGTGCTCGAGCGGGCGGTGCCCGGCGAGCGGCCGCACGTGCTTGTTGTAGACGTGCAGGTAGGTCATCGCGGTCGCCGTTGCGAGTTCCGGCGCCGCATCGAGGCGGAACCAGTCGACCATGAAGTCGTGAAGGGTCTCGACCTGCTCGGTCGGGAGTCCGGCGTCCTCGTCCAGGAACTGCTTGAGGCGGCCCTGGCTTCGGGCTTGCTCAAGGCGCCGGTACCAGTCCGACGCGTGGCTCTGCCGCAGGAAGCCTCCGCGGGTGCGCTCGACCCCCTGCTCGTCCCGGTAGCCGATCCGCCACCGCCGACCTTGCTTCGTCTCGTACGACTTCGCGTTTCGGGCCATCGTGCTCCGCGATCAGGTGAGGTCAGACAGCGTGATCGGCTCGAGCGTCGGTGTCGCAGTGTTGGTTCGACCTTGGCGACGCGACGGCAGTCGCCGCTCGCGGCGATTCTCGTCGTGTGAGTGCTTGCCCGCTGGCCGTCGTGTAGCCCACACGATCAGTGCGCTGCGCCAGAGGACCAGCTTGCCGTTGCCCGTGGGCTGCCAAGCCTCGAGCTCGCCACGCGAAATCGCGCGCCGCAGCGTTGTCTCCGAGAACGGAACCAGCCTGACCGCGTCCGACAAGCAAATCAGTAGATCGTCGGCGGCGCTCGAGCGAGGACGTCCCGTCACGCCATCGCCTCAATCGCCGCGTCGCCGACTTCGGTGAGCGCAGCGCGTAGCAGCATCCGCACGCTCTCGACATCTCTGCTTCACGTAGCGGCCTTGGCGACATCGCGGCGTCATCTCACTCGTATAGAGGCGGCGCGTGCCTTCCTGGCCCCTGCTCGCCTGCTCCACCGCGTGGAGCGGCGCTCGTGACCTGATGGAGCGACGGTGTCCTCACGCGTCCCCGCATGCCGCCATGCCGGAGACGGTTCATCGCGGAGCGCGCATAGGCGGTCGCAGCACCGTCGGTGTACGGGCCGGGCTGCTCACCAGCCTGGATCTCGAGCGCATACAGACACTTGGCACGCACAAGATCGAAGGCGTCCCAAGCCAGGCCACCGGTGATCACTGCCCGGCCGCCAACGACCCAGGCGACGATGTCGCCGTCGTGGTGGATTTGCTGGATCGCGACCATGACCATGATGTCGACTGAAGCGCAGCTTCGCCCGGTCGTGGGGCGAATTCACGGTTTCGGCACACTCTCGGCGCCCACTTGTTACAACGCCGCGCTCGAGAAGGCTCACGAGCGCGGCGGTTCGAGGTCGGAGAGCCGATAGCCGACGCCCCAAACGTTCACGACCGCTCGGGCACCTTGCTCGGCGAGCTTGCGACGCAACCGGCAGGCGTGCGAATCGAGCGTCCGCGTCCGCGCCTGTCCCCTGAACCCCCACACGTCCCGGAGCAGCTCATTCTTGGTGAACACGCGCCGCGGCTCGCGTGCGAGCGCCGCCAGCAGCGCGAACTCCTTCGTGCTCAGATCTACCGGGGCGCCGTCGACGCGAACCTCGCGCGCGACGATGTCGATCTCGATCGGGCCGACGCGATGTGCTTGCCGCGTCACACCGTGCGCGCGACGGGCGACGGCGTGCAGGGCGGCTCGGAGGTGGAGATAGCCCGCGCCGGGGGGCAGGTGGTGGTCGCTTCCGGCCTCGTAGGCGTGGAGTGCGTCGAGCTCGCGGTCACCGGCGACCAGGGGACCGATCGTGATCGCCGGCAGCTCGGGCCAGGCGTGGGCGTCGAGCGTGCCTTTGCGGAGCTCGCGGAGCAACGCCAGTGCCACGGACGGGCGCTCGAGCATGCCCAGGATCAGCAGGTCGGCGTGCCGGCTGGCGAGGAGCGAGACGGCGTGGCGGCTGTTGTGTGCCTGGTGGAGCTCGTAGCCGTCGGCCGTCAGCTGGTTTGCGAGCTCGTCCGCGAGATGACGCGGGTGGACCACGGCGACGACGAGCGACAGCGACATGGGCACGACTCCCTTCGGTCGGTGGACTCCGACCTCCCGGGCGGCGGCGTTGGGCCGCGCTCCGCGGAAGGTGAGAGCCCCAAGGGCGGTCGCGCGCAGCGACGTCACCCGACAGGGCGGCCCGCAGGGCCGAGCCCGGCGGAGCCGGCTTGACGGAGCGAGCACGGCCGCCACGCTCTCGACCTTCCGCGGGTCGCGCGGTCGATCTCGAGCTGGTCGATCTCCGCTTCGGCTGGCAGCGACGTCGGCGGCTCAGCGTGCTTGGCGTGCTCGTTCGTCCGCCGTGTATCCGCCGCGTCGGAGGGCGCGACGACCTTCGGTAATGCAGCGGTTGACGGCGGTGTAGGTGAACCCGGTCAGCTCGCAGATCTCGGCGTAGCGATAGCCGACGGCCTGCAGGTAGAGCGCCTGGCGTTCACGCGGCTTGAGCGTCAGGAACGCCGCGATGTCCTCTTCGTGCTGGGCGCGGTCGACGACCCGCGTCTCCACGTCAACGCGGACTGCGTCGACCGGCTCCGGCGCAGCGTCATCGTCGCTGATTGACCTTCGGTCGAGCGGACCCACAGGCATCTCCTGAGCGCGACGCTCCTGCAGCTGCCAGGCCTCATGCACCGCGACGGTGATAAGCCACGCCCTGCCACGCGCGTTGAGCGCGATATCGGGGCGTCGCAGCAGCTTGGTCCATGCGGTCGCGCACGCGTCGTCGACGACATCGTGCGCGGTGCGAGCACGGCGCGCCACACAGCTGTGAACGTGGTTCGCGTACGTCGCGAAGAATGCGGCGATCTCTTCGCGGCGATCGGGGATGCGGGACATGGCCTTGGCCTCCTCGGTGCTCGATGTGGTCGGGCCTTCGGGACGCTTGGCTCCGCCCGGAAGGTGGGATCGCGAGCCGCCGGGCGCGCACAGCGCAGTCACCCGTCAGGGCGGCCCGCCAGGGCCGAGCCGGCGTAGCCGGCTTGACGGAGCGAGCACGGCCGGCACCGTCTTCCCACCCTTTCGGGCGAGCACGAGCTCGCCAGGAGCGGACGCTGCGGGCCGATTTGAGATCTGCGCGCGACCGGGCCTCAATCGCCGACGCGATGCCGGCCGGCGAGCTGCCCAAGCGAGCGCGAGGCTTGCCCTCAGGCCGAGTGCTGAACCGGCGCACGTGCGACGGCGGAGCTGTCGCCGAGCGCGTCTTCGATGCGGCGCGCGATGGCGTCGATGGTTTCCGCGTACTCGCGGATGGCGTCGAGGGCGCCGTCTTCGCCCCAGCCAGCGACGTAGGGGATCGCCTCGCCGCCGACGTCGAGTCCGGCGGCGGAGCAGGCGACGTAGGTGACGCAGTCGACGAGCACCTCGCTCTTCTGGCGCCCGTACTGGCGGTAGCCGATGCCGAGCGCGTGCGCCAGCTCGTGGACGAGGATGCGGACCTGGCAGTTGGCGGGCCCGCGAGCCACGACAATCTGCCGGCGGTCGTGGTCGCACCAGCCGCCCGGGCCGTCGTCGGCGAGCGCGCGGATCTCGACGCGGTAGCCGATCTCGCGCGCGAAGCGCTGGAGCGGAGCGATCAGGTGCTGGTGGCTGTCGCCTTCTATCGGCTCCGCGGGCGGGGACAGTGACACGGGCTCGGCTCCGGGGAGTGGGTCCGTCATGGAGACGTCGAAGACCGGGACGGTCCGGAAGAAGATCCGCTTCTCGCCAGCCTCCTCGCCGTCATCGTCGCGTTGCTTGACGGGGGCAGGCGCGAGGATCCTGATGGCGGTCTCGCCCTTGCGCACGCAGCGGTTGAGCGCGAGGAAGGCACGGAAGCCGGCGACGTAGGTGGGCGTAATGCCGCGGGCGTGGCAGTCGCAGGCGATCAGCCATTGGTTGCGCAGGCTGTAGCGCGAGAGGCCGTTGGTCGCCCGGACGCGGACCCAACGTTGCCAGCCGTCGCTAGTCAACAGCGCGCTGGCGGCCTGCTCGATGCGCTTGCGGTTGGCGTGGCGACGCGCGGTGCGCTCGGCCTCGGTCAGGCGACGGCGAGTGCGATGCGGCGGCATCGTGGTGCTCCTTGGGGTGCGTGGCCTGCGCCCGGTGCG